>CAVPWW010000001.1:0-1209349 GCA_963709675.1 Candidatus Acidiferrales bacterium
CGTTCCGCCGGCATTCTTCTGAAAAACCTTCCGCGCACCTAAGATTTCTTGCGTCACAGGTTCGCGAAAAGCATCTATCCCGTTGAAGAAGCAAAAACCAAGCGATTCGCTCTTTTCGATTGGTCATTAAGGTGCTGTTTCGGCCTCAAGAAAAGAGAAAGGAAGCAAAGAAAATGGCCACAAGGCAACAGACAGTGCAGTCTGAGTTTCCCGATGTTCCCCGCGGGATTGAGCTCCTCAACTATCCAGGGATGAACAAAGGCACGGCATTCACGGAGGAGGAGCGAAGGCAATTCGGCCTGAACGGCCTTCTCCCACCGCACGTTGAGAGCCTGGAAGAGCAAGTCGTCCGCGCCTACGAGGCTTACAAGCGAAAGGGCGACGACCTGGAACGCCACATCTATTTACGGGCACTGCAGGACACCAACGAAGTCCTCTTCTATCGACTTCTGCTTGAGCACATCGAAGAAATGACCCCAATGGTATACACGCCCGCGGTCGCGTTAGCGTGCCAGCAATTCAGTCATATCTACCGGAGGCCCCGCGGCTTATTCATCCCCTATCCGCTGCGCGACTCCATTCCTGTGCTCCTGCAAAATCGCCCCAATCGGGAGATAGACGTAATCGTCGTCACGGACGGAGAGCGCATCTTGGGTATCGGCGACCAGGGCGCAGGCGGACTAGGAATCCCGATCGGCAAGTTGTCCTTATATACGCTGATCGGTGGGATTCGTCCCGAACGTACGCTTCCCATCGTATTGGACGTGGGCACTGACAACAAGGAACGCCTTAACGATCCGGAGTATCTCGGCTGGCGCCATGAACGGATTAAGGGTCAGGAATATTTTGATTTCGTCGATCAGTTCGTCCAGGCGGTGAAACAGGAACTTCCCGGAACATGCCTGCAATGGGAAGATTTCGCCACCCCGCACGCGCGCCCTATTCTTAAGCGGTATCACGACGAACTGCTGACGTTCAATGACGACATCCAGGGCACAGCGGCGGTCGCCCTAGGGGCCGTTCTTGGTGCGGTCAAAGTGACGGGAAAGAGTTTGAAGGATCAGCAGATCGTCATGTTGGGTGCGGGCTCTGCCGGCATCGGTGTCGCCGATGGATTGCGAGCGGCCATGGTAAGCGACGGATTATCCGAACAGAAGGCGCGCAGCCACTTCTGGATCGTTGACAAAGGTGGCCTCCTGCATTCAGGACGAAAGGACCTTAGCACGGAGCAGAGTGTCTACGTTCAGGCTGAGGGGCGTGTATCCGGATGGGCGCGAACTGCCAACGGTCAAATCGGACTTGCCGACGTGATTGGAAAGATCGAAGCGACAGTTCTGATCGGCCTCTCCACGGTTGGCGGCGCTTTTTCAGAAGCGATTGTTCGGGAGATGGCGCGCAAGGTCGAGCGGCCGATCATTTTTCCACTCTCGAATCCAACCTCCAAATCGGAAGCAAAAGCAGAGGACTTGATTCGCTGGACTGATGGACGCGCTCTCGTCGCTACGGGTTCACCGTTTGCTCCTGTCAACTATGGGGGTCGAATGATTCCTATCGCCCAGTGCAACAATGTCTTCATCTTTCCGGCAATGGGACTCGGATTGGTCGCGTCGGGCGCTCGCCGCGTTACAAGCACGATGATGCTGACAGCAGCTCGAACGCTCGGCGCGAATTCGCCGGCCATCAAGGATTCTTCTGCATCTTTGCTGCCTCGTTTGACCGACATCCGGAGGGTCGCCGCGGAAATTGCGTTAGCGGTGGGTATCCAAGCGCAAAAAGAGGGCCTCGCTCCAAAGACGACCGAGGAGGAACTCCATCAACGCGTGACCGCGGCGCAGTGGACTCCAGCCTACCCACCTCTTGCCCCGGCAAAGGTGTAAGACGGACGGAGACAACAGAGGCTGGCGGCGGGAAATATTCGCTTTTTGGCGATCGGCACCATAGCGAAAACTACAACGAAGCTGAAGCAAAAATGGTCCGGATCAATAACTCAAGGAGAAAACTTATGTCACAAGGATCTGCACACGCGCTGAAGCCAACACCAAAAACCGTCAGCGTCGGGGAGTATCTCGCAACGCGGTTCGAGCAAATAGGCCTCAAACACTACTTCATGGTCCCGGGGGACTATAACCTCGTTCTGCTTGATGAACTTCTGTCGAACAAGAATGTCGAGCAGATCGGCTGCTGCAATGAGCTCAACGCTGCATACGCGGCCGAGGGCTACGCGCGGGTCAAGGGGTGCGCCGCTGTAGTCACCACGTTCAACGTGGGAGCGTTTTCGGCGCTCAACAGCGTCGCTGGGGCCTACGCCGAACGGCTGCCGGTGATCTTAGTCTCAGGGGGTTACAACACGAATGACCCCTCCAAGAACCATCTCCTTCACCATACGATTGCCACCCACGACTTCTCATACCAGTACGAGATGTTCGAGAAAATCACATGTGCGGCAGTGCGCATCCTTCATGCTGACAACGCCCCATCGCTCATCGACGAGGCCATTGGCACCGCGCTGCGAGAGCGCAAGCCGGCGTACATCGAAATCGCCTGCAACCTTTCAAATGCGCGCTGTCCTGAGCCGGCGCCGTTCGAAAGACTTGTGACCGGTGAGACGAGCAACCGCCTGGCCCTCGATAAAGCCGTGAAACACGCCAGCATGCTCCTCGAAAGCGCGAAGAAGCCCGTTCTCCTGGCGGGGCCTCATCTCCGTCCCTTCGGGGCGATCGACGCTTTTCGTGACGTTGCCGAGGCCCTCGGGTGCGCAGTGGCGGTCATGCCGAGTGCAAAGGGCTTCTTCCCTGAGGACCATCCGCAATACATCGGTATCTATTTGGGCGCGGTGAGCAGCCCTGGCTGCGAGGGAATTATTAATTGGGCGGATCTTGTTCTGGCTGCTGGCTCGGTATTCAACGACTACACGACAGTGGGCTGGACCGCCCTGCCTCCTCGGGAGAGCCTAATAGACGTTAATCCCCGTTACGTCAGGTTCCCGGACGCGGAATATACCAATGTCACGATCACTGAGTTTCTTTCAGCCCTGGCCAAGAACGTACGCACCAACAAGACCACTTTGGTTGAGTACCGGCGCCAGAGTCCAGAGACCGGGACAAAAGCGCGAGCCGCTGAACGAACGGTGCCGCTAACTCGGGCAGAGATGTGCCGCCAGATCGAACAGTGCATTGACGGGAAGACCACGCTGCTTGTCGAGACGGGCGACGCATGGTTCAACGGCATGTACATGCACCTCCCCGATGGTGCCCGGTTCGAGATCGAGATGCAGTGGGGTAGCATCGGTTGGGCCGTTCCGGCAGCCTTCGGTTACGGGATGGCGCTGGAACCCGACCGTCGATTGGTCTCCATCGTCGGCGACGGGTCCTTCCAGCTGACAGCTCAGGAGGTGGCCAACATGATCCGGTACGGACAGAAAACGCTCATCTTTCTCGTGAACAACCGCGGTTACGTCATCGAATCCGAGATCCACGAAGGACCCTACAACTACTTCAAGAACTGGGACTACGCCGGGTTGATCTCTGCATTCAACGCGGAAAACGGCCATGGACTGGGTCTCAAGGCCACAACGGCCGGGGAACTGGCCGACGCGATCAAGAAGGCTGGCGCTCACAAAGGCGGTCCCGTCTTGATCGAGTGCCAAATCGAGCACGACGACTGCACCCGGGAACTACTCACGTGGGGCAAAGAGGTGGCTCGCGCCAATGCTCGTCCGCCTCAGGAGAGCTAAGGCGTGATCTGGATGGGTTCAAACGGCGGCATGGTGGTAGTTCGGGCCAATGGTCTATCGGTAATGTGCGAGCCGCTCTCGAGGCCTGATCCCTCGCGGAGTGCCTGGTCCACGAGGATATTCTCTGTGAGAACGTTAGAAAGTCCGCCGTACGCAGTCTAGTAAGCAGTTACTAAGCGGCGGCGACAACCGAAATGGTGAGTGAATGAAATCGAGTTCTAATACAAACTTTGGGACCGATTGGAAGAAGAATCCGAAGACTCGCCGTGTCTTGATCGGGGTTCTCCTTGTTGTGTTGTTCGCAGGACTGGGTTTCTTCGTCTTGGCATGGCGCCCCTCAATAGCTCCGGTTGCTCGTCCGGCACCGGGAAGCTTTCCTGCCGATTTGGTCGGGAAGGGAGAAGCTCTCTCCGCGATTGGACATTGCGCGGCGTCAGCAAGGTAGCACCCGATCTGGCAGAAGTGACTCTGGTGGATCGTGAGGTTGTGAAGTTCTTGGCGTTTTGTGAAGGGAACGGCGTTGAGTCTCAAGTATGCCCCTCATTATCTCAGTGAGTGGGTCAGCAAAGAGCGAGCGGAAATCGATGAACTGAAAAACCGAAGGAAGTGATGAGCGCCGCGTGCGCAGAAAGAGAGCAAAAACATGAGTTCGAACACGATCGTTGCGAAAAACAAGTTACAGGCTATACGCAAGGAAACGGACAGTCTGGGCCAGGTGAATGTTCCTTCGGACAAGCTTTGGGGCGCTCAGACACAGCGTTCTCTCGAGCATTTCAGCATCGGCACGGATCTGATCCCGCAGGAGATGATTTCCGCATACGCCACGCTGAAGAGAGCGGCCGCCAGTGCGAACTACGGAGGCAAGCGGCTGACTGACGAGCAGTACAGGCTGATTGTTCAAACCTGCGACGAGATTCTTGCCGGCCAGCATGCCGACATGTTTCCTCTGCACGTGTGGATGACTGGTAGTGGCACGCAATTCAACATGAACGTTAACGAGGTGATTTCCAACCGTTGCTGTCAACTTGCGGGGACGCCACTCGGCAGCAAGACCCCAGTTCATCCCAACGACCACGTCAACATGTCCCAATCCTCAAACGACTCTTTCCCCACAGCCATGAATATCGCGGCGGCCGTCAATGTATCCGAGCGGTTGGTCCCTGCAATTAAGGCGTTACGCGATGCGATCGAAGCGAAGGCCAATGAGTGGCAGAACATTGTAAAGATCGGCCGGACGCATATGCAAGACGCCACACCCATCACGCTCGGCGAGGAATGGTCAGGCTACCAAGGCATGCTCAGCGACAATCTCGATCGCATCGAGGATGCACTGAACGGCGTGTATCGCCTCGCGCTGGGCGGCACGGCCGTAGGGACTGGGCTAAACGCAGCTCCGGGCTTCGGTGGTGCGGCCGCGGCTGAAATTGCCAAGCTCACGAATTTGCCTTTTGTTAGCGCATCAAACAAATTTACTGTGCAGGGCGCACATGATGCGCTTGTTCAGCTTTCCGGCGTGCTGCGCACACTCGCCGTGTCTCTCTACAAGATCGCGAACGATATTCGGCTGATGTCGTGTGGTCCTCGCGCTGGCTTCGGCGAGCTAATTATCCCGGCAAACGAGCCAGGCTCGTCGATTATGCCAGGCAAGGTTAACCCCACCCAGGCCGAGGCACTGACCATGCTCGCCGTGCAAGTGATGGCAAACGATGTAGCCGTTGGTTTTGGCGGCGCCGGCGGATACCTCGAAATGAATGTTTACAAGCCACTCATCATTTTCAACATCACCAACTCCATTACAATTATGACCGACGGTTGCACGAACTTCCGCAAATTCCTCGTGGAAGGCACCAAGCCCAATCTGAAGAAGATCAAGGAATACGTGGACCGCTCGCTGATGCTGGTGACTGCGCTTTCGCCGGTCATCGGATACGACAAGGCGTCTAAGATTGCGCATTACGCGCTCGACAACGACCTCACGCTCAAGCAAGCCGCACTGAAGCTGGGATTTGTAACGGAAGACGAGTTCGACCGTGTCGTCGATCCGGCGAAGATGGTCCACCCGTACGTTGCAAAAGCCAGCTGAACGAAACCCAAGCTCAAATTCGATAAGAACGCCCAAGTCCAAAATTTGAAAATGGAAAGGAAGTAAGAAAATCATGACTACGAATATGCATGGGGTTGAATTGCTTCGGGACCCGTCACTCAACAAGGCAACGGCATACACCGAAGCGGAGAAGGAGTCACTTGGGCTGGTCGGCCTCCTGCCCGATTTCACCGAGTCCATCGAGACTCAACATTCCCGCGTCCTATTGCAGCTCAAGCAGAAAACTTCTGACCTCGATCGTTACATTTATCTTATGAATCTCCTCGAGGTCGACGAAACGCTGTTCTATCACACGCTTATGTCTGACCCTGCGCGCTTTCTTGAGATCGTCTACGACCCCACGATTGGCGAGGTCTGCTTGAAGTTCGATCATATTCTTCGCCGTCCTCGTGGAATGTATCTGTCAATTACCCGCCGAGGCCATGTCAAGGAAGTGCTCCGAAACTGGCCGGTTAAGGATGTCCGGTTCATATGCGTGACCGACGCTGGCCGCATTCTCGGTCTCGGCAACCTAGGCGCCAACGGCATGGGCATTCCTATCGGGAAGCTGCAACTCTACACTGCAGCTGCGGGTGTTCCGCCGCAAGGCCTGCTGCCGATGTACCTCGATGCCGGAACGAACAACGAGACCTATCTCCACGATCCGCTGTACGTTGGATTGCGCGAGCACCGCCCGTCGACCCAGGAGCTCTATGCCTTCGTGGACGAGTTTGTGGATGCGGTTCAAGAAGTGTTTCCGAACTGCTGCATCCATTTCGAAGACTGGACCGGTTCAGATGCCATCGCGTTACTAGCCCGTTATCGCAACAAAGTGTGTTGCTACAACGATGATATCCAGGGCACAGCTGGAGTGACCCTTGCAGGTCTGATCAACGCACTGAAGATTACCGGGGGTCAACTCAAGGATCAACGGATCCTCTTTCTAGGCGCAGGATCAGCGGCTATCGGTCTTGCCGACCTTATTGTCTCGGCATTGACGAAGCAAGGCGTTGCGCAGGAAGTCGCTCGCCAGCATATTCGAATGTTTGACACTCAGGGTCTCGTCGTTGCAGGACGTCCTGGTTTGGCGGAATTCAAACGACCTTACGCCCACAAGCTAGCGCCGAGCAAGCCGTTCAATCATCTCGATCTGACCACCGAGTATCCACAGATCCTCACGGCTATCGAGGACTTCAAACCTACCATTCTTATCGGCGTCAGCACAGTGGGCAAGCTGTTTTCGAAGGACATTGTCGAGGCGATGTCACGCTACAACGCTCAGCCGATTATATTTGCCTTGTCCAACCCAATTGAGAAACACGAGTGCTTGCCGCAAGATGCCTATGCCTGGTCGAAAGGTAGAGCGGTTTATGCGAGGGGAGTGCAGTTTCCTCCGGTTCATTTTGCCGGTCAAACATTCCTGCCGTCCCAAGCAAACAATCTCTATATTTTCCCCGCCGTGGGGATGGCCATTTACGCCACAAACGCCAAACACGTAACGGATGAACTGTTCATCGAAGCGGCACACGCCGTCGCCGATCAGGTGTCGCCTGATCAGTTGCAGGCTGGCATGCTGTTTCCCCCGCAGTCGAACATTCTTGAGACAGAGATTCAGACGGCAGCGCGCGTTGCGCAGCTGGTCTTCGATTCGGGACTCGCTCGAGTGGAGCGGCCCGCAGATATGGTCGCGTTCATCCGCGAACATGTCTACAAGCCGCAATACGGCAGCAGCGGGCGGCAAAACAAAGGCGCTAAGAGCGCTTAACAACGGGCACTTACCGGAAGGCGTGGGCTGTCCTCTCTTCGTGAAGGAAGGGCCCACGCCTTGCACCTCTAACCATGGCGGGATCCGGACAGCACGTGCTAGAAACCAGGAGCAACAGTTGTGACACCACCGGAAGAACAGAACAGCAAGACAACAGGGCGCAAGACCTCGCGTATCGGCCACGCGGTCACCCACTCCGTTCTGCTCGCCGTTTGCTGCTTTCTTAGCTACAAGATCATCACTGATCTTCTCGCTGTTTCGCGGTTTGTGCCCCGAGATGACGAGTTCCTCGGAGGGATGTGGGCGGTCGTCGCCACCATCTTTGTCTTCCGCTATAGCTACGACGAAAGCGTGCATGCAGCTCTATCAAGGAGCTCAGCAACGCTGCTGAGCTTCGTCCTTTGTCTCGTTTACCTTCTCATTTTTCCGTTTCGACTCTGGGGCCTGGTTGTGCTCATTGCCATCGGGGCCGTTGTTCTGGAGCTGATCGCACGTTCGGAAGACATCATCACGGCGGGTATTACAACAACCGTTGTGATGGTGGTTGCAGGCATCAGCCCCGAGCACGCGTGGAAACAGCCCATCCTGCGTTTGATCGATTCCATCGTCGGAATCGGAGTGGGCATTCTGGGTGCCTGGATTGGCCTGACGCTGGCGCGCCACATTCCGAGTCAATCGCCTGCAGTCTTAGGACAAGGGCATGAAGAGGGTATTCATTAATGAACTCGTTCGAATTCACGGCGTTAATTTTCGCAGGTTCGCTTTTTGCCGGATTTCTCGGAGCGTTGACTGGACTCGGCGGAGGAGTTGTCGTGGTGCCGCTGCTCGCGCTGGTCTTCCACGTCGATATTCACTACGCGATTGGGGCTGCACTCGTTTCAGTGATCGCTACCTCGAGCGGAGCCGCGGCAGCCTACGTGCGTGAAGGGTATTCCAATGTTCGAGTGGGAATGTTTTTGGAAATGGCGACAACCATGGGCGCCTTGGCGGGGGCCGCTCTCGTTCTGTATTTGCGCACTTCGGTAATCGCAGTCATTTTTGGCGTCGTGCTCATTTATTCGGCCCTTGTTTCATTCCACCAGGGCTCCCCAAAGCAAGACCAAGGCGCAGATCGGATTGCTACCTGGCTTCACATGGACAGCACGTATCCCACAATCAACGGGTTCGAGGGCTACCACGTTCGCGGAGTGCCGATGGGCTTCTTGTTGATGGTAGTGGCGGGTGTGCTTTCTGGCCTACTCGGAATTGGGTCTGGCGCAGTGAAAGTGCTTGCGATGGACAGGGCCATGAAGCTTCCGTTCAAAGTATCGACAACAACTTCAAATTTCATGATTGGAGTAACGGCAGCTGCGGGCGCGGGCATTTATCTCAGCCGGGGTTACATCGATCCAGGGCTGGCGATGCCTGTGATGCTCGGCGTTCTCGGTGGATCCTTCGCTGGCGCACGGGTGCTGGCCGGCGTACAGGTACGCGTTCTGCGGACCGTCTTCGCCGTCGTCATCGGTGCCCTGGCAACCGAGATGATCTACAGCGGGCTCACGGGCAAAATCTGATACCGCAAGGAGCGCCAATGAGCAGCGGATTAACACAAACGGACAAGCGCATGGATGAATTAATGGGATTGCTCCTGCGGAGCGGAGTGATTCTTGCGGCGGCCATCGTGTTTGCGGGGGGAGTGGTTTATATTGCGTGGAATCCCTATCCCGCAACCAACTATCAAGTTTTTCAGGGTGAGCCGCAAAGCCTACGCACGATTTCCGGAATCTTGAGCGAAGCAAGGGCATTCAAAGGACGAGGACTGATCCAACTCGGACTTCTCGTTCTGATCTTCACTCCGATCGCACGAGTCGCGTTTTCCGTTCTCGCGTTCTGTTATCAGTGTGATTGGAAGTATGTCCTTTTCACCTTGGTTGTGCTGGGACTTTTGCTTTACAGCCTGCTTGGACAACGCTGAGGAGAAGACCGTGGCAAGCACTCGATCCTCGAATGAGCATCGCGGGCATGGGCCATTGCGTTCCGCACCCTCATTCTCCGTCAGTACCGACATGCTCGGGTGGCCGCGGCTGAGAGGCAGGCGCTCTTCCCATCGCTGTATCTGCTCTTTCGAGTCTTTAAGGAGCGATGCGGAGCTGGAGCCGGCTTGGAGTCGAACTTACACGAGGATTCTTTGCAAATTTCTGGAGCCGCGGAAAGGAGAACGTAAATGGTCATGCAATCCGAACCGACAGTTCAAAGGACGCTTCCCGTGAACATGAGAGTCGGCCTGTTTATACCTTGCTACATCGACCTTATCTATCCGGAGGTCGGAATCGCCACCCTACAGCTTCTGGAAAGATTCGGACTCAATGTCGGTTACCCTCTCAACCAAACCTGTTGCGGACAGCCAATGTCCAATAGCGGCGATGAAAGGAATGCTCAACCTACCGAACATCTCTTCGTCGAAAACTTTAGAGATTTCGATTGCATCGTCGGACCTGCCGGAAGCTGCGTAAAACAGGTCCGTTGTCACTTCGATAGCCTCAAACAAACGGAAGACGTGAAACACGTTCGTCAGCACACCTATGAATTGGTGGAATTCCTCCACGACATTCTAAAGGTCGAGTCCTTTCCCTGGGCAGAATTTAATCACTCGGTCGCCATCCACAATAGCTGCAGCTCCGTTCGGGGCCTCGGTATCTCGAAACCCTCCGAGATCATGGGAGTCCCGTTCGACAAGACGGCCAATCTGCTTTCCAAAGTTAGAGGTATCGTCGTTGTTCCCGTCGATCGCCCGGATGATTGTTGTGGGTTCGGCGGAACCTTTTGCGTAACCGATGAAGCAGTCTCGGCACGCATGGGCGTTGAAAAAGCACATGACCATATTCGCCACGGGGCCGAATACGTGGTGTCGCCTGACATGTCCTGCCTGATGCACCAACACGGCATCGCACAGCGCGCCGGCTTGGATCTGAAATACATCCATGTGGCGCAAGTCCTAAACGGCGGGCCTTACTAACAAAAAAGGAGAATTCTGTCATGAGTGCACCAAAGCAAGTGAATCCTGCGGCGGCAGCGGAACTATTCATCATCCAAGATCAAGTTCACGAGCCGATGCACGACCGCTTTTTGTGGGCGACGATGCAGCGGCGACACGCACAGGCGGCGGCCATCCCGGAATGGGAGGAACTCCGCGAAATCGCCTCCAAGATTAAAGAACATACGCTCACCCATCTCGATCACTACCTTGAAGAATTTGAGGCCAACGCCACCAAGCGCGGCGCGCACGTCCACTGGGCGCTAGATGCCGCCAACCATAATCAAATCGTTTATTCCATCCTCCAAGATCACGGTGTGAAGGAACTGATCAAGAGCAAATCCATGCTCCAAGAGGAGTGCCAGATGACGCCCTTCCTTCAACAAAGAGGAATCAGGGTGGTGGAATCAGATCTCGGCGAACGAATCCAACAATTGGATGGCCAGCCGCCAAGTCACATTGTGTTCCCCTGTATTCACAAAACCCGCCAGGACGTCGCCCAGCTGTTTGCCCGAACCATTGGCACTGATCCGAGTAATGACGACCCCCACTTTTTGACCGAGGAGATGCGAAACAACGCCCGTCCCAGGTTCTTGGCGGCCGACGCAGGCATGACTGGCGGCAATTTCGCGATTGCTGAAACAGGGACCTTTATGGTCTGCACCAATGAAGGCAATGCTGATATTGGAGCTTCTGTGCCGCCTCTTCACATCGCGAGCATCGGCATTGAGAAGATGATTCCGCGCGTCGAAGACATGGGGGTCTTTCTGCGGCTCCTCGCTCGAAGCGCAGAAGGAGCCCCGCTCACACAATATTCCTCCCACTACACCGGCCCGAGGAGAGGCGGCGAGTTACATATCGTGCTCGTTGACAACGGTCGCAGCCGCAGACTGGGAATGCCCGATTTCTGGCATTCGCTCAAATGCATCCGGTGTGGCGCTTGCATGAACACCTGCCCTGTGTATCGTCGCAGCGGAGGGTTGGCTTACGGTGCCACTTATTCGGGCCCTATCGGCGTAATTCTCGATCCAACCTTCGACGAGTTCAAGTACAGCGAACTGCCATTCCACTCAAGTCTGTGTGGCTCCTGTTCGGAAGTGTGCCCCGTGAAAATCGACATCAGTGACCAGATTCTGAAGTGGCGCAGGGTGATGGCCTCGAAGGGCTATCTGCCTTTGGCAAAACGCCTTTCCTTCGCGGTTGCCGGCCACGTGTTCGCTCACCCCGAGGAATATCACGCCGTCGGAAAAGCGGCCGAACCAGCCATGTCTCACGCGCCTCACTTCCTTCTATACAACCGTACTCTCAATCCTTGGATTCGTGACCGGGAACTTCCCCGCCTCGCGAAAAAATCTTTCCGCGAGTGGTATCTTGCAAATCGGAGCGAACATGGAAACGTACAACAATAACCGTGACACGATTCTGAGATCGATCCGCGCCAACCTGCCAAAGGTCGAGGTAGAACATCCTGAGATCCGAGCTTTTCAACGCCCGGACGGAGCCCTCAAGGCGATATTCGAGCAACGTCTCAAGGAAGCCGGAGGAACTGCCCACGAGGTGGGAAGCGTGGCGGAGGCCGAATCCAAATTGATGCTGCTGCATCCGGATGCAAAGGTGATTTGCTCCGCCGTGCCCGAAATCGTTGGCACACGGCGCGTGGAGAAGATTCGTGATCCTCACAACCTCGCGGATGTCGACGTTGGGGTTGTCCGCGCTCAGTTTGGCGTGGCGGAAAGTGGCGCCGTTTGGCTCACCCAAGAAGAGCTTGTCATCGATGCCCTCGGCTTCCTATCGCAACATCTAATTGTTTTATTAGATCCGAACCAAATCGTCCCGGATATGCACGCCGCCTATCGTCGTGTGCGACTCAACGAAACCGCGTTCGGATGCTTTATGATGGGCCCATCAGCAACCGCCGACGTGGAAGCCACCCTGGTGCATGGCGCTCAAGGAGCCCGCTCGCTGAATCTGTTTTTCTTGTAGGAACTAGGATGGTGGATAGGTAGCTCGTTCTTTAGGTTCTTCACAAGCGTGGACGACGGTTCGCTAGACCGTTGTAGCCCGAAAACGTCTTGCATGAGGACTCACCTCCAAACCGCTATCAAGGTAGCGCTGCTGCACTAACAACCTCTGTTCCTTCGAATGCGTCGACGACCGCATCGCGTCTGAGGGACGTACTCACCAAGGCTGTATGGGCGTTGAAACTATTGCGAATCCATGGCGTTGGAATCCTCAGTAAGGTGCAACTCGTACGCTGAAACCGATGGAGAACGCCGGATGATAACTCCAGTTTATAGGCGCGGTAGTCAGTCCCGCCGGGACCGGACTATTCAATGCGTACCCACCTGCTAGACTTTGCGTTCGCCCGAAATCGACACCCGGATGGAACATGAAACGGTTCAAACCTATGGCGAAGCCAGCAAAGAATTCCGGCTGATTCGAACCGGAGTTTGGATTCACACCGAAACCCCCACTCAGATGAACTGTCCAAATCAGTTCGTCTTCTTTCCCCTTCCCGTAGCGGGTGCTCTTGTACGGGAGTATTCGATAATTCACATAGGCCATCGGGATGAACTGAACTTGGGCCCGATCAGTTATGCCGAAAAGCTGCATGTTTGCCGGAGGCGAGGAGCCAGGTACGTTCTCATTCGCAATTCCTATAATTTTCTTCTCGAGGAAACTGGTTAAGAATCCTGCGGACGCTGACCAGTGCGGGAAATCTTGGTACAAGATGGAGTAATTAATGTTCGTTGTCGTAGCAGTTTTTCCATCAAGATCACTTATGCACGAAATATAACCCGTCGACGTGTCCTTGCGATCCGTACCCAGGTTAAATTGCTGAACCAGAACCCCGTCGCTGTTCACATCCACGATGTGCTGCGCTTTACGCCTGGCGAAGTCGTCTGCCACTTTCGCGAGCGCCATATAGTTCGTCTTAAGGGTCGTCTGAGCGGTCTCCAGGGTCTTGTTGTTATCCGAAAGCAGCAACATCAATGCTTTGGCCTGATCAACCAAATCATCAATCTTCCGCAGACGGTCTAGATCGCAGTCGGAAGGAGACGAGGGAGGTTTGAGTGTAACGTTTACGATAGTAGTGCCCCTGGCCGCACTAGTTCCACTGATCGTGATCGATCCGTTGTGTGAAGCGGAGGTGAGGTGTGTTGAATCAATGGTTATGAGGAGTGCAAATGCTCCGGAACTCGGAGCAGTATCCACAAATGTGGTGGAGGTTGGCGAAGACCCTGCCTTCGACAGCATCAGCCAGCCTGTGTCGGACGACGGCGTCGCTGTGAATGCGCCGGGTTGGGCTCCGGCAACAAGCAACACGGACTGGGGTGGGTTGTTCGGGGAAAGGGAAAGCGCGGTCGGAGATACCGTGAACACCCCGGGGATTATCGGCGGAGCGGTTGTTGAAGAGGCATCAGTCGGAGTAGCGCTGTAGTCATATTTCTTGTGCAAGTCCTGTGCCCATGCGGCCATTTCATCCACCATTGACTGCAGAGTTCCTGCATTCTGAATAGAAGCTAAAGGCACTGTGTATGCGTCACGGATTGGCTGCAGGGCACTGTTTCCGTCAACGCTGAAATTTTCCTGTTTCTTCCCCCGATAGTCGGCGTTCGCATAATTTGTCAACTGCCGGTTTGCTGTATCAATTTCACAGGCCAGCTCTACCTGATCCGTGTGATCACCCCGGCAGGCCCCACTTGCAGTGGCAGTACCAATAAGATTCCGGGCATCGTTGAAGAAATCTTTTGAAACGTCCAGAATTCTTCTGTACTCGCTGTCTGCTTGCACGCGACACTGGGGATTGACTGGCTTCGCGAATTCCTTATTCAGTTCCATGATTGTATTCACGTTGCCGGCGGCAAGATTGTTGTTCGCCGTGCTTCTGGCCATCAAAGCTTGCGTGCTCGTGCCAATAGCCATGGCCCCGAGTCCCGCAATCGTCGGGACGATCGATTCTCCTACCGGCGTCTCTACCGTGGGAGTGGGTGGGCTGGCAGTACGCGCACAGACATCCATCGGACTCAAATTCTTCAAGAAAAACTGTACGTTGGAGCGGTCATCCACTCTGATCCGTCTCGGTTCTGCGACCGGTTCCATGTAGTTGCCGTCATCGCGCAGATCAATCTCGAGTCGCGTGATCTGCTCCCCGTTCACATCTATGACTGTGACGTTAGTCGTCTTTAAGGGAGGCTTTGGAACAGGTGAGCTTGGTTTTTGCGCGCTGCACGGTGACACGATCGCTGCCGCGGCAAGAATAACGCCCAGGACGTCACAAATTCGACCAAATCTCATTTCACTCCTCCATGTGCTGAATTTGAATCTTTCCTGCGGATGACTCGGATCCTTTTTTCGCTCTGCTTCCGCGCTTTAAGCTTTCGCAGGTCCGGCGCTATTCAAATTGATTTTTCGCTTTCCTGAGATTTATGGTGATTGAATCAAGCTCGCCGCGCAGTTCCGGAGAAAGTGCCTTGCGGGCCAAAAATTGCTGGGAGACCGATATCTGTTGGCTGAGAAGTTTCTTAGCCTGCGCAGCGTCGCGCGGGTAAGCCGAATCTGCCGCTTTGCGATCTTCGGCGGAAAGATTCAGATTGGGGGGACCATAACATCCGGTTGATGTGCTTGCTGCAAGATCTCTGTACATCCAGGCCTGAAACACATATTTCATTATCGAGGTCGGGTCGAAGGAGGTCAGATTCCAGTCGCTTGAATTCGCGAATTGTTTGAGATTGAAATCGATCTTTTCCTTATCCCAATTGTTAGGGGGACCCTCCAGCACCGTATAGATTCCGGGCTTCCTTCCTTGGCTGTCGGGAATAAATTCGCGATGAATATCCTGCGTACGCACATAGCCCGGATCATCGGACCATCGATATTCCTGATCACAAGGGCTATTAGGACTTTGATGTTCGTGTTCAAATCCGATCGCGTGACCGAATTCATGAAGTACAGTGGCGCGCAACTCCCCGGCTGCAGGCGGATCATCGTCAAACCCCTCGAAATTCATTGATGCGATGCTGGGGGCGCGGAGTGATGGTTTGATGCTGTCCTGACCGACCGCAGACCAATATCCAGGCTCTGGCTGGGAATCAAAGGAAATTCGAACGTCGGCTTTGTACTTCGTATCGAATGTAGACCATTCTCTGTATTTCCCTGTGCGCTGGTCGTATCCGAAGTCGAACTTGATGTTTCCCGCTTCTGTCCAAGGTTTTACGGCCTCAGCGATCTGCCCGCGCAGCTCCGGACTCCCACCTTTGAACGCTACGATGATATTCGTGCCGTTAGGCCATGTTCGCAATACCGATCGAACAGCCTGCACTTGGCCTAAATGCATCCCAAATGTTGAACTGTTGACCAGAGATTCCCGTTTTTGGAGAGCCTGAATAAACTGCTCTGAATAGCCCTCCTGAATCCCTATCTTGTATGTGACCGGCGTTCTGCCCGAAGAAGGAGTGTTACCACCCGCAAAAGAACGCCGAAGAACGAACAGAGACACAGAAGCCCATTTCTTTTTCCGAGTCCACGCGATTCTAACAAGCCGATTGGAAACGTGCGGAAGGCTTGGCGGACTACGCTCAAGAGGGCCGGCGTTTCGTATTTCCAGATCTACAATCTGCGCCATGTGTTCTGCACGCGACTGAGCTGGGTTGCTCCCGATGCAGTTGTGCAACGGGCCATGCGACATAGTAGCCCGGAGACGAAACGCGCTTATCAGTTGGGGTTGGTTCACCAGGTGCGAGAGCATATGGAGCGAGCCAATGACAAGGCCTACCAGGGGCGCGAAGCGTTACATTTGCGTGACAGTGCCACTGCGGAGGAGTCCACGGAAGAAAATAGAAGGTTGTAACTGAATGAAAGTTAAGGAGAAAGTGGCGCGCCCGGGGGGACTCGAACTCCCGACCTTCTGGTTCGTAGATCAACGCCGATGATGTAAGTACTTGTCTCGTCAAGCTTTTTCCTATGTCTAGTAGCACGGTCTTGGATGGTGTTCGGCGAGTTCTGTTCCTAAGTTGTTCCCACGTGTGTCGACTGCACCCCTCTGGTGAGACAGTTTTTGATGGGCACACCTGCAGTTCTTTATGTTTTCTTCTCGTCCCCCGAGGAAGCTGGGGATCTGGGCGAGGGGGCGACCAGGAAGCCTGCCCAAAAACCCGGAGCCATCACCGGCTGTAAACCACTGATTCAAAGAGGTTGAAATTCGCAGGTCAGGGTTGCCCAGAATCAGATGAGTCCGTTGAAAAACTCGGCTCGGTACAGATTTTATTTGCCGTGACTATCCCCTGTCGTGCTACGGAGTACTGCAGGGAGGAACGCCGCCGATGATGGGTCAGCAGAACCGAACAGAGTCATTGTTTTATTATTTCCGCTTGGAAGAGCAGATTCCTAACGATCACTTGCTGCGAATAATTGATGGCCACGTTGATTTCAGCTTCGTACGTGAACAGCTGAAAGACTTTTATAGCTCGACAGGCCGACCCTCGATCGATCCGGAAGTTCTGCTGCGACTGTTGCTGGTCGGTTATCTCTATGGGATCACCAGCGAACGGCGTTTGATGGATGAGGTGCGCATGCATTTGGCTTATCGTTGGTTCACTCACCTCGGTTTTGACCAAGAAATTCCCGATCACTCGACGTTCTCCAAGAATCGCCATGGTCGATTTCGGCAGTCTGGTGTATTTCGGAAAATATTTGAGGAGATCGTACGCCGCTGTTTAGAGGCGGGATTCGTCGAGGGGCGGAATGTGGCGGTAGATGGGACACTTGTAGGCGCCAATGCCAGCCAAGAAAGCCGAGTTCCGAGGGAGAGATTAGTGCAGGCCGCGAAGCTTTCCCGAACGGTTCAGGAGTATCTGACCGAACTAGAACAACAGAACCCTGTGACTGATCCAGAAGGGAGCCCTAAGCTCCAAGAGAAGGTGTCGACGACCGATCCAGATGCTACCTGGGCTGTCAAAAGCGGACCGGCGATGCTGGGCTACTACGACAACTATCTGGTCGACACCACGAGCCGAGTCATTTTGTCGGTTGATGCGACACCATTCCTGTTCAGTCAAGAAACATTGGCCGCGAGGCGTATGGTTGAACATGTCAGTCAGTTCGGAATTCATCCACAGAATCTGGCAGCCGATAAGGCCTATGGAAGTGGAGAGTTTCTGGCTTGGCTCCTGGCACGAAACATTCAACCGCACATTCCGGTTATCGATCGCCGTCACCAGACCCAAGGGCATTTCACACGAGAGCATTTTCGCTACGAGCCAAAAGAGAATGCCTACTACTGCCCTGAAGGAAAAACACTGCGCTATCGCGGTCAGTCGCGCGGCAGTCGGGGTAATGTCTATCGTTCGACAAAAGCTCAATGCCTCGGGTGTCCACAAAAGAAGCTTTGCACCCCAGGTCCCAATCGGAAGCTATTTGTTCATTGGGATGAGCCAGCGCGACAAACAGTTCGCGCGTTGGCAATTACGTCTGAGTACAAACGTTCCCAACGGGCACGTTACAAGATCGAAGCTCTGTTCGCCGAACTCAAGCAGCAGAGATTAAGCTGCGTAAGGCACGATTGCGACGACTGTGGAACGTTGCTGAGCAGTTCTACCTGGCAGCCACAGCCCTTCCAATCTCGGGTACCATTTGTCACTTCCCCGAACGTTTCTGTATCGAACGCGCTCAGAGCACCGCTCCTCAGGTCACACCTTCGTGGAAACGCGCGTCCGATACACCTCTAACGTTTCTGGATAGCTTCCTCGGATTACCGAACAATCAGGAAGTTATTTCGCGTGTCAGCTTGGATTAAGCCGCCAAGTGCGGCCACTTCTGCGCATAGCGCGTTTTTCGGCCAAGTGCGCGTCGGGTACCCGTTCATCAGCACTTAGTGACTAGAAGCCATCTCATAAATGCCTCAGGAGGATCACAGCGCAAGCAAGCTGAACCATCCCGAGGAAATTCTCTGGGTAGTATTCCCAGCGAATGACGATGCGACGATAATTATGGAGCCAAGCAAACAGACGCTCGATTTTCCAGCGACGACGGTAGCGACGCAGGGCGCGGCCGTCTTGTGTGACGGGTCTGCTCCGGTTCCAGCTTGTGCGGCGCGATCAATTGCACGCCGAAATGTTCGCTGGACGCGCTGATCCAGCGGATCGCTGTCGTACGCTTTGTCGCCGATCAATCGCTCCGGTGTTTCGCGGAGGAAGCGGCGCTGCGAGCGTGGGTTCGACGAGTGTGGCTTCATTCGGCGAAGCGCTGGCCACGTGCACGGCGACAGGAAGACCATGGCGGTCTGCGATTGCCATGATTTTGCTGCCTTTGCCGCGTTTTGTAGGGCCGACACCAGAGCCCCTTTTTTCGCCGAACTGAAGCTGGCGTCGATGAAGGCTTCGCTCAGATCGAGCTTCCCGCGGTCGCGTAAGTCTTCGGCCAGTGTTTGCAGCAAACGCGTGAGCAGCCCGGAGCGCTGCCACTGTTGGAAGCGTCGATGACAGGTTTGATAGGGCGGATAGCGAGCAGGCAGATCGTGCCAGGGAGCACCCGTGCGTAAGACCCACAACACGCCGTTCAACACCGCACGCGTGTCTTGCCACGGTCGGCCTCGCCCATCTTTCCGCCGCTTCGGACGAAACTGCGGTTCCAGAAACGCCCACTGGGCGTCGGTGAGGTCCATGCATCTGATTTACTCTGTTTCGCATAACTTGCAATCGAGCAACGGCTTAAATGTGTTTATGAGATAACTTCTAGTGAATATTTTCGGATCCTGACAACTCACTAACGATTCTAATGGTTCGTGCTCTACTGAGCTGCGGTCCCAGGGGAAGGGTGATGACGATTCGCAAGGAATTGGCGATACCTCGCATCCAACCTTTTCCAACAACGGCAGCAGGTGCATGGGTGAGCTCTCAAGCCACGGATTGCGAACTGATTCTATTTAGAGATAATCGTCGGTCCTACGACGAATACGCTGTGCAGTGGTCCTTGCTCTTCAAACTGCAGGCCGCCTCCGTCCATCGCCAATTTGATGTCATCCACCTGATGTTCCGCGGGCGGCTGCCCGACCGGGCAATTGATCTCCAGCGTCGCCGTCCGCGACGGCCCAATAATGGGCAGCATCCTCACTCGAATTACCGCCCGGCCACCCGCCGCCACCACCCGCGTAGGCCCTGGTGTACGCCGCGGACCCACTCGCGCCTGTCCGAAAACTTTTTGATCCTTAAGAATCAGACTCGGTCCCGGGCCGTAACCATCGAAACTGATTAACTTCTCCACTACCCACACCCCACTCTCCAGCACAACGCCGAGTGAAGATTCATGTGTAAACGTCCCCGCTCCCGCCGCGCTTCCACGGTGCACACTGAACGTGCCAACGCCGCTGAGTCGATAACCGTCGCCGTTTGTGGACTTCACCACCGCCGGGCATCCTCCGCCCTCGCTCGAATCGCACACCACTCCCGCCGCCACCAGAAATGTGTAATCTGCGGGATCCACTGGTCGGTCCACGCTTTTCGAATTGGGTGTCGATTCGCTCGTCGAATTACCTGCGACTTCGTCCGACCGATTCGCATTTGTCGCAGCGCTCTGCGCTCTAGCCACAAGACTCACGGCCAGGATAATTAGCACCCCAAGCGCAACTTCCGCCCATTTTGTGCTTCTGTTTCTCGCGGCAACTACGACTAACAGTCGAACCATGTCACACCTCACAAACTAAACTCGTCAAAGTCAAGTCATTGGATCGAAGAAGAAACATCGCCACGGAAAAACGCCATTAAAAATTTCGGGCGGGCGTCTCTTACTTAGGCCTCGCCGCCCGAACTTGTATTCACACTGGACGTTCAGACCCTCTTATAGACGTGGCACCAGCGCAAATCCACTGCGCCCACTCTCCAGACCAAGATCGTCGTTAACCGAATTTCCCACGATCACTCCTTCCGCATTAATCCCAAACGCCTCAGCGTCATTGACGTAATCTGGCGGATCGAACTCCCATATCTTGCCGTCGGGATAACGTACAAAGCAGTGACCGTGGTTCTCGGCGTCGTAATAGATTCCAACGATCTCACCGAATATGTTTAGATTGACGGCAAGCGTCCCCGTATAAGAACCCGTTGCCGTACCGCCGTCCGGCGCGTCGAAACTGGTCATCTTGCCGTTCAATTGGCGTGTAAATCCGTGAAGCAGGCCGTTCGCGTCGATGTAGAATCCCACCACCACACCTAGATCGTTGATGCTCTGCGGGAACGTGCCTTGGACCGGTTGTGCAATGCCGGGGCCCGAAACATCAAAGGTTGAAAAGGTGCCATTTGGCCAACGTACAAATCCAAGAGTGACGCCATTGTCGTCCGAATAAGTGCCGGTTATAGCTCCAAGCTGATTCAATACACTGGCGACTCCGATATCTAACGTTGTGCCGCCGTAGCTGCCGGCCAGGCTTGTGGCTCCTGGGGCTGCAAATGTTTCCATCCGGCCATCGGGGTAGCGGATAAAGGACCGGTACACGCGGTTGTCGTCCAGATACGATCCAGCAACCATGCCCAAGTCGTTGATCTGCGATGCGCCCCATCCCATACACCCATTGTCTACCTGCGTTGCGCACAGACCTGGCTGCGGAAAGGTAATGAACGATCCGTCGGCCTTGCGAATAAAGTTTTGATAAAAGCCGTAGGTTTGCTGGAAAGTCACTCCAGTCGTGTCACCTTGGTCGTTCAACCCCATGGCCCAGGTTCCACTGGTGGGGCCAGTCCCTTGTCCTGGAGCACTGAAGGTTACGATGCGGCCGTCCTGATAGCGGACAAAGCTTCCGATCATCCCGTCGTTTACTCCATACCATCCGCTAATCTCACCCAGGTTGTTGACATGCCACGGGCTGGTGCCCCCAAGAAAAGTGCCGCCGGCCCCCGGCACGTTGATGTTTACCACCTGATAATCCTGCGCTCTTGCGGGCACGGTGAACGTCAGCGCTCCGAACCCTGCAAGTACCAGCGACACCAACATTTCGCACGCTCCGGATCCGCCGCTTCCACGCGGTAATGATCTTAACGATAGGGCTTTCATGAACCTCTCCTTTTCTTCTTTCTTCTTTGTTTTGAAGTCTTTTCGGGTCCGGGATGCGGATCAATGTCTGCACAATGTTCGGCGCGGGGCACGCGCCGCGCGCTTGGCGAGCACGTGCATCGGATGTTTTGCTTCACGGAACCGGAACTCCAACGGCGGATGAGCTGACGCGCGTCAATAACCACCGTCCGTCGATCTTTTTGGCTTCACCGTCAAGGTCTACATGGCTCTTGGCTGTCCAAAACGGCTGGCCGGTGGCTGGATTCAGTGACACGTCGAAGTAGTGGCATTCGAAATAGACCGATGAGGTCCATTGACCGTAGTCATCCCTTACCGGCGCATACTTGGTTTTGTATGCCGGGGAAAGGGACACAAACTTATTGGTTGGCTGCAGCGCGCCGGAAACATACTTGAAGAACGTGCACAGCGTGCCCTGTTGACCGGTGGCAGACGTGTCGCCCGAGGGTGGAGGGCAACTTGCAGGATCGTCCGGATCGCCGTTGCCAATATAATTTCCTGCCGTGGCAGTACTGTTGACAACCGTGAGTTCGGCGTCTTTTGTCCAGATCGCGAGTGCCTCGCGGATTCGCTGAGTTATCACTGTAGGCGAATCGCCATTCGCTGGATCTCGCACGCTGACTGCCGCGTGAAACGTTGCGTGAAGCTGTTCCAGTTCAGCCATTTGGGCCAGCTGCTCCACCCGATCCGCATCGTAGCCCCAGCCGCCTGCGTGGGCAGCCCCGATGGCCGCGGCAGTTCCCGCAGCGAGCAATGCCGCAAAGCGTGTGTACATCGCAAGAGTTCGCATTGGTGTGGTACCCTCCTTGTGATTGCCATTAAGAACCGGCCGAACCTACTCATCCGCCAGGATCTCCAGGCCTATGTGTAAAATCCGGCTCTATCTATAAACGCGATATCCGAAGGAAAAAGGGATCATACCGATCGAGAAAATATGCAAATGCCTTAGGCGGCGAGGAAGAACATTGACACTTGGGTTATACTAACTACCCATTTCTGTATCGGATAGATTGGGGAGAAGTCCTTTGATTCCCCCGGAAGCAGACGTGACGGCCCTGCTTGTGGAAGTCGCGAATGGAAACCAGGCTGCGCAGGAACAGCTTGTTCCGTTGGTCTATGACCACCTAAAAAAGCTGGCGCGCGGGTACATGCGGCGTGAGCGGGCCGATCATACCCTGCAGACCACTGCCCTGGTTCACGAAGCCTATCTCCAACTGGTTCGTCAGCGGTCTCCCAATTGGCAGGGTCGTGCTCAGTTCTTTGGGATTGCCGCCCAGCTGATGAGACGGATTCTGATCGATCACGCCCGACGCCACTTGCGGGCGAAACGTGGTGGAACCCAGGCGGTCCTGCCCTTGGATGAAGCACTTGCCTTTTCCCCAGAACACTCCGAAGACCTACTGAAATTGGATGAAGCTCTCGACCGTTTGTCGAAGCTCGATCCCCGCCAAAGCCGGATCGTCGAGTTGCGTTTTTTTGGAGGTCTGAGCGCGGAGGAAACCTCCAAATTTCTGGGCGTCTCGCCAATTACCGTAAAGCGGGATTGGGCTTTAGCAAAAGTTTGGTTATACGGCGAATTGAGGCCTGGCAATGGGGATCACGCCAAAACAGTGGGAACGCGTTAAAGAGCTATACCAGGCCGCGCTGGAATGCACCGCGACACAGCGAAGTTTTTTCCTTGAACAAAGTGAGCGCGACGAAATGGTCCGCGCGGAAGTGCACCGACTCGTTGGCGTCCACGACCGTTTAGGCACCCTTTTATCGAGCCCGTCATTCGTTGCCTTCCGGAGCACTGGTGCAAATCCCCCAGAACGACTGGCACCTGGTGAAGTGTTAGCTAGCCGGTTCCGCATAGTGAGTTTCATCGCGGCCGGTGGTATGGGCGAGGTCTACAAAGCAGAAGACTCGCTTCTCGATCGAATTGTTGCGTTGAAACTCCTGCCAAAGGAACTGGCCGAGGATCAGGAATCGTTGGAGCAGTTTCTCCGCGAAGCGAAAGCCGCCTCCGCTTTGAATCATCCAAACATCTGCACGGTATATGACTTTGGGGAAGATGCCGGAAGAGCGTTTATCGCGATGGAGTACCTTGAGGGCGAGACACTTTCTGCGCTGGTCCAGAGGGGACCGCTCTCAACAATCGAAGCTCTGAAGATCGCGATAACCGTGGCAGGGGCACTGGGCGCGGCGCATCGCAAGGGAATCGTTCATCGCGACCTTAAACCGGGCAACATCATGCTCACCGAAAGTGGGACCATGCTGCTCGACTTCGGACTGGCGAAGTACGAACGGCCCGTGGCGTCGGAGGAGAATCTCTCGCTCCCTACTGGAGACGCGCAAGTAGTTGGCACGCTGCCGTATATGTCTCCGGAGCAGTTGCATGGCCAAGAGGTTGACGCCCGGGGTGACATTTTCGCGTTTGGTGCCGTTTTGTATGAGATGCTCACCGGGAAAGGAGCCTTCCAGCGTAAGTCCAACACAGAAACGTTGGTGGCGGTGGATAGTGAAGAGCCGAGCCCGCTGCACGAGGTCGTCAAGGATGTTCCGTGCGGGTTGGAGAAGGTTATTCGCCGCTGTTTGCGCAAACGCCCGGAAGAACGCTATTCAGGCATGGCAGAGATTGAGCATGAGCTCAAGGACTGCTACGAACTGGCTTTGGAACCTTTCAGTGGTGTGAATCTAAGAGTTCTGTTCCTTCAAAGCAGGCAGCCTCGTGTCGCTTTCTCCGCGCTGATCATTCTTTTAGCGCTGATGAGCCTCGTTGGCTGGTGGATCCACCATAGTTCCAAAGTCCGGTGGGCTAGGGACCAAGCATTACCGCAGATTAGCACGCTCATCGAACGAGACGAACTTGGCGAAGCTTACGCACTTGCTGTTCAGGCCGAGCGATACATTCCGGCTGACCCAATCCTTGCCAAGTTTTGGCCTGATATTTCCTGGTCCGATTCGATCGTCACTAACCCTCCGGGGGCGTCCGTCTACCGTAGAAATTACAACGCTCCGAACAGCAAATGGGAATTTGTTGGACTTTCACCCATCCACAAGGGGAGATTCCCTGCTGTCGATTCGAGTTGGAAATTCGAGTTGCAAGGGTATACCACCGTAGAACGCGCTACGTTCCCGTCCGGCCCAATTGTCCTGACACTACACGAAGACGGGAAGACTCCTAGCAGAATGGTTCCTGTTGAATTCGAAAAGGAAGGGTCTGTTCAGAGCAAGCCTATCGCCCTTTGGGGGATTGCAGGCTTTGAGGCGTTGCCTGCTGTTCCAGTTGCCACATATTGGATCGATAAGTTCGAGGTCACCAATGCAGAGTTCAAACGCTTTATGGACCAGGGAGGTTATGAAAGGCAAGAGTACTGGAAACACGAATTCCGAAAGGAAGGACGCGTGCTGCCTTGGGCCGATGCGATGAAACACTTCGTCGATAAGACGGACAGACCGGGCCCCTCAACCTGGATACAAGGTGAATATCCGCAAGGGGAGGACGAATATCCCGTCATGGGTGTGAGTTGGTTCGAGGCTGAAGCCTATGCTGAATTCGTAGGCAAATCCCTTCCGACTATTTATCACTGGATCGCTGCCGCATCACCTACCGACAGCCCCAGCCTGATACCGGCCAGCAATTTTAGTGGCAAGGGACCTTCGCCGGTCGGAGCATTCGATGGTATGAGCTGGTGTGGCGCGTACGATATGGCAGGCAACGTGAGGGAGTGGTGCTCAAATGAAGCGAGCTCTGGGGAGCGCTACATCATGGGCGGCGCATGGGACGACCCGACCTATATGTTCAACCTTGCCGAGGCTCGCTCGCCCTTCGACCGATCGCCCAAGTTCGGTTTTCGCTGTGCCAAATACGTGTTGACTGGCCAAGAAGCACAAGCAGGAGTTCCGATCAAAGTTCAATTCCGCAATTATGGCTCTGAAAAACCAGTCTCTGATCTCCTCTTCCGGGCATACAGGGGTCTATACTCCTATGACAAGGCAGCATTGAATGCAAAGGTGGAGTCCATCCAACAAACCGAGGATTGGAGGGAAGAGAAGGTCACCTTCGACGCAGCTTACGGCGGAGAACGAGTCGTTGCGTACCTGTTCCTACCCCAGAGAGCTTCACCGCCTTTTCAAGCCGTCGTGCATTTCCCCGGGGCTAGCGCTGTTCACTTGCGTTCGGGCGGGAAAGAGCTCTCAAAATATCTTCCAGACTTCGACTTCATTATCAAAAGCGGGCGGGCCGTCCTGTTTCCTATATACAAGGGAACTTTTGAACGCGGAGGCGGAGCAAAGCCGACCTACTGGCCAAACACAAGCAGTACTTATCGGGATAATGTCATATTCTGGTCCAAGGACCTTAGCCGGTCGGTCGACTACCTTGAAACGCGGCCAGACATAAATCCCGACAAATTGGCCTACGAGGGTTACAGTTGGGGGGCGGCTATGGGAGCGCTTCTGCCGGCTGTGGAAACTCGCTTTAAGGCTCTAGTTCTGATTGCACCGGGACTTTTTCTGCAAGAGCGATTGCCAGAAGTAGATCAAGTCAACTTCGCGCCACGCGTGAAGACACCTGTTTTGATGCTCAATGGCCGTTTCGATTTCATCTGGCCGCCCGGCATCTCCCAAGAGCCGATGTTCCGGCTATTAGGGACACCCAAAGAACACAAGCGCCGCGTGGTCTACGATACGGGGCACGACGTACCCCGAAGTGAGATGATTAAGGAGTCGCTCAACTGGCTGGATCGATACTTGGGTCCCGTTAAATAAGGCCCAATACTCCCCGGACACGACACGCGGTGCTTCCGATGGATGAACCACGGGAACATAATCACTGGGAGACTTGCGAAAGATGGTTCTGCGCGGCCCACACCCAAGACGACGCATGGCAACAATCCGTCGGTTCGTAAAGTAGAAATTTCCAGTTTTCATCACGAACGCGTTGCGCGCACCGACCTCAACGGATGCTCCTAATCCTTTCGTTCTCTTTTTGTTGCCATAGCCCATACTTTTTTGCGGTAGACGTGCCCGGGGTTACCGGACAACTTAGTCTCAGTACTCAGATGGCCTGCGGAAGGCACATGGGCGGCTTTCGTTGAAGTGACTGCCTAAAATGCTAAGCAGGAATCCGGGTGTTCTCCCTGGATGTTACTGCGGGCCAGAAGTCCTAGTGTTGTATCGGAAGCGTGATCAACGAAGGGCGTGCGCGAGCTTGGCGTGATTGCGCGCTTTCGATACAACGACTTGAAGGGAGCCGCCGTGATTGCGGCGGATGCGGGCCCTATGCAAATTGAATGGAGTGGAGAGGGTGCGTGGTGGTGTGCTGGTGTGGTGCGGCGGAGCACAACTGCTGACACGATGCATGAAAAAGTCGGCTGCGACGAGAAAATGTTGTAAAGAGAGTGGGTGAAGAGCCCGGAAGAAGAAATTTGTTCGGCGATAAGACGAGAATCGACCGGCCGTGCCGAAACACGTAGAGGGTTCGTGATATCGAGAGTAGTTTCATGCGGCAGCGGTGACCACAGGTGGAGAACGAAGTTGCGTCTCGGCAGCCGTTAGCCTCTCAACCACCACCATCGGTCCGGCACACTTGGGGCAGAGCCAAAGATCGCTCGCGTTGCTAGCGCCCGACGTGTCTTGTTCGGTTGACGGAGTTGTAGCCGCGCCGAGCAGCTGAAAACAGAGTGGCAAGTTGGTGGCACGTTTGCGATTGGCCAGGAAGCCGAAGTTCCGGATACGCACGAACCCATCAGGGAGCAGATGCAACAGGAAACGGCGCAAGAACTCATCGAGCACAAGGGTCATGAGTTTCTGTTCGTTGTTGTGAGCGGAATCGCGCCACCGAAACGTGACCTTGCCGTCAGCAAACGAGATCAGGCGATGGTTGGAGATGGCCACGCGATGGGTATAGCGGCCCAGGTAGTGGAGCACATGTTGTGGGCCGCCGAATGGGCGTTTTGAGTAGACCACCCAGTCCTTTCGGAACAGCGGTCTCAGCCACGAGGAGAACGTCTTTGGCTGAGCCAGGGGCGTCAGATCTCCATGGAATCGCAATCGGCCGTCGCAAAAGGCGCGCTTGAGAGCCGCAACAAACTTGCCACGAAAGACGCGACTAAGCACCTTGACGGGAAGAAAGAAGGCATAGCGAGTTTTGATCCAGCGGGTGTGATCAACGGAGAGTCCGCCGGCAGGGACCACGCAATGGACATGCGGGTGAAGTTCGAGCTTTTGATTCCAAGTGTGCAGTACGCTGAAGAAGCCGATCTTTGCGCCGAGATGTTTGGGATCGCGAGCGACTTCGAGAAGGGTTTCCGCGCTGGCGCGAAACAGGAGATCGTAGATGACCTTGTTGTTCTGCAAGGCCAGTGGTGCCAACTCGCGAGGCAGCGTGAAGACCACATGGACGTAGCGAGTCGGGAGCAGTTCCCGGCGACGCTTTTCCAGCCAACGGTCGCGAGCTCCTGCCTGACACTTTGGGCAATGCCGATTTCTGCATGAGTTGAACGAGATGACACGATGTCCACAGCGGGTGCATTCATCGAGATGTCCACCGAGCGCGGCGGTGCGACACCGCGCAATGGCCAGGAGCACTTTGACGTGCTTCCAGGTGATCCATTTACGGCTTCGTTCGATGAATGCGTTTCCCGCAGCGCGGACCAGATCGGCCACCTCCAGCGGTGGCCGGCTCACCTACTGGTCCTGTGGCGATTCGTCTTTCAGCTTCAGCGAGTCCAGCGGACTGGCGGTCGCGTTCAGACGGCGTTGCGAGAGATGCAGATAGAGAGTGGTCTCTTCGAGATCACTATGGCCTAACAGCGTCTGGATGGTGCGCAGATCTGCGCCTGCTTCGAGGAGATGAGTCGCAAAGCAATGGCGCAGCGTGTGTGGGTGCACGTCTTTCGGAAGCGCGGCCCGCCGGACAGCTCTTTTGCAAGCATGGTAGATCACCTTCGGAGTGATGGGGCGATCACTGGTACGATCATGATTGCTAGGGAACAGCCATGTGGACTTTCGCCGCAAGCGGCGCCAGTGTCGCTTGAGTTCGTCGAGCAACTTTGGGCTGAGCAACACATCGCGGTCTTTGCGGCCTTTACCACCCTGGACGTGGATGACCATCCGCTGACTGTCGACGTCGCTCACTTTCAAGCGCGCGAGTTCGGCACGCCGGAGTCCTGTGGCATAGAGGGTCATCAGCAGTGTGCGATGCAAGGGAGGGTGAGCCGCATCGATGAGTCGCGCCACTTCCTCCTGGCTGAGGATCGTTGGCAGGTGAACGGCCTTCTTCGGGTAGGGCGTTTCCGTAATGCTCCAGGCTTTCTTGAGTGTCTTGACGTAGAAAAAGCGTAGAGCGGCCAAATGTTGTGCCACCGTGTTCGGAGAGAACTTCCGCTTCTGAAACAACGCGGCTTGATATTCACGAATGTGTCGAGGGCCTAAGCGATCCGGGGAACAGTTGAAGTATCGGGAAAAATCTTCAACGACGCGAATATAGCAATCTATGGAGCTCCATCACGTCACGCGCAGCGTCCGCCGCGCGGCCGGCTTCGTTCAAGTCCCGTTCGGGGAAGTTTCGTCGTACTAACGAGTAATCGGACAACTTGTAGCAAGGACTGATCCCGCCTGTCCATTGTTGAACCTGCCGGCCCAGAAACCAGGGAAATTCACGTAACCGATGCGGATTGAAACGGTTCTAGTCGGTGAAACTAATGGCCGCAAATCAGTTTTTGGGCAGGCTACAGCAGAAGCATCTTGCGTTCCACTTCGTCGACAATCGTGGAGACTAACTTCTTACTCGTTTGGATTCGACCTTCGAAATAGGGACCATGAATTGGTCTCCTATGGTTGATGTGATTCAGACTAGCTGGCAGTTTCTCCTACAACATTGCAATCGACCGAGCCAGCAGATCTGCTGGATAACCTGGGCGGTAGCGACCCCCGGCGCCAGTGGCGTTGGGCGGCTCAAAGCCGCGCAAAGTGGGGTCGCTACCGCCCAAAAGTCTAGTTTTTCCCGTCCCAATCCGACGTTCCGTCGCCACTCAAGGGCTTGTATCTCTGAGCCTTGCGCTGACATTGCCGTGAAAATGAAGGTGAAAATCGAGGTGAAAATGGGTTTCTCACTTTTTCCGGTGATCTTTCACCCGATTCCTCTCTCGCAGGATAAAAGCCCGACAGTGAATTGCCGTATTTCCGTTCCCTAAATTTCCCCAAGACCTTTGGTGTGGGGGATGGCTCCAGAAAGACACATTTCATCATTTTGCACTGCCCCGCTGCCCATTTTTCGTAGAAAGTCTCTAAAGAAATCGCCATTCTTCATTTGGTTTCCGGGCATATCGGTGAACATAAGCCGGCATACCTAAAGGGCAGGGTGAATAATCATGCCACTCCGGTCTGAGGGCCCTTGGCACGCCTTCCACATCAACCTATAGAGCCCAGCTATAGGGCTCGTGCAACAAAGAATTGGACCCCTCTCCCATCCACATTCTAGAGTCGGATCGGCTCGAGAGCTCAGTCGTTCAGTCGCGGAATGAAGACAACAAGGAAGACTCGCCGTCACAAGGGCAACGGCTTCGACCAGTGAGGCTCGACCACAGGCTACTTGCTGATAATTGCCCAAGTGGGAAGTGACCAATGAAAGTCCGAATTGCCCAATCCGACCTGTGTAGGAACCCCGACTCGCCAAGAGTGCATGGCTCGCACCTACCAGTGAACATGTCGTCGCCAAAATCAGTACGAACGCTGATTTACCCCGAGAATCCACCCGAAGTATCACCACCGCTCGAAGTGGAGGCCTCTGATACGCCGCACACTAACCCGGGGAGCGCATTCACAGTCGGCAGACAGTGGGGCGGAGATCAGTTGCTCACAATAGCTGAAGTAGCTAGTTTGCTGCGCGTTCCCGTTTCATGGGTGTACGGACGAACACGCAAACGATCTTCGGAGCGGCTACCCGGTTATCGGTTGGGGAAGTACTGGCGCTTTCGCGAAAACGAAGTGTTGGCGTGGGTGGAGTCTCAGCAAGGGTCTTCCATGCAACTTGCTGTCCGCGGTACACTCGGAAACGACATAGGAAAAGGCAGACGAGCCAAGTGAAAGGAGATCGTCATGGCTCGTTGCCGATATCAGTCAGGATGTTTATTTGTCCGTGGAAAACGTCGCAAAGTGTGGGTTGCCCGCTGGAGGGAAGAAGTGATTTTGGCCGATGGGTCTATTAGCCGGGTGCTTCGTTCGGAAGTGCTCGGTCCAAAGAGTCTCATTCCCAGCCAGGCGGAAGCTCGCAAACTTCTCGACGCTCGAATCCGACCCATTAATCACGGCTTGCATCGACCGCAAGCCGCACTTCCCTTCTCAACTTTCGTGGTGCAGCACTTCGAGCCCGGAGTGCTTCCGACTCTGAAGTTTTCGACTCAGAGAAGCTACACCTGGCTCATGCGGAAATATCTACTCCCGCATTTTGGCAAGATGACCCTGTCGGAAATCAGCAAATTCGAAGTTCAGCGCTTTGTCCTAGACAAACTGAACAACGGATTCTCATGGAAGACGACATGTCATATCCGAAACCTGCTAAGCAAAGCGATGGGAATGGGAATTGAATGGGGCTTCATCACGCAAAACCCGGTAAGTGGCGTGAAGCTACCTCATCGAACATTCGCAAAACCGCCCGGCTTCCTAACGCAGGATGAAGCACACCGCTTAGTCTTGGCCATGGAAGATCCAGTTCGAACTATCGCGCTCCTCGCTATTGTTGGGGGCCTTCGGATTGGAGAAATACTAGCGCTTCGATGGGGCCGGATTAACTTCGAGCGATCCACATTGCGAGTCGAGGAGACCTGTTACCTGGGAATCTTCGATACTCCAAAAACACTAGCCAGCAGGCGGGAGGTTCCGATGGCGCAGCCTGTGGTCGACGCGTTGCGTCGACATATGAATCGCTCTCGGGACTCCAGCGAAGAGGCCTTAGTGTTTGCAACGAAAAACGGAACTCCGTTATCCGCAAACAATCTAAGAAGACGGCATCTTGTGCCTGCCTGCGACAAAGCTGGAATTCGGAGAATCGGTTGGCATGCCCTCAGGCACACTCACAGCACGCTTTTGCATGCACAGGGCACGCCGCTCAAGTATGCACAGGCACAGCTCGGGCACTCGTACATGTCTACGACGCTCGACATCTATACGCACATTGTAACGGATGGTCAACGGGACGCAGTGAACAAGCTTGGGGACGTTTTGTTCCCAAGTGTTCCCACGTTGCACAAAAATGCAGCAAAGCCGGAAGAGGCCAAGCCGTTAATCCAATGATTTATATGGAATTAATGGCGCGCCCGGGGGACTCGAACTCCCGACCTTCTGGTTCGTAGCCAGACGCTCTATCCAACTGAGCTACGGGCGCACCGTGATTCAAGTATCCTAGCATATCCCGCCCAAAGCCTTCCAACGCGTGAAGGAGCTACGTCGAACTGATTTATGCATCAACTTCGCGGACGAAACTCTTGCCATGTGCTTCCACGCCCCACCAAAGCAGCAGTCCCAGGGATAGAATGGTAACGGTCTCGAAGCCGGCCAGCGCCCAACTGTAGCCAAATTTTTCTCGCAGGGAATACTGAATCGAGTTTGTTGGTGACGCGAGCAGAATCCCGAGTTGATAGGTCAGTCCCGGCATCAGTCCACGCGCGGCGTCTGCAGACAGTTCGTTCAGGTGCACCGGAATCACGCCCCACGCGCCTTGAACACCCATCTGCAGCAGCACCGGAGCAAGGACGATCGCAAGAACCCCGTCCCCGAACGCCCACAAGGGGATCACTAGGAGGCACAAACCCAACGCGGCCAGCATGCCCATGCGCCGCCCTGCCTTCTGCGAAAAAGTCCCAAACAAGAGTGCTCCAATGATTGCACCACAGTTATAAAGAATCGCGATGTTTGCTACCTGCGACTGGCTCAACTTGTGCACTTCTTTCAGGAAATCCGGATACAAATCTTGCGTACCGTGTGAGAGAAACATCATGAATGTCATCAGGACGACAAGATAGCCAAAACGTTTCCAGTGCGAAGCCACCACGCGCAACACTTCGGTCATGCTGCCAGCGCGGTGTTGCGCCCAGGCTTCCGACTCTGGCACCTTCGTGCGAATGTATAGCGCCAACAAGGCCGGCAGTGCTCCGAGCCAGAACATCCAGCGCCACCCTAACGCAGGCAACACAAAACGCGCCGCAACCGATGCCAGCAGATAACCCATCGGATATCCGCCCTGCAGAATGCCGCTCAGCATGCCACGCCAGCGCGGTGGGGCAGCCTCCATTGCCAATGAGGCACCCACACCCCACTCGCCTCCCATGCCGATTCCAAACAGCGCGCGAAGGATGAAGAATACCGTGAAGTTTGGCGCGAACCCACACAGCACCTCGATCACCGAAAAATAGATAACGTTGGCCATCAACGGAATGCGGCGGCCATATCGATCGGCGAGCAAGCCAAAGAGCAGTGCGCCTACCGGACGAAGCGCGAGGGTTGCCGCCGTTGTGAGGACAATGGCCTTTTTCGAAACGCTGAACTCGCGCGCCAGCGTGTCATACAGAAATACGATCACAAAAAAATCGAAGGCATCCAGCGTCCAGCCGAGAAAACCGGCCAGAAGCGCGTGGAGTGTTCCTGGTTTGCTGGGGATGGTAGCCATTACTGAGGGAAATTCATGGGGATCCATACCTGCATGAACCGTTACAATGCCACAGTCTGATGGTTAAACACTAGACCAGACAGCGACTGCACAGGATCGCGACCGAATCATCCTCGGGCCTTATTTGCTTTACGCCGTCGCGCCCTCGAAATGAGCTTCGATTTCTTCCAGGGTCTTGCCTTTGGTTTCCGGCAAGAAAAACGCCGCGGTCACGAAATAAATGATGGTACATGCCGCAAAAGCAAAGAACATGGTGGCATAGCCGTATTTTCCGACGGTGGGCAAAAAGATCGCCGCAATCGTGGTGGAAAAGCCCTGGTTGATGAGCAGCGCGATGCTCATTCCATTGGAACGAATGCGCGTGGGCATCAACTCCGAAAGCGCGAGCCACACGCAAACACCGGGTCCCACCGCATAAAATGCAACGAACATATACAGTGTGATAGCAACCAACCAGCCGTTTCGCGGATCCGGAACCGGCGTGATCAGAGCGTTTTCAATTTTCAGAGGCGCGTTGCGCGCTGCGTCCAGATTCCCGAAAGGATTGGAGAAAAACGCCACCACTTTGTTTGCTGGGATAGTGGTCTCGCGGACAATTTCTACCGGTTTGGCGGCGACATCATCGGAGCGAGCTACCTTGGATGCGGCTCGGAAATCGCCGTAGGAGTAAATCAGGCTCAGGGTTGTCGGCTTTCCGCTATTTTCCCGCGCCGTCCGACCCGACGCAGCTAAGAGGGCGTCGGCGGTCTTCGCGTCATAGAGGACTGAGAGTTTCTGGTCCGGTCCGATCATGGTCTGCACGGCGTCCCGCGCATCTGCTCGCAGCCTTTCGGTTTTATGGAAAAGGAGGCCAGTGCAAACGAGCGAAAGAATGATTCCCGCGCTGCCGAGAGCGAGCAAGAACTTTCTTCCCTTCCTGTCCACAAGTACGACACCGCCAATGGTGAACAGGAAGTTCATCAAAGTGAAAATTACATAGCCCCAATGCGCCTGCACATCGGAGAGCCCGCTTTGCAGCAGGATATTGGTGTTGAACCCGATAATGGAATTGATGCCAGTAGTCTGGTTGCAGGCCAGGATCACGCAAGCGAGAATGAACGGAATGACGTACTTGCGGCGCAGCAGAGATTCCTTTACATAACCCGCTGCTGAACCTTTTGCTCTCTCCGCCAGAGAGATTTCTTCCATTTCATGCAATTCCGATTGTGCCTGCTGCGTGGTACGCGAGCGCAACAGGGCTTTCAACGTGGCTTCCTTCTTCCCTCGCTGGAACAGCCACCGGGGGGACTCCGCTACCAGAAAACTGCCAATGACAAACAGAATCCCGGGAGGCAGGGAAACCCAGAAAATGCTGCGCCATGCTGCATCTTTAAATGCGAAGAGCTTTGCCGGGTCTCCAAGCTTGGCCACTTCGTCAACGCGAATGCTGAAGTAGATCCCCACCAACGCCGCCGACACAATTCCCAGCGTCAGCAACCACTGAAATATTCCCGTCCCCTTACCACGATTCGCCGCCGCCAGGCATTCCGCCAGGTAGAGCGGCACGACAACTCCGATCAAGCCGGCGCTGACACCCTGGAGTAAGCGTCCGAGTACCAGCGGATCGTACCCTTGGGAGAGCGCGATCACCGGAATACTCACCACAAACAGCAAGCCGCTGAGAATCATCAGAGGTTTCCGGCCCATCCAGTCAGCCAGAACTCCGGCGAACAGCGTTGAAATCACGCTGCCGAGCAACACGGCAGCCACGACAATGGAGAGTTGGCCGGCGTTCAGACGGGAGGTTGCTTCGAGGTACGGCAGTGCTCCGGCAATGATTCCCACGTCTACGCCATACAGCAACCCGCCAAGCCCGGCCACCAGCAACAGAAACCGGTTATATCCTGCCTTGCTACTCTCCAACACGGTCGTTCCGCCATCTGTCATCGTCCCGCCTTCGCACTCATTTCTAATGCCGAGCCCTGGAGTTGCCTCGTCACCGGTACGCGCTTGAATTTGCGCACAACCTCATTCTCCGCCAATTGCCAGACGCGCACCCCGTCCACACCGCTTCCTGATCGAAATGTGTGGATCGCGCTCAGTTTCCTCGGGATTCCATCGGAAGTCAAAGACTTTCTAAATCGATTCAATAGTAAAAATCCGCCTGCTTCGATGCTCTTGCTCTTCAACAATCCACTATTCGCTCACCGTGCGGGTGTCTTCTTCAAGAGCTTCAATACATTGTCGGTAGTTTCCGTCTCACCAAGCCGAGGAAAAATCCTCTCGACACAATGACGATGTGTTTCGGCGTCCCGGTCCGCCAGGCTGTCGCCAGTCGCGTCATCCAGGTGCCGATTACCGAGATGCTCTGACCAGCGAAGAAGAGCTTGAAATTTCGGTGTCGCAGCGCTCGCCACGCGTGCGACATAGAACCGAAGAACGAGAATTCCTTTATATCCGAACTGATTGCGGGCTGATTCACAAGCTGCGCTTGCTCCTCATTGCTGTTCACTTTTCCGCCAGGCGCCTGATGATATCAGCAGCCCCGAACAGGATCGCCTGTTCCCGTTTGTCGAGTTGGGCGATGGCCTGCGCCAGCCAAGTTCTCTTCGCATCTTTGGCACTCTTGCGCGCAGCAGCGCCTTTGTCGGTCAGCTCAATGTTCATTTGGCGGCCATCGGTCGGATGGGGCTTGCGCTCAACCATTCTCATTTCCTCAAGGGCGGCGATGGTGGTCCCCATCGACTGCGGTTTCATGCCTTCCGCGCGCGCCAGATCAGCGGTCGTCGCAGGCCCGTCTTTAGCCAGGCGGCCCATGACGGCAGCTTCGGTCAATGAAAGCTCTTGCGAGGCGGCCGCCGCCCGCACGCGGCGCACCAATAGCCCAATGGCCTGGCCAAAGTCGATTACGTCGATGTCGAAGGTTTTTCGAGGCATAGCAATTTCAGCGTACAACAGCACAGGCCAGCTTGCCAGTCTATCTTGCAAGTGTAACTGCTTATCTGGAGCGTCCGGTTATGGGCAATCCAAAAGACTGATCTGCCAAGAAAAAACCCCGGTTCGCTGGGGGGAGCGAGCCGGGGTCGGGGGTACTTCTCTGAGGGGGGCCGGAGGAAATTCAATTCTTAGGAGGTAGTGACCGCCACTTGTGTCGCCATCACGCAAATCTTCTGTAATTCCTCGTATGTAAAAAACCGTTCCTCTTCATTTCCCGCTCGTTCCATGTGCCCGATTCCCGTCTCTTGTGAGATCCGAGAAAGTTCATCGACCGGCAATCCCAGTAGATACGACGCACGAGCCTGGGTCACATATTTCGGTATCTGATTGTCCATGGTTCCTCCCTCAAGCAGGAATTAGGGCCAGTCCGTCTCGTTCCACGCCGAGAATCATGTTCTTGTAGATGTCGACGTCCCAGCCTTCGCCTATCCTCATTCGAACGGTGTCGCCACCTTCCTTCAGGAGCTTGCCACGCAACGGAACCTGGATATCACCGAGAGCAACCTGCAGAACCACCGCCTGCCCCAGCCACACGTTATAGCCCGTTTGCATGTCCGCCCCTCGAACGAAGATGTTGTTCGTTTCGATTGCTAGCTTCGCGTGTTGGGTGCGGTTCAACAATGGTACAGAGAGGGTACTGCCCTAGTATTTCCGTACTGTCGGCGCTCCTTTTCCCTTCTCTCTGCAGCAGGTTGCGCCGAGTACGTTGGTACTGTGTTTCCGGAACGCGCGTCCCATCGCTTCAATCACTCTTCTTTTGAGAACGTGCGTTCGTGACTGCCGATCTCCTTTATTCACGATTTTGGCTGGCTACGGAGCCAAGGCTCCGGCCCGGCATCGGTCTGGCCCTGGGCGGCGGGTTCGCTCGCGGCTACGCCCATCTAGGAGTGTTGCGCGTGCTGGAAGAGCATCAGATCCCAATTTCCTGTATCAGCGGGAGCAGCATTGGCAGCATTTTGGGCGCCGCCTATGCCGGTGGCACTCCGCTCTCTCGCATCATTGAAAAATGTCGCGAAATCCGTTTCCGTGATTTTGCCCGCTGGCGGGTTTCGCGATTTGGCCTGGCGAGCAATGACCGGCTGGGCGCATTGGTACAGCGCTTCTTTGACTCGAAGCAATTTGAAGACTTGGCGATCCCTACCGCCATAGTGGCTACCGATCTAGGCACCGGCGATCCCGTGGTATTCAAACAGGGCAACCTGTCGGATGCGATTCGCGCTAGCTGTGCCTTCCCAGGATTGTTCGAACCGGTTCAGATTGGCACGCGTTATTTAGCCGATGGCGGTCTGGTGGCACCGGTGCCGACACGAGCGGCGCGCGAATTAGGCGCTGAGATCGTCCTCGGAATTTCTGTGGGCATGCATGACGGGCAGTGTGGCGCTCCGACCAACATCTTCCAGGTCGTCAGCCGTGCCGTCAGCGCTGCGCAGAAGCACCAACTTGAGGGTTGGGAACGTCATGCCGACATCGTCCTACGACCCTCCGTGCAGTCCATGGCGTGGGACGATTTTGAACGCATCGACGAAGCCATGGATGCCGGCGCCAAAACCACGGTCTCTGCCCTGCCGCAGATCAAAAAATTGCTGGCCTCTCGGGAATCCCAGGAGGACGAGGCATTTCAGCCCGGCCGGCAGGGTGAATTCCTGTTCGCGCAGGCGCTGCGATGATGGATCGAGGCAGATGGTATCCCGTGTTGTCGAATACCGCCTTACTCTGGCAGGAAAGTCGCGAGAATCCTCTGATCTTCTGCTACCTTATTGGTTGGGGCGCGTTTGTTGTGGTACGTTCCCACACGGTTGTGCCGATCCCCAACTCTGCGAGGCTTGAAACCGCTTGTTCCAATCCATCCTTCACTTTCTCCACTCGCTCTACAATCCCGACGGGCTCAGAGAATTAATACACTGGGGTGGGCCCTCACTGGTTTGCCTCATCATCTTCGTGGAAACAGGTCTTTTCGTTGGTTTCTTTCTTCCCGGCGATTCCCTTTTAGTCACGGCCGGCATCTTCGCGGGACAGAATGTAATTTCCCTCCGCTGGCTGCTCCTTCCGGGCATCCTATGCGCTATTGTCGGTGACCAGGTCGGGTACTGGATTGGGCGCTCGGCCGGTCCAGCTCTCTACCGACGCGAAGACTCGCTATTCTTCCGTCGCAGCCACCTCCAGCGAGCCCATGAGTTCTATGAGAGATATGGAGGCCGCGCCGTGATTCTGGCGCGCTTCGTTCCGATTGTCCGCACCTTTTGTCCGCCCGTCGCTGGCGCGGCGCAAATGCGATACTCTACCTATCTTATCTACGACATTTTCGGCGGAACTTTGTGGATCAGCAGCATGCTCCTGGGCGGTTACCTTGCCGGTTCAAGGATCCCGAACATCGGCCGATACATTCACTACATAATTGCGGTGATCATCTTTCTTTCGATTTTGCCGCCCATCATTAGCATCTTGCGTTCCTGGCGGAAGGCAAGTCAGGCAAAGCATTTGGCAGGGTCTGCCGCAGTCCCGAGGGTCGAGAGCAAGTGACTCCAATACGCAAATTTCGCGCCATCATCTTTGATATTGGCCGCGTCCTCGTCCGGGTGGATATTCGCAAGGCGCAGCTCGGCCTCACCAAGGGTCTCTCCCTTACCCCCGAAGAACTTTGGTCCGCAATCGAAAAGGACCCGCACTGGCCGGACTGGCAAGAGGGCCGCATGTCGGCTCGCGATTGGCACTTGAATCTGTGCCACCGCTTGGGAATTTCTCTCGATTTCGACCAATTCACCCAAGTCTGGAATTCCGCTCTGGATCCTGACCCGATTCTCCCAGACCGTTTGTTCGAGCACCTCTCCAAATCCCACCGCCTGGGGCTGCTTTCCAATACCGATCCCATCCACGTTGCCCATCTCGAAGCGACCTACAGCTTTTTTCGTTACTTCCCAGAAGCCGTGCGCGTTTACTCGTGTTCTGTGGGTGCGAGTAAGCCCAATCCGTTGATCTTTCGACAGGCGTTTCGAGCGTGCAAGGTACGTGCCGACCAAGCCGTATATATTGATGACATCGCACCTTATGCGGACGCCGCGCGCGCGCTCGGTTGCCACGGGATTCAATTCCATAACCCCGAGGAATTGCACAAAGACTTGATCTCCCTCGGCATAAGCATTGGTGAGTATAGGACTACGTAGGAATTCGTCGCCCTCGTTCATCTGTGCGTAAAGATTGCCGGAACTAGTACTGTCACCACTTTCTACAGCTTTCCACAACTCTATGTTCTGCAGTGACTTACGATCCTCTTTCTACAGCTTCTTCCCGGCATCGCGCGTGCACTTTCCTCTAGCAGAGACTACGCACGGCAGCCGATTCCAGCTGCCCGAATTTTCGAAATGTACCCTTCGGGGTGAGGAGAACAGTTTCACCATGGCAGACGAATACTCGGTCCAAGAAACAAAGAGCAGTCCTTCCTGGCAATTGCCCGCAATCGTCATTTTGGCGTTGCTGGCACTTGGCGGGCTCGTTTTCGGTTGGAGCAATTCTGAAAAGGTCGACGCCGCCAAGCAGGCTGTTGCCGATCAGATGAAGACCTTCCAGGCCTCGGTTCAGCAGGATATGACTGGCCTGAAGGACCGTTTGGCCGTCGCGGAGAAGGCTAACACGGACCTCCAGGGCGATCTGAAGGTTGTTACCGACAAGCTCAAGATCACGCAAGGCCAACTCAAGAAGGCCCGTATGGAAGCCGAGGCAAACAATACGCAGACCACCGAGATGGTCAAGAACCTCGACACCTCGGTTCATACCGAATTGGCGACCAAGGCCACTACGGATGATGTAAAGACGGTCGACACTAAGGTAGGCAAGGTCAGCACCGACCTCGACAAGACGATCGGTGACCTGAACATGGCGCGCAGCGAGCTCGGCACTCTGATTGCCCGCAACCACGACGAAATCGATGTTCTCCGTCGCCAGGGCGAACGCGACTACACCGAGTTCACCATCACCGGCAAGAATCAGCCCCAGAAGGTCGGCAATGTGACTGTGGTCCTCAAGGGCGTGAACGAAAAGAAGAACCGCTCTAATATCGTCTACACAGTTGAGGACAAGAGCTATGAGGCGAAGAATGCTAACGTCAATTCCCCGTTGTTCTTCTACCTCTCCGGCACGCATCAACCCGAAGAGCTGGTCATCAACAAGGTGGGCAAGAACACCATCAGCGGTTACCTGAGCGTTCCGAAGACCACTGCTCAGCCCGCGACCGCGGCAGCAGCCACGAAGTCCGGCCGCTAGTCCGGTTTAATCGCACCTACGAAATGGCGGAAGGTCTCCACCTTCCGCCATTTCTTTTTTTTCTGAATCCTTCTTTTCGATACAATTCCCCTTCCAGTCTGGGGGCCTTATTTGCGTTCTTCCAATGCCGTGGTTTTTTGTTCCGTCGATGACCTGATCCCCATTTCCGGTAAGCCACTCACGGGCTTTCCTGAGTTCCTGGAGTCCCTGCGGGAGAACGGGGTCCCCTGCGTCTGGGTTACATCACGGAACCGCCATCAGCTCGATTCCACCATTCGCAAAATGGGACATAGCGAGCCCTTCATCGCGGAGGGTGGCTCCTCCGTTTACCTGGCTGAGGATTATTTTCACCTAAAGCCTGCACGCACCATTCGACTGGGAAGATTCATTGCCATTCCTGTGGCCAAGCCCCAGCCCGCGGCTGCTGAAGCGCTGGATCAGTTATCGGAGCAAACTGGCGTCTCCGTCGTGCCTCTCCGCTCCCTGTCCCCTCGCGAATTAATTCAGAACAGTGGACTTCCTCGAAGCGAGGCGGACTCAATCCGCCAGCGCGATTTTGATGAACTGTTTTTCTTCGCCGGCGCCACAGAGAAAGATATCGAGCGATTCCGGCAGCATGCTGCCCATCTCAAATTTTCGGTGCGTCCGCATGGAACGCTGTGGTCCGTAGCGGTCAATCCTAACCTCTCCACATGCGTTCGCGAGCTTCAGAGGCTGTATGACCGCACTTTTCACAGGCCGGCCTTTTCGATTGGACTGGCTACCGGTTCGGATTGCGTAGAACTATTCCATTCCTGCGATCGCGCCATTCTTCTCACCGACCGCACAACTGCGGAGGTCGCTGGCAAGCCAAATTCTCGCCCAGCCAAATCGCTACCACTCTTCCAGCCTGATTCCTGGTCGGAAGCCCTGGAATTAATCCAGACCAGAAGGTTCTAGCCGAAGGAAAGTTAGTTGCCTATCTGTGCCATTTTTTTCACTCGGCCTGGCGGTTGATGCCATACCGATTTAGAAAACCAACAAAAAGCCTTTAAAAACGATGTACTGATGGTCCTATTACCCAGGCCTGTTTTTGGTCCCTCAATTGCCTTTCTTTCAATCGATTGCTTTGCCTTTCTGGTCAGTTGAAGATTGCCTTCTGTGCGATTTCCCAGTGGAGGAGTTGCCCATCATGGAATGGATTCGCCGCGTGTTTCACGTTCCCGCAACTGAGACGCAAACTGGCATTGTTCTCGCCCTCTGCATCTTTGCCATGAGCGTCATGTCCATCGTTCTCGTATGGCAAGCTCAGGTAATTGCCAAGCAGAATGCCGTTATTCACATGTTTGAGTCCCGATTGGGCAGCTGATAGGGTCCATATTCTTTTCGCTACCGCCCTTCACCCTTCTACTTTTTTCTCCTTCTTTCTTCGCGGCAGCATGCTCCAGTTGCCTCAGCAGGGAATTTTCTTCGAGGGAGATAGTTAGTCGTGATTCGTATACTCGCAATTCCAATGCTTGCGTTCTCATTGTCGCTTTTGTCTGCGGCTCAAGACGGCTCGGTGCGCGCCTCCAGGCCCCAGAGCAACAGACTCACATCACCACTCCTCAAACACACCCCATCATCCGCAGTGAAAAACACCGCAACTCGATTTTCGAATGGAATCACATAAGAAGCCGACTGGCCGATTAGGAACAGGCCAACAAAAAGAAAAGGGCCCCGTATCAAGGCCCTTTTCTTTTCGTTTTAGTTTTATCGCGTTGTGAGCAGCACCAACTACGTCCTGTTCGCCCGCGATTCGCACCGCGTGCGCGGTGTGTTCAGCATTGCTGCGCTTCTAAGCCCGGTGGAGTCATCAATCCCCTCCGAAGCTCATGGAGCTCACAACCACCTTCTACGCCTTGGAGTGGCCGTCTGCAAGCTTTTTTTCTGCTTGGTGTAACAGACACACCTATCTCGCGTCGCGTCTATGGATTGATCTGTGAATCTTCCGGATTACTTGATGAACAGGCTCTCGCGCAACTGGTCGCGACCCACAAAGGACTTCATAGTACGGAATCTTCCAAACAATTCCTGGATTTCCCGGTTTTGCAACGGCTTGTGCGCCGGCAGAATCGGCTTAGAACTCAGCACCTGCAACGTATTCGTATCCATCACACGATACCGCTGAAAGCCCTCTGGCTTCTTGCTGTGAAATAATCCCAGCACTGCCCCACCGGGCCGGAGCATCTCCGTCAGATGCCCAACGAGCTGTTTCACTAATTCTGGTTCCAGATAATCCAGTGAATCCCACAGCAACAAGGCATCGAACGACCCAGCCGGATATGGAAGATTTTCTTCCAAGAACTTCTTTGCGAGCGCTTCCGGTGTGCGTTGCGCATGCTCCTCGGCGGTCAATTCTGCCTTTTTATTTGCCAGTTCCTGAGACTGAAATTCCGCCCAACTGTGCAAAATGTCATCGGAGGTGACCCGAAACCCGCGCTCGATGAAAAAATTCAGCGTGGTCTGCCACGCCGGACCCAGATCCAACAGCGTCCCGCGGCCCAGTCCCTCCAGGTTCCACAAAAATTCCCTCAAACCGTTGGAAACTCGCGTAGTTTCCTGCATTTCTGGCTCACGATGTGCTCCCACCGCAACCGCCCCGGTATGCCCGTTGCCGCCATTTCTTCCCTGCGGCAGCGTCCTCGCGCCATCTCGCGGCGTGTGTCCGCCAATCGCAATCCCAAGCTTGTTCAAAAGCCCCATTGCCTAATCCGCCCCTGCCGTGGCTGCCCCCGGCGTCGCATTTGCGTCCTTCGCGGTCGCCTCTGCCGCTTTGTTGTGTTCGGCTTTCTTATTCCGTCCTGATCCTTCCACAGCTGTCACCTTACTTGCCGCCTTTCCCGCCTCCACTTTGCCGCGCAGCTCTGCGCCATCCTCAATCGAAATCCTCTCAGACTTCAACTCTCCTTGTACACGAGCCGTGTGCCAGATCTGAATCCGCTCATCCGCGGTAAATTTTCCTTCCGCTTTTCCGCGCAAAACGATTTCCCTTGCAGAGATTTCCGCTTTCACCGTTCCATTCGGTCCCACCGTAAGTCCTGAATTCGCCAGAGTGATCTTGCCCTCTATCACCCCGTCAACGAACAGGTCTTCGGTTCCTTCCACTTCCCCTTTAATCCTGATCCCCTGGCTAATGCATGCCGGTGCCTTACTTCCGACGGGCGGTGTACTACTGAGAGAGCTAGTTCCCACCTTTGTAGAGTTTGCTGTGCTGCTAGACTGTGAAGGCACTTCGGCGTTTCCTTGCGGATTCGCATCTTCCTTGCGCCACATGGGGACACCTCTAGGTAGCTATTCTCATTTCAAAGTCGCTTGTCGTGGCTGGAGTTCCGGTGCGACTCAGAATCTTGATGATATTACGGCACTTAGGCGATGTAAAGGGCAAGTGCACTACTTTGCACAGGGAGTGTGACCAAATTGTGCACAAGTCTTCCCTCGGCCACGCTCTGTGTTTTTGCCCCTGTTACACCACTGGCTGAACCGTTATCCACGTTTCGTAATTCCCACCTTGCCTCGGCCATCCCTGCTAGTTCCCGGGTGAACAACTTGACCGAGATCCTTTTCTCCCACCACCGCTCCGGATCAAAGTCTCCGTCCCGCGCGCTTGCCACACTTACCTTGATTCCCGCAGGAAACACTTTCCCGTAGATAAAACGCACTCTGCGTGTGTGATAGTTGGAGGTCACGATCACTAAAATATTCCAGTGATGGTCCTTTGCCAGTTTTGCCACTGCTTCGGCTTCTTCTATTGTGTTGTCGTCATCGTGAGTAAATCTCACGATTTTTTCTCTCGGCACTCCTCGTTCTATCAAGTCATGCTCGATGAGCTCGCTGACGCTCGCAGCCGGTCGCAATCTCCGGCCACTAGCCACCACCTCCGGAGCCACGCCTTGGCGATACAGCTCTGCTGCGTGAGTAGCACGGTCGGCGTAAAAATTGTCGTCGCCCAGGACCACGATCGCATCCGCGTGGGCCGCAGGTTCGTCCACCACCCAGGATTCCGCCAGGAACCTCATGATGGGGTGGCGGGCAAAATACACCAGCGCGCACAACGCTAAAACAAAGAGAAGCGCCACGAGGTTCGTAACGATTCCCCCGTGCTCCCGATTCCGCCTCAGTCTCGTTTTCATGAGTTCGGATCGATGGCGCGAAGCTGTTCCGCAGCCTGTTCCGGCAGGATGGCGTTAAAGTAGATTTCCTTGATGCTGTAGGACTTGCTCCGCTTTTCCACAATCGGCATGATTTCAATGTGCCAGTGGTAATCGTCCGCCAGAGTCTTCCAGTAACCTGCAAGCTCGCCCTTCTTATTTCGCGTGTTCGGCGCCGTATGCACGACCAGGTGAAACGCCGGCGCAATTTTCTCCAGCCTTCGAAGTACCCGGCCCAGGAGGGTAGCCAGCTGCCGCCGGTTTGAGCCTGGCCGCGATTGCTCGAACAAATGGTTGTGCCTCCGGTGCATCACCCAGATTTCAAACGGGACACGCGACGCATAAGGGCACAGGGCGTAGTAGTCGCCCTGCACGTCCACGATCCGCTTCCCCTGTTTTTCTTCTTGCCGGACGATGTCGCAAAACACGCAGCGCTCGCGGTCTTTATACCATTCGTGCGCCGAACTCAATTCGTACTTGATTCGCCGAGGCACGAAGATGGTCGCCGTCACTTCGGAATGCGCATGGGTCCACTCTTCGCCCGCCATCGCCCCTTGATTCTTGAACACGCTCACATACTTGAACCGGGCATCTTTCTTCAAGTCCGCGATTCGCGATCCCCACACCCAGAGCACGCGATCAATTTCATCGTCCGTCAGTTGCGAGAATCGCTTGTCGTGTTGTCTGGTCTCCACGACAACTTCATGGGCTCCCAACGGTCCCATCTTGTCGTAAATACCTTCGGCCACACGCGCCGGATCATTTTCTACCTGATACAACGGATTCGGATGCGGGATCACGCGGACCTGCCACGTCCCTTCGGGCGGCCACGTCAGGATGCTCTTTGTTTGTTCTAAAAGGCCGGGGTCAAACGGGCAGGGCAGTTCGCTATCTTCAACGCGTTCGCGCTGCCCGCTTACAACCCAACTTTGTGAGACCGGATCTCGTCGGATTTCCATGAATTGATTATCGAGTGTAGCGCGTCGGCGTGGGCCCCTCTTCGAGCCGGTGGCGGTCCCAGATCGCGCCTTCTCGCCCGTAGTACGCCATCTCAAAATCCTGGGTTAGCTCCAGAGCATCGGTCGGGCACGCATCTTCGCACAGACCGCAAAACATGCACCGCGAAGTGTCATACGTGAAAAACGTCAATACCTTTCGTCGCGTTGCATCATCGCGTTCCCAGCCCACTACGATCAGGTTCTCCGGGCACGCTAGCGCGCACAGGTTGCACGCTATGCAAAGCGTCTCGCCCGTCTCCGGGTTCTTGTTCAGCCGGGGCGCTCCGCGGTAGCGTTCCGCCACCATCGGCCGTTCCAGTGGGTACTGCTCAGTGTAAACGTTGCTCGGTAATTGCGTGCGAAAGGTGACAGCCATACCCTTCAGAAAATCAGCCTGAAATATCCGGGATACAAGTTCTTTCATATTCTCAGTCTCTTGCCACCCTGCCTGGTTGTCAAGGACACTTGCACACCTCAGTCGCCAGGCCCCACTGAGGCAAGAGCTTCTCGTGGCGTGTTATTCTCGTGCTCTCATGCCGGACGATTTGTATTTCATGGAACTCGCTCTCACGGAAGCACGTGCTTCCGCGGAGGCTGGCGAGGTTCCCATCGGCGCAGTCCTAATTCAGAATGGAAACGTACTCGCGCGTGCTGGTAACCGCACCATTCGAGATAACGATCCCACCGCTCACGCCGAAATTGTCGCCATCCGCGAAGCTGCGCATCTCCTCGGCAACTACCGGCTCGCCCAAACCACTCTTTACGTCACTCTCGAACCCTGCGCCATGTGTGCTGGTGCCATTATCCAAGCGCGCATACCCCGGCTCGTCTACGCCGCCGATGATCCAAAAGGCGGCGCTTTCCGTTCCTGCTTTGAAATCCTCACATCCGACAAACTCAATCACCTCGTTGATGTAAGTTCAGGCCTGCTTGCCCGGGATTCCGCTTCCCTTCTCCAAGCCTTCTTTTCCTCGCGGCGCTAGCCTCTTCGCTTCGTTCCGGGATTGCCTGTGCAATCGTGGCAAATTCGCCTGTTCCCACGATAGCCTTGGCGAACGCAGGTCTGCTAAAATGCAATTTGCGACCACTGCGGAGAGGTGACTGAGCGGTTGAAAGTACTCGCCTCGAAAGCGAGCGTACGGGGAACCGTACCGTGGGTTCGAATCCCACCCTCTCCGCCAGTACTACAAAAACACCAATAAACTTGCGTACTATTGCCGTCGGTGTACTTCCGGTGTACTTTTAACGTGCTATTCAAAATGCACGCTTTCCGGAGGCCGGATGGCACTCGAATTGAATATTTACAACCGCCAGACGCAGACCAGCAGAAGCGGAAAGCAGTACATTGGCTACGGCATTCCTTGAGAGCGGGGCTGAACATGGCAACAGGCGGATAAGGCGGTTCCCCTCCCTCAATCGTTAACGCGTCATCGTTCACAAACGTTAGGGGTTTGTCCGCTGATGTTTTTCCTCCAGTGGTGTAACCTCAACCGTCCCGAGTAGCACTTTCTGAGTTCCAAGCCGCACCAACAAAGAAAAGCATCGCAGAGATTTCCATCCATGCCATCAATCCGATCGCCGCGGCCAAGCCACCGTAGACAGGCCCAAATTGGATCTTCCGAACGTAAATTCCGAATAGCGAATTGACGCCCCACCACAGGATTGTCGCGCCAGCCGCTCCGGGCAGAACGGACCTCCAGGTTGTTGACCCTGGTCGCGCAACACGATAAATCAAGGCAAGGACAAACGTTGCCAGAATCATCGCCATGACTGGAAGCGTGACGATCAAAAAGTTGCGAACCAACGAAGAGTTGCCAAATTCCGATGTAATCCACTGCTTCAATGGCCAACCAAAGACACTCAGCGCAACGGCAACGACCCATGCCACACTTGCAAAGGAAAATAAAAGCAAACCACGAATCTGGCGACTAAGAAAGGAATGTGTGGCGTGGTCACCATAAATTAGCTCAATACCTTTTATCATGAGCTTGATCATCTGCGAGCCCACGAGCAGCGTGCCGACCCAACCGATAAGCGCCAGGTACCACGTGTTCACCTCCTGACGCAATACGTACCCGGATATGAGTTGCCAGCTGCCCGGAGGAAGAACTGCCGAAATCCGCGTGGCGACTTGCTGCCCGCCTTCCCCTTCCAAGGAACTCTTCATAAGGCTTAGCGCAGTCAGCAGGACTGCAAAGAACGCCAAGAACATATTGAACGCCACCGCCTGCGAAACCATACCGCATTGCGGAATGACTCTGGCCAGCGTTCGAAATAGTCTCTTGGCAAGCGCTGTTAACGCCATTCCGGAATTATACTGTTCGCCTTTGATTGAGCAGCACGAAACTCAGCGGTTACTACAGCACTGGCGTTGTTGGATAGAGAGGAGGCTGTCACGAATTGTCCGTTTTCCGAACGGCGCGCTTCTTCTCTCTCTCTTTCTTTCAATCTTACACTCCATAGTCCCCCGGAATCTCTCCGCTTATCGGAGGCTCGGCGTTGTCGCAGACCCGTATGATATGATCCGCGCGCGCTGAGACCTCATCCCAGTTTTTCGGCACGCCTTCTAGTGTGAAACCGCTCGCCCGCTTGCCCAAGACCAGTGGCACCTGTCTGAACAGTTCTTGTAGCTGCCGCCAAACGCCATCGAGCGCGTGCTTCTCGTCATAGAGTAAAACTCGGTTTGCGAGGTCCCTGAGGTCCTTCGCTTCTTGCCTCAATCGCTGGATCGTCATTCCGTCTTCTGCCTTCTCGGGACACGGAACGTCCCTGAAACCACGCTATCAATTTAAGCGAGCTCGATGCAAGGCGCACGTTTTCCGGATATTCGAGCCTCATCGCAAAAGAAAAGCTCCGACTGAGTCCGGCTTTTACGGTGCCAGTCGCACGGTAATGCAAGGACGGCGAACGCATTAAGGTGCCCCACCACTCGGTCGCATCGTAGACGCGACGGTCCGCGCCATCGCGGAGCGCACAGACGGAATTCATCTGCAGGTTGATTATGCAAAGGATCGGACGGCGCTGGCGCGTCGCAGGTCCTGACGGATTAAAATTGGAAGAATTCTAGTGTAAGACCTGCGTACGACTGTCAAAACAAACGGAGATTCTTCAGCGACGCGCGAGTGAGTCCGCCACCGATATTCGGCTTGATCACCAATTCGAGCAAAGTAACGTTCGAGAAGTCCACTTGGTATTCTTCGATCTCGCGTGTCGATTCAGGCGGACTAAAGGTCCATTGCTGCCGCACAATCTCTTTCACAGAGAGCCCGCCATCAGGCGACCACTGCAAAACGAATTCTTGTGTGCGCTGGGTTTCGTTCTCTTCAAAAACGAGCGAGATACACTTGAGTTTCTGCGGCTGGTCGAAGATTAATCGAATCGTTTGACTCCCCGGCGCGCCCGCGCGCCACCCTCGCGAGTCCCCGGAGACAAATGCCGACTCGACCGGAAAGTCCTTGTCTTCCGACGTGACCTCGACAACAGCTGCACTCTCAACGTCTAAGCCACCTTCTCCGCGAATTCGAATGGTCTCTGGAGGCGGCGTGATGAGGCGCTTCCGCATGTACGGAGTCTACTCCTGTTTAGACTTCTCTCACGCCAGATAAGTCCATTCAGAATCCCATAGCTTGATCTGGCGATTCAGCAAACGGTACAATCAGGCACACAAGCCTACGATTACTTGCAGGATTTGCTCACCATTTTGAGGGACGCTACGTCAAGGTCGCCGTGTTCGTCGTTGGTCTTTTTCATGCCGGCGCTGTCGGCGGCGTCCTTGGCTTCTTCCTTCATGTTGTGCATGGTGATGTTAGAGACCGTGCCCTTAGCGGTTACGGTGTGACCGACGTGGTCGGCGAGAGTAACTTTGTCACTCTTGAGATCCCACGTGCTGCCATCGTTGCCGTTCAGGACGTACGAGTTCGAGCTACTCCCTTGGGCAAGGCAGCCGGTGATGCTGCGTACCTGCGCTTTTGATTTGCCGCTACTGGTTGTGTCTTGCGCGAGTGAAACACTCATTGCCGTGGCGAGAAAAAGTCCTAAAAAGATTGCAATACCAGAAGTTTTCATATGTCTCCTTTCAAGGCCTTTTGTTGAAGGTACGACGGACCTCCGGAACTGACGAGGACTGTAGCGAGAGAGGAGTGGAGAAGCTATCAAGGAAACCATGTAATGGGGTTGCTGAGTTTGTGTAGTCCGTTGGGGTGACCATCGGTGGAACATGCCTTTTAATTGCTTGTGGTCCACAGAACTAAAGACTACGCTCAGGCCAACGGTTGATGGGGTTGACGGAGTCAAAACCAATTCTTCTTCACGTTACCGTTCGCAGCTTCCCTATTCTTTGCAGCCCCATCTTTTTCTTGGTTGGGCCCCACTTCGGATTTGAAAGCATCATTTTGCGCACGGAAGTCAATCGAACTCTCGGTGTGGACCGGGCCGCTTTTGCGTGATTCGTATGCTGGGGGTTCTATGGCCGACACAATGTATTGGGCCGCACGCTGCAAGAAGTGCAGCGGTATGGTCGGGTAAGGTACTGCCGCTTTCGGAAGCAGTGATCACAATCAAATTTGTCGTAGATAAAGATAACGCTGGGAGTCTTTCCTACAAAATTTTGGGGGTTAATTTAGGCCCGTCGGTCGATTTGGATAAAGTATCGACGAATACGCTCGAAGTGACATTCGCTAAATAGAAATCCACGCTGTTCGGACATCGAGATACGGGTCCCGCAAGTGGGGCCGCCCGGCATTGAGTGTGGCGCGCATGCCAGTAGCCCAAGTAGCCCAACTGAGGGACTGAAAATCGTTGTCTTTCCCGGTAAGCGACACCAAACAAGGCATTTAGATTTTGAATTCTTCGGCTGTTAACCCAAGGGTTGCCTCCGGCTGCTCCAAATGGAATCCATTTGAGAATCGTCAGAAGCTCGCTGAGCTGAGGTAAGCATTGTGCTCGTAAGTTTGACGGGTGTAGTATCCGCTTGTGAAAAGCAGGGTCGCATGAAACCTCGCATCCTCCCCTCGGAACGCAGTGAATGGCAATCGCTAGGGGCATGTTGGGCGTTGTCTTTAACCATCACGTTTCTGGCGCTTAGCGCGCCCACGCCATCTCAAGAACCGCCGCAGCCAGCGCAATCCATAGCAGACGCCGCGCGGAACGCGCGCGCGCAAAATTCGAATTCCACAGCGTCTCCAAGAGTCTTCACCAACGACGACCTCTCCGTGGCGCCTTCACCGGCCAGCGAAACACCGATTTCTAAAGAGTCTTCACCAAAGCAGGCCGAAGCGCCAACACCACAGACGGCGGGCTGCAATACTCCTGACGACGACAGACTCAAGACAGAGTTGCAGGCCGCTCAGGATGAACTGGACCAGATTCGCCGAGAGCTCTCCTACGATCCCCCCGTCGTTTCTGGCGGCAATGTCGATTTGACGAATTTCAAACCCGGCGCCTCAGGGCTTGCCTTTGGGTCGCCACCGCTGCTGCAAACCCAACCGCAGTCCCCTACGCGCGTAAACGAAGTCATTCTCGAAGAGAGGATTGAGTCCCTGAAACAAGCCTCGAGCATTGCTTGTGACTCTCCGAAGAACGCGAAGATTCAGGAGAAACTCGATTCCGCCGAAAAACAGCTGAAGTGGTTACAGCGCGAGTTCGATTTGGACCGGGACGCTTACTATTCCAAGCCCAATTACGTCGAAGACACCGCCGGCAAAGCCAAGCTCGATGATGAGCAGCAGCAGATCCAGTCCCTGCAGTCGGAGATAGACAGCCTGAAGGACGAGCTTGTCGCACCGAAGGCTGAGAGCAGGATTGAATCCTTTCCGAGACTCGGCGGGCTGCACCATCGATATGCGGTGGCAGTGTAGAGTTAGGAACCATTCTTCTGGAGGCCAAACTCCTTTTCTTATAACCGATCTGTCGCCCAGCTTATGTTTCTCTGCGAGCATGTTCGCCGATCGGCCAATCAGCCGACGATCTCAAATCGGGACTCAAAACCCGCATCGTTGACCCGGGGAGACCCCGTGCTTTCCAACCCCAAAATCCCGGATTGAGATAGAGGGAATCCCGGTAGACAGCCTTGGTCAGCAGCATTAATTTTTTACACATCCGTCTGGTGGGGCTGCACGAAATGATCCGACGTTCATACTCCGGGCGTTATTTCAGTTTCGGTCTCGCAGCCCCACGGGAAAGCGCGAATCCGATGCCAAACTCCGTCATGCGTCGATCAGCTCTCAAGCAATCCCCCATTCAGTTTTTCAAGTTCATGGTTGATGATGAGCGCTGATAGGGATGTTCGGGATGCAATTCTTTTGCTCGTTAACGCATGCAATGATTACCAAACACGATATCTAGCTCTTGCCTCCGCGTTTCGTGCGCTGCAAAAATATCCGGCTGAAATGAGGGATAGTCTCCGCGAGAGCGACTTACAGGCTGAGGCATTGAAAGCCTACAACGATGCAGAGGCTACGGTTGAAGCTCAAGCTAAGGAAGTCAAAAAGAACATGTCCGTGCCGAAAACCACAGCCGTGCTTAGGATGCCGACCATAGAAACCGCCATATGAGATGGTTCATTGTTCCTCCGGCTTTCTTACCATCGCAGCCCCGAGCTTCTGAAATACTTCCAGTAGGTTGAGTTCGTCCCAGTGTTCTACGAACTTCCCGTCTTTGACGCGCCAGATATCGATGCTTCGCATTTGAATCGAAGCACTGTTGGGCCGATAGCCCATGAACGGCTTGCTAAAGGTTCCGTTGTAGGTGAAGCGGGCGCTTATGCGATCGCTCTCTTCGATCACGTCCTCCATTACAACTTTCGTGTCGGGAAATGCGACGAGGTAGTGCCGAAAGAATGCTTTAACGCCCGCCGGGCCCGGCTGTACGTATGCGTTGTGGTTGTTGTACTCCGGGTGGATGAACTCGTCAAAGAGTTCAACCCGTTTTTCGTTTAGCGCTTGTGCGAAGAGCCGTGGGAGATGTCTGTTGCTCAAAGCTCGGCTTCCAGCCGCCACCCATCGGGCGGCAGCATCGGCGCTGTCCTGGGGCGCTGTATTGAAGGCAATCGCCGCGCCCGGAGCAGCCTTATGAATAGCGTTGATGACGGCTTCGAATAATGCAAGGCCCCGGGGCGGCAGGCGCACCCCGGCTCCAATTACCACACAATCGTAGCTCTTCGAAGCTAACTGACGCTCCACTGTCGGACCAGCGGTTTCGTCAGGCCGGATTAAACAAAGGTCGGCCTCCCATCCGCGTTCAGTGAACTGCTTCATCGCCACCGCGATGCCGTCGTGAATCCTCTCAGCGGTCATACCTGGTGGGAAAGCAGGGTCAGAAAAATCCACAGTCTCTGGATCGTAGCCTACTAACGATACACGCGTCATGAGCGCTCCCTTATTCCTGCGAGCGCTTGGCGACACCGTTGCAACCAGCTTCGCCGGAATTTGCGAAGCGATCATAACTCACATTTCCGGTTTAAGAATCGTTGATCGGTCACATCCTCCAGATCGCTCGTGGATCGAGGCACACCGGGGCGAATTTCAAACAATTTTGCCACGCAAACTAGATAGGTCCCGATTAACGGCATCATCGCCGAAGTGGGACCCAGTACCTATATTTCCGATTCGGTGACGAATCAGGCTCTGAATCGTGGAAAGAGGGATGCGTTGCACTTAGCTGTAGCCAGAAAGGTGCGCCACTCCCCTAACCGCAGCGAAAATGTTACGGAAGTGGCGCATTCTTTTTCTGTCCTACTGTCCTCTGGTCGGTTGTCCGAAGTTAGTCCTTATCTGGGTGGGCATGGCGCCAATTCCAGTATTGCGATTGCTCCTTCTTGTTCGCCTTCGAGAACTCGTAATGCTTCTGGTGATTATCTGTTTGGAACTGCCCCCAGGCGCGATTTTCGTTCTCATTCCAGTCGTGGTAATCCTTGTGGTCTTTGTCATAGACTCGGACCTGAGCGCTGGCCTCTTGAGGTACGGGGACAGCCATAATTGCCACTGGTGCCGCAATAGCAGCGGTCAGGAATAGCGAGGCGACGTAACGATGTGCGAGATGCATTTATAGTCCTCCAAATCGAGAATTTCCGCTTCAAGAATCGCGGCAACCACAAGTGTGGATCTAACGCTGGTTGAATGATGTCCTATACAGTACACGGCAGTCGGATATACGAGTGGAGGGCAATGCGCATCTGAGGACAAGAACGTGTTTAAGGAGGGTTAGTGCCCGAAATCAGGCAGTGTGATAGAGTGCGCTTAACGCAAGCGTCCTACCTGTCCCATAAGACGAAGCTGTTCTTATTTCGTAAATGATAAGGGCCTGCGGCAATGCCACGCGAGTTGGTCTGGATTAAGCGCTCCAATTTTGAGGGCTTCGTATGCTCTGAGTGTGAATGGGTGTTCAAGTCTACTAGTGCGCTCGTTGGCAAAACATTTGACCAAATGAAGGAGACTTACGAAGCAGAGCGCGACAAAGAGTTTGCTGCCCACGCCTGTTCCAAGTTTCCAAGAGCAAACAAACTAAATAAGTAGCAAGTTGCCGTGCGCCAGTCCAGGGCATGAGGGAAGCGAAAATCCTACGTGTGCGAGTTCTAAAGGAAGAGGCCTGCGACCTTGGTCAGGTCAAAAAGTGTCGCAGGCCTTGGGGGTGCAGAAATGACTGTAGATTTGCCTGGAGTGTATCCCGCTGCGGGAGTTGTGTCTGTTCACAATTGTACAAATTCCACCCGTACGACTTAAAGCGCCCGTCACGCGCACCTTTGAATTCTTGCCTGCAACGGGATTCACTTCGTCGAGGCCAGGCACGGCAGTGCAGCAATCTTCGCTTCCGGCGTTTCGCTGCTGGTTCCGCTCTGGTCTTTCATGGACAGAAGCACCCAATCGCTCTTTTTCTCTGCCGTCCTGCTGAACTCGAATATGATTTTTTTGTTCTCCCCGCGTTGGTAGCTCATCGTCCGTAGCACCACGGGATACATTTCTTTGGTCACGTCTTCCGCCGGTGCTCCGCACCAGGCGATCAGGTTGTTCGGGGTCACTTCGAGTATCGCTTCTTCCTGCCGCTTCTCCGCTGCGTTCTTGGCCCGCTCGGACAAGCGTGCCACTACCGTGGCCACCGCCATCATTCCAAAAATCGCACCTGCAACAATCAACCACACCCGTTTCGTGCGTTTCGGAGACTCCGCAGACTCCACCTTCGTCCCAGCCGCGCCGGTCTGGCTGACCTTCGGCGCAACCACCTGTTGCACCGTTTGTGTCTGCTTCGAGGCGGTCTTTCCCGTCCCGGAAGAGTCCGTAACCTCTGTCGGGCTTCGCAGCGAATCCGGTCCCGTTATCTCGATCGGTTCATCCGAATACGCGGTTTCCTGCTGTTTCGTCTCCTCCATACCTTTCCTGCCTTTCGGCCTGTACTCTAATCATCGCCTTGTGCGCCATTCGCTGCTCGGTATTCTTGCTTCTTTTTGCGAGACAGTAACTTACGAGGAGTTAGCTGCAACGCCCAAGCCACCGGCCGAACGACGCAACTTTTTGAGGGGGGCAGTACGTACTCTATCAGGGGTCAAAATGCGATTCCTCATCTCACTCCTGTTCCTTGGTTTGTTCTTGGTTTTTTCGACGGCTGCGCAGGAATTGCAGGGCCGGTATCAGGGATTAGCTGTCGATCAAGAGCCGGATGGTGCCCGTGGTGCACAAGTGCAACTGTTCATGATCTTTAGAATTGAAGGAAAGAAAGTCGTTTGTAGTGGAGGCACTGAATCGTTTGATGATCAGGTGGAGTGCTCGGACGTCGTTGTGGAGGGGTCTAATGTGAGATTCGGGATGCCGTTCGGCGGGGGTGTACTTTTTGAGCTGAAGGCATCAGAAAAATGGACCGTGCTCAACGGAACCCTACGAGCAAACCCTGGTATTCCAATTCCGCCTTTTAACACCATCGAACTCAAGAGAGTTGGCGAACTCACTTTGTCGGATCGATTTCCTGCGCTGGAATGGGAATCACCCGACAGGAGTCCTCTAATACTGCAACTCCGCAAAAACATCGCAGATGGTCAGCCCATGACAGTGGTGGATTTCTGGAGGAATGTAGAGAAGACCGGGACTCCTTTAATAGAGGCTGTGGCCGGGTCTGACCGGAGTGTCCTCGCAACTTTCGTATGGAGAGGCAGACCAGAAACGAAAAACATATTTCTCTTGTGGCCGCGGCTGAGTTACGCCCGCCCGGACGATTATTTCTTCTCGCATATTCAAGGAACTGACGTCTGGTTCAAGACGATCAAGTTGCGTTCGGACACGCGAATTTACTACCAGATATCTCCTGACGATCCCCTGGGCCAGCGTCCCGAAGGCAAATGGCCAAGGAAGGCTCAAGCCGATCCGCTCAATCCAAAACGAGACAACAACGACGCGTCCGCGGCGCCGGAGCAGGTTCGATCATTGCTGGAAATGCCGGACGTACGACAGCAGCCATGGTACATAAAGCGCCCTGGCGTGGCGCGATATTCATCATTAGAACTAGAGATCCAAAGTGCGAAGCTGAAGAGTAAGCGAAAGTTCAAAGTATATCTTCCGCCTGGGTTTTCCGCCCAACAACGTCCCTATCCCAGCATTTATCTAACGGATGGAGAGGACAGCGACGGTCTAGTATTTGCGACGTGGACATTTGAGAATCTCCTTTCTGACCGAAAAATTCCGGCAACCGTGGTTGTTCGTATCGTAAACCCTGATCAAGAAACTCGGAATCGAGAGCTTGCTTGTGATGATACCTTCGCTGACTATTTGAGCGAGGAACTCGTACCTTTCATTCAGGCGAATTTCAACACAAGCCGAGAACCGTCGAAGACAGCGATCGGAGGCTACAGTCTTGGAGGACTTGCCGCTTCGTATGCAGCCTTCCATCACCCCAATACGTTTGGGATGGTCCTAAGTCAATCCGGTTCCTACTGGTTTGAACCAAGTCATAAGGAATTCGCGGAGCCGAACTGGCTGGCGAGACAATTCGCAGAACACGAAAAACTCCAATTGCGTTTTTATCTGGACGCAGGAAGCAACGAGCTTGATCTTCGGGGAGATGGTAGCGGCATTCTTGTACCAAATCGACAGCTCCGAGATGTTTTGAAAGCCAAAGGTTATGAAGTTTTCTACGAGGAGTTTGCTGGCGACCACGATTACATCAACTGGCGGGGAACCCTGGCTGACGGACTGATTTCCCTCTTCGGGGAGGGTAGGCTGAAAACACCGTAAGTGGAGATAAGTGTCCAAACGGCGTAATCGGAGAACTTGGTGGCGTCAACCTAGTGCGTGCGACCCCAAACTCCTCTGTTGGACCAGATGCTCCGTGATCTCTGCAATCTGGTCGTCAATCATTCTTATTTCAATCGCCAAACGGGTCTTCATAGGATTCTTGGAATATTCTTCAAGCAGCAGATCACGCTTGGTCTTCAGAAGGTCTCGCATTCTCTTTTCACCGTTTATAGGCTCTCGCATTGTAGATCAACTTTCCCAATCACATCCATGCATGTGTTCCCACGGCCTTGGTACTGTCAAAAGCCGCTAGACAAGCGCCCACGCGAGCCTCCGAAAGCATGAACGCGCAGTGCCCCGTCAACCACTCCGGTAAGGAGTTTGTTCAACAGCGGCAGGGTTGTGCAGTCATATTTTTCGGCATCCTCGCCGTGTTCCCAGAAGGTGTAGACATAAACGAGTTTTCCGCTATCTGAAAGGAGGATGAGGTGGTCGAGAAAACCTTTCTGCTTGCGGAGCAGTAGGATCACCTCACGTTCGAACTTTTTCAGGAATTGGCTGAAGGATTCTGCCTTCAGGCATAGAGAAACCTTGCGAGCGTACATAGGACTCTCTTTCTTAACGAAGAGAGCGGTTCAGGGGGACGGTCGCTGGTCTCGGAAGCCTGAGCGCGGCCTCGAATCGTGGGCGGAAGGATTCCCAAGAGGCCAGTCACGCTTTTCAGCATGCTGGCTGGAAACTGGCTGCAGAACGTACCATCAAAATTAATCGAAGTCTGTACAATATTGGACAGTTTTTTAAGAGTTCGATGGTTACATACTTTGCTTCCCTATCGCCGATTAGCCTGGTTCCTTGGGCTAATCACAAAACCCTGACCGGGGAATAGAACGGGAGCTCTGTCTGTTCTCCGTTATAGGCAAGAACGACGTCGGACACGTAACAGCACTCATAATTGCCGCAACCGAAGCAGATGCCGAATATTACGCTCTCAATGAACTCGGTTTTGTGACTATGTCCATGACCAGCCTAGTAAGCGACGCCGTTCACGTTGGGCCTGCGGATACTATGAGCTAAATCGTCGGTGATTTTTCACGCCTACCGAACGTCACTTTTAATACACCGACCAAACACCGGGCGTGGCTAGTTCGATCAAATGGCGGTCCGGGTCTCGAAAATAGAGGCTCCAGCCTCCCAATTCCCACTTCCGCTTTTCTTCCACTGCGATTCCTTTAATGCGGAGCCACGATTCCCAGGCGGCCAGTTCGTCGGCCGTGATAGCGAACGCGACGTGTAACTCGCCGTCTCCGTCGTGAGGCGATTGAATTGCTCGCGAAGCTCCCTTCTTGAACAGCAGTAGCACCTGATGTGTATGTGCCTGCATTGCGCGACCGCGCTCGCCGAACTCGCTGATCACGCGGAACCCAAAAGTCTCTGGTAGAAACGAACTGAGCGGAGCAAATCGCTCACGTACAATGACGATTCAAGAATGCCATCGGTTTTCGGTCGCATCGAACCCTCCTTGCTGAGCATCTGACCGTAACATGAGCGTTGTAATGACTGAGAAGCCTTCTAACACCGTTAGGAGGTTTTCTAGCCTGCCTCGGAACTAATGGAGCTTCGCATACTCCGCCTTGGCAGCGATGAGGATAGGAATGTCGGGGTCGGCGTCTTTCCAGAGCGCTAGGAAATCCCGATAGGCTGCCTTGGCCTTGACGGTGTCGCCTTGTATGGCGGAAGCACGCCCCAGGCCGAGATGCGCCATCGAGTGCTCAAGAGCGAGCGGAAGAACGCCCTTGCGATTGACGATCTGCCGAAACTCCGCCTCGGCTGCTTTGCCTTGGTTCAGCTGAAGGATGAGCGAGACCACGGTAGTAAGTCGGCGTGACTGTGGTTTTCGCATAACGTTGCGTTGGCTGTAACGACGCCGACCCCCAGACCGGAAGGCCAATATCGGCCTTCCGGTCGCCGGCGGTTTATTGTCCCCGGAAGTGTCCAAAGGAGGCGTCATGAAGAGTAAGATTCTAGTCGTTCTCGCGCTCGTTCTGGTGGCTGTGTTTCCCCTCAGCGCCGGCGGCAAGAAGAAAAACCAACCGCAGCGGGCTATGCTCGAAAAAATGGAAGCGGTCCCTTGTGGCGCCAAACAGAAGGGTTTGTCGGGTTTGGGCTCTTTCTGGGCATCCGTCGGCGTCACCGACATACACTCCGATGAAAAGCTATGCCCGCAATATGTGCTCAGGACCGACGACATGGACTATCGCATTCGCCCGACGGACCTAAAACATCCCGCTATTCTGCCGATCGGCCACGAAATCGTCTTCAAGATCAAGAAAGACCGCATGTACCTTGAGGTCCCGGACGGTGACAAGAAAATGCGGCCTTACGAGGTCGTCGCCGAGGAGCCGGCAAATCCGCCTCGCGAAAACGCATCCGCCCGGACCAACCCACAATAGACCAGCCCCAATACCCGCGCACATGCCGCCGTTCGTCCTCCCAAAATCCCCGAGGGAGGCGTGCCCAAGGACCCGCGATCACCAGTGTCGCCGCGTAAACAGTGTTGGGAAAGAGGGTAGCGAGAATAAATTGATGGCCAACGCATACGTTCTTGGGATTAAACCGGGCGAGGCCGTCGTCGGTTAGCACCTAGCGACTGCCTTCGCTTTTGGTGTTTCCTCCGCAAGTACGGATGGAGTTGGCGCTGCGATGTCACCCAAGGGGCAGTGAGGCGCAAGCCAGCCCAGCTTCCGGCGGATGATCTCCTGCGAATACTTCGCCATGTAGTGAACAATTGTCTCTACGCGAATCTTCAGGCTTCCGCTGGGTTTGGTGGAGTCGAGGTCTCCGAACTTGAAAAAAAGTGTCCCGGTTGCTTCAACGATTTTCTGGGTTGGCGTATACGTTGGCTGGTCCATGCCGCATTCGTAGCTCGATAGCCGGACCACGCAAGTCACCCAAGGGCAGCGGGCTGCAAATTTTGCGCCCCACATGATCTCGTTCGTGTTGCTACTATAAGACGAAGTCCACACATCAGCGATGTCGAATGGACTCCTGATCCGGCCCTCTTGTAAATCTGCTTGGAACAGCCAGTTCATCAGATCCCCATCACTCGGCAGGTATTGGAGCCACAGAACCGGATAGCCGTGCGCCTGCAATTCGGCCTCGATTTCATGACCGATGCCAGTGTCCATGTGATACGGCCGGGCGAGCACAAGGATGCATGGTTTCTGGTTTTTCGCGCACCACGTCAATATGTCGCGGCTGTGTTTCCGTGCCCTCGCCGTGAAATTGTCTAGTGCTTTGAATCCCGCCTGGACGGCACGTTCCGTTTCTTCCGCATCCAGCTCAAAGATACTTTTCAGTGAACGGTAGAGTTGCTCGGTAACCATGTCTCGATCCCCGAGGCTCACGAATGGCGAGGCATAAACGATGTCATTCTCGGCAAACACGTCCTGCTCCTTCATGAACCCGGCCTTTATGTTTTCTGGGCCAGCCATCACGCGAGTGCACGTCACCGTATCCACCACGTGCCCGTGAAGAATCGACGGCAGAGTGTGAATCATCGGGCTGAAGAGAATGTTGATCTTTTTCTTTTGCCCGAAGATCAATTCTCCGTAATGACCGCTGATACATTTTACGGGATAGCAGCAATCCACGGTTCCGCGACCCTTCCCGAATTCGCGGCCTTGCTCCTCCGAGGTATCGGAGCTGAACACTATGTTCTCCGAGGCCACACCCAAGGCTTTTAGGAAACCCACCCAGAATTGATGGGTCGTCCAAATATTCAGCACCTTGGGAATCCCCACGCGTAGCTGCGAGCGGTCTTTAGGTGCAGGCGCGGCGGAACGCTTCTTTGCGAACCATGTCGGCAACATTTGGATAGGCATCTTTGGTCCTCTCGATCTCGGCCTTGATGACTTTCATTTCGTTCAGATCTTCGACGAGCCCCTTCGGACATGAATTGTTCACAATTACCCGCTCCCAGCCAGCGCCAAGGGGAACTTTGCTCCACTCGCGGCCTTTCCCTCCGTCCAACTCCACATCAATGAAGCTACGTTGGCAATTCACTGGACACCAATGGCAAACCGTCTGCACCGAAGTCACCGTCTTGTAAGCGAGCCGCTCGATGGCATCGAATCCCCGAAAATTGGTTTGTCCGCCCTTTTCCCACCATTCCAAGGCGACGAGGGCAGCGCCGATCGCCCCAGCCTCTCCGGAATAGGGGTGCACAACAACCTCAGCTTCCGGGATTTTCGAGAGAATGAAATCCACTTGGGTTTTCACGACAGCAAGGTTCTTATGCGTTCCACCTTGCAGAATGTACTTTCGGCCCACCTGCTTGAGGTTGTTTAAGCCGCCCGCATAGATCCATACGTTAAGTGGAAGAATGGCACAAAGGGCAGCGAGGATCTCATCCGCTTGCCATCCTTTCCGCTGTTGATTCACGATATCGCTCTGCAGGAAAACGCCGCATCCCATCGACAATTGCGGCATGGCCTCCGCGAGAAACGCGCGATCCGCCATTTCGTTCATCGGAATATCGAAGCGCTCCGCTACCCCCTGGAGAAATGCGCCGTTTCCCGAGGAGCATTGCGAGTTGAGCCGAAAATCGGTAACCGCGCCGTTGTAGAGAATCATGATCTTGACGTCGACGCCGCCGACATCGCAGATGCAATCAGCGTCCGGGAAAAAATGCAAGCCAGCGCTAGCATGCGCAATGGTCTCTACAACCGGACGGTCGGCTCCCAGGATGCCTTTCAGCAAGTCCTTTCCATACCCGGTAATCGCTAGACCCACAATTTCGCCCACGCCAATTGCGTCGCGGAGCTGCCGGAACAGTACTTTGGCATCCTCAATGGGATTTCCGCGGCTCAGCGCGTAGCAGGAGTACAGCAGTTCTTTATCCGGCGACAGGCAGACGGCTTTGGCAGTGGTCGATCCAAAATCGCACCCAACCAGCACACGGCCTTGCTTTCCGATCTTGCTTGTCGCAGCTGCCCCGCTTGCAGAATGGTGTCCGTCTCCATTTCGGTTCACATGGTCATTCGCATTGTTTTTGCCGTTGCCATTTCCGTTTCCGGGGGCGTAGCGAGCCTTGAAGGACTCCAGTTCCTCCGGGTCCTTCCAGAGGCCACCACGGCCCAGTTTTTTCTTCTCTTGGTGCTGACCCTGGTCTATCCACCATTGCAACTTCTCTCTCCCCAGGTACACGCCGGATGGTTGTGTTTCGCCCCTGGCCACTTCAACGCAGCCTTGCGCCGCATAATAGAGAGCATGGTCAGGAACGAGGATCATTGACGCAGGATCTTTGTCTGCTGCGATCTCCACCTTGCGCTCCTTCCAGACCTTCGTCAGATGATGTCGCCAGGCTTCCTGCAGTCCAGTAAAGAAAAGATTCGGGCCTCCCAGCAGAAGAATCTCCGGAGTAGGAGTGTTACCTCGAGTGAGGGTCGCGAGGTTCTGATAAACGACAGCCTCAAACAATGACGCGATGATCTCTTCGACAGGCACGCCCGCTTTGAGCAGTGTGTTCGCGTCCGCTTCGGCAAAGATGCCGCATTTGCTGCTGACTTTGTGCAGCGTGTAACCCGAATAGCGCATCTTTGAAAGTTTCTCTGGCGGAATTTCCAGCTTGCGAGCTGTCTTCTCGATGAATGTGCCGGTGCCGCCTGAACAAGCCGCCTGCATCAAGACCTGCTTGCTCTTGTTGGCGTTATCGCCGTTGAAAAATATGGTCTTCATGTCCTCGCCGCCGATTTCGCTGACGAAGCGCACGGCCGGATGAAGTTTTTCGACGGCCGCCGCGACCGCCACAACTTCTTGAATGATCTTCCCTCCAACGAGGGGAGCGATAAGTCCGGAGCCAGAACCAGTGAAGTAAACGCGGTCCAACTGTGGCGTGAGCCCGTACTCGCGTTCCATCCGCGTCAGAAAATCCAGAACTTTTTCCGCTTGCTTGGTATTGTGGCGCTCGTATGCCTGTGCCAGTAATTGGCCGTCTTGAGAGACGAGGACAAACTTGCAAGTGGTGCTGCCAACGTCGATTCCACAAGTCTTGCTCGGACCTGTCGAAACGATACCCGGGTGAGTGGGAGCAGGTCTGGCGGAAAGAGTGCCCGCCAACGGCTGAATTTGCACGAATTGCTTAGTGGCCATAGGATCACCCTCTTTCGCTTCGGAGTCAGCCTCGCAGCATCGTGCAATCAGACTTTTGCCAATCCGTGGTCTTCTGCCAGATGAAGCACGTAGTTCGCGGCCACTCCCGCGCAGCCGCGGTGAGGTATCCGATAGGTGGCACGCCGCAGCTCGGGATGACGGTCTTCGTATTTCCGGATGGCCTCAGGGGTCAGACCGGTTTTCTTGAGAGCGTCCTCAAACTCCGCGCTCGCCCGCTTCTTTGCCTCCGTGAGGATCATCTGGCAGCGTGATAGCGCGTGAACCTCCGAGTCTCCCTTCACTTCGATTGGGGCATAGAGCAAATCTGGATATTTCCCAAGCACATTGGCCATCGAACCGACCGACATGGTGTTCGGCATGCACGAATAGGGCGAAAGCTCGCAGGTCATGTGTGCTTTCTTGTGGTGGTACGTGTGCAAAGCTTTCCCGATCAACATGTGTCCTTCGCCGCCGCGCAGCTCAAAGTGGTAGAAGGGCTCCGCTAGGCGTCGCAATTCTTCCTGATCGGGGAGTTCGTACGGCAGATTGCCAAGCGCCCTGCGGAACCGGTTATACGTGCCGCGGTAGATGCGTTCGAGCGCGTGCAATGCCAGTTCCTGCAGACGCGGATGCTTGCTCGTGGAATGCCGGTGCTCCAGTTTGCGGATTGTAGGATGCAGCAAGTAGTGCAACCACACGGCTACGGGGGGAGGAACCACTTCGCTATCTTCTTGCTCCAACCAGCGCTTGATGTTGTAGTTGCCTTCTCCCTCGTGTGTTTGCAGCCAAAATTCGCCGGTAATTTTCACTTTGGCTTTCACCCGCAGGCGATCGACCTCGATTGTTTGCCACTTCTTGTGAACTTCCCGCAGCGAGTTGGTGAAATAGTTGCTCATCAGGTGCCACGCCAGCGTTCCGAGCTTCTTGCCGCGGTTGGGTCGCTGCCGAAAGACGTCGTATAGATGCTCAACACTGTCTTTAAGCACCCGGTCGGTCTGTCCCGGATTGACCTCGTAAGGCCGGGTCATGTATTCCAGGTCCATCAGCTGGTCCGCGCACAAAATTCCCCAGATCAACCCAAGGCTCAGGGGCATGTTGATTTCCAGTCCACCGCCGTCCGCCGAATCCTGATCCAATTCATCCTGCGCCAGAAGGAACAGGCGAAAATCACGAAGTCCGAGGCCATCTAGCGCCATCGCATACGACTCGTGATACTGGCCGAACCGGCATGGCCCACACGCGCCGGCCGTAAGGAAAACATACTTGTCATTAACTTCCTTTTTTCCCTCCGTGAGTACTTTCTTTTTGAGAAGATTTACCAAGCTTCCCGTCGTAAAGATGGTAGGGCAGCAGGCGCCCACATCAATTAACTCCTTGCCGGCATCCAGATCTTCGCGAGTGATGTTAGGCAACGGCTCCGCCTTGTATTTCAGATTATGGAGGGCCCCCTGCATCAGGCGCTCGTGTTTCCAGGTCAGCCCACCGTAGAGAATCGTCACCTTGTCACGCTCTTCTCGCTTGAATGGCCTGGGCTTATAGGCTGTGTAGTGATTGATGGTGTTCGACGGACTGATAGTGGTTAGTTGCGCCATTGCCATGATTTCTCCTCCTCCACGAGCCGATTCCTTTGCTCCGTAGCGAGCATTCAGCCATCGCCTCTAAATACAACTCCTCGCACCGGATGGCAAGCGACAACATCTGACAATCCGCGACACGCTTTGGGGCAGTTAGTGTCGCTCGGTGGCTCGATATTGTATAAGGGGGTACGTCAGGGTAGACTCTGCGCCATCTTCAAGCTGTACCTTCCAGGGGCGACTATGAGCGAAGGAAGCCCTCAATCCCGGCAACGGGATCCGGATCGTCAGGCCGTCATACGCAAGCCTGCGATCTCCGGGTTGTCAAGGGGAAGCCTTTGGTAACTTTGGTAAGCCTTTGTTTTTATCCGGCGGCCCGGAGTAGATTCGCACCGTAGTAAAAACGTAGTGAAAGTTGCGACAAAACCCCGTTAATTTCGAACCGAAAGCGAACAAGACGGAGGAAAGCGGCTTGCTGTGTTTTGTCACAACTTGCCCCTTTTTAGCGGTTTGCGTAGGCTCCGGCAAGATTTGGCAAATTTGGTTCCCCGCTTGCAAAGCGGGTGTTCGCGGATGATCCTGCCGCGGAAGGGATGAAAGATTGACGGGTGAATGTCCTACGTCTTCCTAAGACATCGGAGCAAAATCCAGGTGGCAGATCCCCCTTGTTGACGGGAGAACCTCAATTCGGCGTTTCGCGATTGCTTTCTCTGTTGACAACAAAGAGGGTTAAGATTTACCAATATAGGTGGAAATTTCTTTGGCTATCTGGGCTCCAATCCCACCCTCTCGGCCACTTCTATTGTTTTTCTTCTTGGAAACGCGTGGTGTTCATCAGGCTGCCGGACATGACCAAGCGTGCGCGTGCAGCGGTTGCACCAGCGAAAATCGTGTCAATCACCTCACAAAGGTTAAGGTCGGCAAAACATCGGCTGGGCAGTTGCCGTGCAGCGGGGCAAAATAGTGGTGCGTTTCCGATATACGAGATAAGTCAGGGAGTAGGAATCCATGACTACGCGTCAACACAAGGTTCACACTCAACTCGACCGAGCCGCAGTTAAGATCTTTGCGGCTAATGATCGCATGAACCAGATTCTTATCGAACGTCTTCACCCTTGCGCTTGGAGAGCCAAACCGCCGGGCAAGGCCCGCACCATCGCCGCGATCTTCACCCACATGCACAATGTCCGCACGAAGTGGGTCAGGCTTACAGCTCCGCACCTGAAAGTTTCACGACAACTCAACCGCGCGCATTGCACTCCGAAGCAGGCCCGCGCGGGATTGGCGGAGAGCGCAACGCGCTGCGCGGAGATGCTTGCTGAAGCGCTCGGCGGTAAGGGGGGCCGCATCGAGAGGTTTCGCAGAGACGGCTGGGCTCGGTCTTGGCCGGTTGGCATGGAGATGCTGTGCTACATGCTTTCTCACGAAGCCCACCATCGCGGGCAGGTGTGTATGCTCGCGCATCAGCTCGGATTCCCGTTGTCGAACGATGTGATGTCCGGGATCTGGAATTGGGAAAAGCTATGGAAAGATTGCGGATCGCCTGGTGGCCCCGGCTATGATTCTTAAGGAATCGTAACCTTACGACAGGGGTCGCGGGCAGCGGCTGCGGTCCAGAATTGACGGCGAACGAACCGCCCTCTCCGCCAGAAATCCCCGGCCTATTTCGTTATTCCGCTAACTTTCCCCGGAGAACGATGATCGACGCTTTCGGAAGCACATATTTCGCCGCCGAGCCGCCTTTCAGCGTTGTTTTTGTGGCAGGCCCGTCAGGATCGGCATGGCCCCCGGTCTCTGCCTGGTGCCACTGATATTCCGTTGACCCAAACGTGATGCGCTCCACCGGCCCGTCAAAATACCGCGCGTGCTTCCTGGTTTCGTCCGCAAACGTCACGCTCACTTCGTGGTCATTCTCGCGGTCCTTGTTGACCAGCATCACCGACCATTGCCCGTCAGGACGCTCCACTGCATACGCCGTAAGCAGCACATTGCCTGCATCATCTGTCAGGTCGCTCGTGGTCTTAAACAGCTTGTGCGGCGCATCCAGCGGTTGCACCCACTCCTTCGTGATCACCTGTGCTGCCAGATACTGTGGCGGATAATTCGTTACACGATACTCCTTGTCCAGCGCCAGAAACTGGCCGCGTCCGCCCGCCGTTGGCATGTAATGAAAATAAAAAGTTCCGCTTGCGCCTTCCGACATCATTGCACCCACATAGTCGGCGAGCCACAGCGCGCTCTTCACGTCTCTCGGTCCGCCTCCCCCGCCCATGTTGCCTTCCGTCATGAAGAATGGCAGATTTGCAGGTAACCCGTTGTCCTTCCATGCCTGCACCACGTGGTGCACCAAGCCTGGCTCCAGATATAAATCGTCCCAGGACGCTGTTTCGTTTTTGCCCATGAACGGATAGTGCTCGAACGAAAAAAACGTGAAGTCGTTCATGTGCCCGTGCGCCTTCAAGTAATCCAGGAAACGAGCGAGGAACGAAACGCGGCCCATGGCATCTGGCCATACGTCCACATCGCCGAACGTCCCTTCAAACGCCGGTCCACCTAGCTTGGCTTCCGGCACCAGCTTGTGGATCGCCGTCGCAAACTGGATGTACAGCGCCCCATAATCCTCGGGCAGCATGTGCTCTCCGTCGGCCTCTTCCCCCATTTCAATCCACGATATCGGGTAGTGCCGTTTGTAGAGATACGCGATCTCCGCCGCTGCATCCTCCGGCGTTGCGTACACAATCGCGATCGGCACCATTGTTGGCAGCCCGCGCGTGATTCCACTTGTAAAAAACAAGTCGAATCCAATTTGATCCCCACGAGAATAGTCCAGCTCCGACTCCGCGTGCCAAGGGTCCACAGACGACGGCCAAGTCACGGTCTGTCTCCGGCTCGGCGAGTGTTGCACTACGTCGTTGAAAGTGCCGGCCGCGGATAGCGTTCCCGCGTAGAGTTCATTGATCGCGTATCCCACGCAGTTCCGCTTGTCCGCCGATCCATGCGTGTCGCACGTATTGGAGGATTCCGTCATCCAGATCCGAAGGTAGCGTGCGGAAATTGTCCCGGTCACCAGTTTTAGTGTTACCGTGCCCCCTTGCCCTTCCGTGATGTAACCCTTCGGGAACGTTTGCCAAGCCCCCGCTTCCGTTCCGTCATAGAACGGTTCCAGCACACCCGTCCAGAATTGCACTGCGTAGTGCCGCGCGTACGGATTCGCCCAAGCGATGCGGATTGCGTTCACATCCACCTTCGCACCCAGATCGATCATCACCCACTGTGGATGCAGGGCATCATCCTCTCCTGTGAACGTCTTCGTCAGATATGGATTGCTCTTCCAGTACGATGTCTCGTCCCCGTCCGTCAGTCGCGACCACCCGTTCCCGTCGCCCCGGCTGAATCCTCTGTGCGGCAGCGGGTATGCGTACGAATGCCGTATCGGTTCGCCAAATTCCGTGCTCCCTGTGAAATATCCTTCTTTCTTTTCCGCATTGCTCCATGTTCCGGCGGCGTTCCAGTGCCAGGCTTCCACCATCAACTCCGTGTTCTGCCGGTATGTCACAGTCTGCCATCCCGCCCCCAGAATCTCTTTCAGCACAGGATCGCTGAGCAGCGCTTCCGTATTCTTGTCGACTTGTTCTTTTGTCAGCCGTGTTTCTTCCCTGCCGGGAGCGCCTTCTCCCGCTCTCAATCGGTCGATCGCTCCGCCCAACGCGTGAGGCGGACTAAATGTATTCACTACATGGGAAGGAGTTGCGTCCACCACAACATTCTGCGCATGCGTGTCGCTTTCCAAAAGAAACGCGCCGATCATCACTCCCAATCCCAATATCCATCCCTTCCCGATTTTGGCCATGGACGTCTCCTCATCCTGTTCCCATCAAGGTTCTCTGGGAACTTCCTTTAGCTGAAGCATACACCAACCTCTCTGTCGATGGCTCCTGCTTTTCCTTCATTAAATCGTTTCAATCGAACCACTTTCTTTTCTGCTATGAAACTCCGGTCTGCGTCAGTGTTTCCGGTCTCCGTTCGCCTTTATTCACACGTTTCACTGAAGGCTGTTGCCTATCCGACCGTCTCCCCTCACAATAAAGACTCCGTTTCCCTCCGCCCACGAGGGCTTATGTTCTTTCGCAGCATCGATCAGGCCCGCCGCTTCTTTAAAATCCTCGGTGGCTTCACGCTTTTGCTGGTGGGCGCCATCATGGTGTTTACTCCAGGTCCAGGATGGCTTGTGATTTTTCTTGGCCTGACGTTGCTGGCCGCGGAATTTGTCTGGGCTCAGAGGCTGATGGATCGCATGAAGCGAGAAGGCGGTCGTCTGAAGGACACCGTCTTAAAGTTTGGCAAAACCGATTCGGCCTGAGAAAATCTCCTCATGCAAACCGATTGGCGGGGCAAGTGGGCTCTGGTTACCGGAGCCAGTGCAGGCATTGGCGTTGAACTGGCCACACAACTTGCGGCCGGGGGCACGCACTTACTGCTGACGGCGCGGCGTCGCGACCGTCTCGAAGTATTCTCCCGGAAACTAAAGGCGGCGCACGGCATCCAAACGGAAATTTTTGTCGCCGATTTGACCCAACCCGATTCTGCCGAAAAACTCTACGCCTTCACAAAGCAAAAAGGCCTCGTTATCGATCTGCTCATCAATAACGCCGGTTTCGGTCAATACGGCGAGCTCACGCAGGTGGCTACGCAGCGCCTCCTGGACATGGTGCAGGTTAACTGCACCGCGGTCGTCCATCTCACGCGTCTTTTTCTTACGGACATGATCGCTCGTCGCCGGGGCCACGTCCTCATCCTCGCTTCCACGGCGTCTTTTCAGGCTGTTCCATACATCAGCACTTACGCGGCGACGAAAGCCTTCGACCTTCTATTCGCCGAGGGCCTCGCTGAGGAAATGAAGCCCTATGGCATACGGGTGTGCGCCCTGTGCCCCGGTTCGACGGAATCCGAGTTTCACGCTGTCGCCGGTCAGGAGCAGTTCACCCGCAAGCACCACAAGGAAACTGCGGAGAAAGTAGCCCGGACCGGCCTGCAGGCCCTGGCTGAGGGGAAGAGTTACGTCATTTCCGGGCTGGCAAACTCGTTGGGTGCGAACATGCAACGCCTCGTTCCGCGTCGCCTGGTCACCCGGATTGCCGCCAGTATGTTCCGTCCTGGCAATAAGCGCTGAATTTTGGCCCGGAAACGAGATTCTCGAAACTCCAGGGGCCCTTTTGTGTTCTATTTATAGGGCTTAGCCCTTGGACAGGATCAATATCTCCTGGGGAACTTTTTCCCTTCCCCGAGGGAAATATCAATGAAAGCAGGCGTCACGCCAGAAGCGATGCAGATCGAGTCACACGAGACGGATGACGCGCTGCTCAAGCGCTCGGCCAAGGGTGACGAACGTGCATTCACCGAGCTCTACCGCCGCCATCAGGCGCCCTTATACCGCTTTGCCGTCCGCATGACCGGCAGCACCTGGGCAGCGGAAGAAATTGTGCAGGATGTTTTTATGGTGCTTGTACGCGAACCAAAAAAATACGACGCAGAACGCGGCACGCTGGGCGCCTTCCTCTACGGCGTGGCGCGAAACCGCATCATGAAACATCTAGAACGTGTCCCTAGGGACTTTTCTCTCGACGAAAAGGGTGATGCCGGACACGAGATCCATGCGCAGCTACACGAGCAGATGACACCCGCGCGATGGGCAGAGCTTCGCGAGCGCCGCGAGCAGGTTCGTTCGGCCGTCATGGAACTGCCTCCGGAGTTTCGCGAAGCCGTCGTGCTTTGCGAACTCGAAGAGATGAGCTACGACGAGGCCGCCCACACCCTCGATTGTCCAGTAGGAACGATTCGCTCCCGCCTGCACCGTGGTCGCGCGCTCTTGCTTGCGAAGCTCGAAATGCTTCGTGAAGTTCCAAAACGTGCCAATGCGAGCCGTGGATGATTTTGACGGAGATACGGGAATGACTTGTGAAGAATTTGCTACTGCGGGACTCGACCTTGGCTCTCCAGGGGCAGACGGGCTGCTCCAGATAGCTGCTCGCGAGCACTTGCGCGAATGTCCTCATTGCGCCGCGCTGCACGAGAACTGGCTGGCTTTGCGTGAGGATCTGCGAGTCCTGGGGGCGGAAACCAGTGAATCCGAAGCTCCTTCACGCGTGGAAATGCGCCTGCGCCAAGAGTTCCGCACCAAACACAAGACCGTCAAGACGCAGCGGACTGCGCTTATTCTTGGCTGGAGTCTCGCGGCTGCGGCGGCTCTCTTCTTCGCGGTCGCCTGGGTGAATTGGCAAATGCATCGAGGCATGAATCTTGCCAAGACCCAACCCAATTTCGTGCACATTCCCGTCTCGACGGGAAATGCGAGTACCTTGTCGCAGGTCAACGCTCCAGCAGGCTCCGAGCTTAGTGATGTGATCGTGGCGTCAAATGGTTCCGGAGACTTTACTCTTCTGCCGGACAGCATGCCTCCGGCCCCGGAAGACGCCACTGTCGTGCGCGTGCAGATGCAACGCGCTGCCCTTGGGGGCCTCGGCTTGACCATCAATGAAGAACATGCGGGGGATTGGATTCAGGTGGATTTGTTGGTTGGCGATGATGGACTACCGCAAGCCGTGCGCTTGCCTCAAACAGCCACGGAAACCACCAATTGATTTCCTGCGGCGGCTGCCGCAGATCGGGAGAGACGAGGAGAATTCGCAATGAACTATAAACGGATTTGCGTGATCGCGGGTGGAGCGCTCCTACTGGGCGCGCTCTCGCTGAGTGCTCAAGAACCGCCGGCGGAGCCCCCTGCCTCACCGGATGCCATGATGCCGGGCGGCCCCATAGGGCCGCGCATGGAAATTTTAGGCTTCGGCGAAATGCATCCTGGAAAAGTGGTTGCCGGCGCTCCCTACAGTGCGGTTGCCGTGACTGAAACCAAGCAGACTCTTTCCGATGGCAACGTCATCGACCGTAAAATTCAGTCCAGCGTCTATCGCGATAGCCAGGGTCGCACTCGCCGCGAAACCACCTTCACCGGTGTCGGCGCTATTCCGGCTTCCGGCCAGCCTCGTTCCATGGTCAGCATTCATGATCCCGTGGCAGGCACGGCTTTCATCCTCCATGCAGATACAAGGGTTGCTGAACAACTTCCCGTTCCGCCTCGCCGTCCCAATAACGCTGAGAATTTGCAGGGTAGATTTGAAGCTCATTTCCAGCAGGAAATCGCTAACGGCAGCCTGAAGAAAGAGGACCTCGGCACGCAAACTATTAGCGGTGTCAGCGCCCAAGGGACTCGTTACACCCGCGTCATTCCGGCAGGGCAGATTGGCAATGCCAATGCCATCACCGTCGTAAATGAGCAGTGGTATTCTCCGGAGCTACAGCTCGTGGTGAAAATCATGCGCAACGATCCTCGCCTCGGCCAGGTTACCTACACGTTAACCAACATCCAGCGCACCGAGCCTGCGGCTTCGCTCTTCTCTGTGCCATCGGATTACACGGTGAAGCAAGCTACGATGCATGCTCGCGGCAGGCGTGGCCTTGGCGGCGCACCGCCTCCGCCTTTGGACGCAACTGCTCCGCCCCCGAGCGAATAACCCCTTTTACTTATAAAGATCTTCTCTCCTGAAGACGGCGCGCCCTTTCTGCAGCAACCCCCATTTCTGCAGGGAGGGCGTTGCTGTCTCTGCGCGCGATTTCCCAAATCCTCTGGCCGCGCTAGAATTTCCTCAATGGACGAAACCGAACTTATTGCTCGGCTCAGGCGCGAAGGCTTTTCCCTCGTGTATGCCTGGGAGGACGTTGCGAACGCTCATTATGGTGACCACACGCATACAACCGAAACTGCTCACATCATTTTGAATGGCGAAATGACCCTTATCCTGGATTGCCAGTCGCACACCTACCGCCCGGGCGACCGCTGCGATGTTCCTCGGAACGCCGTCCATTCCGCGATCATGGGGCCGCGTGGTTGCCGTTATCTCATGGGGGAGCGTTGAAGCTGTATCGCCACTTTGGCAAACTGTTTTCGTGGGGCGGGAATTCCGGACTTTATTTCTCAATCGACCGATCTAGTAGTTCCATCACATGCAGCACTTCCTGCCGAGTCCCATGCATCTCCACACCTGCGCGTAGTTGCAGCAAACAGCCAGGATTCGCCGTCGCGATCACCCGCGCTCGCGTCTTCTTCGCATGTCCCATTTTTTCCGCCAGCAATTCCAGCGACGCTTTCGTCTCCGTCACGTTGTAGACGCCGGCCGACCCGCAGCAAATATCGGAGTATGGCAATTCCACGAATTCCAAGCCCGGAATCGCCCGCAACAATTCACGCGGCGCCTCTCTTACTTTTTGCCCGTGCAACAGGTGACAGGAATCCTGGTAGGTCACTCGCTCGGCCACTGGCTTGAGCTTTGCGGATAATCCCAACTCGGCCAGAAACTCCGTCACATCCCGCACTTTGCTCTGAAACTCCTCGACCTCGGCGTGCTCCGGTTCATTTCGCGCGAACAGATGGTCGTACTCCTTCAACGTGGATCCGCAGCCCGCCGCATTCGTCAAAATCGCGCTAAATTCTCCGGTTCCAAACGCCCTTATGTTCTTCCGCGCCAGTTCCCGCGCAGTCTCACGAACACCCGCGTGGGCCGCAAGCGCCCCACAGCATAACTGCTCTCCCGGCACCACAACGTCACAGCCATTTGCCGCGAGAACCCGGATGGTTGCCTCGTTCAGTTTAGAGAACGTAACATTTGCGATGCAGCCGGCAAAAAACGCAACGCGTGCGCGCCGTTCTCCCTTGGCCGGAAAAGTTTTTCCCAATTCGCCAAAGAAAAATTCATCGTCAATTTGCGGTAGAAGCCGTTCCCGCTCCGCGAGCCCCAAAAATTTTAAAACGCCTGTGCCGCGCGCGATCGATTGCAATCCCGAGCGTTGGTAGAAGCGCAGAAGTTTGGCCGCCGCCGCAATCCGCCTCGGAAAAGGTAACAATCCCTTAAAAACAATTTCCCGCGCCACGTGCGCCAACCAAGGCCGGCGATATTCGGTTTCAATGTGTGCCCGGGCGTGCTCCACCAACTTCCCGTACTCCACACCGGACGGGCACGCTGTCTCGCATGACCGGCAATCCAGGCATTTATCGATGTGATCGACGAATACGCTCGACAGCGGCAATTGTCCTTCATTCACAAGGATCATTTGCCGGATGCGACCGCGCGGCGAATCGGCTTCCAACTGCCACAGCCGGTATGTCGGACAATGGTTCAAGCACAGCCCGCAGTGCACACACCGCGCGTAATCCTCGTAAACTGGAATTGTCCCGGGAATGGATTCCGCCATCGGCAAGCCTAAACTCCCCCCACCACGCGACCCATGGCAAAAACACTCGAGGGGTCAAACGCTCGCTTCACGCGCTGCTGCAGAGCGCTATCTTTCTCACTCGTGGTCATTGCAGCCGGCTGCCTTTTTATCGCGAGAGGCGCATGCAGCACTGTGCCATGGCCATTCTCCTTACGAGCAAGCGCATTCGTGCCAGCAACGATCTTAGCCAGTGGCTCCATCGCCGCCTCATCCTCACTCTCGGCAAACACGGCGAAGTACACGATACCGGCGGCGCGCACCAGCAGCGCCGCACGTAGCCCAACCGATTCGGCCAATCGCGAAAGTTGAGACAGAATTTCGGCCTTCACCTCCGGCAGGGCCAGCCGGCAAATCACATTCGCGGGCGACGCCCACCGCAGCCATTCAAAACACTCACGCAACATTCCTCCCAGCGATTCATCCTCGGTCGTTCCCAAGATCCTGCTGTCCACCGTGTCTGTTTCTCGCGCAATCTTCTCGAGCTCGCAACCGATTCTCCGCACCACTTCTTCATCTCCCTCGAATGAACTGTAGGCCCACCATTCCTCCCGCTCCCGCTCCAGTTCCAGAGCAAACGCCTCCTTCGATTTCTGCAGGATAGCGTGGATCATTTTGGCTGCTTCTGGACTGAGCACTTCCAGATTGGCCAACGGCAAACCAGCTTTATCCACCGCATTTCTGTATTCCAAAGCTTTTTGTCGGTGCGCAAACCCAGCCAGATGCCCGCCAAAAGTAGCTGGAAGCGGGAAGGTTCTGAAATTCACTCGCGTGATTACACCCAGCGTTCCCAGCGACCCGATCAGCAGTTTATGCAGGTCGTATCCGGTCACGTTCTTCACCACCCGCCCGCCGCTTTTGCACATCTGCCCGGTGCCATCGACAAACTCCGCGCCGATCAGGAAATCGCGCGCCGAACCGTATTGCATCCTCAGCGCCGAATCAATTCCGGAGGCAATCGTCCCGCCCATTGTCGCACTTTCGAAACAAGGCACCGCCAGCGGCAGAAACTGGCCCTTTTCCTTCAAATAAATCTCCAGTTCGCGCAACGGCATTCCCGCATCCACGCTCAACGTCAAGTCGCCCGCGTCGAAGTGCGCGATCCCCCGCAGCCTCGTCATGTCCATTGCAATGTCGTACCGTACTGGTGGCATGCCAAGTTCACACTTGCTCCGTGACCCAAGCGGCAACACCCCCAGTTTTTCCGCCAAGGCGAATCGCACCACTTCCGCCGTTTCTTCCGACGAAGCCGGTCGCACAATCGCGTTGGGCACCAAGCCATCGACGGCGTATGTCGCCAGTTCTTCCGCCGCGGCGACAACCCGCCTCGGCCCGATGGCCTCCGCCAAACGACCCGCAATGTCCTCCGTGACCTTCATACCTTCACACTCGCTGCTTCCTTCTTCCTGATCCGAATCTCCCCGCATCCTTTGCTCAAAGGGAAGATCTTCCCCGGATTCAGCAAGGAATCTGGGTTGAACGCATCGTGCACTCTCCGCATCAATGCAAAATCCGCTTCACTGAACAGCAGCCCCATCAATTCGTTCTTCTCCATCCCCACACCATGCTCTCCGGTCAGCGCCCCACCCATCTGCACGCATGCCCGGATGATTTCGGCCGATGCCGCGATGGCCTTCTCGAATTGCCCGGCGTCTCGAGGGTCATACAACACAATGGGGTGCAAGTTCCCATCGCCCGCATGGAAAATGTTTCCTACGTTGAATCCGTATTTCATTCCAATCTCTTTGATCCGCTGCAATGCCTGCGGCAATTTCGATCGCGGAATTACGCCATCCAAGACGTAATTGCTAGGCGCTATCCGTCCCAGCGCCCCAAACGCATTTTTCCGGCCCTTCCAGAGCAAATCCCGCTCACGATCATCCTTTGCCCGCCGCACTTCCCGCGCTTGGCATTTTCCACACACAGCTTCAATGGCGGTTGCTTGCCCTTCCACCGCTTCTTTCAATCCCTCGACTTCCAGCAGCAGCACCGCGCCACTATCGCGGGGATATCCGGCGTGAATGTAGTCCTCCACCACACGCAACGTCCATCCGTCCAGCATTTCGCAAGCAGCCGGCGTAATTCCGCTTGCCGTAATCTCCACCACTGCTTGCGACGCGTCCTCAATGGTTTCAAAAATTGCCAGGAGCGTTTTCACCGCTTCCGGCCTGCGTGCAAGCTTCACGGTGATCTCAGTGACCAGCACCAGCGTCCCTTCGCTTCCCACAAACAGCCCGCAAAGGTCATAGCCCGCTGCATCGCCATGTTTGCTGCCTACGCGCACGATCTCGCCGTCAGGAAGCACCAGTTCCAGCGCCGCAATATGATTCGTTGTGACTCCATAAGCCAGCGTGTGCGGCCCGCCCGCGTTTTCCGCCACATTCCCGCCGATAGTGCAGGACTTGGCGCTCGAGGGATCCGGCGCAAAATATAGACCCGCATGCTCCACGGCTCGCGTGATATCCAGGTTCACGACTCCGGGCTGTACGACTGCCCGCCGGTTCTCGACATCAATTTCAAGGATCTTGTTCATCCGCGCGAAGACAATCATCACCCCGCCGCCGCGCGCCAACGCCCCACCCGAAAGTCCCGTTCCCGCACCGCGCCCTACAACTGGAACTTGATAGCGTGCCGCCAATTTAATTATTTGGGACACCTCCGCGGCGGCGTGCGGAAACACCACCAGATCCGGCCGGCCCTTCTCCACCGAGCCATCGAACTCGTACAACAGCAGGTCTTCTTCTTTGTCCAAGACGTTTTCCACGCCCAAGAGGGATTTGATCTCGCGAATCAAGGAGGGATGGATCGATGCGCTTGGCGGGCTCACTACTTCACTATAGTAACGCACACTGCATGGTGGCAAGGGCACTCCCCGGTCCTTCCTTCAGCTGTGCTAGTGTAGAGGGCCAGCAAGAGCCCTGAGGCCAAGGAATGCCGAAACCGAAAGTCTATTCGACTCATCCGTTATTTGAAGATGCCAGAAAAATCTTAGACGCCAACTGCGATATCCAGTATTGGTCCGAAGCCGAACGGCCGCCACGTGAAGAAGTTTTGCGCCGGGCGAGAGACAGAGAGGGGCTGGTCTGTCTTCTCACCGAAAAAATCAATGAAGAATTCCTCCGCGCCGCCCCCAAACTCCGCGTCGTTGCAAATGTCGCCGTCGGCTTCGACAACATTGATGTTGACGCTTGCACCAAACGAGGCGTTGTCGCCACCAACACCCCTGGCGTTCTTGATGAAACCACCGCCGATTTTGCCTGGACTCTGCTCATGGCCGTCGCTCGCCGCCTCAGCGAAGGTGAACTTCTCGCTCGTTCCGGAAATTGGAAGGGCTGGAATCTCGATCAACTCTGCGGCGCCGATGTTTGGGGCAAGACTCTCGGTATTGTCGGTTTCGGCCGCATTGGCCATGCCGTTGCCCGCCGCGCCTCCGGTTTCCAGATGAAGGTAATCTATACGGATGCGGTTCGCGCTTCTGAGGATGTTGAAAATTCCGTCAACGCGGAGTTCCGCGACATGAACTCTCTCCTCGCGGAATCCGATTTCATCAGCCTGCACGTGCCGCTCCTTCCAGAGACGCGCGCCCTCTTTGACGCTCCCAAGTTTTACCGGATGAAGCCGACCGCCTTCCTCATCAACACGTCCCGTGGTCCCGTCGTGGATGAAGCCGCTCTCGTTGCGGCGCTTGAAAACCGTAAAATTGCCGGCGCTGCTCTCGACGTCTTTGAAAATGAGCCTTTCATCCACCCCGGCCTCAAACGCCCCAACGTAGTCCTGACGCCGCATCTCGCTTCCGCTTCGCTGGAAACACGTTCCAAGATGGCCGTCATTGCCGCCAACAATGTCATTGCAATCTTTAAAGGGCAGCGTCCTCCCAATATGCTGAATCCACAGATTTTCAAGAAGCCCTGAGTTCACGACGGTGGAAACATGCCACCCACAAAACAAATCGCTCGCGAAATATTCCACCAGATTCTCTCCTCCATCGATATTTCTTCTGTAATGCAGCGCAAGCTTCAACTGGACCACTCTCGCCTCATTCTTCCCTGCGCCAGAATTGACCTCGCCAGTATCCCCCGCGTCGTAGTTATCGCCATAGGCAAAGCCTCTCATGCCATGGTGAACGGCTTTGCCGCCTTCGTTCCGCATCTCAAATCCTTACAAGGCGTAGTCGCAGCTCCGACCAAACCAGACCATCCCGTCCCTGGCCTCGATTATTTCCTCGGCGGGCATCCGATTCCCAACGACGACAGTTGGCGCGCCGCCGTCCACATTCTTCACTTACTCCACACCTGTGATCGCAACACACTGGTCGTTTTTCTGCTCTCCGGCGGAGGCTCGGCTCTTGTGGATCTTCCTCTAGATCCCGCGATGAATCTCGATGATCTTCAGGTCGTCCACCGCTCTCTGGTCACATGCGGTGCTCCCATCGATGGCATAAACACTGTCCGCCGTCATCTCTCTGCCGTGAAAGGCGGCCGACTCGCTCTTGCCGCCGGTGCCGCCCAGAAAATAACTCTTGCGGTCACCGACGTCCCTGTGGGGAAAGAAGCTTCCCTCGCTTCCGGTCCTTCGCTCCCTGATCCCACGACCATCGCCGATGTCCAACACGTTTTCGCGCACTACGATTTGCTGAAGCGCTTTCCCGCCACCCTGCAACGTTGGTTGGAAGCTGGCCTCATGCCCGAAACACCCAAACCGGGCCATCCTGCTTTCGCGGATGCCCACTTTGTACTGCTCCTGGGGATGGACGACCTATTTCACGCCGCCCACCATGCCGTCGAAGCACACGGCTACTTCACCTTTTGCGACAATTCCACCGATGATTGGCCGGTGGAAAAAGCCGCGGACAACCTGTTGTCTCAATTGGAAGCCTGGCAGAGGCAAAACCCTGGCCAGCGCGTTGCTGTCATCTCCGATGGAGAAGTGAGTTCGCCCGTGACCGGCAATGGGACTGGTGGCAGGAATTCCGCCTTTGTCCTGGCTTGCGTTGAAAAAATTGCCGGACGCAAAATCACTGTCTTGAGTGCCGGCACAGACGGCATTGACGGTAACAGCCCTGCCGCTGGTGCCGCAGCCGACGGAGACACGTTGGCCCGCGCAAAATCACTCGGCTTGGATCCCCGCGTCGCTTTCCACCGCAGCGACGCCTACTCCTTCTTCACTCAGCTGGGCGATGCCATTGTCGTCGGGCCTACCGGCAACAACCTGCGTGATCTCCGCATTCTACTGGCCGAAACGTAGTCCCTATCGCTTTGGCGCAGCAGGCAAGCGCCCTTCGATCGCCTTCAATCTCTCATTCATTTCCTCCACCAACTGTTCCAGATGGCTCAAGCGTTGATCCTCTCCGCCCTTGGCCCCTGCTTCCGGCGCTTCCTCGCCCATCCCCATTCCCATTGGCCCGCCAAGCCCATCCTTCCCAGGATTCTTCAGCCGTTCAATCTGTGTCTTGATCATCGGCGCCATCTCAATGCTCAAGTCATCGCTTTTCAACAATGCTTCCAGCGCCGGTATGGCTGAGGCATCGCCACGCGAGCCGAGCGCAAAAATCGATGCCAACTTCACACGGAAGTGTGGCTCGGTCAAATAGCCCGCGATCTGATTGGTAATTTCCTTGTTGTCCTTCTGAAGCCGCGCCAAGCTGCTGATGGCCGCCTGCCGTGATTCCGTCTCTTTTCCTGGCGCTGCCCATCCGCGCAACAATGGTACGGCCTTGTCGTCTCCAAGCGGCCCGAGTCCCCGCAACGCAGCATTCCGCAGGAACCCATCTGGTGAATCGCCATTCACTGCGGCCGTCAATATTTCGTAAGCCTTCGGTGTCTTCATGCGTCCAATCGCACCAAGCGCCGCTGCCCGCGCGCGATAGGAAGGATCATCTTGCGCGATGGCCTCCAGCTTCGCGGTGATTTCGGCATTTTCTTTGAACGAACCGAGCGCATGCACGATGGCCGCGCGCAGTTCCGGCTCCTTCACCTCGTCGAGTGAGCTCAATAACCGCTTCGCCGCGACCGGGCCGTTCAATTCTCCCAGCGATTCCGCCGTTGCATCCCGCACACCCCGCGACTTGTCGTTCTGCAGCGCCTCCCCCAACCCGTTCGCCGCCTCGTCGTCTCCCTTTAACTTTCCCAGCGCCACCGCCGCATCCGCCCGGTCCGCCAGTTCTCCCCCATTCTTGAGCTGGTAGAGCAGCTCCTTCTTGTCCTTCTTGAATTCCATGGACTTTAGGATTTGCGTCCCTTTGTCAAAGAGCACCATCTGCGGCGCCGATTCCGACGGAAACGTAAAAGTCTCCTCTGCCTTTGACACTAACACCGGGTACAGCTTGGGCCCCGTCGCATTCGTGATCTCCACGTCCACTGGCACGCGGAACAACCCGACGCGCCCTTCCACCTTCTGTGTCTGCTTCACCGTCATGGCCACCTGTTTCTTTTCGGCGTCGTAACTGTAGCTCACCTCGAACTTCGGTGCGCCCGCTCCGAACACCCACTGGTCAAAAAACTGATCTACATTGGTGTGCGTGGCTTCTTCGATGGCCTTGATCAAATCCGCAGTCACGACATTCTTCCCACGATTCACTTCCAGGTAGTGTTTCAACCCCGCATAGAAACTGTCTTCCCCAAGTTGGTGCCGTAGCATGTACAGCACCCATCCGCCTTTCGTGTAAGCGTTGCCGTCGAACTCGCTCGAATCATCGAAATCGTGCCGCACGATCGGTTTCGCATACAAGTTTCGCTGCTGAAACCAGTTTCGCGCCGCTGTCCAGCGATCGAAATCCGCCTCGTCCTTTCCGTAGTGCGCTTCCGTCCAGACGGTCTCCATGAACGTGGCAAATCCCTCGTTCAGCCAGATGTTGCCCCAATCCTTGGTGGTGACCAAGTCTCCAAACCATTGGTGCCCCAGTTCGTGCGAGATCAGTCCATCCTCATCCGTAGGGTATTCCGGAACTAGCTTCGGATTCCGCAGGGAACTCGCCGTGTTTGTGGTTGCGCTGGAGTTCTCCATTCCCCCGGCCACAAAATCGTCTACCATGCTCTGCGCGTATTTTTCCCATGGGTAGTCCACGCCCAACTTCTTGCTGAACAGTTCGATCATGGCTGGTGTCCGGCTGTAGTTTGCTGTCAATCGATCCCCGCGATCCTTCGGCGCGTAGTAATCCACAGGCATGTTGTGCCACGTGTCCCTCACCTCTACCAATTCACCGGCCACCACCGTGAAGAGATACGTCGAACTCAGCAGTGACTCCCGCCAGGTCCATGTCTTCATGCCACCGCCGGCGTCCGTCGTACTGATCAGCTTCCCGTTCGAAACCGTCAGCCAATCCCCCGGCACCGTCAGAATTGTTTCCGTCGTCAGCCTATCGTTTGGGTAGTCGTACGTCGGCAGGTAATATCGCGTATCCTCGGATTCGCCCTGTGTCCATACCTGTTTCGGTATGTTCGGATAGTCCTTGTCCGGTAAGATGAAGTACAAGCCTTTGGTCGGTTTGCCTTCGTACTTGATTTCGATCTCATACTTCTCGCCGATTTTACCTGCCTTCGGCAAGTTCACGATCAGTTTCTTGTCCGTCGTGGAAAATTTCGCCTCGCTCCTGTTCACTCTGACGCTCTGAATCTGCAATCCAACGGAGTCGAACGAAATTTTCTCCACGCCCTCCCGCAGCGGAGACACCGTATGCGTCACATCCCCAATTACCTTCCTCTGCTCCAGGTCAAATCGCAACGCCACTTTCGAATGCTGCAAATCGTAGTCTTTGCTCGGCGCATACGGCTCATCCGCGCGCAACAATAACGCGCTGCCCAGCAACAACACCGCGCAAACCAGCATTCTTCCCCAGACCACCGGGCATTGCCGCTTTTCGCTCGCTCTCATCATTCGTCTGTCTCCCTTTGCTCCATCAAAGCAAGATCTCGTATCTCACAAAAGACTACGCGTCGTGCCACCGTCCACCGTTAACGAGACTCCGTTCACATAGCTCGCGCGCTCCGAGGCCAAAAATGCCACCACGCCGGCGAACTCTTGTGGCGTTCCCAACCGTCCAGCGGGGATCAACTTTTTCCATCCTGCAAACACTTCCTCCGCACTTGCGCCGCTTCGCGCTCCCATCATTGCCGCTAATTCGTCGAGCCGTTCCGTCCGCGTGTATCCTGGGCATATGTTATTCACGGTTATTCCATACGCGGCGTACTCATTCGCCAGTGTCCGCACCAACCCGGTCACGCCCGCGCGCAGCGCATTGGAGAGCAGCAGCCCTTCAACCGGCTGTTTTACGGAATACGAGGTGATCGTCAGAAACCGGCCCCAGTTATTCTTCTGCATCCGCGGCAAAACCGCTTGGGCAAAATACACTGCGCTCATCAGCAGTTGTTCGGTCCATACGCGCCAATCCTCATTGGTTGTAGCCGCAAACAATTTAGACGGAGGTCCACCCGTATTCGTAACGCAAATATCCACTCGCCCAAATTGCTTTTCCACTGCCGCCACAAATTCCGCAACGGCCGCTGAATTACCAACATTCACCGCCCTCCAGAAAACTTCGCGTCCACCCACCTCGCCGATCTGTTCCGCGGCCTTCTTCAGCTCCGCCGCTGTCCGCGCGCAAATTGCCACCTCTGCGCCTTCTCGCGCCAATTCCTCCGCTGCGGCGCGCCCCAACCCCTTACTCGCCGCCGCCACAATTGCCACTCGTCCGCGCAATCCCAGGTCCATGAACCCTCCACTTCAAACTCACGATAATCTCGCGCTCCACCGCGCCAGGTCAAATCCACCTGCTCCCTGATTCCTGCGATTCGCGAATTGATTTGCACCCTACACCCCGGCGCACTAAGATTCTTCATTAAGAGGCCCTCGCTCCGCGGTTTCTAACCCACGGGAGGTAAGTATGTCGTTCACACGGATTCTTACTGCCCAGTTGTTGCTCCTCGCGTTTCTGGCTCCCGCCTGCAAAGCACAACTCGGCAAAAACGTTACGATTCCTGCCGGATCGGAAGCCGATCATCAACTCACTGCGATTAATGCCGCCGATCCTTCGCAGAAGCTCCCCTTGATTGATGAATTTGCAAAAGCCTTCCCAGAAGGTGATTTCCAGATCGTTGCCGATGAGCAGTACGTCAATTACTACATCAACGCCAAGCAGTACGACAAAGCCTTCGAGTACGGCGACAAGCTTTTTGCCTTGGACCCCAACAACTATCTCGACGCCGTCAATATGGTCCGTGCCGCCGCCGAGAAGGGAGATCCTGACAAGCTATACACCTACGGGGAGAAAGCGAACTCCATCATCCAGACTTACAAGGCTTCTCCGGCTCCCGCTGGCTCGGACGCCGACGAGTGGTCTCATTCCAAATCCGAAAAACTCGCTTCTCTCAAGGATGATCAAGACTATGTCGAGCAGGCCCTCCTCAGTGGAGCTTACAGCGCCAAAGATCCTAGCAAGAAGGCAGATTACTTCATGCGCTTCGCGAAAATGTACCCAGATACGCCGGAAAGCGAGCAGGCCCTCACCATGGCTGCCTCCTCTTACCAGCAAGCGCAAAACCGCGCCAAGATGCAGGAAGTTGCCAATGGTGCTCTCGCGAAGGATCCCAACGACATTGGCATGCTCCTCCTTCTCGCCGACGACTACAGCGAAAAGGGCGACCAACTCGATAAGGCCGACGCCTACGCGAAAAAGGCCGCTTCGCTCACCGACACCGCCAAGAAACCTGCCAATCTTTCCGACGAGCAATGGCAGCTGCAGATTTCCATCCAAAAGGGTTTGGCCCTCAGCACCCTCGGCCAGGTCAGTCTTCAGAAGAAACTGAATGCCCAGGCTGTCGACAATCTCTCGAAAGCCGCCCCGCTCTTGAAGTCCAATGACACACTCTACGCCCGCAATGAATACCGCTTGGGCTTTGCTTATCTCAATCTGAAGAAAAATGCGGACGCCACTAAGGCTTTCACGGAAGCCGCCTCGGTCGACAGCCCTTACAAGGCTCCCGCCCGGGAGAAGCTCGCCGAGCTTGGCAGCGCCAGACCCGCGACCCACAAGAAAGCCTCTTAATTCAGGATTGTGGTGGCCGCTCTGGAGGCGGGCGCCCTACCATTTCTCGGCAACCAGCAAGCTCGTCATCTGTGGGCATCCGAGAAGAGAGCGTGAAGACTCTCAACTTAAAGTCCTCCGTTCAAACCCCTTTACTCGCTCGCTGCCTTTGAACCCGTGTGCATACCTCCTGCATCCAAGTACGTGTAAAATCACAAGTACTCAGTGATTGGAGGAAGAATCACATGTCTGAAATCGCCACGTTTGGTGCCGGTTGCTTCTGGGGGGTCGAAGCCGGCTTCCGCCGCGTCCCCGGCGTGATTGACGCAGTCTCCGGCTATTCCGGCGGCCACGCCGATAATCCCACGTACCGCGAAGTTTGCACGGACACCACCGGCCACGCCGAAGTAGTTCAAGTCACTTTCGACCCGGCCAAAGTCAGCTACGAACAACTCCTCGATGTCTTCTGGAAAATGCACGATCCCACCCAGGTGAACCGCCAGGGCCCGGACTTCGGCAGACAGTACCGCACCGCTATCTTTTTTCACTCCTCGGAACAAGAAGCTGCTGCGAAGAAATCCAAGCTAGCGCTAGACGCCAGCGGCAGGTTCCGACATCCGATCGCCACAGAAATCACTCCCGCCGGCCCATTTTGGCCTGCCGAGGAGTACCACCAGCGCTATCTCGAAAAGCGAGGCGCCACCAACTGCCACATCTAAGGTCCGATCACCGCTGGTCCCGACTCGGACGGCCTTCCCCTTCGGGGAGATCATGGCTTCGTCTTCGTAGGGGCTCAATCCGCCCCCATTCCGTGAGCTGGTGAATGTGGAGACCCTCTCTCGAGGTGTTCCGCCCGTAGAAACGCACTCCCCGCTGCACACACCTGCAACGTGCCGTCGCTACCCGCAACAGTTGCCGTCAAATCGCTTTAATCTGTTTCAATCTCGGCCAATCAATGGATCTCACGTGAAATCGACGGCGTATCCACGGACCGTACTTCCGCTGTCATCTCCGACGTCTTCCGCCAATCCACGTCGCTGACCTTCACGGATCCCGTCCGCCCTTGCGTGTCTTCGATCATCAAGTAATCGCAGTCTCGGTGGTACTTCAACACCTCCACCAACTGGTTCGATTTCAGCACCAGCATGGTGTAATGTTCGCTGGCCTGCGGAACTTCTGCAGCGTCACTCGTGTCCGGTTCCTTGGCGCTCTTCACCACAGCCAACTGCATGGGATTTGGAGCAGGCGGCTCTGCGGCGGGTGGTACCGCGGCAGGCGGATTCACTGCAGGTGCCGGATACGTGCTCGGCCTTGTGATAATCGCCGTTGGCGGACGGTCTGGATGCAGCACTTGCGCCAGATGCTGAGGAATCATGATGTCGTCCATCAGCCGCAATTCCAGCGGCTCTTCGCCCTTTAACGTCGGCCTTGGCCCGCGGAACGGCAAGCTGACCACCTTCCACGGCCACAGCGGAGGAATCATCCACTCCACCACGTCTCGCTTCGCGTGGCCATTTCCATCGATGGCCCCTTGTTTGTCCACCTTATAGCCTCGAGCCTGAATTACCTTGGCGGGAACAGGTAGGTCCCCATTCGGCAAAATCACCCGGTCAAAGGTGATCTTCAAGTAGCCTTTTCCCACGAAATGCCCTGGCTCCTTATCCGCCTCTAAGTGCCCACCCAACATGCTTCCTCGCGGAAACAACGGCCTGCCGAACTCCTGTTGCGTCCGCAAATGGCACAACACGGGATCACCCACTGCCGCTGTCGCCGAAGAGAAGTTTGGTTCATCCATCGTACATTGCAGCAGCGTCCCGGCGGGCACGAGCAGGTCCTGGGCATGGACCAGCGCTGCGCACACCAGTAGCGCCACCGTACTCACCAAAATGGCGATGAGTCGTTTCATGTTCTTCCTCCAGATTGTCGTTTTCGATCAACGGCCAGGCGAGTTAGCCGTTTTCACCGGCAGGCAGGCCCGGAGGGTTCCCCTACTGGACACACCCAAGCTTCACCCGCGGTTCCGGACCACAACCCCGTGTCCCTCCAAAAGTTGCTGCAGTTTTAGACTTTTTAGAAAAATCCCCGCGCGGGTCCCAGTACTTGTAGCGGTCTAACCTTTGAGCAACCTCTGCACATACTCGGGAGTCAGCGGGATCCGACGAGGATGAACGCCAGTGGCGTCGAAGATGGCAGCAGCGACGGCAGGGGGAACGACTGCATTCGCGCCCTCCGAGCCACCGCCAAAACCCCTATCATCCCGCGAAATCTGCACCACCTTGATCTCTGGCATCTCCTCCATTGTCAATATCTTGTACCGGCTCCAATTCGTGCTCGTCACGTTGCTCTTGTCAAAAGTGACTTCTTCCTTCAACGCCTCGCTCAACCCCATTACAACTCCACTCTTCATGCATCGGTCGAGTTGCCGCGGGTTAATAACCTTACCTGGATCCACCCCAATCGTGAATTTAGTCACCTTCACAGCGCCCGGAACGGGCGTCACCTCGACCTCCGCGATCCCCACCCAATACGCATTCTCACGCAGCATGATGCACATGCCTCTGCCCCTCACTGCGCCACTTCCCGTCTTCCGTGCGCCACGATGAGGCGATGGCCGCGACTCCCATCCCGCCGACTTGGCTGTCGCGTTCAAAATATCAATCAGTCGCTGTTCACTCGTATGCTCGATTCGGAACTGGATCGGGTCGGCCTTTGCCGCAGCTGCTGCCTCATTGATCAACCCCTCCAGAGCAAAATTTTGCTGGCGTTGTCCCGGCGTACGCATAATGTTTCCGCGCAAACCGCCATAAGCCGAGTCCCCTCCAATGTTCGGCATTCCATATGCTTCTTCCAGTCTGCTCTGAATCTTTTCGTACGGCCATTCCGTGGCGATCCACATCCCCGGTTTTGACGTGGTGGTGGGCGTTCCGGAGAGAATCGCGCCGAGCAGTCTCGCATCACTCTCATGCGGCGAATAGAATGCGCTCTGTATCGCGGTCACCTGGCCATTCGAGTCCAATCCCGCCTTGATGTCCGATATCCATCCCGGCGATGCCGTTGACCATGCCAAGTCCTCCTGGAGCGTCCACTGCACCCGCACTGGCTTGCCGGTCAATTGCGAAAGGAGAACCGCGTCAGCTTCGGCACCATCCCCACCAAACGTCGTGCGTCCGTATTGGCCGGAATGCTCCAGCCAGCGCACCACCACTTTGTCCACCGGCACGCCAAGCATATGCGCGATCCGCGTACGCAGCCCTTGCGACTGCGCCGAATGCGTCCACACCGTCACACTTCCATCGCTGCGCACATCAGCTACGGCCACGAACGGCCCGATTGGCGCGTGCCTCACATAGGGCTGCTCATAAGTCGACGAAATTGTCTTGGCTGCCCTCGCCAGCGCTGTTTTCACGTCGTCGGCCTTCCCTCTGCTCTCGGATGGCGCACCCCACTTCTGCTCGCGCAGCGTCTTCGTTAGGTTCTCGCTGCCCGGCAGCCCCGCCCATTCCGTCCACCTCGTGCTCAACTCCACCGCTCGCGCCGCGCTGACTGCCTCCCATTCGTCGGGAGAAACCACAGCCACCAAATTGCCCCTCTTTACAATCTCTGCCGCCGGAAACTGCTTCTTGTCAATTTCGCCCGCGGAAATTAGAGTCGAGCCCAAGGTCGCCGGCCGTACTATTCGCGCGTGCAGCATTCCTGGCAGTGCGACGTCACAGCTCCATTTCGTCTTTCCCGTGACCTTGTCAGAAATACTTGGCACCGGATACGACGTGCCCATTACTTTGAACTGGTTCATCGCCTTCATGGGCGGATTCCCAGTCACCGTGATTCCTTCTAGCCCTGCAACTCCCATCCACTCGGTCGAGTCGATCTGGGGAAGCTTGCCTTCAACTGGAATCTTCAAATCCAGATGCTGCCCCTCAACCAGTTGCCCGTAGCTGATGCTCTTTCCCCCGCCAGACACGACTCCATCGACCACAGCAAGGCCGGAAACCGGAATACCGAGTTGCGTGGCCGCCAGTCCCAACAGCGCTTGGTGCGCATACGCCGCGACTTTCCGAAGGTTGCTCATTCCGCTTAGGAAACCTGCGGAGTAACCGCCATCCGGGGTCTTGTCCGTGTCGCCCAGAATGAGCGAAATCGTTTCTGGCCGCACATTCAGCTCTTCCGCGATGGCCTGCGCATAATATCCACTCATCCCTGTTCCCGTTTCCGTTCGGCCGGTGCGCGCCACGATCGTATTGTCGCTGCGAATTTCCAGCCACGATCCCAGAAGTGTCGGATCCGGTGCTGCGCCGGTCTCAGCTGCCAAGGTGGAAATTCCCGGCGGAAGCAAAGCAGAGACAAATAGAGCACCACCGATTTTCACGAAGCTGCGCCGTGTAATCGTCGCGGTGATGTAGGAATTATCAGCCGTTTCCGCTTTTACCTTCATGGTATTCCTTCTCACGCCTTCATCGCTTTCGCTGCGCGCTGAACTGCATCAATGATTGCGGCGTATGTGCCGCACCGGCACAAATGCGGTGATGGCGGCGTGTTCGTGAACGCATCCTTAATCTGGGCCACCGTAGGATTCGGATTCTTGGCAAGTAATTGCACTGCGACCATCATCATTCCGCTCTGGCAGTAGCCGCATTGCGGCACCTGCTCGTCAATCCATGCTTGCTGCACCGGATGCAGAGTCTTGGCTGCCTCCGTTGCGCTCAAATGCTTCTCCGCCGCCCAAAGAACTGGTAGCCCTTCCAGAGTCGTCACTTGCTTGCCCACGGCGTAGGATACCGGCGTGACGCAGGTGCGCACCTCTTCTCCATCCAACAGCACCGCGCACGCCCCACACTGCGCTATCCCGCAGCCCATGTGTGGTCCAGTTAATTTCAGCTCATTTCGCAGCACAAACAGCAATGGCGTTTCCGGAGCCACGGACACGACCTGCTTCGCGCCATTTACCAACAAGGTAAGTTCAGCCGCCATGTAACCCCCTGACCATCCAGACCTCGTCAATCAGTCCATTGGATGTGACCAGAACGCTTCGCGTTAGTCCCGAAATGACCATCCCGGAAGGCGTATCGGGCAGCCTGTCCGGGTCAGTCCGTCAAAAAATCGCATTGAAAATCCCAAGTTCCCCATGAGCTTTGCCCAATAGACGTCACAGCTGCTTCCGCCTGCCCTGCTGCCGCACGGGGTATGTGTGTTCGTCACAGTTTTTCCTAGCTCGACCGATGTAACCTTGCGTTGCATTTCCGATTCGAGGTAACCAATGTACCGCAGAGAACTATTCCGAAACGTGGCCCTTCTCGGTGCGGGACTGGGCCTTCCGAATTTTCCAAGCTCCTCCGCTCTCGATGAGTCTACAGACGCTCGCGAACGCATTAAGAAAGCCGCCCTTGCCGGGCTGGCTATGGAGCGCCGCGATTGGGAGCAGGGCACTCTGGCTCAGGCCTTCCTCGAAGCCGGAGAAGACGACAACGTCATTCGCCTGACCAAGGCCGCAATTGTCCAGCGTGTGCCTGATGGCCGCCTCGGCGTGGTTGTCGAAGGAGGCCCGACCGATCCCGCCATGGGTGGCGCAGCATACTGGCATGCAGGGCAGATCACAGGCGATGCCGGAATTCAGCAAGCAGCAAGCGGGCTCCTCGATTGGATCCTCCGCAAAGCCCCACGCGCCGCCGACGGCACGCTCTACCACGTCTTCGATCATCCCCAAGTCTGGTCCGACGGGTTCAATGGCGCTCCGCCCTTCCTCGCGGCCACAGGTCACTACGACGAGGCCCTGCAACAAATCGATGGTTTCCGCAAACGCCTGTGGGATCCCCAGAAAAAACTGCTGGCTCATCTCTGGGACGATGCACCCAACGCGAAAAATCAAAAAGAATACTGGGGTGGCGGCAATGGCTGGGCCGCCGCCGGACTCGCCCGCGTCATCCGTTCCCTTCCTGTCGGCCGTAAAGACGACCGCCAGCGTCTCGCCATTTTCGTCGCCGATATCGTCGATGGTTGCCTTGCCTATCAGCGACCCGACGGCCTCTTTCACGATGTCATCGACCGCCCGGACACTTTCGTCGAAGCAAACCTCGCTCAAATGCTCGCCTTCGCGATCTACACGGGAGTTTTGGGTGGCTGGCTGCCCGGGCAATATCGCTCCGCCGCCGAACGCATGCGCAGCGCCGCCCGCGGCAAGATGGATTCTTACGGGTATGTACAAAGCGTTTGCGGCGCTCCCAATTTCGATAGCCCTGGCACCTCCACGGAAGCCCAAGCGTTCGCCATCATGATGGAAGCCGCCGCCGGCAAACTTCCTCCCCAATGACCAGCGATCCCCCTTGACCACCTGCAATTTCCTCTATTGAGTACCCGATCATGATCATTCTCGGAGGATGGATCGTTCGGGATATTCGCCTCAGTAGGTTCCGTCCGGCCTTGCGTGCTTGATTCACAGGCAGGCCACACTCATTCTGTTCCATGCCCGCTGCGCCGTCTGCACAACCTTCGGAATCAAATAGAATAGAGAGGCGCTCGGGAGCGAAGAAACATGGCCGAACTTACTGTTCTCTACGATGGTTCCTGCAGCCTTTGCCGCGCCAGTGTTGCGCGTCTGCGGCGTTTTGACAGGCGCGGCCGCATCGAGTCTCTGGACTTGCACGATCCAACCGCGCAATTCCGCTTCCCTCAGATCGATCGCGAAGCCGCAATGCGTTGGATGCAGGCGGTAGACACCCACGGCCGCGTTTGGAGCGGCGCCGACGCATGGGCGCACATCGGTCTGCTTCTTCCAGGGTGGAATTTACTGGCGTGGCTTATACTGGTCCCGGGTATTCACTGGCTGGCTGCGAAGGTTTACGCCTGGATTGCCCGAAATCGCTATCGCTGGAACTCTTCGGCCTGCTCGGACGGAACCTGCTCGCTGCACATTCCTGGGGCTCCTTCCGCGAAGCCTTAGCTCCTTCTTTCCGTTGCCGGGCACTCGCGAACCACCAAGATGCACTCTGAATTGCCCACCTCGCGTTATTATCACTATCGATGAATCCGTGGTCGCCGTACTTTCTCCGCTGGTTCGCCGGACCGCGTCCCGCTGGGCCGCCGGGATACTTGCTGCCGCGATGGCTATTCCTTCGCGCCATGGGCGTGATCTACTTCTCCGTTTTTTATTCGCTGGCATTTCAGATTCGTGGACTGCTCGGACCTGACGGCCTTCTCCCTACCGGAATGTACTTGCAGACCGTCACCCAGTATTTCGGCGCCTCGCGCTACTGGTACGCGCCGACTCTGTTCTGGCTTGGCAGCAGCGATCGCGCGCTCATGGCTCTTTGCTGGGTGGGACTGATCGCTTCGATGCTACTGTTTCTCAATTTCTGGCCGCGCGGAATGTTGCTGATTTGTTTCGTTCTCTTTCTGTCTTTCGTCACTGCCGCACAAGATTTCTCTGGTTACCAATCCGACGGCATGCTTCTCTCCGCCGGGATCATTAGCCTCTTTTTCGCGCCGCGCGGTTTCCGTCCCGGGTGGGGAGCTTCGGAACCGCCCTCACGAGCCAGCCTTTTCCTGCTGCAACTCGTCTGGTTTTCCATCTATTTCGACTCCGGCATGGCCAAGTATTTCGGCGGCGATCCTTCCTGGAGGGATTTCACCGCCATGGATCAGTATTATCAGAACGGGCCGTTACCCACGTGGATCGGTTGGTATGTACAACAAATGCCGCACTGGTTCCACGCGTCTGCCGCAGTGTTTACCGTGGTTGCCGAGCTTCTGCTAGTCTGGATGCTCTTTCTTCCGCGCCGCTTCCGCATTATTTGTTTCTGCATTGTCACGTTTCTTCAACTTAACATTATCCTCACCGCGAATTACGCCTTTCTGAATTACATCGTCCTCGCGCTCGGCTTTTTGCTTCTCGACGATCGCTTCCTCGTGAAGTTCTTTCCACAAAGCTGGGTCGCTTCTGTGCGCCTGAACCTCGAACCCCCTTCCGCGAGCGTGCCGAACGAGGCTATCGTCGAACTCCATCTTTCGGCTGACGCGCCCACCGCATACGACTCCACTGCGGATCCGCCGCCGCAAGAATCGCCGACCAGCGCCGCTGTCACTTCGTCCTCCCAGATTCGCCAGTTCGCACCCGCGGCATATCTCTGGTTGTCAGCCTTCTTTCTCGCTTGGCTCCTTTACGCCGACATATTCCTTGTTCTCACCCAGGTTTTCCGTGCTTTCCCATTTCCTTCGCAACCAGTCGCCTTGCTCGAACCCTTCCGGGTTGCCAACCATTACGGTCTGTTCGGTCGCATGACCTGGAAACGCTACGAAATCGAGTTTCAAGGCTCCGACGATGGAACCCACTGGACTCCCTATTTCTTCCGGAATAAACCGCAAAATCTGGCCGAGGCGCCGCGCATCTATGCGCCCTATCAACCGCGATTCGATTGGAACTTGTGGTTCGCGTCGCTTGGTGAGTGGCGTGATAATCCCTGGGTTTTACGCGCCGAACAGTTGCTTCTTTCCGACGACCGGGATGTTCTTTCCTTATTCGCCGCGAACCCCTTCCCGCACCATCCGCCAAAACAGATCCGCGCCGTCTTGTGGCAATACTGGTTCACCGATCTCGCGACCAAGCGTGCGACCGGCATGTGGTGGCGCCGCGAGTATCTTGGGCTCTACGCGCCGTCACTCGAACGGGCCCCCGATGGGAAATTCCTCGTCACCGGGTTTCCCGATTCTTACCCTGCTCCTTGAGTCCTGCCTTCATTTCGGCATGACTGCGCCATGGGCTTTCATCTCTTCCATCGACGATTTGCAGGCTGACTGCATGCCGCTCGTTATCGCGGCGCATTTTGCGTATGCGGCCAACGCTTCACTAAAATTTGTTGATGCTTCGTTCGACTTTCCAAGCAAGTAGTAATCCACCGGATCATTCCCGCCGCTCAACTTCACGGCCTGTTCTAAGTCTGAAATTGCATCCGTAAACTTCCCCCTACGGAACGCCACGGTTCCGAGTCCGCTGTATGCCAGCCCGGAGGTCTCGTTCTTCGCTGCCGTGAATTTTTCATCCGAGGTGTCCGCTGGTTTTTGCAAGGTTGCCAGCACTTCCAGAGATTTCTTGCAATACTGTTCCGCCTGGTCAAGGTGCTTCTGCAAATCGGGCGTGCTAGCAGTTACCACGCGAGCCAAGTTTGACCCGAGAACTGCCAAAGACAGCGGATTGTTGGGCGTCAACGCCAGTTCCTTGTCGCCCTCCGCCTGCAACTTGTCGACCTGCCCCTTCGTCAAGTAGGCCCGCGCGAGCCAGGTCACTACTTCCGGGCGGAAGCGGCTCTGTGGGTAGCTCGCGATGAAATCTTCGCCCAATTGCGTTTTCTTATCTGCATCAGCCGGCTGCGCATCACGGAACGCCTTGATGGCTTTCGCTTCTTGCTTGCTGGGAGGCTGCACGGCCTCCGCCGGCTTTGAGGCCGAGCCATTCATTGCCGGGTTCGGCATAGCTGATGGCGACGGCGGCGGAGACGATGGCGTCATTGGTTTTTGCGCAAAAACCGTATTCCCTGCCAATAACATCAGCAGCAACAGCATCATCCAAACATAGATTCTTCTCCTTGCCATGGTCCGGACTCCTTTGATTAGGGGTTTATCAACCTGTATGTTCAATTTCGTCCAGCATCTCTCTTCCTGCGGCCTGCTACGACAAACGGCGCCGGAAATCTCACATACCTATCATCGTACTGACCGAGGCCGCTGACAAGGAGACCAGGTTCGCGGCGAGGAAGAAAAGAAGATCAGCGGACGGGCGTGGAATGGATGCGTTTGGGGCCTGCTTCCCGAATATGCTCGGGGCATTCGGCGAGCATGAGCTTGAAATTTTCGATGAAGCGGGCAGCGAGCGCGTCGTACTTCTGGAAATACTCTTCGCGGCTGGGCCAGGTGTTTACCGGGTCGAGGATCTGCGCAGGGACGCCCTCACACTGCGTGGGCATGTCGAAGCCAAACACGGGGTCTTTTTTGTAAGGGACATTGAGAAGCGAACCGCTGAGGGCGGCGTTAAGAAGGGCGCGCGTGTGCTGGATGCTGATGCGCTTACCCACACCAAAGGAACCGCCCGTCCAGCCGGTGTTGACCAGCCAGACATTTGCGCTGTGCTTTTGGATTTTGTTCTTCAGCAACTCCGCATAGGCCAGCGGATGATGGACCATGAACGGGCCGCCAAAACAGGTGCTGAAGGTCATTTGCGGCTCTATTCCCAGGCCAATTTCTGTTCCGGCAATCTTGCTGGTGTAGCCCGAAATGAAATGGTAGATGGCTTGGTCCGGGGTGAGCTTGGAAATGGGCGGCATCACGCCGGACGCATCGCAGGTGAGAAAAATTACGTTCTTGGGATGGCCGGCGCGCTTTTCGGGAAGGTGATTCTCGATGTACGACAGGGGATAAGCCGCGCGCGTATTTTCGGTGACGCTGTAGTCGTTCAGATCCAGGTGCCGCGACACCTGGTCGAAAGTTACGTTTTCCAGGACCGTGCCGAAGCGCCGTGTGCAGGCGTAAATTTGCGGTTCCGCGTCCTCGGAAAGACGAATCACTTTCGCATAACAGCCGTCTTCAAAATTGAAAACACCGTTGTCGCTCCAACCGTGTTCGTCGTCGCCGATCAGCTGACGCTTGGGGTCGGCCGAAAGCGTGGTTTTGCCGGTGCCGGAAAGGCCAAAGAAAATAGCCACATCACCGGCAGCACCAACGTTCGCGGAGCAATGCATGGATAGCACGCCCTGCAGCGGGAGCAGGAAATTCAGTACGGTGAAAATGGTCTTCTTGATTTCACCGGCGTAGCTGGTGCCACCAATAATGGCGAGCCGCTCGCGGAAATTAACAATGATGAAAGTCTCAGAGCGCGTACCATCAGCCATCGGGGACGCCTGGAAGCCTGGGGCCGCGATCACCGTGAACTCCGGCACGTGGTGCTGCAACGCATCGGTGTTGCGGATTTTCAGGAACATCGTGCGGGCAAACAGCGAGTGCCAAGCTTTCTGCGTAATGATGCGCACCGGCAAGGTGTATTCGGGATCCGATCCGGCAAGGCAATCCTGAACGAAAACGTCGCGCCCTTGCAGGTAGCCTTGCAGGCGCGTCAGCAACGTGCTGAAGCTCTCGCCGGTGAACGGGCGGTTATACTCGCCCCACCAGACCTTTTCTTCTGTCGATTCCTCGCGGACCACGAACTTGTCAGCGGCGGCGCGCGCAGTGTGCTTACCGGTGTTCACCACAAGCGGCCCGAGATGCGAGAGCGAACCTTCCGAACGGAAAATGCTCTCTTCATAGAGCGCGGGTGTTGGGAGATTCCAATAGGCACGGCGCAAATTCACGAGTCCGTGGTTCGCCAGGCCGTAATTGCTGGCGAGCTTGCCCGCTTCCTTCACTGCAGGGGATTGCACGTCGAGGTAGATGTTCATAGCCAGTCCCTCACGAGCTTGTGGTCGCCGAGATAGAGCTCATTCGCGGAATTCGGATCGAGCGCCCACTTGATGCGCTCCATGCCCTCGGTAATGTCTTTCGCCGCACCGCAATAGCTGAGGCGGAGATGGCCCTCGAATCCAAATTCCTTGCCAGGCACAGTCACGACGCGGACTTTTTCGAGGAGAAATTCGGAAAGCTTCTGCGAGTCTTTCATGTACGCGGAAAAGTCCGGGAAGCAGTAAAAGGTGCCTTCTGGCTTGTGGACGTTTACTCCGTCGAAGGCATGCAGCCGGTCGATCATGATGTTGCGATTGTTCTCGAGCGTCACGCGGAGGCTTTCCACCGAAGATTGCACGCCGTTCAAGGCGCCCACTGCTGCCCACTGCGAAGGAGCGGCAGGGCCGGAGGTCTGCTGCGATTGGATGGTGGCCATGGCGGAAATCAGGTGCTGATTGCCGATTGCCCAGCCGATGCGGAAACCGGTCATGGCATACATCTTGGATACGCCGTTGATCACCACCAACTTAGATTCCTCCAGCGCGCACTTCATGTAGTCGTAGCAGAGGGGCGCGGAATTGTGATCGAACGTGAGGCGGTTGTAGATGTCGTCCATGACCAGGTAGAGGCTTCTTTTCTCGCAGAATTCGACCATTTCCTGGATAAATTCCTTGGGATACATGATGCCGGAAGGATTGTTGGGGCTGTTGAGGATGATCGCTTTGGTGTAAGAACCTACGGCGGCGGTGATTTCTTTCACCGTAGGGAAAAAGGTGCCATCTTCGGCTTTTACGACGACGGGCACGCCACCCGCAAGCTTGACCATTTCCGGGTAACTGACCCAATAGGGCGCAGGAAAGATGACTTCTTCCTTTGGGTCCAGAATCGCATGCAACAAGACCATAAGCGCCTGCTTGGCCCCGCCCGAAGTGATGATATTTCCAGCATGAACCACCTTCTTGTAATGATCTTCCGTGTAGCGGACGATCGCTTTCTTCAGTGCGGGGATGCCGTCCGGGGCCGTATAGCGCACTTCGCCGGTGTTCAGCAGCGACGTGCAATTGATCACAGCATCGATTGGGGCCTTGCTCTTCGGTTCGCCGCCGCCCAGGTGAATGACTGGCTCACCCTTTTCGCGCAGAAGCGCCGCGGTCTCGTTTAACTTGAGTGTGGCCGATTCTCTCAGGGATCGCGCCAGTTGGCTAAGACTCATAGGTACACCTTTCCAGAAAAATGATAGATCCGGAAACTCGATTGCCGCGCAGGTACACGGGCAATTCTAAGCCGAGCGCAAATACGAAGCTGTGACGTATTACCGAAAAAGGAGGAATAGTGGTGGAGGGCAGGATGCGCTCAGAGCTGATTTGAGAGACCTTTTTCTTCCTCTATTCTTCCTATAGCAAGGATGGAGCGGATGAGGAGGAAAGCGCATTAGGCTTGCCTGAGGGTGGGGAGGTGCTGCTATATGCGTGCTGAGCTATCCAAATTTAAGGGACGAGGAATGTCCGTATCCCTTTTGGGGTGATTCGGAATCGTTGCGACGACCAAAGTGCCTTGGCCCCTGCCTGAGATGATTTCCAGCTTTCCGTCAAGTTGCCGGATTCTTTCGCGAATGCCAAGGAGGCCAACACCCAGACCGAGCCCATCCGGTTCTTGCGCGGTAGCCATGCCAATGCCCTCGTCGCGCACTTGCAGCCGAATCTGGCCGTTATCCCAATCCAAGGAAACGTTCGCCGTCGCACTGTTGGAGTGACGGTGCACGTTCAACAAACATTCCTGGACGACACGAAATAGCGCCGTTTCTATATCGCTATCCAGGCGACCCAGGTCTGGGGCAACGCTCAGGTTAACGGAAATGCCGCTTCGTTTAGCGAATCCATCCGCGTAAATGGCCAGCGCGGATTCAAGGCCAATTTCATCTAATAAGGGAGGGTGGAGAAGATGAGAGATGGTACGGGTCTCCGTGATTGCACGATTTAAAAGCATGGATATCTCACACATGCTCTCATGGCTATCGGGGTCATGGGCGAGACGGCGGGAAAGCTGATCGATGCCCATCTTGACGCCTACCAGGTATTGCCCCAAGCCGTCATGCACATCGCGGGCGACACGACGACGCTCGGCATCCTGAATTTGCATCAAACGGCCGCTTAATCGCCGCAGCCGCTCTTCGGCAAGGCGAAGGTCATTGTTGACAGACTCAAGCTCCCTGGTCTTGCGATAGAGCTCGGCGAAGACGCTCACCTTGGCTCGCAACAATTCCGGCACGACAGGTACAGAAATGTAGTCCACGGCCCCACGCTGGTACCCTTGAATGCGATCTACATCCGTAAGATGTACGCCGGAGATGAAAATGATCGCCATATTCTGAAAGCGAGGATGTTGGCGAATGAGATTGGCAAGTTCAAACCCGTCGATGTCGGGCATACTAACGTCCAACAGAACAAGAGCAATGTCGGTTTTGAGGAGGTGGTCGAGAGCCTCGCGGCCAGAAGTGGCCTTAATGAGATTTTCATTCAGGTCGCGGAGAATCGCTTCATAGCTCAAGAGCTTGGCAGGTTGATCGTCGACCATCAGGATGCTGACCGGACCATCCGCGTGCATAGGCGATTTCACCTCAACGGACGAGATTATCGATGGAGCCACAAGCGCAGGGCCGAAAGAAGCTGTTCCGTGTTGACGGGCTTTGCCAAATATTCGGAAGCACCGGCCTCAAGACATTTTTCGCGGTCCCCCTTCATGGCCTTAGCGGTCAAAGCGATGATGGGCATTCGCCAGCAGAGGGGATTTTGCCGGATGACCTGCATGGTCTCGAAGCCGTCCATTTCCGGCATCATGATGTCCATCAAGACGATGGCAACATCCGGCGTGGATTCCAAGGTGGCGATCGCTTCCCTTCCCGTGCCAGCCGTCAGCACAATCATTCGACGACGTTCCAGGACGCTGCTCAGAGCGAAGATATTGCGCACATCGTCGTCAACAATCAGCACCTTCTTGCCAGCCAGGGCTTCGTCGGATCCGTGTAGTTTTTCAAGCATGCGCTGCCGTTCGATAGGGAGTTCCGCGACAACGCGGTGGAGAAATAGTGCGGTTTCGTCCAGCAGACGTTCGGGAGATTCTACGCCCTTAACAACCACGCTTCGGGCCAGGGTTCGCAGGCGAGCGTCCTCCTCCGCAGTCAATTCTTTACCGGTAAAGACAACCACGGGAAGCTCGCTGAGCGAGGGGCTTTCTCCGAGCTTGCCCAATACTTCAAAACCACTCATGTCCGGCAGACGCAGATCCAGAACAACACAATCAAATGCAGTTTGCTGGACAGCATCCAGCGCTTCCTCGCCCGTTGCAATGACCGTGACGTCGATGTCGTCATGGCCGAGTAATTCCCGAATGCTGAGCTGTTCGGCAGGATCGTCCTCCACAACAAGAAGGCGCTTGCGCCGTGGAGCCGCGTAGACCTTAATCTTGTCCAAGGCAGTTTGCAGACCCTCGGGCGTGACTGGCTTTGTTACGAAAGAGAAGGCACCCCGCGCCAAACCATGCTGGCGGTCTTCATCCATGGTTAAGAGCTGGACGGGGATATGCCGGGTGGCAGGATCTTGTTTGAGATGGTTTAGAACTGTCCAGCCCAGCATGTCAGGCAAAAAGACATCGAGGGAGACCGCGGTCGGGTGATATTCGCGAGCTAGGGAAAGCCCTTCGGCTCCCCGCGCGGCAACCAACACTTTGAAGCCCTTGCGGCGCGCCAAGTCGCAGAGGATTCGCGCGTAGTGAATGTCATCTTCCACAACCAGCAGGGTGGAGTCACCAGGCTGCAGGTCGTCCCTGTCATCTGGAAGTCGTTCAGGGCTCTCCGAAACAACAACGTGAGCCAATTGACGGCCGGACGCAAGAAACGCCGGCCGGGATTCGGCACTGGCGATGGCCGAAGAAGGGCCTACGTAGGTCTTCGGCAAGTACAGAGTGAAGATGCTGCCCACTCCGGGGGTGCTGCGAAGTTGAATTTCGCCGCCCAGTAGATTCGCCAATTCGCGGCTGATGGCCAAGCCGAGACCCGTGCCGCCATATTTTCGACTGGTGCCTGCATCTGCCTGCTGGAAGGCTTCGAAAATGATGCGCTGCTTCTCCTGGGGGATACCGATACCGGTATCGGTAACTTCAAACGCTATCACCGAGGCGGCGCTGCTGAGCACCGGGTGATCTTCGCTCCAACCTCGGGACGCCACGCAGACGGAAACCCGTACGCCCCCCTGCTCGGTAAACTTGAAAGCGTTGGAGAGCAGATTCTTCAGCACCTGCTGCAGACGCTTTGAGTCCGTCACCAGACTGCGAGAGAGGTGCGGGTCGGAATAGATGTCAAAGGTCAGGCGGCGATTTTCGGCTTCATGCCGGAAGGGTCTCGCCACCATCTCCAACAGCGTAGTAAAGAGCACTTCCTCGGCTTCCACCGAGACGGTTCCGGACTCAATCTTGGAGAGATCGAGAATATCGCTGATGAGATTGAGTAAGTCCGTGCCCGCCCCGTGAATCGTTCGAGAAAACTCCACTTGCTTGGCCGAAAGATTGCCATCGGCGTTCTCGGCAAGTTGCTGCCCCAAAACCAGAATGCTGTTGAGGGGGGTTCGCAACTCGTGGGACATGTTGGCCAGGAATTCCGATTTGTATTTGGAGGTAAGCGCAAGTTCCTTGGCCTTTTCTTCCAAGGCCCGGCGAGCTTGCTCGATTTCCTGGTTTTTGCGTTCGACTTCGACGTTCTGCTCGGCGAGCTGTTGAGCCTTCTGAGCAAGTTGCTCGTTGGTCTGTTGGAGCTCTTTTTGTTGCGTCTGAAGTTCGATCGCCAATTGCTGCGATTGCTTCAACAAACTTTCGGTTTGCATCGTGGCTTCGATGCTGTTCAATACGATTCCGATGTTGGAGGTGAGCTGTTCAAGGAAGGCCAAATGGGAAGCGGTAAATTCACCGAGAGAGGCGAGCTCGATGACCGCCTTAACGCGATCTTCGAAGAGAACGGGCAGGACAATCACGTTTTGAGGAACCGCCTTAAACAAGCCGGAAGTGATCGTCACGGCGTCACGTGGGACCTTCTTGATGAGAACCCGCCTTTTCTCTGCAGCGCATTGCCCGATCAAACCCTCGCCGGCTCGAAGGTGACGGCGTTGGCCGTCGCCGCTTCCGTCGGCATAAGCGGAGAGAAGCACGAGCTCCCCGTGTTCCTCGGTTTGCATCTGGTAGATGACGCCTTGTTGGGCATTCACCAATGGAGCCAACTCTGACAGGAGCATGCGGCCGACGGTGGAAAGGTCGCGTTGGCCTTGCAACATGTTGGTGAAATTGGCCAGGTTGGTCTTGAGCCAGTCCTGCTCGGTGTTGCGATCCGTCGTCAAACGCAGGTTGTCGATCATGGTGTTGATGTTGTCTTTGAGTTCGGCGACTTCGCCGCGGGCCTCCACCTGAATGGAACGTGTTAAGTCACCTTTTGTTACCGCCGTGGCCACTTCGGCGATGGCGCGAACCTGATTCGTCAGGTTGTCCGCAAGCAGGTTGACGTTACCCGTCAGGTCCTTCCAGGTTCCGGCCGCACCCGGCACGTTGGCTTGACCGCCCAAGCGGCCTTCGACACCGACCTCGCGCGCGACGGTGGTGACCTGGTCGGCGAACGTCGCCAAGGTGTCGGTCATGTTATTGATCGTCTCGGCTAACGCCGCGACTTCGCCCTTCGCGTTCACCGTGAGTTTTTGCGTAAGTTCGCCGTTCGCCACAGCGGTAACGACCTTGACGATGCCGCGCACTTGTTCCGTCAAGTTAGCGGCCATGACGTTCACGTTGTCGGTAAGATCTTTCCAGGTGCCCGCCACCCCGGGGACTTGAGCCTGGCCGCCCAGCTTTCCTTCGGTGCCGACTTCTCGTGCGACGCGGGTGACTTCAGCAGCAAAGGCGTTTAACTGGTCCACCATCGTGTTGATCGTGTTCTTGAGTTCGAGGATTTCGCCCTTCACGTCGACGGTGATTTTGCGCGACAAGTCGCCGCGAGCTACCGCTGTGGTGACCTCAGCTATGTTACGAACCTGACCCGTCAAGTTGCCAGCCATCGCGTTCACGGAGTCAGTCAAGTCCTTCCAGGTGCCCGCCACGCCCGGCACGTTTGCCTGGCCGCCAAGACGACCTTCGCTGCCAACTTCGCGTGCCACGCGCGTCACCTCGGCGGCAAATGACCGAAGCTGCTCGACCATGGTGTTCAGCGTTTCTTTGAGTTGGAGGATTTCCCCGCGCACGTCGACAGTGATCTTGCGCGACAAGTCGCCACTCGCAATCGCCGTTGCGACTTCGGCGATGTTGCGAACCTGGCCTGTCAGGTTGCTGGCCATGAAATTCACGTTGTCCGTCAAGTCTTTCCACGTCCCGGCCACGCCAGGAACTTGTGCCTGGCCGCCGAGCTTGCCTTCCGTACCGACTTCGCGCGCCACGCGGGTCACTTCGCCGGCGAACGCGTTCAACTGGTCCACCATCGTATTGATGGTGTTCTTCAACTCGAGAATCTCGCCCTTCACGTCGACGGTGATTTTGCGGGACAAATCGCCTCGCGCGACTGCTGTGGTGACTTCCGCGATGTTGCGGACCTGAGCGGTCAAATTGCTGGCCATGAAGTTGACGTTGTCGGTCAAGTCCTTCCAGGTTCCGCCAACGTCCGGCACTTGCGCCTGGCCGCCCAGTTTTCCTTCAGTACCGACCTCGCGGGCGACGCGGGTCACTTCGCCGGCGAACGCGTTCAACTGGTCCACCATCGTATTGATGGTGTTCTTCAACTCGAGAATCTCGCCCTTCACGTCGACGGTGATTTTGCGGGACAAATCGCCTCGCGCGACTGCTGTGGTGACCTCCGCGATGTTGCGAACTTGGCCGGTAAGGTTGCTGGCCATGGAGTTCACGGAGTCTGTAAGGTCTTTCCAGGTTCCAGCGACACCTTGCACATCTGCCTGTCCACCCAACTTGCCGTCAGTACCGACCTCGCGGGCGACTCGCGTGACTTCGGAAGCGAAAGAACGCAACTGATCCACCATGGTGTTCAGCGTGTCTTTCAGCTCGAGGATTTCGCCCTTCACATCGACGGTGATCTTGCGGGACAAGTCGCCGCGTGCCACGGCCGTCGCCACCTCGGCGATATTGCGAACCTGGGCAGTCAGGTTGCTGGCCATGAAATTGACGTTGTCCGTCAAGTCCTTCCACGTGCCCGCCACGCCAGGAACTTGCGCCTGGCCGCCCAGTTTGCCTTCCGTACCGACTTCGCGCGCCACGCGGGTCACTTCACCGGCGAAGCCATTTAACTGGTCCACCATCGTGTTGATGGTGTTTTTGAGTTCAAGGATCTCGCCTTTCACGTCAACGGTAATTTTGCGCGACAAGTCGCCGCGCGCCACAGCCGTGGTAACTTCCGCGATGTTGCGAACTTGAGCGGTCAGGTTTCCAGCCATCGAGTTTACGGAATCGGTCAAGTCCTTCCAGGTACCCGCCACGCCCGGCACGTTCGCCTGGCCCCCAAGCCGCCCTTCGCTGCCGACTTCACGCGCCACGCGCGTCACTTCACCGGCGAACCGGTTTAACTGGTCCACCATAGTGTTCAACGTTTCTTTGAGCTGCAAAATTTCTCCGCGAACATCGACGGTAATTTTTCGCGAGAGGTCGCCCTTGGCAATGGCCGTGGCTACTTCTGCGATATTGCGGACCTGGCCGGTCAGGTTGCTGGCCATGAAATTGACGTTGTCCGTCAGATCTTTCCACGTACCAGCCACGCCAGGAACTTGGGCCTGGCCACCGAGTTTGCCTTCGGTACCGACTTCGCGGGCCACGCGGGTCACTTCGCCAGCGAATGCATTCAACTGGTCCACCATGGTGTTGATGGTTTCTTTTAGTTCAAGGATTTCGCCTTTAACGTCCACGGTGATTTTGCGGGAGAGGTCGCCGCGAGCAACAGCGGTGGTTACCTCGGCGATATTGCGGACCTGCGCCGTGAGATTGCCGGCCATGGCATTGACGGAATCGGTGAGGTCCTTCCAGGTGCCCGCCACGCCGGGTACGACGGCCTGGCCACCCAACTTTCCGTCGGTGCCCACTTCGCGGGCCACGCGCGTCACTTCGGAAGCGAAGGAGCGCAGTTGATCCACCATCGTGTTGATGGCTTCCTTCAACTGAAGAATTTCTCCGCGGACATCGACAGTAATCTTGCGAGACAGATCGCCACTGGCTACGGCGGTCGCGACTTCGGCCATGTTGCGTACCTGTCCGGTAAGATTGCTGGCCATCAGATTGACGGAGTCTGTTAAATCCTTCCAGGTACCGGCCACGCCAGGTACGACGGCCTGGCCACCCAATTTGCCATCGGTGCCGACCTCGCGAGCTACGCGAGTTACTTCCGCGGTGAAGACGCCGAGTTGCTGAATCATGGTGTTCACGATATCCGCAGAGCGGAGAAACTCTCCTTCGAGAGGGCGGTTATCCACTTCCATGCGCACGGTTTGGGTGAGATTTCCTTGAGCGACTGCGGCAATCGCGCGCGTGACCTCCGTGATGGGACGCAGGAGGTCTTCGGTCAGTGTATTCACTGAACCTTCCATCTCGCCCCACGCGCCCTGTGGGATGTTGAAGCGCACACGCTCGCGAATCTTCCCTTCTTTTCCGAGGGTTTGCCCCAGCCGCTTGAGTTCCAAAGACATATGTTGATTGGCAGCCACAATGTCGTTGAAGGTGTCGGCAATTCGCCCGGTGAGTCCGGTCCACACCACAGGAAGTCGGACAGAAAAGTCTCCATTCCTCACGCTTAAAAGAGTCTGAAGAATTAAGGCCAATTCGGAAGAATCGTTCTCAGAGAGAGCGTTGCCATTTCTTCGTCTTACTCGTCTTTTTTCGTTGGGCGCTGCAACCTCGGTGGACAGCTGTTCACCGTTCATCGCTCTACCTCTCGCGGCCCTTTAATACCCGTACTATCTGTCGGCCGCATTGACAACCCTAATGCGAAGGCGAGAACCGTATTTGCGGTAAGTTCACAAATTTGTGCTTCGTCTTTGTACCAACTCTCCAGTACGTGGCGCAGTAGGGTATTTCCTGTATTTTATTGGCGCCTTTTTTGAGACAAGCAGGCTCACTTTCTTCACTTGAACGCCTGAGACCGTGAGAGAAGGATCAGACTTTGATCCACCGATACTCTTTGCAGGCACCGGAACCAGTACAGCTATGTTCTCTTCCTTTTACAGGAAGGCTCGGATACAGCGGGAAACCACAGAAAGTCTAGACTGCATAGGCGGAGAGGAATCATGAAAATAGCCCAGATTGCGCCATTGTACGAGAGTGTTCCCCCGAAGTTGTATGGAGGGACCGAACGAGTGGTTTCCTACCTGACCGAAGAGCTCGTTCGGCTGGGACACCAGGTAACGCTGTTTGCCAGCGGCGATTCGGTGACGACTGCCCGGCTGGAAAGCGGATGTAAAAAGGCCCTGCGATTAACGCGCACTTGCGCCGACCCGCTGGCTCACCACACCGTGATGCTCGATAAAGTCCTGAATGCAGCGCATGAGTTCGACATTTTGCATTTTCACACGGATTACACACATTTCCCCGCGACAAGAAATTTGCAACTGCCGACAGTGACCACTCTTCATGGCAGGTTGGATCTACCGGACCTAGCGCCGCTGTATGAGCAATTTGAAAGGCAGCCACTGGTTTCGATTTCCCAGTCGCAACGGCGGCCGCTAGGGCGCGTTAATTGGGTTGGCAACGTCTATAACGGATTGCCCCTGAACTTATTCAGGCTTCAGCCGAAACCAGGCGATTATCTAGCTTTCCTGGGAAGAATTTCCCCGGAGAAACGACCCGACCGAGCCATCCAAATCGCTCGGAAAGCCGGAATGACACTGAAGATCGCAGCAAAAGTGGACGAAGTAGACCGCCGATACTTTGAGACAAATATCAGGCCCCTGCTCGGCGAACCCGGTGTGGAATTCTTGGGGGAAATTGGCCAAGCGCAGAAGAATGAGTTCCTGGGGAATGCCTTTGCCTACCTATTCCCAATTGATTGGCCCGAGCCTTTCGGGCTCACGATGATTGAAGCTATGGCCTCTGGCACGCCGACCATCGCGTTTTGTTGCGGCTCGGTACCGGAGATCATCGACGACGGCGTGACCGGATTTATCGTAAAGAGTGAAGAGGACGCAGTGAAGGCCCTGAAGCGCGTTGCTGGATTCAGCCGCGCCAGATGCCGCGCTACGTTTGAACGCAGGTTCACGTCTTGCCGGATGGCAAAAAACTATTTGTCCATCTACGATTCCCTTGTCAACGATTTGCCGCTGTCGCACACTGTGCATTCCATGGAGCTTTCGACCGTAGCGTTGTCATGAGGCAGCCGGAAAGACGAGAAGACTTTCTCAACATTGATCAAGAGTATTACATCAGGGCAACGTCGTCGCTGGCCGACAACCGCACGCGCGTTCTGAAATATGGCGAAACCTTTGCGGTGTTTAACCGTGATGGCGATATAGAATCCCTGGCATCTGCACAATTAGGGTTGTTTCATAAGGAGGCGAGGCACCTGTCGCGGCTGGGGTTCTATCTGGGTGGACAGAAACCGCTGCTATTGAGTTCTACCATTCGAGAAGACAATTCCCTTTTAACTGTGGATGCAACAAATCTCGAGATGCAATTTAGTGAGGCGGACCATGTTCCTCAAGGCACGATTCACATTTTTCGCTCCGCATCTCTGTCCAAGGCCGCTTGCCACATGCATTTCCGCTTTCTGAATTACGGCACCGAATCGCATCCACTATGGCTCGCATTCTTGTTTGACGCCGATTTTGCCGACATTTTCGAGGTCAGGGGCACGCCTCGTAAACGGCACGGGCAGAAACTAGACGATCGTATTGAAGGGCTGGGCTTACTCCTGGCTTATGAGGGCTTGGACGAAGTCAGGCGCCAGACCCGCATCTCATTTTCAACGACGCCGGAGAAAATCAACAACCGAGAAGCCACTTTTGCGCACGAATTGCAGCCCGGTGAAGAATGGAATCTCTCGCTTACGATCGATTGTGAGCAGTTCGATTCCAAAGCCACGAGTGTTCCTAATACAAAGCCACCAGAAACCACCACTACGCCCATCTTTCGAACCCGTCTGGTCAGTTCGAACAAGCGCTACAACAGTTGGCTGGCGCGTTGTCAGGCAGACTTATTGATGTTGATACAAGGCAACCCGGAGGGTGATTATCCTTATGCGGGAGTTCCCTGGTTTAGCACCGTGTTCGGCCGTGACGGAATCATTACGGCATTGGAATGCCTGTGGATTGCACCCGCCATTGCCCGGGGCGTTCTAGCTTATCTTGCGGAAACTCAAGCAACCGAGGACGACCCGAGCCGGGATGCGGAACCGGGCAAAATCATCCACGAAATGCGCCACGGGGAAATGGCCGCGACGGGCGAAGTGCCGTTCGGGCGTTATTACGGCAGCGTGGATTCTACGCCGCTATTTCTGATGCTCGCAGGCGCATACTTCAACCGAACGAACGATTTGGCATTGATCGAAAATATCTGGCCAAAGATTGAAGCTGCCCTCCGCTGGATTGATAGGTATGCGGATATCGATGGCGATGGATTTTACGAATACCAGAAGCAAGCCGAAAAAGGCCTGGTCCATCAAGGATGGAAGGACTCTTACGATTCGATTTTCCATCGGGACGGCCGTTTGGCGGAACCACCCATCGCTCTTTGCGAAATGCAGGGTTACGTTTTTGCGGCGAAGCAGTCTGTCGCGGCCCTTTGTGAGCACCTTGGTTACCCGGACATGGGCTCACGGCTGGCCGTGGAAGCGGGCGAACTGCAGGGGCGCTTCGACCGCGCGTTTTGGAACGAGGAGTTAAAAACCTACGCGTTGGCACTCGATGGGCAGAAGAAACAGTGCGAAGTGCGAGCGTCGAATGCGGGTCACGCGCTGTTTACCAGGATTGCCACGCCATCACGGGCTCGACTTTTGTCGCATACGCTCTTGGATGGCGGCTTCTATTCGGGATGGGGCATCCGTACGGTTGCTGCGCGCGAATCCCGTTACAATCCCATGTCGTATCACAACGGCTCCGTATGGCCGCATGACAACGCGTTAATTGGGGCCGGCTTGGCAAACTACGGACAGCAACGCCTTGCCGCGCGCCTTCTGACTGGAATGTTTGATGCCGCCCGGCACGTCGACTTGAATCGCCTGCCAGAGTTGTTCTGTGGATTCCACCGGCGCCCGGATGGAACCGGCCCTACTCTGTATCCTGTTGCCTGCGCTCCACAAGCCTGGGCCGCAGGCTCTCCTTACCTTTTATTGTGTGCGTCTCTTGGATGCGAAATCCGTGCGCCGGAGCGGCTTATCCTGTTCGACAATCCACAGCTTCCGTCGGTCCTGGACGAACTTCGCATTGAAGGGCTTTCCATCAACGATGCTCACGTCGACCTGCTCATAACTCGCCACGAAGACGGATTCTCGGTGGAGGTTATGCGCAAAGAAGGTGACGTGCAAATCCAAACGCGGGAATAACCGCAAAGACAGCATGCCTACCGCCCGACATTCGGAGAGGCAACGGCAAACATGCCTGTCGAAAAGCGTTCCAAGGACATATAGCTATGAGCAGTATGCAATTTGCCTTTCCGACGGGATCGACGCTGTATATATCGCGCTTCCGACCTCAATGCACCGGGCCTATGCCGAGAGTACTGCACGGGCTGGAGTGCATGTCTTATGCGAAAGCCCATGGCGGTCACGGAACAAAAGTTAACTAAACATTTCGCGCTGTCTCATCTACCGCGTCGCCCGTATTGGCGTTCGCTTCCCTGCAACCTAACTTGAGAGTGGGCAGCTGGTGAAGTCAGCCCACAATCACGAAATTGAGAGGTGACTGATGAAGGAAAATACGCTCAGGGAGTTATTCATCGATGAGCTCCGCGATCTTTATGACGCGGAAGCTCGCCTTGTAAAAGCAATTCCCAAGATGGCCAAGGCATCCAATTCGGATGAACTGCGCTCTGGATTCGAGCATCATCTTGAGCAAACGAAAGAGCACGTAGAACGGCTCAAGCAGGTCATGACCTCGTTAGGTGAAAAACCGAATGGAAAGAAATGTCCGGGGATGGTCGGAATTATCCAGGAGGGGGATGAACTCATGAGTGAGGATTTCGAGGGAAGCGTTAAAGACGCGGCCCTGATCTCCGCAGCGCAGCGTGTGGAGCACTATGAAATTGCAGCATACGGTTGCGTTCACGCCTGGGCCAAAATACTTGGAAAAGACAATGCAGCTCAGCTTTTGGAGAAAACCCTGAACGAAGAAAAAGAAACCGACGCCAAACTGACCGAAGTTGCAGAACAGATCAATGCATCGGCGAACTCGGAAAGTGGCGAAGAAGAGCCAATTGCCAATCTGCGAAAGGGCAAGTCGCGGTCAGTAAACGCTTAATTCAGCTCCTCACGGCAGCCGGCGGTTGGAGTTTACCGCCGGCTGCGCTTCATTGCCTAAATGAGAAATGGGCACGCAATTAAATTCCGTTAAAAGAAGAGGGTCGATGAGCGACATTTCCGAGTGGCATGGGGAGAGAGTGCTCGTTTCATTCGGCCGTGAGCGCATCGGGCTCGTCGTCTTCGGCGAGAATCTGATCACCCACGCAGCCCGCATGCCCACACGAGCACGGAAGTTGAGTTGCTCCAATGGCGCCTGCGCATGCCGGACTGCAAAATTGTTGATCCACGTCCACCAAGCACTGGCAGGGGGAGTGAATACATTTCATCAGGGTTTCAGAAGCCATATGTATATTCCCTCTATTCTTAATTTCTTATGTGGCATAGTTCTCAGATGTGGAGCAATTCATGAGCCTTGTCAATCAGCATCGGCATGTCTTCCGACTTTGAAATCACCGCATCCACGCCTGCCCGGGCCGCTTCGACCTTGACCGTTCCATTGCCATAGAGACTAAAAAGAATAATGACCATGTTTGGAAAGAGTTTCCGCAAGACGAATGCCGCCTGTAACCCGTTCATGACTGGCATAGAGAGGTCCAATATTGCTAAATCCGGCTTGAGTTGTTTCACCACTTCAATGCCTTGTGCCCCATTTTCGGCTTCGCCGTAGAATTTGAACCCGTCTTCCAGGAAAGCGCGCCCCACTGTTTTTCGAACGATGGCGTTGTCATCTACAATGACTACCGCCTTCCCTTGGCCGGGCCCAGTGTTCGCGTTCTTTGAAATCTCCATGGCACTGTTTCCTTACTCTTCTTGAATAACAGTGCCGACCCTTTCGAAGCCATCCACTGGATACACTATTTTTAGGCTGCAAAGTCCTAGAACCAATGAAACATCGACGCCTACAGGAAGCAATGTATATACAATGCGCATCTCCATTGATTTAATCCTCTACTTTGAAATCATGCTGTGATGATGGAAATCCTGGGCCACACGAGCACATTTACGCACATCTTCCCTCTCAGGTGGAGGCAATGGACCAACAACGAGTCAGCATCCTCATCGTAGACGACCATGAAGTAATCCGCCGCGCTCTGCGGTCCTTATTGTCGTCTCGCCCAGAGTGGCGCGTGTGCGGAGAAGCCATCGATGGAAAAGAAGCCGTAGAGATGGCGCGGGATCAACGTCCTGACGTCGTGCTCATGGATATTTCGATGCCGGTAATCAACGGGGTACAGGCTACGAAGATTATTCTGCGTGAGTTTCCAGGTATCCGCGTTCTTATCATCAGTCAGAACGACCCCGAGATCACCAGAAAGCAGGCTCAGGAAATAGGGGCCGCTGGCTATGTTGCGAAGGCCGATCTTTCGCGAAGCCTCCTCGCAGCCATCGATAGAATCATAGAGGCCCGTAATGGTTCGCCAACCTCCGCAGGCAACGCGGATTCGCCATCTTACGCGCCAAGCGAAAACAGCATTCCGTGGCTTGCAGGCGGCGGTGAAATGGGCGCACTGATGCGCACACGCGACTGGTCCGATAGCCCCTTAGGACCTCCGGAGGGTTGGCCTGATAGCCTGAAATTGAGCGCGAGCATATGTATCAGCTCGCGTTTTGACCTCATCGTGTGGTGGGGACCTGATCTGATCATGTTGTATAACGATTCCTACCGCCGGACCCTGGGGGCCAAGCATCCATTTGCGTTAGGCCGGCCTGGCCGTGAGGTCTACCCGGAGATTTGGGATGTGATAGGCCCGATGTTGGAAAACGTAATGAGGACAGGAGAAGCGACGTGGTCCGCGGACTTGCTCTTATTACTCGAACGCAGTGGCTATCCCGAGGAGACCTACCACACTTTCTCGTATACCCCGATTCGCGACCACCTCGGCAAGGTTGTGGGCGTAATTACTCCGGTCACCGAAACCACTGAAAAGGTGATTAGCGAACGCCGACTTCTTACTCTCCGGGACTTGGCCGCACGCAGCCTTGATGCCAGAACGGAAAAGGAATCGTGGGATATTGCTACGCAAGCTCTGAGCGCCAATCCGTACGACATCTCGTGTGCGGTTCTGTACAAGGTGAATGAGGATTTGTCGAAGGTTACGGCCGTGGCCCGTACCGGAGTCCATCACGATGACCTGTTCTTCTTGAATGAAGTGGAATTGGCGGCCGGTGCAGGCGTGGCCTTGGCACCGGCTCTCAGTGCGGCGATAAACACCGGACAACCAGTTGAGTTGAACGAAGAGAATGGTTTCCGTCTATCGTTACCTGGAGGTTTCTGGGGGGCAAGCCCAACGGAGCTGAGCGTTCTACCGATTGCCCAGACAGGGCAAGAAAAGTCAATGGGAGCATTGGTCGTTGGGGCGAATTGTCATAAGAAACTCGACGATGACTACCGAGGATTCTTGTCACTTGTCAGCAGTCAAATAGCCAAGAGCATCGCTGATGCGCGGGTGCTGGATCAAGAGCGTCAGCGGGCGAGTGCTCTGGCCGAACTCGATCGCGCCAAAACCACCTTCTTCAGCAACATCAGCCATGAACTTCGCACACCGTTGACGTTGATTCTCGGACCAGTAGAGGATCTGCTTTCGCGGGACGACACCATCGACGTTTCGGCCGGTGAACTTCAGTTGATACACAGGAATGCGCTGCGTCTCCTGAAGCTTGTGAATACATTGCTGGATTTCTCCCGCATTGAAGCCGGCCGCACCCAGGCGATGTACGAGCCCACATCCTTGGGTAGCGTCACCGCCGATATCGCCAGCGTGTTTCGCTCCGCGATTGAAAGAGCGGGACTGGCATTTAAGGTCGATTGCCCTGATCTGGACGAGATGGTGTACGTCGACCTGCAAATGTGGGAAAAAATCGTTTTGAACTTGATTTCAAATGCCCTGAAGTTCACATCCGCAGGAACAATCGCCGTCGAACTCGCTCGCGTCGGCAATTCAGCGCAACTAACCGTTACAGACTCTGGCGTCGGCATTCCAAAATCACAACTCCCCAAAATCTTCGAACGCTTTCACCGCGTGGAGGGCACGGCGGGCAGAACCCATGAAGGAACCGGAATTGGATTGGCGCTGGTCCTGGAACTTGTGAAGCTGCACGGAGGCACGATTTCTGTAGATAGCGACTGTGGAATCGGAACGCGCTTTGCCGTTTCCTTACCTTTTGGCTTCGCTCATCTTTCAAAGGAGCGCATGGGACACTCCACAGACGACCAGGCCCGCGCGCGACAGCGGACGATGTTCGAAAATGAGGCGCTGGGGTGGTTGCCCGTTGAAGCGGAGCGCAGAACGGGGCCCGGCGGCGCCAACGCGGCTAACGCAAGACTGCTCTTCGGGCGTGCACCCTGCATTTTGATGGTGGAAGACAATGCGGACATGCGCGACTACGTCCGCCGCCTCTTGCAGGAGGACGGATACGAAGTGGAGACCGCGGGAGATGGCCAGGAAGCACTAGGGTTTGCAGCGAAGAAAAATTACGATTTGATTCTAAGCGACGTCATGATGCCGAAGTTGGATGGAGTACAACTTCTACGGGCGATTCGAAAAGACCCCAACATCATGACCACCCCTTTTGTGCTGCTCTCCGCGCGAGCGGGCGAAGAGTTCCGCATTCAGGGCCTTCGCGCTGGCGCGGACGATTATCTTGGAAAACCTTTCGGTGCCCGCGAGTTGCTTTCGCGCGTTTCCGCTTTGATTGATTCGCGCATGCGTCGTCGGGATTCCGAAGAGCGGCTCAATCTAGCACTTGAGCTTGGCAGGATGGGAACGTGGGATATCGACCTTGGTGCAAATGTGAATGTAATGTTCTGGTCCCCAGGCGAATATGAATTGCTCGGCTATTCTCCAGAAGAGTGTGAGCCCTCCTGGAAGGCGTGGATAGACCGCATACATCCGGAAGACCGGCTGATGGTTGTGAAGCGCTGGGAAGCTGCAAAAGAAAATCATCTCGACTTCCGCACGGAATTCCGTTTATGCCTCCCAGGGAGCGCGATTCGCTGGATCGAAGCGAAAGCGCGTTTTTTCTACAACGATGAAGGAAAGGCCTATCGTGCGATCGGAGTTTCGCGAGATGTGACGGAGAGAAAGCAAACAGAAGAAAAACTGCGGAGCGGTCGAGACCGCTTGTTGGAAGAAGTGAAAGGCCATCGAGTCGCATTGCAGCAGAGCGAGCAGGAAGTGGCGACGCAGGCGGAACTTCTTGACATGGCCAATGATGCCGTGTTTATCAGCGATCTGGAAAACAAAATTTCCTACTGGAACCGTGGGGCCGAGCGCCTGTACGGCTGGAAAAAAGAGGAAGCCATCGGAAAGAATGCCTCGCAATTGCTGCAGACAGAGTTCCCGGTTTCCTATCAAGAGGTAATCTCTATCCTGGAGCGCAAAGGAGTGTGGGAAGGGGAGCTACAACAGACTACGCGGTACGGACATCGCATGACTGTCGCGAGCAGGTGGACTTACCGGCGCGATGCGGAAGGAATGCCTATTGGCTGGTTGGAAATCAATTCGGATTTAACACTCCAGAAGCAGTCGCAAGAAGCGGCACGCCGGCTGAGTGCGCGCATTTTACAGGTCCAGGATCTCGAACGGCGTAAGCTGGCGCGTGAACTGCACGACAGTCTTGGCCAATACCTTGCTAGCCTCAAAATAAACATCAGATCGTCGATGCGGGACGTCAAGTCAGAATCGTCGCATAAGCTGTTGGCTGAATGCACAGAAATACTGGAACGGTGCCTTGTGGAGACCAGGACAATTTCCTACCTTCTCCATCCTCCGCTCCTCGACGAAACCGGTCTCGCCTCCGCGATTCGCTGGTATGTTGAAGGATTTGCCCAGCGCAGCGGAATCGAGGTGTCCCTGCACATTCCAGAGACGATTCCACGCTTTTCAGATGAGATCGAAACCGCAGTATTCCGGATTCTGCAAGAAAGCCTGACCAACGTCCACCGCCATGCAAAGACTGATCGCGTGCGAATCACCTTCGAGGTCGGGCCGCATACGGTTTTGCTAAGCGTAAGGGATTACGGCTGCGGGATCCCGCAAGAGCGACTCCGCTCCTTTCTGGAGCGCAACGAGGGAGCCGGCGTTGGCTTAGGCGGGATGAGAGAGCGCGCGCGGGAACTAGGCGGCCTGCTGTCGGTCGCGGCGGGCGAAAAGGATAAAGGAACGGTGATATCCGTTGAAATCCCCATCGTAGCGCGGGAGTCCCAAGATCTAGACTCGGGAGAAGCTATTGGCACAGAGAGTGTTTCCTAGAATTGCGCATTCCGAAAATGTTCTGCTCCAGTGTGAGATCCTGGTTTGTGAGAGAACGTAGTCGCTCAATGCGATCTCATACAGGCCGAGACGAATGAGCAGCAGCCAAGTAGGGCGCCTGTGCCTCCTTATTATTTACGACTTTTCCGACAACTTCACACAACGGACACTCTCGAGTATGCTTGCCCAAAAAGGCATACGATTTTGCAAAGTCAGCTTGCAAGCGAACTAACTCGCCACCGAGTTCCTTGCCCCGCAATCCCATTTGCCATGCCTCCTGCCGTCGCTTCGCCCAGCTCGCCAAAGCGTTCTGACACTGCTCAAGCAATTGCTCATATTGCGTACAAAAAACTGTCTTGGACGACTGCTTCTCATTCTTCGTTTCCATTTGCTCTCCTCTGCACGATACCTGGAGGTCCCAGGAGTGTGAGTCATTTCAATAAACTCAGGCGTTCCATCAGCTGACTGAACTCGGCTTTTGTCGGACAATTGGTTAACCATATCTAAAGACCCTAAATCCGCATTCCACGCGACTTTTTCAGCACAAAGCCAAGGCGCGCAGAAGAATATGTTCCTGGCACCAGAAAAATTTTCAGTTCTGCGTCCTAGTATTCGCTTGTCTACAGGGAATTCGCGGGAGATGTCAGGCGAAAGAGGGATAAGAACAATCAAGTGGTGGCTATGGGGAGGGGGGACCCAGAACATCGCCTACGTCCCGGTATGGCGGTTGAGTCGAAGGCTTGGCTTCACTTATTCAGAGGGGACAAACCGGCCGGCATCGATATACACACGGTTCTAACTGGACTTCTTACGGGGCACCTTGGTTCCCTTTTTCCGGGCTTCCGAGAGTCCAATCGCGATCGCTTGATTTCTGCTTCTTACTCGGCCGCCCTTTCCGTCCTTACCGGACCGCAATGTTCCATGCTTTCGTCGCTCCATCGCACTTTTCACCGATTTGCTGGCCCCTCTTCCGTATCTTGCCATCGTTTCCTCCCGTCGCTTTATATTTGTAGGTTGAGACTATCGGGATCCTGCGGTCTTCCAGGCCACTTCTCGCTTCTCTTCGTAATCGTCAAATGCCTTTGCCAGGCCCTTCCTGGCTTCCGCAGTCGTTTCAAGGAGTGCTTGAACCTTAGGATCGGAGATTCTTCTCAAATCTTGTCGGGCATGCGCTGCGGCATCGTTCAAGAGTCGCTTTAGCAACCAATCAACAATCGGATCGTTCCCTTGCCAATGCGTAGCCCCTGCCCCAGATTCGTTGTAATCCGGGGAACTTGCCGCTCCTTTCGCGTCGATTCTGCTGATTGCGTCATGACAACTCCTTCACTGGAACTGTTGGGCAGGCTCGAAATGTGGGGTCGGTTGTGCGTTGGATTAGCGCGATCGCGCAGTACACCGGCAAGCAGCGTTTTCACGCAGTTTTGGAGCTGGTAAAAATGTGTAGAAACAGAGAGACGATTGCGATGAGCAACAATATGTGGATCAGGGCTCCGGCTACATGGAAAACCAGGAACCCTCCAATCCAGAAAATGAAAAGAAGCGCTGCGATCGCCAAAAATGGTCCGAATCTCATAAGCCTCCTCCGCTGGAAACAAAAAACTTCCGAATTGCGGTGAACTGGATGCTTCTTCTTCCAGGCTACAGCGCCACTCTACGGTCCTTGTGCTTCTGTGACCATAAGAGCGTCCCTTGAGAACCAGCCAAAAGAGCTATTAGTTTTGAATTCATGCGGTTTTGCGAAGCCTCCTGGACTTTGCGACCTTCGCGTCAGGTCGAGCATTTGCCAGGCTCTTTTTTAGCGCCGACATCAGATCGATCACCGGAGCAAGCCGTGCAGCAGGCTGTTCTCCCTTCGGGACTGCCCGGCCTTTCGCCTTGCTTTCAATCAGTTGCTTCACGCGTGCCTGGTATTCATCGCGAAATTCCTCCGGGTGGAAGGGCTTGACGAGCGTCCTGGCAAATTGCTCGCCGAGGGTGATTTCCTGTCTCTTCAGATCCTTGACGTCAGTTTGCTTGTACTTTTCCACCGCGTGAATCTCGTTCGGATAGAAAATTGTGTGAAGCGTCAAACCTCGCAGGTAAGGACGGATGATCACGATGCGCTCGCGCTGGTGCAGCGTCACTCTTGCGATGGCCGCATAGCCCATTTGCTCTAGAGTTCTCAAGAGTAGAACATAAGCTCGCTTGCCGCCTTCTTCAGGAACAGCGAAGTACGAGCTCTCGAAAAAGATAGGATCGACTTCGTTGAGTTTGACAAATTGAAGAATTCCCATCTCTTTCGAAGATTTGGGTTGAATGCTCTTGAGTTCCCCGGACTCCAGCAGCACAAACTTATTCTTGTCGGTCTCGTATCCCAAGGCCACTTCGTCGCGGGTGACGACCCGTTCATCGTAAGGACAATAGAGTTGGTGATGAATTCGTGTGCCGCATTCGCGGTGAATTTCATGAAAGCGGGTGTGCGTATAACGCGCCGCGACAAAAAGACGAATAGGGATTGAAATCATGCCAAACGTGATATGTCCCTTCCACACTGTCGACGCCATAATTCCCCCTTACTGCTTTCGATGATGCCAAGTCCAAGTCTGTTTTAGGATTTCCACCTCTATACCTGATTTACCCGATGGACCATAAAATCCGCGCGTGGCACTATCTGTGGCGATTTACAGCTTTTCTTCGATCGAGGAGGCGGCCCGGGACGCTTCAGAGATGAAGCGCGAGGGCTGGGACGGGCCGTCCTCCTCGTCCAATTCTTTTTCCTGCTTCACATTCCGCTTTCGGATTTTCATATTCCTCTGTTATCAGGTAGGCCACTGCTCAGATTTGCGTTGAAACTGGGAGTGGCAACGTAATACATGCGCACTACGTTGCCTATTGCTGATCGCCAGAAGAAAATTCCGAGTTTTTGCTTACCGGCCCGCTCTCCGCACTGATATATCTTGTGTCTTCGAGCTTACGGAGGATTCGCTGGTTGCGGAAATATCCTCCGCTCCCGTGTGTTTCAGGACTTCCTTTGCGCGATCGATTTCTTCCGAAGTGTCGCAATGCACTGACGTCAGAATACCGCCCTTCTGCAAACGGCCCTCGTAACGCTTGGCTTCGTACTCCGGAATTCCCAATCCCACCAGGGCACCTGCAAATCCGCCAACGGCGCCGCCTACGCCAATCCCCGCCAGCGCCGCCATGATAGGACCCGCTGCGATAAACGGGCCGATGCCGGGAATAGCTAACGCACCGATGCCCGCCAGCCATCCAAGTGCTCCACCGATTACTGCTCCCGTACCCGCGCCGGCAGCTGTGCCCTCTGGAGCTTTTGTTGCCTTATCTGTTGCCAGTCCTCTGGGGCCAAGATTCTCCGGCAACAAGATGGAAATATCGGTACTCGCAAAGCCTGCTTCCCTCAGATTGGTGATCCCGGCTTCCACTGCACTTCTGGATGTGTAAATTCCAAGCACGGATTTATTTTTTGCCATGTTCTCGTTCCCCTTTCAGATCCAAAGCGTCGTCGAGTCGCAGACGGGTCACGCCTGCGGGACAAATTGGTGCAACATCAGAAGGTTGTCAGATAGGAGGGATCGTTCCAATCAGGCGAACGCTGCAGGCGGCGGTTCGCATCACCCGATTGTCCTTTGTGCAGAGAAAGGAAGCGAATAGCCTGTTGTTTTCGCGATCGCTGCAGGATTCTTTCCTTTTGTCTCCATGTTTTTCAGGATGGGCCGCTCTTCTTTGAAGTGATTCCATATGCGTTGCAAAAAAGGAATCGCCACAAGGGTATTTCTCTACCTCCGGAAAAGAAAAGGAAATTATTTTATGTCCAAGCGAAGCAAAAAGAACGAATACGATCAGTTGCGCGACCTACTATTGCGTACTCGCGAAGAACTCAGTCGCCGTGTTGAGCAACGCCGTCAGGAGATGATGATCGTGGATCAGGAGCCCGATGACGAAGTGGGGGTGGCTCTGCGCAATTCTTCCGCCGGAACAGCCATTGCTAATATCGAGCGTGAAGTACGCACCTTGGCCGAAATCGATCTTTCAATTCGTCGCATGGAAACGGGCAAATACGGTATTTGCGGCGTCTGCGGAGAGACAATCCCAATGGCTCGCCTTAAGGCTATTCCTTGGACGCGTCGCTGTGTTGAGTGTGCGGGGGGCGGCCTGTCTCGCGGCGAACAAGCCAGTAGAACGTTAGATCGCCAGCAAGACCTTCCCTCAACTCCATAGCGATTGCCGTTTAATTCTGGGTGGAACAACTGACACTGCAACTTTGAGCAACAAAATCGCAGTCGAAGAGCAGGCCAGTGATTGCTACTGGCTTCTCGAATGCTTGTCGAGGCGAGGCCCCTACGTTCTGCTAGAGAGATGACCTATCAGCGAGATCACAAACAATACCAGGAAAATATAAAAGATAATCTTGGCAATACCCGCAGCTGCAACTGCAATTCCGCCAAAACCCAATACTGCGGCGATCAGCGCGATCACAAAAAATCCAAGAGCCCAGCGTATCATCATGACCTCCAAGGGAGCTAGACTGACGGCCGCCAAAAAGACAGGAACAGCCCAAACTGAACTCGCTCCTCCCTTATGAGCTTGTACCTAAATAGCTAGCCTCGGGCCAAGCTTCCATACTGCGGGAACCTTATTTTTCCTCCCGTCCAATGGTATTGATTCTCAACTAAGCCGAGGAAGGCCTACAGCATTCCACTGAGAGCAAAGCCAACCCGTCTGTTGTTTAATCATGACAGCCGTGTTAAGCAAGCGTTCGCAACACACGTTCAAGCTGGACTATGCCTTGCCTACTACTCATTCTGTTCGTCGCCTTTCCCCGGATCGCTCTGGTATTGCTCTTTTTTTTCTCCAATTATCTGCAACATGCCTACCACGGGTTAATTTTGCCGCTTCTCGGATTCATCTTTCTGCCGTTGACCACGCTGGCGTATGCCTGGATGGCCAATACGCACCAACCTATCTCGGGTATCAATCTGGTGATTCTGATTATCGCGGTCATCATTGATTTGAGCGGCTTGGGCGGTGGCGAGTATCATCGCCGAAGTCGTTGGTCAGACTGAGGTCGTTGGCAGCGCGCCGCGTATAGTTCGCTGATAGTTTGAATTCAGTTTAAAGATCCAACTGCAACAGGGTGAGAGCTTCGCAGCCTGCGTTGGAGTCGCAGGCTCGCCTACAGAAGTTCATGCATTGACTTGGCGTTGAGTTCATCGACAATCGGCAAGGGAGGACCGATCATGATCAAGAAGGTCAAAACCGGCTACAAAGTGCTATCCGAAAAAGGAAAAAACCTGGGAGGTCCTTATAAGACAAAAGCTGAAGCCGAAAAGCGTCTGCGGCAAGTTGAATTCTTTAAACATCGAAAAGGTTAGGGATGGGAGAGTCTTCCTGAGTCAACCGCTACACGCCGCCCTTTTCCCCCGACCACTTGCGCATGCCCTAGAGCTGCACTGGAGAGACTCCATCAACAATGTTCCCCAGCAAAGTGGGAACAAAAAATCTTCTGTGTAGGACATTGATCTGGTCAGAGAATTCCACTAGCTCAGGGGTTCTCCATCGCAGGATCCATCTTTCGACCGGATCGCTTCTTGCCATGGTTCCACCCAATGCTTAACAGCGGTTACGCCAATAACATCTCCCATCCATCCACAATGGCAACGAGGGCTAAACCACTGAGCATCCGCCTGTTCCAGGTTCTTTTTCGTGCTGGCACACGCAGAAGCGAGCGGGCTGCGGCATTGCGGACAACTGAACAGAAGAACATGTGCAAATTGATCGGCGATCGCCATTTGGTTCCCCCCGAAAGTTGAAGAACTCAACGAGGTTACCTTCTTTTAATCTTCCAGTCCAACGAGAGGCAGGCTGCCCTGGATGCCATTGAAACGCCTTTTGAACAACTCCCAGATCGGAGTACAGCTATTACCCGATGGTGCTGCCCTTATGGTAATGGGACTCTAACCCTACAAGCAGCCATGCAGCGTCTGGAACAGTCGGAATTCAGGAAGGCCTCATGCGACGCCGGATACCAGGAAATATCGAATCGCTGGGTGGTGCTGCAGTGAAGCCAGCCCAACGAAAAGGCAAAGCTCACAGCCACAAAGCCCGCGAGCATAAATCGACCCACTGTGTGCTGCCCATAGACGGCCGAACTACCTCACCGAAGCAGACGCTCGAATCCATTCTGTCCTCCGCTCTTCGTTCAGAACATAGTGAGTTGGACCAGATTCTACGCGCCTTGAGTGATCTATCCGGCATAGTCAAATCCAGAGAGATCGATTCGATGGCTGTCGACGACGCACTGAAAAGAGCTGCAGTTTGGGCTGTTGAGCGAGCAATGCTCGATCGAGAACTACGATCACTGGCCATCACGGATGATCTCACGGGATTTTTCAATCGCCGCGGATTTCTAGCCGCGGCTACTCAGCAGCTGAAGCTCGCACAACGCGATAAGCTGAATGTTCTACTGCTTTTTTGCGACCTTGATAATCTGAAAGGAATCAATGATTCCTTCGGGCACCGGGAAGGAGATCTAGCGTTGATTCGCACAGCGGATGCGTTAGAAGAAACGTTTCGTGGTTCGGACCTTCTTGCACGGCTCGGTGGCGACGAGTTTGGCGTCCTGGTGTGGGAGGCCTCCATTCCCGATGTTCGGGCCTTTTTGTCGCGAATGTCGTGCAACTTCGAAAAGGCGAATGCCGACGAATCTCGGTATAAGCTTTCACTTAGCGTCGGCATAGCCCGGTACGATCCTCAATTTCCAGTCCCACTCGCGGAACTAATGACCAGGGCGGACGAGGAAATGTACAAGCACAAGAAGCGGCATGCATACGCCGCACTTTCCAATAAATGAAGGCCAGCACGCAAAAACTAGTTGCACATTGCTTTCACGCGCAGGCTAGAGTGGCTCGTCGTGCGTCCATCGGGGCGAGGAACTAGAGAATTCGACCAATTCGCTTGCGCTGGCGGTCAAGGATGACTTCCAAGCCAGTCAAACTGCAAAGGCCCGGCCCGGATCATCGTGTGCAGTCACTCCCGAACCGAGGGACAAAACCGCCAGCGTATCTCAGGGTTCAATTGGCACGCTACTGGGACTTGCCGCGAGGCACCATCCATGAATTGCTGCAAAAACAAACGAGTACTCCATCATTTGATCGCGTAGGCTCATTTCCTGAATCTCGCCGTCAATTCCGACTTGCCCATGACGAACCCTCCTCTCCGACTAACGTTTCCCAGAATGAGACCTACACATTTGACTTGATTGCGCCCTGGTCGGTTTCGGTTTCGAATAGCCGCGGAGGTAAAAAGCCCGCATTCGCATGCAGATCGTTCTTTTCTACTCTTCATTGACAAAGAAAATTGCCTGCGGGGCGAATACAACATGCTGACTATACTTTTGGTGATCTTGCTACTGATGGCTTTAGGCGCGCTGCCGACTTGGCCGTATAGCCGCGGTTGGGGCTACTACCCGAGCAGCGGCCTGGGTTTGGTTGTTGTGGTACTTCTCGTCTTGCTAATCCTTGGCCGGACCTGAAGATCCGGACATGACTCGTGAAGAGCTGCGCGCGCGCTCAAAGCAATCGTGTCCGATCTAATGCACGATAAAGGCTTGGTCCCCACGTGCGACCAGGCGCGGGACGCCAACGGGCAAATGGAAATTGCGTCGCGCCGCTTTTCATTTTTTGCCACTGTTCTGCGCATGGGGCCCGGTCTTGTCACTGGCGCATCGGACGACGATCCCAGCGGGATTGCTACTTACTCACAGGCCGGCGCACAATTTGGGTTTGGCGTCCTCTGGATGGCGCTTTTTTCCTACCCCCTAATGTGCGCCGTTCAGGAGATTAGCGCTCGGATAGGCAGAGTAACGGGAAAAGGAATTTCCGCAAACCTGCTCAAGAATTATCCTCGGCCCGTGGTCTTGATTGTGGTCCTCCTCCTTTTGGTTTCATCCGTTTTCAATCTGGGAGCAGATCTGGGCGCAATGGGCGAAGCAATGCGTATGTTGGTCGGCGGCGCTCGTTGGGTGCACATTGTATGGCTCGGAATATCATCTCTTTTTCTACAGATATTTGTCCCGTATACGCGTTACGTGAATTATCTGAAGTGGCTTTCGCTCTCATTATTTGCATATGTCATCACGGTTTTTATCATCCAGGTTCCCTGGACAATCGTGTTGCGGCAATCGTTTCTTCCGCCAGTCAGGAGTTTCCATGGTGATTACATTACGATGATCGTCGCTGTCCTGGGCACCACCATCAGCCCGTATTTGTTTTTTTGGCAGGCATCGCAGGAAGCAGAGGAAGTGAAAGACAGGAGGCACGAGAAACCGCTGCTTCGCTCCCCGGAACAGGCCACAGAGCAATTATGGAGGATCAAGCTGGATACTTATCTGGGAATGGCCGCCTCAAATCTCGTGGCCTTTTTCATCATGCTTACGTCCGCCGTCATGTTTCACGGCCATGGAAACACGAATATTCAGACGGCTAGCGAGGCCGCGAAAGCGCTCGAACCGCTGGCCGGGCGCTACGCTTACATTTTATTTTCGGCGGGGATCATTGGCACGGGACTTCTAGCTGTCCCCGTTCTTGCTGGAGCGGCGGCCTATGCGGCGGGCGAAGCAATGCGGTGGCGCGTGGGATTGGAGGTAAAACCCTGGAAAGCCGGGAAATTCTATATCACTGTGGGAGCTGCCATGATCCTCGGCTTGTCTCTGAATTTTATCCACCTGGATCCGATTAAAGCTCTTTTCGTTGCCGCGGTGATCAATGGGCTTTTGGCGGCACCTGTAATGGCCATGATGATGTTGATGACGCAAGATCGCAGAATCATGGGAAGTTTTGTCTTACCTGGGTATTTACGGATTTTCGGATGGGCGGGAACTGTAGTGATGTGTGCGGCCTCGCTGGCATTTCTCTTTCAGGCATTTTGAGCGAAGAGCAGACACTCGGATCAGCGCAATTGAGGGCGGCTGCTTCAGCCGCCCTCGACCTTGCTTTATTTACTTTGTTGATTTTTCGTGGCCTTTGCGGTCTTGTTTATGACCTCCTTGTTGCTGTTTGCCTTTGTCCTCGTGACGTGAATTGTCATGCACGGGGCGTTTTTCTGTATCGGGAGCTTTCTTCGTGCCTTCGTTTGCCATTTATCCTCCTTGTTATTCATGGGCGTCTGTAGAGACTCCACTTCTCCGTCAATCTAGGAGGCATCTCGCGTACCCGCTATCGGAGTCTTGCCTGAGGAGCTCCAGAAACAACTATTACCCTCTAATGAGCTACTGCGGATTTCAGTTTGCTACGTGGCTACAAACCGGATGCCGATCGATACCATCTTGAGAGGATTCACCAATACTCTGATCGTGCAGTTGGCCGGCCCAAAGGCATAGGATCTACGGCCATTTGTTTCATGGGCTAGTAGAACGGTCTCATTCAGCATCAAGTACGTGCTTTTCGCTTTTTCGCTGGTTCTGGGCAGGCAGGTCCGACGATGGACAAGCGGGATCAGTACGAGCAGCAAGTCCGATTACCCGCTCGCACGACGAAACTTCCTACAACCGGATTGCTGGCCCTGCGTGGTTTCCGGATAACCCATACCTAGGACTGATACCCTTTTGATCGGCAAGCTGCGCCCTGACTCGCACTCCCGCCGACAAACTCGGTCCGTATGGAATTGTTGCCTCTAATTGGTAAAAGCGACACCTTCGGTCTTACCGATCCAAACTACGTCAACAGCATGAAGTTGACAGGTTCCTCTTTCGCCGCGCTCAGTCAAGGTCGAAGCGATCGTGGTTCATTACTTTGGTCCACGCCGCCACGAAGTCCTTCACAAACTTCTCCTTCGAATCCGCGCACGCATAGACTTCGGCGAGGGCACGCAATTGGGAGTTCGAACCGAAGATCAGGTCGACACGGGTGCCGGTCCACTTGAGCTCGTTCGTCTTGCGGTCGCGCCCCTCGAACACGTCTCCAGATCCATTGGATGCGTTGGACGGCTGCCATTGAGTGCCAATGTCGAGCAAGTTGACGAAGAAGTCATTCGTAAGTGTCTCCGGTCGCTTGGTGAACACGCCATGCGTCGACTTCCCGGCGTTTGCCCCCAAGACGCGCAGGCCACCCACGAGAACCGTCATCTCCGGTGCCGTTAGCTTCAGCAATTGCGCCCGATCCACCAATAGCTCTTCACCCGATAGACGCTGCTTGCCATTGACATAGTTACGGAATCCATCCGCCTTCGGTTCGAGCGGCTCGAACGATTCCACATCGGTTTGCTCCTGCGACGCGTCCATGCGCCCCGGCTTGAAAGGGACTTCCACGTTGTACCCTGCTGCCTTTGTGGCCTTCTCGATCGCCGCACTACCGCCGAGTATGATCAGGTCCGCCAGCGAAACCTTCTTCCCACCGACCTGTGAAGCGTTGAACTCCTTCTGGATCCCTTCGAGCTTCTGCAGCACCTTCGCCAGCTGTGCCGGCTGGTTCACTGCCCAGTCCTTTTGCGGCTCCAGACGGATGCGCGCGCCGTTTGCTCCACCGCGCTTATCAGAGCCGCGGAAGGTCGATGCCGAGGCCCAAGCCGTCGACACCAGTTCGGAAACGGACAACCCCGACGCGAGGATTTTCGCCTTTAGAGCAACAATGTCCTGCGCCCCGATCAGCGGATGATTCACAACGGGGATCGGGTCTTGCCATGACAGCGTCTCCTTCGGAACCAGTGGGCCGAGATACCGCACGATCGGGCCCATGTCACGGTGCGTGAGCTTGAACCACGCCCGGGCAAACGCGTCGGCGAACTGGTCCGGATGCTCGTAGAAGCGGCGTGAAATTTTTTCATAAGCAGGATCGAAGCGTAATGACAGGTCCGTGGTCAGCATGGACGGCTCGTGACGCTTTGACGGATCGTGCGCATCCGGCATCTTGCCGGCACCTGCGCCATTCTTCGGAGTCCACTGATGCGCACCGGCCGGGCTCTTGGTGAGTTCCCATTCGTAGCCGAACAGGTTCGCGAAGAAGTTGTTGCTCCACTTGGTCGGCGTCTCGGTCCAAATAACTTCCAGGCCACTCGTGATCGCATCGCCTCCCTTGCCGGAGCGGAACTTGCTCTTCCAACCGAGGCCCTGTTCCTCGATGCTGGCCGCTTCGGGCTCCGCACCTACGTTTGCGGCCTCGCCGGCGCCGTGGGTTTTGCCAAACGAGTGCCCACCGGCAATCAGCGCGACGGTTTCTTCGTCGTTCATGGCCATCCGGCGGAACGTTTCACGGATATCTCTGGCCGCCGCGACGGGATCCGGTTTGCCGTTCGGTCCTTCCGGATTTACGTAGATCAGACCCATTTGCACGGCACCGAGCGGACTCTCGAGATTACGATCATCGGTGTAGCGCTCGTCTCCGAGCCACTTGCGTTCCGGGCCCCAGTAGAGTTCTTCTGGCTCCCACACATCCGCACGTCCGCCGCCAAAGCCGAACGTCTTGAAGCCCATGGATTCGAGGGCTACGTTGCCCGCGAGAATCATCAGGTCGGCCCAGGAGATCTTGCGTCCGTACTTCTGCTTGATCGGCCACAGCAAGCGCCGCGCCTTATCGAGGTTCACGTTGTCCGGCCAGCTATTCAGGGGAGCGAAGCGCTGCTGGCCCGCCCCTGCGCCACCGCGACCGTCGGCGATGCGGTACGTGCCGGCGCTGTGCCACGCCATGCGAATGAACAGACCCCCGTAGTGGCCAAAGTCGGCCGGCCACCAATCCTGTGAGTCCGTCATCAGGGCATGAAGGTCCTTGATCACGGCATTCAGGTCTAGACTCTTGAACTCCTTCTCATAGTCGAACTCCTCGCCCATCGGATTCGACAGCGTGGACTGCTGGTGGAGAATCTTAAGGTCCAATTGCTTCGGCCACCAGTCACGGTTCGTGTGTGCGGCGTTTTCGTGAGAAAACGGGCACTTGGATTCAGTCGGCGCTCCCGCTGAAGTAGTAAGTTCTTTGTCCATGTGTTCACCTTCCTTCGAATTATTCAAAAATTATTACAAACTTCAAACTCGTTCTCGGTTCCCGATTCGCGCAATTGCCTGTCGCGCTTGCTCATGCGCCTTCGAAAACTAACGGGATGCGCGCCGCGGAGCGCACTTCGTGCAGAGCCCGCGGAAAATAAGTTCACATTCGCGGAGCATCCGCTTACCGAGCGAGCGCGAGGCAGGCCTGGGCACGTCGTACCATTCGAGGTCCTCAACATTGCCACAGCGGTCGCAGATGAAGTGGTGATGTCGCATGCCTTTCGCGTCAAATCGCGCGGCGCGCCCCTCGATGGCGACTTCACGTACCAATCCCGCCTGCACCAAGTCCCGCAAATTGTTATAGGTCGTAGCCCTCGAGGATCGCGGATCCATGTGATTCACAGCTTCGAAGATATCCGCAGCAGTGGGATGACTGTTGTGTTCCATCAAGAATGCCATAACGGCGTAGCGCTGGGGAGTGCACCGCAACCCGCTACCGTTGAAAGTCCGTTTAATCGCCCTGGCGTCCATCAAAAACTTAGACTATGTCTAATGTGAGATTTAGTCAAGACTTGTGCTTTAGGGTTCTGGGACCTCGGTGGGATGCCATGCGGCCCCGTTACCAAGGCTACGATGCTACGATTCGGTTACCGAAAAGTATTGAGAGATAACAATCGCACGACACTATGGTGTGCGAATATGTTGGACGCGTTGTTCCTCCGGCGACATCAATGCGACGGCGTGACTGAAATTGCTCAAGCAGCCCCGGGCAACGGCAAGGCTTCCATAGTAATCGTTGTAACGGAATCCAGTTTCGCCTCGCCACATGGGGAATGCGCTACACGCATTCAACCAGAGATCGAATACGGGAGTTATATCCAGATAGGTGTCTGCAACAAAGCCAGTGGCATCCTCCCAGTTATCAGCAAAAAACAGTTTCCTTACTCTATGGGCCGGTTCTTTCCGAACAAAAGCAGGAAGCCCTGCGTAAAATACGGCATCCTCGACAATGTCATAGCAGGCGCGATGGTCCCTATGCCAACTTCCTTTCCAGTGAGTTACGATCGTCAAAGGCTTGTATTGTCGAATCAAATCACAGACAGAAGATTTTGCCTCGTCATTTATTGGAATTTCTCCGTCCCGGTACGGAAGAAATAGAGCTTTTGCACCGAGCAACGCTGCAGCCTTCTGTGATGCTTCCCTCTGAGATGATCCATACTGTTCGGCGGGAATTGACGGAGACCCCTTCTCCCCCAAGGAGAGACTTACCAAAGAGCCCTGCCCACCAAAGTGCGCGGCAACAGCCACCTGAGCACCCATGGTAAAAAAAACGTCGCCGGGATGCGCGGCAATCGCCATTACATTCGAAAAGTCTTTCCCCTGCCCACCAGAAGACCCACTTGGCGATCGTCCCGGCAATTGACTAGCGTCCAGGAATTCTGTCCCTGCCGAAAGGGCAATTCCGCTGCCACCAGCCAACCTTAAGAAGCTGCGTCGTGAGGTAGGAGACATAATTCACCCTTCTTTTCGCCAAAATTCTGTTGGCCCGTGATTTCAGCAGGATATATATAGTGTTGCCGTTCACCAGCGAAATCAACGCCGAGATAAGAACTTCTTTGCACTGGATAAGATGAACCGTCATCCGTGCGGTCGGAGAGTGCGAAAGAATGACTTGGCCAGGTCGGGCGGTTCTTTCCCGCCGTACGGCCTCATTAGCGTTGCTTTCGCCTTCGGCTTGAAAGTGTCCACGATGCCGCTGCCCTCACGGATAGTAAGAATCTGGTTTGGTTTCACTTGTGTGAAGCGTTCGATCTCCTGCGTTGTGGGCCATCTCACCTCAATCACGTCAACAACCTGGGCTTGGCCTAGGCCGAAGTGTAAACGCAGGTCGCATTGTGACATCACGCTCGATCCGCTGTGAACTTCGTCGATCTGCGAGTGATTGCCAGTAACGACGCGCGCACGCGCACCGATCGCCGTTCGATTGCATTTCGTTCCTATCAGTTTGAGCTTGATCCAGTTCCGCGCATTGCCGCCATCGTTCCGCAACAGCGATGGCACATCGTTCATGTTCAGAATCAACACGTCCAGATCCCCGTCGTTGTCGTAATCGCCGAACGCCGCCCCGCGGCTGGAAAAACGTTCGCTAATCCCGGATCCCAACTCTTTAGAAACATCTTTGAATATCCCGCCGCTGAAATTCCTGTACACCAGGCGAGGATTCTTGAACGCCTCCCCTATACCATGCGAATCAACTTCCGGATAGACGTGACCGTTCACTTGCAGAATGTCCAACCATCCATCGTTGTCGTAATCGATGAAACCGCAACCCCAAGCTACGAACTGGTGATTGGTGCCCACACCGGAAGCAAGCGATTTATCCGTGAAGGTTCCGTCGCCGTTGTTGTGATAAAGATTGGAGGAATCTTCCGCAAAATTTGTCTTAAAAATGTCGAGCCAGCCATCGCAATCATAGTCTCCGACCGCCACCCCCATTCCTGCCTGCTCCTGGCCGTCTTCGTTGTACGCGCATCCCGCCACGATGGCGACGTCTTTGAAGGTGCCATCGCGATTGTTCTGGAGCAAGAGGCTGGGTTCCGAATCTACGGCAACATATATATCCGGCCAACCATCGTTGTCGAAATCGTAAGACACCGCAGTGAGTGAGTACCGCGGGCCGACCTTCAGAATTCCCGCCTTCTCGGTAACATCGGTGAACGTGCCATCCCCATTATTGTGATAGAGAGTGTTGGTGTCAGCAATGAGCCCACGGGGCCCGCACATAACCGGAATACCCTTCCACCGGCAGGAAGCCAAAGCACCAGGTGCAGGGGTGGTTTTCGGATCGAATTTCAGGTAGTTACATACGAACAAATCGAGTCGCCCATCGCGGTCATAATCCAGCCAGGTGCAACCGGATCCCCAACGGATGTTCTCATTGTAGAGGCCCGCCTTGCGCGTCACATCCGTGAAGGTGCCGTCACCGTTGTTGTGGAAGAGGATGTTATGTCCCCAAAAAGTGCAAAAGAGATCGTCCCATCCATCGTTATCGTAGTCCCCTACGCATACACCCATTTGCCAGCCGGTCCTGGCGATTCCGGATTGTTCCGTTACGTCTGTAAACGTGCCGTCACGGTTGTTCTTATAAAGATGAGAAGTTGGCGCTTTGCCAGGAGCCCATTTGGCGTCAAGGCGGGATCCATTGGTGAGATAGATATCAAGCCAGCCGTCGCCATCATAGTCGAAAAATGCAATGCCTCCGCCCTTGGCTTCCACGATGAATTGCTTGTGATCCAGCCCACCCCAGACGTTTGGAATCGTGAGGCCCGCATTCTTGGCCACGTCGATAAAGCTGACATTCGGGGTAGCGAGGGCACTCGGCAAAGAGTTCGCCTCAAAGATTACGTCACGATTCCATTTGCAAAGGGGCGTCGCTAATACTTCAAGTAAAGTTGCACCAAAGGAAACAACCGATGAACCGAGAAAACGGCGCCGGGGAAGAAGCAAGCTCATCGTTCAGGCACCGTAAAGATCATGCTGGGGGCATCTTTGTAGGCCGGTTCGCTTGTCCGCCCAGTCATACGATTGGCAATGAACCGATCTTGGCGCTCTTCTCGAGGCCCTATGAAGCCGAATCCTCGTACCACACATTCACGTAGAGTCTACATCACAGCCACTGATTGCGAAATTGGATTTGAAAGGTGTGGCAAACGGATTTGGCGACCGTGGAAAACCTCTGGTCTCAGGACTCTATCCTATAGTATATGAACTCCCACCTCGACTCGACCTGTGTATCGCTCGGCCTGGTCGGTCAGTTTCCAAATTGCTAAGGACAGACACTCCAGCGATGGCTCAATGGCAACGATTCTCGGTTTGTTTTTTGTTTTTTATTCTCAAGATGACGGTGCTGTTTGCTCAGAATTCCCAAACAGTTTCCCTCTCCACGCGAATTGATGTGCAATCAGCACAATTGTCGTCGTCGCCAGTTTCGGCGAACTGGCTCTCTTACAATGGTGACTATACGGGCCGCCGTTTCAGCGCTCTTCGTGAAATCAATGTCAACAACGTCGCGCAACTCCGCGCCCAATGGGCCTTTCACGTGTCGAATTCGAATCACCTCGAAGTGACGCCAGTGGTTGTGGATGGGATCATGATCGTCACTTCCGCCAACGATGCGTACGCGATGGATGCGCAAACAGGTCAAACTTTGTGGCACTATTCGCGCCCTATCACCGAAGGGCTTATTGATGACGCCTCGCAACATCACAATCGCGGCGTCGCCGTCTGGCGCACCAGAGTTTACATGGAAACCGACAATGCACATTTGCTTTGCCTGGATGCTCGCTCGGGTCACCTGATCTGGGACGTTGCTTACACGGACGGAAACAAGAACTACGGTGCAACCAGCGCGCCCCTAGTCGTCAAGGACAAAGTCATCGTCGGTACTTCAGGTGGAGATGACGGCGTACGCGGATTTGTTGCCGCCTACGATGCCGAATCTGGAAAGGAGGCCTGGCGCTTCTGGACAATTCCGGGCCCAGGAGAATTCGGTTCTTCCAGTTGGCCTGGAGAAAGCTACAAACTTGGTGGCGGCACAACCTGGATGCCCGGTACCTTTGATCCGGAACTCAATACCATTTTCTGGGGCACTAGCAATCCGGCGCCAGACTTTGATGGAGATCCACGCCCCGGCGATGATCTCTACACCGACTGCCTGCTGGCTCTTGATCCCGACAACGGCAAGCTGAAGTGGTATTTCCAGTTCACACCGCATGATCTTTTCGATTACGACGCGGTTGAAACGCCCATGCTCGTTGATGCGAATTTCCAAGGCCAGCCAAGGAAGCTCGTCGTGCAGGCTAACCGGAACGGTTTTCTTTACGTTCTCGATCGCACCAACGGCAACTTTCTATCGGCAACGCGTTTTGCCGAGAAGCTAAACTGGGCTACTGGGATTGATGCCGCGGGCCGCCCCATTCGAACAGAGCTCAAACCGAACGAAACCGGCACCCGCATTTGTCCAGGCATGGTTGGAGCTACCAACTGGCACGCGCCCGCTTTTAATCCCGAAACATCCCTCATTTATTTCGTGGCGCTGGAGAGTTGCGATATTTATATGGCCAGAGCCCAAAAATTTGTGCCTGGCCAGATGTACTACGCTACCGGAGTTCGCCACAGTGACCGTGACCAGAACCAGAAAATTCTTCTGGCTTACTCGATCGATGGGGATAAGCCCGTCTGGCGCTACGTTCAGTCCGGCGACGGCCACTCATCGGCTGGCGTCATGACCACTGCTGGGGGACTGGTCTTTTTCGGCGATGACGCGCGGTCGTTCGAGGCCGTGGACGCGGCTACCGGAAACCCCTTATGGCATTTCCATACCGGGCAGAACATCAGCGCCTCCCCGATGACTTATGCGGTCAATTCTAAACAGTATGTGGCCATTGCCGCGGGCAGCGACATTTTCACCTTTGCATTGCCATAGCACACAGCCAAAAACGCGCTGGATATATAGTGATTTAAGTCAGTAGTTTTTCAGCACTGAGAACTGCTTGACTTCGATTGCGGTTCGTCCTACACTCCCCGCCCATTCGGGGGTGATCCATGCTTCTTCGCTTCAGGCACGCCATCTCGTTCATTTCAATCGCTTTAATACTAGTTAGTTATGCTGCAGTAACTCGCGCTGACGTAACCGGGTCGATTCAAGGTGTCGTCCGCGACGCATCGCAAGGCGCGATCGCCGGCGCGCAAATCACCATCACGAATGTGGAAACCAATCTGAAATACCAAGCGACCACGGGCGCGGACGGTTCCTATCACATCCTCGCCCTCCCCGCAGGCAATTACAAACTGACGGTTGCCGCGAGTGGATTCCGCACTTTCGTCGAAAACGACATCGTTGTGAAAGTCAACGACCAACTCCAAATCGATTTGACCTTGCAGGTCGGTTCCGCACAACAGGAAGTGATCAACGTGGAAGCAAACGCCATGCAAGTGCAGACGGAAAGCACTCAGCTTGGCGACGTCATCGACTCGAAGAAGATGATGGCGCTGCCCCTCAACGGGCGCAGTTACGTCGACCTTTTGGGCTTGCAGGCAGGCGTCGCGCCGGCGACCGCGAGTACAATCGGCGGCGACCGTCCCGTATCGGGCATTTTGAATGCCGGCAACATCTCCGTGAACGGGCAGCGGGAAACTGCGAATGCGTTCTTGGTGAACGGTGGGGACGTGAGCGAAGGGCGGAACCTGGGCACCGGATTTATTCCGAACTTGGACTCGGTGGAAGAATTTCGTCTGATTACGAACAGTTTTGACGCGGAATATGGAAAATTCAGCGGCGCGGTGATGAACGCGATCACAAAGTCGGGAACGAACGGGTTTCACGGAGATGCCTTCGAATTCCTGCGGAACGACGCATTTGATGCCACAAACTATTTTGCACCATCAAAATCCGAGCTGCGACGGAATCAGTTCGGTTACGCGGCGGGTGGGCCGATCTGGAAGGACCACATGTTCTGGTTTTCGGATTATCAGGGAACGCGGCAGGTGCAAGGTGCGGAAACGGGCCTTGTCACAGTACCGACGTCGGCGGAACGGCAAGGCCAGTTTGACCCGTCCGTATTCGCTATGACAAACAGTGCGGGAAAGTCAGTCCCGACCACAATCGACGGCCCGTACTGGGCGCAAGTGCTGTCGCAACGCGTGGGTTACGCGGTGGTACAAGGAGAGCCATACAGTTTTACTGGCTGTACCACGACTAACTACGTTTCCACAACCGCAACGCCCACCGCGTGCGTCTTTCCTAATGGCCTGATTCCGCAGAAGGCTTGGGCATCGCCAACTAGTCACATTCTTGGGTACATACCGTCACCGACTTTGTCTGGCGCCGTGAACAACTATTCGAACAACAGCCAAAGAAACATAGCCAACGACGACAAAATCGGGGAACGGGTGGACTTCAACAACAGGCTGACCGGAAACTGGTCGTGGTATTACGGCTACGACAACTCGAATGTCGACAACGCGCTTGCTGGATTCGCTACTGTGCCCGGGTTCCCGACAATCACACCCGCGCGGGCGCAGCAGTTTGTGATGAGCAATACGAAGACTATCGGAAGCACGGCGGTCAACGAAGTGCGGGCCACCGTCTTTCGGAACGTGCTGCACAAGGACAATCCGGCGGGGAGTTTCGCGACCCTGTCGTCGCTTGGTTTCATGACGGGCGCAGGCAGCCTGGGCATTGCATCGCTGCCGGGATATCAGGAGTATATGCCGCAAGTCACCCTTAGCCTGATCGGCTTAAATATTGGCGTGCCGACCTTAAATACGTTCCAGCCGAACACGACATACACGGTGAGTGATGTGTTTTCGAAGAGCGCGGGGAAACATACGTGGAAAGTTGGAGGGGAGTTCCGTTACTTGCAGGTAAACGAACGGAACTATGCTAGCCCGAACGGACAATTCACATTTGACGGCTCGGTGACTGGATCGGACATGGCGGACTTCCTTTTAGGTGCGACCTGCGTATCCTGCGGAGCTGCATACGTCCAGGCTGCCAAACAGGTGTTGGATTCCCGAACGAAGTATGGTGGTGCGTTTGCGGAGGATTCCTGGAAGGTAACTCAGAATCTGACACTGAATCTGGGTTTGCGCTGGGAAGTGAGCACACCGTGGTACGACACCCAAGGAAAGATCCAGACCTGGGTTCCAGGAATGCAGTCCACGGTGTTTCCACTTGCGCCTGAAGGGCTCATATTCCCGGGCGACCCTGGAATTCCCAAGACGCTGGCTCCGACGCGCTACGACAATTTCGGGCCTCGAATCGGTCTGGCTTACTCCCCGGGCTTTTCGGACGGAATTCTGGGCAAGATCTTCGGCGGCCCGGGAAAGAGCAGTATCCGGGCAGCTTATGGGATCTACTACACCTCGATTGAAGACCTAAATCTATTCTACGAAGTGGCCGACGCGCCGTTCGGCCTGTATTGGCAGTCTCCGGCGTCGGTAATGTTTAACGAACCGTTCTTAATTCGATCGAGCGGGCAATCGCTGGGACAGCGTTTTCCGTACACGCTGCCACTTCCAGGGAATCCCGCGAATAAGGAAATAAACTTCTCGGTTTTCGAGCCCATCAACTATTCTCCGGGTTATAACATTCACAATGAGCTGCCTTACGCGGAGCACTTCAATCTCTCGATTCAGCGGGAGCTAACTCGATCAACGGTGCTGACGCTGGCGTATGTCGGGACTGCGGGGCACCGGCTGATCGCGCAGGACGAAGCCAACGCGGGCAACCCGGCTCTGTGCCAGCAACTGACAGCGGAAGGGGCTTTTGACGTAACCGCCCTGACGTCAGGCTGTGGACCTGGTGCGGAGAATGACGTTTTCCAGCTCCCGTCAGCAACCGTCCCTTGTACGACAGCGAGCCCGACGCCCCTGCCCGGATGCGTTTACGGCACCCGACTTCGCAGCAGCTCATATCCGTACGCGCTTTCAACCACGAATTACTGCCCGGGTTCGGCGACGCTGGTGTGTTATGGCTACGGCAACACGAATACACTCATGACCGCCAATTCCATTTACAATGCCGGCCAAATCACCGTGGAACGTAAGGCCAATGATGTGACGTTCCTGGCCGCGTATACCTTTGCGAAGGCCCTGGACAATGCTTCGGGGTTCGGCGACTTGGTGAATTTCATAAATCCAAAATGGAGTCGCGGACTGTCGTCGACAGACATCACGCACAACTTCGTGGCAAGTTACATCTGGGCCATCCCGTTCGATCGCGCTTTCGGGAACGCACCGAAACGCCTGACGCAGGGCTGGCAAATCCAGGGAATCACACGATTCGCGACCGGATTCCCGGTCCAGTTGAACCAGGGGAGTGGTGATTATTCGCTCTACGGCAGCTCCTCTACGGATATGCCGAATCGCGTGGGTCCGGTGCAGACCGTAAACCCGCGCAACGCGAATGCCGGGTGTCCGACGACCACGGGATGTTACTTCCTGCCGAGCGCCTTTGCGGTGAACACGACACCCGGGTCGTTTGGAAACGCAAATCGGAGATTTTTCTTCGGTCCAGGGTTTAATCAAACGGACTTCGGCATGTTGAAGCACACCGCGATTAATGAGAGATTCGCGTTCGATGTGCGTTTCGAATTTTTCAATATTTTCAACCACGCGCAATTTATGAATCCTGATGGAAACATCAGTGACACAAACTTCGGCATTGTGACGCAGGCGCGAGATCCGCGCATTGGGCAGGTCAGCGCAAAATTCTACTGGTAGCAGCGTAAACCAGGCGAGCCATCCGATAGGGCCATTCCCTCGGAGCCTCGCCTGACTTCCGCGCGCATGTTAGGCTGTCTTTCGATGAAGTCTGGCTCGACGGATTTGATCATTCACCGTGGTGGGCTCTTGCCAATCGTGTCTGCCCTCATTCTCAGTCTTGCCTACGCAGGACCGTCGCTGGCTCAGACGGCCCAGGTCTACCGTCAGCAGGCAAGTACATTCGCTCATTCCAAATCGTGGGATGAAGCCATCGCCGCTTACCGCAAGGCACTAAATCTGGAGCCGAACGATGCTCTCACTCATTACGACTTGGCGCTCGCGTTGACATACAAAGGCGAGACCAAGCAGGCTGTCGAAGAGTTCGAGGCCGCCGTTCGCCTCAAACCAACTTGGGGCGAGGCCCACTATGGTTTGGGGGCAGCTTTATACGAGCTTCATGATCAGGCAGGCGCCCTCAAAGAGCTACGCAAATCGGTGGAATGCGAGCCCTCCAATGCTGATGCGCACCGTTTCCTCGCGCATGTTTACTCTGACCAGAATGATTTTCCCTCTGCAGAACGCGAGCTCGACCGTGCGGTTGCGCTGAAGCCGTCCGCGGAAATGCATTTTGAGTTGGGGCAAGTCGAAGGCCAGCTCGGCAAGCTGGATGCCGCTGCTGTTCAGTTTCGCGCTGCTTTGCGTCTGGATCCGAAGCTGCCGCACGCTTATGTGATGCTGGGCATAACTCTGCGGCGTCAGGGTGATCACAAGGGAGCGCTCGCCAACTTCCGAAAGGCTGTGGAACTCGATCCTACGGATCCCAATGCCCAATATGACCTCGGTATGGAACTAAACGCTGGAGGTGATATCTCCGGCGCCATCGCCGCATTTCGGCGAGCCATCGAACTGAAACCCGATTTCGAGAAGGCTCACTATAGCCTTGGGATCGCTCTCCGCTCCCAAGGAGATACCGCTGGCGCACATAAAGAACTGGATGAGTTGAATGGACTTCACGAGTTTCGCGCCCGACTCGCACAAGCCAAGCTTCTTATTCTTCAGGGCGTGGACGCTCTGAAGAAGCAACAACTGGATGAAGCCCTGAAGTTCTTTCAAAATGCAATCGAGCAGAGCCCCGAGTTGCCGACCGGCTACTACTATCTAGGCGTCACGTGGGACCGCAAACAGGACTACGCGCGTGCCAAGAAAGCCTACGACAAGGCTTTGCAATTGAAACCCGACTACGCTCAAGTCCACACCAGCCTCGGACTTCTTTACTGGCGCGAGGACAACCGTGATGGCGCACTTCAGGAGTTTCATCAGGCGGTAATGTCTGATGCTGATCTTCCCGAGGCGCACTATAATTTCGGCCTTGCCTTGGCACAATCGGGACAACTCGACGATGCAGTTCGCGAGTTAAACGATGCCCTGAGCCTTGATCCCAAGTACACGGATGCGCGTATTCAATTAGGCTTGGTTTTGAGTCAGAAAAACGACACGGCAGGCGCTATCAGCGTTTTCCGGGAACTTGTGCATCGCGATCCGGGTTTCGCTGAAGCCCATAACAATCTCGGATTGGCGCTGTTGCAAGCGGGCGACAACGGCGCCGCAAAATCGGAATTTCTGGAGGCTGTTCATCTGAAGCCTTCCTACGCGGAAGCGCACTATAACCTCGGATTAGCTCTACAGAAACAGGGAAAGGAGGCAGAGTCGCGTGCGGAGTTCGAGAAAGCCTTCGAACTTGCGCCCGAGTTAAGAAACGCGGCTCGCCCTTGAAACAATGTTCTCACCAAGAAACGCGGTCCTGCTGTTTCTTACCGTTCTAGCTGCGGTCGTCTTGTTATTTTCCGGCGCCAAACTCCCTGCGATTGGCCACTCCCTGCCGCAGCCACCACAGGATAATTCTTCCGGCAAAGTCTGCCAGTTCTCGCCGCCAGGCGCGACCTTTTCGATTCCGTATGTCGCAAAGGCGCCCGACTTGAACACAGATCCCAAATCGTCGACATGGGCTGCAAATTCTTCGGCGTCGACGTGGATTACGAAAGACTGCTCGCACGAAATCGACTATCCGAAGCTGAAAACGGAGGTGAGGGGGCTCTGGACGGACTCCGATCTGTATCTGTTGTTCATTTGCCCGTACACCGAACTGAACCTCTGGCTTCCCGCCGACAATAGCAAGGACCGCCTAAAACTTTGGGACCGCGACGTCGTGGAGTTTTTTCTTGGTGATGACTGGACGGACATCAAGCGTTACCGCGAGTTCGAAATCGCTCCGACCGGGGATTATGTCGATCTTGCGATCGACCTGAATCACGACACCTATGATGCCAAGTGGGATTCCGGATGGCAGCGGCAGGGGCGAATCGATGAAAAAAATCACATATGGTATGCGGCCGCGCGTGTGCCGCTGCGTTCGGTGGGTGAAAAGCAAGTCCTGGCTGGCACCAGGTGGAGAGTGAACCTGTATCGAATCGACGGGTTGGGCGCGGATCCTGTGCGCCACTTTATGTGCTGGCAACCGACTTGTGTGGTCAACCAGGATCCAAATCACGTGCCTGAACATTTTGGAACCTTAATTTTCAAAAAATAAAGATTCATTCTGGGGGAGACAAATGACTTTTGCAAATGAACCGAACCGTCGCGGTTTCATGAAAATGCTGGCAGCCTCGCCGTTGTTGGCTCAAATCGCCGCTCAGGAGCTTTATGTAAAATCCGCAACCGCGATAGGTCTAAACCCGAATAGCAATGTTTACAGTCGGCTCGGGGTCAAAACTGTCATCAATTGTCGTGGAACCTGGACTTACCTTAGTGGATCTCTGCAGTTTCCAGAGGCCCGCGAGGCTCAGGCCGAGGCAGGCCGTTATTTTGTGAACATGGTCGAGCTACATCGCGCTGTCGGGCGTCGATTGGCCGAACTGACCGGAGCAGAGTCTGGAATCATTACATCAGGCGCTGCGGGAGCCATGGCCGCTGCAACGGCAGCCTGCATGGCCGGAAGCGATCCGCAAAAAATCTGGCAACTGCCCGATACCACCGGATTGAAACATGAAGTCATTATGGTTGGCGGCCGCAGCGCGTTCGACAGCGCCATCCGCCTCGCTGGTGCAAAGTTGGTGCTGGTTGAGAAGCCGGATGACATTGCGAACGTCATCACCGCCGACACCGCCATGATCTACACCACGGACCTGAAGGACAAGCTCGAACGCGAAGCGGCTATCGCAAAACAGCACAATGTGCCGCTGTTACTGGACGACGCTGCCGGGATTCCACCGATCGATAACATCAAGCTCTACGCCAAGATGAAACTCGACCTGTACACCTTCTCCGGCGGCAAGGGCTTGCGGGGCCCACAATGCAGCGGCGTCCTCCTCGGACGAAAGGATTTGATCGACGCTGCCTTGCGGAATTCCTGTCCTTACGAAGGCGCCGTCTGCCGGCCGATGAAAGTTGGAAAAGAAGAGGTGATCGGCTGCCTGACCGCCATCGAGACTTGGTTGAACACGGATTCCAAGAAACTTTACGACGAATGGAACGCACGCGTCGATCGCATCGCAAAGCTCGTTGAGACCGTGCCGGGAGTGGGTACAGAAATTTACATCCCGGACGATGGTAATCGTTATCCGACTTTGCGGGTTTCCTGGGACCAGCAGGCATGGGGTTTCAGCATCACCGATTGCGTTCAGAAACTCCGCGAAGGTGACCCAGTGATCGAAGTGCTCGGCGTGGACAATCCCAGTCTGGTGTCCGCGGTGCATGAGGGCGTAGAGAAGCCAAAACCAAACCCGAAGGAACTCAAGAAGCAGAATCATATTGAGCTCGTCTCGATGACCATTCAGCCCGGTGAGGAAATGATTGTAGGCGACCGCCTCCGATCAATCCTGAGCTCCGCGCGCAAAGGAAAAGCTGCGTGAGACGCCTTCGATCGTCGGTCGCATGTGTGCTGTTCTCCGCAGCTTCCTTGTTTGCCCAACAGGCATCCGATGCGACGCATTCTGTCGATTTGGGTCCAAACGGTTTCGACGCGGGCGACTATGTCTATGTTTCGGGCCAAGGCCCGCAACGTCCGGACGGAACCATTCCCGCTAATTTTCCGGGTCAAGTGCGTCAGTGTCTCGACAACATCCGAAAAGTTGTTGAATCAGCCGGGCTCTCCACGGACCACCTGGTTTATGTCCAGGTGTACCTCGAGGATATAAAAAGATACAAGGAGCTCGACGAGGTTTTCGCGGGTTATTTTCCCCATGACCCACCCGCGCGGGCGGTGCTAGGGGTTGCGCGCGTTCCCCAATCCCAGGTGCAAATCACTGCTGTCGCAGTTCGCGATCTCAAGGGCAAGCAGGCAGTATCCTCACCCAATGTCGCGCCGAACAAAGCCTACTCTGCGGCAATGCTGACGTACGACCGCCTGTTTGTTTCCGCGATGCCGGGCCTTGATCCTGCAAACGGAAGTGTCCCGCAAGATCCGACGGTACAAGTCGGGATGGCGCTGAACCGCCTGAACGCAGTCGTTCAAGCGGCCGGGCTTACATTGGCCAACATGGTTTTCGTGAACCCTTATCTAACGACAGAGGTCCCGACGCGCATCATGAACGAGCAATATGCGCGGCGTTTTGAGTTTGGAAACACGCCAGCGCGGGCCACGATCGAAGTGTCGAGTCTGCCCGAAGGAGCACATATTGCTTTCACGGGAGTTGCGGTTCGCGACCTGAGCCGGCGTCACGCCGTCCGCCCGAAGAACATGCCGCCAAGCCCCACGGCCAGCCCTTGCGTTTTCGCGGGAGACACGTTGTATTGTTCCGCCAAGAGCGGATTCATTCCCGGACCCAATGGAGGCGTCTACACCGCCTCTGTGGCGGAGCAGACGCGCCAGACCATGCGAAATCTCCTCGACAATTTAGAGGAAGCGGATATGGGCTTCGATCAGCTCGTTTCGACAACGATTTACCTGGACGATCTGAAGGATACTGCTCTGTTCGCCAGCGTGTACAAAAAATATTTCAAAGCAACCCTGCCTTCACAAACAACGATCCAGCAGATTCCGCCCACCGAACGAAAAGCTTCTGAAGAAGGGCATTACCCGGACCTGGAACAGGTATCGCTCATCGCTGTTCGCAACTCCACGCTGCGGCCTTTGCCGTAACCACTCGACAGCGGGGAAGATAGGACCTGCCCAGGAAGCCGGCACTCATTTTCGGATTCAGTCCGGATTCTTCGGCATCGGAACGAAGGTCCTCACCGCAAGGATGTGAGCCTTCGTCGAGGAAGCCTTCTGATTGTAGAACCCGACCGTGCAGTTCGCACGAAAATAGTAGGCGTCTCCCGCTTTGGCGTGATGCAGGCCCTCGACTCCATCCATCCCTCCACCCGCGGCCATTTGTCCCTCTCCGTCCAGCACGAGATAGATCTCTTCAGCCGTCTCGTGATGGTGCGGAAAATTTGTGCCGCCTGGCGCAAAGTCCATCAGGAAGAAATCGGCCACAGTATAGGTCGCATTAATTCGGTCTCGCGCGGCCGTACGCGGCCCAATCAGAAGTTTGTAGAGCACGGAGTTCGGATGCCCTTCGACGGTCTTTTCCTTCAGCTCTGCCAAATTGGCTATTGCCAAATCTGTGTGTGGCGAAAGGGGAGTATCTTGAGGGATTCGAACTGTGGTGACCACTAGCTGAAGTGGTCGACTTGATGGATTGGAAACGCTGTGCCGAACCGCCGGAGGTATGTACGTGAAATCATTTTGCGTCAAGGAATGCGATTCCTTATCGTAGTGAAGGATCCCACTGCCGCCTAAAATGAAATACAGCTCTTCTTCCCTTTGATACTCAACCATCTGGCAGTTGCCGTGGGGCGCCACGGTCAGTTCGCCAAAACGGACTACACTCTTGGGCACGTCCGACTCAGTATCTCCCTCACCAAAGATCGGAGTGTAATGGCAGGACTCGCTGGACAAGTCAATCTTCCGCTCTGCGAGCGCGGAGACGTCGCGGTACAACCAGGTGGGCTCGACCTTCCGCTCCTGTGTGAAGAATGCCACCCCGATCGCGAAAAAGATCATATGGAATTCCCGCATTCTTATCCTCCACCGAATTCGACTCATTCTCTGCCAACGAACACTATCACGCCAGGGGTCGCGAGCACGCTGCCTGCAGCACCAACATGGTTCATACCGCTTGCATGAAGGAGAGAAGATCTCCCCGCTTCACATCCCAGAGCGCGGTCCACGACTAAACGGAAGAAAATGAAGGGAGTGGCGGAGGGGGGTGGGATTGGAGCCCAGCGAGCCTAAGAAATTCCCATCGATACTCATAAATCCTTCCCGCCTTTCTTGTCAACAACGAAAGCGGGCGAAAGCGGGCGCATGGCCGCAATTTGAAGTTTTCCCATCGACGACGGAAAATCTGGTAATTGGATTTTGCGCCGATGCCTTAGGAAAACCAAGGACGCTTCCAGCAGTTCGGCGCACAACGCAGTCCAAGGCCGGGCGTGAAAGCACGATGTCGCGAATAGGCGAGACACGAGTACAATGCTGGCACTGTCGAATTCCAAAAGGAAATTCCGGACAAGTAGCAGCTGTGATTCTTTGCACGCGACCCGTGACGGGTGATTGCTTCGTTGAACGAAGGACGGTCGAGTCATGTCTGCACTGTTCGGATGCAGCGCATTGTGAAAGAACGATTCTTAGTGGTGGTGCCCCTGATATTGGAGGAAAGGGAGGGCGAAATGGGCTTCACGCGGCGTGGATTGCTGACCGGCGCAGGCAGACTTGCGGTGGGGTTGGCCGCCGGTGAGGCGGCTAGTCAGGTGGCCGAGGCACGTCAGGATTCGTCGCAGAATGTCGAAGCGGCGAAGCTGAAAATTGTGGTGGCTGGCGGACACCCGGGAGATCCGGAGTACGGTTGCGGCGGCACGGTCGCGCACTTCACCGCTCTGGGCCACACCGCGACACTGCTTTATCTCAACGACGGGGGCTGGCCGCCCACGCCTCCCGAGGAACGTGTGGCCGAAGCCAAGAAAGCCTGCGAAATCCTGAAGGCAGGGCGTTTGTACGCGGGACAGCAGAATGGCCGCTCCATCGTGGACAATGCGCATTACGAGGAGCTCGCCAAACTCCTTCTGGCGGAGAAGCCCGACGCGGTCTTCACGCAATGGCCCATCGACAATCACCGTGACCACCGCGCCATCACCGCACTCGTCTACGACGCCTGGCGCCACGCGAAACGCAAGTTCGCTCTATATTATTACGAGGTCTCCAACGGCGAGGACACACTACAGTTCTCCCCCACACACTACGTGGACATAACCGAGATCGAACCACGCAAACGCGCCGCCTGCTACGCGCACGCAAGCCAGGACCCCGATCGTTATTACGATCTACAGGACAGCGTGGCCAAATTTCGCGGCATCGAGAGCGGCTACCTGCGCGCAGAAGCGTTTGTGTTGCAGGTGCAGAGCCCGTTCGATGTGCTTGCGGTGTTCGAGCGGCCTTCCGCGAAGTAGAGCAATCGCCAAGGCAGGGACACGCTGACGAACCTCGGCACCATCCTAGCCTGTGTTGCGCCGGCCAATCCGCACGATTGAACCTGCCAATCTCGCCACCCTAAACAGATTTGCATGTGGTCCCAATCGGCTGGTCACAATCCGCACGCGGCTGCCGGCGATTGGTAGCCCCCTTCCCTTCGCTGCAATCGGCAGTGAGGCCAGAACAAGTCGCTCGCCTTTCTCCGTTCCCGCAATGCCGCGAGCTTTTCATTGGTGATAAGCCCGCGTTTTGGAAGTTCCGCGCAGAGCTGTCCGCGCTGTCGAAGCGGGCATAAAAAGCTCTTCTGGGCGGTAAGTGTTGTGAAATTAAGGTGTTGAAATGGCGGAGAGAGTGGGTACTCAATTCCACTCCGGCAATCCGAGCCAGGTGCTGTGCTATTGCTTACAAGTTCCACTCTTCCTCGACATAATCGGTGGAGGGACGCGGCTCCGGCAATTCATCACCTGTCGTTTCCTCCCAATTCGTGGGTTTTGTAACCTCGATAGCTGGAGCAGCTCTGATTGTTGCGGTACACATGCGCGTATGAGCTTTGTCGCGAGCGAGCGCAGCCAGTTCGCGCTGCAGTTCATTCCGCGCGCTCTTTTGAACTATCCGGATTGCTTCTTTTGCGCTTCTCGCCTCGACTTCGAAGTTGAGACTAATGTTAATGTGGGGATTAACCACCACCTCGTATTTGCCTTTCGTTTTCTTTGTTGCCATTGTCTTCCCCCTTGCTTGTCACCCGATTTGGATTGTACTGCCAGGCAAGAGGGTCTTCACGGTGCTAGTTGCTATGGCAGAGCTGGCGCGTTCCCTAATCCTGAAGCGCGTGAAAGCGGGACTGCGGAATGCCCGCGCAAAAGGCAAGCGCCTCGCGCCCGGACCTTCCCCTAGAAATCGGTAGGTGCCGCCCTGCGGCGTTGAAGTCGAAGGCGATGCTGCCTGGTGGGAGGCGGCGATCTAAGCCGCAGGTAGCGCGCTCCATTGGCTGGGCGTATTGTTTTTCCATGCGGTCCGTGAATCACACTGATTGCCTTTACGTCTGGCGAGGAACGCACCTAATTGAACCGTGTGATACGCCAAAGAGCAACTCCTCCGGCCGCCAAAACCAGCAGCATCGCTGACGTGAGCACGACGAGCCAGCCCCATTGGATTTCCATTTCGGGAATGCTGGCCATGAAACCAAAAGCAGCGAATGTTAGGGTGGCCCCTCCGATTAGGAGCCAATCGATCAAGGTGCGCGCATGGTTGTTCGGGCTAGTCTCCTTGCCCTCCATGCGCGCGGCTACGTAGGCGGGCTCGATGTTGTAACGGTCGCTCTCCCGCTGGGCCGCTTGTTTCCAACTCGAGTACTCTCCCTCTGTGGCGGACGAGAATGCAATCGCGACTGCGCCGGCGGCCATCAATAGCGACCCTCCTATCACCTGCGCATACACTCCACGCGCCAGACCATGCAATTCACCGAAAACCAGGATTCCCCAAAGCAATCCCCAGAGCTGATTGGTGTTTGACAAAGGAATGCCGCGGCTAATTCCTACGTATTTGGCGGCGTAGTTCTGAAATAAGTCGCCCACCACCCACATGAATCCACCCAGCAGCGGCCAGAAAAGCACTCCCCGACTCTCGACGAGCTCGTGCCAGAAAGTCTTTGATCCACCCGAGAAACTGACGGCCAGTAGAGTCATTGTCGCCAACTCACCAACCGTGAAGAAGGTAATAAAGGTGAGCGGGTTCATGCCAGTGATGTACGCCTTTCGATAGGGGATATACATCGAACCGAGGACGATCCCCGCTCCTATGGCGGCCACCACCCCGCGCATGGCGTGCCCGTGGGCGGCTTGTGAGGTGGAAGCTAAAGATAGCAATACCGCGCCTCCGAAAAGTACGGACGCTCCTCCGACAACTCCAACCCAACGGAGCCAGCCCGCTCGGTGCAACTCCTTGAAGAACAAAATACCCCATAGAATGCCGACCAGGCTGTTCGAGTTCCACAAGGGGAAAGCAATGCTGAGGCCGATATCTCTTATCGCTAAAATAGTTAAGGTATTCCCAACCGCCCAAAGGCACCCCGCCAACACTCCCCAGACGACCAGGTGAGGCACCTGCCGCAGGTCGGAACCGATGTCCGAAGTTCCGCGGATCAATGCAGGCAGACTCCACCGCGAAACGAAGGCCCCAAGCACCATCATGAAGGAAATCACGAAGGGAGAGACGGCAACGGTTACCAATTTTGTCGGCGCCTCAGCCGCCGCGAGCCACAGTGCGGCAGAGAATCCGCAGAAAATTCCGAGCGCCTGAAGCTTACGCTGGCGCGAACGATCGGACAGACTTTCGGTGATGAGGGAACTCAATTTATTGGGCTTCTTCGCGACTTTATGTCCCATTCGCAAGTCGTGTTAATCGCGCATCGTACTCCTCTCCTGCCCTCGACACAACGTGGCAAACGTGGCAAACGTGGCAAAACGTGGCAAATGTGGCGCCGTGGCACCCAGAGCGCCCCAGCAAGATCAATATCTTCCCTCATCTACTTTAGGGGCGTGCGAGGGGCGCTCCATCGACGACCGAGCGCGGGAATAATCGCGCCACCCATATTGGCGAGGTTTGCGTCGGGGAAAGGCGCGCGATCAGCGCGGGGGTTCAGAGAGCCAAAGCACGCTTTTAGGAAGCGCCCCACTGCATCAAGTTTCTCGCGGAAGCTAAAGTGGAGCGAGCGGCCATTAGCGCGAACCACCATTAGGGTAACGTCGTCGGCAGAAAGATTTTCAGGGAAACGCTCGGCGATTTCCTGAAGAAGTGAGACGATGAGTTTCTCCGCAGGGATGTCACCGAGCAGATTGACGATGCGTAGCAAGCCTTCTTCGCCAAGCATCTCACCATCGGCGTCGCAGGATTCAATGAGCGCATCGGTGTAACTCACGAAGCAATCTCCGGGGTCCAGTTCGATGTCGAGGTGCTCGTAGTCGGCTAGCTGAAAGATGCCGAGAGGAATGTTGAGTGGCCCCTTCTTTTCGGGATTGTCCTGGTGGCCGAGGAAAGACCAACGGCGATCGAGAGCTCGAAGGAGAAGCGGGCGAGGATGCCCAGCATTGCAAAGAGTGAGCCGACGGCTGGGCGCGAAAAACGTAGTGACGACCGCTGTGGAGAAGGTGCCCTGGCGGGAGAGCGAAGTGAACTGCTCATTTAGGAGGCGGACGAACTCTTTCTGATCGAGGCGATTCACAAAGCGGCGCATTAGGGTGCGCAGGTCGGCTGCCGTGGAAGCGACGGATTTGCCGTGGCCGGAAACATCTGCGAGGAGCAGGCGACTGATGCGACCGGAAGCGCAGCTAGAGACGTAGTAGACATCGCCGCCATGCTGAGCTTGGCGAAACGGCTTGCTATAGACCCAAACATCGAGACCGGGCAGTTCGACTCCACTGGACGTGAGCTGGCTACCTCCCCAGACCTCCATGCACTGCATGTGTTTTGTGGGGGAATCCGTCACAGAAGCATTATAACGGCTCAGAGGAAATTGAACTGATTCTATGCTTCTCTCTGCAGGAGTTTTGGAGCTGCGGGCATCGCAGTAGGTCCTTACCTAGAGCGGGCTGAAGTTTGTAGAGCGTCAGACCCCGCCAACGCCCTGTTGTGTTGCTCAGCAAAACTGGGTCAGACCTTCCGCATGTCATTGTTGAGGAAGTCAGCCGCGCGGCAGAGCCTTGCATTGGGCGGGATAGCGTGAACTGACCTGGTAGACTCATCGCAAAGAGCTTTCAGAGGTATGCTATGGAACCCCAGAGGATTATTGATTACGGCAGGTACAGCGTTTCCATCGCCGCACAGTCTTCGCCTGAGAGTCTGCCGCTGCCAAGTACCGCTGAGTGGTCACAAGGCTGTCATGACCCAGCCACAGTATGCTCTTGCGCTGCTAGTGCCCGTTCGCATCGGTGAAGAGCAGATAGAAGCGGCAGTCACGGGTCTTCGGCCTACGCTTCACAGCGTGAAAGCCTCAGTTGCCCATTTCGCCTTTGTTTCTGGCGATTATGCTGACTTGCGTCACCCAGCGTCTTTAGCCCATTTCGGGTGTCTCACAGGGAACTAATCACGGCTCAAGCTTGGCACATGCTAGGCACAAGGCACAATGCTACTTCAGGACAGCACGTTTATATTGGCTTTTTTGTTCTAAGTGATGGCGGAGAGGGTGGGATTCGAACCCACGGTAGGGGTTAACCTACACACGCTTTCCAAGCGTGCGCCTTAAACCGCTCGGCCACCTCTCCATAGGAGTAGTCAACCTTTCGATTCTAACAAAAAGGAAGTCGCGCTGCATTCGAAGTACGGAGGTTGCAGAGATTCCGTAATCGGCTCCCGAGGACGGAGGATGTGCTTGATAAATTGTAGTATTGGGAGCTTCTGCGAGGCGAATGAGATTCGGATGACCTTATTTCGTGTCTTCCGAGGGCTCTTCGACGTCTTATCGAGCCCCATGGCCAGGTTCCGCGAAACACCACAGATCTTAGGGAAGAATCGTTCAGAACAGTAACGGTGTGGCCGACCGATACGAATGTCAGGGTGGTGCGGCCGTTAAGGATAAGCGAGGGACGGCGTGAATTTCCGCCGCGATCAGGCGTACCCAGAACGTCATCGTTCGATGGCGGCGCAGCTGGGGCTTGAGGTTGAGGGCAAAGAAAGCGTGGAACAGGTCGTAGGCCAGAAAAGCCAGCAACAGAAAGCAGGCGACCGCCCCGGACTGGTGACGATAGACATGGTCCGCATGCCAGCCGTTGACCAGTTCATTGAATCCATGGTTTTCGATGTCCCAGCGCAGGTGCGCTAGGCGCACGACCTGCTCGGTGCGAGCTTGTGCTACCGACAAGGTGGTCAGCCATACCCAGCTGGCAGTTTGTGGAGTCGCTGCTTTGGTGAGCTGCGGTTTCACCGTCCAAGATTCCTCCGAACGCACCACGCGCATGCTGCCTTTCACTTCCGGCCAGGAAAGCAGGTCGGGAACATCCCACCACCGACAGCTTCGTGAATCGTAGTTACCTTGCTGAGGCGCTTGCTGCGCCCACAGGCCTGCAGCATCCTGATAGGTATTGCGCCGTTCATCTTTGAGAACCACCAGAGCCTGTTTCCCGTGCAACAACAGAAAGTTCAGAAAGGGGACAACGGCGTAGTAGGCATCGGCCAAAATCACATCAAAGGCCCGTGGATAGGCGGCCAGTACGCGCTCGAGCAGTCGCAAAGCGGTTACCAGTTCGCCTTCCCCGGCCCGTTGGGGCTCCAGATCCAAGAGCAGGCGGACCGCGGGACGATCCGGTGGAGATCCGCACAGCAACATCAGCGTCACATTCCGATGGTAGAACTGCGTCTCTCCACTGGCCGTGGTGCGCTTCAGACATCCGGAGCAACAACGACGATAGCTGGCGCTGGTCTCGTGGCCATCGAGCACCGCCACGCTCAGACCGTGGAGATCCGGCAGCGCCTTGTTGCGCTTCAAGCGATCGTAAACGTGATGAATCCCCTTTCGCAGGGTGTCGGCATCCACGCTGGCGACAATGCGTCCCAGACTGTCGGCGCTGCAGAGTGGGTGACCCAACCAGGCCTTCCAGAACTTCGCTCCCCGGGTCATCTCCAGAGCGTTCAGGCTCCCCAGCCGGGACCAATACACGGCGAGAACTGCTTTTACAGCCAGAGAGGTGCAGATCCGGGGGAGAGCGCGATGATCCGTCACGCCATCAATCACCTCGCGGGAGAGGTGAAAGATTTTTTCCGTATATCGGATCAAGCGTCGAAGAACGGTCTTACTCCTTTCTCTCCTTCAAGCGCTTCCATTCCAAATCAGAAAGTTCTTCGATCAACTGTTCCATCTCTTGGTGGTTCTTAACCGCTTCCCGGATGCGCCTTTCCCATTCCCGAGGCACAAACAACTGGCGCAACTTTCCCCCTTGTCGCCGAACCAAGTAGAGGCAGGCATGGGGCTCTCCCCGAGCGCAGTGACAACCGGGTTTGCCGCACTGGACGTTTCGCAGGGAGAGGGTGCCGCGGAGAAAACGAGCCTCGTGAATGATCTGCGCCAAGCGGGAGCGGCGTCGCCGTTCGCGATCGGAGAGTTGCGTGCGCTGCACGGGGCCTCCATCTCTTATACACCATAGTATATAAGAATAGATCGTTGTCAAGAGCCAAAACGAGAATGCGAATCTGCTATCGGAAATCCAAGAAGGGTAATTCTAAGCGGAAGAGGAACTTACCTCACAGAAAAATCACGGATGCGGAACCGCTGCGGAGGTTGCACGAGAGGCGAAGCGGCTAGGCCAAACAAAGAAAGGCGCGCGATGAAACGTTTCTGCGGGACGGGATTTGCCAGTCGGGGAGTATCAAGTAAACTAGATAGGTTACCCCACGACTCCGGGGTCGTCTAATTGGTAGGACACCAGCCTTTGGAGCTGGCTATCCTGGTTCGAGTCCAGGCCCCGGAGCCACTTTTTACGATTGAAAGTGGAAGCTGCTACTTGGGAGTAGCGCCCGCGCTGAACTGGAAATTCGAAGACTGCGGCCTATCACCGGAAGCAAGGGATGACAATGAAGCGAATCCGACCATTCAAACAATTTCCTTGGAAAGGGCGCTCGGCGGAAGCCGGAACCACGCTCCTTGAGCTGATTATTGCCTGCACCGTCCTACTGATTCTGGCTGGCGCTGCCGAACCCCTGATTCGCATCACCATTGTGCGAAGTCGGGAAGCGGAACTGCACCGCAGCTTGCGCGAAATTCGAAATGCCATCGACCGCTACAAAGACATGGCCGATACCCTGGCTTTTCGGACAGAAGTCACCAGCAATGGATACCCGCCAGATCTGCAAACCTTGGTCGACGGGGTTACCATCGCTGGGAACAAGAAAGTCCGCTTCCTGAGGAGAATCCCCGTTGATCCCATGACCGGTCAGCGCGAATGGGGTATGCGGTCTGTGCAGGACGATCCGGATTCCACAAGCTGGAGTGGGGACAACGTGTTTGACGTGTTCTCGAAGTCGCAGGGAACCGCGCTCGACGGATCAAAATATTCCGACTGGTAGACGGTCTAAGAGAAGTTCTCTACTTAAACAGCCATCAAAAAATCCTCTAAGATTGATCGGATCAATTCGCTGGCTGTTTCGCGGTGATGAGAGTGCTGGTCGTCGCAACGCATTGCCAGGCTCCGTTGGTCTTGATCCAGGTGTCGACGAATCGCTCGCGATGCGAATACGGTTTCCCCTTGTCCGTTCCTTTGACGCGAAAGATGCCCACTACAACAGCCGCATCCCCGTACACCTGGACAGAAGATTGCTCTGTCACCGCTTGGGAGGCCTGATAATCGGGCGCCTTGATGCTTGCCAGAAATTCGCTCTTCGATTGAATGCTGCCGTCGATGTCGACGGACACCATCGTACTCGCCAAAAGCATATCCAAAGCCTTGGTGTCCTTCTCTTCAAGCGCACGGTTCCAGACTTTTTCCAAGGCAAGGACCCTGCCGCCTTCATCACTACCGGTATTTTGGTGCGCCGTGGCGAGAGCGACACTCAGAAGAAGCAAAACACCAACCACCATGAAAGTTTTCAAGGAGATTTCCTCATCCTTTTGGATCTTGTCCGGGCGGTGGACAACTTTAGATTAGGGCAGAACTCAGCGGGAAGAGATTAACTTCCGCAATGGAAGTTGCCAAAGAAACACGTTGCGAATAAAGCGAGCTCGGCCGGAAGGACAGCCTGCGAAGCGTCAGGACCGCTGGGCAAATAATTCGCCAACGGCGCGATACGCCTGATCGATTGCTACGTCGGTGTAGGCACTGGCACCCGCGTCGGAATTTGCGATAGTAATGCGGCCGAACGGCTGGCGGCCGCGTACCCATGGTTGTTCGCCCTCCTTCCAATCGGGAGTATCGAGGCCAAAGGGAGTGTAGGCGTAACCGTGCGCCCAGCGGTTGACGGTGATGCCTGCAATGTCTATCGCGGGATCGAACCCCGCGCTGCCAAGCATTCGGCCAAGTTGGTCGCGAATGTTTCGCTCGAATTTGGAGAAGGGCGTCTGGAGAAGTTCGGCGCGTCCGGCGCGATTCTGATCCCTGACCGGCAAGCCCGGCTTACAGGGAGCCCTAAGCATAAAGAGCACCGCCGGCTCTTCTGGCTTGTTGGAAAATTCATATTTGCCAAGACTGACAGGAAAATCGAGGGCGGTATAGGTGTGATAGCTGGCTGGGGAGACGATTTGGTGTATCCCCAGCTTAGAAAATGCTGTCCAGTTGCGGATGGCGACATGTGTGTAAACAAGCGGCGCTTTTACCAAATAGGAGAGCGCTTCCTTCTGCCCCTCCGGCAATTCTGGGCAGATATACGGAATCATCACGTTGTAGCAGGCTAGAACACAGTTGTTGCCCTTCACAAGGCAGGGCTTCCCACCGCACGTATAAGTGACATGCACTTCTTTGTTAGCGCTGGTTGCGGGCGCGTGCTTGACATTGACGACGGTAGAGTTGAGGCGCACGCGTACCGGATTCTCGCTTCGGTCCAGTTGAATGTAATCCGCCTTGGCCGTGACTACGTCCTCCATTGTGCTGCCAGGCATAACGGCGGGAATCAGGGAGCGCACTAGAAGTCGCGCGAGGGAGGCGTTTCCATCCGGAAAATGAAAAATGTAGGGTTCCTCTTTCTCATGAGGAGGCAAGCTCAACCCCGCAAAGCCCGCATAAGTGAAGGAACCGTAGTCGTCGCCCGCTTGGTAGCACTCGTAGGCAGGTACGGCTTCGATGCCGACACAATACAGATCGTGCGTGAAAGTCTGAAAAAAAGGCAAGGCATCGGGAGAGAGTTTGCAGTGTTTTGTCAGATACTCCGCATAGCTGATCTTTCTTAGTTGGGCGATCTTCTGCTGCTGCGAAAGTCCCTCCAGGTAGTCAACTTTATCGGTATAGACCCGCGCAATGTCTTTGCGCACCGCATCCGTCAGCGGACTTTTCGTGAGAAACTCAGGCCAAGGGGTGGTATTCATGCCGGTGAGCAGTCGGTCTTCGCCAAAGGATTCCTTGTCGAAAAAAGCCGCGGTGCCTAGTTGGGAATAGAATTTCTGGTCGTAAGCTTTATAAAATTTCTCAGTGTCGATTCCGAGTTCCTTTAACAGCCCCTTGGCTTCTGAGCTGTAGTTGCCCGGACTCTCGATGGATTGCGTGCCACCGTAACTGAGAAGCGTTCGCCCACCGGCGTGGAATTCGTTGCGCTTGGCGTGGCCTCCAAAATCGTCATGATTGTCCAGGATCAGAATCTTGGCGTTCTTCCCCGCCTTCTGCCGAAAGCGGTAGGCTGCGGCCAGGCCACTGATACCACTTCCCACGACGACGAGATCATAGCTCTCGCCAGTCTGTGTTGGCTCGCCGAGCGCGTCGGCATTTTCGCCGTCGCGCATGCGATGGGCCATGCTGAAGCTGCCGTCATGATTGCCGCGCATGCCGAGCTTAGCGGGCGGGTAATAGTCTGGGGCTTTTTCCGGCGATGGTTCGTCTAGAACTGCAGCGGCGAGGAGGTGCTCCACGCTGAGTGAGCCCCCGAGCAAACTTGCACCCGCCCCGACGGCCACGCCGTTCAGAAAATCGCGGCGCGAGATTTCCCGATCCATTCCCAATTCACGATCTCTTTTCGATTTGTCCATTCCCTTCCCCATGGATGCGCAGCGTAAGTATATCGCGAGAGTCGAATCCTTAGATATTTTCAGCAACCTTTGCGTCCGACCTTACCGGCTGGCCTCAACTTCGGCGCTGATCGCGTCGGCCCCTGCAAACTCGTCTCAACTGCAGGTTTTTTTTCCGCACGCAAACCGGGGCGCTCATTCTTTCTTTGCCCCCCTTGGGAGTAATCCGCGAGCGTGCAATTTCAGCTTTTGCCTGTACGGTGTTACCCTCTTGGCTTGCTGAGGAGGATCGCGAGAATGCAGGAAGGGGTCGCAAAGCCACAGGAAGAAAAAGAGACGGGGCGCCTGGAGGCATTCAGTGATGGAGTGTTCGCCATTGCGATCACCCTGCTCGTTCTGGAGCTCAAGGTCCCCGATCTACGCGCTGCGAGTGGATCTCCGATGGAACTTGGGAAGGCTTTACTGCAGCAATGGCCGAGCTACATCGGGCTGGTTACCAGTTTCTTCACGATACTGATCATGTGGGTACACCATCATGCCATCCTGCGCAATGTGTGCCGGACCGATGCGTGGCTTCATTTCGCGAATGGATGCTTGCTACTGGGCATAACGTTTGTTCCCTACCCTACGTCCGTCTTGGCGTCTTACCTTGAAACACCAGCGGCCAGGATGGCGGTAGCCTTCTATGCCGGGACGTTTGTCTTCATCGCGCTCTGTTTTTATTTATTTATCCGTGCGGCATTCCGCAAGCCACTGCTTTCTTCCAGCGCTTCAGAGGAATTTATTGCCAAGACCTGCCATAGCTACCTGTTTGGGCCGCCGTCGTACCTGGTGGCAACATTGGCGGCGTTTGTGGACGCGCGCCTCTCTCTGGGCATCTGCACGATATTGTGGATTTTCTGGGCTACCACGGTTACGCGGAATACTCGCGCATGAAGAGTTTTAGCAGAGCGTTATGGGTGCCCGCCCCAGAAGGCGGACTCTGCAAAGGAATTTATTGGTAGGTGGCAACCAGTTGGCCGTTCTCGATGTGCATATCCGCGATGTCCGGGGGAAGTTTGAGCTTCTCGCGATTTTCCGGTGACTCCATAAGCCGTTGCACTGCGGATTCCAATGTGGATTGCGGAATTGGCAGCGAGCCAATCTGTCCACTGACGGGTTCAAACTTCAGATATCCATCTTGGGCGCCCAGCTTCCCTACCAGATCTAACGTCATGTCCTTGCCGTGAACATCGAAAACCACATAGGCGTGGACTTGGCCCCCTTCCATCTGCACCTTCACGTCCCGAACGGACGAACGCACTTGTTCTATATCGGCGGTTGAAGGCGCGCCGGGCCCGTCGTTCGTTTGCGATGCATCCGGTGTAGTGGATGCGGGAGCAGGAGCGTTTTTCGCTAAATCCAAGTGCGAGGCAAGATAGGAATTGAGTTCGCTTTCGTCCAGACGGAGAGTTGCCTTCTCGCCTTGGGAGACTGAGTCTTGGGCCTGTTGGAGCTTTTCCTCGGCGCGGGCCGCAGCTTGTGGTGAGGATTGGACCGGCGGGGGCGAAGTTTTGTGTAGCAGCAGAATCAAGGTGACTAGAGCAGCGAGGTAAGTGGCCCAGCGAAGGCAACGGAAGGACCAGACCCAGGCACTGACGGGCTTTTCCGGGACCGGGGGCGGCCCAGAAGTATTTGCGGTGGTCATGGGCTGTACCTCGCAAAGGGTGGCGACACTTCCGCCTGACCCTAGTTCAATTTAAACCCTAGCGCCGGGAAAAGGGTGCGGCAATGGAACCACTGGGGGATGCAGCCAAATCGGCACCTGTACCTCGTGAGAGCGTATGGGATACTGCTGCGGGAAAGAACTGGGTAGGAATTTTGCAAACGGAAGCAGAGACTTTGCAGCGCGAGAAAGTGGCAGCGACAGCGCTACCAGCGTATTTGGCGCTGATCGCAGGAATCGTGTGTATTGCGTGGTCGGCGATTTTTGTACGCTGGACGGACATTCCAGGCCCGGCGTCGGCCTTTTACCGCATGTTGATTCCAGCGCTGGTATTGCTGCCGACATTTCTGTTCAATCGCGATGGCACGCGCCTAAATGGGCGAATGCTGGGGATCATTGCTTTGGGAGGCCTCTTTTTCGCACTGGATCTGGCGTTCTTCAATACCTCCATTTTGAAGACGAGCGCCGCAAACGCAACGCTGCTCGGCAACAACACGCCGATCGTGGTTGGGCTGCTGAGTTGGCTGGTCTTCCGGAGGCGCCCGGCAGCGACGTTTTGGCTGGGCTTGCTGTTGGCCTTCGCTGGGACTTTTGTGATTTTGTGGGCTGACCTCAGCGAGCATGTTCGTTTCGGAGTGGGAGATTTGATGGCTCTCGGAGCCGCAGCCTGCTTTGCCGTGTATCTCTTGGCCACGGAACGGGTACGAACTTCGACAAGCACACTGGGGTTTCTGAGGCTTGCGATGATCTCCAGCACCGTGGCGCTTCTCCTCATCAACCTGCTGATGGGGATCTCCTTACGCGTACCCCATGGCCGGACGCTGTGGGCTGTTCTGGGCCTGGGACTGATCTCGCAGCTTGGCGGCTATCTCGCGCTGACCTACGCTCTGGGGCACTTGCCGGCAACCATCACTTCCGTGAGCCTGCTAACGCAGGGACCGCTGACGGCAGCGATGGCTGCCATTCTCTTGGGGGAGCCGCTCACGTGGGAACAAATTGTGGGAGGTGCCCTTGTGCTTTCCGGAGTTGGGCTGGCGCACCGGCGAAAGCACCCGGAAGAAGAAGCGAACATTTAAAGTGAAATTTTCGCCAGACGATAAGCCGTCCATGGCTGTGACCTAAACGACCCTCGCACCTTGCATAATCTTGCGCTTGGTTTCGGTCACGCAAGCTCCGTGCGTCGAAGTGCCTTGCCAGTAATGGCGAGGTAGGTGAAACTGGTGGTCGTTTCCCGATTCGCCGCCCATCAAATCGTCCGAGGAAGTGCCATGCGCTTATTTCGTACTGTACTACTCGTATCTTTGCTGTTCGTGTCGCTGCCTTGCCGGGCGCAACAGAAACCGGAACAGCCGCTAACCACGACGCCGGTCAACCCCAACGCCAAACCCATTCCCAAATCCAGGCCGACCATTGGCGTGGCTTTGGAAGGCGGCGGGGCCTTGGGCGAGGCGCACATTGGCGTCCTCAAGTGGTTCGAGGATCACCATATCCCGATTGATTATCTGGCCGGAACTAGCATGGGCGGGTTGGTGGGGGGCCTTTATGCAACCGGCAAGTCTGCCGACCAGTTGCGCGAGATCGTTATAACTTCGCAGTGGTCCCTGCTGCTCGGTGGCGATACTCCTTATCAGGACCTGTCTTTCCGGCGTAAAGAAGATGCGCGCGATATCCCCAACTCGATTCAAGTTGGACTTAAAAATGGGGCCACGCTTCCCCCCGGTCTGAACTCCGGCCATCAGGTGAACCTCATGATTGACCGGGAAACTCTCCCGTATTCCACGATTCATTCGTTCGACGACTTGCCCATTCCCTTTCGCTGCGTTTCCACGGAAATTGTTTCCGGAAAAGCGTACGTCTTCCAGAATGGCTCGCTCTCGGACGCTATGCGCGCCACAATGTCCATTCCAGGAGTTTTTGCTCCGGTGCGGCGTGGAAATCAGATTTTCGTCGATGGAGGTTTGGTCGACAACCTTCCCACGGACGTAGTGCGCAAGATGGGCGCCGACGTGGTGATCGGGGTACATCTCCAGATTTCTGCAGTCGCGGCCAAGGAAATACAATCCGCCTTCAGTATCCTGGGGCGTTCCGTGGAACTTGTCATCGCAGAAACGGAAATCCGAGGAATGGCAGGTGCAGACCTGGTGGTGAAGGCGGACGTGGAGAAATACACAACGATGGACTACGAAAAGACCGACGAGTTGATCAAGATCGGGTATGAGGCCGCCGAGGAAAAAGCCCAAATCCTGAAGGCCTATGAACTCGATGACCACGCTTGGGCGGAATACCTTCGCGAGAAAGATTCGCGGATTCGCACGCGAATTGGTGTGCCGCAATTCCTGAAGATTGAGGGTGTAACGGGCGAGGCTGCAGTCAACATGCAGAAATTTCTGTCCCCCTTGGTTGGGAAACCAATCGACGAGCAGGCTCTGGGGCAATTGCTGACCCGCCTGACCGGGATCGGGCTGTACGACAGCATCACTTATGACCTGATTCGCGAAGACGACAAAGATGGACTGCTGATACGCGTCCATGAAAAAAGCTATGCGCCACCCACACTTCGACCAGGCGTCGTCATCGATGGCACGCAGACCGGCGATGTGACGTTTACGGCTGGCGCTCGGCTGACCTTTATGGGTGTAGCAGGCTTCCGCTCCGAATGGCGCACCGACTTCCAGTTCGGACAGACGTATGGTATTTCCTCGGATCTGTACCGGCCATTCCAGCCACTGGGCAAATGGTTCTTTGATCCGTTCATGAAAGCGAGTCAATTCACCTTCCTGGTCTACAAAAAGAATAATCCTCGGGCGGACTATCGAATCGACGACGTCTCAGGCGGTGCGGATATTGGGTACGCCGTCAGCCGCTTCAGCGAAATTCGCGCCGGATATGGCATTGGCTACACCAACGAATATCTGCGGCTCGGCACGCCGGACTTCGCCTCCACGAACGGGAGGATCGGCGCTCTGCACATGCGCTATGTTCTCGACCACACTAATGAAGCCGTGATCCCAACCCGCGGCTATTACCTCCAATCCAACTTCTATTTCTACGATACCTATCCGGACGCTACGGAGGCTTTCCCCTCTCTAACGACGACAGTGCAATACTTCCAGCCAATCCACAGAGATTCGATTTTCGTGATCGGGTCGGGCGGCTCGACCTTTGGCTATCGCAATACAGGTGACCCGCAGTTTTTCCTGGGCGGTGTGGGACGTCTGACTGCCTACGGTTTAAATGAATTACTTGGCAATCAGTTTTTTGTCGGACGGGTGGGTTACCTTCGGGAGATTGCTACGCTCCCCCCCTTCGTCGGAAAGAATGTGTATCTCGTTGGCTATGGCGAGGTCGGAAAAATGTATGGTGATCCTTTTGGGGCACCCCGACTATCCGGGGACGGTGCCGCTGGGGTGATTGCCGACACGGCCTTCGGACCGATCTTTATTGGCGGAAGCGCCGGCGACACCGGCCACTACAAATGGTTCTTCCAGTTAGGGCGTGTTTTCTAAGCATTCATCTCTGAGTAACAATTCGTGGCTATAAGTGTGGCTCCGGGCGTGCGCCCGTCGAGGATCAGTCGCGTCCAGTTCGTGAAAGGAATGACATGGCCACAGCCACCACAACCGCTTCTTCGCATGTCTTAGCAGAGAAACTGAACCGAGGCCCAGGCCGCATCGGCACACTGGTCTTTGGTGTGGTGCTGATTGCGGGTGTGATTTTTATCGGCATGAGCATCGCTCGCGACCTGGAGGGTGTCATCCTGGGTTCGGCATGGCCGTATGTCTTGCTGGGCATCGCTTTGCTCGTGGCCTTGGGATTTGAGTTTGTGAACGGCTTCCATGACACCGCAAATGCTGTGGCCACTGTAATTTACACGCACTCGCTCGACCCGAACATGGCCGTGGTGTGGTCGGGTTTCTGGAATTTCTTAGGCGTAGTGAGTTCCTCGGGCGCTGTGGCGTTCGCCATCGTTTCTTTGCTACCGGTCGAACTGATCCTCCAGGTTGGTGGCAGCGCAGGTTTCGCGATGGTGTTCGCTCTTTTGCTTGCAGCGATCATTTGGAACCTGGGGACATGGTGGCTTGGGCTCCCCGCCTCGAGCTCGCACTCCCTGATTGGATCTATCATTGGCGTGGGTATCGCTAATCAGTTAATGAGCGTAAAAACTGGCACAAGTGGCGTCGACTGGGTCCAGGCCGCCAACATCGGAAAGTCCTTGCTGCTCTCGCCGATTTTCGGATTCATCCTCGCTTCCATGTTGTTTTTCGCGATGAGGGCGGTCATCAAAGACAAAAGACTGTACGAAGCGCCAGTCGGAACAGAACCACCTCCCTTCTGGATTCGCGGCCTGCTGATTCTGACCTGCACGGGGGTGAGCTTTTTCCACGGCTCGAACGATGGGCAAAAGGGCATGGGGCTGATCATGCTGATTTTGATCGGCACCGTGCCGACCACTTACGCCTTGAACCATGCCGTAACTGCTCACCAGTCGCAGGATTTCGTGGCCGTATCGCGCCAGGCTGCGGACACACTGGGAAAATATGTGGAAAGTTCCAGCGTGGTTGGTGACCCCCACGACGATGTGACCGATTACGTGCGCACGAAGGAATTCAAGCCGGCAACGATGCTTGCCTTACGCATGATGGTCAACGACATTGGCACGGAAATGGCGGAGTTCAAGGAACTTTCGAAGGTTCCGCGGACCCAAGTGCGTAACTTCCGCAATGATATGTATCTTGTAAGCGAAGCGCTCCGCTTGATGCAAAAGTCCGGCAACCCTGCGTTTGCGGCCACGGACGTCGCAGTGCTGAAGAACTATAAGAGCCACATCGACAAAGCCACGCGGTTCATTCCACTCTGGGTGAAGGTGGCGGTGGCGCTCGCTTTGGGCCTCGGAACAATGGTGGGGTGGAAGCGCATCGTGGTTACGGTAGGCGAAAAGATCGGGAAAAGCCACCTGACCTACGCACAAGGAGCGGCAGCGGAAATCACCGCGATGGCAACCATCGGCGCGGCGGATGGCTTAGGCTTGCCAGTGAGTACCACGCACGTGCTGTCATCGGGCGTGGCCGGCACTATGATGGCCAACCACTCCGGCTTGCAGATGAGTACCGTACGCAATCTGGCGCTTGCATGGGTGCTGACCCTCCCAGCTGCCATGATGCTTTCTGGCTTTCTCTTCTTCTTTTTGCGACATGTAGTTTTTAAGGGATAGCCCTTTTCCATCAGTCACACAAGTCTATTGCGGCGGGGGGTTCTCTCGCCTCGCCGCTTACTGCACGAGGGCGTGCGGTCGTTCGCTAGATTGCGCGTGGGCGGGCATTGCGCCGCGACGCGGAATCACAACGATGATCAGAGTTGAATCGCAGTTCGCACCGGCGCGCTTTCCGGGCGCAAATTGCCACTGGCGCACTGCACCGGCAATGGAAGAGCCTAGTGATTCGGCATCTCTCAAAACGCTGATTGTGCCGATTTCGCCTTGGTCATTGATATCGACGGAAAGCATGACGCTTGTCTCCGTACCGGATGCGGTGGAAGATTGCGGGGCCGTCGTGACCATGGGCAGGGCGGCGCGATCTTGAGCATCCGCAGGCGGCTCCTCGTACTGATGCATCGAGGAACTTCCGGGCAAGACAGCTGGGTGTGCGAACTGAAATACGATTCCAATTCTTGATTCGGAGGCTGCTCCGTTCCTACGGGCTGGCAGAAAGCTCCACGTGCGCACGGCGCTTAGGACTTCCTCGAGAAATGGCTGCGTGCCTTGCACAATCTTGATGTCTGCAAGCTGTCCATTGCGATCCACCAGCGCATCCAGCATAACTTCCCCTCCCTGAAGCGCCTGCGAAGGAAAAGGCGCGGCAACCAAGGAAAGTGGAGCGGGGTCATAGGATTCCGCGCGGGATGCATTTGCCGGCGCGGTTTGGGCCACTTCCTGTGCTGTGTGCCAGGCCACTCCTTGTTGCTGCAACAAAGGAATTGCATAGTGAATTAATACCGCTGCCCCCACCCCACCTGCCGGTTGCTTCATGGCTGTCGCCAGCGAAGCCGCATTCGCGCGCAGCCAGCGGCCTTCCACCAGCCCGACGACGGCTTGCGATTCCGCGGAAACCACCGGCGCGCCGCTGTCCCCCAACAACACCTCGTGACTGAACAGAAGCAATTCGGTGTCTGCACGGCCTTTTTCGAGTTGCGAAAATTCGTACTCGAGCACTTGTCCGGAGGGGCGATCCTCCACAAATGCGTCGAACGTGTGCGGATCCCGCAAGCGCGAGGGACGCAGCGCGGCAGCCAGCACCGCTTGTGTAGGCGCGGGCCGGTCAAGGGCCAGAGGCAGGAAGCGCACTTGATATTTGCCCTCGAACGGGTTCGGAGTGGCTTGCAAGAGCGCTACGTCATGGCCGCGATCAATCGCGATAACCTTTGCCTCCAGTAGACGCGGAGGCGCCATCGGCAGTCGCAACACAATGTACGGTTGGGCGTCGCTCAACTGGCTGAGGACATGCGCCGCCGTAAGTAGATAGCCTTCGTTATTGATGAAAAATGCGTTGCCGTAAAAGGTGTAGTGAAAGCCGCGATCCGAAGGAGATTGGTCCAGGGGATAGACAATCGGGCAAATGGCCGACGAGAGTGCTGCATCGTCGGAAGGCGCATTAGCCGGAGTGTCGGCCAAAGCGGTCGTCTTTGGCCCGCAGCCGAAGGCCAAGACCACCAGAAATCCCAGAACCGTATTGCGGAGGATATTCACCCTACTTCTAGGATAACGCCGCTAGAGAGCCGCGCAATTGACCTTTAGGACAGTCTGTCTGCAGGGGTACGTGAATAGCCAGGCGAGGGAAAACGGAGGCGGGAATTTTTACTTTGCGGAGAGAGGCGCGCTATTTGGATGCCAGCGTAGCTTCATGTTCTTTCAAATGCTTGATGATGTCCTCGGAAATTTCTGAAGTAGTCTTCTTCACGGTTTTTTCCGGAGCATTTTTTTCCATCACGAACTTAGCGGCGGCCGCATAGGGATTCATGGTAATGGCCGCGCCGGGCTTTTTCCCGCTGTCACTACTCTCCGAAGCACTGTACAAAGGCTGATCCGGGTGCGCGAGGTCATTCATAGTTACATAGAGGTCCATTTTCGCTTCACCGGCGCCAAAGCCGATCACCGCGCGATGAATGCGGTTGCCCTGGTCCAATTCGGTGAAGACGCCGTGCACCCAGGCACCCAAGGTGGGACGAGTGCCCGTTGCACTCAGGCGCTGCGCCTTGTAGCCCGCTTTTTTCAGGTCGTTCACTATTTCTGTGGCCATCAGATCAACCATTTTCTTCGCCTGGACTGCAGGATCTTTTTCCTGCTGGCGCGGCCCTTGGAGGATGCCGGGGCGCTGCACGATTTTGGTGCGCCCTTCGTCGGCCTGAAAATTCTGCGCATCAAGTTCAAAATCGCTTACGTAAATGACGCTGTCCGCTTTGGAAAAGGTAAAGGGCGCTTGCGGAGCCGGGGGCGCGGCCGTTTGTCGGCCATGAATTGAAGGTACTGCGAAAAAAAAGAGTCCGACTAAAGGCAGCGTACAGCGAGGGAACGAGCGATTCTTCATGAGCATTCCTCCGGAGGGCCCGATTTTGTTCAGATGGCAGTCGCTTGAAATACACCGCAGTGGGGGCTGCGTGCGAATAAGGAGATTTTTATCACAGATAGGAAGACAAGAGTAAGGAGTGAAGAGAAAAGAGAGCGGCAAAGAGAAAGCTCTTGACTTTCGCTTTTTGTTCGCCTATAGTCGCTCCCGGTAGAGGAAACGGGAAACGGGTGGCTTCGGCTCCATTGCCTTCGGGCTCTCCCGGGCCGGATGCCACCCGTTAAAACTACAGCAAGTTTCTCTTCTCTGCCAGGAGCTGCCATGGACGCCTGTGTCGAAAACGTAGCCCCCGCAAAGATCGGACCGCCACAAACGGCGATCCCTGCAAGAGAACCTGAGAGTACGATGAGCGAGAGCAGCGATTCTCAGGGTCTAAAGCCCGACGATCTGCCATCTTCCATGCCGGAGCCTACGCCCCGACCTCCTAAAGAGAAAGAGCATTTTATCCAGCTGGAAGCTGCGGCGCCGGAAAAGCGCTCGTGGTTTCCCACCAACTGGCTGGGTCTGGGCAAAAGCCGCGCGGCGGAAAAAATGCCGCATATCGTGCACGTGGACGTGGACGCGTTTTTCGCTTCGGTCGAGCAAGTGCTGAACCCGAAGCTGCGCGGCAAGCCTGTGCTGGTAGGCCGCGGCGTGGTGGCTTCGGCAAGCTACGAAGCGAAATTTCGCGGCGTGAAGACGGCCATGAGCTTTCGCGATGCGCTGCGCATCTGTCCGAAAGCGATTGTTGTTCCTGGGCAATATGAACACTACGCTGATTTTGCCGAACGCGTGCGGCGCATTTTGGAAACCTACACGCCGGCGGTGGAAACGGCGGCGCTGGACGACTTTTATCTCGATTTTGCCGGGACGGAGCGGCTGTATCCCGATTTCGAGGCAACCCTGCGGCGGCTGCAGGCGGAAATTCTGGGCCGGACAGGCTTGAGCGTGTCGGTAGGCGCGGCACGCACGAAAGTCGTGGCGTCGATTGCGTCGAGGCTGAAGCGGCCACGCGGATTCCGCATTGTGGAACCGGGTACGGAGGAAACCTTTCTGGCGCCGCTGCTGGTGGAGAAATTGCACGGTATCGGGCATATCCACGCCGGAGCGCTGGCAGAACGCGGTGTTTCGACGATTGGACAATTGCGCCTGATTCCGAAGCCGGTGCTGATGGCGGCGTTCGGCGAGGCGATTGGCCTGCAAATCTGGGAACGCGCGCGCGGGCTGGATGGACGCGAGGTGCTGCTGCCATCCACCCCAAAATCGATTTCGCGCGAGACCACCATCGAGGGCGGCACCATTGACACCGAATTTCTCGGCGGCCTGCTGGAATATCTGAGCGAGCGCATCGGCAGGACGCTGCGGGAACATGGCAACCAGGCGCGCACGATTGGCCTGCGGCTGCGCTATGTCGACCATTATTCCACGCACCAGACGATGCGCCTGGCGCGCGCAACCAATGACGAGCGCGATTTGCTCGTCGCAGCAAAGGATTTGCTTGCAAACCTGTTTGCGCGGCGTGTGGCTATCCGGCTGGTGGGCGTGAGCGTGACGAATCTGGACACTGACCGGAGGCAGAATGAGCTGTTCGACACCGATACGAACCGCCGCTGGTACCTGAACCGCGAAGTGGACCGCGTGCGCGGGCGTTACGGCTGGAACGCGGTGTTTTATGGCAAGGGCCTGGAACTGCGCGAACACTACGCCACAAAAGAAAACGGCCTGGTGCTCTCGACCCCGTGCCTTTCGCGATAAAGGGCATCCTGTAGCTCACCCCTCGAGGGTTGAGGCTTTTCCGCTCAGTGGCAATCCTTCCTGCGTGGCGTGACACGGTGCAATCTCCGGACCGACCGCAGTCGCGCTAACGAAAACCCTCAGACGTGAAGGACTGAGCTTTACGATTTCCCGAACTCGAACTTCCCTTCCCTCTACTGGTTGCACTTTCGACGTCTCCGATCGCTTTCTTGCCGGTCGCTGCTCGTTGCCTACAGGTCGCGCTCATGTTCGTGCATTTGCAATGTCGTAGCCATTATTCGTTTCTGCGCGGGGTGAATCCTCCGGAAGAGATTATTGCCGCGGCGGTGGAGCAGAAGATGCCCGCCGTGGCGCTGACCGATACGAACGGGATGTATGCCGCGGTGCCGTTTTACGAGAAGGCAAAAGCAGCGGGCATGAAGGCCATCGTTGGCGTAGTGCTTGACGTGGAAAGAAGTGGAGAGAAACAGGAGGTAAAGGAGGTAGAGGACAGGAGCAGCGTGGCAATGGTGTTGTTGGCGGCGGATGTGGCGGGGTACAGCAATTTGTGCCAGTTGACGACGCTGCGGCATTTGGGCGCGCTGCGACCGGGCCAGGAAGCGTTTGCGGAAGATGCGGGCCGCGCGGTCACGCTCGAGGAATTGGCGGCACACAGCGCCGGCGTGATTGCGTTGTGGCCGGCACATGAGCTGTTGCGGATGGATGCAGCTTGCAGGGGCATAGCATGCTGCGCCCCTGCAAAGGACATTTTCGGCGACCGACTATACATCGAGGTGCAACATCTTTCGCCCGGAGATGGACGGATCTTGCGGGAGGCGGAGCGGCTTGGGCGAGAACTGAACATCCCGCTGGTGGCTACCAATAATGTGCATTTCCTCAAGCCGGAAGAGTTTCTGCACCATCGCGCGGTCAATGCCGTCCGCACGAATTCCCTGCTGACAACGGTAGTGCGGCCGGAAATTACCACCGGCGAAGCATGGTTCAAACCCGCAGCGGAGATGCAGAAGCTTTTTCCGGATCATCCGAAATTGTTGCGCAATACGTTGGAAATTGCAGACCGCTGTGACCTGCAACTCGAACTAAACAAGCTGATTTTGCCGGAATTTCCGGTGCCGCAGGCCGAATCGGCGTTTTCCTACTTGTGGAAGCTGAGCTTCGAAGGGGCGCAGAAACGGTACCGGTCGCTGCGCCCGGAAGTGCTCTCGCGTCTGACCCGCGAGTTGGAAGTCATCGAGAAATGGAGGTTGGCGCCGTACTTCCTGCTGGTATGGGACATCGTCGAGGAAGCCAATCGGCGCGGGATACCCGCAGTGGCACGCGGGTCGGCAGCGAGTTCGATGGTGCTGTTTTGCCTGGGAATTTCCTGCGTGTGCCCGCTGCGATGGGGTTTGTATTTCGAACGATTTTTGAACGTGCAACGCGGGGATTGCCCGGACATCGACATCGACATTTGCGGGGCGCGCCGCGATGAACTGCTCGATTACGTCTATGAACGCTGGGGCGCGGAGCATGTGGCGATGATTGGCAGTTTCATCACCATGCACGCGCGACTGGCGGTGCGCGAAATTGCCAAAGTGTTTGGCATGCCACCGGGGGAAGTGAATTTTTTCACCAAGAGGCTGCCCCACCGTCCCGTGCGGGAGATCCTCGGCGCTATTCAGAACTTGCCGCAGTGCCGCAACCTGCCGGTGAACGACGAGCCCTGGAAAACGATCCTGCAAGTCGCGTTACGGCTGGACGATGCGCCACGACACTTGGGAATTCACCCGTGCGGAACCGTGATTTCCGCGCGGCCGCTGACGCACTTGGTGCCGCTGGAACGGGCAACGAAGGGAATCGTGGTGACACAGTACGACATGAACGCGATCGAAGCGCTCGGGCTGATCAAGATGGATTTGCTCGGGCAGCGCGGGCTGACGACAATGGCGCTGGCGTTGGACAGCATAGAGAAGGGGGGTAAGGAAAGAAATGAGGTAAAGGAGGTAGCGGCGGATGGGGTAACGCCTTGTCCTCGCGCGCGAACCATCGATTTTGCGGCAATACCGGAAAACGACGCGGCTACCTGCGATGTTATTGCCGCGGGACGCACCATAGGCGTTTTTCAGATTGAGTCGCCCGGGATGCGCGGGCTGCTGCGCATGATGAAAGCGCGCACGCTGGAGGAAATGGCAGAGGCGCTGGCGCTGATCCGGCCGGGAGCTGCAGAGTACGGCTCGAAAGAGCTTTTCCTGAAGCGGCTGCGCGGTAAAGAACCCGTGATATATGCGCATGAATCGTTGAAGAACATTCTTGGAGACACGCTGGGCGTATGCATTTACCAGGAGCAGGTCATGCAGATTGCCCAGGCCGTGGGGAGCATGTCCCTGGAGGAGGCGGACATCGTGCGGCGGTCGGCGGCGAAATTCTCCGGGCAGCGCGAACGCGAACGGCTGCGCGGGAAATTTCTGAAAGCAGCGGAACAGATGGGACTAAAGGGCGCGGAGCGCGAAGAGACCTGGATGATGGTGGAAAAATTCGCGGGCTTCGGATTCTGCAAAGCGCACGCGGCAACCTATGCGGATATTTCGTATCGCATGACCTATCTGAAGACGCACCACACGGCGGAATTTTTGGCGGCAATGTGCAGCGCCGGGGCGGGTTTTTATCACGTGTCGGCGTATGTGGAAGAAGCAAAACGATGGGGGATCGCCGTGCGGCTGCCGTCGGTGAATCGTTCGCGGATGGAATACACCGCAGAAGCAGCCGCGGACGCCAGGAAAGCATTGCGGGTAGGGTTGATGCAAGTGAAAGGATTGCGCGTGGAAACGATTTTGGCGATTCTGCACTCGCGCGAAACACATGGCGCGTTTCGTTCCCTGGAACATTTTCTGGCGCGCGTAGCGGCAGAACGGGATGAGGTGGAAGCGCTGATCAAGTGTGGTGCGTTTGATGATGTGTGCCGCAGCACGCGTCCGGCATTGCTCTGGCAATGGAATCTGCTGCAGGCCAAGGGGCAGCACACACGTCAGGGAGTGCGCGCGGTCTGTGCGGCGGCAACGGCGGCTCCCGGCGCGCCGGCGACACTCTTTGTGGAGATGGAACGGGACGACTCCACCGGGCTGGCACTGCGGGAGATCGACACGGCGGAGTATACGCCGCAGCAGAAATTGCGCTACGAGAGAGAAATCCTGGAAGTGTGCGTGAGCGGCCATCCACTGGACTTTTTGCCCAGAAATGGCGAGGTCTGGAGCGATCAACTGCCACAAATGCATGGCAAGCGCGTCACCCTATGTGGCTGGGTGGTGACCTACCGGCATGTGGGCACAAAAAATTACCGCAATATGATGTTCGTAACGCTGGAAGACCAGCGCGGGCTGTTCGAGGTGATTCTCTTCCCCGATGTCTACGACAAGCACGGCGGGCTGGTGTACGAGACGCGTGCGATGCGAGTCACTGGTATCGTGCAGGATGGAGAACATATCAATGGCGAGATGCTGGAAAGGTTGAAGGAATGAGTCTCAGGGAGCAGTTTTCAGTGATAGTAATCAGTGAAGAGGTAGCCAAACAAAACAGAAACGCGGCAGAGCAGAGCATCCCCGATATCGAACACAAAATATTTAATCGCCACTGTATAAGCACTCCGTACTTATGACTCGAAACTGAAAACTGATAACTTCACCATGATTCGACAAGGCGAACAAACCGAAATGACCCCCGAGCCGCAGACAGGGCGCCCCGCACAAAGCGGCGAAGCATGGCTGGGGCGCGACCGCAGCGATAAGCGGCGGCTATGGGAACGGCTGAACCCGCGGCACAGGAAAGAGCTGCGCATGTTGGCGGAGGCGCTGGCGCTGCAGCAAACACATGCGCGTCTGCCGGAGCCGGCGCGTTCCCGGCTGGACGCAGCGCTAAGAGAGCTCGATCGGGTGGTACGGCGAATCGCCGCCATCCTGGCAGAGGTAGCTCGCCGGACACCGCCTGCGGGCTGAACCTTGCGGGTATAAGGCTGCGGACGCATACTTTTCCCATGAGCACAGCCAAGCGCCGAAAACTCTCCCTGGGCCTGCTTATTTTGGCTGCGATGGGCCTCTGTCCCAGTGCAGCCCGCGCGGATGAGATCCGCTTGAAGGATGGCAAAAAACTGTACGGCGTGATCGTGGGCTACGAAGACAACATGTTCAAGGTCAAAACCGACTACGGCTATGTGCTCATAGAGAAAGACAAAATCGCCTCGATTATTCCGGATTCCCCAGCGCAACCCGCTCCCGCAAAAACGGATCCAAGCGCAAAACTGGGCGGCACAAATGAGGCCAAGCCAACAGCAACCGCAGAGCCGACGACAAAGGAAAAAGCTGCCGCTATTCTTACGAATGCAAATGCGCGGCCGGAAATTCCTACGGCCAACAAGGCGGCTGCGGACCCGGGCGCACCAGCATTTAAGACATCGGCTGCAACCCCAAAGACCACGCTGGTCACGACAGCCCCGCCGCCTCCGCCGAAGGAAGAGCCTCCCGCGAATCGCGAAGAGATTCAAGGCAACTTGTACATCAACCATCAATTCGCGTTCCGAATGTACAAAGCGCCGAGTTGGCAAATCATTGATGGGACCGGACAGACGCTACCGAACGCCATCGTCGCCATGGGCACGTCGGACGAATCCACGCTGTTGGTAGTCGGACACGAAAAGAGCAAGGATCCCTTGGAGACGACCGCGCAAGCAGTGGAGAAGCGGCTCCATGATGTGTACGACAATTATCAGTTGATCTCGCAGCGGAAAAGCGTCGTGGGCGGCCAACCGGCGGTCGAATACCGCTACCGTGGCATGGCGGACGACCATGACTGGTCGGGGACACTTTCCGTAGTCGCCCACGGCGGCGAATTCCTAACGGTGCTGGGAATGACCTTTGCGGACACGGATTTGATTCAGATTCAGGAAAACGTGATCGCGCGGGCGATTGCCAGCCTCGATTTCAGTGTCAAGTAATCGTTGAGCCGGTGAAGACCACCCGGATTAGCTTGCGGAGGATTCCTGCAGCTTGCGGCTTTCGCGGATCATGGCGATAAGCGACTGAACTGCACGTGGCAAACTGCGATCGCGCCGGTAGACGAGCGCGAGCTCGCGATAGAGGTCCACGCCTTCCACGTTAAGAAGTTTCACTTCCCCGGTTTTGACCTGGTCGCGGGCAAAGCTCTCGCTGATGATGGAAATGCCCACGTCCGCGGCAACGAACGTCTTGATCATCCCGATGCTGGGCAACTCCATGCTGACGCGGAGGCGCGAGCGGTGCGGCCGGAAAAGCTTATCGAGTACCTGCCGCGTGTAACCGGTCTTCGGGAAGATGAGCGGCGCGGCGGCAATTTCGTCGAGTGTTACATGGCTGCGCTGGGCCAACGGATTCTTCGTGCTCACGAAAAAACGGAGCCGGTCCCGATTGATGATGTGCATCTTCAAGTTTGGCGACTTCACCGGCAGAGTCACGATGCCCAGGTCCAGCGATCCTTCTTCGAGCCGCTGCAAAATCTTGTGACTGAAATTGCGGTAGATGCTGATGTGCACTAACGGGTAGCGCCGCTGGAATTCGGCAAGAATGTCAGGCAGCAAGTAGAGGCAAGTGGCCTCGTTGGCACCGAACGTAACCGGTCCCTGCACTACATTGCCGCGATCCGCAACCACCTGCATCGATTCGTCACGTAACCTCAACAGCCGCTCTGCAAACTCGAACAGAACTCCACCGGCCGGTGTCAGCTCGACCGATTTTGCCGAACGATCCAGCAGCTTGGCATGATACGCCTGTTCCAGTTGGCGGATCTGGGCGCTCACGGCCGATTGCGAGCGGAACACTTTTTGACCCGCCTTCGAAAAGCTCTTGAGCTTGGCGACTTGCACAAAGGTCGTTAGTTGGTCGAAGTCCATAGCCTCAACTCTCGCTTTCGCGTAAGAGTATAACGGATTTGGTATGAGGGAGAAGTGAAGTTCCCGGGCGGCTCAGGCATAGTGCGGAGCGGGGCTCTCCGGAATGCGCAGAAAATTAGGAGCCTCCATGGGAATTGATTCCAGCACAGGGCCCGGTATTCCCTTCCACGCGGACGGCACGGTTCCCTGGAAATGGATCGGCTGGACGCGCACAAAGGGCAAGGAGGTTCCTCGCGCTAGAAGGCGAGACGCAACAGGACTATCGGTCAAAGCAACATGCGATTCCAACAGGCGACGAAGACTGCTCTCCTCCTCGTCCTCGAGTTCGTACGCCTGCACAAATTCCAGATTAAGAACGTGATCCATTTCGCTGCGTAGCACGTAGGCAAGCCCGCCGGTCATCCCGGAGCCAAAATTCAGTCCGATGGGGCCGAGAACGGCCACAATTCCGCCTGTCATGTATTCGCAGCCATGTTGCCCGAGGCCTTCGACGACCGCAACTGCGCCACTATTGCGCACAGCGAAGCGTTCGCCTGCCTGGCCGGCAATATAAAGCTGGCCGGCGGTTGCCCCGTACAGCACCGTGTTACCCGCCAATACGTCACCACGTTTGGAGGCGTTGTGGCTGCTATGAATTACGATCGTTCCGCCGGAGAGACCTTTACCGACGTAATCGTTGGCTTCACCCGAAAGCTTCAAGGTCAGCCCGGAGGTGAGGAATGCGCCGAAACTCTGCCCCGCCGTGCCCCGGAATTCTCTGGTGGTGGCCGGGGCTTCCTTTTGCAGCAGGCGATCGCTCATGCGTTCGCCGCTGAAGTGCGCCCCAATGCTGCGATGATAATTGTGAATGACAGAGGAACTAGCGCCCAAGGGCTGCGCGTGCTCGAATGAGAGTTCCGTCTCCTCCACGCCCCCATCAAGCACCGAGGATTGCTGGGGGAGAACGCGTCGTGGTTTGGAAACCGGGATGACCAGCAATGCATCGAGGCCGGATTGTGTTTCCAAGCGATCGTACCAACCGCGAAGTTCCGTTAATGTGCGCACACCTAGTTCGGCAAGGCCTTTGCGAATTTCTTCCGCGAGCGATCGGAAATAGGCGATCACCATTTCGGGCTTACCATTGAATCGCGTCCGCAGAGTTTCATCTTGCGTCGCAATACCGACTGGGCAGGTGTTCAGGTGACACTGGCGAGCCATCACGCAGCCTATGGCCACTAACGCTGCGGTGCCAAATCCAAATTCGTCCGCGCCGAGCGTCGCTGCGATGAGAACATCCCGGGAAAAACGCAGACCGCCATCGACTCGGAGTCTGACGCGCGAGCGCAACCCCGCGCGCAGCAGAGTCTCATGGGTTTCGCGTAGTCCGATTTCCCATGGCAGGCCCGTGTTCTTAATCGAAGTCAGCGGTGAGGAACCCGTCCCGCCATTGTGACCACTGATGGTAATCACGTCGGCTCCCGCTTTCGCGACACCAGCCGCGATTACCCCGACTCCTGTGCCGGAAACCAGTTTTACTCCGATGCGTGCCTGCGGATTGACGGCGCGCAAATCATGAATCAGTTGGGCTAGATCTTCGATGCTATAAATGTCGTGGTGGGGCGGCGGCGAAATGAGCGGCGTGCCCGGCGTTGCATGGCGGATACGGGCGATATATTCCGTAACTTTACGCGCGGGAAGCTGACCGCCTTCGCCCGGCTTCGACCCCTGGGCCATCTTAATTTCGAGCTCTTCGGCACGCACTAGATATTCGGCGGTCACACCGAACCGGCCGGAAGCAACCTGCTTGATCTTGTTCGTTGACCCGGGAATTTTGTAGAGGTCGCTGTCTTCGCCGCCCTCACCCGTGTTGCTTCGGCCTCCCAGCTGATTCATGGCAATGGATAAGGTCTTGTGGGCTTCTGGGCTGAGAGAACCGAGTGACATGGCTTGGGTGCTGAACCGGCCCAGAATGGATTCCAGTGGCTCCACTTCATCCAGAGAGACAGGCTGCTCCGGCAGCATCTCGAGCAGATCACGCAAAAACGTGGGTCCTTCAGCCTTGGCCAACTGCTCAAAGGCGCTGTAGTTGCCCTGTTCCGGCTTGCGCACGTGTGCATGCATGCGCCGTACGAGTTCCGGCGATGTCGCGTGAAGCTCCGCGCCCTTCCGGAAGCGATAGAGGCCGTGATCCGCAAGATCGTCTGTGCCACCCCCGTAACCGGCGGCGTGCATGTGGAGATAGTCCTGGAGGAGCGAATCGAGCGTCTTGGTACCGGGATAGCAGGCAGCATCCTCAAAATATTCGCGGCAGATATCTTCGTCCAGTCCAAGCAATTCAAATAGGTGGCTGTTGCGGTAGCTGGCAAGGGTTGAGATGCCCATGCGAGCCAGAACTTTGCGAAGCCCAGCCAAGATGCCTTTGCGAACTTTATCGAACGCGCCAGGCTCTTCCACCTCGGCGAATTCTTCGGCCAGGTAAGGCACAACTGCGCTGGCACCCGCGGCAAGCAGCATGGCGACGTGGTGCGTCTCGAAAACCTGCGCGCTTTCGACCACTAGCGGTATGTCGGCCAGTCCCTGGCTGACCAGGCTTTTCCAAGCGTTCGCTGCTGCTAAAAGAGCCGGCAAGGCGGCGCGTTCCGGTCCAATTCCCCGATCCGAAAGGAGGAGGAGCCCCGGGCGATCGCCGCTACTCAGAGGGGTAGTTTTGCACTGAGTCAAGCTGCGGCGCCCACCCGGAACTCCCAGGGTGGAGGAGAACGTAAAGTCGATTGTTTGCACAGGAGACAGTTCGGCAGTAAGCGAAGACAGCTCCGCGGCACTGAGGATGGGACTCGCAAGGAAGTGGCCATGGCCAAGTGGCACCTCCAACGACATCACGTGCGATTCGCGAAGCGGGTCGATAGGTGGATTCGTGACCTGAGCAAAGCGCTGCTTGCAGTAGTCCCACAGAGGGCGGTGGATCACCGAAAGGAAAGCAGGAGGCGCATCATCGCCCATGCTCCAATCGGCTTCTTTCCCGCTCAGGAGTGGACGGAACATGATTTTGTACTGATCGTCAGACCAGCCGGCGGCTGCGGCAACTCGTTTCGGTTGAGGGATGGAGGTTCGCTCGGCTGTGGCATCCAACCGGAGGACATTCGAACGTGTCAGGGCCTTGCGCGGAATCTCCGCCGTAACGTTCTTCAAAAGCTCGCGCCAGCGCAGCAACGAACCGGTATGCGGTGTTGCGAGAAGGATCTCCCCGGGTCCCAGACGATGACGTTCCGCGACGCGCGATTCTTCCAGATCGAGCAGGCCGGTTTCTGAGCCGGCAATCACCAGGCCATCGTGTGTCACCGTGTAGCGCATCGGGCGCAAACCGTTGCGATCGAGTTTGACGCCGACAGATAAGCCGTCGCTGAAAACCAGCGCCGCTGGACCATCCCAAGGCTCCCCTTCTCGGGACAGGGCTTCCAGGGCTGCGCGCACATCGGGCGAAAGAAATGGATCCTGAGAATACGCCGGAGGAACGAGGGCCAACATCGCCGCTTCCACGCTTTTCCCTTCCAGGAGCTTCAATTCCAGCGCATTATCAAAACTCGCCGAGTCGCTTACGTTTTCTTCCAGCAGTTGGAACCACTTCCCTACCCCGATTCGTTTCCGAATCTCGCGTTCGCGCGCTCGCAGCCATCGGCGATTGCTGATGACTGTATTGATTTCGCCGTTGTGCGCCACGTACCGGAACGGCTGCGCTAGTTGCCAGGAAGGCTCGGTGTTAGTGGAATAACGCTGGTGGAAAACGGCAAACCGCGCCGCAAAGTCACTACTGCGTAAGTCCTCGTAGAAGCGAGGAAATTGCCACGGAGTGAGCAGCCCTTTGTATACGACGGTACGGGATGACAGTGAACAGAGGTAACAGCGTTCCGGCAGTGCCCTTTCCGCTCGCTTGCGCAGCAGAGAAAGACTACGCTCAAATTTCTGGGCAAAGGCCGGAGCGGAATTTCGTGCGCTGGCCGGTTCGATAAAGAACTGCCAGATTTCCGGCATGGTTTCGAAGGCGCGTTGGCCCAGTGCGTTCGGGTTCGTGGGGACGCGCCGCCATCCCACCAGGCGTAACTTGCTTCTACCGATGGAGTCCTCGATGGCGGTGCGAGCGTCCGCTACGCGGGCAGCAGGGGCGAACAGCATGCCCACGCCAAAAATCTCATCCAAGTTAATTTTGTCCTCGGCGGCGCGGGCACGAAAAAAGTCCGCTGGGAGACTGGTGAGCAAGCCGGCTCCATCGCCGCTGGCGCCATCGGCGTCCACACCCCCGCGATGCGATAGCCGCTCGAGCGCTTGTAAGGAATAAGTCAGGATCTCGTGCGTAGGTGGGCCGCCCAGTTGGGCGATAAAGCCAGTGCCACAGGCGTCATGGTCCGGGTGTCCCCAGTTGGGATGGCGCGGCTTCAATGACCTGTCGGGGCAACTACACATACTAGTGTAATAGTGTCCAAGCTGCCGAATGTACAATGCAGAATTTTGCTGGCATGCATCGGTTTTATAGGGGCGCCAGGAGCACTAACTACGTTAAAACTTCGTGACTTCGCTGAAGTGGAAATTGCGGATTTTCATTGAAGGAACGACCATTTCAAACGATTCTTCTCCGGTTGCCCGGCGCGCCGGGCCCATGCATTCCACATTCCGCAGCATTTCCAGGACCGATTGGTTGAATCGGAAATTCCTCGCTGCTCCCGCGATTTTGCCCCTTTCAATCAGGAACAAGCCGTCGCGAGTCATCCCGGTCATGATCTTCTCGTAGGGGTCCACTTCCCGGATGTACCACAAGCGCGTGACCAGTAGTCCCCCGTCTGTGGAAGCAATCATCTCCTCGACGGAGGTATTCCCCCCTTCGACTACTAGATTCAGCGGGGCTTCACCATATTCATTTGGCAAAGGAAAACCGTGCCCAGTCGTTTTGGCACCGGTTTGTTTGGCGGACCGGCGGGAATATACAAGACTCTCTACTACTCCTTGGTCCACCAGCATCACTCTCTGGCGCGGCATACCCTCACCGTCGAACGGGGCGCCCAGTTGATGGGGATGATAGGCATCGTCGGTGATGGTGATGTTTTTCCCGAAGATAGCTTTGCCGAGGCGACCGGAGAGGCACGAGCGCTTATCCGCCACGGCCGTGGCAGCAAAATCGTAAAAAAGAAAGCCAACCAGGTCGAGGACTGCGGCGGGTTCGAGAATAACGGTGAACTTGCCCGGCGAGAGTTCCACGGGATTTTCCGCGCGAACTGCTTTCTCGCTGGCGATCTTCGCAATTTTAAGCGGATCAAACTGGCGGACATCTCCAGCGTTGGCTTTCGCCCAACTGGCGGCTGAACCCTGCTGTAGGGTGATGGAAAAAGTCGCGCTCGTTTGACGGTAGGCAGCAGACAGCCCCCGGGAGTTCATGAGCATGCTTTGGCCCTGCCCGCTTGAGAAAATCCCGGCGGCAATCTGGCCACGCTTTTCGGCTAACTGGCAGGCGCTTCTGACGGCGCGAGCTCGCTCTACCGCCGTGAGAGCCGCTGTAGCCTTATGGAAACGGCGAACGGCACGGTACTTCTGCTTACCAGGCATGGGCAGAAGGTGAGGATCTTTAGGTTGATGCGAAGCGAGGGAGAGGCAATCGTCAATGGCTGCGCGCAAAGCATCTTCATCGATGCGATTTGTCGTGACCCGAGCGGTGCGGCCGTCGACGGCCGTTCGGATGGAAACGACCAGCCCCTGCTCGGCGACGTGCTGGTGGATGGCATTGTTCGCAAATCGCGTCAGCGCCTGGATCGATTCGTCAATGTGGACTTCTGCTTCAGAAACGCCGCGCTCTTTTGCCAGCCGCAAGACTGTGGCGCCAATTTGGTGTAGTTGGCGCTCGGGCCGTAACGTCACTGGTGCGAGGGCCGCGCGTTTCGAGACTTGTTGATTCTTGAGTGCGATCATTGATTCGAAAAGGCTGTACCAATTTTTACATTGCGAAACCTGGCCGGTGCAGCTCCATGGCCTGTGCCCATCACCTGCATCGGCTGGCCCTTTCCGCAGTTTGGAGTACCCCATAGCACCCAATTGTCCGCGTCACAGATGGCATCGCACGAATTCCAAAACTCCGTGGTGATCCCGCTGTAGCTAGGATTCTTCAGCATCCGAGACTTCTTGCCGTTTTTGATTTCCCAGGCAACTTCTGTGGAGAACTGAAACTGGTAGCGGCGGTCGTCAATGGACCAGGAGCGATTGGTGTCCACGAATATCCCATCGTCGGTATCGGCAACCAGATTGTCGAAAGTCCAGGAGCCCGGGAGAATGCTGACGTTCGTCATGCGGATCATCGGCAAGCGGTTCCATCCTTCGCTGCGCATGGTGCCGCCAGAACGCGGCAAGCCGATCAGGTGAGCGGTCTCGCGGCTGGAGAGGTACCCACGGAATTCGCCGTCTTTGATGACGTCAATCCGTTGCGCAGGAACGCCCTCGTCATCATAAGCGAACGTTCCGAGGCCCGCGCCGTGAGCAATGCGCGCGTCGGCCACGACATTGACAACGGGCGAGGCGTAGCGCAATTTATGCAGCTTATCGAGCGTGAGAAAACTCGTTCCGGCAAAATTCGCCTCTTGTCCAAGAACGCGGTCGAGTTCAATGGGATGACCGATGGATTCGTGAATCTGCAAACCAAGCTGGCTGCCCCCGAGAATCAGCGTGCCCGTTTTCACCGGACATTGCGGCGCAGAGTGGAGAGCCACCGCTTCTTCGGCAACTCTAGGTGCGTGCCGCACTAACTCCATGGATTCGATCAACTCATATCCACCTAGGACATGCTGGCCGCCAAAACTGTTCGGGTACGAGCGTTTCTGAATTGCATCGCCCTGAAAGACCGTGGCCACAATGCCGCAACCGGAAATCACACGCCGCTGATGGATCTTGGAGCCACTGCTCGAAGCAAACCAGCTATCGATTTTGCGAAACTGCATGTCCGTCTCGGATAGCGTGACGCCTTTCACCTTGCGCATCGCGGCATCTGCAGCAAGCAGCAAGTCCACCTGTGTTTCCAGCGGAATCTCGAAAGGGTCCTTGAGACACGGCCCTTGCCAACTGTCCACGTACGTGCCCTCCGGTACCAGTTGTACGTTCTCTTTTTTGGCCAGGGCCGAGGCCCTGGCGATCGCCACCGCTTGAGCCGCGCAACCGGCAACACCTTCCCGCGTCAATTGGTCCGTGGAGGCAAAACCCCAGGCTCCATTGGCTACCACGCGAATTCCCAACCCAATCGTTTCGTTCTGCCCCAATGTGCCGACTCGTCCGCTCTTGGTAGTGAGGTCGCGCTGTCGCTGGTGCATCACCCGCACGTCGGCATACGTTGCGCCGCGCAACCGGGCCACCTCAAGCGAATGTTCGCAATAATCCCACATCGTTCCCACCAAAACTTTGGGGCGCCCCGATGCTTCGAGACGCCCCAAGTAAGATATCACGCTCTGGAAATTCTTCTCTGCCGCTTATGTCCCTTCCTGCCAGGAAGCCAGATACTGCTCCTGCTCGGCGGTGAGCTTATCCAAGCGGTGCCCCATGGACTCGAGCTTGAGCCGCGCGATCTCGCGATCCAGATGCTCCGGAACCACGTATACCTCAGGCTTCAATTCCTTGTGGTGCTTCACCAGGTATTCCGCGGCCAGCGATTGGTTCGCAAAGCTCATGTCCATCACCGACGCGGGATGTCCTTCAGCCGTCGCCAGGTTTACCAAGCGCCCCTCGGCAATGAGATAGATCTTACGGCCGTCCTTCAGCAGGAACTCGTCCACCAGAGGCCGCACTTCTTTCTTGCCGGAAGAGAGTGCAGCGAGAGCCGGAATTTCGATTTCGACGTTGAAGTGGCCGGAATTGCAAACGATCGCTCCACTCTTCATGACCTCGAAGTGTTCGCGGCGGACAACGTTCTTGTTGCCGGTGACAGTGATAAAAATGTCTCCTTCCTTGGCGGCGTCAGCCATGGGCATCACGCGGAATCCATCCATAACCGCTTCGATTCCCTTCACCGGATCGATTTCGGTGATGATGACGTCTGCACCAAGCCCCTTGGCGCGCATGGCCGCCCCGCGTCCGCACCAGCCGTAGCCGGCGATGACGACCTTCAGTCCAGCGATGAGCACGTTCGTCGCGCGTATGACGCCGTCGAGCGTGGACTGGCCCGTGCCATAGCGATTGTCGAAGAAATGCTTGGTCATGGCGTCGTTGACGGCAATGATCGGGTACTTCAGCGTGCCGTCCTTGGCCATCGCACGCAGACGAATCACACCAGTGGTGGTCTCTTCCGTCCCAGCGATAACGTGGGGCACCAGGTCTTGCCGCTTGGTCAGCAACATGGTCACCAGATCGCAGCCATCGTCCATCGTGAATTGCGGTTTGTGCTCTAGCGCAGCTTTCATGTGCTGGTAGTAGGTGTCATTGTCTTCGCCCTTGATGGCGTAGGTGGGGATGTTGAAATCGCGATTGAGCGAGGCCGCCACTTCATCCTGCGTGGAAAGCGGGTTCGAGGCGCAGAGCACCGCGTCCGCGCCGCCGTCACGGAGCGCGATCATCAGGTTCGCTGTCTCACTGGTCACGTGAAGACAAGCGGACACTCGCAGGCCCTTCAGCGGCTGTTCCTTGATGAAGCGCTTGCGAATCTGCTGTAGCACCGGCATCTGCTGTGCCGCCCACTCGATTTTCCGCTTGCCGGCATCGGCAAGGCCGATATCCTTTACATCACCCTTCTTCAGTTCTGCCGTAGCCATTCTTTCTCTCCTCGTATTTTCTGATCTCAAACTCAGCGACGTTCTCTATTTCCCGGTCCACCCGATCCGCAAGTGGGGGGACACTTGCGGTTGGGACGGCCATCCCTTGGGAGAGTGGCCTGCAATACACCGGTCTCGGTTTTAGCGGCGAGCCGCGACTTCCGCGACGGGAGTCGATCCTGCAGCCTTTCGCAATGCATCGGCTCGATCGGTACGTTCCCATGTGAAGCCCGCCCCCGTCCGGCCGAAATGGCCGTAAGCCGCCGTTTGCTTGTAGATCGGCCGACGAAGATCCAGCGTTTCGATGATGGCCTTGGGCGTCAACGAAAAATTCTCGCGTACCAGTTGTGTAATCTTTTCCTCAGGAATCGTAGCGGTGCCGAAGGTATCCACCATAACGGAGACCGGCTCCGCCACGCCAATCGCGTAAGCAAGCTGAACTTCCGCGCGCGACGCCAGTCCTGCAGCTACGATGTTTTTCGCTATATAGCGCGCCATGTAGCACGCCGAGCGGTCCACCTTCGAGGGATCCTTGCCGGAGAACGCTCCTCCGCCGTGACGGCTATATCCGCCGTAGGTGTCCACAATAATCTTGCGCCCGGTGAGTCCGGCATCTCCCATTGGGCCGCCGATAACGAATCGGCCAGTCGGGTTGATGTGATACTTGGTTTTTGCGTCCAGCATGTGCGCGGGAATAATCGGCTTGATCACGTATTCCATGATGGCGTGGCGCAAGTCTTCGTTCGGAACTGTGTCGCTGTGCTGTGTGGAGATCACAACGCAGTCCACGCGGACCGGCTTGCCATCGCGATATTCGACTGTCACTTGGGATTTACCATCGGGACGGAGGAAATCGACTTTCTTGCTCTTGCGCACTTCGGACAGGCGCTGCGTGAGGCGGTGGGCGAGTTGGATGGGCATGGGCATCAATTCTTCGGTCTCGTTGCAGGCATATCCGAACATCAGGCCCTGGTCCCCCGCGCCGCCGGTGTCCACGCCCATAGCGATGTCGGGAGACTGCCGCTTGATGGTGCACATGACCGCACAGGTGGTGGAGTCAAAACCATAAAGCGCGTTGTCATAGCCCACTTGCTGCACTGTGTTGCGAATCAGTTCGTCGTAGTCGACGTGCGCGCTTGTAGTGATCTCTCCCGATACCACCACCAAACCCGTGGTCACCAGTGTTTCGCACGCCACGCGTCCCTTGGGGTCCTGGCGCATTACTTCATCAAGCACCGCATCTGAAATTTGATCGGCAATTTTGTCCGGGTGGCCTTCGGTCACTGATTCGGATGTGAACAGAAAATTCCTTTTTGCTTCGCTCAAAACATCTCTCCTATCTTTCTTTTCAGCGTTGGCGAGGGGCTGGCACACCCCATCTTCCGCCGCTCCAAGGGAGGGCAGAATCTGTCTTTGTTCAGGCTAACATTCCGAGGACTGGGAATCAACGCATTGATTTTGCACAGGTTAGGGCTGCACTGAACGGCAAAATTCGGGCTGCGAACGGCAATCAAACGCATTCGCTGGCCAAAATGCATGCAATAAGATTCGTTGAATGGCTTATCCATTGGCCGATTCAGCCCTTGACGCAAACTACTTGTCGCAGCGTGTGCACGATTTCCACAAGCTCCGTTTGCGCCGCCATCACCGCGTCGATGGATTTGTACGCCGCGGGCGTTTCGTCGATCACATCGGCATCCTTCCGGCACTCCACGCCTTCGGTCATGCGTATGTGATCCTCCACGGTGAATCTGCGCTTGGCCTCCCCCCGAGACATGGCCCGTCCTGCTCCGTGGCTGCAGCTCATAAAACTCTCTGGGTTTCCCTTCCCGCGCACGATGAACGAACGAGCACCCATGCTTCCGGGGATAATGCCCAAGTCGCCTTCCTGCGCGCGCACCGCGCCCTTGCGGGTCACAAAAATGTTTTGACCGTAGTGGCGTTCCCTGGCGACGTAGTTGTGATGGCAGTTGATGGCCTGAACATGCGCGGTAAACGGCCGGACTTGGCCTGAGTTGCGGACACCTTCAATAATCTGCTCCATCATTAGATCTCGATTGGTACGCGCGAAATCCTGGGCCCATTCCACGGCTTCGACATAATCGTAAAAGTGCTCACTTCCGTCTTCGAGATAAGCGAGATCCTTGTCTGGCAGATTGCCAAGCAACCGGCCCATGTCTTTCTTGGCGAGTTCGATGAAGTAGCTGCCCATGCGATTGCCTACGCCGCGTGACCCACTGTGGAGCATGCACCAGACCGTCTCCGATTCATCGAGGCATACTTCGATGAAGTGGTTCCCGGTGCCCAGGGTGCCAAGGTGATTCGCGTGATTGCCACGATCGAGCTTGGGATGTTTTTCCAGGATAGCTTCGTAGCGTCCCTTAAGATTTTCGCCCCAGGCACTCAAATTGTGCTCGGGTATGACACGCCATGCACCTGCGTCCCCTTTGCCCCCGCCGTGTGTGCGACCGTGCGGGACTGCTTGTTCAATCGCCGTCCGCATGGCGTGAAGGTTCTCCGGCAAATCGCGGGCATTCAGGTCGGTTTGCACCGCCATCATCCCGCAGCCGATATCCACGCCAACCGCTGCCGGAACGATGGCTCCCTTCGTGGGAATGACGCTGCCGACAGTTGCCCCGATTCCCCAATGCACATCCGGCATAGCCGCGACCCACTTAAAGATGAACGGGAGTTGTGACACGTTGACGAGTTGCTTGCGCGCGGCGTCTTCGAGTGGAACACCTTTCACCCACGCCTTGATCGGCACGCCCCGTTCGGATTTGAGTGTCTGGTAACTCACGATTGCCACTGAGGCAGTGTGTTATCTAAAAGCCTAGAATTCACTTCGCCGACGCTCTTCTTAGCCAACTCTCGATGGTACGTGATTCGTCCAGCGTCATTTCCGGAACCGCTTTTTTCAACATAGCCATAAACCAATCGATTTCGTACGGCTCCGCTGGATAGCCAATGTTATCGCCCTCTGGATGTCCTGGCACGGGACGGTTCGAGTTAACGATGAGTTCTCCCTTTGCATCGAGAAAAACAAGGAACGGTACCCCCGTGACCCCACCCTTCTCATCGGCACCTCCAAATTTCACATCCAGATCCTCCCCGCCCGGGCTTTCCAACTCCGGATGCTTCCCCGCTTTCTCAGCTACGTTCAGCCTAGCCAAAACAAAGTATTTTTCCACTATTTGGCGGATCTCTGGCGCATCCAGAAAAGCATCCAGTTGGTGGCAAGGCCCGCACCACGAAGCGCTAAATACTATGAAAATCAGCTTGTGCTGTTGCTCGGCTTGCGCTTTCGCGTCTTTTAAGACTTGGGCTGCGTTTGGCGCCTTTTGCGCGAAAAGAGCGCACGAAAGAAAGGAGCCCAACAGAAGCAACGAAACCCTAACCCTGCGCATGGTGACTCTCCCGTTTCCGCCGTAGGGAAGCACAAATCAAGCGGACAATATCATCTTACGTCTGGACCGGAACGAACCCTCCGTAATTCTCATCGGACACTGCATCGCTTATCCGCCTGCTGTTTAATTCTGTGGCCACCGAAAGACATACTACTTTGGTCATTCCAGACGGCAAATTTCCAGCCAGTGGTGATTTTTGATTCACACTGAACATAAATGCCTCGGCAAACCTTGCTTCGTCCGCGCGAGATTACGGTGGCGGCTGTTGTGGCCCTTGTTGGCAGCACTTTGTTCCTGCTGGCCAGTTTTGTTCTTGCGGGCACTGTTGCAATCATGCTTCTTGCCGTATCCAGGAAATATCCGGGCATAAACTTCCGCGAAACTCGCCCCGACTTCAGGGAAGTGATGCAAATCATCGCCTACGGCACGGCAATTCCGTTGGTCCTCGGGTTGATCGGAATCGTCACGGGGCGTGGACTGTTGCGCCTGCGGCGCTGGGCGCGCCAGTCGGCCATCATCTGGAGCATGGCTTCGTCGCTGCTATGCCTTTTCTTATTGGCCCACCCGCAGTTCAAATCCGGAGTGCGATTGGATCAGACCCCAGTACTGCTGTTTATGTTGTTTCTATTCCCTATCAATGCGTGGTGGTTATTTCTTTTCTTTCGGCCAGAAATTAAGTCAGCCTTCGCCGACCCTGGGCCTCCGCATCGCCTTCTTGGGCGGCCGCAATGGTTAAGGGAGAACTTCATGCCAAAGCTGATTATCACTGCCGCATTGTTGCTTCTGTTCGCGGTCGGTGCAGGTTGGATCTTGCGATGGAATTCGCCGATGCGAGAGATCGAGCGCTCTCGTGATGCCTTGGCCACCGTCAAGAGCTGGCATTTTCACACCGTGCGCTACATCTCCGGTCAACCCCCGGAGACCATCGACACCGATACAATCTGTCCCTCATTTCAGCACAGGATCGCCTCTTTCGAGGATATCAATGGCACGCTGCAGCTTCGCGAATCAATCCGCTTTTTCGGCGTTTCCTATAACCATGTTGGAGGGCAATGGCTTCCTGCGCAGAAACTCGCTTCTCAAACAGATCCGGGAATATTTGAATGCGGCAATGGTCCAATGAGCGAGGACGCGAATTCTTTACCCTATTCCGGCATCCTCGAAGACGGAACTGTGAAACGCGGGGAAATGCAAACCGTTAAAGGGGAATCTTGCCGCGCATATGATGTTTCGGTCCCCACTCCGCACGATCCAGCAGAAAAGGAATTTCATTTCACCGTTTGCATCGGGGAAAGCGACCATCTTCCGCGGACGACAAGGCGCATCCATCCCGACTGGAACAAGGAGGGCGTCAGCGCTTTCAGCCAATGGGATGCAATGAGTGAGCCTCAACTCCCTCCAGAGATCTCAAAATAAACCAGACACGAGTCGGATTTTTCTTAGGCCTCATCCGCGTCGTCTGCCTGAATGTCCAATTTGCCTTTGGTCTTCTTGGCCATCAGATAGGAGCGGATGAAGGGGTCAAGATCGCCGTCCAGCACGCGATCGACATCGCCAACGGAGAATTTGGTACGGTGATCCTTGATCAGGCGATAGGGCTGCATGATGTACGAGCGAATCTGGCTGCCAAACGAAATGTCCAGCTTAGATTCATCCAGGCGGTCGGTTTCATCGCGCCGCTTCTGTATTTCCATATCGTACAGTTTGGAACGCAACATCTTCATGGCCATTTCGCGATTCTTGTGCTGGCTGCGTCCCATTTGGCAGGCCACGATCACCCCCGTGGGAATATGCGTCAATCGAACGGCCGTCTCCACTTTATTGACGTTTTGCCCGCCCTTGCCACCAGAACGAAACGTGTCCAACTTGATGTCTTCCGGACGGATGTTAACTTCAATGCGGTCATCCACTTCCGGAATCACGAACACGGAGGCAAACGAAGTGTGCCGCCGCGCCGCCTGATCAAAAGGTGAAATTCGCACCAACCGGTGCACTCCCGTCTCTCCCGCGAGCATTCCGTAGGCATTTTCTCCGGTGAATTGAATGGTGGCGTTCTTGATCCCGGCTTCTTCGCCCGGAGTTTCGTCAAGCACGTCGGCGCCAAACTCTTTGCGTTCCGCCCATCGCAGGTACATGCGCAGCAGAATGGAAGCCCAATCCTGGGATTCGGTGCCGCCCGCTCCGGGTTTGATGGTCATGATGGCGTTGAGGTGATCGTTTTCGCCGGAAAGCAGGGTTTGCGTTTCGAGTTCGCTCAGATAGGCATCGGCGGCTGTCAATTCGCGATTCAGATCCTTGAGAAGTTCGTCTTTTTGTTGGGCGTTGGTTTCGCCCTTAGCGAGTTCGATATAGGTTTCCAGGTCGCCAGTCAAAGCAGCAAGCTTTTCATCGGCGGCCAGAGGGGCCTCCGCACGCTTGCGTTCGCGGAGCACGACCTGCGCTTCTTCCTGATTGTTCCAGAAATTGGGGTCCGCGGCGCGCCCTTCCAGGGATTTCAGCAGCGTGCGATTGTGCTCAACGTCAAAGATAACTCCGCACGAGGTCGATACGCTGTTTCAATCCTTCGTATTGATGTTGCAGGTCTTCCAGAATCATATTGGAGTGCATTCACCCGCACGATCCTGCGGGTTCATTTGTCCTTTCGAAAAGTAATCCCCACAAGAATAGCGGAAACTATCACGCACATCCAGGCGAACCAATCATTCAGGCTGGTGTAGATCGTTCGATCGGTGCGGAAGTCATAGGGCAAATCCGCGGATCCGCGCACATCGCGATGCAACACACGAGTGACATTCCCGTAGGGGTCGATCGATGCCGTGATGCCGCTGTTGGTGTCGCGCAGCAGCCAGCGCCGATTCTCCACAGCGCGCACGCGGGCCATTCGCAGGTGCTGCTCCGCCGCGGCTGAGGTACCGAACCACCCGTCATTGGAGATGTTGATGAGGAGTTGCGCACCTCGATCGGCAAACGCCCTTATTTCTCCTGGATAGATGGCTTCATAACAAATAAAGGTGGAGAACGTGTTGCCGCTCGGCAGCATTCCAACGCTGCGCACCTTGCCCTTGTGGAAGCCTCCAACTTCCTCTGAAACACTCGTCACCACCTGGTGTATAAACGGAAAAGGTTCGTATTCGCCGAAAGGGACGAGGTGCATTTTGTCATAGGAGAACGTCCTTTGGCCGAAGGCGTTCAACATCGCCGCACTGTTATAGGGAACCAGCGTTGTGCGCGGCCCACCGTTGCCAGGTTCCGTGCCGAGTTTCCACTCAATCACGCCGACAATCATAGGATTCTGAAATTCCGTTGCCAGCCGCGAAATATACGGAACGAAATGCGCATCCTGAAACGAAAACGGCGCGGGGGCTTCAGGCCAGATGAGCAGGTCTGGCTGCGGACCGTTGGGTGAAGGTCGCACGCTGAGCCGCTCGAGGTCAACGAGATCGGCTTTGTGATCGGCATACCAATCCCCGACGTATTGCATATTCTCAGGAAAATTAGGTTGCACAGCACGGGCCAGGTGGTGCGCTTCCCCCTTGGGTACAAAGCGTGGCCCAATAACCATCACCACGACAAGGGCGACAAGAACTGCACCGAGGATGCTGAGCCTTCGCTTAGTCTCTCCTGCAGCTCCGCAATCGCTCCACAACAGAAGCGCATTAAACGCTGCCGCGAGAAACGAAAGGCCGTAGATGCCCGTGATTGTCGCCAGTTGCAGCAGCGCAGGGTTTCCCGATGGTGCATAGCCCAGCAGTGCCCAAGGAAAACTGATCTCTGGGAGATAGGTGCGAAAGACTTCGGTCGAAATCCATAGAAAGGGCACTCCCGCCAGTGCCAAGGTATAACTGCGCAGCGACAACCGCTGCACCACCCACGCGAAAAGCCCTATCGACGCTCCCCAAACCGAAGCGATCAGGAGCAGCACGCCCCAGCCAGCCGCGGTGGACATCCCTCCATGGATGGCCAGCACTTCCGCAATCCACGGCACACAGGTCAGTACAAAAATTAGCCCGTGCAGGAAGCCGCAAAAGAAGGCGACTCGTGCGCGTGCTCCCAAGATGCTTGCAAGCAGCAGCGCAAGACAGAACCAGGAATACAGACTGAGAAACGATCCATGGTAAGACAGCGAGAGAATCGCACCGCTCAATGCGGCAAGGAGTAAACGCAAGCTCGCAGGGGTTTCCCTCTGGCGATGCGGCCGCAGGTAGGAGTTCCAGGCCGGAGACGGCATCAGTGTTTTACGTAGAACGCTTTAAAGCCCTCGCCCTCGAGGCCTTTCTTGGCGGCGTCAGCGCTTTTCTGATCCTTGAACGGACCAACCTGCACTCGATAGTATTTGTCTTTTTGCGGCGTCTGCACGTAGACGGCATAGTGTTTTTTCTGCAAGCTACTGGCGATGGCAAGCGCATCGTCTTGTTTCATTAACGCCGCAACCTGAATAACGTAGGCTCCCGCGGGAATCAGCGGGGTGTTCATCGTGCCCTTGCTGTTCTTCGCTGGAGCACGAACTGAAACCGGTTGGGTCTGCACTCTATTCTTGGGACTGGCAGGCTTGGAAGCGGGCGCCACAGACTTCCCAGCAGGTGGCGATTCCAGATGCGGATCAACACTTGCGGGACCATTGGTTGCGGGAAAAGTCCACACCGGCTGGGACGCCTCCGTCGAAGGATCGGAGTCTGCTGCCGGCTCCGCATCTTCCACCGTTTTCTTCGGTGCGGGTTCGCTCTTCGGCATGTACAACGGCTCGGTCTTGCTCGGCGAATTCATCGCTGCGCGCACCTGTCCGTCATACTGATTCCGGCCCATCACGTATCCCAACGTGAAAAATACACCGGAAAACAGCAACATCAGCAGAAATAGACCAATGACGTGCTTGCTTTCGAGCACGCGGTCGCTCGCCCCGCGTTTTCCCCCTGAGGCCATGCTTATTTTGTCGACCCCCCGATCGACTTCACCCAGCTATTAATGATATCGATTGGCAGGGGGAAAACAATCGTTGTGTTCTTTTCGACACCTATCTCGGTCAGGGTCTGCAGGTAGCGGAGCTGGATTGCCGATGGTTCTGTCTCCAGAACTTTAGCGGCGTCAGCCAGTTTTTGAGAGGCTTCGAACTCGCCCTGGGCGTGGATGACCTTCGCGCGGCGCTCGCGTTCGGCTTCCGCCTGTTTCGCAATGGCGCGTTGCATCTGCTCGGGGATGTCCACCTGCTTCACCTCGACCTTGCTTACTTTGATGCCCCAAGGTTCTGTGTCCTGATCCAGAATGATCTGCAGTTTGGCGTTGACCTTGTCGCGTTGCGAGAGGATTTCGTCCAACTCGAATTGCCCCACGACGCTGCGCAGCGTGGTTTGCGCGAGTTGCGAGGTCGCATACTGATAATTCTGAACCTGCGAGAGTGCGAGATTCGCGTCGACCACCCGGAAATAGCAGACGGCGTTGACCTTCACCGACACATTGTCGCGCGTGATGATGTCTTGAGGTGGCACGTCTAGAGTCTCCAAACGCAAACTGATGCGATACAGCGTTTCGATCGGCCAGAAAACTAGACGTAATCCCGCACCTTTTGCTTCTGGCAACAAGCGCCCCAGTCTCAGCACCACGCCGCGTTCCCACTCTTTAATGATGTTGATGGAATTCCAAAGCCATAGCAGAAAAAAGAACCCGATAATCAGTATCCCAATGCCGCCAACCTGTAGCATCGCAAGCCTCCTCGACCGACTCTAGTCTCACTTCTCGATGGATGTCCCTGCAGGGAGTGGCTCAACGTCGAGCTTCAACCCATCAACCCGGAGCACCCGAACTCTTGCGCCTACCTGAATATTTTCTTTGGAACCCGCGCGCCACAACTCGCCGTGAACTCGGATCATCCCTTCTCCATCCCCGGGCACGGCGATCGTGACAACGCCCTGTTCGCCTAGCAGTTCTTCCTTCCCCGTGGCCGTCTTCCATTTCCGCGATTTCAGCACCAGGCGCATTAGAAAAACCGTCAGGAAAGCAAATGGCAGCGTCGTGGCCAACGCAACCCCAAAACTCACTCCAGCCGGCGTCAGTGGCGAACGGATCAGGAACATCGCCCCCAGCATCATGGACACGATGCCACCCAGAAGGAGCACACCGTGACTCGCAAATTTTGCCTCCAAGACAAAGAGCGCCAGCGCCAGCAGAATAAGCAGCACTCCCGCGAGATTCACCGGCAGGATCTGCATCGCATACAAAGCCAGCAACATGCAGATGCCACCCACCACACCCGGCGCGACAACCCCGGGATGTGTGAATTCGGTGTATAACCCCAACGCGCCAACGAGCAACAACAGGAAAAACACGTTCGGATCGGCGATGCGGGCCAGGAATCTCTGCCGCGAAGAAAGCTCGAAGTCGGCGCGCGCGTAATTCCGCAACGAGAGCGTCTCCTTCTTTCCGTTGAAGCGGGTAATCTCTCGCCCGTTCAATTGGCGCAGCAAGTCGTCCTTATCGCTCACTACCAGATCGATCAGGTGCCCGTCGAGAGCTTCCTGTTCCGTGAAGGCGCGCGCGTCTGTTATGGCCGTCTCCGCCAGTTTCGAATTGCGCCCGCGCTTCTCGGTGAAGCTGCGCAGAAACGCCGTGGCGTCGTTGTTGATTTTCTTGCGTAGCACTTCGTCAATGGGCATGGAAACCCAACCGGGCATGAAAATCGGCGTTGCCGCTCCGGCTCGCGTGCCGGGGGCCATTGCGGCGACGTCCGCCGATAGCAGGATCAGAAAACCGGCGGAGGCACCTCGCGCACCATCCGGGCTCACATAAACCACCACCGGCACAGGAGAATCCAGGATGTGGTGAATAATGTCCGTCATCGAATCGCTCAGCCCACCTGGAGTGTCCATGGTGATCAGAACAAGCGCCGCGTGGCGTTGCGCCGCATCCGCTAGCCCCTCAGTAATGTAGGTCGCGAGAATGGGTTCGACTTCACCATCGAGTTTCAACTCGAGGACAAGAGGAGCGGCGGGAGAATCCGATGCTGTCAAGCCGGTAGCAAGGAAAGGTAAAAACAGTGCCAAAATGCCGAGGAAAAGGAAGATAGCTCCAGACAAATAGCTGAACGATTGCCGATTTCCACGAGCGTTCATTGCGTGCCTCCCGTGGGCTTGCTCTTTCCCAAACGGTCGAGCAATTCTTTTGCTTCCGGATAATTGGGGGCGAGCTTTATTGCTTTTTCCGCCTCGACCCGCGCCAGATCAAACTTTTTTTGTTCCAGGTAGATCCGTGCGAGCGTAGTTCGAACTGCCGCGGAATCCCGGGCATCAAGCGAAAGCTGCAGTTCACGCACCGCATCATCCAGTTTACCCCTTCGGCGGTAAATATCGGCGAGTTCCCGGTGAGCGCTGGCGTTGTTCGGCTCCGACGTCAACGCTGCGCGAAATTCACCCTCGGCTGCGTCCAGGCGTCCCGCTCGAAATTCCTGCTGGCCCCGGCGAATATGTGCCACCGCACTGTTCGCCGGCATCGCCGGATCGGTGCCAGCGCTCTGTAGCATCTGCGGACCTTCGAGCTCCAGTCGAAGAGAAGTGATATCCAGCTCGGGTTTCACTCGTTGGTATTTGGCCAGCGAATCCACATTCTTCACATCAAACTTCAACAGGGGCAGGCCCTTTTCGCCAAATGCTTCCTCGGCGGCCTCCCTCTTCTCGGCCGCTTCCGGCTTCTTCCCCAATTTATCCAGTGTGTAGATCAGGAAAGCGAGGTTCTCGGTATTATCCGGTTCACGTTCGACGGCATCGCCAAAATGGGTTGCCGCGGTGGCCATGTCTTTCTGCTCGAGAGCCAGCAGGCCCAAGTTAAAAGGATAGTCGTCCTCGTCGGGATCGATGTCCCGCGCGCGGCCGAGGGCGGTCATTGCGGCAGGAAGATTGCCCTGGCGCGCAAGGGAGATTGCAAGATTATTCAAAATTTCAGGAAGGTCCGCTCCAGTCACAAGGTTCCGGTGAAGTTCTTCCTCAAGTGTATTGAAAACCTCTTCCGCCTTGTCCGGTTGGCCCAGGCGCAGCCGGCAAACCCCGATGGCAAACGTAGCCTCCACTCTTCGCGCATGTGTGGGTGGGACTTTCGAGTACCACGGCAATGCCGCTCCGCAATCATTCTTTTGGAAGTACACTTCTCCAATCGCAAACGCGGGCTCCGGCCAATCTGGCTCCAGGCGCGCCGCTTCCTTGAGATCACGCAGCCGGGTCTCGTCGTCGTTCGCTAGCAGCCCTCGGATGAACTGCTCGAACGGTGCAAGGCTGAGCGGTAGTTGTACCTTGGAAAACTCGGAAAAGCTAAGAGGGTACCCGTGATTGCAAGTACTCAGAAGCCGCCAGGCCAGTTTTGTGTGCAGCTCCATCAACGAGGCGAGCGAGTCACTTTCGACAACCACCGGAAGCAAAGAAACCGGATTCGCGCGCAGCAGCCGGGCGTTAACCGTAATCGTCTTCCCGTCTGAAGCGTAATCTCCGAAGACGACGTAGTCGGCATCCATCTCCTGCCCGATGTGCAACATCGTTGCCCTGCTCAATTTTGCCGAGGAGGGCAGGCCGTAGCGGTCCATCTCACTTAGGCGGCCGGCGTGGGAATAGACCTGCTGCCCGGCTGCTGAAAACCGTTGAATGGTCAGTTCTTCCAGTCCCTCGCCAATCCAATCAAGTTGCGCGCTTGCGCCCACATTTTCAAAGGGAAAGACCAGGAAGATGCCTTGTTGGGGCAGGGCCGGATGAGACGCTTGCGGGGAAGATATTGGCTGTTGCGCACCCGCAAAGCTCACCGAGACGAAAAAAAAGCCAGCCAGAGATATCCAACGCGACTTGCGGAGCCATTGTTGCTGCCGCTTTTTCATCTGCCTCGTATTCTAGCAGATGGCCGAGCCAAACAACCGCGGAACCTAACCCTATTTCTGCAGGTAGATCGCCCCGCGCGCCTGATTATACGCAATAGCGTGAAATCCCAGTGCTCGCACACCCAGCAGGCCGTCAAACGCAGCGTCTGTGCTTCCAGGGACAAAATAGGCCTTTTGGGGAGTGAAGTGCTCTTCGCCCACGACAATATCGGGCGAGAAAAATACCTCTACGCCCATCTCGTGGTCCACCAGACTCGATCCCTTTTGCGTCGTGCTCTGGAGCACAAGCCACCTGGTTCCCTTAAAGTTTCCCCCCAGCAAGGCTACGCGATCCGTACCGGTGTCCACTAACATCCGCGCCGTTCTACCCTCGACCTTCACCGCAATAACCGCGATCCCGGTGCGCGCATCGAAAGGGGCACGAATTCCATCTTCGGGGGTTCCGCCAAAATCGAGTCGTTTCTTTTCATAATCGAGACGGAAATTGGATTTCGAGAGGACGTCTAATCCCAGGATGCCGGCAACGGGTATACCCAGCTCGCGTTCCAGCGGTGAAAGATCCTGCACATGGACCGGCAGAGAAACGGCTCGAATCGGACCTAGGTCCAGTTCCGGAAGAATCGTTGTCTGCGACGAGGCAGCCTTGCCGATCACCTGCATTGTGGCGGCCCTGGTGGTCAATCCAAGATCCCTCACTAACTTCGAATTGATGATGCTCGGTGCTGTGCCTGTGTCCAAAACGAAATTTTGAGCGCCCTGCACGGCGCCAAATTGGCCCTCGGCGACCACCAAAAAATCGTGGTAGATTTTCAATGGGATGCTCTGATGGATTCCGATTTCAGCAGGATGAGGTTTTGTGCTGCTATTCGAGGCATACGTTCGGCCACACGCGACCATTCCAAGCAAAAAAAACAAGACTGCAATTTTCTGGACTTGCTTCACCGTTGCGGCACGCTCCCTTCGCCGGTGAAGCTCACCCTAGGTTCCCTCGGAGGCACCACAAGAGTTTGCAGGTGGATTCCAGATGGATTGTTTGTGGCCAGTTAACTTACGGCAGGACCTTTACTTGGCGACGCGAGGACAGATGAACAACTGCTCATGCATATACCCTGCACTGACCTTCTATCGTCCAATACGTCGAGGTCATCATGGCCACCTCTGACACAGCTCGAACCTCATTTTCCTTTGGCGCGTATGAATTGGACCTGCAACTCGGGGTTCTCCGTAAGAACGGTATTCGCCTGCGGTGCCAAGAACAACCTTTACAGGTGTTAGCCGTTCTGGTGGAAAGGCCGGGTGAGCTGGTCACGCGCGAAGAGCTACGCCGCCGCGTCTGGCCCCAGGATACTTTTGTCGACTTCGATCACGCTCTAAACACCGCCATAAAGAAGATTCGCGCCACGTTGAATGATGACGCCGACGCTCCCCGTTACATCGAGACTGTCCCTCGGCGCGGCTACCGGTTTGTAGCCTCGGTGGAAGCACAGGATACGTCTCCGCCTCTTGCCTCTCCGGTCCAATCCAATCCTCGTCGCCCAATGCCCATGATCGGGGCGGCAGCCGTTGTCCTTGGGGTACTCTCAATTGCGGTGGTGTTCGTACCTTGGCACCACGCTGGTTCGTCTACGGCTCCCGAATTTCATCGTCTGACTTTCGATTTCCCAGAACTCGGCAACGCGCGATTTACCCCCGATGGCGCCTCGGTCGTGTACACCGCCGGTGCGAATGCTCGCAACGCAAATATCCACGTCCAGCGTTTGACGGATTCCACCGCGCACTCGCTTGAAATGCCTCACTTCGCTTTGCTTGCACTCTCGCGCCAGGGTGAACTCGCGGTCTTGAAACAAACCTCCGTCTCTCCGTTCGACATGGCCTATCAAATCGAACCCGGCACTTTGGCCCGTTTACCGCTCGGCGACGGGGCCCCCCGAGATCTGCTGCCAGATGTGGAGGGCGCCGATTGGTCTCCCAATGGTCAACTGGCGATCGTCAGGCACGTCGGGAATAAGAGCCGGCTGGAATTCCCGATTGGCAATGTCCTCTACGAAAGTACGGGTTGGATCGCCTCTCCACGTTTTTCGCCCGCCGGAGATTCCATCGCTTTTCTCGATCACCCCATCACCCCGGATGACCGGGGCTCGGTGGTCATCGTCGATCGCAGAGGGGCCAATAGGACTCTTTCTGAATTTTGGGAGAGTTTGCGCGGACTCGCCTGGAATCCTCGTGGCGATGAACTGTGGTTTGCCGCTTCGCGTTCAGGGGTTACTCGCGCCCTTTACGCCGTAAGCCTCGGCGGTCGCGAACGCCTCGTCTTGAGTGCAGCCGGCGGACTTTCTCTACAGGACATTTCTGCGGACGGTCGCGTCATTCTGTCCCGCGATAACGAGCGTCTCGGCATTCTCTTTATGGGGCCAGGGGACAAGGAGCCGCGGGAACTCTCCTGGAAGGATTGGTCCATCGCGTCGGATATCTCACCCGACGGTAAGCAACTCTTGTTTGGCGAAGAGGGCGAAAATTCCGGCTTTTCCTATCAAGTAGATCTGCGTCCTACGGACGGTTCACCTCCCGTTGTTCTTGGCCCTGGCAGTCCCCAGTCGATTTCCCCGGACGGCAAGTGGGTGCTCTCCACCATTCCTCCTCCCAACGACCAAATCGTGTTATTGCCAATAGGAGCTGGTGCTTCCAAGACCTTGGAGCGTGGATCGATCGAACATTACCAATGCCAATGGGCCGGAGCACGATGGTTTCCGGATTCCAAGCAGATTGTTTTCGTCGCTACCGAGCCGGGTCACGGTCGGCGCTGCTACTCTCAAAGCACTGAGGGGGGCGCCCCACGCGCGTTTACCCAGGAAGGCATCTATTCCTGCAGCGTTTCCCCCAATGGGCAAATTTTGGCCTTTACGGAGAACCATCACGCGTTGTTATACACATCCATTCTCAGTGCCAAGCCAGAAAAAGAGTTTTTGCTTGACCCCGGCGAGGTCCCCACTGGTTGGACCGCCGACAGCAAATTTCTCTATCTTTCTCAGTCCGAGAAGAGGCCGGTCACCATTGTGCGCTTCGATACTATTTCGGGACGTCGCCAGCCTTGGCGACAGATCCCTCAGCCCCCGGAAAATTTCTCGCTAAAAGGCAGCGGGGTGGTGATCACCCCAGACGGACAATCGTACGCCTACACATACATCTACCACGCTTCTGACTTGTACATGGTTCAGGGATTAAGGTAGCTATTCTCTCAGTTCGCTGATTATTGCTGAACCGTGTCGGCTGACTTCTGTTCGAGAAAATCCTGCACCGCTTGGTTCTTGATCACGATGGCGAACGAGGGATCGGACCTTACCGTATCGATGTTCTTATAGCCCTCCTCGCGGGCCTTCTTCAGGTAGGTGACACACCGTTCGACATTGCCGGACTCTGCGAACGATTTCGCCAGCAGAAAATAGAAACGGGCCCTCTCGCCCCCAACGGTGCGGTCCTGAATAATCGTGCCGCTCCTTGATCGGGCGGTGTCAAACGTATCCGGATCGATCTTCAAAGCTTCGCGGAAAGCCGCGATGGAATCCTCATAGTCCTTCTTTCCAAAGTACGCGTAACCCAGATTCAAATAAAATGCCGCAAAATCCTGCCGCAGCGAGATTGCCTTCTTGTAGGCCCGGATCGCTTTTGCATAGTTCTGGCGCTCGTAATAGATGGTGCCGACGTTATTCAGCGCGTCTGCGTAGTGCGGATCGAGCTTGGTGGACTTTTGATAACACCTCAGCGCCGGGTCCAACTCGGACTGGTTATGGAAACTGATGCCGAGTTCATTCCAGTACACGGCATTCTTCGGTTGTTCCACGGTCAACCTGTGGAATATATCCTGTGCCTCCCGGTACTGCTTCCGGATGAGGTACAGCCGCGCTAGGTCCTCATCGGTCAATTTCGGCTTCTGGTCAGCCGTCGCAACGGCAGTGGGAAGCTGGCCTTGAGGATTGTCAATATTGGTCTGAGCGCAGGCAGGAAGCAACAAAGTCACCAAGAGGAAGGAACCAACCGGAATCGCCAAGTAGTTTCTCGTCATGGCGAGTCTCCTTTGTCCCGAGGTTTGTCGGGATCTTTCTTCTTCTTGTCTCCAAAGATACCAAAAATCTTCTGCAAAGGCCCCTTTTTCTTTTCTGTGGACTTGGCGGGCTGAGTACCATTCGGGTCGCCTGCGCCTTGGGCGTTCTGGCCCTCGGCCTGCCCAGGAACTCCATTACCTGCCGCCGGCGGCGGCGGTTTCGGCGATCCACCCCCAAATATGTGCGACAGGAAAGACCCGACCGCAGTTGCCGGGCCATGGCCACCGTGAAGTTCGCACAACTGCGTTGGTTGTGAGCCGGCAACGTACACTTCTTCGCGTGTAACCGGGCACGATGGCGTGGCGATCTCCAAGGTGTCGGAGTCGATCAGGATGGTATCAACTCCCTCCGGCTTATCGAACTCCTTCACATCCCGATACCCCGGCAGAGCCGTCGCCTTGATCATAAAATCTGCCCAGATGGGCGCAGCGGTCGCGCCGCCAGACAGCCCAAGATCGTGATTGTCATCGAACCCAATCCAAATCACGCAGACTAGGTTGTTCGTGAAGCCGGCGAACCAGCCGTCTCGCGAGGTACCCGTCTTTCCCGCAGCAGGCAACGTGAATCCCTTCGCGCGCACCTGCGCGCCAGTGCCTTTATTGATCACATCCACCAAAATGCTGTCCACGAGATAGGCCACCCGTGGATCCAGAACCAGCTTGTTTGTAGGACTGTTTTTTTCCAGCACATTTCCATTCGCGCCGGCCACACTTTTCACGTACATTGGATCGGCGCGCGTGCCCATCGTCGCAAATGCCGTGTATGCGCCCGCCACGTCCACCGGCGTCAGCTCATACGCTCCCAGTGCTACCGCTGGCGTGGGCTTGATGTTCGGCGTCAATCCCATTTGCCGCGCGATTTGAACGACGCGGCCGTATCCCACCATCTCCGCCACCTTTACCGTTGCCACGTTCAGGGAATTGGTCAGCGCCTGTCGAACGGTGACCTTGCCCATGAACCTCTCGCCGTAATTGTTGGGAGTGTATTCCTGACCGTCGAATTCAAACACCGTTGGCTCGTCATCAACGGTCGTGGAAGGGGTCACGAGCGGCTGCGCACCATCCACTGCGTTGTTGAACGCCGCGGCATACACGAAGGGCTTAAAGACGGAACCTGGCTGCCGGTGCGCCAGTGCATGATTCAACTGGCTTTGGCCATAGTCGCGGCCGCCGATCAGCGCCTTAATTTCTCCGGTGCGCGGATCTATGGCCACAAGCGCAATCTGGGCTTGGGGGATCGCCTCGTCACTTCCCTTCTTGGCCTTTGCTTTACGCGCTTTTTCGTACTTCTTCTGCAGCAGCGCGTCCACATTCTTCATCCCGTTTTCGATGGCCACCGCCGCCGCTCGTTGCAAGGCCGGATCAAGCGTGGTGTACACCCTGTAGTTGGTGCTGAGCAGTTCCTGCTCCGAATATTTCTCCAGCAGATGGTCCTTCACCATATCCACGAAGTAAGGAGCTTCGTTACCTGTGACCGAAGCCCGCGCTAGCTTCAAGAGAACGCGCTTGGCATCCTGCACATCCGCTTCAGTGATGTACTTGTTTTCCACCATTTGCGCGAGCACCCGGTCCCGCGCCTGCACCGCTCGTTCCGGATGACGGTCCGCGACCGAATAGTAGTTGGGAGCCCGAATGAGTCCTGCGAGGAACGCGCATTCGGGCAGCGTGAGCTGGCGCAGATCTTTGCCAAAGTACGCCACGCTGGCTTCGGCAAATCCACGGATCCCGAAGCTTCCCCGGTTACCAAGGTACACTTCATTCGCGTACATCTCGAAAATCCGCTGCTTACTGAAGCGCTGCTCTAGTTCGAACGAAAGCATGGCTTCGGCCATTTTCCGTTTCCACGTGCGATCCGTGGAAAGGAAATAGGTGCGCGCGACCTGCATGGTGATGGTGCTGGCACCCTGCATGTGCTGGCTGTGACGAATATCAGCCCAGGCCGCACCAAAGATGCGGATGAAATCGAAGCCCGGATGCTCGAAGAAGCGCTTATCCTCGGCAGACAAAATGGCTTGTACAAGAACCGGCGGAAGGTCTTCGTAGCGAACCGCGCGACGCTTCTCTCGCGCGCTGTCGAAAAGGTTGGTGATCAACTCCGGCTCAATCTCCGCTATACCCATGTCCGGCCCGCCGGACAGAGGTCGGATAGCTCGAATCGTCCGGCCATTGAACTGTACCGCCAGGTCGTTGGAGCCGCCAAAATACGAAAGTTTGGATGGTTTGATATCCACGACATTTCCTTCGACGGTGTATTCACCCAGGGAATTGTCGTCCGCCTCGGGCCGGTACCCCGACCGCTGAAGATACGTGACCAGGTCTTCCACGCCCCAGGCCTGTCCGTCCGAAATTCGCGCCGGCGACGAGAAAATTTGCGTGGTGTTCTGCAGAATATGGCCGGACAATCGCGCATCGATCATCCGTGAATACTCGATGTAGTAGTAAGTGAAAACGCCCGCGCTCAGGAGCACGCAAAGCGCAATGAGGCCAAGAAGGCCCAGGCCGAACGCAGAGGTCCAGAAACCCTTTTGAAGACGAAATCGCAAAGAAATCCCCCAGAGCTGGCCAGTTCTTATTGTCTCGCAATATGGAAGCGGAACAAAATCGCTCTCGACACAGGAAAAGCGCGGGTGATCGCACCTCGGAACACCCGCGATGGGTCTACTTCATGTAGTCTCGGCCTTCGGTCGAAGTGTTGAAGTTCAGATCGGTCTTGTACACGAGATAATCGACCGGAATGACGTAGTGTACGGTGATCTCAATTCCATGGTTCGTGTATGCCACCTTTACATCATCGCGTGTGGCAGGGATGTCCAGGTCCTGAATGGTGTGGAAGATGTTGTCTTTTATCTGATCTTCCGTGTAGCGGTTAACAACCGCGAAGCGTGCCTGCTCGTTCATTTTATCCTTCAGCTGGTAGTCCGCCACGTAAGCAGGAACAGTCTTGAAGGCAACGAAGACAGCAACGATGAGGAACACCAGATAGACCACCGCTTTTAGGTTGCCCTCGCCTCGTTGCGCAAGATGGGAAGAATTCAGTTTCCAGTTCACCAGTGCATACCCCGTGGGCCATAAACCGGCATCCAGCCGGCCGGCCAGAATTTTCTGTCCAATGAACTTACGCTAGCACTGCCCGGACACGCTGTCGAGCACAGCTACGCACAAGTGTTCTCCGTGAGTAATGCCCCGAAAGGGTCGCCTGCTATGCGCAGGGCAGTGGGGATTAATAAGCGCGCGCGAAAACGGCTCGCTCTTTGGCTGGCTTGCCGCAGTAGATGCACGTTCCTGAGCCACTACCCGCGCCGGCGCCGAGAACGGCGGCCTGGTCTAGAGGGATGCACCGCATGGTTGCCCGAGTCTCTTCCTTGATTTTCTCTTCGCATTCACCGGCGCCGCACCAGTGCGCGTAGGCAAAACCCGTTTCTACTGCCATTTTGAAGTCCTCATAAGTCTTCGCTGCGTGGGTGTTGGCCCGCCGAAACGCTAACGCCTTATCAAATAAAGATTGATGAATTTCGACGAGCAGCTTTTCGAGGGTGCCGGCCAAATCCACCAGCGGCGCGCTGACTTTTCCTTCCCTGCCGGGCTTGTCGCGCCTTGCCAACATGGCCGCCTGCTTGGCCACGTCTTTGGGGCCAAGCTCCACGCGCACGGGCACGCCACGCATTTCCCAGTCATTGAACTTCCACCCGGGACTGAAGCCCTCGCGCTCGTCTAAGGTCACGCGCAGGTTGGCCTTGAGCAATTGTGCCTTCAATTCTTTGGCCGTCTTCAGGACGCTCGTTTTCTCCTCGTCCGTCTTGAAAATGGGCACGATGACCACTTGCGTCGGCGCCAACCGGGGTGGCAGCACCAGTCCCTGATCGTCGCCATGTACCATAATGATCGCCCCAATGAACCGTGTCGAAAGGCCCCACGACGTTGTCCAGCAATGCTGCTGCACGCCGGTCTGGTCCAGATATTTGACGTCAAAAGCTTGAGCAAAATTCTGTCCGAGGAAGTGCGATGTGCCGGCCTGTAATGCCTTTCCGTCGCCCATCATGGCTTCAATCGAGTAAGTTACATCTGCGCCGGCGAATTTCTCGGCATCCGATTTCGCGCCTGGAATCACGGGGATCGCGGCTTCATTGACCGCAAAGTCCGCATACACGTCGAGCATTTGGCGCGTTTCTTCGGCCGCTTCTTCACGCGTCGCGTGGGCTGTGTGGCCCTCCTGCCAGTAGAATTCCAATGTGCGCAGAAACAATTTTGTGCGTAGCTCCCACCGCACCACGCTATTCCACTGGTTCATCAACACTGGCAAGTCGCGATAGGACTGAATCCACTTTGCCCACATGTGTCCGATGATGGTCTCCGAAGTGGGCCGTACGATCAGTGGCTCGGCAAGCTCTTCCCCGCCGCCGATGGTCACCACGGCCAATTCCGGCGAGAATCCCTCTACGTGGTGCTTCTCTTTTTCAATGAAGCTCTTAGGGATAAGCAGAGGAAACGCCACGTTCTGGTGTCCAGTAGCCTTAAATCGCCGGTCCAGTGCCCCTTGGATGTTCTCCCACAACGCCCAGCCATACGGCCGCACAATCATGCAGCCACGCACCGGCGCGTAGTCCGCCAGTTGCGCCTTCAATACCAGTTGGTTGTACCACTCCGAAAAATCTTCCGCCCTCGTTGGTAACTTCTCGTCAGCCATGCGTCTCCCTGTCCATTTCACCAGTCATAGGTAAGCATTCGAGCGTAGCGGAGGCAATCGGCTACTGTCAACGCGAGCATTCTGGAGTAAAGGATCGAAGTACTTAGATCGAAGACCCTAAGAACCACTCCCAGTCGGAATCTTTCGCATTCGTGCGGATCACGAGTTCCGGCTCGCGCATGGCCACTCGGCTATACGGCGCCACCGAATGGGTCAGCCACACATTTCCGCCGATGATGCTGTGGTGCCCAATCCGCGTATCCCCGCCGATGATGGTCGCGCCAGCGTAAACGGTTACGTGGTCTTCGATGTCGGGATGCCGTTTATTCGTGATGCCTCGCACCAACTGCCCTCCCGTATCGCGACGCGCCGTAGGATTGAACGCGCCGAGTGTCACTCCGTGATACAGTGTGACATTCTTCCCGATTGTGGCTGTCTCGCCAATTACCACGCCCGTTCCATGGTCGATGAAAAACGAATCATCAATCGTCGCGCCTGGATGAATATCGATTCCCGTCCGGCTGTGCGCCAGTTCGGTCATGATGCGCGGCAGGTACGGCACCTTCAGCTTGTACAACTCGTGCGCCAGCCGTTGCACTGTGATGGCTTCCAAACCCGGGTAGCTCAGCAAAATCTCTTCTAGCCCGCTAGCCGCGGGATCATTCGTCAACGCGGCCTGAAGATCCGTCGCCAGTAAATGCGCCAGTTCCGGCAGTTTTCCCCGGATCGCCACCACCATTTCTTCTGCGGATCGCATCAGGTTTTTGGGAGCCCTTTTACCGCGGCAACTGCAATCAAAATTCAGCGCGCGCCCAATCTGTTCGGACAATCGCGATTCCAGGTCTTCCACAAAATGGGCCAACAGCGGCTCCAGCTGTTGTGAGGGAGCGTAATACAAGGGGAAAAGCGCTTCCAAATACCGGCGGCAGAATTCGTTCACGCCATCCTTGGAAGCTAATCGGTATTGGTCACTGGTGTCGCCGGAAAGCCGGGCCTCCAGCGCACAACGGAATTCTTTTGCAAGAGACCCTAACTCATTCTTTGACATTGTCATGGAATTTCACACTTCAGTTGGATGCGCGATTACGGGACAGGGCGCGGCGCTACTAACACGGCTGTCCCGCATCGCAAACGTTTCCGCTGATCTGGCCTATGCGATCCCTTCAAACAGGATCGTGGAGAGGTAGCGTTCGCCACCGTCTGGCAGCACTGTCACGATAGTCTTACCGGCAAACTCCGGCAAGTTCGCAAGCCGCACCGCTGCTGCCGCGGCCGCACCGCAGGAAATACCGGAAAGGATGCCCTCTTCGCGGGCCAGGCGTCGAGCCATTTCCACAGACTCCTCATTGGTCACCTGCTCCACGCGATCGATCAAGCTCAAGTCTAGGTTCTTCGGCACAAAGCCAGCGCCAATGCCCTGTATCTTGTGCGGTCCTGGCACCGGAGTTTGCCCCGCCCGCGTCTGCGTGATCACCGGGCTCACGTTCGGCTCGACGGCAACCGAAATGATCTTCTTCCCTTTGGTGTTCTTGATATAGCGCGAAACCCCGGTAATGGTTCCGCCGGTCCCCACGCCTCCCACGAAAACGTCAATAGCTCCGTCTGTATCGTTCCAAATTTCCGGTCCAGTGGTTTTCTCGTGAATATCCGGGTTCGCCGGATTGTCGAATTGTTGCGGCAGGAAATAATGTTGCTTGTCCGATTCATAGATTTCCGTCGCTTTCTTGATCGCACCCTTCATGCCTTCCGAGCCAGGCGTCAATACCAGCTTTGCTCCGAAAGCCGCCAGCACTCGCCGTCTTTCCAGCGACATTGTCTCCGGCATCGTTAACGTGATCGCATAACCCCGTGCCGCCGCTACATACGCCAGCGCGATTCCAGTATTGCCGCTGGTCGGCTCCACAATCTCGATTCCCTTCTTCAGCACTCCGCGCTTCTCCGCATCCCAAATCATCGCAGCCCCGATACGACACTTCACAGAGTACGCAGGATTTCTCCCCTCGATCTTCGCGAGCACCGTCGCTTTCGCGCCTTCGGTCACGCGATTTAGTTTGATCAGAGGGGTTCTTCCAATGCTTAACGAATTGTCTGCGTAGATATTGGCCATGACTCATCCTCAGTAAAGTAGATTTGCTGTATCGGGACAGCCCTCCCAGTATAGAACTCCTTGGCCGAAAACAGGTTATTCGATGCTTCTAAATCCGAATCCAATTGCATTTATTTTCCTTATGCTCCCGATTCGCCGGATTGCGATAGAATCACTGTTTAGAACGGAATAACAAGGGATTGGCTGTTCAGTCAGGAGAAGCAATGACCACGGAAGCAAACGAAAGAATGAGGCGGCCTCTGGCAATGGTCGACCCTCAGATCGAAGCTTTATTGGGCGAGGAAGCACGGCGGCAGGCGACCGGGCTCGAGCTCATTCCCTCGGAAAACCTGGTTTCGGAAGCCGTCTTGGAAACCATGGGCTCCATTTTCACCAACAAATATGCCGAGGGCTACCCCGGCAAACGCTACTACGGTGGCTGCGAATTCGCCGATAAAGTCGAACAATTGGCGATTGACCGCGCAAAAGAACTGTTCGGCGCGGACCACGCCAATGTCCAGGCGCACTCCGGCACCTCCGCGAACGTTGCGGTTTACATGTCCTTGCTGCAACCCGGTGACACCGTTCTCGGAATGGCGCTCGCTCATGGCGGCCACCTGACCCATGGGCATCCTTTGAATTTCTCGGGGCGCATGTACAAATTCATCGAATATCACGTTCGGCGGGACACCGAGCAGATCGATTACAGCGAAATAGAGGAACTAGCGCACCTGCACAAGCCCAAGATGATTGTTGCCGGTGCCAGCGCCTATTCCCGGATCATCGATTTCGCCCGCATTGCTTTCATTGCCAAGTCCGTCGATGCCTTATTCTTTGTGGACATGGCCCATATCGCGGGCCTCGTCGCCGCTGGTGTGCATCCTAGCCCTGTGCCGCACGCCGATGTTGTCTCCACCACCACCCACAAAACGCTTCGTGGACCTCGCGGTGGATTGGTGCTCTGCCGCTCCGCTTATGCCAAAGAACTGGACAAACTCACCTTCCCGGGCACGCAAGGTGGCCCCCTTGTTCACACCATCGCGGCGAAAGCGGTGTGTCTGAAAGAGGCAATGGAGCCTTCTTTCAAGGACTACCAGAAACAGGTGGCGGCGAACGCCAAGGCCATGGCCGCAGCCATTGCCAGCCAAGGATTTCGCATTGTCACTGGAGGAACGGACAATCACCTGTTCCTCATTGAAGTTCACTCGCGCAGTATCACAGGCAGTGACGCCGAAAAAGCACTCGATCGCGCCGGCATTACCGTCAACAAAAATTCCATTCCGTTTGATCCCCTGCCCCCCATGAAGGCGGGCGGGATACGGCTCGGCAGTCCGTCCGTCACTACACGTGGAATGAAGGAACCGGAGATGCAGTTAATCGGGGGTTGGGTTTCGGAGATTCTCCTCCATATTGGCGACACTTCTGTGGAGCAGAAGGTGCGCCAGCAGGTGGCGGAATTGGCTGGGCGCTTTCCAGTTTATGAATCGCGCCTAAGATCCACAGCGGCTCACGCCCGCGTTTAGGCAAACTGTTTGCTTCGACCAGACAAAAAGTAGTTATAGACTATCTCTCGCCGTGAAGCGCCTTAGCCCCATAGCGAGAGTTCCAAAATGAGCGCGAAGCATGTCAAATTAGCTGACATCGTTCAGGCCACGGCTGAGTTCGAGAATTGGGCCTCCCGCCACGTCAATCTCATCCGTTCCGACGTGAACTTGAAGCATCGCCTCATGGCTCTGGCTTCCTTCCCCTTTTTCCGTGCTACTTTTTATCGTTGGGCCCAGTGGTGGCCGATGCTTTGTCCGGAGCTTGCCCTCGCCCCACAGGTCTTGGCGGTGGGAGACCTGCACGTCGACAATTTTGGTACTTGGCGGGACATCGAAGGCCGCTTGATCTGGGGCGTGAACGATTTCGACGAAGCCTGGCCCACCGCTTACACCGTTGATTTGGTGCGCCTGGTAACCAGCGCCTATCTCGCCATCCAGTCCGAACATCTGACTCTTTCTCGCAAAAGGGCCTCTCGCGCGGTCGAAGACGGCTACCGCGATTCGATCGCCAAAGGAGGTGGCCCCTTTATCCTGGCCGAACATCACCGGTGGCTTCGCCTCATTGCGCTGAATGAGCTCCGCGACCCTGTCATCTTTTGGAAGAAAATCCTCGCCTGCCCAAAATACCAAGGAAAGCTGCCTAAGGATGTTTGGGTGCAGGTCCACAATTCCATGCCGCTGCGCACCCTTAGTTACGAGTTGCGATCCAGGATCGCTGGCCTCGGCAGCCTGGGACATCCGCGTGTTCTTTCTCTGGCCACTTGGGATGGCGCTCACGTGGTGCGCGAGGCCAAGCAACTCACTCCTTCCGCTTGGATTTGGGCTCGCCACTTAAAGACTTCCCATATTTTGAGCAGGAGGCTCATCGAGTGCGCCATCCGCATCCGCGATCCCCATGTCCATTTTGCCTCTCACTGGATCGTTCGCCGCCTTGCCCCCGATTGCAGTCACATTGAAATGCAGTCTCTTCCCGAGGAGCGCGACGAGGAGAAGCTCGCTTATTACATGGGCTGGGAAACCGCCAACATTCACCTCGGTTCCCCCAAAGCTATCCCCGCCATCAAACGCGATCTTGCTCGACGTAAGGGCCGTTGGCTGCACAAAGCCTCCAAAGCCATGTTCAAGGTCACTATGGATGACTGGAAAGACTGGCGCCGCAATTGGCAACGCAGCACCGTCTCAAAATAAGCGCTCGTCAGAACTTCCTGACCTGTGGTCGGCCGTCTTCGCATTCTCGCATGACGGAATATGCAAAAATTCCCTAGGACGCTGAGCCGTTGGCCGAAGACTGTCCCTCTGGTCAGTAGATTCGCCGCTCCAAAAACCGTAACTTACTTTAACCGAGAAATGCGAACTCCTTCGGCAGCCTCGCGTGATTCTCACTTCCCACGCTGGGTCTCTTTTTCCTTGCTGCGGCTAGCCGCGATCTCTGGGGTTACTAGCTTCCCGGTGGAGTCCTCCAGCCCAAACGAGGTGGAATGATGATGGATACGGAAGCCTTCCGTGAGTTCAAAACGGGCCTGAACTTCCTGCGCGACAACTATGCCAACCGCGCCTTCGAACACATCAAACGCGCCGCCGATATGGAAAAAAACAATCCCTACTATATGTCCTACCTCGGTGTCGCACTTGCTCGCACTCAACAGAAATGGGCCGATGCCGAACGCCTCTGTGATACCGCCGTCCGCATGAAGCGAAATCAGGCCCAGCTTTATCTCAATCTCGCCGAAGTTTACATAGCTGCCGGCCGTAAAGAAGATGCGCGCGAAGCTTTGGTCGCCGGCATGAAATATGCCCGCCGCGACATCCGCCTGAACATTGCCATGGCCAAGCTTACTCCTCGGCGCTCACCGGTTTTCACGTTCCTGGAACGTAAGCATCCCCTGAACCGTCATTTCGGGATTCTACGTCATAAAGCGCTCCAGGCATTCGGCAGAAGTTGAGCAATTCGATTTTCCCCAACCCCCCAAACGCAAAAAGGGCGGGTGGCCTCGAGCCATCCGCCTTTTTTGTTTTTGCAGCTCTCCCCAGTTCTTGGTGTTCTCCGGATTTCTCTTCAACACGACGTCCCCTAATATTCTCTGAATCACCTTAGGGCTTTTCCCGTATAACGATTTTCTCTGGCAAATGTAGGATTTCCACGCGCTCCCGTGTTTGTTCCGTTCTTCAGTTCCTCCGCAACCTCTTGAACGATGGTAACTTGCATTTTTCCTGGGTCAGTTCGGCCTGCTAGTTGCACCGTGACGGATTGCCAAATTCACCGCTAGGAGGAACGCGGCATGATGACAAATCAATTGCAGTTTAGAAAGTGGCCGGCCTTTTCCGTCTTATCGACGTTTTTCTGGTGCTGCACATTTACAGCTGCGCAATCGGCAACTGCTCAGACCCCTCCCCAGGACCACGACAACGTCAGGTCTGCAGAGGACCGCGACACCACTCGCCATGAACTGGCGAGTTTTGACCAGTTCCTCGATAGTCATCGCGAGACTGCCGAGCAACTTCGCAAAGATCCATCGCTCGTCGATAACCAACAATTTCTGAAAGACCATCCAGCTCTGGAGACTTACCTGAAAGACCATCCAGCTTTCCGTCAAGAGTTACGGGAAAATCCAAATGCCTTCATGAGAGAAGAAGACCGTTTTGATCGTAATGAGGATGATCGAGACCGCGACGCCAACCGACGTGAACTAGCGAATTTCGACCAGTTCCTCGATAACCACCGCGAAATCGCCGAGCAAGTTCGCAAGGAACCGTCGCTCGCCGATAACCAACAATTTCTGAAAGACCATCCAGCTCTGGAGACTTATTTGAAAGACCATCCAGCTGTCCGCCAGGAATTACGGGAAAATCCAAATGCCTTCATGGCAGAAGAAGACCGTTTTGACCGCCATGAGGATGATCGGGATCGCGACGCCAACCAGCGTGAGCTAGCGAATTTCGACCGGTTCCTCGATAGTCACCGCGAAATCGCCGAGCAACTTCGCAAAGATCCATCGCTCGTCGATAACCAAAAATTCCTGAACGATCATCCCGTCCTGCAAAGCTATCTAAAGGACCATCCAGGTGTCCGACAGGAATTACGGGAAAACCCAAACGCCTTCATGCAAGAGGAAGCTCGCAATGATCGTCGTGAAGATGCAATGAACCGCGAAGGCCGCGGCGATCATGACTTCGACCATAGCCACTCCGCCAACTTTGGAGAATTCCTCGGCGCCCATGCAAATATCGCGCAGGAACTTTCCAAGGATCCTTCCCTGGCCAAGAGCCAGGATTATCTACAGGACCATCCCGAACTTCAGGACTATCTGAATTCTCATCCTGAGGTGCGGCAAGATTTACAGGCGGATCCTCAAAACTTTCTCAATTCAGCACAACAATTTAACAACAATGGCCAGGGCGTAAAGCCGCCCACGACCTCCACGGCCGATTCAAAGCCCAAGCAGTAAATGCTTGTTGCGCCCGACTGGAAGGCCGATGCTGGCCTTCCAGTCGCGGGCCTTTTTGGAATTATTCGCGACCGGGCCCAGCACGCGATTTCGCCTCCAGCTCCCCGCTCGCAAGTCCACCAATACTTGGAAGGAGACTATATGAACGTTCAGGCTCCACTCATTCTGGCTTTTGTCCTGGTAGCAGCAGTTCCCCTCAACGCAGGTGGCAAGAAAAAAAACCAGCCCGAACGGGCCATGCTGGAGAAAATGGAAGCAGTGCCCTGCGGCGCGAAGCAGAAAGGGCTGAACGGTCTCGGGTCCTTCTGGGCATCTGTAGGGGTCACCCATGTGAACTCCGATGAAAAGCTGTGCCCGCAATATTTGTTGAGAACTGACGAGATGGACTATCGCATCCGGCCCACGGATCTGAAACATCCTGTGGTTTTGCCCATCGGCCATGAGATTGTTTTTAAGATCAATAAAGATCGCATGCTCGTCGGTGTTCCGGACGGTGACAAAAAAATGAGGCCCTACGAAGTAGTCGCGATGGAACCGGTAAATCCACCGGCCCAAAACGCTTCCAGCAAGTCGAACATACCGTAAATACAGTAACCCCTGGTTACCTCAAGCCATTTGCCTTTCTTGAGGATCGCGGCTTGCTACCTACCTTCGTCCGTCGTACCCGCCGAAGGTGCTGCCAAACCCGCCCTGCAGCCCCATCTCCATCAGAATTTTGAATCCAATCCCATACAGACCATTTGGAAGGTTCTCGCGCCTTACTACTTCCGCCAGATATTCGCGCGTCATCGCCGCGGGCTCTCTCGAGTAAGGCATGGACACGAACAGCCGCATGCCCACTTCGTACCCGATCTCGCTCGACTGGAAAAAAACTCCAGTGCGCGAAACGCTCAAGGAGCCGCGAATATCATCGAAGGGATCGCGCTCCGGATCGGAAGGTCGGATACGCATTAATTGATTGATCTTGCAGCGACGGCTGGAACGCCGTTCCGTATTCGATGTGCGTGCCGGGGTTCCCCCGGGCATTGATTTTGGTTTACCCATAAACTCGAGAGACGACGCCATTGCCTTTCACCTCTCCCAGACAGACAACCTCTTGAATGGGATAAGGATAGTTGGGCGACTTCTGAAAACCTATAGCGGAACCGTACTTGGAGAAGAGTAAGCTCTCGCTGTCAGATGGTAGTACGAAAGTACCCTCCCGGCAATTCTCTCGCTGAGGAAATCCTCAGAATTTATGCCCCGCCGAGATGACTTTCCGGGGCCATTTATGCCATTCTCTTCCCAGAGTTCTCCCGGATAAACCGACTATGCCCAAGAAATTCAAGGATTTGACGGAAAGAGAGATTCTGGCCCTGGCCATTACCAGCGAAGAGGAGGATGGGCGCATCTACGGCGAGTTTGCCGATGCCTTGCGTGAGTCCTATCCTAGTACTGCGGAGATGTTCGAGGAGATGCGCGCCGAGGAAGCCGTCCACCGTGACCGCCTCCTAGCCATGTTCCGCCAGCGTTTCGGCGACCATATCCCCCCCATCCGGCGCGAGGACGTCCGCGGGTTCTTGCAGCGCCGCCCGGTCTGGATGATGCGCCCTCTTGGCATGAAAGTGGCCCGCCGCCAAGCCGAAATCATGGAAATGGAAGCCAGCCGTTTCTACATGCGCGCGGCCAGCCGTACCACCGACGTCCCCCTGCGGGAATTGCTGAACATGCTCGCGGATGAGGAACGAAAACACACCCGCGCTGCCAGCGAGTATGAGGAAAAACACCTCACCGAAAAAGCTAAATCCGATGAAGAGGAATCGCACAAGCGCCTCTTCATGCTGCAATTTGTGCAGCCCGGCCTGGCCGGCTTGATGGATGGCTCTGTTTCTACGCTTGCTCCGCTCTTTGCCGCGGCATTCGCCACCCACAAAAGCTGGGACGCCTTCCTTGTCGGAATGGCCGCCAGTCTGGGCGCAGGAATTTCCATGGGTTTTGCGGAGTCTCTTTCCGATGATGGCTCGCTGACGGGTCGCGGTTCTCCCTGGATTCGTGGCACCGTGACTGGACTGATGACCACAGCCGGCGGTCTTGGTCACACACTTCCCTTTCTCATTCCCGACTTTCGCCTGGCTACCGGTATTGCCATCATCGTGGTCGCCATCGAGCTCGGCGCCATCAGCTACATCCGCCACCGCTACATGGACACACCGTTCCTTCAGGCCGCCTTCCAGGTCATCGTCGGGGGCGTGCTCGTCTTCCTCACCGGCTGGCTCATCGGCAGCTCGTAAGTCATCGCGACTGTTCTGGCCGGATTATCCCGCAGCTCTCAAAAAAACTTGCGCCTATACACTGTATACTGTACGCTGTATAGGTGAACCAGACAAATACCGCCGATCGCATCGCTCGTGTGGCCCTCACTCTCCTCGAACAGCAAGGCCCGGAGGCCGTCAGCATGCGACGGGTCGCCCAGGCCGTCGGCATTACCCCCATGGCCATCTACCATCATTTCCCCAGTCGCGAAGCTCTTCTGAACACCATCACTGACCGCGAATTTGCGAAATTGCTGGGTTACATTCAGGCGCATCCCCTGCGTGGAACCGTCGAAGGCCGGCTCATCGCAGTGATGGAAGGGTACGTCGACTATGCTTTCGCGCAACCGCGCGTTTTCGATTTTGTCTTCTCCCACGTCCGTCCCGGCGCGCGCCAGTTCCCCGAAGATTTCCGGGCACGCCGTTCTCCCACTCTCAATCCGATTGCGGACATGCTCGCTGCCGAGATGGAGAAAGGACACCTAAAGAGAGACGACGTCTGGGAGGTCGCATTTGCACTTTGGGCCCACGTCCACGGATATGTCATGCTCTACCGCGCCGGCCGCGTCCATCTCTCCGAAAAAGAATTTCGCAAACTGTTACATCGTTCCCTGAGGAGATTCCTTCATGGCCTTAAAACCGAGTAGCGCCGCGCTGGCCGCTCCATGCCTGGCACTTTCCGCTGCACTTTTTTTTCTGGGAACCGGACTCGCACCGGTATGGGTATTCACCTGGTTGGCCCCCATTCCTGTGCTTTGGATTGCCCCCCGCGTATCGGCCAAGCAATCCTTCTTTCTCGCGGTCGCGGCATTTGCCCTCGGTGGTCTGAACGAATGGAGTTACTCCCGAACCGTCCTCCCCGCGTGGGTCGTCGCATCGATTCTGCTTATCACGTCCGGCGTGTTTGGCGCCGCAGTCTTGTTCTTCCGTGGAAGGATTGCTCGGGGAAAACTCTGGCAGGCCGCCGTCGCTTTCCCCGCATTTTGGGTTACCTTCGAATTTATCGTCGCCACGCTCTCTGTTCACGGCACGTTCGGCAACCTCAGCTACTCGCAGATGAATTTCTTGCCCATCCTTCAAATTGCTTCCGTTACGGGAATCTGGGGCATCAGCTTCAGCATTTTTCTTTTTGCTGCCACGGTCGCCGTGTTTCTCAATCCAGCCCCTGCCTCGGCAAAGATTCGGCTCGCCACTATCGTTGCAATTTTTCTCGCGTGCATTATCGGATTCGGCGTCTGGCGGCTATCCTCGACTCCCAAGGACTCCCCTACTGTGAAAGTCGCTCTCATCGCTTCCGATTCGCCCGAAAATATCCTCGCGAAGACTCCCGCGGAAACTCAGGCAATTTTTCAGCGCTACGCGGACCAGATGAAGCCTTTGGCCGCCCAAGATGTACAAGTCTTCATTTTGCCTGAGCACGCTGGCCCCGTCACAGACGCGTCGCAGGCGGACCTGGACGCCTTCTTGGGGCAACTTGCCAAGCAAACGGGTGCCTTCATTGCCGTCGGCGTCGATCGCGTCACTCCCACTGTCTCCTGGAACCAGGAACGCCTCTATTCACCGCAGGAAGGCTTGGTTGCGTCGTACAACAAGCATCATCTTCTTCCCCCCTGGGAGAATCAATTTATCCCTGGCGTGAAACGTACCGTGGTCTCGGAATCGTCGGGCATCTGGGGCCTCGAAATTTGCAAAGATATGGATTTCCCACAACTCAGCCGCCAATATTCTCAAGAAAACGTGGGCTTGCTTCTGGTTCCTGCGTGGGACTTCGTCGATGACGGTTGGCTGCACGGACGCATGGCCGTTCTCCGTGGCGTCGAAAGTGGGTTTAGCATCGCTCGCTCCGCCAAGCTAGGCATCCTCACCGCAACAGACGATCGCGGCCGCATTCTTGGCGAACGCACGACAATTGGTCCACCCTTTGCCGCCGCAGTTGTTTCTATTCCCGTTCGTCACGACTCCACTCTCTACTCGCGCTGGGGCAACTGGTTCGCCTGGGTTTGCGTCTTCCTTCTCTTATCAGCTTTCGTCACTACCTTGAGGCCACGCTCCGCAGCTTAGATTCCTGCACCAACTGCGGTCATGAGGGGCCATCCCTATCCAAATTCCGCATTCATCGCAATGCAACTTTCCATTCTTTCCCATGCGAGAACCGTACGACTCGTTCCCTACGATGTGTGAATGTGAGGTCGCTCCATCGTGTCATCGCTCCCACGAACTCGTTCCCTGGCAACGTTCCTCTGCTTGTTTGCATTGTCGGCTGCGATATCACCATTCGATTACGCCCAAGCTGGCGGCGCATCGGCCGCTACATTTCCCTTCCCGATATCGAAGCCCAGCTTGCCCCTGACAATTTCACCTATCGCCATTCAATTCTCTACACCTTTGGCGCTTACACGCAGACGGGCATCAACGTCACCACCAAATTGAACGACCACTGGATGGTCCGGCTGGGCCTCTCTGCCGGCAACCACGTCGCTCCACGGCTCGGCGAACCCAATGCCAAGCCCACGTTCAATGCCTGCGTTGGCCACACCTGGACGCAAGGCGCAGACAACCTCTATGTCTGCGACAACTCCACCAATTCCGGCAAGTATGCCTGCAACGACCTGCAAGCCTACTACGTCACCTGGCATCACAAGATCGACAGTTCCTGGCACACTGACACGGAGAGTGGGTACATGTGGGAGAAAAATGCTCCCAACGGGAACAATCCTGCGGCGGCTCCCTTGCTGATTACTGGCGCGAATGGCGCCATCTGCGATGCCCCGACGGATGTCACCTCCCACGCTGCTGAATGGGCAATCGTAAACTACCTGGTCAAGCAGTTCTCCTCGAAAGACTACTTCACCACTCGCAATGAATACTTCAATGACATCATGGGACAGCGCACCGGCTATAAGACCCAATATTCTGAGCATCTCATCGAGTGGGGCCGCTGGATTGGCTCGACCATACTTATTCGCCCCGAACTACGTTTCGAGCATGCTTATGGCGCGCCCGGCTACAATGCGGGCACAAAGAAAAGTCAGTTGGTTTTCGCCAGCGACGTCATTTTTCATTTCTGAACGCTGCACACGAAAAGCCTCGCACTTTGCCGCCAATCAGTCTGAGTGTGCTGGCGCGTGCTTGGGAACGGTGCCACGTTGAAATGTTCGCTTCAGGAAGCTCTGGAACCGGTCCATGTAGATGTACACCACGGGTGTCGTGAACAGCGTTAGCATCTGGCTCAGGATGAGTCCTCCCACGATCGCCACACCCAGCGGCCGTCGGATCTCCGCGCCCACTCCAGTGCCCAATGCCAGCGGCATGGCTCCTAACATAGCGGCCATGGTAGTCATCATGATCGGCCGAAATCGCAGCAAGCACGCCTTGTAAATTGCTTGTTCCGGCAACTTTTCTTCCTCGCGCTCGGTCTGCACCGCAAAGTCAATCATCAAGATCGCATTCTTCTTTACGATGCCAATGAGCAAAATGATTCCAATCAACGCAATAATACTCAGGTCCATCTGAAAGAGCTGTAGAGCCAGCAGCGCACCGATGCCTGCCGAGGGAATCGTGGATAGAATCGTGATCGGGTGAATGTAGCTCTCATACAGAATCCCCAGAACGATGTACACAGCTCCCAGCGCCGTCAGGATCAGAACGATCTGGTTGGAAAGCGAATCCTGGAATGCCTGCGCCGTTCCCTGAAACGACGCGTGCACTGTATTCGGCACGCCTAACGCAGCTCGCGCTTCTTCCACGTGTTGCACCGCGGGACCCAGCGACGCTCCGGATGCCAAATTGAAGGAAATCGTGATCGCCGGAAAAATTCCCTGGTGATTCACGGAAAGTGCGGTGTTCGAGTGTTCGTAGTGCGAAAACGCGCTCAGCGGCACAAGCTTGCCCGTATTCGATGGAACGTAGATGTACTTCAATCCATCCGGGTTCTCCTGAAATTCTGGCGCGACTTCCATCACCACGTGGTATTGGTTCAGCCCTTTGTAAATATTAGAAACCTGTCGCTGGCCGAAGGCATCGTTGAGCGCATTGTCAACGTCCTGCAGCGATACCCCCAATCTGCCCGCCGTGTCACGATCGACGGCCAAGTATGTTTGTAGGCCGCCGTTCTGTTCATCGGAGTTAATATCCCGCAACTCCGGAATTTGTTGCATCCTGCCCATGATGATTGGCGCCCAGTGATAGAGATCACTCAGATTATCTGCCTGCAGCGTGTATTGATATTGCGCGCCCCCGAACCGCCCACCCACGTTTACGTCCTGCACCGATTGCAAGAACAGCGAAGCCCCTGGAATGTTCGCTGTTTTTTCCCTCAGCCGGTCAATCACGTGATCCGCATCGAGCTTCCGTGAAGCTAGCGGCTTAAGCTGCGCAAACATGCGCGCAGTGCTCGTCCCGTTCCCTCCACCTGTGAACGAGGCAACCGAATCTATCGCCGGATCCGCCTGGACGATATCCGTAAACGCCCGCATCTTCTTGGACATCTCCTCGAACGATGTGTCCTGGTCCGCCTGGATGAATCCGTTGATGCGCCCCGTGTCTTGCTGCGGAAAGAAGCCCTTATTTACGTGCATGAACATGTACACGCTGAGTCCCGCCGTAAAGAGGGTCACGCACAGGATGAGGAACTGGTGCCGCAGCACCCACCGGAGCATCAGGTCGTATCCGTTCAGCATGCCGTTGAATCCACCCTCGGATAAGCGGTAGAAAAACCCGTGCTTCTTCTTGTGATCGTGCTTCAGAAATCGCGCGCACATCATCGGCGTTGCCGTCAGCGATACGAACAGCGACACCGCGATGGCCGCGCTCAGCGTCACCGCGAACTCCCGGAACAACCGCCCCACCAGCCCGCTCATCATCAAGATCGGGATAAACACCGCCACCAGCGACGCACTCATCGACAGCACCGTGAACCCGATTTCGCTCGCTCCCTTCATCGCCGCCGCATATCCCGGCAGCCCGTTCTCCATGTGCCGCGCGATGTTTTCGATCACCACAATCGCATCGTCCACCACAAATCCGGTCGAAATCGTCAGCGCCATCAGCGACAAGTTATCCAGCGAGTAGCCGCACAGATACATCACCCCGCAGGTCCCCACCAGCGATAGGGGCACTGCCACGCTCGGAATCACTGTCGCCCAGTAGTTCCGCAGAAACGCGAAAACCACCAGGACCACCAGAATGATGGAAATCGTCAGTGCTCGTTCCACGTCGTGCACCGAAGAACGGATGACCAGGGTGCGATCCATGATTATGTTCAAGTTCAATGCGGGCGAGATCGACGCGCGCAGCCACGGCAAAGTTGCCTTCACCCTGTCCGCCGTGTCGATCATGTTGGCTCCGGGCTGCCGAAAAATCGCGATGATGACTCCCCGCTTCCCTCCAAATAGCCCGAGGTTGCGGATGTCCTCTACCGCGTCCCTCACCTTCGCGATATCCTCGAGCCGGACGGGTGCTCCCGCGTGACCTGCCACGATCAATGGCTCGTATTCGTAAGCTTTGAATAGTTGATCGGTGTCGGAAATGCTCCACGCCCGATCTGCATTGGAAACCGCTCCCTTCGCGGAATTGGAGTTCGCGGACTGCAGCGCTTTCCGCACCGTTTCCAGGCTGATGCCGTAGCTGTTCAACTGCTGCGGATTTACCTGAACGCGCACCGCCGGCTTCGAAGATCCCCACGTAAACACCTGGCCCACACCTTCAATTTGCGCGATTTTCTGCGCCAGGATCGAATCGGAGGCATCGTAAATCTGGCCGATGGGAATCGTGTCGGAGGTCAGCGAAAGAAACAAGACTGGAGAGTCCGCCGTATTTACCTTGCGGTACGACGGTTGCGAGGGTAAATCCGCCGGTAATTGGCTGCGCGCCGCATTGATGGCTGCCTCCACGTCGCGCGCGGCTGCATTTATGTCCCGGTTCAGGTCGAATTGCAGGGCAATCCCCGTGTTGCCCAGCGTCGAACTCGAGGTCATCTGCGTCACGCCTGAGATCCGGCCGAACTGTCGCTCCAGCGGAGTTGCCACTGCCGATGCCATCGTCTCCGGGCTGGCTCCCGGCAACGAAGCGCCCACTCCAATCGTCGGAAGGTCCACCTGCGGAAGCGGTGCTACCGGAAGAAATCGAAATGCAATGACTCCGGACAGGAAAATAGCAATAGTCACCAGCGAGGTCGCAACCGGCCTGCGGATAAATGGGGCGGAGAAATTGGATTGAAAATTCACCCTAATCTCCGGTGGCGGGTTCCTCAAGTACGCTGTGAATTCCTAGGTGCAATCGCCTCGCCATCCAGTCAAACGCCAGATACACTACCGGCGTTGTGTACAAAGTCAGCAGCTGGCTGAGAATCAATCCCCCGACAATCGTAATCCCCAGCGGACGTCGCAATTCCGATCCAACTCCTTGCCCCAGTGCCAGCGGCAGTCCCCCCAGCAACGCCGCCATCGTGGTCATCATGATCGGGCGGAATCGCAACAGGCAGGCCTCATAGATTGCGTCGAGCGGACTCTTCCCTTCTTTACGTTCCGCCTCCAGCGCGAAGTCGATCATCATGATCGCGTTTTTTTTCACGATCCCGATCAACAAAATGATGCCGATCAGCGAAATTATGCTGAAGTCCGTGCGGCACAACAGCAGCGCCAGAATCGCTCCTACCCCCGCGGACGGAAGCGTCGACAAAATGGTGATCGGGTGGATGTAACTTTCGTACAAAATCCCAAGCACGATGTACACCGTGACCACCGCCGCCAGGATCAACAACGGTTCGTTGCTGATCGACCTCAGAAACGCCGCTGCGGTTCCCTGGAACGTCGCCTGAATGCTCGCTGGCAATCCTATTTCCTTCCGTGCTTTCTCGATTGCTTCGGTTGCTTCTCCAAGAGAGCCATGTGGTGCCAGGTTGAACGAAATCGTCACCACCGGAAATTGTCCCTGGTGATTGATCGCCAACGGCGTGCTTCCCAGTTCGAATCGTGTGAAGGCGCTCAGCGGCACCTGCGGCCCGTTCGCCGAGTGCACATAAATGTTCTTCAGTGCATCGGGGTTTTCCTGGAAGCTCGGATCCACTTCCATCACAACGTGGTACTGGTTGAGCTGCGTAAAAATCGTCGAGACTTGCCGCTGCCCAAACGCGTCATACAGAGTATTGTCGATGTCCACGGGGAAAACGCCCAGCCGCGAAGCCGTATCGCGGTCGATTGTCAACGTTGCCATCAGTCCGTCATTCAGTTGGTCCGTCGCCACATCGCGCAGTTGCGGAAGAGTTCTCAACTTGGCTACAAACTTCGGAGTCCAGTTGGCCAGCTCCTTTGGGTCCACGTCCTCCATCGAGTATTGATATTGCGTCCGCGACACCCGGTCTTCCACCGTCAGGTCCTGCACGGGCTGCATATACAGTGTGATCCCGTTTACTCTTGCCAACTCCGGCTGCAGCCGACGAATCACATCGGACGCGCTGATCTTCCTCTCTGTCAGTGGTTTCAGGTTGATCTGGATGCGCCCGCTGTTCACCGTCGTATTTGTTCCGTCTATTCCGATGAACGACGACAAGCTCTCCACCGCCGGATCTCGCAGAATTGTGTCGGCCAGGGATTGCTGCCGGCTGGACATCGCCTGGAACGACACGTTCTGCGGCGCTTCCGAAACCCCCAATATCACTCCTGTATCCTGCACCGGGAAAAATCCCTTCGGCACGTAAATATAAAGCAGGATCGTCCCCACCAGGGTCCCGACCGTCACTAACAATGTGATCGCACGGAATCGCAATACTACTTTCAGGGTCCGCCCGTAAAACGCAATTACTTCGTCAAACACTTTTTCCGATTTCCGGTAGAACCATGTCCGCTGCCCTTCAGGCTGGTGCTTCAACAGTTTCGCGCACATCATCGGCGTCAGCGTCAACGACACAATCGCCGACACCAATATCGTCACCGCAAGCGTCACCGCAAACTCCCGGAACAGCCGCCCTACGATGTCGCCCATGAACAATAACGGGATCAGCACCGCGATCAGTGACACCGTCAACGACACGATCGTGAACCCGATCTGCTCCGACCCCTTCAGAGCCGCTTGCAACGGCGAATCCCCCTGCTCGATGAACCGGCTGATGTTCTCAATCATTACGATGGCGTCGTCCACTACGAATCCCGTGGAAATCGTCAACGCCATCAGCGAAAGATTGTTCAGCGAATATCCCAGGAGATACATCACTCCAAACGTGCCCACGATGGAAAGCGGCACGGCAAAACTGGGAATAATCGTTGCTCGCACACTGCGCAAAAACAGGAAAATCACCATGACCACGAGCGCGATGGTCAGCAGCAGGGTGAATTTCACGTCATCTACCGAAGCTCGGATCGTGGAGGTGCGGTCCGTTAGGATCTCGACATGAACGGACCCTGGCAACGCCGCTTGCAATTGCGGCAGAATCTTTTTTACCCGGTCCACCACGCTGATGATGTTCGCTCCAGGCTGCCGCTGAATATTCAGGATGACCGCGGGCCGCTTGTTCGCCCAGGCCGCTTGATGAACGTTCTCCGCTCCGTCGCTCGCCACGGCCACGTCCGACAGTCGCACCGGCGCGCCGTTCCGGTACGCGATAATGATCGGGTTGTAACCGGAACTGGAAAGGAGTTGATCATTGGCACCAATCGTGAAGGCCTGGTGCTGGCCATCAAACGTGCCTTTGGCCTGGTCCACGTTCGCATTGCCTAGTGCTGTCCGCAAATCTTCCAGGCTCAGTCCGTAGGAGGCCAGCGCCGTCGGATTCGCTTGCACGCGCACTGCCGGACGTTGGCCGCCGCTAATGCTGACCAGTCCAACTCCGGAGAGTTGCGAGATCTTCTGTGCCAGCGTGGTATCCGCCAGGTCCTCCACTTTCTCAAGTGGCAGCGTGTCGGATGTTAGCGCCAGAGTAAGGATGGGTGCGTCGGCAGGGTTGATCTTGCTGTAGATTGGTGGGTTTGGCAGATCTTTGGGTAAAAGCTGGGACGCGCTGTTAATTTCCGCCTGAACTTCCTGCTCCGCCACATCGATGTTCAGATCGAGCACGAACTGCAATGTGATCACCGAGCATCCGAACGAACTCGTCGAGGTCATCTGCTGTAGCCCGGGAATCTCCCCGAAATTCCGTTCCAGGGGTGAAGTCACCGAGGACGCCATCACGTCCGGACTTCCGCCGGGATAAAACGTGGTCACCTGAATTGTCGGGTAGTCGACTTGGGGCAGCGCCGAAACCGGCAATTGCCGGTAGGCAACGTAGCCCACCAACAATACTCCCACCATCAATAATGTGGTGGCAACCGGCCGCAAAATGAACGGCCGCGACGGATTCATCGAGCGGGCCCTCCGGTCGGAGCACCGGGCGTCGATCCATCCGGAAGGAACGAACTTTGCGCGGAACTGCCCCCGCCGATTCGTTGCGTGTGCGGCTCTACGACAATCCCGTCTTTCAATTTATCCTGGCCGTCGATCACCACAACATCGCCGTCGCTCAGACCCAAGGAGATTCCCGCCAGATTCCCGGTGGTGTCCGCCACCTTGACAGTTTTCACTGCAACGGAGTTCCCGGCATTCACCGCGAACACATACGTACCTTGTGGGCCTCGCAGAATTGCCGTCGTCGGCACCAGCACAACGTTTTTCTTCGTGTCCACCAAAAGATGAACGTTCACAAATTGATTGGGAAACAGTTCATTCTTCGTGTTATCAAAAACCGCCTTGAGCTTATACGTTCCGGTCGTCGTGTCGATCTGATTATCGATGGTCAATAATTTTCCCGCCGCAATTTTGTCGCTGTTATCCCGGTCGTACGCTTCCACTTCCAACGGTTTGCCGGTGCGCATTCGGCCGATCACTTCGGGCAATTGATCCTGCGGCAAGCTGAAGAGCACCGCGATGGGCTGCAATTGCGTGATCACCAGCAGCCCGTTCGTATCTGCGGCATGCACGATGTTTCCCATGTCTACCAGCCGCAATCCCACCCGCCCGCTGATGGGCGCGGTTATGTGCGAATACGTAATTTGTAATTTTGCGTTGTCGATCGTGGCCAGGTCCGCCTTGATGGCGCCTTCATATGTCCCCACCTGGGCTTGCTGCGTATCCAGTTGTTGCTTCGGAATCACGCCTTCCTTGTACAGCAACGTATACCGTTCGTAGTCCACCTGCATGTCCTTCAATTGCGCCTGATCCTTCGCCAGTTGCCCCTCGGCCTGCTCCAGTTGCACCTGATAGGGCCGCGGATCGATTTCAATCAAGGCATCGCCCTCTTTGACGTTTTGGCCTTCGGTGAAATTAATCTTCACGATCTGGCCGTCTACGCGGCTTCTCACGGTCACGGTGTTAAACGCGGTCACCGTCCCCAGTCCGTTGAAGAATACGGGGAGGTCCCCACGGTGTGCGGTTGCGACAACGACAGGCACTGCCGCGCTCGATGGCTGCCCCCCGTTCGTCGCGTTGTTTCCTTCCGCCGCAGCCGCGGCTGCGCCCCGAGAGTGGAAATACCACCACCCTCCTCCCACAACCGCCAAAAGCAACAGCAAAATCCACCATTGGTGACGGGAAGAGCCTCCTTCAAACGCAGAATCTCTCACGGAAACACCAGCTCTGTCTGCGCTTGGCGCACCGACCTCATCCATTGGGGCCATTCTGGGTAACTCCTCTGTCTCCAGTCCTGATCTGCTGCCGCGGAGCATGCTGGCGCGGGATCTTATGGGAGCCTGGCAGGCATCTACACTAAGAGTGTAACGCGTGACGCGCAGAAAGGCTCTTTAATACATGGACGCCACAAACCTCAAATTGGTTACGCGCCCCAAGGCATCTTTCTAAGCCCTTTTTTCTTCCTCGACCCCGCCAAATGCCTGCTGCAGTTTTTTCCATCTCGTCGTAAACTACGCCTGTCTTATCCAGACCATTTCAGAGGCGTGCACGCCACCTCAAGTACGGAGAAAATCGAATGCTCAAGGGCATCATTGTTGGAGTGCTGCTAGGTTTCTTGCTCGTTGTTTTCGGCGTCTATTTCTACTTTTCCGGGGGCTACGCTCCGGTTGCCACCAAAGCTCCGGAAATGCCCTTTGAACACAAGCTTGCTCATATCGCCCAGCATGCCTATCTGGATAAGATGCCCCATCTCCCGTCGCCTGTCCCTGAAGATGAATCCAATTTCCTCGCGGGCGCTAAGGTGTACAAGGAGAATTGTGCGGTCTGCCACGGGCTCCCAGGCGAGCCCAAAACCGCTATTGCCGACGGCATGTTCCCCCCTCCTCCCCAACTCTTTCGCGGTACGGGAGTTACCGACGATGAGGCATGGGAAACTTATTGGACGGTTTCGGGCGGAATCCGCATGACCGGCATGCCCGGTTTCAGCGAGCACCTTGGGGAAACCAGAATCTGGCAAGTCAGCGTCCTTCTCAAGAACGCCGACAAAATCTCCCCTGCTGTCAAAGCGGAATTGGCCAGCCCTGCCGCGCCGACACCCTCGCAAACTCCTGCCACTTCTGCCCCCGCTCCGGCCACCACGCCCCCAGCCCATAACTAAACACTTTCCGCCTCGAGTCAGCTTCTCGCTTAACCCTTCGTGCCTGACAACTTGTCCGCGTTCCGTAATTCGGGGAACATCCATGCCCACAGAACCGTGACAAGTATTGTCCCCACTCCTCCCAGCACCACCGCCGGCACGGCCCCCAGCCACTGCGCTGCCAAGCCCGACTCGAACTCGCCCAACTCGTTCGAGGCTCCAATGAAAATCATGTCCACAGCATTCACTCGACCTCGCATCTCATCGGGTGTTTCGATCTGAATTAACACCCCGCGTACGACAACGCTCACCATATCCGCCGCGCCCACAAATATCAGCGAAATCAGCGAAAGCGCCAAGCTCCTCGATACGCCAAACACAATCGTAAATAGCCCAAACCCGCCTACGCACCATAACATCGTCGCTCCGGCCCTGCTCCGGATCGGCTTGAACGCCATTAGCAGTGCCATTACTCCGGCGCCAACACCCGGCGCGGTCCGCAACAAGCCCAGCCCCCACGGCCCTGTTCGCAGGATCTCCTTCGCATACACCGGGAGCAGGGCCACCGCTCCTCCGAGCAGCACCGCGAACAGGTCCAGCGAGATCGACCCGAACACTAATTTGTGCGTCCAGATATATCGGAAACCGGCCGACACGGTCTTCAATGTGAACGGTTCGCGCGGCCTGGGCCGGCTCCGCGTCTGGATTCTCATCGTCGTGAGCACGGCGACGCTTCCGGCGATCAAGGCCATGCCATAAACCAGCGCCGGTCCGCGGGAAAACGCATACAAGAGACCTCCCAGCGCCGGTCCCAATATCGTCGCGCATTGGAATACCCCGGAATTCCAAGCCACCGCGCTTTGGAACTGCTCTTCGGGTACCAATTGCGGGAGCAACGCCCGGCTGGCTGGCATGCTGAAGCATCGCACTACACCCACGAGGAAGAGAATTGCAAAGATCGGGATCACCGTTTCCGTGCGGTGCAACAACTCGAATCGTAGAGTCACCATCAGCAGTAACACCGACGACAGCGCATATCCCGCGTAACATGTCGTCAGCAGCTTCCGCCGGTCGAATCGGTCTGCCGCGTGTCCCGCCACCAAGAACAACAGCATTCCCGGCAGGAACTGCACCAGCCCCGTCAAACCCAAATCCAGCGGCCGCTTGGTAATCTCGTACACCTGCCAGCCTACGGCCACGGACTGCATCTCCGTGCAAAACACGATACAGAATCGCGCGATCTCGTAGAGCCGGAAACCGGGGAACTGGAAAGCGGCTGTGCCGGTGCCAAGCCGTTGGTCCGTGGTGGCCATTCTTCATTAGAATGCCACAAGATCTTTCCAATCCGCTGCCTTGCTTTCGTCCCGGCCGCAATCCTCACCCGAACGAATATCTCTGTCAGCTACGTTATTCGCTTGCGCCACTTGAACCAACCTTCACCCACTTCACAAATTCTCCCTGCCGTTGTAGAAGTAGAAGCCACCTCTCGCGTGCATTTCTTCTGGCGGCGTTGAGTGGGTCTGTTTCAGGAGTCAATCTCGTTGTTCTTGCGACCTGCCACACTCGACGAAGCTTTACAAACGCTGGCACATACTCACGCAACCATTCTCTCCGGTGGCACTGATTTGTTCCCTGCCTTTACCGGCCCCCAGATTAAGGGTCCGGTCATCGATATTTCCGCCATCACGGAACTGAAAGGCATCCACTCTTCGTCCGATTTTTTCCACATCGGTGCCCGCACCACCTGGAGTGAGCTTCTCGCCGCTCCCTTGCCTCGCGGCTTCGACGGGCTCCGCGCCGCGGCCCGTGAAATCGGTTCGATCCAGATTCAAAATCAGGCCACCCTGGCAGGCAACATTTGCAATGCTTCTCCGGCGGCCGATGGCGTTGCTGCCTTGCTCGCTCTCGATGCCGAAATCACTTTAGCCTCGCGTAGAGGGACGCGCAGCCTTCCTCTTGCCGCGTTTGTCCAGGGCAATCGCAAAACCGCGCGCCAACCCGACGAGATTCTCACCTCGATTAGGATTCCTCGCCGCTGGGAAAATGCAGCTTCGAGTTTTCTCAAACTCGGGGCACGGCGCTACCTCGTGATCTCCATCGTCATGGTCGCCGCTAATTTGCTTGTTGGCTCCGAGGGCAGTATTCGCGAAGCTGCAATTTGTGTGGGCTCTTGTTCCCCCAAGGCAGTACGCCTGGTCGCACTGGAGAAAGCCCTCGTGGGCACAACTGTGGGCCCATCGATGCTCCCGCTTCTGAACGCTACGCACTTTTCCCGGCTTTCCCCAATTGACGACATCCGCGCTACCGCTGCCTATCGACAAGAAGCCGCGCAAACGCTCGTGCGTCGTGCGCTCCAGGAATGTGCAAGTAAGGTGCGCTGAATCATGGACACCCTAACCAAATTGTCCATTGGGCTGAACGGCAAGGTTGTTCCGGTGGCCTCGGATCCGCGTTCGCGTCTCTCCACCGTCTTGCGCGAGGAATTTCGTCTGACGGGCACCAAAGTCGGTTGCGATGCCGGTGACTGCGGCGCGTGCACAGTCCTGGTCAACGGCAAAGCGGTCTGCGCCTGCCTCACTGCCGTCGGACAGCTCCAAGATTCCGAGGTTCTCACTATCGAAGGATTGCGCGAGTCTTCTCCTGAATTCGACTCCCTGCAAAAGTCTTTCCTCCAGCATGGCGCGGCGCAGTGCGGCATCTGCACTCCCGGCTTGCTCGTGACCGCCGTGGCTTTGTTGCAGGAGAAACCGGCGCCGACAGAACCTGAAGTCATAGATGCACTCGGAGGTGTGCTTTGCCGCTGCACCGGATATCGCAAAATTATTCGTGCGGTCATGCAAGCTAATCAGGCTCTGGCATTTCCCCCATCTTTCTCTGATGACAGTCCCGTGGGCCGTCGCATCGTGCGTCTGGATGGCCAGCGCAAAGTCACAGGCCAGGATATCTACGGTGCGGACGAGTGGCCCGAGGACGCCTTGGTTTTGTTTGTCATCCGCTCACTTTATCCGCACGCGCAATTTTCTTTTGGTGACCTGGCGCAATTCGTTCAGGGAACGCCAGGAGTCCGCGCCATCTTCACAGCCCGTGATGTCCCTGGGGAGAATTGCTTTGGCGTACATCCCGATTTTGCGGACCAGCCCGTGTTTGCCGAGAATGAGACTCGTTACCGCGGAGAGGCCATCGCTGCTGTTGTTGGCGACCCTTCCACAATGGCCACGTTCGATCCTGCGACGTTTCCCGTGACTTGGAAGGAGCTACCTGCCCTCCTCACACCCGCCGAAGCGCAACTCCATGGCGCCCCTGCGATCCACGATTTCCGTCCAGACAATGTTCTTGTGCGCGGCCGCGTTGTTCATGGCGATGTCGAACGCGCACTTCGCGAAGCCGCAGTGGTGGTGGAAGTCGAATATGAAACCGGCTTCATCGAGCATGCCTACATTGAGCCTGAAGCAGGCTTCGCGCGCCGCGTCGGCGACCGCATCGAAATTCAATCCTGCACGCAATCTCCTTACATGACTCGCAAGGACATCGCCACAATCCTCGGCATCCCGGAGGACGCCGTCCGCATCATTCCCACCGCCGTCGGCGGCGGCTTCGGCGCGAAGCTCGATCTTTCCACACAGCCTTTCCTCGCCGTTGCCGCATGGCATCTCCGCAAGCCGGTGAAAATGGTCTACAGCCGCACCGAATCCATCCGCAGCACCACCAAACGCCATCCCTCGAAAATCCATTGCCGCGCGGGCGCCACAACCGATGGAAAGTTGGTGGCTATGGACCTCCAAGGTGAATTCAACACCGGCGCCTATGCTTCTTGGGGTCCCACTGTCGCCGCTCGCGTTCCTATTCATGGTTCTGGACCGTACAAGGTTCCGCACTATCGCGCGCTCACTCGCGCTGTACACACACACCTTGTTCCAGCCGGCGCCTTTCGTGGCTTCGGCGTACCTCAAGGCACCATCGCTCAGGAGCAGCTTTACGATGCACTCGCCGAAAAAGTCGGCATGGACAAACTCGAGTTCCGCATCCTGAACGCTCTTGAAGATCATGACCCGACGATCACTGGGCAGGTGCTTGGCGCGGGAGTCGGCATGCGCGCCTGCTTCGAAGCTTTACGCCCTCGTTGGAGGCTTGCGCATCAAGAAGCCGCGACTTTCAACCAGCAGCATGGCGTCACTCCGCGTCGCGGCGTTGGTATCGCGGGGATGTGGTATGGCTGCGGCAACACTTCCCTTCCCAATCCCTCCACCATGCGCATCGGGCTGCAGCGCAATGGCCGCATCGCCATTCACATGGGTGCTGTCGATATCGGCCAAGGTTCCTTCACAGTTGTCACCCAAATTTGTGCCGAAGCCCTCGGCGTGCCTGTGGATCGCTTCGATCTTCTCCCTGCTGACACCGATGTTTCTCCCGACTGCGGAAAGACTTCCGCTTCCCGTCAGACCTTCGTTAGTGGCAATGCTGCCATGCTTGCAGGCAAGAAATTACGAGAGAAGATTCTGTGCCTTGGCGGAATCGGCCCGACGGGCCAGTTCCATATTCTCGATCATCAACTTCAATTCTCGGAGAAATCTCACCGCAAGTGTGTGGATCTTCTCCAACTTCCTCTCGATGAGCGTGGCTACGTCCTCAGCGCCCAAGCCACTTACGATCCTCCTACCAAGCCTCTGGATCCAAACGGCCAGGGCATTCCCTATGCCGTCTACGGTTTTGGCGCGCATCTCGCCGAACTCGAAGTCGATCTCGATCTCGGCACCGTCAAAGTTCTGAAAATAACCGCCGCCCACGATGTCGGCCGCGCCATCAATCCCACTCTTATCGAAGGCCAGATCGAAGGGGGCGTCGCGCAAGGTCTCGGCATGGCCCTTATGGAGGAGTTCCTTCCGGGGAAGGGCGAAAACTTGCACGACTATCTCATTCCCACAATCGGAGACATCCCTCCGGTCGAATCGATTCTCATCGAAGATTCTTCGCCGCTCGGCCCTTTCGGCGCAAAAGGCATCGGCGAGCAAGCCCTGATTCCCACCGCCCCGGCGATCCTCAACGCGCTGTATGATGCCGCTGGCGTGCGCATCTACAAACTTCCCGCCACCCCCGACAAAGTCCTCGCCGCCGTCAAAGCCCAGCGGGAATCCGAGAGGAGGGCATCTCATGACTGAAGTCCTCCCAAAAGACACGATTCGCTGCGACGCTTGCCCCGTCCTTTGCTACATCAAACTTGGCCAAACCGGCGCCTGCGATCGCTACGGCAATTTCAACGGCCAACTCGTGCGCATTGATCCCCACATTCTTCTCGACCGTGCCAAATCTCAAGGTATACCGCTAGTTCCCTTCCTCGAGAGTGAAGGCGAATGGGACGGGTCGCTCCTGAAGACCAAAGAGACGTTTGTTACTGCCATCGGCGCGGGCACCACCTATCCCGATTACAAGCCTGCCCCATTCATCGTTTCCTCCGAGGTCGAAGGCGTGGACATGGTCACCGTCGTCACCGAGGGCATCTTCAGCTATTGCGGCGTAAAACTGAAAATCGATACGGATCGCCATCTCGGCCCGGAGCGCAATCTCGTCCGCGCTCAGGGTGAGCCTGTCGGTCATGTAACCACCGCCGAATATGGCTCCCAAATGCTCTCTCTCGGCGGGGTTCATCACCTCACCGGCGGCACCAAAAGCGAAGGCCGCGTCACCTGCGAAACTTTGCTCGATCTATGCAATGGCAAGGAAGTCGCTCTCGCCATCGACGACGGCGCGCGCATCTCGGTCGCAGCAGGCAAACCTCCCGTGGTCAATGGGCAGCAGGAAGAGCGTATGCGTGTCGGCTGCGGTTCCGCGGCCATTGGCATGTTCGCCAAGCAGTGGTCCGGCAAAGTCGATGAAGTCGTCGTCGTCGATGACCACATCACTGGCGTCCTCTCCGAACATCAAGCAGGTAAAATGCTCGGCGTCCGCGAAACCGGCATCGTCATGCAAGGGCGCCGCTCCACTCCCGGCCGCTATTTCCAGGTCGCGCAGCCGGGCACGGGTTGGGGCGGCACCAATATTTCCGATCCACTCGCCATTCTCAAGCCTTTCAAGACCAAGATTGCCTGGCCTCATCTGCGCCTTCTTATGGTCAGCACCACCGGCGAGCATTTCGCCTACTACGAACTCGACGAATCCCTACACCCCATCGCAAAAGAACTGCCGCAACAGTTGCAGGAATCCGTCACCCGCATCCGCGAAAATTGCGAGCCCGCGCTCACGACTGTCCTTTTCATGGCAGGAGCTGGCGGCTCACTTCGGGCCGGCGCTACGGAAAATCCCGTCAAGCTCACCAACTCCGTAAAGCGCAGCCTTACTCGGGTCACTTCTGGCGGCGCTCCTGCCTACGTTTGGCCCGGCGGCGGCATCACCTTCATGGTGGACGTCTCCCGCATGCCGGAGAATGCATTCGGCTATGTCCCCACCCCCGCGCTCGTCGCCCCTATCGAATTCACGCTGAAGAAATCGGATTACGCGGCGCTCGGCGGCCACATGGATTACGTCCGCCCGCTGGATGACGTCATGCGCGAAAAGCAGCGCCAGCGTCAGCTCACTTCCCTTCCGGAAAATCCTTGGCCGCTGGAACCTCCTGCCGAGAGTCCGCACAACAAATGAGAGATCCCGCGACAATTCGTCTTTTACCAGACGGCCACCGCCTTCATCTGAGCGATGGCCCCATGGACCTGATCATCAACGCCGATGCCGCCAACTTCGCCGAGATTCATCGCGCCTACGAAGCTGCCGCGCGGCGCTTCGTCACCATTCTCGATGAGCTATGCGCCGAGTTGCCCCTCTTGCGCGCCCGCGTGACCAAGGATTCGCTTACGCCCGCCGGCCCCATTGCTCGCGTCATGGCTTGTGCGTTAGCCCCATATCGCAATCGTTGTTTCGTCACGCCCATGGCCGCCGTCGCGGGCGCTGTCGCCGAAGCTGTCCTCGCCGCCATGACCCAAGCAGCGCAACTGAATCGCGCCTACGTCAACAACGGTGGTGACATCGCCTTGTATCTCGACGCGGCGCAGAGCTACACCATTGGCATGGTCGGACGCCCCGATCATCCCTCGCTCTTCGGTTCTCTTAAAATTTCTGCATCAACTCCCGTTCGCGGAGTGGCCACCAGCGGCTGGCGCGGTCGCAGCTTCTCCTTGGGCATCGCCGATGCCGTCACCGTTCTCGCCCAGACCGCTGCACAAGCCGATGCCGCGGCCACCATCATCGCCAACGCCGTCGATTTGCCCAATCATCCCGCCATCTCACGAATTCCCGCCCGCGACATCGCTCCCGACTCCGATCTCCTCGATCTCCCTGTCACCCGCGCTGTCGGTCCTCTCGCGCGCCAGGAAATTACTCAAGCTCTCGATGCCGGGGAGAGTGTCGCAACAGATCTTTGCGAACGAGGCTTGATCTACACTGCAGCGCTCTGTCTGCATGGTCAGCTCCGCATACTTTCTGAACTGCACAGGGACCGCCTTCTGAGGCCCTCCGCCGCTGGCGACCAACCGCAACACATATTCTCCCCAAGGAGTCTGCCGCATGCCTGACGTTCAAGTCCGCAAGCGTGTCGTCACCGTCGAGGAGATTTTCCACGAAGGCGGTCCCGTCGCCGCTAGACCTCTCCGACGCGCCGCCGCCCTTGTTGTCATTCACAACCCCTTCTCAGGTAAATACGCCGCGGAAATCGCTGGCTTCATGGAAGATTTGAAACCCCTTGGCCTCGAGATGGCCAACTCCCTGCTCGCGGCGCTCGGTGGTGATCCAAAAATCGTCGAAGGCTACGGCAAAGGCGCCATCGTTGGCCAAGCCGGTGAATTGGAACACGGCGCGCTCTGGCACGTTCCCGGTGGCTATGCGATGCGCGAACTGCTCGGAGGCGCAAAAGCCATCGTTACCTCCACAAAAAAAGTCGGTGGCCCGGGCACGCGCCTGGACGTTCCCATCACCCACATCAACGCCTCCTATGTCCGCAGCCACTTCGACTCCATGGAGGTTGGCATCGCCGATGCTCCCCGCGCCGACGAAATTCTTTTGGCCCTCGTGATGACCACTGGCCCGCGCATCCACGCCCGCGTCGGGGGCTTAACAGCCTCCGAAATTAAAGGCGAGGACGGCCTCCGATGAAATCCAAAATTCGCAAAATCGTTACCTTCGTGGAAGAAACTCTCACCGAAATGGGCCAAGCCGTGAATCCTCCCACGCGCCGCGCTGCCGCTGCCGCCGTGATCGAAAACCCCTTTGCCGGGAAATATGTTGAGGATCTGACCGAACTTATGGAAATCGGAGAAGAAATGGGCGCATTGTTGACCGAACGCGCCGTCGCCGCCCTCGGCATCCCCGGACCTTCCGCGGAAAGCTACGGCAAAGCCGCCGCCGTCGGCGAAGATGGCGAACTCGAACACGCCGCCGCGCTTCTCCATCCAAAACTTGGCACACCGGTTCGAAAGATCCTCGGCAAAGGCGCCGCTCTGATTCCCTCTTCAAAAAAACGCGGAGGCCCTGGCGTCCCCCTCGATATTCCCCTCGGCCACAAAGACGCTGCATTCGTCCGCAGTCATTTTGATGGAATGGAAATTCGGGTGAACGACGCTCCGCGGGCCGACGAAATCCTCGTCGCCATCGCCGTCACCGACAGCGGTCGTCCCCTCCCGCGCGTTGGCGGCCTGACCAAATCTCAAATCAAGGGCGAAGACGGCCTCCGTTAATCTGGAGTACCGCAGCTTACCGCCGCTAGTTCACTTCACCACTTTCGGCACACGAGTCGCCGGCGGCGTGTTACGGCTGCGCTCAGTTCGCACGACACCATCAATGATCGTCATTCCTATGCCGGGCAGATCGCCCAGTCGCACACTCTCCAACAAGGTTTTGCCCGCCGAATGCTGCGCTGCGTCCATAAACACAAAATCCGCCGGGCGCCCCACTTCAATCATTCCGCCCACCAGGTTCCGCATCCGCGCCGTATTCCCCGTGGCAAAACAGAACACCGTCTCTGCAGGTATTTCACCCAGCGAAGACAGCGCCGCAATCACGCGCAGGATCCCTAGAGGCTGCACTCCCGACCCCGCCGGCGCGTCCGTCCCCAAAATCACTCGGTGCAGCTTCTTCAACAGCTTCGCCGTCCGCAGCGTGAACAACGCCGCACGCTCATTCCCGTTATGCACAATCTCCAGCGCGCGTTCCGACTCCTCGCACAGCGCCCGAATCTGCACATCCGGCAGCGCCGTATGTCCGCCATTGATGTGCCCGATCACGTCCGCATCTGCCTCCAGCACCACATCCTTATCAATCAAGCTCGATCCCGGTATCGAAGGCCCGCCGGTGTGAATCGTGCTCTGCATCCCGTTCTTCCGTGCCCAACCTACCATCTGCCGCGCCGTCGGGCCATCCTTCACGCTGCCGAGCCCCACTTCTCCCAGCAAGTTCACTCCGGCCTCTGCCAGCGATCGAAAATCCTCTTCGACCATTCCTTGCTCAATCACGGGCGCACCAGCTAGGACTTTAACTCCGCTCGGCCGCAGCGCCGCAAACGTGCGTTGCGCGGTAATCGCTAACGCCTTCACGCCCACGATGTCCTTCGGCCTACCCGGCATATGTACTTCGCCCGCCGAAATCATCGTGGTCACGCCGCCATGCAAGCAGCTATCGATCCATCCCAACTGGTTCTGTCGTGGCGTCCAATCGCCCGCCACCGGGTGCACGTGACTGTCGATCAGGCCCGGCACCAGCGCCGTTCCATTCGCATCGATGATTCCGGTTGCCCCTTCGCAATCCAACTCCTTCTCTTTTCCAATCGCGCTAATCCATCCATCCTTCACCACCACCGTGTCCGCATCCAGAATAGGTTTCTGCAAATCGCCGCTCAGCAGCAGCCCGATATTGCGAATCACCAACCTCGCACCGCCGTTCGATTTTGCTGCTTCCTCTTGCGCCATATCGCGACAGCCTCCAACAGACCTAAATCACAGTTGTCATCCTGAGCTTCCTGCAAGATCCCGGGCTCCCCTCACGTAAACGAAGGTGGCCTATCCGCCCTCGCCGACCCAAACCTTTCATTCGGCTTCTTTCCCATTTCCATCACAAACGTTCCGCCCTGCGCTATGTCCGTGTGACTGAACCAGCTCTTCGTATACGGCTTCCCATTCCACGTCACGGATTGCACGTAGGATTGCTCAGGCCCATTCCCCACGGCTTCGATCACCAGCGTCCTGCCGTTTCCCAGTTGAACAGTAGCGCGGTCAAACAGCGGTCCCCCAAACACATAGTTCCCGCTCACAGGATCGAATGCATAGAATCCCAGCGCGCTGATGACATACCACGCCGACATTTGCCCGCAGTCCTCATTTCCCGCCAACCCGTCCGGGTCGTTGTGATACATCGTCTCCAGCAACATCCGTACCCTCGCTTGCGTTTTGTAGTGTTCACCCGCGTAAGCATACATGTACGCCACATGATGTCCCGGCTCATTCCCATGCGCGTACTGTCCCACCATGCCCGCAATATCCGGCGGAGCATCCGGCGGCAAGTCGGAACTCTGGTTGAACAATGCGTCGAGCTTTTCTACGAACCCCTTCTCCCCGCCAAACAACTTCATGTATTCGTAAAGATCGTGCTGGTTCAAAAATGTCGCTTCCCAGGAGTTGCTTTCCGTGTAGTCGCGCCATTTCTTCGAGTGCCCCATTCCGCGCGGATCGAACGGTTCGGCCCATGTCCCATCAGCCAGTCGTCCGCGCATGAATGTGTCCGCCCCATCGAAGGTGTTCTTGTAATTCCGCGAACGCGCCAACAATAGCTCGTAATCTTCTTCCTGTCCTGCCGCGCGCGCCAGATGTGCCACCGCCCAATCGTCGTAGGCGTACTCCAGCGTCTTGCTTACCGCTTCTTCTTCCAGGTCACAGGGAATGAAGCCCATCTTCCGGTAATAGGCCAGCCCTCGGTAATTATCGTCCATGGCCCGCTTTCGCCAGAGCGGATAAGCCTTTGCATAATCCACGCCGGGAATCCCCTTCGCATACGCCTCGGCGAGCACCGGCGCCGAATGGTAGCCGATCATGCAGCCCGTCTCTACCGCTTGTAGCGGCCAAACCGGCACGCCCGCCGGACTCTGCTCCGCCATCAAAATCAAAGTATTCAAAATGCCGGGCAACCGCTCCGTCTGCACTAGCGTGTACAGCGGATGCAGCGCCCGGTACGTGTCCCATAACGAATACGTACTGTAGGTTTTCGCCGCGGCGGGCAATTGATGAACTTTCAAATCCATCCCGCGGTACTGTCCGTCTACATCGCTAAACAACGTGGGCGCAACCAGTGAATGATAAAACGACGAATAAAAAATCTTTCTATGATCCTCGCGTTTCGTTTCGATCGCAATTTTCGCTAACTCCCGCTCCCAGGCAGCACTCGCCGCCCAGCGCGTTCTGTCGAAATCCCAGCCAGGAACTTCGGCCTCCAGATTTCTCAGCGCCCCCTCGACACTCACTGCAGAAATTCCAACTTTGACGAGGATCACTTCGTCTTTCGTCGTCGGACACTTCACCACACATTTCAGGAATTTTCCCTGCGTTTCGCGTGCAGCAACGCCTAACGGCTTCGAGTCCGAAAAAATCTCCGCGCTCGCAAACGGCTTCGAAAACTTCATCGCAAAATAAATGTATCTTCCGGGCGCCCACTCCTCCACGCGCCGCCCGCCAGTGATCGTATCGTTCCCGGCCACGTGCATCTCCGCGCTGATCACGTTGCAATACATCCGCTGCGGCGGGTCAATTGTTCCGTGCGCCAGGTCAATGACAAAGTGGCTTGTCGCATCCGCCGGAAACGTATATCGGTGAACTCCCACCCGCTCCGTCGTGGTCATCTCCGCCCTGATCTTGTAGTCCTCCAAAAAAACAGTGTAGTAACCCGGCTCGCCTCGCTCTGTCGCGTGGGAAAACCGCGACCGGTATCCTTGGCTGGGATCTTCCCGGCTTCCTGGTTCGGTGTGCACGGCTCCGGTGCCCGGCATCAACAAAATGTCCAGCAAGTCCGCGGCGCCGGTTCCGCTTAAGTGCGTGTGGCTGAACCCCATGATGGAAGTGTCATCGTGGTGGTATCCCGAACAATGGTCCCAATCTCCCACGCCCGTATCAGGACTCAGCTGTACCATCCCGAATGGCACCGTGGCGCCGGGATAACAGTGGCCGTGGCCGCCCGTCCCGATAAACACATCCACAAAGTGCGTCAGTCCCTTCCCATTTGCAGCCTTATCATCGAAGCTTTCCAGTGCGCCAAGTTCCAGTCCACTCTTCGTCGCCACCGCCAGGCTCGACAACGCCGCCGACTGCAGAAATGTCCTTCTCGTCACATTTGCCATGTCTTCGGGCTCCTTACCTTCTCAAACGCTTTTCAATAAATTCGGGCGCTCTTCGCTCAACTTCACAATCAACTCCCCGAACAACGTGTTCGCCCACGCGAACCACGCTCGCGTGTACTTCTCGGGATTATCTTTATTAAAGGACTCATGCATAAAACCCGTTTCCGCATGCGTTGTTTTCAACCACTGCAGGCATTGCCGTATCTCCGCCTCGTCGCTGCTCGTCATCGCCTGCGCGATCAGCGCCATCGGCCAGATCATGTTCAGCCCCTCGTGTGGGCCACCAATTCCATCCGCCGCGCTTCCTTTGAAAAAATAGGGATTGTCTCCACTCAACACGCGCCGCCGGGTCCTTTGATAAACAGTGTCGTTCGCATCGCAGCATCCTAAATAAGGTAAGCTCAGCAATCCTGGAATGTTCGCGTCATCCATGAATAGCTGGTTCCCATACCCGTCCACTTCAAACGCCCAAATCTCGCCTCCATCCCGTCCTTCAATGCGTCCAAAGTTCGCAAGTGCCGCTTCCACTTCACTGGCCAGCACTCGACACTCCGTCGCAAATCCGCCATCTTTGAGAATCTCGGCAGCCATCTCCGCCACCTGCCGCAGTGAAACCACCGCAAACAAATTTGATGGCACATAGAACGAATACAGGCACGCGTCATCTGATGGCCGGAACATCGAATAAATCATTCCTACTGGCTTCGCCGGATTCCCATACCCTTCCAGCGCTTGCGTGTCCGTCGGCGATTCCGCTTTCCGCTGAAAATGATATGGCCCCGGCCCTTTCTTCCTCTGCTGCTCCCGAAATGTGGCCACCACCTGCCGCATCGCTGCGGTCCAATCCTGATCGAATGGCGCGATATCTCCCGTCGCTTTCCAATATCCGTGTGCCAGCCGGATGCAGTAGCACAGCGAATCCACCTCCCATTTTCGCTCCGCCACTCCCGGCCGCATCTCCGTCAAATCTCCCACGGCCCATTCCAGTGCGTTCGTGCTTTTTGGATCCGGCAAAAACGCATTCGCATAAGGATCAATCAGAATGCATCGTGCCTGCCTCCCAATCAGGCCCTGAAACATCCGGCGCAAATCGCGGTCAGTTTTGGCCAGAGGCACATACGGCCAAACCTGGCACGCCGAATCGCGCAACCACATCGCATCAATATCTCCGGTGATGATGAACGTATCCGGCCGCTTGGTGTCGCCGCCGATCTCCACCGTCGTATCCAGCGTGTTGGGATAGCAGTTCTCAAACATCCACGCCAGTTCGGGATCGCCAATACTGGCCTTCACGCGAACAATCACTTCTTCGACAGCCGGCGAAGCAAACTTCCGCTGTCCCACCGGTGGCCGCTTGGAAACAAAACTCCCGGCTGCAGTTCCAAACCCCACCCGTCCTGTCGTCGCGGCCAGCGCGCTATATCCTGCCGTCTTCAGAAGCTCTCGTCTCGTGTAGATGGCCGGCTCCTATCTCGCATCATGAAATTTAACTTTCGATCATACCTCAGTGCCCTCACCCCGCTTCCCGCAATTCCGGTTTTGTGCTTCCCCATATGCGCGATATTGCCAGAAAATTTCGAGGTCAAACTCTGGTTATCCTCAGCGTCAGCCTCGACAATAACGAGCAGAAGTGGAAAGAGTTCGTCGCTAAGAACGAGATGATTTGGCCGCAATACCGCGATGGCGGATTCACCGGCTCGATCTCCAAGTTATTCTACGTCACCGCCATTCCCTACACTTTCACCATCGAGCGGACGGCGTCCTTCAAGACGAACACGTCGGCGACGCCTCCATCGAGGGCAAGCTTAAAAAAACTCTTAGCCCAAGCCCGCGAACTGCAACCCCTAAAGCTCTCCCCCTGACCGCTCCTGCAGCGCGCGAATTCGTTCCTGCTTCTGCGATATTCGCCATCACGAACACACCCCGATCGCAAATGAGCGTTCGGGTCCATTCGCGCCGCAGGAAGTTACACACAAATCCAACAAAATGTTCGGGGAAAATCAAAAGTATTGGCGGATGAGCGTGTAAGCCGGATTGTCCCGGCTGTATTGCAAATAAACAGGTTGTTTGGAATCAATCGTCCTTGACCGTCTAATGATGTCAACTTGGCCAGCATGGGCAGTCTTTGTGCGTGTGCGGCGCGCGTTGCGCAGCAACACTTAAACCAGGAATTCCTGTAGCGGCTCCCAATAGTGGGCTTTCCATCCCGACGCCAAATGTTCTCCATCGCCCTTGGGAAAGCCGGTATGGTCAAAAACGATCTTGGTTCCGGCGCCCTGCTCGGTGAGTTCGAACTTCACAATCGAGTAGACACCCGGATCCCAGCTGCCCACTCGCCAGGCTTGGACGATTCGAACGCCCGGCACGAGTTCGATCTGCCGTCCCGTGATATACCCGCCGAAGATTGCGAATGCGCCTCCCTCTTCGCGACTGATCTCCGTGGGTTTGCTCGCTCCTGGAGGCATGCCGGACTTCATCACTCCACTGAGCTCTATGATCTTGTCGAACTGCTTGGTTTCCGTAAGCGCATCGTAAACGCGCTTCCGGCTCGCCTTGAAAACAGGCTCTTGATGAATGGATTCTGCCGAATGAGAAATCTCCTCCTCGGTGCGCGCCCAGGCCTTGGCCGAGCCTAGGGCCAAGCCACCAAAGGCCATCGCAACACCGGCGATCGCTTGCCGCCGAGTGGGCCCATTCGCGAGCGCCGCCAAATTCGTTTTATCGCTCATCATCGCCCTCCTGCATTTCTGTCTTCAGCCGCTATGCATAACAGCACCGCGCGAAAATATGTTCAAGATAATATTTTCCTGGGCAGGCCAAGCCTCTGGGGCGCATACTTCAGCGGCTAGAGGACGAGGAGGCCACATGCCTTACCCTGCAGGCCATCGCGCACGAATGAAGAAAAACATCATCGATAGCGCACGGAAGTTATTTAATCGCCATGGTTTTGAAAACGTCTCTCTCCATCAGATCATGTCCGGTGCGGGTCTGACGCACGGCGGTTTCTATAGCTATTTCAAAAGTAAGAGCGATCTGTATTCCGCGGTGCTGGGGTGCTTCTTCACCGACCCGGAGTGGAAAAGCTGCTGGGAAGGCGTGCACGTAGACTTGTCATCGACCGACGTAGGGCCGCAAATCGTCCGCGCGTATCTATCTCGTCAGCATTTCGAGGACGTCGAGAACTCCTGCCCCATGGTCGCCTTGCCGACCGACGTCGCGCGTAGCGGCGTAAGTGCAAGGCGCGCCTTCGAGACTGTGTTCAAAGCTATGGTGAGCGTCTTGGAGCGGAGCCTGATCCAGAATGGCCGCCGTCGTCGCACCGCTGCACAGAGCATAGCGGCCTTGGCTATAGGAGGCATGGTTGTGGCCCGGACCATGGTTGACCGCGCTCTTGCGGACGAATTGCGGGCCGCCTGCACGGCTGTGGCCCTCAATCTCGGCGGATGGGAAAAGAGAGGCAAATTGAAAAACGGAAAATCTAAACAATCCCGGCGGCTCCGTGTGGCATAGCATTCGTTCCAGCAGAGGTGATGCAGCTCACGCAGAGGCGCGGTTTGCTTCTTGGCTCTGGAGATCGTGACCGGCGAAGCTGAAGTTAAGGCGCGCGAAAGGTCCGCAAGAATCCTCAAACATTGCATTATCTAGCGAACATTTGAAATCAAGAGCTGCGTGAGGTAGCGCTGCTACCTCGATACTGAAGCTGTGCCTAGAAGGACGTAGTGGATTTGCCAACCTTCCGACGGGGAGACGGCGGAGACCTGCTGCGGCTGCAGCGTGAACCGTAGATCGATGGTTGCGCCGGGCACGACAGAGAGTGCGTTGCTTCCGTTGTATTGCAAGGGCAGGAGAAGCTCAGGCGAGTCGCCGTTGCCAGTGAAATGAAGCTCCTCGACGCGGCCATCATCCACGAGGATGCAGTTCCCGCGGTTGTGGCCGCAGGAATATTCGGTGGGTGGCGCCTCGGAGTCAGCGGGAGTGTCCGGCAAAAACTGGAGGCGCAGTTCACGATACGTACCGGTGGGGAGTGGCGCATTTTGAACTAGAAGTTCCGGGGTTGAATCGCCGAGCAGGTCAATTTGGCGAGGATCACGAAGGAGTTGAGGGGCGAGTTCGAGCCATTCGGGAGAGTTTGGAGAGTCCGGGAAAACCGAGTGAAGCTGGATGCTTTTGAGGGTGACGAAGATGTGTTGCGCTCGGCTGGACGCAGCGCAAGTTTCGCAAATTTGCGATTTGACGGCGGCGACCCTGATCAGGCCCATGCCAGTCGAAAGAGGGCAGGCGGGCGGCGGAGTTGAGTCTTTGACGAGGACGATGCCGGTGCCATTGGGGAAAATTCCGGAGAAGCAGTTGTTGCCACAGGATGCGAGCGCAAGGCAGGCCAAGGCCACAGCGCCCCTCAGGAATGTGACCGGGATACGACGAGGAAGGGATCGCATGGGTCTTACTCCAAAGTGCGTTACGCAACCATGCGGGGATGGAAATTCGGGTCGAATTCTAGGCCTTTGAGGGGTTTGACACAAGAAGGAAGATTTTATTTTTCGCGGAGACGCTGCTCACGGCAACGGCACGTTCAAGTTCTTCCACGTCGAGACGCGGGAATCAGACCGGGTTCCTTCTGTGCCATGACCGACAGCAAGCGTGTCGGTATCCGCCACAATGCCGCCATCTTAGTCTATGCCACCACTGATCGCTCTACCTTGAGGTTTCGCCATTCCATCCGTTGTTTGCGGGATCGTAGGGTTGAGCCTCAGGCAGGACAATTGCGTTGTGACCGTGGACAATCTTCCACTGGCCATCGCGTTTGACGAGAATGAAAGAAAGAATATCTTTACTAGCGGGCCGGGTTCCGCCACCCGGCAGTTGTGATGCGTCAAAGTCCTCGCTAACCACGGCGATGGCCACATCAGGGCGTATCAATGAGAAAATTACGGCAACTTACCGTACAGTGTTCAAAATACTCATTATAAATAGTTTAGTGACATAATTTATGGCGGATGAGCCTGTAAGCCGGATTCTGTACGTCGCGGCTCTCGCGAGCCTGCTCCGTGACGATCATTCCTCTAGCCCCGGTCTCGCGACCGGGATTTAGCGACCTACCCGAGGGTTCATCCTTCCGTGCCGCTTGCGCCGCACCAAAGGGAGTTCGCTCTCTCGAGCGCTCTCAACGAGCCGGGCCGGCTCTCCCCTCCTATTTGGTCTTGCACCACGCGGGGTTTTCCGTGCCGGCGTCATTACTGACGCCGCGGTGGGCTCTTACCCCACCTTTTCACCCTTACCTTCGTTGCGCTCCATTCGAAGACATCCCGAAGGTTTTCCTCCGGGCTATCACCGGGACACGCTCCGCCGGCGGTATATTCTCTGTGGCACTTTCCGTGAACAGTAGCACAGGCTTCAGCCTGTGTTTTCTTCCCTCTCGGCACTTCTAAAACGTCCCGCCGAAATACCACAGACTCAAGCCTGCGCTACTGCCCCCCTGGCGTTACCAGGCGCGTTGCCCTACTTCGCTCCGGAAGCACTGGATTTTACCCCAGCATCTCAACTCGCGAAGTGGTGTCCGGACTTTCCTCCCGCCCAACTGCTTGCGCAACCAGGCCAGCGATCGTCCAGCTCACCCGCCAGTTTTATTATAGCGTGAGAATCCCTGGAGGTGCGGGGCTTTAGTCCAGCATTTTGTGAGGCTCAGGGACAAATCAAATCGACGGTCTTTTACCGAGACCTCAGTATGTTTTACGGGGACGTTCCGCAATCAGCTTCTTAAATTCCGGATCGTCGTGCAGAATCTTCAGGTCGGGATCCTTTGTGCACCAGTCAGCGTTTCCGTACCCTTCCTCAATCGACCGGCCCAGCGAATCCAGAGCCTCACGCTTCATCCCCAAAATGCCGTAAGTGCACGCCGCGTTGTAGAGAACGTTGGCATCGGAAGGCCGCATAGCCACTGCAATTTTCACATGTTGGATTGCTTCTTGCGAGCGCCCCAGAATGGCCATATCCGACGCCAGCAATATTCGCGCGCGAACATCATCCGGGAAACGATGAAGTTGCTCGGTGAGCACTTCCGTTTCTCGAGCGCGCAATCGCTCCGCATCGGCCATTCGTCCCAGGCATTCCATGGAATTGATTAGAGGAATAAGGGCATTGTAATCGTTGCTCACAATTTCCAGCGCGGTCTCCGCAAGTTGGGCCGCCTCCTCATGACGCCCGGAGGAAAAGTACGCTCTCCCTAGCACATCGTGAGCACCCTCGCAATCCGATTGTAGAGCCACGGCGCGTTTCGCTAGACGGATCGCTTCCTCATATTGGTGTTGGACAAAATGCATGCGCGCTCGCCCAGAAATGACTTCGGGCAATTCCGGTGCAAGGCGTTCCGCGTTCGCAACGGCGATGTTTCCCTTCTCAATATATTCAGGGTTGGGAGTGCGGAACTCCGACATCCCTCCCCAGACATGCGCCATCCCCGCATAGGCCAGCGCAAAGTTTGTGTCCAGCTTCACCGCTTCTTCATACATGGCCAGCGCGTATTCGAACTGGCGCTGCCGCAAATAATTCCGCCCGCGCAGGAAGAAGTCATACGCTTGGGGATTGTCCGTCGGCTTCCTGGCAATCACCCTCTCCTCCTGCGGAGAAAGCGTGATTTCCAGCGCCTTGGCGATGCTTAGCGAAATTTCTTCTTGAATGGCAAAGACATCTTCCATTTGGCGGTCGTACCGTTCGGCCCATACGGAATGGCGCGTCTCGCTTTCCACAAGTTGCGTCGTAATGCGCAGCCGGTTCCCCGCGCGGCGAATTGACCCTTCCAGGACGTACATCGCACCCAACTTTTCCCCAACTTGTGGTGCGGTGACGGGCTTGTCCCGATATTGCAACATTTCCGAGCGCGGAAAAATCTGCAGCCGGGCGATTTTCGAAAGCTCCGTGATGATATCCTCCGTCATGCCATCCCGAAAATATTCGTCTTCCTTCGCGCCGCTGAGATTTTCAAAGTAAAGCACCGCAACGGTCTTTTTCTTTTGTTCCGATGCCGCAACGCGCGCGGCCGCAATCCCACTTCCGCTGCTGCCGGTTACCCCTTTGTGATCCGAATCGTGCCGCCCCGACGAGTCCAGATCCCGCTTCAGGCGCTTTAGGTCCGCTCTCAATTCGGCGGCCGTTTGGCATCGCAAATCGCAATCTTTCTCCAGAGCTTTTGCGATGACTCGGTCCAATTCCACCGGCACTTTGCCATTTAGCTTCGAAGCAAGTGGAGGTGTTGTATTCAGGATGCCGTTAAAGATGACGGCCGTTGTGTTGCCTGGAAACGGAATCCTGCCTGTGGCCATCTCGTACAGAACGACTCCGAACGAAAACAGGTCAGTGCGCGCTCCGAGTTCTTCCCCGCGCGCCTGTTCCGGACTCATGTAGGCGATCGTGCCCACAGAACTGCCAGGGCTGGTCAAGTCTCCGCCGCTCCCCGCTTGTGTCTCCATTGGCAATTCCTGGCCTGCAACGGTTTCTTCACTTCTGTGAATAGGGGATTCCACCTTCGCCAACCCAAAATCGAGCACTTTTGCCTGGCCCCGGTTCGTGAGAAAAATGTTTGCCGGTTTGATGTCCCGGTGAACGATCCCCCTGTTGTGCGCGGCATCGAGCGCGTCCGCAATCTGAATGCCCACATCCACAACAAACGCGCAATCCATCGGCGTTCGGCTCAAGCGATGCTTCAGCGTCTGGCCTTCGAGCAGCTCCATGGCGATGAATGGTTGGCCGTCCACTTCGCCAACGTCATAAATTGTGCAGATGTTCGGGTGATTTAGCGCGGAGGCGGCGCGCGCTTCGCGCTGAAATCGTTCCAGCGCCAACTTGTCGTTTGCCAATTCGGGCGGCAGGAATTTCAGCGCCACGTGGCGGCCGAGGCGGTTGTCTTTGGCTTTATAGACAACACCCATTCCCCCTCCGCCCAATTTTTCCAACACCCGGTAATGTGAAATGGTCTGTCCGATCATGAGAAAAGGGGGTGCGCTCCGCGCCCAACATAGTACGGGCGCGAAGGGAAATAAGTCAAACAATGGCAATAATCTGGGAGCACCACACGATCTGTCGCCGGAACCCGGCGACACCGGTTCCGCGTTGCGTGTGACGCAAAATTGGCTACCATGCTCACGTCGTGGACACTCTAATGGGGATGAGCTGTCCCTCGAATTTACCGAAGCCCGACCGTATTTCTACGGTCGAGCTGCGATAAGCCATCGCCGATCAATTTTCCATCTGCGCTTGCAACAATTCTCCCGGCAAACGAATCAGAGTTGAGCGGCTCGCCACAGAAACAGGCTTTCTGTCCCCTCGATCGCTCTCTTTTCTCGCAGAGCTGTCGCCATGGGAAGCTTCTCGCTCCATGCGAATACCGAGTACTCGCTCCAATTGAAACAGCTCAGTTCTCTGCTCTCTCAAAAATAGAGTGGAAGCAATGCCCTGCTCCCCCGCGCGGCCCGTACGGCCTACCCGGTGAATGAAATTCTCGGCCACATCCGGAAGGTCGTAATTGATGACGTGAGCGATGTCCTGCACGTGGATTCCGCGCGCTGCCACGTCCGTGGCAACCAACACGCGATACTGCCCTCGTTGGAATCCGGTGAGCGCCGCCGTGCGCTGCGATTGCGAGCGGTCCCCATGGATCATCGCCGCATTGATTCCTTGACGGTTCAAGCTCTTGGCAATTCGTTCCGTGCCGCGCTTAGTCCTTGAGAAAATCAAACAGCGGCCGCTCTCCTTGTCCAGAAGCTTATAGAGCATCTCGGGCTTCCCGTCATCCGACACTTCAAATGCCTGAAGCCGTACATTTTCCGAAGGTTTCAGCGTGGAACCGAAGGCGAGCCGCACCGGATTTTTCGTGTAATCCCTCACCAGTTGAGTAACGGCCTTCTCCATGGTCGCGGAAAAACACAGCGTTTGTCGGTCCTTGGGCACGGCACTCACGATTCGCCGTATGGCCGGGAGGAATCCCATGTCCAGCATGCGATCCGCTTCATCCAACACCAGCGTCTTTACCCCCGCTAGAGACACCAACTTGCGATCCATGTAATCCTCGAGCCGCCCAGGTGTTGCCACCACGAGCCGGGCGCCTCTGCGTATTGCATCGAGTTGTCGTCCTTCAGGCAAGCCTCCAACCACGAGTCCTGCCGGTTGCGCCTGTTTACCACGCAACGCGTCGTACTGGGCAACCACCTGCATTGCCAATTCTCGGGTTGGGACAAGTACCAGCGCGCTGATTCCCGCCGTCTTCTGTTGAGACAGCTTCTCCATTATAGGAATCAGAAACGCCAGCGTCTTCCCAGTCCCGGTTTGCGCCGTGGCGATTACATCCTTACCTTCGAGGGCCTGCGGAATGGCTGCCGCCTGCACCGGAGTCGGCGTCGAAAATCGAGCCGCCTGAAGTCGCTCCTTTAATGAAGGAGATATTAAAAGTTCTGAAAAACTTTGCATTTTGCTTTCTTGCTGGCGAAAGTCGTCGCGATCTCTGCACAAACATGTGTGCGATTGCGGCAATATCCATTGCCAGTCTTTAATTTGAATTACGCTGAAAACGAACGGAAGAAACGGAGGGCGGGTATTCTCAGATCAGTTCTTTAAACCAGAGGGACCGCACAACACAACCGATTGCATTAAGCGCACAACCAGAGTAGCACAGTACTGCAATTCCTGCTCAGCAAATAGGAACTTTTGATTTTGTTCACTTCTTTGGTCACCGTTGCGACGCTCTCCCGTCCATCAGTTGTTCTTCTTTGGAGAGTGTCTTGTGTTCTTTTTCCAGCGTCGGACTGCTCTCTTTCTGGAGTCCAATTGCTTCCGCTTCTCGGCGCTGTTTTCGTCGCCCCGCTTTTGCACCCGAACCGTCACGTTGCCACCAAAATGGAGCGGGTCTCTGAGATTCTGAAGTTCCCGGTAATAGTAAAGAGAAGTAGGCCGCCCGCGTTTGAACTTCAACCTGCGTAGAAACTCCAGCTCTTCCTCTGTTGCATCCGCGCTCAAATCCGGCAATCCCAAAAACTCCTCGAAGCCCGGTTCGGCCTGAGCCACCGCATCTCCCTCTCGCTCTACGAATTGGAAGTTCACTATCCGTATCGAAGACAGCTGCTGATTCAAACGAACTTCTATTCCAAAAGTCGCAAGGTCGATATCCCATGACTCGATCATCGGCGCCAGAAAAGCAGCACAGTCCCCTGCGGAAATGCTGAACACATCCGTGTCTAGAAACTCCAGAATGATAGTCCGTGCTTCTTCATACGTCTGGTGCCGCAACTTTGCCACGCTCCGCAGCCAGTCCTCATTTTCCAGTTCATCTTTGGCAATTCTCTTCGCTACATCCAGTAGCTTTTGGGTGACCAGGCGCTCCAGCTCTCCGAACGCTTGCTTCTCAAATATCTCACGCACTTGCTTCCGTCTTTCCGCGCGGCATTTCCCGATCACCAACTCGCGAACCTCCTGGTACAGCGGTGCCGGCGGGTCCGCCAGTTTCTTTTGCCATTCTTCCCTGCGTTGCGCTTCGACCATCGCGGAAAGCTGGCCCTTCGGCAATTTCAGGAACGCGTTCATCCTGTCATAGATGTCTGTCCGATGAGCCGCTGGCGGAGTCTTCCTCCGCGTGAGCAATTGGGAAATGTAGGACTCCGTGACCTGGGCCGCTGCCGCAAGGTCGCGCTGTTCCAGACCGAGTTCTTTGAGCCTGTGTTGTATCACCGAACAAACGTCCACGTAGCCCTCCGGAAGTTAACCGAACAAGTTAATCATACCGCTAGAGGAAAAGAAATACTTGACTGAGTTGGTAAAGCACGCCATACTTATTGTGCGATCAAGGCGGCTTTCAGGTCTTTCAGACCCAGTCGCTGCACCCTGACGACTCCCTTGGTCTTATTCGAGGAGAGTCCTATGTTCGCTCGCAAGGTTTCTGTGCGTCTGAAGTCAGACGCCGCCGGTCAATTCATACAAAAAATTGAAAATGAGATCATTCCCCTGCTGCGCAAGCAGAAGGGCTTTCTCGATGAACTCACTCTCATCTCTCAGAGCGGAAAGGAAATCTACGCTTACAGCTTCTGGGAAAGCAGTGAAGATGCCGAAAGGTATGACCGCACTGCATTTAAGGAAGTAAACAGCATTCTTACCGACGTGACTGACGGGGCCGTGCGCGTCCACACTTACATGGTTACCAACTCCACTTTTCACAAGCTTGCGGCTGCTGTCGCTTCCTGATACCCGCTCCTATGGAATTCCGATTCCGGTTCTGAATCATCTCCGCCTCCTTCCACTGAAGCTTGACGCCGAGTCTCGCTTCACCCACTTCCCTACTTCTCTCGGCAAAGGAAAACGAATGTATCTGCTGCTCTGGATTCCAGTTGGATTGATCGTTGGCTGGCTTGCGGGCAAGAGTCTCGAAGGCAATGGCTACGGCCGGTCCATGGACCTTGTCACGGGAGCCGGCGGTGCTGTGGTAGGTGGCGTGGTGATGCATACCTCGGGCTTCTCCGGCTATAGCGGCATCTTCTTCGCTACCTTTGTGGCTGTGTGCTGCGCCGCCCTTCTTACCATCCTTGTGGCCTTGGTGAACGGCAGAACCATTTACTCGAAGGTGCTTTAGTTCTCTTGGTGCTGAGACGAACAATTGAAAAACACAAATTCCATGTCCTATCTCGCTGAATTCCCCATCCTCCTCGTGAGAGAGGGTGCCGTGTTGCCTCCCGATGTGACGATCGAAGATGAGGCTTTTCTCCCGGGCTGGCGTGAAGTCAAGAATTTCGATGAGTACGCTCTACGCCGAAAAATTAGAGAGACCGATTGGAGCTTTCTCCAGTTGCGCGGCGGTAAGGAAACCCGCCTGATGGGCCGGGCCCGCCAGAAGCTCTTGCGCCGGGGAGTCACTCAGATTCTGGCCGAGTTGCGGGGCCGCAAATTCAATTCCGTGGAAATCACCGTCCTTGTTTCAAAGTATTTTCTCGGATTGACGTTTCTCAACATTTCTGTGAATCTCCGGCACTTTCAACACAACGTCTACGCTGTCGTTTAGGGTGGGACGGGGAGTCAAATCAGAACAAAGGAAAGCAATATGACAAAACTCTATATCGGTAATCTCACCTTCAGCATGACGGATGAAAGCCTTCTGCAGTTGTTCATCGGAAAGGGATATAAGGCCGCCTCGGCCCGCGTCATCACCGATCGCGAAACCGGCCGCTCTCGCGGTTTCGGCTTCGTCGAACTCGGGCCGGAAGATGATGCGGCAAAGGCCATCGGCGAATTCAACGGCATGGATTTCGAAGGCCGCGCGCTTCAGGTTAACGAAGCTCGTCCCCAGGAATCTCGCGGCGGGGGCGGTGGCGATCGTTCGGGCGGACGTGGCTTTTCGGGCGGCCGGTCTGGACGCGGCGGACGCGGAAGCTATTAATCGCTTTCAGCACATTGTCTGACGCAGGGCACGTACCCACGCGCAAACTATTTTTCTGACTAGGAGGATTCTTGTCGACTCTTCAAGCGGGCCAATACATCAAGCACTTTCAGTACGGCTGTGGGGTCATCGTCAAACGGGACCCCGATCGCACCACCATTGACTTCGACGCCCACGGGCTCAAGATTTTTGTCACCAGCATGATGGCAATCGAGCCCGCGGAAGGCGTCCCTCCCAAACGTCGCCGGGCCAAGCGCCCCAAAGTCCTGCAGCCCGCGCCTTTGCTCCCCTCTCGGGTATTCGTGCCAGGCGCCAAGTGAGCACCACCGCCATTGTCCAGTACTTGGGCTTTCAGTCTAAGCTCCTCGCACGGGAATACACTTTCCAGGTGCGGGAAGCCGGCGCGGAGCGCGAATTCACTCTGAACATTGCCAACGAGGCTTTCCTTTCCCACCGCGTTCAATATCAGGATGCGCCCGCGATCTGTTCCCAAAGACTCCAAACTGAGCTGGCAGCACACGCAAACCATCCACCAGAAACTCAGTACATAATCACGTCCGCCGAAATTGATGCTTTCCGCGCCGCCCGCACGGAAAAGCCTCGCCGGTACTGACTCTCCTACCGGCCCTGCATGCATCAAGGACCCCGAAATAGGGATTATTGCGGGGCGACCATTATGACAGACACCCTGAATCGCTGGTAATCCGTGTAGTGGTGGCCATTTCGGTAGTCCAGTTCATAGGTTTTCCCATGCGTGGCATCAACCTCCTTGAATCTCAGGTGGACCTTCACCTCGCTTGGCAGCCATAAGTCGCTCGCGACCTCCTGAAGTTGTACCTTGCTGAATGTCACCTCGGTTGTTTGGTTGTCCAGCGCTATTTCCGGGATAGGAACGAGAAGATCCGTCCTCATCCGGATGATTTGAAAATTGCTCTTGTCCACCCACGCCATTCCCTGCATCAGAAAGCGTACGCTTGTGACGTTTCGTTCCGACATTGTCATCGTGACATATAAGGTGCTCTGGCCTGGCTTCTGGGCGAACGCCACCACGTATGTATCGTGAGCGCCTATCTTCTGCTCTCCCACGTAGCGAAACTCTGATTCTCGTTGCAGGCTCGTTGAGAAATACTCGCAGCTCAACGCGAATCCTGACGTAACCAGGTATCCCTGGTTCAGTCCCGTCTGCTCCATTCGATTGCCCTTGGCGTCCGTCCGGTATTCAACGATATCTCCGTCGCTCTGGCGAAGGATCAAATAGTTGTCTTGCACCCGCTCTCTCGTTTTCACTCCTTTGTTGTTCACTCTCTCCTGCGTAATTTTCTCTCGAGCAGTCAGATCGACAATTTGTCCAAGAAAGTTATCCACGGTGTTCGCGGTGTTCTTTAGAATTGTGGGCAATTGCTGCAAATCTCCAGGAGGCCGGATGGTCCGCAACTCTGGTATCCGTTCGCTCAGCTTATCCAGCGTCTCATAGGGGTACGGGTGCGCATTCGCATAGTAACGCTGCTCCGCGCTCTCATCATCCATTCGCAAGTCGCTGGGGACATTGCCGGGAGCAGGTTCCTTTTCCTTTGCAGCCTCTGGCACCATCTTGACCGACACTCGGTAGCTCTTATAGTCGGAATAGCGATGCTCGTTCCGGAAGTTCAGTTCTTTGTACCCAATCTGCTCACTCGGAAATGCGAAGTGGGCAGCCACCTGTACGTCGCTGGGCAGCCACAAAGGAGTGACCACGTCGGAAAGCTGCACTTCGCCGAAAGTCACTATCGTTGTTTCCCAATCAAGCCCAATCTCGGCGCGCGGGGCCAGAAGGTCTGTCCTCATTCGGATGATTTGGAAATTGTTTTTATCCACCCACGCGATTCCCTGCACCAGCATAGACACTCGGACATTTACGCGCTGACCTTGATGTACCTCCATTCCCACCGTAATCGTCGCCTCACCGGGTTTCTGCGCGAATGCCACCACGTACGTATTCCTCGAGCCCATCTTTTGTTCGCCCAGGTAGCGGAATCTGCTCTCCTCTTGCAGCGTGCTTGAGAAATAATCTTGGTTCAAAGCAAAGCCGGAGGTGACGAAATATCCGTTGTTCAGGCCAGTTTCTTCCTGACGATTCCCGTTCGAGTCCATCCGGTATTCATCGAGTACTCCAAGCCACGCCGTGCCGCGCCGGAGTATCAGATAGCTGTCTTCAATCTCAAACGATGATGCAGCCCGCCCTTGTCGACCCAATTTCTCTTCCTTGATCACCTCGTGGGCAGTAACGTCAACGATATTCGCCAAGAATTCGTCTACTTGCTCACCTGTCTTCTCCAGAATTGTGGAGAGTTCCTTCTGATCGCTCGCGGATTGTATGCCATTCAGCTCTGGAATTCGTTTGATGAGTTGATCCAGCGGTTCTTCGAGATACGGGTGCGCATCCGCATAGTAATTCTGATCGCTGGTGTTCTCTTGCTGACCCAGGTACTCGACTGTTTCGGCTTGTAGTAGTGAGCCGCCGGAACTCACTATCACCGCACTGAGAAAGATAGTCCCTACCAGGGGCATCCGCCGGGAGAGAAGGCGAGGTAGATCAGATTTGCTGTCCGAGGCTCTGATGTAGAAGGTCATCGCGCCCGCCCTGTACGAGCGATTCTCAGTGTCAACTCTTGGACGGTGCGTCCAAGATTCATCTCCTAAAATGGCATCGACAAATGTCCTCGTTTTTGAAGTTACGAGCGAAGCCCTCCCCCATCCACATCCCTCGTCACGCGGTTCCCGCAGCACATCGCTGTAATTGGGACGTGCCGGACGCTCACCTGGGGTACTCCGAAGAATGATACCAGACAGTTGAAGACTTGCTCTGGTAACTAGCCAGCCCTTGGTAAACGCGCATCGGACCTATACATTCAAACCAACCGGCAGATGAGCAGTTACCGCATCTTGAGCCCTACTCGATCTGCTCGACCAGCATCTCTCTACCTGTCTTATCGTAGAACGTCATAGTCATCCTACTTGTGTCCACACTCCACCTCTCGACCCCGCTCTGCGCCAAGCCCCTGGACATCTCTAAGTAAGTCGTCTCGCGCCGCTCGTTCCGACGCAGGTGCTCGAGGAACGCCTCGCGTGCCCGGTTTCAGCGACGGGAAGCACCTCGTGCACAGGTGGAGAAATTGCGCTGCGGCCGGCCTGCCCGAAATACTTCGAATGGCCGTCGGCCAAGTAAGAATCGTACCGTTCGACGCACGAGCCCCTTAAGCGCCAGCACATACTCCGGGAACGTCTTCGCGCTACCGAGCCGGGCGTGGAGGTCGGTGATTTGCTCGATGGTCAACATGACCAATGCAGCCTTTGATACCGATCTTTGGATCCATCTGGTAGAAGCGTAGGCCCACACTCCGTCTATACGGTTGTGGGCCTATCGGTTCCACGAATACACACGGTCGCCAGACGTGTCCTCGAGCGCCGTTTCTGGAGAGTTTGGGAGTTGGGAGGTCTACGCCATTTCGTCGCGCCTCGTGACCGATAAATCCTCCGCGTATAGTGTCGCCATAATGCTCGGTCGTATGAAATGATGCGCCGACAAGCGGAATTGAATCTGCGACGCTCATAGAACAACTTACCCGGCCACCCATGATTCGTATAACCTTAAAGAGGCTTCCTGTCTCTTCGGCAGCCCAGCACTTCACTTTCGCGCGATCTGCAGGGCCACCGAGGAAGTCTTCTCTCTCACTATGCTCGCTGTCAGCGACAATCTTGCCCAATGCTTCAGTGCCCTACGCGGCCACAAGCTGCGTGCTTCGCTCACCATCTTGGGACTGACGATGGGTGTGGCCACACTCATCACGGTCATGACCATCGTCCAGGGCGCAAATCTTTATGTTGAGCAGAAGATCGCCAACCTGGGCACGAATGTGTTCCAGATCGCGCGCACGCCGTTTGCGGTGACAGACTTCGACATTATCATCAAAGCGCTGAAGTTCAAGAAACTTGAACTAGCGGACATGACCGCGATTGCCGATGGATGCGGCGCCTGCCAGGAAGTTGGCGCGAGCATGAGTACAAGCGTTCGGGCACGATCCGGCGATAAAGAGCTGCAGGACGTTAGTCTCTATGGCCAAACAGCAAACATGGCAGATATTGATCCTCGAAAGGTCGAAGTTGGACGCTACTTCACTTCATCCGAAGCTGACCATCGAGCCAATATTTGTTTGATCGGCGACACGCTTATGCGGCAGCTATTTCTCGGTATGGAGCCTGTCGGGAGGTCTATTCGTATCGGCAACGACGAATTCACGGTGATCGGGGCAATCGAGAAGGTCGGCAGCGTCCTCGGCCAGGACCAGGACAATTTCGTAATAGTTCCACTCCCGGTTTTCCTTCGTATTCAAGGGATACATTCCAGCATCACGATTAACGTCAAGACGAGCACAGGGAACTTTGAAAAGGCGCAGGATCAGGCACATCTGATTTTGCGCTCACGCCGCCATCTCTCGGGCAACATGCAGGACGATTTTTTCATTGGCACGAAGGAAAGTTACATGGCCTTGTGGCGCAGCATCAGTTCTGCGTTCTTCGCTGTATTCATCATGGTAAGCGCCATCTCGGTGGTCATCGGCGGCATCGTGATCATGAACGTCATGCTGATGAGCGTGACCCTTCGGAGGAGAGAGATTGGCGTCCGGCGCGCCGTGGGTGCGACCAAGCGCGACATCCTCCGCCAATTCATAGTCGAAAGCGTCATTCAATGCATTGCCGGAGGCCTCGCTGGCATCACGCTGGGATTCCTGGTCGCTACGGCCCTGCAGACATATACGCCATTCCCCGCCGCAGTACAGACCTGGGTTGCGGCGATGGGAGTGTTCCTAAGTTCCGCGGTTGGACTATTTTTCGGAATCTATCCGGCATTGCGCGCCTCACGGCTGGACCCCGTTGTCGCGTTGAGGACTGACTGATGGGAATCATGACCTTGAGTCAGGCCCGGGAGAATTTTCTTGCCGCAATGGAGACGTTACGCTCGTCGAAGGTTCGCTCTGCCTTGACGGTGCTTGGCATCGTCATCGGGGTGTCCTCAGTGATCTCCATGGCGGCAATCATTCAAGGGCTAAACAAATTCGTCCAAGACAAAGTGGAGTCCCTCGGCTCGCGCACTTACTTTCTTACGCGATTTCCTCCCGGGATGGATCCCGCACACATGCCGGAACGCATCCGCACACGCAGATATCTTGAATACAACTATGCCAATTCTATCCGCCAAGCCGCTCCCGACGTACAGATTGTGACCACCGTTGGTACCCGCGGTTTTTTCCTTGGGGATAGCAATCTGATTACGAGCGGGGACCATAGCGTCGAGAAAGTGATCGTGCGCGGCGCCGAGCCGGAATACACGGAGGCAATTCCGCTTTTTGCGATCGCGCAAGGCCGCTTCATAAGTACCTTTGACCAGGAGCACGCGCGGCCCGTCGTTGTGCTGGGCGCGGCCATCAGCGAATCGCTCTTCCCCGGCACGGATGCGGTTGGCAAAACGGTGCGCATCAACGGCGGTGAGTACGAAGTCATCGGCGTTTTCGAGCACGACCAGGGCTTATTTCTCGGTCCGGGAGTCGACGTCTTCGCCATCATCCCACTGAGCAACTTCAAGAAGCAGTATCCTGAGGCGAAAGAACTGATAATGCTTTTCACAGTACCCAAGAATGTGAATGTCGAACTGGCCCAGGGGGAAGTCATACAAGCGATGCGCCGCTTGCGTCGTGTCCCTGCGGATAAGGACAACGATTTCGAGCTGAGCTCACCGGACTTTCTGAGCAATCTGTGGAATCAACTTACCGGCGCGCTGGTGATCCTCACGACGGTAATCAGTTCGATAGGTTTGCTGGTCGGCGGTATCGGCGTGATGAACATCATGCTCATCTCCGTGACCGAACGCACGCAGGAAATAGGAATACGCAAGGCTATCGGCGCTCGCCGCGGGGATATACGTTTGCAGTTTCTACTGGAAGCCGTAGTCCTCACCCTCGTCGGTGGTACTCTCGGCATCTTGATCGGGTCCGTCGTATCCACGTTGGTGCGTACGTTTGTGCCTTCCATTCCCGCAACGATTTCTTATTTGTGGGTGTCGATTGGCTTCGCGATCTCCGTCGGCGTGGGTTTGTTCTTCGGCTATTATCCGGCAAAAGTGGCGGCCAACCTCGACCCCATCGATTGCCTCCGTTACGAGTGAAGATCTGGCCCTCGAGAGGTATGTGCTTGCTCAGTTCACCGCAGGGGTTCGCTCGACACATCGATGCAGAACCGACGCGCTCCCGTTCGAGGACATTGCCCGTGACCTCCTCGAACGCCGTATCTGGCCCGCGACAGAGGCGCTGACGGCTCCCGGATTACTTCCGCATTGCCGACCACACACCCAGAGTGTCATCGACAATTCCCAGAAACCCGTTTGGACTCGGACAAAATGCGCGTTCATACTCCACAAGACGGCTGCTACAATGGGCGTCGCGACATGGAGCCTACTCAGAACCCCGCTTTTCGTAAGAAGCAGTTCTGCCTCGCGTACTGGAAAGAACATGCTCACAATCTGTTGACTTCGGTTTTGCTTTCGCTGGCTCTCCCCGCCGGCGCCGCCCAGCGGCCGGCTGATTACTTCAAGATCGTCGTAGTGGACCAAGACACGGGTCGCGGTGTACCGCTGGTCGAACTGCGCACAACTTACGAAGTTTCCTACTACACCGACAGCAACGGTATTGTCGCTTTTTATGAACCGGGTTTGATGAACCAGTCCGTGTGGTTCTCCGTTCAGAGCCAAGGGTATGAATACCCACAGGATTTCCTGGGAAGTCACGGAACAACCCTGGAGATCACTCCCGGCCGGCTTGCACTCGACGACCCGCGTCTGTTCCTACCCGCGCCCCTGTATCGGGTCGCCGGGGCCGATGGACTGATGCATTATGCGCTGCGCGAGAACGTTCAATCGCGGAGCGAGTGGCAGAACATCCAGGAGATCAGCTTCTTCGCGCTGCCTCCGGATCGCCAGCGCGAAGGGCTCATTCCGGTATTCGCAATTTCTGGAGAACGCGGCATGGTCCTGACCCTTGAGCCACCCGCAGGAAAAACAATTCTTCAACCTCTCTTCTTCGCATTGCCGGCGAGAAAGTCAGAACCCGGGCAAACGCTCGGGGAAATCTGGAACTGCAAAGCCCGCGACCCGGATGGTTCCGAGTTCCCATTCACCCTAGAGCTCAAAGTCGAACAAGGGGTCGTGCGAGGGCATGTCGATCAAGATGAAATCGTGGACGGGATATCACAGGAAGACCACATTGAGTTTCAAGTAAAGCTAGGCGATGACATTTACCATGTGGTGGGCCGTCTCCAGGGTGGAAAGCTCATCGGCGACTGGAAGGACATCAACAGGGGTGAGGGTGGAACCTGGGCCGGCATTTTGAACCAGTCGGGCGTGGCGTGGGAGAAATCGTCAGATATAAATCCCTTGTACGAATACCGCTCTGCGGACGGCACTCATATCTATTCGACTGAACCCAAAATGCCAAATGAGCAACTGCAGCGGTCGGCTGACCCAATCTGCCGCGTGTGGAGGAATCCGGCATCGCTCTTGATTCTGGATCGCGATGCAAACCCAGCCCGCGAGTAACGAACCATCTGCAAGCATGCCGTCACGCAACTACTGTTCCGCTCACGTCACGCGAAGTGTCTGCCGCCGGATGCCTTTGTTCAAGTGGGCCTGCGGAAAGTTGGAAACTTCACCTGGAGCCTGCAGCCGATTGGGGGCGGTTGACGGGCTACTCTGAAGTAATCCCAAGGTCAGGGTTGCCGACCACTCGCCCAGAATCGTCGGGTCGGCTTCACACGGATGCTAGTTGCCTATTGGGAATCGTCACAATAAGATGAGATGCGGGCAGAGAATTCGCAGCCAAACGCGAGATACAGAATAGTGCGATCCGCTGACAACCAGGCTAACGATGAGGCCCGACTCCAAGGGGTGCTTATGGGCACGGATTCGCCCGGCCCTGCGGTCACGCGGAAGGCTGCAACGTTAATCAATCGACTTGCGCTGCGACGATTGCGTGCGTTGTTGCCGTAACGTGGGTCGCATGCCATCTGCCGTCACGCCGTGCGGCCACTGTCGATCTCGTTAACACACTGCGGGCCGAGGAGCAAGCAGGCGAATCCCGAGGATGAGCCTGCTCAGTGCTGGCCGCTGGACGGGTTCTGTTGAATGAAGCCTTTCATTGGTTGATCTCCATCTCTGAAGATTACATACTCATCCGCGGATAGATCCGCTTTTTGCGCTTTTACCGTGCTCAGAGCATCGTTGCCGGCCACCAGTAGAACCATGCGCGTGGCATCAAAAGGATTCCGCGCAGCGAGAATCAGCCCCTCTCGTTCTGACGCATGCACCTTTCCATTAATTTTGAAAGCGGCGCCATGGTAGTTCAATCCGAGCCTTTCGGACCAGCGTGCCAACGCGGAATTGGACTCAGGCCGACCGATGAAAACGACCTCGTGACGTCGAAGCAGGTCGTCGCTCACCTCGAAGTCTTTGTAGATCGGTACCTGGCTCTCATAGCGATCGAGAAAGCGTTTCTGCATCTGTTCGGCGGCGTAACGATTCGACCCCGCGTCACGCACAGTGCCGTAAACGATCACGGAGGACGCGAGTTTTCCCCAGATGTCGCGAGTAAGGTAGGCGGGGCCGTCGGGCGGATCGATGACGTCGATCTTGGTACCGGCTCGATCGAGAAATGACTGCGCCGAAACAGTCTTGGTGGTGTTGGCCGCGAAATAGTCGCTCATCAATTTAAGGAATGCGTCGTCGCCCATCTTGCTGTGGAGTGAGTCGAGAAAAAGTACCCCCTTAGCCCGCTGCCGCTGAAAGTGATTCGCGGGTGTATCCGGGACTAATTCCAGCCCACGCCAGGTGGCACGCTGGGCATCCAGCGCTTCCTCGACATTTTTCGATTGGAGCACGCGCTTATAGGCGGCTGAACCAGCAACAAACCACATGTCCGCGTCAGTGGCGGGCAGCACCCACCCTTTCCAGAGGCGGCCCTCAATAGAAGGCGGGTCTGCAACTGCGGGATCCGAAGCCTTGGGCGAATCCGTCAATGCCGGCAGCCGAGCGTTTTCGTTTTCCTGAAGCGCAGCACGCAGCGAATCAGAGGGGTCTTGCTGAAAAAGGTAGTAGCCCGACGGATAGAGCCCGTCGTCCTTGCTAGAGTCCCAGTTCTGCGGCAGCCACTCTCGCTGATTGGGCTTTCCGATGGCGGCCCACACCATGAGGTGAGACGCCATATCTGAGGTTAAGACCTTAGCGTCCATCGTCGAGGAACTGACCAAAGGTGCCGAACGAAATGCGAGGAATCCGAACTGCTCGTCGATCTGGCCGCGATACTTGCGATAGAGATCCTGCCAGGCCAGATCACGAGGCGCGGGCACGTACGGAATGTAGCCGCCATCTCCTTCGGGATCGGGATAATCCTCGAGGCGAACCGTCAAGTCCTTGGCGTTGTTGTCGCCCCAATAGAACCCCGGCGTGTCGCCAAACCATTCGTTCTTCGAACTGCGCCAGAGCCGGGTATGGTTCGTGCCCAGATCGTAGATCGCGATCTCGTTTGACTTCGCGTCGCCGATGATCCACTCATTCGTGTAGAGACCGTTATTGCGAGTGCCGAGGTGCTGGACCACCTCGTCGATGTTGTTGCTGTACTGAATCGCACTACGGGCACGGAAAGCCACAGATGTTCCTTCAATGTTGAAAGGTGTCTGCTCGATAGTGGTTTCCGTTAGTACAACTCCGGCATCATTCTGATACCAGTCCGTGCCGCTCTCAATGCCACCAGGATAACTTTGAATGAGCATGCGATGCCCGGAAGCAGGCTTGATGTCGAGCATCACATTGGTTTGCTCTGCCAGAGTCAGCGGCCACCACGTGACGTGTCCGATGACCATCTTGCCGTCCCGCGTGGCCGGGCCGGTGGCGGCAAACGCGCTGCAATGGTCTATAACAGAATCATGTGTGCCGTTCGCGTAAGGAGGCGTCTCCAACCTCAAGCCTTCGAGCCCTGTAGGAGTTGTGGAGAGGGCACCACCTAGTTCGCCCATTTCGACCGTCGTGTTCGCGACGACGATATCGATGAGGTCGATGCGGCGATCCTGCCAGTGCGCACCTGCGTCTGATGCGCCATCCGCGATGCCGCGCATCTCCTCCAGGAGTTCCTGATCGAAGCCCCGGAGGAACAGAGAATTCGCGAGCTTGCGATAGTCGTCCCAATGTTCTTTGGAGCCTAGCGTAGACGCGCAGCGCTCGAGATATTCAGGAATTTCGCGAGTCATCAAATGACCGTGCTGGTATCCCCGCTCGTAAGGTTTGCCTTCGATGTGTAGGTAGATCCAACCGGCCGCAGGATATCGATAAGCGGGACCGAAGGTCTCAACGGCCTCCCGGACCGGCCACTCGTCGTCGGAAGAGATTGCATCCAGTTGTATGCCCTCGAACCAAGCCGTGCCGCTAAATGTGCCGCCGCTGCCGACCATGAGAAGTATTTGGTCCTGCTCACGGGTGGCAGTAAAGCGGAGCGTCAAACGCGTCCACGGCTGTGTGCCACCGACAGATTCCGAGTGGACATCGAAGGGCATCGATGCCATGGTGAGCGCGGCGCCGGAGGCAATCGGCGAGCGGTCGAGATCACGTACCTGGAGCGCTTCGGTGCGGACCCAACCACTCAATTCATAGCGCTTGCCCAGGGTGAAGGTCAGGGGCGTAAGGCCGACGCAAGCATCCTGCGAGACCGCATCCCGTTCGATGCGCAGAGAACTTTTCTTGCCGTGCAAGACGCGGGAATCCGGCGTGGCCACGCCACGAATTGCTGTCCAGCCGCCATGTCCGCGCTCAAACGACGCTTGGTATAACGAAGTGCTGGCTTGGCCGACTGACGCGACCAGCAGACAGCTTATGAGACCAAACACTTGCCGCCTGCCACGTAAACTGCGCGCCCAAAACAACGCGCTGAACGGCGCGCTGTTGCTGTTGAATGCTATTTGCATGGGATCCCCCGCGGTGGGCAGTAATCTTATCACCATAGCTCCTCAGAGGCAGCCATCCGCAAATGGCCAAATCGAAGCCGCGGAATCGCGAAAGTAGGCGACCCAATCGGCGTCAAACAATGACGGCTCAGGCTCTTTTCGCGCTTGAACCGACACACGATTTGTCCCGATGAGTCACTTTGTGGGACGTGATTTGGCGGCTTCAAATTAACGCAGTTTTTTTTGACCGGATGACGGGCTAACCGGAAGTTATTTCGGGAGTTATTTCGGGCCAGAAGTCTTAGTGTTGTGGGAAGTGACGTTTCGCAGGAGGTCGATTACTTCTCATTTCCTCGAACGCCGTATCTGGTCAGCTTCCGGTTTGCCGATACGCCCGAAATTGGCGAAACACGAACGGTATTTCCGCGCGTGGCGCGTTAGACTACAGCGCACAAAGGGAAAACGGCAGAGGAATAGTGCCTCCGCCGTTTTGTTCCCGTGCCGATTATCCCGGGTCAGATCGTGGATTTGTAAAGCTGTGAATTCTTGACAAGCTACTGTTCGTCGTCCTCCTGCAACTGCGCAGAAACCGGTGTCAACGTGCCGAACAAGCCATTCGTTTCGTTGTCAGGACCTGCTGTGAAGAATAGAGTGCTTCCTGGCCCTGAAGCGCCGCCATTGCCGAACACGAGCGCCCACAACCCGTCGATGTTAACGACTGCGCTGTTCGAATCCAACATGTTCCCGATGAATTTGCCAGTTAGCGGGTTGAAAGCGGCGATGGTGGCGCCGCGGAAATTGCCAACTAAGATAGTGTGACTGAATTCTCCGAAGTCGGCAGGAGCGAGGACAACGCCCCATGGGGCGTTGAACCAGTCTCCGTGCTGCAGATGCGCCAGCTTCCTTCCATCTGGGCTAAAGATGACAACATAACCAAGCCCCGCGCCTCCCACTGGGTCATGTTTGGCTGCATCCTGTTTGGCATAGGTCACATAAATGTTCGGGCCGATACCCTGAACGTTGAAAGGTGCAAAGTCCCTCGGGATCTCGTCATCATCGAAGAGTTCTTCGGAGATTCGCACCTGCTGGAAGTTCGAATCGAAAACGTCGATACGGCCGTTGCGGAAGTTCGCAGCTAGGAGGAACTCCTTGCCATTAATTTCTGCAATCGTTGCACCCTTGTATACAGCTCCTTTATTTTTGTTGGGCATCTGCGAATTATCAACCTTAATGATCGCGGTAGTCGCGTTGACGCTCGGATTCCAGCCTTGAACAGTGCCGTCCTCTGTCACGAAAATGAAAACAGCTGGCGCTCCTGAGGCTAGCAGGAAATCACTCGCCGCTCCATTGAATATAGCCGACGTTGGGGATCCCGGAGCCGGCTGGCTGGGGGCATTCGGAATTTTGACGCCGTTACCCGGCATTCCTCCCGGTGCATTGAGTGGGACGATTGTGACAGGCGAAAGTACCGGCGTTGGGCTCTGGGCTGACGGGTTCAACGGGTTTAGTCCGGATGTGTTGTATAGGGTTGAGATGCCGCTGGCGTTATTGGAAATCCACCACGGAGTTCCTGGGCCATGGACCAATCCCCAGGCATTTTGGAGGTTTGGGTCTGTTACCACAGCGGCCGGGATCACCGGCACGTTCGAAACGAGGTTGGTTTGAATGTACTCTTGCGCGAAACACAGAGGGGCGAGTAACAAGGTCAGGCTGGCAGTACCAAGCCGGTTACGCAACTTTGACGAATTCATTTTTTGTCTCCTAATCATGCGTTGAACGTGGAATTGGGTGACTAGCCACAGGGCCGGTTCGATTGCGGCGTCCCCACTATAATCCGGGGGGAATCCACAGTTGTCACAACGAGGTCAACCGGGTGTCTCTTTTTGTTCCTTGTTGATAGTCAGGACGGCAGGAAGCGAGCATTCAGCCAGCGCGATCTCGTAATTCCTGCAAAGGACAATCGGGATTATGAATGTATTGGCCCGTCCGATCAGCTCCGGATTACGTCCTAGCCGAACATCCAGACACGATTGTCATCGGGACGAATTCGACGCTTATCGGTCTCCTGTGTTAGCGGAGGATTCTGAAGATAAGTCGCGGCGATTTATTTGCGGGTCTGCCCGTGTGAGAAGAACCGAGCAATCGCGCTCGTCACGTCGGCGTCGATTGGCAATCTCGATTCGGATACGAGCCTCTGATACGGTCCCGCTTCGTGGAAGCGGGCAGTCATCGAAGGTCGTTTGCGTTCCTGCAATAAGCTCTAGGGACATTAGAGTAGGGCTGTTACAGAGGAGTTGGATAGCTATGAGGTCACCATGGTTCATGCCGTTGCCGATCAGCCGGAATGCTGGCCCGCTCTGCCTATCAATTCATGGAACGATATCTATACGACGCTACATATGTGGACTCAGATCGTTGCAAAGGTCCGGCTGCGTCTGACGCCAGTCGTAAACCACTGGTGGAATATCCCGTTATACGTAACGGCCCGTGGTTTGACGACATCTCGAATCCCTTGTGGCAAGAGAGCATTCGAACTTACCTTTGACTTCATTCGACATCAGCTTGTGCTAGAGACGAGTGACGGACTATTGAATGCACTCCCGCTTGAGCCGCGCTCGGTGGCCGAGTTATACAAGGAACTGATGGAATTGCTTCGATCTTGCTTCGATCTGGAGAAATTGAAGTCAAAGTCTGGAGAATGCCGGTCGAAATTCCCAATCCGATTTCTATTGATGAAGCCACCAATGGTCCGCTGGTTATTGCCGTCATGCGACGATTCGTCAGGAACGTTCGTCGAGGACAAGTCCTATCCTCACAAACCTGGTCCACGCCAGCCTCACGAAAGGATGACCCACGCGAAAGGCACCTGCTAACACCTCTATAGAACGGCACTTATCAGGGGCAGGTTTGACGGGCACAAATCTGTAGATTAGCGCTCCGACATCTCTCGCAGATCCAAAACCGAACTGTCGTCTCTACCTCGCGATGGGCAGCTCGGTCGGATGCTCAAGACGGAACTCAAGGAGACTTTCACTCGGTACGGAAACCTGCTCGCCCTTCTTTGTCGCAGCAACCACAGTTCCCGCACCTGCGCCTGCCAGCGCTCCAATCCCTGCTCCCTTACCTCCGCCAGCCAGGCCGCCAATGAGTGCGCCTAGGCCAGCACCGCCCAAAACCTTTTTGGTCGTGTTCCCGCCCTCACCCTTCCCCTTGATCTCGTAGTCAGTGGTCATGAGCGGATAGGCAGTTCCATTGATAACAATGTCCGTCAGTTCCAAAATCAGTTGCGAACTGCCCTTAAATTTTCCCGATGAAGATGCCTGCGCGAGGACTCCATAAACCGTGGTCCCTTTCGGGGCAACGGTTACCTCAAAGGCTTGCAGATTCGCTTCCAACGTTGCCTTGAACCGATACCCCACTTTTTGTTTGCTCGAATCCACTGAATCTACCATCCGCACCAATATTCGCGTCCCTGCTTGCACGGTAACTCGCTTGGACCCTTGGGCGTCAGAGAACGGTGTCAGCCCTAGTGTCAAAATCGCTGTCAGCATCAGCGCGGCCCATCTGATTTTCGCCACCTGCATGTTCAATCCCCTCTTAATGTTCTTCATGAGCCCACCACCGGCAGCGAAGAGGCGATCTTGAGATCGATGATCATCAGCAACTGATGTTCAACCTGTACGAAACGAGCGGCTGTTATCGCGCCCAATTGCTGCTTCACTAGTTCATAGTATTTGCCGAGCAGTTCGTCACGTTGCTTCTGATAGGCCATGGCGCTCTTTATTAGCTCGTCCGCCTTTGCGTCGGTCATCTTGTTATACGTGCGGGCATATTCTTTAATGTTCGCGACGCGCAGATCGTTGAGCTTGTTAAGTTCGACGTCATAGTCGCGATAAATAGGCCAGAACTTGGCTGCGTCTTCGGCGTCAAACTGCATCACCGTTCCTAGCAGCCTAGCCTTTTCCGCGCTCACGTCCTTGCGTAGAAGTATGATGTACTCCCGCGTGTTCAGGTCTTCTGGCGTCTGAACCGTGGCAATAGTTTTTGCTGGTGGGTCGGTCGATGCCTTCGTTTGCGCAACCAATGCCGCACTTGAAGTCAGACACATGGCGAGCAACACTGCCATTCGTATTGAACGCATCGCGATTTCCCTCACTTTTCTTCGCGAAACTCCTGACAATTGTGGTGCCCGGGAAGCAGGAGCAGGACGAAGGCGCAGAAACTTTACGCCTCGCATCCAATAGAGTCAAGGCCTCGTATCGCGCCGTCTAAAATGTAACCAGAGGGGACAACGTCGCGCCATTTAAGATGTAACCCGACGAGACAAAGACGATTTGGGGAGGGTTCATTTGGGGCGCAAGGGGAAATGGGAGTATTTCCGAGTTATTTATGGGCGGTATGGCAAAGCAGATCGTAAAACGAAGCGTGAAATGCTGAACGAATTTTGCCTGACCACGGGCTACCACCGAAAATACGCCATACGCATATTGAATGGCCCGGCACCCGGGAAGGGACCGGATCGGCCGGTACGGAAGCGTGGGCTGAGTTATGGGCACGAACTGTTGAGCGTGCTGACCAGCGTATGGGAGGCGGCCGGATATCCCTGGTCGGTGCGATTGAAAGCGCTGCTGCCGGCCTGGATGCCCTGGATCCGCAAGCGTTTCAAGTTAAGCCCTGAGATCGAGAAACAACTGCTCTCGATCAGTCCGCGGCAGATGGACCGACGACTGGCGGTCAAGAAGAACCAACAGAGACGGCGCATTTACGGACGCACCAAGCCGGGCTATCTGTTGAAACACCACATCCCGGTGAAGACCGATAGCTGGGACGTGAAGTCACCAGGTTTCACGGAAGTCGATTTGGTCTCGCATTCCGGAAATTCTAGCGATGGAGACTTCGGCTATTCACTGAACATCACCGACATCCAAACTACCTGGACGGAGACACGCGCGCTGCTCGGGAAGGGGCAAACCGCTGTCCAGCAAGCCCTGGATGAGATTGAAGGGATGCTGCCCTTCCAGCTTTTGGGTCTGGACTCGGACAACGGATCGGAATTCATCAACTGGCATCTGAAGGCTTGGTGCGACCGGAAGCAGATCCAACTCACGCGAGGACGTCCGTACAAGAAGGACGACAACGCTCATATCGAGCAAAAGAACTGGACCCACGTACGGAAGTTACTGGGCTGGGAACGCTATGACACGCGAAATGCGATCGATGCCATGAACGACCTGTACCGTCAAGAGCTGCGCTTGTGGCTGAATCTATACCTGCCCTCGGTGAAACTGCTGAGGAAGGTTCGCGTTGGATCAAAGCTGCGGCGCGTCTATGATGGTCCGAAGACCCCCTTCGAGCGGGTGGTGGCATCGAAGCAGGGGGATGCAGCGCAACTGTCCATTCTGAAAGAACTGCAAAGATCTCTCGATCCGTTTCAGTTAGCAAAAATCATCGACAGGAAACTCGAACGGATTTACCGCCTGGCGAACCGGCGGCTGAGTCCGAAAGCGCAGGAGCAGCTCGCGTCCAGCCAGACACAAAGTGGCCGGCGAAAAGGCTGTGGAAAAGACGCTCGCTTCGCGAGCTTGGAAATCCCTTCGGGATTCCCACTTTCCCACAGCCACAACAACAACAAGCCTTCTCCGGTTACATATCAAATGGCTCGACGGGGATCGCTAGGGTTACATTCTTAGATGGCTTGACACGGGCCTCATCCGGGCAGTCGCGGTGATTCCGGGGCTCAAGTGTTCTACGAACCGTCATCCTAATTCGTTCAATGCTTGAAACATGCTGTAGATTGACGAGAGCATTACAGGAGATTACGGCGCATGAACGAAATAATGAGGTATCCGTTTCTAGTCTTAGTCTTGTCCCTACTCGTACTATGGCTCTCGGCCCGGATTGGCGCTTTCTTTCGCAAAAAGCGAAGGAATATAGAGGAGCACGATAGCGAGAATTTTGGCTTGATCGTGACAGCCGCCCTCACGCTGCTGGGGCTTATTATCGGATTTAGTTTCTCCATGGCCAGCAGCCGGTACGATCAGCGCAAGAACTACGAAGAGGCAGAAGCCAATGCAATCGGGACGGAATATGTCCGGGCAGACTTTCTGCCACCGGCTGATGCAGCGAGAGTGCGTGCGCTGCTGAGGAAATATATCGATCAACGTGTCTTGTTTTATGAAACTCGGGACGACCGCCAGCTTCAGCAAGTCGATGCGGCGACCGCTCAAGTGCAGGCCGATCTGTGGAGTGCGGTGCAAGGTCCGGCGCAGGCAATGCCAACACAGGTGGTCGCGCTGGCGGCATCGGGTATGAACGATGTGTTGAACTCCCAAGGATACACACAAGCTGCTTGGTGGAACCGTATCCCTAGCGCGGCATGGGCTCTGATGGTAGCAATCGCAATTTGCAGCAACCTGTTGATCGGTTATGGTGCGCGTCGCGGTGAAGCAAAAACTTCTCTACTTCTCGTTTTGCCGCTCATTGTATCCATCTCGTTTTCCTTAATAGCGGACATTGACAGCCCACGTGGCGGCGTTGTTCGTGTACGTCCACAAAATCTAGTAACCCTGTCTCAGTCTCTACCAAAACACTAAAGCAACGCCGATTGCGGATTGCCGCGTTAGATCCCGAGTTCGATGCTTCGCGGCGTGCCTTCTACTACGTCCGCGTTCTGGAAATTCCCACTCCACGTTGGACCGCCTATGACGCCAAGTACTTCGGCATCAAGATGCCACCCGAAGTTCCGATGAGGGACAGGAACGCGCTTACACCTCGCCTATCTCGTACACACCAGCTAAGTAACCGCGGTCTGGGTTTTGCCGGAGGACTTAGCGCTGCTGGCTTGCCTGCAGCGCAGATCCCCCTCGCTCTCGGATTTTTTAAGCGCTGGCGTCGAGGTCGGCCACTTTTCTTTCGTCGCGGTCGCCGTGCTCCTTATCGCTGCTATTTGCCAATGGATGATCAAGCTTCCGACCTGCTCTTGGCGCCTGCCGTCCTACGCCATTGGCGCCGTCGCAGCTTACTGGCTCAGCGCAACTTGCGTCATTTTGAAATAGCCGTTGATGAAGGCAACCTGGAGGCGACTCTTATGAACTTTCATGACCGAGCATTTGATTTTCTGCCTACCAACTACCATTTATTATTGGCTTTTCTTTATCTGGTAGCGGCGCCGTATAAGTGAATTGCCCGGTAGCTCCTTCCATGTGGCAAACGGCGTAATCAATCAAGTGAAGCTTGCTGACTCCCCCGAAGTCCCGATGTGGTAAGCGAGGCTCTCGGCGAGGATCGCTTGCGCTCTCACTCCGCGAACGCCTTTCTGGGGAGCTTCAGACTAGACCATCCGGGAGTTGATCGATTCGGTCAAAACAAGCGCGATTCCGAGGACTAATTGCCTGCGCTGACTCCTGAAGGTGTTCAATATGTGCATCAGCCTGACAGCGCCAATTGAGGAAGAGATGCCTTACTGGCTCAATTTAGAACCTATACCAAGTATGCTTCCCTCTTGGGATGAACGGGGCTGTCGCATCCATCCCTAAGCAGAGTTCGTCTTTATGAATCAGAATTTCGCCGCAATCATTCTCGGTGGTACTGGGCAAGTCGGGGGTGCAGCGGTAGCGGAGCTGCTAGCAATTCCGGAATGCCGAGAAGTGGTGATGGTCACCAGAAAGCCCATTGCGGCGCGATCGCGGGTGCGCAACGTCGTTCTTGATACCGGCGCTGCTGACTTTGCCGAGCGCACTGCCGCCCTTGCCCGCGAAGTCTTAAGCCAAGGTCCCGTCAGCGCGGTGAGCTGTGTGGGTGTCTGTTCTGGATCTATGCGCTGGAGCGAAGAAGAATTGAAACGACTTGAACTCGGCGTCGTCGGTGCATTTGCGCGTGGCTGCCATGACGCCGGAATCGCCCAGTTTCGCCTACTTTCTGCGGTAGGAAGCACAGCCCGCAGTCGGATTGGGTCTTCGTCGCACTTTGGCCCGTTTTTGGCTTTTACACGGCATCTGATACAGGCAACGGTTCCGATGTAGGCGGTGCCATTCTCGGCTTCCTTATGTCAGTAGTTGCGAACGCGCTGGTTTATCTGTTCGTGGGGGGCATGGTCTCGTTCTTCTATCGTCGGCTCTTCCTAGCAAGAACTAGGACTGGTGGGTGACGAAACTGGGAGTAATCACTTTGCCCGGGAGTGGCGGCACACTTTACTCCAAGTACGATACATTCGGTCGCCGGATCTGAGGGAGCACGCAACCGGACCGCGTAAGTGATCGGGCTTGACTCTATGTTCTCATTATGAGAACTTGATTCTCGATGCGTATCATCAAGCGAGGGGCCCTGGTGAAGTTCTGGCAAGAGCATCCGGACGCGAGAACTAGCCTCGAATCTTGGTATGCGGTGGTACGCAAAGCGGCTTGGAAAACACCCTCGGAACTAAAGCAGGTGTACTCCAATGCAGATTTGGTCGGACGGAGGACTGTTTTCAACATCGCTGGGAACAAGTACCGTCTGATTGCACGAGTCAACTACCAGACACAGCGCGTCTTCGTTCTTTACATTTTGACCCATGCGGAATACGACAGAGGAGTTTGGAATCAATGAGCATCACAACGATTGAACTGAACGAAAAAACTTACAGGCAACTCCTGGGACGGGCTCTTCCGCATGTCATCCGCACGGAGCAAGAATACGAACGACTGACAAACGAACTTGTTCGTCTCGACGACCGGGAGAATCCATCCCCGGAAGAAAGAGAACTTGCTGAACTGTTGACCTTGTTAATTGACGAATATGAAGAGCGTCGCTATCCGATTCGGAAGTCGAACCCACAGCAGACACTTCAACATTTAATGGAAGCCCGTGGGCTGACACAGAAAGACCTGTGGAAGGTATTTGGTTCCAAGGGGATTGTGTCCGAAGTTTTTCACGGCAAGCGTTCTGTCAGCAAAGCACAGGCAAGAAAACTGGCAGAGTTCTTTCATGTCAACGTCGAGCTTTTCATTTAGCTTACTTGGCTTGACGTCCAAGGAGAAAGCCGCCCTCAATGGAAGACCAGAGTGCATCGGACTACCGCGCCAGATACTATGATCCGCAAGCAGGCAGGTTCGTTGGTGAGGACCCACTAGAGTTTTCAAGCAGTGACTTCAATTTCTATCTCTACAGTTGGGACAGCCCGGTTAACTTCATTGACCCATCTGGGCTGACACCATCGACAAACTGGAATTTTTTCTGGAATTGGGCTCTGGGCATCGGGCCGAGGACTCGAAATTACGTCCCGAACGATATCGAAACTCAGGAGATGATGAAGGGAAATGGAGCCGCAGTAATCCGAAATCTGTTTTACCAAAAGGGCTGCGAGAGCGTGACCAACGTCGCCTACGGCACGGGTCATGCTTTTAGAGATACGGTCACAAGTCCCTTTAGTACGCCGTTTCAGGTAGGCGGGTTCGCTGGTGCCTCGGCAACGAACAACGGGAACGGTACCGTCACATTCGTCGTTCCAAACGTTGCGGGTACCCACTCGTTCTTCTACCACATCGTCCCTGATCGCGGCAGCCCAACTGGGCCAATGAGTAATATCACACAGACATTTATGTGGACCGAACCGATTAATCCTGCCGGTGGCTGCGGGTGCCGCTGATGTATGCTGCAGTGCGTTGCCTTATTTTCATCGCAGCTACAGTCACGCTGATAGGTTGCGCGGTCAGTGTACCGCTCAAGAGGGTCTATGGCACGTATATGGCTTCGTATCCTTTTGGAACCGAAACCATATCGCTGAATGAGGATGGAAGTTTCGTTCAGAAAGTTGCGATGAAGGACCAGGCACCCGTTGGCCTTCGTGGCAAGTGGGATTTCGACTCTAAGGGAAGCCGCGTGAACTTCGACCGCTTAATGATGGTTGTGGACGGAAGCGGGAATCTATCGCGGTCCCGCAGCAGGTAACGCGGGAGTTGGTCAAAGGGAAATGCCTCCCGCAGTTGCTGTCCCGTCCACTCCGCGGTCGGGTAGGCGGTCACATTGAAGTGCAGGATGCGACGTCGGTCATGGGCCAACACCAGAAACACGTAAAGGACCTGGAAACGGATCGTGGGCACTGTGAAGAAGTCGATCGAGACCAGTTGCTGGGCATGATTGTCCAGAAATGTGCGCCAAGTTTGAGACGGCGGTTTGCCGTTGCCCACCATGTATTTGCTGACGCTGCTCTCACCGATGTTGATGCCGAGCTTGAGCAACTCACCGTGGATCCGTGGTGCACCCCAACAGGGATTCTCTCGGCACATTCTGTGGATCAGATCTCGGACCTCACGGGAAATGATAGGTCGAAAACGTCGCAGCAGATGGTGCGAACGCGTGCACGAGGCACCTGGGGATCGAAGGTCCAGAGGATCTCACCCGTTTTTGCGTCCAGTGCATACGCGACGCTCCACTCTCCGGTCGTAAAAATCACGCCATTCGAGACTAGTGGTGTTGCTTCCAAGCCTTGCGTCGTGCCGAGCTCGCGATCCCAGAGCAACCCGAATTGGCCAATATTCTGCTCGTTGATCTGGCTCAAAGTACTGAAGCGTTGCTCGTCGTTGGTCCCTCCGTACATTGTCCAATCGGCTCCCGCGGCGACGGCCGCTGTGGGAGGGATTTCTTACAGGCTCCCATGGAGAAGACTAGTAATTCGACAAATAACGGCGACACGCTGAGGCGAATCTTCATGAGATCTCCCGTTAGACTCGATTTACGTTTACAAATGTGGACCTCATCGAATTACGTAATCTGGCGAATAGAAATGTGGGCGATTAGAAACCGATCTGAGGTGGATGTCAAGCGGCGGTGCGGTCGCCAGCAAAACAAGTTCATAGGCGGGATCGTACGGGTTCGCTTCGCCTTCCTTGGACACACCAACATGCCGGTTTATCCCGGCGCGCTCTCCAGTTATCCAGTCATCCGCTCACCTCTGACGGCAATGGCCGGCTCGCGACCAATATGGACCTCTCCGTTTCGAAACCTCGTCTCCCTCAAAGAGGCGTTCGAAGGACTTGAGCTGGGTGAGGGGAAACTTTCACAGCCCGTTCTGAGAGGGCCGGGCGGCCACAAGGCCGCCTGGCCACTCGATAGCAAGGTCTCTGCAGGTCGATTTATTTCTCATCCCCGCGAACGCCGCTTCTGGACCGGGAGGTTGCTCAGGCAATTGTCCCAAATGAAAAGCAGAAGGGATTTGTGGACTAACGAGCGGTCCAACCGAGGTCGATGTCCAAGGCGGCTCCGGTGATACCTGCCGCGGCATCAGAACATAAATAGATCGCCAGAGAGGCCACTTCCTCCGGATCGAGCAAACGATGGATTGCGGCGGGTGCCGTCATGATGTTTTCCACGACTTCACTGGGCGAAATCCCATGTCGTTTTGCCTGTTCTTCAATCTGCAGCTCAACAAGAGGTGTGCGGACATACGCTGGGCATATGGCGTTGGAGGTGATGTTATGTTCTGCGACTTCCAGCGCGACCACCTTCGTCAAGCCCAATAAGCCGTGTTTGGCGGAGACGTAAGCTGCTTTGAATGGAGAGGCGACCTTGCCGTGCAGCGAGGCGATGTTAATGATGCGGCCCCATTTTTGCTTGATCATATGGGGGAGTGCATGTTTGCAGCAGAGAAAAGATCCCGTCAGGATGACTCCCATGAGACAGCTCCATCGGTCCTCAGGAAAGTCCACGACGGGAGCGATATGTTGCAGTCCCGCGTTGTTCACGAGGATGTCGATCTTTCCAAAACTCCCTATAGTGGTGTCAACCAGACGGCGGACATCCTCGGTTCGAGACACGTTTGTGGTAACGAAGGCGCCAGAGGTACCGCCCTTTTCGATTTCTACCCGCGCGCGCTCACCAGAGAGGGGATCAATATCGGCAATCACAAAACTTGCGCCGGCTTGGGAGAAGGCCTTGGCGATGGCATATCCGATGCCACTGGCACCGCCCGTCACGATCGCAACTTTTCCTTTCACTGTATCCTCCTATCCCGTAGAGAGTTGCACCACCGCTAAGTGAGCAACAGGTTCCAATTGGCCCGAACAGGGCCTATGAATCAGAATTGGTTATTTGCCCCATGCAAGATTCTACTTGACAATGTCTTTGCCTCAGAGTAGAAATTTCCCCCATTCAAAGCAAGCGCTCGGTTTATCTAAGCGAGCGCTTGCTTTGTTTGAAGGCAAGGTATAGGGGTGTACATGCCGAAGCTGCTCGACGGTACCTTCGAGAAAAACCAGCAGAAGATCGAACGCGCCGCACTCTATCTGTTCACAAGGCAGGGCTTTCACGGTACGACCGTCCGCGAAATTGCAAAAAGGGCGGGCGTATCCATGGGCAAACTGTACATCTACTACGACACAAAAGAAGACATCTTCATCGACTTGGTTCACCATCTGGGGCGCAAGATGGAGACCATTCGGCAAAAGGAACTCATTCCCCTGATGGCGTCGCTGGACCCGGATTCACTAAGAAAATTGGCGAGGGCGATTTCGCGGGTCGTCTCCGAAAATCTGGATTACTGGCGCCTGATGTACATCGATGTCGTTGAATTTCGACACAAGCACTTCATACATAGCTTTCGCGAAATTGCAGGAGGTCTCCGCACGTTTGCGAACGCGGTCATCCGGGAGTCGAAGGTGGCATTCCCGCCCGGAGTGGATCCATCCCTCGCCTATACCGCTATTTACTTGCAATTCTTCACCTATTTCTTAGCCGAGGAACTTTTTGGGGCCAAGCGACACCTGGGTATGAGCGACGAAGAGGCCATCGATCAACTCGTTCTTCTCTATACGGGAGGGCGGGAAGTGCCGGGCCAATGAGTTTAGCTCGTGGGAAAAAGGAGAATGGTATGCGACGACTGCGGGAGGCGATTTCACTTTTCGTTTTGGGTGCCCTTTTCTTGTTTGCTTTATCTGGCTCTCGAGCACAATCTCCCACGACTGGGCAGATCACCGGAGTTGTAAAAGATCCGAGCGGGGCGGCCATCGGCGAAACGAAGATCACTCTGACCAGCGTCGCCGGAGTTCAGCGCGAGACCGCGAGCGACGCGACCGGTCATTACACTTTTTCTCTTCTCCCTCCCGGGGGCTATCGGGTAGAAGCGGAAAAGGCGGGATTCCGTAAGGCCACGGCGGATGACATCGCCGTCCGCATTACCGAAATAACCAGGCTTGACATCCGCCTCGAGGTGGCCACTCAGAAGTCCGTCGTTGAAGTCATGTCTGAACCGCCTTTAATACAAGCCGACGACGCAGCCCGCGGCACGGTCATCCAGCAGGAGCAAATCCGACAGTTGCCGCTCCCGACGAGGAATTTCCAGCAATTGCTGACACTCACCACTGGGACGTCAGGTCCCGTGCAGAACTCATCCGAGTTGGGCCGTGGTGCGGCACCGATCTACGTCGATGGACTCCGGGCCACTTCGAACTCGGTAATCATCAACGGCATTGATGCGAATTCCATTGGCACGGGATCTTTGCCGAATCTGGCCGTGCCGGCCACGGATACCTTGCAGGAGTTTATCGTTCAGACCAGTCAGTACGACGCGTCGCAAGGGCGGGTTGCGGGAGGGGTGGTGGCGGCGGTGACGAAATCTGGGACCAATGAATTTCATGGCAATCTTTATGAGTTCTTCCGAAACACCGTGCTCGACGCCAACAATTTCTTCCTCAATGGCGCAAATGTTTCACGACCGCCCTATCAGCGCAATCAGTTTGGTGGGACATTTGGTGGGCCCGTGGTGAAGGATCGCCTGTGGTTTTTTGCTTCCTATCAGGGAAGCCGCGAGCTAAATGACACATCGCTCACGAATTCCATTGGCACGGTCTTTGTTCCCCAGAACCTCACGAATGATCGTTCTACTGCGGGAATCGATGCATTCGCAGCGTCTTACGGTCTGGCACCCTGTGCTACCCGTCCGACCACTCTTACCATCCCCGCCTGTTTTGATCCAACAGCCCAGTTTCTCTTGCAAGCGAAGTTACCAAACGGCTCCTATGTGATTCCCTCGGCTCCTCACCCGACGACCGTCGCTCCCGGCTCGGTGCCGCAGCCGGTTGCAGTACCGGTCGTGGCCACCTCGAGGTTCCGCGAAGATCAGTTCAATACGAATCTGGATTTTCAACTATCAACGGCAAACCGGGTTTCTGCTAAATTCTTCGCAGCAAATAATCCTGAGACTCAGGGCTTATTTAATTTGTTCGGGCTTGCGAATGCTCTTCCGGTTCCGGGCTTTGGAGGAACAGCAAATCTCAATCAAAGAGTGCTGGCGCTCGAAGATACTGACGTGATCACCTCGCGTTGGGTGAATGACTTCCGTTTTGGCCTAAGCATAATCACGACGGGTTCTACTCCTCAGGTGCCGTTCTCCGCAGCCCAATTGGGAATCTACTCGCCGCTGGGAAACTTATTTCCCGGCATGCCGGAAATTTCGGTTGCCAACTACTTCGACGTAGGCGCTAATCCGTTCTCCGACAACAGCGGGATCGAAAAGACCTACACCATTGGAGACTCATTAAGCTGGCAGAAAGGCCGCCATAGTTTGAAGTTTGGCGTGGAGTATAAACATCACAACTTGAACGAGGATTTCGACCTTTATACGACCGGCCAGATATTCTTCCTCGGGCTGATGCCAAGCGGGCCGTTCGCAGGAAATGGCTTTTATGATTTTCTCGGCGGCCTGTTCGACTCCACCGGACTCACTATCATGGGCTCCGGCGTAAACAATCGCAATGTCACCGCCCATGATTGGGGAGGCTTCGTCAACGATGACTGGCGATTGACGGACAGGCTCACGCTCACATTAGGACTGCGCTATGAATACTTCGGTCCGTTCACGGAGGCCGAAGGACGCTTCATCGGGTTTGATCCTTCCCGGCTCACAACTGCCGCCATTCCTGGATTTCCCGTGGGCGACAACGTTGCGATTACCGGCGGATTTGTCCAGGCATCCAATGCAAAGAATCCATTGCCGGGAATCCCGGAAGTTCAACCGTCGCTGGTGCCTCCCGACAAGAACAATTTTGCGCCACGAGTCGGCTTTGCCTGGCAACCGCTCTCCGACTCGAAGCAAGTGGTAGTGCGTGGGGGTTATGGGGTTTACTACGACAGGGCGAATTCCCGTCTCCTCAATAACCAGCTCCTCAACTTCCCCTATTACACGCTGGCACAATCGCTCGAGACGCCAATCGCTACGCCTTTTGTTCAGGTTCCGCAACCGAGCAGCTTCCCACTGACTTTCAATAACCCTGCAGTCTTTCCGTTCGGAGGCCCCCCGGCATTGCTCCCGCAAGCGCCGACTCCTCTTTCACCTACGGGAGTCGCGGTAGTTTCCGCCAATGGCATTTACCCTGACATTCACGACTTTCGCACGCCGTATGTGCAGCAATTCAGCCTGGGGGTGCAGGACGAGTTCGCGAACAACTGGTTGCTTGATGTGAGTTATGTCGGTTCCATCGGGCGTAAATTGTATCGCCTGATTGACGAAAATCAGGCTTTCGCTCCACAGGCGTTCTATCCAGGTCCTTATAGCCCCGGATTGTCGAGCCTCGCAGTACAGGGCTTTGGTGTACACCTGATGCAGAGCTCCGCAATTTCGAGCTATAACTCGCTACAGGTGGCTGTGACCAAGCGATTCTCTTATGGGCTGCAATTCCTTGCCTCTTACACGCTCAGTCATTCTCTCGATGACTATTCCGGTGACCCCACGGGAACGAGCGACGTCACAGTCGTACCTGGGAACCAGGCAGTCCTGAACAATTACGCAAGTTCTGACTTTGACCGTCGCCACCGCTTTGTGCTCAGCGGTATTTATGAGCTGCCCAAGTTCTACAAGGGCGATTCGCATCTCGCTCGACAAGCCATAAACGGCTGGGAGTTCGCCACGGTTCTTACACTGCAGAGCGGCACGCCATTTTCCGTTTTGACCAATGCCACGGCGTTCGTGCAGGCCCGAGCCGACCTCGTCGCGGGATGCAATCCTGCTCTCACGGGCCGCGTGCAGTCCCGCCTCAATAAGTACTTCAATACCGCATGTTTTACCCCTGCAACCGCGGTGGGGGACTTTGGCGACACTGGCCGAAACATCTTGCGTGGGCCCAACCAGGAGAACGTGGACATCTCGGTCATCAAGTTCTTCCCGATCACCGAGCGCATGAAGCTTGAATTCCGTACCGAGTTCTTCAACGCCTTCAACATGGTCAGCTTCGCGAATCCAATCAACATCCTCGCATCGGCCAACGTGGGGCAGATTGTGTCGACTACCACGGGGCCGCGAGTAATCCAGTTCGCGCTGAAGTTAAATTTTTAGGGAATGGAACGAACTCGCAGACCGGAGACGCATGCCGTCCATCCGAGCCTTACATATGATCCTCTGCGGTTTGAACGGCAAATCGGTAGAGGGAGGATTGGTTTTAAGCACATAAATGATTACGAGCATGCGTGCCGAACCCAAGGTATGATTCGCGAGCCCAGCCAAACAAGAGGAGCGCGATGACTCCCGAGAAAATTGTTTTGCAGAACTGCACCAAGGTGACTCGTCCGGCGCAGGGCCGTGTGCCCGGCGATGGAGTGGAGCTCGCCTTCGGTTTTTGGCCAGGTCGAAACGCTCCCGTGGTTGCTTTGCACGGGCTGACTGCTTCGCACGTAAACTTCATTGGGGTTGCCGAGCGTTTGGCGGGCCGATGCGCGCTTTTTGCGCTGGATCTAAGAGGCCGCGGCGATTCTGACAAACCACAAGGACCGTACGGCATGGCCCAACACGCTCGAGATGTGGCCGCAGCGATGCGCGCCCTTGGACTTGGCCCTAGCATCATCGCGGGTCATTCTATGGGTGCCTTCGTGGCGACTGCCCTCGCGGCACAAGAACCCAGTCTTGTGTCCGGTCTCGTTCTAATCGACGGTGGTTATGTGCCCGATGCACCGGCTGCGGATTCTCCCGGGCAGGGCCTTAACGCCGCGCTTGTACAACGCATTGCGCAGTTGCGCCAAACCTATCCTTCCCGTCAAGCCTATCGGGAGTTCTGGCGAACTCAGCCACATTTTCCTTCCGACGAGTGGAACCCCTGGGTGGATGCTTTTCTCGACTATGAAGTTGGAGGCGATTCGCCCGTGCAGCCGAAAGCCTCAGAGGCAGCAGTACTCGCTGATCTCGGGGAAGCTTTCCAACGTGAGGCGATCATCGAGAGGTTGCGATCCATCCGCGTACCAACGCTGTTGCTCCGCGCCGAAAGCGGTTTCACGCCCGGACAGCCACCCCTGTTTCCCGACACGCTCGCCGCGCAAATTCGAGCTTACGTCCCTCAGATCGAAGATCACAAATTTAACGGCACAACGCATTACACCATAGCATTGGGAGAGTATGCAGCTTCGAGGGTAGCCGATCTTATCTGTGAACTGGCCAGTCGGCCTTATTCTTGAGTGACGGCACATAGACGGACTGGGTACATATCCAGCGGAGGAAGCTTACCGCCATGGCAGATCGGAGATGGGCAGCAGGCATCGCTCGCGGTGCTGGGGGCTCTCGCAATTTCAAGCTCTGGGTGCCCGGAACGCTGGAAAATGAAAACGCTTCTCCTCTGGTCGTTCTGCTGCACGGGTGCACGCATGACGCCGAGGATATGGCAGAGATTTCCGGGATGAATGAGGTCGCTGATGCAAACAGGTTCCTAGTTGTTTATCCCGAACAGTCGCGTCTGGCCAATCTGATGAAGTGCTGGAACTGGTTTGATCCAAAGCATCAGACGCGGGATGCCGGCGAGCCTTCGATTCTCGCGGCGGTAGTAGACCAAGTCTGTTCCACGCACAATGTGGATCGCGATCGAGTTTACATTGTGGGCGTTTCGGCCGGCGGCGCGATGGCCTCCATTCTTGCGGCAACCTACCCGGATCTTTTCGCAGGCGTTGCTGTGTTTGCCGGGGCAGAATTCAAGGCGGCCACAACTGTCCGCGAGGGACTCGCCGCAATGAAACAAGGCGGGCCCGATCCTGTGCAGCAAGGGCAACTTGCCTTTGTAGCGATGAGCAGCGGCCTCGCCCATAAGAACAGGCGACGCATGCCCGTGATTGTGTTTCACGGTACCGCGGATGCCCGCGTCAGCCTCGTCAACGCCGAGCAGGCCATCGCCCAGTGGAGCAAAACCAATGCGTGCCTCTCAGCAGCGCATTCCGAGGTAGAGTTTACCCTGACGGAGAAAGTCATCGACGGCAAAGTGTCGGACGGGTATGGCTACAGAAGGCACATGTACGTGGAGGCAGATGCCCACCTGCTGATGGAAAAGTGGCTAATCCAGGGCCTTGGCCACACCTGGTCGGGCTCGCCTAAACGAAGCAAATACGGTGACCCCCAAGGCCCGAATGCCAGCGCCGAAATCTGGCGCTTCTTCTGCGAAGTGGGCTCGAACTCGACCACTTCCATATCGTCACCTGGATCGCTGGAGAATGAATCGAGCGAGAATACAAAATGAACATAGGCTCGCTCCTTCCGAAACATGCCCGCCATCGTCCGAACCACACAGCCGTAGTCTTTGAGGACTCCCGGTTTAGCTTTCGTGAATTTAATGCTCGCGTCAACCGGCTTGCCAACGCGCTCTCTAATTTAGACGTGAGGAAGGGGAACAAAGTCGCGACGATCCTGCCCAACTGTCTGAGCCTGCTCGAGACTTACTGGGCCGTTGCAAAGATCGGTGCCGTAGTCGTACCGCTCAGCCCCCTCCTGCGAGAGAAAGCCTTAGCCGCGATCATTCAGGATTCCGATGTGGGGACGATTATCGCGAGCGCCGGTTTTGCAGAGCCGCTGGCCGCCTTCAAGCACGAACTCCGAAACGTACCGGACGAACGGTTCATACTTACAGGATCGTCCCCCGTCTCGAGATTTCAAAGCTACGATGAACTGACGCATCGGGCCAGTGATGCCGAGCCTCCCAATATCGAAATTGTGGACGGCGATCCATACAACATCGTTTACAGCAGTGGCACGACCGGAATGCCAAAGGGAATCCTACATACGCATTACATACGCGCCATATATTGCACGCTCTTTGCCTCGACCTTTCGCATGAGCCCCGAAAGCGTGGTGCTCCATTCGGGATCAATCGTTTTCAACGGCGCCTTCGTCACGCTCATGCCGGCGATGTATCTGGGTGCCAAGTACGTTTTGCACAAGAGCTTTGATCCAAGTATGTTTGTTGAATCGGTGGAGCGCGAAAGCGTTACCCACGTCATGATGGTCCCGTCACAGGTTGTCGCTCTTCTGGCCTCGCCACATTTTTCCGCGGAACAGCTGAAGTCCCTTGAAATGATATGTACCGTGGGTGCCCCGCTTCACCTGGAGCACAAGGAACAGCTGAACCGCTGTCTGCCAGGCAGATACTATGAACTGTATGGACTGACGGAAGGATTCGTTACGGTTCTCGATAAGAATCATTACGCGTCAAAACCAAAAGCTGTCGGCTCCCCCCCGCCATTCTTTGAAATGCGGATCGTCAATGAACAGGGCGAGGACCTGGCACCTGGAGAGATTGGAGAAATTGTCGGCCGCGGCCCGGCGTTGATGCCTGGCTACTACAAGCGGCCCGATTTAACCGACCAGGCCATTGTCGATGGTTGGTTGCATACGGGTGATCTTGGTTACGCCGACGAAGACGGATTTCTCTACCTGGTGGACAGGAAGAAGGACATGATCATCAGTGCCGGGACGAATGTATACCCGAAGGACATTGAGGAAGTCATCGTGCAGCATCCGGCGGTTCGCGAGGCCGTGGTGTTTGGTGTTCCAAGTGAAAAGTGGGGTGAGACGCCATTGGCTGCCGTCATTCTGAACAAGCGGGGCGGCGTCACTGCCGAAGCGCTGCGCGACTGGATCAATGCGCGCGTAGACGCCAAACACCAGCGTGTCAGCGCCGTGGTGCTCATGGACGAATTCCCGCGCAGCCATACTGGCAAAACCCTCAAGCGAGTTCTGCGCGACCCCTACTGGGCAGGGCGTGACACCAAGATCTAGCAAAGGGTTGCCGTTAGCCAAAACTTCAGCCCTACCACAAACGAGACCGTTCTTGATGGAAATGGCTCGAATACGATCCTCGCTTTGACACAGCGCGAATACCTTGGACAACAGGAACGGTGATTGTGCGTGCAGCACATAAATAAGGATGGGCGAAAAATCGATCCGAATTAGCCCAAGTTCCGCAGTTTGAAGAATAAATACCTGTGTTTTCAATACGGAAATGTCCAAGTCTTCACTACACCTAGGCCATTTCCACCGAGTTGGGGAGATGTAGATTCAGGTGTTGCAACAGGATCGCCTGGTGCTCGGTCGGTCGACTGATGCAGCGCTTGCGGATGATTACTCCGTTGCGCGTTGGTAACACGACATCGACCAGGGTGATATCCGCCAACTCCTGGAATGCTTTTCGTGGTTCGTTGCCCAACCCAGCGCGTTGGCAGAGTTGCGCTAGCGTCTTCCACAACACAAAGGCCAGAAGGCGCACTAGGATGTGCGCTTCCACCCGCTCTTGTTTCTGGTGCCAGATCGGTCGCAGTTGCAAATCCGCCTTGTGGATGCGGAACGCGGCCTCCGCCTCGGTCAGCTGCATGTAGGCACGCCAGAGTTCTTCTGGGCTCCAGTCCGTCACGTTGCTGCGCAACACATAACAACCCTCACTGAGTCGTGCCCACTCCTGCCAGCGATCGATTCTTTTCCACTGACACTTCGCAAAGATGAGGGTTTCCTTGGCTCGATTCGACGCCAATTAATCGTGTTCTGGCTATGTGAGCAAATTGAAGGCATGGACCCAATCGCTGCGAAGGAAACCGGGGATGCACCAGAGCATACAGAGCGGTTCAATCGCCCGAGCCGCCTCGGCCTTACCCATATCGGCTGTTTCCCACCCGAACTGAGCGAGAATCCCAGCCACGGCCTTCTTGGCTCCGTCGTCGTTGCCGCAAACGAACATAGTGGGGGTTCCGCCTTTGAATTGGGGATTCACCATGCACGCGCTGCCGACAGAATTGAGCGCCTTCACAAATCGTGCGCCTTCAAACTCCCGTTGGAGACGTTCCATCAAGGATTCATTGAGATCGGTGAAGAATTTCAATACTCCGTTCACGGGCGGGGCGTCCGCAATAGGGTTGGTCGCGTCGATGACAATCTTGCCAGTCAGGTTGGCAACACCCGCAGCAAGCAAGAACAGAGATAGCGTTGCTTGGCAGGTCCGCCACCCCAAAGAATGGGCAATCCGAAAGATGAAGTCCGTACTAAAACCCACATAAAAGGGCGGCGCACGCCGCTCTTCGTTGACTTGTCTTATGCACGCAACCTAACATGTGCTCCAAATGGCAGGCAGTGACTCACTCATCGGCCAGACCATCTCGCATTACCGCATCATCGAGAAGCTCGGGGGCGGCGGGATGGGTGTCGTTTACAAAGCTGAGGACACACGACTCCATCGTTCGGTAGCTTTGAAATTCCTACCAGCCGAGTTGCTGCACGACTCCGCTGCTCTGGAACGCTTCCGCCGCGAAGCACAGGCAGCGTCAGCATTAAATCACCCCAACATCTGCACCATTTACGACATCGGCGAGCAAGACGGTCAGCAATTCATTGCGATGGAGTTCCTCGATGGCCAGACGCTCAAGCACCGTATTTCCGACAAGTTGCTTCCCTTCGAAGAAATGCTGGAACTAGCGATCCAAATTGTAGATGCGCTACGCGCAGCCCACGCCCAAGGCATCATTCATCGGGACATCAAGCCGGCAAATCTTTTTGTGACCAAACTGGGCAACGCCAAGATTCTCGATTTCGGTCTGGCGAAGTTTGCTCCTGTCGCTGAAGGTGGCGTCTCTACGATGCCTACGTCAACGGGAGATTTTTTGCTCACAAGCCCCGGAAGTGCGGTGGGCACCATAGCCTACATGTCGCCTGAGCAGGCACGTGGAGAGGAACTGGATGCACGGACGGACTTGTTCTCGTTCGGGGCCGTGCTCTATGAGATGGCGACAGGACGGATAGCTTTTCCGGGAAAGAGTGCCGCAGTCATTCATGACGCGATTCTAAATCGAGCGCCTGTTCCGGTGGCACGGTTGAGGCCGGAACTCCCGCCGAAGCTAGAAGAAGTCATTGGGAAGGCACTTGAAAAAGACCGCAAGCTGCGCTACCAGAGCGCCGCCGATCTTCGGACGGATTTGCAGCGACTGAAGCGAGATTCAGATTCGGGCCGCTCAGCAGCCACAACAGGCGAGGCTGGATTGACGCGTGCACATAAATCTACTCGATGGAAGGCGGTCGCTGCCGCAACTCTTGTGATTGTCGGATCAGCCTCAGGAGGTTGGCTGTTTTTCTCGCGTAAGAACCACTTGCTGACCAACAGGGACACCATCGTACTCGCTGATTTCACGAACACGACCGGAGACCCGGTGTTTGATGTCACGCTGCGGCAAGGACTTTCCGTCCAACTGGAACAGTCACCGTTTCTGAGCATCGTCACTGACCAGCAAATCCAGCAGACGCTAGAGATGATGGGCCATAAGCCAGACGCAAAGCTCACCCCTGAGATTGCTCGGGAACTCTGCCAACGGACAGGAAGTGCCGCCGTCCTTGACGGTTCAATAGCGCAAATTGGCTCGCAATACCTGCTAGCCATTAGGGCCGTCAACTGTGTAAGTGGGGAATCACTGGCGAGCACGGAAGCTCAGGCGAGCGACAAGAACCATGTGCTCGATGCTCTGGGAAAGATAGCTTCGGAGATTCGAAACAAACTGGGCGAGTCGCTCAGCGCGGTGCAGAAGTTTAATGCACCTATTGAGCAAGCCACGACGCCCTCACTCGAAGCCCTCCATGCCTATAGCCTGGGATGGGCGATGAAAGGAATCGACGACGCAGCAACGGTGACGTTCTTCCAGCGGGCCATTCGCCTAGACCCGAATTTCGCTATGGCCTATGCCTCGCTCGGTAATAGCTATAGGGTTTTGGGGGAAACCAACCTAGCTAAGGAGAACACGAGGAAGGCTTACGAGTTGCTCGGTAAGGTGAGCGAGCGGGAACAGTACTACATCGAGTCTCACTACTACGAAATTGTCACTGGCGACCTGGAAAAGGCGCGGCAGGTCTACGAACTCTGGGGGCAGACGTACCCGCGAGACTTCATCCCATCACGCAGCATGGGAATTATTTACGCGCAACTCGGGCAATATGACAAAGCTCTCGTAGAAGACCTTAAGGCTCTGCGCCTCAAGCCGGACGCCCGAGAGTATGCCAACGTGGCGGGCTGCTATCTCGGCCTGGGTCGCCTGCAGGAAGCTCGGGCGACTGCGGACGAGGCGCAAGCGAAAAAGTTCGATTCTCCGGATCTAAGTGTTTTTCTTTATGCCCTTGCGTTCTTGCAGAACGATACAGCAGAGATGGCGCAGGAGGTAGCGTGGGCTGCGGGCAAGCCGGGCATCGAGGACCAGATGTTATCTTTGGAAGCAGATACGGCCGCTTTTTCAGGGCAGCTTGGGAAAGCCAGGGAGTTTTATCGGCGGGCAATGGATTCCGCAGAACGAGCAGAGGAAAAGGAAACCGCTGCAACGTATTTTGCCCGGTTTGGCTTGATGGAAGCGCTATTCGGCAACGCGGCGAATGCCCGGCGACAGGCAGGATCTGCACTCGTGTTTTCGAGAGAAAGAGATGTCCAGTATCCGTCGGCATTAGCGCTCGCGTTGGCAGGAGATGAGGTTCGGGCACAGGCGTTGGCCGATGATTTGGGCAAGCGCTCTCCAGAAGATACTCTTGTCCGGTTCGCTTATCTCCCGACACTGCACGCGCAGATTCTGCTCAACCGTAACGATTCATCGAAAGCCATTGAGATTCTTCAAGTCGCCATACCCTATGAGCTAGGGACGGCAGCCGCTCTCTATTCCGCCTACCTGCGTGGCGAAGCCTATCTTGCAGCACATCAAAGCTCCGCCGCAGCCGCCGAGTTTCAAAAAATTCTCGACAATCGCGGAATTGTGCTCAACGACCCCATCGGAGCACTCGCGCATCTCCAAATCGGCAGAGCCTACTCCATGCAAGGCGACACCGCCAAAGCGAAAGCTGCGTATCAGGATTTCTTCACCCTCTGGAAGGACGCCGACCCGGATGTACCCATCCTCATCGCTGCCAAGGCGGAGTACGCGAAGTTGAAATAGTCGCTTTCCTCATGCAGGGAGGCTTCATCTGCCATTCTGCGTGGCACGAGATACCCGTGAATGCCCTTGTAGCTGTGCTGGACGCTGTCCGTGGCGAATTCCTGCTTATGCCGCGATTGGGGTGTGAAGGAGTCCACGACACCAACGATACAATTTCAAGGTCGCGCAGACGTTGACCTCAGGAGGTTCCTCTGATGTTTTGCCGAAGAGACTGGCGTGACTAATTGTAATAGTCCCTGAACTCGGATCGCTTCCATTCTAAATTTACAGCTGTCCAGAACAGCGCGACGTCTAAGTACCCTCGACGAACGTTTCCAATAGGTCGCTCGACGAACGGATGTGACATCGGCACGTAAGGCACAGTTCTGATCTCATTGACGCCGAGTACCCGAAGGTTCGCCTGCCATTGATGAAATCAATACACAGGATCGTGATCCGAACTCAGATATTTCGGAACTGTTTGCCATCGAATCGCTCGATTGAACATCCGACATAATTCGACCCCATCCACGATGCCGCGGTGAACGCCGAATCCGATGATACGGCGAGTATATTGGTCCATGACCACCAGCACCCAATACGTCCTCAACGCGACCGATTCACATCGGAATAGGTCGATGCTGTGAAGGCTGTCCTCTGCGTGGCCTAAGAAGGTGAGCCACGAAGGACCGCTACGATCTGCAGGCGGTTGGTAATGGGCTGCGAGAATTCGGCGAACGACGTCCTTGTTGATGTCGATACCGAAGGCCAAGACAATCTGCTCGGCAATGCGTGGGCCGTTGATTGCCCTGCTTCATTTCAACAACGGCACGAATCAGATCTGCGCTTGGGCCTTTCGGTCCCGGCCTCGTTCTGCGTTTTGCGGAAAACAGAAGCCGGTATTTTCGATGAACCAGAGCGCGATGAAGGTTGAGAAGCGATGATGGTTTCATCACGATTGCGGATCGTATCAACCGTCTCGGCAGCACAAGTATCGCGCACAATCCGGCGATAAGCAGGTCCGAGGTGCGGAGATTCGGCCCTCGGTGTGGGGAACGATTCAGAATCAGCAATTGCTGCCTGAGCAGAACGGATTCGGCGAGAACTGCCCGTATGCCTCCGGGACGAACCAGACGAATAAGGACAGTGACGACATGAAGGAATAGGAGGACGAGATCGCGCATGCAGAATGTTATCAAGACAAAGAAAAACGCGGATTGTGGCCCAAATTAGCAATTCGCCATGGACGGTCGGCTATAGGGCGACCCATCTGTTCTATGCAACCAAGTAGGAAGCCATTCGCACGCATCCTCCACCACAGTGACGACCTCGATTTTCAACAGCTTTCAGTCATCATTAGCGACGGTCAAAAACCTGTAGGGAACTATGGGTGAAGATCGATAAAGAGAACCGTGCCCAGAGAAAAACTGCTGCACGATATCGGCGCGGGTATTGTGTTCTGGGACTGCCAAAAGACCAGGACGCTGGTAGACGTGGTGGGCCGGCTAGGCGCGTCGCGTATGCTTCTGGAGAGATGCTACTATCCCGTCGGGAGTGAACCAATGGAACCTACGAGATCCAAACTACCGGGGGAAGCCGTTGAACTCTACAATAAGTTCATTCATGGTGGGATGAGTCGCCGTGCCTTTATGGAGGGCGTGTAACGGTTAGCGATTGGCGGTCTCGCTGCGTCGACGATCATCGAGGCATTGATGCCCAACTACGCCCTGGGACAGCAGGTGTCTAAGACCGATGACCGGATCAAGACCTCCTATGAGATCGTCCCATCACCGAAGGGCAACGGAAGCATCAAGGGTTATCTGGTGCGGCCAATCAGCGCCGACACGCGGTCTGAGACAGTAACAAAGCTGCCAGGCATTATTGTCATCCACGAGAATCGCGGCTTGAACCCGCATATCGAAGACATCGCGCGGCGATTGGCCCTCGCGAACTTCATGGCATTTGCGCCAGATGGGCTTACCTCGCTTGGAGGGTTTCCGGGTGACGACTATTAAGGTGGACTGCTGTTCAACAAGATTGACCGAGCAAAGATGTTCGAAGATATGCTGGCCTCGGCCCAGTGGCTGAAGGCGCGTCCCGACTGCACGGGAAAGATCGGCGCCACAGGTTTCTGTTACGGCGGCGGAGTTGCCAATGCACTCGCAGTGCAGATGGGAACCGATTTGTCGGCGGCGGTGCCCTACTATGGCAGAGTTCCCCCCGCACAGGACATACCCAGGATTAAGGGGGCGATTCTTGTACATAACGGGGAGCTCGACAAGGAAGGGGCTGCCTCATGGCCAGTCTAACGACCAGGCCCTGACGGCGGCAAACGTTGTGCACGAAGGCTATATCTACCCTGGCGCGGTTCACGGCTTCAATCATCACCAGCATGCGGAAGAACCCGTCCTCCCATGAGTTGACCTGCCAAAGTGCGCTCATTTTTCGGTGAGATTAATTTTCCTATCGCACAATTCGTGGAGCAATGCAACCCAACTTTCACCTGGGTGACGGGCCCCTCTGAAAGCAGTCGATCTGGCCGGGATTTGCGCCCAGAAGAGCGTCTTCCACCTTCTAGCAAGGAGTTCAACTGAAGAAGCAGCAACTCAGCCTTTTTTTAGGTATAAGAGTACGGATGGAAGGGTGGCGACAGAGGCGGCTTGGCTGAATGGGAACAATATGCAGAGGAAGAAACAAAAAAGAAGAAAGAATGAAGAGACAAAATGAACGAAAAGACTTGACACTCACCGGCCTTCTCATGGAAGGACTTATTGAGCCAGAATGAAGCTCCTCATCCGGAACTCGACTTCGCTCATCAAATATCTATTTGTTCTTAAAGTAATTCCCGAAGTAATAGACCCTGTGATGGGATCCTTTCAGCTCGGCTGAATTAAGCGTCAAATCCGCACTATCGAGGCGACGAACATCTGTATGATGAACCTTCTCTTGGTCATTCACCCATTCATCGGTCGACTCCAGACCGGAGACATTGGTCGTCAAACCATTGAGAAAATAGTGGGCTGGAATCACGGTCTTAGGGTCATATTTCGCGACGATTGCATCGACCTCAGCGCGCGTGAGTATTGACTCGATGGGCAGAATGAGCACGTCAACATTTTTCAAGAAATGATCGAGAGAGGGATGAGGCGATGCACGATTGTCGCCCCAGATGGCGATCCGCAATCCACCAGTCTCAATGATCTGAATCGCATTATCGAACGCGATCACGTTATTGGGCGGACAAGTCTCTACATGGAGGGGTGCAGAGGCGCTACCCGGCTCGTCAGGAGGCGCCGGTTCACATTTGTGCTTGTCAGCGAGGCCCGTTATTTCGACGTCGCCGAGCTTAAACCGCCCAACCAAACGCTCAAGAACCATCAGCCCGTTCGGGTGCTCGACGGCATCGTGGTCGAAATGAGCGTGAGTCGAAAGAACGATGTCGACTTGGATGGCCGGAAACTCGTTCAGGAACCACTTTGGGTAAAGGCCTGTTAAGTCATTCCGCCAAGGATCCGTCAGAACTGTCAAACCGACCGGCGATGTGATCTTAAATGCATCGTGTCCATAGAACTCGATCTTGACATCGCCAGGTCGAGTAGGGTCTCCGCCCATTTTCTGCACGGCGATTAGAGAGTTGTCATTCCATGCAGGGGAGGGAGCCATCGACTTCCGAGTCTGTTGTGCACGCGCATCACCGGTCAAGGTGATTAGGACAAACAAGACGATCGGGGCTAGCTTTTTGAGACGCATATCATCCTCTCGTGTTTCATGGGTGACTCTACCACCAGTCTCGATGCGTCGTCGCGGTCAGTACATGAGGTTCTGGGCGAATTGTCGGTTATAACCGGCCAATATTCTGAATCTCACCCCTAAAAGCTGCAGGCCAGAAGGGTTATTCTCTTCCAGTTGGATTTTTTGTTTCAGGAGGAAGGAGCTCCACTTCCGGTTCAGATCTTGGCAGGTCAACGCCGGTGGGGCAGAGCTCCAATGAGCTACGATTGTGTTTATCCCACTTTCCGCACCGCCGTACAAGCTCGAAACAGATTGGGCCGCGAGCTGCGCCGAGGTTATTCTGCGAAGATGTTCGGCATGTGAAATGGATTCGATCATCGGCCACGGACGCCGCCGCAAGCAAGCGCATGATGAGCATCACGATTGGATTGACATTCGTCGCGGCCGCTGCCCCGGTTGCAAGAGAACCTTTACCTTCCTGCCGCCGCTTTCTCTCCCTTACACGCACTACAGTTTGCTGGCGCGCTGTCAGGCATTGCGGCGGCGCTTGGTGGAGCACTGCTCCTGGGAAGAGGCAACGCCTACGCTCACAGATCCTAATCGCGTGCCCGATCCTTCTACACTTCGCCGCTGGGCCCACGGCCTGGACCGCTCCCAACCGGCACTTTCCTTTCTCCACCAAACGCTCGCCCGCATGGCTCACTTGCTGGCGCGTGGCGATCCCGCCGATCACCAAGCTGGGCCTTTGTCTTGGCTGACTCCGGTTTTGCAAATTCTCTGGCCCCTGCGGCTCTGAGAAAATTTCTCCACCCACCATCCTTGCCTGGAAATGCTGGCAACAGTCTCCTACGCTCGCCTCCAGAGGCAAAATTGCGTTGTGGGCGAGGACGTCGAAAAATTGAAACAGCGCCTTTCGCTGCTCGATTATCTGCGGCAGCAGAATTGGGTCGCTCGGCCCGCCTCTCACGGCCCCGAGTTCGTCGGACTCTGTCCCCTTCATCCGGAAACCCGCCCTTCGTTCTATGTCAATGCCCGCAAAAATCTCTTTTACTGTCACGGTTGCGGCCGGGGCGGCGATCTCCTTCGCTTTGTCCAGTTGTCCCGCCATCTATCCTTCCGCCAAAGTCTCGCCTATCTCGACCAGCAAAGCGCTCTTACAGCCGACCCTGCCGCTATACTCGAGCAAGCCGCCACGTTCTATCAACAGCAACTCGAACGCTACCCTGAGGCACTGCGATATCTTGAGCAACGAGGACTGCACGATCCCGCCCTGATCAAAGAACTGCGAATCGGTTATGCCCCTGGTGGGAGCTTGCGCCGTCATCTCACGGCCCAAGGCTATTCCTTTGATCTCCTACAGCGTCTCGGCCTGCTCAACTCGCAGGGTCATGATGCCTTCTACCGGCGCGTTATCTTCCCGTGCTGCCAAGGCGGACGCGTCGTCAACCTCTACGGCCGCAGTATCGCTGCCGCCTTCGCCCATCGATTCCTCTCGGGCTCCAAGGGTGGCTTGTATGCTTGGGAGCAGGTTCAGAACTGCCCCGAGGTGATTCTGGTCGAGGGACTGTTCGACTATGCCGTGTTGTGGCAGGCAGGTTTTCGCCATGTCACCTGCTCGTTGGGCACGCATCTCAACGCTGACCAGTTTCAACAGCTGTGCGACCGCCCGCGCACTGTTTATCTCACTTTCGATGTCGATGCCAACGGCAGCGGCCAACAAGCCTCGCAGCAGCTAGCACAGCGTCTGCGCGCGCAAGGTATCCTCACTCGCCACGTCCTCTTGCCAGATGGCCACGATCCGAACTCCTTCTTCGTCCAGGGCGGTGATGCGCGACAGTTCCACTCTTTCCTGGAAGCTGCTCAGCCATGAAGTTCTGTGTGATCTACCAGCAGAGCTCCCATAACGCACAAAGTCCGGTTCGTGTCGTCGAGCAGACCTCCGGCCGGGGAGTCGGCTGGATCAATCGTTATCTGGACCGCGAGTATGTTCGCCGTCTGGCGAACACCACCCTGCGCATCTGCGCTTACAACCTGCTGCACTTTGTTCGCTGGTGGGAGAGCGTTCATCCCACCGGCGACATTAGGGAAGGTGACCTTACCGAGTCCACGCTCCTGGATTACGTGCGCTTCCAGTCCAGCCAACAACCGCGGCCATCCCCTTCCACCATCAATGACCGCGTGGCCATCGCCGAACGCGCCATCCGCAATGAGTTCCCCGATGCTCCTTGCCAAATCGCCCGCGGCTTTCATCAAGCTTTTTTGCGGCGAAGGCCGTTGGGTCTTGGCCGGCCGCGAGTAGCGATGAGCCGGTTGCGAGTGAAGGTGCCTAAACGCAACATCGTGCCGCTCTCGGTGAATGAAGTCTCGCGCTTCTGGTCCAGTTTCCGCACTTCGCGCGAGTTGGCCATCGTGGGCTTGATGCTTCTGCAAGGGCTCCGCTCCGCCGAGGTATTGGCTTTGAATCGCGACGACGCCTTGCTTTCGGAAGCACAGCTTCGTGTTCCTGGCAAAGGCAACAAATTTCGCTTCCTGCCGTTGGCACCGGAAACCGTGCAACTACTCGAACACTATCTGCGACTGGAACGACCGAATCCCTGCTCCGCCGCGCTCTTCGTCTCACTCAAAGGACACGCGCGTGGAACGCGCATGACCGCCGCAGGATTGCGTTCCTTATTCCGTTACCATCGCCAGGGCACCGGCATCCAGCTCGCCAACCCTCATCGCTTTCGGCACACCTTTGCCTCGGACATGATTCGTGCGGGTATGAGTCTGCCCGCGCTCATGCAACTGATGGGTCACGCAGACATCCAGACCACGCTCATCTATGTGCAGGTCACTCCACAAGACGTCTACCTTGAGTATGCACGTGCCGTGGCGCAGCACATTCGTCCCCTTCCGGTGATCTCCTCATGAACCGCGCGCGACGCTCTCCGCTCCAACATCCTCTTGCTCCGGTCTTCGATCGCGCGGTCGATTCTCTCGGCGTGGCACTCAGTCTCGACACGACTCGCCACTACCGTGGAACCGCCCGCAATTTCCTGAGCTATCTCGGCGCTGATCATCCTGGGGTGCAGCGCCTGGACCAATTACGCCGTGAACCCCACATCCTCGGCTGGATGTCCCGCCTGCACTCGCATACACCCGCGCTCGCGACAGAGTCCTATATCAACCTGCTCATCGGTCTGCGCGGCATCTGCAACGAACTGGCTTGGACCGAACAGCTTTCTGAACTCGCTCATCTGATCCGCCGCGAAGACATTCCGCGTCCTCCGCACAGACTTCCACGCCCACTCACGGCAGAACAGGATGAACTCCTGCAGAAGGAATTCCTCCGCCGCAACGACCTGGGTGGCAATGCCTTTCTGTTGATTCGCCACACCGGCATGCGTATTGGTGAGTGTGCCGATCTGTCCTCTGACTGCCTTCGCTGCACGCGCCCAGGTCAATGGGCAGTCCACGTGCCGCTCGGCAAACTCAAAACGGAACGCATGGTCCCCGTGGACTCCTTTGTGTGTGAACTCGTCCAACGCCTCCGATTCTTTCGTTCCCTTGATTCGCTGCCTGCCGATGGACGTCTTCTGTCCCGTCCGAACACCAAAGCAGCGCTCGTTCGTCACTTTCGTGATTACTTGCATCAAGTCTGCCACGCGCTCGGCCTTTCCACACGCATCGTCCCTCACCAGCTTCGCCACACCTATGCCTCGGAGATGCTTCGAAACGGTGTTGGCTTGCCTGCCGTGATGAAATTACTCGGTCACACCTCTCCCGAAATGACCATGCTATATCTTGATGTGACGTTGAATGATCTCCAGAGGGCATTTGAGCTAGCTCGCTCAAAACCTCGGCATCTGGTTCCACAACCGAGGGTGCCGTCTGTCCCGCTTCGAACTGGCCTCGGCGGAGTGCTCGATTCTTTGCTTGCTACTCAACATGTGCTCGAGATGTTCCGCCGCGCGCTGCCAAACGGAACTTCTCGCCGTCACCTGGACCGGCTCTCCAACCGCCTCACCAAAATCCTTAGCGAAGCTCGCAAGCTCACGACACCCTGAACATGGGCAGAGATTGGCCGGTTATGTCGGCCAACCGGGAGCAATCCTGGAGTCCGTGGAACTCGTTTCGCTATCACGGCGACGGAAAGTTTTCCGATGGAGGTCTCTTTATGAAGTTCCAACTTCGCCGAAGTTGCATCCCGGACCCGCGACATGAACCCAAGATCGATCAAGAAATCTAAATGAAACCGCCTTCAACTTCGGATTTCAGGCTTAGTTGGAATCTAGCCAGGTTTATGGCGCTCCGAAGAGGCATGGGGTTCGATTTCCCACCGCAGTTGTTCCTAGTCCTTCTGCGATTTGCTTTGTGATTATGGGGAACCTATTTTCACGGACATGCCATAGTGGCGATAGTTAGAGTAGTGGTGTTGGTTGCGCAAACTAACCTCATATATCGCGCCGTTCTTGGAGCCATGTTCCTTCAAGATCAGGTAGACCTTCACCTCCGTCGGCAACCATAACGATGTGGCTACGCCGATGAGCCGCACCTCGCCGAACTTCACTTCGGTGGTTTGCCGAGGCCCAGTTCCGTCATTCCTTCTCCGGAAACAACCCAGGCATCCAGCGCGGGGCTAAGGCTGCCGGAAAATTAATACGAAGCCGGCCGTATGGAGTCCTGGACCGGACAACATTGTGCTTCTCTAGGTCTGCAACGACGATTCGGGCGTAACGCGCTTTTGTGCTTATGATCTGTGCGACTTCGCCTCGTGATACTTCTCCCCGATAGAGGATCGCGTCAAGCAGCAGGATCGCTTTTGGAGAGAAACTTTTTAGCCGGACTTCTTCTTCAGCCCACATGTGAATGCGGGTACGCAAACGCTCTGGCTGAACAAGGCTTTCCATGAAATTAACTTGATCGATGCATTTTTCCAGGAAGAAACGTGTGAATTCGACGAGTGCTTCTTCGCTGAGGTGGCCGCGTCCATCCAAATCATTTCGTCTCGTCTTATCGCAATTCGCCAGGAGTTCTTTGTATCTCTTAACGTCTCTCGCCAGCCCCCGAGCAATGGACCAGATGGCTCCTGTGTCGAGAGTTTCGAGGAGCATCGCGTGCGACATCAATCGAATGACCCTGCCGTTGCCATCGAGAAAAGGGTGTATCCAAGCCAACCGATGGTGTGCGGCGGCCGTCGCTAGTATCGATTCCGTTCTGCCGAGAGGTGTGTAGACATTTTCGAACCGGTCCAAGAACCTCGGTACAGCACCGGGGCTGACAGGAATGTGCCGCCCAACCTTAACATCGTTGTGGCGAAATTCTCCCCGCACGACTGGTAGTCGCTCATGAGTTTCTGAATTTTCCACCCACAGCAATTCGTCCGGCAATTCTTCACAAAGGCGGCGGTGTATTTCGCAGATACCGTCCCGGGTAGCGGCGCGCGCGCGCAAGTTACCTGCATCGATCCAACGCTGCACCTCGATGTGGGCTTTTGCTTCGAGTTGCAGGTTTCGTTTGCGCCTGTCGTTGCTGTATTCGTTCCTCAGCGCACGCTCTATATCGACTGGATGAGTGTCATGCCCTTCGATCAGGTTGCTGTAATAGCAGTTCATCGAACGGACGAGATCAGCGAGAGCGTCGACGATACCTACTGGTAGGCTCCGACGGAATCCGGCCGAACGACCAACGAGTTCAACAACTAGGTTGGTAAGCTCGCCGCGAAAACGTGAGCCCTCGATGATCAACATCGGCTCCATCAGGGCGATATTTTCCTTCCGGTCAACCGCCTTTAGTGCCACTCTATTAGCCACTTTTGCGATCATATTATTGTATTTAATATCATAGACTTATGGGAATTTCAAGCGCGGCTACTGCCTGTTTTACTGCCGCTTTTACTGCCACTTTCGTTTTGCTACAAGAGCCAATCGGGTCTTCATAGTAAGTCGGAACCCTGGCCAACGAATCGCTCTTCCTCCGTTTCTGGAGAAGTCTTGAACTTGGCCCACGCACCGCACGCAGCCTCATAGACGCAGCCCACGCAGCGACTCAGCGAGACCTATTAAATTTTGAGGGACCACGTGAATGACGCCCCTGCGAGGGCTGACAACTGGGTTTGCAGCTGAGCAGTGCGAGCGTTAGCGAGCGTGCAGCGAAGACTTCACCACTAGAGAACTATTGCATTATCCTCGTAACCCAAGTATGCGAGGAGAACGGTGTCAATTCAGATGATCGGAGACGATTTGCAATTGACGAAACGAGCGGGAAAGCTGCGCATGATTCTGTTTTTTGCTTTCGGTGGTTTGCTTTCGTTGATGGTCGTGGCGGGTCTGAGCGCGCTGCACTCATTGCGACAAATGGACGCGATTGAACGACAGGAGTGTGCCGAATTCTCGAGCATCCCTAAATAGTACGGGAGTACGCGCCGCCTCCGATGGAAGCTGAGTGGCTAGCAAGCCTGCCCAAAAACCCCGAGCCATCAGCGGCTGTAAACCACTGATCCAAAGAGGTCGAAATTCGTAGGTCAGGGTTGCCCAGAATCAGATGATTGTGGGCAGGTATCGAGAACAGTTTTCCCTAATGCACTCCCCCAGAGTTCGCCAAGCCCGTTTCTGGCCAACTCCGGTTTACCGACAATCCCGGAGCCCTCTCGCACCGCGACGAGGTGAACACGCCACTTGTATGTATCGCGCGTTTTCCAGCCAAGTGGGCTCAAGACCTTGAATAGCTCTACACTAGGCGATTACCCGCAATACTGGTTTGCCCACCAGCAAGTCTTGGCAAACATAACCGGCTTCCGGAAGCTTTCCCTCGCTTGTCGTCTTTTTCTTCTCTTTTGCGATTTTCAAGGTAGAATCTCCCAGATCAAGTTGCGAGCACCGGCAGATTCATGGCCGGAAATGCTTGCGATTCGAAAAGCGACGCACGTGATCAAAGTTCTAATCCTTGCTGGATTGTTCTTGCTGTTCGACCAAGCGAGCAAACGCTTCGTCGCGCTCCGGACGGCCGCTCAACCCATCGCGTGTGGCCGCCTCCTAAAGATTCGCCCCACCTCGAATCCCCAAGCGATGCTTCACGCCGGAAACCCTCGCATCATTCTTCCTCTTCTCTGGCTTATTGCGCTCGTCTCCGCCATGCTCCTGTACAAATCGGGAATCTGGTTCCGAAGCGAATCGGCCTTGTTGGGACTGGGGCTCGCATTCAGCGGCGCTGCCGGGAACCTCCTGGATCTGCTTCGCCGGAAATGTGTTCTCGATTTTATCGACCTGGGCTGGTGGCCTGTCTTCAACCTTGCGGATGTGGGCATTGTGGCGGGGCTGGTCTTGGCGTTTTGGCCGCGTGGGTAACTATCGTGCGACGAGTCTTATTTCACTGGCACGGAACACCGATTCACAGCTATCCGGCGATGCTGTACGTCGGTTTGCTGGCCGCGGTGGCAACGGACAACTGGGCCGCGCACGCCACCGGTCTGAACGCCTTTCGCGTGTACGTCGCAACCATCCTCCTGATGTTGCCCGCCATCGGCGGCGCAAGGCTGCTCCACGTCGCTGTCCATTGGTGCTGGTATTCGCGAAACAAGCGGCGAATTTGGGACCGCAGCGAAGGTGGCTACGGCATGTACGGCGGCCTGCCTCTTGTACTCGTCTTCTCTGTCCCGTTGCTCTACCTGTTACGCTTGCCCTTCGCCGCTTTTTGGGACGTTGGCGCGCTCTCCATTTTGGCCGGCATGATTTTCGCGAGAATCGGATGCTTGCTGAACGGGTGTTGCTGCGGCCGGCCTTCGAATGCATGGTTCAGCATCCCTTTGCCCAATGCAGAGGGAGTGAAGGTGAAACGCATCCCTTCGCCATGCCTGGAGTCTATCTGGGCAGCAACACTGCTGGCCTTGTCTATCCTTTTCTTGCACCGCATGCCGTTTCACGGTGCTCTGTTGCTGTTTGTGTCTTCCGGCTACGCGGCCGGCCGCCTGCTTCTTGAATCTTTTCGCGAACACGCAACAGGTTCTTCGAAATTCAACGTGCACCACGCTATCTCGGCCGCCATCCTCGTGCTGTCCGCGGTCGTTTTCTCAGCAAAGTGGCTGAGATAGAAATGGAGCGAGAACATGGCTAACAGTCTTACGGGCGATTTCGATGTCGTAGCGGAGTTCTCGACCTTGGCGGTAGACCGAGTGCTGGCGGCGATGCACAGCGCCGAGCGCCTCCCGCATTCGATGACCCTGCGCGTCGACGATATCCCGCACCACCGCTTTCCCATTCCCCCCATCGTCGTCGGCGCCGTCGATGGGTTTGGAACTGCCATTGCCAATCAAAATATCGTCGGCAAACCAAACCCCTTCCCGGGATTACTCGCCTCGACCGACCCGGTTTACGCCGCGTTGCGCCCCGTGGTCAACCCCGGCGAAATAATCGTGCAAATTACTCCCAGCAACTTCCAGGGTGTAGCCCAGTTGCAGTTGGCCCCGCCGACCATTGAAGTGCCCGACTCCACGGGATCAAACCTGGCCGTGCGCCTGAACATCATGTCGCGCTATTTCCCGGATCCAAACACCGCGCCTGCTTGCGAATTTGCGCGAGGAGACCTGCTGCTGACCGCCCCAGTCAACCAGGTAGCCTCGCAGAGCGGGAACGTGATCGCCGTTAACGTCAATATTGGAAACGCCGTGAACGTCAGCTTCAACCCGACGTATTCGAGTTCCCCGCTGAGTCTCAACGATTTGACGGGAATCAATCTCCTCATTCGCAACGCGCTGCAGACCAGCTTCCAGCCCTCGAACTCCACCCTGCCCGCCAGTGTGAACTATATGCAGTTCAAGACTTTCCTCACGCCGGTAAACACCGTCGGCGTGCTGCTGAACTTGAACCCCACGCAAGGAACTCCGTCCAGCGTCAACGACGTTTTCCTCAGCGGCACCGACGACTTTGGCTTCGCCGTGGGAAGCGATTACATCGTGCAGCAGTTCGCGCAACAACTAACTTTTAATGTGCCCCCTCTTTCCTTCTATTCCTACTCCATCTCAGTCGACACCCCCACTATCGAGCTCCAAACAGGCAAGATCGTGTTGAAAATCAGTGGACACGCGCATTCCGACTATCTCCCCGATTTCAATTTCACGCTGACACAAGACTTTACCCTGAAGCTCGCCGCGTCGGTCGCAGGCGGCCCCCTCGACACCGCCGAAATCGTCATTTCTGGCGACATTAATGTCGATGTCACTGGCTTGTCTCTTTTATTCGATTGGATCGCCGACGATTTCATCAGCTCGGCCCTCGGTCCCATTCGAGCCCAGCGCAACGCCGTTGTTCAGGCTCACGAACAAAACGTCGAAAACATGTTCAACGCCAACAATATCCTCGGCACTTTCCTGAATCAGCTCTTGAACCCGGCTCTTCCTCCCACGGGCGACGCGCCACCACAAAATGTGAATTTTGTCTTGTCCTACACCTCCGTCGACATCACGTCATCTGGAATTGTTCTTCACGGCTCGATGGCCGTGAGCCCTTGGCCCACACCGGTCGTCACGTATCAACCGATTCCGACCAACACTCACCTCCCTCCCGGCGCAATTAACCAAGGGCCAGATTATTCCGCCTTCAACACCTGGATTCCCGGAGGCAGAATCACCGAATACGACTGGAGCTATGCGGGCCAATCCCAGCCCTTCGATGTCGACCAGAATCGTTTCGTGCTGGTGCCCGCAGGGCTGACACTAGGCAACCCCTTCATCTATGTAGGGCCCGGGTCCGGGTCGCAGTCCGGCTACCAAACCTTGTGCCTCACAGTCAAAGGCACGCGGCTCTCCTCTTCAGGCGTCGTGACCCCGCAGCCCGTCACCGCCAGCATCTGCGGTTACAACACATTCCCCGTTGTGAACGGCCTCAACAGCGTGGGCCTCAACGGCGTCGATGAAGGAGCCGCAATCATCGCACTGGCTCAAGCCGGCTCCAACGGCTTGGTTCATGTTGTGGGGCACACTCCCGCGCAGGCGCACGTGGACCAAAAAGGAACTGGCACTCCCAACGTCGTCGCGCATTTTGCCGACGACAAGACATCCGCCAACCTCGATTTTCTCGCGCAGGCCGTAGCTGACAGTGGGCGCAAGGACGCGACCACCGCAGTTGTCGCGGTGCTCTCCGCCCAACAAATGACGAAATCGCGCTTCGCCAAAGGTGTCATTTACGGCGATAGCCAGAGCGGCGGATGGGAGCGCATCTTTGGGCTGAACAACAAGTCTAGGCCGATGACCCTGATCGCTTCGCCCACCGGCAAAGTAGTCTGGCAGCAGGACGGCTATATCGACGTCCCAAGCCTAGCAGCGGCGCTCAAGCAGAATCTCACGGCCGGCGGGGCCGTCCAGCGCTGCTTGCTCGGCGTGTATCTCCGTCTAGGACGCCGGGCGCCAAATTTCGTATTTGGCCTCGCACCGAACTCGGGATTGACACTGCGCAAGCTCTCCGGCCGCTCGGTGATCCTCATTTTCTGGCGAAGCACCTCGCAGCCAAGCATCGACGCTATCGGCGACCTGCAGGCCACGGCCGGCAATGCCAGCCGGTGTGGCCCTGTCGTGCTGGCCATTAACGATGGCGAGCCAGCGGACGTTGCGCAAAAGGTACTTGTGGCAAATAAGTTGACTCCAACTTTGGTCACCGACCCGGCTCGCATGATCTCGACTGCCTATGGCGTAAGCATCTGGCCCACGATCGTGCTTATCGACGCATCGGGCGCCGTGACGGGAGTCCGCTATGGCCGCATGCTCAGGGACTCGACCGCACCTACAGCGGGCCAACCAACCAAGTCTGCGTAGTGACAACGGTAGGAGCTTTACAGGTGCTGAAAAGGTCGATTTCGGTTGGAGGGCGGGGTCCTAACCCCGCCGTAAGCGGCTCGAACAGCCAGGAGCGACAAGCGTCGCTCCAGAGGAGTGATCGCGATGGTTGATCCTTATTTGTTGACGGCGCCAATCCTTTTGCTGGCCATTATCATCTTGCTCAGGTTTGTCGGCTGTTCGTTTCAACCGGGCGCGGGGGCGCAAGAGGTCGTCAGTTTGACGGCGGAACCGTGTAACGGCAAAGTTATCTTGAGCTGGACGGACAGTGAGCCGCCCAGTACCTATCAAATCCACCGCAACAATAATCCGTATGCTACAACCAATGACCTCTCTTACCCCGACACCGCTGTGACAAATGGAACCACATATTCCTACACCGTCACCGCGTCATACGGCGGTACTGTCAACGCCACCTCCAATTCGGTCTCCGCTACGCCCGCAGCTTTGCCGGGGCGTCCACCCGGATCAACTGTCAATACGAACAGCCCCCTGTACCAAAACCTGATTGGCCTATTCCTCATGAATGATGGCCACGCAGGACAGACTAACGGCGGGCCTGCTGACGACACAAACATTGTGGACGGCACACCAGCCGCCCATTCTGGCGCCACTCCGCCAACCTGGGTACTCGCGGATCCCTCCATCATGTTTTACGGCGGCGCTCCCTTGGCCTCTAACCTCGATGCGGGAATTGACCATGCTTTCGACGATATGCCTACCAGCCAGATCACGGTCCTTGCCAAGATCTTCTTCAACGGAGGTGCGGCCGGTGGCATCTGCGAAAAGAACGACAGCAACCAAGGCGGGAAAGATTCCGGCTTTCGATTTGCGGTCACGAGTAGCGGCGCTCTGCGGTTCATCGTGGAACTCAGCACCACCAATATGGTGATTCAAAGCGGCGACAACGCGGTGCCTGTGCAACAGCCACAATGGGTGCAAGTTGCCTTCACCTGGGACGGCACGAAAAGTACTACGCAAAACCCTGGTCCGGCCAGTGCAGCCGCTCTTTACGTGAACGGAGCCCTGCAACCGAATGCTTCCGAAACGGACGGCGTTGGAAACCTCGACGTTTCGAAAGCCTCGAACAACAACCCGTTTCGCATCGGAAACGCAGACTACGGCCCGGCCGCGGGCTCTTTTCATGGAAAAATGGCCTACATGGCGATTTATAAAGGGCGCTTGCTTAACACATCGGACATGATGGCACTCGACGCGAATCTCGACGGGAATGTCGACGCGAATCTCCCCATCACGTACCCCGCCAACATAACTCCCTGCAGTGGGTAGCTCGAAGAAGCACTGCGTTCCGGCAACGGGTTGCGCCCGAAATCGGGCGGAACTTCGCAGGATTGTCTCTTGTGTCAGGGTAATGGCACCGGGCCGCTTTGGCAGATGACCTTACGGACTTTGTCCTTCTTACAACTCGTTCATCACATCAAAAGTTTCTTCAACATCCCCTAGTGAACGCCAGATGACTACCCGGTCCGAGCTCATAGGTTCGTTCCTAACGGATTGTCGCCCAGGAATCGTCGGCTTTTCGTTGGAGTGTTACCTAGAAATCGTAAAAGGGGAGAAAAAGCGACAAGCGACGGAAAGCTTCCGGAACCCGGTTATGTTTGCCGAGACTTGCTGGTGGGTAACCTTTCTTGGGGTAGTACTTGCAGTATCGCCGCGCCACGGTCTCGCGTGTAAAGGTTAACCTTCATCGGTATCCCCTCTAGGGCTAATACCGACAAGGCGGAGAGGAGAGCGGTTATTGGCTGCGCGTCTCTGTAGCCGAAAACGTACCGCTCGATTCCAGCCTTTAAGTCCTCTGTATGGTTTTATGGCGGAGAGGTTTGGACTTAGTACTCTTCGGGATTTGTTCACGGCGGCAGACCACGGCAAGACGCCCGACCGGCGCTTGTGCTGGAACTCAAAGCGCCAGAACTCTCATGGCTCACCACGTTTGTTCACCACCGTACTGGCACACGGCCGCAAACCCCCGACGCCAGGTCTTTGGTAAGAAGGAATCGGATCTATGCGCAAAATTCCGCGCCCAGCGAACCCCACATACAATGCCCGGTCGCATGGATCGGAGATATCATCGAAGTACGCGGCCACGGGATGACTCGGCAATGCGCTGGTGCTCAATAATCGCGACCAGTTCGTGCCGTCCAACGTATAAAACACTCCTGCATTTCCCACTGCGAATCGCGTCTTGTCTTCTCCGCGCACGAAGATCATGTCCTTAATCACCGGAATCACCGAATCATCCGTGAAGTAGGAATATCGGTGGTGTTCCGTCACCATATCGTCTAGGCTCGCGTCCACCTGCCACGTCGCTCCTCCATCGTCGGAACGCTTCATTGCTGTATCGTCCAGCAGGTAGATCGTATTGGGGTTGAACGGATCGACATAAAACCGGTGCGCGTTCGCCGCTGTTTTTCCAGCCGGTGTCGAACTCGGCGATGGCACAATTTGTTGCCAGTTCGTCGCTCCGGGCGCCCATTTCCATAGAGTCAAAAAGTGAGTGCGGTCGCCGTCCGTTGAGGCTGATGGATCGCCCACGTAGAGCATCGGTGCGCCGTGCCCGCCCGACGCTTGCACCACGTCAATGCAATCCACGACACTCCCGCACGCCGGCAGTGCCGGTCCATACGGCACAGCATTGGCCGGGTTTTCCCAGTCTAGAGCTGCATTCATAGCCGTTGCGTTTGTTTTCCGAAACACCACCCGCGATCCATCGCTCTTCGTCCCGATGACAACATAATCCCCCGTCGCCGGAGCGTTCTCATTCGCTGCCGTCAACACCATCGGCCGGTAACCGCGCATCCAATACGAACTGGAAGCATCGCACGCATTCGGACACACCCAGTGCGCAAAGGTCGTACCGTCTGTCGGTTTGAACTCGGCATCGGGATACTTCGCGTTGTTCGTAAACATGTAAAACCCGCCGCCACCGGCGAGCGGCATGAAGGTCATCACCTGCTGGATCTGCGCTGGATCGGCGAACCATGCATCGCAATCCCCGCAATCCGACCTCGGCATGTTCCAGGTGGTCCCTCCGTCCAGGCTGAAGAAATTAGCATTATCTCCTGTCCCGAAATACAAGCCTGGCGCAGATCCCTTCACCGCCACTCCCGCTACATTGATCGTGGCCAGCGTGGCAAGACCACTCGCCGGCAGCCAGCTCCCTTGCGCCCCGAACGAGTGATAGACCCCTCCGTCATTTGCCATCCAAATGTCGCCCGAAGACTGTCCCGCTACTTTGTTTTCGTTGTAAGGCGCCGGCGTCCCGCTCGGCACTGGTTGAAGCGTCATTGAAAAATTCGACGCGAATGCCAGAGCGTGCGGGTCTACATGTACAAACAGGTTGTTGCAGTACGGATTGGGAGGATTCGGCGGCGCCGTTCTCGACGCATCAAGCCCCTCTATCCGGTGCCAGCCCCCGGCGATCGGCAGTCCGGCAGAAACGTGGACGTGGGACATGTCCGAAAGGAACAGCAGATAACTGCTTCCCATCGGCATTACATCCAGGTAACTGTTGCCGCTTGGCGTCGAAACCCCCCAGTATGTCGGTGGCGACTGTAGTTGCGTCCATACCGCAGCCGGTTGGCTTGAATTCGCGGCAAAGTTGCTGAAATCCCCCAGCCATACGCTCCCTTCGCCGCACAGTCGCGCCGTCGTCATATTGCAGATCGTTCCATCTCTTACCGTCGCGCTGGACCCGCACTGCGGGTTGTCATAGTAGCTCGGCCCATTTGATCGTCCCGGAACCGCCACAAGCGCGTGCTGGTTGTTTCCCGGCTCCGCCATGATCACTCGCGAGCTGTTTGCGTTGTTCGGCGCTGCAGCGCCGCCCACCCCCGTTACGGCGACGATCGTCTGAATCCCCTCGTCCTGGATCCAGGTTTGGCCGCCATCCGTCGAATAAAACATTTGGTCGCTGCCGAGCGCATACACGCGTCTCACACCTTGAAACGGCCCGGTTACTGTAATTCCTCTCACTCCCGTTACTGTCCGGTTCTCGTATAACAAAGGTTCGAACGGAGCGACCGCGATATGCCAGACCGCGTTCGGTGCTGGCAGTGTTTTCTCCGTCCACGTTTTGCCTCCATCGCCGCTGAGCCCAATCGCACAGCCGCCCGCCGCATACACAAGGTTCGCGTCATCAGGCGCGAAAACAATCTGTGTAACAGTTGAGAATTTGGGGCAGGTGAACTGTTTCACCAGTGTCCAGGTATTTCCGCCGTCTTCCGAACGGTAAACTCCACTCATCAATTGCGCGTGCAGATCTCCGTTTACTCCGATCATTACCACGTCCGGCTTCTGCGGAGAGATCGCGATGTCGTACACGTCTGGTACGAATAACCCTCCCGCCACAGCGTCCAAATTGGAAGGTGGCTGCGCTTGCGTCATCTGTTTCCACGTCAGTCCCGCATCGTCCGAGCGCCATACGCCCGCAAACGTTCCCGCATACAAGCGTGTGCCGTTAGCCGCCACGGCCAGTGCGTTGGCCCGTCCCGATACAGATTGTTGCGTCTGTTGTGGGAACGTCTGAAGCTGCGGACTAACATCCGTGTAACCCGGCTGCCCCGTCATAGGGAGGTTCATCCCCATCGGCCGCAAAATCTGCACGATCAGCGCCCCTTGGCTCCCCCCAAACGAGCAGTTGTGATAGTTGATGCTGATCGGCGCGCCTGTTCCGGTAAAACTCACCGTATAAATGTGCGCAGAATTGTATACCCCCCAGGACGGCGTCTTGGTCATGCCGGTGGTCGGGTCATTTACTGCCAGACCGATAGCGATATTCGTGAAAGGGCACTTATTAACCTGCGGTAACCCGAATAAGCCGCTGAACTCACTCGCATACTCCGCATCGGCCAGCGTGTAGGTGCCGAGCAAACCCGGTATTTTGACTTGCGCAACGCCAGCCGCTCTTAATTTGTATGTCACTCCCTGCAAGAGCGGAAACTGTGAACTCACCGCCGCTCCCGTCACCGGCACCAGAACGCTTTCCTGTGTCGTGTATCCGGATAGCGTCTGCGCTTTCATCGCCCCGGTTGCTCCGAGCAAACACAACACCACAACAATTTGCCGATCGATTCGCACGCAATCCCCCAGCGTCCAAGGTTGATAGGCAGCTGCCGCTGCTAGCACACGGATGTTGCGGAATTATCCGGGATATCCATTTTGACCTTCCGGATGGGCCGTTATATACACCCGGTACTCCGCGATGTGAAGCAAATTGTTTTTGGGCAATCAGCTTATCTCAGACACTGTGCACTCACTTGGCCGAAAAGTCGGCTATTCGTTGAAGTTTTTTAGTCCGATACAAAAGGTGGCTCCTACTTCCGTGAAGGCGAACCACTCGATTAAGCCCGCTTGCAAATCCGGCAGTCTCCATCGCCCAAGTGAGACTCCCGTCTCCTGCCCGACGTAGTTCCGCATGGCCTACTGGCCCTGTGGCACTACCAGCAGTCTGTGTGAGGCAGGTACATCGCCTCGCGGTTTAGTGGTGAACATGGGCGATGTGTTGTTTGACTTCGGCAAGTACAACCTGAAACCAGATACCAAGATTACGCTGGCCAAGCTTGCCGGGATCATCCAATCCCATCCTGGCCTGCACTTGGCTATTGAAGGGCATACGGACAATATCGGCGGCGATGAAGCGAACATGAAGCTTTCCCAACAGCGCGCGGACGCCGTGCGCGAGTTCCTCGTTCAGCAGGGGCCGGCGGCAGACACGGTAACAGCCGTTGGCTTTGGCAAGGTTGAACCCGTCGCAGACAACAGCACCAACGAAGGGCGGCAGAAAAACCGGCGCGTGGAGATAATCGTCTCCGGCGAAGCGATTGGAGCGAAGATCGGCTAAGCAACAGCGACCTCGAGCGGCTCAATTCCTGTGCTTCGCCAGAATCAAGAGCGCCTTTGAAATGAACAACATACAGCGAGGAGGTGTTACATTGTTACATGCCCTGTGGCTGGCGATTCGCCAGGCACACTTAGAAATCTGCTGACCGAATCTGCAGTAAACTCCCGCTAGGACTTATCGGGCACGACGCAAGTACTAGGAAGCGAATCTAGACGCGTCGTCGTGGAATCGGGTTAAGCGGGCTTCTTCTGGAGTGATTCCTTGGCTTTGTCGCTCTGCTCCTTCTGCACAGCGATGAGCTTGTACGCGACATAATATTTGTAAATGTTCGAGACGTAGTTCACTGTCTCCGCGCCAACGCGCGCCGCCGCAATCACCTCCACGTTGTTTATCCAGACGTTGGGGTCGAGGCCTCTGGCAGCAGCTTCTGTGCGCAACTGCTTCACACGATTCGGGCCGCAGTTGTAGGACGCGAATGTGAATAGGATTTTGTTCAGAGCGTCCATTGGCTCATCCCGGTAGCGCTCTTGCATCATCTTGTAGAAATATTTGATACCTGCATGAATGTTGGGTTCTTCTTGGTGAATATCGCCCACTTTCATTTCGGCCCCAGTTTCGGGCATGAGTTGCATCACACCAATTGCGCCTACCGGACTTTTGGCGGCTTGATTCAGCCCGGACTCCTGATAACCTTTGGCCATCATAAGAAGATAATCAGTGTCATATTTCGCCGCATACTTGCGAAAGATCTTGGAGGTTTCCTCGAATCGTTTCATTGCCGATTCTGAAACCGCTTGCTTGAGCATGTACGTCGATCCGGTATACCTCTTTAGTATCTCGTTGCCAAAAGCTGTGCCCTGACGGTGCGTTTTCAAAAAGTCGTTGATGGCATCCAAAAACTTGGGCGAGTCTTTGCGCACAGCCCATCCAAATGCCGCACCGGTGGCCACTGTGATTTCCGAGTGGACCCTTTCCTTGGTCAACAATTTACTCCACAAGTTAGCGGTCCACTCGTTGACGACAATTGTCGGCAACAAACCCGCATTGACCATTTCCAATAGGTCTTCGTCTCCCAAATCTTCCGGAACAACACGCAGGATGACAGGAGCCTTATTCTCCCTCTGAAACCGTGCGTTCAATTCTTCCAGATGCTCCCAATAGCTCGAAGTCTTCCGGGCGAACACTTCCTTCCCTGCCAAATCGCCAATGGTCACAAGTCCCGGGGAATCTGGTCCGGTAACCACCACCTCGTTCACGCTCTGTAGTGTGGGGCTAGAGAAATCCACAACCTTTTGGCGCTCCGGAGTTATCGTCAGGCCGGCAACTAGAAGATCAAGTGTCCCCTCATTTAGTCTTTCCACCACTTTTTCGCGGGGCGCCACGAAGTACATCAGATGAATCTTGAGGTTCTTATCACCCTGGGGATATTTCCGATTCAAATACTTCTCAAACGCCTGGCCGCCTTCGTAAGCCACGCCCCACTGTACTCCCTTGACCGTGTAGTAGAGCGTTTTGGAATAAGGGACACCCACACGGATCACTCGGTGCTTCAAAAGAGTGTCGAGGTCACCCGTCCACTTCTTTGTCTCTGTGGGCGCATTCACGAAGGGTACCTTAGATTGTGGGGGTGTGGATTGCGCGAGAATCGCAGGAGACATAATTGCGCCAGCAACAGCGCAAACAAAAGCCCAAAGCGAACAAGTCTTGGGGGCACGCATAGTACGCCGAATATATTGAAACGACTTACCGAACTGCAATGTCAATTGCCGCAGTCTGTTGACAGTCTGTCTTCTTTTCTACGCATTCAGATTGCCGTAATCGTGTTTCTACTGTTCCAGCTGTCAGTTTGAAACATAATAAGCTACTTTCTCCCCGCCCTCTTCCGTGTAATACACCGTCACTTTCGTGCCTTTTGCTATGCCCGCTCCCGTAGCTTTGCCTGCGTCTTCCAAAGCCTTCCCACTTAACTCAAACGTCTTTTTTGCTCCATGGACATCCTTGACTACGATTGTCTTGGTGTCTTTATCAAATTTTTCAACGGTGCCATGCGCAGCCTTGAAGCCGTCCTTGCTAATCTTGCCGACTTCCATCGCAGTTTCGTCAGCGCCCTTCCCTGTAGTCCGTGCCACGATTTGCGTTCCTTCTTTTAAGCCGTTGAATCCGTCCTTGGTTCCTTTCACCGTTGCCGCATCCGTTACCTTAATCGTGTGCTCCGTTCCATCGGCAGTCTTCACCACAATTGTCTTCGTGGTGCTATCCACCTTCTTGATCGTTCCGTGGATTATATTCACTAAATCCTGCGCCACGCAGATACCCATCGTCAGCATCGCGCAAACTGCAATGCGCCCTAATTTGTTCATCGTCACACTCTCCTTTCAGAGTGTCCTTTCTAATTTGTTCCGGGCCACGCTCCAACTGGGAGTATCCCTAGTATCCAGTGGTCGTCGTAACCTTTTGCAATTTCAGGCTACCCGATTTGTCAGGCGTCAATAGTTCAGGATCGATCCCGAAGTAGAAAACCAAATCCACAAGCGCAGGGTGTGGGAGTGCTGCTTTTCGTGTTTCCGAACACCAGTCAATAAAGGTGAGCTACAGTCGCGGCGTCTACGTCCGCTTTGGTGGCAACTTCCAGAACGTATCCGCAACTTGGCAGTATAGTAGGTGAGCCACAAATGCCCCGAGAACATTTCCCACTTCCTCATCATTCGCTTGTGACGAGCGCCAGACCTTCAGACGCCAGGCGGCGCAAGAGGCGGCCTGCTGCGGCAGCCAAGTCGCCAGGTAGCTCCGCTGAGACGGGCTCGCTGGTTCGGACTACTTTTGTATGGACCTCACGGTCGGTCCCTGTGACCTGAAACTCCACAGCTCCGACCAGTCGCGTCTCCCCCGCAGAATCGAGGTCCCATATGAGGAGCGTGGCGGCTAGCGCTCGTGCGCGGCCGGTATCGACGAGGCGCAGATCTGGACTCGATGCCAATTCGAAGCGTAGTGCCGTGTCCAGATAGCGGTCGGGAGCGGACGACCATCGCCAGACGGCGTCTTCGGTCAACTCACCATTCGGTTGCTGGTGCAGAACACGGCGGCCGATGTGCCCGCGTGCTTGTGTATCGAGCAGCCGGACGGGAGTTGCGTTGGGAGCCTTAGTCGCTTGCGTCGCTGGTTGTGGCAGTTGTGGCTCTAGCAGTTGCGGCTCTAGCATGTGGCTCGGTGTCGTAGCGGGGCGCCGCAGGCAAGCGGCTTCACACAGGCAGATGATCGTAAAGAGCAGATAGGCGCCTGATCGGGAGACGCGCGTCATCGGTGTTTTTCCTTTGGCGGTCGTGGACCATAGACCAACGACTCGGGCTGCTCCTCGAGCATTCGCGAGAGCTCACGCAATTCTTGGAGCGAATCCCGAATGGCCGGTAGGGTGCGTCGGAGATCGTCCGCCGCCAGTCTGGAATTGTCCGCCGCTTCGCGCGCTGCTTGGGTCGCGGCCGGAAGGTCTGCGGCCTTGATTGCGGCCCGCGCCTCTTCAGAGAACTTGACCAGTGACCCTTCGCTGCCGATCACTCCGTCCATGTCGGACCTGATCTGCTCGATCTGCGCACTTGTCGTCGCAAAGAATTTCCGGGAGTCGGCGCTCAGCGTTGGTAGCTCGCTCTCGCGCATGATGCGGTCAGTATTGTCGAAGAATCGGTCGCTCCGATCGAGGCTATCGGGCATCCGCGCAACAATCTCTCTGAGGGTCTGCAGCGTCGCATTAGCGCGGTCCAAAAGCGCAGGCAGCCGATCTTGCGCCATCTCGAACGGCGAGGGCACCGACGGAACGTAGGGCCGATTCGGTTTGATCGCAAGCTCCATCGGCGGGGGTGGATTCTCGGGTTGATCGAGCAATAAGTACGCCTCACCCGTTATTGGGTTGCCCATGAGCTGGGCCCGAAGGTTGGGGAACACGCCTCCAACATCGGTAATCGTCCGGAGCCGGCTGACATCCAGGCCAATGGTGCTAAGGCGATCGAGGAACACCTCGAACTCGATTTGGACGATCGTGCCGCGTGGGTCCACACGCATGGCTGTGACGCGGCCCACTGGCACGCCCCTAAGCCGAACGGCGCTAGAGACGTCCAGGCCGAAGACATTGTCGGTGGTGTAGGTGACCATGCCGATTGCGGGACGCTGCTTCAGCCGTTGAATGAAGAAAAACGCCGTTACCAAGAGGAGGACCAGTGTTAATACTATGAAGAATCCAAGGCGCGCGTAGCTCTTCTCGACAGCCATTGGGTTACCCTCCCTTATGCGCGGACATGCCAGGCGTCGACCGCGTGAAGAAATTGTGTACGAACGGGATCTTTGATTCGTCGCGCAGTTTGCGCGGGTCGCCCGCTGCCACAACGCCTTTGGCGGCTTTGTCCAGCACGATGCAGTGGGCGGCCACAAGAAAAATGCTCGGCAGTTCGTGGGTCACAATAACGACCGTGATGCCCAGATCGTGGCTAAGCGTAAGGATGAGCTGGTCGAGCTCGACTGCCGAAATCGGGTCGAGACCGGCAGACGGTTCGTCGAAGAACAACAGATCGGGCTCGAGCATAAGAGCACGAGCAATGCCGGCGCGTTTTTTCATGCCGCCCGAGATTTCGCCGGGTAGATGCTCGGCGAACGGACCAAGCCCGACGAGGTCGAGCTTGGCCTGGACGAGCTCCCGCGCGGTCGCGCCGCGTATCGCGGTCCATCTAGTCAAGGGGAGAGCGAGGTTTTCCGCGAGCGTCATCGAGCCAAAGAGCGCGCCCGACTGAAAAAGCACTCCGAAGCGCGGCACGCCCTCGTAAAGGTGCGGCTCGCCGACGCCGTCGATGTCGATGTGCCCGGCTTGGGGCCGCTCGAGTCCGATCAAATACCGCAGCAGCGTGCTCTTGCCGCTCCCCGATCCGCCGAGGATTGCAAAAATCGTTCCGCGCTCGACTTGGAGGGTGATGTGCTCCAGGAGTACCCGCGTCCCCCAACCTACCCGCAGATCGTCGACGGTGATGTGTGGCCTTGATAGAGGCATGTTCAGATACCTATGAGTGCGTAAAAGAACGTGAACAGGGCGCTGATCACAATCACTGAGAAGAGGGCCAGCACCACGGCGGTCGTCGTCCGGGTCCCGACAGCGGCCGCGCCGCCGCGTGTGAGCAGCCCTTGACCACATGCGATCAATCCGATTGAGAGCCCCAGAAATGGAGTCTTCACGAGACCCGAAAAGAAGTTGTCGGCACTGATCGTGTTCAAGGCCACCTCGACGAAGGCGCCTGCTGTCATATGCGAAACGACAATCGTGGCCGCCAATCCGCCGACAAGGGCCAGTACGTCGCCAAGCCAGGTCAAAATCGGCACCGTGATGGCGAGAGCGAGACAGCGTGGCACGACCAACCATCTCACTGGGTCGAAGCCCATCGACTGCAAGGCATCGACCTCTTCGGACACCTTCATTGTGGCGATCTCCGACGCAATACCCGCGCCCGATCGTCCGGCCACAATCATTCCGGTGACCAGAGGTCCAAGGTCTCGGAAATGTGCGACGACTACCATCTGGGGGACAAGGGCGATTGTTCCAAAGCGCCCGAGCTGCGAAACGCCGAGAAACCCGATGATTGCGCCGATCAGCAAGTTGGCAGCACTCGTAACCAGCAGCCCGTCTGCGCCGACCTCTTGAATCAGCCTCGGCAACGAACGCCAATCGACTGATCTCGGTGTGGCCGCAGCCGTTGGAAACGCAACGGCACAGCGACCGGTGAAATCAAATGCTTCGTTTGCCTTGCTAGGCACTTCAGCCGCTAGAGCCCCGATCCGCGTCAGCGGATTCATCACACGTGTCGGGCGCTCTGGGAGCCCCGCCCGGCGCTCGCGATAACTTGCGATTAAGCGTGCCGCTTCGCGGTTGGGGCCTTCAATGACGCGCGGGTGGCGGCCGCCCGTATCCAGCCGATCGAGAAGCCTTGCCAGCAAGACAGCACCGGCGCCATCGATTCGTTCAAGCTGCGCTAAATCGACATCGACCGAGCCGCAGCCAGCTAAAAGTGCCTCCGCGTTCTCCACTGCTCGTGCTGCCATCGTCGCATGGGCCAGGTCGAACGGACCGGTCGCCACTAGACGGGCGTGGTTTCCTTCTCGGTTGGCTCGGATGGCGACACTCATGGCGCAGGTCTCTCGAGTTCAGTTCGACGCGTCAAACAACGGAGCCAGAAACGATGACCGAGAAGCATCCATTTTCGTCGATGCAAAGCGGGCATCGGATTGGCATCCCTGACCGCCAATCCTCTGAGGAACGATTCGAGCTACTTAGTTGGAACAACAAGGATGAGCAGTGTGGCACCCTGTCTTGGCGGTTCGGGCGTCGGAGGTGGCATTGTCCCCGTACGTTTCACCTCTTGTGACACGACGGTTTCAGGTGTCTCGGTGACCGCGGTTGCCGAAATGTTCATTCCTTCTTTAATGCCCCAAGCGTCGGTCTCCTGGCCGTTGACATTGAATTTCTGCCCCTTGGGAATGCTGAAGGACTGGTTCGTACCATCTTCCAAGGTGAGAATGACTGAGTTCGGTGGACTGACGCGCCAGACTTTACCGGTCACGGTCTTTACCGTGGTGATCATTCTCGGTGTGGTGCTCGTGATCGTGGTCCGCTGCAGCTTCATGCCAGGTTTGAGATCGTGAACCGTCAATTCCTTGCCGGCGACAGTCACGGTTTTGTCGTCTGAAACATTCGGGAAATGCCGAAGCTCCCCGTCGTCGGTCTTGACGACGAGATCGTTGCCGGAAGCATACACCACCTCGGCGGTCTCGATCTTGACAGTTTGTGAAGCCAGGCCTTCCTCGACCTTAGTCTCTGTTTTCACCTGCGCGTTTACGGTAAATGCCAAGCTGATGCAAAGAAAGCCTGCTCCGGACAGACCAACTTGGATGCGTTGCCAGACTTTGCGTGAAATCATGTTTGGTTCTCCTCATTGCTGGATTTCTCGTCATTACAATTCGAGCCCTTGAAGCGCTCTTTCCTTTGGATACTGGAAACAACTCGCTTCCCCTGGGTCTCATTTCATGAGTCACTGCTATGTTTTATTCGTTTTATTGAGGTCGTCGTCCTTGTAGTACTTCGTCCCCTGTAGAGTCAGTTGAAGGGCGAGACCGTTCTTGGTGATTTGGTAGACTCCTGAGTAAGCTCCGCCCTTCTCACCTGCCTTGGCCGCAGCGTCCGCTTGCCCCGAACCGGACCAGCCGGAGTCCAAAAATTGTGCCAGCGCCTTTTCGTTCTCGAAAACAAACACTACGACATAGTCTTTCACTCCTACGCCCACACCGACACCGGCCGAACCCATCTTCATGAAGGTTTCTTGCTTGGTCTTGTTGTTGACGGCCAGTCCTGAACCGCGTGCCGTGCTCAACAGCAATACGTTCACCCCCATGTTGTCGAAAACGGCGTATCCCGCCGCTTTCTGGATAGCGGCTTGGGAAGTGGGTTCCAGCTTGTACAAATCCTGCGAGGCCTCGGCTGCCATCTTGCGGGTTTTCTGCCTTTTTTCATCGTTGTCATCTGCGGCCATGCACATAACTGCGGACAGCATCGTCAGGGCCACAATCGAGGCGATCATCTTGGCTCTCATCGGAATACTTCCCCGGAGTTCGCCGGCCAGGTGCCGAGGTAATTCAGTCCAATTGAGGCGTCCTGCTAACGACTCGACTAAAACTCCAGGTTCCCGTGTACGCTGATTGCAGATCGAGGACAACTAGGGAAATCCCTAGAAGTTCCAAAGCGGCACTCGGCTCCTGCTAAGTTTCCATTGCTCGCGCCTTCATCGGAGTTGACTCAAACCGATAACCCTAGGGCTTCAAGCGGGGCTGTAGGAAGCCACAGCGAGGTTGGGGGCGGATTGTCGCAATTCTTACCTTACCGGATTAGGGAAGGGTAGCCCGTCAACCGGACTCCGAACCCAGCCGCTCCAGGTGGTGAGCGCTATCGCCTGATTACATCAACAAGCCCTGTAGCCGATAGCAACTCTTGAGGAGGCATAGTTGCCCGCCGTTCGACTCATACAGCGCAGCGACCGCAACCGAGAAGCTCGTGCCAAGGACGTGCCTGAGCCGGAAGAACTCACCTAGTGTCCTTACCACGATGAGGAATTGAGCCGTGATTCCGATCTGAGCCCAGCGTTCTCTAGTCACGGGGAATATTCTAGCTGGGCGGGCAACGCGCGTAAAAGTGTGTCCGTTTCGCGGATCGAGGTGAAGGAACCGCCCAAGGATCACTTCGTACGCGTTCATCCAGAATTCAACGAGGTCTTCTCCGTCTGAAGAAGCGCTCGGGCGAATCGGCATCACTGACGACTGGGCGAATGAGCGGCTCACAGAAGAGAAAACGAACAAGCCGTTATCCCATGAGCTGTCGAAGCAACTTCTAAAGCTCCGTCGCGAGCTGATCCGCAAGTTCCGAACGCAACCAGCAACCGCGCAAGGCGGCCGTCCGAAGCAACTGCCGGCAAATGATGAAGCTGATGTGCGTGCGAAATACAAATTGCTTCGCGCGGAGCTGTGGACTTTCCGTCGTTGGCTTAGAGGGCAAGAGCGCGTACCGTCTACGGAGCTGATCTGGGGATGGCTCTGCACGTCCTTCCGCGCTGGAACACTTCCAAACTTGCAGCTCTGGCCCGAGTTCTGGACATGGGTTGCGAAGAACATGGATCAAAACCCATTCGCGCAAGGGAAGTGGGCCCCTGGCGACTTGGCCACCGAATTTCTCGCCCACGATTACGACACAAACGAGCGAACCATTTCCTATCTTATCGAGCAGACGGTCAATGATCCCGAGTAGTTCCCACCTTTTGCCAACGATCAAAAACCGCTAAGTTCTTAAATTCCAATTGCATGCGCCAGGGTTACTGGGATTTTTGCTCTAGTGCGGGGTTTCTGGGTTTTTTCGTTTGAGAGGATGGGAGTGAAGAGCAAGCCATCGTTCTCCAGAAGACGGCGGCCTTGCAAGGCAGGTCGGGCGTCGAGGCTCAACACTTTCAGCGATTCACTCACCCCGAGCGTTCCATCGTGGCAACAAACACGCAGCTTGGCGTTCTCATTGATCGATGTGGCAAACAAATTTCGGGCGCGTGTGTCGTATTCCGGCGCGCTGTACCCGATCATATAGACTTCGTTCGCAGACCTGAGTGCCGCCGCCGCTTGTGACCAAAGAGAGTTCCAAAACTCTTCCCACTCCCGCCCGACGCCGGTTTGCTTATAAAACTGCTTCTTGGCCGTTGGCATTATGAGACTGTGGATCGAAGCGTTCGCGCCGTGGGCCTTCGGATCCGACCTGCCGCTGCACCCCAAGAACTCAAACTCGGAAGCCTGAATTATCGGGCGCTGTCCCAGGGATCGTTCTTCGAAACTCATTTGGAGGAACCCCGTCATGCCTTGGAACAATTCGCCCCGCCAATTGGCGCTACCGTGCAGTTTTAACAGCGTGCAAGCGGATTTCGTACGTGGGACGGTATCGAGCTCGAACCCGTATCCGTCACTGATGTCCCATTTGTCGGTGTGCGCGAGTTCGCGATCTAACGCCAGATCATAGTTGAATGTGATGATCGAATCTCCTGCCTTCAGCACCTTGGCGGCGAATGTGTTGTACAGTTCCGCGGGTTGAGAACGGATCGCATCAAAGTAGGAGAGCAGCATCTGCGTTAAGCCATTCCGCAGAGACACTAAAAGCGCTTTCATCATCCTTTCGTCGTCCGTTGGTGACGCGGTCGCGTGAAGTCTTTCGATTCTGTCGTCCAAGTCTGTGAGCAATAGTTCGAACGATTTGGAAAGGTCAAACGCTGAGTCCATGAACTCGACGACATCTCGAACTAGGTGAGATTCGGAGAAATTCGTTTTCGCCCAATTGGCTAATGCAGGCCACAGTTTCGATGCGAGCGGGTATCCGGCATGGACAGAAGCGCCGGCACCAAACACGAATAGTCGTTTTTGGCAGGTCATGATCCTTCCGCTGCTGGCGGCGGATCCCCTAAGTGCTTTCCGAAAACCGCGTCGAACACCTCTTTCTCGGTCACGATCGAGTGTCGGATGCGTTCCAGCATTCCCCTATAGTCATCGCCGCCGAGATAACGGAGCTCGCCGATGGCCCCGTCAAATAAATGCGTGAGATTGCCGACAATCTCCTCGGTTTCCCGAAACGCCCGTTCAAGATCTGCGATCGTCAGCTTCGCTCTGTCGTTAGACTCCTGAGAGTTTGCAACCGTGCGCACGTCCAAATGGGCGAACCACTCATTCCGTCGGTGCTTTATCGCAGCGAGAATTGGCTCAAGTCCCTGCACAGTTTTCCCTGCCTTCGCAATCGCCTCATTCACTTCCGTCTCGTCGCCGTATTTGAATGAACGAATCTCGCGTTTCGACTGTTCTAGCATCCTCCGGATCGTCACCGCACGATCGAGGCCCGACCGGGATCGATCGTAAAGCCGAGCAACGGTCATTTGCGCCAGTTCCAGGCCACCCTCAGACGTCAAGCCAAAAAACGTCGGCGCTGTACCGAATACGTCCGGGTGGGATTCCAGCAAGGCGCGAATCGCTTTTGAAATCGAGAGGTATGTTTTTCCGTTCAGGATTTGTCCCTCGATCGCCTCGAACACGCGCTTGAGCGGAACAATTTCCTTCAGTGAGGAGTCGAGAACAGCAACGCGGCGCCAGCCGTCCGTTCGCGCGTTCGCCCTCGCTGTTTCGGCATCTTCAAGGGTTTTGGTGAATCCCAGATACGATGGCGCATCATTCGAGTCGTACCCGACGACGCAAAACTGCCAGTTTTCTTGCGACATGGACTTCCGTCCTGTTTCTAACCACTGAGTGAAGTTATGCAACTATATCGTTGTGGTCTGTGAGTCGTCCAGGGACCAATATCCGTCGCTCAAGGCAAAAACATCTGATTTCGCCACGCAACGAAATCGCCAGTCCTGGCTTGATAATTCAACGACTTGCGGAAGTGCCACGCGAGAGGTTTTTGTCACACTGCTACTTCGTGATGTTCACCCGCACTGATGCTTTGCGGCCGCGAGCACCAGTCAATCTGACTAGGCAACTTATTTGCGCAGGCGGTGTTCTTGCATAATAAGGCGATAGAGAGACATAATATAAGGCCCCAAAGGTTCGGCAACCATTGTCCTCACTCCGAATTCTCATAATAGATGATTATGCAGATTGGCGACGCCAAGTCCGTTTGGTGCTTCAGGCGCGGCCAGAATGGCAAGTCATTTCCGAGGCGTCGGATGGATTAGAAACGGTTCAGAAAGCTGAAGACCTGAAACCGGAGTTAATTCTGCTGGACATCGGTCTCCCCGAGTTGAATGGAATCGAAGCCGCCCGGCGGATACGACAACTCTCCCCTAGTTCCAAGATTATCTTCTTAAGTCAGAACAAAGACATCGACATTGTCCGGGCAGCTTTGAGCACCGGCAGCGGTTACGTTCGTAAGACAGATGTCAAAAAGGAACTATTGCCTGCCGTGGATGCGGTTCTTCGGGGTAAGCGATTTGTCAGTAGCAGCTTGAAAGGCTATGAGTTGCCCTAAGGGCCGGTAACGCGGCGATTGTGCTCGCTACGAAGTCACACCGGGATAGTCTTCTTCAGAGATTGAAGGCAGAGCGTGTGGATATAGATCGCGCCCTTCAACGGGGTACCTACATTTCATTGGATGCCACCGACACGCTCTCAACATTCATGGTGAATGGTTTGCCTGACCCGGTTCGATTTTTCGGCGGCATTGGTGGCTTCATTGAAGCAGCAGCCAAAGCAGTGAAATCAGAGCAACCTCAGGTTGTTCTGTTCGGTGAAGCCGTGGCTCTCTTGCAGGCGGAAGGCAAAGCGGATGCGGCTATTCGGCTTGAACAACTCGTAAACGATCTAGCCAAGACCCACGAGGTAGATATCCTGTGCGCATATCAATTGAGCAGCTTTCATGACGAGGAAGACGATCACGTTTTCCAGAGCATCTGTGCGGAACACTCAGCCGTTCATTCTCAGTGAGAAGTAAGACTCAATTCTAGGTTAACCTGCCGCAACGGCGTCTCCCTTTGCGAGTTGACGCAGTTCGTCTTCGGGAACAGCAATTTCAGCGGTGCCACAATCCAAACAGATAAAAAACTCGAGAAATACCCACACTACGGGCTTGTCAATGTTTTTTAGTCCAGGAAAATGGATGCCCATCTCCGCGCTGAATTTCTTCTGGTTGACTGAACCGCACGACTTGCATCGCATACCTACCCCCCATCGTTCGGGCTGGATTGATTTTGCAGGCCGGAAGAAGTCGGTGGACGGTTGCGAACTACTGACATCGCGTAGCGGGTATTCTATCAGTTTCTCGGTGTTAATTCCCGATTTGTTACGTTAGGTACCAGTACCCCATGCCGTGCTCAGCGAACTCACATCGGTTTCGACGCGCCGAGATTCTCTTCCATTTGTTCGAAACGCCTGGTCCTGGCCGTTTCGGATTCGCGATCGTGGACCAGTTTGATCGTGATTTCCTTTCGTTCGTGCCCGGTGATTTCCAGGCGCTGTGGCGCTTTGCCTTCGACCGCTTCGCGCATTTCTCGCATCGCTCGGATGGAAGCGTTGAAAACTGCTTCGTAGTGAGCACGGACAGCGACAGCCCGAGCCCACGTATCGCCGACTTTGAGCAGCTTCGCGTGACAGCCTCGATTGAAACGAGCGATCAGTTGCGGAGAAATGACTTCCTGGGAAACGGTGAAGTACTCATCGGTGATGGGCCGCTTCTTGTTGACGCCGGCAGGGTTGCGCAAGTCGCCAGGCTTCGCAGGTTTGAGATTCTTCAAAGATTTCTCGTTCATCGACTCACCTTAACCAAAATCTTATCCGGATTAGATTTCCCACTGTTCTGAGTGACGCCCTACGCTCTCGATTCACGTCCTGGAGGTCACATTTTTGGTGGGGTGAGGTTTTGGATCGTGAGCACGACGTCACCGCGACGTTGCCACAGCGCTCGATCGTGCCACGCGGTACGATCGGTCAGCGCGTGATCGACAACGAGCTTCCCGGTTTCATGGTTGAGTAAACGGCAGAGTGCTGTCTGTGCTTCCCGGCCGGCGATGTCGTGAAGTGCGGACAGTTCGTCGCGGATCTCATCGAGTTCTACTAGGTCGTGCACGATCAAGTCACGGACTTTTTCGTTGATGCGTGCGCAAACTTTTTCGCCGTGTGCTACCAGTTCATCGCGTCTCTTGATTCTTGCGGCGAGTCGTTCCTGGCTTTCGAGTTGGACAACGGCCGGCTGGAGCCGACGAACTTCCTCATCGTTCTGTGTGATGAGAGTTTCGTAGCCGGCGATTCTCGCTTCCGATTGTTCGATCTTCCGGGAGATCTCGTTCACCTTTTCCGGCTTCTCCTGGTCCAGAGCGATCGCGGTCAAAGTACGATCAACTTTCCCCTCTCGAAGTTAAAATGGTGGACTTTGAATGGTGGCTGGAAAAGCCCGACGGATCTTCCGTCGAATCGAGGCAATAGATTGCCAACGGATTCACGCGATACTCGGCATGACACTATCGCGTCACGCGCTTCTTTCGGTATATATGCCTCTTCTACAAAGAACTTTCTGTACCATCTCCCAATCTGCTTCCAGCGGCGAGCGGCAAAACCTAGCTTGTTGATCTGGGAATTGGATTGCGGCAGCGTTATGACAGGTGGCTGAACGGGTGGGTCGCTCATGGGCGGATACTATCACGGCACGATAACAGGTCAACGCACGACCACGGGACTACTTTGGTCGGGCCAAAATGGAACAGGCCGGACTAACCAAACAAGTCCGCTTAGAGATTAGAGGCCCGACAACAACTTTGCCACGGTCATATCGAAGGTGGTAGCCAGTAATTCCAAGTTGCGAAGACAGATTTCCTTTTTGCCGTTCTCAAGATCAGAGATGAAACTGCGGTCCATGCCCACGTACTCCGCCATGTAGACCTGTGTCCACTCACGCTGCTTGCGCAGGCGGCGCAACCGCTTGCCGAACCGGACAGAGATATCGCTGGACAGGCTCCAAATTATGGCTGTAGGCTTTCGCCGATAAATCGGCTATAGCCGACAGTCGCTCGCCCATGAACAACGTGAACGATAAAGTGCAAAAGCTCTTCTCCGAATACGAGGATGGCGTCCGCAAGCGGGCGCAAAGCGAACCGTCCGATAATGGTAAGCACCTGGATGAAGTTCTTTCGGAAATCCAGACATTACGAGGATTCTGGGACCGCGGCTGGGAAAGGAAAATTGATCGTGACCTTGAACGCAGGGCTAAACGTTTGTTCTACATCAAGATGTGGGAACAGGTTCAGAACAAGCTTGCAATGAGAATTGAGACCGCCAGCGAAGCTGATTATTGGTGGACGCCACCTCAGCATCAAGAAACCGTGAATCTTCTCTGGCAGATAACGGCAACTCTCAGGAAAGCAGCCAGCCCCCGGTGGCGACACGTCGCAACCGTGGCGTGGCATGTCGTCAAGGAACTTCTCGTGCTAGGGATCCTCGTAGCGATATTGCTATCCGGTCACAGCGCCTTCGAAACGAGGGTGGTGGCGCTGCTAGTCTTGATTTACAACGGCATCCAGTTGCAGATCGGGCGGCTAGGTCAAACCCTGAGCAACAATCAAGTTCTCATGGGTAATGACCTTCGGAATATGGGGCGCTCCATGAAATTGAAAATGCCAGTGATGGATCTTGAGCCCTCCGAGCAATTTGGTATGGGAAATTTGCTCGCGTATATTTCTTGGATCTCGAGAGGTCTCGGTTCCTTAATTGCGGTCGTGGCTTTGATCTCCTCATTGTTTTGAGGAAACGAGCCACCGTTTGAGACCGGCTGCTTTGTCACCAAGTCTCCACCAGTCTCACACCAAGTCTCGTTCGAGTCTCGTTCGAGTCTCGTTCGGAGTCTCGTTCGGAGTCTCGTTCGGACTTGCCCCGTGCCCCAACCTAAGATGTGCTGCGTATGGGGCATCGACTCTCTGATCGGCCAACACTTGCCGGGAATTTCTGTAAGCGAGTCGAAGGATTGAGTCTGATGCACTTCATCGGGAAATCTACACGGGATGCACTGTAACAAGGAGGGTCCGATGTGGGGTAAGAAGGACCAGGCTGCGCCGCTAGCTGCGGCTCCAGAACCGAAAAGACGCGGTGACAAAAATGAAGAGTACAGATGCGATGCGTCCATTGGATAAGACGGGTGAGCGCACAAATGGGTGGCTAGGGTCAAGCCTGCGTGTGAAAGGCGACATCTCAGGCACCGAGGATCTGCTGATCGACGGCGCGGTTGAAGGACTGATCCAGCTTGATGGACGAAAGCTGACGGTTGGAACCACGGCGAAACTCACGGCTGACATCAACGTCCGCGACGTTGTAGTGTACGGATATGTGAAGGGGAACGTACACGCTACCGGAAAGATCGAGATTAAGAAGGGCGGTTCGGTGAATGGGAATTTGATGACAGCACAGATTTTGATCGAAGACGGCGCGGATTTCAGAGGTTCGATCGAAATCGACAGGGGTGCGGAGAAAGAAGTAGACAAAAACGTCTCCTCGCGGGCGGCCGCGGCCGGTTCTCGGTGAAGGCAGAACATCTCGATCCTTACACCACTGCTCCGATAACCGCCCAAGCCATCCGTCTTAGTTGGCTTGTCTTACGCACGCAACCTAAGATGTGCGCCAAATGCCGGACTCTTCACCTCTGATCGGCCAGACCATCTCGCACTACCGCATTATTGAGAAGCTGGGTGGCGGCGGAATGGGCGTCGTCTACAAGGCCGAGGACACACGGCTGCATCGTGCGGTGGCCCCTAAATTCCTGCCTGCCGAAATGCTTCACGATCTGCTGCGCTGGGGCGCTTCCGTCGCCGGGGCTTCTACAGTTCCAGCACTTTCGTACTACCAACGAAATTGAAAGGGCCATCTTTTTAGGGTACCTCCTCGCTATGGTTTTTGTTATGTAGCCCATCTAACCTCATTCAAGAGTTGTCTGACTCAGGCACTTTCTTCGCGCCAAGAGAGAGGGGTCGAATTATGGAACTGACACACCTTCTTATATGGATCGCTTGTGGAGGTCTTGCAACGGTTGCGATCTTTGTCACCTTCTGTTTGCTCACGCCTTCCCAGCAGCTGGAGGACGAACAAGTCGAACAATTGCGGCGACTCCTGCTCGATTTGAAGGCCTGAGCTGGCCATGCAGCCAAAAAATCATCGGGGCCTGTAGCGGCAGGCTTTGTCTCCGTACCAACGTGGATGCGTTGGTGATGTATCGACGAACACATCGGAGCACTTGCGCACCTTCAACTCAGTCGCGCCTATGCCATGCAAGGCGACACCGCCAAGGCCAAAGCTGCCTATCAGGATTTCCTCACAATTTGGAAAGACGCTGACCCCGACATCCCTATCCTCATCGCTGCGAAAGCGGAATATGCGAAGCTGCAGTAGTTCTTGGTGAAATTGTGAGGGCAAACCCGGTCAGTGTCCGATTAAGTCTGCTTTACCGGGTGCGACCTGTAAAGCTGCTGAAAATGATTGTCTGGAAGAGAAGGACTCGATCAGAGCGTGCGTCCCATCGCACGTAGCCTAAAAGGCAGAGCGAAGAGGCAACGGCACGTTGCGACGCCATCCACCGCGTGTCGACCAGGGCACAATAGCGGCCGTTGGTTAACCGGTTTTGCGGAAGACTAGGCATTCGGTCACGCCGGGGTAGAGGGGGACCAAGAAGCTGCCGACTAGGGAGATAGAATAATCCGCGAAGTATTTGGTGGCGAACGCGCGGCCGACAAGCTGAGGCGACCACGACCAGGCAAGGACATTCGCATCGAACCAGGCTTGGATGCGCGGGCCGGTGAGGCAGGACTCGGTGATGATGTCGAACACGATCCAGCCGTTTGACTGCACAACGCGAGCCATTTCCTGGAAGTACGAGACGGTGACGAGGAAAGGTAGCGCAGGGAAAACTTTGTGCGCCTGAACCAATCCAATGGAGCCGGAATCGGTTTCAGCAAGGGTATGGCCATCGCATTTTTTGGTAACGACGCCGTGCTGACGCACGAGCCAATCGCGCCACTCGGAGGCGGTTTCGTAAATTTCATAATACGCAGGGTGCGCCCGTGCGATGGTGCGTTCGAGGTACCGCCCGGACCCGGGACCGATCTCGCAAATTGTTTGTGGGGGCGAATCAAATACCCCGAAGTCAGCCATGCCCCGAAGGGTTTGATCAGTAGGTGACGGCCCACTGGCATGATGACAATATTGTTTATCGATGTAATCGGCCAGAGGCAGGCCGGCGGCTTTGGCGGACTTTAGAGTTTCTTTGAGTGGCAGAAACTCGGAAACACAGCGAGTCTCAGGCTGATACACGAGGTGCCGAAGGACCGAGTGCAACATACATCACCGTAGATGTCCGTTCGACTGGGCATTTTACTGAGGAGCGGCTGGCACTGGCTTGGCCTGATAGTCAGATGCAAGCTCTTCAGCAAGCCGAACGAAGAAGAGCCTCGTCTACCCTTCCGACATCATGTAACACGGTATGATAACACGGTATGACATCGTTTCGGAATCGGCTGGTTGTTATAGAGGGCATTTAGGAATACCTGAAATTGCATAGGGGAGATTATGTAGGGAGCGTCCCTGGCAGCGTTGACCAGGCGCTTGCCGGGGTGGCAAATCCTTTCTGAAGCGGCCTTCGGTTGGTCTTGACGAGGGATTGATCGCCGCGAGAGAACTGATACTGCATACGTTCCGCCGGTGAAAACGTATGTCAAGACAGGCGTTGCATGGCGCACACGCCATCGAATTTTCGCTGGTATTCGGATCTTGCCGGTAACACGCACCGTCTTCACCACACAGGCAGAACAAACGCAAGTGTTGGAAATGAAAGCGTTGCGGAGACATAGCAGGATGGAAGACAACTTCGCACCTACTTATTCAATCGGTTTTGCTCACTGGGGTGCCACGGGTAGATCCGCTTGACCCGTATGAGGTGCTCAACCAGTGTGCAGGCCCATTTGGCTTCCACTTCGCGCCACGTACAACTCCTCCCTCGTCACTGGTAATGATCGGAACAAATGGGCAGGTTATTTGGTCTGCGCCGCAATGTTGGCCTCGCCGACTTTACCTGCGTCACCCCCCCGCCACTTGATTCTCTTTGTGCTATATCTTGCTGAGGGTCATAGATGAAGATTGGGCGAAACCAGCGGTGTCCCTGCGGCAGTGGCCTCAAGTACAAGCGGTGTCATGGGAGCGTCGAACGAGCAATGGACAATAAACGATTTGAACCCACGACTGCTCGAGACGCCAAAGCGGCTGCATCAACTCCCCGAGCAACAGCGAATACAGTGAACCAGGTAGTGCCGCGCGACGTGTTAGGCATTCCAGGAGCCTATTACCAGCTCTGGGTTCACAATGTCAAAAGAGGTGAAGACCCTCACAGTACGTTTCACAGTCAGCAGGATAAATATCGAGTCGTTTTTACATTGAGTCGCCACCCACTCGACAAACAGAATTTGGATTTCAAGGGCGCCGGAGATTCCTTCATCCAGATCGCAAAGCCGGAAGGCGAAAGAACGGAGAACGACGCCGATAGAGTGGTGATCTTCTCATCTCATATTACCGAGACCGGCGTCGAAAAGCTTGAGGTTGAGGGAATCCCGAACAAGGAGGGGCGGCTCGCACAATGCGTCGTGGAACTACCCGCACCGAGTTTCGCCGAGGCAGACCGGATTGCTTTCGGGGCTGTGAGCGGGTTCTTCAGTACACTCGCGTTCGAAATAGATGTCCCTGTGCGCCTCGGGCAACTGAACATTGAGCAGACCTCGACTCAAAATGCCTCTATGACGTATACCTGCCCCTACCCAGATGTGCATTTAACAGCGGCGGGAACCGATCTCAGCCAAAATCCCTACGTCCAATCACTGCTATCGCTTTATCGAGAAGGGATCAATAGTAACAGCATGAACTACCAATTCTTGTGTTGGTACAAGGTCGTTGAAGGGATCTTTCAACACTTTCAACACCTTTCATTGACTTGCCCGTTTCATCCACGTAGGATTCGCCACAAATGGTCGGCCAAGTCGTCTCGCACTACAGCATCGTCGAGAAACTTGGTGGCGGCGGGATGCGTGTGGTCTACAAGGGCGAGAACACCGAGCTTGGCAGGTTCGAGATATAATCCCCGGCGCTGCGTAAGGAGTGCATCATGAGAGTCGCCCGGCTCCTTTCCCTCTTGGTTGTCAGTGCATTTCTGCTAAACGCCTGCGGCGGTGCCAGCGGTTCAGGAACCGGCGGTGGTGGAGTTCAGTCTGTTCCAGGCTCTCAAAACCTTGCGGACGGTGACGAACTCACTTCCAAGTTCTGCACGGCAACATATCCAAAGCAAAATAGGAGGACAGCAAACCCCAGGGGGTCCAGGATCTCGGGCGGACTCGGGAGCCTCAGTGGAAGCGACAAGTTGCCATAAACCGCCTCTAAAGCGAAAAGAAGGATGCCTAGAGAAAGGACAGTGCGGTTGGGCAGGACGAGGAATCTTCGACAGAGTTTTGGTACAGCGACGACGATTGCCAGGACTGTGAGCGAAATGGCTGCGAGGAGATGATTGTATGGCATGATTTTGAACGAAGAGCCGGTAGATAAGAAAAGGGCAATGCCTGCCACAGCAATCGCGAGCCCCGCTAAAATCGCTCCTTGAAGAAAGAGCCGCAGTTTGCCTTGGCTTAGGTCGAGAAAGACCAGCAAAGCAATCACCACGACCGAGAACGACAAAATATTGCCCACGTATGGAAGACCGGCCAAAAGCCAATTCGGCAAAAGTCCGAGGTCAGCCAACGAACCAAACAGGTATTCGGTTCCCTCAATCGCACTCCAGATTCCGAGCCAGGTGAAGAATTTTCCCCCGCTCCGGCGCCGCATCACGGCGATGCCGCAGACACACAATCCGATAAACAAGAAAACTGTACCAAACAGAATGTATGGGATTCGATCGCGAAGTACCTCGGCCGGAATTTCCATTTTGCTTGCTCAGCCACGATAGAATACACCCCCCCGAGTGCCCGGCTCGGCACCTTTTTTCGCATTCGTTCCGACTGCGCACAGAAAAACCTCACATTGAAAAGGTCTTCGTATTCACCAAGAAGGGATGGGGAAATTGTCCGCCAATAGACCGGGAGAAAAAAAGCGAAAGCTGCGCATTGCTTAGCCTCGGGGAGTTTTGGGACGTCTCTTGGGGACAATATACATTCGAGGATCACACAGTTTTGGCCTTCGGGCTTTGCCATCCGCAATATGCCAATAAGGCGCGCCTGAGAGCGGCCGTCCATGCTGGGAGGCCCAACAGTGTTGGTGGCTGCATTTGATCGTATTACCCGGCGAAATCGAATATCGCGAGAATATCGTGACCTATACGAGTAGCAGAACAAGAATCGGGATAACTGCCGTATTCTGCTTAATACAAGTTCACTTCAGGATTACTCCTGAAAAGTCGGCATCTCGTCAGGAAATCAAGCACTGAAGAGATGCGCGTCTATCGGTACTAATCCGAGAGACGAACCGATAACATCCAGGTTCCCCAGGTATACCTGAGCATCGTTGAGCGTTTCTCGGTAGCGAATCAGAGACCGACAACAAACAACCTGCAGAAACTCGTGACCGCAGGGAGGATAGATCCCTGCTGAGCCAACTCTTCTATCCCGCGATTTTGTTGCGTTGTCGAACAATTGGCAGAAGAGGGTGTTGGCCGCCTATACCCCCGATCCGGCTAACCACTCCATTGCTTTTGCGGCTGTCCTGGTCGCCGGGGGTTGACAGGCGCGATTCTGCCCTGCTCTTATCGTTTATCGTTGGCGAATTGTGCTACGGCTGTTTTTTCTTATTAGCGCAATCGTTTGTCTTTCCGAAAAAGAACGTACCCGTAAGCCGGAGTCCTCATGAAGCTGAGATTGGTCCTCTTTTCGTCTTGTACCCTGCTGTTTTCTTCCTTGTCGCCCTTGCCGTTGAACGCGCAGCAGGAGCGGGAGGCGCGGCTGAGGCTGACGACGGCTGTGCCGGCCCTTGCGGCGAAGGCCGCGAAGCCGGAGTTCGGACCCAATGTACTGATCTTCGATCCGTCGATGCCACCGCAGGCGATCCAGAAGGAAATTGATTCGGTTTATGCGACGCAGCAGCACAACGAGTTTGGACAGCAGCGGAATGCGCTGCTATTCCTGCCGGGAGACTATTCTGTGGACGTTCCGGTCGGCTTTTACACGGAGGTGATAGGGCTTGGGGCGTCGCCCGATGCAACACGGATTGCGGGCAACATGCATGCGGATGCGAATCATGTGCACAATAATGCGACGACGACCTTCTGGAGAGCTGCGGAAGGGCTCTCGATAAAGCCGGCAGGCGGCACGATGCAGTGGGCGGTTTCACAGGGGGTGTCGCTGCGGCGCATGCACGTACGCGGCGACCTAGTGCTGCACCAGAATCGCGGCTGGGCAAGCGGCGGCTGGATGTCGGATTCGCTCGTGGACGGCAATGTCGACTCCGGCAGCCAGCAACAGTGGATCTCGCGCAACTGCGACTGGAAGAGCTGGACGGGCTCGAACTGGAATATGGTGTTTGTTGGCGTAGTGCATCCGCCGGAAGGCGCATGGCCTTCGCCGCCGTACACAAAGGTGGCGCGTACGCCAGTAGCGCGCGAGAAACCGTTTCTGCAGGTGGATGCTGCGGGCGAGTTCAGCGTGCGGGTTCCGGCGCTTTACAGCGACAGCGTCGGGACTACGTTTCGCGACGGGGAAACAGCAGGAGAGACAATTCCGATTACGCGTTTTTATATTGCGCGTCCGGATGTGGATTCGGTGGAGACGATCAACGCGCAGCTTGCCCAAGGCAAGAACCTGATTCTGACGCCGGGGATCTATGAACTGGCCACTCCGATTCGCGTGACACGGCCGCATACTGTGGTGTTGGGGCTGGGGTTTGCGACGCTACGTCCGATGAAAGGCACCGCGGCGATGACGACGACTGATGATGACGGGATCGAGATTGCGGGGCTGCTATTCGATGCGGGGCCGAGCGAGTCTTCGGTGCTGCTAGAGGTAGGACCAGAGGGGAGCCGGGCGCGCCATGCGAAAGATCCGATCACGCTGCACGATGTTTTCTTTCGCGTGGATGGCGCGGGTGTGGGCCGGGCCAAGGTGAATTTGAGGATCAACAGCAACGACACACTGGTGGACCATACGTGGATGTGGAGAGCGGACCACGGCTCCGGAGTGGGCTGGGAGCTGAATACCAGTGAGAACGGGCTGGTGGTGAATGGAAACCAGGTAACGATCTATGGCCTGTTTGTAGAGCATCACCAGCAATTCCAGGTTCTGTGGAATGGCAATGGCGGGCGCACGTATTTTTATCAGTCTGAGATTCCTTACGATCCTCCGAACCAGGAGACCTACACGAGTGCGCCGGGGGTGAACGGCTGGGCCTCATACAAGCTGGCGGATGGAGTGACGAGTCATGAGGCGTGGGGGCTGGGCGTGTACAGCGTATTCGAGCACCCGGCTGTGGTGCTGACCCGGGCAATCGAGACGCCGACGAGCCCAGGGATACGGTTTCACGACATGATCACCGTGGCGCTGGGAGATCACGGCGGGATCGTCCATGTGATCGACGACGTAGGCGAGGCGACCGCGATGCATCCTCGCGTGACGCCGAAGGTGACGAACTTTCCCTGAGCGGCTGTGCGGAATCCACGCAAGGGATAGGTGCGGGCGCGAGCGGATATTCCCCCGATCAGTACCGGGAAATTGGCTTACGTTCATCATTCCTTTTCGCCATTAGGCGCGCCACAAAATGGAGCTCCGCCGAGAAGGCCTCGCGGAAATCGCGGGTGCAAAGAGGGCCGGACGTAGTCAGATGTAAAGACAGAGTGTCTCGCGCTTGATTATACTTTTACTACTATGACGACGATCAGCCGACGCAGATTCCTTGCCACAGCAGCGCTATCCCTGGCTGCAACTCGTCTTCAAGCGCAGCGCGGGACGGGATCCCAGGTCACCCTGAGGCTTTCCACGGAGGCCACCGGGCCCCACATGCCCGCCGACTTCGTGGGTCTGTCGTATGAGGTGCAGCAACTGGCCGATCCCAGTTTCTTCGCGGCAAGCAATATCGGATTGATCCAACAGTTCAAAGCTCTGGCGCCTCAGGGCGTGCTCCGACTCGGTGGCAATACCAGCGAGTTTGCCTGGTGGAAGGCAACGCCCGGTTCTTCTGAACCTGAGCACCCGCAGACTCGCGTGGTCGAGGGCGAGCCCAAACCGCAGTATTACGCCGTAAAACCAGAGGCAGTGCGGAATCTGACAGATTTTCTGAAAGCGACCGGCTGGACCTGCCTGTATGGCATCGGCATGGGAACCAATACGCCTGAGCGTGCGGCCGAGGAAGCTGCGTTCGTGGCACAGACACTTGGTGCGAGCCTGCAATACTTTCAGATTGGCAACGAGGCAGATCTTTTCGACCGCCACCTGCGCGATCCAAAAACGTGGTCCGCCAAAACCTACCTGGAGGAGTGGCTCGCTCTTGCTCGGGCCGTGACCTCGCGCGTGTCAGGGGCAAAGTTCGGCATTCCGGATGTTGCATCGAATGTGGCGTGGCTGACGGAGATCGCTGAGATGTGGCCTTCGATCCAGAATCCACCGCATGTAACGACGCTTACGCACCATTACTATTTCGGCGGGCCGGCAACAAATCCCGACGTGAACGTTCCCAACCTGCTGAAGCCAGCTACGATGGCAAAGGTGCAGAAGACGGCCGATACCGCGACCGCCGCAGCTTATAAGATGGGCGCCCGCGTACGCATGACCGAAGGTAACACTTGTTATCGCGGCGGCAAGCCAGGGGTGTCCGACGTTTTCGCCGCGGCGCTGTGGTCTGCTGACTATTCGCTGTTACTCGCCAGCAACAATTATTCCGGAATCAATTTGCACGGCGGCACCGGAAAATCCGTGGCAAACTCCGTCGGAGGTTTCCTCCCCGGCGACGTCCTTCTCAAGGAGAAAGGCGAAACCCCGGATCAGATCGCGACTCATCCCCACCCGTTCTACACGCCCATTGCGACATTCGGCCCAGAGTACCGGATGGAGCCCGTGGCTTATGGCCTCAAGTTCGCTGGAGAGTTCAGCGGAGCTTCCCTTCTCCAGGGTGATTTCACTTCACAGCTTCAGGCCACGGGAGTTGACGCAACTGCCTATGCCGCAACATTTCCCAACGGGCATGTTGCCGTCATCATCCTGAACAAAGACGCGGAGCAGAATTTAGAAGTAAGCCTGGACTTCGGAACGCGGAGATCAGGAATGGTGAAGACCAAGACGCTGCACGCCCCGGCGCTGGATAGCCGGGAAGTTCGCATCACGCAATCTCCAGAACCCGGTCATCTCCAGGATGGCAAGTACACAGTGACGGTTCCACACGCGACAGGGGTCTGCCTGACCCTCAGCAGATGATCCAACCATCCTGCTCATTCCGTCGCGGGATCATTGCAGGATCGATGCGCGTTTCTCGGTACTAATCCAACGGGCGAGCTGATAACTTCCGGTTTGCCGTCATCCGCCCGCGATCAAAAGCTAATCTGGCCCTCCCGCCGCGCGAAGGCCTTCCGCAGTCTCCTGATGGCGACGCTTCTAAGTTGGAAGAAGCTCAGCAACAGGCCGATCACGAAGATGGCACTGAGGCGTCGAGGACCCTTGTTCGGAGACTCATCTCACGTTCTCAGGCTGAGGGCAGGCACGATTTATTCGACTCGCGTCGGCGCAAAAAATAGCGAACTCTTGGGTCGACGACCATTACCGACTTTTCCGATTTTGTCGTCAAGCGGGACTTTAGTCGGGTTTACCGCTGTCGTCTTCTGCTGGCTGCTGAACTATTCGACCGAGAATGAAGCTGTCCGCCAAGGGGTCTTATTTCCAGCCGAGTCGCTGCCCTGCGCTTCCAATCGATAGCTACCGGGGGGAAGTTTGACCACTTCCATCTCCCAGACAACCGGGATGGCAAGGTAATCGGGGAGCATTGGCGACTCCACAGGCCGCACGCCGGTCCCAATTTTCAGCTCTCCCGTTTTCTCGTCTAAGACTTTCATTTCCAAATAGAGTTTTGGAGCAACGGGTGCCCGAAGCTCGGAGCCGTAGATTTCAACATACGGCATCAGCTGTTCGCCCTTTTTGAATCTCGTATCACCGGTCGGCGTAAATTCCATACCGTCGAACATCAATGGAACATATTGGGGAGCCCGTGTCGGACCTCTCTCATCAGAGGAAGGTTTGTGGTACCTCTTGCAGAGAGCGATGTCGCTCATCGAAAGCGCGCTTGGAGCGAAATCAGCTACAGTGAAAGATGCGTTGGCTCTCCCGAATTTCTCTCCATCTGTAAGCAAAAACTCCAGTTGGTACTCGCCTGGCTTGAGGTCCACCTGCGTTTGGTAACCGTTGGGAATTACGAACTGCTCGTCCTCTTCCTTGAGCCATGCGGGTGGGGGAAGGGGGCCTTGGTACCAAATACCTTCTGCGGGGGCGCACGCGATATCGCTGAAGCGCGAAACGAGCGTGCCGTTTCTGTCGAAGACCAGCCCCAAAACGGCAATAGATGTGACCAAGTGAAACTCCTCCCAGTGGCGCTGTAACAGGTTCGCTGGTAGTTCGGCAGAAAGATTGACGCGCACTGTGCCAGAGAGACCGGCGAATGAGCTCACTTCCACCGACAAAGGAAGACCACCCGCCGGGTTTGAATCTGCGTTACCGATCAGCTTGTTGCCGAGCTCTGTGTCTTTCAGTGGGTCAGAGAGCGGGTCCTTTGTGTTGCAGTATTGACTGGGGGCAAAGACTGAGCTGTGTCTGCGGTCAACCTTGATGGAGATTCGATGGCAGCTACCTGTTGGAGACGGAGGGGGGATGTAAGTAACGAGGTATATGTGAATCCTCGAATCGTTCACCTTAGCTCTGCTGGTTATGTCCTGTCCCGCCCAAATTCCTTTCGGTGCGCACGAATAGGCCAAGTGGTAACCAATGTTGTCTCGCACTTCCCAACCATCTTGTTTTTCCACACTGAAGTGCTGGATCGGCATTTCCACTCCGTCGTCAAAAATGTGTACGGATTTGGCCGACAGGCCAGTTACTTCCTTGGAATATAAGACCCAGCCAAGTCGCAGCTCTCCGTTAGGACCCACCACGGCTCCCGTGGGGCTTTTGGTCTGTCGAATCACCTCCATGGGCAAGATCACTTCGTGCGATTCGACCTTGATGATTGGTCCACCATTCGTCTGCGCCAAGGTGCGAACTGATGGCATGACGACCACAATTGCGATCAGGGCGAGGAGTGAACCGACCCTATTAGAGACAGCGCACGACAGAGGAGAAGGCATTTGGGCTTCTACAAACAGATTACCTCTAGGACGGATGCCGACGTTTCACGAAACGTGCTGCTCGTGCTTAGTCGGCAAGCCAAGCCGTCGCCACTAGCCACTAGTGCCGGTAAGTCCCCGGTCAGTCGGGAAGCCGGAGAAGTCGAGTTCTAGAACTTTAGCTGGACGGTTTTGCCGTTTCACAGGACATTACCACGCTGTAGGATTCGATTTGAGAGTAACCCATGAACAAATCTGTCCTCACTTCTTGGTTTAGCTTCCTGGTCGCCTTACCATTGACCCTCGGTGCTCAACAAGTTCCGCCTTCAATACGAATCTCCAGCAGCACCACAGGAATAAGTGGAGACAAGAATCCTGAGAAAATTCCGGTCCATGTAGCGGCATTCAGTTGGTTCCACACCGCTGCAGTGAATATGAATGACGGACAGCACTCTTATCGGTTTGCTCAGGACATCAGCAACACGCGGCTCAGCGAAGTGGACCAAAGCGTTCTGAGAGCCGCCGTGTCCGACTTCTACCTAAACTGGGCTCCGCTGCGCGCAGCATACAACGCAAAGGCTGAAGCGGGTAAGGCGACAGGAAACGACACCAGAGCATTCAACAAAGCAAAGTACGAGCTTGCTTTGGACGAATATGAAAAAGCCTTACAACAGATGTCGGCCAAGGGCGCGAAACAATTCCCTGCTTATATTGAGGGCTGGAAACATCGCATGTCCATGGACCCCGGGACTGGCAGCGAGTTGACTCACTGAAACTGGCGCAGCTCCCGGGAAGTCAAGTTCTAGAACTTTATGTGGACGGTTACCAGGACCTGCCGACAATAGCTCTAGGCTTTTGCAAGCGAGAGAGCAATAATCTCCAACAGATAGGCCATGTTTTGTCGCACGACAGTTCTGACGCTCGCGTTGGTCCTGACGTTTTTTCCGGGCGGATTCACTCGGTCCTCCAACACACAAAAGTTGCAGATTGCGCAGAAAGCGAACAACGCTGCACTTTCTCTCGACGACTTGGTGCAGCGGAAGGATTACCCACAGCTAGAACGCCAACTCAACGAAGCAAAATTGAGCATCGACGAAGAGGCATACTTCAGGGGCATTCTCGCTGACCGAAGCAATCAGGTTTTGACAGCCATTTCGTTGTTGGAACAGATTGTTCCAGGCATGCGAGCAAAGCACCCGCATCGTGCCGCCTTGGCCCTGCGGACGTTGGCCGGGGATTATTTCAAAGTCGGGCGCTATGCGGATTCCTGCGATGCGTACTCGGATCTGCTGGAGCATTTTGGGAATGAATTTAGCGTAGCGGAGCGGCAAACGATTCGCGACAATCTGCACACGTTCGAGTTGTTTCGCGACGCAGCGCCACAGACAGTGTCGGGTGACCGTCGGTTTACAGTTCCAATGCGAATGGACCCTACAGGAGATTTGGATGTTCCCGTGGAAGTGAACGGGGTGAAGCAGTGGTGGATTCTTGACACGGGAGCGAACGAGTCAGTCATAGCAATGAGCAGCGCTAAACAGATGGGGCTGACCATATCCAAGAAAAGCGCACAGTCACAAAGTGGGGCGACGGGAACAGAAGCACCAATAAAAGGAGCGGTGATTCCGGAGCTAATTCTGGGCGGGGCTAGGATACGCAATGTGGTGGCACTCGTTATGGACGACAAAAGTCTGGACGTTCCAGTGAAGGACAACGAGCATCACCAGATTCAGGGAGTGTTGGGTTATCCGGTGCTAGCCGCGCTCGGGAGTTTCACGCTGAAGGGGAATGAATGGGTAATCGCAGCGGAAGGTGAGCCCTCGGAGCGTTCCAGCAAGCTATACGTGGAAGAATTAACGCCATTGCTTGAGGCCACGGTTGCCGATTCCGAAGTTCTGTTCGGGTTAGATACCGGCTCCAGCTCCGGCTCTTTTTCAGAAACCTATTTACGTCGATTTCCGGAACAGTTTGCTTCCCTAAAGCCCCAGAAATATGCGACCGCCGGCGCGGGAGGAGACGTGCGATTCCTGACGGCGTACTACCTGCCGCAAATAGAGCTTCAGCTCGGTGCGGCACGAGCGATGCTAAGAAATGTTCCGGTGCTTACCCGCGAGCTTGGCGTTGACCCTCTCGACCAGGTGTGCGGCAATCTCGGACAGAGTCTTCTCAGTCAGTTCAGCAGCTTCACCATCGATTTTAGTCGCATGCGGTTCAGCGTAGGTGAAAATAGCCATTAGAAATCATCTCAGGGCCTGATTTGTTCTATAAAAGGAAATGTGGGTCCCAGTACCTGCCAGCCGCAGCTGTATTTGAGGAAAGAGAAGAAGTAGACTGTAATTCCGTTTCCCACCTGCTCTAAATCCAATTCAGGACCATCCAGTGCGCGTCTGTGCATGCACCGTTCGGTTTCGTGACAGAAGGGGTGTCGAACATTCGACGGAGGTTCGAGCGTCGAGTGTCTACGAGGCGGCCTGCCGTGCGTGGGCGAACTTCAAATCTGTGCCGGAGACTGAGGAGGAGTCGTATAAGGCTGAGGAGTTCGTCGTAGATTTGTGGGAGGAGTCAAGGACGTTTCACGTGAATCTAGAAAAGCTGCTTGGTTGGCTAGATCGGGGAAGGGGCGGTCACAAGGATACCCCGCGCAAGAAACAGTTGAGGAGGCTTCTAGACGCAAATCTTTGTCGAGCAGACAGAGCTTGCATTCCCCGTGTTTAGCTGATTTCTGCATGTTGCCACTGATTCTATTTGAGCCGAGGATTCCGCTAAAATAGCTGACAGCACCTTCCAAGGAATAACGCATGAAGATCGACGTTACCGACTCGGTTCAGTTTAAGCGCCTGCTGGAGGCGTTGGTCGACGAACTCATCGACGCGCACGACCATTTCCGACTTCATCAGGATCTTAATGCCGCTATCCAAGATTACCAAGCGGAGTTCAACCAGTCTGCAGCGTTCTGGACGTTTACTTTAAGTGCCCACTTGGACGCCGCGCTACTGCGTCTCTGCAAGGCTGACGATCTGTACGAGGGCAAACCGAGCCTCAACCTCAGGAACTTCTTGGAGACCATCGAAGGCAACATGCACTTTTTCGAGGAGCCGAACTTCCGTCAGCGACTGAAGAATAACCCTTTCGTTGAGTCACTCGCAGCTGACCCTCGCAAGCCCGATGCGGCGCAACTCCACACGGACCTGAAATCAGTGAGCACGGCCGACCCACTGGTGAAGAAGCTCACGATTTGGCGGAACAACCACATTGCTCACCGCAGCAGCTCAAGCGCGCTAGATCCCAGGGGCTTCGCCAAACAAAATCCTATTCTCTTCTCGGAGATCAAGGCGCTGATCGATAATGGGCTCCGCATCGTCAACCTTTACAGCAGTCTCTTTAGCGCCTCAGTCCACGCAAGCTTACCGGTTGAGGACTACAAGTATCTTCTGGATGCCGTCCGAAGGGATCTAAAGGTACGGGACGCGCAGCTTGAGAAGCAGATCGCAGCAGCAAAAGCCGGATCGAGCAAGACGTAAGCCGATTTTAGAAAATCCTGGTGCTGGAACAACGTGCTAATCTAACGATTATGAGCAGGGAAAAAGCGCCTAAGCCGCCCAAGAAAAGAAAACCACGAAGTCTCAAGGCTCTCGCGGATTCCGGACAGCTTACGCCACTGCAGGCACGCTTCGCCATCGCCTGGACCAAAAATAAGAACGCTGCGCTCGCCGCTAAGTTCGCCGGGTACCGTGGACCACACTACGCGCAGCAAGGATTTCAGGTCTTACAGGCGTTGCGCGAAAAAGCACCCGATGTGATTGCAAACATGGGCATTACCCTCCCCGAGGTTATTGATGGATATATATTGGAGCAGATGCACGCCACAGAAACGAAATTCTTTCAGCGCGAAGGCAAAGTCACGGACCAACGGGAGGTCAGAAATTGGGAGATCCAGCACAAAGCAACGCGTACTCTTCTTGAGCTGATGAACGCATTCCCGCCGGAAGATCCAATCGCAGCGCAACGTGTGGACGTGAGCCACATCGTGATCGACATTCCTCGTCCGATCTGGCCAAACGGGAACAACTACGACGTCGGGCCAACGTATGGAAATGCGCCGAAGAAAGAGCTCGCCGCCGAAAAGTCAGATCCCCGCCCGAAGGACTAATCATGGGGTACTGGGCCGAACTTCACCGGTATCTGACAAACCAAGGAGTTGACACCGGCAGACTACAACTACGTGCAATACTTAGAGGCAATTGTTGCTCTTTCTAAGTGAATCGTGCCATGACAGATTCGCAGCTGCTAGACAAGGCGTGGGCTTTGCGGGAGGAAGGTAAATTTCACGAAGCCTATGGTGCGTTCATGTTGGCTGCGAATAACACCGACAACGCCTTGGAGAAAGCAGGCATTCTTCTCAGCGCAGCGACCAACTTGACTCAGTCTGAGGAACAGGAACGTGCCCGAACTCAACTAAAGCAGGTCCGTGAACTGCTAGGCAGCCTGAATCCAGTTGCCCTCAACCAAGACGAAAAAGATGAGCTGGTTCGAGTGACCGTATGCATCGAAATTGAAGAGGCAGAGGTGCTGGCGAGCGAAGGCAAAATCGAAGGAGCGATTGAACGACTAGCCGCTACCCTTGCACGATTTGAAAATGAAATCCAAGAACCGAGCCTAATAGCAGTTCACGATGAGATTCAGACCCGCAGGGCATATTTTCTGACGGACTTGGACCAATTCGAGAAAGCAATCCCTATTTTGGAAGAGGTAACAAGCCGTCGGAACGACGATACGATTTTCCTTTTTTATCTAGGCCACAGTTATTTCAGAGCAAAACGATGGAGCGAAGCTCAACAGAAACTCGAACGGGCTCTCGCCCTCGGACCGCGACCACGCATTGCGTTTCAAGCGCATGGGTCGCTTGGAATGGTTTTCTACGAAACCGGTGACTACCAGAGAGCAAAAGAAGAACTAGAGGCCAGCGCGAAATTGGCAGCTCCGGACTACATCAAGCAAGCTCATATTTGGAAGTGGCTCGAATACACGTGTGTAAGCCTCGGGCTGAAAGAGGAAGCACGGCGGTACGGTCAACTAGCCCGACCATCCTGAGGGAAGGTCCCGATTAACGTCGCGTACTTTTCCGAAAAGCGCAAACCGGACTAGCCCGGAATTTTTCCGATTAATGAACTATCCAGCCACTAAGGCCGGTCTTCCCGAACGCGAACAACTACGACGTCCCGCCGACGAATCGAAATGCACCGAAGATTCAAAGCGCCTGATTTTTGTCACCCCGCATGATAGCTGGTCTGAGATTTCACAAAGTGATCGCCAATCGCTGAGGAAACGGCCCTTGAATCAGGACGTTGGGTACTCTCGTACTATTTCTAGATGCCCGGGGTTTCAGCACACTGGGGGCTGGTGTCTATGAACTCTACCTTTCAACAAGTGGCCTTTCGCGCACAGCTATGGCGGGAATTTGTGGCGGGATACCAGCTCGTGTTGACCACTGCCCCTGAGACCTTCTCTGATTACTGTGCTAAGTTCCGCGAGCGCTGGATTGCGGGGAAGTGACCGTGTTCTGGCTCTACTGGCAGTTCGTAGGCGTCTGCGCGGGACTTCTCGCGGTCGTGATGCCCCATGCCATTAGCACCAGGAGGCCGAATGAGATGCCGTCGAAGTGATGGAACTTTGCGGGGATTCTGGCTCAGTCGAGAGCAAGCGGAGAAGTTCGCTCAAGACCCTATGAATACTTCGTACCACGGCGACATCGTGGTCGGCCCTTGCGGGATGTGCGGCGCATTCCATTGCAGTAGACCTGAGTGGGTTTCGAGCACCAACATTAGACTTCCGGATGACCCCATTCACTGTGCCGTCTGCACCGAGGAGATCGCGGTGAACCGCGACACCACGTTCTTGCCATTCTTGATCATGCCCGATGGATTGGCGGTACACGAGTCGTGTTGTGGGAGGGAACCGCTGCTCTATGACAAGAAAAATCCGAATGAAAGGGTGAATTGAAGGCGCTGCGAAGTAAAATCAAGTCACTTTTAGCTGAGTGAAGTGGAGTTGCTCATGGAGTTCGCATTTTTGCACAGCCTGTCAATTTCAGGCTGAGATATCCCGACCGCCTTGAGCACGGTACGAACCTCGTGGCGTGGGATTACTCATTTTTTTCAAGTGTTGGGGCAATTGTTGTTGCCTCGCCGGACGTGGTTGTTAGGGTCCTCTCCCAAGGTTTGAAACCAGCCTTTTCAAGCCTTATCAAATGGTCTCCCGCCGAAGGATGAAGTGTTGTCGGTGTGTTTCCCACGAATTTGCCATCAACCGTAATATCGGCCCCATCGGGATTCGATTTGATTTCGATTGTGATAGTTGGGATTTGGTTTTCAGCGCTCAGAACGGCGTCCGTTGTCGTACCCGGTGGCTGAAATTTCTTAGGGTCGAGATTAATGTCCCCACTTACGTAAGCAGTTATTTCGGTCCCTTTTGGAATCGTGATGTCTTTGCCCTTCATTAGTAAAAAGAGTGGAGCGGCGGGAAAGAAAACAATGCTAGTTGCTACGATTGCCCCAGTCATTGCACCGACGTGGCTGCCACCCTTTACTTCCTTAACGGCACGCAGGGGAGCCTTTTCTCCATCAGCGAGCTTCACATTGTCGATGTTGATGTTGAGTTTTCCAGCCCTCCCCATGCGTCGTTTTGACTGTGCCTCGGTGACCGTTGCCCAGGCAACCCCGCCTCTGGGAATGACAGCCAAATCCTTGCATTTGATTTCTTCCAGAACTTCAAAATCCACGGTGTCTCCCACTTGAGCATCTTCGGAAGAAACGGTGCGATTGATGCGGAGCCTGACTGGTGTCCCATCTTCCAGGCCGAAGGCTAGAACTGGCTTTTGAGTGGTTACCTCAGGGGCTTGGCTCGCTGGCTTTTCCGATTGTGGTTGAGTTGTTGGGTTCTGAATGCCGTACCCACGAAGCAATAGGGCTGAAAGGATGCACGAAAGAATCGTTTTCATGAAAAGGTTCTCCAGCAAAAACAAATGCGGAGCGAGGCGATAGGCCCGATTAATGCTAAGTATACGTCTAATACTGCTAACTACGACCACTGAATCGTGCAGCGTTACAGCAGAAGTACCTACGGGGGAGAAACGAGCTGCCTTCCTATAATGCGTGGGTCCCGGTACTTAACTCCAGTTTGACGCTCTTCGGACGTGCCTTTTCAATTGTTGTTCGGCGCTGCGTGCCGTCTCCAGGAGAAAAGCGGTGGCCCCTGCTTCGAGTCACCGGGCTTTGACCTCTTCCGCTCGTGTCACCCGACCGATCCCTGTCGTTGGGAAAATGACGGCCGGAGAACCTCGGATGAGGAATTCTGCCTAATCTGGGTCTGGGAAAGAGCGAGCCCGGGATTTCGGATAGGAGTCCCCACAAAAGTCCCCATAAAGGGAAAACGGATAGGATCTTGAGAAGTGGGCTAAGTCTTTACGGGAAAGTGGTGAACCGGGGAGGACTCGAACCTCCAACCCGTTGATTAAGAGTCAACTGCTCTACCATTGAGCTACCGGTCCACAGGCAATTTTATATTTTACATAGTTCTTATTTTTCTGTCGACTTGCGCATGCCGCGCTGACGTCAATTCCCTTCCACCGCTGTAGCTATTTATTTCGCGCGCAGGACGGCCGCAAGATCACGTGCCACTTTTTTCGCTCGTTCCAGGTCGTGCGGGTCAAAGGAAATCGCCGAAACGCGCTGGTGCCCCCCGCCGCCGTATTGTTCCGCAAGCGTCGCCAGGTTCTTGTCTGCCGTGGCTTGGTTCCACGGGTTGGTTCCCAACGAAACCTTGGCGCGCACAGGAGAAGCACTCACACTGACCGAATACACCCCTTCCGGATGAAGCAGGTACGGAATGAACTTGTTATATCCCTCTAAATCCAGGTCGCTCACATCAAAGAAAATCACGCCGTCCTTCGATTCGCACCTCTCCCCCAAAATCTCGATCGATTTGTGATGCCGCTCCAGCAGCGGGCCCAGGTATTTGGCTACAATCGGCAACTTCACCATTTCTGCCAATGGGCGGTACGCTAGCTCAGGAATGATCTGCGCGGGGATGCCATCGTCTGGAGCCGCCTCAATCACCAGCGCCAATTGCGTTGCCGGTTCCGTCAATTCAGTAGCCGATTGCGGCGTAGGAAACTGGGCCCCATCGATGATGTCGCCCCAGTGGATTAGATCTGCCATCGGCTTGGTATTAAACCCAAATCTGTCTTTGGTGACGGTCGCGATCAGCTTGGTGCAGGATTTGTAATCCGGTTCGTAATACATGTTTTTGCCTGGAAATCTCTTGAAGTATTCGGCATCCGCGGGAGACAGGAACGCGCTCTGGTGATGGTCGAACCACCAGGTGACCTTTGGCGAATTCGAATACTTGAAATCGACGATGACGTTCTCGTCCCCATCAAACAGCGCGTCTTCCCAAGGGTGTTTGGCCTTATGCGTCATCCCGCTCAAATGGAATTCCGTCTTGGCGTCGAAAATCTCCCGGTAAAACCGGTAGAACAACGCCGCCGAAGCGGCTCCATCAAAACAGCGATCGTGGAAACACAGTCGAACCGTCGTCATAAACCGGGTATGCCTGTCCCTCCCACAGAGTGACCTGATACAAGGAGCAAAGCCAATAAAGATGTACGCTACAGCTCGGAATGTCAAGCCTCAATCCGGCATCTCGCCAGATGCTTGTTTCCGGGTCATTTTTCCGACCCTGGTTTCTCCTTGGCCACTCTTTTTCTCGACGGCTGCTCTCTGCATCTAATTTAGTGTAACTTCAAGAGAGGTCTCGAATCACATGTCTATCCCAGGCCCCGGCCAGGAGAGATTCGGAGGCACCATAGCATGCGAAAGTTCGGCAATTTGACTGAAGCGGACATCACCCCGAGGTCCGTCTATTTTAACCGTCGCCAAATCCTCCGCGCCATGGGTCTTGCCGGAGCCGCCATCGCCGGCGGTAAAGTCTTCTCTCATCTTGCGTTCCCTCCCGCCGCAGTGCAAGCCGGAACCAAGCTTGACGTCGCCCTAAAAAGCCCCTTTAGCACCTCGGAAAAGATGAACTCCTTTGACGACGTGACCCACTACAACAATTTCTACGAATTCGGCACAAGCAAGGACGATCCCTCCAAGAATGCTCAGAAATTCCGCACTTCCCCTTGGACCATCTCCATTGAAGGCGAAGTGAAAAAGCCCGCCAAATACAGTATGGACGATATCCTGAAGTTGGCGCCACTCGAGGAGCGCATTTACCGGCACCGTTGCGTGGAAGGCTGGTCCATCGTGGTTCCGTGGATCGGGTATTCCCTGAACACGATTTTGAACCTGGCTGAGCCTACGGAAAAAGCCAAGTTCGTCGCTTTCCAGTCCTACTACGACCGGGGGCAAATGCCCTGGGCTGAGCATGCCGGCATCGAATTGCCGTACGTCGAGGGCCTCCGTCTGGATGAAGCTATGCATCCGCTGACACTCCTGTGTGTCGGCATGTACGGCGAATCGCTTCCGAATCAGGATGGCGCGCCGGTCCGGCTGGTGATTCCCTGGAAATACGGGTTCAAGAGCATCAAGTCGATCGTGAAAATCCGTTTCGTCAAGAGTGTTCCTCCCACTACCTGGAATATTTATGCTCCAAACGAGTACGGTTTCTATTCCAACGTGAATCCCAACGTGGACCATCCTCGCTGGAGCCAGGCCACGGAACGCCGCTTGGGCGAAATCCTGCGCCGCAAAACGCTGATGTTCAACGGTTACTCCGACCAGGTGGCCGCCCTTTACAACGGCATGGACCTGAAGAAAAATTACTAACGTGCGCGATTTTCTACGCCAGCTGCTGTTGAACAAGTGGTCCAAAGTCGTCGTTTTCCTGGTCGCTCTCTCACCCCTCGCCTACCTAGCCTGGCGCGCCTATCACGGCGAACTCACCGCCAATCCTGTCGAATTCATCCAGCACTTCACCGGTGATTGGACGCTGCGCTTCCTGCTCATCACCCTCTCCATCACGCCTCTCCGCAAGCTCCTGGAGCTTCCCGACCTCATTCGCTTCCGCCGCATGCTCGGCCTGTTCGCTTTCTTCTACGTTTGCTTGCACTTCCTCACCTACATTGGGCCGGACCAGTCTTTCGATCTCGGCGGCATGTGGAAGGATGTGGCCAAGCGGCCCTTTATCACCGTAGGGTTCCTCGGCTTCGTACTGCTGTGTCCTCTTGCGCTGACCTCCACCAGAGGTTGGATTCGCCGCTTGGGCGGCAAGCGCTGGCAAGCGCTGCACCGGCTCGTCTACGTCAGCGCTCTCTGCGGCGTGGTCCACTACTATTGGCTCGTTAAATCCGATCATCGTCTGCCTCTTCTTTATGGCGCTATCCTCGCTGTCCTCCTCCTTTATCGCCTGGGCAATTCCCTGCTTAAGCCGCGTCCCGCTGTCGTTGTCTCCCCCGCCCAGTAAACTCGCCAAGTCCTGCTTCTCGCAGCCGCAAACCTAATCCACTGAATAGGCCGTAATCCCAGTCTGCCGATCATTGAAGATCGAAGCGGCGCAATCGATAACCGTCCGGCAACTCTTCCAGCTTCGCCAACATCGAATCCTACCAAGTTGCGCCGTATCGGTTGATGATTACCAATCTTATCCTCGCCGTATTGCTGGCTCTCCCTGCCTCGTTCGGCGGACCTGCCTGGGACAAACCGCCGGAAAAGTGGAACCTGGCGGACGTTTACCGCATTCTGCAAGACTCCCCCTGGTGTCCCACAGAACTGAAGCTGGAGGCAAAAGGCGCCTCTCGGGAAGAGGACCCGCAGACCGGCATGGTCGCCGACTCCCCCATCAATTCCAATGAAGCCAACCCCGTCCCAGGCATGCAAATCAGCCGCAGCAAACCACAGCCTGCGATTCCCGTCTATTGGTGGTCTTCCAGAACCGTTCGCCTCGCGGAACAGCGGCTACTGCAATTGCGCAATCCTACGCTGGCCGCGCAACCCCTCAAGAGCGAGGACCTCCCGGACTATGTCCTGGTGATCGAAGGCAGCGAACCGGTGCGCATTCTGAGCGACGCCAAGGACGATTTGCACGACACTGTATTTCTTGAGCTGCCCGACGGCGGGACCCTTGACTTTGAGAGCGTACGGTTCGCCGATCGAACTGAACAGGCGGAACCTCGCGTCGAGTTTCATTTCCCTCGATTAGTCGATGGCCAACCCACGCTGAATCCGGATGCCGAGCGAGTGATTTTCCACTGCAAAGCCTCAGCCAAAACCCCTCGTCCATTCCAGGAGAATTCCATCGCTCTTCGCGCCGAGTTCAAGCTTAAAACCATGCGCGTTCGTGGTGTGCCTGACCTCTGATGTCTAGGCGTTTCCGGCACGCGCCGCGCGCATCTGTGCAACGCGCTCATTAAACTGCCTGGTCAGATGCGGAACGATGCCGAGTTGCCGCTCGATCAGCATTAACTGCGCACGGTGGTGCATTTCATGCTCTTTCACGCCGAGAAGCCGCTCGAAACGCGTCTTCGAATTTCTTCCATCTGGCTCCGTCACCCCTTCTGCGAGGAATTCGGGCGTCAGAGTCTCTAACCAGGCGGCAAATTGCTCGCCTTCGGTCCGCAGCAAACTCAGGATCTCGGCTTTCGATCTGGGCTTGGCTTCTTCCGCCTTGAATCGGTCGATAAACTCGAAGAAGTCGAACCCTACGAGAGTCGTCAATCCTTTCTTGTGGATCTCCTCCGAAAGGCGGGTGGTAATCGCGACATGGGTCAACATCCGCCCGACGGATCGCACCTCCGGCGCGGCAACAAATCCGTAGCTCGTTTCTGGAATGTCCTCCGCGATCTGCAGGGTGTTTTTGCGCACGGTCCGAAAGGCATCGGCTAATTGTTTACCGCCATAATACGAAGTCATGAAGCACCTCATCTGCTAGGTTTCCCCCGCTCGACGGGGCTGCCAATTTCGATGCCTGATCAGGGAAACTGGTAACGGCAAATCTTGTAGCAGAATGCCTGATCCGTAGCGTTTCGCCACTCACTTAGCTTGAACCGTACTAGCGCGGTCGATCAGGGTAGATTGCTTTCGGGAATCGAAAGTGAATCAGCAGGCCACTCAGGAGGAGAACAAGCAACGCAAGGATACTTCCTTCGGGCCCTGCGGAACCGCCGGTCAGCCAGTCGGGTCCTCGTACAGAACTGTTCAAGAGGCGGCCGGCGCCGAGAAGGCCGCTATTCGCCACACCGTAGAAGAATGTTTCCGCCCAGTCCCAGGCAGCGTGGAAGCCGACGGCGAACCAGAGATTCCCGGTACGGCGGATGGTCAGGCAAAAAAGCATTCCAACCTCTAGGACCTGCAAAATGCCGAGCACATTTTCTCCGTGGTTAGGGATATGCGCGGCCGCGAAAAGAAGCGATAAGAGTAGCGCGGACGGCCAGAAACGCAACCGCTTGGAAATAGAGAACAACCAATAACCGCGGAAGGTAAATTCTTCGCTGATGGAGACCGCCAGAAATACGGCGGACCAGCCAAGAGCGTAACGGAAAACCGCGGCTCCTGCCAGCGCCATGGAATCAATCTGGAAGTGACCTGACGCGCCGAGAATCAGAAGGATTGCGGAGAGCATGATAAATCCCCATACACAACCTTCCCAAAAGCGCCAGCCGAATGCCTGGTGCGGAGGAATGCCGTAATCGTCGAGTGGGCGTTTTTCCAAGCGGGAGACGATCCACGTAGCCAGTGCCATAAAAAATGCCAATAAGGCTTTCGTGGGCAATTCATGCTGTACGGTGAAGTTAGAACCATCAAGGTTTGTCGCGCCGTGCAAGGCGTAGGTAAGGAGCCCGGGAACAAGAAACCCGACGGTGACCCAGATAAACAGATGCTCCCGGTCAGCGCGGCTCCAGCCTCGCGGTTGGCCGGAGGCTGCGCCACTCGATTGGTCATCGCTAGATGCGGCGGTTGGATCGCTTTGGGATTTGTCAGTGGAACTGCGATGCGGTTCGTCGAGCACGGGCGCGGCCTCCTCTTGGCGAATGGCATTGTGACACTGAGGCAGCCATTCACTATGAAATTGCTTCTAGAGATCATGTCCGGTGAATCCGCTCAAAACGGAAGCCGGTAAAGGCAGAAACGCAATGACCACCTGTAAAGATCGGGGAATCCGTGTATTTTCTTGTCGCCGAGGGCAAATCAAAATGGTACGGCAAGAGTGAACCCCCGCCCTTAACTCAGCCCGGACATTAAACTGAGGAGATTCGCAAATGAAGATCGAAAGAATAGTCGGAGGATTGCTGTCGTTGGGGATGGTTGCTGCTCTGAACGTACCCATGACTCTAGCGAAATTGCATCCTGAACCCGCATCCCAAGCTGCAGGCCAGGAAACCGGGATGCGAGACAGATTGCAGGCCGCGGTCGAAAGCTTGAATCTCACGGACGACCAGAAGGCAAAGGTGAAAGATATCTTTGCCGATGCGAAGGCAAAACGCCAGGCGGTGTTTAGCGATAGTTCGCTCAGCGACGACGAGAAAAAGGCGAAGATGAAGGAACTCCACCAGGGCACACTCGCCAAGATCAACGAGGTGCTGACACCGGACCAGCAGACTGAGTTGAAGGGCAAGTTGGAAGCTGCGAAAGCCAAACACCCGCCGCAGTCGTGACTTTAAAATCATTCAACTCTCTGAAGAAATGAATAAGGCCCCCGGCTCTCAATAGCAGGGGGCCTTTGCTGTCGCCCAAACTCCCGCCTCATCGGTACTCCGCGCTCTAATTGTGTCAGCGGTTCGCAAATCTCCGGAAGACATGGACATATCGCTCGACATGCATGGGTACATTGGCGTACACAAGGCGCGGGCCCCGTGTGCTATACACCCATTGGGAAACTCGGGAACTACCTTAGGGAGTCCGTCATGCCTATCAAGGTGCTTCTGGCCGACAGTAACGACGCGGCGCCCCGCGCGATTCGCAACCTGCTTGAACAGCACTCCGAGATTGAGTTGGTGGCTGAAGCGACTAATTTTGCGCAATCCATCCAGTTGACCAAGGACCTGGAGCCGCAAGTCATCGTTATGGACTTGCATATGCCGGACGAATCTACGTTCGCTTCCGCAGGCCTCGAATTTACTCTGAATCACTGCGCATCCCCAATCGTCGCCGTCTCTGTGTGGATCGACAAGGAAACCAGGGCATTAGCCCATCGTTTCGGCGCGGTTACGTTGTTGGACAAAATGGAATTGGCTACCGACCTGATTCCGGCTATCGCGCAGTTCACATCTCCCCGAGCCAATACGGCCGTAGATTGACCGATCGATTTTCTGCACGCCGGTTATTGCGGTACGAGCAATCTTTCCATGTAGTGCTGCAAGACGGATAGGTCCGTTTTAGCAACGATGGCGTTTACGCCCGCAGACCTGGCCTCTTCGGGCTGAATCAATTCCGCAGAGATTGTAAATAGGATGATGGGTGCACTGAATTTCATGGCTCGGAGCTTGCGTGCGGCCTGAAATCCATTCATGCGGGGCATGGATAAGTCCAGAATGATCAAATCCGGCTTGAGACGGCACGTTTTTTCAATCGCGTCCAACCCGTCTACCGCTTCGCCACAAATCTCAAAGTCAGGTTGGCATTCCAAAAAATGCCGGATAATAGTACGGACGATTTCGCTGTCATCGACGATGAGTATGAATTTTTGCACTGTCACCCCCTAGGAGGTGACAGCCTCACGCTGGAGAGCACCCGCTTACAGTCTTACAGTACGGTAGCGTACGAAGTCGCCGCCCTGCCGTACATCGGGTCTTTCCTGTACCAAAACGCTTTTGCTAGCTTGCTTCGGCCTGCCATTTTTTAATTTGCTCCGTCAGAAGTCCATAGCATTCGCAGGTCGCTTCTTCTAGTTTTGCTCGATTTTCGATCTTTACCTTTCCACGCACATAAGTAATAAGACCTGCTTTTTGCAAAATCCCGGCAGCTACAGTGACGCTAGCTCTGTGTGTGCCCAGCATGTGCGCGAGGAATTCTTGTGTCAGCGGCACAAAGTCCCCGCCGAGACGATCTTGCGACATCAGTAGCCACCGCGCCAGCCGTTCATCCACATCATGAAGTCGATTGCAAGCGGCCCCCTGCGATGATTGCAAACCCAGTTCGAGCGCAAAGCGTTGGAGGGCAGCAGCCAGTGTCGGGCATTCCCGCAAAGCGATGGCAAAATCTTTTGCGTTCACCCTGAACCCGCTCCCAGCCACTTGCACAAGCACACGAGTGGGACTGCTTCTGAATCCCACCGCAAGCGGAAGCCCAACGAAACCTTCTTTGCCGCATAATCCAACTTCCACGCTCTTTCCATTGGCCACAATCGTAAGAATGGAAGCCAAGCCATCATTTCATAAAGAAGGCATGCTTGATTGGGAACCCAACCTCTTGGAGCAAAGTTCGAACTGGCAAGGAAACAAACTCCAATTTTGCAAAGATTACGGCGCGCTCTTCCTTCGGAAGAGCGCGCAAGATTTTATTATGGACATGTCGCCCGTTTGTGTCGTGGGTGGGAGGCTTGTGAGCTTTCATCGATCGTGAAGCGGTTGTGCGGACCATGGCAGTTTCCATTGCGAACGATTTGTCAGATTCGCAAGGAACTGCCTTGATTGGAATTTGGCAGAAGGATGCTAGTGAGACAGGTTCTTACTATACCAGCTTGTCGTGCCCAGCGCCTGATAGACGCGATGAAGACCCATGTCCGAGCCTGTGAAGAAGTCCAACTCTTTTCACGAAGCTGGGCTCAATGTATCTGTCGCCGGAGCTAGCTCTCGTCTTGATTTCTCTAAGGTCCCCAAATTGCGCCGCAGCCGGTTTTTGGCCCGGAATATAATAGTTTTGACCGTAGGGATGCGGCGGTTCAGTCTTTGCGCAATCTCGGAATAACTCATGCGTTTGTAGTATCGCAGCACAAGCGGTACCTTGTAATAATCCGGCAGGCGATTCAACTCTTCTCTCACTTTGCGCTTCGCTTCCTTGCGTAGAACTTGGGTCAGAGGAGAAGGGGAGGAAATGTCCGGGACCGCGCAAAGTTCATTTCCATCGACGGCCGAGCATTTCTCCCGCTTCCGGCGGCGCAATTTATCAATGCAATGGCGGCCTGCCACCTGGCACACCCAAGGCCGGAAGGGGTGCTCATCATCTTTTTTATCAAGGACCGTGTGCAACTTTAGGAACACCTCGGCCGCGGCATCCTCGGCGTCTTCCGGCTGGCGAAAGAACCGCCGGCAGACCTGTAGGACGTGATGGTAGTGAGCGGTGTAGATGGAGCTCAAAACTTCCGGGCAAGTTTGCAGGGCCTGGTTGAACGCCGTGCCGAACCCGCCTTCTTCCAGAAGCATTGAAGATTGAGTTGCCATAGTTGCTCCTTCGCCAGCGAAATTAGGCACACCACGAGTTCCGGGTCCGATACAAACAGTTCTTGGACCCCGGTGTGTGCCGCCGCTCAGCTATTTGAGACCGTGTCCTCCCCGGCCAGCTCGAATCGGCCGCGTGACCGAAGCTTGCTGCCGCTGAAGACCCGAAAATTCCTCCGTGCGCGAACGGCGCTGCTCACCTTTGATCGCGTCGCGCCGACGAACAACTAAAAGTGTCAAATCATCCCCAGGCGAGCAGGAGTCTGCGAAATCAAGGACGGTTCCGAGCAGGGAGAACAGAGCCTTACTCGCGCATACGCCCAAGACAGCTCTCGCTGCTGCCGTTAGCCTATCCATTTCGAACTCGTCGTCTTGCCGATTGCGGCACTCCGTCACGCCGTCGGAATGTGCCACCAGCATATCCCCCGGATTGAGGGTGAAACTTCCGGTGTGAAAGACGCCATTCTTCACCGCGCCGAGCATGGGCCCGCCTTCTTCCAGACGCTCCAGCGTCTGGTCATGCCTCAAGAGCAAAGGCGCTGGCAGGCCGGCGTTACAGTAAGCGAGTTCATTCGCGCGTGCATCGATTCTCGCGAAGAACAGAGCCGTCAGCGGCGGGGCTCCATCGTCGTGGGACAGCTCGTGGTTGACTTCTTCGACGACATCAGCCGGATCCGAATGCCGACGCGCAGCGCGCTGCACCAGGCCCATCAGATGAGGCAACCAAATGCCGGCTGATAGTCCTTTTCCTGCGATGTCGCCCAAAACCACCCCCAGGGCGGACCCCAGTTCGATTACTTTGAAAAAATCTCCCGACAGGTGACGTACGGGAAATATTTCACCAGCGACCTCGAACTCGTCCCAACTCAGTTCGCGCGGCGCACAGAGCCTCCGCTGCACCTGCGCGGCCTCAAAGATGGCCTGCTGCAGTTTCGCCTGATCGCGGCGGAGTGCGTTCAGTTCATCCGAGAGAAATTGGGCGTTGTCCGTCAGATCGCTTCCGGTGGCGGCCACAGCCTGATTTGCCATCCTTTCGCCGGCAGCAATTCGCATTTTGTCCCGCATTTGTTCGGTCAAGGCCATCATGTTCATTTCATCCTACGAATTTGTAACCAATTCCATGTACAGTCAAAAAATAACGAGGCTCTTCCGGAACAGGTTCGAGTTTTTGACGAATGCGCACAATATGCGCATCCACGGTGCGCGTGGTCGGAAAATTTTCGTATCCCCACACCTCGTCGAGAAGCCGGTCGCGGCTCAAGGTTTCTCCCGAATGACAGAGGAAATGCTTAAGCAGCTCGAACTCTTTGCCGGAGAACTCCACCCGCTCCCCCGCGCGCAACACCTGATAACTGCGCAGGTTGACCTCAACATCGCCGAAGGCATAGCGGTCCTGGTCTTGCGGAAGGGTGTGCGCCCGGCGAAGAACGGCCTTGACGCGCGCGAGCAGTTCTCGAATGGAGAACGGTTTGGTGACATAGTCGTCGGCACCGAGTTCGAGACCCACAACCTTATCGACTTCCTGGCCCCGCGCCGTCAGCATGATGATGGGAATCGAGGGCCGCTTGGCCTTGAGCTGTTTGCAGACGTCTAATCCGCTCATCCGCGGCATCATCACGTCGAGCACGACCAAGTCCGGCGAGTCCTTGAGCGCTCGCTCCAGTCCCTCTACCCCATCGAGCGCTGTTATCACTTGAAAGCCCTCGTATTCGAAGTTGTCGCGCAAGCCGGAAACCATATTCGGTTCATCCTCGACAATCAGAATCTTGCTTGTGCCCATGACCTCTCCCTCTTGGCTTTCCCGGAACATGGCACCACTCCACGCTCCGTGCCCTCATGCCAGTGCGGCTCCTGTCTGTAAAGACGAGCCCAGCGGTAATGCGATTGTGAACGTACTTCCTCTGTCTGGAGAGCTTTCGACCTTCACGTCCCCCCCATGCGCCCGCACGATGTGACGAACAAGCGACAGGCCTAAGCCCGAGCCCTTTATGTTGTGCACCAGCGGATCCCCGCAGCGGTAAAACTTCTCGAAGATTTTCTCCTGCTCGCTCGCCGGAATCCCGATTCCATGGTCGCGGACTTCCAGCTTCACGCTCCCGTTGGCGCGGTACAAGTTCACCCCAATGTACTTGCGGTCTTTCGAGTACTTCAAAGCGTTGTTCACCAGATTGAGCAGCGAGCGCGCAATGGCCTCGCGGTCCACATTCACGGGCGGAATATCGGGGGAGATATTCTCCTCCAGCGCGAACCCGTTCTGCTCGATCTGGAAGCGGTAAGAATCGAGCGTGGACCGAACGAGTTCAGAGAGATTGGTCTCCTTAAAATCGTATTCTTTACGGCCCGCCTCAATTCGCGAGAAATCCAAAATATTATTAATCAGCGCGCTCAACCGCTCGCTCTCTTCCCGAATGATCCGGAAATACTCATGTTGCTTTTCCGGGGAGTGAAGCCTGCCAAGCTCCAGTGTTTCCGCATACAGGCGAATTAATGCGAGGGGAGTGCGCAACTCGTGCGATACATTGGCTACGAAATCAGATTTCAGCCTCGCTAGGTTCATTTCCCGGGAAATATTCCGATACGTCAAAAAGATTCCACCGAGCATGAGCACCGAGAGAGCACCAAGAATGGAGTAGTTGTACCGCACGAACCTTTTGGTAATATCCGCGACGGTAGTTCCCTGGTACTTGATGCCCCAAACCAACCGCTGAAATATCATGTCAAAGGTACGCTCCACTTCCGGGGTTCCATCAACCCAATTCGCGGAAGCCGCGATCGGAGTGGATTCTTTCGGCAGATGAACCATGATCGCCGGGGATTTTGCGTCATTTTTCGGCCCGTTGCTTTTGCTGTTCAGCACATCCTTAATCACTCCAGGAAAAAAATCCTTCTGAAGATAATCGTCATCGAAGGACACGACCGCGAGTGTAACCTCGTCCTTCGCAACTCCTGCAGGGATAAAGTACGCCCCGTTCACATACACATGGCGGTTCCGTTTGGCCATCCAATCACCGTAAAATGCTACGGGTTGTCCGCTCGATTCATTCATCATCCGGAGATGTTCAACCATATCCGTCGCTTCAATCGGCATCCAGGACGCTACGCTATCCATCGCCTCCTGCCTCCGTTCGCAGAACTCTAGATCGTGTCCACCACCTTCTTGCATTCGACTAATGAGCATGTTCGTCTGCTTGTCGTAGAGAACCGCATAGGCAAATTCGGGATGTTCGAAAAGGAGTCGATCGAGCTCTGCCTTGACGTTCATCGCGCCATCTTTCGGTTTCGGATATTGTCTACGGACAGGCTCAACCAGATCGGTAGCTTTGCTAAAGCTCTTTTTTTCCGCAATCTTCAGGATGTAATTGAAGTCCCGCTGGATGGCGGCTTCAATAGCTTGATCGCGTTGGATGTGCTTCAGGTTCCAGATGTTGAAGGCCATCAGGGCCACGGCGGGGAGAGTAATGGCCAGTTCCAGCTTTAGCAGCATCTTCGTGCGGTCTGTGAGGTGCCACTTTTTCGACATTCCAAAACTCTCCTATTGGTCCAGTCCGCCCGTAGCTTAGCGAGACTATAAAGACCCCTCAGCCCCAATGTGTCAAGACGCCGCAAACGATTGTAAAAAGTTGTAAATCGAACAGACCTCCTCGCTGCCCGTTTCCTCCTGGCTAAGAACTTGATAGTTAAGGAGTTGCCTCAGCCCAAGGTAATCGAGATGAGGGCGGCAGAGGCAGCCGGGCCATATCCACTAAAGGTGCCCTAAGCGACGGGAAGGCCGTCGGGAGACAACGTCAGGTTCATTGCCGATTTCGATCCCCAGTTGGTTGGAGCCGAGAGCTTTGGCGGCGTAAGCAACTTCCGCTGCGGTCACCGCAGGCGTGAATTGAGAGAGATTAACGCCATTGAGGACAGGCCAACCTGTGGCACGGAGAAACGCGGCGAGCGAATTGATATCGGAAGGAGCGGTTTGCCCGCTGGTCAGGCCGGCGCCATCGGGACTCCAGTTGGATTCGTCCACGCTGTTCCTGCCGATACGCAGGACGCCGTTGCCAAGACACTCGAACAGGGAGATGAGATTGGCATTCCCGCCGGTGAACAGCGGCTGAGAAAGTTTGGATTTTTCGTAGCTGAGGCCCACAAAACGCTGCGGCATATTTCATGCTTGCGAGCTGGAGAAACGCTGGCCGGGGATGTAGGAACCGGTTGCGCCAGAAGTGTAATGGGCTGCGGGCCGGTGGAACCAGTGGATGATGTGCCAGAGCTCGAGCAGCCTACGAAAAATCAGCCTGCAGCAAGGCTGCTGATTGTGACGAGAAGTTCCCTGCGCGACATCAGGGAGTCCCGCACAGTATCGGGGGAGTCGTGCTTGGCGAAGCGCGTCATCAACATGACCCTTTCAAAGCTGGTGAAGATGCGAACGTTCTGTTCACTCCAAGGGGGTTGGATGAAGAAATTCCTTCACACCAATATTGTGTCAGATGTCTCGGAAATAAACCCGGAGCCGGAGGAAAAATTGTCAGGGTTGAGCTTCACGCGCTTTCGCTGCACGAGAGTCAGCGGCATCTCCTCAACGGCAGCGTCAGCTTTTAGCCCCGGGAATTGTTCGCGCATGGCAGAATAGGGGCATGTTTCGCAGAGAATTCCTGGCGCTAATGCGAACTGGGGCGAGTCTGACTCTGCTGCCCTCTTTCGCTCGCCACCTTCTTCCGGATCGTTCCAGTCCCGACGCAACGCTGCATATCTCCCCAGTCGAACTCGAAATCGCCCCGCGCAAAACTGTCAAGACAATCGGGTACAACGGCTCCGCTCCTGGCCCTGTCCTGCGATTTCGCGAAGGCCAGCGCATCACTATCGATGTCTTCAATGACACAAAAGAGCCCGAAATTGTGCATTGGCATGGCTTGCTTATCGCGCCGGAGGTCGACGGATCAACGGAGGAAGGCACGCCTCTCATTCCACCGCACAGTTCGCAGCGATATTCCTTTGTGGTTCGACCTTCTGGCACGCGCTGGTACCACACCCACGTTTCCGCCGGCCGCAATCTGAACCGCGCCACTTTTACCGGCCAGTTCGGCATGTTTTACATCGAGCCCAAGAGCGATCCAGGAAAGTACGATGCGGAAATTCCACTGTGCCTGCATGGTTGGAAGCCTTATCTGGGCAGCATGGGTGGAGAAGGGACCCTCGAAGCGGTTTACGAGCTTTTTTCTGTAAATACTCACGCGCTTGGCTACGGAGAGCCAATCCGGGTGCGCGAAGGCCAAAGGGTACTGTTTCGATTCTTGAACGCCAGCGCCACACTGCAGCATCAGATCGCTCTCGCCGGTCACAAGTTTGAAGTCATCAGCCTCGATGGCAATCCTGTGCCCACACCCCGCACCGTGGAGATTCTCTCGCTCGGGCCAGCCGAACGCGTGGATGCCGTTGTCACTATGAATGCTCCGGGAATCTGGATTTTGGGCGAACTGAACGATCAGATTAGGAATCAAGGTTTGGGAATCATCGTCGAGTACGAAAACCGCAGCGATACGCCGCGCTGGGTTGCACCCGCTAATGTTGACTGGGATTACACACTCTTCGGATCTACTCCGGATGGCTCTTCCAGCAAACAGACAACACCTGTGGAACAACCTGAAATTGTCCCTCTGGTCTTTCGCCGCAAATTTGCCGGCAACAACTGGGTGGACCATTGGACCATCAACGGCAAGGAGTACCCAAAAACCGACCCCATTCTCGTGCGCGAAAACCATCGCTACCTTCTGCGATTCGACAATCAGAGCGATGACGATCACCCGGTTCATCTCCACCGCCATTCCTTCGAGTTGAAAAATATCGCTGGCAAAAGCACGGCGGGCGTCATCAAGGACGTGGTCGTCGTCCCGCGCCGCAAAACGGTCGAAGTGGAATTCGTGGCCAATAACCCCGGCACAACACTGTTTCACTGCCACCAACAACTGCACATGGATTTCGGTTTCATGGCGCTGATTCGGTATGCCGGGTAGAACCTGGCCGCAGTCATCACCGTAGCTGGCGTGGGAGGGAGCATGAAAAGGGCTGTTGGCGTGGGGGGAGTCTTTGTACTGCTACCGTTCTTCCTGGCAGTGAGCATTCTGCCGGAGGCTGCGCGCGCGCAGGGCATTGTTGTGACGGAGATGCGCCTCCCCACGCATGGATCCGGCAAAAAGGGACTGGAAGCCGTGATGGTGCGGCCGAATGACTCGGCACCTCATCCGCTGGCGTTGATGACGCATGGAACTCCGCGGGATTCGCAGGAGCGCGAGGAGATGACTCCTCTTCGCTGGATTCCCCAAGCACGCGAGTTTGCCAGGCGCGGGTGGACCGCCGTAATTGTGATGCGCCGGGGATTCGGCGATTCCGGCGGCGGCTATGCCGAGGACGCCCTCGGATGTAGCCGATCCCCAAACTACGTCGGAGCAACGAAAGAGTCGGTGAAGGATCTTCGCGAGTCCGCCGCGTATCTTGCCACTCGCCCCGAGGTGGATCCCACGCGGATGATCGGTGTTGGCGTCTCCACCGGCGGTCTTGCAATGGTAGGACTTTCGGCCGACCCACCGCCGGGAATGTTGGCAGCGATCAGCTTTGCGGGCGGCCGCGGATCAGACGCCCCTGATCATGTTTGTAATCCGGGAATTTTGGCAAACGCGTTCGGTGAGTTCGGCAAACATTCGAAGGTTCCCATGCTGTGGATTTACGCGGTCAACGATCATTATTTCGGGCCGCAATTGGCTCAAGGTTTCTATGCGGCATTTACCCAGAGTGGAGGAAAGGCCAGGTTCATCGCCGCGGAACCGTTCGGAGAAGATGGCCACGGGCTTTTTTCTCTTCGAGGAATACCGATATGGACGCCGATGGTGGACGACTTCCTGAAGAACGAGAATCTTGTGCTGCGCGATTCGCTATTGCCGCTTCCCATTCCTCCCGTGCAACCACCTGCGAATCTTTCGAACAGCGGCCGCGAAGAGTTTCCGGTGTATTTGCTGGGTGCCCCGCACAAAGCGCTTGCAGTTTCCCCGGGAGGACACTTCGGGATGATTTTCGGACAGCGATCGGCTCCAGAGGCGGAAAAACACGCCCTGGAAAATTGCAAAAAACACGCGTCGAAAGATGATCCGTGCACGATCGTAATGATCGAAGACGAAAAAACGCAAAATTGATTTTTCGCAAAGCCTGTTGCACTACCAGGCGATCAGGTCTGGTTGCAAGTTGCCGGCACCGATTACTGTGGCTGGACAATCACGTAATGAGTAGTTCCGCCTCGGTTCACCAACAAGAGCACGGATTTATTGTTGGTTCCGGCCAGCGCTTGCTGGTATTGATCGACATTGTGGACGGCCTTGCGGTTGACTTCCTGAATCACATCCCCCCGCTGCAAGCCGGACTCGGCTGCTGCGCTGGACTGGTCCACATCCGATACGACCACACCCTGGGTTGACGATGGCAGCTGCAACTGCCTCGCGATGTCAGCCGTCAGATTCTGAACCTGTATGCCTTTCAGGCCCGCAGGTGCTGCCTCGCCTGGTTGAACATTCGTCGCACTGCCTTTTTCCGGAAATTCACCGAGCGTCACATCTACATTTTTTTCCTGGCCGTCCCGGAAGATTTTCAGGTGCGCCACTGTGCCCGGCGCCGATTGGGAAACCCGAACGCTCAGGTCTTGCGAACTACTGATGGCCTGGCCATTCAGATCCAGCACAACATCCCCTCTCTGCAAGCCAGCTTTTGAAGCAGGACTATCGGGGCTGACATCTCCGATCAACGCGCCGCCGCCTCTGTTTAACCCGAAGGCCTTCGCCATGTCTGGATCCACGCTCTGTATCGACACGCCCAAAAAGCCGCGAATCACTTTACCGTGCTCGACAATCTGGTCCATGACGTTCCGCGCCATGTTAATGGGAATGGCGAAGCCGATGCCTTGATTGCCGCCTTCACCACCGCCGCCCGAAAGTATCGCCGTATTGATCCCCACCAGGTTTCCACGCAGATCAATCAGAGCCCCCCCGGAATTACCCGGATTAATGGCGGCATCGGTCTGGATGAAATCCTCGTAGCGTTCGATGGCACCGCCCAGCCCGCGGCCTGTGGCGCTGACGATTCCCATCGTGGCGGTTTCACCAATACCGAAGGGCTGGCCGATGGCAAAAACGATGTCACCCACTTTCAATGTGGAGGAATCAGCAAACGTGAGTGTTGGAAGACCGGTCGCGTCGATTTTCACAACTGCCACATCCGTGAGGGGGTCGGTGCCAATGACCTTCGCTTTGAATTTCTTCTGATCCTGCGTGAAGACTTCCACGTCCGACGCCCCTGACACCACGTGATTGTTTGTCAGAATGTAGCCATTCGCATTAACAATGACTCCCGATCCCAAGCCGTACTCACGTTCCGACTGCGGGCCCGACGACTGAGGCGGAAGCTGATTCCCGAAAAATTGCCGGAACATCGGATCGTTAAAAAAATCTGGCACATTGTTCTGCGATTTGACGATTTTGGTCGAAGAGATGCTAACCACTGCAGGTAAGGCAGGCGTCAGGACGGTAGCAAAGCCATTCTTGAACTCCGCAAGGCTGACCGGCGACGCGTTTTTCGCGACCTGGACGGATACCTTTTCCGCGCCCAGCACCGAATGTCCGGGCATACGCACAATTCCCGCACGGGCGACCACTAGCACCAACACCGCCAACAGCAGCACCAAGAACGGAGCCTTTTTCATTACGAAGCTCATGTGAAACCTCCGCAGAAATCCCGATCAACACTCAAGCAAGCTCCAATTATAGAATCCGGCGGAATACTAGTCGACTGCCCGCATCCACTCAAGTGGAGCACCCGATGAAACACTGCAGTGTTTTCGTTCAATGGAGATCCGCCGGTTCGGAATGAGGTGATGGAACACTACACCTCGCTGAGATAGACCTCGCGCTTTTTCATCGCCGCGGTCAGAAAAAAATTAGCAACGTATCTAACATCAGTCCATACAGACTATCCCTTAGATAAAGATATGGGTGGCGTGGGCCGCTACATTCTCTTTTTCAAAGCATTACCAGTTTTTCTTGATGCCATAAATCGCGATGAGCATGTTCTACTCCACTGGAGACTGGTCGCCGGAGGAGTTAGAAAATGAAAGCACGAATTGCAGTTTTGTTGTTGTTTTTCGTGGGCGCGATCGGAGTAGTGCGCGCCGACCAAACCAAGACGGACGTTGTCGATCGTTTGCAAAGTTCCACCACTACGATTCAGCAAATTATCGACGCGCCTGATAAAGGAATTCCGGACGAGGTCCTGAAGGGCGCGAAGTGCATCGCCATCGTACCCAGCATGATCAAAGGAGCATTCATCTTTGGTGGCAAGCACGGTCGAGGCTTATCCACTTGCCGGTTGCCTGACGGCACATGGAGTGCTCCTGCGTTCTTTGCCATCAGCGGTGGAAGCTGGGGCGCGCAAATCGGCGTTGAAGATATTCAACTCGTGATGATGATCATGAACGACGACGGCATGCGCGAGCTTCTGCAAAACAAGTTCCAGATCGGCGCTTCTGCCTCCGCAGCCGCTGGTCCTGTCGGACGCCACGCCTCCGCAGGAACGGACTGGAAGGCCAGCACGGAAATCCTCACCTATTCCCGCTCTCACGGTTTGTTTGCGGGTATTGATCTGGAAGGATCGTGGATCGAACATGATAAGGATTCCACGATGGCCATGTACGGGAAGGACTTCACGAACACCGAGGTTTTGACTGGTAAAGTGACCGTGCCTGAGGACGCACGGGAGTTCCTGACTGAAGTTCGCAAGGCGGAGGATCGTGCAAAAGTAGCCAGCACAAAATAACGCCTCTGCAGATGTCAGCGCATCCGCAGACTTGCTGCGGCCAAAGGCACTTGCGTCTGTTCCCTTTTCAATGGCGGCGCCTTAGTAAGTTACCGGAAATGATCCGGGACGCGCCGCACATGTTGCGTCACCCCGAAGTACATCCCGTCCGGGCCTCCCCTTCCAGAAGGGAACGTCGCTCAGGCGCATTCCCCTCCTAAACGCACTCCCTCACTTGCCACGCTGCGTCGAACTGCAGGAGAATGTGCCCACGCAGTCTCTATGATTTATACGGAGTCATGCCCATGATCGAGAGCAGTGTCCGTGACGTCCTGAATTTATACAATCCGGCCGATTCCCTGGAAAAAGCCTTCACCATTCCTGCGCCTTGGTATTTCGATACTCGCATTGCGCAACTCGAACGCGAAAGTGTGTTCGCCGCGAATTGGCAAGTGGTAGGCCGGCTCGATCAGGTGCGGCAACCCGGGCAATTTTTCACCATCGACGTGAACCAGGAGCCGTTGCTCATCGTTCGCAGCGAAGACGGCAAGCTGCGCGGTTTTTATAACGTTTGCCGCCACCACGCCGCCGCCGTCGAACCCCAAGCCGCCGGCTGCGCGAGGCAGTTTCGCTGCCCCTATCACGGTTGGACGTACGGGAACGACGGTGCGCTCAAAGGCATGGTGGAGTTCGAAGGTGTGTGCAATTTCGAGCGTAAGGACAACGGTCTCGTACCGGTACGCGTGGACACCTGGGAAAACTTTGCGCTCGTGAATCTGGACGGCAAGGCCGCCCCGCTCAACGAATTCCTCGGCAAAGTTCCTTCGATTGTTTCGCCCCTCAATTTTAAGGACAAACTGCACTACTTCGATCGCCGCATTTATACCCTGAATTGCAACTGGAAGGTGTACGTCGACAATTATCTCGACGGCGGATACCACGTGCCGCACGCGCACAAAGGTCTGAGCAGCGTGGTGGAATACACGAAATACACCATCGAAAATTTCGAGCGCTCTTGCCTGCAGTCCAGTCCGCTGGACGCCTCCAGCGCGGCCGACGCCACCATTGGTGCCACGCGCCAGGGCCACGCCTTTTATCTGTGGGTCTATCCCAATTTCATGATCAACGCCTATTCCGGGGTGATGGACACAAATCTGGTGTTGCCTCTCGCCGTGGATAAGTGCGCGGTGATTTTCGATTACTACTTCGCGGACATTAGTTCTGCCGCCGCTCAACACCATCGCGAAAGCATCGCCGTCAGCGAAAAAGTTCAGGACGAGGATATGGCCATTTGCGATTCTGTCCAGCGTGGCCTGAGTTCACGCGCCTATATAGCGGGGCGGCTGTCCGTCCGCCGCGAAGCCGGCGAGCACCTGTTCCATCGTTTGCTGCACCACGACATGACCTGCGCCCTCGGCCAGCGCGTGGCCGCCGATTAACCACAGATCAAAAGCTGGGGAAGTTGAAGAATGGAAGAGTAAAAGAGCGCTCTGCTCGCAACCTGCCAGCCGATTACGACCGTCATTTTCTTTCAGCGGATTAGCGGATTCACTCAAATATGATGGTCTTATTGTGATAGAGCAGTATTCGATTCTCGATGTGCCACCGCACCGCGCGCGACAGCACCACCTTCTCCACGTCTCTTCCCTTCTCGACCATATCTTCCAGCGAATCGCGGTGGGAAATGCGCACCACGCCCTGTTCGATGATGGGTCCGTCATCCAGCACTTCCGTGACGTAATGCGCGGTGGCTCCGGTTAACTTCACGCCGCGATCGTGCGCCTGATGGTGCGGCTTTGCTCCAACAAAAGCCGGCAAAAACGAATGATGAATATTAATGATGGGCTGCGGGTAGTGCAGGATAAAGTCCGAAGACAGTACCTGCATATAGCGCGCCAGGACAACCAGATCGATATTGTTGTCGCGCAAAAGTTCTAGTTGCCGGGCTTCCGCTTGCGGCTTGTTTTCCTTGGTTACGAGAATCAGCTCGAACGGCACCCCATAAAAATCGGCGTGGCGTTTGGCATCCGGGTGGTTGCTGATGATCAACGGAAAATCGCACGCCAATTCGCCATTACGCTGGCGATACAGCAAGTCCACCAGACAGTGATCGAATTTGGAAACAAAAATCGCTACTCGCGGCCGGTAATTTCCAAGACGAATGCACCAATTCATGCCGAATTTGTGCGCAATCGGCCCGAACGCTCCGTCGAAATCTTGTAAGTTCAGTCGAAATCCGTCCAGGCTCCATTCGACGCGCGCTAGGTAGTACCGCTCCTCTCCCGCCTGGTGCTGTTCGAAATGGAGAATATTGCCGTCATACCGATATATGAATTCGGCGATGGTCGCGTCCAGACCCTTGCGGTCCGGGCACTGTACGAGCAAGATCGCGCTGTTCTTCAAAGCTAGCTCCTCGCCACCGGGATATTGTACGGGAAGCAAATAGGAAATAGTGAGCGTCCCGAAAGGGCGGAATCGTCAGATCGCACTTGCGGACACCTAGAGAGTTTGTCTGGCACCAGCTATAACTACGACGTCAATCGCGGAGGCTCTCCTCAGCCGATCTCTGGCACCCTCTCTGTTGATGCCACTCCGGCGCGGACAACGATCTCGGGTGCAGGAGGAAATCCACCAGTGATCTACATAGCCGCACCCACAGCAACCACCGAACCGATTTCCGCCTTTATGGTCAGTACCGACGCTAGCGCCGCCTTCGGCATGATGGAAGCACAGCCAAGCCAGACCTACAGTGTGAGTGGTCTCGCCGGCAAATACTACGCCGGGACCGAGGACTCTGGTGACAACACGGTCGAGAACCAGGCTCTGGTTCGCAACGTGTCGTCCACCGGGACCGCCACAGGCAGCGGATTCAAGAGCGGGCAAGACAGCCTGGCCGTTAAAACTAATAACGGCACTGTTGCAATGAATGCGGACGGTGTTGGCAAGGGTGGTTCCGGTACCGTGGCGATGACCAGCGGAACAATGCTTTTCTTCATCGACCAACCCAATCCCAGCGACGGCAAACCGGCAGCTGTCGGCGTCGTTGAGAAGCAGTAAAATCGCCTAACCTCCAACTAGAAAAGGGCCGGCGGATTTTCCACCGGCCCTTTTTCGTTGCAGAACCCTACAGTTTTTCGAAGAAGTGTGCGACTTTCTTCCCGCCTTCTTCCGTGTAGTACACCGTGACTTTACCGGTCTTGTCTGTAGCCTTGCCGATGCCCTTGGCAGCGTCGGCCGTGTCATGGCCCGCCACGTCAAAGGTGTGTTCTGTGCCGTCGGCGGCCTTCACGGTTACGGTCTTCCCGTCTTTTCCTACTTTGGTGACCGCTCCGTCGATATACTTCATCCCATCCTTGCCCACTTTGTCGACTTCGGTCGCGCTCTTCTCTGTCCCTTTCACGGAGTAGTGCACAACTACCTCGGATCCCTCGGAGAGCCCTTTGAACGAGTCCTTCGCGCCCGCCGCGGTTTTATCCGCGCCCCACACAGCTGTCTTATCCGTGAAATGCACGGTTTGTTCTGTACCGTCCTTCGTCTTGACCACCATCGTTTTTGTTCCAGCATCGAGCTTGGTGACCGTTCCATGTACCGCAGAAACCACGTCGTCCGCGGCGCGTACGGCAAATACCAACAACGCAGCCACGGCTAGAAAACGAAGCAAATTCTTCATCCTGAAAAGCCTCCCTCAGTTCATCAAAATTGATGACCGATATCAGAAAGAGGTTAGCGCAAGCTCTCCGCAAATCCTAGCAAAAAGCGGATCCCAGGAGCTTCGCCCTGGCTGCTGTGCACGGAATGCTCTTCACTTGATTTCACGCAACAGGCCGCTGCTGACGTCGTAGACAAAGCCGCGCACCGCCACCGTATCGGGAATCCAGGGATGGCTACGCAGCTTCTGCAATTGGTGCTGGACATTTTCTTCAATGTTTTGGAAAGCGTAGAAGAACGCGGGGGCAATCGCCGCTGTTCCCGCGCGATTCTGAATCCTGGTGCGCAAATCCTGCTCGGTGGTGTGCGTCAATCCGCAATCCGTGTGATTGATGATCATGAATTCCTCGGTCCCCAGCAGATAGTGCGATATCAATAGGGACCGCAACGAATCGTCGGTCACGATACCGCCGGCATTGCGGATGATGTGCGCGTCCGCCGCTTTCAACCCCAGCGTGAGGATGGAAAGACGCGTATCCATGCAAGTCAGGACTGCGAGCTTGCGCTCCGGTCGCGGTGTCAGACGGCGCAATTCGTGCGTGCGCGCGTAAACTTCGTTTGCGGCTAGTACTTCGTCGATTACGCTCATGGCTGCCACAGTTTAGCCTAGCATCCGGCGAATCGCACCAGTTGCGCTCGCCCATTACCTTGTTTTGGCTGTTCCGCGCAGGGCTTTCCGTCAAGTGCTCGCCATCAGAACAGACCGCTTTCCCTGGCCATTTTTGACGCCTCGATGGCCGCGCCTCTCGCCCCGGCGGTATCGCCGTTCGGGATAACATGGATGGGAATGCCGGCTTGCTCAGCGCGTTGCGTGGGCATTCCTGCGCGGATTTCGTCGATGAACCATTTCTGAAACTCCGGGCTCGCCTCGATCGCTCCGCCCCCGACGATTAAAGCGTCGGGATCAAAAGTATTCACCATCTCGTCAAAGAAAAGTCCCAGTGCATGCGCTTGTACCCGGAAGACCTCCCTACTCAGCGCATCGCCCTTGTCCGCCAGCCCGCGCACGAGTTTCGCGGCCTGATGGGGATCCAGTTTCGTCAGCTCGTGACCGGGGTAGCGCGGCAGAAAATACGGCAGGATGTTCCGTTCAATCGCTGTCAGGGAGCATAGCGACTCCAGGTCGCCCGTGCGCCCACAATTGCACAGCGCGTTGATTCCGCTGGTTTCCGCAATACTCTGATAGGGAATCAACACATGTCCCAGCTCTCCGCCAAAGCCGTTCTTCCCCTTCACTACGTTGCCATCCAGGATAATCCCGCCGCCGTTGCCCGTGCCGATGATGATCGAAATCGAAGTCTCGTGGCCATTCGCGCCGAAGATCGCGTAGTGGCCCCAAAGCGCGGCTGCATTTGCATCATTCAAATAACACACCGGTTTCCCGAGTTTGTGCGCCAATCCTTCGCGAATGTCGAACCCCGCCCACTGTGGGTGAACGAAGTTTGTCGACCCTCGCGCGCTCAGCAACCCCGCGGCACTCGCCGGACCGGGCGTATCCAGGCCAACCGCAACAACGTCAGCAAGGTCCACACCCACTCGCTCCGCGGCGATCTTCAGTCCATCGGCAATCTGCTGCAGGCAAACCGCCGGCCCCTGCTTGGAAAGCGCGGGATGCTCGCACAACCCCTCGATCAGAAACCGCTCCTGCTGGTCCAATAACGTATAGTTGACGGCAGTCCCGCCAAGGTCCACTCCGGCTACGGCTGTCACTTTGGTTCTCCTGTTCCACCTGGCATCTTGTTCGGTCAGCGTACCAGAAACCCTCACCCTCGAAGGCGAAAATCACTCACTCATCCGGATCTCAGCTAGCTACTCATAGGCAAGATTATTCACTTCCGCAAGCACTAGAGAAATGGGTTGGATATCTGCAAATCTTCGAACTGCTGGCCATGCTGAAGCTCTTCGCTGTAAAGCACGTCGCAATGCCCTTCCAGTGCTGACGCGACAATGAGCGAATCGTACCAGGACAGTTTGAATTTAGCCGCGATCCGCAAAGATTCTCCGTACACAGCTTGAGAAGAATGCACGGAAAGTAGCGGACGGAACGTCGTGGACAGGTACTGTTCCGCCTCCGCGGTCGTCATGGACTTCGCGAACCGCCGCAAAGCCACGTTGAAAAATTCCTGGACTACCTGATAACTCACAATTCCCTGTCGAGTCTGTATACCCCGGCGAATCAACTCTGCCGCTTGTCGAGACTTCTTCGGCGCGCTCGCATCGAAAGAATAAACGAAAATGTTCGTGTCCAGAAAGAATTTATCGCTCATTCATTTCGTCCCGGCTGAAGCGCCTGCCAGCCTTCACATGCTTCAGGCGCCGCATGAGCGCGTCATACTCCTGCGTATTCCCGCTCCGCGTGGTTAATTGCTCCAGCCACTCCCGGAAAATCGCGTTCAGGGTTTTGTGCTGCGATTTTGCGACCAGCCGCGCCTGCTCGATCAGGTTCTCATCGGCACTCAGCGTAACGTTCTTCATACCATAATAGTGTACACGATTCTCGTGCGTTTTGCCTTCGCATGAGCCTCTCCTTACGCCAACAGGTAAACCGTGATTCTGGCCGTGTGTGGCTCAGAACCAGCTGTACGCGAACTCTTTTATCCCTCGGGACATTTCAAGGAGCGGCGATTTCTTTCATTTCGAAACTCGGACGGCTGTTCTTGCGGCAGACGAAACGACCCGCGCACCGGACATCGCGGGGGTGTCTGCTTCGTTGACCACCGGAAGGCGCTCACCTATAATTTTTGTGCAGGTTATGCCGAGATAGCCCGCCGGATTACCACAGGGTGATTCCAGAAATTTCCGGAAATGGTGCGGGGTAAGAGCTGCAATTGGTGGATCGCGTGTGATTGCCGCAGTTGTCCGGCTTTGACTGACTTTGGATCTGCAAAAGGGAGAACTCGAAATGGCGGAAGCAACTTGCCGGAAAGAACTGGATCTGGAAATCCCGGCGGAAGAAGTAACCAAAGCTACCGAGAAAGTAGCCAAAGATTTTGCGAAGATCGCTCGCGTCCCTGGTTTCCGTCCGGGAAAAGCCCCGATTTCTCTAATTAAGCGCCGCTTCGCCGATGACATCAAAGGTGAAGTGCTCCAAACACTCGTCCCCGAACATGTGGAGAAGGCTGTTGCCGAGCAGAAGCTCACTCCCGTTTCCCAACCTCAAGTCGACAAGCTGGAGTACAACGAAGGCCAACCGTTGAAGTTCCGCGCCTCGTTTGAAGTGTTGCCCGAGTTCTCTCTCGGCGAATACAAGAACCTGGAAATCGAGATGCCCGAAATGGCCATCACTGATGAAAGCGTGGCCAGCACTCTTGCGGAAATGCAGCAGCGCGCCGCCACGTTCGCACCGGTGGAAGGCCGTTCCGTCCAGAACGATGATTTCGTTCAAATAAAACTTATTGGCACCCCCGAAGGCGGTGGCGACCCTCTGAACGCCGAGAGCGTCCTCTGTCACGTCGGCGCCGAAGAGACCATGGAGGCGTTCAACGAGAACCTGCGCGGCGCCAACGTTGGCGACCACAAGAACTTCGACGTGGACTATCCGGCCGACTATCCCGATCCCAAGCTCGCCGGCAAAAAATTCCATTACAGCGTGGATGTTCTCGGCATTAAAACCAAGAAGTTGCCCGAGCTCAATGACGAATTCGCTAAAGACGTCAGCGACTCCGCCTCGCTTGACGACTTGAAGACCAAGGTCCGCGAAGGCCTGGAGCACGAACGCGATCACCGCCAGAAAGAACTGCAGCGCGAAAAAATTATCGGCGAACTCGTCAAGCTGCATGACTTCCCCGTACCAGAATCGCTCGTAGAGCATCAGATGGATGTGCGTCTGGAGCGGGTAGTGCGCTCGCTGGCGCAGCAAGGTGTCGACCCCCGCGCGGTAAACGTCGATTGGGTCAGCCTCCGCAAGCGCCAGGAAGAGCGCGCCAAGGATGACGTGAAAGCGGAACTGGTGATCGACCGCATCGCCACCGAGGAAAAGATCGAAGTCACCGATGAAGAGTTGCAGCACGAACTCGAACACATGGCCAGCCACAGTGGCGAATCTGCGGAAGCAATTCGCGCCCGTTTGACAAAGCAGGGGGCCCTCGATAGGATGAAAGCGAAGCTGCGTAGTGACAAGACTGTGGACTGGCTGGCGCAAAATGCGCGAGTAAAGACCGTCGCAGCGAGCGCCAAGTGAATCCAACCTCGGCTTTACAGGCAAACTTTCTCACATGAAAAACTTCGAAGATCCGCAATATTACGCCACCACTCTAGTTCCCATGGTTGTGGAACAGACCAGCAGAGGTGAGCGCGCCTACGACATCTACTCGCGCCTCCTCAAGGAACATATCATCTTTATTGGCACGCCCATCGACGATCACGTCGCCAATCTCGCTACCGCCCAGATGCTCTTTCTTCAGGCGGAAGATCCGGAAAAAGACATTCAGCTCTACATTAATTCCCCAGGCGGCTCCATCACCGCCGGCTTCGCCATTTATGACACCATGCAGTTCGTCAAACCCGATGTCGTCACCACCTGCGTCGGCCAGGCAGCTTCCATCGCTGCGGTTCTTCTCGTCGGTGGCGCGCCCAAGAAGCGCTTTTCACTCCCTAACTCCCGCATCCTCATCCACCAACCCTGGATGAGCGGTCTCGGCGGCCAGGCCACGGACATCGACCTCCACGCCAAAGAGATTTTGCGCATGCGCTCGACCATCAACCAAATTCTGGCCAAGCATACCGGCCAGCCTGTGGAGCGTATCGAAAAGGATGTCGAGCGCGACTACATCATGAATCCGGAACAAGCCAAGGAATACGGGATGATCGATGAGATCATCTTCAAGCACCGGTAAATCATGGTCGAATTCCGGTTGTCGCTATGCCGCGCACGGTGATCGCCCTGAATCAAATGGTCCACAGCGAGTTCCTCATAGACGGCAGCGTCGTGATATTCTATTTCGCCGGGCAAAGTTTCGGCCTACAATTAGGGAATCAAGGCTCGAGGGACTGAACTAGGGGAGAGGCCTGCTTAATCGTGAAAAAATATAGCCCAGACGAACCGCTTCGCTGTTCCTTCTGCCATAAGACGCAAGAACAGGTGGAAAAGCTGATCAGTTCGCCTTCCGACTACCCCCGCGCCTATATTTGCAATGAGTGCGTCGGCGTTTGCCAGACCATCCTGGAGGACGAGAAACGCGAACAGGCTGCTGCCCCGGCTCGCCGCTTGCCCCGTCCACCGGAAATCAAGCAATTCCTGGACAGCTACGTCATTGGGCAAGACCGCACCAAGAAGAAGCTGGCGGTCGCGGTTTATAACCACTACAAGCGCATCTTCCTGAACAAGCAGCCCGGCGAAGTCGAATTGAGCAAGTCCAACATCCTCTTGATCGGCCCCACCGGCACCGGCAAAACGCTACTCGCGCAGACTCTTTCCCGCATGTTGGACGTTCCCTTTGCCATCGTCGATGCCACCACCCTTACGGAAGCCGGCTATGTCGGCGAGGACGTGGAGAACATCATCCTCAAGCTGCTGCAAGCGGCCGACGGCGACGTCCAGAAGACCCAGCAAGGCATCATTTATATCGACGAGATCGACAAGATCGCCAAGAAGGACGAGAACCCCTCCATCACCCGTGACGTCAGCGGGGAAGGCGTCCAGCAGGCTTTGCTGAAGATTCTCGAAGGCACCGTCGCCAACGTGCCTCCCCAGGGTGGCCGCAAGCACCCGCATCAGGAATTTACCCCAGTGGACACCACAAACATCTTATTTATCTGTGGCGGCGCCTTCGTGGGACTGGAAAAGATCATCGAGCGTCGTGCCGGACGGCGTTCCCTCGGCTTCCATACCGATGCCGCTCCATCCACTGCGCAGCGCCGCAACACGGAACTTCTCGAGCAGGTGCAGCCCACAGATCTCATCAAGTACGGGCTCATCCCCGAATTTGTTGGCCGCTTGCCCGTCGCCGGCGTCATGAGCGATCTTGACAAGGGTGCGCTCATGAAGATCCTCACTGAGCCCAAAAATGCCCTTCTCAAGCAGTACCAGCGGCTCTTTGAATTTGAGAACGTGCGCCTCCGATTCACCGACGACGCCCTGGAGACCGTGGCGGAGTTAGCTCTTCAGCGCAAGGTCGGGGCGCGCGGCTTGCGTATGATCCTCGAAGACCTCATGCTGGAGTTGATGTATCACCTGCCGATGCAGAAGCGTTTGCGCGATTTCGTGGTCACCGCCGATATGGTGAAGGGCCGCGAGATCAATTGGTCTTTGCTCGAAAAAGCCGGATGACGGCCTATTCGCGCAACTGGGGGGATTTCAGGGGCCTGCATGTTTAATCGAGAAAAACAGGAAATGAAGCGCGTACCCATGATGCCGGTGCGCGACATGGTCATCTTCCCGCAACAGATGACTCCATTTATCGTCGGCCGCGAAGCCAGCGTCCGCGCGCTCGAAGAGGCCCTTGCCGGCGACAAGAAGATTTTTCTGTCCACCCAGCATGATGCTTCCATCGACGATCCCAAACCCGAGGAAATTTACGCCGTCGGTACCCTCGCCAATATCGTTCAAAGCGTGAAGCTGCCCGATGGCAATATAAAAGTCCTCGTGGAAGGTGTTGAGCGGGCCCGCGCCCTTTCCATCAACACCGAAGAAGGCTTCTTCCGCGCCAACTTGCGCCTCCTCGCCGCGCGCATCGAAGTCACCCCTCAGGTCGAACAGCTCGTCCAGAAGGTCACCAATCTCTACGAGCAGTTTATCAAGCTTTCCCAGAGCCTCAATTACGACACCATGATCGCCGCCGCCCGTGTCGACGATCCCGCGCGTCTTTCAGACACCATCGCCGCCAATCTGCAGCTCCCGGTAGACGAAAAGCAGGATTTACTGGAAACCGCTGATCCGCTCGAGCGCTTGAACCGCGTAGCGGACATTCTGGAGATTGAGCTCGAAAAGCTGAATGTCGATCGCAACATCAATACCCGCGTGAAGCGCCAGATGGAACGTGCGCAAAAAGAGTACTACCTCAACGAAAAGCTCAAGGCCATCCAGAAAGAGCTCGGCCGCGGCGAAAAGAATGAAGTCGAGGAACTCAAGAAAAAGATCGATTCCGCCGGCATGCCCAAAGACGTGCACGAGAAAGCCATCGCCGAATTGAAGCGTCTGGAACTCATGCCAGCCATGTCCGCCGAATCCACCGTAAGCCGGAATTATGTGGACTGGCTCATTGCCGTGCCCTGGAAAAAACGCTCCAAGGAAATCCGCGACATCAAGGCCGCCGAGAAAATTCTCAATGACGAGCATTATGGCCTGGACAAAGTCAAAGAGCGCATCCTTGAATTCCTTGCTGTGCGGCAACTGGTCAAGAATCCGAAGGGTTCTATCCTCTGCTTCGTCGGCCCTCCGGGCGTCGGCAAAACTTCTCTCGCTATGTCTATAGGCCATGCTACTGGCCGCAAGTTTGTCCGCGTTTCCCTCGGCGGCGTGCGCGATGAAGCGGAAATTCGCGGCCATCGCCGCACGTACATCGGCGCGTTGCCCGGCCAGATCATCCAGATGATGAAGAAGGCTGGCACCGTCAATCCGATCTTTGTCTTGGACGAAGTCGACAAAATGTCTACCGATTTTCGAGGCGACCCGTCCGCAGCTCTCATGGAAGTGCTCGATCCCGAACTAAATCACGCTTTCACCGATCACTACCTCGACGTGGAATACGACCTCTCCAAGGTCATGTTTGTCTGTACCGCCAACGTGCTTCACACCATCCCGCAGCCCCTGCAGGACCGCATGGAAATCTTGCGTCTCCCCGGTTACACCGAGCAGGAAAAGCTGGAAATCGCCAAGCGCTTCCTTGTCAAGCGCGCGCGGGAAGCCACGGGTCTCACGGACAAAAACCTCAGCTTGACCGACGACGGCATTCTCCACCTGATCCGGCACTACACCCACGAAGCCGGCGTGCGCAACTTGGAGCGCGAAATCCAGAATATTGCCCGCAAGATGGCCCGCCGTGTGGTCACCGATGGGCCGGAAACCACTATTCAGATCGCCCCCGAAAACGTCAAGGATTACCTCGGCGTTCTCAAGTACCGCGAAATGTGGCTGGAAAAACAGAATGAAATTGGCCTGGCCACCGGCCTCGCCTGGACCGAAGTGGGCGGCTCCGTCCTCGCCGTCGAAGCCACCATCATGGAAGGCAAAGGGCGTCTAACCCCCACCGGAAAACTCGGCGAAGTCATGCAGGAATCCGCGCAAGCTGCGATGAGTTACGTCCGTTCGCGCACCGAACAGTTCGGCCTCCAAAAGGACTTCTACCGCACACTCGACATTCACGTGCATGTGCCCGAGGGCGCCATTCCCAAGGACGGTCCTTCCGCCGGTATCACCATCTGCACCTCTATCGTGAGCGCGCTCACCCGCAACGCCATTCGTTGCGACGTGGCCATGACCGGCGAAATCACCCTCCGCGGCAAAGTTCTTCCCATTGGTGGCGTCAAGGAAAAGCTCCTGGCCGCTCACCGAATGGGCTTGCGTACCATCATACTTCCGAAGGATAATGAGAAAGACCTTGCGGAAATCCCCCAGGAGATACTCTCCAGCCTGCAGATGCACTTCGTGGAAACCATGGATGAAGTGTTGCAGATTGCGCTGGAACGGCCGCTTGTGCCGCTTGAGCCCACTGGGGTTGCGCCTGTGGCTGAGCCGTACACTGGTGGCGCCGATAAAGATAAGAGTTTGACCAACTAGGCAGTTTCCCAGGCACGGCCTGCACCCGCGGGCTGCTGTACGGTTCAGGTCTGGAGCTGCTTCCGGTTGAAGACAGTTTGGTTTGCCCGCCCTGGCGGTGTGTCAGTGCTGCCAGAAGGTACACCACCACGCAGTCCGGTTCCGGAAAAACACGGTCAATCTCAATCATCACCACATCTCAAAAGTCAGGATATATGGCAAAAGAAACGAACTCCGAAGCAAATAAAGAAGTGAGTATCAGCCTTGCTGAACTCAAGGAAAAAAACATCACCGATCTGGCCAAGATCGCCAAGGAATTGAACATTCCCGGCGCCAGCGGCATGCGCAAGCAGGAGTTGATCTTCCAGATCCTCCGCGCGCAGACGGAGAAAAGCGGCTTGATCTTCTCCGAAGGCGTCCTCGAGTGTCTCCCGGACGGCTTCGGATTCCTCCGCGCCCCGGAGTACAACTATCTCCCGGGCCCGGACGATATCTACGTCTCTCCCTCCCAGATTCGCAAATTCGATCTGCGCACCGGCGACACCGTCTCCGGCCAAGTCCGTCCTCCCAAGGACGGCGAACGCTATTTCGCCCTCATCAAAGTCGAAGCTGTCAATTTCGAGGACCCCGAAGTCGCGCGGAACAAGATTTTCTTCGATAATCTCACGCCTCTCTATCCGCAGGGCCGTTTGAAGATGGAAACCGTCAAGGAGAACTTGACCGGCCGCGTGCTCGACCTTCTCTGCCCCGTCGGCAAAGGTCAGCGCGGGTTGATCAATGCTCCCCCGCGCACCGGCAAGACCATGATGCTGCAATCCATCGCGAATTCCATCACCGTCAATCATCCCGAAGTTGCTCTCATCGTCCTGCTTATCGACGAACGCCCCGAAGAAGTCACGGACATGCAGCGCACCGTCAAGGGTGAAGTGATTAGCTCCACCTTCGATGAGCCTCCACAGCGCCATATTCAAGTCGCAGAAATGGTCCTCGAGAAGGCCAAGCGCCTCGTCGAGCACAAGCGCGATGTAGTCGTACTTCTCGATTCCATCACCCGTCTCGCTCGCGCCTATAACGCCGTAACCCCGCCCTCCGGCAAGGTACTTTCCGGCGGTATTGACGCCAACGCGCTGCAGCGCCCACGTCGCTTCTTCGCCGCCGCTCGAAACGTTGAAGAAGGCGGCTCGCTCACGATCATCGCCACAGCCCTCATCGATACCGGCAGCCGCATGGACGACGTCATCTTTGAAGAATTCAAGGGCACCGGAAACATGGAAATCTATCTCGATCGCCGCCTCGCCGATAAGCGCGTCTTCCCGGCCATCGATATTCAGCGTTCCGGCACTCGTAAGGATGAGCTGCTGCTTCCACCTGACGAACTAAGCCGCGTCTGGGTGTTGCGCAAGGTCCTCAGCCCGCTCTCCACCGTCGAAGCGATGGAGCTGCTGCTCAGCCGGCTCACCAAGTCCAAGTCCAACAACGAATTCCTCAGCTCCATGTCTTCTCCGGCCTGAGGATCATTCATTTCCTACGGCACTTCCCATTCCGCGGGGCGCACTCGCTGTCCTGTCGGTACCGTACTCGTGAAAACGAGTCGCTTTGCTCCGAGCGAGGGTTAGCTTCATGCACGAACGGTTCATTGCGCGCCAGCCGATCTTTGACAAACTCCTGCAGGTGTATGCCTACGAATTGCTCTTCCGCGGTGGTCCCCAGAACTTCTTTCAACCTTCTCGAAACGCCTCTTCCAGCGTAATCGCTGATTCGGTGACGCTCTTTGACCTTCAAAACCTTACCGGCAATGCCCGCGCCTTTATGAATGTCGATGAGCTGGCTCTGCGCCTCGGTGCTCCGCGGCTTCTCCCGCCGGATCGCATCGTCGTCGAAATCCTCGAAACCGTGAATCCCACCGACGAGATCGTGGCCATCTGTCGCGACTTGCGCTCCGCCGGCTATGTATTGGCTCTCGACGATTTTGTTGATCACCCGAAAATGGCTCCCCTCGTTGAACTTGTCCAGTTCCTCAAAGTCGATTTTCAATTGATCGATGCCGCCGCGCGCGAATGCTTGGCCAGAAAATATGCGAATGGCAGGCTGGCTCTCCTCGCTGAAAAGGTGGAAACGGAACAAGAGCTTGCCGAAGCGCGCCATCTCGGCTTCTCTTTCTTCCAGGGCTATTTTTTCTGCAAGCCTTCCATGATCGAAAACCGCGAAATCCCCAGCGATAAACTGCTTCAACTGGAATTGCTCAACTCGGTGGCCGCCCCGGAACTCAACTCCTCCGCCATTGAATCCCTCCTAGAGCGTGAGCCTTCTCTACTCTATCGCCTTCTCCGCTACCTGAATTCTCACTTGCTGGGGCTGCACACCGAAGTACACTCCGTTCGCCAGGCCCTCTCTCTCTTTAGCGAACACGAGTTCTGCCGCTGGGTCTCCATCTTCGCCGTGGTGGCCATGAGCGGTGGCAAACCGCCCGAACTTGTCCGCACGGCTCTCGCTCGCGCTTATTTCTGCGAAGAATTCTCCGGTGCTTTGGGGCTCAGCGAGAAGAAGTCCAGCCTGTTTCTGATGGGCCTCCTTTCCATCACCGACGCGCTCTTGGACAAGCCCATAGCCGAAGTGCTTCGCTCCTTGCCCGTCGCCCAGGAAGTCAAAATCGCCTTAGTCGGAGGCGATAACCGTTTCCGCGACGTCTACGAACTTCTCCTCGCCCTCGAACGCGCCGAGTGGTCCGAGCTCTCCACCCACGTCAAACGCCTCGGCTGCAACGAAGAATCCATCCCCATCTCCTACGAATCCGCCCTCCAGAAAGCAACCAACGTTGCCCTGTAGCCCCCGCCACACCGCCCCCTATCGCATTTTCCTTCTTTGACGGACAGGCCCATCTCTAGCTGCTAGACCCTTAATCACATTCCTGTAGCTAGCCCCTGTGAGGGGTGAGGCTTTTCTTTAACCCTACTGAGAACGGAACCCGGGACTCCGAGCCTTGCTTCTCTTCTATAAAGTGGCCGCGAACATAGATTGTCATCCTGAAGCGATCCGGCGAGGATTGCTGAAGGATCTCAATCGATCTCCAACCAACCCCTCTTCCTATTTTTGATTTTCGAGTTTTTATTTTCGATTCTTGCGCAGGCTTCAACGCACACTCGGCACGCGCTCGTTCGCCAGAAATACAATCAGCCGCGCGGTCTCTTCAATCCCCATCGCTGTATTATTGACCAACACAGCATCCTTCGCGCGCACCAGCGGTGACACTTTTCGTTCCCGGTCGCGATTGTCCCTCTCGCGCACTTCCTGCAGAACTTCCAGCAGCGTCAGGCTCTCGCCTTTTTCCTGATGCTCCTTCCATCTCCGCTGCGCCCGCACTTCCGGCGACGCTTCCAGGAAAATCTTCAATTCCGCGCTCGGAAACACCACGGTCCCGATATCTCGCCCTTCCATCACCACTCCGCCGCCTTGCCCCGCCCGCTGCTGTTCCGCAACAAGCACCTCTCGGACTCCCGCAATCGTCGCCAGCCTCGAAGCCGCCTGGGCCACCTCTCCTGTTCGAATTTCTTCCGTCACTTCGCTTCCATCCAGGAACACCCGATTCTTCAATCCCGCGGATTCCTGTTCCGCCGTTGGTGCCTTCAATTCGATGCGCGTCTCGCGCGCCAGTGCCTCCAATTGCGACTCATCTTCCAGCGGAAGCCCCCGTTCCAACGCTTTCAACGCGACTGCACGATACATTGCGCCACTATCCAGATACAGAAAGCCAAGCAATGCCGCAACACGCCGCGCCACGGTACTCTTCCCCGACCCTGCCGGCCCATCAATCGCAATCGTCAATCGCTCCGCCATCGTCTTAGCTTCCCTTTTGCTCGAATCTCCCCATTGCTTACCACACCAACGTCATGTCTAACTTAGGGGGTCGGAGTATCAGCTCCGACTTTCAGCGCTCAAAAAAACTGGGGTTTAGCCCCTGAGGAGTCCTCGCCTCCACGCCCACTGAGCGCGAGGTCATCAAGTGAAGAATCTATTTCTTATTCTCCGTCTTTCAAAACCCCATAATGTTATATCCGCAATCCACATAAAGCGTCTCGCCCGTAATTCCGGAACCTGCCTCCGACAGCAAGAACACCGCCGTACCTCCGACCTCGGCGGGATCCACGTTGCGCTTCAACGGCGCTCTCTCGGCGTGCGCCCTCAGCATTTCTCCCAATTGCGAAATTCCGCGCGCCGCCAGCGTTTTGATCGGCCCAGCCGATATCGCATTCACGCGTATCCCTTTCGGACCAAGATCGTTCGCCAGGTACCGAACGGTGGCTTCCAACGCCGCCTTCGCCACGCCCATCACGTTATATTTCGGCACCACTTTTTCCGCCCCGTAGTAGGTCATAGTTACAATTCCACCACCTTCGGTCATCAGTGGCGCCCCCGCGCGCGCCACCGCGATCAGCGAGTACACGCTCACGTCATGCGCGATGCGGAACCCTTCGCGCGACGTATTCACAAAATCGCCCTTCAATTCCTCCGCCGGCGCAAACGCCACGCTATGCACCAACCCATGTAAAACCCCATACCGTGCCTGCAACTTTCCAAACAGTGCCGCGATCTGATCGTCAAAACTCACATCGCACATGAATCCTTCCGCTCCCGGCAAATCCGTAATCAAATCCTTGGCTTCCTGCTCCAACCGCTCATTTTGATACGTAATCGCCAATTGCCAACCCGCAGCATGCAATTTCTGCGCAATCGCCCACGCGATACTGCGCTTGTTCGCCAGCCCAAAAATCACTGCGGTCTTTTGTCCGTCGCTCAATGTATCCTCGTTGTTTGAAATGAAAAATCCGTACCTTGTTCCGCAAGCCTTCGCAGTTCTCTTTAGGAGGCCCGGGCTGCAGCAACGGCGGAAAGCTCGCCCATTAACTCGACTCGGCTTAGGCCCTGAACACTCGGCGACAGTTCAGAATAGCTTGCTCAGCAAATCCGACAAATCTTATCAGTCTTTGCTCGCAACCCGCCACTCATCACTCGCCACTAGATCCTATGAAACGCCTTCTCAATCTCTTTTATCGAATACCTCAGCACCACCGGCCTTCCGTGCGGACAACTCATCGGACAATCCGTTTTCGCCAGCGCCGCCAGCAGCCATTCCATTTTCGTCTGGTCCAGGGGCATGTTCACCTTGATCGCCGCGTGGCACGCCGTCGACGCCGCAATCTTCGATTGCAACGTGTCAATCGAAATCGCTGTATTCTCCCTGTCAAGCCCATCCAGAATTTCCATCAACAAATGTTCCGCGTCATTCGCCGCTATGCCTGCGGGCACTGCCTGGATCGCCACGCTCTTCGGCCCCATTGGTTCCACTTCAAATCCGTTTGCACCCATCTCCTCGGCAATCTTTCCGTAAGTCACCAGTTGCCGTGGCGACAGCTCCATCACCAGCGGCATGAGCATCCGCTGCGCTTCCACCTTCCCTGCGCGCCTCGCTTCCAGGTGCTGTTCAAACAACACGCGTTCGTGCGCAACGTGCTGGTCCACGATCCACAGTCCCTCGCCATTCACCGCCACAATAAAACTCGCGCTCACTTGCCCCAGCGGCTTCAAATCCGCTATCTGGTCGGGCCGCGGCAGCGTTGCCGGAGCGTCCGCCCCCGCGCGTGAAAAATTCTCCGCCCAATTCGCCTCCTGGCTCGCCCCACCCGACATCGCACCCGGACTGAAACCGCCGCCAGGCTCAAACGGAAACCGCTGCGCCACAGGCTGCAACGGTGCGGACGCCAGTTCAAATCCGCTGGCCGACGCGTAATCCGACCCCACTCCCGATCCCACGCCGAGTTCTTCCATCTCCGGGATGACCGCTCGCGGCAAGCTGGAGTTTGGATTCGTCTCCACAAAGCCGCTGGCAGACGACGCCGGAGGCGCCGCCGGTTTCGCCGCGATGTTTCCGGAAGTCGCCGCTGCCGCAAAGCTCGCAATCGGCCGCGTGCTCATCAACGCCTGCCGGATAGCGTCGCGTGTGAAATCGTGCACGAATTGCGACCGCCGGAACCTTACCTCGATCTTCGCGGGGTGCACGTTCACGTCCACCTCGTCGTACGGCATTTCCAGGAACAGCAGCGTCGCCGGAAACGCGTTCGGCGGCAATATATTCCGGTACGCCTCGTGAATCGCATGCAGAATCAGCCGGTCGCGCACCAGTCTGCGGTTCACAAACACGTAAATTCCGTTACGATTCAGCCGTTGCACCGCCGGCCGCGATGTGAATCCTGTCACCGTCAGTGTAGCTGCCTCTTCCGCCACTTCCATTTCCGGCTCGGTCATCGCTGCTCGAAACGCCGCCGAAGTCGGTGGAATTTCCACCAGTTCTTCCAGCGCCTGTCGCCCAAACAGCTGATACACGCGGTCCGCCAATTTTTCCGCTGGCGGACAATTAATAATCTCTTGCGTCGGCGTGGTCAGCGTGAACTGCTTGCCCGGATTCGCCAGCGCGTAGTGTGTCACCAGCGAAGCAATATGCCCTAGTTCCGTCGTATCCGATTTCAGGAATTTTCGCCGCGCCGGCACGCAGTAAAACAAATCCGCAACACTAATCGTCGATCCAGTTGCCAGTCCCGCGGGCTTCACTCCAATCAACTTGCCCCCGGCAAATTCCACGCGCGTACCTTCGGATTCACCGGCGTCGCGCGTTTCCAGCAGCAGTCTTGAAACCGCAGCGATCGAAGGCAGCGCCTCCCCGCGAAATCCCAGCGTCGCAATCGAAAGCAAATCGTCCGCCGTCCGCAATTTGCTTGTCGCATGCCGCTCGAACGCCAGCAGCGCATCATCGTGCGCCATCCCGTGTCCGTCGTCGATCACACGGATCATGCGCTTCCCGCCAACTTCCGTCTCGATCCGCACCGACGTCGCGCCCGCATCCAGCGCGTTCTCCAACAATTCCTTCACCACCGACGCAGGCCGCTCCACCACCTCGCCCGCCGCGATCTTATTCGCCACCGCCTCCGGCAATATTCGTATCCTGCTCATCTCTGCTTCATCTGTATCCCCAACTGCTCCAACTGATCCCTATCCACTTCACTCGGCGATTCTGCCATTAAATCCTGCGCCGCGGTCGTCTTTCCAAACGCAATCACCTCGCGAATCGACTTTTCTCCCGACAGCAGCATCGCAATACGGTCCACTCCCAGCGCGATCCCCCCATGCGGCGGCGTGCCATACATCAGTGCGTCCAGGAAAAATCCAAACCGCTTTCGCAACTGTTCCTGGGTCAATCCCAGCGCCCTGAACAAGCGTTCCTGCACGTCCTGCCTATGGATTCGAATGCTCCCCGACCCCAGTTCATAGCCGTTCAGTACCAAATCGTACCCCTTCGACCGCACTTCCCACGGCGCGCTCTCCAGTTTCTCCAAATCCTCATCCACGATTCCCGTGAACGGATGCTGCGCGCTCACCCAAGTCCGGTCGTTCTCGCTCCATTCGAACAATGGAAACCCGGTCAGCCACAAAAATTTCCATTGCGTCTTGTCAATCACACCCAGCGCTTCGCCTAAGTGCAAGCGCAATTGCCCGGCCACCAGCGCCGCTGCTTCCGTTCCCTTAATTTCCTGCTTCGCTGAAACCGCCACTACCAAATCGCCGGTCTTCGCACCGCAAGCCGCTACCAGCTTCTTCACGTTTTCCGGGCCAATCAGCTTTTCCACCGTCGACGTCGTGCCCTCCGTCGCCACTTTCACAAAGTAAGCCCCGCGCGCTCCCTGCGACTTCGCCTTCTCCGTCAATTCATCCAACTGCTTCCGCGAATAGCTCGCCCCGCCCGGCGCGGCCATCGCAAACACGTTCCCCTCAATCTGCAGTTTCTGTTTCGCCTCCGCCGGGAAGCACTCCGTCACTTCGTGCAGTTCCATCCCAAATCGCAAGTCCGGCTTATCGCTCCCGTATTTCCGAATGGCATCCTTATACAGCATGTGCGGAAACGGCGCCGTCGTCTGAATCCCCGCCACGGCGCACACCCGCACCATCACATTTTCAATCACGCCAAAAATGTCTTCCTGCTGCGGAAACGACATTTCCAAATCCAATTGCGTAAACTCCGGCTGTCGGTCCGCGCGCAAATCCTCATCTCGAAAACACTTCACAATCTGGAAATAACGGTCCAGCCCGCCAATCATCAGGATCTGCTTGAAAATCTGCGGCGATTGCGGCAACGCGTAAAACTGCCCGTGATGCACGCGGCTTGGCACAAGGTAGTCCCGCGCCCCCTCCGGCGTCGACCGCGTCAGCATTGGCGTTTCCACTTCGATGAACCCCATCTCGTCCATCGCCTTGCGCATTTCCAGCACAATCTTGTGCCGCAGCGCCAAATTCTGATGCGGCTTGGGCCTCCGCAAATCTAAATAGCGGTATCGCAGCCGCGTCTCCTCCGCGGCGTTGATCTCCTCCTCAATCGGAAACGGCGGCGTCTTCGCGCTATTCAAAAGATGCAGCTTCGAAGCGACCAACTCGATTTCGCCCGTGGCAATCTCCGGATTCGGTCTCTCCCGCTTCACGACATTCCCTTCCACGGCCACCACGTACTCGCTGCGCACGTGTTCGGCCTTCGCGTGCGCCTCCGCCTGCGTCTCCTTGTTGAACACCACTTGCACGATACCCGACCGGTCGCGCACATCAAGAAACAACAAATTCCCCAGGTCGCGCCGCCGGTGCACCCAGCCCATCACCACAACGTCGCGCCCTGCATCCGTAGCGCGCAGCACCCCGCAATAATGTGTCCGCTTCAAATCTCCCAAAAAGTCCAGCACGATCATCACCTGTAGCTCACCCCTTCAGGGGTGAGGCTTTCTGCATTTGTAACTACAAAACCACTGTCGTTCGGGGCGCAGCGACCACCCAAGCCAACCCACTGTCACCCTGAGCTTAGCGAACAACACGCTGTTTCCCTCGCTCCTCGTCAGGGCACGGCTTCAGCCGTTGCCCTCCTGATCGCCGCACCTACCCGGCTTCAGCCGCTGAGGCCTCGTCTCTCTTTCAAAAATTCCATTAACTCCGCCTCACCAATCTTTCTCTGCGACCCATCCGCCAACGTCTTCAGCGTCCACTGCTCGCTCGCCACTTCGTCCTCACCCAGAATCAGTGCGTACCGCGAACCCAGTTTATCTGCCTGCCCCAGCGCTTTCCCGAATTTCTGCTCCACCGGAGGCAATTCCACGCGCAATCCTGCATCGCGTAATTTCCTCGCCGCCTCAATTGCCGCAGCCTGCGCCTTCTCTCCCATCCACGCGATATACACATCGCGTCCCTGCGCCACGCCACCTTTTCCCGCTTCCTGCAGCGAAAGGATCAGCCGGTCTTCCCCAATCGCGAATCCAATCCCCTTCGTCGGCGGGCCGCCCAGCAATTCCACCAATCCGTCGTACCGCCCTCCGCCGCATACCGCGTTCTGCGAACCCAATCCCTGCGCCGTGATTTCAAATGTTGTGCGCATGTAGTAGTCCAGCCCGCGCACCAATCTCCAATTTTTCTGGAATGGCACCCCGCGCATCCCGAGTTGCCGCTTTACCTCCCCATAATGCTTCGCGCAATCGTCGCACAAGTGATCGCCAATCCGCGGCAGCAGTGCGATGATTGCCTGCTCGTGTTCCAGCTTCGAATCCAGCACCCGCAGCGGATTCGTCTCAATCCTCCGCCGGCTATCCTCGCCCAGCTTGTCCTTCACTTCCACCAGCGCCGCCTTCAACTTGTCTACATATCCCCGCCGGCATTCCGGTGCGCTGTGCCCAATCGAATTAATCTCCAGTTGCACGCTCTGCAATCCCAGCCGCGCGAAAAGCGCCATCACCATCTCGATCACTTCTGCGTCAATCGCCGCGTCTTTCGGTATATCCTTCGCGCCGCCTTGCCCCGGTTGCAGTGCCTCCAGTACCTCCGCATCAATCTGATAAAACTGCCGGTAACGCCCTTTCTGCGGCCGCTCTCGCCGGAACATTGCTCCCATGCAATAAAGCTTCACCGGTTGCGTCAGCGCGTGCATGTTGTGCTCGATGTACGCCCGGCACACCGAAGCCGTCGCCTCCGGCCGCAAGCTCACCGAAGTCTCATCCCGATCCTCAAACGAATACATCTCCTTCGAAACGATGTCCGTCTCTCCGCCCACCGCCCGCGCAAACAATTCCGTCGGCTCAATAATTGGCGGACGAATCTCCCCAAACCCAAACGTGGCAAACACCTCGCGCGCCGTCTGCTCCACTCGGTTCCACAATTCCGTCTCCGGTGGCAACAAATCCCGTGTACCCTTAATTGCCTGGAATTTCGCTTTATTCGTCATTCCGTCTCAAAGAATCTCCAAACTATTTTTGGGGGTCGGAGCTTCAGCTCCGACTTTAGCTAGCCCAAGAAAATGGGCTTTAGCCTCTGAGGAATCCTTTCCGCCACAATTAGTTCATCTCGCTCCAATCAATCCGCTCACCCCGCGCCGCCGCCTCGCCGCGATAGATCTCCCGGTATCCCGCATACCGCGTCGCATAATTCTCAATCGACGCCAACTCCTTCTCATTTAACTCCCGCTTTACCTTCCCCGGCGAGCCCATCACCAAACTTCCTGCCGGAATCACCGTCCGCTCCGTGATCAAAGTCCCAGCGGCAATAATGCAATTCGACCCAATCACCGCCCCATTCAAAATTGTCGCGCGCATCCCAATCAAAGCGCGTCCTTCAATCGTGCATCCATGCAGCGTCACAGAGTGCCCCACGGTCACTTCATCGCCCAGCACCAACGGATACTGGTCCTTCATCACGTGCAGCACGCATCCATCCTGAATATTTGTGCGATTCCCGATCCGTATGTAGTGCACGTCTCCGCGCACCACGCACATCGGCCACACGCTCGCATCTTCCCCAATCACCACGTCGCCGATGACCACCGCTGCCGGGTCAATGTACGCCGACGCCGCAATCTGCGGAAACTTGCCTCGATAGGCTCGGATGTCAGGTACGCGATTCAAGGATTAAAATTCCCTGTAAGTGATTGCAGGGCTTAGATATAGCACACCCAGCAGGCTTCGCGAACACGCCGCGAATATTCCAAGATAGCACCCGCTTCCCCGCCTGACAAGGAACCCGCCCTCCGTTTCGATCTCAATCGGGCCGACGAGCCACCGCAATCAGGTGCGCACTCGCTCCTTGCACCGACGGTTCACTCTCAATGACCGACAGAAACTCCAGGATCTTCCCGCGTTGTAAGGGTTCAGCCCACGCTACGCGAAATCGTGTTGCGCTCCATACTGGACCCTCCACCGCTAGCACTTCCACCCTGCAAAATCCGGCTTCGCCTACTTCCGCGGCCAACTCTTCAGGACGATGAAAGTAGGCGGTCGTAAAGTACTCGGGGTTCTTCGTTGGATTACGGTGCAGACCGCACGCCAGATCGTTGGCAATGATTTTCCTGAACTCCGGGTCCCCAAAAAATCCCCGCGATAGCCCGTCGATCAGCGAAGCAAAGCGGCTAATGCAAGCCGCGAACAGAATCCCCCCAGGTTTCAGAATGCGCCATGCTTCTTGAAGCGCCTGCAAGCGATCGGAACGCTCCACCAAGTGATACAGCGGCCCGAGGAGAAGAACCGCATCCGCCGTATTCCCGGGAACATCCAACGCGCGCGCATCACCTTGGCGGATCGAAGCCAGTGCCACACCCTTGGCTGCGGCATAAGACCGCGCTTGCTCGACGTGAAGTTCTACTGCATCGATAAGGTGGACTGCATGTCCTTGATCAGCCAGCGGAAAGGCATACGCCCCCGCCCCTCCGCCCACATCAAAAATGACTGCCTGCGCCGGAGGCAGGTGGCTTGAAAGAATCGCTTGCGTCCGAAGCCGCTCCAACTCGCCCCACTCGCTCCATAGACGCTCCGATTCCTTACTCTGTTGATAGTGCGTGTCGATTTCTTTGGCGATCAGGCTCATCGATACCTCCGGCTCGAAGATTCGTCCGCTTCCCTGACTGACACGAAATCCACCATTGTCTCCGCAAAGGCCCCATTGTTAGACTTGCATCGATGCGTTTATCCCTACTTTTTCTGCTCCTCTCGTTTTCCGTCAGCGCTCAAACCGACCTCCAACAGCAGATCCGCAGAATCGCGGCCGACGCGCATGGCAAAGTTTCCGTGGCCTGCTGGATGTCTCATGCGACGCTCGACTGCGATCTCGATCCCCACGCTCATCCACCTATGCAGTCTGTGTTTAAGCTCCCCCTCGCTCTGACTGCCCTCCATCTCGTCGAAGAAGGTAGGTTTCCCCTGGACCAACCCATTCATTTTTTCCTCGGCGATCGCATCCTTCCAGAGACTTACAGCCCTTTGCAGGACAAATATCCAGAGGCGGACGTCGAAGTCCCTCTCCAGGAACTTCTCCGTCTTTCCACCTCTCTCAGCGACAACGTTGCCGCGGATATTGTCCTACAAGTCGTCGGAGGCCCGTCTGCGGTCAATTCCTACATCGCCTCAATTGGAGTCACCGGTTTTCATCTGCAAGACAGCGAGCACATTCTGCATCGCGACCCCACTGCCCAATACCGCAATTGGTTTGAGCCGGCTGGCGCTGTTCAGTTACTTGGCCTCATCAGTGACCATTCGCCCCTCACGCCAGAACACACCCAGCTTGTTCTGAAATGGATGCAAGATACACCCCACGGCGCGCACCAGCTTAAGGGCGATCTGCCACCGAGAACAATTGTGATGCATAAGACCGGCTCGTCCGGCATGGTGAACGGAATGACTCCCGCCACTAACGATATCGGCCTGATTACTCTTCCCGGCGGGCGTCGCCTGGCCGTCGCCGTCTTCATTACCGATTCCTCGGCCGACGATGCCACCCGCAATGGAGTGATGGCCCGCATCGCGAGAGCTGCCTACGACGAAGCCCTGCAAACAAAATAAGCTCCGCTCGATCGCAGCCCTTGAGTCGGTCAGCCGCTACTTCCGCTCCTCAAACAATCCGTTGTAGACCAGGCCGCCCAACGCCGCACCGATGATCGGCGCCACCCAGAACAACCACAATTGCTGGATCGCCCAGCCTCCCACAAAAATTGCAGGCCCCGTGCTGCGCGCCGGATTCACGGACAAGTTCGTCACCGGAATGCCAATTAGGTGAATCAACGTCAGCGACAATCCAATCGCTATTCCAGCAAATCCCCCGGGCACCCGCGTGTCTGTCGCTCCGTGAATCACCAGCAAAAAGAAGAACGTCAGCACCACTTCCGCGACAAAGCACGCTAGCAGCGAATATTCGCCCGGCGAATGCAGTCCATATCCATTCGACGCGAACCCGCCGCTTAAGGAAAATCCTTCTTTCCCGCTGGCAATCACGTAGAGAACCGTGCTCGCCGCCAACGCACCCAAAACCTGTGCCACGATGTACGGAAGCAGTTCCGACCACGGAAAGCGTTTACCCACCGCCAATCCCACGGAGACTGCCGGATTCAAATGGCATCCTGAAATGTGCCCCACCGTGTAAACCATCGTCAACACCGTCAACCCAAACGCCAGTGCCACTCCTAGAAATCCAATCCCAAGCTGAGGAAACGCTGCGTCCAGCACCGCCGCGCCGCATCCACCAAACACCAGCCAGAACGTTCCAAGGAATTCAGCTGCAAGTTTCTTCGATAAAGGCATGTTCACAGTCCTTTCGACCTACACACCAGATGTTTGGGCGGAAGAATGGAGAACGGAACCACTTTCTTGGTGGGAGGATTCTACTCAATGCGACGCGCCAAAACAAGGACACGTATCGCGCCGTCTAAAATGTAACCAGAGGGGACAACGTCGCGCCATTTAAGATGTAACCCGACGAGACAAAGACGATTTGGGGAGGGTTCATTTGGGGCGCAAGGGGAAATGGGAGTATTTCCGAGTTATTTATGGGCGGTATGGCAAAGCAGATCGTAAAACGAAGCGTGAAATGCTGAACGAATTTTGCCTGACCACGGGCTACCACCGAAAATACGCCATACGCATATTGAATGGCCCGGCACCCGGGAAGGGACCGGATCGGCCGGTACGGAAGCGTGGGCTGAGTTATGGGCACGAACTGTTGAGCGTGCTGACCAGCGTATGGGAGGCGGCCGGATATCCCTGGTCGGTGCGATTGAAAGCGCTGCTGCCGGCCTGGATGCCCTGGATCCGCAAGCGTTTCAAGTTAAGCCCTGAGATCGAGAAACAACTGCTCTCGATCAGTCCGCGGCAGATGGACCGACGACTGGCGGTCAAGAAGAACCAACAGAGACGGCGCATTTACGGACGCACCAAGCCGGGCTATCTGTTGAAACACCACATCCCGGTGAAGACCGATAGCTGGGACGTGAAGTCACCAGGTTTCACGGAAGTCGATTTGGTCTCGCATTCCGGAAATTCTAGCGATGGAGACTTCGGCTATTCACTGAACATCACCGACATCCAAACTACCTGGACGGAGACACGCGCGCTGCTCGGGAAGGGGCAAACCGCTGTCCAGCAAGCCCTGGATGAGATTGAAGGGATGCTGCCCTTCCAGCTTTTGGGTCTGGACTCGGACAACGGATCGGAATTCATCAACTGGCATCTGAAGGCTTGGTGCGACCGGAAGCAGATCCAACTCACGCGAGGACGTCCGTACAAGAAGGACGACAACGCTCATATCGAGCAAAAGAACTGGACCCACGTACGGAAGTTACTGGGCTGGGAACGCTATGACACGCGAAATGCGATCGATGCCATGAACGACCTGTACCGTCAAGAGCTGCGCTTGTGGCTGAATCTATACCTGCCCTCGGTGAAACTGCTGAGGAAGGTTCGCGTTGGATCAAAGCTGCGGCGCGTCTATGATGGTCCGAAGACCCCCTTCGAGCGGGTGGTGGCATCGAAGCAGGGGGATGCAGCGCAACTGTCCATTCTGAAAGAACTGCAAAGATCTCTCGATCCGTTTCAGTTAGCAAAAATCATCGACAGGAAACTCGAACGGATTTACCGCCTGGCGAACCGGCGGCTGAGTCCGAAAGCGCAGGAGCAGCTCGCGTCCAGCCAGACACAAAGTGGCCGGCGAAAAGGCTGTGGAAAAGACGCTCGCTTCGCGAGCTTGGAAATCCCTTCGGGATTCCCACTTTCCCACAGCCACAACAACAACAAGCCTTCTCCGGTTACATATCAAATGGCTCGACGGGGATCGCTAGGGTTACATTCTTAGATGGCTTGACACGGGACACCCCAGAAAAAATCGAAGTTGTCCTCCTGAGCGAAGCCAAGGATCCCAAACCATTAGATTTTGGCATGATCCGACTGGCACGAATGCCAAAGAAAAGCTAACCCCAGCGCTTGAGCTTCGGCCAAACCTTTTCCAGCGTCCCGAATTTCGCCTTGCGGCAGACGTACACGTCGAAATGTTGGTAGGGCATCGACAGCGGGTGATTCACGCTTCCGGCAAATTCCACGCTCTCAAATAATTCTTGCAGTCGTTCCGGCCGGTCCGCCATCACGATCATGCATTCGCCCGTATAACCTCGCGGTCCCCAGTAAAAATAATTCTGGTGACCGGAAATCGCCGGAGGCAACCCCATCTTCGCGCCAAAAAAATCGATCGCGCCGGCCTGCCCATAATTCTGTCCGAAAATCGCGCAGGACTTCTGCTCCTCCGGCGGCAGCTTATGATATGCGTCCGCCACCACCTGTGCCATTTCCTTCCAGCCAAACTGGTCGGCGTAAATCTGCGGTAACGGGCCCAGTTGATTATTTTCGATCCGCGGCGGCCCGAAATGCAGCAGGTGCGAATAGGCAATGTACTGATCCACCGTCAGCAACGGGAAATACGCGAACGGCGCAATCAGCACTCCCGTAACCGCCAGCAGCCCGACGTACACCGGTTTCAGCCAATGTCCGCTCCGCCGCCGCGCGAACCACCTCTCAAACACCAGCCCGCCCGCGGCAAACAGCATCGGATACGCCGGCGCCGGATAATACATGCGCCCGTGCATCGTCAGCATGCAGACCATGATCACGATCCACGTGATCCCAAGAGCTCGCCAGCCCTTTCCTTCCCGATCACGCAGCAATTCCACCAGGCCCGCGATCCACACTGGTGCCGCCAACGGGTGCAGGATCAGCGCCTGCACGGCCATAAACACCAACGGCCCCATCTCCGTGTTCCGTCCGCTCTGATGAACATTGCGCAGCAGTTCGATGGTCGGAAATCCGCGATGAATCTCCCACAGCAAGTTCGGCAGAAAAATCAGCAGGGCAATCAATCCGCCCATCCAGACCCATGGTGATGCAAATTGCCGCCGCTGCCTCGTCAACACTAGCCCAACAACCAGCCCAAATCCGAAGAACAGCATCGAGTGCTTGTTCAGCAAGCCCACACCGCACACCACGCCAAACAACAGCCACAACTTCGGGTCAGCTCCCTGGAAAATTTTCAATGCGATCAGCGCCGCTCCCATCCAGAACAGTGATTCGAACACGTTCATAGTCAGCAGCGAATCCAACCCCAAATAAATCGGCGCCACCATCACGCATACGCACGCCAGCACCATCCCGAATCGCCGAGTACCCAACTCCCGCGCGATCAATCCGGTCAGCAGCACCCGCAACCCCGCCGCCACCGCGGGCAAAAATCGCAGCGCGTGCAAGGAATCACCCAGCGTCACCCGTTCCAGCAAGGTGATCACCGCGATCAACGGTGGCTGATCGACATAGCCCCACGCCAAATGGTGGCTGCAGGCCAGGTAATACAGTTCGTCGACGAAATACCCGTATCGCCCGCTCACCAGCATGTGCGCGGCAAAAACCACAAAAGACAGCCCGCCCAGAAGTGCCCATTCTCCTGGACGGGCGTCTGGGGCACGTTCATTTGGTTTGGATTCGACCGGTACGGATCCGTCCATGGAAACGCCCTCACTCTTCAAAACGGAGCACACCCAAAAAATGTTTCATCAACCTGGTAGGATGAACAAAATGTTTTAGTAGCGGAAGTGGCATACCCGGCTTTGCATGTGGTCTGCCCGGTTTTTCTTGGATACGCAACGTCGCCCGGAGTGTCAGCTCGCTTTTTCTTTAGTTTCTACCTTCCTCACTTCTTTGTTTCCCTTTTCAATCAATCTGCACGTTCGGCCCGCCCGGCGTCGCCGCCACTTCTTCCACTCGCGCAATCACAGCCCGCGCCACTCGATACAGGCTTTGCGCCACCTCCGCGCCATCTCCCAGCGCGGCAACCGGCTTCCCCGTGTCGCCCCCAAGCCGGATCCTCGGGTCGATTTCAATTTCCCCGAGTACGGGCACACCGTATTCAATCGCCGTCTTCGTCCCTTCCCCATGTCCAAAAATATCCACCGGCTTCCCGCAATGCGGACACGCAAACGTGCTCATATTCTCCACTACGCCGAGCACTTCCACTTTCACCTGCCGGAACATTTCAATCGCCTTGCGTACATCCGCCAGCGCCACCGTCGACGGCGTGGTCACCACCACAGCTCCCGTCACTGCCACCGTTTGGATCAGCGTCAACTGCACATCACCCGTTCCTGGCGGTAGGTCGATCACCAGGTAATCCAGTTCGCCCCATTCCACGCTTCTCAAAAATTGCGTAATCACGCTGTGCAGCATTGGTCCGCGCCAGATAACCGGCTTATCACCTGGGTTCAGTAAACCCATTGAAATCATCTTCAGGCCCTGCGCTTCTACCGGTATGATCCGCTGCTGCGGCGTGGCCATCGGCTCGTCTGTTGACCCCAACATGATCGGCACGTTCGGCCCATACACGTCGGCGTCCAGCAGTCCGACCTTATTCCCCATATTCACGAGCGCCAACGCCAGGTTCACAGCCACCGTGGTCTTTCCTACGCCGCCTTTTCCGCTGGCCACGGCGACAAGATATTTCACTCCTGGAATCGATTGACGCTGTGGCATCTGCTGTCCTGGCATTGTCCCCGGTGGCATATTTTCCTCTTCGTCTTCGAACTCAACCGTTACAAACTCAATTCCCTGAATACCTCATTAGGGGGTCGGCGCCTAAGCTCCGACATTAGCAATGCACAAACAGGACTTTAGCCCCTGAGGAATCCGAGCCCCGACGGCCCCTTGCTTCGCTGCTTCCTAGGCATTCGCCCCATGGCACTTCTTGTATTTCTTCCCCGATCCGCAGGGGCAAGGATCATTCCTTCCCACTTTCGCTCCCGCGCGCACCGGCTTCGGCGCCTCGGCTTGCCCCGCGCCTGTCTGGAACTGCAAATCTTTCTGCTGCCGCTCCTGCTTACGTTCCAACGCCCGTGCAAAATCTGGCAGTCTTGCTGGCGCCTCTTCCACCCGCGCCGCGGCGCTGGCCACGGCCGCGGCCGCACTGTGCAACTGTCGTGGTGCCGCCGGTGTTACTTCGCGCGGCTGCGAAGGCGGCGCTTCGCCCTGCTGAACCTGCACGTGGAACAGATAGCGTATCGTCTCGTTGTCGATGCGTGCCATCATGTCTTCAAACAGAACGAACGCTTCTTTCTTGAACTCGACCAGCGGATCCTTCTGACCATATCCCCGCAGCCCAATTCCTTCCTTCAAGTGGTCCAGCGACAGCAAGTGGTCCTTCCACTGCGTATCCACCACGTCCAGAATGATTCGCCGCTCAAGCCAGCGCAACAAATCCGGGCTGAACTGCTTTTCCTTTTCCGCGTAGCGATTCTTCACCGTTTCAACCGTCGCCTCTGCCAACTCATCGTGGTTCAGCGTCGTCGGATCCGCTCCAGCCCCCTTTGCATCAATTCCGAACTGGCTGTTCACTTCCGCCAGAAATGGCGCGGTGTTCCACTGCCCCGGGTGTTGCTCGCGCGGGCAATACCGCTCCACCAACTCCAGCGCTAGGTCCTCCGCAATCCCCAGCACGTAATCGCGCTGGTCTTTGCCCTCCAGCGCAGACCGGCGAATCGCGTAGATCGTCTCGCGCTGTTTGTTCATTACGTCGTCGTATTCCAGCAGGTGTTTGCGGGCGTCGAAGTTCTGCCCTTCCACCGATTTCTGCGCATTCTCGATTCGGCTCGAGATCAGCTTCGATTCGATGGGCACGCCCTCGGTCATCCCCAGCCGGAACATCAGCTGCTTTACCTTTTCCCCGCCGAAAATCCGCATTAAGTCGTCTTCCAGCGATAGGAAAAACCTCGAGGATCCCGGGTCGCCCTGGCGGCCTGCTCGCCCTCGCAACTGGTTATCGATGCGCCGCGCCTCGTGCCGCTCTGTCCCCAAAATGTGCAGCCCGCCCAGCGCCACCACTTCATCGTGCTCGGCCTTGCACTGCTCCGCAAACTGCTCGTACACCGGCTTCCATTGATCCGACGGCACCTGGAAAATCTTTCCTTCGTGCTGGAACAACACCATCGGCACGGTTGCTTGCGCTTCAGCGCCCCCCGCTCCATCCCCGCCAATCACCGCCGGCGCCGCCGCGTACGGAATTGCCAGTTTGTTCTTCAAAAAATGCTCGCGCGTCAGCGATTCGGGATTTCCGCCGAGAAGAATGTCGGTCCCGCGCCCGGCCATGTTCGTGGCCACTGTCACCGCGCCCTTGCGTCCCGCCTGCGCCACGATGCGCGATTCCCGCTCGTGCTGCTTGGCGTTCAACACCTGGTGCGGAATCCCCTGCTTCTTCAGCAACTCCGCAATCGTCTCCGATTTCTCGATCGAAATCGTCCCCACCAGCACCGGTTGCCCGCGCTCGTTAAACTGCCGGATTCCGTGCGCCAGCGTGTTGTCCTCCTGCAGAATGCCGTTCACCACCGCCTCGAATTTTTCCCTCTCCGTGCGGTACACCACGTCTCGATTTTCGATGCGGATCAGTGTTCGGTTCGTCGGTATCACCACGACGTCCAGGTTGTAAATTTTTCCAAACTCCGCTGCTTCCGTTTCCGCCGTGCCCGTCATGCCGGACAGCTTCTTGTACATGCGAAAATAATTCTGGAACGTGATCGTCGCCAGCGTCTGATTCTCCCGCTCGATCTTCACGCCTTCCTTGGCTTCCACCGCCTGGTGCAACCCGTCCGACCAGCGCCGTCCCGGCATTTGCCGCCCGGTAAACTCATCGACAATGATCACTTCCCCATCTTTCACCACGTAATCCACATCTCGTTTGTACAGCGCGTGCGCGCGCAATGCCTGGTACACGTGGTGAATCGTCTCCATGTGTGCCGGATCGTATAAATTGCCCAGGCTCAGCAGACGTTCGCACTTGCTTACGCCTTCTTCCGTCAGCGTCGCCGTGCGATGCTTCTCGTCCAGCGTGTAATCAATTTCCTGAATCAGCTTCGGAATGATCTTGTCGATCTTGAAATACTTGTCCGTGGACTCTTCCGACGGCCCGGAAATAATCAACGGCGTTCTGGCTTCGTCGATTAGGATCGAATCCACTTCGTCCACAATCGCGAACTGGTGCCCGCGTTGCACGCAACTCGCCAGGTCGTACTTCATGTTGTCGCGCAGGTAATCGAATCCAAACTCGTTGTTCGTCCCGTATGTGATGTCCGCGCCATAGGCCGCCCGTCGCTGTGCGTCGTCCAGATCGTGAACGATCACTCCCACGGTCAACCCCAACGCCTTGTACAGCGGGCTCATCCACTCCGCGTCGCGCCGCGCCAGGTAATCGTTCACCGTCACCAGGTGCACGCCGCGCCCCGCCAGCGCATTCAGCGCCGCCGGCAATGTAGCTACCAGCGTTTTCCCTTCGCCCGTCTTCATTTCGGCGATCTTGCCGCTGTTCAGCACCATTCCGCCGATCAACTGCACGTCGAAATGCCGCATCTTCAGGAACCGTCGCCCGGCCTCGCGCGCCAGCGCAAACGCCGGCACGATCACCGGCTCCAGGGCCCGCGCCAGTTCCTCTTTGTACGTCGCCTCAGCCGGATCGCTGTCCTTCAACTGCTCCTGCACTTGCGTTTTCAGCGCGGCGAAGCGCTGCTTCAACTGCTCTTCGCCGAGGGTTTGCATCTCCGGCTCGAGCGCGTTTATCGCCGCAACCGTCGGCCCAAGTTTTTTGATATCTCGTTCGTGCTTGGTCCCGAAGAAATACGCGATTGTCCTGTCGATTTGCTTCGCTAAATCCATGAAAAGTCCGTCGTTTCCTGTTCTCGCTAGGTTATTGTGCCTTCACCCTGGTATCGTTGCGGTTCGTCTGCACAGGCGAATCCCACAGACCCGGGCAAACATCTAATTGTAACTGGTTGGATGCGCCCTCGCCAACAATGGCCACTTCCTGCCGGTACACCACTCTTCACTTTGATCCTGCCGAACTCAAGTCTCGCCGATTACCTTACGCAGGCTTTCTTTCAATGCCTCACAAACTGTATCCAGCTGCATATCTGTAATCCGGTTATAGAACGAAAGGGCAAGAGTGCGCCCTGCGACCGATTCTGTAATTGGTAGCGACCCTCGCGGCGGCGCCAGATCGCGATACGCCGGCTGCTGGTCAATGGGAGCGAAATATCACCAGGTTTCGATTCCTCGTTCGGCAAGTTTTCCGATAATGGCTTCTCGTTGGGTCGCCACCATCCCCTCTGTCTGCCGCACCACATACATGGACCAACTAACGCGGCCTTCCGAAAATTCCTGCAACGGCGATTGCACGGACAAGATTTGCCCCAGCCGCCGATGATAGCCCCGCGCCACTTTCTCGCGGACCTTCAAGATGGCTTCCACGCGCTTTGGCTGCTCCAAGCGCGCAATGCGGTTCCGAAAACTCCCCATACTCGAGGTTTCTCGTCACTGCCGAACGCCCATGGTTGCGCAGCGAACGAATCCCCGCGGCAACTTCCGCCTTCTGTGTAACAGCCATCCCACCTTCTGCAGTGCTGATTTGCATGTTTGGATAGAACCCGAATACCCCGACGTCCCCGAAACTCCCCGCCTTTTTCCACCCACCTCTGCCCCCAACGATTTGCAGGTATCTTCGATCACCAAGAGCCCATGTCGGTGGGCAATCTCGATGATCTCGGTCATCGCCGCGGGAACCCCGAAAGCATGGACTACCAGGATTCCTTGCGTCCGCGGCGTGATGGCTTCCTCGATGCGTCTGGGGCCCAAATTCAAAGTCCGCAAATCAATATCGAACACGAGACAGCGAGACGCATTCATACTGCGGCGCATTCGCTACGGCGACGAACGCAAAGGACGGCACGATGGCCTCGTCGCCCTCCGCGCGCGAATGGCAAGATGCAGCGCCGCTGTGCCCGAACTCACACCGGCCGCGTATGGCACGCCAATATAATCGGCAAACCTCGCTTCAAACACCTCTAGCTGTTTGCCCATATTCAGCCGGCCACTGCGCAAAACACCGACCACTGTGTCAATTTCCGCCCGCTCGATATCCGGGGAAGAAAGTGGAATCCTCATTTGCAATCAAGCGGCACGGCGGAGAGAGCTTCCGTAGCCAGCGGGACAGCGCGCTTTAGCAGCAACTTCTGGCCAAGTGAAACGCCCATGAGAACCTCGGCGATTCGTTCCGAAGCGGTTCCGTCACCGTACGGATTCGTCATGCCGCCAAGGGAAGCTCGGAAATCTGGATGCCCCGCGGTCCGGATTGCAGTGAGAATAGCTGCAGTATCGGCCGGAGCATCCAACACGTTCTTCGCTCGCTCGCGCCCTTGTTGCCGAATGCCAATATTCACAGTCGGCAGTCCGAAGGACGACGTCTCCATGATCCCGCTGCTCGAGTTGCCTGCTAATAGCTTCACATGCCGCAGCAAGCTCCAATACGTGACCGCGTCGAGATTCACGAACACACGCCCGTTCCCGCGCGCCCCCAAAAACGACTTTGTACGTTCGATGAGCGCTCGGCTTCCGGCATCGGCATTTGGATAGCAGAACAAAAGCTCGTCTGGAACCTGTGACAGCGCCGAAAACAACGCGCCCGTTTCTTGGAGCGTGTCCTCCGCCAACGTGACCGGGTGGTACGAAATCAGAACGGGCGGGATCTTCAGGCCGCATCCGAGCTTTTCTTCCAGTTGCTCCCGCGTGAGCAATTTGGACCGTCGCAAATGATCTAGCGAGGGAGCCCCCGCGCGATGCACTCGCCACTCCTCTTCCCCCATCGCAATAACGCGCCCGCGAGTGGCAAACGTGGACGTAAAGTGAATATGCGCCATCTTGGTGAGAGCGTTGCGCACCGCATCGTCAATCGCGCCTTCACTGGTTTCCCCTCCCTCAATATGAGCAATGGGAATGCGCAAAGCCAATGCCACCGAAGCCGGCGCCAGCATCTCGTATCGGTCTGCGATTAGCAGCAGAATGTCTGGACGAAGCAGGGCGAGATGTTCGGCAAGTCCGAGGACCGCCACGCCAATCGTCTTCGCCATGCCCACGTCAGAATCGGAGCTGAGGAGGCACTCAATCCGCGCAGCTATGGGAAAACCGTCCTTCTCAATTTCCTGAACGGTGTTGCCGAATTCGGTAGAGAGGTGTGCCCCCAGAACGATGATTTGCAGCTCCACATCCGCGCGTTCGGCCAACGTTCGCAAAGGCCAGTAAAGATGGCTGTAATCTGCCCGTGAACTCGTAACCACCCCGATTTTGCGCCGTTGCTCACTCATGCGCCACTCATCCAGCCGCGTGAAGCCTGCTGCCAGCCTGATAGCTCGGCACCAACTGGTAAATCCTTTTCCAGAAACCATTCGAGTCTTGAGTCAAGGTTATCCCCGCTCCCGATTATACGGGCTCGCCGCCACGCAAGTGATGCGCTCGCTTCCGTTCGGTGTCTTGCCCGAACAATCGTTACCGATTGCAGCGCTTTGTTGGGAGTTCCACGGCCCCACACTCGTCTAGTGTGATTCCGCTCGCCGAGCCTCGTCCGTGGATCCAATGTTCACTCTTCCACGAACGCTTTCAGCCTTCCCAGGGCCTGATCCCACTGCGCGGACATCCGATCTACATACTCCCTCATTTCTTCCATCGGCTGCGGATCGAACTCGAATAAACTCTCGCGGCCCGTACGCACGCTGTGCACGATTCCTACGCCTTCCAGAACTCGAAGGTGCTTGGTTATCGCCTGTCGCGTAAGGCCGGATCCTTCGGTGAGTTGCGCGATGGAATAGGTCCGTCCATGACTGAGTTTTGCAACCAGCAGTAGTCGCGTCTCATCGCCCAGGGCGGCAAACACCAGCGCATTCTGCACCCGTCCCGCCCTCTTACGCCTTCTGTGCGACATAACTCTCAATGTTCTTCATCTGCTCCTTCCAACCGCCTTCATTTCTGCGGAATGCTTCCTCTCGACGGTCGCTCGGGAGTTTGTCGAAGCCGGACTCGGTAAGCACCAGGAGCGTCCCACTCGCGATCTTCTCGAGCCGGAATTCGACCAGCGTGCTCGGTTCTCCCGAGTAGTCCAGCGGTTGGTTCCCTTTTTCAAAGGACTTGGGGTGAGGCCATGTGAAGGAAAACAGCCGTTCCGGTTCCATTTTCTGTACCACCGCGTGCCACTTCACGTGCTCGTATCCCGGATGGGTTATGTATCCAGTCGAAACCTGCCCCACCACGAACGGCCCCTCCAGCTTCACTCGAAACCACTCCCCAAATTCCCGGTAATCCGTCAGCGCTCGCCACACCCGTGATACCGGCGCCTTCAATTCAATCCGCTTCTCGATGCGATCCGTCATCATATGCAACCTCCAGGTTGCATATTAGACCCGCTTCCTCCCCAATGCAACCTTTTCGTTGCCTTTCCTCTTCTTGAATTCTTAAACGATTTGCACCAGGTCCGGCGGGCACTCCCGCAGGTTCTCGATGGACACGTTCTTCTCCGACTTGTACACGTCCGCCGCTGGCAGCATCCCGTAGCTGCGATTCCGTCCTTCGCGTTTCGCCAGGTACAGCGCCTTATCCGCCAGTTCGATTACGTTGTCGATCGTCAACGCCCCCACGTCCTGCAGCAGCCATGGATAAGGAGCCCAGCCAATCGAGCACGTTTTGTGAATCTCCACGCCGTTCCCGACGTCAAACGGCACGTTGCGAATCGCCTCCAGCACGCGGCCGCAAAGCAACGAGGCGTTGTCCCGGTCCGTGGTCCGGCACACCAACAAAAACTCTTCCCCTCCCCAGCGCACCAGGTCATCCGAACGCCGCATCACAGAACCAATGCGCTTGGCCACTTCCTGGAGCAGGCGATCTCCCGCCGCATGGCCGAGGTCATCATTCACCCGTTTGAATCGATCGATATCCACGAGCAGGAAGATCAGTTCCTGTCCTGGTTGGCCGGGGTCACCGGATCCTGGCGTTTTCAGGTGCGAGCGCGTTGCTTGCGCGCTGTCGGTCGGGATTGTCTCGTAAAAATATCGCCGGTTCCGTGTCTTGGTCAGCGGATCCGTCAGTGAAATCTCTTCCAGCTCTCTGTTCTTCTGCATCAATTCCGCGCTGCGTTGCGCCACCGCTATTTCCAGTTCCAACCGTCGCCGGTTCAACGCCCGTGTGCGCAATGAGACGTATCCCCAGAAGCATCCCAGCAACGCAAATGCTCCGGCCACCCGCGCCCACCAGGTCTGCCAGAAATTTGGCAACACCTCGAAACGGAACGTCGCCGGACTCGACGCCAGCGCGATCCCCGGTTCTCCGCACTGCACCCAAAATTCATAGTTCCCCGGTGGCAATCCTCCGTACTGCACTTCTCTCTCCTGCGTTTCCGTGGACTGTTGTTCCAGCCCCCTTAATTGGTATTGGCACGCTACCCGCTCCGCATTCCTCAAAACCATCGGCGAGAATTGCACAGTTAGCGCACCGTCGGCTGAACGCACTCTGGGCGCTTCTTGCCTCTCTCTCTCTTGGCCGCCCAACGTCACTTTGGTCAGCTCCACATTCAGTTGTTCTTCCTTTGGCTTTTCCGCCTCCGGTCTGTACCTGGCCAATCCACGCGAAGTCGCGATCGTATAACTTCCGTCTTTCTCCTCGCGCACTCCCGTCCACGGGCTCACGTCATCCCATAACAGTCCATCCGCATGACTCAGCCGCTGCAGCGTTCCATTCGGATACCGAATCGCCAGTCCGTCCGGGCCGTCAAACCACACGCGCCCTTTCGAGTCGTGCCCCACGATCAACCAATCCCACCCGTGGTTTTCAAAGTGCGCTTTACCCGTGTCATCCATCACGATTCGCGTCACTTCCACCACGTCGTTGTAAGCCACCCACGCTTCCTTGTCGCTCAAGGCGGCCATGCTGGTAATCGCCTGCCCTTGCAGCCCGTCCTTCATCGTCAACGTCTGCCAGTTTTTCCCATCGAACCGGTATACTACCGCTGTTCCCGTTACCCAAAGCGCCCCTTCCGGAGAAAACGAAACGTAGAACACTTCCGTTCCTGTCCTGAGCGGCAGTGGCACATCCTTGGGTTCCGCGTTTGGATTTCGCGTGTCGAACCGCACCAGGTGGTCTGGCGTCGTCGCCCAGATCTCTCCATCCGGTGAAGCGTATACGGTCTGGTATGGCCTTCCCCGGTAGCCTGCGTGTATCGAACTCGAAAAATTCTCGGCGTTGATCCGCACCAGCGCCCCCGTCACCGTCAGCGCCCAAATTGACCCGTCTCCCGCCACTTGCATTTGCCGCACTTGCGCTCGTATGGTTCCGTCCAGCGATGGAATCTTCTCCCACTTGTGCTGCTGCGCGTTCCACACCGCCATTCCTCGCGCCGTGCTCACCCAAAGCCTTCCGCTATGATCTCTCTGTGTAGCCCACGTTGTGTTGTCGGGAAGCCCCTCCGCCGTCGTCCACCCCGTCCATTCGTGCACCCCCGGCAGCCGGTCCAGTCCAGTTCCCGATCCACCAATCCACAACGTCCCTTCGCGGTCTTCCATTGCAAATTGAATATCGTTGCTCGATATTCCTTGCTTGTCGGTAATCACCTGCCATTGCCCGCCCGAGCCTTGCCAATACAATCCCGTCGAAGAGGGCACCAATAATTTCCCTCGCTGGTCGAGCGTCGGTTTCCCTTCCACGTCGTCCGCCGGTCCGATCGCCATTTTCTCCAGCGTGAGCTTGTGCGCCACAGGATCGAGCCGCGCCAGCTCCGTGGCTGTGCGCAACCACAGCTCGTTTTCTTTGCCCCATACTAGGGCCACCACGCGTTCTGCTGGAATCTCTATTCCTGGATCGACCTCCACTTTGTTCGAACCCGCCTCAACATGCGCCAGGTGCTTTCCATAAGTGAACCAGATTGAGTCATCCTGTGCCCGCGCGATGCCGGTTGCGGCTTCGCTCATCCCTTCCGCTTCACCGAGCACCATATTCTGCGCGGGATTATGTGCATCGACTCGCAGCACCCCATGATTGAACAGCAGCGCATACACGATGCTCTTGCTATCTACTGCGAATATCTGGGTGCCATTCGCAAACGCCATTGCTGAAGCCGGAATCTTCAGGCCCTCAAATCGACCGTTTTTGTAATATGCAATTCCACGGTTCCCTGCAAGCCATGGTGTGCCGTCCGGCGCAATCAACAGATCCAAGATATAATGCCCGATCAGCCCTTCTACTTCCGTCATCTTCTGCGCCCGCGCACCATCGTAGCGGAACAATCCCGTTTGCGTCCCGATCCACAAGAATCCTTCCTTGTCCTGCCCCATCGCCGTAACCGTTACCGCCCCCAGTCCAAACTGATCGGCCAGTCTTTGCACCGTAAATCGGGAGTTGTCAGGAAAGCTAACTTGCGGCGCCTCCGTGGCCGTTGCCCTACCCACGCACGCGAGGGCGCACAGGAATGCCAAGATGCGGATTTTGCTTGCTTTGCGCACAGGTTTAGCCAATTCACGAAGCGCTACTGGCGCGTTTGGGCGGTGCGATAGCCAGTACTTCGCGATCGAGTCAGGTTAAATCACGGTCCTGTCAGGGGTAAATCCCACAAAGGTACTTTGCTGTAGTACTGGCGACTCGTTACTACTTCGGTATGGCAATCCTCTCTGCCTTCTCTCGTCCTGGGCTTCCCGTCCCCGCGGAACGCATTTCTCCCGTTTCCGCCTCTTTGTTTCTCGTCCCCTTCGCCATATTCTCCAGCAGTAATTTCCGGAACTTCGTCCGTTCTTCCATCCCTATATCCACGATCTCAAATGACATGTCCTGTGCCCGGTAATCCCTCATCAGAGCGGTGGCTTGCAGGTTGCGCAATCCTACCTGCAAGCGCAACTGCACCTGCGTCCCCGGAGCCAGATGCATGTTGGTTGTCGCGACTCCTCCGCTCAGGCTGGCCGTCTTGATTTCCAGGTGGCAATTCTGCTTCAAGTTGGTGCTCACCGCCGAGATGGATTTCTGCAGCCGCACGCGCGTGTGTCTCCGGTGGCGTACAAATTTCGAGTTGTGCGGTACTTCCAGAGGCGCCAACTTCAAGTCGTCTTGCTCAATCCCGCTTTTTGGTAAATATTCCTTCACCCATTCCGGGTCCAGTTTCTCCAACGCCTGCAACGCCGCAATTCGCAGCTCCTGGGGATGCAGCCACCCGAACATTTTGCGCCCTTCCAAAATCCTCTTTAGTGCGCTGATGGACTCCGTCGCCTTCAGCCGCCCCAACGCTTCCACAGCCTTCACTCTCAAGTATGGCGCTGCGCCCGCCGGCAAATCTCCATCCGCCACTGTCAGCAGGCGTCCCAGCGCCTCCCGATCTTCCGTCATTCCCGCTTCATCCACTACCAGCGGCATGATCAACGGGTCCACATGATCGAGCACTGCCAGCAGGATTCGGCAGCGCTCTCCGGCTCCGCAAGAGGCGATCTGCCTCACCACGCGGTCCTGCGCCGCCCTCGGAAAATCCTTTATGCGCGAAGGCAGGTACACCGCCGCCGCCGTCGGATCCAGCCTCACCAGCAAGCCCACCATCTCTACGGCTTCCGCATGTTGCCCCCCGCGCACCGTGCTTCTCAAGTACTGTAGCGCCTCTTCTCCCAAGTCGTGCGCCAGATTCGCTATGTTCTCCAGGTCGTCGCGATACTGGCAGCGATTAAACCGCACCGCGAGCTGCTCCATCGCTGTTTGCGGCAATTGCCTCAATACTCCCGTGAGCCCCGCAGAGAGCTGCCTTGTTCGCAATGCCTCTTCCACAAACTCCGGCACGCGAGCCTCGATTCCCATCTTCGATCGCAGCGTCTCCGCGATGCCCGGCCGTTGCGTCTCTACGCCTGTCAACAGGTTCAGTGCTTGCTCCATCGCAGCGTAGCATCGCTTTGCCGCCGCTTCTTGGCTTAGCCGCACAAACGCCGCGCTCACCAGCAATTGCAAATCCTGGTCCTGCTCCACGCTCAGGCGCACTCCCACGTGCTGCAATGCCTGTGCCAGTAGTCGCGGGTCTGCCTGCGCGTAGAGCTCTGCCATCTCCGAAAGACCCGTTGCTGCCCTCTTCCGTGCGTCCGGTTCCTCACTGTCCGCGCAGCTTGCATAGTTCTGCAAAATGCTGATCGCCTCGGCAAGGTCACCTTGCGCGATAAGTCCGGCCACGTACGACTGCACATTCTTGGGTGGAATACACCATGCTTCCGAAGACAGCAGCACTTCTCTCTTCGCGCTCTCCGGCACGCTCGCCCAGAACTGCCGGTCCAGCAATTCCCGGTGCGACTCCACCAGCAGCCCTGCTTCCGTCATTTTGTCTTCATGCTGCCCCAGAATTTTTCGCAGCGCTTCGATTTCCTGGTTCATGCGGTCCAGCATCTGCCGCACCGCGTTTACCTTCACCTCGCCGCGTTCGAACCGCTCCAGGGCGAATCGAATCGACAAGTGTTCCGCCAATTTCACCAGCATGCTCTGATCGAGCTTAGTATTTTTCCCCTGCTCGGCGATCCCCGCAAGCGCGTTCCGCAGTACGTCCTGCGCTCTGCCGGGCAACTGTGCTACTTGCCCCTGAAACTCGACCGCCGCTGCCGCAGGGTTTGTTCCACTTCCCACTTTCCCAAATGTCGTCAGCGCGTGCAGAATCGCATAAATCTCTTCGTCCGTCGGTTCGCCCTGGCTTTCACCAATCCCTTTTCCTCCTCCTCCCGTGCCGGTTCCAAATCCTGTGCCAATTCCCATTCCTCGACCTGTGCCTATTCCCATTCCGGAGCCAGTCCCGGTGCCTCCGCCTGTTCCCTTTCCGACTCCTGCACCCATTCGAGTGCCCGTGCCCATTCCGCTACCTGCGCCCGTCCCAAAGCCCGTTCCTGTGCCGAAGCCTGCTCCCTGTCCCATTCCGCTACCGGAGCCGACCCCACTTGCCGTGCCCCAGCCAGTGCCACTCCCTGCGCCGCCTCCGCCGGGTCCGCCTACTCCACCTCCGCTTCCGCCTTTTCCAACGCTGCTTCCGCCGCCACTCGTTCCGCTACCACCCGTTCCACCAGCGCCAGTCCCTTCACCGCTTCCTCCGCTGCCCGTGCCGCCTGACATTGATCCTTCCGCCGCCGCGATCAACTCCAGCAGCTTCTGCGGATCGTTCAACATTCTCTTGAACGAATCCTGGTCCTCTCCGAACGAGGCTGCAGCGATCTGTGCCGCTACGCTGGCATCCTTCAATCGTGCATCCGTTGCCACGAAGCAAATCTCGTTCACGTGGATGCCTTGCGCTCCGGCAATGGCGTCCTTCAGTTGCTGCGCTAATTCTGCAGGTTTCGCCTTCCCGGTCGGAAATGCGTGTACCAATTTGGCAAGCTCTTCGAGCGTGACACTTGGCTGGAACTGGATGCTCGCGAGCCCTGCTGCGCTCAGCAACTGCGCAAACTGTTTTTCGGCCGGCGCCCCTTCCAGCGGCACTCCGTCCAGCAACAATTGCGCTCCTGTGGCTCCCAGCAGTAGCCCGCTTTCCGCATTTTCCGGCACGGCCGAACGCAGTTCACCCCACGCGATCTGTAACTGCTCGATTGTGCGCGCGTGGTCGTACCCATACAGGCGCGCAAACTTCAATAATATGTTGAGGCTTCGAACAAATGCGCGGGCGGCTGTTGCTTTCGGGTCTGTTTTCATCCCAGGTCCGTACCTTCGCCCGTCGATAGTCCCGACGGTTTTATCGGAAGTACACCTTCTCTAGTACGGTAGGCCCCCTGCACCGGTCTCACAATGGTACAGTCGTCCCATGTGACTCGCTCGCTAGCTCGTCTCTTGGACAGTCTCTCGCCCCTGCTCTTTCGGACGGTTTTCCTTCCGCGAGTACAGGTCCACCTGTGGGAATTTCTGCTTGGGCTGGCTACGGTCTCGAAATCGACAACCGGGTTTGCCGTCGGGTTCGGTTGCTCACTTGGGCGGGTTGTGGCAATCCCCCCAATTCCAGCAGTAGCTTCCTCAGCCTAGATCTCTCGTCCAACTCCATATCCACGAATTCGAACGCCATGGCTTGTGGCCGCGCTCCACGCACAATCGCCTGCGCTCGAATGTTTCTCACGCCATGCGACATCTTCACCGTCAACAATGACCCCGGCGCCAGGTGGCGATCCGCCGCCCCAATGGCCCCGCCCATATTCAGTTCCGCGATCGATATCCTCATGTTCTCGCGCAAGTTTGTCGTTACTGCTGGCACGTGCTTCGTCAATTTCAGCCTTGCGTATCTTCGTTGCCGGATCACCGACGCATTTGGTTCCGGATCTGTCGGCTCCAGCACCAGGTCCTTTCGATCCAGTCCGCTCGAAGCTATCTTTTCCATGGCCACCGTCGGCTCGATCTTTTGTAGTGCCTGTGCCGCCGCGATTCTCAACTCCGTGTGGTACGCCCACCTCCAAACCTGTTTTGCGTCCAAAATCTTCTGCAGGATCGGGCTTGCCGCGCTCGCTCGCAACCTTCCCGCGGCTTCGATGGCCTTGATGCGCGTGAACCCTGGCGTGCTGTCATCCTGCAACAGATCCACGACCTTCGTAATGCACTCTGTCCGGCCGCTCATCCCCATCTCGTCGACCGCCAGCGGCCGAATCAGCGGATCCAGCGTATCGTACAACGCCACCAGCAACCTCGCCCTCTGCTCCACCGGCGCGCTCGATAACTGCCTTACTGTCCGGTCGTGCGAAGCACGCGGCCATTGCGACAATCGTGTTGGCAGCGTCTTCTCCACCGAGTCCGGGTCAAGTTGCGTCAGCAACCCGATCACCTCGGTGGCTTCATTCGCCGGTGCATTCTGCAACGTATCTGACAACCTCTGCACCGCCTCTTCTCCCAATCCGGAGACGAGTGATCCCAAAAGCTCGCAATCCTCCCGGAATCCGCAATTCGCAAACCGCGTCGTCAAGTAATGCAACGTCGTTTTCGGCATCAGCGTCAGAATATCCAGCAAACCGTCGGGGATCTGACCCGTCCTCATGGTGTCTTCCACGAATTCCGGCACTCGTTCTTCCGCTCCAAATCTTTGCCGCAGATTGTTCGTGGATCCCGGCCGCAATGCCTCCACAGTGTCCAGTGAGGCCAACGCCTGCTGCATCGCGGGATAAAATCGCTTCGAGCCTGCCTCTTGGCTCATGCGCACAAAGGCCGCTCCGAGCAGCGTCTGCAAGTCTGTTTCGCGTTCGATCGACAGCTGGTTTCCCAGTCTCTGGATCACATCGATCAACGCGCTCCCGTCCCCGCTTCCATAAAACTCCGCCAGGTCCGCCAGTCCGATAGCCGTGGTCCGCCGCGCTTCGGGCGCCTCCAGGGCCACGCATGCCGCATATTTCGTCAAAATTTCGTTGACCGTCTTCAATTCCCCGCGCCGCAGCATCTCCTCCAGGAACGCGCGCACGTTTCGCGGCGGGACGCACCACGCTTCGTCTGACGTCAACACTTCTTTCTTGTTTTCTTCCGGCACCTGCAACCAGAATTCCTGATCCAGAAGTTCGGTGTAGGACTGCACCGAAATCCCGGCGTTCGCCATGGTTTCTTCTTGTTGACCAAGGATCTTCCGCAGCGCTTCAATTTCTGAGTTCATGCGATCCAGAAGTTGTTTGACCGCGTTGACGCGCAGTTCCCCCCGCTCGTAGCTGTCCAGCGCAAAGCGAATCGCCACGTGTTCCGCGAGCTTCAACAACATCGGCTTGTCCGGCTTGTCCATCGGCGCTTGCGCTGCCAGTCCTGCCAATGCCTGCTGCAAGGTGTATTGCGCCCGCACCGGTAATGCCGTCAATCGCGACTGAAACGTCGCCGTATCCATCCGGTTCTCGGGGTCTTTTCTCGACTTCCCCAGTTGGGAGAACAATCCGATCATCGAGCGGACTTCTTCCTCGGCGACCGAATAGCTTCCGCCCTCCCCTCCGCCCGTGCCCGTGCCAACTCCCGTTCCGCCCATCATCGCGCCTCGCAGCATCGCCGAAGCGCTCATCCATTTTCCGGGCTCTTGGCCACTTCCTCCGCCGGGTCCACCTGACCCCGTTCCTCCGCCTACACCGCCTCCACCACCGCTTCCGCCTGTCCCTGTGCCGGTTCCCCCGCCCCCACCGCCAAATCCTCCGCCCGTGCCACCGCCTCCGCCGCCGGGTCCACCTGAACCCGTTCCTGCGCCTGCGCTGCCTCCACCACCGCTTCCACCTGTGCCTGTGCCGGTTCCCCCACCTCCACTGCCGCCACCTACACCACCTCCGCCAGAAGCTTTCCCTGCCTCCCACAGACTTCCACTGCTGTCCGTGCCGCCGCTCCAACTGGAGCCGCTGCCTCCGCCTGTCCCACCTCCGGATCCACCTGGGCCTGGCCCGAATCCTGGACCGCTTCCGCCTCCTCCTCCCCCTCTTCCACTGCGGCTACTTTCCGCCGCCAAAATCAACTGCAACATTTTTTGCGGATCTTCGAAAACGTCGCGATATTTATCTCCGGCGCCCCCCAGCATCTTTGCGGTTAGTTGCGCGGCGACCTTGATTCCCGCCACCGATCCATCTTCCGCCACATACCGAATTTCGTTGATCTTGATGCTGGTCTCTCCGGCCAGCGCGGTTTTCAACTGTTCCGCAAGCATGCTCGGCTTGTTATTCCCGCTCGGAAATGCGCGCACAAATCGCGCAAAGTTGCTTTGTGTAGTGTTGGGCGAAAAATGGATGCTGGCGATTCCGGAACCCGTCAGAAGTTGCGCGAAACTTTTCTCTGCTGCTGCCGCGCCCAGCGGCACTCCATCCAGCACGATCTGGTTGCCCGATGCTCCCAACAGCAACCCTGCATCTCCGCCTTGGTCCAGTGCTGCGCGCAATTCCTTCCACGCGGTCTCAAATTGCGCCATCGTGCGCACATGCCCGAATTCATACAAGCGCGCAAACTTCAGCAAAATGTTCAGACTGTGAACGAACGCGCGCGCGGTCTGTCGTGTGTCGCCGGCCATTTTTACGGATTTCCTCAGCTACTTCTTCTCTCTACACTAGGCCGCTCACCCCTTCAAAACAAGTCCCCCTCGCGCCGCTGTAACCTTGTTAGCAACCTCACCCTTTGCTGGCATCTCTCTCAAGTGCTTCATTCCCTGGTAGGCTTCCTTCGCTTCTTCTCGCCGCGGACACCCGCTTCGGTTCTTTACCTTGCTCATTCTGCCATCTCGTCAGTACAATGCATTGAGTTGGTTCTTTGCTGCTGAGGAATCCTCTTTAGGTGGGCCGGTCTTCACCCCGGCGCAAGGCCCCCAGGACGATTAGGCCTTTCACCCTGAAGATTCATTGTCTGTGGTTCTTCGGTCATTTTTCTAGGCGCATCCCGTCTTTGCTCTCCCTTTCCGGGTAACGCCAGTTTGGCTTCTCAGGTCCGCAAATGGCTGATGATTCTTCACCATCGCGTTTCAAAGCCGATATGCCGCAAATCCCCGGCGTTTCGTCCGGTCCTCCGCGCTCGCCTCGATCCAACCCTCTTCTCCCTCTGATCGCCGGCGTTGTTGTCTTCGGTATCGTCCTTCTTCTCGCGGTTCGCTGGTTCGCTCGTTCGCGCCCTGTTCAGCCTGTCCGAGTCGAGCCCGCTCCCCAAATTGAAGTTCCCCCTCCCCCGCCCGATCCCGCCACTTTAATGCCGCACACGGACGAAGCCCATCCGGCTATCGCTGACATCGCTGATCTTTCCAAACCCTGGTCTTCCGTGGATTTCTTCTTTCTCAATCCCACCACTGGCGAAAACATTCCCGCGACCATTGTTCGCCTTCCTTCGGGTTCCCCCTCTCTCCCTGCGGGCTATTGGGCTTTCTCTCGCAAGGCGCCTTACGGCACTTGCCAACTCGAATACATCCGCGACCTCAACGCTCTCCGCAAGGACTATGACTTTCGCGCCGCCAATCATCCTCTTGTTGGCAATCCTTGCAGCCGCACCTTATACGATCCTCTCAAGACCTTCAGTCTTCCCGGCAATGTCTGGATTCGCGGCGCCATTGTTCAGGGCAGCGACGTTCGTCCTCCCCTCGGCGTCGAAATTCAAATCCAAGGCAAACAAATCCTAGCCATCCGCTCTGAATAATTCCCTTCTTGCTTCTTTACATCTTTTCTTCCTCACTTCATCTCTTGCCTGCGGTCCTGATCTCATCACGCTACTCCGGCTACTGCCTTCAAAAAAAAGGGAGCCGGCTAACTGGCTCCCTCAGTGGATACCTCTTTGGTCAGCTTTAGAAGTGAAAACCACTCCCAAACGGATGGTGCGCCCGAGTTGATAGCGATTCGGCCGACCGTATCCGCTTGTCACTGTGAGAGGACCGCAAACGCCCGTCAAGTGGGGCTAGTTGGCGCTGAGTTCATCAACGCGGCAAAGTTATACGGCTTGAAGGTGGCCTGGTAGAACGGAGTACCATCGTTGGTTATCAAGCCGCCTGGCGCGATGTAGTTCGAGGTATTCTACCCGCTGTCCATGTTGCCTACCACGCTAGTCACCCACCGAAAAACTGCGCGGACCGAAGGTCGACAGATCAATCTTGGTTTTTGAGGATCGAACAGCCTAGCTTGGTAGGAAGTCCAGATTACAAAAAAAATAGCCTGGCTGCCCCCGATCGGCCGCTTTTCTTTGAGCAAGCCAATCGCGAACAGCCAGGCCAAAAGGAATTAGAAGTTCAGGCGCAGCGAGAACTGTCCGAATCTGCGTTCGTCATGGTTCCCACCTAAGGCGAAGTTTCCGAGCCCGCCCTTCATTTCGGTGGCTGTCACTGGCTGGCCGTTTTGGACGAAATAGTTAAAACCGTTGTTTACGTAGAAGTTATGATGGTTGAAGAAGTCAAACCCTTCGGCGCGGAATTGCAACGCAAAGCGCTCCGTGAGTCTGAAGTTCTTTTGAACTGCCATGTCAAAGTTCCACGCACCCGGCCCGCGGAAAATATTCCGGCCGGTCATGTTTTTCGGGTACGGTCCGAAATCGGAAATCCCCAGTGCTGGGTCCAAGGGACCGACGTTCGCCGGGGCTGGAGCGGTTAAACCTGTCCAAAAATTCGACGTCGGGCTCGACTGTACGGGCGTCTTAACAGAATACTGCGTAATGATGCCCGAGGGAGTGTAGCGCGGAATGGCGTAGTAGTTGATAAGGTAGCTCTCGTCGTAAAACGAGAACGGGATCCCGGTGCGTGCCGTAAAGATCCCCGAAAGGTTCCATCCCCCGGCAGCCTGCGCCAGAAAGCCCCTCCCTGTCTTAAACCAGGGGGTTTCCCAGATGGGCGACAGCACGAACCGGTGGCGGATATCGTAATCGGAACTGGCATAGTCGAGTTGAGGATGAGTATAGTCCGTATAACCCAGAGAACCATTCGACAAGCTCTCCGAGAACGTGGAGCTCAGATCGTCCAGCGAGTGCGAGAAGGTATAGTTCGCGATCAGCGTTAAGCCGGTTTTGTGGATGTCCTGAGCCTGGAATTTCACGTTCAGGCCATTGTAGCTTGAGCTGCCCATGCTGCCCCGCTTATTGATGTTCGTATATTGTGAGTTCAGCCGTGTGTAGCACGTCGGGTCGTTCGTAACTGGATTGCTGTAAGGGCAGGTCGTGCCGCTGACGGGATCGGTTCCGGTTACCACCGGATCGTTGAGGTAGAAATTTCCGGCGCCGATCAGGTTGATGTTGCCGAGGTCGTAAAGATGTACGCCATGCGCCCCGCTGTATGACACGTTGAGGATCGCATTCGGGAACAGTTGATGCTCCACGTTCATACTCCAGAATTGCGTTTGCGCTACGTTGATGTTCGAGTCGTTGTCGCGCAACTCGGCTGGAGGCAGATAACTTGGAGGACCCGCTACGCCCAAAGGCCCCAGTGGAAGCGAAGTTACAAAGTATGGGCACGTGGTCACCACACCGCTGGAGTTCGCGTTGCAATTGGTGTTGACCACTGCGCTAGCCGGTGGATTGAAGCTGGCGTTGTACGTCACGTTGCCGAAGTTGCGCTCATAGCTGATGCCGAACCCGCCCCGCAACGCGGTCTTGCCGTCGCCAAAGACATCGTAGGCAAACCCCACGCGTGGCGCGGGCGTGCCCCACCTGTTCGCCCAGAACTGGCCAATGGGACTTTGCTGCGTGAGCATAACCGCCCCATCGCGTACTGATTCCGCCCAAGCCTCCGGACCGGACCCCGCACCTTGGTAAAAGTTGGAGTCCAGATTCTGCTTGTTGTTATGCTGTACACCGAAGTGTTCGTACCGCAAGCCATAGTTGATCGTGAGCCTGCGCGTCATCTTAAAACTGTCCATGGCATATACATCCCAGTCATTGTAACGGTAACTGCGTGCGATGGAGGCTGGAGGTAGTGGCGGAGTTACCGCGCAAGCGGCCGTTGGAATCAAATTACCATAGACATCAGTAGCGCAAGGCAACGCGCCTTGAGCATCGACACGCGCAGAGAACTGGATGACAGGACTCGCCAGCACGCCGTTCTCTTTGAGGCCGCCGACATCGAATAGACTATTCATGGAATTCTGGGCACTACTACCGAGTGCTTCGGTGGCTTGGTAATACGCACCGTAGGCCACGTTTAATTGAATGTAAGTGTAATCGCCCCCAAACCGCATGTTATGCCGGCCCTTGCTCCAGGACAGCTCCTCTCCCGGCTGTATGGTGTTCTGCGGTCCACCGAAGGGCAATCCCCCTGAGCCTGTGGTCGTGTTCTGCAGTCCTGGCATCTGAATAAGATTGCCGCTAATCGGGTTGCTAGCCTGCGAGGTCGTCGTGGTTAGGTAGAGGTTCGGAGTCTGCGTCAAGGCTGTGTTGAAGCTGTTCGCAACATTGAAACGCGTATAACTCAATTTGGTGGCACTCAGCACGTTTGTCGTGAAGGAGTGGCTGAGCGAAATCAGGTAGCTGTCGTCATTGTTGTACCCGCCTACGTCATACTGCGAATACGGCGTGTAACCGTCGGCACCAGGAAAGTCGCTTTCCCTGTATCGCGCGTAACGGAAAAACAACTGCGTCTTGGTGTTCAGGTTGTAATCAACACGCCCCACAAGATTGTAGGTGTTTTGTGGGACACCACCGCCGGAATCAAACGGTGCTCTGAAGGTAACGGTCTGCAAAATCGGGGTCGATCCCGGAATTGCCGTGACACCGCCGAGCAATGGGATGGGATTATTGACTCCAGAGGTTGTGCCGAAGAATCCTTGCGCCTGCAACTGGTCCGCGGTGTAGGTGGTTGAGCCCGGCAAAGCACCGGTCCCATATTTCGAAAAGTACGACTGGACATTGGATGGCAGTAGTGAAATGAACGACGGGTCGAAGATGTCCTCCGACACGTTGGCGCTACTCCGTACGCGCACAAATTCTTCGGAGAAGGTGGCGAACAGCTTATTCTTCAGGATCGGGCCGCCGATGTTGTAGCCGAATTGATTGCGCACGTAGGCGCCTTTGGGAACATCGGCGATGGAGTTCGCAAAGGTATTCGAGGTGTAGTCAGAGAGCCGATTGTACTCAAACACGGACCCATGAATTTCGTTGGTTCCCGCTTTGGTGTCCACATTCACTACGCCACCCGACGCGCGCCCGTATTCCGCGCCGAAGTTATTCGTTATGATGCTGAACTCCTGAATCGAATCGGCTGGCACCAACTGCCCGACGCTCACCCCGAAGATCGCGGTGTTTTCCACGCCGTCCAGAAGAATTTCCGTGCCGGATTCGCGTTGACCGTTGATCGAGTATCCTACGCCACGGGAAGCCATGTTCTGTGAGCTATTCATATCGGAGGTGGTGCTGTCCCCGTTGCTCACGTTGCCGGAAAGCACGACGAAGTCGTAGGGGTTACGGTTCAAGCTGGGGAGTTGCGCCAACTGCGTCGAGTCCACTAACTGGGAAAGGTCCTGAGTTTGTGTGTTCACTTCCGTCCCGCCGAATCCCGCCGTCACTTCGACTGTCACCGACGTTGAGCCGACTTCCAGTTGCGGGTTAACCGTCAAGCTGCCGCCGACGGTTACCTCCCCCGTGTACGAGAAAGTCTTGAACCCGCTGCTCACTACCGTGACCTTATAGTTCCCCGGTGCAAGCCCTACCAAGGTGTATTGCCCACTGCTGCCAGTCTCGACAGTTCGTACTACACCAGTCGCCAAATTCTGCGCAGTTATCTTCGCGCCCGGTACCACCGCCCCCGAACTGTCGTGCACCGATCCCGAGATTGAACCGGTGTCCACTTGGGCGATAGCGGCGCCCGCAAACACCAGCAACAAAACCACTAGGCTAAAGAAAAGCTTAATTTTCCTGATATCCACATCCCCTCCTTAACAGTTTAACGGTCCCCCCGAGCGAGTCGCACTTCTCACAGTAAGAAAAGTGCTGGGGACCGTCGAAGCTCATTCGACAAAAAATCGCCTAAATTTTAGAGAACGCCCCACCACGGGGACGATTTGGTGAGATTCATGCGCAATTGTCCGGCCAAATCAACTTATAATTAAAGTACTTATTAACATAAACTTACAAAGCACAATGAGCCGCCGCGCAAACTCTATCTCTGAATTTGCATAGAAACTCACTTCATCTACAAAAAAACATATGCCTCCACTCCGCAAGGTCCCCCATGGCTCTCTTCGCGACGCACCTCCGGCTCCGCGCAGTAGCACCCTTCGCACCTGCCCCAAAAGCTAAAACGCCGGTAGCGGCCCAAGGCCAGCTACCGGCGTCTTTACAAGCGCTATTGCGAGTCTTAGAAAGTTAGCAGCAGCCCCAAGCGCACCACGCGCGCCGTGCTCGGGTTCACATAGGGATTGGCAAAACCCGTTTCGTAGGACGCAACACCCGCGTCATCGATGAACGGATCAATGGTGCTGTTGGGTTGAAGGTGATTGAACGCGTTCTGAGCATCGAGATGCATCTGTAGATTCACGCGCTCCCAGAACTTGATGTTCTTGATCAGGGACAGGTTCACGTTGTTGGTCTTCGTGGCTCGCAGCGTGTTGCGCCCCACGTTGCCGAAAGGAGTGCCGAAGAGTTGATCGGCCTCATATCCGTTGGCGATGAAATGCACTTGGCTCTTTGTGACGGGAGTCCCTGCCGAATCTCCCTGGTTGACCTTATTCAGGCTGATCAACTGATCGGCTGGTAATGAGCACCCTGCGCCAAGGTAGTTGCAGGCATCGCCAGCGTAAACACCCACTTGGGTCGCGGGAGCAGAAGCATTAGCAAGGAACGGACGTGCGCCGCCATCGTAATTGCCGGCGAATGCCGCATCAAAGCTCGAATCCACGTAGGGATTCAGAAACCCGGGAGCGGAAAAAGTGTCTAGGTAGAGCTGCTGAGCTGAGTAGGGCTGGCCAGAGGATAGAATGTACGCCGCCGAAACCATCCAACCGCCGAGGACGTGTCCAAGCGCCCCATGTTGCTCGCGGTAAAACGGAAGCGCCTCGGTCACCAACAGGTGGAACTGTTGCGGAAAATCAAGTCCAGACAGGCCGTGTTCCGCATTGGTATAGTTCAGAGGATTCTGAGAAAAGGCGATGCCACTCCCAGTGCCAAAAGATCCAAAGATCTCATCGGCGTTGTCTGTGGTCTTGCTCCACGTGTAGTTCGCACGCAACGTCAACTGGTGCCACAAATTGTTGGTGCGCATCTCCAGCTCAAGCCCATCGTAATCAGAATAGGCGCTGTTCGTCCGTTGCCGGATGATCCCTTCGTTGCAGTTCACGCGCCCCAAGGCTCTTGGAATCGCTGGATCGGTACAGGGCGTTACGCCGGCGGGAAGTAGCTTCGGGAAATCCGCAGCGATCCCCGCGATGTACGGATTCTCGTTGATCGACTGGTAAAGGTTGCCTGCGTGGTTTCCCACATAACGCGCCTCGAACGCCGCGGCGTTTGTAATCTCACGCTGAATTCCAAACGACCACCGGCTGGTCTTCTGTGGACCAAAGTTCGGCGTAATGCTCGTCTGGTTGAACGTGCGCGGATCGTCAACACCATAGGTAAGATAGGGAGCCAAGGTGCTTCGTACCGCAGGGCCAAAAGGGTCAACTGGGATACTCGGCAGAGGCCTCCCGATGGAAGCTGCCGTGAGGGTTTGTGCCAGTACGTTCGGCGCCGCAGACGCGATATTCAAATAAACGTTGTATACCGGCGGATCATACGCGAGCCGATAGCCGCCACGAATCGTGGTCTTGTTGTTTCCAAGGATTTTGTTGTCCATTCCTGGGGTCCAGGCAAAGCCCACGTTAGGACCAAAACTGGCCTTGGGAGCCGGAATCGACGGGAACGTGGTTACCGACTTCGGAAGCGATGGATCCCAGAACGGCTCGGAACTGGATTGCTGCTCAACCGTCTTATTGTGGAATAGGTTTGCCGGTTGCCCGTAATAGCTCCAAGTCAACCCGAGATTCAACGTCAAGTTGTTCTTGATCTTGTAGTCGTCCTGGACGTAAAGGAAGGTATCCTTTTCCCGGAAATCGAGCACCGGGTCTCCAGAAGTGACGTTGGTGGAGGTAGCTAGATTCTGTGCCATGGCTGCATAGTCTTGATAAACGTAACCGCCGTTTACGTACGGCAAGAAGTAGTTTGGTGAACGCTGGTAGGTGAAATTTACTCCCGCCTTCAGTGCGTGCCGGCCTTTGAGGTATGTCCAGTTATCCTGCAACTGGTAGCTGTTCACGATTCGACCTTGTGGCAGGTTGTCGGCCGGACCAAACGACAGATTTCCACTCCCGGTGGTCACAACTGCAAGTCCGCTTGAGATCTGCGTATCGTTGGGCACTGTGTTCCCTATGCTATTGCCGCCGAATTCCACATTCTCACGCCCATAGCTTGCGCGGAACTCGTTCGTCTGCCGATTCGAGATTGTGCGAACCCAGCTAAACGCGTAATCCTGAGCAAATCCTGGCACGTTTACGGGATAACCGGCAGCAGCTTGGCCCTCATCAACGTTGAAAAAAGTGGAGTGGTTGTAGATATATCTGCCGTAGAAGCGGTTCTTCTCCGTGTTGAAGTCCATCTTGTAGATCCAGTTGTAGGCGTGAGAGCCAGTCGACAGCGTTCTTTGGACTCCACCTTCCTGAACCGCGCAGGCAGACGCGCCGTTGCTTGGGTCAGTCCCGTTCGGATTCGGCGCCCCATCGTAATAAACGATTTTGGAGCCTACTGTAGTCGGATTCCCCGCGGTAACCCCGTACGGGCCATATTTCGTCAATACCTGCATGGCGGGCGCAATCCCGCCACCAGCGTAGGGATAGCAGCCTTCCAGTTCAGCAATCCCGGCGGGCGTCGGAGTCAAACTTCCGCTTCCATATACCGACGACTGCGGTTCGATTTCCGTGTCAAATCCGCCAAAATAAAATAGATGGTCCTTGACCATCGGGCCGCCAACGGTCGCCCCAGCGAAGCTATCATTGTAGTGCGGTACCTGAGTAAGCCCGAAGAACTGCTTGTCCGTGTTTGTCAGCGCATCCAGGCCCGAGTTCCCCTCGGTCCCATAAATCGACCCGTGGACCGTGTTGCCTCCGCTCTTGGTGTTAATGTTCACCACCGAGCCGGAGTTGCGTCCATATTCAGCGCTCATGTTATTCGTGGTGAGCTGGTATTCCTGCACAAACTGCGTGTCGCTCAGGAACAAACTGGGACCGCCTACCGAGTTGTCGTTGTTAAACTGCCCGTCAATCTGTTGATCGTTGTTCCGGCTGCGAATTCCTTCTACAGCAAAATCCGTACCATTGCTATTGCTGAATCCCAAATTGCCTGGCATCGAAGCACCGGGAACATAAAGCGCCAGGAAGTCCAGTCCCTGATTCGCCAGAATGCTTGGCATGCTGCTCAGATCGGCAGTAACAAAGCTCGTTGAGATCTGCGCCCCAGTACTATCCACCAGCGGCGCGGTTTCCGTCACTTCAACCGTCGTTGCCACGTCTCCCACTTCTAATTTGAGCGCCCCCAAACCTGTGTTTTGCGCTGAACTGACTTCCACGTCATCAAACACGGCCTTGCGGAATCCCGGTTTCGATAGTTCGACTCTGTATTTGCCGATCGACAGCAGGTTCAATTGGAATAGTCCCGAGTTGTCTGACGTCGTTGTCGCTGTTTCACCCGTATCTCTGTTGGTTGCCTTTACCACTGCTCCAGGCACCACGGCACCCTGGGGATCTAATATCGATCCTGAGATCGACCCTTTGGTGACCTGCGCCAGGCTAACTTGTGACACGACCAGGCAGATCACCAGTAATGAGCAGAGCCCGATCCATAATGTCGCTTTCTTGGCGTATTGCATTCCGATACCCCCTTGAGGACTGAGATCCTGCGAAAAACACGGTCGCTGAAGTCGAGGACTCTCGCTTATGCAAATCGGCGCCTGAAGCGCATCGACTTCCCGTTCTTTCCCCAAATCTCACTTCTGAATGAGCATTGCAAATACAAGAACAAGCAACCGTTGCCCGGCAATCTGCAATCGAATCTCCAAACTCATTATATGTTTCATGAATCGCTTCCATCTAACAATAATGTTTTGTTATTCTTAGAAAGAAATCGGAACCGCCTCCTGCAACCTTCTTCCACTCCCTACATTTCCAGGTAAGTTCTATGATTTTCTGAATCTTTCACTCCCTTTCACTTAGTTCCTCATGAAGCCTCCTCGCGGCTCCAAGAAGCCCCCGTTCTTTCCCTCTTTGCATCTTTTCCCCTTTCTTGGCATCCTCTTACCCCATGACCCAGCATATCCCGCCATTCTCCCGCCGCCGTTTTCTGCAAACTTCGGCCGCCATTTCCGGTCTCGCTCTCACCCAGTCTACCCGGGCACAAACTCCCCTTCCGGCCTCTTTCTCCTCTCTCAAGCCTCTCGGCGACCGCATTCACCCCATCACTCCCGATGAATTTCACTCCCGACTTCTCCACGCCCAGGAGCTCATGTCCACCCTCGACCCAATATTCGACGCCATTCTCCTCGGTCCCGGCACTTCTCTCTACTACTTCACCGGCATTCGCTGGGGTCTCAGCGAGCGGCTCCTCGCTCTCGTCATCCCCCGCTCTGGCAAGCCTCTTCTCATTTCTCCCGCGTTCGAAGAAGCCCGCATGCGCGAACTCACGCGCTATCCCATCGAAGTCCGCGTCTGGCAGGAAGACGAAAGTCCGACCAAGCTCATCGCCACCTCTCTGGTCGATAAGGGCCTCCGCTCCGGCCGCATCGGCATCGACGAAGCTCTTCCCTTCACCTTCTACGATCACTTTCGCGCCGCCGCTCCTGCGTTCGAATGCGTTTCCGCAGACCCCGTCACGATCGCCTGCCGAACCCGCAAATCCCCGCAGGAACTCGAGCTCATGCGCCTCGCCTGTGAAGCCACCTGCGAGGTCTACCGCCTGGTCTTTCAGAATTTGAATGAAGGAATGTCCGAAGAAGAAATCAGCCGAATGGTCACCGCTGGTTACGCCAAAATGAATCTCCGTGGCTATGCGCTGGTTCTGCTCGGCGCTTCCGCGGCTCTCCCGCACGGCACGCAACAGCCTCAGAAACTAAAAGAAGGCGATGTAGTTCTGATCGATGATGGCTGTCTCGTCGAGGGCTATGCGTCCGATGTCACCCGCACCGGCATATTCGGAAAGCCCTCGGATAAAATTCAGCGCGCCTTTCAGACCGTTCGCAGGGCGCAGGATGCCGCTCTCGCCGCAGCTCGTGCGGGAAAGCTCTCCGGATCTGTCGACGATGCCGCCCGCGCCGTAATCACCTCAGCCGGTTTCGGCCCCGACTACAAATTCTTCACTCATCGCCTCGGCCACGGCATCGGCCTCGATGGCCACGAGCATCCTTATCTCGTCCGCGGCAGTAAAACCGTCCTCGGATCCGGCATGACCTTCTCCAACGAGCCCGGCATCTACATCCCGGGCGAATTCGGCATCCGTTGCGAAGACGACATGGTCATCGTCCCTGACGGCCCTGCCCAACTCTTAACCCCCGGTTTCCAATTCTCCCTAGAAAAACCCATGGGCTGATCCTGTAGCTCACCCCGTTCAGGGGTGAGGCCATTCCGATCCAATTGCAATCCCCATCCGCAGAGCACTCTTCCTTACTTCCTTACTTCTTCCCTTCCTCCTCGGCAAACTCCACAATCCTCTCCTCCGCCCAAAACCTCTCCGCCCCTCCAAATCTCGAAATAAACGCGCAGTGCCCCCCTTGTTCCGGCGCCACAAACCGTACTCGCCGATTCTCCTTGACCCGCTCCGCCAAAAACGACACGTACGGCACAAACGGATCATCCTGTGCCGTCATCAACAACAATGGCACCGCCACCTTCCCAATTACCTTCTTCGCCCCCGCCGCCTCGTAATATTCTTCCGCGTCCTTATATCCAAAACACGGTGCCGTAATCGCATCGTCAAACTCCCGCACCGTCCGTATCGCCCCAAATCCAGCTTGCTTGTATTTCCCCGGGAACAGCTCACACTTCCTCCGGTACCGCTCCATCAATCCGCGCACGAAATGCCATTGATACAAATAGTTCTGCTTCTCCTCCAGCGCATCCGCGCACGCCGACAAATTCAGCGCCGGACAAACCACCGCCACTCCCCTCAATTCCTTCGGTGCAGCATCTCCCAACTCCCCCGCCAACTTGGTCACCAGATTCCCGCCCATCGAATACCCGGCGAAAAAAATCCTCTCGAATCCCTCCTCAATCAATTCCATCAGCACCGCTCGATAATCCCCGCTCAAGCCGCTGTTATACAACGTCGGCGTCAGCCGCTCCGTCCCACCGCAATTCCTCTGATTCATCCGCACCGCATGAAATCCCCGCGTCCACGCCTTGTCCGCAATTCCTCGCTCGTAATTCGAATCGCACGAACCCTCCAGCCCGTGCACAATCACAATCACAGGCAAATCCCTCCGCTTCCCCGACTGCCAGTGACACACGCCCTTCAACTGCGTCTCCCCGTCCACGCGAAACAGCCGCTCTTCGCCCGCAGGCAACGCAAACGTCCGCGGCACAAACGCCGCTGCAATCGTCTGCGCATGCCCGCTCCTCATCCACCGGTGCGGCTCAAACTCTCTTATCTCTTTCTCCATATTTCTCTACTCTAACAGCAGGTCCACAGTTTCCCTGCCTGCCTGCTTGTAGTTCACCCCTTCTCGGGGTGAGGCTCCCCTCTTTTGTTGCCATTTGCTATTTCCTTTACCTACACGAAGAAGTTGCCATGCCTTGCTGCAAAACCGGTCCTTTGCGGAGTATTGTTAACACTCGTCCGGCTCCCCGCGTCTACCCTAGGAGACGCTTTTCATCGCGATGGATGCAACATGGCGGCACTCTTTGAACTCTATTCTTCCCGCTCCGGTCTCTCGGCCGTGAACGCTTCTCAGGAGCACGGCAGCCCCGACGACGCCCTTGTCCGCGCCGCCCAACAAGGCGATCGTTCCGCCTTCGGTCTTCTTTACGCCCGCTACTCGCGCATGGTCCACGGCATCCTTCTCTCCCGCGTCCCCCGTTCCGACGTGGACGACCTCGTCCAGGACGTTTTCCTCCAAGCTCTCCCGCGTCTCGCCTCTCTCCGCGAAGTCTCCAAATTCCCCGGCTGGCTCGCCACCATCGCTCGCAATCGCGCCACGGACTTTCACCGCCGCAGTAAACCTCTCGACGAGTTTGTCGAAGAAACGGCCGCCCCAGAAACCGCTCCTCCTGCCCCCTCTTCCCCTCCCAGCTCCCATTCCACCGCCGAAGCCAACGCAGCTCTCGACGCCATTCTCTCCCTCCCCGAAAGCTATCGCGAAACTCTGCTCCTTCGCCTCGTCGAGGGCATGACCGGTCCCGAAATCGCCGCGCGCACCGGCCTTGCTCACGGCTCCGTTCGCGTCAACCTTCATCGCGGCATGCAACAACTCCGCGAAATTCTTGGCCGCAAGGCCGCTCCGCTCACCGGGGGTGAGCTATGAACAAACTCCCAAACGATCACGAAAACGAAATTAAAATGACTGGCGATTATTTGTGGAACGGCTCCGGCACGCCCGATCGCGAAGTCCAGCGCCTCGAATCGCTCCTAGCGGAATTCCGTCATGTCGATCGCCCACTCGTTCTCCCCGCCGAATCGTCTGCCGCGTCACCCAAACCTCGCGGCCTGCTTCTCCAAATGTCCTGGATTTCTCGTCTGGCCGCCGCTGCCGTCATTCTCCTCGCTCTTGTCGTCGGCCTTTTCTTCTCTCGTCGTCCCAGCACTCCACTGGAAACCGGCCCGAGTTGGAACGTTGCAAATCTCGGAGGCGCCCCGCAAATCGGCTCAAAATTCATCTCCACCACTCAATCCGCCGCCAAACTTTATGTCGGCCAAACTCTCACCACCGATTCCTCCTCGCGCGCTTCCCTTTCCGAAAACGATCTCGGCGAAATTCAAATCGATCCCAATTCTCGCGTTCGTCTTCTGCAATCCGGCCCGAACCACAAACGTCTTCAACTCGATGTGGGCACCATTCACGCCGCCATCTGGGCTCCTCCCGGCCAATTCGTTGTGGACACGCCCTCCGCCATCGCCGTCGATCTCGGTTGCGCCTACACGCTCCAAGTCGCCCCCGACGGCTCCGGCACCATTCGCACCACTCTCGGCTGGGTCGGTTTCCATCTCAACGGTCGCGATTCGTTCATTCCTGCCGGCGCCACGTGCCTCACGCGTCCCAAAATTGGTCCCGGCACTCCCTATTTTGCAGACGCCTCCCAATCTCTCCGCGATTCTCTCTTCATCTTCGACACGACCGGACAGTCAACCGACGCTCATTCCAAACAGCTCGATACCGTTCTGTCTCAAGCCCGCCCCCGCGATGGACTCACTCTCTGGCATCTCCTCTCTCGCACCACAGGCCCCGAACGCGCCCAGGTTTACGCTCGCTTCGCCGCTCTCGTTCCTCCTCCTCCAGGCGTTACCCGCGACGGCATCCTTTCTCTCGATCCCCACATGCTCGACCTCTACTGGAATGCTCTCGACCTGGGCGACATCTCTATTTGGCGTTTCTGGGAGCAGTCTTCCGACCCAAAGGCCTCTCCTTCGCCCCAACAAATGATCCAGAAAGAGCAACTCCTCCTCAAAAGATCTCCCTGAAGGTTCTCTCTAGTCTGGCTTCAGTGCCGTAGGCACGGCATAAGTTAGCCCAGCCCGAAAGGGCTGGGAACGCGTCGGATCATCGTCGCGAGCGCCTTAGGTGCGACGCAATCTTCTCTGACCTTTCCGTTAACACTCCCCCGCTCTTGCGCGTCTTTCCCACTGAACGCGCACCTCATCGCAAGGAGCCAACACCATGATCCGTTCCGCAAAAAAAATATTCGCCGCGCTTCTCTTCGCCTTCTCACTTTTCGCAACCACCGCCCAAGCCGGTCCTCCACTCATCTGCCACGCCTTCGACATCGCCAACGCCAAATCTCTCCCCTGGATCAGCCACGACTGGAATCTCACCGGCAGCGAATCCTACAGCTCTAACGATCTCGCCACCGACACCATCGCCATCCTCGACGCCGACCCCAGGGTCCTCGTCCACATGGAAACTCTTCGTCGCGCCACTCTCTACGCCCGCGCCAATCCCCTTGCCGCCAAACAATTGCTCCTCAAACTTATCGCTCGCGTCGATTCTTCCGTCAACTCTCCAGCCGCAGCTCTAGCCTCCTTCGACCTCGGCTATCTCGCCGAAACTTACAAGCAATGGCTAGGCAACGATCAGTCGAATCCGGCTCAAGGTCTCGACGGCTACGCTCTTGTCAAGAAAGCCATCCAACTTCATCCCAACGATCCGCAGATGGAGTTTGCCGCAGCCCTCATCTCTCTCAATCGGCCCTCTTCTGATCAGCCACAGCACGCGCAAAAAGCCATCGCAGGTGCAAAAAATGATCCCCTCCTCGCCCGCAACCTCTCCACTCACTTCCGCGGCCCGCAAACCGAGCTCATGTCCGACATGATTTCCGCAAACTCCTACGTAAAGGTGGCCCGGCAATGATCCCCGCATCAAAAAGACCCGACTTTCCGCGACTCCTCAGTCGTATTGCCGCGCTCCCTCAACATGTTTTTTCGGTCCTCCTGCTCCTCTCACTTCTGATCATTTTGCAAGTAGGGGGTCGGACCTTCAGTTCCGACGATTACCGCGCCTTTTCTCTTCGGCTTCAGCCGCTGAGGAATCTGCTCTCTTCTCACGCCGCCATTCGAGAATCTCAAGCCACCGATCTCGCCGCTCACGAATGGGGCACCTTCACCTCTATCGCCGGCACCGATGGCCGGGCCATGGACTGGCTCCCCCTCACCGGTTCCACCGATCTCCCCTCCTTCGTCGAACATTTTCGCGATGTGAATTTCAAGGGTGGACTTCGCGGCACCGTTCGCATGGAGACTCCCGTCCTCTATTTCTATTCCTCGCTTGAAACCTCCGTCGCTGTTGACGTCTCCTTCTCTCGCGGCCTCATCACCGAGTGGTATCCCCACGCCGATTCCATCAACTCTTCCTTGAATCCACAGCTTCTTTCTCTCTACGCTCAGAAAGCCCCCGGCTCCATCTCCTGGAGTTCCGTCCATATCGATCCCCACGCCGCCGCGGACTTTCCTTCCGGCAATTCCGATAATCCCTACTACGCCGCACGCCAAACCTCTTCCTCTCCACTCGAACTTCCCACAGCCAACGGTCCACAGCGCGAAAAATTCCTTTTCTACCGTGGCGTCGCTGCCTTCCCTCCGCCACTCTCTGCCACAATCTCCTCCGATGGCACAGTGTTTTTGCAGAATGATTTACCGGCGGATCGTACCCCTAGGGGCTCGGAGCTTCATCTCCAACATTTAGTCTCGGCAACGACTGGGCTTCAGTCCCCGCGGAATCCGCTTCCGAAATCATCCGTAGATATTCCTCCATCTCCCGGGGAAAACACTTCAACTGAAATTCCCAACGTAATTCTCTTCGAACGCCGCGGCACAAAACTCGGCTACCGCATCCTCGGCCCCCTCCGCGATCAAGCCTCTCTCTTTCAACCCTCTCTCGACGGCTCCCTCGATTCCCTCTCCTCTGCTCTCGAAGGTTTCCTCATCTCTCAAGGTCTCTTCCCCGACGAAGCCCACGCCATGCTCGAAACCTGGAAATCTTCCTGGTTCGAAGAAGGCTCCCGCCTCATCTACATTGTTCCCCGCCCCTTCGTCGATTCCGTTCTTCCTCTCCACATCAATCCCGCTCCGGCCAGCACCGTCCGCGTTTACGTCGGCCGTCTCGAACTCATCACTCCCGACACGCAACAAGCTGTCCAATCCGCCTTCGGCTCCAATGACCGCGCCACCCTAGCCAAATATTCCCGGTTCCTCGAATCCATCCTCGTCTCTATGCTCCAAGGCACCACGGACTCCGCCAGGTCCCAGCGCCTGCTGAGTTATCTCCAAACCATTAACGAGGTTCTTCAGGAGGAGAGTTCCACAAATCTCGACGGGACCCGTCCATAAGCAAAGCCGCCAACACTAGAGCAATCAATTTGTCCAGGAATCGACAACAAAACGCGAAGGTCGACGTGATTGTCATGCAAAACGAAATACCTGGTCATGTCGGCTATTGGATGCTTGGCCGGGTCGCTGTTCTGGTTACGGAAATCGGATTCCTGGGAGTGTCCATCAAGGCCAGCAAATGCTGCACGGCGCTGGGGATTTCCGCCGCGGTCGTGCTTCCAAATCCTAGGATGAACCCAAGATGCGCAGGCTTGCCTATGTAGGAAGGAGAGAGCGGCCATAGCCATAACGATTCTCGCGCTGCTCGCATTGCAATTTCCCGATCATCGAACCGCCCGGGCATTCTGACGGCGAGATGCATGCCCGCCTTGTCACCCATCACCTGTAACAAGCCGCCGAACTCGCGTTCCAGTGAGCGCACCAGTATGTTCCGCCGTTCGCTGTAAAGTACGCGCATCCTTCGAATGTGCCGGCCGAAATGTCCCTCCGCGATGAAATCGGTAAGCACCGCCTGGTACAAATACGGCGGGCTTACATCCATGGCGTGGCGCATCGCTAGAAAATGATCGACTAGGTCCAGCGGAACCACCACATACCCGATGCGCAGCGAGGGAAACAGAACCTTGCTGAATGTGCCGATGTAAATCACCCGGCAACTTTGATCGAGTCCCTGCAACGACGCGATGGGGTTGCTCTCGTAGCGATACTCACTGTCATAATCGTCTTCGATGATCCAACCCCCTGCCTCACGGGCCCACTGCAACAACTGAAGTCGCCGCGAAGCGCTCATGGTTACCCCGAGGGGGTACTGATGCGAAGGCGCAACCAGCGCCGCGCGCGCATGACCGCATTCCTTGATCCCCGCTTCAACATTGAGGCCTTCCGCGTCCACAGGAACGGGCACAATCCGGCAGCCTGCCGCTGTCAGCATGTGGCGGGCCAGCCAGTAGCCGGGCTCCTCCACCCACACGGAACTTCCCACATTCAACAAAACTCGCGCCGATAGATCCAGTGCCTGCTGCGATCCGCTCACAATCATGATCTGCTGCGAATCGCACCGGACGCCGCGGGCCGTCCTCAGATATACCGCGATCACTTCCCGTAATTCTTTTAGCCCCATCGGATCCCCGTAACCCAAGCTACGGGCAACCGGTTTGCGAGCACGCCGCACCACAAGATTCGCCCACACTTTCAACGGGAACTCACCCAGGGCAGGTTGCCCCGCGCTGAAGGCTCCATGCCGTCGCGACCAAGGCGCTCTTTTGTAGGGAGGAAGCAGCACAGAAGCGCGCGAGATGCGGCGGGGTCCCGCCGCGATTTGAATGGAAGATGTCTCGCGGCGCTCGGAACGCGTCGCTCGGCCGGGCAGTGAGCTGGAGACGAACGTTCCCGCACCCGCGCGGGTTTCAAAATAGCCTTCGGCCAGCAGCTGTGCGTAGGCGTTGAGCACAGGAATACGCGAAATTCCTAACTCCGAGGCGAGCGTGCGTGTCGAGGGGATCTGTTGGCCGCAATTTAAGTTGCGTTCCACGATAGTGGATCGCAACGCGTCGTAGATCTGCCGGTGAAGAGGCCGCCCAGACTTGCGATTGATGGGAATGAGAGGAATAAATGGGGAGGCTGCTTTCCTCATTCCGGCACTATAGTGGTCATATCAAATTGACGTCAAGTGGTTATTGCCGGCAACCACTTTCGAGACGAAAGTGTTGGCGTAAATTGGGGATTGCCTTTGAACAGTTGTCCTTTACCTACGCTTTTGTCCGGAGCGCTGCTTCTGCAGATTCCGGGAGCCGTCTTCTGGCCCTATTTTGCCGGTGCCGCACTTTCGCTCACTGCGCTCTTCGCGGTCTGGGCGGAAGTTTCCTTGGCGCGCGGGGCAGACAAGATTGTGAGTCTGGGGCGCTTTTTTTTTGCGATGCCCCTGGCGATTTTTGGCGCGGAACACTTTGCATCGGCGAAAGACATCTCGCAACTGGTGCCCAAGTGGATTCCGGGAGCCATGTTTTGGACTTATTTTGTTGGAGCCGCGCTACTTGCCGCGGCGCTCAGCATCGTTCTGAAAAAACACGCGCGCTTGGCGGCCGTCCTTTTGGCGGTAATGTTCTGTATTTTCGTGCTCACCATCAGCATGCCCTTGGTCGTCGCCAAGCCCAGCGATCGGATTGCCTGGGTGGTGATGCTGCGAGATGTGAGTTTCGCCGCCGGCGCACTGGCCTTCGCGGGGACTCAGACGGGGGAGTGGTGGGCCAAGGGTACCCATAAACTCATCACTCTGGCGCGCTTGGTTTTCGCTTCAGTGGCGCTTTTCTTCGGCGTCGAACAGCTTATCCATCCCGATTGCGTGCCCGGCGTTCCCTTCGCAAGACAAACTCCAACCTGGATTCCCGGGCACTTCATCTGGTCCTACGCGGCAGGCTTGGTCTTTGTCGTGGCTGGAGCGCGCCTGCTTCTTAATAGCAGGCCACGCCTGGCAGCGACGGGCATGGGGTTCATGGTGCTTCTGTTGGTTTTCTTCGTTTACGTGCCCATTTGGGGCGATGAACCTTCCTCTATCAGCAACGGTCTTAACTATATTGCCGACACTTTGGCGTTCGCCGGAGCCGTGCTGCTTCTTGCCGGCGCGCTCCCTAAGGAAACTCAAGGAATTCTCACGCCCCAACGCTAAGCTTCCGGCACTCCCCGTCTCATCAATTCTCAGCCTCCCACTTCGGCGTTTATTTGTGTGAAGCACTCGAGGTCTTGGCGAGGCGCTTGGTCTGTTCTGCGCAACGTCCTTTTACCGCCGCGATGAATCCGAGTTTGTCTTTCTGCATCCCGCGCACCAGCACCTGGTTCTCCGTTCGTTCGTGCGCCGACGCCCACAACACCATCTCCGTCAGCACAGGAGCCAGGTCGATCCCCTTCCGCGTTAGCAGGTAAATCACTTTGCGGCCATCCCCTGGGTCTCGTTGCGTCGTTATGATTCCGTTCGCTTCGAGCCTGCGCAGCCGGTCCGCTAGTATGTTCGTCGCAATTTTCTCGTACGACCCCAGAAATTCCTTGAAAGTCTGCGCCCCTTCCAGCATCATGTCGCGGATAATCAGCAGCGACCATCGGTCCCCCAGCATTTCGATGGACGCATTCAGGGGACACCCCGACCGCCACTTCGGGCTCGGCTTCGCTTTGGGCATGCTGCTAAAGTAGCATAATTTCACTTGCATTACGCAAGCTACTTCGGCAAACTGCCTTTCGTTTAGACGGCACGGAATCGCCAATGTTGCGGCCCCATGCCCACTACAAGGAGACCTCAGCGATGAGCGGTGTACGAGTCTTGGTTGGCACCCGCAAGGGCGCTTTCGTTCTCACTTCCGATGGCAAGCGCCAAAAGTGGGACATTAGCGGACCTCACTTCGCTGGCTGGGAGATTTACCACGTGAAGGCATCACCCGCGGACCCCAATCGTCTCTACGCCTCGCAGACCAGCGGCTGGTTCGGCCAACTCATCCAGCGTTCCAACGATGCTGGCAAGACTTGGGAGCCTGTCGACAATAAGTTTCTCTACGACGGCGTTCCCGGCACGCACCAGTGGTATGACGGTACGCCGCATCCTTGGGAGTTCAAGCGCGTCTGGCATCTCGAGCCCTCGTTGCACGAGCCCGATATCGTTTACGCGGGCGTGGAAGACGCCGCTATCTTCCGTACCACCGACGGAGGCAAAAGCTGGGCGGAACTGAGCGGCCTCCGCAAACACGGCACAGGTCCACATTGGCAGCCAGGCGCCGGTGGCATGTGCCTCCACAGCATCATCCTCGATCCCGAGAATCCTGACCGCATCTTCATCGCAATCTCAGCCGCAGGCGCATTCCGCACCGATGATGGAGGCAAAACCTGGAAGCCCATCAACAAGGGTCTCTACTCCAAGTACATCCCGGATCCCACCGCGGAGGTCGGCCACTGCGTTCACCACATCGCCATGCACTCTTCTCGTCCAGGCGTCCTCTTCATGCAGAAACACTGGGACGTGATGCGTACTAACGACGCCGGCGATTCCTGGCAGAAAATCAGCGGCAACCTACCGACCGATTTCGGATTCGTAATCGATGTGCACTCCCACGAACCGGAAACCATCTACGTCGTCCCCATCAAGAGCGACTCCGAGCATTTCCCTATCGATGGCAAACTTCGCGTCTACCGCAGTCGCGCCGGTGGCCACGAGTGGGAAGAACTCGCCAAAGGCCTGCCCGAACGCGATTGTTACGTCAACGTCCTCCGCGATGCCATGGCCGTCGACAAGCTCGATAAATGCGGCGTTTATTTCGGTACCACCGGCGGCCAGGTGTACGTCTCTCCGGATGCCGGCGACACCTGGACGGCCGCCGCGCAAAACCTCCCCGCCGTTCTTTCCGTGGAAGTCCAGACGCTGTCATGATACGTGTGGTCCTGCCGGCGCACCTGCGAACGCTGGCGAAAGTAAAAGACGAAGTCGAGTTGCAGATCGAAGGAACGGTTACCCAGCGCTCCGTCCTCGACGCGCTCGAAGCACAATATCCGATGCTGCGCGGCACCATCCGCGATCACGTCACCCGACAGCGCCGCCCCTTCCTTCGCTTTTTCGCCTGCGAAGAGGATCTATCCCATGAACTCCCAGACGCTCCCCTACCCGAACCTGTCGCGACAGGAGCGGAACCCCTGCTCATCATCGGTGCCATCGCCGGCGGCTAACCTGTAGCTCACCACTTCAGGGGTGAGGCCTTCCCTAGCGGAGGCGAGGTTGTGATTTGGTTTAGAAACCGCAAGAGCGTGCTGGTCGGCAGCAACTATTCCGTGCTCATCGCCATCAGCCAGAACACCAGCGTCCCGAACGAGCACACCGGCGCTAGCCAGCGCACTGGATTCGGACGCCCGCTCCCGGCAACCGCGAACGCAATCCCCGCCACGGATAGCAGGCAACCGCACGCGTAAATCTTCAGGAGTGTCGGATCGTAATACGGAAAGTTGTGCACGAATCGCGCGTACAAATGTGTTGCAACCGCCAAACCCGCCGATGCGGTAGCCAGCGAAAAACCTACCAACGAAAAAGTCGACGAGCGCGATCGAGGGTTTTCACCTTTTGCCCACCGGATCCAGCCCCACACCAGAAGGATGGGGACGCACAGGGTGGTTGCTACAGCAATAAACCACGGTATCGACGTGAGCATTCTGCCCCGATCTAAACTTCCACACTATTATATGACGCGCACCGTCGAGCCTTCAGTGGTGAAGCCTTCCTCCCCCTTCTTGCACGCCCCCAAATAATGCTTGACATATTCCCATATGGGAATGTATTCTCCCTCCCATGCCGCGCGCCTCCACAACCTCCGACGCCTTCAACGCTGTCGCCGAACCCCGTCGCCGCGACATTCTTTCCTTTCTCGCTCTCCAGGAACGCCCTGTCGGGGACATCGTCGCCACCCTCGGCCTCGAACAGCCCTCCGTCTCCAAGCACCTCCGTGTTCTTCGCGAAGTTGGCCTCGTCGCCGCTCGCCGCGACGGCCGCCAGATTCTCTACCGCACCAACGCCCAAGCCATCCACCCACTCCATGAATGGACGCAGACCTTCGAGCGGATCTGGCGTCACCAACTTTCTCGCATCAAAGAGCAGGCGGAAGGAAAGCTCGGGAAGTAGGGGCCTTGCAATCCAATTTTTTTTCTAAGGAGGAACACATGGCTGGCACTGCAAAAAAGATCGAAGACTTCACGTTGAACATTACTCTCGAAACCCATGTTCGCGCGGGACTGGAGGCCACCTTTGCCGCACTGCTCGATCAAGTCGGCCCGCTCAACACAACTCCGGAGGGCCAAGAACTGAAGATGAAACTGGAAGCATGGCCCGGCGGCCGCTGGTATCGCGACCTGGGCGACGGCAATGGCCATTATTGGGGCACTGTACAAGCCATAAAACGCCCCACGCTGCTCGAAATTTCTGGGCCACTCTTTGCCTCCTACCCCCTCGTCTCCAACCTTCAATATCGCCTCAGCGAAGAGAAAGGCGGCACCTTAATCAAGTTCCGCCACACCGCCTTCGGTTTCATGGAAGAGCAGCACAGAACCGGCGTCACCAAAGGTTGGACCCACATGTTGGAGAGTCTGCGTGCCCGCCTCGAAGCGCCACGTGCTCACTAACAGTCCCGATCGGAGCTCAACATGTGCCCTGCGTGCCTCGCCACAATATCCATGATCGTTGCCAGCGTGATTTCCACGGGGGGAGCGACGGTACTGGCAGTGAAAACTCTTGGACGGAGAAATGAGGGTGGGGAAGCGAGTGGGAGTGGTGTGATGCCAGGCGAGAAAGAAGTTCCCGGTTCCGAAATATCCATGGAAAAGGAGAATCTGTCATGACACAGACGACGATCGATCGCCGCAAAGTCGTATCGCAAGAAGAATGGTTGGCCGCGCGCAAGGAGCTGCTAGCGAAGGAGAAGCAGTTGACCCGGCAAAGTGATGCACTCGCCGCCGAACGCCGCAATCTACCCTGGGTCAAAGTAGACAAAAGCTATGTCTTCGATACGCCCAGCGGAAAGAAAACCCTCGCCGAACTCTTCGTGAACCGCCGCCAACTCATCGTCTACCACTTCATGTTTGGTCCGGAGTGGAAAGAAGGTTGCCCCAGCTGTTCCATTCTCGGCGATCACATCGACGCGAGCGCCACCCACCTCGCCAATCGCGATGTCACTCTCATGGCCATCTCCCGCGCTCCTATCGCCAAAATTGAAGAATTCAAGAAGCGCATGGGTTGGCGCTTCAAGTGGGCATCCTCTTTCTGCAACGATTTCAATCGCGACTACCACGTTTCCTTCACCAAGGACGAAGTCGCTAGCAAGGACATGTATTACAACTTCAAACGCCAGTCCTTTCCGAGCGAAGAAGGCCCCGGCCTCAGCGTCTTCTACAAAAACGAAAATGGCGAAGTCTTCCACACCTATTCCACCTACGGCCGCGGCGGTGAACCCATGATGGGCGTCTACGGCTACCTCGACATTGCTCCCAAAGGCCGCGATGAAGATGCCTTATCATTCCCAATGGCTTGGGTCCGCCACCACGATCGCTACGACCAGGATTACTACGCCGATTCCGCCACCATTCCTCAGCAAGCCAAGGCCAACGCCGCCTCCTGCTGCGCCGAACACAAATCCACCTAGCCTGCCATCTCCTCGAAGCAACTTGAGCCGGGGCCAACGCCGAACCATCGGTAGCGACCCCGGCTCATCGTTCTTTTCTCACCCAACTTGACCCAATCTCCCTCCATCCCTAAAATAGAAGTTTCACCGTGATCCAATTTTTCGATCTGTTGCATTCATTCTCCGGCCCAGCGCCCACCCGCTGGGCTGCGTCGTTTCTGGGCGCGTGGCATCCCGCGCCACTCACATCACCGCGAGGTTCTCATGACTGATTCTTCTATTCCCGAAGGTCTTACATTCGACGATGTCCTCCTCCAGCCCGGCCGCTCTTCCGTTCTTCCCACCGAGGTCGACACCACCACCAATTTCACTCGCAAACTCTCCATCAATATCCCTCTCGCCTCCGCCGCCATGGACACCGTCACCGAATCCCGCCTCGCCATCGGCATCGCCCGTCAGGGCGGAATCGGCATCATTCACCGAAATATGTCCATCGATCGCCAGGCAGAGGAAGTCGACCGCGTCAAGCGCTCCGAATCCGGCATGATCGTTGACCCCGTCACCATCTCTCCCGACATCACCATCCGCCAGGCCCTCGAGATCATGACCAAGTACCGCATCTCCGGCCTTCCCGTCACTCGCGGCACTCGCCTCACTGGCATCCTCACCAACCGCGACCTTCGCTTCGAAAAAAATCACGGCCAGCTCGTTGGCCAGGTCATGACCAAGGATAATCTCGTCACCGTGCCTGTCGGCACCACCCTCGAACAAGCCGAAAAAATCCTCCAGAAACATCGCATTGAAAAACTTCTGGTCGTCGATCAGGATTTCAACCTCAAAGGCCTAATCACCGTCAAAGACATCCAGAAAAAACTCGAGTATCCTCGCTCTGCCAAAGATGATCACGGCCGTCTCCGCGTCGGCGCCGCCGTTGGCGCCACCGGCGATTTCCTCGAACGCGCCGTCGATATGGCCAAGGTTGGCGCGGACGTCCTCGCCATCGATACCGCCCACGGCCACACCGAGCGTGTCATCGAAGCCGTAAAAGCCATCCGCCATCGCCTTCCCGAAATGCAAGTCATCGCCGGCAACGTCGCCACCTATGACGGCGCCAAGGAGCTCATCTCTCTCGGTATCGATGGCCTCAAGGTCGGCATCGGTCCCGGCTCGATTTGCACCACGCGCGTCGTCACCGGCGCTGGCGTTCCCCAACTCACCGCCGTCATGGAAGCCGCCCGCGCCGCACAGGGCACAGATGTCTCGATCATTGCCGATGGTGGCATCAAGTATTCTGGCGACATCACCAAAGCCATCGCCGCCGGTGCCAGTGCCGTCATGATCGGCAGTCTCTTCGCCGGTACCGAGGAAGCTCCCGGCGAAACCATTCTCTATCAAGGCCGCACCTTCAAGTCTTATCGCGGCATGGGTTCCACCGGCGCCATGGAAGCCGGCTCCGCCGATCGCTATTCCCAGGAAGGCGCCGAGCGCGGCAAATCCGTCCCCGAAGGTGTCGAAGGACGCGTCGCCTACAAAGGCCCTCTCTCCGGCCTGACCGATCAACTCGTCGGCGGCCTGAAAAGTGGTATGGGCTATGTTGGTGCCAGCACCCTTCAAGAACTCACCGAAAAAAGCCGTTTCATCCGCATCACCGCGGCCGGCCTCCGCGAATCCCACGTCCACGACGTCGTTATCACCAAAGAAGCTCCCAACTACCGCATGGAGTAGATCTCGCTTCACCATATAAGTAAAGTGTTACGAAGTGGATGCACCGCAACTTGACAAAATTAGTTAATTAGAACAAACTGGGCTTGGATCAAGCGTGCGTTCAGGTCTCTTTGACCCGGTCCGGTGCCCTGAATCACCCCTTGACCTAGAAATTAGGTTGTCCCATGTTTGTTCGCAAAGTTACCACCCTTCTCAAACCAAACAGCATTTCAAAATTCAGCCTGTTGATGGAAAAGGAAGTCATTCCCCTGCTCCGCAAGCAGGTGGGCTTTCAGGATGAACTCACCTTTTTTTCTCCCAGCGAGGATGCTGTCACCGGCATCAGCCTCTGGGACAAGTCATCCAACGCGGAAACGTATAGCGTGGCAACTTATCCCGCTGTCTTGAAACAATTGGCCGCACTGATCCAAGGAACGCCCAAGGTTGATACCTACGAAGTTGTAAATTCCACCTTCCACAAGATCGCTGCCGCAGTCGCATAACCGCGCATTCCGTCTTTCCTCGGGGCAGGCCCAGCGTGCCTCCGTGTCTCTTATTTGCCTGGGTCAGGAGCACCATATGGTTTTAGTTGCTTGGATTTTCATCGGTGTCTTGGTTGGATGGGGCGCCGGAAGGTCCCTGGAGGGAAGTGGGTACGGCCCGTTCATGGACGTCGTCATGGGAATCGGCGGCGCGGTCGCCGGCGGATTTCTGATTCGCTCGGCCGGCTACGGTGGTGCCGTTGCCACTAGCCTCTTCGCGGTTGTCGGTGCGCTTCTCCTTACCATTCTCGTGGGTCTTTCGAATGGTCGAAGAATTTACGCCCGGCAGCGCTCTTAGTCTTTCTTGTATCGCGCTCAGATGTCTTGAAGTTTAGGGAGATTGTGCCGCCCAGTCCCTGGAGGAGACCAGAACCAAATGCCTACGCAAAAAACAGATTTTCGAGGGAAGCTCCCGGCGCTTGTCAAAGTTGTCTTTGAGGACCCTGCGAACGGTTCTTCACCTTCCCCCGATCTCTTAATCCTTCAACAGATTGACTTGGACGATAAATCCGCCCCGCAGTGGCCCGCTCATCCGCGGCCAATCCTCCCTGGCCGCATCGCCGTCATCGGCAACTATCTTCCGAGAAAGTGCGGAATTGCCACCTTTACCACGGATTTGTGCGATGCCATTCACGCCGAATATGGCGCCACGGAATTGCTGGCACTCCCGGTCAACGATACCGAAGAAGGCTACAGTTATCCCGCGCGCATTCGCTTCGAGCTTTCTCAGGATGATCAGGCTTCCTACCGTCAAGCCGCCGATTTCCTCAATTTCAGCAATATTGATTTGGTTTGTCTGCAGCACGAATACGGAATCTTTGGCGGTTCCGCCGGCAGCCACATCCTCCAACTCTTGCGCCGTCTCAAGATGCCCGTGGTCACGACCCTGCATACCGTGTTGCGCGAACCCGACGCCGACCAGCGCTCCGTGATGGAAGAAATCGCCTCCTTGTCGGACCGCCTCATCGTCATGAGCCGCCAGGCATCGGACATCCTTCAGGAAGTTTTTCATGTGCCGCTTTCCAAAATCGATCTCATCCCCCATGGCATCCCCGACCTGGCTTTCACCGACCCTCATTTCTACAAAGATGCTTTCGGTACCGAGGGCAAGGATGTTCTGCTCACCTTTGGCTTGCTTTCTCCCAACAAGGGCATTGAAAACGTCATCCGTGCCCTCCCCACTATCTTGGAGCGCCACCCAAACGTTGTGTACATGGTCTCCGGCGTCACTCACCCACATATCCTGCGACACGAAGGCGACAAGTACAGGCACTTCTTGCAGCAATTAGCAAAAGATCTCGGCGTGGAAGACCATGTCGTCTTTCGCAACCGTTTCGTGACTCCTGAAGAGCTGGTGGAATTGATCGGTGCTGCCGACATTTACATCACTCCTTACAAGCACAAGGGACAAGTTGTTTCCGGGACTCTCGCCTACGCCCTCAGCGCCGGTAAGGCCATCATTTCCACCCCTTACTTGCATGCCATCGAACTCTTGGACGAAGAACGCGGCGTGCTGGTTCCCTTCGATGATCCCGAAGCCATCGCCTCCAAAACCATGGAACTCCTGGACAATCCCACCGCTCGCCATGCCATGCGCAAACGCGCTTACCTCTATACCCGGTCCATGGTTTGGAACCGCGCCGCGCAGCAATATATGGGGAGTTTTGAGCGCGTCTATAACGAGCGATTGCGCAATCCTCGCGCCACCTTCTCCGCTCGCAGCACAGAAAAAAAGCTCGACCGACTTCCCACCATAAAACTAGATCATCTCTTACGCATGACCGATCACACCGGCATCATCGAGCATGCCATCTTCAACGTCCCGAACTACCCGGAAGGCTATTCGACCGACGACAACGCCCGTGCGCTGATTGTCGCCACTCTCCTCGAAGAATCGGGCGCGGAATCGGGGACTCGAACCCAGGACCTCGCGGCTCGCTATTTGGCCTTTCTCTGGCTCGCCTTTGATCCTGTCACCAAGCGCTTCCATAACTGTCTGAGTTACGGTCGCCACTGGCAGGAACCCGAAGGCTCCGAAGACAGCCATGGCCGCGCTCTCTGGGGGTTGGGGACCGTTCTCGGAAGAACCAGGGACGCCGGGTTCCGTGGCGCCGCCGGCCGTCTCTTTGAGATGGCAGTTCCCTCGGCGGTTCAGTTTAAGAGTCCCCGTGCTTGCGCCTTTGCTTTGTTAGGCCTTCAGGAATATCTCGTCGCCTTCCCCGGGGATCGTGCTGCCTTGAATGCCGCAGACTCCCTCGCGAATCGCTTATTGAACGCCTATCAAGCTAATCGTTCCCCGGAATGGCATTGGTTTGAGAACGAGCTTTCTTACTCCAATGCTCGCTTGCCCCAGGCGCTCATCCGCGCGGGTTCACGCAACGCCAACGACGCTATGCTTTCCGCTGGCCTCGAATCTTTGCTTTGGCTCGCTTCCGTTCAACGTTGCGACACCAAGGGACACTTCCTCCCCATCGGCTCGCACGGTTTCTACTCAAAACACACCGAGAAAGCCCGGTTCGATCAGCAACCTGTCGAAGCCTGCGCCGCCGTCTCTGCCTTTTTGGAAGCCTACCGCGCCACCGGCAAGGGTCGCTGGCGAAAGGAAGCTTGGACGGCCTTCAACTGGTTTCTCGGGGACAATGATCTGCAGATCGCCCTCTACGATCCTGCCACCGGCGGCTGTCGCGACGGCTTGCATCCCGATCGTGCCAATGAGAACCAGGGCGCCGAATCTACCCTCTCTTTCCTCATGGCCCTGCTCGAAATGCGCCAATTAGAACAGGCGGATATCACCGATCCGAAGCCCTGAACCTTTTCTTGTCGGCCGCGGCACAGCCTGCGATTCGTGCCGCAATACGTTTTGACTTTTGTTTCGAATTTTGTTCAGAGAGAGCTAATGAACCACCACGACCCTTTGTTTGTTCGGCACGCAAAAAATCCGATCCTCAGCGGAAAAGACTGGCCCTATTCCATGAATAGTGTCTTCAACCCGGGCGCCACCTTATTGTCCGATGGTTCTACGCTTCTCCTTTGCCGCGTAGAAGATCGTCGCGGCCTTTCTCACTTGTGTGCTGCGCGTTCTGCCAACGGCATCGACGGCTGGATCATTGATCGCGAACCCACCCTCATGCCCGATCCCGATCGCCATCCCGAGGAGCTGTGGGGCATCGAGGATCCCCGTATTACCTACATCCCGGAAATGGACCAATTTGCCATTGCCTACACCTCGTATTCCCGTGGTGGTCCGGGTGTCTCACTCGCTCTCACCAAGGATTTCCGCGCCTTCGAACGCCTCGGGGTCGTCATGACCCCAGACGACAAGGACGCCGCTATCCTTCCTCGGAGGATCAACGGACGCTGGGCTCTGATTCATCGCCCCATGACGCCCCTCGGCACTCACATCTGGATTTCTTATTCGCCCGATCTACGCCATTGGGGCACCCACAAGCTGATGCTCGAGGCGCGCCGCGGCGCATGGTGGGACGCCAACAAGATTGGTATGTCACCGCCGCCAATTGAGACGCCGAGAGGCTGGCTCATGATTTACCACGGGGTGCGCAGAACTCCCTCGAGTTCGATTTACCGCCTCGGTCTGGCGCTATTTGATCTCGAGGATCCGGAAAAATGCATCGTTCGTGGTGATTCCTGGATGTTCGGCCCTGAAGCCGACTACGAACGCCTCGGTGACGTTCAAGATGTGGTCTTTCCCTGCGGCTATACCATTGCTCCCGATCGCGACACCATCAATCTCTATTATGGCGCTGCCGATTCCAGCATTGCGCTAGCCCACGGCAGCATCGCCAAACTACTTACTTGGCTCGACGCAAACGGTCATTCCCACGAATACCATGATCGCCGCCGCCGCGAATAACAACCGCCCTATAGCTCACCCCTTCGGGGGTGAGGCTTTTTTCCTTTCTCTTCTCTTTTCGCTTTTCTCTTCTTTTCGAATCTCGAATGCTTCACTCCATGTAAAACACTTCCTTCATCACCGCCATCCGTTCCCCGGGCTGCAAATCCGGAACCGGCTCAAAATACTTGGCCATTTCCTCTTGCCACCTCAAATTCACCGGATCCTTCTCCAGCGCCTGCCACGCAGCTTCAAAATCCATTACGCGCATCACCAGAAACAAATCTTGCCCTCTGCGAAAAATCGAATAATCTGAAATCCCAACTTCCTTTAGTTTCGCTAGCAACTCCGGCCACACTTTCCTGTGGTCGCGCTCGTACCCTTCAATCGCACCGGCCTTGAGACGTAGTCGAAACGCAGCCCTCGTCACGGTAGTTCTCCTCCTGCGAATCGGTCACAGCCCACAGCTTTACGGAAACGTCAGAACCGCAACGCTGTACCCGCCGAGACTCACTTTTTCCGACTTGATCTTCGTGGATGCCGAGGCTTGCCCATCCGTCGTCATGTCCACATATTCCATCTCTGCGCCTACCGCGGCTGGTACATCCACCGCAGCTGCTCGTTCCCTTTTATTCACGAGCAATACCCGATGCTTCCCCGTTCGCGTCACCACCGGAAGCGCATATACATCTCCAGAACTGAAGCTGGTCTCCACAATCTTGTCGTCCGGCCCAAAATTATTCTTCAGCAGCCGCAGCACCCAGAACCGGGCGTTTGGCTTACCGGTCTCCCAATCCACCATCGTCACGCTCGGGAATTGCGTCGGATAGCCAACCAACTGCGATTCCCCGGCCACGTCAATCCCCAACTCGGACAACTCTCCAAAAATGTACGCATACATCGCCCCCGTCAGATGCCAATACGAAGCCGGTATCGGCTTTTCGACATGTCCCGGTTGCCCTTGGTCCGAGTCGTCCGCTGAAATCGCCCCGATCTCATTAATCATCGTTCCAGTTTCTGGAGAAAGCCGCTGGCGGATGGCCTCGATATAGCGAACCACATGCAAAAATCCATCCGCCTGCGCAAAAAACGAATATTGCTGGATCTCCGGCGTCTCCCCGGGATTTGGAGTTGCATAAAAATGGTAAGAAATAAAATCGAGCGGCACTCCCTCCCTGTGATTCTTGTGATCCAGAAAATATTCGAAGAAGTGCGGATTCTGCGATGGCGCGGCCAGCGCCATTCCCACAAATTTTGTGTTTGGCTCAACTCCTCTCATCGCGGTGACCATCGCATCGTAGAGCTTCGTATACGATTCCGCGGTGTTCTGGTGCTCAAAATCAACTTCGTTCAGCACTTCCCAGTACGGAATCGAATAGTGATACCCCGATTCGTGCTTTTTCCCCAACTCATCCGTGAATCCCCCCTTCGTGTACCAAGCCAGCAAACGTGCGTAATAATCGGCTACATCCTTTCCGCTTGGATCCCTCAACTCGCTTCCTTGCTCGTAGTCCCACGCGACCTGGTTGGCATCCGCAGGATAGCCGACCGGCTTGTCCGTCTTATACATCCACTGGGGAATCGTGCTGAAGTTCAGAACCGCAGGATGCCCTTTCGTGGCTTCCAGAAAATCAATGGTCATCGGATCAATGACGGAGAAATCCCACGAAGTCTTGCCATTCGCGGGCGCCTCCAATTCCGCAACGGCAAGTCTGGGGTACGGCAGCCACGGCACATACCGTACATAATCCGCCTGCAACTCCTTAAGGGCGCGAAATGCGTTGTCATGCACAGCGGTTCCCCGCCGCAATGGCGGGTTCACCACCACCTGCAGCGTCGCCGTCGTCTTCGTAACTCGTACGATTTTATCCCAATTCACAGACAGCTTCGACGTATCCGGCCCTTGGCAATTGGCACTCGATACAAACGCCAGGCTCACAAATAAGGCAGCGCACATCCTGCTGCAAAGTTTTGGTTTTGAAATACGTCCTCCATCAAACAGTTTCACTCGCCCGCACAACTCTTCGTCGTGACTATAGTCTGCCTCTGCGCCCTTTTCAATCGCCCCATGCCATTGCCCAACCTCTTTCTATGCTATAAATCGCAACGATTGCTCCCGGTTACGCTGGCGTCTCGGAGCGCCGCCTCATGCAAACTCGAACTCACAGCGATTTCACTGTTGGATTATTCGGCATCGGACTCGATGCCTACTGGCCCCAGTTCCCCGGACTGGAAGATCGCCTGAAGGGCTACATCGTCCGCGTCGCCCAACTTCTCGGCCAACCCAATGTCACGGTCGTCAATCTCGGTTTAATTGATACCCCGGAAAAAGCCTTTGCTGCCGGTCATCAATTCCGCCGCGCCGATGTCGATCTCATCTTTCTTTATGTCACCACCTACGCCCTCTCTTCCACCGTCCTGCCTGTCGTCCGCCGCGCAAGAGTTCCTGTGATTCTTCTGAATTTGACTCCGGGCGCCGCCATCGATTACGAATCCTTCAACAAACTCGGCGACCGCGCCAAAATGACCGGCGAGTGGCTGGCATACTGTCAGGCCTGCGCCGTCCCCGAAATCGCCAACGTCTTCAAGCGCTCCGGTATTCCCTTTTTCCAGGTAACCGGCATGCTCGATCATGATCCCTCCTCCCGCCAGGAAATCTCAGAGTGGATCGATGCGGCCCGCGTAGCACACCTCATGGAGCACAACCGCCTCGGCGTCATGGGTCACTATTACAACGGCATGCTTGATGTCTATTCCGATCTTACCCAGCATTGTTCCTTTTTCGGTGGTCACATCGAAATCATCGAAGTCGACGAGCTCTCCGCTCTGCGTCGCTCCATTTCACCCGAAGAAATCAGCGCCCGCGTTCAGATTTTCCGAAGCACTTTCGACGTGCAACCGGACTGCCCGCAACGCGAACTCGAACGCGCGGCATGCACTTCCGTCGCGCTCGATCGTTTGGTCGAAGCTCACGACCTCGGCTCGCTTGCCTACTATTACAAGGGTTCCGGCAACGCCGAAAACGAAGATACCGTCTCTTCCCTCATCCTTGGCACCAGTCTCCTCACTGCACGTGGCATTCCCGTCGCTGGCGAATGCGAAATCAAGAACGCACAAGCCATGAAAATCTTGGATTCTTTCGGCGTTGGTGGCTCTTTCACCGAATATTACGCCGCCGATTTCAATGACGATGTCATCCTGATGGGCCACGACGGCCCTGGCCATATCGCCATCGCACAAGGCAAAACCAAGGTTCGCCCCCTCACCGTTTATCATGGCAAAGTCGGCCGCGGCCTCTCCGTCGAAATGGCCGTCAAGCACGGTCCCGTTACTTTGCTCTCGGTCGTCCAATCGCCCGACGGAAAGCTCAAACTCCTGGGCGCCGAGGCCATTTCCGAACCCGGCCCCATTTTGGAAATTGGCAACACCAACAGCCGCTACCGCTTCCCGATGGGCGCAAAGTCTTTCATGAATGCCTGGAATTCCGAGGGGCCAGCCCATCATTGCGCCGTCGGTGTCGGCCACATCTCCTCCAAGTTGCGTAAGTTAGCCCAACTCTTGGGGATGGAATGTACTGTAATCGCTTGAAATCTTCTTCCTCCCTTAACCTGCAATTCCTCCCTCCTTCGTTTACAATGGTTGTGGAACTTAAATTGTAAATGTCCCCTATGGAACCCGGGCAGGCTCCCAGTCCCGCCAACAATTCATCTTCTTCCATTCCCACCTGGCTTCGCGCCTGGTGGCCCGCCCTTCTCTGGGCTGCCCTCATCTTCTTCTTCTCAACCGATCTCTTTTCTGCCGACCGCACCACCCTTATCTTCGAGCCGCTCCTCCGCTGGCTCTTCCCCTACATCACTCCGGACGGCTTCGAGTTCGCCCATCATCTCATCCGCAAATCCGCGCATTTCATCGAGTACTTCGTTTTCTTCCTCCTCCTCTATCGTGGCATTCGGGCCACTCGCCAGGATCGCGGCCCCTGGCACTGGTCCTGGGCTCTCCTCGCTTGGTTCATCGCCGCCGTGTACTCGGCCCTCGACGAAATTCATCAGATCTTCGTCCCCTCTCGCGGCCCTTCCCCGTGGGATTCTCTTTTGGACTCCACCGGCGCCCTCTTCGCTCTCTTCGTCCTGTTCCTCCTCTACCGCCTGTTCCTTAGCACTCGTTCCGACTAACTCTGTAGCTCACTCCTTTGAGGGGTGAGGTTTTTCTCTTCCCTGCTTTTCCGTTTTCGATCTTCAATTTTCAAAACCCGCGAGCTTTCGCCACAGTTCAATTTTTCCCTCTATAATGCTCCCTCATGGACAACCATCCTCCCGCCTCGCTCGAGGACTCCCCCGTTCGCCTAGACCGCCAGGATCCCTACCTGCGCCTTCAGTCCGTCAGTATCTTCGTCCGCGATCTGGACCGCAGCCTGGACTTTTACGTCAATCAGCTCGGCTTCCAACTCGTCTTTGACGGACGCGCTCAGGTAGGCCGCCCCTTTGTGGCTGTCGCCCCTCCGGATGGCACCGCGAACCTAACATTGATCGCTCCCGAACCCGCTTCCGACCAATTCAAACTCATCGGCCGCCACACCCAAGTTGCCTTCATCACCGAGGATGTCCTTGCCAAGTTCCGCGTCTGGAGCCGCCGTGGCGTTTCTTTCCAGATCACTCCTCGCCTTCGCCGCCTGAAGCATGGTGTCCAGATGCTCGCGCGGCATTCCCAGGAATCTTCCTCTCCCGCAGCGGAACCCCCTCCCATTTGGGGTGGCGTTTTTGCTCGGTTCAAGGATCCCGACGGCAATTCCTTCTCCCTTGTCAGCTTCGATGAAGTCACTCACCAGATCGAAACGCATCGCCGCGCTGTTGCCGATAAGCTGGAGGCCGAACGCCGTGCTGCTCAGGAACTCGAAATTGCCAAGCAAGTGCAAGCCCGTCTGTTCCCGCAAACTTTTCCCTCTCTCAAATCTCTTCAGTTTGCCGGTCTCTGTCTTCCCGCACGCCACGTCGGCGGTGATTATTACGATTTTCTCGATCTCGGCAGCGAGCGCCTCGGCATGGTGATAGGCGACATCTCCGGCAAGGGCATCGCCGCCGCTCTGCTTATGGCTAATCTCCAAGCCAATCTTCGCAGCCAGTGCGCCATCTCTCTCGATCAGCCGCATCGTCTTCTCTGCTCCGTCAATCAACTCTTCTGCGCCAACACCGCCGACGCCGCATTTGCCACTCTTTTCTTCGCCGAATATGACGACGCTTCTGGCCGTCTCCGCTACGCCAACTGCGGCCACCTTCCTCCACTTCTCTTGCGCTCCGATGATTCTCTCGAACGCCTCCAGGCCACCGCCACCATCATGGGCGCGTTCAAGGATTGGGATTGTTCCCTCGACGAATGTCAGATCTCTTGCGGTGATACTCTGCTTCTGTATACCGACGGCGTCACCGAATCCTTCAGTCCCGCCGGCGAAGAATTTGGGGAAGCGCGCCTCGTCGCAGCTTTGCGCCGCCACCGCCATCTCCCTTCCCAAGACTTGCTCACCGCCATCGTCGACGAAGTTCGCCAGTTCAGTCCCCACGAACAACATGACGACATCACTCTAATCATCGCCCGTTGCCTTCCCGCCTGAATCCCTACTCGTAGGGTCCAGCAGCCCGGGCCCTAGGTCCGCAATATCGCGCCATTGGTCGCGGCGCTTCGCGTTAGCCGGGCCAGGTGCCCCATTGACCGCCTTTGCACATAGCATCTTGGATTTCACTTTTCCACTTTTCTTCCAATTCTTCTCTGCCTTCCCTCCCCACTTTCCCATTGACGCCCGCCCGCCCCGGCGTTACATTTCCATCGTATTCAATCGTTTTAAATCACAACCACTGCCAGCGCCATACCGCTCTGGCCAAGGATCCTGCCATGAAACATTTCTTCGCGCGTCACCTCCTCTTTCCGTTCTTTCCTATCCTCCTCTCTTCCATCACTCCTCTTGCCCTCGCCCAATCCATCCACGTCGACGCCACTCCCTCCCATTCCACGAACACCATTCGTCCCACGGAAGCTCTCGGCGCTGGCATCGACCGCCTCGGCTACGGTGAAGCCGACAAACTCTACGTTCCCGATACCATCAAGCAAGTCCTCTCCGCTGGATGGCAAACCGTCACCTATCGCCAGAACACCGAACTCCACATGGAAGCCTGGCACTGGAATCCCAACGGCACGTGGAGCGATCCCGCTGGCAAAGGTTACTTCGTCGGCAACCCCACTCCCGGCCCCGATCCCATTCGCCATTCCTATGGCTACCCGCTTCCCCACCGCGGCGTCACCCGCGATGACGGCACCGACACCGAGGGCTACTCCCGCCTCACCGACGGCGATCCCAACAGCTACTGGAAGAGCAATCCCTATCTCGCCGAAACCTTCACGGGCGAATCCGATTCCCTCCATCCCCAATGGGTCATTCTCGATCTTGCCAAGCCTCGCGAAATCTCCGCCATCCGCATCGATTGGGCCGAGCCTTATGCCACCCACTATGTCGTTCAATATTTCACCGGCGAAGACGGTGTCCGCAAACCAACTTCCGGCATCTGGCAAGCCTTCCCTGGCGGTCTAATCACCAACGGCAAAGGCGGCAACGGAATTCTTCAACTCGCCAACGCTCCCATCACCGCTCAATTCATCCGCATCCTGATGACCGCCTCTTCGAACACCTGCGATACCCACGGCTCCGCCGACAAGCGCAACTGTCTCGGCTACGCCATCCACGAAATTTATCTCGGCACCACTTCGCCGGACCGCAAATTCCACGACCTCGTCCGCCACACTCCCGATCAGGATCAGACCATGACCTACTGCTCGTCGGTCGATCCATGGCATGAGCCCAGCGATCTTGACGAGCGCGCGGGCGAACAAGTTGGTTTCGATCTTTTCTTTGAGCCCAACGCCTACACCCGCGGCCTTCCTACCATGATTCCCATCGCCATGATTTACAGCACGCCCGAAGACGCCGCCAACCAACTCGCCTACCTCGAAAAACGCGGCTATCCCATCTCCCACGTCGAAATGGGCGAAGAACCCGACGGCCACTTCATGGTCCCGGAGGATTACGCTGCGATGTACATCCAGTTCGCCGCCGCCATCCATCGCGTTGATCCAAAGCTCAAACTAGGCGGCCCCATCTTCACCGGCGTCAATAAGGACATCGAAACTTGGCCCGACTCCTCCGGCCAAACCTCCTGGACTCGTCGCTTCGTCAGCTATCTGCAATCCCACAACGCCATAAACGAACTCGCCTTCTTCTCCTTCGAACACTATCCCTTCGAGCCAGGCAAAATTCAGTGGAGCAATCTCTACGACGAACCCAAGCTCGTCACCGGCATCATGAAAATCTGGCGCCAGGACGGTGTCCCGGACAACGTTCCTCTTCTCATCACCGAATCCAATCTTTCCTGGGTTGATTCCGAAGCCTTCCCCGACATCTTCGGCGGTCTCTGGCTCGCCGACTACATCTGCTCGTTCCTCAGCGGTGGCGGCCAAGCCGTCTATTATTTCCATTACATGCCCGCCCCCATCGGCCGCGGCGTCAACGGCTCCCGCGGCACCTTCGCCATGTTTTCCTCCGATCAAAACTTCAAAATTCTGCAGCCCCTCTCCCAATATTTTTCCAGCCAACTCATCAATCAGGAATGGGTCCAGCCCGGCAGCGCCGAGCACAAACTCTTCAACGCCACCAGTGACATCGTCGACGGCGCGGGCAACAATCTAGTCACCGCCTATGCCGTCCACCGTCCCGATGGCGAATGGTCAATCCTGATCATCAACAAAGATCAGGAAAATCCACACACGCTCAAAATTTCCTTCGACGACTCTACGCAATCCGCCGCCGGTTCCTTCTCCGGCCCCGTCGCCGTAAAAACCTTCGGCAAAGCCCAATACCAGTGGCATCCCGCCACTCTTTCCGCCGATCCCGACGGCCCCATTGTGGCCTCCACCTTAAACGCTGACCCCAACACCCAGGTGGAATTACCTGCCTCCTCCATCACCGTTCTTCGCGGCTCCGTGAAATTCTCCGAACCCGCCCACAAACATTAATTCCACCCGTAGGGGCGGCCTTATAATGCCGCCGTTAGAGCCCACCTTTCGCTAAAGGCGCGAAGGGTGGGGCCCTCAAGATTCGGGGATGGTAGCGTAACGCAGGAAAAGCGGGCGATCAGGCGCCCAGCGCATCGCCTCTTCGGTTTGTGTCGTTAATTCGCGCCTCAACAAAACCGTGAAAAAATGCGCAGTCATCCTGAGCGCCGCGAAGGATCTCAACCCTCGCGTCTTGGCTAGCTCCCCGCAAAAAAACCCGTCATTCCGAACGGAGTCCGCGGAGCGCGGAATCCCCCTTCTCTTCCCTCTTCCCTCTTCCCTCTTCCCTCTTCCCTCTTCCCTCTCGCCTTCCCATTCCCGCCCCACCTCACTTACCATCTCTCCATGCCCCTCTACCCTCCCGGCCCCGAACAAGGTTTCTTCGACGGCCTCCGCAGCCCTCTCCGCCACGACCCTCTTGGCTTCATGTCGCGCGCCGCCCATGATTACGGCGACATTGTCTGCCTCCGCTTCTTCAACCTTCGCACCTACCTCCTCTTTCATCCCGACCAGATCGAAGACGTGATCGTCAACAACGCCCGCAAATTCATCAAAGGCCGCATCCTCCGCGCCAATCGCCACCTTCTCGGCAACGGCCTCCTTACCAGCGAAGGCGATTTCTGGCTCCGTCAACGCCGCATGATGCAGCCAGCCTTTCATCGCAACCGCATCGCCAACTACGCCTCCACCATGACCGAGTGCGCCACCCATCTCCTCCACTCCTGGCAGCCCGGCCAACAAATCGATCTTCACGACGCCATGATGCGTCTCACTCTCCAAATCGTCGGCAAAACTCTCTTCCACGCCGATGTCGAGCGCGACGCCCCGCAAGTCGGCGAGAACCTCCAAGTCCTCCTCGAATACACAATGGATTTTCGCCGCCTGCTTATGACTCCGCGCTGGCTCCCCACGCGCCGCAATCTCCAAGCCAAACGCGCCGTCCGCGATCTCACCCAGATCATCGACCGCATCATCCAGCAGCGCCGCGATTCCAACGACGACGCCGGCGATCTCCTCTCCCTCCTCATCCACGCCCAGGATGAAGACGGCTCCCGCATGACCACCCAGCAACTTCGCGATGAAGCTCTCACTCTCTTCCTCGCCGGGCACGAAACCACTGCCAGCACGCTCTCCTGGACCTGGATGCTCCTCGCCCAAAATCCTCGTGTCGAACAAAAACTCCACGCCGAACTTTCCTCCGTCCTTAACGGCCGCACTCCCACTCTCGACGATCTCCCCCGCCTTCCTTACACCAGCCACGTCATCACGGAATCCATGCGGCTCTATCCTCCCGCCTGGGCCATGGCTCGCCTCGCCATCGAAGACCACTCTCTCGCTCGTTATCCGGTTCCCAAAGGAACTGGCATCGCCGCCGTCACCTGGATCGTGCATCGCGATCCTCGCTGGTACGACAATCCCGAAGAATTTCTCCCCGAACGCTGGCAGAGTGACCTCCTCAAAAAAATCCCCCGCTTCGCCTATTTCCCTTTCGGCTATGGCCCTCGCCAATGTATCGGCAATTCCTTCGCCCTAATGGAAGCTCAGCTCGTCCTCGCCACCATCGCCCAACAGTTCCGCTTCAGCCCACTCCCCAACCACCCGGTGATCCCCCTCCCCTCCCTAACCCTCCGCCCCCGCCACGGCCTCCACGTCCAAATCGAGCAGCGCTCCTCCCCACCCGTGTAGAGGCGGCGTGACCTGCGAATGCCCTTGCAATAAACGGCGGCTCTGAACCATGACCCGCAGTCCGATATCCATGTGCGGCAATTCCCTCAATTTTCTTTTTCTCCTAAATCTTCAAAGGTCGCATCGAGTGGCAACTAATGGTTCGCCAGCGTATTGAAATAGGAAGAATACGACCGAGATGATCGCTGGCTAGACGACCGCAGTTCATGGTCTGTCACTCCGGCAATTTGCATGCCCGGCTGCACGGAAATGACCTTCCCATTGGCACAGTCGAAGATCAGGGCCGCAACATGCCGTTCTCCCCACGTTGCGGCAATCGTTCCGCCGTCGCGAGTGTGCGGAGTCGCCTTTTCCTTGTCCATTCCGGTAACAGCACCGCGCTTTTCGATCCGAATGCGCCCTGCCGAATCGCGTGCCAGGAAGGCAAAGAACTCTACCTGTCACTTAGTGCCATCTGGCGCGTGTGCAACCGACTTAGTCACCTGGACTCCGGTGAACGGCTTGCCTACGGCCATTCCAATGGAATCCCATACGCCGGCTCCACAGGTTGGCATGATCTGCGCTCCCACAAATCCCGGCGTGCCCACTCTCAACTGCACTCACCCTAATGACCCCCATATATGTCTTCGTAGATGAAAGCACCTCCCATTCAAAGTCCCCAACGTGCTGACTATCACACAACCTCTCGTAAACCCAATGTATAATTCAACCCGTCGAGGTTCCCATGCCTTCATCCCGCCGCATTTTCGCAATACTCACCTTTCTTTGCTCTGCCATTCTCTCCATGCCCGCCCATGCCGACGACGAGGACCACGGCCCTTCGCCACTCGCCATCGGCGCTTCGGCTCCCGATTTCTGCCTCCCGGGCATCGACGGCAAGACCCACTGCCTCGCCGACTACGCCTCTGCCAAAGTTCTCGTTATCGCCTTCACCTGCGATCACTGTCCCACCGCGCAACTCTACGAATCCCGCATCAAGCAAATCGCCGCCGATTACAAAGACCGCGGCGTCACCCTGATCGCCATCCAGCCCAACAATCCGATGGCTGTCCGTCTCGACGAGATGGGCTACACCGACGTGGGCGACTCCTTCGACGACATGAAGATCCGCGCCGCCTATCGCCACTTCAATTTCCCCTATCTCTACGACGGCGAAGACCAGAAGGTCGCCCGCGCTTATGGCCCCGCCGCCACGCCTCACCTCTTCATCTTCGATGCTCAGCGCAAGCTCCGCTACGAAGGCCGCGTGGACAACAATCCTCGCGAACCCCTCGTCACCCGCCGCGACGCGCGCGAAGCCATCGATTCCATCCTCGCGGACAAACCCGTCGCCGTCGAGAAGACTCCCTCCGTCGGCTGCTCCACCAAATGGATATACAAGGAAGAAGGCCGCAAACAAGAACTCGCCGAAATCGAAAGTCAGCCGGTCACTATCCGGCCTGCATCCCACGATGAATTCCAGGCGCTTCGCAAAAATGATTCCGGCAAACTCCGCCTCGTCAATTTCTGGGCCACCTGGTGCGCTCCCTGTGTCCAGGAAATGCCGGAAATCCAGACCATGCTCCGCATGTACGGCCACCGCCCCTTTGAAGTCGTCACCGCCACGATCAACTATCCCGACGAGCAGCCCGCCGCCCTCGCCGCGCTCAAAAAACTCCACGCCACCAGCCGCAACCTCATCCTCGGTTCCACTGATATCTACACGCTCCTCGCCGCCTTCGATCCCAACTGGAATGCTGCTGTCCCTTACACCACGCTCATCAAGCCCAACGGCGAAGTCGTCTACAAAAATCAGGGCCCCGTCAACGCCATCGAACTCCGCCGCATCATCATCGCTAATCTCCCCGACGACGATTATCTCGGCCATCAAGCCTACTGGCAGTCTCAGCCTCCCACCCAACCCAACTAAACGTCTACGAATAGAAGGCTAATTCATCTCCCACTTGTAGAGGGGGCTTTTCGCCGCCATCTTGGGATTTCCTCTCCCGCAAAAATCACTCCGTCATTCCGAACGGAGTCCTCGGTGTGAGGGGAATCCCTCTTCGATCGCTCCATCGACCTCTCAACCCAATTACGTGCTAAATTAATGCCATCCGGCCAACCGGCTGGACAGCGGCGGAGAATCTCGAGGACCTTCCCATTATGGACGGCACGAATCCGAATCAACGCGGTGGCACCACTCTGCTTGGCATACTGCTAGCTCTTGGCCTGATCATCGGCGGCTGGGTACTCGGCGTCGAAATCAAGAACACTCGCCTCGCCGATCGCTACGTCACCGTAAAAGGTCTCGTCGAGCGAAACGTAAAATCCGATCTCGCCATCTGGCCCCTGAGCTACAAGGAAGCTGGCGACGATCTCACCGCCGTCTACGCCAAAACCGAAGCCGACAAGAAAGTCATTCTGGATTTTCTCCAGCAGCAAACCATTCAACCCAACGAAATCGAACTCGGCATCATTCGCGTAGTGGACACCCAGGCCAACGAATATGGTGGCGGAAACCGCGCCCCGCACCGTTACATTGTCGATCAGCAAATCACCGTGCGCACCACTCGCGTCGACGTCGTCGCCAACGCTGCTCAAAAAACCATGCAACTCCTCCAGAAAGGCATCGTTCTTGGTGGAAACGGCGGTAATGTCGGCCAGGGCCTCGCCTACAAATTCACCGCCCTCAATTCCATCAAGCCCGACATGATTACCGAAGCTACGCGCAACGCACGCGCCGCTGCCGATCGCTTTGCCTCCGATTCCGGCAGCAAAGTCGGCGCCATCCGCCAAGCCAATCAAGGCGTCTTCTCCATCCTCCCCGCCGATCAAGGCAGCGCTACAGGGGATCCCGGCGAAGGTGGCGAAATGATGTACGGTGCCGATGCCAGCCTGATGAAAACCGTTCGCGTCGTCACCACCGTGCAGTATTACCTGAACCAATAAATTCATCATTCCTACAAAAGCCCCACATGCTGCGAGCAGGATCCGAGCCAGATTTCCCGCACGAAAGCCATATTCGTCCCGGCGAGAAAGGCCTTGCCCCCGGGGGATGAGAGGGCGAGCGAGCCAGCGCATGTGTAGCGGCGGCTTCACGCCGCCGTCTTCCGGTGGTGAGTGTGCCGCATATATCCGGTCATTAAGCTAAGCATTTGCAATTAGTTATGGTGAAAGACAGAGATATAAGGAAAAAGCTTGCAATGCGATGTAGTGTTATAGTTAACTATAACACATCGGCAAGAGACTGCAGCTCTCGCCCTACAAACAACCACATTAAGGAGCATCCACCATGAAGCCAATTCGTTCTCTCCTCTCTCTCGCCTTGTTGTTCTCTTTCGCTTTCGTCGTAGCCGCCCAAACAGCTTCGGTTCAAACTGACGCGCAAAAGTCCTTCGACAATCTGAAGACTTTGGCAGGTGTCTGGAAAGGCGCTGTGACAGTCACGCCGCCACAAGCGGAAATGGGCGGTGGGCCTCTGTGGGTCACGCTACGTGTGACTTCCCGCGGAAATGCAATCGTTCACGAGATGAAGGAACCCGGGACGTCGGATGACGTGACTCACGACGATCCGATCACCATGCTTTACCTGGACGGAGACAAATTGTACCTCACCCATTATTGCGACGCTGGCAATCGTCCGCGCATGATTGCCAGGACATCGGCAGACGGAAAAACCGTGGAGTTTGATTTTGTTGACCTATCCGGCGGCACGCAATATGGACACATGCATCACGCCGTGTTCACCGTGATCGACGCGAACCATCACACCGAGGACTGGACTTACCTGCAGCCTGGGGATAAACCGGTCCACGCCCACATGGATCTCCAGAGGGCCAAGTAACCAGCACCTACCTTAGGAAAGGGCGAACGAGAAACCAAGATGGACCGTGAGTGGAATGAAAATCAGCCGATTTACCTGCAACTGCGCGAACGAGTTGTCGCCATGATTCTCGATGGCGTGCTCAAGGAAGGTGATGCCCTTCCCTCCGTTCGCAATGTGGCCGCGGAATACCGCGTCAATCCACTTACGGTCCTCAAGGCCTATCAGGAGTTGGCCGACGAACGGCTGGTCGAAAAGCGGCGAGGACTTGGCATGTTCATCACTCCCGGTGCCCGTGATCTTTTGCTACAGGGCGAACGCCAAAAATTTCTCACGGAACAATGGCCTAGGATTTCCGCCACCATCAAGCGCCTGGGCCTGACTGGCCAGGACCTGCTGGATTCCGCCGAAAATCATCCCCTGGCAAACCTTACGAAGAATGATGGAGAGGAGAAGATCTGATATGGCGGTCATCGAGGCGCGCGCCCTCCGCAAAAACTTTGGCGCATCCGTTGCTCTAGACGGCATCGATCTGCGTGTTGAAGAAGGACGTATCCTTGGACTCATCGGTCCCAACGGCGCGGGCAAGACCACCGCGCTAAACGCAATTCTCGGACTCACTCCTTATCAAGGTGACCTCTGCGTTCTGGGCCACAACCCTTGGGCCTGCCGTGATCAGCTGATGCGCGACGTCGCGTTCATTGCCGATGTGGCCGTGTTGCCACGGTGGATCCGGGTGTCTCAGGCGCTCGAATACGTCGCCGGCGTTCATCCCCGGTTTGACCGGGCCAAGGCCGAAGGCTTTCTCGCGAAGACGACCATCCCGCAGAACAGCAAAGTGCGCGAACTGTCTAAAGGTATGGTGGTGCAACTGCATCTTGCTCTCGTCATGGCCATCGACGCCCGATTGTTGGTCCTCGACGAACCAACTCTTGGCCTGGACATCCTCTATCGCAAACAATTCTACGATTCCCTGCTCAACGACTATTTTGATCGGAGCCGCACCATTCTTGTCACCACTCATCAGGTCGACGAAATTCAGGATGTGCTCACGGATCTTATGTTCATCGACCGCGGTCGTATCGTGCTCTCCTGCACCATGGAAGAGTTCGAGTCGCGTTACGTCGAATTGATGGTTCTTCCCGACCATCTTGCCGCGGCTCGCGCGCTCGGGCCAATCTACGAGAGGCAGGTGCTTGGCCGGAACTTTCTCCTGTTTGATGGCGTCGGCCGCCAGCAGCTCGCCGGTCTGGGTGAGCTACGCGCACCTAGCGTGGCCGATTTGTTTGTTGCGGTGATAACTCGCCAGCCCAGGACGGCACAAGGAGCCTCCAGATGAGCAGCCCATCGAACGCAGTGCCTCAATCTTCTTTCGAGTCGCAGGCCATCCCCACCGCTGTACTTTTGCCAACGCGGCCGATGTATTGGTCGGTGGTTCGCGAACTGTGGGAGAACCGCTCCATTTTCGTGGCTCCTCTCATCGCGGCCGGCGTTTTTCTGTTTGGATTCCTGATCAGCATGGTCACTCTGCCCCGGCGCATGCGCGAAATTCTGGCGCTTCCTTGGCCAGAAGCCCATGAGCGGCTCGTGCAGCCGTACCACTTCCTTGCCGGGTTGCTCATGGTCGTCGCCTTAATTGTCGGGGTGATTTATTGCCTTGATGCTTTGCATGGGGAACGGCGCGATCGCAGCATTCTGTTTTGGAAGTCGTTGCCCATTTCCGATTTCACGACGGTGCTAGCGAAGGCTGCTATTGCGCTCGTCGTGCTGCCTCTGATCACTTTTGTTCTCACCGTTGCCACCCAATTCGCCATGCTGATCTTGAGCAGCGCTGTTTTGGCGGGGAGTGCTCTGCCAGTTGCGCCGTTGTGGACGGAGTTGTCGCTGGTCCACAACTCGTTCATGCTCTTCTATCACCTGTTGACCGTGCATGTGCTGTGGCATGCGCCAATTTACTGCTGGCTCCTGTTAGCTTCCGCGTGGGCGCGGCGGGCCCCATTTCTATGGGCGTTCTTGCCGCCATTGGCGATCGCGGTGCTTGAGAGGGTCGTGTTCAATACCGCATATTTCGCGCGCTATTTGGGCTATCGCTTTACGGGTGGCATGGAGGCAATGCCCTTCGGGACGGGCAGTTCCTCAATGTATGCCCACTCGCATCTGACGCCATGGAGATTCGTTGGTAGCCCGGGCTTGTGGCTTGGGTTAGTGTTCGGTGCTGCATGTCTCGCGGGAGCGATGCGCTTGCGGCGGTATCGCGAGCCCATCTAGAACGTTCTCATTCGCTCTTCCACAATTTGCACGCGTGAACCGCTCGTGTTAGCTTTGCCCGATTGTCGTTAGTCCACGGAGGCACACATGGCGGAGGGTTCCCATCATCACGGTCACACGCATTCGCATCACCACCATCACGGACCCAATCGTCGCGAATTCCTGACCTCGCTCATCGCCGCGGGCTTCCTCTCCCCGTGGGCCTTCGCTCAGGATCGCACCGAGTCTCCCTCCGAGATCGCCGAGCGCTTTCGCCGCATGTCTGAAGAGTACGAACTGGAGGGTCTCGCGGCGCCGTTTCGTGGCATCACCACCAGCGGCAAAGTCGAACCGGGCTTGTTCCAGATCAGTCCCTCAGGAGTCTCCACCGAGCCTGTGCGGAACGCTGCCGAAAATTTCATCGCCACTCTCCCAAGCCCGCAACTCGCCCGCACTCTTTTCCCGGTGGACGACATTCAGTGGCGCAAGTGGATGAACCAGAACTTTTATCTTCGCGCAGGCATTAGCCTTCAGGAGATGAACGAGGCGCAGCGCGATGCAGCTTTTGGACTGATGCGCGTTTCTCTGAGCGCCAGGGGCCTGGAACTCACGCGCAACATCATGCGCCTGAACGAGACGCTTGCCGAATTGACCAACGATCACGCTTTCCTCGGCGAATGGCAGTATTTCATCACCATTCTCGGCCTGCCCTCCGCGACGCAGCCTTGGGGCTGGCAGTTCAGCGGCCATCACTCCATCATCAACTACTTCGTGCTCGGCGGTCAGGTGGTCATGACGCCTTTCTTTATCGGCTCCGAACCAGTGCGCGCCACCTCGGGCAAATATAAAGGCACGGTAATCCTGCAGCAGGAGCAGAACGACGGCTTGGAGCTGTTGCGTGCCCTTCCCGACCCGCAACGCCAGCAAGCTATTTTGAGTTTCTCCAAGACCGGCAACAACAATTTGACCGAGGCGTTCAAGGATAACGTGGTGCTTGACTATGCCGGCTTGCGCGCAAATGAATTGACGGATGCGGTGCGCAAGCGTCTGCGCGACTTGGTCGATCTATACGTCGGCAACATGAATGACGGGCACGCCCGCGTAAAGATGGACGAATTCGATCGCCATATCGAGAATACCTGGTTCACCTGGATCGGTGGCACACAGACCGACAGCGCGTTTTACTATCGCGTACAAAGTCCCGTGATTCTCATCGAATTTGACCATCAGCGGCCGGCCAACCTGGCGAGGCTTGCGCAGGATCCTCGCAAGCCGACCCAGCAACACATTCACTGCGTCGTGCGCACTCCCAACGGCAACGACTACGGCAAGGACCTGCTGCGCCAGCACTACCTCGCGCATCCCCACAACGCGTAGACCGTCGCTCTATTTCCGCGTGCCCACGCACGGTTCTTGGGAGGCGGTCTTGGGTTTGCCTTGGCCGGCCACTCGCCACTAGCCACTTTCTTCTAGCGTGCGGTCCATCCTCCATCAATCAGAATCGTTTCCCCGGTGATCAGCGCGGCCGCCGGCGACGCCAGGAACACCACTGCTCCCGCCACCTCCATCGGCTCCCCGATGCGATGCAGCGCCGCGATGCGCTCCACTGTGTCCACCAGACGCCTTGGATCCGACAAGAACTCCTCCGTTCCCGGCGTGCGAATGAACGTCGGCGCCACCGCATTCACGGTGATTCCGTGCTTCCCCCATTCCACCGCAAGACATTTCGTTAAATGCGAAATCGCCGCCTTCGTCATGCAATAAATGGACTCCATTGGCAGCGCCGCAAATCCTGCTTGTGAACTCATGTTAATGATCGTCCCTTTTTTCTGCTTGATCATCACTCGCCCTGCCGCCTGGCTGGCAAAAAAAGTCCCCTTCAAATTCACCTTGAGCGTCGAGTCAAAGTCTTCCTCGCGTACATTCTCCGCCAGGTTTTCCGGCGCGACCCCCGCATTGTTCACCAGAATGTCGATTCGTCCGAACTCCTTCACGGTTTCGTCCACGGCGCGAAGGATCTGCTCCATCCTGCTCACGTCCATTTGCAGCCCCAACACTCTTCTCCCCATCTTCCGAATCTCTTCTCGCACTCCTGCGTCCGCGTTCACGTCGCGCAAGCCCAACGCCACATCCGCGCCCGCATGCGCCAGCGCCAATGAAATCGCCCGCCCCAATCCTCGCGCCGCTCCCGTCACCAGCGCCACCTGTCCATTTAATCCAAATCGCGGATACTCCATCTCTGTTCCTCCCGTTGTCCTCACAAAACTAATCAATTGTAGCTCACGCCCTCCACCCTCCGCTTCCCGCCACTTCCCCAAGGTTTATCATCCCGAGCGGAGTCTTCGGAGAGAGGAATCCCCCGGCGGCCTCCTACACCTGTATCCATTTCTTCGGCACCTTCATCTATAAAACCATGGACTATCGACAGCTTGGCTATTCTGGTTTGAAGGTTCCCGTTCTTTCTTTTGGCACGGGCACGTTCGGTGGTGGAAACGAATTCTTCAAAGAATGGGGCAGTACCGGCGTTGCGGAAGCGACGCGCCTCGTGGACATTTGCCTCGAGGCTGGCGCAAATCTTTTTGATACCGCCAATATCTACTCGCACGGCTTGTCGGAAGAAATTCTTGGCAAAGCCATCGCCGGCAAACGGAATCGTGTCCTGATTTCCACCAAAGCCACTTTCCGCATGGCGGATGGCCCAAACGATCTCGGCTCTTCGCGTCACCACTTGATCCAGTGCTGCGAGGATAGCCTGCGCCGCCTCGGTGTGGACTCCATCGACATCTATCACATGCACGGCTTTGACGCGATCACTCCCGTCGAGGAGACCTTGAAGACGCTAGACACCCTGGTACAAAGCGGCAAAGTCCGCTACATTGCCTGCTCCAATTTCTCGGGCTGGCATTTGATGAAGTCCCTTTCAGTTTCGGAGCGCTATGGCTGGGCTCGCTACGTGGGCCATCAAGTATACTATTCGCTGATCGGCCGCGAGTATGAATGGGAATTGATGCCGCTCGGTATCGATCAAAAGGTTTCGGCGCTGATTTGGAGCCCGCTCGGCTGGGGCCGCTTGACTGGAAAAATTCGTCGCGGCTCACCGCTGCCGGAAACCAGCCGTTTGCACAAAACCGCCGATTTTGGTCCACCAGTGCAGAACGAATATCTCTATAGAGTGGTGGATGCTCTCGATGAAGTCGCGAAGGAAACTGGCAAGACCATTCCGCAGATTGCACTGAACTGGCTCTTGCAGCGTCCAACCGTGGCTAACGTTATCGTGGGCGCTCGCGACGAACATCAGTTGCGCCAGAATCTTGGCGCCGTCGGATGGAATTTGACACCGGAACAAGTCGCTAAACTCGACGCCGCCAGCGACATCACTCCCGTTTATCCTCACTGGCACCAGCGCCAGTTTACCGAACGCAACCCACTTCCCACTTCGCGCTAAGCGCACGCCCGTAGTCGGCAAAACAAGAAAGCCCGCCCTGGTTTTCCAGTCCGGGCCAAGAGCAGCCCTACAACTTCCGCACGTCCTCCACTATCCCACTCAACAATTCCTCTGACACGCGTTCCTGCCCTTCGCTCGTGGCACGATCCTTCTTCACCGCGTCCTTCGGTTGTTCCGGCCAGCGCTCCGCCACGGCCACACCCTCTTCGGTGTATGCCGTCCCGTAGCATATTCGGCCCGGCTGTTCGTGCGATTCATCATCTTTCGCCGCATCGGTTACCCCGACGTTGCGCTCGCTGGCATAATGCCATGTCGATCCGCCCTTGGTCGAAAACGCTACCGCGCCTTCAGCGGCCATTCCGGTTCCCTCCGGAATTGGAATTGCCGCGTTCGTTTTGCCCGGCCCATCTTCATTCGTGGCCACAATATAAAACACAATCAGGTAGTTCCTTGCTCCTCGCATCGGCGTCGCGGAAAAACACACGTTCGAGATACTCTTTTGATTTTTCTCGATCCATTTTTCCGCCCATCCCGGCGTGCCCAGCGCCAACTTTGAATCTCTCAAGCTTCCCAGCGTAATGTTCTGCGTGCACTCCGTCCTCTGCCCCTCCTGAAGTCCACCCTCATTGCGCCCAGCAGAATCCGTATTTTCCTTTGGCAACGTCGCACCGTCTGTTTTCGCCCCCGCTTTGTCAAACGCCCCCATCTGCACCGCGCGCTCCGAATCCTGGTTCACTGACTGCGGCCCTGCCGGTGCCACAGACGGTGCGCTTTCGACAGCGTTTGCATCGGAGAATCCGTAATCTTTTTCCGGTGCTGCGGTAGGCGTTCCCGGAGCCACCGGCGCGTCACGTCTGACGCGAGCTGTAGGCGTAGCAGTCGCACCCCCTCCGGTCGCGGGTTTCCCTGTACCCGTCACGGAAGGGACGGCGGGTTTCGCGGGGTCTGCGACGCCGGGCTTCAGCTTTTGACATACCCTGTCGCCGTCTATCACTTCATCCGGAGCAACAAAATTCCCGGCAGCTTCGAGCGTCCGGCAATTCACCAGCTTCGCCTCTTGAGCACAAATGAGCAGAGGCAATGCCGCAAAAACGGAGAGCGAGAGAAATTTTAGGTTCATGGCTAGGCTCCTACCCGGGGGGACTACAGCATCCGGTAGTGGGGGCAGCTTGTCAATTGCGACTTCGTCGGTGACGGGGATGGTCTGAGGTGAGTCGAATAGGCTGCCCGACGGTGCCCGAAAACGGACAGCCCGCCCTGGTTTCCCGGAGCGGGCTGTCGGTCGCCTTGCGGAGGCGGGTCTTAACTCTTGGCGTCCACTGCTTCCTGCAGCTTGGTCTTTTCTTTCTTTTCCTTCTTCTTGAACTCGTAACTCACCAGCTCCAGAATGGCCACCTTCGCTCCATCCCCCACACGGATTCCCGCGGGAATGATGCGCGTATAGCCGCCGGCGCGATCGGCAAACTTCGGCGCGATCTCACTGAACAGCTTCTTGGTGACCGCCGGGGTCATGATGTAAGCGGCCGCTTGGCGGCGCGACTGCAACGTGTCGCGCTTGCCGAGCGTGATCATTTTTTCCGCCACGGGCCGCGTAGCCTTGGCTCGCGTCAGCGTGGTGGTGATCCTTCCATGTTCCAGAAGATTGGTCACAAGGTTCCGCAGGGTCGCGCGGCGGTGCCACGGATTGCGTCCCAGTTTTGATCCTGACTTCAGATGTCGCATCGTTCGTCCCTTTGTCCCTTATAGGCCGATGGTTTCGTCGGAACTCGGCATGGAGGTCTGGCTCGGCAGCGGCGGCCAGATGATCCGGCCGTGCTCGTCGAATTTCATGCCCAAACTGAGGCCCATCTTCACCAGTATGTCCTTGATCTCGTTGAGCGACTTCCGGCCGAAGTTTTTCGTCTTCAGCATTTCGTTCTCGCTCTTCTGCACGAGTTCACGGATGGTCTGGATGTTCGCATTTTTCAAGCAGTTGTAGCTGCGCACGGATAGCTCGAGCTCTTCCACTGAGCGGTCCAGGTGCTCCAGCCGTGGATCGTGCACGATGTCCGTGGGCACTTCCACGTTCTCCACGGGCTCCTCGAAGTTGATGAAGATGCTCATGTGGTCCTTCACCAGCTTCGCAGCCAAGCCCACCGCGTCCGAAGGCGTGATCGCTCCATTGGTCCACACTTCCAGCATCAGTTTCTCGTAGTCCGTCATCTGTCCCAAACGCGCGGATTCCACGGCGAAATTCACTTTGCGCACCGGTGAGTGCACGCTGTCCACCGGGATATACCCGATCGGCAGGTCCTCATCGTAGTTGCGGTCGGCCGCAACATAGCCACGGCCGTTCTTCACGCGCATCTCGATCCGCAGCTTGCCGCCTTCGCTCACGGTCGCGATATACACGCTCTTGTCGAGCACCGCGAAGTCGGAATCTTCCTCGACATGCGCGCTGGTGACCACGCCCGGCTGCTCCACGTTCAAGTAGATCGTCTTCGGCAGGTCGTTGTTCAGTTTGATCGGCACCTGCTTGAGATTCAGGATGATGTCCGTGGCATCCTCGACGACGCCCGGAATCGAGGAGAATTCGTGCAACACTCCTTCGATCTTTACCGCGGTGATCGCTGCTCCTTCGATCGAACTTAGCAGCGCGCGCCGCAGGGCGTTCCCCACCGTCGTGCCCCAGCCTCGTTCAAATGGCTGAGCGGAAAACCGCCCGTACTTTTCTGTCAGCGATTCAAACTCTGGCGCAAGACGCTTCGGTTTCTGAAATCCCTTCCACATCGTGTTCCTTCCTTCTGGGCTGCCCAAAACAGCCCGTAAACCCTACAAGCCATTAGCCGGTAGCCGTCAGCTAACAGCCAATTCTTCCCTGCAATGAACCTCCGTTAGCTGTCGGCTACACGCTAACGGCTGGCGGCTGAACTACTTCGAGTACAGTTCGACGATCAGTTGCTCGTTGATCGGCGGTGTCTGCACGTCTTCCCGCTTCGGCAACGCCACAACCTTAGCCTTGAACTGATCGCGTTCCTGCTCCAGCCACGGCACCGTGCTCTGGCTCTGCGCGACGTTGCGCGCCTCCAGGACCATTGCGTTCTGGTGCATCTTTTCCTTGATCGCAATCTCTTCCGCGACATTCACCTGGTACGACGGGATGTTTACCTTCTTCCCGTTGACCCGCACGTGTCCGTGCAGCACGAGCTGCCGCGCCTGCGACCGCGAGGACGCCAAGCCGGCCCGCCAGACAACGTTGTCCAGGCGGCGCTCCAGCATGATGATCAGGTTTTCACCCGTGGGCCCCTTGGAGCGCTCCGCTTTCTCGAAATAATTGCGGAATTGCCGTTCCAACAGCCCGTAGGTGCGCTTTACTTTCTGCTTCTCGCGCAATTGCAGGCCGTAACCCGCAACTTTAGCGCGCCGCGATTGCCCGTGCTGTCCCGGCACAAAATTGCGCTTCTCAATCGCGCACTTGTCCGTGAAGCACCGTAGGCCTTTCAAAAACAGTTTTTGCCCTTCCCGGCGGCACAGGCGGCAAACTGCATCTCGATGTCTTGCCAACTTCTATTCTCCCTTCCCGAAACTCTTCATTGCCTTCCCCAAAATCGTATCCATCAAACGCGCCGGCGCTTTGGCGGGCGGCAGCCATTGTGCGGAATCGGCGTCACGTCGCGGATCACCACGATGTGCAATCCGGCGGCAGCCAGGGCGCGCACCGCGGATTCGCGGCCGGAGCCCGGACCCTTGACGCGCACTTCCACGCTCTTCATGCCGAACTGGTCGCGAGCGGCGCTGGCCGCAGCCAGCGATGCCTGTTGCGCCGCGTAGGGCGTGCCCTTGCGCGAACCCTTAAAACCAATCGCCCCGGAGGAAGAGTTGCATATCACCCGGCCATCCGGATCGGTAATGGTGATCTGCGTGTTGTTGAAGGTCGCGGAGATATGCACCAGTCCGTGCGGAACCGTGCGGCGCTCCTTCTTCTTCTTGAACTCTTTCTTTTTCTTTGATGCCGCTGCCGGTTTCGCTGGTGCTGTTGCGTCCGGTGCTGCGTTCTGCTCTTTAGCCACGTTTCACTCCATTTTGCTTCACTGCGAATTCAGATAACCTGAGAATCCTTAGCCCTTCTTGCCCTTGATCTGCTTCTTACCGGCAACCGCTCCGCGCCGTGGGCCCTTCCGCGTGCGCGCATTCGTGTGCGTGCGCTGCCCGCGAACCGGCAGATTCCGCCGGTGACGAATGCCGCGATACGCCTGGACTTCAATCAGGCGCCGGATGTTCATCTGGATCTCTTTGCGCAGATCGCCTTCCACGCGCCCTTCTTGCTCGATGACCGTACGGATGCGGTTCACTTCGTCTTCCGTGAGGTCGCGAACTTTTTTCGTGAAATCCACATTCGCCTTTTCGGCAATACTCTTCGCGCGCACCTGTCCGATGCCGTAGATCGAGGTCAACCCGACCCAAAGCCGCTTCTGCGGCGGAAGATCAACACCCGCGATACGTGCCATGGTTTCTCGCTCCCCTTATCCCTGACGCTGCTTGTGCTTCGGATTCACGCAAATTACCCGAACCACTCCACGCCGGTGGATCACTTTGCATTTGTCACAGATCTTCTTCACGCTTGCCCGAACTTTCATACTGCTTCGCTCCTCTGACGGCCGGACCCTCGCCCGGCGCCACAAATTCTTTCCGTTACTTATAGCGGTATACGATGCGCCCGCGGGTTAAATCGTACGGCGATAGCTCCACCGCCACTTTGTCTCCCGCAAGTATCCGGATGAAGTTCTTCCTCATCTTGCCGGAAACATGCGCCAATACCTTGTGCTTGTTCTCCAGCTCCACCCGGAACATCGCGTTCGGCAACGGCTCCAACACCGTTGCCATTACTTCAATGGCGTCTTCCTTCGGATTCCCGGAGTCGCCTTTCTTCTTTTCTTCAAACGGCTGCTTCGCCATATGCTCCTGTACTGAGAACCAAGTTCCAAGCAATCGGCTTTAAGTTCCAAGTAAACCCGTCTTACTCTTCCCTTAAAACTTACAACTGAAAACTTCTTCTCACCACGATGGCCCGGTCATTCCTTTCGGCCGGGTCAAAATCCACGGGCCATTCGCGGTCACCGCTATGGTGTGCTCGAAATGCGCCGAGGGACTGCCATCAGCTGTTTCCGCCACCCATTCGCCCCGCATCTGCACCTCCGGGCGGCCCGCATTCACCATCGGTTCGACGGCAATGACCATGCCTTCTTGCAGACGCGCCCCGCGTCCCGGTTCGCCGTAGTTCGGGAGGTTCGGTTCATCGTGCATCTTGGTTCCGATGCCATGTCCGACGAACTCCCTGACTACCGAAAAACCATGCTGCTCCACCCAACTCTGCACCGCGTATCCGACATCGCCCAACCGGTTTCCCGGACGCATCTTGTCAATCGCGCGGTCCAGCGATTCACGGGTCACATCCAGGAGCTTCTGCAGCTCCGGGCGGATTTGCCCCACGGGCACGGTCACTGCCGAATCGCCGTAGTACCCGTCGACTTCCATGCCAAAGTCGATCGAGACGATGTCGCCTTCGCGTAACTTCCGCTTCAGCGAGGGAATCCCGTGAACGATCTCGCAGTTCACCGACGTGCACAGCACGCATGGATACCCGCGATACCCCTTGAACGCCGCCTTGCCCGGCCCTTTCGAGATGAGCCTCACGGCAATCTCCTCGAGGTCCATGGTCGACATCCCGGGCTTTACCTGCGCCCGAAGCGCGTTCAAAACTTCATGCACGGCCTGGCCTGCGCGGTACATCGTTTCCAGCTCAGCGGCGCTGCGTAATTGAATTGCCATTTCCTCAACGCGCTCCGCGCACACTTGCCACGGCCTGACAAATCTCTTCTTCTACCTCCGCCACGCTCTTGCTCGCATCCACTTCATGCAAGGTGCCCAGCCTGCGGTAGTAGCTCACCAGCGGCGCCGTCAGCTTTTCATACGCATGCAGCCGCTGCCGAATCACTTCTTCGCGATCGTCCGGCCGCTGCACCAGTTCGCCGCCGTCATTATCGCAAATCCCTTCCACTTTCGGCGGGCGGTCGTAAACATTATAAATCTCGCCGCCTACCTTGCAGGTCCTTCGGCCCGTCAAGCGCCGGATGAGCAGCGCGTTGCCGATGACCATGTGAATCACGAACGGCTGCTCGAACCCTTGCCTCTTCAGCAATTCACCCAGATACTTCGCCTGAGTGACCGTCCGCGGAAAACCGTCGAACACGAAACCGCGACTGCAATCCGGACGCTCGATCCGCTCCGCCACCATCTTCAACACCAGCGAATCCGGCACCAGCTCGCCGCGCGCCATAATCGGCTTGGCCTTCATGCCGAGCGGCGTGCCCTTCGCGATATGCTCGCGAAGCATGTCCCCCGTCGAAAGGTGCGGTGCTCCATACTTCTCTGCCAGCACCTTCGCCTGGGTTCCTTTCCCGGAACCCGGAGGTCCCAGAAAAATCACCGTGCGATCGAGTTTCTCGACAGGACGCTGTTCCAGCGCCACGTTGTCGTCTCCCTTAACGACGGCTGCGCACTCTTCCCTTACGCGCAAAGCCTTCGTAATTGCGCATGACGAGTTGTGCCTCCAACTGCTGCACCGTGTCCATCGCCACGCCGACCACGATCAGGAGCGAAGTGCCACCGAAATAAAACGCCACACCAAGTCCGTTTAAAATCCATCCCGGGAAATGCCGGTCAAACCAATCGCCCCCCATCCAGATGGGCAAGTGGTTCAAGTGAATACCCGCGATCATCCATTCCGGCAGGATGCAAACCAGCGCTAGATACACCGCACCGATGAACGTCAGGCGCTTCAAAATGATGCTCACGTACTCTGACGTGCTGCGCCCCGGCCGGATTCCAGGAATGAATCCACCGTTCTTGCGCATGTTGTCCGCGACTTCCGTGGGGTTAAACACGATCCCCACGTAAAAGAACGCAAAAATGATGATCATCGCGATATAGATCACGGTGTAGAGTGGCTCGCCCCATTTCAGCGTATCCGCAATGTTCTTTACAAACGGCCAGCGCGTGCCCAGCAGCAACGCGGCGGTGGCGGGAAACGCCAGCAACGAGCTTGCGAAAATCGGCGGAATCACGCCGCCGGAGTTGACGCGCAGCGGAAGATAGGTTGCCTGTCCGCCCATCACGCGACGGCCGACAACGCGCTTCGCATACTGCACCGGGATGCGTCGTTGCGCCCCTTCCACGTACACGATGAAGGCCACCACGGCGACCATGAGGATCAGGAGCAGAATGACCGCCATCGGTGTAAATGCGCCCCACGCCTGGGTCCTGACCTTCTCATACAGATCAAAAATGGCGCGCGGCAGCCCGACGACGATACCCACGAAGATGATCAGCGACATGCCATTGCCGATGCCGCGTTCACTAATCTGCTCGCCCAGCCACATGATGAAAGCCGAACCGGTGGTCAGCGTGAGCACGGTCATCAGCCAAAAGCCCAAGCCCGGATGATAGACCAGCGACTGTCCCGAGTAGGTCTGCGCCTGCAATGTGGTCGCGATGGTTGACGACTGAACGATGCTGAGAACAATCGTCAGGTACCGCGTATACTGCGTGATCTTTTGCCGGCCTAACTCGCCTTCCTTTTGCAGCCGCTCCAGGTACGGGAACACAACCTGCATCAACTGCAAGATGATGGATGCCGTGATGTACGGCATAATTCCGAGCGCAAAAACCGTCAACCGCCGGAAGTTGCCCCCGCTGAACAGATCGAAAATACCCAGCATTGAACCTGACGCGGACTGTTTGAAAATTTCTTCCAGCAAGCCTGTATTGATCCCGGGCGTGGGAATGTGCGCGCCCAGGCGATACACCGCCAGCAGCGCCAGCGTAAAGAACAGCCGGTTCCGCAGATCTTCGATGCGGAAGAGGTTCAAAAATGCTTGCCAGAAACGATTCATCGCATATCCCCGGTGCCGCCGACTACGCTACCACCTCAAACGTCCCACCCGCCTTGGTGATTTTTTCCTTCGCCGTGGAGCTGAACGCATGTGCGTGAATGGTGAGTTTGGTTTTCAGTTCGCCATCCCCAAGGACTTTGATGGGATCCGTGGCGCGCCGAATGAAACCGTGGGCTCGCAACAGTTCCGGCGTCACCGTCTCTCCCGCGGGGAACACGTTTAATTCTTCCAGGTTCACCACGGAAAACTTCACTCCAAACGGGTTGTGGAAGCCGCGCTTAGGAATGCGCCGGTGCAGCGGCATCTGCCCGCCTTCAAAACCACGCCGCCGCGAATAACCGCGCCGCGACTTCTGTCCCTTGTTGCCGGCCCCGGCTGTTTTGCCGAGCTTCGATCCAATCCCGCGGCCTACACGCACTTTCTTCTTGCGCGAGCCCTTGGCCGGTCCCAATGTCGACAGCGAAACCGTGTTGTGTTCTTTCTTCTTCGCCTTATCTGCCATCGCTTACTCCACCACTTTCACGAGATGACGCACCTTATGGATCATGCCCCGCGTCTCCGGTGTGTCCTGACGCTCGACCACCTGATGCATCCGCCGCAGGCCCAATCCGCGAATCGTCGCACGCATATCGTCCGTGCAGCCGATGAAACTCACCACCCACTTGATCTTTACCGTGCCGTCACTCTTTGCGCCCTTTTTCTCCGCTGCCATGATTTATTCCCCTACCGGCTTTTCAACAGTTGCGGCCGGCTTTTCCACCTTCGGCGGTCTGCCGGTCATCTCTTCCACCGTCTTGGAACGCGTTTCCGCTACCTGAGCTGCATCCTTCAAACCGAGAAGCGCTGCAAAGGTAGCCTTAACGACGTTGTGCGGGTTCGAGGTGCCAATGGACTTCGTCAGCACGTTTTGAATTCCCGCCACCTGCATCACCTTGCGCACCGGACCGCCGGCAATCACGCCGGTGCCCTCGGGCGCGGGCTTCAGCAGCACTTGCGCCGAACCGTACCAGCCGGTCACTTGGTGCGGAATCGTGGAGCCTTTCATGTTCAGCTTGATCAGGTTCTTCTTGGCCTGCTCAATGCCCTTCTTGATGGCCATGGGAACTTCGCGGGCCTTGCCCATTCCGAAGCCGGCGTGGCCGCGGCTGTCGCCGACGACCACAAGAGCCGAAAAGCTGAGGTTCTTGCCGCCCTTGACGACCTTGGTTACGCGGTTGATGGCGATGACGTCATCTTTCAGGTCCGAGGGATTTACCTCCAGGACCCGCCGTACTGCCAGACTGTCACGCAAAATTTGCTTGGACATAAGTTAGAACTGTAACCCCGCTTCCCGCGCCGCATCTGCGAGCGCCTTGACGCGGCCGTGATACTTGTATCCGCCGCGGTCGAACACCACTTTGACCACACCGGCCCCCTTGGCGCGTTCGGCGATGAATTTGCCGACGGCCTTGGCGGAAGCGATGTTGCCACCACCCTTCAAATTCTTTTTCGATTCCTTGTCGACCGAGCTGGCGGAAACCAGCGTGCGTCCACTGCGGTCGTCAATAATCTGCGCGTAGATGTGTCCGAGAGAGCGGTACACGCACAGGCGTGGCCGCTCCGCCGTCCCGGTAACCCGGGTGCGCACCCGAGAGTGAATCCGTCGGCGCTGCTCGTCCTTCGATAGCTTGCGAACTGGTACCGATGCCACTGTCGTTTCTCCTTCAATCCTTTTGCCCAGCGCCTCTGGCCCTGAGCGTACCGCCTCCGAAGGCGGTCACTACAAGATCCTGGACTATGCCGCGCCAGCTTTGGCTCCGGCCTTTCCTGCCTTTTTCTTCAACCGCTCGCCGGTAATGCGAATACCCTTCTGCTTGTATGGATCGGGCGGACGCAGCGAGCGGAGATCCGCGGCTACCTGGCCGACCTGCGCCTTATCGGCGCCACTGACGACGATATGCGTCTGCTTATCCACGGAAATCTGAATCCCCTCGGGGATAGGAAATTCCACCGGATGGGACTTGCCGAGAGCGAAGGCGACCAGCTTGCCCTTGACCTCGGCGCGGTAACCCACGCCGACGATGTCGAGCTCCTTCCTGAAACCCTGCGTGACTCCGTGAACGGCATTGGCGAGCAGCGCGCGCGCCAAGCCGTGCAACGCGCGGTGTTCTTCGTTGTCGCGGATGGCCGTCAAAATGCCATCTTTCTGCTCCAAACGAATCTGCCTCGGCACGAGCACGTGGAGTTTCCCCTTCGGGCCCTGTACTTCCACCTGGCCGGGCGTGGTGTTGATCTTCACGCCCGCAGGCACTGGAATCGGTTTGCGACCAATACGTGACATCTTCCTATCCTCTACTTTCGAACTCGTTCCACTGCTCGCTCACGTTCGCAACTACCAAACCTCGCAAAGAAGCTCGCCGCCCACATTGGCTTTCCGCGCGGCTCTTCCGGTCATGAGTCCCTTTGGCGTCGTCAGGATGCTGATGCCGAGTCCGCCAACGACAGGCTTGACGTCCGTTGCGCCAAGGTAATTCCTCTGGCCGGGGCGCGAAATCCGCTTCAAGCCGCTGATCACGCTGCGGCGATCCGGTGTGTACTTAAGGAAGATACGCAGAGTCTTGCGCGCTTTATTCTCTTCGACCATTTTATAGGTCGAGATATAGCCCTCTTCCTTCAGAATGCGCGCAATCTCCGTCTTGAGCTTGGAGACCGGCACGTCGACGCGCTGGTGTTTGGCCGCGGCCGCGTTGCGGAGGCGGGTCAAAAAATCGGCAATGGGATCGGTCTGCATAATTATCCTATCTGGCTCCTACCAGCTTGATTTCACGACTCCGGGGATTTCCCCCTTGAGCGCCATGCCGCGGAAACAGATACGGCACATTTGGAACTTGCGGATGTAGCCGCGAGCGCGGCCGCAGCAACGGCAACGGTTGCGCACGCGAACCTTAAATTTGGGTTTCTTCAGCGTCTTGGCGATCTTTGCGGTGCGTGCCATTTATTGTGCTGCTCCTTTTTCGCGCAACGGAACGCCGAGGCCCTTGAGCAGTTCGCGGCCCTCTTCGTCATTGCGGGCGGACGTCGTCAACGTGATATTCATGCCCTTGATCTTGTCCACGCGGGTGTAATCGATTTCCGGAAACACCAACTGGTCTTTCAGGCCCAGCGTATAGTTGCCGCGGCCATCGAAGGCGTTCGAGGGCAACCCGCGGAAGTCGCGCACGCGAGGGAGAACGACGTTGCAGAGCCGGTCGAGGAATTCATACATTTTTTCCCCGCGCAGCGTGACCGCGCAGCCGATGGGCATGCCTTTGCGGATTTTGAAATTTGCGATGGACTTCTTCGCCCGCGTGATCATGGCCTTCTGGCCGGTGATCTGGCCGAGCTCCACCGCGGCCGTGTCCAGCAACTTGGCGTTCTGGCTGGCTTCGCCGAGGCCGATGTTGACGGTAATCTTCTTCAACTTCGGCACGGCCATATAGTTCTTCCAGCCAAAGCGCTTCATCAGCGCCGGCACCGTTTGCTTCGTATATGATTCGTGCAATCGACTCTTCATGCCTGTCCTATTCCTTCCAATCCCTTACTTATCCAGCGTGGTGCCGCAGCGCTTGCACACGCGGACCTTGCTGCCGTCGGGCAACACGTTGTGACCGATGCGCGCGTGCTTTCCGCAGTTGCTGCACACGATCAAAACGTTCGAAACGTTCAGGGGCGCTTCCTTCTCGAGGATGCCACCCTTGATATTCTTCGCGGGGTTTGGCCGCGTGTGCCGCTTGATGAGATTGGCGTGTTCGATGATGACCGTGTTCTTCCGCGGATTCACCGAAAGCACGCGCCCGCTTTTGCCCACATCGCGGCCGCTCATCACGCGAACGGTGTCGCCCTTGCGGATGCTCATGGTGTAACGCTTGGTTTCTTTCTGTGCCATGACTTACCAAACCTCCGGAGCCAGCGAAACAATCTTCGTGAATTTCTTCTCGCGCAGCTCTCTGGCCACCGGCCCGAACACGCGCGTTCCCACGGGCTCACCGGTGTCATTGATCAGTACCGCGGCGTTATCGTCGAACCGGATGTACGTGCCATCCTTGCGGCGGCACTCCTTGCGCATCCGGACAATTACGCACTTCACAACTTTGCCTTCTTTGATCTGGCTTTCCGGCGTCGCTTCTTTCACCGAAGCGGTGACAATGTCGCCCAGTCCGGCTTTCAATCCCGCATCGCCGCCCACCGGCAGGATGCACATGAGCTTGCGTGCTCCGGAATTGTCGGCCACCGTCAGCCAGGTTCGCATCTGAATCATGATTCGCTCCCCTGTCTCCTGTTACTTGGCCGACGCTTTGGGCGTCAGCACTTCCTTCAAGCGCCAGCGCTTGAGGCGCGAAAGCGGCCGCGAGGACACGATCCGAACCGTGTCGCCCTGCTTGGCTTCGCGCTTTTCGTCGTGCGCATAGAACTTTTTCGAAATGCGGATGACGCGGCGATACTTAGGATGCTGCATCAGCCGCTGCACTTCGACCACAATGGTCTTTTCCATCTTGGCGCTGGTCACCTTGCCGATGAGCTCGTGGCGCTCACCGCGCTCGGCTTGCGGCGCTGCCGCCTGTGTTTCCGTAGTCATTACGCCTTACCTGCCTTTACCGGCTTCGCGCCGGCAGTCAATTCCTGTGCGCGGAGAAGCGTCTTCACGCGCGCGAGATCCTTTTTGGCTTCACGCAGGCGCTTCAGCGCTTCCGCCTGTCCGGTGCTCAACTGAAAACGCAACCGAAAAATCTGCTCGGTCAGATCCTTCTCCCGCGCGGTCAATTCGGTCGCGCCCTCTTCACGAATCTTTTCAATACGCCGGGCCATCTTCAGATTCCTCCTGCGCGGCTGACGAACTTCGTCGGAATCGGCAGCTTATGCGCCGCTAGTCCCAGCGCTTGCCGTGCCGTGGCCTCGTCGATGCCGGCCATCTCAAACATGATGCGTCCGGGCTTCACCACTGCCACCCAGCGTTCCGGAGCGCCTTTGCCCTTGCCCATGCGGGTTTCCGCGGGCTTCTTGGTGAACGGCTTGTCCGGAAAAATCCGAATCCACAGCTTGCCGCCGCGCTTGATGAAACGGGTGATTGCCACGCGCGACGCTTCAATCTGCCGGTCGGTAATCCAGGCATTTTCCATGGCCTTCAGTCCGTATTCACCAAAGGACAAACTTCCGCCGCGCCAGGCTTTGCCTTTGCGGCGTCCGCGCTGCTGTTTTCTGTACTTCACCTTCTTCGGCATCAACATCGGTTTCTTCTCGCTTCCCTAGTTCCGCAAGTTCTTTGCTCGTCGAGATTAAACGACCGCTGCAGCAGCCGGCTTATCATCGGTGCGCCGTACGCGCTTCGGAATGTTCTCTCCCTGATAGATCCAGCACTTCACGCCAATCACGCCGTAGGTCGTTTGCGCCTCGGCGGTGCCGTAGTCGATATCCGCGCGCAACGTCTGCAACGGCAGGCGGCCCTGCAGATACCACTCCTTGCGCGCGATTTCCGCGCCGTTCAAGCGGCCCGCCACGCGAACCTTGATGCCCTTGCAGCCGAACCGCAGCGCGGAATCCACGGCTTTGCGCATCGCGCGGCGGAAGGCTACGCGCTTTTCCAATTGCAGCGCGATCGATTCCGCTACCAACGTGGCATCCAGTTCCGGGCGATGCACTTCCTGAATGTCGATGTGCACTTCCCGCTTGGTGCGCTTGGAAACCTCCTGCTTCAGCTTGTCGATTTCCGCGCCCTTGCGCCCGATGATGATGCCGGGACGCGCCGTGGCGATGCGCACGACCAGTTTGTTGGCGGCGCGCTCGATATCGATGGAGCTGACGCCGGCGCTCTTCAGACGCTCCTTGAGTTCCTTGCGGAGCTTCACGTCTTCGTGGAGCAAATCGGCATACTCGCGGTCCGCATACCAGCGCGATTTCCAGGGCTTGTTGTAGCCCAGGCGAAATCCGTACGGGTGAGTTTTCTGTCCCATTACTTCTTTCCCTTCTTCCCTTGAGTCTGCTTCCCGGTCAAAGCCTTGCGAACACGACGAGCGGTGCCGCGAACGCCCTTTTGGGCTTCCGCTTCGGCGATATTGGCGGCAACGCGCTCCGCAGCGGCCACGTGATGCTCGGCGACGCCGACCCAGATATGCGCGGTGCGCTTCTGGTAGCGAAAAGCGCGGCCCATCGGCGCGGGGCGCAAACGCTTCCAGCGCGCTCCTTCGTTGACGAAACACTTGCTCACAAAAAGCTGATCCACGTCCAGCGGTGCGCCGGAATCCTCGGCCTTTTTCTCGGCGTTGGCGATGGCGCTGCGCAACACTTTTTCGATGTGCTTCGCGGCGCGCTTCGGGGTATAACGCAGCGATTGCAAGGCATCCTGCGCTTTGCGTCCCCGGATCAAATCGATCACCAGGCGCACCTTTTGCGGCGACATGCGCACGTGCTTGGCGATCGCGTGAGCTTCAATCAAACTTGCTTGTGTCTGTACGTCAGCCATTTTTTATGCCTTCGGCGCGGGCGCCCCTGCTGCTGGCGCGGCACCGCCTCCTGCGGGAGCTACTCCGGCGGCCTTCTCGAGCGCGGCCTTTACGGCGTGACCCTTGAACGAACGCGTCGGTGCGAACTCTCCCAGCTTGTGTCCGATCATTTGTTCGGTCACGTACACGGGAATAAACTTCTTTCCGTTGTGGACCGCAATGGTGTGCCCGATCATGTCCGGCACGATCGTCGACCGCCGCGACCACGTCTTCAAAACCTTCTTTTCATTCCGCGCGTTCAGTCCATCGACCTTTACGCGCAGGTGAGCATCCACAAACGGCCCTTTTTTCGTTGAGCGTGCCATGCTTCCTTATTCCTCCACGCGGCGCAAACGGCCCCACTGGGCATGCCGCATCTTTTTAAACCCACGCACCGGACCAGGCACACGATGCGACTTCGGACAGAACGGGCAAACAAAGCGCGTGCCCAGCGCGTTGGGTATGCGTTCCACGATCACCGCCCAGCCCGGCTTGCACAACTTGTACAGCACGGGTTCCGGTGGTACGGCCACTTTGGCCGCGGGTTTGGCGGGTTTCACCGCCGCTCGTTTTACGACTCGCTTCACGGGACGCGCGCGGCGTCCGGCGGAACGTGTTGTTCGTGTCGCTCGCATGGTTATCGCTTTCTCCCAGCCGGTCGAGTTACTTCCAGCCAGAGTCTGCGGTTGTCTCTCGTTCTACCCTGGGCGCTCTCGTTCAGGATCGCGCCCCGTCTGAATTGCCCTGCCTCAGTCAGCTCCCGGTTCCGACTGCAAACCAGGAACAGAAACCTGTTTACTTTCGGCGCTCCACGATCATTCGGTCGGTGCGCTTGTTCCCGCGTGTCTTCTTGCCCAACGTGGGGAATGCCCAAGGAGTTTGCGGATGGTTGCCCTTCACACGGCCTTCCCCACCACCGTGCGGGTGATCGACCGGATTCATGGCCACGCCGCGAACGGTCGGCTTCTTCCCGCGCCAACGCGTGCGGCCTGCTTTGCCGTACGTCTCATTCTCGTGGTCGAGATTGCCGACCTGTCCAACGGTCGCTTTGCAGTCGACCGAAAACTTACGCACTTCGCCCGAAGGCATCTTGATGAGCGCCAGGTCGCCTTCCTTGCTGAGCAATTGCGCCGAAGCACCGGCGGTGCGAACGGCCTGTCCACCGCGACCGGGATAGAGTTCCAGGTTGTGCACCATCGTACCGGGAGGAATGTTGCGGATCTTCAGGCAATTGCCCGGAAGAATATCCGCTGTCTCGCCGGTCGACACCGTGGCGCCAACTTCCAAGCCCACCGGGTGCAGGATGTAGCGCTTCTCGCCATCGGCATAGTGCAAAAGCGCGATGTTGGAGCTGCGATTCGGATCGTACTCGATCGCAGCCACCTTGGCGGAGACGCCATCCTTGTCGCGACGGAAATCGACCACGCGATACTGCTTCTTGTGGCCGCCACCGCGGTGCCAAATGACGATTTCGCCCTGATTGTTGCGGCCGCCGGAGCGTTTCTTCGGCTCGAGCAAGCTCTTTTCGGGTGTCTGCTTCGTGATCTCGCTCTTGTCGAGCACGGTCATGAACCGTCGCGACGCCGTGTACGGATTAAAACTCTTGAGTCCCATCTCTGCCTCTTACCTTCTAAATCTTCCGCCAACTTGGCGGTTGAATCCTTCGAGCCCAGGTCTTACAAATTCTCCGCGTACTCGATCATCTTCTCGCCCTCGGCGAGCTTGACGTACGCCTTCTTCCAATCACGGCGGTAGCCTTCGTTCTGTCCGCGGCGACGCATCTTGCCGACGAAATTGGCCGTTCGTACGCCCTCCACCTTGACCTTGAAGATCTGCTGCACCGCTTCCTTAATCTCCGTCTTGGTGGCCGCGGCGGCAACTTCAAATACCACCGTGTGCTGCGTTTCCTTCACGCCGAGTCCCTTTTCGGTGATGATGGGACGTCGAATGATCTGATAATGCGGGGCTGCCATGGCTTACTCCTTGCCCTTCTTGGCGGCCGGCTTTTTCGCGGCTGCCGGCTTCTTGGCCGCTGGTTTGGCTGCTGCCTTTGGCGCTGCCTTTTTGGGGGCAGGCGCCGGAGCAATGGATTCGACGTGCGGCGCTTCCGCAGGCTCGTGATTCGGGTCCAGCGTGCGAATCAACCGTGCGGCCGCATCCTTCGAAACTACCAGGCGGTCGTGGCGCAACACGTCGTAAGGCTGAAGCACGTTCGACGCAGAAAGCTTCACGCCTTCCATATTGCGGCTGGCGAGCTCGAGGTTGCGGTTTTCGCCGTAAACCACAAGCAAGGCAGTCTTATCCGCATTCAGTTTGTCGAGCGCCACGCGTAAGGTCTTGGTCTTGTGGGTATCGAGCGACCAGGAGTCCACCACGGTCAGTTTCTCTTCGGCGAGCTTCGCCGAAAGAGCCGAGCGCAGCGCGCCGAGCACCATTTTCTTCGGCAGCGCGTACGCATACGAGCGCGGCTTCGGTCCGTGGACCGTTCCACCATGGCGCCACAAAGGCGACCGGATGGAGCCAACACGCGCGCGACCAGTACCCTTTTGCCTCCAAAGCTTGCGGCCCGCGCCGCTCACTTCGCTCTTATCCTTGGTCTTGGCGGTGCCGCGACGCAGCCCCGCGAGATACCAGCGCGAAGCCTCGTGCAGGAGATTCTGATTGATCTCCGCATTGAAGACCGCGTCCGCCAGTTCGACCTGACCGACTTTCTTGCCATCCAGATTGACTACGTCCACTACTGGCATGTTTCTTCTCTCTCGTGTTGCCTTTGGCTGTCCGCTAAAGGCCAATGGCTGTTTTACTTCGCTGCCTTCTTCGCTGCTTTCTTGGCCTTGTGGATGAAAATGTACGTGCCACTCGGCCCTGGCACCGATCCACGAACCAGCAAGAGGTTCTCGTCGGTATCCACCTTGATCACTTTCAAGTTCTTTGCGGTGACCCTGGCATTGCCCATGTGTCCTGGGAAATGCTGGTTCTTCCACACGCGCGACGGGAACGAACTGCCGCCGATGCCGCCCGGAGCGCGATGGAACATCGATCCGTGAGTTGCGTCGCCGCCAGCATAGTGCCAGCGCTTCACACCGCCCGCGAAACCGCGGCCTTTGCTCACGCCGGAAACATCGACGAGTTCTCCGGCCTTGAAATTTTCTACCAGCACGCGATCGCCAACCTTGGTCTCGTCCTTCGACTCCGGCAAGCGCACTTCCCGAAGAATCTTGACGGGCGCGACATTGGACTTCTTGAAGTGCCCGGTCATGGCCTTATTCACGCGCTGCGGCTTCACGAATTCGACGAGGCCGAGTTGCGCGGCATCGTAGCCGTCTTTTTCCTTCGTGCGGCGCTGCACCACAACGCAAGGACCCGCTTGCAGAACGGTCACCCCAACGAGGTTGCCGTCTGGGGCGAAGATTTGCGTCATGCCCAGCTTGATTCCGATAATTCCGTCGACAGCCATGGTCCTTTTCTCTCTCTCGCAGCAGCATGCCTCGTGGGTATTGGCTGCGTCTTTCCGCTCAGGTCAGAACGCTTTACTTGGCCGCGTGGCCGAACGCCTTGATTTCCACGTCTACGCCCGGGGGAAGATCGAGCTTCATCAGCGCGTCCACCGTATCCGGTGTCGGTTCGAGGATATCGATCAGCCGCTTGTGGGTGCGCATTTCGAACTGTTCGCGCGACTTCTTGTCCACGTGCGGCGACCGCAGCACGGTCCACCGGTTGATCGTTGTCGGAAGAGGAATCGGGCCGGCAACATCGGCGCCGGTACGCTTCGCGGTTTCCACGATTTCCCGCGTGGATTGGTCGAGAATCCGGTGATCGTAAGCCTTGAGGCGGATGCGAATTTTATCTCCTTGTCTCATAGGGTTACTCGATGATCTCCGTGACGGCGCCGGCGCCGACGGTGTGGCCGCCTTCGCGAATGGCGAAGCGCAAGCCCTTCTCGAGCGCGACTGGCGTAATCAGCGTTACCTCGCAGCTTACGTTGTCCCCCGGCATCACCATTTCCACCCCCGCCGGCAACTTCATGTCTCCGGTGACGTCCGTGGTGCGGAAATAAAACTGCGGACGGTAACCCGTGAAGAACGGCGTATGACGCCCGCCTTCTTCCTTGGTCAACACGTACGCTTCGGCCTTGAACTTCGTGTGCGGCGTGATCGATCCCGGCTTGCACACCACTTGCCCGCGCTCCACATCCTCTTTTTCCGTCCCGCGCAACAGCAAACCTACGTTGTCGCCCGCAATGCCTTCATCCAGCAACTTGCGGAACATCTCCACGCCGGTAACCACTTTCTTCTGCGTTTCGCGGAAGCCCACGATTTCCACTTCTTCGCCAACCTTCACTTTGCCGCGTTCCACTCGACCGGTGACCACCGTGCCGCGTCCGGAAATCGAGAAAATGTCCTCGATCGGCATGGCGAACGGACGGTCCACATCGCGCACCGGCAGCGGCACATTCGCGTCCACCGCCGCCATCAGTTCCAGAATCTTCTGCTCCCACTTCTCGTCGCCGTTCAACGCCTGCAGCGCCGAACCGCGAATCACGGGAACGCTGTCGCCCGGAAACTGGTAGCTCTTCAGCAGTTCGCGAACTTCCAGTTCGACCAGTTCGAGCAGCTCCGGATCTTCCACCATGTCGCACTTGTTCAGGAACACCACGATGTACGGCACGCCCACCTGGCGCGCAAGCAAAATGTGCTCGCGCGTTTGCGGCATCGGTCCGTCCGTCGCCGCAACCACCAGAATCGCGCCATCCATCTGCGCCGCGCCGGTGATCATGTTCTTGATGTAGTCGGCGTGGCCCGGGCAGTCCATGTGCGCGTAATGGCGGTTGGCGGTCTCATACTCCACGTGCGAAACCGCAATGGTGATCCCGCGCTCGCGCTCTTCCGGTGCGTTGTCAATCGAATCAAACGCGCGGAACGCCACCTTGGGGTTGTGCTTCGACAACACCTTGGTGATCGCCGCCGTCAGCGTCGTCTTGCCGTGATCGATGTGACCAATGGTCCCAATGTTCACGTGTGGCTTACTGCGCTCAAATTTCTCTTTCGCCATTGCTTCCTCTGCTCCTCAAATCGATAATGGTGCAAAACTCAGAACTCTTCTACTTTTCGCCGCGGTACTTCTTGATGACTTCTTCCGCAAGCGCCGCGGGCAATTCCGCATAATGCGAGAAGTGCATAGTAAACGTGGCGCGGCCCTGCGTGCGGCTGCGTAAATCCGTTGCGTAACCGAACATCTGCGCCAGGGGCACCTCGACGCGAATCACGTTGCTGCCGGCGCGGTTTTCCGTGCCCTGAATCGCGGAACGCCGCGAGTTCAGGTCGCCAAACACCTGGGCCATGTATTCTTCCGGAACCACCACTTCCACCTTCATGATGGGCTCGAGAAGAACGGGCTTGGCCTTGGCACAGGCTTCCTTGAACGCCATGGAGCCCGCAATTTTAAAGGCCATTTCATTGCTGTCGACGTCGTGGTAGCTGCCGTCGACGAGCACCGCGGCAACGTCCACCATGGTGAATCCCGCGACGACCCCGTTATCGAGCGCTTCGCGAATGCCTGCCTCGATGGGAGGAATGAACTCGCGTGGAATCGATCCGCCGATGATCTTATCGATGAACAGGAAGCGGTGTTCCTTGTCGAACTTCCACTTGCCGGGCGTGCCGCCGGTGACGGACTTGGCAAGGAGGTCCAGATCGTCAGTGGAGAGTTCCTTCATGTTTTCGTGGTCGGCACTGGGCAGCGGATGCAATTCGATCTTGCAGTGGCCGTACTGACCCTTACCGCCGGTTTGCTTGATGTATTTGCCTTCGGCGAGCGCCTTCTTGCGAATGGTCTCGCGATAAGCGACCTGGGGACGTCCGACATTGGCCTGCACGTTATATTCGCGCAGCATGCGGTCGACAATGATTTCCAGGTGTAATTCGCCCATTCCGGAGATCAGGGTCTGGCCGGTGTCAGGCTCGGTGGAGACGCGGAACGTCGGATCTTCCTGCGCCAGGCGCTGAAGAGCAACGCCGAGCTTGTCCTGGTCAGCCTTGGTCTTCGGCTCAATCGCTACGGAGATGACCGGCGTTGGAAATTCGATGGATTCGAGAATGATGGGCTTGTGTTCGTCGCAAAGGGTGTCGCCGGTGTTTACATTCTTCAAGCCGACGCAGGCGCAGATGTCGCCGGCACAGACCTCTTCGATTTCCTCGCGCTTGTTGGCATGCATCTGCAACAGGCGGGAAATGCGTTCACGAGTACCTTTAGCGGCATTCAAAACATAGCTTCCGGACTTCAGAACGCCGGAATAAACGCGGATGTAAGTGACATGGCCGACGAACGGGTCGGACATAATTTTAAAGGCCAGCGCAGAGAATGGCTGCTCATCCGAAGCGCGGCGGAGAATCGGCTCGTCATTTTCCGGATTGATGCCTTCCACCGGCGGAACATCGATCGGAGAAGGAAGGAAATCCACCACGGCATCGAGCAAAGGCTGAATGCCTTTGTTCTTGAACGCCGAGCCCGCGAGAACTGGGACGATTTTCAAGGACAATGTGGATTTGCGGATGGACTTGCGCATTTCCTCGACGGACAACGAGCCTTCGGTCAGGTATTTGTCGAGAACGGCGTCGTCATGTTCGGCGATGTATTCGACCATCTTGTTGCGGTGTTCGTCATAGAACGCCTTATCGATGGCGGAGCCCTTCAACGCCGCGGCCACATCGGGGCGGCTGGCAATGAAGGAAGGATCCCATAGCTTGGAAACTTCGAAGATTTCGAACTTGGCGCCGAGAGTTTCCTCGAGCCAGACGATCACTTTCTCTTCGATGAAATCGATGATGCCGATGAAATTATCTTCCCGGCCGAGGGGAAACTGCAGCGGCACGGGATGCGCGCCCAGGCGCTGGCGAATCGTACGGATCACGTGATCGAAATCCGCTCCCATGCGGTCCATTTTGTTGACAAAGCAAATGCGCGGCACGCGGTACTTGTCCGCCTGGCGCCACACGGTTTCCGATTGCGGCTGCACGCCAGCGACGGAGTCAAACACACATACGGCGCCGTCGAGAACGCGAAGCGAACGCTCGACTTCGACGGTGAAGTCCACGTGGCCCGGCGTGTCGATAATGTTGACGCGGTATTTCTTGCCAAAGCGGTCCCAACTGGCGGTGGTGGCGGCGCTGGTGATCGTGATCCCGCGCTCGCGTTCCTGTTCCATCCAGTCCATGGTGGCCGTACCTTCGTCCACCGAACCGATCTTATAGGTCACACCCGTGTAATACAGGATGCGCTCGGTCGAGGTGGTCTTGCCGGCATCGATGTGCGCCATGATCCCGATGTTGCGGGTATCTTCGAGTTTGAATACGCGACTCATTGGTCCTTGAACAGCCCTTTTCTCACCTGTACGTGTTGCAACAGCTTCACTCACAACAACTCCATTCCTTACCAGCGGTAGTGCGCAAACGCCTTGTTGGCCTCGGCCATGCGGTGGACATCTTCCTTCTTCTTGATGGCGCCGCCACGCGAATTGGCCGCGTCGATAAGCTCATCGGCGAGTTTGTCGACCATGGTCTTTCCCGCGCGCTCCCGGGAATACTGCAAAAGCCAGCGAATCGCCAGCGACTGCCGGCGGAAGGGATTCACTTCCACGGGGACCTGATAGTTGGCGCCGCCCACGCGCCGGGTCTTGACCTCGACGAGGGGCTTCAAGTTCTCGACGGCCTTCTTGAAAATCTTCAGGGCATCGTCATTGGTCTTCTTGGCGACTTGGTCCATCGCGCCGTAGAAAACGCGCTGAGCCGTGCTCTTCTTGCCTTCCCACATCATCGAGCAAATGAACTTCTCGACGAGAGCTTCGCCATAAACCGGGTCGGTTGCTTGTACGCGCCTGCTAACTAGTCCTTTACGAGGCATTGCTTTTCTCGCTCCTTCAAAACTCTTCACTCAATCACTACAACCAACTCATCCTGGCGTTCCCTCGAGAGATCCCTCTTCGCGCAAGAGGCGCGCTCCTCAGGATGACGATCCTCGCCGGATCGTCACTTCGCGGCCGCGCCGGCCTTGGGCCGCTTCGCGCCGTACTTCGAGCGTCCCTGCTTGCGATTTTCCACGCCCGCCGCATCCAGGGTTCCGCGAACAATGTGATAGCGAACACCGGGCAGATCCTTCACGCGGCCGCCGCGCACGAGCACGATGGAGTGCTCTTGCAGGTTGTGGCCGATGCCCGGAATATACGTGGTGACCTCGACGGCATTGGTCAAGCGCACGCGGGCGACTTTGCGCAGAGCGGAGTTCGGCTTCTTCGGGGTCTGGGTGTACACGCGAATGCATACACCGCGCTTTTCGGGGCACCCCATCAGGGCAGGCGATTTGGTCTTTGAAATGACCCCTTCTCTTCCCATGCGTACAAGTTGCGAAAACGTCGGCACAGTCGTTCCTCTTTTTCCTGGGGTAGCCCACGAAAAATACACTCGTAAGTCCACCCGGACATCGCGCGCAGACACATTTCGCTAGCTCTCGCACCTGCGCGCAAACAAAAACGCGAGAGCACACACTAACGCTGAAAGGTACTGCGAATCCGGAGAGAACCAGCAAGAGACTCCGTGCACAATCCAAGAGACAGACTTACGCTCCCGGTATCGAATCGGAGAGGCTTACTCGGCTTTTCGGGGCTGGCGCCCCATTCCGGCCGCTCTTCTGTCCCATTCCATCGAACTTGTTCTGGAACCGAAGAATTTCCTTCCAACCAGCCTACCGCCACTAAGCAGAAGGCCGTACAACGCGGGGAAATCCCCCTGACAAAACACAAAGTATAAAGAAGTTAAGTCAGGCTGTCAAACTTCTTTCGATACAATGCAGTGGAAAAAATTGTGGAAAAGTTGAGAATGGCAATCCGGCTGCTACCAGCCTGCGGCCAAATCTGCACCCTCCACAAGCAACTCGCTTAAATACAATCAGTTAGCCGTTGGAGGACCTTCCACGCCCAAGTCTCCAAACGACCACATATGGAACGCTTTAAGCATATCATAATCGCCCTTTTCCCGGAGCATTTTCGCGGTTCGTCCGGCGGGCCAAGGGGTGGCAAAGCGCTCCGGACGATCTGCCAGCCAAAACGCGGTGAGCGCCATGATGGTGGCATCCTGCGTCAGGACATCCGGCTTCACTTGCTCGAGCGAGTCAGCCGCGGAGTGGTGCGTATATTTGTAGTCTGGAGAATCCTGGTCCAGGTTTATGCCCGGCAGACCCGCGAGTATGAATGGTCCAGTATCCGTGCCGAATTCGCGTTTATCGCTTACCGAGATCTCGCGAATGTTGTCGAGCGATTGCGCAAAGACCTTCATCGAGTCGATCAGATCGTTGCGTCCGCCGAGTTGGAACTCTTTGATCGGACCCTGACCGTCATCGAGAACGACGCAGCCCAGATGATTCTTCATTTCGGCGGCGTGTTGCTGTACGTAGGCCAACGATCCCAACAGGCCCTGCTCTTCTCCAGTAAAGAGCACGAAGCGGATGGTACGGCGGGGACGCTGGCCGCTTCGCTCGATCGCATCGGCAGCCGCGAGAACGCTGGTGGCACCCGTGCCATTGTCCGTCGCTCCTTCGCTCAAATCCCAGGAGTCGAGGTGAGCTCCCACAACTAGGATCTCATCTGGATGCTCCCGGCCAACAACTTCGCCGACAACATTCGCGGACTCGACGGGCCCGCCCGTAAACGTATTTTGCACGTTGATTCGGACACGCACGGTTTTCCCCGAAGCCAGCAAACGTTCGAGTTGGCTGTCGTCCTCCATAGCCATGTCGACGACGGGAATCGCAAAATCCTGGGCAAAACCGAGGATTCCCGTGTGGGTAAGGTGCATGCCTTCGGCTTTGAAACCACCCTGGCCTCCAATGACGGCTACGGCTCCTGCATCGTGGAGATCCTTCAGGAAATCGCCGTACTGGGCAAACAGCATCCAGAAATTTTTCTTGGGGACGCCTTCGGTTTTCATCATCACTATTTTGCCGTGGAAACGGGAAATGTTCGCGATTTCGTCGTCCATGTCGAAGAGGTTTGCGGCGACCACTTCGGCTTCAACGCCTCCGGCAGGCGTTGAACCTGTCCAACCCATGGCGTCCACCGTCAAAGTACGGTGGAGAGGAGCGAGCATCTCCGCAGAGGCGGTGCAGCGAGTCCAACCCTTCCACATCGACCATTTTTCGGCGTGCACATTGGCGAGACCGATGGTTCTCATCTTGGCGAGGCCCCAGTCGATGCCTTTTTGACCTGCAGGCGAGCCAGTAACACGTCCGCCCACGTCGTCGCTCAGTTCGGTCAGATAGGTGAAAGCGCGTGAATCATAAAAGCCTTCGCCCGCAATACTGGTGAGCGCCGGCTTGGTGCCATCGTCCTCCGGCCCTTTCGGCTTGACCGAATCGTTGGCCGATACCCCGAAACTTGCCAACGCAAGTGCAAACGCAATGCCAAGGAACCTTTTCTTCATGTCCGCTCCCCCTATGGCGACTTCACAGTAAACGCAAACTTCTAATTTACCATGGTCTTAGACGTAGGCAGGGAGTAGGCGTTGGGGTGGGACAGTTTTTGGTCTTTCCAAATCACTTGGACCCGCAAGGCAGCGGCAGTGTGCGCTCCCAGCGAAATTAATGGATAGCTCGGGGAAGAGAATTAAGATAAGCGACGATCGCTTCGGCGTCCTCATGCTTCATGTGATAAATGTGCATGGGTGGCCGAAGGGTTTCTCCCTCGGGACCGATTCCCTTCTCCAAAACGCGCTCCGCCTCTTCTTTTGTCAGGCCGGGGAGCCCTGCCAGGGGGGGAACATGATCGGCCCAATTTTTGATCGGCCGAACCGGCGAAATCCAGATCGAGGCACCCTGTAGCCAGGCATGTTCATCCAAGTCACCGTTTGCATTTCTGGGCGTATGACATTCCCCGCATTTGGCAACTTCTTCGACAAGATATCTCCCGCGTTCGATCTCCGCCTTATTGTCGCTTTTCTGAGGCTGGGGGAAATGGCTTCCCATGGACAGCCAGGAAACAACCGTTAGAGCCAGTCCGGAAATGATTGCAGTCAGGCGTAAAGTCACCATGCTTGCTCCTTTCCCGCGCCCCCATGAACTTGGTCACGGCAACTACGCTCCGAGGGGCGTGATGCGATATTGTTGAAGGGCGTTTCTCGACTCAATATCTCACAACCAGCCAATCGAGGGATGTACGGCGAACTATGTATGGAAGGGAGGCCGTTTGTTAGCCATTGAACGAATCATTGCAAGCCGCTCACCGATAAGCCCGTGCCTGCTCTGAAACAGGCGGGAACACCCGGCTTTACCCTTGCTGCGGTCGCGCCTAAACTTCCAACGTGACACTTTTGAAACGGACGGCCTTCCTCTGCGTGATTCTGATCTGCTGCGCTGCCGGCACGCTTGCCAAGCAAGCGCAGGAGCCTGCAACTAAGCCACCGGCCCAGGCGGCAGAACAATCCCCGACGCAGAAAGAGAAGCCAGTCGAAAAACCGCAACTCCCGTTTCAGATCCAGTTACTCGAAACATGGATGCGCTTCGAGGCCAATGGGGATTCGCGCAAGGAAGTTCACACCATCGTTAAAATCATCAATGTTCTGGGCGCACAGCAGTTTGCCCGAATTTCCTTCGATTACAACCGTTCATTTCAACAGGTCGAGATTCCTCTGGTGCGGGTGAGCCATGCGAACGGCGGCACGTCTGAGGTGCTGCCCAGCGCTGTGACGGATGTGCCGAATGCCGCGGTTGAGCAATTCCCGGTGTATCAGGATGTGCGAGTTAAGTCTGTGAGGATTCTGGGATTGCAGGAAGGCGATAGGGTAGAGTATCGCGTGATCACGACAACTGCGAAACATCCGCTGGCACCGGATTTTTGGCTGGAACACAGCTTCGACCGCTCGGGGCAGGTGCTGCAAGAGAATTACGAACTGGACTTGCCGAGTTCGCGGAAAGTGGAGCCACGCGTCAATCCTGCGGCTCCTCCCGAATCGAAAGAAAATACGGGATCTGGCGAAAGTGCCTTCACGATTTACCGTTGGAGGCGTACATATTCGCCCGCGAAAGATGACGCGGCAGGCGAGGAGCTTGCACCGGATGCATCGACAACGCCGGACGTGGATGTTTCAACATTCACATGGGAGCGCCTGTCGGCGCGCCTTGCCGAGTTGCTGCTTCCGGGCTCCAAGCCACTGGAGGAAATAAAAACTCGCGAAGAATCGATGAAAGAGCTGGGACGCAGGCCGGAGGTCGCGCTGGCGATGAGGGAAAAAGCGCTCTTGCTGACGCGGGATTCCAAGAGCGACTTTGCGCGCATGAAAGCCGTTTATGCGTTTGTGTCTACGCAAATCAACACTGTCGATCTACCGCTCGGCACCACTGGATTCCGTTCACGGCCTGCGCTTGACATTTTGGATTCCGGGTATGCAACCGGGGAAGACAAATACGTGCTGTTTGCGGCGCTGGCCGCGGCGGTGAATTTGCGCGCAGACGCCGTGCTGACGGGATTTTGCGACAAGAAAGCACTGGCAACGCCTGGCGCATTCAAACACCTGGTGGTTCTTGGTTCAACGAAAGAACAGCAATACTGGCTCGATCCGGCGGTCGAAGTGGCTCCGTTCGGGATGATTTCACCGACGGAGGCTAAGTGCGCGCTACTTCTGCGGCGCGATCTCTACGCGGCGAATTTGCCGGGCAGTGGATGGATCAACACACCCACTACGCCGCCGTTCGCGGCCTCTCAAAAAGTCAGCGTGGACGCGGCGATCGCGAAAGATGGGCAGCTGAGCGCCAAAGTAAAATATGTTTTGCGTGGGGAGAACGAACTGTTGCTGCGCGTGGCCTTTCATCAAGCTCCGAAGGACAAGTGGAAGGACATCGCCACGCTACTGGCGATTTCGGATGGTTTTCGCGGACAGGTGACCAGCGCGCGAGCCTCCGACCCATTGGAGACGGACGATCCGTTTATCGTGGAGTACGATCTGACACAAATGAGATTCGTGGACTGGTCCAAGAAACCAGTGCGCATTCCCGCGCTCTTGCCGCAGATCGGTTTGCCGGATCTGCCACCGCCGACGGCGCAAGGGAAGATGGCCCCTAAAATTGTGTTGGGCACTCCGCTGGACGTGCAGACTTCCATGACGCTTGGGCTGCCCGAAGGGACGACAGTGCAAACCCCGGCGGGTACATCGGTGGCGCGGGACTATGCGACCTACACTTCAAAATATTCGAGCTCGCTGAACACGGTGGTGGCAACGCGACGAATTGATTTCCTGAAGCGAGAGATCTTAGGGGACCGCGTGATGGACTACAACGCGTTTTTGCACGTAGTGCAGAATGACCAGGCGCAAAGGCTTATTCTGGTCCAACCAGCGAAACCGGAAGCAGAGCCGAAGGCAACCCCCGAACAGGCCAAGCCCCAGTGAGGCTGTGAGATTCGAAAATAAAAATAGGGAGAGCACTGTTTAAGATCGCCCACCACCCTGGCGCTGTCCCGTCATATCCGCGCCTCGCTTCATTTTTCCAATTTCTGTTTTGGATTTTCCGTTTAGCGGATTTCCATGACTTCTTTTTCTTTGGAGGTGCAAAGGTCTTCGACCTTCTTGGTCTCCGTCTGGGAGAGCTTGTCGAGTTCCTCGAGTCCCCGTTTCTGTTCGTCCTGGCTGATCTTTTTTTCCTTTTCGAGTTTGTCGATGGCTTCTTTCAGGTCGCGGCGAATATTGCGGATGGCCGTACGGTGGTTCTCCAGGGCCTTGTGAATGTGCTTAACAAGTTCCCTGCGGCGCTCCTCGGTCGGAGCAGGAATGGGGATGCGGACGACTTTGCCGTCGTTGGTGGGATTAAGGCCCAGATCGGAGGCGCGGATGGCCTTGTCGATCATCGCAACGGCACTGGGATCCCAGGGAGAAATGACCAGCATGCTGGCGTCGGGAATGGTGACGCTGCCCAACTGGTTCACGGGCATGGGCGTGCCGTGATAGTCGACGCGCACCTGATCCAGAATGGCGGCGTTGGCGCGGCCGGTGCGGACGGAGGCCAACTCCTTGCGGAAGTCTTCGACAGCCTTTTCCATACGGGTTTTTGCGGCAGCTTGCGCTTCTTTTGTATTTGCAATCGTAGTCATCGTGTCGATCCTCGGATTCTGAGTGTAAGGTTCTCAGTTTTCAGTTCTCGATAAGTCAGGGGAAACAATTCCTGGCACGGGTCCGGCGAATCCCCTGCGGCAAGTCCCACTGGCCAAAAGCCGCTGGCCCAGTATAGACCGGACCGAAATCGCCAACTGCAAGCGTTCCATCAACGACTGCGATCCCCCGACTCAAACGACAGCGAGACTGAAAACTGGTTACTGATATCTGAACGCTGTAAGACTCCGTTAACTCGGGGACACCTTTGAACCCACGCGTTCCCCAAGAACCGCGCGGCGAATGTTGCCGGGCTGGTGCATATTGAAAATCACGATTGGCATGCCATTGTCCATGCACAGGGAAATCGCGGTGGCATCCATGACTTTCAAATTCTGGTGCAAGACCTCGCGATAAGTAATCTCCGCGAAGAACTTGGCGCCGCTGACCTTTTCCGGATCCGCGTCGTAGATGCCGTCGACGCGCGTGGCCTTCAGGATGACGTCGGCCTTGATTTCCATGGCGCGCAGTGCGGCGGCGGTGTCCGTCGAAAAATAGGGATTGCCGGTGCCCGCGGCGAAGATGACCACGCGCCCCTTCTCGAGGTGCCGCGTAGCGCGGCGACGGATGAACGGCTCGCACACCTGGTGCATTTCAATGGCGCTCTGCACGCGGGTGTGCACGCCGACTTTTTCGAGCGCGTCCTGAAGGGCCAGGGCGTTCAATACCGTGGCCAACATGCCCATGTAATCGCCAGTGGCACGGTCAATCTCGAAACCCTTTTGGCGCGCGCCACGAAATATATTTCCGCCCCCGACCATGATGGCAATCTGCACTCCAAGCTTGTGGACATCTCGCAATTCCTTGGCAATCTCATAGATGGTCTGGCCATCAATGCCGAACCCTTGCGGCCCCTGCAACGATTCGCCGGATAGTTTCAGCAACAGCCGGTGATAGGCCGGCCTTTTTCTTTCGCTTTTCGTCGACGCTTTCGATTTCGGTGGCATGTCTCTCCGTCTGATCTGGGCGAAACCTTGCCGATTGTAACAAACAATGGGGAAGATGGCCTATCTTGTGGGTCGCTCGAATAGCAACTTATGCGGCATGAACACAGGGGGAGTCCAGGGATTGTGTGGCTTGCAGTTCGTCGGGCTTCCAGTCCTCCGGGGGAAACGTGACTCGCCAGAATCGCGAAGGTGGTTGCAGAACTTCAACAGCGATTTCCGCTTTCGCCGCGTGACTACCGGCAATCCTGGCCACCCGGCAATACAGTTCTTCTTCCGTTTTGTTATGCGCACCGTGAGCACCTGGCCCACCGTCACGGGAGATTCCGGGGGAAAATGCGCCGCGTGCGTTTACGACCAGGGTGTGGGCCACTTCGTTGATGGGCTGGCCTTGGGCGCCTTCCCCGTGAACCGTGATTCCTACACGGAGAAGGATTCTCTCAACGAACTAGTTTATCAGCTCGATTGACGACGGGCTTTAGGCGTTCGCACACCCGACTCGAGCGGATTGACGTTGGAAGATGACCGGACACAAAAACGCCCCGGGAGGCTGGCGCGTTCTAAAGTGCAGCGCGCTGCCGCCGCACGAATAGGCGTGATGGTCGCTCAGGCGTTTTCGGGCGCTGGTGCTGGTTCGGGCGTGCCTGCGGCGGGATTAGCGCTGCCCTCGCCAACCTTAAAGCGGGCGAAGCGGCGAATGGCAATGTTCTCGCCGAGCTTGGCGATGGCGGCATTGATCATCTCGCCGATGGTCTGCGTCTCGTCCTTGATGTAGTGCTGTTCGTAGAGGCAGGTTTCCTCGTAGAACTTTTCCATCTTGCCGGTGACAATCTTCTGGATGACTGGCTCCGGCTTGCCGGTGGCGCGGGCTTGCGCCATGTAGATCTCGCGCTCGCGTTCCAGCATTTCGGAGGTGACGTCCTCGCGACGGACGTAGCGCGGATCAACCGCGGCAATGTGCATGGCGAGATCGTGGCAGAGTTGCTGGAAAGCTTCGGTGCGGGCAACGAAATCGCTTTCGCAATTGATTTCGACGATTACACCAATCTTTCCGCCGGCATGAATGTAGTGGCCGATGAGGCCTTCGGAGGCTTCGCGCGTGGCCTTCTTGGCCGCGGCGGCCTGACCCTTCTTGCGCAGGACGTCGATGGCCTTTTCGATGTCGCCATTGGCCTCGACGAGCGCGGCGCGGCAATCGCTGAAGCCGGCGTTGGTTCTCTCTCTGAGTTCCTTGACGAGCTTTGCGGGTATTTCCATGACTGGTTTACTTGTACTCATCCTTTTCTTCTCTCTGGTTTCTGAAATTCGCCTGCGTCTATCCTAGAAAAATGGCCCGGCGTGAGGCGTGATCGCTGCGCCGGGCCAATTGAATTGAATAGCCTCGCGCGAATCGTTAGCGCTTTTCCTCATCGGGAGGAACGGTGGTTTCCGCTGCTTCGATGAAAGCCTCCGTGCCCTCGACGAAGTCGCCTTCCTGCTTTTCGTACTGCTCGTAGGCGCTGGTGTCGACATAATCGACGCCGGCTTCGTGGGCTTGATCGGCGGCAGCTTTCTGGTCGGCGACCTGCGACTGCTCGTAGATGGTGCGGCCTTCGGCGACCGAATCCGCGATCTTGGTGGTAAACAGGCGAATGGCGCGCAAAGCGTCATCGTTGCCCGGGATAATCCAGTTCACCATGTCCGGATCGCAATTGGTGTCCACCACGCTGACGACGGGAATGCCCATGCGGCGCGCTTCCTTGACGGCAATTTCCTCGGCGTTGGAATCGATCACAAAGAGCGCGTCCGGCAACTGCGCCATATTCTCGATGCCTTCCAGATTCTGAAAGAGGTGCTTCATTTCCCGGTCCAGGCGCGCACGTTCTTTCTTGGAGAGCTGCTCCATGCGGCCGTCCTCGGTCATGGCCTTTAGGAGTTTCAGGCGCTTAATGGACTTCTGAAGCGTGGCCCAATTGGTCAGAGTGCCGCCCAGCCAGCGGTGATTGACGAAGTATGCCCCGGCGCGCTTGGCTTCTTCGGCGATCGCTTCCTGTGCCTGACGCTTGGTGCCGACAAACAAAACGGTACGCCCGTGACTGGAGATTTCGCTGACGAAACGGCTGGCTTCGCGGAACATCTTCAGCGTCTTCTGCAGATCGATGATGTGAATGCCATTGCGCTCCCCGAAGATGTATTCCTTCATCTTGGGGTTCCAACGGCGCGTCTGGTGGCCGAAATGAACACCGGCCTCCAGCAGCTCCTTCATGGTGATTTCTACTGCCACTTTTCCTCCTTAGTAGATAGCTGCTTTTCGGATTCGGTGAAGAATACGCAGCAGCCTCTTGCCGGCGTCTTGCCGGCCGTGTTCTTGACGGCGCGAGTTTGCTCGCGCCGCCAGAGCTCATAAATTCGTAGCCAAGCACCAGGGTTGAGATCCTTCGTCGAAAAAAGCACCTAAGGATGACAACCGAGACTCCAAGCGATTACCGCTTGGTGAACTGGAAGCGCTTACGAGCGCCCTTCTGGCCGTACTTCTTGCGTTCCTTCATGCGGGAATCGCGAGTCAGAAAGCCGTTCTTGCGCAGGGAGGGACGCAGTTCGGGGTTGAAGCGGCTGATGGCCCGCGACAATCCCATGCGCACTGCCCCGGACTGACCGCCGACGCCGCCGCCCTTGGCGGTGCACACCACGTCGACCTGGTCCACCAGGCTGGTGAACTTCAACGGCTCGGTGGCGTCATGCTCCCACGCATGATTGGGGAAATACTCTTTGGTCGTGCGGCCATTGACAGTGAACTTGCCGCTGCCCGAGCGCAGAAAGACTCGTGCAATGGATTCCTTGCGGCGGCCAGTGCCGTGAAACCATGTCTTGTTGCCCAGTGGGGGCGTATTCGCAGTACTCAATGATCCTCCTCAAAAATCGACAAAATGGCGAGACCAATCCGCTCATCTCTTGAACTTCACGCTCGGAAGGCTCCCTGCTAAGGCACCACTTAGAAAGGAACGGTCAACGTGCGGAAACTCTCGTGCAAACCCGGCGAAGCCGGGGAACTCTTAAAACGCGACGTGCTGCGGCTTCTGCCCCGCGTGGCGCGCCAAACCAACCGCATCGCGATACACGCGCAACTTCTTGGCGCGGCTCGCACGCAGTTTATTTTTGGGCAACATGCCGACAATCGCTTCGCGAATCATCCACTCGGGCTTGGTTTCGCGAACGCGCTTGGCCGGTACCGCCTTCAAACCGCCGGGATAACCGCTGTGGGAGTAATACACCTTCTGGTCCACTTTGTTCCCGGTCATCTTGACCTTGTCGGCGTTGATTACCACGACGTGATCGCCGGAATCCAAATAAGGCGTAAAGCTGGCCTTGTCCTTGCCGATCAGGATCCGCGCGGCTTTGGTCGCCAGGCGACCGAGAGCCTTGTCCGTTGCGTCCAAAACAAACCACTGCGCGCCCACTTTGAGGGCTTCTGCTTCGTCACCTTTGGCTACGTACGTCCTCATTGCAACAGTCACACCTTTCCCTGTAAAGACAAAATCCAAGTTTAGAGGCCGAGAGGGTCTTTGTCAACGAAGTGATTTGGGAATTTGGGGATCGCACCACAGAAAGAGGTTGGTTTGCTGAAAAACCGCCGGGAGCTAGGAGTTTCCCAAGGACAACACTTGCGAGGCGGTGCATCCGTCGAAACAGCAACGATCGCCCAAACCTGGAATCATGGAACGGGGCTTGAAAAGCAGCATCACGCAGTTCTGCAAAATTCGCAGAGGCGCTCATGACTCTCCTCTACCGCCGAGTGGAATGGTCATCGTCACCCTAGATTGGATTGAATCAAAGGATATTGACGGCGCGGGCGGCGAGCAGGGCGATGATTGTGAGAGAAATCAGCGATTGGAGCATGGTGCAGAGCTTTGCCCAGCGGGAGAGTACCGCGGTGTCCGTGGGTGAGAATGCCGTGCTGGTATTGAAAGCGAGAAAAAGGTAATCGACGAACTGGGGAGCCCAGGATGGGTCGTAGTTTTCGCGGGCCATTTGTGGGAACAAAAATGCGCTCTTGGACATGCCGCCGGGGAGTTCCCGGAGCAGCGGGCCACCGCCGTCGAGTTTCCAGTACCACAAAGCGAAGATAAGAATGTTGGTCACCCAAAGGGCGCAGGCGGAGCGAAGCAAGGCTTTGGGGGTTTCCAGATGTTGCGGAATGCCCTGTACCAGAAGAACGAGCGAAGCAATCATGGCGATGGTAATAATGGTGTTGGCAGCGAAAGTAAGAATCCGAGTTACCTTGTGATCGCCGCGACGAGCGGAGATTGCAATCGGAATCAGCAAAAGTACGATAATTGCCAGCAATAGCCAGCTTGGTCCCACGGAAAGCGGCTCCGGTAACGCCAGGTAAACGCCAGCCGCAGCAAACATGGCTACGAAAGCGGGCCAGCGTGGTTCGCGAAGAAGTTGATGGCTCATCAGGTTGTGGTGAAACTGTTCGGGAATAGTCTAATACAGACAGACGATGGGCAGCAGGGCCGCATTCTAGCTGAAGTCCAAAATGACAAAGAGACGCCTAACAAGTCGGGCGAAATCCGGAACAAAAGCGCGGCCCGAAATGCGGCCCGAAATCGTCGTTGCTACCTCTAAGGTCTTTCATTAAGATAGCGCATCGCAGGCGGGGGTATTGTCCTCGGAACCCATCCGTAATCGCCGCCTGCAGCAAGGAGCCTGGTATGTTCTCCCGGATTGCACGGATAGGTTTGTCTCTATTGGCCGCAGCATGGCTCTGCGCGCCGACGCGAGGGCAGGACGCCACGACGCCGGCTGCCGCCCCCGCGGCTGTTGCGGCAGGTCCCAAGAGGCTTGTGACGATTATGAATTTTGATTATGGGACCGTTCAGAATTACGTTCAGCAGATCTTTGGCTCCAACCAGGACATCGGCAAAGGAATCTCCGACATGCTAGTGGATAAGTTGCTGAAGGATGGGAGATACCGGCTGGTGGAACGTTCCGCACTGGACAAAATCCTAGCCGAACAGAATTTCTCGAACAGCGATCGGGCGGACTCCAACACGGCGGCAAAAATTGGCAAGGTTTTGGGTGTAGACGCCATCATCATTGGCTCGATCACGCAGTTCGGGCGCGATGACCAACACACCAACGTGGGGGGAGGCGGCTACGGCTTGGGCCGGTTCGGCATTGGCGGTGTTGGAGCCAGCAAAGCAAAAGCGGTTGTCGGCATCACAGCGCGGGTGATCAACGTGTCCACCGGAGAAATTTTGGCTTCGGTGCAAGGACTCGGTGAATCGACGCGGTCCAGCACTGCCCTGCTCGGTGGGGGTGGCGGGTGGACGGGCGGAGGTGGCGGCAGCTTGGATATGGGCAGCAGTAACTTTGCCAACACGATTCTCGGCGAAGCGACGCACAAGGCGGTCGACGACGTAGGCACAAAACTGGACGATGAGGCGGATAAGATTCCCGCGCGTTCGCTGGTCATTTCCGGCCTGGTGGCTGATGCCACCGGCAACACACTGATTATCAACGTCGGCAAGAAAGCTGGAGTGAAGGTGGGCGACAAACTGACTGTCTCCCGGCAAGTGCGCGTTGTGAAAGATCCGGCGACGGGCAAAGTGATCAAGTCGGTGGAAGACAAAGTGGGAGATGCCACAATAACCGACGTAGACGACGATTCCGCGACCGCGACTTTCACCGGAGCCGGACCCGCCAAAGTCGGCGACGTGGTCAAAAACTAATCCTTCCTCTGGCAATTTGCCAGGCACGGCCGGCCCGCATCAGTCCCGCGGGCTGGTTGTATTTTGGGCCACCCTTTTGTTGTATTCTCGCAAGACGCGGTGCCCCCGTTGGAGGACTTTATGACAGCCGAATTTAATGTTGGCCAGCACATTGGCGACTACGAAATCCTCTCCATTCTTGGCATGGGGGGTATGGGCAAAGTCTATAAGGTGCGTAACGTCATTTCCGATCGCGTGGAAGCGATGAAGATTCTGCTTCCGGATTTGGGCAGCAATCAGAGCTTGGCGGACCGTTTCTTGCGGGAGATTCGCCTGTTGGCAACATTAAATCATCCAAACATCGCGGCTTTGCGCACGGCGCTGACGTACGAAAATCAATTGGCGATGATCATGGAGTTCGTGGAAGGGGAAACCCTGGCCAATCGCGCGGCCCGCGCTCCTCTCTCCACCGCAGACGCCGTGAATTACGCCGACCAGGTACTTTCGGCACTGAGTTATGCGCACAAGCAGAACATCATTCACCGGGACATCAAGCCCGCGAACATGATGCTGACTCCGCAAGGCGTAGTGAAGTTGATGGACTTCGGCATTGCGCGCTCGGCGACAGACGGTTCGCTCACCTCGACCGGAACAACCCTGGGTTCGCTCAACTACATGCCGCCGGAGCAGGTACGGGGCGAATCGGCCGATGCACGCTCAGACATTTATTCGTTTGGTGTGTCGCTCTACGAAATGTTAACCGGCAAACTTCCCTTTAAGGGCGATTCGCAATACTCACTGATGACTGCGCACCTGAATGACACGCCGCCCGAACCGATCACCTTGCGCGGCGACTTGCCGCCGGGATTGAACCAAATCATCATGATGGCGATTGCAAAGGATCCGGCGAGCCGGTTCCAATCCGCGGATGCGTTTCGCGCGGCTTTGAGCAGCGTGGCAGTGAGCCAGTTGCCAGCGTCAGCCACGACATCCGTGACGCCCACGCCAAAGCCCTCGGGCGCAACGACGCTCGTGGATACACCGCATACGCCCCGCGTGGCGACAACTCCGGCGCCGCAGCGCACACCGACGCCCGTGCGCGCTGCCACCCCTGCGCCACCGACAGTGCCGCTGACGTCGCCACCCACACCGGTTGCAGCCGTTCCGCCACCACCGGTTGCGCCGCCAAGTTCGAGCCGAGGTGTATGGCTGGCGATGGGGGCAGTATTAGGCGTGGGCGTGCTGATCGCTGCGGGAATGTATATTCCGCGGCACTTTGGAACACACGCAGACCCGAAGAAAGCGATGTTCCCTGCGAACGGGAACAGCACGGCGACTGACTCTTCGACGCCAGTCACGAGCGCCACATCGGCGACGCCTCCCGTAGTTTCCCTGCAGAGCGATGAGGGCAGCCTGAAGGTGGACGCGAAAGGGAATGTCTCGATCGATAGCCCGCAAGGCAGCTTGCACGTTGACGCGCAGACTGGATCGGTCAGCATGTCCGGGCAGCCCGGGTCACAATCTGGCAAGAGCGCGTCGAAAAAGGGTGCGATTCCGGCCTCACCGGGAGCGGATACTCCGCCAATGCCACAAACGCCACCCGGACCTTCACCGGAGGAAATTGCGAAAGTGGAAGATGAAGCGGATAAGCTGAACGTGCGCGCGGAGACGGCGACGCAAAGCGTGGAGACACTTCGGAAACAGCAAGTTGCGGCAGGCTACAATCTTCGCGCGGATATCGCGTCATCGGAAGAGCGCATGCAGCTTTACATGACGAAGGGAAACAACGCGCTAAAGGCGCAGGACCTGACCAACGCGCAGAAATATTTTGACATGGCCGAGGCCGAACTGACGAAAATCGAGAAATTCCTGGGACACTGAGATAGGTTCTCAGTCGACAGTCCACGGTTGACAGTTTCGGAGAGGCGAATCGTAAGAACCGGTAAGAACGCCGGGAGGGATTCGCCGCCCCCCGTGCTGCGTTCGGGTGACGAGATTAGTGTTTGAGCGCGAAAGAACGGGCAGCCAGTCCATCATCGTCCCCATGACTTGACCGGCTGCCCGTTTCGCTCGCTCTATTCGTTTTTTATTATTCCAGCACCTGGATATTTTTCTTCGCGCAAATCTCCTTCAAAATTTTGGGCCAGACGCTGACGGTGACTTCGCCAAGGTGCGCTTTGCGCAAAATAAGCATGAGAGTGCGCGATTGGCCGATGCCGCCGCCGATGCTGAGCGGAATGTCATTCTTCATGATGGCCTGGTGATAAGGGAATTTCAGGAAATCGAGCTGGCCGGACAACTCCAGCTGCTTCTTGAGCGTTTCGGCGTTGACGCGGATGCCCATGGAACTGAGTTCGTGGCGACGTTTCGTTACGTGATTCCAGACCAGAATGTCGCCATTCAAGCCGTGACACTGTTTTCCGTCGATCGTCTTGGTCGGCGTGACCCAATCGTCGTAGTCGGCGGCGCGCATTTCATGCGGGTAGCCATCTTCGAGCGGGTGGCCGATTCCGGTAATGAAAAGCGCCGGACACTGCTGGAGGATGGCTGTCTCTCTTTGCTTGCGCGGCAAATCCGGATACATGTGGAGCAATTCTTCGGCGTGGAGGAATGTCAGCTTCTCCGGCAGGTTTGGATATTGCTTAGAACGGAGTTCAGGGAACAGTTCGATGGCGTAGCGCTCGGCTTCGGTGAGGACCTTCCAGATTTTATTGACGATTTCTTTGAGGAAGTCGAGATTGCGCTGATCGGAGGAGATGACGCGCTCCCAGTCCCATTGGTCAACGTAGACGCTGTGGTCGTGATCGAGGAAGTAGTCTTTGCGGACGGCGCGCATATCGGTGCAAAGGCCTTCACCGAGACGCATGCCGAGGTGGCGGAGAGCGGTTCTCTTCCACTTGGTGGCAGCCTGAACGATTTGTGCGTCGACGGGGTGTTTATCGCGGTCGTTGGAAATGTGGAACTGAATGGGAGTGCGGGAACCGTCGCGATCAAGCATGTCGTTGACACCGCTGTCGACGTCGACGATGAGCGGTACCGTGACCATAATGAGGTTCAACTCTTTGCAGAGATTGTCCTCGATGAAACGCTTGACGGCGAAGATGGCTTTTTGTGTTTCTCTGCGTGTGAGCGAACTGCTGTAATCGTTCGGTAGAATTTTCTCGAGCTCTTCATAATTGCCGATGCCTGGACCGGCCAAATCGGCAACCTTAGGATTTGTCATGGGGAGACCTCCGATGAGGCGAGCGTCTGCTTGAGGAGGGCGAGAAGCCAGTGCGGAGGGCACGAGAGGGTGTGACGGGCAAACATAAGAGCGGAAGGTTTGCTCTGCACTTCTCCCGATATGGCACGGAAGTGAAGGAAGGAAAATGAGATAGAACGAGGTGTGCAACCCGTTGCGCCTGGACGCCGCCGTTTTTGCCGGCCTATAGGCTTTGCCTGAGGAGCCCAATATTCAAAAAATCTTAATTGGATATGGAGCGCCGGAGGAGTAGAATCCTGCAACTATCTGACTCCGTAGGCATTCCGCCTCGCTTCCGGGTCGAGTGGGGGTCAACTGTGAGATCTGTTCTTCTCCTGCTGTTGTCCTGTGTTGCGGGGCTTTTCCAAGCCACTTTCGCTCCTGCCGTCCTCGCCACCCCAAAGCCGACTTCTTTGGAGGACTTGAAGAGTCCGGATCAGGGCGCGGTGTCTTCGCAACCCGAGGATGTCGTAGTCATTCCAGGTCCCTTGCGGTCATTCCTGCGCATGAGCGCGATCAGCCTGGACATTAAGCCCACGGAGGTGATGCCGCTGCTAGCACACAGCGTTTTGCTGCAGGGGTATCAGTTGGGAAGAGCGACGGAGTACCTGATTTTGCTGCGGCGCTATGTACACCAATCGAGGGAGCTAGGTGCCCTGGCGGTTGAGGGGGGGAGCATCCGTGTAAGTGGATGCAAAGACGCAGATGGTCTGCTTCGAGTTCTCGGGTACAGAGTGGAAGGGGAATGTGGAAGTGGTGGAATGGCCTTGGTTACGGCAGATCCGGAAAGGGCTTTCCTGACCGCGGATTCGGGGTTCCCGCTGCTCGACCTTGAGGACGCATTGCAGCATGACAGACCGTTTGTCTATGGCTACACCGGGAGCTCGGTACCGGTGCTGTTCACGCAAGGCGACTGGATCGCAGTCGCCAGCCAGAAGGGGCAAGAGAACCGGGACTTTTTGGAAAGCCTTCTGTATGAACCGAACGTCGCGCGGCTTTACTGGGCCGTTTCGCAAATCGAGCCTGAAACCAGAATGGTCCTGAAAAAGGACATAGGGCTGGCGAAACTGCTGCCGTTGGCCCCGGCTCTAGATCTTTACGGAAGCCAGATCACCGTTCGAAATGGAGCGGTGGTTGTTCCGGGCGGGAGGGAAGCGGAGAAAGACTGGCAAGAGATGGTGGGAGCGAATCCTCACGTGCCGAAAGAATTTATCCTGCAGCTTTTAAAGAAAGATCAAGGGTGGGTGGCAACCTATTTTGACGCGATGGCGCGAATCAGCCAGAGTCAGCAAGGACACTTTGCGGCGGATCGGAGAATGAAGCGTTACTACGCGGCGTTCAGGGCGGCCGGAGCTTCGGATGAAGCGGGAGCCCGGCTGCCGTTTCGACCGGCCCCCGCATTGATGGTGCTGGTAACGCGGCTGCAATGGGACAGCGACGGGGAACCGTATGTGCCGGGAAACCTGCAGGTGTGGAGCGAAATTCTTCGACAGAAGAAAGATTCTAAAGTAGTCCGCCATACGGGGAAACGAGCCGCGGGCTGGCGCAGCGGAGACGAACTGGCCGAGGCGATGTTCGGTTTTTCGCAATTGGCAACGGATAACGGGCCAGTGCAAGCCTATCTGTGTTTGAGCGAACTGGATCACAGGCGCGCATTAGGGAAGCGACTCAGTAACCAAATGGTGCTGCTGCTTGCCGAGAAGTATGCAGACTATGGTGATCAGTACCTGATCTTTTCTGAATTTCCGGATCTGAGCGATAACTCGATCATGGCTTTCCTGAATACAGCCGAGGCCCTGAATAGAATCCCAGACCACGCGCTGCGCGGCAACGCGATGGGAATTTTTCAGGCAAACGTGGGGCTTTGGCAGATCCTGGCGCGGCAAGGCGAAATCGAACGCGCTCAACTGAATTCCTCGTGGCTGGAGATGATCAAGCCTTTCGGAGACATTTCGACGGCCGCGCAACTGGTGACCGCCGGGCGCAATTCGATCGGGCAAGTATTGCGGGCGACCACAGGCAGTGCAAGCGGGTCGCAGGACGAGATGATCAGCCTGCTTGCCGGGGTTCGGCAGAAGACCGAAGAAGGGCAGCAGGTACATGTGGAGCTAGCCAATCGAATCCGGTCCGTAATGGATGACCAGAGGCTGGTTTCCATAGACACGCTGTTTGCACTGGACGATGGCTTAAAGAACCTGGGGCAAGGAGGAAAAAGCAGAGACGAGCTCGTGGCGCTGGCTGGTGAACTCCGGGAGTTCGAGATGCCGCAACCGATCTTTACCAACAGTGAACGGACTCGATGGGCTGCGGGAACCTATAACAATCGCCACACCGAAGTGCAGATGAGGACGGACCTGGTGAAAGTCATCCGATCTCCCGGGTCTCCGAAACAAATAGAAGCAGCTCGGGGTCAGCTTGCGACATTTTTGAGAGACACACTTGTGGGAATGAATTATGCGTACTATGAACCGCCAGGTTCGCAAGTTTTGCACAACAATCCCTTATTTGTCCGTTCGCACGACTTTTCGGGTGACACAGTGATGGGAGTCGAACACTTGTGGCAGGCTCCGCACCTGTTTGGAGCGGGATCCCCGGCCGGCGGTGGCGCACATCTGATAGGGTCGCTCGCCAATCTGCCCTACGTGCTGGCGGAAGCGGAGCAGGATTTCATTGCGCCGGATCACGTACAAGCGTTGATCTGGCAACAATTTGTTCCCGGCCTTCTGAGCAATGCGATTGTTCCGCGTTGGTGGAACGTTAGCCATAATGAACTGCATGCGGTGGCGCTGTATCAACGGACGGGTGAGGAGCTGTTGACGGCTTCGTCGAAGGACCCGGAACTGGAAGGCAAGGTGATCGCCGCGCTTTCCGATCGGATGTCTCCTGAGAGGCAGGCATGGCTGGAGCAAACGATTCGAGCAGGAAGAACGAGCGAAATGTTTGATGGCATAGCGCCAGCCGATAGCTTTTATCTGACCGCAGAGTTTCGGGAGAAATTTCCCGGGGAGCTCGAGAGAGATAGCGCCGCTGGGCGGGAGCTGGAAGCGCTGATCCGCGAAGATCCGGAGGAGGTGGGTTGGCAACGGCTGTCGCGTGACTTTGGAGTGATTCACCCGGTTTTTATGCAAACGTATGCGCGCGAGCTGATCAATGTGCGACCGTTTCCGGCCTTGGGAGGGAGCTATAACCGTTTAATGGGCGAATGCTGGGATTCCGGGAATCTCTATTGGGCGCGGCTGACGGATGAAATGGGCGAATCGCCGGTTCAGCTCAACCGCATCGTTCCTGTGCTGACGCGGCGAATGGTCGAGAGGATTTCAGCGAGTGACCTGGAAGATTGGCCGGCGACATTGCGCGCTTTACGGGAAACCGGAGCCGAGTTCCGGGAAGGAAAAATCTCGTCGCTGGCAGGAAGCACGGAGACCCGAAATTAATTGTTTTGGAATTCGCGAAGGAATGGGAATGCTCATGGTGAAAAAAACATTTTGTACATTTCTGAGTGTAAGTCTCGGGCTGTATCTATACGTGGGAGAGAATGTGACTGCGCAAGCCCCGGTGCCGGTGGATTCCCACATTCATGTGGCGGTCGACCTGGTGCAGCTAAACGTGGCTGTGACGGACAGCCGGGGAAACTATGTTACCGGGCTCCAGCCGAGCGACTTTTCCGTCGTGGAGGATGGAATACCACAAAAGATAGCCACCTTCGGCGTGGGAAACGAGCCCACGGGGCGGTTGGTGGACGTATCAGGCTCTAACATGGAGGGGAGAAGCGCTGTTGGCGGACCTGAGGGAGTCGGCAAGGAACAGAATGATTCGGGAGAGCGAGTATCGGCGGGTGACCTAAGCAAGGCGGTATCCGGAGCAAATGTTTTTGTTCTTTTTGACACAAGCAATTACATGTACCGGGGCTTTGTTTTCGCGCAGGACGCCATATCCGATTTCATTCGTTCTTTGGAGAGTGCGGACCGCATCGCTTTCTATTCCTACAGCCGGGATTTGTCGAGAGCAACGCGGTTGACCGCGGAGCGGTCGCAAGTTCTTCGCGGGGTGCGCACGACTGTGGCAGGCGATGATGCGGCACTTTACAACTGCCTGCTGCTGACGGTGAAAGATGCGGCGCAGTATTCGGGTCGCAAAGTCATTGTGGTGTTTTCCAATGGGCCGGACAACGCCAGTGTCGTCCCGCCCGAGGACGTTGCGGAGTTGGCGCAGTCGACCGGAACGGCAATCTACATGGTATGCACTCGACAGGCGCAGTTGGAGCCAATTTCGACCGCAGTATTCGAGCGCATGACCGCGGCAACGGGAGGGAAGGCCTACTTCGCCAAGAACTGGAAGGGCGAACAACAAGCCTTTGCGTCAATCAGGGATGATTTGGCGCATCTCTATTCTCTAAGTTACTATCCGCGGCCGAACCCCAACAGGGGCTGGCGGAGCATCACCGTGAAATTGAATTCTGACCACATGAAGAAATATCATGTGCGAACTCGCAACGGGTACCGCCTGCAAGCTTCGCAATTCCCCAAAGTGGAAGGTGTTTCTACAACCAGCGCGCATTGAGATTTGGCTTGATCTGCAAGTTCTTTGAGGCGCGCGGCGCTAAAAAATAGGGAGACTCGTCTGCTCATTTTTCGCTGCCTGTAGCCCGAAGGATGCCTCTGCCTGTTGCTTTTTGCCTGGCGCGATTCCAACGAATACTGCAAGGCGTATACACCATGCCCCGGGGTGGACGCATGTGGACAAGAATGACGAGTCAACTTCAGCGGCTTGTAGTGCGGGTCGTGTTGGGGAAGAATGTTGACTGTCGCACGGGAAGAGGACAATGAGAACTCGAAATTGGGTGTGGGGTCTCCGCTTGTACGCGGTTTTGCTGCTGGGCATTCCTGTCGGAGCCGCAGCGCAACAAAAACAAACCGAGAGAAATGTGGTGTGGCAGATTGGGGACTTTGATCAGACATCGCGGGAGTTTGGACATAACTATGACTTGGAAAGTGACACGCTGAAGCCTGTATTTATCGTGGGACAGAGTGAGACGGCGGATTGGCCGGCATCGCAGATGAGTTCGGTGAATGGGAGCAGCGGGAAGCATGCTGTGCCGTACACCATCCTTTTTAAGATGGAGAAACCGACGGCGGGAAATTACCGGCTGACGATTGCGGCGCTGCTGGTGAATCCGAGCGTGCCGGATTTGCTGGTGGAGATCAACGGGCACGCCGGGCGCTACTTTTTTAATCGGAAAATCAGCTATTACGCGGGGGATGATCGAGTGGATTCGCCGATCTACGGTGGGGATACGCTGGAAATCGATTTTCCCGGGAAATTTCTGAAGGCTGGGGAGAACCAGTTGGTGCTGACGGCGGTCGAAGACACCGAGAATCCGGAGATGCAAGCTTCCTTGATTTATGACGCGTTGAAGTTGACGGAAATGGGAAACGGAAAACTGGAACCGGTGGCAAGCATGAAGCCCACGGTGTTTTACCGGCAGAAAGACGGGCAGACCTATGAGGTTGTCGATGTGACCGTCACTTCGGCGGAAAATTTGAATTCCGGGCAGGTGGAACTAAGCGTCGGGAGGGAACGCTTGCATGCCGCACTTGGCACCGCGAACGACTTTGGGCAAGAACGGCTGGAATTTGAGGTGCCGGAATTTTCTGGCGCTGTCGCAGCCAAAGTGGAGATTCATGCAAACGGGAGGACATATCCGTCGAGCGCGACGATCAGTCCGGAGAGGAAGTGGACGATCTATTTTGTTCCGCACGCCCATCTCGACATTGGGTACACCGACTATCAAGCCAAAGTGGGGGAATTGCAGAGCCGCAATATCGACAAGCTGCTGGCGTTTCTGCCGAAGAATCCGGAGATGCGTTTCAGCCTGGATGGTTCTTGGGTAGGGCAAAATTATTTTGCAACCCGGGATGAAGAAGCGAAGAAACAGTTTTTGAGGTACGCGAAGGACGGGAAGATCGGCGTACCCGCGCAATATGCGAACCTGCTGACCGGCTACGCGAGCCTGGAAGAGCTCATTCGCTCGCTTTCGTATTCGCACGAGTTGCACCGGACGGAGGGCGTGCCGTTCGAGTACGCCAACATGACGGATGTGCCGAGCGTGACGTGGTCATATCCATCGGTGTTGCGCGCGGCGGGGATCAAGTACTTCGCGGAGGCTACGAACATCGACCGCGGGCCCATCGTGTTGATTGGAAAATGGAACGAGAAATCGCCCTTTTGGCGCGAAGGGCCGGATGGTTCGAAAGTGCTGATGGCCAACACGCGGCAGTATTCGCAGCTTTGGTTCGTGTGCGAACTGCCTCCGCAAGTGGAGGCTTGCCGTCAGGGGCTGCCGGCGTTTCTGCAGCAATTTTCGGCGCCGGAGTACAAGCCGGATGCGGTGCTGATGTTCGGAAGCCAATTGGAAAACACGGACGCGCGGCTGAGCGAGCCGGAGTTTCTGGCGAAGTGGAGCGCTACGTACAGTTACCCGAAATTCATCTTGAGCACGTTTCCTGACTACTTTCGCTATATCGAGGGGAAGTACGGTTCGCAGCTTGCGACCGTGACCGGCGACGGAGGACCGTATTGGGAAGATGGGGCGGGGTCGGATGCGAAAAATACGGCGATGGACCGGAACAACCAATCGCGTGCGCTTGCGGCGGAAGAGATGGCTACGGTATCGCGGTACTTGAATCCGTCATTGGCAGTGCCGAGGGAGTTGCTCGACCGGATCTGGAAAAACCTGATGCTTTACGCGGAGCATACGTGGGATTCATGGGATTCGGTGTACCGTCCAGACAGCCAGGAATCCGTGGGGCAACTGGCCACAAAAGATGAGTACGCGGCGGAGAGTCAGCAGGCAGTGAATGCGCTAGCGAAGGCGTCATTGAGCCAAATCGCGAACCAGATCCATATGCCTTCGTCGTCACTGGTGGTGTTCAACTCACTGAGCTGGGCGCGCAGCGGACTCGTCGAGCTGGATTTGAACAGCGGAACGACCCTGACCGAGTATCCTGGAAGAAATCCTGTGCCTTTTGAAATCTTGACAGAAGGCGCGGGGTACAAGCATGTGCGCTTCCTGGCAAAAGATGTGCCCGCGATGGGATTCAAGTGCTATTCGCTGGAAGTTCGACATGGGGAAAGCGGAAAGCCTCCCGCGGTTGCAGCAAAGGAAGCGGGCAACTCAGCCAGGGACACAGTAGAAAACGCGTATTACCGCGTGCAGGTGGATGTAGCGACCGGCGCGGTGAAGAGCATCTTTGACAAACAACTGAATCGCGAACTCGTGGATTCTTCGAGCCCCTATCGATTCAACCAATACGTGTACGTGGAGGGCGGAGGACAGACACAGATCGTGTACATGCGCAAATCCCTGCCCTATGCGCAATTGAAGATTGCGCCCTCCGTAGACGGGCGAATTGTGGGCCTGAAAAAAACTCCATTTGGGCAGATCCTGACGGTGGAAGCGAAGGGAGTCCATACCCCTTTGTTGAGAACGGAGATTCTCTTGCACGACGGGGAAAAGAAGATTGAGTTCGTGAACCACATCACAAAGGACCCCGTGCGGGACAAAGAGGCCGTGTATTTCGCGTTTCCAGTGGCGGCGCCGAAGCCTTCGTTTCAGTACGAAATTCAGAACGGGTGGGTGGACCCCAGCAAGAACATGCAGAAAGGGGCAGGACTGGAGTGGTTCAGCGTGGGTCATTGGGTGAAGGCTATGGGACCGGATTGGGACGTGGCAATTGTTCCGGTGGATGCGCCGCTGGTGACCCTGGGCGATATTAATCGAGGGGTCTGGCCGGAAGAATTTGCGCCGAAGAGTTCGACCATTTTCTCATACGTCTATAACAACTATTGGCACACCAACTTTCGTGCCGAGCAGGGGGGCGAGGCTACGTTTCGGTACGTGATGACCAGCGGTCCCGCTCTTGCCCCTGAGGATTTGTCTCGGCTGGGACGCGCGGCGATGACTCCACTGGAAACAGACGAGGTGATTGACCAGGATAAAGTGGGCAATCCGGAGCGGCCGCTAGAACCCGGGGCAGCTAGCTTTCTGCAGGTGGATGGGTCGGGCGTCGAGGTGGAGAACTGGAAAGCTGCTGAGGATGGACACGGTACAGTGCTGCGGCTGTTGGAAACCGCGGGGGCACAGAGCACGGTGACTCTGCGGTTTCCACTGCTGCGTTTGCAACACGTGTGGCTGTGCACGGCGATGGAGGAAGACATCAAGGAGCTGCGAGCGGGAGGAAGATCGCTGGAGATTGCGCTTAAGCCGCACGAAATCGTGACGTTGCGAATTTTGGGGGAGTTTCAGTCGACCAAACCGTGAAGAAAGAGCGGTTGTGCGGGCGCCTCGCGAAAGAGCCAAAATGGCCGGTTGAGGGCGCAGCGCGATGAGGGACAAGTGCTTACGAAAGCAGGCCAAAGTGGTAGGGTGAGGGCGTGGTTGCAAGTACGCTCCGGCGTGATTTGTATCACGGCATTGGGTGGGCGATCAGTATCTAATCAGTATGCATTGCGCTCAGCCCCACCCGTCGGCTACATGGCGGCATCACACATGCCATTCCAATTCACAATTCCGATTAGGAGGATTTAGATCATGGGTACTATTACGCATACTCCTCCGGCCCTCAAAGAGACCGGGGAGTATATCAAGGACGTTTTGACAATCGCTCGAGCAAAGAATCCCGCAGAACCCGAATTTCTCCAGGCCGTCCAGGAAGTCCTCGAAACCCTCGGGCCCGCCATTAGCAAGCACCCCGAATATCAAAAATCCCGGCTGTTGGAGAGATTCATCGAGCCGGAGCGTGTGTTGATGTTCCGCGTACCGTGGATCGACGATGCGGGGCAAGTGCAGGTGAATCGCGGATTCCGGATTGAGATGAGCAGCGCCATTGGCCCTTACAAGGGCGGACTGCGCTTCCATCCTTCAGTGAACCTGGGCATTTTGAAGTTCCTGGCGTTCGAACAGGTGCTGAAGAATTCGCTGACGACGCTGCCGATGGGCGGCGGCAAGGGCGGATCTGATTTCGACCCCAAGGGCAAGAGCGACAACGAAGTGATGAAGTTCTGCCAGAGCTTTATGAGCGAACTGTATCGTCACATCGGGGCCGACACGGACGTACCGGCAGGCGACATTGGCGTTGGCGGACGTGAGATCGGTTTCCTGTTCGGAGAGTACAAGCGGCTGGCGAATTGCTTCACCGGCGTGTTGACGGGCAAGGGCCTGAGTTGGGGTGGCTCGCTGATCCGGCCGGAAGCGACAGGGTATGGCTGCGTGTATTTTGCTGAGGAAATGCTGAAGACGAAGAAAGACAAGTTTGACGGCAAGCTCTGCCTGGTAAGCGGAAGCGGCAACGTGTCGCAATACACGATTGAGAAGCTGCTGCAGCTTGGCGCAAAGGTGATCGCGATTTCGGATTCGAACGGCGTTATTCACGATCCGGAAGGAATCAACCGCGAAAAGCTGGCGTTCGTGCTCGAGCTGAAGAACGTAAAGCGTGGCCGCATTAAGGAATATGCCGACAAATTCAAGACCGCAAAGTACATTCCGGCCGATCCACGGTTGGATTACAACCCGCTCTGGGCTATCAAGGCGGATTGTGCGTTCCCGAGCGCGACACAGAACGAAATCAACGCGAAGGACGCAGCGACGCTGGTGATGAACGGCTGCAAACTCGTGGCGGAAGGCGCGAACATGCCGAGCACGCTGGACGCAACCAAACTGTTCCTGGAAGCGAAGATCCTCTACGGGCCGGCTAAGGCAGCGAATGCCGGCGGCGTGGCCACGAGCGGATTGGAAATGAGCCAGAACAGCATGAGGCTGAGCTGGACGCGGGAAGAAGTGGACGATCGGTTGCACAAGATCATGATCGCGATCCACAAGAACGCCTTCGAGACAGCCGAGAAGTACGGACACCCAGGGAACCTGGTGTACGGCGCGAACATCGCAGGGTTCGTGAAGGTGGCGGACTCGATGCTGGACCAAGGACTCGTCTAAAACGTCAAATCGGGACTACACTTGCGGCGGGGTGGTTAAGAGCCACCCCGCCGTTTTCTTATGCAGCGGGGCTCGTCCATGAAGCAGCCGTCACTTCCAATTCCCTTTCCCGATGTGGAGATGCAGTTCGAAGGGTTCGACAACCTGATGCCCTTCCGGGTACAGGATATTTTGCTGGTGTCGAGCCTGTATGACTCGTTCATCCTGCGGGAAGACGGACGGCTGAACGAATTATTGATCAGCGAGTCGCAAGACCTGCACCTGCAGCAAATTCCGCGAATCACGCAAGTATCGAGTTGCCGGGAAGCGTTGGAGCTGGCGAAAGCCGAACCACGGTTCAACCTAATCCTGACGAATCTGGCCGTCGGGGACATGAACGCCGCGCAACTGGCGCGAGAGATCAAAAACGCAGGGCTGCAGGTGCCGGTGGTGGTGCTGGCATACGACTACCGGGAGATCAAGAAATTCATAGCGCGGAATCCTGTGACGGAGATCGAACGGATTTTCCTGTGGCAAGGCACGCCACGGGTGCTGATTGCGATTGTGAAATACATCGAGGACCGGCGGAACGTGGAGCACGATGCATCGATGATGGGGGTACCGATTGTGTTGGTGGTCGAGGACAACATTCGGTACTATTCATCATTTTTGCCGCTGATGTATACGGAACTGATTTCGCAAACGCGGCGTGTGATCCAGGAAGGAGTGAACCTGGCGCACAAATTGATGCGCATGCGGGCGCGGCCGAAGATTCTGCTGACTTCGAATTACGAAGAAGCCTACGCGCTAGCGGTAAAATATCAGGAGCACTTGCTGGGAATCGTGAGTGACGTGGAATTTCCGCACGCGGGAGTGTTGAGCGCGGATGCGGGATTCGACCTGGCGAAAAACGTGCGCGCACTGGTGCCGGATGTGCCTGTGGTGCTGCAGACCAGCCGGACGGCGTTTCGGCAAAGAGCGTACGAGAAGGGTTATTCGTTCCTGCGGAAAGGCTCGCCGACATTTTTGCGGGATCTGCGGAAAGTGTTGACGCAGCAATTTGCGTTTGGTGATTTCGTGTTTCGTACGCCGGACAGGGTGGAAGTAGCCCGGGCCACGGACTTAAATTCCCTGGAGGAGTTGTTGCAGAAGGTGCCGGCGGAGAGCATCGCGTTTCACGGGGAACGGAATCATTTTTCGCACTGGCTGACCGCGCGGACGGAGTTCGCGCTGGCGCAAAAATTCCGGCCGCGCAAAGTTTCCGATTTCCCGACGATCGATGACCTACGGCGCAACCTGGTCGATTCGATCGCGGAATACCGGCGCGAACAGAGCGATGTGCTGATCGGGGATTTCAAGCCGGCCGCGTTTCAGAGCGGCGGCTCGTATTTCTTGCGCATCGGTTCGGGGTCGCTTGGCGGAAAAGCGCGGGGATTGGCGTTTGTGCGGCACCTGTTGCACACGCGGCGGTTTGCGCGGCGATTCGCGAACGTGCGGGTAAGCGTGCCGCCGACTGTGGTGGTGGCGACCGACGCGTTTGACCGGTTTCTGGCGGAGAACAATCTGCTGGACTTCGCAATTCATGCGACGGATGACAGCGAAATTCAGCAGCGGTTCCTGGAAGCCGCGCTTCCCGCGGGGCTGGTGGAGGATTTGCGGGCATACCTGGCGGAAGCACGCTACCCACTGGCAGTGCGGTCGTCTAGCTTGCTCGAGGATTCGCAATACCAGCCGTTCACGGGCGTGTACGAAACATTCATGCTCGGGAACCAGCAGGAGGATGCGGGCTCCCGGCTGAATCAACTCAGCGAAGCCATCAAGCTGGTGTACGCGTCTACGTTTAGCCGTCATGCGAAAGCGTATGTGCGGGCGACACCGTTTCGGCTCGAAGAAGAAAAGATGGCGGTGATCCTGCAGCAGGTGGTGGGATCGTTCTTTGGCGCGCGATTTTATCCGGATTTTTCCGGAGTGGCGCGCTCGCGGAATTTCTATCCGGTGCCTCCGATGGCGTTCGAGGACGGGATCGCGGCAGTAGCGTTGGGACTGGGGCGGGCGGTGGTCGATGGCGGGAAGTGTCTGGCGTTTTGCCCGCGGTATCCGGCCCATCTGGTGCAGTTTTCCTCAGTAGAAGATTTCCTGTCGCAATCACAAACGGATTTCTGGGCGCTTTCGCTGAATCACATGCCGGAGGAGACGTCGCCGCCGGGGCTGCGCGAAGTGAGGTTTAGCCTGGATAACGCGGAGGTGGATGGGACGCTGGATGCGCTGGGGTCGACGTATTCTGCCGACAACGACAGAATCACGGACGGATTGGGACGGCCGGGAATGCGCGTGGTGACGTTTGCGCCGATTCTGAAATATGGCGTGTTTCCGCTGGCGTCGCTGCTGGATGAACTGGTGAAGGATGGGGAAAGTGCATTTGGCCAGCCAGTGGAAATCGAATTTGCGGTGAGGCTGGCGCGGCAACCCGGCGAGAGCGCGCAATTTGGTTTTTTGCAAATCCGGCCACTCGTTCTGTCGCACGAGATTGAAGAATTGCGCGTGGAGGCGGTGGAACGATCCAAGCTGATTGCGCAGAGCACAAAGGTTTTGGGCAATGGACGGGTGGGAAATTTGCTGGATGTGGTGGTGGTGGATGCGCAGAGGTTCGAGCGAGGCCAGAGCCAGGAAGTGGCGGGGCACGTATCGTATTTCAACGCGAAACTGGCGGGAGAGAACCGGCCGTATCTATTGGTGGGTGTGGGCCGCTGGGGATCGAATGATCCGTGGCTGGGGATTCCGGTCGAGTGGGACGATATTTCCGGGGCGGCGGTGATTTTGGAAGCGGGCTTCCGGGATTTCCGGGTGACGCCATCGCAGGGCAGCCACTTTTTCCAGAATCTATCGGCGTTTCAGGTGGGCTATTTCACGGTGAATCCCGATCTTGGAGAAGGCATGGTGGATTGGGAGTGGCTGGCGGCTCAGCCCGCGGAGGAAGAACGAGGGTGTGTGCGGCATTTGCGATTCGCGGAACCGGTGACGGTGCTGATGAATGGACGAGCCGGCGCAGGGGCCATCTTGAAGCCCTTGAGCGCGACGGAAACGGGGAGAGTTGACAGGTGAGACGATTGCGGATGTAATGCGGCGGCGTTTTGATTCACATTCCGATCTGTGTGTTCTGTTCGCTGGAGCCTGACGAAGATTGCGGAGAAATCAGATAGCTTTGTGCGGAGTTCCTGCGTTGCGATCCTTCGGCGTAATAACCGCGCCTTAGGATGGCAACGGGACTACTTTTGTGCACGGAGGCCTAAAACGGTGAGATCAATCCTATTCTGTTTTTTGATTGCGGTGACGTTGAGTTGCGCTGACGCACAGGCGCAGACGCGCAAAGTGATTCTGGATCAGGATGGGCGGGGGCCGGCGACGACGGATCAGCAGTCGCTGCTAATGGTATTGCAATCGCCGGGAGTCGAGACCCTGGGAATTACCATTGTCAGCGGGGATCAGTGGCGGGACGAAGAGGTGGCGCACACATTGCGCATGTTGGAGCTGACGGGCCACGCCAACATGAAGGTTTATCCGGGCGCCGTATTTCCGCTGATCAATAGCAAGGAGGAGATCAAGCGTTGGGAGAAGCTCTACGGAGTGGTGAGTTACCAGGGTGCCTGGAACGAGCACAGGATTCGTTCCTCCACGGGCTCGACGCTTACGGGCGCATGGAACTCCGGCGCCTATCACGAACCTTTCGAAGTTCCGTATCCGTTGCCGGAAGGAAATCCAGCGCTCAAACCAGAAACCGAGGACGCGGCGCATTTCATGATTCGCATGGTTCACCAGTATCCGCATGAAGTGACCATCTATGCCGGTGGTCCGCTGACGAATCTGGCGCAGGCCGTCAGCCTGGACCCGAAGTTTGCAGAGTTGGCGCAAGAACTCGTAGTGATGGGCGGCAGCATTGCTCCGGTGGAGCCGATAAATTGGGCGCAATCCAATCGTCGCGAGTTTAATTTCTGGTGGGACCCGGAGGCGGTGCACATCGTATTGCGCGCGCCGTGGGCAAAGATCACCGTGACCACCGTCGATATTTCGGTGAAGACGCGGATGACCAAGGCCATGATCGATCAGATTGCCAAGGCGGGAACGCCGGCTGCGAATTACGTTGGCAAATGGGCGGACGAAGAATACCTGTGGGACGAACTCGCCGCAGCGGCTTGGCTGGATCCGAGCATCATCACCAAAGAAGAGCCGTTGTACATGGACATCGACATCTCCCACACGGCCGGGTACGGCAATACGCTGGTATGGGTTCCGGGGAACCAGCCCGGGCTAGGAGAGCAGCAAGTGCACGTACAGACGGATCTAGACTTGGAGAAATTCAATAAGCGGGTGATTGAGCTGCTCTCGCGGCCGCCGAAATAAAGGAGGGGGATGGCGCAAAGGCCTGTGAATTGGCGCAGGAAGGTGCGCGGAAGAGCGCTGTGCATGGCGGGGATCTCTGGTGGTGGCGGCTCGGCAGGAAGCTAACCTGTTTCGTTTCAAGGAGCTTGCTGCAAGGTCGGGTCGCGTGACCTTTGGGCTTGCTCCTGCAATTTCATTTATGGGGGATTCCGGCCTGGAAAATCGCCGGACGAAGGAGGGAGCATGATCCTTACCAACCTCATTGTTGCGGCCATTCTCGTTCTGTTGATTGGCAGCATCGTTTTCGGGATCGCCTTGGCGTTTCGGGCCTATCTGCGGTATCGCGGAGAGCGGCTTGTTACTTGCCCAGAGACACACCAAGCGGCGGCGGTGCATGTGAACGCCGGGAGAGTCGCGAGTACAGCATTGATTGGAAAGCAGGAAATCCAGTTGGACCAGTGTTCGCGGTGGCCGGAAAAACGGAATTGCGGGCAAGAGTGCCTGAGCCAGGTGAATGCCGACCCGGCGCACTGCCTGGTTTGGAACATCGTGGCCGAATGGTACAAGGGAAAGTCCTGCGCCTACTGCCAGAAGCCATTCACAGAGATGCAGTGGCACGACCGGCATCCGGCGCTGCTTTCACCCGAGCGAATTGCCAAACAGTGGAATGAGATTCCTCCGGAACAGTTGCCAGGAATATTCCAGACGCACTTGCCGGTGTGCTGGAATTGCTATATCGCGGAGACCTACCGCCGGCAGAATCCAGACCGGGTGCTGAATCGCAGTTGGGAACGCGGAGCAGGGGGAGAGTACGTCCCCAAAGAGGAAGACTCGGCGACGCAGAAACGCGCTGCCGGACGCTGAATCACCTGGTTATAGATTTGATTTCGCGTAGTGCAATGCAACTGAGCCCACAATTGAGTTGGTTCCCTGCCCTTTGCGTTTGTATTCTTGCCTGTTCTGAACCTTGACCCGAAATGATAGAGTCTATGCCCTGCTGGAGAGGGCTATGGACACACCGGAAAAACTCGGGACGCCTCAAAAAGCACTTTTGATCAATTTGGATGCCACGGTGTTCGGCTCGTTTGCGGAAATTGGAGCCGGGCAGGAGGTGGCGCGGTGGTTTTTGCGCGTGGGCGGCGCATCGGGAACAGTCGCTAAAACCATATCGGCGTACGACAAGGAAGTGAGCGACGACCTGTACGGAGCCGGGACGCGCTATGTCAGCAAGCCGCGACTGCAGGCAATGCTGGACAGCGAGTGGGAGCAGCTACTTGGGCAACTACAGGCGACGCGAGGAGCAACAACGAAGTTCTTTGCGTTTGTCGACACGATTTCCGCGCGGAATTTTTCCGGAACGAACGATTGTCATGGATGGGTCGGACTGCGCTTTCTGCAACAGCCGGGCGGGCCCGCGAATGACGTGATTCTGCACGTCAATCTTCGCGATCCCAGCAATGTGCAACAACAGGAAACCGTCGGAATTCTCGGCGTGAACCTGCTTTATGCGGCGCAACAGGATTTGAAGAGCCCGGGCGAATTTCTTGCGGGCGTGCTTGAGGAGTTGAGCCTGGAACGCCTGGAGCTGGATTGCATGGAATTGAAAGGTCCGGCATTTGAAACGTGGGACCGCGACGAGTTGCATGCGCTGCTCGTGATGGGCGGGCACACGGAAGCCGTGGCCTTCCCCGCCGATAACAACTTTGTGCCATCGAGCGAACTGATCTACAAGCGAGCACTGGTGTTGGCGCCAGGGAGGTTCGGCAACATCGAGCAACTCCATGCGGATTTAATTCGGGTCACACTGGCGGAGCTGCCGCCGGAGGAACTGAAGGAGAGCAAGGGTGGGCTGGGACTTTTTTGCTTATCGGTTGCGCCGGGAGGAGCAGAGTTGGCGACGCTGCCCGTCGCGGAAATTATAAAAACAGTAAAAGAATTGCAGAAAATGGGTTATGGAGTAATGCTGTTCCGCGCACCGGAGCTCTACATGATGAGCGCGTTCCTGAATCGCTACACGCAATTACGGATTCATTTTTCCGTCGGTTTGTCCGTCTTGGTGTGGGTACTCGGCGATCGCTATAAAAACCTGCCTGGACACCTGCTCGAAGGGATTGCGCGGTTGTTCTCGCAGAATGTCCGGCTGGTGGTGCATCCGATGACGGCAGAGGATGTGGAGCGGCGAGTGAAGGAGGCCGCGCTGACCGGATGGAGTTGGAATGAAACGAACGGAATGGTTTACGCCGACGACCTGCATCCCGCAAAACCGCTCGAATACCTGTACAAGTATCTGCTGAGCGAATTTTGGATTCTTCCGAGCAAGGCGGCTCGCTGATTCCCCAACCCAGAAAATAGGAAAACATAAGAAAGTCAAGAGCTAGTGGCAGAATTCACAGGCGCGGCCGACGGTGCCGAGGCCGAGTAGCTCGACGTGGGGCGAGAGGTAATCCGGCTTGGCAGGCTCGTCGTTCATCAGCGCGGTGCTGAGATACTTCTTGTTGTCGTCGCAAAAGACGGTGGCTACGACGGCACTGGGCCCGATTTTTTCCTGGGCTTGAATGGCAGCCAGAAAATTACAGCCGGAGGAAATTCCTACGGCGAGGCCGAGACTGGTGGCGAGCTTCTGGGCCATTTGAATGGCATCGCCATCGGGAACAGCAATGACTTCGTTGAGCTCCTTGAGGTGCACAATTTCCGGGATGAATTCGTCGGAGATTCCCTGAATGCGGTGGTTGCCGACCTTACAGCCTGTGCTTAAGGTAGGCGACTCGGCAGGCTCAACGGGGTGAACCCGAATCGAAGGATCTTGCTTGCGAAGATATTTGCCGACGCCCATGACCGTGCCGCCAGTGCCCACGCCCGCGACGAAGGCCTGCGGCCGCTTTCCGACGGAAAGAAGCTGCGACCAAATTTCGGGCCCTGTGGTCTCCTCATGCGCTTCGCAATTCGCAGGATTGGAGAATTGGCGCGGAAGGAACACGTCGTTGCGCGAGGCGGCGAACTCTTCGCACATGCGAATGCTGCCGAGGAAACCGCCATCGCCTTTGCTGACGGAAACAACTTCGGCGCCGTAGCTGCGGATCAAGTGGACGCGCTCCTGGCTCATCCAGTCAGGCATAAAAATTTTGACGGGATGTCCGAGCATACGGCCGATGGCAGCAAAGGAGATACCGGTGTTGCCACTGGTGGCCTCGGCGATCGTGTACCCAGGAGAAATTTTGCCCTCGGCGTAAGCCTTCTGAAGAATGCGCACGGCCATGCGGTCCTTGATGCTGCCCGTTAAATTCAAATACTCGGACTTGGCAAAGAGGATGCGGTGTGTGCCGTGATAGCGGTAGTGAATGGAGACGAGGGGTGTGTTGCCGACCAGCCGAGTGAGGGCTTTAAATTTGGAGGCGGGTACTTCCAAGGTTGTAGTCATAACAATTCATTTGTGGCACGTTTGGACGAATTCGGCAAGGGCTTGGCGCACGGAATACTGCTCCCTGCCTGGGGCGCAGCGCAGACGATTGAGCTGACGGGAGATAGCCGATCGGCGCGGATCAACGCGCGGGCTCTGACGATTCGTCGTGAGCGGAGACGGCCAGGATGTACCAGGCGCCGTGCGGCAGCCACTGTTCCTGCCAACGCCAGTCATTGTCGGCGCCGGTTTGCCTGTAGGTCAGATTGTAGTCGATACCATCTTCATCTTTGAAGCCGGCGGTGATGCCATTGGAAATGCCTCCGGGCGCGTTCGTAAATTCCCAGGAGTCGAAGAAGAGGTATTGCGGATTGTTGTGACCCACTCCGTTCATCATCGAAGAATCGAACGGATTGAGGCCGAGAATCCAATCGAGCTGGCTGGCGGCGAAAGCGCGAAGCTGTTTCTGGAATTCGGGATCGCCCGGAAATTGCTTAGCTGCCAATCTTGCGGCGGTGGCAAGAGAGGCGAGCCGCGCATTCTCGCCCTGCCACCAGGGGGCAACTTCAGTATTGTGCGGGAAGAAGAAGGTGGTGCGGCGATTGCCGTCCTTGTCCTGAGTGAGCTGGCGAGCATACTCGAAGGGATTGTTCACTTCCTGATTGATGCTGAGTTGGAAGGCGAGTGATTTTCTTATCTTGTCGCGCACTTTTTGTTGAACTTCAGGGCCGGCGATTTCCGAGTAGTAGAGAAGGCTGACGACGGGAAAGCCCGCGTCGGATGCGTGAAAGAAGGGCCGAGTGGCATCGTCGGCGCGCCAGTAATTGGAATAGGCGCCATTGGTGGTGAGACGAGCCATGAGGCTGGCGGCGCGTTTGTCGGCGGCGGCCTTGTAAACGTCCTTCTTAGTCGCTTTGAAAAGCTCGGTGGCGGCGACCAAGCCGCAATAATCGTCGACGATATTCTCCTTGCCGTCGTTGGTCAGCTTGAGGTTGTTCTTTTCCAGGAAATCGAAAGCTTCCTCGGCGGCTCTGAGGTAATCGGCACTCTTGAATTCGCCCGAGACTGGATAAGTGCTGGCGATGGCGAGAGCGGCGACGGCTACACCGCCGCCGGAACGATAGCTGACTTCATATTCGAGGTCGTTGTTGGCCTGCTCGATCATGTCGCGGGGTGCTTTGTCGCTGGTTTGGTAGATGCCAAACTTTTTCATTTCGCCGGCCACTTTTCGGAGTTCGGGAACCTGCTTCGGGCCTCCGGTGGAGATGGAGCGATAGAAGGAACCGCCGGGAACCTTGACGCGGACAAGATAATCGGCGCCAAACATGGCTTCGTCGAGCATGCGATCCTGATAACGAATTGTTTCCGGGACGGCACGAGCGTTTAAGAGTTCAGCGCTCTTGAAAAAGCTGTAGACCACAAAGGGAATCTGCTGCGGGTTGAAGTAGGTGGAAAACGAGAGATGCGACAGGTGCTTGCCATAATCGCCGGTGGCGTCCCACCAACCGCCGTGAGCGTCCAGCGTGCCTGTTTTCTTCCCGTCGAAGGGGAGATGGTGATCAGCCTTGTCCATTTGGCCGGTGCTGCGCTCCTCTTTGAAAAAGTAGATAGCGTCGGAGAGGGTGTTTCGCTCCAGCAGAAAGCGTTGGATGGCAAAGGGGTAGGAGTGGACCGAATGATCACGGGAGGTGCAGGCGAGATAGTAGCTGCCCTCGGCGGAAAAAGAATCGAAGTCGAGAGTCCAGAAATCCCATTCGCGCCATTTCTTAACGGGGCCGGCGTGTTGTGCGAGAATATCCAGAACCTTGTGATGATCGCGAGCATCGTTCAGCGTACACGCCGCGAATTGGTCTTGAGCGCTGCCAAGAATCACGGCGTGCTTCGGACCGATGGCGTTGTAGCCAACCTGATTGGTGAGAATCTTTGCTTCGTCGGCGCGGGCTGCGGGAAGGAGAAACAATACGGAAGCGCCAAAGAGGACGATTCGAGTGAAAAATGACATGGGACCCTCGACTGATTGCGGCTGAATTAGTTGCCGTCAAAGCATACCCTAGATTGACCCGAACGAAAGTGATGGTGAACACGCTGTCCAAGGTAATTAAATCGTTTTAGGAGGAAAGGTGACCTGCATTGACAGGGCTGTACAAGCCTACCTACAATTGCGCCGAGTTCGAAAATTGCAGAAGGAAACCGGCTAACTTGCATGAGCTTCGGTCATCGAATCCCTGTTGTCGTGTCTTTGTTGAGCATTTTGCTGTGCGTGTTGCTATCCTGCCCGAAAATCCTGGCGCAGAATTTTTCAGAGATTAAGCCAAGCCCGCAGCAAGTGACGTGGCAGGACATGGAAATTGGTGTCATCTTTCATTTCGGCACCAATACGTTTCTCGATCGGGAATGGGGCGATGGGACGGCCGACCCTGGTGTGTTCAATCCAAGCGAAGTGGACGCCGAGCAATGGATCCGGGCAGTCAAAGCGGCGGGCGCGAAGTACGTGATTCTGGTGGCCAAGCACCACGATGGCTTTTGCCTGTGGCCAAGCGAATTAACGAATTACAGCGTGAAAAGCAGTCCGTGGAAAGGCGGGAGAGGGGACTTGGTGCGGGAAGTGGCGGAGGCCGCACGAAAGAACGGGCTGAAATTCGGCATTTATCTGTCACCGTGGGATCGACACGATCCCCGTTATGCGGATCCAGCGGCTTACGACAAATATTATCTGGGGCAATTGGACGAACTCAGCTCCGGCTACGGCGAGCTCGTGGAATTCTGGATGGATGGCGCGGGCAGCGCTGGCCACACATATGATTTTGACCGGATCGTCCAGCAATTGCGGATGTGGCAGCCGAATGCGATGGTGTTCGCGGATGTGGCGCTCTACAAGTACGCGGACTTGCGTTGGGTGGGGAACGAGGACGGCCGGGTGCCTTATGAGAATTGGAATGTGGTGGACCGCACGGGTTACCTGCGTTGGAGGCCGGCGGAAGCGGACACCCCCCTGCGGAAACTGCACTGGTTCTGGCATCCGAACGATGAGGCAAGCCTGAAAAGCCTGGGGGAGCTGGTTGAGGACTACAACCAGACTGTCGGACGAGGCGCGCAACTGATGCTGGGGATTGCGCCGGACAGGAACGGGCGTGTTCCGGATGCGGATGTGGCGCGGCTAAAAGAATTTGGGGAGGCAATTCAAAAACTCCATAGCCACAATCTGGTGAAGGAGAACCATGGGCAGGGCGCAGCCACCGAGGCATTGGACGGCGATCCAGATACGTTCTGGAGCGCGCCGGCAGGTTCGCACAGAGCAGCAATCGAGGTGAAGTTCAAGGAGCCAGTGACATTTGATTGCGCGGTTACCATCGAATGGCTGAACGACGGGCAGCACGTGCAGAAATACGCGATCGAAGTGCTGGAAAACGGCAAGTGGAAACGAGTGGCGGAAGGACGGGCCATCGGCCACAAAAAGATCGATTGTTTCGCGCCGGTGACGGCGCAACACGTACGATTGAACTTGCTGGCGACGTCGTCAGAGGCGCACATCCGGGAATTCCAGCTCTACAACACTGCTGCAGGGCGATAAAAGGTATGCACCTGAAGATAATAAGCTTTTGGGTTAATGGTTAACAAAACACAAGAAGTCATGCTAACGCGCTAAAACGTGATTAGCTGGACTCATGCCGCCCATGGGCCTGCAGGACAAGCGCCGCAGCCGGCGCATCCGAATCGGCCAATCACTCAAGATTCGTGCGTCCGATCCCAAGGATGCACAAATCGAGGAAATCAATATCACCAAAAATGTCTCGCGCGACGGCATCTACTTCGTAAGTCCCATCGCAGCCTATGCCGAAGGAATGCGGCTATACGTGACCGTACCGCATCATTCGCCACGCGAGCCGCAGGACCGGGAATACCTGGGGCAGGTTGTGCGGGTGGAAAGACTCCCCGAAGGTCAGAATGGCGTGGCAGTGCAGTTCCTTGCAGAAGTGAAACCCCAATAGACAGCGGGCTAAGAGTTGGCGGGTAGAGCGACGACTTGCGTGTGGAGCTTGTCGAATTGCAGCGAGCCGAGACCCCGGTCCGCGGCCATTTTCAGATATGGTAGCGCAGGCGGGTCCAGGTTCCAGTAGGCCTTGGCCACATAGGCATCCAGGGCGACTGGGTCGGTGCCGGCAACGAGCGTTTTTTTCAGGAAAACGTCCTCGAGGTTGCCGCCGGTCGGCCCGTTGCGCACTAGCACGCGATAGGAATCGATCAGTGTGAGGGTGGGCCGGACAAAATCGGCAAGGTCCACAAGGCTCTCGTGGATACGCTGGTGGAGACGGTGGCGCTGGCCACCCAGGATCCCATACCAATTTTTCATGCCCAGAGTGGTGCCGGTGAGACTGTGGTGCTTGGCAATCGGGATGTTGATGATCTTGTCGGCTTCGAGAAATGGCTGAAAGACCGGCCATTCCTGAAGGATGTCTCCCCCGAGATTCACTTCCTTAAATTTGGAAGGGTCGGGAAGAAGTATTTCCGCCCCTTCGAGGCGGGCGGACTCCGCAATGCCGGAACGCTGGAAGCAGCGCCGAGGGTCGTTGCAACTGACGTCGGTGACGATAACCCTTTTCGCGCCGGCGGACCAGCACTGGCGGACCATTTCGGCGACAACCTCGGGATTGGTGTTGGCCGCTTGTTCCGGCGTGCGATCCCAGGCGATGTTCGGCTTGACGATGACGACATCCGCGCGAGAAATGAAGCGCTGAATACCGCCGAGTTGCTGCAGGGCATGCTGAACGAGCGCGCGCGGGGAATCACCGCTGATCACCGTGAGGTCCGGGAAGGCCGGGTTGGCCGCGACGGTATGACTGCGACGGACAGCGACCAGCAGTTGCTCCGCGGGACGCGCGCTGCGCGTGGATAGCCAATAGCCCGCAGCCGCGGTGCCGGCGCTGAGTCCCGCGAGTTGCAGCATGCGGATGAGTGCTTCGCGGCGATTGAGCGGCGCGGCTGGCGAGCTTTCCGGAGTTGGACGTGGATCAGGCAACGGATTAAACCTCCAAAAGCTCGATATGGTTGGGATCGTTGGTGCCCAGGCGGTGTAGCGGATCGGCGGCGACCGCGATGTAATTTGGCGGCATACCCGCTTGCGCGAGGGTGTTCAAGCCGCGTTCCGCGCGCTTCTTCTCGATAATCTGCCAGGCCGTGGTATCGATCGCGACAGGATCGGACGCGACCATCAGGCCATTATATTTCCATGCATATTGCGGCTTGTAGTCGGGCCCGCCAGCAAAACATGCCGTCATGGCATCGCCCACAACGAACCGGAATTTGTTGCGGATGGGCGGCAAGAGGTTGAGATCGGCAACGCCGGGGCAGCAGTTGTTGTGATGAAACTTGTCGGGATTGTTGTTCACGCCGTACATGTTTTTCAGCGCCAGCGTGACACCGGCCATTTCGTGATTCTTGAGAATGGGAAGGTTGATCATGCAATCGCAAGTGCGCGTGAGCAGGTTGGAAAGGCGTGTGTGCACCGCGCCAGCGGTGAATACGGTTTCGTCGTAGCCGATTTGCCTGGAATCGGTGCCAACGAAACGGATGTGATTGGGATCGTTCGAGAGAGCAAATCCGGCTCGCTCGAGCTCTTCATTGGTGCGATCCCAGACGATGATATTGCTAGGCTTGACGCCGGCCTGCTGCAGGCGTTCACAGATGGCTGCCACCAGAACAGGGTGAGTGGAAAGGCCGGGGCCGGCGATCGTATTGACCTTGAGGCCGACGACTTCGCCGGGATGAACAAGTTTCTTCCACGGACTAATTGGGTCGGGGGAATCGAAGAAATGTTGCATGGCTTGGTCCAACAGCTTCTGGACGCGAGCAGAGTCAGGAGTGGGACTGGTTGCATATAAGGAAGGATCGCGGGAAACCACGACCTTGGATTTGGCACGGGCGGCAGCGGGAGGAATCACTTTGCCATCGGTTGCAGAGACATAGCGGCCGGCGCCCGCGGCGAGCGCACCGAGCGCGCAGCCTTTGAGAAAGTCCCGACGAGTTTTGCCTTCAGGGGTTTTCATCGCAGCATCCTCCTAATGAGACAGTTTCTTTTCCACGGCAAGACCGAGATTGACCATAGCCTGAGTCAGTTCGGGCGAATCCTGGTAAGCAACCATGCGCACGAGATAGGGACCCTTGCGGAAAATCAAGCTCTGGGCGAAGAGGCGTGCGGCATCGCCGAGGGCGGGAGTTTTTGCGTCCATCGCGGGTTCGGATTCGAAGACAGTTTTCGCACCATCAGCGGTGGACATGGTGTAGATGTCGACGGTGACCTGGAATTGATCCTTGAATTTGTAGTCCGCGGTGGAAGTGGAGCGGACGCCGGCCTTCAGGTATTTCTCGGCGTCTCCATCGATGTAGTCGGAAAGCTTGTCTGCGGGAAATGTACGGACTTCCGGTGCTTTGGTCCATCCAGAAACTTCGCCGGATTCCGGAAAGAGGCTGATCGAAGAAGCAGTGTGGCGCTGGCAGCCGGAGGCAAGGCAGAGAATGACCGAAAGCAATACGACAAAAGGAATGCGGTGGACAGAGTGATTCATGGCCGTGTGGTTTTCCTTCGTTGGTTCAGGAGAATCTGGTTGGTGGAGGATCGCGATTCACCAATGCAGGTGACGTACACCGCCGGGTGGTCTTGCAACGGGCAGGCATACTCGCAGGCGCCGCAGCCAACGCATTTTTCGGGATCGATGCGAGGCTGCTTGAGAATCTTGGTCTGGCCCCTGGCATCAATGACTTCCGCGGGCTGCAAATAAATGGCTTTGGGTGAAGTGGGACACCATTCTTCACAAACGATGCATTCGGTGGCCATGGCCCAAGGCAGGCAGCGGCCTCGATCATAGAATGCGGTGCCAATGCGAATGGGCTTTGAGTCGCTCGAAACCCCGACCGCCCAGGCTTTGGATCGCGCAGTGATTTCCCAAATGGCGCCGGTGGGACATGCTTGCGAACAGAGAACGCAACTGGGCTCACAATAACCGATGCGGGGAACCAGCACGGGCGTCCAAATCCCTTCCAAGCCGGCTTCGGAAAAAGACGGGTGAAGAGCGTTGTTCGGGCAAACCTTCATACATTCGCCGCAACGCACACAACGGGCTAGGAAATCCGATTCATCCAGAGCACCTGGGGGACGAATGCGGCGATCATTTTTTTCAGCGGCAAAGGACGTGCTGGCGCGCAGCAAAGGAACAATCGCGACGCCGGTCGCAAGGCCGGTGAGGACTTTGCGGCGTTGCAGGCTGGGAGCTTCGCGGGTATTCCCTTGGGGAAAGAATTTAAACTCGAGGCCGTGATGCGGGCACTCGCCGATGCAATTCAAACAAAGTACACATTCGGATTTGCGCCAGGGCACGCCGCCGATTGGGTCATCGCCGCCCTGACAGTGCAGCAGGCAACGATTGCAGTCATCGCAGGATGCCGGGTGCTTCTGGAGTCCCAGGATCGACCAGCGCGAGACGAAACCAAGGAGTGCGCCCAAAGGGCAAATGGCCCGGCAAAAGAAGCGGGTGACTCGGTAGTTGAACGCCAAGACAAAAATGAAGAGGGTGCCGAGCAAAAATCCCTGGCGAAAATGGGATTGTTTGAGGCTGAGAACCGTAAAATTCAGCAACGCATGCACGATTCCGCCAATGATCCGCACGAGTGAAAAGCTGCTTGATTCCGCGGAGTGCAGGACCGCGTTGGTGAGGTAATCCAAGCCAGGAAGAATCGAAAGGCCAAGCGAACGGGTGAGGAAAGAGAAGGGGTCGAACCAGCCGACAAGCCCTGTGCCGAACAGAGCAGCAATAAGTACAGCGATCAGGATGTAATACTTAGTTGCTTGCCAGGTCTTGTAGCGATTGGACTCGATGAGTTGCTTTCCGCGCTTGGAATCCGATTTCAAGCTTCCGAAGAAGTGGTTGAGAGTGCCCAAAGGGCAGACCCATCCGCAAAAGAAACGGCCAAGAAAAAGTGTGGGGAGCAGGATCACCAAACTCCAGAGCAGACCGTGGTAGAGAGCTCGGCTGGCGAGTGCATTGGAGATGGCAACCAAGGGGTCAATCTGAAAGAAGAGTGCGACGGGCGAAGTAAGACGCAGATCATCTGCCGAGGCGGCAGAAGAGGCCCGGAAGTCGGTGCGCAGAATCAGGAAGAAGAATAGGAGCAAAAAGCAGACCTGGGAGAAGGTGCGCAGGCGAGTTGCAGAGGGAAAAGTCACATAGCCATTGTGGCGACTTGGCGCACAGGCGGATGTGATGAGAGTCACGGAACAGCAACCGCCGGGAGTTCGAGTGAGGCGGACCCAGAGCGGCGCATGCGGTCTTTCCGGTACAATGCGAAGGAGCAGCCCTGCTTTGAAACAAGGACAGGTGGATACGTGATACATCACTATGTTTTTCATAATGAGGAATTGAAGCCGGTGGAAAAGACCAGATGGTCGCCGGGGCAAGCGGGACTGATCTGCGGATGGGGACTGTTCACAACGGTCCGGATCAAGCGCGGGGAAGCGTTCGCGTATGAACGGCACTGGCGACGGCTAGAGAAGGACGCAGCCTTGACGCGGCTACCGATGACATATACAGGCGCAAGAGTGCGCGTCATGCTTCAGGAGGCGATCCGGGCCAATCAGGTGAAAGAGGGATGCGCGCGGATTTACCTGGTGTGGAACACGGTGGGCGGCTGGAAGAGCGACGAGAAACTGCCTGATGTGGACCTGGTGATTACGACGGCGGATTTGCCGAAATATCCGGAGATGCTACGACTCACAGCGCGGGAACAAGGGAGACACGCAGCCTCCCCGCTGGCCGGAGTGAAAACGATCTCCTGGCTGAACAGCGTGTGGGCTGCGGGGGAAGCGCAACGCGAAGGATTCGACGAAGTCGTGCTGCTGAATGAACGAGGCGAGGTGAGCGAGTGCACGGCGGCAAATATATTTGCGGTGAAAGGCGGGAAAGCAATCACGCCGCCGCTGAGCTCGGGGTGCCTGGAAGGCGTGACGCGCGGGATACTGATGGAAATTGCTAGCGAAGCCAGTACCTCTGTGGTGGAACAGACCATGCGACTAGAGGACTTGTACGGCGCGGACGAAGTGTTCGTGACTTCCACGAATCGCAATGTAATTGGAGTGAAAGAAATTGCTGGGCACGCGATCGCGGATGGCCTGACAGGGCCTATCAGCAAGAAATTGGATGAAGCGTTTGAGGCATATATCAACGAGTATGTTGAACGGCGCCTGGCGACCAGCCGCTAAACTTGTGGCCAAACCAAGAAGGTGTGACGAGCATGGCCGGTTTCGGTGATCGTGTGATCCAACGGACTCGGTTGCTTGGACACCCGTTGTGCGTCGGATTAGATCCCTATCTCGATCGCATCCCTGCGCTATTTCGTCGAGGTACGATGCAGCCTCAACGGCCGGAGACCGCACAGGCTGTCGAGGAGTTCTGCTGCCGCGTCATTGATCTAATCGCTGAAGATGTAGCGGTCGCCAAGCCGCAGGCGTCGCTGTTCGAGCGACTCGGCTGGCGCGGGTGGTGTGCGCTAGAACGGGTGATCCGATATGCGCGTGCCGCCGGCCTGTTGGTTCTACTTGACGCGAAACGCGGGGACATCGCGGAAACAGCGACAGCCTACGCGCAAGCCTACCTCTCTCCGGATAGCGCGTGCAGCGTCGACGCCATCACCGTAAATCCCTATCTCGGACCAGAGAGTCTTGTGCCATTCCTTAGCGAGGCAGAGAGAGCCGAACGCGGAGTTGTCGTCCTGGTCCGCAACAGTAATCCCGATTCGTCGATCTATCAGGCCGTGGACACAGCGGCGGGGCCGTTCTACTCGGTTGTCGCGGCGTCGTTAGCGAAATGGCAGGAGCGCTTGGCTGGCGAGGTGACCGGATGGTCCTCCCTGGGAGTAACTGTCGCCGCCACTCATTCGGAGGACACCGAGCGGATACGAATGGCTTTACCTCACGCGTTGTTTTTGGTCCTCGGCTATGGTGCCCAAGGTGCCTCCGCGGACCAAGCCGTGCGCGGCTTTCGCCGGGGTCCGGTCGGATTGGAGGGGGGTATCGTCAGCTCGTCGCGGCCCATTCTGTTTCCAACCGGGTTCAACGAAGCAAGAGCCACCACTTGGGAGGAAGCGGTGCGCAGCGCACTTGCCAAGGCAATTAACGAACTTGGTGAAGCAGTCGTTTAATGCGCCGGGGCAGCCGGGGTAGCGGAGCCGAGAGTTGCGCGAAGCAGTACCGGCGCCAAAACTGTGGTGATCATCACCAGAAGTACGATGGCGGAGAAGAGTCCTTCATCAACCACTCCGATTCCCCGCCCGATCCCGGCGAAAATCAGGCCCACTTCCCCGCGAGGCATCATGCCGAAACCAACGGCGAGGCGGTTCATGGTGGGAGGACAACCCCAGCCCGCGGCGACCTTTCCCACAATGGCGACAACGGTGAGGGCCAGGCCGGCGATCAACACGTCCTTACTGGCCATGGTTTCCAGCTTCACCTGAATGCCCATCCACACGAAAAACAGCGGAACCACGAGCGATTCGATGGGCGAGAGCAAATCGTGAAGTGAGGTTCCTTCCACTTCCCTGTCGAAGAAACTGTTGAGGACCATTCCGGCGGCGAATGCGCCAACAATGGTGGCAAGCTGAGCCACATTGGCCAACCAGGCAAGAAGAAGAGCAAAACTCACCCCGAAGAGGAGCTTCAGGTTGCTCACGCCGAAATGGGTGAGGCGGCGGACGAGTTTCGGGGTCAGCCAGATGCCGACGCCCAGAGAAGCAACCAGGAAGAGGGCGGCTTTGCCGGTGGTGATGGCGATGGAGACAACGCTAATGGTCCCGGTAACGGCGAGGCCGCTAACGACGGCGAGAACGATGAGGCAGAGGACGTCGTCAATGACGGCAGCACCAAGGATGATGCGGGCTTCTTCGGTAGTTTCGCGGCCAATGTCGCGGAGGACGCGCGCGGTGATGCCGACACTGGTGGCGGTGAGGATGCCTCCGACAAAAAGATCCACGGCGAGGGGATTGTGAGGATGAAGTATTTTCATCACTCCCATACCGAGAGCCATGGGGATAACAATTCCGAGCACCGCCACGTACGTGGCGTACTTGCCGACCCGCTGCATTTCCACGAGGCTGATTTCCAAGCCGACCATGAACAAGAGAACCAGAATGGCGAGACGGGAGATGATGTCAATAAAGGCGTAAACCGAGATGAAGGTCTGCCCTTGGGGGCCGGAAAGGAGCTGAGCCAATGAATCGGTGTGGGCACCGGGGGGAAGAATTCTCAAGGTGGCCTCCCCGATGCTCAACGGGCCGGTCAGCGCCATCGATGCGATACGGGAGAGGTTGTCGCCTTCGCGAAGCACGGTCAGGGTGGGATTGCCCATATAGTAGCCAAGATTGCCGGCAAGAAGGCCAACCAGGAGTTCACCCAGAACGGCGGGCTGCTTCATCCACTTCATCAGCATGCCGCCGAGCGCAGCGCCCAGGGTGATGAAAATGGAGGCAATCAGGATGGGAACGACGGGATCGGCATGAGAAAGCTCCCCGCCCGAATAGAAGCTGCTCATGGGTATGGTCCGGAGCGCGGGGTGGTGGAATAGGGACAGCCAGAACATTCGCAAACTCCCGGGAATTCGCTGGGCGGAGCGCCAGAGGAGATGGCAGGTTATTGTGGCGGGGATGGGGCGGGGACGCAAGGGATAAGGCACGGACCGGGGTATGCGTGTTACAATGCGCGGCTTAGCGGGGAAGGCAGGGCATAGAACGAATGACGGAAACGCTGGCACAAGCTGAAGCAGTGCTGGAAGTAATCTCCCCGGACGGCGCGCGGAAATACGTGCGCGTGACGCAGACGCCATTCCTGATCGGGCGGGGAGCGGAGACCGGGAACCATTTGCAACTGACGGACAGGCGCATCTCAAGGAACTGCGGGGCCATCGTCACCGAAGCCAACCGTTACTACCTGGAAGATCGCGGACAGCGCCGGGGCATTTTTGTAAACGGCGAAAAAGTCGAGAGCCGGCCGCTGACAGACGGCGATGTCATCACGTTTGGGCTGGAAGATTCCTACCAGGTGATCTTCCGCGCAGCGACCGGCACCTCCGACGAATCCATCCCGCAATTATTGACGCGCATCGATCACATGACCAGTTCGGAATCGACTGGGGGAGGACTGCGGAAGCTGAATCTGCTGTTGGAGGCGACTTCCCTGCTGCACTCGCAATTGCCGCTGGACTCCGTGCTGGCGAAAATGATCGATCACGCGGTGGCGGTGACGGACGCGGATCGCGGCTTGCTGGAAGAAGCGGTGGAGAGTCCTTCGGCGAATCCATCGGAACGGCTGCGCGTGCGCTTGGCGCGGCGAAGCGGAGGGCAGCGACTGCCACCTGAGAGCATGACGCCGAGTCAGACGGCGATTCAACTAGCGATGAAGAAGCAGTTGCCGGTGATCACCGAGGATATCGAGCAGGCGGAGATGAACCTGCAGGCAGCTGCCAGCATCGTCGCCCAGGGATTGCGCGCGGTGGTTGTGATTCCGCTCTACGCAAGCTCGAGGGCCAGCAGCGAATCGGCAACGAACGTCACGCGCGGTGAATTTCTCGGCGTGCTGTATCTCGATTCGAAGCGCCCGACGGCATTCTCCAAGTTGGACCGGCAGATCCTGGATGCGCTTGCGGCCGACGCGGCCAGCATCTTGGACAACGCGCGGCTTGTGGAACGGGAGCGCGAGCGCCAACGCCTGGAACAGGAAATCGGCATCGCGCGGGACATTCAACAAGCACTGTTGCCAAAAAATTTCCGGGATTTCCCTCACCTCGCCGTGGCCGGAGTGAATTTCCCCTGCTTGTCTGTGGGGGGAGATTATTTTGACGTGTTCCCGCTCGATGACCGGCGTACCGCGTTTCTGCTGGCCGATGTGAGCGGAAAAGGGTTGGGCGCGGCGCTACTGACGACGATGTTGCAGGGAGCCCTTTCCGGGATGACGCTGGGAACGGACCCTGCACGCGTGTTCAATCACGTGAACCGATTCCTGTGCGATCACGCGGAAGTGGGCCGGTACGCGACCATGTTCTTTGGCATCCTGGAGGATTCCGGGAAGATGGAATACATCAACGCTGGCCACCCTTCTCCCATCCTCATGAGAGGAGGAACAGCAGAGGAAGCTTTTACGGAGGGCTCCTTTCCTGTGGGGCTTGTTCCGGAGGCGGAATTCTCGACAACGACGCTGCAACTGGAGCCGAATGACACCCTGGTGCTGTACAGCGACGGCGTTACCGAAGCGATGGATCCGGACGAGCAATTGTACGGAAACGGGAGATTGCGCGCGGTCCTGATGGGAAAAAATGAAATGCCGCTCGATGAAATTCAGAAAACGGTGCTGGAATCCGTGGAAAATTTCGCACGAGGAGCGCGGCAGGCGGACGATCTGACGATTCTGCTGGTGCGATTCCGTGCGGTCGGCACCATGGTGGCCGATACAGACGTGCCGGGGGCGAGGAACGCTGCGGCCAGCGGGTAATCCAGAGCGAACAGACAGACGGAACTCGGGGCGCACTGATGCGAATCAGCGCGCCTTTTCCTTTTTATGGCGTGCACGCGGAAGCAGACGCGGAGGGCGCCGCGAAGGTCAACGGCGCCAACTTCTCCGCTTCAAGCAGCTTATTGAGAGCGGGAAGAGTTTCGCTGGCGAGCTTGTTGGTAGCGGAAATGTTCTTGCCGAAGGCATCGCAGGAAGATTGGTACAACTTGTGCACCGAGGCGGTGGGCGCGATGTCTCCGCCCTGAACCATCTCCAAATATCGGCTAGCGTCACGATTTATGGTCCCGAAGCCGGGAACTTGTTCCGTGCCGGACTCCAGAACATCGACTTGTTTTTGCACGGCTGAAAGAGAATCGGAGAGTTCCTTCGCGGCGGTTGCCGACAGGGAGTTCTTGCGATCGGTGAGTTGCGTGTCCAGGGGAACGAGGCCGCGGAAGGAACTGGCGGAGGCTTCCATCAGATCGCAGAGTTTGTGGGAAAGATCGAATTGGGCAGCGTAATCCGCGGGAGAAATTTGGATGCGCGGATCCGGAATGATGCGCAATTTTTGGCCATAGGACTTTCCATCGACTGTCAGTACGAGATCGTAAGTTCCCGGAGAAACAAGAGGACCGGGCGGCTGGAAGCGTGGAGTCTCGCCGGGCACGGCATGATCGGGGAGCGTGTATTCCGTGTAATCCAGACGTTCGCCAAAAAATCCGAAGGGCAGGGCCGTAGGGTGCGGGTAGCGCAGGTCCCAAACAAATCGATTGATTCCCGCCGTGGTGGGCAGGCGGACAGCCGGGTAAAACCAATATTCCGGAACATTGGCGGGGGGCAGTGATTCCTGCCCGGGGATGCTGGAAAAATGGCGGACGCGCGTTTCCTTTTCGTCCAGGACGTCGAGAGTGATTTCGCCCTTCACGGGAGAAACGAGCGAATAATAAAGAATGGCGCCGTCGGGCGGATTTTGCGAAGCAGGAGTGTCCCGCTGGAGGGGAGTATCCGGGTGATTGTCCCAGTGAACGCGAATGGCTGTTTGGGGAGTGAAGAAGTGAACAGGAGATTTTTGGAGGTCGTCGCCCAACTGCCGTAGAGGAGAGATGTCGTCGAGGATCCAGAGACCGCGACCGAAGGTGGCGGCAATGAGATCGTCGCCGCGAATGGTCAGGTCGCGCACGGAACTTGTGGGGAGAGTGAGCTGGAGCGACTGCCAGTGATCGCCAAAATCAAAAGAGATGTATACGCCGGTTTCGGTGCCGGCGAACAGCATGCCCTTGCGGACGGGATCCTCGCGAACGACACGGGCAATGCCTGCTTCGGGAAGGCCGGTCACGATTTTTTCCCAGGTCTTGCCGGCGTCACGGGTGCGGAAGAAATAGGGGTGCGTATCGCGGCGAGCCAAGACAGCGGCGAAGGCGGTGTTGGGGTCATGAGGAGAGGCATCAATGGCATTGACCGTGGAACGCTCCGGGATGCCGGTGGGCGAAACTTCGGACCAATTGGCCCCGTCGCGAGTGACCTGAATGAGACCCGTGGAGGTTCCGACCCAGATGAGTTTGGCATCGAGCGGAGACGGCGCAATGGCTTGGATGAAGCCGCGATTGGAAGCGGCTTGGGCATCTTCGTCCTCGTCGTCGGCGAAGAATCCCGAATATTCAAGATCGTCTTTCGAAGGAATGTGGCCTGCGGCCTCTGATTTCGGTGCGGGTGAGGAAGCGGCGGGCTTCACGGTCAAGTCAGAACTGATTTCTTTCCAGGTGAGTCCTCCATCGGTTGTTTTCAGCAAGAATTGGGAAGCATAAAACAGGGTGTGCGGATCGCGTGGCGAAAAAGTGAGGGGAGTTTCCCAACTGGCGCGATAGTTTGAAGGCGCGATGAAAAGCGTGGCGGTTTGGCCCGTGTTGCGATCGAGCCGAATGATATTGCCGTACCAGCCGAGGGAGTAGACGTAATCCGGGTGCAGCGGATCGGGGGCGATGAAGCTGCTTTCAAAGGAGCCGCTGGAAAACCATTCGCGGTAGGTGATCAGGCCGAAGTCCGTGCGATTGGGAACGACGATGGAGCCGGAATCCTGCTGTGCGGCGTAGAGATGGTAGGGGAATTGATTGTCCGTGAAAACGCGGTAAAACTGCCCGGTGGGTTGATTGTACCAACTGCTCCAGGACTTGCCGCAGTCGTAGGTGATAACCGCTCCCTGATCGGTGCCCTCCAGGATGTGGTTGGAATCCTGCGGATCGATCCAGAGGACGTGATCGTCCTCGCCGCTGGGAGTTCCTTTCCACGCGGCGAACGTGCGGCCGCCATCCTCGGAGCGATACGTGGAAGTCTGCATCACGTAAACCACATCCGGATTTTTCGGATCGGAAAAGACGCGGCCAAAATAGTCGGATCCCAGAATGCGTGGGTCGGTGGTGATTTTCTGCCAGCTTGCGCCGGCGTCGTCGGAGCGAAAAAGTCCTTGTGCCATCAGGGCAAAAATGCGTTTGCCGCCGAGGCCCGGAGCGATGGAAAGGCCCACCCGCTGGCGGTGCGCCAAAGGAAGTCCCTGCTGGCCCATAAGAGCCCAGGATTCGCCGGCATCGGTGGAGCGGAGTAATTGTGTCTCCACACCTTCCGCACGCTTTTCGCCGGGGGCTGGAGGGATGTGGCCTATCACCGCGACAAGTGTGTGAGAATCGGCGGGATCGAAGTCGAGTTCCGTGGGGCTGGTGCGATCGTCTTTATAGAAGACCTTGCGCCAGGTTTTGCCGCCATCCGTGGATTTGAAAATACCGCTAGCTTCGCTGGGCGTAAACGTCCCTGCAACAGCGACGTAAACGACGTTGGCGTTGTGAGGATCGACAAGGACCGAGGGAAGGATAGGCGAATTGCTAAAGCCAAGATTGATCCACGTGGCGCCTGCGTCGGAGGATTTCCAGAGTCCGTTGCCGTCGGTCTGCTCGCCAGTGGCGACGTAGATTACATTGGGATTCGACGGAGCAACCATCAGGTCGCCAATCGAAGCAACGTGCGCCTGGTCAAAAATGGGGAACCACGTTGTGCCTGCGTTGGTGGTTTTCCAGACTCCGCCGCCGGGTGTGCCCATGTAGTATGTTTTTGTGTCGCCGGCAATGCCGGCGACAGCAGTGACCCGGCCACCGCGATGCGGACCGATGAGGCGCCAAGTCAGCCCGTGGAGAAGTTCCGGAGAGACTTGTTGTGCGGCAAGGGCCAGCGGAAACAAAGCCAAGAACAGGAACAAACAGGGAAGGTGCAGACGCAGCGGTGAGGTCGGGAGCGATCGACTCATTGAGTCTCCTATGGGAATTTGCAGCAGTTTAACATGTACGCGACGAAATTTCCGGGAGGCGGAACGCGAATGCGAAGGAGCGAAAATGAACGTGGATGAAATTTATCAATTCATGAGAAGCGAGCGGCTAGGTGTGTTGGCAACCGTGAGCGAGGAAGGAAGGCCGGAAGCGGCGTTGATGGGTTACGCCGTGACGCCGCAACTGGAAATTATTTTCGATACGGTGAAGACCTCGCGCAAGTACCCTAATTTGAAGAAGAACCCACAGGTGGCCTGGGTAATCGGCTGCGCGACGGAGGTTACCCTGCAATACGAAGGAGTGGCGGAAGAGTTGGAGGGTGAGGAATTGGCGAAGTTCAAGAAGACCTACTTTGCCGCGTTTCCCGAAGGGCCGGCACGCGAGAGCTGGCCGGGAATTACGTATTTTGTGGTGCGCCCGAAGTGGGTGAGGTATTGCGACTATGATCCGGTGAAACGAAGGATTGAGGAGATGAAGTTCAACTGAGCTGTTTTTCTGGAACTGCACGTTGAGCGCTAAGCCGCATTCCCAAGGATCAGAGTTCGCGCAAAGCTACGGAGACTGGCTGAATCGCCGCACGAATGGCGGGCAAAAGGCCGCCGAGAACTCCCATCACCAGGGCGAAGAGAACTCCCATCACCAAAAGATCAAACGTGATTTTGAAAGCGAACGCGACATTCGAGAAGGTCTGGAAATTCATCGTACTGGTAGTGAGACCGTTCAACGGAAGAACCGCCAGGCAGCCGATAATCCCACCGAGGAAAGAAATGAGCAGCGCTTCAAACAGGAACGAAAGGATTACGTTCCATGTAGAGAATCCAAGGGCGCGCATAGTGGCGATCTCGCGCCCGCGCTCGGCCACGGCGGAATACATAGTGTTGAGAGCGCCGAAAATCGCACCAATGGCCATGATCACCGCAACGAGGCCGCCAAGGACAGTAATCAGGCGCGTCATGGTGGTTGATTGCTTCGCGTAATAGTCAATTTCACGCCAGACGTCCACATTCATGCGGGGATCTTTGGTCACGGAATCTTTAAACTCCTGGAAGGTGGCGGGTGATGCAAGGTGCACTGTCGCCGATTGAAAAATATTGGCTGGACGTTTAAGAACCTCATTGAAAATCTGGGAGTCACACCAAACTTCGGAGTCGAAGGCGGAACCGCCTGCGTCAAAGACGCCGACAACCTGCCAATGCCCTCCGGCGAAATCGATCTTATTGCCCACCGTCAATCCCTGATAGGTCTTTGTGGCATTTTTGCCCACGACAAGTTCATTGAGGCCGGCCTGAAACATGCGTCCCTGAACGATTTTGACGAATTTACGGACTTCGAGGACGTTGGGCGAGACGCCGCGAACTTGCACATTGGCATCCGTACCCGTGGAAATCAACGGAACGGGGATTACACCGACCACATCCTGGGTAATGATCGGAGCACCTGAAGCATCACGGGCAATCCCTGGGGCGTCCTGAAGAACCTTTATGGAATCGAGGGTGATGCCGCCCATCATTTCTGAGGAAGATCCCGCGCGCATAACGAGTGCATTGCCGGGGGAGCCGGAGGCAACAAGGGTGGCCTTGAAGCCGCGCGCCAGCGAAAGCATCGCAACAAACACGCCGACGGTGCCTGCAATTCCGAGAATGGCGACGATGGTGGAAGTCCAGCGCGCGCGAATACTGCGGAAATTGTAGGAAACGGGAACGGAGCCAAGGAAAGGCGCAAGCAGGCCTATTAAAATTGTCAGTCCCAGCGAGAGGGCAACGGCCCAAAACAAAGTGATTAGGAACCAGTAGAAGACATTAGCCACGATGATCACACTCTCCGCAGGGCGTTTACGATGCGCAGTCGCATCGCACCTAATCCAGGCAGAAGTCCACTGAGTATTCCGGTGAAAACGGCGACGGCAATGCCAAACAAAAGCATGGAGGGGGCAAGGACGATGCTGGGCAGAAGGCCATTCAGAGCTTTAGCAAGAGCCGGAACGGCAAGCACGGCAAAGAGCATGCCGAGCACGCCGCCGATGAGAGCGATGGTCAAGGCCTCCGCAAGAACGAAAAAGAGAATGGACCGGTCGGAGTAGCCAATGGCTTTGAAGACAGCCAGTTCAGAGGTGCGTTCGCGGACAGAGATGGCCATGGTGTTGCCGGTGACGAGCAGCAAGGTGAAAAACACGACGGTCCCGATACTCACAATGAGTGTTTGGATGTTGCCGAACTGCTTGACCCAACCGGCGGCGAAAGCGGATTCGGTTTGGGTTTTGGTCTCATAAGGAGAGTTTGCGAATTCGTCGTCGATGGCCTTGGCGATGCGCGGGGAATCATCGGGATTGTCGACGCGAAGGACGTACCAGCCAATCTGCCCCTTAATGGCTTCCGGAATCTTTTCCTCGAAATAGTTCCACTGGAACCAGAACTGGGTTTCGTCGTCCTGGGGGCGCTTGCCGTGATAGATGCCGACGAGATTAAATTCCCATGCGCCGCCGCCGTAGAGCGTGGTTTTGATCGGGATGCGGTCGCCAATCTTCCAATGGAAACGTTCGGCCAGTTGCGCGCCGGCAATGGCCCCCTGACGGTCCTTTAAAAAGGCATTCCACTGGTCGTCGGGAACAATCAGTTCGGGAAAAACCTGGCGCTGACTCTCCGGGTCGATCACAAACTGGGGGAAAAAGTTTTTTTCTTCGATGTAGGTTCCGCCGAACCAATTGTTATGAGTGATGCTTTTCACGCCAGGGATACGAGCAATTTTGTCGCGGTAGGAAAGCGGGATGGTGTTGATGATGGAAGTGCGATTAATGACTACGAGGCGGTCCGCGCCGGCAACGTCGGCGCCGCGGTTGAAGGCGTCGCGAACGACCGCAAGAAAGACAAACAGGAAGAGTGCGACAGCGAAAGAGCCGATCGTGAGAAGCAGGCGAATCTTTTTGCGGAAGAGATTCGCCCAGATGATACGGGCAAATTTCATGCGACACCCCCAGCGCTGACGGTGTGGGGAAGCTTCGAGCCCTCCACCAGGACACCTTTGTCGAGATGCAGAGTGGTCTGAGCGCGGGCGGCGACCACGGCATCGTGGGTGACCATGAGCACGGTCTTGTGGTGCTGTCCGACGAGTTCCTCGAGCAAGGCCATGATTTCGTCGGCGCTTTTGCGGTCCAAATCGCCGGTGGGTTCGTCGCAAAGTAGGAATGTGGGATCCGAGACGATGGCGCGGGCAATGGTGACGCGCTGCTCCTGCCCGCCGGAGAGTTGCCGGGGAAAGTGGTTCATGCGGTCTGAGAGGCCGACCATAGCAAGAGCGGTTTCGACATGCGTGCGGCGTTCGGCCTTGGAAAGCTTGGTGAGCAAAAGAGGCAGTTCCACGTTTTGGAAGGCGGTGAGAACGGGAATGAGGTTATACATCTGAAAGATGAAACCGACGTGGCGGGCGCGCCATTCCGTCAGTTTGCCCGAGGACATATGAGTGATTTCGTCGCCGGCAACGGTGATGCTGCCGCGCGTGGGAACGTCCAGGCCGCCGAGAAGATTCAGCAGCGTGGTTTTTCCGGAGCCGCTGGGACCCATGAACGCGACGAACTCACCTGGGGACACGTCAAGATTGAGCCCCTGGAGTACATGGATCTCTTCGCCGCCGCGGCGGTAAGTCTTGTCGAGATCGCGAACCTGGATAAGACTGGACTGTCCACCACTTCCGTCAACTTTGACCATAGGGACCGCTCCTATTTTAGGATCTGGACAGACTGACCATCGCGAAGAGAGCTTGGACCACTGACCACAACAGTAACCTCGGGCTGAATACCGGCCAGGATCTCGACATCGGAGCCGCGTGCTTCGCCGGTGGTAACGGCGCGGCGTTCGATAGTGTCGCCTTTGAGCACAAAGACGAACTTAGAAGCATTGTCCTGGCGAATCGCCTTTTGCGGCACGAGCGCCACGGCGGGAGACTTGTCCTGTTTCGTGCCCGGCTTCGGCTCATTTTCCAAAAAGGTGACCTTTACGCCCATGTCCGGCAGGATGCGGGGATCCTTGGCGGGGTCATACAACTTTTTGTGATCGGGCTCCGTTATCGAGATGCGAACTTTCACCGTGGCCTTCTGCCGGTCGGCGGTGGGGATCACGGTGCGGACCTTGGCAGGAATGGTCCAGTCCGGATAAGCGTCGAGGACCGCATTGACGGCCTGATTGTCGGAGACTCTGGCGATATACGCTTCGCTGACATCCACTTCAAATTCGTTGGAGTGAAGATCGACGATGGTGGCGATGCCCGTTCGCGTGAAGCCGCCGCCAGCGGAAATGGGGGAAACCATTTCGCCGACTTGCGCGTCCTTGGAAACCACGATTCCGGCGAACGGCGCCCGAATGGTGCAATTGTCGACGGCTTGCTGTTGTTCGCGAATGCGCGCATCGGCGGCGACAACTTGTTGTTTTGCCAAGGCGATCTTGGCGCGCAAGCTGTCCGCGGTCATGACCGCCGCATCGAGCGCTTCCTGAGTCGAGACCCCCTCTTTGACCAGTTGCTGTGTTCTGTGTAATTCAATCTCCGCATTCTTCAGTTGGACTTGAAAATCCAGAATGGCGGCCTGAGAAGAATCGCGATCGGCTTTGGCGGAGTCCAAGGCGCGGCGGGCGTCCGAATCATCGAGTGTGGCGAGGAGCTGGCCTTCGGTCACGCGGGTGCCTTCATCAAAAAAAACGCCGGTGACACGGCCAGTAATCTTTGCGGCAATGGTGGCGCGACGGCGGGGTGTGACATAGCCACTGGCGTTAAGCACGCCGGCAGGCCCGGTGACAGGCTTTGTGGCCGCGGCGACTTCGACTTCGACCTTGCGATTGCGGAAAGCGAAAGCAGCCCCACCCACCAGGCCCACAAGAATGACGGGGAGCGCGATCCAAATCCAGCGCTTGCCGGAGCGTGGGCGGGTGCGCTTGGTGTCGGAGATGCGCAATGAGGACAAGTCCGGCTTCAGGCTCTTGGGTGGCGTCGCCATGCGGCGGCTGCTCCTTACTCGTTAATTGGGTTCCTGGTGTAGATACGCATTCACTTCACTGAAAATTTCGATTCCATGGCGGGTGGATTCGGTACATAGATATATTACCGGGGCGAGGCCGAATGTGGGAGGGAAATACTAGGGGCGGAAGGGCTTAGAGGCGGGAGCCGCGGTAGAAGAAGTGGCCGAGACCAACGGTGAAAATGAAGTTGCCAAACAGAGCATGATCGATGCACGTGAGAAGGAGTGAATCCGAATGCTGATAAGTCAAAGCGAAGAGCAAACCGCCAACGACGCAAAGTCCCACGCCCAGCCAGTTGCCAAAAATGATGTGGACGAACCCGAAGGCGCAGGCGTTGGCAAAGATCAGGGTCCACTCGGAGCCGAACAAGGGTTGGTATCGATGAAAGAAGAAAGCGCGGTAGAAAAGCTCCTGGGGGTAAACGGATACCAGCGGATAAAGGACTATGACCAAGGCCCAAAATCCTGGTGCGTGTCTCACAAGCGAAAAGAGAAGCTGCGGTGCGAAAAGTCGCACGCCCAAGCCGAGTAATGCCAGGCAGACCGCGTCGCGCAGCAAAAGGACAGGGAGGTTCGACACGATGCCGCGGGCGGAGAACAGCTGGGAGAAATCGAAAGAAGGGTCTTGCCGTAACACGAAAAAAGCGGCGAAGGCTCCCACCAGCAGGTATGGAATCGGAAGATTGGGGAGGATGCCATAGAAAATGAGCAGAGGAGCACCGATGAACATGAAGAGAAACTCGAGGGCGAGCAGGAGGCGAGGCATAGAACGTCGCGCAAGGAATGTATCAGGAAGTAGGCTTTTTATCGATCCGCAACGGAGTGGGAGAAGAATTCTGGCGCAAGGAATCGCGCAGACTGGTAACGGCAGCTTGCGCATGATGAACCTGCTGCTGGACCAATTGTGCATTGGCACGATCTTCCGGGGTAAGGGAGGGTATGTCCGTGAGCAGTTCGGAATAGCCGAAGATGGCGGTGAGCGGATTGCTGATTTCGTGGGCAGCACCGGCGGCCAGGCGGCCGAGGGCAACCAGCTTTTCGGAGTGAGTAACCTGTTGCTGGACAGCGTTCAGATTCTCAATGGATACTTGCGTGAGTTGGACCAGATATTTTAATTCACGCGCCAACAGATTGAACTTCCAATAGACCAGAGCGCCGAGGAGGGACATGGCTCCAAAAACCAGGCGCAAGCGAAACGCGGAGACATCGGGCGGGAGATTACTTTCGTAGAGTCCCAGCAAGGCAATGACAGGTAGAGAGAGAACGCCAAACATGGCGAAGCGCGCAGTCCAGACGCTTTGCAGCAATTCGCGGTTGGGGCTGCCATCGGAGCGGGGCTGCAAGGCCGGCCCGAAAGCCGCGATCGGCGTGAATAGATAGAGTGCAAAAAGAAACGGTGTGTCGTAGTAGCTCCCCGCGTAGTATTTGGTCGATTCGATGGTTACGTTCAAGAGCAGATTTCCGGCCGCGAGAGAAACAAAAGCCACGAGCAATTGCGCGTATAACTTGCGCCAGGGCCCGACATTCCTGGAGCAAAGAACCGCAAGCGCAGTAATGATCACCAGATGCTGGATCAGTGAGAGCACATAGTAAGACGGAGTGTATTGGGAGAAATCCTGGCGCCCCACTTGCCAGGGCAGGCTGAAATAACCATAAAGCGAAAACCACCACAGGCTGAGCAAGATCAAATCCAAAAAACGAATTCGGAGATTGCGGCCAGCCGCTGCGGAATGTGGACGAAGTGCCAGCGCAGCGAGAAAAAAAACATGCGCGAGAAGAAACAGGGTGTCGCCGGTGATGGGGCTCGGGAAGAAGCTGAGCCGGCGCCAGTCATAGTAGAACCAATATATTTGCGAAAACAACATGACGACCAGACCAGTGGCAAAGAGCTTCCAGAAAAGCGGAAGAATGCCCGGAGAGCGATGGATATTTTCGCGCGCGGCCAGCATCGCCAGAATGAGGAGGGCACAGGGGGTGGCGTCGCCATACATCGTGAGAGGAAAAGAGGGCTGGGCCAGGGCGGCAACCACCAGATGCACCAGAAATACGAGCGTAGCGAGGGCAAGATAAAGTTTCTGGCGCGGAGAAAGTTTCACCGGGCACCTTCCGCGAGCAAGTCGCCTGCTTCCTGGCTGCCTTCCGGAGAGGTTTCCCACGCACAGGGAAGCAGCACGGTGAAGATGGCGCCGCCTTCAGGGCGATTGCGACAGGAAATCTCGCCATCGTGTTGTTGAATGATTCCGTAGCAGGTGCTGAGGCCGAGGCCGGTTCCCTTCCCTACTGGTTTGGTGGTGTAGAAAGGCTCGAAAACACGTTGCGGCTCCTTGAGGCCGGCACCAGAATCAGTGAATTCCAGAAGCAAGTGCGCGCCAGCAGGACGGAGGTCGATATCGAATGTGCCGCCGCCGGATTCCTCAAGGGCATCAATGGCGTTGGAGATCAATTGAAGAAAGACATGCAGAAGCTGGCCGGAATCGCCGCGCACGAGCGGGCAATCTTCCAATTGCGTGAGCCGGACGCGCACCTGAGGGAGTTTGCCAATACGGCTGAGATGAAGGGCGCTTTCGAGGACGGGTTTGACGTCCAGGGGAGCCAAGCGCAAAGGTGTCTCCTGGGCAAAGTGAAGCATATTCTCGACAAGTACGTCGGTACGTTGGGCGTATTGGCCAATTTTTCCGGCCATGCTCTGAATACGGGAATCCACGTCGGGCCGCGAGGTCAGGCGGGAAGAGGCTTCGAGAATCGATGTCATACAAGCTTTGATCTGATTGGCAGCCTGAGCGACCAGTTCCCCGAGCGAAGCGAGCTTCTCGCTTTGCGTCAGATGGGTTTTGAAACGCTCAATACTGCGGTAAGTTTCCGAAAGGTGCTGCAACGACGCGAAAAGTCCGGCCGCCAGAATATCCTCTTTGATGGAAAGCAGCAGCGTCAGAAGAAAAATAGTCAGAAGAGTGATCGCGAGACGAAAAGATCGAAGCTGAGGAGGGGAGGAAGTGTTGGAGAGCAGCCAAATGCCAATCACGGGAGTGGACAGGGCCACCAGCATGGCCAGATGTTCAGACAAGAATGTAGTAGAACTTGAGGGAGCGTCTGAGGGCATCGAAGCGGGCTTGAGTGGTTGATTCTGGCCGGGAGTGCGGCCTGCCAGTGCGACACAAACGAAGGCTGCCAGGGAGGCAACCAGAGGTACATCATAGAGGCTGCCGGTGTAGTAACGGCCCAAATCGATGGCAACATTACTCAGGTTGGAGGCCAGCGCGTAGCATACAGCACAAAAAAAGTAGAGGCGATAGAGCACGCGCCACTGGCCGGAGGAGCGCAAAGCGGCAAAGCCTGCCGCGATCACCAGGACCTGATTCCCAATCGCATCCGCAAGATTGAAATAGAAATTGTAGCTGGCCCCGGCTCCCGGCAAGAGCCGGTAGGCGAACACCCCAAAGACGAAGAGGTACAGGGAATAAATCATCAGAACAAAGACATCGAGTAACCCGAAGGCGCGAAAGTAGGCACCGTGTTCGCGATCCGGGGCAATCGCGATGGCCGCCGCGAGCGGAACAACCTTTACAAACAGAAGAACGTCCACCGCGGGGACGTCAGGGACTGGGAGAGAAAACCATAATTCGTAAAGCGCCCAAATCCCGTTGCTGGCGGTCCAAAGGAGCGATCCGGTGAAAACGAGAAACCAGAAAATGCGGCCACGGGCAGTGCTGCGCAAGAAATTCTGGAAAGCAAGAACTGTGGCCGTAGCAACCAGTCCCACCTGTAAGGTGTCACCGAATGCGGCAAGGGCGAAACCTCTGGGGAGGAAAAGGGAGCTCAGCAAGGAAGCTATTGAAATGCCCAGTCCCCCCAGAAGGGCAAGCCGCAACGTCCTCGGAAAGAGAGGCTGAGGAGCAACCCGCACTTGCGCAAAATTGTTTCCGTCTGCCATAAGGACACAGCTTGAGCCGGGAGAAGGAAGTTGGAGCGACCGGAGTGACCCGGGAACTATCCTCCCCAGAGAGAGCCTGGCGGCGGGGGACATAGTCCGCGCGCATCCCTATTTTTGGGCATATGATGGGGCAATCGGCGAGGAAATATGCAGGGTGTGCCGCGACCGAAACTAGCACTTTGGTACCAGGCTGGCTCAGGAACTGCCTCGAAATGGTGCCGCCGGCAGCCGTGTCCGGTGCACTTGCAAAAAACTCAAAATTTGGGCCAACTTAAAAGTATTGGGGAAACGCTCACTCCGATCGATCGACAAGAATATCGAATGGGGTATCCATGGGACATCAAACAACAACTGAGCAAGACGTGGCCTACCAAACGCCAAGTGAGCAATATGCGTCCAGACTGACAACGCCGGCGAAGGCAGTGGAACACATCAAGGACGGCAGCACGCTTTGTTTGGCTCTCGGGGCGGGGATGCCCCAGGGGCTGGCAAAGGCGGTGGCAGACCGCATCCTGGCGGGGAACTTGAAGGATTTGAATCTCTATTACCAGCACTCCATGAAATATAGTGAAGAAACATTGATTCGGCCGGAGGTGCTGTACAAAGTAAATTCTCGGTGCTTCTTCATGGGGGACCCGGATCGCAAGATGGTCGCGTATGGAATTGCCGAGGGGAAAAAGAACCTGAGTTACGTTCCCATCAATTTTTCGAACATACCGCGGGCGCTGACGGAATACATACACGTTAATACGTTCGTGGTGACGGTGTCTCCGATGGACAAGTCCGGCCACTTCAGCCTGGGAACGAACAATGACTATGCCTCGACGGTGATTCGTCATTGCGACCATGCGGTAGTAGAAGTAAACCGTAATATGCCGCGGGTGTTCGGCGACTCGCTGGTGCATGTTTCCGAGGTCGACGCCATCGTGGAGAACCACATACCCATGGTGCAGATCCCTTACAAAGAGCCGGATCCGGACTCCATGAAAATTGGCAAATGCATAGCCGAACAGATTCCGGACGGCGCCACTTTACAGCTGGGAATCGGTAATTTGCCCAATGCCGTGGCTCTTCACCTGAAGGATCATAAGGACCTGGGTATCCATTCCGAGTTATTCAGCCATGCGTTTGTTCAGCTCGTGAGAAGCGGCGTGGCCAATGGGCGAAAGAAAACCCTGCACCCGCGGAAACATGTGTTCACTTTCGCCATTGGCGATGACGAGGTGTACGAATTCATCAACGACAACCCGTCCATGGAGAGCTACGCATCCTCGTACGTTAACGATATTCACGTGATCAAGCAGCACGACTACATGATGAGCGTAAACACCGCCATCGAAGTCGACCTGTACGGCCAGGTGAACGCAGAGTTCATCAATGGGCATCAGTACAGCGGCTCGGGCGGCCAATTCGACTTCGTCAAAGGTGCATCGTTTTCCAAGGGCGGGAAGTCCTTTATCGGGCTGAAATCCGCGGCGAAGAATGGGACCATCTCCGGGATCGTTCCCCGGGTGCAGATGGCCACGGACACGCGGATGGACGTGGAGTATATCGTGACCGAATACGGTTGCGTGAATCTGCGCGGAAAGTCCACGAGGGAGCGCGCCTTGGCGCTGATCAGCATCGCGCATCCGAATTTCCGTGAAGAATTGATGGCGTATGCAAAATCAATTGTTTTGATCTAGTTTTGAACTAGCCTGAACCCGCCAATATTACAGTAATGTTACAGACGGCCTTGAAGTTACTGCGCGTGTACCCTTTTCCCAGGAGCCCGTGATTCGCCTTGACAGAAGGGCACCACGAGGAATACAAAGGGTTCGCTCGCGCCGCGATTCCCATAATAGTCCGGGGGAGGATTATGGAACCGTCACGCCGGGATTTTCTGAAGCTTGCAACTCTCGGCGGCACTGCAGCCGCCGTTTTCGGCTTCGACCTTCAGCCTGCCTACGCCGAACTCCGCGTCTTGAAGATTGCGCGCGCGAATGAGACGCGTTCGACCTGTCCTTATTGTTCGGTGAGCTGCGGCATCATCATCTACACGATTGGCGACCGCGCGAAGAACGTTACCCCGCAAGTGGTGCATGTCGAGGGTGATCCCGATCATCCCATCAACCGAGGCACACTCTGCCCCAAGGGTGCGGCTCTCGAACAAGACATTCTGAATGAACGCCGCCTGCTAAAACCACAGGTGCGCCGGCCGGGCGGCACGGAGTGGGAAGACATCTCCTGGGATCAGGCGATCTCGGAAATCGCGGAAAAGGTCAAAAAGACGCGAGACGATACGTTCGTTGAGACAGATGCAGCCGGCCACCGCGTAAACCGCTGCGAATCGATCGCCTGGACCGGTGGCTGCACGGATACGAATGAATTCAATTACCTCGTCGTGAAAGCCATGCGCGCCCTGGGGGTCGTGCACCTGGAAAACCAGGCCAGAGTTTGACACGGCCCTACGGTCTCAAGTTTGGGACCAACGTACGGACGAGGGGCAATGACCAATGGCTGGGTCGACATGAAGAATGCCGACATGATGTTGGTCATGGGAGGCAATCCGGCGGAGAACCATCCCTGCGGGTTCAAGTGGGTCATCGAAGCCAAGCGCACACGCAACGCAAAGTTGATCGTGGTGGATCCGCGCTTCACGCGAACCGCCAGTGTTGGAGATTTGTACTGCCAGCTTCGCGTGGCCACGGATATTGCCTTCCTGGGCGGAATGATCCGCTACGCGATCGAGAATAACCGGATCGCTAAAGACTACCTGGTGAACTACACGAACGCCGCGTTTATCGTGAAGGACACCTTCAAGCTCCCCGAGGACGACGGGCTGTATTCCGGGTATGACGCGAAGACCCTGAGCTACGACAAAACGAGCTGGAACTACGCCAGCAGCGATGCCGCGGGGAAGCCCTTGCCGGAGGCGCACGTCTTGACTGCGGCCGCGCCGGGAGCTCCTGCGCCGCCGGCCTCCTTGCCAGACAAGCCCGCCTATGACTTCACGCTGCAAAATCCGAACTGTGTTTTCCAGCTCTTGCGGAAGCACTATTCCCGCTACACGCCGGAAATGGTAGAGCGCATCACGGGTGTTCCCAAAGAGCAGTTTCTCAAGGCCGCGGATCTGTTTACTTCTATCCGGAAGGATGGTGACACAAAAAAGGTTGGAACCATCATTTACGCGGTGGGTTGGACGCAACACACTTCCGGGACGCAGACCATCCGGACCGCCGCGATGTTGCAGTTGCTTCTTGGGAACGTAGGCCGCGCCGGCGGGGGTGTGAATGCTCTCCGCGGTCATTCCAACATTCAAGGCGCGACCGACATGGCGGGAATTTTCGAAAATCTACCCGGATACCTGAAAGTGCCGGTTCCCGCAGATGGCTCGTTCGCAGGATGGATGAAGCGCGCCACGCCCACGGCCTCGAAGCCTGTCCCGTGGGAAAGCTTCAATTATTGGGGCAACACCCCGAAGTTTGCGGTGAGTTTTCTGCGTGCACTGTACGGAGATGCGGCAACGAAACAGAACGATTGGGCGTATGACTATCTGCCGAAGGTGGACCGCAATTATTCCTGGACCTACATTTGGGACAATATGTACAACGGCGTCGTTAGGGGCTTGTTCGCCTTCGGCATGAACGGCGTAGCCATCGGCCCGGACACCAAGAAAAATATCGACGCACTCAAAAAGGCGGACTGGCTCGTCGTGGGCGAGATTTATGCCGATGAAACCAGCGAATTCTGGAAATCCCCCGGGATCACCCGCGACGAGATGAAGACCATCCAGACCACGGTGTACCGCCTGCCGTGTGCTGGATTCGCCGAGAAGGACGGGACTTTTACCAATTCCGCGCGATGGCTGCAGTGGAAGAATACAGCTCTGCCGATGCCCGGGGATTGCCGGCTGGACCAAGCCATCGTGGCAGAGATTTTCCTGAGGGTGCGCGAGCTATACCAGAAGGACGGAGGGAAGTTCCCCGATCCAATCTTGAAGTTAACCTGGAATTATACGGAGCCGAGAAATCCATCGCTGGCGGAGGTTCTGAAGGAGATCAACGGCAAAAGCTTTGTTGACGTGGAGGATCCGGGCACAAAGCAGCAGCTCAAGGCGGGGCAGCAACTGCCGGGATTCGCGTGGCTGAAGGACGACGGCACGACTTCATGTGGCAACTGGATCTACTGTGGCGCTTACACCGAAGCGGGTAATTTGACCATGCGGCGTGATGCCAGTGATCCCTCCGGGATGGGCGTGCACCAGAATTGGGCATGGTCGTGGCCGGCCAACCGCCGCGTGCTCTACAACCGCGCTTCCTGCGATCTAGAAGGCAAGCCCTGGGATTCAACGCGACGCCAGGTCTGGTGGAGCGAGGCTATGCAGAAATGGGTCGGCAATGACGTCCCGGATTTCAAGCCCGATTCCAAGCCGGCCGAACACATGGGACCGTTCATCATGAATCCGGAGGGAGTCGGGCGCCTGTTCGCGCCGCTGAGCGCCTTTGCCGACGGACCATTCCCCGAATTCTACGAACCAACCGAAAGCCCAATCGACAACTTGTTCCATCCGCAACAGTCCCGCAATCCGGTGGTCAAGCGTTTCAAAACTCCCGACGATAAATATGCCACTCCGAAAGACGGCTACACGATTGTCTGCACCACGTATCGGATGACCGAGCACTATCACTATTGGACGAAAAACAATCCGATGAATGTGCAGCTTGTGCCGGAACCGTTTGTGGAGATCCCCGAGGAATTGGCCCAGGAGATGGGCCTGAAGGGCGGGGATGTCGTAAAGGTCTCCAGCATTCGCGGCACGTATATTGCGAAAGCCATGGTCACGAAGAGAATCAAATCGATGATGATCGACGGGAAAAAGACGTACCAGGTGGGCTTCCCGATTCACTGGGGGTATCGCGGTATATCCGAGGACGAAGATAAGACCGCCAAGACGCTAGCGAATTTAGTTACACCGAGCGTGGTGGATCCAAATGCCTATACCCCGGAATTCAAAGGATTCCTGGTGAAGGTAGAGAAGGCGTAGGGGAGCAGCCATGAGTCAAGCGACACTACGCATTCAAAAGATCAGCGGCCACGCCGGAAGCGTGCCGGGATTGGACACGCAGCGCCAGGAGCTCGTCTGCAAACTGGTGGACACAACTACGTGCATCGGCTGCAAGGCGTGTGAAGTCGCCTGCGTGGAATGGAACGACATGCCGTTCTCGCCGACCGTGTTTGGTAATACCTATCAAACGATGCCGGAGACGCGCTGGAATTACTGGAACCTGATCCTGTTCAACGAACACGAGCGGGAAGACGGCTCGCTGCAGTGGCTCATGCGCAAGCACCAGTGCATGCACTGCGCGGAGCCGGGCTGCCTGGAAGCGTGCCCTTCCGATGGCGCGATTGTGCAGTACACGAATGGAGTGGTGGATTTCCAGCAGGATCACTGCATCGGCTGCGGCTACTGCATCACCGGCTGTCCGTTCAACATTCCGAAATTGAATAGTGTGACCAAGCGCGTCTATAAATGCTCGCTCTGCGCCGATCGGGTTAGTGAAGGCCTGGAGCCGGCGTGCATCAAATCGTGTCCGACGGGCTGCCTGCATTTTGGAACGAAAGACGATATGAAGGATCTTGCCGAGCAGCGCTCCAAGCAATTGAAGGATCACTACGGTTTTGCGAATGCTGGGGTTTACGATCCCCCCGGCGTGGGCGGTACTGGCGTAATTTATGTACTTCACGATGTGACCAAGCCGGAACTGTATGGCGGCCTGCCTAGTAATCCTTCCATTCCCCTTGCGGTGAAGCTGTGGAAGCATCCGTTGAAATGGATCGGCAATCTTGCGATCGCCGGTGGGCTAATCGGATTGTTCGTGCACTTCCTGCGCTATGGACCGAAGGCGCGCGAGGAAGAAGACATTCGCCCGCTGGGAGGCTAGGCATGACGCATCCGGAGCAAATCGTTCCTCACGGGCACGTACTGCGCTACACGCTGCATGAACGGCTCACGCACTGGGTAGCTGCAGGCTCGTATTTGTATCTGTTAGCGACCGGCTTGGCGTTCTGGTCACCGTGGCTGTTTTGGATTGCGGTGGTTCTCGGCGGTGGGCAGGTTTCGCGAATGTTGCATCCCTGGGCTGGACTGATTTTCACGGCTTCCGTGTTCTACATGTTTCTGATGTGGTCCAAACAGATGGAATTCACGGATGTGGACCGTGCCTGGTGGAAATCGTTGCACTTTTACATCACCAACCAGGATGACAAAATGCCTCCGGCAGGGCGGTACAATGCGGGACAGAAGTTGCTGTTCTGGACCTTTTTTCTCGCGGGGATCGTTCTCCTTCTGAGCGGATTAGTGCTGTGGTTCAGTGATTCGCTTCCGTGGAGTTGGCGATGGCTGCGCTACACTGCGGTGCTCGTACACCCCATTGCGGCGCTCGTGACCATCGGAAATTTCATGATCCACATTTATATGGGCGTGTTTGCGGAACGCGGCGCTTTCGGCTCGGTGATTCGTGGCGATGTGTCCATGGCTTTTGCCAAACGCTACCATCCAGGCTGGTATGAGGAAATTGTCGGCTCCTCCGAACCGCCGAAATGAGTTTTCTCGCCACCGGTAAAGTCAACTATCCCGCTCGCATTGACCGCGCGGAACTGCTTGTTCATCGCTATTCGTTTGCCCAGCAGATTCTCGGTTTCTATCGGCACATTGCCCAACTTCAGTACAAGCTTTACGAACAACTGCCAAAGCAGTGGGGAAAGCGGGCGGTCGCTCCGGCACATGGCAGTCTGCGCTCGGAACTCAATTTAGAAATCCTGCGGGAAGCATTCGGCAAGTTCCTTTCCCTGGTCGAAGCAGAGAGTCCGGGTCCACTGTCGGCGCACTCCCGGCAATTGAGGTTGCGGGGGGAAACCGAGTGGGAAAGTGCGCTGACTGACTTCTGGAAAACGGGGCTGCTGGAATCGGCCTCGGCCGAACCCCTCACGGAGTTTTTGGCGCGCGCATTCCTGCAACCTTACGCGGAGTTCCTTACCGGTTCGCTGCTGCCTCCTGTTTTGCCTCTAACCGTGTGCCGCTGCCCGCGATGCAATTCCCTTCCGTTGTTGGGAGTGCTGCGGCCAGAAGGGGATGGGGGCAAACGATTTCTTGTATGTTCGTTTTGTTCTCAGGAATGGGAATTTCGCCGGATTCTCTGCGCACATTGCGGAGAGGAACAAGAACAGAAACTTCCTGTGTATGTGGCGGAACAGTTTCCGCATGTACGCGTGGAGTGCTGCGACACGTGCAAGCATTTCCTGCGCACCATCGATCTCACCAAGGATGGCAACGCCGTGCCCCTTGTGGACGATCTCGCAGCGATCCCTCTCAGTTTGTGGGCGGAGGAAAACGCGTATACGAGAATCCAGGGCAATCTTTTGGGCACTTGATGCGGCGCGGATCAGTGCTTGCCGGAGAGGTTAGTCCAGACCCTGTGGAGCAGTTCGCCCAAAGTTTCGGGCTCGATCGCGGACTTGTCCGTGCTCTCAGCTCTGGACTGGGTCGAAAGCATCGAAGCATTCGTGTCCCCTGAAGCGTGATACTCCTCACTGGTGCCGTACATAATTCTGGCGAGGCTCTGGTTCGGCATGGGCTGCTCCTCCTCGCTTCCGCCGGGAAGCTTTATTGTATTCGTCCATTGTGCACCCACCACTGGCAAGCAGAGCGGTGTTGCAAGAGCGAGCGGCGAGTTAATAACTGCCCGCATGGGCAGGTCTGTTAGGATGCAGTAGCACGGAAGGAGCCTTCCAAATGCCGGAGCAGAATTTTTCCAATCATGTGAAGTGGGTGCCCACGTTTCATTTTTTTGTGATGCCAGTTTTAGTTTTGAATCTGGGCTGGTCGATTTACCGGCTGATTCATCCAGGGTTCTCCTGGGACGGCCTGATCCACCTCCTGACAGCGGCGGCCCTGGTGCTTCTGATGTTCAATGCACGGCTGTTCGCATTGCGCGTGCAGGACCGCGTGATTCGGATGGAGGAGCGCCAGCGCATGACCAGGTTGCTGCCGGACGATATGAAGCCATGCATCGGCGAATTCACGCCAGGACAACTGGTGGCGCTGCGTTTCGCGAGTGACGAGGAATTGCCGACTCTGGCGCGCAAAGTGTTGAACGACAAGCTGACCGACATTAAGGCGATCAAACTGATGGTAAGGAACTGGCGCGGCGATTATTTGCGGGCATAGAGCCCGCTTCCCTCAAAAAATGCTTTGGACAACGCCACCCTCGGCGCGGACGGCGGCTCCATTGATAACAGCGGCTTGTGTGCTCGCCACAAACGCGACGACGGTGGCAACTTCCTCGGGCGTTTCGAAACGCCTTAGGAGCGAAGTGGGGCGCGCCGTGTTGAAAAATTGCTTTTCCATTTCTGCCGCACTGATCCCTTGCTGCCGCGCCACGTCCTGGAGAAAAGTTCCCACTCCTTCCGAAGTGGTTGGGCCAACGAGGATGGAGTTGGCGGTCACACCCGTCCCCGAAACCGACCGGGCGATGCCGTTTGCGATGGCCACCTGCGCGGTCTTGGTCATGCCATAGTGAACCATCTCCTTAGGAATCTGCTGAGCCGACTCGCTGGAGATGAAGATGATCCGGCCCCAATTCTTCTTCAGCATGTAGGAAAGATAGTGACGGCTGAGGCGAACACCGCTCAGAATATTCACGTCAAAAAAGCGCTGCCAATCGGCATCCGTAATTTCGAGAAACGGCTTGACCTCGAAAATACCCAAATTATTTACGAGCACATCCGCCGTGGGAACTGCCTCCAGAAATTTATCGACACCAGAAGCGGTACCCAGATCAGCCGCCACTCCGGTGAATTCCGCACCGCGGTTGTTAAACTGCAATTTCTGAAGCGCATCGTCTACGCGCTGTTGTGTCCTGCCGTTAATCACGACGCGCGCTCCTTCTTCGGCAAGTGTGGCGGCAATGGCAAATCCTATGCCAGCTGTCGATCCCGTCACCGCAGCCAATTTTCCCTGTAGACCGAAATTCATTGCGGATTCTCCTTGAATGTTTTTGCAACTGGTGCTCAGGAGGCAGCTTTCGCTTTAGCGATACCCGCGGAGTAATATTCAATCTCGGCGATTTCCTCGGCGTTAAGACGGAATTCTCCTGCACGCATGACGCCTACCACCTGCTTCGCATTGCGCGCCCCAACAATCGCCCCGGTGACTCGCGGAAAGCGCAAAGTCCAGGCAATGGCCACTTCACCCGGAGTTCGGCCATAGCGAGCGCCAATTTCCCCCAATCGATCGACGAGTTCCAGGTTTTTGGAGAGCTTGGGCTCCTGGAATTCCGGATTGCGGTTACGAAAATCATCGGCTGGCAAGGAAGCAGCGCGTTCGCGGGTCATGCCGCCAGTCAACATTCCAGAGAACATGGGCGAATAGACGATGACGCCGATGCCGCGCTGCTCGCAATAAGGCAAAACCTCGCTCTCAATTTGGCGGCGAAGGATGGAATAGGGAGGCTGCAAAGAAGTTACGGGAGCCGTTTTCCCCGCTCGTTCCAGTTGCGGCACGTCGAAATTGGAAACGCCGACCCAGCGTACTTTTCCCTCTTTCTGCAGAGAGCCGAGTGTCTGCCAGGCCTCTTCGAGTCCCGGCCCATTATCGGCTGGCGGCCAATGGATCTGGTAAAGGTCGATGGTCTCGGTGTGTAAGCGGCGCAAGCTGTCTTCACATTCCAGGCGAATGGAATTGGCGGAATGGTCCATGGAAATTTTGCGCGAGGGATCCCAGCGCATGACGCATTTCGTGAAAACATAGGGACGCGGCCCATGCCATTCCTTCAACGCGCGCGCAACAACTTCCTCGGAGTGGCCGAGGCCGTAGACCGCGGCGGTATCAATCCAGTTGACGCCAAGCTCGAGGGCCTTGTGGATCGCGGCAATCGAATCTTGGTCATCCTGCGGTCCCCAGGAATACTCCCAGCCACCTCCACCGGTGGACCAGGCCCCAAATCCCACGGGAGTGATTTGCAGATCGGAATTTCCCAGTTTGCGTGTGTTCATGGTTCTCTCTGCTGGTGAACGGAAGTCGCCCGGAGTACATAGAAAAGCTATGGGGCGCACTCGTAAGATGAAGGAGACGGAGGAAAAGTTAAAGGGGTTTTATTGCGCCGCGAACGCTGCGTCAAGCGAAACCGATTCGCCGTCCGGATTGGTAAGGACAAGCTACAGTGAGCCATCCGACATGGCCGGAGTGGTAAGGATCAGCGCGTTCCTGTCCTTGAGCGTTACGGCTGCTGATTCCCCTCCTAAGGTGGCCGTGATTCCGCTCTTGAAGCCGGCTGCCACGCAGGGTCACGATGTTGCCACCCGTCGCGGCCTCCGAGGATGGGTACAAGTCGCTGATTCCCAAAAGAACGTTCGCGATCTCCACAATGTTCAGCCCGCTTGTCGTCAGTGCGAACAGCCGTCGGCCATTCTCGACCGTGGTCAGGAAGCCACCATGCCAACCACATCGGTATTGAGCATCGCGAAAGCCTCTGGCAGGTAGAGCCGCGAGCGAAGCTGTCCGGTGTGGGCGTCGCGGATGTCGATGCCGCCGTGAATTCCCATGGCCGGCGGGGCAGCGGGTGGCGCGCCATCGAGAGAAGGCTCGTGGGTCGACGCGCCCGTCGGATGAATCCCAATACCGGGCACAGCCACGCGATTGGGAACTGTTTCCAATTCCACCGACGTTGCGTGGAAAGCAGGGAGAGGTTGGATCCGCGGATCTCCGAAAACTGAGCGGAACTCTCAGATGAGAAACGGCGCCCCGAACAAATCGGGGCGCCGTCTTGGGAGAACAGACAACGCGTGAAAAAACTTAAATGGTCTTCGGACCGACGCCAGCGCCTGTCGTCGAAGCGGTGCGCGCGAAGGAACCGGCTCCCGATTCCTTTTCGGCGCTCTTGTCGATCTCGATGGAGCCCTTGAAATAGGCGCCGTCTTCGATCATGATGCGCGCGGTCGTCAGGTCGCCGTTGACCGAGCCATCCTTCTTAATCTCGATGCGATCCTTGGCACGCAGATTCCCTTTCACGTTGCCATAGACCACCACTTCGCGGGCGATTACATCGGCGGTCAACTTGGCCGTGGCGCCAACTGTGAGTTTGCGCTCGTCGAGTTGCACCAGTCCTTCCACCGACCCTTCGATGACCAGGTCTTCATTGCCGGAGATTTCGCCCTTCACATGCAGACTGGGACCAAGCCGAGCCGTAGCGCGATCTGCGGTTGCTCCCAACGGACGCATAGCATCTGTACTCATTGCGGTAGTTCCCTCCCAAGTTGCCGCAGCAGGCTTTGGCGGCGGATTCACTGGAAAACTTTTCGTCTCCGGCTGCGCTGGTTGAGGCGTATCCGGTTTTTTATTCCCCCACATCGGTCCTCCCAAGGGACAGCACACCCCACGCGATTTCCGGCCCGGGGTAAGCAAACAATAGTCCGCGGGAAAGCGTGTATCAAACACAATAACCTATTTACTTGCGTGAGAGTAACTAGACTTTAGAACAGGGTAAGAACTGTACCAAGGGTGCGGGAGAAACACAGGCGAACACCGCAGGAGGGCGCACGCACGTGAAGAATGCTGATGACCGTACGCATCCTGTTGGGCAACCCAGGCAGTAACCTGCAGTAGTGCTGTAGGCTTGTACCTATGCTGATTCCGGATCGCGTCTATCCATACAGCACTTAGCCCGATACAAATCAGTCGGGTGTTCGTAAGGCGCTCCGTGGACCTTTGCTCGAGGTGCGATTTATGTTCATCGATCGAGTTCGCTGCCTTTTTCTTCTCGCTCCCTTGCTGCTCACGGCTGGAGCTTTCGCTCAACAGCCCACCCCGTCAACCGATCCCCCTGGCATGATCGCCCTTGACGTAGTCGTGACTCCCAAGGCAGGGCCGCCGGTCAGCGGTCTCCAGCAGCAAGACTTCACTGTGCTGGACAACAAAGTTCCGCAGGCCATCACGTCCTTTCAGGCGGTCCGCGGGCGCGAAGCGCCGATCGAGGTCATCATTGTCGTCGATGATGTGAACACCGGTATCGAGCACGTCGCCTTCGAGCGGTCGGAGATTGAGAAGTTCCTCCGAACCGATGGGGGTCACCTCGCCCACCCCACCGCGCTGGCGTTCCTTACGGACTCGGGCATGAAGGTTCAGGATGACTTCTCGACAGACGGCAACGCACTCAGTGCGGAGGTGGAGCAGTACCCCCTCGGCCTTCATACCATCCCTCAATCCAGCGGCATCTACGGTGCCTTCGAACGCTTCCAGATCTCCGTCGAAGCCCTGCTTCAGCTTGCAAGCCGTGAGGCTCCCCGCCCCGGACGCAAGTTCATTCTCTGGATTTCTCCTGGATGGGCGGTGCTCTCTGGACCCGGCATCGAGCAGCAGATGGACACCAAGCAACAGCAGGAGATCTTTTCGCATGTCGTTGGGCTGTCGACTCTGCTGCGGCAGGGCCGTATTACCCTTTACAGTATCGATCCGCTGGGAAGTTCGGACTTCCTCGGCCGCGGCTTCCGCTGGGAGGCATTTGTCAAAGGAATCAGCAAACCCAGCCAAGCCAGCTACGGGAATGTGGCACTACAGGTCATCGCCGTCCAGAGCGGCGGTCTTGCACTGACCACCTCCAACGATATCAACGTAGAAATGCAAAAGTGCCTCGGCGATGCGCAGGCTTATTACGAGATTTCCTTCGCGCCTCCCCTGGACCAGCGGCGAGACGAATACCACCATATCGAAGTGCGTGTCGCAAAAGGGGGGACGGTCGCGCGCACTCGTCAGGACTATTACTCGCAACCCTAAGCTGAATGCTATAGCTGGATGAGGCTAGACACCCGTGCCGGGCGGTCAATTGCCGTGCGTCGCTTTTATCTCAGCCTGTCGCAAAGCCGCGGCGCGATCGAGCGCTGCCTTGCGCCACTGCGCATCAGCCGGCTTACCGGCAAAATCGGCAGCGGCTTGCTCGTATTTCATGCGCGCCTCCTCCGGCCGGCCTGCGGCTTCGAGGGCCCAACCGTAGAGCGAACGCACATTTCCCGGGGCAACCATGTGGGGTTCAGCAGCAGCGAACTCTTCGACGGCCGCAGCCGCTTGCTGGTGACTCAGGTACCACCAGCCGCGCGAAGCTCTTCGCTCTGCCGCAATTTCCGGCAGGTCGAATTCACCGTGATAGACCAGGATGCTTCCCGCAATCACATCGTCCGGAGCGTGGCTCAGAAAGTAGCGGTACGGGTAGAGATCGTAGTCGATCAGTGTGTTGCTCACAAAAACCGTGCCGGAGAATTTCTCTGGAAGAATCGGCTGGAGCTCCGGGTCCACTGCTTCCACGTAACCCGGCCCCGCCAACAACCGGCATGGCAGACCTTCCACGGAAGGTTTTCGGGCACCGAACCAGGCGATCCAGCAGTCGGTGATCCCTCGCACAGCGAGGTAGTCCTTCGCTCGATACAGTGCTTGCCCCCAATCCACATTGGAGTCGCCCAAATATTCGTATAAATGCTTCGGGCCACCCCAAGCTTCGTTGGCATAAGCAATCTCGTTCGGATAGCCGCGAGCATACGAACTCACCTGAAACACCAGAAGCGCGGCGCAGAATATCGCCCAGGCTTTTGAGCGAACGGCGTAGTAACCAAGGGTGGAGGCGGCAAGCACAATCAGGAAGGGATAGATGGGCAAGATGTGGCGCACCCCAAGATTGATTTTGCTGCCCATGGCCGAGACCAGGAACACACCGATGGGAATGGCCACGATAACAATGACGCGCCTGTGCTTGCGCCATTGCGCAGGAGAAGCCACAGCAAGAGCAACCAGCAAAAGGATCGTAAGAGGTGTCTTCACCAGGATAGTGACTGGAAAGTAGTACCACACGCCGGTTTCGTAGCGCTTCCCGAAAATATACGAGGGCCGCGTGCTGTTCTCGATCACATACAGGAGGCCGGCTACATAGGATTCCGGAAGAAGATGGAAACGTGTGATGCCCAGAATCGCATGCCCGAGAAGTGTTTGTGACTTCCCGCTCGTCTCCAGCGTCTGGGCGATCTCAAATCCCTTGGCGTGACCCGGCAGAGCAGAGTAGCGGAATTGGTAGGTACCCCAGAGGAGAAAGACGGCAATCAGGCATACTACGAACCACCGGAGGAAAAGGCGCGGAAGTGAGAGACGCGGCGACGAAGATCGGTTAAACCAGAAGTGAGCCAAAAATTGCAGGAGTAGAATGAGCGGCACGAAAACAGCCGTGTGCTTGGAAGCAAGCGCAAGCCCGAGGGCGAAGCCGAGCAGCAGCAATCGCACCAGGGAGGGCTTGCGCAAATAGCGATCGGCGCAGAAGACAGCGGCGAAGGTGGTTGCTGCGACCGCCATGTCGGTGGCAACCAACGGGCCGTGCGCGGTCAAATTCGGCTCGAAGACGGTTAGGATCACGGCGCATCCGGCTGCAAGCGGTCCGAACCAGGCACGCGCGGCAAAAAAGACGGCGACAAGCAAGAGCAGGGGAAAGACCATCGCCGCTCGTCGAGCCCTCATGAGGATTTGATCGGCGGATGGACCATTCATCAGCCGGTAGCCCGCGGCGATCAGTTGCATGTTATTCGTTACTGCGCTACCGCACGCGGAATCGTAAACGTCCAGCCGCCAACTACGCAGCGGCGCAGCCGCAAGGAGCTTCAGCAGCGGTGGATGCTCCGGGTTAATGCCATAATCGCCGCATTCCCAGTAACGGTGGCCTGCGGCAATGTGCATTCCCTCATCAAATGTGGGCGAGTTGGCCCGCGCGTAGTGCAAGAGAAGAATGGGATAAACGATCAGCGCCAATACAAGGGTCGTCCACGCAAAGGTGTGGTGCCAGCTCCGGTCTGAGGCGCAAATGGCTGTGGTCTTCGGCATGTGCATACTCGGCTCGGCGGCCGGACGCTTATTCTGCCACTGGTACAGACGTTGCAGCTGTGGGATTTGTCACTCGGAAAGACTCCGTGGGCTGTCCTCAGTTCACGAATTGCTAGGAGGATGGCTTGTCGGGAACGGGCTCGCGGGCGAGAAAGTCGGTGGCAAATCGCTGGGAGTAGGACGCTAGTAGCGCTTCGATGCGTTCGGACGACGCGGATTTCAGGATAAACCCGGCGTGGTGATACTTCTTGATGCGGTCCACGATTTCCGGATCGGTGTAGCCGGAAGTGTCGGGCTCCTGCTGCCGCGCCAGTGACACAATCACGCCCGCATAATCTTCGCGCGCCTGCGGCAACTGGTACGGCATCTTCCCCGCGGTCACCTCCAGATGAGCCCACTCCCGCCAAAGGTTGATGCCTGTGGCGGTTTCCACCATGTTGGAAATGTACGCACCGCCAACGCGCGCGGCGACTTCGAGGAAGTGGATGCGATTATCGCTGTGAGCTTTCAGGAATTCCGCGTGGGTCACGCCTCGCACAAGACCCAATCCCTGGATCAGCTTCAAATTGATCTCTTTCAGCGCCAAAGTATCCGCCGAATCGCGCGGCATGGTGCGGGTGGTGAAGACTCCGCCCTGATGCGAAACATCGAGCGGAGGCGCGCCGTACGTGTGCGCCTCGGCAAAGAGCACAGCGCGCTCAGATACGACGCCATCCACGTGGAACACGCTCCCAGGAATGAACTGCTCCAGCAAATATTCGGATTGCCGGTCGCCCAACTGATCCAGCCATGGCCACAAGTCCTCGGCAGCCTCGATTTTCTTCATTCCAATACCAGATGCCTGGGAGCGGGGCTTCAACAGCCAGGGGCCGGGCACGTGGCCCATGAACTCGCTAAGATCCTCATAGTTGAGGATGTGGATGAATTCGGGCACCAGGATGCCAGATTCGCGGGCTTGCGCGCGCATCGCCAGCTTGTCGCGAAAATAGCGAATGGTCGTTTGGCCGATACCGGGGAGTCGCAAATGTTCCCGCAACGCCGCTACATTTTCCATGTCGAATTCATCCAGCGCGACGATGCGATCGATGTGACGGGTGCGAGCGGCATAACTAACGGAATGAATCAGGTCGGCGAGAGCGAGTTCCTCCGGCATGAAAAACATTTCGTCGATGATGTCACGAGGCCAGTCGGCGTTGCGCAGTTTTTCCACGGTGAGCAACAGCACCGTGCACCCCAGGTTCTTGCAGGTGCGCAGAAATTCCTGCCCTTTCTCGTAGGAAGAGACACACAGAATCGTGATAGGTCTTGCTGCACTCATCGGCCTCACCAAGCGGGAGCGGAACTCTGAAATTCAGGAAGATCGCACCCACAAATCTGCGCGGATTATATACGCGTTTAACGCGAGGGAAACAGGAATTGCAAGAATGGACCGACGCGCTGGGCCCAGGCGGCTTCGTTGTGCTCGGCGCCTTCGACGCGTTCGTAATGCAAATTCTGTTCCGGCTGCCAGCCTTTGCCTATCAAAATGTCCCGGAATCGTTCCACGTCGTCCACAATGCGAGGTCCTTCACGCGTCCCGATATCCAGCCAGATGCGGGGGAGAGGTTGCACTGGTGCTGTAGTGGCAAAGCGAAGAATCACGCGCTCGTTCCACCAGACCGACGGGGATAAAGCCGCAATCTTCCCGAACATTTGGGGCTGGCGGAGTCCCAGATATAGCGAAACCAACCCGCCGAGCGACGATCCCCCAATCCCCGTGTTCTCCGCTCCTTGCTGCGAGCGATACTGGCTGTTCACGAACGGCTGTACTTCTTCCAATAGAAATTTCGCGTAACGGTTCGCACGGCCTCCTCCCAATCGCGGTGCGCGCGTGGGTGTGTACTCGCCTAAACGTTGCTTCCCCGCATTGTAGATTCCCACAATGATGAGCGGTTCCACGCGGCCATCCTGAATGCACTGATCGGCGGTTTGCCCGACATGCCAGTCCATCCCAGGAATAAAAGAAGTAGCGCCATCGAAGAGATTCTGGCCATCGTGCAGATAAAGGACTGGGAAACGTCGCTGAGGCAGCGCATCGTAGTCGGGAGGAAGATAGACGATCAGATCGCGCTGGTTGCGCAAGAATCGCGACGGAAACTGCTCGTGCTTGATCAGGTGCGGTGCGATCACGGAGCGATGATAACCAGGAGATCTTTGGCTTCGACGTGTTGTCCCGGCGTCACCAGCAGTTTGCCGATTTTCCCGCTGATGGGGGCATAAATATTAGATTGCATCTTCATGGCTTCCAGTGTGAGCAGTTTAGCACCGCGCTCGACCGGGTGATTGGCTTGCACGGCGATACTGCTGATTAAACCGGCCGTGGGTGCACCAACGTGGCCCGGATCTGCTGCATCGGCTTTCGGGTGGCTCCGTTCGACGACACGCAGCGAACGGTCGCGGACATTGACCTCGCGCGGCTGCCCGTTCAATTCGAAGAACAAGGTGCGCGTGCCATCGGGATGCGCGTCGCCGATCGTCAGGAATTTTATGATCATGGTCTTGCCATGTTCGATGTCCACAGTGATTTCCTCGCCGGGCCTCAAGCCGTAGAAAAACGCGGGAGTCGGCAAGACGGCCACGTCGGCGAAGGCTTGACGGAAGGCGTTGAACTTCAGGTAGACCTCGGGATAGAGAAGATAGCTAAGCAACGCGTCCCGCTCCACCGGGTGAGCCACTTTCTTCTCAAGCTCTTCCTGCGCAGTTCCGAAGCTGACGGGCGGCAGACTGGCACCAGGCCTCCCCCTTAGGGGGGCTTGTCCGCGCAAAATGATGCATTGCAATTTCTTTGGCCAGCCGCCCGGCGGCACACCGAGCGTCCCGGAAAACATTTCCACGACGGAGTTGGGAAGTGTGACGTCATGGTGTTCATCAAGTTCCAGCAAATCTGCTGGCTTGATTTCGTTGGCCAAAAGATAGAGAGCCATATCGCCGACGACTTTGCTCGAGGGAGTAACCTTCACAATGTCGCCAAAAAGTTGATTCACTTCGGCGTAAGTTTTTTCCACTTCGCGCCATCGGTGCCCCAAACCCATGGCCGCCGCCTGCTCTCGCAAATTCGTGAATTGCCCGCCGGGAATTTCGTGCTCATACACGCGCGCGGAACCTGACTTCGGCCCGGAATCGAAGGGTTGGTAGTAGCTGCGTACGACCTCCCAGAAATCCGAACACTCATTCAGCGCATCGATATCGAGTTGCGTATCCCGCGGGGTGTTCTCGAGGGCTTCGACCACGGAATTCAGGTTGGGTTGGCTGGTGCCGCCGCTCATGGATGCGATCGCGGCGTCCACCACATCGACACCCGCATCCGATGCCTTCAAAAGAGAGGCAGAATTGACTCCGCTGGTGTCGTGCGTATGAAAGTGAATCGGAATGCCGACCTCTTCGCGCAGAGCTTTCACCAGCGTATAGGCCGCATAAGGCCGGCAAAGCCCAGCCATGTCCTTAATGGACAGGAAGTGCGCGCCGAGTTTTTCCAGTTGCTTGGCCATGTTCACGTAATATTTCAGCGAGTACTTGGGCCGGTCTTTGTCGAACAGATCGCTCGTGTAGCAGATCGCAGGCTCGCAAACCGCACCGGTCTCCAGCACGGCGTCAATCGAAACCCGCATATTCTCGATAGAATTCAGCGAATCGAAAATCCTGAAAATGTCGATGCCCTGCCGATGTGCTTCGCGGACAAAATCGACTATCACATTGTCGGGATAGGAGGTGTAGCCGACGGCATTCGCGCCACGCAACAACATCTGAAAGCAGATATTGGGTATGCGCCGGCGGAGTTCCCGAAGCCGCTGCCATGGATCTTCATGCAGAAAGCGCATCGACGTATCGAAGGTAGCCCCGCCCCACATCTCCAGGCTGAACAAGTTCGGCAGGCGCTGTGCCACCGTGTTCGCCGTGACCAAAAGATCGTAGCTGCGCACCCGCGTGGCCATCAAGGACTGGTGCGCATCGCGAAAGGTAGTGTCGGTCAGCAGCAAGCGTTTTTCTTTTCGCGCCCAGGCCGCGAATTTTTTCGGCCCCAACTTTAGCAAAAGCTGGCGAGTTCCCGCCGGCGGCGCAATTCCGGAAGAAGAGGGCAGCGGCGCCTTTTCGATTGTTGTGGGTACGTTCTTCCCTTTTACCTCGGGATTGCCGTTCAAGATCACATCGCCGAGGTAGGAAAGTAGCTTGGTGGCACGGTCGGCCCGCCCTGTAAATCGAAACAATTCCGGGGATTCATCGAGAAACGAGGTGGTGACTTCACTGGCGCGAAAACGCGGGTGGTTCACCACGTTTTCGAGGAAGGGAATGTTTGTTTTTACCCCGCGAATGCGGAATTCACGCAGCGCCCGGTCCATGCGCTGGCAGGCTTCGGGGAGGTTCGTGCCCCAAGCGGTGACCTTCACGAGGAGCGAATCATAATAGGCGGCAAGCAACGCGCCAGAGTAGGCCGTGCCACCATCAAGACGAATCCCGAAGCCCGCCGGTGAACGGTACGTCGATATGCGCCCATAATCCGGCGCAAAGTTTTTCTCCGGATCCTCGGTGGTGACGCGGCACTGCAGCGCGGCGCCATACAGAGGAATTTGCTCCTGTTTGGGAAGAGAGAGCGGCTCTTCGTGCAGCTTGTGCCCCTGGGCGACGAGGATCTGCGCACGAACAATGTCGATGCCGGTGACGACTTCCGTGACGGTGTGCTCCACCTGGATACGCGGGTTGACCTCGATGAAATACCATTTCTGGCCGTCGACGTCGTACAGAAACTCGACCGTGCCCGCGTTGCGATATTTGGCCTGCCGTGCAATCTGCAGCGCCGCCTCGCAGATTTCCGCGCGGATTTGGTCCGGAAGATTCAATGCCGGAGCCACCTCAACCACTTTCTGGTGTCGCCGCTGCACGGAGCAATCGCGTTCGTACAAATGCAGAAGGTTTCCATATTCGTCGGCCAGAATCTGGACCTCGATGTGCCGCGCGCGCCGGAGGAATTTTTCCAAAAAGACCGAGGCATCCCCAAACGCCGATTTTGCCTCGCCCTGTGCTTCCTCCAGCCGCGCAGCAAGTTGCGACGCGTCGTGAACCACGCGCATACCGCGGCCGCCGCCGCCCATGGCGGCTTTCACAATGACCGGAAACCCAATCTCTGCCGCAATCCTCTGCGCTTCGGCGGCGGACGAGACAGGATTCTCGGTTCCTGGCAACACGGAAACGCCCGCGGCAGAAGCAAGGCGCCGAGCCGCCGTTTTGTCGCCAAGCAACTCCAGAAGTTCTGGCGTAGGCCCTATGAACTCAAGCCCGGCTTTGGCACACGCTCGAGCGAGCGCAGGATTCTCCGACAGAAATCCGTAGCCGGGATGAATCGCATCGACTCCATGTTCTTTGGCTATGGCGATGATGTCGGCAATGTCGAGATAAGCCTCCACAGGCCCTTTGCCGGCGCCCACCTGGTACGCTTCGTCGGCTTTGAAGCGATGCAGGGCGAGGCGGTCCTCCTGCGAGTAAATAGCCACGGTCCGCAGGCCCAATTCATTCGCGGCGCGGAAAACGCGGATGGCAATTTCACTGCGGTTAGCCGCCAGGAGTTTCCGTATCGGTCGATTTTTCTTCATGCGCAGGTGTCAGCCATCCCTTCGGAGCAATCCAAAATTCTACATTGTTTCACGCAGGATGCCAGGCAAAGGACGGAAATTTTCATCCTTCGTAGCAGGAATTCAGATGAAAGAAAATTTGGAGCTAGTGTTTGAGCAGCGGTGACGCAAAGCGAATCGGCACGCCAAAATTCGAACCGCCAAACCCTTTCACAACAGCAAAGGTGACGCCGATGACGCCGCCTTGCCGGTTCAGCAGCGGTCCCCCGGAACCGCCCGAAGTGGTCTGCGCGTCGTACACAATCTTGTCTGCCAACACATCGCCCACATGGCCTTGCGTGACCAGCGGACGGATCAGCCTGCGTTTCGCCAGCTCCTGCAGCACCAGCTTCGGATCGCCTCCGCTGGTCTTGACGATTTCTCTGACTGTATCGTCTCCCGCGCGCGCCAAAATCGCATCGATGCCGGTAGCATACCCGAAGCTGATCAATGCTTCGCCGCTAACTGCCGCTTCCTTCCGGCTGTCCAATTTCAGAATTGGCCGCTTTAACTCCGAAAGATCTCCATGAACGACCGCCAGGTCGGCGTCCTGCGAAATCTGCGAAATTCCGACCGAAACGCCGTTGGGCGCTCCCGGGAAATAGGCGGTCATATCCGCAATCACCGGCTCCAGGCCCTGTTTCACCGCGTCGCTCAACTCGTTATTCCCCCACCAGGGTTGCACCACATGATGATTGGTGATGATTTTCCCTTCGGCCGCGATGAATCCGCTCCCGAAAAAGTCCGCCCGGACCTCAGGCGCACGGCCTTCCGTTGTGTAAACAGTATTGCCGTCGCTGTCTTTCAGGGGCGAGCCATCGCTATCGATGCCGCCGTAGCGCAAGCGCATTCCTGAATCCTTTTCGTTGAACGCCACGGAGACATGGAGAAGGCAGATGCTTGGCGCGTAATCGCGAATGACGATTTCCGCTTCCTGGGAACTGCCTTCCAATTTGGTCAGCCGGTTCGTGGCTTCATCAAGTTGGTGGCGAAGTTCGTTGACATCGGCGCCATCGGGGGCGGATATCTTCTTGCGCAGATCTTCGGTCTGCTGCTGCAATTGCTCCTTCTGCTGCAACAGGTCCGCATTGGCCGGGTCCTCTCGCAATCGCCGCGCTGAAGCCAAGAGCTGCTGTTCGTTCTGCGCGTTGCGCTCCAATTGTGAAATCAGGGTGTAGGCGCGCCGCGACTCTTTCTCCGCCTTGTGGGAGAACACGAAGAAGATTCCGGCAATCACGATCGCCAAGCCCAAGAGGGCGCCTACACCAAACTTCAATATGCGTTCCAGGGAAAAGGCATCGCGCGTCATTTTCTCCGTGACTGCCAGCGCCTGGAACGCGGTCTGCGATACCTGGTAGCTTTCTTCGGCGTTGCGGACCCTGCGCTCAAGCTCCATGAACGCCCGTTTTTGCCGGAACTGTGCGCGCACGCGAGCCAGCAACTCCTGGTTGTCCCACGGAATCGAGAGCACGTCGTCGACTCCTTGGTCCAGCCACAATCCGCGTTGGATGGAATCGCTTCGGACCAGCAAAAGGATACGCGTTCTATCGTTCGTCGTAGAGGATTGAAGTGAAGTGAGCAGCCCACGGATCGCGGTATCCGGCATCCCCTCCGCCAAAATCAGAACCTGACCGGTTTCCGACCCGCGCAAAATCGAAGCTGCGTTTTCCGGCGATTCCGTGAGCGTGACGGCGTATCCTTCGCCCTCGAGGAGGGCCCGTACAGAATCGAGCAGACCCAATTCCGCAGCGACCAGTACAATATTTTCCGAGGTAGGCGCCAAGTCAGACCCTCCAACGCCCCAACGATAGCAAAACTCACCTGCCGTTCGGGAGTCGGCAGTTTACCCTAAAATGGTTAGACGCGCGCAAGCCGACGGAAGGTCTCAGAAAAATTTGCTGCATGGCGATAATAAGGATGAATTGACTCTCGGCTCAATTCAGTATTTGCGCAGGACACCGATGACGCGGCCCTGGACTTTCACTTCCGTGGCGGGCAAAACAATTGGAGCCATCTCCGAATTGGCGGGCTGCAGGCGAATCTTTCCAGGACCTTCGCGGTAAAACCTCTTCAGCGTGGCTTCGTCCTCTCCGACAAGAGCTACCACGATGTCTCCGGCATTGGCCACCTGGGTTTGCTCGCAGACCACAAAATCACCGTCCATGATGTGGTCTTCAATCATGGAATTACCCTTCACTTGCAGGACAAAGGAATTGCCACCCCGAGCAAAATCGCCCAGGGAAATAGTTTCGCGCTCTTCGACAGCTTCCAGCGGGCGTCCCGCTGCAATCCGGCCAACCAGCGGCAACTCCTGAATGCGACGCTCGATGACCTGCTCTTTTGGCGTCTTCGGCAACTGCACAATTTCAATCGATCGGCTCTGGTTATATCCGCGGCGGATGAAGCCTTTCTTTTCCAACGTGCTGATGTGCTTGTGGACGGTGGCCAGCGAAGTCAACTTCAGTCCTTTGCCGATTTCCTCGAAACTGGGGGCGTATCCGTGGCGAGTTTCAAAGGAAACCAGATAATCCAGAACTTCTTTTTGCCGTTTCGTCAGGGCCATAAAAGCCTCCGCTAGTCTGCTCGCAACCGCGCCGAAGCTGTGCTTCAAAGGCGCTCAAACCATCCCTACTGTAGGCGAAAAGAAAGCGAACGTCAAGTGGCGTTTTGGATACGCGCCCGCGCCGCTCGTACTATTCACGTTCTCTCCTCTGTGCTGTCATCGTGAGCCTATGGCCAATCTGCGTCCGCGTTCCGCCGGTGTCACGGCAGCTGCCACGCTCGCCGTCCTCGGCTGCGGTAGCGCCTTCTTCCTGTGGGGCTATTTTCTCCTGATGTTTCTGAATGCTCCTCCGGATGACAACGGAAGGCATCTCTATCAAACGCATGCCGGTGCGTTCCTACTCATCGCACTGGTTCCGTCCAGTGTGATCGCCGTCGGCCTGCGGACAGCAATCGGCTTGTTTCAATTGCGTCCCTGGGCACGAATATCGGCAATGATATGGGCTTCAGTCACTCTGGTTTTTTGCCTGACGCTGATTGCCTTGCGTCCGTTTGAAACTTTTTTTATCCCGGATCGCTTTGTTAGCGAATTGCAGTCCCTTAAGCAATTGATCGCCATTGCCTTGATTATCCTTCTGCTTCCCGTCAGCGTGTGGTGGCTGTTCCTGTTCCGAATGAAAAGCGTCAAATTACAGTTTCAGGCGGGGGATAGCGAAAACACGGGGGAGGAGTCGGCCGTCACAGGCAAAACGTGATTGCGAGCGCAGGTTTTCAACTAATCCGAACAGTCGTCTGTGCTCTCTATCACATGCCTTTTCTCTTCTTTTCTTGAGGTTCCCTTCCCTCCACCTCGTCCCCACCATCTCCCCCTTCACCCTGTGTTATTCTTACCGAGTTGGCTCCTGGTGGCTCGGCGCTCGCTCCCGCTACCCATAATACCGTGCCGCTACACTTGAGGGGCCGCGCTCCTCTTCTCACCGGTGAGGAGTCGCCATAAGACGGGGGTCGAATAAGCACGATGTCTACAGTGACGGAAGTTCCGACAAGCAAAACAAAACGTGAAGTTATCGATCAAGCCGTGATCCGCTTCGCCGGTGATTCCGGTGACGGCATGCAGGTTACCGGCAGCCAGTTCACGAATACGGTGGCGCTGTACGGAAATGACATCGCCACATTTCCGGATTACCCCGCGGAAATTCGCGCTCCTGCCGGCACGGTGCCGGGAGTCAGCGGTTTCCAGTTGAATTTTTCCTCGGGTGAAGTGCACACGCCCGGTGACGCGGTAGATGTGTTGATCGCCATGAATCCCGCGGCGCTGAAGGTGAATATTGGAGACCTGAAGGCCAACGGCATTCTGATCGTCAATTCCGACAGTTTCAAGGAGAACGACCTCCGCAAAGCCCATCTCACCACCAATCCGATGGAGGACCATTCTCTCGATAAGTTCCGCGTCTTCCCCGTCGAGTTGCAAAAGCTCACGCGCATGTCGCTGCAGCACTTGGGTCTCGATGCCAAGGCCATGGATCGCTGCAAGAATTTCTTTGCGTTGGGCATGTGCTACTGGCTCTACAACCGCTCGATGGAGCCCACGGTTCGCTGGATTGAAGACAAGTTCAAGAAGAAGCCGCTGTTCGTCGAAGCCAACCAACTTGCGCTGAAAGCGGGCTATTCCTATTGCGAAGCTACCGAGGCGTTCCAGACCAGCTACGAGATTCCGCCCGCGCAATTGAGCCCGGGGTTGTATCGAAACCTGAGTGGCAACCAGGCGCTGGCCCTCGGCTTTGTCACCGCAGCGCAGAAAGCCGGACTGAAGCTTTTCCTTGGCAGCTATCCCATTACCCCTGCGTCGGACATTCTTCACGAGCTTTCGCACTACAAGGAGTTCGGAGTACTAACGTTTCAGGCTGAGGATGAAATCGCCGCCATCACTTCCTCGATTGGTGCTTCGTACGCGGGCGCACTCGCCATCACCACGACTTCCGGACCCGGTATGGCCCTAAAAACGGAAGCGCTCGGCCTCGCCGTCATGACCGAACTTCCCTTGGTGATCTGCGACATTCAGCGCGGTGGACCTTCTACAGGTCTGCCAACCAAGACGGAACAGGCGGATCTGCTACAAGCGCTCTTCGGACGAAATTCCGAAGCTCCCATTCCCGTGCTCGCCGCCGCCACGCCTGCCGACTGCTTCTGGATTGCCGTTGAAGCCAGCCGCATCGCCTTGAAGTACATGGTTCCTGTAATCATTTTGTCAGACGGTTACCTCGCCAACGGCGCCGAGCCATGGCGCATTCCGAGCCTCGACGAGATTCCGGGAATCCCCGTGAAATTCGCCACGAATCCCGATGGTTTTCAGCCTTACAGACGGGATGCGGACACCTTGGCTCGCCCGTGGGCGATTCCCGGCACACCGGGACTGGAGCATCGCATCGGTGGATTGGAAAAGCAGGATGTTACCGGCAACGTCAACTACGAGCCGCTTAATCACGAAAACATGGTCCGCATTCGTGCCGCCAAGGTTGAAGCCATTGTGCAAGATGTGCCCAATGTTCTGCCTAGCGGCGACGCAGAAGGCGACCTCCTGATCGTCTCGTGGGGCTCCACGTTTGGCGCCATCACGCAGGCCGTCAAAGGGCAGCGCGACAAGGGCCGCAAGATCGGCCACCTCCATTTGCGCTATCTCAACCCACTTCCCTCTAATTTGGGTGATGTCCTCAAGCGGTACAAGAGAGTTCTGGTGCCTGAACTCAATATGGGTCAACTCCTGTGGGTTCTTCGCGCCAAGTACCTCGTCAATGCGGTCGGCCTCAACAAAATACAAGGTCGTCCTTTCAAGCAAACCGAACTCGATCAGAAGATCGAAGAAATGTTGGGGCTCTAGGAGACCGCCATGACCACAACTGCACTTCCTCCACTCACGAAAAAAGATTTTCAGACCGACCAGGATGTTCGCTGGTGTCCCGGCTGCGGCGACTATGCCATTCTCTCAGCGGTTCAAACCGTTTTCCCGGAACTGGGCATCCCTCGCGAGAACTTCGTGGTCGTTTCCGGGATCGGCTGCTCCAGCCGCTTCCCGTATTACATGAACACCTTCGGCTTCCACAGTATCCATGGGCGCGCGCCGGCGGTTGCCTCGGGAATCAAGATTGCTCATCCGGAACTGGAAGTTTGGGTGGCCACCGGAGATGGTGATGCGCTGGCCATTGGCGGCAACCACACCATCCATATGCTGCGGCGAAACGTTGGCATCAAGGTGCTCCTGTTTAACAACCGCATCTATGGTCTGACCAAAGGACAGTATTCCCCGACTTCCGAATTTCACAAGGTCACGAAATCCACACCTTTCGGTTCACCCGACCGTCCCTTTAACCCCGTGTCGCTGGCCATTGGGGCGGAAGCGACTTTTGTCGCCCGTTCCGTGGACATCTTCCAGGCTCACCTGAAAGAGACGTTGAAAGCGGCCGCTGCCCATCGCGGCTCCGCATTCGTGGAGATTCTTCAGAACTGCAATATATTCAATGACGGTGCATGGACCGGTTTGACGGAAAAAGAAGCGCGCAGCGAGCATGTCCTTCAGCTCGAGCACGGCAAACCACTCGTCTTTGGTAAGAATCGCGACAAGGGCATCCGTCGTAAAACCGACGGCGACATCGAAGTCGTCCAACTCGGCAATGCTATCTCGGAATCCGATCTCGTCGTTCACGATGCCCACCACCCGCGTCCCTCGTACGCGTTCCTCCTTTCTCACATGGAAGGACGCCCCGGATTCCCAACTCCCATCGGTGTTTTGCGCTCATGGGACGACCTGCCGCGTTACGAAGACGTTATCAACGAGCAGGTCCACGAAGTCATTCAGAAAAAAGGCGCGGGAGATCTGTCCAAGCTGCTGCGGGCCGGCGACACTTGGGAAGTAAAGTAACGCTCGACTTTTTTCCTTTCGCTCAATTCTGAAAACGCAGCGAACTCCTCTCGGTCCCGTGCGGCCTGGAGGTGTTTTCGATTGGCATCGCATTCCTCCATCGTAGCTCTGACCCTTTTCGCGAGGGGATTCCCATTCGTGGTAGAGGAATTTCCATTTCCAAAGCGAAGGCCTTCTGTTTATTTACCTTCAATTAAATAAATATTGGTTTCTTGTGTGGTTATTTACAGATTTTGGCGTTTCTACCTAACATCTACGATATTTAATGTTACGTAATTATAGAGTAACGGGAGTCATCCTGTTGCGCCAGCCAGGCGGCCGTCCACCTCACCGAAGCCTACGCCGCAGCCGCAACCTTCTCCTCTTCCTCAACCGGTGCCAAGTCCTTCCCCATCCCTTACTCCTCCGCCCACACCGACACCCCGCAAACGCCGCCACCTGTTCCAACGCCGGTGCCGACTCCAACACCTACACCTCTTCCGCCCCCAGTACCGGTTCCGCCCTCGCCGCCGATCGCAACTCCGGAACCTTCTTCCCTTCTCCAGTTGGTGCAGGCGCTCGCCGGAGTCATCTTCTTCTTGAAGTTGCAGCGTCTCTGATCTTTCTTTTCCGTCCTCTTTACCGTCCCGGTATTGACCGCAGTTCTCTTCCGCTCTACGATACGCATCATTCCGAATAAGTCTCTGACGCCGGAGCCTTTTTGGCGGCGTGCCCTTCGCGCCGTGGGACTCTTTTTCCTCTACCTCGCCCTGATTCTACTCACCCTCTGGGCTTCTGCCGCGCTTTACATCGATTTACAAGCAGCTGCGTTCAAGCACCTTGCTGGAGTCTCCTACGCGCTTCTTTTGGTCTTCCTCCTCACGCGGGTTTCAGGTCATCTGCGAAGATTCCTGGTATGTGCGGGGTGTTTCGCGATCGTGCTCCTCTGGTGGCTGCACTTGGAGCCTTCCAACGACCGCCTATGGGAGCCCGACCTCTCGCAAATGCCCTGGGCCGAAATCCACGGTGAGGATGTTGTGCTGCACAATTTTCGTTCGTGCGATTACCGCACTGAGTTCGACTACACTTGCCAGTGGCTGACGAAATCCCTGGATCTTTCTCAGCTTCGCGGCATCGATTTGGCAATCACTTATTGGGGCTCTCCCTACATCGCGCACCCCATTTTGAGCTTTCAATTTGGGGAAAATGACTACATTGCGGCTTCCATTGAGACACGCAAGGAGGTAGGTGAAGGCTACTCCGCGGTGCTCGGGTTTTTCCGCCAGTACGAGCTCGTCTATATTTTTGCTGACGAGCGCGACCTGATCCGCCTGCGCACCAACTTTCGCAAGGGTGAAGAAGTCTATCTGTTCCACACAAACGCTGGGCCCGCGTGGGCACGCAAGCTATTCCTCGATTACCTGGCACGCGCCAACCGTCTTCACGATCATCCCAAGTGGTATAACGCCCTCACGCGAAACTGTACGACAGTTATTTTTCGTTCCATGGCCGACATTGGCCGGCTGCCTCCGGGCACTTCGCTGCACAACTGGCGGATCATTCTGAACGGCCGTGGAGACGAGATGCTCTACAATGGCGGCAATTTCGAGGGGGGCTTGCCCTTCCCCGAGCTGAAAGAGTCGGCCCACATCAACGCTGCCGCCCGCCAGGCCGATGATGCTCCGGATTTTTCCCGACTGATCCGGCTGGGCCGCCCAGGATTTGAATTTCTCACTGCGAGTGAACAACATGCCGACAATCACTAAAAGTTTTCGCGTTGCGAACTTTTTCCCGCCTATTCTGATTCTATTGTCGATGTGCCTGGCCGCGACGGTGGCGAGTGCGCAAGAATCCGCAACTGCAACGGCATCCGCCACTCCACGCACCGTCTCGCTCAGCGAAATGTTTGCGTTTTTCTTCTTGATGCTGGGCCCCCTCAAGATTTTAGGCCCGTTTGTGCGGATGACGAGTGGCAGTGACGGTACTTTCACGCGCCGCTTGGCCTTTCGCGCCTTCCTGTACTCTTGTGTCGCCCTGGTTCTGGCCGCAGTAGCTGGCGAAAATTCCATTCGCAAATATCATATTTCCGTTCCGGTCCTGGCGATTGCCGCGGGCATCATTCTCTTTCTTGTGGCCCTCCGGACGATCATGGAGCAATTCGAAAGGAATGCGGATCCACCTCCGCAAGCCATCGAACCATCGCTGCGCATGGCTGTTTCACCCCTGGCCTTTCCCACCATCGTCACGCCGTATGGGGTCGCAGCGGTGATCATTTGTGTAACCTTGACCCCCGATTACCTCACCAAAGGAGCCATCTTTGGCGCGTTGCTTGGGCTGATGCTCCTGAATCTCGTCGCCATGCTTTACGCTCGCCCGGTTCTGAAATACTTGGGCATGCCCATGCAACTCCTCGGCACGGTCCTGGGCATCATTCAGGTCGCTCTGGGCCTTCAGATTATCCTCGCAGGCTTGCGCGGGTTAGGCCTCCCTCTCCGGGGTTGATTTTCTTTTTTTGATGAAACCATCTTTCCTCGCTTACATCCAATAGAAGCAGTTAGAATCTTTCCCATGGATGCGACCCCAAAATTGATTCCGTTTTCTCTTCTCGGCGACGCTGATCCCGTGCCTCCCAGCTTCTATGTGGCTCAGCCCGAACAGGCGCAGACTCTTAGCCTTCTCTATGAGATCAGCCATGAGCTGACGTCTATCCTCGACCGGGAAGAACTCTTGCGGCGGATCGCTGAGCGCGTCAAGAAGCTTGTCGATTACCAAGTGTTTACCGTTATGCTGTGGGATGAGCAAGATCAGATGCTGGAGAGCGTCTTCTCCAAGCGCTACCAGGACACCCTTCCCTCCCGCATTCGGATGGCGTTGAACCAGGGCATAACCGGCGCCGCAGCCGCAGAGCGTCGAACAATTCGCGTGGTCGATGTTCGACTGGACCCGCGCTATCTCCAGGGCAGCAGCAATGTCGAGGTGCGCTCGGAACTTGTTGTGCCGCTGCTGCGGCAGGATCGCCTGATTGGCGTGCTGGATCTTGAAAGCACCGAACCGCATGCCTTCACCGCGGATCACGAACGGCTGCTGAATATTCTCGGCTCGTACATCGCCGTAGCTCTGGAAAATGCGCGCCTGTTCGAAGAGTCGCGCGAGAACCAGAGTCGCCTGCAGAACGATTTGGAAACCGCCCGTGAAATTCAGCGTCAGCTCCTCCCTTCCGGAGCCCGGGAAGTCCCAGGCCTCGACGTGGCCACCGCCTATGTGCCCGCCCGCGAATTAGGCGGAGATTTCTACGATCTGCTGCCTTATGGCGTAGGCCGGTTGGCTTTAGTGAATGGCGATGTATCCGGCAAAGGAACGGCTGCGGCTCTGTTCGGCTCGCTCGCCATCGGCATCCTGCGTGAGCTGGTTCACGAGAGCGAAGCGACCGCCGCGGAAATGCTTCAGCAACTGAATAGCCGCTTGCTGGCCGCTCGCCTGGACGCCAAGTTCATCGCCATGCAATTCGCGATTTATGACGCCGCGTTGCGCGAACTGAATGTTTCCAATGCGGGCGGCACGTTGCCGCTGCTGATCCGCGGGGGGGTGGTCACCGAAATCAACGTGACTGGAATGCCTTTGGGACTTTTGCCCGAAGCGGAGTTTGATGAACAGACGCTCACCCTGTTTCCGGGCGACGTAGTGGTGTTTGCCTCCGACGGCATTCACGAATCCATGAACAAGGACCAGGAAGAATTCGGCACCGATCGTTTGAAGGCCCTTCTGGCCACGGTTGTTCCTGAAGACCCGGGCTACACCGTGGCGCAACGCATCGTGAAAGCCACGGACGAACACGCCGGAGTGGGGCGGCCGCCACACGATGACCGCACGCTGCTGATCCTGCGCGTCATCGAAGACGCGGAATCCGATTTCTCCAAGCTGCCCATCATCTACTAGCCTCTCTCGTGGCACCGCTAATGACTCGTTCCCCTAAATCTGAGCTATCATCTCGCTGTTTTTTAGCGCCGCCCGCGACAAGGGGATTTTTCTGTCTGCAGTTAGAGCCGCAGCCGCTTGCCTTTCGGTATTTAAGGAGGTTCCGTGAATCTGAATCTTGATCCCGTGAGCATGGTGCCTTGGAGTTCGGATTGGTTGTGGAGTTTACCCCTGAGCGTGGGTGCGGTGGTGATCCATGTGCTCGGCCTCTATGTCATCCGGCAGAGATTTGATCGCGTGCTGATCCAAGCGAGCCAGCGCAGAATGAGAATGGTTGCCTTGTTGTTTATGGCCGGAACTGCGGTTTCGGTGACTCTGTTGCACGGGCTGGAAGCAGCAATTTGGGCTCTCGGCTTTCGTTGGCTGCACGCTTTGCCGGACAAAAAGTCCGCCATGCTCTATTCCTTGAATGCCATGACCACCTTTGGCCATTCGGGTTCGAATTTAGAACCTCATTGGCAGCTCATGGGAGCATTGGAAGCGCTGAACGGATTAATTCTCTTTGGACTTTCGACCGCTTTCCTGTTCGCTATCATCCAGGAGGCTTGGACACGCCTTGGGCGTCCCCTGCTGTCGAAGCCTGGCGTGGCTTGAGTATCGGGGCTACTTCGGGTTTAGAAACGTGCCTTTCTCCAATTCTCGAAAGGCGTCGCGCAGTTGTTCCTGGGTGTTCATTACGATCGGGCCATACCACGCCACCGGCTCCTCCAGGGGCTTGCCGGACACCAACAGAAAACGAATGCCGTCATCTCCTGCCTGCACCATGAGTTCGTCGCCGCGATCGAACAGGACCAGGGAACGATTGTCCGCCTCGGCCGGCGGATTCGTATCCGCCCAACTGACGGGCTCGGTCGGCACGGACAGTGGATCGGACGCGTTGCAGAATTTTCCGGCCCCCGCGAACACATAGGCAAACGCATGGCGCCTCATCTCGATCGGCAGCACTTTCCGTTTTCCCGGGGGCACGGAGACGTCCAGGTAAATGGGATCTGCCGCAATCCCATCCACAGGACCCTTCGTGCCCCAAAAATTCCCGCATACCACACGCACGTGCGTCCCGTCGTCGTCCGTCACTTCCGGAATATCCGGCGACTTTACTTCCTGATAACGCGGAGCCGTCATCTTCAGCGAAGCGGGGAGATTCGCCCACAACTGGAACCCGTGCATGCGTCCAATCGGATCGCCCTTGGGCATCTCTTGATGGATGATGCCGCTGCCTGCGGTCATCCACTGCACGTCGCCGGACGCGATGGCGCCGCGATTCCCCAGGCTGTCGCCGTGCTCCACCGTTCCCGCCAGCACGTAGGTGATCGTCTCGATCCCGCGGTGGGGATGCCACGGAAATCCCGCCAGGTAATCCTCAGGTACATCATTGCGAAAATCATCCAGCAGTAAAAAGGGATCGAAGTCCGAAGTGTTGCCGAAACCAAAAGCCCGGCGCAAATGCACCCCGGCTCCTTCCCGTGTTGGTTTCGAGCGGCTCAGGCGTTTCACAGGTCGAATGGACATGGGCCACCTCCCGGCCAGCAAGTCTGCAGCGTCAATCTTGCTACGTCAATCTTTGTAGATGACGGGCAGCGTGTTTTGGATAGCGGAGTGGCCGGCCCAGTGGGTGCGGCGGGTAGACACCTAGTTTCTTTTATTGAATTCTGCGATATTATTAGCCAGCCTTATAGATAATCCATGTCTGTTCTCAACTACCAGTCCGCAACCGTTCGCGCGAAGCCTACTAGCCGCTTTCTGTTGTTCGATCGGGCGGTGCTGGCCCTTGTCCGCCGGTTGATCGGACCCTTCGTCCTCTTTTTGGTTTTTGTTCTGCTCTGTGTGCTCGGCTATATGCGCCTGCAGCACCTGCGCTTCTCCGATGCGCTGTTCTGGATCGCACATCCACATGCGATCGAGTATCTCCAGGTGCGTACCGGCACAAAATATTTTTCACTCCTGGTAGCGATCGGTATTTTTGCCTTTGAGATCTGGTTTGCGGAAAGAATCCTGCTGACTTTTGTCGGTCATCAGGGCCGGGAGGTCTGGAAATCCATGATCAACGAAATGAACCTCGAACGCATTCGGGACCACTTCATCATTTGCGGCTATGGCCAGGTGGGCCGCACCGTCATCGAGCAACTGAATCGCGCGCAAATCCCCTACGTATTAATCGAAACGAATGAAGGCCTCTATCGCCAACTGCTCCAGGAAGGCGCTCTGGTTCTCCATGGCGACGCAAAGCGCCACAGCGTCCTTCAAGAAGCCGGAATCGCCCGCGCCCGCGGTCTTTGCGTGGTCATCGACAATGACGCCGACAACCTCTACATCACCGTCACCGCCAAGACCCTCAATCCCAAGCTGAAAGTCATCACGCGCGCCGGTCAGGAGCGCTACGCCGAGGCCATGCGCACTTCCGGTGCAGATGCGGTAGTTATTCCCGAGTTTGAAGGCGGGAAACTCGCCGGCCAACTCATCCAGAAATTCGCCACTTCTGGTGCCTGAACTGCAGTTGCGGAGTGCTGCTTGATGGGCTACTTAATTGGCAACCGTGCTGCCGCAAAATCCGCCGCGCGCTGTGCCGCTGGTGGATCCAGATTCGCCAGCACCGCAATGACATAACCCGATTCCGGGCAGATCTTCAGTTCGCCGTTCATACCCGGGGCGCCCCCACCATGTCCAAAGCAGGCCATCCCGCCCTCGTTGTTCAACGCGAATCCGTATCCGTAACTATCGCCGCCGGGCCGGTCCGTCCTGGGCTTCATCAACATTTCCGTGTGCGTCACGTCTAGCAATTTGTGACTTTCAAGCGCTTCGGCAAACCGGTACAAATCCCCCACAGTCGAATACCCCCCACCCGCCGAGGTGCCTCGCCACGGCAATGTGTCCGTGTTTGCCTTCCAGGGCCCTGGCCCTTCCCTCATATATCCGACCGACCTTCCTGCCACCGTCTCGTTTTCCGCCAAAGAATCGGTCAGGGTCATCCCAGCGGGTTTGAATATATGTTCGCGCACATAGTCGTAATAGCTCTGACCGGCCACTTTCTCGATCACCACGCCCAGCAGGAGAAATCCGTAGTTGCTGTACTCCCATTTCGTGCCCGGCTCGAAGTTCAGAGGGCGCTTTTCGTAAAGTTTCACGTAGTCCTGCAGGGTCTTCAGTTCCAACCGATGGGCATCAAACTCCGGGCCAAAGAAATCTCCGGTTCCGCCGGTGTGCGAGAGCAACTGCTCGATGGTCACCTTCGACATATCCTTATTCGCATACTCCGTCAGGTATTTGCCGAAGGGATCGTTCAACTGCAGCTTCCCGGCCTGCGCCAGTTGCATGATTGAGACCGCCGTGAACATTTTGTTCATTGAGCCAATTCGAAATTGCGTACTCATCTGGTTGGGAATTTTCTTCTCGCGGTCCGCTATTCCGTAGGCCTGCGAGAAGATCACTTTCCCGTTTTTGACCACCAGCGCCGCACCGGAAAAACGGTCCGCCGCGGTTTCCTTCTCCAGGTCCTGGCCGAGTTGCGCTATTGCCTCGTCTTGGCTGATCCGCGGAATCGCGTATTCCGCCGGGCGTGGAATGGCCCACAACTCCATTTTGCTGATGCGGTGAGACGCGTCAGGTTCGACTTCCAACGTGAGTCGCGCAAACTGGTCGCTATCCTTCTCTTTCACCAGGGAAACAAAACGCGATGGCGTGCTTTCTTCTGTTTTTATAAATTCAAAACCGCCGGTCATCTCCCGGAATCTCATCTCATCATCGATATGTTCTGCCGATGACGGCCGGTTGATTTTGAGAAAGTCCAGAAGCGCGGCTCGATCGCCGGAGTTAAACGCCGTAACCCAGGCTTTGGCCTGCTGTTCCGCAGCGGGTGGCGCGCCGGGCGCCTGCGCAGACAACAACTGCGAAACTGCGAGCAACGCGAGGCACAACCAGACCGTCGGTCTTGAGAATGATTTGCTCATGGAGAGACTCCCCTGCTTCTTAGACGAAGGCAAATGCTATTCGTGGGTTGCCGCGGCCTTAGCCACGGCTGAGCGCGTTCGCCCCTTCCACACTGTGGCGGTTAATTGCTACTGGGTAAGCGTGCCCGCCGTGAACACAAACAGCAATGGATCGCCCGAATTTGGAATGGCGTAGAGGACCTCTCCATTTGTCACAAAGGGAAAATGTCCCCCATCGAGGTTGCCCGAACCATCTGTATTGACGCTGATCGTTCCGAGATGTGGCACATTCGGAGCCGCGCCGGTGACTAGCGCCGCGACCGTGTACCCGCCGGTCCCGTTGAAGTCAAATCCGCCGAGGAACGCCCCGTTCTTGCCGTCCACGTCTTCTTCCGTACTCGCCGCGTAATTTCCGGTAATGCTTGCCAGCGTGTAGCTCGGCGCGCCGGTCGCTTGGCTAACCAGAACTCCCGAACTTGCCCCGGGATCCGTTCCCACCAGGAATCCCGCGATTCCGTCGTCGGAGGTGCCAGTAGTCGAGTAGACCACGGGCGCTGTGGTGGTCAACCCGGTGAAGGCAATTCGCCCCGAAGCTGCTTCATAGCTGTAGCTACTGCTCGGGTACGAATTGCTCTTATAGCTTCCGGCACTGTTTGCGTAAATCGTGGCCGTAGGAACCGCGCCCGCGTCGGTCGCATTCATGGTACCGACTTCCACAAAGTTTCCAGAACTGCTCGAGCTTCCCGCGAGCCCTTGCGCTTCCAACAAGTAATAACCGTTCAGCGGCCCAGTGCTATAAGTTGCGTTCGAAGCCAGCGCGCGGCCGCAAAGCAACGGAGTGGTGCTGCTTGACACGGCCAAATCGGTCGAAAGCAATATCAGATCCGATTCATTGACGATGTAAAACGCAAAATCAAAAGTGAGTTTACCGGTCGAAGTAGTGAGGTAGTAGCTGCCGGTTCCACGACCCGTGGTCGTGTCGATCGTGCTATTCAGCAGTCCGTATCCGCCGCTGAGGTAACCCGATGACTTGCCGCCCGCGTTCACGTCCGCATAGCCCCCCGACAAGGTGCCGGAAACATTCGTAAACGTTCCAGCCATGGCGGTTCGCAGAGTGGCGGGAGCCGTGGCCGTCCATCCATCGACGCCAAACGCGTAGTTGGACGCCAGAGCCGTCAACGCAAATGCGCTTGTAGTCTGAACGTGGATGAAGCCAGACGCATTGGTCCCACTGCCATTCTCATTGTCGGACTCGATGATTCTGCCGGTGTTGTAAATCGTTCCATCAAATCCACTGAGATAGAAACTGAATTGTACGTTCGAAATCGGTACAGCCACGATGGCGGGCTTTGTATTTTTCCCTCCGCGAATTGCTGTTCCATGGCGAGCCGTCCTGGCATCCGCCGTCGCTAGGCCGGAGAACGCCAGATACAAGCAACCCTCCGTCGAAGTGCCCAAGGAATACGAACTTCCCGCCAGATTCACTTGCAACTGTTGCGGGCCGTCCGTGAATCCGTCGTAATCCGCCGTCGCATCGGCTATGCCGCCGCTACCATCCGGCGTGAAACTGCCCGCGATATCAATCGGATTGCCACTGCCATCTGTCCCTTTCAAAAGGAATGCGTAGGGAGTTGCGGAAGTGAGCGCGGCCTCGTTGCCCATGGGCGTGCAGACCACTACCGAAGTGCCCGTAATTGTGATGGTCAAAGATACGGAAGCCGCGGTCGCGCTTTTCTCGTCGGTCACCGTGAAAACATAAGGTCCATACGAACCCGCGGTTGTTGGGGTGCCGGCAATGACACCGGCACCGGTCACTGAGGCCAGCCCAGGTGGTAGGGCGCCCCCAGAAGTCTCCGACCAGCTGTAGGGGGAAGTCCCTCCACTCGCAGTGAGCGTCACCGAGTACGCGGTGCCGACGATGCCATTCGGCAGAGAAGTCGTGGTGACCGCGAGGGTCGAAGAAGTGATCTTAATGGTCAGATTTGGCGAAGTGGCCGTATTGTTCGCCGAATCGGTGACCTTAAACACGTACGGACCGAAACTGCCCGCGACCGTTGGCGTACCAACGAAAACGCCCGTGCTGCTCAGAGTCACTCCGCCGGGCATCGCGCCCCCGGAAGTTTGCGACCAGGTGTACGGGGACGTTCCTCCTGTGGCCTCGAGCACAAAGTAGTAGGGTGTACTCACCGCGCCGGAGGGGAGAGAAGTGGTTACAACAGTCAGGACCTTAGTGCTAGTTCCGCCGCCACAACCTGGAATCTGCACGCAGACAAGCAGCACAACCGCAAAAATTGCACATGCATAACGGCGATCCATTAAGCCTCCTCAGGCCTGACCCTCTGGAATTTCTCGATGAGCCACGTCAGCCGTCTCTGTCAAAGAATCCTTGGACAAAGTGAAGCAAGAGGCAAGTGGCCTGTTCTGCGGACACACGGATTGGAATGGGATTCCTGCCCTTCGCGTTGTCTGCTCCCCAGTCGCGATTCTCCCCTGTGGTGGAAGACGTCTGCGGCTCTGGCTTCCGAGCAGGCCCCCTTCGCAATCCTTAACATCTTACGGCACACCCCGATCCACACTATCAAACCGAACCGGCCGGACGTTCCGGCCAGACTCGAATCACTTTGCGCCTTGGTGATAGTAAAGCTTACCGTGCCCCAACTCCAACTTCCGAGACTTGCGTCTGTAAGCGCCGCGGATTCTCGAGGACAGGCAGCCACTGCTCCCGCAACGCGGCAAATTCAGCCCAATTCCTCTTCGACACAGGCTCCGAGGGCGGCAGCCCCAGTCTCTCGAAGTTCAGGAACTGCCCCTTCTGCGAAATCCGGAAATCCAGATGCGGCCCGGTGGCCAGCCCGGTCATCCCGACCAGCCCAATAGTCCTGCCGATTTCCACGTGCTCACCGACGTGCACGAGAATCCTGGAAAGGTGCAGATACATGGTCTCGCAGCCTTGCGAGTGTGCGATCTTCACCATGTTCCCGTCCCCGCCCTTCAGCCCAGCGAACTCCACGCGTCCGCTTCCAATCGTCTGCACCGGTGTTCCGATCGGCGCCCCATAATCCGTCCCCAGGTGCGGCCGGTAAATCTTCAATATCGGATGGAACCGTGCCTTGCTAAAATGGGAGGTCACCGGCGCGGCAAATTTCAGCGGCGACCGCAAAAAGGCTTTTTGCAGCGATTTCCCTTCTCTCGTGTAATACGCTGGATGCCCTTGATCATCGTGGAAAAGTAGCGCTTGGTACTTTTTGCCGCCGTTGTCATACTCTGCGGCCAGGATTCTGCCGTAACCCGCAGTTTCCCCGTTGGCATATTTCTTTTTCTCGATCACTATGCGGAAGGTATCGCCTTTGCGCGGGTCTGTATAAAAATCCATGTCATAGACGAAAATCTGCGCCAGCCTCATGGCCACTTCGGCAGACTCACCGGCGTCCTCCACGGCGTTAAACAACGAATCTTCCAGCCGCCCGCTTACCGCGCTCACTTCCAGATGCGAGGGGATCGCCTTCACTTCGGCGGAGAATCCTTCCGTGGCCGGCACAATATGCAGCATGCGGTCAGGATCGATCTTATAGTTGATTTCCCGTAGTTGGCCTTCCACCGAACGGCCCACCACCAGCGTGTTACCTGCGCGCAACTGCCGCAAATTGAACGCACGTTGCGCCGCGGCCGTGGCCTCCCCTGCCTCCTCGGGACTCAGGCCAAATTGCTGCAACGCCATCGCGAAATTTTCGCCGGCCGGCAACCTGTTTCTTGTTGGTAAAACTACCTGCTCGCGGATGCGTTCCGCCTCCGCATGCGCTAGCGCCACCTGGTATTGAAACTCTTTCTCGACTTCCCATCGTTGACGCATCGCGTGGTCATCTACCACGATCCCAGCCACCACGACTATTCCCAGAACCCACAAAAATCCCCGGCTCAATATTTCCCCCAGACACGTTGTCCTAATGACTAGATCGAATCTCTTACGGAACCTTCAAGTTACACCCATCTCAGCATACCGCACGATTCTGTTTAGTCCCAAATAGCTTGCGAGGTTAAATGATTAAGGAGCAAGTTGCACTCAAATCTGTACGGGGGTTTGCGAAATCTTGCGAGGCTCTTGCGCCAATTCACACACTTCTCACATTTGCGTACGAGTAAGTCCAACGTCTTCAACGTCGCAGTATGCCCCTTTCTGGCACACCGTTTGCCCGTCTTCCTACTAGGAGTCGAAATGATCACGCTTGAAGTCCATCCTGAAGTTTACGCCCGCGAACAACACCGTCGTCCGGAATACTCCACCTGCTACGAATGCCACCGCAGCTTCCACGCAAAAAGTGAAGACCAGCTCAGCGTGGGACTGTGCAACACCTGCTTTGACGACGCCCGCCAAATCAGCGAGCCAGTCGTCAGCATCCACGTGAAGGTCCGCCCGCACCATCCCATCGTTCTCTGAGTGGACGCACGAATACTTACGCGCGACATCCTGCCCTTCTGTTTTTCTGGAATCTCTTACTTGCCGGAACTGACGATCGGCGCCGGCGCTGTGTTTGCAGTTTGCGAGAAGTAATTCTGTTCACGCAACCGCCGGTAAATTCCGCCAGCAACTTGCGCTGCCGTGGGACCCTTCACTCGCCGGGTATTCCCGCGCAGCAGCACCGCCAAAGCGATCTTGGGGTGAGCTTCATCTGCGTAGCTTACAAACCAGCCGATTCGGGATGGATTCGTATGGTCATCGCATGTGCCGGTCTTGCCGAGTGGCGTCTCCTCGCCCCCCGCATCGAAGCTCAGCCGGCCGGTTCCGTATAACACGGCCGCGAGCATCCCTTCCCGTAATTCCGGTAACACGCTGGCGATATTCAGATCGCGCTTCACTTTTGGCTCGAACTTCTGCACTTCTTCCTGCGTATGGGGATACTGCAAATAGTAGAGCGTGCCGCCGTTCGCGAAGGCTGCCGCCAGCGCCGCCAACTGCAGTGGAGTGATCTGAATTCCTTCGCCGAAGCTGGACATTCTTGCCACGCCGCCGAATGCGGGAGGCTGCGTCGGGAACGCGCCCGGATGTTCGTCGGGCAGATTGTACCCGGAAAGTTCGCCAAGCCCCAGCAGCCGGCCGTACTTTGAAACCGTGTCAAAACCCATGCGCCGGCCGAGTTCCTCGAAGAACGCATTGTTCGAGTGCGCCAGCGCTTCGGTCAAGTTCATGTATTTGCGGCGGCCCACCTTCAGCATGGTGTCATCGGTTATGACGTTTTCTTCGAGCGCGGCGATCGCAATCGTCGGCTTGATGGTCGAGCAGGGAATATATCCATCGCTGAAGGCAATCTTTTGATTCACTACTGTCAGGATGCGCCCCGTATTCGGATCCACGGCGACAACGGAGCCATTATAACGGCCCAAGGCTTCCACCGCCGCTTGGCGCACAATGGGATCGTCGTAAGTCGGGTCGTCCGCGCTCACCGAATCCGCGTATGTTGGCGCATAGCCGCGGTAGCTGGAAGGCGTGAGGTGTTTCTTCGATTTCGATTTTGATTTTGCCTTTGAAGTCGTGCTGACAATCGGCTTGCCGGCAGGCTCTGCAGCCGTCATTGGTAAAGCGAGCGTGGAAATCAGCAACGCCGCCGCGACAGTTTTTCCCAAGTCTTTAATAATCATTCGACCCCTGACCTGAAATGGTTCCCAGTTGTTCCAGCAGCGCGTCGCGAATTTAGCCTAACTGCACCTGACCGGTCAACGCTCTTTACACCCGTGCATCGCCTGTTCCGCGACTCTTGCCAATTCATTCCACGGTACTTACCACTGTCTCATACTGTCCTTCTCGTCTCCAAGTTAAAGGACATGTTCAAACTGAGACGTAGTCTAACGAGTTTAGTCCTACGGTGACAATAGCTAAGTAGGGCCAGTACGACCGTATGTGCTTTATTCTGAATAGCTGACCTACTGTCCAGCCAACCGCCTCTGGACTGTCCGAGTGACCCTGGCAGTCAGGTGTCTACTGGGTGGGGTTTATGGAGCTGTCTCCGCCTGAAACACGCAACTTGGCGTGAAGCAAAAAGAAACGGACGGGGTCACCCTTCCCCGCCCGCTCTCTTCCTTCGAAGAAACCGCGATGTTTAGCGCGCTGCCCGCGCCCTGTTATCGGTTCCGGCCGCAGCCGCTGCCTTCATGGGTGGCTTTTCCGCAGCTCCGCTCGTATTCGCTGCGCCATTCGCACCTGCCGCACCCGGGTTCTGGGCTAATCCAGGAATTTCCATTTTCTTCCGCAACGTCGATTCAATCTTGTCGCGGATATCCTTGTTTTCTTTCAGGAAAACACGCGCATTCTCGCGTCCCTGGCCCATTCTCTCCCCGCCAAAGCTCATCCACGTGCCGTTCTTCTCGATCACGCCTTTATCCACGCCGAGATCGATTAAATCGCCTTCGCGCGAAATACCTTCACCGTAAAGAATGTCAAATTCCGCCTCGCGGAACGGCGCCGCCACCTTGTTCTTTACGACCTTCGCCCGCGTGCGCGATCCGACCACGCGATCGCCTTCCTTGATCGCCTGGATCCGGCGGATGTCCACGCGCATTGACGCATAGAACTTCAGCGCGCGCCCGCCTGTGGTCGTCTCCGGATTGCCGAACATCACACCAATCTTCTCGCGAATCTGGTTAATGAAAATCAGGCAGGTCTTCGACTTGGAAACGATTGCCGTCAGCTTCCGCAGCGCCTGCGACATCAACCGTGCCTGCAAGCCCATCTGTGGCTCGCCCATTTCCCCTTCCAATTCCGCCTTAGGCACCAGGGCCGCCACGGAGTCCACCACGACCACGTCCACGCCACCCGAACGAATCAGTGTTTCCGCGATTTCCAGAGCCTGTTCGCCATGGTCCGGCTGCGAAACCAGCAAATTGTCCACATCTACGCCCAGTTTCCGCGCGTACGAGGGGTCCAGCGCGTGTTCGGCATCGATGAACGCGGCCTGTCCACCCAATTTCTGTGCCTCGGCAATGATGTGCAGCGTCATCGTCGTCTTGCCGCCCGATTCCGGCCCATAAATTTCGATCACTCGGCCGCGCGGGAATCCGCCCACGCCCAGCGCCGCGTCCAGCGACAAACATCCCGATGGGATCACGTTCACCGGAACAAGCACATCTTTGCTGCCCAAGCGCATGATCGAGCCCTTCCCATAGGACTTCTCGATCTGCGAGATCGCCGCTTCCAACAACTTTGCCCGTTCATCTGTCATTTCTCACCTCGGTGGAGGAAATTAGGAATTTTGCGATTGGGTTTTTGGGTTCGCTCTCAAAAAAACAGCGCCGGGGCCTGCGCTGCTCCTCCGGTACGTTACGATATTTCAATATTACCAAAGCGTACCAGACCCTGCGAGCCCTTTCTTCCCTCTCGCCCAAAATAAATTTTCAACGCCCGCACCCGTGCTCCAGTTCATGTTCGACCAGCCGCGATAGCGCCGCCCGCTCCCGCCGGTCCCACTCTGCCTGCTCTTGCCGGCTGAGCCTGCGGAGCCGTACCAAGTATTGGCCGCGCGCGCGAAGCTCCAGCAAGTCAAATTCGAGTCTCTCATGTTCGACGCAGCTTAGGGCAGTCGTCTGCAGATCGGTCATAGGGCACCTGTTGAAAACTTACAGGCCCACCATACCCAAAAGGCGAATAAAAAGCAAATACTATTTTCGCTTCGTATTCGCCTTCACTCACCCGAGCCAACTCTCTATGGAACTTCTCCACTGTCTCTCAACCGATGCTTCCACAATCTGCCGTGTAAGAAAAACGCGCTCCAGCAGCTGAATCAGGTGTTTTCTCTCAGTCAAACCGAGTGCTGTTCCGAGCCAAGGCAGCAAAAAGCCCCACAGCACGAGGGCCAGCGGCACGAGAATGCCGAGCCAGAGATTATCTTGGGACAGAGACTTGGTGCGCACCAGTTCGCGGACTGACTCAACCAACATGGGTATAGCGATTATCATTGCGAGAATGATCCAAACTCCCAAGAAGATACGGGGCCACTTCAATTCTAGAACCCGGCCCGTTCCTTATCACCCGTCCGAACAAGTCTGGTCCAAGACTATTGTGCCAGTGGCGTCGTTTATGCAGACGAAATTCATTCCCAGCGACCCGGCCGAGGATCGGCCGAGTTCCCCGGTAGCCGGAAAACGAGAAGAGCGTCCAACGGTCAACATCGATTTGCGCTTCGATAATGCGAGACAAGCGTCGCGAAGAAAATCGCTGCGAAGAACTATGTCTAGATTTTTCGCCATTCCACTTAAACCATTACCAATTCTCCATACGAGACCGATTTGCTCATCTGTCGTAGGTGTAGAATCCACGTCCACTCTTGCGTCCTAGCCACCCCGCAGCAACATACTTCTTCAGCAACGGGCAGGCGCGATACTTCGGATCGCCCAAGCCCTCCTGAAGCACGTGCATAATGTCCACGCACACATCCAGCCCGATAAAATCGGCAAGTTCCAACGGCCCCATGGGATGATTCATCCCCAGTTTCATCACTGCGTCCACCGCTTCGGGCGTCGCCACGCTTTCCATCACCGCGTACGCCGCTTCATTAATCAGCGGCATCAGCACGCGGTTGGACACGAATCCCGGCGCATCATTCACGGCCACCGGCGTCTTCCCCAGCTTCTTCGCCAGCTCCATGGTGGTCGCAAACGCCTCGTCGCCCGTCTGCAGCGCGCGAATCACTTCTACCAGCACCATCACGGGCACAGGGTTCATGAAATGCATCCCTACAAACCGCTCCGGCCGCTTGGTCATCGCTGCCAACGTAGTCACGGAAATCGAAGACGTGTTGCTGGCCAGAATCACTCCCGGCGGCAACAATCTGTCTGCCTCCGTCAGCACCGCACGCTTTATTTCAATTTTCTCCGGAACCGCTTCCACAGCAAAATCCGCCGCCGCAATCGCTCCCATGTCCGTCAGCGGCTTCAGCCGCGCCAGTACCGCGGGCTTCGCCGCTTCCGCCAACTTCCCTTTTTTCACCTCGCGGTCCAGATTCTTCCCAATCGTCTCCATTCCCCGTTGCAGAAACCGCTGCTCGACATCGCGCAGAATCACGTCGTACCCTGCCCGAGCAAACACGTGCGCAATGCCGTTCCCCATCGTCCCTGCGCCCAGCACAGCCACCGTCTTGATGGAATCAATCGTCACAAGTTATCCCTCCGTTGGTCTCCGCCGCGAAGACACGACTCCGCCCGCTGCTCCGCCCACGATCTTGAGCCCGTGTGCGATTTTGTACAAAGCCGGTTGCGTCTGGCCCCATGCCAGTCCCATGTAAATCAGCACGGCGACGAGACCCACAAGTGCACCGTGCAGCACGAACCGCGATTCGATGCCCCGGCACACCAACATCGCAAAGAGGAATGGCATCGCCACAGAGGCAATCAGGATGGACGCCAGAAACGCCTGCTGGCCGAAAAAATGGCGCACGGGAAAGACAATGGCGAACACCAGCAACTCCGCCAGAAAGCCTCCCAGAAGTATGCGACCCCAATGTATTTTGTGAGAGTTCGCCATATCCTCAGATCGACTTGGATTATATAGCCTACCCGCACTTTCCAGTTTGGGTTCGTTTTCTGCAGCCGCGTCCGTCAGACAGCGCGAGCCACGCACCCAACGCGGCGTACTTTTCGTCTTGCGACCACGGCGCGCCTAAGGGCCGTCCCAACTCCGTGATCCGCTTCAGAACAGCCGCCTCGCCCAACCCAAATGATTGCGCTGCCTCCTCCGCAAGCTCCTTTTCCTTGACGCTCAACACCTGCAGTCCGCAGCGGACACTCGCCCGCGTCAGTGCCTCGCGGAACAGCTCGCCATCGGCGGTGTGAATCATCGCGTGCGACGCCAGAATCTTCGCGAGTTCCGGAAGCGGCCTCCCCGAAGCCAGTAGCAGTGCCCCGCTGCCCAATTTGTATCCGCGTCGTTCCAAATCCAATCGCAGCTTCCCGATCGTGCCATAAGCCATGTCCCTTGCTGTGGCCTGCACTCTGGAGACGAAATCACGTGCCTCCGCCAGGGACATCTTTTTCGCCGTGTGATACGGCTGCCGAAACCTGTACGTGAATTCCTCCACAAGATGTACGCGCTCTCGATGCAACACTGTGGGTGCACCGTCCTCCACGCACACCGCCACAACGGCACTCCAGCCCGAGTGCACACGAAAACCCACCGCTGCTTTTTTCATGAGAGCCTCCGGGTTAGAGGAAACGGAGGAGGCTCAGGTTGGAATCGCCCGGCTTCGAAGTCAAGCAAAACCTTTCGCCTTCACTCCGGCGGCATACCCTCCACCACTTCTCTCACGATCTCCCGCGCGCGTGCCTCGTCCTCTGGCAGCACGTATAGCTCTGCTCGCTGGCCATTCTTCTCCACCCGGCAACGAATCTCGTTTTCATGTAATGCTGCCACCAGGAAATCGCTCGGATCCCCTTTTTCCGTGGACCACACCTTAACGGTCGCATCTTGCGGATACCAGTCTGTTTCTTCGCCTGCGCCCGGCGGCCCAGGAATATTTTCTTCATCGGGCGGTGTCAGTCTTTCCGGCAGCTTGCGCATAGGATGAATCGGCCGATCTGGCAGCAATTGCACTTCCTGTGCGCCTACGTCCGCAACTTGCTCCGTGCCGTAGGCCTCTTTCACCACATTTTCCGCCCGTTCGTACATGGAAAACGGAACGCCCACTTCAAACGCAGCGTAATTTCGCAAGTTGAACAGATGATCGCGCCGGTACACCGTGTTGTGCGGAATCCCCGCCTCATCCAGCACCCCGCACAATTCCGCGTGCACTCGCGGATCATCCCCCTTCCAGAACGAGCAGAACGGATCCTCATTCGGATCGCCCGGCCCTCCTGCAACCCTGTATTCTCCACCCTCCCCCGTCTTCCGCATTTCGATCGCGTTCTTGGGCAACTCCCACACCAAATCCACATCGCAGTCCGCGCAGTGCGTGAACCCCGCTCGATACTCCGCCTTACATCGTGGACAGAACATTACGTCCTTCCCCTTGCTCAGGAGATGCGTGTAAAAAGAATGTAACCCATAATCCAATCGGGGGATTCTGCCTTTTCCTCGGATCCTTCACAGCAGCCTCCTTGCTTCGTCGGGAGTCAAATCTTTCATGGCTTCTGCAAGCATTTGCAAACAAAGGATTTCCCGTCCCTGACTCCCCACTTCTCCACTTTCTTGCTTGCTTTCTCTCCTGCGTCTTTTTCACCACCCCATCCGTATCCAAGGTAGTATGAGCGCACAGGCATTCACCTTAACGGTTTCGAGTTCCCCGGTACTTTTCATCGGGCTCATGACTGACGAACGCCAAACCCTTGCCGCTGGCCTCCGCCGCCGCGATCCTGACCTTCTCGATCGCATCATTGAGCAATACCAGCAGCGCCTCTATCGCTATCTTCTCTTCCTCACCGGCGACCCGGCGCTTGCCGAAGACCTTTTCCAGGAGACTTGGATTCGCGTCCTTGAGCGCGGCCACCAGTACAACGCCAAATCCAAGTTTGAATCGTGGCTTTTTGCCATCGCCCGCAACCTGGTCATCGACGTTTCGCGCCGCAAGAAATTCCGCAGCCTGGACGAACTCGCCGACCCGGAATCCAATCAGCCATTCGAGCCGCCGGACGAACACGCCATTTCCGCGTTGCAACTTCTTGTCACGCGCGAAAACGAGCAAGCGGTGCAGCTCTCGCTTCTGAAGATTCCGGCTTACTATCGCGAAGTGTTGCTCCTCCGCTTTCACGAAGAGCTGGGTCTGGAAGAAATTGCCACCGTTCTCGCAACCCCCTTGTCGACCGTAAAATCGCGCCTCTATCGAGGACTCGATGCGTTGAAATCCGCCTTGCCGGTCGGTGCCGCATGAGCGAAAACCTCCACAATCGTGCCAAACAACTCTTTACTCAGTCGCTCGTCGAAGGACTTTCGCGCGGTGACCAGTCCTGGCTCGACGCGCACCTCCATGAATGCGCCGAGTGCAACCGCGAGGCCATCCGCATGCAGGAACTGCTCCGCTCGTTCCGCAACGTGCCTGTCGCCGTTCCGCGCGATCTCGCCGCACGCACGCAACTGCGCGTTCATATGCGCGCTCGTGAATCAGCACAAGCTTCCAGCGGGGGCGCACTTCTCTGGATCGTCACTGGCGCCAGTTGGTTGCTCGGTGTCTTTACCGCTCCACTAGTCTGGCGCGTCTTTGCTTGGGCCGGCTCGGAGCTCAATGTGCCGAAGCTGGTCCTGGAATTTGGTTTTGTGCTCTGGTGGACAGTCCCGGCCCTTATCGCCGTCGCCGTCGTTCTCCACCAGCGTGTCGCTAGCAACGCTATGGGAAGGCGCAACGGTGTGTAGCAAGTCTTCGTGTCGATACGTGGTTTTAGCCGCGACACTCCGGTTTTGGGATTCAATCTCAAAGAATTTGTTTTTCGCAGTGTGTAGTTCGAGAGGAAACCATGTCTGACGCATTCAATGAACGCCTTCGCCTGATTCGCTTCCGCCGCAAACGCGAACGCAGCCGCTTCCGCGATGAGCTTCGCATCATCCCTAAGTGGCTCGTGTGGACGTGCTTCTTCCTCTACGTCATCGCTCTCATCATCGGCATGGCCGTCAATATCCATGGCCTTCAGACCGGCGGCGCCATATTTCCGGGTGACGAGAGCCTTCGCAGCCTAGGGTTTCTCTCGTGCCTCGCCCTTGCCGGCGTCATCACTGCCGTTGCTTTGGTGCTTTCCTGCCTGTTCTTCATGCTTGGTTATGTTTATCGCGATGCCAAGCGCCGGGGCATGCATCCCGCGCTCTGGACTTTGCTGGTTCTTATTCTGTCGGGCGGTTACTTCTTCATCGGGCTGATCATTTATCTGCTCGTCCGCGAACCGCTGCCCTACACTTGCCCGCAATGCGCCGCCACTGTGAATGCGCGTTTCAACTTCTGCCCCAATTGCAAATACAACCTGCACCCAGCCTGCCCTGCATGCCAGCGCGAAGTCAACGATGATGATAAGTTCTGTCCCTTCTGCGCCACCGAGTTGCACCATGCTCCCAAGTCACCAGCGGACCCTGTCTCCAACAACGACAAGCCGCTTTCCTGACCTGGAAACCGCGTCACCGCCCTGTCCGTCTTACAGGCAGGAGTACACCGTGTCTGTACTTCATCATGCAGCCAATTACCGAGTGCGATCCAAGTTCGCGGCTGCTGCAATGACTCTACTCTTTGCTTGCCCCGCTTGGAGCTACGATTTTCCTCTTACTGACAGCGCCATTCGTGACGCTTATTTCCTCGGTACGCGCCAAGCCGGTATGGGGGACGATTTCCTGGCGCAGTATACCCATTCCCTTCCCGCGCTCCGAGTGAATGAGAACTTGATATCCCGCGTCCGCATTGAGACGCCGTTTCTTCAGGTGGCAGCTCATGCCAGCAGGGCTCTCAGCTACAACGCGCAGGATGCCGTAAAAGACTCTTACGGCAAACCCGTGGTGTTTCGCATGACTCTCGAGATTTGTTATATGGTGGACGCGCCGAAGCCAAACTCAATACGAATCACTGTCACTCAGAATGACAAGCAAATGATGCCGCGGTCGGATGACCGTTCCGCCTTTTTTCCCGCTACGGACCCATACACTCCAGCTGTGGATGTCGGGGAAATTGTGAACCTGGAATTTGATCCGCGGAAGCTCGATTCTTCCACTCTCACCATTCAGATCGATACGCCGGACGACCAGCACGCCAAAACAGAATTCGACTTACAAACTCTGCGGTAAGCCCGCAACAACGCGGCTGTCATACTCGTTCGACTGCGAGAGCCACGGCATTTCCTCCGCCGAGGCAAAGCGCCGCGATGCCGCGCTTCAGGTTGCGGCGCTGTAACTCGTACAGCAGCGTTACCAGGATGCGCGCTCCGGACGCGCCGATCGGATGGCCCAACGCCACCGCCCCGCCATTCACATTCACCTTTTCCGGATTGAGCCTCAGTTGCCGCGTAACTGCGATCGCCGCCACGGAAAACGCTTCGTTCAATTCCACCAAGTCCACAGCCTTGTCGCGGTCCCAACCCGTTTTAGCCAGGAGTTTTTCCACGGCCTCCACTGGCGCCATCATCACCCATTTCGGCTCCACGCCGCTCACCGCCTGCGCCACAATTCGCGCCATGGGCTGCTTCCCTAATTTCGCCGCCACTCGTTCGCTGGTCACCACCAAGGCTGCAGCTCCGTCGTTTGTTCCGGGAGCATTTCCTGCCGTTACCGTGCCGTCCTTTTTGAACGCGGGTTTCAGCTTCGCCAGCGCTTCCAGCGTCGTGTCCTCGCGCGGCGATTCGTCGTACTTGATCACCAGCGGCTCGCCTTTTTTCTGCGGCACCTCGATGGGCAGAATCTGAGCCTCAAAGAAACAGGACTTGCGCGCGCGCACAGCTTTCTGGTGGCTTTCGAACGCAAACCTGTCTTGCTCCTCCCGCGTGATTCCGTATTTCTCCGCCACCAGCTCTCCGGTCATTCCCATGTGAAAATTCTCATACGCATCCCACAATCCGTCGCAGATCATGGAGTCCACAACCTTCTGATCACCAATCCGATAGCCCGTGCGTGCCTGCGGCAACAGGTACGGACAATTCGACATCGACTCCATTCCGCCAGCCGCCACAATATCGCTTTCGCCCAATCGCACCGCTTGCGCCGCCAGCGCCACAGCTTTTAGCCCAGAGCCACACACCTTGTTGATCGTCATCGCTGCAACACGTGGGTCGCAGCCGCCTTTCAGCGCAGCTTGGCGCGCGGGATTCTGTCCTAAGCCTGCCTGCACCACATTTCCCAAAATCGCTTCATCGATTTGTTTCCCCGTGAGCCCGGCCCGGCGCACCGTTTCGGCAACTACTTTGCCGCCAAGTTCGGGCGCGCTGAATCCAGCCAGCCCACCCTGAAATTTTCCAATGGGAGTCCGAACCGCAGACAGAATCACGGGTGTATCCATGGAGCAGCCTCCGAATGAACGCAAAAGCTTATTATACAACCGCGAGCGCAGAGCGACCTGACGAGGAATTGCGCTAGTCGGTTCGTTTCCAATACGGGTGTTAATAAAGATTTAGTCTACAAGCCGCCCCTCTTCGTCCCTCTTCGGTCCCTCTTCGGTCCCTCTTCGTGTTGTACCTCGATGATAATGTCCCCTTTTGTCCTCGATAGAAATGTCCCCTTAAGCTGAGCTCCTTTGGGAGGTCAGCGTGGGGCGGACGAAGATGAGCAAGCGGGAGTTGGCAAGGGTGGAAGTTCTGGCGCGGGTGCGAAGCAAGCAGTTGCGGGTGGTGGATGCCGGGCGGCTGATGCAAGTGAGCTACCGGCAAGCGAAGCGACTGTGGAAGCGGTATCGCGAGGAAGGCGCCACCGGGCTGCAGCACCGCAGCGCGGGGCGGCCTTCGAATCACGGTTACGAGAAGAAGTTTCGGCAGAAGGTACTTGGGCTGGTGCGGGAGAAGTACGGGGGAGAGGTAGGGGAACGCTTTGGGCCGACGCTCGCCGCGGAGCACTTGACAGCCGAGGATGGTTTGCAAGTGGACGCCGAGACGCTGCGCCGCTGGATGCTGACAGAAGGTTTATGGAGCCGGGAGCGGAGAAGACGGCGCCATCGACGGCGACGGGACCGCAAGGAACATTTTGGAGAGATGGTGCAGATGGACGGGAGCTTTCACGCCTGGCTGGAGGAGCGCGGGCCGGAGGGATGCCTGATCGACATGGTGGATGACGCCACCAATACGACGTGGGCGCGCCTGGGGGAGCAAGAGACGATCTGGGCGGTGGGCGATGCGTTGCGTGTGTGGATCGAGCGCTACGGGGTGCCGACGGCCCTGTATGTGGACTGGAAGAACTTGTACAAGCGGCCGGCGAACGCGAGGGAGCGGTTGCGGGGGGAAGAGCCGGTAACGCAGTTTGGGCGGATGTGCGCGAAGTTGGGGATCACGCTGATCGCCGCGAATTCGCCGCAAGCCAAGGGGCGTGTGGAACGTCAGCATGGCACCCATCAGGATCGCTTGGTGAAAAAGCTACGACGGAGGGGGATTTACAGTTACGAAGGGAGCAACGTTTTTCTGGAGCGAGAGTATTTACCGGAACACAACCAGCGTTTTGCGCGGGCCGCGGCGCGGCCGGAGGACTATCACCGTCGGGCGCCGAGCGCGTCAGAACTGGACGGGATCTTTCGGCTGGAGAGTGAACGCACCGTCAGTGACGATTGGGTGGTGCGGTACGAGAATCGTTTTTTCCAACTGGAACCGCAGAGCGGGCACATCGTGCCGGCGCGGAGCAAAGTGTGGGTATGCGAGGGGCGGTACGGCAGGATGAGCATCGAGTCTGGGGGGCGGGCATTGCGCTGGCGGGAGATTGCCGCGCCAGCGCACCCGCAGGCTCTCGAGGTATCGGCCCGCAAGGCATCCCCACGGGTACCGATTTCGGTCAAGAAACGGAAGTGGATGCCGCCGCCCAGCCATCCATGGCATGAACCGCCCCGCCCGAAGGCGCAGAAGAGAGCTTCCAAGTTGCGGGCCACCGCGCCGCGGCCGTCGTTGGTCTGGCCCTACGCTTCGCCCTAGGCGCTTCGCCCTGCGGGCTACGCAGGGCTGCGCTCCGGGCCAGACCAACCAGTCAGAAAACACAGGGATGCGTATGTCGACCGAGAACAGGATCATCGTTCCTAGGGCTTGCTAGAGAGAAATTTTTCAGGGAAACAGACAAAAAAAGCACAAAGAGGTACAAAACAAAAAAAAGGGACATTTCTAATGAGGTAAGAAAGGGGACATTTCTAAAGAGCTTTGACACTTCGGTCCCTCTTCGTTGACTTGCTTTGTGTCGCAACTTAAGATGAGCAGCACATGTCCGACAACGATTCGCTCATTGACCAGGTTTTCTCACATTATCGTATCGTCGAAAAGCTAGGCGGCGGAGGCATGGGTGTCGTGTACAAGGCCGAGGACACCCGGCTGCATCGCTTCGTGGCCCTGAAATTTCTCCCAGACAACGTGGCCAAAGACCCGCAGGCGCTGGCACGCTTTCAGAGAGAGGCGCAAGCGGCCTCGGCGTTGAATCATCCCAACATCTGTACGATTCATGACATTGGCGAAGCTGACAGCAAAGCGTTCATCACTATGGAATTCCTGGATGGCCAGACACTGAAGCATAGGATTGCCGGCCAGCAAATCGACCTGGAAAACTTATTAGACCTTTCCATTCAGGTCGCCGACGCACTGGATACCGCCCACAGCGAAGGCATTGTGCACCGCGACATCAAGCCCGCCAATATTTTTGTGACCAGGCGCGGGCATGCCAAGATTTTGGATTTCGGGTTGGCCAAGGTGGCCAACGCAAAAGTAACCAGCGGCCATGCCGACACTCTGGCCACCATGGGTGTCGACTCCGCGCAGCTCACTAGTCCGGGAACGGCATTGGGCACAGTCTCGTACATGTCACCGGAACAAGTGCTGGGCAAGGAGTTGGACGCGCGGACAGACCTGTTCTCCTTTGGAATTGTTCTCTACGAGATGGCTACGCGCACTCTTCCTTTCCAAGGGGAAAGCTCGGGCGCGATCTTCGATGCGATTCTCCATAGGAATCCGCCGGCGCCGGTACGGCTCAACAGCACACTGCCTGCGGAGTTCGAGCAAGTGATCAACAAGGCGATGGAGAAGGACCGCGACCTGCGCTACCAGAGCGCTGCTGAAATGCGCGCGGACTTGAAGCGTCTGAAACGCGATACCAGTTCCGGGCGGGTGAGTGCGATTAGCGGATCGATCGGGACGATCCAAGATTCGGGAGGCAGCGCGCTTTCCAGCGCGGCGGCAGCGGCGCAATCTGCCTCCGCAATCTCCGCAGCTCAGCCACCGAAGAGCGGCTTATGGAAACCTCTTCTGCTCGCCGCCGTTGTGATCCTCGCCGCGGCGGCGTTAGCCGCCTACAAATTTCTGCCTCGCGGCAATTCCTTGAAACTGCAAAATATGCAGATTGCCAAGCTCACCGATAGCGGCAAGGCAGACCGCGTGGCCATTTCCCCCGACGGCCACTACATCGTTTATGTCCTCGTCGATGGCGAGAAGCGAAGCCTCTGGGTCCGCAACGTGGCCACAAAAAGCGATGTGCAGGTCCTCGCTCCTGACGAAATAAATTTCGCCGGCGTCAGCTTTTCTCCCGACGGCAATTACATTTACTTCACTCGCTCCGACAAGAGCACCAACCTGTACAACTTCCTTTATTCCATGCCAGTACTCGGAGGCTCACCCCGCCAGGTGCTTCGCGACATTGACAGCCCGGTCAGCTTTTCTCCCGACGGCAAACAGTTCGCCTTCATGCGAGGAGTGCCGGACAAGAACGTGATCGAGATTCGTATCGCCAATGCCGACGGCAGCGGCGACCATCTCCTCGCCTCACTCCCGTCGATCGTCATCTTCCTCTATGGAGTCGCTTGGTCGCCGGATGGCAAGACCATCGCCGCACCGGTTCTGCAATCGGGTAAGGACATTCGATGGGTGCTCGACGCAATCAATGTGGCGGACGGAAGCGTGAAGGAATTGCTTTCCGGGAGAGAGGGCCTTGGGAAGCCTGCCTGGTTGCCGGATGGAAGCGCGTTGTTGATGAACATCCAACTGCTGGAAGAAAATCGCTGTCAGTTGTGGCTGGTGTCGTTTCCCGGCGGTGAGAAACGACGATTCACGAATGATCTTTCAGATTATGCTCCCATCCTCGATATGACCCAGGATGGAAAGATGCTTGCCGCGATCGACAAAAGACGGAATTCGCACATCTTTGTCGTACCAGGGGGACAGGCGGCCCAAGCAAAGCAAATTACATTCGGGGAAACTGCTGACTACGCCGTTGCGGCCGGTCCATCTGGAAAAATTCTGGCCCGCAGCCGCCTCACCGACGTGGTGCTGATGAACTCCGATGGCACCCAGCGCATCGTGCCGCAACCCAGCGTTCGCAACTACGGGTCACTATCGAGTTGTGGCGACCGCTACCTGTTGTTCAATTCTTACGAGGATAATAAGGCCCGGATGTTGCGCACCGATGCCGACGGTGCAAATCCGGTAAAGCTAAGCGACGACGTGATTAGCTCCGAGTGCTCTCCGGATGGCACGTGGGCGCTGTACTCTTCTGCATCTGGCCAAAAGTTGAACCGCCTTCCCATCGATGGAGGCACGCCCACACTGCTTGCAACTTTCCCCTTGGGCGTCACAGGAACAATTTCTCCCGATGGAAAATGGATCGCCTGCTCCTATCAGGAGCCAGGTCCCGTGCCCACCCCGAAAATCTCCGTGATTCCCGTGGACGGCGGTGCGCCCGTGCATGTTTTTGGTGTTCCCGGGGGCGCCTCAGGACTGCACTGGTCACCGGATCAAAAAGGGATTCAGTACCTCTTGACGCGGAACGGCGCGACAAATGTCTGGCTCCAGCCGCTGAGCGGAGAGAAGCCGCGCCCGATCACCAGCTTTACTTCCGGCCGTATTTTCGATTTTGACTGGACTCACGACGGCAAGGTGCTGTTGCTCACCAAGGGCGAGAATGTAACCGATGTAGTGCTGATCAGCAACTTCCGCTGATTGAGTCCGATTTCCCGACAGCGGTTTGAGCAAGGCCGCCCTGCAACCGGGGTGACCTCTATGGAAAACTGGCAAGGGCGGAGCGGCCTCCGCCCGCGGTACGTCAAATCAAGTGGATCAGCTTGCCGATGCCGCCGTTGGCGTCGCCTCATCCGCGCTCGGCCCGTACAGGCCCGGCACCGGAATTCCGAGTAAGCGGTAGTACACCGTGAGCTGCGCCCGATGATGGATGATGTGGTTGAACACCATCCCGCGAAGGCATGCAACCCGTGGCATCGTGAAGATTGTTTGGCCTCCCGCCTTCAGGGTCCAGTTCTTTAGAAAATCCGCGTCGCTCGCACCCGCAAGTGCCGCGCGCGCTTCCTTCACATTCTTGTCAAACTCGGCCAGCAGTTCCAGCCGATTATCTATTTTGGGCGGTTGGTAAGACGGACCGTTTACCGGTGCATAATCCAGTTCTTCCGTCTGCATGGTCATGCCGATCCAGCCGGGCATTGTCGCGACATGCGCTGCCAGCCATCCCACAGAGCCGGACTTCTCATGCGGCTTCCATCCCCAATTGTCGTCTGGAGCGCGCTCCAATACCTTCCTCGTGTTCTGCATCTCCTGGTCGAACTCTGGAAGCATCGATTGTCCCATCGCCATGTTGTCCTCCTTCTCTCTTTCGGAATCCCAAGCTCCGCTATCTTAGGCGAATAAAAAGCGAAATGTCAAGCCTTGACTCTCATCCTGCCCGACCCCCACAATCCTTCGTGTGGGGCGCCTCGTTCCTGCGCGCTGCACCTTAGTCCTTCGCGCTCCAAATTACTAGCCCAGTGTGTTCAATTCTCTTGAGACTCCGGAAAGGCGGTAACCCCTTATGGCTCACCAGCTGACAACCTCGCACCTCGCTGATTCGATCGACCTGTTCCGCTATTACAAAAAGCTCGCCGAACGTGCCCTCGAACAATGTCCTGACGATGGCCTCTTCGTGTGTCTCGACGGCGAGTCGAACTCCATCGCGATTATCGTGAAGCACATGGCCGGAAACATGCGTTCGCGCTGGAGCGATTTCCTAAACACCGACGGCGAAAAGCCCGACCGCCGCCGCGATACGGAGTTCGAAGAGCCACCAAAGACGCGCGCCGAGCTGTCAGCCATGTGGGAGCAAGGTTGGAAATTCCTCTTCGATGCGCTGACGCCGCTGACCGACGCGGACCTGGCGCGCACTGTCACCATTCGCACCGAGCCGCATTCTGTTACGCAGGCCATCAACCGCCAGATAGCGCATTACTCCTACCACACCGGGCAAATCGCTTTCCTCTCCAAGCATTTCGCCGCCCAATCAGGCAAATGGAACGCCATCACCGTCCCCCGCAGAAAATCCGCCGAATTCAACGCCAAAGTCTCCTCCGGCGAAGCTTCTCAACGCTAAGTATTACAATTTGTTCCGTTAAATGCCGCTTAGGGGGTCTGGGATTCAGGTCCGACATGTGCCGATACAGAACGCTTTCGCTTTAGCCCCGGAGGAAACTCCGTCTTTTCGATTCTCCAAAATTTCTACTATTATCCACACGTAACTTTCAACTCGCCTGTCAAAACCCGCCAATCTGCCTTATCCTCGTAAAGGAATCGCTGTCGATGCAAAAGACCCTTTTCGATCTGGGTAAATCCGAAGCTACAGCCCCGCAACTGAACGAAGCGCAACAGCGCGCCATAACCCATGGGGAAGGTCCGCTCTTGGTCATTGCTGGCGCGGGCACCGGCAAAACGCGCGTCATCATTGAGCGTATCCGCCATCTGCTCGAGTCCGACTCTTCCCTTCTCGGGGAAAACATTCTCGGCCTCACCTTCACCAATAAAGCCGCGGGCGAAATGAAAACGCGCGTAGTGAGAGCCGTCGGCGAGCGTGGCAAAGATGTCGTCCTCGCCACCTTTCATTCCTTCTGCGAGACCATCTTGAAAGAGGTCGATCCCAACCGGCTCGCCCTGGAATCGGTCGACCACTGGATCCTCCTCCGCCGCAACCTCGCTCGACTGAAGCTCGAAAAGTACCGCCGCCTCGCCGAGCCCGGGCAATTTTTGAGCGACTTCATCGCTTTTTTTTCCCGCTGCCAGGATGAATTGGTCTCGAGCGAAGACTACCAGGCATTTGCCGATCAGCTTGCCACGGAATTACAGGCCGAACAGCCTACTCTCGACGACGACACCTACAAGGAACGCGTCGAACAGGTGGCTCTCCAGCAGGAAATTGCCCGCGCCTACCGCGCCAGCGAGGAAATTCTGCGTGCCAAGCGCGCCATCGCCATCAACGGCTCCATCGCCGAAGCCGTCACTCTCCTCAAAACCGGGGCAAAGCGCCTCCGCCAGCTCCGTGAGCGCTACAAGCACATTCTCGTCGACGAGTTTCAAGACACCAACATCGCTCAACTCGAATTGCTCCATCTTCTCTGTAACGATTCCCACAACATCGTTGTCGTGGGCGACAACGATCAGGCCATTTACCGTTTTCGCGGTGCTTCCTTTGGTAGCTTCAAACTATTCCTCCAGCGTTTCACCGACTGGAAAGAAGGCCATGATTCCACTCCCTATCGCGTGGCGCTGACACATAACTATCGCTCCACGCCGAACATTCTTCGGGTCGCCACCCAAGCCATCGGCATGAACGAGGTCAGCCCCGAGTTTCCCAAGAAAATGCTCCAGCCCAACCGGCCAGAAGGCGAAAAAATCCGCATCGTGGAAATCGACTCCCCCGAATCCGAAGCCACTTGGGTCGCTGACGAACTCGAACGCCTGCACCGCGCCGGCCGCCGCTGGAGAGACTTCGCCGTTCTCTACCGGCAGCACGCCCACAGGGATTTTCTCGTCGAAGAGCTTTCGCAGCGAAGAGTTCCGTTCGTGATCAGCAAGCTCTCGATTCTCGAGCATCCCCTCGTTCGCGACGTGCTTGCTTATCTCCGCCTGATTGCCTTTCCCTATGACGACATCGCCTGTGCCCGCGCGCTTTCTGCGCCGGCCTGGCATCTTGCGGCCGAAGATCTGGTGCGTTTGGCAGAGCGCGCCGCAAAAAAACGCGGCACCGCGCTTTACGACGTCTTGCAAGCTCCGCAAGGCGAGCTTCCGTTTGACCCATGGCACGGCGCCTGCAAAGAACTCCTGGAATTCCTCGGAGAGCAGCGAAAAACCATGCGCCGCCGCACCGCCCGCGAAATTCTAGGCGACCTCCTCGAGTGGCTTGAAATGCCTCGACGTGCAGGAACGCAGGATCGCAAATATGTCAATCAACTTGGCCAGTTCGTGAAGGACTGGGAACCCAAGAGCGAAACTCGCGGCCTTCCCGAATTTCTGGAGTATCTCGAATATTTCGAGCAGGCCGGTGGAACCTTGAGTCTGGAAGACGACACCCCGGGGGACGCCGTGCAATTAATGACCGTGCACGGCGCAAAGGGTCTCGAATTTTCCCATGTCTTCCTTCTTCGCGTGAACTCCAACGCCTTCCCAGCCCGCAATCGCGCGCCTCTCTTCGAATTCCCAATTCGCCTCATGCAGGAAGAACTGCCGCAAGGCGACTTCCACATTCAGGAGGAACGCCGGCTTTTCTATGTGGCGCTGACGCGGGCGCAGGAGCGCCTGACGCTCACAACCGTCACCGAGAAAAAGAACAAGGTACCAGTTTTCATCGAGGATCTTGTCATGGATCCGGCCGTGAAGCACCGTGACATTTTTCAATCGGCGCCCAAGGTGAAAAAGAAAGAAGAGGGTCCTGTAGTTGCGGCGGCCAGGGAGAACGATCTCTTCCCCGCTGGAGAAACCCCGCCCAAAATTTTCGCGCGCATTGCGAAGTGGGCGGAAGTTTATCGTCCCGCCGTCCCCGAACCACTTAAGCTCAGTAGTTCGGCAATCGAAAATTTCCGCAAGTGTCCGCAGCAGTATGCTTTCAGCTATCTCTGGTCTTTGAAGGAAGGACCGCGCGCCACGCTCAGCTTTGGCAGCGTCATGCACACGACCATCAAGCGATTCCTCGGACAATTGAAGAAGGGCACAAAGCTGCCTTTTGAGGAAGTCCAGCGCATTTACGAAACCGAATGGAGCAGCGCGGGCTACGAGGACGAATACCAGGAAGCGGAATATAAAAAGGATGGCCTCGAGCAACTCCAGGCATTTCACGCTTCCATGATCGCCGAACCTCCGAATATCCTCGAGCAGGAGAAAGGTTTCGAGTTGCCACTGGAAAACGATGTCATCCTCGTCGGCCGCATGGATCAAGTGAACAGCCTGGGCCGCAGCAATGTCGAAATTGTGGACTATAAAACCGGGAAACCCAGAAAGGAAGCAGATGCCCAGAAGAGTCTGCAGTTGAGCATCTACGCCCTGGCCGCAAGAGAGATTTTCGACTGGAATCCGGTCCGCCTGGTGTTTCATTACCTGCAGAACAATTCCATCCTGGTGACCGCTCGCGACTCCAAGCAGATTGACGACGCCGAGAAAATCGTCCAGGAAACTGCTGCCGATATTCGCGCCAAGCAATTCCCCCCGAAACCGGGATTCGCCTGCCGCAGTTGCGCCTATACTCTGATCTGCCCGGCCCACGAAGAATCCCTGACCGGCAGTTCCGACTGACCCGTCGCCTGCGCGACTGGCAATCGGTATTGCCAACAAAAAAGGCGCCTCGACGGGATCGAAGCGCCTCCAGATCCAAATTCGTTGGGGGCCGAACTACTTCATCATCATCTTCTTCGGGGCCTTTTTCGCGGGTTTCTTCGCTTTCTTTGCCATTTACCTTTTCCTCCTCACGATTGTTGCCCGAGCGCGGAGCGCCTACCGCAGGCAACCCCGGCGGGTTACACCCGTATACGAGCGCGCATTCCAGGTGTCAAGAGGATTCCGCGATCGTCGGCTGGTTTTCCGAATTATTTCGGGGGCGCGCTCGCAAACGTCCCGCCGTAATAGCCTTCGCGTGCCAGGACGGTTAAGCCCTCCCGGCGCACGCGAACCTCGATAGCGTGGTAATCCACCTTGCTATCGCCCCTCGCCGAGTAAGTCAGGATGTATTGATTCCGCGCTTCTTCCGTAATGCGGGAGTAAAACTCGGAAAAAGTGTCTTGTTTGGCTCCGTAGAAGATGTCACCACCAGTATCATGCGCATAACTGACCAACCGATTGAACTTGCGGTCAAAGTAGGAACTGCCGGTCGCCACGCAGTACACCGTAATCCCCTGCCGCAGCAATTCTTCGCGAACCTCATCGTATTTGTGCGTGTTGAATTTCGCCCCGTTCTGGCCATCGGAAATCAGCAGAATAATCTTGCGCCGCTTGCGGCTGTCGCGATCCTTCAACAACAGGGCAGAGTCATAGACGGCATCGTCCAGGGCCTTGGTGGGCTGCCCCTTAATCGCCTGCAAGGAAGGGTTGGCCGTGCTTATGTCCGTTCCCGGTGCGGGAGCATTGTTGATCGTCGGTCCCCCAAATGGATCGCCGGACGGCGGCACGGACGTACGAGAGGAAAGTACCGTGCGCCTGAGTTGCGTGATCAACGCATCCTGATCCTTGGTGAACCCTTTACCCTCATGAAAAAACTGATCGAAGCGGCAGATGAACGCCTCATCGGCCGGGCTCATTCCGCCTACAATCGATATCAAGCTGGGCTCTACTTGTTGCTCATCCTTTTGTTTCAGGTCATTGTCGATCAGGACTACCATGGAAATAGGCACGGCTTCCGTATTCAGCCGCTGGATTTGCTGTTCGACTCCATCCTCGAACACGCGAAATTCATCCCGCTTCAGATCCGCAACCAGGTTGCCGTTTCGGTCTTTCACGGTCACCGGAACCACCACGATCGCTGTCGTCGTTACGATTGTGGTTTGGCTTCGGGCTACCGGGGGAGGCGTTTTGTCCTGACTTGGAGGGGCCGGATCCGCTGGAGGCGGTGGAGTCGGATTTTGTCCCTGCACTCGGGCCCCGCAGATCAGAAAGGCCGCAGCCATTGCAGCAAGAGCGATTTTTCGTAGACTTTTCATAGTGATCGGGCCAAACTTTCCATGGCCAGAATGATCAGTTACACTCCGGCAGCATTATAAGACGCATCCCGCGGGGTAGCTCGTTGCATCTTAAGAATGCATAGCCACCCAAGCGATGTAGGGCACAATAGTATGACTCGGCCAGCTTCACCGGCCTAGACGGAACTTCACTAAGGATACCCAGAAATCGTGAACTTCGGGAACGCGATGATTACCTTTATCAAGAACTCGGGAATGAGGAGCTTGGCCTGCGCCGCGGCTCTCGCTCTGGCTGTACCAGCCCTGCCGGAAGCCCAGCAGTCCCAGGGCCAGACGCCGACCATCAAGTCGGAAGTCACCTTGGTGAACCTGTTCGCCACTGTTCGGGACAAGAACAAGCGCATCGTTACCGATTTGAAGCAGGACAACTTTAAGGTCTTTGAGGATAACCACGAGGAAACCATCGCTTTCTTTTCCAAGGAGATGAATCTACCGATCACCCTCGGACTCCTTCTGGATACTTCCGGCAGCGAGCAGTACATGCTTGGCGCGATTCAGGGCGCCGGAGCACAATTCCTGCATCGGGTGCTCAAAAAAGGAGATGAGGCCATGGTCATGTCCTTTGACACGGACGTCGACCTACTTGCCGATTTCACCGATGATCGCAGCATCCTCGACCGCGCCATTAACAAAGCCCGCATCAATACCCCCGGCGGCGGGTACATTGCCAACAACCCAGGTCCGGTCGGTGGACAGAACATGGTCGGCACGGCGCTCTACGATGCCATCTATCTCGCTTGCGGAGACAAGCTCAACGGCGAGGCCGGCCGGAAAGCCATCGTGATCGTCACCGACGCCGAGGACGAAGGGAGCAAGGTCAGATTGGAAGAAGCCATTGAGTCCGCGCAAAAGACCGACACAGTGATCCACATCTTGCTGGTTGCGGATCGCCACTTCGGTGGTGGAAGGCCTGACGTGGCCCACAGATTGGCCGAAGAAACCGGCGGGCGCATGATCGTCGTCAATTCCGAAAAGAGACTCGAAGAGGCCTTCGACCAGATTTCCGAGGAACTGCGCAGCCAGTACACCCTCGGCTACTATCCCAGCAACAACGCCAAAGACGGCAAGTTCAGAAAAATCCGCGTGGACGTGGACAACCACGACTACAAAGTCCTCGCCCGCAAAGGCTACTACGCCCCGAAGGGCTCGCGCGGCTAACTTTCATCCTGCTTCGACATCAAGCCCGGATTGACCACAAGCGATGCCTTGGCTAGTATCGCAAGGCGACTCTTTTTCAGCGTTGCCACGTCCCCTATGCTCAACGAGACAATCGGTCACTATCGCATTCTGGGTCCATTGGGCAGTGGCGGCATGGGCTTGGTCTATGAAGCCGAGGATACGAAGTTGGGCCGGCGCGTCGCCCTCAAATTCCTCCAGGAGGGCAGCACGAAAGACGCCGCCGCCATGGAGCGGTTCTTGCGCGAAGCTCGTTCTGCTTCGGCCCTGAACCATCCAGGAATCTGCACTATCCACGCCATTGAAGAAAATGAAGGCCAGACTTTCATTGCCATGGAACTCCTCGAAGGTGAGTCGCTTGAGAAGGTCTTAGCTCGCGGTCCCTTGCCCATCCCGCGGACCATCTCCCTCGGTATCGAAATTGCCGACGCCTTGGACGCCGCTCACAAAAAAGGCATCATTCACCGCGACATCAAGCCTGCGAATCTGTTCATCACCGATCGCGGCACCGCCAAAATCCTCGACTTCGGTTTGGCTAAGCTCCTCGAGCCCGAGGGTTCCCTGGAAGGCGATACCATCGCCCCTTCTCAGGACGCTTTCCTCACTAGCCCGGGTACCACCGTAGGCACCATCGCGTATATGTCCCCAGAGCAGGCCCGAGGCGAGATACTTGACGCCCGCAGCGATCTCTTCTCCCTGGGCTCGGTCCTCTATCAGGCGGTAACCGGCGCGCTTCCATTCCCCGGCTCCACGAGTGCCGTTATCTTCGGCAACATCCTGCACAGCGCCCCGGTCTCGCCGGTACAGCTCAATAGCAGCGTGCCCGCTGAGCTTGAACGCATTCTCAATAAGCTGCTGGAAAAAGATAAGGACCTGCGCTACCAGGTCGCCGCCGAAGTCCGCGCCGATCTGAAGCGTTTGCAACGGGAATTGGAACCTGGCCGCGTGAGTTCCGATTCTTCCATAGCCGCCAGCCGAACCTCGAGCGGTGCGGTCCGGGCGGCAGGCAGTGGCTCAACCGGGCCTGCCTCCTCGGCGAACGCGCCCCGTACAGGGAGCGGCAAAGTACTGGTGGAAGCCGCCCAGAAAAACAAAATCGGCGCAGGGGTGATTGTGCTCGGGCTCCTGGGAGTGGCGGCTGCTGCCGGGTATGGCGTTTTCACCTTTGTGAAGATGGGGCAGAAACCGAAATCCGCCCCGTTTGAGAAATTCTCTATTGTGAATGTTTCCAACAACGGCCATATCTCTCAGGTAGCCATTTCGCCCGATGGCAGATATTTGTTGCAGGCCCTAGAAGAAAACGGTGAGCAGTCCTTGTGGCTCCGTCACATTCCCTCAATGACCAACAAGCAAGTCCTGGCGCCGGCTCTGACCCGTTACCAGGGTCTTTCCTTTTCTCCCGACGGTAACTACATCTATTTCCTCCGTCGCGATGAGGCCAACGAGTCCGAGGCCCAGTTGTACAGCGCCTCCGTTCTCGGAGGAGAGCCGCGCGTTCTGATTCAGGATGTCGATAGCCCAGTCAGCTTTTCTCCCGATGGTCAGCACTTCGTCTTTCTCCGCGAGTTGCACGACTCTCCGAACTGGGATTTGTGGCTTGCTAAAAGCGATGGCACCAGCGAGAAACCCATCTTCCGGAACCATCCGCTGCTGAGCGATAGTTACGTTCCTGCGTGGTCGCCGGACGGGAAGACCATTCTCATTCCTATCGTGCAGCCATCCAAGGAGGCTCTCGGCGGCTTTCTGGCGGTTGACCCAGCCACTGGCCAAGATCGCGTTGTCGCTGTTTCCGCCGATCGCATTTACCACGGTCCCGTCTGGATGCCCGATGGGAGGGCTCTGATTGCCAGCTCCGTTCAGGCAGACGCTGAGCATATGCAGGCGCAAATTGGCTATGTGAATTTTCCGGGCGGCGAATATCGCGATTTGACTGCTGACACCAACGATTACAGCAAATTGGGCATGGCCAAGGACGGCAAAACTCTGGTGGCGCTGCAAAGCAAGCTTCGCTTTAACTTAAGCTGGGCCCCAGTCAGCGACCCGGACGAATTACACGCTGTCCCTCTGCAGTCGCAATTGCCCCTATGGACCTGGAATTGGATGCCGGATGGACGCCTCCTTATTCCCCAGGGCGGCAATGTAAAGGCCGTGACCGCCAAGGGAGAAGAGACGACTCTTCACTCCGATTCCAGGCACGTTCCCGATCAGGTCGCCATCTGCGGTGACGGGCGCTACATCGTTTATCGCCAAATCGGCCTCACAAGCACCGCTTCCGCCAACTTGTCGCGCATGGATCTGGATGGCACGAACCTGAAACAACTCACCCATGGCCTGAATGATCAGGTGCCGGTCTGCCCCAAATCTGGAAATTGGGTCTATTTCGTCGATAGCACCGACAATCGCTATGTGAAGCGCATCCCGATCGATGGCGGTTCGCCTGAAACGGTCGTGAAATACTCCGTTGGCGCTTATAGTCTTTCGCCGGATGGCAAGGAAATCGTTTCCTTCGAAGTCCGCGAGCTGGACCACAAGCTCATGCTGCGCATTGACAACGTCGAAACCCAGAAAATGGCCTATAGCGATATCGATCAACGCGCACTGCCCAGCGATCTTTCCTATACGCCCGATGGAAGAGGCGTCGTCTATATCGTGCGCGAAAAGGGCGTGGATAATTTGTGGCTGCAGCCCCTCGACGGCAAGCCGCACCGCCAACTATCTCACTTCAAAAAGGACAAGATATTCCGCTTCGTGTTCTCGCCGGATGGCTCTAAAATCGCCATCGAAGCCGGCCAAACGGAATCCGACGCCGTCCTGCTCCACGATGAAACTAAGTAATGAACCTGTGGATTTGCCGGGTGTTCAGACTCGGGGCTTCTCCTCATCCTAAAGAACGCGCATTTTCGACGAAGAGGCTTCTCGACCCCGATTTCAGCACAAATTGTTCACTTTACCGAGCCCGCGGGCGCAGCCTTTGCACCCGTGTCGCCGTTTACCCGGGCGTAGTAACCGCGGCGCGCACGAACTTGGTAGCCCTTATGCTCCGGCACCTCGATCTTAATCTGGTGATAACGTCCGTCGACAGCGTGGTTGGTCGGATTGTAGGCGATGGAGTACTGGTTTCGCAGTTCCTCGCCGATGTCCTGGAACGACTGGTCGAGATCATCCACATGATATGGATAAAACGCTCGTCCACCGGTCTCGTCGGCAAGATCCTGGAGGATTTTGTCCCCTTCTGTTAGGTGGTATTTGCGGTTACCGCTCTTTTCCTTGCTGGGATCGTCCAGCGTGACCCACTGCGTGCTCGTGCTGATGGTATAGATGACCACACTGGTGCGCTGCGCCATCTCGATGGCTTCCGCGCGCGTGTGCGAGGAAAGATTATCTTCTCCGTCGCTGATCAGAATCATCACGCGGCGCACCACGTCGGGCTGATCCCCGGGCGGCCGTGGAGGATGGTTGAGTTCTTTCGTACAGGCTTCGTAAATTGCATCGTAAACGGCGGTGCCCCCGCCCGCGCGGGTTCGCAAGATATGGTCGCGCAACAAGCCAGTATCCCCGGTAAACCCCTGGAGGAGCTGTGGTTCGTCGTCGAACGTCATCACGAACGCCTCATCCTTGTTCCGGCGCAGGACGCTGAACAGGAAATTGTTGGCGGCGTCCTGCTCGAATTTCAACCGGTCTCGAATGCTGTTCGATGTATCCATCAGCATCCCGATGCGCAATGGCAGGTCACTCTGCCTGCTGAAGTAACGGATATCTTGCGGAATATTGTCGTCGAGAACTCTGAAATCCGCCTGCTCCAGGCTCGGAACCAGTTTGTTGCGCCGGTCCAGCACCGTGAACAGCACGTCCACCAGGTTGACCGTCACGGGAATCGTAGTCTGGCTCTTCTGGATCTGTTGTTGCTCCACTGGCGGCGCGGGTGGCTTGCCAGGGGCTGGGGGAGTCTGGGGTTGCTGCGCGACAATGGACCCAACCCCGCAGGTGAGAATGACAAACAACAGACTAAGTGATTTGGTTCGCATGTGTACCGATTATAAGAAGGCCTTCAGGGCAGCGTCAATTCGCCCTTGAGGCTCACCCGCGGCGGCACTCAACTTCGTCAAGTACTCGCGGAGTTCGGCCGGCAGCGGCGCCGAAAGCTCGATGGGCTTGCCACCGTGTGGCAGGGCAAACCCGATCTTCGCTGCGTGCAGAAAATTGCGGCCCAGCGCCGGAAGTGTCGTGCGCCCAACGTGCCATTGCCCCGCGGCGCCGTACAGCGTGTCGCCCACAACCGGATGCTGCAGCGCCGAAAAGTGCGCGCGGATCTGGTGTGTCCGACCGGTGTGCAGCTGAATCTCCAGCAGGCTGGTCGTGTCGAATCTCGCGAGCACACGCCAGTCCGTCCGCGCGGGCCGCGAATTCGGCAGCAACGTCGCGCGCTTTGCGGTCATCCGCGTCCGCCGGTTGGGATCGCGCGCTATCGCCAATTCGATCCGGCCACGCTCTTCCTCCATGCTTCCTTGAACCAGCGCAATATAGATTTTCCGAATCGCCCGCTGCCGAAATGCCTCCGAGAGCCTGGCATGAGCAAAATCGTTTTTTGCCACCAGCACAATCCCGGAGGTTGCCTTGTCCAGCCGGTGAACGATTCCAGGGCGCAACGGATCATCCGGCTGCGACAAAGACTGCCCGCGCGCGAGCAGCGCATTCACTAGCGTTCCGTGGGAATTCCCTGCTCCAGCGTGAACATTCATCCCCGCGGGCTTGTTGACGGCGATGACGTCCTCGTCTTCATACAGCACGTCCAGCGGGATCGCTTCCGCCTCTGCCTTCAGGGCTGGCCTCTCCTGCGGCACTACGCGGATTACGTCCTTCGCATGAACCTTCTGCGAATCCTTCGCTGGCTTGCCGTTTAGCAACACCAGCTCTTCTTCAATCAGTTCCTGCACCCGCGTTCGCGATAGCTCGGGACAGTGTTGCACCACCACGCGGTCCAGGCGTTGCCCCGCCTCTTCCATCGTCGCCGTGAACTCCAGTTGTAGGGTTTCCGTCACGCCGAGAGTGTACCGCAGAACGGGCTTGGCCCTTCGTTCCGAGGTGTGGCGCGAGCTAAGCTACCTGGGCTACTCCCGTGTGCAATTCGGCTCAGCTCAATACGCCGGAAGCGGCGATCTTGCCGTACCAGTTGCCAGAGTCCTTGATGACGCGGCGCTGGTCGCGAAAATCGACGTACACCAGACCAAACCTCTGCGCGTATCCTTCCGCCCATTCGAAATTATCCATCAGGCTCCAGTGATGGTAAGCGCGAACGTTTGCGCCATCCTTGATTGCTCGTCCCATCGCGCTCAGGTAACCGCGCATGAATTCAATCCGCCGCTGGTCGGGTATCCGGCCATTCGCATCGGGAGAATCGAGATAGGAACAACCATTCTCCGTGATCTCCAGCACCGGCTTGTTGTACTCGTTCGTGACTCGCATCAAGAGCTCGTAGAAGCTGTCCGGCCATACTTCCCAGGCAAATTGCGTGAGTGGCCCCTCGAACGCGTCGTAACTTTGCATCCCCGTTGCCGCCTCGTCCGGTCCCACCGGAATCGCGGAGACGAGCTCTCTCCGGTAATAGTTGATGCCGAGAAAATCGAGTGGCGCCTTGCAAAGATCCATGTCGCCAGGTTGCAGGCCCATCACATCGTATGGATTTCCCCCGGGAAAAGCCTTCGGGTACTCTCCCTTCAGCGCGGGATTCACAAACCAAACATTGCCCAGCGCATGAGCGCGCTCAGCGGCAGCTTTATCCTCGTCACTGGAAGTCACCGGCTCGCAATTGGACATGCTGAACGCCGAACCCACCTTGAACTTGGAATTCACCGCCTTGATCGCGCGGAACGCCTGGCCTTGCGCAATATTCACCACATGCGTGGCCCGCATCGTGGCGGCAAAATCCTTCAGCGCCGGTGCGTGAACACCAGACGCGTATCCCAGAAAAGTGAATACCCACGGCTCGTTGAAAACGCACCAGTCCGTCACGCGATCTCCCATCGCGCGCGTGACGATCTCGCAGTAATCCGTGAACCGCCCCGCAAGATCTCGATTGGGCCAGCCTCCTGCGTCTTGCAAAGCTTGCGGTAGGTCCCAGTGATACAACGTAGCCAGGGGCCGAATGTTGGCCTTGTGCAGTTCGTCGGCAACTCGTTTGTAGTAATCCAGGCCCTTCGAATTTGCCTGCCCAGTCCCATTCGATTGAATGCGCGGCCACGAAATTGAAAACCGGTAGCTTTTGACGTTCAGCGTCTTGGCCAGTTCCACGTCTTCCTTGTAGCGATGGTAGGAATCACACGCCACGTCACCCGTGTCGGCGCCCTTCACCTTGCCGACCGTGTGCGAGAAACGATCCCAGATCGATTCGCCCTTGCCATCCGCATCCCAGGCCCCTTCGATCTGGTACGATGCCGTCGCTACACCCCAGTTAAAGTCTTTGGGAAACTGAAAAGGCACGAAAACATTGCGGGTTCCGGGCGACCCAGCGAGCACACGCGCGGAGGCCGGAAGCGAACTGATCGCCGCTACCCCGATCATCCCACCAAGAAAATCTCTGCGTGTCATTCCGAACATGCGAGGAGCCATGACTCATCCTTCTATCTGGAGCGAATAGCAGACAATCGATTTACCAGCTACGATTTCGGGGAATGCTGCTGGAAGAATAATACATCAAAAACTATGAGAATGGCACCGATTGTGACCGCAGAATCCGCCACGTTGAAGGTCGGCCAGGGATTGAAAATATGCCACGGCAGAAAATGAAGCCAGACCTGAAGAAAATCCGTTACCGCGCCGTGCACCATGCGGTCGGTGACGTTGCCGGTCGCCCCTGCAAGCAGCAAGGCCAATCCAGCGGCGCTTAGCGAGCTCAACTGGCGGCTTGCCACCAGCAACCACGCGATGATTCCGATGATCACCACCGCGCCGAAGATCAGCAGATATCGCATCGTCGCCGACGAAGCGTCCGCGAAGAAACTGAACGCAATTCCCGGATTCCGGGAATTGATGATCTCGATAAAGTGGGGGATTAGCGTGTGTGGAAAATAGCTCTCGGAACGCGATTCAATCCACGCCTTGCTCGCGCGGTCCAGAAATACCACTCCGAGCGTGAGCCACAGCCACCGCAGCCGGGCAGGAATGATCATGAAACTCTGCGAGCAGACAATCCTCTCGCTACTCCCCCGAAAGCTGTCATCCCGCGGGCGCTGTTTGCTCGAGGGATCTGCTTTTCTTCCGTCGTGTCCGGCAAGCGGCGAGCGTTAGGCGACGGGAACCGCGGCATCGGGTATTCCTCCTTCGATCTCCGCGATGGCATCGCTGCAACGTTCGCAAATCGTGGGATACCGCGCATTCTCTCCCACGTGCGTCGAGAAATTCCAGCACCGCTCGCACTTCTTTCCATCGGCTCGCAGCACCGAAACTTCCAGGCTGGGCACCGTTTCCGCTTTGAAGTCCCCTGCGCCGACGTTGATTAATTCCAGTTGCGACACAATGAACAGGCTGGGCAGCACCGCCTGATAATGCTTCAGTTTGGCCTTCAACTCCAGGTCCGCGTTCAGCAGAACCTTGGCCTCCAGCCCAGAGTTGATCAGCTTTTTTTCGTTGCGAGCCACTTCCAGGGCTTTCAGCACCTCGCTTCGCACTTTCCCCAGCAATTCCCAGGTGTCTACTTTGCCCGGCGCGATCCCGGTTCGCAGGTCCGTTTCCTCGGGAAAGAGCGCCATGTGCACACTCTCCGGCTCTCCTTCCTTCTTCGGGAAATATTTCCAGATCTCCTCGCAGGTGAACACCAGTATCGGAACCGCCAGGCGCACCAGCGCGCTCGTGATTTTCCATACCGCTGTCTGCGCGGAGCGCCGCGATTTATTGTTGGGCGCCTTGGTATACAGGCGATCCTTAAGCACATCGTAATAAAACGCGCTCAGATCCACCACGCAGAAATCGTGAATCGCGTGATAAATCCGGTGGAACTCGTAAGTCGCGTACCACTCCCGGCAACGCTTCACCAGGTCCGCGGTACGCTCCAGCATCCACTGGTCCATCTCGTCCAGTTGCTCGTTCGGCAAAGCGTCCCGGCTCGGGTCAAAATTAGCCAGGTTCCCCAGCGCAAATCGGAACGTATTGCGAATCTTCCGGTACGCTTCGCTGAGCTGCGTCATTACCCGCTCGCTCATCTTCACATCGGCCTGGTATTCCTGGGAGGCCACCCAGAGCCGCAGCAGGTCCGCGCCCCACTTGTCGCAGATTTCTGTTGGCAGCACCACATTTCCAAGCGACTTGGACATCGGCCGACCCTGCTCGTCCAGCGTCCAGCCGTGCGTCACAACGCCGCGATACGGCGCCTTGTCCCTCACTCCCACTGCGATCAGCAGAGAACTGTGGAACCACCCCCGATATTGGTCCGGCCCTTCCAAATAAATGTCCGCAGGCCATTCCTTCCCTTTCAAAACGGCAAGGTGCGATGACCCCGAATCAAACCACACGTCCAGAATGTCGTTTTCCTTGCGCCATTTCGCTCCCCCGCAGTGACACTTTGTTCCCGCGGGCAACAACTCCTCCGCCGGATGTTTGTACCAGGCATCTGCGCCTTCCTTTTCGAACCATTTCACTACATTTCGTAGCGCGCCAAAATCTTCCAGGCGCGTCCCGCACGCGTCGCAATAAAACACGATGATTGGGGTACCCCAGAATCGTTGCCGCGATACGCACCAGTCCGGCCGTTTCTCGATCATTTCGTACATGCGGTCCTGGCCCCACGCCGGCAGCCACTTCACCGTAGGGATTTGCGCCAGGGCTTCCTGGCGAAATGTTTCCGTGGCGCCCTTCTTGGCCTGATCCATCTTGATGAACCACTGCTCCGTCGCGCGGAAAATCACGGGATTGTGGCAGCGCCAGCAGTGCGGGTAGCTGTGCTTGTACGGATGGTTAGCGAGCAATGCTCCGCGATCCCCCAGCAGTTTCACCACAATTGGGTTCGCCGTGAACACATCCTTGCCTTTGTATTCCGGCAGGCCTTCCAGGTAGACGCCGCGGTCATCGAGCGGCGCATAAATCTCGATTCCATATTTCTGCCCAGTCACAAAGTCATCCGCGCCATGCCCCGGAGCGGTGTGCACGATTCCGCTGCCCTGATCCAATGTGACGTAATCCGCGAGAACGCCCGGCACCTGAAGAGAGAGGAACGGATGCTGAAACTTTATCCCCTCAAAGTCCCGTCCCTTGAATCGACCCAACTCTTCGGCCTGCTTGATGTCGCAATCGGCCTGCAACGCCGCCACGCGATCCGCGGCTAGCAGCAACTTGCCCTTTTCCGTTTGCACCACGACGTACTCAAAATCCGGATGGAATGCCAACGCCCGGTTGTGCGGAATCGTCCACGGCGTCGTCGTCCAAATCACTGCGGAAACATCGCTGCCGATCTTGGCAGCTTCGCCCGTCCCGCCTCCTACAACCTTGAACGTCACCCAGATCGAGGGACTGGTGTGATCTTCATACTCGACTTCGGCTTCGGCCAGCGCCGTATTGTCGTAGATGCACCAATACACCGGCTTGCGCCCGCGGTACACGTAGCCTTTCTTCATGAAGTCCAGAAACGCGCTGGCAATCGTAGCTTCGTACTCATGGCTCATGGTCAGATAGGGATGGTCCCATTGACCAAAAACGCCGAGCCGCTTGAAATCCCGCTTGTGTTGCTCAACGTATTTCATCGCGTACTCCCGGCAACGCTGCCGGAATTCCGCCGGCGGGACTTTTCCCTTGCCACCCAGTTCCTTTTCCACCTGCGTCTCGATCGGCAAGCCGTGGCAATCCCATCCCGGCACGTACGGCGCGTAATGTCCCGCCATGCTTTTCGATTTCACGATCATGTCTTTCAGAATTTTGTTGAGTCCGGTTCCCAGGTGGATCGTCCCCGTCGGATAAGGCGGTCCGTCATGCAGCACGAACAGGGGCTTGCCTTCGCGGGCTTTCAGGATGCGCTCGTACAATTTCGATTCTTGCCAAGCCGCAAGCTGTTTCGGTTCATTCTGCGGCAGACTCGCCTTCATGGGAAAGTCTGTCTTCGGCAAGTTCAGTGTCTTCTTCAGTTCCAGTGGTTCGGCCATAGCTCTAGCTTTGTAGTATCCCTTCTAGCGCCGCCACTCCCTGAGGGACCGGGCAAAGGTCGCATACCCCTGTTGTACGGCGGGAAATTGCAGAAAGCAGTGTAACCACGTATGTTACAATACTTAGTGAAGCTGTGTCAGCCGTGGGTGCCGCGCAACCTTTCCCAGCTAGCGCGAATCATAACGGCTGTGCGAACATTTGACGGCCAATTCGCGTCTAAATGAACAGAGGGACAAAGGTGCCTGGATTCATTAACCTACTTCCCGACGAACTGAGCAAGCCCAAGCGCACGGGGCCAGAAGAAGTTGTCCCCATGCCCAATTCCGCCCTGCCCGATTTCGGCACGCCAGACATCCTGATTCCGGACAATTTCTGGTCCAACCTTAAGCAATTTTTGTTCGAACGTCCGGTCAAGGTCCTGGAACGCCCCGATGCTCCTTTCACCAAGAATTCTTTCGGCTCGGGATTGGGAGAGAACCTGAAGTTCTTCCTCTCCGCACCCGCCGCTCCCAAAAACGTCATCAATAAACGCTTGGAAGTCGACTGGGGTGGAAGCTTTGGTGGCTTTGGCGAGCGCATCAGAGACTTTTTTAATCCGCCAAAGCAGGCGCCGCTGCCTCCGGGAATCAAGCCAATCAAGGTCAAGGATATCTGGTCCAAGGATGAAAATTTCGGCTGGACCCAGGCCATTGCGTTTGCGGTGCATGCGGGCGTAATCGCACTTCTGATCACGCCGTTTATCATCGGCCTGACCACCCCGACCAAAGCCGTCAACAAGCAAATTGATATGACGCCTCTGGACATTTCTCCTTATATCGCCAAATTGCCCGCCGGTGCGGATAAGGCTGGCGGCGGTGGCGGTGGCGGCGATCGTTCCCCGACGCCCGCGACAAAGGGCAAAGCTCCACGTTTCAGCATGACCCAGTTCACTCCGCCAACCGCGGTCATCAAGAATCCCAATCCAAAATTGGCTATGGATCCGACCCTCCTCGGACCTCCGGATCTGAAAGTGGCCAATCCCAATCTCTCCAATTTCGGCGATCCCATGGCTTCCGTTGTGAATCTGTCCAATGGACCCGGCGGTGGTGGCGGGATTGGCTCCGGCGAGGGCGGTGGTATTGGCAGCGGCAGCGGTGGCGGCCTTGGCCCTGGTGAAGGTGGCGGCACGGGCGGCGGTAAATTCCATGCGGGCGTGAACGGCATCGGCATGCCCAGCTGCTACTACATGCCGAATCCTCCCTATTCCGAAGAAGCCCGCAAGGCAAAGTATTCAGGCACGGTCCTGGTCGAAGCAGTTGTAAACGTCGATGGCCACCTCTCAGATATGCATTTGATTCGGAGTCCTGGACTTGGCCTGGACGAGAACACGCTGAATACCATGAAGACGTGGCGTTGCAAGCCTGTGACTGGTCCGGGAGGCAAACCCGTCCCGGTGATCGTCCCCTTCGAAGTTAATTTCCGGCTTTACTGATCCCCCATGCAATCTGCGAGTCTCGTGAAATCTACGCGGCTGTCCGTATGTCTCGCTCATCTTTCGTTTTTCCGAAGCAACCTCCATGCTCGTCCTCAATTCTCATTGAACAGGCTTTCGCAACCGCGGAGGACACCATGGACATTCTTCCTGTCGGCTTTCCCCGTAATTCCAAGGACAGTTCTCCCTTTTGGCTCCGCCACGCTTTAGAGAATCTCCAGCGCGCGCTTCGCGAAACAGAGGATCAACCCTCCACGACAAACAGCGCCCAACCGCATTTTGTTTTCGTCGATCTTGCCGGACGGAATGGCGGAGCCCAGACGTTTTCCGCCGGAGCGCACCTCCTCCTTCTCGCTTTGCTTCTTTTTGCCTTGGCGTCCGTCCCAAATTCTGGCTCGTTTCGCCAACCTATTCCTTTAGGGTTCGGTAACAAGTTCTTGTCCTACGTCCCAGCTCCGCGGCTGGATTCTACCGGACACCCATCACTCGGAAGCAACGGTGGCGGCGGCGAGCATGATGTGAGGCCGGCACGCTTTGGTAATCTTGCGCCGTGGTCTTCCATGCCGCTCGCCCCGCCCCGGCTAGTTCACAATAGCGATGTGGCACTGCCTGTCCCCCCTGCTGTCTATGATGCGAACGCACCAGCCAGCGTGATCACCGTGACACATCTCGGCTTGCCATGGATGAATTCGGACACCGATTCGGCCGGACCGGGAGATGGCCTTGGTTTTGGCGATGGCGACGGCAATACCATGGGAGATGGGGACTCCAACGGAGCAGGTGACGGCCATGATCATGGTTCCTACGCGAATGTGGCTTCTCCCGTGGCCTGTTTGTACTGTCCCCCGCCTGGATATACAGAGGAAGCGCGCAAGGCGAAGCTTCAGGGAAAAATGACTCTCGAGGTTCTAGTGGGAGCGGATGGAAAGGCTGTGCGCGTTCAAATTTTGCAGGGTCTCGGCATGGGATTGGATGAGAGAGCCATGGAGGCTGTCCGTGGGTGGCGTTTTTCGCCAGGCCGCGATGCCAGCAAGCACCCCGTTCCTGCTTGGGTAACTATTGAAACCCGCTTCCAACTCTTCTGAACCCGTCAGCGAGCGTTCGCGTCGGCCTAGGCGGATTGGACAACCTGCCTTTGTTTGCGACTACTGCAAAAAAACAATCTGCTAGGATGAGCCACATGCGACATTCTCTGCGAATTGCTCTGACTCTTGGAGCCCTCTCCTTTTTTTCTGTCTCACTCGCTGCCCAAGGCACCGGCGCGATTGATCTTTCTGCTCGGATCACTCCAACCGGCGCCCAGCCCGAACCTGTCCGCCAATTCCCTTTCTTCGTCCTTACCAAGAGTTATGCCGACGTCGTCAAGGAAGTCGAAGGCCAAGATGTTCTCCCCACTCGCGATAAATTCATCGACAACCTCAAAGTTTCTCCGGAATTGAAAACCTGGTTGAAGGCCCACGACCTCCTTGAACTTACCTCTCCCGACATCGACAAACTCCTCACCACCGACGACATCATGAAGGTTCCGGAATTCTTCGACGCCTATGAACGCTCCAACTCCGGCGGCGTCACCAAGGGTCTTCCCGTGCCGAAATATCGCGATTCCGACAAGCAAGCAAATCCAGACAAGTACCAGAAACAAAAAGAGGAATACCTCACCGCGACTAGAAAATTCATTGACGCTAATCCGTTCACCGTTCAAGGCATCGAACTCGAACTCTATGGCGTCAATCCGGGAACTGCTTGGAATAACTTACATGTCGAACACAAACGAAAAGTTGCGCAATTCGCCCCCGACACCGCCCAGGTGAAATATCTTGCCGGAAAAGTCCAGACCGACCTCGATGGCCACGCGCTCATTTCCGGCCTTCCTCCCGGCAACTACTGGGTTAGCAGCTTGGGCATGGATGCCTCCTCCGGTGACCGCCGGCTGATTTGGGATGTGCCGGCGACTGTCCAGGCCGGCCAGGTTACCCATGTAGACTTAAGCAATCTGAATGCTTCGGATGTTCGAAGGCCCACCGCACCATAGGGCGCGAAACAGACTTGGGTTATCCTCCAGTCATGGGCACCCCCCTGCTGTGGGTCGGTTTCAACCTGTTTGTCCTTCTCGCCCTCGCCTTGGATCTGGGTGTCTTTCATCGCAAGGCCCACAAAATCAAAATTCGCGAAGCCGCGTTCTGGAGTGCCGTTTGGATTGCTCTGGCACTGGCCTTTGGCTGCTTCGTCTGGCGCTGGTACGGTGCGCAGCGCGGCCTTGAATATTTCACAGGCTACGTCATCGAAAAGGCCCTCAGCGTCGACAACCTTTTCGTTTTCTTGGTGATTTTCCGCGCGTTCCAGGTGGATGAGCAGGTGCAACACCGCGTTCTGGCTTGGGGAATTCTGGGGGCCTTAGTCATGCGCGGAATCATGATCGCCGCTGGCGCCGCCTTGATCGTCCGCTTTAGTTGGATACTCCCCACCTTCGGAGTTTTTCTCGTTTACACCGGCCTGCATATGTTCTGGAAGCGCGGCAAACAAGTCCATTATGAACGGAATCCAATTTTCCGATTCGCCAGCACGCATCTGCGCGTGACTCGCGAGTACAACGGTGCCCGCTTCTTTGTCCGTCAAGCCGGTCAGCTGTTCGCCACTCCTCTTTTTCTGGTCTTGCTGGTCATCGAAATTACCGATGTCACCTTTGCCGTTGACTCCATTCCCGCCATCTTCGGGATCACCCGCGACGCCTTCATCGTTTACACTTCTAACGTCTTTGCCATCCTCGGCCTTCGCACCCTCTATTTTCTTCTCTCGGATTTACTGCAATATTTGCGTTATCTTGGGTACGGCTTGGCGCTGGTTTTGATTTTCATTGGGGTGAAAATGGTGGGGGAACCGTGGTTACATATCTCCGTGCATGTCTCACTGGCCGTGGTCGGGGGTATTCTATTGCTTGCCACGATTTTCTCCTTGTTGGCCGGACCCCGAAATGACCCCGGCGCAGTTCAGGAGTAGCACGAATTCGAGGAAATTCTTTGAAAGCGTATGAGCGTACCCATGAACGAAGCATTGCAACGCGCGATGGAAGGCATGAGTTCCAAAGATCCGGAAGTGCGAATGACTTCCGCAACGGAAATTCATCACATCGGCCGGGCCCTGGCGGACCACGCCGTCTTTCCTTGGTGGGAGGACCCCGAGTTGTTTTCCCTCCTCCAAGGAGGAAGTCCTGTTGTGACGGTGGGTCTCGCGGTCACCCCGGAGCGCTTCGAAAGAATTCGCGAAGCCTGTGGCTTGCCCCGCCTCGCTGACGTGCCTCCGGACCAGGACGCCCGCGAATTTGAACTCCATTTGCCCGGCGGACTTTCCATGGACGTCTTAACCTCCAAAGAACTCGGCGGAAATGGTGCGATCGCCAAATTTCTGCAGAAGTTTGGCGAGGGAGTTCAACAGGTAGAATTCCGGTGCAAGGACGTTGATCGCGCCACGCAAATTTTGCAGCAAAAGTTTTCGTTGAATCCCGTTTATCCCGCGACCCGCGCTGGCGCGGATGGTACGCGCATCAATTTCTTTTTGCTCTCAGCTCCCTCAGCCAGCAAAGTCCTCGTCGAGCTCTACGAACCCGCCCCGCGCCTCTGAGACCTCTCTGCTGTTCTCCCGCTTGCCGAAGCAGCCGCACCGCTCAGAATCTGCCAGGCCCGAATCACCTCGGCTACCGTCCACGCCTGCGCAATCGCTCCCACGGGCGCGAATGGCGCGTCACCGGTAAAAATCTCGCCAAGCGTGCCTAATCCCCCGCTGCAAATGGTTTTTCCCAAGGGCTCAAGAAAGCTCTGTCCCAACGCCGCATCCTGGTACACGCGATAGTGCGCCAGCGCGAATGGGCCGAGCAACCATCCCCACACCGTCCCTTGATGGTAGGCTGAATCGCGTTCTCGCGGCCCTCCCCCATAATCCCCTTTGTATCCTGGTTCGAACGGCCCCTGGCTTCGCAACCCGTGCGACGTCAATAATTGCGCCGCGACGATATCAACAACCGCTTTCTGCTGCATGGGGGAGAGCGGGCTCACCGGTAGGGATAGCGCAAAAATCTGATTCGGCCGCAGTGCAGCATCCTTCTCGCCGGACGGGGTATCGATCGTGTCGTAACAACACTGCCGCTCCGCGTTCCAGAATTTCTGGAACCCGCGCGTGGCCTTTTCCTCAAGCCTCTCGTAGCCCTCGCCCGGTCGTCCGAGCAGCCGCGCAAATCCCCTTATGGTCCGCAGCGCATTGATCCACAGCGCATTGATTTCCACGGCCTTGCCGGTCCGGGGCGTCACCACCCATTCGCCCACCCTCGCGTCCATCCACGTCAGTTGTACCTCTGCGCTTCCTGCGTGCAGCAGCGCGTCTCCGGGATCCACTTTGATGTTGTAGCGCGTTCCTTGTACGTGCGCGTCGATAATTCCCGCTAATACCTGAAACAACTGCTGAAGAATTTCCAGATCCTCTGTGGCCTCATAGTATTGCCGGAGCGCCTCGAACAGCCATAGCGTGGCGTCCGCAGTGTTGTAGGCCGGTGCGTCCCCCGCATCCGGAAAATTATTGGGGAGCATCCCTGCATCCACGTAGCGCATAAGCGAAAGCAGAATTTTTCGCGCAATCTCCGGCCGGCCCATCGCGAGCGTCAACCCTGGCAAGGCAATCATCGTGTCTCGGCCCCAGTCATTGAACCAGTGGTAGCCTGCCACGATGCTCCTGCCGTCCGCTTGATCTGGGAAATTGCGACGAACGATAAACTGGTCCGCGGCCAGGACCAGTTGCCACAGCCAACTGGGCTCGTCATTCGCCGATCCACCGCACATCCGCAGGTGTCGTGCCTGCCAGTGTTGAAATAGCTTCACCTCGTGGTTCGACTGCGATGTGAGAGCCTCTTCGCCCTCTAGAAGAGTATTGGGCTCTGTAGTGAATACCAGCGTTACGCTCTCCCCATTGCGCAGTTGCCCATGAAACTGCCCCGCATACAATCGGTCTTCCTGATCGTCCAGCCCTCGCTCGCGCTCCGCGGGAAGGAAGTAATTCCGGTACCATTCATCCCGCGGGGTCCACGAGCCGGAAACACTCTTCAGGTAAAAAGGTGTCGCGTCTTCGAAGGCCACTATGGCCACTCCGTGTTCCGCCGGCTCCACGCGCGTTGGCCAGTTCGGATTTTGCGTGGTGTGGTGAAAATCCCGATAATTCACTAATACTTTTGCATCTAGCTCGATCCCTGCACGCCCTCGAACCAGGCTATACCGCACATAGGTGGTGTTCTCCCCCTGTTTCATCCATACGCGCTTTTCCAGCAGGGCATCCCCCAGCGCGTATCGCCACACCGGCTTCGACCCTTCCAGGTGAAAACTCTCGATCTGCAGATATCCGCGAGGGGAAACGAATCCGCTCTTCCATCGATTGGTGCCTAGGAAAAAACTGCTGTCTAGATAGCGCACGGTTTCATCGATCCCACTGACCAAAACCGTCCGCTTCACCGGTGGCTGCAACGCCGCTACCAACAGGCCGTGATATCTCCGCGTCGTCGTTCCCGCCACTGTCCCGCTGGCGTATCCGCCCAACCCGTTCGTGACCAGCCACTCCCGGGACTCGGCGATTTCCAGTTCGCCGCAGACCTCTCTGCCGAATTGCACTTCTGCAAGCAGGGACATTCTCACTCTCCGCTTTGCTCGAGCAATTTGGCCACCAGCCCCGTCCAACCTGTCTGGTGGCTGGCGCCCAGGCCTGCCCCATTTTCGCCATTAAAATATTCGTAGAAGAGGATCAGGTCACGCCAATGTGGATCTTTGTTAAATAAATCGTTGCTGCCCGTGAAGGGGCGCCGCCCGTTTTTATCTCGCAAAAAGAGCCGCGTCAGTCGCCGTGAGATTTCCCCGGAAGCTTCCCAAAGATCTGCTTCTCTCTTCGAATGCGTGGGGCACTCCACCTTAAAATCCTCGCCGTAGTAATGGTGAAACTTCTGCAGCGATTCGATCAGCAGGTAATTCAACGGAAACCACACCGGTCCGCGCCAATTTGAGTTGCCCCCAAATATTCCGGAGGTCGATTCCGCCGGCTCGTAGTCCACTCGGCTGGTGTGTCCATTCACTTGCACCTCGTACGGGTGGTCCAGGTGATAGCGGGAAAGGGCGCGAATTCCGTGCGGTGAGAAAAACTCCGCTTCGTCGAGCATGCGTCTCAGAATCCGCTTCAACTGCTTGCGGTTCGTCAGCGACAAGAGCCGCCGCACTCCCCGCGAAGAGCGTTGCGTCATTTCGATGTGCTCTGGCACATCCGCATGGTTGTCTATAAACCACTGCATCCGCCTCTTGAACCCCGGCAAGCGATCCACCACTTCCGGCTCCAGTGTCTCCACCGCAAAGAGCGGAATCAGCCCAACCATCGAGCGGATCTTCATGAAGTGGTCCTCGCCGTTCGGCAAATGCAGCAGGTCGTAGTAAAAACCGTCCTCGTCATCCCACAACGACCTTCCGTCCGTGCCGATATCGTTCATGGCGTGGGCGATGTGCACAAAATGTTCGAAAAACTTGCTGGCAACGTCTTCGTACGCCATGTCGTCTTTCGCCAACTCCAGCGCAATCGCCAGCATGTTCAGGCAATACATCCCCATCCAGCTGGTTCCGTCGGATTGTTCCAGGTGGCCGCCGGTCGGCAGCGGCGCCGAGCGGTCGAAAACTCCAATATTGTCGAGTCCCAGAAAACCACCCTGGAAAATATTATGCCCATCCGGGTCTTTCCGGTTCACCCACCATGTGAAGTTCAGCAGCAGTTTGTGGAAGACTCTTTCCAGGAATTCCCGATCGGCCACTCCGCGCATCCGCCGGTCAATTTTGTAAATGCGCCACGCAGCCCACGCATGCACCGGAGGATTTACGTCGCCAAAGGCCCACTCGTAAGCGGGAAGCTGCCCGTTCGGATGCATATACCACTCGCGAAGCATAAGCACGAGTTGCTCTTTCGCAAAATCGCTGTCGACAATCGCCAGCGGGATGCAGTGAAAGGCCAGGTCCCACGCCGCATACCACGGATATTCCCATTTATCCGGCATCGACAGCACATCGTCGTTGTACAGGTGCGTCCAATCTTTGTTTCGCCCGTGCCAACGAGAAGCCGGCGGCGTCGGGCCTGCAGGGTCCCCTCCCAGCCAGTCCTCCACTGCATAGTGATAGAACTGCTTGGACCACAACATTCCCGAATAGGCCTGCCGCATCACCAGCCGCGCGTCGCAAGAAAGATGCGACGGGATCCGCGTATTGTAAAATTCGTCGGCCTCTTTCATCCGCTGGCTGAACACAGCGTCGAATCCGGCCCCAAAGTCCCCGGGTGCCAGCACTCCTGCCCCAGCCTTGTATTGACCCGGAGCCGTACTGCTTCCAATCCAGGGAAGTTCCGGATCCATCGTGCCCAGCGGGTCCAGGTCCGTAAGCCTCAACTTGATCGTCGCGGATTCTCCCGGCGAAAGATGGAAAGCGGAGTGAGTTGCCATTTTTGTGCCCGTTAGGGCCGGGTTAACCGCCTGCTTATCCCCATGAATAACATACTCATGGAAGGCGTCTTTGACGTAGGGCACCCGTTCACGGTAATTAAACAACTTAACGTAATTCGTTTCGTTTTCGGTAAACAGCATTTCCGGTTTGCCCTCGGCCAACAGCCATCTCTTGCCATATTGCCAATGCTCGACCTCCGCGCAAACCCCCGTCGGCATGTCCGCGGCCCTGCGCACTGTCGGCCGCCGCAAATCCTTCCCCCACGACCACGTATTCCGAAACCATAGCGTCGGCAGCACATGGAGTTCCGCAGCTTCTGGCCCACGATTGTGGGCTGTAATCCTGATCAGAATGTCTTCCCAATCGCTTTTCGCATACTCGATGAAAACATCAAAATAGCGGTTCTCCTGAAATACTCCCAGGTCCACCAGTTCCAGTTCGCCCTGCTCCCGGCCTCGTTTTTGATTCTCCTCGAGTAACTGCCGATACGGAAACTCCGCCTGCGGATATTTGTATAACATGCGCATGTAGCTGTGCGACGGCGTGGAATCTAGGTAGAAATACTGCTCCTTCACATCCTCGCCGTGGTTGCCTTGGTTGCCCGTTAGCCCGTACAACCTCTCTTTAAGAATGGGATCGCGCCCGTTCCATAGCGCCACCGCCAAGCAGATCAGCTGGTGGCGGTCACAGATTCCCCCAAGACCATCCTCTCCCCAGCGGTACGCTCGCGCGTGCGCGTGCTCAAATGGGAAATATTCCCATGCGGTCCCGTCCGGGCTGTAATCCTCCCGGACGGTACCCCACTGCCGCTCCGATAGATACGGCCCCCATCTCTTCCAGTGCCTCTTGCGCTGCCTGGATTCTTCCAATCGCAGGTCTTCCGTGGTCGCAGCTCTGGCCATAGCGGGCCCTTTCTGGCGAAAATAGGCATCCATATTCGCATCATTGTGGACGTAAGGACCAGCGCCAACTAAAGATGGTTTCCTAGTCCGTTGGCGGAGCTCGCCCGGGAAGGACGGCGTATACTGCCAATCTGAACCGTCCGGAGGCTATCCTTATCGGTCCCACGGGCGCTTACCCGTACGTCGTCAATGACGATAACGTGACGACGACGGATGGCTACAAAGGTGCTTATGCCATCAACCAGACAACCGGCGCTCTGACTCCACTCCCTTCCCGCGCCATGATCAACGCTGGCATCGGCGCGTTCTATTCCACCTTGGATCCGACCGGAAAATACCTTTCCGTGGCCAATAACACCGACGGGCACCACAAATGTCCCCAGTGCCACAGCCGTTCTCAATGTTGCGGTCGCGCCCAATGGCAAGTACCTCTATGTTCTTGACCAAGGTCTGCCAACCGGTATCGGCCAACTCTACGGCTTCACCCTCGCTTCGGGCGTGCCCAGCTCTGCACCGATTGGGGCGGCGATCGCGAAGGGTCAAAATCCATTGGGTATCGCCATTGACCCAAGCAGCGTCTTGATCGCCGTCGACACTATAGGCGACGGCACAGACCCAAGCACCATCTCTTAGTTCGCCATTGGTACTAGCGGGGTACGTCCCAGTCGTCAGTCACCGTCGGTCAGGCCCCGACTTCGTGACCTTCTACAGCGCTCCATGACGAGCGCTTGCAGATAAGAGCGATTCGCACTGAGTTTCTTCCCGTCAAGAATCCAGCCCAACTCTACGCCGAAGGGGGTGGCACCAGCCAACCCTTTTTTCTTTGCGCCGCATGACCCAAAATTCGCTTTCCTGACGCGAAGCTAGTCCAAGCTATTCTCCTGCCAGTACGAACTGCCCCGCCTCGTCACTCTCCGTACGGTACCCAGATGTTTTTCACCTGATAGGCATGCTCGAGATACCAACGCCCTTCTCCTTGCCCCTCATCGAAGAAATCAATCTCCCGTCCTTCATTGCTCCACACCTGTTTCAAGTTCCCCGTCGACAGTGCCTTCGCCGCAGCGCAAGTCTCCGCATCTCCGTGACACCAAATCCCGTCCAAATCGTCATGTTCCGCCAAAACTTTCAACAATTCGCTCACGCGCCCCGTAACCAGGTTCACAACTCCGCCCGGCAAGTCGCTCGTTTCGAAAACCTGGTAAATATCTCCGGCAATTAACGGATAGCCCTCGCAGGGCACCGCTACCACCGCATTCCCCGCCGCAATCAACGGCAACACCAGCGAGAAAAATCCCAGCAGCGGCACTTGCGCGGGGCAGATTACGCCGACTGTCCCTACCGCCTCATTCATCGCAATCGAAATATTCCGGAACGGAGGATTATGTATGGCTCCATCGAATTTGTCCGTCCATGCCGCATATGAAAACAGCCGCTCCACGCTCAGCTTCACTTCCAGCGCCGCCTGCTTCTTTCCCACCGCTCCTGCCAGTCGTCCCGTAATCTCGGAAGCGCGCTGCGACAAATTTTCCGCGACGTAATACAACACCTGAGCGCGATTGTGTGCCGTGGTTCTTGCCCACGACTCCGCTTTGCGTGCCGCCTCCACAGCGTTCCGAATGTCCTTCCGGTTGCCCAGTGGCGATTCACCCAGCAGCTTCCCATTCTTCGCCCGAATCTCTACGCTGTACCCCGAGTCCGGTCTCACCTGCTTCCCACCAATGTAGAGTTTAACGGTTCGATTCACAGTAGGATTTGCCACCTCCGCCTCTTCTGCACGCTTCGCGGAGCCACTGCGAATTGCTGGCGCCTTCCTGAACCACGCCGGTTCCAGATATTCTCGCAAGCCTTCCTTCCCACCTTCGCGCCCGTATCCGCTCTCGCGATACCCGCCGAACCCGCACGCGGCGTCGAACAAATTCGTGCTGTTCACCCAGACGACCCCGGCTTTGATTTGCGCCGCGGTCTGCAACGCTACGTTGATGCTCTCGCTCCAAACGCTCGCCGCAAGTCCGTAAACTGTGTTATTCGCCAGCTCCACCGCTTCCTTTGGTGTCCGGAACGTCATCGCCGCCAGCACCGGCCCAAAGATTTCCTGCTGCGCCACCACCGATGTCGGATGCACATTACTCAGCAACGTCGGCTTGTAGTACAGCCCGCGTCCCGGCATTACCACTTCCGGCTGCCAGCACGTCGCTCCTTCGGCCACGCCCTGCTTCACTAACCGGTCGATTCGTTCCAACTGCACTTGCGCCACGATCGCGCCGATGTCGATAGCCTTGTCCAGCGGTGCGCCGATGCGCAACGTGCTCATCCGGGCCTGCAGTTTCTTCGTCAACTTTTCCGCGATGCTTTCCTGCACCAGCAACCGCGAACCCGCGCAACATACTTGTCCCTGGTTGAACCAGATCCCGTCCACCAATCCTTCGACCGCGCCATCCAGGTCTGCATCCTCAAAAATTACGAACGGCGATTTTCCCCCGAGTTCCAGCGATAGCTTCTTATGTGAAGCCGCCGTTGCCTTTCGAATTGCTCGCCCCACCTCCGTCGATCCCGTAAACGCAATCTTGTCCACATCAGGATGCTTCACCAGCGCTTCGCCGGTCGATCCATCTCCCGTGACAATATTCACCGCGCCCTTTGGCAATCCCACCTCAGTACAAATCTCCGCGAACGCCAGCGCCGTCAGCGGCGTATACTCCGCCGGCTTCAACACCACTGTGTTCCCCGTCGCCAGCGCCGGAGCGATCTTCCAGGCCAGCATCAGAAGCGGAAAATTCCACGGAATAATCTGCCCCACAACACCGCATGCCTCGTAGCCCGGGAATTCCCGTTCCACCAATTGCGCCCAGCCCGCGTGGTAATAAAAATGTCTCGCCACCAGGGGAATATCGATGTCACGGCTCTCGCGGATCGGCTTTCCGTTATCAATCGTCTCCAACACCGCCAACCGGCGCGAATGCTTCTGCACCTGCCGCGCCAGCGCATACAAAAATTTCGCCCGCTGGTGTCCTGTCAGGGCCTGCCAACCCTTCAACGCCCCGCGCGCCGCCTTCACCGCCGTATTCACATCCGCGGCGCTGCCCTTGGCGACCTCCGCGATTTTTTCTCCCGTCGATGGGTCCACGGTCTCGAAATATTTCCCATCCGCTGGCGCCTTCCACACCCCGCCAATAAAATGCCCAAACCGCCGCTTGAAATTGACCAGCCACTGCAACGACTCTTTCGGGTCTTCCGGCGCCGGCCCGTATTCCATGGTCCTGAATTTATCAACGACGCTCATTTCTTCTCCACTCTGATGCCATCCCACTTTATATTTGCGCTGACTCTTCTATTTTGTACTTTGTCACTCTTATACTACTCATCGGCATCCAGCCTCTTTCAGCCCTGTAGGACCCGCCTTCAGAGGCAGGTGGCTCTTGGTTCGCTGGGTCAGCCTTATTTCCTAGCGGTCGGAGGTTCATCTGGAGATAACCGGGCTTTAGTCCGCAGGGGAATCGGTTCTGCGCTCGCTATGCTTTCTTCTGCATCTTCTCCCGCCACGTCTCCAACCGCTTCAGAATGAACTTCTGACGCTCCCGCCCCCATTTCGTACGACCAATCACTTTTTCAATATCGGCGAACATCATTTCATCTCCCGATTTCTCCCGTAACTCCTCCAGAAACGGATACACCTTCCCAAAGATCACAAACATCTCCCCGCTGAACGAAGGGCGGAGGAACAGCTCCTCATTCAGCGCCCCCTCCAGCACAAACGACGCTGCCATCGACCAGTAACTCGGGACTTGTCGCAGCCAGTTGTTCTCCTGTGTCCCCATCGAGTAGGCCACCTTCATAAAGTCATCCGCGCCATTTGGCCAAAATTCTCCCAGCCACCAACTCCGCGCCTTCCGCAGTTCCACCTCCCGTCGCAAATCATAAAGTTGCAGTATCAATTGCGCATCCTTAGCCGTAGCCTTCGCCATCCCATCCTCCTCAGTAAACTGAATCTCGCTCCAACTCTTCCCTCTTCTCTTTCACTCTTATACTTCCTAACTTCATTTCCGCGGATTGCTCTGTTTTCATTACTTCCTTACTTCTTCTTACGCCATCGGATGCCGGTACTCCGCCGAGTATCTCCCCGTCGCGTGAAATTCCAATTGCCGCTCAATATCGCCCAACGTGCTGCTCGCGCCCAACCGGAACAGGTGAGGCTCCAGCCAGCTATTCCCCAACTCCTCCTTCATCAGCATTAACCATTCCACCGACTGCTTCGCCGTGCGAATTCCTCCTGCCGGCTTGAATCCCACTGCCATTCCTGTCTCTTCTGCGTATTCCCGAATGGCCCGGGTCATCACCAATCCCACCGGCAACGTCGCATTCACGCTTTCTTTTCCCGTCGATGTCTTAATAAAGTCCGCGCCAGCCATCATCGCCACCAGGCTCGCCCGTGCCACATTGCGCAAAGTCATCAGGTCGCCCGTTCCCAGAATCACCTTCAAATGTGCAGGTCCGCACGCATCCTTAAACGCCACAATCTCGTCATACAACCGCTGCCATTGCGCACCAAACACATGCGCCCGCGTGATTACGATATCGATTTCCTGTGCACCCGCCTCAACCGACCGCCGAATCTCCGCCAGCCTCTCCTCAAACGGATTCAGACCCGCCGGAAATCCCGTGGACACCGCCGCCACATGAATCTTGGTTCCTTCCAGAGCCCGCCGCGCCGTTTCCACAAACAGGTGGTATACGCACACAGCTCCCACCTGGACCTGTAATTCCTCAATTCCCAGTTTTTCCACGATTTCCGGCTGAATGGGCTGTTTCGCCTTCGCGCAAAGACGCCTCACTCGTTCGTCCGTGTCATCTCCAGAAAGCGTGGTCAAGTCCATGCACGTGATCGCCCGCAGCAACCACGCAATTTGCCAATCCTTCTTCACTGTACGCCGCGTTACAACCGTGGCCGCGCGCCGTTCCGCCGCGCTGGTGTTCACACGCACATTTTCTACCCAGTCCAGGTTCAGAGACGTTCTTCGGTTTGCAGCCAGTGGACGCCCACCCATCACCGCAATCATCTGCTGCGGCGAATGCTCCCGCGCCTCCACAATCCGGTTTCCGTGCCGGTCCGTTATCTCTAACCGCGGCTTAATCTCCCCGCTCATTTTTGCTCTCCAATGCTCTTCTAAGGGCCGACTTCTGCGGCGGCCCGCTCCTCGATGCTCAGGCGGCTTACTGCCGATTCTCTCGCTTGCAGTGCCGGCTTTTTGACTCAGCGTTGCGGCGCACGCCCAACTCTCTCAGCAGAGCAAAAGCATATCATTCCGCCTAAACTCGTGCGAGCATCCCAGGGTTTGCGCTTCCTCGTTCCGGGATTTGCCACGTTGAACAACAAGACGCAAACCAAACTGGAGCAGGGAACACAGCGGCGCGGAGCACGTATGTGACTAATTTTGTAGACTCTCGAGTGCAGTCCGCGGCATCGTCCTATGAATCCAGATTTCCGGCGGCATCAGGTGGAGCACAAACCCGATCCAGAATGCCGTCCCAAAGAACTGATAGGGAGTCAGCCCGGAAAACTGGCTTGTCGCAAAGAACATTCCGATGATTGCCCGGATTGTCGCCACGGCAAGCCCAACTGTGAACGCTCGAATCATCCACTCGCGATGCATGTCAATTTCGTGGCGCCGGATATGCCACAAGACTTTCCCAATCGCGGATAAAAAAACTGCCGAATAATGTCGTTGCGGCCGCTCGATTGAATCCACCGATGGCAGGCATCGCAAAGCTCATCCCTGTCACGCCGATCACTCCGCCGCAAACCACAAAAACCCGGCCGCTCCACCGGTGCCATCGCAGGTACCGCTTGCGAATCGTCGAGCTGAATTGCAATGGCCCCAGGATCATAAACAGCAATCCAGACAAAATGTGCACCATCGTCAAAATCGGATAGTGAGCGAACAGATCATCCAGCGCTGCAAGTTGCGCCATTCCGGGATTCGCTGTGGCAACTGGCGGACGCTACCCGTTGATTAGGATCGGCCAGAGTATTACCATCCTCCGCACCGCGACCGCAATTCCGATCACGGTCAGAAATATCACCGTGCTCCAAGGCGCGCCGAAAACGGGTAGCCGTTTTCACCTTATCTGTTACGTTACCTGTATTCGCTTTATTTCAATTCGTCCGTAAAACTGCCCGCTGCAAACCTAAGTGCTACGGTGACAAATGCATGGGGCTGGGCATAAAAGCGATACCCGCGTGCATCTTACGAAAAGCAATTTTTCGCCGAAAGAGGCTCGATGAAACGCGCATCCCTTTCGCTCCTGCTCGCCATCCTCATTTGCATGCTTGCTGTCCCCTCTCAGGCTCAGACCATTCCCCCCGTAAAAGCCCTAGCCCTGGACGATACCGAGGTGATTCTCCCTAAACCCGGCGGTCAGCAACTCCTGATCCTCGTCCTCGGCTTCTCTCATAAGAGTGGCGACGCGTGCCGCGTCTGGGCCAAGCGCGTAGCATCGGACTACACTTCCGACCCACTCGCCACCTATTACCAACTCGCCGAACTCCAGAGCGCACCCTCGATGGTCCGCGGCTTGATCCTTCACGGTATGCGTAAGGACGTGCCGGCCCCGCAGCACTCCCACTTCGTGCCCCTTTTCGATCATGAAGTTGAATGGAAAAAGGCTGTGAATTTCTCTGCGCTGGACGACCCTTACATCCTGATCGCCGCTCCCGATGGCCACATCCTTTGGCAAACCCACGGTCCCGTCTCGGACTCTGCCTATGCCGACTTCAAATCGGCAGTCGCAAAGATCGTCGCAAATCCAAAGGCCCCCTGACCCCGTGTTGCATCGGGAGCGAATCCTACCCCTCCGCCAACTCTCCTACCGCTTCCCTGAAAAGGACGCTGTGCCGGTCGATGTCCCCTTCCGTCGTTTCGGGACACATCAAGGCCATGTTGTGGAACGGCGTCAGCAGGACTCCTCGATTCAGTGCATATAAATGTAAAAATCGTTCCAACTCAAAATCCGCCGCCATTGCCGATTCTCCGCCACTCCGCGGCGCCTTCTCACAGAACGTATACTCCGCTCGGCATCCAAGTCGTTGCACGTTCCAAGGGAGCCCGACAGCTTGTATTGCCGAGGAAACTCCCTCATTGAATCGCATCGCCAAGGCAATCATCTTCTCGAAGTTTTTCGCTGTCAGCACATGTTTCAGCGTCGCCCGCATGGCGGCCAGCGACAGAGCATTCCCCGCCAGGGTTCCGCCAATCCCGCCCACGTCGCAATCTTCCAGCTGAATCCGCGCCGCGATTCGCTGGGCCACTTCTTCCGTGCACCCATACGCCGCGCCGGGAATTCCGCTCCCGATCGCTTTCCCGAACACCAGCATGTCCGGCTCTAGTTTCCATTCCGCGGTGCACCCGCCCGGCCCCGCACAGATCGTGTGCGTCTCGTCCGCAATCAGTAGCGCCCCGTAGCGCCGTGCCAACTCTCGCGCCCCCTTCCAGTAACCCTCATCCGGCAGAATGATTCCCACGTTCGTCATCGCCGGTTCGGCCAGAATGCACGCCGCGTCATGATGCTTCAGCGCCTCTTCCAGCGCGTTCAAGTCATTGAACTCCACCACGCGCGTCGTTTCCGCCGGATTCACCGGTGGCCCGATATTCCCCCGGCGTGGCCCCACCACTCCATCGTGCAATGCCGCGAACGATTCATCCACCGTGCCGTGATAGCTGTAATGAAACACCAGAATCTTTGGCCGCTGGGTAATCTCCCGCGCAATCCGAATAGAAAACCGGTTCGCGTCTGTCGCCGTCAAGGTAAATTGCCAATACGGCAAACCAAACCGCTTCTTCAAATCTTCGCCCACAAACAGCGCATCCTCCGTCGGCAACATGAGAGTGATGCCATCTCTCGCTCGTTTCGTCACCGCTTCCACCACCACATCCGGTGAATGCCCCGTCATTGCTCCCGTATCGCCCAGGCACAAATCCACATATTCGTGACCATCCACACAAGAGAAGTGCGCCCCCTTTGCGCTCTCGACAAACACAGGGAATGCCCCAGCCCACTTCTTCATCCAGTTCATCGGCACTCCGCCCAGCAGCGACTTCTGCGCTCGCTCGTACAACGCCTCCGAACGAGGATGGACAGACACGAACAATATCTCTTCGCGTTTCCGATTGATCGCCAGTTTCTCTCTGCTGATCCTCATCATGGAGTGCACCTGTGTCTGCGTGTCATCCCCGGCGTGCGTCTTTTGCACGCGAAGGATCTCAGCGTCAACTCCTTGGTAAGTGAATGTACCGAAGTTCCCTTTGCTTCAGGCCCGGAGCAGTCCGTCACCGCAGCTCGTGAATGATTTCCTTCGCCGCGTTCGCGCCGCACGCTCCCGTCAATCCATTACCTGGGTGCGTTCCATTTCCGCAGAGAAACAATCCCCGTACCGGCGCTTGATATCGCGCCCAATCCAGCACCGGCCGCATGGTAAAGATTTGATCCAGCGCCAATTCGCCATGGAAGATGTGCCCGCCGGTGTAACCATACGTCTCTTCCAAGTCCACCGGCGTAATCACGTGTGCGGCTTCCACCAGGTTCGCCAAATTCGGTGAATAGGCTCCCAACGTTTTGATCACAGTATTCACCAACTCGCCGCGCCGCTCGTGCCAGTTCCCTTCCCTCAACTGGTACGGAGCAAACTGAAAGTAAGCGGAAAGGACGTGTTTACCGGTGGGGGCAAGCGAGGGATCCAGCAGTGTCGGGATGGTTATGTCTAGATAGGGCGCGGAAGAAATCTCACCATACTTCGTTGCGTCAAACGCCTTCTCCAGATAATCAATCTCGTGCCCGATGTGAATTCGCCCGGAAAGCGCTTCGTGGAATCCGTCGGGCCCCACAGCGTTGGCAAGCGACGGAAACGTCGGTAAATCACCAAGCGCCAGATGCACCTTCGCCACATTTCCCCGCGCGCGGAAATTCTTGATCCGCATGGTAAACACGGGATCCAGAACTGCCGGCTCGAGCAAATGGAAAAACGTCCGCTTCGGGTCCACTCCGGAAACCACCGCCTCGCAGGCGATCTCTTCTCCATTCTCCAGAACTACTCCCGCCACCCCACCACTCTTCGTCCTGATCTGCGTCACTTCCGCATCCGTGCGAATCTCTGCACCGGCTTTCTTGGCCGCTTCGGCAAGCGCCCGTGAAAATTCGCCCAGCCCTCCTCGCGGAAATGTCGCTGCGCCTACTGGGTGCGGATCCCCTGACGCTCGCAGCAGCAGCACGGCAGTTGAACCCGCCGACCACGGGCCCAGATTCGCTCCGAAAATCCCTCGCGCCGCAATCACCGCTCGAAGCAATTCCGTCTCGAAGAATTCCGCGACGAAATCCGCCACCGCCATCGGACCATAGCGCAGCAGGTCCAGCATCCCCTTCTTTCCCAAGCGCCGGATTCCGCGTCCTGTCTTCAACAGGTTCCACAGATCCTCTGGCGAAGGCTTATCGATTCCCGGCGGCGTGATTGCCGCAATCTGGCTGAACACTCCAGCGATTTTTTCGAGTTTCTCCGCGAATTCGGGGTACTTCGCGCCATCTTTCGCCGACAAATGCGAAATCGCGCCTGCCGTTTTTGCCGGATCATCGTAAAAGAGCAGTCCCCGCCCGTCGGGCGCCGGCGCAAACACACGCGGATCCGGCCGAAAGATCTGCAGGTTGAATTTCTCAAGCTGCATCTCTCGCGCAATGTCCGCACGCAGCGGACCCAGCGTGTGCGCGAGCGTCGATACTTTGAACCCTGGATGGAATTCCTCGGTGACCGCTCCTCCACCCACCATCGAACGGCGCTCCAACACCACCGGCTTGAACCCGCCCTTCGCCAGATAAAACGCGGTGATCAGCGCGTTGTGACCACCACCAATGAGCAACACTTTCTCTCCGATAGGCATGGTCAGTTCGCCGCCTTCTTCCATTCTCTCAGGATGACCTGGCTCGCGATTCGTCCATTCGCTCCCATAATGCCGCCGCCGGGGTGCGTCGCCGAACCGCACATATAAAGGTTCTCCACCGGCGTGCGGTAATACGCCCAACCTGGCACCGGCCGCAGGAAGAACAATTGCTCGAGCGAAAGTTCGCCCTGAAAAATGTTCCCTTGGGTCAGTCCGAATTCCCGTTCCATGTCGAGCGGCGTCAGCACCTGCTTGTCGATGATCAGTTCCTTGATATTCGGCGCGTGCTCGGCAATCGTGTCGATCACGTTGTTCCCAAACGCTTCCTTCTGATCGTCCCATGTGCCTTCCGCCAATTTATATGGCGCGTATTGCACGAAACAGGAAAGCACATGTTTTCCGGGCGGCGCCACCGACGGATCCGTCAAGCTCGGCAACACCATGTCGATGTACGGCCTTCGCGAAAAATGTCCATACTTCGCGTCGTCATACGCACGTTCCATGTATTCCATTCCCGGAGAAATCGACATTGCTCCACGCAAATGCGCCCCCGCGCCGGGCAACGACCGGAAATTTGGCAGCCCGTTCAGCGCGATGTTCACCTTGCCTGATGACCCGCGGAATTTATACCGGCGCACGCTTTCCAGAAAGTCGGATGGGAGGTCCTTCGGCTCCATAAACACTTCAAACGTCAGGTGCGGGTCCACGCTCGAAGAAATCACATTGCAGAAAATCTCTTCGCCCGATTTCAGCGCTACTCCGGCCGCACGCCCGTTCTTGACCAGAATTCTGTCCACCGGTGCTTGCGTGCGGATTTCCGCGCCCGCTTCGCGCGCCGCTCCTGCTATCGAAAGTGAAATGGCGCCCGTACCGCCCCGGCTGAATCCCCACGACCGGAACGCCCCATCGATCTCTCCCATGTAGTGATGCAACAAGACATAGGCTGTCCCCGGCGAGCGAATCCCCAGGAAAGTCCCGATGATTCCCGACGCGGACATCGTGGCCTTCAGCACGTCCGTCTCAAACCACTGATCCAGGAAATCCGCCGCGCTCATGGTCATCAACTGAACCAGCGTGTAGCGCTCATCTGAGGAGAGCTCCCGGAAACGTTGCAGTAGAAAATTCAATTGTTTCAGGTCTTTTGGGTAGAGCGTGGTGGGGTCCGGCGGAATCATGGAAAGCAGCGGCTTCACGAACCGGCACATCGGTGTCATCATTTTTGAGAATTCGTCGTAGGCTTCCGCGTCCAGCCGCGAATGCCGCCGGATTTCCCGCTGCGTTTTCGCGTGATCGTTCACACGCCATAAATAGTCGCCATTCAACATCGGCGAGAACGTGCCGTCGAGCGGGAGAATTTCCAGCCCATGGCGCGGCAAATCCAGCTCTCGGATGATTTCTGGACGCAACAGCGAAACTACGTAGGAGCACTCCGAAAACAGGAAGCCCGGTACAATCTCTTCGGTAACTGCCGCTCCGCCCAGAACATAGCGGCGCTCTAAGACCAATACTTTTTTCCCGGCCTTTGCCAGATAGGCGGCGTTCACCAGACCATTGTGACCGCCCCCGATGACCACCACATCGTAGGACTGCGACATGCGTTATGACTCCACTGTGACAAGGACAACCCGGACACTCTGAGGAACACATCATTCTACTTACAGCCTGTTCGCTTCTCAAGGTCACATCCGGAATTATTCCGCGCCATGACCTTGCGGCCGCAGCGAAATCGAAACTATAATTCGCTCATCGGTCCGCGCAGTCTGTCTTATCTGCTCTTCGCTTTCAGACCGGAGGAATCGTGCCCGTCGGAACCGCTTTCCACGAAAGAACCCTCGCCTTGTGCGAGAGCCTGAATTTCAAAGAATGGTCGGGCTACTACACCGTCGGCGCCTATGAGATGACGCACGAGCACGAATACAACGCCATCCGCAACTCCTCCGCCCTCATCGATATCACTCCTCTGTTCAAGTATTACGTTTCCGGCCGCGACGCCACAAAACTGGTCAATCGCGTTATCACTCGCGACATCAATAAAGTAGCCATCGACCAGGTCATCTACTGCTGCTGGTGCGATCCCGATGGCAAAGTCATCGACGATGGCACCATCACCCGGCTCGCCGAAAATGAGTATCGTTGGACCGCCGCGGATCCCAGCCTCCGCTGGTTCCGCCAGAACGCCTTGGGCCTCGACGTGCAGATTGAAGACATTTCCGAAAAGGTGGCGGCTCTCGCCTTGCAAGGTCCGACCACGGGAAAATTGCTTCATGCCGTCGCCGATGCCAACCTCGCTGGCTTGAAGTATTTTCGTGTCACCCACGGAAAAATCGCTGGCGTCGCCGTGGACATTTCCCGCACGGGTTACACCGGCGATCTCGGCTATGAAATTTGGGTGCCTTGGAAAAACGCTGTAAAAGTCTTCGACGAATTGATGGCCAAGGGCCGCGCGTTCGACATTCATCCCGCGGGCATGGTCGCATTGGATATTGCTCGCATCGAGGCCGGCCTAATCCTAATTGAAGTGGATTACATTTCCAGCAAGCGCGCCATCATTGAGCAGCAAAAATATTCACCCGGAGAGATCGGCTTGGGCAAACTAGTCGATCTGAAAAAGGAAACTTTTGTCGGGCGCGACGCGCTCGCCGCGGAAACCAAGAAAGGCGGCCCGGCTCGCTCCCTCGTTGGCCTGGAAATCAACTGGAGCGAGGTCGAAGCTCTTTACGAGAAAATCGGCATGGCGCCTCAGGTGCCCTCCACCGCATCGCGCGTTGCCGTGCCTGTGTATCGCGCAGGCCACCAGGTGGGTAAAGCTACTTCCACCACTTGGTCGCCCACGCTGAAGCGCATGATCGCTCTGGCTTCGGTTGGCCGCGAGAGCGCCACTGTCGGTACCACTCTCAGCATGGAATTGACCGTCGAAGCGGCCCGCAAAACCGTCTCCGCCAAAATCGTACCTCTCCCGTTCTTCAACCCGCCCCGCAAAACCGCTCCTCTCGCCCTGTAACTACCCGGCAAGCCAACCGGGGCATCTGACCTTTCGATGAGACAGAGTGTTCCAAGCCGTACCGCTCTGCGCGTAGCGCTTCGGCGCGCCGCACACCAGTTGCTCGACAATCCCAAGGTATTGGCGGACCCCCTGGCTGTGCGCATCGTTGGAAACGCTGCGGCAGAAATCCACGCCGAGCCTGCGCGCCACCGCACGCGCATCGCCAGGCATTTCCGCGCCTTCATGGTTGTCCGCAGCCGCTACGCGGAAGACCAGTTGGCAGCCAGCGTCGCTCGGGGGATCGCGCAATACGTGATTTTGGGCGCGGGCCTGGACACTTCGGCGTATCGAGGTGTTGTTCCCGACGGAGTAAAGGTCTTCGAGGTCGATCATCCCAACACGCAAGCCTGGAAACTCAGCTGCTTGCAGGCCGCGGAGATCCCTGTTCCGGCTTCCGTCCATTTTGTTTCCGTCGATTTTGAACGCCAAAACTTGGCCACGGCGTTGGAAGCCGCAGGCTTTCGCGTGGATCTGCCCACATTTGTATCCTGGCTCGGGGTCGTACCTTATCTGACCAGGGAAGCCGCTGCCAATACTTTCGGCTTTCTCGGCAGATTTCCGCAAGGGAGCGGGGTCGTGTTTGACTACTCCGTGCCCCGTTCTTCTCTTCCTTTCTTCGAACGTCTCGCGCTCGACGCGCTTTCTCGACGTGTCGCAAGCGCAGGCGAACCTTTTCAACTGTTCTTCACCCCCGAACAATTGCATGAATTCCTAACGGGCCTTGGATTTCACCACATCGAACAGCTTGCCAGGGATCAGATCAACGAAAAATACTTCGCGGACCGGAAAGATGGTCTGCGCGTTGCAGGTACCGCCGGAAGAATCGTCTGCGCCTGGACGTAACGCTCGGCGCGTCAGTGCGTAGCCGCAAACTTTTCGACGTTGGCCAGCAAAGCATCCAGTTGGCTGCGATCGAGTAGCTTCTTATTCACAATCACCGCACGGATTTTCTCCGTATTGTGGATGTCCTCCAGCGGATTCGCATCCAACAGTACCAAATCAGCGCGTTTGCCCACCTCGATGGTTCCTTGTTCCGCGCCTCGTCCAAGAAATTCCGCGGGCTTGGCCGTGGCCGCCTGCAGTGCCTGCATTGGCGTCAGGCCCGCCTCCACCAAGTAGGAAAGGTCTTCGTGCGAACTAAATCCGGGAAAGACGTTGGGCGCAGTAGCGTCCGTCCCTGACATGAACGATATGCCTGCGTCATTCATGGCTTTCACCGCCGCCAGCGACTGTTTCACCAGTCGCCTCTGCAAAGCAAAATCAACTTCTGTGCGCGAATGCAGTTGTTCGTCCCGGCTCTTGTCCCAAGTTTCGCGTACATCTCGCGGAATATATTTGAGCCGCGGATCACCCTTGCGATCACTTTCGGGAACGAGATAAGCAAGGTGGATCAGCAGCGGAAGTGTAGGAACTTGCCAGGTGCGATTGGCGCGAAATTTTTGGAACAAACTCTCGGCTTTCTGTTGTGAGTACGAATCAAGAAGATCCTTCATCCATAACCGGTCCCGAGCGAGAACACTCGCTTCTGTGTCTTTCAATGGCAGAAGGGCAAGCCTGCGCTGCCGCAATTCCTCTTCGCGCATGGAACATCCAAGAAGTACGCCCGTGAGGTGTTCGATGCTGGCCTGACCAGCGTCGGAAGCAGCCGCCGCGGTAATGGCATCCGGAACATGCCCGAGGAATCGAATCCCCTGTTTTTTCGATTCGCGCGCGATTGCGAAGTACGCTCCCGGCTGCAAACGCGATTGCACCTTGATGAAATCCACGCCCTCACGTTTCAATTCGTCTACTGCGGCAGTAGCCTCTGCTGCTGTCTGGACCACAATCGAAGGCTGAAACGACGGTGGATTTCCATCCAGATACGGCCCCGTGGAAAAAATCTGCGGTCCAATTCGCTTGCCGGATTCGATCTCTGCGCGCAGTTCCTTCAGGTATTCGACTTTCCCGCCCATATCCCGGACAGTGGTGATACCGTTGGCAATCAGCAAGGGGATGATGAATTCGCGGCTGCCGCTCGGCTCCCCGGCCCCGGTCAAATGGATGTGCATGTCGGCTAGCCCGGGAATTAGAAACTTCCCCGAGGCATCGACGACCTTAGCAGAACGAGGAATGACAATGCTGTTGGCTGGCCCGGCGGCAGAAATGCGGCCATCAGAAGCAATTACTGTGGAATCGGGCTGGGGCGGCGCACCCGTGGCGTCGATCAATGTGACATGCGTTATCGCTATCGTCACAGGGCGCGAGGAAGAACACGACGCCAGCAAAACTGCGGCAACAATCGCGAATAAAAATCCAACCGCGGATCTACGCACAGAACATTCTATCCCGCCCTAATGTCCCCAGCCAGTCTCCTCGCGGGGTGATCCGCGCTTACGGATTCAGGCGATTGTACTTCTTCAGGATGGCGCGCAACTGGTCGTGTGGCAGCGCGCTCACATGATGATTGTCAATCCCTGTCATTGAGGTAGCCGCAACCATCGCATTGATGATGGACTCTTCCGTTGCCTCGACCGTCGCTTTGAATATCGAGTTGAGCAAATCATTGGGCACCATTTTCAGATCGACCACATGGTCCACCGCCGCCGCTCCCTGATTGGCCGTCGAGAAGGCGATGAAAATATCGCCGGAGCCGTTGCCCGAAATGCTGCCGGCGCGGCCTAATCCCAGAGACACGCGCCGTGCCAAGCGCTTCAACTGGTGGGGCAGCAAAGGAGCGTCTGTCGCCACAATCACGATGATCGAGCCGCGTTCATCCATGTCTCCAGGCTCGAAGGCATACGGATCCTCGCCCGGAATTTCGCGTCCGACCGGAACTCCCGCCACGCGAAGGTTCTCTCGCGAACCAAAGTTGCACTGCACCAGCACGCCAACGGTGTAGCCACCGTCCTTCGCCGATAATTTTCGCGACGACGTACCAATCCCGCCCTTGAACCCGTTGCAAATCATGCCCGTGCCCCCACCCACGGCGCCTTCTTCCACTGGTCCTCCATGCGAAGTATCAATCGCATGGAACACGTGCTCCGGTTTTACATGAAATCCGTTGATGTCGTTCAGCCAGCCGTCCCAGGTTTCTGCGACCACCGGCAACGACCACCAATCATCGTCCGGCCCCACTTTCCGGTGCGCCACGGTCCACTGAATGACGGCATCTCGCACTACGCCGACACTGTGCGTGTTCGTAATCATCACCGGCCCAGTCAAAATTCCGGATTCTTCCACCCAGGTCGTTCCCGTCATTTCGCCATTTCCATTCAACGTCCACCAACCCGCGAACACGCCCGTATCGTCCACGTCTTTGCCCCTGGGAAAAACAGCGGTTACGCCAGTGCGAACTGGTCCTTGTCCGACCACAAGCTTGCCCTCGCCGGAAATCAATGTAGTGTGCCCAACAGCAACGCCCGTCACATCTGTGATCGCGTTCAAAGGACCCGGCGCTCCGTCGAAGGGCACACCCAGATCGCGCGCACGAGGCTTCGCCGCGCTTTTTTCCTGGGCAATGCAAGTGCTTCCGAGCACTGCAACCACACAAACGATTGCCAATGAGTGCAGAAAACGACGCATGAAAGACTCCCCTCGAACGCAGGAAAAGCTTGAATCGTATTAAATCACTACTCTAGCTCAATCACGCAGAAAAGACTTTTCCCAATGCGTACTGTAAGGCTGCCGCAATCAGTTCGCATTCCTCCGGTTTAATAATGAAAGGCGGTGCAAGCAGAACATGGTCGCCACGAACGCCGTCCACGGTTCCTTGTCCGGGATAGAGCAAAACATTTCTCTCTAGCGCAGCGTCGCGGATTTTTTCGGCAATTCCCGTTTCCTTGGCAAATGGTTCGCGCGTCTTCTTGTCTTTTACGAATTCCACTCCCTGCAGCAGCCCCAGACCTCGCACTTGTCCAATGTGCGGATGGCTTTCCAGCACGGCCAGCGCTTTTCGCAACGTTTCCCCTGCAGGCGTGACACGTTCAAACAGATTGTGGGCCTCGAGGAAATCAAGTACCGCGTTCCCTGCCGACGTAGCCACGGGATGCGCCTGATAGGTAAAACCGTGCATGAATGCCGCTGTGCCCTTCTCAAACGCATCCACCAGGCGCGGCGCAACGACCACCGCGCCTAGCGGCGCATATCCGCTGGCGATTCCCTTCCCGGCTAGAATAATGTCCGGCTCCAGACCCCAATGCTCGCTCGCAAATGGTCGACCGGTTCGGCCCATCCCAGTCATCACTTCGTCCGCGATCAGCAGGATTCCGTGCTTGCGGCAAATTTCGGCGATGCGTGCCGTGTAGCCATCGACAGCCGGCACAGCCCCCAAAGTCGCACCAACCACCGGCTCAAACAGGAATGCCGACACGCTGGCAGAGTCATTGGCTCGCAGAAACGCGTCTAGATCGTCGGCGCACGCCAAATTGCATTCGGGATAAGTTTTATCGAATGGGCAGTGGTAACAGAAGCACGGCGCCACATGCCCCCACTCTGGGATCATCGGCGCATACGGTGCGCGCCGGCCCACATTTCCGCTTACGGACATCGCGCCTAGCGTGCTTCCATGATAGCTCTGCTGGCGCGCGACCATCCGATAACGCGAGGGTTCCTTGCTTTCCAGAAAATATTGCCGTGCCAGCTTGATGGCCGTCTCCGCGGCCTCAGAACCACCCGAGGTGAAATATACCCGCCCGCCATTCCGGAAATTCCGCGGAGCAATGGCCAGCACTCGTGCTGCAAGCTTCTCTGCGGGCTCCGAGTGAAACTGCGTGGTATGCGCAAACGCGATCCGACCCGACTGCACGGCCATCGCGCGACCGATCTCCTGCACCCCATGCCCGATGCTGACCACCGCGGCCTGGCCGGAGGCATCGAGATACCGCCGCCCTTGGGTATCAATAATCCAGCAGCCTTCGCCCCGCGCTGCTACAGGATATTGTTTCCGGAGATTGCGTGAAAAAAGAGAAGTCGCATGCGTAGCCGTACTCATACCGAAATTGTAGCAGAAGGGCCGACAGCGGCGCGGTTTCCGCGGGAACCTGCACCAGCCAAGTTGGCCGCATTGGCAACGACCGGCTCGCAAGTATGATACGCTTTCGCGGATTTAAAGGAGTTCTCTTGATACGGCGAACTCATCCCTGTTTCATTGGCCTTTTGTCTGTTCTGAGTATCTTCCGTGCAAGCGTGGGTTTCGCTCAGACACCGCAACATCCCGCGCATCTCGATGTCGATCTGCGCGAAGCGCCACAACATATTTTCCACGCAAAACTGACGCTCCCCGTGACCTCCGGGCCTCTCACCCTCGTTTACCCAAAGTGGATCCCGGGAGAACATTCTCCGACGGGCCCCATCGTCGATTTCGTGGGTTTGAAGATCACCGCCGCCGGCAAAGAAATCCCATGGAAGCGCGATGACCTCGACATGTATGCCTTTCACCTAGACGTGCCCGCCGGCATCGACACTCTTGATTTGTCCTACGACTATCTCTCGCCGGCCGAAGCAACGGGATCGCGCGAGCGCCCGTCCTCCACCGCGAAGCTCGCTGTCCTGAACTGGTACATGGTGACGCTGTATCCACTCGGTCCGAAAACAGACGATCTCACCTACGTGGCCACCTTGCGCTTGCCTCCAGGCTGGAAATACGGCACCGCGCTGCCCGTGGCCAAGGAATCTCCCGACGCTGTCGAATTTGCTCCCGCCGCATTGACCACAGTGATAGATTCGCCCGTCATCGCCGGTGTTTACCTGCGCCACATCGATCTTTCCCCGGGGCAAACGCCTCCGCACACGGTTCATGTAGCTGCCGACGGGCCAGCACCACTCCAAGCAACTCCGGGCGAAGTACAGCACCTCCGTCAGCTGGTCGCGGAAAGCGGAGCTCTTTTCGGCTCGCGGCATTATCGGCGTTACGATTTCCTGCTCACCCTCAGCGACCGCATGCCCCCCGACGGAGTCGAGCATCACGAATCCAGCGACAATCGCACGGAAGAAAACTACCTCCTCGACCCAGGCCTGTTCGAATCTTCCGAGCTTCTTTCTCACGAATTCATGCATTCCTGGAATGGAAAATTCCGTCGTCCCGCCGGACTTGCCACTCCTGATTATCAAACGCCGATGAAAGGGGATCTGCTCTGGGTCTACGAAGGCCTCACGCAATATTTCGGTGTGATGCTGGCAGCGCGTGCTGGCATGATGCCTCTAGGTATCTTTCGGGAATATCTGGCCTCTACGACGGCGTATCTAAATGACCGCCCGGGGCGCACCTGGCGCAACTTGCAGGACACGGCCGTTGCCGCTCAAATCCTCTATAGCTCGCCGACGGAGGGCGCTTCCTGGCGCCGCAGCGTGGATTACTACGACGAGGGCACGCTCATCTGGCTCGAAGCTGATACCATCATTCGCAAACAAAGCAACGGCAAAAAGTCTCTGGACGATTTCTGCCGCACCTTCCACGGTGGCGAGAACACCCCACCAAAAGTCGTGCCCTATACCGTTGACGATGTCGTTGCGGGAATGAACGAAGTTGCCCCCTACGACTGGCGCGCATTTTTCACGGAACGATTAGCATCGCACGGCCCCGGTGCTCCCCTCGGCGGCCTGGAGAATAGCGGTTGGAAGTTGGTTTTCACGGATGTTCAGAATGAGTACGAGCACATCGACGAAGTCGCGAATCAGGAAGTCGAGTTGCAATTCTCTCTAGGACTGCTTCTTCACGCCCCGGGCGGGGAAGACAGCGACCACATTCTTGACGTGATTCCCGGTTCGCCCGCCGCGCATGCCGGAATTGCTCCGGGCATGCGCCTCGTTGCCGTCAATGGTCGCAAATGGAACCCCGACAATTTGCGCGACGCCATCGCCCGTGCAAAGAACAGCAAAGATCCGATTGAATTGTTGGTCGAAAATGGCGACTTCTACGAGGTCTACCATATCGATTATCACGGCGGAGAACGCTATCCGCATCTGGAACCGATCAGCGGGAAAACGGATCTTCTCACCGAAATCGCAAAAATGAAGGCTGCGGCAGTTCCCTTGCCTGCCACCTTTTAGACAAGAAAAGGATCTCCCGCGCGTGACGGAATCCTCGCACGGTTTGGTTCGCACCATTGGCCGCTGGAGCCTCACCGCTCTAATGGTCAATTCCATTATTGGAGGCGGCATTTTCGGCCTGCCTTCTCTTCTGGCAGCAAGGCTTGGCGCCCTCAGCCCTCTTAGTTGTCTCGGCGCGGGCCTCGGCGTTTTGATTATTGCCGGATGCATCGCGGAAGTTTCTTCCCGCTATGACGAAACCGGCGGACTTTATCTGTACGCTCGCGACGCATTGGGCCGGTTCGCCGGACTGTTAGTCTCTTGGCTGACGTGGCTCACACGCATCGCTGCTCCTGCGGCCGTCGCCAATCTTTTCTGCACTTACCTGGCACAGTTCTTTCCTTCTCTCGGCACGCGCACCGGCGAATTGCTTGTTTTGGCGGTTCTGTTGGGGCATCTCGCGTTTTTCAACTATATCGGCGTAAAAGCCGGCAAGAACCTTAGCGATTTCTTTACCGTCGTAAAGGTCGGCTTCCTGCTTCTTTTCGTTTTTGCTGGTTTTTTTATGCTGCTCCTACGGCCGGGTATTCGCGTGCCCCTGTCCGTTCCGGTCCTATCCGCGAAAAACTGGTTCGAGGCAATTCTCCTTCTCGTCTATGCCTATGGCGGTTTCGAAGGTGCGCTCTTTGTGGGCGGCGAAAGTACAAATCCCAAGCGCGACACTCCCATCGCCTTGTTGCTCGCTCTCGCTACCGTGTCCGTTATCTACACCGCGGTGCAATTTGTCACCATCTCGACGCTTCCCGGCGCAGCAGCCTCGCTTCGGCCGCTCTCTGACGCAACGGAGCATTTCCTTGGCCCTGCGGGAGCAAGCGTGATGGCCTTTGCCGCTCTGGTTTCCGGTTACGGGTATCTCAGCGCAAACCTGTTGCATTCGCCGCGCATTACTTTCGCCATGGCAGAGCACGGCGACTTCCCTTCCTTCCTGGCCGCGATCCATCCCCAATATCGCACGCCGTATTTTTCTATCCTTCTTTATGCGGTGCTTGTATTTGTTTTCGCCGCTCTTGGCAACTTTCAATGGAACGCCATGCTTTCTGCTGTTTCCCGCTTGGCGATTTATGGCGCAATGGCCATAGCCGTGCCGGTCTTGCGCAGGCGGAATGACGGAAAAGCGCAATTCCTGCTTCCGGCACCTTATTTATTCGCAGCGCTTGCTCTGTTATTTTCAATTATTCTTGTCACCCAGATGGGCCGGGTCGAATTTTACATGGTCGGCACAACCTGCGCGATCGCCTTGCTAAACTGGATTTTTATACGGAGGTAGAACGATGACCAAAACACGGACGGGCGATGCTTTCATGCCAGCGCACGACTACGGGCGCGCTTTGCCGAAGTTTAGTGTCAATCTTCTGGTTCGCGATGTGGCAAACTCTCTCGCTTTTTACCGAGAAGCCCTCGGCGCCACCGTTCGTTATTCCGATGATGATTTCGCGGCGCTTTCCCTGCTTGGCACTGACTTCATGCTTCACGCCGATCACTCATACGATCACCATCCCTTGTACGCGCTTTTGCAGGCGGCCCGCGAGCGTGGTGTAGGCGCGGAGCTTCGCCTTCTCGGCCTGGACCCGGACAGAGTGGAAGAACGCGCTAAGCTCTCCGGCACCACCATCCTGCAGCCGGCGAAAGATTATGCGCACGGCTGGCGCGAGGTCACCCTCCTCGACCCGGATGGCTACATCTGGACCGTCGGCCTGCCAATCCCCGAGTTGAAGCCCTAGTTTGCTCTTCTTGGCATCACCTTCAAGTCGTGGCATGATCAACTGTTTGAATCGTGCATCTGAATTCTCCGGTAAATCAAAGGGGACTCAATGAACAAATTGTCGAAGGGCTGCGGCCTGCTCGTTGCCTCGTTCGCCCTCACCTTCTCCTCTCACGCACAAACAGCAACAAAACATCCGATGACCTTCGACGATTTGATCAAGTTGCACCGCGTCAGCGGCGCGGCCATTTCCAAGGATGGAAAATGGGTCGCCTACACCGTGTCCACACCCGATATGGATGCCAATCGAAACATCAGCAATATCCGGATTATCAGCACTGCCGCTGGCGATCCCATCCAAGTCACGCAAGGCGGCCACGACAATTCTCCCTCTTGGTCGCCCGACGGAAAAACGCTCGCCTTTCTTTCCGCCCGCGACGGCAATTCGCAGGTCTACCTTCTCTCGATGGAGGGCGGTGAGGCCAAAAAACTCACGCAACTCTCCACTGGCGCGGATCTCTTCCACTGGTCCCCGGACGGCAGGACCATTGCATTCACCTCCTCCGTTTATCCCGATTGCCCGACCGAGACGTGCAACGCGAAGCGCGATGAAGAAAAAGAAAAGAGTAAGGTCAAGGCGCGCCTCTACGACCACCTTCTCTATCGCCACTGGGACCACTGGTCGGAAGGCAAACGCAGCCACCTCTTCGTCATGCCCGCCGATGGCAGCGCCGCTGCCCGCGATCTGACGCCCGGAGCCGGCTACGATGTGCCTCCCAAAGAGCGCGGCGGCCCGGGCGATTTCAATTTTTCCCCGGACAGCACAGAGCTTTGCTTTACTGCGGTCACCGACAAAATGGAAGCAATCAGCACAAATGGCGATCTCTTCCTGGTTCCCGTGGCCGGAGGCGAATCGAAGCGCATTACCACGCAGCCCGGCTTTGATGGCAATCCTGTGTATTCGCCCGATGGCCGCTATATCGCCTATCATGCTCAGCTCACGCCGGGCTACGAGGCTGACAGGTGGCGCGTGATGCTCTACGACCGCCAGACGGGCAAGAACGAAAACCTCTCGGAGAGTTTCGATCGCTGGGCCATGGAACTTGCGTGGTCTCCAGATAGCAAGACCATTTATTTCCTTGCGGAAAATGAAACTCTACAACCCGTGTATGCGATGGAACCGCGAGCCGGCGCGACGCCCAGGAAAGTTCTGGACGGTTTCAACGCCGAGTTTGCCTTCAGCGGCGACGGAAACAGTCTTGTCGCTACGCGCACCAGCCTGACCATGCCGAATGAAATTTTCGTCTCTGCCACGGACGGGAGCGGCCTGAAGCAACTGACTCACACCAATGACGCCATTCTTGCAAATGTGGAAATGAACGAGCCAGAGAAATTCTGGTTCGACGGCGCCGAAGGCACCAAGGTGCAAGCCATGCTCATCCGCCCGCCGCATTTTGAGGCATCGCAAAAATATCCTATGCTGGATCTGTTGCACGGCGGCCCGCAGACGATGTGGTCCGACGACTGGGGCTATCGCTGGAATCCTCAGGTATTTGCCGGAGCCGGCTACGTCATCCTGATGATCAATCGCCGCGGTTCCACCGGCTATGGCCAGAAGTTCGCTGACGAAATTACCAATGATTGGGGCGGCAAAGCCTACGTTGACATTATGAAAGGCACCGACGCCGCGCTTGCGAAATACCCATTTATCGACAAGTCGCGCCTCGCTGCCGCCGGAGGCTCCTATGGCGGTTACATGGCGGACTGGCTGGCCACGCACACCGACCGCTTCAAGGCCATCATCAGCCACGCCGGCGTCTACGACAAAGTGTCCATGTACGCGACCGAAGAGCTTTGGTTCGAGGAGCACGACTTGCAGGGCACTCCCTGGGGAGCACCTGAAAACTACAAAAAGTGGGCGCCATCCACTTACGCAGGAGATTTGAGCAAGTACAAGACTCCTACTCTCGTGATTGCCGGCGAAAGAGATTACCGCGTGCCGTACACCCAGTCGCTCGAATTCTTCAATAGCCTGCAGCGTCAAGGGGTGCCCTCAGAGTTGCTGCTCTTCCCCGATGAAGGACACTGGGTCCTCAAGCCCCAGAATTCTCAGCTCTGGTATAAGACCTTTCTGGATTGGCTGGCAACTTACGTGAAGTAAACTGCTCCCCTCAAGTCTCCGCAAGCTTTTGGAGCGTCCTGCGAAGAAACCGGAACAAGTGGTACAGCAGGAACAACGACACGATCAGCAGCGCCACCACCACAATCACCGCCACCGTAGGATGCGCCGTGGCAAACCACGTCAGCCACACCGCCAAAAGATCCTCGCCGAAACTCAGCGCCCAGTTACTGAAGGGTTCTGGCGACATATTCACGGCCGCTCGCGCACTCGCTTTCGTTCCATGCGAAGTCAACGCGATGCCTCCGGCCAGCAATGCCGCCGCCCAGCGCCAGGGTTCCGCCGCGGAGGCGGTCACGCTGAACGCCAGAAGCGCCGCCGCCGGGGGACGAATAAATGTATGCACCGCCTGCCAGATCGAATCGATGAAGGGAACCTTGTCCGCCAGGAATTCCACCACGTAAAGCGCCAGCGCCACGCCAAGAACAATGGGATGCGCAAGCACCTGCAACTTATCCGGCAGGTGAATCACGCCAAATCGTTCCAGCAGCCCAAGAGTGGCCACTGTGGCGTACAGATTCAATCCGGAAGAAAACCCCGTTCCCAGCACAAGACTGAGTGTCTCAATGGGATTCATAGCCTCGTCCGCTCATCATCGATTCACAATTCGGGCGGTTCTCTCCAAAGTATCATGAACGGAGAAAGGCTTCGCAAGGTGGACCACGGCGGGAAGTCGCCTCCACAAAGCGAACGTCCCGGCCAAAGACCGGGACGCTCGGAAGAAGCCGAAGGAAAAAGCCTATTTGTACGATGAGCTGGTTTCCAACACGCGCGTCCAGCCAGTCGTACTCACGGTACGGAACAGCGGCGTGCGCGGTGGCAGCAAGGACGGGTTCAGGAAATTGGTGTCAAAGTTGTACCCGCGGGTAGGCGGGCTGTACACCGTATTACAGCACTTGAACGTGCCGTTGGCCTGGCGGCTGGTATACATGTCGATGATAGAGCCGTTGTATTCCAGGGTCCCGCCCCACGCCTCGATGTAGCGCAGGAAGTTGTGCACGCCGCCATCGGTTCCGTAGTCATCTCCGACTCCGTTGAATGTGGGCTGCGGGAAAGGAACCGTAGCGCCCGCCAGGATGGCCAAGCGGTACCAGGTGGTCGTGCCTTGCCGGAAATTGTTGCCTGTGGAGTACGGGCTAGCGAAAGAGTTCGCGTCATTCCACTGGTCGGAAAGTAGAGTGACCGCGTCGGCCGTCACTGATGCGGGGGTTTCCGCACTACCCCACTGCGCGCCACCCAGATTGGCGTTGTAGTCGCCCTGGATGTACACGGGGTTTTCCGTGGATATTGTCAAACCGCAAGTTACGCCCGTGGGGCAGGTACCCACAGGGGTCAAATCGGCTCCGTTGACGAGCTTTATGACGCGGCGGAAGAAGAGCGGTGGATTTTCACGGGCAGCGTTTGGAACGTTGGCCATCATCATCGGCCAAATGCCGTCGCTGTTGGTCGTGTTGGAATAGGTAGGTATGGTTGCGCACGTTGTGCTATTGGTCGTAACCGCGTTTGCTGCCGCGGCACCCCCAAGACCAACGAAGACGCCGTATTGACCATTGCCGAGCAGAGTCGCTGCCGTCAGGCCGAGCCCGGCGCCGTGGATGTATTTGGCGTTTGCGCCATACGTAAATGGGTTAGCAGGAACGGGCGTATAACCGTCTACGTTCTCGCCTGTTTCCATGACGCCATCCGGGCATCCGAATTGGTCGCCGCTGGCATTGACCAGGTCGTTCCAACCGTACTCGCCGGTCTCTTTCCCGCTAGGAGAAGTGGGAGGCCAGTTGCCGGTGGAAGCAAAGCTCAAGCCGTTGTCGTAGTTGCCCCGGCGATCAGAGATGTAGACCACGAAATTGTCTGGTGCGACAACTGGATCTTTGCTGTTAGGGCCGGACGTGCCGATCCCTCCGCCAAAATAATTCGCCAGATTGTGCGCGTCGAGTTCGATGTAATGCATTGTGCCATTGAGAGTCGGCAGGGCCGGGGTTGCCGTTGACGAGGCAGTGTCGCGGAGTTCGCCTTCGCGCGGGTCGAACAATGTGTTATTCCAAGTGTCATAAGGCTGCGGAAGCCACGTGGAAGCTGTGCCGTAGACTCCGCCAGTCGATGCTCCGCTTCTTGTCTGGGCCAGTACGCCAGGAGTGGCCACACCGCAGGCTTCAGCTACCGTCGACTGGAAGGGCAAAATGCCGGCCGTCTTTTTGGTGGGAGGGGTGTATGTTCCTGTATTGTAATAAACCGACCTGGGATTATCCCGGATTCGGGCCAAGCGAATGATTGCGTTGGGATGCGGCTCCGGGCACGCCAGTGGCGTTCCAACCGTAGAGACCGAGGCAGCGGTGAAGTTTGAGGTCGCAGCGCCCGGCGTAGCTGTGCTGTTCTGATACCCGAGGGCGGTAGTGGAAAGAGTCGGAAGGGCTGGAGCATTCCCGGATTGCATGTTGGTACCGTCGTAATACCACAACGGGTTCATCGTTGCTCCGTCCAACGACTGGGGAGTCGGATTGATGTTGCGGCCGATATAGCCGAGCGCGAGCACTTCGAGTGTGACATCGGTTTCATCGGAGCTGAGGCACGCAGTCGGATACGGCGCGTTCTGGATATCGATCTTGATGTACCCTTTGACAATGGGGAAAAAGTTCGGCTGACCCGGCCACGCCGCAGGTGAGGAAGCGGGCATCCAGTAGCCATCCACCGAATTGTAGACACCGCCGCCCGTTGAGTCGGAAGCAGGCAATGGGATCAGCGGGACGCCGTTTGCGATCATTTTGTTGGCCAGCGTCTTAAGAGCCGCAGGGGCCGCTGCGCCGGTCCAGTTTGCTCCGCCAACGCCCGGAGGAGTTGCCAGAAGACTCAAGTCGAACGGAGCGCCTGCGCTGACACAGGGCAGGCTGGTGATGTCTGTCGGATTGTCGGAGATGAGAATCCTCAAACTGGCTTGGGCGTAAAACCGTTCGTTGGTCACCGCGGCGGATTCTCCCGGAGCCGGCCGGCGGATCACGTCGATATTCTGTGTAAGGCCACCGCCAAGAGTCACGATGCCCAGATTCAACAAACTGGCTCCCGTTTGGTACTTCGGGCATAGACTTCCCTTCCCGTTGCGCAAGTTCGAGTTGTAATCCGTCTGGGAGATGGTCTGCCAATTGGTGTTGCACGAGACTGCATCGTAGGGAGGAATCGTCTGATTGAGGCTGCCCTCGGTCATGGCCAACTGGCGGACGTTTCCCGTGCCCGGATTGGTGGTTACGTAGACTGGGCTGTTATAGGTCGCGGTTGAGAATCCGTTCTCCAGTCTGGTTCGCAGGATGTCCTGATAAGCATCCACTTTGTCGGACAGCGTCAAGGAGCCCTGTGTGGCCAGCCAGATATTTCCGTTCGCGTGGGTACGTCCCCCGAAGCTAAAGGGGGGACCCGGAAAGAAGTCACAGTCGTTGCCGCAAAAAACGCCGAACTGGTACATGGGGATGCCCACCGTCTGGGTGGTGCGAACCAGGCTCACTTCACGTCCCGAACTGGTCCTCGCGTTGACGGATAAAGTGTATTCCGTCGCCATGGCGGTCATTCCTTGATACGTGCCGGACTTGACCGTGGTGATCGTGGGCGCGGGATTTCCATATTGATCGGTCGCTACCGGGCTGATGGTATAGGCTGGAGTGCCGTCAGCCGTTGCGTAGCTCACGGATTCATTGGGAAAAAGAGAGGAAACCGGAGGCCCATACGGAGTGGTCTCGAGTGCGTTGACCTGCGTGATACTCGGCGAGTACGTTTGGCTGAACAGGTAGCCGAGATCCGCGGTCATCTTTTCCATGCCTGCTTCCGCGGCATAAAACGCAACCACTTGGTCGTTATTCGCTCCCGCCAGTTGCTGGTTCGAAATCAACAGCACGGCAAATCCCACCAGCAAGCTGGACATCAAGAACAGCAGGAGGAGGGTGGTGAGGAGAGCAATACCCGCGTCTTGTCGAAAACGCCTGGATTTCTTGATTAGTTTCAAGTTCATCGCATGCTCCTCTTAATCAAAACTGGTTGCTATAAGCGTTACTGCGAATGCTGACTTGCGTCATCAAGTTGTCGCGAGAGAAGCCCGTGGTATTGCCCCTGTGCGCTGTGTAGCTGGATCGGGCAGCGAGATACACATTCACGAGCATGATCTGCGACTCCGAGTCGCCTGCGGGCACAGTCGGCTGGTTTGCTGGGTTGGTGCTGCCATCTACAAAGTTGTAGGTGAACTGGAGATTTTCGAGCGTCTCTCCCACCGGCGTGGCTGCACCGAGCCCCACTTGACGGATCAGGCGCACGTACGGCGGGCTGGAAGTATTATCGAGATAGTAGGAGACCATCCAGATGCGCGACACGGTGGTATTTGCAAAGCAGGCATTTGTTCCTCCACACCCATTGGCCTGGAGATAATTGATGGTTCCTCCGGCTTCCGAGCGGCCGTTGAGGCCGAAAGGATCACCCTTGGCAAAAGTCAGCGTCTGACCGTTGACGTTCGTGACCGCCAGAAGGGCTTCGCCGTACGAATTGCTGAACATGATCAGATCGCCGACATTGATGGTGATTCCGTTTTTTACGAAATTCACGCAGTTATAGTTGCCCTGCGAATTCAGGGTGGTGCCATCAAACACGGCCGTGAGTGTTGTACCACTGAGCGTGAGTGACCCAAGCGGGCAACCCGGATTTGCCGGGCTAGTGGTTTTCGGCTCATTGATGGGCTTTGCGTCCAGCCCGAGATTGTCGGCATAAACCAGCGTGATCTCATCCGTGTAGCTGCTCTGATTCGAAGGCAGCCCCGTGGTGGCATCCGGCGCCGTTATAAACGGCCCCATGGCGTTTCCTGGTTCCACAGACGGCAATGTCGAGTTGCAAGCCGGAAAAGTGGTCGTGCCGCCCAATTTCGGGCGTACCAGAGCCGGGGTCGTACCGCAGGGTGCCGTGGTGGAGTTATTGGATGTAAAGGGGAGAGGAATTCCGCCTGTCGGAATTCCTGAACCTGCCTGCTGCAGATCGGTCTGGATAAGATTCAATCCGGTGCGCAGGTTGTCGGCCATGTCCGCGTTCTGGGTGACCACCTGGTTCGTTTGCGAGGCGTCCCGGAACGCGAGCACTGCGGCATACAGCAAAATCATGGTCACGCCCATGGCGATCATCAATTCGATCAGTGTGAACCCTGCTAGTTTCCGTTTTGTCATCCGTTGCATGTTGCCCCTCACGAATAAGACGATATGTAGCTGACCAATTGAACTTGACCCACCTGACCAAGGTAGCTGTACTTCACCGTGATCGTGATCATCACCATGTTTGAATAGCTGTTCACCGCCGTGATCGCGATCGTTCGGGTCATCCACGGATTCAGGGGAATGTAGGTGTCGTCCGCGGTACCCAGAATTCCATCCGGGCCGGGACCAGTGATGATTACGTCCGGATTGGTTGTATCGTCATCCGCGGTTCCGACGAGCCCATCGGGGCCCGGCGCCAACAACGGCTGAGGGCCATCCTTGAACACGCCTCCCGCACTGACGTTGTTGAGCTGTGCAAAAGACAGCAACTGCGTGTCACGTGCCGTGTAGATCGTCTCCAGGGCTTCCTGTGCCTTTTGGTTGGCGATGTACTGCATCTGAACCTGGTTCGAATTCTTCAACCCTTGGGAAAAAAAGGACGCCATGGACAGGACTCCAAAGCTGAGAATGGCCATGGCGATCATGGTCTCCAGGAGCGTGAAGCCTTTTTGTTTGCGAATCAGTTTTTCTGTTTTCATAAGCGACTCCCTACTCCTGCCATCCGATACCACCGCCGGCCCAGTTGTAGGCTCGAACCCGGCCGGTTCCACCCATGATCGTGACGGCGCGCGCTGTGCTCGCTTTGTTGGGGATACCAATGAAGATTGTCCCGTACAGGAGGTTTGTTCCCGTGTTGTCGGTGAATGTCCCCGTGGGATTGAACTGCATGACGGGAGGGCCGCCGTTCACGGGCGGATTTCCGATGAAGACCGCTGAAGTGTTCCCAAAATTCATGGGAGTGTCCGACACGCCAGGCTCCAGGACAAATTGTGTTATTGCGGGCATCGGAACGCTGACGACCGGTCCGTTCACTTCGGTCGTTTGCGCGCCTGCAGATAGAACCTGGTACTTGATGTGATACCGGTTATCGGACTCCGGTGTGCTGTCAATCCAGACCTGCACCGTGCGTCGTTGCGCGATCGACACTTGGCGGGCCACTCGCAATTGGCTGACGACCACGTCCATGGCCGAGTTTGCTTGATACGATTCCATCGACCCGAAACTCTGGACAATGGCCATGCCCGTCAACACCATCATGATGGCGATCACCACGACAGATTCCATCAGGGTGAAGCCGCGCTCTCTTCGATTTGTTTTTCTCATGAGCAACTTCCTGTCCCTCAGGAAACTCAGTACAAATGACCTTAGTGGCGAGCCATTTCGGTGTTCCGGGGCCCCGCGTCCTTCGCCAGAACTGCCTCGAAGGCTAAATGCTTGCTATCCAGCACGGGTACACCCGCTCCGCCGATGCTCGGTCCTACCCCAGAGTTAACTCCTTCAACCGTATGCGGACAACTGGACGATGGGACGGGTTCCGTCCAGCCGGTACACACCCGGCCGCACGTTCCAGTGGGACAGTTACCAAGGTTTATTACAAAACAACGCGAGGGTTACTCACTGGTGAATACTCAATGGCATATTTAAATCCTTCCAGGTCAACCATTTTCGGGCGATTGCCGCTCAATATCCCGGCGCATTTTGCCTCCGCGGGCGCGGCTCGCCAGTGAGTTTACCTAGAGTAGTTCCAATCGCCGTAGTACTCCTGGCGTTACCTCTCCGACACTAATCCTCAACAATTGGCGTTTGAAACCGTTTCCAAATGCTCTAAGGCACACGGGGGAATTGGAACTCGAAATAGAATCGCAAGCGCAGTAACATTAATAAATCGACTAAGGATGCGCCCGTAGCTCAGTTGGATAGAGCGTCTGCCATCTAAAGCAGGAGGGCGTCGCTTTTTTTCGGCTGAGCTTACTCTGTGGGCCTGTAGCTCAATGGATAGAGCACTGGACTTCTAATCCAGTGGTTGTCGGTTCGAGTCCGACCAGGCCCGCCATTTTCACCAAAAAAACTCTGTTTTTTTTGCAATTCGTTAAACACATCATCTTTTAGATGCTGTTGCATCGACCTATCGAATGGACCTCGTGGATCAGGAGCCACTCCCGAGATCTTTCCCACAAATTCTACAAGGCCGATTTGTTTTTTGCTAAAGGCTCATCCGGGCTACTTACGTAATTGACTGTATATATTCACCGCCAGGTCGGCATGGATACTTTTCACGTGTGTGTTGCGCCGTTAAGGTATTAAACCATGCGGCCAATTTCAGCTCCTAAAGAACTGACAGAAACAGAGCGCGAGGTCATGCTTTTCATGGCGGAAGGTGTGTCCAGTATCGAGATAGCCATTTTTCTTGGCACCACTGTACGCACGGTCGAACTATCGAAGCTAAATCTACCTTCTGTCATTGACCTGGTCCAATATGTTGCCCGAAACAAATCTGGTGCCCGCCACACAAGGGTTTCAAGAAAAGGACTTTCTCTAGCTTCTTGCGGACAATGATCAAACCCCCCGCTCCTGAAACCAAGGAAGATGTCCGCCAACTTCAAGCAGCTGCACTTGAAGCTGCCGCAAATCCTATCGTTATAACCAGGCGAGACGGCACGATAATCTGGGTCAATTGTGCGTTCGAGAAGCTTTCCGGCTATACGAGGGCCGAAGCTCTATTCCAGAACGCGCGCCTGGTCAGGTCGGGACAACAACCTGTTTCCTTCTACAAAGAGATGTGGGAAGCGATTCTGAGAGGAGAAATATGGCAGGGAGAATTGTTCAATCGGCGTAAGGATGGCAGTCTTTACCACGAGGAGATGACCATTACTCCAGTGAAAAGTGGGACTGGAGAAATCACGCACTTCATTGCGATCAAGCAGGATATTTCGGGGCGCAATCGTTCGAAAGAGCGAATCTCCCGCCTGGCCCAAGTCGCCGAGAACAGTACAGAAATGATCGCCATCGGCGACCCTGACGGTCGCATAACTTTTGTCAATCAGGCTCTGCTTCATTCCACCGGCTTCAGTGAGAGCGAGATTATTGGGCAATTCTTTGGAACCGCCCTCCTCTCAGGGAATAATCCGCCGAATCTCAGCAAGGAGATTCGACTTCAGACAGCGTCTGGTGGTGGATGGAGGGGCGAATGCCGCAGGGTACGCAAGGACGGCACCGATTTTCCCATATCCCTTAGCACAGGCACGATCAAGAGCAGCCAGGGGCTTCTGATTGGGACTTTTGGAATCGCGCAGGACATCACCGAGCGCAAGCGCCAAGAGGCACTCCACAACTCCCTGTTCAGCATTGCGGCGGCGGCGGACCAAGCGCAAACCCTGGACGGTCTTTACCGGAGTGTCCACCAAATCATCTGCACCGTTATTCCTGCGGATAGCTTCTATATAGCTCTCTATGATGAACAGAACGACGAGCTGCAATTCCCTTACTATATTGACCGCGCAGATCTCCCGTTGACCCGGCGTAAGTCCGGGAAAGGCCGTACTGAATACGTATTACATTCAGGCAGACCTTTGCTGCTTGACCGGTCATCGGAACGCGAGTTGCAGAAGCGCGGCGCTATCGAACCCACTGGCAAGCCTACAGCCGTCTGGCTTGGAGTTCCACTTAAGGTTGACAAAAAAACCATCGGTGTTATGGCTGTCCAACACTATACGGATCCAGCGGCGTACGACGAAACACACCTGCAAATCCTGGAAAACATCTCCTCACACGTCGCGAAAGTCATAGCGCGTAAACGCGCCGAGGAGGAACTTCGCGCCAGCGAGGAATACTACCGATTGATCTTAGGATGTGATATCGACAGCATCACTGTAGCAGATCCACAAGGTCGCTTCGAGTTCGTCAACCCAGCGGCCTGCCGGATGTTCGGATGCACGCGTGAGGAACTCCTGACGATGAAAGTTACGGACATCCTTGTGGATGAGGAGATCCCGCGCCTGGCACAGCTCGTGAGGAACCTGACCTCAGGTGTTGTGTCAAATCGCGAATGGCATACCCGCCGCAAGGACGGAAGTGCGTTTCTTGCCGAAGTTGGTGTGAGCCTCATGCCCAATGGCCGCCTGTTGGGCATCGGACGTGACGTAACCCAGCGTAAACTGACCGAGGAGACGAACAGAGCGCAGGCAGCTTTGCTTGACTCTGCCCACGACGCCATCCTCGTACGCAACGCCAACAACGAGATCGTATATTGGAATGAGGGCGCCGCGAAAACCTACGGTTGGAAGCGAGAAGAGGCCATAGGACGGATTCCACCAGACCTACTCCAAACAACTTTCCCAAAACCGTTGAGGGAGATTGAGGCGGACCTAGCCGAAAATGGAGTTTGGGAGGGCGAGCTGACACACCTATGCAAAAGCGGATCGAAAATCGTTGTTGACAGCCGATGGGTGGCTCACCGAGATATCACCCGCCGTTTAACCGGCACTCTTGAGATTAATCGCGATATTACCGACCGCAAGAAGGCGGAAGAGGCGTTGCGCCTCAATGAAGAGCATCTTCGGTTGGCCCAGCTTGGGGCAAGTATGGGGATATTTGCAGTCGAATTGCCGTCGGGCAAGCAGACCTGGTCCCCTCCGGTGTTTGAGATTTTTGGCATTCCGCCCGGGACTCCTCAGCCTTCCCTTGAAGACATGTTGCGCTACATTCACCCGGACGACCAGTCGCTCGTCAAAGAACAGTCCGCTCTGCTGTTCGCCGGAAAGCCAATTCATTTCGATCACCGCATCATCCGCCCAGGAGGAGAGACTCGTTGGGTTGAAGTTTCCGGCAAAGCAGAGTTCGACAATTCGGGACGGCCACTTCGATATCTCGGCCTCTGTCGGGATGTGACTGAGCGCAAGTTGCTAGAGGCACAGTTACACCAAGCTCAAAAGTTAGAGGCCGTCGGCAGCTTAGCAGCGGGTGTAGCACACGACTTTAACAACGTGCTTGGGGTAATCCTTGGGAATATGGAACTGTTAGTTGAACGAATTCCCCCCGACGAGATTTGCCAGAGGTACCTAGGCAGAGTGCGAACTGCTGTAAATAGTGCTACGGCCGTTACGCGCCAGTTGCTAGCCTTTAGCAGCAAGCAGATCCTGCAACCCACAATCCTTGACCTGAATGCCGCCGTTCATGAGCTGTACAAAATGACTCAGCGTTTAATTGGTGAGAATATTCGAGTCGTTTTGTCGCTCGAGCCTGACCTGGGTTCGGTGAAGGCAGACCCAGGCCAGATTGAGCAAGTATTGATGAATCTCGTAGTCAATGCCCGAGACGCAATGCCCGATGGAGGGAAACTCATTATCCAAACTTCGAATGTGTTCCTCGATCAGGCATTCGTCAAAGACCATATTGGCTCGACGTCCGGCGAATTCATCAAACTCTCCGTTATGGACACCGGTCTCGGCATGGACAAGAACGTCCTCGTTCACGTGTTCGAACCCTTTTTCACAACTAAGGAAGCTGCCAAGGGCACCGGTCTGGGATTGGCGACAGTCTACGGTATCGTGAAGCAGAGCGGAGGCTATATCTGGGTCGAGAGCGAACTGGGATCTGGCACCACATTTGAGATTTACTTGCCTCTCCTGGAAAGGGAGAGGATTACGGTACCACTCCTGAGGTCCCCTTCTTTATCGTGGGGTTCGGAAACTATCTTATTGGTTGAGGACGAGCCATCGTTGCGGGAAGTTACGCGGGTCCAACTCGAGAAACTCGGTTACCGCGTGCATGAGGCCGAGGACGCCGAGAAAGCAATGGACTTATTTGATGACCACGTCGGAGAAATCTCGCTCCTCCTCACCGACGTTATCATGCCGGGGATGAATGGGCGTGTTCTTGCAGAGAGACTCATAGAGCGAAAGACGGACCTGCGCGTTCTTTACATGTCTGGTTACACGGACGATGAAATCGTTCGGCAGGGTGCTTCCGAATCAAATCGAGCTATCATCATCAAGCCATTTGCCTATGAAACTCTAGCCTCGCAAGTTCGCGAAGCCTTGGATCGTACGCTTCAGCGTCCTAAGGACTGAATAGCGGTAGAAGGTTTCCAAGTCACCGTTGAGGAACTCCCAGTTTATGCGAAAGAAGTAAGACAAGGAGTTTGCTATCAGGCTTGCTCCGCGACACCCAAGAGCACGAATCCCAAAGACTAAGTGAATCGCATCGGTCTCGCGGTCAACTCCACTTCCTAAATAAATGAGTCGAATCAGGTCTCTCCGCTGTGGCACCTTGCTGGCTAACCAAAAGCCTCAAAAAATGGGGGGCAGGCTTAGTCGGCAGCGGTTAGACTAGACAGGTTTGAGTTGCTCCCATGGTCACGCCAATCAATACGGAAGTGCTGATCGTCGGAGGAGGGCCGGTTGGACTAACCCTGGCGATTGATCTAGCTCGGCGTGGCATCAATGTGGTGGTCGCTGAAGTCCGTGCTGGCGGCGAGTCACCCGGCGTGAGATGCAATCACGTCGCGTCACGGACGATGGAGATTTTTCGTCGCCTCGGTTTAGTCGAGACAGTACGCAACGCTGGTCTGCCCGCCAATTATCCTAACGACGTAGCATTCCGCACCACCGCAACCGGGATGGAACTTTCGCGCATTCCGATCCCATGCCGTGCAGAGCGCTATACTGCGAAGGGTGGGCCAGACACTTGGTGGCCCACTCCCGAACCTCCACATCGCATCAACCAAATCTACCTCGAACCGGTGTTGTTCACGTACGCTGCAGCGACGCCGCGAATACGCTTGCTGAACCGCACTCAAATCTTTGACTTCGAGCAGAGAGAAAGCGGAATCTTAGCGACCGCTGAGAATCTCGACACCGGCGAGCGCATCGAAATCTCTGCCACCTACCTTATTGGCTGTGATGGCGCCCATTCGGATGTGCGTCGCAAGATTGGCGCCAAATTCAGTGGCGACGCCGTAGTGATGCAAACGCAGTCCACTTATATCCACTCGCCCCAACTGCTTGCCATGATCCCGAGACCGGCGTGGTTGAGCGATTCCCTTAATCCGCGCTGCTGCGGCTACCTGTTTACCATCTACGGCAGAGACCGATGGCTCATCCACAACTGGCGTCCCCCCACTGACGATTTGGCAACGTTCGACCGAGACCACTGCATCCGGCAGATCCTCGGTGTCGAGTCCACCTTCCAGTTCGAGATTCTCGCGAAGGAAGATTGGACCGGAGGCCGTATGATCGCCGACCGCTTTCGCGACCGGCGCGTCTTCTTATGCGGAGACGCAGCACATATCTGGGTTCCGTTCGCCGGCTACGGGATGAACGCGGGAATCGCAGATGCCATGAATCTGTCCTGGAAGTTGGCGGGTGTACTCAACGGGTGGGCGGACCCCACAATTTTGGACGCCTATGAGTCCGAGCGCCAACCAGTCACCGACCAGGTTTCGCGATACGCCATGAACACTTCACTCACGCGAGAATCGCTGGGCAGTTCCCTCCCTCACAACTTGGAAGAGCCTGGACCGAAAGGCGAGGCGGTACGTGCTCGCATCGGGCGAATCGCCTACGAACAGAACGTCGGCCAGTTCTGCTGTGGCGGGCTCAACTTCGGTTATTTCTACAAGGATTCTCCGATTATCGCGTACGACGGCGAGGAGGCCCCTGGGTACACGATTTACGACTTCGTCCAGTCCACTGTGCCGGGCTGCCGCACGCCACATGTGTGGTTGCGCGACGGAAGATCACTCTATGACGCGCTGGGACCTGAGTTTGCACTGCTGCGTTTCGATCCGGCCGTCGAGACCGGCAGCCTCGCGGCAGCGGCTGCACAGCGTGGGCTACCCCTAGTTGTGCTCGACGTAGACGCGGCTGACAGCGCCTCGCTCTATCCGCGTAAATTGGTGCTCTCTCGCCCCGATCAGCACGTGGCCTGGCGTGGCGATGAGCCGCCAGACGATTCCCAGGGCTTGATCGACCGCATGCGCGGTTCGTCCTCTACGGCATAGCTTTCGCGGTTCCCCCGGCCGTCGGCATGCGGAATTTCTGCGCGGATGACGAAGGAGTTGGTTGGTAGGCAACTCGAATTGATGAAGCGACACGGAACCGAACCTGTTGTGGTGAACACCTTGCAGGCCAACGATCGCAGCTACTACGAAACACAAAGCGCCGCACGGGTGTGCCCGGAGGAGGCCAACACCTTGAAGAAAAAACTCTTGCAACGGCCGACCTCGCTAGATAGCGCGTTAATCAATCAGATGAGAACGCTCGACGCAATCGAAACGCCTTGCCCTTCAGGCCGGTATTCTTTCAGACACCGCACCCGGCTCCAAACAGTGACATCACACCTCCCTGCAACTAGATTGGGAGTCCCAGCCAGGAGTCGGACCCGTGACTAAAATACGCCAACGCATCCTGATCCTTGCTGCGGTTCTCGTTTTTTTCAGCCCCACCCTTCGATCTGAGCAGCCGCAAAAAGCCTCGCGACCCGCCCAGGAAGACCGCCTCAAGAAGCTAGAGGAGCGCGCCGACGCCGCCGAAAAAGCCGCAAGCAGCGCAGTGATGGAAAAAGACTACATCACGCGTACGCAGAAGCAGTACGAGTCTTACTACCAAGAAGTCCTCAACACGCAAATGTGGACACTGGGAATCATGGGGCTGATCCTGACAGGCGTGTTTGTCCTTGTTGCCAGATTCAGCCTGAAAATGATCGACGAACAGACAAAAACCGCTACGGCTGGAGCCACTGTTCAAATGCGCAACGAATACGCGCGGGCATTAGCCAAGGAGGTCCAGAAACTGTGGGAATCCAATGCGGCCGATGTCAGGAAGCTGAGAGAAACACTGACAGCACAGTTCGCGGAACTCGAGCAGAACCTCGAAGATCGGTCCGAGTTTCAAATGCAGTTTGTGCAGGCACTTGCCGAAGGCCTTGATGAGCGCCAAGGGGATTCACTGCTCGCGTTTCGTAACGCACTCAGGACGTACAAATCCGGCAAACTCCGAAACCTCATCGAAGCGAAGGTGGGCGCAACAACCGCGCGGTCCATCTTTGAGTCACTCCGAAGAAAGCATGGGGAAAACCAAGCGGACAGGGCACGAGAGGAGTTGGCAGATTCGCTCTACAACGGCCTCGAAGAAGAGCTTGCATTAGCCGCACTGCAAAGTCCATGGCTCACGCCCCTAATCAACGAAAGAACTCCAGCCCTAGCCGAGTCCCCGGCGCCCGAGCCAGCCGCGGCCCGGCGCCCCACAGCGACGATCCCCGAGACCGATCCCCCAGAGCCAGATCTACCTATCGACGAAGAGTCTGACTCCTGCCGCCTGCTGAACACCTGACACGTTTTAGCTGGCAAGTCGGGTAACAAAAAAATCCGTCCCAGTACCCATGTTCGGTTTCTCTTGTCGGCTCAGACGGTCGACGCAGCACTTGCTTGGAATTTACTCGCAGGAGTTTGAAATCCCAGAGTCTTTCTTGACGTCGATTCAAGCGCGGCGCGACCTTTTGTCTCCAAGGCTGTATAATTTCCAGACACGATGGCACTCTCGACTGGCACAAAGCTAGGACCCTACGAAATCATTAGCCAACTAGGCGCCGGTGGCATGGGCGAAGTCTATCGCGCCCGAGACACGCGCCTCGACCGCTCCGTGGCCATTAAAATCCTCCCCTCTCATCTCTGCTCCGATCCCGCGGCCAAACTCCGCTTCGAGCGCGAAGCCAAATCCGTCTCCGCCCTCAATCATCCCAACATCTGTTCGCTCTTCGACGTCGGATCCCAGGACGGCACCGACTACCTCGTCATGGAGTGCATCGAAGGCGAAACCCTCTTCCTACGCATCGTCAAGGGTCAGCTCCCCACCGACCAGGTCCTCAAGCTCGGCGCCGAGCTCGCCGACGCTCTCGACAAAGCCCATCGCTCGGGTGTCGTCCATCGCGATCTCAAGCCCGGCAACATCATGCTCACCAAAACCGGCGCCAAGCTCCTCGATTTCGGTCTCGCCAAACCCACCATCACCACCGCAACTGTTTCCACCGTCACCCTCACCAATGTCGCTGCTTCCTCGCCTGTCACCGAGCGAGGCGTCATCGTCGGCACTTACCAGTACATGTCCCCCGAACAAATCGAAGGCAAGGAGCTCGATGGCCGCAGCGACATCTTCTCCCTCGGCGCCATTCTTTACGAAGCCCTCACCGGACAACGCGCTTTCGAAGGCAAATCCCCACTCTCTGTCGTCTCCGCCATTCTCGAAAAAGAGCCTCCTCCCATCTCCACGATCCGCCCTTTCACGCCCCGCTCTCTCGATCACATCATTCGCCGCTGCCTCGCCAAGGATCCCGACGAGCGCTGGCAATCCGCTCGCGACCTCGCTCTTGAACTCAAAGCTCTCTCAACCCTCGATCCTTCTTCGCAATCTTCCGCCGCCCCTATCCCAGTCGCCCGACGCAAACAATTCCGTGACTTCGTTCCCTGGGCCGTCGCCGCCGTCGCTCTTCTCGCCGTGCTTGCTCTTTTCTCCCTCCGCCCGCGCAGCCCTGCACCCGCTCTTCCTGTCTACTCCTCCATCGTCGCTCCACCCAACACTTCCTTCGAAATCGAAGGCGACATGGGCGCCCAGCCCGCTCTCTCCCCCGACGGCAGTTCCCTGGTGTTCGGCGCCGGTGGAGAACTCTGGCTCCGCTCTCTTCGCAACGGCACCGAACGCGTGCTCTCCGGCGCTCATGGCGCCATGAACCCCTTCTGGTCTCCAGACAGCGCCAGCGTCGGTTTCTTCTCCGACGGCAAGTTGAGAACCCTCGATGTGGCCACCGGTGTCGTTCGCACCGTTTGTCCTGCAGCGTCGCCTCGCGGCGGCTCTTGGACTCCCTCCGGCGTCATCCTCTTCACTCCGAATCCGCGCGATGCCATCTATCAGGCCCCTGCCACCGGTGGTACTCCCTCCGCGGTCACCAAGTTAGACACCGCCATTCACACCACGCACCGCTGGCCCTGCTCACTGCCCGACGGCAAACACTTCCTTTACTACTCTTCCAACCACACCTCGCCTCTCTCCGAGCAGAACGGCATCTACATCGCTTCCTTCGATGGCAAAGTGAATCGCTTTCTCGTTTCCTCCCCCGCTGGCGGCATGTACTCTATGGGCCAGCTTCTCTTCGTGAAGGAGACCACTCTTTACTCGCAGCCACTCGACCTCGTTTCTCTCTCCTTGACCGGTTCTGCTCGCCCCATCGTAGACGGCGTTGTCGTTGATCTCGGCGTATGGCACGCCACCGTCACGGCATCGGATGCCGGTGATTTGATTTTTCAGAGAGGTGCTGCCATGGCCCAGTCCCGCATGGAGTGGCTGGACAGTTCCGGAAAGCACCTCAGCTTTGTCGGTGACAAGGACGTTTACCTCGGTCCTCGCCTTTCCAGGGACGGTCGCCGTTTGCTCGTCGGCTTGGGCGATCCTACTCACGACGTCTGGGCCTTCGATCCCTTCGGCCCCGATAAAGCTCGCCTCACCTTTGATGGTGACGTCGTCGCTGAGCCCGTCTGGTCGCCCGACGCTTCCCACTTTCTTGTCGTTCACGGCTTACCTAACAGCATCTCCCGCGTCGTTATTCGCCCTGCCAGCGGCTCCGGCCAGTCCACTGTCGTCAAGGAAGTCCCCTACAACTTCGCCGTTACCGACTGGTCTCCCGACGGCCGCTACCTCCTCACTGAGAGCGGCTCCGGCAACCTCGAGGTCATGCCGGTCAACCCGGACGAACCGTCGCGTACCCTCATTTCGGCCTCCACCACAAACGGTCCCGCATCCAGCGGCCAATTTTCTCCCGACGGCAAGTTCGTCGCTTTCACCGTCCTCCTGCACACCGGCGCGCAGGTCTTCATTGTTCCTTCTTCCGGCGGAAATGGCATGTGGCAGGTCTCCACGGACGGTGGCAAATGGGCCCGCTGGAGCCACGACGGCAAACAACTCTTCTACATGTCCATGCGCAATGAAATGATCTCTGTAGATGTCCACGAAAACGGCGACAGCGTTACGCTCGGCCACCCCACTTCCCTCTTTATCTTCCACCCTTCGCTTCGCGTCTATCGCCAGGGCATGATTGGTTTCGACGTCGCCCCCGACGGCAAAAAGTTCCTCCTCGTCGTCGCCGCCGACGAAAACTCCCGTCCCCTCACCCTTCTCCAGAACTGGCCATCCCTCCTCCCCCACTGACATAACCCCGTCCATAAGCCTAAAGCGTCCGAGTCGCCTCTCTGCGAGGGTCTGTCCGGTTTGCGAGGTGGTCTCAAAGGGTCAACGCAAGATTGCCTTGAGGTCTGAGTGAGGGAGTTTAAAGGGCCAAATTCGTTCGCGATGGTTGACTCATAGAAAAGACTGACCTGTTCAGGTCTAATCGACTAACAAAGTGTTGCGTCAACCGTCTGAGCCAGTGGGCAATGGCACGGGATATGTCCGGTGCGGCGGATTCTGCCCCGGTGTTCTGTTTCACTCTCAGGGTTTTCTCTTAGCTTCAGGGAGGGATGGGATGTCCAGATTGCGCGCCAGCCAAGGGAGCAAGACACGCCTGAAAATGATCGGATCAGGCCACACCTGGACTTGCCGGCCCAAATGTCCGCCGGATGGATTGATCCACGCTTCTTTGGGGACATCACCCGCGTTCATGAGTTCATAAATATCCGAAATTGGTACCTGAGTATCCTTCACCCCTGCGATGACCAGCATCGGCGTGGTGGGCTTGCCTAGAATACCCTGATTGACCAGGGACATTTTCTCGAAGACAGCCGCGATGTCATCGACGGAGTTTACATTATCAAAAATGGCCATCAATGCCGGGACCTGATCGAAGAGATATTCCCGATTACCAAGGAGTGATTCCGTCAGGAACCTTTTCGTGAAAAACAGGTCGGTTGGCGGAGACTGAACGCTCACAGCCTTCAAACGATTCCGCTCCACGACCGCCATCTTTGTACCCCAGTAAGCTCCCCAGCTCACGCCGTGAAATGCAATCCGAGTTTTGTCGACCTCGGGCCTAGTTTGGAGATAATCGATCACTTTGGAGAGCAATCGATCTGCGGTGGGACTCGCCTTAATGGGACACTGCCCGGTCCCCGGCCCATCCACTGCCAGGAACCCAATGCCATAGGAAAGAATGGCGCCAAAGCTCTCCGTCAAATCTTCCTTGCGGCTGTCGAGCCCATTGACAGCAATCACCATGGGCACTGGACGCGTTGCATTCTTCGGCAGACGCAAATAGCCGATAATCTCGGAGCCTTCGAATGGAATGCGCACAACTTCCAGCGGCGAATCCCAGAACTTGGCGTGGGCCAGGAATGCCTCAATGGCCTTGGCGTAGGATTCTTTTTTCATTGGCGATGAAGGAATGGGCCAGCGCCCAAAGGAATATAGGCGCCAGGCGCGGATGTAGTCGGCGTTTGCTTTGGTTGAATCCGTCTTTTCCAGGGACTTGCCTTCTGCCATGTAGCGATCCGCCACATGCATGAACCCCGCGGCCCATTCGTCGTTATCACGCGTTTTAATCGAAGCGAAGGCTTCTTCGACATCCGCGGGATCAAGGCCGATCATCGGGTACATTCCGGTCTGAGCCCGCTTAATGGCTTCAACCTTGATTTCTTCAATGGTTCGTTCCGGTCTTTCCTGTGGCAATGCCAGAAGGGGAAGGAGAACCGTTACAGCGAGAAAAACCAGGCAAGACAAAAAATAGTTCGAACAGGTGCGTATGCTTCGCATTTTGCAGGCCTCGGATGGGACATCAAGAAGAATTGAGTAAATACATCGACAAAAGTGAACACGGCCTCCGGGGCACTGCAGTTCAAACAGTGCAGGCCCCGGAGCAGTTCCCCTGGCGCTTCAATTTCTAAAACGTGAACTTCAACCCCAACTGTACGGCCCGGCTACCCCCTGAACCAATTACTGGGTTCGATGCGGCGACGTCGGGCGTGGCGCAGGAGCAGCCGAAACCGCCCGGGCCCGGCACCGATGGATCGTTATGCCCCCAGCCGTTTTGCCCGCCAAAGGGATTGGCGAAGTTCGGATGGTTGAACAGGTTGAAGAACTCCGCGCGGAACTGCATGTTGAGGCGTTCGCCGAATCGGAAATTCTTCACCGCTGAAAAATCAACATTTCGGAAGCCGAAATCTCGAAAGATATTGCGGCCCATGGTTCCGAACCTGCCAACAGCTGGCGGTAGCATCATGGAATTGCCCATGACATAACAACCCCACGTGCTAAGCGAGTAGGTGTGACCTCCGGGAGTACCGCCGTCTAACGCGAGAGCCTTGGCGGCGCAGGCTGGGTTGCTCGTGCCTGAGAACCAGGGAACCCCGGACGAAATGGTCGGTTTGAAGTTCGCTGGGTTGCCAAAAAAGTCCCACCGGTCGACAAACTCCCCGGTACCACTCACGTCCGTCCCCGCGTCGATCGGTCCCCAGGGCTGAGCGCCATAGACACTGACAATCGTGTTCACCTGCCATCCTTCCAGCAATTGGCCCCAAGTCTTGACGCTCGGAATTGCATAGGTGAGGGAAAGCGTGAAACGATTGCGCATGTCAAAGTCGCTGCTGGCGTACTCGTTTGCGGCACGCACGCTGTTCATTGGTAACCCGGAGCCCGCTCCAAAATCCCAGTTGGCGCCAACGTCGTCCAAGGCGTGGGAATATGTGTAACCCGCCAGGAAAGTCAGGCCGTGATAGTCCCGCCCCGTGAGTGTGAGCTGGAAACCGTTGTAATTGGACCGGTAAATGTTTCCCACCTGATAGATCTGAGCCAGGTAAGGAAATTTTGTGTTGTAGGGACGCGCGTTTTGCTCCGCAACGGGATCCGCCCCCGCGCTGCAAATGGTTGGATCGTAGTCGGATGCTATGCAAGCCGCCCAGCCTGCGCCGACGGTGGGTTGATTGATATCGCGGATGCCTAGCAGTTTTGAGCCGTGATTGCCAACATAAGCCGCTTCCAGGGTTACCTTTGTGGTGAACGCCCGCTGAAGGTTTAGGTTCCAGTTCGTGACATAAGGAGTTTTGAAGTTTTGGGTGATTCCCATGATCGTGCACGGGTTTCCTGCCGTCGCGCTGCAATTGATCGTCCCGGTGGGGAACACGGTGTTGCTCCCCGTGGCATTCCAGTTTAGTTGAGGCGGGAAAAAGGTGACTTGGCCGGTGGCAATATTTCCGTTCCCTGGGGTTACTCCCTCGCCTCCAGTCGGAATCGTGCTCAGGCCGAGGTCATTGTTCAGGGCCAGGAAAGCTTCCCAGTTGATGGTCTCGTAGGTAACCCCGGCGCCCCCGCGAAGGACGGTGCGATTATTTCCATTGATATCCCACGCAAAACCGGCTCGTGGGCCAAAATTTGTGGGGTCGACGTTGTACGGGCCGCTGATTCCCTTGCCGACCTGCACGAGCCCCACATTGGGATTGAAATTGGCCAACTGGTTGTTGCCGTCCTGGATGACGGTATTCAATTCGTAGCGCAAGCCAAAATTCACCGTCAGATGGTTGGTGATGCGCCAATCATCTTGCGCAAATAGGGCAATTCCCCAGTTGTGGATGTCGCGCGTAGGGTCGCCGATCAACAGAGTTCCGTTGGCGGGGTCGCCTGCAAAGAAGTCCTCCAGCGGCGTGGAAGTAGGAAAGGCTGTGCCGCCAAGAAACTTAAATCTGCCTCGGGCTCCGCCATACGCGCCGCCTTCGAAACCATCGCGGTGGATTTCTCCGCCAAATTTGAAGGTGTGTTTACCTTCGATGCGGCTGATGTGGTCGACAAATTGGTATCGGGTGTCGGGGCCCTGCACTTTGGGCCAATTAAAACCGCCGAGTCCCGAGGCTGGAAAACCGTCCAAACCCAGGATATTGATGCGCGGCAAGCCGCCGTAGAGCGGATTTGTGACCCCTGTGTTCAGCCCATAGTCGCTTGCGGGTGTACCCACGTCATTCACTACCGTTGGTTGGTACAAGCGGTTGTAGCCGAAGCGCGCCTCGTTCACCCACTCTGGGCTAGGTGTCGCGATCCAGTTTAATCCTACCACCTGTGCCCGAGTGTGAATTCGCGTAAGCCATTTGGTCTGCAATTGACTGGCGTCCTGCACGGTGCCATTGTTGTCGCCGTAGAAGTACATACCGCTCAGAGTGTTTTGCGTGTTGATCTGGTAATCCACTTTGCCGAGAGCATTGTCAACACTCACGCTGTTCGGAAGACCGTAGTCGATCGTATTGCTGCCCGCCGGGTTTGTTCCAGGGTTCAACGGGAATCCCGTGCCATTGCAAGTGACCGGTGGACCCAAAGTACATCCGGCAATTTTCAAGCTCGCGGAGCTAATGGGCACGCCACCTGCTTGAAGATCCTGGATCGCGTTCACGATACTATTCGCACAGTCGCCGCCAGTTGCCCCGCTGTACGTACACCCGGAGCCACCGGAAGGGGTGGAAAGACCAACTGTGGCAGGTGTAGTCAGCAACCCCGCATTGCCGACGGTATACCGCTGACCTTCGTAAGCCCCGAAGAAAAAAAGTCGATCCTTTACGATGGGTCCGCCAAGCGTGGTGCCAAACTGCTCCAGGTGCCGGGGGTCTTTCGGACCGCTATCGACCGTGTTGTAGAAATTCCTTGCATCCAGATCGGTTGTGCGGAAGAAGCCGTATGCTGTGCCATGCAAATCATTGGTGCCGGATTTTAGGCCGACGTTGATATTCGCCCCCGGCTTCCAACCGTACTCCGCCGGAGGGCTCTGAACCACGTTGAATTCCTGGATGGAATCGATGGGCAGAATAGTCGCTGAATCGCCGGCGATGCCCGCACCGTTGATAATGCTCTGGCCCGAAAAAGGTTCGCTGTTGAACAATCCGTCAATTAGATAGGCGTTGTCCTCCGCCCGCAGCCCGTTGCTGCTGGTGGTGGAAAATCCTCCACCCGGGTAGCGCATTACGCCGGGGCGCAATTGCAGAAGGTTTTCATAATTCCTGCCATTCAGCGGAAGATCGTTAATCTCCTTGTTGCTCAAGGTCCCACCCAGCATGGAGTTGGTCGTGTCCAACATCGCGGGCTCTTCATCCACGGTGATGACCTGGGTGGAGTCGCCGGTTTTAAGTGTCACGTCGATGCGAAAATCTCTGCCGACCTCGATCAGAACGCTCGCCGCCTGGTAACTATTGAACCCTTTCGCTTCGATCAGTACCTTATACGTGCTGGGTGGAAGGTCGGGCACTGCGTACTCACCGACTTCATCGGTGACCGTGCTGCGCGCTGTGTTCCGTTGCGTGTCCGTAACGGTCACCCTGGCGCCGGCGATGGCCGCGTCCTGAGAATCGTGGACGCTGCCGAGGATACGACCCGTTGTTGTCTGCCCAGTGGCGGTCCTAGACATCGATAGCATGACGGCAAGAATAGCGGGGACAATCAGGACTGGCCAGCCAGTACGGCCGAAATGGAACAAGGAGCGAAAAACAGACTTCATTGAGGACCCCTCCCCCTAAAGAGATGCAATAGCCCAAGAACCAAAGTGCACCGTGGTGTGATGGTACTACCACCAGATAATTAGGGGTGTCAAGAAATATTTCTGATGTGCCAAATCAGATTTATGGTATAGATGTCATACCAAGCAGTGTTGGCACTAGGCAACGGGCAGTTGACAGCTTGGCAGTTGACAGCTTCTTGACAGCTTCTGCTCCGCTCGCGACCAACGAAACTGAAGATAAAAAGCCCTCGCGGCGAAACGCGCGACTTGAGCACAGGTCGCATCAAGTCGCGCACATTTTGGAGAACGCAAACGCGAAGGAGACACCATTGGCTATTGCATCGATCAATCCCTCGACCGGCGATTTTGTAAGGGGAGCTTTACGCCGCTAACAGATGCGCAGAATGAAAGCAAAATCCGGCTGGCGGATTGGGTGAAATGAGAAAAGAAGTTGAGGTTGTTATCGGCATGTTGTATGGTGGTCATACCAACAGGCCAATGGAGAGCTTTCTTCCGCCCACGCTCTCCGGCGGATTACGGCAGCTGCCGCGTCTGCCACAGTTCCCGAATAGTCGGAGAGGTAGCAGGAGGGGTGGAGGGTAGGCTATGTATAAATTAGTTCAAAGTTCCCGCCTATATGAGCAGATCGTCAAGCAAATCGAGGAGTCGATCGAGCGCGGCGATCTCAAGGAGGGAGACCAGTTACCCGCCGAGCGTGAGTTGGCAATTCAGTTTGGCGTGAGCCGGACGGCCGTGCGCGAAGCGGTGAAGGCCCTACGCGAGAAGGGACTGGTCGAGGCGTATCCAGGTCGAGGCACGTTTATCACCAGCGAAAGCTTGAACTCCATTCGCCTCACCTTTGATCGCATGATCAAGTTGGGGCCACGCGAAGGAACGCTGCATCTGGTTGAGGTGCGAGAAATCCTGGAGCCAGAGATCGCTGCGCTTGCGGCAAAGCGAGTTACGGAAGAGAGCCTGAGCGAACTTCGCGAAGCAATCGCGATAATGGATGGGGCGAAGGGCGATCCCGACTCCTACATCGAAGCGGATCTCGATTTCCATCTGGCTCTGGCGGAGGCTGCCGCGAATCCCCTCATCTTGTCGCTAATCGATTCCATCGTTGGCGTCCTGCGGGAACAGAGACTGAGCATTTTCCAAGTCGAAGGTGGACCCGAGCGGGGGCAATATCATCACAAACGGATTTTGGAAGCGGTGGAGAATCACGATCCGTTGGGGGCACGGGACGCAATGCGCGCGCATCTTCGGCAAGTCCGGGACGACTCCCGGAGCTCCAGCGTTGAAAACGAATAGCAGGATTTAGAAGACACGGAGAGAAGCGAACATGGCAAATCTCGGTTTCGTTGGACTTGGCGTAATGGGCGGTGAATTGGTGAATCGCCTGATTAGCAAAGGCCATTCCCTGACGGGTTATAACCGTACGAAATCGAAAGCGGAATGGCTGATTAAAGCGGGCATGAAGTGGGCTGATTCCCCGCGGGCTGTCGCGGCTGCTGCAGATATCGTGTTTTCCATGGTGACCAATTCCGCGGCACTGGAAGCAATCGTCGAAGGACCCGACGGCATTCTTGCCGGATTGAGACCCGGCGAGATTTACTCGGATATCAGCACCGTGAGCCCGGATTACAGCCGTGCGGTGGCAGAGAAAGTGCGCGCAAAAGGCGCAGACATGTTGGATTCGCCCGTCTCCGGAAGCGTCATTACACTGCAAGAAGGAAAGCTTTCCGTGATGGTTGGGGGCCGCAGAGAGACCTTTGAGAAAGTGAAATCCATCCTTTTGGATATCGGCCCGAAGGTGACGCATGTCGGCGGAAACGGCCAGGCACTGGTACTGAAGATCGCCGCAAACCTGAGCCTCGCGGTGCAGATGCTATCCTTTTCGGAGGGAGTGCTGCTCGCCGAAAAAAGCGGAATATCCCGAGAGATTGCCGTTGATGTGCTGACCAACAGCGCGATTGCCTCGCCCATGGTGAAGTACCGCGGTCCGTTCGTGCTCAAACTGCCGGACGAAGCGTGGTTCAACGTCAACATGATGCAAAAGGATATGCTGCTGGCGCTGGAGCTCGGCCGGAAGCTGAATGTGCCTATGCCCTCCACGGCAGTTTCAAACGAGATTCTCACCGCAGCACGCGGCATCGGCCTCGAAAAAGAAGATTTTGCTGTCGTGTTTGACGTGCTGGCGCAGTTGTGCGGAGTGAAACGATGAGCAGGACCGCGGACGTCTTAAAACCTCCCGCCGGAGTTTCTGCCGAAAAGTGGCTGCACATGTACCGCCGCATGCAAATGATTCGATTGTTTGAAGAACAAGTCAATGAACTATATACCCGGGCACTGATGCCGGGATTAGCGCACCTTTATGTTGGAGAAGAGGCCATCGCGGTAGGGGTTTGCGAAGCGCTTCGCAACGATGACTACATCACAAGCACGCATCGGGGACATGGTCATTGCGTGGCCAAAGGCGCTTCTCCGGACCGTATGTTTGCGGAATTACTGGGCAAGGAAGCGGGATACTGTCGTGGCAAGGGCGGATCGATGCACATTGCCGATCCGGCAACGGGAAATCTCGGTGCAAACGCCATAGTTGCAGGTAGCGCGGGAATTGCTACGGGCGCGGCATTTTCGGCTAAATATGCGGGCAAAGGCCAAGTGGCTGTCTGTTTTTTTGGAGAAGGTGCCCTGGGACAGGGCGTCGTGTATGAAGTGATGAACCTTGCCGCACTCTGGAAATTGCCGGTGATTTACGCCTGCGAAAACAATTTTTACACGGAATACACTCATTTCACGGAGACAACTGCCGGAGACGTGCTCGCGCGCGGCGAGGCTTTCGGAGTTCCTTCGGAGAGTGTCGATGGCCAGGATGTGCGTGCCGTGTACGCAACCGCCTCTCGGTTGGTGGAACGCGCACGCAAAGGTGCAGGCCCGGCATTTCTGCTCTGCAACACCTATCGTTACACCGGACACCATGTCGGCGATATCAATCGCGAGTACTACCGTTCCAAGCAGGAAGAGCAGGAATGGAAGACGGAACGCGATCCCATCCAGCTGTTCTCCACCTGGCTGATCAGCGAAAAAATCACTGACGCAAAAACTTTGGCAACCATTGAATCCGAAGTTCGCGCGGAGATGCAGGCGGCGGTAGAGTTCGCGATCGCTGCTCCGTATCCAAAACCGGAAGAAGCGGAGCAAGACGTTTATGCCTGAGAACCCGGTGCGGGAACTTACATTCGGGCAAGCTGTCAAGGAAGCGCTTGCCGAAGAAATGCGGCGAGACACCCGGGTTTGCATCCTGGGAGAGGACGTTGCCGAAGCGGGAACACCCTTTAAGGTGCTCTCGGGGCTGGTGGAAGAGTTCGGGAAAGACCGCGTGATCGATACGCCGATCTCGGAGGCGGGATTCACCGGTCTCGGCGTAGGCGCGGCCATGACCGGCATGCGGCCGGTGATCGACATCATGTTTGGAGATTTCTTGACGCTCACGATGGACCAGATGGTGAATCAAGCAGCAAAAGTTCACTATATGTCCGGGGGCAAATGGAAAGTTCCAATGGTTTTGCGGACGACCATGGGAGCGACCCGCCGATCGGCCGCGCAGCATTCACAATCCTTGCACGCCTGGCTGAGCCACGTCCCCGGGCTGAAAGTGGTTCTCCCGTCCACACCGTATGATGCCAAGGGTTTGCTGAAAACTGCCATTCGGGACGACAATCCGGTCGTATTTTTCGAAGACAAGATGATGTATCGCCAAAAAGGACCAGTGCCCGCGGAAGACTATACAATTCCCCTGGGTCTCGCGGACATCAAGCGAGTGGGCAAAGATATTACTTTGGTGGCGACCAGCAGCATGGTACAGGTAGCGCTTGGTGCAGCGCTTTTGCTCGAAAAAGATGGTATCAGTGCCGAGGTAATCGATCCGCGGACCACCTGGCCGCTGGACGAAAAAACGCTGGTGGAATCGGCAAAAAAGACATCAAAAGCCATCGTGATCGACGAAGGGTACGGAAGATACGGAGTGACGGGAGAACTCGCCTCGGTGATTTCGGAAGGAGCCTTCTTCAGCTTGGAAACGCCTGTGAAGCGAATGGGAGCGATGCACGTGCCGATCCCTTTCTCGCCACCTCTCGAGGACGTGACCGTGCCCACCGATCAGACAGTCTACGAAGCAGCGCGCGCGATGTGTGCAAAGCACTAGCTCGCGCGCACAGGAGGATCATCGTGGCATTAAAAACTTATGGACCGATGGCGGTGGATTGGGAAGACCGCATCGATTTTGACCGCTTGCGCAGAGAACGTCTTGCTCGCGCCAAGGCATTGCTCAAGAAGTCGGAGATGGGCGCGCTCCTTTGCTTCGACATGAACAATGTCCGCTACATCACTGCCACCCACATCGGATCCTGGGCCCAAGACAAGATCAGCCGCTTCACTCTTTTGCCACAGGATGACGAGCCTATCCTATGGGACTTTGGGTCGGCGGCACGGCATCACCAACTCCACTGCCCATGGCTCGGAGAAAGATCGCGCGCAGGAATTCCACTTTTGCGCGGTGCTATGTCTCCGGAGATGGGCCGCGCGGAGAATGTGGCGCGCAAGATCAAAGTCGAGCTCGAGAAGCGGGGCTTGCACAAGGAGCCACTTGGGGTGGACGTGATTGAGCCTCCCATCCTCTTCGCTTTGCAGAAGGAAGGCATTACGGTTGTGGACGGGCAGCAATTGATGTCCGATGCGCGTGTGATCAAGACGCAGGACGAAATCGCGCTCTTAAATCACTCCGCGATGATGGTCGATGCGGCTTACGACGAACTGTACCGTGCTATGAAACCGGGCATGAGCGAAAATCAGGCTGTCGGACTTGCAAGCAAAGTTCTGTACGACCTCGGCTCGGAATATGTGGAAGCCGTGAATGCGATTTCGGGTGAACGCTGCAATCCGCATCCGCACGTTTTTTCAGACCGTGTGCTGCGGCCCGGCGATCCTGTTTATTACGACATTTTGCATTCCTACATGGGCTACCGCACCTGCTATTACCGGTGCTTCACGATCGGATACGCGTCGCACGCCATGATTGATGCTTACAAGCGATGCAGGGAATATCTGGATGCCGCCATCTCTCTGGTAAAGCCGGGAAGAACAACAGCGGAAATCGCATCCGTTTGGCCAAAAGCGGAAGAGTTCGGGTTTCCAGATGAAGAAGCCGCGTTTGCATTGCAGTTCGGCCACGGGATCGGCCTCGCCATCTGGGAAAAGCCGGTGATCAGCCGCATGGTTTCGCTCGAACACTCTCACGAAATCAAGCCGGGAATGGTTTTTGCTCTCGAGACTTTCTGGCCATCTACGGATGGATGGAGCGCCGCGCGAATCGAAGAAGAGATCGTTGTGACCGAAACCGGTCACGAAGTGATTACACGATTTCCTGCAGATCAGCTCATGGTTGCCGGAGCCCACTACTTCACCGTGAACGGGCCACTGGCGACAACGCGCGAAAACGAACAGCCCGCCAGCAAGCGGGTTGTCGAGATGGTGGAAGCGAGCGCGAAGAAGGAAGGAGTCGGGGTTAGGGGCTGACGGATTCGAATTTTTCTTTTACCAAGGAAAGCATTATGCCGATTAGTGTCGTAATGCCTGCGCTCGAGATGGCGCAGGATACCGGCAAGCTGTTGGCTTGGCGGAAAAAAGAGGGCGAGCAGGTTATCAAAGGCGAACCGCTGCTCGAGATCGAAACCGACAAAGCTGTGGTTGAGGTCCAAGCCCCAGGAGACGGGGTATTGTCAGCCATAACCGCTAAAGTCGGTGATGAAATTCCCGTGGGACGGACCATTGCCTGGCTGGTGAAGCCGGGAGAGGTTGCTCCTCCCGTGGGTGTGCAACAAAACGCCCCGTCCACCCGCACTTCCACCGCGCCTGATCGTGTGGCTGCGCCCTTATCGTCAGGCAGCGGCGTAAATCCTGCTGCTGCCCCACAGATTTCACCAAAGGCGCGACGTTTGGCCAAGGAACTTGGCGTCGATTTCAGCAAAGTCAAGGGTACTGGGCCAGATGGCGTCATTACGTCGGAAGACGTGCAGGCTTTTGCGGACGTGAAGGCTGGCTCTACTGCAGACGCATCGATTCAGCCCGAACCGTTGAGTGCCGTGGCCCGGTTGATGGCTGAGCGCACGGTGCATGGCTGGACGACAGTGCCTCACTTTTTCGTTTCGCGCGAAGTGGAAGCTACCGCGCTTTCCGAATTTCAAAAGGTCAACGCTGCTCGAATTGAAAAGGCCGCCGAGGACAAACTGTCGATTACGGACGTGCTCGTCGGGTTGGTGGCGCGTGTTCTCGCAAAGCATCCGAGGATCAATTCCTCTTGGGTGGACGGCGCGATCAAGCCGAATAAAGAGGTAAACATCGGCGTGGCCATGGCGGTAAAAGATGGCGTGGTCAGCGCTGTCATTCACCGTGCGCAGAACAAGACTCTTCAAGAGATTTGTGCCCAGAGAAGAGAGCTAACAGAGCTAGCTCGCAGCAACAGACTGCGTCCCTCGGACATCAGCGGCGGCACATTTACGATCAGCAACCTGGGCATGTTTAAGGTGGATGCGTTTACGGCTATCATCCCCCCGCCGCAAGCCGCAATTCTCGCCGTGGGCGGAATTAGCGATCGAGTCATTGCCGTAGAGGGGAAACCCGCCGTACGGCCGGTAATGACGATCACCCTTTCCAGTGATCACCGCGTGATTGATGGCGCGCGCGCGGCCGAATTTCTGGGAGATCTTGTCTACGCCATCCTCGAACCGCAGACGTGGCTCAATTTCTGATGCCCACTGTCCCTGCCGCACACAAAAACCGTTTTACGCAAACCTCTGGGTCCAAGTTCTCTTCGCCATTGGTGTGGCGGTTGTTTTTGGCTATCTGAGCCCAGCAAAAGCTATCGCGTCAGATTGGAAGTTCTGGGGCTAAACCAACCCTATTTCTCGGAATGAACCGTCAGGCCGGATGGGACCTTCCAATTGAAGAACGTTCCTGAGGGTTCTTACCGACTGGTCGTGCATTGGTACGGTCCCGAAGAAAAGTTCTTCTTGAGTCCGCGCGTGATGGCAGCACATCCGTACCCGACGTTGGCTTCACCGCGCAGACGGGCGAAGGCTCGTCGCTTGATCTCACGCTAAGTTCTCGCATGGCAAGACTCCACGGCAACGTTCTCAATGCCACTTTTCCTGACACAATCGATATGGTCCGGAACAGTGAATCGCGCCACCGCCCTTAGGGGGAAATCCTACGAACAGGACTCCCGTTTCGGTTCGTATGGTACGTACAGCGGTTCCCAGATGTTGGCCTGAAGTTCGCGGTTCAACGCGTCTTCGTTGGCCAATTGTGCTTGGCCGTCCCGTATCGCCTGCATCCCCACTGCTTGAGCGATAAAGCGACCAAGTCGACGCGCTTCCGAAATTGGCGGAAGAAGGTCTGCTTGCTTATCCTTCTGCGTCGGCACGCGACGTACAAGTTCTTCGGCCGCAGCTTTGATCATCGTGTCCGTAACGCGTTTGGCCTTGGACGAAACGATTCCAAGAGCAAGCCCGGGGAAGATATATGAGTTGTTGGTCTGCGTGACGCGGATCTTCTTTCCACCGAAGTTCACCGGTTCAAAAGGGCTTCCTGTCCCAATTAGAGCTCGCCCATCTGTCCAGTCCATCAGGTCTTGCGCAGTCGCTTCGCTGCGTGAGGTGGGATTGGAAAGCGGAAAGATGACGGGGCGAATTGTATGCAGGGCCATCTCACGCACCACTTGTTCAGTGAATGCTCCCGGTTGACCGGACACTCCGATGAGAACTGACGGCTTCGCATTCCGTACTACATCGAGAAGGGTGATTTCACCATTCGATTGTCTCCAGCCCTGGACTTCCTGTTCCTTCCGCGCGTACGGCAGTTGTTCAGCCCGGACGTCCTTCCCTCTTTCTGTAATCAGGCCGAAACGATCGACCGCGTAGAAGCGGCTGCGAGCTTCTTGGTCGTTCAAGCCCTTGTCCACCATAAACTGCGCCAACAGCTTGGTGATGCCTATACCAGCGCTTCCGAATCCGACGACTGCAATTTTCTGCTTTTCCAGCGGCACTCCTGTCACATTGATCGCGGAGATTGCCGTTGCGGCCGTCACAGCCGCGGTGCCTTGAATGTCATCGTTGAAAGTGCACAGTTGGTCTCTGTAGCGGGCCAGGAGTCGAGCGGCATTCGCTCCCGCGAAATCTTCCCACTGCAACAGCACATGCGGCCAGCGGTTCTTAACGCTCTGAACAAACGTGTCGACAAAAGCATCGTACTCTTCGCCCCGGACTCGATGATGTCTCCACCCGATGTAGATTGGGCTCTTCAACCTGTCTTCGTTGTCTGTTCCTACGTCGAGCTGAATCGGAAGACAGTTCTCGGGACGAATTCCTCCGAGTGCTGTGTAGAGAGCCATCTTTCCTATGGGAATGCCCATGCCTCCAGCCCCTTGATCGCCCAGGCCCAGGATTCTTTCGCCATCGCTGACCACAATGCATTTCACTTCGTCGTATCGCGAATGATTCAAAATCTGAGCGATGCGATGCTTGTTTGGATAGCTGAGAAACAATCCCCGGGGTTTTCTCCAGATTTCGCTGAAGCGTTGGCAACCCTCGCCCACTGTCGGCGTATACACCAGCGGCAGTATCTGTTCAACGTTACGAACCACCAGAGCATAGAACAGCGTCTCGTTCGTATCTTGGAGGTCGCGGAGAAAGCTGTATTTGTGGAAGGGAGTCGGCTGCCCCACCAACGCCTGCATCCGGCGGTCCAATTGATCGTCGAGATTCCCTAGGTGAGGTGGCAACAAACCATGCAAGTGAAATAGGTCGCGTTCCTGATCGGAAAACGCGGTTCCCTTGTTCAGCCGGGGAGAATTGATCAGGTCATATCCAAACAGAGAAACCTGTTGCGCGTTCATCTTCCCTATCTCCTGAACCCGGCACCCTTTTATCCACGAAATGTTTGCTATTAATCCGAAGATTCTCATGAAGATCGGTAGACTGCAAGTCCGCGGAGGTCTATGCCCAACATCGCCTGCCCGCCGAGCAGAATAGCAGAGGCCCCACACTTCCCAGGATTTTGTCACTGCGGTTCTCAGCCTGGAAGGATTTCACACCACGAGAAGAAGTGTTTCCTGCTGCGCACTACGCTCCATCCGAGGTGCGGAGCTCGGCTTCCATACCCTGGACCTTTTTAAGTACGAACTGCGGGGTTGACATCTTGCGCAGGCAGCAAGGAGAATGGCCTGCTTCTTACCCGCTCTCATGGACACCACGCTCTTCACCTCCATTGTATTTTTCGGCTCGTTGCTGGCTGGCTTCCTTGGGGCACTCACCGGTCTTGGCGGTGGTGTCGTGGTCGTCCCTTTGCTCACCCTCGCGTTGGGCGTCGACATTCGCTATGCGGTGGGCGCTTCTCTCGTCTCGGTCATCGCAACTTCCTCGGGTGCGGCGGCCGCCTATGTGCGCGAGGGTTTCTCGAACATCCGCATCGGCATGTTCCTGGAAATCGCAACCACCTTGGGAGCCCTGTTGGGCGCTTATCTCGCGACTCGCCTTCAGACCAGTATTATCGGTGTTGTTTTCGGTGCTATGTTGCTGTTCTCTGCCTACTTCTCCTCCCGCGAACACACACAAGTTGGCGGGGAACAATTTCCCGATCACCTGGCGCATTGGCTGAAGTTGGAAGGAAGTTATCCGGCCATGGAAGGTCAGCAGGAATATCACGCCCAGCGGGTTCCCCTTGGATTCGGCATGATGTTTGGCGCAGGCACACTGTCTGGTTTGCTCGGCATCGGTTCTGGTGCGATGAAAGTTCTGGCCATGGACCAGGCCATGAAGCTTCCGTTCAAAGTTTCGACTACAACCAGCAATTTCATGATTGGCGTTACCGCGGCGGCAAGCGCCGGCATTTACCTCAGCCGTGGTTTCATCGATCCTGGACTCGCTATGCCGGTGATGCTGGGCGTGCTTGCAGGTTCCATGATGGGTGCAAAGGTCCTCGTGAAGGCTGAGACTCGCTACATTCGTATTGTTTTTAGCCTTGTCATCGTCGCCTTGGCAATTGAGATGATCGTCACTTCCATCAGGGGGCGGTTGTGATCACCGATCGTCAGGTAGAGCGATCCATTGCGATCTTACTCCGCGCCGGCGTTCTGCTCGCCGCTTCCGTTGTGTTGTTGGGCGGAATTTTGCATCTCACGCAGCGAGGAAGCGACCCTCCCCATTACCACACTTTCCGCGGAGAACCGGCCGATCTCATGAAACCCAGCCTCGTGATTCGCGGCGCTCTCTCCGGGCGGCCGGAAGCCATCATCCAACTTGGCCTCTTGCTCTTGATTCTGACGCCAGTCGCCCGCGTGCTCTTTTCAATAGCTGCTTTTGCCTTCGAGCGCGACCGCATGTACGTCATCATGACCCTTATGGTTCTCGCGGTTTTACTCTACAGTTTGATGGCTGCGTAACTTCTACTCCACTCTGTCATCCCGATGGGCCATTTGATGGTTGATTGCGTACAGAGCTAGTTCCAGCCGGTTGGAAGTTCCCCGCTTATTAGATATCCGGAAGGGTAGTTCCTCACGGTGTGCTCGCTCAGCTTTAATTCCGGCGAAATATGCCGGTTTGTTCGCCCTTCCGCCACAAGCTGCACCAGGCTCTGTTCCCGAAGAACTCGCCGTCCTTGGAATGCGCGAGTATTAGGCGGGACCGGCTCCCGCTCCCATTTGCTGTGAGGTTCGCGGGCCCCCCTCGGGCCGGGGTCGCAATAGCGTTGATCCCATCACCGATTTCCTTCGGCAGTTTGGCTACAAGGCCCATCGTTTTGAAAGCGACCTCTTCGTCCCATTCCAACTCGGTCAGGATCACGCCCCTCGAGTTTTCGATCTTCTTTACCCTGTTCCCGCACGCCACGGCGACCCGCTCCGCATTCCGCACTGAGAACCCACATGCGCCTGATCTGCACTTCTCCTCCGTCCCTTCATAAGTCCATTCGCTCGCCTTTGACTTTGCAATAAGTCTTGGAAACGGCCCTACTGGCAGGCGTCCGGAAGGAAGTACGCGAACTAGTACTTCTGCCCAGAAAGGCCGCGGAGCTGGTCCGCATTGCTATTTCATGCGAATTGAATGTCTTGGCGTGATAGCCCGCAATAAGCAAATAGTTTGGAGCAGCTCTTGCACCCTGATCCCCGTCCAGCCGCTGCAACCAAATGGTGCGGACCCCATGCCTAAGATCCTGGTAGTCGATGACAGTTCGAATGAACGCAATGGCTTGTGCCGTCTGTTGGAGCACGCAGGCTACGACGTGCGCTCGGCCGCAGACGGCGTGGAAGCTCTTCAGAAAATTCGCGAGAATTCCTTCGACCTTTTGCTTGTCGACATTTGGATGCCGCGAATGAATGGCATTGAACTTTTAGTTCTGCTTCCAGAGGACGCGCGGCCGAGAGTTTTGATGATAACCGGAGATGATTCGCCGGAAGTTATCCTGCGTTCTCTCCGGGAAAAGGCCTATCTTTTCATCTGCAAGCCGGTCAGTCCGCAAGATCTTCTGCAAGTCGTCAGAAACACGCTCGAATCACCGCGTGGCCCCGATCCTATCGAAGTGATCTCCGCGGAACCTAACTGGGTGGAAATTCGATTTCCTTGCGCGATTCAGGCTGCAGAACGCATTGAAAACGTCGTGGATCAGCTCAATTCCGCACTCCCTCCCAAAATCAGGCAAACCCTCAAGATGGCGTTACATGAATTGCTGATGAATGCCATTAAGTGGGGCGGGCGTTCCGGTCCCGACGCCCAAGCTCAGATTGATTACTTGCGCACTCGCAAATTCGTGATGTGCCGTATTGCGGATCCTGGAGCGGGATTTGAGCCCGCCGGGGCGCAGTATTCAACCCTCCCATCCCGCGCTCTCGGACCAATCGCCCTCAATCAAGTCCGGGGAGAATCGGCCTTGCGGCCCCCGGGTTTCGGAATCCTGCTCGCGAGAACCCTCGTGGATGAGCTCGTTTTCAACGAGTCTCGCAATGAGGTCGCCATGATCAAGTACCTGAATTAAACGCGCCGTTCCCCGGTTGCGTGCAGAAGGGAGGAACGGAACGTAGGGTATTTGCCTGATGGTGCGTTCCCCAGAACGCGTTGAGAATTACGCAGAAGTACCCTCAAGTTTGACGCCGCGCTTGCGGCTGGCAGAGTTCGGCTAAGTCTCAGCTTAGAGAGGAAGTCGATGGACCTGCTTCGCTCGGCAACGGCTTTCACTTCTGTGGCAATGACCGCATTGCTGCTTGGCCTTTTGGAACTGCGCCTCGCGATCTCGGGTGCCGAGCAGCGTCTGTTTATTTTCTTCCTCTTGGCGCTATTTCGTTCTCCGCTCTGGCTGACCGGCTTTCTGGCCAACGGAAAAACCGTCAGGACAGGCGCATACCGATGAAAATCGACTTCGCATCGAGCCCGGAACATGATTTGGTAGCGCTTGCTCGCAGGGGCAACGAAGCAGCATTCACAGAACTCGTGCGCCGCAACTCCCGCATGATCTACAGAATCTCGAAGAGGGTGCTGAAGAACCACGAGGATGCGGAGGACACTCTCCAGAACGTACTCGTCAAGGTTTACCAGCGTTTGGATCGATTCCAGGAGTCCTCACGTTTCTCTTCGTGGCTGTTTCGCGTCACCTTCAATGAAGCGCTTATGACCCTTCGCCGCAATCGTTCCCGGCGCCAGGAAAGTTGCGTCGATTTCGGCTGTTTGGATGGCAGTGGCTGGGGTATTGCCGAACTTCCGGATGGACAGGTAAACAACGAGCGGCGCCACATTCATCGCGAACTGGCTAGCAAAGCGATGCACCGCCTGAGCCCTGCGCTGCGTCGCGCCTTTCTGCTTCACAAACGCGAGGGCTGGACGCACCGTGAGATGGCCGCGGAATTGGGAATTACTCAAGCGACCGCCAAGATGCGCGTTTTCCGGGCACGCAGGCAACTTCGTCAGGAACTCGAAGCCCTCACTCAATAGTTTGTCGCCCCTCCGCAGCGCGTTGCGTGGAGCCTTCGCCATCAGAAATCGATACAAGTTTGTTGTCCTCTTCCGGCCTTCCTTCGACGATAACATTCAAACAAAAAGGACCGCAAATGTTCTTCCTGGCGCCTGTAGGAATTTTAGAACTTCACCGTGCAGAGATTTCCAGTCCCAGTACTTTTCCTCCACGGCTGCTTCTTTCTTGTCACTCCTCACAAGTTCAATCTTCAAAACTGCATACAAAAAATGACTTCAGATCCTTCTTGTGGCTCTCTACCTGCAATTGTTTTTGGCACCAGTCGCGAAATCTCCAGGAGGCTCCTGAAATGCTCTCTGAAAAAATTCGAATGGCCTTTCCAGGTCTTTGCACTCTGCTTCTTGCATTACTACTCGGCGTAATTTGGCCGGTCACTCCAATCACGGCTCATTTTCCCATCCCTGGTGCTTCCAATGCGCAGGAATCCGACCAAGCGCAATCCGTCTCCGGCACGGTCGCTTATGTGGGCAAGAGTTCCTTTACTCTAACTGTTGGATCTGCCGCGTATGGTCCAGGCCATCAATTGCAAGAATCTTCTCCACGATCCATGACCTTTATGATTGACAAGAACACCACTGTCGAAGGCAAGTTGAAAGTTGGAGCGAATGCCGATGTCACTTACCGCGAGGACAACGGCAATCATATCGCCATCAGCGTCCACGTCGCTTCGTAACTTCAACTGGCGTCACCTCAAAGGTTGAGGCCGTCCCCGACACTGCTCGCGCCGCCGGAGGGGTGAGGAATGCGTAAGCGCACAGAGCAGGTGCCGGCAATATTAATCTCGAAAACTCAGTTCGATCTTCCCGGGCGCCTGTCCGAAAAAGACGGATTCAACGAGGCTGTAATGTCGTAGCTCCTTCCATGATCGCTTACCGTGGTGATCAGGAGCTCGTAGCGGAATCCCTCGGGGTGGTTCCTGCTTCTGAGTAATGCTAGCAAGCCTCTTACTTCCGACTCGGCATGGAGAACAATCTCATTCCCGGATACAACTGGCGACACGATCTCACCTCGAAATCCAGCACCGTCGCGGTTCACCCCCGAATCAATCCCGCTTAATATCTTCACCCGCAGTTCGGTGCCCTGCGGCAGAGCGTCCATCTGGTTTCCACCGCCGGGATTGAGCCGGGTCTGTAGATGAAATGTCAGGACCGTTCCCGCGGCTACCGTCAGAGGTTCGAGGCTCGCTTTCTGGCCATCAACCTCGAACGCGAACACACTCATGAAGCACAGTACAGCGAGAACACAACGATGCATGGGCCGGGCCCTTCCTGGTTCACTCAATCACAATTCCATCTTTAATTTTAGGTTTGCGTTCTCACCGGGTCAACGCGAAACCCATATCCGGGGTCTTAATTATTGAATCGGATTATTCGCCGTTCTCTTTTGTAATTCTTACACAAGAAAACACAGGAAACCCGCTCTCGCCTGGCCCTCCCCCCCCGACATTCTTTCAATCCTTCGGAATATTTGACGAATCTAGGGGTTGTTCACTTTCCATGTAGTGCCTGTCCGGCACTTCCCGCAATTGTTTGGCTGCCAACTCCGGAGTAATGTCCCGCTGCGGCATTGCCAGCAATTCGTATCCCACCATGAATTTTCTGACCGTGGCCGAGCGCAGAAGCGGGGGATAATAATGCGCGTGAAAGTGAAATCCTGGTCCAGCGGTGCTGTCCGTGGGTCGTTGGTGAAAGCCCATGGTGTACGGGAATGACGTTTTGAAAAGGTTGTCGTAGCGAATCGTGATCTCCCGCAGGATTTGCGCCAGCCCGTTTCGCTCGTCTTCCCGCAATTCCGGCAAGCTCGCAATTCGCCTGCGGCTGATCAGCAGCGTCTCATACGGCCATACCGCCCAGAACGGAACCACCACCGCAAATTCCTCGTTCGCGCATACCATCCTTTCCTGTTTTTTCATTTCCAGCTGAAGATAGTCTTCCAAAAGGCTGGAGTTGTGCCTCGCAAAATACTCCTGCTGCGTGGCCACTTCCCGCACCAGTTCATCTGGAACACTCTGATTCGCCCAGATCTGCCCGTGCGGGTGCGGGTTGCTGCAGCCCATCATCGCCCCACGATTCTCAAAGATCTGGATCGATCGCACGTTCGGTTGGCTGGTCAGTTGCGAAAATTCCTCGCACCACGTATCGACCACGCTCTTAATTTCGCGGACGCTCATTCGCGCCAGCGTCAAATCATGCCGTGGCGTAAAACAGACTACCCGGCACCGTCCCGCTTCGCTCTCCGCCTGCAGTAATTCCCCATCCCGCAACTCCCCCCTCGGCGTATCCGGCCGCAGCGCAGCAAAATCATTGTCGAACGTGAAGGTGCTCGTGTAGTGAGGGTTCTTCCTCCCTCCCGCGCGCGCGTTCCCCGGGCACAGATAACACTGCGGGTCGAACGAAAGCGCAGCTTCTGCCGATGTGGGCTCAACTTGCCCTTGCCACGGCCGTTGCGTCCGTAGCGAGGAGACCAATACCCATTCCTTAGTTAGCGGATTGAACCGTCGGTGCGGGTGCACGCCCCATTCAAATTGACCCATTTCGTCCAAGGCTCCTCACGCCGGTTCGGCGCCTTCACTCGATTTGCCTAGCTCCCGGCGTAACCATCTGGATACTTTTTGTGCCATTCCCACGCGCTTCCCAGGATCGACTCAAGCTCCGCAAATTTTGGCTCCCAGCCGAGTTCTCTTCGAATTTTGTCTGAGCTCGCGATCAGCACCGCGGGATCCCCTTCGCGCCGCGGCGATTCCACAACTGGGATCGCACGTCCGGTCACCCGCCGCACTCCATCGATCACTTCCCGCACCGTGAACCCCTGGCCATTTCCAAGGTTATAGATCATGCGCCCGGAACGATCGAGAGCATCGAGAGCAAGGAGATGCGCCTCGGCCAGGTCGCTCACATGAATATAATCTCGAACGCAGCTCCCGTCTGACGTCGGATAATCCGTGCCGAATATTTCAATGTGCCTCTGTCGGCCCAGGGCAACGTTCATCAGTCGCGGCACCAGATGCGACTCCGGTTGGTGCGCTTCTCCTTGATTGGCTGACGCAGCCCCGGCTGCATTGAAATACCGCAGACTTGCATAGCGCAGCCCGTGTATTCGGTGGAACCACTCCAACATCCTCTCCACCAGCAGCTTCGATTCTCCGTAGGCATTCGTCGGATGCAGCGAATCCTCTTCTTCTATCGGCGTTCTCGCAGGATTACCGTAGAGCGCGGCCGTCGACGAGAACACGAACCGGCTCACATGCCCTTCCAACATCGCTTCCAGCACTGCCAGCGCATTTGCCGTATTGTTTCGAAAAAATGTCTCGGGGAACTTCATGGATTCGCCGGCCTCGATGAACGCTGCAAAATGCAGCACCGCATCAAATTGATGGAGCCGAAAGAGTCCAGCGAGAATTTCCTTCTTAGCCAGATCGCCAACGACCAAATCCGCTCCATTTGGAACCGCCTGGCGATGCCCTCGGCTCAAGTTATCAATGACCGTCACTTTATGCCCGGCGTCCAGAAGATTCTGGACAACTACGCTCCCGATGTATCCAGCTCCCCCAGTGACAAGGAGTCTCATCGCAGGTTATTCCTGTCCACGTCCAGCCCCCGCACTTCTCCGCCCGTTCTCGCAATGCTTATGTCAGCCGCCGCACTCCATCGGCTGCTGTGCATACATAGATCTCGGGCCGCTTCCCCGTCGTCTTCGCGTAACCTTCACTAACTTTCGACTGAAATCTCTCTACTCGATGGTGCTGAACAAGATTGACCGTACAGCCTCCGAAACCGCCACCCGTCATGCGCGCTCCGTATACCCCATCGATTTGACTGGCGAGTTCAACCATCACGTCCAGCTCACGGCAGCTCACTTCGAAATCGTCGCGCAAACTGGTGTGTGACTCCCGCATCAGTTGGCCGAATCGAACCACATCTTTCCTTGCCAGCGCGTCCCTAGCTTCAATCACACGCGCATCCTCTGTAATTACATGCCGGCACCGCTTGCGAACCGTTTCCGGCAGTGCCGACCCATACTTCTCAAATTCCTCGATCGAAACATCCCGCAACGCCCTTACCCCCTCGATCGCCCTGGAAAAAAACTCTGCACCAGCCTCGCACTCGTGACGCCGTTGGTTGTACTCCCCTCCGGCCATGCTGTGGCGCACCATTGTATTGCAGATCACGAGCCGCACCCCTTCAGGAATGGGTTCGTGATAATACGCCAGTGAGCGGCAATCGAGTAGCACTGCATGATCTTTTCGCCCGTGGACGGAAACAAACTGGTCCATGACCCCACAACGTGCTCCCACGAATTCATTCTCGGCGCGTTGGCACAGCTGCGCCATTTCCGTCCCGTCCATTTTTTCATCCCACACTTCAAGAAAGGCCTGGCACACCGCTACTTCCAGCGAGGCGGACGAACTCAACCCTGCACCTTGCGGCACGTCGCCATCAATTAGCAGGTTCGCTCCCCGCAGGCGAACTCCCTTTTCCGCCAACTTGTGCGCCACTCCAATCACGTAGTCGCTCCAGTGGCGGCGCGGCGACTGCGGCAGTTGTCTCAGGTCGAACTCCGCTTGCTCGCCGTAATTCTCCGAATAGAGGATCAGCCGCGGGTCTGCGCGCGTCGCGATGCCTACGGTCGTTTGGAATTGAATCGCCGCGGGCAGCACGAATCCCTCGTTGTAGTCGGTATGTTCCCCAATCAAATTCACCCGGCCCGGCGCTCGCGCGAACTGGGGCTCAGTCCCGTAAAGCCGCACGAATTTTTCAGTGAGATCCGGAACGGGATTTGTAATCTTCTGCGCTGGCACCGGCCTTGGTCTGCTCCTATGCGCCAAGTATAACTGCGATGCCGTCTCAGGCAGAAAAATTGTTCGTGGCAATTCAGAGTCAAGCAGATACTCGCGGCAGCTTTTTTTACAGAATGCTAAATCGGCCCAGGTTGGCTCAGATCGCGCGCGGCGAGATGAAGATTCCCCCAGCGAGCGCCGCTGCAATTGCCTCTACCAGGTCCGAATACATGCGGGATTTCAACACATACGCAAGCCCACCGCTATCCAGGGCAGCGGCAACATATTCTTCGTCCTGTTGTATCGTTAAGAAGACCACCTTGGCATTGCAGCCGCTCCGCCGCAATTCCCTCGCGGCATCGAATCCGCCCATCTCCGGCATCCCGATGTCCAGGACCACCAGGTCTGGCTTCAGCTCCAATGCAGCGTCCACCGCCGCGCGGCCATCAGTCACCGCTCCCACCACTTCGAACTGCTCCCGTAAAATATCCGACGCATTCACCAACATTCCGACATGATCGTCAGCCAACAAAATTCGCGGGCGCGTCACCATTCCATCTCCAGCGCTCGAAAATCAGCTGAATCTACTCTTTAATCCATTGAATGCCCCTGAACAACTGCCAGAATTTACAGTTTTCTCCTAAAATATCGATGTTCTTGATTTCACAACCGCCGTCGTGGGCCTTTCCACTCATGAGAAACACTTCTAACCTGCTAAAACTACAGTCTTTACAGGAACAATGTCCAATCTCGACCCGGGTCACCTGGACTCGCCTCAATTCTCGTCCTCCGTTTCAGAAACTGTCACAATTGACAGTTCCCATCTCCTCCTTTCTCCATCATCCTCTTGCCCGCAGAAGTGGGGGCCCGCAGAAGACTTTCTGCCAGTTCGGTGCCCACTTTCGAGCAGCCCGAATGGTTCGCAAGATCGTTTCGTTATTTTAACGGGGCGGAGTGCTTCTAGAAGTTCTTGGGCGGAGAATTTCTAGGCCGATTTGGGTTGCTCGACAGTTGGCACATCTCTCTCTCTTGATTCTTGCAAAATCTGCCAAATGCCGCGGAAAAGGAAATGAGCTGGCTCGCAACCAGTGCGTTTCCTCTCCTCACTTTCCATTTCCTTTAAATTCAATTACGATTCAATCAATCAACCTCTCGGGGTGGAGGTGAGCGTGGCCAAAGCTCGCGTTCTTATTGCGGATGATCACACTCTTGTCGCGGAAGCGTTCAAACGTCTTCTCGAACCCGAATGTGAAGTCGTTGGCATGGCCGCCGATGGCCGCGCCTTGCTCCGCCTCGCTCCCCAGCTGAATCCGGATCTCGTGCTGGTGGATCTCAACATGCCTCTTTTGAACGGACTGGATGCCAGCGAGCAGCTCAAGCAATCTCTGCCCAAAATTAAGATTATCGTCCTCACCATGAACGAGGATCCCGAGATCGCCGCGGAGACTATGGATAAATGGGCTTCCGGCTACTTGCTCAAGAAGTCTGCTGGCAGCGAACTCTTGAAAGCCGTCCGCGACGTTTTGCGAGGCGGTAAATACGTTACCCCGGCCCTTCAGGAGGGCATCGCCGAAATCGTCGCCCGTGATTCACGTTCCGATACCGGCCGCACCCTCACCCCCCGTCAGCGGGAAGTTTTGCAGCTGCTCGCCGAGGGCCACACCATGAAGGAGGCCGCGGCGATTCTCAATGTGGCCACGCGCACGGTCGCCTTTCACAAATACCGCATCATGCAGGATTTTGGCTTGGAGAATAATTCCGAACTTCTTCGCCTTGCCATGAAGCACAAGCTGGTCCATCAAAGCTGAGCACTAGCCGGGCCTTCTCTTCAATGCGCGCTGGCATGCTTCGCCACTTCCTCCAACGCCACTTCCGTCACTATTTCTGTTCCCTCGCCCGGCATCGACGATATCTGCAGTTTGCCCGCTGCCATCCGCACCCGCTCCCGCATGCTTGCCAGTCCTACGCCGGCCGCAGTGCGACTCACATCGAACCCCACACCATGATCCTTCACCTTCAGCTGCATCATGTTTTGTGCCGCTGCAATTTCTACCTCGATGGTCGCCGACCCGCTGTGTTTCACCGCGTTGTTCAACGCTTCCTGCGCCACGCGGTACAAACACAGGGCCCGTTCCTCGGCAAGCTCTCCGGGAATCATTCCTGCCCGCAGGTTCACGTCGATCCCATGTTGCCGGGACACTTGGCTGCACAAATCCCTCAGTGCTGCTCTCAGTCCAAGGTGCTTCAGCTTCGAGGAGTGCAATTGGTGAGACAGTCCATGGATGTCCGACGCCAGTTGACTGGCCTCTTGCAACGACGCTGCCAGTTCTTCCCGGGGCACTCGTAACCCCATAGGCAGGCCGTGCCTCAAGCGGTCCAATCCAATAATCAGCAATGACAGCCTCTGCCCGATGTCGTCGTGCAGTTCTCGCGCGAGTCGCTGGCGCTCGCTCTCCTGCGCCTGAATCAGCCGTTCGGTCAACTCCACCAGTTCAAACTTCGCCTGCTTGATCTCCGTGATGTCCACGTTCACTCCCCTCAATCGCAGTGGACGCCCGTGCGCATCACGGTAAACCCTTCCCCGGAACAGCACCCACCTCTCGCCCCCTCCACTCTCGTGGTATCTCCATTCCGTCACGAAATTGTCGTTTCCCGATTGATTCTCCAGTGTCGCAACGGTCCGCTGGTAGAGATCCTCCCGATCCTCCTCCGGCACTCTCTCCAGAAATTTTTCCCACGATAATTCCAGTTCCACCGGAGCCTTCCCTAGAAGCGAATCGTTTCCTTGCGACCATCGCACGTTTCCGGTCAGCACATCCAGATCCCACAGCGCCGTTCTCGACGCTTCCAGCGCCATCTCCAGCCACTCTTTCTTTTCCCTTAGCTCCACTTCGGCGCGACGCCTGTGCAGCGCCGTTCCGAACAGGTTCCCCACCGTCCTCAGACGCGTTATCAGCGCTCCCGGCCACTCCTTCTGTGTTTGCCGGCTGGCCAAGACCAGCGCTCTTCCCGTTTGGCCATTCGAATTCGAAGGGATTAGAAGGATGGACTCCACACCAATGGACTTCAGGTAGCTCCGGTCTTCTTGTGCCTCCTCAGGCATTTGCTCCAGCCCGGAGATCGCCACTGTCTCCCCGGCCTCCAATTGTTTCATCAGCCAAGGGGTTTGGCCGCCCAATCGCAGCGCAGCCTCAGCAGGAATTGCCTCGTCCTTCGCCAGAAAACTCTTCCCGATTACCCCGGTTCCCGGCTCCACGGTGAACCACAGTGCCCACTCCACTTCCTTTGCACGTCTTATCGCTCCCAGCCCCTCCTCGATCCGCCCTTCCACATCTTCCGGTGCACAGTGCGTGAACTTCTCCGAATACTCCGTCACCACTCGCTCTGTCGCAAATCGGAGTTCTACCATCCGCCGCGCATCGTTCTTCCGCCGAACTTGGATACACAACAAAAAAATCAGCGCGGTTTCTAATGCGATGAACGTAATTACGATCGCGATGGCAAACCTGTGTTTCTCCCAAAGCGTCGGCTCGCGAAATCGGATGTCCGTGCCCCCCGGAACTCTCGCAAGAGGTATTCCCCACCGCCCCAATTGCCTCCAATCAACCACCGTGCTCATCTTTACGTCGGCAAGCGGTATCTCGTCCGGACTCTTCCCTGCCAGGATTTGCTTTACCTGCTCCGCAATGGTTCGCGCTTCGCCCACATTGTCGTACAGATTTCCGCCAACCATGCCGTGCCCGAGCAGCCTCTCCGATGAGCCGTATATAGGCACCGGCGCATGTTTCGCCATCCGGTCCAAATACTGTTCCAGCGAATAGGCGTGGCCGGCATGATCCTCGGATTCAACCAGGTAAAACAAAACGTCGCTCTTCCCCAGTTCCTTAAATCGCTCATTCACTTCCAGCGGCGTTAATCCTTCCCAATACGCAAACTCCACTCGCCCGGCCAGCGGCCGGAATTGCTCCTTGGCGATCCAATCCAGCCACTTGTCCCGCGCCGACGCGCCCGAAACCACGATCACCCTCTTCGTTCCCGGCTGCAGCGCCAAAGCCAACTCCACCGTCTTCCCAAAATCCAGCGCCGCCACGCTTCCAGTTACTCCCGGGTACCGGACCGTCGGCACCGGAATGTCTTTCGGAATCATTCCAAACACGATCGGCACTCCGGGAAACAATACCGCCCTGTGCCGCAGCACAAATTCCAGTACCGGCCGTTGGCCTGCAATAATCAGATCCAGCCTCACGTCCTTATATTTCGTGCGATAAAGCCCCGCCAGTTCCTCCGCGTTCGCCGGGTCTTTCAACTCCTTCAAATCGATCGATTCCGTGTACAGCTGCACCGTCTCAGGCACATCCAATTCCGCGCTCAAGTTCTGCACAAACGTCATCTGGCCTTCAAATCCAATATTTTCCGGCAACAGCACCAGCACATTCTTCCGCTCGGGATTATTCTTTTCCGGTGGTTTTGCGCAGTGCGTCGCCGCGCTGCACAAAAATCCACAAATTATGCAACACAACACCATATGCGCCAGCACGCGTACCACTTTTTTCAAGGGGGAACCTTCGTCCGAGTTGACTGTTAGGGGGACCATCTCCGTCTTCCCGGCCATTACTGCCTTAAAGGCGAACTGAGAGAACGCAATAGTAAACAAACGAGCACAATACCGCAATGGAATATCTCTGCCTTTGGGGACGGTTGTCGACCGACAGAGCGAGGCCGGCCGCAATATTCAAAACTCTCTGTATTTCTTTCCTCTGGTGCAATTGCCGCCGGGGCGCGGCTGAAGGTCATTTCGACAACGTCTGCTTCACGCTCTTGTCTCTCCAGAAATCCTGGCCAAGCTGCGGCAGGGTGTAAACCGGGTCGAAGTATTCGTAACGCCGGCTTAGCGCTTCCGGATCATCCGCTTCAATACCAGTGCGATAGTTCTTCGTCCAGTACGAAATCCCGAGCTGCCGGTCATATTCCTTCACCTGATGCACCCAGCGCTTGCCCACAAACGGCACGTCGCAGATCATGCGCGGCGTCGCAAATCCGGGCAGGTAGCCCATGATGTCGTGCTGCAGCTTCTGCACTTCGTGAATCGCCAGCCGCCAGTGTTCCGCGTTGGGAATCATGTCGCACTGATAAAAGTAGTACGGCATGATCTTGCCGTAATCCAGCAACGTGAAGCACAGCTCCAATATTTCATTCGCGCTTGCATTCACCCCGCGTAGCAGCACGCCCTGGTTCCGCACATCGCGATAACCCATATCCAGCAGCGCCTGCACCGCCTTGCGTACCAGCGGTGTCACCTGCCGCGCGTTGTTCACGTGGGTGTGCACGGCAATATCCACGCCGCGTTCCCGTGCCTTCTTCGCCAGTCTTTCCAGCCCGTCCAACACGCCACTCTGCAGGAAGTGTTGTGGTATCGCAATTAATCCCTTGGTGGCCAGACGGATATCCCTAATGTTCGGAATATCCATCAGTCTGCTGACGAAATCCTCCAGCACGACCATGGGGGTGTTGGCGATGTCTCCGCCGCTCACCACCACGTCGCGCACCGACGGAGTCACCAGCAAATAGTTGAGCATCTGCTGGTAACGTTCCTTCTGCGGTATCTGGAACTTCAGCTTCACCACCTGCGGCACATCGTTCCCCACCAGGTCCATCCGCGTGCAGTGGCCGCAGTATTGCGGGCAAGTCGATAGCAGTTCCGCCAGCACCTTCGTGGGGTACCGGTGCGTCAGTCCTTCCACCGCCCACATATCCGTTTCGTGCAACGAGTCGCGGCTCGCCTTCGGATGGCTCGGCCACTCCGGGTGGCGATCGTCAAACGCGGGCAGCATGTACCGCCGCACCGGATCGTTCCACAGGTCCTTCTCATCCATGGTATTGAGCATGTGCGGAGGAATCAGAATCGACATGGTGGCGCGTTCTCGGATATCCCGCTCCACGCTGGCCAGCAGCGATTCCGGCATCAGGCGCCCGAACACTTCCTTCAACTCGCTCAGATTCTTCACCGTGTGACGCCGCTGCCACAGCGCCGTCTCCCACTCCTCCGTGGTGACATTCTTGTAGCCAGGGAAGCGTCGCCAATCCGGCTCCACAAACTCTCGCTTCAACGGGTACTGGAACGGCTGCTCTCCCGCGTGCACTTTTACCGCCGGCTTCCAGGTCGGCCGCTCGGGCTTCGTTCCGGGCGTAATCGTCTTGGTCTCGCTCATCGGCATATTCCTGTTTCGGGGACGTCCTGCTCACGAATTCTTCACAACTTCTTAACTCTCAGAATATCGTACGCCCGACATTTCCGCCACCCCCTGCCCACAGACCCGTCACCCCGAGCGTCCCACCGCCAATCACAAAAACGCGGAGGGTGCCTCATCCTTGCGGGCTTGGTTCATGCAAGGGTGGGTCTTGGGTACTCTCTGCCCTTGTGCTACCCTCCTCCTCTCTATACCCTCTCGGAACTTCAAAAAGTGGTATCCACCCGCGTGCCCGTATGCCTTCAAACAACAATGAAAACCCTCTGGCCACTCGCCCGGTGGGTTTTTCAAGTCTCTCATCATAGTATTGGTTGCGTTTATCTTCGACGCCTTCTCCACCGAACTCGTGTCCCCCAAAAACCGCCAGCGATGTGTTTGATCTTGGGCTAGCGGCTGGCGTGGTTGTTCAGCACTTCACTCCGCCTCGAGGCCGCAAGCGCCCCGACGGGCGAATCGACACCAAGACGAACCGCGGATAGATCTCCGCCTCTCGCGCCAATTTTTAATCTTTCGAGGTTTTCTTGTTCGACGGCAGGAACCTTACCGCTATGCCCCTCTGTCCACTTCCTAGATCGTCGATCCGGGCAATCTGGCCGATGTACTCATAGTTTTGCTGACTAACGGGCGCATGGTAGGGCACAGTCACCAACAAACGCATCCCTTCAGAATAGTCTCCGCGCTGGGTCACAAAATACACGCCGTCCTGCGAAACGTTCGCGGTTGTCCCGATCTCCTCAAACGCTCCATCCTTCGGGTTCGAAGGACGCACCCGCAGGCCTTGCCTCATCCGCACTCGCCTGCTACGACGTCGCTCGCTCTGCCTTTTCTCGTACATGCATTCATTTCACCACAGCTTTTCCCAACTCGATACAGGTGGTGCTGAATCCGGCATGGTCACCCCCAAGCGGAAAGACCAAGAGGAGAGAGGAAACTCACCAGCAAGAGTAGAATAAGGTTCAACGCGGAGCTACAGGGGAACCGGTGAATCGGCAGGGTACCCGGCTCATGCCGAAAAAAGAAGGGATCGTAATCCAATGAAAGTCCAAAGAAGTGCATTCGTCTTCGCCGTCGTGGTGTTCTTGTTGGGCGCAGCCGCGTGTAGGCAGCACGGCGAACCGGCGAAGAGTTCTGCTCCGAACCCCTCCGTATCCGCCGCCGCTTTCCTGGGCCGCTGGGATTTGACGCTGAGAACTCCCTATCGCGAATATCCGTCCTGGCTGGAACTGACCCAAGTGGATGGTCAACTGAAGGCTCAAATGGTTGGTCGCTGGGGAAACGCGCGGCCGCTGCCGAAAGTGGAGATAACCAGCGGGCGCCTCAGGTTCGTTTCTCCCAAAGAGGAAGAAGACCGCAAAGACGACATGGTTTTCGAGGGGATCTTGAATGACGATAGCCTTGCCGGAAACACTACGGGGCCGGACGGCGAAGTGTGGTCCTGGACCGGAGTGCGAGCGCCATCCTTACAAGAAAACGGTACACCCAAATGGGGAAAGCCTATTGCGTTGTTCAATGGAAAAGATCTTAGCGGATGGTCCATGAGCAAATCGGACGCGAAGACCGTGTGGAAGGTTGAAAACGGCAGATTGATTTCACCGGGCGACGGTCCAGAACTGATCAGCGACGCGAAGTTCAAGGATTTCAAAGTACATGTGGAATTCAATTGCGGGCCAGAATCCAACAGCGGCGTCTATCTGCGAGGCCGCTACGAAGTGCAGATCGAAACCGATTCGGTTGCCGAGCCTCCCAGCCATCACACGGGAGCTGTGTACGGGTTCCTGACTCCGTCACCCGAACTTCCGCGTACGCCCGGCGAATGGCAGACCTTCGACATTACCCTAGTCGGCCGAACCATCACCGTCGTCCAGAATGGCCAGACCGTCATCAACAATCAGGAAATCCCCGGCATCACCGGCGGCGCGCTGGATAGTCACGAGCAATTGCCAGGTCCGATCTACCTTCAAGGCAGTGAAAAAGGCCGCGTAGTCTTTCGGAAGATCATCCTGACTCCAGCGGAGGAATAGCGGGCCAATCCGGAGCGGGCTGCTTCCTGTGCTTATACCCAGAACAACTGGGGCTTCAGCGTGGGGCCATCGTGGTGACCGGTAAGATTTTTTTCCATTTGCTGCCGGGAAGGCTCCAGCGTTTTGCGCAGACGGTCCATGTCGCCTTCGGGGAAGGCCGTAAAGGTCCGCGCAATCTCGATGTTGTGATCGAGCATTTGTTTTTGGGGCATGCCCACGACAGCCGTGGTTACAGGCAGGCTCATGGAATAGCGCAGTAAGGAGTCGATGTCGGCCTTGCCTTCGGCGCCCTTTAACAAAAACTCTTGGCCAGTCACCTTCATCGCAATGATGCCAAGGTTTTTCGCGCGGGCTGCAGGCAGAGCGAGTTCCTCGAATCTCCCGTTTTGCGAGGCGTTCAACGCCATTTGCACGCAATCTAGGTCATGCCGTTGAATGGCCTGAGCCATCACTTCCCCGTTGGTGTGGCTGGTCATGCCGATCGCGTGAGCCATCTTTTGTTCACGCGCTTCCAGCAAGCCCTTTAGTGCGCCTTCGGGTGCTTCTATCTTGGCTAGATCTTCGGCGTTACCCAAGCTATGGATGTGCAACAGGTCCACGTGATCGGTTTGCAGGCGCTTCAGGCTGGCGTCCAGGCGACGCATGAACTCATCGCGGGTGCGATCGGGGATCTTCGTGGCCAGCCAAACGTCTTTGCGACGCGTGGCCATCACTTTGCCAACGCGGGTTTCGCTCTTCCCGTCGCCATAAGCGTAAGCGGTGTCGAGATAGGAAATGCCCTGGTCGATCGCATGATTCAGAATTGCCGTGGCTTCGGCTTCATCCTCGTACATCAAGAAGCGGCTGCCGCAACCAAAGGCAAGGATGGAAACCTTCGCTCCAGTGCGCCCGAGCGTTCGGGTCGGCAGCGCATTCGGGTTTTCTGCGCGAGCCTCCGTCCATTCACCGAACAGGGAATAGCCCATCCCAGCAGCAGTGCCGACGCCCACCTTTTCCAGAAATTTCCTTCGGGAGAGGTCCTTCATCATGGTCAACTCCTTACGAAAGGTACTCTGCCTTTCTATGCTCTTCGGGTGTGCATGTCAAAGGGGAAATGAGTGTCTCCCGCCTTGCTTAATGCACCTCGCTTTTTTTGGGCTATCAAGCAGAATTTCCAGCGAATCGGCCGATTCGGGATATACTTTTTTCACCCGGCCGTTGCAGGTTTGAGTTTTCGTGGAGGATTTCTATGGCAAAGCGACAGGATCGGGTGGATTTGAAGGGCAGCGCGCGAGCGGCGATGCCGGGCGGCCAGGATACAGGGCCGGCCGACCCGAATCAGCAGATTGAAGTGAGCGTTTTATTGCGGCGCGGCTCATTACCTGGGAAATTCCCCTCGGCCGCAAAAACAGGTGCTCAGCCACTACGCGATCGAAAATATCTTACCCGCGAAGAGTTTGTGCGCGTGCATGGCGCATCGACGGCAGACCTTGAGAAAATTCGCGCGTTCGCCGGGCAGTATGGGCTGAAAGTGGTGAGCGAGGATCGCGCCAGCCGAATCGTAAAGCTCAGCGGCACTGTGCAGTCCTTTAACACCGCGTTCGGCGTGGAGTTACGCCATTACCAGCATCCTTCCGGCACGTATCGCTGCCGAACCGGCACCATCACGATTCCTTCTGAGCTGAACACAATCATTGAAGGAGTTTTTGGGCTTGATAATCGCCCTCAGGCAAAAGCCCATTTTCGCCTGCGCAAGAAGAAACCAAGTGCTCCTGACCAAACAGCCGCCACCTCTTACTCGCCCCTTCAAGTCGCGCAAGCCTATAGTTTCCCGGCGAGCGCGACCGGCGCGGGACAATGTATCGGGGTGATCGAGTTGGGTGGCGGCTACAACACCAGTGACCTCGATTCCTTTTTTGACAGTCTTGGCATTACTCCCCCGAAGGTCAGTGCGGTTTCCGTCGATGGAGCCTCGAATTCCCCCACAGGTGATCCGAGCGGTGCCGATGGCGAAGTCGAGTTGGATCTCGAAGTGACTGGTGCGGTTGCTCCCGGGGCGCAACTCGCCGCGTATTTCGCGCCCAATACCGATCAAGGATTCATCGACGCGGTAACGACTGCCGTGCATGATGCGACGCTGAAGCCGTCGATTGTTTCAATCAGTTGGGGCGGGCCGGAAAGCTCCTGGACCGAGCAGTCGCGCAACGCACTCAACTCCGCGTGTCAGGATGCCTCCACCATGGGCGTCACGATTCTCGCCGCGGCGGGTGACGCTGGCGCGTCGGACGGAAGCACGAGCGGAACGCCGACAGTGGATTTTCCCGCATCGAGTCCGTTCGTGGTGGCATGTGGAGGCACGAAGCTGACGCTCTCCGGTTCCACAATCGAAAGCGAGCTGGTGTGGAATGAGCTATCCGCGAATGAGGGAGCGACCGGCGGCGGGGTAAGCGAGGTCTTTGCGCTCCCCAGCTTCCAGCAGAGCGCGAAAGTACCAGAAGCCCCGAACGGTTTTGTGGGCCGCGGTGTACCCGATGTCGCGGGTGATGCCGATCCGGAGACGGGCTACAACGTTGTTGTCGATGGGCAGCAGGAGGTCATCGGCGGCACGAGCGCGGTTGCGCCCTTGTGGGCAGGGTTGCTGGCCAGAATCAACCAGTCGCTTGGTACAAATGTCGGCTACGTCAATCCTCTGTTGTATAACGCCAAAGCCGAAGCGACATTTCACGACATTACCTCGGGAAACAATGGAGATTATTCCGCCGGGCCTGGTTGGGACGCATGCACCGGCCTTGGCAGTCCCGATGGCGCGGCTTTGTTGAGTGCGTTGCAGGGGAAGTAGCAGCGCCGGAACGTGTCGGAATGCAGTCAAGCTTGCCATTCATCACAGCGCGATACCTACAGCGAGTGTTATTCTCGCCACAGAGAGGTAGGTGCTCGTGAATTTGCCCGCATGGCCCAGCATGATGAGCATGTCCGTTGTGCCGGTTGTGATTATCTCGGCGTGCGGATTGCTCTCTCTGGCATTTTATGGACGGCTGGCGGCGGTAGTGTCGCGTCTGCGTGGCTTTCAACGTGAGATGCTGAAAGAGCAGGAGAAGCTGACGAGCGCCGGGGGTACCGATCAGTCGGGGCTGATCGAAGTGCTGCGCACGCAGACGCAGCAGGTGACGCGTCGCGCACGCCTGATCCGGCTTGCGCTGTTGTTTTTCCTGATCGCGGTGGCGTTGTTGATTGTCTGCAGCCTCACGTTGGCTGCTTCCTGGTTCCTGCCCTCGGCCGCATTCCTCGCCGCTTTGTTTTTCGTGCTCGGGTTGCTATCCATGCTCGGAGGCATCATCGCTGCCATGCTGGAGCTGCGCGGCGCGCTTCAGCCGGTGGAACTGGAAACGAAATACGTATCCGACGCAGTGGATCTGCCCATCGCCGAAGCTTTGCAAGAGGCGGAAGCGCTCATGACAGAGGAACATGCCTCCGACTCTTCCCCGCACAGATCACGGCGCTAACGGGCGCGGGCCACGACCAGCGTCAGGTCATCGAACTGTTCGCCAGCGCTGAATTTCTGGACTGCACCCTGAATGGCGGTGATCAGCTCTGCCGGGGCAGCCAGAAGATTATCCCGGACGACCTCCTGTAGCCGCTCCTCCCCGAACTCATTTCCCTGCGCGTCATTCGCTTCGGTCACGCCGTCGGTGTAGATGATCAGGACGTCTTTGGGCTGCAGCGTTATGGTTTCGGTGGTGCACTCCCATTCGGGTGAAAGACCTATGACCGACGCAGTGGGTTCGAGGCGCTCCACTTTACCCGTGGCTCGAAAGAGAAGCGGTGGATTGTGGCCGCAGTTGGCGTATTCCAATTGGCGCGAAGTGTCGTCGTAGACCGCGAGGAACAACGTCGCGAAACGATCATCCGGAGTGTTTTCGTAAAACAACTGATTGACGGATTTGAGCAAACCAGGGAGCCATTTGCCTTCGCGATCGACATTCAACATGTCCTGGCGGGCAACCGCAGAACGACTGCGAAGATTCGCTTGCAGATTAGCCATCAAAAGGGCACCCGAGATTCCCTTCCCCGAAATATCAGCGAGAACAAGGGCCAGATGAGTAGAGCCGAAATCCCAAAAATCGTAGTAATCCCCGCCGACTTGGCGCGCCTGAATGCAACTGCCGGCATACTCGAGCGTGGCAAGCCGCGGCATGACTTGCGGAAACAGGTGCGATTGCACTTCGCGCGCAATCTCCATTTCCCGGGCGGCACGACGGTCCAACTCCAAGCGGTCCGCGATTTGTTCTGCCAGGCGCATGTTGTCCAGCGCCACTGCAGCTTGACCGGCGACGGAATCGAGCAGGCGCTTGTCCTCGCTCGAATACGGCTCTTCGGAAAGAGGTTGCCCCAGAACCAATAAACCTACCAACTGAGCGTCATGCCCCAACAGGGGAACCAGACATTCCGGCGAGAGGGGCGCAAGCGGAAAATTCTGCGGCGCTTCGGGATCACTGGCCGGAGGAAGGTCCCATGTGTGCCCGCGCGCAGCCAGCTCGCGGAGAAAAGGACTATCGGCGGCAAAAGTGGCAAGTCCCTGAGGAACCGGCGGGCCGATTGCAACCAGTTCTCCGCCTGCTCCGCCAAGATAAATGGCCAAGCTTTGCGGGTGGAACGCCTGCATGAGATGGCGCTCCAACAGGGCAGCAAGTTCGCGACGGTCAGACACCACGCGGATCTTCTCGCCCAGATCTTGAAGGATCATTCGAGCGTCATACGAACTGCGGAAAAAGGCGCGGTCGATGCGGTCGGTGCCACGCTTGACGATCGGTCCGGAAACCCAAACCAGTGCCACGCCGAACGTAGCGCTCAGCGCCATGCCAAACTGCGAATTAGCGGCGAAGAACCCGGAGAAAAATCGCGCGAACAGGAAAATAGCCAGTAACGCGCCACAAAAGAGAAGAAGGAAGTACGCACGCTGCACCAGGACGTAACGCGCGCTTCGCCGCAACAGCGCGGGGATTTCCAGAACGCGGTGTTTGACGATTGCGTATGCGAAGGACAATGGGTAAAGCAAAACAAGAAAGTTGAGGCTCACATCGACCCAGAATGTCGGCCGGTAGCTGGAAAAATCGATGAGAATGTGACCCAGGACGTAAGGGATCACCCCGAAAAGCGTGCCGGCGAGCAGAACGCGAGACTTGCGCCGCCCTTCGACCGAGGTTTCCGCGCTGATGCAATTCCCCAACAATGAGACCAGCCCGAGAAAAAGAAGAGCATAGCTTAGTCCATGCCGAAGGTATTCGGATCCGGAATCGCCCATTAGCTTCGTTACAAAAAGAGGCAGCCGGGCATCGCCATTAGGCAAACCGGGGAAAATCATCGATGTGACGATTGCGAGGACGATCCACTTCAGCCAGGGGACGCGGCGCTCCAGTGGAGATTTTTCAGGGAAGACCGCGAAGAAGATGTAAAACAGGGCTGGAATCAGTGAATAAAAGATGGATCTGTAGACTGTGACGATAATCAGGAGCGCACCGGGCAGCGCCATCTGATTGTTGAAACTGGGCACAGCAACGAACCCGGCGAAGAGCAACGCCAACAGCCATGCGTGGGCGTCGTCCAAACGTAGAAAAAGTACCGCAAAGCCCACCAGCACGAAGAAGATCGGATAGAAACCGAGCAACTCCTCGGCGGATGCGCGCGCAAATCCCTCGGCGGCCCTGCCGGCCTCCACCGAGCGAAAGATGGCATGCAACGTCAGCGGCTGAAGCTCACTTGAGCGGCGGACGGTAATGTCGACTGCGTCACCAGGTTGGGCGCGACTCCACACCTTGCTGAATAGCGAGTAGGAAGTAAGTGCGTGTCCATTGAGTCCCGTGATCTGATCGCCTGCTTGCAGGCCCGCATGCTCTGCCGGGCTCCCGGGCTGCACATTGTAGACGGGAATCGAGGAGGTCGTGCGGTCGAAATAGGTATCACGCGACTGGTTGAAGCCGATTTCGACGGTATGCGTGGCAGGATAGCGTGCGTCACGCATCCAAGCGAGAGCGTACAGTGTAGTCACCACGCACAAGAGGACTGCGAAAATGAGAAGCACGGCACGCGGAAGTGTGCTCCACAGGCGCCGGCAAGTGTCCGTTGTGGAATGAATCATTCCGAGTACAGAGTATGATTCGAACGCAGAGAGGTCAATGGCTGCAAACGTTCGTTTTAAAACTCAGGAGGCGCCCCGAAAGCGAAAGGACGCCCCCTGGTACAGCACCAACGGAGGAAACCTTCCGGCACTACAGGGACTTCACCTCGATCTTCACTTTCTTCACGACTTCCGCCTTCGGCAAGGTGAGTTCCAGGATGCCGTTCTTCAAAGTGGCCTTCACGTTGTCGGGCTTCACCTCCATTGGGAACTTGATGGTCTTGTAGATTTGCATCTTTTCCATGTGAAGAGGCATCTCCTCTTTCTTCTCGGCCTTTGCTTCTTCCTTGTATTCCTTCTTCCCGGTGATCACCAGGCGCCAGGGCTCGCAGGCGATGTTCAGTTCCTTTTCAGTGAAGCCCGGCACTTCGGCGCGCACAACCAGGTTCTCTTCGGTCTCATACAGTTTCAGGAAAATGGGCCGGAGCATCTCGGGTTCGGTCTTCCAAAAGTGCTCGAACTCACGGCCGAATAGCATCGGTGTTTTTTGCAGCAGCTCAAGCGGGCGGCGGGCGATAAGGTCAAAAAACTCCTCGACATGCTTCGGAAAGGTTTCGAACTCCTCGTAGGGTACCGGTATTGGTTTCATGGCCTTGTCCAGTTTGTTTTCGATCATAAGATCCTCCATCACGAACAGTAGGATCTGGGTGAGAGGATAGAGTGCGGAACGGGTCAAAACCGGAGGATAGGGGCCCAAGGTAGTAACTACCAGGCGGCTTGTCCACGCCCGGATACACTCCACTCCTCAGTTCTGGATCCATGGTGAGGGAGAGCAAGCCGTGCGCCGAGAAAAGGGCGTCTGTGCAAAACTCCGCAAGTCGTTTGTCGAGCGCAGTATGGACCTTCCACAAAAAAATCAATGGGGATTTTCGCGCCGCTTTTGTGAGAGAATTCGCGCAGAGGCTGCGCCGTTGGCCGCATTTGTCAGCCTCTTCCGCTCTCTGTTATGCAGTTGAATTTTGCTTTTCCGCCTTGCACGGAAGTGGCAGCCTCTTTAGGCTCACACGGGAATCCATGAAACTCTGCAGAACCACACTGGCGTGGTGCGTCGCTGGGCTCGTACTAGCCGTGAGCGCGGTCACACACGCCGACGATTTCAAGAACTTCAAGCCCACTGGCTACGTCACCGACCGCGCTGGAATCATCAACGCTCAGACCAAGACGCAACTGGAAGCGCTTTGCACGGAACTGGAGCAGAAGACCGGCGCGCAGATGGCCATCGTGACGGTGAAGTCGCTCGACGGTAACGAGATCCAACCGTACGCCAACGACCTCTACAAACAGCTAGGGATCGGACAGAAAAAGCAGGACAACGGTGTGATGCTGCTGGTCGCGCCAAACGACCGGAAGTATTGGACCGAGGTGGGCTACGGCCTGGAACCCATTATTAATGATGCGCGCGCAGGCGATGCCGGACGGCTCATGGCACCCTACTTCCGGCAGGGAGATTACAGCAGCGGCATTACCGCGTCTGCCTGGCAATTAGCCAAATACGTCGCGGACGATAAGGGAGTCACCCTGACCGGCGCGCCGCAATTGCGTCCTGTCAAACAGCATGAAGATACCGGCGGCCTCGGGATCTGGATTTTTCTCGGCATTATCTTATTTATTTTTCTGATGTCCCGTTCCGGGGGTTCTGGCAGTAATATCAACCGTCGCGGAGGGATGGGCAGCGGCTGGTGGGTTGGGCCGATGATCGGTGGCGGTTGGGGTGGAAGCCGCGGCGGTTGGGGCGGCAGCGGAGGTGGTGGCTGGGGCGGCGGAGGCGGCGGCTTCGGTGGATTTGGCGGAGGAATGAGCGGAGGTGGTGGAGCAGGTGGAAGCTGGTAGACGAAATTCAAGGAGTCAACGTAGGTGCGATTATGGAAACAAAGCTGGGTGAGTTAGTCAGCCGGTTGAAAGAAGCAGCGGGCAAGAACCTGGAATCTGTGGTGTTGTATGGATCCGCCGCCAGCGGAACCTACCGGCCCGGGGCATCCGACTTGAACGTGCTGTGCACCCTGGTGACGATTGACGTCCACGAGTTGCAATTGTTGGCGCCAGTGGTCCTCTGGTGGACCCAGGAAGAAAAAGAGCCAACACCGCTCTTCTTCCTGACGGAGGAATTGCAGCGGTCCACGGACGTCTTTGCCATTGAAAGCCTCGATATCAAGCGAGCGCACCGCGTGTTGTTTGGAAAAGACCCGGTAGCGGATCTGGAAGTCCCCATGAACCTGCATCGCGTGCAAGTGGAGCGCGATCTGCGGTTGCTGCTGTTGCGCATGCGGCAGCATGTTTTGCATGCCGGCAAGAACGAGCTGGAATATACAACCATCCTTAAGAAAACATCTTCTGGCGCTCTGACTCTCCTTCGCCATACGCTGTTGGCTTTCGGCGAGGAGCCGCCTGCGGAACCATCCGCGTTGTTTGAGCGCATTGCTGCACTAACCGGGGCGGAAGCGGGAGCATTTCAGGCTGCCTATGACTATCACGAGGGCCAGGAGTTGGCCGAAGATGCTTTCGTGGTGTACGACCACTACATTCACGCTCTGGAAAAAGTGGTGATCGCGATGGATCGTCTTGTGCCGAAGAAAGAATGGAAGCGGGTTGCGCAGTAGAGCTTTGAAACTCAATCGATCGAGGTGGATATGAAAGCGGGAATCGTAGTTCTGGTTGTGATATTGATTCTGGCGTTTGTGCTCGGCTCCGCCTATGTCAGCCGGCGTAATCAGATGGCCATCAAGCGCGAAGCCGTGAATGCGGCCTGGGCCCAAGTGGACGTTGTGCTACAACGCCGCGCGGACCTCATCCCCAACCTGGTGCAGACCGTGAAAGGTTATGCGGTTCAAGAACAGACCGTCTTCGGCGATATCGCCGCGGCACGCGCGGCCATGATGGGAGCGAAAACGCCTGCGGATAAAATCGCTGCGAATGGACAGTTGGACACCGCGCTGAGCCGCTTGATGGTCATCGTGGAAAACTATCCACAATTGAAATCCAACGAAAATTTCATGCGCTTGCAAGATGAATTGGCAGGAACGGAAAACCGCATCGCTGTCGAACGCAAGCGCTATAACGACTCGATCCAGGATTACAATACCTATATCTCGCTATTCCCGAATAGCCTGGTCGCCAGCTTCGCCGGCTTTACGCGCAACGACGCCTACTTCAAGACCCAAGAGGGCGCCCGTCAAGCTCCCAAGGTAAACTTCGACTTCAATAAGCCGGCACCCGCGCCATCAGCAACGCCAGCCCCCGCGCACCCATGAGCGCAAGGTGAGAGTCTGACCGGAATTCTCAGCCACTCTCTGCAGGGTGGCGCCGGGGCGGTAGAACCGTGACAAAAGGCTAGCCGGTGTCATCATCTTTGTAAATCGCTTTTGCTTTCGCGGCTAAAACCGGCATTGCCTTCTCAAGCAAGGATGGGTCACTGGCAGCCGCGCGGGGAAACTCAAAGCTCTGGGCGGCCGCACCGGTCGACACAACCAAATACAAAACAGCGCAAAGACACTTCCTCCTTAGCGATCTCCATCGGCTCGCACACCAGGGCCAGAATGCGAAATGAAAAGGGAAATCCTCCCCCGGACCACGCTTGTTTCCTCCTCACATTTCTCGTGCATCATGCATACGGGATTAGCGTAGGGATTCGCTCAGCAGCATATGGAAATGATGGACGCCGTTCTCGCGTTTGACGGAGTACCGTCCACGATCGTAGGTGGCGGATTGCAACCCGCGCTGCACCGCTTCGCAAATGTGCATGTCTTCCTGCTGGACCGTCTCGCTGAAAGCGATGGCTTTGGCAGCGCGTTCGCGAACCTTGGCTGACGCTGCATCGTAGAAGTACCACTCGAAAATGGTCAGCGTCTTGTCGTGCGAAAGCGGCACGGTCAGGTTGGTCTGTACGTTGTCCGGATAAAAGTTCAGCATCATGTTTGGGAATACCCAGAAGTACAGCGCTTCTTTGAGTCCCACGCCCGGGGGATACACGCGTTCGTGGGCATCGCCGGGCTTCGTGTCCTTTACCGGTCCAAGCTGTCGCGAATGGTAACGAAAGGTCTCGCAGCGATAGCGCGGGTAATCGATTTCCTTCATCAAGCCGGGATGCACGATGGGGAGGTGATAGCCCTCGAGATAATTGTCGACGTACACCTTCCAATTGCAGTTCACGATGTAGTCGCGGCGTTCGGCAAGCGCCAGCCCGGCAAAGGGAAATTCCCGGGCCAACTGCGGAATATTGCCAAGATATTGGCTTAGCGTTGGCCCTTCCGCAGAAAAATTCACAAAAATGAACTGCTCCCAGGTTTCGCAACGCAGCGGGACCATGCCCATCGTGGAGCGGTCGAAAAATTCCATGCCGTCCACTTCAGGAGTGCCAATCAGACGGCCATCCAGCGTGTAGGTCCAACCGTGATACGCGCAATTCAGAACTTTTCTGCAGCCCGCGCCCTGCGCAATCGGACCCGCTCGGTGGCGGCAGACGTTGCTGAACGCGCGGAGCGTGCCTCCACCATCGCGCACGACAACGATCGGTTCGCCCGCAAGATCAAGGGTGAAAAACGATTCCGGATCGGCGATCGTTCGCTTGGCGCCGTTCACTTCCCCGCACGGCTGGCTGAGCGTCCCCACCAATTGCCACGTTCGCCGGAAAATGCGTTCTTTTTCTAGCGCAAGCACCGCCGGATCCGTATAAAACCGCGAAGCCAGCGTCTCCGCGCATTCGAGCTGCGGATTGATATGAAGTTGCGATGGGTCAGAAGCCATGTCAGGCAAGCCAAAGTCGGTAGTCAGTCGTGTTGCGCTTTCAACTACTACTAACCACAGACTTCTTCTCTAGAACTTTCGGGTCTCTTGGCGCGACCAGCGCTCAATGACGATCTTCGATTCGGTGTAAAACTCAACAGCATCCTTACCCTGCGCATGGAGAATGCCGAAAAAGCTATCCTTCCAGCCGCTGAACGGGAAGTACGCCATTGGCGCAGCCACACCGATATTGATGCCGATGTTGCCGGCGGGCGCTTCGTAGCGGAACTTGCGCGCGGCGGCGCCGCTGGTGGTGAACAACGAAGCCTGGTTTCCATACGGGCTTTTACGGATGAATTCGATCGCTTCCTCAATTGTATTGGCATGGATCAAGCTGAGTACTGGTCCAAAAATCTCTGTGTTCGCCAGCGAACTGGAAGCGGGAACGCCATCCAGAATCGTCGGCTTCACGAAATTGCCATTTTCGTGGCCGGCGAGTTTTGCGTTGCGGCCATCGACGACCGCCTTCGCCCCATCGGTCACGCCAGTAGCAATCAGTGATTCAACGCGCGACTTACTTTCCTTCGAAATAACCGGGCCCATTTGCACACCTTGGTCCAATCCGAAGCCGACCTTAATGGAAGATGCCGCATCGGCGATCGCATCGCGGAACGTTTTTTGGGCTTCGCCAATCGTCACCGCCACGGACACGGCAAGGCAGCGTTGGCCCGCGCAACCAAACGCGGAATCGCTGATGATCTGCTTGGCCAAATCGATATCCGCATCGGGAAGCACAATCACGTGGTTCTTCGCGCCGCCCTGGCACTGCATGCGCTTGCCAGCCGCCGCTGAACGTTGGTAAACGTGTTTCGCAACGGGCGTGGAACCCACAAAACTGATGGCGCGAACCGTGGGATGATCGCACAGCGCGTCGACGACTTCCTTGCCGCCATTCACTGTGTTGACTACGCCCTTGGGAATGCCGGTCTTTTCGATCAATTCCATAATTCGCCGCACGGCGATTGGCACGCGTTCGCTCGGTTTCAACACGAACGTGTTGCCGCAGGCTACCGCATACGGCAAAAACCAGAAAGGAATCATAGCGGGAAAATTGAACGGCACGATCGCCGCGACCACCCCCAGCGGTTGGCGGATCAGCATTTCGTCCACGCCCGGAGTAATATCCTCCAGGTTATAACCCTGCATCATCATCGGGATGCCGCAGGCCACTTCCACATTTTCAATGCCGCGGCGCAATTCGGCTTTGGCCTCGCCAAAGGTCTTGCCGTTTTCGAGCGTGATCAGCCGTGAAAGCTCGTCGATGTGCTCCTCCAGCAGCGATTTCAGCCTAAACAGGTACTGGATGCGTTCTCCTGCGGGTGTTCTGCGCCATGCGGGAAAAGCCTCGGCAGCGGCTTGCACCACCGCATCCACATCCGCCTTTGAGGAGAGCGGAGTCCGCGCGATCAATTCACCGCTTGCGGGATTGGTGACATTAAGAAATTCAGTGGCGGAGGATTTTCGCCAAGCCCCGCCAAAATAATTCAGAATTTCTGTGACGGGGGTGGTAGCTGTACTGCTCATACGAGAGCTCCGTGCCTCCATCCGCTCAGCAGCGGATGACAGGGCTTGCCATATGAAGGATAGCGGTCCACAGGACCGAGATTCAGAGGAGCCAGTTTACCAAAAATGCGTAGAATTAGGGACGCCGCTTCATGCATCCGAAGGATTCAAGAATTGCACCCTCGCAAGAGAGAAATCGTTCACATTGCGAGAAACAATTGTCAGGTTGTTGTGATGAAGTGCCGTTGCCGCCAGAAGACCATCGATGACAGAGAGAGTTTTTCCCTGTCTTTTCGCGACGGCAGCGAGCATGCCCCACCGGTCCGCGACCTCTATGTCAATCGGCAAGATCCTGCCCACGAACCGTCATGAAGTTCTGGCTCCAGCCAGAACTCGAGTCGCGTCCGCCGCCTGCTCTGTGGCAACCCTGCCAAAGCTTTCTGCGGCCTCCATCCAAGCCATCACGCTGGGCTGGGGATAGACTCGGACTAGTTCAGAAATGCAATTCGTGTCGCTCAGGTATCCGCTCATAGTTCGAGGTTGCTGCCGCGGGCCTTTCTCAGATCTTCATCAAGGAGATTACTTGATCGTCGCGTAGGCTTCGTAGGCTGCGCCGACCAGCGGTGCGGATTCGTTCAGCACGATCTTGACGGGGACGTCCGAGAGCATATTATCGAAGTGCCATTTGTCCTTGAACGAACTGAAAAATGTCCCGTCCTTCATTTTTGGCAAGATTTTCACGGCGATGCCTCCGGCAACATAAACACCGCCTAGCGCCAGGACTTTGAGCGCAAGATTGCCAGCCTCCGCTCCGTAAATGTTGGTCCAAAGGTCGAGCGTTTCGACGCACACGGGGCAGGTGCGATCCAGCCCGCTCTTGGTGATGAAGGGCGCCGGATCTGCGTCCGGATCTTCAAAAACCGGATGCTTCACGCTCGGAGCGATAAACTCATGCAACGTCCGAAAGCCGCGGCCGGAAAGAATCAGCTCCCAGCTTACTTGCGGATAGCGGTGGCGCATGAACTTCAGCAGCTCGATCTGTTGATCGGAGCGCGGCGAGAAGTCGGAATGGCCGCCCTCGCTGGGTACCACTTTGTACCTGGTGCCCTCCCAGAACAGAATACCTTCGCCCAATCCTGTGCCGGCCGCAAGCAAGGCCCGCGTGGCCCCGGGAACCGGCGTGCCCGCGTTCAGAACGCAGAAATCTTCCGGAGGGAGATGTTCCAGGCTGTGCCCGGTCGCGCCCAGGTCGTTCACCAGCACAATGGACTCGACGCCCACTTCCTGGGCAAGCGTATCTGCGTCGACGATCCAGGGCAAATTCGTTGCGTGGATGCGGTTATTGATGACCGGTCCGGCAACTCCAAATCCCGCAGCCCGAATCTTGTGACCGCCGAGGTGCACTGTGGCGCGGCGTGTAAACTCTCGAATGATGAGGTCGAACTGCGCGAATTCTTTGCTGGCAAAGCGCTCGCGAAAGACGAATTCGAGTTTGCCGTCCTTTTCCGCAAAAAGCGCCAGATTGCATTTTGTACCGCCCACGTCGCCTGCGAGAATCACCTTGCCTCCCAACCAATCCTTACAACCCTTATATTAAACCGTTTTAAGGGTTATACCACTGTCTGGCGTCTCTTTCGAGCAGTTGGTCGGATTCCTTCGGCCCCCAACTACCTGAAGGGTACTCCGGCACGGTCGCGGTCTTCGCCGCGCTCCACACATCCAGGATGGGCTCGATCAGCGACCATGCCGCCTCCACAGAATCCCCTCGGTCAAACAGCGTCGCATCTCCCCGCAGGCAGTCATTTAGAAGCGTCGCGTAGGCACTGCGCGACCCATTTCCAAACGCCTTGATGTAATTGAAATCCATGGCCACATTTCCGATGTTCATTTCCGTGCCTGGTTTCTTGGCGCCGAACGAAATGCAGATTCCTTCGGACGGCTGAATATTCAGCACCAACCGGTTGGCCTGCACATTGCTCTCCCGGAAAACGATATGCGGTGCGCGCTTGAACTGAATCATAATTTCCGTTGTGCGCTTGGCCAGACGTTTTCCCGTACGCAAATAAAACGGCACCCCGGCCCAACGCCAATTGTCGATCAGCAAGCGTGCAGAGACAAACGTCTCGGTCCTGGAAGTCGGACTGACGTGGGGTTCGTCGCGATAACCTTCCACCGTCTTATCACCCAATTTCCCCGGGGAGTATTGCCCGCGCACCACGGATTGCGCCACCATCTCCAGGTTGAATGGCCGGATGGACTGTAGCACCTTGAGCTTTTCGTTGCGCACGGCATTCGCGTCAAACGACGCGGGCGGCTCGACGGCAACCAGCGAAGTCAGCTGCAGAACATGGCTCTGGATCATGTCGCGCAAAGCGCCGGCAGTTTCATAGAAGCCGCCCCGCCTTTCCACTCCCAGCGTCTCGGAGGCAGTAATCTGCACGTGATCGACGTAATTGCGGTTCCACAGCGGCTCGAAAATCCCATTCCCGAAGCGCAGCACCAACAGATTTTGCACTGTATCCTTGCCCAAGTAATGATCGATGCGGTAGACCTGCTTCTCTTCGAACACGTTCAGCACAATCTTGTTCAGTTCTTTCGCAGACGCCAGGTCGCGCCCAAAGGGCTTTTCGATAATGATGCGTGTCCAGGAGCCGGGCCCCGAAGGGCAAGCTAACCCCGCTTTCCCCAACTGCTCTACGACGTCTTCGTAAACCTCTGGAGGCGTGGACAAATAGAACAGTCGGTTGCCGCCTAATTTCTTCTCCGCATCGATTTCGCCCAGGCGCTTGGCTAGTTTTGTATACGATTCCGGGTCCGCGTAATCCCCGGGAGAATAATAAAGGTTGGAGGCAAAAGTCTCCCATTTAGCAGGCTCAATCGGGCCAACTTCGGAAATCGTTTTCGCCGCCTCTCCCACGGTGCTCCGAAATGACTCATCCGTCATGGGGGTGCGGGCAAAACCCATGATGGCGTAGCGTTCCCCTAAGGAATTGTGCTGTGCCAGGTCGTACATCGCCGGTATCACCTTACGCTTGGCAAGGTCCCCTGAAGCTCCAAACAAGACGATGGCGCAGGGCTCAGCCGCTCCCGCGTAGATGGATGCTCGTCGCGCGGTCTCTTCAGCCATGTTCTCCCTCCGGCATATCGATAAACAAGAATTGGATGCCCAACCGCTTCAGAACTATACCTCAATCCCCAAGGCTTTCAGTTCGTTCCGCAACTGCTTGGCGTTTTGGTGGTGAACCACCTGCATGCCCAGCCGCCGGGGATTTTCCAGGTTCAAGGTGCGGTCATCAATAAATACGGAGCTTTCTGGAGGTCGCTGCGTCACTTCAAGGGCAATCCGGTAAATGGCCTCTTCGGGCTTGCGGGCGCTCAAATAACAGGAGCTGAAAAATGCCTGGAATTCCCTGCGCAAGCCGAATGCCTCGATGCGGTATTGGTTCAGTTCTCGCGGTTCGTTGTTGATCGATGCGACATAATATCTCCCGCTTCGCGCCACATCCGAAAGCACCGCGCGCGTTTCCGGATATTCCTTGGACTGGGCAAACATAAACGCGGTGAACTCTTCTCGCGTGAAGGACCGCGGCCGGTAGAAAAGAGTGCGGTCCAGGTACTGGTTTAATGTGATCTGACCGCCATCAAACGCCGGAAATGACAGGTCGTGGCGCTCGCGGTACTCCTCCCAGTCGAGTCCAAACATCTGGGCTGCCTCCATCCGCGAATCGTGGTCCCAACCGTTGGTCAGGATGACGCCGCCAATGTCCCAAAACACAGTAGTTATTTCTGGCACAGCTAGACCTCCCCGGAAAGCCAATGAGAAATATCAGATTAAGGCTCGCGACGGAAGAGAAAAAGCCGGCTGCACGGGTGGAACCGGTGCAGGGCCTTCCCGAATTCGTGAATCAACTGGTCGAGTGCGGCGGGAAAATCTCGCGTAAGGTGCAACCGGATCACCGGCCGCCGCCAATGGCCAGCGTGTCATATTCGCTTAAGGCCAGCGCCTGATAAAACTGCCCAAAGGTGTCGAGCGCTCCGGGTATCGGCTTGTCGCTGAGCAGGTCCGTCGTAAAGACGATGCAAGGACCAAAAGACAGAGAATCGCGGAAGAAATAGCTGTAGTGCTCTCCCGCGCGCGGTCCGAAGACTAGCTCGACCGGCCTTTGCAGCCCGACGATCAGAATGCTGCGTAGCGTGTCGAATTTCTCAAGCACCTCTTCCGTGCGATCCATGTTCACAAGCAAGGTGACATGCCTTGCTGGAGTCGCAATGCGCAAGAACGTTCGCAGCGCCTCTGCAAAATTCAATGTCGATATTTTCTGCCGGGCCATCCCATCGGCGTGGAGCTGAATGAGCCGATCCGTCATGCGCGGGGAACGGTGCAGCGGATTTTCTCCGCGGGAGATCTGGGCCAGGATTTCGTCGGTGAAAGTGCGCTGAAGGCGATTGTCCGACACGTCAAACGGGTCAATGCCCAGCCTGGCGCACGCCAAAATTGTGGCGACCTCCCATTGAAAGGATAGGGTCAGCAACTCTAACGGATCGCGAATTTCAATGTGAAGGAAAGGAATATTGCCGGATCGGAAACGGGATCGGACTTCGTCGAGTTCTGTATTCTTGTCGCCTGCGTAGGGAAGCAGCACGAACGCCGTTTCGCCTTCGATGGCAGAAGCGTCGCGCGGCTCGACCCCAACGAGAGGAATCAACCCCGGCCCTTCCCGCGCAAGGCTCCCGCCCCCCATTTGTCTTAACCTCCTGGCATAGGCAATCAGCGAGGGCGACACCACAAAAGCCAAATAACTCCGGTGATCGGCAACGGCCGAAGTAAGAGATGCCGCGATTTGCAGCCCCGGGTTTGAGGCCGGTAGGTCAAGTATATTGCCCTTCTATTGCAAGCCAAAGATAGCTGACGCACAATGAATGTTCTTGGGGAGGACTGCATGGCCAACGATTCGTGTGATCCAACGGCGGTACCCAGCGAGCCTGTCAAGCCAGGCACGCGTATGGTGCATTGTGTCAAATTCGACAAGGACCTGCCGGGGCTGGACCGCGTCCCCTGGAAAGGTGAACTCGGCAAACGCGTCTATGAAAATGTTTCCAAGGATGCCTGGAAGCTCTGGCTCGAATATTCCAAGATGGTCATGAACGAATACCGGCTCAATCCCCTGGACCCGAATTCCCAGAAAGTCATGGAAGAGCAGATGGAGCAGTTTTTCTTTGGCGAGGGCGCAAAGCTCCCCGAAGGCTATGTTCCCCCGAAGGCCAAGGGCTAGCGCTTCCTTTCCGGGGATTTCTGGAAATTCCGATAGCTAGGATCCGCCCTTTGCGGAATTCGTGCGCCCATTTCTTATGCGCGATCAGCGGGCGGAACAGCGTGACTCAGGGGATGCTCGACGGGGAGCCGCGGAGTTAAGGTAAAGTGCAGTTTTCCGTGGGCCTCGCGCAGCGCGTTTTCTGCTTCGCCAGGCTCAGCGGCGCGCGCAAACAAAAATCCCAGGTAACTCGATCCTTCCGGCCAAGCTGCGATGAAGTCATGGAGTCGTGCGGTTATTTCCAGGCTGGTGATCCCTGGCGTTGCTTCGACCTTTTCTTTCCCTTCCACTTTTTCCAAGATCCCGCTGTGCGGCACCGGAATCATCATCACACCAGACGCGACCTGTTCGCGCGGTGCATCCCTACCCGGCAATTCCAGGGCATGCCGCAAGAGAAGTTCTTCCAAGCCGATGGCTTCCTCTTCTCCCGGCACCAAAAACCGCAACGCGCGCGCGCAAAGGCCGCCAATGGGCCGAGGTGCGATCTCGATAGGCCAAACACCCTGTCCGTTCAGGCGAAATTCACCGTGAACGGGGCCGTGGGAGAAACCGAGAGCGCGTACTGCGCTTAATAAGGATGCTTGGATGGCACGCTGTTCCGTTTCCTGCAGCCGCGACGGTGTTACATAAATCGACTCCTCGAAATAGGGACCTTCCAGCGGATCCGGCTTATCGAAAATCGCCAACACGCGCAGTTCTCCGGCGGTTAGCAGCGCTTCCACTGCGACTTCCCTGCCCTCCAGATAGCCTTCCACGAGCATTTGATCGAGATGCGGTTCGCGAGTCGCGCGAACTTCCGGCGAATCGAGCAAGCGCTTCAATCGCGACGCTGCGGTCAGGAATTCCTCGCGATTGTTTGCCCGCACGACACCTTGGCTGGCGGAAAGGGAGAGTGGTTTCAAGACGCAAGGGTACCGAATATCGAGAAGGGATGGCTCCGGAAGCGGTTCCAGCTTCACGCTGCGAAACCACGGCACTTGCACACCGGCATCCCGCAATACTTCCCGCATGCGCACCTTGCTCCGGCTCGCTTCTACGCTCGCCGGATGGTTGTGCGCCAGCCCCAATCCCCGCGCGACGTACGCCGCGGCGATTGTCGGCCGGTCCCCGACTGCCAGGACCCCGTCTACCGTGTGGCCCCGCTGTGCCTCCAGCACACGGCCCGCCGCGCCCTCGGGCAGTTCAAAATGTACCGCAAGAGCATGGTCGTTCCAGGGATCATCCAGCCGGCCGCATCGGTCGGTCACATAAGCAATTTGCACGCGCAGTTTGTCCGCAGCAGCCTGAAACGAGCGCGTCTGGTAGCCCAGCTTGGTTGCGAACAGCAGGATTCTCTTTGTTGGGGTCATTGCGTCAATCACAACAGTTCTATAAAAATGTTTCCGCCTGGCGAACCGCTTCCTTCGCCTTGGCAATGGGGACCAACTGGTCCCGGGTTGGTTCCGCTCAACAATACCAGGGCTCGTTGAGATACGGCACCGCGGCTCGCTGAACCAGCACGGGCTGCGCGCGCATTTCCAGATTTTGATTCGCCGCTTGGCCCACCGCCTGCCACATTTTAGCGAACGTGGCCGAACGGCTGCGCTTCAACTTTTCGCTGGCGGCAACCATATCCTGCAGCTCCTCGCAAAGTCGGTCGACCGCTGGAGCCGGATTTTTCCACGGATATACAAGCGCCTTCGCATCGAAAGGCCCTACCATCTCCCGCACTTCATCCAGTTCGAGAAGTCGCGAGCCCGGGGGAATCAGCAGGCGAATCGCCAGTTGGATCGGCGCAACGGCCTCAACCAAATCCAGCCTCTGCAATTGCTCAAATAAATCCAATAGCTGCTCGAATGTAGTCCACGGCGTGAACGGAAGGAACGTTGGCTGAAGCGTGATTCCTGCGCGCCGGCACAGTTCGACAGCATGAAAAAAATCGGGCCTGGTGTGACTTTTTTCCAGCTTCAACAACACTGCATCATCCAACGATTCCACGGCGGAGGTGATAAATAAACAGCCGGTGGCGTGCAGCGTGGGCAACAATTCCGCATTCTGCAAAAGGTGCTCCACCTTTATGGTCACGTCGTAGGTCAGCTCCGGAAACTCGCGGTGCAGACCCTCTAGCAGCGGAATCGCGTGGCCCACGCCGTTGAAAAAATCAGGATCTCCAAAGGTGATGTGCCGCGCGCCCTCAGCCACCTGCTGCCGGACGTCCGCGAGCACAACTTCGCGATCCACGATGCGAAACACGCCTTCGTACACCGGCACCACCGGGCAGTGCCGGCAAAGATGTTTGCAGCCGCGGCTCGCTTCCGTGTAGCCCACCACGCGATGCTCTCCAGTGGGAAGCACCAGATGCGCGTACGCTCGCAGCGGCGGCAGCCCGGATCGATCCGGCACCTCGAAACGCAATCGGCTCAGCGACACATTGGAATCAAGAGGATGAATCTGCGGCTGCGCGGAAAGCCCGGAAAAATGCTCGGCAAGATCCACCAGTGCTTGCTCAAACTCTCCTCCGAGTAGGCTCCCGATCCCCTGTGCACGCAAACTCTCGGCGGAAAGCGAAGCGTACAACCCGTAGGCGCAAAGATGCGCCGCGGGATTGATCCGGCGGATCGGCTCGAGCAATTCCAGCGTCAGGCGCGTGGCAGTGTGCATCGGCACATAAAACGCGATCAAGCCGGCCTCGCGAACTGCCTTCTCGTTCAATGTCTCGCGCGACACGTCCAGGCACGTGACCGCGTGACCGCGCTTGCGAAGCCATGCCGCCGGCGATGCCAGCCCAAAGGGCTGCCGACCCAGTTCGTACGTCGAGATCAGTACGATCTTCACGATGCCCCATTATAGCCGCCTCTGCTTGCACCTGCGATTTCGGTTATCATAGAAGCCCAATTCCTCGAAAGGAAGTCGAGAATGCCTATTTCTGCCGCAAATTCCTTAAATACACGTGACAAACTCAGCGTTGGCGCCCAAGTTTTTGAGATTTATCGCCTCGAAAAACTGGAACAGCAGGGCTTTGGTCCGCTCGGCAATCTTCCCTTCTCCCTTCGCATCCTCCTCGAAAATCTACTCCGCTGTGAAGACGGCCGTTTCGTGCACGCCGATGATATTCGGGCCTTGTCCAAATGGACCCCCAACGGCCCGCAAAAAGAAACTGCCTTCATGCCAGCCCGCGTGCTTCTGCAGGACTTCACTGGCGTGCCCGCGGTCGTCGACCTGGCCACCATGCGTGAAGCCATGCAGAAACTCGGTGGCAATCCCAAGCGCATCAACCCGCTCTTCCCTGCCGAACTGGTGATCGATCACTCCGTTCAAGTGGATAGCTTCGGCAAGCTGGATTCGTTCGGTCTCAACGCCGAACTGGAATTCCAGCGCAATATCGAGCGCTACCAGTTTCTCCGCTGGGGACAAAACGCTTTCCGCAATTTCAAGGTTGTCCCGCCAGACACCGGCATCTGCCACCAGGTCAATATCGAATATCTCGCCCGCGTGGTTTGCTCCATGCCCAATGGCAATCGCCTGGAAGCTTATCCCGATTCGCTGGTTGGCACGGATTCGCACACCACCATGGTGAATTCGCTCGGCGTCTTTGGCTGGGGAGTCGGCGGAATTGAAGCAGAGGCCGCCATGCTTGGACAACCGTTGTCGATGCTGGTGCCTGAAGTGGTTGGCTTCAAACTCCATGGACGATTGCCAGAAGGATCGACAGCAACGGACCTGGTCCTGACCGTCACGGAAATGCTGCGCAAGAAAGGTGTTGTCGGAAAATTTGTCGAGTTCTACGGCTCCGGACTTTCCAGCTTGAGCGTTCCCGACCGCGCCACTATCGCCAACATGGCTCCGGAATACGGCGCAACCATGGGCTTTTTTCCCGTCGACGATGAAACTCTCTCCTATCTGCGGTTCACCGCGCGCAGTCACGAACAGATCGCGCTCGTTGAAGCGTATTGCAAAGAGCAGTCGCTCTTCCGCACCGATGCTACGCCGGAACCGCTGTTTAGCGACAAACTGGAACTCGATCTCGGCAGCGTCGAGCCCACCGTGGCAGGCCCCAAGCGTCCACAGGATCGCGTGGCGCTGAAGAATGCGAAGTCTTCCTTTACGAAAGTGGTGGAAGGCACGCCTGCTAAAGAAGTGGCTGTGAAAAACAATGGTGATGCTTTCCAGCTTTCCAGCGGCGCGGTCGTCATCGCCGCCATCACCAGCTGCACGAATACCTCGAACCCCTCGCTCATGCTGGGCGCGGGGCTGCTCGCGAAAAAAGCGGTCGAGCGCGGACTGCAAGTCAAGCCATGGGTGAAAACCAGCCTGGCACCCGGATCAAAAGTTGTGACCGATTATTTGGCAGCGTCCGGGCTGATGGCGTATCTCGAGAAATTGAAATTCCATCTGGTGGGCTACGGCTGCACGACCTGCATCGGCAATAGCGGCCCGCTGCCAGAACCGATTGGTGCGGCCATCAAGGAAAACAATATGGTCGCGGTCGCCGTTCTGAGCGGCAATCGCAACTTCGAAGGGCGCGTTCATCCCTTGGTACGCGCGAATTACTTAGCTTCTCCGCCGCTCGTCGTGGCCTACGCCCTCGCCGGCCGCATGGATATGGACCTGACCACGGAATCGCTGGGAACGGATTCCGCAGGCAAGCCTGTTTACCTCCGCGAAATCTGGCCCACGCCCCAGGAAGTGGAAGCCACCGTCCGCGCTTCCGTAACCACCGAGCAATACCGCAAGGAATACAGCGAAGTATTTGAAGGCGACGCCCATTGGAAGGGTATGCAAGTGCCCGAAGGCGATTTGTATAAGTGGGATGCCAACTCCACCTATATTAAGCTGCCGCCGTATTTCGAAAATATGCCCAAGAACCCGCCGGCGCTCGCGGACATTTCCGGCGCGCGGGTTCTGGCCGTTCTCGGTGACAGCGTCACTACGGATCACATTTCTCCCGCCGGTTCGATCGCCGTGGATTCACCCGCGGGAAAATACCTGATTGCTCATGGCGTGAAACCGCACGAGTTCAACTCCTACGGCGCTCGCCGCGGCAACCATGAAGTCATGATGCGCGGCACCTTTGCCAACATCCGCTTGCGCAATCAACTCGCTCCCGGCACCGAAGGGAGCTGGACGCTGCACTTGCCCGATGGCGAGAAACAGTTCATCTACGATGCATCCGTGAAATATCGCGAAGATGGCGTCCCACTGCTGGTCATCGCCGGAAAAGAGTATGGTTCCGGCTCATCGCGCGACTGGGCCGCGAAAGGCACGCGCCTTCTCGGCATCCGCGCGGTCCTCGCCGAAAGCTACGAGCGCATTCATCGCAGCAATCTGGTTGGCATGGGCGTCCTGCCGCTGGAATTCATGCCCGGAGAGAATCGCGAATCGCTCGGGCTGACCGGGCACGAAGTCTTCAGTGTCGAAGGCGTGGCCACATTGGCACCGCGCAAGGAAGCTACGGTCCACGCAAAATCCGCAGACGGCAAAGTGAAAACCTTCCAGGCGCGCATCCGTGTCGATACGCCCGAAGAAGTCTCCTACTACCGTCACGGCGGCATCCTGCAATACGTCCTCCGCCAAATGCTGGAGTAACCTTGACTCATGGGCATGAGTCATTTAGGCTCATCGTATGGCTAAACGTCTCCAGGTTATCCTTCAGGATACCGAATATCGGGAAATACAACGGGTAGCGCATTCAAGGCGCATGTCGATCGCGGAATGGGTCCGGCAGGCACTGGACTTAGCTCGCCGTAGGGAACCTCTGGGCAGCATCGACAAGAAACTCGCGGCCATCCGTGCGGCGGCAAGGCACGAATTTCCTGTGAGTGACATCGACGAAATGCTGGCTGAGATCGAGCAAGGCTATGGAAGTGGCCATCATCCGTGATTCTGATCGATTCGAATATTCCGATGTATCTTGTCGGCGCATCTCATGTGCACAAGACAGATGCGCAACGGTCATTGGAACGCTTGGTCTCCGATCGCCAGCGCTTAGTAACCGATGCCGAGGTACTGCAGGAGATTCTGCACCGCTATGTTGCCATTGATCGCAGGGACGCGATTCAACCTGCTTTCGATACATTGCTGGGCATCGTAGACCAAGTACTGCCTGTTGATCAGGAAGTTCTGGAAAACGCAAAGCAGATTGTGCTGGGATATCGAGAACATTCCGCACGTGACGCTGTGCATGTGGCCATCATGAAGCGCCATGGAATCGAGCGAATCCTCACTTTTGATACCGGATTCGATAACTTCCCGGGTATCAAACGCCTTTCCTAATTCCATTGCACTCTCGAAACTGGTATCTCCTAAGTGATTTCGCTGCGGCCTTCGCGCTTCTGGGCAAGGACAAGGCCGCGCGGGGTGGGCAGAAGCAGAACAGAGATAAGTCCTTCGGCCTCGAGCCGCAGCGCACCTTCGCGTACACTCTTCATGGCCGAACTCGCGTCGTGCATCAGGATCAACCCGCAAGGATTGATCTGCGGGAGGAAGCGGCGGACCTCCTGCTCGCGCAGCGGTACGTCGCTATCGCAGAACAGCATGTCGATCCTGCCATCCACCTTCATCTCCAAGCTGGATTCGTTGCGCGCGTCAATCCATTTGCCCAGGCCGGATTCCGCGAAGCGTTTCTTCGCCGCTTCATAAACCTTTTTGTCCCACTCGCAGGTAACCACGCGGCCCACACCATTCTCTTTCAAGCCTTCGGCAATACGCAGCGTGCTCAAGCCGGAAAACGTGCCCGTTTCCACCACCAGTTCCGGCTTGATGGTGGTAACCAATGCCTTCAGGAAATTCAGAACTTCCACTTCCGCGCTCATCGAGTCATACATATGCCACCGTTCAGGATGCGGACATTCGGGTGTGGCACGATGATACTCAACCTGCAGCACATCTCCGCGGGAAACAATGTGTTCGACAATGCGGTGCTCTTTTTTCAGCGCATGGTATTGGCTTTTAACACGCCAAAGAAGCACCGCGCCGGCAAGGATGGACGCCAGGCTCGCGACTTGCGCATTGGACATGCCGAGTATCCAAGGCGGATTGATACGGATGATCTCCACCAGAAAGCGCGCGACGCCGGTCAGGATCAGGTAAGTGCAGAAAATCTCGCCCTTGGCCTTCGGGCCTCTCAACGCCCTCGTGCCCATGTGCCACAGAAACGCCCCGATCGCACACCAGAGAATAAGTTCGTAAAGCGGCGCCGGATGCACGCGCTCGGTCGTGGGCACCACGCCGTTCGGAAAACTCATGCCCCATGGCAACGAGGTTGGCTTGCCGTAATCCCCATCGCCCGAAAGGAAGCATCCAATGCGGCCAATGCCATAGCCAAACGCCGCCGCCGGTGAACAGGCGTCCAGAAATTGCAGCAGCGGCAGCTTCACGCGCCACCCCATTAGCAACATGGCTCCAAAGCCGCCGAGAAACCCGCCAAACCAAGCGAAACCATAGCGGCTGAAGAGCAATGGCCAGGGATCTGAAAAAAAAACGCTCGGCTCTTCCAACAGGTGATACAGTTTCGCGCCAACAATCCCCGCCAACCCGGCGACGGTAATCATCATGAACGCGTCCGCCATCATCCCGCGCCGGTTGAAATCCGCCTGCAAGATGTAGGCTGCGCTTATCAAGGCCAGCGCGACCATTAATCCAAATGTCGGTATTGTCAGCGGTCCCAGATGTAAGTAAGGAAACATTCGTCAGTATTCGTCAAACTCTTCAAAAGTATACACGACGCTGCTCTTCAAGCCGTCCGGGATCGCAGGTGAAACAACAAGCCCAGCCCCAACCACACACCTAGCGCGATCCATTCTTCCAACGTGAAATGCCCGGGCACGCCGGGGACCCACTTCATCAGCACCAGCAGCAAAGACACCACAATGCCCGCCGCGGCCACCACGCGGAGCCGCGCTCCCCGCTCCACTTTATAAAATGAAACGCAGGTGGCCAGCCAGCCAAACGCCGAAGCCATCGAACCCACCTCCGTGACTGGCACGAGCAGCGCATCTCCCACGAGCAACCCCACTAGCGTCGCTACCGTCACGCCGGCGATCGCCACGCTCGGCGTCAGGTGCACAGGGTCAATTTTGGCAAACGCCAGCGGAATCGTACGGCGGCGGCCGAACGCAAATAGTAGTCTTGTGGCCGCCACGAAATTGCCATTAAACACTTGCAGCAGCCCAACCAAAGTAATGCCCAGGATCAGTCGCACGATCCAAGTGGAGTGAGTGCCCTGCCCGAAGGCAATCGCGGTGGCAAAGCGCCTGCCCACCAGGCTCTGCCACGGCGTGATGTAAGATACCGCCCCCACCGCAAGCGTATAAAAACCAGCGCCAACCAGCAGCGCCATGGCAATCGCCTTGAAAAAATCCCCTGGTGGAAATCCCGGATGCGCTTCTTCTGCCACCTTGGGCACGGATTCGAATCCGGTGATGAAATAGGGCACGATCTGCAATGTCAGGAGAATAGAGAGCAATGGGGCTTGGCTGAAATATGGCTTTAGATTTACGGCGTGGCCGCTATGCCCGCTGATGGCCACCAGACAGAGGAACACCCCGATCACCGCGGTCGTCGTCCAGTTTTGAAACGTGGCGCTGGCGCGGATGCCTCGATAATTCAGCCACGCCAGAAAAATCGTTAACGCCGCCCCAAGCAACAGACGCGGAAGAAACACGGGCTGGCCGGCAACGCGATACAACTCCCAGGTGTCCAGCCCCGGAAAAAGGAACGCTACCAATTTTCCTACGGCCACCGCTTCCCATGGGCACACGATGAAATACGCAAGGAACATGATCCAACCGGTGATGTAGCTCAAGAACGCGGGAAACACCTGCGCGGTGTACGCCGCCTCACCCGACGCGTCCGGCAATCGCTTCACCCATTCGCCATAGATGTAGCTCACCGGCAAAAGGAGAATTCCGCCGAGGGCAAAGCCGAGCATCGCTCCGAGCGGTCCACCGCGACCCAGCCAATCGTCCATCACCACAACCCAGCCCGTGCCGATCATGGTGCCGAAACCAAGCGCGAAATAGTTCCACAGGCTTAGTTTGCGCGCGAGTGTGGGCATTCAGTGCACGCAGAGATGTTCGAGGGAAGCACTCATTGAGCCGTATGCTATGGGTGCCCTGGCGACAAGTCAATGACGGAAGGTGAGCTTGATCATGCCTGCTGGCGGCTCGGCAAGCTGCCTGTTGGTCGGGGAAATCATGCGTATTTCTGGGGAAAGCATCGCAGACTGGGGTTGAAGAAGCGCTTCGCGTGGAGGCTGTCTGTATGTATAATCCTCGACGATTGTTGGGGTACCCGCAGGGAACGCGACTTCAAACCTGGAGCGTAATCTATGTCTGACGTAGGCACGCAAGAGCAAGTAAGCCGGAAATGGTTGGCGTTGTTTTTGATTGGTGGTTCGCTGGGGGCGATCATCATGAGTTGGATCGCCTATGCGGCCATGATCGGGCGAGCGATGTAGCTGGAGGTTGCAGACAGCGGCCGGGTATCTGCGTGCGCCGCGGGAAAAGCGTGTCTGGAAACCCGGCCGGAGTTGTCAAAAGCCGCCAGGTAACAGAGTCCTGCGTGTTCAGTTACGACAATCCAGAGACTTCGTGAGCTTGGCAGGTCCGCGAGAAATTTCCTGTGTAGTTTTACCGTTCATCCTCTTCCGTCGTCTCTGTTCCGTCGTAATCATGGAACTGATTACGTTTCTTGTATGCCATCCAGGTGATGCCCGCGCAAATCAGCGTCGGAGGTATCGCCAATACCAGAATGCCGCTGCGCAGGGCCGCAATCATGCGCGAGCCAGAACCCGCCGCTTGCGTGTAGCAGAGTGCGCAACTCTGGGCGAAGGTCAGCGCAGGTAGTACGAGGGCAAGCCCGAGTGTCACCCAGCGGGAGAGTCGGTGCAGCTGATCCAGCATTACGCCACTTCCTCTCGATGTTCCATCCAAAACAGTAGCAGACAGACTACTGCCCTGCCGACCTCATGTGCAAGAGCCGAACGCTGTCCGACCACCACATGTTCATCATCAAGAGCACAAAGATGGTCACCGGTATCAGCGTCAAAAATAACCCGCGGCGTTCCTCGCCAAGGTGCATGAAATACAGCAAGCCCAGCGCAGCGCTACAAACCGCCAGCAGCAGAAGCACAATGACCAGTGTGCTGGTGGTGGAGATCCGGAACGAGAGGAACAACTCCACCAGAAAGATCCCAATCAGCACGAAGTAGACTGGGAGATATTTACGAATGACATTACCCGAAGCAGAAGCAGCGCTCATTGTCTCTCCTTAGGCCATGCAAACTCAGTGAGCGATATTGGTCAAATAAACCAGCGGCACCACAAACATCCACACCAGGTCGACGAAATGCCAATACAGGCCCGTGGTCTCCACGTGACTCGGCGTCAGCCGGCCTCGCGAATACTTGGTCGCAACCACCAGCAATGCGATCACGCCGCTGATGACGTGCAGCAGGTGCAAGCCGGTGATTGTGAAAAAGGTTTGGCCAAACAGGCCGGAACTCAGGGTCGTTCCTTTTCCGATCAGTTCGGACCACTCGCGGAGATGGAGGATGGCGAAAATCGCGCCCAAAGCCATGGTGGAATACAGAAAGCGCATGGCCTTGCCCTTATCGCCGGCCTTGGCCGAATCCACTGCCCCCAGCATCGTCAGGCTGCTGGTGATCAGCACGATCGTCATGATGACTACATTGACGACACTTCCGGACTCGAACGGCCGCACCCAGTTCGGGGTAGCCACTCGAATATATCCGTAGGCAAACAGGAATGCGCCGAACGTAACGGCGTCCGAGATAATGAACAACCACATCGTGAATTTGCGCGATGGGATTGCGTATGGCGATTCTTCCAGAAAGGCGCCGTTCCCGTGTACTGCCGCTTCGGATTCGCTCACTGTTTCTCCCCCCGCATTCCGCTTACAGCTTCATGCGGCACAACAAAAGCAGATAGACCCACAGCCCACCCATGAAATGCCAGTAAATCGCCGTGTTAGCGAACAAGCTTCGCCGAAATGTCGTGTGGCTGGCCATCAGCCGCCCGGCGAGATAGACCAACACCAGAATGCCCACCAAAACGTGCAGTGCATGCAGAAAGGTCAGCAGATAGAAGAAAGAGCTGTTCGGATTCGTCGCCAGGTAGATGCCCTCGGCACGAAGTTCCTGCCAGGCATGAAATTGTCCCGCACAGAACCCCAGGCCCAGCAGCAGTGTGATCATCACCCAGGCGCTCGCCTTGCGTGTCCCTTCGATATTGCCGAACGGGCTCGCTGCCAGCGCACGCCGTGCGCTTTCGAGCGTAATGCTGCTCGTCAGAAGTACCAGGGTGTTGAGGTACAGCACCGATGGCAGCACGAGATGGCCCCAGTCGGTCGTGCCCTCGCGCACAAACAACGCGCTGCTGAACGCCGCGAAGCTCATAGTGATGGCGAAGACGCCTACCCATATGCCGCTGCTCGATACTCGCTCCTGCCTTTCGTACGCAAGCGCTGCCTGGGCGGAGGCGCGCTTTGGCGGGGGGAGTGCATTCGTTTGCGAATTCACCGTTGAAACGATCGTGGAAGACATGTTTTCCTATTCCTTAGCCTTTTCTCGCGGCGCGAGAGACATGGCGGACCTCGCGCCGCGCCCCCCTCCGCTAATCACCACTCGCTGGCACGACTTGCTCGGGAGAGTCCTGCATCACGTAGTCACCCTTGGACCCCTTCACTCCATACTGAAAGGGATCGTGATACACGATCGGGTGCCTATCGCCGAAATTGTTCCACGGTGGTGGCGATGGGATGCTCCACTCGAGGGTCGTGGCGTTCCACGGATTGTCCGGAGCGGGCTTGCCCTTGAAGCGGCTGTAAATTAAGTTGTAAAGAAAGATGAACTGCGCCGCCCCGGTAATGAGCGCACATACTGTGACGAATTTATGCACGCCGAGGTACGGCGCCATGAAGTCGTCCACAAAAGACTGGTAGCGGCGCACGTTGCCGATCAATCCCAGATAGTGGAACGGCATGAAGATGCAGTACGTGCCGATGAAGGTAATCCAGAAGTGCAGCTTGCCCAAAGGCTCGCTCATCATTCGCCCGCTCATCTTCGGGAACCAGAAATACGTTCCTGCAAACACGCCGAATAACGATGCTACGCCCATCACCATGTGGAAGTGCCCGACCACGAAGTACGTAGCATGCAAATAAATATCAATCGAGGGTTGCGCCAGGAAGAAGCCGCTCACGCCTCCCGCGACAAACATAGAAATGAACCCTAACGCGAACAGAGATGCCGAATTGATCTGTATATTGGCGCCGTATAGGCTCCCCAGCCAGATCAGTGTCAACACTGTTGCGGGAATCGTAATCGTCAGCGTTGGGAACGAAAATGCCAATGCCGACATGGGGTTCATTCCGCTCAGGAACATGTGGTGTCCCCAAACCATGTAGCTCAGGAACCCGATTGACATCATTGAATAGACCACCACCTTTGCGCTTAACAATGGCTTGCGCATGCTATTGACTAGGATGTGCGACACGATGCCCATCGACGGCAGAATCGCGATGTACACTTCCGGATGGCCAAAGAACCAGAACAGGTGTTGCCACAACAACGGCGATCCACCCGAATGCGGCTGCAACCGGTCGCTGATCACCAAGCCCCCGGGAACGTAGAAGCTCGTGCCGGCGTGACGATCGAGAATCAGCAGAATGCAGGCGGGCAGAAGCACAGCGAACGCCAGCAACGCGATGCACGAAGTGATGAACCACGCCCAGGTGCACAGCGGCATGCGCATCAGGGTCATGCCCTTGGCACGCAGATCGAGCGTCGTGGCAATGAAGTTCAACGCACCGAGTAACGATGCGATGCAGAATATCGCTATGGACAGGCCCCACAGGCTCATCCCGAATTGCATTCCTGGACCCGCGTCCTTGCCCACGGCGCTCAATGGGGCATAGCTCGTCCATCCGGAAATCGGTGGCCCGTCGGGGATGAAGAACGCCAGCATCAACACCACCCAGGCGATAAAAGTGACCCAGAAGGACATCATGTTGAATCGCGGAAACGCCATATCTTCCGCGCCGATCTGGATCGGCAGGAAATAGTTGCCGAACGCCGCGAACGGCGCGTTCGTCAATACGAAGAAGACCATCAGCGTGCCATGCATGGTCATCAGCGAAAGATAGTATTCCGGAGTGATCACTCCGCCTGGAGCGCCGGCGCTGGAGAGGTGTTCGAGCAAGGGAATTTTCGCCGTCGGCCAAACCATGTGGATGCGCATCAGCCAGGAGAGAATCATTCCGGTGAAAACAGCCACCAATGCCAAGCCGTAGTACTGCTTTCCGATTACCTTGTGGTCTAGGCTGAACACATACTTCCGGAGAAATCCTTCCGGCGGTGCGTGTACGTGAGCCTGTTGTACGGAACCTTCCTCCATCGCCTCACCTCGCTCGAAAACAGCCGCACTCCCCGCAATTGACCTTCCTCAGGGCAGCGCGGGAAATTTTCCCTCTACTGCGCCGCCTGATCCTTCAGCCACTTTTCGTAGTCGGCCTCAGAGACTACATTGAGATAGGCCTTCATGTTGTAATGGCCCAAACCGCACAACTGGGTGCATACGATTTCGTATTTGCCGATTTTCGTCGCCGTGAAATGCACCGAAAGGTCCAGTCCTGGAACGAAATCCTGTTGAATGCGAAGTTCTCGCACGTAAAACGAGTGCCCCACGTCCTTTGCGTGCATCAGCAGTTGCACTTCGCGGTCCACCGGAACGACCAGTTCGCCGGACACAATGTCATCCCGCGCTTCCACCTCGTTGGCCGGATCCAGCCCGAAATAGTTTTGGTTGCCTTCATCAATCTTGTCGGGATGAATGGAGCCGAATTTTCCGTCCGCTCCGGGATACCGGAAGTAAAAGGCGAACTGTTCCGCCTGCGCCTGAATCTGGATGGCACCGGGCTTGGACGGAGCAAAGTACACCGTCGCCCACGCCTTCTGTCCCAGTACCCCCAGCGCCAGAATTTCCGTTCCGACCAGCAGGAACGCCCCAATGACCATCACTCGCGCCCCGCCGGGGAAGTTCTTCAGTGGGCTGCCTTCTTTGCGGCCGGTAAACGACCACACAAAAAAGGCGAGAACCAATTGGGCGGCCACGAAAGAAATGCCCGCTTCCCACATTGTGTCGTTCAATTGTTCGTCAATTGCATGCCCGTGCGTGGAAATGTCCTCCGGCAACGGGAACATGTGCGTCACAATCGGGTACGCGGACGCTATAGCAATAATCACCAGTACGATCGCTAGCAGTTTTCCCATCGATCCTCGCCTCCGCCCCAAATCGGGGGCGACACCATGATTCGGTCTCGTAGTTGGTTCGCGCGACTCTGAACCAACGAACGAGCCAAGCCCTTCCTAGTAGGGCTTGGCCTTAAATACGAAATTGACGGTCTTGGTCTCCGATCCTGCGATGGTCACATCCTGCGACTGATCCCCGTAGGACTCGTGGTACGCCGTGATCGTGTATTTTCCCGGGGGCAGATTCGCCAGAGTAAATCCGCCGCCATCTCCTGTCACCGCATAGTGCGAGTTCTTCAGCACCGCGAAGGTGCCGTGCATCCAAGGATGAACGTTGCACTTCACCGGAAAAATTTCCGCCTTGTCATACTTCTCGCTGATCGGCGGCGTTCCCGGTGGCTGCGACTTGTTCCATTCCCGGTTCAGCTTTGGCAACGGGTGGATGTTGTGGGAGGTCTGGTCTTCGTTCTGAATTTTCAGTTCCTGATTCACCTGGAACGCCAGAATATGCGGAATATAGCGGCAGCCCTTCTGCGTAAATACCGCCGCGGTTGAAGGAGCCTGATCATCCGGCACACCTGCAGAGATGTACACAACCACGTTTTCCAGGCTGTTGCCCGATCCGGTCACCACCGTTTCGGCCAACTGTGGCGTCGTGTACATCTTTGCGCACGAGGGTTCTTTGGACATATCGATGGGCTTCATTTTGGCGGGTGTCCCTTCGTAGGTCACCTTGCCGCTGACTGTGCCGCCTGCCGGTGCCGGTCTGGCAATCGCTACGGCCGAGGCCGCGAGCATTGCCAATCCTGCGAAAACTACATGATGCCTTTGCATTCGTTTACTCCTCCTGAAATTTTGGAGCTACTTCTTATGGCTTAACTCCGGAGCCAGTATTGGTATTCTCCACTCTTTTGGCCTCCACGATGGCCTTGCCCTCCGGCGTGCTCATCCACAGCGCCAGTTCGGGGCTCTTGTTGTTGTATTGGAGCGTACGAAGGTAATGCACCAGGTCCCATGCCTCTTCCGGTTTAACCACATCCGCGAAGGAGGGCATGGGCGTGCCGTCTAGGCCGGTCATAAATATTTTGTACAAGTCAGCATTTGTTCTGCCGCACTTGGAGCGATTGTCTGAAGTGAAATTGTATGGCCGGATGGGCTGGTCGTTGCTGTCGGTCAACGTGGAGGCGGAAGGTCCATCCCCGCGGCCTTCCTGGCCGTGGCACTTCCAGCACTCCAGCTTCTGGAATAACTCGCCGCCGTGTTTGATACTTTCCACGGTCAGCTTGGGCTCCGCCGGAATCTGGATGGGGTCTCCCGGCTTTTCCGTAACCCATCGCGCGGAAAACGTCTTAATGAATGCAACCAAATCCGCGCGGTTCTGGGCCGTAAGCGCGATCCACGATGGCATGTTCGTGAAATTGAACCCACGGCCGATGGAATTGTATAGGTCGGAATCCAGCGGCAGCGTGCCCGTCGGCGTGGACCGGCACTTGAAGGTTGCGGCAACGAAGTTGCGCGGCAGGATATTCAGGTAAGGAGCGTTTTCGCCGTCTCCATTTCCGCGCGCTCCGTGGCAGCCCCAGCAGTAGCGGTAATACAACTGCGCTCCCGCTTCGGAATGCCCGGTCATATTCCCGATGTGCGATTCCATATGCTTCGATGGTTTCGCCGGTGGCTGATCGGCCTGTTGGGCAAACATGGTGGTGGGAAGGATGAGTATAACTGCGACATTCAAGCAAATTTTCTTGATGTTCAGCATGTTCATTCTCCCTTAGAAGTCAAAGTCAAACCCGAACAGCAAGCTGCTCGTGGCCAGCGGCGTAAATACGGGTGATGCGCCTTTCTGCCAGATAATCGCGTACTCCGCGTGGTAGGCGAAGCCCGCGCGACTTGAAATAAACGGGTAATAACGCGCCCCAAAGGTCAACACATTTGCGTTGCCAAGGTTGCTGGGGTTTGACGAAAATGCCTGCTGGCTCACTCGGTCGAGTTCAAAGCGGTTGATCAGGATGAATTGCGGGTTGAACATGTAATGGCTCTCAAACAGCGCGCCATTCCACGATGGTGCGTGGGCCCCGGCGGGCAGAACCGCTCCAGGCAATGCGGCTGTGTTGGTGCCCAACCAAGCATTGTCGTGCCCATGGAAATAGATTGTGGTGATATCGAACTTCTTGATGTACCACATCCCCAAAAGGCCGTAGCGTTCGATGAGCTTGTTGCCGATCCCTGTGCCAGCGTAAGGCGTGGTCGTCGTACCGTACACAGGCCCACCAGTTTCAGTGACGCCAATCGGAGTCGTCGTTGTCGTTGTCAGATTGTACTGAAAATAAGTTGGCTCTTGGCCAACGTACGCAAATCCGCCAACACGCTGCAAACCCAGGCTACCAATCTCGAACGCTCGGCTCGCCGCGAAGAATCCCCCGTAACCGCGGCTGGTCGGCAGACCGACTGTGCCATCGCTTGCGCTCAACAAAGCTGCCGAGACTCTCGTTCGGTCATCCGCGGAGTGCCCCAGCCACTCCAATCCCAATTGATTGTCTCCGATACCGAAGGTGTAATTTTCCGGAACCCCGGGCGCGGAGAGTGGTTGGAAGTGGTAATTCTCGTACACGCCAGCCACATTGGTCAGCGTCAGGATGCGCTTTTCAGACAACAGATTGTCCAATTCAAATTTGCCTAGCTTGATGTTTATCCAGGGCGTCCCAAAGACGTTGTCCAGGCGCGCCCAGACGGACTCAAAGTGGAAAGAAGCGGTAGAGTCGGAGGAAGGCAGAACGTAGAAAGAAAAATTGTTGGCCAGCGTTCCACCGGTGTGAAAATCCAACCCGCTCAAATCGAAGCCCTGTGTGGTGATCTTCGCTAAGCCCCCCCCAGGTACGGTAGCGGTGTCCACAGAGGCCTGGCTCGTACTCTCTCTATGCCAAATCGGCGTGATGCGGAAAGTTACCGGCCAGTAGGCCGCTTGCTGGAAGATGGGAGCGTCTCGATCATTCCCCATCTGGTACCCATTGTCTTTGAATCGCTGGCCGAACGGGCTGAGCATCGGCCAAGCTTCGTGGCAGGAGGAGCAAGGCATCCCGTACTTTCGCGCGAAGGCAGGGAGTGCGCTTGCCGGGCGACTGTCAATCAAAAGAATTGCCACTAAAACGACGGAATAGAGCAACCCTTTGCCCACGCAGGCAAGACTGCTCCGTATATCCTTTGAGCGCGAACGATCCATACTGCCTCCTCTAGACGTGTGAGCGCAACGTCGAGCAGACAACAAGTTTTTTTTACAAAAATTAAGTTAGGAGGGAGTGCGTTACTTAGACACCCAGCATGGCAGGTAGCCTCGGCTTACCCCAAGCACGAGAGAATCACCTTTCAAACCGCCCACCATGCTCACCAAAAATCCCACCAAGTCTCTCCGTCAAAAGAGTCTGGCGAAATTCTCAGCCCCTGAACCGGGCCGGATGCTACTCCGACTTCAATCTTGAATGCAAGAGTTTTTTTTAATGCATCAAGAAACTATTACGTGATATCCACCGGCAGGTTCCGGTACCGGATTTGTACCCTCGCAAATTCAGTCCAAATTTTCAGCGAGATTTGACAGAAGGGAGCGCTTCGCGTTAACAAAGGAGTTTCCAGGGGAATGACTATGATCGGGCAGAAAAGCAGCCGGAGGGAAATTCAGCATGCCAAATGCATCCCTAATTGCCTGATTGCCTTTGCCTTTTCCTGCTTTTTCATGGCTCCCCCAATGGCAGCTTCGCCGCCAAAAGAATTGACCACGCCCGGACTGATGCGGGAATTTCTGGCCCCCATCGCAGATGTTCGCCAAGCCGTTATTTCCGTGCAGAAAGACCACATCATTCACGGCACCCTGGTTTTTGACAAAGAACCAACGTTGACGGGCGCCGAAGCCGCAGACTCTACTCCGCTCTTCGAGCGATGGAACGGGCCAGGCGAGGTCTACTACAAAATTCGCCCCGACGCGATCGCCCCCAGACACTTCCTCGAGAGCGCGGATCAGGGCACCATCGGTGTACGCTACGTAATTATTCCGGTCAATGATGAGCGAACTCGCGTGAAAGTGGATGCCGTTTACATCGAGGCAGCTCACAAAACGGTTCATCCTTCCGACGGCACTGTCGAAAAAGTGGAGATGCAGGAGATCAAAGATGCCCTGGACTCTTTGCAACAAGCCGCCATGGATGCCGCCGACGCCCGTCGCCGCGAGCTTAGCGCCGAATTGGTTCGCCAGAGTTATGCACGGCAGCGCGAGGATGAATCCTCACGAGTAAGCAACGCGCAGGCCAGCGAAAAAGAAATGCAAGAGGAGATTGTTTCTCTCCGGCATGAACTCGAACGCCGTGTAAAGGCGCCCGGAGCGGACTTGAAGGCTGCTCCCTTTCAATCCGCAGCCACACTGAGAGCCTTGGCCGCCTACACCGAGGTCGTCATCCTCATCGTTTCCCCTCACTGGCTTGGTATCGAAACTCCCGAAGGACAGCGCGGCTGGCTACCCTTGGAACAATTGGAGCCGTTGCCATGAGGAAAGAGCTTGCACGCGAGATTTACACCCTCTGCGGCATCCTGATTCTGGCCGCTGGCGCGGGAACGGTGCACGGTCAGGCCATTCCTTACGCTCGAGGCTACGCCAAGCCCAAGGCAGAAGTGGAACAGGCGCTCAAGGAGCTGCAAGCCTACTCCGGTCAAAAGCTTCCCACCCTGGATGGCTTCGTCGCGCCCGTCGGCAAGCCACTCGACAACTACGAGCGTGGCTTCTACCAGTTCACCATTGAGCTGCTCCCGGGCGATTCCGGCGCCACGATCGTTCGCCTCTCTGCAAAAATTACCGCGTGGTACGCGGATCGCGACGTCGCGAAGTCCGGATATGACGTGCTCCCCTCCAATGGCCGCCTGGAATTGGATCTCCTTGACCGCTTGCAGGAGAAGCTAACGGGAAAACCCGTCGATCCGCCCGCTACTTTGCAGTCCAACGTGCAAGCTCCGCGGCCAAAGCTCGACTTAACCGGCGTGCCCGGTGCAGCCATGCTTTCCACTCCGGCGCCGGCGATTACAAAAACTCCCGACGAGGTAACCGCCCTGCGGAATCAGCGTGTACTTGAGGAGCGACGTGTGCAGCAGCTCACCACCGAACTGAATAACCTGAGAGAAATCCAGCACAATCAGGCGCATCCGCAGAACCTTGTTTCCGTGACGAAATCCGGAACGCCCGTGTATGCCAAAGCTTCGGAGGAATCCCGCGTTCTCTTTCAGGCCGCCGGCAACGATGAATTTGAGTTCCTGGATTCCGACAAGGGCTGGATTCACATCGAAATTTCGGGGGACTCGCGCGGCTATATCCGGCAAGGCACTGTGCTGTTGCCAGAAAAAATAGTCGCGAAAATGGCGCAAGAAGATCGCGGCTTGGGATCAAAATTTCCGGGATTCCGCGTCGAACGCGAGGAAATCAGTGGCTTCCCCGGTGACTGGGCCTCTCTTAAGGGAAAGCCGGTCAAGATCTACACCGTCCAACCGATCTCGCAGAATCCCAGGGAATCCGGCCCGGCAGTGCGCCTCGAGTATTCCCTCGCCCTGTTTGAGCAGGGTTTGAAGGAATCCGCTTCCGTGACTCCGACTCCGGAAGGTGTCGTGGTGATTTTTGACGCCGCCGATGGCGGAATCGCCGGTGCCACACTCGCCGATATCCAGAAATTTGTTGCCGGATCACAAACGCGTGAGGCCTTCTGGTCGCAAAGTTATCTGGATCCGATTGAGGCGTTCCGCTCGTCCACGAAGTGACCGGCTTTCACGACGGCCTCTTGCCTCCACAGGCGTTGAATCCGGGCTAGAATACGATTGCGTGAAAGGCACGCCACGAGGGAGTCCCGATGCAACCGAATGCGGCAATTGTTGGCCTTGGATTTGTGGGACGCGCCCACCTGGAAGCTCTGCGGCGGCTCGGAATTTCTGTACAAGGCGTTCTCGGCAGCACGCCGGAGCGCTCCAAGTCCGCCAGTGAATCGCTCCATCTCCCTCGCGCCTATAGCTCGCTCGAGGAACTTGCCGCGGACGCCTCCGTCCACGTTGTTCATCTCTGCACGCCGAACCACCTCCACTTTCAGGAAGCCAGTCAATTGCTGCGCGCGGGCAAGAACGTCCTCTGTGAAAAGCCATTGGCTCTAGATTCGTGCGAATCCGCCGCACTGGTCTCGCTGCTCAAAGAAACCAGGCTCGTGGGGGCGATCGCCTATAACCTTCGCTACTATCCCCTATGCCAGGAAGCTCGCGCTCTCATTCACAAGGGTGCGATTGGACAGGTCAAACTCATTCACGGCAGTTTTCTCCAGGATTGGCTCCTGTTTCCCACGGACTGGAACTGGCGCCTCGAGGCTAAACTCGGCGGCGACCTCCGCGCCGTTTCCGACATCGGCACTCATTGGCTGGACCTGGTGACATGGCTGACCAATAGCAAAGTTTCCGATCTTTGTGCAGACCTCGCGACCGTGCTCCCCACGCGCCGCCGCCCCAAGGGCCGCGTGGAAACCTTCCAGAAAGCGGCCGCAGTGGAAACTGAGGAAGTCATGATCGCTACCGATGATTACGCCTCGGTTTTGCTCCATTTCGAAAACGAGGCGCGCGGCGTCATGACCGTTTCGCAAGTCAGCCCTGGCCGCAAAGCCCGCCTCTGGTTTGAAATTGACGGTTCAGAAGGCTCGATCGCCTTCGATTCGGAATCTCCCAATCAGTTGTGGATCGGCCGGCGCGATCGTGCCTGCGAACTTCTTCCAAAGGACCCTTCTCTCCAGTCGCCGGAGTCGCGTGGCTACGCTGCTTATCCGGCCGGACATCCGGAGGGCTACCCGGACACGTTCGTCCAGCTCTTCAAGGATGTTTACGGCTATCTGACGACCGGCGATCTGCGCGCGCCCCGCACCTTTCCGACTTTCGAAACCGGTCACGACGAATTGGTGCTATGCGAAGCAATCGCCGAAAGCGCGCAGAAGAAAACCTGGGTCACCGCCGGCGCGTGATCTTCTCGCCGAGTTATTTCAGATTCTGGGTGGATTCTCGCAGCACAAGCTCGGCGGGAATCCTCTGCCGCAGCACTGGAATATCGTTCTTCTGATTCACGGCCTTAATCGCATCCAGAATTATTCCGACGCTCATCGAGCCCATTGCCTCCATCGGTTGCCGCACCGTCGTGAGCGACGGCAACGACAGGCTGGCCTGCGCGACATCATCGAATCCCACTACGGAGCAATCTTCCGGCACGCGTAGCCCCTTCTTCTTGAGCGCCCGCAAAGCACCCAGCGCGGTGACGTCATCATAAGCCAGCAGCGCCGTGAACGATTTTCCGCCGCTTAACAATTCCGCCGTCAATCGCGCCCCCGCTTCAAAACTGGAATTAGGGTCCAGCGATTCCGGCAATTCCGCAATTCGTTTCGCATCCAGCCGCAATCCCACCGAATGTGCAAAGTCGCGAATCCCTTTCCAACGTTGCCCGCTGCTGGTCAGAGTTTTCGGCCCTCGCAGGAAGGCGATCTCTCGATGGCCAAGCCTGTAAAGATGCTCGAGCGCCAGTGCGGCTCCGTTTTCGTTGTTTACGGAAACTGTGCTGACATTCTTAATCTCGAACGCTCTCCCAGTAATCACCGTCGGCACTTGCCTCTCCGTCAAGTCCGCAAGCATTTTGATGTCCGTCACCAGCCAGTTCGCGATCACCACCAACCCTTCCACTCGCCGGTCCAGCAGCATTTCCAAATACCGTTCGAACCGGTGCGGTTCGTTGTGCGCATCGGCCAGCAGCGAGAGATAATTCGCCTGGTACAACGCATTCTCCAACCCGCGCAAAATCGGTGTGCAGAAAGGATCTGTGATATCGAAAACCATCACGCCGACGATGTTCGAACGCTGGCTGCGCAACGAGCGCGCCAACGGATTCGGGCGGTAGCCCAATCGACGCGCAGCGGTTTGAATTCTCCCCTTCGTCTCTTCCGGGATATAGCGGGAGAGTGGCGCGTTATTCAGGACAATCGAAACCGTCGACGCGGAGTAACCGCTCTCTCGAGCGACATCGCGTATGGTGGAGGCGCCGCTTCTGCGCATCTAGGCTTCCTCACTTTGGTGCGGAATATTCGTAGCGCAAATTCTCCGGCATGCGATCCGAACGTTGTCGCGTATTGTAATCGAACTCGTACCCGAGGTGATCGGCATCCGTCGGATATTCCTTGCCCGCGGGATACGGATAGGCGATCAATCCGTGCCTTGGCAGCGGCTCCACGGTGAAAGCGTTCGCCGCGTAGAAGTCCAGATCCTTTTCAAATCCATCCGCATAGAAAAAATAATCTCGTACCCAGGAAGTGGGGAGCGGCGGCAGCCTCGCCGGGTCGAACTCCAGCTTCACACCCTCGCCCGAACTGAACACCGTGAATTTGTCGTCCGATCGGCTCAGCAACTTCGTCACATCTCCATATCGCGTGTAATTTCCCGCCGCGTGCGCATACGGGCCGGTGGGACTGCGATGGGTGTACGAGTACATTGTGTCACTCGCCGGCTGCAGCCGAATCTCTTTCGGGTAGCCAAGGTATGCCAGTTCCGCCCCCGCCAGGGGTACTTGGCTGACGCGCACATCTTTCCGCTCCGGTGTCTGGTCGATTCGCACTCGGTCCCAGTAGATGTTCAGGTTCGAAACAATGCGTATCCTGCGTGTGCCCACCGGGATTTTCCCAGTCAGGTCCGTAACCATCGTCCGCGCAAGTCCTGCAGGGAAGCCCATATCCTCCACCACGCGTACCCATTTGCCTTGTGCGTCCTGCGCTTCCACGTACGGTGCAATCACTCTGATCCCCGCCTGGTCCGCGGCGTACATCGACGTTGCTGTGAAGTAATCCGTGTAGCCATCGAGGAGCAATCGCAGCGGCTTTTCAGTGTCCCAAGCACCCAAATCCAGTTCAATCCAATGCAACTTGGCAAAGCCCGCGAACGGCAAGCCTTCGAAATCGGTCACGTACTTGCGGTCACGCTTGGCCAGAAGTGGCAGCACGTCGTGCCCGTGGTCATCCCACGCGCCCACCGGCACGCGCGCATTTTCCGTGGCGATCACGCGAAATTCCGGAAACGGTGGATTGCTCGCGAATCGCTCGTTCGGGTTTACTTCGATGCGGGATGGATGATCAATCGCCACCAACCTCACCTGATCCAGATACACCGTCTCTTCCATGGGCTCCATAAATCGGAAACTCAGCAGCCCATTTTTCGCGCGCACGCTCTGAGCGGGCACTTTCAGGTATTCATCCGGGTCGGGTACATCGCGCTCTCCCGGAGCAATCCAGTGTCCCACGACGCCTGGCCCGATCATGTCCGCAATGAATTCGTATTCTTTGCCGTTCCACGAAAACAGAATTGGGCACGAACTCCCCCGCCGGTCCAGTTCGCCGATCTTCTGCGTTCTATTCGCGGCAAGGTCAATTTCGTCTTGCGGCACACCCGTTGGCCAGAGCAGCCGCACCGCGTCGGTCACCTTTTCCGCACCCAGGCCCACCAGCAGCATCCCCGAATTCCGGCCGAGATATCCGGACGAACCGGCAATCTCGAATTTTTGGTACAAAGCACCTGCAAACACTTCGAGCTTGGTTCCGATCCCGCTCTTGTTATCGTTCAGCGCTTTCAAATCAAACTGCATCCAGTGGTTCTTGTTCGCTCCGACGTTCGCCAGCACCAACGGCGCGCCCGTCGCTTGCGTCACCACTACATCCGGGCTACCGTCGCCTTTGAAGTCCGCCACCGCCAGTGCCCGCGGTTGATCCAGCTTCACGCCATCGAGTTGCAATTTTTTGGTGACGTCCGCCCAACCTGCATCGCCAAGATTCCGCAGTACGCGAATCTCCCCGCCGCTCGCGCCTTCCCCGACTGCCACCAGATCAAGCCACCCATCGTTGTCGTAATCAATCGAGGTCACGCCCCAGCCCTGCTTCCAACCGAAATCCGGCAGCGCCACACGCTCCAGTTTCTTGCCCTGAACGTTGCGCCACAAACTGATCCCCGGCGCACCGGCATGCGTGAACGCAAGATCCATCCATCCGTCTTTATTGAAATCAAGAACCGCAACTCCCACCGCTGGCGGCAACTTTTGCTGCGCAAAATCGATGCCTGGCAAAGCCCTGAATTTTCCTTCGCGCGGATTCAGATAGATCGCCGCGCCTGCTGCACCTCCCGCCACTACAAAATCGATCGCGCGATCGTTGTTGAAGTCCGTAATCGCCACGTCGGCACCGCTTGCCTCCACCCCCAGTCCGGACTCCTCGGAAACATCCGTAAATGTGGAGTTTCCGTTATTGCGCCACATTTTATTTTTTTGCGCACTGCCCGGCGCCATGGTCACATACAGATCCAGGTCGCCATCGTGATCGTAGTCCACAAAAGTCGTGCTGACGCACCCCTTCTGCCGCACGAGCCCCACTTTTTCCGTCACATCGACGAATTTCCCGTTCCCGTCATTTCGGAATAATCGCACTCCATCCGCTTCGCACACTGCTAAGTCGGTCGCTCCGTCATTGTCAAAATCGCCTGCCGCACATCCAAACCCGGCGCCAATCCCTGCCAATCCCGCTTTCGCTGTAACATTTTCAAATTTCCCGCCGCCTACATTCTTCAGCAGCTGGCTCTTTCCTCCCCCTGCTGCCACGAAAAACAAATCCGGCTTGCCATCGCCATCGTAATCGAACAGGCAAACCCCACTGCTTGCCCCCGCTACTTCCGTCAGGGGTTTCGCCCCATAGCGCACAGGAATTTCGGCCGGTGCCGTGCTGCCGGCCCCGTGCACGAATTCCGCCAGCGAGAATTTTCCTTGATCCCCATACCCCGCTCCAAACGGCGTTCCCAGATGCTCTGAAGTGATCTTCTGAAACTTTTTCATACCCTCGCGCGCCGCCTCCGGATCCCCTTTACGTTGGTACGCCCGCGCAAGTCCAAATTGTGCGGAAGCGTGATACGGTGCGATCTCAAGCGCTTTCTTAAACGCTGCAATCGCTTCGTCGTATTTCTGGAGCTGCGACAGTAAGAATCCCTCGAAATAAAAAGCGTCCGGCTCATCAGGCGCGATTTTTTCCACGTGCTGAAACGTGGCGATGGCCTTCTCCGGTAGAGCCAAATCCTTGTAGGCCAGCCCCAGGTTGTACCACGCGTAAGGATCGTCCGGCAGTTTGTTGGAGGCCGCCTCCAGCGCCGCGCGAGCCTGTTCGAGTTTCTGTTGGCCCAGAAGCGAAATTCCCAGGTTCATCCGCGCCTGCGCGAAGTTCGGGTCCGCGGCCAGCGCTTGCTCGAAACTTTTCTGTGCGTCGCCGGATTTGCCCTGGTTCATGTACGCCACGCCCAATGTATTCAGCCGCAGTGCTTCACCCGAAATTTTCGTGGACGCGGGGGGCTTCTGTGGCTCGGCGGACGATTGGGTGGCGCGGGAATGTACTGCGGGGAAGAACAGCATGAGAACAAATAGAACTAAACCGCCCAAAAAGAAAATCCAGCGCCGCAAAACTTTTTCCATGGATTCCATCAAGGAAAGCTCTTTCTAGACGCGTGACGAACCGAAATCACCGATTGCTTTATCGATTGTCCGGGCTGCTCGCGCCATCGTCAACCGTTTTTGTAAAGCGTTTTTGATCTTCCTGTCCAGAGGAACCAAGCCCCGGCTTCCCGCGGCGCTTTCATGGCTAAGTTGACCGCCGGAGTTCTTGCCAGTAACTTCCTCAGTGGACTTTATGGCCCCTCTCTACTATTCATCCATTGCGGAAATGCGGCAACTCTACCGCAACAAGAAAATCTCACCTGTCGAAGTCGTCACCGCTCATCTCGAACGCATTCACCTCTTGCAGCCCAAGTTGAACGCCTTCGTTCATCTCGATGCCGAATCCGCTTTGGCCCGTGCGCGCAATGTCGAGTCCTCCATTTCTCGCGGCGAAGAACAGAAACCCCTCAGTGGTATCCCCCTCACCGTAAAATCCTGCATCGACGTCGCTGGGTGGCCCTGCCCTGCCGGGTCGCTGCTTCGCAAGGATTACGTCCCCACAACCGATGCGCCGCTCGTCGCGCGACTGGAATCCGCCGGCGCTATTCTTCTCGGCAACACCAACACTCCTGAATTTCTGATGGCCTACGAAACCGACAATCTCCTCACCGGCAAAACTTCGAATCCGTGGAACCTCGCGTACTCGGCCGGCGGTTCCAGTGGCGGTGAAGCAGCCGCCATCGCGTCCGGCTGTTCCATGGGTGGAGTGGGCAGCGATGGTGGCGGCTCGATTCGCACTCCGGCGCATTTTTCTGGCATCTGTGGAATGAAGACCACTCCCGGCCGCATTCCCGCCTCCGGCCATTTTCCGCCCGGCGCTGGCGCGTTCAACTGGATTGGCGTGGTCGGCCCGATGGCCAGAACCATCGCCGACTTGCGCGTGTTGTTCGAGGTGATGGCCGCACCAGACCCGGGCGACGCGCTTTCTGCACCAGTGCCCCTCCGCCAAATCATGGCGCACGAACTCCGCGGCCTGCGCATCGGTATCCTAGAAAATCACGAACTTGGCCGCGCGACTCCCGAAACCCTTTCCACCATTCGCCGCGCCGCGCAACATCTCTGTGATCTCGACTACCGCGTCGAGCCTCTCTCCCTCTCTCACGTCGATCGCGCCCTTGAACTCTGGTGGTTTTTCTTCGGTCCGGTGATCGCCAGTCTGATTCGCGGCAGCGCCCACGGTCAGGAATCTCCTTTCAGCCCTATGCTAGAAGATTATCTGGCCATCGCCGTCGCAGAGCCACCTATAACGTTGGACTCTTTCATGCAGACCTGCACCGAGCGTGACTTGCTTCGCGCCGACTTGCTGCGTCAACTCCGCGACATCCCCATTCTTCTCTCGCCCGTTTCCACGGCTCCCGCTTTCCGACACGGCGCGGGCAATTATCGCCCCGGCGATCCTCACAATTATCGCGAGACCATGCGTTTTTGCCAGTGGCTGAATCTCGTCGGCTTTTCCGGCGTTGCTCTCCCCTTTGGCCGCTCTCCCGAAGGGCTTCCCATTAACGTCCAACTGATCGGCCGCCCCCACGAAGAAGAACTCCTCCTCGCTGTCGCCGAATCTTTGGAACAAGCTCGCGGACCCTGGCTTCATCCCGATCTATAACTCGTCGCGCGCTTCAATTCCGTGTAAGATTCGTTCATGAACCGGCGCACCTTTATTGAGTCATCTCTCGCAACGGGAATTCTCGCCTCTCTTCCTTCACCCACATTCGCCGCCACCCATCAAATCGAGAAGGTCGGCGTCCAGCTCTACACCGTCCGCAACGCCATGAAGGCAGACTTCGCTGGCACCATCGCAAAAGTCGCTTCCATCGGCTATAAAGAAGTGGAATTCGCGGGCTACTTCGACCATTCCCCGAAAGAAATCCGGGCGCTTCTCGAAAAAGTCGGCCTCACCGCTCCGTCCTGCCACGTCGGCTACGACATTGTCGAGAACCATTGGCCGGAAACTATCGATGCCGCTCATACCGTCGGCCACACATTCATCGTCTGCCCATGGATCGAGGAGAATGATCGCAAGTCCGCAGAGAGCTGGAAGCGCATCGTTGATACTTTCAACAAGGCCGGTGAAGCCAGCAAGAAAGCCGGCATCCAGTTTGGATACCACAACCACTGGTGGGAGTTTGGACCGGAAGCCAGCCTCGGCGGTAAGCTGCCTTACGACTATCTGCTCAGCTCCACCGACGCCAGCCTTGTGAAAATGGAGATGGATCTTGGGTGGATCAGCGTTGCAGGCCAGGACCCGGTTGCCTATTTCACCCGTTACCCCGGTCGTTTCCCATTGGTCCACGTCAAGGATTTCAAGTCGCTGCCGCACCTGGCTCCGGACCAGGTTGCCACTTTTAAGCCTGACAAGCTCGAGCACGACGACATGACTGCGCCTGGCTCCGGAATCATCGATTGGAAACGCATTTTCGCGCACTCCGATGAAGCCGGCATCCAGCACTACTTTCTGGAGCACGATGTGCCGAAAGATCCTTTCGCCACTCTAACTGCTGGCTATAAGTATCTTTCTGCGCTCCGCTTTTAGCACGTCGCCAACCACCCGACATAGGCGCCTCCAGCCATCCTGAGGAGGAGTGCGTCTTATGCTTGACGATGGACCTTTACGGAGAATCCCTCACAGACGGGCCACTCGGCTCAGTGCACCCCTAACCGGTCGTCTATTTTCGCTCGCAATCGTCTAGTTTCACTTTCGCCTTCCCACTACTGACTTCCCTCCCCTATAATCGCCAGACCTTTGCGGAGCCCTGGATCTTGCCTGAAGCCGCCACCAGCGTGGAGCGCTACTTGCTCGCCGTCATTACCGATGACACCGAGCCTTTCCCGGAAATCCGCAAGCATCTCGGCGGCGAGTTCCGCATCTCCCTCGCCTCCACCGAAAATGAAATCAAAACCGTTCTCGAACTTTCCGGCCTTCATGCCATTCTCTTTAATCTGGACTGCATCGGCGACGGCCCCACCGACGGTATGGATGTCCTCGGAGAAATCCGCAAGATCCGTGAGGATGTTGTCCTCGTCGCCTTCACCAAGACCAACAGCCGCTCCATTCCCCTGAAAGCCAGCCAGGCCGGCGCCGATGAGTTCTTTCTCGTGCCCCTTAACTACGACGAACTCAAAATCGTCCTTATCCGTGCAGTCGAAAAGCGTGCGCTTGAGCTCGAAGGCCGCCGCCTGATTCAACAGGTCGAGAGCGGCACGGCCTTCTTCGGACTTGTTGGCTCCAGCCCTGCCATCCAAAAGGTCCACCAGGCCATCGAAGCAGTGGCCCGCACAGGCGCCAGCGTGGTCTTGCGCGGCGAGAGTGGCGTGGGCAAAGAGTTGATCGCCAACGCCATCGTTCAGTGCAGCGACCGCGCGGACAAGCCCTACGTCGCCCTCAACTGTTCCGCTCTTCCCGAAACCCTGATGGAATCGGAGCTGTTTGGCTATGAGAAAGGCGCCTTCACTGGCGCGGACACGGCCAAGCCCGGCCTGATCGAACTCGCGCACACCGGAACCGTCTTCCTCGACGAAATCACTACCCTCAATCCCAGTCTCCAGAGCAAACTGCTGCGTGTCTTGCAAGAGCGGTCTGTGCAGCGCCTCGGCGGCCGTTCCGCCAAGAAAATCGATTTCCGTCTGATTTGCGCTACGAACGACGATCTTGAAGATTGCGTACGCAAGGGGCGCTTCCGCGAAGATCTCTATTTCCGCATCAATGTGGTTCCCATCCTCGTTCCCCCGTTGCGCGAACGCGATGGCGATGTGGCCATTCTGGTGGATCATTTCCTGCGCATCTATTGCGCCTCCGCCAAAAAGCCCTTGAAATCGCTGCAACCGGATGTGCTCGAAATACTCGAGGACTACAGTTGGCCGGGAAACGTCCGCGAGTTGGAAAACATCATTCAGCGCCTGGTGGTGATGGTCAGCGCGCAGGAGATCACTCCCGAGCATCTCCCTCAGCACATGCTGCAACACAGTGCGGCCAGCCAGGAGGCTATCCTGATCCCGGAAGCAGGCGTGGATTTCGATGCTGAAATGGAGAAGATCGAACTGGCCTACCTGAATGCCGCTTTGCGCCGCACCGGCGGCAAAAAAACGGCCGCCGCAGCGCTCCTCCAGATGGACCCCCAGCGCATGAAGTATCTCTGCCGCAAGCATCGCATCGAGTAAAGGACCGAAATCCCACGGTACTGGAAAAACGGTCAAAAATTAACCCCTGAACGGTCAATTTTTAACCATTTGCGAAATTTTCACCGGCCAGGTACGTCAGGACAGCAGTACTCTCGTACTAAGTGCTGTGTTTTCAGTGCCGCCCCTATTTTCCAAGACTGCCGTGAGTTTGGCATCCAGCCTGCAGAAGAGTATCGCGTCTGCCGAGACCAAAAATTTTAAATGAGGAGCACATGAAGAAAATGTCAATCGAAAAAAAGAGTCTGATAAGCACCCTCAAGAACACCAAGAAAGCCAATGTTGCCAGCGGTGCGGCCAAAGAAGGACGAAATTCCGTGTCTACCGGGACTGGCAAGTTGAAGTTCGGTGATAACAAGTTGAAGCTTGGCAATAATAAGATGAAGTTCGGCGATAGCAAGTTGAAGCTTGGCAATAATAAGATGAAGTTTGGCGATAATAAGATGAAGTTCGCCACGATTAAGTAGGCAACCGAAGATCGACTAGAGGTTCGGCGAAGACTTAAAGAATTGACAAGACAAAAAAGAGGCTGCTATTTGCAGCCTCTTTTTTTCGTGGAAAAGCTGTCCTGGATTGGGGAACCATCTGCTCCGCTCTGGGCCAGCGTTGGGCGATTCGGGGGATTGCCTACCAGAGCTTGCGACCCCAGAAATCTGAGAACATATCTTTTCCCAGGCCAAGAAGACTTCGGCGTTTGCCGTAGACCCGGGCAATCCCGATCATGCCAGGCTTCAGTGCGAGGTCAGGATTTTGCAACACGAGATCCACTAGATAGAAGTGCGGTGGATTCATGCCTTTCAATTCAGCGTTTGCAAGGAGATTGGAGTCCATTTCCGTCGGTGAAGGTGCAACCGACACTATCCGAGCGTGCCATTTCTTAAGTACGCCCTGCACTTGCAGCTTGGCTTGTGAACCCATTTGGGTTTTGTGGACGTCGTACTCGGAAACGTAGATTCGGGCTCGAAGTTCTGAAAGGTCCGCGACCTGAAGAAGCGTACTGCCCTCGGTGAGGTAACTCCCCGTCAAGTCACGAACCCGCGGAGTGACGACAATCCCGGAAATGGGACTGCTGATTTGCAATTCAGCGTTTCGATTGGAGAGTTCCCGTGTCTGGGCAGCAAACTGTTCGCGATCCTTCAAGGCCGAGCCATATCCTGTGTAATGGAGGGAGGCTGCGTTGGCCCGCTCAGTGGCTGCACTCAGCCGTGCCCCGGCCTCTTCAAATTCCGACCGGAGTGGCAGGTTACGTAGCACAGCCAGAGGTTGGCCCGCTGCAACTTGTTGCCCTTCATCGACAAACAACTGCGTGACCATGCCGGGTACTCTCGCTCTAATGATCGCCGTCTGTAGAGGTTCCAGCATGAATCTTCCCGAGATCGAGTCGTGCCACAGGGGTAGAGCAAGAAACGTGACGGCAAGAGCGACAACAGCCATAGAATGACGGGGTGTGAACCAGGCACGGATGCGGTCTTTTTTGTCCAAATAAACGAATTTCATAAAGTTCACCAATAGACGGATTCGCGATCGGAAAATCAAGCCAGCAACAGCCAATTCCGGGATGAAACCCCACTCCGGGTCGAAATTTCGGACGACGTTTCCAGCAAATCGCGCCACCAAATACAACACTAGGTAGCTGTACGCTCCGGAAAGAAGGGCGTACATAGCATAGCCAAGACGGCGGCGGGTTGGGACATAGGGAACTTCGACGGGCAGGCGCCAGATGAATTTTTTCACCCAACTTGAAACATATGCCGTGGAATTCTCTTTGAGATCCGAAATGCCGATCATGTCGCAAAGCATGTGATAGCCGTCGAGCTTCATAAGCGGGTTCCAGTTCATGATGATCGACATAAAACCAGTCAGCATCATGACGATGTACGCCCCATTATGTAATGGCGTATCCGGCGGCGTGCCCCACCATATGAACGTGGCGATCGCGCATATCATGAGTTCCGACCATACGCCCGCAATGGTCACGACAAACCGTTCATAGCGCGAGGTCAAGACCTCCGCTTCCGTTGTGTCTGTATAGAAACATGGGGTCAAGTAGACAAGAGCAAATCCCATAGCCGTAACTCGAGCACCGAAGTGTTTGGACACATAGGCGTGCGCAAATTCATGGACCGTGACTATCGCCAGGATTATGAAATAGAGAACCACAATATCGCCTACCGTTTTGTTCGCGAATTTGTAGAATTCGAAAGTGTCCCGTCCAATTTCGCTCCAGTGAGTCACTGAGATGAATGCGGTCAGCGCAAAGGCGATTAGAGTGAGGGTGGTGAACCAGAGTGTGTAAATAAATCTGGTGTGGCTATAAAGCCCGGTGAGAAACTTGTCCGGATTGAATGCAGGGAAAGTGACTACAGAGAGATCAGCCCATCGGCTGCGCTGTTGCATTTTTTTCCGACGTTCCTCGGCAGTCTGCTGCATCAGCAGAATGTTTCTCTCCTGCGGTGTTTTGTACCAGAATTGAACGGCCTCAAGTTCCGCGCCGAATTCACGAACTTCCTCGGCGTCGTATTCGATATTGTTTTGTTGGGAATAAACTTCTGCAATTTCCTCATAGGATTTTTGCCCATCAAACAGTTGGATGAGTCTCCATTGTTGAGGCGTGAATTTGAACATTAGGTTGGAACTTGGCACATAGACTCGGACTATGGGTCTATCGTCCTCAACGTGTTCGCGAAATGTTGCGCCTGGGTCCAAACACGGGTAGCGCTCGGCAATCGTGCGCGCCGGGATTTCCGGCAGTGCGACCTCAAGTGCACGGGTAAGATTCATAATGCGTTTATAGCTGCTTCTCGAGCCGCAAATTCGCTGTCATGCCTGGCCGGAACGCTCCGCGGTCGCCGGTCAACTCCACCAGTACCTCGAATGTCCCGCTCGATGGATCGATCACCGGGCTGACTTCCTTAACCCGCGCCGCATGTTTTTCCCCGGGCACATCCGGCGAAGTGACTTCGAACTCCTGTGCAGCGCGCACATGTCCAAAATATCTTTCCGGCAGCGTAAACCTCATCAGCAGCGGCGCTTCCGCCGTCACCCAGAACAAGCGCTCGCCTTTATTGACCGACTGCCCTTCGTGCACGTAACGCCGCGCGATCAACCCGCTGAACGGCGCAATAATTTTCGTCTTTTCCAGTTCCAACTCCAGTGATCGTTCCTCCTCATGCGAGGTATTCAGTGTTTCCTGGACGCGCTTGATATCCCACTGGTCGGACTCGGCCTTATACTGCGCGTGTTGCAACTGCTCCGCCGAGATTAAGCCCATATCCCACATCTTTTGCGCACGCCCGTAGTCCGCTTCCAGTACTTGGGCCTCGGCTTGCCAATTCTTCAAATCGTCTGCGATGCTGCGCGACTTCGCTCGCGCCGCTTCCAGATTTGCCGCGATCTGCCGGTCATCCATTTGGGCAAGCACGGTCCCTGCTTTTACTCGCGCCGGCGCATCAAAAAAGATCTTCGCCAGAACTCCGTCCCGCTGCGCTGAAATTTCCACTTCATGCTCCACAATGATCGGCCCGGTCACGATTAATCCTGTATCCGCCGTCTCCGTAGCGGGCACGGGTTTCGCCGCGGTAACCGGCGAGGGTGCAGGCGCGGCATTCGTTACCGCGGACACTGCGGGCTTGCCATCGTCACAACCTGCAGCCCATAGCACCGCACCCACTGCCAGGATTGCCATCGAACTTCGCATACTTCCCCTCCGCCCTTCTCTACCACCCCAGCCAGTACCACACTTTCGAATACCCCCACAGGAATAGCCGTCGGAAAAACACATACGCCGCGGGGTACCATCCGATACGAACTTTGCCGCGCCCTTCCATCCCCGATCGAATCGCTCCGTCGGCATTCGGCATTCCCACGCGTGCGAAAAATACCGGCGATTCGTGAACTGTCTCCGCTTTCGGGCTCACGATTACCACATCCCCGTGAAATGTTCTCGTCGGATAGCTGTTCAGCTTCACCACTGCCTTCTGCCCCACTTTCAGCAAGCCGGCATCCGCGTCGTCGATAGCCACATCCACAACCGCCTGTGAGGCATTCACAATTTCTGCAAACGAGTCGCCTCGCTGCAATTTGCGCCCCGCAAAATTCTCCACGTGCGGCGTAGCCACTACTCCGTCGATCGGCGCGCGCAATTCCGCTTCCGCCAACAGCTGCCGCGCTCGATCCACTTCCGCCTTCCAATAGTCCGCCTGAACCCGGTGAACTCCCGCCTCTGTTCCGTCATTTCCCGCCAGCGCTCGATTCATCTGCAGCAGGGCGGATTCGTACTTTGCTTGCGCCTCCGCAAGCCCCGAACGCAGGTTCCACGCTTCCATTTCCGCGAGCACCTGCCCCCTCTGGACAGTCTCCCCCTCGTGCACCAGGACCTTGCTCACCACTCCCTCGACTTCGGGTTGCACCAGTGCGCGTCGTCCGGGGGCCACCACCGCATCGCCGTCCACGCGCAACGGCATCGGGCAAGCCACCAGGAAAAAAAGCGCCGCCGCGCCGAGGGCCAGGAACAGCGTCCGCCTCCGCTTCTCCATGGCCATGAACTTGCGCTTGCGCACCAGGACAGGTTCCAGCACGGAAATGAACGGCACTTCCTTGTACATCTGGGCGTTGCGCAGGGCGACCGTGGCCTGACCTGCAAGAACTTCCAGAATTTCGATGTGTGCGGGCCCGAGAAAATCGGGGTCGCTGCTTTCCATCGCGAGCAGGCCGACTCGGCCGGTGTCGTCATTCAGCGGCCGAGCGTAAAAACCCCGTATCCCTGAATCAGCGAAGTATTTCCTGAATTTTGCCCGTGTCTCTTCGCGGTCGCTGTCAATCTCCTCGCCGTGCTGCCGGACGTGGATAACTTCCTCGGACAGCGCCGCCCACTGCAGAATTTCATTGAGCGGGGCAATGTCCGGCGCGTCGGCATTCACCTGCGTGAGACCCGTGACCGCGCTGAGCTTGAAGCGTCCACGCTGCACCAGCATGATCGCCGCGCGCTCATACGGGATGACCGCCTGCGGCGCATTCACAATTGTCTGCAGCATGCGCTCCAGATTCAGTGTGGAGGTAATCTCGTGGCTGACCTTGTTGAGCGTCTCCAAAATTTCCACTTTGCGCTCGGCAATCAGCATTCCCGCGTTGTGCAGCGCCGTAGATGCCGTCTCGGTCAGGCTGGTCAGGGTAAACAAGTCGTCGTCATCGAACGGCGTTCCATCCAATTTATTGATCGCTTCGACGACTCCGACTAACGCCTTTTTGTCCATAATCGGCGTCCCCATCAGCGACACGACTGGATTCTCCGGCGCCACGTCATTCCGCTGCACCAGCCGCGCATCGCTCGCATCGGAAATACACACACTTTCCCCGTTATCCGAAATCGTCCCCGCTATTCCCTCGTTGGCCTTCAGCACTTGTCCTTGGAAACTGGTCGGATCCTCTCCGGCCTGGTGCATCAACTCCACGGATTCATCCGGTTGCATCAGCCAGATATTCACGGCCCGGCATTCTAGGATCTCCGAAAATTTGGAACCGATCAGCGGCAACAACTCCTCCATCTCCAATGTCGACGAAAACACCTTTTCCAGGTCGTACAGTTGCGTCAATCGCGTGATCGATGTGAATGTTCCGTGACGCTCGTCCTCGTACGTCTGCGCAGAAGACAGCGCTGCAGCCGCCACTTCCGCCGCCGGGAGCAGCGCCTGTATGTCGCTCTCGGAGTTCGGCTCTTCAAACGCCAGGATCTCCAAAGCGCCGACCAAATTTTCGCCATGGATCAGCGGAATGCAGGCAAGGGATAGCAGACTCTTGCGGGTATCAATGTGCGGGTAGTCCTCACGCCTCAATTCGGACGCGGTCCGTAAAGCTGGCACAGCCTCGTGCAGCAGCGCGCCGAGCAGCCCCGATTCGGCGGTGATGACCTCCTCGTGAATCGCCGCCTCGCCCACCATCGCTCGGGGCAGCCAGAAATTCGAGTTCTCGTCCGACGCAAGTGTGTATACACTGACTGCGCAGTCCGGAAGCAGGCTCGCTACAAACTTCGCCAACGCTCGCGCGCGCGGCGACACTTCTTGCTCCGCAAGTAATTGGGTGGAGAGCGGGAAAAGATCCAGTACGGATTCCTGTTCCGAACTTGCCAAGGTCTAACTTTCCGTCCTGCCTACGCTACGGGACGTAGGGTTTCCGTCGGACTAGGTTTCTTGCTTTTTGGGCTAAGATTATCTAACTTGTGCGCGAACTGTAGCAGAGGCTTTTTGGGGTGTCAACGAGGGGAACAGTGCTCCACAAGCTATTCCCTGGGGGTGAGGACCTTGGATATCGAGACCAAGACAGTCGACGGAGTCAAGCTCGTCAAGCTCAAGGGGCGCTTGTCCATGGGGCCCCCGCTCGACCGCTTCAACGCCACCATGACCGAACTTCTCGGCCAGGGCCAGAACCGTATTGTGCTGGACCTCGAGGAAGTGCCCACGATTGATTCCAGTGGCATCGGCATGCTCGTGCGCCACCTGACCACCGCCAAACAGAGTGGCGGCGCCATTCGCCTGCTTAAGCCTTCCAAATTTACGGTTCAGACTCTGAAAATGGTCGGTCTTCTGAATCTCTTCACCACGTTTGAAGACGCAAAAGACGCGGTCGCTTCTTTCCAATAAAAGCGCGCGCTTTACGCCATACTGAAATCCCGCACCGCCTCATCCGCCGTGGGGAAAAACCGCATCAACCGGTCCACATGCGTCATGATCAACGTATCGTGCACCAACCCCACTGGCCCCGCGATGCGCAGTTCGCCCGCCGCCTTGCGCACTTTCCCTTCGCACACCACGATGATGCCGACCCCCGTACTATCGATGCTCTCGAGCTTGCTCAGGTCAAAAATGATTTTCTTTACTCCCGCTCCCAGCAGTTCCGCCACGGTCCACTCCACCTGGCGGCTGTCGTTACCCATCATCAGTTTCCCGGATAACTGCATCAGGCAGATGTCGGGAGCCGGCTGGCTTTTCTGCAATTGAAGAATCATGAGTAGACTCCCGTGCTGTCGAGCAATTCGAAAGAGAGAATCGCGGCGGAAGAATTTGCGCTGGGTACGCTCGAATCTATCGGGCAGATTCTACCCCCTCCGCGGTCGCATGATAGTAGGACCGGAAGCGGTGGGAGTCAACAAGAAAGGTACTTGTTCCCGAGAGCAAGGGAGGGAGAACAGCGCTGGAACTCGGTCTAGGGGAAGCAGGAGGTACAGTGTTGCTGAATGCATCCCAGCAGCGCTCTGCTGAATCCAATTGGGCTGGTATGCTTGTCGAATGCTACTGGGAGTCGCTTGGTGTGCGTCTGAGTATAATTTCAATCAGGGGGAAGTTTTTGAAACCAAGTCGAGTTCTGCTCATCCTCATTTTATTGTCCACCGCGCTGGGAAATCCTCGCGTCAAAGCACAGCAACCGGTCACCCTCGACCAGCTTGCGCAGCCTGACCAGGACCCCACAGGCTCCAGCACGCAAGCAGCACCTGCTTCCCAGGATCCTCCCCAGCCCAAAGCCGCCACTGATCCGAAGCTAGATCCCGCCAGGAACGGCTCCACAATTGATTCGCCTCAACCGAAAACAGATGCCGATCAGACCGGCGAGCAGACCAAACGCATCCTCTGGATCATCCCCAATTTCCGCTCCGTCAGCGCGGACACTTACCTGCCACCACAGAGTTTTAAGGAGAAGTTTTGGCTGGCTACTCAGGACAGCTTCGATTATTCGGGATTCATTTACGAGGGCATTGTTGCGGGAATCGCCATGGCCGGAAAATCGGAACCCTCTTTCGGCCAGGGTGCTTCTGGGTATGGACTTTACTACGCCCATACTTTTGCCGATGGCACCATTGAGAATTACATGGTGGAGGCCATCGTACCGGCGATAACCAGAGAGGACCCGCGCTATTACACCTTGGGCCACGGCGGATTTTTTAAGCGCACCGGTTACGCCATCAGCCGCGTATTCATCACCCGAAACGACGCCGGCAATAACACCTTCAATTTTTCCGAAATTGTCGGCGCGGGCGCCGCTGCTGGCATCAGCAATGCCTACTATCCCCCCGGAAATACCTGGGTCAAAACTTACCAGCGCTGGGAAAGCCAGATTCTTCAGGACGCCATCTCATTCGGCTTCAAGGAATTTTGGCCGGACATCAACCGCGCGGTCTTTCACAACAAGTACTAATTCGGCAGTTTGCGTTCCCGTTGAATATTTCGTTTACCAACTATCCTAAAGATGGGAAGATAGTCCCGTTCGCCCCCTGCAGATCGCTCCCTGCTAGTGTCAGCCGTCTCCAAGACGGGTTTTTCGCTGTGTTGCCGGAGGTGTCCGCATGGGATCCGCTTTGGATATTCACCGTCTTCATTTCGCCTTCACGGTGACTTTCCACTATCTTTTCCCTCAGTTGACCATGGGCCTCGCCCTTCTGATTGTCATTCTCAAAACTATGTTCCTCCGGTCCGGTGACGAGCACTACAACCGCGCTGCTCGCTTCTGGGCCAAAATCTTCGGGATTAACTTCGCCCTCGGTGTCGTCACCGGCATCCCCATGGAATTTCAATTCGGCACAAACTGGGCCGAGTTTTCGAAGGCTGCCGGCGGCGTCATTGGCCAGACACTCGCCATGGAAGGCATTTTTTCCTTCTTCCTAGAGTCTAGTTTTCTTGGTCTCTTCCTCTACGGCGAACAAAGACTCGGCCGCATCGGTCATTGGGTCTCTGCGGTCCTGGTTCTTGTCGGTTCGTGGCTTTCCGGATACTTGATCGTGGCCACGGACGCCTGGATGCAGCATCCCACCGGCTACCGTATCCTCACCAGCGGCGAAATTGCTCTCTCCAGCTTCTGGGGTTTGATCCTCAATCCCTGGGCCCTCGCGCAGTACGCTCACAACATGCTCGGTGCCGCGCAGACCGGCTGCTTCGTCATGGCCGCCGTCGGGGCCTTCTACGTGCTGTCCAAGCGTGAATTGTCCTACGGAAAAAGTTTCGTCCGCGTAGGTGTGCTCGTCGGCGTGATTGCTGCGGTGCTTCAACTCGCTCCCACTGGCGACATTCAGGGCAAGCTCGTCGCCCAACACCAACCCGCCACTCTCGCCGCCATGGAAGGTCTTTTCGTCTCCCAGGATGGCGCGCCCCTTGCCATCCTCGGTCAACCGGATATCCAAAAGCGTCAGCTCGATAATCCGTTGCAAATTCCGTCCATGCTCAGCTTCCTGACGTACCGAAAGTGGGCCGCTCACATCCGTGGTCTCGATTCCTTCCCCGAATCCGACTGGCCAGACACCATCGAACTTCTCTATTACAGCTACCACGTCATGGTCGGCCTGGGCACCATTTTCATCGCCATCATGGCGATCGCAGCTCTTCTCCTTTGGCGCAAAAAACTTTTTGAAACTCGCTGGATGCTTTGGCTGCTCATGCTCAGCGCCCCTTTGCCCTATATCGCCAACACCGCTGGATGGATGACCGCCGAACTTGGCCGCCAGCCCTGGCTCATCTACGGAGTCATGCGCACCGCTCATGGCTTCTCTCCCCGCGTGGTCGCTGGAAATGCCTGGTTCACCTTGATCGGTTTCATGGGCATGTACACCGTGCTTTCGATTCTCTGGCTTTTCCTTATTTATCGCGAAATTGAACTTGGTCCCGAGCTCGAAGAAAGGCCCGGCGCGGAATCACCTGCGTTGGTAGAGGCCGATTAAGGAGCCACCATGGAAACTCTATGGTTTTGCCTCGTCGCTGTTATGGTCGCCATGTACGTCCTTTTCGATGGCTTCGATCTTGGTGCGGGCGCCATTCATTTTCTCGTCGCCAGGACCAATGAAGAACGTCGTCAGGTGATTGCCACGATCGGCCCGGTCTGGGATGGCAATGAAGTTTGGCTCCTCGCCGCCGGCGGCACCCTGTACTTCGCCTTTCCTCTTCTGTACGCCAGCGGTTTCAGCGGTTTCTATCTTCCCTTGATGATGGTTTTGTGGCTTTTGATTCTTCGCGGCACCGCCGTCGAATTCCGCAATCACATCGAAAGCCCCATCTGGATTCCGTTTTGGGATTTCCTGTTTTCCTCTTCCAGCCTCTTGCTGGCCATTTTCTTCGGCGCTGCCCTTGGCAATGTTGTTCGTGGCGTCCCGCTCGACGATAGCGGCTACTTCTTCGAACCTCTGTGGACCAATTTCCAGCTGGGCGATCATACTGGCATTCTTGATTGGTACACTGTCCTGGTTGGCGTCACCGCTCTCCTCGCCTTGATGATGCACGGCTCGCTCTGGGTGCAATTGAAAACCACCGCGGATGTCCGCGATCGTTGCGCTCGTCTCGCCGCTTGGACCTGGTGGGGCGTCCTCATTTTCACCGGCCTTCTTTCCATGGTGACCTTCGCTGTTCAGCCGCAGGTACTTGCCAATTTCAGAACTTGGCCCATCGGCTTCATTCTTCCCGCCATCGCAATCGCTGGCCTTGCGGGGATCCAGTTCGAATTGCGTCGCGGCAACGAGCTCAACGCCTTCCTGGCTTCCTGCACTTATCTTCTCGGCATGCTGACCAGTGTCGTCTTCGGCGTTTATCCTATGGTTCTGCCTGCGCGCAACCCCACCTATTCCCTCACTGTGACCAACGCCAAGGCCGCCAACTATGGCCTCAAAATTGGTTTGATCTGGTGGGTCATCGGCATGGTTCTAGCCGCCGGCTATTTCATTTACGTCTACCGCACCTTCGCCGGGAAAATCGCCGCCGCGGACACTGAGGCTCCCGGGACCACAAATTCCGACTATTGACGCAAACGCGCGCACACCGTACCTTGTTTCCATGCGCCGGAAATATCGCTCCCGCTTTTGTTCTGTCGCCTATGGTTTGCTTTCCGCGTCCGTCATTGCATGTTTGCTGATTGCCCCTCTCTGCGCAGCTCGCTGCGCTGCAACGGTCTGCACTCCCGCCTCACCTGATGGCTCTGCCGATGGCTGCCATCACGCCTCCACTCACACCGCCTCTGCACCCGCATTCACCGCCAAAACTTCGAGTGGCCCCTGCGCCACTGGTGAACTCCTCTTCACCACGCCGCGCTTGCAAGATCTCTCCACTTCGATCGCTTCTTTCGTCGCACCAACCGTCCTTTTGCCTGCTGACCTGAATGCCTCCTCGCAACTCGGCGTAACCGCTGAATCCGGCGGTACCTTCGCATCCTCGGCGCGCCTATCTGACGTGAGTTCTTCTCCTTCCATACCTCTCCGCCTCTGAGTTCGCTCCCCTGCTTCGCTTCCATCTCGCACTTGTCGCAGCCTTCGGAGTCGTGCTGTCTTCGACGGTTCCACTTTCCATGAATGCAACCGTATGCAGGGAGAATCTATGACCACTTCACGCAGAAATTTCTTTCAAGATGCCATGTTATTTAGCGCCGGATTGTTCGGTTTCACTGCGCGGCTTGACGCCACGGCATCCCCCGGACGCGCTGACGAAAAATTCCCCCATCGCCGCGCCTCCACAACTCCCTCGCCCAAACCTTCCGTGCCCATGGTCACTCCCGACGTCACCGACCTGCCCTTTGAGATGGACGGCGCCGTAAAAGTCTTTCGCCTGAAAGCCGCGCCCCTTAAGCAGAAAATCGCTCCATTCAAAACCATCGATGTCTGGGGTTACAACGGCAGTTCTCCCGGGCCCACCATCCAGGTCACGCAAGGCGATCGCGTCCGCATTCTCGTGGAAAACGCCCTGCCCGAATCCACTTCCATGCACTGGCACGGCCTCGAAGTTCCCATCGAGCAAGATGGCGTCCCGTTTATCAGCCAAAAGCCCATCGCTCCCGGCGAGACCTACACCTACGAATTCACCGTCCATCAGGAAGGCACCTTCTTCTATCACGCCCACAGCGCCATGCAGGAGATGATCGGCCTGATCGGCATGTTCATCGCGCACCCGCAGGCATCCCACACTCCCCACGTCGACCACGATTTCGGCATCGTCCTCCAGGAGTGGGCTGTCCTGCCCAACAATTCCGTCCCCAACACCGCGAATATGGAATTCAACTGGCTCACGATGAATGGCGTTGCCGCTCCGATGACCACGCCGCTCATCGTCCGGCTCGGTAGCCGCGTCCGACTGCGTTTCGTCAATCTCGGCATGGATCATCACCCCATCCACCTCCACGGCAATCAATTTGTCATCACCGGCACCGAAGGCGGTCGCGCGCCCGAATCCACCTGGTATCCCACCAACACCGTCCTCGTCGGCGTCGCGCAAGCCAAAGTCGTCGAATTCGAAGCCAAATATCCCGGCGCATGGATGATTCACTGCCACCTGCCTCACCACATGATGAACAGCATGACCGACCTCTTGCGCGATCGCCCCGTCGCCACGTCGGCCACCAACGACGCCGAAGCCATGAGCCAGATGCAAACCCTGGCCCGCGACATGGGTGTCGGACACATGCACCACTCCCCCATCGCCGAGAATGCCAACAGTGTTCCCGGCTTTCCGCAAGACGCCTTCATGGAAATGGGCATGGACGCGGCTGTCGCTAAACCGGAAACTCACGCCCTTCCTCCCAACTGGACCGCCGGCATGATGGGCATGATGACTATGGTCCGCGTCCTCCCCGACGAGCAATACAACGAGATCCAACACCTGATCCACGATCACAAAACCCAGCGCTCTTGACTCAACCATGCAAATTCTCGAACAACACGATCCTAAAAAATAAAAGAGGACTCGCAATGCACTCGAAATCGAAACGACTCTCAACTATCGCCGCTGGAATGTTAGGAACTCTCTTGCCCTGTGCGGCCCAGCAATCTCCCACCATGCCTCAACAGGAGATGCACATGCACCATCATGCCGACATTCAGCCCGTGGAGCCTCTTTATCCGCGCATGGGCCGCGCCCAAGAGCAAGCCCAGGGAAGACTCTTCACCCTCGAGGAAGCCCAGCGCCTGGCCGCCGAATCCAACCCCACTCTCCGCCAAGCGGAGGCTGAAATTCGCGCCGCCAAAGCTCGCGTCCAGCAAGCCGTCCTGTACCCCAATCCCACCATCGGTTACACCGGGGACGAAATCCGCGGTGGCTCTATCAACGGCGGCAAGCAAGGCTTCTTTGTGCAGCAGACCGTCGTCGCCGGCGGCAAGCTCGGCAAAGGCCGCGCCGTTTTCGAACAAGAATCTCGTGTCGCTGAGCTCGAAGCCGAAGAACAGAAAACTCGCGTCCAAACCTCCGTTAAAATTGCGTTCTATCGCCTCCTTGCCGCTCAGGAACTCCTCCAATTCCGCCGTGATTTGAACCAGATTGGCCTTTCCTATCTGGGATCACAGGAGGAACTCCTCCGCATCGGGCAGCTCGACGAATCCGAAAAGTTGCAAACCGAAATCGAGGTCCAGCGCCTCCAACTGGCAGCCTTCGAACAGGAAAATATTCTGCGTGAGCAGTGGCGCAGACTCGCTGCCGTCATTGGCCAGCCTGATCTTCCGCAATCGACCGTCGCCGGCGACCTCGAACACGGCTGGCCGGAAATTAACGAACAGCAAATCCTCGAAACCATCGCCGCGGCAAGTCCGGCCACGCGCATTGCCGATGCCGCCAGTGCTCGCGCCGCCGCCGAAATTACCCTCGCCAAGAGTCAGGCCATTCCCGACATGACTCTTCTTGGCGGACTCGAGTTCAACAACGAGCCCCTGCCCCTCGGCACCGCACCGCAAGCCGTCGGCTGGGAAGGCCTCGCCGAACTTTCCGTGCAAATCCCCATCTTTAATCGCAATCAAGGTAACGTCGTCGCCGCCACTGCCGATCTCGATCGCTCGCAACTCGAAAAACAGCGCGTTCAACTCGTGCTCCGCGAGCGCGCCGCATCCGTTCTCGATCAGTACACCACTGCAAAAGTCGTCGCCACCCAATATCGAGAGGAAATTTTGCCGCGCGCAAGAAAAGCCAACGCCCTCATGACCGAAAAATACGGCCAGATGCTAGCGGCCTACCCACGTATGCTCCAAGTCCGCCGCAAAAACTTCGAGCTCCAAGCCGAATACGTCCAGGTACTTGAAACCGTTTGGACAACTTCTCTCGCTCTCCAAGGGTTCCTCCTCACCGACGGTCTCGAAGCTCCTGCTCGCTCCACTAACAGCAACCACGCCACCCTGGGAAACAACCTCCCCATGCCCAGCCGCCCTCCCGTCCCGAGCGAACAAATGCCCCTCCCCTAGAATCCCCCTGTCCTTCCGGACATATCCACTCCGGCACACTAGTACTCCCGTAGCGTTGACCCACTGAAATTCCCCTCGCTACTGTCGCTGGTGGCGAGGGTGTGTGTCCCGGGAGAGGCGACGAATCTACGCAGTTGGAAAACTAAGCTCCGCAGGGAGCCTCCTTTCCCGCATTGCTCGCGTTTCCGAGCGACGCAACCTTGCCCCCGCTCGTAGTGTTTAAGGAAGGTCACCCGCGCATGGCGGGAACTGCATGACGACGATGACCAAAGCCGGACGGTATGAAATCCTTGGCGAACTCGGCCGCGGCGCCATGGGCGTTGTCTATCGCGCCGTTGATCCCGTCATCGGTCGCAATGTCGCCGTAAAAACCATTCGCCTCACGGAAGAAGGAACCGGCCTCACTCGCCCCGAACTTCTCTCCCGCTTCCAAACCGAAGCTCGCGCCGCCGGGCTGCTCACGCACCCGAATATCGTTGTGGTTTACGATGCCGGCGAAGAAGACGGCCTCTACTACATCACCATGGAACTCGTCGTCGGCCAGTCCATGCAGGCGGTTTTCGACAGTGGCGAAGCTTTTCCCGTGCCTCGCATTCTCCGCATCCTGGAGCAGACGTGCGGCGCGCTCCAATTTGCCCACGAACGCAACATCGTTCACCGCGACATCAAGCCCGCCAACCTCATGCTTACCGCGGACGACACTGTCAAGGTCACCGACTTCGGCACCGCCAAAATCCTCCAGTTCGGCACCGTGCAGCAGACGACTCACGTCATGGGCACGCCCAGTTACATGTCACCGGAACAAGTGAAGGGCCGCCCCGTCGATGGCCGCACCGACATCTTTTCTCTTGGTGTGGTCCTCTACGAAATGCTCACCGGAGAAAAACCGTTCCCTGGCCAGAGCATCACCACCGTCATCTATAAGATCGTGAACGAAGAGCCCATTCCACCGCGCCAACTGAATCCTTCGGTTCATCCTGGCCTCAATGACATCGTCATGCGGGCGCTCGCCAAGGAACCGGAAACTCGGTACCAAAGTTGCCGCGAGATGCTGGAGGATTTGCGCAATTACCGCGCCCTCGGCGGAAACGAACGCAATCCCGACGCGACCCTGGTCTCCCCGCGCGGACAGGGCGCGGGCCAACCTTTCTCCACTCCCACCAGCCCCCTTCGCATTCCGCCGTACCTCGAAGACCCAACCACCGCCGCCGCAACTCGTTCCTTGCAACAGCGCGCCGCCACACCAACGCAGACGCCCACCGTCCGCCGCACTGGACCTCTTCCGCCTACCGAAGAACCCAAGTCGAAAAGCAGCCCTTTGGCCACCGTGCTAGCCGCTCTCTTGCTTATCGCCGTGATTGTCTACGGCGCCATTCGCCTGCGCCCGGAAGTGCAAGCCGCGCGCGCCCGGAATAACGCGACGACCGTGCAGGTAGCCAATCCTCCTGCTCCAACTCCGAAGCTGGAAACTGTGGACAATTCCGCCACCGTGGACAACTCTCCCGCCTCTGCTACGACCAGCGACTCCACCACAAACGCACCGCTGGATGCAGCCGCATCCGCAAACCCGGCTGTCGAGCAGCCGGTGTCCCCACCGCCCGCACCAAAGAAGACGGAACCAGCCGTCTCTCCTGCCGCCGCGGGGTACAAGAGCCAGCTTGAGGGAGCCATCGCCGATAAGAATCTAACCGGCCGCGTCAAAGTGACCGCCGCCGCCAACACCCTTATCCTCGTCGGAAAACTACGCCCCTCCGAGCACGCCTCCCTTCTTAAATTCATGCGTTCTGCCCCTTCGAACGTTCGCATCGCGGACGATATTGAATACGATGACACGCCTGTCGCCACCGCCGAACAAGGCGACAATGGCACTCATCCCGTTCCCGCCGCCGGCAAAAGTGCGATTCACATCGTCACCGACGTGATCGGAGCCACCGCCACTCTCTTCGGCCCTGCAGGCCGCCAACTAGTCGATTGCCAGACTCCTTGCAGCTTCAACAATCTCGCCCCCACGCGTTACAGCCTGCAAATTACGAAAGACGGCTACGCACCTCTGCAAACGGCCTTGGAATTGAAATCCGGCGAGGCGCTCGATCAGAAACTCCATCTCGAAGCCACTGCCAAGGGCCTTTTCGTTACAAGCCGCCCGGCTGGCGCAGACATCTTCGTCAACGGTGCCAAGCAATCCGGTCAAACTCCGGCCACCGTCCCTCTTGCCGCAGGTCAATACGATTTGGTTTTGCGGCTGCCCGGCTATGAGGCCTATGCGGGCCACATCCAGGTGAAGGACAACGCGCAAACAACGCTGGACGCACAGTTGAAAGAAAAATCGCAGGTCCATGTTGCCTGGGCGCAAGTGCACTCCACACCAGAAGGCGCGGAAATCTTCATCGACGGTGTCCCCAGCGGCGAAATCTCTCCGGCCCGCGTGCAAATCCCCGCCGGAGTCCACATTATCGCCTTAAGATTAAATGGTTACCAGATTGCCAAGCGCGGCGTACAAGCCAGCGAGGGCGGCACCGTGGTGGTTAACGAAGTTCTTCACAGCAGGTAAAACTATCCGAGGTACAGCAAAGAAAAAGCGCAAAAGGTCGATCTCCCTCATTCTATTGGGTCTTAAATGTGCCCATTCCATATACGGTATGGTCTGATAGTACTATATCCATAGCCACCCGCTTCTTTCATCCTTACTGCGCCAGATTGGCCACCAACCGCGGGGCCCCTCCCTCTCTTGGTTCGCCCCTCTTTTCTCGCTGGGCGTCTCGGCTTCTCCGGCAAACTATACTCGGCACTGAGGATACGCTCGTGACCTCGTACGCTCCGGCTCTTCGCGACGATAAATCCGCTGCCAAGCCGCGCTCCGGCCAGCAGGCTTTGGCTTCCTCTTCGCCTGTCTCCCGCGACCGCGGTTCCCATGACGATCCGCAGTTCGCCCAGGTTTCTCAAGCGCTTCGCACCTTCAATCTTCTGCTGCGCGCTCATCGCCTGTACGATCCTACTCATCCGCGCGTTCTCGACACCTTGGATCAAGCCTATGATGGGCTGCGCAACGCTGCCGGTTCCCTAAACGGTCTCGAAGTTCGCGTGGAACGCGGCGGCATCGTTGTTCCCAAGCTCAACGAGGGACATCTCCCTGATGCTCGCGGCGAATTCCACGCCCTCGCCGCCGACCTTCAGCGTTCCGGCATCTACTCGGTCTTCTTCAGCACAAAATTTCATGTGGGCGAATTGGACACTCTTACACATCTCATCACCGACACCTTGCTAAGATCGGAGGATGCGGCCAAGCGCTTTGGTGTCGGCGGCTGGCCCGCTCAACTCCGGGAGCAACGCGTGACTGGGATTCAGATCAACACTTTGACCGAACGGAAAGTCGATTCCGTTCTGGCTAGCCTTATTGCCGCTCTCGTCGCTTATGGCGGCAACGCCCCCGAAGAGTTCGGCGACGCGCCGATTCACGCGCCGCAGATTGCGGAAATCACGGAATCCCTGCGCCTCATCGGCCGCCTCACCCCTCCCATGGAAGTGGCGCGCGGACTTTCTGCGGAAGATGCCGCGCGCGCCATCCATGCTTCGATGGAAAGTGCCCGCCGCGACACCGTGCGCACTCTCCTTAGCGCCATGAACCATTACGCTCCACAGGAGGCCGAGGCCCCGCAGGTTTATCTGAAGCGTCTGTCCCAGTCTCTCGTTCTCGAATTGCTCACGACCGAATTTGCCGAAGGTACACTTGCCCCCGTCGCTGTTCGTCCCCTGCTGAATCAACTCGCCGACGAAGTCGTCGCTGCCGGTGAATATCGCGGCCCTCACTCCTCGCAGCACTTTTCTTCCCTGGCTTCCTCCTGGGCCAACGATGGCCAGCGTGAGCAGCTCATCGAACAATTCTGGCTGGAACTCGCGCCGCGTGAAAAATCCGCCGTTCTCCGCGGCCCCGATATCTGGTGCGTGCCCATCTCCGTCCTTCGTCAGACTCTGTCACAGTTGGCCGAAGCGGGTGCCGACGCTCCCCGCCGCGAGGCCCGCACCATTCTTCTCAACTACGCGCGCCGCCTGGAGCACGCCGATTCTGCCGCTCGTCGCATTGTCGCCGCCGGTCTCGGCGAGCTTTCTCCGCTCCTCGAGCGCCTCTGGCCCAATCAGCTTCCCGAGGAACTCGCCAAGCTCACGCTCACGGCCCTCACCAAGGAACAGTCTCCGGAAACCACTGCGCTCCTTGCCGCCTTCCTCGAAACTCTCGGCCGCACCGCCGTCAGCCGCGGTGATTTCGCCGGCTTTGAAAATATTCTCATTGCCCTCGAGAAGCTTCCCCGCGACGCTGAACACGAGCACATGAACGCTCTCGGCCATCGCCTGGTCGCGAACGATCGCTGGATGATGCTGGTGGACGCCTCGCTCGCCAATCGTCCCCTCGATCCGCCTCTGCCGCGCCTTCTTCAGCGCGATCCCGAGCGTTTGCTCGATCGTCTTACTCTCTTGCTCACCGAGCCTCGCGCCGCGGACATGATGGCACCCATGGCCCGTCTGCTCCGCACCATTGGTGTGCCGGTTCTCACGCTTCTCGAAACCCGCCTGTTCGAAGCTCGACGTCAACGCGTCAGTGCCGCCATTCGCCTGCTGGCAGTCGCCGATCCGGATCGCCTCTTGCGCGGACTCACTCGCGCTCTCGCCAGTTGGGAATGGAATCTTCAGGATCTCGCCGTCAGTGAACTCTCGCGCCCCGCCAATTCCGCATCGGCGCAAAGCACCGCCTTCGTTTTCTCCGCCATTCTCCAGGATGCTCATCCCCTCGTCGTGCCCATGATGATCGATCAAATCGGCATCGGCCAAGAAGCGACTGCCGTTCCCCTGCTCATGGAAATTGCCGCCGGTGAGCATGAAACTCTTCGCGACCAGTTCGTTCGCATCAAAGCCATCGAAGCCCTTGGCCGTCTACGCGCTCTAGAAGCTGTCGAACTTCTGCATCAGCTCGCCGGCAAGCGCGAGGGCCTCACTTTCATCGAACCCGGAGGTCTCCGCGCCGCAGCCGAAGATGCTCTTGCCTTGATGGAAGAAGGCCCGGGCTCCGCACGTGCTCGCGCCTCCTACGAGCCCGTCGCTCCTCCTCTCGGCAATTTCGTCGTGCCCCGGCGCTACGCCCGCATCCCCCTTGAGTCGCCTCTGCGCGCTCATATCAGCGGACCGCAGATGAGCATGGCCCGCGTGAAAACCATCAGCCTTGGTGGTGCTTACCTAGAATCTACTCATCGCCTCAGCCCCGGTGAATCCATCCAGCTCGAAATACGCTCCGGCCTGCGCAAAATCCATTTCACTGCCATCGTCCGCAACGTCGGCCCCGACGGCAATGGCGTCGAAATCGTTCACATGAAGGATGAAGATCGCGAACGCCTTCGCAAACTCGTCCAAAAGCACATGACCATTTAATTCTGCTATCCCCTCGTGGTAAAATAGCTTTCAAGGTAATAAACCAGAATCTGCGGCCGGGTTTTTTCATTCTATACTGCGTGCTTTTCCATTTTGATCGCACCCCTGTGAGGGTTCGTATGCACAGGCGTAATCCACATCCTTTAATTTGGCCGGCAGGCGCAGCGGGAATCGGCTCCCCGCTTCCCCTCGACAATCTCCCGGCAGGCGTGTACCGGGTCGACTTGGAACTGCCTGATGGTGTGGCTTGGCGCCAATTTCTCAAGTCATCGGATTAAGCGTGCGACTGCCCCCTCTTGGCGAATTCCGGTTCGCTCTCCGCACCTCCCATCAAATTCTACCCATTACAGGTTAGACACCCCTGGGCATTCCCCCCGTTTCCCTTCGCGCTTCCCGGTTTACAGTTGCAAACGCGGGAACTTTGCAGTACAAGCTTTAGCTACTCATTTCACTGTATCTACGGCCATTCCAGGGGAGGAAACTCGCTGCCGCTAGGGGTAGCGGTTGGCTGACAAGTTCCTTAAGGAGGAAGGGTATGCAACGCAGGTGGGTGCTGTGTGCATTTGTCTTGTTATCTGTGGGATTATTTCTCGGGGGGGGCGCAGCTCTTGCCCAGGTCAACACCGCCACACTTTCCGGTGTAGTCACCGATCCGCAAGGTCTCGCCGTCCGCGGCGCCAAAATCACCGCAACCAATTCCGTCACTGGTGCGGAGCGCACTTCGCTCGCCGACGATAACGGCCATTACACCCTGGTCGGCCTGGTCCCCGGCGAATACAAAGTTCATGTCGAGGGTGGCAGTAATTTTTCCCCCTTTGAGAATCCCTCCGTCCAGGTCAGGGTCGGCACAGAGACCATCTTGAATGTCACTCTCGGCCTTAGCACGCAAACCCAATCCGTCACCGTCACCACCGAGTCCACCCCCATTGAAACCACTCGCAGTGAGAGTGCTCAAGCCGTCGACGAGCGCCAGATCGACAATCTCCCCATCAATGGCCGCAACTACATCAACTTCACTTTGATCAATTCCCAGGTCACACGCGACAATGCCCCCGCCATCGGCCCGGCTCCGACCAGCGGGCTCGCCATCAGCGGCGCCCGTGGCCGCGGCAACATGGTGAGCGTCGATGGCGCCAACTCTGTCGACGCTTCCGTCGACGGCATACGCTCGACCGTATCCCAGGAAGCCGTTCAAGAATTCCAGATGATTCTCAGCAACTACAACGCGGAATATGGTAACGCCACCGGCGGCGTCGTCAACATCGTTACCAAGAGCGGCACCAACGATATCCACGGTGACCTGTTCGGCTATCTCCGCAATAGATCTTTCCAGGCGCGCAACCCCTTCTCCTTTGACGTCGACCCCAACACCGGCGATCTCGTTCCCATCAAGCAGGCATACACCCGTGTACAAACCGGCCTGACTTTCGGCGGTCCCATCAAGAAGGACAAGACCTTCTATTTCTTTTCTTACGAATACACGCAACGCGAGGAGACCGGCTTCTCCAGCATTGGCCAGGACAATTGGGGGCTCACCACTGGATCGATTCCCTGTATTCCCGTTCCTCTCAGTATGTCGCCTTCGCAAATCTCTTATTATCAGGGCGCGCTCGGCCAACTCACCGGCAATGGTCTAGCTTGCACCAATTCCAATCCTGAGATTCAGGCGGCGATTGCCGGTCTTCAGCAAGCTGCCGTGGTCACCGGGGCCACCAGCAACGTCGCCGTCAATGCCAATTTGAACAAAAACGTGGATGGCACGGTGATACCCATGACCACCCTCCTCGGCTTCCCCGCCGGCCTCCCCGGCAATTTTTTCCCTTCTCCAGCACCCTGTCCGCCTGGACACCAGGTCAACAACGTCCTTTGTTCCGCGACAGGTGTGGGCCTCGTTCCCCTGCCGACCTCGTACGTCGGCCTTGACTCCCTCCGCGGCAATTTTCCGATTATGGAGAAGACCAGCTTGTGGTCCGCGCGTCTCGATCAACGCTGGAACACTCGAAACACTTCTTTTCTTCGCGTCGGCGTTTCTCCTTCCGAGGTCACCGGTCTTCAGTCCACTTCTCAGAACCAGGTGTTGGGTCAAAACGCCGGCTCTCGCGTGGGTGAAAGCCACTACCGCGATGTCAACGGCACCTTCGAACACGACACCGTTCTCAGCAATACCGCCTTTAATGAATTCCTCTTTCAATTCGCACGTCGCGGACTCCATTTCGGTTATTCCCCCCTCGAAGGCGGCAGCGACCTCGGCGTAAATATCCCGGGTTATGCCTACTTCGGCCGCGAGCCCTACTCCACCGTCGACCGCATTGAACGCCGTTTCCAATTCGCCGATAACGGCACCATCACTCGTGGCCGCCACACGTTCAAAGTCGGCACGGACGTCACTATTCTTCAGTTGCGCTCCGCCAAACAACAGATCTTTGAACTCGACTTTGGCGGCGTCGCCGATTTCGGCGCGCTCAGCGTCTTCCCCACAGGGCTCCCGACGCTCAGTGCTCTCCAGACCTACGGACTTGGCGTTCCCACGGACTACATTCAGGGCATCGGCACTTCGAACGAACCCTTCAACGATATTCCCATCGGCTTCTTTGCCCAGGATTCCTGGCGCATCACCAGTAGACTCACTATCAACTATGGTTTGCGTTACGATCCCGATCTCACCCCGCTCTTCGCACCGGCTACTTCCATTAACGCCAACGCCGAACAGGCACTCGGCGTTCAGGAGGGCATACCTCGCCAGTACAAGGACATTGCCCCGCGATTCGGACTCGCGTGGGATCCCACCGGCGACGGCAAGACCGTCGTCCGAGGAGGTTTCGGACTTTTCTACGATCATCCATTACTCGCCATCGCCTTTGATTCAGTCACCGCGGATGGCGGCCGCTCTGTCCAATTGCTTTCGGCGGGCGGTCAGGCTTCCGCATGCGGCCTGCTCCCCCTTCCCACAGGCTCGATCACGCCTCCGGGCTATTGTGGCAACGGCCTGGATGGCCCGCAGAACCTCAACGGCTCCTCCATCTTTCAAGGCACGCTCAACGCCCTGCCCACCATGTACTTCGAGCCGAACCAGCAGCGCTTCAATCCCTTCCCCGCCAATTCCCTTTTTGCCAATCAGAACTACCTCAACGAGGGATTCCCCTTGGCCATTCTTCCCTTCACATTGCCTGTCGAGCGAAATTTTCGCGACGGCTACGCCGAGCAGGCCAACTTGACTGTCGAGCGGGTTCTCGCCGGCACTTGGAAGCTCAGCGCTGGCTATCAATGGACGCGGGGTGTTCATCTCTTCCGGCCGATCGACATCAACTCCACCAACCCCGTACTGCTCACCAACAATCTTGCCAACGCCGACGCGGCTGGGCTCGATTTTAGTAGCCCGCTGACCGTGGTTGTCCCCAACTCCAGCATCCCGGCCAATCCAGGCGTCTCTTGTGCGCTGAATGTCATCGCTCCGGGCGCACTTGGCGTCCTCAGTGGATGCCCGTCGACCATGGCTTCCTTCAACGGCAAATACGTCGGCACTCCCGCCTTCTTTAACTACTTCCGAAGGTCCGGTCCGAACCCCTCCTTTGCCAGTCTCGTTCCGGGCGGCTACGTCACTCAGGTTGCTCTCGCCACTGCCGCTGGCTATCCCGTGGGATTCGGCGCTCCCGTTCCGTTCAACAGCGTGGACACCCAGGTGTCAGACGCCTACTCCTCTTACAATGCTCTGACCATCAACCTGGAGAAGCGCTTCTCGAACCATTTCCAGTTGCTCTCCAGTTACACCTGGGCACACTCCATCGATGATGGTACAGACTTACAGTCCACTCTCGAACCGGCTGACAGCCGCTTCCCGCAATATGAAAAGGGCAACTCGGTCAACGATCAGCGCCATCGCTGGGTCACCAGCGGTGTTTTCCAGAGTTCCCTACACGTCGCCGGCCAGGGCTTCAAAGACAGTTTCTTCAGCAATTGGACCCTCGCCCCGCTCGTGGAAGTCGCTTCCGGTCTTCCTTTCAACGTCATCACCGGCGAAGACACTCGCCTCGATCTCGGTTCTTCTCAGGATCGCCCCGATCTTGGCGGTGGCACCACTTCGCCCTTTATTCATGGCGTTTCCTTTGGCCTGCCCACCAACTGCTGGATGAACGGCGCCCCTGGCCAGTCGTTCACCGTTCCCGGAATTGCTCCTCCGCTCGGTTGCAATGGCACCCTTGGCCGCGACAAGTTCAACATGCCCATGTTTTTCCAGTTCGATCTGCGCGTCTCCAAGGGTATCAACCTCGGCGAGCGCTTTCGTATGGACCTTATCGCCGACGTCTTCAACCTGTTCAACCGTACCAACATCATTGCCGTTAACCAGCTCTGCGACCCTTCGCAAGGCCCCACCTGTGCCGCAGGCCAACCCTCTGCCGCTGCCGACGCTCGTCAGGTCCAGTTCGCTCTCAAGCTCTACTGGTAACCGCTTCCCCGATGCCTTCAACGAAAGAGGCCCCGCTTCAAAAACGGGGCCTTTTTTATTTCTCGCATGGTAGCGCCGGCATCTGTCGGCTCTTGGATCTTTTGATTTTCTATTTTCTCTTCTCTATTTTCCGTACTCTCATCGAGGCCACAACCATCCAAACATCCCTGCCGTCAACAACCCATAGACCAAACCATCGATCACTTCCTTGATCGTCGCGCTCCACGTCTGGCCTTTCCAGATCCCGTCGCTCAAATGTCCCAATCCGTACGCCAGAAACGCAGCCGTTCCCACCACGCGGAATACCACACGATAGTTCGCTCCCGGCGCCACCGTATGCCACGCCAGATATGCCACGAAAATGCCGATCACCAGACAGTATGCAAACCACGATACCAAAAATTTGGGCATCGCCGGCGGTCCACTCGGCAGCACCGTCATCATTCCTACTGGACCTTGCTTGTATTTCTCAATCATTTCCGGCGACTTCATCTGTTTGTGGGTACAAAACGGAAAAACGTACAACCCGCGTGTTAGTCCAACGCCTCGCAGTGCCCCTAGCAGTTTCTCTTCATCCGGCAATTTCCGGTAATCGCCCCGGTGATACGCCAAAACCGTGTGCATGATCGAGCTGGCAATGAACACAACTATCGCCGACAGCACAATCGGCAACCACAATGTCGCAACAAATCCCATATCGATCCTCCTGTGAACGAATCATCCAGCGATAGGTCGAACGTCGCGGTATTGTCGCGAGGCTATCTCCGCCCGCCTCTCCGGTCAAGCAGCAGCTGCTTCGCCTGGCCTTCCAGCGAGCGAGGCGAACCTGTCATGCTTGACCCAGCTACGCGACACAAAGCTGTGGTATAAGAATCCTCTTGATGCGCCTGCCGCAAAAATTCGGCTTGCTCCTCTTCCTTTTGATGATCACCGTCGCCGCATTCTGCATTGATTTTGCTCCAGCCTCCTCCGGCGATTCCACCAACACTCTCCAATGGATGGGCCGCGATTGGATGCTCACCAATGGCGGCATGGCCGGTGTCGTCAAGGGCGATCCCGCCAACGTTTTCCTCGATGCCAAAGGTTATCTTCATTTACGGATTATCAATCGGGATGGAATCTACACTGCTGCCGAGCTATTCACCACCGAAAACCTGAGTTTCGGTACTTACCAGTGGCAGATCGAAGGTCCCGTCGACAAAATGGATCCCACCACGGTTCTCGGCCTTTTCAATTACGGCGCTAGATCAGGCATTGGCGTCGACGCCGAAAACGAGATCGACATCGAATTCTCCCGGTGGAATAACACCTGCCACGGCTGCAACGCCGACTTCACTTTCTATCCGGCCACTGGGAACAAATCGCTCGGCCCCATGGAAGACAATTTCACTTACACTCCGAACGGTTCCACTCTCACTACTGCCCGCTTCGAGTGGTCCTCCACGCGCATCGTCGGCACCATCATGAGCGGCCTCCAGCCTGTCGGCACCACCGGCCAGGTCCTCCAGACCCTCACCTTTTCCCCACCCGATTTCACCGCCCGCATTCCCCAAGTCCCACTGCCCCTGGGCATGAATCTCTGGTGCTTTAAAGCGACTCCCTCCTCCGATCAGGAGGTCATCCTCCGCAGTTTTCAGTTTGTTCCCCTGGCTGAAAATGTTCACCCGCAAGAACATGTTTCCGCCGCTGGTTTATGATTCTCCGGGAAGCAATCGCTTGGTGTAGACTGCCTCTCTATGAATACTCTCTATCAGGCCACGTTTTTTGCCTTCCTCATCGGATTGATCATTCTCTGTTGTCTTGCGCCATGGACATCGACTCCCGCCAGCAGTTCCGCGCCTCACAATTCTTTGGGCTACGCACCCATTTGGTCGCAGCACTTCACCTACGTCCCTGGCGCACGGGTAGATCCAGGAGCCTTCGCCATCCTCGCCGGAGTCGTCGCTTTTTTCTCGATTATCGTTGGCGCCGCCGCCTACTTTTTCCGGAACAAACGCGGCTCCGAACGAGAAGACGTTTAACCTCGGCTAGCCACACTTCCTAACGCTGCGGCTCCCTACCTTCTCTGCCTGAAGTTTTGATCTACTGTTTCGGACTGACTGTGTCGTGCGGGTCGACATCCGGTGGAGCTGCCGCTTCCTTTGGTGACGCGATGCGTTGCTTGTCCTCTACCGCGAACAGCAAGTAATTGCTGTAGCTGTGCCGGCGATGAACCTGCCGCCCTCTCCACGCGAAGTAGATTTCCGCACTCTGGGGTAGCCACAGATTCACGTTGCCTTGGCGAAAGTTCACCGGACCGTATTCGATCGCCGTATGTTCGGCAAGCAACCGGATTTGCGGAACTGGTGCGACGATATCCGTTTCCATTCGTACGATCTGATAACTGTCTGCGGAAATCCACGCGCGTCCCTTCAATCCGACCGAATAGGATGGGCCGTGGACCCCAATCTGGTACGTCTTTAGCTCATTCGGCTTCCCTGGCCGCTGGCGGAAATGCACTTGCCATGCAAGCCCGCCGTTCGCTCGCGCCAATCCTTCGCAGGTCATCTCGTAATTCGACGAATAGTATGGGTGAAAAATCAGCACCAGTGCCGGCAGCCCGTTGGTGACCACTCCAGCCGGAAATTCATCCTGGGCCCCCCCACCGTTTCGGTATTCCGTCACTCCCAGATAGCCCTTCCGTACTTCCTGTATGGAAACCAAATAGTCGAACTTGCGCTTTTCCGGCGCTGACGCCACTCCATATTTGTTGATCGACTCATGCACCAACGATTCCGTCGCCGTAAATCGATCGACGTCGTGCACCAACTCCACGATTTGATCCCCGGTTTTCTGCAAAACATCGTCCAGCGAGCAAGCCGCGCCAGGTTCCACGGGTGGCACTTTCTCGTCCACATCCGGTGGCAGCCAGTTTGACGGCACCGGCAAATCCGTGGCCTCCGTGGACAGTTCCGCCGTCTCCCCCCCGCAGCGTTTCTGGACTCTGCCGCGGCGAGAGGATTTTCCATGCGAGCGAGTTGATTGGCCGCCGCTGCATCTGAAGGATGCGTCCTGACATAGTCTTGCATTATGCGGATCGCCCTCGGCTTATCTCCATTTTGCGCGACCGCCTGCGCCAACAGCGGTTGTACAGACGCCGCTCTCTCGTGCCCCAATTCGCCAGCACGCTCGGCGTGCTTGATCGCGTCTTCCTTCTCACCCTGCTGCAGGCACGCCTGCGCCAGCAGCGCTTGTGCGCGCCACGACGACGGATCCGCTTCTACGGCTCGGTTCAGATACGGAACCGCTTCGGTCGGCTTATGCTCGTGAAGCAAGCCTTGACTCACCGCCAGCAGCGCACTCACATGCTTGGGATCGAGTTCCAGCGCTTTCATCCAATGGGACTGCGCCAACGCCGCGTCGCTCATCTGCGTCGCGTACACTCCGAACAGATATTCGACTTCCGCGCTCTCGGGTGCGGTTCGCTCGGCCGATTGCAGGTAACTTCGCGCGTCGCTCGGTCGGTTTGCGCGCAACGCTTCCAGCGCTTTTCCCACATCCTTTTGCGCTTTGGGACTCAGCGCTGCAATTCTCCTGTCGGCCGCTGCCTCCTCCTTATCCGACATGGGTTGAAGGTCGACGAGCACCTTCACTTCGCCACGGTCCAACACTTCAAATTCTTTCTTGGCCGTCACATAGCCTGGCGCCACAACCTGAGCCGTCAACTCAGTCTTCGGCACGTTCGAGAACCGGGCCTTCCCTCCACTCGCCATGGCGGTCATAAATACTTGCCCGTTCTTCCGGATCAGCGACACCGCCACTGGCCCCTCAACCTTTACCCCCTCCGGTCCTTTCACATCCACTTCCACTGCCGTATATACGTACAGGTCTTCCGTGCCGGCATTCAGCCCGCCTAGGTACGTTCCATTCGAAGGGGCACCCGGAGGAGCCTGCTGCCTGCCCGCAAGCGCCACGCCTGGCACAAGCAAACCGCAAGTGACGACCACTGCAACCAGGGAACACTTCACAAGATCCACCTACGTGGCCCACGTGCTCATCTAGGGCCTCGACTCGTAGTCCCATACTACCGCCCCGTCGCCACAATAGGTATCCGTTTTCCCAATTCCCTCTTCGCTTTTTTATAAAGACCGGCTCGGCTCTTCTCTTCGGCTTCCCATTTTCTGACATTGACACCTGCCTCCGCCCGACACATCATCTGCCCAGAAAATACGTCGCGATTCGCATTTCCCACTCCCCTGTGCGCAGCGGTCTTCCGAGGAGGCATGCATGTTGAACCACTCTCAACCACGCCCCGCACGTTATGTCCTTCCCTTCGCTCTAGCCTTGCTCGCCGCCGTTCTCCTCTACCCACCTCCCGCATCGGCGAAGGCCGCCCCTTCTGCCGCGAACGGCTCTTCCCCCAACGGCCTCGTCGTCGTCATCGAGAACAAGCCGCAAGAGCCTCGCCTGAATCTTGAGCCTCTCAACAATCCATTCCTCAGCGGTGTCGCTCTCCAAATCCGTTGGCGCGACATCGAGCCCGCCGAGGGCCATCCTGATTGGTCCAAGCTCGATCAACTCTTTGCCGCCGCCGAATCCTCTCACAAATGGGTTCAGCTCCTCCTCTTTCCCGGCTTCTGGTCACCTCCGTGGGCTCTCCAAGGCGTGCAAACTGAAATGTTCGACATCCAATACGGCCCCGGCAGAGGTGGCCTCGAGCCTCTTCCCATGCCCTGGGATCGCGTCTACCTCTCTCGCTGGTTCGACTTCCTCAAACTACTCAGCGCCAAGTACGGAAACTCTCCTTCCTTCCGCGTGATCGCTGCCGACGGTCCCACTTCCGTCTCCGCCGAGTTCACCTTGCCAAATCATCTCGGCGATCTCGAGAAGTGGCGCGCCATCGGTTACACCCCGCACAGATACCTCGAAGCGTGGCACCAGGCCTTCCAGGTCTACGCAGCGACCTTTCCCAATCAGTACGTTTCTCTTTCTATGGGCTTCGGGCTGGATATTGATGATCGAGGCAAACGCGACCCGCGAGCCGGCAGACCCACCAAGGAAGCCGTCATCGAAGACGCTATTCGCATCTTCGGCCGCCGCTTTGTCCTTCAAAATAGCAATCTCGATGGCAATCGAGAGCCGGAACGCGGCCCGAACAATGTCCAACTGGTGATCAGTTATAACGGTCGCGTCATCACCGGCTTTCAACTCCGCACCAATTGCCTCCACAACAGCGGCGACATGGGCGCCGAGGGGGATCCTCCCCTGGCGCTAAGAAAATCCATCGCTCGCGGCACGCAGCCCAACGCCTCCGGGCAGCGCATCAACTATCTCGAAATTTACGCCCCCGACGTCCTCGCCGATGTCATGCAGCCCGTCCTCCGCGACGCCGCCTCCCAGTTCCAATAATCATCAGCTCCACTGTCCCGCTCCCCAGACTGTTCAAAAGTGAACAGCGTGCGTCCTTGAAGATCCATAAGATGTGTGCTTGGACGGCGAGAAAAAGCGATACTGTCTGGCTCTGGGCGACCCGAACGGTATCAGTCATCTTGCCGTCCTCCTCACATCCTCCTTCATCCAGTTAACTCAGGTGCGGCTACACTCACCTTTGTCCTGACTCAAAAAGCGATTTGCTGAAAACTAAGGTGGTGATCCACATCTGTCACTAACGCGTTCGGCTCCTTCCTGCCGAACCTCTGGTCGTCATACGGCCAAAGATTTTCGGGTCGAAGGAGCCGACATTGTACTCGCCAGGTATTTTGCTCCGCTGGCGAACTGCGCTTAGTGCCTTTCCCCTTCAGGATGGCTCTGCGCTGGCGGTGCACTCTGGTGCGGCTGTTGATGCGTCTGCACTTTCTGCTGCTGTTCCGTGTGCTTTTGCTCAAGTTGCTGAGTCTGCTGAGAGTGGCGCTGCTCCATCTGTTGTTTTTGAGCGTCACTCGTGTTTTTCTTGGCCGCTTGCTGGTGTTCCTTGTCCTGCTGTTGTTGCAGTTTCTGGTGTTCCTGGTTTTGCTTAGCGGCTAGCTTGTCTTGCTGCTGTTGATATTTCTTGTCGGTTCCAGCGTTGCCGCTGCTCGGCGCGGTGTACTTGTGGGGCTGAACTTCGCTCGCATGAGTGTTGGCGCTAGGATGCGCTTCGCTTCCAGTCGCCGTCCGTTCGGGCGCCTTGTATGGGGCGCCGGCTTCTTTTGCACCAACTGCGCCGCCCTTTAAGTCTGCCGCCCTGGACGTGGCCGCGATCGGAGGCTTGCCTTGATTGGCGGAGGCACGCGACCCGGGGCTGGAACCAGCTGCTCGCACGTGCTCGTTTTGTGCGGCAACGGGCCCTTCGTGGCGTTCTTTATCGTAGGTATCTTCTTGCGCCGAAGGACGCGCATTGATGCCGCCGTTTCCGCCATTGTAGCTGACGCGGTTTACGGTCGTGTTTTCGACCCTGGTGTTGTAGGTGTTGTGAATGTTCATGTTGCTGATGCGATTTACCGACGTGTTGTAGTAGAAATGATTGTTCTCCCAGCGACCCCCTTCGTAGCCGTGGCCACCATATCCGAACCCGTAATTGATCCCTCCATAGAAGCCGACGTGCGGGCCCCAATACCCTTCATGGAAGAAAAATGCATTGTCACCCCAGCCCCAATAGCCGGGTGTCCATAGAAAGCCAATTTCAGGAGCTTCGACCCAAGTGCCGGGCACCCAGTAATACTCGTTTCCGTCCCAAGCCCAATAACCGGGCGTCCACATGTAGCCATCCCCGGGACAGATGGGTTGCTCATAAACGGGAAGCGCAGGCGGCCCATAGCCGACAGAAATACCGATTTGAGCAAATGAAGCGCCTGAAAGAGCCATCAACATGAGTGAGAAAAGCAATGAACGAATCACCGAGAGAGTACGCATGATGCTTCCTTCTGCCTGCTCATCCTTTTTGCCCACCTAAGTGGGTGCTGCAAGGGCACGGATTCGACAGGCTTGTTTGAAATTATTGTCCTGCCCCCCTGCTGCATACTGTTCAAAAGCAGACATGTGCCATATGGCAGCCGATTTTGCTGAGGTGATTTGTTTATCCGGTGGGCGGGTGGCGCACCCTCGGCCGCAGGGCAGGTGTGCAGGGTGTCACGATGCGGTGTGATGCCGCATGGCTGGCTGACCCTACTCCTAAAACTCAGTTAGTGAGCTTGGCGTCCCTCGATCTGAAATAACCGCACACGCTTGTTTTTCATGTCCGCAACGTACAGCCACTTCTCCGGTTCCACCCATAAGCCGGACGGCGCGTCAAAATCGCCTGGTTTTGTTCCATTGCGCCCGAACTCATACAAGAATTGGCCACCATAACCAAAAACGTTGATGACACTGAGCTGCGGATCGCTCACATAGATATTTTGGTCGTCATCCAGTGCTAAGCCAGCATCGGTGCCTAGCTCTGGCAGTTTAATCTCTCGCCGAGAGTGTCCGGCGAGATCCAAAATCTGGAGCCGGGAATTGCCTCGGTCGAGTACGAAGAGTTCCTCGCCAGAAATCACAATCTGCGTGGGATAGCGGAACTCCCCGGCTTCCTTTCCACCCCAGCGCTTGCCAATGTGTCTAAGAATATGGCCCTTCTTGTCGAGCACCAGGATCATGTGCCGGTGCGAATCACACACATAGATGAGACCTCCCTCGATTCGCTATTATCCGGCCATGGCCATTTCCTTCGAAGACGCCTTCCTCGCCGTTTGGCGTCAGTCGCTTGTCGAAAACAAAAAGACCATCTCCCTTTCAGGAGACACCTTCCCGGTTCGCTCCACCGCGAAGCGAAAACTCAAGCAAATCGATTTTCAATTCCAGGGTAGGGATCTTCGAGGCCTAGAACAGAATCCCGATACCAAATCTCGCTGGGCGGCGATAGCCAGGGACGGCAAAAAAGTCATGCAGTTCCTCGAAGCGGGAAAGTATGTTGCCGTTGTGGCCGATGGGAAAGTACATCTTTATCCACCCAGGAGATAATCTGTCGCCGACGGATTCATCGGGGGATGCACGTATGGACGGACGTCCCTGTTGGATGATAGATTTTTCTCTTCTTGACTGCTACCAGACGTCGGCAGAATTTAGCTCAGGTGGAATTGGAATTTGTAGAAAGGAAAAACATCCATGAGTCAGAATGTCGCAAATGCCAAAAAGTGCGGCCATCCGCCTTGCAGTTGCCACGTGCAAGGAGACAGTGACTATTGCAGCGCGCAATGCGCGGCGATGGAAAAGACTCCAGACATTGCCTGCGAGTGCCATCACTCCGGCTGCAAAGGCGATATCGGTTCTTAGCTCCGATGTGCGTCGGCTCGTCGAGTCCCCGGCAGAGCCCGCGCCCCCTCTCCTCAAATGCCCAAAATTATCCAGCAGTGGATGCTCTTCAAATACACGGATGGCAAGGTTGTCCCATTATCGAAGACTTTCAAAACCAAGGAACTTGCCGAAAAGGCTCGTCTGAAATACCCGGAGCGCGAGCGCAAAGGGATTGGCCTCGGCCTGATCCGCATCAAATCGTGAGCGGCTGAAGCACTCTCCTGCGGTCCTCTTAGCTGAGTGGGAATGTCAACAATCGAACAAGGCCACGCTGGGAGACAACCAAGTAAACAGGAAATAATCCTAAGCAGGATCTTGAGCTGATAAGTGGCCCAGCCCGGCTAGCGCAAGACTAGTCCCTTGCCCCAGAAGCACCTGTGACGGAAGTCACGGCGCTCAGTGACGGCTGGTGTCACCTTGCGTTGTGCCCCTTTTCCCCGACGGTCTGCATCAACTTTATCAAGCGAAGCTCCCTCTCCGCTTCTGTGTTGGCGATAACTCTCTCGAGTATGCCGGCGAGACCATCGGCATTTCTTCAGACAACTTCATGATGACCAGTCCCATTGAACTATTGGTCGGCTCACGACTCGTGGCTAAAATTCGTGTTCCGTCCGAAGATTCGGGAACTTCCTTCACCGAGCTTGCGGTTTCCGGCCGCATTCTCTGCGGCACCAAGCTCGCCCATGCCCTGTTCGGCTATCAGGTCCAAATCGAGCATCGCTGAGACCGGCCATTGCGTTCAAAACGGCTAGTTGAGCCCCTGCCCAGGAAAATACTTGTATCCCCAAGGGAAGCGGATGTTATAGAGTCTCGCGAGGCCAGGAAACATCGGGTGAATTTGGGGGCTCCCAAACTCTGTCTTGGATAACCAAGAACCGTCCACCCTATTTTTCCTGACCGGTCTGTTTTTTCTTGTCGTCCGCCCAAGCATCTGCCCAATTGTCCGCCCAAACAAAAGACCAGCGTTTGTTCAATTCGAAAATAGATGAATAGTCCTTTCGGGGGACAAGGAGAAAATGAATATGGTAGCTCTGATTATTCAGCTGATTAGCGGAGCCGTTGGCGGAAATATAGCCGGAGCCTTGATGAAGAACTTCAACCTTGGGCCGATTGGCAACTCCATTGCCGGCCTTGTCGGAGGTGGACTTGGCGGTCAGTTGCTCGGCATGTTGACCTCAGGCGGAGCCGCCTCGGCAATGTCGGCGGCCGGATCTGGAATGGATGTGTCGTCGATTTTGTCCAGCATCGGCGGCGGCGGTGTTGGCGGAGCGATCGTGATGGCCATTGTTGGCCTGATCAAAACCCAGATGTCCAAATCCAGTTGAGTTTTACCGTTCTCGATTAACCTGCAACACGACTATGCTGTTGGATGGGGCTTCTTCGCAGCCGGATGCCCCATCCGCTTTTTTCTGCAGGTCTCGCCTCGCGCAAAGACCACTCCCCGCACATTCGAATAGAATATCCCTTAAGTATTTATTAATGTACAGTAATCTTTGCGCCATGATGCCTTGGTTATGTTCGGGGACAATCTTTCCGTGTCGGTTCACTTCTCTCCTCTTCCCGGCGATCACCCCTCAAGCGTTACTTCGAGAAATTCCCTCTCAACCCGGACCTTCCTTCTCAAATTTCGCTGTACTCGTACAATTCCCCATTCCCGCGCCTTCAGTCATTTGCGCCGGTTTTACAGAACTCCGTACCGCACAGTTTTTTAGCTATCTCCTTTTTCCTCTTGTCTTTACGCGATGCACTGCAAAACGAGGGGGAGGGGGTACCCCGCGCTCACCCCTCACAACCTTCGCTACACTTTCGCGTGCCCTCGCGGTACAGTGGGGAGACCGTTTCCCGTGAAAGCATCGGAGAAGCAATGAACCCTGTATGGATCGCTGCGGCGCTGTTTGGGCTGCTCATCATCGGCCTGGTGCTGTGGGTGCTTGTACAGAACACCCAGGACCGGAGGAAAAACGACGCTCTGGAAGCCCAGATGAATGAATTGCGCCGCGATCTGTTGACCCTGTCCACTTCCCAGGCACAATCCTCCACCAAGATGGAAACCATCGCGAACACCGTCGCCACCCGGCTCGAGGCGGTGACCGCCGCGGTACAGCAAGGCGCCAGGAACTCCGCCGAAATCACTTCGCAGATCACCTCGCAGGCGCAAACCGCGATGTCCAACGAATTGAAGAACACGCGCGAGCAGATCACCCAGATTCAGCAGCAGCTCGGCCAGGTGCAGGAATCCGGCCACCTGATGCACGACGCCGCCGCCCGGCTCGAAAACATTCTCAGCGGCGCCAAGTCTCGCGGCAACTTCGGCGAAACCACCCTGGAACGACTCCTGGAAGACTGCCTGGCTCCTTCGCAATTCTCTCAGCAATACCGCTTCCGCAGCGGCGAAGCCGCTGATGCCGTCATTCACCTCCGCGACAAGAAACTCATGGCTATCGATTCCAAGTTTCCCCTGGACGCGTTTCTGCGGCTGGAAACCGAAGGCGAAGACGCAAAGAAAGATTTCGTCAACGCGGTGAAGCTGCACGCCGATTCCATCGCCAAGAAATATATCGTGCCGGACGAGGACACCCTCGATCTTGCTCTGATGTTCGTGCCCAGCGAAGCGGTCTACTACGAACTTCTGCGCAGCAACGATTCGCGCGGAATGGCTTTGGACGCTTATTGCCGCTCGAAGAAGATCATCGCGGTTTCCCCGAACACCCTGTACGCGCACCTTTCGGTGATCGCCATGGGATTAAAAGGCATGCAGATTGAAGAGAATGCCAGGCACCTCATGGCCAACTTAGACGGCATGCGTAAGCAACTGGACATCTTTGGCAAGAGCTTCGGCGTCCTTGGTACGCACTTGAAAAACGCTCAGCAGGTATACACGGACGCGGACAAGCGGCTCGAAAAGGCCTCCAATTCGCTCGATAACTTGCTAAATAACGGCGAGGTTGGGGAGCTGATAGACGAACGCCAAGGCACGCTAGCCCTGCCGCCCGCCGCCAACGCCGCGAAAAAATCCGCGTAATTTTTTTCTGGCGATTCAGCTCTTGTAGCGGCGTGCTGACGTTACGATCTGGGCGGCGACAGCGGCGCAAGTAAGCGAATCGAAACGGTGAAATTGCCGTGTTTTTTGCCGACCAATGCAAACTTCGCCAGATTGTCCGCCCCGCCGCTCGACAGCGCCTTCACTGTTCCGCCGCCGCTGAGCTCGGCCACATCCGGCGCCAGGTTGCGCGCTTCCAGGCTGATCTTCGCCGTGCTCCCGCGCACGCGTACGCTTAACGTGCGTTGCTCGCCCGGCGCGAGTGGCTCGCGACTCGCCTCCAATTCCAAACTGACGAACACAACCGTAAACGGTTCCGCAGATTTCTGTCCGCAACTCGCCTTCACCAGCGCTGGACCCGGGTCCAAATCCGCCGGCGGCAACACCGTGAGGGATCCCGGCGAAGAAGCGAGCACTAGTCCTGGCAAATCCGCGATCGTGACATGGTTTGCGTCGGCGTCGCCGCAAAAGCCATGGCCGAGGAACTCGAAGCGGTCGCTGACGGAGGCCACGCGCGGCGTGTATGTCACCTCTTCGGTAGCAGAAGGAACCTCGGTAGCGGCGAAAATAACGCTAGTCACGCGGCCGCTGCGGCCCTCGATACTCGCGGAGATCTTTCCCGGGTTGAGCGGAGCCACGAAGAGCGCGCGCCCGCTTACGTCGGTGGTCACATTGTCGCCATTCGAGAAGACCACTTTCACGCCTGGAGTTAGCCGGCCAGCAACATCCAGGACCGCCAAGGTGGCACGTTCCCCAGTAACAAGCTTGCGCGGAAGCAGCAGTATACGGGCGCCCGAAGCCGCAGGAGCCTGTTGTCCCGCCGAAAGAGACTGGCCCAAGAACAGGAAATTCAGGAACAGCACGGCATGGGTTACGCAACGCGAGAAGGAGCGCACAAAGGGATTGTATTAGAAAAACGGGGAGAAGAGGGATGCACTGCTCCGCAGGCTCCTCAAGGGGTGCGATGAGGATTGGCTGCTTGGCCTCATGCGGATGGCGACACTGTGGAATTCCTGCCATTTCGGGTATCCTTGCGGACTGGCCATCCGGCCAGTGTTTCTTAGGGGCGGTTAATCACTTGGGCGCAAAGCCTTTCACAGGGCACAGTGGTCTGCTAGCGTGGATAGCAAGAGGTCAGAACCGGTGTCCGCGCCGGGGGATTCGAGTGTGCTCACGAAAAGCTTGGAAGGAGACGTTGTGCAGATCGTCAGCGGGGGTGTGAGCGACGTGGGGCGCGTGCGCACGAATAATGAGGATTCATTCCGAATTGTAGAACCCATGAACCTATTCATTCTTTCTGATGGAATGGGTGGCGAAGCACACGGGGAAGTGGCCAGCGCCATGGCGGTGGAAACAGTCGAGAAGTTTTGCAGCAATCCTGAGGCATCCAAGGAAGATTCCGGCGTGACGCTGCACGGTGCGGCCGCCGACAACTGGAGCCCTCAGACGAAGGTATTGCAGAACGCGGTGTTCCAGGCCAATTTCAATATCCACCAGTCCGCCCAGAAGCACCCAGAGCAACGAGGAATGGGAGCGACGCTGACGACGGGATGGATCAACGGGGCCAAACTGAGTATTGCGCACGTGGGGGACAGCCGGGCGTATTTGTTGCGCACAGGAGCGCTGCAACAACTGACGAACGACCATTCGTTGGTGGCGGAACAGGTGCGGCGAGGAATATTGACCCCGCAGCAGGCTGAGGAAAGCGAGATGCAGAGCGTACTGTTGCGCGCGCTGGGAGCAAATCCGGAAGTGGACGTGGAAGTGGATGAAATCGACCTGATGCCCCGGGACGTGCTGCTGTTCTGTTCGGATGGGCTGACGCGGATGGTGAGCGAGCCGGAAATCGCCGGAAAGCTGCAGGCGGAGACCGACCCGGCGTCCGCGGCACAGAAGTTGGTGGACTTGGCGAATGAACGGGGCGGCCAGGATAACGTTACGGTTATCGTGGTGCGCGTACAAGATGAATCCAAGGGTTGGTTTTCCTGGTTGCGTCGTGACTCGGGGAAAAAAGAGTAGAACCTCCCAGGGAGGAAAGCCGTATGGCGAAGCTCAGTCTGATGTTTGAAAACAAAGTGGTGAAGGAGGTTCCCATTGGCAACCGGCCGGTTTCCATCGGGCGTTCACCAGATAACGACATTCCGATTGATAATCTCGCGGTCTCCACGTATCACGCTCGGGTGTACTACGAGGGCGGACGACTGGTTGTGGAAGACCTCGATAGCTTGAATGGAACCTTTGTTAATGATCTTCGGGTGGAACGAGCCATGCTGCACGACGGGGATTCCATCTGGATCGGGAAGCACCATATTAAGGTGGACGCGACCGCGGATACTGCCATCCCTTGGGACAGCGGGCGGAAAGCCGCGGCTCCCAAAATCAACGAAACCATGGTGCTCGACACCAAGGCACGTCGCGATATGCTGCAGCAGGCAGCCGCGATGGGCGAGCGCTCGCAATTTTCACCGGGGCGCATGAAGATGCCGACTCTAGTCGTCTTAAACGGCCGAGTCGACCAGAAGGAATACGTTCTGACGAACAAGCTGACGGTCATCGGGAAATCACCGATGGCCACGATTCGTTTGCGCGGGTGGTTCAAGCCGAGTGTTGCTGCACAGATCAACCAGCGCGACGATGGCTATTATCTAGGAACGGGTGCCAAAATTCCTTCCGTCAACGGAGCGCCGATTCAAGGGCCCGTGCGGCTGAATGACGGGGACCTCATTGAAGTTTGCGGAATTCGCATGAACTTTATCGTTCGGGAGTAACACCGCCTGTCCATGGCCACCGCCCCACAAGGAGGTCCACAGGGAGGCGGCAGGTTTCGCCTGAGGACGCTGCTCTCCGAGTGGTGGCAGGATCGCGCGTCGTTTTTCATCAGCTTTGGAATCACACTGGCTGCCCTTGGCATCTATTTCTTCACATTTCTGGGGGACCGCAGCACACCGCTCTTCGATTTCCTGAAGCGCTTTGAATACAGCACGCTCGATACGCGCTTTCGGTACCGCCCTGCCCGCTATAGCCTGCCAGATTCGCGAATCGTGATTGTGTCCGTCGACCAACGTTCCCAGGAAGTTTTCGGGAAGTGGCCCTTCTCACGCAAATATTTCGGAGAGATGCTGGATACTTTGCGGGATGATCGTGCGAAGATCGCCGCGTTCGACATCACTTTTGACAAGCCGGACCTGACCGCCGCACCAGTTCGCGCGCTGTTGGCAAAACTGGAGCATGACAAACAGACGGGGAAGGCGCCCGATGCAAAGCTCGAAGCACAAGTGACGGAACTGGCAAAGGAATTTGATTCGGACGCGCAGTTCGCAGCGGCGCTGCGGAGATTTGGGCCAGTCGTGCTTGGCAATTTTTTTCTGGAGCCGCTAGAAGTCCGTGGAATCGATGGCTCGATACTGGATAAATATGCGGAAATGGTGCAGTGGTATTCGCTAAATCGCGCGCCGCTCAATCCTGCGACAGGCAAGGCGGATTTTGCAGCCTTGCTCAATTGCTACCAGGCAGAGGGCACCCTCTATACTGCGACGGTAGCGAACATTCCAGCTCTTGCGCCGCCGCAAAACAACGAAAAGACAGCCATCGGATTCTTTAATATTTCCTCAGATGCGGATGGAGTATTGCGCCGTTCCCTGCTGGTGCTGCCGTTCGGCCGGACGAGCAATCCGGACGACATCGACCTGTACGGTTCCCTAGAAGTGCAGACGCTGCGTTTGTACCTGGGATTAAAGACCGATCAGGTCACTGTGAATTATGGGCAAGCGGGAATTGCGAGTCTCCAATTGGGAGACAAACTCACGGTTCGGCCGGATTACCTTGGCCGGATGATGATCAACTATCGCGGTCCGCGCGGAACGTATCCTTATTACTCGCTAGCCGATGTAGTGCAGCACAACTTTCCTCCTGGCACGTTTAAGGACAAGATCGTGCTGGTGGGAGCTTCCGCAACAGGAATCGGCGACCTGCGCACGCCGCCCTATGGAGGCATCGATTATCCCGGCATGGAAGTGCACGCCAACGTAATCGACAACATGCTCAACAACGGTTTTCTGGTGCGTGGGGCGCACCAGGTCCTCTTGGATCTGATTCTGATCATCGTGCTGGGATTGCCGCTGGGGTTTGCGCTTGCGGTGCTTTCGCCCCGCTGGATCTGGTTCGGGCTAGGATTGCTGATTCCCTTCACGGGCTTGGTGTACGTGGCGTTCCTGCACGGATGGTGGCTGAACTTCACGGTGCCCGCGGGAACTTTAACGGCAAATGTGATGCTGGTCTCGCTGTATCGGGCATTGGTGGAAGAAAAGGAAAAGCGGAAAGTGCGTAGCGCATTCGGACATTACTTGAGCCCGGAGGTGATTCGGCGGTTGCTGGTGAACCCGGAGTTGGTTGAGCCGCGCAAGACGGAAATCACCGTGATGTTCAGCGACATCCGAGGATTCACGACAATTTCTGAAAAGCTGGACGCGCAGGAACTCGCGTTGTTTCTGAACAGCTACCTCTACGACATGACGCGCATTGTGTTCGACACACAGGGAACGTTGGACAAATATATTGGCGATGCAATGATGGCGTTCTGGGGCGCGCCCTATGAAGACGGGCAGCATCCTGTGCAGGCCTGCACAGCAGCACTGGAAATGATGAAGCGCGTTGGCGAGTTGCAGAAAAAGTGGGCGGTAGAGGGAAAACCCGCACTCGATATTGGCATCGGCCTGAATTCCGGTGCGGCCAGTGTGGGGAACATGGGTTCGGCACTGCGTTATGGATATACGGCGCTTGGGGATACGGTGAACCTGTCTTCGCGGCTCGAGGGGCTCAACAAGGAGTATGGCACGCACATTATTGCGAACGAGTCCACCTATGAGGCCGCAAAGGATGCGGGCTTTCTTTTTCGAGAGTTAGATCTGATACGCGTGAAGGGCAAACTCCAGCCCGTGACGATCTACGAACTGTTCGCGCGTTCTTCTGATTTACGAGAGGACCGCGAGCGGGCGGATGTGCAAACGCGTATTGAACACTTTGACGAGGCGCGCAGGCTATATCGTGATCGCAAGTGGGACGAGGCGAGGCGCGCGTTTCAGATGATTTTGGATCGGTGGCCGAGTGATGGACCGTCGCTCGTTTATTTCAAGCGTTGCCAGGAATATTCAGCGGAGGAACCGGTTTCCGATTGGGACGGCGTTTTCGTGATGACGCATAAGTAGGGGATAAGGGGTCAGTTTTTTTGGACGATCCCGGTGACGCCAGCGACGAACAGAGTGGCGAGCATCCAGCCGAGCAGGACCTGTAGTCGCTGAAATGCAAAGAGAAACCTGGGTGAAGTGAACGGCGAGGATTTTGGCTGGTCAGGCGTGTTTGCAGGAAGGGGCTGAGTCGTGGAGGAGCGCCAATCTGGCGTGGGATCGGGCTCCCAGCGATCTGTCTGTCCCAACTTTACGAGCGGCAGCGAATTTTCAAGAGAGTAGACGAAGGGACTGAGCGGCTCATAGTGGTCGGGCGCATGGCCTTTCACCTGGAGGAATTCATATGCCTGTTCGTCCCTGGGAACCATGGCTTGGGCAGCGCGTGCTCCCGCAAATACGCCCCAACCGACGAGAACGAGAATCGCGAGGCCAGCAAGCGCGCGAAGGGGATAGTAGCCGTAGCCAACTACCAGGCTTAGCGGCCAGCGGAAAAGCGCGGCGGCCAGTGTGCGCTCTTCCTTCCACAAATGATCCTCCATAGCGAACAGCACGCGCCGCGCGCCGCGATCCACACCGGCATTGCGCATGACTTTGGCAAGCTGGCGATACGGCTGAGGAGTGAAGGGCTGCTGCAGGCCCAACCAAGCCAGACGATTCTTTGTGTCAGTCAAACCGGAAGCGATGTGATCGTAAACAAAACCGTCCAGGTTGAGTTTGCCGGGGGAGGGCCAGCAGGATTTGTCGTCCGAGATTGCGCCCGCAGAGGCATTGCTGAGATTCAAGGACACGCGGTCCGGATTGCGCACGCCGCTCCAGACAATGGTCCCTTTTGTGACCGAATTGGCCAGGCGGACCTCTCCTTCGGCAGAACATCCATCGCGAAGCAAAACGTCACCCAAGACGCAAATGCGGTCGGCGTTCAGAGCTTTTCCTCCGGCATTCTTGAAGTTGCCGCCATCGCATTCGAGGTTGTCGCCGACTTGCGCGCTCAGGAGGTTAACTTCGCCATCGGCGGAAAAACCGGCGCGGAGAAAGATGAATCCGCGAACGTTGACGCTATCGGCATTTAGCGCCGTGGCGCGGGGATTCTTGAAGGTGCCGGCGTCACAGGCAAGATTGTTGCCGATCTGGGCACCGGGCAGATTCACTTCACCCTCGGCGACAAATCCGTTGTGCAACAACACGTTGCCCTTCACCACGACGCGGTCGGCATTCAACGCCAGTCCAACGGGATTCTTGAATTTGCCTCCATTGCATTCCAGATTGCCGCTGATCTGCGCGCCCAACAAGCGCACTTCGCCTTCGGCGGCAAAACCATCGCGAAGAAATGCGCTGCCTTGGACGCTCACGCGGTCGGCGCTGATGGCGCTCCCGCCGGGATTCGAAAATGAGCCGTCATTACATTCGAGATTCCCGCCAATCTCCGCACCGAGGAGGCGCACTTCGCCTTCCGCGCTAAACGCATTACGGAGGAAAAGGCTTCCGCGGATTTTGATACGGTCGGCCCGCAGCGCCTTTCCGGCGGGATTGCGGAGTCTGCCCGCGCCGCAATCGAGATTACTGCCAATGTTGGCTCCGAGGAACTGGACTTCGCCTTCAGAGCAAAATCCGTTACTGAGGAAGACCGTTCCTTTTACCTTGGCGCATTCCGCATTGATCGAACGAACCCAGCTTCCGCTGAAGTTGATGGTGGGTATGCGCAAAAAGCGGAGCTTGGTCTCCTCTTTCAGGCTGCAACAACGGAGAGCCAGAGGAAAACCCACGCGAACGAAGGAGAGATCGAGCGAACCTTCGATCCGAGCGCCGTGCGCGTGGAGGCCGCGGGGATCTACATAAATGCGCGCGTCGCGGTCGATGCACAACCAGCGGAGCAGAGCGGCACGAATGCTGCGTTCGGCGCCCCAGCTATCCGCCTTGCTGCAATTATTGCCAGGATCAAAATCCTTTTGACTAGGGCCGCACCAAGCCACTTCGCCCAATGGAGCTGCGTTGAGGAGTTTTCGCTCGGCGTCGCGCAAAGGCCCAAAGCGCGCCTCGGCAAGTTTAACGAGCTGTTCGGGATTTCCGACGAAGGATTGGGTGTGCATAGGTGCAATTTGTTCCAGACCTTATATCACGGGCGGAAGACATGTACCACCGTGGTGGGAAGGCTCGATATGAGGAATGGCTGAAAGCTGCTCAAAAGCCAAAACTTTCCGTGGATGTACCTATCCGGGGTGCTTTCGTAGTCTAATAAGAGAACCAAAATCGGAAGAAAAGGGGCGTGTGTGTAGGCTTGTCTCGCCCCATGCGATCCGGAACCAAGGTAGTTTTCGCCATCTATGTGGATTGTCCGATTAGCCCTTTCCAGGCCATATACGTTCATCGTAATGGCATTGGTTATCGTCCTGCTGACGTTCGTGGTGGTCCCGCGCACGCCCACCGACATTTTTCCAGTAATCAACATTCCGGTGATCGCGCTGGACTGGACGTATACGGGCCTGCAGCCGCAGGAAATGGAACGGCGAATTACCAGCAATGTTGAGCGCGGAATCACAACGCTGGTCAACGACGTCGAGCACATTGAATCGCAATCGCTGAATGGAATTGCGATCATCAAGATTTATTTCCAGCCGAACGCGAATGTCCAAACAGCATTGGCGCAGGTTACAGCGATTTCACAGACGTTTCTGCGCAGTCTTCCGCCGGGCACAACTCCGCCGCTGGTTATTATTTATTCCGCATCGACAGTTCCGGTGTTGCAGATTGGGCTGACCAGCGACCGGCTAAGCGAACAGGCGGTGTTCGACTATGGAAACAATTTCATCCGCACGCAACTTGCAACCGTGCAGGGCGCGTCCATGCCGTTTCCGTATGGCGGGAAACCGCGGCTGATTTCGGTGGATATCGATCCCGAGGCGTTGCAGGCCAAGGGCCTTTCTCCGGTAGACATCGTGAACGCCGTCAATGTGCAAAACCTGATTCTGCCGACGGGGACAGCGAAAATGGGTGCGCTGGAATACAACGTGGAAATGAACGCGAGCCCGACCACGGTTGCGGAATTAAACAATTTGCCGGTTAAGACCGTGAATGGATCCACGATTTACTTGCGCGAAGTGGCCCACGTGCGCGATGGTTTTTCGCCGCAAACCAACGTGGTGCTGGAGAATGGCGAGCGCGGTGTGCTGATGAGCGTATACAAGACCGGCAACGCGTCCACGCTTTCGATTGTGGACCGCGTGAAACAAACCCTGAAGGATTACGAGCCGACGCGGCCCGAAGGGCTGAAGGTCACAACGTTTTTCGATCAATCGCTGTTCGTGAGGGCGGCAATTCAAGGCGTACTGCGAGAAGCACTGATCGCGGCCTGCCTGACCGCAGTCATGATCCTGCTTTTCCTCGGCAACTGGAAAAGCACGCTGATCATCGCTATCTCGATTCCGCTTTCCATCCTGGTCAGCATCCTCTGTTTAAGCGCTCTGGGAGAGACCATCAACATCATGACGCTGGGCGGACTAGCGCTGGCCGTAGGCATTTTGGTGGATGACGCCACGGTGGAAATCGAGAACATCAACCGGAACCTGGCGATGGGCAAGGAGACGGTGCAGGCGATTCTGGATGGCGCACAACAGATCGCGGTGCCGGCATTTGTTTCCACACTGTGCATCTGCATCGTGTTTATCCCGATGTTCTTCCTATCGGGAGTGGCGAGGTACTTGTTCGTGCCGCTGGCGGAGGCGGTGATCTTTGCAATGCTGGCATCGTACATGTGGTCGCGAACGATCGTGCCGACGATGGCGATGTACCTATTGAGTTCGGAGGACGAATATCACGCGGACGAGCACGCTGGGGAAAAGATGGGATTTTTCCGGCGGTATCAGCAGGGATTCGAGCGCGCCTTCGAGCGGTTTCGGGATGCGTACAGGCGCGCGTTGAGCTCCGCACTGGAACATGCTCCGCTTTTCTCTGCCTGTTTCCTCATATTTTGTTTGCTTTCTGCGGGGCTGATTTTTTTTCTGGGACGCGATTTTTTTCCCAGCGTGGACGCCGGGCAGATCCGGCTGCACATGCGTGCGCGCACGGGTTTGCGGATTGAGGAGAGCGCGCGGCTTGCGGGCCGGATCAATCAGGTGATTCGTCAGACGATCCCGGAAAAAGACCTCCTTACCGTGTTGGACAATATCGGGCTGCCGTACTCCAGCATCAACCTCACGTACAGCAATTCCGGAACGATCGGCACGGCGGACGGAGAAATCTTGGTGCAACTCAAGCAGGAACGCGGGAAACCCACAAGCGCCTATATTGATGAACTGCGCCGGAGGCTGCCAAGCGAATTTCCCGGAGTGCAGTTTTTCTTTCAGCCCGCGGACATCGTGACGCAAATTTTGAATTTTGGCACGCCAGCCCCAATCGACATCCAAATCGTGGGACAGGATCAGGATGGGAACTTCGAAGCCGGGCTCAAATTAGAGGATGAAATTCGACACATTCCTGGCGCCGTGGACGTGCACGTGCAGCAGGCGTTTGACTCGCCCACGTTGTACATGGACATTAACCGGACGCGCGCACAGTACGTGGGGATGCAGGCGCGCGACGTGGCGCAAAACGTGCTGATCTCGCTTTCTTCGAGTTTTCAGACGGCACCAAATTTCTGGCTGGATCCTAAGAACGGCGTGAGCTACAACGTCGCGGTTCAAACCCCGCAATATCGCGTGGATAACTACCAGGAGTTGCAGAATACTCCCGTGACGGCCGGAGGGGGCAGCAGTAGTGCCGCGCCCCAGATTTTAGGGAACCTGGTGACCACCACCACGTTGGCGCGTCCCGCGTCCATTTCGCATTACAACGTTCAGCCGATGATCAATGTGTATGCGTCAGTGTCCGGGCGAGACCTCGGATCGGTGGCGGAGGAAGTGACCAAGCGAGTTGCCGCGATCGAGAAAGAGTTGCCGCGCGGGAGCCGCATCTTCATCCGCGGCCAGGTGCAAACCATGTCAACTTCCTTCATCGGTCTGGGAGTAGGGCTGATCGGAGCGATCGTCCTGGCCTATCTATTGATCGTTGTGAACTTCCAGTCCTGGCTGGATCCCTTCATTATCATCACGGCGCTTCCCGGGGCCCTGGCGGGAATCTGCTGGATGCTCTTGTTTACCCACACCACGTTAAATGTACCTTCTTTGACCGGAGCGATTATGTGCATGGGTGTGGCGACGGCGAACAGCATCTTAATGGTGTCGTTTGCCCGGGAACAATTGAACGAGGGGAAAAGCGCGTTCGATGCAGCGTTGGAGGCGGGGTTTGTGCGCATTCGGCCAGTGATCATGACGGCTCTCGCCATGATGATCGGTATGGTCCCGATGGCCATCGGGATGGGTGAGGGGGGCGAGCAAAATGCTCCGCTGGGGCGTGCGGTGATCGGCGGATTGTTGTTTGCCACCATTGCAACATTGTTTTTTGTGCCGTGCGTGTTTTCGATTATTCATGGGCGGTTGGAACGCAGGCGCCAACGGGCCTTGGAGCACAGGACTGTGGTGACATAGAGGGAGATCGGAATTAGGCTAGGCGAGGCAGCTAAATATGACTGAGGATTTGAATAGAGACGGCCCAGAGGGCGGCGAGAAGAGTGCGAAGAAGAGCTCGTTGTTTCTCGTATTCTTTGTGATCGTGGTCGCGCTGGTGATTTTGGGCGCATTGCTGATGTTCCAGAGGCGCGCGCAGTTTGAGGCGCTTGCGAAAGATACGGAAACGCTGGCGGTTCCGACGGTCGCGGTCATCCATCCGACGGCGGAAGGCGCGGCAGAGGATTTCGTCCTGCCAAGCACGCTGCAGGCGTATGTCGAATCGCCGATCTATGCAAGAACAAACGGATATCTGGTCAAGTGGTACCACGACATCGGCAGCCGGGTAAGTAAAGGGGACCTGCTAGCCGACATAGAGACACCCGAAGTCGACCAACAGCTCATGCAGGCGCGGGCGGACCTGGTCACCGCGCAGGCCAACGAAAACCTGTCGCAGATCACGGAGGCGCGTTATAGCGACTTGCTAAAGACCGACGGGGTCTCCAAGCAGGAAGTGGATAATGCCACGGGAGACCTGGCGGCAAAGCGGGCCATCGTGCAGTCTGCGGCGGCGAATGTCCGCCGGTTGGAAGAATTGAAATCGTTCCAGAAAGTATACGCGCCGTTTAGTGGGGTGATCACGCAAAGGAGCATAGATATCGGGACCCTAATCAATGCTGGAAATGGCGGCACCTCGCAACAGCTCTTTTACCTGGCCCAGACGGATCCAATTCGCGTGTATGTGAACGTGCCGGAAGCGTATGCACCCTCGATCCATAAGGGACTGGGAGCGTATCTAGAACTGGCACAGTATCCAGGACAGAGATTTCAGGGCGAAGTCGTGCGCACGGCAGAAGCCATCGATCTTGCCACGCGCACGCTGTTGACAGAAGTGGACGTTCCCAACAAGGCTGGGCTACTGCTGCCCGGCGGTTATGCTCAAGTTCATTTGCAAATTCACGTGCGGAGCGAGCGCTTGCAAGTTCCAGTGAACGCACTGCTGTTTCGCTCCGAGGGATTGCGGGCGGTGGTCATCGATGCGAATCACCGCGTGCACCTGCAGGCACTGGACATCGGACGCGACTACGGTACCTCTTTGGAGGTTTTGACTGGGCTGAAGCCGGACGACTGGATCGTGCTGAATCCACCGGACTCGATCGAGAATGGCGAGGAAGTCCACGTGAAGGAGGTGGGCAATCCTCTGGCGCCCGGCCCGGCGGTGAATAATCCCGCGAATACGCCTCCCCCAACTACCAAACCGGTTCCTTCGCTCGGAAAGAAGTCCTGATGCACGATAATCCTCTCTTGGTGAATCGCGTTAAAGCGGTTCTATGCGGACTGGCCGCGCTTTTGCTTTGTGCGGGATGTACGGTTGGCCCAAACTACAAGCGGCCTACGGCCGAGGTGCCCGCAAACTGGCAGGTTCAAGAACCGTGGCGCCAAGCGGAGCCGAGGGATGCGGTGCCCAAGACCGCCTGGTGGACGCTGTTCCACGACGATGAGCTGAACGGGCTGGAAAGCGATCTGCTGGCGGCGAGCCAGACGCTGAAAGTGGCGCTGGCGCATTTCGCGCAGGCCCGAGCATCCGCCGCGGTGCAAAACGCGACGCTGTTCCCTACGCTCAACGTCGGTCCTATGGCGGGACGGCAGCGTTACTCTGGCTCCCGCCCTTCTGAGACTACCACCCCGATTACCGTCCCGGTCACACAGAACGACTACACCCTTCCGTTCACCGTCAGTTATGAAGTGGATTTGTTCGGCCGGCGGCGGCGCACCATTGAAGCCGCGCAGGCTTCTTACCAAGCCAACGCGGCGGATCTAGAAAACGTGCGGCTGGTACTGACGGCAGAACTTGCCGCGGACTACTTCACTTTGCGCGAGCTCGATTCGGAAATTGGGATATTGAATCGCACGGTGCAGGCGCTACAGAAGGGCTTGGACCTGGTAAATTCGCGCCATAACGGCGGCATTGCGTCCGGGCTCGACGTGGCACAGGAAGAAACGCTTTTGAATACGACGCGCACGCAAGCCGCTTTGCTGCTGCAACAACGCAAGCAATTTGAAGATGCCATCGCCGCGCTTGTTGGCAAGGCTGCGCCAGATTTCCATTTAGGTTCGCGCGAACTCGCCGCGGAACCACCCAGTATTGACGCGACGATCCCTTCTGATGTGCTGGAACGTCGTCCGGATATCGCGGAATCGGAGCGACAGATGGCCGTCGCCAACGCGCAAATCGGTATCGCGAAAGCTGCGTATTATCCTTCGCTCGTCCTGTATGGCCAGGGCGGGTGGAATTCGGCGAACATCTCGCAATTGCTGAATGCGGCGAGCGGTTTTTGGGCACTTGGAGCCAACGTCTCACAGGATATTTTCTCGGGCGGGGCTCTTCGCGCGCAGGTGCAATATTCGCAGGCGGGCTACGACGCTACTGTGGCCAGCTATCGCGATACGGTCTTAAACGCGTTTCGTGAAGTGCAGGACGATGTTACCGGGCTGCAGGTGCTAAGCTCGGCTAGGCAGTCGCAGGCGGACGCCGTGGATTCAGCGCGGCGACAGCTGGACATCGCCACCGCGCGGTATGTGGGTGGTCTCGTAAATTATCTGGATGTGGTCAGCGCGCAACAGAACCTGCTAAGCAATGAGCAGGAAGCGGCCATCATCCAAGGCCAGCGGCTGGTGACCTCCGTCCTACTGGTGAAAGCCCTGGGGGGCGGGTGGGATGCCGCGAGCCTGGAAGCAGTACAGGTAAAGCCACAGATCAAAGACATCGTCACGCCCTAATCGGGCGGGCAAGAAGTTACCGAGAGTGTTGCGGCAAAGAAGTACGAAGAATTTCGTTGACACTACGAACATCTTCGTAGTAGCTTCTTGCCATGGCTACTACGTCAACCCGAAAACCCACTTCTTCTGAGCTGGAAATTCTGCATGTTCTCTGGGAGCGCGGCCCCTCCACTGTTCGCGAAGTGCACCAGACGCTCAACGAGAAAAGACCAATTGGATACACCAGCGTCTTAAAGCTCATGCAGATCATGACGGCCAAAGGCACAGTTAGGCGCAATGAGCAACAGCGGGCGCATGTGTATGAGGCCGTGCAACCTGAGGAGAAAACCAAACGCGAGCTCGCGCTGGACGTGATGCAGCGCGTCTTTGACGGGTCCGCCAGCGAGCTAATGATGCATGCGCTGGCCGGCCGAAAGGCTTCCAAGGAAGAAATCGACGAAATGCGGCGATTGCTCAATGAGGCTGAAAGGAAAATCCGATGACGCTCCTCATTTCCTGGCTTTCTCCGGCGACGTTCCGATTGCTGGCGCTTTCCCTGTTGCATTTTCTGTGGCAAGGGGCAGCGTTGGCGGCGCTGGCCTATGTGCTGATGGCGCTGTGCAGGAGCGCAGCGGCGCGCTACGCCGCCGGTGTTGCCACACTGGCGTTGATGATCGCCGCGCCGGTTGGAACCTTTCTGATGCTGCGCTCGCAGGAGCAGGCCAGCACGCGGGTTACTTCTGAAGGGGCAGAGATTCGGCTAGCATCAACTGCCTCTCTGACTGGTTTGAGTTTGGCCAAGAGCAATCCGAAGCAAGTCGAGAGCACCCCACCTTATTTCCTGTGGATGGTGGAATTGTGGTTTGCCGGAGTTGTGCTGTTGAGTTTGCGTTCGGCGGGAGGAATTCTGCTCGTGGAACGGCTGCGGCGAAAGGAAACAATATCCGTTGAGGAGGACTTGTTCGAAATTTGCTTGTCGTTGCAGCGACGCATGGGATTGACGCGAGCGGTACGTTATTCTGAGAGCCTGCATTTGGACGCACCTGCGGTTGCGGGCTGGATTCGTCCGGTTGTGCTGCTTCCGGTAAGCGCGTTGAGCGGACTGACAAACGCACAGATCGAGGCAGTGATCGCGCATGAGTTGGCGCATATCCAGCGCTACGATGCGTTCGTTAACTTGTTTCAAGTTGGGGTAGAAACGCTGCTGTTCTACCATCCAGCCGTGTGGTGGCTGGGCAGGCGTGTTCGGGTTGAGCGTGAACATTGCTGTGACGATGTTGCGGTGGCGGTATGTGGCAGTCCGGTCGCCTACGCGCACGCACTGACGCGGATGGCCGAAAGCAAAACCGCGCCGCAACTGGCCATGGCAGCAAACCGCAGTCCGCTGGTGGAGCGGATTGCGCGATTGCTAGGGGCGGACATGTCGGCGGAGACTTTCCGAGGTGCGAATCTTTCTGCGGGCGTTCTGTGCCTATCCGTAGCGCTTCTGGCGGGAAGTGCCCTCCTGGGAAGTGTGCATCATGTTAATGCACAGACGCCTGCTCCGGCTCTTATGCCCGAGAGGGCCCCTCTGGCTTTGCCGGCAGATGCATATTCCGTGCCAGCCGTCGCCGTAGGATTCCAGTCCAGCGCTCCAGCCGCCTCTCCAGCCGTATCACCTGCTCCGACTCCGAAGGCTTCTCCCGGGCCTTCGGTGGCCGCTGTTCCAACGCCAATGCCGGCACCGGCAGCGAGCCAGGAGAAAAGTCCCGCGCCGGCGCCAGCTCCGCAGGCCCCTCCCGTAGGGCCAGAGGAAAGCTACATTGATTCGATCACCGCGGCCGGTCTAAGGAATCTTAGCGTGGACGATCTGATCAGCTTAAAAGTGCAGGGGATCACGGCTGACTACATCAAGTCCATCGTGAAAGATCTCAACATTAAGGTGGATGTAGACACCTTGGTGGGACTGAAAGTTCAAGGCATCACGGCGGAATACATCGAGGGCATGCGTGTTGCCGCCGGACAAAACCTCGATGCCGATGGCGTGATCGGGTTAAAAGTGCAGGGCGTCACGCCGGAGTACATCAAGGAAATGCACGACCTGGGCCTGAAGACCGATTCGGACGACATTATCGGGATGAAGGTTCAAGGGGTTACTCCCGAATACGTTCGTGAGATGCGCGGACTGGGCCTGAAGGTTGATTCGGACGACATCATTGGAATGAAAGTCCAAGGGATCACCCCTGAATATGCAAAGAGCTTCAACGCAATCGGACTCCACCCGAGCAGCGATGAGCTGATTGGAATGAAGGTGCAGGGAATAACCGCCGACTACATTAAGGAACTCCAGGCGGCCGGATTCAAGGTGGACATTGATGATGCCATGGGCGCAAAGATTCAGGGGGTCACCCTGGAATTTATCGCCAAAGTGCGGAGCCACGGCTTCAAGGACCTGACGTTGGACAAGGTGATCGCGCTGAAACGCAGCGGCGTGTTCGACGCCGAGAAATAAATCAGGAGGAACAACATGAACCGTCGAGATGGACTGATCGTCTACATTCTGGTGGTGTGCACACTTCTGGCCGGGTGGATGTCGCGTGCCGCAGAGAACTTTAGCGGTACTTGGACGATCGAGCACTCCGATGAACCCGGCAAGGTGGAATTCGCCCTGATCCACCACCAGCACGGCAATTCCTCCTCGCACGAGTCCGCGTGGCCGCTCAGCGTGTTTGTGGGGCTGGACGTTTCCAAGCCGGGCAAGCAGGAAGTGAAGTTCACAATCACCCGCGACGCCGGACGGCTGGATTGCGAGGGCTTTGTGAATAACGGCGAGGGCGCCGGAGTGTTTCATTTTGTGGCCGACCCGAAATTTCCGTCAGAGATGAACTCGCTGGGATTTGTGGGAATCGACGAGGAAAAGCAATACTCCATGGCGGTGCTGGATGTGAGCCTGAATTTCGCGAAGGAGATGAAGGGCGAACATCTTCAGGGCCTGGACACCGACAAGCTGATCGCGTTCCGCATTTTTAACGTGAACTCCGGGTTTATTCGGGAACTGCGCGATGCCGGAATTTCAGTTACAGACTGCGACAAGCTGGTGGCCTTGCGCATCCATGGGGTAACGCCGGAGATGGTGCGGTTCCTACACAAATCGGGCTACCAGCCAAGCGAAGATGACCTCATCGCCATGCGCATCCATGGCGCCACACCGGAATACATTCAGGAATTGCAAAAGGAAGGGTACGAGCATGTCCAACTGGACAAGTTGATTGCCTTCCGCATTCACGGAGTCTCACCCGAGTTTATTCAGAAGGTGCAATCGCTCGGATATAAGCACCCCGAGCCGGACCAGCTGATCGCCATGCGAATTCATGGGGTAACACCGGAATATATTTCCGGGCTGAAGTCCCGCGGAATGCAAAACCTGAGCATCGATCAATTGGTGAGCCTGCGAATCCAGGGGATTGATTAGGCTCAGAGCACGCCGCCCGGCCATCCATTAATGCTCAAGCTCCCGAGCGACATGCATCACATTGCTGCAGGTACCAGTCTCCGCCATTTCAGCTTTTCCTCCAGGTGCGCTTGGCCTGCCAACACCACTTGAATCAGCAAGTTGCATTGCAGCTTAGTGGCTGGGACAAAATCGTCAAAACGAAGCACGGAAAGCCAAGGCTCCGGGCTACAGCGCTCGGCCGCATTTTAAGAAGGGAAACCTAATTCAGGTTTCGGCGTTTGCCGTTTCAGCGCACGCTTAATTGGCCCGTGCCGACGTGGGCGTGGAGGTGGTATTTGCCGGGGGTCTCTCGGGAGATGGAACGAAAGAGACCGCCTTTGGAATCTCCGAAAATCTCTGCGTCGAGGTCGCCTGCGTTCACGGACATATCGACATGGCCATAGTCATCGGGCTTATCAACCGCGATGGTGAGCTGTCCGGCGTGAAGTTCGAAATCCTTGTTGCCGATCACGTCTTGGACGCTGACTTCGCCGGCAAAAATACGCGCCGTAAGGTCGGAGTTTTTCGGCACGTGGATGATGATTTGCAATTCGTTCTTGGGTCCACCGCTCAAGTGCAGTTCCGCGACATTATTCGCAACCGAGAGACGTCCCTTCACGTCCTGGATCTTGTCGGCGTTCTTCCCTGCGAAGTCCACGGTAATTTTGTTGTCGTCGGTGCCCACGATCAGGATCTCGCCTGAGCGTACATGGAGGCGAAGAGGCACATTGGAAGGGCAATCGAATTCCATATGGGGCTTTCCGGCAAGCACGACTTCGGACTTAGTATTGGAGAATAGGGTTGGAACCACCAAGATGAGCAGGGCAAACGTGAGAGCGAATCGTTTCATAGGGACACCTCCCTCCCGTTGGACAATGATACGTGTGGCTGGGCAGGAATGTTTCCAGTATTTCGGGACTAGTACGCAGAATTTTCAGCTAAACTGGGGCCAATTTGGGCGCGCTGAGAGTCAATTGCCCTTGACCTTGGGGAGATTCCAGTGCTGCCAGACACTGATCACGCGCAAGAGGAAACAGACCACGCCGCCGGAGAATGCTGCCACGGCGGGGCTGGAGCGTAACTTTCCCATGAGGATCATGACCACGGAACCTGCCATCGCCGCAGTGGCGTAGACGTCTGCTTCCAACACGCGCGGGGTGCGCGCGAGAAGGAGGTCCCGAATGATGCCACCCCCCACGGCGGTGACGGTGCCTAGTAAAACCGCGATGAAGGGGTGCATTTTGTGGAGGAGAGCCTTCTCCGTCCCGGCGATGGCGAAGAACCCCAGGCCGGCGGCATCCAGGATCATGACCAGATTAGCGGGAATGGCCTGCAGAAAATGATGCAGGAAGAAAACGATTGCGCCACCGGTGAAAGCCACGGCGGCGTAGCGCCAGTCACGTAAAGCAGCCGGAGGGACATAGCCAATCAGCAGGTCGCGGACAATGCCGCCGCCGAGTGCGGTGGCAAGCGCCAGGACGATCAGACCGAGCAGGTCCAGATTGCCGCTGATGGCTGCAGTGGCACCTTCCACGGCAAAGAGAAGTGTGCCCGCCATATCAGCCGCAAAAAGAATCCGGTCTCTCTCGAGTTTGAACATTACCTGTCCGAAATGAAGAACGGACAGTGTACAGCCGAACAGTCACTGGAGAGTAGAGGTAGTATTGCGTGCGAAGGAGCGGCACGAGCGGACGCAAATCTGCGACAATCGAAGGCAAGACATGGCCAACCACGAAGAGATTCAAGAAGCGGCGCAGATTATTCGCTCGGGCGGGCTTGTGGTGTTCCCTACAGAAACAGTGTACGGGTTGGGTGCCAATGCACTTGATCCCGTAGCGGTCAGGAAGATTTATGCGCTGAAAGGGCGTCCGTCCACCAGCCCCTTGATCGTGCACGTGGCAAACGTCGAGCAGGCCCGCGAGCTTGCCTCGGAGTGGCCCGCGGAGGCGGAGCAGTTGGCGCGGGAATATTGGCCCGGACCGCTGACTCTAGTCGTGCCGAAAAAGCCGGTGATTCCAAATGTGGTGACTGCGGGGCTCTCAACGGTAGGTTTGCGCATGCCGCGTCACCCGGTAGCGCTTGAGTTGCTGCGTGAGGCGGGCGTTCCGATAGCCGCACCCAGCGCGAACCGTTTTACCCAGCTTTCTCCCACGACGGCTGAACACGTTCAGGAAGCTTTCGGCCACGAACTCCCTTTCCTGCTCGATGGCGGGGCTTGCGAGGTTGGGCTGGAATCGACCGTAATCGCTGTGGCAAGGGATGGGTTGGAAGTGCTACGGCCGGGAATGGCGTTCGTCGAGCTGGCGACGGCATCGAGTGAGCCCGAAGAACGTGCACACCGATCGCCTGGCCAGCACAAGAAGCATTACAGCCCGCGTACTCGGGTTCTGCTGGTGAATCAGGGTCGGCTTCCGCAGGAGGGCCGGGGCGCGTATCTCTGGATCGAGCATGAAGCGAATGCGGCTCGGACGATCCACATGCCGGCACAGCCCCAGGCGTACGCAGCGCGACTTTACCGACAATTGCACGAACTGGATCGCGACGGCCTGGACTGGATCGCCGTGGAATGGCCGCCGGATCGTCGCGAATGGGCGGCGATCCGCGACCGTTTGGCGCGAGCCGCGTACTGAGAGATGTGGCGGCACTGGTACCGAAAAGCCGCGGCCGCAAAGGCTCAAAACGGGCTACAATGCGTTATCCGCAAAAGTTCAAGGGAGATTCCCATGCAACAACCGTCTTGGGTTCGAGCCGCACTTCTTTTGGGCCTGTTGATCGCCGCCGCTATTCTTGCGTTTGGGGTGATCGGTCGCGCTAAAGCACAAAACGCGCCGCAAACGGACAAACCTTTTGTGGTGGAGTACTACTACAAGACGAAATGGGGTCATGCGGACGAATTCATTGCGCTCTTCCGGAAAAATCACTACCCGCTGCTGAAGAAAGAAGTGCAGATGGGGCGGCTGCTGAAGGTGTCCGCGGTTGCGCCGGTTTATCACACGACGGAAGATGGTCGGTGGGATTATCGCGTGACCATTGTTTATAAAAATGCGACGGTTGCAAATGACGGATACGATGCGGCGCCGCTGCTGAAGCAGCTTTTCCCAGATCAGGAAAATTACAAGAAAGAGGAACAGCAGCGGTTCGAGATTCTAGACGCGCACTGGGATCTGCCAATTAAGGATGTAGATTTGGAGGCGAAGTAAGCGAATTCGCCTTTAGGGTTGCTTCGCAAGAAGCAGTTTTCGCAGAGTGCTCCATACCCTGAACAGAAAGACGAACTGACAATCGGGTTATGGACGCTATCCAAGTATTTATTCAAACTCCTGTCTTGATTTAGAGAGCTTCCTCACTCCGAGGACCAAGTTGTGTGAGGGCTGAAACCCCCACGTCCTAGAGAAACAACCGCGCGAAATGGTCAGCTGACCTTCTCGGGGAGGCGGCGAGTTTTCAGGTCGGTGAGAAGGCGCTCGACTTCGGTGTCGCGGTCGAGACGATTCAGTTTTTCGGCAACGTCGTCGTTGATCAGTTCAACCTCGGCCGAGGCAGTGGCTTCGGTGTGGGTGACGCGCTCTTTGAGGCGATCGAAGGAGGCGCTGTTGGAGTTGTCGCCGAGGGCGACCTGGGCCTTGGCAGCCTTGTCGAGAGCGATGCTGCGGCGATGACGGGCGAGAAGAACCTCCCGCTTGGATTTGGCTTCGTCGAGTTTCTGTTCGAGCTTGACGAGGGCGTTCTTCAAGGTGTCTACCTGCGCTTTCTGGTCGTTGACCTGTTCCTGGAAACTCTGGGTAAGACGTTGGGCGGTCTGGTAGCGGTCGAGAGCGGCGCGGGCAAGATCATCCTGGCCCTTGTCGACAGCGACTTCGGCCTTGCGCATCCAGTCTTTGCCGGTGTCTTCCTGCTCGTGGAGTTTCTTTTCAAGGATGTGTTGATCGGCAATGGAGACGGCGACTTGCGTTTTGACCTGCAGGTATTGATTTTCCATGTCGAGGATGACCTGCTTGATCATCTTTTCGGGATCCTCGGCGCGGTCGATCATGTCGTTAAGATTGGCGCGAATTAAAGTGCTTACACGTTCTAAAAGTCCCATGGTGATGCTCCTTCCAAAATAATTTTACGCAACTTACGAAGAACCAATTCCTCAAGGGCTAAAGCCCCGTAGGGCGGGGTACCGAATGTCGGACCTGAAGATCCGACCCCTTCAAGCTCGCCGGCATAAAGCGACACAAACAACCTGCTAAAACGGCGAGAAGCAGTGGCCGACAGCGTTCGCGATCTGGGCCCAGGCTAGGTCTGCCAGCACGAACACCGTGAGAATGCCTAGTCCCCAGAAGAGCGCTCGCTTGTGTTGCAGTGTGAAAGCCATGACTATCTCCTTCCGAATCGAGTGTTCCTACAAAATCTGCAGATCAAAAGAACGGTCGCCACATCGGCGCCGGAGCGGGCGGCGAACCCGCTCCGGCAGAAGTGGATTAGGATTTAGCTGCTGGTGGCTCTACCAGCGGTTTTGGCGCTTTGTCGCCGATCAGGCGAACCTTGCCGAGTAGCTCGGACATTTGCATACCGGAGAGAGCTTCGAAGAGCGCAGGGACTTGCGCCGCGATCTTCGTGATGTCGCCGGTGAGTTTGTAGGCGCCGGCAGCGTCGCCGTTGCCGGTGGAGACGATGGTGACCTTGTCGACTTTGCCGAGTGGCTCGCTGAGCGCGCGAACGACTTCCGGCAATCCACTGATGAGCTTGTCGAGGACGGCGGCCTGGTTGTACTCCTGGAACGCTTCGGCCTTGACGTTCATCGCGCGGGCTTCCGCATCACCCTTTTTGAAGATGATTTCGGCTTCGGCTTCACCTTGGGCACGAATGGAGGAAGCGCGACCTTCGGCTTCGGATATGAGGCGCTGGCGTTCTGCGTTGGCGAGCGTTTCAATGCGCTGGCGTTCGACTTCGGCTTGTTTCAGGACGGTGGCGATCAGTTCGCGTTCGCGGCGAACGATTTCAGCGTCCTGAACCTTGACCTGGGCTTCACGCTCGACCTGCTGGATGCGCACCTGTTCGAGCATCACCGCCTGCTGCTGACGATTGGTTTCGATTTCGTAGGCCTTGTCGGCTTGCGCCTGGGCTTTCTTGCTGATCTCGAGGTAGTTGGCCTTTTTGACGTCGAGGTCGCGGGTGGCTTCGGCTTGCTTGGCCATAGAGGCAGTTTCCGCGGCGACGCGTTCCTGGTCGGCTTGCGCCTTGGCAATCGCGGAGGCACGCGAGGCTTCGGCGCGCTTAATGGCGATGTCGCGATCAGCTTCGGCGGTGGCAACTTCGGCGTCGCGCTTGATGCGGGCGATGTCTGGGCGGCCCATGTTGGTGATGTACTCGTTTTTGTCGCGAACTTCCTTCAAGGTGAAGCTGACGACTTCGAGGCCCATCTTGCTCATGTCGTCGGCGCAAGTGGAACGCATGCGGTCGCCGACCATTTCGGGCTCCTTGACGATCTGCTCGACAGTGAGCTGGCCGATGATGCCGCGGAGGTGGCCTTCCATGACCAGGCGGATGAGGCCATCGCGCTCCGCAGGTGTCTTGGTAAGGAATTGTTCGGCGGAAGTGAGAATGGACTCCTTGTCATTCTTCACCTTGATCTGCGCCACGGCTTCCACCGTGACCGCGACGCCTTGCTTGGTGTAAAGATTCTGCTGAGGAGCAACGTCGAAGGACATCAACTCCAGAGACAAATCCTTACAAGTCTGCACCATGGGAAAGATGATCGTGCCCCTCCCGGTGTAAACGTTTGTCCCGCCGAGGCCGTATACGATCAGCGCTTCGTGCGGTCCTGCTTTCCGATACATCCTAGCGATCACGGTCATGAGCATGAGCGTGACGACGACCAGAATTCCTGCCCCCACAACCACATTCATTGGCAACCCGAACATAACGTCCTCCTCTTTTCGAACCGCAGCGAACGCTCGACCTGTAATTCGGTTCAGAAACTCAAGATTTCACGAACTCTTCCCAGCGCTTCACGTAGGCGATTCCCTTTTCGTAGCGCTCAATCACGACTTCTATGCCCTTTTCGATGGGCTTGCCGTCATCACTGCGTGCTCCGGAACAGCGCCTGCCGCCGCCGAGTGGAAAGATGATTTCTCCCGTGCCGTTTTCGTGGATGGTCATGCTGACGGTGCCGAGAGCGCCGACGACCCGCCGATCGGACTCCCGGAGCGGTTCATCGGAGGGGCCAACCAATTTGATCAGAAAGCGCAGCATAATCCACCCCGCGGCGAGACCCGCCAAAGTGGCAATGGCCACCACGAAAAATGTCTCCACGTGCGAATACTTCGTCATCAGATAACCAACGCCGCCGAACCAAGCCAGGAATGCGAGGACCGTTGCGGCATTGAACCAGGAGATGTGCGGTCCGCCTCCATGGCTGGCGCCATGCGGATGAGGCAAGTGAACATGAAGATGCAGCTTTGACGGGAGATGCAGATGGGTTACACCCGCCAGAAACGAAAAGACGCTGAGCGTGACGCCAACCAGGAAACAGAAGAGATACACGTCTGACCAGGACATACGGCACCTCGGGCAGCGACACCCGTCGCTCGGCTGACAGCGGGGACAGTTGGATGGAGAGGTTAGTTGTGTGAGGTTGGTGGGGGATGACCGGAACCCACCATTGCCCTGGGTTGTAAGACTTCGCTGAGCCGCTCGGCTAGGCCGGGCGTGCGAAGAATTTCGCCAAGGAGCAGGATTGCGCCGCGTGAGTCGGTCACTTGCGCGATGTTGCGCAGAGCGTGGGCCAGTTCCGCATCGCCAGTGAATTGGTCGGCGCCGGCGTAGAGCCAGGAATCAATCGTGGCATCGGCCATGCGCAGTTCGGATTGCAGTTCGCGGGAGTACCCCGGAGGATCGTCGACCAGGAATCCCGGATAGACACGGAAAAAACGAGCCAGCAAATCGCGCGACGTGTTGGTCATGTGCGGGCGCGCGCCGCTTTCAATCTGCGAAAGATAGGCTTGGCTTAGACCGCGGCCCAGTTCCCTTTTCATGGCAGTGACCACCTCGGATTGCGTGAGGGGGCGGCCCAGTCCCCGGAGCGAGCCCTCGATGGAGCGAAGGGAGCGAAGTTTGTCGCCGAGAGTCATGGGAGGAAGCCTTTCGTCGTATTGCGATATGCAAACATTATATAGCAATACGTAATTTGTCAAGAAAAATCGGAAAGATAAATAACTTTTTACATTTCAAATAGATACAGCGCTATCGCATTGAGGAATCGGGTGTTAAGAGGACAATTCTTATTCGGGTCTGCGGAGAGACTGGAGATCGATGCCGAGTTGCTGGCACTTTTTGTAGAGGTGGCTGCGTTCGAGGCCGAGAGCGCGAGCGACGTTGGTCATATGGAAATTATGGCGGCGAATTTCGGCGAGAAGGACTTCTCGTTCGAAGGCTTCGGTGCGTTGGTCGAGAGTTCCCTGCCCCGCTGCAGCATCGGCTAATGAAGGAGCAGCGGGTGAAATTTCGCCCGCTGGCAGCGCCAGGCGGACGTCATCGTCGGTGACGGTATTTTCCGTGGATAGCAAAACCAGACGCTCAACGACGTTGCGGAGTTCACGCACGTTGCCGGGCCAAGGATAGCGGCGAAGCTCGTCGATTGCGTCATCAGAGAAGAGTTTTTCTTTCCAGCCGTTTTGCTTGGCCACCTGTTGGGCGAAGTGCGAGACCAGCGCGGGAAAATCTTCTCTGCGTTCACGAAGTGGGGGAAGAGTTAAGGGAAAAACGAACACCCGGTGGAAGAGGTCGGCGCGGAATTCGTTCTTCTTTACGAGGTCTTCGAGATTGCGGTGTGTGGCGACAATGACGCGGACGTTGACCTTGATGGGTTTGTCGCCGCCGACGCGTTCCACCTCACCTTCTTCGAGGACGCGAAGCAGTTTGGCCTGCATGGCCAGAGGCATATCGCCGATTTCGTCGAGGAAGAGCGTTCCGCCTTCGGCTTGTTCGAATTTGCCCGTGTGGCGCGCCGCGGCGCCAGTGAAAGCGCCTTTTTCGTGGCCAAAGAGCTCAGATTCGATGAGTTCTGCGGGGACAGCTGCGCAATTCAGAGTGATGAAGGCGTTTTCGTGACGAGGAGATTTTTCGTGAATGGCGCGGGCAACGAGTTCTTTGCCGGTGCCGGTTTGGCCGAGGATGCAGATGCGGGTTTCGCTGGCAGCGACGCGATCGATTTGGGCCAAGAGCTTGGTCATGGCGGGGCTGGAGCCGACAAGTTCGTGCTTGCCGAGACGATGGCGAAGTTCGCGGTTCTCGTCCTCGAGTCGCGTGAGTTTGAGGGCATTTTCGACAGTGAGGAGAAGTTTGTCGGTGGTCAACGGCTTTTCGAGAAAATCCAGTGCGCCGAGACGCGTGGCCTTGACGGCCATTTCGATGTTGGCCTGGCCGGAGACGAGAACGATGGGAGTCTGCAGGCCGGAATTCTTGAGTTCTTCGAGGAGTTGCATACCAGTCTTACCGGGCATGACGACGTCTGAAAGGATGAGATCGAAGCGCTGCGTTTGGAGGAGTTCGATAGCACGGTTCGCGTTGTCGCAGACGGTAGCGTCGTGGCCGGCGAGGCGAAAGGCGCGCGAGAGAGAGGCCAGTGTGTTGGGATCGTCGTCGATGAGGAGGAGATGAGCTTTGCGTGGCACGAGAGTCCTTGTTGGAACACCGAGCCGATCTGAAGGTCGGCCACTACACAGGCAAGAATAACCCAAGAGCTGGGACAGGAAGGCGCAGAGATGCGGAAAAGCTACTCCGTGGCGGCGGGAGCGCGCTCGGATTCGGTAACAGCGGGGACGGCGTCCACTTTGGGCCTCACGGTGGCATTTTGTTGGCGCTTCGGGAGATCGATGCGGAATGTGGCGCCGCGTCCCTCTTCGCTGATGACAGAGATAGTGCCGTGATGATCGCTGATGACGGATTGAACGATGGCCAAGCCGAGGCCGGTGCCGAGTTGTTTCGTGGTGTAGTAGGGAGTAAAAAGGCGCGAGCATTCCTCGGGGGTCAGGCCCTTGCCGGTGTCGCTGAGTTCGATGCGTACGGTGTCTTCGCGATCGGAAGTGCGCAGAGTAAGGGTGCCCCCCGCGGGCATGGCGTCCAGCGCATTGAGAACAAGATTCTGGAAAGCGCGGTGGAGGAGATCGGGATCGGCATCGATTTCCGGCAGGGACTCTGTCAAGAAATATTCCGTGGTGATGGAGGGCTTGCCCACAGCGGTAAATTGCGGTTCGAAGAGGCGGACGGCATTGCGCAGGGTGTCGTTTACATTGACGCGCGTAAATTGCGGCGCGGGCATCTTGGAGAAATCGCTGAAGCGGCCAACGATGCTGTTGAGATTGGCGAGTTCGGCCTTGAGCGTAGCGGTTCCTTCGGCGAAAACCTCCTGAAACTGCGCGGGGCCGAGCTGGCGCGCGCGCTGCAGATTTTCGAGAGTGATCTGCATGGGGAATAGTGGATTGCGCAGCTCGTGGGCAAGACGACGGGCGAGTTCGCGCCAGGCGGCAACGCGCTCGGTCTGCACAAGTTTTTCTTTTTGAGCCGCGAGAGTGTCGGTCATGTTGTTGAAGGCGTGGGCCAGCTGACCGATTTCGTCGGTACCCTGAACATCGATGTGCGTATCCCAACGACCGCAAGCGACATCGCGCGCCCCATTGGCGAGTTCTTCGACGGGGCGGGTGATGCGCTTGGAAACCCACCAGGCGAGGAGAAGGCCAATACAGATGGCCGCGAAGGCAACAGCGGCAGCGATATTCAGGATTTCGCGGCGGAGGAGAACGAGTTCGCGCTGCGGGCTACCGAGGAGAAGAACCCCAAGAAGTTCGTTGTGACGTCCGGTGAGAGGCCTGGCATGAAATGTTTCTGCGCTGGCAGGATCGCTGGTCCACTGAATGGTCTTGACCAGCATTTCCGGGGTGGACTGCTTCTGCACCTGTTCGATGAGCGCCTGGAATTGGTCCGCTTGAGGGACTATGCCATTGGCGTCGGTCAAATTGGTGGAGACAAAACCCTGGTCGAGATTGCGATAAAGGAGCGCGCGCATGCCGGTGGGAAGGACAAGGGATGCGAGGAAATTCTGATCGAGACGACGGCCACCGATGATATATACACTTTTGTCGCCCACCGTCTGGGTACGCACAGCGGTGAGAGAAAGGGCCACGCCATCCGGCAGCTCTTCCCGTTTGAGGAAGGCGTTGGTGCCATCCCAGTTTTTGCTGGCAGTGACCCATTCGTTCTTGTAACCGACGCGGGCGGGATATTGCGCCGAAGAGATCAGCGCACCGTCGGAATTCACGAATTCAACGAAGTCGAGATTATGGGTTTGCGCGGCGCCGTTGGCATCGTGAATGTAGAGAGAGGAGTCGGCATTGGGGCGGGCGAGATCGAGAACCATGCGAACGGTGACATCGGCGTTGGTAATGTTCTCCACCTGCTGGACGACCATTTCGCCACGCTGGTCAAACTCCTTCTTGAACTGGGCTACGAGTGCCTCGGTCCGCTGGGCATCCTGCTGTTCGAAAGCGCGTTGCGTGTAATGAGTGACACCATAGGCTACCAGGGAAACCGAAGCCAGAACGGTGGCGAGGAAGATCAGAAAAATTTTGTTACGAAAGCTCATGGATGCACTCCCAGTGCAGCATTCCGGCTTTGTGGCACTTCTGTATTGGACGATGCGGGCTCCCCCGAATCAAGCCAAACATCGGCAAGCCGCCACTCGCCCGAAGGCGCCGCGGTCCAATTGCGAACGGCCGGAGCGATGCCGACGTAGTCCGGCAGGAGAAGCAAGGGCAAGACCTGGCGCTCCTCAAGTACACGGCTCTCTTCAGCATAAAGCTTTTCCGGGGTGTCTGGAGGGGACTCGACGCCGGATTCGGAATGAAGATAGCGGGCGAGGGCCAGGAGTGCGGCACGCGGGGAGAGTGAATCGTAGTGCCAGGCGAACAGATGCAGGCCCGCGGCTGGCGAAGAACTGGCGACATTTGCAGAAGAAGTCAGGGGATGCGAAAGCGGTTGAATGAAAATGTTCGCCTGACGCGCGTTGACGGCAACGCGTTCGCCCAGTAATTTCATGAGATCGCCTGCGGCATCGACGCGTAGGTGAATGGGATCAGCACCACCGGCAACATTCGCCGGAAGGCCAGAACGAATCTGCTTGGCGCGCTCAAGGTTCATGGGAATACCAAAGAGAAAAGCATATCCTGAGAGCCATTGCGGCAAAAGGGCCGTTGCGGGCAGCGCTTGCCTTTGAAGCAACACGTTGGCCATGGTGTCTCGGTCGAGGGCAAGGTCGAGAGCTTCGCGCAAATGCGGATCGGAGCCGGCGGACTGGGCATCGTCAAAACGCAGGGCGAGGAGCGTGGCGGGCGGCGAACTCCAGACGCGCAAATTATCCTGGCGAGCTTTTCGGACGAGATCGGGGGGAATGTCGATGATATCGGCGCGGCCCACCTGGAGATTGAGAATTTGGCGTAGGGCGGGATCGCCAAGGGTGACCTCGATGGAATCCAGAAAGGGGCGGCCAGCCCAAGAATCCCCATTTGCAAGGAACTTCAAATGAGCAGGTCTGAGCACGGAGAGATTGGCTTCTGCGGGAGCGGCAGGCACGTTTTCGGCGAGGACAAAGGGACCGGTGCCGAGAAGCGTGCCATCGGATTGGGCGCGAAAGATAAAGTAGCGGCCGGAAGCAAGTTGCTCAAGGAGGTCGGAGACAGGATGCAGGGCACGAATCACAACGCCATTTTCGATTGGACTGATCTGTAAACCGGCAGGGAGGAGAGATTGCAGGGCCGTGGCAACATCTTTTGAAGTGAGGGGGGAACCATCGGAAAACTTCACACCAGGGCGGAGCTTGAATTGCCAATTTTTGGAGAGGGCGTCGTGGGACCACTCTGCAGCGAGAGCCGGCTGGAAGCGGCCGTAGTCATCGAGAGTGACGAGACGGTCATAGACGAGGGCGGCGAGCTTTCCATTTTCTGCGGCAGCCACGGAGCCGGTTTTCCATTCGCGAGGATCGAGAGAGATCTTTGTAACCTGCAGCTCAAGGCGCAATGCGCCGCCGTAGTGCGGATGCTTGGTGGCAAGGATGCGGGCGGGCGCGAACAGTGCGAAAACGGAAGCGCTAATTGCCGCAAGCGAGAGTGATTTTGTAAACCTCATAGTTCCCTGTTCGAAGATTTTTCGTGACGACGAACGCGCTGGCCGGATCTTGTTCGCCATTGATACTCAAGATCGGCCCAGGAAAATCACTGAGCAGAGCGGCACTTCCTTCGCGCAGTGAACCATCGGGCACAACCTGCAAAACATCGGGCGTAGACCAATCAGATGTGCCGGTGAGCAGCTCCCAGCCGCCTGCATTGCAAGATGGAGATAGAACAGTGGGACCGCGCCAAGCGGGTTTGGCGGAATGGCATTTGGCATCGGCGGATGCAATCCAGGTGAAATCGCAGCCTTTAGTTGGCAGGAGGGCAGTGCCATCGCTCGCGCGGACAGTAAGTTCGCCACGAGGATCGCGGGAGAGTTGAGCACCTGCGGCCGTGAGCGAAATCGCTTGCGCGATCTGTCCGGAGGAGTCGAGGCGAAGAATGAAGAGATCGGCATTTCGATAAGCGAGCAGGGCCATGCCACCTTCCGTGCCATTCCAGAGAGAGGATGCGTCCAGAATACGATCAGGACTTTGATAGACAAGCTGCCGTTCGATGCGGATAGGAGCAACCGGGAGATTAGCGGCACGGAAGGCGGATCGAGGCAGGATGAAAAAACAGACCTCGTCCTGGTCCGACACGCGAATACTTGCCGAGAGAACCAGCTGGGTGGGAGTTTCACCTAAACCGATGCGGAGAACAGGTGCAGCAGGATCATCGGTCAACGCGAGATGATGGTTTTCGATTTCCTTGCGAAATGTACCCTGCCAATCCTTGCCAGGGCCCGCGGCGAAATTGGCATCCTGAAAAAATTGGGGGCGCAGAGGGCCGCGGATATTGGGGATGGCGGCAACCCGTTCAGCGAGCTGGTGGATGGCCTCGTCGAGGGAGGTGCTGTCTGCAGGCGCAGAGTGCCCCGGCTCTACGGAAAAGGCGATGAAAAGCGAAAGGAAGAGCGAAAAATGGCGAAGCAGGGGACGGTCTAAGAATGGTCGCACGGCGTTCTGAGCTGATGATAACACGCTTGCAAGAGCCGATAACCAACGCTTCAATGCTGGCGGTATTCCTTGAAGAGACCGAGGTGATTGAGCATGCCGATCATGATCTGCGTGTAGGCAAGGTATTCGGTAAGGCTTTCGTCGGAGACGTTATACAGAGATCTGCGGCGAGCTTCGCGAATGGTGGCAAAGTCGTCAGGCTTGAGCGTGGCAACCGCACTGGTTTGGAAGGTGGTGTGGTCAGCGACGCCATAGATGGGAAGGCCATCGGCGACGGCCTGGCCTAGTTGCTGCTGGGTGACTTTTTTCTCGCGCATCTGCTGGTCGAAGGCCGCGCCTTTGGTAGCCATCACATCGTCGAATTCCTTTTGGGTATGCGGAAGAGAAGCGATCGTTTGCAGGACTTGTTCGCGGGTAAATCTGGGGGTGGCGTAATCCGCGGGATTTTGCGGTTGGAATTTCATGATGGCCTGAATGTCATTGCGGCGGAAATCTTCCTGAATTGTGGCAAGACCGTCCCACTTGCTAAGCGTGCGGAAGCTTTCGCCGGTCATCTGTTCCGCGAGGAGATGGGCCGCTGCTGCGCGGACATACGGTTCCGGAGCGTCGAGCAAAGCAGCCAGGGCGATGCTGGCTTGAGAGGGGTCCATGGTGCCGTACAAGAACAGCGCGGCGGTGTCCGAATCTAGATCGAGAGCGTGCTCGGAAATGTGGATGACCGCATTGGGATACAGGAGAAGCTTGACAGCAAGCGGGCGAACATCGACACCAGCCTGGCCGAGCTCCAAAGCGATGGAAAGATAATTTGCGGGATCGGATTCTTGGAAATCGGCTTGGGAGAGGGAGTCGCGGATGAGATTTCGCGCTTCCGGCGAAGCATCGGCGGGGAAGAGCATGGTGGCGGCATCGACCTGGAAAACGTGGTCGGTTTTTTCTTCCGTGAGGAGGGTGCGGATACACGTCACCCCGATGGGTCCGGCCGCCTGGACCCGTTTCCAGAAAGCATCCAATTCCTTGGCCTTGGCTTCGAGTTGAGCTTCGTCTAATTGGGTCAGATGGAAGCCATAGATTTTGGATTTTTCGGTGCGAAGGTCGGCGCAGGTGGGTGGGTTGTCCGGAGAAGAAGAAGGGAGCGGCAGCGCGGATGCGAGGCTTCCGCTGATGGTCAAGGTGAGTAGCAAGCCGAGAAAAGACAGGATCATCCTCACTTCGCAGACTCCGTTCGACATGACAAATGTAGGTTTTGCGGCAACTCTCGGAACCCTTGGCATAGTAACACTCGAGCAAAAAAGATGCCGGGCGGCGTGGTCCGTGCCGCCCAGCTGGTCAGGAGAGAGTTGTTTTCGTCTTTTTGTTTGGTGGAAGCCAATGGATCGAGTCAATTCTGGGTGTCGCAAGTAATGATCTCGGCGGATTCGGGGATCCACACAACGTTGTGGATCGAGCCGGCCGAAGACAGAAGGTACAGGTGACGGCGAAGGGTGATGCGATAGGTGGTGCGGCCGTCGAGAGAGTGGAATGTGTAAACCGCCTTGGTTTTTGCGCTGTGCTGGAGTTCGAGAGAGAGCGACGCGGATTCAGCTTCGGCAAGGCCGGAAGAGATGCGGCGCAAGGCTGCGGTGGCGACCAATTGAGGGTCGCGGCACCAGGAGTCGTGTCCCGCGTTCACCCAACGCTGAAGACTTTCGGCGCTGGCGCGATCAACGGAAAAGTTGAAGACGATGCGATGCTCCGTTGGTTGAATTGGAGTGACACGAATATCCATGGCCGCGACGCCCAGAGTCCAGAGGAAGAGGCTGAGGCTGATGCGGAAGATAACGGCGAGAATCGCTGTGAAGTTTCTGCGTGGGAAATGCCGGGTAGCCGGATTCATGGTGTCCTCCTTGTAGCAGACGCTGAGTCTGGTGGACTTCATGATGCATTTCGGTGAGACGTGGCCGCAGGCCCCGGGGGCTAAAGCCCAATCTTTGCAAGCCCTCAGGGGAACGGCTGAGGCGGTGCCCGGACCGAAGCCGGCTGTGCGGCAGCCTTTGCGCGCGTCCTTCGACATGTAGTGCAACATTCCGGCGTTTCGTTGCATAGCACCGTGCATACCACTGCTGCTTGCCCCGGCGGGGTGGCGCGGAGCGCGGCGCTGGTTTTGGAGAGGGCCGCGGCGAAGAGAATCAAGCGCGGCGGTGCTTGTCTTTTCGCTCATGGTTTCTCCTCCAGCGACGCGAACCGAACCACCCGTCAGCGTTTGGCCGGTGTTCGAGGGAAGCGGCTGTTGCCGGAGTGCCGCCCCAACTGCTTGGCCAGCTTTCTGCATCGGTAAGTTGCAGCGATTCGATTTGTGAGTCATCTGCGCCTCCGGTGCGATTCGTTGCGGCGGCACTAGCCGCTTCCCCGAAAGTCTTTGCTTACGGCCGCCTGCCCGACCTTTGTTGTGCAGTAGTTGATGGGAGGGGCCCAGGATTGTCGGAATCATCCGAACCATCCGGAGAAGCGGTGGCACTGTTGGGATTGTTGTTTCCATTCTGGAAAGCGGAACGCAGCACGTCCGCCGCGAAGAAATTCTTGCCGTCCATGGGCACCATCATGATTTGGAGCTTGTCGGACAGGCGTTCCGCGATGATCTTCTGAATGAGCATGGGATTCTGCTTCAGGACCGCGGCTTCAAACTTCATGCGTTCGGAATCGGCAGCGGCAGTGACGCGAATGCGATTAGCCTCCGCGTCGGCGGTGACGCGAATTCGGTTGGCTTCGGCATCAGCAAGATTTCTCTGGCGTTCTATTTCGGCTTTACTGTCTATGATTTTTGCCTGAGCAGCTGCTTCGGCGTTCTGCAGAGTGGCTTCCTTGCGGGCTTCGGCTTCGAGCTTGGTCTGTTCAATTTGCTTCTGCTTCAAGGGCAGCGTGTACTGCATGGCGTCCGACTCGGCCTTGGCTTGAAGGACGCGGACCTGTGCTTGCGCCTCGGCCTGCTTTACATCGCGGGCTTTCTGGGCGTCGGCTTCAAGTTCGGCAATCTTGACTTCTTTCAACTTAATGTCCTGTTCGGTGCCGAGACGCTCGTTCTCCTGTTCTTTCAGGAGGAGACCTTCAAGTCCCTTGGCGTAATCGGGGGGAAGCTGAATATCGCGGAGGAGGACTTCGCGCACGAGGATGCCATCGCTGGCAAGGCGTGTCTTGATGGCATCGGCAGCCTGGGTGCGTAATTCTTCACGTTTGACTGCGAAAATTTCGCGGGTCTCGTAATTGGGAGCAAGCTGGCGGTAGATGGACGAAACCACGGGGCCGACAACCTCCTCGCTGACAGGTTGCGGGAGGTTCTGATGGATCGTGGCCAGCCGCGAAGGATCGAGGCGATAGCGGACAGAAACAGCGATGCCGAGGTTGAGGCCCTCGCGGGCTTGGACGGTCAGGACTTCGGCCGCCGGCTTTGAAGTGGCGCTGGCTGCGGTGGAGTAGACCTGCTCGCGCGTATCGTAGAGGACGATTTTATCGATCAGTGGAGTTTGCAGGTGAACGCCGGGATATAAGGTACCGGGGCGCACCCCGGAAAGCTGACTTACGCGGATCCCGGCGAAACCGTCGGGCACTACGGAAATGCTGAGGGCGAGGAGTACGGGCAGAATTCCCGCGAGGGCCAGGTTGCGCGCCAGACTCCATCGCACGGGGCCAAAAGGGCGCGGCTGGATGGCCGCGGTTCCCTCCCCGGCAGATTGTTGCAAGAGCCAACGCAAACGGGCTGCGACATAAATGTCATAGGCGATAACGACCGCGGCGCCTCCGAAGAGGCCAACGCCGAGGATCATGAGCAACAGCTTCAAAGCAAGCATGGTGATTTCCTTTCTCTCCTAATTCCCGGTGAGACTGCCGCTTCCCGGCGATCGAGCCGCGGCATGCCTGCGCCAGGAAATCCGTGCGCTCGGTCAGCGGGCCTTGGCGAAGGCGCGCGCTGCCAACTGCGTTCCCCGTTCAATCGATGGCGAGGCGACGTGGCGGGCGGCAGTGGCCGGTTGCATCAAGGCGAAAGCGGCGCGCAGAAGAAGCGCTTGAAGAGCTAGCGCCGAAAATAGGGCGACGATTGTGGTCATCACGATTGCGGCGAATCCAATAAATGTGTCCATCTGTGTTCTCCTTTGTGTGGCCCGGGAAATTGCTTTAGCGATTGCCCTGCTGTTCGATTTCGCGCGCGGCAGAGGTTTCGTTCTTGGCCAGCAAGGTCTCGTGGGTCTGGTCCAAGGTGGGCGCAGTGCCGAAAAGACGGGCGATCTCGTCTGTGCGCTCGGCAACGAGAGAGACACGGTCGCCAACCTGAACACGAGCGAAGAGGTCCTCGATATCCCGATTGCGGAGGCGGATACAGCCGTGAGAGGCGTTTTTGCCGATGGAGTCAGGACGGTTGGTGCCGTGGATGCCGAAGCCCTTGACACTGAGACCAATCCAGCGGGGGCCTAGAGGATTGTTGGCACCGGGACCGATGGCGACACCGGGTTTGTAGTACGTGGGATTTTCCAGGCGCTGCACGATCTGGAATTCGCCGGAGGGGCTGGGGCTTACAGTAGCGCCCACGGCAACGTCGTAAATTTTGATGACGCGATCGCCTTCGAGGAGTGCAAGTTTGCGGTCGGGAACGCTGACCACGATGCGGCGGGCGGGTTGAGGACTGGGCTGAGAAGGAGTTTGGCCTGCAGCACCGACGGTACTCAGTGTCAACGCGACGAAGAGGGCGGAGTAGCGGGCGAAGTGAAAGCTGCCTGTCTTGCGGGTGGCTTGGTTGGCTGGCCGTTTCATGGGGTGCTCTCCCTGTGGAGCGTGTTCGCTACGCAGAGAGAAATGGCACACTTCTGCCCATTTGTAAGTTACTAAAAACAATACAGTTAGCGTAACCGCAGGAGACTGAAAACGTGGCCCAAGAGACACAGCGTGTATTTGAGGACGCGCATGATGGTAGTCAGGAGGCGCCTAGGTGGAGGGAGAAGCCCTCGATAAGGAAGCACCGGTTGGCCCAGGCAGTGTATGGGAGGTGGGAGGCCATGCACTGCTTGGAGATCGCCCATGTTCGAGGATGTAGCGGGCGCAGATGGTGACAGAGCGAGCGCTTAGATTTTGAGGTTGCGGAGTTCGGAGTTAGTCTAAGAAGTTGCCCAGAACGCGAGGCTGATTTTCATGTCGCAAATACAAGGGATTCGGATTGGACGAATCCTGGGAATTCCCATCTACCTCGATTTCAGTTGGATCCTGATCTTCGGGCTGGTGACGCTGTCGCTGGCGCTGCAGTTCACGAAGGAATTTTCGCAGTGGGGCACGGCGGCGCACTGGGCGGTGGGGATCCTGACGAGCCTGCTGTTTTTTGCGTCGGTGGTGTTCCACGAACTGGCGCACAGCGCGGTGGCGCAGCACTACAAGATCAAGGTGCTTTCGATCACGCTGTTCCTGTTTGGCGGGCTGGCGCGGATCGGGCGAGAACCGAGCAAGGCCATCCAGGAATTCAACATTGCGATTGCAGGGCCGCTGGCGAGCGGATTTCTGGCGGTGATGTTTTACGGGCTGAAGCTGGCGTTTCCGCGGCACGAGATGCTGGGAGCGGTGACGGAGCCATTGATCCTGACGAACAAGATGCTGGCGCTGTTCAATTTGTTGCCGGGATTCCCGCTGGACGGCGGACGCATATTCCGGGCCATGGTTTGGGGAGCAACCAAGGATTTCGGGCGCGCGACGCGCGTGGCCGTGACGAGCGGCAAATTGATCGCTTACGTGATGATTGGCTTGGGCATCTTTGCGGCGGTGGCCGGAGGTCAGGACAGCGCCCTAGTCGAGTACATCGGACGTTGGCAAGGCATCTGGCTCGCATTTATCGGCTGGTTCCTGTTGAGTGCGGCACAAGCCAGCATGAGCCAGCTAACGATTCGTGAAACGTTGACGGGATTGTGTGCGGCGGATGTGATGAGCCATGAAGTGCCCACAATTCCCGGGAACTTGAGCCTGGAGGAGTATAGCGGCGAAGTACTCCGCACCGGGCGGCGGATTCATATTGTAACCATGGATGACCGGTTGGTGGGGCTGATGAATGTTGCGGCGCTGAACCAGGTGCCGCGGGACGAATGGTCAATGAACTCGGTGCAGGCGGTGATGGTGCCGAGGGATAAGATTTTGTGGGCGTCGCCGGAAGAACCGTTGCAGCGGTTGCTGGAACGTTTGATGGGAGCAGATGTGAATCAGATGCCCGTGGTGCGGCACAGTGATGATGGAGCGGCACACATTATCGGGATGGTGACGCGGGACGCGATCCTGCGGGTGATTCAGACGCGGAGCGAGTTGAGCGCGGCGCTGAGCAGTAAGTAAGAGAAGGAAGTTTTCAGCTCACCGCAACGGAAACCCCACGATCATTCAAACCAGTCTATTGCTCACAGCGGGTTCCCGCATTGGGGCGGATGGCTGTGATGCGGAAGGCACCTCTGCGGACGTCGAGGGCAATCTCGGAAAACCCGGCAGCGCTGAGGCGAGGAAGCGCAGAGCTGGGAGCTAGGGGCGTAAACGTACTGCGGATGTGACCCACGCGATGAAACCAACTGTCGTGAATTTCGAGAGCGATGAAAACGCCGCCGGGGCGAAGGACACGAAAGGCTTCGGCGAACATTTGATCCTGGAGTTGTGCGGATTTCAGGTGGTGCAAGACGAGGATGGCGAGAGCCGACGAGAAGGTCTGGGACGTGAAAGGCAAGTTCGCTGCATCGCCACACACTGCGGCGGCTATTCCATTGATTTGTGATTTCAATTTAAGAGTGGAGTTGCGATCGTACTCGAGACAAGTGACGCGAGAGACGTGTGTCGTCAAATGAGAGGTCGCGGCGCCATAACCTGCGCCAATTTCGAGGAGATGATCGCCGAGGCGCGTGCCGGAGAGAAGCCAAGGAAGCAACTGGCGGCGGGTGAAGTAGCGCCACAGGGGCGAGGAACAGATGAAGTGTTCAGCGGCGTTCATGGGTTGTCGCGTCGGAGAGGTATTCAGTGTAACTCAGGCACGGGCAGAGATAGTCGGCGAGTGGTGTTACCGTGGCGGAGGGTTTTCGAAAGCAGTTCCTATAGATGCAACTCCAAGATTTAGTGGAAGAGAGGGCGGAGGCGGCGGAGGGCGGAGGCGAACTGATCGGCGTTGTATGCAGAGGGATCTTCGAGCTGCTGGAAGAGGGAGTTTATGGCGGCACGGACTTCGGCGTCGTTGGAAGGTTTGGCATCTTTGCTATAGGCGATGTAGAGCGAATCCAGAGCCATGGTGGCTTGTTCGGCGGCGCGTTCGTCCGAGACGGCAATGTTTTCCGCATCATCAGTAATCCGTTGGAGCATGCGGAGAGTGATGGCCTGATCGTACTGCATGGTGGCGAGACGGTCAGCGATCTGCTGAGCGAGAGGAACAGCGGCCAGAGCCGCGCTCGCGACGACCGAACGGTCGGGATTCAGTTTGCTCATCTCGGTGGAAACCACGAGCATGTGGCGGTCGAGCTCCTGTGCGGATGCAGAATCGATCTGCTTGGCGAAGTGTCGGAAGACGGCGTAGCGCGAAGCGTTCCAGGGCGGATCACCGGGACGGCGACCTTCATAGCCATGTTCCTGACGCCAACTGCTTTTTGCCGGACCGAGTGAGTGGTGACAAGCGAAACAGGAAAGTTCGGCGTACTCGGGCCAGACGTCTTTCTTGTCGGCGCGTTGGTTGTTGGCGCGCCAGGCGAGACGTTCCATTGAGGCGCGGAGTTGCACTGCTTGTCCAGTGGCCCAGTCGCGGACGCCGGCCCAGGCAGGATCTTCAACGGGTTTGCCGGGAGCGGATTCACGGGGCACCTTCCAATGGCGCGGCATGACCGCGGAAAACGAATCTAATTCGAAGTAGAGGTCGGGGTGGCCGGCAGCGATCATCTCGTGGTCGACGAATTTTTCTTTTGTTCCCAGATGACATTCAAGGCAGAGATTGGCACGGTGGATAACATTACGCGTGTCGCGCATACCCATGGCAACGGATTTTTCGTGCGGCCAATCGCGAGTGGTGTGGGACCCGAGCCAGGCGGAGGCGGGACCGTGGCAGGATTCGCAGGAGACACCCTCGGAGATTTCAAAAGGGCGGCCGCGCTCCTCGGGCGAGGTGTAAAGGGCGTGGCAGGCAAGACACTTGGGGGATACTTCCGCTTTAGCGTCCAGCTTCAGGATGTGGGCCATGCGCTCGCCGATATCGCCTGTGAGGGCTTGGTAGGCACGGCTATGCTTGTCCTGCAGAATCCAGGTGGAATATTCGTTTTGCAGGATGCGGCTACCGGCGACGGGCTTGACACTGCCGTGGCAGCTGGTTGCCGCGCAAGAACCGGGGCCGATGTATTTCACCGGCTCGTTGGAGCCATTGGCCGTCGAAACAGGAGCAGAAGAAACGAGGAAGAAAGCGGCGAGGACGAGCTCGCGTGGGCCGGAGTTGTTATTGCGACGCAGCATGAAGTGAGACAGAAAAAGTTCTTTTTGCTTATAGCTTTGGGGAACGTAACAAGTCAACGGGAAGGGCCGGCCTTTTGCTGGGGATTGTGCGAAAAGACAACGGGCGCGAATTAGGAGAAGCATGGGAGCCACGAGTATGCGGAAATAGTAAAAACCCGTGGAGTCTGGTCGGCGTTTGCCCCGGAGGCGCTCATACGCGAGACATTTCGCCGTGATCTTTGACGAATTGCGTGCCATTCAATTGCGCCATGGGTATCTTCCAAAGGCGGAGCTCGAGAGCCTTTCCCAGAGCACTCAAATTCCGCTCTATCAGATTCATAGCGTTGCGAGTTTCTACCCCCATTTTCATCTAGCGCCGCCGAGCCGGGCGGAGGTTTTTGTGTGCGCGGACATGAGTTGCCGACTGAATGGAGCGTGCGAGCTGCGCGCGGAGTTGGCGGGACGGTTTGCGGGGACTCCGCTGGGGGATGTGCAGATCAAGGAGGTGAGCTGTCTGGGAAGGTGTGACAGGGCGCCGGCAGTGGCGATCAATGACGCCATCTTCGAAGAAGTTTCCGCCGAACAGGTGGAGCACTTGGCGCGGCGTGCAGTGCAGGGCGATGAACTACATCCCGAGCATCCTGAAAGCGCGCGAGTGGCTTGCGCTTCGGATCCCTACGGGGAGGGCGAGAAGTATGGAGCCATGCGGAAGCTGCTGAACACGCGAGATTATGACGGCGTGCTGGCAAGGTTGAAAGAGGCGGAACTGCGTGGGATGGGCGGCGCGGGATTTCCAACGTGGACGAAATGGGACTTGGTACGGAAGCAAGTTGAGGCAGATAAGTATGTCGTGTGCAATGCGGACGAGAGCGAACCGGGAACGATCAAGGACCGCTACATCCTGAGCCGCCTGCCACATCTGGTAGTTGAAGGAATGATGATCGCGGGACTGGTGACGGGAGCGAAAAAGGGGATTTTGTATATCCGGCATGAATACCCACTGCAGGAAGAGATTTTTGGGGAAGAGTTACGGCGATGCGTAATGGCAGGGCTTCTTGGCAAAAAGATCTTGGGTAGCGAGCTGGATTTCACGCTGGAGGTTTTTGTTAGCCCTGGTGGATATATCTGCGGGGAGGAAAGCGCGTTGTTGGAAGCGATCGAGGGGCACCGGGCAGAGCCGCGAAATAAGCCGCCATTTCCCGGCGTAGCGGGGTTGTGGCAGAAGCCCACGGTCATCAATAACGTGGAGACGTTCGCGAATGTGCCACAGATCTTGATGCGCGGGGTGGAGTGGTACAAGACGGTGGGCGTTGGGGGATCGCGCGGGTTGAAATTTGTCGGCGTGAGCGGGCACGTGGCGAGACCGGGCGTTTACGAGGTGCCCATGGGCACACCGATGCGCGACGTGATTTATGGAAACGCGGGAGGGGTCCGCGGCGGCCGGAAGCTGAAAGCGTTTGCACCGTCGGGACCATCGTCGGGGTACTTGCCTGCATCGATGGTGGACGTGCAGCTGGATTTCAAGGCGCTGGCGGACGCGGGTTCAATGCTGGGGTCGGGCGCCATTGTGGTATGCGACGACGCGACCTGCATGCTGGATATGGCACTCACGGCAGTCAAATTTTACCGGAACGAATCGTGCGGAAAGTGTGTGCCGTGCCGGATGGGTTCGCAGAAGATGGTGGGATTGTTGACGCGCTGGACGCAGGGAAACATGAGCGAGGCCGCGTATCGGGCGGACTTGACGCTACTGGAAGAATTGTCGCAGGCAATGAGCTTGACGTCGATTTGCGGGCTTGGGCAAATTGCTCCGGCGCCCATTCAGAGTGTTCTTAAACATTTCCGGGGGGAGATCGATGCGCATGTGTTGAAGGGGCAATGTCCAAGTGGGATTTGTTTTTCGGCGGCGGGAAGGATGCCGGAATTGGCGCGGGTGGGGATTCGACCTTAACGGAACTTTTTGGTGAGAATCTGAGTATGAACGCGATGGGAATAGCCTTGGTGGAATTGACGATTGACGGGCAAGCCGTGCAGGTGCCGGCAGGCACAACTATCTATGATGCCGCGAGGCTGAACGGAATCACGATTCCGACCCTGTGTCATCTCCAGAACCAGACGCCGGTGGGGGTGTGCCGCCTATGCGTGGTGGATACGGGTGCGCGGGTGCTGAGCGCGTCGTGCGTGCGGCCGGTGGAACCGGGAATGAGGGTGAGCACGAATTCGCAGAAAGTGCTAGCCGCACGCAAGACCTTGATGGAACTGCTAATGGCGGATCACGCGTCGCCATGCGCTCGGCAGCAACATTCCGGGGATTGCGAACTGGAGACATTGGCGAAGCAGGCCGGCTTGGGAACACCGCGATTCACGCGAAGAACAATCACGAGAGGAGCGGACCATTCTTCGTTGGCGATTGCGGTGGACCACGACGCGTGTATATTGTGCGACCGCTGCATCCGCGGGTGTGACGAAATCAAAAACAATTTTGTACTGGGAAGGATGGGCAAGGGATATTACGCGGGAATTGCGTTTGATTTGAATGCGCCGATGGGCGATTCGACGTGCATTTCGTGTGGGGAGTGCATGGTTTCTTGCCCTACAGGAGCGCTGACGAATAAAGGTGTGGCGGGAACAGCGATCGTGGCGGGAGCGGGCACGCAGTCGCTCACGGCAGAAGAACTTCACAGGCTGCCGGTGTTTGCGGGAGTTTCCGGAACATTCCTGGAGTTGAATCGCGGGGCGATCGTGAAGCGAAGGTATCGCAAGGGCGAAGTGATTTGCCGCGAAGGCGACTTTGGTTCGACGGCATTCTTCATCGTGGAAGGAATGGCAGAGGTTGCCATCGCTACTTCGATTGCGCACGTGAAAACACAAGGAGGAGCACGAGGATTTTTCAAGAGGCTGACCAGTGTGCTGGTGGGGCGCGAGGAGGATAAGCGCGAGGAGGAGGCGCGTGACCGGACGATTCCGATCGATGCGTCGGTGGACTTGTCGTATGGAAATCCGGTGGCGGAACTCGGGCCCGGCGATTTGTTTGGCGAAATGACCTGCATGAATTTTTACCCGCGGTCGGCGACAGTGCGGGCCAAGACGGATGTCGTGGTGTTCGAGATGTTGCGAAATGTGCTCGACATCATGATGAGGAACAAAACATTCCGAGTGCAGCTCGACGAGAATTACCGGCGACGGGCGCTAGAGACGCACTTGCGGGGAGTGCCCATGCTGGCGGGGCTCGCACCTGATTTCATCGAACACTTGAAAGGCAGCGTGGAGCTGGTGCGCTACGCACCGGGGCAGGTGATTGCGCGGCAAGGAGAGGCAGCGGACTGTTTTTATCTGGTGCGCATCGGGTTCGTGAAAATTTCGGAGGACTATCTGGGCGGCGAACTGGTGTTGGCGTATCTCTCGCGCGGCGATTACTTCGGGGAGATTGGGCTATTGGGGGGCGGCGTGCGGACAGCGACATGCACTGCGCTGGACCACGTGGAACTGGTGAAACTTTCTGGGGACGACTTCCGGGAGATGGTGGGGCGGTTCCCGGGAGTGCGAACGGGGCTGGAGGCGGTGGCGGCGGAGCGGCAGGCGGCCAATGCGCAGCGAATGCAGATGGTGCAAAGCCTTCCTCTGGATCAATTTTTGTCGCAAGGGCTGATGGAGGCGCAGAGCCTGTTGATTCTGGACTTGCAGAACTGCACGAGGTGCGACGCGTGCGTGAATGCTTGTGCCGACGCGCATGACGGCGTGACGCGGCTGGTGCGCGAGGGATTACGTTTCGAGAATTTTCTGGTGGCCACCTCGTGCAGGCAGTGCCGCGACCCACTGTGCATGGTGGGATGCCCGGTGGGGGCCATCCGGCGGAGAAATTCGCTGGAAGTGATTATCGAGGATTGGTGCATCGGGTGCGGATTGTGCGCGCGTAATTGCCCGTACGGGAATATTAATTTGCACCCGTTTGAAGTGCGGGTGGAAGACCTGGAAAATCCGGGTCGGCGGAAAGCCGTGGTGCAACAGAAGGCGACGTCGTGCGATTTGTGTACGCACTTGAAGGAGCCAAGCTGCGTGTATGCCTGCCCACATGATGCGGCGCACCGCGTGGATCCGAGAAAATTCTTTGCCGAATTGATGGGGCAAGGGCCACGCGCATGAGGATGGACCGGACACATCGCGGCTGGGCAGTGTCATCACTGGGAATCCTGGCCGTTAGCGCGATTGCGTATGTGGCATATGCGAAGCAGGCACTGGCTGGGCCCCGCGGTGGGAGCGCAGCAGGACTTGCATTCGGGATTGCGGGATTCGCGTTCATGATTTTCGCGGCATTACTGGGAGCGCGGAAGCGGGTGCCCACTTGGCGGTTGGGTCGAGCGCAAGCATGGATGCGAGGGCATTTGTGGCTGGGATTGTTGAGCTTGCCGCTAATTTTGTTTCATGGAGGATTTCACTTCGGCGGCACACTGACGCGCGTGTTGATGTGGTTGCTGATTATTACAGTTGGGAGCGGCGTATTCGGGGCAGCGCTGCAAAATTACGTGCCGAGGATCATGACAACCGAGGTGCCACTGGAAACGATCTACGCGGAAATTGAAAATGTGCAGAAGCTATTGCTCGAAGAGGCCGACCAAGCCGTGGAAGCAGTCTGCGGGGAAGTGGGACGGGCGAAGGGTGGAGCAGAAGGGCAACGAGCCGGGGGATTCACGGCATCGAGACCTATTTCGGCCGCCGCTGTACCCTTGCGGACTTCGGCGGCCGTGAGCGCGGGAGCCAGCGCGGCAGTGGCGCCTGCGGCAGAAACGATTCTGCTGAGTGAAGCGGAAAGCACCCCATTGAAGAGGTTTTACTTGCAAGAGCTGCGCGTATTCCTGGAACGGCCGGGGCGACGGGGACAGCGCCTCGGCGACGCGGAGAAGGCAAAGCTAGCTTTTGCGGCGCTGAAGACGCTGTTACCGCCGGCGGCGCACGGAGCGCTGAACGACCTGGAAGAGATTTGCGACGAAGCACGGCAACTGGAGCGGCAGGAGCGGTTGCATCGCTGGTTGCATGGGTGGTTGCTGGTGCATATTCCGCTTTCGTTGGCGTTAATGATATTGGGCGCGGTGCATGCGGTGATGGCGCTGAAGTATTAGAAGCAAAGAGAAATTCTAGAAGCACAGAGTGGCGAGAGTCGCGTGGCGAGAACGAGAACAACGAAAAAACTGGCGCAACGGGTTGACCTGAATTATTTCAAGAGGGAGACTGCGTACAAGCGCGCGATGATGTGGCTCAGCGTCTTGGTGCCGTTACTGGCAGTGGGATGGATCGCCTGGCGGGCATCCACAAAGGATTCGCGGGTGTACTCAAGCGGCCGGATGAGCGAGGCCCATGCGGTGCTCGAAAAGGAATGCGCGACCTGCCATATCCAAAAGACGGGCGAGTTTTCTTCGAATGCCGCAAATAGCGCATGTCTAGCGTGCCACGACGGCCCCGTGCATCACGAAAACGAAGTAGCAGCTGCTGTGCCCACCTGTGCGACGTGCCACATAGAGCATCGTGGGCGGATCGACCTCAGTGCGGCGAGCAATCAGAGCTGCGCGGGATGTCATGGAAGTTTGCGAGTGGGGAGTGGTCAAGTACATTACGCTGCAATGATTCACAACTTCGAGGATGGACACCCGGACTTTGCCCTGCTCCAGGATGGTGCGAAGGATCCCGGCACGATTCGACTCAACCACGCGATTCACCTGAAGCCTATTCGCCAAGGGCCAAATGGGCCGATCGTGCAATTGGAGTGTGGGGATTGCCATCGCAACTACGCGGCGGAATGGAAGTACGCCGTATCTCCAAATCCTGAGCCGGCTTCGTACGAGTTGCGACAGGACAACTCCAGTGGCAATGCGGTGCAACCGGTGCCAAGCCTAAAACCTTATGCGCCAGGCAATGGGAGAGAACGGATGCGCCCAGTGAGATTCGCGACGGCCTGTTCGGGGTGCCATCTACTGACATTTGACAAGCGGTTCGACGAGGGTGTGCCGCACGACGAACCGGAAGTGGTCCGCGCGTTTTTGCTGAGGAAATTTCAAGAATATATTGCCGCGCATCGAGGAGAGGTGCGAGTAATACGCGATCCGTGGAGGGATTTGACTGGCGAGCCGCAGCAGCCTGATGTGCGGGTGTTAACACCGGCGCAATGGGTGGTGGAGCGGACCGCAGCCGCGGAAGAATTATTGTGGAGGAAGACTTGCAAGCAGTGTCATGCGCTGTCGTTCCAACAGGGTGCTTCCCTGCCCTCGATTGCCCCTGCGGCAGTACGGGAACGATGGCTGCCGCACGCAAAGTTTGATCATGATGCGCACCGAGGATTTTCGTGCGCGGGTTGCCACGCAAAAGCGCTAAGGAGCACGGAGACCAGTGACATTCTGGTGCCGGGGATTGCGAATTGTAAGACGTGTCACGCTCCGGGGCCGGAGCATGCGGAATCGCGGTGCTTTGAGTGCCACACGTATCACGACTGGGCAAGACGAAAAGAAGTGCGGGGCACATACACCCTGCCGGCGTTGCAAAACGAGAAGGATTCCTCGCTTCGCTCGGAAGGACAGTGATTCAGTTGGCGAGCGCGGCTCAGCCGTTGACCAGGTTCATCATGTGTTCCGGGTATCGGAGGCCGGAGGCTGCGCCCTTCGGGGCAACCTCTTCGAGAAGGCGTAGGTCATCAGCCGAGAGTCTCACGTTGAGAGCAGCGACGTTTTCTTCCAGGTATTTGCGGCGCTTGGTGCCAGGGATTGGGATGATGTTATCGTTCTGGGCAAACAGCCACGCGAGAGCGAGCTGGCCAGGGGTGCAATTTTTTTCCTTTGCGATCAGTTCAGTGCGGACGACGAGGTCCAGGTTCTTCTGAAAATTTTCGCCCTGGAAGCGCGGGGAGGATCGGCGATAATCATTGGCAGCGAGATCGTCGAATTTTTTGATCTGGCCGGTGAGGAAGCCGCGGCCAAGCGGGCTGTAGGCCACGAAGGCGATGCCCAGTTCGCGAACTGTCGGAATCACCTCTTCCTCCGGGTCGCGGGTCCAGAGCGAGTACTCGGTCTGCAGCGCGGCGATGGGATGAACGGCATGAGCGCGCCGAATGGTAGCCGGAGAGGCCTCCGAAAGACCTAAGAACCGAACCTTGCCTTCCCGGACCAACTGGGCCATGGCACCAACGGTTTCCTCAATAGGAGTTTTGGGATCGACGCGGTGCTGATAGTAAAGGTCGATGGTGTCGACGCCGAGTCTGTTGAGGCTTGCTTCGCAGGAAGAACGAACGTACTCGGGCTTGCCATTGACACCGCGAAGATTGGGATTGGCGCGGTCACGAACAATGGCGAATTTTGTAGCGAGAAAAACCTTATCGCGGCGGTCGCGAATGGCTTTACCGACCAGGATTTCATTGTCACCATGGCCGTAAACGTCGGCAGTATCGAGGAAATTGACGCCGAGTTCAACGGAACGATGAATGGTAGCAATGGATTCGGCATCATTACGCGCGCCGTAGAATTCCGACATGCCCATGCAGCCGAGGCCCATGGGAGAAATCAGGGGTCCTGTCTTTCCTAAGCGACGTTGTTGCATGTGATCACCTGGAACAAATCTACACAAATATGATGAGTAGTCATGTGACGAAGGTACGTGATAGAAATGGCGGGGCCTCCGGGGGCATCGATGAAGAATCACATCTGGACAGTTCTGGCTGCTTTTTTCTCAGCGCTCATCTGCGGCGCGACATTTTTATTCGCACTGTACCGGCAGTTGGCGTTAGTGGAAGTAGCAGCTTGTATCATCCTTGGAGTGCAGTTGTATTTATTGAGTTCCTCGCTAGGGGATTGGATCGAGAAAAAGGAGAAGCCGAGCAAGTCCAGAAGATGGATTGCCATCGGCTTAGCAGCGGCTGTAGTGTGTTATTTCCTGATTGCCAAAACTCTGAATCCATCCAACGGTCGTTGAGTGAAGAACGGAAATCAGCCGTCGGCATCCATTTCTTGAAATAAGTAAGAGCACTATCGATGAGCTCTTTCTACCATATTTGAAAAATAATAGCTGGGTAACCTGGCGCAAGGTGGGTAGGGAACTTGCGCGAAGTGACGCAAGGGTTTGTCGATACGTCAATAACGCAAATTATTTCAATTAGTTACAAGCATGTTCCATGGCATGGAACATGCGCTTGTAGAGATTGGAGGTTAAGACTATGGCTCCGTCCATCCATATTGAAGTACCTCCCGATCAAGAAGTAAAATCCGGGAAAAAAGTAGAAACGCAAGTTCTGGAAACGCGTAAAGCTGAACTCGCAGAGCCGCCAGCTAAAGTGGTGCTGCCCCCGCGGCCGGTCGAGGGTTCGTTCCAATCCTCGATGTTGGAATACAACCGGATGAAGAGCAGCTCGCGGCTCATTGACACATTGATTAGCTTAGCTGTGAATGGGTGCCTCTTGGTCGCGCCCATAGCTGCGGGGCTGTATTTTACAGACTCACTGGACTTGAGACAGTTCGCATCGACGTTTCTTGTCGCGCCGCCACCGCCACCGCCGCCCCCACCGGCCTCGGCGCCGATCATCAAGGCTGCGCCAGTACATCGAGTCTTTGAGAATTCGGGCAAATTAGTTGCGCCGACGATCGTGCCGAAGGAAATCGCCATGCTGAAAGAAGCACCGATACCCGACGTGGAGGGGACGGGCGGAGTGGCCGGTGGTGTACCCGGCGGAGTGGCCGGCGGATCGATGGGTGGGGTGCTTGGTGGAGTGATCGGGGGAACAGGAGCAGTTCCCCAGCCAATCGCGCCAAAGGAAAAAGGGCCAAGGGCGCCGGTCCGCGTCGGCGGACGAGTGAAAGAGCCCAGGCTCATTACACGAGTGGATCCAAGGTATCCACCGCTGGCAGTACAGACACACTTGCAAGGCACAGTGATCGTGGAAGCCATCATCGATGAGCACGGCGACGTAGTGGAAGTAAAAGTAGTTTCCGGCCCCCCGTTGCTGATTCAATCAGCGCTGGATGCGGTGCGGCGATGGAAATATGAGCCCACCTACCTGAACGATGAGCCCTTGGCGGTGCAATTGAATGTGACTGTGCAATTCACACTCGGCGGCGGATGACATGTTTGGAGTTGGACGGAAGGCTGAACAGAGCAGTCGGGGCTGTTCCGCCTTTTGTCGTTCAGGGCTGCGGAGCATGGTCAAGGTACTTGATAAGCAGGACCTCGTTGCCTTTATCGTTGTAAATCAAGTCATCGACAAGTTTCTTGGACATAAGAATGCCGAATCCGCCGGGACGCATGCCGCGATTTTCTCGTTCCGCCATATGGAGAAAAGGTTGGTCGGGTGGATTAGCGACAGCGGAGTGCTTTAACTCCTCGAGGGAAAATCCTGTGCCGGGGTCTTTGACTTTGCAAAGCACCATGCGGCGCGTGCGCACATAAGAAACCTCGACGTGTTGCGTGGCGTCAAACTTTCCGCCGTGCTCCATGGCATTTAACAGAATCTCCCGAAAAGCAGCGGCAACTTCTTCGGTTTCGGCGTCGGGAAGATCGGAAGCCTCACGGAAGAACTGAATCAGGCGATTGGCGGCGACGATATCGCAGCGGACGCAGAGCCTCACCCAGTTGGGCGTGGCAGAGAGAATCTCAATCCCGTCATCCCAGAAAGGTTCGTTCATGGCGATACGAATCATTTCCGCGAACTTCTCGGTGGAAAAAGGACGCGAAAAATAGCTGAAGGCGTGCTCACGGATCGAACTGAGGACATCACCCGGCGTGAATTCCTCGGTGAGAATGATCAGACGCGTGTGGGGACGCACAAGGCGAAGCCTGCGAAGCAATTCGATGTCCTCCTGGCTGGACGTGCGCTCACCTGTGATGATCAGATCGTACGGACGCTGACGGGCGAGTTCGAGAGCATGGTGATTGTCTTTTGCCAGTTGCACATCCCACTCTTCGTGTTGAAAAAGATTGGTGAGGAGTTGATTAACTTCCGGGCTGGAATCCACGATGAGGGCGTGATGATGCTCGATATTGAGGGGGACCGGCGCAGAGTTAGCAACCATAGGACCTCCCAGGAGTCCCATCCCGGGCGGTGGGGGGAGATAGGTTCAGCCAGCATGCCGGAAAAGAGTGGCAGGGCGCAAGAGCGCTCCCCTTGCGTCAGCCGACTTCGCTGGTCATCAGGAAGAGCGGCTTCATCTCAAAGCTTTGGTAGACCGGACGGAGCCGCTCGATGCTGTAGTGTTCCTTGACGTTGATGACTTTCTTAGTGGCGGTTACGGTATCGATGGGCATGTTGTCGTAGCGGCCATTTTTGAGGACGACGAGACGGCCGTGAATGCGATTGAGGAGCAGATCCAAGGCAAGGTTGCCGTAGGCCATGGGCACAATGGAGTCGATGGCATCGGGATCGCCGCAGCGAACGAGATAGCCAAGTTTCTGGTTAATGCACTCAATTCTCTTGCCGTTATTGAATTTGGAAGAGAGTTCCGTGAGTTCTTCGGATACGAGATCGCCGATGCCACCTAACTTTTTGTGGCCGAAAGCATCGGCGGAGGCATTCTGAAAGACCATTTCGCCGCCTTCAAACATGGCGCCTTCGGAGACCAGCACGATGGAGTAGCGGCTGGGATTGCGCTTGCGATCATGCACCAGGAGTTCCGCAAGCTGTTCGATATTGAACTTGTGCTCGGGGATGACGCAGCGGTTGGCTGCCCCCGCCATGGTAGGAAGCATAGCGGTGAAACCGGCGTAGCGGCCGAAGACCTCGAGAACCATGAAGCGCTCGTGAGAGCCGGCGGAAGTGCGCAGGGAGTTCGTCATCTGAATCGTGCGGGTGATACAGGTGCTAAAACCGATGCAGTAGTCGGTTCCAGGAACATCGTTGTCCATGGTCTTGGGGATGGCGACAACGCGAACGCCCTCCTGATAGAGGCGCACGCCGTAGCTGAGCGTGTCGTCACCTCCGATGGGGATCATGTATTCGATGCCGAGCCACGCCAGATTCTTCAAGATCTCAGGAGTAAGGTCATTTTTCTCGGCGTTGTACTCTGATTTCAGGTGGTCAGGGACGCTGTTCTTACTGACCCGGCCGGGATTGGTTCGTGAAGAGTGGAGGAACGTGCCGCCGGTGCGCCCGGCGCGATTGACCACGTCTTCTGTGAGCCGCTGAAAATTATTCGAATTGTCGTGGTTTTCGTCGCGAACGATGTCCACAAGACCGCCCCATCCGCGGCGGATGCCGATGACTTCATAGCCCTCGCGCAGCGCGCGGAAGGTAACCGCGCGAATAGCCGGGTTCAAACCGGGGACGTCGCCTCCCCCCGTGAGAATTCCAATTACACCCTTCTTTACGTTGATGTTAGCCATGTCGCAAGATTCGCCTTTACGTGGAGTAGCAAACAAATGATTATGCGGCTTGGGGAGGAAATTAGGAAGTGCAAGAATCACAATTCGAAAATAGTGAATGAAAGAATTGAAAAAGACGTTGGAAGCGAGTCCTCCGTCCCGCAAAGGGCATTAGCGGGCTGAACGACCATTAAGCGCCATAGTCGATAAATCGCACTTTTCCTCGCGCAATGTATTCGTGGGGGCGATCTTCGCAATCTTCAGAGCGGGCAGGATTGCGGGAGTGGGGCAGAATCGCCGGGATCCAGGATCGAAAGCGCTTCCAGAAACTCATGGCGCTTCATTCATGGCGCGCAACCACGATTCGATGCGTTTCCACAACATCATACTTCCTCGCGTATAGTGTGCAGCACCCCCGCAATGACATCGGCCATGCGGTCCCAATTTTCAGTTTCCGTTTATAGCTTCCGCTAGCCTGCCGCAGTGAAAAACTTGGCTTTGCGATTGTTTTCGGACTCACGCCATTCGCTGACGATCCAGCCTCTGTCTTCCAGGCGATAGAGAGCGGGATAAAGAGAGCCTTGTTGAATCTCTAGCCGGACTTTGGAAATTTGCTGGATGCGCAGGAGAATGCCGTAGCCATGGAATGGGCCCAGGGAAACGGCTTTGAGCCTTGCAGAAGATCCCGTTGTTTGTCCACGGATCCGGTCTCCTAGATGAACTGGGGATATAAATCCTGCCTCCCAGACTGTCAAGGAGAAGAAGAGGGTGGTGGCGTGTTGGCAATCGAAAAGGGATTCCTCACTCCGCGGGTTTCGTGCGGAATGACGATTTTTTTCGGCCAGTGATTAAAGTTCGATGCGGGTGCCTAAGATGGTGAGAAATTTGGAAAGCCACGCGGGATGAGCGGGCCATGCGGGGGCGGAGACCAGATTGCCGTCGACCACAGCCTCGCTCATGGCGATATCGGCGAAGATGCCGCCCGAAAGTGTCACCTCGGGCGAAACCGCTGGGTAGCAACTGCAGTTCTTCCCTTGCAGAACACCCGCTGCAGCAAGGACTTGAGCACCATGGCAAATTGAAGCGATGGGCTTTTTTGTGGAAGCAAAATGGCGAACAATCTCCAGTACGCGCTGGTTCAGACGAATGTATTCGGGTGCGCGGCCGCCGGGGATGACGAGGGCCTCGTAATCCTCCGGGCGGATATTATCGAAAGTGGCGTTGAGGGCAAAATTGTGGCCGCGTTTTTCGGAGTAGGTTTGGTCGCCCTCGAAATCGTGAACCGCCGTGCGGACCACGTCTCCTGATTTCTTGCCGGGACAAACGGCATGGACGGTGTGCCCGACCATCAGCAGGGCTTGGAAAGGGACCATCACTTCGTAGTCTTCGACGTAGTCACCGACGAGCATCAGAATGTTTTTGCGGGACATTGGGATCCTCCAGAGTGGACAGAAAGCATAACAAATTTCTGATGCAGTCAGGTGTGGGCGCTTCAACTGGAAAAACGACGACGGATTTCTTCCGCCCGGGACGGCTTCTATTGAGCGGCAGCAGGTGCGGGGCTGGTGCTCTCGTCGATGGTTAGCATGTCCGTGCGCATTTTGTCCCACTCGCGAAGAGTGAGGCCGCGAGTCGCAAAGAAGCGCCGGATCATGGCGGAATCCCAGCGAAGGACTTCCTCGAGTACGGGAACAAGCACGCTCATGGCGTTGTCGCTAAGAACGGTGCGGCGCGCGACACGGGTAATAAATTTCGCCTCGGATACAGCGATCGTGAGGCCATCGTACTGATTGACGTGCATCATGACTGGCAAATCGGAGCTTCCGTCGCCCATGTAGATGATGCGGTCGTGGCTGATGCCGAGTTCGGCGCGGAGTTCTTCCAGGACAGTGATTTTGCCCCAGCCCGCGGTGGCGCGGATGATTGAGTCCACTTCGCCCGTGGCTTCGTTGAAGCGAAAGCGCGTGCCGAAAATGTGGTCGGCCGGCACGATTCCTTCAAGCGCCGACTGGATAATTTCCTGGGGCGCAGCGGAGATGACGTAAAAGGAAACTTTGTGGTCGTCGGACAGGCTGTCGAGCGAGCGCGCAAACAGGCTGACGTCATGCTTCAGCCGGATGTGCTTGCCGGTCTCGATGAGGTGCTCGCGACGAACGCGGCGAAAATCTGGATCGTGCAGAATCAGATAAGAAAGTTCGGCACCCTGCTGGACGAGATTGATGTTGGATAGGCCCTTCACCTTGTCGTGAAAGCCATGAAAGCCGATAAGTTCGCTCAAAGCGACTCCCGAGTCGTTGAAGCTGAGCGTCTGGTCAAAGTCGCTGGCCAGAAGATAATGCTTGGTCATAGGGGTGATGCTCCTCTTTCTGTCCGCCATTGGCGAACGTGAGCCGATTGCGCGGCTCGGATACTCCCCACGCGTACACCTTAACCTCAATTGGAGGTGCCGCCCCACAAATAATTTTAATGGGTGCTATGCGTGAAAAACGTGAACAAACTGTTAGCTGTAGATAAGATGCAGCGAATGGGTAAAAGGTTCACAGGAAAGAGGTTAGCGAACGGAAAGCATTGGAAATGAAGGGTTTGGCGCAGGCAAGGAGCAAAAACTTTCATGCGAAGAAAAAGCGATAAGAGCGGGGTGAGGGTTGCGGTTCATGGTGTGCTTGAAATCCAATCCCAGACGCGATCGATCCAATTGTTCTGGGAGGCCGGGGAAGTGGCGGAATATGGACGCTCGACGGCCTCATCCGTGACGGTATAGATTTGGCCCCCACGCAGGAAAAGGCGCTGCGACTCGACATGATTGAGAGGGCGAGCGCCGCGGCGGCCGAAGACGGCTAGTTGATTGCCGGACTCGTCAACGGCGCGGTCGCGGTCAATGCCCTTGGAAATTGCGAGCGCAGGTCCTCTTGTGCGCGACGTGGCGATGAGCTTTGGCGTAGGGCGTGGACTGAAACCAGAAAAGTGTGCGGGGTCGTCGAAGGACGAGACAATTTGTAGGACGCGGAGCCCGTTTCTGCCATCGGCGACGAAGGCGAAGGCGCTGCCGTCAACCATGCCAATTTTGACGTCGTTGACGTCGTTGAGCTGGCCATTCGCGGTGAAAACTTGGTCGAGCTTTGGAGCGGTCGGAGTTTCCAGATCAATGATCGCCAGGCCTTGCTTGCCCGCTGAGACGTATGCGTAAGTGCGCGCGACATAGATGTTGCGGGCATCTTCGAGCGGCACGAGAACGTGCGGTTCTGGCTTGGGTTGCGCGAGATCGGTAACGTCCAGGACCTTCATTCCATCGCGATCGACGACGAAAGCATAACGGAATTGAATGGTGATGGCGCGAGGATCATTTAAGAACGGAGCACTTATTGTGGCGGTGATTTGCGGCGCGAGAGGATTGTCGAGGTCCACTACGACAAGTGCTTTGTCCGTGAGAATGTAGGCAAATGTGCCAGCGATGGTGATGCGGCGCGCGCCGGTCAAGACAGCATCCGGATTAAAGGTTAGGGCGCGCTTGAGGAAATTGTTTGTGGGGTCGCCATCGAGCAACGTGCCCACGCCGGGACTTTTCGATTCCAGGTCTGGGTTGCCAACAATCACCAAGCCTTCGTCTTTGTCAGCTACATATAAGAATCCGTAAAGCAGGTGAATAGGCTGCTCTTCATTCTCCGGGAGGTGCGAGCGGAGTGGATCGACGCCCAAAGTCGTCGGCGAAGCTACTGCCATCGCATTTTTGGTTGGGAGAAAGAAGCGCTGGCCGAGAGGAGAGACGGGCGCGGTGGTCATCTTTTCGGAGAATCCTTTATTGTCGACGTTAGCAATGTCATAGATCCGCAGACCGCCCTTGCCCGTCGCAGCGTAAGCATATTCGCCGCGCGCCTGAATATCGAAAACTTTTCCGTCGTGGCGCGCTACCGCGGAAAGTTGACGGTTGTGCGCGACGAACTTTTCGAAATCGTTGGGATACGCTATGCGTTGGAGATCGCTGCCATAAATCGCTTCGGGTTCGTCGTGCTCGGCAACGGAGACGGCTTCGAAACCGCCATTGCCCGTTGCAACATAGACGTAGCGTCCAAGAAAATTCATGAAATTGGTGCCCTGGAGAAGAACTTGGGCCATCCAAGCATTATTGTCGTTCGCGGCGGAAACGTGGCAGTCGGAGCATTCTTTGGTCTCTTTAGCACGAACGGTGTGGGGCACAAAAGTGCTGAAAGCCTGTCCGGAGAAGCCTTCGGCAGAGATGGTTTGCTGCGTGTAATAGAGCCACTCGCGATTTGCGTTTTGCGAGCTAACGAGGACAGCGCAAGAGGAGCGCGCGGGTGCGACGCGGTGGCCTGTGACGGTGCCATCGACGCCAAGGAAGTAAGCATCGTCGCGCAGGACCTGGAAATTGTAACTGGTGTAATTTTTTGTGAGCAGACCTTCGTTGTGCAGCATGGGGCGTCGAGCGTTGGCGGTCATCTGCAAGTGGCAACCAAAACAAGTTGGCGTCCAGGAAGAGTGGCAAGCGTAGCAGGTCATCGAGGAATTCCCGTGGGCGAGGGGCACGTCGTCTGCCGGCGCTTGCGATAAAGCAAGGCCGTCTTTGCCCATCAGCTTGGCGCGGTAGGATTTCAGGTTGAAATGCGAATTGCCGGGTGTGATGGTGTCCTTAGTCTGGACGATCTCCCATTCCGTGTGTTCATCACTCATGGAACGCTGGAAAAGCTTGTCACCGCGCCAGTCGAAGCGGCGCGAACCCCAGGGCGTGCGGAGTGTTTCCAGATGACGACCGCGCGATTCGCCAGGGCGAAGTGGCTCTGGTGCGGCCGGCCCGGAAGTCAATAGCGTGGCTTTCTTCTGGATGGTGCCGTGGCAATCGACGCAGTCAATTTCGACGGCGGCGCGCGGTTCGCCATAAATCCTGCCCGTACCGTGATTGTCCTGGGCGAAATGGCAATCGGCACATTGCATGCCTTTTTCGAGGTGAATGTCCGTGAGGTGGACTGCCTTCTGAAACCGCTGTGGGTCGTCGAAGGCGATTTCTTTGCCGTCCTTGTCGAGCCAATTCCCTTTCCGGTCGTGTTTGTAGACGGCGCGGAAAACCCAGCCGTGGCCGTGGAAATCGGCGAATTGAGTGGTCTTCAACTGCGCATTGAATTCCTGGCTGCCGGTTTGTTCAAGAAATTTCTCGTCGCCCCAGAGCCCGCGGGCGGCAGCGGCTTCCGGATTCCGGAGGGAGGATTGAAAGCGTTCTGTTTCACTGGGATTATGCTGTCGGGCCGGATACATTTTTTCGGAATCGATTTCATTGTCCCACCAAGTTAAGCCGAAATAAGTGGTGACCATGTTTGTGCCGGGATGGATATGGCAGATCATGCATTGGCTGGAGGGAATCGCGCGGGTGAAGGAGTGCCTGATGGGATGGCCGGATTCATTCTTGGGAATTGTGGGATCGAGTGAGGCACTGAGACCAGAGTGACCATATTGTGCGTAAGGGCCAGAATGAGCCGGATCGCGATCATTGGCGTAGATGACGTGGCAGGCGGAGCAGCCGCTGGAGCGGTAATCGCCAGGATGATCGTTGGTACCTGGAAAAGAAAGGATGGGGTCGAGCAAGCGGGTTTTCTGGAGGCCGAGGAAAACGGGGTCGGTGCGCAATTCCGTGCCCAGGCCGCGATCGCTGAGTTTGTCATCGGGCTTGCCAGGAGCCTCTTCGCGAGTCGGGTTACCGATTTCGGCTTTCTTCTGGCCCCCTTGTTCGAAGACGCGCAGGATGTTGCCGGGCTGGGACTGCTCCCATCGATAGAGCGGCGTGAGTTCAGGCAACACGCCTTTGGTGTGCGTTTCCTCCGGCGTGGGTGTAGGAATTGTCTTTAAAGATTGCGGCGTGCCATTGCGATCATAGCTTTCGCCAAAACGCGCATTTTTGTAGGGAATACCCCCATTGTTATAGAGCGCGGCGCCCCAGAGAAATCCAGAGTGCGTCATCATATTGGTGGAGACGGCACGTGTTTCATTTGGATGGCAGCCGGCACTGCCACAGTTTTCCGCAGCGACTCGAAGGTCGCCGGGATTCACAAATTTGATGTACTCCGCCGGCTCCATCAGCCATTTGGTGTAGGCGCGCTCGGGGATCGCAGAGCGATTTTTGAACACGGGATCGCGCGGTTGTACGTGTGCTTTCTCTTTGGTGGCGGCGTATTCCGGCGAAGTCGCTGAAAGCCCTGGTGCGATGGCCGCAATGGAATTTCCCCCGTGGCAATCCGTGCAACCAAGGTGCACGGCTTTGGAAGGATGCATGCTAGGTTCATCGGTCGCGGTGTGGCATGTGATGCAGCCTGCTGACTTGCGATCGGCCTCTTCCTGCGATTGCCCGCGGACGAGTCCTTGCTGATCGTCAGATGCGTGCAAAGAACTGGTACGCGCGCCCAAAGCAAGGAACAAGAGCGAAACTGTCACGTAGATGAGCACCAGAAAATATTGGCGGCCACTTTCTGGGCCTTTGCTTAATCGCCTCGGCGGATTTTTGAATCCAGACATTCGTTCATCCTTCAGAACGTAAACTTTGCCAAACCAAAAACGGAAAACTGGGTGCGCCCGGTGTAAATATCGCGAAAGCCCTGCCCTGGCTGAAGCATCGAGGCGCCGCCAGTCAGAATGAGATTCTCCGAAAGAGGCGGTCGATATTGCACGCCGAGGCCGAAATCGCTCCCGATGGTGTGGTGAATTGGGGATTGGAACAGGACGTATTCGAGGGATTCCGTCCGCATGAAGCGAAGGAAATTGTAGTTTGCAAAACCTTTGAGTTTCGGGGTGATATCGAAGTCCGCGCCCGCGTTGATGAGAAAAATCCCCGGATTCACAAAGTTGGCCTGGCCCTCGAACTTGTCGGAGCGCATATTGGGAAGCAGACTGCCGTCCTGCGTAAGCGCCACGCCCGTTCCCGTTAGGCGAATCGTCTGTTGATTCCAGAAGCTGAAGATCCCGCCGGCAAAATTGGGCAAATCGACTATGGAATCGAAGCCGTTGGCGCGTCCATCGCGCGGATTTGCGTCACCCGACGCATAAAAAGTGGAAACACGGTAGCGTAGCCAATCTTTATCGAACGAAAGTTCCGCGGCGGCCATTTGCGCGTTGACGGTGACACTGCGGCCAGCGACGGGGTTGAAGCTGTCTTCCCCCGCTGCTTCGTAAAAGGCATGCGTGAGATTTAGCCGCTTGATGTGGCCGCTGCCGAGCCAGCCAAAATAGCCGACGCGAATGCCGTGGGGGATCGGACCGACTCCCTGGTTGACGACACTGCCGATAGGAGCCGGCCGGACAAGAAAGCCGTTGTCATCATAGTGAATGCTGGAGTCATCCTTGTTCCAGGCGCCGACAAACTCGGCCGTATATCCCAGAAAAACGAAATCCTGCAAGTAGACGTTCGCGAGGACCACTTGCTGCTGGCGAAGTGCGAAGGAGTTGAGCTCGCTGTTGGTATTTTTCTCAAGAAAATTGAAGTAGGCGGCATTGTATTCAATGCGGTCGTTGTCCCAGTTTCCAAAGATGCGCAGGCCAGGCTGTTCATCAACGAACAGGAAGCCACGAAAATCAGCGTTGAACTGTTGAATGCCGGCGCGTGCGGAAATGAAATCATAGTTGGGACTGAGGTCGTGGAGCTTCACCTCGACGAAAGCTTCCTGCAAACCAATGTGGTCATCGAATCGTGTGGTGCCTTTGCGAACATCCGGACTGACTATCCCCAGTTCCTGAACATCGAGGTAGTTCAGGCTGAGTTCGGGGGTAATGCGGAGGCGCCAATCGACGGGCTTAAATGAGGTGTCGCCGTGAAAGAGATCGAAGGAAAAGCGGAAGGTCTGGTCCAGAAATAACTGGTCGCCCTTGCCGAAGAAATTAGCGCTGCCGGGTTGCGTGGGGCTGGCGGCTGTGGGCGTCGGGACACGGCGGCCATCCAAAAAGGTTTCTGCGGCTCCGGTGAAATCGAAGAAAACCTGCTGGCCAAACAGTTCCGGCCAGATTGGCTCATCACCTTTGAAGCGGTTGTGATTGAACGGGTCGTACCAATGGGGCTTGACGTAGATGGAACCGTTCTGTGAGACATAGCGTTGATACTTAGGCAGGGGAATCTCCCAGCGGTTTGGAACAGTGTTGAACACATCTGCGGCGGGGGGCAAGACGTCGGGAGCGAGTTCGAGAATGTAGTTGGGATCGGCGTCGAGGCGGTGACGCAACTCACGATAGTTACCTGTCGACGCGGGAGCCTCGGCAGAGAGTGCTGGGGCGAGTTCAGATTGGCGGGGTAGGCGAGAGCGAAATTCCACGTTTGTCGAGGGCACCAAGAGAATTTCCAGTGTGAGAACTTCATTGGCATTCAGTGTGAGAGTGGGGATCAACAGCGACGAGTAGCCGCTGGCTTCGACGCTCAGTTCGTAGACGCCAGGAGGAAGGGGAAGAATGCGAAACACGCCCTCTCCGGAAGAGATTACTGAAATGGACTGATTTGTTTGCGTGTTGCGGAGTGAAAGCAGCACGCCCGCAATGAGCCGCAATTCCGATGGCGACACTTGTTCGCGCACGATGCCGTCAATGGCCGCGGTCGTCAGCGCCTGTTCGCGAGGGATGCGTTTTGCAGGGGCGGGTTCCGTGGAAATTTTCACGGAAGGTGTCTGCGAGGAATCAGCAGCCTGGGATTGCGACAAATGGAATGGCCCGAGAGCGAGGAATAGGCAAAGCCACGCAGGAGCGACGCACGTCTTGGACGGAGCGAAGAGGCGCATTCAGTTAGAACGGAAGAGCAAAAGAGTCCTTCACAATCTCCGTTAACTACACCGGATTCGGCGTGGCACGGCAACCTTTTTTGAGGAGGCATGCGAATAGTCGATAACGTCCCTTGCATCGCTCGGGAGTCACCGATTCCCATCTGTGTTCAGAATGCCAATTGTGGCGCGGTTGCAGCGCATGGTACCAACAGACTAGCCCTTCATGGAACATGCACTTCGAAGACACGTGGAATCCCGCCACGCCTACGCGCACCGGCGCAAGACTCTCGCCTGGGGAGTGATCCTGGCGTTGGGAATTGCCGTGGCGCTGGCGGTGCTGATGGTGGGCTGCGGCAGCGTTACCTCCGCTCCTGATGCAGCGATGACGCCTCCCACAGCGGCGCCCCTCAGCATTACTGACGTCCAAAACATCGTACAAGCCGCCGCGCAGGCCGCCGATTCCGCCAGCATGGTGATAGCGGTGGTAGATCGTGGTGGCAGCGTCCTTGCGGTGTATCGCAAGCCGAGCGCGGGGACGACGGCGGCGGGGAATTTTGGCGCCCTGGTGAAGGTCAACGATCTGGCGGTGGCTCTGGCGCGCACAGCGGCCTACTTTAGCAATGATCAGGCTCCGCTTTCCTCGCGCACAGTTCGGTTCATCAGCGGGATTCATTTTCCTCCGGGAGTGGCCAATACGAACAACGCGCCGCTCTATGGAATCGAGAACACGAATCGGGGGTGCACGCTCTCGACGAATTATCTGGCAGGCCAGGCCGTGCAACCTGCGCTTTCGCTTAGCGGTGGGACCGGCCCGGGAATCATCACGGGCAAAGCGGATTTGCAGGACAGCGATGCAAACACGGTAAATCCCGGCGGGGTGCCGATTTTTCGCAGCGGGGTTGTAGTTGGTGGAGTCGGCGTGGCAGGCGTTTCGCCCAATCTCGCTGAGTATGCCGCTTACGCGGCGGCGACATCCAACGGCTTCGGGCCAACACCCGCGCCACCCGGAGTCGTCTTTATTAATGGCATTGCGCTTCCCTTTGTGAATCAAACCACTGCGCCAGCTGGGGTAAGCCCCGGCACCTTTACAGGGACATTTCTCGTCGGACCACTGGCAAGTGCAGGACAACCGCCGGAAGGAGACCTGGTCGCTGCCGCGGCTGGGCCGCTCGGCGGGTTGAGCGTTACGGACGTGCAGGGAATTCTAAATAATGCGGAGACCACCGCCAATCTAACCCGCGCGGTGATCCGCCTGCCACTGGGATCAAAGGCGAAGATGGTGATTGCGGTGGCAGACCTTGACGGCACGATCATTGGCCTTCGTCGCATGACCGATTCGACGGTGTTCAGCATTGACGTGGCGGCGACAAAGGCCCGCAACATGGTGTACTTCAACGGCGGCTCGCGCACGGCTGCGGATTTGAATCAGGTGCACATGGGAACGGCGGTGACCAATCGTACGATCGGCTTTGGCGCTCAGCCACTTTTTCCGCCTGGAGTCGATGGCACGGCCTCGGGACCCTTTTTTAGCCTGTATGCGCAGGATGTGGCGAATCCCTGCACTCAGGGATTTCAGGGTGGTCCGCCGAACAAAAACAAGAGCGGCATTGTTTTTTTTCCAGGGAGCGTGGGGCTCTACCGTAATGGTGTTCTCGTTGGCGGACTTGGCGTGAGTGGAGACGGCGTGGACCAGGATGATTATGTTGCTGCCGGAGGCGCTGCGGGTTTCGAAGCGCCAACGCAAATTCGCGCGGACCAGATTGTCATCGATAGCGTCCGGCTTCCCTACCAAAAATTCCCTGAGAATCCCACGAATTAAGAATTCTGAAATCCCAGTTTCCGGCATTCATTTCTTTTTTTTGCGCATCAAAGCGGAGAGTTCGCGCGTGTATTCGTACAACGTTTCGGGAATCGCCTTGCTGTAAACGAACTGCCCTTTCCGCCGGCTCTCGATGAGCCCCGCTTCCATCAGAATTCGAAGGTGATGGGAAACCGTGGCTGGTGTCACGCCTCGGAGTGACACAATTTGTCCGCAATTCATTTGATCGCAAGAACTGACGGCTTCGAAGATGCGCAGGCGAGTTTCGTCCGCCAGAGCCTTGGAGATGCGCTCGATTTTTTGCCAGTCCATTGTGCAAGCCAGTCTAGCGAACGTTGCACCAAGGCGCCAGCCGCGGGCAGCCGGGAATCGCAGGTAACCAATTATTTAGACATTCATCGAAGTATCGAAGCAATGAGGTTGCAGCCCCGCGGGGCGGAGGTTTTTTATGAAACGACTGGAAGACAAGATTGCGGTGGTCACCGGCGGAAATAGCGGCATCGGACTGGCAACGGCGAAGCGCTTCCTGGAAGAGGGAGCCAGGGTAGCCATTTCCGGAAGGAATCAAAAGACGTTGGACGAAGCCGTAAAAACCCTGGGCAATGGCGTGCTTGCTGTGAAAGCAGACACGGCAAAACTGCAAGACATCGAGAAATTGCTGGGTGCGGTAAACCGTAAGTTCGGAAAGATCGATGTCCTATTTGTGAACGCAGGGGTGGCCAAATTTGCGCCTCTAACGGAGACGGCTGAACCGCTCTTCGACGAGCAGTTCGATATCAATATTAAGGGAGCATACTTCACAATCCAGAAGGCACTTCCGCACCTGAATAACGGTGCGTCCATCATCTTTAATACCAGCGTGGCTGGATCAACGGGAACACCCGGAACAAGCGCTTACTCGGCTACAAAAGCGGCGTTGCGTTCGCTAGCAAGGACCGCAGCCGCAGAATTGGCGGAGCGGAGGATTCGAGTGAACGCCGTGGCGCCAGGGCCCATCATGACGCCGATCTTCGGTCGGACGGGACTGCCACAGCAGGCCATCGACGATTTTGCTAAAGAGATCGTCGGAAAAGTGCCGATGAAAAGGTTCGGGCAGCCGGAGGAAGTTGCAGGAGTGGTGGCGTTTCTCGCTTCCTCGGACGCGTCCTATGTGACGGGCGTGGAGATCAACGTAGACGGTGGGCTCGGACAACTTTGAGCAAGACACCCTCGTGGCAGTCGTGGAGGGGCAACAGCCCGCTCTATTCCCGCGGCGCAGAGGGGTTGGGGGAGTTCGCTACATTCACGTCGAGAAACCATTTATGGGCCAAGTCTCCGGGTGCGTAGCAGTTCCCATCAGCGTTATAAGTTGCGGCACACGCGGCCGTAAACTGTTTGCGCCGCGGACATTGAGCGAACTGCCAAAGAACCGCATCCGGAGTGCCACTCTGCGCGACAGGCGGCGGGTTTTGCGGGAAAACGCACCCGGGCGAGGGCGGGCAGGCGTCGTTGAAGACCCAAAGCGTGAGCTTGCGGGCACCAAGGTGATCTTGAAGGTCTTTCGCGGAGGTGATGGTCTTGCCACCGCCATCATTCACAGGCATACCTGAGCAATAGGCGCCGCTGCGATAATTTGCTCTTGCCAAAGCGTCAATCCAGGCATTCACGTAATCGTAATAAGCGGCGGACAGCCGGCCGCCTTCTTCGATATCGAGGAAAATAGTGGTTCGTGGTGGAAAGCCCTCCTGGCGGGCAAGCCTGCTAGAATCTTCGCCGTCGAGAGTGCCCTTCTGTTTCGCATCTGACAACGATTTGAGGTCGCGGCTAGCTCTGCCGTTGAAGAGCACGACGAAACCGAAGCCTTGGGATTGCAGCAGCGAGCGTTTGCCAAGCCAGGTGGTGCGTTTCTCTTGGGGCGGAGGACTGAGCCAATAACTGGTGAAGGAAAACGTCTTACGCAGGACGGGTAGAGCATCGTCGCCTGGGTATTCGTTGAGGTCATAACCTAGATAGGTATTTGGTTGCGCTTGACTGGTCTTCGAACCTTCTGGGAAGGCGAGGAAGATCGCCGAAATCGCGACTAGCAGAGCCGGGAAAGTTAATCGCAAGCGATGCATCACTAAAATCTACAGCAGGTCGTCAGCCTATGAAAGGGAAAGAACTTACTTCTCTCAGGCATCCATATAATGAGCTTCACCCTTTCCGAAGGACCAATTTTCCCAACTGACTTCCACCAGATTGATAAGCAGATCCTGGGGACGCAGGCCTGGACATTCTGCCAAAAGTTCCGCCATGCGTCTGTAGAGGAGACGCTTCTGCTGGGGTTTTCGGCCGGTGCTCAAGGTAATTTGCACGAATACTATGGCATCACTTCGGTCGACGCCAAGGTAGTGCGGATCGTAGAGCAGTCCTTCTGGAGAGTGTTCGGTAATGACTTGGAAGCGGTCAGCAGGGGGGATGGCCAGCGCTTCGATCATTGCGCGGTGGACACTTTCCCCGATGGCCTTACGATACTGCGCTGACGTACCTTCACGAAGCGAGATGCGAACGAGTGGCATAAGCGATCCTCCACCACATTCGATGCGCCCGCGCAATTCCTTGACACAGTGTCGAGGCCGTCTAACCTTCACGTAGCTTATGCCCGGAGAGATTGCCCAAGCCGTCGTAGGCGGCGTATTTATAGGTTTCGCTGAGTGTGGGGTAGTTGAAGACTTGCTCGATGAACTCGTCGATGGTCAGTCCGTGATCAAGCACCATCATGCCGATGTGGATGAGTTCCGTGGCGGATTCGCCGATCATGCTGACGCCGAGAAGTTTTCGGTCGCTGCGCGAGAATATCAGTTTGAGCATGCCGGCAGTATCGCCGATGATGTGGCCGCGGGCGTTATTTTCGTACAGGGCGCGGCCGACGCAGTAGTCAATCCCTTTCTCTTGGCAAGTCTCCTCGGTTTCGCCGGCGGCTGAGATTTCCGGGATGGTGTAGACACCCATGGGCAGCAAGGAGGCTACGCGCTGTTTGTACTTCAAGCCAAAAGCATGGCAGACGGCTACGCGGCCCTGTTCCATCGACGTGGAGGCAAGTGCAGGAAACCCGATGACGTCGCCGACGGCGTAAATGTGGGGTATCCCAGTAAAGTAATTTCGGTCAACAGCGGCGTAACCACGGTCATTAAGCGCGAGACCGACCTTATCAAGCGAGAGCCCATCGACCGCGGCGCGCCGCCCTGCGGCAAACAACGCGGCCTCGACCTCTAAGACTCTCCCTCCTTTCATCCACAGCCGCGCGCCGCCCGTATGGTTCTCTACCTTGATGGGCCGGTCGTTGAACCAGAGATGCATACCGAGGGAGAGGAAGCGGTCGCGTAAGCGCTTGGAGATTTCCGCGTCGAGAAATGGGAGCAGTTGATCGCGGCCGTCAACTAGGGTCACATCCACGCCCAGAGCCATGAAGATGGAGGCGTACTCACAGCCGATCACGCCTCCGCCGATGACCGCCAGGCTCTTCGGAATGCGTTCCATGTGAAGAAAAGTGTCGGAGTCGAATGTATGATCGTCGTCGAAGGCTATTTCCGCAGGGCGATGTGGTTTGGAGCCCGTGGCGATCAGGATAACTTCCGCGAAGAGGGTACGTTTTCCGTCGGGGCCGCTGATGACGACGGTGTGCGCGTCCTCGAACGACGCCTGGCCACGGAAGAGTTGAATTTTGTGAAGCTCGAGGTTCTTGAGGATGCGATTGCGTTCCATTTCCACTACGGCACGTTCGTGGTGCATGAAATCGTGGACCGTAAGATTTTCCTTAAGGGAATAATCGATGCCGTAAAGACCACGCTGCTTCAGACCGGAGAAATACAACGCAGACTCGCGAAGCGTTTTACTGGGAACAGTTCCCGTGTTGATACAACTGCCGCCGACCGCTGGAGCGCGCTCGATAACTGCGACGCGCTTGCCGAAATAGGCTGCCTGAGCGGCACCCTTTTCGCCAGCAGGGCCACAGCCGATGACCACGAGGTCAAATGCTTCGGAAGATGCCACGAAAACCTCCGCAGGAACGACAAGATTTTTCGAGAAAAGGCATGGAAACAATGATCGGCTTCGATTTTAGGGCAGGAAGTGACTTCGCAGAGGAAATAGTCGATGCGCTGTGCCGAAACTGCCTCGCGGTAGCAAGAACGCGCGGCATGCCGCGACGCGACTTGCTTCCGAGGCGGCTCTTTGATGAGATACGGACATGAATCTGCCCCAATTTGTGCGTTGGGCGACGGGCATTCGCTGGCAATGGAAAGTTTTCATTCCGATCATCACGGTGCTCGTCCTCAGTATCGTGGCGATTCGTGTGATTTTGCGATCCCCTGAAACGCTGGATGTGAAGTGGATCCTGATCGCCGCGGTATTTTTCGCAATCCTGTTGTGCTTCGTGCTGCTTGCAGTGCTGCTGGTGCTGATCGAACGTCCGTTGGAGGAATTAATGGATACGATCGCGCATGTACGCAGGGGCGACCTGAGCGCGCGCGTCAGCTTCGCAAAGCGCGAGGACGATGTCGGCGAGCTGGGACGGCAGTTCAACGAAATGGTCGAGCGGCTCGATCAGAATCGCCAGGAAATTGAAGAGTTCCACAATCGGGAAATGGCACGCGCGGAGCATCTCGCGACACTGGGCGAGTTGGCAGCAGGGTTGGCCCATGAAATCCGCAATCCACTGGCAGGGATTGCCGGGGTCGTCGACATCATGGGGAAAGAGCTTCCCGCAAATAGCCCGAGTCGGGGCGTCATAGGGGAAGTGCATCGCGAAATCCTGCATATTCAGGCGATTTTGAACGACCTGCTCTCGTACGCGCGGCCACGGCCCCCCGATTTCCATCCCGCGAACCTGAACACGACGATCGAACAGGCCGCACTGCTGGCGCGCCAGCAGGTGCTGACGAAACCGATCGAAGTCCTCTTTGAACCGAATCCCTTGCTACCGCCGGTGGAACATGATCCTGCGCTGATCCAACAGGTGGCTTTGAATCTGGCACTGAATGGGATCCAAGCCATTTCCGGTACAGGTCAGGTGCGAGTGGCCCTGCGGGAGGAGCCGGGATATGCAGTTATACAGGTCTCGGACACTGGACGTGGGATATCGGCTGAGGCACTCCCAAGAATCTTCAAGCCGTTTTTCACGACGCGCACAGAAGGTACCGGCTTGGGCTTGTCGCTGGCGAACAGCATCGTGCAGTCTCACGGTGGACGGATTGAAGTCACCAGCACACCGGGAAAGGGCACCCAATTCCGGATATGGCTTCCCTTGCGCCGCTCGAAGCAGAGTCGCCCGAAGGCTTCCAGTCCCTGAATTGGTGATAAACTCAAAAGATGGCCCAAAAGAGGATTTTAATCGTCGATGACGAAAAGCTGGTGCGCTGGGCGCTGAACCAGAAATGCGTTGAGTTCGGCTACCAGACCTTGGAAGCTGAAAACGGGGAAGAGGCTCTACGCGCACTGCAAAGCGAAACTGTGGACCTGGTTCTGCTCGATGTGCACCTCCCCGACCTGAGCGGCATTGAAGTGCTTGAGAAATTGAAGGAGGCCGGGGAGACTCGCAGCATCATCATGATGACTGCCGATCCTCAACTGGACGACGTCAAGGCCGCGCTGCGGCTGGGTGCATACGATTTCGTCAGCAAACCCATCAATTTTGAAGAATTGAACGTGACACTACAAAACGCGCTGGAAGCGGGGGCCCTGCGTACTGAAGTGGAATCGTTGCGCGACGAGGTGCGGCGCCGAGCGGGTTATCACGAAGTGATCGGCGTGTCCCGCAAAATTACCGAGTTGATGAAGTTTGTAAATAAAGTGGCGGCGAGCGAAGCCACAACCATTTTGATCCAGGGGGAAAGTGGTACGGGCAAGGATCTCGTTGCTAAAGCCATTCACTACCATAGCTCCCGCGCCGAGCGCCCATTTGTGGCTATCAATTGCTCCGCGATTCCCGAAACTCTGATGGAAGCGGAACTTTTAGGGCATGAAAAAGGTGCATTCACTGATGCCAAGGCGATGAAAAAGGGACTTTTTGAGGTTGCGGACGGTGGGACCCTATTTCTTGATGAGATTGGCGAACTCTCTCCCCTCCTGCAGGCCAAACTGCTGCGAGTCCTCGAAGACCAGGTGATCCGTCGAGTCGGCGGTGTGCGCGATATCCAGGTGGATGTACGAGTCATTGCCGCCTCCAACCGCGATCTGGAGAAGGAAGTCCGCGAAAGCCGCTTCCGGCAGGACCTTTATTACCGGCTGGCCATCATTGCCATTTACCTGCCTGCCTTGCGCGAACGGAAAGAGGACATTGTGCCTCTGGTTGAGTTTTTTCTGGCGCACTACAACCGGAAATTCCGCAAATCCGTCCAGGGATTGTCGGAGGAAACACACCGCCTGTTACAGAATTATGACTGGCCGGGAAATGTGCGCGAACTCAAGAATGCTTTGGAGCGCGCCATGATTCTGGAGGAAGGCAAGTTTTTGAAGCCCGATGATCTGCCCTTCTCGGTTGCCAGCGGACGCAGCGGGGCCATCGTTGGGGATAGCCCCTTAACTCCTCCTTCGGAAGCAGCGCCGGCCCCGGGAAAGCGCCGCTTACCTCCTTTGTCTATCCCTGAGGGTGGTACGTCTCTGGAAGACGTAGAGCACGCGCTGGTGGAGCTGGCGCTCCAGCAATCGCATGGCAATCAGATTAAGGCAGCAAAGTTGCTCAACATCAGCCGGGATGCGCTGCGATACAAGATGAAAAAGTTCGGTCTGTCCCACACAGAAGAAGAAGAACCTGCCGCACCTGCGAACCCGCAATAGAGCCTCGAGCAGTTGTGATGAACGAACAGTACTGCGTGAGATTCCCCGCCCAAGCGTGAAAACTCGCATGAGCTCAGGCAGTTGATCTGGTCGTGCCCGAGGCATATTTGTAAGCCTTCTGTTTACAATCAGTTACAAACTAAGCAAATTGGCTAAAAAAGGACTCATAGATGCATATCTCTACAGCGTTCAGCAATTAGGCAATGGAGCGATTGTCAAAAGGCTGAGCAGTGGGCGTTCCTTTTAGGACGGTCGGGCTCGCGGTGAAGGCTCGAAAGGATACGTCGTAAAAAGGGACGCCCACAATAAAGATTTCGGCAGCGGCCAGCGCGACTACAACGAAGCGTCGTAGAGACGACCGCAATTGCCCGGATCGCGGGCATGTGAAAAACCTGGCCGCTGCCTTTGTTTTTGTCCCTGTGTTTTTCTGCACTCTCCCCCCGCAGATGCCGCACTACAGCTTTCTCTCAAGTTGCTCTTATTCCACAATGTTAGGTGAATCGGCGCAGGAATTTGCGGAAGTTGGCTCACCGTCATGGAGCTTAGCGGAAGAACTGCTTGCAACTTCTTTATTTCGAGCAGAGTGCAGAACTACATTCTGGTAGCGAACGTGCACTTCTTACATCTGGAAAAATGAATGCGTATCAAGTGCGTGGGTGGCTGCAGCGTTTGAGGAGGAAGTTATGCCGCAAGTGGTAGAACATAAGGAACAAAGCAAAGTCGACAGCAGCAGACGAGTATCGCTGACCAAGATCCTTGTTACGACCGACTTTTCGGAAGTCTCAGACCGGGCATTGGACTATGCCATCGCGCTCGCGCGACGTTATGATGCGCGGATTTATCTAACTCACGTGATCACCCCGGATCCTTTTCAGTTCGCGGAACCGCAACTTGCGCAAGCTACCTATGAAAAAGTTCGCCAAGCCGCCGAAGAGGGCATCACTGACATTTTGATTTCCGGGAAATTGCGCGGAGTGCCTCATGAAGTTTTAATGGAAGAGGGTAACGTCTGGCCAACCCTGGAAAAAATGATTGTGGAACACGAAATCGATCTTGTCGTTGCCGGAACGCACGGGCGCGGCAAGGTGCAAAAGATCCTGATTGGATCGGTTGCCGAGGAAATTTTCCGACAGGCCACTACGGCTGTCCTGACCGTGGGCCCCGCCGTAAAGGGTGGCTCGGAGAAGGAAATTGAGCTCAACCACATCCTGTTCGCCACGGACTTCGGGCCAGGCGCAGATCGAGCTGCGGCTCATGCCTTTTCGCTGGCGCAGGAACACAACGCCCATCTCACATTGCTGCATGTAATTGAGAGCGCAGCAGCTTACACCGAAGAGAGCGTGGCACGGCAGCGTGAAATCAACGTAGCGCGAATGAAGCAGTTGATGCCGCCAGGCTCCGAGAATTGGTGCAAACCAGAATTTCGCGTGACCTTCGGATCGTCCGTGGAAGAGATTCTGATCGGCGCGAGAGAGTGCAAGGCGGACCTGATCGTGATGGGAGCCAAGGCCAGAAAGAACCTCGCGGGGCATGTTCCATTGACGATCGCATACAACGTCGTGACCAAGGCGACTTGCCCGGTTCTAACCGTCCGCGGTTGATTTTTCAAAAGGGAACGGAATCTCCCTCCAGAGATCCGTATCCCCTGAATAAGGCGGTGCTGCATCCTCCCCCCAGCCGAGCAGCACCGCCTGTTTGACTCGGCAGTTCACTCTTTCCCCGCTATGACCACAGATGCTACCGCTGTGGCCTTGATGAATAAATGCAAATGTGTTTACATGCGCTCAATCAGGACATCCAGGAGAATCCATGGCCCATGTTGACCTTCGCCCAATGACGCTCGGTGAGGTGCTCGACCGGACGTTTACGCTGTACCGGGAAAACTTCCTGTTGTTTGCTGGGATTACTGCTCTTCCGTACTTGTTAACTCTAGTCTTCAAATTTGGATTTCTATTGGCAGAGCGCGGTCACCTTACTGGAGCAGCGGCAAACTTACAATCGCCCGGCTTAATTGGTGCTCTCGTGGTGGGGGCAGTTGGGGGTGGGCTGTTGTCTTTGTTCATGATGGGCATCGCTCAGGCTGCTACGGTGTCAGCGGTCTCCGATCTCTACCTTGGACGGCCCACAAGTATACGGGATGCGTATGGCCAGGCCAAGGCTAGCGTCCTGATTGTGATCGCCATTTTGATTCTGAGCGGGTTGGCCACCATCGTGGGTCTGATTCTGCTGATCATCCCGGGCATCTACCTGGCTTGCAGGCTGGCCGTTTCCGTGCCAGTGGCAATCGCCGAGAAAGAGTCGCCGGTGGCTGCGATGGAGCGAAGCATGGAGTTGACGAGAGGGTACGGATGGCAATTATTCCTGCTGTTCCTCCTGGTGTTCGTTCTTGCCTACGTGGTCGCGATGGTCCTGCAATTCCCGGTGATATTCTTCACAATTACGTCCGCAATGGCCAAACACCAAGTGTCGACAGGAGTTACGGCGTACTCCTATGTCGCGGAGTATATCGCCCAGGTGATTGTGGGGCCTATTGGGACGATTTCGGCATGTCTGATGTACTACAATTTGCGGGTGAGAAAAGAAGGCTTTGATATTCAGCATTTGATGAACTCGCTCGGAAGCGTGCCACGACCGCTGGCTGATCCTCCGGGAGTTCAGTAGGAAAAATGAAGCGATGGGGTGTGGGGTCCGAGATGCGGTCACGAGTTCTTGTTCTGGCGGTCTTGATTGCGTTTTGGCTCCCCTGCGGTGCTCAGACTCCAGCTGGCGACGATGCCTCACCCGCAGCACCTTCCGAGTTTGACCTGCAGTCTTACCAGCGCGAACTCTCCCATATTGAGGAAGCGAGCAAAAATCCCCAGAAGATTCCTGAACTTCGGCGCTCCTTGCCGGAAGTCTGGACTGTAAGGGATGGCGGATATACCTATTCTGTCCCGACAGAAGAGATTTCCGACGCGCTGCGGCAAATCGAACATGACCCCAAGAGAGGCGCGGCGGGGCAACTGGAAACGCGGCTGAAAGCGATGTGCCAGCAAGCGGAACAGCTCGCAAAATCTCCCTTCAGAACAAATTCGGCAGAAGCCGAACTTAAGCTAAAAAAGATTCTAGATCGGGGCGAATTCCAGGCTGCGTCCGGGCCATCCGCTTGGGATCTAATGCGGGCACGGATCAACCGTTGGATTTTCGAACACCTCCTCAAGCTACTACGCCTTCTGCACATAAGCCAGAAAACGGGGAACGCCATTGCCTGGGGCATCATTTTCCTGGCCGTGGTACTCGTGTTCTATTCGCTCTATAGATGGCTTAGGAAATCAGCAAAAGAAATGAGCTTCCGCGCGGAAGTGGAGCCGACGGCGAGCGACGCGCGTCATTGGGCGCAAGAGGCACTTACCGCAGCTGACCGTGGCGATTTCCGCGAAGCGATCCATTCTGCCTACTGGGCCTCGGTAGCGCATCTGGAAGACATTCACCTCCTGCCCCGCGACCGCGCCAGGACGCCGCGCGAATCGCTGCGTCTTCTGGATCGACATCCTAAAGAACAGGGTCTATTGCAGACCCTAACGCGCAGTTTTGAATTGATTTGGTACGGATATCGGCCCGTTTCCGCCGCAGAGTGGGCGGGAACCAAAGAACAGTTGGAGAAGATGGGATGCCTGCAAGCCTCGATCGCACCGACCGTTCCATCCTGATCGGCGCCGGCGTTTTGGTGCTGATCCTGGCGATGGCGACGTCGTTGCTTACCCCTTCGCGTCGAGGAGGACGCACGGGTTTTCCTTCCAGCTATTCCACTTCCTGGGACGGAGCCAAGGCTGCTTATCTGCTTCTGGGTGAATTGGGTTATGACCTTCGGCGCTGGGGCGAGTCACCAACGGAATTGCAAGGCGATCCGGAAAATGAAGTCTTGATTCTGGCTAGTCCGCTTCAGCCGCCGTCCTCGGAAGAGACGGCCGCCCTCCGGCGCTTTTTAGAGCGGGGTGGCCGGATTTTGGCGACCGGTGATGATTTCGTCGATTTTCTTCCGGGTGGGCAAAAGTTTGTGGAAATGGACGATGCGGAGGGTGAAACCCAGTTCCCTGCCCTGCTTCCCTCGCCGCTCACTTCCGGCGTTTCAGAGATTTCCATGGCTGCACCGATCGACTGGCACCCTACGACTGTCGATCAAATTGTTGTCTATGGCAACAAAGATACGGCGGCGGTGATGACTTACTCTGTGGGCAAAGGGACGATTGTATGGTGGGGCTCGCCTTCACCACTTACGAACCGCGGAATCCGGGAGCCCGGAAATCTCGCATTGCTGCTGAATTCGATTGGCGGGATGAACGGCAAACGGATTCTTTGGGACGAATATTTCCATGGCGCACGCGGTGATTTCTGGTCGTACGTCAGCAAGACGCCGCTTCCCTGGGTCATGGCGCAGTTGGGCCTGCTCTTTGCTTTCGTTCTGGTGACGTATTCGCGGCGTTATGGCACGATTCGGATGCCTGGCAAAGTTTCTCGCCTGTCTCCTCTGGAATTTGTGGATACGTTGGGTGATCTGTATACCTCAGCGCATGCCGGATCGGCGGCCGTGCGTGTGGCCTACCAGCGATTGCGGTTTCAATTGACGCGGCAGTTGGGACTCACGGCCAACGCGACGGTTGCAGAACTGGCCCACGTGGGAAGCCAGACGCTCGGCTGGAACGAACAATCGTTGTTGGGGACACTGGCGCGAGCGGATCGGAACTCAAGAATGCTGAGCGTGAGCGACGCGGAAGCTCTGGAAATTGTGCAGGACCTTCATGAGTATTCGGCGCGCATGGAAATTCGAAATGCGCCGGAGAAAAAGGGGCAATCCGAATGAGTCAAGCGCAGGAATTAGCAACGCATGTGCGGAGCCAACTGGCTCGAGTGATTGTTGGCCAGCAGGAAGTTCTGGACCACTTGCTGCTGGTTATGCTGGCCGGGGGCCACGCGCTGGTGGAAGGCGTGCCGGGATTGGCAAAAACCCTCGCCGTGAAAGCGCTCGCCAGCATCTTTCAACTGAAATTCCAGCGCGTGCAGTGCACTCCGGACTTGATGCCTGCCGACGTGATCGGCGCGAATGTGTTTAACATGGGCACCAGTTCATTTGCCTTGCACCGCGGGCCGATCTTCACGGACCTTTTGCTGGTCGACGAAATCAACCGTACGCCACCTCGCACGCAGTCCGCGCTTCTCGAAGCGATGGAGGAGCGGCAAGTCACCATCGACGGCACCGGGTATGAACTCACTCCTTTTTTCACGGTGTTTTCAACGCAAAACCCAGTGGAATTCGAAGGCACCTATCCGCTGCCCGAGGCGCAACTGGATCGCTTCCTGGCAAAGATACGCATTGGGTATCCGAATGGCGAGCAAGAGGTGCAGATTCTGGAAAACATTCAGAATGGGTTCGACTCGCGAGAGCTGAAGAAGGTGGGTTTCGAGACGGTTCCGCCCGAAGCGCTGCTGGCCGCAAGAGCCGAAGCAGCTCGAGTCAAAGTGGAGCCGGCGTTATTCCACTACATCGTCAAATTAGTGGCGCGCACGCGGAGTTGGCCTTCGGTTAGCTTGGGGGGTAGCCCTCGCGCAGCCATCGGCTTAATGCTCTTCGCAAAAGGGCTGGCGGCCACCGAGGGACGCGATTTTCTGATTCCCGATGATGTGAAAGCCGCAGCTCTTCCGGTTCTGCGCCACCGGCTGGTGTTGAAGCCTGAAGCGGACCTGGAAGGCATCACACCGGATCAGGTAGTGCGCGATGTGGTAAAGGGAGTGGAAGTTCCAAAATGACGGAGTCGTCACAGCTTGTTCCGGCGGTGACAGGCGCTCGAGGCAAAGCCAGGGGGAGATTAGGCGTCGCGTTTGGACGTCGCTTCTTCCTGCTTCTGCTGATTGGCTTGGTGTGGGCGGGTCCCGCCTGGGCAAATGCGAAATACCTGCTTGGAATGGCCCTTTGGGATGTTCTTGTGCTTGTGCTATGGGCGGTAGACCTGAGAAGACTGCCGAAGCCTGAAGAGATTGAGGTGCGCCGCCTATGGCAGTCCACGCTTCAATTGCGGGAACCCGCGGAGGCCACGCTTGAGTTCACGAATCGTGGAGGATCGGACATCTTGTTGCGCGCCCAGGAAGAGGTGCCAGTAGGACTACGCAAGGAAGCGCCGGAATTGGACGTGTGCGTTCCGGCGGGTAGCTCGCAAACCGCGACTTATTCCATTTGCCCTCGCGAGCGCGGCGACATGAACTTTGGCAACACTTATTTGCGCTATCAGACTGCGTGGCAGATGGCGGAACGCTGGGCTGTGGCTTCCTTGAAACAGACCATTCGCATTTATCCCAACTTTCAGGAATCGAAGAAGGACACCATCTACCTGATGCGCAGCCGGCAGATCGCACTTGAAAAGAGATTTAAGCACCAGCCAGGACAAGGCCGTGAATTTGAGAGCCTGCGCGAGTATCGCGAGTCGGATGAGTGGCGTGACATTTGCTGGAGCGCCACCGCCCGGCGCGCAAAACTGATCAGCAAATCCTACCAGACCGAGCGCAGCCAGACGGTTTGGCTGGTGCTCGATGCCGGACGGTTGATGCGCACGCGCGTAAAAGGACTAAGCAAGCTCGATTACGCCGTTGGCGCGGCACTTTCTCTGGCGCAAGTCGCGCTGTACTCTGGCGATCGCGTAGCCATGCTGGGATATGGCCGGCGCATTTTGCAGCGGATTCCGCCTGGCCGCGGTTCGCGACACATACGTGCGATGCTGGATGGATTGGCGCTGGTGCGTGCCGAAGAACTGGAAGCGGACCATCGCCGAGCCACGGAGACATTGGCAGTGCTTCAAAAACGGCGCAGCTTGGTTGTGTGGATGACCGATCTGGCGGAAACGGCGACCATGCCGGAAGTCATTGAGAGCGCGATGCACATGGCGGAGCGGCATCTGGTGCTGTTCACGGTTATTGGCCAGCCGGAACTGCGCGCGATGGTGACTGAACGGCCCAAAAATACGCGGCAAATGTTTCGCCAAACGGCTGCAACGGAAATTGTGCAACGACGCGACCTGCTCCTGCGCACATTGCGCCAGCACGGCGCGCTGACGTTGGAAGTGGAACCTTTGAAACTGTCGACCGCCGTCATCAATCAGTACTTGATGGCAAAAGACCGGAGCCTGATTTAGTGCTCTGCAATCTCTCCAAGGGATCGACTTCGGTTTCCGGACCCTGCACCTTGCCGCTGAATGCAAGATACAAAACCAATAGAGTAAACAGCGCCGCTGCAAGGCCGAATTTCATCCCCATTGGCAAGTTGGATGGGGAAATGAAACCCTCAATGATCCCGGCGATCAGGAGAAACGGAATCGTCCCGAAAAATAATTTGGCGCTGAGTCTTCCTGCGCGAACCAAGGACTCGCCTCGCGGCAATGCTCCGGGAAACAGCAATCCTCGCGCAATAATGAAGCCCGCTCCCCCGGCTATGAAGATGGCGGGCAATTCCAGAACACCATGGGGAGCGACAAAACTCCACAATAAGAGGCTCATTCGCCCCTGCCAACAGGCCGTTCCCACCACCCCGATCATCAAACCATTGAGCAGCATCATCCAGGCGGTGCCGATTCCTGCGGTAATCCCCAGCGCGTACGTGAGAATTGAAACGCTCAAATTGTTGGTGAGAATTTCGCTCGAAGCCACCGGCTTGACGGTCACGACCGAATCCGTCCACATCTTATGCTGTTCGATGCTCTGTATCATGTCTGGATTAAGCATGTGACGAGGAAACGAAGGATCATTGAGACTCAGGAGGCACCCGGCCACAGCAGCGCAAAGAAAAATCAGGAAAGCGACAAAGGTATTCGAAAAAGTTTCCCGGAAGATGGCGGGATACGTATAGCGGTAAAAGGTGAAGATATTGCGACTCTCGGTTTTGCGTCCCATGTAGATAATGTTATGGGCGCGCCCGAGCAATTGATTCAGATAATGGGCAAGATTGGCGCTGGTGGAATCTTCGCGAACGCTGGCCAAGTCGGCGGCAATCTGCCGATATAATAGGGCTAATTCCTGAAGATCGGTGGGCGAAAGGGCCGAAACGCCGCTGTGTCCACTGGTATTCACCAACTCTTCGAGCCGGTTCCAGTGAAGACGACGTTTTTCGATCCAGCGGGCGGAGATCATCGATGGATTCCTCGGACAAGCTTACCATTGACACGCCGGAACAGACGGTTCTGGAGTACCCGATTGCGGGATTGGGCAGCCGCTTTCTGGCAATCCTCGCGGATACGGCCATCCAATTGGTGCTGGCGTTTTTGGTACTCATCGTGGGAAGTGTGATCGGAGCCGGGCTATCTATCTTTGGAGGCCTGGGAATGCAGTGGATCTTGGCGATTATCCTGATTTTTCTCTTTCTGTTGTACTCCGGCTATTTCGCCCTCTTTGAGATTTTTTGGAATGGTCAGACTCCAGGTAAACGTTACGCGCAGGTGCGCGTGATTAGAGACGATGGACGGCCCATCGGCGCGTATGAAGCTATCGTGCGAAATGCCCTGCGACTAATAGACTCGATGCCAGCGATGTACGGAATTGGACTGATTAGTATCTTTGTAAGCCGCAAGAGCAAACGGCTGGGTGATTTCGTGGCGGGAACCGTGGTCATCCACGAAAAAACGCTGGAAGGTGTTCGCCCCTACGAGGGAACCACAATCGATGAGACTCTGCCTCCCATCGACACCTCGAAGGTGACTTTGGAGGAAGCGCAGTTGATCGAAACCTTCCTGAACCGCAGGGATTCTCTTGATCCCGCGGTGCGCACGACCATGGCGCTGCAGATAGCCAATCGCCTGGCGGATAAAATGGAAGTGAAAGTCTATGGCTGGCCTCGCACCGAAAGATTTCTGGAAGCGGTAATGGAGCAGTGCCGCCAGGACGATCGATTTCGGAGCTGACAAGCTGCAGCTACTTTGCGCACTCGCTTTGCGCCTCGGCAATTTCCTTTTGAAGGCGCGGTGATTTGAGCGCGAGGGCCAAGGCTTCTTTCGTCAAGGCGAGTTGGGGAACCGGGTCGCCCAAGTTCCCGATCAACTTGCGCGCTTCGCCGCACTGATGCTTTGCCGCGAGCGCGCGGGCTTGCTTTAGCTTAATCTGCAGATACACGTCGAGCTGGCTGGCCCCGCCCTCTTCAAGCGGAATGAAGCGCGTAGCCAATTCCTTTTGCGCCTCATCGTAACGCCCAGCGTCCGCCAGATCGCGCGCAAGCTGAAAAATGAGTGTTGCCGGCGGATTCGAACCAGGAAATTTCTGAAGTGCGGCGACGCGTTCCTCCATTGAGCGCCCCGCCTCGCGAAGAGCCTGCTCCAAGCCGAGATAGTTCTCCGCATTTTGCGGATCGGACTTAGTGCCTTCCTGGAAGAATTCAATCGCACGCTCTGGAGACTGCCTCGAATAAAGCACGGTTTCGCCCATATTCCGCAATAGCGCGGGAATGGCGGGGTTCAATTGGCGCGCCGCGTTCCATTCGCTCATCGCCGCGTCCTGCATCCCGCCAGACATATAGAGCGAGCCGAGCAGGGCATGGGCGTTGGCATCTCTGGGATTCGCGGAAATCGCGCGCTTGAGTACCTCCAGGGATTCCGGCCGGTTCGGAAAAACGTAGGTCGTTGGCATGTGCGAGCCAGCCTGGAAGTCCGCACTGCCATCCTGATGCAGCATTTCGCGGCAGTAGCCTCGATAGTAGGCAAGCAACGGATACGCTTGCGGTCGCGGCATGCCGGGTTCACTCACTACTCCCGCTCCGGTTGGGTATTGTCGAGCCAAAATTTCCACGGCATCGGCGTAAAAGCCAAAATGCATATACAGCGCAGCAATGTTAAGGATGCGTTCCGGATCCGCCGCCAGATGCTGCCAGAGGGTGGGGTCCTCCTGGCCGAACCGTGTAGCTTCATATCGCAAGAAAGTGTTTGCCGGGTCGGCCACCTGCCGCTCTTGCAGATGCTCCTTGGCGACCCTGTCATCTCCCATCTTGCGGAGCAAGGCAACATCCAGATCGCTCAATCGCGCTGCATCGGAAAATTCCGCATATGCGGTCTCTAATTTTTCATGGGCTTTGTTCAGTTTGCCGGTACGGGCATCCAAAGCCGCCAATTCAAACAATGACGGAGCACGAAAGGTCCCGTATTGCTCGCTGACTTCAAAAGCACGCCGCGCTTTTTGCATATCGTCCGATGCAACATAGGCCATCCCCAAATAGTAGGAAGCTTCCTTGTCGTTGCTGATGCGCGTGAGTACGGGAGAAAGCTGGGCGATTGCGTCCGCGAACTGTTTCAGTCCCACATCCAGGCGGCCCGCGGCGCGATGCAAGACTACACTTTCGGGGTAATGCTGTAGGCCTTCCTGGTAAGTGGATAAGGCATCGAGCACCTCTCCATTCCGTTCTTGCTCGGTCCCCAATTCCAGGAAATCACCTTCGGTGCGTTTTTCGGCAGGCGGATAGACATAGGGCGGGGGCAGTTCCTTCGGCAGTTGGGATTTGGGAACAAAATCGTACTTGCCTTCGGTATGCGTAAGGATCGCCTTTCCTGATTCATCGGACAGAGTGACAGTGTAGATTTTCTGCGATGGCAAGCCGGAAAACTGTTTATGAAAAGTGGTCTTTGGTGTAAGCGAAGCCGTCTCTGAAGCTATGACTTGAACTCCGTCTGAAACCTCCAGCTTTGCGTTGGGATAATCCCGTGTCACGTTGAAAGCCACTCCTAGAATCAGAGTATCCGGCTTATCCGCTGGCACTCGCGTGAGATTCAGCGCGGCCTGCGGATTCGCTAGCGTCACTCCGCCAATTTCCAGGATGGGAAGCCAAATTTCGGTGAAATGGATGGCCTGCTGCGGGTCCAGAAAGCCATAGGTCTCCTGATTGCGGAAGAGGCCCGCCTGAATTTCGACATACGCGCTGTGATTATCGGAAAGCGCGTTACGCCATTCCAGGCCTTCTGCATCGCTGCCCCAGGAAAATACCTTTTTCGAGGGCAGATCGTTCCGCGTCGAGTAATGCACCACGCCCGCGTCGGTTTTGGGATGATATACGGCCATGTAAGGTTCGTTGCTCGCAAAGCTGAAGCGCGAGACCGCTCCGAATTTGTGATTGCCAACGATGCTCAAGTCCACTCCGGTGCGGTCCACTGGCCAGGTATCCAAATCTACGAATCCGTGAGTGACAGAAAACTCCTGCGGGTAATACAACCGGGAGTCATCCCAGACCTGCACGCCTGCATTCGTCCACCAATAAAAGCGATGCCGTTGGCCGCCCGGATTGTAGAGCGTGGTTTTCTGTTCCAAGACGGCCTGCCCTGGATGCAATGTCAATTCAACGCACCATTCCATGCCATAAACACGGTCGATATTTCTGACCCAGACGGACGCACTGCCGTCCGCGGAGGCCGAGGTTGAGAAATCGACGGGCGACGCGGTCATCCAGTTATGAGATACCGGGAAATTAAACTCGACACCGTAAGCGGCCCAGACTCCACGGTATGCAATTCGCGCGAATTTCAGCGATGGATTTGCGTAGAACATATCCGCGCCGTTGCGTTTGTCGATACAGCGGTAGAGATGTCCTCCCAAGTCGGGGAGGATCACGCACTTCAGGTATTCATTTTCGAGATTCAGGGTGCGCCAACGGCGCGGCGCGACTCGGTTGTTGAGATTTTCGCGCAATGTGTACGGGTAGTTGTACCGGCCATTGGTTACGAACTGATCGAATGGCGGATTTTCGTCCGGAGGCCCTTCCTCGTACGTGGGCAACTCCATCGTGTCCTGCCAGACATGGACTGCGACGGAGTTGGAATTCACACTCTTGGCGGAAGATTGTGCCGCGGAACGAGCCGCCCCCAAGAATGTCACGCTTATGAACGCCAGCCCACAGAGCACGGTGCAAACATTCTTTTCCACGATTTACGCTCCCCACCACCAGAACAGCAGCGAATCATTCGTTGGTACGACAAAGAGTTTTTATATCACAGCGCGACTTATAACTTAGGTGATGGACGCCACAGGTACTGCGTGAACTGGACCTGACGCTTTTCTCAGGAGCGGATCATAGTTAAGAGCATTTTGAATGGTGTCAGGGCCGCGAGCGCATGAGGCCGGTTTGAGGGCAGAAGGAGCGCTTCGCCGGCTTGCACTTGATGTGGCTTATCCGAAATCGTAATTTCCGCTTTCCCCTCGAGTACCTGGACGAGCGCGTCGAACGCCGCGGTGTGTTCGCTTAAGCCCTGGCCAGCGTCGAAGGCGAACACGGTCACCGTACCCGTCGGAAGTTTGACTAGCGTACGGCTGACTACCGCACCCTCCTGGTAACTGATCAGTTCGCCCAGGCGCAGCACTTCACCGGCGGGCATTTGATTGCTGCTCATTTTCTTTCATCTTTCCGGCATCGGGTGCGCTGTCTGGTCCGCGTTTGGTACCAGCCTCTCGTATACCGCGGCTGGTATTGCGGAATCCCAATGTCCCGTTGCTTTCGCGAAACCCGCCACGCTCAGGAACAAGACAGCGATCCCTGCGGCCATAGCCCAGGCCGGTATGCCAACTGGTTTTGTTTTCGGGGCGACCAAATTCGGCAAGCTCATGGCCAGCGTGCCCTGCGCAGGACATAAAGCCACACACTCCAGGCAACCCGAGCATTCGACCGAGTGAATTTGCACGAGTTTATCCACCGGCAGAGCCGCAGGGCATGCTTTCGCGCACTTTGCACAATCGATGCAGGTTCCCGCATTCCTGCGGATTCTCGTAGGGCTCAGCCAGGAGGTTAATCCGAGCAGCGCGCCGTAGGGACACAGGAACCGGCACCAGAAGTTCGGAACGAAAACCGACGCCACAACAAAGATTCCAAGGACAATCACACCTGTTTCCCCAATGTGCCGGAAGAAATTCAACATCTTCACATCTGCGATCAATCCATACGGGCTAAACATGAAATCGCGGATTCCGACAGCGGACATGGTGGAAACTGCCCAGATAAAAAATCCCAGGAGGAAATATTTCAACCCGCGCAGTGGCAGGTCCAACCAGCGAGGAAGGTAAAAATTCCGTTTGAACATTTTCTTCCCCGCGCGCCACAGATATTCGGAAATGGTCCCAATCGGGCAAAGCCAACTGCAGAATGCCTTACGAAACAGGAACGACATGGCGAGGAAAGTGAGCAATAAGAACAACGCTGCGGGATGCACCTGGGATATCTGCCCGCTCAACAGCCAATACTTCAGATTCATCAAGCCCGCAATGGGCAGCCAGCCTTCCACTCCTGGCGGTCTCTGCAAACTCGGATTGATAACCCCGACTTCAAATTGGCGTACCCAAAAATAGAACCTAGCGCCCAGCCACAAATTGAGCAGGAGAAACGCCCCCTGGAAACTCCGACGATAGAGTTGCGAGCGGTCCGTGTCTGTGCGGCGGATGAGCTTCTTATTGGGTCTTGCAGCCGGTGTGGTATAGACGACTGCCTCGGTTTCAGATGATAAATGTTGAGGTTGATCGATCAGCGGTACCGGGGTCGCCATCTTCTTCGGCCTCAAACCCAGGGTACGAGAATCTATCACAAGAGGCTGTGACCACAGTCACGCCTTGCAGCATCCTTTAATTCATTGATTCTATGTTAGTTAGTCTTCATTGGAGCAGCATGTGCTTTCTGCTCGGACCAAATCCTGGGTGGCAATCACTGACCGGTCAATACTCTTAGCGACTCTAATTGGGATCTTGCCTCTTGCATACCCGGGGCCATCTGCAAGGCCGCCTGATAAGCCCCTTTGGCGTGGGCGAAATCGCCCTTGGCTTCTTCAGCTCGGCCCAACCAATAAAGGGCCAAAGGCGAACGAGCGCGTGAATTGGCTTGGGTGAAGTCAGCGATCGCGTCGTCCAACCTCCCAAGCTGGAATTCGACGGTTCCTCGAGCGATGTAGCTATTCACTTCGTTCGGATTGAGCGAGATGGCCCTATCGAACTCGGATTTGGCTACGGTTAGGTTATTCAAACCGAGGTAAAGCACGCCCAAGTTGTTATGCGCTCGAGCCGCTTCTTCCACGTCCCCGGCATGAGCAATCGCCAATCGATACTCGTTCGCGGCTTCGGGCAAATCGTTTTGCCTGTGGAGTACCACGCCCAGATTGTAGTGCGCGGAGCCGAGATCCGGAGCGTCGTGAACGGCTGCCTGAAAATATGGAAACGCGGCCGTAGGTTCGCCTTTCTCCATGAGCGCAGCGCCTAAGTTATTTTCAGCCATGCCATTATGGGAGGTCACCTGGATGGCGTGGGTAAAGAGGGTTTCGCTGTCCTTCCAGTAAGCGATCTGCTGGTCCGTCAGAAAAATCAACGGCACAAGTAGCGCTGCGAAGCCCGCGATCGCCGCTGCGGGACGCAGGCGACGCTCTCGGCCTAACCCATCCGCCACGAGCCACACCAGAGCAATGAACACGCCAAGCAGTGGCAGTTGCGTATAACGATCAGCCATGCCCTGTCGTCCCGCCTGAACCAATCCAATCATAGGAAATGCGGTGCCAAGGTACCAAAGCCACCCGACCGTCAGGTATTTCTTTTCGCGAAACTTCCACACCAGGGCGCTGATCGCGACAACAACGATCGCGGCCACTCCCACCTGCCACAGAGGCAAGCGGTTCTCCGGATGCGGGTAGAACACCGCGAGACGCGTCGGCCAAACGGCCTTCCACAGATAAACGGCATAGGAATACACCATATTCCTTAACCGCCAAGCCAGCGGCATCGCTACCGCAACGGCACCCTCTTTGCGCTGAGCCCCGAGGTTGATCCAAGCTGTGGCCACTGAAATGAGGAATAGCGGAATTTTTTCTTTTACAAGAAAAAGGAAAGAATTCCAGAAATTGGAACTTGCCGCTCTTGGATCCACATGAGGGAACCGTTGCAGCGGCCAATAGTCCAACAGCAATAATGCGAACGGCAGGGTGATGATCATGACTTTCGACATCAGTGCCAAGGCGAACAAGAGGGCCACCGCCAGATAGCGGCCAAGGCTCGGCCGCTTCACGTACCGGGAATAGGCGATCAGCGTCAGAAACATGAACAGCAGGGCGAGCACCTGTTTGCGTTCTGCCACCCAAGCGACAGCTTCCACATTCAGCGGATGTACCGCGAAGATTGCCGCCACCGCCGCGCTTCGCCAGAGTTTTTCCGTCATGCTCACGAGAAACAAAAACAGCAGGACCGTGTCCGCGGCCATCAGCAAAATGTTGGTCAGGTGATGTCCCCACGCAGTCAATCCGAACAGTTGAACATCCAATATGTGTGAGATCCAGGTCAGCGGGTGCCAATTTGCCGCGGAATTGTTGGTTCCAAACGCCCATATCACGTTTTGCCAGTTAAACCCGCCCAAAACATGGGCATTGCGAGTTACGTAGTCAGTATCGTCATAATTGACGAAGCCGTTGTGCAGCGCTGGCAGATAGAGAGCTACGACCAGCGCCGCAAGCGCGATGCACACCAAGACGAGGGCCTGCCAATGCGGGGCGAGGCCCCAATCCCTTGGTATGTTTCTTGTTCCGTCAGCGGCGTTCGTCGCATTCATTGGACGGTGGCTGCTTCCCACTTCATTTTAGTGGGCGCCAGCGTTGTCGCAAGTTCGCCTCAAATCACTGCCGCCTATCCGCCAATGTGAAGGCCCCCTCCTCCTCGCTGCGACACAACCCCGCTTGCATGCTATTCTGTTTCCGCCGCGTAAACGCCCGGTGCGGCTGTGGCGAAATTGGCATACGCGGCGGGCTTAAAATCCGCTGGGGATTTCCCCGTTGTCGGTTCGAGTCCGACCAGCCGCACCATTTTGCACCTGCCCCCCCGCCCGGTATGCGCGGGCAGACACTCAATTCCCTTTTGCAGTACAATTCTGACGCCTTTTCTGCAGCGGGAGCATCTAACGCCTGAGTCCATTTTGCGGGGGCCGCACTCCCGCACCGGAGATACCGTGAGCGAGCAGCATCTAGATCAACTTTGCATCAACACCATACGAACGCTTTCGATTGATGCGGTCCAACAAGCCAATGCTGGGCACCCTGGCGCACCGATGGGTCTGGCCCCGGTGGTATTCTCTCTGTGGCAGTATTTCCTGAATTACGATCCTGCCTCCCCGCTCTGGCCCAATCGCGATCGATTCGTCCTTTCTGCCGGTCATGCATCTATGCTGCTTTATTCCACGTTGCATCTGGCCGGCGTTCGAGCTGTCAACTCCAAGGGTGAAGTGCAGAAGGAACTTTCCGTTTCTATGGACGAGATCAAGCGATTCCGGCAGCTGGGGAGCCGCACTCCGGGTCACCCGGAATCTCACCTCACGACTGGTGTCGAAACCACCACCGGGCCCCTCGGTCAAGGTGCTGGCAACAGCGTCGGCATGGCCATTGCCGGAAAATGGATGGCTTCGCATTTCAATCGCCCGGGCTTCGACCTGTTCAATTTCCGCGTTTATGCCTTGTGCGGTGATGGCGATTTCATGGAAGGCGTCGCGGCAGAAGCCGCATCACTGGCAGGCCATCTCCAACTCGGCAATCTTTGTTGGATTTACGATAACAACCGCGTGACGTTGGATGGTCCGGCGAGTTGGTCGTTCAGTGAAGACGTGATGACGCGCTTCGTCGGTTATGGCTGGCACGTCACGCGCGTGGCAGACGCAAACGATTTATTGCAGCTCTCGCGCGGGTACAAAGAATTCCTCGCGCACGGCGACAAACCGACGCTCATCGTTGTAGATAGCCATATTGGCTACGGCTCGCCTCATAAACAGGATTCCTTCGAGGCGCACGGCGAGCCACTGGGCGAAGCGGAAGTAAAGCTCGCCAAGAAGAACTACGGCTGGCCTGAAGACGCGAAGTTTCTCGTCCCCGATGGCGTCTACGCCCATTTCCAGGAAGGTATTGGCGCGCGCGGTGCGCAGGAACATGCGAACTGGGACTCCCTTTACGCCGAATACTCCAAGAAATACCCCGAGATGACCGGCCAGATCACCTGCATGCAACGCCGCCAGCTGCCCGAGGGGTGGGACAAGAATTTGCCTGTATTTGCTGCGGACGCCAAAGGTATGGCCACGCGCGAAAGTTCCGGCAAGGTGCTGAACGCACTTGCGCAGAACGTTCCCTGGATGGTCGGTGGTTCCGCGGATCTTGCCAAGTCCAACAAGAGCAATCTCACGTTCGAAGGCGCGGGCGAGTTCTTCCCCGTGAAATTCGAAGGGCGCAACGTGCATTTCGGAGTTCGCGAGCACGCCATGGGAGCCGCGGTCAATGGCATGTGCCTGAGCGGCCTGCGATCATACTCTGCCACGTTTTTCAACTTCAGCGACTACATGCGTGCCAGTATACGCCTCGCGGCTCTCATGGAAATCCCAGTTCTGTTCATCTTCACGCACGATTCCATTGGCCTGGGTGAGGACGGGCCGACGCACCAGCCCGTCGAGCAGTTGGCCTCGTTTCGCGCGATGCCGAACATGTTGGTGTTCCGTCCAGGTGATGCGAATGAAGTGACGGAGGCGTATAAGTCCGCTCTGCAACACGCTCACGGCCCCTCCACGCTGGTCTTTAGCCGGCAGCCTACGCCCACGCTGGATCGCACGAAATACGCTTCGGCTAGCGGCGCCGCGAAGGGAGCCTACATCCTGGCGGATGCGGAGGGTGGCAAGCCGGAGGTGATTCTCATGGCCACCGGCACGGAACTTCAGTGGGCCGTTGCGGCGTACGAAAAACTAAAAACGGAAGGCATCAAGGCGCGCGTTGTAAGCATGCCTTGCTGGCAGCTGTTCGATCAGCAGGACGCTGCCTACAAGGAATCTGTCCTGCCTTCCAGCGTGACCGCGCGCGTCTCGGTGGAAATGGCTTCCACGTTTGGCTGGGAACGTTATATCGGCCAGAAAGGCAAAGCCATCGGGATGCACTCGTTCGGCGCGTCAGCTCCCTTGAAGGATTTGCTCAAGAAATTCGGCTTCGACGCGGAACACGTTGTCGCGGCCGCAAAAGAACTCCTTGGAAAGTGAGCGCAAATGAAAATCGTCATTGGCTCTGATCACGCCGGATTTCAGTTGAAAAATGCCATGGGCGATTTAATCCGCTCCCTCGGCCACTCCGTTCTGGATGTGGGAGCATTCAATGAAAACCCATCGGACTATCCGGATTTCGCGGAAGCCGTGGGGCGCGCAATTTTGGACGGAAAAGCAGAACGGGGTGTATTGATTTGCGGCAGCGGCATCGGGGCCAGCGTCGCCGCGAACAAGCTCATCGGCATCCGCGCGGGAATTTGTCATGACACGTATTCCGGACATCAGGGCGTCGAGCACGACAACATGAATATTCTAGTTATGGGCTCGCGCGTGATTGGCGAGAAACTCGCAGAAGACGTTGTCCGCGCATTTCTGCCCGCAAAATTCACCAATGAGGAACGCCACGTCCGCCGCCTCGCGAAGGTCCACGCTCTCGAGGAGAAGATGTTAAAAAGTTGAAATCTGAATTCGTGCGCCCTGCTCAGGGGCGTACAATAAAGGGCTCTGGCCCAGTATCAAGTAAAGGAGACGTTTTATGACCACCCCGGTAACAGTTCCCAATTCGGCCGGCACCAATCCCCTCAAAGGATTGCTGGAGTACGGCCAGTCACCTTGGATGGACTACATCCGTCGTGACCTCCTGACTGGCGGCGGGCTGAAAAAAATGATTGATGCGGACGGTTTGCGCGGCATGACCTCCAATCCCTCCATCTTTGAAAAGTCCATCACAGGAAGCACTCTCTATCACGACATCTTGCAATCGCCCGAAGCAAAATCATTGAACGCCAAGAGTCTGTACGAAAAAATCGCCATCCGCGACGTGCAGGACGCTTGCGATATTTTCAAGCCCGTGTATCAAGCCACGCGCCGCCGCGACGGCTACGTTAGCCTGGAAGTATCGCCTTATCTTGCGAACGACACGAAGGCCACGATGGAAGAAGCCCGGCGACTGTGGAAGACCGTTGGCCGCGAGAATTTGATGGTCAAGGTCCCCGGTACTCCGGAAGGGGTGCCCGCGATTCGTCAACTCCTGGAAGATGGTCTCAACATCAATGTCACGCTGCTGTTCGCCCAGTCGGCCTACGAACAGGTGGCAGAGGCCTTCTTGGCAGCGCTGGAAGCGCGCGCGCTCAAGGGCCTGGAAATCAACCATTGTGCAAGCGTCGCCAGTTTCTTTGTCAGCCGCATTGATACGCTCGTCGATTCCAAGGTCGAGGAAAAACTGAAGACCGCCACAGGGGCAGCGAAGGATTTGCTCTCCAGTATTGAAGGCAAGATCGCCATTGCCAACGCCAAGCTCACCTACAAGAAGTACCAGGAACTCTTTGGCGGCCCTCGCTGGAAGGCACTGGCAGCTAAAGGCGCGCAAACGCAGCGCCTTCTCTGGGCCAGCACCAGCACCAAAAACCCCAAGTATCGCGATGTTCTCTATGTCGAAGAACTGATTGGTGCGGACACGGTTGACACCATTCCTCCGGCCACCTTTGATGCCTTTCGCGATCACGGTAAACTCCGCAACAGCTTGACCGAGGATGTCGCCGTTGCCGCGAAGACCATGGAGAATCTGGCAAAGGCCGGCATCTCCATGCAGGAAGTCACGCAAAAGCTGCTAGAGGACGGAGTTAAACTCTTCGCCGACGCGTTCAAGACTTTGCTCGACGCCACGGGCAAGTCCGCCGGCGTGCGATAGCCTAAGCGGCAGTTGATCTTTTTGCTTCTCCTGGATCGGTTTGCGTGCGATCCGGGCCACTAGAAGAGTCAAAACTTCGAGGAGGAACCTTCACAATGCAACTAGGCATGATCGGTCTGGGAAGGATGGGCGCGAACATGGTTCGCCGCCTGGAGAAGGCAGGCCATAAGTGCGTTGTGTATGATCGCAGCGCCCAGGCGGTTCAGCAATTAGCTAGTGATGGCGCGACTGGTTCCACCTCCATTGACGATTTCGTGGCCAAGCTGCAAAAGCCTCGCGCGATCTGGTTGATGGTGCCCGCGGCCGTGGTGGACGCCACGATTGCCGAACTGGTTCCCAAGCTATCGAAGGACGACATCCTTATCGACGGCGGCAATTCTTACTACATCGACGACATCCGCCGCGCGAAAGACCTCTTGGCCAAGGGCATTCACTACGTCGACGTTGGCACCAGCGGCGGCGTTTGGGGACTCGAGCGCGGCTACTGCGAAATGATCGGCGGCGAAACCAGCGTCGTTCAACACCTTGATCCTATCTTCAAAACACTTGCCCCTGGCCGCGGCAATATCGATCGTACTCCGGGTCGCGAAAAAGCTTCAGGAACTGCAGAAGAAGGCTATCTCCATTGCGGCCCCTCCGGTGCCGGACACTTTGTCAAGATGGTTCACAATGGCATCGAATACGGACTGATGGCCGCCTATGCCGAAGGCCTGAACATCTTGAAGCACGCCAACGTAGGCCTGACGAAACAGGTCGACGATGCGGAGACTACGCCCCTTCGTTGCCCCGATCATTACAAATATGAATTCAATCTTGCCGATGTGGCAGAGGTGTGGCGCCGCGGAAGTGTCGTGGCGTCCTGGCTGTTGGATCTGACCGCCATTTCCCTGTTCGAGCAACCCACGCTGGAACGTTACTCGGGCCGCGTATCCGATTCCGGCGAAGGGCGATGGACCATTCTTGCTGCGATTGAATCCGCAGCTCCCGCTCCGGTGCTTAGTTCAGCCCTGTACGAGCGGTTTGAATCACGGGGCGAAGGCGATTTTGCGGCAAAGCTGTTATCCGCGATGCGTTTCCAGTTTGGTGGTCACCTCGAGAAAAAATCTGGTCACTGAGGCCTATTCCCGGCTTCATCTGCCCGAGGACAGGACATCGCTCCATGAGTTCGAATCACGTGGAAATTGCCAACGCCGCCGGACCTTGTGTCATGGTCATTTTCGGCGCGACCGGAGATCTCACCAAACGGAAACTCATTCCCGCCCTCCTGAATCTGGCGCAGGAAGACATTTTGTCCAGGCAATTCGCCATCGTGGGCTTTGCTGGGAATGATCTCGACACCGATTCCTTCCGCCAAAATCTAGGCCAAGAAATGCCCCAATTCGCTCCCGATCCCATCGACCTGAAGATGTGGGACGAGTTGGCGAAACGCATCTACTTTGTGAAGGGCGATTTTCAGGACCCGGCGGCCTACCAGAGACTGAAACAACAGATTGCCGAAGCGGACAAGGCTCACGATACAGGCGGGAACAAATTCTTTTATCTCGCGGTGGCTCCGCGCTTCTTTGCCACCATCGTAGATCAATTGGGGGCTGCGGGTCTGACGAAAGAGGAAAATGACCGGTGGACCAGGGTGATTATCGAAAAGCCATTTGGTCACGACCTGGACTCGGCGCGGCAGCTGAACGCCGACCTCAAGAAAACTCTGAACGAAAAACAGATCTACCGGATTGACCACTACCTCGGCAAAGAGACCGTCCAAAACGTAATGGTATTTCGTTTCACCAACAACATCATCGAGCCACTTTGGAATCGCAATTACGTCGACCACGTGCAAATCACCGCTGCCGAGACCGTTGGCGTGGAACATCGCGGCGGCTTTTATGAAACTGCCGGCGCCCTTCGCGACATGGTGCCGAATCACCTCTCACAGCTGCTCACCATGACCGCCATGGAACCCCCCATCTCCTTCGATGCCGATGAAGTGCGCAACAAGCAAGCCGAGGTTTTGCACGCCATTCAGCCGCTGAGCCCGGAAGATGTCCTCACGAGCATGGTTCGCGGTCAATATGGAGAAGGGATCGTCGAGAATGAACGCGTCGTTGGATATCGGAACGAACCGGACGTTTCGCATTACTCGAACACAGAAACCTTTGTAGCCCTGAAATTACAAATCGACAATTGGCGCTGGGCCGGTGTTCCCTTCTATCTTCGCACCGGCAAGCGGCTCGCCCTGCGGGCCACGGAGATCGTGATCCAATTCCGGCGCACACCGTTCGTTCTCTTTCGAAACACCGCCGTCAAGAATATTGAAACCAATCGTTTGGTCATCCACATTCAGCCCGATGAAGGCATCTCCCTCAGCTTTGGCGCCAAGGTTCCTGGAGCAGTCATGCGCCTCGGCCTGGTGAATATGGATTTTGACTACAAAACTTATTTTGGGATGGAGCATGGCACGGGATACGAGCGGCTCTTGCGTGATTGCATGGCAGGGGACGCCACATTATTCCAGCGCAGCGACATGGTTGAAGCCGGCTGGAAAGTGATCCAGCCCATCTTAGACGTTTGGCACGCATTGCCTCCGCGCGGCTTTCCCAATTATGCGGCCGGCTCCTGGGGCCCCGTCGATGCGGAAGAGCTGCTCGAACGCGATGGTCGCTCGTGGCGGCGTATTGGCGAAGAGGATATTGATGTACGTGGCCGAATTGCCGCACCGAGCGCCACCACCAAGGCAGGGTCAGAGTCATGACACCGTCGGGCTTGCGCGAAGTCGTTGTCCTACCCGATCCTGCGGCCGTCACTCGCCGCGCCGCCGAGGAATTTCTCAAGTCGGTGAATGAAGCTATTGCGCGGAAGGATTCCTTCACGGTTGCGCTCGCGGGCGGCTCCACTCCCAAAGCGCTCTACACCATACTTAGCGACGACCCCGTGTATCGTTCGAAAATTCCCTGGGCTAAGCTCCGTTTCTTTTTTGGCGATGAGCGCCACGCCCCGCCGGACAGCCCCGATAGCAACTTTCACATGGCGAATGAGACCTTGTTCTCGAAAGGTCTGGTCAAACCGGAGCAGATCACTCGAATCAGGGGCGAATACGCCGACACAGAGAAAGCAGCACTGGAATATGAACAGGCTCTTCGCGCATACTTTAAGTTGAGGGATGGCGAGTACCCTCGCTTCGATCTGGTGCTCCTTGGCATGGGCGAAGAAGGTCACACCCTGTCACTTTTTCCGGGCACCAGAGCGCTACACGCCACAGACCGAATGGTGGTTCGCAACTGGGTTGGTAAGCTGTTTACCGAACGCATCACGCTCACAGCTCCTGCCGCGAATCAGGCGAACCGAGTGATATTTTGTGTGACCCGCGCAGACAAGGCTCCGGCCTTGAAAGCGGTTCTGGAAGGCCCTCACGAGCCGGAGCAGCTTCCGGCTCAGCTCATACAACCGGTCAATGGCACCTTGCTGTGGCTGGTCGACCAGGCCGCCGGCTCGATGCTGGCAACGGGAATTCGAAACTAACTAGGAGAACATCATGGCAATAGCAACTGTATCCAGTGTTGAACAACTCTTGGGCGCCAAGGCGGAATCGCTCCTCGGCTTCAAGTCTCCCAAAATTTCCAAGGAACGGCTGCACCTTCCCGGCCCCGATTTCATCGATCGCGTGTACGCAGCCTCCGATCGCAATCTGCGCGTGCTCAACAATCTTCACCGGCTCTTTTTCACCGGCCGCCTCGCCGGCACCGGATACATGTCGATTCTGCCTGTCGATCAAGGCATCGAACACTCCGGCGGCGCAAGCTTTGCCAAGAATCCGGATTATTTCGATGGCGAAAACATCGTCAAGCTTGCCATCGAAGGCAGTTGCAATGCCGTCGCCTCAACGTTTGGCGTGCTGGGTTCAGTGGCTCGCAAGTATGCCCATCGGATTCCTTTTATTGTGAAGATTAATCACAACGAACTACTTACCTATCCCAATCAGTTTAATCAAATCCTTTTTGGCACCGTTCAGGAAGCCTACGACATGGGTGCAGCCGCTGTTGGCGCCACGATTTACTTTGGCTCCGAGCAAAGCGATCGGCAGATCATCGAGATCAGTCACGCTTTCGCCAAAGCTCACGAGCTTGGGATGGCCACCGTTCTCTGGTGCTATCTGCGCAACTCGGCCTTCAAGAAGGATAAGGATTACCACGTTTCCGCCGATCTCACCGGCCAAGCGAATCATCTTGGCGTCACCATCCAAGCTGACATTATCAAGCAGAAGCTGCCCGAAAATAACGGCGGCTATGAAGCTCTCAATATGGGCAATTCCAGTTACGGCAAGTTCGACAAGCGCATCTACACCGACCTCTGCAGCGATCACCCCATTGATCTCACCCGCTACCAGGTTGCCAATTGCTACATGGGACGAGCGGGCTTGATCAATTCCGGCGGTGCTTCCGGTGCCAACGATTTCGAAGAAGCAGTCGCCACCGCAGTCATCAATAAGCGCGCTGGTGGCACGGGCCTCATCAGCGGCCGCAAAGCATTCCAGCGTCCGATGGCTGAAGGCGTGAAACTCCTGAACACAATTCAGGACGTCTACCTCGCCAAGGACATCACCGTCGCCTAAATTTCCTATCCTTGCCGTCCCAACAGCCCGCCACGATGGCGGGCTGTTTTTTTTTGGCCACATCTGAGGCGCATTTTGCGAGCTGTGAGATTCCACGGGACTGTAACTTGTCTTTCGGTTAATCCGTCTCATTGACAGGAGAATTCTCATGCGCGCCTACTTCGCGTTCTTCTCCCTGCTTTTGGCACCTTGCTTTGCGAATGCCCAGGATCCCGCAACTCAGGCCGCTCAACAGGCTGCGCAAATATCCCAACAAGCCAGTATGCAGGCCATGCAGGACGCTGCTGAGGCTAACCGTCAAGCTGCGCAAGCCGCACAGCAAGCCATACAGGATTCGCAGAGTTCTGCCGCGCAGCCCTGCTGCATCTCCTGGACCGCTGCGCCGAAGTTCTCCATCAAACCCGGGAAATATTCCGGCCCCACCACTGTGAGAATCACGGACGCCAGCCGGGGCGCGGTCATCTACTATTCCACCGACGGCTGGTCTCCCACGGTTAATTCCCTTCGGTATCGCGGTCCAATCCTCATTGATTCCACGACCACGCTTCAGGCGATTGCCATTGCTCCCTATTCCATGCGCAGCGTGGTCAGTTCCGCGCAATACACCATTTCCGCTGCGCCTGCGGTTTCATCGCCTTCCGCCGGGGCGGCGCTTTCCCCGACCGGCCCTCTGTCCCAGGGTGCAGTGAATACGCCCTCGAATCTTGTACCAGTTCCGCTTGTCTTTGATGCCGAGGTGAGTTCCAAGACCGCGTCGGTGGGGGACAAAATTCCTATGACCCTTTCTCAGGATCTGCGCATTGGTGATTTCGTCGTGAGGAAAGGCACTCCCGCCACAGTCACCATCACGCAAGTGGACCGCTCAGGCATTGGCGGTGCACCCGGCACTCTCTCCTTTGAAGCGGATGACTTGCACCCTGAGAGTGGACCGATCCCCCTGCAAGGCGGAGCCACAAGAGATGGCCAGGCGAAACCTCCCAACGCGGCTATTTTGATTCCCATGGTCGGTCCACTCACTGCGCTCAGACACGGTACGGATGCCATCATTACCAACGGCACGGTTTTCACTGCATATATCGATCTGGGCGCAGCCTCTGCAAGCGTCCAATAATTCACGCCAAATTCGTGCTGAGTTCGCCGGTCAGACAGCACGCGAGCATCCCAAGGGCTCACCCTCTTCCTTACTTTCCTGTGTTCGAGCGATCTAAAATCCGTAGAAATCTTCTAAATTTCAGAGCCGAGCAAATCTTTGTTTTTCCACGAAAAATAAATTCTACATTTTCTAAAAGTTACAAAACCCCAATTGGCATTCATCTTGCACAGTTTCGGGGCACCTCAGTAAGTCGGTCCTGCGTGTGGTTTGCTGCGTTGTTTCGGTCGGTTCTGGCTAGGGTTTTCTAGGTTTGTGAAGTCCGGAGCGGGTGGTGGACAAAGTGTGAGTGCCATCTTCGATGGAGAGGGATTGGTGTGCCCAGAGTGGCCATGATGAAAAGGAAAAGACTCTGAGGAATAAATCCTAATGAGGGAAAACGAAATCATGATTAAGAAATGTTGCAACGCCCTGCTATGTTTTGCGCTGTTCTTCGGACTTGCGGCTGCGTTACCTGCACAGTCCATCGTGACTGGCGGTCTCGCCGGGATCGTCACGGACCCGACGGGCGCGGTGGTCACTGGGGCCAAACTTACCCTCACGAACCCCGCCAATGGGGACACCTTTACGGCAACCTCTTCAAGTGCTGGCGACTTCGTGTTTGCCTTGCTGAAGCCGGGCCAATACACACTCACGGTATCGAAGGATGGCTTCAAGAGTTCGACGCGAACTGTCACCGTGATACTCGGGTCGACTGTAAGCGCTAATCAAACTTTGGAACTCGGCACTGGCACGACGACAGTTGAGGTAAACGAACTTACCGGCGCACAGTTGCAGACCGAAAATGCCAACATCTCAACCAACTTCGAAACCAAGCAAATCCAGGAAGTTCCCAATCCTGGCGGCGACGTTACCTATGTTGCGCAGACCGCTCCGGGTGTGACCATGAATAACGCCACTGGCGGCGGCTATGGCAATTTCAGCACGTTTGGACTGCCGGCTACCTCGAACCTGTTCACCATCAACGGCAACGACTATAACGACCCCTTCCTGAACCTGAACAACTCTGGCGCCAGCAATCTCTTGCTTGGCGGAAACGAACTGCAGGAAGTTGCCGTGACCAACAACGCCTATACCGGTCAATATGGGCGTCAGGCTGGCTCGCAGATCGATTACACCACCAAGTCCGGCACTAATTCCTGGCACGGCGATGCCGTTTACAACTGGACGGGTCGCTACCTGAATGCCAACGACCCTATCGCCAACGCGACCGGAGTTCCGCGTCCGTTCGAGAATAATAACCAGTGGGCCGCTTCCCTTGGCGGCCCCGTCCTTAAGGACAAGATGTTCTTCTTTTTGAACACCGAAGGGATCCGCTATATTTTTGGTTCTATCCACTCCGCCAGCGCTCCGACTCCGGAGTTTCAAAATTATGTTCTGGGCAACATCCCACAGAGCGCTGCAACGCAGGCCTTTTACCAGGACATTTTCAAGCTCTATAACGGTGCACCGAATATCGCCAACGCTACGCCCACCGCCGGAAGCTGCACAGGTTCCGGGGGATGGACCACATCAACGCTTCCGTCCGCGCTCGCCAACAATACGTGCGCGGAATCGTGGACTGATGCCGTTTCTGCAGGCAACACGGAATGGCTCCTCTCTGCGCGCATCGACTACAAGTTTAGTGATTCGGATCAGGTCTTTGGCCGCATGAGGTTCGACCGCGGTGTCCAACCGACCTATACGGACACAATCAATCCCACATTCAACACCAACAGCACGCAGCCTCAAAACGAAGGTCAGTTGAACTATACGCATATCTTCAGCCCAACTGTGGTCAACAACTTCATCGGGTCCGTGCTTTATTACTCAGCCATTTTTGGAGCCATCAACCCGAACAGTCCCGCCTTGAGCCTCTTTCCGGGCAACCTGGCATTTAGCGACGGCTCTCTGACGAACATCGGATTCGGTTCGGGGAACCCGGGTGGCTTTGGTCAGGGCTTTGAATATCCCAGCGGTCGCAACGTGACGCAGTGGGGATTGGTGGATGACCTGTCCGTCACTCGCGGCAATCACTCCTTTAAGATGGGCGTGAACTTCCGGCGCGATGACATCAGCGATTACACGGCTTCCAATCTTGCCGACTATCCGGTGGTCCAGACGACGCTGCTTGGTTTCGCTACCGACCAGGTGGCAAGCTCCACCCTGTACAACTTCACGAGCACTCCTATCCAGCCTGTCGCTTTTTACACCTTCGGGCTCTATTTCCAGGATGAATACCGCGTCAATCCCAATTTGAAGCTGACTTTGACCCTCAGGGCCGATCGTAATTCGGGCGGCGCTTGTCAGCACGCCTGCGCAAGCCTTCCAGTCAATGCCTTCACTGATTTGCCTCACGGTGCTGACATTCCATATAACCAGTCATTCCAGACAGGTCTGACCTCGATCATCCCGGGCGTGGAGAAAGTCGTCTTTCAACCGCGCCTGGGCGTGGCCTGGACCCCGTGGGGGAGCAAAACCGTCATCCGCGCGGGCGTAGGCCTGTTCAGCGACTTGTATCCTGGCACGGTTCTCAGTAACATCGACACCAATTTCCCGCAAGTGAATCTTTGGAATGTGCCCGGTGGAAGCCTGGCATGGGATCTCAATTCGCCCTCTTCAACGGCATTCCCGACCAGCGGCGTGGCCCTGGTGCAGCAGTGTAATACTGCGTTCACCACCAACTATTACAACGGCGGAAATCTCCCCACGTACATGGCGGCTGCTCCCAAGTGCATTAACCCTGCCACCGGTGCTCAGCTTGTGCCCAACCTGAATGACGTTAGTCGCAATCTATCCAACCCCAAGTATGTGGAGTGGAATCTCGAGATCCAGCACTCCCTGGGGACAAAAGCGATTGTGTCCGCAAACTACGTTGGCAACTACGGATATGACGAACTCTACACCAACAACTACTTGAACAGCTTCGGTTTTGGAGACCTCCCAGCCACAGCTCCCGATCCTCGCGTGGGTCACGTGAGCTACCTAACCAGCGGAGCGGTCTCCAACTACAACGGCCTGACGCTCTCCATTCAGAGCAACTCATGGCATGGGCTAACCGGCGGGCTCAACTATACGTACTCTCACGCCTTGGACGAAGTTTCTAACGCGGGCGTTTTGCCGTTCTCTGTGATTAACAGTATTGAGACCCAGATCAATCCCTACAATCTTCGGGACAATTACGCCTCGGCGGATTATGATGCCCGCCATCAACTTAGTGCTACTTACATTTACGAACTGCCGTTCAAAAGCAGCAATCGCCTCCTGAACACGGCCATTGGCGGTTGGCAGCTTTCTGGAACGATGTTCTACCGCACGGGTTTCCCTTTTAGCGTGGTCGATGGGGCAACCCTCGGGAACATGGCAGGTAACAACCTCACCGATTCCGGCAACTTCTATCAACAAAACGCAATTTTGCTGCAGCCGGAATTCTCCCAGCGGAACTTTTCTAACGTAGCCAATTGCGTTGTGACTGTCTGTTTCGGCATTGCTGGAACAGGTTCCAAGGCACCTTATCTGTTCGCAGCGGCGACCGATTTCACTGGCACTACCGTTGGCCGCAACGCGTTTCGGGGTCCGGGCTTCCTAGGCGGTGATATGAGCCTGCGGAAGAATTTCCATCTTACGGAGCGGGTCGGCCTCCAGATGGGGCTGAACGCCTATAACTGGTTCAACCACGCGAATTACGCTATGCCGTATCCCGACACGAATGCGCCCTTTTTCGGACAGGTCGTCACTACCCAGACTCCGCCTACGTCTCCTTATGGGGCATTCGCCAATGCTGCAACAGATATGAGAATTGCGCAGCTCACTGCCAAGATCACTTTCTAACTCAATCCCGCAAAACGTGAAAAAAAGGGCGGCTTCCGAGTCGCCTTTTTTTTGATTGTCAGGCAGGGAGCAGAATGAAATAGGCGCGCCCTTATTTACGTTTCCCCAGACTGCACTTGAATCGATTCCATTACTGGCATGCATTAATTCTTTACATGTTGCCTTAGATAGCAACTATTACAGAATTAAAATAGAGAACTGCTTCTCCGCTTCCATACAATGGAGAAAGCCGTCCGAAGGAGAAAGAGATGCCGAAGTCGAAAGCAGCTTCCGCCGAAGCTCCCAAGAAAGCCAGAAAGTCGCTGGCAAAGCCCACGCCCGACGATGTCGCGCTCCGGGCGTATCACATTTACCTTGAGCGCGGCTGCACTCCAGGGGATCCCATGCAAGACTGGCTGCAGGCTGAGCGTGAATTGATGGAACACTCCGGCAAGACTGGCCGCAAATCAAAGGTTGTCTCCATCGCCGCGTAGTTTGACCGCTTTCGCCATCTTCCTCGACAGCCTGCTTCGCTCCGCAGTCTCGTGGTTCTTGTGCCCTTCCAGGCATTCGTGAACGCGACATCGAAATTCCTTATACTATTCCAATGGTGAGTACCTCGAGGGATGATCGATATGACGCCTGGAAATAACCTGAGCCGCGGACGGCTCCTTTTGATCGCTTTGATCCTGGTGCTGGGAGCTTTTTGGGTGGGGGCGCGCTTCGGTCCTCGCCAGTTGAGCGATGTCGAAGCTCGTCACCTCGCCGAGAACCCCGCCCCATCTGCCTTGCCGGCATCCGCGCCGCAACATGGTGACCATCTCACGGAAGATGAGTCCATCAATGTCCGCATCTATCGTCAGGCTTCGCCAGCGGTCGCGAACATCCTGACCAAGGCAACAGAATACGACTTCTTCATGGACCCTGTGCCTGTCGAAGGCGCGGGCTCCGGTTTTGTCATCGATCCTCGCGGCTACATCCTCACCAACTATCACGTGGTCGCCGGCGCGCAATCCATAGAGGTTATTTTGGGTGACAAGACGCGAGCCCCGGCAAAATTTATCGGCGCGGACCAGCGCAACGACGTGGCTCTGATCAAGATTGATCCGAAGGGCAAGCAGTTAGCCGCACTTACCTTAGGCGATTCTTCCAGCCTCCAGGTTGGTCAGAAGGTCTTGGCCATCGGCGATCCTTTTGGCTTCCAGTCCACTCTTACCACCGGCGTCGTCAGCGCTCTCGGCCGCACCGTCCAGACCAGCGACACTACTTTCATCGACGATGCCATACAAACCGACGCCTCCATCAACCGCGGCAATTCCGGTGGTCCGCTGATTGACACTCACGGTGAAGTGATCGGCATCAACTCGGCGATCTATACGCCCTCCGGGACCACGGCGGGTATCGGCTTCGCCATCCCCATCAACACTGCAAAGCTCATCGCCAATGACCTCATGACCGAGGGCAAAGTTCGCCGCGCTTACCTTGGCGTTCAGACTATTCCTGTTGCAGGGTGGCTGGCGGAGGCGCTTGATCTTCCCGTTCAGGAAGGATTGCTCGTGGAGCAGACCACAAAGGGCAGCCCTGCGGCCGGCGCTGGGATTCATGGTGGTGACAAAGTCGCGCAGGCCGGAATGCGCCGCATCATGATTGGTGGCGACGTGATCGTCGGCATCGACGGGCAGAAAGTGGCCAACCAGTTCGACATCAATGTAGTTTTGAATCGCAAGCGCCCCGGCGATACCGTGACAATTACGCTCTATCGTGGCGCAAAGAAGCTCGATATTCCCGTAAAACTGGGCGAACACGACGCCAATTGACCGGCGAACTCGTTACGGCCCGATCTCCGCGCGATAGCGGTTGCGTTCTTCTTCCTTGAAGGTGAACCAACCCTCAGCAATATCCCGCACCCGCTCCAGTGCCTTTTGCATCTCTTCGTGCTTCGCCTTGATGGTCTCCGGATCCGCGTCTGGCGGCACAATGATCGGCGGCGATCCAATTAAGATCGCTCGCGTAAACAGCGAAGGCAAGCAGAAATGGTCCCATGTTTTTTCGATTGTTTTTCCACGCTCCACTCCCACGTGTAGCACCAAAATTGGCGCTCCCGTCATCCGTGCGAGCAGAACCGGCCCTACCTTCGCGACATACCTCGGCCCACGGGGTCCGTCAATTGTAAATCCGCAATCCAGTCCTTCCTTGATGCGTTGCGACATTACCGCCAGTCCCCGCAAACCGCCGCGCGAAGAGCTCCCCTGCGCTGTGCCAAACCCCAACCACTCAATCACCTTGCGTGTCCATTGACCGTCAAACGCGGTGGTATTCATGATCACGATTCCGCGGCCCCGACCGTACCAGGCGATGGGTACGATGCAACGATGCCAGAACGCCCAGATGCAGGGCTGCTTCGCCCCCCACATTCGCTCGGCATTCGCACGGCCTAGCACTTCGAACCGTAGCGTTGGCCCCAATACCCGGATTACGCTATAAACTACGGCTGCAATGATGGGAATCTGTATCCGGCGGTGCCACGGTAGCTTGGGCAGGCGCACATCGTAGTGCGCGCTAATCGCCTCTTGGTTTTCTTCCAGGCGCTTTTCGCTAGTTTCCATCTTCATATAGTATAGGAGGGTTGTTGCCTCGCATGCAGGATGGAGAGTCTTAGCTTGCGGCATTCTCGGATCTTCTGGCCTCTTAGGCGCTTCGCCACCCTTGTTTGTGTGGCCGGTTGCTTTTCTGCCCCGGTGACCCGCCTCTTGACGGTCCAAGCAGATAATCCCCCTCTAGGCGATGCGGTGGGGGCCATTGAAGGCGACGCGATCTCCGTACAGGGTCCGATGAGCGTGGATACTGCGAATGGACTGGTGAAAACCATTCTCCGCAGCGGCAGTGAGGTCCAGGTGAAATCCGGTCAAGCGCACATTGATCTGGTTGAGGGCGGCAACATCACCATTTGCGGACCTGCTCACTTTTCTGTCTTGAAGTCCGGTGGCGCACTGACGATCGCGCTGGATAGTGGCACTATTCATGCCCGCCTCGAAGGTCAGCTGACCCTAACGATTTACACCGCACAGATTCAGGCCCACCCCATTGCCATCGGAAATGCTCCTGAAGATGTGCTTGTGGGCTTGGATGCTTCGGGCACCATGTGCGTCCGGCCAAGCAAGGGCGCCGTTCGCATTGAACAGCAACTGACCGGGCAAAGTCTTCTGATTCCGCAGGGTGGCAATGTTTCAGTGGCAAATGGACAACTGGAGACGCTGCATAGCTCCGAAGGGCAGTGCCTTTGCGAACTTCAGTTGAGCGCAAATCCCATGGGAGTTTCCACGCAAGTCAGCGCATTGGCGTCCACGGAGGAGCTGAAGCAGAAGGCCGCGGAAGCAAAGCCCACTGATCCCCCGCAGGCCAGGGCTGTTCCGCCTGTAAAAGAAGAACCTGTCTACCAGGTGTTCATGCCGCCGCTGCACTACGATGCAAATGCAAAAGTGCAGCAGGATTACGATCCCAATCTCATCGTCCTGGTGCGCCGAGCACGCGTGCGCCCGACGCTGATCTTCCAGGGTAAAGTAGAAGGCGACCCTGTCGTTGCCCAGGTCACTGCTCAGCCCCCTGCTCCAACCATGCAGAAAGCGGACAGTGCGAAAAAGCCACTGGATGAATCTGCTTGGAACCGTGTACGCACCTTTTTCCACAAACTCTGGTCTCCCAGTTCGTAGTTCAATTTTCCAACTAACGTGCCATCATGATTGACGCGAGAGCCTATGCTCTGTTTTCTCCGACGTGGTGCTACATCCCCTCGTAATTTGGCCCACCGCCGCCCTCGGGCACTGTCCAATTGATAATTTGGTAGGGATCGGCGATGTCGCAGGTTTTGCAATGCACGCAATTCGCGGCGTTGATTTTCAGCTTGAGGCTTTGGCCATCTTTCACCATTTCGTACACAGCTGCGGGGCAAAAGTACTGGCAGGGATTGCCGTACTCTTCGGCGCAACGCGTCGAACACACGTTGAAGTCCAGGACCTTTAGATGGCAGGGTTGATCTTCCTCATGGCGCGTGCCGGAATGATAGACGTCGGTCAAACGGTCGAAGGTCAACTTCCCATCGCCCTTGAATCGCTCCGGCGCAGGCCTGCCATGGATATGGTGATACGCCTCGTATCCCGGCCGCGCATGCATGGGATCAATGATTCCGTGACCGCCTGTGATCTGTTGCAAGCCCGAGAGGACAAAGCCATCCAACAGTCCGTTGTGGAACGATTGGTGGAAGTTCCGAACCTTCCACATCTCTTCCTTGATGTAGCTGCGATCAATCTTATCTTTGTAGAGTTTGAGCGTCTTTGCCGATGTATCGCCCGTCGTTAGCGCTTCGAAAATGGTTTCGGCGGCTAGCATCCCGCTTTTCATTGCCAGGTGCACGCCCTTAAGCCGCTGGGAATCAAGAAAGCTGCCTGAATCGCCTACGATCAGTCCGCCATCAACGTAGTTTCGCGGCATCGCGTACCAGCCGCCATACGGCAGTGATTTTGCGCCGTATCGTACCAGATTTCCGCCGTCGAGAAGATTGCATACGAATGGATGTGTTTTCCAGGTTTGAAAGGCAGCGTGGGGATCGAATCGAGGGTCGGGGTACTCCAGCGCAATTACCAATCCTATCGAAACACGATTGTTCGACAGTCCGTAAATCCAACCTCCGCCATACATCTTGGTGGAGAGGGGCCAGCCCAACGTGTGCGCCACAAATCCTGGCTTGATTTTCCCTGGCTGGACATCCCACAGCTCCTTGACCCCGATTCCGTACGTCTGCGGATTGAGGTTGTCTAACTTCTCCTTGGCCACCAGTTGCTTGGTCAACGAGCCGCGCGGGCCCTCTGCAAGGACCGTCACCTTCGCGTGAAGTTCATATCCGGGCGTATAGTTGTCCTTAGGTTTCCCGTTTTTATCGACCCCCTTATCCTCGGTGATGACCCCGGCAACTCCCTTGCCTTTATAAATCAGTTCCGCGCCACCGAATTCCTTGAACAGATTTACCCCGGCTGCTTCGACAAGCCCGCCCATCCACTTCACGAGCTTGCTGAGCGAGATGACGAAGTTCCCAGCATTATTGAACGGCGGCGGCGTGATCGGGAAGCGGTACGATGAGCCTTTGGTGAAAAGGAGCGCGGCCGAATCCGTCACCGGCGAGTCTAGCGGTGCGCTCTTTTGGAAATCCGGCAGAAGCTCCGCCAGCGCTTTCGGATTCATGATGGCGCCGGATAATTGGTGCGCGCCGATCTCCCGTCCTTTTTCCAGCACATAAATATTTTCCGTGGAAAGTTCCGGCTTGGTCCCGCTCGCATTATGCTTTTTAATCAGATTGGCAAGATGCAAGGCACAACTCAACCCCGCGGGCCCTGCGCCCACGATCAATACATCCGCTTCCAATTGTTCTCGTTGGATGGTCATTGGAAGATTCTATCAAACAACTGTTTGGTGTTAGCAGTTTAGCCTTTGGTTTTTTGGAGTTCTTCCGTAAGGGCGGGCATGATTTCAAAGATGTCGCCCACGATGCCATAGTCGGCTATTTCAAAGATGGGCGCATTCTGGTCTTTGTTCACCGCAACGATGGTGCGCGACCCCTTCATTCCCACAACGTGCTGGATGGCGCCACTGATACCGAGCGCCAAATACAGCTTCGGCGCCACCGTTTGTCCCGAACTGCCGATTTGGCGCTCCATGGGCAGCCAGCCTTCGTCGCAAATCGGACGCGATGCCGCGATTTCTCCGCCGAGGGCCTTCGCTACCGCCTCTGCCTGGGCGATATTCTCCGGTGCTTTAATGCCACGCCCGATCGCCACAATCAGCGGCGCCTGCGTCAAGTCCACAGAGGCTTTCACTTCCTTGAACAGTTCGAGCGGCTTGGTTCGAATGTCTTCAGCTTTCAACTCCACCTTCGCCGCGTTCACGGGAGCTTTTCCACCCGGATGTGCCTCAAGCAGATCCGCACGAAATGCTCCCGACTGGAACGAAGCGAACCACGGCGCTCCGCCCACAAAACTTACATCGGCCGCCGTCTTTCCTTGGAACATCTGCCGGACAAACACCAGTTTCTCGCCTTCCTTCCGGAAACCGATGCAATCGCCTACCATCCCTTTGCCCAGCATAGCCGCAAGTTTCGGCGCAAAATCGCGCACCTGGTACGTGTGCGGAAACAAAACCAGATCCGGTTTCGCGGACTCGATGACCTGCTTCAGCGCCGCGCAATACCCATCCGGCGTGTAGTTCTCCAGCAAATCGTTTTCGACCACAAGTACTTCGGCAACATTTTTTGTCGCCAACTCCTCTGCCAGCGGCACCACCCCTTTGCCAACGACGGCGGCGGTGATGCTTCCCGAACTTGCCGCAGAAATCTGTTGTGCTGCCACCAGTGTCTCAAAGCTGATGTTGTTCCACTTTCCCTGTCGCTGTTCCGTCACCACCATGATTTTCATCGTCGGCCTCTTTCCAAGACACGATCAACCGCACACTGCTGACTACCGGCTGACTTAGATCACTCTCGCCTCAAACTTCAATTTCTCCACCAGCTTCGCCGCAGCCTCTTTCGGCGTGCCGGTCAAGAATTCCGTTTTCTTCGTTTTGGTCGGCACGTAAATCTTTTCGATTTTCTGCGTTGGCTCAGTGGCCACGCCCAGGGACTCACGCGTGATTGTGGCGATGTCCTTCTTTTTCGCGGCCATAATTCCTTTCAACGTGGCGTAGCGCACCTTGTTAATTCCAGACTGAATGGAGAGCACTGCCGGCAACGGACACTCGATCCGCTGGAACCATCCCGCCTCCAACTCCCGTTTCAGTATCATCTTCCCGTCTCGCACGTCGATTTGCATGATGATTGTGGCGTGTGGCAGGTTCAGCAGCCCCGCTAGCAGTACGCCAGTCTGTCCGAACCCGTGATCGTCGCTTTGCAGGCCGGTCAACACCAGATCGCACTTCTCCTTGCCGATCGCCGCGGACAGCACCTTCGCTGATCCCAAGGGATCCAACTGCGCAAATTGATCGTCAGCGATGTGAATTCCGCGGTCCGCGCCTTTGGCCAGCGCCTCCTTGATCGTCTGCTTTACGCGCTCCGGCCCAAGGGAAAGCACAATGACCTCGCCGCCATGTTTCTCCCTCAGCCGCAAGGCCTCCTCGAGCGCGTAACTATCCGGCTCGTTCATCTCGAACCCGATATCTGATTCCTTGATCCAGTTTCCGGCAATCGACAGCGGCGCATCCTTAGCCGGCACCTGCTTAATGCAAACGATGATGTTCATGGGAGTTTCCTTCCATCAGGGCCTGCAGAATGGGATGTGGCTGAGCGGAGCGAAGGATCTCAGCTTCTGACCAGCCCGCGTCGTTCTACTTCACAAGGGAACCTTGACCAACAGCAAAACCAAATAGTGTCTCGGAGCCTACTTGCCCGCCCAGCGCTTGAATATCAATGCGGCGTTCGTTCCGCCAAATCCAAACGAGTTCGAAAGCGCGTAGTCGACTGCAGCTTTCCGCGCGACATTCGGCACATAGTCCAGATCGCATTCTGGATCCGGAGATTCCTGATTGATCGTCGGGGGCAAAATTTGGTCGCGCAGGGCGAGCACGCTGATGCCCGCTTCCAATCCGCCCGCACCACCAAGCAGATGCCCGGTCATGGATTTGGTCGAACTGACCGGTAGCCTCTTATTCGTGGCGCGTTCGCCGAACAGCCGCTTCATCGCTCTTGTTTCAATTACATCCCCGAGCGGCGTCGAAGTCCCATGCGCGTTCACGTAGCTGATGTCCTCGGGCGTGAGCTTCGCGTCTTTCAGCGCAGCCCTCATCACCCGGAATGCTCCGTCGCCATTTTCCGCGGGTTGCGTGATGTGATAAGCGTCTCCGCTCATCCCGTAACCCACAATCTCCGCGAAGATCGGCGCGTTACGCTTTTGCGCGTGTTCGAGCGATTCCAACACGAGAATTCCGGCGCCTTCTCCAACCACAAATCCATCGCGCGAAGCATCGAAAGGACGGCTAGCCTTCTCCGGATGATCGTTGCGCGTGGACAGCGCACGCATTGAAGCAAACCCACCAATGCCCATGGGCGTAATTGTGGCTTCCGTTCCGCCGCAGATCATCATCTCCGCCGCGCCACGTTCGATAATTTTGAAGGAATCGCCGATGGAATGCGCTGAGGCCGAGCAAGCTGTCGCCGTGGCGGAATTCGGTCCGCGCGCCCCGTATCGGATGGAGATATGCCCGGAAGCGAGGTTCACGATGGCCGAAGGAATGAAAAACGGCGAGATCTTTCCCGGGCCACCCTGCATCAGCTTGATGTGTTCGCGCTCGATGATATCGAACCCGCCGATGCCCGAGGCGACATAGACGCCGACTTCATCCAGATCGGACTGTTCCGGCTTCCATTCCGCCATTTTCACGGCAAAATCAGCAGCGGCCAGCGCAATCTGGATGAACCGCCCCATTTTTTTCAGTTCTTTTTTCTCGATCCACAGGAAAGGGTCGAAGTTCTTCACTTCGCCCGCGATCTGGCAGTCGAACTCCGCGGTATCAAAATGTGTGATGCGAGTGACGCCACTACGGCCCGCGACCAGGTTCGTCCAACTCTCCTCGGTCCCGATGCCCAGCGCACAAACCAATCCAACGCCCGTTACGACGACACGGCGAGTCAATGCACTTGCTCCTTCATGCAGGGATTTTCCTGCGGCCTACTTGCCCTTCGAGTGCTTATCGATGTACTCGATGGCATCCTTCACCGTCGTCATTTTCTCGGCGTCCTCATCCGGCACCTCGATGCCGAATGCTTCTTCGAACGCCATTACTAATTCCACCTGGTCAAGCGAATCCGCACCCAGGTCGTCCACGAAGGACGCTGTGGGCGTCACTTCCGCTTCATCCACGCCGAGTTGCTCGACGATAATTTGTTTTACTCGTTCTTCTACACTGGCCATTCCAGTTCCTCCGCGACCTGCTGTCGCCTTTCTGATTCACACTACCCTGCACCGTAATCCGGCCTCTCGGCCGGTCTACAATCTCTTTTCCACTTGCCTAGGTAACCTGCCCAGTCTACTTTCCCTGCCCACCTAGGTCAACTTTCCTTCCAGCAATCTGGCCCGCTAAAACTTAAGTCTAACTGAGTCGTATTTTCCTGAGCGCCTTTACCGTCTCATCGGTTGCGCCACTACGCGGGTGAATCTGTACCCGTTCTTCTGTGATTCTCCAAAGATGAGAGCTCAGTTCTTCGTCGCCTGCATTTTTCACCAGGAGGCTGAGAATGCGCCAATGTACATGCCATACTCACTCTGGGCCAGCGGCCCTTCCTTTATTCGGATCCCAAAATTTGAGCGAGATTTGGCGGATTCCATTCCCTATCTCTAACCTCCGAATTTCTTGCTTGTCGATCATAGGATTCAAGCCATGTACATGCCGCCATTCACGTCGAGGACGTGGCCCGTTATGTAACCCGCTTCATCGCTGGCTAAAAACACTATCGCTGCTGCAACATCGCGACCGGTTCCCATGCGTCCCAGGGGAATCCGCGTCTTCAATTCTTCCTTGACCTTGTCAGAAAGCGCATCCGTCATCGGCGTCTCAATAAATCCAGGCGCGACGGCATTGACCGTGACATTCCGGGACGCAATCTCCATGGCAATTGCTTTGGTCAAGCCGATTAGGCCGCCTTTGGCCGCAACATAATTCGCCTGTCCCGCATTCCCAGTCTGCGCCACCACCGATGCAATATTAATGATCCGCCCCGCTCGTGCCCGCACCATTGTTGCCAACGCCTGTTGTGTGCAGAGATGGGCGCCGGTCAGATCTGTTCGGATCACCGCGTCCCAATCTTCCAGCTTCATCCGCATCGCCAAGCCATCCCGCGTGATCGCCGCGTTGTTCACCAGGATCTCCAGTTTCCCAAACTTCTCCAACACCGCTTTAAACCCGGCCTTGACCTGTTCTGCGTCGGCCACGTCCATCTTCAGCGCAAATGCCACCGCACCCTTCGCCGCAATCTCCTCCGCTAGGGCCGCCAACTTCTCTTCATTGCGCGCGGCTACAACCACTTTCGCGCCAGCCTCCGCCAGGGCCAGGGCCGTCTCGCGGCCAATTCCCTGCGAGGCTCCGGTAACCAACGCTACTTTTCCCGCCAAACTGAACATCGCACCCGTTCCTTACTCTTTCACTTCTCCACTTCTTGCAATACTTTGTTTCTTTGCTTCACTTCGCTGCTGTCTCTTCAAGCCGCGTCGGTCTTCGCGCCCGTAATCTTCTCAAGCGTCCCCAACAGGCTCTTTTCGTCTTCCACGTTCAGGCTGGCCACTGACCGCTCGATCTGGCGCATCAATCCCGTCAGCACGCGCCCAGGGCCAACCTCCACGAACGTGTTCACACCCTCATCCAGCAGCATGCGCATGGACTCTTCCCATCGGACCGGCATGGTCACTTGCCGCACCAGCGCGCTGCGGGCTTCCTCGCCCTTACGGATTGTATCGGCATCGACGTTGGTCACCAACGGCATCTGCAAATCTGCAAATTGGATGGCGTTCAAGTCTTTTTCCAGCTTCTGCTGCGCCGGCATCATCAACGCCGAATGGAATGGCGCGGATACGGCCAGCACCACGGCCCGTTTTGCCCCCGATTGCGATGCGATCTCCACCGCCCTTTTTACCGCTCCTACATGTCCGGAGATCACAGTTTGCTCCGGTGAATTCAGGTTTGCTGGAGAACAGATTTCTCCTTGAGCAGCGCGCTTACAGACGTCCAGCACACCCGTTGGCGACAACCCCATGATGGCCGCCATACTACCTTGTCCGGGGGGCACGGCTTCTTGCATGTACGCCCCGCGCTTTCGGACCAACTTCACCGCATCTGCAAAGTCCAACGAACCTGCCGCCACCAGCGCGGAATACTCGCCCAGGCTGTGCCCGGCGACGTAATCTGCGGTGATACCTTTCTCCGCCAGAACCCGGAAAGCCGCGACGGAAACCGTCAATATGGCCGGCTGCGTATTGGTAGTCAGCTTCAGTTCGTCTTCCGTGCCTTCAAAACAAATCCTCGAAACGGAGAAGCCCAGCGCCTCGTCCGCTTCCTCGAAAACAGCGCGCGCTGCGGCATATTTCTCCGCCAGTTCCTTGCCCATCCCGGAATATTGTGATGCCTGCCCGGGAAAAATGAATGCGACTTTGCCCATACCTAGCTCCTCTCTCCGGACCTTACGCTTTCACGCTGGTCAGGGAGAGCTCCTCTTCGATCTTTTCGTTCACCCGCGCCCGCGCAAGTCCCGCGGCAACGCGTATCGCGTTTTTCATGGCATTGGCGTTCGACTTGCCGTGTGAAATCACGCACACGCCACGGACTCCCAGCAACGGCGCTCCGCCGTATTCGGAGTAGTCCATCGTCCGCTTGATACCCTTAAACGCTCCCTTGGATAACAGATAGCCCAATTGCGACGCCAGCGACCCTTTATACGTTTTCCGCAAAAGCTTCACGATCTCCATCGCCAACCCTTCGCAAATTTTCAGGGCGATGTTCCCCACGAACCCATCGCAAACAATGACGTCCACTTTGCCAGAAAACAAATCGTTCCCTTCCACGTTACCCACAAAGTCCACTGGCAAGTCTCTCAGCCGGTCATATACGGCACGGGTCAGCTCGTTGCCCTTAATCTCCTCTTCCCCAATGGAGAGCAACCCTACCCGAGGCTTCCGGCTCCCGAACGTCAAGCGGTAATAAATCTCGCCCATCACCGCAAACTGCAGCAGGTGCTCGGGCTTTGAGTCCACATTTGCGCCTACATCCAGCAGCACCGAAACCCCACCCCTGGCATTCGGAAACGGTGCCGCCAGCGCCACGCGATCCACCGCTTCGAGCGTTCCCATAATGAACTTCGCCGTGGTCATGACCGCACCGGTGTTTCCTGCACTCACAAAAGCGTCTGCGCCGCCATCCTTCACCAGTCGCGCCCCGACATGCACGGAGCTATCCTTTTTGCGACGGAAGGCCTGCGCCGGGTGGTCTTCCATCGTGATCACCTCGCTCGCCGGAACGATCTCAACCGACACCGTTGGCCGCGACAGCCTGGCCAACTCCGTCCGAATGACGTTCGGCTGGCCAACCAGGAGGACGCGAACACCGTACTCCTGCGCTGCCAGAACGCTCCCCTCCACTTCAGGTCGGGGTGCGTGGTCTCCCCCCATGGCATCAACCGCGATTGTTATCATGGGACTATTTCCAGCGACTCTGGCAAGTTCGGTGGGCACAAAGAGTGCTGTGCCAATCAGGACTTCAAGAGCTCGGCTTCCACCTGTGCGCTCTACTTCACGTCGTGTACCGGTCGACCCTTGTAATACCCACAATGCGGACAGGCTCGATGCGGCTGCTTCATCTCATGGCAATTGGGACACTTGGCCAGAGCCGGGGCAAACAGCCGGTCATGCGCGCGCCTGGTGCTGGTGCGCCTCTTGGAATGTCGTCGTTTTGGATTCGGCATAACACTACTCCTTGTTTTCGCCCCGCTCGCGGCTACACACAACGCCTGACCGATCGAGGTCGGATTCTATGGGCTTTCGGCCCGAAAATCTATTGTTTCTTGAGCCAGTCCTGCTTCAGCCGCGCGAGGGGAGCCAGACGCGGATCGGAGGAGTGCGTCTCACAGCGGCACTCTTCGTGATTCAGGTTGGCCCCGCAACTTGGACACAACCCCCGGCAATCGCTCTGGCATATAACTTTCATCGGCAATGACAGCAGCACCTGTTCCTTCAGCACATCGGCCAGGAACAAGCCTTCTCCTTCAAAAAATCCTATCTCCGTGTCGTCATCCTTCAGACGCTCTTCCTCATGCCTGGTCCCCTTGGGAAGCGGCTGATAGAACAAGTCAAAATCCCGATGAATCTCCTCGATTACAGGCTCAAGGCAGCGCGCGCAGACCATCTCAATCTTGGTCTCGAGCTCTCCCGCGATCCGGATCTGCCCTTCCAGCAGCTCCGCGGTTGCGGTGACTTCGAGAGGTTCAGCCTGCTTGATTTCGCTGATCCCGTAATCGATGCTTCCGGGGGCGTAACTCTTCCGAATGCGCACTTTGCGGACGGCAAGATCCTTGACGTCGAGGAACATATCTTCAGCGCCTCCGGCGCGTACGCTCATGCCTTTCCATTATTTCGGCACTTCCCTCGTAAGTCAAGAAAGCTAAGCTATCCAATCCCGTCGAAGAATCGAATCGGTCAGCCACGACTCCTAGTACTAGACCTTCTTCAGCGGTTCCTTCAAGTACCCGCTTACCACCCGCATATAGTCAGGAAACGCCACTGCGGGGTCCTGCAAGTCGGGATGCCAAGCCTTCTCCCACTCAAAGCAGTAATACCCCTTGTATCCGATATCTCGCAGCGCCATGACCTGCCGTTCGACGGGCACATCTCCCGTCCCTGTCAACACGTACTTTCTTCCTGACCCGTCCGGTACCGAATCCTTCAAGTGCGTGTGCCGGATCCACGGTCCCAATTCAGCCACGGTTTGTTGCGGTGGCTCATGCCCGTCCACGTAGGTATGGTGGGCGTCCCAGAGCAGGGCAACATTCTTCGAATTGGCACGCGTCAGCACTTCTCTCAGCGTGGGAGAGTCCACAAAATCCCCATGTGACTCGATAATCACCGTCACTCCGCGTGGTCCGCCATATTCGCCAAGTTGATGTAGCCCGTCGACAACCCGCGCGATCACCTCCTCTTTCGGCCCGTGAATCTGATTCCCGAAAACGCGCACGTAAGGCACCTCGAGCGCCGATGCTAAATCAATGAATCTCCGGGCATCCGCAAGTTGTTTGGCGCGGTCCGCGGCTTCTGCCACGTGCATCTCCGCGGAACTGCCGAGATCGGAGATTTTCAATCCGCGCTCAACCACCTGTCGTCTTGTTTCCGCGATTTGTCCGGGGGCGAATTCCGGGCTCGTGGGCAAGTCCATGTTCCCCATCAATCCTCTCAACTCAATGGCCGCGAAACCATTTGACTGGGCAAACTCCAGAATCTTCTTCCATTCCCATGCCGGGCAACCCAGCGTCGAAAACGCCAGTGGCAACCGCTCCTCGCTACCCCACGAACACTGGCTAAGCAACGCCGTCGCTGCTCCTGCCGCTAGAAATTCCCTTCGCGTTATCGCCATACGCCTCTCCCTTTCTCCTCTTATCACTCCGCTCGAACTGATATTCTTGCGGATGGCTTTTCCGTTTTGGCTCTGTCACTCGTATAATACGCTCGAATTCTTCTCCCGGAGGTACATCTTGCATCGACGCGAAGTCCTGAAGTTGTTTGCATTGGGTTCCGCTCTTACCGCCATGCCCAGCGAACTCCTCGCTGCTTTCCGCGAAATTCATAGCGGGCTCACTGCGGTTCCGGCGCTCAGGGTTTTCACCCCGCACCAGGACGCTACCGTCATCGCCATGGCTGAACTTATCATCCCCGCCACAGATACGCCCGGCGCGAAAGCGGTCCGGGTCAACGAATTCATCGACCACATCGTGGCCGATTGGTATTCCGACGAAGACCGCGCACAATTTCTGATTGGCCTCGCCGAAGTTGACACGCGCACGCAAGCCCTTTTCCAGGAGAATTTCGTCGATGTCTCCCCTGCGCAGCAAACCGAGATTCTCCGCTCCCTGGGCGACGAAATGGCCGAAGCCACCGCAGTAATCGCCAATGGCCCGCGCGGCTACCGCGCAGCTCCGCCGGAGCCCGAATCCAATTTCTACTTCATGTTCCGTCGGCTCACCTTGACCGGCTATTTCACCTCCGATGCCGGCTTCTCGCTGCAACTACACGAAGAGATTATTCCCGGCCACTTCGATGGCTGCATCTCTTTCGACTCACCAGCACCCACCAAAGGCGCGTGATTATGCCACAGACGCAAAACAAGTTTGACGCAATCGTCATAGGGTCCGGCATGACGGGTGGATGGGCAGCGAAGGAACTCACTGAGAAAGGCCTGCGCACTCTGGTGCTCGAAGCCGGCCGCCCCATCGTCCCGGAAAAAGACTATGTCGAACACATCCCGCCATGGGTCATGCCTTTTCGCGGCATGCGCGACCGCAAGAAATTGCTTCGGGATCAGCCCATACAAAGTCACTGCTACGCCTGTGAAGAAACCAACGCACAATTCTTCATTAAGGACACCGAGCACCCCTACACCACCGACCCCTCCAAACCTTTTCGCTGGATTCGCGGGCGTCAAGTGGGTGGCCGCTCCATCGTCTGGGGCCGCCAATGCTATCGCTGGAGCGATCTGGACTTCACCGCGAATCTCCGCGATGGCATCGCCGCCGATTGGCCCATCCGCTATGCCGATCTCGCCCCTTGGTACGACTACGTCGAGGACTTCATCGGCATCTCGGGTGAGCCGCTTGGCCTTCCGCAATTGCCAGACAGCAAGTTCCTTCCTCCGATGCAGCTCAATTGCGCCGAGCGCGCTATGAAGGAAGCGGTGGCCAGGAATTTTGGCAGCGAACGCTTGCTCACCATCGGCCGCGTTGCTGTGCTCACACAGGCACATCGTGGTCGCGCCGCTTGCCACTACTGCGGCCCTTGCCACCGCGGATGCATCACTCTTTCCTATTTCAGCAGCGTGAACGCCACGCTCCCGGCCGCGGAGAAAACCGGCCGCCTTACGCTTCGGCCCTTCAGCACGGTTCGCAGCCTCGTCTTCGATTCGAAAACCCGTCGCATTACTGGCATTCGCGTTATTGATTCGCAGTCACGCGCGGCACTGGAATTTCAGGCTCCGTTGATTTTTCTATGTGCCTCTGCGCTTGAATCCACGCGCATTCTCTTGAATTCGTCAACGCCCGAATTTTCTGCCGGCCTCGGTAATTCCTCAGGTGAACTCGGTCACAACCTGATGGATCACATCAAGGGCGGCGGTGCCAGTGGCATTATTCCCGGCTACGATGACCGCCGATCCTTTGGCAACCGCCCCACTATTGCGTACATGCCGCGATTTCGAAACGTGAATGAGAAGCATCCTGGCTTTCTGCGCGGCTACGGATTGCAAGCGGAAGGCGAACGCCAAGGCTGGGAACGCGGAGCTCTTGACGTTGCGTTCGGCCCGGAGTTTAAGCGCAGCATCAGCCGGCCGGGTCCCTGGCAGTTCGCCTTCGAAGGTTATGGCGAGTGCCTCCCCAACCACGACAACTTCGTCGAAATCGACAAAAACACCGTTGACGCCTGGGGAATACCGAGCCTGAAAATTCACTGTGCTTTCGGCGAGAACGAATTTGCTATTCGCAAGGATATGGCCATGACTGCCGCAGAAATGCTATCCGCGGCAGGCGCGCGTTCGATTGAACCGTTCACGGACGAAGATCCGCCCGGATTCTCGTCCCACGAAATGGGCACGGCGCGCATGGGACGCGATTCAAAAACCTCCGTGCTCAATGCCTACAATCAGTCGCACGACATCAAAAATCTGTTTATCACGGACGGTTCGTGCATGGCTTCTTCCTCATGCGTAAACCCCTCGCTCACCTACATGGCCCTGACCGCGCGCGCTTGCGATCACGCCGTCAACCTGATGAAACGTGGTGAACTATAATTCGAACTGCGGCGGCTGGTTTACCATGAACGTCTCTTGCGAACGGTAAGCTCATCTCGGCGGGATCTCCGGGATCTACACAAACGATTACGGCTTCGAACTTGATATCAGTGCGCTGAAAAAGATTGGGGTCCGACCCCTGAAGTTCTTGATGTCTTCTTACGCCTCGTGTATCACCTTCAACAGCCCCTCTATTGATTCCCGGCTTGAAGACTCCTTGTTCTTCGCGGCATTCAGATAATGCGTCTCCAACGACATCGTTCCCTCGTACCCATTTTTGATCAGGGCACGAAATTGCCCCAAAAAATCAATCTTCCCGCTGCCAATCGGCATCCACTGCGTTTCCCCGCCTTTCGAAGCCGGCGCAGCATCCTTCAGATGCATGTGCCACATGCGTTTTTTATCGAGCGCTTCATAACCATTCGGAAATGGCGTTTCGCCCGCATCATAGGCATTGCCGGGATCCCAATTTAATCCCAGCGCCGGCGATTTCACCGCACTCAGCATGCCTGCGCCTTCTGCGCCTGTAGCCACATTGCAGGAGAACTCGTTCTCCAGCACCAGCCGGATTCCTTCTTTCTGCGCAATCGCCGCAGTCCGTTCCAGCTCTTTGGCAACCCGGTCAAACACGGTCTTTGGCTCGGCCACCCGCAGGAAAGAGAAGATCCTCACCTTGTCGGTTCCAAAATCGTTTGCACGAGCGATGGCCCGCTCCAGTAGTGCTTCCTGCTGGGAAAAGCTGCTCTGCAGTGGGTCGGGTTTTCCCTCCGCAAATTTCGACAGCGTACCGGGCAGCAGCGTCTTGAAGTATGGCGAGTCCACCACGGAAACCTTCATGCCATGTTTTGCCAGCAAATCCTTCGCTCGCTTCACGTCGTCCGCCGTAAAATCCGTCACATATTTGTCCCATACGAAGCGCAGTTCCACCCACTCCAACCCGAATCCCTTAGCCCACAGCAGCGCTTCCTCGAAATTTTGAGTGACCTCATCCGTGATTACGCCCAGTTTGAACTGCTTCACATTCGCCGCCCGTCCACGTATCGCGCAAAGCAGTGCCGCCGCACCGCCCGCCATAAATTCTCTTCGTTTCATCTGCACCCTCGCTTGGCCCCCATCGTAATTCCCCGTCCGCTCATCGTCAATCAGCATCGAGATCCACCGCCCAAGTCGGATTCGCTACCTAGAGATTGCGTGTTGCCGTTACTCGTTCCTGCTCTCTGGTGCACCTCGTTCGCCTCCGGAAGCGTGCTAACATGCTGTCAACATTTCACTTGTCGGAGCTTACGGAATGAAATCAGGTCTTCGCGCCGGTGCGCTCATCGCCATACTCTCCCTCGCCGCTCTTCCACTTCTCGCCAGCACGAAAATCGTCCATCGTTGGGTGCTCACCGGCGTGCCTATGCCCCGTTTCCACAAGATGCTGGTGGCCACCATCATGGAAAACTACATCATCCGCCAGGAATTCGAAGATCAAATGAAGAAGCTACTTGCAAAGTACAACGTGGAAGGCGTCCAGAGCTATATGGTGCTGCCGCCCAGGAATGAAATGATGGAAGGAGAGCTCAAGCAGCGCATCAAGGAAAGCTCGCTCGACAGCGTGTTGGTGATTCGTCCAAAGGCGGTACGCAAGGAAACCGAACAGGTTGTCACCAGCGGAATCTACGTCCCACCGCCGGGTTACTACACCTTCTGGCCCTACTGGAATATGGCCTACGGCAATTTCTATCCGACAAGCTCGTATTCCAAGGAAAGCGTCGTTGTCCGCGTGGAATTCAATCTTTATAGCACGAAAGACGAAAGACTCGTCTGGAGCGGCGAAACCGACACGATTTATTCCAAGGATTTCGAGAAACTGGGAAAGGAGTACGCCCAAACCCTGGTGGACCAGCTCAAAAAGGACAAAATCATCCGCAAAAAGTAGCGCGCGCCTCTAGCGCCTCAGCACTAGGCAGCTTGCAATCATGTCGTGCAATGCCTGTTTTCTCTCTGTGATACCCGCCATGATATATCCGATTCCCAACGGAATCAGCCCACTGACAATCTTCGCGAAGAATCTCCCGCTCGCTCGCCCGAATGTGAGACGGTTACCCGCAAGATCCGTAACATACAATCCAAGCATCTGCTTGCCCCAAGTTCCCTGCTTTTCGCCGCTTTCCAAGTACGCAAAATAGAGCCACTGGCCGAGGACCGACACTCCCGCCAACACAAACACCAATGACAGGATGGCTCCGACCTGCGCCGGGTTTTGCCTCTCCGCGGCGCCGTGCGCAAACGAGGTCAACAGAGCCACGCCTCCCATTAAGAAGAATAGGGGAACGATTAAAATCAGCAGGGCCAATCCAACGATGAACCCATCAATCAGGTGAGCAACAAGCCGCAACCAGAATCCCGCGTACGTTACATTCGTCGCATAGACGATGGCTCCCACCCCTGCATGAGGCGAAACCGCACCGCCTGTCGCAGTTGCAAGCGTGGGCCGCGCTACGGGACTACCACACGATTGGCAAAATGCCGTGTCTGCTGCCAGCGCCGCACCGCATTTGGAACAGAACACAATCGGCCTCCACACGTCTTTGAACTTGCTTCTTCCGTCGCGCTCATTCTCTTACAATTCCGTCGCTCAAGGAAACTACTTATTCGCATCCTTCCTGCTCGAATTGCCGCAGCCGCTTCTGTGCATCGGGATTGCCTTTTCGCGCGGCCGCGCTCAACAGGATGCGCGTCTGGTCGCAGTTCCGGGCCACACCTTGTCCATGCCAGTACAGCTCGGCGAGTGTGAGTTCTGCGCTTGGGTTTCCTTTTTCTACGGAAATCCAGAGCAGCCGGACCGCTTCGGAGATGTCTGCCTCCCCGTTCTTTTCATGCAACAACCGCATTGCTTGGGAATACTCCGTTAGTCCCATTTCCTGCCCGGGTTCTGTGCTCGCAGGAGACGAGATCCCAGAAAGGGGAGTGACGGGCGGAAGTGAACCCCTCGCCACCACAGGGGGAGAAGTTTGCGGGTTGTCGTGCTGAGCCGCGAGCGGGCTCGGACTTCCCTGGTTGCCTGCTTCCGTCGAAGGACTGGCTGCAGCAGGCGACGTTTCTGGAGGATTCGAAGAGGGCTGACTGGCCCCGCCATCTGTGGCCCCATCCTCTGAACCTGGCGTAGAAACTCGGCTCACCGGCGCCCCCCCCATCTGTTCGCCCAGCCAGATCAACGTTTCTCCAAACGTCCGGTGATAGGCAGAAATGCCTGCAACCAGCGCGAGCACCACCATGATCCCCAGCGCTCGCGATAGGGTGAACCATTCCGTCCAACTTCCTTCTGTTCTTGACCGGTTCTGATCCAAGGACTGTGCGGCATCGAGACCAGGTATTCTCCAATTGGAGTCTCCCCCTTTACGCGGCGGCTGCATCAAGATCTCAGAAATTGCCGGTCGGCCATCCTCGGTCCCCTGCTGGGTGGCTTTCTCACCGTAAATAGCTGGAAGTGGAATTCGTTGCCCAGATTTTCGGGAAAAGAAACTCTCGTGAACACTCTCCTCTGCGGGCGGGAGTGGCTCAAACGTAATCTCAATAGCCTCTGGAGCCACGGGAAATGTCGGCATTTCAGAAAACGGCGCTGCCTCCGCGGGACGCTTCACTTCTGCCGTCTTCCAGTGTTCACCGAACGTATGTGTTTTCACGCCAGCGGGGGGTTCCTTTGGCGGCTCCGACTCTCGGATCCAAGGAGGTGATGCGGCAACAGTCTCTGGCGGCGGAGTGGGTTCCACAGGCGGATTTTGCATAGCCGGTTCTGCTCGCGGTGGTGAGGAACGGAGTTCCTCGCGAAGTTCATCGAAAGACTGCGCATCTCGGGAAACTGATTTCCCAACGTCTTCCCTCGATTCCAGCGTCCCGTTCAGCCAACTCTGAATCTGGGTCAGTACCGTAGAAGGCATCTCCACGAACCGGACTCCTGCGATTCGGCCATTGTCTTTGATCCACAGGATCTCGCCCTGCCCTTCAATTCGGACCGACGGATTCAGCAAGAAGGAGAACGAAGTCTTCTCGCCCTCCCGGACCGGCATCATCACGCGGAGCGCAAAGCCCTCCTCGGACAGGTCCCGCATCATCCCGCCATTCCCGGCACCCAGTTCCACATACACAAGGCTGGGAGGGCTCTTGCGGGCTTTCTTTCTCCGTTCCTTGTCGGCCGCTTTGCTAGACATGATTCACTCGATTTTAACGCGATGTCCGCCACGGCGGTAGGCAGGAATGCCATCCGATGGGCCCGGGCATTCCCGGACAAAGCAAGTTCTTCGTTGAGCACAATGTCCGCAAAAGATCCCTCGGATATTCGAAAGACAAGATAGAGTGAGCCCAAGAACTCTTCTCGTTTCGATGAAGATACGACTTCTGCTCGCAACAGTAATTGTTTTGGCACTCTGCTCTGCCGCCTATTTGCGGTGGAAGAAATCGCCCCCCATGGCACAAACTGATGTTTTGCTCGTGGGAGAAATTGCCAACCACAGCGGTGATTCCGACTTCGATGAGTCGCTGAGGGAGGCGCTGCGGGTAGCGTTGTTGCAGTCACCCTTTCTAAACCTGGCCTCGGATGAAAAGGTGCGTTCGACCCTTCGTGCACTCGGAAAAGCAGAGAACGAACCCCTAACGCCTGAGTTATCCAAGGTTGTCTGTGGGCGTTTGGGTGCGAAAGCGTATTTGACAGGGGAGGTGAAGAAAGCGGGCGCCGGATATATCTTTAACCTGGAGGTCCGCCGCTGCCCGGAAGGGGGATATTTCGCAAAGGAGAGTGGTGAAGCTGCCCGCGCAGATCAAATGATCCACCAGTTGGGTCTGGCCGCTTCCAAACTGCGTGCGAAACTTGGCGAGCACGAGGATTCTATCAAGAATTTCGATATGCCTCTCGAGCGCGCGACGACTCCTGTCCCCGCCGCCCTCAAAGCCTATCAGCAAGCCAGAGCGGCAGTTCGCGAAAATGGCGACCTGGAAGCTCTGCCCTTCTACAAAAGGGCCGTCGATCTGGATTCGCGTTTTGCCATGGCTCGCTCCGGCCTCGCGGTCAGCTACTACAATCTGAGCCAGATGCTGCAGGCAAGCGACGAAATTCGCCAGGCCTACGAGGCCGGTGATCGCCAAACGGTGCGCGAGCGGCTGAATATTACGACGCTTTATTACGACCTTGCCCAGGGTGACGTCGAGAAAGCTATTGAAGGCTACAAGGAATACATCCGCATCTATCCTCGGGATGATGTGGCCATGGGAAATCTATCCAGCGAGTATTTCGTCATTGGCGACTACGAACTAGCAGCCCAATATGCCGAACAAGCTCTCCGCATCGATCCGGATTCCGCTGCCTGGTATGAGAATTGTTCCACCGCCCTGCTGGCGCTTTCGCGCACCGATGATGCTGAAAAAATATTGAAGGAAGCGTTTTCCCGCCATTTGGATGACGCTGCCTTGCGCTCGAATCTTTACTCTTTGGCATTTCTGAAGGGTGATACCAACCTGATGCAAGAACAACTGGCTTGGGCTGTCGGAAAATCCAATGGCGAGGATTCCCTTCTCGCCGCGCAAGCCGATACCGAGGCCTTTTATGGTCGCCTGAAAAAGGCCCGTGAATATTCCCAACGTGCGGTAGATTCAGCCGTGAAAGCAGACCTGAAAGAATCGGCTGGTGTCTGGGAAGTCCAAGCCGGGATGCGCGAAGCGATGTTCGGCTACCCTGGCGAGGCTCAGAAAGACGCGGAAGAAGCCTTGAAATTCGCGCCCGAGAGCAAAGATGTGCGGGCTTTGGCGGCGCTGATTTTTGCTCGAACGGGAAACGAGTCTCGCGCACTATCGATTACTGACGACTTGAGAGCTCTATATGTATCGAGCACGGCAATCCAAAAAGCATGGTTACCTGTGGTGCGCGCGCAGATCGCCATGCGGAAGCATCAGGAGGCGGAGGCGATCCACCAGTTAGAAATCGCATTGCCTTATGAGAAAGGTCAACTCACCGGAAACCTTAGCGATTCCTGCATGATTCCCGCCTACCTGCGTGGTGAAGCACAGTTAAGCCTGCAAAGAGGCCGCCAGGCCGCAACGGAATTTCAGAAAATTGAAGCGAATCCGGGCGTGATCGGAAATTGCTGGTCAGGTTCGCTGGCCAAACTGGAAAAAGCCAGGGCGCAGGCCGCCGCAGGCTCTCGGATCGATGCAAAAATTTCTTATCAACAGTTCTTTGCGCTTTGGAAAGAGGCTGATTCGGACATCCCGATATTGAAATTGGCCAAGGCAGAAGTCCTGAAGCTCCACTGAGATCGATGGCTTTTTCAATTTCTTCCCCCCTTGAACACCGGAAAAATCTTCCTTCCCTTTAGGCGAAGGAGTGGTACGATTTTGCTGGTTTTCTCCGCCCCAAACCATAGCTCAGAAGAAATTGAGACAACTTAATTATCTGAGTAAGGAGAACCTGCTATGCGTTGGACACCCGGCGGAGTCAGTGGTGATATTGAAGACCGTCGCGATCAGAGCGGCGGAGGTGGCGGCGGTGGATTCGGCGGCATGCGCCTGGGTTTAGGCGGCTTGCTCATTCTTTTTGTCTTGAGCCTGGTCTTTAAGCAGAACTTTTTCGCCCTTCTTGGCGGTGGCGGAGCGACGGCTCCTGGATCTGCTGCTGTCAGCAGGCCGGATCCCGCCAAAGATGAGGCGGAAAAACCTCTCGTCCAGTTTGTTTCCTTCGTCCTCGACGACACCCAAAAAACGTGGGAGCAAGTGCTGCCGCAGCAGACGGGCACCCCCTATCGCCATGCCAAGCTTGTCCTTTTTCGCGATTCCACTCAGTCTGCCTGTGGCGGGGCCGAATCCGCCACCGGCCCGTTTTACTGTCCTGGCGACGAAAAGGTCTATATCGACCTTTCTTTCTACGATGAGCTAAAGCGCAGATTCGGCGCTCCGGGAGAATTTGCGCAAGCCTACGTTCTCGCACACGAAGTGGGCCACCACGTTCAAAAGCTAATCGGCGTGGAAAGCAAGGTGCGCCAATTCCAGAGCCAGAACCCTGGCTCTGCAAACGCCGCTTCCGTTCAAATGGAACTGCAAGCCGATTGCTTCGCCGGCGTGTGGGCACACTCGACCCAGCAGCGCGGCTTACTCGACCCGGGGGATGTCCAATCCGCTCTGGGAGCGGCCGCAGCGGTCGGCGACGACCACATTCAGCAGATGATGCGTGGGCGCGTGCAGCCGGAGACCTTCACGCACGGCAGTTCCGAGCAACGCATGAGCTGGTTTAACAAGGGGCTCAACTCTGGATCGATCGCGGCCTGCAATACTTTCGCACAATAGTGCCCGGCGCTTGAAGCCTCGTCACGTATTTGGTGGAAGTTTTTGGCCGGGAATCCCCGAATCGCGCATCTTCTCGATCGCTGCCTTTGCAAGCTTTGCTTTTTCCGGATCAACCCAAGAATCCTGCGTAACGAATGTCGTCTGCGTCGGCAGCGCCACCACCACTCCCGCCTTGTCTAGGGCTTCCAGAATGGAAAGAAGCAGCGCTTCCTGGGTCGCCACATAAGCGGGGTATTCACTTTCCAGGATGTAACAATAAATCTCGATCTCGATCGCGTAGTCGGAAAAACGAATCAAGCGAACCCGCGAGGTGGTGTCTTCCACCTTGGGGTTCTCGAGCAGCAGCACGCGAATTTCCTCCAGAACGAAGCGTATGTGGTCTGGCGAAAGATCGTAGCGGAGACGAATCACTTGCTGGCAAAGGAATTTATCGCGAAAGCGCAAGTTTTCCACTACCGCGCTGGCCATGATGCCATTGGGGATGGATAGTAATGTACGTTCCGGCGTCCGCAAGCGCGTGGAGCGCAATCCAATATCCTCTACCACTCCGGTCTGATTGTTCACCTTACACGTGTCGCCCACCAAGATCACTTTGTCGAAGAGAATGGACACTCCTCCAAACATGTTTTCAAAGGTTTTCTGCGCGCCCAAGCCAAGCGCAAGCGTCCCGATCCCGACGCCCGCCAGTGCCGTGCTCACGTCGAACCCTAGCCCATGCAGCACGATCAGGGTCACTAAAATGAAAATGCTTACCTCTACAAATCGCCGGATCAGCGACACAATCGATCGCTCGGCATACATTCCCCGGCTGGATAGGCTGGCACCGATCCGCGACGATATCGCCCGCGTGACTCGCGTCAGCAGCCAATAGAACGCGATGGCCAGAAATATCCAGATCAATCGCCGGTAGTAGATCCGGTAAAGCAGCGAGGTGCCAATGGACGCCACCAGTGCGTAGTGAATCAGCAGCGCGATGACAAACGTGAGCGGCCCGATCCGCGTCAGCGGTTCCACAGGAAGCATGGGTTGGTGTCGCGCCTTTCGCCAGTAGCGCAGCAAGGTTTCCAGTAGTTTTGTCAGGCTGCGAGCCACCACGAACGCCAGCGGAAGAAAAATGATGATCGCCAGCCACTGCCAGAAGGGCATCGAAAGAAACCGGTGCTCCACCAGGTATGCCGGTAGCTTCTTTTCGATCACTGGAAACGCAAGCGAGTCGTACACCTTTGGCACGGACTCCAATGTGCTGCGGGAGAAGTACCAGAGTTTTCGTCCTTGTTCGTCTTCAATGCGCACCAGAAGAATAGGAAAGGTATCCTCGGTCCCTAGGCCGCTGCTTATCCTTTCCTGGTCCGGCGGCAATCCGTCATCCAGTCTTCCTTGCGGTTCTCGGCTTACGAAATCGAGCGGCCCGGCAAATCTCTGATTCAGGATGGTCAGAAGCTGTTCGGCAATTTCCTCTTCATCCTCCTCGGAAACGCGCCTGTGCGTGGGGAGTGGTTGGAAATATTGCACCGCCAGCGGATATCTCTCTTCTTGGGCGGCCTTAATGAACCCCAGAAGACACCCGCGTGGGCTTTCCCTCCCAAGAGGATCCAGAGCCGCTGTGGGCTGTTGTGATGCAGAGGTCGTCGGCGTAGAGCTAAAGCCCGGTAGCTGTGGGCGGCCATACGCGAGCGTGCAGCAGATTCCCGTAAGAACCGCCAGGAAAAGCAATCGTCGAATTGGCATCGATCCCGCTCCGGAAAACTGCTTCATTCTATCCGTTGAGGGCGCTCGATAGAAGAGACCGCAGCAGCAGACAAGGCACCGAAGTGCTGCTGGTGTTGCCGCAGCAGGAATAGGTCGGTCATTCCGGCGATATAGTCGCAGACAACCACGTGACGCGGAGTCTCCCGGGCCATCTCCTCGTGGGTTTCCGGCATGGAGTGCGGTCTTTGCAAGTAGTAAACGAAAAGCTCTTCCAGGCAGTGCACGGACCTCTCGCTGTCTTCGGTAATCAAAGGATGGTTATAAACGTGAGTGAAAAGGAAATTCTTCAGCTCCGCATTCCGGGCGCGTCCCGTATCACCCAGGCTTACCAGGCGGTCCGGCGCGTGACGCACGTCCTCCACGGTCTTCCTCCCGGAATGGCGGACCTGCCTCTGGGTGTGATCGATGAGGTCTGTGACAAGCAAATCGAGCACGTGCCGCAACGCTTCGTTGAATTTCAGCTTCGTCAACGCCCCAAGATGCTGCGCGTCCACCTTCGCGTAAATTTCTCCGAAAAACGGGGCTTCCCGGCACAACGATTGGAGATCCAGAAGATTCGCTTCCAGCGCATCGTCCAGGTCTGCGGTGTTGTATGCGATTTCGTCGACCCAGTCGATCAGCTGGGATTCCAGAGGCGGCCGGAGATCCAGCCGGTATTCCGAAAGCTCCGGAAAGTCCGCCAGATGGTAATCGCGCGAATGTTTGACGATCCCTTCGCGCACTTCAAACGTCAAGTTGAGTCCTGCGAACCCAAGGTAACGGTGCTCGAACTGTTCCACGATCCGCAATGCGTGGAGATTGTGATCAAATCGCCCCCCGTGGGCGTGCATCAACTCGTCCAGCTTCCGCTCTCCCGCATGGCCAAACGGCGGATGCCCGATATCGTGGACCAAGGCGAGCGCCTCGACCAGTTCCGAATTCAACGCCAGAGCGTGCGCAACTGTTCGCGCTATCTGCGAAACTTCCAGCGTGTGTGTCAGCCGGTTTCGGAAATGATCGGAAAATCGTGCGGTGAATACCTGCGTCTTGGCTTCCAGGCGCCGGAAAGCCCGCGCGTGGACGATGCGATCGCGGTCCCGAGCATACTCGCTACGGTAGGGATGCGCCTGCTCCGGGTAGCGCCTTCCACCGGACTCCTCCGCGCGCATGGCCCACGGTGCCAAAGCTGGATACGTTTCGATGGCCGAATCCTCCAGCAAACGCTAGCAGGTCGCTGCAAATCCGACGTCCGTCATTCCGAGCGGAGTCTGCGGACTGAGGAATCTCTCGTTCCCCGGCTTTCCGATTCAGCACCCGGCGAGAGGGCCCGCGGCTAGCTTAAGAATTCGGGCCGAGCAGTTCCAATCCCCGATCGGCTTCATCGGCCACCGGGGTGTTTGGATAGTCCTTCTTCAGTTGCTCGTACAGAGCCATCGCCTGTTTCGGGTCACTTTGACTGTATAGCCCGGCGAGCTCCAGCAGCACCATTGGCTTGGGGACCAGCACCGATCCCGCCGTACTCAGAGCTTGCAGTGTCTTAATCGCCTCGTCCTTTTTTCCGTCACGTTCGGCGATAAGCGCGGTTTGGAACTTCGCGAGAGCGGAGAGCTCTTTATCCGATCCCGCGTCCAGCTTCTTCAGTTCTTCCGAAGCCTGATTCAGTCGATCCGTGTCCATCAGGCAGAGGGCCGAATAATAGCGGGCCAATTTCCCGGGATTCGTGTGCGGATATTGCGTCGCTACCGCGGCGAGCTTTGGTTGCGCTGCCTGGGCGCGTTGCGCCGCATCGGGGTAGGTGATTTCCCCTGGCATCGTTGGCTGGCCAGGCACGGCGATTGTCGCGTTGAAAATCTTCATGCCCTCGTCTAGGGCCACCTGAGCTTGCGCCGTCTGCCGCTCACTGTAAAACTTCCAGCCGAGATAGGCCGAAGCTCCTAAAATAAGGACTAACAGCCCGATGGACGCGAGGCGAGTGTGCGAGAGTACGGCCTCAGCACCGTGTTCGAATGTCTCGCGTACCTTGTCCTGTTTGAGTTCCTTCCGCGAAATATGAGTGGTCACAAGCGCTCCCCTGCCTTATCTGTAATTTTTCATGCTAACACAGTTGACCGAGGGCCAGCGAAGCCTCGGCGAGTAACCCTTGTTGCAAACCTGTGCCAGGGAGACTGACCTCCTACACTGGACGTGATAAGTTGGAAGAATGCAGGCGGGCTGTATTCATTGCGGGCAACAGCATCTGCTGAACGACTCCGTGCTGGCGAAGCATGCAAAAGTTCAGTTTCGCTGCACCAAATGTGGCAAAACCACCATCGTCGAAGTCAAGCGCCGCGCCGACGAAACCGTAGTGATCTCCCCCATGCCTTCCTTCGCCCGCGCCGATGCCTCTACTGCTCGTTTGAAAGCTCCCGCAATCGACGACAACCCCGATTTGCCTCCCGGTATCGATGCCGTCCTCACCGTTACCTCCGGCGCGGAACTGGGACGCTGTTTGACTCTCTCCAAATCGCGCACTAGCATTGGCCGCAAAGGCGCAGATTTTGCGCTCACGGATCCGGAGGTTTCCCGTCATCACTGCCTGCTGGAAGTGCGCGAGGGCTTTGTCAACCTCAAGGATCTGGACTCCACAAACGGCACTTTCCTTGAGGAAGAACGGGTGCGCGCCGCTGTCCTTCAGGATGGTTCCGAATTCCGCGTGGGCAGCAGCACGATCCGCCTCAGCTTTCATTCCAAATAGTGCGCACCCCGATGTCCTTCGGCATTGCCCACGATTCCTCTCCTCGGTGTGAGATACTGGCGCGGGTATAGCAGCGTGGCGCAGAGATGAACCGCCTCAGCGTGTGCCTCATCGCACAAAACGAACAGGAAAACTTGCCGCGAGTTCTCCGCTCGATTCACGGCATTGCCGACGAAATCATTGTAGTGGACGGCGGCAGCACTGATCGCACCAGGGAAATTGCGCTCGAATACGGAGCCAAGGTGTTTGATCGGACCTTTACAAACCACGCAGATCAGAAAAACTACGCTGCCTCGCTTGCCTCGCAGGACTGGATTTTCCTTCTCGATGCCGATGAAGAGTTGAGCGAAGAATTGAAAGAATCCGTCCGCAAATGGAAGGCAGACGAGCCGCAATTCGCTGTTTACGAGATGCCTCGCCTCACCTGGTATCTGGGCGCCTGGATCCGGCACTCGCGTTGGTACCCAGATTGGCAGCGACGCATCTACCACCGGGATAAAGCTAGCTTCGCAGGCGCGATTCACTCCGCACTCCGCTATGACGGCAAGATCGGGTGTCTGCGCGGCAATCTGCTGCACTACACCATTCGCACTTTTCCAGAGCACGAAGCCAAACTAGAAAAGTACACCACCACAATCGCCCAGGAAATGTTCGACGATGGAAAACGCAATTGGCGCGCTGCTATGTGGCTGGCCGCTCCATGGAGCTGGATTCACCATTTCTTTCTAGGTGCGGGTTTCCTCGATGGCTATCGCGGCGCGCTCATCGCGCAAATGGCGGCTCGCGGAGTGCGCCTGAAATTCAAAAAGCTCGGAAAACTCGTCCAAGCCGAAAAACTCGCGAAGAATCGGAGTTCCGCGTGATCCCACTCATCGTCGATCTCGATACCGAATGGCGAGGTGGGCAGAATCAGGCTCTGCTCTTGCTCAAGGGTCTCTACGAAAGAGGCCACGCCGCAGAGCTTTTGACTGCTAAAGGATCTTCCCTCGGGCATCGTGCCAAGAAAGTCGGCATTTATGTGCATGAAGCGTCGCGAAAAATGCTCCGATGGAGCGCCGCGCGCAAGATTAGCTGGCTGTTGAACGATGGAAGATTCGAACTTGTCCACGTCAATGAAGCACATGCCTTGACGGCAGCATGGCTGGCTGGCGCGCACCGGGGTTTCCCTCTCTTGTCTTCGCGACGCATTGGTTTTCCGCTGCAGAGTAACTGGATATCTAAGGCGAGATTCCGAGCCTTGACTTGCTTTGTCGCAAACAGCAAAAACGTCGCTCAGAGTCTGGTCGACAGCGGATTCTCACCCAACCGGATTGCCATTGTTAACGAAGGCGTGGAAATCCCGGAACCAGTGCGGCCGGAAGAACGGAAGGAAGCCCGAAAACGATGGGGCGTCGCCGATGACGAGTTCCTGTTCGGTTGCGCCAGTGCCTTCGTGCCTGAAAAAGGCCAGCGCCACGTGGTCGAGGCGCTGCGCCTCGTCAGGGAGAAATCCCCGAAAACGCGCGTACTCCTGGCCGGCGAGGGTCCATGCCTTTTTGAGGTGAAAAACCTTGCAGAACGGTTGAGTTTGAAACACGCTGTCATCCTGCCAGGATTTGTCCGCAACATGCCAAAATTCTATGCGGCGCTGGACGCGTTCGTATTTCCCTCTGAATTCGAGGGGTTGGGTACAGCGCTGCAGTCAGCCATGGCCTACGGTCTGCCGGTGATTTCTACAACCAAGGGGGCACTCGGTGAAGTGGTCGAGGATGGGCGTACCGCCCTCGTGGCGGAGCCCAATGCCGCAGATTTCGCCGCAGCCATGTTGCGGTTGCTGCCGGATCGCGCCCTTCGCGAACGCTTGGGGGAGGCTGGCCGTGCGGAAGTCAAGCTCCGATTTTCCGCAGACCTCATGGTTGAAGAAACCCTCAAAGTTTATGAATCTGTATTGAAGAGTATCTAGCTGACAGGCAGCACTTTCTTCCAAAATAGCAAAAGCGCTGTGCGGCTCCTTCTCGACCCGCCCAGCGCTTTGCTTTTGCGCAGTAACTGTACTTCCTTAAGAATTGTTCCAGCAGTTCCCTCCTATCCGCTTGCCGAAATCCGTCAAGCTAATTTGCAGATTGAACTACCCATCGCCCCACCGGCTCGAGGAACTCCACCCCTATCGCATAGCCGTCGCCATGCAATGGTTGGCAGTAGGCCACCCGAGCTGCGGAACGAAACTCTCCCGTGCGCGACGCAAACAACACCTGCGCACCCTTATCCCAGCGCCGCGTGCTCACCACGCGCGCTCCTTTGCCACTTACGTTTTCCGTAAACGTGGCTTCCACACCGGGAATCTGGCGATGTCCCTCAAGTACAACTGGAATTTCCATCGGAATCCGATTCTCTCTGCGGTTGAGGCGAAATTGGCTCCTGTGATCCATTGGTGCTTATCCTCACAGGCACGCGGCAATTCGCGTGATTGAATTTATTGGGTGCGCGCGATGTTTCATGCGATACAGAGCCCGGTCGGCCGCACCCAAAAGCTTTTCGGCGCTATCGCCATCTTCTGGAAATGCGGCGATCCCCGCGCTCACAGACAGCGCCGGCTCTTCTGTTTCTCCCACGAGTCGTTCCCGAATCCGGGCGGAAACCCGTGCCGCAATTTCCTTCGGGGCCTCCGGCAGCACCAGGGCAAATTCGTCTCCGCCGTACCGCGCCGGAGTATCGATAGCGCGCGAATGATTGCGCAATATTTTGCCCAGCCGCACCAGCGCTCGGCTGCCTACCAAGTGCCCATAGCGGTCGTTGATTGTCTTCAACCCGTCCATGTCCAACAGCACGATGCTGAAAGGCCGTCGGGTTCGCCGGGAACGATCGAGTTCCGATTCAATCACCGCGATCAGCCGCCGGTAATTCGCAAGACCCGTGAGGGGATCGCTGATTGCGAGTGAGCGCACCTGGTCGAATAACCGCGCCTGGTCGATCAGGGCTCCGCACAGTACGATCGTGTAGCTCGCGACCTTGGAGAGCTCCGCAATGAAGAAGGGACCGTCAAAAATACGCCTCGAAAACAGTGCGGCCAGATGGCAGGCGGTATTCAGAAGCGCAACCAGAAACAGCGAATAGTCGTACAGCGAACCCTCACCGTCGTTTTTCTGTTGCTCCCGGTAGCGCCGGTAAAAGAAGATGGCGGCCAGCCCGAACAGTCCGCCGGGAAGCACTTCCCAGGGACGAGAGAAAAAGGCGCCATATTTGGCGATTGGCGTAGCCGGTGCAGCGATAAACGCGGCGCTTGTGATATAAGCCGCAGCTGCAACGACAAATAGCGCTCCTGCCGTTTCGCGGCTCGGTTGGCGCGAAGTCGGCAGAAATCGTTCGACCCCCAGTGCGGCCAGCAGCAAAACTGCCAACATCGTGCGCCCGACCATCCAACCCATCGGTACGTGCGAAAGCGCTACCTGGCCTGTACGGAGCAGATCGTTGAGTCCAAAGTAGCCAATCGTTTCGATCATTCCCGAGAGCACGAATCCAAACGCCAGTATCAACGCGATGCGATCGTGCGTGCCTCGGAAACGAACCAACGCATTGGCCGCATAGCAAAAGCAGAGGAGCGAACCGCCGACTTCCAGATAGAGATAAGTTGTGGGAGAGCCAAGGACATGAACGAATCGCGAATACAGAACTGTGGCACAGATCAGCGCTAGGAATAGGCCGTAGCCAATTGCAGGCAGTCTGCCGCGATCCTTCCGGAGAAAACCAGTGATTGTTGCCCAATCCCCCAAAACATCCCCCAATCGCCGGGAAAACCCGGCAACTCAAGGGAATGCACGTAAATGTCCTTTTCGGCCATCCGATCATGGTCTGTAAGTAATTGTAAATAAAGCTGTTATTAATTGACCGTGCAGGAGTTGTAGCACTTGAGACAGGCGCGAGACGCAGAACGCTCCAGAGGCCGTCCTCTTTCTGAACAGTATCGCTCCTGTATCCAGTTAGTTAGCAGGCGTTTAGGCATGGCTGTCACAAACCTGTACCTCGTCTCATCCTGAGACTGTCTCATCTTGGGATAGACCCTTTTTCAGGCCTTCGGGGCCGGGGGTGGCAGGTCGCGAGCGCTGATCGGACTCGTAAAGCTCTGTCGCTTGTGCGTACCATCGCAAAACGGGGAATTTCCAGAATGTCCGCAGCGACAAACGGTCACAGCCGTCCTCCCGCCGAGACCGAATTTCTGCCCGTCCTGATCCACGATTTCAAAATCACCTTCGATGCGAATCGGACCATTACTGAATACAGTTACTTTGGTTGCTGCCACAAATCCCTCCGTAAGATGATTCATCCATTGCACCGCGCCATGCGTTTACAAGATAGCGGGGGATGTCAACGAATACAAGAACCGCTCTCTGCAAAAATTTTCTAATAGCGTGGCACGGATGGATCGACCTCCGTCGACCAAGACAAAATGCCGCCGCGCAAGTTGTAAACCTTGCGGAAGCCCGCTTGTCTCAAGAAGTCCACCGCTTGCGCCGAACGCTTTCCGCTCTTGCAATGCGCCACAATTTCGCGCGCGGAATCGAGTTCGTGAACCCGCCGGGGCAGTTCGCCGAGCGGGATCAAATGGCCGTTCAGGTTGCAAATCTGGTATTCGTGGGGTTCACGCACATCCAATATGAAAATGTCTTCTGCCTTGTCTAGCCGCTCCTTGAGCTCGCGCGCCGTAATTTCCGGAACATGCAGATCACCCTCCGGTTCCTCTTCGCCGCGAATGCCGCAGAATTCGTTGTAATCGATGAGTTCGTGAATCTTCCGATGTGTGCCGCACATTGGACAATGCGAATTCTTGCGCAACTTCAACTCCCGAAACTTCAGCGCTAGAGCGTCAAATAGCACTAGACGCCCTGCCAGAGATTCTCCTCGCCCTATGATCAACTTGATGGTCTCCAGTGCCTGCAGCGACCCGATAATCCCGGGAAGCACACCCAGCACCCCGCCTTCGGCACAGGACGGCACCAACCCCGGCGGGGGTGGCTCCGGATAGAGGCATCGATAGCAGGGGCCATCCGGCATACCGAAAACGGTGACTTGCCCTTCGAATCGAAAAATCGAACCATACACATTGGGCTTTCCCAGCAAAATGCACGCGTCGTTGACCAGATAGCGAGTCGGGAAATTGTCGGTGCCATCGACCACGATGTCGTAATCCTTGAACAATTCCAGAGCATTTTTGCTCGTGAGCCTGGTTTCATAGGTTGTGATCCGCACGTCGGGATTCAAGTTGGAGAGGCGCGCGCATGCAGCCTCGGTCTTCGGCTTGCCCACATCGCTCGTGCCAAAAGTCACCTGCCGCTGCAGATTCGTGAAGTCCACCACATCAAAATCCACCAGGCCAATATGCCCCACGCCTGCCGCCGTCAAATACAACCCCAGCGGCGCCCCAAGTCCGCCGGTGCCGATCAGCAATACTCGCGCACCCTTCAGTTTGAGCTGGCCCTCCATCCCCACTTCCGGCATGATCAGGTGCCTGCTGTACCTCAGGATTTCTTCATTCGTCAAACTCGCTCCCGTTGCGTGCGTATCGAACCCCTGTGTTTTGGTCGCCATGGATAGTTTCCTTTGAACCATTCTACGCGGAGAATGCTCTCGATGAAATGTGCTGGTCGAACACGGATCGCTTGTATCCCTACGGATGCTTCTCTGGCTTGCAACCTGGGTTGGAATTTCCGTTACTCGGCCGCGGTTTTAGACAGCATGTAGTTGGACAGAGGGACGCCAACCGCACCGACTTTGCCGGTCTTACCGTCGCACAGAACAACGCGTAGCTGCGCGGCCTTCGGCACAATGTTCATTTCCTGGGTGAGTTCGGCCTGCTGCTTCAGGAACTGCTCGTACTGGCTGCCCGATAAATTCAACGGAAAGGATTGCTGAGCCGCGTTCAGTACCTGGTTTTTGTCATCGAGTTGCGCGACCACCATATTCGCGGTTCCCGCGAAACGCCCGTCTTTGAACTCAAATTGAATCGATCGCGGATCGAAAAAAATCATTGCGCTCACGGCAATCCCGTTGTCGTGCGGGGTGGCTTTCACACGAACTGCCAGGCCCAGTCCGGTGGACTCGAGAGGGCTGATCGCTGCGTGGGTGACGATGTCGCGCAGGGCGTCTGGACTCAATGCCGGCTCGGGCAGCGCAAAGTATCCTTTTCGGGCTCGCACCACGAGATCCGGCTTCTTCAGCTCCACCGTAACTGTATGAAAACTGCCGTCCCACTTCACGTCCGACGGGTAGTATCCAAGTTCGTACGTCAGGCGAGAATCGTCAATCGCGCTCCGAAGCGACGACGACAGGTCGTTCGAGTTGTAAAAGGCTTTGCCGCCGGTGCCTTCTGCCAGCGCGTCCATTGTCTCAAACGTAGTTTTATCAAGGTCTTGGATCGGATTGGTGGGACCCTGCGCCGAAGATGAATTTTGTTTGGGTTCGCGAAGCTTAGGACCGCCTGGAAGTTTGCCTCCACTTCGGCCTCCGCCGCGGCCTCCATTTCCACCAGGATTCCCGCCGAACGAGCCACCGCTTGCTTGTCCACTATTCATCGCGCCATAACCCGGACTCTTGTTCGACACTTTGGGCGCGTCCATATTCAGGCCCAACAATCCGCGGGCATCCACCGGATAAACTGCAACATTCGCCTCGTTGAGAGCGTGCGCTGCTTTTTCGATGTCCTCCGCAAACATCAACTGTTCGCCGGATATATTTGCTTCGCGTTTTGGGTCGTTCATCATTTGCACAATGCTCTCGAGGTTTTCATACCCTACGCTGAACGGGAAACTCCCAGAAACCCACAGCAAGTTCTTACGGCCTGGCCACGCCGCGGCGTAATTTGCGATATCGATCAGTGCGGCCACGGTGATCTGCACGCGATCCTGAATGTACATATTGGCCTCGCGCTGAAATGCATCCTGAAGCAGCGCATCCATCGTGTCGTCTCCGGTCTGGATTGAGGTGGGTGCGGACGCTTCCAGGTCCGCAGTGGTTTGCCCGGAGTATTTACCGAGTGCCGCCACAAGTTTTGAGGAATCGCTCGTAAAGCCATGCAGGACGTGCAGGTCTCGCCCCAAGGTATAGATGGCAAGACGGTCTTGTGGCTGGATTTGCTGCAGAAACTTGATTGTTTGCTGCCGCGCAAAGCTCTGATCCGTGATTTCCGTGTTCAGGCCATCGAGCAGGACCATCGTGACACTTGGCGGAACACCGCCGCGAATCTGGTTCGTATATGTGTCCGGCGGCAAGGGAGGCGCTGGTTTTGCCGGAGGTTGGTTGGTCTCTTTCTGGAAGATTTGGATCTTTTCGGGATGGCCGTTGTCGAGCACAACGAAGTCAGCTGCTGTCAGGTCCCCGACCGGCTCGCCTTTTTTGTCCCTGGCAATCACGCTGATTTGAACCAGATGCGTGGTGGTTCGAATCAACGTTGCGGAAGGCGGCTGGTTCTTTTGCTGCCCCGCGGACGGTTGCGGGTGGGCCGGGAACAAACGACCCGGTACAAACGATAACGCCGCGAGGACTGCTACAATCCACGCTCGCGGCCCAACAGGCATGCGCCCGGTTCGCATGGCCAGCAAATTGTACTCCTTCTCTTGCAACAGTTCTCCGGAGAAAAGTCATAGCCGCATTGGCCAAGCCCGCAGGGGGCCCTCAAGAGTCGGGAACCCCAGCCTCATAAATCAAGAATTGCAAAGGCAGAGAAAGGGCCGCCGACGCGACGGCCCGCGGGACCAGATGGCTGCTTGCCCTAGAAGATTAAGTGCAGCGCCATTTGAATGAAGCGCGGTCCCCCGAGAGTGTCTGTGATGAACCCGATATTCTGGGTTGAAGGCGGAGGATTCACATAGCACGGATTCGGGTTGTAACACGGGTTGAGAGTCACGTTGTTTGTGGGGGCATCGAAACTAGGATGATTAAAAAGGTTAAAGACGTCGAGTTCGTATTTGAGGTTGAACCGTTCGTTGAGCTTGAAAATCTTTTGCAGTGAAAAATCCCAACGGGCCTGGAAGGGAGCACGGAAAACGTTACGGCCTGTGGCTCCGAATCCGGTCTCAGAGTTATCACAAACGGTTGTACCGGCTGTGGTCAGCCCGCAGGGTGGCACGCCGCTCTGACCAGGCTGAAGGAGAGGAATAGAAAAAACGCCGGGGTTAAAATAAGGCTTACCGGCATTTACTCCTGTCGTGCCCTGAGTCTGGGCCTGGCCTGGAGTGACTCCGGAGTTCAACGGAAGAACTGGGTTGGTGATGAAATCATCCGCGCTATAGTAAATTCCCCCTACTGAACCGGAGAAGTCGTAAACGGTAAAGGGCTGGCCGCTTTCGAGGGTGGTGATTCCGTTGAAGGACCAACCGTTCACGACGTGGTTCACGAAGCCTTTAGCCCAGTCCGCGTGAGGGAATTGGTACAGGTAGTTGATGACAAAGACGTGGGTGCGGTCGAAATCTGAGGAGGCGTAACTGGATCTTGGATCCAACGGGTTGTTCCCGTTAAAGAAAAGACCGAGCCCGCTCTGCTCGTCCAAGGAGTGCGACCACGTATAGGAGAAATTGATTTGCAACCCCTGGCTCAGTCGCTTCGTCAACTGGAATTGGAGCGCATTGTAATTAGAGATGCCCTCGGCCTCCCAGAAATCGGAATTGGGGTTGTACCCTATGTAGGGAACGCGTAGTGCGGTGTTTCCGTCGGCGCCGGTGTACTCGCCGATGGTGGTCTGCACCTGCTCAGTCAGCAGCGGATTATAGTTCGAATCGATGGCCTGATAACCGTAGGAATAGATTTGGCCATTAACGGGATGCTGCGGTGTAGCAATGGCAGGTTGATTGAACGGGATCGGTAGGACTTCGTGTACACCATGATTGCCGAGATACGCCAGAGAAAAAAGCAGCGTGTTATAGGGCTGCCATTGCAAATCCAGGCTCCAGTTCTCTGAGTAAGGAAGCTTGTTCGCGGGATCGTAACCTCCAAAAAGATATGCCAACGACGGCGTGTTGCTCGGCGAGCACGTGGGGGTCACTGGTTCCGTGCAGCCGCTGAGCTGCGATTGATTGTAGATGAGGGCCTTCAGCTGATTCAGGTTCTGAGGCGGTGGAGGAAGAGGGCCTGTACCAAAGGGCGCATTAAAGCATTTAACGCCAACGCAAGTCGCATTCACGGGCGATGCGAACGGAAGCTCCGTGGTCACCCCAAATGGGCCGCTGATCCCTAGACCAGCGCTGGGTGAAAACTCCGAGAAAAATTCACCTCGGTCGAAGTAAATCCCGAATCCGGCGCGGACAGTGATGTTCTTGACCTGCGACGGCGCCCAGACCAGCCCAATCCGGGGCGCGAAACCCCATTGACGTCCCGTGAGGGTGGAATTGCTGACGCCCTTCGTGCCGAAGGTTTTGTTGTTCCCGGCAATGACTAAACCGATGTTTGCGATTGTGTCCGTGCTGAGGTCATAGGAATAGTCCTTGGGATAAAAATTCGTGAGCAGCCCGTTTTTCTCCCAAAGCGGGCCATCCCAATCCCAGCGCAACCCGAGATTCACTGTCAGATTTTTCTTCAACCGGTAGTTGTCCTGAGCAAAGGCCCCAGCTTGATTCGAACGATAGTAGCGATTTGTCTCGCCGTTGATCAGGGTGCCTCCCCCGTTTCTCCCACCAAATTCTCCTTGGAGGAAAGTTGTGAAGTCCTTGAAGGTGATGTTGGCAACTTCATTTTCGCGGTTCAGGATGTTGAGTTGCCCATAGTCCCAGCTGAATCCAAACGAGAAGGTATGGGGCCCCTTCACCCAATTCAGCTTGGTCGCTCCTTCAAACTGGTTCTGGATCACGCCGGCGTTCGAGAAATTACTGGAGGCCCCGACGTAAAGGCTCTTGTACGTGAAGTCGTCGGCATTTGTGATGGTAATGCCTGGAAAATTATTCGAGGATACCCCTGGCAAGGAAATTCCCACTTCGCTGGGGGTGAGACTCTGACCGAGCTGGCCATTCACAACCTCGCGAATAAATCCGAATCTCTGTTCCCATGTGAGGTTTGGGCTCAAGATGGTCGTGTTATCCAGCGACAGCACCTGGCTCCCGGCGTGAAGTGTTTGCGGAAAACCTAGAGTAGAGGCAATGGCGAATTCGACTGTGCTGGGGTTGTTCTGGAAATAATATTTTGCCGCAAGCCTGTCCTTTGGACTGAACGCATAGTCAATGTTCCCGTTGACTTGATCTGCGCTGAACTTGCTGGATGGCCCCTGTACAATGGCGTCGTACCCGAGAGCCGAAATCTGGTTTTGATTGAACAAGTTCTGCGAAGGAATCAGGTATTGGCCCGACGAAGTCTTTGCATTCATGATGGCAAGTGCCTGCGCACTAATGTCGTTTGCCGTTAGATTGCTGCCGAAGTCTGTATTCGCCAATGCTGCCAGAGTCGCGGCATCTCGCTTATCCGTGAGGCCCTGAGGCACCACCGCTCCGCTCACGGCCCCGTTCAACGCGTCGGAAACTCGCAATCCCTGATACGAACCGAAGAAGAAAAGCTTGTCCTTTATGATCGGGCCGCCCAACGTTCCGCCAAAGACATTTCTCTTGAGTCCCGGCGTAGAGTCCCCAATGGGCAGGCCTGTGGCCTTCAGAAAGAATGGCGTTGCGGCCCAGCCATTTGTTGCAAAGTATTCATAGGCTTGACCATGAATTTGGTTCGTTCCCGATAATGTGGTCAGTTCAACGTGAGCACCGCTGGTAGCGCCTTGCGAGGCATCGTACATGGAAGTGGTCACGTGCACCTCTTGAATCGTCTCCACGGGAGGCGTGGGCAATCCTTCGCCGATGGCGTTGTACACCGAAGTACTGGTTTGAGTCTGGCCGGGGGTCGAGAAAGATTCGCCGGTGTTCAAGATGAAGCGGGCCGTGTTGTCGTAGCTAGAAGTTTTTCCATTGAAGAGGTTGTTGGCGTTTACGGAATTGAAGCTAATGCTGTTGCTGGTGTCGCGTTGGCCATTCGCCCAGATCGCTTGGTTCCCCAGACCGGCCCCAGCTCCGTTCCCCGACAAGAGGTCGGCACTGACACCCGGGGCGAGGATAGCCAATTGCGTGAAACTCCCCGTGCCCAACGGAACGCTTTCAACCAATTCTGACCCCAATGTATAGCCATTCGAGGTGTCCGTCTGATTCATCAGAGGCGTTGCGGTTACCGTAACGGTGGAACTGATTTGTCCGGGCTGGAGTGCCCCATTGACAGTGGTAGTCAGATTTCCGCGAACCAGAATCTGAGAGTGAACCTCGGTATTGAAACCATCTTTGGCAAATGTAACGGAGTACGTTCCGAGTGGGAGATCTACAAACTCGAAGGAACCGTCGCTCTTGGTCGTTCCCGTGACCTCCAGATTGGTGTTGATATTTCGGACCGTCACCTTGGCGCCTTGCACGATCGCACCCGAAGCGTCAGCCACCGTCCCATTGATCGCACCGAGGGTTTGTTGCGCGGAAGAGTTGCATAAGCCGACAAACAACGAAAGCCAAATGACGAGCGCGAAACAGATTGAACGTGACATTGGCACACCCCTCCCCCAAATTGTCCACAGCCCAAATTCCACACCCGCCGCGGATTCCTCGACCTAGGTTGTCTCTCTTTTATGAACAGCTTGTTACCAGCAACTAATTTTGAGACGAATACTAGCTGACTCAATTTTCAGAGAGCAACTGGAAAATGCTCGGACACGGCACCTTTCAAGTGCCTGCCCTCACTTTTCCACAGCTTTACCTCAAGCTTCTTGGCTTTACAGCCAGCACCAGTTTGTTTAGGCTGATAAGACCATGTGGAACGTTGACGAACGCTTTGAAAAGAAGCAGATGGACACTCTGGCATCCCTGGGCTTTTCCGTGGGCAGCACGCGGGGTGTTGTCCGCGTCGAAAAATACGGCTCCGCTGCGGAATTTCGCCAAAACCCGGACGGCCGATTCCAGATGACCATCTTGCCGAGCATTATGTTGAAAGGCCAATTCACGCGCCTGTGGGACGCGGGCTATCAGAAATTCCTTTTGACCGATGATGGCGTCAAATTGCCGGCCCTCGCTTCCCAGCTTGCCGATTTGCGCAAATTCAATGAAGAGCTGCGAACCGCCTTGGGTGTACCTACCTTCTACAATGAAGCTCTTGGATCCGTCAGTGCTCTCAGCGTCTACGATCGCGTGAAAGGCCGCTCAGGAGACATCCCGGACAAGACCGTGGGCGCGCACGAGCCTTCTAGCGGGCACTAAACCGCATCTTGCTCCGTTTTATTTTCCTTCGTTCCCGAACCAACTCGAGCTTCTTCCAACTGCCGGCGAAATTGCCGAAGATCCACTCGATGCTTCCCGGCCTTACGTCCACCGACAAAAATCACGGGGATATCCCAGCTGTATCGTTCAGCGAGTTCGTCATCCTCATCGATATTCACTTCTCGCAACGTGCCCCCGAATTCGATCAACAACGGCCGCATTAGCGCTTTGGCCTCCTCGCAAAGGTGGCATCCCGGACGCGTGTAGACCGTAACTTCCAGCGCATGCGCCGAAGCCAACCGCCGGTCTTCCGGATGCCCACTCATGGTTTCGGATGGGAATACTTCTGAAAGGGCCCGGCATGCGGATAGAAACTGTGCCCGCGATACAGTTCGGCAATCTGCCGTAGGTGACCGAGGTCGTGATTGGCCAACTCATGCAGCATCTGGGAAAGAGAAATGCTTCCAAGCTCGGCGTGTTGTCCCGTCCGCCCCGCTGCCGCCGCAGGAATGGAGTGTAGATAAAATACAAAGGCCCGGCGTAGTGGAACGAACTCTTCCATATGCTGCCTTGCCGATCTCTTCTGCGCTTCCCCTTCCGTCGGCGCCTCATGCTTCGCCAACGCAGGCGACTCTTCCAGCACAATGCGGCGCGCGCGCTGCTCGTACAGCTTCTCGATCATCACCATGTGCCCCAAAACCTCTGCAATGGACCAGCGGTCAGCAGCGGGTTTCCACTGCAGCACCTCGATCGAAAGACCACCCAACAGCAACTCCAGAATGGCCGGAGTCTTTTCCAGCAGCGAGATGGGAGCCTGAATGGGAGCAGGAGAAAGGTGTTGCATCAAGGACCTCTCGAAGGCACGCTCATTGTAAGCCATCTTGCAGTAGACGCAAATGAACGAGGGAAAGTTGACCGTTTTCCAAGGGAGGATCGATGGGTAGAGTCGTCGCACTGATGGATGACCTGTTTTTTCAAATGAAAATCGCCGAAACCGCCAAACATCTGGGTGTGGAGTTCAAAGTCGCGGCCAATGGAGGAGTCCTCGCGACAATGCTTGAGCCACCTACCAAGCTCATCATCGTCGACCTCAACGCCAAGAGCGATCCCCTGGCGACCATTGCCCGCCTTCGTGCAACTCAAAATGAGCTGCCCATTGTTTCCTTTTTGTCTCATGTGCAAGTGGACCTTGCTGCCAAGGCAAAAGCAGCCGGTTCGACCGAAGTCCTGCCTCGCTCGGTGTTCACACAAAACCTGGCAAGCATTCTGGCCGCAGCAAAGGATTGAGAGGGATCCGTTGAAATTTCAGAAATTGTCGCAGGTTGTTCAGTGTGGTCTGGTTTGCCTTGCCCTGCTTTTGCCTCTCGCTCCAAGTCCTGCGGCCCAGGCCGATCAGAGCCACGATCCAGCGACTGTTCTCCGCGATATCCTCATGTCCTCGTGCTCGCAGGATTCCAAGCGCTTCGCCGGATTCCTGACGGCGCGGAACGCCTCAGCATTTGCAGTCATGACCCCAGCCGCCCAGGCCACCTTGCTCAAGCGCTTCGTTTTATTGGACCAAGTCGGAAATCCCCGTTCGCAAGCCGATGCTTCAGGAAATCTCGTCGTTTTCTGTGTAACTCCGGCTGTCACCACTCAACTGGAGATCGGTAAGCCCGAGCTTCGCGACAATGTGGCCTACTTGCCCCTCGTCGTGAAAGATGCCACTGACACCACCGACGCCAACTCTCGCCGCGTGATCATGGGTCTGGTACGAGAAGACAATCAGTGGAAACTCTTGTCTCTGGGACTATTGTTGCTGGATCTTCCCACTCTCGCCGAAGAGTGGGATCGCGCCGAGATTCAGAACAACGAAAAGTCCGCTGTCGCTTCCATCAAGGAACTCTCCGTCGCCATTGAAAAATATCGTGTCTCCTACACTCGCCTGCCACAAACCTTGGCTGAGCTTGGCCCTCCCGATAAGAGGGCTCCGAAGAGTGACCGGGCTGGACTGGTCGAGGCAGATCTGGCCTCGGGCCGCAAAGATGGCTATGTCTTCCGTTACGTTATTGTCGGCGGCAATGAAGTGGGCGCTCCCGCCATTTATGAACTCGCTGCTACTCCCGTGGAATACGGACGAACCGGTACCCGATCTTTCTTCCGTGATGGTAAAGGAGTTTTACATGGCGGCGACCATCGGGGCGCGGTCGGTACCTTGATGGATCCAAAAATCGAATAAACGTATAAGGCCTCCGCCACATGCGCCCGTGTGCCACTGGGCGAGTACCACTTTACTTAAGGACCGTTGCCGCCTATTCACCACGGCGGGATATCCGTGTGTAAAAGAAACTGAATCTAATCAAGCAATTTGAGACTAACGCAACTTGAGCTAACATTTCTCAACGACACTATGCGACCCCTCCTTCTCCGCTCGCTTCTTCTGACCTGCATCGGTGTCCTTCTGGCAGCAGCGGCAACTCCTTGTTGCGCGCAGGAGGTCGAATCGATGTATGGGCCGCTGCCGGTGTTCGAATTTCACAGCGGATTCTGGGTCAACCTTCACCATTTTCTCTATCACGAGGCCCGTGCGCGCTTGGCGGCCAAAGAGGCTCACGAAACAGGTGGAAAGGGTTCTGCTCCGTCCTTGAAGCAGACTCCCGGTTCCACCGTCTCCCTTTCGCCCCCGGAGCAGAAGACCTGGGATGACGCCATCGCCTACTACATCACCAACTATGCGGGCAAAGACCTGCTCATCAACATTGACCTCATGCTCTTGAAGAACCAGATCGAAGATTTCGAGGATTGTGACGAGCTGACCGGCCGCAAAAAACCTCGTTGCGATGCGGGCCTACCCGACCGAATTGGACCGATCTTGGATGCCGTCGCCCCAATCTATCGGGCTCACTGGTGGATCGATCAAGATCGTGCAAACCGCCGCTGGGTAGCCAGAGTCGCTCCGCTCGTGCGCGAACAGGGCGTTGGACTCTCCGAGCGGCTCGCCGACATTTACCAGACTCATTGGCCGAAGGACAAGATCCGCGTCGACGTTTGTGCCTTCGCCAATTCCGCAGGTGCTTACACCACCCTCGACCCTCTGCGCGTCACCATTGCTAGCACCGACTCCCGCAATCAAGGTCCTGAAGCTTTAGAGGTCCTCTTTCATGAAGCTTCCCACGGTATTGCCTCACCTGTGGAAGCAGCCATCAGCCGCGAGTGCAAACAACGTGACAAGCCCATTCCTCGCGACCTCTGGCACGCCCTGATCTTCTACACCACTGGGGAAGTCCTCCGCCCAGTCTTTAAGGACTCCAATGCGGACAAGGGTGGAGTCGATGCTTCAACGCAGCCCCAGAAACCCAACCTCGTTCCCTACGCTCTCGAAGACATCCTCTCTCAACGCGGTTGGGAGCAGTATCACCTTATCCTCGTCCTCTATTGGCAGCCTTACCTCGACGGCAAAGTCAGTTTCGAAGACGCTATTGCCCACTTGGTTTCCGCCGCTTAGCTCCCTGGCATGGCGAGGGTTTGTCCGACGCCCGTGTCTATGCTAGTCTTTTGGCTGCAATAGTCAGCCCGGCCGTTAGCTTCACGAGTCCCTACGTCGCTCGACCTCTCCCCCTCTGTTCTTGGAGCGCCGCACGAGGGCGTAGTCGTTTCTACGCTTGAGAAGGCCCGGGTAAAGGAATCAGTACGCCCATGGCTGCAAGACAAGTGGCTTCCCAACCCGAAAAGGAATCCCGGGAAATCAAGCTCGCCCATTCTCCCGACTCTGACGACGCTTTCATGTTCTATGCGCTGGCCACGCACAAGCTCTCCACCCCCGGCTACAAATACACTCACGTTCTCTCCGACATCCAGGCGCTCAATGAAGCCGCTCTCCACGAGACCTATGACGTCACCGCCGTGAGCTTTGCCGCCTACCCCACTTTGCGCGACAAATATGTCCTTCTCGATTGCGGTGCCAGTTTCGGGGAAGGCTACGGGCCCATCGTCGTCGCCACTAATTCCATGAAGGCTCATGAGCTCAAGGGCAAGCGCATCGGCGTACCCGGTCTCAAAACGAGCGCTTACCTCACCCTGAAACTTTACGAGCCCGATTTTGAGCCCGTGGTCATTCCTTTCGACAAGATCATTGAAGCGGTTCGCAATAATGTTGTCGAAGCCGGACTCCTGATTCATGAAGGCCAACTTTTCTTCCCTCAATTGGGATTGCACCGCGTCATTGATCTTGGCATCTGGTGGCAAGAACTGACCTCCTTGCCTCTCCCACTTGGGGGCAACGCCGTGCGTCGCGCTCTCGGTCCCGAACTTGGCCGCCGCGTGGCCAAGACTATTCGCGACAGCGTAGCCTACGGCCTCGAACACCGCGAAGAAGCTCTCAATTACGCCATGCAGTTCGCCCGCGACATGGATACCGAGCTCGCCGACAAATTCGTTGGCATGTACGTCAACAAGTGGACGCTCGGCTACGGCGAAAAAGGCAAGAAGGCGGTCCGCGAACTCATCGAACGCGGCACTGCTGCCGGGCTTCTTCCCGGCCCTCCCGAAATCGAATTTCTCGCCGAATAACCTTTGGAGTGCGACTTTTGTGCGAGGAAGGATCTCAACGTACTGACCCAGCCGAAATTTGCCAGGTGAGGATCTCCCTCCCCTCTATTTCTTTACCGCCGCGGGCGTGAAATACAAATCCTGATAATCGAAACTGAAATCCGCCAGCGGCGATACCGCCACCATCGTGAAGTGGTCGATCGACCCATCCGGCTTCAGCGTGAACGTCAAGAACGCGTCTTCCACTGTGCGATCCCGCCAGTGCGCCTTAAAGGTGTCGTATTGCCAGTGCTGCAAGTCCGCAAGTCCTTTCTTCGTCCGTTCAAAATTCAAAACCAGCCCTCCGTTTTCAGGCCGGATCGTCACTTTCCCATACCACGGGTCAGAATAGTCTCCTGCGTATTTTTCCAACGGCAACGAAGGTTTCGATTCCGCCGCCCGCGCCTGTGCCGCCTTGCTCATCGTTTCATCCGCGTCCTTTTGCTCTTTGTCCTCCAGAGTCTTGAACGCTGCAATGTAATCCTCCGTCGGCTCGCCAAGATATGCGTCCAGCACGTGATAAAGTACGGATTCGAAAGCATCGTCTTCTTCCGCATTCGTCAGAATCACCACCCCTAGGTTCTCCTCCGGCACCAGCATCACCCGCGTCACATACCCTGCCACTCCTCCCGAATGGCTCACTAGTTTTCTTCCCTTGTAATCGCTCAAGCCCCACCCAAACCCGTAGCCCGAGAAATGTCTCTGCAGGTTCTTCAGCTCCGGCGGAGCTGTTCCCACGGGCACGACCATCTGTTGTGCCCACATCTCATACGACGACTTCTCGCTGAAAATGCGAGTTTCGGTGCCTGGAATCAGCCCACGATTCAGTTGCAACAGCACCCATTTCGACATATCCGCCACCGAAGAATTGATGGACCCGGCCGGACCCGCGTTATCTAAATTTTCAATCGGAATCGGTTGCAGCTTCCCTTCCACTTTCGAATGTGGTGCGGCCCAGTCGTCTCCTTCTTTGAACGCTTCCGCACTTGAGTTGGTGTTCTTCATCCCCAGCGGCACAAAAATCTTCTCGCGAACGTACTCGTCCCAACTCTTTCCGCTCACTTCCGCCACCACCTGCCCCGCCGTCACGAACATCAGGTTGTTGTATGCGTACGTAGTTCGAAAGCTAGTCTTCGGCTTCAAATACCGCAGCCGGTACACCACGTCATCCCGCGTAAACGTGGTATGAGGCCAGAACATCAAATCTCCCTCGCCCAATCCGAGCCCGCTGCGATGGCACAGCAGGTCGCGGATCCTCATCTCCTTCGACACATACGGGTCGTACATCTCGAATCCCTTCAGTCGTTCATACACCGGGTCGTCCCACGAAATCTTTCCATCATCCACCAAAGTCGCCAGTGCCGCCGCCGTAAACGCCTTGGTGTTCGAACCGATTCCAAATAGAGTGTTTTCGTCAACAGGCGTCGCTTCGCCAAGCTTCCTCACACCATATCCCTTTAGCAGCACCACTTTGCCATCCTTCACGATGGCCACCGCCATTCCCGGCACCTCAAACGTCTTCATCGATCGCGCCACATACTCATCCAGATCCGCCAGGGGCCCCTGCTGCGCATACAGCGGCACAATAATCGCCAACAGAGCAACTGCGATGGCAATCTGACGGACACGGCGGAGGATCATATTTGTCATCTCCAGGGTCACAATTTCTGCAAAGCATACACTAATGCTGCGCTCAATCGCGCACCTTGACGCTCGGATGTGAATCGCATACTGTTTTTTCTCGACCATGCGACTGAAAACTCTTCTTGTGTTGTGCGTCCTCTTAGTCCTCCCTCCTTCCCCGCTTCCTGCGGCAGCCCAAACCGCCTCAGAATTTCGCGACCATCCCGACATTCCGAAAGAATGGCCTCGCGAACCCGTCCGCAGCGCCCACGGCATGGTGGCTACCGATGAACCCCTCGCCTCCCAAGCCGGTGTCGAAATTCTCAAGCGGGGCGGCAATGCAGTGGACGCCGCTGTCGCCACCGCCTTCGCTCTCGCCGTCGTCGAACCTGCGGCAGGTAACATCGGTGGTGGGGGTTTCATGCTCGTCCGCCTTGCCAACGGAAAAACCAATTTCTTCGACTACCGCGAAATGGCCCCAGGCAAAGCCACTCGCGATATGTACATCAACCCTGACGGCAAGCTTGACAAAGAAGCTTCGGTCATCGGTTATCGCTCTGTTGCGGTTCCGGGCACCGTCGCGGGTCTAGCGCTCGCCCTCAAGACTCACGGCACCATGAAGCTCGCTGATGTTCTCCAGCCCGCCATCCGTTACGCGGAGCAAGGCATCCCTGTCACCGAAAAGCTCCTGCGCGAGTTTCGTGAAGAACGCTCCGATCTCCAGCGCTTCTCTATGAGCAGCCACATTTTCCTGAATGACGGCAAGATGTACCATGCGGGAGATATGCTGCGCCAGCCCGAACTCGCTGCCACACTGAAGCGCATCGCGAAAAACGGCCCGGAAGAATTTTACAAAGGTGAAACCGCTCAAATGCTTGCCCGCGACATGGCTTCATTCGGGGGCTTAATCACTCTCGACGACCTCGCCCACTATCAGCCCAAAATTCGCGAAGTTCTTCAGGCCAACTACACCCTCAATGGCCAACACTGGCAGGTCATTTCCTCCCCACCTCCCAGTTCTGGCGGTGTCGCCGTCATCGAAGCTCTCAATATGCTGGAGGACGTGCCCCTCAAAGGATGGGACGACCCGCAAAGTGTTCACATGGTCGCCGAGGTCATGCGCCGCATGTTCGCTGACCGTGCCGCCTATCTCGCCGACCCTGATTTTTCCAATGTTCCGGTAGCCGGCCTAACCAGCCCGTGTTACGCAAAGGAACTCCTCACCACTATAGATGCCACACGCGCCAGCACCAGCAAGGAAGTCCATGCCGGCAATCCCCATGTTTGCGGCTCCGGCGTAAGTGCCAGCATTCCGCCGAACACCATCATCAGCCTCGGCGAAGGTCCCCACACCACGCACTTCTCTGTCATCGACGTCTCCGGCAACGCCGTCGCCAGCACCTTCACCCTGAACGACAGTTATGGCTCCCACGTCACCTCTTCCGCCGGCTTCCTCCTCAATGACGAAATGGACGACTTCACCACCGAGCCCGGCGTCCCCAATGCGCTCTTCGGCCTGGTCCAGTCCGAAGGCAACACCATCGGCCCCGGCAAGCGCCCCCTCAGTTCCATGACACCCACAATCGTTCTCCGCGATGGCCAGCTCAGTTTTGTTACCGGCTCGCCAGGTGGGCCCACCATCATTTCTGTGACTCTTCTATCCATCCTGAACTGGATGCGCCTCGGCATGGACGCGCAATCCGCCATTAACGCCCCTCGCTTTCATCACCAGTGGCTTCCCGATGTCCTGGTTATGGAAAAAATCTTCTCCGGCGAAATGGAAGATCAAATAAAAGCGCGTGGGTATGAAGTGAAACGCCGCGGTCACATCGGCCTGGTGAACGCTATCGGCATCAACCCCAAAACCAGTGAACGTTGCGGCGCCGCCGATCCCCGCGATGACGGCTCCGCCATTGGCTACTAGCATCTTGTGTAGTGGCCGATTATTAGATCGCTCGCCTCATCAAATCCCACCCTGTTAACTGATCCTCCGACCCCCCATTCTGCTTTTTCGCCAAGTACCTTTCCCTGAGGCTAAACTCATAACTTATGCAGAGAATCCTCTCTACGTACCTCTTTGTTTCCAAAAAACTCAACCGGGAGCTGCTCGCGCAAATTCATCAATCCGGCTTCCAGGCCGTGGAAATTTTTGCTAACCGCAGCCACTTCGATTACGCCACAAAAGACGAGATACGTGGCGTCGCCCAAGCCCTGGCCGACAATCACCTGCAGCTGACTTCCTTGCACGCTCCCACCAGCCGCGATGTTAGCGTAAATCGGGAAGGTGGCAGCCCTCTCTCTGTCGCCGAGGTTGAACGCGTCCGCCGCATCGAAGCCATGGACGAATTGAAGCGCGTCATAGACGTCGCGGAAAATCTGCCTTTCTCTCACTTGATCCTGCATATGGGCGGTTCCCGCGAAACCGCCGATCCTCGCAAGCGCGACGCCGCCTTCAGTTCTCTCGAGCATCTCGTCCTTCACGCCAAACATGTTGGCGTCACTCTCTGCGTCGAAAATACCACCAGCGAAATGGGAGCCCCCGTCTATTTGCGCTCGTTTGTCGACGAAACCCGCCTCACCGGCCTCCGCTTCAATTTCGACGTCGGTCATGCCCATCTTTCCGACGGCCCGCAAGCCGAACGCATCGCCCATGCCTTCGAACCGCTAAGAGATTTAGTCGCAAGCACCCACATCCATGACAATCATGGCGAGAAAGACGAGCATCTCCCACCCTTCGACGGCACCATCAGCTGGCCGGACACCCTTGCCCTCCTCAAATCTGCACCTTCTGGCGCTGCTCTCCCTCTCACTCTTGAGCTCAAGGAAAAATCCGGCCCCGACGCTCCTCCGCTCTCCGACCAACTTACCGCAGCCGCCAAATCCCTCGACCGCATCGCAGAAGAGTGGCGCTAGCCCTCAGAGGCTGGATAAACTGCCCAAACCTCGGATGACTTCATCATCATCTCAGGCGACCTAGTCTCTCTTGCCAATCACTCAGACGAATGGGGATCTTCCGCGATCGAGTTTTTCTTCAGGGCTCGCTCCATCCCTCACGCTTTGACCGCCCCGCACCTTAGGACTTACCCCGTCTCTGATAAACTATTGGTTTGAACAAACAACTGAGATACTGACTATGACCACGATCACGATTGAGAATGCAGGCAAATACGACGGCCAGGAAGTCACCATCCGCGGCTGGCTCTATAACATCCGCGAATCCGGTAAGCTGGTCTTCCCCATTTTTCGCGACGGCACCGGGATCATCCAAGGCGTGTGCTCGTTGAAGGAAAATCCCGAAGCCTTTGCAGCTCTCAAAGGCCTCACTCAGGAATCGAGCGTCATCGTCACAGGCAAAATCCGCGCCGAGCAGCGTGCTCCCGGCGGCTTCGAGATGGGTGTCACGAAAATTCAAATCATCCAGAAGGTATCTGAAGACACTCCCTTCCCCATCCAGCTCAAGGAACATGGCGTCGACTTTCTGCTCGACCAGCGTCACCTCTGGATTCGCACCCCACGCCAGGCGGCCATTCTCCGCATCCGCGCTGAGGCCATCCGTTCGGCGCGTGAGTTCATGGATTCGCAAGGCTACACGCTGACCGACGCGCCCATGTTCACCCCCGCCGCCTGCGAAGGCACTTCCACACTTTTCGAAGTGAACTACATCGACGACCAGAAGGCCTACCTCACGCAAAGCGGCCAACTCTACATCGAAGCCACCGCTATGGCTCTCGGCAAGGTCTATACTTTCGGCCCCACCTTTCGCGCGGAAAAATCTAAAACCCGCCGTCATCTGACGGAGTTCTGGATGCTCGAGCCCGAAGCTGCTTACGCCGAGCTTCCCGACATGATGGATCTAGGCGAAGGCCTCGTCAGCGCCATCGTCCAGGGTGTGGTCAGAAATAAATCCCGCGAACTCGAAACTCTCAAGCGCGACGTCAAGAAGCTCGAAAACATCAAGCCGCCTTTCCCTCGCATCACCTACGAAGAAGCTATCTCCGTCCTCCAGAAGAACAGTAATCCTGCCAAATTCGGCGACGACTTCGGTGGCGACGAAGAAACCATCATCTCTAGCAGCTTTGATCGCCCGGTTATGGTCCATCGCTACCCCACCGCGATTAAAGCCTTCTACATGCAGCCCGATGCCGAGCGTCCCGATTTGGCACTCTGCTTCGACATGCTTGCCCCGGAGGGCTATGGCGAAATTATCGGCGGCAGTCAACGAATCCATGACTACGACCTCCTAGTTAAACGCCTGAAAGAAAACAATTTACCAGTAGAATCTTTCCAGTGGTACCTTGACCTCCGCCGCTACGGCAGCGTCCCCCATGCCGGTTTCGGTCTTGGCCTTGAGCGCACCGTCGCTTGGATTTGCGGCACCGAGCACATCCGCGAAGTCATCCCCTTTCCTCGCATGATTTATCGCGTGTATCCTTAATGCCGGGTGATCCACATCGTCGTTCGGCAGTTCCTTCTGTATTTGTGGCTTAAGAAAATAGGGAGCCCGTAGTCAGTTGTTGAACGTTTGTAGCTTGAGGATGCGAGTTAGCTCCCGGCTATCAGCTCCTGACTCCTGACGGAGCAACTATGCCTCAAAAGATTCGCATTATCGGCGTACCTATGGACCTCGGCGCCAGCCGCCGCGGCGTAGACATGGGCCCGTCCGCACTGCGCGTTGCTGGCCTTCAGGCTCGCATCAAGCATCTCGGTCATCAGGTCGAGGATATCGGTAACATCTCCGTTAAGCAGCCCGAAGAAATGTCGTACGGAGAAAAACGCGCCAAATACATCGGTGAAATTACTGACGCTTGCAAAGATCTCGGGATTGCGGTCCAGAAATCCTTGGACGATGGCTACCTGCCGCTGGTTCTCGGCGGTGACCATTCCATCGCCGCCGGCTCGATCAGTGGGGTCGCGGCCCACTTCCGCAAGGAAAAAAAGAGCATCGGTTGCATCTGGCTGGACGCGCACAGCGACATGAACACGCCGGACACATCGCCATCTGGCAACGTCCACGGCATGCCACTCTCTGCGGTCATGGGCTACGGCACCGAAGAGTTGCACGACCTATTCGGTTTCAAACCTAAGATTGAGCCTCAGAACGTGGTTCTTGTCGGCGTCCGCGACCTCGACGCCCACGAAAAGAAATTCATCAAGAAACTCGGCGTCAAAACCTTTACCATGCGCGAAATCGACGAACGTGGCATGCGAGAAGTCATGTCCGACGCTCTGAAATATGCCATGGACGATACCGACGGCATCGCTCTCAGCCTGGACATGGATTTCGTCGATCCCAGCGATGCGCCCGGCGTCGGCACACCCGTTCGCGGTGGCGTTACTTATCGCGAAGCCCATCTGGCCATGGAAATGATCGCCGACAGCGAAGCCATGGTCTCCATGGAAATCGTCGAAATCAATCCCGTAATCGACGAACACAACCGCACCGCCCTCCTGGCCGTGGAACTCGCGCTTTCAGGCCTGGGTAAGAAAATCCTGTAATCGCTTGCTTTTGTTCTTTCTTGTGGCGCATTATCCGGTATATCCCGTTATTTTGCCCTTCTAAGGAAATCCCGGATAATTTCGATCGACATCTTTCCGATAGGATCGTAACTTCCATGCCCAAACCTAAACCGAAAAAATCGGGCGATAAAGAACTTGGAATGCACGCCCCCGTTACACGCCGCGATTTTCTCGGCTCCACGCTTCTTGCCTCTGGCGCGCTTCTGCTCGATTCGCTTACTCCCATGGAACTTCTCGCCCAAGCCCGAATGGATGAATTCACCGGCTACGGCGGCGTCGGAGAATACAGCACCTCCAACGGCAACACCCTCCAAGTCCTGCAAGCGGGGCATAAGATCCGCGATGCCGCTTATGATCCCCTGCCGAAAGACATTGTTGAAACAAATGAGACCTACGATTGCGTTATTGTTGGCGGCGGCATTAGCGGTATTGCTGCTGCCCTGTTCTTCCAACGTCAGGCGGGTCCAAGGGCAAATTGCCTCGTTCTTGAAAATCATCCGATTTTCGGTGGCGAGGCCAAGCAGAATGAATTTCTTGTCGATGGCAAACGATTAATTGCCCATCAGGGCTCGGCCATTTACCAGCTTCAGGATCCACAAAGCTTTCTCACCCATTTCTACGATTCGATCGGCCTGAAGGCCCCCAAGCTCGCCTACCAAAAGTGGGCCGGTCCCCAGCCGGAGATGCCGCTTTCCCGCACTCCGTATGACGCTGTCGGCATGGATTACGGTCAATACGGTTTCTGGTTTGGCGCACAGTTTGGCCACAAACCAGGGTTGTGGGTCATGGATCCCATCCGCAGAAAACTGGAAGGCGCTCCCATCTCTGCCTCGGCTCGTGTCGAATGGCTACGTTTTCTCACTGGCGCGGCCGTCGAAGAAAAAAAGTTTGAGCATCCCAAGGTGGAAGGCGACGCAATCTCGCGTTATCTCGATTCCATCACACTCGAACAGCATTTCATGGAGCGTTTCGGTCTGAGCCAGGAAACCGTTCGCACCTTTCTCTCTCCCGTCGAAGGCGGAGGTTCTGGCCTCGGCCCGGACGCTCTGTCTGCCTATTCCGATTATGCCTTCGAGATGCTTCGTCCTGTCGCCGACGAAACTGGCGCCACGGACCAAATGTTCCCCGGTGGCAACACCACGGTCGCTCGCCTCTTGGTCAAAAGCCTGATCCCCTCATCCATTGGTGGACCCGACACGGTCGAAGGTGTCTCGCGCAACACCGTGAATTCCACCGCTCTCGATGCTCCCGGCACGGCCGCCAGAATCCGACTCGCAGCTACTGTTGTCGCCGTACAACATGACGGCGATCCTGCAAAGGCGTCCACCGTGTCCATCGCCTACGAAAAAGGCGGCAAGCTGTACCGTGTGAAGGCTCGTTCTGCGGTGATGGCTGGTGGTAGCTGGACTTCCAAACACGTCGTAAAAGATTTGCCCGAAAAATACACCCAGGCTTACGCCGAGTTCTACCGCTCTCCCTGCATGATGGCCAATGTGGCCGTGCGCAATTGGCGATTCCTCTACAACATGGGTCTAAGTGGCTGCCGCTGGTTCGACGGCGCCGTCGGCAATTACATGGAAGTGCGCAAGCTCGCGCTCATCGGTGGTGTGGACCCTACGATCGGCCCAGACTCCCCGATCGTGCTTTCGCTGAAAGTTCTGTATCCCTACCCCGGCCTCTCCACCCAGGAGCAGGGCATCCGTGGCCGTGGCGTGCTTATGTCCACTTCCTTCCAAGAGTACGAACGCCGTATCCGCCAACAATTCGCCGATATGTTCGGACCTTACGGGTTCGACGCCCAGCGCGATATCGCCGGCATCATCCTGAATCGCTGGGGACATGCCTATCTGAGCCCGCAGCCCGGTTTTTTCTTTGGCAAGGATGGCAAACCCGCCCCGCGCGAAATTTTGCGCAAAGCACCTTTTGGCCGTATCGCTTTCGCCAACACGGACCTTGCCGGTGCCATGGATCATCGCTTTTCGATCCTAGAAGCTCAGCGAGCTGTGAATCAGCTCCTTGCCTAGACGCTCTCTGCTGAGCAGGAATTGTGCTCTCCAGAATTTCATGGCTTGATTTGGCCAGATACTTCGACGCGCTCCTTCCCTGTTAAGCTCACAGCGGCGACGATCCGCCATGCTAATATAGGCCTCAGTTAAGGGTTATGTGAGGATCAACACTATGAAACAACTACCCCCCTCCTCGGGCCGTCGCGATTTCCTCAAGACCACTGGCGCCGTTGCTGGCGGGCTCCTCACCACCAGGTCGGCGCTGGCCTCTCCCGCAACCTCCGCGCCTCCTCCCTTTCCCGCGAATCCCAATACACTCGCCGCCATGCCCACTCGCAACCTCGGCAAGACCGGTTACAAAGTCGGCATCTTCTCTCTCGGCGGCCAAGCTGCCCTTGAAAAACCTAACAATTTCGACATTGCCATTCCCATCATTGAACGTGCACTCGATCTCGGCGTGAACTACATCGATACTTCCTCCATTTACGGCGGTCCCGAACGCTGGAGTGAGCAGTACGTCGGCCGGGTAATGAAAACTCGCCGCCAAGACGCCTTCCTCGCCACAAAAACAAAAGAACGCACCCGTGACGGTTCTCTGCGCATGATTGAAAAATCCCTCACACTCCTGAATACCGATCATGTGGACTTGTGGCAATTGCACGACATCGGCTTGCCCGAAGATGTGAATGCGATCTTTGCTCCCGACGGCGCCATGAAGGCACTGCTCGAAATGCAGCAACAGAAGGTCGTGCGTTTTCTCGGGGTTACCGGCCACTATCGCCCCGAAGCCTTGATCGACACGGTGAATCGTCAACCCTTCGACACGATTTTACTGGCATTGAACGCCGCCGATTCGCACATTCACAGTTTCACTGACCAGTTGCTCCCGCTGGTAGTGGAAAAACAAATGGGCATCATCGGCATGAAAGTTCCAGCGCGCGGCAGGTTGCTTTCGACGTGGACTCCTCCTCCAGTCGAACAACAGCAGCACATGTGGGAAGGTTCGGCGATTGCCACGCGTCCCGGCGTCATGAATATGCGCGACGCGATGTACTTCACACTCTCGCATCCCGTCAGCACCGTCATTATTGGCTGCGACAATATCGCCCAGCTCGAGGAGAACGTCCAATTTGCCCAGTCTTTTACGCCGCTATCTCAATCCCAAATGGCCGCACTCAACCAACTCGCCGCCCCCGTAGCCAAGCAATCTCTCTTCTTCCGCTTCACCGACCGCAGCAAAGGCTAAATGCGCCGCCGCAAATGACGCATAGAATGTCAGCGCCAAAAAACGCATTGTATTTGTGGACATGAAACTACCAATTCTATTCCCAGGGAAACGCAAGTATCGGACATGCTTCAGCGAAGAAAAAGGATCAGCGTCTAAATTCCCAGGGTTGTACCCAGAGGTATGTCGGACACGGATGGGAAGCTGGCCACCAACGACAGCGAGCGCGCTGAAGCCCTACCTGCAAGCAATGATAAGCCCGCAAGTAAACTGAACACTCCCGCGAGGATCGCGACCACTACGGCCCCCGCATAGAAAAAATGGAAAACACCCATCCACAGGAATGGATTCCCTACCCGCGAGAGAAGTGCGCCAAACATCACGGTCGCTACACCGTTGTCTAGGACGAGCACAATCGCCGCAGCCAGCCGGATTATTCCATAGACGGTCCACAACCCTCCCAAAGTGCTCCAATTCGCGTCCGATTTACCCGCCGCATTAACGCTTGTCGCCATGCAAAACTCCTGCCCTGCCCGTTTTCGCCGAAGTTTAACACTCTTTCTTGCTAGAGCGTGGCTGACACGTGGAGTCTGCTGCTGTGATCCCTCTCTTCAATCGAATGAAGAGATTCTTGCGGCAAACCGGCAAGCTATGTCACAAATTGAACGCGTAAAGCAGAAGCCGAGTGATGAATAAATCCACAATGAGGACGACCACGGAGCCCACAACGAATGCGGTGATCGTGGCGCGTCCCACCCCCTCGGTTCCTCCTTCCACACGGAACCCTTTATAACAACCCACTGTCGCGATGATGAATCCGAAAACAATTGGCTTTGTGAATCCAATACACAGGTCGCCGAAAACCAACACATTGATCGCGTGTGACATGAATTGTGCCGCGCCAAGGTGCAATATTAAATGTGCCACCAGGAATCCTCCGAGCAGCCCCGCACAATCCCCGACGGCCACGAGCAGAGGCAGCGTTAACACCGTGGCAAGCACACGTGGAGTCATCAGCTTGCGAATTGGATCAATCCCGAACGCGCGTATCGCGTCCACCTGGTCGGTCACGACCATTGAGCCCAACTCGGAAGCCATCGCTGTCGCGTTCCGGCCCGCGACTAGTAGCGCCGTGAACACCGGGCCGAGCTCACGCAGCAGCGCCAGCGATACAGCGTCACCCGTTAATACCGTTTCCCCGAAGCGCGCAAACTGCGACGCTGCATTCAACACAATTACTCCACCCACGCAAAAAAGCGCGACTACCACGATCATCGCCGAACCCACTCCGATCTGGTCCATCTGTTCCACCAAGTCGGCAAAGTAGCGTGTGGTTGCAAACATGTTCCGGACTGACTTAATCGTGAGCAGTGAGTAGTCCTGCAGGAAGAAAGTCCACGTCTTCAACGTGCTCCCGATAAAGGACGGTACCGATATTGACTCCATAGTCGCACCCCTCGTCACAATGGTTGGCACCACAGCCTGTGGAAGCTTATACCGCCCACAAGCAGAATGAGCAAATACCTGGACAGTGGAGCTTCCTTCCAGCAAACTGGGGGCACAGGCCTCTGTTTCATTCTCGCCGCCAGAACTCCACAAACGTGGCGCTGTCAGGTTGACCCAGTGGTTCGAAACCCCTACCATAGCTCCGCCACCATATATGATTGGACAGACTTTCTCGCATTACAAAATTCTGGGAAAACTTGGCAGCGGCGGTATGGGTGTGGTTTATGAAGCGGAGGACACTCGCCTTGGCCGCAACGTAGCGCTCAAGTTCCTACCGCAAGAAATGGGCCAGGACGCACAGTCATTGGAGCGCTTCCAGCGAGAGGCGCGAGCGGCTTCCGCACTGAACCATCCCAATATCTGCACGATTCACGCGATCGAGCAGTACGAGCGCCAGCACTTCATTGTGATGGAACGGTTGGAAGGACAGACTCTGGCCCAGATGATCGATCGTCACCCAGTTGAGATGGGCAAATTGTTGTCACTGGCAATTCAGATTGCAGACGCACTGGAATCGGCGCACGCCAAGGGCATTGTGCATCGGGACATTAAGCCTGCCAACATCTTTGTGACCGTGCGGAGTCAGGTAAAGATCCTCGATTTTGGGCTGGTGAAGATCGAGAAGCTGGAGCTTCCCGAAGCGGGTAAGACGGCCTCGCAATTGGAAACCATGGCGGGAGAACTGACTTCGCCGGGCGCCGCCGTGGGCACGGTCTCCTATATGTCTCCGGAGCAGGCCCGCGGACAGCTCGTCGATGCGCGCACGGACCTCTTTTCCGTGGGTACGGTCATGTATCAGATGGCTTGTGGCGTTTTGCCGTTCGCGGGAGACACTTCAGCCGTTGTCTTCGATTCGATCCTGAACCGTGATCCCAAGCCGGTGGAACAGGTGAATCCCAACGTGCCGCCTGAGTTTGGACGGATATTGTCGAAGCTGCTTGAGAAAGACCGCGGGATGCGCTGCCAGACCGCTACGGAATTGAAGACTGACCTGAATCGATTGAAACGTGATCTGGATTCGGGGAGCAAACGCGCCGCCGAATTGAGTGACTCCAAACCTGGGGTGGCGAAGCAGGCCACGAAATCGGTTGCCGTCTTGTATTTCGAAAATCTGAGCGGAGTAAAAGAGGACGAATACCTGCGCGACGGCATTACGGAAGATATCATCACCGAGCTTTCCAAGATTCGGGGACTAAACACCTTTTCGCGCCCGACCGTGCTGGCCTACCGGGACAAGCAGGTGACTCCCTCGCAGATCGGCCAACAGTTGCGAGCCGCCTACGTCCTCACGGGAAGCTTGCGGCGTGCCGGCAACCGTTTGCGCATCACCACTCAGCTCGTGGATACGGCCACCGATTTCCCGATGTGGTCCGAACGTTACGACCGTGAAATGAAAGATGTGTTTGAAGTCCAGGACGAAATTGCCCGCAAAATCGCCGAGGCGCTGCGTGTGACACTCTCCCCACAAGAATTGGAGGCGCTGGCGATCAAACCGACTGAGAATCTGCAGGCTTACGATCTGTATCTGCGCGGGAAACGTTATGCTCGGCGGCAAACGCGACAGGACCTGGAGTTTGCGCTGCAGATGTTCGAGAACGCCGTGACCATGGATCCCAGCTTTGCCCTCGCCTATGCAGCCTGCGCCAACGCCTGTGCCATGTTTTATTGCAACTACAGCCGCGACACAATCTGGGTAGAGAGGGCGCGAAACGCATCCGGAAAGGCCGTCGCGTTGCGCTGGGATTTGCCCGAAGTGCAGGTGAGCCAGGCCTGGGTGCTATACGCCACTGAACTGCACAACGAAGCCGTCCAGATGGTCCGTAAGGCCATCGAGCGCAAAAAGGACTGCGAGGGAGCTTACTATTTGTTGTGCCGCGCGCTATTTTCCGCCGGTCGCTACCAGGAAGTCGTCGACGTTGTAGAGACCGCGCTGGAGGCCAGCGGCGAAGATTATAACGTCTATGTTCCTATCTTGAATTCGCTCGGTGCTCTGGGGAAGGATGAATTCCGGGGCAATGTTCGTTTGCGGCGAGTAGCCGCGCTCGAAAATCACCTAAAGCAAGTCCCGGAAGACGCGCGTGCACGAATTTTGCTGGCCGGAGATTATGCGGAACTCAACCGTGTCGAAGATTCCATGCGGGAACTCAATCTGGCCATGACTCTACGGGCCAATGAAGCTTCCATACTTTATAATGCCGCCTGCACGTATAGCCGGCTGAACAAAAAGCCGGAGGCAATGGATGCGCTTCGCAAAGCATGGGAAACCGGTTTCCGGGACTCCAGTTGGGCGCGCCGAGATCCCGATCTCTCTTTGCTCCATGGCGACTCGGAGTTTGAGCGGCTGTACCCGGAGAAGCCCTCTTCGCCACCCGCTCCCGTCTCCCAATAGTTTATGTGGGATGGGAATAAGTGGTGAGGAGACGCCGTTACCGCAGCAGCGGGCCCTTCCGACAACTGATGATCCGCTCTTTCTGGGCTATCTCCATTGACTTTCATTCCACGTCGCTCTTAACATGCACTCGCAAAAGGAGCCTATCGTGTCCAAGAAATTCCGCCCCGTCCTCGCACTTGCTTTTCTTTTTCTCTTTCCTCTAGCTGGCATCGCCCAAGAAATTGTCGATCGACTGGAACCAATGGATGTTTTCCGCGTGCAGATAGCTTCTGATCCGCAAATTTCTCCCGATGGCAAGTGCATCGTTTACGTTCGCCAGTCTGCGGACATCTCTTCCGATCGACGTGTTTCGAACCTCTGGATCGTCAATTTTGATGGCTCCGAAAACCGTCCTCTCACTACCGGCGCTTATAGCGATTCTTCCCCGCGTTGGTCGCCCGATGGGACTCGTCTCGCTTTCATTTCCGACCGCGATGGCAAGCCTCAGCTCTATGTTCGCTGGATGGACTCTGGTCAGACCGCCAAGCTCACCGACCTTGAAAATCCTCCTGCCGGTATTTCCTGGTCGCCTGATGGAAAGCAGATCGTCTTCACCTCGCTGGTCTCTGCCACTCCACCGAAAATCGCCACACTTCCCTCCGTGCCGGAAGGTGCCAAGTGGGCGGACGCTCCGAAGGTCTATGAGGACTTAATCTACCGATTCAACGGCCCCGGCTACTTGAAGCCGGGCTATTCTCAGGTTTTTGTCGTCGCCGCCGACGGTGGTGCGGCTCGTCAACTCACCTCCGGCAATTTTCCGCATGGCCCGGGAGTCGGCGATTTTGGGGGCTCCTACGCCGTCTGGTCTCCCGATGGAAAATTCCTCATCGTGGCCATGAACGGCACCACGAATTATGAGTACGAACCTCTCCATACAGAACTCTGCGAACTCAATATCTCGAACGGCTCACTAAAGCAACTCACTCACCGCAATGGCCCCAACCAGTCCCCGGATATTTCCCCCGATGGCAAACTCATCGCCTACACCGGCTTCGATGACCGTTACCAGGGCCATCAGACAACTTACCTTTACGTAGCCAACCGTGACGGCAGCGATCCGCACGTCGTCACCCCCAACCTCGACCGCGATGCCTCCACTCCTCACTGGGCCGGTGATAGCAAGGGGATTTTCTTCACCTACGTCGATCAGGGCGACACCAAGCTCGCCTATTTACCCCTCGACGGCTCCATCAAGGTTCTCGCCGAGCACCTCAATGCGGGCGGCAATTTCAGTGTCGCCAAAACCGGCGCCTTCGCCGTACCATTCGACACGCCTTCCGATCCTGGCGACGTCGCGGTCGCCTCTCTTGCCAATCCCAAGCTCAACGTACTCACTTCTCTCAACCGCGAATTCTTTACCGCCAAAAAACTCGGCGCCGTTGAAGAACTTTGGTACGACTCCTCCGTCGACAAACGTAAAATAGAAGGCTGGACCATCAAGCCGCCCGATTTCGATCCCGCCAAGAAATATCCCCTCATTCTCCAAATTCATGGCGGTCCATTCTCTAACTTCGGCGATCGTTTCGACCTTCAGGCGCAGATCTGGGCCGCCAAAGGCTACGTGATTCTCTATACCAACCCGCGCGGAAGCACGAGCTATGGCGAAGAATTTTCCAACCTCATCCATCACGCCTATCCCGGCGACGATTTTTACGACCTCAATTCCGGCGTCGACGCCATCCTCGCCAAAGGCTACATCGACAAGGACAATCTCTTTGTCACCGGCGGCTCCGGCGGCGGTGTCCTCACCTGCTGGATGATCGACCGCACCGGCCGCTTCCGCGCCGCCGCTAGTCTTTATCCAGTAATCAACTGGTATAGCTGGGTGCTCACCTCCGACTTGCCCTCCTTCGGCGCGCAATACTGGTTCGGTGCCAATCCATGGGATGACACAGACAACTACATGAAGCGCTCGGTAATTTCTCTGGTGAAAAACGTGAAGACGCCCACTCTGCTCATGACCGGCGAAGAAGACTTCCGCACTCCGATATCCGAAGCCGAGCAATTCTACGCGGCCCTCAAGCTCCTGAAGGTCGAATCCGCCCTGGTCCGTTTTCCTGGTGAGCCTCACGGCCTCAGCCGCCGTCCCAGCCATCAAATCGCAAAAATCGCGTACACCCTGAACTGGTTCGAAACCCACCGCAAGAAAACATGACCCAGCCCACTCTACTCGGCTTCTCGCAGCCGCCCGCCCAATGTCCTGCAAAAGCCGAATCCTTGGACGTTGGAGCTCGCAACTAGAGTCTTCGCGTCACTCGGATTGACATTCATACTTTTATGATTGACGAATTGTCGGTGTCCGCCGGCTTACATACTGGTGAGGATGAAACCGACATCGCCCTAGCAGATAAACCGTTAGGCGCGGAACGAGGTGCAATTTGCGAAAAGGCTGGATACCCTTTGCGTTGCTGGGTGTCGGAATGATATTGACGCCCTCGAGCCCTCGTGCGCAGTGGAAGACACATTGGGACTATGAAGGACCAGCCGGGGCCGGGCATTGGGGCGACCTGGATCCGAGCTACGTGGATTGTAAAGTCGGCAAGGAACAATCTCCAATCGACATTCAAAATGCGCAGAAAGCAGAACTCTCCCCCATACAATTCGAATACAAAAGCGCCCCGCTCAAATATCTAATTAACAATGGCTACACGATCCGAGTGAACTACCACGACGCACCGGGAGCCGGTAGTTTTCTGATTGTGGGAGGCGAGCGTTACCAATTAACGCAATTCCACTTTCACCACCCCAGCGAAGAGTACTTTCACGGCAAGCCATATGATATGGAAGTGCACTTAATGCACGAATCTAGCAATGGGAAAGTTGCCGGAGTCACAGTTTTTTTAAAGGCGGGCAGCGCCAACCTTGCCATTCAGCAGATTTGGAATCATATGCCAATGACTGAGGGCAAAGAGGAGGAGATCCCCGGAGTTGAGCTTAATCCTGACGGCCTGATGCCCCACAACGCCGCTTACTACACGTACATGGGGTCGCTAACGGCTCCGCCCTGCACTGAGGGCGTCACGTGGTTCGTACTGAAGACTCCGGTGGACATCTCCGAGGAGCAGATCAACGCGTTTTCCAAGCTTTATCCGCACGATGTCCGGCCCCTTCAGCCGCTCAATGGGCGCGTCGTGAGGGAAAGTCAGTAACGCGAAGAAAATGCCAGCCAACGCTGTACATGGTCATCGTTGCCAAGCTGGGCTACATCGCCGGCCAGAGCTCTATAGAAGTTATACGGATCTCTCAAACGCTGGGAATACGCCTGTGTATTTAACGCCCGGGATTGTGCCTGGCCGCTTTCGGCTTTGGCACCGGCTGCATTCGCGATCGGCGGGGGATATGAAATTGCCATGACGCCCTTCAATCCGAAAAACCACATCGCCACTTGAGCCGCGCGTTTTCCCTTTGAGCGTAGCTATGCGGCGAGTCAGACGGATAGCCGACTTGTGCTTAGCTAAATTAAGGGTTCATCGAATTGACCCCGCGTTGATACGGGGGGAGAGTGAACTGAATCTCAGTCCTTCTCCAGCATCACTTCCGTGGATTTGATCACCGCAGAGACCTTGTCCCCGACCTTCAGTTTCATTTCCTCAGCGCTGCGCTTCGTAATTACGCTTTCGATCAAGTTCTTACCGGCACGTATGACTACATGAGCCATTACGCCGCCGAACTGAATTTCCGTAACTACCCCTTCAAGCCGGTTGCGAGCTGATAGTGTCATGGAACAGAGGTTACGCTTAGTGGCCGGCACAGTCCAGCCCGCTCGAGTTTTGTTTCGTAAATTGACCCTCGGTGGGTAATCCACATTTCTCCTAAACGCGCTTACCAAAAAATGCCTCATGGGAGGAAGTCATCCGGGTTGGCAACTTATCAAATACAATGAACTGTCCGGTAGAGGAACGCTTCTACTGCGATAATCAAACATGCGCTCACCACCTCTCCTCCCTTGTTCATTGCGTTGCTGGGAATCCCCGTTGCAGGTTTGATTGCCATCACTCTTGACCTGGAACTCTCCCGCCTCATCTACGGTCAGGCATCCCCGGTACTGCTCAGTCTTGAAATTGCCAGTTGGGTTGCCCTCCTCGTCCTGATGCTCCTCTTACGCTCACGCCTGGCGTTCCCTTCCGCCCCGCGCGGCCTCTACCGCGACGTATTGGATTTCCTAGCAATGGCGCGTTGGCATGCGGCCGTGAAATTCTCCCTGGCGGGCCTGCTGATTCTGCCACTGGTCTGGTTCGTGCTCGTGAATAGATGGATGTTTCGCCTGTTCGAAAGCCTGGGCCGCAGGGCGCTCGTTCTCAGCGACGTCCAGAACGCGCTCGACGGCGGCGCCGTCATTTACGAGCACGTGTTGGTGGGCGGACTCCCCCTGCTGTTTGCCCTGCACCTGCTGTGCCGCTGGAGACCAGGGAGCCGGCTGCTGCCCTGGCTGCTGTTGCCTCTCTTCTTCGCGGGCACCGCGATCGCCGTGGTGGTCATGGTGACAGTGGTACATTTCTCCCGCTGATTGTGGTTCGACTCGACTCCGCAGCAAGAAATATCCCCGCGAGATAATCGGCGGAGAAGCAATCTGCGGCTCTGCTAGAATGTTCGGGAATTCCAATGAGAACGGTAAAACACAAAAAAGAGTGGTTTGACGACGACTCGTTCTGGCGTGATCTTTATCCATTTATGTTTCCAGAGAAGCGGATCGCCGGTGCCGAAGAGCAAATCGCGAAGGCCCTTGCATTAACCAAGCCCGTGGGCAAGTCTGTCCTTGATCTCTGCTGCGGTCCGGGCAGATGCAGCATCGCGCTTGCAAAAAAAGGGTTCAGGGTCACCGGGCTTGACCGAACGGCCCACCTCCTGAATAAGGCGCGGGCAAAAGCCAGGGCCGCGCACCTCAAGATCGAGTGGGTTCTGAAAGATATGCGGGATTTTGTGCGCCCGGGCTCTTTTGCTCTCGTTCTGAGCATGTTTACTTCCTTCGGGTATTTCGACGATAAGCAAGACGATATGACTGTATTGCAGAACATGTTTACCTCGCTGCAGCCGGGTGGCGCGTTTTTGATCGAGGTATTGGGCAAAGAACATCTGGCGAGAATTTTCCAGCCCACAATATCCAGCGTTCTGCCAGACGGTACAGTGATGGTGGAACGGCACGAGATTTTTGATAATTGGACACGCATTCGGAACGAATGGCTTCTCATACGGAACGGTCGTGCGAAAGGCTTCAAATTCCATCACACTATTTATTCCGGTCAAGAGTTGCGGGATCGCATGGAACGAGTCGGATTCGTTGCTGTGAGCCTGCATGGGAATTTCGACGGCGACGAGTATGGTCCCAATGCCGAGCGGCTCATTGTGGTAGGACGCAAACCAATTTCCAGACATCTCGAAAAGCGCCCCGCAGCCGTTGCAAACCATGCCCCATCATACCGTTATAGGAAAGGTTTGTAGCGGGACCGTTATGGGCCGGACACTGCACGTCGCTGTCTCTCTGCCTTCCACCCCTTACTCTCACCTGCCCAACACCCGTTGCTGTTGGCGCAACTTCCCTCACACTCCTCGCCCTTCGCGCGTCGTTTTGTCTTATAACTGGAAACGGACCATTTCACATCGGCCCCAGTCCGACAGGAAACGCTCGTGACCCCAGACAACAAGAAATTACTGCGCGTTGGAGTACTCTTTGGAGGCCGTTCCGGCGAACACGAAGTTTCACTTGCATCCGCTGCCTCTGTAATCCGTGGATTGGATCCGGACAAGTACGAGGCCGTTCCGATCGGCATATCCAAGGACGGGCACTGGCTCATTGGCCAGGGCGCCGCAAAAATGTTGCCGGAGGTGATCAAAGGTGGCCGGCGCGTGATGCTGACTGCTGATCCCACCGAAGCAGCCTTGATGCCGCTCGATCGAGGCGCCGGAGCGCAACGCCTTGATGTGATTTTCCCCGTCCTGCACGGAACTTTTGGGGAAGACGGCACTATTCAAGGGATGTTGGATCTTGCCGGATTGCCCTACGTGGGCGCCGGCGTTCTTGGCTCTGCGATTGGTATGGATAAGGATGTCGCCAAGCGGCTTTGTCAAGCCGTGGGAATTCCGGTTGTGCCTTGGGTCGCCGTGAATCGCTGGCACTGGGAAAAAGATCCGGCAGCCGTCAAGTCAGACATTCAGGAGAAGTTCTCCTACCCCGTTTTTGTCAAACCCGCCACTTTGGGTTCTTCCGTCGGCATGACCAAAGTGCATGACGCGGAAGAGCTTGGCCCTGCGCTCGACCTCGCGTGCGAATTCGGCATGAAAATTCTGGTGGAAAAGGCCATGACTGCCCGCGAGATCGAAGTTTCTGTGCTAGGCAATCACGACCCCAAGGCCTCGGTCCCGGGCGAAATCATTCCTCACCGGGAATTCTACGATTACACCGCGAAATATCTGGAGGATGGCACTCGGCTGCTGATTCCTGCGGAATTGAAGCCCGCGCAGATACAGAAAATTCAATCTCTCGCTGTGGAAGCGTTCCGCGTCCTGGAGCTCGCCGGAATGGCGCGCGTCGATTTCTTCTTGGAGAAAAAAGGCAATAAGCTCTTTCTCAATGAAGTGAATACTATCCCGGGTTTCACCTCAATCAGCATGTACCCGAAATTGTGGGAAGCCAGCGGAATTTCTTTCCGCGAATTAATCGACAAACTCATTGAGCTGGCTTTTGAGATCCATCGTGAAAAAGCCCGAACAAAATATGCCATCGAGCTGCCCGAAGGCACGGGCGGCGCGCTCTCCAGCGGATAGCCGTCTACGGCATTCCCCTCTTGGATTTCTGCCCGCTGCCATGCCTCCTCTCGGGAAACTTTTTGGCAGATAAAGGCGTCCAATTTAAGAGAAGATTTGCGAGGCGGCATTTCTCCTGATAGAGTTTTGCTTCCGGCAAGGGTAAGGAGAATGCCGGCGAAACGAGAGCAGAGTTGAAAGCCATGGTCTCACTACTGGATCCACTACCTCCCGAAAAATCGCACAAATCGCAAGTGCTAGCTTTTACCATCGGCGCGCTGGTGCTGGCCCTGGCTGCCGTGTTGTATTTTACGTTCCGTTATTACCCCGAAAAAAAAGCTACGGCGCAATTCTTTGACGCGCTTGTGGGGGGAGACACGGATAAGGCCTACGAGTTGTGGAAACCAACCCCGAGCTATAGAAAGGAAGACTTCCTGGCGGATTGGGGAACTTCCGGTTATTATGGCCCGGTAAAGAGCTTTAAAATCATGGACGCCAAAGCTCCTGATAAAAGCAATACCATCGCTGTCAACGTGGCGCTGAGCCCATATTCCCCTTTACCTAGGTCTTCTGACGCCGAGAAAAGCGCCAAAACAAAAGTGGTCACCCTCTGGGTTTCACCCACTGACAAGTCATTGAGCTTCCCGCCATAGGCAAAACGCACGGGGAGATTCCGCCTTCTAGTACGTGCGGATTTCGTCCAGAGCGGCGGCAAGTTCCGCAGGGCTGACGCTCGCCGTGCCCAACTTACCGACTACCACTCCCGCTGCTGTATTTGCCAGAATGGCGGCCTCCGGCAAGTTCGCGCCCGCGGCAATCGCGAGCGAGAGCACGCTCAGCACGGTATCTCCCGCTCCGGTTACATCAAAGACCTGGCGACCGCCGGCTTCGCTTTCAACGCCGGGCTGACCCACACGCGCGTAAGTCACCTCGAAACTGGTTGCGGGAATATGCAGATGCCGTGGTGAGGTCTCCTCGAAAATGCTTATGCCTTTACTGCCGCGAGTAATTAACACCGCCGCGCAGCCAAAGCGAGCCAGCAAGGCGCGCCCGGCCTCCTCGAAAGACTTTTCGTCGCTCAATGAACGCGTGACGTAGAAACCTGCCTCTTTTGTGTTACAGACGATCGTGCGCGCGCCGCGGTAAGCAAAAAGCCGGGATGGCTTGGGCTTGACGAACACGGGAACTTTGATCCCGCGGCAAGCATGCAAGATACGGTTGGCGAATTCGTCGGTGATCAAGCCTTTGTCGTAATCAGATAAGACCAGAGCATCGACCGTTTTGAGCGCGGCCAGCAGCAGGCGGAACAATTTTTCTTCCATCTTCGGCGTTAGCGGGTCTGGTCGCTCGTGATCAATACGCACGATCTGCTGGTGGCGGGCAATGACTCGGGTCTTGACGGTAGTGATCCGTTGCGGATCCGGTAGAACGGTTCGATCCTCGATTTTGACTTTCCGCAGGCACGCGCGAAGGGCTGATCCAGCTTCGTCGTCGACTATTTTGTCCCGGCCAATTGCCTGCCCTCCTACAACTCCAAAAACCCGCACCCGGGCCCCAAGAGCCGCCAAGTTTGCGGCAACGTTTCCTGCCCCACCCAGAAAATCACTCTGTGACTCAAAATCCACCACAGGCACGGCGGCTTCGGGCGACAATCGATGAGCCGTACCCCACAGGTAGCGATCCAACATAAGATCGCCAAGCACGGCCATATGAATCTTCCGGAATCCCGGCAGGAGGCGCTTTAGTTGAGGAGTGGAGCGTAGCAACTCTGCTTTCATGAAGAAGTTTCTCAGCTCAATCCTTGGCAAGAATCGCTTCCTCGGGGAGCATCACCGGGATGTCGTCGCGGACCGGATAAATGCGCTTGCAGGTGTCGCACTTCAACCCACTGCCGTCCGGTACCAGGCGCACAGGACTTTTACAGATTGGGCACACAAGGATAGCCAGCAGTTCTTTGGAAATTGACATAGCTCGCTCCTAAGTCCGACAGGAGACTGTAGCAGACTCAGACTCACAACGGCCAGCGGTTCGTGTGCGTTTGCCTGGGAATGGTTCCGTACGGATGAAAATAATAGTCCGAAGCTGTTTAGTGAAACGCGTCACGCTCCGCAGGGAACTCCCGGCTAGCGTTATACTCACGTTTGGCCTGTCCAGGTTCAAGCGACCGCGAACCTCCTGGATTGTAACGGCTCATCCTGATATTGAGGTGTCACCGCATGAAGAAGCCTGCCATGCTCATATTCGCCGCACTCGCGCTCCTGCTTGCTCCCCGCGTCCGGGCGCAGGCGCCGAGCGCTGCTGAATTACGGGAGACCGCGAAGGAGAACGAAGCGAAGCAAGAAGAATTGATTAATCTGGAGATGGTAACGGCGCGTGCAATGCTGTGGAATAACGGAGCGCTTTTCCGCCGAATCTATGGAGAGGATTTCATCGGGATCCTCCCCTCGGGGCAGGTCAAGGACAAAGAAGGCTGGATTGCCTCGATTGAGAATTCCGGTGTCAAATACACCTCTTTTATAGCCTCGGATATTCGTGTGCGCATGTTTCAGGATACTGCGGTAGTCACCTGTATGTGGAGCTCTCGTGGGATGCGGGGTGGACAGCCTTTTTCCAAACAACTCCGCGTCACTCATGTCTATATTTATGGCCAAAGAGGCTGGCAGGCTGTCGCTAGCCAGGAAACACTGCTGCCCGGCTAAATCCATATATACTTACAACCCGGAAGCAGTGCCGCCGTGCGAGTGGCGAAGTCGCCTGCTATCGCTTAGACGAGAGCAGCCCGAGGTTAAAATGAAGATAAATATCTGGTGTATTCCCTTATTGGCCTGCCTGAGTGCCGGTCCGATCCTCGGTCAGACCTCGACTTCCTCACAGCCAACGCAGGAACCGATCCTGCCCTACACTCCTAGCCTGGATCTTGCTTCGCTGGACAAAACGGCTGACCCGTGCGTGAACTTCTATCAATACACCTGTGGGGGGTGGAAGAAAAATAACCCCATACCGCCAGACCAAACCTCCTGGTCCGTCTATGGGAAGCTCTATCAAGACAATCTCGTCTTTCTGAAGGGGATTCTGGAGCAGGCTTCGGTAATTACAAGCCAGCGCGACTCGGTCACCCAACAGATTGGCGATTTTTATGCTGCGTGCATGGATGAAGCAGCCGTGGAAAAACAAGGGATGGCTCCCGTGCGCGGCGATCTGGACGCGCTTGCGAATCTCAGATCTGTGAAGGAAATCGCGCCGCTGGTGGCGCGATTGCAGCAAGCTTTCGGCCGTTCGGTGCTTTTCGGAGCCGGCTCAACGCAAGATCCTGACAATTCCGAGCAGGTGATCGCGGAAGTCGATCAGGGTGGCCTGGGTTTACCCGACCGCGACTATTACACCAAGGAAGATGCCAAATCCAAGGAAACGCGGGAACGCTACATCCAACATGTGCAAAAGGTGTTCGAACTCATGGGCGAAAACACGGAGACAGCGAAGAAAGATGCAGACACCGTAATGCGCCTGGAGACTGGCCTCGCTAAAGCCTCCATGACTCGCGTAGACCGCCGCGACCCTTACAAGCTGAAACACAAGATGAAACTGGCCGAACTGAACGAACTGGCGCCGAACTTTGATTGGAAAGCATATTATTCCACGGCCGAGTATCCTCCGTTTGAAATTCTGAATGTCGCCACGCCAGACTTTTTCAAGGAGGTTAATGCAAAATTGGCGTCGGAGCTGCTCGACAATTGGAAGACTTACCTGCGCTTTCACATTGTGGATTCTGCTTCCCCTTTTCTCTCTTCCCTTTTCGTTGACGAGAATTTTGCGTTCTACCGCCAGTACCTGCGCGGAGCGAAGGAGCAACAACCCCGATGGAAACGCTGTGTCAGTTATACCGATCGCCAACTGGGCGAAGCGCTTGGCCAAGTCTATGTTGCCAAAGTTTTCTCGCCTGAACTCAAGCAGAGCACATTAGATATGGTGCGCCGCATCGAGGACGCCATGGCCCTCCGGATTCAGCAACTGGACTGGATGAGCCCGGAAACCAAGGAGCAGGCTCTTCGCAAACTTCATGGCATCCGCAACAAAATCGGCTATCCCGACAAATGGAGGGATTACAGCAGCGTCAAGATCGTCCGGACCGATTTTGCCGGAAACATGGCTCGCGCATCAGAGTTTGAGCACCATCGGGACTTCAATAAAATTGGTAAACCTGTGGACCACGGTGAATGGGATATGAGCCCACCGACTGTAAACGCTTATTACAATCCGCAGATGAATGACATCAATTTCTCGGCAGGGGTTTTGCAACCACCTCTCTACGACGCAAAAATGGATGCAGCTCCCAACTACGGCAATACGGGTGGTACCATCGGCCATGAACTGACACATGGTTTTGACGATGAAGGCAGCCAGTACGATGCCGAAGGAAATCTGAAGAACTGGTGGACCAAGACAGACCGCGAAAAATTCGATGCGCGAACCAAGTGCGTGGAAGACCAGTACGCCGGCTACATCGTTGTCGACGACATTCACATCAACAGCAAGCTCACGCTGGGCGAAGATGTCGCGGACCTGGGCGGCGAGATTCTGGCGTATATGGCGTGGCAAGATGCAACAAAAGGACAATCCCTGCAACCCCGTGATGGGCTGACACCGGAACAGCGATTCTTCATCGGCTTTGCGCAATGGGCCTGTGAAAACGAACGCCCCGAGGAACTTCGTGTGCGTGCAGCGACCGACCCGCACTCGCCGGGAGAGTACCGGATCAACGGCGTGGTCGTGAATATGCCGGACTTTGCCAAGGCCTTTTCCTGCAAGGTGGGACAACCGATGACGAAGCCCCCCGAAAAGGTCTGCAAAGTTTGGTAGCACCTCGCAGCACCCCGCGTGCCGGCCACTCACTTAAGACTGTTCCGCTTGAGGCTCCGAAGAGACTGCCGCGGTAAGCGGAATGCATGCTTCGATGCAGGTACCGCCGCCCAGGCGCGAGTGAATGAATAATTCGCCACCCAAGCTGTGCAGCCGCTCTTGCATGCTCAAAAGCCCCAATCCCTGAGCAAAATCGGGGGCACTCGGATCGAAGCCCTCGCCTTGGTCAGAAATACGAAGGCGCATCGAGCCAGTGATTTCATCCAGTTGAACAAGCGCCCGCCGTGTCCCGCTGTGCTTGTGCACGTTGCGAATCGCCTCTTGAGCGACCCGGAAAAGACATAGGGCTGCATCCTGCGGAGGTTTTTGGTGGAAGCCGGCATCGACGAAAACGATCTCCAGGGCATTGCGCGCGGCGAAATCCTTACAGAAATTGGACAACGCCGCGGCCAGTCCCAACAACTCAACCTGGGAAGGATGCAGCCGCCGCGAGACGTTGTGCACGTCCGAAGTGATTTCGCCGGCTGCCTTGACCAGTGATTCCAATTGTTGGGTAAGAGAAGACTTGAGCTCCATGGACGCTTGCTTTAATTGCTCCAGATCAATGCTCAGCAAAGCCAGACGCTGGCCCGTATCGTCATGGAGGTCGCGGGCAATTCGCGCCCGTTCCTCTTCTTGAGCCCGAGCCAACCGGTTCCGAAGGGCCACCAGCTTTTCTTCCGACTTCCGGCGGTCGGTGATGTCCTGATAGATCGCGAATGCTCCGACAAACGACTTTCCGGAAAATACTTTGACACCGTGGAGTTCAACGTCGAGGAATGTACCGTCTTTACGCTGCCGCCGCGCAGTTGTATGGACGACGCCGCCATCTTGCACCGCATGGGAAAGTTGTGCAGCTCCATGCAAGTCGTGAGGAGCGATCATGTCGTCCAGGTTCTTGCCTTGAATTTCGGTTTGGCTATATTGAAACATATGCTCGAACGCAGGATTGCAAAAGCGCACAAGCTGATTCTCGTCTTTGATGACGATCCCCAGCGGAACGTTGGAAATTAACGCGTCCATGTACATGGCGTGCTCTTTGAGTTCCTGCTCAGCGCGCCTTGCCGCCGTGATATCGAGAGCGGACGCGAGGATCGCTGGTTTTCCATTGAATTCTGTCAGCGCCGCGGAAAAATCCAGCCAGCGCTTTTCCCCGTTCTTTGCGAGAATTGCGAATTGATACCTCGGTGGCACGGGTTTTCCCGCCAGTCTTGCCTGCGAACGCGCGAAATTCTCAGCTCGAAAGTCAGGTTCGATCAGATCCCATGGATCCATGGAAAGAATTTCTTCCTTCGAGTAGCCGGTCAGCCGTTCAAACTCCTTGTTGAAATAGACAAAGCGCTTTTCTTGGAGGAGCCAGATCGCCGAAGTCACCGTGTCGGCCACCAGGCGGAATTTGCCTTCACTTTCCCGCAAAGCCCGCTCGATCTGAAGGCGCTCGGTGATATCTTCTCCGGCTACGAGGGCGCAGGGCTCCCCATCAATATCAATCACCTCAACTGAGTAAAGGGCGTAGACGATACGCCCGGACTTGGTGCGAAGCCGTGCTTTGCGCCCCTTCACTTTCTTGCGCTTTAGCGAGTCCGCCATGATACCGGCGAAATCAGCGCTATCCACCCACATCCCGAGTTCCAGCAGCGTCTTGCCCAGGACTTCGTCCCGGGAATATCCGCTCTGCCGCTCGAAACTGAAATTCACATCAATGAAGCGGCCGTCGCGCAATGACGTAATCGTCATGGCATGCGGGCTGGCCCGGAAGGCGGTTGCAAATTTCTCTTCGGAAAGCCTTAGCGCCTGTTCCGCACGATATCGATCGGTCACGTCATGGGCCATGCCTCGTATGACGGGCACAGAAACGCCTTCACTGCGCAAGGTGGAGGTGTAATCCCAAACGCGCTCTTCGCCGTTGCGCGTCGCCACCACCATCAGTCCCTGGGCATGTCCGGTCTCCAAGACACGCTGGACAAAGTGGGCGTACAGCCGCTTGTATTTCGGTGGTAGCAAGTCTTGAATCCGCATCTTCAGAACCTCTTCCACCGTGTACCCGAGACGCCTGCACGGGGCTTCATTGATAGTCAGTATTTGGCCATCCAATTGATGCGTTCCCAGCAGGTCCTCGCTGTGTTCGACAAGGTCCCGATAGCGGCTCTCGCTCTCTTGCAGATCCTCCATAACCATCTTTCGCTCGGTGAGATCAACAAAACTGACCAGGTACAGGTCGTTTGCCACCGAAAGATGAAATTCAATCTCACGGAAAGAGCCATCCTTGCAGTGAACGCGTGCTTCCATGACCAGCTTCTGAGCACTGCGTTCGTTAGCCTTGTTGATCAGATCTTGCCACTCGGCTTGAACAGACTTTCGATATTCGGGATCGGGATAAGCCAGCGGCCACCAGTCAGAAACCGAGCGCACCTCATCATACGAATATCCGAATAGGCTTGTGAATTTCTCGTTGACGGATTCAATGGTCTCCAGTGACCCACGGGAGACGATCATGGCCACAGGGCAGTTCTGAAGTACTTGGCGACTGAATTCTTCGCTGCGGCGAAGCTCTTCCTCCACCCGCTTCCGGTTTTGGATTTCAAACTGGAGCGAAACATTGTCCACCGCCAGGCCGAGTCGTTGCTGCTCGCTGGCCTCCAATTTTGACGACGTGTACTGATATCGTTCGACTAGCAACAGAATCGTGCCCAGACAAATGCCGCACGTGTCGACAAGATCCAGGAAGAGAATGACCGAATGGCCGAGGTACTCCATGTTCGCAAGAGCATGGAGTGGCGCGGGAAACTGCAGATTCCAATGAGAGCCGAGCATCTCGCTGAAGCTCAAACAATAGAGAACCTGATCGATGGAATATGAGAAACAGAATATCCCGGTGATAACGGCGGCGTACGAACCGCTCCTCCGAAATTCTCGCCAGAAGACGACGCAGCAGAATAATAGGGCGGATGCAAGCACCAGAGTGCGAGGAGCGTTGCGAATCGAAAAACTAACAACGGGAAATTCGCGCAGCTTGAAGCTCAAGGCGAAACAAGCCAAGGTGGCAGCAAGCGCGAACGCCGCTCCTCCCCAAACGAGCCACCGCGAAGGTTTTCTCGTCGTCCGCCAGCTTAAGCCTCCCAACACCAGCAGTGCGGGCTGCAAGAACCCCGAAATAAGCAGAATGAAGATTAGGCATGCTTTTTGCAGCGTCCACGCCGGACCGAGACGTAATGAGATCGTCGCGAAGAAAAGATAGGCAGCGAACGCGGTCCATGCCCAGGCCCACGCGCGAAAAAATTCGAATCGCTGCAGCCGCGTATATAGCGCCCACAGCAGAGTTACCAGGCACACCGTCAGCAGAAGTTGCATGGTTGCGGAGAAATAGACAGTATCCGAGCCAGTTAACATGACGGCCGAGTCCGAAGAACTCTAAAACTTCTCCTTATTAAAATTGGGCGGCCTGGTCTGACTGAATTTCGAGATTGTACACTATTTCGCATCCACGCGTGCCTTTGTCCCTGCGACGGCAAGAGCCATCACCAGCGCCAGGATCGGGTCGCACGGGTGGCGGTGCCGGAGCGTCGTGTGGGCTATGTAGAAGGTGATAGGAAAAATGATCGGGAAAGAAGCAATTGGGAAGAAGTATGCGCGCCGTCGCAGGTAAAGCCGCGCGAGACCTAGAATGACACCCAATAGAACGATCGCGTTCCAGACGAAAAGAAATCGTACGAAGTATGAATCCGTACCAGCGAAATCCTGCAAGGGAGAATCCGTGCCAAGCCAAGTGGCAACCATTCTTCGCCCGAATAGCTTAACGTAGAGAGCTGGATGTGTACGCACAAAACTCAAAGCTGCCTGCATCTTTTCCTGCAGGAATTGGTTTTCACCGAGCTCGGCATAAAGATGGGTCTGTTCGTAGCGCGTTATGCGATTCACGGCATGAGAACGTTCATCAAAGATTTCATTGTTGCCGGACCAGAACTCATACGGGAAATTCGAACGGAACGGAATGAACCGATGGAATTGCACAATGTTTCGAGCAAACCAGGGCAAGCATGTAAGAAGCAGCGCGGCAAAGGCGACGAGCCCCAGACGCATCTTCAGTGCCCGATTGCCTCTATGTTGGTAAAGAACCCACCCAATCAGAAAAGGGAGGAGCGCCCCGAAGGCAGGATTCGTGAGCAGAGAGACACCCCAGAGGAGTCCATAGAGTGCGAAATCGCGCCGGCGCGAGGATTCTTTTAGTTCGAGCGTACTCCACAACAAGGCGGCCGCAAGGAGCACCGAGACAGATGTATCCCAAATCCACTCGAAAGGCAGGATGACGCCACTCGGAAAAATGGCCCAAATCCAGCCCGCGACCGCCGCGATGGTTAGCCCGCCAATCCGTTTCCCTGCATAAAACAGGGGCACGGTTGCAAGCGATGAAAAAAGGCAATTCAACGAGACTGCCGCATAAAAGGAACGCAGCGTGAATATTCCAAAAAGCTTAAAAATGCTTGCGACAAGTAGAGGATACACCGGCGCAAGCCAGGCGGTGGGGCCCGTCGATTGGCGAAAAAGGCAACAAAATCCCTGCCCTTGCGCAAGCGCTGAAGACACGTTACCCACTTCGTTTTGGAAGGGCACCGCTGCGAGCACCGCCGCGGGAATCAGGTGGGCCCTGGTGCAGAAGTACGCCACGCGCAGCAGCAACGCAACAAGGGCAATCAGCCAAACGGAGCTTGTCAAACGAAACGCTCGTTCACGCATGGAAGAAGAAAGCATACAGCGAAGCCAGACAATTCCGGAAACCACCTGTGTTCATTTGCTCGGCTTGGGAACCGCACAGCGAAATGATTGTCAGACCCTGCAACGTTCGAGTAGAGTGCTGTTGGCGCCGCACACGACAAGGTGCTCGAGTCCCGCCCGGCTTGAAGCAAACTCCAGAAAGGAAACAAGACATGGCCACGAAGACAAGTTGGATTCTGTGTTCTGTGTTCGGAATCGCGCTGTTCGTTGTGGGTTGCGGGAATGCTCAGAAGGAAGCTACTGGTGCGGCGATCAATGCGGCCCAGGCGGCGATTAATGCTGCCCAGGGCGAAGCGGCAAAATATGTTCCGGATCAATTAGAAGCGGCTCAGACAGCGCTGCAAACAGCAAAGGATGCACTTGCCAAGGGCGATTACCAGGCTGCTTTGACGGCCGCACAAGACGCCGCAAACAAGGCGAAAGATCTAGCTGCAGCAGCGGCAGCGAAGAAAGACGAGTGGACCAAGGACTGGGCGGAGTTGAGTACTTCCATGCCCAAGTCTTTGGACGAAGTAAAGAACAAGCTGACCGCCTACTCTCACGGCGCCCACATGCCGCCCGGGATGGACAAAACCAAGCTGGCAGACGCAAAAACTCAGTACGAGCAATTGAAGCAAAGTTGGGCGGATGCATCGGCTTCGGCAACCCAGGGAAATCTGGGAGATGCCCTGCGGAAAGCATCAAACATGAAGGATATACTCGCAAAACTGAAGGAGATGCTCGGAATCAAATCGTAAGTAGCAAATCGCGGATGTGGAGGCGAGCGCCTCATAGGGCGTTCCCTTTTTCTAAACAAATAAACTGTTGGCTAGAACGACTCGATTCGCCATAGCAGCCGCGCGGAGAACGAGATTTTCCGTGTCAGATCGGGACGCCAGAGGGCGAGGATTTGAGAGCCTTGGTAGACACGCTCGAATCCGCCTTCGGATTCCGAGACCGTCTCGATCGGGGCCACCCAAAATTCGTCGCTCACCGGAGCATGCAGAGTCAGTCGCAGCCGTTGCCATCCATCTTCCATGCGGAGAACCGGGCCAGCGACTGCACCCCCATATCGCAAATTCTGCCGCCCGTCGGGCGTTTCGAAGAAGCGGTCTGGCTCAGTGGGGGCAAGAAGATTGATGACCGATTCCACGCCAAAACACATCGGGGCTCTCAGCGGCGCAGAAAGCGTGAGCGAAATGTCGCAACTGACTTCGCACCCCTGCGGGGCGGGACCAAACAGAAAGTGTTTCGTAATCTCCAGGTGCGGCGGATTCGCGGGATCCTTGGCGAATTCCGGTAGCGCTTGCGCGAACACGAGATCGGCATGATTGGCGGAGGAATGGTGAATCTCGAAATTTCCTGCTGCCGGGCCAGCCAGTTCGTTTAATTGGAGCGTTTCATAGTCTCCGGAAGTTCGCGAAGGATCAAAAAAGAGCAAGCGGAACGAATGCCGTGAAAAGCGATCGTAGCGCAAAAACCGCTCCAGATTAGGCTCTTTCACGCGCACCTGGTCATGAATGGAGACTGCGCCCCCCGAGCTGGGCGTCATTGACGCAGCTTCGCGAAGGCGGGAATGATACGCTTCCGGCCGCCGCTGAACTGAATTGATTAGTGTGGCGGCACACGGGCGAAAATCGAAAGCAGAAAGGGTCGCGCCATCGGAAGGTTTCAGCAACGCCTGATACTCGGGGGCACTGAAGAGCAATTCGGAATCTCCGTCCGCGTCGTAATCCAGAAATTCCACGCGCGGAAGCGAAGCGCCTGGCGTGAGTTGGTCCACCAGAGTTTCGGCTCGCACCAAATTGCGCCAGAGTTCCGTGCGCAAATGGGGAGCATAGAGTCCCCCGAACACGCCATGCCAATACGCATCGTTCCCTTGCCCGCGCAGGAGTTGATCGCGCGCTTCCTGAACGTGTGCGGTGTGCTCGGGACTGGAGCGGCGTGGCGGCACCGCTGCGACGCACGCGGAAACGCGAAGCATCTTCTTATGCAGCAGATTGGACTCTGGATATTTCCGGAAAAATCCCCGCCAGCCGCCGCCGCGCACAAACGTGAGCAGATCCGGCCGAGCCGAAAACTCCTTTTGCAACGCATAGAACCGCAGGCGTGTGTTGGTTGGCAGGACCCACTCCATCATTTCCGCGTACGACGCGGTGGGCAGGTCAGCGCGGCCTAGCGGCTTATGCGCTCTCATGCATTCGCTAGGCGTAACGGTTTTCAGCCATTCAAAGTTTTCCTCGAGTGCCGCAAAAAACTCTGCCAACCACCCTTCGGTGTAGCAATGCTGGAAAGTGCCCGGCCAGACTCCGAATTTCTCCATGTCATCCCCAAAGGCAGCCACCCCGCCGGGATGCAGTTTCGCGGCATCTTTGAAATAGGTGATGGATTCTTCCACTTTGCGGAAGGGGATCAGATACCGAAGTTCTTTCAGTCCGGGAAACAGCCAAACGGACTTACCGCAATCTTCTGCGATATAGGGGCCAAACAATTCCTGCGGTTCGAAGCCGGCGGCAAGAAACGGAAGATCATCCACCAGCGTATAGGCTACGCTGGCGCCAGCAAGTGTCGATGGAAGTTGTGGCTCCCAAACGCGCTCGGCGAGCCATGCGCCTGTCGGACGTTTCCCAAAGTGCTTCTCGATGTAGTCCGCCAGCCGGGTGATCTGTTCGTTCCGGTCTGCCTCCGGGATGGAGATGAGAATGGGTTCGTAAAAACCGCCTCCCATCAGTTCGACCTGACCGGAGGCCACAAGCGTTTTCAGGCGCTCTAAATACTCCGGGTGGTTTTTGCCGATCCACAGGAGCAGCGGCCCCGAATAATGCAACGCGAGGCGAATCTTAGGGTGCTTCTCTATCAAAGAAAGGAAGGCGTTGTACGAATTCTGGTAACACTCTTCGAAAACGTGTTCGAAATTACCGGAAGGCTGGTGGGCGTGGACAATCAATACAACATGAAATGTAGGGACGGTCGGAGTCATGAAACTCACGTTCCATGATACCCCGAGTGGCACATGGGAGTGTAACGGCAGGCGACTTGGCGGCGAGCGGACGGCTTGCTATTACTTTGTGCGGGCGAGCATCCAGTCCCCAATCATCTTCAGGGCCTCTGGCGAAAACGTCTCATCGATGGCGGGGTACTCGGTTGGAGACCCGGTGTGAGCGTGCTGGAAGAGGTGGTTGAGTTCGGGTAGTTGCCGCAAATCCACGTGGCTGTTGCCGCCCTCTGCAAACGCTCCTTGGAGCATTGGCATATTGATTTTCGGGGGAACCTGAAGATCCTTTTCGCCATACAGCGCTAGCACGGGACATTTCGTTCTTTTCAGGTCGGGCAGCGGGTCGTACGACAAAAAGAACCGGAACCACGGAGAGGTCATCATGTGGATTTGCGCTTCCAACGCGGCAGGGGGCAGGGCGGAATCCAAGCCGCTTTCTTTCACCAGAGTCTTGAGCGTCTCCGTCACTACTGCTGAATCCGGCTCTTTCTGCACGAGTTCGTAAGCTTGCTTGTCGAAATTGAGGCTGGCAAGGACTTGTGCGTCGCTCAATCCGCCGGCCCGTGCGATCAGATCGGATTGGTTCAGCAGAGTGTCTTCACCCTTGGTCCCAGGTGCGGCCAAAAGAACAATCCAGGGAAGATCCTGGGACCCTGCCGCGATCGCCGAAGCAATCATGGCGCCTTCGCTATGGCCGATCAGGCCAATTTTCGCTGGGTCAATCTCTTTGCGAGTCTTCAGGTACGCGATTGCGCACTGCGCGTCGCTGGCCAGGTCCAGCGTCGTAGCCATTTCGGCGGATCCGGTGGACTGGCCAATACCGCGCTTGTCATACCGCACGACTGCAAATCCTTTTCGTGTTAAATAATCCGAAAGGACCAGAAAAGGCCTGTGATTGGCAATCGTCCCATCGCGATCCTGCGGCCCGGAACCCGCAATGAGTATAGCCGCAGCAAAAGGGCCAGGCCCTCTTGGAAGGGCCAGTGTCCCGGCTAGGTTCACGCCCGCAGGCACATTGGAAAACGTGACTTCTTCCTCGCGATAGGGATATGGCTTCACTGGATTCTGCGGACGGCGAAGCTCCAGGGGCTGGTCAGACCGTTTGAATTCCAGCTTGGCCTTGATTTCACTCTGCGACCAATCTCCCGCGATTTTGTTTTTGGTCGCGTCCAGTGTTCCGTCATACGTGCTGGTCAGAGCCGGGATCTCAAAGTGAAAGGCTGACTCCTTCTGCGTGACCTTCACCGCGGGAAGGCCGCTCACGAACTGGTCAAGACTATCGAGCGCCGCGATGAGTTCGCCGTTCGAATCGTGAGCGACGTGCAGTTGAAATCGCAATCGCAAGCCATTGGCTTCCAAAGCTCCTTGCCAGAGTCCTTCAACCGGAAATTTCGCGTCTTCCGGCTTATGTGACGCACGCTCCTTATGAAATACCACCGGCAGCGATGCACTCCCCTGGTTCCAGTGTCCCTCGATGGACTTCTGATCCGGCGAAACTTTGCCCTCAAAATTGATGCCTACGGAGCGGACTTCGAACTTAAGCGTACCGGAGTTCAGGGAGACTGTGCTGGCCTCGATATCGAACACGGCCTGATCCAGACTGTCCAATGCGGCATGCAGAGCGCCCACGGAGTTTCTGGAAAGATGCAGGACAATGTGAAGCTGGGCTTCCCCAGCCTGCAGAATGCCCGAATACGTGCCTTCCAATGGTGACGGTGGCGGTGCCTGCGCCTGGGAAGAGAGTGTCGTCGGAAAAAGGGGCAGCCCTAAAATTGCGAGGCACAGAAGTCTGAGATAGCGCAAAAGCATCTCCATGGTTGAGCGAACTGAACCTTAGCCGATTGGATGAGCGCTGCCCCGAAATGGCAGCCTGAAACAGAAACGGCGCCGCGAGGAAATCGCAGCGCCATTAAGAAATTTACGCACGGCGAAAAGCGCGCGTTAGGTTACTTCTTTTCGTACCACTCGGCGTTCATTGCCGTGAATTTCTGCCACTTTTCCGGCAAATCTTCCAGGGCAAAAATGGCGGTCACCGGACACACGGGGACACAAGCGCCGCAGTCTATGCATTCCACCGGGCTTATATAGAGCATGGTTTCCGCCTGGAAAGCCGGTTCATCCTTGCGCGGATGGATGCAGTCCACAGGGCATACATCAACACAGGCAGTGTCCTTGGTGTTGATGCACGGTTCGGCAATCACGTAAGCCATTCAGAATCTCCTTTGCATTAGCAGCGGACCGGGATCGAACAGCCACATCTAACCGCCAAAGTTAGAAGATACCACGGCACTGCCAGGTCGCAACCCTACAGTCATTTTACGTGGGACTGGGAAGATTCTCAACTCGCTCAGACGCGATAGAATAATCGGGAAACAATCGGTGGAGGTAGCAGCGTGAAAAGCGACTATCCCCTGGAACTGGACCACAGGAGGCATTCATGTTGGATTTGAAGGGAAACAAAATCACTTATTACGGCCACAGCACTTTTGGACTGACAACTTCCACCGGGCAGGTGGCCATCATCGATCCGTGGATTATGACCAATCCCCGCTGCCCTGAATCTTTGAAAAAACTGGACCGGCTGGACGCCATTTTTGTGACTCACGCGCACTCAGACCATATTGGCGATTTGTTGGCCCTCGCTAAGCAGCACAAGCCGAAGGTGGTAGCAACCTTCGAAACGTATCTCTGGTTCGAGTCAAAGGCTACAGGCGCCCCAGCACTGCCAGGAAATAAGGGTGGCACACAAAAGGTGGGTGATTTTGAAGTCACCATGACACACGCGTTTCACTCCAATTCGATTGATGAAAATGGCCAACGATTTTATGCTGGAGAAGCTGGGGGTTATATCGTGAAGCTCCCCGGCGGCTTAACCATCTATCATGCCGGGGATACCGCGGTTTTTGGAGATATGAAGCTCATCGGCGAGATGTACCGGCCGGATCTCGCGTGTCTTCCGATTGGTGATGTCTTCACCATGGGACCGCGCGAAGCAACAATGGCCATCCGGCTACTTGGCGTCAAGCACGTCATCCCCATGCACTATGCGACTTTCCCGATGCTGACGGGGACGCCGGAAGCGTTGCGCGAACAAACCAAGGACATCGCCGGATTGCGGATTTACGCCTTAACGCCAGGGGAGACGTTGGGATAGCGACTTTATGGCGCTGCCTACGAGCGGAAGAAATTGCGAGCGAAGAACCCCAGGTTCGCCGGGCGCTCGGCCAGCCGACGCATAAAGTACGGGAACCATTCCTGCCCGTAGGGCACGTAAATCCGCACCCGATAGCCATCGCGCACCAACTTGCTCTGCAGGTCGGTGCGCACCCCGTACAACATCTGAAATTCAAAGTCATCCTTGGAAATTTTCTTTTCCGCGGCGCAGCGAATCGTTTCAGCGATCATCCTTGGGTCGTGCGTGGCGATCGCGTGGGTAAAACCGCTCGCAAGCAGCAAGCGCATGAGCTTCACATAATTGCCGTCCACATCCTGCTTCCGGGGAAACGCGACGTCCGGTGATTCCTTGTACGCGCCCTTGCACAAACGGATGCGGCAACCATACGAGAGAAGGTCATGGATATCGCTCTCGCTGCGGTAGAGGTACGCCTGGATCACGGCTCCCACACAGGGCGTTTGCGCACGCACCCGCTTGACCAGTTCCACGGTGCGCTGCGTGTAGATGGAACTTTCCATGTCGATGCGCAGGAAGCTGTCATACCCGCCAGCGCGCTCCGCAATCGATAATACCAATCCTTCGCAAAATTCAACCGAGAGGTCCAGTCCCAACTGGGTAAGCTTGCAGGAAACGTTTGCCTTCAGCTTTTCCTTCGCGATGCGGTCGAAAATTCCAAAGTAAGTATCGCGGGCCTTTTGTGCATCGGCGGGAGTCGCGACATTTTCGCCCAAACAGTCGAGCGTCACCAGCAATCCCGCGTCATTACATTCGCGGGCTGCCAGGATGGCCTCATCTAGCAATTCTCCGGCGACAAACCGGTGCGACATCCGGCGCGTCGTGCCGTTGGTCGTTACCCAGTGGGCGAATCCTTCACTTTCGGAAAGTCGAAGAAGAGTCGAACGCAGCATGTACAAGTTAATTATGCCCGGAGTTAGCGGTAGAGGGCTAGTAGCTAGCTAGTCTTTGTGCTCTTCGAGGAACTTTTCCGCGTCTAGCGCGGCCATGCAACCGGATCCTGCTGCGGTAACTGCCTGGCGATAGCGGTGGTCCTGCACATCTCCGGCGATGAAAACTCCTGGAACATTGGTGAGGCTGCCATGACGAGAAGTCAAGTAGCCATTCTCGTCCATCTCCAGCTTTCCACGAAACACCGTGCTGTTGGGATCGTGTCCGATGGCCACGAAGACTCCGTCGACGGAGAGTTCCCGGGTTTCGCTGGTTTTCACATGGTGCAGCCGCAGACCACTGACCAGCCCTTGCGGCGCCAATATTTCTTCGACGACAAAAGGCGTGACAAATTCCACCTTGGGATTCGCCCTTGCGCGATCAATCATGATCTTCGAAGCCCGAAACTCTTGGCGCCGGTGAATCAAGTACACTTTGCTGGCATGACGGGTGAGAAAGGCAGCCTCTTCCATCGCGGAATCGCCTCCACCCACAACGGCAATGGGCTTGGTGCGAAAAAAATAACCATCGCAGGTGGCACAGGTGGAGATTCCTCGTCCAATCAGTTCCTTCTCGCCTCTTAAACCCAGTAGTCTTGCGGAAGCGCCCGCAGCCACGACCAGTGCCCGTGTTTCATAAATTTCTTTTCCTGCCGTTATTTTGAATGGCCGCTGGCTAAGATCGACTTCGGTCACCGTTCCAGCCTTAAATTCCGCGCCGAATCTCGCAGCCTGCTTACGCATGTTCTCAATGAGCTCCGGGCCCATAATACCTTCGGGGAATCCCGGGTAATTTTCGACGTGAGTGGTCAACGAAAGCTGGCCGCCCGGTTCATGGCCTTCCAAAACCAGGGGGCTCAGATCCGCGCGAGCCGCGTAGATCGCGGCTGTTAGGCCGGCACACCCACTTCCGATAATCGTCACGTTATGCATGCAATTCCACTCCACGCATTAGATTCACTAGTAAGACTTGGGGGTACAGAGCGAACGATCATTGTAGCATCCCTCGGAAATACCTTGGTGCGCGCATAGAGCGGCAAAGCGCGCATGCCAGGTCGAACTCATTTGTTAAAGCCAATTTGGCAACCAGGTTCAACATCTAGCAGTAGACGCTGCTCCCTCATCTGTCTAAGCTGCTAGCTCATAAAACTTTTTTCAAGGAGCAGATATGGATCCACGCTATCCCGTCGGCAAATACCAGGCACCTGCAGACGTCTCGCCCGCACAGCGAGCTGAAGCCATACGTGAAATTGCTGCCGCCCCGCAAAAAATCCGGGCAGCCGTAAACGGATTGAATGATGCGCAGCTGGACACCCCGTATCGGGATGGCGGTTGGACCGTGCGGCAGGTAGTTCACCACCTCGCCGACAGCCATATGAATGCCTACATCCGCTGGCGGCTGGCGCTCACCGAGTCCGAACCCACGATCAAGCCCTATGAGGAGAGTGCCTGGGCCAAACTGGAAGACGCCGCGCACGCGCCCGTCGAAGTCTCGCTGAAGCTGCTCGAACCGCTGCACGAACGCTGGGTTCGTTTGCTTCACACTGTAAAAGACCACGAATTTGCCCGTACTTTCCGTCATCCCGACCATGGCGTCAGGACGCTGGACTGGATGCTGTTCCTGTACGCCTGGCACGGAAATCACCACACCGCGCACATCACCGAATTGCGCAAACAGAAGGGCTGGTAGCCCGGGCCCGGGTGGCCGAATCTTCAGCCCTCGTGTAGGATGAAGCAGTCTTGAAAAGGAGATCACATGGCGCGACCCGCGGGTACCTACGCAATTTTCGAAACTTCCCAAGGAAACATTGTCGTCAAGCTGTTCGAGAAGGAAGCGCCCAAGACAGTCGAGAATTTTATTGGTCTCGCTGAGGGCACCAAAGAATTCGTCAATCCCATGACCGGCAAGAAAGAGAAGCGCAATTACTACGACGGCCTGATTTTCCACCGTGTGATTCCGCAATTCATGATCCAAGGCGGTTGCCCTCGCGGGGACGGCCGCGGCGGACCTGGCTATTCCTTCGAGGATGAATTCCATTCTTCCCTGAAGCATTCGAAAGCGGGCAAGCTTTCCATGGCCAATGCCGGACCGAATACCAACGGCAGCCAGTTTTTCATCACTGTCGCGGCTACCCCTCACCTCGATAATCGGCACACCATTTTCGGCGAGGTGGTGGAGGGCCAGGACATCGCGGACAAAATTTCCAACACGCCACGGGATAGCATGGACAAGCCACGAACGCCGGTGACAATGAAAGTTCGCATCGAACGGGTCGCTTAAATCTCAGGACAGACATGCTCACGCCTGCAAGGCTGACCCAACTTACGGTCGAGCTTATCTTCGTGCTTCTCGGCGTCCTCGTCGTTTGGCTGGGCCTTCATGGCCGTATCTACTTCGATCCGCGCAGTATTTCCTGGCTGGCCCTCAGCATTGGTGTCATTGCCTGGGGAGCGCTGGCCATCGCCAGGCCCGGACAATGGTGGGCACGCTGGCAGAAATGGAATCGTGGAGGCTCGATGATTCTGCTCGGCCTGCTCATGCTGGCCATCGGGCGTGTGCCGTTCGGACTGGTTGGAAAATTTCTCGCTCTTTGCGGCCTTGTGCTGCTCTTCCGCGGAGTCCTGGGTTCCCTCCTAATTTTGAAGCAGCGCTGAGCATCCTTCAGATATAATCCCTGCTAATCTCAATCGCTCCTGGCTGTCTGCCGCCCCAGGCCAGCCGTGTACTACCGACACCTCATGCAAGGAGAATACTAGTGTTCAAAGAATTCAAGGAATTTGCAATGCGAGGTAGCGTGCTGGATCTCGCCGTTGGCGTCATCATTGGCGCCGCTTTCGGCAAGGTCGTGTCGTCGCTGGTCGATGATGTACTCATGCCACCCTTGGGACGCCTGATTGGTAGGGTCGACTTTTCAAACCTTTATATCAATTTGAGCGAGACACACTACGACACGTTGGCCGAGGCAAAGGCACATGGAGTCGCACTCAGTTACGGCAATTTTATCAACACCATCATCAATTTTCTGATCGTGGCCTTTGCGATTTTCGCGCTGGTACGTGCGGTGAACAAGTGGTTGCCAAAACCGCCGGCGCCTGTGACCACAAGACAGTGCCCGCAATGCGCCATGCCCATTCCGGTCGCCGCAAAAAAGTGCGGTCACTGTACCAGCGCCGTCTAGGCCCTCACGGATTGATTCTGGTGTTTGCCAAGGGGCGCTGCGATGCTGCGCCCATTTTCCAATTTAAACATGGCTTTGTTTTCGCGGGGCCAGAGCTGCTTTGCTTCCTAGGACTTTTCCGGCTTCTTCTTTAGGTTAGCCTCAACATGCGCGCGCAGGCGCGCTAACAGCGCCTCTTCCTGGCCCTCATCCAGCTCCTTCTGAACTTCTTCAAGCGCGAAGTGGACTACGTCATGGTGATGCAACTCCAGCGGAGTGATCATCTCGCCGAAGCGCAACCAGAGCCGGTGGATCAGATTTACTTCGTTCGCAGTAAGGTTGGGCGAGTGCGGCCCCAGCACCTTATACACCTTATCGCCATTCTGCAGATGAATCTCCAGGTTGAACTGCGGCTTAGGATCTCCCAGTTTCTCCCACGCATCTCCTATATGGCGTGCTTGCTCCTCCGTTAGCTCCTTCGGGGAATGACCAAGCACGATCGTGCTGGACTGCAGGGCCGTCGCGGCGCGCAGGATGCCGTCCCACAGGTCGCTGGCCGCCACGATCGCAAGCCGGATGCTCTTCCCCCGTTTTTCAGCCATCGACAGAGCCTGCGTGAACAGCTGCTGCTCGATGCTGCCGAACAGTTGCTCGGCATCCAGGTCATATTCACCAGAAGCAGAACGGCGCAGCAGCCGCACGTGGAGAACAACCACATCTCTTCGCCCGGGTTTCACGCGATCCAGCACGCTCCCAAGATGATAGAGGGCGTGAATGTTGCTCACCGGAACCAGTATGTTTCCCGGCCGAGCTCCCACCGCTTCGGGCGTAAGTTCCCCCTCCATCGCCAGGTGAAACTGGTCCATTTCCTCATGCTGTGCGGCGGTACGGCCATGGCGAGTGATCTTTTCGGAAATCGTGAACACAATGAAAAGACCTACGGAGAAGATTCCCCCGGCGATCGTGGCCTCTTTCTTAGTGAACAAGTTGACCACCGCGATGCCGAACAGCGTCAAGGTAATCAAACCTAGTCCCAGCGGAATTTCCACGCCGAACACATGAAAGTTCAGCGGGACGCGATATTCGCGATCGCCGGGATGCGTGTAGCGCAGCACCAGTACCGCCATGCCCTTCATGGCGAAGCTCCAAATCACACCGAATGCATAAAGGTTCGCGAGGAATGTGACGTCGCCTCGGCTGATGATGATGGTCAAAATCTGCAGCGCCGCGATGATGTTGATGATCCTATAGGACGTGCCAAATCTCCGGTGCGGCTGTCGGAACCAACTCGAAAGCACTCCGTCCTCGGAAACTCGATTGAGCACTCCGTTCGAGCCGACAATCGCGGTGTTTACCGCCCCAGCCAGAATCATCGTGCCGACCACAACCACGAAGCCATGGAATATGAGCCGTAAAATGAATGGCCCTTCCAAATTCATGGCCAGTCCGCCGATCAGATTTTCCAGGAAGTGCTGCCGCTGCTGGTCCGGAATGATCATGACTGCAAAGAACGACACCAACGAAGTGAACACCAGGCTATAGATGAAAATGACTAGCCCGGTTTTCTTCAGGTTGGGCAGTTTGGGGTGCTCGATCTCGCGGTACACCTGCGCCAGCGACTCTTCTCCGCTCATGGCCAGCACGGAATGTCCCAGTCCCACGAAGATCGCAATCACACCGGCGAAATGCGCGAAGTGCACACCGTAGAGCCAGCCCATTGCGTTCGGTTCGAGCTTCAGGTTGCGTGGGTGCGGGATAGGAGGCAAGGCGGGGTGGCGCAGAAGAACGGTGTAGATACACCAGCCAATCAGGATCACCACCATCACGGTCGTAATCTGCATGATGCGCATGGCTTTCTGGCTGGATTCGTGTACGCCTTTGATGTTGTACCACCAGAAATAGAGGGTGCAGAGGATCGCGAAACACGCGGCGCCAAAGTCCGGCGAAATATGCAAACCGAGATGAATATAATCGCTGGTCTCGTTGACTAGTCCAACGATGTACTGGCCCGCGGATACACCGCTGATCGGACCCGTAAGAATGTAGTCGAACATCAGGGCGGAAACGCTGAATTTGGCCAGCGTGCTGCCCATGGCTTCTTTGACCACACGGTAGACGCCGCCGCGCACGAACATGCTGCAGCTTTCAACGTAGATCGCGCGCACCGCGTAGGAAAACAACATGATCCCCAGGATGAACCACGGTGCGGCCTTGCCGATGTAGCCTTCCGCCTCGCCGCCGGCGTAATAGGCTGAGGAAGCCAGGTCATTCAGGACGATGGCTGCGGCACGCCAGAAGGAAATGAAGCTCAACAGCGCGGTGGTCGCGACCAGAACACGTGGAATTCCGTTCCCGTGGCTGCCGGGTGCAGCCGGGTTTTGGGGCGAGCTGCTCATTGACGGGTATTTAGACCTGTAGGAATTAATGCTCGCATTTTTCCGGTAGCAAGTCCAGTTGCCGTCCCTATCTAATCGATTTTATTAAGACAATTTCACGGCGATCGCAATGTGAAGAGCATCGGCTGGCCTGAAGACACCACTAGCGTAAGCAACTCCAGCAACGGCAAGAGTAGATTTCTGAGGAAGCGTGGTTCATGATTTGGATAGCAGGCAGACCTGGTTACGGAGAATCATGAAGAGTTGTGTTCGTCGAATAGCCGTCCTATGCGGCATGCTCTCGTTCTTTTTCTGCGGGCCGGCCGCCGCTCAAAGGGCGGTCAATGGGATTGCCAAACACGCCGACTCGGTCGTTGCCAATTACAGAAAAATCATTGTTTTGATGGATGGAGCTGGTGCACTCGATCCGGGTGTGCGTGACCGTGCTTCCACAGCAGGGAAGATCCTGTTTCAAGAGAATCAGGATCGCCTGTCCGCCCTCGAACACTTGCTTGTAGCGCCGCTTTCCGGCGGAAATACGGCGCCAGCCGAGGAATTCCTCCGCCGTTTGGAAAACAATCACGAATATCGCGATGCCGACAAGTTAGCCTTCAAAGATGTCCTTGAGGATCTCAGCGCTGCAATTAGCGCCAACGATGAACAACTCATCATCAGGATTCGTGAGGATCAGTCCGCTCTCGGCCAAATTCAGGTGCTCTACCAAAGAGAGATCGGCGATATCCTGAGCAATCTCCAGACCCGAGGAATGGTGCTTCACCGCGAGGCGTGGGAACATTATGTCGGCCTGCTGAAGCAGAAGTACACGCGCGAACAGATCCTGAAGGAAATTGAAGGCCAGCTTCCTCCCGCGGAGAGCCGAAGTGCCGGAAAGAAGAAAACGTCGAGCGGAGAGATCTTCGGAAATGACTTACCTCCAAAAACGCTTGTGCTTACCTTCGACGATGGCCCGCACCCCCGGTATACCGACCAAATTCTCGACATCCTCAAGAAATACGGCCTGAAAGCCGTGTTCTTCGAAGTAGGACGCAACCTTGGCCCGGAAACCACGGATCCCTCCGCGAAGCTTGCAGCTACTGCCGGGGTGAGCCAGCGAATCCTCACCCAAGGTTCCGAGCTGGGCAATCACAGTTACAGCCACCCCGTGCTTTCCAAAATGCAGGAAGCCGGATATACGCAGGAAATTGAAACAACCAACGCGCTGTTGACTTCCATCCTGAAGCGACCTCCGGTTTTGTTCCGCCCACCCTATGGCGCGACCAACGACGCCATCGTTGCGAAAATCCAGAGAGACAAGATGCAGTCCATTCTGTGGAATGTGGATTCCGAGGACTGGGCCGACCCGGTCCCGAATTCCATCGCGCAGCGCGTCGTCCAGGAAGTCGAAAAACAGGGCCGCGGCATCATCCTGTTCCACGACATCCACAAGGTGACGATCGAGGTTCTTCCCACCGTCATCGAAACCCTGGAAAAGGACGGATACCGGTTTACTTCGTGGAATGGCACGAGCTTCGGTCCGGACGCAACGCGTGGCCTCGACCCCGCTCAAACTCCTCCACCGCCTATGGCCCCTTACCGCGAAAGTTGGGCGGCGGTTATTGGCATTGACGCTTATCAAACGTGGCCAGCGCTGAGTTACGCATCAAACGACGCACAAGCCGTGCGCGATCTCCTGCTGAACAAATATAATTTTAAGCCCGACCATGTATTTCTGCTGCTCGACAAACAGGCCACGCGCCAGAACATCCTTTCCTTGCTGGGTGATAAACTCGCCAATCCCGACCTGGTCAAGCATGAGGATCGTGTGTTCGTCTTCTTTGCCGGTCATGGCGCAACGCGGCATCTGGCTTCCGGCAGAGACCTTGGGTACATCATTCCCGTTGACGCGGACCTAAGCAACTACGAGGGTCAAGCCATCTCGATGACCAATTTTCAGGATATTGCCGAGGCTATTCCAGCGAAGCACCTCCTGTTCGTCATGGATTCGTGCTACAGCGGCCTGGCCCTCACGCGCGGCGGCGGAGGCGTGCCCATTGGCAACTATCTCCTGGAAATTTCTCGTCGTATCGCTCGACAGATGTTTACGGCAGGAGGCGCAGACCAACAGGTTGCCGACAACGGTCCGAACGGGCATTCCGTGTTCACCTGGACGCTCTTGCAGGCGCTTGATGGGCGCGCCGATCTGAATGGCGATGGCGTTATCACCGCCACGGAATTGGCCGCCTACGTCACACCTGCTGTTTCGGCACTTTCCCACCAGACTCCCTCATTTGGAAACCTGCCTGGAAGCGAGGGCGGGGATTTCATCTTCGAGTTGAGCCACGAGACGGAGTTTCTCAACGAAACTTCCGCGCAGCTCAACGAAGACGCCATCAAAGCCAACACGGAGCTGGAACAACTTCGGGGCGAAATCCAAAAGCAGTCTGCGCAAAACGAAGAACTTAAAAAGCAACTGGCCGCTGCCGAGGCTCAATTACAGCAAGAAAAGCAAGCCGCTCAAAGCGGTAGCGCTAAACCGGCTTTAAACTCAACCGCAACCGAAGCGGTGGCTAAGGAACTCCCCGCGGCTACAAATGATGAGGGAATGCGTCTCTATAAAGAAAGGAAATATGCGGAGGCAGCAGCAAAGTTCCAAGAGGCTTCGCAATTGCAGCCGAACAGCGCCTTATTCGCAAATAACGCGGGATTTGCCTGCTTCAAGCTGGGGCAGTATGGAGAAGCCGTGGAATGGTTTCAGAAGACCATCGCGATCGACGCAAACCGCGCTATTGCTTATCTGAATCTCGGCGATGCGTACTTGCAGTTGGGAGAGAAGCCGGAGGCCAAACAAGCATTTCAGAAGTACCTGGAACTCCAGCCCAATTCCAAGGCCGCTCCGGGAGTAATGGAAAAATTGAAGAACCTGCAGCCGTGACCGCCTGGCACTCCCTTCAGGGAATTTGGAAATCCAACTCGCTAGGGAACGGATGGAGCTGGAGCGGCTCGGAACGCCTTGGCACATTCCTCACATGGGCATAGCGTGCGAAGGTAGTCGTAGCTGAAAATCCCCGTGGAATGGCCGTCATTGAAGCTGATCTGTATCGCGTAATTCCCTACCTGCGTTGCGGCTTGCGCCCGCGGTTTCGCCTTATACATGGGCAGCAGCGGCGAGGCAGGAAGAGTCACGCCGGCGTGGGATTCCTTTTTGCCTCGCTCATCATTGCAGGTGGCGCAAGGACAGTTGTCCCGCAGAAAAACGAAATCATAATGGCTCGAATGGCCGTCCGCCCACGCGACATCTACTCCCGCGCCGGTTTTCACATGGATTTTAACCGCTGTCGGTATCTTCCGCTGGTCGATAGGTTTCGGCATGGTCAGAGAATCGTCCATTAAGAGTCTACCGCCTAAGCACAGTATTAAGAAACGCGGCCTATCCTTTGAGGTAAGCGGTTAGGAATGATCTTTCTTGTGATTGCAGCAATCTCCCGGTGGAATGGGATTTCCATGCGGGCATGTTTTCGGGTGGCCCAGAAAGCTGCAGATGCGCTCGTCCAGCTCGGGGCTGATGATGTGTTCGAACTTACATGCCTGCGTGTGCGCTTCGTGCTCATCAATCCTGAACGTATCTTTAAAAAGCCGTTCGGCCAGCCGATGACGCCGGACAACATCGCGCGCGCGGCTTTTCCCCCGATCGGTGAGCTGCACTTCATGATCCTCCTGCACCTGAACCAGCCGCAAATCCTCCATGCGCGCCAGCGTACGCACAGGATCGACACCGCCGGGCGTGCGGATGTGCTCCAGGTCTGCGCGGTTTCCTTCCTCGCCGCAAACCCAGATCTGCTCCAGCAAATGGTCAAAGTGAATGCCATCATCCATGGAAATGCGTTGATCAATGGCCAGGTGCCCGTGAGCCAGCTCAATCTTACGATCGGCCTGCTGTGCAATTTCTGGATCGTGCGTAACCATCAGAATCGTATGTCCCGCACTGTGCAACTCCCGGAACAGTCCGATCACAATCTCTTCGTTCGCCTCGTCCAGATTGCCCGTAGGCTCATCGGCCAGTATCATCTTCGGCTGGTTGATCAACGCGCGCGCAATCGCCACGCGTTGTTGTTCGCCGCCCGATAGTTGCGACGGCAGGTGCGTCAGCCGGTGGCCCAGCCCTACGCGCTTCAGCGCTTCTGCAGCCTGCGCTTCATCCGTTACACTGTGAAAATACTGCGCCAGCATCACATTTTCGAGTGCGTTCAGGTACGGCACTAAGTGAAATTGCTGGAATACGAATCCGACTTTCTCCGCGCGGTAGCGCACCAGGTCGTTCTCGTTAAAATCCGCCAGGTCCGCGCCATCCACCACCACATGTCCCGAACTGAGCGTGTCCAACCCACCCAGAATATTGATCAGCGTGGTCTTCCCGGAACCGGAAGGCCCCATCAACGCCACCCACTCGCCCCCTTGAATGTTCAGGGAAATGCCATTCAGGGCACGCAATGTGCCGTAATCCTTCACTAACGAATCAATTTTAACCTGGGCCTTCACTCTTCACCTCGAAACACAGACGCGGGCCGGATGCTGGCCAGCCGCCGCAACGGAAACGCGCTGGCAATGGAAACCAGAACCGTCAGGGTTACGGAAACAGGATACACAATCCACCGCGGCTGGGCAGCCACGCCGAACACCGCTTTCCCCAGCCAGATCGAAACAATAATCCCCACTGCCGAGCCGATCAGCCCTCCGCCAATCCCCAACAGTATCGCCTCGGTCAGAAACAATCGCACCACTCGCCGGATCGATCCACCAATCGCCTTCATCAAACCAACATCGTTTTTTCGTTCGACTGCCACGTTGCTCATCCCCGCCATCACGCAGAGGGAGGTCAGAAAAAGTACCAGCAAAACCGTCGCGGAAAGCAGCCCGCTGATCCGGTTATAAATGCGACCTTCCGCCTCCGCAAACTGCTTGATGCCATTCACGCTCGCGCCAGGCAGGCGCTGACTCAGTGACGAAATAAACGACTTCACGGAATCAGGGGTGGCGGTCACGCTGAGTTGAATCAAGCTGAGTCGTTCCTTCAGATCGGCGAAATCCTGCGCGGTTTTCAGCTTGGTGAACACTTGCGTATCTTCCGCCCCGCCGGTTGCAACCACCGCGAACACCTTGCATGACGCTGTTTTTCCCTGATTCTTCAATTGCAGCAGGTCGCCCGCGTGCACTTTGAACTGTACAGCAGCCTTTGCGCCTACCTCGCACGCCTCCGGATCATTTTCCAGATTGGTCAGGTATTCCGTGCGTCGCCCGGGACGAATTTGCGTTATTCCCTGCCCCTCCGTACCCGCGATGACTGCCGGCTCAAAATGAATCGAACCCTCTTTCGCCACTTCACCAATTACATAGAGAAATCCAACGGCCGGAATCGGCTTGCCTTCGTATTCTGCAGGGAGCTGCGAAAGCAACCCCTCATCCAGAGTAGCACCGGCCGAGCTTTCGTTATTCGCTTGCCGCGGCGCGATGATAACGTTCGCTCCCAGCGCGCGAAATTCCGTGGTCAGGCGCTTTTTTGCGTCCATCTGCAAATTTAGTAGAGCGCTGGTAACCGCCGCGCCTGCTCCGAGCGCCAGAAGGATCACGAATAAGCGTCCGTAGTTGGTGGTGAGCAGCCTGCGTTCAATCCGCCAGAACATATTGAAGGTACCCATCACTCGCCTCGCAGTATGGGCGCGGGATCGTAGCGCGAAGCCTGGCGCAACGGGAACGCGCTCCCCAAAAGTGTAATCAGCGCGGCCAGCGTGAGAATGATCAGCAACACAAACAGTTTCGGCTCGGGCGTGAACCTAAAAATTCTCTCGCCCAGCACTCGCGCCAGGACAATCCCCACGGCATAACCGATGCCGCCGCCCACAACCGCAAGCAACAACTGTTCGGCAGCGAGCAGAACCCCCACCAATCCCGAAGTAGCCCCCAGAGCCTTCATCAACCCGATCTCCGTGCGCCGTTCAATCACCGAAGCCGCTGCGGAAGCTCCGACCGCAAGCCCCGAAGCCAATAAAGCCGCAAACGTGACCAGCCACAGCAACGTGCGCACTCGTGTCAGCACGTTTCCTTCGCCTTCGGCAACACGCCGGATCACCCGCACATCGGTCCCTTTTAGCTCCTCGCTGATCTGCAATGCAATCGCGGAAATGTATGGCGTGCAATACCACGTGTCGAATTCCGCCGGGGTCATCGATTTTGGATCCTTGCGCGCGAAGGCATCTTCCGGCTTCGTCAGTGCGCTCACATACAGCCGCCGGTAGACCTCGGGCAGTCGAGCCAATTCTTGGGCTCGTTGCAGCGGCACGACCACCGCCTCTTCTTCTGAGGCACCCGTATAAAGAATGCCGGAGATGACAAACCGCGAGAAGCGCTGGACCATTTTTGAAGGGTCCTCGACGTTCAAGTAGATTTCATCGCCGATGCGTAACCCCTTGCGTTTTGCCAGCAAGGCGCCAACAACACATTCTTGCTGATCTTCATTAAACCAATGGCCTTCTACTCGCCACCAGGGATTGGTTTTCTCTATCCCCGTGACGTAGGTTGTGCCATCTGGGATGGGCACGGAATGGTTTGACCAGGTGCCAATTATTTCGAGATTGCTGTAATCCCGAGAATCCTTGTGCGTGACGTTTGCAGTCATCAACTGACCCGGAGACTCCAGAATCGGCGCAAACGCCATGATGTTGAAGCGCCAGAAAATTGTCTTCAATTTCCCAAGATCCGCTTCCGGCAAATACGTCCCTGCATTCGCCGGCCGGTAATCCACCCCGCCAATTTCCAGCGGCAATGAGTCCGCCTGAGGCGTCACCAGCAGGTTTGCGCCCAGACTACGAAATTCCTGCGCCAGCCGGTCTCCTACATCCAAAGACACGCTCAGCGCAGCTGTGGCCACGGCCATCCCCATTGCCAGGGCCGCCATGCTGAGTATTTTGCGCCGGGGGCGTCGAGTGAACGAGTCGGCTACGAGTCGCAAGAACATTTTCGGACGTGGGAAGCGAAACTCTCTCCTATCGCGGAATCTCTTCCGCAGCCTTCGTCACGGACGATACATCGAACACAACATCATCTCCCTCGACCCGGGAGGGAAATCCGATCGGATTGCATCCGCCCTTCTGACCGATCGACGGAATATAGATCGCCGAAGCGCAGTGCCGGCAGATCACGTTCTGTCCCTCTTGCCGGTAGCCATCCGCGCCGCAAATAAGGCAGGCATCCAGGGCAGCGCCATAGCCGTTCGGTTTCTTGATGACCATGAAGCGAATCGATTGCGCGCCTGTAATCAGCGTGAAAAGGTGCAAACTCCCATCCTGCAGTTCCGCCACGGGAATTCGCACCTGGTTGTTGACCGCCTGTACCGGCCGCGCTTGCGGCGGTACGGCATTCACCTTGGCGTAAATGAAATCTGCTGTCAGCGCCAGGATGACCGCCAGGCTGGCGACGGCCGCAGCCATCATCCAGTGTCGTTGTCTGCGATTCTTCGCTTGGTTCAGCCTGCGTTCCGCGTCATTCATTGGCGCGGCGGGTGGCTTGGCGTGCGCCGCGTTCTGCCACTCCCGAAAAACCATCACCACCACGGCGCCAAAAACAAAGACAAAAAAGAACAATTCGTTCCGCACGATTGGCCCCAGAACGGCCATCTCCGCCTTGCTCGATGGGATCCAACGCGCCTCACTCAATTCGTGCAGCCCAGTTACCGCCAACTGAATCGCCACCAGTATCAGGATCGAACTGGTCACCGCAAAAAAGCGATGCAAAGGCACCTTCAACGTGCCCTTGAAGAAAAATAGTCCGACGGCCACTGCCGCGCCGATTCCAGCCACCGTTCCGATCCACGTCTGTAATCCTTCCGTGGACATTTCCACGGCTCGCAGAATCAACGCCAATTCCGCGCCCTCACGCAACACCATCAGGAAAACAAACAGGCCAATGCCCCATCCCGCCGCGGAGCCGCCTCGTCCCGCATACTTCTCCACTTTTTGTTCGATTTCTTTCTTCAGGTGTTTGGCGACGCTGTTCATCCACAGAATCATGGTCACTACAAAAAACGCGGCAACCAGAAGCATTACTCCTTCGAAACCGTCCTCGCTGATGTTGAAACGATCCAGGGCGATGGCCACGGCAAGACTGAGCGCCACCGCCGCCGCCACCCCACCCCAAACGTAGCGAGACAAATTCGTTCGTCCGGTGCGCGCGAGATACACTAAGACGATGCCAACGACAAGCGAGGCTTCAACCCCCTCGCGGAGGGCAATTAAGAAGGCGGAGAGCACGGGAACTCCAGTTGAAAACGATTTGCAACTACGATTCCAGTTTACCCCTGCCCCTCTCCCCCGTCAAGGACCCTCGGCACACAACCTCTTTTCCCCAGCGCACTGTAGAATGGGGACTTGCGTCTAATGATTCGTATGCGCCGTCGCTTCCATGAACCGCTGCTGGCTTTCCTGCTCTGCTGGGTATTGGCCTGCCCTCAATTGGCCGCCCAGGAAAAGCAAACTGTCTCCGGCGCCGACGATCCGCATGCCTTGGTGAAACCAGATCCGAAACGCGCCAAAAAGCTCGTGGAACTGGGCGCGGCGGAAGAAAAAGCTGGCTCCTATGAAGCCGCCCTGGCCGCGTATGACGAAGCCGTGCGTTACGCCCCGTTCGACGTCAGCATCGTCGGTAAAGCCGCGGCACTCCGTTCCAAGTTGATCGATGGCTACATGGCATATGCGGAGAGGTTGGCCGTAGAAGGGAATCTTCAGGGAGCGACCCAACAACTCGCGGCGGCTCTGCACATCGATCCATCCAACGATATTCTGTTGGAACGGCTGAAACAGTTGGAATCGATGCGGGAGGAAGCAAAGGGCGCGCCACTGGAAGAATCCCCGGAGGGAGTGCCTCAGCTCAAACCAGACAAAGACAAGAAAAGTTTCCGTCTACAGACGGATTTGCAAAGTGCCTACGAACAAGTGGCCGCTGCCTACGGCCTGAAAGCTATCTTTGACGCGGATCTCCCCGCCCGAAACGTGAAATTGCGCCTGCAGGACGTGGACTTCGACACCGCAATGAAGGTTCTGACCGCCGAAACCGGCACTTTCTGGAAGTCGCTGAATTCCAGACAGATTTTCGTGGCGGCGGACACCCAAGAAAAGCGCAAAGCCTTCGAAACAGTAATCGAGCAAACCTTCGTGCTCCCGGATTCCACTACTCCCACGGAAATGGCCGACATCGTGAAGACGGTTCGCGACCTGACTGGCACTCAGCGAGTTCAGCAATCCATCAGCACTCGCAGTTTAACCGTTCGTGACACCGTTCCCCGTGTGCGCCTCGCGGGCGCCATCATCAAAGACTTAGAAAAATCCCACGGCGAAGTGCTCCTCGAGATCCAATTGCTCGAGGTGGATCGCAGTAACGCCATGCAGTTGGGTATCACTCCGCCTTCCAGTTTGACGGTGTATTACCTCGACCCACCTCTGTTGAGTCAGTTGAAAGCCGCCTCCAACTTGGGTGCGGCGTTGGCCATTTTGGCATCCGTATTCGGCACTTCGTCCGCCACTTCCCTTCCCAATGTTACCGGGTTCGGGGGTGGCAAGAGCACCTTTTTACTCACGCTTCCGACCATTTCGGGCCAATTTTCTCAAGCTCTTTCCCTGGTCCACAGCGGCAGGCAAGTTCTGCTCAGAGCGGAAGATGGCAAAGCCGCCACTTTTTTTGCTGGAGAACGTTATCCGATCACGCTGTCATTGCTCTCCGCGAGCCTGGGCAGTGCCACACCGACTGCCAACGTGGGCGGGACAACCACTGTCCTTCCGTTTCAGCAATTTACGGTTGGGCACGCTCCTGTGTCTATGGCCTCAGGGGATTTTCGAAATATGAGCGTCCAGGATCTTGCGGTTCTCAACCAACTTGACGACACGATTACCATCCTGCTCAATCAAGGCGCGGGTGCGACCACTCAATTCGTTCAGGCTTCCGGTTCGCCGATTTCCTTGAATGCAGGCTCGACAAAATCCGCCGTCGTGAGCCCCGCCGTCGTTCTCACCGTGACCACAGCAACACTGCAGTCCATTTCCGTCGCGCCCATCACTACCTCGCTGGCTCCCGGTGGCACGCAACAATTTACGGCTATCGGAACCTTCAGCGATGGCACCAAACAAGACATCTCTTCCAACGTGACCTGGACTTCGACCAATACCGCTGTCGCTTCCATCGGCTCGCAAACAGGTCTGGCATTGGGCCGCGGAACCGGCACAACCCAGATCACCGCCACGCGCGGAAGCATCGTCAGCCCGGCCGTAACCCTGGCGGGAACTTCGTCAACGATCAGGTCGATCACAATAACGCCGACCACTGCCTCCATCGCGAAGGGCGGCACCCTGCAATACATTGCCACCGGAACTTTTAGCGACGGGAGCAAACAAAACGTCTCCACCAGCGCGACGTGGGTCACCTCCAACTTTAACGTGGCTACCATCGGGACCGCGTCCGGACTGGCACGCGGCATTGCCGTTGGTTCGGCGCAAATTCAAGCCACTTTAAACGGCGTGAGCAGTCCGAAGGCCGCGTTAACCGTCAGCTCCGCCACCCTGAAATCGATTGCGGTAACACCGGCGAGCTCTTCCGTTGCGATGGGCACGTCTCAACACTTCACGGCCACAGGGACCTACAGCGACGGAAGCACGCAGGACATTACTTCCACATCGGTGTGGACTTCCTCGGACACGACTGATGCCACAATTGAGGGAGGTTCTGGCGTGGCGACCGGTATCGCTGCCGGGACAGTCTCGATCACCGCCACGCAAGGGGGCGCTGGGACTCCCGTCTCCATCGCTGCCGGGAGTATGAACGCAATCAACAATGGGTATCCCGATTTGGCCGTCGCGTCCCAGACCACAAATACGGTAAGCATCCTGCTCGGCAATGGCGACGGCACCTTTTCCAATTTTCAGACGTACATAACTGGGAATCGGCCGAGCGCCGTTGCCTTGGGCACCTTCAATTCGAATACCAATCCCTATCTCGGCTTTGTGGTCACCAATTTTTCGGATAACAGTTTCTCTGTGTTCACGGGAAATGGTGACGGCACCTTCACACAGGTGAGGGGCTCACCTTTTCCACTGCCCTCCGGGCAAATCGGCCCGATTGCCGTCACTGTGGCGGATTTCAACCAGGACGGCATTCCAGACCTGGCGATTCTGAATCAAACTTCCAACAACGTCACGATTCTTGAAGGCAACGGGGATGGCACTTTCAAATTAGTTTCCAAAACTCCCCTAGCCACCGGCAATTTTCCGGTCGCGATCGCGTCAGGCACGCTGGGCGGAAGCACGGGACCCGCACTTGCCATCGCCAATCAGAACGACAGTTCCGTCACCGTCTATCTCGGCACAGGCAACGGCGCATTCGTGGCTGCCTCACAATCGCCATTTGCTACGGGTGCACCTCCGAGCGGCATAACCATCGCCGATCTCGCTAACACATCCGAAGGCGGAATCGCAGTGACTGTTCCATCAGCCAACACTGTCCTCGGGTTCCTTGACGAGGGCAGCGGGATTTTCTCCACTGGCGTCAATTCTCCGGCGGGAACCGATCCAGGCGCAATTATTGTCGGAGACTTCACCGGGAGCACCTACCCGGACGTTGTCGTCGCCAACAACATTCCCGCTACAGATGGCCTAGTAACCCTTATCGTTAGTCCAGCGAGCCACATTCCTGGTGCTTCCAATGGCCAGACCCCGTATCCGGGCTCTGAATACGTCGATATAGGTCTGAAGATCAAGGCCACTCCTTACCTTCATCCGGACAACGAAGTGACCCTGCAATTGGAGTATGAACTCAAGGCGTTGTCCGGCTCGAACACCAATGGGATTCCCATTATTTCCAATGAGTCTGTCACTCAGACCATCCGATTAAAGGAGGGAGAAACTTCCATCGTCTCCGGACTGATCGATCGCGAGCTAACAAAGTCCCTTACGGGCATCCCAGGATTGGCGAGGATTCCATATGCAGGTTACCTCTTCGGCTCGCACAACGATTCCTCCACAGACCATCAACTGCTCATTCTCATCACTCCTCGGAAACTTGGCTTCCCGGCTCGTGAGTCGCACGACATTTATGCCGGTCGTGGCGATGTCAGTGGCCGCAGTGCCGTCAGTACCGGCGCACCTTCTGTCCCACCGCCTACCGCGAGGCCAGAAGAACAACCAAGGCCCGAAAACCCTCCTGCGCGGGCCCCCGTGGTGCCCGCGCAGCCTATCCCCGAGCCACCTGTTCAACCGCAACCGAATCAGGAAAACCCGCCACCGCCCAACCGGCCCGAATAGTGATTCGTGATTCCGCAGGAAAAGAATGGCTCAGAATGTTTGGGGAGCAGAGCTCAACCATCGAGAAAGCCGGCTTAGCCTGAATTCCGAAGTTGAAGGAAGTTTCACGGGGAGTTTTTGTTGTTTCTGCGTTCAAGTTACAGGCGGCGGCAACTTCGGCGAAGTTGCGGAGCCGTAAGCTAAGAGATTTTCCAGCAACGGGATGCGTCGTTGCAAGCCGCCCCAAGAAGACGACAGATGGAGAACCAAACGGTGGCCTGCGCGACCGAGTAAAGCCCCGCAGAGGAATACTTGAGCACGCAAGGTGGCGGGCTGGCGATAGCTGGCCAGGCCGGCGGCGCGCTGAAATTCCCCGAGCAGGTTGAACAACAGCAGGATGCTGCGGAACGCCGCTTCGGTGGCGAAGAATTCCTGCAAACAAAAATCGTCCGCGGCCAGATCGTGTTTCAGTTCCGCGATGCGGTTTTCCATGTCCGACCGGTGATTGTAATCGCGCCAAATCTCTTCTGGCGGCAGCGCCAGGTTGGTGACAAAGACGCGGAAGGTGTAGCCGGGAACTTCCAACAGCTTCCTTCCCAGGGAGGGGCGCTCGGCGCGCAGTTGCTCGCGGATCACCACGAAGCGCCGCGGGCGGTCCCAGCCGAACAGCTGCAAAGAAAACTCGCCCGCTGCGTGGTAGCCATCCAAAGCGCGCCATTCGGTGATACGAGCCGCTTCACGCTTTAACCACCGCGTGAGCCGCGCCACGATGATGTAGGGCAACCCGCGTTGCTCCAAAAACCCCAGTAATTGCTGGTCAAAAAAGCCGGCATCCGCGCGCACTACACGAACTACGTGTTTTTCCGGCAACAACGCTAAGGCTTCCTTCAAAAACTCCACCACCCCGCGTGCGGTGCCACAGTTGCCGCTGCGCAGCCAGCCGTGCAACAGAAAATGCGCTTCGGCTAACACCGCCACCAGGGGATGATGGGAAGGCCGCCCATGCTTGCGTGGGTTAGGTCCACGCAAGGCCCCTTGCTGGTGACCGTAGCGTTCGAACACCGTGGAATCCAGATCCAAGCTGTATCCCCAAGCGCATTCCGGCAGTCGTTCGAACTGCCAGTTCCACAACCCAGAGAAAAAACTTTGACGCTGGCCCTGCCCGAAGCGCTTGAACAGGTTGCGCACCGTGTCGTCGATCGGAAAACGGGAAATTCCCAACAGCGCGTGCAGGGCGGTGTCGGCGCGCAGCAAACTGGTGTGCGCGAAACGCCGTGCTCCTGCTACCACCGAGAGCAAAAACGCCGTGAAGGTCTTCACCGGATCGATGGCATTGGGAGAACGGAGAGAAAACGGCATATGCTGCCGTACCGCTTCGCAATAGCCGATGCCCCGCAGAAATTCAAAGAACACCACCAAACCACCAAACGGAGTCACGGCCCGCTGGGTCTCGCGTAATTCCACTTTCCTCCCGCCCCAAAGAGCGGTAATTTTCCAGTGCACTGTTTTGTCCTCCTCGGTGTTTCTCTTAACCAGCTGAAACATTACCGAGTTAGGGTGGAACAGTGCTATTTAATTTCGGGATTCAGGCTTAGACCGTCAAACGTCGCCCTGTGAGCGATTCTAAAATTGCCAACGGCGACCGCTGAGGCTCGACCAGCGCGGACGGTGGCACCAGGAACGTTTGCTCCAACGCGTATTGGCCGGAGAGAACTGCGTGGCTCACGCAATCGGTAAAAACCATCCATGATGAGTTTGGCGGAAATTCCCAACGATTTTTCGGAGTCTTCTCCTGAAAATTTACATCTTCCTTCATGACGTCATGGCAACGATGCATGAGGTCGTCGTAGGGCGAACGGTTTGCTCTGCGAAAATGCAACGCTCTTGCCAGCGAGTGCATGCCCTGCAGCAATGGGTTATTGAGCGAGGAAGCCAGCCCCCCGGCTTGGACCATTCGAGGGCCAAAGGCTTCAAACGTCTGCGATGTCAGCCACACCCGATTCTGGGTTGGGTTAATGTTGGTGAAAAAGCGCAAAATCCGGGCTCCATTGGTCGGCCTGGTTGGAAACGAGTCGAAGTGCAGCAAATCATTTCGTGCATGCAGGCGTGCGGTGCGGCCTCGTTCCTCAATGGGCCGAAAACTCGCGAGCTCCAGTTTCCACTTCCCGGCGTACGGCGCAAGAAAAGTCTTCAGAAATTCCACCGACCGTTGCGAATATGTTCGCAGGATCCGGCGTAATTTCTCCGGCTCCTCTGCTTCACTACGATCCAAACCGGTAACTCTGTCTTCGAGCGGCCGGTAGGCGATGTTTTTATGGTAGGCGGAGCTGGATTGTTTGCGGCCCAGTAGCAGTTCCTGGTCTTCGCTGGGTATTTCGATTGGCGAGCTGGGCAGGAACACAATGTGCCCGGACTCGAGGCCTCGGCAGGCATCCCTGGCTCGCGACTCCGGCCACTCCCCAGTCGCAAATCTCCCTTCAATCTTTATCAGACGGCTGAAACCAGAAGCAGCAGTCATTTCCGGTGCTGAGGCGGCAGTCATCCAAACGTCTCCCGGACTCGCAAAGTGAATGGACGCGTGAGGTGTGTTCCAAGTTACGTCAAAGCCGACTATGGCAGCGGATCGAATACCACCACCGGCTGATAGGTGCGTGGAACAACCGCCTCCGCAATCGCGATTAGTTTATTCTCCTGGCTGAATACACGCAATCGTGGCGCGTGTATGCCCGCGCTATCCAACTGCGTGGTCGCCCCCGGTGGCAATTCCGACCTTCCCGCCTGCAATTGCGACAGCAATATATTGAACTTTCCACCATGGCGGACTTTTTTCTCCAACACAGGCAGGACATTGGTCCTCGGATAATCCGGCAACAAATTTTCGAGAGAAATCAGGCAGTTCTGAAATTTCCCCTCGCGCGCCGCTTCCGCCAATTCTTCCAATTCAATGGCTCGATCCAGCGAAAATTCCCCCACCGCCGTTCGGCAAATTTCACTCAGGTGCGCGCCACACCCTACCTTCTGTCCCATGTCATGCACTAAGGATCGAATGTAAGTACCGGAAGAACATTCGATCGAAAAACGAGCAACCATGCCTTGCAACTCAGTCAGGCGATATTCGAAAATTTCCACGCTCGCCGGCTTCAATTCAACCGCTTGGTTCTTTCGCGCCAGTTCGTACGCAGGCCTTCCATGCACTTTCTTAGCCGAAAAGATTGGCGGCATCTGATCGAAACGCCCGATGGATTCCGCGGCCAAGCGTTCGATGACTTGGCGATCCAGAACCAGCGAACTGTCCGGCCCTGCGGCAACGCCTTCTGAATCGTAGGTATTGGTCGCGTAGCCGAAACGAAAAGCGGCTTGGTAGCGCTTGCGCCGCCCGGTATAGAACCGTACCAGCCGCGTCGCTTTGCCCAAAAGCAGCACGAGGACCCCAGTCGCCAGCGGGTCGAGCGTCCCGAGATGACCGATCTGGCGGAATCCGGCAAGGTGGCGTACGGCATCGACAATATCGTGGGAGGTTTTGCCCTGTGGTTTGTTGATCACCAGAGCGCCATCAAATGCCGCGGGTTGAGGTAGGCGAGCCATCGCAAAATTATTCGTTAATGGTGTTCTTCGGGACGGGACCTTAGAACCTCGACTGCCAGACAAGGGACACAAGTTTTGTTTTTCAAGAATTTGCTTCTGGCGTGGACGGTTTCTCGGCCTTCATCTGCTTCAGGAGTTGCTCGATTCGCTCCACATGCTCCTGGGAAAGATCCAGCGTAAAATGCAAATCGGGCAGACGCCGAAGTTGAAGCCGTTCGATCAATTCGTGGCGGATATAGCCCGAAGCGTGCTCCAGCGCCTTAATCGCGTCGGCCTGCTCCTTGACATTTTCCGTCCTCACGCTGACGAAGACCCTGGCGTGCTTCATGTCCGGTTGCACTCGCACTTCGCTTACGGACACGTTGCCTTCCAGGCGGGGGTCCTTCAATTCTCCGGCAAGCATGGCGTTGATCTCGTGTGCGATTTCCTCGCCGACTCGTTCGTGCCGATGATGGTCAGGGCTCATAACAGTGACAATCCTATTCCGGCAAATCCACTTCTGGAATTGAACACCTGGTTTCCGCCTCGCGGAGATTCATCCTTTGCCTGCCGCTACCCAAATACATCACAGAAAATCCACTTCATGCGAAATCAGCAGCGGACCCAAAATCTTATCAGCTTCCGCCAGCACTTTCTGGAGAGATTCCTCCACGTGCTGCTCTTCATTCGACAACGTTACCACGCCCACTACCGATCTCTGCCAAGTCTCCTCAAAATCCAGCTCGGCCACCGCCACGTTAAAACTTCCCCGCAACCGATCCTTCAAGCTGCGCAGCACCTGCCGCTTGTCCTTCAGCGACTGCGCCTCGGGCAAATGCAATTCCAGCGTTAGCAGTCCTACCGGCATGGTGATTCAATCGCTACTTTCGGGCGGGAACGGACCCTTGTGCGGCAGCAGCCTCAGCGGCGGATAGCTTGACGACCTGGAAACATTCCAGAATGTCGCCAACTTTCACATCGTTGAAATTGGCGATACCCAGTCCGCACTCGAACCCGGTACGCACTTCGCTTGCATCATCTTTGAATCGCTTCAATGAACTCAGCTTGGACGTGTAAATCACGGCGCCATCGCGCACCACTCGTATTTGTGCATCGCGCTTCATGATTCCATCCAGCACGTAGCACCCTGCCACCGTGCCGGCTCCCTTGACCCGGAACGTATCTCGCACCTCGGCCCGTCCGAGGTACGTTTCTTGAACCACCGGCTCCAGCAGCCCTTCCATGGCCTTTTTAATTTCGTCGGAAACTTCGTAAATGATGTTGTGTGTCCGGATATCCACATTTTCCTGTTGCGCCAGGTCTGCCGCCTTGCGATCCGGTCGCACACCAAACGCGATGATGATGGCGCCAGACGCGCTTGCCAGCAGCACGTCGTTTTCGGTGACGGCTCCGACTCCAGCACTGATAATTTTCAGTTTGACCTGGTCGGTCGAGAGCTTAGGTAACATTTCACCTAATACTTCCGCCGAACCCTGCACATCGGCCTTGATAACAATGGGTAGCTCTTTGACTTCGCCGGCCTTCAGTTGTTCGTGCAACTGATCCAATGTAATTCGGGCCCCGGCGCTCGCTCGCAGCGCAGCGTCCCGCTGCTTGGACTGCCGGTACTCCACCACGTGCCGCGCTTTGGCCTCATCCGTAACCTGGAAATGGTCGCCTGCTTCTGGCACGCCCTGCAATCCGAGCACCTCGATTGGCGTGGAAGGCGGCGCATCTTTCATCGGGCGTCCCCGGTCGTCAAACATGGCGCGCACCTTGCCGAAGACAGAGCCTACGATAAAGAAGTCGCTCGTCTTGAGCGTCCCGTTCTGTACCAGGATGGTGGCCACCGGCCCGCGGCCCTTGTCCACGCGCGATTCCAGTACCGTTCCGCTGGCTGGCGCATCTGGATTGGCCTTCAGTTCGCGCAGGTCGGCCACCAGCAAAATAATCTCCAGTAGCTTATCCAGATTTTTCTTCTGCTTCGCGGAAACTTCCACAAATTCGGTGTCGCCGCCCCACTCCGCTGGCATCAACCCCAAATCCGACAGTTGCCGCTTTACGCGTTCTGGCTGCGCTTCCGGCTTGTCGATCTTGTTCACTGCGACGATGATCGGCACGTTCGCAGCTTTGGCGTGATCGATCGCCTCGCGCGTCTGTGGCATCACGCCATCATCCGCAGCGACCACCAGGACCACAATGTCCGTCACCTTTGCGCCTCGCGCCCGCATCCGCGTGAACGCTTCATGGCCCGGCGTATCCACAAATACGACACTGCGGTCGCCCACTTGCACCTTGTACGCGCCAATGTGCTGCGTGATGCCTCCGGCTTCTCCGGCGGCCACCTCCGCGGTTCGTATGCCGTCCAACAAGCTTGTTTTTCCGTGGTCTACGTGACCCATTACGGTAACCACCGGCGGCCGTGGCCTCAGGTTCTCCTTGGTCTCTTCCTTCGCGACCTCCAGAACCATCTCCTCTTCGAATGACACCACGCTCACGACGCCATTGAACGACTGGGCCAACTCCGTCGCGGTTTGCACGTCCAGCGCTTGGTTGATGCTCGCGAATACTCCGCGGTCCAGCAACGTCTTCAGCAAATCCTTTGCGCGAATATCCAGCTTCTCGGCAAGTTCGCGAATCGTGATTCCTTCGGTGAGTGTCACTTCGCGAGGCGCACGCGGTTCGGGTGGCGGGGCCGCAACGGCCACTCCTCGGCCACCTGCTCCGGGACGCTGGCGCGTTGGATGTAGCTTGCGCTCGCCTTCCATCTCCCGTTTGTCGACCATTGGCCGTTGCCGTTGTGTCGGCCTGCGCGTATAAAGTGGCTTCCCGGGCTCCGCCTTGGGCGGCATCTTGTCTGGAAATGGCGGCAGCATCGTCGGACGTCCGGGTGTGCGCGGACCCGGACGCGAACCCGATGGCACAGCTCCGGTTCTTTGACCCCAAGGCCGGCTTTGCCCTCCAGGACCACCAGGACCTCCGGAGCCACCTTGTCCTCCACCTGGACGCGGCGTAAATGACCGGCCACCTTGTCCTGACTGCGGGCGCATCGGCTGTCCGGGACGCGGGCCGCTCGGGCGTTCACTTCGGGGTTCTGTGCCCGGAACCGGGCCGCGATTGCCCCCTGTCGGCATCGGTGGGCGCGCTGGAGTTGCGGTCCGCGTGGATGGAGATGTCGCGCCAGCAGCAGGTCTTGCGCTCGCGGGTTGCGTACCAGGTTGGGGTGGACGAACTCTTTGCGGCATTCCCTGCGGGGGTCTTGCGGCAAGAGGTTGGCCCGGCGTCGGCGCAGGCCGTGGTGTCACCGTAGCAGGTCTCGAAGCTGGAGCAGGCGTGCTCGGAGCGGGAGCGGCCGGTGGTTTCGCAACCGCAGGAGTAGCAGGAGCAGGTGTTGCTGGCTTTGCAATCGGCACAGAGGCAGCTGCTGCAGGAGGAGGCGCACTCGGCGCGGCAGGTCTGAGAGAAGGTGCAACTGGGGCTGGGACATGTGCCACGGGAGCCTGAGGTACAGCAGGCGCAGCCGGTTTCGTGGCCACGTGCGCGTGTGGCGCCTGTGCTGGCGTGGGAGCTGGAACCGGCGGATGTTTTACTGCAGGCTTCGCCGGTTCCTGGACCACAACTTCGGGCTTTGCTTCGACTTCCGGAGTGCCGTGCAGTGCATGGCGGACTTTCTCTGCAACCTCAACGGTAATCGAACTGGAGTGTGTCTTTTTCTCGGTTACGCCAAACCCGGGCAGCAGGTCAATAATCGCCTTCGCTTTGACCTCCAGCTCTCGGGCCAATTCATTGATTCGAACTTGGGATGAGTCACTCATGCTTCGTTAAGAACTTTTCTCTTCCTGCTGACCCTCGGGAGATTCATTCTCCGTTGATTCAGCCGCCGCCGGATGATTCTCCGTGGTGGGTTCCTCGTCTGGTACTTCGGTTGTGCTCTGCGCCGCTGTTTCCGCCTCGGGTTCCGCCGGCGCCGTTGCCTCTACGGCTTCCGCAGCCGGTTCGGTAGTTTCGGAGGCGGGTTCTGTCGGGCCCTCCGCCGGCACCGCCGCCGCTTCTCCGCCCTCGTAGAAGCGGTTCACCGCCTGGTAAATCTTGTCGACCATCTTCTCGCCGATGCCGGGAATCTCCATTAGTTGTTCTGGTGTCATGCTGGCCAGTTTTTCAAGCGAGGTGATCCCCGCCGCTTCGATTTTCTCAATGGTCTTTGGTCCCACTCCCGCCAGCACCGTCAGTGGAGTCGTCGGTGCCGTCAGCGCGGTCATCTGCTCTTCGATTTCGCGCCGCTTTTCTTCTTCGCTCTTGATATCGATGTCCCAGCCGATCAGCTTGCTGGCCAGGCGCACGTTCTGCCCCTTTTTCCCGATCGCCAGAGAGAGCTGCGAGTCTTCCACGATCACTTCCAGCTTTTTATTCTCTGGATCGGTGATCTGCACTCGCGTCACTTTCGCGGGACTCAGCGCCTTTTGCGCGAATGCCACCGTCTCTTCGTTGTACGGAATAATGTCGATTTTCTCGCCGCGCAACTCGCGAATGATGGACTGCACGCGCATGCCTTTCATGCCTACGCATGCGCCCACCGGATCCACGTCCTTGTCCCGGCTCGCTACGGCCACCTTTGTCCGCTCGCCCGCTTCGCGCGCGGCCGCGCGAATCTGAACAGTACCGTCATAAATCTCCGGCACTTCCATTTCAAACAACCGTTGCACCAGCGAGGCATCGGCGCGTGACACGATCACTTGCGGTCCCTTCGCCGCCCGGTCCACCGCTTTGATCACCACACGCAAGCGCTCTCCAATGTTGTACGTCTCCAGCCTGGATTGTTCGCGCTTCGGAAGCCGCGCTTCCGTCCGCCCCATGTCCACAATCAGATCCGGACCTTCGGCCCGCTTCACGATGGCAGTCACCAGCTCGCCCGCGCGCGTGTGATACTCGTTGTAAATCGTATCGCGTTCCGCCTCGCGAACCTTCTGCAGGATCACTTGTTTCGCGGTTTGCGCCGCAATGCGCCCCAGCACATCGGTCGGCTTATTGGTGCGAATCTCGCCGCCCAATTCCAGGTTGGGGTCCTTCTTCTTCGCGTCCGCCAGGCTGATTTCCCGTTTCGGGTCAGTAACCTCTTCCACCACCGTTAAGACCGAATACACGTCCACCTGGCCAGATTCCGAGTTGAATTTCCCGCGCAGGTCTTCTTCGGACTTATAGAATTTCCGCGCCGCCACCACCATGGCATCTTCGATGGCAGAAATCACCACTTCCGGTTCGATGTGCTTTTCCCGGCTGAGCATTTCGATTTGTTGGTAGAGCAGATTCGCCATTTTCTTCCAGTCCTAGAATTCGATCGCCAGGTTCGCTTTGCGGATCGTTTCGAGTGGGATTTCCACGATCCGTGCCTCCTTGCCTTTCAACTCCATCCGGACTCTTCCGTCCGTAAATCCTTTCAGCCGACCCTCAAAAAACTTTACCTCTCCGATTGGCTCCGCCGTCGATATCTTTGCCAACCGCCCCACGAATCTCTGGAAATCTGCTGGCGTTTTCAGTGCCCGATCCATTCCGGGGGAACTGATTTCCAGCACATAACCGGGCCCCGGCACCAATTCCTCTACATCCAGAATCACGCTCAGCTGCTGGCTCACGCGTTCGCAGTCTGCGTGGCTGATTCTTGCGTAGGGGTTTGCAACCTCTTCCCCTTCAGTCGCTTCCGTGGATCCTTGGGGCGGAACCCGGTCGATATACACCCGCAGGAACCGCTGTTTCCCTATCTTCCATTCGACATCCACGATTTCCAGGCCCTCCGAACGTGCCACTCGTTCGGCGGCCTCGCGGATCTTCTCCAGATTCACGCAAAGACTCCCCGGCCTAAGCCGGTCTGAAGCTCAGTTCATCCGGCGGCAACAAAAAAGTGGGCTTGCGCCCACTTCATGGTGCGACCCGTAACAGAGCGAAAATAGAGTATATTCTGCTAACCCCGTAAAAGCAAGACAGGTACCTTCGCCCCAGAGATTCCGTAATCGGCTCCCGAGGACGGAGGATGTGCTTGATAAATTGTAGTATTGGGAGCTTCTGCGAGGCGAATGAGATTCGGATGACCTTATTTCGTGTCTTCCGAGGGCTCTTCGACGTCTTATCGAGCCCCATGGCCAGGTTCCGCGAAACACCACAGATCTTAGGGAAGAATCGTTCAGAACAGTAACGGTGTGGCCGACCGATACGAATGTCAGGGTGGTGCGGCCGTTAAGGATAAGCGAGGGACGGCGTGAATTTCCGCCGCGATCAGGCGTACCCAGAACGTCATCGTTCGATGGCGGCGCAGCTGGGGCTTGAGGTTGAGGGCAAAGAAAGCGTGGAACAGGTCGTAGGCCAGAAAAGCCAGCAACAGAAAGCAGGCGACCGCCCCGGACTGGTGACGATAGACATGGTCCGCATGCCAGCCGTTGACCAGTTCATTGAATCCATGGTTTTCGATGTCCCAGCGCAGGTGCGCTAGGCGCACGACCTGCTCGGTGCGAGCTTGTGCTACCGACAAGGTGGTCAGCCATACCCAGCTGGCAGTTTGTGGAGTCGCTGCTTTGGTGAGCTGCGGTTTCACCGTCCAAGATTCCTCCGAACGCACCACGCGCATGCTGCCTTTCACTTCCGGCCAGGAAAGCAGGTCGGGAACATCCCACCACCGACAGCTTCGTGAATCGTAGTTACCTTGCTGAGGCGCTTGCTGCGCCCACAGGCCTGCAGCATCCTGATAGGTATTGCGCCGTTCATCTTTGAGAACCACCAGAGCCTGTTTCCCGTGCAACAACAGAAAGTTCAGAAAGGGGACAACGGCGTAGTAGGCATCGGCCAAAATCACATCAAAGGCCCGTGGATAGGCGGCCAGTACGCGCTCGAGCAGTCGCAAAGCGGTTACCAGTTCGCCTTCCCCGGCCCGTTGGGGCTCCAGATCCAAGAGCAGGCGGACCGCGGGACGATCCGGTGGAGATCCGCACAGCAACATCAGCGTCACATTCCGATGGTAGAACTGCGTCTCTCCACTGGCCGTGGTGCGCTTCAGACATCCGGAGCAACAACGACGATAGCTGGCGCTGGTCTCGTGGCCATCGAGCACCGCCACGCTCAGACCGTGGAGATCCGGCAGCGCCTTGTTGCGCTTCAAGCGATCGTAAACGTGATGAATCCCCTTTCGCAGGGTGTCGGCATCCACGCTGGCGACAATGCGTCCCAGACTGTCGGCGCTGCAGAGTGGGTGACCCAACCAGGCCTTCCAGAACTTCGCTCCCCGGGTCATCTCCAGAGCGTTCAGGCTCCCCAGCCGGGACCAATACACGGCGAGAACTGCTTTTACAGCCAGAGAGGTGCAGATCCGGGGGAGAGCGCGATGATCCGTCACGCCATCAATCACCTCGCGGGAGAGGTGAAAGATTTTTTCCGTATATCGGATCAAGCGTCGAAGAACGGTCTTACTCCTTTCTCTCCTTCAAGCGCTTCCATTCCAAATCAGAAAGTTCTTCGATCAACTGTTCCATCTCTTGGTGGTTCTTAACCGCTTCCCGGATGCGCCTTTCCCATTCCCGAGGCACAAACAACTGGCGCAACTTTCCCCCTTGTCGCCGAACCAAGTAGAGGCAGGCATGGGGCTCTCCCCGAGCGCAGTGACAACCGGGTTTGCCGCACTGGACGTTTCGCAGGGAGAGGGTGCCGCGGAGAAAACGAGCCTCGTGAATGATCTGCGCCAAGCGGGAGCGGCGTCGCCGTTCGCGATCGGAGAGTTGCGTGCGCTGCACGGGGCCTCCATCTCTTATACACCATAGTATATAAGAATAGATCGTTGTCAAGAGCCAAAACGAGAATGCGAATCTGCTATCGGAAATCCAAGAAGGGTAATTCTAAGCGGAAGAGGAACTTACCTCACAGAAAAATCACGGATGCGGAACCGCTGCCTTCGCCCCGCTCCCGTCCTCAGGCACCCCGGAATCAGCGCATAAAAAGGGGCCCAGGCCCACGCCAGGACCCCGGTTCTGTTCCTTTGCACTGCTTCTGAGAGCCTTACGGCTTTGCTGCTGGAGGTGTCGCAGGCTTAGTCGTCGGAGTCGGCTTCGTCGCCGCTGGTGCGGCCGCGCCGCTCTTAACCGGATAGGATTGATCGTACAGTTTGATGATGTCCTGGGTGATGTCGATATTCGTCGACGCAAACAGAATCGGAGAGTTTTGCGCCGAGGAATCAAATACCGCGATAAGCCCGTTCTCTCGCGCATAACGATCCAATACGTCCATCATCTTTCGTCCAATCCGATCCACCACGTCGGCTTGGGCCGCCTGCACGTCTTCGTTCAGCTCGTTGTTCTTGCGGTCCAATTGCTGCGTCATCCGTTGGCCCTGCTGCGTCAACCGTACTTTTTCTTCATCGCTGAGCGTGTTCGCTCCCGCGCTCAGCCGGCTGCGCAGGTCATTGATCTGTTTGTTCATGCCTTCCAGTTCGTTCTGCCGCGGGGTGAACTGCGACTGCAGTTCCGCGGAAGCTTGTTTCCCTTCGGCGGTGGTCACGATCGCCTGCCGCACATTGATCACACCAATTTTACCGGCCGAAGCGGAACCCGCTGCGGCCTGCGCTCGAACGGCTGTCGTCCCGAGCAGGCACGCCATGCCGAGAACACCCACACGAATCATGTTTCTCGAATTCACTGTATTCTCCTTATTGATCTCCGGGCACGCCTTCCTCTTCCTTCTTCGCCGAACGAAAGGGTTACCCTGAACTTTCTTTGCGTGGTCCGGTTGAACTTTCTTCGTGATCCATGCTGAAACGAGCACAGCCTTTTGGTCGACTCTTCCGTCTGGACGCATCAAAGCTCGTCGGGTGCTATCTTACAGACCGCCCTGCAGCCGAATCACAAACAACTAAGTATAGCTGACCCGCCGATTCCCCCGCAATCGGGCCATCCCCGCCTTTTCAAGCGGCATGCCCTTGAACTTTCCAAAAACTCTTATTTCGGCAGCGGCAGGAGCAGAACTCGATCGTTGTTCTGATCCACCATAACCGCCGTGTTTGTAAACTGGTCGATCGCAGCCGCAAACTGCGACTGACTGCTGATTCCCAGCGTTGCTCGCGTCGCAAACGTCGGTGAATTCACCGCGTCGATCACCGATGTGGTGTTCGATGTTGAGTTTACGCTTACCAGCGTTCCTGTCTGGTAGTTGTAGGCCACGGAATAGGGGTTCACACCTACGTAGATCAAGGTGGTCGATCCAGTGTCCGGGTCAAAGGAATAGAGAGCGTTCTGCTGCGTTGAGACTGCGTAGAAAAGCGCCGCAGAAGGGTATGGATTCACTGCGGGGTCATACACGATCCCCGTGGGATTCGCGGTCAACGAATTGATGGAGGACGTCGTGGTCTTCGACGGAGGCGTGGTCGCCAGGTTGATCACATCCAGCCCGCCGGTGACGCTTGTTGTCCCCGCATTCTGTATGTTTGTCACTACCGCAACCGCACGGTTTGGATCGATGGCAATTGCCGTGGGCGGCCCGCTCGTCGGAACCAACTGCGGCGGGTTCGGAGGTGTTCCCCCGATCAAGAGTGGTGTCAAATCGATCGCCGTAACGCTATTGCCGCCGGTGTTGGCCACCAACGCCAGCGCGCGATCTTGATCGATGGCCACGCCGACAGGGGACGCACCCGTGCAGAGGTTAGTTGTCGTCACCGTACTTGAGGCCGTGGTGCAACTCCCTGATGTGAACGCCAATTGGGACGCGGTGAACGGAACGCCTCCATACTTGATGATGGACGCGGAAGCATCTCCGTTATTGGCGACCACCGCGTAACCCAATCGGGGTATCACATCCACTCCGATGGGGTTTGTTCCCACCGCGATGGTTTTCAGCAGCGATCCATACGGCACTCCGTAACTGTGAATGTTGGCGTAATCCAGATTGATAAACGAGATGCTGTTGCAGCCGTAATTTGTTATCACCGCGACGTTCCGTATGTCATCAATCGCTACGGCTTCCGGCATCACGGCGGAACTACACAGGGAACTCAGCGAAATCACCCCCGTGGCATAGAGGTCCTCAGTATTGGAATTCACGTTCCCTACTAAAACGTCGAGCGCGAAGTCATGTGCCCTGGTCAACCGCGATGCCGCTACCGTGGCATCAATTTCGGTGCTTCCCACCACCGTGCAAGTGATGCCCGTTGAATCCAGATCCAACCGCACCTGCACAGTACTCCCGCTCTGATTGCACGATGCACCTGCGCTCCCGAACCCTTGTCCCAAGATACGCATTGTCGCCGACTGGCCGACCGTAACACCTTGCGGGAAGCATGAGGAATAAATGTTTGTTGGATTCGCTGGATCACACACTGCCTTCGGCAATGGCTTGGGCGCGTTCGGCGTACTTGCCAGCGGCGGCTGTCCACTCGCCACTCCTCCGGATGTCACAATGAGATCTTGAATGTTTACCGGCTTGAATGTGGTCGTCGGATCGATATCCAGATACGTGAGAGTATTGGAACCGGCATTGGCCACCAGCACGAGATTTGTCTTGGGGTCGTAGCCCATGGGGCCATACACCGTCACGGGTGTCGTGGTTCCGCCGGGGGTGTAGCTTCCCGTGCCATTTTGCCCCGTCTGAATGGCTTGAATGATGCGATAAGCAGCGGAAGAACCTGTGGCCGTTGGGCCCCCCGGATTGATTAAGGAAATTTCGTTGTAAATGTTTTGTGGGTTGTATGCAACCAGAATGTTGGTAAACGGATCCCAAACCACGGAGCGCAACCCCACCTCCGGCGCTCCCGAAGGAACCGGGTTGCACCCGTTGCAGCTCCCCCTCGACAGGAACAGCGAGCTAACCGTCTGGTCCAGAGCAGATATGAATCCGATCTGAGGCGCCGCTGTGGATGCATTTGGGTCGGCAAACGCAAACATGCGCGTGATCGGATTGATGGCCCCTCCGACTATCGTTGAGCTTGTGCTGAACGTATAGTACGGATTTCCATACGTAACCGTACCACCGCCACCGGTTGCCGTGGACGGGCATTGCGCGCCGTTATATGTGTACGTGAATGTGTAGGTGTTCGCACTGGTCACGTTATAGGTTCCATTGTAGACGGCCGGGCTCACACCCGCGATTAGCACCGATCCAGGAGAAGATTGATTCAAACCATTGGCATCCGACGTGGTGACGGTAACCACATCGTTCGTGCACACCACTCCATTCGGCGCCGCGGCGATCGCCACGCTGTTATTCGTTAACAACAAATTCACTACAGAGGTGACACCGGTCCCTCCCGGTGTCACATACGCCAACGGTACATTCGGCTGCATAATCACCTGTGGCGTTGGCCCCGTATTCATGGACACCGACTCAATCGCACAAGGCACCTTCTGGCTGGTCACAAAGCACGTGGGCTGTTGCGTCGATGGGTTCGAATTTACGTCCACAACGAATCCAACAAAAGCATTGCTGAACGCCACCACCGCGTAATGCGTAGTCGGATCCACTCCCACGGCGTAGGGCGTCGGCGCGGTTGTCCCTGTCGGTTCGTGCACCAATCCCGCCAGGCTCACCGGCGAGCCGATAATCTGTCCGGAAGGTAGTGCCATCAGCGTCAGCGTGTAGTCAGCGCTGTTCACCACCACTCCTAGATCCTGCCCCGGGTATCCGTTCAGATTAATCTGATTATCGATGGCCACACTTGTGGGCTGTTGGCCCACTGCGACCTGCGCTCCTATTTGCGGCATGTAACGTCCCGGCACATTGGGATTCTGTACCAAGTTCACGATTTGAACCGCGTTCGCCCCTTGCTCCGTAATCACGGCGTATCCCTTCGTGGAGTTAATCGCCATGCCGCTCGGCACAACATTCGTAATCCCTCCGAACGCTGGCAAGGCGATCGCGGGAGGATTTTGCTTTTGGGTTGCTGGCGTCGTTGTTGTCGATGAAGTGAAGTAGGATGAGCTTAATCCCGTAAAGACCGGCTGAACCGCCACATCGGTGGTCACGACGGGGTAGGGAGGCTGGGACCCTTGCGGCGCGTTACTTACGATAGAGACAGGATACAATCCCGGACCATTCAAAGCACTGTTGCTACCCTGCAAGTAGCCCGTAAACTGCCGTGCACTGAAGGAGGTCGCTGCGTTCAAACTCCCATTGAACAGAAGTTGGACGATCGGACTGTTTCCGCCCCCATAGTAGCCGCCATCGGCGGAAAATTGTGCGCTCGTTCCCGCGGGGTAGCTGTCAGGGACCGCCGACACCATTGCAGGGCTCACGTACTCCAAACTTATGGGGAAGGAAATGGAAGAGGTCCCTCCGGAGCTGGTAGGGATTTTACTGATCGTGATCTGTCCTATTCCCGGTGTCGCCAGTTGTTGAGGATTTAATCGAATGCGGGTCATGATTGACGCATCGCATGTGACCACGGGTGTCACACCCGTAGCGCTAGGCGTACAGTAGGCGTCGGTGATTGGAATTGTGAAGACGTTTGACGGATTAATAATCTGGGGGGTTTGATTGGGCCCCGGAGGCGTGAACGAGATGGGAGTTGTGTTTAAGAGATTTTTAGCGATCAGGAATACGTCCTGCAATGCCCCACCTGCCGCGATAGTGGTAGGCTGAATCCCCGTAAAGGTAATCGGATTCGTACTCGCTGGCACAAGTGTGATCGTTGCAACCGAATATTCATTGATATCCGCGGACGGCCATACCACTACATACACCGTCGGTGCAGCTGTTGAATCGCTCGAGCCGCTCGAGATGGGATAGGTTTGAGTTGGCTGCTTCGCCGGCGCCGTGAAAACCCCTTGCGCGGAAATCGTGCCGCATTGCGGGCTGCAACTCACGTCCTGCGGCTCCGGGGTCGTTCCAGCCGGAAAATCCGTTGTATTGTTGGCCACCGGCTGCACTACCTTCCACTGCGGATTGGCGTTGGCCGGCGAAATGTTCAGGAAGTCGGCGGTGAATTGTACCTGCTGCGCGGGTGTCACTTCCGTCGGTACTGTCGCGGTAGAAGGCGTCACCGAGGTTCGTATGCCCGTGTCCAGCGATACCACGGCCGTTCCCGTCTTATTATGGTTCGCGTCCGCCGTTGCCGTGAACGTAATCGTCGGTATGGGATTCGGAAAATCCGTCAGGGTCGGCGCGGTGTACGTCAACACATTGGTCGCTGCCGGCGGTGTACTCGTCCACGTCCCCAGGGTGCCATTGTTTAGGGCCGCCACTTTCTGGCCGGAAGTGCAGTTTTGCTTGGCCACCTGCGTGGGGTTAGGCTGCGCCGTCGTGGGCAGCGGTGTGTAAACGAAAGTGCAGGTCCACTGCGAGGTCGTTGTCGTCGATCCGGTCACCGTGGATGAAAAAGTCTGAACCGTGCCCGCGATCACTGTCGCGGTGGGGGGTGATACCGTATCCACCACCGTGTTTGCACCCGAACCGCTGCACCCGTTCTGCCACATCATCGCTCCCGCAAGCACCAGCATTGCGGCTGTTCTATTCGTGCTCAACTTCATAACTGACGTCTCCCTGATGAATTCTGCGCGGGTTAGCGTCCGCGCCCACTTCCTCAAACCCTTGTTTCCTCGTTAGGATGGCCCGAATTCTTGTCCTCGTTGCCCCAACTAAAACGTTCGGCTCACCGTGAACCGGAACGTGCTCCTTGGTTCAAAGTAGTTCAAGCGTCCCGGGTTCTGCAGCACCGGCTGAATCTGGTATAAAACCGACGGATCGCACTGGTTCGGATGCAGTGGATCGGTCAGACCCATGGCCTGGCACGTACCATACAGATTCTTCAGATTGATATTGTCGAAAGGCGCGATGATCGTTTCGTGAACGCGCAGCGGGTTGTAGGCCCAGTAGATCCGGAAGGGGGCCTGCACGATTGGGATGTTTATGTTGAATTCGATTCCCGTCGAGTCGCGTATCTTGAAGTTCGTGCCGGATGCAATTTGCAACTGTTGCCCCTGGTTCACCAGCGGAAATTGTTGGTTGATATTCTCTACACCCGAAGAATTCAGCTTCAAGGCGTCCTTGTTCACGATTCCATCGGTTCCGACATCCGTAAAAAGCGTCATGCTCACGGGGCCCGCAATCGGAATCCGGTATTCGAAATTCGCTACGCTCTGCAGGTCGGCCCCGGGGAACGTGATGGTATACGCGACCACCGGGACCGTGAACACTCCCTGCGTCGGATAGCCCGCTCCCGACAGGTGATGGTTATCCGTGAACGTCACCGCCTGATTCACGACGCTCGGAATGTACGTCACCGGCGAAATCGCGCGAATGTCGAATCCCCGCAGGTCGTTCTCGCCTCCCATATAGAACCGGCTGAACGGTGGCACTTCCCCTCCGCCATAGCCCGTCGTCCAGGCCGCCAGAAAGCGCACGCCGACGGCGTTGCGACGGTGATAACTGGGATGGAAATACTTAAATTCGCCCGTATTCGTAATCGTCTTAACATTTCCCCCCAGCCCCGATACCGCAAGGGAGTAGAAGTAGCTTCTCCCCCTGGTGGCGTTCATCGGATTATCAAGGGTGTTCTGTGAAATCGAGGTCGTAATCGTGCTGGACAGGATTCCGTTCAGGGCGCTGGGGCCCACAATGCTTAGATACTGCAATTGGGTAAACAACAATTGCGAAGCCTGGTTATACGTCGTTATGTCCGTGTGTGTCAGGCCGTACGTCAAGCCCACGCGGGTAAAGGCGTAGCGTTTCAGCGGATAGCTTCCATATATCGTGAAGCCCTCGCTGTTCTGGTTGTAATCCTGAATATATTGTGGGTTGACGCTGACCGCTTGGCCAGTGAGCACGGCCGCCTGCTCTGCCTGGTTGAATTTATACAGCGATTTGAAAATCGTGAAGCCGGTGGCAATGGGCCGGTCAAATAAGTAGGGCTCCGAGAAGCCCAGCATGATGCTTTGCTGGTACTGCCCCACTTGCGCGGAGAGCGTCAGTGTCTCGCCCAATCCCAGGAAATTGTTGGTCTGGTAGGTTAACCCGATGAAACCGCCCGCCAATCCGCTGACTCCGCCTTGCAATCCGATTGACTGTTTGCCTTTTTCCCTTAGTTTCAGAAGAATATCTACGGTACCTTCCTTGGTGTTGCGCGTGATCTCCGCGGACTTGTCTGCTTCGATTTTGTCGAAATAGTTCAACTGATTCAGTCGCAGGATGCTGATTTCCCAGGCACGCTTGTTGAACAACTGGCCTTCGTCGATCAGCAGTTCACGGCGGATGACCTTGTCGCGCGTGGTGGTATTGCCGCTGAACTCGATGCGGCGGACATAATATTGCTTGCCTTCATCGAACTTCATGGTTACGTCAATCCGCTTGGCCTTTTCGTCAAAGTCCATCTGCGGTTCAGGTACGAAGTCGATGAAACCATACTGCCCGTAAATGCTCTCGTAGTCTTTCATCGCCTTGCGGATCTTCGAGGCATTGAACAGGTCTCCCTGTTTCAGTGGAAATACGTTCTTCAGTGCGTCCACCTTCAAGGAAAGCGCTTTGTCAGGATCGGAGCTCACAATCTTGATTGCTCCCATGGTGTACCTGTCCCCTTCTTCGATGGGGATGGTGATGTTCACCGCTTTACCGGTGGTCCTCCCGGTAAGCGGAATCCCATACTTCCAGCCTTCCGTATCCACGTTTTCCAGAATCGGGTCGGGCAGCGAAACTTTCATATACCCGTTGTCCTGGTATATTCCGCGAATCCCAACTTCCTGATCCTCAATCAATTTGTCGTGGTCGTAGGTTTTGGACATCACATTGATATTGGTGAAGTACAGCGGAATCGCGTACGGCCGGTCGTTGTGCATCGCGCGAATCAGCTTGCGGTCGCTGAAGGCATGGTTCCCGGTGAAAGAGATCTTACCGACTTTGACCTTGGGCCCCTCGTCTATCTTGAACACCAGAATGACCGCGTTGCTTGATGCGATTCTCTCGTATTCCGGCGTTACCGTGGCGAACTGCCGTCCGTGTTCCCCCAGCAACTCTTTCAATACCACTTCGGCTCTTTTGATTCTCGTCGGGTCGAACTGGCTCTCCACCGTCAACCCAACCTTCTTCTCTTTGAATCGATCGAGAATGTCTGATTCCGAAATCGAGTGGATGCCATCGTAGCGAATCCGGCGGATCACCGGCCGCTCTTTCACTTCGAAGACGATGATCTTCCCGTTGGGCTTTTCCCCATCCTCCACTCGCAATTGCACGTCTTCAAAAAACTGCGTATTCCACAAAGCTTGAAAATCACGGCGCAGCGTTTCCTCGTTATACGGATCTCCTACGCGTGTGAAAATGCGGGCGAGCAGCGTGTCTCGTCGAATTCGGCGGTTGCCTTCGAAGTCGATCCTTTCTATAAACGCCTGACTCGCATCCTGCTGCCCATCCGCAGCAAGCAGTCTCGAGGGGATCTCCTCCACTTTTTCTTCCAGGGTGATTTGGTTCAGCGAGGCGTGAAATAGGGTGAAGCCTGCGGTGGATTCCGTGCTGCTTTTTCCTTCGCCGGGAACTGGAGCGCCGACGCAATTCCCCCCCAGCAGCGAGACGGTCACAACAAAGACAAAGACACAACACTGGCGTGCACACCAGGTTGTTATGTCCGGCGAAAAACAGAAGATCCTTTTAGCGGCCGTCGATCGGATCAAGGCCGCGCCCCCAAACCCAATTTGTTATTCTCCCGCCGGTCCCGGTATGGGCCGGCCAAGCGTACTTCGCATTACGGCCCCTCTGCACTCCAGGCCGCTTCGCGGTCACACGCTGCGTCAGATTCACTAATGAACGACTGGGGTTGCCTCACCGACTGGCCGGAATGCGAGACCTTCCCCCGCAACATAAATTTGCAATGTTGCTGGCCTCTGAATTCCCCCCTGGATCAACGATTCGCTCAACGGGTCTTCCACATATTTCTGCAGCGCCCGCCGCAACGGTCGCGCACCATAGCTCCGGTCCGCGCACGTCTTCTCGAGGATCCATTGGCGTGCTTCGGGCGACAACACCACCTGCACCTGCCGGTGAATCAGCGTGTCGTTCAATTGCCCGACAAGCAAATCGATAATTCTCAGCAGGTCTTCGTCGCCCAGAGGATTGAACAGTATGATGTCGTCCAACCGGTTCAGAAATTCCGGATTGAACGCCCGCTTCACTTCGCCCAACACCAGGTCCTCCATACTCTTCAGGCTGGCTTCATCCAAGCCCGCCTGGAAGCCTATCGACGTGCGCTTCTGCAAATGCCGCGCACCGATGTTGGAAGTCATGATGATGATAGTGTTGCGGAAATCGACCGTATTGCCCAAACCATCCGTCAGCTGCCCGTCCTCAAACACTTGCAACAATATGTTAAAGAGGTCGGGATGTGCCTTTTCGATTTCGTCCAATAATATAACCGAATATGGCGTGCGACGCACGCGCTCGGTCATCTGCCCGCCTTCCTCGTATCCCACGTAACCCGGAGGCGCTCCAATCAACTTTGAAACCGAGTGTTTTTCCATGAATTCGGACATATCAAACCGGATCAGCGATTTTTCGCTGCCGAATAAGAATTCCGCTAGCCGCCTGGCCACTTCTGTTTTCCCGACGCCCGTTGGCCCCAGGAAGAAGAAGCAACCCACCGGCCGCAGCGGCGACTTCAATCCCGCGCGGCTTCGCCGTATAGCGCGTGCCAGCGCCGTGATGGCCTTATCCTGGCTGATCACCCGCTTGTGCAGTTCTGGTTCAATCCGCAGCAACTTCTGTTGCTCGTCTTCCTTGATGGAAGTCACCGCAACACCCGTCCAGCGCGACACCACTTCCTCGATGTCCTCGCGTGTCACAATACCTGTTGACGCATCATCTAGCTTATACCGCTCGCGCAGCACCCGCAGGTTTTCCTTCTCCTTGCGCTCCTCTTCGGAGTAGAACCGCGCCTTCTCGAACTCATGCGCCGCAATCGCTGATTCCATGCGGTGCGTGATGAACTTCACGCGCTTCTGCACTTCGCTGACTTCCTCCGGAACCGACGCCTGACGCAGCTTGACCCGCGCGCCGGCTTCATCGATCAGGTCGATCGCCTTGTCCGGCAGGAAACGGTCGGGGATATACCGGTTCGACAGATAGACCGAGTAGCGCAGAGCTTCGTCGGTATAGCTGACCGCATGGAACTTCTCGTAGCGCTCTCGTACGCCGTTGATTACCTGCACCGCTTCGTCTTCGGTCGGCGCAGGCACCTTCACCGCCTGGAATCTGCGCTCGAGTGAGCGATCCTTTTCCACGGACTTCCGATATTCGCTTGGCGTGGTCGCGCCTATGCACTGGATTTCGCCCCGCGACAGCGCCGGCTTCAAGATGTTGGCCGCGTCCAGCGACCCTTCCGCCGAACCTGCGCCCACCAGCGTGTGCAGCTCATCGATGAACACGATGGAGTTCTGGCTCTCCATCAGTTCTTTCATAATGGTCTTCAATCTCTCTTCAAACTGACCGCGGTATTTCGTCCCTGCCACGATCAAGGAGAGGTCCAGAGACAATATCCGCTTGTCCGCTAGGAACGACGGTACGTCGCCATCGCTGATGCGCTGTGCCAGGCCCTCGACGATCGCCGTCTTCCCCACTCCTGGCTCGCCGATCAGCACCGGGTTGTTCTTTGTGCGCCGGCACAGAATCTGAATCACGCGTTCCACTTCCCCTTCGCGTCCCACCAGCGGATCCAGGCTGCCTTCGGTTGCCGCCTGCGTCAGGTCGCGGCTGAATTCCGCCAGCAGCGACGTCTCCTTCGGCCGCGCCGCGGTGTTTTTTTCGCCCGTCGTGCGCGAGAGTTCTTCCCGCAGCGCCGACAGCCGCAACCCCCGCTCCATCAGAATCTCCGCGCCAAAACACTTCTCTTCCCGCAGAATTCCCAACAGCAAATGCTCCGTGCCCACGTGCTTGTGTCCCAGCCGTTCGGCTTCTTCCGCGGCACTGTTTAGGATGCGCTTGCACTCCGCACTTAGCGGCACTTCCACAGACGTGGAAATCCGCTCGCGGATGGTGATGCGCGCCTCAATCTCTTTTCGTATGGACTCGATCGATCCCTGCTGCCGCAGGAATCGGTTGGCGAGAGCCTTGTCCTCCCGCATCAACCCGAGCAGCAGATGCTCGGTCTCGATGTAAGGGCTGCCATACTGGCTGGCCTCGTACCTGGCAAAGAAAATGACACGTCGCGCTTTTTCTGTATATCGTTCGAACACGATTAGCTCGCTTCTCCTGGGGTTCCCTCCGCAGCGTTTTTCACGCCGCGGGCTTGCAGAACACCATGTTCAAGTCCCACGATCCGGTCACACCGTGCAGCCAGCGCCAGATTGTGTGTCGCGATGAGCGACGTCAGGCGATGCGTCCGATGCAACCGTTGCAACAACTCAAACACAGCCAAAGCATTCTGCTCGTCCAGATCTCCGGTCGGTTCATCAGCCAGCAGTACCCGCGGTCCTGTCACGAGCGCCCGCGCAATTGCCGCCCGCTGCTGTTCCCCTCCCGAAAGTTCTCCTGCGCGGTGCTCGGCCCGGTCCTGCAGGCCCACTTCTGCTAGCCACGTTCGCGCTTCCGTCTGCGCTTTCGCCTGTGGCTCGCCGCGCACAAGTAGCGGCATCGCTACATTTTCTGCTGCCGTAAAATCCGGCAACAACTGGTGCCGCTGCCAGAGAAACCCCACGGCGCGATTGCGATATTCTGCGAGCGCCGCGTCTTCATTCGTTTCAATCGCTTTATTTTCAAAGTATACTGTACCGCTCGTTGGAGTGTCTAGCGCGGCCAGCAAGTGCAGTAAAGTGCTCTTCCCCGCGCCCGATGGTGCGACTACCGCGACCATCTCTCCTTCCCTTAATTTCAGGTTCACGTCCACCAAAACTTCCAGACTCTTATCGCGCGCTCCATATGTTTTCTTCAATCCGCGCGCTTCCAAAATCGCTTCCTCGGTTGTGCCTGTGGTGTTCATCGATTTCGAGTCCTGGCGTTGTTGTCGCCCCTATCGCTCTCTAGAATCTCCTCATCGGTTTGCTTCGTCCGAGTGAGGACTGTCGCGCTCTCGTTAGCCTCCGTTAGCCTCTCCCCAGTTCACTTTGATGCGCAGCTCGCCCGTTCCGACCAGTTGGAGCTCTTTACCCAGCGGTGCGTCTTCTGGCCCAACGTTTTCCCATTTACTCCCTTGGCTTGCCAGCCCTCGATTCCGCCTCAAATGTCGCATTCTCGAACGCAGCCAAGTCATTTCCCTTCAATACGTTGAACATACCTTCTTGGGAGCTCAGAGCCAAGCTCGACCCGTACCTCCCAAGGACGCCTCCCGGGCACTAGGGTAGGAGCAAATCAAAAGCCAAACCCTTCTCCCCTAACCCCTTGATTATCTTGTTCCTTTTGCCTCACTCGAACCGCAATATCTCCACCGGCAGGAGTCGCGCCGCTTCCCGCGCCGGGATCACCGTTGCCAGCATCGCGATCCCCATCGCCGCAATCGCAATCCACAGTCCGTCGAGGAAACTCGGATGAAACGGAACGTAGGGCACGGCATACACTTGAGGATCGAGCGGAATCAAATGATAGACCCCGGCAATCCAACTGAACGCATAGCCCACAGTCAATCCGATCACCGTCCCGGTCGCCCCAATCACCATTCCCAACAATAAAAATATGCGCCGTACTTGTTCCCTTCGCGTTCCCATCGACAACAGCACCGCTATGTCTTTCGCCTTGTCGGTCACCGTCATGGAAAGCACCACCAGAATGTTCAGCCCGGCAACAAACGTAATCAGCCCAATGAAAATCGCCGTCACCAGCTTCTCCAATCGCAGCGCCCGGAACAGCGCTTGATTCTCTTCCATCCACGTTGTTGTCGTGAACCCGACTCCCGCCGCGGACTCCGCTTCGCTCCCAATCACCCCCGCTTGTTCCGGCTTCGCCAATCGAAATTCCAGCACGTTCACGACATCACCTGTGCCCGCCAGCGATTGCGCCGCCGGCAAAGTCACGAAACACCAGTTTTCGTCATAATCGTAAAATCCTGAATCGAAAATCCCGGCCACACGGAATCTTCGCGTCCTCGGCATCAGTCCGAAAGGAGTCAGCCTCCCCTGGGGACTCGTCAGGGTCACGTAGTCTCCTGGCCGTACCTTCCATTCCTCCGCCAGTTGTTTCCCCACCAGCAAGCCGTCGATCCCGTCCGGGTCTGGAGAAAAATCAATTCGTCCCGCCGAAAGCTTCTGCAGCGCTTCATCGCCTTTTTCTTCCAGTGTCACGTCAATCCCTTTGACCACGACTCCGCGCGCTTCTCCGCCAAAAGACAGCAACATCGTCTCGTAGATTGCAGGCGTCACCGAGTTCACCCCCGGGGTTTTTCTCAGTTTTTCTGCCAGCGCTTTGTAATTTTGGATTCCGCCGGAACCCGGACGCGTCAAGGAAATGTGCGCGGTCACGCCCAGCAGGCGATCCTGCAGCGTCTCCCGGAACCCGCTGTTCATTGCCAGCGCGATGACCAGCGTGGCGACGCCAGCGGCCACTCCGAGCACGCTGAACCCCGTGACCAGTCGCAATATCATCGGCCGGTTCGGCGACCTTAGATACCGTTTCGCCACGAACCACTCAAAGCTCATGGTCTGCCTCGTCCTCTTACGCCTTTGCGCCTTCCGGACCGGCTTCCTCTTGCTTGGTTTCGGGGCGAAGTTGGGGAAATAGAATGACATCGCGGATGGAATGAGAATCGGTCAGTAGCATTGTCAACCGGTCGATGCCGATTCCTTCTCCGGCGGTGGGAGGCATCCCGTGGCATAGCGCGCGGAGGTAATCCAAGTCGAGCTGCTTCGGCACTTCGTCTCCTCCCTGGGCAATCTGCGCCAGGAATCGTCTCTCTTGTTCCGCAGCATCATTCAGCTCCGAAAATCCGTTTGCGATCTCCATGCCCTCCACGTAAATTTCAAAACGCTCCACCAACGACGGATCTTCCGGCTTCTGCTTGGAAAGTGGGGAAATCTCGATGGGGAAATCATAGAGAATCGTCGGTTGGATTAGCTTGTCTTCGGCCATCGTTTCAAACAGCAGTCCCGTCCACTCTCCGTCGGCCAAACTCCCCTTTGCAACGGCGTACTCTCCATGATTGGCCTTGGCCCAAGCGTTATAGCGCTCCGTGGCCCGCTGCGCCCCTCCCGAAGCAGCCAGCTCTTGCTGTGTTGGCGCCGTCCCCGCTCCTTCCGGCCAGTATTTCACGATCGCTTCTCGCATCGACAGCCGCTGCATTTTCGAGAAGTCCAGTTCGTGTTCCCCGTACTTCACGGTTGTGGATCCGGTGATGTTCTTCGCCAACTGGGCGAACAGCTGCTCATTCACCTCCATCAAATCCCGGTAATTGCTGTACGCTTCGTAAAACTCCAGCATCGTAAATTCGGGATTATGCTGAGTGCTGACCCCCTCGTTCCGGAAGTTCCGGTTGATCTCGTACACGCGGTCGAAGCCCCCCACCGTCAGCCGCTTCAAATACAATTCCGGGGCAATGCGCAGAAACAGATCAATATCCAAGGTATTGTGGTGCGTAACAAACGGTCGCGCGGTTGCGCCCCCCGCGATCGGATGCATCATTGGTGTTTCCACTTCTATGTAGCCGCGGCTCTCAAAGAACTGACGCAATTCGCGAATTATTCGCGCGCGCGTCTGAAACACTTCCCGCGATTTTTCCGTCGCAATCAAATCCAGATAGCGCTGCCGGTAGCGCAATTCGATATCAGCCAGTCCGTGCCACTTCTCCGGCAAGGGCAGCAGCGCCTTGCTGAGAAAAAAGAGTTCCTCCACCCACACCGAAAGCTCGCCAGTCTTCGTCCGGAACATGTGTCCGCGCACTCCGAGATGGTCTCCCAAGTCAAGTAAATGAAACAGTTGGAAGCCCTTCTCCCCCACTGCATCCTTTCGGACGTAGATCTGAATTCGCCCTCCCGCTCCCTGCAGGTGCGCAAATCCCGCCTTCCCCATCAATCGGTAGGACACAATCCGGCCAGCAACCCTGGTCTCTTCTCGGTGCGATTCCAATTCAGGACCGCTTCGCTCGCTGAACTTCTTCGCTAGCTCCGCTGGCGTATCCGTCCACCGGAATTCCCGGGGAAACGCCTCATAGCCAAGGGCTTGGATTTCTTCAAGTTTCTTTTGCCGCTGTTGGAACTGGTCGTGAGGCTCAAATTGCAAGAGGTGTTCGGTCCTTTCTAATTCTCTTCCTCAGGAGTATAAAGGCGCTGTTGGGAACAGAGCAAGGAAAGCACTCCGCTCCGGCAATCTGGCCAAGTCCCATTTTGGGAATCCTCTCCTGCAAATCAATTCGCTTTTATTCCTATTTTCGTTAATTCTCGCTCATCTTCGTAGCAGAAGATGTTATAGTTCGTTCTTGCTTCCAACGGAGGTTCCCTGTGCGTTCCCACCCGCCCGCGATGCACAAAGCTTCAGTGTCTCAAGATTGGCGCATGCCCCTAGAAGGCGAAAAATCTCACGCTTATCTGCGTTGTCTTCGCCGCCTCGAAATATCCTACGCCATGTTCAGTGTGAATTTGGACGAAGCCTTCGGCATGCGCCGTGCCGGGAAAAACTCCAAGGCATACCAAGTCCTCTCGGTAGCTCCGGCTCTTTGTCAACGGCTTGCCCAGCCGCTTGCCTGCCTGTTGCGCATCATGCTCGAACACGCCAAGCATTTTGGCATCACTCCCAATCTCGCTCCTCTGGACGCGCAAAATTTTCAGAATTCCCGCAGCCAGCGCGTAGCCCTCTTTGATGATCTTCTCAGCCGAATCCTTTTTTCCCAAAAATCGCAGTTCTCACATAAGATCTCGGCGCTCGCGGGTCTCGTTGATGAACTGGGTTCCAGTTTTGAGGCCGCTGCCGACGAGCTGACGAGTGGCGATTCCCTCCATCCAGATAGGGATTGGGATTTGCTCGATTCCGTCCATTACGATTTGAATACTTGCCTTCGTGAAGCGGCCGTCCTTCTTAAGTCCTTTCTCCACTCCCTCCCGGATCCGCAATTAGCCGCTTTTCAAGCTGCCCTGCACGATGCCCCTGTCGATTCCTGCTCGCCCCTTGCTACACGCGCCCGCCATCTTGCCCATAGACGGATGGCCTTCCTAAAGGGACAATAGCTCATCCCTGCGGATGACCCGCAGCCGCATGCAACCTATTGAGGGCATCTCCCTTCTATAGGGGCATATGTGCTCCTCGACGTCCGTTCTCGGGACAACTCTAAAGGGGACTAGGCGCATCGCACCTTCTAGTGGCGCCGCTATTGGACTGTTGGCCCGACCAAGACCAACCGAGCCGGTTGCGTGGACTGAAGCGGAGGCCATCCGCCGCGCTCAAGCGGGGGATTCTGCTGCGTTTGATTTTCTCTACCAACTGCATGGCCGTCGCGTCTACGCTCTCTGTTTGAGAATGGTCAATAACCCTGCGGATGCCGAAGATCTGATGCAAGAGGCTTTTCTTCAGCTCTTCCGCAAGATCGGCACGTTCCGGGGTGAATCGGCCTTCTCCACTTGGCTGCATCGCATGACTGTCAATGTTGTGCTCATGCGCCTGCGTAAGAAATCGCTTCCGACTGATTCCTTGGAGGAGAACCTGGATCCGGATGCGGAGAATAGCAGTCCAAAGCGTGATGTTGGGGCCCCGGACTTGCGCTTGTCGGGTGCCGTCGATCGGGTCAACCTCGAGCGCTCCATCGAGCAACTACCCCCTGGCTATAGAACCGTCTTTGTTCTTCACGACGTCCAGGGCTATGAGCACAACGAGATTGCGGACATCATGGGATGTTCGGTCGGTAATTCGAAGTCGCAGTTGCATAAGGCCCGTACGCGCTTGCGCGAATTGCTCCAGGAACAAATCCGGGATCAAGCTCGCCAGGAGCGCCAGTCCGCGAAAGCCCAGTCGGGCTCGAAGGAATGAGCTAGAATGAAGCTAACGTCGAGGACGGCACTACGCGCACCTGAACTTTTGCGAATTTTTGCGGGGAGAGCCATCCAGTGCTGCGCCCTGCGGAGTTTGTGGTATGCAGTGTAAGCAACTCGAAGCCGTTCTGGGATCAGAGGGCCTTAGTCCTCTTCCCCCCGAGGCTCGCGAGCATCTCGCTGGCTGTTCCAGTTGCCAGGACTTGCTTGCGGATCTTTCCGCTATCGTTGTTGCCGCGAAACGCGTTCCGGCAGAGGTCGCTCCCCCGGACCGCATCTGGATTTCCATCCGTGCCCAATTGGAAGCTGAAGGTATAATCCGCGATGTTGAACCGGTCGTCGTGCCTTCTTCTGCGCCATGGTGGATTGGCTTTTCGCAACTCTTCCGGCCTCGCGCGCTGGTTACCGTTGGCGCTGGGCTTTTCCTTGTCTTGGGAAGCTATTACTTTGTTCAACGCCGCGGCACCCCCGGCACGGCCGAGCGTCCTCAGCCGGTTCAGACTCAAATGAGCCAATCTCCCAAGATCATTGAGCCTCCACCCGTCCAGGCAAACCCGGCCACTCCTGCCGGGCGTGCGCTGGAACAAACGCAATCGGCTCATGTCGCTGCTCCGCCGCAGCCACGCTCCTCTTCCACGGAACTTAGGCCCTCGCCTTCTGAAAATGCTTACCTCGGCGACAGCGCTGCCGTGCTCAGCGAGACCGAAGACGCCCTGCCTCGTCGCGAACTGGCCAACAATGCCGCTGTGGACGCCTCCCTGCGTCAGAATCTGCGCACCATTAACGAATTTATTGCGGAATGTGAATCCCGCTTGAAGCAGAATCCTGAGGACCAGTTGACTCGCGAATATCTCAACATGGCCTACCAGCAGAAAGCGGAATTACTTACCGCCATGATGGACAGCGGAAGGAGCGAACACTAATGTTGCCCCAGCAGAAGATCGTTCGTGGTGTGATTTGCGTCCTCGGCGCCGGCGTGTTCTTTTGTGCTGCCGCATCCGCAATTGCCGCAGCCACCGAGCAACAAGAAGAACGGCATTTCACGGTCAAGGACCACCCCGTCGTCATTATCGACAACATCGTCAATGGCCGCATCGAAGTGAAGTCCTGGAAAAATCCCGAAGTTGTGGTCACTACCACCACGGTTCCCGGCAAAGTCGCGATTGACGCCGAACAAGTCGGTGATCGCATCGATATCAACGCCACTTCCCTGGTCCCTTCTTCGCAGCCTCACGAAGTGGAAGCCAATTTTCAACTCCTCGTTCCGGAACAGACCGAGTTGCAGTTGCGCACCCAGACCGGCCTCATCTTGGTCGAGCAGGTCAATGGCGACATGAAGCTGCAAAGCGTTGCCGGTGATGTCCACCTCAAGGAAGTCTCGGGCTACATTATTGTTAAAACCACCAGTGGCTCCTTGATTTGCACTCTCTGCTCCGGCAAGCTTGAATACAACTCCATCAGCGGGGGCGCTCAGATCCTTCAGCCTTCCCTTTCCAACGTCAATGTCATGACCACCACCGGGAACATCCTTTACGACGGTGATTTCGTCCGCACCGGCCTGTACACCATGAACAGCGGCCGTGGTCTCGTGGAAGTTCGCTTTTCTGGTACGGACTCTTTCGACCTGAATGCGCAGACCTATCGCGGCACCGTCGACAATCAGGCTGCGGCTTTCCTGAAGCCCGACACTCATGGCAGCAAGCATCATTCCGACTCCAAATTTAGCCACAGCCTGTTCGGTACCGTGGGCCAAGGCTTCGCCAAGGTCGAACTCTCCTCCTACAGTGGTACAATTCGGATTCTGAAGCGCGATTAGTCCGCGCTTTCCGGAATCGTGAATCAAACTCCAATCGGCCGCGCTCTCCAATCACGCGTCTCTATCATCTGCCTCGCCGGTTTCATGGGCGCGGGTAAAAGCACTGTCGGCACTCGCCTCGCCCGCCAACTCGGCTGGCGCTTCGTCGATCTTGACCAGCGCATCGAGGAAGCTGCCGGCATCTCCATCCCCGAATTTTTTGAACGCCACGGTGAGGCTGCGTTTCGTCAATTGGAAGCCGACCAACTCCGCGCAGCCCTCGGTCGCGCCGTAGAGTTTCATGAATCCACGATCGTCGCTCTCGGCGGGGGCACTTACGCCCAGGCCGGCGCTCCGGAATTTCTCCGCAATGCCGGTGTCCCGGTCATCTGGCTGGACACCCCTATCGAGATCCTGCTATCCCGTTGCATGATGATGACAGGCCGCCCGATGTTCCGTGATGAGACAAGCTTCCGGACGCTCCACTCCCAGCGGCTCTCTTCCTATCAACTCGCCGATTTTCGCGTGGATAGCTCGGGTGACGCTGCTACTGTTGTTGCCGAAATTCTTCGCCGTGCAATCCCTGGTATTCGGTCCGGCGAAGCAGAGTCACCCTTGGCTGTCGAGAAACCACAACCCTGAGGAGCCCATCGATGCGGCAAATACAATTCTCCAGACGGAGTCTTCTTGGTCTCGCCTCCGTTCCACTTCTACTTGTCCTCGCCGGCGTTCTCTTTGCTCATGGCCCTCAGAAAAAACCTGCCGCGGGTTCCCTGTTTGTCACCGACAAAGGGAAATTCAAGATTCTCCTCGATGGCAATGTCATTGGCCGCGAGGAATTCGAAATCACTCCAAGTGGCGGCGGTTGGGCCGCAAAAGCCACCACTCATCTCTCTCCCGCCGGCGCCCCCTCTGGCATCGTGACCGGCAATCTCACCCTTCAGCCTGATGGCGCACCAATCTCGTATGACTGGAGTTCACAAGCCGAGAAAAGTAACAGCGCTCATATTCTTTTCGCCAATGGTGTCGCCAAGATGACCATCCAGTTGCAGGGGGCGCACCCTTTCGAGCAGGACCTGACTTTCAATTCTCCCCTCATCGTCGTCCTGGACGACAACCTTTACTACCAATATGCTGTCTTGGCGCGTGTTTATGATTGGAATCGCCGCGGCACACAGACCTTCCCCGTCCTTGTTCCCCAGGAACTTCTGCCGGGCACCATCACCGTCGATTGGGCTGGCGCGGTCAGCAGTGAAGGAAAATCCTACGAAGGCCTAAAAGTCGTCACGAGCGATCTCGAGGTGATCCTCTATCTCGACCCCAATCATCGCCTCATGCGTCTCGAAGTCCCCGCCTCCAAAGCCGCCGTCGTCCGCGAATAAGCCTCCGCCAAATCGACTCCTGGAACTCAGAATGGACGCTGGTATCTCAAAATCTGTGCTGTCTCAGTGACCATGAATCACAAAGACGGCGCCCCGGTTTCGCCGGAGCGCCGTCTTTGTCAAGAACCACTCTCGAGATTTTTACTAGCGCGCCAATGGCCGCTGGAACACCGGCATCCCTGGGCGCCGCAGCGGATACCCTTGCGGTTGACCATGGGCTTGCGCGGGAATCAGCCCATTCGAATGGCTGGCGTGTCCGATGTGCCCGTGCTGGCCATTTCCATTCGACGGCGCGGGCTGCGGCAGCCGAGCCGGATTACCGATAGGGCGCAGGTTGATCGGGGCCGCGTTTACATGATCGCTGATCGCTTGCAGCCGCTTCAGGATGGACTGCCATTGTTCCCAATCCAGTTGCCGCAGAAACGGCCGCAATCCCTGGATGAACGGGTCTTCCAAGAGCGCCTCGCCGTCCGATTCTGGAATGAAGAACCGGTTTAAACCCACGTTCAGCGCTTCGGAGATTTTCTCCAGCGTACCGAGGCTCGGCGTCATCTGCCCGCTCTCGATCCTGGACAAGTACGACCGGCTGACCTTCGAGCGCGACTGCAACTGGCTCTGCGTCATCGCGCGCGACTCCCGCAGTTGACGAATCCGTTGGCCGATGTTCTCCACCGTTTCCTGATTCGCAAACTTCGTCGTCACCACTTCGGGCGCCGCCTGCTCCTGCGGTTCTTCCTGTGGAATCAAGTATTCCATGCGCTGGGGCAATGCTCGTACGCAGCGTCGGCAGTTGCCGGTTCGCGTCCGATATTGGACCAGTCCGCAAGTCTTGCAGCGTATGACTTCCCGATCCATCTCCAACGTGTTCATCATGGTCTCTTTTTCCATATTTGCAGACACCAGAACTCCTCGCTGACTTGTGTGTTTTTCCGGCGTGCGGATAGGAAGGAACGTCGGAACGTTCTTGGGGGGAAGGCAGTTACTGGCGCGATGGGAGTGTGGCTCAATTTCTTATTTCCTGTCAAGAGTATTTTTGAAAATCTTCTGTGGGAATCGGCCGAAATCACCGGTGTTTACGCCGGTTTTTCGCCTGTCCGTCCGGCCGGGCTGTCCTCGTTTCTCCCGCCGCTGGTAGTCCGCGATTCTTACCACAACTACATATTGTGCTCTGCTTCTCGACCAAGCCGTTTCCCGATTCGGCACATTTTTCCGCCTATCTGGTCTTGTCGCCGATTTTGCGGTCGCTCCCCAATACCAAATCCGGGCTCCTTCCCCGTTGCGCCGGCGGCTAACGGGCCAACTTCACGCCAGCTACCGTCGGGGACCGTCGTATGATGGAGAACACCTTGGAGAGGACATTATGCCGGCCCGCGACGACGCCTGGAGGTTGCTCTGCGAATATACTCAATCCGAAAGTTTGAGGAAGCATATGCTCGCCGTAGAAGCCTGTGTCCGCGCCTATGCCCGCAAGCACGGCGCTGATGAAAATCTCTGGGGCATCGCAGCTCTTCTTCATGACTTCGATTACGAGCGTTGGCCCAACAACGATCACGCCGCTGATCGCGAGCATCCCGCCGAGGGCGCTAAAATCCTTCGCGAGCACGGCTACAGCGAAGAGCTAATCCGTGCGATCCTCTCTCATGCCGATTACTCCGGCGTGCCCCGCGAGACTCAGCTTGAACACACTCTCTTTGCCTGCGACGAGCTAGCCGGATTCCTCACCGCCTGCACCTATGTCCGCCCCTCGAAAAGCATCCTCGACCTCGAACTCAGTTCCGTCAAAAAACGGATGAAAGACAAAGCCTTCGCGCGCGGCGTCAGCCGCGAAGACGTCATCAAAGGCGCCGAAGAACTCGGCATCCCTCTCGACGAGCACATCACCTTCTGCATCGCCGCCATGCGCGAACAAGTCGATGCCCTCGGTCTCCGCGGTTCACTCTAGCCTTGCTCCCTTGAAGGGCGCATGCCCGTGTGCGACGCCGCCATCATCGACTATTAATCTCTCTTGCGTCCCCCTGGGTGTACAATCGCTCCCTGCCTGGGAGTCTTTCTCCCTAGCCAAAAGGAGGCAAAATGTCAGCACCGCAACCGGCGCTCTCTCCTGAATTCGCCATTGGTATGCGCGAATCCGTTCTGCAGGGACTCGGCCGGGAAATGGAAATCACCAAGAAGGTCATTGCTGCGATTCCTGAAGATAAGAGGGACTATCGCCCCGATCCAAAAGCTCGCACTGCCTGGGAACTCGCTTGGCATCTTGCGTCATGCGATGTACAGATGACCGACGAGGTCGCCGACCATAAATTCCAAATGGAACCGCGCTTCAAACAAGAGCCTAAGAGCGTGGGGGAACTCGTCGAATGGTATGATTCAAACTTCAGGCGCGCGATCGCCCGGGTCTACGCCATGAGCCCAGAGCAGCTTTGTACCCCTGTCGATTTCATGGGAGTGTTCAATTTTCCGGCGGTTATCTACTTGACCTTTGTGAATAATCACTCCATCCATCACCGAGGACAGCTGGCCGTCTACCTCCGGCCGATGGGCTCAAAGGTCCCGGCAATCTATGGGGGAAGCGCAGACGAGCCCTGGCAGGGTTAGACGACAATCCCTCATCTGTTTTTTCGAGGCCGTCGCGAGGCGGCCTCTTTTTATTTGACGTGCTTCTTATCGCCGCTATGCACCCGCCGCCTGGGCACGGAAGCTCACTTTGTTCTCGTCGAGAAACCGATCCCGTGTAAACGGCGCCGGTCCTAGAAGCCGCGATAGGATGTAGGTCACTTCCCCGCCCTTTCCTTCAACTGTGTCATATTTCTGCACAACGAGGTCGCTGGCTGGTGCCGGATTCCATCGGTGCGGGTGCAATTTCCACCTCGGCATGGTAGAACCACAGAGCCCTCTCGGGAAGAGTCTACAAAAACGTAAGTAGCCACTCTCCCCGGACAGGGTTCCCACCCGCTTTTTCTTTTTCACTTGGCTTTGCGCTTACACGCGGCACAATGGCTGTGCCCAAACTGCGCCAAAGGAGACACCCATGAGTAAAACGTCAGCTCGTCTGCTAATCTTCGCGGTCTTCCTTCTCACCTTCGCTAACTGGTTCTACGCTCGCAAATCCAAGGCGGCATCGCAAATCGCTTTCGGCCAAGCCGCGTGTAAATCGTATGTTCCGACCGAATGGGGTGAGTATAAGGGCAGTTCCACCGGCTACGGCGTGGCCTTCCAGGACAATGCTGGCACTCTACGCTTTGTCACCAACGTTACCTGTGAAGCGGTTCCTCAAGTCGCCTTGGAGATTCGCCGCGGTTCCCCTTCCCACTAGCTGCTGACGGTTGTTCCTGCACTTCGTCGGCGGGCCCTCAGTCGCTTGTCACGGCGATTTGAATCCATTATCCCTTCCATTCTGCCGCCATCTTCGACTTGGCCCGAATGCAAAATCAGCAGTGACCATCCTCTTCCGGACTATTTCCCCGCCTACTCGAAGCTAATCAGCACAATCTCTGGCACAGTGCATACCCTCATTGGCGGTCCCCACGTCCCCGCTCCGCTCGATGTATAGACCATCAGCTCGCCGAATTTCCTTAGCCCATAGGTGTAGTCGCCAAAGATCCGCGAGGTGAACCACGTGAACGGGAACAACTGTCCCCCGTGCGTGTGCCCGGAAAGCTGCAGCGATATTCCCTGCTTTTCCGCGACGGGCAATGCATGCGGCACGTGCGCCAGCAAAACGCTGGCGCGCTCACGATCCACTTTCACGTTTTCCAGCACAGTTTGAAAATGCCTCTCGTCATTTGTGTCGAGGTACGATGCGCCGACCACTTGTAACCCGTCCAGGTTCACTTTTTCGTTGTGTAACACGCGAATTCCGGAGCCTTCGATGGCTTCCAGGTACTTTTGTGGGTCGGAGAATTCCTCGTGATTCCCCGTCACAAAATACGAGCCAAAGCGCGGCCGCAACTGCTTCCAGGGGGAAACTAGCCGCCGCGCATCCACCTTCGTCCCGTCAAACAAATCTCCGCTGATGAACACCACGTCCGCCTTCAATTGCCGCAGCATGCTCACCAGCCGCGTCAGAAAGCGATAGCCTTTGATGTGCCCCAGGTGCGTATCGGTCACCAAGGCGGCCACGCGTCCTCGCCACGACGCCGGCAATCCCGGCAGCTTCACCGTAACGCGCCTCACCCGGATGTCCGCGGCGTTCACGATTCCATACAAGCTCGCCAAAATCGCCAGTCCGAAAAATGTGCTCACGATCGCGTGCCCGCTTACCGGCAGCCCGCTCAAACTCACCACGACATACACAATCCATGACGCCCACGCCGCGATAAATATAAAATTAAAAATTCCCAGCCAGATGCTTGCCAGCCTGTAGATCAACCGCACTGGCCCATTGAAATAGCGGTGCGCCAGCAGCGTCGCTGGCACGAAACTGAAAGCCAGCACGGACATCGCAATTCTCAGCACCGTGAGCCGCAGTCCCTGCGGCGCTCCCCAAAGCGCGCTCCACGTCTCATACACGAACAAATGGCCCAGCAACAAAATGAACTGAACAACGGACGCAAACACAGCAATTCGCGTTTTCAACTGGAGCCCTCCTTTTCAACCTTATCTTGCGCTCTTTTCTTTGATGTGTCTCAATCCCTTCGCGCTACTTTCCCTGCCCCTCGCCAGCCAGTGAATCCCCGTGCCACCATCGAGCCACGAACCGCCGTGCTATACTTTGCTTGGCATTCTTCCCCTTCAGCGCTGTACCATCGCTCCCCTTCCTGATCGGGGTACTCCTCTGAAGTTGCGGCAGTGTTCTGTCAGTTTGCTCGCTTTCTCCTGTTCACCGAGAACCTCCGCATTCTCCTTGGCATCATTGGCCGCTAGGGCCATCTCTTTGTCGGAGTCGCACTCTTGAGCTGGTACAAAAACCTATCTCGTCGTCAATTCATCCAACTGGCTGCGGCCACTTCAGCCGCCACAGGCATTTCCTGCAATCGCCCGCTTTTCAATCCATGGCGCTTTCTGACCGTCGCCGAGGCCCGCACTCTCGCGGCTATCTGCGATCAGCTCATTCCTCCCGACCACGACCCTGGGGCCGATTGGTCCCGCGTGGTCAATTTCATCGACAGCCAACTCTGTGGCCCTTATCTCCGATGGCAGAGCACGTATCGCCACGGGCTTGCTTTCCTCGACCGTTCCAGCCGGGCGAAGTTCCGCCAACCTTTCGCATTACTTTCCGCCGATCAGCAAAACCTCTTCCTTCGTTCCATGGAATCCGGCGAACTTTCGCCCGACGTCTGGAACGAAATCCCCCCTTCCGCTTTCTTCGATTTGCTGCTGAATCACTCGATGCAGGGCTATTACGGCGACTCGCGCCACGGCGGCAATCGCGATCATGCCAGTTGGAAGATGGTGGGTCTGTCTTACCCGCAAGTCCGCGGGCAGCAACACTATGAGCCACAGAATTCCTAGCGTCACTTCGCTCTATCACAAAGGTAGGCTGCATCCATGGCACTCAAACGCGTAAACGCGGTCGTCGTTGGCGCTGGTGCGGGTGGCGGAGTGGTGGCCAAGGAACTTGCTTGCGCAGGCTTCAGTGTCGCACTGCTCGAACGCGGCAAATGGTACACAGCGTTTGATTGCCGCAAGGACGATCTGCGCAATCAACGCACCACTGCGCTCGGCTGTGCGTTCGGCCCAGATGACGAACGCAATCCCCGCGTCGTCGTCTCCCCAAATGGCCAACAGCAAATCGTCAGACCGAGCGACGGCGACTACAGCAACAATGCCGCCTGCGTCGGTGGCGGGACTTTCAGCTACGGGGCGATGGCCTGGCGCTTCATGGAGAACGACTTTCGCATGCGGTCGGTCTACGGTTCTGTTCCCGGCAGCACGCTCGAGGACTGGCCGATCCGCTATCAGGATCTCGAGCCTTACTACGAGAAGGCCGAATGGGAAATCGGCGTTTCCGGCGACGACAGCGGCAACATCTTCAAGGCGCCGCGCCGTAAACCGCTTCCCATGCCGCCGCTTTCTCCAAGCCTCGAACATATCGCGCTGGAAAGTGCCGCAAAACGCTTGGGTTTGCACCCCTTTGCCATTCCCATGCTGCGCAACACGGTGCCTTTCAATGGTCGTGGAGCCTGCATGCGCTGCCGCTGGTGCGTGGGATTCGCCTGTGAAGTCGACGCAAAGAATGGAACGCACAATACGGTAATTCCCAAAGCTCTTGCGACGGGCAACTGCGATATGCGTACGGATTCTGTGGTGAAGGAAATTCTAACCGATTCTCGCGGGCGAGTAACTGGCGTGGCTTATTTCGACGCAAACAACCGATTGCAGGAGCAGCTTGCCGATCTCATCATTGTCTCCGCTTCGGCTACGGAATCGGCCCGGCTTTTGCTTAATTCAAAAAGTGCGAAGTTTCCCAACGGGATTGGCAATCAATACGACTGGGTAGGCCGCAATCTGCAGGGCCACGCCTATTCCGGTGCCATGGGTTTGATGGACTACGACATCTTCGATGATCTTGGGCCCGGCGCTTCCATTGCCATCTCCGACTACAACCACGGAAATCCCGGCCTGGTTGGCGGAGCTGTTTTGTGCAACGAATTTATCCGCTTGCCGATTCACTTCGCGTTCATCCTTCCGCCGGATGTGCCGCGTTGGGGCCTCGCGCACAAAGAGTATGTGCGCAAATTCTACAAGCGCTCCGTCATTGTCATGGGCCCGGTGCAAGAGATGCCTGTTTTCGACGCTCGCGTGCAAGTGGATCCGGCCGTGAAAGATTTCTGGGGCATTCCTGTCGTGCGTCTTTCTGGCCAGCGACATCTGCAAGATATCGTCACCGCAAAATTCATCGCCGAAAAAGCGCAAGACTGGCTGAACGAAGCCGGCGCAATCAAAACCTGGCCCAGACTGCCGGGACCGGGCTTGAGCGGCGGCCAGCATCAGGCCGGCACATGCCGCATGGGAAATGATCCAAAGAGTTCGGTCGTGGATGCGCACTGCCAGGTGCACGGCGTCGACAATCTGTTTGTGGTCGATGCCAGCGTGCATGTAACCAACGGCGGTTTCAATCCCGTGCTTACCATCATGGCTAATGCGTATCGCGTCTCGGAGTTCATCGCCAGTAATTGGAAGCCGGGATGAATCGCGACCTTCATCCGCAGCAACCTCCGCGCTCGGCCAAATCCAGGATTCGTCGTCTTGTTCTGGTATTCGCCGTGTTGCTTTCTCCGGCTGTGCTCCTATTCGCGGTTTCCGCGCGATACGAGCGCTCCCACGGCGGCGCTTGCGCCAGTTGCCACGAAATCTGGCAGCCGTATTCCGACTGGCACAGCTCGGCGCATCGCGGCGTGGAATGCCAGGAATGCCACGGTGATGTGTTCACGTTGAACGCGGGATTCCACATCAACAACATGAGGCGCGTGTTTACTCATCTGCGCGGCAAAGCTCCGGCGAAGACACGGCTGCGCGCTAAAGACGTTTTCGAGATGGTGCCGCGCTGCCAGAAATGCCATCAGCAGGAATTTGCAGATTGGCAGTCCAGCGCGCACAGCGCCAGTTACTCCGATATTTTTCTCAACTCCAGCCACAACCAGCGCCAACTCCTGATGGACGATTGCTTGCGCTGCCACGGCATGCATTTTGAAGGCGGCATTCGCGATCTGGTCTCCCCGCTCACCGTCGCCGGGCCCTGGCATTTGAAATCAGCCGAACTCACCGCGCAGCCCGTGATTCCCTGCCTGACTTGCCACCAAATGCATCACCAGGGTGCGCCTTTGGCAAAATCGATCCAGGACAAACCCACTCCCGGCACGCAGCAGGAAATCAACCGTCCTTCGCTGGCGCTGTTTGATCGCCGCGAACTCGATCACGTTTCCGTGGCGGAATTGCCGCTGCCCAAAATGTTCGATGGCGCGCGCGAAGTTCACATCAGCCCCGACCAGCGCCAGGCTTTGTGTTACCAGTGCCATGCTCCGTTAGCCACAGAACAGGTTCGCTCCGGTGACGATCGCACGCCCGTTGGGGTGCACGAAGGACTCAGTTGCATGGCTTGCCACCTGAAGCATGGCCAGCAAACTCGTCCGTCGTGCAGCACCTGCCATCCCAAGCTTTCTAATTGCGGCATCCCTGTGGAGAAAATGGATACCACCTTCAAGGACCGCAAGAGCCCCCACAACATCCACTTTGTGAACTGCGTGGATTGCCACGCGCATGGCATCCCGAGGAAGTCGGCGCGTGGACGGGCGGCCGTCAGTCATTAGCCAACAGTCGACAGCAAAGAGCGTACGTCCTTCCCGTTCGACCGCCCAGCCTGAGAGAGAAAAACAAAAGGCCTGAACGGTCGGCAAGATGGGGGGACACGTCCCCGTCCTCGGCAGTGCTGTTGCCTCCCGTCTTCATCAACGGCGTTACCCGCAATTTTTCGGCTGCCTAAATGGCGTATTGAGAACCGCCACGCTGTACGTTAGCAAGTCTCGGTAATTCATGAACTCGTGGCTGCCGCGCGTTGGCGAGCACTGCTCTGGGAATTGAAGAGCTGAGAGATGGGAGTGTGGGTGTGCGCTATGGAGTTTTGATTTGTTCTGTGGCGGGGCTGATTCGTTCGAGCGGCGCTCGATGCCCGGAGGCCAAGCCTTGGAATGGATAGTGGCGTTTTGGGCTGCGAAACACTATAGTTCGGGGACACCCAGGGGAAGAAGACTGGGGTTAACGCGGTACTAGGAGTTTGCCAATGGATATGAAGATGAGTACACGACAGACCGGCGACGTCACGATTGTGGACATCAGCGGGCGGATTGCGCTGGGGGAAGAGAGCGCGGGATTGCGCGACTTGATCATGAATCTGCTGAGCGAGGGCCATCAGAGGATTCTGCTGAACATGGCGGGAGTGAGCTACATCGACAGCTCGGGGTTAGGAGCGTTGGTGAGCGCGTTTACGAGTGTGCGGAAAGCCGGCGGAGAGTTGAAGCTGGTGAACCTGACGGACAAGGTCGACAACTTGATGGAAATCACAAAGCTGTACACGGTGTTCGACATCGCGGACAACGAGGCAGCGGCGGTGAAGGCCTTCGACCGAACGACAGCCGCGGGGGCGTAAGCGCGGGCTGGAAATCAGAAATAGAACATCGAAATGAGTAAGTGCGGAGTCCCCAGGGGCTGAAGCCTGATTTTTGTGAGCGACGATGCCGGAGCTGAAGCCCGACCCCCAACAAAGAGCAGGCCGGAGAACCGGATGACGAAGTTGTAGTGTGGGCGAAGGGGCAGGACAGAGCGGGTCGGGCTTGGTAAAATAAAGGATATGCTGAACCAGATTGAAGGAACGGATGCTAGCGGGCTGCGCTTTGGGCGCAAGAAAACGCATGGAGTAAAGGTGGGCCACGTGACGGTGGGCGGCGGCGCGCCCATTGTTGTGCAGTCGATGACCAACACCGATACGGCAGACGTAGAGACGACGCTGCAGCAGACGTTGGAGCTGGCGGAGGCGGGGTCGGAGATTGTCCGCTGGACGGTGAACGTGCCGGAAGCGGCGGCGGCGGTGCCGGTGATCAAGAAGCGGCTGCTGGATGCGGGCTGCAACGTGCCGATCATTGGGGATTTCCATTACAACGGGCATGTGCTGCTGACGAAGTATCCGGAATGCGCGAAGGCGCTGGACAAGTACCGGATCAATCCTGGGAATGTGGGCGCGGGACAGCGGCGCGACGAGCAGTTTTCCACGATCTGCAAAGTGGCGGTGGACAACGGGAAGCCGGTGCGCATTGGCGTGAATGGCGGGTCGTTGAATCAGGAACTGGTGATGAAGAAGATGCAGGAGAACACCGACCAGAACCTGGGCAAAGAGAGCGAAGAAATTATCAATGATTGCATGGTGCTTTCGGCGCTGGAGTCGACGGAGCTGGCGCTGGAAAGCGGGCTGAGGAACGACCAGATCATTATTTCATGCAAGACTTCGCGGCCGCGGGACTTGATCACCGTGTACCGGGATTTGTCGGCCAAGACGCGACAACCGCTGCATTTGGGACTGACCGAAGCGGGCATGGGAATGAAGGGGATGGTGTGGTCGGCGGCGTCGTTGGGGGTGCTGCTGTACGGGGGGATCGGGGATACGATCCGGATTTCGCTGACACCACGGCCGGGCGGGGACCGGCGCGAGGAAGTGTACGCGTGCTGCGAACTGCTGCAGGCTCTGGGGATGCGGTCATTTGCACCGAGCGTGACAGCGTGCCCTGGGTGCGGACGAACGACCAGCACAACGTTTCAGGAATTGGCCGAGAGTGTTCAGGGCTACATCCGCGACATGATGCCGACGTGGAAGACGCAATATGAGGGCGTGGAGACCATGACGTTGGCTGTGATGGGCTGCATCGTGAATGGTCCTGGCGAATCGAAGGCGGCCAATATTGGGATCAGCTTGCCAGGAACGGGGGAGGCGCCGCGGTGCCCGGTGTACATTGATGGAAAGAAGGACGTGACGCTCGAAGGAACCTACGACGAGTTGGCGGTGGCGTTCCAGAAGCTGGTGGACGATTACGTGGCCACGAAATTTCCTAGGAAGACGGCGGAAGCGGTGAGCCGGTAAGTGATTTTGTTCTAAACTACTCGATGCGGCAAAACCCTCAAAGAGCGAAGTGAAAAGAGCCGGCAAGATGCTGGCGCTACCAGGAAAGCGAAAAGATGAAAATCAGCCGTGAAGATGTGTTGCGCGTGGCGGAACTGGCGTATCTCGATTTGAGCGAGGATGAGCTGGAGAAGTATCGCGCGCAGGTGGATGAAATCCTGGAATACATCGGGAAGCTGAACGAGTTGGACACCACAAAGGTGCAGCCGATGGCGCAGGTGTTGACGGAAGCGCAGACGGCGGACGCGACGCTGCGGGAGGACTTGGTCGTGCCGTGCGCGGTGGCGGATGATGTACTGGACCACGCTCCGGATCCCGAGCCGCCTTATTTTCGCGTGCCGAAGGTGATAGAGAGATAGTCGTGAGTTGAAAGGCGCATCCCTCGCCGCGCTCGGGATGACAAGTTTAGGTTGGGGATGACATTTTTGAAGCGCGGCATGGCGAGTTTGGGATGGCATAAAAATGGGGACGATGAGGACGATTGGGGAAGTGCACGAGGCGATTGCAGGGAAGAAAGCGTCAGCACGGGAAATTGCGGCGGACTATTTTAGACGGATTGCGGCACGCAATGGAGAGTTGAACGCGTATCTGACGCTTTGCGAAGAGCGGGCCTACCGGCAGGCGGACCGCGTGGACGCTCAGGTGGCGGCGGGCAAACCGCTGGGGCCGCTGGCGGGCGTGCCGGTGGCGGTGAAAGACGTGATCAGCACGCGGGGGATTCGCACTACCTGCAGCTCAAAAATCCTGACAAATTATGTGCCACCCTACGACGCTACGGCGGTGACACGGCTGGAAGAAGCGGGCGCGGTGATTTTGGGCAAGACGAACTGCGACGAGTTCGCCATGGGCAGTTCGAACGAGAATTCTGCGTACGGAAATGTGCAAAATCCTGCCGCCCCGGGATGCGTGCCGGGCGGGTCAAGCGGAGGCTCGGCGGCGGCAGTGGCAGCGGATTTGGCAGTGGCCTCGCTCGGAACGGATACGGGCGGATCGATCCGGCAGCCGGGATCATTTTGCGGGATTCCAGCGATGATGGGCAGTTACGGGCGAGTTTCCCGGTATGGACTGATTGCATTCGCGTCTTCGCTCGACCGGATTGGCCCGTTCGCTCATAACGTAGCGGATGTCGCGACGGTTTTGAGGGTTCTAGGCGGACGCGATCCCAACGATTCCACCTCGACGACCGCGCCGGTGGAGGATTACCCGGCGGCATTGAGTAAACCCGTGAAAGGGATGAAGATCGGCATACCGAAAGAGTATTTCGGTGCTGGAATGGACAACGGGGTTCGAGAGAAGATATTTGCCGGAATTGACTTGCTGAAGAAACAGGGTTGCGATGTGCGGGAAATCCAGCTGCCGCACACCGATTATGCCATCGCAACGTATTACATTATTGCGACGGCGGAAGCCAGCTCAAACTTGGCGAGATACGATGGGGTGCGCTATGGGCCGCGCGCTGAGGCGGATTCACTGATCGGCATGTATCGAAAGACTCGCGGCAAGGGGTTCGGCCCCGAGGTGAAGCGACGAATCGTGCTGGGGACATATGTGCTTTCCGCGGGCTATTACGATGCATACTACCTAAAGGGACAGAAGGTGCGGGCACTGATCGCAGAGGATTTTCGGAAAGCGTTTGCGCAAGTCGATGCCATTGTCACTCCGACATCACCCGTACCGCCATTCAAGCTGGGGGAACGGGTGGACGACCCCTTGCAGATGTATCTTGCTGATATCTATACAGTTACGGGGTCATTGGCGGGCTTGCCCGGAATTTCTGTACCCTGCGGGCGCATTGAAGGGAAGCTTCCTGTGGGGTTGCAGATCATTGGACCCGCATTTGGCGAAGCGCGCGTGCTGCAATTGGCATACGCCTTTGAGCGGGCCGGTGGCGCGACCATCTAAAGGTCCGCAAGATCGAGGCTGTGCTGAACCTTTCGCCCATTATTGTGAAGCTTGCCGATGCACAATCGGAGTTTTTGTGCGCGGCGGATGCAATCCCCGCTGAGGATTGGAGCAGAAAACCCAGCGCCAAAGAATGGTCGGCCGCAGAAGTCTCGGCCCATCTGGTAATCGTGGAGCGAGCCATCATTCGAACTGCTGACCGAATCCTCCACAAACCTCCCAAACCTGTCCGCCTCTGGAAACGCCTGCATCTGCCGTTGTGGCTGGTGGAGGTACGGTTGCTACGATTCAAAACCCCCATTCCGCAGGACCCCGAACTGATTGGAAGTAAAGAAGAAATGTTAGGAGAAGTTCGCCTTACCCGTGAACGGGCAGTGGCTTTCCTGGTGGAGACTCGGAACCGAAACCTGAGTGCGTACAGGTGGAACCATGCATTCCTTGGCAAGCTAAATCTGTATGAATGGTTTGAAATGATCGCAGCGCACCAACTTCGCCACGCGAAGCAAATGAAAGACATAGGCAGGCGACTACCAAAAGTGGTAGAAATTTCGCAAAATCAGTAGTTTATTTCACACCCCCACTGTAAGTTCTAACAGATGCCGCACAAGGTCTCGAGTCGGCATAAAACGGCAAAAAGGCTTGAAAAAGCCGCAATCCAAAAAGTACTAGAGAATTGGTTTAATGCGTTTTCAAACGGAACGACTATTGCAGGGGAATTAGGCGTCATCTAACCTGCTTGCAGCATCAAACCAGGCAGAGGACGAAAGCGACGGAGATTGAGAGAGGCCCCTTGGTTAAAGTCAAGTCAAGTCAGAAGATCTTCACGGACACGGAAGTGGCCAGCTTGACGGGGATCTGCGTGGAACATCTGCACAATTTTGCACGCAGCCGTCATCTGGGCATGATCGCGAGAGCAGCGGAAGCAGCAGGTGCCCAGGCGGAACAATGGTTGTTCACCCTGTCGGACTTGATGGTGCTGACGACGTTGTTTCCGCGCTGCACACACTAGTAGTTCCCCTCGGGCGTAAGTCGATTCCCGCCATTTGACACTCCCCAGAGGCGTAGTGTGGTTTCACTGGCAGCGCAGTGCATTCGTTCCCCATCGCATCGTATTCGGAAGGCATGGCTAGTACGCCCGATGTCTAAACGTGCTCGGTATTCGTTCGCACGTTCTTGATTTTGGTCCTAGGCCATCTTCAGTTGAATTCGGGCAGTATCCAGATTTAATTCCGCCAATTTCGCGGACTTGGCGGTCCGCGGTTTTGCCATTTCCCGCTTGACGCTGACATATGTCGCGTTAGTGGGTTCTTTCTTGGATTTCTTCTTCATCGGACATCCATAGTAATACCGAGACCGAAACAATACAGTCCAATTCAGTACGGTGACAGCAAGATTCGCGACAGCATGCGCAAAGCCTCGTTCGGTCGCCCTGTCCGCGCATCCCGACCAAGGTGAAAACTCAAGCTCAGGCCAGAGAGATGGACTGAACGCAAGTTCTGAATGTGAAGCGTATTCTGAAAGGCCTCCAGTTGCAGCCTCCCGCTCCAGAGCTGGACGAGTGGCAGGCTCGATTGGGTGAAATTCAAATTTTTTATCTGTTGCATCTGGGGAAGGTACTCCAGGCCGTGGTCAGGTTTATAATCCCCGACAAACAGCCTGCTGAAATGGGCGGATTCTGAGGCGGGCTGTGACAGCAGGAAGGAAGCAGCGGGCACAGGGGTCGCTACCGTTAGGAGGAGCGTAGGAGTTTGGGCAACGCGCGGTTGTGTTAGAACGGTCTGCTGAGCAGGTAACTGGGCGACCGCTGGCGTGCGGGTATCCAGAAACATGCCGAGCAGAACAATAAACTGTATGTACAGCGACAGATTTCTCATCTCTTCGATTCTCGCTTTCCGCCACGGAAGCGTAGGAACAAATTAGCCTTGTCCAAATCTCTCTCACTGACTTCGGAGAGTAGCGGGCGGGACGCTTACCTACTTGCGATTCAGCGGAGTTGGTAGGAGTCAGAAATGGACAGCGCTAGCCCTTCCAGAGGTACTTACCGCACGGGCAGTGGACGGTGTCCGTCGGTTGTTTCTTTTCCAACAGTTGCCGACAAATTGGACAATTTCTTTGCCACATATGAATACCTGTCTTTTCCCGTACGAATGAGCCTCTCAACAAAGGAAGTCTAGTCGGCCGGGATTCCCCTGTCTGTTCCAGTTAGCACACAAGCGCGACTGTTCCTTTTTGCACAGATGTTTGGTTCCCGGGATATCTGGCAAAGCGGATTGGGCGGAGTTTGCGCAGGCAGGCAGCCGTCAATTCCGATGGAGGGCCTGGAATCGGAAGGAGTAACCGATGCCAATGAAATGATTCACTGCGCCGGAGGATAAGCCAACGCCAACGTGGAAGTCGAGCTGTTGCCGATTTGAGAGTTTGATCGCGGTTCCAAAGTGCAGCAATTGGCCGGACACGCCGCGCTCGGGAAAATTGCCTGCCTATTCGACAAATGCATCCCAGGGCCGTGACTGTTGTCGATCCAAACAGTTGTCGATCCAAAAGGAGAGTGCATTGGCCAGTCAGATTTCGCTTGTGGTTCTGGGTGGGGTAGTACAGGGAGAACATTCCGGCCACCGTCCACTTGGAAGGCAGGCCATGCGACCAGGCCACCTGTAGCCCCGGATCGTACCCACCGCTGGACACGTCCTCCGCGCCGGTGGGACAACTGAGGAAGAGTGTGGCGGAAACATCGAAACCACCAGGCGTAGGCCCAAGTTGTTCTTTCACTCCGATAGCCAAATCGCCAAATCCTGAGCCGCCGCTCCCGTTCAAGTTGTGGAAATAATCCGGCACGGTGAAACGCAATTCCGTCCGCGAAGTGAGGCCGAAGCGCACGAGAGTCTCGGGGCCATCCGCGCCGTTCTGTCCCTGGTTGTTGGTGGCGAGGAATCCGTTTTCCGTTTGGAAACTGCCGAGAGGAACGACAATGCTGGAGTTGGTGAATGACGGTCGATCCGTCGCGATCAGGCCTTGCGTAGGATTAGCCGCGGGCTGATCTTGGGCGAGTAGAAGGGCAAGAGAAGCAAATAAGAATGCCAGAGAGGCAGTAGCAAAACGAATGAGCATTGTAGGAGTTCACGGTTCCGTGTCGCGCTAGCGACCAAGGTAGCACCGTGCGGTTAGGGCAGTTCAATCCCCTAGGTGCAAAACAAGGCGACACATCGAGGAAGATTAACGAAATTGTTGGAAACGGGCGCAGTAGCGATTGCCGAGCATCGCTTGCGAGCGCTGGCGTGGGGGAGCTATCCTTATTCCCTGGACGGCAGGCGCTGCCAAATTTTGCAGGGAGTGCCGACCTGAGACCCCATGGTTGGAGCGCGCATTCGCGGCTGTAGTTCCACTCGCAGTTTTGGCCTGTGCGTCTCCTGTATGCTGCTGGGCCTTGCGGTGGCGCCTCTGAGGAGCGCTGCGCAAGGGACCAACCAGCAGAAGCCGGAGCCACAATCCGCGCAAGCTAACAACCCCCATGAAATGCCGCGAGGCAAGAAGCTCATCCTGAAAGACGGCACCTACCAGATTGTGAGGGAATACCAACGGAACGGCGATCGTGTGCGGTATTTCAGCCAGGAACGCGGGGATTGGGAAGAGTTGCCTGCAGCAATGGTGGACTGGGAGGCCACGGCGAAGGATGAGGCGGCGAGCGAAAAGGCATCCAATGCTCTGGCGGAAAAGGTCCACACTCAGGAAGAGGCAAAGAGGCTGGACAACGTAGCGGACATAGACGCGAGCCTGCAAGTGGGAGAGGGAGCGTTTTTGCCGTCGGCGGAAGGATTGTTTGTGGTGGAAGGTAAATCGGTCCGGATGGTACGTCAGGTAGAGTCGGGAACGAAGAGGGACAAATTGCGGACGATCGAACAAGTGCTCTCGCCGGTGCCGATCGTTCCCGGGAAACAAAAAGTGTTCATTGCGGGCGAACGTGCCACGCTTCGCTTGCGTTCCACGACTCCCGAGTTTTATTTGCGGGAGGCGCCGCCGGATATGGACCGGGTTTCACCGATAGAGAAAAGCAGCCGACCCGGAGAGAGCGGGCCAGATGTGGTGCTGATTCGGGCGAAGGCGACACACAACGGGCGTGAATTGGAATCGATCAGCACATTATTCGGCGAAAAAGTATCCGCGAACATAAATGAGGTGCCAATTCAGCGGTGGGAAATCGCCCCGAACGTGTACCGGTTTACGCTGGGTGAGGCGTTGACTCCGGGCGAGTACGTGATTGCCGAAGTCCTGCCGGACGGGTTGAACTACTTTGTGTGGGATTTTGGGGTAGATGGGAGCGGCGCATCCAGCGCGAAAGCGAAAAAATAGCCAGGATTTGTCAGCGCTTGTTGGAACCTGCCGGGATGCGGCTGAATACGATCATTAGAGTGTTCAGGACGTCGGAGACTCGGAAGGGTTTCTGGAGCCGACGGTAACTGGTGGAAGCACTGGAGCCCTCTCCTTCCCCTACGACCTCGCCTGACATGTAGATGAGCTCGGGCTTGTTTGCGCCGGCAGCAATTTTGAGGCGCTGGGCAACGCCGTAGCCATCGGCGTTTGGACCGGTTCCAGACAGATTCAAATCGCAGAGAATAGCGTCGTATTTCGTGTGAAGAACGAGGATCAGCGCCTCTTCCGCCGTTCCGGCACAATCGACGCGCAATCCATGCACGGAAAGTCCTTCAGCCAGCAGCATCCGGATGCTCTCCTCATCATCGACTACGAGGATGGTACGGTTCTTGAGAAGATCCAGTGTCGGAGCCATCATCTCGCCGGAGCCGGAAGAATCCAGCTCTCGCGCGGGTTGGTGTGCGGCTTCCGACACAGCGATCGGGAGAAAAACAGTGAAGGCTGCGCCGCCCGCGGGAAGGGATTCGACTTCCATGTCGCCGCCGTGCTCGCGGACGATCGACATGCAGATGCTAAGGCCCAAACCGGTGCCACCGCCGGGACGCTTGGTGGTGAAAAACGGATCGAAAATCTTGGGAAGCACTTCCGGCGGGATTCCGGCACCGTCGTCCTGAACGGTAGCGAAGATCCGCGAGGCTTTTTGGCCGACACGAATCTGGATGCGACCCGATGGGCGAACCTCGCGGATGGCCTGCTCTGCATTACTGACGAGATTGAGGAAGATCTGGATGAGCTGGTTGGCGTCACCCACAGTAGGGGGAAGTCCAGCGGAAGGATGGAAGTCGACCTGAATGGAGTTGCGCCGAAGGGAATGTTCGTGGAGTTGCAGGGTACGGTCAATGACGGCGTTGAGGTCCAAGGCTTTCTTCTGAGGAGAAGCGGGACGCGAGAATTCGAGGAGGTTCTGGACAATGCGGGCGGCGCGGCGGGCCTGGCGGTGAGTCATTTCGAGCTGACGCCTGGTGTTTTCGTCGATGCCCGCGCGATCGCGAATGAGCTCGCTGGCACCGAGGATGGCCGTGAGAGGATTGTTTAATTCATGGGCGACACCGGCGAGCATCTGACCCATGGCAGCCAGTTTTTCGGCCTGGATCAACTGCTCTTCCATACGCTTCAATTCGGTGATGTCACGGCCAGAGATGACCACGCCTTCGATTTTGCCCTTTTCATCGAACAGCGGGCTGAAATGGCAGCGTAAGCGGCGCCATTCGCCGGCCTTGTGGCGTACGCGAAGTTCGATGGATGCAAAATTGCGCTTGCCCTGGAGCAGATCGTCGAAGACAGCAATTACAGCAGTGCGTTCTTCGAGGTGGGTGCGATCCCCGAATATCGTGCCGATGGTTTCCTGAGTATTGTAGCCGAGCACTTCTTCGACTTTCGGGCTGACGAAGGTATATCGCCTGTCGGTGTCGACAACGAAGATAAGGTCGGGGAAACTGTCGACCAAACGGCGGGCAAACTCCTGCTGCTGGTAGAGCTGCTTTTCCATGGCCCGGCGCTCAGTGATGTTCGCGAGGGCGCCTTGATAGCGGACAATTTTGCCAGCCGTATCGCGGACGGCAGAAGCGGTATTAAGGCAAACGATGGATTTCCCATCCTTGCATTGGAGGGTAATTTCCCTTCCCTGGGGAGACGGTTGGCGTTCCACTTCGTGGGCCAGGAGAGAGCGCTGCGCTTGATCGATAAAGATGTCACTGACCTTTTTGCCGAGCAATTCTTCTTTGGAAAGGTACCCGAGCATGTGAACGAGGGCGGGATTGACTTCCAGGATCTTATCGTCGGGAGTGACGATGTAGATGCCTTCCTGGAGGGTCTCAAAGAGCTCTGTAAATCTAGCTTCACTGCGGCGCTGCGAAGTGATGTCGCGGGCGAGGATGGTGAGGCCGTGAACCTTCTCGTCGCGGACCATGGCGTGAGCGACGCAGTCAAAGAAGAAGGCCGCCCCGGTCTTTTTCAGGCGGACCTTTACGACGCCGGACCACACGCGGCGCTCGAGAAACCGATCCATAACGGTTTTTAATTCTTCCGCGGAGGTGGCGTGCTCATCGATGACAAAATGGCCGATGGGAAGGCCGATAATTTCCTGAAAGGACTGGCCAATAAAATCGGCGAAACTGCGGTTGGCAGCACGAATTTCGCCATCGAGGCTTAAGGCCAGCAGGATGTCATCAAAGGAATCGATCAGATCGCGAAAGCCTTGTTGGGATTTGGAGATCATGAAGAACAACTGTTCGAGCTGACGGTCGCTCGGAGGAGCGGCATCCCTCTGATCGAGACCGCGAACGACGCCCTTGAGTTCGGCAATTTCCTGAGTCTTTTTCCAGACGTAGGCACCAAGAAGGATAACGAGAGCAACCAAACCGAACGGGAGAGCTTCGAGGCGAAAACGGGTGGACCGCAAAGTATCCCAGGAGTACCAGGCAAAAGCGGAAGAAACAACGAAGAGAACGAAAAAGGTCAGACGCCACAGTTCCTGCTGGCGCTTTTCGTAGCTGTTGAGACGAGCGCTTAGAGATGTGCCGGATTCATTGGCCGGAAGAGCCTGCGGCTGTTGGGCGGGTTGTGGGTCCACGCTCATACGGGAACACTCATCGCCAACGACACTTGTACCGTGAAAGACCTTTCCAATGATAGGAAAGGGGATAACGGGCAGCAAGGAGGATGAGGAAGGCACGTTCCTGAGGTTTACCTGTACGGAAGGACGGTGAAGCAAAAAAAAAGCGCCTCGGGGAACTCCGAGGCGCTTTGCGTTGATTGAGTTGGACGGCCGGCGGCCAGAGGAGTGGTTAGTCCTGACCCTCGGTGGCGGCATCGGCTTCGGGCTCTTCGTCCTTACCTCCGCCGAGGAACTCCAGGCCTGCGGCATCATCGGCTGCGAACTCAGAAGCTTCTGGAAGTTCTTCAACGGGAGCAGGCGGGGGCATTTCGGTGAGCAACTGGATACTGCGATAGTGTTCGAGTCCAGTGCCCGCCGGGATGAGACGGCCCATGATGACGTTTTCCTTCAGGCCGCGGAGATAATCGACCTTACCGGCAACCGCAGCTTCGGTGAGAACACGCGTGGTCTCCTGGAAGCTGGCTGCCGAGATGAAGGAGTCCGTAGAGAGAGAGGCCTTGGTAATGCCGAGGAGGAGTGGACGCCCGGTAGCCGGACGGCCCCCTTCGGCAATGACGCGGTCGTTCTCTTCGCGGAAGCGGAACTTATCCACCTGTTCTTCAAGAAGGAAGGTGGTGTCGCCGACGTCTTCGACCTTAACCCAACGCATCATCTGACGAGAGATAGTCTCGATGTGCTTGTCGTTGATGTTGACGCCCTGGAGGCGGTAAACCTCTTGAATGGCGTTGACGAGGTAAGCCTGGGTGTACTTTTCGCCGAGAACCGCGAGCAGGTCGTGGAGGTTGAGCGGGCCGTCGATGAGCGCTTCACCAGCGCGGACGTGCTCGCCTTCCTGAACGTTGATGTGGACGCCGCGCGGGATGGCATATTCCTTAGAGGTCTTGCCATCTTCGCTTTCGACGTAGATCTTGCGCATACCCTTGGCGATTTCGCCGTAGCGGACGGTGCCGTCGATTTCGGAAATGACGGCAGGATCCTTAGGCTTACGGGTTTCGAAGAGCTCGACGACGCGGGGTAGACCACCGGTGATGTCCTTGGTCTTGGTGGTTTCCCGCGGAATCTTCGCGAGCACGTCTCCAGCCTGGAGCTCATCGCCATCCTGCACCATCAAGTGGGCGCGGGAGGGCATGAGATACTTCTTGCGGACCTTGCCGGAAGAATCGCGGACAAGGATCGCGGGCTGGTGCTTTTCATCACCTGGAGGAAGCGTGACCACAAGCTGGGAGAGGCCGGTGACTTCGTCGACCTGCTCTTCGATGGTAAGACCGGGACGCAAGTCATCAAACTTCACGGAGCCGGCGGTTTCAGTGAGGATCGAAAAGGTAAATGGATCCCATTCGGCAAGGATCTGGCCGTGGTTGACGGATTCGCCCTCGGTGACGCGGAGGCGGGCTCCGTAAACGACGTGGTAGCGTTCTTTCTCGCGCCCCTTTTCATCGACGATGACGATGAGACCGGAACGGTTCATGGCGATGTGAGCGCCGCCGCGGCCCTCGACGTGACGAAGGTCGACGAATTTGACGACGCCGGTGTTCTTGGCTTCGAGAGTGGAACGCTCGCTGACGCGGGTAGCCGCACCACCGATGTGGAAGGTGCGCATGGTGAGCTGAGTGCCAGGTTCGCCGATGGACTGGGCGGCAATAACGCCGACGGCTTCGCCGAGTTCGACCATGCGGCCGGTCGCGAGGTTGCGCCCATAGCAGAGGGCGCAGACACCGCGTCGGGATTCGCAGGTGAGAACGGAGCGGATGCGAACGCGCTCAATGCCGGCAGCTTGAATGGCGTTGGCGAGTTCCTCGGTGATCTCCTGGTTGACTTCGATGATGACGCTACCTTCGAAGTCCTTGATCTTTTCCAGAGACACCCGGCCGACGACGCGGTCGCGGAGAGGCTCGACTTCGACGCCCGCTTCGATAATGGGCTCGACGTAGATGCCGTCCGAGGTACCGCAGTCGAACTCGTTGATGATGACGTCCTGGGCCACATCGACGAGGCGACGAGTCAGGTAGCCAGAGTCCGCGGTCTTCAACGCGGTGTCCGCAAGACCTTTGCGTGCGCCGTGGGTGGAAATGAAGTACTGCAACACGGTGAGGCCTTCGCGGAAGTTGGAGGTAATGGGAGTCTCGATGACTTCGCCGGAGGGCTTGGCCATCAAGCCGCGCATGCCGGAAAGCTGTCGAATCTGCTGCTTCGAACCACGGGCGCCGGAGTCGGCCATGATGTAAACCGGATTGATGTTGCCTTCGCGATCCTGAGTTTCGAGCGCTTTGAACATTTCGTCGGCAACTTTTTCGGTCACGTCGCCCCAGATGGCGATGACCTTGTTGTAGCGTTCGCCGTTGGTGATGGCGCCGTCAAGGTATTGCTGCTGAACCTTGACGACTTCCTTTTCAGCATTTTCGACGAGCTTGTACTTGTCGCTGGGAATGAGCATGTCATCGATGCCGATGGAGATGCCGGACTTGGTGGCATACGCAAAGCCGAGGGCCTTGAGGTGATCGAGGAGCTCGACGGTGGCTTCGAGGCCAAAGCGCAAGTAGGCGTAGTAGACCAGTTGCTGGACGCCCTTCTTCTTGAGCAAGCCGTTGATGTAGGGCATCTGTTTGGGCAAGTGGGAATTGAAGATGACGCGGCCGACGGTGGTCTGGATAAACTGGCGTTCCATCTTGATCGGCTCGGTGTGGGTCACGTCCTGGGTATCGAAGGCGGTGGTCAGGTCGATGGCCTCACCCGTGTAGCGGAGACGGATAGGAGTGAGAAGTTCGACTTCGCCAGCTTCGAGGGCCAGAGAGACATCCTCCGGGGAACCAAACACGCGGCCCTCGCCCTTAGCGCCGGGCTTGGACTTGGTCAGATAATAAAGACCAAGAACCATGTCCTGCGAGGGAACGGCGAGAGGCAGACCATGGGCCGGAGAAAGAATGTTGCGCGAGCTGAGCATGAGCACTGAGGCTTCCACCTGGGATTCCGGGGAAAGCGGGATGTGCACGGCCATCTGGTCGCCGTCGAAGTCCGCGTTGAAGGCGGTGCAGACGAGCGGGTGAATGCGGATGGCTTTTCCCTCGACGAGAGTCGGTTCAAAGGCCTGAATGCCAAGACGGTGCAAGGTTGGGGCACGATTGAGGAGAACCGGATGTTCGCGGATGACGTCCTCGAGGATGTCCCAGACCACGGCTTCCTGCTGTTCGACCATTTCCTTGGCTTGCTTGATGGTGGTGCAGTGGCCCTGAGCTTCGAGCTTGTGATAGATGAAGGGCTTGAACAGTTCGAGCGCCATCTTCTTGGGCAAACCGCACTGGTTGAGCTTGAGTTCCGGACCAACGACGATGACGGAACGACCGGAATAGTCCACGCGCTTGCCGAGAAGGTTCTGGCGGAAACGGCCCTGCTTGCCCTTGAGGGTGTCGCTGAGGGACTTGAGCGGACGGTTGTTGGTGCCACGGAGAACGCGGCCGCGGCGGCCATTATCGAACAGAGCGTCAACGGCTTCCTGGAGCATGCGCTTTTCGTTGCGGACGATGACGTCCGGCGCGCGGAGTTCCATGAGCTTCTTCAAGCGATTGTTGCGGTTGATGACGCGGCGATAGAGGTCATTGAGATCCGAGGTGGCAAAACGGCCACCGTCGAGAGGCACAAGAGGACGCAGTTCCGGTGGGAGCACGGGAATGACGTCCAGGATCATCCATTCGGGTTTGTTACCGCTCTTGCGGAACGCTTCGAGCACTTTGAGGCGCTTGGCGAACTTGATGCGCTTCTGGAGCGAAGGATCCGCTTTCATCTTCTCGCGGAGATCGTCGGAAAGCTTTTCGACGTCGACGCGGCGGAGTAGCTCCTTGATGGCTTCGGCGCCCATCTTGGCGACGAACTGGCCGGGATATTCGGTGGTCAGCTTGCGATATTCCTCTTCCTGCAGGACCTGGCGTTCTTTCAGGACCGCGACTTCGCCCTGATCGACAACGACGAAGGCCTCGAAGTAGAGGATGCGCTCGAGATCGCGCATGGAAATGTCCAGCAGGTAGCCAATGCGACTGGGAAGCCCCTTGAAGAACCAAACATGGGAGCAGGGGGAAGCCAGCTCGATGTGGCCGAGGCGCTCGCGGCGCACTTTACTTAGGGTGACTTCAACGCCGCACTTGTCGCAGATCACTCCGCGATGCTTCATGCGCTTGTACTTGCCGCACAAGCATTCCCAGTCGGTCACAGGGCCGAAAATTTTGGCGCAGAAGAGACCATCACGTTCCGGCTTGAACGTGCGGTAGTTGATGGTCTCCGGCTTGGTGACTTCACCGTGGGACCACGAACGGATTTTTTCCGGACTTGCCAGGCTGATGCGGATGGAATCGAAATCGGCGATCAAACTGGCGCGGTCATAAGGGCTGCTGCGATACAAGGTTGTTTCCTCCCTCCCCGGCTTTCACCGGGGACGCACCCCTGGCAGCTTTAAGGCTGCCCGAGGCGGCTGAGAACCCGAACTACGGAATACTGCTCATACCTACGTCATAGCCAAACTGGGGCGCAGCAGGCTACGCCCCTTCGGCTATTAATCTGCTGCCTTCTCTACGGTTGGCTTCTGCCGCTTCATCAACTCGACGTCGAGGCACAGCGACTGCAACTCGCGTACGAGCACGTTGAACGATTCGGGCACGCCAGGCTCGATGCCGGGCTCGCCCTTGACGATGGCCTCGTAAATTTTCGCGCGGCCATAGACGTCGTCGGACTTCGCGGTCAGCAGTTCCTGCAAAATGTGCGCGGCGCCATAAGCTTCCAGGGCCCACACTTCCATTTCGCCGAAGCGCTGTCCGCCGAACTGAGCCTTACCACCGAGCGGCTGCTGGGTGATGAGGGAGTACGGACCGATCGACCGTGCGTGGATCTTGTCGTCAACCAAGTGAGAGAGCTTGAGCATGTAGATGTAACCAACGGTGATGGGCTGATCGAACTGGTCGCCAGTCATGCCGTCGAAGAGGTTGATCTTGCCAGCGTGCGGCAAGCCGGCGACTTCGAGCAGGTGGCGGATTTCCGGTTCGCGCGCGCCGTCGAATACCGGCGTGGCGAACGGAATGCCGTCGCGGAAGCCTTCGGCAAATTCGAGCAACTCTTCGTCGGTCGATTTTTGCAGGGACTTCCAGATGGCGGTGTCGCTGAAGACCTCGCGATACCAGCGGCGAATCGCTTCTGCCTTCACTTCCTTGCTGAGCAAACGCTTGAGGCTGTTGCCCAGTTCCTTGGAGGCCCAGCCGAGGTGCGTTTCAAGAATCTGTCCGACGTTCATACGCGAAGGAACGCCAAGCGGATTCAGAACGATTTCGACGGGTGTGCCGTCCGGGAGATATGGCATATCTTCTTCCGGAACGACGCGAGCGATGACGCCCTTGTTGCCGTGGCGGCCGGCCATCTTGTCGCCGATGGAGAGCTTGCGCTTCATGGCGATGTAGACCTTGACCAGCTTGATGACGCCCGGGGGCAGTTCGTCGCCCTTCTTCAGCTTTTCCTTGCGTTCGTCGGTGATTTTGCGCAGCACATCGATCTGGCGCGAAGTCATCTCTTCGATTTCTTCGATCTTTTCGATGAGCAGCGGATCGCGCTCGTTGAGCTTGAGGCGCTTGAGGTTTCGCGTGGAGATCTTTTCGATCAGATCGCGCGTCAACTCAACGCCCTTGGTCAGCAGGCGCTTATTGGTCTTTTCGTCGTGCAGGTCGGCCTGGAGAATCTTTCCGCCGAGGAGATCTTCGAGGCGCTTGAGTCGCTCGTCGGTCAGGATGCGGATTTCGTCGGCGAGGTTCTTCTCCAGCTTGAAGACCTGGGAAGCTTCAATAGCCTTGTGGCGTTCGTCCTTTTCTCCTCCCTTGCGGGTGAAGATCTTGACGTCAACGATGGTGCCCTCGATGCCCGGCGGGCAGTAGAGAGAAGCGTCGCGGACATCGCCGGCCTTTTCGCCGAAGATAGCGCGAAGCAGTTTTTCTTCAGGGGTCAGGGTGGTCTCGCCCTTGGGGGTGACCTTGCCAACCAGGATGTCGCCGGGCTTCACCACCGCGCCGATACGGATGACGCCGCTTTCGTCGAGGTTGCGAAGGAAGGACTCGCTGATGTTGGGGATGTCGCGGGTAACTTCTTCAGGGCCGAGCTTGGTGTCGCGGGCCTCGATTTCGTACTCCTCGATGTGAATCGAGGTGTAGTAGTCGTCCTTGACCAGCTTTTCGCTGACGAGGATAGCGTCTTCGAAGTTGTAACCGCGCCAGGGCACGAAGGCCACGAGGACGTTTCGGCCGAGGCCAAGTTCGCCGCGGTCGGTGCAAGGACCATCGGCGAGCACTTGGGCAGTTTTGACGCGATCGCCGACGCGAACGAGCGGCTTCTGGTTGATGCAAGTGTTCTGGTTGGAGCGTTTGAACTTTGTAAGAGTGTAGATGTCCGCCCCGACTTCGCGGCTGAGTACGCCGGAGTGGTCGCTTTCGACGCGAACGATAATGCGCTCAGAGTCCACCTGATCGACGATACCGTCGCGCTTGCAGAGAACCACGGCGCCGGAATCGCGAGCCGTGACGCGCTCCATGCCAGTGCCAACGAGCGGCGCTTCGCCGCGAATCAGAGGCACAGCCTGGCGCTGCATGTTGGAACCCATCAAGGCGCGGTTGGCGTCGTCGTTTTCAAGGAATGGAATCAAGCTGGCGGCCACGGAAACAAGCTGTTTCGGCGAAACGTCAACGTAGTCCACTTCGTCGCGATGCTTGAGCACGAAGTTGCCGGCCTGGCGGCAGTTCACGAGTTCGGTGGTGATGCGCAGCTTTTCGTCGAGCGAAACGTTGGCTTGGGCGATGACGTACTTGTCTTCTTCCCAAGCGGACAGGTAGAAGCAGTAGGGCTCGTCGACAACCTTGCGGCGCTTCAACTCTTCGTTGAGCTCCTCCACGCGGTCCGCTTCGACGATGTCACCGGCTTTGAATTCGCTGTCGCCGGCATTGACGATCTGAACGTAATCGACAATGCGGCCGCCTTTGACGCGGCGGTACGGCGACTCGATGAAGCCGTAATCGTTGATGCGGGCGAAGCAGCTCAGGGAGCTGATCAAACCGATGTTCGGACCTTCCGGCGTTTCAATTGGGCAGATGCGTCCATAGTGCGTCGGGTGAACGTCGCGGACTTCGAATCCGGCGCGTTCGCGGGACAAACCGCCCGGCCCGAGAGCCGAGAGGCGGCGCTTGTGGGTGATTTCGCTGAGCGGATTGGTCTGATCCATGAACTGGCTGAGCTGCGAACTTCCGAAAAATTCGCGGATGGCGGCCATAACCGGCTTGGCATTGACCAAGTCGTGCGGCATGGCGGTGGACATTTCCTGATACACGCTCATCTTTTCCTTGATGGCGCGCTCCATGCGGACTAAACCGATGCGGAACTGGTTCTCGAGAAGTTCGCCAACGGCGCGGACGCGGCGATTGCCGAGGTGGTCGATGTCGTCGACGACGCCGATGTTCTTGCGAAGCTTGAACAGGTACTTGATGGCGGCGACGAAGTCGGTCGTATCGAGAGTGCGATTGTCGAGCGGCGTATCGAGGCCGAGCTTGATGTTGAACTTGAGGCGGCCGACCCGGCTGAAATCGTACTTGCGCGGATCGAAGAACATGCCGCGGAAGAGATTGGTGGCGGTTTCGAGCGTCGGAGGATCGCCGGGACGGAGCTTGCGATAGATTTCGATGAGCGCTTCCTTCGAAGAGCGAATCGAGTCCTTATCCAAGGTGCGCGAGAGGACCAGGCCGATATCGTCGCGTTCCGGGAAGAAGATGTCGACTTCGGTGATGCCGGCTTCGGCAAAGGCCTGCCAAAGATCCGCGGTTAGCGGCTTGTTGGCTTCGAGAAGAACTTCGCCGGTCTGACGATTCACGACATCGGCGACGCTGTAAGCGCCTTCAAGATCGGCCAGAGCGGCGCGAATCTGCGAAATCTTCGCCTTGATGAGCTCCTTGAAGAGGGTTTCGGTAATGCGCTTGTGAGCGCCGACGATGACTTCTTCGGTTTTCGGATTGCGAATTTCGTGGGTCAGTTTGCGGTCCACGATGCCGGGCGAAACGTTCCAGAAAAGTTCCTTGTCGCGCAAGGAAAGACGTTCGACCTGATAGAAGGTACGAAGGATTTCCTCGTTGGACTTCATGCCCAGCGCGCGAAGGAAGATAGAGCCAAGGAACTTGCGCTTGCGGTCGATGCGGACGTACAGAATGTTCTTGGTATCGTATTCGAATTCAACCCACGAACCGCGATAGGGAATAATCTTGCCGAGGAAGTAGGTGCGGTTGTTGGCGCTTTCGAAGAAGACGCCGGGCGAACGGTGCAACTGGCTGACGATGACGCGCTCGGTGCCGTTGATGATGAAGGTGCCATTGTCGGTCATCAAAGGAATGTCGCCGTAGAAGACTTCCTGTTCCTTGATGTCGCGAATAGTTTTCGCGCCGGTGTCTGGATCCTTATCGTAGATGGTGAGACGGATAGTGACTTTAAGAGGAGCGGAGTAAGTCATACCGCGCTCCTGGCACTCATTGACGTCGTACTTCAATTGCATGGCAACGGGGTCGCCGCACTTGTTACAGAAGGTGGGCGTGTTCTTGTTAAAGGTCCCGCACTTCTGGCACACGACGTCGCCGGTCTGGTAAGGATTGGTGACCACAGAAGCGCCGCAATTGCGGCAAGTGGCGCGGAGATGGTGCAGACCCTTCAGGTTGCCGCACTTGCACTCCCAGTTGCCGATGGAGTAGTCCACGAACTCGAGTTGCGACATTTCGCGGAAGTCCCGGATCGGAAAAACCGACGTGAAGACCGACTGAAGTCCGCCGTCCTCGCGCTCGCTCGGAAGAAGATCCATCTGCAAGAAGCGCTGATAGGACTTCTTCTGGACTTCAATCAGGTTAGGGATCTGGATCGACCCCTGGATTTTCGCAAAATCCAGTCGCTGGCGTTCCCGAACGTGCTGGTTGCTATTGGACATGCCTGATGTACCTCATTCCCTTTCGGGCAGCGTGCAGAAAACTACAAAAAGACACTAAACCGTGATGCCGCACAGCTTGCCCGAAGCCGCGCTGCACACGGTAAGTGAAGGTCCTATAAGGACCCAGAGAGTTGTAGACAAAACCGGCCGTAGCGTTCGTACTGAATTCCCCTGGCGCAACCAGGCACCGCCGAGGTGCGCCGAACTTGAAGCCCGGACCACGGAATGCCGGCCAGAAAATGGCCGGCAACCCATTACTTGATCTCGACCTTGGCGCCCGCCTCTTCGAACTTCTTCTTGATGGTGGCCGCCTCGTCCTTGCTGATGCCTTCCTTCACGGTTTTTGGCGCACCATCAACGAGATCTTTCGCTTCCTTCAGGCCCAGGCTGGTGACTTCGCGAACGGCCTTAATGACGTTGATCTTGTTGCCGCCCACATCGGTGAGAACGACGGTGAACTCCGTCTTCTCTTCCGCGGGAGCTGCCGCGCCGCCACCCGCCGCGCCGCCGCCTGCCGCCACAACCGTGGCAGCCGCCGCGGACACGCCGAAGGCTTCTTCCATCTTCTTGACGAGATCCGACGCCTCAAGAAGCGTCAGTCCCTTGATTTCTTCCAGGATCGTTTCAACTTTCGACATGACTGCTAGTTCTCCTCTCAAATTTCTGAATCAAAGTTCAAAATCTCGGAACCGCGGCGGGCGGCGCCCGCTTAGCCCCCGAATCCTACGAACCGAACTTGTTGGCCTTGACCGCTTCGCTGACGGTGACAGCGAGGTTGCGCGGCAGCGCGTTGAGCGCGATCGCGATTCGCTGAGCCGGAGCGTTCAGCAAGAACATAATCTTGCTGATAAGTTCTTCCTTGGACGGCATGTCCGCCAATTGCTTGATCTCCGAAATTGAGATCACGCGGCCTTCGACGACGCCGGACTTAAACTGGAACGCCGGAACATCTTTGGCGATCTTGGTCAATGCCTTTGCCAGCGCGACAGGATCAGTCTGCGTGTAGGCAATCGAATGTGTGCCCTTCAGGTTCTTGAGCACACCTTCCGCGGGAGTGCCGGAGCCGGCCAGTTCTGCAAGCGTGTTCTTCACAACTTGATACTTCCCGCCTGCGGCCTGCACCGCACGACGCAACTTTGTGTCTTGCTCGACGGTGATGCCCTGGAAGGTGGTCAAAATGACCGTAGAAACCTTCGCGAGTTCCGTCTTGAGCTTGTCCAGGTCCTGCTGTTTTTCACTCTTCTTCTTCATAATCTCTCTCCGCGTGCTCCTTGGGCGTTACGCTGCAGTCGCCAGCGTTTCCGCTTCGGCGAGATCCACGGAAATTCCGGGGCCCATGGTGGAAGTCAGGGTAATGCGCTTGACGTACTTGCCCTTGGCCGCCGCCGGCTTTGCTTTCACAACCGCAGCGATCAAGGCGTGAGCATTTTCCGCCAGCTTCGGCGCGTCAAAATTGATTTTGCCAATCGGGCAGTGCACGATCCCGGCCTTGTCCACGCGAAACTCGACTTTGCCAGCCTTGGTCTCTTTTACGGCCTTGGTGACATCCGCGGTGACCGTGCCGGTTTTCGGATTGGGCATCAGGCCGCGCGGACCAAGTACCTTGCCGAGTTTGCCGGCCGAACGCATCATGTCTGGGGTGGCGATCACGGCGTCGTAATCCGTCCAGCCCTCCATGATTTTTTGAACCAGTTCGTCGCCGCCAACATATTCCGCACCAGCTTCGGTTGCCTCGCGCTGCTTGTCTCCGCCAGCGAGAACAAGAACGCGAACGGTCTTGCCCAAGCCGTTCGGCAGAACAACGGTGCCGCGAACCACTTGATCGGAATGCTTCGGATCCACGCCGAGATTGATGGCGAGTTCCACGGTTTCGTTGAACTTCGTGTGATGCGTCTTCTTAATGAGCTCTGCTGCATCCGCGAGCTTGTACGGGCGCGCTTCGACTTTCTTGCGCGCGTTCTCGACGTGTTTTCCAGCTTTCTTCATGGTGCTGCCTCTGCGATCCCCTGGCGCCTGTGACTCCCTAGGCTTCCACGACTTCCAGACCCATGTTGCGCGCCGTACCCATCACTGTGCGCACCGCGGAATCGAGATTAGTGGTGTTGAGATCGACAAGCTTGATCTTTGCAATTTCGACAACCTGCTTCTTGGTGACCTTGCCTACTTTGTTGCGGTTGGGCTCCGGAGAACCCTTGGCAATGCCCGCGGCACGCAGCAAAAGAATGGATGCCGGCGGGGTCTTCAGAATGAACGTGAAGGTGCGGTCCGTATAGATGGTGACCAGAACCGGAAAGATCATTCCGTCCGGCTCTTTTTGCGTCTTGGCGTTGAACTGCTTGCAGAAATCCATAATGTTCACGCCATGGGGACCGAGCGCGGTGCCCACGGGGGGCGCTGGAGTGGCCTTGCCTGCGGGCAACTGCAGCTTGATCGTTGTTTGTACCTTCTTTGGTGGCATCGTCCCTTTACCTCAATTTCGAAAATGTTCAGCCCGGGCCAAGCGACCCGAGGCCGCTAGCCAAGCTTCTCGACGCTCGCAAAATCCAGTTCGACCGGAGTCGAGCGTCCGAAAATCGTTACCGAAACCTTCAAGCGGCTGTGATCGTTATCAATTTCCTCGACTACGCCATTAAAATTCGCGAATGGCCCATCGACAATGCGGACTTGCTCATTGCGCTCGTAAACCACTTTCGGCTTCGGGCGGTCCATTGGCGTATGCACACGGTTGATAATCGCGTCCACTTCCGATTCGGACAGGGGCGGCGGGGCGGTAGCCGAACCGACAAAGCCGGTGACGCGCGGAGTGTTGCGCACGATGTGCCAGGTGTTCTCGTCGAGGTCCATTTCCACGAGGACATAGCCGGGATAAGACATGCGCGAGGCCACCGTCTTCTTGCCGCCGCGCACCTCGACGACTTCTTCAGTAGGGATCAGCACGCGGCCGATCTTGTCCTGAAGATTGAAAGCGGCGACACGGCTCTCGAGGCTTTCTTTGACCTTCTTTTCAAAGCCCGAGTAGGTGTGAATGATGTACCACTGCATTGGCATAGGTCGTCTCGCCCTTAACCTGCGTGAAAATAATGAAGCAATTGGTCCAAGCCCTTTTGCGCAATCCATTCCACGATGGCCAGAAAAACACCGAAGAATGCCACGGTGGCAATGACCACACCGGTAGTGGAGATTACGTCCTCACGATTCGGCCAGGTTACCTGCTTCATCTCGACCCGAACATCGTGAAGAAATTCGCGGCTGCTGGCGATCGTGCCAGTTACCTTGTTGACGAGCGGAAGATTCGATCCGCCCTGAGATTCATCGTTCATTTTCACCGCCCGCGTAGCCATAAACCTTTTCACCCGCACGAACCCCTGGGTCCGCGTCCTAACCAATCTCTGGCAGGGGAGGAGGGATTCGAACCCCCATACCCGGTTTTGGAGACCGGAGTCCTAGCCGTTGGACGACTCCCCTAAAACCAAAACCGCCTTAAATCCTGCCCCAAGCCAACTCCGACCGAGAGATCCTTTGCGCACAAAACGCGCGCAGCATGACCACCCCTAGCGGGTGGTCACTTCGCTTCCTTGTGGGCCGTGTGCTTGCGGCACGCACGGCAAAACTTCCTGGTCTCCATGCGTTCAGAGTGCTTTTTCTTGTTCTTGGTCGTGGTGTAATTGCGATTCTTGCACTCACCACACTGCAAAGTAATGATTTCGCGCATTTCTCAAATTCCTTTTAGCGAGTGAGGGCCGGCTCAAGCCGTCCCCCCTCTTGAAAATTACTCGATGATCTCCGTGACGGCGCCGGCGCCGACGGTGTGGCCGCCTTCGCGAATGGCGAAGCGCAAGCCCTTCTCGAGCGCGACTGGCGTAATCAGCGTTACCTCGCAGCTTACGTTGTCCCCCGGCATCACCATTTCCACCCCCGCCGGCAACTTCATGTCTCCGGTGACGTCCGTGGTGCGGAAATAAAACTGCGGACGGTAACCCGTGAAGAACGGCGTATGGCGCCCGCCTTCTTCCTTGGTCAACACGTACGCTTCGGCCTTGAACTTCGTGTGCGGCGTGATCGATCCCGGCTTGCACACCACTTGCCCGCGCTCCACATCCTCTTTTTCCGTCCCGCGCAACAGCAAACCTACGTTGTCGCCCGCAATGCCTTCATCCAGCAACTTGCGGAACATCTCCACGCCGGTAACCACTTTCTTCTGCGTTTCGCGGAAGCCCACGATTTCCACTTCTTCGCCAACCTTCACTTTGCCGCGTTCCACTCGACCGGTGACCACCGTGCCGCGTCCGGAAATCGAGAAAATGTCCTCGATCGGCATGGCGAACGGACGGTCCACATCGCGCACCGGCAGCGGCACATTCGCGTCCACCGCCGCCATCAGTTCCAGAATCTTCTGCTCCCACTTCTCGTCGCCGTTCAACGCCTGCAGCGCCGAACCGCGAATCACGGGAACGCTGTCGCCCGGAAACTGGTAGCTCTTCAGCAGTTCGCGAACTTCCAGTTCGACCAGTTCGAGCAGCTCCGGATCTTCCACCATGTCGCACTTGTTCAGGAACACCACGATGTACGGCACGCCCACCTGGCGCGCAAGCAAAATGTGCTCGCGCGTTTGCGGCATCGGTCCGTCCGTCGCCGCAACCACCAGAATCGCGCCATCCATCTGCGCCGCGCCGGTGATCATGTTCTTGATGTAGTCGGCGTGGCCCGGGCAGTCCATGTGCGCGTAATGGCGGTTGGCGGTCTCATACTCCACGTGCGAAACCGCAATGGTGATCCCGCGCTCGCGCTCTTCCGGTGCGTTGTCAATCGAATCAAACGCGCGGAACGCCACCTTGGGGTTGTGCTTCGACAACACCTTGGTGATCGCCGCCGTCAGCGTCGTCTTGCCGTGATCGATGTGACCAATGGTCCCAATGTTCACGTGTGGCTTACTGCGCTCAAATTTCTCCTTGGCCATATGCCCTCATCCTTTGCGCAAACCGCCTTTGCAAATGGCGGCTTGAGCCGAACTTGGAGCGGGGGACGGGATTTGAACCCGCAACCATCACCTTGGAAGAGTGAGACTCTACCGTTGAGTTACCCCCGCCCTGCGTAAAACCCTCAACCTCTCCCCTGCTGAACCAGAGTCCCTCGCGGGAACTCAGCAAATCCTGGAGCCTGGGACCGGGATTGAACCGGTGACCTCGTCCTTACCAAGGACGCGCTCTACCAACTGAGCTACCCAGGCCGAAACCGATCCTCCAAAAAAACTTGGCACTTCGCGGCGCACAATTTCCAAACGGCTGAGCCGCCGCGATTGTTACCGCTTTCGAACATCGCATCCGCGATTATCCTGCGGTGATGTTGCTACCAACGTTTCTCAGTGTTACCAGCGAGGCCGCTCTCCCATCACTACGGCCGCGGAGTTTGAATCCTGGTGGACGGGGAAGGATTCGAACCTTCGTAGCCCGCAAGGAGCGGCAGATTTACAGTCTGCTGGTTTTAGCCACTCACCCACCCGTCCGCGAAACCTGTCGACACAAAGTGCGTGCCAGTTTTAGCCAAAGCGTGCTGTGTTTGGAGCGTTGTACTTGAAAACAGAAAACGGACTCGTGTCTAAAGACACCAGCCCATTCATGTTATCATGCCGGGAATCGCTCCGCCTCACTCCCCCCCGCCAAAAAATGGTGGAGCTGGCGGAGGGAATTGAACCCCCGACCCTCTGATTACAAATCAGATGCTCTACCAGCTGAGCTACGCCAGCATTGCTCAAACCGCACAAGAATAGCAGATTAGGCACAGGAATTGCAACAGGGGGTAGGCGGAATTGCGTGCAATTGAGAAGCCAACTCTGTGGAAATTAAGGGATTTTCTGTTTATTGGTCACATGTCCGTAACTGTTTGAAATGACAATGGGTAACCCTATTACGACGTGGGGCGCCACTTCGGGAATCCACAGGTTTCCACCACCCAGGAACCAGCAATTTTTCGAGTACCTGATTTTTCCGCGAATCGCTCGGTGGTGATGCGACAATATCGAGGAATCTGGCCGGAAGGAACCGGCACAAAATCAACATGCAGAAAAGCAGGATATGGCTCGCGGCAGGCATCATACTCGGCTTATTGGTGGCCCTCTTTTTTGCCTACCGGCACTGGAACAGGCGCGATTCTTTGACCGACCGGGAGGGAATGCTTGCGCTGATGCCCGATGACGCAAGCGCCGTGGTTTACCTGGATTTGGCGCAACTGCGCTCCTCACCGTTTTTCGCAGAGTTGCTGCGGTGGGCTCCGAGGACTGCGCCGGATAGCGACTACGCGCAATTTCTTGCAGCAACTGGATTTGATTACGAGACTGCGCTGGACCGGGTAGCGTTGGCGATAAACCGGCAAACGCAAGTTCCCACGGCGTTCGCCATTGCCGAAGGGAGATTCGATCGAAAGCAAATCGAGGCGTATGGATCGCGCTACGGATCGCTGAAAACATCGGCTGGAAGGACACTGTTTGCAGTTCCATTAAACGGATCCAACCGAAAGGCGTTCTTCACTTTTTTGCGTGAAGACCGCATCGCATGGGCAAATGACTCTTCTTATTTTTTCCAGCGGCCACGCGCGGCAGCATCGGCAGAATGGCGCGAACATTTTTTGCGCCTGGCGGGGACGCCCGTGTTCGCCGTTCTCCGGCAAGATTCAGGAGCGGCGGTGGCATTGGCGCAAGCTCCAGGGGGCCTGCATTCGCCGCAACTGGCCGCGCTGCTCGCGCAATTGCAATGGATCTCGATCAGCGCAAAGCCCGACGGCAACTTGCTGCATGTGGGGATCGAAGGAGAATGCTTAGCGGAAAGTACCGAGCACCAGTTGAAAGAACTTCTGAGCGGGATGGTTGTGCTGGCGCAGATGGGATTGAACGATCCGAAGACGCGTAAACAACTGGATCCGATGGTGCGAGAAGGATATTTAGAACTGCTGCAGTCGGCGGAAGTGCAACAAGTGGACCGGGGCACAAGCAAGTCCGTGCGCGTGGTTTTTGACGTGAGTCCGAAGCTTCTGGAGGCGGCGCACGATTCGGCGACGGCAGATCCGGCGGTGGTCGGACACTGAAGCGATGATGGCGCGGCTGAGGAAAGACGAAACAGGCTGAAGCCTGCGGCACGGGAAGGCACTCGATTCGTTGCTTAATCGCCGGCGGGGGCGTTCTTCATGTAGCGCCAGGGATTGACGGGGGCATTGTTGACGCGCACCTCATAGTGAACGTGCGGACCAGTGGAACGGCCGCTGATGCCGGCATAGCCAATCACTTCGCCGCGCCGGACGTGGGTACCCGCAACCACGGCAAAAGAGGAGAGGTGCGCGTAGAAGGTCGTAATACCAAATCCATGCTCAACCACAACCATCCGGCCATAGCCCGCGTGCGTCTCGGCGATCGTGACCACTCCGTCGGCAGTCACGTGAACGGGGGCACCATAATCGGCGCTTACGTCCACGCCGGTGTGAAACGCACCCTCCCCTGAGAATGGATCCAATCGTTCGCCAAAGCTATCGGTGATGTGGCCCATAACAGGCCAGATCGAAGGGGTGTAGTTTGAGTCTGCAAAAGCCATTGCAGAAAACAACCTTAAACCGGAGGCAGATGTGGCAATGACGGTGGCGTTGCGCTTCAGAAAGGAATACTGCTCGAGGGAGCGATCGAAAGCATCCTGAGGCGTGGCCGGGTTGTCGGCCTGATCGAAGGCGGCGGGATGGTAACGCAGGACGCCATAGGTCATGGCTACTTCGGTCGCGAGCGATTGCAAAGAATCGAGGCGCTGGTTCGTGTCCTTCACCGTGGATTGCAAATCGCGGTATTGCTTTTTCAGGGTTTCCTGATCATGGCGCAGAGCGTTGTAGTTTCCTACTTTCCACAACATGCGGCTGTAGGAACCGAGAGCAGCGACTACGGTGATACTACCAATGAGCACGAGTGCCGCAAGACCGTGCAAAACATAAGCAGGAATGATCAGCTTCCGGAGTTGTCCGGGAGTCGAAGCAATATAAAACGTGTAATTCTTGCTGCTGATCACGATAGGGCCCCTCAGGCCTAATGAATTACCCTGGTCGAACTGGAGTGCGGGTTGAACATTATTATTGGCTCCGCACGATTGAAATAAGTGACCGTCTCGGTCTGAACCGTGAGCCTTGGTTCGCTAGTAAGAGAATACTAGAATTTGTAGGGTTTGTCGTCAACCCTGTATTTTCCGTATTTTGGGACAGCCGGTGGAGAACTGTCCACTGTCCGAAGGGCCAGTCTGCGTTAGGATAACGGGAAGCCAAGGGACGGAATGAAAAACGAGCACGATTTGGTGGCGCAGATTGAGCGAGCGTTTGGGGGAGCGAGAACACGGGCACTGCATTTGTCCCTGGGAGACGACGCGGCCGTGTGGTCTCCAGCGGCGGGGCAAGAGACCATTTTGACGTGCGATTGGTTCCTCGAGGGGACACATTTTCTACGGGGAAAGCATCCGGCCGAGGCCGTGGGATGGAAATGCCTGGCGCGGGCGGTGAGTGATATCGCAGCGATGGGAGGAAAGCCACGATGCTTCCTGATGAGCCTGGCCATTCCGGAGGAGTTAACTGGAAAGTGGCTCGGAGAGTTCTTGCGAGGGCTTCGGCGGGCTTCGAAGGAGTTCCGTTGCGAACTTGCGGGCGGCGACACGACGCGGCGCGATGAAATGATGATCAGCATCACGGTGATTGGGGAAGTTGCGCGTGGCGGCGCGATTCTTCGTTCAGGAGCGGGGCCGGGCGATGGTATTTATGTGAGTGGCACGTTGGGAGAAGCGGAGCTCGGTTTGCGAGAGCTTCGTCGTATGCAGGGAATGGCTAAATCTGGTAATGCTGCGCTAGGAAAACATCTCTACCCGCGGCCGCGTTTGGCACTGGGCCATTGGCTGGCGGGAAATCGTTTGGCTTCCGCGATGATGGATCTTTCGGATGGGCTGTCGACAGACCTGCCGCGTTTGTGCGAGGCGAGCGGGGTGGGGGCGAGAATTGACGGCGATTCCCTTCCCGCGAGCCTACTTGTAAAAGGCAGAGAAGCTTATGCACTTGCGCTTCACGGCGGGGATGATTATGAGTTGTTGTTTACTGTAGCGAAGAAAAACGCGAGGCACTTGCCACCTAGCTTGCATGGCCTGCGGTTAACGCGCATCGGGGAAATCACACGGGAAAAGAAAATTCTCGTGAAGACCGTCGCAGGGAAAACGACAGTTCTAATTTCCGGGGGATGGGATCCGTTTCGCAAGGCGTAACTGCGCGAAGGTGTGGCTGGGGGTTTTGAGTAATTCGTCAGGGAGTCGGAGGAACTGCGCCCGGAGCAGGTGCAGGCGTGGCTGCTGGATTTGGTTGGGGCTTTTCCCGAAGCAAAGCCGGGGCTTCGTCTTCTGGGGCAGTGTCCGGGACATCCGTGTGCACGTGATGTTCGGCTGCCTGTGCTTCCAGCGTTTCGACGTTGGCGAAGTCGACGACGGGCATGCCGGCCATGCCTTGTTGAATGAATTCCATCCAGATGGGCAAAGCCGCTTGAGCACCGGTCTCGCGCTTGCCCAAGGAAATTTGCTTATCGTCGAAACCGACCCAAACGCCCGCGGTAATTTGCGGAGTGAAGCCGATAAACCAGGCGTCGGTGAAATCCTGGGTGGTGCCAGTTTTGCCGCCGGCGGGGCGACCGATGTTTTTTGCCTTGATGGCGGTGCCGAACTGGACGACGTCCTCGAGCATGGCGGTCATGGTGTGGGCTACGTCGGGCGCGAGCACATCGTGGACTTCCGGATGAGCTTCCTCAAGGAGAGCGCCATCGTAGCTGGTCACGCGCCGGATCATGTGGGGATCGATGCGAATGCCTTCGTTGGCATAGACCGAGAAGGCGGAAACGTGTTCGATGAGCCTCATGTCGGCTGCGCCGAGGGCTAAAGGAAGATAGGGCGGGAGCGGCGTGGTGATTCCGAAACGGCGGGCCATGTCCACGACGGAGTTGATGCCGACTTTTTCGGCTAGTTTCACCGCCGGAACATTTCGAGAACCGGCCAAAGCGCGGCGTAACGTGATCGTGCCTTCGAATTTTTCGTCGTAATTGTGCGGGGAATACACCTGTCCGCCGCTCATGACGGTGAAAGGGGCGTCAACGATGGTGTCGAATGGAGTCGCGCCTCTCTCGACGGCAGTCGAATACACGTAGGGCTTAAACGAACTGCCGACCTGGCGGACGGCTTGGGTGACGCGGTTGAACTTGGAGTCTTCGAAACTGTAGCCACCGACCAGAGCCTTGATTTCGCCGGTGGCGTTTTCAATGGCAATCATGGCGCCTTGGGGGGCGGGTTGTTGCTCGAGCTGAACGCGGGCGGTGGTCTCGCGCAATTCCTGGATGGAGACCTGGATGAGATCGCCGACGACAAGAATTTCATCGGGCTTTTTGTGGCCGGTCCAGGCGATGTCGGAGGGAGAAAGGATAGCGCGATAGGACCCGATCTTGACGGTGGCACTTTTGTCGTCGACAGCAAGGACAAGACCGGTGACGTAGCTTCCCTTCTCGATGGCATGGCGCCAGTCATCGTCTTCGTAGGTGTCGAGCGGTCCCAGATTGTCCTTGAGGACGTTGGGCAGTTTGCCACGCCAGCCGTGGCGGCGATCGTAGGTGTGCAATCCGTCGCGTATGGACTGATTGGCGGCTTTCTGCATCTGGATGTTTAGCGTGGTGTAAACGCGGAGGCCGCGCTCGTGGACGGCTTCGGTGCCGTAGGTGGACTCGAGGTATTTGCGAATATCCTCAAAAAAGTAGGGAGCAAGATCGTTCCGCGGGTACTGCAGGTGCAAGCCGAGGGGCGTTTTGCGGGCGGCCGCTTCCTCGGCAGTGGTAATCTTTCCTTCTTCCATCATTTGATGAAGGACCAGGTTGCGCCGGGCGAGAGCCCGGGCCGGGTCACCCAGAGGCGAATAGATTGGCCCGCGAATCATTCCGGCGAGCAGCGCGGCCTGTTGCAAATTCAAGTCGGTCACCGGTTTGCCGAAATAAAATTGGGCGGCAGCAGCGAAACCATAGTTGCCATGTGCCAGGTAAACCTGATTGGCGTACATGGTGAAGATTTGAGGTTTGGTGTAGCGGCGCTCAATCTGCAGAGACAGGAGCATTTCCTGAACCTTACGGCGGAAACTGCGCTCGCTGCGGTCCAGGAAGAGATTGCCCGCAAGCTGCATGGTGATGGTGCTGGCGCCTTCGGCTTTGCGATGTTTGAGAATGTTGCGATAGGCGGCGCCGGCAACGCGCGGAAAATCGACGCCCCAGTGATCTTCGAAGTGCTGGTCCTCAATGGCGGTGACCGCGTTATACAAAACTTTAGGAGTTTGCTCCCAGGTCATGAGGATGCGGCGCTGCAGAGCGAAGCTGCCGACCAGTTGGCCATCGTCGGCGTAGATTTCGGTGACGACGTTGGGGCGGTAGGTTTCCAGGGCACGAATTTCGGGCAGATCGCTCTCGTAGACGAAAAGCAAACCCGCGGCGGCGCCCAGGGCAATGGAGCACAGAAGGAGAAAAGCGAGCGCGACGCGGTCAATGAGTTTCCAGCCGCGGAGTCGCAATGTGATTGGGGGCAAACTTAACATGAAAGAAAAATTCTAGCGCAGATTTGCTGAACTCACCTGACTCAGGAGCTTATAGGTTTCCATCGTGAAATCAGATCGCTGAATAGTATTGTTCACCGGCGCAGGCGCGGCAGAGGGTGCGGCCCTTTTGCAGCACTTCGCGCTTGAAGTTGATGCCTTCGCCGCACTGGGCACAGACGATGCGCGGTCCTTTGAAGCCGGGTAAATCTTCCGGTTGGATTTCGACCTTCACCCATTGTTTGGAAAAGAGCACCTCATCCGGGAGCTCCGCATAAGCCTTCTGTTGGGCTTCTTCTTTCGCGAGACCAGGGAAGAGCTCTTTGGCGGCTTGCTTGGACGATTCCTTCGCGGCGATGCGAACAGCGCGGCCGGTTTGCAAGTCGCAGAAGGTAGCGGCGACTTTGCCCCAGTCGCGGAATTTCAGGGCGCGCTTGCCGAGTCGGCAATTAGCGACGAGAGCGACGGCGTCGGTGACGCAACGGTCGATCTCCACGTAGGTGACGAGGCGTTTGCGGTCGGCAATGGGATCGTCCATGCCAAGTTCTTTCAGGCCGAGCATGGCCAGGCGAACGCCGAGGACTTGGCCAGCGCAGATGTGACCGTGGGCGACGGTGGCAAGGTCGAGGTATTGAGCGAGGGTTTTCATGGAAGGTTTATTGTAGCGCAGGCGTTGTGGTCCGCACGGCGCATAGACTCAAGAGCTGGGAGCAAGGAACAGGCCGACTCAGAGGGCGGTCCCTGCAGCTGATTTCAGTTGCACAAATCTGAAGTTGAAAACCTTCGCTTCGCTCAGGATGACGCCGCTTGGACAGAGGTTGGTCACGATGGTTGCGCGGGAGCGGGGCCCGACCAGGGATGCGGCTTGCGAGCTTCCTGGAAGGCAAAGACGGTCATGAGGACGGCGAGGAGGAAGAGAGAGCCGTCACGGAGGACGGTCATGCCGGTGAGCGGCTCGGGCTTGGCGAAACAACCGCAGTTAATGTCCAGGTGCAGAGTGTAGGCGCGAACGACGGCCAGGAAGAATCCACCAATGATGAGCGTAACGAGCGTTGACCAGATGCGCAGGCGCCAGCCGATCAGAAGCAGCAGGCCGACGCCAATTTCTGCCCAGGGAAGCCAGCGCGCCAGTTGCAGGACAGCCCAAGGTCGAAGCATCTGGTAGGAGTCAATCTGCAAGGCAAAAAGAGAGGTGGCAATTCCGATAGGAGGGCGCGGATGCAGGTCCCAACGAATCAGCTTGGCGAGCCCCGCAAAAATGAATACGGCGGCGATGACCATGCGGCCGAGCCAGATAATCAGCCGACGATAATTGAATGGGGCGGATTGCATCATAAATTCCTTGGTGGAGCGAGAACTACTTGACGAGTTGATCCAGCAAAGTCTTCAGCACATCGTAACTGACATAACCGATCACCGGGTACGATTGGCCATCGCGCGTGTGAATGACGGTGGTGGGCGTTTGGGTGACAGGAATGGCCTGGCCTATTTGTTTATCCCTGTCGATTAGAGGTTCCAGCGCGCCGCTATCGACGAGCGCTTGAACCTTCTTCATGTCTGCCGCTGACAACGCCGCCGCGACGGTACCCTTCACGTCGCCATTCATCTCCCACTTTTCCTGGTTCTGAAACAGCGCCTGTTCGACAACATCACACTTGCCAATGTGGGCGGCAGCCCGGGAATAACTGGCGGCAATGCGCGAATAGGCATGCATCGGCAGGGGAAAATCGCGATGAACGATGTAGACCTTGTTGGTGTCTACGTAGTTGTCCGTAACGCGCTGCACGGTGGTGGTGTAGAGCTGCTTGCAGGCCGGGCATTGAAAATCAGTGAAAGTCTCCATGACGACAGCGGCGTTTTTGTTGCCGAAGGCCTTATCTGGGTCGATATCTTTCACACCGTCGACGGTAATGGTCGCCTGAGCAGCCGGGGAAGAGTTCGCGCTCTTGGCCGGCCTCGAAGCCGTGTTCGCGGTCGATTTCTGGTTGGCTGGCGCGGCCACCACGATTAAAGTGCTCAGACTCGCAAGAGCCGAGGTCGCAACCGAGACAAGAATGAGGCGGCGGTTCACAAAATCCTCCGAAGCTTAAGACGCACAGGAAAGTAAAATCTTGGAAAGAGTATCACAGGTTGGATGAGGTAGCCGGTGACCAAGAAAAGAGGGATTCCTCACGTCGCAGACTCTGTTCCGGGATGGCCAGGTTTTCGAATGAGCCACCACAGACTTAGGTGTAGGGAGAAGTGAGAAGGTTGTCTGAAGGGAGATGGCGCCGAGGGGGAAGGATAGGAGCCGTAAAATACAGAATGCAATGCACTTATATACACTATCAAACAACTTGACAGTATCTCACTCAAGTTGTATAGTGAGGAGGTTTTGAAGCGCGGAGTGGCACTTAACCGGGCCCCCGCTGTGAAGCATTTGGAGGTCGCACCTACCCGCCCGGGTTCGTGGGGCGGCCTCGAACGGATTTGGACAGAATTCAATAAAGAAGGACGGTAGCTATGAGCAAGATTATTGGAATTGACCTCGGGACGACAAACTCAGTTGTGGCCGTGATGCAAGGCGGCGAGCCGGTCGTGATCCCCAACCAGGAGGGAACGCGCACGACTCCCTCGGTTGTAGCGATCACGAAGACAGGGGAGCGCTTGGTCGGCCAAGTGGCCAAGCGCCAAGCGGTGACCAACCCGGAAAATACAGTGTACTCGATCAAGCGGTTCATGGGGCGGCGGTATGACGAAGTCGCCGAAGAGATGAAGCGAGTGCCGTATAAGGTGGTGAAAGGCAATCACGATGACGCGCGCGTAGAAATCGCGGGCAAAGTGTACAGTCCACCGGAAATTTCCGCGATGATCCTGACCAAGCTGAAGACCGCAGCGGAAGATTTTCTAGGCGAAAAAGTGACCAAGGCGGTCATCACCGTGCCCGCGTACTTCAATGACGCGCAGCGCCAGGCCACCAAGCAAGCAGGGGAAATCGCCGGACTGGAAGTGCTGCGCATCATCAATGAGCCGACCGCGGCCGCGTTGGCGTACGGTTTGGAAAAGAAGAGCGACGAGACCATCGCCGTGTATGACTTGGGCGGCGGCACGTTCGACATTTCCGTGCTCGAGGTGGGCGCGGGGGTGGTGGAAGTCAAATCGACGAACGGTGACACGCATCTGGGCGGCGACGATGTCGACCAGAAGATCGTGGACTGGCTGATCGAAGAGTTCAAGAAAGAACACGGCATCGACCTGGGCAAGGACAAGATGGCGTTGCAGCGGCTGAAAGAAGCGGCGGAAAAAGCCAAGATCGAGCTCTCGCAGATGATGGAGACGGAGATCAACTTGCCGTTCATCACCGCCGGGGCGAGCGGCCCAATCCACATGCAGCAGAAGCTGACACGGGTGCGCTTGGAACAGTTAATGAATGACTTGCTGGAACGATCCATGAAGCCGGTAAAGCAGGCGCTGGAAGACGCGAAAATGTCGCCCAGCGACATTCAGGAAGTGGTTCTTGTCGGCGGTTCGACGCGCATTCCCAAAGTGCAGGCGCTGGTGAGCACCTTCTTCGGCGGCAAGGAATTGCACAAGGGAGTGAACCCGGATGAAGTCGTGGCGGTCGGCGCGGCGATTCAGGGCGCGGTGCTTGGCGGGGAAGTAAAGGACATTCTGTTGCTGGACGTGACGCCGCTATCGCTGGGCGTGGAAACGCTAGGCGGGGTGATGACGGTGCAGATCCCGCGCAACACGACCATTCCGACGCGCAAGGTGGAAACGTACTCGACGGCTTCGGATAATCAACCGGGCGTGGAGATCCACGTATTGCAAGGGGAGAGGAAGTTCGCGAAGGACAACCGCTCGCTGGGGACGTTCAAGCTCGACGGCATTCCACCGGCACCGCGAGGCATTCCGCAGATCGAAGTGACCTTTGATATCGACGCAAACGGTATTTTGAACGTGAGCGCGAAGGACAAGGCCACCAACAAGGAACAGAAGATCACCATCACCGCTTCCACCGGCTTGACCAAGGAAGAGGCAGAGAAGATGCGCACCGAAGCGGAATCGCACGCTGAAGACGATCGCAAGCGCATGGAAGAGGTGGAAGCCCGGAACCGGCTGGACGGCATCATTTACCAGGCCGAAAAGACCATCCGGGATAACCGCGACAAATTGCCGGAGGGCGACGTCAAGCATGCCGAAGAGGCCCTGGAAGACGCCAAGAAGGCAATCAATGAAGGCGGCGTGCCCCGGTTGCGGGCTGCGGCGGAGAACGTGGAAAAGTCGCTGCACAAGATGGCGGAAGAGTTGTACAAGAAGACGCAAGCGGCCGGCGGCGAGCAGGCAGGCGCAGCTGGTGCGGGAGCGGGTGCCGGCTCCGCCGGGGCATCAACAGGCGGCGCACAGGGCGGCGGACATAAGCCCGGCGACGTGATCGATGCCGAATACGTCGACGTGGATGAAAACAAGAAGCCGAACTAAAGACTGTTTTCAGTCTTCCGTTTTAAGTTCAAAGCGGGAAGAGAGGGGCCGTTCGGGTTTCTCTCTTCTCGCGAGAACCTAATGAAAGCGGAGAGCGCGACCGAGAGACGGTCGCAGCAAAGCGGATCATGGCGACGAGCACAAAACAGGATTATTACGAACTTCTAGGTGTTCCGCGCAAGGCCAGCGCGAAGGACATTCGCACGGCGTTTCGCAAGCTCGCGCGTAAATACCACCCGGATCTCAATCCCGGAGACAAAGCCTCAGAAGAAAAATTCAAGCAATTGCAAGAAGCCTACGACGTACTTTCGGATACGAAGAAGCGGCAGATGTACGACCAGTATGGCTTCTATAGCGACAATGTACCGACGGGCGACTATGGGCCAAGGCCGGAATCCGGCGGGGAACACGTCAATTTTGATTTTGGCGGATTCGATTTCGGCGGGCAACAAGGCGGTGGAGCGAGCTTTCGCGATCTCTTCGGCCAGTTTTTTGGCGGGCGGCGCGGCGGAGTGGCAGCGGAACCGGAGCATGAGCCCGGCGGCGACCTGGAATATCAGATCGAGATTGATTTTTGGGATGCCGTGCGCGGGTCGGTGAAGAAGCTGCAGATCACGCGAATGGATACCTGCGAGACCTGCCATGGAACCGGCGCAGTGGGAACGCCGCAGGTCTGCCCGACGTGTAATGGAACGGGATCGATTCAGCAGACGGCTGGGAAAATGCGGTTCAACGTACCATGCAACCGCTGCGGTGGGACCGGCAAGCTGCATACACCATGCCGTGTATGTGGCGGAGAAGGCCGGGTTCGAAAGACGGAATCCATCGACATACGCATCCCACCGGGCGTGGCCAACGGCGGGCGCGTGCGCATACCGGGCAAAGGGAATACCGGGACGATGGGAGCGCCTGCAGGTGATTTGTACCTGCGCGTCATGGTGCATCCACATGAATTCTTCGAGCGGCGGGGGAACGATCTCTATACCAAGGTGCCCGTGACCGTGGCGGAAGCGTCGCTAGGCTCAAAGATCGAAGTGCCCACAATCGATGGGCGGTCGCTGGTGCGTATTCCCCCGGGGACCAATAGCGGGCGCACTCTGCGATTGAAAGAGAAAGGCGTGCCGCACGGAAAGAGCGGGGCGCGCGGCGACCAGTACGTGGAGATTCAGATTATCGTGCCGGAGCCGACGGACGAACGCGTACGGACGATCATGAAGGAACTGGAAGAAGTCGCGCCAGCCGATCCGCGGAAAGATTTGTTTGTGAAGGCGGGAGTGTAGAGCCATGCCGCCAAAGACCAGGAAACGGGCGAAAGCCGGGTACATGATCAGCGCGGTTGCGGAGATTTATAAGCTGCACCCGCAAACTTTGCGTTTATACGAGCGCGTGGGTTTGCTGAAACCTTCACGGTCGCAGGGAAACACGCGGCTGTATACGGACTCGGACTTGGAACGGTTGGAAGTGATCCTGACGCTGGCGCGGGATATGGGCGTGAACCTGGCGGGGATCGAAATTATTTTGAACATGCGGGAAAAGATGGTGGAGATGGAACACGTAATGGGCGAGTTCGCCCAAGTGGTGCAGCAGGAATTGTCGAGGATGGCATCGAGGGCGGAAGTGAAAATACCGAAGACGGCGATTGTGCGAGCGGCGCCTCGAATGGTGAAGTAAGCAGAGAGATCTTTCAACGATCGCGAAGGCACGAGACTCCCGAGAAGTGGGGGTCTTTTTTTGTGCACAGATTTCCGCAGGAAGGGTGATTGTGGCCGCGTGCTCCGGGCAGTAAGATGACTTCTTCAGGAAATCAGAATCGCTCCGGAGTACAAAAGGAAAAATGGCCAGAGAAGATTGCCCGCTTTGCAAAGGGACGGGGTGGAAGCTGGTGGCACGGAAGGAAGGCACTCCGGGCGAAATGGCCGTGGCCTGTGAATGTGGGATGGAAGAGCGCGCGGAAAAGGTGATGGAGCGAGCGCGGATTCCGAAGCGGTACGAGCATTGCGATTTTGAAAGTTATGTCCCCGACCTGGCGGACGGAAAAATATGGACCGTGCAGCATGAACAATCGTTGAAGCAGGCAAAATTGTTGGCGCAGGGGTTTGTGCGCGATTATCCGGTTACGGAAAAAGGGTTGCTGTTCATGGGGCCGTCTGGCGTTGGCAAAACGCATTTGGCAGTGGCGGCGCTGAAGGAATTGATTCGGCGGGGACATGCGGGACTTTTTTGCGATTACCGGGAACTGCTGAAGGAAATTCAGGCAAGCTACAACCCGGCGAGCGAATCGACGGAGATGGGAGTGCTGGAGCCGATTCGCACGGTGGAGCTGCTGGTGCTGGATGATTTGGGAGCCGGCAAACCCTCGGCCTGGGTGCTGGACATCATTGGATTGGTGCTGAACGCGAGATATAACGAGCGGCGCATGACGATTCTGACGACGAACTACTACGATGTGACTCCGGAAATTGGCGCAACCCTGCCCGGAGGCGAGCGTGTCAGGGTGAAGGAAGACGCACTGGCGGATCGCATCGGGGCGCGGATGAGGTCGCGACTTTACGAGATGTGCCGTACCGTGGAAGTGTATGCGCCGGATTTCCGCCGGGAGGCACGACAGGCGGGGCGCGCCAGAGCTTAGACAACCGCGTGAAGGTATGAAGATAAAATCTTTCTTTCTCGTCGCGGCCGGACTCGCCTGGTTTGCCGCCGAGCTGAACTTGATCGTCGGGGACGTGGTTCTGAGGGAGACGCGCATTGGGACAATCGCTCACGTTCTGGACAGGCTGCCATCGAGCATTGCCAACACCCTTGTCCTTTTGCTGGGATGGGTAATCCCGTTGTGTGGGGTTTCCCGCTGCTCCTCCGCCCGAAGCACTTAGTGTTGCCCACTGCTTCACGTTTCGACTGATTGACAGGGGGTTTGGGCGGCGGGTATGCTTCTAGTGGTGTTGTGGATGAGGCGCTACCCGCATTTGCGCGGCATCCAATTGAAAGAGACCGAGTTACTGCGAAGCAGTTCACAATGATGTGCTGCCGCGTTGTAACCCTCCTTGCATTACCCCGGTAGGGATTCCGCAAGGATTGACCAGACCAAAACAGGGATAAAAATCCCGGAGGCGACGTAATCATGACTTCATTCGAGAACGAGAACCCCGTATCTTCTGCAGCAGCCGCACCCGCACAAGAAGCAGAGTCCCCGAACAAGCCCGAAGAAAGTGCAGTCGCGGAAGTTCACGCGAGTGGCCAGGACACTCCTGTGGCTCAAGAGCCAGCGCCTGAGGAGCCCGTGAAGGTGGAAGATGCACACAAGGCTGCCGAGGCGCACGCGCAAACGGCCGCCGCGGACGCCGAAGCTGCCGCCGCAGCCGAAGAAGCAGCCGGCGCGGAGGAGATGAGCAAGCTCATCGAGCAGTACAGCGAACCGCAAGAAGTTGCGGCGCAAAACGAAATCATTGAAGTCAAAGTGGTCGCCTACACCGAACATGGCGTTGTCGTGGATATGGGCGGCAAAACGGAAGGCCTAATTCCTGCAGCGGAATTCCAGGAATCGGATATTCCACGGCCCGATCCTAATTCCACGATCGAAGTGCAACGCACCGGAGAGCACAAAGACAGCTTCGTGATCGTGTCTTACCAGAAAGTGCTGCGGCGGCGGACGTGGGAAAGGATTGACGCGCAATTCAAGGCCAAGGAAACCATCAGCGCGAAGGTGGTGGACCGCATCAAGGGTGGTTTGGTTGTCGATATAGGCGTGCGGGCGTTTCTGCCGGGCTCGCAGTATGACCTGCGGCCGACGGCGAATTTGGATGGCCTGCTTGGGACCAATGTGGATGTGCGTGTCACCAAGCTGAACAGGCGGCGCGGAAATGTGGTGGTAAGCCGCCGGGCGTTGCTCGAAGAAGCGTTACACGCCAAGCGCGCGGAGTTAATGGAGCAATTGCAGGAAGGGCAAGTGGTTCACGGCACAGTGAAGAATGTGACCGATTATGGCGCATTTGTGGATATCGGCGGGCTGGATGGACTGCTGCACTTGACGGATCTGAGCTGGGGCCGCGTGCGTCATCCGAGCGATGTGGTAAAGCCGGAGCAAGAGATCGACGTGACCGTGCTCAAGTTTGACAAAGAAAAGCAGCGCGTCTCTCTCGGGTTGAAACAGTTGATGAAGGATCCGTGGATTGATGCGGCTGAGCGGTATCCGGCGGGCGGAAAATACAAGGGCAAGGTTGTGGGCGTGGTGGACTACGGCGCCTTCGTGGAACTGGAACCGGGTATCGAGGGGTTGGTGCACGTAACGGAAATGAGCTGGGCAAAGAAGCCGACGCATCCGTCGAAAGTGGTGAAGGCCGGCGAAGAAGTAGACGTGGTGGTGCTGGATATCAAGCCGAGCGATCGCCGCGTTTCCTTGGGAATCAAGCAAGCGCAACCCGATCCGTGGCTGCTGGTGGCGGAGAAGTACCCGGTGGGGACGGTCGTGACCGGCAAGGTGCGCAACATCGCCGAATTTGGCGCGTTCATTGAAATCGAGGATGGCTTCGACGGACTCGTGCACGTCAGCGACGTTAGCTGGACGGGCCGGGTGAAGAATCCTCACGAAGTGTTCAAGAAAGGCGAGCCCATTACCGCAAAAGTCCTGCGGATCGATCCGGAGAACCGGCGCGTATCTTTGGGGATGAAGCAGGTCAACGACATCTGGGGCGATTGGTTTAAGTCGCACAAGATTGGCGACATCGTGAAGGGTAAGGTTTCTCGTATAGCCACGTTCGGCGCGTTCGTGGAACTGGGAGATAACATCGAGGGCCTCTGCCACAATACGGAAATCGAAGAGCGGAAGCGGCGCGATGAAGGGCCGTCCAGCTTCCGTCCGACGACCGGGCCGCTGAAGAGCGCGGGACCGCTGGAGCCGGGCAAGGAGTACGACTTCAAGATCATCAAGATCAGCCACGACACGCGGCGGATCGGGTTGAGCTATCGAGCGGCCGTCCGGCAACAGGAGCGCCGGGAGATCGAGCAGTACAAGACGTCGAAGTCTTCCGCAACGGCGACGATTGGCGACGCTTTAAAGCAAAAACTGTCGTCCCGATAGCCCGGGAATTGGTCTTTTCAGCCTCCAGGGGGTATCCGCCAGGAAAAGTCATTTACCTGCGGGTCATTTTAATGATAGGAAGAGGGTTATCCAGGTAGGCGATGCCCCTCTAAGTCGCCTCGCTCCAGATGGTTGTGAGTGCGACTGGAACTGACGAGTGAAGAGGCTAGGCGAAGATGACAAAGCAACCGACACTGACAAAGGCTGACCTGATCGAGGAAGTGCTGCGCATCACGGAGCTTCCTCGAAAGGAGTCCGAGACCATCGTCGAAACCATTTTTGAGAGCATCATTGATGCGCTTCAAAAAGGCGACAAGATCGAAATACGAGGTTTCGGTAGCTTTCGCACACGCCAGCGGCGCGGGCGGGTGGGACGGAACCCGAAGACCGGCGAAAAGGTGGAGGTGCCGGCGAAGAAGATTCCGTTCTTCAAGCCCAGCAAAGAATTGAAGGACTTCGTGAATAGCCCCGAAGCTGCGGCGTCGGCTGCGGCACAGAGTGAAGCGCCGCCTGCGTGAGTTGGATGGACAATTCATGGTTTACGACGCCCCGAGCATATCGGGGCGTTTTTTTTGAGCAGAACGAATGCAGGGCAGCAATCCGATGTCCCTAGCGCGGCGCATGCGTTATGCTGGTTCGAATTCAGGCGAGTGAGGCCCCATAGCAATGGACTATCTTTGGACGCCGTGGCGTTACCAGTACATGACTGACGTCAGCCAGGGAAAACAGCCGGAGTGCATCTTCTGCGACGCCGTGCAGCTTAATCGTGATGAGGAGACGCTGATTATTTGGCGGGGGAAGAAATCATTCCTCATCCTCAATCGGTTTCCATACACATCGGGACACGTGATGATCGTGCCTTACGCGCATGTGGCACAGTTGAATCTTTGCGAGCCGGGGACTCTTGAGGAAATCATGGGGAGGGCGCAACGAATGGAGAAAGTGTTCCAGCAAACGTACAAACCGGATGGGATGAATCTGGGGATGAATCTGGGGAGGGCAGCGGGAGCGGGTGTGACGGGACACCTGCATTTGCATATGTTGCCGCGATGGTTCGGAGACTCGAATTTCATGACGGTCACAGGGGAGACGCGGGTACACCCGGAGGAGTTAGGGACGACGTACAAGCGGCTGAAGAAGGCGCTCGGCGCGTAGGAATGCTTCAGTTCGCCAAAATGTGAAGGACTACAATCGCTAGTATTCCGGCGGCGAGAATGGTGGTCGTTAAAACTCCACCAATGGCAGCGTTGCTGCGAACCGCCGTAGACAGTTGCCGAGAAACACCGGGCGGCTCGCCTCTTCCCCGCGAACCACGAAGGAGAAAGATGGCGCCGCTGGCCAATACGACCAGGGGAAGAGTCACCAGCAAGACCCACAAAGTCCACAATCGCCCTGCATACCAGTGGATGATCCTTTGCGCGGTGCTTGCGGGCAGGGAATGCGCAGGTAACAAGCTTCCGACGACAAGCGCAGTGAAAAACAGCAAAGCGGGTGAGAGGAGAGCGAATTCGATAGCGGCAAGAGTGCGCGAGCGCATGCTTACTTTATAACACAAAGTAATTTAACACGCAAGGACCAGTATTCAAGAATCCTTCGCAAACCCGGGCCGCCCCAGTGTCCGGGGCCCCAATGACAGCGGCGAACCTGCGCGCTAGAATCGTAAGCTCGACGGGTAACTTGGGAGTCGCATGGGGGAAGCAAGGTGAATCTGGAACTCAGCGAGGAGCAGCTTTTGCTGCAAAAGAGCGTGCGGGAGTTTGCGGAAAGCGAGGTGCGGCCGCTCGCGAAGGAGCTGGACGAGAGCGGCCATTTCCCGCGGGAACTGTTCAGCAAGGCGGCGGAGTTGGGATTGACGGGAGTGGCGTTTCCGGAGAGTGAGGGAGGCGCGGGGTTCGATCATATCGCCTACAGCATTGTGATTGAGGAGATTTCGCGCTGTTGCGCTTCGACCGGGGTCATTTTGAGCGTGCAAAACTCGCTCTTCTGCGATCCGATCCATCGTTTTGGGACAGAAGAGCAGAAACAGAAATTCCTGCTGCCATTTGCGCACGGAGAGAAGATTGGTTGCTACGCGCTCACGGAACCGCAGGCTGGCTCGAATGCGGCCGCACTGCAAACCAAAGCAGTGAAAAAGGGCGATAGGTACGTGATCAACGGCACGAAGGCGTGGATTACCAACGGAGCAGTGGCCGATGCGGCGATCGTGTACGTGAACTCGGACCCGGCAAAGGGCGAAAAAGGGATCACGGCGATAGTGGTGGAAAAGGGTACGCCGGGCTTCAAAGTTGGTAAAGAAGAGAAGAAGTTAGGCATCCATGCCACCGCTTGCAGCGAACTGGTATTTACCGACTGCCAGGTTGCGGAAGCGAATCGGATTGGGAAGGAAGGCGAAGGGTACAAGGTGGCGCTTTCCACTCTGGATGGCGGAAGAATCGGGATCGCCGCCCAGGCAACGGGCATCGCGCAAGGAGCGTTCGAGGCGGCGCTGAAGTGGGCGCAAGAACGGATGGCGTTTGGACATCCCATCGCGCAGTTTCAGGCCATCCAGTTCATGCTGGCGGATATGGCCACGGAGATCGATGCGGCGCGCTTGCTGGTACGCAAGGCGGCATGGAAGCAGGACAGCGGCGCGCGCTTCAGCATGGAAGCGGCCACGGCGAAGCTGTTTGCCAGCGAGATGGCCACGCGCGTCACGCACAAGGCGATTCAAATCCACGGCGGCTACGGGTATAGCCGGGAATATCCGGTGGAGAGGGCTTACCGCGACGCGAGAATCACGGAAATATATGAAGGCACCAGCGAAATACAACGGCTGGTGATCGCTTCCTGGGTGCTCCGGACCTAGAAAGAGTTGCCCATTCAGTTACTCTATGACTAATTGGAAACTCAGGATTCTGAACTTCTCTCTTTCTCCCGCGCTCCTCCTGAATAATAAACAAGAAAGCCTAAGGAATTACCGGAGGAGCCGCGCCCCCTGAGGCGCGACCAGGTCATGTTCGAATCGATTTGGCTAGAAGCGGCCGCATTTGTAGGCGGCGTCTACATGTTCGGGCTCGTCGGGCTTCGCTACACGATGCGGTTTTCAGCGCATTGCAACCCAAAACAGATGTCTGTCGATGAGTTCCCGGAAGAAGTGGCTGCTCTTTTTCTTTCGCGCATTCCGGAAATGGCGAGTCTTGGGTTTGAGTCGCTGGGCTGCTACGACTGTGGAAGTTTGACAAGCGAGACGCGCAGTTACATGGCATATTTTTGCAACCGATTGACGAATGATTTTGCGAATGTGACGGTGATGCTCACCCCGAAGAAGGCCATCAGCTACCTTGAATTTTCCGCGGCATTCACGAATGGCATGATTTTGGAAACGAACACAAACAGCACACTTCCGCTGACACCGGGAAGCCGGGAAAACCGAGTGTTTCGCTTTCCGAAAGTGCAAACACCACAAACCCTGTATGACATCCATCGTCAGCTCGTGGGAAAGTACGCGCCAGGGCTGTGGCCGCGGATTGAGGCCAGAGGCGAAGAATTGAAACGGTTTGTGCGCGTGATTGAAAATTATGGACCGCGGCACGCGAGAATCGGATACATGCAACTGGCGGAGCACGGGCAATCGTACGAACTCACGTGGAAGGGCGCCTGCCTGATGACGTGGCGGGGGCTGTGGCCAGCACTCATGTTCAGGAGATTCCTGCAGCGGCATGCGATGCAAATCGAACTGGATTCCCTGGAAGTGCGGGGTATAACCGCGCTGCAAAAGGCCTGAGGATTGCAGCACCTGGGTGTGCTCCGTAGTACTCTGACATGGTGTTGGAACTCGACTCTGGTCTGGAATTTACTCCCGAACGTGACGCGGAATTCTTCTCTCTGCTACCCGCTCAGCCGGCTGTCTGCCTGATCTCCCCGCGGGCGGAAGCGGCGGAACCTTATTTGATTCGCACCGCGGATTTGCGGCGGCGGCTGCAGCGGTTGTTGGGGCTGCCGGACCCTGCAAGCAAGCGGCTGAACCTCCGCGAGTTCGCGCACATGGTCAGGTATCGCGAAACAGGTTCGGCATTCGAACAGGCACTCACCTACTATGGCCATGCGAAGCGGATTTTCCCGAAGCGTTACCGGGAGTTGATGCGGCTCCGCCCTGCCCCAGTGCTGAAGGTCAACTTGCGAAACGCGTACCCGCGCTGCTTCGTGACTCGCCGCATCGTCGTTAGCGAGCAGGGCGAACCCGGTTCCGGTGACTACTACGGGCCGTTTGCGTCGCGGCGATCGGCGGAAGCCTTCGCGGAGAAGATGCTGGATTTTTTCAAAGTGCGGCGGTGCCAGATCAAGATTCGCCGCGACCCTTCCTTTCCCGGATGCATCTACTCTGAGATGAAAATGTGCCTGGCGCCGTGTTTTGCGGGTTGCACGAAGGAAGAGTACGACGTGGAAGTGAGCCGGCTAGTACAATTCCTCGACACCAACAGCATTTCACTGCATGATGCCCTGGCTCGCGATCGGGAGATTGCCAGCGGAGAATTGGATTTTGAGAGGGCGGCGGCCATCCACAAGAAACTGGAAAAGTTGGATGATGTGCTGAGGGGAAAGCCCGAGGTGTCCCGTCGCATCCAGGATCTGAATGCCCTGATTCTTCAACGAAGCGTCGACGAACATTCGATTGCGTTTTTCGCAGTGCATGGCGGTAGATTGGCGGAACCGTTTATTCTGCGTTTCGGCGATACCGGCAAGCCCGCTTCCGCCGAGGAGACAGTCCGGGATTATCTTGAGGGTGCGGGCGGCGCGAAACCAGCCGTCAATTCGAATGTGCGACAAAGTGCCGCGGAGCTGGGCGAGCATCTGGGGTTGCTGGCCCGGTGGTTTTTCAGCAGTCCCCGCGAGGGAGAGATATTCTTTCAGGAGAAGGATTGGCCGTACCGAAGAATCCTGCGGGCTTGTTCACGCCTGCTCTCGCCAAAAAAGGAGCAGGGTCAAAAAACGGCCGATCCTGAAGGCAAGACGCAAAGCGAGGAAACCAAATGAGCCGGGGAGCGACGCAGCAAGGCACAACGAGATACGCTGAAAAATTCAAAGGAGTGGCCGCGGAGGGACACTTTCGCAAGGCAGAAAATCTGTTGGTCTCTTCGCTGGGGATCGGAACATACCTGGGCCAGCCCAACGACTCAACCGATTCGAGTTATACCGCAGCGATCGTCGCAGCAGTGGAATCGGGCATCAACTTGATTGACACGGCGATCAATTACCGGCTGCAGAGGAGCGAACGAACCATCGGCACCGCGCTGAAGGTGCTGGCTCACAAAGGCATTACACGCGACGAAATTGTCGTCTGCACGAAGGGGGGCTATTTAACGCCGGACGGGTCGATGCCGGCGGACCCGAATCGCTACTTTTTCGAAGAGTACCTTCACAAAGGCATTTTTTCGGCAAAGGACATCGCTGTCGGCAGCCACTGCATGACCGCACCCTTCCTGGAAAATCAATTAGGACGCAGCCTGAAAAATCTCCAGGTGGATTGTATCGATGTCTACTACCTGCATAATCCCGAAACGCAGCTCACGGAGATCACAGGAGCGGAATTTCTTAAACGCGTGCGAGAAGCATTCGTTTTTCTGGAGTCCGCCGTTGATGGCCACAAGATTCAATATTACGGGATGGCCACCTGGAACGGTTTTCGTCAGGAGAGATCCGCACGCGACGCGATGCAATTGGCGCAATTGGTGGGAATCGCGAAGGAAATCGCTGGAGAATCGCACCATTTCCGTTTCGTGCAACTGCCGTTTAACCTGGGAATGACCGAAGCGCTGACGATGGGCAACCAGACGCTGGGTTCGGAGCAGAAAACAGCCATGGAAGCCGCCGACGAGCTGGGAATCACGCTGATCGCTTCTGCCTCACTTCTGCAAGGACAAGTAGCGCAGAACCTGCCGGCGTTTGTTGCCGAGGCGATGGGACTGCAGAACGACGCGGAACGCGCGTTGCAATTTGCGCGGTCGGCTCCGGGGATAACCGCGGCGTTGGTTGGGATGTCCCGGACGCCGCACGTGGACGCGAACACGCGATTGATCGCGGAACCGCCGGCGGGCCTGGAGCAGTTCAGCAAATTATTTTCGCGCGGAGAAGGAGCATAGGGGTTCCGGGCAAATCATTATAGTTTCTTGAGCTCGGGATGGCGCTGCATCAACCATGAAGTGATGGCTTGGTCTAACTGATCGAGATATCCGGCAAAAAAATGACCGGCGTCTTGAACAAAACAAAGTCGAATGTCTCCGGTCATGCGGGCCACAAGCGGCTCGACGGTTTGCCAGGCGCCAAATTCGTCGTTGGTTCCTTGAACAATTAATTTGGGCTTGCTGCAGTTTTCGAGATAGGTGAAGTCGGAACTGTTTATGGGGATGCCCAGGCCGATCAACTCGCGAACCCGAGGATCCGCACAACCGGCTTGCAAGCCTACCCAGCTTCCAAAGCTGAAGCCACCGACGAGCATGGGAGTGCGGGGATATTCCTCCGCCAGGAAATCAATCGCAGCCTGGACATCTTCGCGTTCTCCCAATCCCCGGTCGTGTTCTCCGGCACTGAGACCTGCGCCGCGGAAATTGAATCGCAAGACAGGAATGCCCAACGAGTCCAAAGATTTTGCAGCATGATAAACAACTTTGTTGTGCAACGTGCCGCCAAAGAGCGGGTGAGGATGGCAGAGAACGGCAGAGAGCGGGGGCCGAGCGGCGCGAGTCGGAGTCCATAGGACGGCTTCCAGCTTGCCGACTGGACCTGGTAGAAAGAAACTGCGGGAGTCGTGGTGAATCTGCATGGGAGCTCGAGAAATCCGGAAAAAGTGTAACCGATTCCGAACAGATGCACATGGATTCCCCCTCAGTACAGGGGAGGAGTGAGTTCTAGTCCGCCCACAACGAGGTAAGCAAGTACTAGAGCTAAATTTGTTGAATTTCGCATTGCAGTTTGGCTGCGCGGATGTTACTTTCAGCGCGACTCAGAAAAATGAGGGGGCCCGTATGGGCGATTTGTCCGATCGGCGTGAGGCAAGGCGATTTGTAATGACTTTGCCGGTGCGCGTATTGGCGCACGACGCCGGCAGCCCGGAACTGCGCGCAAACACACGTGACGTGAGTTATCGAGGGCTTTATTTCCTGACCGAAGCGCAGTTTGAGGACGGCACCGAAATCGATTTCATCCTCACTCTTCCTCAGCAGATGATCTCCGTGGGCGATGTGAATATCAGGTGCCACGGCAAAGTGGTTCGCATAGAGCCTACCGAAAACGGCAAGACAGGTATCGCGGCGAAGATCGAGCGATACGAATTTGTCCCTGTCCGCGCTTCCGCCGCCTGAGTGCAGAGCCCCTCGCGCAGAAAAGCCCGCGTGTGCCTGAGCACTTTTGCGTAGAATAGATCTGAAGAGTTGCGCAATGCTTGACGGCCCGCGATTCTTGGGGGATTACCATGTATCACTACGATCCGACACAGGCGCTTGAAGAATTGCAAGAGGAAGCCCTGCTACCTCACCCGGTGAAGCTCCGGGACATGATCTTGAGAAATCAGCTTGGGCCGCAGGACGCCCAGTTGCTCAATCACGATTTTCAGGAATACCTCACGCGCTTCGGAGAACTGCAGAAACTTGCGAGGACCATTCTGGAAAAGCTCTCCGTCGGCCAGCGCAAGGCAGCCTCGTTGTGACAAGCGCATGAAAGTGCCTTCCGCGCCAGGGCACAAACCTCGCGTACTGATTCTCTCCGCTTCTTCTGGCGCGGGACACGTGCGAGCCGCCCAGGCTCTGGAGCAAGCTTTCCAGGCGCGGGGCGACTGTCATGTGGAGCACATCGACGCAATCGCTCACGTCAGCAAACTCTTCCAACGGCTCTACGATGATGCGTACATTGCGATGGTGCGGCGCGCACCAAGCTTGATGGGGCTGCTGTACGACCGCACGGATCAGCCCTGGAGCCATCCGCGGCGCCGACTCGCCTTGGATCGATTGAATGCTCAGCCGATGATCCGCTTGCTCAAACGAGTGCAGCCGGATTTGTGCATCGCCACGCATTTTTTGCCTGCGGAAATACTGGCATGGTTGATTGCAAAGAGAAAATTGCGGGCCCGGCATGTGATTGTTGTGACCGATTACGATGTTCACGCGATGTGGCTGTGCCGCACGGTGGATAGGTATGACGTCGCCCTGGCCGAATCCGCGGAATATCTCGTGGGCATTGGCGTGCCACGGGAAAAATTGAGAGTAACGGGGATTCCCATCAATCCACGTTTCGAGATCCCGGTGGCACGCGGGGATGCGCGCCAGAAGCTGCACCTTTCTGCTGATAACCGTGTGTTGCTGATCTCCGCCGGAGGTTACGGGGTCGGTCCCGTAGAACAACTGGTGAAGGATCTGTTGGCGCTCGGACGGCCGTGGCAAATCGTGGCCATCGCCGGAAAAGCGGAGAAACTGAAGACACGGTTGGAGCATCTTTCCAAGGCGGCCGGGAAATTGCCGAATGGCGAAAGCCGCTTGCTGAGCGTGGGATTCACAGAGGACATGGATCAGTACATGGCTGCGGCGGATGCGCTGATCGGAAAGTCCGGGGGATTGACCACATCTGAGGCGCTAGCGCGCGGGCTGCCGATGATCTTGATCGAGCCGATCCCGGGACAGGAAGAGCGCAACGCAGATCACTTGCTCGAAGCGGGGGCTGCGATTCGCTGCAATAATCTGCCTGCGGCCGCGTGGAAAATTGCCACCCTGCTGGACCATGCGGAAAAACTGCAAGAGATGAGCGCGGCTGCCAAAGCGATGGCGCGTCCACGAGCAGCCAGGGACATCGTCGAAGATGCCCTGAGGCTGCTAAACTGATTCGGTTTGATTTCACGTCAGAAGCACTGAGGAAAAAAGTCGAATTGACATTTTGAAATTATGAGACGCAACACGCTATTGATTGATGCGGACGATACACTGTGGGAGAACAATGTGTTCTTCGAGAAGCTGATTGAGGATTTCATCAGCCTCGTCGAACCGTGCGGTTATAGCCGCGCATACATCCGCCACATCCTCAACGAAACCGAACGAAAGAACATCCGCCAGTACGGCTACGGGGTGCGGAGCTTTGGCAGGTCCCTTGAAGAAACGTACTTGAAACTTGCGGACCAGATGGCGCGGCGCGAAGTTCTTGCAGAGATCCACAATCGAGTGGTTGATTTGGAGAGGACGCCGCCCAAAATTCTCGATGGAGTGCCGGAAACCCTGGCGTATCTCACCAACCGTCACCGTCTCATTTTGTTCACGAAGGGCGAGCCGGCGGAGCAGGCGGCGAAAGTGGAGCGCTCCGGCCTGCAGGGATTTTTTGAAGCGATTGAGATCGTCGCAGAAAAGGACGCGAAGACCTATACACTGCTGGTGAACAAGCACAAAATTGTGAAAACGCAGGGATGGATGATCGGGAACAGCCCGCGCAGCGACATCAACCCAGCGATGGAAGCGGGATTAAATGCCGTGTACATCCCGCACATGAACACCTGGCAACTCGAGCATGAGGCGGTCGTGGCGGGATCGGGAAAACTGGTGATCGTGCCGACGTTCCGCGAGTTGCGAAACCATTTTTAGCAAGAGCATCGTTACGTCATCCGCGCGGTCGCAAAGGAAATGAATCCCGGCGGGCGTGTCGAGTGTGGCTGGGCCCCAATTTGGCTCTTGCGGGCTGCCGCTAGCCTCCGAAAGATACGCAAATAGTTCTTTACACCGCTTGGCGGCCAATGCAAGTGCGCCAGGGTGTAGAGCTCAGGGTGATTGCGCCGCGCGGCCAGTGGATTGCGGCCGAGGACTTCATTGCGGCTCTGACGCCGCGGACGCGCGTGGTTTCTGTGAGCCTGGTGCGATTCGACGACGGCTCGATGCTGGATGCGGCGAAGCTGGGTGCGGCCTGCCGAGCACAAGGGACAGTGTTGGCGTTGGACGTGAGTCAGTGCTGCGGGGCAATGCCCTTGGACGTACGCAGATTGGGGGCAGACTTTATTACGTGTTCCGGGTACAAGTGGCTGTTGGGTCCCTACGGTACTGGATTTTTTTGGGGAAAGCGCGAGTTGATGGCGAGTTTCCGGCCAGGACCGTACTACTGGCAAGGAATCGCGGGCCTGACTGATTATAGTGCACTGATCTTCGAGAATCCGGAGGCGGCTCAAGGCGGGCGTCCTTGGGATGCATCGGAAACAGCGAGTTATTTCAATCTGGCCGGTTGGGACGCGTCACTCAACTTTTTGAAACAGGTCGGAGTAGACACTGTTGCCATGCACAATCAGAAACTCATCACGCAATTGCTGGAAGGCATTCCCCGCGATCGATGCGTGTGGACCAGTCCGGAACAGGCAGCTCGCCGGGGACCGTATGGATGTTTCGCAGGGCGCAGCCTCGAGCAGACACGAGAGATCTACGAGCAGATGAAGGGAGCAAAGCTTATCGCCAGCTTGCGCGAGGGCAACATTCGGGTTTCGACGCACCTCTATAACACGGGGGAAGATATCGACAAGGTGATTCGAGTGATTGCCCGATGAATACGGAAGCGAAATGGCCAAAGGTAGCGGTCGTTGGAGCCGGGGCTGTCGGCGGGTATTTCGGGGGTATGCTGGCCCGCGCCGGGGTGCCCGTCGTAATGATCGGGCGGCCTTCGTTTGTTGAAGCAGTGTGTCGCTCGGGGTTGCAACTCGACTCATTCCGATTGCAGGATACAGTCCATCCGCAAGCGTCCACGGAGTTGGCTGCCGCCGCCGGGGCGAACGTCGTTCTTTTTTGCGTGAAAACGACAGACACGGCGAGTGTTTCCAAACGACTGGCCGCGATTTTGCAGGCAGATTCGGTGGTCGTGAGTTTGCAAAATGGTGTGAACAACACCGAAGAGATTCGCGCAGCTTCCGGCATCGATGCGTTGCCCGCGGTTGTCTACGTCGCCGCCTCGGTTCCTGCACCGGGGACAATAAAACATTTGGGACGCGGCGATCTTGTCGTCGGGCCGCCGAATGAACGAACGGAGAAGATTGCTCGACTCTTTCAGTCAGCTACAGTCCCTTGCCGCATCTCCGAAAATATGGAAGGCGAACTGTGGACCAAGTTGATCTGGAATTGCGCGCTCAATGCGGTATCTGCGCTTGGACGGGTGACGTATGGAGAAATTATCGCAAACGCAGAGGCGAGGAAAATCATCGAGGCGACGGTGTATGAGACTTTAAACGTCGCCCGCGCCAAAGGTGTGCACCCCCCTGGTCTCGAAGACCCCAAGGCAGCGATTGCGGGTTCGTTCAAAATAGCCGATCAGATGAGCGCAACGCGCTCTTCAACCGCGCAGGACCTGGCCCGCGGCAAGCACACGGAAATCGACTCGTTGAATGGCTACGTGGCTCGGCTTGGGGCTGCGCTGGGCGTGCCCACTCCGGTGAATCACACGCTCTTTACGCTGGTGAAACTGTACGAGTCTGGATTCCCTTCCAAACAATAAGCAGTGGCTTACTCTCGCTCCGGACCGCGAAAAGGGATGTGCACGATGGCCTCGAGTGCGACGGGCTGGCCGTCTTTTGTGGCGGGACGGAACTTCCACTGGCCGAAAGCCGCGATGGCGTTCGCGTCCAGTTGCTTATCAAGGCCGCGAACAAGTTGAATGCTGTCTACGCTGCCATCCTCGCGGATGACTCCATACAAAATCACTTCGCCTTCGACGTGCTCCTGAACCAGATCTTGCGGATACTTGGGATCGACTTTTCGAACGGGATCCGGCGCACTGACCGGCCCGATCGTGTGCGGAACGCCAGTCAAATGCATTTCGGAAAAATGGATGATCCAGCTTCCCGTGACGCTATTCAGGTTGGGCATGTCGATGTTCATCGAGTAGACGTGATGCGAAGAAAAAATCTGCTCGGGGGGAGTCCCGGGAGGAAGAGTGGCGAAATTCGGAGGACCGGTGCGTTCGGGAGGATCATTATCCGAACTGGGATCTGGACGTTTATAGAGCGATTGTGTTTTCGGCAAACTTAACTTTGCCGTGCCACCGAGACCCGAGACACCCGCATTGGGTTTTGGATTTCCCCCCGAAATGCTGATGCCGATGGAACTCTTGCCCCCCGCATCACCGGCGCTCGAACCAGAGCCGCTGCCCGGCGCGTTCGAAGGAGTGCCTGAACCGCCGCCTGTCCCCGAGCCCTTGCCTTCCGGAGAAATGGCAACGCGAGAGGCGAGATTCCCATTGGGAAGTTCGACGACGGGGGCGGGAGGCGCTGGCGAAGAAGAGAGAGCGATAATCGTAGCCGCTGGCCCGCCGGATTGGCCGGTGGCCGCTGCCGCGACCTCCGGGGCCGGAGCCACTTCCCCGTTTTGCTTGCGATCAGCCAACCGCGGCGCGGAGCCCGCATTGATGTTGAGCTGCGGCTTTGCGGGAGCATCCGCAAGCTGGGCGAGGCTCATTTCTGCGGAACGTGTCTCCAGATTCGGCACGTCCGGCGCAGGCGTATCCGTCGTGGCGACCTTCTTCACCTGCTTTGGTCGCAGCTTAGCTAAGGTTTTTTCACTAATTTCCAAACGTGGGCGCTCAGGTGCCGAAGGAGTGGCAAGCTGAACCATGTTTGGAAGTGCCGGCAAGAATTTTGGTGGTTCGTTGGGTGCTGCGGCGTTCACTAAAGTCTGACGCGGATGAGTTGGATGAGATGGATCCGTAAAAATTCGCTGGCGAGGATGAAACGTATCGGTATTCTCCGCAGGAGGATCGTTCACATTTTTCTTGGTCGCGGCGACGCTGTGAGATCGCTTCGGAAGGTTGAGAAGAGGCAAGTCCTCAATCGATCCAGACCAGGTAAGTTGAGTGTTCTCGAGGGCGGTAACTCGTTTTGGAGAAAAAGGGATATAGGGCCAGGGGACGATAAAAAATACAACGTGCCAAAGAGCGGCAGCGGCGATTGCGAGGTAGGGGATTCGCTGCTGGATGCGGCAATCAATGAAGATATTGCCTTCTGGCTCGCCTTTGGGCACTCGCGTCCAGCGGAAAAAGGCGGCAAGTTCGCTAAGAAAGTTCTGATGAAAGCTGTTCCAGGCAATCGACAGCTTCGGTTCACCAATGCCAGGCAGATACACGGCGATCGGATAGATCTCGTTCTGGCCGAGCAAATCGAACGGATTGACCTGGAATCGATGAAACATCTTCCTTCCATTATATCTATATCGTGCTTGCCCTGAACTCACGCGGGGTGTGGGGGCATCGCGAGGGCACAAAAGAATAGATGATCAGGGCGCGCCGGAGGTTTACTCCATTGCGGTTTCGCTCACTGGACTTTTTTTCATTAGCCGGTAAAAGCTCAGGGATGTATCACCCTGACGCAACACGCGCACCCGCTGCAAATTTTCCACGGTGGCTGGAAGTTCGAACTTGCGACGATGCTCTGCGATAACCAGACTGCCTTCGGCAAAAATCGCAACAGAACCGAGAAAAGAGAGCACGCGGTCATACTCTGCTGCGTTGTCGTAGGGCGGATCAAGAAAAAAGATGTCCGGCACTTCCGTGCCAGGGGAGAGCTCTTTTGCGAGGAGCTCCAACCCGTGCAGCACGTCGATGGGTAATACTCGCGCGCCTGTTTGTACCTCAAGTGACTCGAGATTCTTCTTGATGAGAGCGGCGGACCGCGCGTGTTTTTCGATGAACACCACTTCCTTTGCGCCACGGCTCAGCGCTTCGATTCCAATGGCGCCAGTGCCGGCAAAGATGTCAATGAACCGAGAGCCGACCACGAGCTCGCCAAGAATATTGAATAGGGTTTCGCGCAGGCGGTCGCTCGTCGGGCGCAGAGCCAGCCCCTTAAGACACTTCAGCTGGCGGCTGCGATAGATTCCGGCAATTACACGCATGAGAGCTTCCGCGCCTCATCTTAACCGATGCGCGCAAGATGATAGCGCCGCTGCCATTCCCCAGGCAAAACGCGAAGAACTCCCTGCAGCGCGTCCTTCCTGGCAGGATCCTCGGCGAGGGTGAACGCTTCCTTGCGGGCAAGTTCGAGCAGTTGGCGATCGCGCAAGGGGCTGGCAACCTGGAATCCAAGATCTCCGGATTGGCGTGTGCCGAAAAATTCACCGGGACCGCGCAACTGGAGGTCGGTTTCGGCGATCTCAAAGCCGTTGTTGGTACGCACCATCGTTTCCAGACGCGACTGGCTTTCTTCGGTCAGGCGGCCCGGGGCGATCAGGATGCAATGTGATTTTTGCGCGCCGCGGCCGATTCGGCCCCGAAGTTGATGTAACTGTGAAAGCCCGAAACGCTCCGCGTGCTCGATGACCATTACGGTGGCATTCGGCACATCCACGCCGACCTCGACGACAGTGGTTGCCACAAGGATCTGGACCTCGTTGCGGCGAAAGCGCTGCATTACCTCTTCCTTTTCTTCGCTCGAAAGACGGCCGTGCAGCAGGCCTGCGCGCAGCTTCGGAAAAACGGATTTGGAGAGCCGTTCATATTCTTCCACCGCCGCCTTCAGCTCCAGCTTGGACTCTTCGATTACCGGATAGACCACGTAAGCCTGGTGGCCCGCCTCGACTTCGCGCCGGAGAAATTCCCATACGCCGGGAAGATGGGATTCGCTGGTCATGCGCGTATGGATGGGTGTGCGTCCAGGAGGAAGTTCGTCGATCACGGAAACATCCAGATCGCCGTAGAGCGTCAGTGAAAGAGTTCTAGGAATCGGCGTCGCGGTCAGCACCAAAACATGCGGGGCGATTCCGTGCCTTACGGCTTTGTCCATTAATTTCTTGCGCTGGAGAACGCCAAAGCGGTGTTGCTCGTCAATGGCCACAAAGCCCAATCGCTGGAATTCCACATTTTCTTCGATCAAAGCATGCGTTCCGATCACCAGCTGCGCCTCGCCGGACCGGATGCGTTCGAGTGCAGCAGCTTTGTCCGCGGTCTTTAACCCGCTGATCAGCAATTCAACGCGATAGCCTCCGGGCGCCAAAATGCGCCGCGCGGCCAAGTGGTGTTGCACGGCAAGAATTTCCGTTGGCGCCATTAAAGCGGTCTGGCACCCGTTTTCGATCGCGATCACCGCGGCTTGCAAAGCAACGATGGTTTTGCCGCTGCCCACGTCTCCCTGGAGAAGGCGATTCATCGGAACCGGGCGTTCCAGGTCGGAGGCGATTTCCGCGAGCACGCGTTTCTGCGCGCCAGTCGGCTTAAAAGGAAGAATCTTTTTCAGGGCATCGCGGATTTTGCCTTCACGCACGCGAAACGGAATGGCGTTTTCCTTGCGGGTGGCTTTGCGGCCTAGCGCCAGGCTGAGTTGGTACAGGAAAAACTCTTCAAAAATCAGGCGGCGCTGCGCGGGAGAACGAAACTGATTCAACGCTTCCAGCGATTCTTCCGGCGGAGGGAAATGCGTGTGGATCAGGGCATCGCGACGGGAGGGGAGACCCAATCGGTTGCGCATTTCGAGGGGCAGGACGTCAAGAATCTGCTGCTCGAGATTTTGTAGCGTGGCATAAATCGCTCGGCGAATCTGCCGAGTGCCAAACGTACCCACGGCCTCGTACACCGGGACGATGCGCCCCATCTCCGTCGAATCCACCTCATTGCCGCTAAGCACTTCGATCTGCGGATTCACCATTTCGCGGCGAGCCGGGCGTTGTTTATCGATTTCCACTTTTCCGTGAAGAATTAGCTCCTGCCCGGGTTTCAAGCGGCCTTCCAGGTAGCCACCATGGAAAAACTTGCAAGGGAGAGAACCGGTGTCGTCCTGCACAAGCAGGTGGTAGATTGCATCGCGGCCGTACATGCCGCGCACGGCTTGCCCGCTCATGACTCGAGCGCGCAAAGTGTAGGTGCCGTTTGGTTGTACATCCTTAATCTTGGAGAAATGGATGCGGTCTTCGTAGCGAAAGGGCAAGTAATTCAGCAAGTCTTCCAGCGTGTAAATACCGCGCTGCGCGAGCAATTCCGCGCGCTGTGGGCCCACACCCTTCACCATCTGGACATTCGTTTGCAGCCTGATGCTCATCGCTCTCTTCTTTATATCATTCCGAAGTAAGCTACGCCTTTCGTGAAACTTGCGCCACCGGGCTGCGTATCGATAGAGTGGGCGTTTGGCGCGGAATCACCGGGGGAGGCTCCTTTGGCAGAAGATCGATTGACCGGCACGGACAAGCGCATCCTGATTCTATGGGTGGTGTGCGGGATCATTGGCGCGCTCTTCGCACAGAAATACTTTTTCCGAGCGTTTCCGGAAGCGTCCGTCGATTTCAAGGTTTCGCGGACTGAGGCGCAGTCGCGCGCGAAACAATTCGTCGAGGGCCTGGGAGGGGACATTTCCGGCTATCAATCCACGATTGTTTTCGATGTGGACGAAAACGCCAAGACGTACCTGGAACGTGAGCTCGGATTGCAGCAGGCCAATCGCCTGATGTCCAGCGAGCTGAGCATATGGTATTGGGACGTGCGGTTTTTCCGTGCGCAACAGGAAGAAGAATTTCTGGTTCGGGTCAGCCCCGCAGGAAGGATTGTGGGTTACGACCACAAGATTGAGGAAGCGCGGGGAGCGAAATCATTTAATCGTGAAGAGGCGATTGCTGCAGCCGAAACTTTTGCTCAGTCGAAGCTGGGCGAGGACTTGAGCCAATGGGAATTTCTACAGGCAGAGGCGAATTCGCAGAGCCGGCCAAACCGTCTCGATTGGTCGTTCACTTGGGAGCGCAAAGGGTTCAAAGCCAAGGAAGCGCCGTATCGACTGCAGGTAGGGTTGCAAGGCGATCGAATTGGAAACAGCCAGGAATTCCTGCAGGTGCCAGAAGCCTGGACGCGGGATTACGAGCACCTGCGCTCGACGAACATCTTCTACAACCAGATTGCGCTGATACCTTACGGTTTCCTGCTCGGTGGCGCGTTGTGGCTGGGCATCGCGCTGACGCGGCAAGGAAAGACGACCTGGGGCGCCGCGGTGAAGATCGGGGCCGTGGTTGCAATTCTCTATTTCCTGATGCAGTTGAACGACTGGGGCTCGTTTCGCGCTGCATATGACACGCATTTCACCTATGCGAGTTTTGTTCTTCGAAGCCTGCTCTCAATGCTGTTGGCCGCGGTGGGAACGGCTCTGACGGTCAGCCTGGTGCTCCCCGGCGGAGAACCGCTTTATCGCGCGGCGCAACCGGAACGCCTGCGGCTCACACGGGCATTCACATTGCGAGGCATACGTTCCAAGGAGTTTTTCTGCGCGTGCATCGTGGGAATCTCCTTTGCGGCCGCTCATATCGGTTTCATTGTCGCCTTCTACATGATTGGCAGCCGCTTTGGAGTTTGGGCGCCGCAAGATTTGAACTACTCCAATGTGGTGAACACGTCGTTTCCGTGGATCGCGGGAGTTGCCATCGGAGTGTTGGCGGCGACCAGCGAGGAGTTCCTCTTCCGCCTGTTCGCCATTCCATTTCTTCATAAGCTCACCGGATCGAGAGTACTCGCAGTCATTCTTCCCGCCTTCTTCTGGAGTTTTCTGCACAGCGCGTATCCTCAGGAACCCGGTTACATACGCGGAATCGAAGTGGGGATAATCGGAATTGTGGCGGGTTTGGTGATGTTGCGATGGGGAATCGTGGCTACGCTTATCTGGCATTACACGGTGGATGCTTCACTCGTGGGCATGCTGCTGATCCGCTCGGACAACCTGTACTTCAAGATATCTGGCATTGTGGTGGGACTCGCTGCCGCTGCGCCGCTGCTCTTCTCGGGTGTGATTTATCTGACTCGGGGACGCTTTGAAAACGTCGAGGATCTACTCAATCGGGCCGAGCCAGCTCCAGAGATAAGCCTGGCGCGAGAAGTCTCGCCTGAGCAAACCGCCATGACGGCGCGGCGCTACGACCCACTCACGACCGGCGCGCTGGGGTTTCTTGCGGCCTGTGTGATCATAGGCGGATTCCTGGCGATGCGCTTAAAGCGCGAGCATATCGGCGACTACCTGGAAGTTTCCGTCGATCGAGTGTCAGCGACCCAGCGTGCGGACGGGGTGATGCGAGAGCATGGCTTGAATCCGGCGAGCTACCGGAAGGCTGCGCAAATGGTCGGCACTACGGATCCCACGATCAACGAATTCCTATACCGCCGCATGGCAGTTCGAGAGATCAACAAAATTTACTCGCAGCGCGTGCCCGGAGCGCTCTGGCGGGTGCGCTACTTCCGCGATTCCCAACCTGAAGAATTTGCTGTTACCCTGAAACCGGATGGAGCGTTGCATGGGTTTTGGCACACTCTGGCCGAAGCCAGCAAGGGCGCAAACTTGTCCAAGGAAGAGGCAGAGGCGATTGCAGATAAGTTTCTGCAAGAGAAAAAGCGGATTGACCTGAGCGGATGGAAATTGGTCGAAGCTAATTCCGATAAACGTCCTAACCGCACAGACCACACTCTGACCTGGCAAGAGAAGGCACCTCTGGATCTGCAGAACACCAGCGCGAAGGACCCGGCAGACCATGCGTATGAACGGATGAGCCTGAAGGTGCTTGGTGACGAGCCGGCCGATTACCGGACGTACATTAAAATCCCGGAAGGGTTCGAACGCCAGCAGGAAGAAGAAACCGTGGGGCGGATATTGGTGGCCGCAGGCCAGATTTGCGTGGCCTTGGGTCTCCTCCTTGGCGTGCTGGTGTACTTCTTCAAGCGGCTCCGCGTCCAACCGAAGGTCACGGTTCCCTGGAAGCGCATGGTGAGCTGGGGGCTCGTGGGCCTGGCTGGATTTCTGGGGAGCTTCTTCTTTGGACGAGGCATTCCTGCGCTACTCGAACAATATCCGACAACCATGCCACTGCGGCTTTTCTTCGGCACCACTGCCGTGGGCGTTTTTCTGATCAGCGCGCTTTTGGTGGGAGCGATCACGCTGCTGTTTGGACTGGCGTGGTCCTTTGCTGCACGAGCCTTTGGCGAGGCGCAACTCCCTACTTGGCTGGGCATGCCACCCGACTATTATCGAGACGCGTTCTGGATCGGGATAGGTGGATCGGCAATTTTAATCGGATTGAGGCATCTGCTCGATTTTGCGTCTGCCTGGTGGCCAACGTTGCACCGTGGAATTCCTGCGAGCTTTGGCGAATCATACGACGCGATCTTCCCCGGTATCGGGGTAATCGGCGGAGTCATAGTTCGCGCCCTCTTAACGAGCGGCGTGCTTCTGCTGGGCGGAGCGTTTCTGGGGGCGGAGCTTCGGGTGCGCTGGCTGCGGCTGGTTCTGTTCTTTGCGGTGGCGGCAGGGCTGGTCACCGGTTGGGGCTCTCCTGCGGATTTTCTGAAGCAATTTCTGGCGACGGCGATTCTTCTAGGGGTAGTCGTCTTCGGGATTCGTCGGCTGGTCCGTTTCAACCTATTGGGCTTGTTCCTGGTTGTGGCCTGCACCGCACTGGTTGCGGGTGCCAGCGAGCTCGTCAGCCAGCCAGACACGTTTTATCGCACAAATGGATACGGAATCCTGCTGGCAGTAGTGCTCCTGTTGGCCTGGCCGCTCGTGACGTGGAGGCTGCGTGGGCAAGAGGCTCGAACAGCGAACTGAGGACGACGCAGGGTCGGCTGGGCGCATCGAATTTAGGTACGCTGACGGGTGCGTGAGGTCGAGATGTGGCCTCCGACGGTTGCTCACTCCCCGTGGCGTATAGCGTCTAAATAGATATCGGTGAACTGCGTCACTTTTCCGCGGGAGATCGAGGACCCAACTCGAGGGAAGTTGGGGATTTAGACCAGACTCGGCAAAGAGAAAGCGAACATGTCTCTACCCCATTGGGCTCTGGCTTTTGCAGATGAATCCGGTCAAACCAGCAATTCGGATTCGGCGTTGGCTTCGGTGACTTCCCTTGCCAGCCTCGAAGAACGCGTTCTGGTGGAGCAAGCGCAAGCAGGCAGCCGTCCTGCATTTGAGGAGCTGGTGCGGCGTTACGACCGGGATGTTCTGCGGCTGGCGCTGAACCTGATGAAGCGTACTGAAGACGCACGAGACGTTTATCAGGAAGCGTTTTTGAAGGTCTATCGCAATCTGCACCGCTTCCGCTTCGAGTGCGGTTTCTACACCTGGCTGTATCGCATCGTCACCAATGTTTGCCTCGATCACCTACGCCGACGGCAGGCGCGGCCAGAGGATCAAGCCCCCGAGCAATATTCCACCCAATTTGAAGACGCCGGCACGGACTTCTTCGAACGCCAGCGCGACCACCGGGCCACTGTGGATCCCGAGCGGCACTTGCTCGGACTGGAAATTAAGACCCGGCTGGCCGCCGCCATGGAACGGCTCTCTCCGCGCGAGCGCATTGTTTTTGAGATGAAGCACTATCAAGGACTGAAGCTGCGGGCCATCGGCGATGCACTGGGCACGAGTGAAGAGACGGTGAAGAATTCACTGTTCCGGGCCACACGGAAACTGCGGAACGAACTAGGAGTGCTGCGATGAACGCGGGCGAACAGAATAAGGCCTGCGGAGAGATTGCTTCTCTATTGGTATTTTACGTTTGCGATGAAGTGAACGACGAGGAGCGCGCCGCGATCGAACGGCACCTTTTGGATTGCGCCACCTGCCGGGCGCAACTTGCCGAAGAGCGCGAATTTCAAAATGCCATCGGCTCCCTACCCCAGGCGGGTGAGCAATTCGATGCTGCGGGTATTGTTCTGTCACAGTGCCGCAGTGAGCTAGCAGAAAAACTGGATGATCTCGAGCGGCCTGCGGCCAAGGAAAAAGTTTCAGCTATGGGATGGCTGCGCGGTTGGATGATGTTGCATCCTGCCTGGAGCGCAGCAACTCTGGTGCTTTTGGGTCTTGTGGCCGGGAGTCAATACTCTCAATGGTCCAGCGGGGGGAATGGCGCCGCTAATCAGGATCAGGTCGTGAATATACGTCCCAGTTCGCAGCTTACTGACGCGCAACTCTCGAAGATGGCTGTGGCAGGGATTAATTTCAGTCCATCGCCGTATTCCGGCTCAAAGAACGTGCGCGTGCGATTGAACGCGGAACAACCCATTGAACTCGACGGAGATTTGGACGATTCGAATGTGCGAAGCGTCCTCACCTTCGTGGTGAAGAATGGCCAGCGCTTTGATTCCGGAATGCGACTGGATTGCCTGGATGCGCTGAGAGCTCGCGCGGAAGATTCGGAGGTAAGGTCGGTGCTGCTGTTCACGGCGCGCAAGGATCCGAATCCCGCGGTGCGACTGAAGGCTCTGGAGGCCTTGCGCGATGCGGGAATCGACAGCACGGTACGGCAGGCATTGCTCGACGCGCTCCGGCATGATTCCAATCCGGGTGTGCGTGTGGAAGCCGTGAATCTACTTGTTCGCGCCCTGGAACAGGCGCCAAGTGAGTCACCGATGCCCCCACCGGCACTTGGTCCCGACGAGATGCCTTCTGCGCCCGTGATTCAAGCGGGCACGCACCTGCGCGACGGCGACGGTTCTATCGAAAACGTAATTCAGGCACTTGAAAACTTACAACAGAACGACCCGAGCCGCTATGTACGCCTGCGTAGTGCTGCGGCGTTGCGCGAGATCAGCGCGCGTAGCGATCAGTGAATGCCGGGCCGCGGAACGATGTTCGGAATTCATTCATGCTTGACTCTTCCCACATTCTGACGGTTCCAAGACGGAGGCGGTGCGGCTCTGTTGTCCGCACGGCCGCATTGTCAGGGCTAGCCAGTTGCCTTTTGCTGCCCTCGCAACTCACGGCGGACAACGCTCCTCCTCATGCTTCAGTCGATCGCTCTGGCGAACTGCGCGTGAGCAACGGCATGACCCTGCATCTGAGTACCGATCTCGGCAACGTGCGCATTCAAACGCTTCCCTCTGGTGCGCCACCGATCCTGCGCTACACGGTTCACATTGAAACGGATGCCCCCGCGGCCGCAGGCCAAAGCCAAAGATTGTTGGACAATTATTCGCTGACAACTCGCGAGACCTTGGACACGGTCTTCCTGTCCGGAGAGTTGCCTAGCTCCAACAATCATGTCGTTACTCACCGGCCTCCCCTGCGAAACGCGCAGTTTTACGTACAGTTCGTGGTGACAGTTCCGGCAACGTTTAGCTTGGACATTTCCACCGGTGTCGGAGATATAGAAACCTCCGACATCGATGGACGAGTAACGCTTGTGACTCAAGGCGGAAACATCACCGCGGGCCGCATCGGCATGGTTGGCTCTGCTCTAGCGCGAGGAGAGCGCACCGTGGCCAAGATCGAAACCCAAGGTGGACACATTACTCTGAAGGACGTCGCAGGCGATTTAGATGCATATACCGCTGGAGGGCACATTCTAGTAGGGAACATCGACGGAAATGCCAGATTGCACACCGGCGGTGGCCACATTCGCGCAACTCGGATTAAAGGTACAGCGCGGCTGGAGAGCGATGCCGGAGGGAATATTTCGGTTGGTGAGGCAGGATCGTACGTTACCGTGCACACCAGTGGTGGGCAGATTGATTTTGGAGAAGTGCACGGCTCGGTGCATGCGCAAACGGGTGGCGGGGGAATTCGAGTAATCTCGGTCGCAGGCCCGCTGGAAGTGGCCAGCAGCGGCGGAAGTATTTGTCTCACCCGGGTGGCCAACCGGGTGCACGCCGAAACCGGAGAAGGAACCATCACCGCATGGATCAATCCTGAAGCGACCGAGAAGGCTCATTTAGTCCGGCTTCCGGGGCCCTCACAACTCGCCTCGCGTACCGGAGATATCCTGGTGTTTCTGCCACGCAACATTGCGATGACGATCGACGCGACCGTGGAAAATGGCGGTCCCGACCGCATCGAAGCGGATCCTTCGCTCCCGCTGAACATACAATCTCAGCCGAATGGACCGGTGCACGCCTTGGCACTGCTGAACGGAGGTGGGGCGCTCCTGAAGTTGCACACGAGTGGTGGAAAGATTCAATTGCAGTATCTCGATGCCCAGGCCGCGCTGCGCCAATCTCTTCAGGAAGAGGAGAGACAGCGTCTAGCAGAGAGATTCAACGAGTACCAAGCGACACCGGTATCGCTCTCACAGGGACCCCCGGGAAATGCACCTCCAGAGTTGTCTCCGAACGACCTCAAGGACGATTGGTTCGACACCGCAAAGAAGCGATTTGAAGTGGTTTTCATGGGAAGCGTTCGGGAAGACACGAAGGAATTTACCAAGCGGTTGACGGTTTTTCCCCCGCCGAAGTATCCAGCGCTGGCTCGAAATACAGGGGTGGAGGGATTGGTGGTATTGCAACTTCGATTGAAGGCCGACGGGTCCATAACGGTCGATAAGGTCTTGGAGGGGCAACCGGCGCTGGTAGATGCGGCGACGGCCGCGGTTCAGAAGTGGCGAGCGAAGCCAGAACAGATCAATGGGAAAACTGTAGAGGTGGTATCGACGATGAGCTTTGAGTTTCAGTTGCACTAGGGCGGCTCGCAGCAAAGTTGTTTGAGTTTTTGTCCACGTGGGTTCTGTTGGTGAATGCCTTGAAGGAGGATCTGCTATGCTTCGTGCGCTTCGCCGTGCGGCTATGGGCTTGTTGCTGGGTGTGGCGTTTCTAGCGCCAACCTGTTTCGGGATAACGCAGGAAATAACCAAAACCTACCCGCTGCATCCCGACGGATCGTTCGAATTGAACAACGTCAACGGCACAGTGCGTATCGAGGGATGGGACAAGGACGAAGTCGAAGTCCGGGCAGTCAAAACCACTCCGGACAAGGAGTCTCTGCTCGACCTTGTGGCAATTGATGTTGAAGCCAAACCGGACGCCCTGTCGGTCTCAACACGATACCCGCAGCAAGAAGGCGTAGAAGTCGCGGTGGACTACGTCATTCATGTTCCACGCCACGTGCAATTGAGTCACGTGAGTAATATCAATGGGACGTTGCGCATCTACAGTTCGGAGTCCTTGGGAGAACTGCACACCGTGAATGGGAATATCGAAGTTTACGAGAGCAGTGGCAACATGCACGCGCATACCACGAACGGCAATATTTATGTAGAACTGAAGAGTGCGGGGGATGCCCGAGGGGCCTCCGCGGAGACCACAAATGGTTCAGTTCTCCTGGCCATCCCCGTGGACTTGCCCGCCGAGTTGGAGGCCCGTTGCATGAACGGCAGTTTTTCCAGTGATTTGCCGATGGTCATGAGGGGAGCCGTGCAACCGCGCACCGTGCGTGGGATCCTGGGCCATGGCGGAGCACCTATCCATCTGGGGACGGTGAATGGCACGATTCGAGTGGTGGCGCTGAGGTCGACGGTTTAGGTTTTTCTGCGTCTAAGACCTCAAGGAGAGGTAATCCACCATGAACTCAAAGCACCTATTCACGACACTGGGCCTTGGCGCCTTGACGGTGGCACTGGTTGCACTTCCCGGCTCTTCGGCGCGCAAACCAGGTCCTTCGGGCGCGACGGGACAGAAGTCGTCCCAGGCAGAGGTACCCCGAGAGGTCGAGAAGCAACTCGCGGAAGCCCAAGAAGCGCTGCAGAGCTTGAATGTCGCTTCGCCCGACGGGGACGAAGATGTGCAAGTCATTGTCGGTTCGGGGGGCAGCTGGCTCGGCGTTGGAATCAGCGAAGTTACAGCTGACAAGGTCAAGGAACTTAAGTTAACTGCCGAGCGGGGCGTAGTGCTTGGCAAAATCGTGCCGGAAAGTCCGGCAGCCAAAGCGGGGCTGAAGGAAAGCGATGTGGTTACAGAAATCAATGGCCAGCGCGTGGAGGGTACGGAACAATTTCGGCGGATGATTCGCGAAATTCCTGCAGGGCGCGCCGCGCAGCTTACCGTATGGCGGGCCGGTCGAGCCCAGACCATCAGCGTGACGTTAGCCAAATCAGAGATGCACCATGGCTCCACTTTTGTAGCTCCCGCGGCTCCTGGCAATTTTGCCTTTCGGATGCCTGAGATGCCAGAAATAGGCGAGCTTCTTCAGAACGGCCCGTGGGCTTCCCCCAAAATGAGTCTTGGCATTGATGCGGAGAACCTCGACGGCGAGTTCGGCAACTATTTTGGAGCGCCGGAAGGAGAAGGAATACTCGTTCGCGGTGTATTCCCTGATTCTCCTGCCGCGAAGGCTGGTCTGAAAGTAGGCGACGTGATCACCAGCGTGGATGACCAGCGGATTCGTTCGGTTGGCGAGCTGCGTGAAAAAATGGCAGAGAAAAAACAGGAGAAGACCGTAAAGCTGGGTCTGATCCGCAACAAAGCAGCGCTCAACCTTTCCGTGGAGCTTCCCGCGCCACCGGAAAAGAGGGAATTCCGCAGCGGCGTGCGCACCGAAATTTAGACGGAAGAACAGGCCGGGCGCCTGACTTGCCTCCCGCACAAGTCAGGTTCCTTTTTTTTGCAGATAGCCATTCCCTCACTCATTCGAACCATATTTCCTGAACAGGCGGAACGGACGGCGTACCGCATCCCACAACCACGATCTGCGCTCTTCCGCCCCTTTCGTCCAGTCTTCTCGAGAGAAGCTGGGCACCACTGAGCCCAAGGCCGGAGAAGAAACCCTTCGCTCGTGAAATTTGCATCGCCTGCACAATCTTTTTCCCCAAGCCGTTGCAGGATTTCGTCCATCTAGCCTTAACTCTCCCCATAGCCAAAATCTGGCGTTCCAAATTACCGATTGGTGCAGAGCTTGCCGGGCGGGACCCGTCCGCATCCATGTGAAGCAGCCGCCCACATTGAGGAATCGTTCATCGTCCGGCTTCCCGTCCTGGCGCACCATGCCGAAAAAGCCGCTCACGGCTTCTCTCCCGGCAATTCTGAAAATCCACTGTCAAAAGCAGCATAATGGCGGTGTTGTTCTCCAGCCTGATTCAGAGCCATGCCTTCGAATTCCACCCAGGCGTGAGCCTCAAACTTTTCGTACACTTTACGCACACCAATTCGCAAATTGGCGGGAAGGAATTGCCTCTGGAGGAGGTACCACAATGCCAGAGATTCCACGAGGCAAGTGGGTTGAAGAATCCCGTAGTGAGCTCCAGCCCTCACCATCCGGCAGGTCATTTGCACCGTCTGCGCCGCATGCTGGTCCCGGACTTGCTGCGAACGCACAATCGGCAGTTTTTTCTGCAACGCGTCTTTTGTTTTCTTGAAGCCGTGGATCCGCAACGAACTGGCGATCCGCGGTAACAGGATCACCGCCCGCCGGAAGAGCTTGCGGGCCTCTGGGTCCAGCGCCCTATATCGCTGGAATGCTTTCCACATCGGCAGGCATTACATTGAGCAGGCCATTCTCGACCAATTGTCCGAGGAGGTCGGCAAAGTGATTTCGCAAAACTTCCGGCTCCACGTCAAACTCTTCCGAAAGTCTTCCGTAAGCGGCTTCGATGCTGGGCGAGTGGATCACGATTTCCCACATGCGCGTGCCCGTACCATCGAGTCCAAAGTACTTCTCCGTGTCCAGGTTTAGAAGCACCGTCTCCCCATCCAGATGCCTCACCAATACATGCGCGGGGACGACCACGCGATCCGAAAACGGTACCATCTCCAAAGCTCCTGCCCTTCCCGGCTCAAACAATATTCATATTCTGCGGCTAATTCACCGCGACTATCTTACCGGGGAATGCCTCTCGGAGTCATGCGCGTTCCGGTATAGGCGAGGCTCCCATCATTGTTTTCTCAGTGCAGACACGCTATAAACACGAGAGTGTCCGATTCCGCGATCAGCATCGATTCTTTGGAAAAATCGTTTCCCCAAGCCCGCAATGGCTGGCGCGCATTACTGCAGCCGTTTGCGGCCCCGACGTTGGAAGCACTCCGAGGGATCTCCCTCCATGTCAAATTGGGCGAAGCGGTAGCACTGCTCGGCACAAACGGCGCGGGTAAATCGACCCTGCTGCGCATACTCGCCACATTGCTTCTTCCTACCCGCGGCACCGCGCAGGTGGCCGGCTTCGATACGGCTCGAGAACCGGCAGCAGTCCGCCGGCAGTTGGGCTACCACGCAGGTTCCGATCTCGGCTTTTACGCGCGCCTGACGGGGGAGGAGAATCTGCGTTTTTTCGGCAGGCTGAATCACCTTTCAGACTCCTTTCTGCGGTCGCGGATCCCGGCTCTTGCGGAACGTTTTGAGCTAGGTAGTGCTCTCGACAAACAGGTGCGTACCCTTTCCTCCGGGACCATCCAGCGGCTCAGTCTGCTCCGCGCGCTTCTCCACCAACCCAAGGTGCTTCTCCTCGACGAGCCTACGCGGAGTCTCGATGCGATTGCCGCGGCGGATTTCCGCCGGTTCTTGAAGATTGAAGTCCTGCAGCGACAGGGCACTTCCCTTCTGTTCGCGTCTCACACTCTGCCGGAAATCGAACTGTTGGCGGATCGTGTGGCCATCCTGAAAGAAGGCACTCTCGTCGCCGTGGACGCGCCCGCGGGCCTCAGGGCCACAACTGGCGCGGCGACACTGGAGCAAGCTTTCTCGTCGCTAACCGGCCACAGCGTCCGTTCTCTCGAGGAGTCTGCTCCTTCATGATTGGCATACTCCGCGATTTGCTGCTTTTCTTTCAGCGCGATGTGCGCATTGCCAGCACTTACCGTGGCCCGTTTGTACTGGAGCTGTTCGAAGCCCTGTTCGGGGCCGCCATGTTTTATTACGTGGCCATGTTCGTGGATTCTCCGCAGCTCCGCCAGGCGCTGCCGGAAGGCACAAGCTATTTTGCATACTCCCTGGTGGGCTTTGTTTTCTTCGATTATCTGCACGCGGCGGTGGACTCGTTCGACCGGAGCCTGGAAGAGGCCAGGGACAGCGGGACGCTGGAGCCGCTCTTGGTAACGCAGGTGCCACTGCCTGTCGTTTTAGTTGGTTCCACGATTTACCCGTTCGCACTCACGACATTGCGCGTAGCGGTGTACCTTGGGTGGGGAAGCATGCTGTTCGGTTTTCCGCTTCGTTCGGCGAACTGGATCTCCGTCCTGGTGGTTCTGATCGCGACACTGCTGTCGTTTTCTGGTTTAGGTATTTTCTCAAGTGCGTTCCTCTTGCTCTTCAAGCGCGGCAACCCATCCAAGTGGCTGTTCGTTGGAGTTTCGAGTGTGGTGGGGGGCATGCTTTTTCCGGTGAGCATTCTGCCGGCGTGGCTGCAGGTTGTCGCGCACCTGAATCCAGTTACGTACGCGCTTGACGCGATGCGCAGTGCCCTTCTGGACGGCGCGAGCCTCGGCGCGATCGCCAAGCCGCTCATGATTCTGCTGCTGTTCGCGCTCCTGCTACTTCCCACATCGATGCTGGCCTTCTCCTGGGCACTGCAACGCACCAAGATCAACGGCACACTTTCCCATCGTTAAACGTATTTGAACGATCGATCGCCTCGCCCTTGCTGCTTTGAAGCACTGGCAGGGAGCAGGCCAAAAAACAAATCGGCCCTGCAAATGCAGAGCCGATTTGCGAAAAGTAAGTTTGTGACTTCAGTTTAGGACTTCTTCTTTTTTCCGCCCACCTTGGTTTCAATGCCTCCGGTGAGTTGCTGAACCGCTTCCAAACCCTGCTTCGCTTGTTGTCCATAAGGCCCGTTGGGGTCCAGTTCGATAGCTTTCTGATAGGCTTCCACAGTGCCGGGTTTCAGGGTCACTTCCATTTTGTCGCCCACCTGTTTGTAGTCTGCCGAAGCTACCAGACAAGCGCCCAACAGATACCAACCCTGTGCATTCTTGGGATCGATCTGAGTCGCCTTCTGGAGTGGCTCGACAGCCTCCTGCATCCGTCCTGCCTGATAGAGACTGATACCGAAATTCCGCCAAGCGAGTCCGGCGTTCGGGGGATCCAGTTCCGCACTCTTTGTGTAGGCGGCCTTGGCATCGTCGATCTTCCCTGCGCGCGCCAGCACGTTGCCCAAGTTGTTGTAATACCCGGCGTTGTCCGGCTTGGCGGTAACAGCCTGCTGATAGGCGTTGATGGCCTCGTCGTTGCGGCCAGCCAGATCGTAGGCTTCGCCCATGCGCGCCCAGAACAGATGAACATTTGGATCCTTCTCCGGAGCGGCTTTCTGGGCTTCCTGGAATTGCGCCACTGCCTGAGTCGACAGATCAGTTAATTTAGCTTTGGCGGCGTCCCTCTGATCCGGGGTGGCCTTGCTCAAGTCTGCTTTTGCCGTTCTTTCCTGTTCCAATAGTGCCATGCCCTGATCAAAGTGAAGCTTCATTCCTGCGAACTTTGATTTTTCTTCCGCCTGTTTCTTCATTTGAGCAGCCGCTTCGGGGTTCTGTTTTTCCAGGATATCCTTGAAGTTAAAGTTAACGGGCGGTGTCTCGTTGCCGTGAACTTCGAGGCCCATGGTGAAAGGATCCTTCACTTGCGGGGGTTGAACAATAATTGTGTACTTGCCAGTCCGCAGATTGACGAATTGATATTTGCCGGAAGCGTCCGTCTTGGTGTCCTGCGTCGCCCCCTGATCGCTCTTGAGTTTGACGGGAAAGTCCGCCCACGGCTTGCCGTCGAAATCGATGATCGTGCCGGTGACTTTCCCATCCTGAGCGGCTGCCTTGGGGACGGCAAAACAAACCAAGGCCAACGTCAACAAGGCTGCGAGCGCGTACGCTTTCAATAAGTTCGACATGCTCCATTCTCCTTTGTTCTTGAGGAGCCCGACCTAGGTTCTCCGGCCGGTGTGTCCCCATTATCGCTCATCTCTCGCAGAATCCAATGATTAGGATGGGCATCTCAGGTTCTTCCTGCCGCCCGCCCATGGTAAGAGATAGGGTCGGCAACTCCCGCTTCCGCAAACGCCCGTAACCTGAGCAAGCAACTATCGCACTTCCCGCACGCCACATCCTCTCCTTGATAACACGACCACGTTAACTGCAGCGGAGCTCCGAGTTCTCTGCCACGACGAATGATCTCACTCTTTTTCATCCTGATCACCGGCGTGACTACGTCAATTTCCGTCTCCGGCTTGGTTCCCACTCGAATCAGTTCTTGAAACACCCGGTAATATTCCGGCCGGCAATCTGGGTAGCCGGAGCTATCTTCAGCCACAGCACCAATGTAGATGGCTCCTGCGCCAATGACTTCGGCCCAACTGACACCGGCGCTCAAGAAATGCGCGTTCCGGAAAGGCACATAGGTCACCGGAATCGTGCTTCCGCCGAGCTGCTTTGCCTCCAACTCATTCTCCGGTACCTGTATATCCTTGTCTGTGAGCGCTGACCCTCCGATGGCCTGGAAATGATCCAGCTTCACCACCAACCGCTGCCGCACTTCGTAATAATCAGCGATTTCCTGGAAGGCCTGCCGCTCGCGTTTCTCCGTTCGCTGGCCGTACATGGCATGCAGCAAGGCTACATTCCCCGCACCGTGGCGTTCCCGTGCTATAGCCGCGCAAACACAGGAATCCATGCCGCCGCTCAACAGTACGACTGCCTTCACCTTTGGCCTCCCTTCTTGAGACTTTTCATCTCTTTTTACACCGAGCTCGGGCTTGCCGCTATGCTCAAATGAGGAAAGCCGTCGCCGTCATATACTCAAGTTCTCATAAAATAATACTTGACTATCTTAATTTTATAATTTACTTTATTAATCCATAGGGGGCTAATGATGGATATTTCCAAGGCAATTTGCCCGTCCTGCTCCAAACCCCTAAAACTAGCTCGCCTCTCGTGCTCCACGTGCGCCGTTCATCTTGAAGGCGATTTTGAACTTTCCTCTCTAGCCAAGCTCTCCCCGGATGATCAGGCCTTTGTGATCGCCTTTGTGCGGCATCACGGCACCATCAAGAAAATGGAAAGCCTCTTCGACATCAGCTACCCTACGGTGAAGAACCGTCTGAACGCAATCGGCGCCGCACTCGATCGAGACTTCGAGGTTCCTTCTCCGAACCTGTATGTCCTGGAACAGATCGCACGCGGAGAGATTTCGGTCGAGGAAGCTCTCAACAAGTTGGGTTAAATCCGAAAGGAGCAAGCTGATGTCCGTTGAACGCAAAAAGGTACTCGAACTCCTGTCGCAGGGAAAAATTAATCTGGAAGAAGCGGAGCAGCTTCTTGAAAAGCTCGATTCCTTTGCCGGAACGAATCGCGAGCCGGCAAAGGTGGGAAGCGAATCCAAGGCGACCGACGGCAAAAGTATCCGCTACCTCCGCGTGCAGGTGGAAAAGCCGGGTGGCGACAATGTTAATCTGCGCATTCCGATGAGCTTTCTTCGAGCCCAGAGCGGCTTGAGTGTCATCCTGCCGCAGCGTGTTCTCGACAAGCTTTCCGAGTCTGGGATTGACGTGGCCAATTTTTCAAAGCTTCGCGGCCAGGAGCTTGAGGACGCCCTACAGCAACTGAACATTGATGTGGACCAAAATAATGGGAAGAAGGTTCGCATTTTCTGCGAATAGTGTCTGAGGGGTTCACACCCCGCGCGTGGCAGGGTCCCACACCAGCTTGTGCAACTGCAAACCGAGCCGCGCGCCCAATCCATCTTCCAGCATCCATTCCACCAATTCCCGCGGCGCCAAGCTTGGCCAATTCCCTTTCGGATCCTCGTGAACCGGCGAGAACAATACCGCGTGAACGCGCTCTTCCAGTCTGTGCTGGCGAGTAAAGTCTCGCGCGAACTCGTAATCCTTCCGGCTGGTGATCACGAACTTCACTTCATCCTTGGTATTCAATTCCGAAAGGTTGCGCATGTCGAAGGTATCCGCTTCGCCGGAATCGGGGCACTTGACGTCGACGATGCGTATTACTTCTTTCGGTAGATCACCAACGAATCGTTCGCCGCTAGTTTCGACCATGACTGTATAACCCGCAGCCAAAAGGTGTTCCGCGAGTGGATAGATCTCAGGCTGCAAAAGTGGTTCTCCTCCGGTCAGTTCGACAAGCGGCACACCCGTCGGAGCGCCATCCGGGCGGCGGTTCAGGGCTTCCACGCGCTCCAGGACGTCCTCAACGGCCATCTTCTGTCCGCCATGGAAGGCATACGCCGTATCACACCAGGTACAGCGCAAGTTGCAACCAGTCAGCCGCACGAAGACGCAAGGCAGGCCCGCGCGCGTACCTTCCCCTTGAATGGATTTGAATATTTCGGTGATGAACATAGAGCCCCACGACCGCCTCGATGGACGCTATTGCCCGCTGCTGTTCGCTTTCTTTCCCGATCGTTTCGATAACCAGTAGATTCCACCGAAGAAGAGAATCATGGCAATGGCCAACCGCGAGTAACCTGGCGGAAATCCCATCATCTTCAAAACGATGATGTAGCCAGCCGCAACCAGCAGCGCGGGAATCAGAATGATCAAAATCGAACGGTTCATGTAGTTCCCGCCTCGCCTTCCCTGCTCTGTCAATTTCCAGGGCTATACTTCGCCATGGCCGTGTCCGTTTCCCAGATCACGACATCGGTCACCCGCGCGCCCGGAGGCAAATCCTTCAGCTTGCCTGTCAGTTCGTCGTAAAAATACTTGGCCATGTTCTCTGCGGAGGGATTTACGGTCGTGAAAGGCTCCAGGTCATTAATGAATTGATGGTCGAGTCTTTTGATCACGGCGCGCATCACTTCTTTTAAGTGCGTGAAATCGATCAGCAGGCCAATGCCATCCAGTTGCGGGCCCTCCAGGGTCACCTGCACTCGATAGTTGTGTCCGTGCGGGTTTTCGCACTTCCCTTTGTAACCGCGCAGGGCGTGACCTGACGAAAAAGTGTCTTCTACGCTGACTTGAAACATAGACGGCTGTCTTTCCTCTTTCTTCCTCGGGCTTTCAGGCAGGCCCTCTGCCGCTCAGAAACCGCTCGACTTCCCCGAGATTGTTCGTCCTGCGGTAGCGCGGCAATGACTCAAGGAAAATTTTACCATATGGCATACGGGAGATTCTCGTATCCAGAAGAGCCAACACTCCCCTGTCGGTCTTCGTGCGAATCAGGCGGCCAAAACCTTGTTTGAGCGCAAGAACTGCCTCGGGCACCTGGAATTCAGAAAACGGATTGCGACCTTCCTCTTGCAAAGCCCGCACTCGAGCAGCCACCACGGGATCGCTGGGGACGGCAAATGGCAAACGGTCTACAATCACGCACGAAAGCTGATCACCTGGCACGTCTACACCTTGCCAGAAACTTGCCGTGGCAAACAGGACGGAATTGGGAGTGTTCTTGAATCGCTCGAGAAGCACCGAACGAGGCGCCGTTCCCTGCAGCAGCAGGGGAAACTCGACCCGCCCGCGCACACGCTCGAACAGGTCGTTCATTTGAGTATAACTGGTGAACAGGCAAAACGCGCGACCCTGGCTCAACTCCAGCAAGGACACAATTTCTTCGGCAGCTTTCGCAGCAAAGCCCGCGTCTCGCACGTCCGGCATTCGCTGCGGAAGATAGAGGAGGGCCTGCTGCTCAAAGTCAAACTCCGGGGGAAGCTGACATTCTTTTGCATGGTCCACTCCCATGCGCTGGCGGATGAACTCGAAACGACCGGCTACCGTTAGAGTGGCTGAAGTCAGGATGACGGTGTCGAAGGGCTCGAACAGGCGCTCACGCAGGATCTGGCTCACGTCAATGGGCGTAGCAGCCAGGAAAACTCCTTTGTTCCTGCGCTCGAACCAGTACACATAATTTTTTTCGTTGGACTCGAACAGGAAAATAAACTCTTGGCGGATTTCGAAGCTTCGCCGCGCAATCCGGAGCAATTCCTCGGGCTTTTGCGTCAAGGCCGCAAATTCCGTCTCCAGGCCTTTTAGAGCGTTGAGCAGGGAGTCATACGCTTCTCGATTTTGCTCGAGAAACGCCTCGCGGTCGTGGCGCGAAAAGGGAAACCGGCCGTCCTTCGGCGGGAAAGAATCAAAAAAGGCCCGGCTCTTTTCACGGATTCGTTGGGTCCTCCGCAGCAAGGCGGGCGTGCCGTGGTGCGTTAATCGCATGGTCTGATCGGCGTCGCGGGCCAACTCCTCGAATCGGAAATTGGAGATCTGCTGGCCAAAGTAATCGCTGGCCACATCCTCCATTTCGTGCGCCTCATCGAATACCACCGCCGAATACTCCGGAAGAATACTGCCAAAATCGTCGTGCTTTAACGCAAGGTCAGCGAAGAACAGGTGATGATTCACGATGATGAGATCCGCTTCCTTGGCGCGATTTTGCATCCCGGTTAGAAAACACTGGTCAAATTGAGGGCATTTCTTGCCGGTGCAGGTATCGCGCCTTGCGTCAATCCTGGACCAAAGTTCCGAATCATCGGGAAGAAACGTCAGCTCCGCGCGATCGCCGGTCTCAGTCAGCTTGGCCCAGTCTCGAATCTGGCGAAACGCATCGACTTCTTCCATTCCCTTTAACATGGGCTGATCGGCCATGGCATGCATCTTGGCCAGGCACAAGAAATTTGAGCGTCCCTTCATTACTGCCACTTTCCATTCCGGAGCAAAGTGTTTTTGCAGAAATGGCACGTCCTTCTGATAGAGCTGTTCCTGGAGGGACTTCGTTGCCGTCGAAACAACTACGCGCCGCCCGCTGCAGATGGACGGCAGTAAGTAGGCGAGCGTTTTGCCGGTGCCTGTGCCTGCTTCCAAGATGGCGTGGTGATGATTTTCAAAGGCGTCGTCGACGGCCTCAGCCATCTGCAACTGCGCCCGACGGTGTTCGTAACCGCCGATCATGCATTTATCTAGAAATCCTCCGGGGCCAAAGATGTCGTGCATCGAAGGCTTATGGGGATTCGCACGCCCGCGCGGCTCCAGCTGTGGAGCAAGATCTTCGGGCTGGAGTTCGTAAACTCCTTGCCTAGGCCGTGATGCTGGGCGCCGTGAAGGGTGCTCCTCGTCCAACGGCTCATAGACGCGTTCGGGCACACTCTGTTCCGCCTTCTTCGCTGCCTCAGTGGAACTCGCTTTGGAAATGCGTTTCGCCAGAAAGCCTGCCTGATGTGCTGAAATTCTGTGTAAGAGTTTAACGATACCACATCGGTTGAGATCGCCGGTTGCGGGATGGCGCAAAATAACAGAAACGCCATGGCCGCAAAAGCGGTCCAAGATCTATGCCTTGCCCCCCAGCTCTCTCGCGAAGATCAGCAATTTGTGCTTGTGCAGTCCTGCTCAGCCTGACTCTGGCCCTGCCCGCACCAGCCTACGATTCTTATCTTTCGGAACAGGCCATCCGGGAAGCGTATTTCCTCAGTTCCCGTGAAGGCGGTCTCACTCCTCAATTTCTCGCGCAATATTCTTACCGGGTGCGTGAACTCCATCAAGGAACCTGCACCACCGAAATCAGGTTGGAGACACCGTTTCTCCAGGTGGCGGATTACCTGAGCAAGATGCCCAACTACAGTTCGCAGGACGCGATAAAGGATTTCTATGGTAAGCCGATGATGCTTCGCTTCTTCCTGAATATTTGCTACATGCAGGAAGCGCCACCCCCTATTCGGTCAAAATCAAGATTATCCAAAACAAGAAACAAATTATTCCCGTTTCCGATACGCGCTTGTTTTATGCCGAGCCCTTGAACGAAGTCTCCAATTTGCCTGCGAACGGAGAAAGAGCGGAGATGGAATTCGACGCGCAAGGGATCGAATCCTCTAGCCTGACGGTCCAAATCGACACACCGGATGGGCAGCACGCCACAACCGACATCGATTTGCAGGGCGTCCGCTAATATTGCCAGATTCGGGTGAATCTACATTTCACGATGAGAGCCGAATTGCGTGCTGCCTGAAGACGCAGTTAGTAGTTGGGCACTTTTCCGTTTTCCTCCTTAGTACCCTTTTCACCCTGGCGCTAGAGTGTTTCTGGGGGATTCGCAGCCGTCCGGCCCGTCTGGTGCGGTCTGCCTAATCCTGTTGTGGGGTATGCCAATGAATTCAAGAAAGTCTCTTCTATTGATTGCTCTCGCAGCGGCTCTCGCACTGAGTTCCTGCAGCGGATTGAAGAATCCGTGTACGATAAACTGCGGAAGCGGCGACGCGCTGATCAGCATAACGATGTCCGATACGCCGCCTACGAATACTTCTGTTGTGAGCTTTACCTTGCCGGTTATCGGAGTAGCACTGGTGCCATCCAGCGGGAGCCAGGCCCAGGTGTTCTCCTCGGGAAGTTTTGAACTGACACGGTTGCAGTCCGATACCAGCCTGGTCGTAACGAATGTGAAGGTTGCGGCAGGATCCTACACTGCGGTCAACGTGACGGTATCGGCTCCATCGGGTGTTTACGTCAACTCCAGCACAAACACCTATGGTACATGCCTGCCTCAGGAGATCTGCAGCATTACAGGCGCCGCGACCACGATTACTTATACGTTTCCTACGGCGTTGACTCTGAGCGCGAATGCGAAGCAGTGGGTGAACCTGGACTTCAACTACAACAATGCCATCGTGACGACCAAAAACGTCGTGGGAATAGACATGACGCAGACGGGGGTGATGACGGCATCGAGCACGGTGCCGACAGGCGTGACAAGCGGTAATTTTGCGAATGTTGATGATTTCACGGGGCAGATCGCGGCGCTTTCCAGCAGCAGCATAACGGTGACCTCGCAACTCCGAGGAAGCGTCACAGCGACGATCAACTCCGCCACGCAGTGGTTCGACCCCCAGAGCCAATGCACTGGAGGAGGGAGCATCACGTGTGTCCAGACGGGCTCGGTCGTGAGCCTGCAGGGATTGTTGTCCACTTCGGGAGTGGTAAACGCTACTTCGGTGGACGTCATCGACAAGAACCCCTCGCCCACTGATGAAGTGGAAGGGATGATTTACCCGAGCCTGTGCAACGGCGCGGGTAGTTACGGGATGATTCTGAGCGACAGCGTGATCAACACGAGCGGATCGCCGCTAGCAGGCTCTTCCTATGGGTCCGGCGTCTGTCTTACGATTGGTGGGACGGCACTATTTGTGGTCGATACCGGGATTTTAACGGGCCAGTCCGGCGCGCCCACCGGGAACAGGGTTCCCGGATTTAGCGGCACGGGTGATCTCATCGCGGGTCAAACGATCCGGGCACAAATCACCGGAACAACGACGGGAACAAACGGATACATCAATGCGACGGCAACTGAAATGCTGCTGCGTTTCTCCCGGCTTACAGGAACCGTGAGCACCGCATCCAGCAGTTCTTTCTCGATTACGAATTTACCGCCATATCTGGGAACCACGTTCACCGTGCCGCCGACGGTGATTACCTATCCAAACGCAACACTATTGGAAAATGTGGCAAGCTCGAGCGTAGGCAACCTGAGCGGGACAGTCTCCATGAATGCGCTGTATCTCAACGTGAGTGGCGGAGCCCAATACTGGTTCCAAGCAGCAAAGGTCCGTCAGCAATAGAGTTTTTCCGCCTCCGCAGAAGGCGACGGGCCCCGGAAATTTCGGGGCCCGTGCTGTTTTTAGTAGCGGCGGGTTTATCCCGCCGGGGGGAACGATGCAAAGAGGCAGCGGCGGAAGGCCGCTGCGACACGGGCCGCGTCAGGCGGGGCTGACGGTGGTGTTTGGCGGCAGTGGGGTTCCCACAGGGCCGCCGGGCATCGAAGGAATGCGCGGAGCAACGACGGGCTGCAGTCGACGATAGAGTGCTATCGAAATCGCTCCCAATCCCCAAATGACGACTATGGCGTATTTAATCCAGACACCGATGTGCGGGATGGCCATGCAAACGCGGAGCAGAACTACGCCAACTGCCATGCGCCCGATGAGCGGCCATGTCTCGTTGGTTTTGCCGAGCATCCATTGTCCAACGGCGGTGCCGACGATGACTTGGGCAAAATAGAGCGACGCGTACCAGAGGAAAAAGGCGGAAACTCCGACAAACAATCCGACGACGGTCATGCAGGCAATGAAGGCCGCAATCGGAACCGCGAAGATCACCAAAACGCCGAGTCCATACGACGCGCCGATTTTCTCCACGTTGGCGGCCGCTTCTCTTGAAAACTGCGGTAGAACAGAGAGCAACACCAGGCCGAACAGCAAGTAAGCAGACATCCAGACAATTTGCCAGATGTAATAGCCCACGCCGCGTTCCGTGCGAGATTTATGTTCCAGTTTCGAGTATTGCAAAGGAGAAGCGAGTTTTGCGGCGGAGGCGACGTCGGCGGGCTTATCACCCTCGAATTTGGTCTGGCCGTCAATCTGGGCGCTGGATGCAATCGTAAGCGCCTCCCCCTTGGCCTTAAAGTTGCCTCCGATGGTTCCGGAAATGGTAGCTTCATTGAACATTGCGAGTACGTCACGGCCGACCTTGCCGTCCAGCGTGACGATCTGGGCAAAAGCGGTGAAATTGTGGCCAACCTTTCCGGCTGACTCCAAATTGGCGTCTTCATTCATAGTGGTGACGCTTTTGTCGACGGTTCCACGGATCGTGATGTTATTCGTGACGGCCCTAACATTGCCGTCCACCTGGCCGCTGATCCGCACGGATCGAGCGACACAGATTATATCGCCGGTAATGTGTCCGCCGACGTCCACCTGCTGGGCGAAGGTGTAAACGTCGCCGTCCACGGTGCCGTCGATGCGCAATTGCGAGCCGAAGAAGTAGAGATCCCTCTTTAAAACTTCGTCTTTTTTCACTTCGAGTGAGGGATGGTGCTTCATGTTCATGTCAACGGTCACTTCCTGAGCGGAAGCGGGAGTGGGAGCCATAAGGAACAGTCCCATGCTGGCAAACATGACGGCGAGAGTGGTGCTCCGCCTGAGATACTTGCGAACAAGGAAGAGTGCAAAACCCGCAAAGGAAGCAAGGGCGACGAATTCGACCAAGGTGAACATGGATTGCCATCCTTTCCAGAAGGCTCCTTGGAATACCAAAAGGCTCAGGAGGTTAGTGCCGCTGAAACCGGCTTGCTCGACCTGTTGTTCCCAAGGCTCGATATATCCGGAGTAAAGAGCGTAGACGCCAAGGAAGGCCATTGCGAACACCAAGCCCCAAATCCACTGCATGGAACGCTTCACCTTGGCTTGAAACTCCGCAAGACGGGCAGGCAGCGGTTCGTCTTGTTCCAACAGGGAGCGGGTAAGGAGACGCGATTCGCGATCCAGGGCGCGCAGCAAAGTGAGGCACTTATCGCAGGTCTGCGTGTGCAGCGACACTTCCTGCGCACTCTGGCGGTCCAATTGTCTTTCGACGTAGAGAAGAAGCGTCATTTCATCTACGTGCTTGCCTGCCGTGTTCTCTGTATCGTTCACCGGGTGCCTCCCACGGCAAGCGCGCTGTTCTCACCGAGCGCCTGCCGGAGTTCGTGCCTTGCGCGAAGCAAAACCACACCCACGAATGGCCGCCGCACGCCCAAGGCATCTGCAATTTCGTCGTAACTCATGTCGGAGTAGTAGCGCATGACCAAGGCCATGCGGGCGCGCGCGCCGAGTGTGTCCAGAGCCTTGCGTACTTCCTCGCTGGTGCGCTCCTCGATGAGCCGCTCCAATTGATTTGGCTCCGGCGCTTCCAGGGGAAGCTCGTCCACATCGTCCATATCCTTTTCGTGACGGGCCTTGCGTCGCCGAAGCATATCCCAACAGTGGTTAGCCGCGATCTTATAAAGCCAAGCGGAGAAAGAGCGGCTGGGATCATACTGAGCGAGTTTGCCGCGCAACTTCATGAATATCTCCATGGTGGCGTCTTCCGCATCTTCCTTGCTTGGCAGCGCACGCCTACAAAAGCGAAAGATGGCCGGCGCATATTCCCGGTACAGATCGCCCCAAGCCTGGGTATCCCCAGTCCGGGCCTGGACGATTAAATCCATAGGCTCCGTTTTTCCCGGCACGCTTATCTGGCCTGGTGTCAGCGGTTCCATAAGCTAGTACGCAAAAGGGGAGATAAAACTATCACAGGTTGCAATTTGCGAGGAAAAGTGGAAGGTGCTTGTTCATCATAATCTGATGCCCTCTCCCCTCTTTTCCTGTAAGAGTCTGCAAATAAAGGAGTTGCTGAATGTCCGTGTTGATGTGAGGGAAATCAAGGAGTGCAAGGAAAAAATCAGGTCCGGTGCTCGAGGCGGGGCCGCAGACGGGTTTCCGAGAGGAATCGAGCAGGAAGGGAGAAAAGAAGGCAGGGCCGCGAGATGAGACATGGGTACACCCATCCTCTCAGCCAATTCGTTAATTATAATAGTAGTACACCCATAAGTTATGGCAATGTCAAGCGAGACTGAGGGGAACGAGATCCAAAAGTTACTGGTTTGAGTTCGAAGAGCGTTTGCGAGCCTGGTTGCACTTGGAAAAGCGCCAGAAAGCTGCGCAGTTCCAAAAAAACCATGGCCCCGGGGCTGGTCCGGGGCCATGGAGAGGGCCGGGAGGCCGATCCGGAGATCGGCGCTCCTGGGAATTAAAAGTTGAACTTGACGGCGAGCTGGAGGCTGCGAGGCCCACCACTTCCCAAGAAGGGATAGCCGATGCCCACGTCACCCGTGGCTGTCAGGGGATAACTCCCCACATAGCGGCCGTTGGGTGTGGCGCCGTTGACGGAAGGATCGGCAATAAAGTAAGGCAGATAAGGATTGGCAAAGTTGGGGTGATTAAAGAGATTGTAGGCTTCGAAGCGCAACTCCATTTTCAAGCGCTCGGTAAGCTGAGTGTCCTTGAACAGGGAAAAATCAACCTGGCGGAAATGAGGACCGATGAGGGAATTGCGGCCGAGATTTCCGTAATGACGAGTACCGGGCGTGCAAGAAGCGGCGGTGCCATCGAAGCCGCTTGATAAAGGAGTGCAGGGAACAGCAAAAGCATCGAGGTTGATGTAGTTGTTGGGATCGCTCTGGTTGTAATGGACGGGGCCGACGATGTCCGGGACGCCGTAGTAGCTGCCACTGCCGTCGAAGTCGTCTTCAAAATTGTAGTTGAACTGGAAAGGCTGTCCGGATTGAACAGTGACGATGCCGTTGAGGCCCCAGCCGTTGCGAATGAGCTTGAAGCGAGAGTCTCTTGCGTCCGGAATCTGATAAATAAAGTTCCAAGCGATGCGATTGCGAACGTCGAAGTTGGAATTGCCGCGATTTGGATTGGCTGCGTATGTTTCGTTCGGTGTGGAAGCGTTGGGGACATATTCCCAGGAATCGCTGGCGTCATCGATGGAGTGGGACCAAGTGTAGTTGAAGGTGGTGGTGAGGCCATGCCAGTCATTGATGCGGAAGCTGGTCTGCAGAGAGTTGTAGTTGGAATTCGCGGAACTCTCGAGGTAGTTGAGGTAATAAAAGCTGTAGGCAGGATTGGTGCTGGTGTAGAAACGAGGTACGTTGCCATCGTTGATGCAATGGCAGCCAAGGTCAGCGGCCGTGATCATGGCTTGAGTGGGTTGGTTAGCGTCCACGGTCTGGAGGAGTTTGTGGCCGTTGGAGCCGACATAGCCAATTTCGAGAACCATCTTGCGAGAGAGCTGCTGCTGGAGGTTCAGGTTGAAATTCTGCATGTAGGGAGTGCGCAGGTTGGGATTTACAGCAAAGCCATCAGGTATGGGTGATTTAGAGCCGAACACCGGGGAGTTTGCAGCGAATGGTCCGGGGTTGGCATAAGCAAAGGAAATCGGATTTGGTCCAAAGCTCGAATAGGCGCTGCCGGCATCGAAGTAACTGTTGTACGGAACCTGACCGATGAAAGCATCTTGGGAAAAAGCGTCGTAGAAGATGCCGTAGCCAGCACGGACGACGGTTCGCTGTTTTCCAGTAACGTCCCAGGCGAAGCTAACGCGAGGAGAGACGTTGTTATAGTCAGGCTGATAGAGGCGACCCGAGCCAAGAATGACAGGGGTGACGGTCTGGGCGGACTGATCGAGAAGAATGTTGGTGAGGTTGTTCTGCTTGTCCTGAAGGATGCCGAAATAGTCGTAGCGGAGGCCGAGGTTGAGAGTGAAGTTTCTGGAGATGTGGTAGCTATCCTGAAAATAAATGGCATGGGAGTTTTCGAACGTGTTGCGATCGGTGTTGCCGGAGGCGATGAAACCACTCGAAGGAGTCCCGGAGAGAAACTCTTCCAGTGACTGCTCCAGCGAGCCACTGAAATCCATTCTTCCGCGGAAGGCGACGTTAAGGATCTGCGAGATGGAAGTGCGGCGGAATTCGTAGCCAAATTTAATGTCGTGCTTGCCACTTTTCCAGGAAATGTTGTCGATAAAATGCCAATTGGTATCGACGCGCTGGCGGGGGACAGTGTAATTTGCGCCAATCTGAGCGTAGTTGCCAACGTTCATTCTGGGAAGCCCAAAATTGTAAGAAGTTACTCCCGTGTCCAGGCCGATGGAGGAAGGATCAAAACTGCGGTCTTGCGGGAAGAAACCTTCGACAAAGCGATTCCATCCGAGACGAGTTTCGTTGACCATGGAAGGATTGATAATCGTGACGTAGGAGAGAGCAATCATCTGTACGCGAGTGGGAGTGGTGACGTTGTAACCGGGCAATAGACTGCCGCCGACAAGACCGAGAGGAAAACTCTGCTCGCTATCGCCAATGTAGTAGCGGCCAGTGAGGAGATTGTCCTTGTTGAAATTGTGGTCGATTTTGACGATGCCGTTGTTGACGTTATTCAAGAAAGGTGTTGCGACAAAGGCATTGTTCACGCCCGAAAAAGGCGTTGTGGAAATACTGGGAGCCGGCCAGGGATTGAGGGCGAGCAATTTTGCGATAACGGGGTCAACAGCACCGTTGATTGCTTGCGTGGCGATAGCAATTTCCTGGGGAGAAGGCACGAGGGTGGTGTAATTCAATTTTCCTGTCTCGCGGACCCCTTCGTAATCGACGAAGAAGAAAGTTCTATCCTGGATGATAGGACCGCCGAGGGAGCCTCCGAATTGGTTGTTGTGGAAGGGCTCCTGGGGCTGACCGCCGGGCTGATTCGCGGCGGGATTGAAGTAATTGCGAGCGTTGAGGTCGGTGTTGCGGAAGAACTCCAGCGCGGAACCGTGGAACTGGTTGGTGCCGCTCTTGGTGACCACGTTGATGACGCCGCCGGCGCTGCGGCCATACTGGGCTTCGAAGTTGGAAGCAATGCGAAGCTCCGCGATGGCTTCGACGGGAAGAATGGTGGCGGGGGTGCCGTAGGTGCCGGCTTCGTTGATGGCGGGGTCGTTGCGGTAGCCGTCGTTCATATCTGTGCCGTCAAGGAGGAAGTTGTTGGCACGGCCGCGGGCACCGTTGACGGAGAAAATGCCGAACGAACCGGGGGAATCGGTGATCTGATCGGGAGAACCGGTGACACCGGGAGCGAGGAAGATAAGCTTCTGGTAATCGCGGCCATTGACGGGAAGACTGGTGACGACCTTGGATTCGACAATGCCGCCGAGAGTGTTTGAGGTGGACTCCACCATGGGCAGCGCTTCGCCCTGGACTTCGACTTTCTGAGCGAGTTCGCCGGGCTGGAGGGTAAAGTCTGCGCGTCGCTCGGAGGAGACTTCGACCTTAATGCCAGTGACAACACCTTCCTTGAAGCCAGACTTTTCGACGGTGGCACTGTAATTGCCAATGGGGAGTTCCGGAGCGGAATAGCTGCCGTCATCCGAGGTAGAGACGGTACGGGTCAAACCGGTGTCCAGGTTCTTGATGGTAACGGTGGCGCCGGGAACAGCGCCGCCCGAGGAGTCCGTGACGGTGCCAAGGATGGTGCCGCGGAAGGTCTGGGCGTGCAAGGGGGAAGAACTCAGAAAGAATAGCGACAGACAGAGAAATACCAGGGCACTCAGGTCACGGAAAAACCTGCTCATTTCACTCTCCTTAACGCACAGCAAAATTGCATCTCGGAGCCCCGAGATGGATCAGACGCTTTCCCCGAGAAGCATCTGGGGACACCACCCAGCGAAGTTGTGGGAAGCAAGATACTCAGGAAGAGAACGGGAATCAAGTGGTTCCGGCATGAAATGTGCTTATCAACAATATGCGGCGGGCCGGAGCAATGCAGGGGCGTTGCTCGCTAGTTGTGGAGGGATGGGGTAGATTGGGAGATTGAAAATGAGACACCGAAAGATGCAGTGAAGAGCGCGGACAAAGTTATGGGACAGAAACTACCATCGTTGGTGATCATTGGGCGGCCGAATGTGGGCAAGTCCACGCTATTTAACCGGTTGACGGGGACGCGTCGCGCGATCGTCACCGATGAGCCGGGGATTACGCGGGACCGGATTTATGGAAAGTGTGAATGGCGTGGGCGAGTGCTGGAGATTGTGGACACCGGCGGAATTGTACCGGACGACAAAGCATTGATTCCGACGGAGATTCTGCGGCAGGCGCGCATGGCGATTGAAGATGCGGCGCTGCTGGTGCTGGTAGTGGATAACACGGCGGGGTTGACGCCGCTGGATCAGGAGTTGGCGCGGTTGTTGAGGACGACGGGGAGGCCGTTTGTGGTGGCGGTGAATAAAGTGGATTCGACGCTACAGGAGATGAATGCCGGGCCGTTTCATGCGCTGGGCGTGCCCGTGTTTCCGATTGCTGCAGAACACGGGACGGGTGTGGACGACCTGGTCGATGCCGCGCTGGAACAGATCAAAGGAGGAAGCGCGGCGGAACAGCCGGAGGAACCGAAGGTCGTTGAGATTGCGATTATTGGGCGGCCGAACGTGGGGAAATCCACGCTGTTGAACCGGATGGCAGGAGAAGAACGGTCGATTGTGTCGCCAATACCGGGGACGACGATGGATAGCGTGGATACGGATGTAGTGAGGAATGGAAAGATCTACCGGTTTGTGGACACGGCGGGGATCCGGCGTAAGGGGAAAACAAATTTAGTGGCGGAAAAACTGAGCGTGGTGATGGCGAAGCGAGGGCTGGAGCGCGCGGATGTGGCCATCCTTGTGGTTGATGGCGTGCAAGGCGTGACCCAGGGAGACGCAACGATTGCCAGCTATGCGGAACAGTCCGGGCGCTCTGTGATTATCGTGGTGAATAAATGGGATCTGGCGGTGGAAGCAGCGCAAGCGGCCGCGGATGAGTCGGCGAAATCCGCGAAGGGCAAAGCCAAGCGGGCGAGCGAAGGAAATCCGCCGCGACGGGAGATTGATAAAGGGAAGTTGCTGCTTGACTACGAAACAATGGTGAAGGAAAAGTTCAAGTTTTTGAGTTATGCGCCGATCGTGTTTCTTTCGGCGAAGACCGGGGAACGGGCGCAAAAGCTCTACCCGCTGATCGATCAAGTGGCTGCGGAACGCGTGCGCAAGATTTCCACGCCGGACTTGAACCGATGGCTGAAGGAAGATGTGGATTTGCAGCGGGCGACGAATCCCAAGGCGCGGCCGGTGAGAATTTACTACATTACGCAGGCGAAAGTGGCGCCGCCGGTATTTTTACTGTTCACGAACCAGAAAAAGCCGCTGCATTTCAATTTTGAGCGATTCCTCGAAAACCAGGTGCGCGCCAAATGGCCGTTCATTGGCACCCCGGTGCGATTCATTCAACGGCTGAAAAAACGCGGGGACCGCGAGAGAGCGACGTCGGGCGAGGAGTGAGCGTGACAAAAGAAAGACCCGGAGAAAGACCCGGAGTTGACTTGCCGCTTTTTTCGCCTAGGATGGAAGCATCCCCGCCCGAAGAAGTCGACCGAGATGGAACCATGAGCAGCTCCGCGACAGCATCCGTATCCGATGAAACTCGATACTACCGAATTGGGGAAGTGAGCCGATCAACCGCGCTGAAGCCGTTCGTGTTGCGCTATTGGGAGACAGAGTTCCCGATGCTGCAGCCGGTGAAAAGCGCCAACGGGCACCGGTTGTACCGGCAGGAAGACGTGGACTTGGTCCTGAAGATCAAGCGACTGCTGTACGACGAGGGGTTCACGATTGCGGGGGCCAGGCGACACCTGAAGGAAACGGCGAGCGGCAGTGCCGATACGGGAGATGGTGGAGTGCACGGTTCCGGTTTGGGAGAAGGGCCGACAACGCAATTAAGCCGGAAAATGCTGCTGGATTTGCGGGATGGACTGCGCAGTTTCTTGACGCTGCTGGAAAGCAAGTGATAGCCTTGGATTTGCAGTCGGGACGTAGCGCAGCCTGGTAGCGCGCACGCTTGGGGTGCGTGAGGTCGCGAGTTCAAATCTCGCCGTCCCGACCATTTTTCGATTCCCCGACAGCTCCTATTCCGAATGCATGAATGAAAATGCCCCGCACAAGTGTCTGTGCAGGGCATTTTGCGTTGCTGTGGAGGATGCAGGCGCGAGGGTGCGTCTGGATCGCTCGCAGGAACTAATCCTGTGCCTGGACGAGAGGTAGCTGAGATCCAAGCTGCAGGTCGATCATGGCGACGACGCGGCGGTCGATTTGGAAAAAGGTTGCGGTGGTCTTGCCGGGTACGACCTTGTTGAAGATCGGGATGTACTTGATGCGGAGCTGGGCCACTTGTTCGTCGACGGCGAGCGAACGCTTGATCAAGGTGGTGGCCTGATCGTCGGTCATGGTGCCCCAGGTATCGGCATATTCTTTGATCAGAGCGTACTTCTGATCGTTGATCTTGGCGAGTTCCGCGGTGTATTGGTCATAAACCGGCCAGAATTTGGTGGCTTGGTCCGGGGTGAGTTGCAGGTTGGCGGCGACGAGCTTTTTCTTTTTCGCGCGAAGATCTTCGCGAAGAAGTTTGACGTCCTGATCAATTCCCTGCTGAGCGCTCGCGGAAGGCTGTTGGGCCGCCGCTGCCTGGGCTTTCGTTTTCGGAGCGGAGAGAAAGCAGGCACTCGCCAGCACGAATATAGTTACGAGTTTCATTTTCACAAGTGTACTCCTTCGTTTTCTTGCGAGGTGACTCCGGCGGACGGAAGAAATCGCCCGGCCCGGACAACACGTTTCGCAGTTTCGTTATCGATTTTTGTAAGCCGTGCTGCAGTGCCTGGAGAATGGGCGCAACCGAGATTCACAAAGGAATGTTGCTGAGATCAGTCCCCGTCAATAGGGCGGGAAGGAGACTCTCCATCCAATCAATTTCACGGGCACAGCCGCAGACGACTTAGGTGCAAGGAGCTTACGGCCTTTGGGAGAAAGATACAAGTCCGGGCGGAGGGGGCGAGAGGGGGAATCGTATGTCAACGGAGGTGAAGGAGGTACAATGGGTGTTCTACACTGATGAAGGAGAGACCCATGAGAACGCGTCCGTGGCTTGTGCTGATTTCGGCGATATTGATCGGGGTTGTGAGTGTGTTGATCGCTCAGGCTCAAACAGCAACGACCGGTACACCGGCGAAAGAGGGGGTTCTTAAGGCAGCGGAGGTCGGCGACAAACTTTTTCCGGACAAAGTGTTTTTTCGCGGACAGAGCGCCAACGTACAGGCTCGCAATACCGGCGGGGTTCGGTACGCCGATGGGATGCTGGTGATGGCTGGTCTGGTGGATAATTCGGGCTATTCGAGCGGGTTGAAGGAAAAATATCAGGCGTACCTGATCACGGAAGTGCCGATCGAGATCGGCGGCCAAACGCTAAAGCCCGGGGCCTATGGGTTCGGTTTCATCGAAGGAAACAAGTTTATCGTGATGGACGTGGGTGCAAATGATTTAGTGCAAGTAAGCTCCACAAAGGATGCGGAGATGAAGCGGCCGGTACCGCTTCAGGTTGTGGCCGGGTCAGAGGCGGGCAGGTATCGCCTCTACAAGGGACGCGATTATGTGGAGTTTCAACGAGTGAAATAAGCAGTTCACATTGTTGTTAGACGCGAAGATGAAAAAGGGGGCTGACAGCGGCCCCCTTTATTGTTGCCGGAAAATTTGGCGGACGATCAAGCGTTCTTGATCTGGCTGGAGGCGGGGTCCCAGATAACCGCACTCTTCTGGAAGTAGGACTCATTCGCCATGTGACAGGCCAGCGCGGCGTTATTTCCGAACACGGTGTCTTCGGGCAAGGGCTTGCGGCTACGCACGGCTTGAAAATAGGCCCACATGTGAGGACGCTGGTCGTCCCAGTCGTCGCCCTTGTAAGTGTAGGCTTCGGCCAGAGGTTCCTGGCCAACAGGAGGGTCGTGCTCGTCGTGCCATTGCTTATCGTAGGCTTCGCGAAGGGCTCTCGGGAAGCTTGAGGCGTAATAGCTGGGGGCCGTATCCTCGCCGGACTGGGGAAAGAGAGCGATGCCGAACTCGGTAACTTCCAGAATGCCCTTTGCGCCTTGGAAACGGTAGGTTTCTGGAGTTTCGCAGCCAAGATTGAGGCGGAGATAAACGGGGATTTTGCCGTATTGGTAGATGGTCGCTTGCACGTCCGGCATGTTTCGGCCATCGGGGAAACGCAGGATTCCGCCAAAAGACATGGCGCGAGTGGGAGGTTCGTTCCAGCCCATCATAAAGTTCATGCCGCTGACGAGGTGAACGAGAAGATCGCCGGCTACGCCGGTGCCGTATTCCTTCCAGCAGCGCCAGCGGGCAAAGATTTTGCCGTCGAAGGGGCGCTGGGGAACGGTGCCCTGCCAAGTGACCCAGTCCAAGGTTGTGGTCGAGAGGTCTGGAGGGACGGGGTATACCCAGGCTCCATTGGGGTCATTGCGGCCAAGCGAACCCTCGATGAGATTCAAATCGCCGATGGCACCCTGTGCGAGCATTTCCTTGGCTTTTTTGCAGATGACGGAACTGACGCGCTGCGAACCAATCTGCACGATGCGATCGGTTTTCTTCGCGGCATTGACCATCTCGACGCCTTCCGCAGCGGTGTGGGACATAGGCTTCTCGAGATAGATATCCTTACCGGCACTCATCGCGTCAACGAAGACCTGCTTGTGCCAATGGTCGGGAACCGCAGCGATGATGCAGTCGATTTCCTTGTTGTCGAGAAGTTCCTTGTAGTGCCGAGTGGTGGTGATCTTCGGTCCGGCAATTTCCTGCGCCAAAGTGTGCCGGCCATCATAGAGATCGGCGGCGGCGATACATTCGGCTCCCGGAAGTCCGACGGCGGTCGAGAGGAGTCCATTGCCTTGCATACCCACGCCGATGATGCCGAAGCGAATGCGGTCACTCGGAGCAGTCATCTCCAACTTGGAAGGAATGTTTTCCGGCTGGAGAACGATGCGTTTTGCGGCGATCATCGCACCAGCACTTCCAGCGGTGGTCTGCAGGAAAGAACGGCGAGAGATTTGATTCTTGCTCATGATTTTCTCCAATGTGATCGGAATCAGTTCGATTCTAGTTCGTGTTACCGCAGGGATTGCACGCTGACTTCTTTAAAGAAAACAATGTCGTTGTCGCTGTGATTCTGCAGGCCGATGTAGCCTTCGTCGGGACGGCGTCCGCGTTGTGGCTCGAAATCAAATTTGCGGTCTGCAACGGGCTGGCCCTCGGTGTAGTCGGTGATTTTCTGGCCATTGAGCTCGACGACCGTGTGCGGACCATCGAGGGTGATGATCATGGTGTTCCACTCAGGTCCAGGCTTGCCTGGTTTGGAAAGGGGTTTGGTCAAGGAATAAAGGGTGCCCGTGACGTGATATTCATCCTCACCGGATGTCTCCGGGTGATTGTCGATCTGCACTTCGTAGCCATAGTGGACGGGCATCCATTCTTCACGCGGCTCGATGGGAATGCGTATAAAAACGCCGGAATTGTCGTTGAAGTCGCGCATTTTGTAGACAACGCGAATTCTGCAATTGCCTAGCTTTCCGCCGGTCCAATAGAGCAGACCCATGCCACCGTGCGTTTGAATCAAGCCACTCTCGACGGTCATATTTCCTGGGCCGACGTGTTTCCAGCCGGCAAGGTCTTTGCCATCGAACAGTGGTTTCCATGGCGCTTCGGGGACCCGCGCGGCAATCAGCAGCAAGGCTGCAGCGACCACCAGGAAAGCACTCCACTTGCGCATTCTTTACCTCCCTTTCGATACCTAAGAAGCAAAAACATTTCGGAGCAGGAACCAAACGTTCGCGGGGCGCTCCGCGAGGCGGCGAACAAACCAGGGATACCAGTAAGTTCCATAAGCGACGAGGACAATGGAACGGCAGCCCTGGAGCGCGAGGCGTTCCTGTTCGGCGCGTTGAATGCCGTAGAGCATCTGCACCTCGAAGTCATGCCTGGCGATACCCTGGGCCGCGACGAAATCGCTGATTCGACGAATGAGAGGCACGTCGTGAGTCCCAAATGCCGCTCGCGGACAATTCCCTGCCGAGAAGGCGATGAGCATGCCCTTCGCCAGGGTGAAATAGTTTTCATCCACGTCAGCCTTTTTGGGAAAGGCGATGGCGTCCGGTTCCTTGTAAGCACCCTTCACCAGGCGAATGGAAGGGCGGAGGGGTAAGAGGTCAGCCAGGTCTTTCTTGGTACGGTAAAGATACGCTTGAAGGCAAATCCCGACGTTGGGATAAATCTTCAGGGCCCGCCTATAAATGTCCAGGGTGGCGTCGACGTAATTGCTCGCCTCCATGTCCACCCAAACGGTGGTATTCCGATTTTCGCGCTGAATGATGCGCTGCAAATTCTCAAAACAGAAATCGGGAGAAAGGTCGAGTCCCAATTGAGTGAGCTTGACGGAAACTTCTGTTGGGAGATTCGCATGATGAATGCGGTCCAGGACTTCGAGGTAATGATCGGAGACATGGCGCGCTTCGTCGCGGTCAGCGACATTCTCGCCCAAATGCGTAAACACACTGCCGATTTTCTTTTGAAGCAGTGCCTGAGCGGCGGCCAAGGCAGCATCCAGGTCCTCGCCGGGCATGAATCGGGAAACGCTGCGGCGCACGAAGGGAAATTTCACGGCATGTTCGCGCAACCACGTGTTCTGCGAGGCGGCAAGCAACATCGAGCGCGTAAGCGCCATGGGCCTTCCGTACCTCCATGAGGGAGCGAGAGCGAAGGAAAGAATCTGCCGCACCCCATTCTAGCTGGGATTTCAGGACTGTGGCAATTTCGTTTAGGCACGAGAGAGTGGATATCAGTAATCAGTTGCCAGTGATCAGAAAACAGAAGGGTGCGTCGAGGGCACGGAAAGTTGGGAAGCAAGACACGGAGGGTCAGATCCTTCGTCGCGCAAAAGGCGCACGCCTCATTCGTCAACTCGCCGATGAGTGGAAACAGCCCGGGATGACAAATCTCTTGTGAGAGCAAAGGTAGCGCGGAACGATTGCGGGGTGGCTATTCAAGCATTTTGGGTCAGTGCCTTTTCACAGCACAATGAGAAATAGGGATTAGTTGGGAGTCGACGAGAAAGCGGAGGGCTGCAGGGAGAGAGCTTCGGAGAGGAGTTTGGACAGTTGGGCGGGCAATGCACGAGCCGAGGGGCCGAGGCGCACCTCACTTGCCGTGACGGCCGAGGCGATAGTGGTTAGTTCTTGGCCAGGGGTGGTGCTCATCAGGTCCTGCGCGCGGTAGAAGCAGGCGAATACCAGACGCTCGGGCTGTTTCTGACGCCGCAGAAACTGGCCATAGTTGTACCAATCGGTGGCAGCGGCACGAGGGTCACCTTGTGTCTCATCCACGATCAAGGCTTCCTGGAAAGACTGTGCCGCGTTGCCAAGGGAACCAGCGCGCTCCTGGACATCGGCCGCGTGAGCCAACGCAAGGCTCTGTAACCCTGGAATCTTGATTTTCTCGGAAAACTGAGCGGCTCTCTGATAGCCGAGCAAAGCGGCTGGGATTTTCTGGGCGGCCGCATCGGCATCGGCGACTTTGATCAGAGCGGAGATAACCGCCAGTCCTTCGCCGGGGTGGTCGGACGGATGTTGAGCGACGATTTGGAGGTAGGCCTGGTAGTGGCGGGCGGCGGCTTGCATCTCGCCCCGGTGTTCGAGGGCCTGGGCAAGATAGAGCTGAGCGTTGCTTTGCAGGGGGTCGGCGGCAACGGCGCGCTGCCAGGTGTCCACGGCTTCCTCCGGATGACCCAAGCGTTGTGACAACAGACCATAATTCACAAGCGCATTCGCATTTTGAGGAGAGCGAAGGAGCACTTTCTGGTAGAGGGCATAGGCATCCGCGTCGTGGCCGGCAAGGATAAGACCACGCGCGTAGGCTTCCTGCAGGCTGATATTCGCGGGATTTACTTCCGCGGCACGCCGGAGAGCGGCTAAAGCGAGATCGCGATTCCCGGAGTTATCGGCGGCGCGAGCCAGGCGCGACTGCACCGAGCTATCGTCAGGATTCAGGCGCGCGGCCCGTTGTAAGGAATTCAAGCTGGCGGAAACGTTGGCCCAGTAAAAATGGAGTTGGTCCATTCCGCCCCATAGGAGGAGAAGAAGGATGGTTGCGACGCGCAAAGCCCGCGCAGCGGGCGTGGCACCGGCAATCCAGCGGAACAGAGCGGCCAGGCGCCTCGGCTCAGCCTGGTTTTCCGGCGCCTGCTGACTTTTGTTTAGTAACAGTGCGGCAATGCGTGAATCGCGGAGTTTCCAGATCGCGCCGTCCAGAATGAAGTGATGAATATTCACGAGCGCCGTGAATGTCAAAAAGCTGGCGGCAAAATCAGCGTGAAAGACGCGACTGGCAAGCCATGGCCCCGGAACGAAGAGCGCAATGCCGCCGGCAACCAGAGTCAAAAGATAGTGGGAGAAACTCCACGAAGATTGGCCTATGGCGCCAGCCTCTTTTCGCTGGTAGTAGCTGGCGATCCATAGATACTGCGCTGAATGAAGGACCGCCAGTATGCCGCTGGAATAACGGGTCTGTGGAACTTCCTTGCCGCTCAGAAGCTCAATGACCGCGGGAAGGAGAAACCAGAGAAATTGTGTAGTTGTCAACGTAAGGCTGGGGAGAAGTGCTTTCCAGGAGCTACGCCGAGCCAGAGAGATGAGCGCCCAAGAACTCGCGCAGAGAAAGAATAGGCCGAGCATGCCGCGGACAGGCAACGTGAATTTCGCGGGGAGGCCAAGAGAAATAATGAGCGCATCGCTCGAAGGTCCGGTATGAAAGCTGAACAGAAGCATCAGATAGGAGGCGATAAAGGAAAGGTGTAGCGCGTGGCGCTCGCCTTCGGTAGGAGTAAGACCCGCACGGCGGGCGAACATGATGAGGAGGCCGTAATTCTGGCCAGTGTAGTGCCAGGGGCTCCAGCAGATATAGAGGGTGAAGATCCAAGGAAGAAGGGGATACCAGAGATGGGCTATTAAACCGGCGCAGACGAGAAGAAGAGTTACGTGAACGGTGAACACGCGATATTTTGCGAACTCATCGTACGAATGATAAGCGCGATAGACGGTGGCCATGAAATGCGGGTAATTGAACAGAAGGGCCAGAGCGTAAAAGGCGAATGACCATCCCTTTGTTGAAGAGGATGACACATAGTAGCTAAGGAGGAGGAGAGGAGCAGACCAAGCGCCGCACCCAATGAGCAGATCCACCCAAGGGCCGTAGATCCACGAACTTCTGCTGAGGGCACCGCCATCTGGGGGTAGGGGACCCAGTTCAGGGTGAATGGATAGCGCGGAGGACATTTCTATCGAGCGTAACGTATTCTTTCCCGCAGGATGCGAGAAGCATTCGGAAGGGATGCAGAATGAGTTACGACTTCCTGCCTGAGGCGGGGTTCAATCAAATTGGGGGAAAGAAATGGCGTGGAACGATCTACCCGCTGACATGCCGGTGGAGGGCGTGGTATACCTCTCCCAGTAATTCCTGGCATCGAACAAGTAGGAGTATTCAAGAGGAGATCGTGCAATGAGAAACAAAACAATATCCATGGGGCTGGGGGTGTTGCTCGGCGGGTTTTTGCTGCTATTGGCGGCAGGGAGTAACGCGCAAACCGCGCCAGCCGGTTCCGGCTCGACCACATTCACGGTGACGGCGGTGGGAAAGAAGGAAAGTGCGCCACCTATTGCGAAGGACGATGTGCAATTGTTTCAGGGGAAAGAACGGAAGCAAATTGGGGACTGGAAAAAAGGAGAGCAACTGTATTTGGCAATCCTGATCGATGATTCGATCGAGTCGGGCGCGGGCGGGCAGTGGGATTATTTGAAGGAATTCATAATGGCCCAGCCCGATACGACGATCGTCGCGGTGGGTTACCTGCAAAGCAACACGACGCGGGTGGTGCAGGACTTTACAAAAGACCACGCGGCGGCCACGAAGGCCATCCGGCTGCCGATGGGGATGGGTGCGCTGGGGTCCAGCCCTTACCTGGCAACGCTGGACATGCTAAAACGCTGGCCAAATACTGGACCACGGCGATCGATCATCTTGATCACATCGGGGATTGATTACTTCCGGGGCTCCGGATTCGGGGCGTTCTACCCCGATGTAGACCCGTTGATTCAGAGAGCGGAGCGGCAGAACACCAATATCTGGTCAATCTATTATCCGAGCGCAGGGCACCGGGGGCATTCGTTTTTCCAGGTGAACTATGCGCAAAACAATATTGATAAGGTTTCGGAAGATACCGGGGCTGAGTCGTATTTTCTCGGCGCTGGTGTACCGGTGTCCATCAAGCCATATCTCGATGAAATCGGGACACACCTGAGCAACCAATATCTGCTGACGTTTGCGGGGTCGGGAGGATCGAAGGGGAAGTTTCAGAGTGTGAAGGTGAAGACGGAGTTGCCAGACGTGGAGTTCTTCGCGCCAGCGGCCGTGTTCCTTCCGCCCGGTTCCTGAACATAACAATAAGAAAAAAATAGGAAGGCGCTCTGAGTTGGTCAGGGCGCCTTTCTTGTTTGGGAGGCCGGAGGCTTAAACGCTGCGAGTGGAATCGCGAATCACGAGTTCCGGATGGAGTTTTTGCGACACGGCGGCCCAGTCGCGATTCTCGTGTCCGGCTTTGATGGCGTCCATGACGATGCTCACGGCGGTGCCGCCCATGGTTTCGAGGGGCTGGCGGACGGTGGTGAGCGAAGGGGCAGAAAGAGCGGAAATGGCGACGTCGTCAAAGCCGGTGACCGAGCATTGCTCGGGGACGCTGACGCCCGCCTTGGCTAAGGCACGCATGGCACCCAGCGCGGTCAAATCGTCAAAGGCGAGAATGGCGGTGAATTTTTTCTTTTGTTGCAGAAGTTCGTCGGTGAGGCGGTAACCATGCTCGAAACTGGCGTTGGCATCAAAGACATCGGGAATCTGGAGAAGAAGGCCTGGATCGAGTTCAAGTTTAGCGGATTGGGCAAATTTCTGGATGCCGCGCCAGCGAGGGGAACTGTCGATCAGGCGTTTAGGACCGCGGATGATGGCGATGCGGCGGTGACCTCGCTGATAGAGATGCTCAAGGGCGAGGCGGCCTCCGGCTTCGTTGTCGACCATGACGGAGCTGACACGATTGCCGGGGATTTCCCAGCCAATGGTGGCGGCGGGAATCTGCTGTTTGTTGAGGTCGGCGAGGACGTGAATGTCGACGAAGAGCCAGTTGGCGACGACAATCAGACCATCGACGTGGCGTTCGAGGAGCATTTCCAAATAACGTTCGAAACGGTCGCGCTGGTTGTGGGCGTCGGCAAAAATGGGAAGGTAGCCGAGAGGATAGAGAGCGTTCTCAATGCCGCGGAGGATGGGAGTGCAGAAAGGATCGGTGACATCGAAAAGCATGACGCCAATGCTCTGGCTGCGCTTGCTGCGGAGAAAGCGGGCCATAGCATTCGGACGGTAACCGAGGCGCTTGGCGGTTTCCTCAATACGCTGGCGGGTGCTCGGAGCGATATAGCGGGCCAAAGGGGCATTATTGAGAACGATGGAAACCGTGGCTGGAGAAAAGCCAGTGGTCTGAGCAACATCGCGCATGGTGACAAGCCCGCGCTTGGGGCCGGCCTTTTTCATTGAATAATCCTCGCGTGCACATCATCGGCTGAATGCGACTTGGTTTGCAATGCGAAAACGTAGCAGCCAGGTTACTCTTCGGGAGGTACTTCGAACGACATTTCCTTCCTGAAGAAGTTGGTCTTCCAGGCCCCATAGGCGACACCCAGGGTGAGCCAGATAGTTCCGGCTATTTTCGCGCGAGGACTGAGGTTCCACCAGATAACGGCGCAAACCACGAAGCCGAGGACAGGCATCAGGAAATTCCCAAGCTTCTTCTGGTCGCTGCGCCAGTAATAATGCACGAAGGCGGCGGCATTGACGCCCATAAAGGCAATAAAGGCGCCGAAGTTCAACATTTCCGCGCCGTTCTCATAGGTGGTCACGAAGGCACCAATAAGGGCGACGACGCCGATCAAGATGATGTTGTTGGCGGGAATGCGGCGCTTTGCCTGGAGTTTTCCGAAAAACCATTTGGGGATGGCGTCATTGCGGCCCATGCCGTAGAGCAAGCGGCCAGCGGCCAATTGTGATCCCATGCCGGAGCCAATGTTGGCGATGAGCACAGTGAAGTTGAGGAGATGGAATAAGAAGAAGCCGCCGACCTGCTGAGCGACAAGAGGAAAGGCGGACTCGACCTTCGCTTCCGGAAACGACTTGGAACCCCAGACGAGTTGAGCTGCGTAGACCTCGGCGGCGGAGAGGACACCGACGAGGAGACAGACCAAGACGGTGGCGAGCATGATATTGCGGCGGGGATTTTCCACCTCTTCCGAGAAGGTGGAGATACCGTCAAAACCGATGTAGGTGAGGACGGCGATGGAAGTGCCGCGGCCGACGCCAGCGAAACTGAAGGTGGAGGGGTTGTAGAAGGGCTCGGTAAAGAAATGGACGCCCCGTTCGTGATAGCCAACGACGAAGCGGATCACGAAAGCGAAGAAAATCACGACCACAACGGTCATGCCGGCGGCCAGCACTTCATTGATGCGCGCGGACGTCTTCACACCCCCGAGGTTGAGAAAGGTGAAAAATGCCGCATAGAAGATGGCCAAGGCCCAATACGGCGCCTCGGGAAGAATGTTCTGCGTGAGTTTGGCGCAGATAATGGTACAGATAAGCGGGTTGAGGATGTAATCCATGACCATGGCCCAACCGGTCAAGTAACCGAGGCCGGAATGAATCTCCTGGCCAACATAGGTGTAGGCAGAACCGGCGCTCGGATAAACACGGGCCATCTTGCCGTAGCTGATGGCCGTGAAGAACATGGCAATGAGAGCGATGAGGATGGTGGTGACAACATGGCCGCCGGCGGCATTGTTGATGACCCCATAAATTCCCATGGGAGCGATGGGCTGAATGATGACGAGCCCAATGATGATCAGGTTCCAGAGGGTGAGGGTGCGCCGCAGGCGGATACCGGCGGGTGGGTTGGTGCTGGCTTCCGGGCTCAAGCACCTCTCCTTTTGGCCGAACGGCTCGCCACAGAGGAGAGCACGACGGCACGAGTGAGATTTTTCGGCGCGTCGGGGTTCAGGCCCTTGCGCAGGCCGACAGCTGTTCCCAGAAGATGTGCGGGAATGGCGGAGACAGCGTAACGCGCAAACTCAGGGACGTCCAGTGCGAGTTCGATGAGGATATCACTGTGGAGTTTCAGTTCGGGCGAGGCGCGATTGACGATGACACAAGTGGCGGCGCCGAGTTCATTGAGTTCACGAACGAGGGTGCTTTCGGCCTCCTTGGCGGCATCGGAGATATAAAAGGTAATGAGGGTGTCGGGACCGGCAATGGAGCGGGGCCCGTGACGAAATTCAAGAGAGTGGTAGACCTGGGCGTAGGAGGAAGACATCTCCGTAACCTTCAAGCCGGCTTCCTGGGCAAGCCAGTAATGGACACCCTGACCCAGGAAAACGTAGTCGGCGAACTTGCGCTTACCGGCAAATGACTGGATTTTGTGCGCGTTCGCATCGAACCAGGCCTGGCCTTTTCGAGGTAGTTCATCGAGCGCGGAGGAAAGCTGGTTATCACCCACGAACTGGAGGGCCAGACGTTGGAAGGCCAACAGAATAGCGGTAAAGGAGCGGGTCATGACCGTGCTTTTTTCGTCGGCCCAATCCAGTTTGAAGGTGTGGGTGCAGAGATTCTCGAGAACGCTCTGAGGGTTGCAGGTGACGCCCAAGGTCTGGACAGTCTTGTGGGACTGCAAGAGTTCGGCGGCGCGGAGGACTTCGGTGGTTTCTCCGGAACGGGACATGAGGACAATCTGCTCGGCGCCGGTGTGGCGCAGGGTTTCTTCGGGGGCAAAGAGAAGTTCGGAGGCGGGGACACCGTTCGCGGGGATATAAAAGTGCTTGGTCCAAAGAGCAGCGATTAGCCGGGAGAGGTAGTAACTGGAACCGCAGCCGACAAACAACCACGGGCTACGGGGAGAAAAGGTCTCGGCGAGGCGATCGAGCATTCCCGATTTCTGCAAATGCCTGTCGGTCTCTGCCCAGATATGCGGCTGAGAGAAGATTTCAGCCAAGGTATGCTCTGCCGGCCGCGGCTTGTGCGGGCGCGGAAGGGAGTTCGACTTTGTGCTGCGCTTGACCAAGAATGCACCCCCTATATTCAAACGATTCAATAGTAGATATTCTCCGGAACAATGAAGCCTGGCGCAAGTGCAAATTTTGCGCTCCGGGCATCGAGCGGTGGCTCAGACACGGGATAGAAACTTGTGGAAAGAGCCTCTACAGGGAGTGGGTCAAGTGCCGCAGAATTCTGGATATCCACAGAAGATGAGCGGACTGTACGGTAGTACAGTTGCCTGTCCAAATTCTCAGGCGTATCTCTTGGTTCACAGGCTAAAGAACATACGCAACAGGTTAGCTCGATTTCGCGTCTAATATTTGTTAGGAAAGAAGAGCAGTCCCAGCCAACAACAAAAGGCAGGCACAATGGGCGAACTAGCCCTCGAAAGCGACCGTCAACAAATTCGGCGCCTTGTGGTGCATACGGCGGGGTTTGTGCTGATTTTTGTGGCTGCGGACTGGTTGCGGAGCATTACACTGCGCCCGGATCCGATCCTGCAGGGCTATTTGCAGCTCACCACCGGGCTGTTTGCGTTCATATTTGCGGCGGTGGCCCTGGTACGTTTCCAGGGGACGCAAGACCGCATCTCGCTGATCCTTGGTTCGGGGTTCCTGCTGTCCGGGGCCACGTTGACGGCCTCGAGCGTGCTGTTTTTCCAGATGGACCAGGAATCGCGCGCATGGTTCCTGTGGGCCCCGGTAGGGTGGTGGATCAGCCGGCTGGTGCTGGCGCTGCTGTTCGGAGTGGCACTGCTGGTGGAACATTTCATTCCGCGATCGCGGCACCCCAAGTTGGAGATAGCAGGAGCGCTGTTCACGGTACTGTCGCTGACGTACCTGATCTCCGCGTCTTTGCGAAGGCTTCCGCCGGATGTATCGGGACATCCGAACGCGGCAATACCGAATCCCCTGCAACTGATCCCTGCGGTGATATTCCTGGTGGCGTTGTACGGGTATCGCCAGCGTAAGTACCTGATGAATTACGCGTTCGACCGCTCCATCTACATGGCGGTATGGTTGAATCTGGCGGCACAGCTAGCCGCATGCCAATCCATACGGCTTCTTGACGGACCATTCGTGTTTGCCCAGTTGCTGAATGTGGGCAGCTACATCATTCTCTTGGCGGGAGCGCTGCTGGACAGCGCGCGGGTGTTCGAGCAGGTGCGGCACCTGGCCGCGAGCGATCCGCTGACGGGCTTAGCGAACTACCGGAAGCTGCTGGATGTTCTGGATACGGAAACGGAACGTACACTGCGTACCGGACGGTCGTTTGCGGTCTTGCTGCTGGACCTGGATGGGCTGAAAAAAATCAATGACAGCTTCGGACACCTGGTGGGCAGCCGGGCACTGTGCCGGGTGGCGGACATTCTGCGGGTGCACTGCCGCGCGATCGACACTGCGGCGCGCTATGGCGGGGACGAATTTGCGGTTGTACTTCCCGAAGCCCGCGAGGAAGAAGCGCAGCGGGTGGCTTCGCGCATTCATGAAACATTGCTGGCAGATCAGGAAGAGCCGCCGATCTCTGTGAGCATCGGAACTTCCGTGTATCACGGGGAGGGCGAGCGCGTGGAGAAGCTGCTGAAGGAAGCGGATCAGAATTTGTATGAAGAAAAGGCGCGCCGGAAGAGCAATGCCCGATTAACGGATGGGTCGCGCCGCAGAACGCCGAAAAAAACCTGAAGCGGCGTTGCCTTGGCACCCCATCGACGCTCTGCGGTGAATTCGTACGTTGAGATCCTTCGTCACCAGAGACACTCCTCAGGATGACACCATTCCCGCATCGGCGTTAATGAACAGTTCGTTTTTGGTGGGTGTGTTTCGTGGCCAGCGAAAAGCGCGGTTCGGCCGTTCCTTCGCCCATGACCATGCTCGCGGTATGTTCCCCAAACGCAGGGCCATGCTTGAAACCGTGGCCGGAGCCACCGCCGGCAAGCCACACATTGGAAAACTCCGGATGACGGTCGATCAAGAAATCGCCATTCGAGGTATTTTCGTACTGACAAACGCGCGTTTCCACAATGGGAGCATGCTTCAGGGCCGGAAATCGCCGAGCAACAAAGGCCCGCGCCCACTCCGCGCTTTCCGGGGAAACCAGACGTGATTGTGTATCGGGATCCACGCGCTCGCCATGGGTATCGCGGGCCAGTTTCAGGCCGCGGCTCTCGATGTCAGGCATGCCGTAGGCCTCATCAGGCTGGAACAACCAGGTCGGCAAAGCCGGAGGCGCGAACCGCGCGTCACCGGGAGGCGTGCCAAAGAAAAATACTTCCTGACGGCTGGGAAAAATGCGGGCGCCGAGAATGTCTGGAAAAACCTTGCCGAGCCAAGGGCCGCAAGCAAACACAAAGCTGCCAGCGGAGATGCGCTCGCCCGTGGTGGTCTCGATAAACTCGAGTTTGTTGGTGGCGCGGGGAGTCTGGATTTGTGCGATCTGGAGTTGCACACCCTGATGCAAAGCGCTTTCCACGGTGCAGGCCACGGCACGCCTTGCCAGCAGCACTCCACTGTCTGGTTCGAAGAGACCGCGCGAGATGCCATCAAGATTCAGCTGAGGATAGCGCCGCTCGAGTACCGACCGTTGTATCGCTTCGTGCTTCACCCCACAGCGACGGAGGGTTGCCATGGATTCATCCAGCGTTGAATCTCCTTCTGCGGAGAGCCAGAGGACTCCGGTCTGCCGGAACAACCTTTCGCTGGTTGCGACAAATAGTTCTTTCCATTGGTTCAGGGAATTCTGCGACCATCGCGTGTAGATTTCATCCGTGGCGTAGCTCATGCGAATGATGCGGGTTTCGCCGCCGGAACTGGCGCGCGCGTGTGCGGGCCCATAGGCTTCCGCGAGCAGCACACGTTGTTTACGCTTGGCCAGATGCCAGGCGGTCCACGCGCCAAAGACGCCTGCGCCGATCACCGCAACATCGTAAGTGAGTGCCGTCATAGGATTGTCATTGTAATGGAAAAGACCGATTGCGACGTGGGTGGGGAGACGCTTCAGGATGACAGGTTGCCAGGGGGTTCCCCCTTTGACTTACTGCTGACTAGCGAGCTTCGCGGTCCAATAGGAGAGATGATTCAGAGATTCGGCGTCGGTTGGATCCAAGTGGAGAGGAGTGATGGAAGCTTCGCCGGCAAAGATGGCCGCGTAGTCCGAGTCTGCATCAATGTCCATTTCGCGATCCAAGCGTTGCTCGCTCAACCAGAAGTACAGGACTCCCCGGGGATCCTCGCCTTCCCGCAATATCGTACGGGTAATTTTCCTGGACTGGCGGGTCAGCTTCACGCCACCGCGCCAATTTTCAGGAACGTTTACATTCAAGAAGACCTGGTCGGGGAGTTTTTCGCGGAAAATCAGCTCCGCAGTTTTCCGCGTGAGACGTGAAGTTGGGGCAAAATCCGAATTCACGCGCTTCGAACAGAGCGAGACCGCCAAGCCGGGCACGTGGTGGATCGCCGCTTCCCTGGCCGCGCCCACGGTCCCCGAGTAATAGACGTTTTCACCCAGATTCGCGCCATGATTGATGCCGGAGATGACCAGGTCTGGCAGCTCCTGAAACAGTTTGTGCAGACCGACAATAACGCAATCCGCCGGAGTGCCGTCAATGGCCCACTCGTTTTCGGCGATCCTGTGGCACACAATCGGCTGGCGAAGAGTCAGCGCTTGCGCCGCGCCGCTGCGCTCCCAACTGGGGGCAACAATTTTCACATCAGCAAATTCCTTGAGTTCGTCCGCCAGGGCGCGCAATCCCGCGGCCTGATACCCATCATCGTTGGTCAGCAACACACTCAGCTTTTTCGCCATCACCCTACACACTCCCACTTCTATTTTAACGGCACTGAGAAGCAAACCGCGAATTGGAGGCTAGCTCCCGCAGGGATGAGGAACTTGCAGACGCGGTCCTCGCTCCGGTTTTCAGTCTGAAGCTGCGACAATTTTTCCTTCGGTTTTTGTCAATTCTGCAAGCAGGAGGTTGACCTTTGCCATGACTTCGAACGCGTCTGCCACATAGAGGACGTCGGCCTTCCCGCGTGCCCAGCCGCAGTTGAGATCGAGATTGATCGCGCGACGCTCGTTGATAAAGCGCCAGCCGACTACATGTGGTTCCTCGCCATGGCAGCAGGTGGAGAGGCCTTTTGGGTGACGCGGTGTCGCGCCGGTCTGGCCGACTTGATTCAGGTGAGTCATGAAGCCAAGCACAGCCTGGTTTTCGCCACTCTGATCGACGAGCGATTTGCTTCCACCCAAGGAGGCGGCAGAGAGACGAAGAAATTCGAGGATCAATTTTTCGGCTTCATGAGCATGCGACTTGCCGTCAGACTGCTTCTTGGTCCAGCCGGCGCCAGCGACAAAAAGGAGAGCGGCATCCGGGCGGATGGTTTGCGCATCGGATTTTGGCGAACGAATTCCAGTGATCGTCGTGCGCTTTGCCTCGGGCGGCAGAGTCACCAGAATTTCCTCAACGATTGCCTTTGCCGGCGTGCCACACCAGGGCTCATGACAGCCTGAGTCCAGCATCACCAGCCATGGCCGCTCCTGGCGCTGAAAGACGCCTTCGAGGCGCTGACGATAGAACCAGCGGGTCGCGGTGAGCGCGCCGTTCTCAAGGCGCAGGGAGCTGACATGGGTATCGACACGTCCCTGCAAACGATGAGCAAGTACGGGGAGGGCGCGGAGAAATCGTGATGTGGCAGGGGCGAGAATGAGTTCGGGATGAGCGGCGCGACACATGGCCTCTGCCGCTAGCGCGTCACTGGCAAATCGAGGGAGAACAAAATCCGGGCCTGCCACCGCAAGAATTTTGGCGGCACCGGCGCTTGCGAGGGAATCTGCGGCATGTTGGATTTCGCCGCCGATCAGGCCGATCGTCAAAATGGCTCCGCACCGCTCGGCGAGATCGACTGCGGCGCCAAGCGCTTCGAATGCGATCTTCGGAAGAGTCTTGCCGGACTCGTCGACGTGCGCAAGAAACAAAAAGCTTGTTGTCATCGGCTCACCATGGTGATGGGAATGTTCTCCATCGAAGAAATTCGGGTGCTCTCTCTACAAAGCGCAAAACGAGACTGGTTCTTAATCCGTTGCGATCCACTCCACGATCTCCCTGGCTACCGCTTCGGCTGTTAGATCCTTGGCGACGCGCGTATGACGTTGCTGCTGGGGCGGCCTAACGGTCTGATAACGCAAGGCGGATTGTGCCAGCGTGAAGGTTTTTGCCCGTTGCAGAGCGGGCATCACGGTGCGCATGTTGGCCATGCCAACCTGCGGATTGTTGCGCGGTTCGGGCAAATTGCCAGTCGCCCATCCGAGCAATGCTGGAGGACCTTGACAGAGAGAAACCTGGTGGCGGCCACCCTCGATGCGCTCGAGGATTTCGAAGGAACCGTCAGGCTGAGACGTTAACTGATCGACGCCCAAGAATTGATCCTGGATACCGAGGCGAGCGCCGATCAGTTGGAGAGTGACGCCGGCGCCGCGAGAAGCGGATTCCCAGCCGCCGAAGAGGAGGACGCGGGTGCGGTCGAAATCGGGAATGGACTGGATCGCCGTGGCTAGGAGTTCCGCGGCGGCGTGGGCATCGCTGAAGCCACTACCAGGGCCATCGATGGCGATCAACTCGAAACTTACTTTTTGCGCGATGGTCATCATCACTTGCTGCAACTTCGCTTTTGCGCCGAGGCTTACGAGCCAGACTTTGCTTCCGGGCGAATGAGCGGCCAGGTTCGCGGCTTCATATAAGGCGTGGCCTGCCCAGGGATCCAAAACTGCAGGAAGCAACATTTCGTTTTTTAGGCCCGGACCGGCAGGCGTTTCGATGGGTTCAAGAGTTTGCAGGGGATCAGGGACGATGCCGCCGCAGACAACAATTTGGTAACCCGTAGTCATACTTGTGAACTCCCTCAATTCACCGACTTTAATGTCGAACTCAGTTCAATGCGGAATGCAGACCGCCAGCTCCTGCGCGGAAGTCGACGTTGCCGGGTGCACCATCGGCCGGCGCGCTGCAATTCCACAAGCAGGCACCGCAGAAAATGCACTTCTCCCGGTCAAACTGTGGCACTCCCTCATCGCCGCGCGTGATGGCCTGGCCGGAGCACATTTCGACGCACAACTTCGGCTCGCACTCGCGACAGACCTCCGGCCGGACGAAGACGACGTGATTGGCATAGCCCGCAGGAGCCTGCACGCTACCGCCCATCAAGAGGGCGTCCTGATGGGAGACCAGGAGTTTGCCGTCGTAGGGAATCTCCGGCCAGCCGCAGCGATTCATAATCAAGTCATGTAGGGGCAGGCCGCGCGAGGCGGCTTCGGTCTTCATGCGCTTCAGATCTTCCGCGGAGATGCGTCCGGCAAAGGCGTCTTCCAAGGACGCGTTGATTTTGTTCGAGGACCAATTCCTAGGGAGTGCAAGGTGGCCCTTTGTGAAGCCGGCCAGAGCCATTCCCAACAGGCCACGGACTACGCCTTTTTGGAAACCATTCCGAGAATGGGCGGCGGTGAGAGATTCCCGTTCGAGCCAACTGGCGCGGCGCCGGCGCACGTATGTGTTTTCCAGGTTCTGCTGGCTGAAGGGCTGGTTTTGCTCGAGCAATTCGACGACGGCTTCGGCAAGTTGGGTACCCGTGGTCCAGGCCTCATCGATCCCGGAGCCTGCGAGCACGTTGGTGCTTCCGGAACCTTCGCCAATGCGGGCGAATCCATTGCCTGCCAGGTAGGGCTCACCGAGGCGTCCCGATTCCTGCAAGGATTTGGCACCCCAAGATTTCAAGGTTCCACCTTTGAGATAGCGCCATAAATAAGGGTGCATGACGAAATGCTGTAGGTAGCGGTAAGCGGTGCGGACGGGGCTGCGAAACCAGGAGGGAATGAAGATGCCGACAGAAGCGAGACGGTTTGTGTGGGCGTAGAGAAAACCGAAAATTTCTGGTTCCGGAAATCCCAATGTGTGCAAAACAGTTCCCGGTCCAAGGCCTGAATCTTCCCGGAGTTCGATCACCATTTTCATGCCGAGTGCCCACTCAGAATGTTCGTGGCCCTTGGGCAATCCGAAATGCGAATCGATGCCGCGACCGACGGCGCCGACGGGGCCATCGCCAAGGACGGTGAGCGCGGCGCGAATGTCCATGCCAGGAAGAAATCCCGCTTCAGGAGAGCCCCTCGGGTCGGTACCCTGATCGGCGAGCCGGATTCCAACCACGGCTTGGCCTTCGATCAACGCCTCGCTCACAGGCGTTCCGGGCCAAGTTTGCAGCAGACCTGAGGAAGTCAACTGCTCGGCGACCCACTGGTTGAATTGTCCGAGCGAGAGAACGAAGCCGTCGTGCTTGTTCATGAAGCCAGGAATGAATGGCAATTCGAGTGCCTGAAGATGCAAGGGCAGGAGCGGCCTGAAAGCGCGAACGAATCGATCGAGAGTGCGTAGAGCCAAGGAGCGCCGACTGGCCCCGGACGGATCGAGCAAATAGATCAATTCTTCTTTTTTGACCGGAACGGCCATGGGGATTTGCGAGAGGTCCAACTCGGGAAAGCTGCTGCGAATCCCGCGCCCGCGCGTGACCGCCCCGGAGATGCCGAAGCCCAATCCCTCGGCGCGTTCATAGCAAATCACTTGAAGTGGAGCGCCAGGCATAGAACGGCTTTCAAATCGGGGAGTGCCGTCCGGGTTCAGCATTTTGCGCGAAAGAGTGGTGAGGAAGCCACCCATGGCTGGACCAAAGCCAACGCAGGCGATGTCGACATCCATTTGCTGCCGCTCGATGGGCAGCGTGGCATCGGGTACTTCAGCGCTCATGCCGGATAGTCCAACACTTCCGGAATCATCATCTGGGAGACGGCTTCGGCCGCGCGATCCTTGGCCAATCTTGCGCCAGTCAGGCAGGTGTCGAGCTTATTGTGTAGAGCAAGAAACTGCTCGGCGCCATTGCACCTGGCGCAGGGGCCGGCTTTCGGGGGATGCGATCCGTCGTTTTCAACTATATCGGTGGCGCAAGCCGCGATTCCTGGGATGAACCCCTCCAGCTCTTCGAGTTCATCGCGATAGAAGCAGCCTTTGTATCCGGCCTCGTCCCACGCGGGGTGGCGGTTGTAGCCAAAGACCAGTTCTGCGCAGACGCGCGCTGACTCACCGCTCGCGTGCGCCGACTGAACATGACACAAGTCACCGAAGAAATTGAGCAATCCAGTCAAACCTTCGGCCACGGAAGCATCCTGGCCACCGCGGCGCTCAAGTTCGAGGACGTCCAGAATCTGACAGCGAGCCGAAAGGAGCCAGCAGAGAGCGTCTGCCAGGGGGAAAGTGACGCCTTGGCGGGCGCTCTGGTAGAGCTTGCCACCGTCGCCATCGGTGGAGTGCTGCAAGCGCTCGAGGGACCACAACCACATGGTCATAGCAGTGGCCAGGGTGCATGCGCCAGTGCCAGGATGATCGGAGGCGATACCACGCATCTCCTTGATCCAACTGCGGAACTGAGCGAGGAACAGTGGGTTGGTCATAGTGACGGAAAGCTGACGGCGCTGGACGGCTTCGGGTCCCTCGTAAGTTGCTTCGAGTTGGGCGTCCATCCACTTGTTGCCGAGGAAGCCCGGGCAATCTTCAGTGATGCCGTAGCCACCCATGAGGCTCACAGCCTCGCGCATCATCTGCGTGCCATAGCCGGTGTTCCACAGCTTGGCCGCCGGGCAGAGAATGTCCGCGACTGAATCCAGCATGACAAAACGATAGAGAGGATCGCTCTGCAGCCGTGAGCGCTGAGGATCTACGGAGGGCAGGTTTACGAGGGTGGCGGCTTGTTCGGACACTTGTCGGAAGAGTTTTGCACGTGCGCGGGCGCCTGTGACACCACGTTCGGTAAGAAGCGCGTCGACTTCACGCTCCAGCGGGTCCAATTCGTCAAAGGTCCGCGCTGCGGCAAAGGCCAGCGATGCACTTGCCTCCCCAGTGGCCCACACGTCAACCAGCCGGTGCAAGCTATCTTCGCGAGCCTGCAAGCCCATCTCGTATCTCACAGTGCCGGGCGTAGCGGTGGTTGCGCCACGAAACCTGCCGCGCTGATAGCGGATGATGGGTTCCACGGCGGAAAGTAATTTGGCAGCGGTCATTACGCCGACGGTGACGCGAGTGCGCCGGAAAACAGCCTCGATGACCTCGCTGTGGCTGAAACGCGGAACCAGAACGCCGTCCTTTACGTCGTAGCCACCCACAATGCGGTTGGCCGGAATTCGCAGATTAAAGACGGGGTCGCCGGTAGACGAAAGTTGATGAACCATCTTCTTCGTCGGAGTGCCGCGATCAAAGATGCCGGGATCGCCTTCTTCCAAGATGACCATGCAGCTGCCCTTGATCCGCTTGTCATCGGAGTCGACGGCGGCGGTCACGAAATTGGCAAAGCCGATATTGGTGATGAAGCGGCCGCGCTTTTCCACTTGCAAGAGAGGCTCTTCGCCGGCGTTCCATTCGACGATGCGGACCTTACCGTCGAGCATGCCGGTGTCTACGCCAACGTAAGGGATTGGCTCGGTAAGGCAAAAAGCGCCGCGCAGGGGCTTGCGATCTTCACCAGGCTGCGGCGGTGCCGCGAGCTTCATATAATGTTCCTGCTGCTCCGGAGTGCCGCGCTCGTGAATCGGTGCCAACGCCAGGCAACCCGCCAAGCTGGCGGTGGCGGCTCCGCCATCCACCCAGGCAAGCTCGAAGGCGACCAGGGCAAGCGCCAGGTTCTTGGGCCCAAGAATGAATCCTCCGTGTTCCGGGTCCATGAAGACGGCGGTGATTCCCGAGCGATCAAATGCCTCCAATAACTCCGCTTTCGCCGGAGTCCACTCGTGGGAGTTACGCCCCCCTTGGGCCACCAGTTTGGCCACCGGACCGCGAGCCACACCCCGGGCGGATTGAACCAGCATTTGGAGGTCGTAGCGGTTCGCGAAGTTCCATTGGATCTGGCGCACGGCATCGGAAGGCAAAGTGCGAAGGAATTCCAGTTTATGGGAGGTAGCGGTGGACATAAGCACGTCCTTTAAGGGGAGACTAGGCAACTGTCCCAGACTTGGGATACAGGGGTCTGTGAGATTTGTCACAAGGAGGTGTGACCGAATACCGCGCGGTTGTTCGGACTTGGGGGCGTTTCCGCAAGTGGTAAGGAGGTGCCGGCTCAGAGAAGGTTAACTGGCGACTCCTACCGAGGTGGCCCCGAGAATTCGCATGGATTTCTTTTCCTGAATGAAGACCACGACTTGTATATTTTTCCGCTTCCAGTCCGCCTTAAGCTTGACGCGAGCTGATGTTTCGAAGGCGGATTCACCCTTCGCCGAGGCGACTCCAATCTTGTGAAGCGAACGGAGCACGGAGGCATGACGCAAGTCTTTGCCGGCATTTTCACCGGCGCCGACAGCCGACTCGAGACCGCTTTCCGTGACCGCTAACCAAACTTCCGCAGTATCACGATCTGTGCTCCCTACCAGATTCCCGACATGGACCTTAAACTGCTGCTCTCCATGGGCGGCGGGATCTTCGGGGGTAAGAGTGACCTGAGTTTTTGGCAGAGTAGCTGCTTGCAGAATCGCTTGTCCCACCTGCGGGAGTTGGCCTCCTCCCATCTGGGTTTGCCCGTCCACAATCATTTGCGGGGTGAAGGCATCCTTGTCCTTAAATCTCGCAACGTAGTCCGTCTGGCGATAGGTCCAATCGGCGGATGAGAACGGATCGGTCCATCCATCGTGATTCCAGTAGTCGACATGCTCCTCGATAGCAATAATGTTGGCGCCTGGCACGGGTTGACTACTTTCGAGCTTAAGGAGCAGAGCGTCCGCCGGTGGACAACTTGAGCAGCCTTCTGAAGTGAATAGTTCGACGATTACAGGTCGAGCATTCTTACTCGCTTGAGACGGAGGCGGCTGGGATTCCCCTGGCACAGCGACGGCCAGCGCGCAAAGCGCGAGGACTGTGACGATCAACACCGCGATTGCATTTTTCATGTCAATCACCCCTGTCCTTCCACGATTTTGATGCGCCGTTTGCTCTGGAGTTGCCCTGACTGCCGGTGGCCGACAGCGCAGAAGGGGTTGGCGCGAGACAGATGCTAGCACCGGCTTCTAGCCGGCGCGAGGAAAAAAGATGCCGGGGTAGGCCGAGAAGATCGGATTGACCAGCCATCCAAGCCTTGAGGAGATGATTGTCAGCGAGTCTTTTTTTTACGAATGCGCCCCGTCCATCCTATTTTGCATGGCAGGATGCCCGGCCAATGCGCGAATGAAGGCTGGAGTGGTTCCGCAGCAGCCGCCAAGAAAGGTTGCGCCAGCTTCGCGGAGTTCTTGCGAGGAAACGGCAAATTCCTCGGGAGTGATTTTGTACACGGCGGTGCCGGCGACCATTTCGGGAAGTCCCGCATTCGGCTTGATCCATACCGGCAACGCAGAGACGGCAGCGAGGCGCTTGCAAATGGGAATGAATTCTCGAATTCCCGAGCCGCAATTAGCACCGATGGCGTGGACGCCTTCCCTGGTGAGAACGGCGGAGACTTGTTCGGGTGTCGCGCCCAGGATGGTATGGTTTGTGTCTTTTCCGGAATCGAAGACGAAGGAGACCACCACGGGAAGCTGGGTAGTCAGGGCAGCGGCTGCGGCGATGCAAGCTTCTTTGACGTCCGTCATGGTCTCGATCAGGATCGCGTCCGGGCCTTCGGCAGCGAGGGCGGTGGCTTGCTGAAAAAATGCGTCACGCAGCTGTTCGCGAGAGATCTCTCGGTTCAGGAGCATTTTTCCACTCGGACCCATGGATGCAAATACGAGTGCGGAAGTACCGGCAGCTTGCCGGGAGGCTTTGACACCGGCACGATTGATGGCAGCGCATTGTCCTTGCAGACCATACTGGGCCAGGCTGATGGGATTCGCCCGGAAGGTATTGGTCAAGATTACGCGGCTGCCTGCTTGCACATAGCTTTCCGCGACCTGCCGGACAAGTTCGGGCTTTGTCAGGTTCCATTCGTCTATGCACTCCCCGAGTTGCGCGCCAAGGTGTTGAAACTCCGTGCCCCATGCTCCATCAGAGATGGTGATTGAACCGCGGACACAATCCGCAAATCGCATGGAATTCCTTTCCGTGACCGACCCGAAGTACTGCAACATTTATTTTGAGCCGGCGATGGCTCCGCACGAGTGACCCAGCCGTGTGATCAGACCTGCAAGTCGCGGAGATAAGGAACGCTGGCCTTCATCATTTCCAGGTTCATTTCGACGAAATAATTCTTTATGCCGCCGGTCTTCGCTGCGGTAAAGATTTTCTTCCAGTCTAAAGTTCCTTGTCCCACGGGCACGATCTTCCTGGATTCTGAGGACCAGCCTTGCACGTGCATGGAAATGAAGCGGCCCGGGTACTTCGTAAAGTACTCCGCGGCGTCGAAACCGCGGCTGATCGTGGACACTTGAAACTGGAACTTAACGAACTTTGGATCCAGAAGATCGAACAAGAGGTCATAGGTCCTCTTGCCGTCGGCCATGGAGAGCTCGAAGCCCTCGTTATGAAGACCCTGCTGGATACCGGCCTTGGCGGCTTTTTCGCCCATTTTGTTGTATTCATCGGCCGCGCGCTTCACATCCTCCAAGGTCGGGTTCTTGGGACCGTCGAGGCTGGGCACTAGCATCTGCGTCAGGCCTACATCTTTCGCCCAGGCAATTCGATCTTCCTGGTTTTGCCTGAGTTCTTGAATGCCAAAGTGAGAGCTCACGCAAGTGACGCCTCGATCGCTCAACATTTTTCGGAGCTCAAGGCCGGAATATTTGGCGAGGCCAGCAAAGCCGGAATCCGCGTACCCGACCGGTGAACAAAGCTCGATGGCCTGAAATCCGGCGTCGGCAAGCTGCTTGATGGTGCCGGGAAAGTCCTTAGCGATCATGTCCCTGACAGGCCACGTCTGACATCCGATCGGCATACCGAGCGGATTAGCGCGGACCTCCGAGGCATGCGCACCGAGAAAGCCGGCTACGGCCGCAGACGTCACCGCGTTTCTTAGAAACTCTCTTCGCGAAACTGCAGACATGCATGCCTCCTAGAGTTCCCATCCGCTTCGACGTTCCGGCCGGACGAACTTTTGTGCCGAATCGGAGTTTACGACTTTCAGGCTGGAGCGGTCCCAATTGAGTTTTTGCCCTGAGCGAACCGCGACGTTCCCGAGAAGCAGTGTTTCCGTGACAAGGCCGGAAAATTCGAAATTCCCACCGGGCTTTAGGCTGCTTCCCTTGCAGGCATCGAGCCATTCCCGCTCGTTGCCGGGTGAGCGCGGCAGAGTTTTCGGAGGCTGCTTATAGCTACTCATTTTCGCTTCGGGAATCAGCTGCGGATGTGCGCCATTAAACCGGCAGAGAATTTTGCCGCGGTCCCCAATAAAGAGAAGCCCTTCGTTCGCTTGCTCGCTATCTCCGCTGGGCGGAGGGCTCCCTTCCAATTCTTCGGGTTGAGGTGGCTTGAGACCGCCATCATACCAAGTGAATTTCACAGGGGGCATGTCGCCGCGGGCTGGGAAGTCATAGTGGACGATGGAGGCCAGGGGATAGGTCTCCTCGTAACGTTCGCTTGAACTTGCTTCCACACTGAGGGGTGCTTCGAGCTTCAAAACGCGAAAGATGGTGTCAAAACTGTAAGAGCCCATGTCGCCGAGTGCCCCACAACCAAAGTCTGTCCAGCCACGCCAAACAAACGGCAGGTACGATTGATTGAAAGGACGTTCCGGCGCGGGGCCAAGCCATAAATTCCAATCCAAACCTTCGGGAACGGGTTGAGAGTCCTTGGATCGTTCCAGCCCTTGCGGCCAGAAAGGACGACTCGACCAGTTGAGGACCTTGCGCACTGGACCAATGGCGCCGTCCCAGATCCATTCGCAAAGCAAACGCGTATCCTCGGAAGCCTGGTTGCCAACCGCGATCTGAGTGGCCACGCCAGTCTCGCGGGCGATTTCGGCAATGCGCCGGGCCTCAAAGATCGTATGGGTCAATGGTTTCTGGCAAAAGACATGTTTGTGTTTCTTCATGGCTGCCGCGGAGACGGCGGCATGCAAATTGTCTGTGGTGCAAACGACAACGCCGTCGAGGTCCTTCTGTTTTTCGAGAAGTTCACGAAAATCCATGTAGGCCGAGCAACCGCGAAATTCGCCAGAACGGTTTTGGCTGGCGTAGTAGCCATCGACGATTTTCTGGCACGGCTCGCGGCCTGCAACGCCGCTCGTGACACGCAGGGAATGCGTCAACTGGATCGGCTGGTCTGGGCTGAGCCAATCCCACCCGGTCTCGACGCCGAGCAACTTGCGGACGGAATTGCAGAACTCATGCGTGGCCCATTGGGGGTAGTTCTCGCTGGCTTTGTTGACATCGCAGACAGCCACACCCTGTACGTCAGGTTCCCGCAAGAAGCGGAGCATGACACGCAAACCTTGGGCGCCAACGCCAATGAACGCCAAGTTGATTTTGTCACTGGGCGGGACATATCCTGGGCCGCCCAGCACGCGACGCGGAATAATGGAGAGACCAATGGTTGCTGCGGCAGTCTGCTTCAAAAACTTGCGACGCGAAAGGGCCCCTTCCAAGAAGTCACGAGATCGAAGTTGACTTTTCAATGGTCCTCCGCCGCCACAGCCCGGTGAGGGGGATGATTCTATCTGTTGTGGGGTCCAGCTTGGTTTACCACAATACGAGCCAAGGCGGGTACGGCAAATGAACTTGAAGCCAGTTTGGGTCACAGGTGGCCGTTCGTTCCCGGGCGTGCGCTCTGGCATTGTCGCTTATCAACTTCGGGCTTCTGGACGCGGCCATTAATACGGCCCGGGTCGGGACGATTACCAGTGCCTATGCGGCGCTCCCGCTGCAACTGGGAGCAAAGATCGCTTTCTAGACCCGGTGGTCCCGGTACCAGGATTAGGCTCGGTCGTCGAAGAGGGGGGGGAATCGTTCCTGACGCGAACGTGTTATCTGGGCTGGAAGTGACAGGCATCACTGCAAATATCTCATCTTGGGCTGTAATTGGGACACACCACCCTGCAGGGACGCGCTATCCCGCCCACGCAGCAGCGAAAATGGCCTTTGAGACCGAACAGAGAAGCAAAAGAGGTACCACATGAGAGGATTCCCTTCCAAACTCCTCACGAGTGTGGAAGTTAGTAGAGGTCTGCAATTGTGCGGCCTTGCGATAGTCATTTGTATGCCTGTCGCGGCACAGCAGACGGATATCAACCGTTACACCTTGTACACCGGTTTTGATTACATGATCAGCCCAGCACGTAACCTGACGCAACGCGGGTTCGACACGGATTTCGGCGTCACCGTGAAACCCTGGCTTGGGCTAGGTGCAGATTTTAGTGCCAGTGGAAATAATATTATAAGTGGTGGAGGCACGATCAACGGGAGCGAGACGGTTTACGCGCCAACGCTCACTGCAGCTAACCTGCAGTACCCCACAGTGGTTCCGCCTCCAAGCGCGGTGACCGTCCCTTTCAAATCGACGACTTACACGATCGCTGCGGGCCCTCAGTTCTACATCCGCAAATGGAGCAAGGTCACGTTTCTAGCTCGTCCGGGATTAGGAGCGATTCACGAGTCGGCAGATCTTAACTTCCCGCCGGAGTTGGGCCAGTTGTTCCAGTTTTTGAATATCCCTGCGCCTGCTAGCCAGCAGACGGACACCACATGGTTCGTTGGTCTGGGCGGCGGGATCGACCTCAATCTGTCTCGACGAGTGGGTCTCCGGTTTACAGCGGATTGGATCAATACTCACCTGTTCACCAACCTACTTACCGACCGACAAAACTACATCCGGTTCACCGTCGGCCCCACTTGGCGCTGGGGCAGCTTGTAGTAGAGGCGTCGGCCATGATTCTCAACCAGAGAGACGGGATTGGTTAGCTGATCGATCGTGGTGCGTGTTCGCTCCGCGCGGCCAGGAGCCCTTTCTCAGCCATGAAACTCGAAACTCTCAACGACATATTTTCAGCCATCGTGGAGCGCGGGCAGGCCCGAATCATGATGGTTCGGGAAGGAACCGAGTGGGTTCCGATCAGCGCGCAGGAGCTTTGCCGGGATGTGAGAACTACAGCGCGTGCGCTCAGCCAATGGGGCGTGACGAAAGGAGACAGGCTCGCGATTTTGAGTGAAAACCGAGCGGAATGGGCGATCACCGATTTTGCAAGCCTACAATTGGGCGCGGTGGTTGTGCCCATCTACTCGACGCTGACAGCGCAGCAGGCAGCTTACATCTTGAGCGATTCTGGCGCGAAGGTTGTTGTGGTCTCGACGGAGCAGCAACTGCAAAAAGTCCTTTCCATAAAGAATCAAACGGGAGTTCAACATGTAGTGGTCATGGATCAGGTCGAGACTGCTGAAGCCGTTTCGATGCAACGGCTGATGCGAGAGGCTCCTACCGCAGGTGATGCGAAGCTCGAAGCGCGTGCGGGCATGATCACTGCAAATGATCTCGCATCCATCATTTACACCTCGGGGACAACGGGAGTTCCAAAAGGCGTGAAGCTGACACATGGCAATCTGACATCGAACATGCAGCATTCGCTTGCCGGCTTTGATGTGGGCCCGGGACAAATCAGCATTTCCTTTCTGCCGTTATCGCATGTGACGGCCCGACATGCGGATTTCGCATTGCTCTACCGCGGGGTAACTTTGGCCTATTGCCCGTTCATCGAGAATCTGGCACAGGCATTGCTGGAGGTGCGGCCCCACATTTTGGTCGCCGTACCGCGTGTTTATGAAAAGCTCTATGGCCAGGTGGAGCAGAATGCCAAAGGATTTCCGAAGCAAGCGGTCTATCGCTGGGCTCTTTCGGTAGGCCGCAAGCATTCTGCTGAGATTTTGGCGGGCAAAACGCCCACTTCCCTGTCTTGGAAGCTGGCCAATAGGCTGCTGTATGCAAAGGTGCGTGCTCGACTGGGCGGAAATGTGGAACAATTCGTTTCGGGCGGTGCCCCTCTCGGAAAGGAACTGGCAGAGTGGTTCGCGGCCATCGGGATTCGGATTCATGAAGGATATGGCTTGACAGAGACTTCTCCTGTCATTGGGTTGAACTCACCGCGCGCCCACAAGTTGGGAACCGTCGGCCGGCCACTTGCCAATGTCGAAGTGAGGATCGCCGAGGACTCGGAAATTCTGGTGCGGGGTCCTTCCGTTTTCCAAGGTTACTGGAACCAACCCGAAGAGACGAAGAACGCGTTTGTGGATGGTTGGTTCAAAACCGGAGACATCGGCAGGTTGGATGAGGAAGGATTTCTCATCGTCACGGACCGCAAGAAAGATCTCCTCAAAACGTCGGGCGGGAAATTCGTGGCACCACAGCCCATAGAAAATTCCCTGAAGCTGAATGCACTGATCGGAACCGCGGTCGTATTGGGAGACCGGCGGCGATACCCCTCCGTGATTATTTCTCCGCACTTTCAGCGGCTGGAAGAATGGGCACGCGCCAACCACATCTCCTGTACTTCTCGTGAAGTGCTGATTGCCAACCCGAGGGTTAAGGCGCTGTATGAAGAGATTGTCGGGCAAGTGAACCGAAACCTGGGCCGGCACGAAATGCTAAAAAAGATCCTATTAGTGCCGCATGAATTCACGGGCGACGATGGAACTCTGACACCTACGATGAAGGTTCGCCGCAGGGTGATCGAGGAGCGGTATTCGAAACAGATTGCCGAATTGTATGAGGAACGGGCCAGGCGCGTGGTTTGAGATGCTGGTGCGGCCCCCGACGTCGAGCGGCTTCGTGACTTTCTAGCGTTCTCGTTTCGCGAACTCCGGCGTTCAGCAGCGATGAAGAAGGAGAGGAACTGGAGCGGCCGGGTGAGGCTGCGCCCGCTGCCGCTCCGGAATCGACAAACCTCGAACCATCACCGAGCCTGAGTCCGGCACCGTTCGTCGAGCACGCCAAGGAAGTGGCATAAGGAACTGGGCGCAGGCGGAACCGGGCCCTGCAAACATTCCGGGCCTGTTGCATTGAGGTTTGTAGATGATGCGCGGAGGAGCTTAGGCGGCTACTTACCCGCCAGCCGATGAGCCACAACGCTGTACACGAGAGGGCTAAATACCATGCCAATATGCGTGGCGGAAACCTCGATATCCACCTCAGGGTCTCCTGTTTGGCAAACGCGCCAGTCTAAGATTCCATCCTTCTTGGTATAAATCGCGGTCTGGCGGACGAATTTGGGGAACTGCCCCTTCAAGGACTCAAAAAACTCGCAAGTGCACCTCGCCGTATAGCAGTTCGGTAACACACCGCGGCCGTGCCGTTCGAGAATCTGCCTCCTCACCAAATCGGCGGCGTTCATAACCGAGGCGCGGGCCCCAATACCGCGAATGGGAGCACCCAGTGTGATCAACGAAGCAATGCGGTCGGGCATCTGGGCCGCGGCCGCCCGAGCCAACGAGCCACCGAGACTATGACCTATCAGATGGATTTTCCCGTGTGTCGATTTGTTGGCCTGCTCGATGGCATCGTTCAGATTTCGGCGAATTAACAGGTTCGGGCAGTCCGCGTTCAACGTGATCCCGGAATAGAACGTCTTATATCCAATTCGCCGCAGCCAAATGGCGAATTGCGTCAAGTAGAGATCCGTGCCGAGAAAACCCGGAACCAGCACAACTGCGGATCCATCTCCGTGGGGGATTCCGTATCCCCAGTAAACGGGGGAGACCTGAAGAAAGGCCAGCTCGATTCCGGCGACCCACTCGTGCCACACGGGCAATTGGGCAGGTTTCTCTTCCTTAAGGCGCAGACGCCGAGGAGATCTCATTGGGATGTCAGTCTACCCGACGTGTTCTGCAGCGCAAGACACACCTGTCAGAGGCAGTAAATGCAGGGTAACTCTCAGGCATATGCCCGGGACAAGTCAAGTGACGTTGTCACCGGCGTTCGTATGGATCATGCCGGACTGGCTACGAGCTCATGAGCTTTCGCCCGTTCCTTCTTGGCAGCCCCTGTAGTTCTGTGCCGGGGCCGCGCATCGTTCCGGTCCGGTACCTTTGCGGGTTTCATTGCTAAATCCAGCAGGGATTTTTCGGCGGTGACGAAGTTCTTCACGCTTTTCTCCGTCAACTCTCCCCATAATGGCTGCGCGCCCTTTCGCGGAAGTGCTTTTAGTTGCTCGCGACTCGCTTTGGCAGTCACCTCCAATTGCGCGATGGCCAGATCGAGAAGCTTTTTCTGCGTGTCGATATACTTTTCCGCACCTTCGCGCGCCACTTCCGTCAGAACTTCCATGCCGTCCCGACGTGGCTTGCGGGAATGTTTGTCACCCTTGGTTACCGCACTCACCTCCCGGGCAGCCAAGTCCAAAAACTTCTTTTCGCTCTCAACGATGCCTTCGATCCCGCGCCGCGCAAGTTCCGCCACATGCGCTGGATCCAACATCTTGCCGCCTTCGCGGAAGGATTCGGCGACCGCATGGGCTTGGTCGGCCGTGGCATCCAGCAGATTCTTCTGCAATGCGACGAAGGTGTCCACTCTGTGGCGTGCCACTTCCGCCAGGGCCTCTGCCGTGGGTGGAAGACGCAGTCCTTCTTTGACACCGTCCAAAGCAAGCGCGGTTTCGTCCGCCGCAAGGTCCAGAAGAATTTTTCCAACCGCGGTCAGATTCTCGACCCCCTTCTCAGCGATTTCCGCCACTGAAGCACCTAGCTGGGTGCCAGGCTGGCTGAATCCTTCCCTAACCATCCCGATCAACAATGCGTTCTCCTGAGCCGCCAGATCCGTGAGAATTTTCTGCGCAGCCACAAAGCCCTGCACGCCCTGACGAGCCCAGCCCGTCAATAAATTACCGGGAGAGGCCACTTCCGTCGCTTTCTTCTCTCTCGACTTCATGATTGGTTCTCCTCTCAAGCCTTGGTATACTGCATCGCAGTATCCAAGATGACTGTACGTCCGTGCTTACCCCGTGTCAAGCTGTTTATAGGAGCGTGCACCAAAGCCGCTGGTTCCCCGGAGAGGCCCATGAAAACTCCTGAAGTTCTGATCCGTAAATACAGCGATCGCCGACTCTACGACACAAACGCAAGCCGGTACGTGAAGCTCGACGATATCGCGCGGATGGTGCGGGAGGGCATCGACGTCCGCGTGGTGGACGGGCGATCCGGGAAGGACCTGACTCACCTTATATTCACGCAGATCATCGTAGAGAACGCCCGAGAGCGGGAAATTGCGCTGCCCTTGCAGCTTCTGACTCAGCTCGTCAGGGCTTCCGACAAGGCCAGTCACGATTTTTTGACGTGGTACTTGAACAATACGCTCGATCTCTATCAGAAGGCCCAGGAGAACGTTCATAACCAACTCTCAACCGCAAAGAGTGCGGTAGGAAGCCCGCTGGAATTTGTGCGCAATCTTCTGGCGGGACATTCCTTGCGATCGCAAGGGCCGCTTGAGGACACGCGCGAACTTGAAGAGCTCCGCACCCAAGTGGAAAAACTCCAAACGCGCTTGCGAAAGCGTGAGAAGAGCGCCGGTCCCGCCAGCAAAGGCAAGCGCCGGGTCCGAAAACCGAAGAACGCTTGAGACGGCAAGTCCGGCCGAACAGGGCTTTGCTTACAGAGATGTAGGGGGGGACAAGATGGTTTACTCTCTCGCTTGAGTTAGATCTATGACGGCTTCCGCCTTACGGATTGCTCTCTCATGCAATTCCCAAGAATGGATGGCCTTTTTGCATCCCTCTCGGGCCAGGCTGGTACTCATCTGCTTTTCTGCTATGTCGAAAGTTTCCTCTGCATCCATTCTCGCGCGATGTGCGGCTTCGTCAGCTTCCTTGATCTTCCGAACGAGAAGCCAGACTTGAGAGTCAGGCGGTTCTGGTTGTCGCTGTATTTTCTCCAGTCGACGTGGGTCGCTCGACTTCACCGCGGATAAACTCTTGTAGGCTGCCTTGAGCTCATCGCTCCAACGCGCCTTCACATTCCGGTTAAGCCGGTCCAAGGCAGCGTTTGCACGATCAGCGGACCGGCGGACTCTCGGCTTTTCAAACAGCCACCTGAACGACGACCAGTCCATGGCTTCGTTCATTAACTCTTTGGCCTCCTGGACCTCTGGCAACTTTCGCATCAGTCTCCATCCCTTTCGGCAAACGGACAGCCCAAAGACAAAGTCGTTTACCACGTTGACTCATCTCCGGCACAGAGATCACTTATGGTTCAGATTCTCTCACCAATTTCATTAACGGTCATGGAACTCAAGCACCTGGGAGAAGAGGGTTTCGACTTGCGTCATTGCGAGAAATGGATGAGATCAAGTGCAGTGCAACAGAATCTGGCAGGCAGCAACGATTCGACGAGCTGGAGATTGAATACCAGGCGTTAGCGGTTCTCGGGCCTTGAACTAGTTGTGGAGACAACTATTTCAAAGGCTCCGTTGATTCGTTTTGTGTCGAGCGGCTCATTGTCGATGACAATCCGCAGTCTGTGGATCCAAATGGAACTCCACTCAGTTTTCGACTTCTACGTCTACGTCAGGAGGAACGAAGGCCCCTTCTTTGGATGCCTCGTCCTTTGCGCGCTTTTCGAGCTTCTTCTGGGCGCGGCGTTCTTCCTTCATGCGCTGTTTTTCAAGCCGCTTCATTTCCTTCTGGCGCTTCTGAAATGTAATAGCCATATCGCCTCCTTTAGGGTGAACGCTGACTCGTTCGGTGATGCAGGCCTAAGCCAACTGCTCAGTAGGAACTTTGGACAAACACGCGGAACTTGCTTGACCGGGAAGGGTGGCGGAGCTTTCGAAGAGCCTTGGCTTCGATTTGCCGGATCCGCTCACGCGTCACGGAAAAAGTTTGACCAACTTCCTCCAAGGTGTGCTCACTGCCATCTTCCATCCCGAAACGCATTCGGATAATTCTTTCCTCCCTGGGAGTAAGCGTCTTGAGCACGTTGGCCAGTTGTTCTCTCATATTCAGCTGAATCGCCGCGTCCGACGGTGAGACCAGTCCCTTGTCCTCAACAAAATCACCCAGGCGGGCTTCCTCGTCCTCGCCGACGGGCGTTTCGAACGAGACTGGCAGCTGAGCGATTTTCTTTGCCTTGCGGACCTGGTCTACGGGCACGTCCATGCGTTTCGCGATTTCCTCCACGGTCGGCTCACGCCCAAGCTCCTGGACGAGTTGGCGGCTTGTTCGCATTTGTTTATTGATGCTCTCAATCATGTGCACCGGCACTCGTATCGTCCTGGCCTGGTCGGCAATGGCTCGCGTAATCGCCTGGCGGATCCACCACGTCGCATAGGTAGAAAACTTATACCCACGCCGCCATTCGAATTTGTCCGTGCCGCGCATGAGACCGATGTTGCCTTCCTGAATCAAGTCGAGGAAGTGGAGCCCACGGTTCGTATATTTCTTGGCGATAGATACAACCAGACGGAGATTGGCCTCCGTCAATTCCTTCTTAGCTTGTTCGGCTTCGGCTTCGCCGCGTGAGATCAGTGAGAGCGTGTGCCGCAGACTGCTTCCGTCGACTTCGGTGGCTTCTTGAAGGTGATTGCGTTGCGAATGCTTGGCATGCAGCTCCCTTCGAACGGCAGCGGCGGCATCTCCTCCCGCGGAGCTCGACCGGCGTTTCAGCTTGGCAATATCTTCTTCGAGCGACTGAAACCGTCTGGCCGTGGCCCGCAGCAAAATGATGAGGCGCTTTTTCTCGCGTTCATGGAAATCAATCGAGCGAGTAAGTTGCGACATCTCGACTCTCGTTCGTGCCAATTGAGTGGCCAGCCGGAGATACCTGCGACGATTCGTCTTTGTCGCCTGCTTCATGCGGACTGACTGATCAAGAGCCTCTTCCCGCAGCTTCTGAATCCTGTCGATGATCCGCAGCGTTTCGCGGGTTTTCTCCTCAATTTTCCTTTCGGTGAGTTCGTCCTCATCAAAATGGATGAGCGCCTTGATCGGGAGTGCGGCGTTACGTAGCTCCGCACCGACAGCAACCAGCTCTTTGAGCACCAGGGGCGAGCGGGAAATCGTCTTCATCACAAGGGATTGGCCTCGCTCCATGCGCTTAGCGATCTCCACTTCCAGTTCACGGGTCAAGAGAGGCACTGTGCCCATTTCGCGCAAGTACGTCCGGACCGGGTCGCTTGACTGTTTCGAAGGTTGTACGGTCTGGTCGAGCGCGGTATCGTCCGGGGAGGGAGCATCCTCCTCTTTGAATTCCTGCTGGGGTGCGTTTCCGGCACCGGAATTTGTCGCCAGTTCCTCCGCAGCATCCTCGTAGACTTCAACGCCATCCCGCTCGAGAACGGAAAACAATTCATCGATCTGCTCAGTGGAGTCATCCGAGACGGGGAGAACCTTGTTCAGTTCGTTCATCAGCAGATAGCCGCGTTCTCTGGCCAGTTGCAAGAGATCGTTCATCGGGCTCTGATTTTCCTGATTCGACAAGGTAGTCTCCCCTCAAGCCTCTGCCAGAACTGGCCGGCCTTCCTCAAATCCGGTCGGCGCTGTTGACATCTCACGAACGCCGCCCCGGTGGCAGGGAAGACAAGTTAGGAACCGCAGCCGTGGCATCCGACTCGCCTGGCTGTTCACGGCGGTCCTGTAACCAACATCGCGCGGATCGGAGCTGCCTGGATTCGGTTATTCCGGAACCAACGACTCTATTATACACCCGACGCCCAAGGTACGCTGAGGCGGCAGTTCAGCCGCGTTCTTGTGCGAGCCCGCGGAGAGGGCGCCTAGCGCCCAGGCGCTGCCGGTTGACGGATCTCAGATTGAAAGAAGGAAAGTCGCTTTCCATCAGCTTTCCAGCTTGAAGATTCTCTCCATCAATAGCCATTTTTCGCCTGGGAGCGCTTCGGGTAACGCTTGCTGAAACGTCCACATCAGCTTCTCCCATTCCTGAACTTTCACGTTCCTCCGGTCGGCTTCCGCTTTTTTGTCAAACGAAAAACTCGCATCGACTTCCATGATCATGAACATGCGTGTCCCCAGGAGATAGATTTCCAGGTCCCGAATGCCTGCGCCTTTGATACTTTCGGTGATCTCCGGCCAAATCTTTTCGTGGTGGCGTTTGTAAGCCGCAATCAACTCCGGGTCGTCCTGTAAATCCAGGGTGAGACAGTAGCGTCTGCTCATGCGAGTGCATCCTCATTGCCGGTAGGAAAGGATCCCATGTTCCCCGCTGGCGCGGGCCTGTATCCGGACAAACCAAAATAAAGAATAAAGAGGTAGCACAGGAGCGGAATGACGAAGGCCCGTTGAATGCTCGAGGCATCGGAAATGCGCCCCATGATTGCCGGGAAAAACGCCCCGCCAATGATCGCCATCACCAGAAGCGACGAACCACGTTTGGTCAGCGAACCGAGATTCTTGATGCTCAAGGCGAATATGGTGGGGAACATGATGGAGTGAAAAAATCCGATCAGCACCACGGCCCAAATCGGGATCAGACCGGAAGCGAGCAAAGCCACAGTTGCGCAAATGAGCGATGCCGCGGCAAACAGGGACAGCAAACGCGGTGCGGCTATCTTTTTCATCATCGCTGAACCGACAAACCGGCCGACCATGAATCCCGTCTGGTGCAGCAACAAATACCAGGCGGCGGTTCTTGCCGGTGTTCCGGGCACGGAAAACTGCGCGTAACGAATGACAAAGCTCGCAACACCCACCTGCGCTCCCACATAGAAAAACTGCGCAATAACGCCCTTCACGAGATGCGAATGAGAGAATATGCTCCCCGAATTCGTTCCCGCACCTGCAGCACCTGAGGTTAGAGGCGCCTCCTGCACCTCGGGCAGGTGAACGAGTTGAATGAGGACAGCGACAACGATAAAGATTCCCGCGATCATCACGTAGGGGCTCTTCACCGTGCTGGCTTCTGCCGCTCGATAGGCATCCAATTGCGCTGCACTGAATGCCGCAATTTGGGATGGAGCGTACTCGACCCCGGTGAGAATGAAAGTCCGCCCCACAATCGGGGAAAGCATCGCGCCAACGGCGTTGAAGGACTGGGCAAAATTCAAGCGCCGCTCCGCACTGGCAGGCGGACCGAGAATCGTCACGTACGGATTCGCGGCGACTTCCAGGAAGCTCTGCCCGCAAGCCATCACGAACAAGGCGAACAGAAAGAATCCATAGAGGCGCGACGCAGAGGCCGGCAGAAAAAGCAAAGCGCCCACTGCGCACAGGAACAGGCCTGCGAGAATCCCCTTCTTATACCCGATTTTCTCCATGACCCGGCCGGCGGGAAAGGCGGCCAGGAAATAACCACCGAAAAACGCAACTTGAATAAATGAGGATTGAAAATCACTTAAGCCGAAAGCCTTCTTCAGATGCGGAATCAGGATGTCGTTCAGATTGACACCGAAGGCCCACAGAAAAAAGAGGCTGGTAATGAGAATGAAGGGCACAAGAAAGCGACGCTCCGTCACAGGAACAGATTGGTTCTCGCTTGCTGTCACACTTGCGGGAGCTGTCATCCACCGCCTCCGTTAAGTCAGGGCTCGGTCCAGATGTGTGTAACCAGCGTCCACGAAAATGTGCTGTCCCGTGATGTGACTGGCTCTTTCCGAAAAGAGGAACACAACCATGTCGGCAATTTCTTCGGGCTTGGTCATGCGTTTTCCCAAGGGAATCTTCGACACAATGCTCGCCAGCTTCTCCTCAGGATTTGGGAATCCGGAGACCCATTGTTGATAGAGTGGCGTGGCCACCTCCGCGGGAACCACGGCGTTCACGCGAATTCCTGTTGGCAAGAGTTCCGCTGCCCATTCGCGTGTGAGGCCAAGAATTGCAGCCTTGGCGGCGACGTAGCCGGAGGTTCCCCCCTGCCCGGTGACAGCGGTCTTGGAGCTGATGTTCACGATTGATCCTCGTGATTTTTTCAACGCCGGGAGTGCGTGGTGGGCCATGGCGTAGTAATGCACCAAATTCAGCGCCAGGGAAGCCACAAACTTTGCGACTGTACCTTGCTCAAGTCCGACGTTGTCGTTGGCGCCAACGTTGTTCACCAGCGCGTCGAGCCGACCGAATTTCTGGAGAGTTTGCTCAACAACCTTGCCACAGGTTTGCGGGGCTGTTATGTCTCCGGAGATGAACTCGCTCTCCGCTCCCGAATTGCGCAACTCGGCTAGCAGTTTCTCACCTGCTTCCACATCATGATCCAGAAAAACGGGAATCGCTCCTTCCGAAGCGCTCGCGCGAACAATCGCCGCACCGATGCCCTTTGCTCCGCCGGTCACAAGAACGAGTTTTCCTTTTAGTTGCAGATCCATAGGTTAGTTAGCCACGCAAGTTGAAGAAACCGCCATCCAGGGGATAATCGACGCCGGTAATAAAGGATGCTTCGTCCGCACAGAGAAACAATGCCAGTGAAGCTACTTCTCTGGGTTCACCCATCCTTCCCACTGGCTGCGATTTAGCTAGTTTCTCGTACATCTCTTTTTCCTTCCCCGGGTAATTCTTGCGCAGATAATCATCGACAAAGGGTGTGTGTACCCTCGCCGGAGAAATACAGTTGCAGCGAATATTGTACTGAAGGTAATCCTTGGCAACGGAATAGGTCATGGCGATGACAGCACCTTTGCTCATGGAGTAGGCGAAGCGGTCAGCGAGGGCCGCCGAACCTGCAATGGAAGCCATGTTGAGAATCACTCCACCGCCGTTGGCCCGCATATGTCCCACGCACAGATGAATGCCGTTGTAGATGCCCTTCACATTGACGCGAAAAACCTTGTCGAAATCTTCCTCAGTTGTGCTTTCCACGGTTCCGATGTGAGAGATCCCCGCATTGTTCACAAGGATCGCGACCTTGTCCCTGGCAAAAATCTGATGAAATGTCTCGCGCACCTGCTGCTGGTCCGTAAGGTCGCAGACATGCGCGCTGGCCTCTCCCCCAGCGTCTTCGATTTGTTGCACGGTTGTCTGCGCCTGTTTCGGGTTGATATCTATAATTCGAATTGCGGCTCCATTCGCCGCAAATCGCAAGGCGATCGCCTGGCCGATGCCGCTGCCACCGCCCGTTACGATGGCCACCTTTCCATCTAATCGAAAATTGTTGTTGTCGTTGCCGGCGTTTTTCAGAGGGAAATACCTCGTTTCCAGGGAATGAAGTCTTCCTGACCCTTTCCTTCCGCTTTTGTGTGCGTCTCTCCACTTGCAACCTGAACAACAAATTCGAGGACCTCTTCTCCCATCTGCTGAATGGTTTTATCCCCGGATATGATTCCGCCTGTATCGATGTCAATAATGTCCGACATACGTTGCGACAGCGCCGAGTTCGTCGAGAGTTTTACCACCGGCGCGATGGGATTGCCAGTCGGAGTTCCCAGGCCGGTCGTAAACAGGACGACGCTCGCTCCGGCACCCACTTGTGCGGTGACGCATTCGACATCGTTTCCCGGCGTGCACTGCAGGTTCAATCCCATCTGTGTTGAATATTCCGGATAGTCCAGCACTGCCGTGATGGGAGAACTGCCGCCTTTTTTCGCAGCCCCAGCGGATTTCATGGCATCGGTCAGCAATCCGTCGCGCATATTTCCGGGGCTGGGATTCATTTCGAAGCCGGAACCCACCGCCTTTGCTCGGGCACCGTAGCTCTTCATGAGGTGAACGAAGCGATCCGCCACTTCGTTGCTCTTGCTGCGATTGATGAGTTCTTGTTCCACACCACACAATTCCGGGAATTCGGAAAGGAGCGTGCGCCCGCCTAAAGCGACCAGGAGATCGGAGGCATGCCCGATCGCCGGGTTAGCAGAAAGGCCGGAAAATCCATCGGAGCCGCCGCACTTCAGTCCCAGGCAAAGACTGGAAAGAGGGGCGCTTGTGCGCCGACATTCATTGGCTTTCACGAGGCCAAGGAAAGTATTGCGAATCGCTCCTGAGAGCATCGCCGTTTCCGTGCCGCTTTGTTGCTGCTCCACGACCACCAGAGGCTTATCGAATTTCGGATTCCGCTTGCGCAACTCGTCGCGCAGAATTCCGATCTGCGCATGTTGGCAACCCAGGCTGAGCACGGTGGCGCCCGCCACATTGGGGTGATGGATGTAGTCCGCGATCAGCCCACAAAGATTGTTGGAATCTTCCCTTGTGCCCCCACAGCCTCCTTCATGCAGGAGAAAACGGACGCCATCCACGTTCTCGAAAATGGGAGATCGTTGCGAAGCTCCAAACGCCTCCTTCGAGGCCCACGTCTTGATTTCTTCGGACCGGCCATTTTGGTAGAGTTTCGCCAACTCAGCCACCTGCTGGCGGTACATTTGCGGCGGAGCAAAACCAAGCTCTTCTTCGAAGGCCTGTTTCATTACGGCGATATTGCGATTTTCACAAAAAACGAGTGGCACCACGATCCAGTAGTTTCGGGTGCCCACTTGTCCATCGTTCCGCCGGTATCCGAGGAATTCCCGCTGTCGCCAGCGCGAAATGTCTGGCGGCGACCAGCGTATCTCACCCGTTTTCTCGTGAAATGGCGCAGCCTGGTGATTGATATTCCGGGTCGTCAGCAACGCACCTCGGGCAATGGGTTCTACTGCCTTCCCCACGATTACCCCGTACATCCTCACGATCGAGCCAGTGGCAAGATCTTCAGTGGCAAACTTGTGTTTTGCCGGGACGGCGGATTGCAGAGTATAGGTCTCTGAATCAAGGAGAATCTGCTCGCCTTTGCTCAAGTCAGTTAGGGCGATCAGCACATTGTCTTTCGGATCGAGTTGGAGCACCTTGTTCGACATGGAAATAAACTCACATTTACCGGGAATAGTTGCCGTGTTGCCCGCGGGCATTGTAGAACATCGCGAGCCTTTCGTCGCGGCATCCGTTTCACCCAGGTTGCAAGCGCCAGAATTTGGCGGCGTTACCCCCGAGAACCGCTTGGCGCTCTTCCGCCGTATACCCGCTTACATAGTCCTTTATCAGGTTCAGGGTGCCTTGGTACGAAGCCGCTAGAGTGCATACGGGCCAGTCTGATCCAATCATCAACCGAGGGGGCCCAAAGCATACAAACGCCACATCGAGATAAGGCCGAACATGTTCAGGCTTCCAGGATTGCCAGTCTGCTTCGGTGAGCAAGCCGGACAGCTTGGCATAAACATTCGGGAAGGATGCGAGTTCACGAATTCCACGCTCCCAGACGTCGATGGCGCCGCTCTTGATCGGAGGTTTAGCCAAATGGTCCAAAACAAAGCGCTGCCGCGGGAAGCGGCTCACGAACTCTGCCGCGTCCGGCAGATGTTTGGTGTGGATCAGGATGTCGTAAGCAAGGTTGAACTCTTCCAATAGAGAAATGCCACGCAAGAAATCCGGCTGGAGCAGGAACTCATCCGGCTCGCTTTGGACTATGTGACGAACGCCCACTAATTTTGGCTTTCCCGCTAGGGAGTGCAGCTGCGTGCGTAATTGCGGAGAACGCAGGTCTACCCAGCCTACGACCCCAAGGATGTACGGATTGTCTTCGGCGAGCTTCAGGAGCCAACGGGTTTCTTCCAGAGTCTGCCGAACCTGGACGACAACGCTGCCCTGAAATCCGTTGTTTTCCAGCAGCGGCTTGAGTTCGGCGGGCAGAAAATCGCGCCGGATCGAGGACATTGCTTCATCGATCCAGTCGTACTCACACTGGTTATAACTCCAAAAGTGCTGATGAGCGTCAATATGCATCACGAATTGATATTGTAAACTGCGTTAGCGGCGAATCAGCCGAGCCGGTTCAGGGCGTCCACGTAGGCTTTTGCGCTGGCCTCGATAATGTCGGTAGAAACCCCGCGACCCATGACGCGACGGTTGCCGATTTCAAGGTGTACAGTGACTTCTCCCATTGCTTCGGTACCTTCGGTGACGGCTCGAATGTCATAGCGCAAGAGTTTGGCATGGGTAGCGGTTAGAACAGCAATCGCTTTGTATACGGCGTCGACCGGTCCGTCGCCAACGGAGGCTCCTTGCTTGACCTTCCCGTTCACTAACAAGCGTACGGTTGCGGTCGGAATTGCGGTCGTGCCGCTGGAACTATGCAGGTACTCCAGTTTCACATTCTGCTGCACTGGGGGCAATTCGTCGTGAACCAAGGCGAGCAGGTCTTCGTCGAGTACTTCTTGTTTTTTATCCGCCACGGAAAGGAATCGTTGGTACATGGCGTCGAGCTCCTGGCGGGAGAGTTTGTAGCCGAGTTTCTCCAACCGTGAGCGGAGTCCGGCCCGGCCCGTGCGCGCCGTCAAGACGACCCGGCTGCCCGTAAGCCCAACATCTGCGGGACGCATGATTTCGTAAGTCTGCCGGTCTTTCAGGAATCCGTCGACATGGATGCCGGAACTATGAGCAAAGGCATTGAGGCCCACGACGGCTTTATTGGCTGGAACCGGCATTCCGAGAATGTCGGCGACCATCCGGCTGGTGCGGAAGAATTCGCGCGGCTCAACACCGGTGCTCAGCCCGTAGTAGTCGGGGCGAGTGCGGATGCCCATGACGATTTCTTCCAGAGCGGCATTGCCGGCCCGTTCGCCGATTCCGTTGATGGTCCCCTCCACCTGGCGCGCACCGTTGCAAATGCCTGCCAGGGAGTTGGCCACCGCGAGACCGAGGTCGTCGTGGCAGTGCACGCTGATCGTTGCGCGCGCAATGTTCGGAACGTTCTGGCAAATTCCGCGAATCAGCTCACCATATTGCTCGGGAACAGTGTAGCCGGTGGTGTCGGGAATATTGACGACCGTTGCGCCGGCAGCAATAACAGCCTCCAACATCTCGAAGAGGTACGATGGCGCGGCGCGGCCGGCATCTTCGGCGTAGAACTGAACGTCACCAACACAGTTTCGCGCACGCTTCACGGCATCTATTGCCAGGGCCACCAGCTTTGCTTTCTTGTCCTCGAGTGTCTTGCCATAGCGCTCGTCGCGGAACTTGCCCATGATGTGAATGTCGGAGACGCCGATGCCGGTATGAATGCGGGGGCGCGCCGCTTTGGCGAGCGCCTTGCCACAGGACTCGATATCCGCCGGAACGGCACGAGACAGGGCGCAGATTGTTAGCCCCCTGATCTCTTGGGAAATCTTCCGGACGGCATCAAAGTCCTCCGGAGACGACGCCGGGAAGCCGGCCTCGATGATATCCACTTTTAACCGGGCGAGTTGGCGAGCGAGGGTGATCTTGTCACGGCTTCCCAGGCGTGTTCCCGCTGCCTGTTCGCCATCTCTGAGAGTGGTATCAAACACCGCGATTTTTGAGGTAGCTTTCATACCTGCATCCTCGGCACATTTTTGAGTTGTTACGGTAATGAGGGGCCGAATACCTTTAGCATACCGCAGGAAGGCATTTGGAAATCAACACCGCCCGGAGCGTGCTAGACAGTTCCAGATGCCGTCTTAGTTATGTGGAGATGGCCAGCAGCCTCCACCAGGACCGCACCTACATCTTTGCGATGTCGGCAAAACCAAGCGAAGATCTTCGGAGAAACCTTTTTTGTAACTGCTTATCCTTTTCCAGCTCAATGAAATACCTCTCCACCCCTATTCGGAAGTCGGCGTAAAAATTCTCGAAATTTATGACCTTGTCGCCGCGCGATCCAAGAGGATCGTGTGCCGTTGAATTATTGTGGATCAATGCCACTCCATCCCCGATGGTGTAGTTGTGGGCAAGCCGGCAGCGGATGTTGCGATATACATCTTTAGACTTATATTGCGGCATATACCGTTCCAGATATCTTCTGTAAATTTTCCCGGAGGACTTGGGATCAAGACTGTCAATGCCCTCAAGAAAGCCGCCCATAAAATCAATAGCACAAGACACTAAAATGAAGGCGGCCAAAGGAGTGCTGCCATTCTGGCCATCCCTGGTGGCGTTATATGTCTCGTCTATGCTCCCAAGAATCCAAGAGGAGTATTTGTCTTTTACCCTTTTCAGGGTCAACTGGAAATTGTCGCTCATTTTAGATCGTCGTCCATTTCTGTTGCGCGAGTTGCTTCTGCTGTGAATTCTACTCTACGGAACGAGGAGGGCAAAGCAAACAACAAACTGTCGAGGAGCATCCCGCCAAGACCAACTGCAGTTGAGGACGTCAGGTGAGCCGCGGTTTGGTGGCACTTCCAGCCGAATCGTTCCAATCGTTTTCCCCCGCCAGAGGGATAAAGCTCATCGCCCGTTCGGTGAGAGCAGTAATGGTCAGGCTGGGATTGACCCCAAGGTTGGCCGCCACTACGGATCCGTCACAGATGTACATGTTCGTATAGTGGAAAACGCGATGGCGCGAATCGACCACGCCGTGGCAGGGGGAATCGGCGATCACGCAGCCTCCGATACAGTGTGCGGTGCCGGGAACATCAAATAGGATTTCCGGAAGCATGCTCATGGCAAAACCGCCGGTGAGTTGCGCAAATTTCTGGGCGAACTCGTTGGCCTTTGGAATGTACGTGGGCACCTTCTCACCTCGACTTACGAGAAACTTCCTGAAGGGCCAGAACCAGGGGCGTTGCCAGCGCATCTCGATCTCTCCCTCGAGCGCCTGCATGCAAAGCAGAATCACAAACTCCCGGGCCCATCCCAACGGCTGCAGCACACGCAGTGTCTTGAACGGGTGGCGGAGCAGAGAGACGATGATGTTTTTCAGCCAAAGTGCAATTCTCTGCGGGCCGGGGCGGCCACCGGTCAGAATCGTGGTCAGAAACCCCATGGCGTCCGAGCCACTCGGATAGCGCACTGCTTCAATATGGGTGTGCTCGTCAATGTAGACGCCGGAGCCGATGGCTATGCCTTGCGACAAATCCAGGACGTAGCCGGGGGTGCGTGCGCCAATGAGTGATTCGGAATTTGTGCGCACGTGTTGCCCCAGTTGACTGCTGATGGCCGGCAAAGAGCCTTTTTCCTTAAGATGAAAAAGAAGTTCCATGGTGCCCAGCGAGGAGGCAGAGAAAATCACCGCGCGGCAGGTGAACCGCCGGCGCTGGCGTCGAATGGAAGCGGTTGACCTTACGGTACCCACTTCGTAACCGATGCTCCCATCGGTGGCACCCCGCAACGGTTTGACATCCACTACCCTTGTTTCGGGAAAGAGCTTCGCTCCGTGCTTCTCCGCCAAATACAGGTAGCCTAGGTCCAACGTATTTTTGGCGCCATAGCGGCAACCCATGATGCAGCCCCCGCAGGCAACGCAGGTAGTCCGCGCCGGACCTTCGCCTCCGAAGAATGGATCGGGGAAGGTCTGATTGCCTGGCTCTCCCTCCTGAGGCTGGAAGATGCCAACCTTCGTACAGTAGAAAGTGTGCCCAGTGCCCGCGGCGTCTGCAGCTTTCTTCAGGAGATGGTCGGCGGGCCCAAGAATTCTGTTTTCCGTCACACCCAACATCTTCGCGGCGGTTTCGTAGTGCTGGGGCATTTCCGCTTTCCAATCCGCCAGACCCATCCAGGATCCCGCTTGCCACACTTTGTCAGGAGGAGCAAGTAAGGTGCTCGCGTACGTGATAGATCCTCCACCGACCGCGCAACCATGAAAGATGGTGGCGTGTCTGAAAAACCGCATGTTGAAAAAACCTCGCAAGCCGAGTTTGGGACGCCAGAAATAACGATGGATCGACCAACTGGTGCGCGGTAGGTTGTCCGGCGTCCAGCGCCGGCCCATTTCCATGACCGCAACACGGTAGCCCTTCTCTACCAGTCGATGGGCGGAAACACTTCCGCCAAACCCCGAGCCGATAACGATAAAATCAAAATCGAATTGGTGGTTGGGTTGTGCCATATGTTCCCCTGCGTGCGTTTAGCGATTTCTACTTCTGTTCGAATTAGGCCGTCAGCACCCCCTTCTGCACTGGAACCCTTTCTTCAATCACCTCTCCTAGTCTCCGCAGCGCTTCGGCACTCTGCGGCGAATCGCGCCCAAAAATCTGGAAGTCGTGGTTCATGTCCTCCCAGCTTTCGAAGAGGATGTCGGCCCCCTGCTTCCGGGCGCGATCCGCAAAGGCTTGAATGCTGTTGTACAGGACCTCGGCGCGGCCAGCCTGGATATAGATTGGAGAGAGGCCAGTCAGGTCAGCCCCTAGAGGCGAGACCAGCGGGTTCCGGCGTTCGGCAGAGTCACAGAACCAGTCTGCCCACTGCTCAAGCATTCGCTTCTCAATCCAATCAGAGTCCCATTTACCAATGAGGTTAATCTCGAAATCAGTGGGTGGGGAGAGTACAACGGTCAGCGCAGGTAGAGGAAGCTTCGATTCTCGCGCCGCTAGAAGTGACGCCAGCGCCAGATTACCCCCTGCGGAATCGCCTGCAAGAATCAGACTGTCAGGATCGCAGCCCTCTTCGAGCAGCCACCGATAGGCTTCAAGCGCGTCTTCAAGCTGCGCCGGGAAGCGATGTTCGGGTGCTAGACGGTAATCAAGGGCGAACGTTTTGGATTTTGCAGCCAGCGTGATCAGTGCGATAAAGTTGGAATAGGCTTGCGGATAAAACGAGTATCCGCCGCCATGAAAATACAGGACGCTTACCCGAGGCTCTGCGTTCTTGCTGGCAAACCAACTGCCTCTGAACTTCTCTTGTACGACCGGCGTAATGCTAACTTCTGACGACGCCGGTGAACGAATCACGATCGAGTCAAGGTAGCGGCGGGCTTCCTTCACATCGCCCATCCGGAAGGCCGCAAGAGTCTGCCGTTTCAAGATTTGAGTGGCCAGTTCCACAAACCAGTTCCAACCGGGCAGCCGTGGACCTTTAAGGATGCGGCGAGCAGACACTCCGAGAACGGATCGGCTCAATACGGCGGCACAACGGAGGCGATACCGGAGTGGGCCTGTGAAATGTATTCGCGCAGTCATGCCAAGCACAAATGCCCTATGCACACAAGGAACCCGCGTCGGAAACATAATCCGGGATGCGCAAGCGAGTGGGCGGATTTGGCGGTGGCGCGGCCACGAGGGTCCGCACCATGCCGTCCGCATGTTGCCACCAGCCGCAGAAAATCCGGCGATCGATATGGCGCACTACAATAGGGCTCCATCCATCGAAATCGAACGCTGCATCGCCGGGGCTCACGATTACATCTCGCGTGTCTATGCGCAGGCCCTCGTGCAGCGCTTTGAGGGCGCTTTCCTTTGCACTCCAAAGCAGCGCCAATAGACGAAGGCGATCCACGGCAGACGCCTCCGCAACGAGCGATTGCTCTGCGGACGTGAAATAATCGGAGATAAAAGCCTCGCTGCGCGGTTCGATGATTTCCAAATCACAACCGAGCGCGGCACTTGAACAAGCGACCGCGCACGCAGCTATTCCGCTGCGGTGGCTTAGTGAAACCGTAGCGGCCGCTGGCTTGTTCTGAAAGAAAACTTCCGGGGCACCCGATGGCGCCTGGCGTATTTCTAGACTTGCAAGAACCTGCGGATCAGCACGGACCTTCAAAGACAAGAAATAGAAGGCCAGGGCGTTCTTGGCTGTCCAGCGTCCCAGCCGCCAGTCGTCGCGACGCTTGGGAAAGCGCATGGCGTTCAGGCTTGCGGCTTCGTTTGCACTCAGCCAACCATTGTCCGCCGGAACATCTGCATCGGATTGTTCCAACCAATAGACTTCCATCATGAGGCCCCGGAGGCAGCCGCCGCTAGCGCCCTCGGTTTCTCGCGCTCGTGCTTCCCTGAATCCGATTCCGTCACGTTTTCAATCCCGCGTTCAATCGCGTTGATGAGATAGGGACGCAGGTTCGCAGGCGGCAAGATATGGTGTAACGCCGCGACGTTCAAGGCTCGCTGCACACTATGCACGCGGTCAAACTCGCCAGCCACTTCTCCGAGTTTCTCCGAATGCACGACCTTAAATAGCTCGTCCCATTGGGTTCGCAACCGGCGCTTCTCGGCGGCTTCCGCTGTATTCATAGCCTGGACCAGTGCCTGAAGGCGTGGATCTTTCCGGGCCCTGGCTTCGACCTCGCCGGCGAACACGACTGCAGCCGCGGGCGCACCACCGATGACCGAGGCATAGGTACCTTCTAAGGCCACTACTTCGAGGTGTTCATTCAGCGCGCGTGAGAAAACCACATAGGCGCCTCCGTGATAGCGAGAGATCACACAAAACACCATAGGGCCCTTGAAATTCACGACGGCCCTGCCGATTTCCGCGCCATACTCAAGCTGCAACTTGCGCATAGACTCGGGTGATCCATCGAACCCGGACAGATTGGCCAGGATGGCCACCGGCCGGTTGTTGCTAGCAGCGTTGATCGCGCGAGCCACCTTCTTGGAGGCCTGCGGAAAAAGGGTGCCTGCGCACCATTGATCCGGTCCATCGGCGGGGACAAATCCCAACCGTGGTACCGGGCGAGATTCAATGCCAATGAGACAAACAGGTTGACCGCCGAGATGGGCGTCCCAGACCACCGCGGTTTCGGCAGCACGCATACCCGGCCAGCGTTCGAGTGGAGGATGGTCCTGGTCCACGACGGCCATCATCACAGTGCGGATATCGAAGGATTTCTTTCGTCCGTGGTTTGTGGCGTCGGAGAAGATCTCGCCGACCTGCGAGAAGTCGTCCCCATGCGCTCTGGCGTGAGGATAAACCTGAACGTCCCGGTCGACAGGATCCGTGGTCACGGCCTTGCGAGGGAATCGCTCGCCGGGAGCTACATAGGCGTGCTCATAGTGGCGAAAAAGAATGTGACAAGCTTCATCGATGTCCTTGGCCCAGTACTGAGCCTGGCCATTCAGGCCCATGATGCGGTCATAGCCGCCGATGCCCTGATTGTCCTCGGCAGAGACGCTTCCTGAATAATCCAACGCGCGTTTGCCGGTGAGCACCATTGCCGAACTGGGCGTCATAACCAGAATGCCCCGAGTGTGCATAAGCATGGTGGCCTCGGCGTTCCAGTATGGCTGCGCGCCGACGTTTATACCGTTGATCACCAGGTTCACTTCCCCGCCTGCCTGCGTGAATTCAATCAAGCGACGCAGGACACGGGCGATCCAATCCATATTCTCCACGCCGCTGTCCATGGAGATCTTCGCCCCCGCCGAAATGGGAAACCATTCGAGGGGGACACCCAAATTTTCCGCGAGTTCAAGCGCGGCAATGATGCGCCGGCATTCCGGTTCCGCGATGGCCCCAAGATCCTTGCTGGGATCTCCCATCAAGAGGACACGGGTCATGCCTTCGGGGTACCTGACCGTGTAGTTCCGTATGATGCCGACAATGATGTTGGATTTGTTTTGACCATAGGAACGATTCACGGGGGTCAACTGACCCTCCGCGTTGAGATCGTGTTCGATAAAATCACCTGGCGGAAACTCCGCCCGGGTGTCTTGCGGCGCCGGGGTGATCATCTCAATGATTTCGTAAGGGTAGGTCATCCCGCGCTGGCGCATGCGGACGACTTTCTGGTCGTACTCGGTCAGCGCCTTGACGGATTGCATTTTGTTGGCGGGCCGGAAGGTTATGAGCCAGCCAGCGCCCGCTGGTCTCGAGATGCGTACGACCATCTCCCGCAGTTCGCCAGTCTCTGGATTGGGGATGCGCGCCCGCAATGCCACCTGTTCCAGTCCCAGGCCGTCGGTGGCTGGGGCCAGCCTGTGCACGATGTCATGGAATTCATCCGGCTTGACATGGAGTGGAGGCCACACGTAGAGGAGAATTCGATTCCAGTAGAGGCGCTCGCGGCTGGATCGCCGCGACTGGAACATCCGGATGCCCGCCAGCGCTTCTGCGAACATGCGCTCCAGATGCGGCAACTGCACGATACGTCCTGTTTCATTACACACCGGCGTCAGATCACGAACCTCAGCGAGAGCGAAGAGACGTTCGTCCTTTGGGTTTTCATGAGCAACTGCATGAAAGAGGTAGACATCCTCGACGGACGGCACTCTTTCAATCTTGAAATTGTTGAGTCGCCAGAGATGTAGTCGTTGGCCCATCATCGGGTGGAGTCCGCGGTAGACCTTTTCCTCTTCATACTCATTTTCGGAGCAACGATAGGTGAAATGGCGTATGCCGCCCATGCCATGCACAAATCCTGGGCCTGCCACCACCACCACGATGCGCCGGATGGATCGAGGAAAGCCCACTTGGTTGAGCAAAGACCGGACTTCCTGCTGTGTGGTTTCCAGATCGCCCAAAGCGCCGGAATGCCAAACGTAAAAATCTATGGCGATATCGTGGTCGCCAGGCACTTCCTCGAGCAACGGAAACATCTCGCGCGCCACCTCACAAAGCCGAGAAAACTCAGCTTGGGTAGTGAAGAGATGAATTCGTTTCCTGTCCTCATCGTATTCGGTCGAGATGCAGCGTTCCCCGTTCAGTCCGAGCGAACGCACGTCGAGCAACGTTTGAGTTCGATAGTAACGCCGCGTTAGCACCTCCAACATCAATTGCCGCAGGGCAAAGTCCGCGTTCGTAAATCGGTTGGCAAACAGACCCACCAAGGGTTGCGGGCATTCGACGAGGGCGCGAATTCGCTCGCGGCGGTCGTTGGCCTCCGGGTGAGCAGCAAGCAGGGCCAAGTGCTCTTCTACCTGTGCGTAGACCTGCTTTCGTGCTTGCTCAAACAGCGGCTGGTCGAAACAGCGATAGCGGACCTCCCGGGCCAGATCGCTGATGGCCGGAAAAAGATCACGGGTCATAGAGATCAAATGATCGAGAAGTGTTCTAAAGGATTCATCGGCTTGCGTGGCACAAGCGTCGACGTGCCTCAAGCGCCGCTCGAGCACACCTAGAATGAGTGGCATTTGAAGCTGTACACGTTGGTGAGATTTATAGATCCAGAGCAGACTTTCTTCCAGTTCGGAGGAGTGATCCAGAGCCTTCACGCCATAGTGCGCCAGAGCATGACGGAGTGCTTCGATAAACGCCGGTGGAAGACCTTCGCCGCGCGTTTCGATCATGCGTAAGTAGGAAAAGAGATAAGCTTCAGAACTTGGCGCCTCCCCCGTGGTCGGGCCGTTGGTCACCGGTTCGCGATGGAACAAATAGCCAACGTCCACGAAGATTCTGAGAATCTCATCCTCGCATTGCCTTGCCTCCTGACCATCGCCCGGCTCTTCACGGTACTTCTTCCATTCCTCGAGTAATTGCCTCGCGCGGGCAGGATCAACGTCAAAACCGAGCATGAGCTGACGGAGTTCTTCCAGATTCCGGCGACAGCGGGAAAGGGTGCTTCCCATACTTTCTTCTGGCGCGTGAGACGCACCGAACGTCACCCGTTGTGCACATGCGGGAATTTCGTCTCCGTCGATCGGCTCGATCTGCACGAGCGCATCTCCGGCGTCCACCTGCACATTGGGAATCGCCATAACTTGCCGGACTCTGCCGGAGAAGGGAGCCACCACCTGCATCTCCATTTTCATAGCTTCCAACACGGCCAGGCGTTCCCCGGCGGCGACTATTTTCCCGGGCTTCGCAGCTATGGAAACCACTACCGCCGGCGCCGGCGCGTGCACCACACCACCGTCATCGCGATCGATTCGGTGCACGACCCCGTCCACCTCGATCAAGAAACTGAGACTTTGGACCGCAGAGACGATTTTGAACCGCTGTCCGAAGCAAGAAAGCGAGTACTCAAATTGACCGAGGCGGCTATTTTGCACGTCGACGCATGAACCGTCTGCTTCCACTCGGTAGTGATGGGGACCAAGGCGATACACTTTGAGCGAGTAGGATTGACCCCTATATCGCAGCGCCGCCGTCTTGCCAACTTCACTCCGGACCTGCGGACGGCCGCGCACTGCCGAGGCGTAAAATTGCGTCTGTTCTACCGCCAAATCCGCGTCGTAGGTTGCGATCGCCGCTTGCAGCAGGGCCACATCGGCGTATTGTCTGGAAAGATGCTCATTGCTTGCGACCAGGCGTTCCATCCATTCAACATCCACTTCGCCACTCTGCGCCTCCGGGCGGCTGAGCAAATCAAGAAGAAATGATTTATTGCTTGCTCCACCTTTGATGACAACGACGCTTTCGCGTAATGCGCGTTGGAGACGGGAAAGCGCTTCTTTCCGAGTCTGACCGTAGCCAATGATCTTGGCGATCATGGAGTCAAAGTCAGCCGGGATAGAGTCGCCTTCCGCCACGCCAGCGTCAACACGTACGCCCGGACCTGTCACAAACCTGAACCGTTCAAGAATGCCGGGGGCCGGAGCAAAACCGTTGTCCGGATCTTCCGCATTCAGGCGTATCTCAATGGCATGACCCGTTGTGCGCGGCGGATCCCCTTCGAGTTGGCCGCCGCGCGCGATGTGAATCTGAAGTTTGACGAGATCAAGACCGGTCGTGCATTCCGTCACGGGATGTTCGACCTGCAGGCGAGTATTCATCTCCATGAACAAGAAGCGCTTGGTCTCCGGTTCGTACAAGAATTCCACCGTCCCTGCGTTTTGGTATCCAGCGGCGCGACTCAAGCGGACCGCCGCTTCTCGCAGCGACTGGTCCTCGTCTGGAGACAGCATGGGCGGAGGAGCCTCTTCGAGGATTTTCTGATTGCGGCGCTGTATGGTGCAGTCGCGCACGCCGACGGCCCAAGTTGTCCCTGCATGGTCGGCGATGACTTGCACCTCGACGTGACGGGCTCGCCGAACGACCTGCTCCATGAAGACGGTGGGGTCTCCAAACGCCTTGTGCGCTTCCGCGCGAGCTCTCTCAAGGGCTTCCGGGAGCTGGTTCGCTGAATTCACACGGCGAATGCCGTGGCCTCCGCCTCCGGCGGTGGCCTTGATGAGAAGGGGATAGCCCAGGTGCTCGGCGTGGCGCAGAGCGTCGTTGAGTGTTTCTACGGGCCCACCGCTCCAACGTGCCACGGGAATGTGCGCTTCCTCGGCCAGACACTTCGAGGCGATCTTGTCGCCGAGGCGCCGCATCACATCGCCATCCGGGCCGATGAATACGATTCCCAGGTCGCGGCAAAGGTCTGAGAATTCGGCGTGCTCGGCTACAAAGCCCCATCCCACCCAGACTGCATCCGCGTGCGCTGTCCCCAGCGCGCGTTCGAGCACATCATAGTTGACGTAACTGCTTTTGAGTAATTTGGTGCTTGGGTCGATGGTCTGGGCGGCGCCGAGACTAACTGACTCGTCCGCCTCACGGACAAACATGGCGTTGCGATCCGGGTCGGTGTAAAACGCGATGGTGCGCAACGACGTACCCTGCTCTTGATTGAACTCCCGCACCGCGTGGATGAACCGCATGGCCGGTTCACCGCGGTTCACAATCGCGACCCGTTGAAATTCTTGCGGCATAACGCCTCAAATCGGCAACTGTTAGCAACAGAAGTTGCAGTTCCTACGCCGCGACGACCTGCTGCCCCTTCAAGAGTTGGGTATCGACGAGTGTAGGAAGGGCCACGGTGCGGTAACCGAGCAGTTGCACATATCGGTTACCGGCTGAATCCAGAACGTCAGCGTCAAAGCTCCCTTGATCCGGGTTGGATGTGACAGCGGCATATAAACTGCCTACGGCCAGATCAGGTGTGCGCAAAAAGCTCACCTGACGAACGTATTGGGGCAAACCCATGCGGCCCAGAGTTGCCATCTCCCAGAGTCCGGCAGTTTGGAAGCAAAGCTCGATCAGCCGTGGCGCCATCCGTGTTGGCTTCTCGGGCGGAAGGTGATTGCTTGGCAGACTTTTGGCCATCAGGCCAAAAATTTGATCACTGTCGAGCCACGCTTGCTCCATCACCTGGTATGCGGGCCCGTGGAAATAGAGACGATAGATATCGGCCGCTTTGATGATGTGACCGTCTGGCAAGCCTGGCGCCGGGACCGTGACCGGTTTGGGCATCTGTTTCGTGAGTCGCACGCGGGCCGTGAAGTGAGTTGTCACTTGTGGCTCGGCCTGATTCGGAAAGGACCGGCGCCCCGTCAAACGACAATCTGCCAGCAAGGAGCCACCCTGTGGATGGATGGTCGCCTCCACGGTCACGACGCGCGGTTCGTTTCGATAGAACTTGAATGGCGCGAAAAAGTTGACATCTTCGATTGCTGCTACTTGCCAGCCAGGAAGCAGGCATAGTGTAGCTTCGGCGAACGCCTCAATGCCCATGACACCGGGAAGGACCGGTGTGCCGTCAATTTGATGGTCGTGCAGAAACGGCTGAATTACGGGATCCAGCGTCGTCTCGATTGTGAGGCCGCTCTGAAGGGCCATGCTTGCTATCTTGCCGATCATTGGACCCTGTGGGAGCAAGTTCTTAGAGGCTTCAGCCGCTGCTGGATCCAGCCCTCCCGTGGCGTCCCACTCGTTCAAGAGAGCACCGAGACGCTGGCCGATGACAACTTCACCCTTGGTGCCTCCCATGGTAAGCTCGCGGCGGATCAAGGGAATTCCCGCCCCTGGTGGCAGCATGTCGATGCCCGCTAATTCCATCATCTTAGGGATGGAGCCCCGCGTGGCCATGCCCATGCCAGCCCAAGCCGTCCAGTCGATGACGATGCCGCGTGTAGCAGGCCGTGTGGTGCGGAAGCTCGAGGTGATCTTGCACAACAGGTCATTGGCCGAGCTGTAGTCCGTTTGTCCTGCATTGCCGAACCGTCCGGCAATCGAACTGAATGCCACTGTGGCCCCTAGGGGCATGTCGCCAATGGCGTGCAGCAGGTTGAACCAACCGTCGCTTTTAACATCGAAAACCAGATCGAATTCACGAGGTTCCTTGTCAGGCAGGAAGTGGCTACGTTCCGTGCCAGCGGCGTGCAGCAGAACGTCGATGTGTCCGCTGCGTTCGCGGACCTGCTGGATGATATTGGTTACAGCGTCTGCGTCGGTGAGGTCGACGCTGAAGTAATGTGCTATACCGCCAGCGGCTCGCACCGCAGCGATCGCACTGTATGCTGCTTGCGCTCGCTCCAGTGCTGCCAGCTCTTTTTCCACGAGTGCTGGCGTGGCCCGTTCACCGCGCGCTTGGATGCGTGCGAACAGATCACGCTTGAGACCCTCCCTGTCGGTCACAAAACGCTTGAGATCGGGATTCTCCGGGTCTGGCTCAGGCACCAGGTCAAGCAGGTAGAAGGTGCCTCCAGAGGCTGTCGCCAAATCGGCGGTGATGGCCGATACGATGCTTCCGGCCGCACCGGTGACGAGGAATACGCTCTTGCTGTCTAAAGTCAAACCGGGCTTGCCATCAACGGCGAGCTGTTCTTGCAGGCCCATGGTCCAGCGCAGCTCGTCCTTGTAACCAATTTCGATTGCGCCGGGATCGCGCAGAGTCTCCTCAATCAGAATATCGGCGACCTCTGACGGCTTTCGATCCGCTGCAAAGTCGACCGCCTTGGCCAGAACGTCCATCCGCTCACGCTTGTACGCTTTGGTGAAGCCCACGACGGCACCACCTAACGGCGCGGTTGCTCCTGCCTCATCGTAGCCATGTTGTCCGCCAAGCCTTGTCGCTGACAGAAGGAATGTGCCCGGCGCCGCAATCTGCTCATAGAGAATGCGCATGGTGGCATAGAGGGATTTGACTCGCACGCGCAAGGCTTCATGCCATGAAAGGAGGTCCATTTCGCCTAAGGCGCGCTCGGTATCTAGGGCAGGCAACCAGTACACTCCTTGCAGCGGGCCCGCGGCCATCCAGCCCCCCAGTTGATTCTTCAACGCGCCTGCATCTAGAGCATCGTTGATAGGGAGGACTTCTACACCCATCGTTTGAAGTCGTTGCACCAACGCGTCTCCTACACCAGATGTGTCTGACACGACAACGACTCTCTGACCAGACCCAAGCCTCACACCGGTTGGCTTGCAAAGAGCAAGCGGCGGGCGCAAGTTGGGAACAGGTACGCGTCGCGGAATGCGATTGGTCGCATCGAAACTGGCGGGGATCGCACGCACAGTGGTGCTCGGCTTCGAGTCCGTGGTTGCAGGCGCTACCGGTTTTTCCTGTGCCGGTACTTGTTTTTGTTGCACGGCAGAAGAGACTGAAGCAGGCACTTTAGTCGAGGCGGGCTGCCGGTCGTAGGCGAACTTGATCACAAGGGCTAGCGTAGGAAAATCGCGCAGCTTGAGATTCTCATCGCGCGGAATGTTGTACGCCGCTCGTACCGCCGCGAACATCTCGGCCTGTTTGACAGTGTCGATCCCGAGGTCGGCTTCGAGATCCAAATCCAAGTCCAGCATGTCTTTGGGGTAGCCCGACTTCTCGGCCACGATCTCCAGCACCTTCTCCTTTATGGAATCATCGGGAGCCGCGACTGGATGCGGTGTCGGCAGACTTGGCTCGTTGATCGTCGGTGAAGATACAGTTGCTGGTACACCGGCAAGGTCGGGGCGCTTGTCATACACGAACCGTATGACATGTGCCAAGGTGGGGTAATCACGCAGCTTGCGGTTCTCATCCCGCGGAATACTGTAGATCTCGCGGATCGCAGCAAACATTTCCGCCTGTTTCACAGTGTCGACGCCGAGGTCGGCTTCGAGATCCAGATCCAAATCCAGCATGTCCTTTGGATAGCCAGTCTTCTCGACCACTAACGCGAGAATGCGCTCCTTGACGCTATCGCCATCGATGACTTTCGCAGACGGCGTGGCGGGAGCTGCTTTCTCCACGACCACAGCGGGTTTCGGCGTAGCGACTTCCTCCTCTTTCGCTGCCACCGGAGTTGCAGTCAAGTCTGGACGCTTGTCATACACGAACCGTATGACATGTGCCAAGGTGGGGTAATCACGCAGCTTGCGGTTCTCATCCCGCGGAATACTGTAGATCTCGCGGATCGCAGCAAACATTTCCGCCTGTTTCACAGTGTCGACGCCGAGGTCGGCTTCGAGATCCAGATCCAAATCCAGCATGTCCTTTGGATAGCCAGTCTTCTCGACCACTAACGCGAGAATGCGCTCCTTGACGCTATCGCCATCGATGACTTTCGCAGACGGCGTGGCGGGAGCTGCTTTCTCCACGACCACAGCGGGTTTCGGCGTCGCGACTTCCTCCTCTTTCGCTGCCACCGGGGCTGCAGTCAAGTCTGGACGCTTGTCATACACGAACCGTATGACATGTGCCAAGGTGGGGTAATCACGCAGCTTGCGGTTCTCGTCACGTGGAATGTTGTAGGCCTCTCGTATTGAGGCAAAAACCTCCGCCTGTTTCACGGTGTCGACGCCCAGATCGGCTTCGAGATCTAGATCAAGGGCCAGCATGTCTTTCGGATAGCCGGTCTTCTCGGCTACCAGTGTCAATATTTTCTCTTTCACCGGATCGCCCTGTGCGGCTGGTTTGGATGGCTCAGGAGGGGCCGGAGGGACGACTTGAACTGCGGTTGCCAGTTTAGCAGCCACGATGAGTGGTGGCGCTGGTCTTGTATCCGGGATTGGCGCTGGCGTCGGAGGTTGCGACGGGCGGTTTTGCAACGACGATTTTGATGTTTTAGTTTCTGACTCATGAGTAGCTTCAGAGGCCCGCGCTGCCGACCCCTGATCGCGCAGGCGCAGCGTCCGGTGGACTACTTCCAGATCTGTGCCAGGACCACCTCCGACGATTCTTAACCAAGCATTCCAAGCGGCCGCATCCGCGATGCGGTAGGAATAGCCCAGGGCGTTCGGGCTAGGGCGGATCCCGTCTTTCGTCTTCGTCCAATGCAGCAGCATCATGCTGATCTGCGAACCGAAACCCGCTCCCAGGTGCAATGCGTACTCGACAGGGTACACACCGCCTTTCGACAGGTTCAGTTGCCCCAACTCCGGATCAACTTCCTTAAAGTTGGCGACCGGGGGGACGCAACCTGTTTCCAATGCTTTGACTGCGACGACATCTTCGATGCCAGTGGCCATGGCGTGGCCGGTGAAGCCCTTGGTGTTGGCGATCACGATACGATCTGCGACCTCGCCAAACACACGACGAAGCGCATGGATTTCGGCCGAAGCACTGCCCCCGCGCGCCGGTGTATAGGTTTCATGCGAAACGAAAACAGTCTGTGCAGCAATCTGATGACGTGAAATGCTGCTGCGCACTTCGGCTTTGGAAACGAGAGCTTCCATCACCTGGCCGATGTGCTGGACATCCAGACGAGTACCGTGGAAAGCACTGTTGCCGGCCATCGTGGCCAACACCTCGCAGATCGGCTGTATTCCTCTCTCGCGCGCGGCGTCTGCGCTTTCGACGACGAGCGCTGCGGCCCCCATGCCGATAATCATGCCGTGCCGCCGGCGGTCGAAGGGAATCGCGGCATCCGCGACCAATTCGTCGGTGGCTGCCGCTCCGCTAGCCAGGAAACCAGCACCCATCCAATCGATCAGATGGTCGGAGGTGACATCGTCGGCAGAGATAACGATCACGCGGCTGCATCGCCCTGCGTGGATCCAGTCCTCCGCCAAGGCTACCGCGTGAGTGGTGCTCGCGCAGGCCGAGTTGATTTGGACGTTGGGACCGCGGGCGCCGATGAATTCGGCGAATTGAGAATGCCCCATGGACAAGACTCGGAGCAGGAAACGGCGGTTGAAGACATAGGGTTTCTTGTCGATGGCGACGCGCAATTCCTCGATGCGGCGGTTGATCTCCTGCACGAGAACGGAATGCCCGTTGGTTTCGACCACACCTGTGAGCAGGCTTTCGAGCGTGGCCAACTGCTCGCGACGTTCGTGGTCCGCATAATAAAGCGCCATTTCATCGGCAAACGAGTCGTATCCAGGGAAGGCGGAGGCAAAAATCACCCCGGTATCGTCACGCAAAGCCTCGGGCAATCCCCAGCGATCCGGCAATTGCGTGCCTTTTGTGGTTGTTTTGTAGCGCATCACCAGCGGGATGCCGGCATCGCGCAGCGCATCGATACCTGCAGCGATCGCCAGTTGGGTGACACGATCGAGAGCGCCCACGCGCTCGGAGGAAATTCCGAATTCCTCTTCGAGATTGAACGCGCCGCCGCGGCCTGCCAGCTTGATGACATCCGCAATATCAGTGATGGTGTCGAACCTGGCTTCTCCGCTCTCGCTCTTCACCAGGCGCGTGATGTGTTTATCGAGCATGGCGCTGCGGAAGCGCGTGGGAATCGCATCGATAAATTGATCGCCCCGCAAAATGCGGCCGATGTTGGAATCGTCGAAGATGTGCTCGGTTCCGGGCAAGCCTAATGCCGCTCCGGTGATGACTACCGGAGTACCGTTCGGGGCGCCATTGCGACCATGGTAGATCTCGTAGCCGCGGTCGAGAACATCGGCGAACAAACGTCCGAGTTCGTTGTAGCGATCGCCGTTCGATGAAGCCGCTGGTGCAGAAGCTCCTGGTACAAGAGAAGCGGCTGTCGCAGGCGCTGCAACGGGGATGGCCTTAGGGGTCTCCGTCAGGGAGGGAACAGCCGACACGGACGTCACAGAGTGTTCGCGCATCCCTCGGCCGAGTCCCGCGGCATACAGGCCGCACAACGCTTGGTTGAACGCGACGATGTCACCCACCTTCGGATGATTGGTAAACAAAGAAACTAGATCGCTACTGCTACCAAGAACATCCTCGGCAAATCCCTGTAACGCCTTTTTCGGTCCAACTTCAACAAACACGCGAGCGCCAGCATCGTAGAGAGTGTGCAATCCCTTAACAAATTGCACAGGAGAGGCGACCTGCTGCGTGAGAATGTCTAGCATCTGGGGCAATACGTCCGGCCCCGTGGGATAAAACTCTCCGTTTGTGTTCGCGACGATCGGCAAACGGGGCGACTCGAGTCGCAGGCGCTCCAGCACCTTTCGAAGCGGCTTGCTCGCTCCAGCTACGATCGATGTGTGAAACGCGTGACTCACCGTTAACGGAGCCACGTCGTAGCCAGCTTTCTTGAAGGCCTCCATGGCTTGATCGACTGCCATGCTCGCGCCGCCGACTACTGCCTGACGATTACTGTTGACGTTGGCGATCACGACGTAGCCGTCGATTGTCTTTAGAATGCGTTCGACCTCTTCGAGCGGAGCAAACACGGCGGCCATGCGTCCGTTGTCTTCCATCGCGACCTCGGTCATCCCGCGGCCGCGAGCGCTAACGGCTTCAAGCGAATCAGCGAAGGGGAGGGCGCCGGCCGCGACCAGCGCTCCGTACTCGCCCAAACTGTGTCCCATGGTGAAGTCAGGTTCGACACCGTAGGCGGCCAGGAGCCGGGTCAGTGCCAGATCGGTTGCCAATACCGCTGGTTGAGTAATCGCGGTTTGGCGCAGATCGTCTTCCGCCTTGGCGACGGCATTGGCGTCGGCTAAGTCGACGAAGATGAATTTGCTGAGCGGCTTACCAAGCAAGGGAATCATGACGCGATCGGCTTCGGCAAAGGTCTCAGCCACAATCGGCTCAGTTGCACGGAGCAGTTGGAGCATGTTCACGTACTGCGAGCCCTGACCGGTGTACAGGAACGCCACCTTGGGGCTGGGACCGTGACCACGGAAAATGCCTTGTGCACGGAGGGCTTTCCACATGGCAGGCTGATTGGCCGCCAGGGCTTTGAGTGCAGTAGCTGCCTTGTTCGCCAGTTCGGCGCTATTGGCATAGTCGATAGCCAGCCGCTCGGGCGCGCGCAGATCCGATTCCGCCGGGACAGTTGGAGCCGGGGCACAGCCTGCTTTGGCATCCTTCTCGATTGCACGCAAACGCTCGGCGAGCGCGGCTTCGGAAGCGGCGCCGATGACCAGTGCTCCGCGTAACGGAGCTTTGTAATAAGAAGAGTCAGAATCGGAGGAAGTATTCCTCACATTCATCGCCGACATGGGGATTGGCTCTTGCAGCTTCGATGGAGCCTCGCGAACGGCCACCGACCGCTTGCCGTTACCGTTCAACCTGCCAGGAAGGTACTCTTCGAGAACCGCGTGGAAATTGGTGCCGCCAAAACCAAAGGCGCTCAATCCGGCCCGACGCACACCATCCGCGGGCATGGCCCAGGGTTTCAGTTCGGTATTGACGTACAGCGGAGAGTGGGCAAAGTCGATATCCGGATTGCGATGCTCACAATGCACGCTGGGCGGCAACACTTTGTCGCGAAGGGCCAGCACGGTTTTTAGCAGTCCGGCAGCGCCGGCTGCGCCTTTGAGGTGGCCGAAGTTTGATTTCACCGAGCCGAGAGCAACTGAACCAGACGGGAGATGAAAGCTCCCAAGCACATCGATCATGCTCTGCACTTCGACGACGTCGCCGACGCGCGTGGACGTCCCGTGGCCCTCAATCAACGTGGCCGTGGCCGGGGATAATCCGGCATTCTGCCAGGCGCGCTCGATGGCCAATTTTTGGCCGATCGGATTGGGCGCGGTGATTCCTTTTCCCTTGCCGTCGCTCGAGCCGCCCATGCCGCGCAGCACGGCGTAGATCTTGTCGCCATCATGCTCGGCATCAGCCAGACGCTTGAGAATGAAGATCGCAGTGCCTTCTCCCATGACGAATCCATCAGCCCCTTCGGCGTAGGGCCGAGTGCCGGTAGCGGAAAGAGCGCCGATCTTGCAGAATTTGATGAAGGTCGAGGCGCCCATGTTGCGGTCGATGCCTCCCGTGATGGCCACGTCGAAATCGTGCTCGATCAATCCTTCCGTGGCGGAACTGATTGCCGCCATCGCCGATGCGCAGGCGGCGTCACAAACGTAGTTGGGGCCGTGGAAGTTGAAGACGTTTGCAATTCGACCGGCAATGCAGTTGGCCAATTCGCCGGGCATGCTGTCTTCTGTGATTTCAGGAATGAGCTTGCTCATCCGGTCGTGCAACTCGCGGGTGATTTCGCGGCGGACGGCGTCTGGTAATGCAGAGAATGTATCCGTCTCGGCCAGTTCCCGGGCATATTCTGGAAAATACAAGCGCAACGCGGTGAAATAGTGTTTTTCGCCGGCCATGGCGTTTCCGAGGATGACAGCGGTACGATTGGCATCCAGCGGCCTTTTGGGATAGCCGTAATCTTCTAGCGCTTCACGCGTGCAAGCGATGGCCCATTTTTGCGACTCATCCATGGCATCGACGACGCGAGGCGGGACCGGCAAATGCCATTTGATCGGGTCCCACACGTACTCTCGAGCCCAGCCGCCGATTTTTGAATAAGTCTTATCCGGTGCAGCAGGGTCGGGATCGAAGTAGAGCGCTGGATCCCAGCGCTCGGGTTGAACCAGAGAGATACTGTACCGACCATTCTTCACATTTTCCCAGAAGGCCGATACGTTCGCGGCATCGGGCAGAATGGCTCCTGCTCCCACGATTGCGATAGCACGATAAGAAGTGTTTTCCATGGCGAAACTCCTGGGAAGCTCGATCGTTAAACGCTAAGCGGCCATTTCCCTGCCCTTGGCCACGCGGCCGTACAACACGTCGGCTATGTAATCCAGGTCTGCAATCAGACCCGACTGCGCGCAATGAATGGCAGGCAATCCCAAACTTGTTTCAAACCCGGCCATTTCGGCATCGCTTATGCCGCCGGCTCCGACGACCCAACGCAAGCCTTCTTCGGCGACCTTAAGCGCGGCCTCGCGGGCAAAAATGCGACTGATCGCTGCCAGCGCGGTCGCATCAAAGCGCCGGTTCGCTTTTTCGCTGAGCTTGCCTTCAGCCAAGAGCGCGGCGCGACGAGACAAACTACCCGCGCACTCGGCATAAGCGATCCACTCGCCCAGACGCAGCAGAATGTGTTGATAGCGAGTCAGGCGCGCCAATCGCGCCTTTTCCATGACTTCGGCCAAGGCGTGAAAAGCCAGTGCCGCTATGTCCGCGCCCACGAGCGGCTGGCGTGCGTGCAACGCTTCGAAGTCTCGCGCGCGCTCGTGATAGTGCTGTCCGCGCGTTTTGAGATGAGACTGCCAACGGTCACGGCTGATGGTCATCTCCATGATCTCGGAGGTACCTTCGTAAATCGTGGTGATACGAACGTCGCGGCTGATTTTTTCAACTATGTATTCATGCGTATAACCGTAGCCGCCAAGGGCCTGGATGCTGGCCTCGGCAGCGCGATTGCCGGCCTCCGTCGCCATGTATTTGGCGATGGCTCCCTCTGTGTTCAGGCTCCCTTCGGCGCCGGTGTCGATGCGTTCCGCGGTTTCCTCGATATAAGCGCGGGCAGCTTCCAGGTTCGCCACGTGCGGGACGATTAGCTTGTGTGTATAACCTTGCTTTTGCGAGAGCGGCGCCCCAGCCTGAATGCGTTTGGTGGAGTAAGGAATTGCTCGATCGAGCGCTGCCCAGCCGGCCCCCAGACCGAATGCCGCTACCATCAGGCGCGTATAACCAAACACCGCCTGCGCTTGATTCAGACCTTGGCCTTCGACGCCACCGATGAGGCGGTCGGCGTCCACAAAGACGTCATTGAACGCAAGTGCCGCCGTATTACTGAGGCGGATGCCATGCTTATCCTCCGGCTCATCGTGGGTGAACCCCTTCGCGCCTTTTTCGACGATGAACCAACTCGGACCGCCAGGTGTATTGGCCAAAACCGTATAGGCACCGGCGATTCCGCCGTTGCTGATCCACTGTTTGTTTCCATTGATCTTGTAACCGATAACGCGACCGTCTTGGCTGACAGGGTCTGCCGTAGTGCGAAGCGCGCCTAGGTCGCTGCCGGCCTCGGGCTCGGTGGCACCATAGGCAAATAACAAGCCCTCTTCGGCGATACGCGACAACCACGTCTTCTTTTGTTCTGGAGTGGCCCCGACGGTGATCGGATCGCTTCCCAGAAACGTGGCCAACACGGCGGTGGCGACGCCCAGATCGATGCGCGCCATCTCTTCACAGACGCAATAGACATCGAAGGCCCCGCCGCCCATGCCCCCGAATTGTTCGGGGATGAACAGGAGTTGAATGCCTAATTTGTCTGGGCTGCACATATCGTGTACAACATCGAGCGGACATTCATCACGGTCATCTAGTTCACGGAGGACTTCGTCCGGCAGGCGTTTCTTGGCGAAGTCTCTGAGCGATTTCAAACTCAACTTCAGGGTTTTATTTGTGATCATGGAGGCTGCCTCACTTTGCTGGCGTACCGCGCATCTCTCGGACTTTGTTGGTTAATTCCGGCAAGAACTCCAGGATGTCGTCGACGATACCGACGTCAGCCACTTGGAAGATCGGAGCCTTCGGGTTCTTGTTAATGGCGATCAGGAACGGACTGCCTTTAATGCCGGCCAGATGTTGGAAGGCGCCACTGATGCCGCATGCCAGATAGACCTTGGGCTTGACGGTTTTACCAGAGGAACCCACTTGACGCGACTTCTCCATCCATTTGGCGTCGACCACGGGTCGCGAGCAACTAACTGCCGCGCCCATGGCGTCAGCCAGTTCGAGGGCGATGGTCACATTGTCTTTTTCCTGAATGCCACGGCCGATAGAGACCAGAACGCTGTATTTGGTGATATCCACATCACCCGCTTCCGCGACAATCGTTTCCAGATAGCGTCGACGCGTTGCAAGAGGGCCTACCTCGCCTGATTTGTCGACAACGAGGCTGCGTCCCGATGTAATCCCGGTGGCCTTGAACGCGCCGGGACGTATCGTGAGAACGGCTCCCGATGAAATGTCGCAACGAACATGGGCACTAACCTGGCCTCCAAATTCCTGGCGGACTACCTCCATGCTGGCGCCTGCAACCGCGGAAATATCGACCACGTCCGATACGAAAGCCGAATTCAGCTTGATAGAAAGGCCCGGCGCCAGATCGATTCCGAAATGCTCATGCGCAATTAATACGATGCTGTTGCTCGGCAGGACCTTTTGCAGGGCTTTGCGGATCAGTTCGGCATTGGGGTAAGCAAGGGCTTCATTTGTGATTTTCCAAACCTCAGGGTAAGAAGTACCGAGGCCATTGCACGCAGCATCGAGGTCCGATCCCCAACCGGTGAGGATAGCTGTGGGCAAAGCAGCGCCATCGATCTTCCGAGCCGCTGCCGCCAGTTCGAACGCGGAATCGTTGGCGATACCACCCTTGTGCACGATGTAAGCAAAGATGCGAGCCATTATTTCAACCCTCCTTTGGCTGCGACTAACTCCAGAACTTTGTCGATGTTTTCTTCCCGGCTGCCACGCAGAATTTCCGCGCCTTTGCCCAGCGCGGGAATGAAGTAGTCCACCCGTTTCACTTTCGCTGAGGCTTCTCCTACGGCTTTCGCATCCACTCCGAGTTCCGCTGCGCTGAGCGTAGGAATGGGGATTGAGGCCACCTGCCGGATGCCTCGCATACCGACGTAACGTGGTTCATTGATTCCCGTTTGAATCGAGAGCACACAAGGCAGATCAATCTCATTCAATTCCCTGTTACCGCCCTCGATCTCCCGGCCGATTTTCAGCTTCTGGGGATCGAGCAGTTCAATGGAATTAACGAGAGAAGCAAATGGATAATCGAGCAGTGCTGCCAGCATTCCGCCGATCTGGGCACCACCGTCCTCGGCCTGAACCCCAGTCAAAATCAGGTCGTAATTCCCTTTTTGCACGAAGGCCTTTAGGATGGTGGCGATGCCTTTGCCGTCGGAACCGCTGAAGGCTTCGTCCCTGATCAGCACCCCGTGATTTGCGCCCATAGCCATCTCACGGCGCAGGACTTCTTCGTCCTCTTCGCCGCCAACCGTGGCAACCGTGACGTTTCCACCGATCCTGGCGACGATCTGCAGGGCTTCTTCGACCGCATAGTTATCCGGTTCATTGATTGAATACACCAGCTCGTCACGCTCGATTTCGTTTCCCGCGCTGTTGAGTTCAATCTCGTTTTCCGAAGTGTCTGGCACTCTTCTTACGCAAACTAGAATCTCCACGATCACCTCCATGAATGGCGCCTAACTCCAAGTTCACTTAAGACTATTGGACGAAGCAGTCACGCATCCCTTGATTTCGGCAACTTGCTCTTCAATTGCATCTGGGTGTTCACGCGCGATTTGTCGGTCCACCAGTTCCGCCAGGTCGATGGCGGTTATTTTTCCTTCCATACCTGCGACCTTGATGGCATCCTCGATATTCACCATGCAGAATGGACAAGCCGTGACGATCACATTAGCTCCGGCTTCCGCCGCCATCCGCACTCTCATCACTCCCATCCTTTGATCTTCTTTGGGCTCGTAGAACAGCATCAGTCCGCCACCACCGCAGCAAAATGAGCGGTCCCGAGCGCGGCTCATCTCGACTCTCTGCAAACCGGGGATCGCATCCAGAACTTCGCGCGGGTCATCATAAATTTGGTTGTGGCGACCGAGATAGCAGGGATCGTGGTAGGTGTAGATATCGTTTGTGTTTTCTACCGGATTGAACTTGATTTTGCCGGATTCCACTGCTCTGGCGATCACCTGGCTGATGTGTTCCACAGGTGGGACGTTTTTGTAGTCATGTTTCAGCGCGTTGAAAGCGTGCGGGTCAGCAGTGACGATCCGTTGGACTCCGGACGCCTTAATGGCCTCCGTGTTGTGGTCCCGCAAGGCCATGAAAAGCGTCTCTTCGCCAAATCGCCGGACTTCATGGCCGCTATCTCTTTCCGCGGCGCCCAGGATTCCAAACTCCTCTCCAACGTGGTCGAGGATCTTCGCGGTTGCCCGCCCAATCGACTGCATGCGGTCATCATAGGAGGTGATACTGTCGACAAAATACAGAGTTTGCGCGCCATTAGGGTGGTCAAGGGTTCTGACACGGCAGATTTGCTGAAATTCCTTGGCGCTTGTCCAGTCTGCTTTTTTCTTCTCCATCTTGCCGTATGGGTTGCCGCGGCTCTCCAGTGCCTTGAGCGGCTTTTGCAGCGATTGAGGTACATTCCCTTCATCGACCATGCCGCGCCGCAAATCGACGATCTTATCGATGTATTCCACCAGCAACGGGCATTCTTCTTCACATGCGCCGCAGGTTGTGCAGGACCAGATTTCATCCTGCGAGTAGACGCTGCCGACCAGCGGCGTGCCTTTGTTCACGCGTCCAAAAACCGGATAGTGCTGGAAGCTGTAATCTCTCGCCTTAATGGTGATAAATCGCGGCGACAACGGTCTTCCCACCGCGTTGGCGGGACAATTGTCTGAACAACGCCCACAGTCAGCGCAGGAATAGAAATCGAGCATGTGCTTCCAGGTAAAGTCTTCAAACGTTTTTACCCCGAAGGATTTCACCTGATCCAGATTCTCGTCGCGGACTCCCCACCTGACCGGTTTAAGAATTTCCCGGTCCAACTTCGCGAAGTAGATATTGAAGAGCGAGGTTTCCACATGGAACTGGATTCCAAAGGGGCGGTAGCAAAGCAAAAGGTAAAAAGTCAATTCATGGACAAGGTAGGCGCCGAAGTAAAGACTTCCGAGAGCGCGTAAGGGCGCTGAAACGAGAGCATTGCGTAGCATCCATGGGAGAGAAAGTGTGGCCAGTGCTTCAACCGGATGAGCTTGCGACGCTTCGGCGGCGGCCTTAGCGGCTGCAAAGAGACTGTCAGCCAGCATCAGGAGCGCAATCAGCGAGAGAAGGAAGATGGCGTCGGCCATGTGGCTTTTGCCGTACCTTGCGGGCACCGCGTAGCGCGCCGGCTTGAAAACCAGGCGACGAACCACAGCGATGACCATACAGAGGAAAACAATGGTCGCGGCGTAATCTGTGATTATCCCGTAGACATCACCGGCCCTGCCTGAAAGGCCGGGCATGACAAAATTCTGAGAGACGCCGACAATCAATACCGAGAATGCGCGAATGGCCAGGACCAGGAAGCCCGCAAAAATGAAAATATGCATGGTTCCTGCGGCCCTGTAGCGTGGTTGCTTCCACTGACCCAGCCAAAATTTAAAAACTCTTTCAAGCCGAAGCCATGGTCGGTCAAAACGAAAATCTCTCTGGCCCCGGATGAGAGGTACCAAGCGCCGCGCCACTATATAGGAAAAGCCTGCGACTCCCAGAAGATGAATGAGCAAGAACAAAGTTCTGCCCGCGGCTAAAAAAGATGTCACCTGCGCAGCTGACTGCATACCCTGCACGTTCTCTTCCCTTTCGCGTGACCATCGCTAGGCGATCAATCGCGTCAATACTTTTTTCTCCCTATCTGGGGCCTGTGGTTCTACTGCTGATTCGACCGAGGCGAGAGGCTGAGGGGGAATGGATGCAGGGCTTGACGCCGGAAGGGCTTCCCGTGTCGATGCCACTTTCACCTTCATCCCCTTTTCTTTCTCTTGCGTACGTGCGGGTGTGACTCCGGCAGCTTCTCGCAGTTCCACAAAACTCAACTTCAGAAGTGTTTCCAATCGCCGCAGATCGGGCGCGGCGTGCGCATCTCCGCTGAATCCAAAATACGCCGTGCCGTTGTAGGTCAAGATGGCGCAGTTGAGTGCCATCTCGCCCCCGACCGGAACATAGGGATAACAGTGCACCATCTGGTGCCCGAGCAAATACAAGGGATACTGCGGTCCCGGCACGTTCGTGCAGACCATGTTAAAGGGCGTGAACGGCAACCGGCTCAAAATCTGGCCGCCTAGCGCTTGAGCTGAATTCGGGAACATACCGATCAAGCCGCCCGCCAAACTGACCAACTCAGCGGCATGCGCCCGTTTGAGAAATTCCGTTCTCGCGTGGACGGCAGCCAGCAGCTTCCGAGGATTGCGAATATCCAAGGGAATCGTGACTGGGACCAGTGAGATGCGGTTTCCCAATTCGCCGGGGCTGTCGCTCCCTCGCAGGTTGACCGGAACCATCATGCGGAACAAGTGCCCCTTTACCGAGTCGCCGTGCAGCTCGACGTAGCGCCGGATAGTTGCTGTGACCAGCGCGAGAATAACGTCATTCACGCTGGTGCCGCATGCGTGCCGGATGGCTTTGACGTCTGCCAGCGGAACTTCAGCGCAGGCAAATTTCTGCGGTCCGCGGTAGAGAACATTAAACCGCAGCCGCTCCGTCGGCGCGCTGAGTTCCGGAAGCAGGCGGGTGAATTCGTCGGTGGCAAGGTGTCCGCCATTCGCGGCGAAGCGTTCCGCCATGCTCGATACGTCCTCCAGCGCGGCAAGAATTCGCTTGACGAAATCAGAATAAGAATTGAGACAGCCGTCCATAATCGAAGTCAAGAGCTCGCGAGGCGGCTGGACTTTGCGCCGGAGCTTTCGTCTAGGAAGAGGAGGCACCGCTGGGCTCGCATCCATGAGGACATTCAAGATCTCGACGCCGGCGATGCCATCTGCGAGACAGTGGTGCAGACGGAGGATGAGACCGCTGCGATTTCTTTTCAGCCCATGCACGAAGGTCAGATCCCATAATGGGTGTTGCCGGTCCATCACCGTGCTCAGAATCTTTCCCGCTAGCGTCTTCAACTCGGCGTCGCTACCGTGCTTGAGGGTCACCTCACGCACGTGGTTGCGGATGTCGAAGCTTGGGTCGAATTGCCAACTTGGGAGGCCAATATTCAGCGGCGGAGCCACCAGACGCTTTAGGTACCGGGGAATCAGCGGCAGCTTTGATTCGACAAACTGAACACAGTCATTGAAAGGGATCTCTCCATCAAACACGCAGACACAGGCCACATTCAGGGGCATGCCCTCGCGTTCGAGATGGAGGAAGACAGTGTCACCCCAAGAGAGGCGGTCACTCTGCAGGCCACCATGCCCATTGCTTTGCATGGTTAAACTCCTATTCGGCTGCCGAACTTCAATAGCCAGACAATTAAGACCTCAGTCCGAAAAAACAAATCGCGACCCCAGCTTCACCATCTTGAGCACTTTGTAGATCCCGATATTGACGCCTCGCAGCACGATCTTGACGCCCTTGGCATCAGCTATGTCGACGAATTCTTCCATCACTTTGAGCGCACAAGGATCGATTCGGAGCACGGAAGAGAAATCCAAAACGACTTCGTCCTTGACACTGCCTAGTTTTCCACCAGCATCTCGAAACGCTTGGACAACGCGATCCTCATCAATTTTGAGCCACACGGCGGTCATTGCCATACGCACCACCATCCGCTACGCGGTTTCATGCCGGGATGCACGAGCCAGTTTTTCCAGTCCTCGCCCTTGATAAGCCTCCCAAAAGAGCCCGACCAATTCGCTCATTAGTGGCATACGAGGGTTCGATCGCCAGGACGGATCGTCAAAGGCAAGCTTGGTCAAATCAGGCATTGCCCGCTCGAACTCTTCCTTGGAGATTCCCAGGTCGGCGATCGAACGCGGGAACTCCAATTGGTCCAGTAACTGTTCTGTTGCGGCCACCAGGTTTTTCACCTTTTCTTCAATCGTGTGGCCGCCCAGTCCCAACAAATCTGCAACTGTTGCGTATTTCTTATGAGCGACATACCCCTTCTGGTAGGGCGACGGCAGGAACTTTGTGGGCACGGATGCGTTATACGCAATGACGTGCGGCAACATGAGCGCGTTGGCCCGGCCGTGCGCTACGCCGAAGCGCGCCCCGAACGCATGCGCGAGAGCATGATTCACGCCCACCGACGCGTTCGAAAACGCCATCCCCGCAATGCAGGCGGCATTGTGCATCATCGAGCGCGCCTCTTCATCGTGAGGTTGCTCATAGGCGATGGGCAGGTACTTGAACACCAGCCGGATCGCCTGCATGGCATTGGAGTCGGTGTAGGCCGAAGCATAAGTGGAGACTCCAGCTTCGAGCGCGTGGGTCAGGCAGTCGATGCCTGTATCAGCGGTAAGGCCTTTCGGCATGGACATGACAAATTGCGGATCGACGATGGCTACGTCGGGGCTCAACGAATAGTCGGCGAGGGTCACCTTCCGGCCATGTTCCTTGTCGGTCAGGACGGCAAAAGGAGTGACTTCGCTTCCGGTTCCGCTGGTTGTGGAAATGGCAATCAGCCGCACGTCGATTGCTTTCTCGGTTGGATACTGGATCACGCGCTTGCGCAGGTCCAGAAAGGGCGCGGCCAGCTCTTCCAGGTCAGCCTCCGGCGACTCGTACTTGAGTTTCATGATCTTAGCTGCGTCGATCACGGAACCGCCGCCCAGCGCTATGATTTGGTCCGCTTTGTAGAAATTGAGAGCTTCCACTCCGTGCATGACCACCTTGACCTCGGGCTCTGCATCGGGAATGACCGAGACGTGGACGTGGGTTCCTTCCGGAATGTGGCGTCGGACAATGTCCACATGTCCGAAATGCTCCAAAGCAGGATTCGTAACGATGATGGTGGAGCGCGATGGAAACTGGCGAACATTCTGCACCGCGTTCATGTTGAAATAAATCTGATTGGGAACTCGGAACCACATGTGCGCTTGTGTCCTCCGAGCGACACGCTTGATATTGAGGTAGTGATAGATGTTTACGTTATCGGTGGTGCTGTTGCCGCCACCAGTGCCACATCCGAAGGAGAAGGTGGGCACGAGATCGTTGTAGACGCCTCCTACGGCTCCGACTGAGCCGGGCGAGTTCACAATGATCCGTCCCGCGTTCATTACCTCACCGAACTTGCGGATGATCTCGTCATTGCGTGAAAAAATTACCGCCGTATGTCCAAGCCCACCTGCGTAATTCAAGTCGACGCACACCCTGAGCGCCTCATCGACGGATTTCGCTCGATAGACGGACAGTAGCGGAAACAGCTTCTCGACCGATAGGGGATATTCGCGCCCCACGCCTTGGATCTGCGCAATCAGGAGTTTGGTGCTCGGTTTCACGGAAAGGCCGGCAAAACGAGCGATATCGATAGCCTTCTGCCCAACGGCCATGGGTTGCATAAACCCAGTCTTGGGGTCGATTACTGTGCGCGTCAGTAGCTCCGCCTCTTTCTCATTGCAGATGTGTGCGCCAAGTTCTGCAAATTTGTTCATCACGGAGTCAAAAATCTCATCGTCGATCACCGCGGTCTGCTCGGAAGCACAGATGGTTCCGTTATCGAAGGTTTTAGAAACGATGATATCCACCACGGCCGTATTCAAATCGGCCGATTTTTCCAAATAAACTGGCGTGTTGCCCGGACCTACGCCGAGGGCTGGTTTGCCGGAGCTATAAGCAGCCTTGACCGCGCCTGTCCCGCCGGTGGCATCAATCAGGCCCACGTCTTTGTGCCGCATCAGGTAGGCGTTATCCTGCATCGTGTGTGAAGCCAAGCAGGAAAAAACGCCTTCGGGTGCTCCATGTTTCACCGCCGTCTCATACATAATCTTCACGGCTTCGGAGCAACACCGCCAGGCGTTTGGATGGGGACTGAAAATCACGGCGTTGCGGGTCTTGATGGCCATGAGGCATTTGAAGAGAATCGTTGAAGTAGGGTTCGTAATCGGGGTGATCGCGAAGATCACTCCAATCGGTTCGGCCATCTCGACCAGATTGCGTTCCGGAAACTCTCGAATGACGCCAACCGTACGTTTATCCTTTATATAGTTATAGGCGAATTCCGTGGCCACCATGTTCTTGATGACCTTGTCTTCCATGACTCCGAGTTTGGTTTCCTCAACTGCCAGGCGGGCAAGGTGCTGAGCGTGTTCCAAGCCGGCCAAAACCATCGCCTTGACAATCCGATCGACGTCTTCTTGGGTGAATTGAGTGAAGACGACGGCGGCGGTACGGGCTTGGCTAGCTAGTCTGTCCAGGTAGGCAATTCGCTCTTCACTGAGGCATTCTTCTGCAGGAGAGACTTGAATCCGCTCCTGCACCGATTCGCTCGTGCTCATTGAGGCCCCCGAAGTCTCTTTCTGAGGGTCCTCGGCAATGAGGCACGCGCTTACCCTTTTGCTCCCAGTCTGGGCGACCATGAGGAAGGTAGTCTGCTGGCTGACAAAACACGCGTAGTCTTAGAGGTCGTTAGTTGGATGTTTTGTCAACTGCTACTCATTGCGGAACCCCACGCTATATGGGTCCACGCCTTTTTGTGTGCACTAGCCTTGCCACTGTCTGAGCTTTTTGTAACTCCTCTCTACCGAATGCCTTCTCGCTGGCTTCCGTACCTGCCTTGCGCCATCCCCCACTTTCCTGCGCCTTCCAACACACATGAGCTGAGTTGTATTACTCCTTCAGGCACAATTCCTTGTGGTTTTATGGGGCCCTCGTTTAAAACTCTCCGTATGGAAGCCGAATTGCCTACCTTCGGCGCTCTCCGGCAAGATCTGGCCGAGCTACTAGGCTGCCGTCCACCGCCAACGCGTGAGGGCCCTCATCCGGGTCATTGCGAGCATGAACAATGGACTGACGACGGTGAGGCCTCAATGCGGCGCGAAGGAGAGCGAGTAATGAATCCTCAGCTTATTTTATGGATGGTAATTCGGGCAGGCGTAAGGAGAGGAGCAAACCATTCCTTTCCGGTAGAACAGAGACCGTTTAAGTGCACTCCCCAGCCAGGCGGTGTGCGACAACGCTGTATACCAGCGGACTAAAGACCATTCCAATGTGCGTGGCAGAGACTTCCACGTCGACCCCGGGGTCACCCGTTTGGCAGACATGCCAGTCCACGATCCCGTCATTCTTAGTATAGATGGCGGTCTGACGCACCGAGCTTGGGAGCTTTCCTTTGAGCGACTCCAGAAAATCACAGGTGCAGCGTGACGTGTAACACGCGGGGAGCACGCCATGACCGTGTTTTTCAAGGATTTGCTTTCGTACCAGATCAGCGGCGAGCAGGATGGAGGTATGGCCCGCGACCCCGCGGATCGGCGATCCGAGAGTAATCACGGAAGCAACGCGGCCAGGCATCTGGCAGGCAGCAGCTAGGGCGATTGAGCCGCCGAGGCTGTGCCCGATGAGATGAATTTTTCCTCTCGTCGCCTTGCAGGCTTGCTGGATTGACTCGGTCAAATGTCGCCGGATGAGGATGTTGGGGCAGTCCGCGTTCAGTTGGATTCCAGAATAGAAGGTCTCGTACCCAATGCGGCCGAGCCAGGTGCGAAGCTGGGTTAGATACAGGTCCGTGCCCAGAAATCCAGGTACTAGAACCACTGCGGAGCCATCCCCGTGGGGGATTCCGTATCCCCAGTAAAGTGGAGATAGCCGTAGAAACGCTAACTCCACCCCCACGAGCCATTCGTGCCAAATGGGCGATGGCCCTGTTCTTTGCTCTTTTCGCAGCGGACGTCGGCGAGGCGTCATGTTTTTCTCAGTCTACCCAAGGAAATTCGCAAAGCAAAACAAAATAGGACCGCCTGTTAACTCGCGAATCGGTTAACTTGCCGCCGATTCCCGCCGGAGTCGGCAGGAATCGGCAGCGCGGTTTCCACCTCGGTAGAATTGACACCAGTCCTATTGCGCCGAGTGGAAATGGTCCTAAACGGCAGCAGTCTTGCCTGCTCTCCTGCCCCGCCCCTGCGGACCAGCCTTGCGGGTCTCCTCGCGGGCCATACCTCTCTTCGGTCTGATGGCCAGATCCAGCAGCGACTTCTCCGCCGCAACCAGGTTCTTGACGCCCTTCTCCGTCAGCTCTTCCCAAGAGTGCTGCGGAGTCTTCCGCATCGCACCTTTGCGATCACCCCTGGCTTTCCTCGCCGTATCCAACTCCTCGATGGCCAGTTCCAGGAGCCTTTTCTGCGCATCGATATACTTCTCGGCACCTTGCCGCGCCATTTTCGTCAACACTTCCATCCGTTCCCGGGGCTTTCCATTCGGCTTGCCCCCCTTGGTAGCTGCGCTCATCTCATGCGCGGCCAAGTCGAGGAACTTCTTCTCGCTCTCCACAAAGCCCTCGATGCCGCGGCGCGCGAGCTCCACAACCTTTGCCCCGGCCATCACGCCTTTGCCTTCCTGATAGGACTCGGCCATGGCATGAGTCTGCTCCGCAGCCGCATCCAGCAAGTGCTTTTGCATGCCGACTAAGGTATCCACGCGGTGACGTGCCACCTCGGCTACAGCACCTGCGGCCACGGGAAGCCGCAGTCCTTCCTTGACGCCATCCACCACCAGCGCGGTCTCACCGGCAGCCAGGTCCAGCAGAATTTTGCCTGCTGAAGTGGCATTCTTAACCCCCATGTCCGTCAAACTTGCCAGCGTTGCGCCGGGCCTGGAAATTGGCTTGGCAAGATTCTCCCGAACCATTCCGACAAGCAGCGCATTTTCTTGAGCTGCCAGATCCAGCAGAATCCTTTGCGCAGCCACAAAACTCTCGATGCCTTGACGCGCCCACCCCATCAGCGGGTTCGCGGGCGGGGAGGCTCGAGGTGATTTTTTTTCTTTCGCGATCATGATTGAATCTCCTCTCATTCCGCGGTATACTGCGATGCAGTATCCAGCTTCACGGTACGGCCCCGCTTCGCCCATGTCAAGCACATTCTGGATACAGGGGTCGGACACCTGGCATCCCCCTCCAGACTGTCTGCTCGTTCGTGTTCGATTCACGGTTGGAGGCGCGAAATGGCGCAAAGTGCAAAGCCCACACTCTTAAAGCCTCAAACCTCGGCCGCCTTTGAAGCCCACATTCGCCAGGCTGAAACAGAGATGGAGCAGACTTCATTTGATAACGATACATTCCTGTGGTCGGACGCGAGTTCGGAAAGATCCCAGCAGATCCACAAAGGGCAGATTGTGGCGCAATTCTGGTCCGGCCAAGGACCGATCAAAGTGCCGAATGGCTTAATCCATGACTGGATCGGAGCCGCATTCGTTCCTGCGACGAACCTGGAACAGACGTTGGCACTCATCCAGGACTACGATAACCATAAGAATATTTACAAACCGGAAGTAATTGACTCCAAGTTGATAAGTCATCACCACAACGATTTTCAAATTTACCTGCGACTGCTCAAGAAAAAAATACTTACGGTTGTTCTCGATACGGATCATGAGGTTCATTATCGTTCCCTGAACCCTGCACGCTGGATTTGCCGCTCGCGCACGACCAGGATAGCGGAGGTGGAGAACGCCGGCGGTCCGAAGGAGAGAGTGCTGCCCCCCGATACAGGTTACGGGTTCCTGTGGCGTCTAAGCTCCTATTGGAGATTCCAAGAGCGGGACCGCGGTGTATGCCTGGAGTGCCGGGCCATTTCGCTAACCCGCGATGTGCCCTTAGGCCTGGGATGGATTATCGAACCCATCATCCAGAAGCTCCCCAAGGAATCGCTGATCAAGACCCTGGAATCTACACGCCAAGGACTAAGCGCCGCAGCAAAATAGCTTGTCTCGAGAAGGGCAGGGTGGCCCGAGACACTCGTTCAAAGCTCCGCGTTAATTCAAAGCACTTACAGCAAATCCTAGGTTTCATTCTTCGCCTCGGATGAACATTTTTTCGCGCTTAAGTCCAATTGGTGGTGGGAAAGGTGAGAGCTGTGCCGTGTGCCGCCGGGCACGCGACCGGGTGACCCGCGGTACAGCAATTTTAAGTGTGCGGAAATATTAACAGGTGGGGATGGAATGAGCTTCCGGTTCTACGCCGTCCGGCGGAAGGATAGGAACCTTAGCGCATCGCCCTCCGATTTAAAGGAAGAAAATTATGTTTGCACGTCTTGTGACGATGCAGTTGAAACCGAGTCTTGCGAGAGAATTTCCCGCCGCATTTGAGAAGGAGATCGCGCCCCTCTTAAAGAAGCAGAAAGGATTCGTGGACGAGTTGCTTCTGGTTGCACCGCGGACAAAGGAAATGGTGGCTATCAGCCTATGGGAAACGAAAGAAGATGCCGAGACATATAATCGGGAACTGTATCCCTGGGTCGAGAAGATGGTGGAGAAATTTATTGAAGGAGAGCCGATCACTAAGAACTTCGATGAGAAATACGCCACTTTCCACGAGATGGCTGTTCAAGTCACCGTTTGATTTGTCAGATTTCAAGGAGTTGATGAGCGGGCGAGGCGGCTGGTCTCGCACTGCCGACGTTCACGGCACGGCTTTGCCGCAATCACCTTCTTCAGCGCGGCCTTGTATTTTCCCCTCGTCCGTTTTCATCTCACGGGCAGCGCACACCCGCATCGCGCGTGAACAGCCCACTTCCAACACCGCCGCCCTGTTTCTGTCCCGGTCCGCCTAGCTCAACTGCGCCCGCCACAACATCCGCCGCCCCAACTCCACAAACTCCGCCACCAATCCTCCGGTGTTCTCCCCCGATCTTGTTGCGGCATCGATCTCCGTCGCCAGCAATATGGATGTCGCCAGGTCCGCGCTGCACTCCAAACAATATTTTTCATTTCGTCCTGGCAGCTCAAATAATTCCGTCCGCCTCCCACACGCCGCACACTGCAAAACCGAAGCTTCCGCGCTACTGCCTTTGGGCCCACATAACATCGAAGTTCCTCCACGGCCGCGCTCCCAACTCTCGACTAGCGGCAACTCCATCCTGGGGTTCCCGGTTTCATGAAATCCTGAGCATTCCATTAGGATTTCGTAAGTCCGTTTAGGAGTGCCCCACCCGACGAATGCACCTCCTCTACTGTGCGATGCAAACCGATCTCGGTGCTCGCAAGGCGGGCCACGGGAAAGGCAATCTCCTTACTATGTTCAAAAACAACTACCGCTCGATTATTTGCGGATTACCGCTGCTTGGAACCAAGCAGCCCGGGGGTACGCCTAAGAAACCTCGCAGATCCCGTAATTCGTTCCAGACATCGGGCAGAATCTTAGAATCCCGCCGCATAGAGCGAGCGCTCGTTTTGGTGGATTGAGTAGACTTTCTTCGATCCAGAATCAACAAGATCAAGTTGCCCCGGCAAATCACATTCCTCGAGGCATTGTCCCGCAATGCCTACGGAAAAGTCCAGAAACCCAATCTGCAGGAATACCTGAGACACTCCAAAACCAACCCTGTGGAACGCACTTCTGATTCGCCTCGCCGAACATCGTCCTAAAGAGGTCTTGATGAAACGTATCTACATCGTTGCCTTTCATCAATCTAAATTCGGGAAGCTCATGGGCATGTTGTCGATCCCAGAGATTCTTCGCCGTACCGTTCAAGAAAGTTGTGCGGAGAGCAATCTGGAACCCTCCGCAATCGATAGCGCTTCCGGTGGCGCCGTTTGCAAACCGCGCCAAATGAGACCACTACCTCTGAGGCTTGGAACTGGCACGCTACAGGATATTTCATGAATTTATGCATGCCTTAACTACGAAACGGCGCGGGACCTTATTTATAGAGCTGGCCGGTTGCGGGAGGGCTGACACAAGTGTCAACCCAGAGCAGTCCCGCTCACTCCTCCACACCTACTCGGTGAAGTATCGAATTGCAGCCTCCCATCTCGGTCAATCGGAACAAGCGGGACAAATAGACGCGGGCCAGCGACCTGTCGCGGCCCACCCACATGGCTTTCTATTTCGCCAAACCCTCTTCGAGCGGTCCGCCGGTGGGAACAGCTCAAGGTGGGTTTGCCCAGTCCACCCGTGGCACCCGTGGCAGTCATAAGAGCGGGTTCTTTCGAATTCAATAATTCTCCAGCCGCTCAACGCTTTCATGTGCTAGGTTTGACTGGACTTAATAGACCATTTCTCCGTAACCGCCCGACTCGAATCGTTCATCGCAGACAGAGAGTACAATTTCTCACGCGTGTGACAAGAATTAGTCGTTTGATTGGTTTGCATCCATGATCAGCATTTTGGCGAATCTGAAGCTCCGGCGAAAACTCCTGGTGGCCATGGCTCCGCTGGCCTTAATGGTGCTTATGGCAGGTCTATACGCGACGGTCGAAAGTAAAAAGATCGACACGCGCTACAGCGAACTGATCGACCAGGATGTTCTGGCATTACAGCACTTGACACAGGCACAAGCAGAAGCGAACCGGTTTGGTCTGCTCTTATACAAGGATATCGCCGAGCCTGACCACGATAAGATGCGCGCTATCGAAGGCGATTTGGACAAGAGCTATGCCGAATATCAAACACTTATCGCTGAGTCGGCTCGTGAAAGTCCCAATCATGCCCAAGAGATCAAGGAGGCGGGGGCTCTGTTTGATCAAGCAGTATCCGACTCTCGCCCTGTCCGTGCTGCGACTCTAGTCGGTGACAACACCAAATCCATGAACCTGATGCGCGGGGGCGTAGACGCCGAGATGCAACGAGGACGGCAGGCCATCGAGGGAATCGCTCAAGGGACTCGCAAGTCCGTGGACCAGCAGTCCCAGGAACTGACTAACAAAACCAATCGCGCCATTTTGTTCACCTGGCTGTTCATTGGTTTTGGCCTCGCAGTATCTTTCGCGATTGCCGCGTCCATCCTACATAGCGCAGTCGTTCAAGAGCTGTTCGCTTTGCGGAGTAGCATCCAAGACGTCGCTGCAGGGAAACTGGACCAAACCATTCCCTATCTCGATCGCAGGAACGAAATCGGCGAGATCAGCCGTGCACTTGGAACGCTTCAGCTGGGCGCCCGAGAACGGGAGACTCAGGCCTGGGTCAAGTCCGAGATAGCCTCCACATTGTCACGCCTGCAAGCCATGCAAAACTTTGCTGGATTCGCGACGGCTCTATTGTCTCGCTTGTCCGAATCCATCCCACTTATTTACGGGGCCCTCTACCTCGCCGACAACAGTCAAAAGCGATTTCTCCGTGTCGGCTCGTTTGCAATCAATGATTCGGGGAGTCCACGTGAGTTCGCATTAGGCGAAGGACTTGTGGGACAAGCGGCTGTTGAGCGGCGGCCGCTTGCAGTGACGGCGGGCAGTCATGTGCAGATTACCGCCGGGATGGGCACCGTGACCCCTGGCAGCCTCCTATTTCTGCCTGTGATCAACCAAGACACTGTTACGGCTGTCCTCGAACTGGCACCAGTTTCGTCGTTAACCGAGCGGCAGCACGGTCTACTCGATGCCCTATTACCCTCCCTAGCGCTGAGCGCGGAAATCTTGTCCGGCAACATCGAGACTAGAAAGCTACTCGAGCAGACCCGCGCTCAAGCAGAAGCATTGGCCACCTCGGAACGTCAGATCACCGCGCGCAAAGAAGAGCTCGAGAATATTAACCAGGCGCTCGAGGCATCGGAGGTGGAATTGCGACGCGCAAAGGAGGTAGCAGAGGAGGCCACTCGAATCAAAGCGGATTTCCTTGCCAACATGAGCCACGAGATCCGCACCCCCATGAACGCCATCATCGGAATGTCTCACTTGACCTTGAGGACCGAACTTAATTCGAGGCAAAGGGATTATGTCCGCAAGATTCAAATGTCCGGCCAACACCTGCTCGGCATTATTAACGACATTCTGGATTTCTCGAAGATCGAAGCAGGTAAATTATCTGTCGAAAATATCGACTTCGATCTGGAGAAGGTTCTGGAAAACGTAAGCAATCTGATCTCTGAGAAGGCCTCGGCGAAGGGATTGGAACTCATTTTCGATATCGAGTCCTCAGTCCCTACTCAACTCAAAGGAGACCCACTTCGTTTGGGGCAAATTCTCATCAACTTCTGCAATAACGCCGTCAAATTCACCGAGAGCGGCGAAATTGTCGTGAAGGCGCGTGTGCAGGAGAGGGATGAGAATGGCCAGTTGGTTTGCTTTTCCGTTAGTGACACCGGCATAGGCCTGACCCAGGAACAAATGGGACGTCTGTTCCAGGCCTTTGAGCAAGCGGATGCCTCTACAACGCGTCAGCACGGCGGTACAGGTCTCGGGCTTGCCATTTCGAAACGCCTGGCGCAACTGATGGGCGGCGATGTTGGTGTCACCAGTGAACCGGGCAAGGGAAGCACATTTTGGTTCACCGCGCGCTTGGGCAATGGTACATCGTCAGTGCGGCGTGCACCCAGGCCCGACCTGCGCGGCCGCCATGTCCTGATCGTTGACGATAATCCTCAGGCCCGCGCCGTATTGTCCAGCATGCTCACAAGCATGACCTTTGTCGTTCATGAGGCTCCATCTGGCCTTGAAGGCATCGAGATGGTCCGTCAGGCTGCGGAAAACGGTGAGCCCTATGAGATTGCCTTTGTCGATTGGCAGATGCCGGGCATCGATGGCATCGAAACAGGCAAACGCATCCGGGCACTTCCCAATCTCGCTGTCCGGCCGCATCTCGTCATGGTCACCGCATATGGTCGCGAAGAAGTTCTCAAGCAAGCCGAGGAGAACGCCTTCGCCAACGTCTTGATCAAGCCTGTCACTCCTTCCATGCTCTTTGACTCAGCCGTCGAGGTCCTCGGTGCCAGCCACGAGAAAGGCGGCGATGTTCCGGCGGACCCCAGTCTAGATCTATCCCGCCTTCGTGACGCGCGCGTTTTGCTGGCCGAAGATAATGAACTCAATCAGGAAGTCGCCTTGGGGCTACTCAAGGACGCCCACATGTCAATTGATGTAGCTGAGAACGGAGAGGTAGCTGTCCGCATGGTTGGGCGCCACAATTACGATCTCGTCCTGATGGATATGCAAATGCCTGTGATGGATGGCGTCGCGGCCACTAAGGCGATTCGATCCAACCCACAATTTCGGGCTCTGCCTATTGTTGCTATGACCGCCAACGTGATGGCCAACGATCGCGAGAAGTGCATCGAGGCTGGCATGAACGATCATGTCGCCAAGCCCATTGATCCCGATGAACTTTTCGCCGCACTGCTACGTTGGATTAAGCCGCGCGAAGCAGGCAACCTCGCGGCGGATCGTGCAACTATGGCATCAAATTTTCCCACGCTGGCTAAGGCGCCTGATTCCGGTGCGCTGGAGATCCCTGGGATCGACACCAAGTCGGCGCTCCGACGAACGGGCGGTAATCGTCTGCGCTATGAATCGCTTTTGCGCAAGTTCGCAGAGCCATCCGTGGGAGGCGTGGAAGAAATCCGCACCGCTCTGGCTGCGGGGGATATGACCACGGCCGCACGTGCTGCCCATTCACTAAAGGGCTCTGCAGCTAATCTCGGCGCAACCGCGCTTGCGGAGGTTGCCTCGAGAGCCGAAACTGCACTCACCACAGGTCAGGGTGTCGAGCCGGCGCTGCAATCCCTCTCGCTTTCCTTCGGCGCTGTCGTGACGGCAATCCGATCGGCGCTCCCGGCTGAGCAGGTACTTTTCGGAACTGACGAGGCCACCGCCGATCCCACCAGCGTCCTGGAGCCCCTAGTAAGGCTAAAAAAATTGCTGAAGAATGACGATGGCGACGCTGCCGATTTCATACTCGACGCGCGTCCTCGTTTATCCAGAGTGCTAACCCAATCAGAACTGAGCACTCTTACCGGACTGATTGGCAATTTCGATTTCGAGGCTGCGCTCAATTCTCTTTCCGATATAGCCGCTCGCCTGCACCTCAAACTGGAGTGAAACTATGCCCCAACCTTCCCCCCCCAAGTCCATCTTGATTGTTGACGATACTCCTATCAACATTGGCGTGATTTCCGGCGCTCTGAAGGACTCGTACAAAACAAAAGTCGCCACCAATGGTGAGAAAGCACTGGCCATTGCCTCTGGCGATGACAAACCCGACTTGATTTTGCTCGACGTCCTGATGCCCGTCATGGACGGCTACGAGGTTTGTCGCCGCTTAAAAGAAAATCCGGAGACGCGGGATATCCCGGTCATTTTTCTTACCGGGCAAACAGGTACGGAAGACGAAACCAAAGGCTTCGAAGTCGGTGCTGTGGACTATATTCACAAGCCTTTCTCCGAGGCTGTAGTGAAAGCGCGCGTGCGTACTCATTTGATGCTCCGCGAAGCCCATGCACAAATTGCCCAGCAACTTCTGGCAATCAATATTGAATTGGAAATGGCCCGTCAAATTCAGTTGTCCATCCTACCACGCGACACCCCGAAAATTGCGGGTCTTGACATTGTGGCCCGCTATCTTCCCATGACCTCTGTGGCGGGTGACTTTTATGACTTCATTCTCGTAGACGATAAACATGTGGGAGTTCTTATTGCCGACGTGTCCGGTCATGGACTCCCATCTGCCTTAATTGCTTCCATGCTGCAAGTGGCCCTGGCCGCGCAAGCTCCCCACGCCGCTGACCCGGTAGGCGTGCTTTCGGGCTTGAATCGCGCGCTGTGCGGAAAGTTTGAACACAATTTCGTGACGGCCGCCTACGTGTTCGTCGACATGGAAAAGAAGCGGCTGACCTACGCTGGTGCGGGACATCCTCCCTTGCTCTTTTGGCACAAGTCGGCTGGCAAAACCAAGGAGTTGTTGGAGAACGGGTTAATTCTCGGCATGTTTGATGAAGCAACTTACGCATCCTTGGAATCTCCGATTGAAGCTGGCGATCGGGTTGTGCTCTACACCGACGGAATCCCGGAAACCAAAAACCCTTCGGAACAGGAATTTGGGACCGCGCGGTTCGTCAGGTTTATGGAAAACAACCGAAGCCTGGCTGTCGATCAGTTTGCTGAGGGATTGCTCGACGAGCTGTCGCGCTGGTCGGAACAACCCCGCGGTCAAGGACAGCAGGACGATATCACCGTCTTAACACTCGACTTCAAAAGCCCATAAGCCATCATCCACATGCACTCAGATGTCGTAGTAGAGGTGGAACTCGTACGGATTGGGCCGCATTCGGATGGGGTCCACTTCGTTCTTGGTCTTGTACTCGATCCAGAGACTGATCAATTCCTCGGTGAAGACGCCGCCTTCAAGGAGGAATTTGTGGTCCGCCTTGAGGGCGGCAAGAACGCCCTCGAGAGAACCGGGAACGGAAGGAACCTTTGCCGCCTCTTCAGGCGAGAGATCGTAGCTGTCCTTGTCGAGCGGTTCGCCCGGATGAATCTTGTTCTTGACACCGTCGAGTCCGGCCAAGAGCATCGCCGCATATGCCAGATAGGGGTTACAAGAGGGGTCGGGTGGGCGAAACTCGAGCCGTTTGGCCTTTGGGCTGTCGGAATAAATCGGGATGCGCACCGCAGCCGAGCGATTCTGCTTTGAGTAGGCCAAGTTGACGGGCGCTTCGTAGCCCGGAACGAGCCGCTTGTACGAGTTGGTCGTCGGCGCCGCGAAACCCAGGATTGCGGGCGCGTGCTTCAAAAGGCCGCCGGCGTAAAACAGGGCGGTTTCGGACAGGCCTGCGTACCCGTCGCCGGCAAAGAGCGGCTTTCCCCTCAGCCAAAGCGATTGGTGGGTGTGCATTCCAGAGCCGTTATCGCCGAACAGTGGCTTGGGCATGAAGGTCACGGTTTTCCCAGACTTGTATGCCGTGTTCCGCAGAATGTACTTGAACTTCATCATTTTGTCGGCGGAGTTGACAAGCGTATCGAACCGCATGTCAATTTCGGCCTGACCTGCTTGCGCAACCTCATGGTGATGACATTCGATGTCCACCCCGGCGGCGATCAGGTGTAGCACCATTTCGCTGCGCAGGTCTTGGAAATGATCGGTGGGAGGAACGGGGAAGTAGCCTTCCTTGAGACGAGGGCGGTAGCCGAGGTTGACGTCAGAGCGCCCTGAGTTCCAGCGGCCCTCATCGGAATCGATGAAGTAGTAGCTGTGCTGCGTCGAACTGTCAAAGCGGACGTTATCGAAAATAAAAAACTCCGCTTCAGCGCCGAAGAAGGCTTGGTCGGCAACGCCCGTGGACTTCAAATACGCTTCCGCTTTCCTGGCAATGCCTCGTGGGTCGCGGCTGTAGGGCTTGAATGTCCCGGGTTCGATGGCGTCGCCGATCAGGACGAGTGTCGGGACCTCGCAGAAAGGATCCATGAAAGCGGTGTTCGGATCGGGTATGAGCAGCATGTCTGATTCGTGAATATGGGCCCAACCACGAATCGAGCTGGCGTCAAAACCGAAGTCTTCCTTAAAGGAGTCCGCGGTGAGCTCGGCGATGGGGAAGCTCAGGTGTTGCCAGATGCCTGGCAGATCAATGAAACGCATGTCGAGGAACTTGGCGTTGTTCTTGGCAGCAAACTCGAGTACACCTTTGGCGTCCATTCAGGCTCCTTGGATATCGGATAGCTCTGATCGGCAACCTGCACCGAGCCGAGACAACCTACTGGTCAAACGCCGTGCGATATCCCTATGAGAACTGCGTCCCATTGAGGATGGATTCTGTGGAGCTAGTGCATCTCTTCGTGAGGGACTTCTTCATCAAACCCGCATTCCATCGCATCGTATGTGATGGTAGTCACAGAGTGGCTCTTTGATACCCTGTGCCCGAGTACGCGTTATTCGGCTCGCTGAAATTGCAATAAAGGGCCGCCAAAGGAGTGATTTTCTGTCTTCGGCGCAGGCGCGACGGGCTTGAGGGAAGGTCTTCGAGCTTAGTGGTATACTGCCGCGTCTTGCGTTCCCGGAGGGCCGTATGTACTGGCGACCTATCATTACGATTCAGCTTGCTGCATTCCTCTCCACAGTTTTGCTTGTGATTCTGCCACGTACCGTGGGACAAGAAGCGACCACGCAGGGAACGGTTGTCGTGCGTGGCGCCTTGATTTATCCCATCAGCGGCCCACCGATCGCGCACGGAATTCTCGTCGTGGCAAATGGGAAGATTGTGGCCGTGGGCGAGGAAGGCAAAGTCAGCATTCCTGCCGGAGCAACGATTCTAGAAGCCAATGGAAAAGTGCTTATGCCTGGGATCGTGGATTCGCACTCCCACATTGGGATAGCTCCCAATCCGCTGGTCGCTGATTCGGACGATGACAATGAAATGACGGGTCCCATCGAACCTGGTCTCCGCGCCCTGGATGCGATTGATCCTGCCGATCCGAACATCCGCATGGCGACCGCCGGCGGCGTGACAACGGCGAACATCCTTCCAGGCAGCGGAAACGTGATGGGTGGTCAATCTGCCTACGTCAAACTGCGCGGTAAAACAGTTGAACAGATGATCATTCCCGGCAGCATGGGCGGCATGAAGATGGCCAATGGCACAAATCCCAAGAATTACGGCACTCGCAAACAGGCCCCGATGACACGCATGGAAGAAGCCGCGTTGGCCCGTGCCATCTACGAAAAAGCGAAGCAATACAAAGAGAAGTGGGATGCCTATAACAAAGCCGTGGCCGCCGGTGATAAGACGGCGAAGGCCCCGGATCGCGATCATGATATCGAGCCGGTAGTGGAGATCCTCGAAGGCAAACGGATCGTCCACAATCACACCCATCGCGCCGATGACATCATGACGGTACTGCGGCTGTCGGACGAGTTTCACTATCGCGTCGTCGTGCATCACGGCAGCGAAGCCTGCCAGGTAGCCGACGAGCTAGCCAAACGCCACGTCCCGGTTAGTTACACGATGGTTGATTCGCCGGGCGGAAAACTGGAAACAATCAATATCGACATTCATTGTCCCGCAATCCTCGAAAAGGCTGGCGTAAAGGTCGCCTTCAACACCGATGACCCGATCACTCCTTCACGACTCTTGCTTCGGCAAGCAGCCTTGGGTGTGCGGGGCGGCATGAGCGAAGAGGCTGCGCTGAAAGGCCTCACAATCTACCCCGCCGAAATGTTGGATCTCGGTAACCGTGTGGGAACTCTCGAGATCGGCAAGGACGCCGACTTCATTATCCTCAGCGGGCAACCCTTTAGCGTCTACACGCACGTGCTGGAGACATGGATCGAGGGACAAAAAGTCTTTGACCGCAGCAATCCGCAGGATCTGCACTACGCCACAGGCGGCTTCTCCGTGGCGAGCCGCTATCCGTCACCGCAAGGGAGTGGAAATTAATGCGCACCCTGCGGTATTTGGGATTGCTGCTGTGGATTGCTAATGTCGCGCCTGCTTTGTATGCGCAAAAAATCGCCGTGCTCGCGGGCCATGTCTATACGATGGGCTCCGAGACTCAAGGACGACCCGGGATGGTCCTTATGAGTGGCGGGAAGATCGAATCCGTTGCCTTCGGCGCGGATTTGCAAGCACCTGCTGGATACCAAGTGTTGCGCGCGGATTACGCCACTCCCGGCTTGATTGACGTGGACACAACCGCCGGAATCTCTGGGGCTTACAACATCCCTCAAGACCAGGATCAAGACGAGGCCACCGACCCGAATACCGCCGATGTCCGGTCGCTCGACAGCTTTAACCCCAACGAGGTTTTGCTCAAATATGTGAATCGGTACGGCGTTACGACGATTCAGTCTGCTCCAGGTCCTCGAAACCCGATTGCCGGTCGAGCCGGCATCTTCAAGACCGTGGGTCCCGACTCGGCTCCCGCGACCGCCGATCAACTTGCTATTCGCTCCGAATCAGCGATGATTTTCAATCTTGGAGACGTGCCAAAATCAACCTACAAGACCGACCACAAACCCCCCATGACACGCATGAAGACGGCGGAGATCATTCGGCACGCGTTGTGGGAAGCGAAGGCCTACCAGGAGAAGTGGGAGAAATGGAAAAAAGATGGAGCCGACACAGCGAAGCAACCTTCGCGTGACCCGCGGCTCGAAGCACTCATACCCGTTGCAAACGGGGCCATGCCGGCCATCTTCACCGTCCATCGCGCCGACGACATAGTCACCGCGATCCGCATTGGCAGCGAGTTTCATTTGAAATACATGCTGGCGTCCGTGACTGAGGGATATTTGGTGCGCGAAGCCATACGCCAGGCAGGTGTGCCGTGCCTTGTTGGACCAATCATGCAGCGCCCGGAATCGCCGGAAACCGCCAATGCCACCTATGAGATTGCAGAGCTACTCCAACAGGCGGGGATTCCCATGGCACTGATGACGGGCTATGAGGGTTACGTCCCGAAAAACCGCATCCTGCTCTTTGAAGCCGGCATCGCGGCCGCCAATGGTCTGGGGCTGGAGAAGGCCTTGCGTGCCGTCACGATTGACGCAGCGCAGATTCTCGGCATTCAAGACCGCGTCGGATCGCTTGCCGCCGGCAAGGACGCGGATGTTGCTCTTTTCGATGGCGACCCATTCGAGTACACGAGCCATGTCCTAGGCGTAATCGTAAGCGGCCAAGTGAGTTATCTCAGAAAATAAGCCACAGATTCGCGACTGCCAGGATTTTTGGTGTACTGCCGCACGGATGCTCCAGGCTCGAACTCATGTAAAAGCGGGCGACAAAATTCTTGTTGATGAGGTGCAAAGCGGCTCCAGGTTATATCTCCGATAGCGACCGACGATTGCACTTTGGGCTGGGAACAGTCAGCAAGATTGACTGGATCGAAATCCGAGGGCCGAGCGGCTTGATGGAAATTTTCGAAAATCCCGCCGTGGACAGGAAACGGGCTCTTACCGAAGGTCAGGGCAAACCTGTGCCCGCCACGAAGTCTTATTGTACGTTCTATGACTTCCCCTGATTCTTATTCAGGGCACCGAAGAAAACTCTCCGGACGATTCCCTCGCCCTCTTTCACATAAATCAACTGGTTGGGCTGGATGTCCTTCAGAGTCTCCACCAGACCGCTCGGCCAGCGCAGTTCGAGGATGTCGATCCTTTGTGCCTTGCCAACTCCGAAATGCACCCGCAGATCGTTTTGTGAGAAATACCCGCCGCCGCTGCGAACTTCATCGATCTGCTGATGTGGTTTTGTGGTGTCGGGCATCTGCACAACGCAACGCAGCCGCGTGCCGATTCCGCTGCGATTCGACTTGGTGCCGATCGTGCGCACTTTGATCCAGTTATTTTGCAGCGTAGAGTCGCATCGCACCAATTGCGGGAAGTCGTTGGCACAATTCACGACGAAGTCGATGTCTCCATCATTATCGAAATCGCCGAAGGCACAGCCGCGCGAAGGGCTAGAGTCAGAGATGCCCGGCCCCGCGTTCAACGAAATATCCTCAAACCTTCCGTTTCTGAGATTACGATAGAGCAGTTTGCGTTGTGCGTAACCTGCTTCCGTGCGCAATTGCTCCACTTCGGGATACACGTGACCGTTGCAAATCAGGATGTCCGGCCAACCATCATTATCAAAATCGAAGAAGCCGCATCCCCAACCGAGATACTGCGTGTGCATGCCGAGCCCAGCGGGAAAGGTCGCGTCCTCGAACGTGGCGCTGCCGAGATTGTGGTAGAGCGTCGGTGTATCACCGGCAAAATTAGTTTTGACGATGTCCAAATTCCCATCGAGGTCGTAATCCCCTGCCGAAACTCCCATCCCCGCCTGCGGCTTGCCATCCGCACTCAAGGCACACCCGGCGTCCAACGCGATGTCGACGAACTTCCCATTTTTCTGATTCTGGTACAAGCAGCTCGCTGTGGAGTCATCCGCAACAAAAATGTCTGGCCAGCCGTCATTATCAAAGTCCGCTGTCAAAACGCCCAATCCATAGGTTCCATTTGCTTGCAAGATGCCTGCGCTCTCTGACACGTCCGTAAAAGTGCCGTCGCCGTTGTTGTGAAACAGCAGATTTTTGCCCCCGTTTAACCCCGGGGGCCCGCAGGCGACCATAATGCCTTTGTACAGGCAAGGTCCCGACTCCGGAACCGGCGCAGTGGCCAAATCCATATCGATGTAATTGGCCACAAACAGGTCCAGCTTGCCGTCGCGGTCATAATCAACAAAGGCGCAGCCCGTGTTCCAGCGCTTCCCGCTACCAGCAATGCCGGATTTTTCGGTTACGTCGGTAAACGTACCGTCGCCGTTGTTGTGGTAGAGAACATTTTTTCCGAAATAGGTAATGAAAAGGTCTTCGCAGCCGTCATTGTCGTAATCGCCGATGCAAACGCCTTGTCCCCAGCCCGAATGAGTCAGCCCTGCCTTCAAGGTGACATCCGTAAATGTCCCATCGCGATTGTTTTTGAAAAGGTGGTTGCTCGGTTCCTGACCAGCGGGAAATCCCTCCAAGCGCGTTCCATTGACCAGGAAGATGTCCAGCCAACCATCGTTGTCGTAGTCGTAGAACGCCACACCGCAGCCGGTGGTTTCCAATAAATACTTGTTCTTGTGTTCGCCGCCAAAAATGGTTTTGGCGTTGAGTCCGGATGTCTTCGCTGTATTGATGAAATTCACTCCGACCGGCGATCGCTCGACCACGAAAGAGGCGTTATCAAGCTTTTGGCGGCGGAGGCCGCGAGCTGTTGTGACTTCGGAAAGTACGCTTTCGAGGGAAAGCACAAGGGAGGAACGGCAGAGTGACTTCAGGAAACTGCGGCGTGTCGATGGCAAGTCCCGTACCTTTCCGGTTGCGCTACTGCTCAGTTTGGCCGAGTCAATTATATTGGGTGACGCGGCCTTGCTTTGCAAGCCGCACAGCAGGTCATGCTCCTGCAATGACGTCATACTCCTCGCCACGGCCATAGAGGCAAAGCGCGTGCTTTTTTCCAGCCAGGAGTTTCTCCAATGAAAATCGAGGCGAACTTCCGGGTGCTTGTGATTGTTTTTTCAGTGGCCTGGGCTGCACTTGTTCCCGCGCAGGTACAGTCCCAGGATGCCGAAGGACATGCCTGGTGGCAACACGCCCTCAATTACGAGGGTTACCCGCGGAGCTTCGCGGATTCGAATGGGATGGGATAAGGGACCTGAAGGTATGTATTGTGACGTGCCAAATGCCGACGCGCAGTTCGAGGGGCAAGTTTAAGGCGCTGCTTTTCACTTGTCCTGCCGACGTCAGCTACTTATGGTCTCGGTACCTAAATTTCTGGTCCAAGTAGACTTAGCTGAGCAGTGCCTGGAAACGAGGATCGGAACGAACAGAGTCAAGGTCAGAATCCTTCGTTGCCCAATTCTTGTAAAAGGTGCCGTGTTCCATCACCTTCTCAAGACAGGCGATGGCCTCTTCTGTACGGCCCAAGAGAGAATAGACGCAAGCGACATTGTAAAGAATCGAAGTCTCATCCGGATCGATTTCGAGTGCCCTCCGAGCCCAATCAAAGCCTCTTTTGTGATCTCCCATTCGTACGAGAATACCTGCTCCCAAATAAAGCGCGCGAGGATCATCAGGATGAATTTCGATATGTTTTTCGGTGAGCTGCAAGGCGCGGCGCTCTGCTGCCGCAGCCTCAGCTTCTCGGCCCAAGCCGTGGTAGACGGCGACCAGTAGACTCACTGCTTGGTAGTCATCCGGATTCAGCCGGGAAGCCTGTTCATAAAGCTCAGCAGCCCTGGTTAGGTCACCACGCTGGAAAGAGGTGCGTGCGTAAAAGTAGAATGCTTCATAGAGTTTAGAATTTAACTGTATCGCGGTTTCGAATTCTTTTTGCGCCTTTACAAAATCTTTTCGAAGAGCAAAGGCAAGTCCGCTCGCGGCATGTGCCTCGGCTAACTCGGGGTCCAATTCAAGAGCTTTGTGACTCGCGGCCTCCGCCTCGTTTAAGTTATCTTCGCTACTGTCCCAGTACATGTAGAGAAAGGAGCAGCAATCGGCCACGCCAGCGTACGCGCGGGCATATTGCGGGTCGATCACGATGGCGCGTGCAAACATTTGCCTGGCAAAGTCAAAACCCTTTCGCCGAAACTGGTGAAAAAACTGTCGCCCTCGTAAATAATAGTCGTACGCCTGAGGATTCTCCGTTTGCCTACGTGCGATCGCTTTTTCTTCTTGAGGGGTAAGCTTGATGCGCAAAGCCTGGCTGATGCTGCGAGCAATTTCATCCTGTACTTCAAAAACATCCTTAAGTTCCCGGTCATAGCGCTCGGCCCAGATGGAATGGCCCGTTTGCGCCTGGATGAGTTGCGCCGTGATGCGCAAGCGGTTGCCGGCGCGACGAAGACTACCACTCAGTACACATGCAGCGTTCAGTTCGCGGCCCACTTGAGGGCCAGTCACTGGCTTGTCCCGGTATGCCAGAACGGCCGCCCGGGGGAATACCTGCAACTCTTTGATTTTCGATAGCTCGGTAATGATGTCTTCTGTCATGCCGTCACGAAAATATTCATCATCCTTGCTGCCACTCAAATTTTCGAAATAAAGCACCGCAACGGATTTCTCTGGAGCCGTTGTCGCTGCCTGGGCTGAACCGGAACTCTGCTTATTGAGCGCAATCGACCGGCCAGCAGATTCGCGATCGCGCTTCAACCGCTTCAGGTCCGTTCTAATCTCCGAAGCAGTTTGGTAACGCAGGTCGCGATCTTTTTCCAACGCCTTATTAATAATTCGTTCGAGCTCACCAGGCATTTCAGAATTAATCCCGAGCGGCGGCTGTGGCGTCCCATGAAGAATCGAATCAAACATGGCCGCTGAAGAGTCGCCACGGAAAGGTAGTTTGCCCGTTCCCATCTCATACAGGACGGTCCCGAAAGAGAACAGATCGGTGCGTACGTCAAGTTCCTTCCCGAGCGCCTGTTCCGGAGACATATACGCTAGAGTCCCAAGGGTTGTTCCTGGGCTGGTGAGGTCTTCGGGAGAACCAGCGATGGTTACCTGACTGGAACCTCCGAAAGCTTCACTGTTCTGCTGACCTCTGGGAGCGATCTTCGCAAGGCCGAAATCCAGAATCTTGGATTGGCCCCGAAGGGAAACAAAAAGATTCGCCGGTTTAATATCTCGGTGGATGATACCTCTTGCGTGTGCCACCGATAAGGCGTCTGTAATTTCGATACTTAGATCCAAGACCTGGTCAATTTCGAGAGGTTTTCCATTGATTAAGTGTTTCAGTGTTTGGCCCTCAAGCAACTCCATGACAATGAATGGCCTGCCGTCGTGCTCTCCAACGTCGTAGATCGTGCAGATATTGGGATGATTCAATGCTGATGCCGCTCGTGCTTCGCGTTGGAATCTCTCGAGTGTGGGCGCATCGGTCGGCGTGTTCTCGGGAAGGAATTTTAGGGCTACAAACCGGTGCAGGCGCGTGTCTTCCGCTTTGTAAACTACACCCATGCCGCCGCCACCGAGTTTTTCTACCACACGATAATGAGAAACGGTGCGGCCTAGGAAGGGCTGTGCGTTCGACATGGGGGAGTCATCTTAGATTGGGGCTTGCGGCAAGTCAATGAAGCTACTGAAGCTACTGAAGCTATCTACTGAAGCTACTGAAGCTACTGAAGCTTGTCAAAGCTCTTTAGAAATGTCCCCTTTTTTTGTCGCCGCAAAATGAGAATGTCCTGTTTGTGCAAAGTAGAAATGTCCGCTTTCATTGTGGGCTGAGGGGTCGATGGAAACGGAGCGGCTTTCCTTGAGCCAAGGAGAACGGGACTGATTGAAACTCGCGAGCGCTCCCAGCATGGGGCAGACTCTAGAGTCGGCAAGCTGCCAACATGTCCTACCCGCACTTCCTAGAACCGAGGTATCTCCTTTGAAGTGTGTGGCATGGGGGATAGGCTTCACGAGCGGGATGGGTGAGTTGGCGCAGGGAAGGGGTGGAATTTGAGTTAGTTCTCGCAGAACAGCGGTGTGGTGCGGAGCCCGATCTGCGCGAGGGCCCCGTATGTTATAGATAAATCTGATAGTTGGTATTCGGTAGTGCTTATAGTAAGGTGGCTGTCCGCTTGCAGTTCTCTTACCCGGAGTATTCGCTTCTTTAGATCTTCGGGCCTTCCATCCATGTAATCAGGGACACCTCGCCGGAGGAATTTATGCAGAACCGCATTGTGATCGTCGGCGCAGCAGGACGTGATTTTCATAACTTCAACGTGTGCTATCGGGAAGATTCCTGGAGCCACGTGGTGGCGTTTACCGCCACGCAAATTCCGGACATTGCCGGGAGGAAATATCCCGCCGAGCTGGCCGGGCCGCGATATCCGCAAGGTATTCCGATCGTGGCAGAAGAAGAACTAGAGAGAATCATCAAGGAAGAAAAGGCAAACATCGCGGTGTTTTCGTACAGCGATGTATCGCACGTGCGGGTGATGAACCTGGCGTCGCGGGTGCTGGCGGCGGGGGCGGATTTTGTTTTGCTGAGCGCCGAAAAAACGATGTTGAAAGCGAAAGTGCCGGTGGTGTCTGTTTGCGCCACGCGAACAGGATGCGGGAAGAGCCCGGTTTCGCGGCGCGTGGCGGACTTGTTGAAGGAGCAGGGATTGAAAGTGGTGGCCATGCGCCACCCCATGCCGTACGGAGAATTGGCAAAACAGAAAGTGCAACGATTCGCCGAATTAGCGGACATGGACCGGCAGAAGTGCACGATTGAGGAGCGTGAAGAGTATGAGCCCCACGTGCAAAACGGGACAGTGGTGTACGCCGGTGCAGACTATGCAGCGATTTTGAGAGAAGCAGAAAAAGAAGCAGACGTGATCATCTGGGACGGCGGAAATAACGACACTCCTTTTTTGAAGCCAGACCTGGAGATCGTCGTGACAGATCCCCATCGCGCGGGACACGAAGTGTTGTATCACCCAGGTGAGGTAAACCTGCTGCGCGCGAACGTGGTGATCATCAACAAGGTGGATTCGGCCTTCCGAGAAGCAGTGGAAACGGTGCGGACGAATATCCAGCAGAGGAATCCCAAGGCGCAAGTCATCGAGATGGATTCCGTGGTGCAGGTCGAACAAGCGGAACGCCTGCACGGGGCGAAGGTGCTTGTGATCGAGGACGGGCCGTCGTTGACCCACGGTGAGTTGACCTTTGGCGCAGGAGTGCTCGCCGCGCGGCGCGCTGGCGCAACGCTTGTGGATCCACGGCAGTTTGCAGTGGGAAGCATCCGCGACACGTTTGGCAAGTTTGTACACGTGGGAGCGCTGCTGCCGGCGATGGGGTACAGCGAGAAACAACTGGCGGATCTGGATGAAACCATCCGGCGGACGCCCTGCGATTTTGTGCTGATTGCTACGCCGATTGACTTACGGCACCTGATTGCGATCCCCCAACCATCTCTACGCGTGACGTACGAAGTGGCGGAACGGGGTCCCAGCAAACTCGCCGAGGTGATCCGGGAATTCGTCAACCATCACGTGCCGGCAACACTGGCATAAGAAAGAAGGAGCACATGATTCGAGAACGGCAGGCGGTTGCATTTCCAAGTGCTCTTCCCTGGCATCTGAAACCAGCGATAGGCGCGCAGAAACGGGATTTCCTTTCGCTGCACGACATCACCATTTCCGAAATGGCAGCACTGCTCCAACTTGCCGAAGAAGTGAAGGCGCATCCCGAAGCGTTCCTGGCGACATTGCAGGGAAAGATGGCAGCGCTGATCTTTGAAAAGCCATCGCTGCGTACTCGGGTCACATTTGAAGTTGGATTTGAGCAGATGGGCGGACACGCCGTGTATCTAGCGCCAGGAGATATTGGGCTGGGAAAACGGGAGAGCGTGAAGGATGTGGCGCGGAACCTATCGCGCTGGGTGGACGTACTGATCGTGCGAACCTTTTCTCAGAAGCTGTTAGAGGAGTTGGCGTTTTCCGCAGGCGTCCCGATCATTAACGCGCTGACGGACTTGTTGCATCCATGTCAGGCGATTGCGGATCTGATGACGCTGCGGGAAGCCAAAGGAAGATTAAAGGGACTCCACCTGGTGTATGTGGGCGACGGCAATAATGTGGCACTTTCGCTGGCACATGCCGCAGGAAAAGTGGGGATGCACTTCACGATAGCCTGCCCGCCAGGATACCAACCAAATGCGGATATTCTGACCGAGGCGCGCTCGGACGGAACCAGCACCGGAGCGGAAATCGCGGTGGTGCATGACCCGAAGGAAGTGTTGAGTTCCGCGGATGCAGTGTACACCGATGTTTGGACCAGCATGGGTCAGGAAAAGGAAAACGCCGAGCGTCAGCGCGCGTTTCAAGGTTTCCAGGTAAACCGAGAACTGATGGAGGCGGCTCCGCCGGATGCATTGTTCCTGCACTGCTTGCCGGCGCACCGCGGAGAAGAAGTCACGGACGAAGTGCTCGATGGACCGCGGTCCGTGGCGCTGGAGCAAGCCGAAAACCGGCTGCATGCCCACAAAGCAATTCTGCTGGCGGTGTTGGCCGGACGGGAAGCGAAGAAAGCGAAGCAGGCGCAGCCATGACACCCACAGCCGTGGTAGCGATTGGCGGGAACTCGCTGAAGCGCGCAAGGGAACTCGGGACTTTTAAGGAGCAGCAGAGCCACGCCACCGAGACATGCAGGGGAATCGCGGCGATTTTACGCCAGGGATATCGCGTTGTGTTGACCCATGGAAATGGGCCCCAGGTCGGAGAGGCGCTGCTGCGTTCGGAACTAGCCCAGGACGTGTTGCCCACTCACAATCTGGATGTGTGCGACGCCGAAACGGAAGGATCGATCGGCTATCTGCTGCAGCAAACCCTCGACAACATTTTGCAAGAAGCGGGGGTCCCGCAGAAGGTGGTCAGCATCATCACGCAAGTGATTGTGGATGCAAATGACCCTGCCTTCCTACGACCGGACAAGCCCATCGGACCGTTTTACGAAAAAGAGGAAGCTGTGCAACGCGAGCAACGGCTCGGCTGGAAGATGGTTGAAGATTCAGGAAGAGGCTGGCGGCGCGTGGTGGCGTCCCCGCACCCGCAACGCATCCACGAGTTGGAGGCCATCCGCGCGTGCTTGGATGCCGGGTTTGTGGTCATCGCCGCGGGCGGCGGCGGCATTCCCGTAGTGCGTCAGGCAGGGCAGTTGAAAGGCAGCGAAGCGGTGATAGATAAGGACCGCTGCTCGGCTTTGCTGGCCATGGAACTAGGGGCAGAGTTACTGGTGTTCTCGACAGGAGTCACGCACGTGTACCTCCATTTCGGGAAAACCAACGAGAAACCGCTGTTCCGCTTGAGTTGGGAAGAGGCCCGAGCGTATTTGAGGCAGGGCGAGTTCGCGGCAGGCAGCATGGGACCGAAAGTGGAAGCGGCACTACGATTCCTGGATTTCGGTGGGCACCGCGCTCTTATTACTGCACCGGAGTTCATGGCAGCCGCCGTGGGAGGCGCCGCGGGAACGGAGATTCTTCCGCCGGTTGGAGTGCAAAAGGAAAAAGTAGCTGTGTAGCGCGTCACATTCTCCTTCGGGAGTCCTTGAGAGAATGTGGGAGTTGTGCGCCGCAGTGGAGAGTTCTGAGAGGTCAGAGTGTGTTCAGGATACTGAAAGCGACGTTGATTGCCCCAGGGATTAAGCGATTTCTGATCGAGGCCCCGAGGATTGCCCGCAAGCATGAAGCAGGGCAATTTATCATTCTCCGGCTCGACGATCATGGTGAACGGATTCCGCTGACGATTGAAAGTTCCGATAGCGAGCACGGCACGATTTCACTTGTCGTACAGGCGGTCGGGAAAACCACGCAGCAGTTGAATGCTCTCAAGGAAGGTGACGCGATTCGGGACGTCGTAGGGCCGTTGGGAAAGCCGTCGATCATTAAGAATTTCGGAACCGTGGTCATTGTGGGCGGTGGAGTGGGGACGGCGCTCGCGTATCCGACAACCGTTGCACTGAAACGCGCGGGCAATCGCATCCTGACGATCCTGGGAGGGCGGAACCGGGATCTGGTGATCCTGGAAGCGGAGATGAGAGCCACGAGCGATGCTCTTTTCGTGACCACAGATGATGGCAGTTACGGAGAAAAGGGCCTGGTTACGGACAAGTTGCGGGAACTGCTGGCGTCGGCGGAGACGATTCGGATGGTGCTGGCAGTAGGGCCGGTTCCGATGATGAAAGCGGTCGCGGATCTCACGCGCGAAAAAGGGATTCACACCGTGGTAAGCCTGAACCCGATCATGATTGATGGGACGGGTATGTGTGGCGGGTGCCGCGTGCTGGTCGGAGGAAAGAGTCAGTTCGCGTGTGTCGATGGGCCAGAGTTTGACGCGCATGACGTTAATTTCGATGTGCTGACACAGCGGAACAGGATGTACCGGGAAGCTGAGAAGCGTTCGCTCGAGGCGTATCAGCAGGCGCTGCAGGACAAGCGAGACAGCCAGGAGCCGAGCATTTGTCTTGTGGGCGGAGGAAAGCCATGAGCCCGGTGAAAGCGCCCAGTGCGAATCCACTTACGCTCAAGGAGCGGATAAAGCTGCCCCGGCAGCACATGCCGGAACAACCGGCCGAGTTGCGAATCATGAACTTTACGGAGGTAAATCTGGGGTACTCGGCGGAACTGGCGAAGCAGGAAGCGCTGCGCTGCCTGGAATGCGCAAAAGCCACCTGCGTTGAGCACTGCCCCGTAGGTGTAAAGGTGAAGGAGTTTGTGCAGCTCATCGTGGAAGGAAACTTTTTGGGAGCGGCGGCGAAAATTCGCGAGGATAACGTGTTGCCAGCGATCACCGGCCGCGTTTGTCCGCAAGAGGATCACTGTGAAGGAGCCTGCCTGCTGCACAAGAAAGTGGAATCGCTCGGGGTGGGCTATCTCGAACGCTTCGTGGCTGACTATGAGCAGCGTGTGGGAGCGACGATGGCTCCGAACGCCGCGGCAACCGGGAAAAAAGTGGCCATTGTCGGGAGCGGGCCGGCTGGGCTGAGCGCCGCCGGAGACCTGGTGCAACGGGGACACAACGTGCACGTATTCGAAGCTCTGCATGAGATCGGCGGGGTCCTGGTCTACGGTATTCCGGAATTCAGGTTGCCGAAGCAGGTGATTCGCGAGCAGATCGACAAGATGCGGGAGATGGGTGTCGAGTTCGAAACGAATGTAGTCGTGGGAAAAACCGTTGCCATCGACGAGTTGTTCGGAGAAGAAGGGTACGATGCGATTTTCATCGCCACGGGTGCCGGGCTGCCCGTTTTTCTGAGCATTCCGGGAGAACACCTGAACGGAGTGTATTCCGCAAACGAGTTCCTCACACGAATCAACCTGATGCACGCGTACGAATTCCCGCGGTACGACGAGCCGATGGTGGATTTGCATGGGAAACATGTGGCCGTGATCGGGGGAGGTAACACGGCGCTCGATGCAATACGGTCGGCACGCCGGTTGGGGGCGGAGAAGGCCTATGTGATTTACCGGCGCAGCGAGACGGAAATGCCTGCGCGCATTGAAGAACTGAAACACGCCAAGCAGGAAGGGATCGAATTTCGAATGTTGACGAATCCCGTGGAATTTCTGGATGACGGACGAGGCTGGCTGAAGGCCGCGCGGTGCGTACAAATGGAGTTGGGTGAGCCGGATGCTTCGGGAAGAAGGCGGCCGATCGCGATGGCAGGATCCGAGTTTGAAATTCCATTGCAGTTGGCGATCATTGCCACAGGAACTTCGGCGAACCCGTTGATTCAGTCCACCACGCCGGGATTAAAAACGAACACGCGAGGCTACATCGAGGCAAAGGATGATTCGCAACGAACTTCGCGCAAAGGCGTGTTTGCGGGAGGAGACATCGTTACCGGAGCTGCGACAGTGATTCTGGCAATGGGAGCGGGGCGACGCGCGGCGAAGTCCATTCACGAGTATCTGGCAACGGGGGAATGGTAGTGCGGCGGTGCCGGACTTGTCGAGGGTAGGCGGAGGGGCAACAGAGAACGCAGCGGCAGAGTAACGCTTTACAAGAACAGTTGGCTAGGAGAATTACCATGATTATCAAGAATTCAGACGCGCTTGCTTACCATTCGGGAGGGCGCCCAGGAAAGATCGAAATAACCGCAACAAAGCCTTGCCGGACGCAACGCGATTTGAGCATGGCGTATACACCAGGAGTAGCCGTGCCGTGCCTGGCAATTGAGAAGCAACCCAGCGATGCGTACAAATACACCGCGAAGGGAAATCTGGTCGCTGTCGTTACGAATGGGACGGCGGTGCTGGGACTCGGCAACATCGGAGCGATTGCCGGCAAACCGGTGATGGAAGGAAAGGCGGTGCTGTTCAAGAGGTTTGCCGATGTGGATGTGTTTGACCTGGAAGTGGGTTCAACCAACCCGGACGATGTGATTAAAGTGTGTCAGTTGCTGGAACCTACCTTTGGGGGAATCAACCTGGAAGATATCAAGGCACCAGAATGCTTCTACATCGAGGAGACCCTGAGAAAGACGATGAAGATTCCCGTGTTTCACGACGACCAGCATGGAACGGCAATTATTACCGGCGCAGCGCTCCTCAATGCGCTGGAAATTGTGGGCAAGCCGATTGAAAAGGTGCGTGTGGTATTCAATGGAAGCGGGGCTTCGGGAATCGCGACCGCGGAACACTACGTGCGGCTGGGCGTGAAGCATGAAAATATCACCCTGGTGGACACGAAGGGAGTGGTATACGAGGGCCGCACCGTGGGTATGAATCCGTACAAGGCGCGGTTCGCGCAGAAGACGAACCTGCGGACGCTCGCGGAAGCGGTGAAAGACGCAGACGTCTTTGTGGGGCTTTCGGTCAAGGGAGCATTCACGCAAGACATGCTGAGGTCCATGGCGGCTCGCCCGATCGTCTTTGCCATGGCCAATCCGGATCCGGAGATTACCTACGAGGACGCCTTGGCAGCACGCAAAGACGTGCTCATGTGCACGGGACGAACGGATTACCCGAACCAGGTGAATAACGTCCTGGGATTCCCGTTCATTTTTCGTGGGGCGCTCGATGTGCATGCCACGGCAATCAACGAGGAGATGAAGCTGGCAGCAACAAGAGCACTGGCGGCCCTGGCGAAGGAAGATGTGCCGGATTCCGTGTGCCATGCGTATGGAGTGGATCGCATTCGCTTTGGGCCGGAATACATTATTCCCAAGCCGTTTGACCCACGGGTGCTCGTGTGGGAGGCATCGGCAGTGGCGCAGGCGGCGATGGAAACGGGAGTGGCGAGGACGCCGGTAGACCTGGTGGAATACCGCGAGCGGCTGGAGAGGCTGCTCGGGAAAGCACATGAAGTGATGCGCACGATCATCCGCAAGGCGGAAGCGCGGCCACGGAGGGTGGTATTTCCCGAAGGAGAGAACGAAAAGATTCTGCGGGCGGCGCACATCTTGGTGGAGGAGAAAATCGCGCTTCCGATTCTGCTGGGCAATGAGAAGATCATCGCGGCAAAGGCGGAGGATCTGGGCGTAGCATTGGACAAAATCCAGGTGGTAAACCCGAAGGAGTGGCCGAAGCGCGAGGCGTACATCAATACCCTGTACCAATTGAGACAGCGGCACGGAGTGACGCTTTCTGAGGCGCAAGAGCTGATTAACAACCGCAACCTGTTCGGATCTCTTATGGTCCAAGTGGGAGATGCGGATGCGCTGGTGGGAGGCGTGGACCAGCACTTTCCGGACACCATCCGGCCGGCGCTGCAAGTGATCAAACCCCGCCCGGGGTTACACCACGTATCTGGATTGTACGTTCTGGTGACACGCCGCGGGGACATGTATTTCCTGGCGGACTGCACGGTGAACATTGAACCGACTGCGGAAGATCTGGCAGAAATCGCGATATGCGCGGCGCAAACGGCAAAGCGGTTCAACGTGACGCCGCGGGTAGCGATGCTCTCCTTTTCAAACTTTGGCAGCACCAAACATCCGTTGGCGGAAAAGGTGCAGCGTGCCGTGGAGTTGGTGAGGAAAGCCGATCCGACATTGATGATTGATGGCGAGATGATGGCGGACACTGCAGTGGTGCCGGAAATCATTGAGGAGACGTATCCCTTTTCCGAATTGCGGGGAGGCGCCAACGTGCTGATCTTCCCGGATCTGACTTCGGCAAATACCTGTTACAAACTGCTGCGGAGAATTGGCGGGGCAGAGGCCATCGGGCCGATCCTGATGGGCATGTCCAAGCCAGTGCATGTGCTGCAGCGCGACACCGAAGTCGAGGAGATTGTGAATATGGCGGCAATTGCTGTAGTTGATGCGCAGGAGACGGAAGCCCGTCTGGAGCGCGAAGCGGGGTCGCCGACGAAACCGTTCTCCCGGGAAGAGCACGCGCTGCCTCTCGAACCCCTGAGGCAGTGAGCGTTCGATTTTGACATAGATGCTTTACGCCGCCGATCGGCGCGCCTTTTCTCTAGGCACCAGGACTCGAATGGTGCGCCGGGCGGCTAGGGACGTGGGGGTGAATTTTGTCAATCGCTAGAGACCAAATCGTCGATGTGGAAAGGGAAACCATTTCTGCGACGAGCGAAGCGAGTACGAAGTTCCTGCCTGAAAATGCCTACAAGCCACTAAATCCAGGAGAGCAGTACCGGCCCATCGTTTCTCCGAAAGAATCAACGCCGGAGTTAACCGGACGGTCCATTGGATGGGGCCTGTTTCTCTGCGTGATCTTCACCGTCGCCTCGGCATATTCGGGGCTAAAGGTCGGGCAGGTGATGGAGTCGGCCATCCCCATTTCGATTCTGGCGATCGGACTAGCGCGGCTGTACAAGCGGCGTTCCAGTTTGTTGGAAAACGTGATTATCACCGGCATCGGCGGGGTGGCCGGGTCGGTCGTGGCGGGAGCGATTTTCACCGTTCCGGCCCTGTATATTCTGAAACTTTCCCCTCATCCGGTGGAGACCATTTTCATCTGCCTGGCCGGAGGCTGCCTTGGCGTTCTTTTTTTGATTCCGCTGAGGCGGTACTTCGTGCGGGTACAGCACGGATTACTTCCCTACCCCGAAGCAACCGCCATCACCGAGGTATTGGTGACTGGGGAAAAGGGCGGATCGCAGGCAAAACTCCTGTTGGAGGCAACGGCCGTTGCGGGAGTCTACGATTTTCTGGTGACGACATTTCAGGTGTGGAAGGAATACATCGATTTCAGATTCGTGTCCGCGGTGCGCATGCTCTCCGAGCGCGCGCGCATGGCGTTCAATTTTGACGCCATCGGATTCATTCTGGGGCTGGGTTATGTCATTGGTTTGCGCAGCTCGCTGATCCTATGCGCGGGCGGGGTTTTGTCGAATCTCGTGCTTGTGCCACTGATCTGGTTTGTAGGAAGCCACCTGGACAGTGCCGTATATCCGGCGGCGATCCCCATCGCTAAGATGACCGCGGTAGAGATCTACCGGAACTATGTGCGATTTATCGGTGTGGGGGCAATTGCAACCGCGGGGATATTCGGGATCGTGAAATCCCTGCGGATCGTGGCGGGGTCATTCGGGATTGCCTTGCGCGTATTTCGTAAAGGCGAAGCTCCTACGACAGAGCGTACCGATCGCGATATGTCCATGGTCTCGATCCTGCTTGGAGTCGTTCTGGGAGCCATCGGCGTGGCCCTGCTGCTGGGACACCTGGATGCGTCGTGGTTAGTCGTGGGAACCGGACTGGCGCTGACCTTGGTCTTTTCGTTTTTCTTCACATCGGTGGCGGCAAATGCGATTGCGACAACAGCACGTAATCCGGTGTCGGGAATGACCATGCTGACCATCATCCTCTCGTCGGCGGTGCTTCTGCGGTTTGGAGTATCGGGCACGACGGGAATGTTTTTTGTGATGGCCATCGCAGGAATGGTGTGCACGGCGCTCTCGGTTTCGGGTCAAGCGATTACGGATCTGAAGAGCGGTTACTGGCTAGGTTCCACGCCGGCGGCACAGGAAAAAGTGAAATTTCTGGCGGTGATTGCCGCTGCGATTGCGGTGGGTTTGACGATTGTCATGCTGGCCCGCACATTTCAATTTGGGGAGGCGATGAACGGAGATCTGCGACCGGTTTTGGCTTCACCCCAGGCATCCATCATGAAAGCGTTGGTGGAAGGGTTCATGAGTCACCAGCCGATTGCTTATCTTCTGTTCGGGATTGGGGCCATGGTTGCGTTGATTTTGGAGATGCTGGGGCAGCCTTCGCTTATTTTTGCGCTGGGGATGTATCTGCCGCTGGAGCTAAACACGCCGGCGCTCGTGGGCGGATTCTTGTCCTTTTGGATCAATGGGCGGGCGGAAAAACTGAACGGTGAGCGAGGAAATCGCGTGCGCGCCCGTGGCGTGATTATTGCGTCGGGGCTGATGGCAGGGGGTGCGCTCGGAGGAGTATTCGGAGCGGCTTTGCGGCTGTTTCCCTGGTTCAAAGAGGAGTTGATTAAGACGCCTTTTTATGGAAACGATGCAATCTCTCAGATTGTATCCACGCTTTTTTTCCTGGGGCTTTGTTGCTATGTCTGGTTTCGCTCGTTACGAGGAGGAAAGGAGGAGATTCCATGGAGCGAATAGGCAAACTGGTAGGCGACGCGGTCATCGGGATCGACACATTATGGGGCGGAGACGTTCTTTGCGCTTCGGGAACCGGCAGATTTATTGCGGATTCCTGGTTTTCGGATGAGCAACTGCCCGCAGCCTACAGCATTTCTTCGGCAGCGCGAATCCGGCAAGCCGGCGGGGTCACGGGGAAGGCTCTGGACCCGCAAGCAATTGACGAGTACCTCAAACAAATTGATATTCCCGGGACCGTGAAGGAAATTCGGCGGGCTGGTGAGAAATCGGGTGGCCTTCGGGGCTCGTACCTTATCGGCTTGGCAGCGTGTGTGGAGGTAATGTGGGAACTGGCGATGGAAGCTCTAGGTAGGGGGCCTTCGGTCAGCTACGCGCGGTGCGTGGAAGCATCCACAGGGCGTTCGCCGGAGAAGTCGAAACCTGAGGCAAAGAGAGAGAAGGTTGCAGAGTTACTGAAACGCGCGGGCTATGCCATTGAGGCCGAGGCGGGAATCCAAAAAGCAGTGGACGCCTGGAGGGCCGACCGGGTCGTTCCCATGGCATCGGTGCGAGCTCTGGGAAACGCGGTTATCGCCCACTACGATCGGCTGTGCGAGACCAATCTCGCTGCGCATCTGCCAAAGGAATTTTCAGGGGTGCCGAGAGCGAACATCGACTTTCTCCCGATCAAGGATGCTTGGTTTTCCGGGTCAATGAACTACATCGGGCGAGCCAGAAATCGGGATGGAAGTCCGAAATACGAAGCAACCTACGAGATCAACGCTTCACTGAAAATGTCGGTGCCGGAGTTCGAGCAACTGGTAAGCCATGAAGTCGTGCCAGGCCACGTGACCACGTTTGCGTACTTGCAGAATTTGTACGTGCGCAGGTTGGCGGGGTTTGAAGCAACCGTGCTCACAATGAACACGCGGGCTGCCACTCTTTTCGAGGGAATCGCGAATAATGCCATCCTCATCGCCCACGGTGTTACGGAAGTGGACCGGTTGCCCGACGAAGATCTGCAGATCGGCGTGTACCTCGCATTATTACAGGATGACGCCAAGAACCAGTCCTCCTATCTAACATGGGAGGAAAATGCACCCCAGGAAGAAGTGGCAGGCATCTTGCGGCGGGATTTTCTGGTGACCGAGGAGAGGGCGGACAAGCTTTCTGGCGCTTGGGGAAGACATCCGTTGCTCGGTCGGATGTACCTGCCTGCATACCGATCGGGGACGGAGAGAGTGGCGCAACTACGAAGGGATTTCCCCGCCGCAGAGATTCTGCCGGCGCTCTATGGTTGTCTCGGACTAGTGGACATCGAAACGGTGCGAGAAGCGGTTAAGGCAGAGAGAACCTGCTGACCGAACGGGCCTCGTCCGACAAAACCATCGCTGAGTCCGTCTTAAAACTGGCAATTGCAGCTGAGTCTGTGGGTAACGCAGAAATCACGAAACGGACCGTCGTTCGTTCCGAACGCGCTTTTCAGGAACGGGTAATTTCGTCCAGGAGTTCCCCGCCGGGGCCGACAAGACGGATCCGGAGGGCGATCTGGCCGATGGTATGTGTCGAGCAGCTCAGACAAGGGTCGTAGGCGCGAACAACGGCGGACACGCGGTTGACCATGCCCTCCTGTAGCTTTGTTCCATCGATAAAGTGCTCGCTGACTTGTTGGATACTCCGGCCAATGGCCAAGTTGTTGTGGCCGGTTGCCACGATGAGGTTGGCCCAGACAATCCCACCCTCTTCATTCACTTTATAATGGTGGATCAGCACGCCGCGCGGCGCTTCAATCATTCCCACACCTTCGAGGGCATTCACTCCACCTCTGGCGCGAACGTGGGTGTCGAGAATCTGAGGGTCATTCAGAAGTGCTTCGATGCGTTCGAGAGCGTAGATGATCTCGATGAGGCGGGCATAATGATACAGAAATGCGCTATGTGCGGGCGCTCCGAAACGCTGATGAAATTCGGCGAGTTCAACGTCTGCGCGAGGCGTGCCGCACTGATCGGCTACGTTGACACGCGCTAGAGGTCCGACACGATAGACACCGTCGGGATAGCCCTGCGGCCTGAAATACGGGGCTTTCAGGTACGATTCGCGAAGACTGGCTTCCGCGATCCAATCCCCGTATTCCTCCCCGGGAATGTGATCGACCAGAATCTCTCCGCTGGCATTCCGGAAGCGCAAACCGCCGTCGTAGAGTTGCAAGTTTCCTTTCCGGTCCACGAGCCCGGCATACATCGTTGGTGCCGAGCCGAAAAAGGCAATTTCGTCCTTGTAATTGTCAAGAGCTGCTTTGAAGAAGCGCATGGTGCGGTCTGCGATGGCGATGGCTGCGGGAAGGTCGGAAAGAATTCGATCACGTGCTGCAGAGGAAAGGGGCGAACCCACGCCGCCGGGAACTACCCAGGAAGGATGCACCCGTTCTTGCCCGAGATTTTCGATTAGCTGGAGACCAAATTTTCGCAACTCGATTCCATCACGGGCCAGTTCAGGGTGACTGGCGATGACTCCAAGAACGTTGCGAGTGGCCGGGTCAGAATCCATACCGAGAAGAAAATCAGGCGCAGAAAGATAAAAAAAGCTGAGAGCATGAGACTGAACGGTTTGTGCGCAGTGCAACAGCTCGCGCAATTTATGGGCGACCGGCGGGATTCGCAGGGCCATGATCGCATCGCACGCTTTAGATGAGGCCAGCAAATGACTGACCGGACAGATACCACAGATGCGGGAGGTGATTCCGGGCATTTCATAAAACGGACGACCTTCCGTAAATTTCTCGAATCCTCGGATTTGTGTCACGTGGAATTCGCTTCCGGTGACATGCCCGCTGTCGTCCAGTTGGATTACGATCTTTGCGTGTCCTTCTATTCGAGTAACCGGATCGATGGTGATGCGCTTCATCGCAGCTCCTTAGCCAAACTTCACTTGGAGATTCCCATCGGGTTTACGCCCTTCGACCAAATCGAGAATGACTTTGGAGATGGACCTTGCGGGCGGCGGACATCCTGGCAGGCACATGTCTACTTTGACGAATTCGCGAAGCGGACGTGCTTGTTTCAGCAGGGGCGGAACACCGTCGGTGGGAACAAGCTTGCTATCCTGAGCCCCTTCTACGTAGACGCGCTGCAGCAGCCTGGTCACCGGAATGGAATTCCGCATAGCCGAAACATTTCCCGTGACCGCGCAATCCCCCAAGGAGATTAGAAGGTGCGTGTGCTGACGGATTTTCTGCAGCTTGTTGAGATCCTCCTGCGAGCTGACGGCACCCTCAACCAAGGTAACGTCTACATCATCAGGAAACTCCTGTGCGTCCACCAGCGGGCCATACACCAAGTCAATCTTTTGGGCAAGAGAGATGATCGCTGCATCCATATCCAGAAGGGACATGTGGCAGCCGGAACATCCATCCAGCCAAACGGTGGCGACTTTTACCTTCTTCATGCCTCGACCTCTCTGCGGCGCACCAAGGAGCTGATCTTGTCGTTGTATTTCACCATCTCGGCAACGGCCGCGCCCTTCTCCGAAAGCGCTCCCGTCGGACATGCCTGCACGCACTTCCCACAGCTAGTGCAGCCCTTCGAATCGCCCCATTTCCCGTTTAAATCGCTGACGATCCTCGCGTGTATGCTGCGCGAGGTCATCTCCCAAACGTGAGCTCCTTCGAGCTCCGCACAGACACGTACACAGCGCGTACACAGAATGCAGCGGTTGTGATCGAGTACGAATCTTGGATGAGAAAGATCCACGCTGAGCGTTGGAAAGTTATACGCAAAATGCACCGTGCTGATACCCAGGGTTGTGGCCATCGACTGCAACTCGCAGTGGCCATTGGAAACGCATACGGCACAAACGTGATTTCTTTCGACCAGAAGCAGCTCAATCGAAATCTTCCGGTACTGCGTGAGTTTCGGCGAATTGGTAGTGACAGACATTCCGTCCTGAATAGGGGTGGTGCAGGCAGGCAACAATCGATCAATTCCCTGCACTTCCACGATGCACAGGCGACAAGCTCCAACGGGCGTGAGACCCTCCAGATCGCAGAGGGTGGGGATGTATTTGCCGTTAGCCTTGGCAGCCTGCAAAATCGTTTGCCCCTCGAGAGCGCTGATCAGCTCGCCGTCGATTCGGATTGACAGTTTTTTCTGCGGCAAGGGTTCGCTCCTTTCCCTAACTCACGTCGGCGACTTCCAAATCACAGCGCAAGCACCGGCACGCCTCGTCCAAAGCCTCTTCGTGCGTAAAGCCGGTAACAACTTCCGCGTTCGAGCCCACACGCACTCCCGGCCCCAAGATATGTCCGGTGTGGCGGTGGTTCGGGCTTGGACTTTCCGGGACGATCTGTCCGTACTCCAATGCACGAAACAGTTTTTCCCAACGGCGGGTCTCCATCAGTTGCTGATCGATGGTACTCGCTGCCAGTTTCCCATAGGCCATAGCGTTGGAAACGTTCGAAGCCCCGGTAATGACATCGCCGCCAGCGTAAAATCGAGGACGGCTGGATTCGAGGCTAAAGCGGTTCACTTCGATGGTCCCGCTCTCTTTCAGGCTGAGACCGGAGGCGCGGGCGAAATCGAGATCTACGCTCTCCCCCACGGCGAAGATGACCGCGTCACATTCAAAGCGCTGAATTTCGTCGGTCAGAACTGGTTTTTTGCGCCCGGAAGTGTCGTATTCGCCGAGGCGGGTTTTGACGATTTCAATCGCTTTGACGTTGCCGGAGGAATCGCCAATGACGCGGTGAGGGGCCGCAAGGAAAACAAACTTTGCGCCTTCCTCCCTGGCCGCTTTGGTTTCTTCTTCGATTGCCGGCATGTCTTTGCGTTCGCGGCGATAGAAAACGGTGGCCTCCGCGCCTTTGCGCAAGGCGCTGCGGGCGGAGTCGATGGCAGCGTTTCCGCCCCCGATGATCGCCACCTTGCGGCCAATGGCAATCTCTTCGCCCTTCGCGATGGCCTCAAGAAAGGTCAGCGCCGGGTACACTCCCTTTAGTTCCGTACCGGGTTGATAAATCCAGGACTCTTTCCAGGTTCCAATCGAGAGAAATACGGCATCAAAATGGTCATCCAAATCATTCAGTGGTATATCGAATCCCACGCGGGTATTGAAAATGAACTTCACGCCCAGCCGCTCGATTAACTCGATTTCCTTGGCGAGTACGCTCTTCGGCAGGCGGTATTCTGGAAGAGCAAAACGAAGCATGCCGCCGGCTTCGGGTTTGCTGTCGTAAACGGTGACGTCGTGGCCCAATAGGGCGAGATAAAAGGCCGCGGTTAGTCCTGCGGGCCCTGCCCCAGCGATTGCGATCTTGCGTCCGGTATGTTCCAACTTTCGCGCCACAATGCGCTCAACCATTTCTTCATAACGATCAGAAAGATAGATGGAATCTGCGATAAAGCGGTGCACCTCCCGCATGTTCACAGACTCATCCAAAGTCTGCCGCCGGCAGCGGGCATCGCAGGGGTGCTGGCAGACACGCCCGGTGGAGGCGGGAAGAGGATTGTCCATGATGACGGATTCGAAGGCATCGTCGAGGCGCCGTTCCTTGTACAGTTCCAGGAAGCGCGGGATGTTCATGTGCAACGGGCAGCTATTTTCACAGGGAGAAAGCGCAAGTTCTTCGCACACACCGGCCGCGCAGCGATGAGCGACGATGTGATCCTCAAACTCGTTGCGGAAGTGGCGAAGGCTCGTAAGGACCGGATTCGGAGCCGTTTGGCCCAGGCCGCAGAGAGAGCATTCCCGAATGTAGCGGCTGAGTTCATCAAGGAGTTCAAGGTGATGCAAAGTTCCGGCGCCTTCGGTGACGCGGTTTAGAATGCGTAGCGATTTGTTTAAGCCCACACGGCAAGGAATGCACTTTCCGCAGGATTCGGAATGCGTGAACTCAATAAAATAACGGGCCACATCGACCATGCAGTTGTCTTCATCCATGACTACCATGCCGCCCGAACCCATGATCGAACCGAGCCTCGATAGACTCTCGTAGTCCACGGGCGTATCGAACATGTCGAGCGGGATGCAGCCGCCGGAGGGACCGCCGGTTTGCACCGCTTTTACCTGGCGGCCGTTCACGCCACCTTCTCCTATATCGTAGATAAAGGTCTTCAAAGGTGTGCCGAGAGGCATTTCGACCAAACCGGTGTTGTGGACTTTGCCCACAAGCGAAAAAACTTTCGTGCCGGAACTTCGTGGGCTACCCGTTTCGGTGAACCAGGCAGGACCTTTGGTAACAATGGGTGCAATGTTGTACCAGGTTTCCACATTGTTGATGTTTGTCGGTTTGCCCCAGAGCCCCTTCTGCGCCGGGAACGGCGGACGCGGGCGAGGTCTGCCTGCTTGCCCTTCCAAGGAAGCGATCAAGGCGGTTTCCTCACCGCACACAAACGCGCCAGCCCCTTCGACGATCTCGATGTCGAACTTGAACCCGCGGCCCAAAATGTTTTCGCCAAGCAGGCCGTACTCTCGCGCTTGTTCGATGGCACGGTTCAGATGATGCACGGCAAGCGGGTACTCGGCGCGAACATAAACGATGCCCTCGGTGGCTCCCATGACATAGCCGCCGATGATCATGCCTTCGAGCAAGGAGTGCGGATCGCTTTCAATCTCATTTCGGTTCATGTAGGCGCCCGGATCGCCTTCATCCGCGTTGCAGATGACGTACTTCTTGTCGGCTTTAGCTTTGGCGAGGAATTCCCACTTGTTTCCCGTGAGAAATCCGGCGCCACCGCGGCCGCGCAGTTTCGCTGCCTTGATCTGCTCAATGACGTTCTCGGGGCGTCCGTCGATCAAAACTTTGTAAAGCGACTGATAACCACCAATTGCAATATATTCTTCAATGTCATCGGGATTGATGAATCCACAGTTGCGCAATACAATTTTTTTCTGTCCCTTAAAAAAGGGAACATCACTCCACAGCGGTATTTCAGGATAACCGCGCCCGTACTTCACCTGGCCAGTGATGTGGTCCCACTCCTCAACCTTGCAGTAGGCCAATTCTCGAGTGATATTTCCGAGAGAGAGTTCATGCAGGATGCGTTCTGCATCGTTCGCCTGCGCGCGGCGTAGGATCACAAGGGGATATCCGGGAATGCGCACGTTGGTCAACGGCTCCTGGAAGCAGGCGCCGAAACACCCCACGTTCGTGAGCACGACATTTGTGCCGCTATGAACCAAGGCTTCCCCAAAAGCGTGGAATAAGCCTTCGGCACCGTTGCCCCGGCCGCAAGTGCCCATGCCGACAGCGATGCGCGGGACAGACGGAACCAGCTTGGCCAGTCCCGCTTCACGGACAGCATTGAATGCGCCAAAATCCTGAATTCGAGGCATCACTCACTCCCCCGCTCGATGGTTTGAATCTCGCGCTGAAGCGTGCGTTCGTTTACGTGGCCGCAAATGCGATGATTTACCTCCACCACCGGTGCCAGCGCGCATTGCCCAAAGCAGGCTACGGTGCGCACGGTGAATTTCTTGTCCGCCGTGGTGAGGAGAATCTTGTCGGAATCGCTTTCCTCTTTGCTGTCGACATTGCCTAAACCAAGTTCCAAACGCGCGCTCTGTAAGAGGTTGCGAGAACCGCGCGTGTGACAAGCGGTGCCCCGGCAGATGCAGATAGTGTTATCGCCTTGTGGTTGCAGGTTAAATAGGGCGTAGAAGGTGGCAACACTATAGATGCGCGCGAGCGGAGTGGCTGTTTTCCCCGCCACATACTCGAGTGTTTCCGGCGGCAGAAATTTGTGAGGATTGTGCTCTTGAACTGCTTCGAGAATGCCGAGGAGTGCTCCCGGGCGTTCACTCAGTTTGGCCACGATTTGATCGATAAAGCCACGCTCAGCGGCAGGAAGCGTTTCGGGGGGTGATGCGTGCATGGCACTCCTTTCAAAGGGACCAGCACTTCTTTCCCAATCGGATTTACACCATTGGCCTCGTGGCAACTGTACCGCTGGCACGCAGGTGGGGTGCGTAGAACGGGTTGCGAGCCAAGGGGAGCGACTCTACTAACCGGCGGTGCGAGGTGCGTACGTGAGGCACCTAACCAAAGGCTAAGGCGGGCCGGTGGCCCGCGCTATGATGCAGGTCACATGGCCTGGGGTTGATTGCCAGAGAGTCACTAGCAACAAAACATAGAAGATAGGGCTCGCGATTCCAGATACGCCGCCATTTTGGCGCAATCGTAGAAGAGTTTACAACCCAGGCTGACTTTACTCAGGTTTTGGAAGCGATGCGCACAAATGTTGTGCTGGAGGGAAGCGACTGCAGGAGAGCGCATGGGGAACATGCAACACAGCAGCTAGCGTCTTCCCTTCGAAAAGCCATGGCCTTTTGTTTCCGACCCCGAGGCTAAAGCGCTCATTTCGGACCGTCAAAATGAACTACGTACCCATCGTTCTTCAGCGTTTCCCCGCTAACAACGACTGAGGCCTGGTGATTGCAGGTTATTTTGTATTGGTCGCCGGATTTGATTCCGGCAAAGCGCACAGTTGCTCTGCTCATCTTCGGCACGGCCGCGAGATCGAAAGATATCTCATTACCTTCGATGAAAAGGTTCCGTAACGATGTTGCGTTGAAGCCTACTCCGTGGCTACGCTCCAGATCGATAAAGACATCTCCGAGCATGGGCGTCATTATTTCTACCGAGGTCATCGCGCTCCCGGTTCCCCAATGGATCCCGGTCATGGCTCCGTGCACGTTGTCAAACCCCCTATGAGCCCAGTTCTCCCACGGCGCTACCGCAAAGGTGGAGCGAGCGGCTGCCACGGCTCTTTCTAGATATTCCAGAATTCCCGTCGCACGGTAGTAATCCCACAAGAGGACGGCGACGTAGGCCTGCCGAGCGTCGCTCCATTCAGCATCTGTATTTTGTGTTGTTGTGCCGCCGAGCAGTTTGGGAGAAAGAGCCGGGTTACTCCAGACCTGCTGCGTCAGCAAGAGATAGTCCAGCACGCTCGTCCCCATTTCCAGTGTGGCTGGGTCCTTCGAGAGTTGGTATAGCTTCAAGTAGGCCATTGCCGTAAACATGGTCGAAAGGTTGTTCTGCGGGTATTGGGCTGTGAATTTGTCGTAAAAGGAAAAGTCCTTCCTTGCGCACGACAGAAATGTCTCATAGTCGAACCAACGCTGGCGTGGGATTACTTCTCTCTCTACAAATCCTAAGGCTCGCTTTCCGGCGTCTAGGTATTCCGCCTTGCCCGTCGCCTCTGCCAACTCCAGAAGAAATAGAGCGGATCCGCCGGTTTCCGCGTTGAAATCCCTGAACTCCTCGCGGGGCTGCAGTTCCGCGTTGTACCAAGAAGGTATAACACCGGAAGGCCGTTGATTGCGTACCAGGAAATCGCCATAAGCCTGGGTAAATTTCAGGATTTCGTTTTTTCGCGTAGGGGTCAGGTCGCGCGCCCATCGCAACATCCAGTACGCAGTCCATGACATATCCAATGCGTGGTAATACTCCGAGAAACCCGCCCAGCCATCCTCGCGAACCCAGCGCTTTTCCGGAACCAAATAGATTGTTGAGAAAGCGCCGTCTTGTTGCGGGCTGCTCAAAGCCAGATTGAGAACCCCTTCGGCCTTCCGTTTGATCACTTCCTCATGACTATGTTCACCGTAGAGGTACCACCCATAAGCCGTACGCAAGGATTCAAACCAAGTATTGAACCATGCGTCTTTTTCCGGCTTGTCCCATTTCCCAAGATAGTTTCTGTTACTAGCCAACGTGCTGCAGCCTCCCGTGGCACAATCAACGTCACTGTAAACTTCGTTTGCATAGCGAACCCAGGCTTCCTGGCGCCAGTCATCAAATAGCTCCAAGTCCGACCGAACCAGATTCTGTTGTAGGTCAGGCCACTCTAGCAATTGCTCGTGGGCTTGGTTCGCCCACAACTTCCGAATGACCGTGCGGTACCCGAGTCGGATAGGTTGAGCAGACACTACGACGGAGTACGAATACTCAATCATCTTTCCATAGGAGGCTTCGAGGTTGCCCTTTGTCCTGCGGAAGTAGCTGTGACCGTGCGGAGCCGATACCACCGCACCATAGGAAAACCAGGGTTTCGCATTCGAAGTCACGTCCAAATCCATCGCCAATGGCAGCGCCTTATTTCCCGGATTCGGCATCAGCGCGGTGAACACGCTGCCCTGCTGTATCATCACCGCTGGTGCTTTAAAAGACCATTGTGGAATCAGATCGTCGGACTCGCTCTTCAAATTTTGACTCCACACAAAATCCACTGGGCCAGAGAGAACTGATTGGGAATCGCGCCGCCCTGGAGCGAACGTGAAGCGATCCTCCACCGACCTAAGTGCGGAATTTCCGGCAAGCTGCAGCTTCACATGGACATCAATTGAGTCTGGCGCGGAACCGATCGTTAACCGACGTTCCAGCTCGCCCGCCCCACATAGCCAACGAATCAATATTCCGTCGGGGTTTTGAATCTTTTCCATGCTTTTGACTTTGCAAACGACCATGGTTTGAACTGGTCCGCCTGGGAGTATTCGAGTAGGAGTTCCGCTGACCGACAAGCCTTGAACCCACGAGCCGTTGACCTTGATCTCATAGGATTCCTCGTAGCTTCCCGGTGTTTGGCTGACTTTCACCTGCAACAAACCGTCGCGAGCTTCCAACAACAGGTTGCTCGAAGCTGTCTGCGGATTCTTTGGTGAGGCCGAAGCCATCACCAACATCAGTAAGGTGACGGCCAGCACCAGCCTCATGGGAACACCCCTTTTTGGATCGCTAAGCCCGAGGGAGAGAAGGCGCCCGCCCACAGGACTGGAGAAATTGATCTTGAGGAGAGGCCCATTCAATTTGCGCCCGCACCCAAGCGCAGTAAGGGCAGGATGGCTGCGTCAATCGCCTCGTCAGTGAGCTCGGTGATCCGTACGTCACGATGCAAGCTCCAATGCTCGGCTTGTTCCGCGGTCTTCCCCGGCAATATCTTCGTCAACGGTCCTAGGGTTTCAATCTCCAGAAATTCGTTGTTTGTGAAGAACTCCACGGAACACCCGAAATCGGGATACGATTCCCCGGGAATCGCCCTTGCCCTTTTGATAAAAACTTCGCCATTCAAAACGTACGCCCCCCAAGCCTCAGAATTGAACATTCCCAATTTCTGGGCTTCGGAATCATTAGGATCCTGCCTCAAGGTCATATATTTTTTCGTAAAAACCCAGCGTTTGTCGGACAGATTGGTATAGGCCCACATCACCAGGGGATTCGTCGGTTCCAGGTTGATCGGGTGCCTGCCACGCGGTGGAAAACCCGTGACCGCAAAGCCTCCTGGTGCCATCATCGTCAGGGCCCAGGCTGAGTATTCCAGAGCGAAGAGAGAACGATTGGTAATTCGATGGAAGACATCCACCTGTGTACCGCTCCTAGCCATTCTCACCTCGATTTCTTTTTGCAGGCGGGTCGAGGGTTCCACAGGAGCTCTGGCAATCAAGCCGTCTGCTGTAATGGATATTTCTACCGTCATGTTGTCCGGCGCCCAAGTTGCAACCGGATCCTCTGGCGCCTTCCAGACACGGTCGCCCCCGCGCAGTTGAAACTTTTCTTCGCCGCTCTTTCCGAGTTGATCAGCGAATTCTTTGAACACATTCTGCCCACCCACGAATCCAAAACGGATCACCCTCGGTCCAACATCACCGGTCAAAACAAGTTCCACTTCTCCATTGCTCACTCGGTAGCAGTTATGCCAACCTTTATAGTCAATCTTTTCCACTTTGACCTGGGAGTGAACACTCGATACCAGCGCCAGGCTGAGAACCAATAGCAAAATTACCTTTGACATTACGCAGCTCCGCATCAGCAACGTTCCGCGAATATTGACTCTTGGAAAAACTCGGCACACTCGGAAGCACCGGCAAACAAGAACCGGTTCTCTCCTCATTCCGGTCATGATATTCCTCTTCCTCAATGAGATTCGAGGGAAAAAGTACTCGCGATCGGCGCCGCGGGCCACGGACTATTGACGAAGGAGACTGTAGCCTTTTGAGAGCGCCAGCCGCGCGGGGCTTCAGCGATCTACGCCAATTTACCTCAGTCTTGTTCTGCGGCTCGGAGAGCGGCGGAGCTTCTGTTCTTTCGTCCCAGCAAGAAATAAGAGCCGCCTGTTAGGCCGAGTAGCACCATGCCTGCCAAGATTTCCAGCAGAACCACACGCGCCATGGTGGCCATGGTCATATAAACAAGCAGCACCATGATGCTTGCGATCCAGACCAAGGTCGCCACGCAGAGCCCCCGAGAGACTTGCTTGCGCTCTTCTCCGTCGCGCAGGTCGGCCCTTTTGTTTTTTCCCCACAGCACGGCCGCGACGACCATTCCGTAGGTCGCATACATAGCGAAGGTGCAGATGGCCATGATGACGACCTCGACCTGGGCCCATATGGTGAAGACGGCGGTAATCGGAATCACCACCCAGATGGCGTTGGCCGGGACTTTGTGCACACTCACGCGAGATAGAAAGCGAGAAGCGGGCAACTGCCCGTCGCGTGCCATGGCCCAGACAAGGCGCGTCAGGGTTGTGAGGTTTGCTAGCACGCAAGCGAAGATAGCAATCGAGACCAGGGCGAGCGCCGCGCCCACAACATACTTGGGGAAATAGCTGCCAATGATATAGAGCAGAGGCGTGGCGTGATGACTGGCAGTGTCCAGTGAAGGAATAGCCAGAGTGAATCCAATCAGCACTGCTAATCCGAGCAGAACGGCGATGACCTCAGACAAAAGAATTGCCGTGGGAATCCGCTTTTCGGGCAAATGAGTTTCTTCGGCAACGTTGGCCGCCGCTTCGAATCCGCCTAGAGTCCAAACACTCATTAGGGACGAAACCAAAAATGCGCCAAGGTAGGCTTTGCCGCTCGGTTGCCCTGGATGGCTGAAGAGGTAGCTGATCGGGTGAATTTTATGGATCAAGGCAATCCCGAGTAGCAGAAATCCGATCACCACGGTGCCGAGAATTTCCGCGATGACGGAAAAGTCGTTCACCAGACTCGCCAGGCGTATACCGAAATGGTTTATCAAGGCTGCAAGCAGGAGCGTGGCAATCGTCGCGCCAACGACGTTCCGGCTGGTATTGGCGAGACCGAAAAACGGTACCAGGTAGCTGGCTAAAGCGTAGGCGACACCGGCCATGCCGGTAATGAACTGCACGATCATCATCCAGCCCGCCCACCATGCCAGCTGTTTTCCCGCCAATTCCCTGGTCCATTGGTAGGCGTAGCCGGAAAGAGGGATTTGCCGCGCAAGTTGCGCAAAGACCATCGCGACCAAAAACTGGCCCGCACCCACGATCAACCAGGTCCAGATAAAGGCGGGACCTCCGGCCCGCAGTCCGTCACCGTAATTAGCGAACAGCCCGGAAGTAATGCAAATGACGGAAAAGCTAAGGGCAAAGCTCGAGAAGTAGCCGAGCGTCCTGTTTAGTTCCTGCCGATAGCCGAATCGTTCGAGAGCTTGTTCATCGCTGCCCGGCGTGATCGTGCTACTTGCAACTGGATTTGGAAGGCGTTGGTCGGAAAACACGGAGAGATTATATAACCGCTTATGAAACGGTAGAAGAACGAAACAGGAAAAAAACTAAAAAGTTTCCAAAAAGCGCTTATCAGAATGCTTCCGAGTGCAGTGCGGATCGCCCCGAGTGGTGCCGATCTCTCGTCGTACTAACTCCTTTATCTGCTGTGTTCATGAACAAGCCATGAAACGCTTCCCACTGCAGCATTTTCTCCTTGGGGTCCCGCAGACTTTGTTGCAAAGGCCGCGAGCTGTCGTTATAAAGGTACGAGCCGTGATTCGCTCACAGTTCCGCGGAAGGTATCAGGTCTTTTGCTCTCTTCATGTCACTCCTTCCTAAGGTCTCCCGTCAGACTTCCGTCGAATTGTCTTTGGTTCGAGTCTTCAGTTTGGGCCTTAGGGCTACGACGGCGATTTTGGCGTAGGACCGAGGAATGGATAATGGCAAGAGCTGGGACTCATCGTTTTTTGTTGATCGGGATCACTACTC
>CAVPWW010000002.1:0-2729164 GCA_963709675.1 Candidatus Acidiferrales bacterium
CAACCAGCTCCATTTGGACATTGCCGTCGACTGCGGGCGAGTGACGGGCCATCCGGGAGCAATCCTTCACAGCAGGACGCTGGCTCGCACAAACGCTTCTGGAAATTGCTCTGTGTGCGATGATCCAATTCAACCCGCCTGGTTAGGAGCCCCTTTTATATTGTGTTGCTCATGGTACCCGCCACTCCTCAGAGCGCGGCGACCAACTCAATCTCGACCAGCGCGTCTTTCGGTAGCCCGGCGACCTGCACGGTCGAACGCGCCGGGAGTAAGGGAGGGACAGGAGGCATGTTGTCCGCGTCGCTTTGCAATTCTGGTCGGCCAGGATGCTGGAGTGGACTTGAATTGAAGGGTTCACTTAGAAAGAGACGCGGCACCAACACCAAATTTCCTTAAAATGCTCTCCATCAAGCACCAATTCGAGAAGCCGGATTGCATGAGGTTGGCCCCGACAAAGGCCGTGAACCAATACCAATTGTGATTCACCCAGGTGCCAAGCGCGAGTGAGGCCAGCACAAAGGCTCCTGCAATGACGCGTATGTATCGCTCTAATGTCATTTGCCACCTCGTTCGCTCATGTAATACAGAACCGGAACGGCCATGCGGGAAAGAAACGTTGAGGCCACTTCCCCTGCCATCAGCGAAATTGCCAAGCCCTGAAAGATCGGATCGAACAGGATTACTCCGGCGCCCACCACCACAGCTGCCGCAGTCAATAGCATTGGCCGAAACCTTACTGCGCCTGCGTCGACTACGGCCTCATCCAGAGGCATACCTTGTTCGCGCCGCAATTTGACGAAATCCACCAGGATGATGGAATTTCTAACTATGATCCCAGCACCAGCGATGAATCCAATCATGGAGGTGGCCGTGAAAAAGGCACCCATTGCGGCGTGCGCCGGCAAAATGCCGACGAGCGTTAATGGGATTGGAGCCATGATGACCAGAGGTGTTTTGAAGGACTTGAACCAACCTACGACCAATACGTAGATCAGCACAAGCACCGTCGCGAACGCTAGCCCCAGATCGCGAAACACTTCATAGGTGATATGCCATTCACCGTCCCACTTGACAGCAATCTTCTTCGCATCGGGCGGCTGGATGGCGGTGAATTGCTCGATTTTGTAGCCTTCGGGAAGTTTCAGTGCGTCAATTTGCTCCCCAAGCTTGCCGATTGCGTAGACAGGGCTCTCTTCCGCACCCGCAACGTCACCGGTAACGTAGACTACCTCGCGCTGATTCTTTCTGTAAATGTCCTTGTCGATGGTGCCTTGCTGGACATTTGCCAGTTCACCGAGCGGGACCATGGCCCCGTCTGGAGCATTCAAGTACAGTCCCCGCAAGGCGTCGAGGCTCGATCGACTGGCCCGCGAAAGTTGGATGTGGATCGGAATGTCTTCCCGTTCACCCGCTTGATGCAGCAATCCAACTTGCGCGCCGCCCAAGGCCATCGCGAGGGACTGCGAAATGTCTGCGGCCGAAATGCCGCGTAGAGCAGCTTTATCCTGCTGAACCTGAAAATCCAACTTCTTCTGATCCGCCACGACATACCAGTCCACATCTACGACACCGGGCATGTCGTTGAAAATTCTGCGTATTTGCCTAGCCACCTCGATCTGTCGGCGGTAATCAGGTCCGTAGACTTCTGCAACGAGGGTTGAAACCACTGGGGGGCCTGGGGGAACCTCCGCCACCTTTACATGTGCATTCCATTTTTGCGCGATTTTCTGGATGGGCCCGCGCATTTCCTTCGCGATTTCGTGGCTTTGGCGACTGCGATCGTCGATTGATCGTAAATTTACTTGAATGTCGCCCTGATTGGCGCTCCGCCTCAAGTAGTAATGGCGTACCAAACCGTTAAAGTTGTACGGTCCGGAAGTTCCCGCGTACATCTGATAGTTCAATACCTCGGGTTGTGTGTGCAGGTACCCACCAATTTCCTGTTCCACGGCGAGAGTTTGCTCCAGAGGGGTTCCTTCCGGCATATCGACAACAACCTGGAATTCGCTCTTGTTGTCAAAAGGCAACATCTTTACACGTACGGCTTTGAACGCAACCAAGGAGCACGCCAATAAAAAGAGCACGACGACCGTAGCCAGAAATGCCCAGCGTTTCCGCGGGTTCCGGATAAGTCCGGTCATCACGGTGCGGTAGAGCTTTGTCGTCTTTCCTTCCGCTTCGCCCTCGGCATGTTTGCCGGTATGTCCGCGCAATAACCTTAGTGCTGCCCAGGGAGAAACGACGAAGGCGACCATGAGCGAGAACAACATGGCAGCCGACGCGCCCACCGGTATGGGCCGCATGTAGGGTCCCATCAGTCCGCGCACGAAGGCCATCGGTAGAATGGCGCAAATTACAGCGAAAGTTGCGAGGATGGTGGGATTGCCCACTTCATCGACTGCCTCCACGGCGACATCGCTCGAGGAGCGGGCCTGATTCTCCGGCAGGCGGAAATGTCGAACAATGTTTTCGACGACGACGATGGCGTCGTCCACCAAAATGCCAATGGAAAAGATAAGCGCGAAAAGTGTGACTCTGTTCAATGTGTAGCCGTAGGCATAAAAAATAAACAACGTGAGCGCAAGCGTGACGGGAATCGCAAGCAACACCACGCCGGACTCGCGCCAACCCAAAGCCATGGCAACCAAAAAAGTTACGGAAATTGTGGCGAGAAAAAGGTGTTTGAGGAGTTCGTCAGATTTGTGTTTGGCGGTCTGGCCGTAGTTCCGCGTGACGGTGACCTGGAGGTCGTTGGGAATCACATAGCCGCGCAGGGTATCGACCTTGGCAAGCACGTCGTTTGAAACATTGGTGGCGTTGGCCCCTTTGCGCTTTGCGATAGCAAGTGTGACGGCAGGATTGGTGCCACCTGGTCCAGGATTCGCTCCGCCGCTTCCAAAGTAGACGTAGTTTGCGGGATCTTCAGGACCGTCCTCGATGACAGCCACGTCAGCGAGGTAGACTGGACGTCCATTCTGGATCGCCACAACGATCCTTCGTGCCTCGCCCGCGGTATGCAAAAAAGCTCCCGCCTCCACTGTGATTTCCTGATTTACCTCCGCGAACGATCCGGCGCGTGATCGCTGGTTGCTGGCTTCCAGCTCCCGTGCGATGAACAGCGGGCTCAGATGGAAGGCCGTGAGTTTCTGAGGATCCAAAGTGATTTTGAGCTCGCGCTTCTGTCCGCCGAGCAGCGTGGTTTCCGAGACATTTTCCACCAGCTTCAACCTTTGCTGGACTTCCGCGGCGATTCTTCGCAGGGCAAAGCCGTCATAGTTCTTTCCCCAGAACGTCATGGCCAGGACGGGGACATCGTCGATCGAGCGCGCCTTAATCAGCGGCTGGCTTGCGCCCTGCGGAATACGATCGAAATTTGAATAGAGCTTGTTGTAGGTGCGGACAATCGCGTCCTCTTCCTTGATCCCCACATAAAAGCGGACAATTACGAGGGCGCCGCCCGGCTGGCTGGTGGAATAGAGGTATTCGACGCCGGGGATTTCCTGGAGGAGACGCTCCATGGGAATGGTGACACGCTGTTCGACTTCCTGAGGCGAGGCGCCGGGCATGCTCACAAAAGCATCCAGCATGGGGACGACGATTTGGGGTTCTTCTTCGCGGGGCGTCTGCCAGATGCTGAACAATCCCAACAACAACGAAGCGACTATCACCAAAGGAGTAAGCGGTGAATCGATGAAGGCGTGGGCGATTTTTCCAGCGGGCCCTCGTGTCACGGCCGTTTCTCCGCGCTTGCCGCCGTCGCGCCAGCTTTCTTTCCATCGAGTTCCTGACTGCCCGGATTCAAGACCACCATGTCGCCGTCACTGAGTCCGGACAGCACCTCTACCTGGCTGCCATTCGTTTTGCCCAGCGTGAGGACGCGCCAGTGGATCAGCCCTCCGTCGTCCACAATGTAGATCCCGTTGAGTTGACCGCGGTTCACAAGCGCATCGCTTGGAACCAGGAATGACGGCCTTTCTCCTCGCGGAAAAAAGGCTCGTCCGAACAAGCCCGACCGCAGGGCAGCATCTTTCGGAAGATCCACGCGCGCGTTTACTGTGTGAGATGCAGGATCTGCCCCGGCCTCGATCTCGGCTACCTTGCCCGCCAGAGACTTTTCCGGCCAGGCGTCCAACTGCACACGGGCAGTCGAGTTTTTTTTCACAGTTATCAGCGCCTCGGCGGGCAGCGTGACCTCCAATTGATAATGGGAGGTGTCTTCGACAATGAAGAGCGTGATGCCCGAAGATATTAACGTCCCCGAGTCCACCATTCGACGAACGACACGCCCATCAAAGGGAGCAGTGATGCGTGCATAACTCGCCACGTCTTGCGCAGCTCGCGCTTCCGATTCCGCTTGCTTCGCACCTGCTTCCGCTTCATGCAAGCCTTCCTGGGACTGCTGGAGATTTGCTTGCGAGGCCTGCTGCTTGGCGGCAATTTCGTCAAATTCCTGGGGGCTCACGGAATTCTGTTGCTTCAGAAGAGAATAACGTTCGTAGGTTTTCTGCATGACATCAGCTTGAGCCTGTGCCGCTGCCATCGCCTGCCTGGCTTGTGCGACTCCAGCACTCGCCCGCCGGGAACCCGCTTGAGCAGCGCTACGCCGCGCTGAGAGCTCTCTCTCATCCAACTGAGCGAGCAACTGACCGCGCTTGACGATGTCGCCTTCCCGCACGGGCACTTGCAGCACCGTGCCCATGGTCCTGGCAGCCACTTGCGCGGTGCTCATAGCAACTACATTTCCCGGCGCCTCGAGTTCGTCTGGCACGGCTTGCAGTAAAATTTTTTGAATGTGCAAGCCCTGAACCACATCAACTTTCCGAGCCGGTCGTTCATTTCCTCCACCGCAGCCGGCTACAGTGAATTCAGACGCCAGTAGAACGATCAGTATTGGTCGGCACGCGGTCAGTCCTATTTTGTTTCTCAAACTCATGGTTTCCCTACTCCTGTAATCAACGCGGACTCCGGCGTGAGAAGACCAGCCGCCCGTTCAAGTTGGGCCCGTGCTACTTGCCAATCCTGTAGCGCCGCCAGATAGCCAGTGGTTGCGTCCAGCTGTGCTGTTTGAGCACGCAGTAATTCCGTCACGGTCGACAGACCGGCCACATAACGGTTCTGCACGATCCGCAAGCTTTCTTTTGCTTGTTCGGCCGCATCACGGGCTGCTGCGGCACGCAGTGCGGCAGAATCTCCGTCCAGAAAGGCTTTGCGCACTTCGAGCTGTACGCCAGAGCGAAACCATTCCACAGTATGTTTGGCCTTGTCTTCGTTCGCGGCGGCTTCCGCGATACGGGCCTTCTGCGCTCCACCGGCAAAAATGTTGAAATCGAGCCGCGCTCCTGCGGTCCAATTCGTTCCCGAAGGGCCGCCAAGAGCCATGGCATCACGTTCCGTACTCCCGAACAGACCGATTTTTGGACCGAACTCCGCTTTGGCGGCTTTCTTCTCATCGCCCATGGCAGCCTCTTGCAATTGAGCAGCGCGAAGCCCGGGGCGCTCCTCCAAAGCTGTATGGATCCATTCCTGAACTGTTTTGGTTGGGCTCACGGGCTCTGCAAGAGACTCAACAGGCTCTACCGGAGTATCCAATGCGACTCCCATTTCCCGCGCTAACTGCATTTCAGTGAGGGCCAAATCGTTGTGCGAGCGGATTTGACGGTCTTTCATTTGCGAAACAAAAACCTTCGCACTGAGCAAGTCGGAGTCAACGAGCAGTCCAGCCTGATGCATGATCTCCATGCGCCGAGCACTTTCCTCCGCAGTTTTCACAGCTTCGTCGGCCGCCTTCGCGTCTTCTTTCATCACCAGTACGTTGTAGTAGGTCCGGATAACGTCGAGAATCAGATCCTGACGAGCCTGTTCCGTCTCGAAATCGGCAACGGTCACCAGGTGTTTGGCGCTACGTTGATGAAAGAGTGTTTGTCCTGAATCGAAGAGCTGCCATTGCGCATCGAAGCGGGTTTGAAAATTGTCGAGAGGAGTCGGTGTGTTCAGGTTGTTCAAAGCGAAATCTGCCGATGAAAACTGTCTCTGCGTCAGCTTGGTTCCAAACACATAGACCGGATTATTGCCACGCGTGAAGTCCTGATGAAAATCAACGCGGGGATACCAGGCAGCTTGGACCTGCTTCAGGCGTGCCCGAGCAGCGTCGGCCTCATCGGTGCTCGTTTGAAAAGCGGGGTTCTGTTTCAGCGCTGCATCTACGGCTTGTTGCAGGGTAATCGCCTGATTGCCCGTGCTGTCCTGCGCTTGGAGCTGCGAAAGCAAAACAAAGAGGAGAATTGTTGCACCCGGCAGAACTCGTGTAGTGATTTGTGGCCAACCAGGGGTCATGGAAATCCTCAAGCGGTAATCCGCTCTTGGGAAGGCACAGACTGCAGCCAACCAGTCGTTTCCTCATGAATCTCGTAGGTCGTCTGGAAGGAAGCCGTTTCTTTCAGCATGGCGCCGACCGAGCAGTATTTCTCCTCAGACAGCCGGATGGCCTCCTCCACCGCTGTCTTATCAATTGCAATTCCGGACAGGACGTGGCGCAGTCGAACCGCGGTGAAGACCTGGGGAGGGCGTTCGGCCTGATCTGCCTCGACGTGGACTTCATATCCCGTCAGCTTTTGGTGATGCTTTTGGCGAAGCATGGTGACCACGTCGAATGCGGTTAACCGGCTACCGCCACGGCGACCAATTCGATGGGTTTCGTTCCCGTTGCTCCGGCGGCGTCATCGAGGATGAAATGATGGCCGCTGCCGCTCTCGGCGATGAACTGCCGCTGCAACTTCAACGATTGTGTAAGAGAAACTTTTGCGGAAATCATGAGAATCTCCGTGTTTTGTGCCCCTAGCGGTTTGCGTCCGGCGCGAGCCGCGATTCAGCAGAACAAATGCAGAAGCACGAAATTTGTTACAGTAAACTTCTAGATGGAAAGAATGTCTGATGGAGGCGTTTCGTGCTTCATCTAAGTGACTTTAGTTCAATGAGTTGAGGGTGCAGCTGACGGGGTGACAAGAGATGCGTAGAGAAATCTCAGAGGCCGTGGCACTGCTGGGGAAGAATGAGCCACAAGCCCTTGAGCAAGCCTTAGCGTTGCTGCAGAACACAGTTTTTTCTTTCAGCATGAAAGTTTGTGGGCAGCGCGAGGACGCAGAAGACACCATGCAGGAAGTCCTGGTGAAGGCCATGCCCTATCTCTCGAAGTTCGAAAGTCCGCGCGCGCTTTTGGTGTGGTTGTACAAAGTGGCGAAGAATCGCTGCCTGATGAGCCGCCGAAAAAGCAAATTCGCGCCCCTGAAAAATCTATCCCTGGATGAATTGATGCCTGATCGCCGCGAACTGGCGCGACTTGCTCAGGAGAGGCCCATCAATCCGGAAGCGATGGCCATTCGCAGCCAACAGGCAAGGCGGCTGCGCGAAGCTATTCAGGAATTGCCGCCGCAGTATCGAATTGTCCTTGTTTTGCGGGATATGGAGAGGCTAACGGACGAAGAAGTGAGTGACATTACGGGGCTACGCGCCGGAACAATCCGTGTGCGGCTTCATCGAGCCCGCCTTTTTGTTCGGCAGAAGCTGGTGCGCCAGAATTTGGAGACACGAGCGGCAAAGAAATCGCGCCCTCAGACGATTCAGACGCAAGTTGTAACGCCACACAAACGGACCGCCTCCTGCAAAGCGCTCTTCGCTCAACTCTCCAATTACCTGGAAGAACGGTTGGATGATTCTGTCTGCGAAAAACTGGAGCAACATCTGGGAAATTGCCAACCCTGTGCAGCCTTTCTAGACAGCTTGGAATCCACAATCAAAGATCTTCGGAAGTTGCCGGCCCACTCGCTGAATAAAGAAGCGGCCGCCAAGGTCCGCAAACAAGTTTTGAGCCGATCTCCGAATCCCCTGGAGATGTAAGGAGCAAAGTGAGTCACCAAACGGTGAAATAGTTCGTAACTTTCCACCTGCTATCCTGTTTTTCACGGCTCCTCTTTAGGTCAAGGAAGAATAGTGAGGTGTGAAGGAAGCGAACACGCTTTGTGAAGAAATCGAACGGGGAAGGGAAGTTCGGAGGCGCGAGAATGCGGAATTTGCAAGCATGAAAGGAGCTAAGGTCCAGGGATGCTCTTCCTAGCCGATCTAAAGAGCGGTAATTCTTTCAGAATCAGTGCGATTTCGATTTCGAGTCGTAATGCAAAATTGAGGACTGGGTCAATAGGAGTTGCGAAGTTGGAGCGTCACTTGCCTTGGACTGAATGGGCTGATGCGGGTAGGGGAGCCGCTATGTCCGACCACAATCTCTTTCTTCACAAAACGGGAAGCCAGTCGAGGGCGCGTCTTCCCTTATCCCTTCAAAGCTCAGTTCGTCCTGATCAGTGAACGATCAGGCACGTATGTACTGAGCAGAAGGAGGTTATCGGATATGAAAAATTCGAGATCCAAGAACGGGCCTGTCTGGCTGCACGCTGGCGTTGGTCTCTTTATGATGTTTTTGATGTTTGGGACAATCCCGATCCACGCGCAGGAAAACAGTGAATTTAGGCCCACTGGACTTCTTTTCTCGATGCTGGATTCTGCAAATCATGCGCAAACGACAACGAGTGTTGCTGTGGCGCACACGGAATCCGAGATTCCGTCCGGAACAATTCTGCCTGTGGTGCTCCGCAGTTCCGTCTCATTTGAGAAGTGCAAGGCGGGCCAGGTCCTCCGAGGCAAGATCGCCCAAGACGTTCCCTTCTCCGATGGCTCGAAAATCCGTAAGGGTTCGTCAATCGAAGGACACGTCGTGGGAGTAGCCCAAAATGCAAACGGCGTCGGTTCGACTGTGACAATACAGTTCGACAAAGTCTATATGGCAGAACAATGGATTCCTGTAATTACCAACCTGAGGGCCATTGCAGGCTTCATGACAGTGATCGCCGCTGGTGTCCCAGAGGAAGCGCCGGCGGAGGGAACTCCATACAACTGGCTGCCTACGACACAGATTGGAGGGGACTCTGTTTATGGTGCGGGAGGTCCTGTGATGAGCGCGGACGACACGTCGAAAGTGATTGGTAAATCCACGGGCCACGGCGTCCTAGCGCCAGTTAGCGCGAACAAGAGCTCGGAATGCCGGGGTGCCACAGATGGCAATGACAAGCCCCAGGCATTGTGGGTTTTCTCGAGCGATGCTTGTGGGACCTATGGAATTGAACATCTGAAGATCACTCACGCGGGAAGAACCGACCCCAAGGGAACGATCGTGCTGGCGTCGGAAACGCGCAAGTTGGAACTAAGGAATGGCGATGGCCTGCTTCTGCGGGTGAATTGAGTTTGACCAAATTGGGCTTCCACCTGGCCAGAACCTCGACCGTACCATTCTAATGAGGACAGCAACACTCGCTCGCCCGTTCGCTATCCGACCGTCGATGAAGCTGTGTAACTTCTAACGATGGCCCCCACCACTGAAGCCACCACCGCCGTGAAACCCACCACCGCTGAAACCGTGAAAACCACGGCTACCGTGGAATCCGCCGCCATGGAAACCAGCCACCCTGGAGCCTCCAAACGAGCCATGAGGAATGAACCGGGCCGCGTAGTGAACACCATGGCCGTAATTCGTGGGCAATCCGTAGTGCGCTTCAGTTCCCCAAGCGCCGTAGGAGGTGGGACTGAAGTGATGGTAATAATGACTGCCCCAGAAGAACGGCGCGCCAAGGATGCACCAGGGAGAATAGAAACCCCAACCAAACGGACTGTAGAAAATTCCATCTCCGGGAAGAAACGTGTACGCGTCAAACCACGGATCCCAATACCAACCGTCGCCAGACCATCCAAATCCCCCATACGAATAGGTGGGCGCTGAGTCAGCATTCGCGTCGGCGAGGTAGCCGGAGCGCAGGCTGGTCCAACTATAGAGATCTTCAGCCTCGATTTCCTCTTTGTCGAATTTTCGGACCTTAAGTGGTTCGGTCGTCAGGTCCACCATATGGCCACTCGTCACCTTGACGTCCCGTTCGCCCGTGTCCACGATCGCTTCGCCGTCCAGCACCCGGACGACGTGGAGATTCGCGCTGAAATCATAGAGTCCCATCTTCACCAATTGTGTAGTTATGCCGTCCTGAAGAATTCGAAGATCATTTTCCGGGTGGATTTCGTCAACCTCCACAAAGGCTTCGCCCCGATCCAAAGAGACGCGTGTATTGGTCAGGCCTAGGGAGATCATCGTGAGGGCACTGGATTCGCCCAAACGGACAAAAACTCCGGGAGTTAAGAGCAGCTCTGCTTTGCCATTTTCAGTCATAAGTGTTTGGCCTGGGTCCACGACGATTTTCCCAATCGAAGAATCGTTTAGCGGCTGAGAACCTAGTGATGCGTGGCCTTCCACGTAATTTAGAGTGCCGGGTCGCGCCACTTGCTGACCTGCGGCCCAGATGGGAGAAAGGAGGAAGGAGAGTGCAACGAATGCAGAAGCGGCAATTTTGAATGGATTTTTCATAACGTGCTCTTGCTAGGACCGCCTAGCGTCTTCTTGGAACTAACTTCTATCAGGCTCTCAGGCAATTCGCATACCGATCCGGTTCGCTGGAAAAAACAGGAATAAACGACTTGTTCTTTGTAGGCGTACGGGGAAGCTGCAAAACGGACATGGGACCAACGAAAGGTTTTGTGCTCGTTTTGCCAAGCGAGTGTGAAGAAAGCGAACAATGATGAACCCGGTGAAAGGAACAAGATGCGTCAAGGTAGGGCGACGGAAGCGGAAGTAGCACTTTCTCCTCTGCCTTTACTCAGGGCATCTTGGCGCCAAACTTCTCGCCCTGAAGTACGTCCACATCATCAAGGAAAGCAATCATGGCGTACCCTTCGAAGTAATGCTTGGCAACATGTTCGAGAATCTGCTGGGCAATTTCAGGAGTGGCGATAACCTCGATTTTCGTATTACCGGGCTCCGCATGCCTCGGGCGGATGCCCCTTGCACCTTGGCCACGGACAGGGTAGCAAGTGTGCCCGGTAGCGCCCATAGCGTGAATTTCCTGCAAGAGGCGGTACTCGACCGTGTTATCGCCAATAATGATCAGTCGCTTCATGGATACTGTCTTCATTAATAGCCTCTCCCTTTATTCCTCAATTTTGTGCTCTTCCATCTTGTTATATAGCAGACGTCGATTGATCTGAAGGCGGTTGGCGGCTTCCGATTTGTTTCCACTGGACTCCCGAAGAGCTCTCACGATCAGGCGTTTTTCCATCTCGGCGATGGATTTGTGAAAGGGAAGGTCAAGCAATTCGATTTCGAGTTGAGGCACTTCACCATTGGCATGCGACTTGGTTTTGGCAGGAAAGTGTTCTGGCAGAACAACCCGCCCGCGAGCCATCAACACCGCACGCTCAATCATATTTTCTAATTCACGGACGTTTCCCGGGTAAGAATAGTTCTGCAACATCAGAATAGCTTCATCGGAAAAGCCGACGACATCGAAGCTGTTCTTCTCGCTGTACTGACGAAGGAAGTGCTCGGCCAAAGGAACGATATCGGAGCGACGTTCGCGCAGAGACGGAATCTGAATGCGCACGACGTTGAGCCGGTAGTACAAATCCTCGCGGAAGACCTTCTCCCGGACAGAGGCTTCTAGGTCGCGATTGGTAGCCGCGAGAACGCGAAAATTCCCGACGATTGTCTCCGTGCCACCCACCCGCTCAAAAGTGCGTTCCTGAAGGACTCGCAGCAATTTAGACTGAAGTCCTGGAGAGAGCTCGCCAATTTCATCTAGAAAAATCGTGCCACCTTCGGCCATCTCAAAGCGGCCCGTCTTGCGGCCCACGGCTCCGGTGAAGGCGCCTCGTTCATGGCCAAACAGTTCGGTCTCCAACAAGTTCTCGGGAATGGCGGCGCAATTGACGACAATAAAAGGCTTGCTCTTGCGCTGGCTGTAGTTATGAATCGCCTCGGCGACCAGTTCCTTCCCCGTCCCCGATTCCCCGCAGATCAAGACGGTCGAATCGGTTTCAGCCACTTTGCCTACCATGATGAAGACATCAAGCATCGGGCCGCTGGCGCCAATCAGACGGCCGGCGCTGGTAGCATAGCCTTGGGCGGATTGAGAGTGCAGGCGAATCACTTCCCGGTTCAGGGATGAATGATCTAATGCGCGTTCCGCAGTCACCACGATTTCGTCTAGGTCGAAGGGCTTAGTAATGAAGTCGTAAGCGCCTAGGCGGATAGCCTCAATCGCGCTATGGCTAGAGCCATAGGCGGTCATCACGATCACCGGCACACTTGCCAAACGGGCGCGGCTGTGAAGATGTTGAAGAAGCTCCTCACCTCCTACATTTGGCATTTTCCAGTCACTAAAGATGAGGTCCGGTACTGTGGTGCTTAGCAATTCGATGGCGGTAGAGCCGTCATCGGCTTCCAAAATCGCGTATCCGCGGGCACGAAGAATCTCGGCCAGTGTTTTGCGAAGGTTCGCTTCATCGTCAACGATGAGAATAGTGGTGGCCATTTAAAAAAGTGAATCGAGCGCACGCCTCCTATGAAGTGAGAGAACTCGGAATCGTCACCCTGACGTTGGTGCCTCTGCCCTCCTCGCTCTCAATCTTGATTTCCCCGCCATGAGCGCGAACGAGTTCGTGAGAAATGGATAGGCCGAGCCCGGTGCCGGACGGCTTGGTAGTAAAGAACGGGTCAAATACATGACCAACGACAGACGAATTCATTCCCCTTCCGGTGTCCTGGAATTCGACGCACACGCCCGCCCCTTTTTCGTTCTTCTTGGGATGAGACGCCAAGGTGACCGAAAGCGTTCCGCCTTGATCGGACATGGCATCGAGCGCATTTTGAATAATGTTGTCGAACACTTGAGCCATGCGATCCTTATCCACCACTGTCAGAAAATTCCGGCTTGGAAGATTGGTCATCAATTGGACGCGATGGCTGAGTGCGAATTCCTCAAAGGAATGCACGCGTTCCCGCACCAAGCTCCGCAGATCGACGGGCTCGAGTTCGAGTTGGATGGGACGAGCAAAGTTGAGGAGCCGGTTGACGATGCCATTGAGCCGCTCGATCTCTTCCAGCGCAATAAAGCAGGACTCCTTAATCTTGGCTTCGGCGGCGTCGCGCCGGCACATTTGAACTCGAAGGCGAATGGTTGCAAGCGGATTACGGACTTCATGGGCAACGCCGGCGACGAGGCGGCCGAGGCTGGCAAGGCGCTCCGCATGACGCAGTTGTTCCTCCATCTGCTTCTCGTAGTTTATTTTTTCCTTTAGAGTCGTTCCCAGCCGGTTGATCGCTTGTACGACATGTTGAATCTCTGTCGGTTCATCCTCCGTGTTGATCTGGGAGGAGAGATTGCCTTCGAGAGTCTGAAGTCCATTTTCAATTTTCCGAACACCGCCTTGAAGATTGCGAATCACCAGCAGCGTTAACAGTACGCTGGCCAATGCTGCGGCAGCCAATCCTGCGGTAATCAAGTAAGCTCGGAAACGGTTTGCTCCTGGAGCATCGGGAAGTCGCTTGACGGCCCAGGCACTTCCGACAACCGAATATCCTTCCCGGATGGGAATGGCGCTGACAAGAAGAAGTCCCGAAGAGTTGGTAATCACCCTCTCGGAACTTTGGCGTGTGGCGACGGCGGTTCGCGCAATTTGAAGAACTGCCTGGTGTTCTGTGTCCGGAATGATCCTGTTTTCGGCGCTCTCCAGAGAGGCTTCACCGGTAGGATAAAAGTTCCCGACAAGGGTGTCCGCGGACGAGGAATAGAAACCGCCTCCCACTCCTTCGAGATTTTGCAATACCATGCGGCTCACGAGTGCCATAACTTCCTGAGAAGAGGGGGCGTCGGGGTTGTCCAGGGCAGGTTGTTGATTAGTCCGGCGGGCGGAATCAACTCGATCCTCATATTCCTGGGCGAGATTCCGAGCTGCTTCCGTCAGGCGTTTTTCCTCTGCACCGAGAACCGCAGATTTTGTATAGCGAAGCGTGGCTAAGATGGCGAACAAGACTGCGAGAGACAGAATGACAACCAGCGTGCCCAGAAGGCTCACTTGCCAGCGAAAGCTCATCCGCGAGAGTGAGAATCTAGACGGCAGAGAACCACCTCTCTCCCCCGTCACTTACCACCGTATCATAACAATTTTCCACGCGTGATGGGGTATCGCCGCTGCCGGCAACAATTCTATGCTGGAATCGAGTCCGATTCTGTATTCGCATCATCTAAGGATTTGCTGGATGATTTACATACCACTTCCGGCAGACGTGCTCAGCCGAATTAGCTCCTGCCAAAGCTGCTTGTGCGAATTCAGAGGCGTCGTCCAGCACGGCGTTCCTGTAAGTTCGCTGTGCCTGCCGGTAAAACGCGTCCCCCCAAGAAGCGATCTTGCGAACCTGCGCGCGATCGTCCGAAGGCAGAGTGCCATGTTCCAGAATCCAATGAATTCTCGACAGAACCGACTCGGCATGCGCCAGGTCTTCCTCAACCTGGTCCGGTTCCGGAGCGGTTCCCAGATGTTCGGGAGGTGGTGGAACGAGGGAAGGCAGGGTGCTGTCCGATCGCAGAGTTCGCGCCATTACGATTTCGACCACTCTGGAAAGGTTCCCTGAGGCCTCTGCGAATTCTTTCGCGCTGACAAAGTCGGACGCAGCAAAGCGTGACAGTGCCTGCACGTAGGTATGCTTTGCCTCATCCAGGAACTGACTGATCCCGGGAACTCGGTGCTTCATGATGTGGAGGTAGGCCAAGATCGCTTGGATTCGGTGGAGACTATCATAGGCAATACCAATGCTTCGCGCGGCATCGTTCCGCGTGAAGCTTCCACCTCTTGCATCCCCTTCCTGAAGCAACGAACGAAAAAAAGACGCCGGGTGCAGGGGTGTGGCATTCACTTCAAGCACCTCTGGAACAAATGAGAATGAATCGGCGTTTGTCTTCGAACTGGTATTCCCAGCTTGTTCCAAGGTCGAATTGGATGGGGCCAGGGATGCAGTTTCAACAGGGGTGTTGTTTGGCTGCATCCCTGGTTTGCCTTTGTGTTTGAGGGCAGGCAAACTCGCACTTTGTCTGGAGTTTAAATTCGTGATGAAAGTTGCGTGGAGGTATCCTTCAGGGAAGCTGTCGGAGCGAGTCATTCCCTCGATCCCAACAAAGCTTCGTTCTTTGATGGTGGACGAAACCACATAGCCAAGCGCCGCGGAAAAGCGCACCTCCTGTCCGTTCTCCAACAACATACCTTTAAGCTCGCCATCCGGATCTCGAAGAAACTTTGCTACACGGCCGGAAACAAAAATCATTCCATCCTCCCGAAACTACCGGGCCTCGCGAGGAAATAACATCGAATCACCAACTCAATGCCATCGCGAAGCAGACTGCGGCTAGGGCGAAGAAAAACACAAATCGGAGAATTCTAAGAGCGAGAATTGTGAGCACCTGTGCCGCTCCATTTGCGATAGCCAGCTCTTGCATTTCTTTCCATACGAGCAACAGATTACAAGCATGCGCATTTCCAAAAGTTCGAAGGAATCGGAGACAAATAAATGCTTCGTTACTATCCAATTGCCGAATCCGCCCTCCACTCTGGGGCCAGGTAAGTTCCGCGCCGTGTAAAGAAAGAGAACAAGTGTTGTGAAGAAAACGAACAGAAGGGGAATATACGGCAATCGTAATCGGTTTCCTGACGATTGCAATCAGGGCAGGGAGGCAAGCGCACTCGAACGGAACCTGCGGTCGCATAGCCATTCAATTTTCCTTGAGGTTACAACCAGCGCGAACTTGTGGGTGAGTTCCTCTGGAACGCTCATTTCAGCAGCGAAGCACGCTGATTTGGCAATGGACCCAGATTTGCTCATCGGCCAGTGGCATCCGAAAGCCATTTTGATTTCAAAATTAAGGGGGAATCTTGCCTCAATCGACGAACAAATTTATTCCTGCTCCGGTTCCGGAGAATAAGCTTCCGGTCAATATGAGCGAAGCGGAGGTAAACGAACTGTTCGCATCCTGCCTGCCAAGGCTCAAGAAAGCGACAAGAAAAATGCTATCCAATCAACAGGATTCCGAGGATGCTCTGCAAGACGGGCTGCTCTTGGCGTTTCGGAAGATGCACCAATTCGAAGGTCGATCGTCATTCTTAACGTGGCTGCACAGTATTGTAAGAAATACCTCCCGAAGGCATTATCGCAAGGCCTCCCGCCGCCATTCCGTTTCTCTTGAGCAAGGAACGCCCCAGGAAAGTTTAAATTTGCAGACGGCTGAATTTGTGGAAACCCGCTCTTCTCCCGAAGAAATCTGCATTCGCAAGGAACGCTCCGAGATTCTGCGAAAAACGGCGCAAGAAATGCCAACTAAGTATCTGCCCGCGATTCAGTATTTTCATATGGAAGGGTTAGGCGAAGAGGAGACTGCGCGAAGATTGAACTTGACGGTGAGCGCGCTAAAGTCCCGGCTGCATCGCTCGCGTCGCATGCTCACTTCAAGAATTCGAAAGTCATATGTGATAGTCCGTGCCAGAAGGTCAGGCTTCTACCGCTCCGTCCCGCCGATGCTGTCTGCAAGATGTGCGGAGGAATCGCGCGTTCGTCGGGGACCAACTTGCTGACTTGATCGGCCAAAGGCCGGGCAATGAGCAGCTGGCGAGATAGTGGGGATTTTTGTATCAAGTCTCCAAAGGAGGAGCACTAATGACCATTTCCTTAAATATCCTATCGGGTCGCTTGGCATTTCTGGCCATCATCTTACTAGCTTTGTCTGTGGTTATGCCGATGGCCGTTGCCCAGACCACGAGCGGTTCATCCCACGAAGTCTTGAAAGTGATTGGCCATTTGCGGCTCGAAGGCATGCACGTGAATCAGATGTTTGTGCAACAGAGAGACGGGAAATATTTCTTATACTTGCATCGGCCCATGAAGGACGCCTTCGCTGTGGTGGACGTATCCCATCCTGACAAACCGGTCCTGCTGAGCCGCAATGATCTGAAAGGAACTTCGGGCACCCAAGTACAGCCACCCGCGACTGGTTCCGTCCTGGCTATCGCAGTCACGCCGGACGCAGGCCCAGGTGCAACTCCGGCCGCCGTGCCGCTGCCCTCGGAAACTGTGCAACTCGTGGATATGTCGGACCCCAAGAATGCCAAGACCCTGAAAACGTTCAAAGGTGTCACCAGCATGTATCCAGACGATGGCCGCAAACTGGTCTACTTGGTCAACGGCGAAGGCCTCTGGATTATCAGTCATCGGATGCTTCGTCCGTTGCCTTTATGCACCTCGGAAGATTCGCTGACTCCGTTCCCCGATTGTCAATGATGGAGAATCTCGGCCTAGCGGGAATTTCTGCAAAAGAAGAGCGAAATGGAATTGTCGCTTAATAGTCGAGACCCTTGGTGATTTCTTCGAAGGCTTGCCTCCATGCTTCCGGCGGCCTGAGGACGAAACGATGGAGTTGGTCTGGTTGACTGCATTGATTTTAGCTTCTGGGTTTGCCATCGCTGGTGGCCACAGGGTGAATTGGAGATTACTCAATTTGGCCATCATTCTGGCCTGCATGGGCTTAGGTTTCGGTATCGGGTACTCAGCTGGTCTGGGGAGTAAAACATGGGAAGGGCTCCCAATGCGGCGTTGCCTGTCTCGATGATGTTCGGAGTCTTAGGAGCGCTCGGATGCGTGCAGTTAAACAATTGGCGCGGGAAGTGAAGTGGCGTAACAGCATGCACGGTTTGTGCACGTCACTGGATGGGAGCGTATTGCTCCCTGTGGAGACCGGCCGTCTCACCCCATCTCATAAACCGATAAAATCGGTCTCCGCAACAATTCGCCAGATCAAGTGGACAAACTATAGTTTTTGGCGATCGGCCGCAGTCCTTAGCGACTGGCAGGAGGAACAATGCTGTTCATGCGCAGATACACTACCATCTGCCCATAGTGGTCAAAGCAGTGCCCCACGATCAGGGTGGCCAGCCCCAATCGTGTAACCATTCCTTCGCCGAAGGGACTCTTGACGGGATTCAACAGAATGCCATCATTGATGATGCCCACAGCTTTGTGGACGTATGTGAACGATTCCTTAAGAAATTTCACGATGTCAACCTTGGTTCTGATTGAATCCGGGCCACTTTCCCCGCTGAGTTCGATAGGTGGTTTTTCTTGAAGGATAGCCGCTCCGACGAGGTAGTTGACTGCGGCAACGTGCTTGACCTGCTGAGCGAAGGTGCGGACATTCTTGAATTCGCCGTTCGTGGGTGCAAATGAGTATTTGTCTTCTGGCATGGCCTCGGCGGCGGAAACAAACTCTCCCTCCACACCGGCGATGCTGTGGTCCAGAATCTGAGCGACGGAGGGATGTTCAGAGGGTTTTGGGTCTTGTGCCAGGGCAAGTCCGGTACAAAACAGCAGAGACAGAGAGAGAAGCAGGGCCGTGGTCTTGTTCATCAGAGATCTCCTCACACGGTTGCCATTGTAGTCTGGAATCTCCATTCTGATCTGAAGAACGTTAACAAAATACTGAGCCATCCAAAAATGGGGTTATTTGGTAGATGCCTTCCATGAGAAGGCCGGTTAGTGTCAAGCCATTTATTTCTTCTTTCCTCTTTTTTCATTCCCTGAGTTTTCCATAGAAATCTTGTCGCCAGGATCGCCTAGCAGCGACGATCACCAGCTCGGTCGACCCCCAGCATCCCCTGTTTTGACCCTATTCTCAGAAGGCCGGTTGATGTCAAGGCACACTTTCGCTTTCTTCCTTTCGTGAATCTGTTCCCGTTCAGCCAAGCCGCCTCTGTCGCCACCCTTCGATCCGCACTCTTATATGAGCGATTTTCGCTCGGTGCAAGTTGGGTGTTCTCGATTCATTAGGCGCTGCCACCTGATAATCGTCCTCCGCTTCTCTCTTTAAGAGAGAAGTTTGGGCCCAGGCACTTGTCGCAGTCGCCTAAACTCGGCGGTCGTGCTCAGCTGCTCGGTTACAAACTCTTTCCCTGCCAGGTTTCTCTATGCCGCTGCGTTCATCGCCTTCTGGCTATTGCGCAGCGGTTCGTACACCTCCCCACTCACCCACAGCCGATGCAGTAGTACCGCCAGCTTCCGTGCTACCGCTACCACCGCTCGTTTCTTGGCGTTCTTTCCTCCTCGCGCCGAGAGCTTCTGCCCCAGCGCCGCAAATCACTATCTTCCCCAAAGGGTCCCAAAATGTAGTGCGCCCCCTGCACCAGGAGTGTCCGTGGATATTCATCCCCTTCTTTGCTGATGCGCATCTGTGGTTCGCTCGCGCCCGAGTCTTTCGCTTAGATGTTGTGGGGTAGGAACGCCCTGATGGCGGTCATTCCGCAATTCCCGAAAAGAACGGCGCAACCTATCAGAAAACATAACAACCCGAGTGTTGCCGCTAGAAACGCCCAATGATTGATCGATTGAATTGCTGACGAGCTGCCTGCCGCCGGAGACCTCAGCGCGGACAGGGACGCTGAGAGCATTACGAACCCAGTCGTCGCCAGAACAAAATGTGTGAGACCTAGAAGATTGTTTAGTGGGTGAGACGCCCAGCGAGAGGCAGCGAAGTAAATTAGCCCAAACAAACCGCTTGTGAGGGCTAACAACATTTCCAGGTTAAATCTCGCGACCACGAAATAGGTTGCGTGAAAGTAAATATCAATTGACTGATGCGTCTTACTTTCGAGAAGCGCCATGGCAAGGTTCAAAATCGCCAGAGTCGCAAATAGTCTTGCATATAACAATTGCGCTCTCCGCTATCACAAACTTGCGGGCTAAATCAAATCTGATTCTATTCGGTGCTCCAGAGGTCGGCAAGTGCTTGGTAAACGGCATAATCGCCGAAGTAGATTTTGGTCAGTTGACCAGGACTTGACCGCTTAATTTGTGACTTTCAGGATTGTTTCCGGGTTGCCGACAACAGCCCAGTGATGAGGCGATTCTGGCATTGTGAGTGATATGGCGATTTCTCGCCATTTGAGACGGTTGCCTGACCCGTGGGGGCTCGGATAACTTCCTGTTTGCCGACAACTCGCGCACAATACGGGAGTTCAACGCGAATCAACGCCCGGGGCAAAGCCCGGATGGTGCTGAGCCCGGCGATAAGATGACACCTGATCGCAATTGAACGAGGATGAGGGGTAGGTATCGAGTCAGGGGATCGAAGCTCAGCACCTCAAAACCAAAATAGGTGACCGCCCGGCTGCGGCCTGCTGAGCAGGCGCGACTGGTAGAATTGCGAGAGCTGGTCTCGCAATTATTCGTGATCCACAGCTGCAGGGGCTGGGACCTTTTCATGTGCCTATCGTGCCTATGAGCGTCAAGGCACCGGTGGCACCATCGATGCTGTACATCGAGACGTCGTTCGCGGCGGAGTTCGTTACATAGGCGAACTTGCCGGACGGATGGATGGCGATGGAGGTGGGAGTCGATCCCGCGGCTATTGTTCCGATTGGCGTCAAGGCACCGGTGGCAGTGTCGATGCTGTACATGGAGACGTTGTTCGAGCCAGAATTCGTCACATAGGCGAACTTACCGGTGGGATCCACGGCCACGGAGACAGGTTCTGTTCCTGCGGCGATCGTGCCTATAGATCTTAAGGCCCCGGTCGTGGCGTTGATGGTGTACATCGAGACATCGTTCGAGCCGGAATTCGTTACATAGGCGAACTTGCTCGCAGGATCCACGGCTACGGAGGCCGGGTAAGTCTCCGCAGCAATCGTTCCTATCGACGCTAAGGCCCCGGTCGTGGCGTTGATCGTGTACATGAACACGCTGCCGGCCAATCCAGGCGTGATGTTCTGCGTCGCCACGTAAACGAACTTGCCCGCAGGATCCACGGCTACGGAGACAGGGACTCCTGCTGTGGCGATCGTCCCTGTGGACGTTAAGGCCCCGGTCGTGGCCTCGATGGTGTACATCGCGACGTTGAATGGAATACCCGCGCCGCCAGTCACCACATAAGCGAACTTGCCGGATGGATCCACGACCATCGACGAGGGATCGCACAGTCCCGGACAATTTCCGTTTATCGTTCCTGTGGAGGTTAAGGCCCCGGTCGTAGCGTCGATGCTGTACATCGCGATGCTGCCATTAGCGCCATCCTCATAACCCCATGGATCCCCTTCATTTGTCACGTAGGCGAACTTGCCAAAAGGTTCTACGGCGATGGACCCGGGGTAGACACCGAAACCGTTTGTTGATACCGGTGATCCAATGGACGCCAGGGCCCCGGTCGTGGGGTTAATCTTGTACATGGACACGTAGCCACCATCGCCATCGCAGCCGCCATCCAATACATAGGCGAACTTTCCGGCAGGGTCCATAGCGATTGATTGCGGATCAACTGCTCCTGTCGTTATGGTGAAGGTCAACGAGTTCGAGCTACCCCCGCCGGGTGCAGGATTGAAGACTGTGACCGCCGCTGTCCCGGCTGCGGCAATGTCGCTCGCCGAAATCTGAGCGGTAAGTCCGTTAATGCTGCCATTACTAGTGGTCGGCAGGTCGCTGCCGTTCCAGCGCACGACTGAACCCGCCACAAAATTTGACCCAACTACCGTCAACTGATTATTTACTGAATCAACGAACTGTTCTCCTGCGATGGCGCAGCCAGGATCGAGAGAACTGATCGCCGGGACAGGGTTAAGGCCGCTGGTGATGGAGAAGTTCATCGCATTGGAAGTTCCACCGCCGGAAGCGGGGTTGGTCACGGTCACGGCTATCGTACCCGCTGAGGCGATGCTGGCAGCAGCGATGGTCGCAGTCAATTGCGTGGAGTTGACGAACGTCGTGGCGGGCGCCGACCCTCCGAAGTTGACCATAGAGCCTGCGACGAAATTACCCCCATTGATCGTGAGCGTGAAAGCCGCACCACCAGCAACGCTACTGGTCGGCGAGATTGTGGCGATTGTTGGAGTAGGATTAGATTCGCTGGATACGGGCTGATTAATCAATGACTTACTCGTGCCGCCCCCGCATCCAACGAGGAATGCAAGGTTCACGATTCCTAAAATCACGAGTTTTCTCTTTGCCGCTGCTTCGCTCTTCATGGGTCGTTCCTTCCATGGCCGACTCCTTTGCTATTTGTTCGGTCATGGACTGTCCCGAGTCGCCGACATTGGCACGAGAGCGCTTGCGGCGCAATGGTAAGGATATGGTCTGTACCTGTTTTTTGTCTGATCGTACAGCTCGCTGAATTCAGGGACCTTGCAGGGAACACGCACTGGGTCGGGTCTTTCCCAGTTAGCCGACAGTGGCGCCAAAGCGGTTGGGGCGCAATGGAACGGATCTGGTCTGTGGCTGTTCTTTGTCTGATCATGCAGCGTGCTGCTTTCTTCGGTCTGCTGAACAGTGCTCAGGAGAGTGGGAAGACGCTCCTGGGCTTCTACCAGGTAAATCGGAAATGGCACAAAAAAGACGACAGGCAGGCGGAAAACATTATTGAGGGCTGAGTCCGGCGAGCTGGCGGGCAGCAAATGCCGGGCCGATGCAGACGCTCTGGCACGCTCCCAGGCCGGCAATTGGGATTGGGATACTTCTGATGTCCCCGATGTCAGCCACGGTTAGGTCGGAACGTGAGTATTGACTCTCTCTCGAGTCCGAGCAGATATTCTCTCGACAACTCCGAGCTCTCGCGTCATTTATGATATCTCGGTAGCCTGGAACAAGAACACGGGGCCATGACTCAGAATTTGAAATTCGCGTTAACGCAACTCAGGCGCAACCCGCGCTTCCACCTGTTGGTCATCGCCACTCTGGCCCTCGGAATTGGAGCAACGACCGCCATCTTCAGTTTGGTCAACGGCGTACTCCTCCGCTCCCTTCCGTTTCCTCACCCCGATCGCCTCGTTGCCATCAATACGCTGGGATTTCCTCCAGGATTGCCTCTCGGAGCGAACCCTGCCTCTGGTTCTCTGACGGACACTTCCTATCCTGACTTCTTCGACTGGCGCAGTCAGAGTCATTCCTTGGCGAGTATCGCGTCTTACTCGTGGGGCACCACCCGCAAATACACGTCAAAAAACTCAGGAAAAGCCCGAATCATCGAAGGCGTTCAAGTGTCGTCAGGCTTTTTCGAAGTGCTCGGTGTCCTTCCCGAATATGGTCGTTCCTTCACCTCCGAAGATGAGCGGCAAGGAACGTGTTCTGTCATCATCAGCCATGAATTCTGGATGTCCGAACTCAGCGGCTCGTTGAATAGCATTGGCGCACCGATTGTCCTGAGCGACAACGCCTGCACCCTCATCGGAGTCATGCCCGCCGGTTTCAACTTCCCTTATCAAGACCGTCCTCCAGAGTTCTGGAGGACCTTTTCCGCACTCTCCGTAAACACCGTTCTCTCCAGACGCGCCTATCGCGACACTCACGTGCTTGCCCGTTTGCGCGATGGCCTCACAGTTTCTCGAGCGGAAGTGGACGTTAGCTCGATTCAACGCAGACTGGCTATGAGTTTCCCCGATGATCGAAACTTCGGCGCCGTCGCCGTCAATGCACTTTTGGAAACTCTTACCGTGGACCAACGGCGGCCGCTCTTCTTGCTCTTCGCCGCCGTTACTGGCGTCTTGCTCATCTCTTGTGTAAATGTCGCCGGGCTTTTGCTTGCCCGCGGCGTAACCCGCAGAACCGAGTTCTCCGTCCGCATTGCATTAGGTGCTAGCCGTCACCAGATCATCCGGCAAGTCCTGCTCGAATCCGTGATTTTGTCGTGTCTAGGTGGAATCGCAGGCGTAGCCCTGGCCTTCGTATTTCTGCGCGCATTTCTAGCCATCGTCCCGGGCGACCTGCCCAGAATCCAGGAATTACGCATCGACTCGGTTACCTTACTTTTCTCTCTAGTCGTTTCCCTCGTTACTGGCGTGGGCTGTGGCCTGTTCCCGGCTTGCAGCGCCTCTCGTTCCGACACTTCCCTGGCCCTCGGAAGCAACCGCTCCAGCACTCGTGGACGCCACGAAGGTCACGTGCATACTGCTCTTGTGATTGCCGAAATCGCCATCAGTCTCGTATTGCTCGCGAGTTCAGGTCTGCTGATTCGCAGCTTTGTGGAAACCATTCGCGTTCATCCGGGATTTGATACTCATGGCTTGCTCACCTTTCGGCTCGGCATGTCTCACGTGAAGTACCCGCCCGGAAAAACGTTGCCCTTTCTCCATCGAGTCACCTCCGCGCTTTCTGCCTTGCCCAGCGTCCAATCGGTGACCAGCGGGTACCCGATCCCATTCACGTACGACGAGCTCAGTAACTTCCGTGTCCAAGGCCTCCCCTATGACCCCACGGATCCTTTGACCTCGAAGGTTTCGGTTGTCGCGCCTCTCTATTTTGAAACTCTGAAAATCCCTTTGTTGTGCGGCCGCACCTTCACAGACCGCGACAATGCGCAATCCGCCCGTGTCGCCCTGGTGAATGCGGAATTTGCCGGTCGCTACTTTCCCAATGGCGATGCCATAGGCAAATCCATCCAGCCGCATCTAGAAGACGAAGACTCCCAGGATTGGTATCAAGTAGTGGGCGTCGTGGCCAATACCCGCATGACGGACCTAACGGCGACCCCCGACCCTCAATTCTTCCTTCCGCTTGAGCAGTGGCCCGCTTGGGCACAAGGCATTATCATCCGAGTGCCACGGAATCCCGACGGCTATATCACTGCTGTTTATTCGGCCATCGCCAGCCTCGATCCCGACGTGCCGCTCTTCGATGTAAGCTCCGTAGATGACCGAGTGACGCAATCCATGTCCTACGCGCGTTTCGAAGCTCAATTGCTCGCCTATTTTGCGGTTGCCGCGCTATTGTTGGCGGCCATCGGTTTGTACGCCACTCTTTCCCAAATGGTTGCTCGCCGCACTTCCGAGATTGGTGTGCGTATGGCTTTGGGAGCGCAGCCCATCGACATATTTCAGTTGGTTCTAAAGCGTGCTTTATGGATGGCGACTCTGGGGGTGTTGATCGGCTTGCTTGTTTTTTGGATCGTTTCGCGTTCCCTAGCCGATTTCCTCTACAACATTTCGATTCTTGATCCATGGACCATATTTGTCGCAAGTATCACTCTGGTTGGCGTTTCTCTTCTGGCGAGCCTGTGGTCGGCTTGGCTTGCCGTTCGCCTGCAACCTATTGACGCACTCCGCGAACAATAAGGCTTGCGAACAATCCCGGGTGTATCATCACCTTGATGGAACAAAGAGGAGGGTCGGCATGCCCAAAGCGGAAACCCCTCTGGCTTGGTCGTGGCTTTTGAGGGAACCGAACATCTTGAGCGTGTGCTGTGGCGCGACGCCACGGGCGCGGTAACCAGTCACGATATTAAGCACGTATTCCTGATGACGGGGGCCGACGCGAACACCGCTTGGCTGAATGGCCGTGTCGCGCTCGATGCGAAAGGTTTCATCAAGACCGGACGGGACCTGACGAAGGAAGATCTCGCCGCTGCCCACTGGCTGCCCGACCGCTCACCGCATCTGCTCGAAACCACACTCCCCGGCGTGTTCGCCGTGGGTGATGTTCGGTGCGGCAGCGTAAAACGTGTGGCATCGGCAGTCGGTGAAGGGTCAATCGCGGTTTCGTTTGTCCACCGCGCGCTGGCCGAGTAGTTCGCAGGAAACTTGGGGACAGATTGCTCGCTCGTAGCGGAAGGACCGTGGCAAGAACCAAACACCGTGGACCGACCGAAGGAATCTCGTCGTCCCAATCCGTTCCGATAGTGGAAGGCAATCACGTCTCGGCAGTATGCTGTTTTCAGCTTCTGATGCGCTCCACACCGATCATCACCAGGCTGGTGTTTGCGGCCGCCGGCGCTTACGTTCTGGGGGTAGCGACCCTGCTGCTATGGCTGTCCGGCGATTGGCGATGGATCGAGGGCTGGATCTTCGGCGTCTGGTTAGTGTCCTTCATTGCCGCCATTTTCTTGTGGCTTCACTACAAGGATCCTACGCTGTTGGCCGAGCGCATGCGCATGCCCGGCAGCGGCGGTGAATCGCGCTTCGATATGGCTATCCTCATCGGGGTGAAGGTGGGCTGGATCGCCTGGATCGTCCTATCGCCGTTGGACGTGCGTTTCGGCTGGATGCCGCGCCTGCCGCTGTGGAGCGAGGTCTGCGGAGGTATCTTGCTCCTCGGAGGTAGTTTCTTCATGTTCCGCGCATTCACCGATAACACGTATCTGTCGCAGCTGGTGCGTATCCAGACCGAGCGCGGCCAGCATGTCATTGACACGGGCGTCTACGGTATTGTTCGCCACCCCATGTATCTTGGGGCAAGTCTAGTGTTCGTTGGCGGCGCGTTGCTGCTCGGCTCCGTTTGTGGCCTTCTAGTAGCCCTAGCCGAGGTCCTGTTGCTCGTACTGCGAATCTTTGGCGAGGAAAAGCTGTTGGCACGCGATCTGGAGGGCTACCAGGAATATCCCGAGAAGGTGCGTTACCGGTTGGTACCACACGTCTGGTAAGCAGACCGTAAACCGATTTCCGCTCTCGATAAGGCAAGTATAGCGGGTATCCGATGCATTGGGCGGATTTTAGGGAACTCGGAAACAACCCCAAAAAGTATCAGATCAGATGGACAGTCCTTCCATCTGGTAAACGCGGAATCGGAGACGCAGTATAAAGGGCGCCCCTTGTGGAGTAGGGTTTGAGTGCTTTAGCTCAACCGCTCCAGAGGAGGAACGCCCTTTATGACTAGCACTATTAAATATGTCGGGATGGATGGATGTGCACAAGGACAGCATTTCGAATGCGGTCAGGAATGCTGCCGGCAAGATCGTCATGGAATGTGTCATCGAGACGAAGGCCAGCACCATTCTGCAGTTTTTCGATGGGCTACACGGAGAAGTGCAGGTCACGTTTGAAGAAGGAACCTGGGCCGCTTGGTTGTACGAGCTGTTGAAGCCCCATGTCAGGAAAGTGGTGGTCTGCGATCCGCGGCGGAATGCTTTGTTGCTAGCGGGCAATCAGACTGACCGTGTCGATGCGCGCAAGCTCGCGGAATTGCTGCAGAACCACCAACTGCGCCCGGTCTATCACGGGGATCATGGGCTGCGAACATTGAAGGAGTTGGTGCGCAGTTATCTGACAATCACCCGGGGCCTGGGCCGGGTCATGACTCGAGTCAAGGCTATCTATCGCAGCTGGGCGATCCCTTGTAGCGGCAAGCAGGTGTACGGCTCACGTCATCGGGCCGAGTGGCTCGGGAAAATCAATGAACCTGGAGTGCGCCGGCAAGCTGAATTTTATTATCAACAACTGGATGCCTTGCGCTCGTTGCGCCAGGGAATGCGCCGAGAGCTACTGGCGGAGGGCAAGAAGCACAAGGCTTGGAAGCGACTGTGCCAGATTCCGTCGATCGGTCCCATCCGGGCGGCGGTGTTGCTGGGCATTCTGCAGACCCCGCACCGCTTCCGCACCAAGCGACAACTGTGGACGTACAGCGGCTTAGGCATTGAGATCCACAGCAGTGCTGATCACGAGGTTGCGAACGGCCAGCTCCGCCGGAAGAAGAAACCTGTGGAGATTCGCGGACTGAACAAGAATTGCAATCATGATCTGAAGAATCTGTTCAAAGGCGCGGCGGTGTTGGCATCGTTCAAGCGTGGCCCGTTCGCGGAGTTCTACGCAGCCCTGGTGGCCAAAGGCATGCGGCCGGAGATGGCACGACTGACCTTAGCCAGGAAGATTGCCACGATTGTTTTGATTGTGTGGAAGAAAGGGGTGTGCTTCGACGCCAATCATCTGAAACTACAAACAGCTTGAGTATCTCGGATCGAGTCCGCGCCATCCTGGGGATCTTCTCTGGCGGTGGCCTGTGGGTTCTCGAGACACCTTGGTTCGAGAGCGAGTCTCAGTACCTATGATAGGCGGTGTGTGCTTCGGGCGCGCAGTCTCACCGGAAACTCTAGGCCCTTTCGGATAACCAGAAAAAGCTATGGGCCACGAGTCCCAGATAGAACTATGAGACGCCACTAACTAGAGTGAGCGCCGTTCAGCTTTGCTGGTTTCGGAACTGACAGGCTTCGTTGTCGACAGGCGATGAAAACCGCTGCTAGAGAAAACTCAAATCGCTGGGGCAGTGTGCCCAGCAACCAAGCACATGGTGCCGGAGATCGAAACAGATCTCGCTTGGTCAGTTGGGCTGCGAAGCAAGAAAAATTCCAGCCGCAGGGGACGTGTTTTCTCTTGACTTCTACCTTTATAGAACATGGGTACTGAATGGCCGCTGACTTGCCGATCAAAGTGCATCGCAATGGCGATACTAATTAAGCTCTAGAGGTAGGGAGATAGTGCCAATAACGCCCGTCAGATTGTCGCGGACGGCAAACTTGATTTCATACTTGCCGGGAGGGAGCTCCACCTTTTCAGGGATACCAATTCCAGTATGCAGAATCTTTTGAAGCATTTCCGGGTTAAACGTAGTGGCCAGAGCCTCTGAGGACGTGGCGACGCTCTTGTGGTTGCTGTCGAACGCCAGCGTCGCGATCTGAAGGTCGACAGCATTCCCTTTTTCGCGATTGACGGTTACGGAATCGCCCATCACTCCCAACATGAATTCGGCGGACTTGGTTTGTGCGGCCGCGGAGGCGACCTGTTCACCTGCAGACGGAGTCGCAGGTTGGTTCGCCGTCGGCAGTTGACGAACAGTCAGTCGTAACCCTGTGTACTGGACGGGAGAGGCTAGAGCGTCCACGATCTCCTTTCGGCGCTGTTCAGGCGTGTCTGGAAGCTTGGCTGCAACGTATAACCCGTTGCGAAAGCGGACGTGGAGCCCATCCCCAGCAACCTTGACTTTGATTTTGCGCCAGCCGGATTGTGTGTCGTCGCCCAAGTAGTATCCAAGAAGATAGTAGGAGCGAGAGTCGTCTACAGCTTGCGCGAAACATTTTTCGAGTTCGGAAATAGTGACGCAGGCGCGGCCGCCGGTGGCCTCGGCAAAGGCGTGCATGGTCAAGCGTTGTTGAACACCCTGGTCGTAGGGCAAATTCACAGGTGAGCGGAGCCCATTGGTCCCGCGAATGGTGTTGATTTGAGACTTGGAGACAGTTGCGTTGGCGCTGGGCAATGCTTTCGCTGCGAAGTCCACCGAGCCCAGGTCAACCGGATAGACAGCGATGTTGGCCGAGTCGAGTGCGCGCCACGCGTCCTGGTATTCGGGCCTCAGGTCATCGCCTTGCCGCCCGAAGGAGTTCGGGTCGTCAATAATGAACGGGAAGCCAGCAGTGGCCCAGATCAGAGCTTTGCGCCCGGGAACCGATTGCAAGGCGCGGGCGATTTGCGTCATGGCGTAAAGGGTTTGCCGAGTGGCCATGCGCTGGTAGCTAGCGGTGATTGCATCGTTCAGGTCCTGCATCATGTCGGACATGAGTTGTTCTTCGTCGGTGGCCTGCTGGTCAATGCTGGGGTCGTCGGTGAGTGTAGCCGGGGGCTGGGTTCGCTCCTCGGAGCTGAGCGAGAGCTTAAGCTTCTGGAGCGCCAGGATAAGTACCTGAGTGTCCCTCGTGAAGGGATGGAGTTGATGCAAGCCGCTGGAGTTGAGGCCGAAAAGGGCCATGGGTTCCTCTCGGGACGTGACGTGAAGAAGGTAATCGGCTAATTGCTTTTTTTCTTCTGTCTGGCGGATCCAAGGCGTGTTCAGTATGTCCAGAACCATGATGGTGATTCGGAGGGTGTGGTTATCGTGAAAAAGGGTGTTGGAGTAAGTGCCCCCCGTCGATTCCGTTGGAAAAACGGCCAGTTTTTCAGTACGGGTTTCCTCGAAAAGAGAGAGAGAACGCCGTTTGCCATTTTCTTCGACAGTGAATGCGTCTTTCGCGAGGCTGGAGACAGGATTGCCTGCCTTGTCGGTGACAATAACAGGGACGAGGACAAGATCGGACCGGGTGGAAAGCTTGGCGGGGCTCTGCGGTGGTACCGAGGACTGTTGACCAACCAACGGCGAGGCGAGGGCTAAAAAGGCAACAGACAATCGGACGCGTCGCCACATGGTATAAAGACCGTCACGCAAGTAAGGGTGGGCACAGTAACGCTTGCCGGTAAATTTCGTATCGGTACGTAATTGTCTGGTAACCCGAGGCAATTTCACTCCTTCACGTTTCGACCAACGTGACGCCTGAAATTCCACGGCTTGTCGCTGAGTTCGACCGATTCCACCTCGGCCTCCGTGAAGGGGATGTCTTTCTGACCTTTGACTTGGATGATGCACCCCTCACTTGCGACTGCTTGTTCAAAGTATCTACCGTCCTTGAGTTTGATCGAGACGAATTGGTAGCCCAGCCGGGATTGCATTTCCTTTTTCAACTTCTCGGCGCTCTCCGGAGGAATGGGAACCAAGCGTTTCATCACTCACCTCCAAATCACACAAGGCGGAGCGAAAACGCAATCAAACAATCCTGAGCTTAAAATTGTGAATATTACATTAACGAGAGACGTTCTTAGGTAGACGAGCTTTACCGGAGAAGTTGGTTTCCGATAAGGCGTTAAGGCGAGTACAATGCAGAGCAGTATGAAGGTCGAAATCGTTCACTGTCCAACGTGACAGAACAATAGCGCCAAGGTCGCGAGTCTCGTGACCCTGATCAAGCAGCGGCTAAACATTGAAGCTGTCTGTACACCTGGCAAGACTGGCCAGTTCGACGTGATAGCGGACGGTGAAAGAATTGCCGAGCGCGGCGGCAACTGGCTCACGCGGAGCTTTGGCGCCGGTTATCCAGACCTTGAGAAAGTGATCGAGCAGCTCGTCGAAAAGAAACCGTGCGGGAACCGGTAGGTCCTAACGGCGTAATCGGGCTCAGCTTTGGAGGCGTTGTGGCAAGGTGTTCGGAGATCTGATTCCTTTCTTCCCTCATAAAAGCTACCTTCTTTCGCCTTGTTCGTTGGGATGTGCTTTTCCCATCCGAAGTGGTGAATGCATTGCAGCAACACAAGAGGATTAAAAATAGAGTTGGGAGCACAACCAGATTAAAGGGCAGACTAAGGCGAGGGTCCCTTGGGCAGGTATCTTGGAGTATCTTGCTCTGCACGACAACGGCTTCTGTCATTCCATGCAGCCCCAATGCAGTCATTTATGGACCGATTTTTCGGCGAGAATCGGCGATTTGCGGAATTCATAGCTCTCTGCAACAGCTGGCCGTTTTCTGGCGATAAATGAGGGCTCCACGGCCCAAACTTGGAAGGCCCTTGCATATCCAAAATATTCAGGTACCGATGGATCTGGCACCGGCGATGTCTGCTCGTTAGCGGATGGAGGATAGACGGAGTACTAGTAGCCACCATTCCGTATGCGACGAGGACCTGACAGGAGTCGTTGCATGGATTTCACAGAGGTTCACTGCAACTTCGCGTACTCGGCTCTGGCTTGCTTCAGGATGGGAATGTCGGGGTCAGCGTCTTTCCACGTAGCGAAAAAATCCTCGTAGGCTTTTCGGCTCTTTTCGGAGTCGCCTTGTTTCGCGTAGGCCTGCGCCAGGCCGAGTTGCGAAAGGGGCTTAAACGGTCCCCAGTCCGGCCAACCCGGGTGGTCAAGGACGGTCTGGAAATCGGCGATGGCTTTGGCCTGATCTCCCGCGGCCATATAGGCGCGACCGCGATTGTAGGAAACTACGACATTCGGAAACTGCGTGACGGGAGAGAGTAAGTCCGCTGCGGCCCCGAAATTTCCCCGCGCTCGCTGGATGGTGGAGTGAGTGACGGGAAGGTCGACCCTCTGCTTGATAGTGTCCTCGGGGAAGAGTTCATTCAGTTTCGCCGCGAGTGCTTCTGCGTGGGATGTGTCCGCGGACAGCCCGAGAGCGTGCGAGCACTTAAAAAGTCCGAGAGCGCTAGTATTTCCGGCTTCGTCGGCCTGGGCGCACAGCCTACGGGCTAACTCATAGTTCCCAAGGTAGGCCTCCTCGTCGGCACGGTAGGCGAGTTCTGCGGCAACGTTTTCCATATGGTTGGCCTTCCTCTGCCGATTAACCAGAGCGTCGCTTAGGGAACGATGTTTCGCGATGTCACCGCGAATGAATGCCAGGTGCATTTGGAGATGGACCCAGAACATATCCTCGCCGGAAGTTTCGCCAGCAAGCCGGTCCATGGTAGCGGTATCGTGCTCGAGGAAGGCGATGCGGTAACGCATCATCAGCTGAGCCGGAGAGAAGGAACCCTGCCGGCGCCATTGGTCCAGCAGTTTCTTGGCATCGTCAAAGCGGCCGAGGACGATCAGAGCTTGGGCGGCATTGGAGTTGTATGAAGATGAAGGCGCAGGAGAATGAGCGATAGCCCATTGGAACTCCTGCAAGGCCTCCTCTGTTTTGCCCATGCTGGCATAGTTGATGCCCAGGAGATTGGCGGCATCCACGCTGCGCGGGTAGATTTGGCGGTACAAAAGGACGACAGGGGCTTCTTTTTCAAGATTGCCGGTGATGGCCGAATAGTAGAGCGCAGTAATTTGAAAATTTTCCTCCTGGGTGAGGCGGCGATCTTTGAGCTCGAAGGCGCGCGCGAAGCTGGCCCGCGCCTCTTGGTCTTGGCCTGTGCTGTGTTGCGCTCTGCCGAGATGGTCGTAGGCGGAGCAAAACTGGGGGTCGAGTTCGACAGCTGCTTCAAAAAACGGAATGGCTTCCCGGCGCTTTCCGGAGCGGTAGAGGGTAAGCCCGGAGCGGTAGGCTTGCAAGGCCTCGAGCGAACTAGTGGTGGCAAGGTCAAGGGGCGCGTCAAATTTCTGGATAGAGCTTAAACCTTCGCCAAGCCGTTTTCGCAACTGCGAGCCGGCTTTGCCCAGGGCCGCGACGACTTGATCCTTGTTGTTTACCTCGACTTGCTGCCGCGCAATGAGCTTTTGGTTGTGCGCGTCAATCGCATCCAAGGTGATGACATAGGTGCTGCCGATGGCGGCAATTTCTGGCACGACGAGGGCCTTCAGCCCACGGCGTTTGCAGATTTCGACGCCCAGATCTAGAGTCACGCGCTCGTCGGGATTGCGGCGCATCATCCACATGGTAGAGGCGATGTCAGCTTCTGAAAGAAGGCTGAGGAACGGGGATTCGGTAAGTTTGACTTCGAGAGGTCTATCGAGGGAGTTGTCAAAGATCGGATCGCCAGTCTTGTTTACAAAACTCGCCAGTAGAATGACGTCGCTCCCGGTCAGCACAGGTCGAGCGAAGAAGACGCGCCACGCGACAAGGGCGGCAACCAGGAGGAAGGTCGCGACGCCAGCCGCCACGATGAAGCGGCGTTTCTGCGAAGGTTCAGACCTTGGCTCGACCGGGGGAACCGTCGCGAGGCATTTTTCGATGGGAACCGGACCAGGCAGGTCGCCGTTTTCCACGTGAGCGATGAAGCGGTAGCCACGGCGATGCAGAGTTTCGATGTAGCGGGGTTCCTCGGCCGAATCGGCCAGGACATCGCGCAGCTTCTTGATGGCGCTGTTCAGACCGGTATCGAAGTCAACAAAAGTGTCCGCAGGCCAGAGTTTCTGACGGAGTTCCTCGCGCGTAACCACGTCACCTGCATGCTCCAGCAAAACGGCGAGCACCTGGAAGGGTTGGTCCTGAAGCTTCAAACGGATACCGCGCTTGTACACTTCGCCCGCACGAGTGTCCACTTCGAAGGCGCCGAAGCGCGTCCTGCGGGTTGGGGTAGGGGCTTCCATAGCAGGGGTTCCAAGAGTGGCGGTAGTCTATCACCAATATGCTTAAGGCCGAACGAATATGTGCCGGGGCTCCCTGCAACTCCCCTGAATTCAAAGAGCTGCACGATCAGAACCAAAACAGATACAGACCATTCGCTCACCATCGCGCCTCAAAGCTACTTCGCGCCAATGTCGGCGAACTCGGGACACTGGTAACACAGTCCTCTCGTTCGCGGGCGATTTGTCGATAGCAATTAAACAAGGAGGCTTCAAATGCAAAAACGATTATCATTGGTAACACTCTTTAGCGTCGCAATCGTGGTCACAGCGCTGCATCACACTCGAAAGGTCCATGCCACGCCGGTTCAAGGCTGTAGCGTTGCCAGCCTCAAAGGGACCTATGCCTTCCGCAGGATGGGCGTGAACAATCTCGTGGGCGGTTCCAATTGCACAGGCTTTGACGACTGCGGCCCCATCGCCGAGATTGGCATCGCCTTCTACGGCGGAGATGGGACGCGCGGCCCCATTCGCAACACCAGAAGCACCAGCGGTGAAATCCGACCCTGGACCGATCAACCCGGAACGAACGGAACCTACACGGTCGATCCAGATTGTACGGGGTCGTACTTCGATGCGGACGGCACACACAGCGACAACGTCGTCGTAGTGGACGGAGGCAAGAGATTCTTCGTGCTCAGCGAGGCGCAGGGCACGACTGTCATGGAAGAGGGGATAAGGCTGGACGAGAAGGATAAGGACTAACTGTGCGCTGACTAAGGTGGATGCACACTTCTCCATTTGAAGCGGCTGTGTGGGACGAGTGTTGGTCAACTGGGTATCTTGCTGATCCACCACTTCGAGCCATTCTACAGACCATTCGCACGCCATTGTGCCTTAAACCATTTCGCGGCAATGTCTGCAAATTCGGGCAAGCCCGTCGATCCTAGATCTGAGGTGAAAACATGCAATATTTACGCACACTTAGGCGACCTGGATCATTTACAGTCCACAGATTGCATCCCCTCCACGCTCTCGGCGGCGCTGGTGGTAACTCCGCTAGCCCGCTCAACGGCCCCGTCAGGCCGACTGCGAATCACGATGACGAGGGGGATGATGCCCACGATGAGCTGAGCGATGCTGAGGTCCGTGCACGCGCCGAGTGCCTGCGGTAGCGACCCCCGTTGGTCGCCCGACGGACAGTCTGTCGAATATGTATTAACCGAGTATGGGGTCTCCAACATCTGGGAACGCAAACTGACGGGTGGTCCGCCAAAGCAGATAATCAATTTCAGATCGGATTTGATCGTTAACTTCGAGTGGTCGAGGGATGGAAGGCAAATCGCACTCACACGAGGCAGTCAAAAAAGCGATGTTGTTCTGCTCACTAACTTCTGGTGATCTTCCTGCATTCGGATGAGTGGCGCAAAGTTACGAGGTCCGATGCAATTCTGCACAGTCCGCCTTCATAAGCAGCCCTCGGACCACTATAGCAGCACCTGGTGAGTTGGGAAACGGAAGGGTGGCCGCTCTCAGGCCCGCAATTTCCTTGGCCGACTTATTTTCAGCGATGAGGACAGCCTGGCCAGCAACAAGGCCGGCGCATTCCTTCCTTGAGTTCCGTGCGTACCCGCTCAATGTGCTGCCTTCTGGTTTCCGGTTTCTTGACGGAGATAACCCAGCAGATCCACTCATTGCGCGCGAGTGGCGTAATATCCTGCCATTTTGCCCAAGCAACGGGATCGGAAATGAGAACCTTTCGCAAATCCGGTGGTACATCGTGTACAGCGTCAGGCGAGATCGCTTTCTTGCTGATGGATTTCATTTTACTTCATTACGCGGTCGGTCTGGGAGTCCTCGGATCCTCTGTTATGCCCTAAGCCGGTAACAAACTGATTTGTGGCGTTCGCGGAGAAGTCTCCGACCTCAGGGTTCCAAAACCGGACACCTCCCTGGCACTATTCGCCGGAATTTCAAGTTGACGGGATCGCTGTTTACCAGAGTTATGGCCACCAGCCGGCCGGCGGACAATTTATGCACAGGTTCAGATTGCCTAGAACGATGTTTCATAGCAGCCAATGTCGATCTTCGCTTTTTCAAGCCTGTGTCGGCCGTCGAGATCCTCATCGCCTACGATCTGTTGTCCCGGATTCTCTCCACCATTTCGGGCGGGAGAACCGGCCCCCAAATGAAAGTTGCCTGAGGCAGCGTCTACGAATTCTGGATCGGCAAAGTGAGAGTGCTGGTCATTGCCGCTCGCATGGACATATTCTTCGAAACTCGTGAATTCCAAGCGGTCATAACTCCATTTCGCACTCTTCGAACCGCCAGGATAGTAGTAGAGGTTGTGATCGAAGATCACCGTCGGACTGCCATCCATGCGACCGGATCGGCTGGTCATGACTCGCCCATGTTTGCCCACGTAAATGATGTTGTTCTTAAATACATTGTTGCGCAGATAGAATTGCATGAGGATCTCGCCAGTTCCCGTTTCCCAAGTGTCATTCTTGTACAGGGTATTGTTGACGATGGTTGCGTCCTCGGTCTTGCCCCGCTTTAGATCGTAGCCGCCGATGCTAATTCCAGCGGTATGGCAGGAATAAATCAAATTGTTACGCGCGACAATGTGGCTGGTACTCCCTGAAAAATGCTCACTAGCCAGTTCAAGTCCGTAATCTACGTCGTGCATCACGTTGCGCTCAATCAAAATACGCGTTCCACCATCCACGTATATGCCATCGGAATTCGCCTCGTTGCCGTAGGCCGGATTACCTCTAGACGTGATGTTAAAAACCAAGTTCTCGCTAACCACTCCATCGCGGGCTCGATCGACTTCTGGATTGGGTGCGGTTCGTTCAAAGCCGATCACGTCGATTCCGATGTTGTTGTTATCGTGCACGATATTCTTGGAAATTCGGAAACCAGCCACGTTTCCATTGACCACAAGAGATTCGCTCGAACCTGTCTTGAGATGGTGAATTTCATTGCCCTCGATAACGAGATCGCTGACTGGCGTTTTAGGGTCTGTACCGTAAATGGCGATGCCAAAGCCGTTGGCGCCTTGTCCCGGCCGCAACTGGACTGCGGAATTCTGCTCTATGTGATGGACGTTGTTCTTCAGAATTTCGATGTGCGAACCCCCTCCAAATACCCGAATCCCGCCCGGAACGCTGCGGGAGTCGTTCGTTCGATAATTGCAAATTTCAAAACCCTCAATCCGCACATAGAGCATGTCGCGCAATTCGATCATGCTTGTGTCACCCACGGGCGGCGTCAGGCACCCGCCATCGAGGACCGCTTGTTCACCGGGCTGACTCCGAAACGTGATGAACCCCTGCTCCGCATCGCCGGAGACTTTGACAATCAACCGCTGGCAGTACATGCCACCCCGCACATAAACCGTGGATCCCGGCTTCGCGGTGTCGGCCGCGCGTTGGATTGTTCGAAACGGCCGTTCGATTGTCCCAGGATTCGCATCATCGCCACTCGTTGAAACATAGAGGTCCGAGCCGGCCTGCTCGGCGAAGCACACACAGAAGGGGATGAAGAACAAAAACCCAGAGATCATCAAGCTGCGTATACGCTTCAAATCATTCCTCCAAGACGCTGAGCCCTGCCCGGCAATCCATTTTGTACCAGCAATAAAAGCAGCGGGTGTACTGCGGAACTTGGGTTAAGTTTCGCCCGTTGCCCTTATTGAATGATGCCTCCAGACTGAACGGTTCGGGCGTGCGCGGCTATCTGTCTTTCAGCTTTCAAAGTATCACCGGTCCAGTCGAGCGGCCTACTCTACCCAGGAGCACGCGCGCCGGGAGTGGCGTGGGTTATGCTGCGAATCGGAAGACAAGCACCAATGTGGCCAGTGACTTGGTATAGAATCGAACCCGGCTTTTGACCTTCCCGAAGGAAATTCCTATGAACAAAGTTTATTCGCGGAACGCATCTCTCGCACTCATGGTCCTCATTTCTTTTGTTCTTTCTTCCGTCTTGCTTCTCTCCGCCAGCGACACAACTCCTTCTGTGCCCTCGCCACCAGTGGCAAAGAAAGTACCCAAGATCACCGAGATAAATGGCCGTAGGCTTGTCGACAACTACTATTGGCTCCGCGATAAGCAGAATCCCGATGTTCGCGCCTATCTCGAAGCCGAGAATGCCTACGCCGATTCCGTCATGAAACCTACAGAAGCCCTTCAGAAGAAGCTATACGACGAAATGCTCAGCCGAATCAAGGAAACCGACGTCGAAGTCCCTTACAAGTTCGGCGATTATTTCTACTACACTCGCACCGAAGCTGGGAAGCAGTACCCTATCCGCTGCCGCAGAAAAGGCAGCATGGACGCTCCCGAAGAAGTCGTCCTCGATTTGAACGAACTCGGCAAAGGTCAGGTCTTCATCTCCTTGGGTTCCTTCGAAGTCAGCGATGACGGCAACCTCCTCGCTTACACTACTGACAACATTGGCTTCCGCCAATTCACGCTCTCCGTCAAGGATCTACGCACCGGCAAGACCCTCCCGGAACACCCCGAGCGAGTTGGCTCTGTCGCTTGGGCCAACGACAACAAAACCATTTTCTACACCGTCGAAGATGCCGTCACCAAGCGCGAGTTCCAATTGTATCGCCATCCTCTCGGTTCCACTTCTCCGGACCCTCTCGTTTACGAAGAAAAGGACGAGCACTTCGAAACCTATGTCGGTAAGACCCGAAGTCGTGCCTTCCTTATCCTCTACATTGGGAGCCACACTACCAGCGAAGCTCGCTTCGTTCCTGCTTCCGACCCCATGGCGAATTGGAAGTTGATGGAACCCCGCAAGCAGGATGTTGAGTACTACCCCGATCATAATGGAGACTTCTTCTACATTCGCGTCAATGACACAGGTAGAAATTTCCGCCTCGTAAAGGCTCCTGTCTCGGATCCCAAGAGTGCAAATTGGCGCGAAGTGATTCCCCAACGCACTGATGTCATGCTCAATGACACGGACTTCTTCAAGGACTACTACATCCTGTATGAGCGGGAGAATGGCTTGCCACAGATGCGCCTCGCGGACCTCCGTGGCGGTGAACCAAAGCGTATCGTCTTTCCTGAGCCTGCCTACGATTGCTATTCCTACGTCAATCGCGAGTACGACACGACCAAATTCCGCTATGGCTATCAGTCCTTCATCACCCCGGTTTCGGTCTACGAATACGATATGACCGATGGCAAATCTACGCTCCTTAAACAGAAAGAAGTTCCCGGCGGATACGATCGCAACCGTTACGAAGTTGAGCGAATCTATGCCCCGGCATCGGATGGTGTGAAAATCCCCATTTCCGTTGTCCATCTGAAATCTGCCAAGATCGAAGCCACGGGACCCGTCTACCTTACCGGATATGGCTCTTACGGCTATCCTTACGACATCGGATTCAATTCCAACCTCTTCAGCATGATTGACCGCGGTGTTGTTGTGGCTGTGGCCCACATTCGGGGTGGGGGCGAAATGGGCAAAGTCTGGCACGATACCGGCCGCATGATGCAGAAAAAAAACACATTCACAGACTTCATTGCCTCTGCCGAGTACATACTGGCCCAAGGATACGGCTCGAAGGAGCGCTTGGTGATTGAGGGACGAAGTGCTGGGGGGCTGTTGATGGGCGCGGTTCTCAATATGCGACCAGATTTGTTCCATGCTGCTTTAGTTGGTGTACCGTTTGTCGATGTTATGAATACTATGTTGGATGAGTCCCTACCGATGACCGTCACCGAGTTCGAGGAATGGGGCAATCCGAAAGAAAAACAAGCTTTCGATTACATGCTGACATATTCGCCTTACGACAACATCGAAGCTAAGGCCTATCCCAATATGCTTGTGAGGACTTCCTTCAATGACAGCCAGGTAATGTATTGGGAGCCGGCCAAGTACGTTGCCAAGATGCGTGCACTCAGGACCGATCACAATATCCTAATTCTGAAAACGAACATGAACCCCGCCGGACATGGCGGCGCATCGGGGCGCTATGATCGCCTACACGAAGCGGCGTTTGATTACGCGTACTTCCTTACCCAGATGGGAATAAACAACTAGTACGGGATACAGCGGACTGAGACGGAATAATCCAAGATAGTTGCGCAAATGAGTGCCATAGGCTTCCAGCGTCACGGCTCCAGCGTCCACATAGGTGAACGTTGCTGCCGTGGGTGCGGACGGGTGGTCCGTAAATATTGGAAATCGGTCCACCAAGTAGCGGTACGTTATTTCTGAGTACTTTTGGGCCCTATATGACTTCGTCGGAAGAGTCTATTGCTCACTTTCCAGTGCCTATCAAAGAACGTGATCTTCTCGGTTTCCGTCTCGAGATGGTGAAGCTGCGGGTGCCCGAGGACAAAGTCCAAGGCGACCAGCCGTGTTTGCATGTAGGCCAGCTCGTGCTTCCTTCGCGTCCACAGGTTCTCCCGATCGGTCGCCTGGTACACCCTCCGGGCGAAAAGGTGATATACACGCGCACCGGACCGATACGCGTGATAGCTCGCGTGTTTCCGGTCTGTCCAAGCGTCGCTACCCAAAATCAGTGATTTTGGGCGCTAGGTATCTGTCAGGTCCAGAGGTTTGCTCTGGGTTGGTGGGGATTTACTGTAAGCGAGAGACAGGAGGCATGTTGTCCGCGTCGCTTTGCAATTCTGGCTGGCCCGGATGCTGGAGTGGAATTGAATTGAAGGAGTCAAGCACGGTTCTGTGAGGGGCTCGGGGTGAAATTCCCCGGGCCTACTCGGCTGGGAGTTGGCAAGGCGTTAGAACGAACTGTCCAATGGCCATAGGACCGGTGAAGTTATTGGGGCGCAGTCATTTTTCGTTTTCACTTCAACGAACCTGGGACCCGATAGCAGGTCGCGGTGGTAGAGGTAAACCCAAAAGAACATTGTCGAGCGAGCATCGGCAGCTTTATTCATCCAGAGAAGAAGGCGCGATCGTTGTCGCCGAGCTCGGCATAATCATCAAGTAGGGAGTAAGCATCGTTATGCCAATGATCCTTGTCCCACCTTGCCAGCGTACCCTGCACGTCTTTTCGAATCACGCCTTTTGGCCCGGAAATGGCGAAGATCTTAAGCAGTTCTTCGATCTCTTGTGGCGTCGCTCCGGCAGCAATTCGTGCCTTCACATCTTCCTCAAAAGCTTTTTTTTTGGCATTCCCTTGTTCGCTTAAATATGGGACAGGTTCTGGCGCAGTAGGTACACGTTTGACGGGTTGGGATTCAGTTCCCAGAGGGCTTTGTCGGCTTCCGCGATTGCTTCATTGTAGCGGCCAACGTCTCCCAGCCGCTCGGCAAGCATGTTTCTCACTGGCGCGGTAAGTGGATCGATTTCCGCGGCCTTGCGAATCTCAGCGATCGATTCCTCGGGACGGTTTAAGACGCCGAGGAGAATGGAGTAAAAATGGTGGGCAGTCGCGTAATTTGGGTTGAGAGCAATCGCACGCTTGAATTCCCCCACTGCGCCGGTAAAGTCCCACTCATACGATAATTTGACGATTGCCAAGGACGTGTGGCCTTCCCCAAGTTTGGATCCAGTTCCAGCGCCTTCAGTACTACGGCCTTGGCCAGAGGCATGGGTTAGCTAAATGGAGAAGTACTACTGTAGATTTCCGTACATTCACGTATAGTCGCTCGGAAGAACGGAGTAGGAGCTTGTTTTCAGGTCTCTTCCGACCCGCCCGAAAGAGCTAGCATGCAACTTGATCGAACCAAACATCAAATCTCCGGCGATCTCGGCGCGGCGGAGGATTTGCTGCAATTGCAGGTTGTTGCTCTTGAAGCCGCCGCGAATCCCATTCTCATCAGCAGACGCGACGGGACAATAATCTGGGTCAACCAAGCATTCGAGCAGCTTTCCGGTTATACGAGGGAAGAGGCTGTTGGTCAAAGCGCCAACTTGCTAAAGTCAGGACAACATCCCTCCTCCTTCTACAAAAACATGTGGGAAACAGTTCTATCCGGCGAGAAATGGCGAGGAGAATTGTTCAATCGACGCAAGGATGGAAGTCTCTACCAAGAGGAGATGACCATCACTCCGGTGAAAAATAGGGGAGGCGAGATTACGCACTTCATTGCCATCAAGCTGGATATTACCGACCGCAAACAAGCCGAAGAGCAGATTCGCCAGCTTGCCTTGACTGATCCGCTGACCGGACTTGGCAACTATCGGCGGCTTCTTGACGTACTTGACTCGGAAATGAACAGGTGCGACCGCACCGGGCGATCCTTTGCAGTCTTGTTGCTCGATTTGGATGGGCTTAAGCAGATGAATGATGCCCATGGTCATCTGGTGGGAAGCCGGGCGCTCGGCCGGGTAGCTGATATTCTAAAACTCCATTGTCGCCAAATTGATACCGCTGCGCGATATGGAGGCGATGAATTCGCGGTGATTCTTCCAGAGACGGAATTCGAGGCGGCTCAGCACGTGGCGAAGAGAATCTGCCATGAGGTGAGAAACGACGGCGTGCACCCACCGATCTCCGTAAGTGCGGGTGTCGCGATATTCCCGCAGGATGGGAAGACTATCGATGAGTTGCTGGCTGCGGCGGACCGCGCTCTCTATCGTGACAAACGCTCTTCCAACGGCTTTTCCCACTAGGAACCCTGACGCAATTCGAGGCTCTCTCGACAGGGGCGGTTTTCTAGAACGGTCATGAGGCAATAAGTCCCCTCACTTGACCGCGAAAATAGGCGTGCTCGACAAGGTTCTTCTTGTGGTGGCGTGTTTGCCAGCTTCCGCTATACGAGCCGACCGCTGTTCTGTTTGCCTCTTGTTGTACTCGGCCCGGCGCAACTTTGAATTGAGATAAGTCATGGCGGAAGGCTTCTTCGAAAAGCCTTACGATTTCGTGGTACTCCAAAATATCGTCTTCGTCCGGTGGAAGCGGCAAGTTGGGAACGAATGCGGCGAAGCGAGTGACCGCGAAGTTCAATTTCGTTTGGTCGTCCATTCCATCTCTCCTGACCAACCCCTCGAAAAGGAACTGCCGAGGAGCAAACTTACGGACAGTCAGTGCAAGAGCAACTCCGTCCCTTGCCGTTTGGCAGGCCCCGCCCGGATAGTCAGAGTTTGGGGTCAGGGCGACATCTGACCAGAGACAAAGATATCGGTGCACCGGACCATCCGACTTGGCGAAAATGCTCATCAAGAAATCAATTTTGCGAGATACCACGAGTGGAAACTCTGCGAGATGAAGACGGCGTCGAGGTTCAAATGACGCCTACTAATCAGAATCCTGCTTCAACGGGGAATATCGGGGAGGCAGGGGACAACCTGCCAAGCCCTGGGCTGTCGCGCTTCCTAATTTGAAGCGGCTGAGTCCCATTTCAAACCACATCGCCAGCATGTCACCTAGAGTTCACCAACAGGTCATGCTTGGTGCATTGATGGAAGATGCGAGTTACGGCAAACTTCGCGCACATGGGCCATTGAATCACCTCAGCGGCTCGCCAAAGAAGGGAAGACGGGTCGGGAAAGTAGAGGAGATACCATGAAGCGAATGACGCTAACAGACTACGAAGTGAACTTTCCAGTCCAAGCCATACTGACATTGGAAACATCTTCGTTGGCGACGAGCACACAGCGTTTCGATTCCAGCGGACGCAAGCTAGGAAAGCGCATCAAGGATGTGCTAGTGAATTTGGCAATATCCGTAGAAAGAGCCATGGAGCACGATCACGAGTTTGACCACTGGTGAGCTATGGCTCGTTAACCAGTTCACAGAACTCCAGTGGCAACCCCCCATTCATGCCAAGAGGAGTTCGAAGAAGACTCTGCCGGTGCCACCAAAGAGCATTCACCACGGACCCTGGGTAACAGCCAAATGGACGAAAACAGTCCGCACGGCTGCAGCTTCACCGATTTCAAATGACGTGCCTATCGGCCCGAGAGTTGATCGTTGGAATAGAAGGCTCTGAGCAGGAATTCGTAGAGCCACAATAACAGAGCGGGTTTCCGTCGGGAGGATGATTCGGCTAGACTCGGCGGAATGCGCGACAACGAATTCACGAAAATCCTGGGATGGCCGGGCTACCGAGTCTTTCGGCATGAAATCGATGAAACCGCCAAGACGCTGCGTTTATGGGTACGGCGCAAGCGAGGAAACCGCAAGCTGGTCTGTTCGGGGTGCGGAAGAAAGTTTACCGAGGCGCATGATTCCAACGAACGGGAAGTGCGCGACCTGCCGTGGGGCGAGTATCGCACCACGGTACTCATCGAAGTGTATCGTGTGTGCTGTCCGCAATGCGGGGTAAAGGTCGAGAAGGTGCCGCAGTTGCCGAGTAAAGCGCCGCTTAGTGAGCGCTGAGACACCGCCCGGGACCCTGCACTAAGGAAAGGGCCATACAATCCAAGCACTGCGTGGATACAGCCTCGGAACCGTTGAACGCGATTGTCACTCGGCAAGAATCTCCGTTTGGTTTCGGAGCTCGGAAATTGATTCTGGGGCTGAATCGTGTTCGACGGAAACCGTCTGCATTTCGAGCAAATGCTTTGTGATGGCAAGTCCAAAATGCTTAAGGATCGGAAGTTTGCTGTCATTGAGGACGCGCATTCCCGTAGAAATCTCAGGAAGTGCTCGCCGTGAAATGCGTGCCTCGGGCAGAGTCGAGCCCGAGGAGCAGCTTTAGGATGGCAGTATCGGCTACAAAGCTATCATCGAGCCGACCCCTCGCCGGACCTGACCGTCACCATACTAGGCTCTGGCGTCTCGGACTCTTTGTTTGGTTCCTTTCCCAAACGTGACGGGTGTTTTGCTTCATATGCTCAATTTCGCCACCGCCCGGAAGCGAGATCTTCGCACGGGTTCCCCACCGCTCATCCGCTATTTCGCCAAAGCGCAACTCTTCTTTTTCCAAGACGATGAAAGGACTCACTGAACAGTGATCCCGCATCCATAGCCATCCTACTTCTCGCGAATTCTCGATCTACGTTCGATACCGCTGCGTATTTCAACGGCGGAGAGACCGCGAGCCTCACCCTCCCAGCCGCAATACCTGCACATAGCTTGGTATATCTTGGGTCTGATGTGGTCCTCGCGCGGTTCACCTTCAAAGGAATCCTCAGCGAATGCTTCATTCCTTCCACAACTGACACATCGAAATACGATGAGACACCAGTGGGTCTTTGCGTCCGTCATGAACAGATTCCCAGCTCCTGAGGAACATGGAGCGACGGTCGGTGATTTCACTGAGAGCCTCCGATTGACGACAGGAGTTGGACAGCAACGCCACGCTGGCCGTTGTCAAGCAGTTCAACCCGAATAACTTGGGCGAGGTAGATATGGTCGCAGCGTTGACTGGGGACGTGATAGGGGAGTGTCACCAACAGGCGCATATCCTCCTGATAGTGCTCACTCTTAGTAAGGAAGTACAACCCCTCGGGTGAGACATTGCTAGTGGTTCCGATTTCTTCAAACAACTCACCACGAGGTGTGGAAGGGATAAGCCTCACAGGCTCGCCGATGTTGATTCGGCGGGTTCGACGATGATAATGGCGGGTTGTCTCCTGCATAAGGAATCAGACATTCTCTGGTGTGTTCGTCCGAAGCGAGTGCAACAAATCTCGCTCACCACAATGGTTTGTGCTATGGAACTCAGGTACCCATGCGGCAGTACGTTCTAGCTGTTTCGCTTGCCAGTCGAAAGGCCGTGAGTCCGATATACACTTCCCTTGGTTTTTTTCAATGACGGTCTTCCATTCAGGCATCAGGCACTCGCTTGCGGCGGGGTGTTCAATTTTGTACAGTTTTTGGGAGACCCTATGTAATAGTCTGATAAGTATTATAGTACCACCCGAACTACCTTGAAGAAACAGTTTGGCAAGGGATGCTGCTTCTTCCTCATGGTGAGTTCATAGCCCCGGCGGTATCTCGGCCCCTTTCCTTCCCAGAAACAGAGGTGAAGCTGTGCCAACCATCAAGATTCTTCTGGTTGATGACAATGATGCTGTACGCGAAATGACGCAACAAATGCTGGAAAGCAAAGGATTTGAAGTACTTGCGGTAGAGAGCGTGAACGAGGCGCTGCAACAGATTGTGGTCCAACGGTTCGATGTACTTGTTACGGATCTTCACATGCCGTCGCCGGGAGATGGTTTTGCGGTGGTGACCGCCATGCGCCATGCTCAACCCAAAGCGCTAACCATCGTGATGAGCGGCTATCCCGACACGGAAGGAGCAATGGCGGCGATTGCTTTGCAGGCCGATGAGATTATGGCCAAGCCTGTAAAGTTCAATGACCTCTCTGATCTCATTCATCAAAAGCTTGCGGGCCCCAGATCGGGTGCACAGCCAACCAAACGGCAGTCGGTGGCAACAATTCTGGAGCGAGAAACGTTAGGCACTATCCAACGATGGTTGTCGCGGGTGGAGAAGACAGGTGAATTAACTGCCATTCCGCTGAGTGCAGCCGACCGAATCAGTCATCTTCCGGAGATATTGAGAAGCATCATTAGCCGCCTGCGCGCAGCCCGCGACATGGAAGCGCCGGCCAAACCATCTCCGGAGGCGGTGGAACATGGAGCATTACGCTATTTTCAGGGTTATTCTGCCCCGCTGATTGTGCAGGAGTCACGCCTCTTGCAGGTGTGCATCTTCGAGACGATCCAACGGAATCTTGTGAACGTGGACTTTAGTTCCGTACTGCCGGATGTGATGTTGATTGCGGACGAGGTAGACGCGCAATTAACGCAGTGCATTGATGCTTTCTTAACACAGGGAAGAAGACTGGCGAAAGAGGCATGAGTTCGCAGAAATTTCCCAGAAATTGTCCGGGAGTTGACTCGTGGCACATGATCCCTTAAGGAAGGTTACGGCGGAGCTGGAAGCATCGCGGATATGTTTGACTACCCGCGAGCTTGAGGTACTCCATCTTCTGTCCGTGGGCAAGAGCAGCAAGCAAATTGGGGATAGTTTGCAGATCAGTTGCAGGACCGTGGAAACGCACCGCGCAAATGCTATGCGCAAATTCAATGTACATAGCGTCACAGAGTTACTTCACTTTGCACTCGCGAATGAGTTGATGCAGGTCGAAAGCGTCACCCTGATTTGAGTCTTACAACGATATTCAGCATTGCCGCGGGCAGCTTTCCTGGTCAGGCCTAGCCCGGTGGCAACTGCGCAAGGAAGGGTCTGCCACCGCTGGCTCTTCGGAAGGCTTGGGATTGCCAGCCTCCAACGCCTCACTTGAGCTGCAATGAACAATTCAATTGGAACGATTGGAGGGTATCGCCCCGGAACAAATCCTGTCGGTGTTGCTTGAACTCCAGCGTAGTTTGGGTCAGAGAGAATGGTGAGTACATGGCGGCGACGCCATTCGTTGCCGCCGAGGATGCCGGGGCTCACTTCCAATGGAAGCTTATACGACAGCACGTCCATCGGCTTATGTTCATTGACATAGTGCTCGAAGACGAATCTAACGACCGCCGCTTCGTCGCACCGGACCTGGCAACTTCCCCGTTCGTCAAAGGAATATCCGAACTTCATCGACTCAATCCTACTTCATTGACGCTGTCGGCCATGTCTAGATAATGAGGAAATCCACCACCCGGACAGCGCAACTGTGCATTAAAACACTGAATCGTAGGCAGACACGTGTCAGTGACTTGGGACACACATATCCAACGAAGTGATTCGGCACGGAGGGCTCTGCAGCGTTATCTCGTCGTCCGCACCTGATTAACGTTACCTCAAGTGAACTCGTCCCGATCCTCAAAGTGCCGTTACCTACCTGCGGCTAAGAGCAGCCACTGCCGTACGCCTGACGGATCACCTTTTTAAGGTCACGAGCACCGAGAGAGGCGCACAAAGATGACTCCTATTTGCAGAATATCGCCACCAGATTCGAGGAGCTCGAGAAGCAACTGGCATATCTCTCAGCCTTTGTGGCGGAGCGATCCGACACAGATCGGGACATTGGGATGCGGAGTTTCGTTCTGTAAAACAGCGAATGCCGGAAATGGTTGCAACTCTCGACCAGCGAATATGTCTGCCCTGGACTTTGGCTCTTCGATTCCAAATGCAATGTGAGAGCTGGGCTCACCGTGCTGGAGGACTCGCCTTGTTCGATACAAGCTTTCGATATATAGGTAGGTCTCCTCGTAAGCAACCTTGCGAAGCGCATGGAGAGTCCCAGATGCCGAGCCCGAAATACACTGCCTACGAGGCCGCTAAGCCTTACTTCGATCTGGTTCGAGGGGCGCTAGACGATCTTGTTGATGGCGAGCACTTCTTCGACATCGTCACGGACGGCGTTGTTTATGAGGTTCTCTACGACTTTCCAGGTTGGCCTCGCATTATCCAAGGACGCGCCGATCTGATGGGCCGGTTCAGAAGCTATTGCGACAACATCGAGCTTCAATCTGCCGACAAGTTGATTACTCACAAGGCAGACAGCGGCCGTGTCGTCGTCATCGAATATGAAGTCCATGGGACCATCCTCGCGACAGGAGTGAAGTACAACAATCGGTTTTGTTCGATCATAGAAATCCAAAACAGAAAAATTGCGTACTGGAGGGACTATATGGACTCCCTCGCGGCCTGGAACGCATTGGCGGCGCATTCTCGCTAAAAGTTGATTATGTCGGTCCTGCCTTGCACGCGTCAAAAGAGTCTCGCGCAAAGAACATCGTACTGCGGTCAACTCTGGTTTGATGTCGCCTTACCAGAAAAGTCCAGCCTAGTGCTCCAAGTTACCGGTTTGTTCGTAGACCGGTTTGCTGGAACTATGCGACTATTGGCGCCGCCATATCCAGGAAAACCGCACCCGTTAGTTGGGAAATGGGGGTCTCATGAAAGCACATCGAAAAATCATCGTGTACATTGCGACAAGCGCCGATGGCTACATTGCCAGGCCAAACGGTGATGTCGAATGGCTGAATTGTCGGCCCCGCAAATCCAATTACGGTATGACCTCCTTCTACCGGACGATTGACACCATCCTGTGGGGCCGAAAAACCTACGACTGGGTTCTCTCCTATCACAAGAGGAAAGGGCAGAAAGAGGGGATGTTCGACAGAAAGGTCAACAATTATATCTTCTCAAAGAAGCCGCCGAGACGGGCAGCACACGGGGTCCAATTCGTGTCGGAGCCAGTGAAAGCATTCGCGCAGCGTCTTCGAGCGACACCGGGAAAACACATTTGGATGATGGGAGGGGGTGAACTGATTGCCTCGTTTCTCGACGCTGGCGAAGTCGACGAGTTCGATATTCACGTCATTCCCAACTTCATCGGAGAGGGAATACCGCTGATGGCGCCGCGCCACCGGGACGTCGCACTTCGCTTGCTTTCAACCAAGAAGTACTCGGACGGTGTCGTCGAGCTGCGCTATGAGGTGTTGAGGTAAGCAACTTACACCATTTATCATGAGTTACAATTTTGGTGAGCGCGGCGTGAACCGCATCTTGCGGTAGGTAATCGCCATAGAACGCCTGGCTGAGGCGGGCGGGGTGCAAACTCATGACCTCTGTCCCTTCCACGACGATCACGAACCGAGTGTCGTCAATCAGCGTGCGCAGCGTTGTTCACGGCCCACGGTCAACTCATTATGATGTACCTGTATAGCGAGGTAGTTATGCTGGCCATTCGACTTCCGCAGTCCATCGAAAAGCGCCTGGAGAAGCTTGCCCGGCGGACCGGGCGCACCAAGACCTACTATGTGCGTGAAGCCATCCTCGAGCACCTGGAAGAGATCGAGGACCTGTATCTGGCCGAAGGCGCCCTAGAACGCATCCGCAGCGGTGAAGAGCGGACGATTCCCTTGAAGCAAGTCATGAACCGGCATGGATTACAACGTTGAGCCGTCTGAGTCAGCCGAGCGGGAACTCGGCAGACTCGACGCGCCGCAGGTCAAGCGCATCCAGAAGTTCCTGCATGAACGAGTCGCCAAACTGGACGATCCGCGCAGCATCGGAGATGCATTGCACAGCTCGCGCCTTGGAGAGCTCTGAAAATACCGTGTCGGCGATTGCCGGCTCTTCTGCAAGCTCGAAGACGACCGCTTGATCGTTCTGGTGCTTCGCGTCGGCCATCGCAGGGAAATCTATCGCTAGTAAGCAGCCTTAAACGACCCCCTCAGTCAGTTTTCAGGAATCGAGCCAAAGCCGCAACGTTAATCGCAGCCAACTATTTGCCGATCGCTAGGGCTTGGCGGACGGAGCAACCGGAGGAGGAGGAACAGCAGTAGCCGCGGCCGGCGAGACGGTTTTAGCGCCCTCTAAGGTCCTCTTCCCCTCTATTTTGCAATTATATTCTTTGCCTTCGTCGCGACGTATGTGGAGCCTCATGTCATCCTTGTCCGCTTCATCCACTCGGTAGGTCACGACTTGCCCTAAACTGAATTTCCCTGCCTGGAAAGCACCGCAGTAGTCAATCAGGTAAACCTGATCGACGCCTTTCAATTCGTAAACGGTCTTGTCGCGGGGAACCGTCTGACCATTGGGGCCAACCCAAATGATGTCGGTACGCCACTCCCAACCTTTGATCGTTCCTTGCTGATAAGTGGGCTGCACCTCGTCGGGGGAGCTGCTCACAAGCGTGCCTATTATGCTGCATTTATACTCTTTGCCGTTCTCCCGACGTATATAAACCTTGTCACCATTCACTCGGTAATCCACGGATTGCCCTGTTCGGAAATCGCCGCAATTACTGATCTGCATATGCATACGCATGCCCTGCAACTCACAAGATGCACGGTTGCTGGAGATACTTATAATTGTCGCCTGCTGATAGGTGGGCGGTGTCTTATCGGCACCGGTAGCAATTGCGGCCATTAGAAAAATGAAAAACGCTGTGCGGGATATCGTCAACAGGTTCATGTCGGAATCCTCTTTTAGATTCTCAAGAAAAACCTCTTTGATCACTGCCCGACCGGTCCCAATTTGATAGACGGCCGCAAATACATGGAGGTTTCACAATTGCTTAGTTGCTGTTCCGTTAACGCACGGCACAAGGGTCCGCTCCCTGCAGAGCGGGTACTGTTCGTCAGCTCCCGATTGACGTTACCGGAGATGTTTTCCGGTAAGGCGTCGGGACGAGTACAATGCAGAGCCGTATGAAGGTCGAAATCGTTTACTGTCCAACGTGACAGAACAATAGAGCCAAGGTCGCGAGTCTCGTGACCCTGATCAAGCAACCGCTGAACATTGAAGCTGTCTGTACACTTGGCAAGACTGGCCAGCTCGACGTGATAGCGGACGGCGAAAGAATTGCCGAGCGCGGCGGCAACTGGCTCACGCGGAGCTTTGGCGCCGGTTATCCAGACCTTGAGAAAGTGATCGAGCAGCTCGTCGAAAAGAAACCCTGCGGGAACCGATAGGTCCTTCCATGAGAAGACCGATTAGTGTCAAGCCATTCGCCGACAACTTGCGCTTCTGGAACAGCTCGGCTTAGTATTCACGGATGTGTCGAGGGCCTAAGCGATCGGGAGAACAGCGGAATCGTCGAGCAAAATCTTCGACTGCGCGGACGTAGTGACGTATGGTATTTTGTGCGTAATTCCGACGTTGGAGTTCTTCCAACATCGTTTTGCGAAGTTTGGTCACGGGAACACTCCTGTGACCCACATTTACATCCAAGCCATCAAGCTACCAACGCTCCCCTACCTCACGCGAAGCGTTCGCTGCCGGGCGGCGACGTCCCCACCCGGTAACCGGACAGTTGGGAACCTGTTGTAGAGTATGAGGCGAATCGCTGTTTCTCCGTCGCAGGGAGATCCCAGTGGCCGACGCAGTCAAAGTTTTCTTCCTTATTATTAGTGCGCTCTTTCCCATTGTTGACCCTGTAAGTGGAAGCCCTGTCTTTTTGGCGCTTACGAGAGAGTACTCGCCTGAGACACGAAGAGCACTGTCGCGGCAGGTCGCCATTTACAGTTTTTTTCTGATGATCGGCTCCTACTTCATTGGATCGCACCTTCTTGGTTTTTTTGGCGTGTCCCTGCCAGTGGTGCAGGTTGGTGGAGGCCTTGTTGTTGTCGCCGTCGGATGGGCACTCCTAATGCAAAAAGACGAAGCACGCGATCCCACGCGTAAGAACATTCAGCCTCAAGACGTATTTCGACAGGCGTTCTACCCCTTAACGTTGCCTCTGACGGTGGGGCCCGGATCAATCTCCGTGGCAATCACTCTTGGCGCGAATTCGACGCATCGCTACGGGGTTCACATCTGGCTCATCCTTGCGGCGGTGTTCGCTACTGGCCTGATTGGTATCAGCATTTTCTTCTGTTACGGATTCTCTGATCGGCTCGCTCGGGCGCTCGGAGAGACAGCGATGAATGTCATTGTTCGGCTCTCCTCATTCCTTCTAGTTTGTATTGGTGTGCAGATCATGTGGAATGGAATCAACGCGTTGCTATCGTCTGTCCAATTTCACGTGAGATGACTGACCAAGGTCCTTCGATGAGAAGGTCGGTTAGTGTCAAGCCATTGCTCTCTTTTCTCCTTTAGGGCCTCCGGCCCGCGAAACTTCAGGAAAGACGTGCAGGCAACGATGGCTCGGTCGCTGCACCAAGTCCTTTGTTTTCAGGTCGGCCGTGATCGCCACCATAGTTCTTTTCGACTCCGATTACCACAATTGGCTCCGAAACGCCCGCCGGCGAGCACGACGACTAGAGACGAACCCCATCGAAGAGCGCTGTAGGTTGAGGTCGCTCAGAAAGTTGGCAGGACTGAAAAGGCTTTGACCACCTAGCCCAGCTCAGTGGGTTTTGTTTGCACTGCGTGTTGCTCTTCGCCGTTTGCCGGATGGCTAAAGGATGGCGTCTCATGGGTGACCCTGCTCGTGCCTAGATCTACAGTGACACTATCTACCGGTAGGGGAGTTTGCGTTTTGGTTCCGATTAGATCGATAGTGAGCACGCGATTTGTAGCAGTGACAATCAGATGGCCAAAGCCATTGAAGTACTGTCGGAGACTGTGGTCGACGACTCCATTCGGTGAACGTCCATTAAGCGGCGTACGAATAGGTTGACGCTCAAAATTCGGCTTGACAGGTTGGATCGGTCCATGACCTCCTATTCCCGCTACCACGTATGGCACTTCCATATCTTTTCCCGCAACTTGCGTGGTGCGAGTAAAGCGCTGGTACACGTGTGCGTGCCCCGAGAGCACGGCGTCCGGCCCGATCTTAGCTTCGGTAAAAGCGGCATCGAGATCTTCCAACATAGTCGAGCTTCCCGAGTGGCCACCGCCTCCGCTATAGGGAGGATGGTGCATGGCAACAATCAGCGCCAACCTCTTTCCTTGATCGCGTGTAGCTTTGATTTCCTGCAGTTGGTCGATCAGAAAAGTCCACTGGGAATCACCGGCCACTCCACCTCGAATGACGCCCTCATGTTCGCCGCCGTTCGAGAATAAGGCGATTACTTGCGCAAAAGGCGCATCCAGACGGTAATAGACTCCCGGTTGGTACATCGGAGGTCGGTTAGGAGAGCCCAGCAACTTCCCGAGCGAGGCATCCGATTTGGGCGGGTTAGCGCAAAAGTTATCCTCAAAAGCGTTTATCGACTTCGGATCTTCTTGCGGATTGCTGTCATGGTTGCCCGGTATCGCCAGTATCTTCGCCGAGTAGTGCCCATAGGGCACATAAAATTGCGGTTCATACATGTTTTTTTTTGATTCGGGGAGTTTGTATTGATGGTTGTAGATGACATCGCCGAGATGGAAGAAGAAAGCGGGCCGGTCCGCCGGATTCGGCCTGTGCAAGTCCATAGCCATCACTTGGGCGACCAACTCCAGATCCCATGGCGCTCCGAACCCGGTATCACCGGCACAATGAAAAACAACTTGCCCGCTTTGGCTAATCTGGTCGACATATTGCGTACCTACCACTTCAGCAAGGTCGAGAACGGACGGAGAACGCTTCGGTGCTGGAATTGGGATAATCTGTCCCGCTTGAGTCTGATCCAGTTGTTCCCTAGTACGCGCGCTTCCAAAATTTGCAGGATCTTGCAAGAAAGGAGGTTGTGACTGAATCGGAATTCGTGCCGGTTGGAGTTTTTTCATTCGTTCTGAGTGCCGCAGATCATCGTTTGGCTTTTGAGTGGGCATCGGTTTTCCCCTTCTTGGTGGCATGGCCGCGGTCCCCGTTGGCTAGGAAACTGTCGAATGCTTCCGATCATCGCCTGCTAGGAAGGGTGTGGTTCGCCCGCAATGCATCGCACTGTATCGCGTGCGATCAGCAGCTCTTCGTCCGTCGGGATCACGAATGCCTTTAAGTTGGAATCGTCGGTGCTAATTTGGGCTTCACGGCCCACTGCATCGTTGTTTTTCTGTAGGTCTAACTTCAGCCCAGCCCACTCAAGCCCTCCGCAGATGCGTGCGCGGACATCCACAGAATTCTCACCGATTCCACCGGTGAAAACGACTGCGTCAGCTCCGCCCATGCAGGCAAGATACGCTCCAATGTATTTCCTGGCGCGATAAGCAAATATCTCGATGGCCAACCGTACGCGGCGGTCGTCGTGCTCTTTCAATTCCTGTTGCAGGACGCGCATGTCGTTGGTTAGTCCGGAGATCCCGAGAAGTCCTGATTGTGTATTCAACAGTGATTCCACCTCATGAGGTGACAAGCCTTCTTTTGTCGCAATCAGATCCACAATCGCCGGATCCAAATCGCCGCAACGTGTTCCCATGACCAGCCCCTCGAGCGGCGTCATTCCCATGGAAGTATCGACCGGGTATCCGCCCCGAATCGCGGCTGCTGAGCAGCCATTGCCGAGGTGGAGCGTTATCACGTGCGTCTTTTCACGAGTGAGCCCACGCAACACACGGTAACGATACGCTACGAACCGGTGCGACGTGCCATGAAATCCATAACGCCGTATATGGTGCCGCCGATAGAGATGGTAGGGGATGGCATATAGATAGGCCTGCTCCGGCAGGGAATGATGAAAGGCCGTGTCGAACACCGCGACTTGCGGAACGTTTGGCCCGAGAATCTGGCGAGCTGCTTGGATGCACTTGATGTTGTTCGGATTGTGAAGGGGTGCAAGGTCGATACAGTCTTCTATCCCCTGCAAGACGTCGTCGGTGATGATGGCTGATTCAGTGAACCTCTCGCCACCATGGACGACGCGGTGTCCTACGGCATGGATATCCGCGGCACCTTGAACTTGCGGAATGCCCGATTCTTCCAAGACAATCCAGCGGATCAGATACTCCAGTGCCGCGGAGAGGCTGGCAAGTGGTGCCGTGAATTTCCTTCTTGACGACTTCCCGGTCTCGACCGTGACGATCGCCTCGCCTCCAATCCGTTCAACCTCACCTTTGCATAGTCGTTCATCCGCATTGTTCTGGATGCGTTCGCGATCCGTCGCGATCAATTGAAACTTCAGGCTAGAACTACCCGAGTTCAGTATGAGAACATTCATGATCGACACCGCCCGTTGTATTCACAGAGGATTGACAAGACAGCAGTGGGTGATCGATAGACACAAGTCCTATTACCCACCACTCAAACGCCAGCGATCTATTGGGGCCAGGTCCATGCAGCAACAGTCGGCTCGTCAATACCGCACTGGTGAGCATAGTTCAGACACTCGATCTTCTTATTTCGGAATCTTTCCTTCGCGTGAGCTCCAATCTCTTGAAGCCGTGGCACACGGTCGATCACGTCAATGGCCAAGCTGAAGCGGTCGATCTCGTTTTCGATGGCCAACTCCATCGGAGTATTAATATTGCCTTTTTCCTTATATCCGCGGACGTGCAGCCCTTCGTGGTTTGCCCGACGGTAAGCCAACCGGTGAATCAGCCAAGGATAACCATGAAAATTGAAAATGATCGGCTTATCAACGGTGAAAAGGGAATTGAAATCACGGTCTGATAACCCATGCGGATGGTCCGTCTTCGGCTGCAGTTTGAAAAGATCAACGACGTTTACGTAGCGGATCTTGATATCAGGAAATTCTTCGCGCAAGAGTACAATCGCCGCCAGAGCTTCCTGGGTTGGAATGTCTCCCGCCGAAGCCATAACCACATCCGGTTCCGCGCCCTGATCGTTGCAGGCCCAATCCCACATGCCGATTCCTTTAGTGCAGTGTTCGATTGCCGCATCCATATCCATGTACTGAAGGTGCATCTGTTTGTCGCACACGATCACGTTGACGTAGTTTTCGCTTCGCAGGCAATGGTCGGCCACTGACAGGAGAGAATTCACATCCGGAGGCAAGTAGATTCGAGTCACGGCCGCGCTCTTGTTCACCACAACGTCCAGAAATCCCGGATCCTGGTGGGTGAATCCGTTGTGGTCCTGGCGCCACACCGTCGAAGTGATCAACAGATTCAACGAAGCAATCTTTTCCCGCCACGACAAGTTATTGCAGATAGAAAGCCACTTGGCATGTTGGTTGAACATCGAATCAATCACGTGGACGAAGGATTCGTACGAGGAAATGAATCCATGGCGGCCCGTCAGCAAATAGCCTTCCAACATCCCTTCCATGGTGTGCTCGCTGAGCATCTCGATCACACGTCCATCCGGTGCTAGCTCTCCCCCGTCTGCGTCCTCCGGAAAGTACTCTTCGATCCAGAACTTCTTACTCACTTTATAAATTTCATCCAACTTGTTGGAGGTCGTTTCGTCAGGACCGAACACGCGGAAGTTCTTCATGTTCAATTTCATGACGTCACGCAATAGTGTGCCGAACGGACGTGTATTTTCGGCCTGCTGAACTCCCGGCTTTTCCAATTTAAGTGCGTACTCGCGAAAATCCGGCAACCGAAGAGATTTTTTCAGTTGGCCCCCATTGGCATGAGGATTGGAGCCCATCCGCCGCGTGCCTGTGGGTGCAATCTCTTTAATGTCAGCTCGCAACTTGCCGCTCTTATCGAATAGTTCCTCGGGTTTGTACCCGTGCATCCACTGTTCCAGCAGGTGCAGGTGCTCCGGGTTGTTCTTGACGTCCGTCATCGGGACTTGGTGGGCGCGCCAGAAGCCTTCCACTTTGTGACCGTCAATGGTCGCCGGAGCAGTCCAGCCTTTCGGCGAACGAAGCACAATCATGGGCCATCGCGGGCGCTCAAACTTGCCGTTGGCCCGAGCTTCCTTTTGAATTCGTCGAATCTCTGTGACGCAGAATTCTGTCGTGGCTGCCATAGCTTGATGCATGCTTTCGTGTTCCGAACCTTCGATAAAGTGCGGCGTCCAGCCATACCCCGTCATCAAGTTCTCCAATTCTTCGTGGCTGATACGCGCAAGAAGCGTGGGGTTGTTGATCTTGTAACCGTTCAAATGAAGAATCGGCAGCACCGCCCCGTCTCGAATGGGGCTAAGAAATTTATTGATGTGCCAAGAAGTGGCCAGCGGCCCCGTCTCCGATTCACCGTCGCCGACAACCGCCGCGACAATTAATTCCGGGTTGTCGAAAGCCGCTCCACATGCGTGCGACAGCACGTAACCCAGTTCTCCCCCTTCATGAATGGAGCCCGGTGTCTCCGGTGTGCAGTGGCTCCCGATCCCGCCGGGAAAAGAGAATTGCTTGAAGAATTCCCGCAAGCCTTCCTCGTCTTCGCATTTGTCGGAGTACACCTCGGAATAACTGCCCTCCAAATAGACCGGAGCGAGGACCCCCGGTGCGCCGTGGCCTGGTCCGGCCAGAAAGATCATGTCAAGGTCATATTTCTTGATCTGGCGCATCAGGTGAATATAGGTGAACGCCAGCCCAGGACTGGAGCCCCAATGCCCCAGTTGCCGATTCTTGATGTGCTCTGCTTTAAGTGGTTCTCGCAGAAGTGGATTTTCCTGAAGATAGAGCATGCCTAGAATTAAGTAAGTACAAGCTCTCCAAAATGCATCCGTCTTCCACAGCTCCTCGGGGCTCAGAGGAGCGCCTTGGACTGTGGACCGCGCTTTACCAAAGGCACTCAAAGCTTGAATTGCTTGTGCTGTTGTCGTCATGGGGAACCTCTTTGTTCAGGTTTGGTAACGTAGGTCACGCGTAGGCTGAGAGTGAGACCGACTGTTGCCACATGTCTTGCTGTCTGTCTCGCTCAGGTCAAGCCAGGAGGCAGCTGACACTTTCGTAAGCGCTGGGGGCGGAAGCCATTCTGCTCTACGAACAGGAATTCTAACCTATTTACATTTCTCCTGCGTTACGCAATCCTTCCACGAGGATTGAGAACTTGCGCCCTTCATGAAAGACAAACGTGACCAATTGTGGTATTCGGTTGGGTCTATAATACTTTCGAAGGAATCATTAGGAAGCTACCCTGACATCGACTGTTAAAGCGGGGAGGGAATGGTTATGAGGATCGGACTGCACGGCGGGGCGAAAAGCGGTTGGCGTCGAATTCCATGTGCGTGGCTCGCATTAGCGGCTTTTTGTGGATTTGGCTGCCTGAACGCCCTGGCCCAGGAGCAAGCTCCGAAAATGCCGATGATGGCAGTTTCTGAAGATGGAGCGGAGGCGCGTTGGTTGAACAAGAAGGTGTTGGATTCGAGAGTCCTCGATTCCATGGAAGATTTGTCGGCTTGGTCGTTTCAAGGCGACGGAGACATGGTGCTAGCGGATTCTCCAGTTAGGAACAGCAAGCACTCCCTGCGGATTCGATCGATCCAGAACATCGGCAAGGTGGGAGGGGCAGGCGAGTGGGAAGATCTTATCGCCACTCGGAAATTTGCCTCTGAGGACTGGAACCATTACAACCGCATTTCCATTTGGGTGTATCCCGACGTTATTGGAGCGCCGGCTATCTCTGCCTCTCTCGTCCTTCACAATGAAGGCGCGCATGTTCTTCCGGACCGTTATAACGAGGGACGTCACGAGTCGATCATCTTGAAAAATCATGAATGGAACCACGTAGTGTGGGAAATCACCCCGCTCGCGAGGGATAAAGTGACCGAGCTTGAGTTTGCCTACAGTCTTCCCAAAATGCTCCCGGATCCGGGAGATCAGACGATTCTCTATATCGACCAACTGGAACTGCAAACCGTGGATCCGGATCACGTGGAAGGCTGGAACGTTGCACCGGGCAGGATAGCTTTCAGTCATGCGGGATATCCTGCAGGCGCCACGAAGACGGCGATTGCAAGCGATCTGAATGCCCGCGAGTTTTCTGTGATCGAGCAATCTACTGGCAACGTGGCGTTGACAAAGCAGATCCAACAGCAGAAAACGCCGCTGGGCAATTATGCGGTGTTGGATTTTTCTGAGTTGCAGACACCCGGAAAATATATTCTACGTGCCGGCGACACGACCACCCGCTCCTTTGAGATTGGGCAAGACGCCTGGCGTGAAAGTATCTGGAAGGCCATCAATTTCATGTATAGCGAACGCTGCGGAACTGTGATTCCCGGAATCCATGGAATCTGCCATCTGGATGACTACAGTATTCATGGGGATAAACGCATCATCGTGAATGGCGGCTATCACGATGCCGGCGATCTTAGCGCCACCGGCAATACCCCAGGGATGGCGTATGCGTTGTTCTCTCTGGCAGAGCGTTTGCAACAACAAGATGAGGATCCCCAATTGCGTGCCCGCCTGATGGAAGAAGGGAAGTGGGGGTTGCGCTGGATCCTGAAAACGAGCTTTGGCGACGGGTTCCGCACGACCGGGCAACTGATCAGCTACTGGACCAATGGGATCATTGGCGACGCAGATGATCGTAGCGGTCAGGCCGTGAATAATCCTGAATGGAATTTTCGCGTGGCTGCCGTCGAAGCAGTTGCTGCTCGTGTGCTGAAAGGCAGCGATCCCGAGCTTGCTATTCGCAGCCTGCGCACAGCAGAGCAAGACTGGAACTATGCCGTGGAGGGTTTGAAGACGGCCGAACCGCGTCCGGAAGTCTATGGAGCACAGGATGAGCTGGAACGCATTTCTTTCGGCGCGATTGCCTCGGTCGATTTGTACCGGGCCACGGGTGAGCAGCGGTACGCGGAGGAGGCCTCGAGACTGGCCGATCTCATCTTGGCGTCGCAGGAACAAAAGCTCCAGCCGTGGACTATTCCGATGACGGGCTATTTCTACACGAGCCCGAAGCGCGAAAATCTTTTCCATCGCTTTCATATTGGCCAGGAAGAAGAGCCGATCATTGCCTTGGTTCATCTTTGCGAGACATTTCCGAATCATGCGGATTGGATGAAGTGGTATTCGGCAATCGTTTTGCACTCCAAGTACTACCAGCAGGTAGCCGCCAGCGTCGATGAGCCCTATAACGTGTTACCAGCCGCGGTCTACAAAGAGAGCGAAGCACGGCTCATCCCACAATCGAAGGACTGGACGCCGCTTCGTGCCGCCGATCGCGACGCCTATGTGGAGCAAGTTCGACGAGGCGTTCCGCTCGGCGGAGAATTCTATCTTAGAAGGTTTCCCGTCTGGTTTGACTTCCGTGGAAATTCCAGTGTCTTGCTCTCAGAAGCCAAGGCGTTATCGTCGGCAGGGCAGTTGCGTGGCGATCTGGAAGCGGAAGATCTGGCGCAACAACAGGCGGAGTGGCTTTTGGGCCGAAATCCATTCTCGGCCAGCATCATGTACGGTGAAGGCTACGACTGGACGCCTCTGTATAGCGTGCGTTCCGGGCAGATGGTTGGCGCTCTTCCCGTCGGCATCGAAACAAAAGAATACAACGATGCACCCTACTGGCCGAACCAGATTTGCTGGACTTATAAGGAAGTTTGGACACAGCCGGTTGGGGAATGGATCTGGCTGATGCAGGACCTGCATGGCGCTGCGGTGGTCGAGGGCGATGGCGATAAAGGTTCACTCGCGTCTATCGAGTTTCTCGATGAAAAGACGGGTCGCGTGACTCAGATTACGGCAAATTCTGCGGACGGGAAATTTCACGCGCAGTTGCCACAAGGTAAATATACTGTTCGCCAAGGCACAATTCATATAAAACTCACCGCGCTTTCCGGGGGTATCTATCACGTTGATTTGCGTGAAGACCGGGCTTTTGATTTTCAGGTATCAGCCGAAACAACAAAGGCGAATGGGATTAAGTTGCGTGTTCGCGCGGCAGGTGCAGGCGTTCATACTCTGGAGATAAGGGCAAGCAATCTTGAATTGAAAGAGCATGGAATACAAAAAATTGAATTGAGTCCGGGACACGATGTCGAATTGACCAGCATCGGTCGAATCCTCACTCCTGGAACGCCTTGGGTAGTCGTGGTGATTCCGGATGGCGCCCTGAATGAGCATCGAGAGGTGACCGGGGTTAGTCCCGCCGGAAAATAACGGGCGTTACTTCACGTTTGGGCTTCGGCGCTGCGCTTCAAAACGCTCGGCGTTTCGAGCTGACTTCCCAGGCTAACCGTGCTACTCCCAACAAATTTGCGTCTGTTCCCAATCTACTCGTCTCCACGCGCACTTGCTTTACCGAAATTGGCTGCGCTCGCTCCTCCATGCTTTTTCGCAGCGCATTCAAAAACAAATCGCTCGCTTGTGCCAATCCTCCCCCAATCACCACAATCTCCGGATCAAACGAGCTCACCAGATTTGCAACGCCGTAGCCGAGCAGCCGTCCGGCTTCGAGATACACCTCGATCGACATAGCATCGCCACGTCTTGCGGCCTCGGCCACCTCATATGCATTGATCGACTCCCCTGGTATCTCTTCCAATAGTCCCCCAGCCCCCCGCGCCAGTTCTTTCTTCGCCGCATGCGCAATGGCAGGTCCTGCCGCCAGCGATTCCAATTGCCCTATGCGCCGCGCCTCCGCATCATATCCGTCCGTCACCACCATCCATCCCGCGCAGCCGGACAGTTCATGTGCGCCCCGCACCAATCTCCCTCCGCTCACTATTCCCGCGCCTATCCCCGTTCCTAGCATCAATACGATCGCGTCATCTTTCCCGCGCGCCGACCCTCTCCACGTTTCGCCCAAAACGGCAGCGTTCCGATCGCTTTCCACGATGACCGGCACTCCAAAAGCGCTCTTCAATCGTCGCGCTAACGCCATCCTCTTCCATCCCCGCAAATTCGGTGCCCACACACTGCCATCGCGTCGCACCAAGCCCGGTACCGCTATGCCGACAGCCGCAACGTTTCTCTTTAGGTTCTTCCCGTCCACCAGGTCGCGCGCCATCGACACGATCTGTTTCACCGGTGCCAGCGCCGAACGGGGGTCCACGGGGACACTCTTCCGCTGCAACAATTTACCTTTGCTGTCCACGAGTGCTGCCGCAAGCTTCGTCCCCCCCAGATCTACTGCAAGTACGTGTTTGGCTGCCATTCGGTTCCTTCGATTAACTCAACACGCGGTCTCTGTGCTTCGTCAGTAGAATTCTCCACGCCAGGACGCAGATTCCCGCCGCCCCTAGAAGCGGAATCACCATTCCATACCGTACTCCCAAGACCTGTGAAATTTGCCCCATCGCCCATGGAAACGACATCCCTCCCACCAGCGCGATTGCGAATAACAATCCAAATACGGTCCCCGCCAGCTTCCTGTAGGAGTCCCCTGCAATTGCAAGCACCGTCGGAAACACTCCTGCGTATGACAATCCGATCACAAGTACTCCCGCCACCAACATCCCTTCCGACCGGTTCGCCAGCAAAAGAGCCGCGCCCAGTAGCGCCCCCACTCCGCCCGCCAACACCAGTTGCTCCTTGCCCACGGATTTCAGCACTCGCGCCACCAGCAACCTCCCTACCATCAGCGCCGCCCAATAGCCCGCCAAGATGAATGTAGCCGTCTGCGGTCGCAATCCCGCCGCACCCACGTACGTGGACGTCCATCCGCCGATGCTCGCCTCGTTTCCCGACTGGCAGAACAGCAAAAATCCCAGCACTAGTACACCGGGATAACCCGCCACCTTTACTGCTTCACGCCACGAGAAACTCTGTGCAGCGCTCGCCACGGGAAATCGCATAGACAAAAACAACAGCGAGCACGCTCCCGCCAAAGCCGCGCAGAAAAGCAATTGTGGTGCAATCGGAAAGTGACCAGTGACCGCCGCCGCGAACAAAGGAATGCACAGCGCACCAACACCGTAGAAAATTCCCAGGACATTCAGCATGGGCCCGCGCTTCTCGCCGTACAAATCGGAAATGAGAGCGTTTGTCGAAGTGTTCAGGCCGCCCCCGCCGCATCCCAACAGCACCGCAGGTATCGCCGCAGTGCCGAACGAATGCGCGAACGCAAAGCCTGCCATTCCTGCCGCCACCAGAGCCGATGACGCCACCAGTATCACTTTATTTCCGATGGCATCGATCACCGGCCCGGCCACCAGTGTCGCCAGGAAAATTCCCAGGTACAGCAGCAGAATCATGTTCCCTTGTTGCGCCAGGTTGATCTGCAAGCGCGCCCGCATCTCCGGCAATCCGAATAGCGTTCCCAGCACGGCCATCACAATTCCAAATACAAAAATTCCTGTCGCCGCGCCGCCGAACAGCACTGCCCGTCGAATTGTCTCCGCCACGGATCACCTTTTCAGTCGTTGCTCGTACTCCTCGTACACGCGATTCATTTGGTCTGGTGGTATGCCTGCCACATTCGGCGAAACAAAGACCGGTGGCGTGTGTCCCTTCGCTGCCAAATTCGCTGCCACCTGTGCGATGATCGACATCGCAATCGTGATGAACGCCACCGTCGACCCCGCCGCAACCGGTGCCTTCCAGCTTTCGATCTTCACCAGCGCATCTTCGGCAGGAGTGCAATTATCGATCACGATGTCTGCCACATCCGCGAGCTTCTTCCCGGAAGAATGCATCGCGGCTCTTTTCGAGTAATTGTCCATCGACGTTACCGCTACGGTCGTCAATCCGCGCTTCTTTGCTTCCATCAACACTTCGATTCCCACCGCGTTCAATCCGCCGTGGGAAAACACGAGCATCACATCGCCCTTGCGGATCGGCTCGTTTTCAAATAGCACTTGCGCGTATCCCTCTCTGCGTTCCAGCCACAGCAAACCTTTCGCGCCGCCGCTCCCGATCACGTTCGTCCACATCAGCCGCATATCCATCAACGGCCGGAATCCCGGGTAGGCCCCGTATCGCGGAAACATATCTTGCACTGGCAGCACCGAGTGCCCGCTACCGAACATGTGCACCAATCCGCCGCTGGAAATTGTGTCTGCCATCGCCGCGGACGCCTTCTCGATATTCTCCATCTGGGTTTCCCAGATTGTTCCCAACACTCCACTTATCCGTTTCTGATATGTGTTTGCACTCAAAATGTGCCTCCTGTGGGTTTCCTGTTCTTCACATCAATAATCAATCCTGTAAATCTTTACTCCTTGCGCCGGCACCTCCGTGCTCAAAACAAATCGTTTTCCTTCTTCTTTCTGTGCTTCGCCGGAGATGATTTCCATCACTCTCGTCGCAGGCCGTTCCAACTCTTCTGAAAACTCTACTTGCGCTGGCTTTTCTCCGTGATTAAACAAAAAGACGAGACGTCCCTTGAGCCCGTCCATATTGCGCAATTCGACCAGCGCTGGCGCCTTCAGTTCGGGCGCTGTCAGTCCCGCCCATTGCGCCAAAAGTCCACCCAGGGGATGCATCGCCGTTGGTTTCGCCTCGTTCCACTGCCCCGCAAAGGTTCCCAGGAGAATCACGCTGCCTTTTCCGTAACTGTGCTCGTACGCGGCGGGTGTTCCGTCCGCGAATTTCGCCACCACGCGTGCTTTTTCATCCAAGACCGAAAAATGCTCTGCAAAGCTCATGCCCATGAATTCCTCGTCGCCCCATCTCACAGGCACTTCCTTCCCAGGATCAATTGAAGTCTCCCGCACACCAAGCATCTCGATCCATCCAAATCCCGGAATCGCGCCTTCCGCGTGTCCGTCTTCATTCACCCATCCTGGCCGCGCCTCGACGAACAAATGGCCGCCCTTCTCCACATATGTCTTTAGGGCCGCTGCTTCATCATTCGTCATCATCAAGGGGTACGGCAGAACGATGAGCTTATATTTCTGAAGGTCGCGCCCTGCCAACTCACGCGAACTCAGCACTTCCACAGGAAGGTTCCGTTCAAAAAACATCCGGTGATACCCCGCTAATGCCCTATGCATAGCATTCCGTGAGTCTTCCTCGTCGTAGCCGCCCAGCAGCGGAACCAATGGGCTGAAAATAATCGCTGCCTCTGCCTCTTCCGGTTTCGCGCCGAGCAGTAAATCTGCATTCACCTCAATTGTCTTCGCGGTCTCGCCTGCCCGCCGGCTCCGTGCCGTCAGCGTTCCGTCCAACTGGATCATTCCGTATCCACCGCTCTCATACCCCGCGTTCATTGGATAAAACGCGTAGAAGTTAATCGCTCGCGCCCCACGCGACACCATCCCCCACGTCCATGTCTGCAGATCACTCGAGGTCACTTCTGACCCAATCGTGGTTCCGTGCACGCCGAAACCACTCTGCAATTCCCCTACGTAAAATCCCCGCCCTCCGGTCATCGACGCTGTCAAATCCATGGCCAACACTCGACGGTTCAGCTTCCAGTTGTATTCCACTGCCGTCAACTTCGGATAAAAACTTGTGCCGAAATAATCCACGGAGTCCTTCATTAGAAAATCGTCCGTCGGGTCGTAAGGATCGGCCAGTGTCCGTACCAGCGGGGAAGGATTCGGCGCGTGGCTCGTTGTAACGTGCACCGGGTCAATCGCTTTTACCGCGTTGTTCCTCATCTTCAGATCTTCCGCCAACTTGTAACCGTAGTACACGCGCCAATCCATGAAATCCGTATACGTCAAGATCGTCCCAAATCGCGGCGGCTCCACCTGCCTCCACTCCGTAAAGGTCCTGTGCCACGCACCGTTCAACTTCTCGAGCGTCCCGTACTTCTTTTGCAGCCACTCCCGAAAGCGTTCCATGCTCGCAGGGCAAAAACAAAACATGGGCTCGGACTTGTACCCCACACGCGCCCAGTTCAGCGCGGCTGGCTCGCTCCACAAATCCCAGCCATAAAATGCCGGGCTCTTAACGGCGTGTCTTGCGACTTCCTGGAAAAAGTCCAGTATCTCCTTCCGGACTTTTTTATTATCAAAGCAAAATCCCGGTGCCGCCTGCGATGGAATGGGCTGGCCATCCTGCGCCGCGTATCGCCCTTCCGGATATTTTGCTCCTACCCATTCCGGTGCCGAATCAACATAAACCTGCACAATCACCTTTAATCCAACGTCGTTCGCCAGGCGTAGCAACAAATCCAGATTCTCGAGATGGTATTCTCCTTCGCGCGGCTCGCCTGCATTCCATTCCACCCATGTCCGCACGGTATTGAATCCAAGTCCTTTAATTTTCAACAGATCTTCTTTCCACAACCGCGCCGAATCTCCGTTTATCTCCTCCAGCATCGGTGCGCGGGCTTTTCCGCCGCTGTACCATACCGACACCGGGAAAAATGCCCCTCCGTCCCCCGTCGTCGCTCTCGCCTGTCTTGCGCTTGCTTGTTGCGCCGCTCCTGGAGGTTCCGCCGCGCGCAATATGCTCTGCGCCACGCCCGCAAACGTTGCCAACGTCATGCACGCACACATTACGGTCGCACCTGTGCAATTCATCGCCGATCCTGTCTATGAGGCTTGCTTAGCCGCTATTTCCATAAATCGGAATAATGTAGAGATTCTGGAACGTCTTCGTCCGCGATCTTCCTGTGAGTTCGATATTCTCGGTTCTGTTGCGGGTAGATGACGGCGTTTCGATCCCGTGCGTGCATCTTACGATAGCGTAAGAGTGCACGCAATCGGGCTTGAAGACTATCTCGAATTACTTCGCCTCTAAGTTCACAGACTTTCGTTTCCCGACGGGAGCTTTCCCGCGGCTCTTTCGCCAACAAAAATCAAAAGCTGGGCGATCAAACCCGTCCAGCCTGTTTGGTGGCTGGCGCCGCACCCGCGGCCGTTGTCCCCGTGAAAATACTCGTGGAAGGGAATCAAATCGCGCCAATGAGGATCGTTATTGAAAAGCGAGTTGGAACCGAACACCGCCCGGTTGCCATTGTTATCCTTCAGAAAAAGTTGCACCAGGCGGGTTGCCAGTTCGTGGGCAATTTCGGCAAGTGTCATTCTCTTGCCTGATCCTGTTGGACATTCAATTTTGAACCCATCTCCGTAGTATTGGTGATATTGGCGAAGCGCAAGAAGTATCAGGTGATTCATGGGTATCCACACGGGGCCGCGCCAGTTGGAGTTACCTCCAAAGTCTTCTGTCGTCGATTCACCCGGTTCGTAATCCAATTTGAATTCATGACCGCTGAGATGAAGAATGAGCGGGTGGTCACGGTGGAAACGAGAGACGGAACGCACCCCGAACGGTGAGAAAAACTCGTTCTCATCCAGCATGTAAGCCAGCAGGCGGCGCAGCTGGTCTTCGCGAATGAAGCCAAGAAGCAAGGTTTTGTTGGCACCCGGGGTAATCGATGGCTGGATGCCCGAGACAAGATCGGGCCGGTGATCGATGAACCACTGGCGGCGGCGCTGGAACTCCGGGTAGCGATCGAAGGTGTCTGCAGAAATGGCGGTGCCTCCAAACATCGGCACAAATCCGACCATAGTCCGTGCGCGTACGGGGAAGCCCTTGTTACGTTCCGAGAAAAGAAAGTCATAGAAAAATCCGTCTTGTTCGTCCCAAAGGGACTGGGCCGGATCGTCGGGATTGTTCATGGAATAGGCGATGTAGATGTAGTGCTCCCAAAATTTGCTGGCGAGATCTTCGTAGACGGGATCGCGTTCTGCCAAAACCAAAGCGATGGAGAGCATATTCTTTGCGAAGGCGGCCATCCAACTGGTGCCATCCGCCTGGCCAAGCAGGTAGCCTTGCGGCAGATTGTCGCGATCGAAAGGCCCGATATTATCCATGCCAAGAAACCCGCCCTGAAAGATGTTTTTCCCGAGCACGTCCTTGCGATTGACCCACCACGTGAAATTGAGAAGCATCTTCTGGAAGACTCGTTCCAGAAACGCATAATCAGCAACACCGGTACGCTCCCGTTCCACTTCAAATACAGCTTGCGCAGATAGTGAAAGCACCGGAGGATTCACATCTCCGAAATCCCATTCGTAAGCGGGTATCTGACCGTTTGGGTGCATGTACCATTCGCGCAGCATCAAAAGAATCTGCTCTTTGGCGAATTGTGGATCCAGGTACGCCAGAGCAACGCAGTGGAACCCCAGGTCCCACGAAGCAAACCAGGGAAACTCCCATTTGTCTGGCATGGACAGTACGTCGCGAGTGAAGAAGTGAGCCCAATCGCTATTTCGACCCTGGACCCTCTCGGGCGGCGGTGGTGGCTCGGTCGGATCGCCTTGCAACCAATCCGTAACCACATAATGATAATACTGTTTTGACCAGAGCATCCCTGCAAACGCCTGGCGAGCAATCAGTTTTGCATCCTCCGACAGTCCGGAGGGCAACACAACTCCATAGAATTCATCCGCTTCTTCCCGCCGCTGCTGGAAAATGGCATCGAAATCAGCAAAGGGGTCCTCGCAAAAATGGTTGTCGACCAGTTTGGCGAGTCTCAAACGAAGCGAAACCGCTTCGCCAGGCTTGACCTCGCGATGGTAATGAGAAGCAGCTTTTGTTCCAACCGCCGCAGGATTTACCGCGTTCCGATTTCCCTCGATCAGATAAGCATGAAACGCATCCTTCACATAAGGAGTACGCGAAGGAGAGCCGAATAGCCGCTCGTTATTGGTTTCATTCTCCGTGAACAGAAACTCGTCCGCGCTGGAACAATAAAGCAGATATTCACCGAGCTGCCAGTGCTTGGCCAGAATGGTACGCACCTGGAGATCTTTGAACCGGAATGCGCGCGGTACGGAAACAGTGGGACGACGATCATCTCGCCCCCATGTCCAGGTATTCCGGAACCACAGGGTAGGAACCATGTGGATTGGCGCACTGTCGGGCCCGCGATTCGTAATGCTGATCCGAATAAGAATATCTTCCGGGGCCACCTTAGCGTATTCCACGACCACATCAAAATAGCGGCTCTGGTCAAAAATCCCGGTGTCTACCAATTCGTATTCGCGATCATTCTTGCCGCGGCGGCGATTTTCCTCCAGAAGTTGCTCGTAGGGGTACGCTGCCTGTGGATATTTGTAGACGTACTTCATGTAGGAGTGTGTCGGCGTATTGTCGAGATAGAAGTAGTACTCTTTCACGTCCTCCCCATGATTCCCTTCATGAACATTGAGGCCGAACATGCGCTCTTTGAGAATGGGATCATGTGTGTTCCAAAGTGCGAGCGCAAAGCACAGATACTGATGGCGATCGCAGATCCCGGCGATACCATCCTCATTCCAGCGGTAAGCACGCGAGCGCGCGTGGTCGTGCGGAAAATAACTCCAAGCGTCACCATCCTTGCTGTAATCCTCCCGCACTGTTCCCCACGCGCGTTCAGCTAGATAAGGGCCCCAACGGTTCCAGTGGCCCTCGTGCTGCCGGTTCATCTGAATCCTGACCCCTTCACGAGTGTCGTAAATGTTCATGGTTTTCCCACCCCTCCCGTCACTCGCCAGAATTCACAGTGATACAGAACGAAGCTTGAAACTGGGCGCCCGGTTCCAGAATGTGTAGTCCTTCCCCCGACACGAGCGCGTTGGTGGGAGCTGTCATAGGCTCCAAAGCGATGAACTCTTTTTCCTTGGGAGCAAAAACCTGCGCGTAGGGGAACCCCTCCAGAAAAGTGACAGTAATAGTGCGTCCCGCGCCGGAAAGCGAGAAGGAAGCTTGCTCCTGAGCTAATGCGAAGCCATCGTCAAAGCTCGAATCGCCGAGCAACGCATCAACAGGTCCAAATGATTCCTCCAAGCCCGTCGGAATCCCGCGCGAATCGAGCTTAAGCCTACGCATCTGTGGCAATCTTAGACGCCACTGTGCGCGCGGGAGATCAGGAAGTCCGAAATAAGGGTGAAACCCGAAGCTGATCGGGACAGGAAATCCTGCACCCGCAACAACGGTAGTTTGCAAAGTTAGAGAATCGGGGGTGACTTTAGCAGCCATTTGGAGGCCGTGGGTAAATGGGAAGAGTCGGAGAAGTTCCGGCCGGTCCCAGTCGAGCCGAGCCAACAGCGAGTCCTGTTTTGCTTCGACAACTTTCCAACCGAGTTGGCCCCAGGTTACGCCGTGCATGGCTAGGCCGCGATCGTCAAAATGCAGCAACGGAGAGGTTGGATCGAGATCAACGTCGCGGCCCGCCGCTCGATAATGCAAAGACGCAAGGCGGTTTGCCCAAGGGTAGAGCAGTGGTATTCCGGCGGTGCTTCCTTTTTGCTTGGCGGTTTCCAGATCATCGACGCGGCGAAGCAGTTCTTCCTCTTGATGACACAGCGAAATGCCTAACATTCCGGCGCTCGGCCAAAACACCGCGCGGAGATCTCCCGCGGCCAAGGAGAGCGTGGACTTGTGGTTCATGCGTGTTTTTTCTGCCGGCCCCATCCCTAGGTTCTGGTTAGTGAGAATTTCCAGGCCACGTCGTTTACAGCGACGTCTCGAAATGCTTCTTTACTTGAAGGAACCAGCCTCCTTCGCCGCGGCCGACGGACTGGTAATTACTGGATTTTCCCACCCACCCGGAGGCACAACCTGAATCGCCGCTTCTTTTGGACCCCAGGTGCCTGGCTCGTATTCATACACAGGCGCGGCAAGCTTAAGGATGGGATCGACGATGCGCCAACCTTCTTCGACGTAGTCTTGCCGGGCAAAGAGCGTGGCGTCGCCTACCATGGCATCGCCGAGCAGCAGTTCATATGCGTCCATTTCCGAAGGCTGCGTATGATGATGGGCCAGCATTTCCGCGGACTCCCCAGCCATTTGTTCTCCTGGCGCCATCACGGTCATGCCAAGGGCGATATCGACATCGGGGCTGATGCGGAAGCGCAAATGATTCTGCGACAGTTTATCGCTGTGAATTACCGTGGGTGGCAAGCGGAACTTGGCCACCACTTCCGTGCAGGTAACCGGCATGCACTTTCCCGCACGAATATAAAATGGCACGCCCTTCCACCGCCAGGAATCGACCTCAAGCCGCAGAATAGCGAACGTCTCCATTTTTGAATCCTTTGCGACGCCCGGTTCCGCGCGATATCCACGAAACTGGCCACGAAGGCAGTCCGCTTCCTTGATTGCCGGGATGGCCTTGAGGACTTTCACTTTTTCGTCGCGAACGGTTTCGCTATCCGTGCAGACAGGAGGCTCCATCGCTAGGTTGGAGAGAATCTGAAAAAGGTGATTCTGGATTACATCGCGGATCGCGCCCGTCTGGTCATAAAAAGCACCGCGGCCCTGGACGCCGAAGTCCTCCGCCATGTTGATCTGCACGCTTTCGATATAGTTGCGGTTCCAAAAAGGCTCCATGAATGTGTTGGCAAATCGGAAAACCAACATATTGTTCACCGGCCGCTTCCCAAGGAAGTGATCGATGCGGAAAATATCCTGCTCGTCGAAAGAACTCAAAAGAATCTTGTTGAGTGCCTGGGCGGAAGCGAGATCATTGCCGAAGGGCTTTTCGACGATGATGCGCCCGCCTTTCGCGCAGCCTGATTTCACCAGCTGTTCGACAACCGGCCCGAATAAGACGGGAGGGATCGCCATGTAATGCGCGGGGTGTTCCGCATTTCCCAATTCCTTGCGCAGATTCTGGAAAGTAGTGGAATCCTTGTAATCACCATCGACGTAACGCAGCATGCCTGATAATTTTTCCCAGGCCGAAGCGTCCACGCCACCATGCTTCTCGATACTGTCTTTTGCCCTGGCCTTTAGTTGATCCAGACTCCAACTGGCTTTGGCAACGCCAATCACGGGGACATGGAGACTCCCTCGTTTCACCATGGCTTGCAACGAAGGGAAAATTTGCTTGTACGCAAGGTCACCCGTTGCGCCAAAAAAGACCAAAGCATCCGAATGGACAGCTCTCATCGTCGAATCCTTTCTGGGGCGGGTGTTCGCTGCATGCCTTCGCCCGGCTCAGCATAGCCGCGGGCACGGCGAGACGGGGATTTTATCAGCAAACGGGCATTTTTCACTACGAGAGCTTTTGCGAACCAGGATGGTTGAGGGAACAGGGGAAGGGAGGCTACTTCCGCGCCAGAACCTCTGCCCGTTGTGCTTTGGAAGCCGGTGACAGGGCAGCGTCCACCAGCGCCAACCCTTCTTCTATAATGTCCAGGCCTTGGCCCAGTTCTTCTTCGGTGATGATCAGCGGCGGGCAAACCCACTGCATATTAAATCGACTAAACGCGTATAGATGTTTGCTCTTCAGGTGGCCGGCGAGCTTTACCATCTCTGGGCAACTGCCATTGAACGGAGCCAGTGGTTCGCGCGTGGATTTATCTTTGACAAGTTCGAGAACGCTAAAGAGACCCTTGTAGCGAACATCGCCGACACAGCGGTATTTCTGTTTCATGGTCTCCAGCCGTGAAGCCAGATAGCGCCCTTGACGCTCTACGTTGGCAAAAATCTGTTCTTCTTCGTACAAGTTGAGATTTGCGACGGCTGCCGCGCAGCAAACCGGGTGGCCACTGTAGGTGAGTCCGCCCCAAAGCATGTTTGTCTCGAAATACTCAGCGATCGCGTCAGAGACAATTACGGCGCCGAGAGGGAGGTACCCGCTTGTCAACCCCTTGGCGCAGGTTACGATGTCCGGACGAATTCCATAATGTTGTGTGGCGAGCCACTTGCCAGTCCGGCCGAACCCGCTCATCACCTCGTCATCGATCATCAAGATGCCGTATTTGTCGCAGACCGCGCGGAGCTTGGGATAGTAGTCGTCCGGAGGAACAAGCAAACCGTTCGAACCGGTTATGCCTTCTGTTAGTACCGCCGCAATCGCATTCGGGCCTTCCATCTGAATGATCTCTTCAATATGCGAAACGCATTCCCGATGGCACGTTTCCACTTTTTGGCCGAAGGGACAGCGATAGCAGTAAGGATCGAAGACGCGAACGATTCCGGGAATGCCTGGTTCAACGGGCCAGCGTCGGGGATCACCGGAAGCGGTCATCGAGCCCATCGTGGCGCCATGATAGGAACGATATCGGGTGATGATTTTGTCGCGCCCGGTAAAGAGCTTAGCCATTTTCACGGCGTTTTCATTGGCTTCCGATCCGCCAAGCGTGAAAAACGCTTTCGCCAAGCCAGTGACTTCTGCGAGTTTCTTGCCTAGCAACCCTCGAGGTTCCGTCGCAAAACTGGGACCCGCGAAGCAAAGCTCATCGACCTGCTTCTTGATCGCTTCCAGCATCTTCGGGTGTTGGTGCCCGACGTTCAGATTGATGAGTTGCGAACTGAAGTCCAGCCAACGGTTGTCGTCCCCATCCCAGAACCACACGCCTTGGCCGCGCTTCATATGAACAGGCGTCGAAGCTCCTTGTACGGCCCACGAGAACATCGTGTAATCGCGATTTTCTTGCACCACTTTGCGGGAATGGGAGTCCATGCGCTTCGTATCCTTCCTCGAAGTTCTTGAACTTCAGGGTTGCTTCTGAATCCAGGCCATTGTTTTGGAAGCTAACCGGTCGAGCGCCGCGACGGACATTTCGAGATGCTCTTCCTTGGTATCTTCAATTTTATTATGGCTGATTCCGTTCAGCGATTGCACGAACATCATAACAGTGGGAATTCCAGCGCGCGAGACCTCGGCCGCGTCGTGAAGTGGGCCGGAAGGCATCCGATGCGAAGTCCCGCAAATCTCGCGAGTCGCCTGCTCGCAAAGATCCAACAAGTGGGGATGGAACGGCACAGGCTCGATACTCCAAAGCCGCGCCCACTCCACGGTGCAATGCTCTTCGGCGGCGAAGCCTCGACTGGCTTCCTGCGCCTCGCGATACATCTGCGCAAGAATATTGGCGTCCAAATCGCGCTGATCCAATGTGACTTCACAGCGGCCCACTACAGCCGTCACGATTCCGGGAAATGTTTTCACGCTGCCCATGGTGCAAACCGCGTCTTCGTGTTTCTTCGCAATGTTGCGAATTTCCAATGCCAGTTTTGCGGCCGCGGCGAGTGCGTCACGTCTCTCGTTCATTGGCGTTGAGCCGGAATGCGCTTCCTGTCCATGAAAGTTGATGATGTGCCGCTCCACGCCTTTGGTGCCGAGCACAACGCCGAGCGGCAAGCCCATGCGCTCCAAAACTGGGCCTTGTTCGATGTGCAATTCGAGATAAGCCGCAGCGTTGTACTGTTCTTTCTGAGCGTCTGGAAAATTGCCGATCTCGACTCCGCAGCGTCGTAACGCATCCTCCATTTTCACGCCGTCGCGGTCAGTGCGAACACGATCGGCCTCGATGGAGTGAGTTCCCGCGAAGGCAGACGAGCCTAGCAGGCTGCGTCCAAAGCGCGCGCCTTCTTCATCCGCCCAATCGACGAGGCGGACGGTGATGGGAGGGCGGCCTGAGAATTCGCTGGAAATTCGGCGCAGCACTTCGAGCCCGGCAAGGACATTCAGTGCGCCATCGAGCCATCCCCCGTTCGGTACGGAATCAAGGTGCCCCCCAATGAGCAGCGTCTTCTCGGATACTCCGGGCAGCGTGACCCAATTGTTTCCGGCAGAGTCATAGTGATGTTCCACCGGGAGCTCTTTTATTTTAGATGCGAACCACTTGCGGGCTTTTAACCAGGTATCCGTCCAGGCCACACGCTGCGCACCATTCTCGTCACCCGTAAGAACTCGAAGCTCCTTCAGTTCATCAACGGTACGTTTGGGGTTCGGGCTCATAGGTCTTCACTCAAAAATGACTTGGTTCGCGCTTCAGCAATTTTCCACGCCCGCGTTCGCCAACAAATTTTCCGTTGCGTATCTGGATTTTACCTCGAACGGTAACAACCGACGGGCGGCCCTCGATTTCCATGCCTTCGAATCCATTGTAGTCGTTATTCATGTGCTGAGATTTGGCCGATAGCGCACCACGGAAGTTCGAGTCGTATACGACCAGGTCGGCGTCGCTGCCCACGGCGATCGTGCCCTTCCGTGGGAAAAGGTCAAAAAGTTTCGCGGCGCGGGTGCTTGCAGCGTCGACGAATCGGTCCATATCTAAGCGTCCTTGTTTCACGCCATAGGTGTACAGAAGGTTGACCCGGTCTTCAATTCCTGGAATGCCATTGGGAATGTTGACGAAGGAATCCTTGCCCAGCAGCTTTTGCTCGGTGTCGAATGGGCAATGATCCGTCCCCACCGTATCGATCGAGCCATGTGCCAACGCATCCCAGAGTACGGCCTGGTTGCGTTTCGCCCGCAAAGGAGGGGACATGACGTGCTTCATCCCTTGGACTCCGGGACGCTCCGCATAAGATTTGTCGAGCATGAAATGCGGCAGTACTGACTCGATGGAGATCTTCACGCCACGCGATTTGGCGCCGAGCACGGCCTGCAGCGCTTTTTCGCACGAAAGGTGGACGACATAACCCGTAGCACCCGTATTTTCCAGGAACGTCGCGAACCGCCCGGTCCCTTCGGCTTCGACAGATTCGGGCCGGCTTGGTTCATGCCATTCGGGCCCGGTCTTTCCTTCGGCGAGTAACTTTTGCTGAAGGCGGGCAACTAGTTCGGCGTTTTCGCAGTGCGCGGTCACAATCACGCCGAGTCGCTTGGCGAGTTCCAGTGTCTGATACATCTCACCGTCATCCACGCCAAAAAAGTTCTTGTAGGCGAGAAAGATCTTAAAGGAAGCAGTCCCGTCAGCAACGATTTGCCTCAATTGTGATTCAGTTTCCTTCACGAACTTGGTGACCGACATGTGGAAGGCATAGTCACACGCGCTCTTTCCCTCCGCCTTCGATTTCCATAGGTTGTAGCCTTCAAGTGCATCATCGTTGCGATTCGGGCAGCACATCTCGATGTACGTAGTTGTTCCGCCCACAAGAGCGGCGATGCTGCCGGTTTCGTGCGTATCCTTGGCAAACGTGGCCATGAAGGGAAGATAAATGTGCACGTGTGGATCGATGAAGCCAGGGAAGACGAGTTTACCGGTGGCATCAACGATTTCCGTGTTTGGCGGCGCTTCGAGATTCTTGCCGATTCGGGCGATGGTCTCGTTCTCAACAAAAATATCTGCCTGCAGCCGCGAGCCGACATTTACAATTTCGCCATTTCGGATCAGCAACGCCATCTTTCACTCCCGAAACAAACTACGTCAACCTTAGTGAATATGAATTCCCATCTTCGCGCGATATTGCTTCATCTTCTCCCAGTCTTCAGTGACCTCGGGTTGGGAGTCGGAAATCTCTTTCCAGGTTACTGGCGGTCGCCCCGATGGTTCTTCAATCATCTGGATGCATTCTTCCACGGGACAAACGTTATAGCAGAGTCGGCACCCGACACAATCCTCTTCCCGGACCTGAACGCTCGGGCGCGTACTAATGGCATCTTCCTTGCCACTTGCCCTGACATCATAGGAATAGGGTTGGACCACCGTCCCATCTTTAGCGATCAGGTCAATGCATTGATGGGCGGTGTCATTGCAAGCGACATAGCAGAGATTGCAGCGAATACATTTCTTTTGGTCAATTCGCGCAATCGCCTGAAAGGAAAGGTCAAAATTGCTGAAATCGGAGACTCGATGAAGGCTCTGTCCAACCACATCGGGTATTCCAGCGAACCCTTTTTCATCCATCCAATTGGACAAGCCGTCGCACAGGTCCTCTACGATACGGAATCCGTAGTGCATCACCGCGGTGCAAACCTGCAAGCTGCTGGCGCCAAGCAGAAGAAACTGTGCGGCGTCGCGCCAGTCGGAAATGCCACCCATCCCGGAGATTGGCATTTTCGATCCACCTACAATGGCATCCCTCCCAACGGCGGCCAGCATATTCAGCGCGATCGGCTTCACGGCTGGGCCCGCGTAACCTCCGTGCCCGCCCTTCCCACCAATGTTCGGCGTGATTTCGAGTGTGTCCAGATCAACCCCTACGATCGAGTTGAGCGTATTGATGAGCGAAATGGCGCTGGCGCCGGCCGCTACCGCCGCTCGAGCCGGCATCACGATATCGGAAATATTTGGCGTGAGTTTGACGATGACCGGAATCTTGGCCACTTCCATGACCCAGCGTGTGATCTGCTCGCAATATTCGGGCACCTGTCCCACGGCGCTACCCATGCCCCGTTCACTCATCCCGTGCGGGCAGCCGTAGTTCAGTTCGATTCCATCGGCGCCCGTATCCTGGATTCGGCGGATGATGTCGTGCCAAGTTTCCGGCTTGGACTCCACCATTGCGGACACGATGACGGCGCGATCCGGCCACGCGCGTTTCACTTCCCCAATTTCACGAAGATTCACTTCGAGAGGGCGGTCAGAAATCAATTCCACGTTGTTGATCGCCAACATTTTCTGGCCGCCGAAGTGCCAGGCGCCGTACCGATTGGACACGTTCAGCACGGGCGCGCCAATGGTCTTCCAAACAGCGCCTCCCCATCCGGCTTCAAACGCACGATGCACCTGCAAGCCGGAATTGCTTGGTGGCGCCGACGCCAGCCAGAACGGATTCGGGGAGCGAATGCCCGCAAAATTGATGCTGAGGTCAGCCATGCGCGACCAGCCTTTCATGAATCGAACGAGCGGCCAATTTCCCGTCTTGCACCGCCATCACCGTCGAAGCGGCTCCATGCGCGCGGATGCAATCGCCCCCGGCATACACTCCGGGTGAGCTTGTCGCGAACTCTTTGCTCACCTGAATAAAGCCTTTATCGGTTTTGAGTTTCAACAGGGAAGCGAGGCGTGGTTTTTCCTGCCCGGTGGCTTTGACAATTTGATCCGCGGGGAGCAGGAAATTTGATCCGGGGACCGGCTGCGGCGAGGGGCGATCGGAAGCATCGAGAGCTCCCAGGCTCATGCGCGAGCACTCCAGGGATTTGACGGTCCCATTTTCTGCATGCACGCGGACAGGTTGCGTCAAAAACAAAAATTGCACGCCTTCTCGTTTGATGAAGTCATACTCATGTGCGTACGCAGTCATTTCCTTCTCCGAGCGGCGATAGACGATCGTGACTTGAGAGGCGCCAAGCCGCTTTGCAATGGTGGCGCAATCGATCGCAGTATTGCCCGCGCCGATCACCGCCACATTGCCGCCGATCACGAGGCTGTGCGCATCCAGCTTGCTTTCCTCGATATAGTCCAGCCCATCCAGGATGTGCTCTTCGCCCGGAATGCCCAACGTGGTGGTTGCACCCAGACCCACGCTGAGGAACACTGCGTCAAATTTGGCCTGGAGGTCGGGTAAGCTGAGATTCGTTCCCAGTTCCTTTCGGGTTTCAATTTTGATGCCCAGCTTGCTAAGCATCGCGACCTCCGCCTGGGCCACATCGACTGGCTCACGCAGTCCAATGATGCCGTAAGTGGAAAGTCCGCCAGCCAGATCACGCTTTTCGAAGAGCGTCACGCTGTGGCCGCGTTTGGCAAGTTCGCCGGAACAGGAGAGTCCTGCAGGGCCGGCACCGATAACGGCAACCTTCTTGCCTGTGGCTTTTGCCGGTTGAAAAAATGGCACCCCTTGCCCATAAGCAAAGTCCATGGCATACCGCTGCAGCCGGCCAATGGCAATGGGCTTGTGTTCAGCGCCGAGGACACAGGCACCTTCGCACAGTTCCTGCACCGGGCACACACGGGCGCACGTGGCACCCAGGAGATTGGACTCCAGAATGGTGCGCGCCGAGCCCCGTAAGTTATGGCTCGAGATTTTCTTGATGAATTTCGGTATATCGATATGCGTGGGGCAGGCATGCGTACACGGCGCGTCGTAACACAGCAAACATCGCGCGGCTTCCACGGCGGCTTCATTGCCTGTCAGCGGCGGCAGAAGTTCGCTTAAACCATTCGTGTCTGCCCGGCCCTGTGAGATTTCTGCCAATACATCCTCCCGATCTTCAATCCTCAATTGCGTACCGTGCGCAGGATGAAGGAAGGTTAAAAGCGAAACCCGCATCTTTCAATAGACATTCTCAGAGCATGAGCCTATCTCAATACACGGGGATGTACCCGCATCACCAGAAAGTACAACCCGCCCGAGATAATGAAGCCAACGAACCAAGCGTAGTCATATAACCAGTGGAGTGCCGGAACCACCAAACCGATTAAGGCCACTCCGACACCAACCACTAAGGCGATGATGGCCCTTGTGTTGAATCCCTTCGAGTATTCGTATCCGCCTCCGTGTCGATATAAATCCTCCACAACCAGCTGTCGCTTCCGCACCAGGTAATAATCGCAAATCATGATCCCCGCAATGGGACCCAGGAGAGCCGAACAACCCACCAGCCATCCGAAAATATAAGCACTGAACGTACTGAGCAATTTCCAGGGCATCATCAATATGCCCACGACGCCCGTTATGAGCCCGCCCGTGCGAAAGGAGATGAGGCTTGGGCGCAAGTTCGAAAAGTCATTCGATGGTGAAACCACATTCGCCGCGACGTTTGTGTTCAGTGTCGCGACAACCAGAGCGACCAACGCAATCAACGCGATGACCGGTTGCTTGAAACGTTCCAGTAGGACCACAGGGTCCCAAATCGCTTCTCCGAATATCACCGCGGATGCGGAGGTGACAGCAACCCCGATAAACGAATAAAGCGTCATCGCCGTCGGCAATCCAAGTGCCTGCCCCACCATCTGCGCGCGCTGCGATTTGGCGTAACGCGTGAAGTCCGGAATATTGAGCGCTACCGTGGCCCAAAATCCCACCATTCCCGTCAGCGACGGGATAAAGAACTGCAAGAATTCCGAAGTGCTTTGAAACTTGCTTGGGGTATGAAGTACGGGACCGAATCCGCCAGCCTTGCGCGTAATCCAGAAAAGCAGGAGCAGCCCCACGATTAACATGAACGGCGCGCCAATTCCTTCCAGGAACTTTATGGTTTCGATGCCCCGCCAAATCACCAACATGTTGATCGCCCAGAACAGGAAGAAGCAGATCCAGTGGCTGCCAGGGATTCTTGCCGCACCCGGCCACACGATAAGCAACATCGAATAGATTGCTTGCCCGCCGATCCATGCTTGTATGCCGAACCAACCGCAAGCGACCAGCGCGCGCAATACTGCGGGAATGTTCGCTCCCCGGACGCCAAAAGAGGCTCGTACAAATACAGGAAACGGAATGCCGTAGCGCGCCCCGGCGTGCGCATTCAACAACATGGGAATCAAGACGATCAGGTTCCCCAGCAGAATCGTGACTACCGCCTGAATCCAGTTCATGCCTCCCGCGATAAGCCCCGACGCCAGCATATAAGTGGGAATGCAGACGCTCATGGCCACCCAAAGGGATACGTAGTTGTAGGTGCCCCAAGAGCGCTTTTCAAGCGGAATAGGTGCAAGATCAGGATTGTAAAGAGACGCATCGACCTGTGTGAATTCCATCCGCCATCCCTGGTACAGAGAAGTGACGCGACAGCCTATAGCAAGCGGCCGCAAAATGCCATATTCGGGTTCGACGCTCTTGCCCGCATGCGACCTTAGATCATGGGCCCATGTTCTTTCCTTTCAATTTTCGTTCACGGCTATAATCAGTTTTTCCGGAGAGGCAATCATGACTAATTCAAATTTCAATGGCAGGTTCTTGTGCATCACGTTCGTCTTGCTCTCTTTCCTGTCCATCCTTTGTGACGCGAGCTACGCGCAGTCTCCTGCTCCCGCGCCACCTGCCCTGCTCTTGGGCACCGCTTGGTATCCAGAGCAATGGCCAGAGTCGCGATGGGAAGCCGATCTCTCGCTCATGCAACAGGCCGGAATTCACATGGTGCGTGTCGGAGAGTTTGCCTGGAGCCGCATGGAGCCTGAGGAAGGCCATTACGACCTCGACTGGTTGGATCGCGCCATTGCAGCGGCCGCCAAGCACAACATTTACACCGTCGTCGGCACCCCAACGGCCGCTCCGCCGGCGTGGCTGACGCAAAAATACCCTGAAACTCTGCGCATGTACGAGGACGGACACCGAGCTGAGCATGGGAATCGCCAACATTTCAATTGGGCAAACCCGAAATATCGCGAACTGGCACGCAAGATCGCAGAGCAACTCGCCAAAAAGTTTGGACATAATCCCTACGTGCTTGGCTGGCAGATTGACAATGAGTACGCCGAGGTTTCCTTCGATCCAGAAACCAGGGCGCAATTTCAACAGTGGCTGAAGGCCCGCTATGGCGCACTGGATAACCTGAATGCGCGCTGGACGACTTCCTACTGGAGCGAAACTTATTCTGCTTGGGACCAGATCCCCATCCAAGTGGGTTATGGCAACCCTGGCTTGCTGCTCAGCTGGATGCGTTTTGTCAGCGATACCTGGCGCAGCTATCAAAAGAATCAATTGGACGTGATTCGCGCTGACTGCGAACCTCGCCAATTCATTACCACAAACACCATGGGTTGGTTCGACGGTTTCGATCATTACACCGTCGAGCAGGATCTGGATATGGCAGCGTGGGATGATTACGTCGGAGAAGGCCACCTCGATCCGGTGCGCAATGGTGCGACGCACGACCTGACGCGCGGTTTCAAGCAGAAGCACTTCTGGGTCATCGAGACACAGCCCGGTTCCGTGAATTGGGCAGACATCAACAACTCCTTAGACAAGGGCGAGGTACGTGCGATGGCTTGGCATGATGTGGGGCACGGCGCCGACGCGGTCAGTTACTGGCAATGGCGAAGCGCTCTCAACGGCCAGGAACAATATCACGGCACTCTGGTGGGCAGCGATGGCACCCCGGTTCCTTTGTATGCGGAGGTCGCCCAAGTCGGCAAGGACTTTGCGAAAGCGGGACCGCTGTTGGCAGGCACTTCGGTCAAGTCCGAAGTCGCAATTCTTCATTCCTACGACAGTCGCTGGGCCATCCAATGGCAGAAACACAACAAGAAGTACGATCCTCTGGATGAAATTGTGAGCTACTACGGGCCGTTGCGAGAGATCGCGCAATCCGTGGACATTATTCCCGCGACCGCGTCGCTTAGCCATTACAAGCTGATAGTTGCTCCGGGGCTGAATGTTTTGTCCGATGCGGCGGCAAAGAATCTTATCTCGTATGTGCAGGGCGGTGGCCACCTTGTTCTGGGGCAACGATCTGCGATGAAGGATGACGATAACTCGCTTCAACCCGAACGCCAACCCGGCCCCCTGACAAGCTTGCTTGGTGGTCGCGTTGAACAATACTACGCATTGTTGCAGCCCGTGCCTGTTCAGGGGAGTTGGGGAACGGGAGAATGCCTACTGTGGGCTGAACTCCTAAGCGCGCAGGATAGCGGCACGGAAGTTTTGATGCGTTATGGCAAAAGCAATGGTTGGCTAGATGGACAGCCCGCCGCAATTACGCGAAAAGTCGGCATAGGACGCATCACATACATCGGAGCTTGGCTCGACCCCAAGACCATGGCGGAAGCTGCGAAATGGATGGCGGACACCAGCGGGGTCAAGCCTGCATTCGGCGCAGTGCCCGCTGGTGTGGAAGTCTCTCCACGCTACAGTGCGCACGGCGCGGTCTATGTGTTGATTAATTTTTCAGGTGCACCTCAGACGATCAGCTTGCCGGGGGCCATGGACGATGTTCTGGAAGGCGGGTCGAAGCAATCTGTCAGCCTGCCTGTCTATGGTGTTGCTGTGCTCTCGGCGCCGCGTTAGTTTTTGACGAGAAGCCGAATAGCGTTCTCTCGGTATACCTTGCGCAATACGTCATCCGGCAAGAACAATCCGTAAATATTCCACCGGCCTTGCCGGGAGGCATGCGACGGATATTCGAAATACTCGTCGCGCGTTTCCAGAAACCGGTAATGCTGCCGGTACATGTTGACCTCAGGAATCAAATCCGTGCCAAACAGAATGCGGTCCGCGAATCGAAGGAAAAACTCGCGTGCTGTGTAAGGTTGGCGGCCCAGCTCCGCGCAACGCGCGCCAATGTCCACGTGAAGATTCGGATTTTTCTCGAGGAGGCCAGTGACATAAGCAAGATCCTCAGGGTGCTCGGCCACGTGAGCGCCCACAAATGTAGTTTTTGGATGTCGCGCGATAACGCGATCGCGTTGCGCCAACAGTTCCAGCTTGCCGTACTGCGACCCGTAATAGCTCCACTCGGGATGAGCCGCAAGCTCCTCATATCGTTCATTGGACGCGTCGATGGGCAAGAAAAAAGCGTCCGGGTCCGCGATGTGATACATGATCGGGACTCCAAGTTCGGCCGCTTTTTCGTACAGAGGATCCAATCGCTCATCATCGATGCGCAACAGGCTGCCATCTGTATCGCGCACCGTCGTTCCCAGGTCCTTCCAGATTTTCAGTCCACAGGCGGCATGCTCGATGAGTTGCTCCAAGCGTTCCACGCTGCGCTTGTAGAAACCGGGGGACTTCACATCGCTCCAGTCCATCCAGCCGTAAGTGGCGAACCGGTCGGGTGCCACGTTATGGAATTTGCGAATCATCTCCAAGGCCACCTCGCCGGTGTGCATCGTGATGTTGACGATTCTCTCGATGCCACACTCGTCCATGATGCGCAATACTTCACGCGGTTCTTGGGCGTCCAGATGGTTGTGATAATCGATGACCGGGAACCTTGCCTTTAGAATTTTATGCTCGGGAGCCGCGAGCATCGAGCGAGGATGGAAATCGCTCAACCGGAGATCGACCTCCGCACGTGCTGTTACCATGGCTACGAATGGATCTTTGCTTGCCGGCGAGTTGCCCATGTCCGCTCCTGTTCGAATGGCCGAAGATGATACTAACAAAATGGAGCGCTCTTTTTCTGTGCTTCCAGTACAATCACGTTATCACCCCCACGCGGACCACGAACCAGCAACCCGGTCCGAAGCGGTGTTCGCTCCTCCGGCGATGCTTCAGCGCATATTGCACGACGATCTCAGGGAGTCTTCATGAGACAGGTTAAGCTGCTGTTCTTCTGTGTGCTTTTGATTGCTTTGTTCTGCAGTTATGCATCTGCTGTGATTGCCCAAGAGAGCTATCTGTACGATGTGCAGCCAGGGGCTCCCGAAGTGAGTGTGCAGGAAAATACCATTGTTCTGAAAAATGCCATGTTGACGGCTACCTGGTCCAGCGTGCAAGGAAAATTGCGTGGCGTATCTTTTGCGGGGACCTCGATGTCCGCGCCCGTTCCCTTACCCGCGAATGTATTCACCCTGGTCTTTGCTAACGGCAAGACGCTGAGCGCCACTTCGATGCATGTTACCGAACCGCCGCGCATCGAGGATCTACAGGCAAATCCACAAGCCGCTTGTTTGGAGGAGCACTTTTCCGGGAAACGAGTGGTCGTGCGCCTGGGAGATCCCGGCTCCAAATTCACGGTGATCTGGTCCGCCGACTTGCGCGACGGAGACAACTACGTCAGGCAGGAAATTTTGCTTTCGACCGTTAATGATGCGCCGATCCGGAAAGTGCGGCTCTTCGATTTCAAACTTCATTTTGCCCAAGTCGCCGGTACAGCGAAAGGCTCTCCTGTAATCTCCCGGAACCTCTTCCTCGGATTCGAACACCCCCTCAGCCGCTGCGCTGTCGAGCAGGAGCAGGTGCGTTGTTCAATCGATCGCGAACTCCCACTGAAGGCGGGGCAGAGCCTTAAGTATTCTTCGGTGATCGGTCTCTCACCCTCCGGCCAAATGCGCCGCGGATTCTTGAATTATGTGGAACGTCAGCGCGCCCACCCGTACCGGCCTTTTCTGCATTACAACTCGTGGTACGACATTGGCTACGGCAATCGCTACGATCAGGCCGCGGCGCTGGATGCCATCCATGCCTTTGGTGAAGAACTCCACGTCAAAAGGGGAGTAAAACTCGACTCCTTTTTGTTTGACGACGGGTGGGATGATCCGCGTTCCCTATGGAGTTTCGATTCTGGCTTCCCCCATGGCTTCATCCCCGTGAAGGAGGCCGCCGCGAAGTATGGAGCAGCCCCGGGCATATGGCTTTCTCCTTGGGGCGGATACGACAAGGCCAAAGAGGAGCGGATGAAGTATGGCGCAAAGGAAGGCTTCGAAATGAATAAGGGAGGGTTTGCCCTCTCTGGCCCGAACTATTTCGCCCGCTTTCACGATGTGACGCTTCAATTCATCCTCAAGTACGGAATCAATCAATTCAAGATCGATGGCACGGGCAATGTGAACAGCGTGTTCCCCGGAAGCGAGTTCGACAGCGATTTCCATGCAGCGATCAGCTTGATTGAAGAATGGCGCACCGTGAAACCGGACATTTTCGTAAATCTCACCACCGGAACGTATCCTTCACCCTTCTGGTTGCGTTATGCGGATTCGATCTGGCGCGGGGGGGATGATGATAACTTCATTGGCGTCGGCCCCTGGCGCGAAAAATGGATCACTTATCGAGACGCGGACACCTATTCGGGCATCGTGAAGAAAGGCCCTCTGTTTCCACTCAACTCTCTGATGCTGCACGGAATAATCTACGCTCGCCAGGCCGACCATTTGAAGGATGATCCGGCGCATGCCTTTGTGCATGAGGTTCACGATTATTTCGGCGGAGGTACGCAACTGCAAGAAATGTACATCACGCATTCTTTATTGTCGGATGCGGACTGGGACATCCTGGCGGAGGCGGCCAACTGGTCACGCAGTAATGCCGCGACTCTAGTCGATACCCATTGGATTGGCGGAGATCCGGCAAAACTGGAAGTGTATGGATGGGCCGCCTGGTCAGCCGAGAAGGGAATCATCACGCTGCGGAACCCAAGTGACCGCCCGCAGAGTTTTTCTCTGGATGTTGGCAAAGCCTTTGAATTGCCAACCGCCGCGCCGCGAAAATTCACCGCCCGTTCACCCTGGAAGAGCGATCAGGAAGAGGAGCCAATTGCCCTCGCGGCTGGCCAGATCCGCACGTTTCAACTTCGGCCATTCGAGGTAGTGAACCTGGAGGCAGTGCCCGCCCCTTAGCTGGCCGAGGCTTGAGTTTCGCTTTCATTCTATTTGTTTCTTTTCCTTTCGCTTGTGTGTACACTCACTCTTGCGCAAAGGACCTCCCGCTCAATCTCACTAGGTTCTCCTTTACGGGAGGCTGTGCGGAGGGATCGCCATCATGTTTATCAATATTCCTAGAAATTTGTCCAGGAATCGGCCGCGTGCGCGTCGTTTTGTGTTGACCGTCATTCTGACGGCGATAGGAGTGCTGCCTGCGACGGCGCAGGACTTGAAATATCAGCCGGATCCCCAGGCCGCCGATCACATGACCCTGCTTCTGAAGGATTACGATCCAAAATCCATGCTCCACGCGACAGTTCATGAAACGCCCCGTGCCAAATTCCCGGTAATCGACGTCCACAACCACGTCGATGATCTCTACGGTGCCCACGGCGCGGACATTCCCCCGGCGGAGGTTGTTCGGAGGATGGACAGCGCGAACGTGCAGAAAATAGTAATCCTCACGGGAATGTGGGGAGACAAGCTTCAGGCACTGATCGACAAAATGGTGAAGCCCTATCCGGACCGTTTCATTGTCTTTGCCCAGATTGACTGGAGCAAAATTGACGATGCGAACTTCAGCGCGGAGATGGTCGCTCAACTGGATGATGCCGTCCGTCGCGGTGCTCGCGGCCTGAAAGTGTTGAAGGATCTGGGGCTCGGCGTCAAAGACAAATCCGGCCAATTCATCCCCGTGGATGACCCCAGGCTCGACCCTATCTGGGAGGAATGTGGACGCTTGGGCATTCCAGTCGCGATTCATACTTCGGATCCGGAGGCTTTTTTTACTCCACTGGATCGCCACAATGAGCGATATGAGGAATTGAACGAGAACCCAACGTGGAATTTCTCTGGCTCTCAATTTCCGTCTAAAGAAAAACTTCTCGCCGAGAGAAACCACGCAATCGAAAAACACCCGCGCACGACTTTTATCGCTCTTCACGTGGCTAACTGGCCTGAAAATCTCGACACCGTGTCCGATTGGCTCGTCAAATACCCCAATATGTATGTCGAGTTCGGTGCGCGCGAGGCCGAACTTGGCCGCCAGCCGCGCCGCTCCAGGAAATTCTTTCTCGACTATCAGGATCGCATCATGTTTGGAACAGACAGCGAGCCCCAGGAAAAAATGTATGCGAACTATTTCCGGTGGCTGGAGACCGGCGACGAATATTTCCCGTATGCAGGCTATCCCGGCCAGGGGCGCTGGATGATTTATGGAATGGAATTGCCAGATGTCGTCCTCGAAAAGGTCTACAACAAAAACGCTGAGAAAGTCTTTGCGCAGTTTAAAGGAATACACTGAGATGACACAGGATCGCAAAAAGAACGCGAAGTCCTCCTTGCGTATGTCCGCTAGAACCGGAAGGTTGGCGATCTGGTTGAGCGCTCTAACCGTAGTCGCTTCTGGATTGTTTTTGTTTGAAGGCTGCCAAAATCAGAAGTCCAGCCCACCCGTGGTCTCTTCCGTTGCCGCAAAATCCGCAATCGACGCCACGGCTTCTTCGCAAGGGATCGTAGTCCGCACACCCACCGCCGAATTCACTCTCTCACCTTCAGGGGCTCTGCAAGCGGTACTCCACAAGGGTGGTTCCAACTCCACGCTGGACACACGACCGGCTGAGGCTCCGCAGACTGTCACCCTTTCAAAAAAGAACTTTCCGGGGGTTTCGCTGGAAACGGCGAACGCCCAGGTTCGGGAAGCGGCCGGCAAGCTGGGGACTCTTGGAAAACTGATCAATGTGAGCGGGAAAATTCCTGGAACTGATCTGGAGGAAACGCTAACGCTCGAAGTCTATGACTCCTTCCCGAATCTCGCTCTGCTCTCGCTTCGCCTTCGAAATAGCGGGGAAAGGGATATTTCGCTCGACCATATAGATCTTCAGCGCCATCGCTTTTCGTCTGCGGATACCAGCGGTTCGTCACAGCCGCTCTGGACGTTTGAAGGTTCCAGCTTGCATTGGGGCAAAGATGAGATTTTTCCGGTTCCCGCAAAATTTTCACAGGACAATCCGTTTGGTGCGCCGGTGAGTGTGAAAGATGACCTCGGTCACGTCGGCGGCGGAATCCCCGTAGTGGCATTCTGGTCGCGCAACGTTGGTGAAGCCATCGGGCACATCGAAACACTGCCTCTTGTTCTTTCCGTCCCGGTTCAAACGACACAAGATGGGCAAGTGCAAGCCAGCGTGAGCATTCCGGCCAAAACGCTTCTCAAGCCAGGCGATGTTTATTCCACCCCGCGCACCTTCCTTGCAGTGTTTAGCGGCGATTTCTATGAGCCACTGAAAATGTGGTCCGACGCTATCGAAAAAGAAGGTCTCAGTAAGCCAACGAATAATGACGAAAATTATGCGGTCGCCTGGTGCGGCTGGGGCTACGAGTTCGGAGTCACTCCAAAGGAAATGCTCGGCACGATTCCAAAGTTGAAGGAACTGGGAATCCACTGGGCCACTCTGGACGACGGTTGGTTCAACAATTACGGCGATTGGCAGCCCCGCGCGCCCGTGTTTGCCGGGACCGCTCTCGAGGACATGGTCAGACAATTCCATGAGCAGGGAATTAAGGTTCAGCTCTGGTGGCTGCCACTGGCGGTCGAGGATGGCAGATTCGGTTACGGTGGCCGCAAGTTTGTTGTTTCCGATGTCGTGAAGGAACATCCCGACTGGCTCGTGCTCGACCAGCAGGGAAAGCCCGCTCGCATGGCGCGCAATCTCGCCACGTTGTGTCCCGCTCTGCCCGAAGTTCAGGCCTACTACAAGCAGCTAACGGAGCGGTTTATTCGCGACTGGGGATTCGACGGAAGTAAACTCGACAACATTTACACGCCGCCTCTCTGCTACAACCCGAGGCACCACCATAAATCTCCCTACGACTCTGTCTACGCCATGGGCGAAGTCTACAAGACGATTTTTGAAACAACGCGCGCGCTCAAGCCAGACAGCGTTACGCAAAGTTGTCCGTGCGGCACGCCACCGAGCCTGGCGTGGTTTCGTTACATGGACCAGGCGGTCACAGCCGATCCCGTCGGCTCCATCCAGGTTCGGCGCCGCGTCAAAATGTACAAAGCCTTGTTAGGCCCGCGAGCCGCTGTCTATGGCGATCACGTCGAACTGACACGCATCACCGGTGCTTCGAGCGACAATGAACAAGACATCGGCAGTGATTTTGCCTCCACCCTCGGCACTGGAGGTGTCCTCGGAACTAAATTCACGTGGCCAGACTATGGGGCGAAATTCAGAAACGTTGAACTAACGCCGGCAAAGGAGGCCCATTGGAAGGAGTGGATCGGCCTCTACAACCAGAAAATGCTCTCCAAAGGGAATTTCCTGAATCTTTATGTTTATGGCTTTGATGTGCCGGAAGCCTACGCCATCGAAAAGGGCGGCCACATGTACTACGCCTTCTATGCGCCGTCACCAGCGAATTCGGCGCAGAGTCAGCGCCCCGAAGCCGGCCATTGGAGCGGAGAAGTGGAACTGCGAGGTTTAGCTGCGAAGAATTATCGCGTGGTCGACTATGTCCATAACCAGGATCTCGGCACCGTCACCGGTCCAGCCGCAAAACTCAAGGTCGATTTTGTTGATAGCTTGCTTCTGGAGGTAGTCCCCGCGCCATAGCGCTCGGGAGATGCAGGGCTACGGCTTTGCGGGTCCGCCGCCACGCATATCGGCGCTGATTGTGTGCGCTCTCAGAAACGAATCACGGTACGTCCCGTCACGAAATGCCTCGGTCCCACCCGGCCGTGTCACAGAGAGCGCGCCAACAATATTTCCGAAGGCAAGACAGTCTTCGATTTTTCCGCCGCGTATAAACTGGTGCAGGAAGCCAGCATCGAAGCTATCGCCCGCGCCAACGTGATCGGCCACATCCACGGCAGGGGGAAGAGCCACAAATCTCTCTTTAGAGACTCTCGCCAGAACTCCCTGCGATCCCCGCTTTATCACAACAACCGCTACCTTCTGCGAAAGCAATTCCGCAGCCCGCTCCACGTCATCCATCTGCGCAAGCTTGCAAGCCTCCCGTTCATTGGGCAAGAGTACATCGGTGTACTCCAGGAGCAATTGAATTTCTGAAGACCAGCGATCTTCCGGATCGTCGTTCGTATCCAGGGAAGTGGTCAGGCCAGCCCCCTTGGCTCTTCGAAAAATATCGGCAAGGGAAGCTTGCAGCCCTTTCTGCAAAAAATAGGAAGAAACATGTAGATGTTTTGCGTCGAAAACGTAATTCAGGTCCAGATCGTTCTCACTCATTTCGAACATCGTGCCCGGGTACGTGAGAATGTAGCGCTGTTTCCCTTGCGGGAGGATGACCGTCAGCCCGGTCGTCTTGCCGGGCATGCGGCGAACATGCGAGAGATCCACGCCGCTCTCGCCCAAGCGCTCCATGCAAATTTCTCCAAACGGATCGCTGCCAATGCTGGAACTGAAACCGACCTTGTTTCCCAAAGACGACAGATTATGCGCAAAAATCGCCGAAGAGCTGCCCAGCGTAATACTTAAGTCATTTGCCAGGTGTTCCCGTTCCATGGTCAACTCTGGGGGCAGCCCGGACATGATCAGGTCGAGATTCAGCTCACCGATTACACTGACGTCAAAGGTGACCAATGGTTTCTCTCCTGACTGCTCAATCCAGAATTACGACGCGGCTGAGATTTTTCGGTTTGTCTGGGTTCAAGCCTTTCCTTAGGCCGGCAAAGAATCCCAGTAGCTGACAGGGCACTGTACTGGGAGCCAGTCGGACGATCTCATCGTCATCCAGATCGAGTTGAATCACCAAATCCGAAGAGCGCCGGATTTCGGCAGTAACGTGATTACAGATCGCAATGATCACTCCTCCCAACTCCTTCATTTCCACAAGGACTTCTGTTTCCGCTTTTTGTGCGCTTTCACTCAAAAAAAACGTCAAGCAAGTCGCCGGGCTGACAATCGCCTTGGGCCCGTGGCGAAATTCAAGCGCGTGAAAGAATTGGCTGTAGGAACAGGACATCTCCATGACCTTCAATGCCGCCTCGCGGGCGATGCCATGAAACGGCCCTTGCCCCAGGAAAACGTAGTCTGCAAAAGAATGCTGCCCCACAAAGGATTCCATTTGCTGGGCGATCGCGCCAATGCGCGGCGCGAAGCCTTCTGCCATGGCGCGTAACGCGTCAATAAACTGGCCATTGCTCGCCCGGCGGGCCGCCATTACTTGCAGGCTCAGCAACATGCTGGTGAAAGAACGGGTCATCACCGTGCTCTGCTCATCTGCGGCTCGCACTACGATCGAAATGTCACAGGCCCGCTCTAATTCCGAATTTTCGGCACAGGTGATTCCCAAAATTGGGATTCGCAATTCCTGCCTCAGGGCGATTGCTGCGCGCACCGCTTCAGACGTGCGCCCGGAACGCGAAATCACCACTGCTTGCAAATCTCTCCCTTCTGCCTGGATCAATTTGGGGAAGAGCAATACTTCCGAAGCCGGAATCGCCCGTGCCGGCTGGCCTGTCAGCAGGGTCCATGAAATCGCGGCAGCCTCGGCAAGATAAAAGCTGGTTCCGCAGCCAATGAATAGCCATTCGCGTTTGTTGCCGCTGGCCTTAAGAATCTCGGCAATGACATGGCTGTCTCGCATTTCGTCAAGCACGGTCTGCCATACTCCGCCCTGCGAGAGGATTTCGTTCCAGGTGTGTAATTCTGTGTGTTGTCTCTTATCGATTGTCATATATCCCGTTCCTGAATTGCAGATTCTCCGCCGCACTCCTCAAACGAGCGTGACCTCAACCTTTGCTTCGCGGAGAGTGAGCAGGTCGCGCTTCATAATGTTCTTGTCCGTGATGGTCTCGTGAACCGCCGTTGTCGGCAAGATGAGCGAGAGGCTTCGCCGGCCGAATTTACTCGAGTCGCACACCACGACCGTGCGTCGGGCTGATTCTGCCATGGCGCGGTTCACGCGGGCCTCCAGCAGATTGGGCGTTGTCAGTCCGTAGTGCACGTCGAAACCGTCTACCGCCAAAAAGAAAAGATCGGCACTCAGCTTCCGAAGCGATTCTTCTGCCAGTGGCCCCACAAGCGAGAAGGAATTTTTTCGCAGAACTCCGCCCGTCAGAATTACGTCGACGGGTGAATCCGCAAGCTCCGCGCCAATATTGATCGCATTGGTGATAATGGTTAAGTGTTTCAGGTGACGGCAACTTCTTGCCACCGCCGTGGTCGTGGTTCCGGAATCGAGAATGATCACCATGCCCTTGCCGATCATTCGCGCGGCTGCTGCGGCAATCCGTGTCTTTTCCTGCCGGTGCAGCCGTTCCTTTTCCTGCAACGAACTATCCATCAACGCCCCGGTCTTTACAGGCAGGGCGCCCCCATGCGTGCGCTCGAGTTCCCCTTGGTGATGCAGGAACTTCAGGTCTTTTCGGATAGTGATCAGTGAAGTATGAAAACGCTTTGCGAGATCTCGCACAACCACGCGACCGTCTTCCTGAATCACTTCAAGGATTGCTCTTCGGCGTTCTTCACTCAACATAGATGCCTTCAGTTCCGCCCGGAATTGTCATTGCCGCATCCCACATGCAGTTGCGTATTGATCGAGCACTTCCAAGATCTTGTGGCGAATCAGCTCTGATGGTTGGTTACGGATGTTGCCGGTGCGCACCGCATCCGCCTGGTGCGGAAGGTACTGGCTCAACAGAGAATGCGGGGCCGGATGATCACTCAGGTTGTGGAGCAGGCGCTCCAGCGCGGAGGCGACTCCCGCTTGCGGCCAGTAGTAGCGCGCTCGGTCGCTGTAGCTGTACTTTCTAGCCATCCGCAACTCGCTCTCATCCCCGTGGTAATAGCTCTTCCAGTGAACGGGATTAGCCAACATGGCCGTTTCCAGCGCTTCTGGCAGGGCAGAGAGCACGAATCCTGTCTTGCCTGACAACCACTCGTTTTCGATTGTCGCCAAGCCAAAGACTGCCTCGCGGAACGCAAACGTCAGCCACGGACCAACCTTTAGGACCGCGAAATGGTCCAGGACCATTTGCCGCAACGCCACGCCCGATTGGTAATCGGTCGAATGCGCTTCGTAGACTCCGGTCCACGCGCGCGTAAGAAAACGCGAGAGGGGTTTTGCTTTCCGGGAATCATAGGGAAAGACACTTGTGTTTCCAAACTCGACTCCCGGCTGTACTACGACCGCAATCACCCGGTTCCACGCGGAATTCAGCCCTCGCGCGAGGAATGCTTTTTTCGCGATCTCCAGCGTGCGCGCCAGGTCCTCCGTCCGTGTCACTTCGGGTGCCTTGGATCCAAATTCCTCGCCACCCGGAATTGGGACCTCCGTCCCGATCACATACAAGGGCGCCGTGGCCGAGGACGGGAGGTCACGATGGGCTTCCTCAGCAGCCCGGCACAATTCAGCGGCGCGTGCGCTCACGATCTCGTCTGCTAGCGGCCTGCTTCGATCCGCTACGTCATCGGCACATGGCATGCTTGTGTCCAGGTGAATCTTGGTGAAGCCCGCGCGAACATACGCCGCGACCATCTCCCGAGCCTTTTCCATTGCTGCCTTGCTTGGCTCCTTCCGCCACACGTGCGGCCCCAGGTGATCTCCACCCAGCACGATTCGTCTCTCGGGAAAACGCAATTCCTCAGCCACTTTATGGACGAAGCTTACAAAGTCAGCAGGCGTCTGGCCGGTGTAGCCTCCAAATTGATTCACTTGGTTGGAAGTTGACTCAATCAGGATCAGGCTTTCATCGCGCCGGGCTTGCAACATGCCTGCTTCCAGCACAAAGCGATTCGCCGAGCAGATGGAATAAATGCCCAGCCCTTTTCCTCGGCGATTTGCAACGAGGAGCTCGCGAAGTTTTCCAGTTGCGTCACTCCGCCGCTTGGAGCGCGTCGACCTCATGGCCCGCCCTCGCCTTTTCTGCGCGAATGACGCGCTGCGGCAGCTTCTGCAGCGGAGGAAAGGCAAGACTGCGCATTCTTCAAATGACGATTCATATTTTCGATGTTTTTCACGCCTTCCTGCAACAGCCAATCTTCCAGTGCCTTTGCGCCATTTTTTGCGAAAACGGCCACGCCGTCCTGCCTGGTCGCGCGTCGGCACAAGACGCCATTGAAATTCACGCCAGCCTCAGCGGCCAGTTCCAGCGCGAATTGGAACGCCTCGTTGTTAACACCCTGGGACATGCGAGCGGCTGCTCCCGCACGCCGGTAATGCGCAATGGTTTCAGCGCGGGGACACAGGATCTCTTTCCCAACGCTCAGCGAGCCCTCCGCAAAATTTATATTTACGGGCACACCCACCCTGAGAACATCCACCCGATATTGAGGCTTCGAAAATTCCGCCATGCCTTGCGTAACAACCTCCGGCTTCATCTTTGCGAATCCATCCCTTCCCCATAGCTCACCAATTCGAGAAAGAAGGGAACATCTAACCCCGCACACTCCGCTCCAAGGCGTTCCACAAACACGCGCTTCCGATCGTTAGTCTCCTGTGGGTTTGTGCTCGAGTAATAGAGCAGAAGCTTGATAGCATCAGCCCCGGACGCCACAAGGCGCTCGGCCGACCAATGCTCCAGAAGTTCAGGGAGTCTTCCCGCAACTGACTTATCGAATCCCGTTTTCTCGTAAGCTAACAACAAGCCCGCAGATTTTGTCCTTTGCTTGGCAGCGGGTAGGCCGTATTCCGGATCCAAAAGAATGGCGCTCGCATGCCGCGTCAAAACCCGGCTGACCGCTTTCTTGAACTGCACCAACTTCTCCCGAGGCACGGCGTCTGGCGCAGCGTTCGTCGCTTTGCCGAAAAGTTTCCGCAACGCGCGTCGCCGATCAATCGCCAGAGCTGCAATCGCCCCGTGCGCATTGGCAACGGCTTTCAATCCTTTCTTTTTTCCGTCTCCCGTATGTGGGTCCATCTAATTCTTATCTCCCATCCAGATGACCGCGCCGCGTTCTAGTGACGGCAACACAAATTCCACGTTGTCGCCTTTCTTTTCACCGCGTAAAAGCTGTTTCTCACCGAGAAAGGGAAGAAAAGTCAGCACGCTTCCTTGACTGGCGGGTGTCGTCACCCTAATTCCGTTCACGGCGCTTGGAACTGCTACCTTGCTTGGAATCAGCCCAGTAAAGTTCGCCAGGAACACATGGGGTGTTCCGTTTACCAGTCCAAAATTAGCCACCACAGTAGGCGGAGCGTCCAGAGTGATCCCACCCTTGCTTCCGATGGCGTCTAGAAATTGTTCTGGCGGTTTCCTGGAGGCATCCGCAAAGTCGTGCTCGAGGGCTTGGTAGAAATCATGCATGGGATCCGTGCGAAGGACGGTTGTTTTTGACTCGGGAATCCCCGTAGCGTTTTGTCCAAGTGCGATCAGGCGACCTCCACGGTCAACGAACGCGTTGCTAGCCCTCTTTTCCGCATCACTCAGAGTACTGACTTCGGGGAAGACCAGAGTTTGGCCGTGAAAGTCGGCAAGCGTCCTTGGCGTGACCACCTGAATCTCCCGATGCGCTTGCAACAGTGCCACCAGCGCACCCCGATAGGAGTCAAGAAACTCGTCCTGAGTGTAATCGCGGCTCTTCGGAGAGAAATACACGCCTACCGGTTGCATCGGTAGTCGTGGCAAATAAAGCGTTTTCTCGTTTTTCGCGATCCATTCAAAGATCTGTTTGCGCGTTGCGGGATCGTTTGACCCGGCCATTTCATGCCCCGGCGCGTCCCAGAAATTGGCCCCGGCCATGACGATGGACATTGCCAGGTTCTTCATCGCGTCGCGTGCGTCAACGCCCTTATCGCCATCCCAGGAGTAATTTAGTATCCACGTCGCTTTCCCCTGCGCGAATGCTCGAAAACCCAACATTCCCGCTTGATACAGGAACCAGTCCAGTTGTCTGCGCGATGCCGCCATATGCTCGCCTGAGCCGAACTCATATTCATGGGCAATCGCGTCTACCACGTCATACATCTCGTAAACATCCGCTCCAACTCGCGTCGCCTCTTGCTCTATCCCCGGATAAATCTCCGGGATCACCATTATGTCCAGGTTCACGCTGCGTGCGTTCGCGCGAATCTCGCGCATGAAATCCGTCATCGTGCTGATTCGAAAATCGATCCATTTCCGAAAATTCTCGTCCCGGAAATCTCCCAACTTCAGATCGTGTTTCGCGTCCAGCCCGGTTTCTTGCCGAAATGCCGCCACCGTGGCGTCATCGAAACTAGCCCAGGTATCCTCCCACCCGTCGAAATGGGTCATCCAATAAGGAATATCCACATAGATGCCGTCAATGCCCGTTCCTGCGATCTGCCGCACCCGCTCCATGTAAGTCTTGCGCCACTCTTTCGCGTACGGGCTGATCCACACATCCTCATCACCCGGGCGAATCCAGAACGCTGCTCCGGAATTGAATAACGCGGGCTCGCCAGTCATCTTCCGTTGCAACCACTCAGGATGATCTTTCATCACCGTGTGAGCAGATTGATCAGCATTCGCCGTGATGCACTCGGTTCCTGCGATATACACGAATGCCTTGTTGCCGGCGCGATGCGCCGCCTGCGCCACCGCAGAAATGGCTTTGAGCTTTTCGCGCGGATCGCGAAAGCTCTCATACCGCCCTGGAATGTCGTTGTCTACTTCAATGCCAAATACATGTGAGTTCTCAGCGTCTTTCACGATCGCTTCCGCATCGGCGGATTGCAATCCGTAAGCGCCGATGCGCACATAGTTCGTCCAGTTTTGTCGTGGCTCCTGACCTGCCGCCTCAGCCAATACCAAAATGACAAGCAATAACACACTGACGACCGCCGCCCGCTTCACGTTTGCGCCCCTCCCGTTTCGTCCGAGATATTCAGCCCATTGGTAGGACGCAACGTCAAACTGCCATCGTCGTTCAACTTTTGGTGGCAAGCCCAACGTACGGCACGCCGCTGCCCTTTCACTTCAATCTCTGCTTTCAGTCGCAGTCCTTGCCAGGAAGTCCCTTTCGGCAAAGGGAGGAGTGCCTGACGCACGCGGCCCGGCAAGGGATAACCGGGGTCCAGATAACCAGAACTGAGTTCTTGTCCGGATGGCGACATCACGCTAATCCGCAGTGCTCCCGGCACGCCCGCGATCCCATCGTTGACAAATCCCACGATCAATCCCGGCTCGCCTCGTTCTTCATAAGTCCAAACCCACGACGGCAGCACACGGTAACCGATCGACCTCGCCAGCCTGTCGAGTTCCCGCGGACTTGCCGCATAGTATCGACTCAACCCCGCTGCCGAAATCCGGTGCCAGTTCCACAGCGAGAAGTACGATGCACCCACGTCCTTCGCGTGCGAAATCACATTGTCGGAGTACGGCACTCCTTCATCCGGATGCAGGCTCTGTGGCGCGCCATCGGAGATTCCCACCTCGATAGAAGCAGCGGTCCAGGGTGGCCGATTGCTCAGCGCTTCGATCTGCTCGTTCTCGATGAAGATAGTATCCGTCCTTAGCCACTCACCATGTCGGATGGTTCTATCCACCAGTTCCGAGTTGCCCACTTTGCTGAAATCCGGCTGCGTGTTGGTAACCAGCGGTGTTTTTCTCCAATGGTCCGTCTGGACTTGGAACATCTTCACAAACGTGTTCTCCGCTGTGCTGTAGTCCGGATACGGGTTCTTTTCGAGCGGCCAAGTATGGCCTTCGCCCCAGAAACCGTACATGCATGTGTCCACATACTCGACGTCAGGGTGTCCGTCATAGTCTGCCGCCAGCAATCCGATGAGTTCCTGAAATGCTCCTTGAAAATAGGGATCGTCACAGCGCGGCTCTTCCCTTTCCCGTTTCTGCCATTCGCCGAGTTTCACCATCGGCACTCTCTCCCTGACAAAGTCCGGAAGGGCGTAACCCTCGATATCGGGATTGCTGATCATCACCCGGAACGCGATCCTCTTGCCGTATTGCTTCGCAAGCGCAAACGAGGTCTTCCAGATCTCACTAGGGTCCAGCCGCCCCGGTCTTTGCTGGATATCCTTCCAATTGACCCGAATATATAGGTTTGTCCCCAGCGAAAACTTCGCCAGGTTTTCGAGCGCCCTCTCCAAGCTGAGTCCCTGAGGCCGAAGCAGCCCCACCTCGTCGCAGAGGTAGGTCACCAGTCCCATTCCAAGGTTAGGAACCACCTCTTCCGCTGGCGTAAGGGCCATGACCACTGTCCAACTCGGATACAAGTCTGCCGGAAATGGACCTTGGTTTAGCCTGTTCTGAACGGCCGGGCCGCTGCCGAAGTCGTACTTGTCGAAATTGTGCGCTGGAACATAGGCGATAGCTGCACTCAACACACCTGTCTTCATGAACGCGCGGCGTTGCATCCGTTCCGCCTTTCTCTTTAGAACTGGAAACGCAGCCCAAATTGCGCGATTCGCGGCGTGCTCCCCGGCGCTGAGGAAGTAACGTCTCCGAACGTCGCGCTGCCTACCCCGACATCGGGGAATGCAAATCTTTCCGTGTTTGTGAAGTTAAAGAACTCCCCGCGTAATTGCAGCGTCATCCGTTCCTTGATTGTGAATTCTTTTGTGAAAGAGAGATCGATGTTATGAATTCCGTCGCCCCTTAGGTTAGAGAAGTACCGCGGAGCATCTCCAGGTATCTGATCCCCGGGGTCGGCGAAGCAGGCAGCGTTAAACAGCGAGGAGTTCGCATTGCCATTGAGGTAGTTGGAGGCCGCCTGATGATAGCTGAGGCCACTCGCTACCTGGCTACAAATGACATTCGGTCGCTGAGTGCCATCCTGCAGTCGGGGATTGGCCATGACAATCGGAAGAGGCTGTCCACTTTGCAGCGTGATTATGGCCGATACGCTCCAGCCACCGATGAACCCGTCGACGACCCGATTCATGTCCCCGCCGATCCAGCGGCCTCTTCCGACGGGAAGGTCCACGATTGCCGCCAGAACAAATCTTTGTGGAACGTCGTTCGCGCTAATGGCCCATTCTTTGTTCAATCGGTCGAGTTGCTGTGGATTTCCGACCGTGTAATTACCGATTGTATTTAAATTGCCGACAAACGCGTTGAACCCGATCGAGGAATCATCCAGCGATTTCGACCAGGTGTAGTTGCCCTCGAAGCTGATGTAGTGATTCGCACGTTTCTGAAAGCGGATCTGCATCGAGTTGTACCAGGAATTAGCCCCAAAATTCGGAAGACCCTGGAACGTGCCAGGAAACTGCGGATACGGACGCAGCAGGTTTGAAAGCTGGGTCGGGAGCGGCAGTTTCGTTATCGGGTCAACTTGAGCATAGGGCGACGCGGGCTCGTTGAAGATTGCGGTTGGTCCAACGAAAAACGAAGCGAACGGATCAGGAACCAAGGTCTGGAGATAATTGGACACACAACTATCCACGTCGCAAGTCGGATCCAGTGCGTGCTGTTGCGCGGAAATCTTCGCCAACAAATCGGAAGAGATAAAATTCCGATTTCTCGTGCTCGAATAGCCGCCCCACGGGAGATGCGTACTGCGGTTCGCCGAATAGTCAATGCCGATTGTAATTTCTCCGGGAAAGAGATGCTGGACGCCCAGGTTCCACTGATAAATGTCGGCGTTCCGTGCTTCTTCTGTTCCCAAATTGTTCTGATTGTCGTAGCCCCACATTGCCAGCGCTCCGTATTTCTGCCCTTGCGGCTCAGAGAGCCCGGAGGGGAATGGATTCGCCAGCGTGGCGTATTGCGTCACGTAGTTGTTGGTCGAAAAAAGAATGGGATCCGTTGCACTGTATGCCGTCCCTGGATATTGATAGTTCGTGGCCGGGCTCAAACCATAGTAAATCCCCGCGCCTCCGCGCACGACTGTGCGGGAATCGAACGACCAGGCAAATCCCAGGCGTGGCGCCACGTTATTGCGGTCCGTGGGCACGCTGCGGCCCAAGCCGCCCTGTAGCGGGAACAGCGTCGTGCCTTTCAGTTCTGTTGGTATTAGTTGGCTTGGGTTCAAACCATTCGGCAGATCCACTGTAATGCCTGTATCCCCCGTGAAATCGCTGTACTGCTGGCGATTGAATCTCTCTGTGTACGGAGAACTCCACTCGTAGCGCAGCCCCAGGTTTACCGTCAGTTTTGAAGTGACTTTCCAATCGTCTTGAACATAAAACGCGGTTTCCCACGACTTATCCGCCACTGCTGGTTGCACATTGATGTAACTGGATCCCTCCGAGCCCGAAGCAACGCCATATCCCAGCAGCAGGCTGGCGAACGAGTTGCCTTGCGTCGTGTCATTGTAGGTGATCGGCGTCATGGCTGTGGCGCTCTGCGGAAAATAGAAATTGCCCGTCGGATAGTTAGGCTGCCAGAAATTGTTGAAGAACTGCCTCTGTTCGAATCCGAATTTAAACGTATGTTGGTGATTTACCCACGAAATGGATGTGGAGTAACTGTATAAGGTATGCGCGAAGTCTGTGTCTGTGCAACATTGCGTAAACATCGATAACCAATTGTTTGTCCCATCAAGCTGGATACTCGGCATGCGGTCTAATCCGTTCGCGTTTGCCAAACTGGCTGGGAAGCCCACGCTTTGCAGGCTCGGGAAGGCCGATTCGTTCGGTGCGGATACGCGGTCCACCGCAAATCGGTTTGTCCATACGCTGTTGGGCGTTAGCGTCCAGTTGTACTCCAAGCCGATGTTGTGCACCGTGGTCGAAGAATTGAATCCGTCGTTGAAACTGGAACTCGCCAGCACAAAGGGTACGTTGTACTCGCCGTAACTCTGGCTGTAACGAACTGCGATTCGTTGTTTATCATTGAAATAGTGGTCGAGTTTCACATCGAACTGGTGAGAGGGCGCGTTCGACAGAATCGAGGTGCGGAAATTGTTCAGTCCAAATTGATCTGCAGGGACATTTGGCTCCGGATACAGCTTCAAAAGAGCTTGGCCAATCGGACTTATAAACTGCTGAGGAATAACGTTGCCTTGAAATTGCGGTCGCACACAAGTGCCCCCCTGGGGAGCACACTGAAACGGGTTGTAGATCGTCTGCAGGATCGGATTGCCATTGGCATCGGCAGTTAAGGTCTGCGAGAAGTTCCCGTCTCGTTCGGCGTCAGTGGGCACGGTCCCGTTAATATCCACGGGGTCATGTTCCCGGGTGAACTCCAGGTCGATAAAAAAGAAGGTTTTCTTTTTACGGATAGGTCCACCAAGAGAGAATCCGTACTGGTCGCGCACGTGGTCCGGTCTCGGAATTCCCTCGGCATTGTTAAACCAATCGTTTGCATCCAGGGCAGAACGCTGCCCAAACCACCAACCGCTTCCGTGGAAATCGTTGCCGCCTTGCTTCAGAACCATGTTCACCACGGTCCCGCCGTTGTTCCCGTACTCCGCGGAAAAGCTATTATTCTCGACCTTAAACTCCTGAACGATCTCGACGGAGGGCTGGTAGTAGACGTTGGTCGTTCCTCCCTCGCCCTGTTCAGGCGCGCTGGTCAAAGCTCCATCCAGCCGCACTTCGGCCGTGGCGTTTCGCTGTCCGTTGGAAACGAAGTTCGTCCCCGAGGGGTAAGAGTCCTGCGTACCCGATCCCGTCGTCTCCGTAACTCCGCCAGCCAGAAACACCAGTCCAAACATGCTGCGATTGATGAGCGGGATATCACGCACATACTCGTTCGTTACGTCTGTGCCTAGCGATGCATTGCCCGTATCCAGCAGCGGCGCCTGTTCGGTGACGGTTATCGTTTCCGCAACGGTCCCCGGTGTTAAAACGAAGTTCAAGTCTGCTTGCTGGCTGACTGCCAGCGTCACTCCTTTGCGTTCCTGCGAGGCTAGGCCCGCTGCCTCGACGCGAATCGTGTAGGTGCTGGGCCGCACGCCGGTAAAGACGTAAATGCCACGAGAGTCGGTCATGGAGGTTGTGCCCACCCCGGTACCATCGTCGGTCAGTGTGACTTTGGTCCCAGGAATTACTCCCCCGCTCGAATCTGTCACCACTCCGCTGAGCTGTGCTGTGTAGGTGGACTGCGCCGAACCTCGCGTCACGCAAAGCAAAAGAAGAAATAAGATCCCCATCGAAATTGCGATATATCCGGGAAAAAGTCTGCGAACTGATAAAAACATCCCACACCCCCCTAAACTGCCAACACTCCGGCCAACGGACAATGGACCGGATGGTGTACTTTCGATTCCTTTCTTTTACTTTCTTTTTGTTTCCTTGTCAATCTCTCTTCTGAACGATCTCCGCTCGCCCCGAACTTCCACTTTTTCCCTTGGCAATCCCACTTCTCCTGTCGTTTACTAGGAGCGCCCGACTACGCTCCGGCTGGGGAAGCCGGAAGAAGATCCAGGGAGGCACAGTTAATATGCCCAACCATGCAGCCGTTCGCACAGACTTCCCAAGAAGAGAATTTTTTCAAAAGGTTCTTTCTAGCGCAGTTGTTGGAGCTGTCGCCCAAACAGGGTTCGAGTTAGCCACTCCCAGGGCGATTTCTGCTCAAACCAATCTGACTCCCGATGCCGCCCTGCAGGAATTGGTCGCGGGCAACCAACGATTCAGCGCAAACGAGCTGACATCGTTTCAGCACGACCTGGCTATCTTGAAAGACCGTACCGTAGCCAAACAAGAGCCATTCGCCGCCGTACTTGCGTGTGCCGATTCCCGCGTTCCCGTCGAGATCATCTTTGATCAGACGATTGGCCACCTTTTTGTAACACGCGTGGCCGGGAACATCGTTACCCCTGAGATTCTTGCCAGCCTTGAATATGGAGTTACTGTCCTTGGGATCAAGGCCCTTCTGGTGCTTGGTCATGCGAATTGTGGAGCGGTGAAGGCGGCAATGAAAGCCGATACTGTTCCTGGACAGATTAGCGCCTTGTATCAACACCTTCAGCCGGCCGTCGAGCAATCTGAGGGAAATGTCGAAAAGGCAATCGCAGCCAATGCCAAGTATCAGGCGAACCTATTGCGCACCTCGTCCACTGTCATTAAAGAGGCCCTTAAAGCTGGCACCGTGAAGGTCGAAGCCGGGGTCTATGATCTAGCTACCGGCAAAGTGACCCTGAGCTAGGCGCATCCGAGCCCAGTATTCCTATGGGTTCTGTGCCCCTCCTTGTTTGCAAAAGAGTGTGTTGCCAAGCTCTTTTGCCCGTAGTACTGTCCCCGGATGGCGAACAAGCCGCAAAGACGGAAGAAGGGGGAACGAAGAGCCATGTCAGCCGATCATGAGGAAAAAAACGCCGCCAACGGCGAGCTGCGCGAAGGCGCAAATGTGGACAAAATCCGAGACATTCTTTTTGGCGCAAACATGCGCGAGTACGAAAAGCGTTTTGCCAGGCTCGAGGAGCGCCTCACCAAGTCTTCCGATGCGCTCCGCGACGATCTCAAAAAGCGCTTCGACACGCTGGAATCATATGTTCGCGAAGAGATCGAATCGCTGGGCCAACGGCTGAAAAACGAAAAAGGGGAACGCACTGAGTCCTTGAAAGAGCTCACGCGGGAATCACGCGACTCTTCGAAGGCCCTGGAAAAGAAACTTTCGCAACTTGAGGATGCTCTGGAGAGTGCCCAGGGAGATCTGCGCTCCCGCATTCTTGAACAGTCCAAAGCTCTTGGCAATCAGATCCAGAAATCCAAGGAAGAACTCGAAGCGGCGTTGGAGACCGAGGCCGAAACCCTTCGTACCGAGAAGACCGATCGCGCTGCTCTGGCCGACCTCTTCACTGAACTCGCCCTCCGCCTGAAGGACGAACTGGAGCTGCCGGAGAAATAGCCGGAGTAATCTTTTTATGGGCTCCGCCCCACAACGATCTCCGGGTTTTCCCGATCCCAGCTCCTCCATGGCAGACGTGCCGAAAAGTCGACCTGCGAATGAGCCCGGGGAGGAGTCTTCCCCGAACGGCTCTGGTTCACTCGAGGAATTGCGCCACCTTATTCTCGCGCCGGAGCAAGAAGCTCTCGAGCGACTGAACGAGCGCATCGAGAATCCCGAGTCACGCACGGACGATGTCAGCGGCGTCGTCGCGGAGGCAATTCAGCGCCGCCGCGAGCAAGGCGGTAGTGACGCCCTCAGTGACGCCCTTGCACCCACGATCGAAACCGCACTGCGCGAATCCGTGCGCAAGGACCCGAGCACGCTCGCCGACGCTCTGTTCCCCGTCATGGGTCCTGCGATTCGGCGATCCATTCTCGAGACTCTTCGCTCAGTTCTGGACTCTTTCAACCAGGTGTTGGATCAAAGCCTCTCCTGGCAGGGGTTGAAATGGCGCGTCGAGGCCATGCGTACCGGGCGGTCCTTCACCGAAGTTGCTCTTCTGCACAGCTTGGTTTTCCGGGTCGAGCAGGTTTTCTTGATCCACAAACGCACCGGCCTCCCCATTGCCCATGCTGTTGCCCCCGAGGTCGCCATCCAGGATCCCAGTCTGGTTTCGGGAATGCTCTCCGCCATTCAGGATTTTGTTCGCGATTCGTTCCACACCGGACGGGGCCAGGGCGTGAACCGTATGAATGTTGGCGACCTCGACGTCTGGGTCGAAATAGGACCCTACGCAATTCTGGCGGCAGTGATTCGCGGTGTAGCCCCTCGGTCGGTCCACGCTCGTATGGCGGAAACGTTGGAAAGAATTCATGCGGAGTATGCCGCTCAGTTGGATGGCTTCGATGGCGACTCTACACCGTTCGTGACTGCACACAAGGAACTCTCGCGCTGCCTGGAATCCAAATTTAAGGAAGAGTCGCAGTCACGTGGGAATGGATATGCCTTGGCGGCTGGTGCTTTATTGCTCGCTGTCATTGGCGGATGGATGGGCTGGCGCTGGTGGCAGTATCACCGCTGGGATGGATTGGTGGCCACGCTTGGCAATCAGCCCGGTTTGACGATTACCTCCTTCGGCCGGGAGCACGGTCGCTTCGTTATTCGCGGCCTTCGTGATCCCCTCGCGCCGGATCCCAAGAAATTCATAGAGGATGCGCATCTTGATCCTTCGCAGGCGGACTTCCACTGGCGCGCCTATTACGCGCTTGACGACGCGCTTGTCCAACAGCGCGCATTGACCGCGCTCGCGCCCCCCGCCGGTGTCTCTCTTGCTGTCAACGACGGTGTTCTCCAGATAACAGGTCAGCCCTCCGCCAATTGGTTGAATGAGTTACGCTCGCGTGCGCTGCTGGTTCCCGGTATCCGTGCACTGGATTTAGGCCGCTTTACACCGGAGCAAATCGCTTTTGATGAAGCAAAAAATAAGATTCAGGCCCTGGTAATCAGATTCCCTATGGCCGGCGCCGCGCTCTCCTCTTCGGAACTGTCGAACCTACAGAACTTCCTTCCCGCAATTAAGGAGCTTTTGATCGCGTCGACCGCATTGCGCTCGGAGCTCACGATCGAAGTTGTAGGGCATAGCGACACAACCGGTGCCGAAGTCTTGAACCAGAATTTGAGTCAGCGCCGGGCAGATCGGATTGCATGGCAGCTCACTCAATTTGGCATCCCCGGCTCCGCGATCCACGCAAAAGGTGTGGCCACTGCGGAACCTGTCCGTCCAGAAGATAGTGAAGAGAATCGCCAGTTCAATCGAAGCGCCACTTTCCGAGTGCTCGTGACTCCCTCCAACCAGCCATGATCCAAAAGAAAATCTGCATGCTGGGTTCCTTTGCCGTGGGCAAAACCAGCCTGGTGCGGCGTTTTGTCGAAAGCATCTTTTCGGAAACCTATCACACCACCGTCGGCGTGAAGATCGATAAGAAGATCGTGAATCTGGGCGGCGCCGAGATCAATCTCGTCCTCTGGGATCTCTATGGCGACGATGACTTTCAGAAGATTCGCTGGTCCTATTTCCAAGGGGCCTCGGGCTATCTCCTGGTGGCGGATGGCACGCGCCGGGCCACCGTAGAAAAGGCTGTCACCTTGCAAGAGCGCGCCCGCGAAGAGATCGGAACCATCCCTTTCGTTTTTGTCATTAACAAATGCGACTTGGTCGAACAGTGGGATCTCGATCCGGAATTGGAAGTGCGCCTGAGCGCGGAAAACTGGACCATTCTGCGTTCCAGCGCCAAAACTGGTGAAGGCGTCGATGAGGCATTCTCTCAACTCACTCGAAAGATCGTAGCCTGAACATGTCTGAGCCCCTTCCTCAGTTCTTGCGCGAACTCGGATTTGTGATTCTCGAGCATCGCGCCCACGGCCTGTTTACCTTGCTTTCCCCGGCTCCCGCTTGGCTCATGGAACTTTGGGAAATACCGCAAGATAGCCGTGCTGAACTTCCCGTCGCCCGGAAGTCTCCCTTTCTTGAAAACTTTCTCTTCGAAGCGGACGCCTTCTGGAATTCCAACACAAAAGGCCTCCGTCAATCGGAAATCTGGATTGAGAAGTCGCCCTCCGGCACGGAAATCCCTCTCGAAGCCATCGCTCTTCAATGGGAAGGGAAGCGCTTCCTCGCTCTGCACAGTCCGGGACCGCAGTTTCGGGAGCGTGTGCAGCTTCTTCAAACCGCCCGCAATTCGCTTCTGGATCATGAAAAGCTCCAACGCGAAATCCAGAAAAAAGAAATCCTTCTCCACTGCATCATTCACGATTTGTCGCAGCCTCTCAGTGTTATGAGTGTTGCCTTTGATTGCATGACCGACGAACACGTTAGCGAACGCGGGAAAGGCCTCTTGGAGTTGGGTAGAAAAGCCAGCGATCAACAACTGCTGATGATCCGCGACATCCTTCAAGTGTTTTCTGCGGACCTGAAAGCTTCCCTGGATGCGGAGAGCCAGGTGGAATCGGCTCCTGACCTCTTCACCTGCGCCAAATCCGTTCTCAATGCGTTTACGCCCGTCTTTGCGGCTAAAGGCGTTCGGCTCCAGTTTGAGGAGAGCACCGACCAGCAGGCCGAATGGCGAGTCCGTGGAGAAGCAACCCGCGTCGAAAGAATCTTCTCCAACTTATTAGAAAACGCTCTCCGCTATGCGCCAACCGGCTCGAAGGTTACGATTGGACTCGCGCATGACGCTGAATTTGCCAGAGCATTTGTGGACGATGAGGGGCCCGGGCTTCCTCCTGATTTGTCCCCGGCTCAGATATTCGCGCTGTTCTCGACAGGGAAGGAGGGCGGCGGCAAAGCGGGACTGGGTTTGTATTTCTGCCGGCTGACGGTTGAGCGCTGGGGCGGCGCGATCGGTTGTGAATCTTTGCCGCAACGTGGGTCGCGCTTCTGGTTCCGGCTTCCCAGAGCCGACGCGAAGTCTGAACCTGCGGCGCAGGCTTCGAAAGCACAAGCCGAAAAAATGGACTTTAAACCATTGCCTGTCATGAAATATCCCATGCGCATTCTTCTTGCCGACGACCAAAGCGAAATTCGTATGCTGACCACTCACCAGCTTGAGCGCAGTGGCCATCATGTCGTCTCTGTCGCCAATGGTCAGGAAGCTCTCGATGCCCTCGAGCGTGAACCGTTCGACGTCGTTCTTCTGGACGAGCAAATGCCAGTGATGTCCGGCCTGCAAGCATTGCGCGCCATACGGGAACGTCAGAAGAACACCGAGCCGATCGTGGTCATTGCTCTGACCGGTTACAACAGCCAGCCAGATCACGAAAGGCTAATTCGTGCAGGATTCGACTCTGTCATTGGCAAGCCCTTTCGCTTGGACGCGCTGGACGCATTGCTCCGAGGTGCACAGGAAGAATCGCTCCCCGTGAGAGAGAACAAAGGGGCGGACGCGCCAACCAAAACTCCCAGCGAGAATTTGCTCGAACGCGTTGGCGGAGACGAAAAGCTCGCGCGCAAAATGATCTCGACCTTTTTGCGCGATGCGCCGCTGCGCATGGCCGCCATCCAGAAAGCAGTGACGCAAAAAAATGGGCAAGCGCTGGCCTCGCAAGCGCATGCTTTGAAGGGCTCGGTGAGCATTTTCGGTGCAAACCTGGCTCGAGAATGCTCCGAGAAATTGCAGGACCTCGGCCGAGCTAACGATTTCCGCCGGGTTGCTCGGCTTTCCAAGCAACTGAAGGAAGAGATTGCGAAGTTGGAAGCAAATTTGAGAGGATACGCGGGACAGAAACACTCCCCTCGCCCGGGAGCGAGTCCCAAGGCCAAGCGACGGAGTTCCAATCCTAAACGGTAATCGCCATGCTTGTTCCGCAAAAGGCGCCGGAACTAGCCCATTCTCCCTGGAGCGTGTACATGCCGAGTATCCTGGTCACCGATGACGACGCCACAACCCGCCAGATGCTGCGCGGCATCCTGAAGAAAGCTGGCTACGATGTTGCCACCGCTTCGGACGGCGTTGCTGCTCTCCGCGCCATTCAGAACAAGAAATTTGACCTCGTTCTCTTGGACATCTGGATGCCTAAGATGACCGGCCTGGGATTTCTTGGTCATCTACATGGCGAGAAGTTCATTCCGAAAATTGTGGTCATGACTTCCGACCGGACTTCCGATACTCTGCTCGCCGCTTTACGAGGCCGCGTTTATCAATTCCTGAAAAAGCCGTTGGATGCCACTACGCTTCTGACCAGTGTCGAAAATGCCCTTTCCACCAGCCCGGAAGTGCCCGCGATCGAAGTACTTTCCGCCAATTCTCAGTGGGTCGAGCTTATGGTCCCATGCGAGCGTTCCGTTGTCAGCCGCGTGCAGAGTTTCTTGATGCACATGGACATGGACCTTCCCCCGGATGTGATCGAAAAAGTGGGCTACGCATTCCGCGAACTTCTGAACAACGCCATCGAATGGGGCGGCCATCTCGATCCCAATTTGAAGGTTCGCATTTCTTATATCAAAACGAAACGCATGCTGATGTACCGTCTGGATGATCCAGGCCCGGGTTTCAAGCTGGAAGATCTAAAGCACGCCGCTATCAACAATCCTCAGGACAATCCCATGGCCCACATGCAGGAACGCGAGGCCAAAGGCCTGCGTCCCGGCGGCTTGGGGTTGATGCTCACCCAGCAATTGGTGGATGAATTGGTCTACAACGAGACGCGCAATGAAGTCGTCCTGATCAAATATCTCTGAGCCAATCTAGCCAACCTGCGGCTCACCATTCCGTAATTCCATTTCGCGCAATTCCACTTCCTCTAGTACACTTACCCGACTCTTTCTGAACTTATTTTCCCTAAGGAGCAAACTTATGGCAGCAGGCCCCAACAGTGACGCCGAATTCAAGCAGCAATTGCATGCGGGAACTCCGAAACTCGGCCTGTTCCTGAACTCGCATAGTCCCACCGTGGCGGAACAACTCGCTCACAGCGGGTATGACTGGTTACTCGTCGATTCCCAACATGGGCCGATGAATTACGAGAAACTTTCTGCGATGCTCTGCAGCATCTCCAGTGGCGGCGCAAAATCGATCGTTCGCGTTGGCATGTTCAGCGACCGGCCTGGCATCCAGCAAGCTCTGGATCTTGGCGCTGATGGCGTTCTCATTCCCTACATTAACTCTGCCGACGAAGCCCGCCAGGCCGTCAGTTGCGCCCGATATCCCACTACCGGAACCCGCTCCGTCTATTTCCCCCAGCGCAGTATGAACAAGGACGGCCTGCTCGGCTATGCCGGCGCCGCGAACAAAAACATCATTGTGGCCTTGCAGGTGGAAACCGCGGACTGCATCAAGAACATCGATGAAATTGCTGCCGTTCCTGGTGTCGACCTCCTCTTCCTCGGCCAAAACGATCTGTGCATGTCGATGGGCCTGTACGAAAAATATGAATTCCCCCACATGTACACTTCCCCGGAACTCGGCGCCGCTACGGAAAAGCTCATTGCCGCAGCCCGAAAGAATAACGTCATCCTCGGTCTCTTCCTTTTTGGAACTGCACGCGTCGGCGAGTTCCTCGACAAGGGTTTCTCCTTCTTCGGCGTTGGCAACGACCTCCATCACTTGTTAACGCAGGCCGGAGCCTATGTGAAAGACGTCGAGGAGGTTTCCAAAGCGAAGGGCAGGGCTTGGACGCGACGGCCTACTTCGCTGTTCTGACCTCCTACAGGATCCGCACAACTGCAATCCTTGCCTTGCTGCAAGGCGGCAGGCAAGGTGCAAGCGGTACCACCAACGGCGTCGTCTGGGTGGTCGAGAATACCTGTCCGGCCGTTTTACATTTACATGCCTACGACGTCACCAATCTCGCCAACGAACTCCACAATTCCAACCAGGCACCGAACGGGAAGGATAATTTCAGCAACAACAAGTTCATCACGCCCATGGTGGCCAATGGAAAGGTGTACGTCGGCACATCCACAGGCGTCGCCGTTTTGGCCTTCACTGATTTCTCTCTCCCTGCCTGGACCCAGATAACCCCAGCATCCTTGTCCATCCTATGGCTGACTCCTGACTAGCCACCTGTTGTAAAGTGTTCGAGTGTCGGTGTGAATGCCATGGCAAGCCAAAAGAACTGGGGAAATCGTCCTTGGACAGTAGAGTTTGCTCCTACACGCAGGGAATTACCTCCCACTGTGGATGCGGCGATTGTGGGCGGCGGATTCACAGGGTTGGCTGCCGCAGCTTGGCTGAAGACCTTGGCACCGTCCAAGACTGTCGCGCTTTTTGAATCCGACACCATTGGAGCCGGATCCAGCGGCCACACGGGAGGCGTAGTACTGGCGGAATCCGCCGTGGGCGACTTGCCGGGATTGGGAGATGTCCTCGCCGGTTACCAAGAAATTTTGAAGACATTACAAGTGAATGCGGACTTGACGCTCCCAGGAGCCTATGAACTGGGACGCAGCAACCCCCTCCCGAATTCTCCGTTTTGCTGGAAAGATTCAGGCGATCTCTGCGTCGTAAAAGAAGTGCCAGGCGGCAGCATCAATCCGGGCAAAGTTGTCAGCGGGTTGGCACGCGCAGCCGAACGCGCCGGAGTCTTGTTGTTCGAGCACTGCGCAGTCGAGGAAGTGAAATTCTCGGAAAGCTTGCGATTGCGCTCGTCGACAGGCCTAGCACACGCGACGAACGTCCTTTTTGCGACCAATGCGTTTGCCCTCGAACTGAATGGTCTGCAGGGCCGTGCTCAACCTGCCTTTACAACCGCGGTGATGACTGAACCTCTCAGCGAAGACGTGATCGCTCGCATCGGTCTCGGAGAGCGCAAGCCTTTCTATACGGTCGATCTCCCATATTTGTGGGGCAGAATGTTGGGAAATTCGGTGATCTTCGGCTGTGGCCTGGTTTTTTTCGAGGACTGGCGCGGACTGTACACGCTGAACGTTACCGAGGGTGAAGCACTCGAGGCCTTCGAACGGCTGGAGAAGCGCGTCAGGAGGCTTCATCCAGCCCTGCAACATGCGAAGTTCACCCATCGCTGGGGTGGGCCCATCTGCATCGCGGAAGACTGGAAACCGGTCTTCGAACGCCATCCGAAAAGCAAGAATGCCCTCGTACTGGGTGCCTACTCAGGCCACGGAATGGCTCAATCCGTCTATCTTGGGGCCTGGGCTGCCGAAGCGCTTCTCAGCAAGAGAGCATTACCCGATTGGAAATGATCCACCGGACGCCGCATCGAGTTAGTGGGGAAGGACAGCCACCGATCTCAGCAGCGTGGAAAGACCGTTCCAGATAATCTGCACGCCTATACATACCAGCAGAAACGAAGACAAACGCATGATCACGCTCATCCCGGTTTCGCCGAGCACTCGCGCCAGCCGGTCAGAGAATGCATAGCAAAGGTAAACCGTTCCCGCAATGAGCACTGCCCCAATCACTGCTCCGATCATCGAATAAATAATCTGGTGATCGATATGCGGTTCATTTGCGCCTAGCGTAATCGCTACCGAAATCGACCCAGGCCCCACCGTAAGCGGCAAGGTAAGGGGATAAAACGCCTTCGTAAGCAGGTCTTGCTCGCCCACGCTGCGATGCACATTTGCTTTTGTGTCGTCATCGTCTTTTTGTTTCAGCATCGCCCAACCCGTGGATGCCAGCACCAGACCTCCGCCGATTTGCACCACCGGCAGCGAAATTCCAAAAAATGCCAGAATGTGGGTCCCGATGAAGTAGGAAACCACGATCAACGCGATGCTGTTCAGCGCGATTCGTCTCGATAGGATCTTCCGCTCTTCCGCGGAATAGTAATGCGTCAAGGACAGAAAGAGTGGCGCACCCCCCAGCGGATTCACGATCGGGAACAGCGCCGTGACGATCAAAAACGTGGACTTGAGCAATTGCATCATAAATTTGCCGGTCAAGTATAACCGGCCATTTCTCTGGAACAAAAATTCTTAGCGCCTTCTTACCAACTTTGCTGTCGTAATCGCCTGGCCCACATGCCGCAGTGTGTGGTCGGCGACATGCACCAGGAGTCCACCGATCGTTGTCGGCAACTGTTTCTTGCCCACCCCTCGCTGCGTTTCAAAATCGGCGGAAGCAAGCCTCCTGACTCGCTGCTCACTACGTGCCAGCGCATTTCCGAGTTCCGCGAAAAGTTCATCGTGCTTGGCTTCCGGCTGGAGTTCCGACTTGAGCAATGACAGTTGCTCTTTGTCGAGTGCACCACCCTCGGCGTAGGTGAGCAGCCGGTCCAGACTCCGTGCCATGTGCCGCAGGTGAAACGCCACCGGAGCGATCTCCCCGGGCCGGTCATTCAGTTGCTCATCGGATAAACCGAAGCACCACCTCCAAATGTCTTCCTTTGTAAGTTCCAGCGCGTGTAACACGGCACGAGGCACGGCGGGCACCTCGCGGAGCGTCCCGCGCAGCCATGGCTCCGGCAAAACTGGCCTGCTTCCGTTCATTTCTTCCTCTCTCTGGAACTGGCGATTCTCTGATTTGACAGCTACGAAGGCAGCACATAGGATGGGAAAATTCGCTCGCAGAATCAACAATAACTTCGGAGTCGAAACTTGCCGTACCCGACAAAAATCCCTCGCTCTGTGCGCGGTTTGGTCCTCACTCTTTTTTTGGCCGCGTCCTTGGTCTTTGCCGCCCAGACTTCAACTCAATTAAGTCCGGCCGATTCCCAGCGCTATCTGAACGACATCAAGACTCTCACGCAGCCGAATATGGAAGGTCGCGGCAATGGCTTGAAAGGTTTAACGCGGGCTGAGCATGTCCTTGTTGATCGCTACAAAAGTCTCGGACTGGAGCCGGCTGGGAGGAAAGGTTTCCTCCAGCCTTTCACCGTTACCACTGGTGCCAAGCTGAGAGGAAAGAACCATCTCCTTGTTCAAATTGACGAAACAAAAACAGCCCTCAAGTCGAACCAAGAGTTCGTGCCTTTCAGTTTTTCCAGCTCAGGTACTGCCACGGCCCCAGTCCTCTTCGCCGGGTATGGCGCAACCGCCGAAGAATTTGCTTACGATGACTATGCCGGCCTCGATGCCAAAGATAAAATCGTTGTCGTGTTGCGCTACGAGCCGAGCGGTTTCGCGGCCAAAAGTGGAAATCAAGGCCTGACCGCTCACTCCCAACTCATCACCAAGGCCATCAACGCACGCAATCACGGTGCCAAGGGCATGATCCTGGTAAATGGAAACCTCGGTGACGGCGAGGAAGATCTGCTGACCCGCTTTGGCAGCGTGGGCGGTCCTGAAAACGTTGGCCTCCTGCTTGCCCAAGTGAAAAACTCTATAGCTGACGACTGGTTCCGCGCGGCAGGGAAGTCTCTGAAAGAGGTTCAGGAGCAGATCAACTCCTCCTCGAAACCGGCTTCCTTCGCATTTCCGGAAACCCTGCATGCCACGCTTACCGTGGATGTCGAAACCACTCATGCCACCGTCAACAACGTCCTCGCTTATCTTCCCGGTAAAACCGACGAATACGTCATTGTCGGCGCCCATTACGACCATCTCGGCCGCGGCACCTTCGATTCCCTCGCTCCTTCGCAAATCGGCCAGATTCACCCAGGCGCCGACGACAACGCTTCTGGCACCGCTGGCGTCCTGGAACTTGCCCGAATTCTGGCCCCATGCAAAGGGCAATTCCAACGTGGAATCCTGTTTATGTCGTTTGCCGGTGAAGAGTTGGGCCTACTCGGCTCTGCCGCGTGGGTCAAGGATCCAACGAAGCCTCTGGACAACGCCGTGGCCATGCTCAACATGGACATGATCGGCCGCATCAAGGACAACAAAGTTTATGTCGGCGGTGTCGGCACGGGATCCACCTTGCAGAAACTCCTCGACCAGGCCCACGGCGACTCTCCCCTCAAATTTGAAGTGTCGCAAAGCGGCTACACCTCGAGCGATCACACCTCCTTTGTTGCCAAGCGCATTCCCGTCCTGTTCTTCTTCTCCGGCCTGCATTCGGACTATCACAAGCCCTCGGACACCTGGGACAAAATCAATCCTGGCTCGGCTGCGAGCTTAGTGAACATCATCGCCCGCCTCACTGTGGAATTGGCCTCCCGCCAGGAAAGACCTTCATTCAGTACGGTTGTCGAAAACAATCCTCATTCCGGCGCGACTGGCGGTGGCGGCGGCTATGGGCCGTACTTCGGCTCCATTCCCGATTTTGGCCAGACCGAAAATGGCGTAAAATTTTCGGACGTAAAGCCAGGCTCGCCTGCGGCAAAGGCTGGCCTCAAGGCCGGAGATGTTTTGATTCAATTTGGTGACAAGTCCATCAAGAATCTTTACGATTTCACTGACGCCCTTCGCCGCAGTAAGGTCGGCGACGTCGTGCCAGTAACCGTCCTCCGTGATGGAAAAGAGTTGAAAGTCGACGTTAAGCTCGAGCAGCGAAAATAGTGCGCGGCAGGGAGTTCCCGGAATTACAGCGCACATGTCAGGGGATATCGTGAACAAAGGCACTTGGGCCGGATTAACCATTACTGCGGTTCTTGTTCTGCTCGGCCTCCACGGTCCGCGCAACATGTTCGTTCATGCCCAACCGGAAGCCACAAATTCTCCACTCTTGCCCGAGGAACAGAGGCATCTCAAAAATGCCCGGCAACTCACCTTTGGCGGCCAAAACGCCGAAGCTTATTTCTCGTTTGATGACAAACAACTGATCTTCCAGCACCAAGGTGGCGACGTACCCTGCGATCAGATCTACACCATCACGGTGGATACTCCGGATGGGAAACCTCCCGTCCCCAAACTCGTGAGCACCGGCAAAGGCCGCACCACGTGCAGCTATTTCTTTCCCGATGGCCATCGCATCCTGTTCTCCTCCACCCATGCCACCAACACACAATGTCCTCCCAAGCCGGACTATTCCCGCGGCTATGTCTGGCCAATCTACAATTCCTATCAGATTTACACGGCCAAGCCAGATGGCTCTGATTTGCATCAGTTGACCCATGCCGCTGGCTACAATGCGGAAGCCACCATCACCCGTGATGGCAAGCACATCGTCTTCACCTCCACTCGCAATGGTGACCTCGACATCTATACCATGGACGCGGATGGCAGCAATGTCAGGCAGCTTACCCACGAACTCGGCTACGACGGCGGCCCTTTCTGGTCCTACGACGGCACCAAGATCGTCTACCGCGCCGAGCACCCCACAACGCCGGAAGAGATCAAAGATTATAAAGATCTCTTTACGGCAGGATTGATTCGCCCCGGTAATCTGGAAATCTGGGTGATGAATGCCGACGGTTCCAACAAACATCAGGTCACTCATAACGGCGCGGCGAATTTTGCTCCTTACTGGTTGCCGGATGGCAAGCGCATCATCTTCGCCTCGAATCAGGCTGATCCCAACAACGGCAGGGATTTCGATCTCTACGTCATCAATGAGGACGGAACAGCCCAGGAACGCATCACCTTCCACCCCGATTTCGATGCTTTCCCCATGTTCACCTCGGATGGCAAACGTCTGGTCTGGGCCTCCAACCGTAACGGCAAACTTCCCCACGAAACCAACATCTTTATTGCAGACTGGGTGGAATAGGCTCTCAGGAGGAGCAACGCGCGTGACCAAAAAGCGGGCTGTCGCCTCATCCAAAACTCGCCCGGGACATCGCCCCGAGGAATCCGTTCGCATTCTCATTTCCGATGCTCGCGTCAAGGCCCGGCTGAGGCAATTAGCCAGGGAAATTCGTCGCGACTTTCCCAGCGAGCCGCTCCATCTGATCAGCGTCCTGAAGGGATCTGTCTTTTTCCTCACCGATCTTGCCCGCGAGCTGGGCGGCGAAGTCTCCTTCGACTTCCTGTCTGTCTCCAGCTATGGGCACGGCACGGATTCCACCGGCGAAGTGAAACTGATTAAGGATTTGGACGTCAGCATCGAAGGTAAGACAGTCATTGTGGTTGAGGACATTCTCGATACCGGCCTCACCCTGAAGTACCTGCTCCGCTTTTTTGAGGAGAAGAAGCCCAAACATCTTCGCGTCGTCGTTCTCCTCGACAAGGTCGAACGCCGTATCGCGGACGTCCGCGCGGACTACACCGGCTTCGTAATTCCGAATGAATTTGTCGTCGGTTACGGCCTGGACTTCGATGAACGTTACCGCAATCTGCCGGATGTTTGCGTATTGCAGTTTGCCTCGCGAGGCAAGGCCAAGTCTGCCTAGGTTTGCAGATTCACGCTCAGATCCAGGCGGCGGACGCGTCGCCTGCTATAATTAACAGATTCATGGAAGCCACTGACTCTAAAACACAATACAGTTTGGCCACAGACAACAATCCGGAAGTTCTCGCCACACTCGCAGAAATCGGCGACCAGGTTAACGCCTCCCTCGACCTGGATGAAGTGCTCGCCCAAGCCGCCGTCTTGATCAAAAAGCACATCGACTATGAGTTGTTTGGCGTTTTGATGGTCGATAGCGACGGGGCCTACCTGACTCACCGCTTCGCGATCGGCTACCCTCCCGGCCTCGCGGAAAATTTGCGGGTCCCGGTCGGGCAGGGAATTACCGGCACTGCCGCCCGGACTGGCCATCCCGTGCGCGTGAGTGATGTTTCCCAGGACCCGCGCTACATCAATGCGATTGACAGTGTTCGCTCCGAGTTGGCGGTTCCTTTGATGTTCCGCGGCAAGTGCGTCGGTGTCCTCGATATCCAGAGCCGCCACTTGGATTACTTCACGAAGGACCAGCAGAATATTCTCTCCGTGTTGGCGAACCGCCTGGCCGTCGCCATCGAAAATGCCCGTTTATTCCAGCAAGTACGAACCCAAGCTGAAACCCTTTTGGTACTCAACGACGTCAGTCGCGAAATCAGCTCCATCTTGGACGTCGAAGAACTCTTGCGCCGTGCCGCGGAGCTCGTCAAGCGGGTCATTGACTACCAGATTCTCAGCATCATGCTCTATGACGATGAGCAAAAAGTCTTTCTCCACCGTCTCGATGTGAAGCACGGCCAAAGGGTCCAGGGAAAACTCCGCGCCGCCGCTACGGAAGGCCTTGTTGGCGCCGCCGCTACCCTGCACGAACCCGTTCTCGTGCCCGACGTCACTGCGGATCCGCGCTATCTCATGATCAATCCAGAGACCCGCTCTGAGCTTGCTATTCCCATGATGCACAAAGGCAAGGTCATCGGCGTCCTGGACCTGGAAAGCCCGCAATTGAACTACTTCACCGCGGATCACGTCCAGACCCTTTCCATCCTCGCTGCAAACCTCGCCGTTTCTGTCGAAAATGCGCATCTTTACGAGCAAGTGGCCAAGGGCGAAGCTCGCATGGAGCGCGACCTGCAGGCCGCCAAGCGCATTCAGGGCGCTCTGCTCCGGCCAGTCCCCACCGATGATTACGGCTTGGATGTTGCTGCACGTTATGTCTCAGCTCGCGAAGTGTGCGGCGATCTTTACGATTTCCTGCGTTACGGCCCTCAACAGTTGGGAATTGCTCTCGGCGACGTGAGTGGCAAGGGCACGGCCGCGGCGCTCTATGGCGCTGTCGCTATCGGTATTATGCGTAGCTTGGCTCCTCAGAAATTGCAGCCCGCCGAAATGTTGCGCCAGATGAACCAATTGGTTGGCGAACGCCGCATCGAAGGCCGGTTCATGACCGCATGCTTTGCTACCTGGCAAAAGGGTCGTCAAAAACTCCGCGTTGCGAATGCGGGACAATCTCAGCCGCTTCTCTACAAAGGCGCACGCTGTGACAAAATCGAGCTGACTGGCTTCCCCCTGGGCATTTTTGAAGAAGTCCACTATGACGAATGGAGCGTTACCCTCGAAACGGGTAATATTCTCGTGTTCCACTCCGATGGCATCGCCGAAACTGCCAATGCCGAAGGCCAGTTCTTTGGCACTACCAGGCTCATGCGCTTCATTGAGCAGCATCACGAGCGCACCGCCGCCGAAATCGCCGATTTAGTTCTTCGGGAAGTGGATTGGTTCACACAAAGTGCACCTCTCGCCGATGACCGCACTCTCGTGGTCTTGAAAGTGAAATGAGCGGCTCCGACGCAGCTCGAAAAAATCTTCCGTACGTGGATCCCGCCACATTCACCCCTCAGTTCGCATGGAAGAACACGCGCAATGGCCGCGGTCGCGAAGTGTTTTGTGAAGCTGTATCTCTCGAGGAGATTGCCTCGCGCTTTGGTACGCCTGTCTATGTTTACAGCCAAAGCGCCATCGAAGACGCGTTCGACGAGTTGGAAGGTAGCTTGCAGCGCCTGCCGCACCTGCTGTGCTTTGCCGTCAAGGCCAACGGCAACCTCTCCATTCTCAACTTGCTTGCCAAACGCGGCAGCGGTTTTGACATTGTTTCCGGTGGGGAGCTGGAGCATCTCGCCCACATCGGCGTGCCCGGGAAGCGCATCGTTTTCAGTGGTGTCGGCAAAACTCGCGAAGAAATTCGCGCTGCCCTCACCTATAAAACTAACCGGAACAGCGCCCCCGGGATTCTACAATTCAATGTCGAATCTGCCGAGGAATTGGATGTCCTCCTCGAGGAGTCTTCCCGCCGCTCCATCCGCCGCGCCAATCCTCCTGGAGTTTCTCTTCGCGTGAATCCCGACGTGAAGGCGGGCGGGCATCCCCATATCTCCACGGGCCTCTCCGAACATAAGTTTGGCGTGGCTTGGCCCGATGCTCGAACTCTCTACCTCCAATATCGGACTTCGAAGTTCATCACCTGGCAGGGCATCAGCTCGCACATCGGCTCCCAGATCGTGGGCTTGGGGCCCTTCCGCGAAGCGCTGGCTCGTCTGGCCAACTACCTGTTGGACCTGCGCCGGCAAGGCATCGCCCTAAAATTTCTCGATTTTGGCGGCGGCTTGGGCGTGCGTTACACTAACGAAAATCCCGTCCCACGGAAAGCTTATGCACACATGGTGGCTGAAATGGTTCGGCCCCTCGGCGTTGGTCTGTTGCTCGAACCCGGCCGTTCCATCATTGCATCTTCCGCCGTGCTGCTTTCCAAAGTCATCTACACCAAGAAACATTCCGCAAAGTCGTTTGTGATCATCGATGCCGCCATGAACGATCTTGCTCGTCCGGTCCTCTATGACGCGCCCCATCCCATCACGTGCGTTCGCCGGCACGACTCGAAAGAGCAAGGCTTGCCTCAGCGCTCGGACATCGTCGGTCCTGTTTGCGAAACCGGAGATAGCTTCCTGCAGGGCTGGCCGCTCGGCCATGTTCAATCGGGTGAGACTGTCGCGATTTGGGCTGCCGGTGCCTATGGCATGGTGCAAGCCTCAAATTACAATGGCCGCTGTCGTCCCGCGGAAGTCCTCGTGCACGGTAACCGCGCTCGCCTGATTCGCCGCCGGGAAACTCAGAGCGACCTCTTGCGCACTGATATTTTGGCTTGAGTCAGGCCCAGATTCTCATCAACTCATGTTTGAGATCACGTCGCAATCCCGCGCGGTCTGTCGTTCGAGATCGCCCAGTATTATCTCAGCATTATTTCATCACGCGAGAATCTAAGTTAAGCCTCTCCCCACTTCAGCTTGTTTCTCAGGATTTCAAAATAGGTCTTGTTCAGCGGATGGATCAATTTCAATCGTTCTGCCGCCCGTGTGATGCGAATTCGGTCGCCCGTTTGCAGTGGCACTCCCGTTTGGCCGTCCAGCGTAAGGAACACCGAGTCCGAATCTTCTGCCATGCGCAGCTCCACCTTGGATACATCTGGCACCACGATTGGCCTGTCACTCAACGTATGCGGGCAGATCGGCGTAATCAGGATTGACTCTACTGCCGGGTGCACGATGGGCCCCCCGGCGGACAAGGTATATGCCGTTGAGCCCGTCGGCGTCGCCACGATCAATCCATCGGCTCGATACCTGCATACGAATCCCTCATCGATGTAGAGCTCCAGCTCAATCATCCGTGCCAACGTGCCCTTGTGGACGACCGCTTCATTCAGCACGCGTTGCTGCGTCAAAGTATTGCCGTTGTGCATGCGCTCGGCCATCAGCAGCACGCGTTCGCTAATTGGTGCGCATCCAGCTAGCACGTCTTCCAGCGCCGGGTAGAGTTCCTCGAGTGTAAAGCTCGTCAGAAATCCCAGCCCGCCCAGATTGATGGGCAGGATCGGGATTCCGTGAGGCGCCGCTTCGCGTGCGGCCGCCAACAGTGTCCCGTCACCTCCGAGCACCAGTAGGAGATCCGCTTCCTGAGCAATCTGGTGACGCGTTTTTCCGATGTCCCTGCGATTCAACGGGCTGGCCGTTTCCGAGTCGATCAATGTCGACACGCCGCGTTCCTGCAGCCATGTCAGCAGCGTTGGCACGATCTCGGCCAGAACCGCTCGCCGCGGCCGGGAAATAATGCCTACCGTTTTATATTGGCGTAAGGACGACATGGATTATTGCGATTCTACCTTAGCCGCTTTTCTGGCGTGAAGGAAATACTCCTGGTTGCCTTCTGCACCGGGCAATCGGCTTGGGGCCACTCCCAGAATTGTCAGACCCAACGATTCCGCCGCGCCTCGCACGCTAGCGATGGCCGCTTCGTGCAGTCTTGAATCGCGGACGATTCCCCCCTTCCCCACATCCCCACGCTCCAACTCAAACTGCGGCTTGATCAGAATGAATAGATCAGCTCCCGCTCTCGCGCAGGCACGCGCCCCCGGCAAAACTTTCCTCACCGAAATGAAGGACACATCCGCCACCACTAAGTCCACCTGCTCGTTCACATCTTCCGCCGATAGTTCGCGCGCGTTTTTCTTGATGCGAACCACTCGCTCATCTTCGTGGAGTTTCCATGCCAGCTGGCCGGTGTTCACGTCCACGGCATAAACTCGCACGGCTCCATGCTGCAACAAGCAATCGGTGAATCCTCCTGTCGATGAACCGATATCCAGGCAGATCCGTCCCTGCGCGCTTGCCTGGAAATCTTCCAGCGCCCCTTCGAGCTTGAACCCTCCGCGGCTCACATACTTCTGCAGTCGGCTGTGTACCTCAATCCTCGCCGCCTCCGCAACCGCTACTCCGGCTTTCTCTGCTTTCTTTCCCTCAACCTCGACTTCCCCCGCAAGGATCATCGCTTGCGCTTTCTGACGCGATTCCGCCAGGCTACGCTCGACCAGCAATACGTCGAGTCTCTTCCGCGTGGATTTGACACCCATGGATTTGCGATTCTAAGTGCGGCGCAGGACCAGAAATTCCCCAATGGCGCGCAGCCGTTCCGCGCGATCTCCATAAACCTGCAATTCTGCAATCGCTTTCGCGGAGAGTTCCTCTGCAATCTCGTGTGAGCGCTTCAGGCCGAACACCGCGGGATACGTGGCTTTCTGCTGCGCTATGTCTTTGCCCGCGGTTTTGCCCAGCGCCGCCGACGATTCCTCTACATCCAGAATGTCGTCGGTCACCTGAAACGCCCATCCAATGTTTTCCGCAAACCGGCGTAGACGTGCCACGTCTTCCGTGGAGGCGCCGGCACACAAGGCACCGGAGGTGACCGAAGCGCGAATCAGCGCCGCCGTCTTCGACCGGTGAATAAACTCCAGCATCTGCGGCCCGACCTTCTTGCCTTCGCTTTCCAAGTCCGCCACCTGCCCGCCGACCATGCCCTTTACCGTCCCCGCCGCACTCGCTATCTCCAGTACCATCGCGACCCGCCGTTCGGCCGAGACCGGCGCTGCTGCAATTGTTTCAAACGCCAGCGTCAGCAATGCGTCACCTGCAAGTATGGCCGTCGCTTCGCCGAATTTCTTGTGTGAAGTGGGTTTTCCCCGCCGCAGATCATCGTTATCCAAAGCCGGCAGGTCGTCGTGAATCAGCGAGTAGGTGTGAATAAACTCAATCGCGCAGCCTGGGTACAGCGCATGCAGAGGCACTGCCTCAAATATCCGTGCCGTTTCCAAGCACAGGATCGGCCGAATGCGCTTTCCCCCAGCGAACACGGAATACCTCATCGCTTGATGAATGGACAATGGCGGGACAGATTCGCCGGGAAGTAATTTCTCGAGCTGAGCGTCAACCGCTAGTCGGTCTTCTTCAAAAAAAAGGGGAAGTTTCATCGGATCGAGTTGTGTTCCAGTCTGCGCCAGGGAGATCTCCTCACGGTTTGCTCTCGCCTTCGGGTTCGAACTCTTCAGCGGCCAGTTTCCCATCGGCCTTCTTCAAAAGGATTTCCACTCGGCCTTCCGCCTCTTCCAATTGTTTCTGGCACTCTCTGGAAAGCCCTACGCCCTCTTCGAATAGTTTCATCGCTTCGTCCAGCGACAATTGCGGGCTCTCCAGTCTGCGCACCACCTCTTCCAGTCGCGCGAGTGACCGTTCAAAATCAGGTTTCTTGGGTGCTTCGGGCTTCTTCGGTACGGGTTGATTCACGCCATTCCTCTTCGGGTTGACTGCGTGCTAAATGATTCTAAGCATTCGAAACGCCCCCGCAAACTAGCTGCGGCGCGCCCGCGAATCTATTTCTGGCAATGCCAACAGCAATACGTTGATCGGCCGCCTTGCTCGATACGCTCGATCGGCCTCCCGCAGCGCTGGCAGGGCATTCCATCGCGTTGGTACGTGCGCAAGATTTTCTCGAGTCCTTGGAACCACCACTCCGGATCACGAAAGACCGGCGCCGGGTCTAAACAGCATTCTAAAGCACGCCGGAGAACAGACACAATTGCTTTATGGAGTTTTGCCGCTTCTCTCCCGCTCAGCGAATTTGCCGTCCTACGCGGACTCAGCCCTGCATGCCACAACGCTTCGCAGGAATAGATATTCCCGATTCCCGCGACACGCGCCTGATCCAACAAAAACTCCTTCAGCGGACGTCGCGACGCTCTCAGTGTTGCTCCAAGGAACTCCGCCGTGAATTCCCGCGCCAGCGCGTCCACGCCAAGCCGCCGCAGTGGCAAACACTGTTCGGCTGACTCCCAACCGTGCATCCGTCCAAAGTGTCGTCCATCGGCAAAACCAAGCACGCCCGTCGCGAATTCCAATGCCACATCCAAGTGCACCCCTTCCTCTCCGCAATTCGCCCGTTCCAGCAATTCTTTCCCACTGGAAAACCACATCAAGTGGCCATCAAACCGAAAATGCATCTCGATCAGCCCTCGATCGAGCTCCAAAAACAGATACTTTCCACGTCTCCAAACGTCCCTCACATGCCGCCGCTGGCACAGCGTCGCAAGCAGCGCAGGTGACTGCGGCTTGGTGGCGATCGCGTGAAACACATGCACGCAACGAATGCGCTCGCCTCGCACCAATGGCCGAAGCGTTCTGGCGATGGCTTCTACTTCAGGGAGTTCCGGCATGAAGAGGGAAGTTCCTCAGCCGCCCGGCTTCAGCGTCAATGTGTGCTTCCTGACCTTAGCTTCCGCCGCGTCAGAAAAAGGCCCGTAGATAGCCTTCCCCTCAAACCAATACGCAAATTGATCGCGATAATGTTCACTGCCGGTTTGCCCCGATTCTCCACCGGTGATCATCATGATCGAATCATCCCAATCCGCCGGATTTGCCACGAATCGCTCGGAAGGACCGTGATGCCGGCTGGCGGCACGCGGACTCCACTCTGTTCCCGATTGCGGTTGGTTCGTGATGCTCAGCAGCTTTTTCAAGATTCCTTCCTGCCCAAGAGGGTGCAGCATATCCAGGTAGTTGAACCTCTTCCACGTCCAGTCATCCGGGTCCGCATCCTTCGTTTTCTCTGCCAATCGTTTCACGGCCAGGTCCGCCGCTGCGCTCAGCAGTTCATCGTAATTCTTGTAATCCGCAGGCAGCCATCGCGCCGGCCGTTCCGTCAGAACCCGCTGCAAAAATGCCACTCGCCGCCAGTGGTATTGCTCGGTATCTTTTCCCAGATGTGATTCAAGGATCAGGTCCAGGGTCTGGAACAGTGCCCCATCGAGGAACGTGACCACCGCCGAGTTGGCATCCGCCATCCCATTCCAGTCCTTCGCCTCTTGAATCAGTTTCCGCGCCCGCTCGTCCTTCGGCGGTGCCACTCTTGCGGCGGCCACCAACTGTTCGGCGATAAACACATGAGGATAGCTGTAGGTATCTGTCTCGATTTTCAGCATGTCTTCCGGCCGCAGATCGCGTTTATCGTGCAGCAGGTCGTAGATACGCGCCGTCCGGTACGGCTCTTCCCAATGGTCTGTAATATACGGTTTGTAATTTGGCCCGGTGACTCGCGCGTTCGCGGTGACAATTAACCCGCTCGGTGGATTGAACACTTGCGGCAGTTCTTCGAACGGAATGTATCCCGTCCATTCGTAATCGTCGGTATCCCCGGGCACTGGCACTTCTCCGTGTCCCTTCTTTCGCACCGGCACATGCGCTCCCAGAATGTATCCGATGTTTCCGTCCACATCCGCATACACCACATTTTGTCCCGGGCCCCAGATGCCTTTCATGGTCTCCCGGAATTCTCCCCAGTTCTGCGCCTTACCCAACCAGTTGTAGAAGTTGCACAACGCGCCGGGTTCCAAAACCGTCCAGCGCATCGCGTAGCTCTTATCGCCCTCCTGCCGTACCACGGGCCCGTGCCGTGTCACCACCAGTCTCAGATGTTCATCCCCCGCGCCCTTCACCTTAATCACTTCGTCGGAGACATCCGCCTTCTTCCACACACCATTCACCTGGTATTCATCAGGATTCGCGGGATTGAACGTCTCGATATACAAATCCAGGACATCGGCGCCGTTGTTTGTGAATCCCCACGCAATTCTGTCATTGTGCCCGACCACGACCATCGGTGCTCCCGGCAGCGCGAATCCCTTCACGTTCCATCCCGGCGCCGTAAGGTGGACCTCGTACCAGATCGGCGGCAACGTCAGTTCCAAATGCATGTCGTTCGCGAGCAGCGGCCTACCCGTCGCCGTGTGATCCCCACTCACCACCCAATTATTGCTCCCCAATGAATGACGAATTTCCCGTTCCGATTCCTCCAGCCAATCGCGCACCTGTTGGCCTAATGCCGTGGTCAGGTCAGCCGCTGCCGCAGTCGAGTGCGCGGGGTCGTTCTCCCACTTCGTTTTCAGCACACCCTCTGGGTCCATCTCATCTTCGTCCTCATCGGGATCCTGATCGGATTTTGCGCGGGCATGCGGATTTTTCCCCGCATTCGGATCCCCCACGACGAAATGGTCCATCGAGGCATCCGGACTGTAGAGGTCCTTCGCCAATTCCGGTCCGACCTTTGCCGTCACCATCTCCCGGCCCAGTTCTTCCGCGCGGGTATCTGTCAACGTCCGGTACATGTAGCAAGCAATCACCAGCGAGTCGGTTGGCTGCCAGGTTCGGGGTTTGTAGTTCAGCAGCGTAAATTCGATGGGTAATCGAGTTGCGTGCTGCTCGACATACAGATTCACGCCCCGCGCATATGCTTCCATCACTCTGCGTACTTCCGGGCTGACCATCCCGAAATCTCGCTCGGCAGCCCGGCTGAAATTCAACACACGGAAGTCTCTGTCGATTTTTAAAGTGGCGGGTCCCAAGACTTCGGAAAGTTGTCCGCGAGCTGCTCGACGCAGCAGATCCATCTGCCACAGCCGGTCTTGGGCCAGCACGTAGCCTTGCGCTTCAGCCAGATCCTCAACGGACGCGGCTCGGATATGGGGCACTCCCCAATTGTCCCGTTCCACGCTCACTTCTCTCTGTAAACTCGGCACGGAAACGGAACCATCCAACTGCGGCAGCGGCCGGTACACAAACCACCAGATCGCTGTGGCCACAATCACCACCACGATTCCGCCGATCCACAGCAACAGCCGTAGTACCGTCCGCACTAGGATTCTCACTCCTTTGGGAAATTCCCAGTCTAGTGGACCCTGCCGACCCGTGCAACCTGCACAAAGGTCTCCCTGCCGTCTCTTCATTAACATCGACGAAGAGGTTCCAACGCAGTCGTGAGCAAATTGAGTTACATCATCTCCTTAATGGAATATGCGGTAGAGTAAGTTCAATTATGGCGACAACTTGGGCAAAGCGATTCGAGTCGCTGCGTGACCTCGGAATTCTGGCCCTTTTCGGAATTGCCCCGGCGATTATCGGTGCTTGTTGCCTCACTAGCTCGCCCATTCGCACAACGCTCATTGTTACGGGCCTCCTGTTGGGCGTGCCAGCCCTCATCTACCTCAACTTAGTGACCATTTGGCATTGGAAATCTCGCTATCGAGGCAAGCATAGCGACTTGTGGGGAGCGCTCATTCTTGTGGAAACATCCGGGTGGTTCAAGGTCGTCTACCTAGTTCGACACATTATCCCGGATGCGCGGCAATCGGGCCGCTATGCCACATCTACCCCGCTAGCTCTTATCGACGCCCCAACGGACGACGTGGATGATAATAAGTGAGACGCCCTATTTTCTTAGGAATGGGAAACCTGGTGGTTCTCCCCTGAACATAAGTCAATGACCTGCTGCTACAATGCCGCTGGGGGATCATCTACTGGATGTTTCTTCTGCGCCTCATCGGGGTTTTTGTGCTGGTGGCGCTCAATGGCTTCTTCGCGGCCGTTGAGTTTTCCCTCGTTGCCGTGCGCATTTCGCGTGTTCGCCAGCTTGTCGCGCGCGGAAGCGTTCAAGCGAAAATCGTCGAGCACCTGCTCAGTGACTTGCATCGCGTTGTTTCCGGCGTGCAAGTCGGCATCACACTAACGAGCTTGGCGATTGGCGCACTCGGCGAACTTACCCTGGCCACGCTCGTCCAGAGCGTTATGCCCGTCCAAGGCAGTCCCCGCACCCTCCTGCTCGTTCACGCCGTTGCCCTCACGATCTCTTTCCTTTTCCTCAGCGCCATTCACGTTGTCTTAGGCGAGTTAGTCCCCAAGACTATCAGCCTCTCCCGGGCCGAGCGTGTCGCCCTGATGCTGTCTCCCCCGTTCCAGTGGTTCCTGAACACTTTTCGCTGGGCCATCGATTTCCTCGATGGCGCCTCTGGCCTGATCGTGAAGGCTCTTGGCATCATGGCGCCCTCGGGCCACGGCGTTGCTCACTCGACCGAAGAACTCCAGATTCAGATTCAGCAGGCCCGCGAGCGCGGCTTGCTCGCTGTCGGGGAAGAGAAGTTCATCCTCAGCGCGATCGAGCTGAGCCAGCTCCAGGTTCGCGAAATTATGGTCTCCCGCCCGGATATGCACACCCTCCCCATCGAAGCCTCGCTGGACGAAGTGATGCGCGCGTTTGCCACCACGCAGCGTTCCCGCATTCCTGTCTATCGGGAAACTGTGGACCACATCCTCGGCTTCGTGCATATCAAGGACATGCTGTGGGTGCTTCTCGATCGCGAGCGCCGCCTCGAGGAAAAATTGCCTCCTCCGCCACCCTTCGATCTTCGCCGCGTTCTTCGCGAAATTCTGATCGTCCCGGAAACCAAGCCCGCCAGCGAACTCCTCGTGGAATTGCGCGCGCACCACGTCGGCATGGCCGTGGTTGTCGATGAATTCGGCAGCATCCTCGGCTTAGTCACCATGGAGGACGTGCTCGAACAGCTGGTTGGCGAAATTCACGACGAATTCGACGTCGTCGAAAAGCCTCTCACCCTCGCCGATGGTGCCGTCATTTTCGACGCCGCCCTGAATGTCCGCGATCTCGACAACCAATACAACATCGCGCTCCCCGAGGATCCCGCTTACGCCACCGTCGGGGGTTTCGTCATGGACCAGCTCGGCTTCATTCCTCGCGGCGGCGAAAGCTTTGAATTTGGAAGCTACCGTTTCACCGTCGTCGAAATGGACGGCCGCCGTGTCGCTCGCGTCAAAATTCAATTGCTCCGACCAAAAGAGCCCGAAACCTCAGCCGCCGAATCCTCCGCCACGGCGGCAGCTCTCAGTACCAACAAATCGAATCCCAGCGGTAGGAAGGGCTGAACTCTCCTCCCATGGCGCGCCATGTACTTCTTCGCCTTCTTCGCCGGACCGAGCTGTCGGAGGGTTGAGTTTCGTGAGCCTACGGTAGACAATGAATGCGTGAGTCCGCACAAGCACCGGCTCGCCGATTACCTGCGGCCCAAAACACTAACGATGTTGTTGCTCGGGTTTTCTTCCGGCCTTCCCTTTTTTCTAGTCGGCAATACGTTTGGTTACTGGCTGCGCGATGAACACACTTCCCTGACGGCGATCGGGTTTCTTTCCTGGGTGGGCATTGCATATTCGCTGAAATTTCTGTGGGCGCCCTTGATGGATCGCGTCGACTTGCCGTTGTTCAAACGACTTGGACATCGGCGAGGGTGGATGATGTTCTCGCAGATCGTCGTCGGGCTGGCGCTGTGCGCCATGGGCGGAACAGGCACGAAAGCCGGGCTTGCCCGACTTGGCGCTTTTGCACTCGTCGTCGCGTTTGCCTCATCGACACAGGACATTGTGGTCGATGCCTGGCGTATTGAATCGGCAGACGACGGAGAAGAACAAGGACTCCTCGCTTCTGCTTATCAATTAAGCTACCGTCTGGCGCTCCTGACCACGGATTCCCTTATCCTCATCGTGGCAGCGACCGTGGGCTGGCGAATGTCCTACGGTATCTACGGCGCATGTATGGCTGTGGGAATGATCGCGACCTGGTTTGCGAAGGAACCGGAGCGCTCCGATGCGGTGATAGATGAAAAAAAGCGCGAAGCGCCGCTTTGGACGCCGCGCGGTTTCTTCGACGCCGTTGTGGGACCGTTCATCGCTTTCTTCCGCGCACATGGCTGGCTCGCGCTTGCGATGTTAGCGGCAATCAGCCTTTACCGGTTGCCGGACTTCATCATGGGACCGATGTCGAATCCCTACTACCATGACATCGGTCTTTCGAAGGAAACGGTTGGAGCAGTGCGCGGCTCAATCGGACTCATCGCTACGTTTGCAGGCATCGCAGCGGGCGGATTCTGCTCGCTGAAGCTTGGCTACATGCGCGCACTTATCATCGGAGGCATTTTGCAGGCAGCCGCGATTGCCGCATATGCGACTCTCGCGTTCGCGGGCACGAGCGTTCCTCTTTTCGCGCTCGTTATGGTAGGTGACAACTTCGGCATCAGCTTTGCCGGCGTCGCGCTGGTCGCGTACATGTCGAGTCTCACCAATCTGGGATACACCGCAACGCAGTATGCGCTCTTGAGTTCAACCTATGCCTGGTTGGGAAAGATCCTGAAGGGATTTTCCGGTGCTGAGGTCGAAAGTCTGAGCACCACCCACGGGCTCATTCACGCCTACGGCATTTTCTTTGTCGCATGCGGACTGACCGGTGTGCCTGCGGTCCTTCTGTTCGCGGCATTGGATTACTGGCACAGGCGAAAGCAACCGGCGCCAGCCGCTGCCTAGGAAAGCCTTCACTTGTAACGCAAAGCCACTGCCCCGGTCGACCGGCAAGCACGCTGAGCTTCCTGGCCTTTGCGTCCAGGCACCTTACTGCAGTTTGGGCGATGCGCCGCATGCCGCATTTGGTCGTTTTTCATGCTTCAGCTGTCATGTTAGCCGTTCTGGCCTTCAATCTGCTCGGCGAAGCCTCGCGCGGTTGGCTCGACCCCCGCACTCGCTCCCAAATGACCGCCCTCGAACAATCCCACTAATCTCGCAACAGCATGTAGCGCCGCGCCTTCAGGCCGGCATCCTGGGTTTCGAGCTTCTGCCTACTTCTTCGTCAACAGCACCGGCGTCCCCCGCCCAATCCCCAATGCCTTCGACGCATTCCCCTTGTTTACCGCGATCTCCAAATACCCGCTCGACCCGATATACGCGACCGGCTCCCCTGCATTTCCGCTCGCAAACATTGTCACCATTCGCGTCACGGAATGACTTCCCGCCTGCAGGTTTATCGCGCCCTTCTCCACCGATTCTGCCGCCAAATCTTCCGCCCGGAAATTCGTGATCAAATTCCCAAATCCGTCCACCTTCAGAACCACGCCCTTCAGCACTCCTTCCGATTCCTTTGGCTTCGGCAACGCGAACCGCTTAAAATCCTCAATCACTTCGCCCATGCTGGCCGGCTGCCAGTGCTTCGATAGCCACCCCGCTACCGGCGCAAATACGTCCCGTCCATGAAACGTCTTGCTTACCGGCTGCATAAAATAATGCTCGCTCGTCAAGTGCCGCACCGCGAAATTCTGTTCTTTCTCGTACACGCCTGAAAGCACTCCATTATCCGGCGCGACAAAATACTGGTTCTGCCCACTGACCAGAATCGGCCGCCGCTCCGTCCCCACTCCCGGGTCCACGATAACCACGTGAATGGTACGAGGCGGAAAATACGCATATGCCGAAGCAATCGCCAGCGCCCCATCCAGCAAGTCGTAAGGCGTCACCGCGTGCGTGATGTCGATGATCGCCGCTTCCGGGTTAATCTTCAGGATGACCCCCTTCAATACTCCCACCAGGTGGTCATCCGTCCCATAGTCTGTCGTCAATGTAATTATTGGGTTCGTCAAGTCGGTCTCCCGCTCCGCTTTGATTCACAGCTTTTCCCACGCGAGGTGGAGAGGCACCCCACCTCTTTGACGCTATCGGACCCCAGGCAACTTAGCAAGATTTCGCGCGCTAAGCGCTACGCAAGCGCCAACCTCGCTGCGTTGCCTCTCTCAAATCCTCGAAACACAGCCCCGTCCCTTTATTGGGCCTCGCCAACCAGGTAAGTGAGGACTGCATGCGCCAGGTCCACTCCCGCAGCGTCCGTGTAGGGAGATACCCCCGGCTCGTAACCCCCCTGTGCGAACTCCTCCTTCGTCGGAAGATAGCCGAGCCATCCATTTGCATACCCAAAATAGAACGTGAATGGGAATGGCGAATGATCCCTAACGTCCATGGCTATTTCGCAGAAAAGCTCCAGCGGCGCCGCCCAGATAACGATGTCGTTGTTAATCTTCAAAAACCGTACAGGAATCCGAACCATGGTCACACCCGTGCTGGTCGTTTGCAGGTAGCCGCCCAGATCGGGCGCCCAGCTCATCCCCGCCTTTCGCGGCGTATCCACGAATTTTTCCCCCAAGGAAAGCTTCACCTCTGACGTGGTAGCACCTAGCCGCGCATTGGCCTCGAGGATCCGATCTCCCAGCAGCACCCGAAACTGACTCAAATGCCCGCTCTCGAAGTCGGGATACACCGTATAAATGGGCGCAATATTACCCGCCGCACCGTTGATATACAGCATCGGCACTCCTAATTTCTCCTCCACGTAATCGGCCACGATTCCCGGCGCGTCCCCGGTGATTTGCGTGTTTGTGGGGCCAAGCACAGTTCCATGCATTGCATAATTGGCGATGAGCGCCATCAACTTCCCATCGGCCTTTTCCAGCCGGAGAAGCCCAATCTGCAAATCCACTGGGCCGTAAGGGTTCAATCCCAGGTACGTTGGCCCTTCCTCATCCCGCGCACGTCGATTGATGGTGGCACGCGCAAATCCCCATCCCACCCCCAGCCGCGCCAGCGCCAACTTAGCCCGCGCGTCTTTAATCCCCTCGATCAGTGCCTTCTTCGCCCAAGCCGTGTATGCGGTGTTGTGATCGTGCTCATAGCGCGTACCCATAAAGACACCAGCAAGCCCGGGCGGTCCGATTTCTGGCGCCGAATGCGTGTGTGTTACGGTCCACCAAATCTGCAGAGGCTTGATCCCAGTTTGCTTCTCGATCTCCTTGCTCACGTCATCGTAAACGGAAGGCGAAAACAGGCAGACATCCGTCGAGATCAGGAAAAACTGCGTGGTCCCATCGTCCATCGCCACAATCCGGTGAAACAAATGGTCGTGCACGCCAGTCGATTGTCGCGGATCATACCCCAACAGCCATTGTGGCTTTTCGGGAGTGATATCGACCTTCACGACGGCGGCCCGGAATTGGGCAGCCCTAATGTTTGAGTGCGTTCCCAAAACACTCAGCACGAAAATCAGGATCAGACGGAAAAAACCAAGAGACTTTCGATCTGCTTTTCCTGAGGCGTTCACAGTTAGCCTCCCCTATCCAGTTCGCAAACCTAAAAATTATTACTCCCTCGTAGCTTCGTAATCGGCCCCATCGTACACCCGTCTCACTTCTTCCCAACACCATGGACCGATTTCCCCCGGCTAACGCTCCGCAGGATCGAGACCTCCTTGCGTTCCCTCCACGCCCATCGTACGATTTTAAATTGGTGTGTCGCACGGATTTTGCTCCATAGACTTCTGTCCGGTGGCTTCTCGTTCCTCGGATTCCACCCGTCTCGGTCTCGAGCCAGGAGATGTTCCGCATGAAATCGGTCGTCGTGGTAGGTGCGCAGTGGGGCGACGAGGGCAAAGGCAAAGTCGTCGATTATCTCGCGGCCTCATTTGACTATATCGTCCGCGTCGCTGGCGGTCACAATGCCGGCCACACTGTTATCATTGGCAAAGATCGCTACGTTCTTCAACTCATCCCTTGCGGCATCCTTCGCCCTCAGCAGCACGCCGTCATCGGTGCAGGGGTCGTCATTGATCCCGCAGCTCTCGTCGCCGAAATCGAAACACTTGCCAAAGCCGGCGTCGACGTCAAAGGCCGTCTACACATCAGCAATCGCGCCCACCTGATTTTCCCGTATCACCGTGAACTGGACATGGCTGCGGAAGCTGCTCGCGGGGCCAACAAAATCGGCACCACCTCTCGCGGCATCGGTCCCGCCTACGAGGACAAGATGGCCCGTCGCGGCCTTCGCGTTGTTGATCTTCTCGATCCCGTCCTCTTTCGTGAAAAAGCCGCCCGCGTTGTGGCAGAAAAGAATCGCATCGCCCAAGGCGCCTATGGCGCACAAATCGATTTCACCCAGGAAGTGGAAGCCTCACTCGTCCTCGCCGAAAAAATCAAATCCTACATTTGCGATACCGCCGAACTCCTCAATCACGCCCTCGACCAAGGCAAGTCCGTCCTCTTCGAAGGCGCCCAGGGGACCATGCTCGATATCGACCATGGCACCTACCCCTTTGTCACCTCCTCGAGCGCCACCTCCGGCGGGGCCACAACGGGTGTCGGCGTGCCTCCTACGAAAATCCGTCACGTTCTCGGCATTTCCAAGGCGTACACCACCCGTGTTGGTGGCGGTCCCTTTCCTACCGAAATGCCCGACCTCGAAGCCAAGGAAGTTCGCGAACGCGGCAAGGAATTTGGCGCTGTCACGGGTCGTCCCCGTCGTTGTGGTTGGCTGGACCTGGCGGAATTGCGCTACGCCAAGATGATCAATGGCATCGATTCTCTAGCTGTCACCAAGCTGGACGTCTTCGACACGCAACGCGAAATCAAGGTCTGTGTTGGCTACACTTACAAAGGCTCACCCATCCACGAAATGCCTGCCTCCTCCGAACAATACGAGCGCGTCACCCCCGTCTACAAGACTCTCCCTGGCTGGTGCGAAAATACCTACGGCGCCAAAGAAGCCGCCAAGCTTCCTAAAGCTGCCATCGATTACCTGCGCTTTGTCTCCGATTTCCTCCAAATCGAAATCGGCATGATCTCCACCGGCCCGGAGCGCGACGCCACCATCATCCAGCCCGGCACTCTACTGGCCGGCTGGCTCTAAGCCCCTGAGGACTGCGTTTGCAGTCGCACGCAAATTTTGTGTAGCCTTTAAACACTCCAATGCTCTCCTTCGAAGACGCCCGCCAACTCGTCATCACTCAATCCAAGTCTCACGCCGGTATTCGTCCCACGCTCGACCTCTCCATTTCCGATTCTCTCGGCCATATCCTCGCTGAGGAAATCCGCTCCGACCGCGATTATCCCCCCTTCAATCGTTCGACTCGCGATGGCTACGCTGTCCGTGCCACGGAAGCAACGCCAGCCTCCTCACTCCGCTGCGTCGGGGAAATCAAAGCCGGGGACACTGTCTCTCAGTCGCTCGAGCGCGGAACTTGTATTCAAATCATGACCGGTGCCGCGGTCCCTCCCGGAGCCGATGCCGTCGTCATGATTGAATTCACGCGCCGCACAGACGACGCGATTACCTTCGATCGCTCCACCCAGCCCGGCCAGAATATCGTCCCCCGCGGCAGTGAGGCTCACGCCGCTGACCTTGTTCTGCAACCCGGCCTGCGTCTCGGCTTCGCTGAACTCGCGGTGGCAGCCCAAGTCGGCGCTACCACTCTTCTTTGCTACAAGAAACCCCGCGTTGCCATCCTCTCTACCGGTGACGAAGTCGTGCCAATCACAGAAACTCCGGGCCCCTTCCACATCCGTAATAGCAACACCGTCTCCCTCACCGCCCAAATCCAGATCGCTGGTGGAGTCCCGGTCCCCCTGGTGAACGCCCTCGATCGCGTCGACGACCTCTCCGCAAAAATCGAGCAGGGCCTCCGCGACGACATCCTCGTCCTCTCCGGTGGTGTCTCCATGGGGAAGTACGACCTGGTCGAATCCGTTCTCAAAGGCATGGGAGCTGAGTTTTTCTTCGACGCCATCGCCATACGCCCGGGCAAGCCCACAGTCTTCGGCCGCTGCCGCGATACCTTGGTCTTCGGCCTCCCTGGCAACCCCGTCTCCACCATGGTCACCTTCCAACTCTTCGTCATCCCCGCCATCGATATCCTCAGTGCCACCGCCCCCCGTTCTCTCCCGCTTCTTGAAGCCACCTTGGCCGAGCCTCTTCAGGAAAGGCCTGGCCTCGCCCACTTTCTCCCGGCTCGCCTTGATTGGAACGCCTCTGCTCCTAAAGTGGCTGCCCTCCGCTGGCAAGGTTCGGGTGACATCTCCACCCTCACTCGCGCCAACTGCTTCGTCGTTGTCCCTGCTGACCGCTCCGACATTCGTGCTGGCGAGAAGGTTTCCGTTCTACCCCGCTTCGACGTACTCTAAACCTCACCATGGCCAAGCTTTCCCACTATAACCACCGCGGCGAAGTTACCATGGTCGACGTCTCCTCCAAATCCGTTACCGCCCGCACTGCCGTCGCCCGCGCCTTTGTGCACATGTCCCCTCGCGTTCTCCGCGCCGTCCGCGGCCTGAAAAATCCCAAGGGCAATCCTCTCGAAATCGCCCGCATCGCCGGAATTGCCGCCGCCAAACGTACCTCGGAGTGGATACCTCTTTGTCATCCGCTGCCCATCACTTACGTTGATGTGACCCCACGCCTATGCAAAGATGGGGTGGAACTGGTTTCCAAGGTTACCGCCACGGCCCAGACAGGGGTGGAGATGGAAGCGCTGGTCGCCGTCACCTGTGCCGCCCTCACGGTCTACGACATGTGCAAAGCCCTCGATAAAGGCATGGAGATTACTACTGTCCATCTGCTGGAAAAGACCGGAGGCAAAACCGGCGACTACCACCGCGCCTCCTCGAAATCGGCAAGGAGTCCCAAACGATGAGTGCGGCCTCCGGCAAAACCGTTAAGCTGCTTGTCGCCGAGGATAATCCCATGGTCCGCGATCTCGTCGCCAAAGGTCTCGAACCTTTCTGCGAAGTTATGATCGCCGCCGATGGCGCTGACGCTCTCCTCAAGGTGATTGACGAGCCGCCTGATGTAATTCTCTGTGATTACAAGATGCCGGGACTGAATGGTCGCCAGCTCTTTGAAAAGCTCCGCGCCAGGGAATCCACTCGCCATATTCCATTTCTTTTCATGGCCAGCCGCACGGATATCGAAGAACGTCTCCGGCCTCTCATCGAGGGCGCCGAGGATTTCATCGCCAAGCCTTTCCTCGTCAAAGATCTCGTCCGCTCCGCCAAGAAAGTAGTCGATCGTCTCCACCTGGAAAAGCTCCAGAAGCAAGCCTCGCGCCCTGGCGTCATTCAGGGTCGCCTCGAGGAAATGAGCATGATCGATTTGCTGCAATCCCTCGAAATGGGACAGAAGTCCTGCCGCCTCCTCGTTCAAAAGGGAACCGATCGCGCTGAACTTTATTTCGCTTCCGGACAATGCCGCGACGCCAAAATCAACGATCTCGCCGGCGATGATGCTGTCTTGAAAGTGGTTCTCTGGACCGAGGGCGAGTTCGAAATCGATTTCAATGCCGCCAACGCCTCCACTGCCACCACCACCACGCGCAGCACCACCGGCCTCCTCATGGAAGCCATGCGCCTGCTCGACGAATCCAACCGCGACGCCGTTGGCACCAACTAATGTCCTTTGCGCTGGTCTCTCTCAAGCATTCCAACGGGGGGCGGAGCTTCAGTCCCGACATGGAACGCTCGCTAGGATGGGCTTTAGCCCCTCAGGAAGCCGCGAAGAATTTCCGGGTACTTTCTCGGATACCCTTACTCAAATAACCGCCATGCGCGTTGCTATCCTAACCATTAGCGATTCCGTTGCACGCGGTGAGCGCGAAGACCTCTCCGGCCCCGCTCTTGTCGCCCGTTGCAAGGATCTCGGGTGGGTTCTGAGCTCAGCGCTCCGCTGCTCCGACGATCCCGCGGCGGTCCGCAATCAGATGCGTGCGATTGCCGAGTCCGGCAGCGTGGACCTTCTCCTCACCACCGGCGGCACCGGCCTTGGCCCCCGCGACACCACTCCCGAAGTCACCCTCGACGTTGCCGATCGTGCCATTCCCGGTATCCCCGAGGAAATTCGCCGCAGGGGTGTCGAGAAGACTCCCACTGCCACACTTTCCCGCGGCGTCGCCGTAATCCGCCACAAAACCATTATCATCAATCTACCCGGAAGCCCCAAAGGGGCAGTGGATTCCCTTGATGCCATCGCGCATCTGCTCCCTCACGCCGTTGAAGTCCTCCATGGCGCCCACCACGACTAATCTCTGTTTTGGAGCCTTCGTCCCGAAAGTCAGTTGGATTGCATTGACGCTTCCACGTCCGCAGCTGCGTTTTTGCTGGCGTTCCCTGCCAAGCTCATTTTGTAATGCAGCCGCAGGATGGTAAGCCCCACGAAGGTGATGGTGTGGTCTGTCCGGAGCACACCCTCTTCGTCGAGGTATACGCGAAAGATTTCGTGTAAGGTCGTGAAGTTCCTCACCCGCCATGCATTCTTGCCAGCTTCCACGATTCGGTAAAATCCCGAACTCCCAAAAGCGGCCCCCGTGGACACCAGCCCGAACGATCCATCCGCGTACGAGCACGGCCGCAGATACACGTTCGCGCTCCCGCGACAGGGGAATGTTACTTTTACGCAGGTGTTGGCTTCGCCGGGAATCCGCGTCGTAGAATAAATTCCCGCGTAAATCACTTTTCCATTGGATTTAAAACGCCGCAGCCAGCCAGTGTAGACCAGCCGTCCCGATCCCGGCTCCCGCAATTGCAACACTTCGCTCGTCATCCCTTTCGCCACTTCGAGCGAGGAAATCGGAAAATTCAATTGGTTCATGCGCCGGCTGATAAACTCCACCAGCAGCCACAGGAAGAATCGTCCCGCCAGGTACACTTCGCTCCAAACTTCCAGATGATACAACGCGGCATGCTCGTAGAAGTGGCGTATCTGGGGATGCACCTTGGCCGGATCGCAGGAAGGTCCTCGCAGCGCTTCGAAATCCGGAATCAACCCCGCATCGCGCGGCGTTCTCACTTCCAGATGTTCTATCTCTGCAATGCGCTGGTACACGCCGCTGCCGATGATCCCTGGCACCCCAGGGACGCAACTCAGCCACGGGGCATCCTGTCTTTGAATTTTCTGCCCGGTAATGCGAACCAGCCATTCAATGCCGGTCTCCAGCGCCCACGCAAATGCGTTATGGATGCTCTGCCCGATTCCCCGGCGCTGCTCTTCGGCAAGGGAACTATCGTTAGGATTTGACCTTGGATTTTCTGCAGTAGAACTCATTCTGCCTGCATTATCCCATCCCTTCGTTCCCGCGGGGCTCTCCAGCTGCTCTTTGTGCTCGTACCGCTACTTACCCACGACCGGCAGCACAATTCGCGAGGCGTGTTCCGCATCGTGGTGAATCGTAATCCGTCCTATCTGCGATTCGGCGGACACAATCTCCGACTTACCTGTCTGCAAATTCCGCGAAAAATGCGGATAGAACGCCCCCGTAATCTGTACGCGCATTCTGTGCCCCTTCAAAAATACATTACTGGTCAGCATGCGGTTCAGGTTCAGCCTGTAAATCTTTCCCGGCTCTACAAGCTTCGGCTCAACCGTTTCTTCCCGGTAACTTGCCCGCAATTCGTCCAGCCCTGGGCTCATCAGATTGAATGCTGTCCCATCCGGCGCCACGTCCAGCAACCTCACCCACAAATCGAAGTCACGCACATCCGCCGATACATACATCTCCGCCTGAATCGGCCCCGTTACCTCCACATCCTCTTTCATCGGTTCGCTATCAAATACCAACACATCCCCTCTCCCACCCAGGGCGCGGTAATCATGCGCCCCGTACTTCTCGTATGCGTCCGTCACTGGATGGGATGGGTCGGAAACAAAGGAACTCGCAGGGACACGTGACGTCCCCGGTTGCGCCCCGAGTGTCCCCAGCCTCTGTGACCCTTCCGCAGCGCCCAAGTACAGTGATTCCGCTTTCGCCCGTTTCAGCGACCACGACTCCTCATCTCTCCACTCGTTCCGCCCCATCACGAAGATCCTCACCGGCTTCTCGCGCTCCACGCCGTTGTCCACATTCCGCAAGTAATGATCCATCCATCGCAAGATCAGTTCGTCGTAATCAATCGGCGCTGTTGGCCCGAAGTCCCGTTCTCCGCTCTTCCGCGTATCCTGCCCGCCATGCGTCCAAGGGCCGATCATCGTGTGTGTCCGTGGATCCGTCTCTCCCTTTCGCGCCGCCAGTAATCCATTGAAGTTCGTCGTCGCTCCGTCGGGACCATACGCTTCGTCATACCACCCCGAAAAATTGAGCACCGCGCAATGCACGCGGTCGTATTTATTGCGCAGCTCCGCCCAATCCCACCACGCAACCGCCGGTGGATGCGCCAGCCATTGGTAGTAATACGGTGCCGATTCCTTCAAATCCGGCAACCCACTCAGAGGCAGGAATCGTTCGATCCGTCCATGCTCTTTCTTCCAACTCGCTTCAGCTTCCTCGTCCGTCTTCGGCCCCGCCAACCCCTTCCTTTTCCGCGCATCGGGCGCAATATTCAGCCAGATCCACTCCAGCCAGGACCCATCAAACAGCCCGCCCGAATAGAAAAAATTCCGCGGCGTTGAAAACGTCATCGCCGGAACCATCGCCTTCAAATGTGGCGGATTTTCCACTGCTGCCAGCCACTGCACCGCCCCCGGATACGACAGACCAAACGTCCCCACGTTCCCATCTGACCACGGCTGCCGAGCTGCCCACTCGATGGTGTCGTACCCGTCTTTTCCCTCATTCTGATAAGGCGTGAACTCGCCTTCCGACGCGTATCGCCCCCGCACGTCCTGGATCACCATCGCATACCCGCGCTTCACTGCCTTCCCGAACGTAGACCAGTCCTTCTGCGCATCGCTCTTCCCATACGGTGTCCGGTACACCAGGGTAGGGAATCGCCCCTCCTCTTTCGGCAGCCACACATCCGCGCGAAGCACAACCCCATCTCGCATCGTCACCGCAACATCTTTTCGTTGCACTCCCTCCCGAGCGGCTTTGCCTTTTCCCGTCGCGGAAATTCCAACCCGCGCAAAAGTAATCCCCACCGCCACCACGACTAAAACGAAGCCAATCTGCTCTCTTCTTCTCATGCCGCGCATTCTATCCGAACCCACTCCCATTCGCTTGTTGACCACCCGCTCTTCCTCCGTAACAATAGTTCTGATTATGACTACCAATCTTTCAGACCAGCATCTTGCCGTTCTTGGCACCGGCAAACTCGGCAGCATCCTCCTCCGCGCTTATCTCAAGCAAGGCCTTTTCTCCCCCAAGCGCGTCACCGCCACTGTCCGCCATCAGGAGAAGGCCGCCACCATCGCTGTCGAACTCGGTGTCACTGGTTCCACCAATAATCGCAAGGCTGTCAAAGGTGCTGACATTGTCCTGCTCGCCGTAAAGCCACAGGTTGTCGGCGATGTCTTGAAAGAAATCAAGCCCGCCTTGGGGAAACACACTCTCGTCATTTCCGTTGCCGCCTCCGTTCCCACCTCCTATATCGAGCAGCGGATCGGCCCGAAGGTTCCAGTCATCCGCGCCATGCCCAACACCTGTTCCATTGTCGGCTGCGGCATGACGGGCATCTGCCGGGGTGCCCATGCTTCCGATGACCATCTCGAAATTGCCAAAGCCATGTTCGGTGCCGTCGGCCGCACCGTTGTCGTCGACGAGAAAAACATGGACGCGGTCACCGGTCTTTCCGCCAGCGGCCCCGCTTTTATCTATATCATCCTGGAATCTCTGGCTGAAGCTGGGGTAAAGGTCGGTCTGCCTCGGGATATCTCCACACTCCTCGCCGCTCAAACGATGAAAGGTGCCGCCAGCGTCGTCCTCGAAACCGGTGACCACCCCGCTCTCCTCAAAGACTCTGTTACCACTCCCGCTGGCTGCACCATCGATGGCATCCTCGAACTCGAGGAAGGGAAGTTGCGCGTCACGCTTATCAAAGCCGTTGTAAAAGCCACCCAACGCGCCGGCGAACTCCTGTTCGAGAAATGATTGCTCACGATTCTCGTTGTCGTCTTGAGGCGCGCCTTTTGCGGCCAAAACATCTCAACGGGATGCTCGCTCCGAGTCAGCCGTGACGTCCCTCCTTGCGCCCTGACCCGTTTTGTGTGCTAGCATTCGCTTAGGACATTTCTGATGCCGGCTGCCTACATACCGATTTTGATCTTTGCCTTGCTCGTGCTCTCATTCCCGGTTCTGGCTCTTCTCTTCTTTAAGCTGATTCGTCCTGAATCGCGCGGTGGCCCGGCCAAGTTCCTGCCGTACGAATGCGGTGTTCCTGCCGAAAGCAACGCCCGCGGCCGCTACTCCGCCCGCTTCTATGTCGTGGCTATGCTCTTTGTCATCTTTGACGTCGAAACTATTTTCCTTTTTCCTTGGGCCATTCGTTACCGCTTCTGGCTGGCAGAGCATATGGGCGCGTTTGCGCTCATCTCCATGTTTGTTTTCCTCGGTATTTTGCTCATCGGCTATGTCTGGCTGTACAAGAAGGGCGCTCTCGACTGGGCCTGACCATTGCAGCGCACCCGCCGGTCGGCGCGTCGACGTTGTAGCACGCGCAACCCCGTCCAAATTCGTGCCTAATCACACCAGCTGCTTTCCCTAAACTCAAAACTTACGACTGAAAACTTGTAATATTTCCTCTGTCTGTGCTCCCCCTCATGTTGTACCTCGATGATAATGTCCCCTTAAGCTGAGCTCTGTGCTCCCGCTCATTGACTGCTTGTACCTCCTATGTTAGAAACGCTGTGAACGATGGGAATAGCTCCCCAGGTTGCGGATGAGCATATCCGCCTTGCAGGATGGCTTGTGCGTTCTCGCTCCTTCCTTGCGCACGTGGTTTTATTCGGCCATCCATAGTTGATCGAGTTAACGGCTTGCTGTTCCTGTTTTCTTAGTCGTCGTATTGCATCTCAATGGTCCCAGGGTCCATGGCAGACGAGTCCAAGCCATCCCAAGAGCCCGAAAGTACTCAACCGGAGCCTAAAGGCGCCTCTCCAGCGCCTCCGCCGAAAAGCGCCCCCCTGCCCGCTGCTCCTCCAGCGGCGAAGCCGGCTGCGCCTCCACCCAAGGCACCCGCTCCTCTGCAGATTCCTCTTGATAACGATCTTGTTCGCCGCTACCGCGCCCGCTTTGGCGCTGCCATCTTGGACGCTCTCGAAGATCGTAAACAGCACTATCTGGTCGTCGACTCGGCCCAGCTGTCTGAAATCGCCCGTTACTCGCGCGACGATGAAAAATTCGATCTCCTCGAGGATTACACCGCGGTCGATTGGCCCCGTCGCGACAAGCGTTTCGATCTCATCGCCATTCTCTACTCATTCCCGAACAACATCCGCCTTCGCCTGAAAATTCCCATTGCGGCGAGCGAGCATCCCTGCAGTCTCGTCGACATTTGGCCCACTTCCGACTGGCTCGAGCGCGAGATCTTCGACATGTTTGGCATCGAGTTCGCCGGACACCCCGGCCTGAAGCGCATCCTTCTTCCCGATGGCTGGCAGGGACATCCGCTTCAGAAGGATTACGACATTCTTCAGCAAGACACCGCATGGGTCCGGGAAAATCTCGGCATCGATAGCGGTCAGTAGGATCAGGAGACGTGGCAGACACAGTGGACCAAGACGCAACGCATACCAACGACACGCTCCTCGGCGCCGACGAACTTATCCTCAACATGGGGCCGCAGCATCCGTCCACTCACGGAGTCCTGCGCGTTAAACTCAAGCTCGATGGTGAGCGCGTCCGCGGCGCCGAATGCGTCATTGGGTATCTCCATCGCGGCGTGGAAAAAATCGCCGAAAACCGCACTTACCAGCAATTTGCTCCCTACGTGGACCGCATGGATTACGTGGCGGCCATCAGCAACGGCCTCGGCTACTGTGAAGCTGTCGAAAAGCTCTTGAACGTAGAGGCCCCGATTCGCGCAAAAGTCATCCGCACCATTCTCACCGAACTCCAACGCATTGCCAGTCATCTGGTCTGGCTCGGCACGCACGCTCTAGACATAGGCGCTCTCACGCCGCTCTTCTACTGTTTCCGCGAGCGCGAAGAAATCCTGAAAATCTTCGAGAAGTATTGTGGTGCGCGCCTCACTACCCACGCCTTCCGCATCGGCGGCCTTCAATATGAGGCCTACGACGGCTTCGAAAAAGATGTCGAGCGCTTCTGCAAGGACTTCGAGCGCCGCATCCAGGAATACGTTGACCTCCTCACCGGCAACAGCATCTGGATCGGCCGCACCCGCAACGTCGGCGTCCTCAACGCCGCGGATTGCATCGCCCTCGGCGCCACGGGGCCTATCCTCCGCGCCGCTGGCGTGAAATGGGATCTCCGCAAAGCCCAGCCCTACGCTGCCTACGACCGCTATCAATTCGAAATTCCCACGGGCACCAATGGCGACACCTACGATCGCTACATGGTCCGCATGGAAGAGATGCGCCAGTCCCGCCTAATCTGTCTCCAGGCCATCGAAAACATTCCCGGAGGCCCCATCTTCGGCAAAGTGGGCAAAGTCATCAAACCTGCGCCAGGCGAAATCTATCACTCCATCGAGGCACCTAAGGGCATTCTCGGCTATTACATCGTCAGCGATGGTACCGTTCAGCCCTATCGCGTCCGTATTCGGCCGCCGTCCTTCATCAATCTTCAGGCCCTCGACAAAATGATTCGCGGTCATCTCGTCGCGGACGTCGTCGCTGTCATCGGCACCCTGGATATCGTTCTCGGTGAGGTGGACCGCTAGCCCATGAGTCCAGCCACCCAAGCCGTCCTCCACTTTCTCCAGACCTGGTGGGTCGAACTCGTTTCCGGGGTAGTCATCGTCGCCGTCGTCCCCCTCATCGCCGGGTACGTCGTTCTTCTCGAGCGCAAACTCATGGCTGACATGCAGGCGCGTCTTGGCCCCATGCGCGTTGGCCCTCACGGCTTGCTTCAACCCATCGCCGATGCCGTCAAGCTGCTCATCAAGGAAGACATCGTCCCACGGGACTCCGACGCTTTTATTTTCTGGTTTGCACCGGTCATCTCCATGGTCGCCGCGCTGACTTCCATGGGCGCTCTGTACTTCGGCCCAGACTTCCGCGTCGCCCAGGACATCAATATCGGCATCCTCTTCGTCATCGGTGTCAGCTCTCTCGGCTTTCTCGGCATCATCCTCGGCGGTTGGGCCTCCAACAGCCATTACTCCATCATTGGAGCTATCCGCAGCACCGCCCAACTTGTCAGTTACGAAACCGCCGGCGGCCTCGCCATCATCTGCGCTTTGCTCCTTTCCGGCACTCTCAGAATCCATGGCATTGTCGATGCTCAGTCCGACCACCACGTCTGGTTCGTTTTCCTCGCGCCCGTGGCTTTCTTTACTTACCTCGTCGCCTCCATCGCCGAGACCAATCGTGCTCCTTTCGATCTCCCCGAAGCTGAATCCGAGCTCGTCGCCGGCTACATGACCGAATACAGCGGCTTTCGCTGGGCACTCTACTTCCTCGGTGAATATGCCAACATGATTGTCGTCGCTTCCGTCGCCACCACGCTCTTTCTCGGTGGCTGGCTCCGTCCCTTCCCGAATGTCCACTGGCTCAACTGGATGGACTTCTTGCCCGTCCTGTTCATCGCCTTGGTCGGTATCTATTGCCTCCACAGAGCAGGGAAGCAGCCTGTAAAAATTCAGGTATGGTTCATGTGGGCCGTGGCGCTCGCCTGCTTCGCCGTCGCCCTGATCTTCCTTTTGCCCTGGATTTTCGCTCCCCTGAAATTTGCCATCCTGGGTCTCAACGGCGCTTTCTGGTTTCTCTTGAAAGTCTCCGCCTACATTTACGTTTTCATGTGGCTGCGCTTCACTTTGCCTCGCTATCGCTTTGATCAGCTCATGCATCTCGGTTGGTATATCTTGATTCCTCTAGCCATCGTCAATGTCTTCTCCGTGGGCGTAGCGCTTTTGCTCGAGGGCGAGTTCGGATGGAATCGCTGGCTCGCTCTCATCGTGACTACCGCTTTCACCTTGGCCATTGCCTTGTTCCTGGTCCGCTCGCACGATAAACGCGTCGCAGCCGCTTCCTCTGCTTCGGCTGCAACTTCGGATTCTTATGCTGAATAGCATCCTCTTCTACTTCTTCGGTGGCGTGGCTGTTCTCAGCGCCGCGCTAATGGTCACCCGTCGCAACGCGATGCACTCCGCTGTGTTCCTGATCACCACGCTCCTGGCTACCGCCGGCATTTTCCTTCAACTCCGTGCCGAGTTCCTCTTCATCGCCCAGATCATTCTCTACGTCGGCGGCATCATGGTGCTCTTCATCTTTGTCATCATGCTGGTCCGCCTTGATGCGCCCATCCACCAGATCCGTTTTCGCATGCAAAAGCTCGTCGCTGTGCTGGTCGCCTTGGCACTCGGATTCGAAGTCACCGTGGTGCTTCTGCTAGCTCGAAAATTGCCCGGGGGCGGCTTGTTCATTCAAGGGAGTGCGCCTGCGGATAAGCTGCCTCCCAACTCCGAAGAACTGGCCAAAAGCCTCTTCAGCAACTACCTCTTGCCTTTCGAAATTGCCAGCGTGCTCTTGCTGGTGGCCATGGTGGGTGCTGTCGTCATGGCCAAAAACAGAAAAGGGAATGACGAATCATGATGTCTCCGGTCCATTACCTCTTCTTAAGTCTTGCGCTCTTCCTGATCGGCTGCATCGGCGTGGTTACTCGCCGCAACGTGATCGTCGTCTTGATGTCCATTGAACTCATCCTCAACGCTGTCAACATCAATCTCGTTCTCTTTTCCCGCATCTTCGGCGATGTTTCTGGACAGGTCTTCGCCCTCTTTATCATTGCGGATGCCGCCGCCGAAGCGGCTGTAGGCCTCGGCATCATTATCGCTTTCTTCCGCAACCGCGAAACTGTCCTCGCCGACGAAATGGACCTTCTCAAATGGTAGCGACAGCGACAACTCACATTCGCATCTGCCTGCCTCCGCGGCTTCTCCTTAGGGGGTCGCAGTTTCAGCTCCGATATTTGAGCCTGAGCAAGACTTGGGCTTTAGCCCCTATGGAATCGCCCTTCTGCCTTGGGGGAGGGAACCGCCCATGACCTCCTCCAACTATTTCCTCCAGCATCTCTGGCTCATCCCGCTCTTTCCCCTGATCACCGCCGCTCTGATGCTTTTCCTCGGCCGCCTCCTTCCCAAAGATGCGGTCAACTTCTTCTGCGTCGGCAGTGTTTTCCTTTCCTTCATCCACGCCGCAGGTGCTACCCTTGCGCTTTTCGCTCTCGATCCATCCCATCGTGTCTTTCAGCAAATTCTCTTTGAATGGGTCAGCCCCGGCCCGATTCCTGCCGTCGGAGGTCTAGTCCCGTTCATCGCCGATTGGGGCTATCTGCTCGATCCGCTTTCCTGCGTCATGATTCTCGTCGTTACCGGCGTCGGATTCCTCATCCACGTCTACTCCATCGGCTACATGGGCCATGAAGGCGGCTACTACCGTTTCTTTGGCTACATGAACCTTTTCATGTTTTCCATGCTCACCTTGGTCCTCGCCAATAACCTTCTTCTCCTCTTTGTGGGTTGGGAAGGTGTGGGCCTGTGCAGCTATCTGTTGATCGGTTTCTACTTCCTCAAAAAATCCGCTTCTGACGCAGGCAAGAAAGCGTTCATCGTAAATCGTATCGGCGACACCGGCTTCCTCTTGGGCATTTTCTATATCGCCACCACTTTCGGCACTATCCGCTTCACCTCGTACGGCCTCGCCGATCCCGTGGCTTTTGCTGGCATTAGCGAAACTCTTAAGGCCATGGCGGACTTCAATCGTCTTCCCGCCGTCGGGGTGCTTACGGCCATTGCCTTGCTCCTGTTCGTCGGCGCCACCGGCAAGTCGGCTCAGCTTCCTCTCTATGTCTGGCTGCCTGACGCAATGGAGGGCCCCACGCCCGTCAGCGCTTTGATTCATGCCGCCACCATGGTCACCGCCGGTGTCTACATGGTCGTTCGCATGAACGCCATCTACCAGCTTGCTCCTTTTGCAATGGACGTCGTCGCCGTCGTTGGTGCGCTCACCGCCATTTTTGCTGCCTCGATGGCCCTCTCGCAGACGGACATCAAGAAAGTTTTGGCCTATTCCACCATCAGCCAGCTCGGTTACATGTTCCTTGCCCTTGGTGTGGGCGCTTTTTCCGCCGGCATTTTCCATCTGATGACCCACGCCTTCTTCAAAGCCCTTCTCTTCCTCGGCGCAGGCAGTGTCATCCATTCCCTTTCCGGCGAGCAGGATCTCCGCAAAATGGGCGGCCTATGGAATACGGTTCCCGCTACCTCCCGGCCCTTCCTCATTGCTACCTTGGCCATTGCAGGCATGCCTCCGCTCGCTGGCTTCTTCAGCAAAGACGAAATTCTCGGTAACACCTTCGCGCGCGCCGCCACTATGGACCGTTACCTCTTTCTCTGGATAGTCGGCGTCATCACCGCTGGCCTCACCGCGTTTTACATGTTCCGCTTACTCTTCCTGGCCTTCTTCGGTCTCTCGCGCCTCTCTCCCCAACTGGAGCATCACATTCACGAATCGCCGAAGACCATGACCGTCCCGCTCATGATCCTGGCGGCTCTCTCCATCGTCGGTGGCTGGTTTGCACTTCCCACTCTCTGGGGTGAGGAAAGCTCCTTCGAGAAATTCCTTGAACCTGTCGTTCGCGGCGTCATTCCGGAAACCACCGCCATAAAATTTGCCCATCACTCCCTGCTCGTGGAATGGCTGCTCATGGGCATTTCTGTGTCAATCGCCGGTTTCGGCATTTGGTTGGCCTACAAGTTCTATCTCGAACATCCGGAGTTTCATTCGAAGGTTTCCGCTTCATGGCCGCGCCTGCACAATCTTTTGGTTCACAAGTATTACGTTGACGAAATCTACGACGCTCTCTTCGTTAATCGCATCAAGGACCTGAGCACCGCGTTCGCCTTCTTCGATGCAAAGGTGATCGACGGCCTCGGTGTCGACGGCGCTGGCTGGCTTGCCCGAGCCCTCTCCAGTATTTCCATGTGGTGGGACAAGTGGGTTGTCGATGGCCTCGTCAATTTCGTCGGCAAATTCACGCGTTCACTCAGCCACCCGATCCGCATGTTTCAGACCGGCATTTTCTCCAGTTATGCCGTTTTCATCCTGATCGGGCTGGTGCTCTTGCTCGCGTACTACGGTCACCACATGCAGGTTTTAGTGCGCAGCTTGCGCTGAAAGGCGATTCGCATGCAGCTTTTCTCTCATCATCTCTTGAGCGTGGTTCTGTTCACGCCAACGGTTGGCGCGCTCGTGCTCTTGTTTCTCCCGCGCAGCTCGCCCACGCTTCACCGCCTCGTCGGCAATCTCTTCGGCGTTCTCGGCTTTGCCGTCTCTATCCCCCTTGTCCTCCATTTCCCCGCCGGCTATGAGAGCTACACCTTCATCGAGTCCGCCGCCTGGATTCCCTCCATCGGCGCTCGCTACGCTCTTGGCCTTGACGGCATCAGTTTTTTGCTCGTCATGCTCACCACCCTCCTCGGCATGATCGCCATCCTCTCCTCCTGGTCCGCCATCCAGATGCGCACCAAGGAGTACTACATTCTTCTTCTTCTCCTCCAGACCGGCATGCTCGGCGTCTTCATGTCCTTGGACTTCTTTCTCTTTTACGTTTTCTGGGAAGTCATGCTCGTCCCGATGTATTTCCTCATCGGCGTCTGGGGCAGCGACCGCCGTCTCTACGCAGCCATCAAGTTCTTCCTCTATACGCTCGCCGGTTCAGTTCTGATGCTTCTTGGCGTCTTGGCTCTTTACTTCAATGCCGAAAAGCTAACTGGCACGTCGACTTTTGACATTCCCACGCTTCTGGCTGCCGCACAGCACTTTCCCGACTCCCTGAAGGTGTGGCTCTTCTGGGGCTTCTTCTTCGCCTTTGCCATCAAGGTTCCCATGTTCCCCTTCCACACCTGGCTGCCCGATGCCCACACCGAAGCGCCGACGGCCGGCTCCGTGATCCTGGCTGGCGTTCTTTTGAAAATGGGCACCTACGGTTTCATCCGCTTCTCTCTGCCTCTTCTTCCCGCGGATCCGGTATTGCGCTCCAAGATCGTGCACATCCTTATCGTCCTGTCTCTCATCGGCATCATCTACGGTGCCGTCGTCTGCCTCATGCAAAAGGACATGAAGCGCCTCATTGCCTACAGTTCCGTCAGCCACTTAGGCTTCTGCACCCTGGGCATCTTTGCCCTAACGCCAAACGGTCTTTCTGGCAGCGTCCTCCAGCAAATCAACCACGGCATTTCCACCGGCGCGCTCTTTCTGATCGTCGGCGTGCTCTACGAGCGCCGCCACACGCGCCTCATCTCTGAATTCGGCGGCCTCGCCACTCCCATGCCAAACTTCGCCGCCATCTACCTCATCGTCAGCCTCAGCTCCCTTGGTATGCCGCTCCTCAACGGCTTCATCGGGGAGTTCACCATCCTCCAGGGAGTCTTCATCGTGAACAAAGCCTGGGCTGCCTGGGGCACGCTTGGCATCGTTCTCGGTGCCGCCTATCTCCTGTGGCTCTATCAGCGTGTGATGTTTGGCTCTGTCACCCACGATGTAAATAAAAACCTCCCGGACCTGAACCTCCGTGAGTACGCTATCCTTCTCCCCCTGGTCGCCTTGGCCTTCTGGATCGGCATTTATCCCAAACCCTTCTTCAACTACATCAACAGCCCCGTGGACAAAATTGTTCACCAGGTCAATCCAACTTTTTACGAGAGAGCCTCTGGTTCCTCCCCTTCCTTTGTCTCTCCTGCTTCATCAACAGCCATCGTTCCTGCGGCAACAGTGGGTAAATAACATACGACGATGCACTCTGCCCTCAATTCCGTCATCACTTACATCCACGGCGATGGTTTGGTCATCCTTCCGGAGATGGAGTTGCTCCTGTTCGGCCTCGGCATCCTTATTTTCGATTTCATGCTGGAGAAAAAGGAAAAGTACTTCAACGCGATCCTTGCCCTCGTCGGCGTCGCCGCCAGCGGTGTTGGCGTCTATATGCAGGTCCAGAAATACAACGACGTCCGCACGAACCCAGTCGGTCCTCGAGCTCTTCTCGGTTTTCACGACACTGTGGTCGTCGATGGCTTCTTCATCGTTTTCGCATTCCTGTTCCTCGCCGCCACCGCCCTCGTCATTCTTCTCTCTGTCCGCTATATGGACCTCGAGCGCGAGCGCGAGGGCGAATTCTACGCTTTGATTCTCTTTGCCTGCATCGGCATGATGTTCATGGCTTCCGGCATCGACCTCATCGTCCTCTTCCTCGGCCTGGAAACCATGGCCCTCAGTTTCTATGTCCTCACCGGCTTCCTCCGCGCCAATAAACGCTCCAACGAAGCTGCCATGAAATATCTACTCCTCGGCGCCTTCAGCACTGGCATTCTTGCTTACGGTTTTTCCCTCCTCTACGGCATGAGCATGGGTTCTACCAACATCGGTGAGATCGGCAACGTACTCGAGAAACGTCTGCGCTACACCTTCGCCCACGGTTACACCGATTGGTTAGTCATTCTTGCCTTCGTCACCGTAGCAACTGGGCTCTTCTTCAAGGTCGCCGCCGTACCATTCCACCAATGGGCCCCCGATGTGTACGAAGGTGCCCCCACGCCCATCACCGCCTACATCAGTGTTGCGTCGAAGACCGCCAGCTTCGCCTTGCTCCTGCGTCTCATGCTCTTTGTTTTCTACGCTTCACAAGTCACTTGGGTTTTTCTTATCGCCGGCGTGGCAATCGCTTCGCTCACCTGGGGCAATCTCGCCGCGCTTACGCAAACCAATCTCAAACGCCTGCTTGCCTACTCTTCCATTTCCCATGTCGGTTACATCCTTCTTGGCCTCGTCGCCGGCAATGCCACCGGCCTTACGGGCATGATCTACTACTTCATCGCCTACGGCTTTATGACCATGGGTGCTTTCGCCGTCGTCATTGTTATGCGCCAGCGTGGCATCATCGGTGATAATCTCGATGACCTCGACGGCCTCTACCAGCGCAATCCCGCTGCCGCTCTCCTCCTTCTTATTTTCATGCTTTCGCTCGCGGGCATTCCTCCCACCGCCGGATTTGTGGGCAAGTACTTCATTTTCCAGGCTCTCATCGAAACCCATCATCCCGTGCTGGCCGTCTTCGCCGCCCTCTATATCGTTCCGGCCCTTTACTACTATTTTCGTGTCGTCGTTCACGCATGGATGAAGACTCCCGGCGAAGCTCCCGCTCCTCATATGAGCAGCGCGCAAGCCATCGCACTGGGTGTGGCCCTGTTTGTAACCCTCGCCGCTGGGTTGTATCCTGAACCGTTCACGCGACTGGCCCGTTATGCCTTTGGACAATAACGACACCAACGACGACAAGCCCACTCCCACCGAAGAGCGCGCGGCTGGTTTCAGCCGTCAGTTCGCCACTGCCATGGAGCTCCCCTTCATCCTCGTCGGCGCCATCGTCGTTGGCGGCTTTATGGGGTATCTGCTCGATCACTGGCTCCACACCAAGCCCTATCTGATGCTGATTCTTGGCTTCCTTGGCTTTTTCGGTGGCCTGAGAGACATGCTCCGCCGCTCCTCCAAACAACAGTAATGGTCGATTCCGTCGACACCGATGCTCTCTACCGCGAGTCCGAATCCCGCATTTCCATTCTCACCCTTCTTCTCGGAGCCATCGCCGCTCTTCCCGTCGCCTACGTTCATGGCTGGCGGTGGGGTGCCGGCATCCTTATCGGCGCTCTCCTCGCCTGGTTCAATTTCCGATGGCTTAAACAGGGCCTCGACGCTCTCACCGAAGCCTCCACCGCCCAGGCCAGTCAGAAAATCGCCAGGGTTCCGCTGGTGACGTATTTCAAAGCCTTCTTTCGCTACGGGTTGATAGCGCTCGCTGTCTATGTTATTTTTAAGTATCTGAATGTTCCCGTTTTAAGTATGGTTTTAGGTCTGTGTGCCCTGGGAGCGGCCACAGTTGTGGTTAGTGTGCATAGCATCTTGCGTCGTTCGGACTAAGGAATGGAAGAACAAATAAAACATCTCACCCTCTGGGTGAATCACCTTCTGGGACCGCTCGCCCTGCAACTTCTCCACGCGCTCCACATTCAGCCTGCCGATTACGACCTTCCCATTCCCGAATATGTCGTCATGGCGTTCATGGTTCTGATCATCGGCACCATCCTCGCTCTGCTCCTTCGCTCCCGTCTTTCTGTCGAGCGCCCCGGCGCCTTTCAGCAAGCCGCCGAAGGGCTTCTCACTAACTCCATGGGCTTCGGCATCCAGGATCTTCTTGAGGAAAACGTTGGCCACGGGGCAACGAAGTACATTCCTTTTCTCGGCAGCATCTCCATCTTCGTGTTGCTCTCCAACCTTTTGAGCCTTTTCCCGGAATTCGCTTCTCCAACGGTGAACGCCGTAGTGCCGCTAGCCTGTGCCTCCCTCGTCTTTCTTTATTTCAACTGGCAGGGCATCCGCCACCATGGTCCGGGCCGCTATCTTTTGACCTTTGCCGGTTCTCCCAAGCATTTCGGTGATTGGCTGCTCGCTCTTCTTTTGTTCCCAGTGGAAATCATCTCCACTTCAGCGCGCCTGCTCTCCCTCACCGTCCGTCTTTGGGCCAATATTTTTGCCAGCGATCTTATTTACGCAATTTTCTTGGGTCTCTTGCTTGGCCCATTCGAATGGGCTTGGACCAAAAGCCCAATTCTCGGCGTGCTCTTCGGCATCTTTCCGGTCTTTATTCCCATTGCGTTTGTGGCCCTGCATATCTTTGTTTCTGTGATTCAGGCCTATATCTTTACGGTGCTCCCGGCCATTTACGTCGGGCTCGCCGTTGCCGACGATCACTAGATGAATCTGAGGAGTTTTATGCTCCTCACTCCGAAAAGGGATTGCGAAGTGGGGAATCCCTTTAAGCTCTTATCTTGGCTTTTCGGTTGTGCCGTTCAGCGTGAGACCGGTTTGCTTCACGTACATCCGGGAACCACCCACTGGCGGCTATTCTCAGGAGGTAGTTATGAAGAAAGCTGTCATGTTGTCGGCTGTACTCGTGGTCGTTTTGCTCGTCGCTCCGGCCGTGTTTGCCCAGGATACTGGCGCAAGCTCGGGAAAGAGCTTGGGCGCTATCGCGGCAGGCTTTGGTATGGCCCTCGCCGCCTTCGGCGCAGCCCTCGGACAGGGGCGTGTAGCCTCTGCCGCCTGCGAAGGCATGGCCCGCAATCCTGGTGCCGCTGGTGCTATTCGCGCCTCGATGATCCTTGGTCTGGTTTTCATTGAGACCCTGGCCCTCTTTACCCTCGCGATCATCATGTTGAAGGTCTAACCGCTATCCAACGCAAAGAAAACGCCCGCTCCGACTATCCGGAGCGGGCGTTTTCCATTGCTAAACGGCAAAAATCCACCACGAGGACTAAATCTGTGGGTGACTTGTCATCCTGAGGAGCGCGGGTTTCGCGCGACGAAGGATCTCAACCTGAAAATCGGCCACAAATCACCCTTACTGATTGCACTTTGAGTTCAACGCTTCGTATCCGTTTTACCTAAAGGGGAGGGAAAGTACCCACCAAGTGACTCTCCCTCCCCGGGGATTGATCGTGGGATGTCTTCTACAACGTCGCCAGCGTCTGCAGCGCTGCTTTATCCTGTACCAGCAGGGTCGACCCGTTTATTTCCACCAGCCGCTTGCGTTTGAACTCGCTGAAGCTTCTGCTCACGGATTCGCGAGAACAGCCAATTAACTGTGCGATCTCCTCATGCGTCAGGGCCAGCTTCACTCGCAAGCCTCCGTTCGTCACGGGCGCCCCGGCGGACCATTCGACCAGGAACCGCGCCAGCTTCTCTTCCACGGAATTGCTCAATCCAATCGACCGGATCACTTCGTAGGCCGAGTGGCAGTCGCGCCCAAGATGCTGCGCCACTTGCAGGCACGCATCTCCATGCTCTTTGATAAATTTCACGAAATCTTCTCGGCTGACGTATGCCAGTTGCGTCGGCTGTAATGTCTCGGCTGTGATCTCGTGCGGTGTTCCGGAAATCGCTGCATTCAGGCCCAGGATATCTCCGGGCTTGGCAATTTTGAAGATCAGCGTCTTGCCGTCGCTGTTCGTCGTAAGCAATTTCACTCGCCCTTGGCAGATGATATAGACGCCCCGTGCCGCCTCTCCCTCCATGAACAGGATCGCCCCGGACGGATAGGAACTGGTCCGCCGTATCTCTCCTAGCGCCCTTGCTGTCTGCGACGAGACGCTGCAGAAGAAGGCCTCGCTGCGCATGTCGCAGCTCGAGCAATCATCAACCACTGGGAATCCATAAGGGGTCCGGGGCTTCCGTTGTACCGCCGTGGCTAGGTATCCATTCGTGCTTTTTGCTGCCATTACGCTGCTCGCCATAGGGGGACGTCCTTTCATTCCTTAGCGACTCTCGCTTGACGACAATGGAAAAAGCACTTGATTGGCCATTGGCGCCAAAAGTCGGGATTTCCCTCCTCTTTATTAAGCTCAATGGAATATGCGAGTTAAGAGCTTACTGGCGGCGTCTCATCCTTGGAATTGGCCGCTTTGCAGGTAAGGGGTGGGTTATATCGCACAGAGTTGTGTGATCTTCATCACTACTTCCGGCCCTGCTACTCCCTGTTTTTTGCCCTCAAAGTGCTGGCTCCAACAGTTGCCGGATCTTCCGAGCCAGCCCATCGTGCGTAAAGGGCTTCTCGATAAATGCCACATCCTCATCCAACAGTGCATTTTGGGAGATTACCCCGGCGGTATGCCCGGACATGTACAATACCTTGACCTCGGGCCGCTTCTTGAGCAGTTCTTCTGACAACTCCCGGCCATTCATATGCGGCATCACCACGTCTGTCAGCAGGATGTGGATCTGGCCTGGGTACTCCTCTGCAAGGTGCAGTGCTTCCGCTGCCTCCGCCGCCATCAGCACACGGTAGCCTGCGGACGCCAGGAAATCTTTCGTCACCCTCGCCAGCAGCTTGGAATCTTCGACCAACAGAATCGTTTCCGTACCACTGGAAACCCCTTCGTCTTGATTCTTCTTAGCTTCTTCATCCAACACGCCGGACGCGCGCGGCAGGTAGATCTTGAACGTGGTGCCTCGTCCAGGCTCGCTGTACACCCAAATGTGTCCGCCGCTCTGTCGCACGATTCCGTAAACCGTGGCCAACCCTAATCCTGATCCGGATCCCTGTTCCTTCGTGGTGAAGAATGGCTCGAAAATCCGGCTTACCGTTTCCTTGTCCATTCCTTCACCGGAATCGGTCACGGAAAGCTGTACGTACGGCCCCGGAATCACATCCAGGTGGTCACGCGCATAGGCTTCGCCCAAATAGGTGTTGCTGGTTTCGATCAGCAGCCGCCCGCCCTTATTCATGGCGTCTCGCGCGTTCGCCACTAAGTTCAGAATCACCTGTGACAGTAGGCTGCGATCGTTCTTGATGTCGCCCAAGTCCCGCGCCAGCACCATCTCCATGCGGATGTTTTCTTCCACGATCCGCCGCAGCAGCGGCTCCAGGTCCGTCAATACAATGTTCAGATCCAGAAGTTGTGGTTCGGATACCTGCTGTCGGGCAAACGCAAGCAATTGCCGTGTTACGGACGCCGCCTCTTCTCCCGCGAGCTTGATCTGTTCGACGCGTTCCACGTGCGGTGCCCCTGGTGGCCCGGACTTGATCATCATCTCTGCGTTCCCCAGGATTACTCCGAGAAGGTTATTAAAGTCGTGCGCGATTCCCCCTGCCAATCGGCCAATCGCTTCCATCTTTTGCGACAGCAAGAGTTGTTCTTCCAGCCGTCGCGCGCGTTCCTGTTCGCTGTCCCTCTGCCTCATGGCCAGTTCGCGCTGGACGATCTCTCCCTGCAGTGCTTCGTTTGCCGTAACCAATTCCGCCGTGCGCTCCTGCACCCTCGTTTCCAGCGCATCCTTGGCTTCGCGAAGCTCGTCCTGTGCTTTCTTCTGCAGCGTGATGTCGCGGATCGCGCTGAACACTAGCATCCCTTCCTCGCTGCGAAATGGACTCAGGCTGATTTCCACTGGGAATTCGCTGCCGTCCTTGCGCAGCCCAAACAGCTCTCTTCCAGCTCCCATGGGCCGTAGCCGCGGGGAGTCGGTGTAGCCTTTTCGATGGTGTTCGTGACCTCCCCGGTAGCGGTCGGGGACTAGCATTTCCACAGGCTGACCCAGCAGCTCTTCGCGGTTGTAGCCAAATAATTTTTCGGTTTGGGCATTGACCAGGGAAATCTCGCCGTGCTCGTTTGCGATGACCATGGCGTCCGGCGCAGCTTCCAACAGTGCGCGAAATTCATCGTGCGTCCACTGTTGCCGAGTGGAGCGACTCGAACTGGCGGAGCGACGCCGATCTTCCATTTGTTTGGACCCAGGTCCTAAAAAGTGAATACCGATTCAGACAGCATCATTCTACACAAGACATCCAGGGAAAGTGTTCAATTTTGTACACCGACCCTTTACGCTGTTGAAAAGAATCGGTCGTGGAAGGCACGGAACCGGAATCCCTGCGCAAGTCCTAACGAGCAGAGAGAATCAGGGTTCGCGACAGAATGATGCCCAGGATATGGTTTGGTAGGAGCCCCATGTACAACGTGATCACCGCTGCTACTGTCACGACCATCGCCGACGTCAAACTCAATCCCTTGCTTGCATCCGCCGGCACTGTGCCCTTGTACTCCCGCATGTACATCACCACAATCAGCCGGAAATAATAATACGCACCAATCACGCTGTTTACCGCCATCAGTACCGCCAGCCAAACCAGGTTGGATTTGATTGCCGCCGTGAAGATATACAACTTCCCGAAGAAGCCCGCCGTGATCGGCAGCCCCAGCAGCGACAGCAGAAACAGGCTCAGCGCTGCCGCCGCAAACGGTTGGCGCGTCCCAAGTCCGGCGTAATCGTCGTAGGTCAGATAGCGCTCGCCTTGTCCGCCAATCTCCGAAACCACCGTGAAGGCTCCCACCGAAACCAGCGAATAGCTCGCAAGATAGAAAAGCACCGCGGCATATGCTGGCGCCACCGCCTCAGGTTCGGTCCGCACAAAGGTCACCGCTGCAAAGGCCACTAGCGTGTACCCGGCATGCGCGATCGAGCTGTATGCCAGCATCCTCTTCACGTTGTTCTGCACAACCGCGCCCAAATTCCCCGTGAACATCGTCAACACCGCCAGTGCCCAGAAGGCCCAGAACCAATAATCCGTCGCCGCATGAATTGTGCTGAAGATTCGCAGCAGCAGGGCAAACGTTGCCGCCTTCGGTCCTGCTGAAAACAACGCCGTCACCGGTGTAGGTGCGCCCTCGTACACGTCCGGCGTCCAAATCTGGAATGGTGCGGCGGCCACTTTGAACCCCAGGCCCACCAAAATCAAGGTGAGCCCAAGCCGCAGTAGCATGCTGTTCGGGTTCGCGCTCGCCAGCGTCGCAAGATTCGTCGATCCCGTTACGCCGTAAACGAGAGCAATGCCGTACAGGAAAAACGCCGTCGCAAACGAGCCAAGCAGGAAATACTTCATTGCCGATTCGCTCGCTTTGATCGAATCTCGCCGGTAGCCCGCCAGAATGTAGCTGGCGATCGACGACATCTCCAGGCCGATGAACGCGGTCAGCAGTTCTTGCGCCGAAGCAAGTACGCCCATCCCTGCGGTCGCGAACAGGATCAGCGCATAGAATTCGGCAGCGTCCAGTTGCTCCCGTTCCAGATACGAGTCGCTCGACAGGATCACCAGGAAGGTAACCAGCCCCACCAGCCAATGAAAAAACAGGCTCAACGTGTCGAACTGGATCGATCCCGAAAATCCGTTTCCCATGAGCGTGAAAAATGTCACCAGCGTTCCCGCTGCAGCCCCAACCATCGCCACAAACGTCAACAATTGTCGGCTCTTCAAAAACGGCTGCAGCAACATCAGGATCACGCCGAATCCGCACCACAGCAATTCCGGGAGCACATGGAAAACGTTGCGCAGCATTACCTGATTCAAGGTTTCCATTTAGCGCGACGCCAGCCTTTCCAGCGATCTCTCTGCCGGTTCGCCGTCTTGTGGCGTGCGCACTCCCGGCACAACCGCTTCATGCATCACGTTTGGATTCATTTGCTCGATCACGGCCTTGCACGGTGCCGCGAAGCGTCGCGTGAAGAACGGTGAGTTTACTCCCATCCACAGAATTACCACCGCCAATGCCCACAACATGCCGTTTTCCCGTGCCGAAGTGTCCTTCAGTTCGCGATTTTTCTGGTGCGTCACGTCGCCGAGGAACACCCGCTGGTAGGACCACAGCAGATAACACGCGGACAAAATCACTCCCGTTGCCGCCCAAGCCGCCCAGTGCCAATGCGCTTGATAGGTCCCCAGCAAAATCAGGAATTCCCCCACGAACCCGTTGAGCATTGGCAAGCCCATCGACGATAGGGCCACGAACAGAAAGAATGCAGCCAATTTCGGCATCGGTGCACACAACCCGCCATACTCGCTGATTTCAAACGTGTGGCGCCGGTCGTACAGCATTCCTACCAGCAGGAACAGCCCGCCCGTGGAGATCCCATGCGCCAGCATCTGGTATACCGCTCCCTGCATGGAAATTTCCTGGAACGCAAAGATTCCCAACACTACGAATCCCAAATGACTCACGGAAGAATAGGCCACAAGTTTTTTCAGGTTCGGCTGCACCATCGCCACCAACGCTCCATAGATGATGCCAATGATCGCCAGCACCGCCACGTACGGCGCCGCCCGGTGCGATGCCTCGGGGAACAGCGGGAGGCAGAAGCGAATCATGCCGTACGTCCCCATCTTCAGCAGCACTCCCGCCAGAATAATGGACCCTGCCGTCGGCGCTTCCACGTGAGCGTCGGGCAACCACGTATGCAGCGGGAACAGCGGAACCTTGATCGCGAACGCCACAAAGAACGACAAAAACAGAAGTATCTCCGTTCTTTCCGATAGTTGCAGCTGCCCGCTGTGAATCATCGCCTGAATCGTCGGGAGGTCAAACGTGCCCGTGACGTTGTACAGCCACACGATTCCCACCAGCATCAGGATCGAGCCCGCCATGGTGTACAGCACGAACTTGATAGCGGCATAAATTCGCCGGTCGTGTCCCCAAATCCCTATCAGGAAGGCCATGGGGATCAGCATGATCTCCCAGAACAGGAAAAACAGGAACATATCCAACGACAGGAACACCCCGACCACGCCCACTTCCAGCAGAAGCAGCATCACGTGGAATTCCTTGATCCGAAAATGGATTCCGTTCCAGGAGGCAAGCACGCAAATCGATGTCAGGAATGTCGTCAGTATCACCAGGAACATACTGATTCCGTCCACTCCCAGGTGGTAATTGATCGCGGGCGAGGAAATCCAGCGGGCAAATTCCTCAAGCGAATAGCCGCCCGCTCCAATCGAAACCACTCGCAGCATGACTAACGATGCGAGAAACTCCACGCCGGAAACTACCAGCGCAAATCGCCGGATCCAGACCTCATCGTCACCGCGCAGCCAGAGCAACGCGAGCGCTCCCGCGGCAGGGAAGAAGATCAGGAAGGTCAGCAGGTGTCCGTTGAGCGCCATTATCGCACCCCTCCGAACAATGCCGGGTGCACGATCGGCCAGAAAATGATTCCAAACACCACCACCGCCCCGATTAGCACCCACACCGCATAACTTCGTGTATTCCCTGATTGCGTCTGACGCACGGTGTCTCCCACCGCTGTCGTCCCGCTGGCGATCCCGTTCACCGTCCCGTCAATCACGCCGACATCAACCACCTTCCAAAGCACATTCCGCGAAAGCCATATCAGCGGCCCCACCACCACGGCATGGTAGAGCTCGTCGACGTAATATTTGTTGTAAAGAATCTTGTGCAGCCCTGTCGACGTCCCGCGCTTCACATCCTTCGCGTACATCCGCCATGCCGCGACTAAACCCACGATTGCGGCGAGCATCGCAACACCGGAAAGCGTCATCTCCAGGCTGTGCGCGTTCTCCAGCCCCGCAATTTCTCCCGATCCCAGCACGGGCGAAAGGAATTCCGAAAAGTAATCCTTGCCCCCAAATAATGCCGGCAACGCAAACCAGCCTCCGATCAGCGAGAGCAATGCCAGGATCAACAGCGGCACCGTCATGTTCCACGGAGACTCGTGCACATGCACGTGATGCTCGTCGTACCGATTCTTCCCGAAGAATGTCAGCCAGATCAGCCTGAACATGTAAAACGATGTCAGTACAGCGGCCAGCAACCCCACTGTGTACAGCGCTTTACCGCCATTCTCGGAATTAAACGCCGCAAACAGAATTGCGTCTTTGGAAAAAAACGCCGCAAAGGGAAAGAACCCCGCGATCGCGATCGTCCCGAACAGCATGCACCAGAACGTGACCTTAATCTTGGAATACAGCCCGCCCATGTTCCACATGTCCTGTTCGCCGCCCATCGCGTGTATCACGCTCCCGGCCGAAAGGAACAGCAGGGCCTTGAAGAACGCGTGCGTCATCAGGTGGAAAATCCCCGCGCCGAACGCCCCTACCCCGCATCCCAGGAACATGTAGCCAAGCTGGCTCACCGTTGAGTACGCCAGCACCTTCTTAATGTCAGACTGCACCAACCCAATCGTCGCCGCGAAGAACGCTGTCGCACACCCCACAATCGCCACGATGTACATTGCCGTCGGCGCGTGCAGAAACAAAACGTGCGAACGCGCAACAACGTAAACACCTGCAGTAACCATGGTCGCCGCGTGAATCAACGCGCTCACCGGCGTGGGGCCTTCCATCGCATCCGGCAACCACACATACAACGGAAGCTGTGCCGATTTTCCCGTTGCGCCCACAAACAGCAGGATGCATGCCACCGTGATGATGCCGAAGTGGCCCAGCGGCTCAATGGCCACCCCTGGCTTTGCAGCAGCGCCAAACACGGTCTGGAAATCCAGCGTGTGGAATGTCCGGAACAGCAGGAACATCCCCAACATGAACCCAAAATCACCAATGCGATTTACGATGAACGCTTTATTCCCGGCGTCCGTTGCCGATTTCTTAAGGAAGTAGAACCCGATCAGCAGGTAGCTGCACAGCCCCACTCCCTCCCAGCCAACAAACAACAGACTGTAATTTGCGGCCAGCACCAATGTCAGCATGAAAAACATGAACAGGTTCATGTACGAGAAAAATCGGTAGTAGCCCTCCTCGTGTGCCATGTATCCGGTCGAGTAAATGTGAATCACGAAGCCCACGCCCGTGACCACCAACACCATCACCACCGTCAGTTGGTCAAATTGCAGGTCAAACCCCGCTCGGAAACTGCCGGCCACAATCCAGTCGAAGAACTCCTTCCGGAAAAACTGCTGCCCATTGGCAAAAAACTCCCGCACCGCTTCGAGCGCGCACACGAACGACAATCCCGTGGCACCCAGCGCGACGGAATGCACGATTTTGTTCGGCCATTTCCACCCCAGCAGTCCGTTGATGGCCGAGCCGAGCAGCGGCAACAGCGGGATAATCCACAAATGGTCAAGTATCGGTGTGAGAGGCATTAGAGTTTCAGCAGATCCACGCGCTCCACGTTGAGCGACCGGCGGTTGCGCGCTGTCAAAATGATGATTCCCAATCCCACGGCCGCTTCTGCCGCCGCGACGATAATCACGAACAGCACAAAAACTTCTCCGTCCGGCTTCCCGAGCGATTGGCTGAACGCCACAAACGCCAGGTTTACCGCATTCAGCATCAACTCGATGCCCATGAAAATCGTGATGATATTACGCTTGAACACGAACGCCACGATCCCCAGCCCAAAAAGAATCGCGCTCAGTAAGAGGTAATAATTTGTCGGGACCATCTTCAGTTCTCCCGCTGGGCAAGCACGATCGCGCCCAGGATCGCCACAAGTATCAGGAACGATGTCAGCTCAAACGGATACACAAACTCCGTAAACAACAGCGTCGAAAGCGTTCTCGTCGATGTCAGCGTCTCTGCGGCCCTTGCAGGCAGCGCGGCGCTCGAACTCACCATCGCCGCCGCGATCAGGCCGGTCACCGCGACGGCCAGCGGAATTCCGGCATAGTACGCCAGTCTGGACACGTTCGTCCGCTCTTCCTCCCCCGCATTCAGCAGCATGATCACGAAAATAAACAGCACCATGATCGCGCCGCCATACACGATGATCTGCACTGCGGCCACGAATTCCGCCCCCATCAGCAAATACAGCCCCGCCAGAGCTACCATCACCACGATCAGCGACAGTGCGCTGTGAATGGGCTCGCGCTGTAAGATCAGGCTGACCGCGCCCAGCACGGCGACCGCGGCCAAGGCAAAAAAGATAATCAGCGGCGCACTCATCAGTGCATTCTCCAGAGGATCACAACGCTTGTCAGAACCACGTTGGCAATCGACACGGGTAGCAGAAACTTCCACCCAAAACTCATCAGCTGGTCATACCGGAAGCGCGGTAGCGTTCCGCGCATCCAGATATACACGAATAAAAAGGTGAACACCTTCGCCAGAAACCAGAATATCCCCTGTATCCCATCATTGAACGACGGGAAAACGATCAATCCAGCCCCGATGATAGTCAACACCGCTCCCACAACTGGCAGCACCATCCGCCCAAACAAATTCTCGTAGCGGATGCCGTCAAAAATCACCCAAAGTCCAAAGGGAATCATCAACACCGACGGCAAATACTGTGTGAATGTCCACGAATCCGGGAAGGGCGACAGCCATCCTCCAAAAAACATAATCGTCGCCAGGCAAGACACTGTGATCATGCTGGTATATTCGGCAATGAAGAACATTGCGAACTTCATGCTTGCGTATTCCGTGTGAAATCCCGCAACCAGCTCGGATTCGGCTTCCGGCAGGTCAAATGGCACGCGGTTCGTTTCCGCGATCGCCGCAATGAAAAAGCACCCGAAGCCAATGATTTGTGGGAAAACATTCCAGCCCAGCAGCCCATTCCCAACACCCGCTTGCAGATCCACGATCTTCCGGAGGCTGAAATCTCCCGCAATCAGGAGCACTCCAACCACCGATAGGGTGAGCGCCAGCTCATAACTGATCATCTGCGCCGAGCTTCGCAATCCTCCCAGCAGGGAATACTTGTTGTTCGATGCCCAACCCGCTAGCGCCACTCCGTAAACCGACAAAGCGGTGATCGCGAACAGCACCAGCAAGCTGATGTTCACATCCGCGACCCCGATGCCAGACTCGTAGCCAAACACCGTGAAGCGCTGCGGACCAAAGGGAATCACCGCCAGGGAAGTGAGCGCCAGCATCAAGGTGATAAATGGCGCAAGAAAATACGCTGCTTTGTCCACGTTTGCGGGCATCGGATCTTCTTTGAAAATGAACTTCACCCCGTCCGCCAGCGGCTGGAGCAATCCGTGAGGCCCGGTGCGGTGCGGCCCCCAGCGGGCCTGAATATGCGCGATCACTTTGCGCTCGATCCACGTCAGATAGGCGTCGACCGTCAGCACGATGAAAACCAGTATCGCGACCTTTACAATCGGAACGATCAGGAACGCGTAGTGGGTCAGGAATTCGTTCACGATTTAGCTTCCGCCTCCGGCAGGGATTGCATCATGGTGCAGAATCGGCCGAGCGACCCGCTGGTAAAGAGCGTGTCATTCGCGGAGCGAATCAGTTGAACGGGAACATCATATGCCCCATGACCGTTCCGGGAGAACGGCAGGGCCGTCGGTTCCGCGCCGCCCGTCAAGAGTCCGGCAAGTTGCACGTTATATCCGGGCACAACTTTGCGAATCTCTTCAAATACCGCGGCAGGGTTCTTGTAATGGAACGCCTTGCCCAGTCCCGCTTTTTCCAATTGGTGCGAGATGATTCGCAACAGATCAAAATCTGTCCGCACGCCCATCACTTCGGCGGCCTTGTGCAGCAACTGAATTTCCCCCGCCGTGTTCGTGACGCTGCCTTCCTTTTCGTACGCCGAGGCCGCAGGGAACACGATATCTGCTTGCAGCGCCGTCTCCGTCAAAAATAAGTCGTGGACGACCAGCAATTGCACTTTACCGCGACCAAATCCGAGCGTGCCGTAATGTGCCAGTGGGTTTGCCCCCACGATATAAAGAGCATTCAGCTTTCCCGCCTGCGCTGCCTCGATCATTTGAGGCGCCGTCAGTCCAGGCTTGGTCGGTAATTGCCCGCCCCAGTGTTTTTCCAGCAGTTCGGCGGCAGCCTTGTTGTCCAGGTACGCATATCCAGGCAGGCGATCCGGCAACAGTCCCATGTCTGCCGCCCCGCGTGAATTCGCGTAATCGCCGAGCGCCATGTACCGCACCTTGCCCGGGAGCTTCGATCCAAAGGCCACCAGATTCGCGATGGCCGCTCCAGTAAGCCCGGCCCCAAACACGATCGCGACTTCCGGCTCCGCTTCGAGCTCTTGTTTCAACGCGGCAAGTTGCGTCGTTAATTCCTGCGAGAGGTTGCCTTCACCCGTGGCCAGCCACCGCACCGCCGCGGTTTCCAGAACTGGCCCCAGCACGACCGAGTGCTTCGCCTTGCGTTCCAGCTTGATCTCTTCGGCATTAATCACGAACAACTTGGAGTTGTGGTGCCGGATTCCCGTGCGAATTTGCCAGGCCACCAAGGGATTCTGATTCGTCGGATCATTCCCGATCAACAGCACCGCTTTCGATTCGTACAACCGCTCCATCGTGAGCATCGAATCGGCCGCGCGTTCTCCAAGCGCGGTGATCAATCCGGTGTAATCGGCTGTCCGGTGGTGATCAATGTTATTCGTCCCAAACGTCCCCCGCGCCAGCCGCTGCAAAAGATAATTCTCTTCATTCGACGTTCGATTGGATCCGATGAAAGCGATCCCCTCCGCGCCGTGGACCGAGTGGATCTGGTGCAACCGCGTTGCCGCTGTCTGTGCCGCTTCCTCCCACGAAACCGGATACAGTTTTTCACCCTTACGAAGCATCGGCTGCTTAATCCGCTCCGGATGCTGCGTGAAATCGAACCCGAATCGCCCCTTTACGCACAGGAATTCCTTGTTAATGCCGGAAAGATCGCGGTTATTCGCTCTTATGATTTCGTGATTCCGCACGCTGAACGTCGTCTTGCAGCCGTTCGAGCAATGCGTGCATATGCTGGAAACGTACTGCAGTTCCCATGGCCGCGTCTTGTAACGATAGGTCCCGCTCGTCAGCGCCCCGACTGGACAAATGTCGATGCACATACCGCATTCTTCGCAGTCCAAATGATCCCCACCATTGGGAATAATGATCGAGTTCGCGCCGCGCATCCCCACTCCCAGCGCTTTCACGTCCATGCCTTCGTCGCACACGCGCACGCATCGGAAACACAGAATGCACCTCGGCGCGTCGTAATACACCAGGTCCGACCATTTCTCTTCCGGACGATGTAATTTCTCTTCCACGAACCGGCTGGTATCCGCTCCATACCGGAAAACCATGTCCTGCAACTCGCACTCGCCACCCTTATCGCACACCGGGCAATCCAGCGGGTGGTTCGTCAACAAAAACTCCAGCATGAACTTTCGCGCGTTGCGCACCTGCTCCGTGTTCGTCCGGACCACCATGCCTTCCCCAGCCACCAGGGTGCACGCCGTCTGCAGCTTTGGCATCTTTTCGACTTCCACCAGGCACATCCGGCACGCCGCTTGCAACGAAAGTCCCGGGTAGTAGCAGAACGAGGGAACTTCCACGCCCAGCCGCCGTGTCGCTTCAATGACCAGCGTACCTGCGGGTACCTGCACTTCGCGGTCGTCTATCTTTAGATTAATCAGTTTCGTCTCTGCCATGGGACCCTATCGCGAACTAAGCAAAGCTTCGGCGGATTTATATGCGCATTTCCCCTGCAAGTGTTCCTCGAATTCATTCCGGAATTTCGTAACGATGCTGATCGTTGGCATCGCCGCGGCGTCCCCCAGCGGGCAGAACGTGCGCCCCAGCATGTTCTGCGAGAGTTCATTCATAAGATCGATGTCCTCGACACGGCCATAGCCGGCATGGAAACGATCCAGCATCTTCTTCAGCCATGCGGTTCCTTCGCGGCACGGAATGCACCACCCGCAGGATTCGTGCGCGTAAAAATGCATGATCCGCCGCGCCATGTCTACCATGCAGGTGTCTTCGTCGATCACCACCATGCCCCCGGAACCCAGCATCGATCCCGCTTTCGCCACCGCGTCGTAATCCATTGCCACGTCAATCTCGTCCGCCTTGAAAACAGGACAAGAACTACCGCCGGGGATGACTGCCTTTAACTTCTTTCCTCCGCGCATTCCACCGGCGACTTCCTCAATGAACTTCTTCATGTTCATGCCTAGCGGAATTTCGTAAATCCCCGGCTTGTTCACATGCCCGGAAACGCACAACAGCCTCGTGCCGCCGTTCTTCGGTGTTCCGCGGCTGGCATAAGCCTCGCCTCCATCCTTGATAATGGACGGCACAGCGCTGAGTGTTTCCACGTTATTAATAATCGTGGGGCAGCCGTACAGCCCAACCACGGCAGGGAAGGGAGGCTTGATTCGCGGATTCCCTCGCTTGCCTTCCAGCGATTCCATCAGCGCGGACTCTTCGCCGCATTCATATGCCCCTGCGCCCGTGTGGATCACCACATCGAAGTCGAATCCACTCCCCAAAATGTTCTTCCCAAGGTACCCGCGCGAATACGCTTCCCCAATCGCGGCATCCACGATGTCCAGCACATACCGGTATTCGCCGCGAATATAGATGAATCCATGGTGTGCGTTGATAGCGCGGCCCGCGATAATGATTCCTTCGATGAGTTGGTGTGGGTCCATCTCCATCAACGGACGATCTTTGCAGGTGCCCGGTTCGGATTCGTCCGCATTGCAGATCACGTATTTGGCTTTCGGCGAATCCTTCGGCACAAACGACCATTTCATGCCCGTGGGGAATCCCGCTCCGCCTCGTCCGCGCAGATTGGATTTCTTAACCTCATCAATAATCTGTTCGGGCGTTAATTCCTTCAGGGCTTTCTCGAGCGCCTGGTACGCCCCCAACTGCAGCGCAACGTCAATCTTGTGCGAGTCCTTGGTGCCCCACCGCGCGCTGATCAGCGGAGTTTCCAGCTTGTCGCGCTCGTGCAATGCTCCGGTGATAACCGGAACCGGATCGGGACGCTTCCCTTTGTCCAGTTCCTCAATGATTCGATCCAGGTTGCGTATGGTGACGTTCTCGTAGAAATCGTAATTCACCTGGATCGCCGGCGCTCCCGTACACGCTCCGATGCATTCCACTTCTTCCAGGGAAAACATGCCGTCTTGCGTCGTTTCTTTGTTCCCGATCTCCAGCCGCTTCTTTGCGTGCTCCAGCAATTCGTTTCCGCCGCGCAGCATGCAAGCAATGTTTGTACAGATCTGAACGTGGTGCTTGCCCACCGGCTTGCGGTGCAACATCGAGTAGAACTCCAGCGTCTCCTCGATCTGTACCGTGTTCAGTCCAAGCCGCCGCCCGATCTCCGCGATAATTTCATCCGTCACGGAACCGTATTCGTCCTGCGCGTACATCATCATCGGGATCAGCGCGCTTCGCTTGACCGGGTAAGAACTCTGCAGTTTCTCGAACTTTGCCTCGAGTTTTGGCGATAATTCCATACGCTCTTACCTGTCCACCTCTCCCAGAACGATATCGATCGTGCCGATGCACGCAACCGTGTCGGCAATCAACTGCCCTTTCACCATGTAAGGCAGCGCCTGCAGATTAATGAACGATGGCCCGCGGAAATGCGCTCGCAGCGGCTTCGGGGATCCGTCGCTCGCGATGAAGCATCCGAGCTCTCCTCGCGGTGACTCTACGGCGACGTACGCTTCGCCCGGTGGTGGGGAAAAGCCTTCCGTGAATATCTTGAAATGGTAGATCAGCGCTTCCATCTCCGTCTTCATCTTCTCGCGCCCGGGCGGAATAATCCCCGGCGCATCCGCTTTGAACGCGCCTTCATCCGTGATCTTTTCCATGGCCTGCCGGACGATTTTCACGCTCTCGCGCATCTCCGCCACCCGCACCAGGTACCGCGCATAACAATCGGACTCCGTGCGCGTGGGCACGCTGAAATCAAATTCTTCGTAGGACGAGTACGGAAAGTCCTTGCGATTGTCGAACGCCACTCCCGCCGCGCGAAGTCCTGGCCCCGTCGTGCTCAAACCGATCAGCGTTTCAGGAGAGAGATATCCGACACCCTTCAGCCGCCCTTGCCAGATTCGATTCTCCGTAAGCAGCGCCTCGTATTCGTCGATTCGCGGGGGCATCATTTCCAAAAATCGCTTGACCATTTCACGCCAGCCCGCCGGGACTTGGAGGGCAACCCCGCCAATGCGGATAAAGCTGGTCATCATCCGCTGCCCCGCGAACCGTTCGAAAATCTTCAGGATTTCCTCGCGTTCGCGGAAACAGTACAGCATCACGGACATCGCGCCCATATCCAGGGCATGGGTGCCCAACCACACCAGGTGCGACGATATTCGCTGCAACTCCACCAGCATCACGCGGATATATTGCGCGCGCTTCGGCACTTCCAGCCCAAGCAGCTTTTCCACCGCCAGGCAGTACACCAGGTTGTTTCCCAGTGGATTCAGGTAATCCATGCGGTCGGTCAGCGTGATGGCCTGGGAATACGTCTTGTCTTCGCAGCTTTTCTCGATGCCCGTGTGCAGATACCCCAGATCCGGCACTGCCGAAACTACGTTCTCCCCATCCAATTCCAGCAGCACGCGCAGCACTCCGTGTGTCGACGGGTGTTGCGGCCCCATATTCAGGACCATTGTCTTTGTGCTGCCGACTGCTGTTTCAACCGTTGTCATGGTTCACAATCCGCGTCGCGCATCCTAACGTTTCCCCTCCGTCGGGAAATCACGCCGCAATGGAAATCCTTCAAACTGATCGGGCAGAAGGATCCGCCGCAAATCCGGATGCCCTGCAAAGTGAATCCCAAACAAATCGAATATCTCTCGTTCCAGCCAATTCGCTCCGGGCCACACCGGCACCAGGGACTCGATCACGGGCTGTTGCCCACTGACGCTGGTGCGCAGTCGTATGCGCTCCCGCCGCCCCAGCGAAACCAACTGGTAATTCAGCTCAAACCGCGGCTCAACCGGGAATCGATCGACGCACGTCGCGTCGCTCAACAGGTTGAACTTAAGAGCCGGATTGTCTTTGCATTGCTCTGCCGCCGCGCGCAGCATTTCCCGCGGCACCACGATCGTGGTTTCCCCGCGGTATTCCAGCACCTGTGCGACAGCCTGCGCGTTCCACGCACGAAGTTGTTCGACTACAACATTAGCGTTTGCGTTGGCAAGCTGCGTCACGTTACTGAGATCCTCTACGGCCTGTGCCGGCTTACTTCTGTGATTTATGCCAGTCGAGCGCGCCCTTCTTCCATAGATAGATATATCCGACCAGCAGGATGGCTACATAAAACATCATTTCTATGAAGCCGAACCACCGTGTTTCCACATTCTTTGCCAGATCTTTGAAAATATACGCCCACGGATAAAGAAAAATCGCTTCCACATCGAACAAAATAAACACCATTGCGATCAGATAGAACTTTACCGAGAACGGTTCCCGGGCATCCCCTGTGGGCGTTATCCCGCATTCGTAAGGCTGCGCCTTGACCTTGCTCGGTCGCCGCCATCCGATAAACGTGGATACCAGGATCAGCGCTCCTGCCAGAAACGCCGCCACCAGCAGGTGTATTAGTAGGGGAACGTAAGCATGCAGGCCAGAGGGGGTCATGGTCGAAGAGTTATAATATCGAGTGAGACGCCAGCGGTCAAATGTTCCGGAAAATATTCCGGGCTGGTCCGCGGGTGTCCTGGTCTTTGGAAAAATACTCGCCGCCACCTGGAGCGATGAGCATTATGATCTTCGGTCACAACACGAATCTCAAGATCGGCAACATTACCTTCCACGTGCAAACCGAAGATCGCGGCGAGTCCCACGCTCTTATCGACACGACCGTCTACTATCACGGCCGCGTTCTCCACCGCCGGACCAACAACTACTTTGATTTACTCCCTCTGAACGAGGATCGTCTTCAGGCACTTACCCTGCGTCTCGAAGATCAGCACCGCTCCGTAATCGAGGAGATCCGCTCCGGCGATCTGCCACTTGCCATTCCGCCCGCAATCGACGCCTTGCACCCTGCAGAGCAACCTCCAGGCCCTCGCGAACCATTGCAACCGCCCAACGAACCCAGATCACTTTTACTCGAGTTAACCAACGCGAACTCCTGGCTCGCGGGTAAGCATGCCACGCTGCACCTCACCGTGCGCGATCACAGGGGTGAGCCGGTCCTGGGCGCGCAGATTTCAGTTGAAATCGAAGGCAGTGAAAATGGGACCGCTCTCAAGGCGCAATCGGGCTCGCTGGGGCAGGCCCTGATCGAGTTCGACATGCCGAGAATCACCGGCCAACAGGCAGCCCTGGTGATTCACGCCGAAGATCGCGAAGGAACAGGGCATCTCCGATTTGCACTCCGATCGAAACCTCGGGTAGCCTGAGGGTGAGAATTTCATGCCAGACGCCATCGTCATCCAAGTGAATGGTGAGAACCACGAAACTCCCGTTGGCACTACGGTCGGCAACTTGCTCCTCCAGCTCGGACTCAACAACGGCCGCGTGGCTATCGAATACAACCTGCACATCCTTCCCAAAGCGAAATGGGACATCACGCAAGTCGCCCAGGGAGATCGCCTCGAAATTGTTCAGTTTGTCGGCGGCGGTTAAACCTAGCATTCCCTAACGATTTCGCGAACCATCGACGAACGCCGCTATTTTTCTTTCGAGAGGTATTTCTTCCACGGCCGCCAGTAATATTTTGGCCAGCCCTCCCGCACTCCTGATTGATCGTATTGCGGCACCCCGATGTGCACCAGATCGACCTGTGCTCCGCCGGCCACTTTGCTGAAATTCAGCACCAGGATCGACCAGTCTTCCTTCTTCCAATGGCTGGCCCGCCAAACCTGCACGATTTGTTTCCCGCGCGCCAGAAATAGGATCTTGCCTTCCAACTTTTTCCCAAACGCTGTAAAGTTCCCGCCCACCTTTCCACTTAACTTGGCAGGGGCACCCGTCGCTCGGCTGTGTTTCTTGGAATCGAGATACAAATCGTAGAGTGTTTGCGGAGACGTGCGAAAACGCACGCTTTGTTGGATGTTGGGGCCCATTCCGCCTCCGGAAAAACAATTCCTTGCCGCCTATACGCCTTGCAACAAGTGCCCCATCTTACTCTTCTTCGTTTGCAGGTAACCCCTCGAAATTTTCGAAATTCGCGGCTGGCATGGCACGCGTTCGATCACGTGTATCCCGGCCGATTCCAGTTGTTGCACTTTATCCGGATTGTTCGATAACAAGCGAATCTTTCTAGCTCCCAGTTTCTTCAAAATCTTTGCCGGAAAATCATAATCCCGCGCATCCGCCGCAAAGCCCAGCGATACGTTCGCTTCCACCGTATCCATTCCGCCGTCCTGCAATTGATACGCCCGGAGCTTGTTCATCAGGCCGATGCCGCGTCCTTCTTGCGGCAGATAGAGCAATATCCCCGAAGGTGCTCTCCCGATTTTCTTCAAAGACAGCTCCAACTGGGCCCGGCAATCGCACCGCAGCGATGTCAGTACGTCGCCCGTCAGACACTGGGAGTGCACTCGCACCAGCGGCGCTACCCGCCCTTGAACGTTCCCTCGCACCAATGCGACAGCTTCATCCTGCGGTGCACGCCCCCGGAATCCGTAAATCCTGAACCGCCCATACCGCGTCGGGAGTTCAGCGCGTGCAATCTCCCGCGCGTCATCCCTGTTCCGCGAATTCATCTTTTGCCGTGTGTTTTTCTTGGCCATGGCGACAAATTAGTATAGCAGGGAGAGGAATTACCGCCGGGAGCACGATTGTCAAGATTTGTGCTGCTTTCCGAGGGACTTCTTTACAATTGGACGAGGTTTCACTAGCGTAAGTTCAGCGCCTGCATCCCCAACGATGGAACCCACGCTCACAATCCGAGAGCTGCTCTTCACTCTACTCCTCAAGGTTGGCGTCGCCTCCTCGATTGCCGCTTTGCTCGCCCGCTGGAATACCTTCCGCCGCGTGCTCTTCACCGAAGAGCGCGATGCCGACCAAAAGTTGAAACTCATGCTCTTTTTGGTTCCCGCCCTCATCGTCGGCGTAATCCTCCGCCTCTATCGGCCCGCCTACCAATTCGCGGACCTTTCTCTGGAAGGCGCCTTCCTCATGGGTCTGCTCGGTGGCCGCGTCGTCGGCCCCATCGGCGGTGCCATCATCACCATTCCCGCCCTTATGGCACATGAATGGCTGGCCATGCCGGCCGCCGCGACTGCCGGCCTGCTCGGCGGTCTGATTCGCCAGTTGATCCCCGATAAGGAAGACCTCTGGAACTTCGGGCCCTTCACCTTTCTCAATATTCCCAAAGCCGTCATGCGCATGGTCGGCAGCGCCGAAATGATGTGGGAAATGTTACCCCTGCTCACCTGTGTCGGCCTCGAATTGGGCCGCGTGGCCCTCGTCATGGCCACCAAACCCAAATGGCTATTCGCCCTCGATCCTCAGTGGAATTGGAAACTCTGCTTGGTTGTCCTTGGCACGCTGATGTCTGTCGCCGCTCCTCTTAAAATTTGGAACAATACTCGCAACGAGATGAAGCTGGAGCGCCACGAGCAATTGCTTCTTCGCGCCCGTCTCGATGCGCTCTCCAGCCAGATTAATCCTCACTTTTTGTTCAATACCCTCAACACCGTCACGTCTCTGATTCGCATGGACCCGGATACCGCCCGCGGCGTGGTCCTTAAGCTGAGCAATATTCTTCGCCGTCTTCTTCGCAAACATGAAACCTTCGTGCCCCTTCGCGAGGAACTCTCCTTTATCGACGACTATCTCGATATCGAAGTGGCTCGCTTCGGCGAAGACAACCTCGACATTGTCAAAGAGATCGGAGAAGACACCCTGGAAACTTTCATCCCCAGCATGCTCATCCAGCCCATCGTCGAAAACAGCCTCAAACACGGCCTCGCCCCCAAGCTCGAAGGCGGCCGCATCTTCCTCCGGACTGCCAGCCGCGATGGCCGCCTTCACATTGAGATCGAAGACAACGGCGTCGGCATTTCCGAGGAAAAAATGCCCCATGTCTATGTGGAAGGCATCGGCCTCAGCAATGTCAGGGAGCGCCTCCGCGTCCTCTACGGCACAGACTTCAATCTGGACATCACCAGCCACGAGGGCCAGGGCACCAAGATCAAAATCGATGTTCCCCAACTCGTCCCCGTCATCCCCGAAGTCAGCATCTTCTAACCTCACCTAGCCTGGCTCTGCTTTTGAAGCCCTCCCGCCTTCCCCAACCCGATTTGAACGAGGCCCCCAAAAACCTCCTTGACATGCAACACAGTATCCTGTATATTCTGTATATACTGAAATGTCAGATAAGACCATTGCGACCGCTCCCCCAGCCCTCTCCTCCTCTTGCTCCTCTCTTCACTCCCTGCGCATCGTCATCCCCGGTGGCGAAGGCCATCTCGGTAGGCTCCTGGCCCGCCGTTTCTCCGCTGGCGGCCACTCCGTAACTACCTTGACTCGAAGCATGCGCCGATCGGACATTCGCAAACCTTGGAAAACCCTGCATTGGAACGGCAGGGAACCGGGTCTTTGGACGGAGTCGCTCGAAGGTGCAGATGCCGTAATCAATCTCGCCGGCCGAAGTGTGGATTGCCGTTACAACACGAAGAATCGTGCAGAGATTCTGCGCTCGCGCGTGGAATCCACCATCGCTTTGGGAAACGCGATTCAAGCTCTTTGCCATCCGCCGCATCTCTGGTTGAATGCCAGCACCGCCACAATTTATCGCCACGCCTTTGACCGCGAAATGGACGAAACCACAGGTGAACTTGGCGGAAATGAGCCAGACGCGCCCGCTTCTTGGCGATTCAGTATCGACGTCGCCCGGCAGTGGGAGCGCTCTTTCTTCGCTTCTCACACTCCCCGAACGCGAAAAATTGCTCTACGCGCAGCCATGGTGATGAGTCCAGACATCGGTGAGATCTTTTCAATTATGTTGCGCCTGGTGCGGATAGGCCTCGGCGGAGCGTGGGGTACAGGCCGTCAATATATGTCCTGGATTCACGAAGCCGATTTCTTCCGGGCAGTGGAGTTCCTGTTCGAGCACGAAGAGATTTCAGGAGCCGTAAACGTCGCAGCGCCGGATCCTGTTCCCAACGCTCAGTTTATGTCTGACTTGCGAGCTGCCTGGGGAATCCCTTTTGGCTTGCCCTCTCAGCCATGGATGTTGAGAGTCGGAGCATTCTTCCTGCGCACGGAGACGGAGCTTCTGCTGAAAAGCCGCCGTGTGGTTCCTGCCATTCTTCAAAATCACGGTTTTCATTTCGATTTCCCCGAGTGGCCCGCAGCGGCCCAGGACCTCGTCCGGCGATGGCGGGAGCAATCCTCCTTCGGAACCGGTCATCATTCATATTCAACGGAATTAGGAGGAAGCAAGTGAGCGAACACACCAATACGTCACCCGCGGCGCTTACGCCAGTCGCACAGAAGTTCATCCTTCATTGGGGCGAAATGGGCACCAAATGGGGCATCAACCGCACCGTCGCCCAGGTCCACGCCCTGCTCTTTCTTTCTCCCAAACCTGTCCCCGCCGACGAAATCGCCGAAACCCTCTCCGTCGCCCGTTCCAATGTCAGCACCAGCCTCCGCGAACTTCAGGGCTGGGGCATCGTTCGCGTGGTCCATGTTCTGGGCGACCGCCGCGACCATTTCGAGACCTTCAAAGATGTCTGGGAAATTTTCCGCACCGTCTCTGAGGAGCGAAAGCGCCGCGAGATTGATCCCACCCTGCGCGTTCTTGGTGAATGTGTCCAGGAACTGAAACCCAACGCACAAAGCGATGCCTACACGCGCGAGCGCCTGGAAAGCATGCTGGAGTTTCTTACCATCATGACCGGACTATTCGACGAGGTCTTGCATATGCCCGTAGGTGCCCTCAAAGGCGTAGGCAAACTCCGCGGGAAGGTGATCACTTTGTTGGGTACCGAAAAGAAGAAAGCAGTCTAGAAGGTCGCAGCTCCATCTCCTGAGAAAACTCTTCACGCTGGGAAAAAGGAAAGACGCCATGATTTCTCTAGCCAGTGAATACACCGACGGAAAAGGACGCCACGCCAAAGGCTGGCTCTTCTTTGATGCCGACTGTTCCTTCTGCACCCGCACCGCCCGCTGGCTAGCCCCGCTCCTGCTTCGCCGCGGCATGGCCGTAGCCCCTCTTCAGGATCCCCGAGTCGCCGCCCTGCTCGGCTTAACACCCAGCGAACTACTCCGCGAATTGCGATTTCTTTTGTCTGACGGCACACAATATGGCGGCGCCGACGCCGTTATCGCCCTCGCTCGCAACATTGTTTGGGCGCGTCCCCTGATCTGGCTCTCGAAGATTCCGGGGATGATGAATTTGCTGCACGCCGGCTATCGCTGGATTGCCCAACAGAGAAGTTGTGCTGCAGCCAGTTGCCAGGCAGTAGAAGTCTCCCGCAGATAGGCCACGACAACGCGTCTCCGCAGAGAACGCTAGGGGTGTGTCATGAAGCTTCAGGACCTGTTGGATTTTCACGGTCGCGTAGGCCGTTCCGCTTACGCCCTCACGGTAATATCCGCTGCGCTCCTGCTTCACAACCTTCTTCGCATATTCAAGGCGACGCTCTTTCTGAACCAGCGCGGGAGCCCTAGTTTCCTGTTCCCAATCAGGTATCAATACGCTCAACAGTCCATCTCGCCCGATCTCAAGCGGGCTCTTCCTCTTCTCGTTCTTGTTGCCATTCCGTTTCTCTGGCTCCTGATCACCATGACCGTAAAGCGCCTCCGCGACTTGGAAACAACCGAATGGTATGTATTCCTCCTCTTTGTTCCCGCCGTGAATATTCTCTTTTTCCTGATTCTTTGCCTTCAGCCGGACAACGACAGAATGGAAGAAGCCGAGCATAGAAAAAGCAGTTTCCTGGATACCTTTCTGCCGACTTCCTCTCTGGGCAGCGCTACCGTAGGCGCACTTATCGGGGCACTCACGGCCACGATTCTCAGTTGGTTTTCCATCGCGATTTTGGGGAACTATGGCAGCACCTTATTTCTAGCTCTTCCATGCTTCATGGGCTACATGGCCGCGTGGATTCACGGCTACCGGCGGCCAAGAAGTGCTGGTGAATGCTACGTCGTAGCTATGGCCAGCATTGTTCTGACCGCGGCTTTGATCGTTGGCATCGCCTTCGAAGGAATTATTTGCGTGGCTATGGCAACTCCGCTGGCCATTCCCCTCGCGCTCATGGGCGGTCATCTGGCCTACTTGTCCCAGAAGTCGCGTACTCTGCAAGCCCACCCCTCGACAATGTTGAGCATTCTACTGGCTCTTCCACTCCTTGTCGGCGCAGAATCCTGGAAGCCGGCGCCCATTCCGCAGCATATCGTGCATAGTTCCGTCGAGATCGCGGCCCCTCCACAAATTGTTTGGCAGAGAATCGTGGCCTTCCCGAAAGTTGAAGAAAAGCCGCACTGGATTCTTCGCCTGGGTATGGCCTATCCGATGGAGGCGACCACGACTGGGTCTGGACTGAGCGCGGATCGGCAAACTACGTTCTCCACCGGTATTTCGCGCGAGCCCATTCTTGCTTGGGAAGAAGCGAAGCACCTGGCCTTCCGCGTCGCGGAGGAACCACCCCTCATGAAAGAATCCTCGCCCTATGGCGCCATCCATGTTCGCCATCTCGAGGATCACGATTTCCGGCCTGGCCGCGTGGATTTTTATCTGACGGATCTGCCCGGTGGGCGCACAAAATTGGACTGCTGGTCTTCCTACGAAAACCGCATGTGGCCATCCGCATATTGGCAGCTTTGGACCGACGAGATCGTTCGCCAGATTCAGTTACGCGTATTCCGCCAAGTCAGAACCCTGTCAGAAGCGGACTCGCACCGCGTCCCTGTCCCTAACGTGCCAGCATGGGAGGAGGAGAGACTTAACCGATTATCGTTGATTAGAATGCTCGGACTTGCGCCGACAAACCCACCGCGACATCTTGATTCGCAAGCACTCGCTCGTAATACCGCTCGTACATTGGAATCACGTCATTGGCGCAGAACTTCTTGCGCGCATCCACACGTGCACGCTGCCCCATCTCCCGGCCCCGATCCGCTCGTGACAGCAACTCAATCGCATACTTTCCCGCCAATTTCACGTCCCCCGGGTCCACTAGGTATCCGTCCACCCCATGTTCAACTACCTCCGGCACGCCCCCAGTGTTGGTAGCGATGACAGGCACTTCACAAGCCATGGCCTCCAGCGCCGCCAGGCCGAACGATTCCAATTGCGACGGCAGCAGGAACAGGTCTGCTTGCCCCAGCTTTTCCCGAATCCCGTTCTGCTTCCCCAGAAAGATGACGTCATTTTCAACCCCTCGAGTGCGGGAAAGTTCTTCGGCCGGCCCTCGGTCCGGTCCGTCACCGATCATCACCAGCTTGGCGGGCATCTTCCCGCGCACCAAGGCGAAAATCTCCACCGCATCCAGAATGCGCTTCACTGGCCGGAAATTGGACAGGTGCATCAGAATCGGCTCGCCATTCGGTGCCCATTCTGACCGCAGTTGCGGATCGGGCTTCCTGCAGTACAGATCGCAATTGACGAAATTTGGAATCACCTCAATCGGCCGCTTGATAGCAAACTCTTCGAGCGTTTGCCGATACAAGTATTCCGAGATCGATGTCACGCCATCACTCTGTTCGATGGAGTATCGCGTAATCGGCAGAAAGTTCGGATTGTTCCCGACCAACGTAATGTCCGTTCCGTGAAGCGTGGTAATAAACGGCAACCGTCGTGGCGCGGCCATTTGTCTTGCAAGCAAAGCACTCACGGAATGGGGAATGGCGTAATGCACGTGCAGGAGGTCCAACGACTCGTTTTCAAACACCTCCAGCATTTTCACCGCCAGGGAAAGCGTATAAGGAGAATGATCAAACAGCGGGTAGGACACCACCGCAGCCTGGTGGAAATGAATCCGAGGATCGTCCGCTTTCATCCGAATCGGGGGCGCATACGTTATGAAGTGCACGTCGTGTCCCCGCGCGGCGAGCTCCTGCCCCAGTTCGGTCGCCACGACTCCCGAGCCGCCGTACGTTGGATATCCAGTAATGCCAATACGCATTTTGGGCCTCGATCAAATCACCGCACCCTCCGCTACCAAGTGACCGGCTTGCTTGCGGGGTAGCAAGCCCAGATGCTAGAGTCGCGAGCCGCGGGCGGAACTCCTGCCAGCGAAATGGTACACCGATTAGACGCAAAGGTGATGGCCAACGTGACACGCCTCAAGGGAAAAGTGGCTATCGTGACCGGAGGGGGCAGCGGGATTGGCCGCGCAATCGCCCTCGCCTATGCGCGCGAGGGCGCAAAAGTGGCCGTCTTGGGCCGCCGCACAGACACTTTGGACGCAGTCGTCACCGAAATGGCCCAGTCGGGTGCCGATGGCACCGCCGTCATTTGTGACATCACCCGGACTCATGATGTGAACAAGGCTATAGAGGATGTGGAGCGGGCATTCGGCTGCGTCAATGTTCTTGTCAATAATGCGGGTGTCCTGAGCGTCTCCACCGCCGAGTCCATTTCCGAGAAAGAATGGGACCGAGTCATAGCGACGAACCTGAAAGGCCCATTTCTGATGTCTCGTGCCGTGCTCCCGGCCTTTCGCCGGGCCGGTGGCGGCGTCATAGTGAATCTTGGTTCCGTCCTGGGCCTGTTCGCCATGAAGGATCGCGCCGCCTATTGTGCCTCTAAAGGAGGACTCGTCCTCCTGACCAAGGCTATGGCACTCGACCACGCGCACGAGAAAATCCGTGCCAATTGCATCTGTCCGGCGATTGTGGAGACGGACTTGGTGAAAAGCCTGTTCGCTCAAAGCCAGGAGGGCCGGAATGCACGAAACGCCAGGATCGCCACACTTCCCTTGGGAAGATTCGGCAAACCTACGGACGTGGCGGAACTGGCTGTCTTCCTGGCCTCCGAGGAATCTTCTTGGATCACTGGCACTGCGATTCCAGTCGATGGCGGTCTATCTGCGTATTGAAGGAGTGTTTGTTCGATGGGACGGAAACTCACCAAAGAAGATAAACGCGTCACCGAGCTCGTTCGTCTTCGGATGAAGGAAAGTCAGTCTTCAGAGCTACTCGGCTTTGACGTCGAGAGCGTCCACGATGGTCGCGCTATCTTCCGCATGGACGTGCGGCCACGTCACAAGCAGATTCACGGCGTCGTCCACGGTGGTATTCTTGCCGCTCTCGCCGATACCACCGCAGCCATCGCTGCCTATACCGTCGTGCCCCGTGGAGTCGAGTTAGCCACGCTCGAGCTCAAGATCAATTACCTCGAGCCAGTTCACCGCGGCACGATAAAAGCCGACGCCCGCGTTCTTCGCGGCGGCAGAAATTTCATTGTGACGGAATGCGAAATCTTCAATGAGTCCGGCTCTCTGGCAGCCAAGGCGCTTCTCACCTTCTCGGCTGCAACCGGGCATAGCTTGCGAAAGTAAAATCTACTCGTCGCCGCCCTGCGCTGCGTCGTCGCCCTCTTTGTGGACGTACCGTATGTGGCGCTTGAACACCATCAGGTTCGGCGCTCCTTCACGCGTAATCTTGATGCAGTCGCGGTCGTACCATTCTACGATTCCGTGCAGCACCTCCCCTGAGTCCAGCACCACCGACATCGGCGTGCGGCTCTGCATCTGTTTCACCCAATAAAAATTTTCCGCGTGAGTAATCTCGGGTGGGGCGGGCTTTTTACTTGGAAGAGGTCCACCATTGTGCTGAGGCCGGGGGGAGGCCTGCTCTTTGGCTTCCGCGAAGCTGGGACGGAACATGCGGCGATTCACCATGACTACTCCTTATTTTAATGAAGGTGTTTCCTGTCCTCTATGATGCGCCGGGCGGCCCTTGGGTTTCGACTATTATCACCCCATAGATGCTGTAGCGGGAAAGTTTATTTTCGGCCGGGCACGCTCGATTGGGAAGGAGCCAAGGACACCGCCAGCGCGTCCAGTCCGAGCTGCCGATTCAAGTTTCGGCGCAGCCCTCCCGCCATTTTGTCCATTCCCACGATGGCCCGGCCAATCCATGCCGCGTCTATCGATCGCGCCAGGCCTTCCAATTCTTTGGAAAGGTGTGGATTTCGCAGCAGCGGCGATCGGATTCCGGCATTCAATTCCAATAGATCCGAAAGCAATCCATAAAACACGGCGATCAGCTCTTCAAATGAGGATTCACGGTCTTTCGCCAAAGCTGCCGTATCCGCAAACAATTGCGCGAAACCTTGCCCGCGTGCCGCGCGTTCCAGAATGCGCAGGGCTGTCCTCCTCTTCTCGACGGCGTCTTCCAGGTCCAGCTCCAATGCCAAACCGGGGCTCCCTTCGGAAAGTTGGGCGGCCAACCTGAGTTCGGCCGGCTTTCGGTCGGAGTGTGATTTCAGAATTGCTTCCACTTTGGCAACCGGAAGGGGCGCGAAGTGGAATTGCATGCACCGGGAGAGGATCGTAGGCAGCAAGCTGAACGGTGAAGGAGCCGTCAAAATCAACGTCGCCGAACCAGGCGGTTCCTCCAATATTTTCAGGAACACGTTCGCCACGTCCGAACGCATCGTCTCCGCCCCATCCAGGATGAACACCCGTCGCCGTCCCGTCGGTTCGAAATACGCCGCACGGCGTACCGCACGAAGTTGCCCGATGCGTAGCATGGGGCGAGCCACCGGGCTCTTCCGCCGAACCGGATCCGGCACCATCACCCACACATCCGGATGAGTTTGCAGGATCAAGGGAATACGTTCCACCGTGGCCGCGTCCGCGCTTTCCCCGCGTTCGGCAAGGCCCTGTTCCATCAGTTCTTGCGGGTCCGCCAATTGAGAAATCTGTATGCAAGTAGGGCATGCGCCACAGAAGTCATCTGTCAGTCGTTCACAATTCGCGGCCTGCGCAAACATCCGCGCCAGCGTGTACTTGCCTACTCCCCGCGGGCCTGTAAACAGAAGGGCGTGAGGCACGCGGGAAGACCGGAATGCCCCGCGTAAAGCGGCCACGATTTTCTCATTGCCCAGAAATTCCGAAAATCCCATCCCTCAGCCCTTCTTTACCGTCTCGAGTAAAGGCAATACCGCGGACTGAACCTCCGCGGCGATATCCTCGGGCAAGCGCAGCGTATTGTTCTGCGCGTCGTAGCACTGGATCGTCGCCCACGGCCTGCTGCGCGAAAGCATGTCGTACATTTCCGCTGCGTCTTCCAGGTGACGCAGGCTTTTCTCCTGAATGTCGTGAGTTGCCCGCGTGTATTCGCGCTCCGATTTCTGTCCGACCAACCTTTGCGCTTGGCTCGGGGGAACTCGCAAATAGAGAATTAGATCTTCGTGGGGAAGCCCGTAGATCGTATATTCCAGATGCTCGATCCAGCGCAAAAATTCCGAGCGCTTTTCGGCATCGGCCCGCGCAACTTGATGCGCCAGATTGGAAGCCACATAGCGGTCCACCAGCACGATCTTTCCCTCGTTCAGAACAGTATCGATGCGTGGTTTCGCTTCAAAACGATCGCCCGCATAAAGCAGCGCGGAAAAATGCGGGTCAACCGCTTGCAATGGACCAAAATCGCCATTCAGGAATTTCCCGACCATGCTCCCAAACCACGAATCGTATTGCGGGAATCCCGTGGCAAAGACGGAGAACCCTTTGGCAGAGAGTGAATGTTCAAGAAGCCTGGCCTGGGTATGCTTACCGCTGCCATCAATTCCCTCGATGGCGATGAGTAATCCGCGTGTCGTCATTTGGCTTTTTTAGTGGTGGGCGCCACTCGTGTCAGCCAGTGTAACCGGAGATCGAACAGCCTGCAACGGATGCAACGACTGCCTCCCACCAAGTCAAACGCTGCCTCGCCGGAAGAGCGTGTTACGATTTTGAAGTTGAAGCTGGGAATATGGCGCAAACTGCAATCCAGGAAAACGTGTTGCAAGTTCAACAGCGCATCGCCAACGCGGCAGATCGTGCTGGTCGAAGTATCGAGGAAATCACCTTAATCGCTGTTTCCAAGACTCAACCGGCCGAGGCAATTCGCGATGCCTTTGACGCGGGGTTGCGTCACTTCGGAGAAAATCGTGTCCAGGAATGGGAAGGGAAGCGCGGCGACATTGCCCATCTTTCCGCCACCTGGCACCTGATCGGCCATCTGCAAAGCAATAAGGCCGCCAAAGCTGCGCACTTGTTTCACAGTGTCGATTCGATCGACGATTTTGCATTGGCTCAAAAACTCGATCGCGCTTCCTCCGCTCTCCCCGCCGGACATCGCCTCCGTGTCCTCCTCGAAGTTCACATCGGCCATGAGGCCACAAAAAGTGGTGTCTCCGAGACCGAAGCCCCGGCTCTAGCCGAAAAAGTCATCGCGCTGCAACACCTGGAACTGGCCGGCTTGATGTGTATTCCGCCCTTCCTGGAGAACATCGAAGAACTTCGCCCATATTTTGCGCGGCTGAGAAGCTTGCGCGATCAACTCGAACTCCGCCTCGGCGGGAAATTCCCGGTACTCTCGATGGGCATGTCCCACGATTTTGAAGTGGCGATCCTCGAAGGCGCCACAGAAGTGCGCGTGGGCACGGCTTTGTTTGGTACCCGATCTCCGGCGCGCTGAATCGAACCATTGGAAAGTGAGCCACTAACAACCAAGATGAACCTCTTCACACCGTTTCGCCTCCGTGCAATAGAGCTAAAGAATCGCATCGTGGTTTCGCCCATGTGCGAGTACTCTGCCCGGGACGGCCACCCCACCAACTGGCACTTAGTGCACCTGGGCAGCCGCGCCGTTGGCGGCGCAGCTCTGGTCTTCACCGAAGCGACCGCCGTCAGCGCCATAGGGCGCATCTCCCCAGGGGATACGGGCATTTACTTGGACTCTCATGTCGACGCCTGGCGCCCGATCGTCGATTTCATCCGCGAGCATCACGCCCTATCCGGAATCCAACTAGCGCATGCCGGTCGGAAGGCAAGCACGGCAGTCCCGTGGCTGGGAGGCGCGCCGATCCTCAATAAAGATGGCGGCTGGACACCGGTTGCACCCAGTCCCATTCCATTCAATACCGGCTATGCGGTACCACACGAACTTTCTGCCACCGACATCGACCAGGTGGTCGCGGATTTTGTCGCTGCGGCCCGTCGTGCGTTGCAAGCAGGTTTCCAAATCTTGGAAATTCACTCTGCTCACGGCTATCTTTTGCACGAGTTCCTTTCCCCGCTGAGCAACCATCGCACGGACGAGTTTGGTGGCAGCTTCGATAATCGCATTCGCCTCCCTCTTCAAGTTGCCAAAGCTGTGCGCGATTTTTGGCCACAGGATCACCCGGTGTTTGTGCGCATCTCCGCAACGGATTGGGCCGATCATGGCTGGGATTTGCCGCAGAGTGTCGAGCTCGCTCGCAGGTTGAAGGCCCTGGGCATTGATCTGGTCGATACTTCCAGCGGCGGCCTCGTCCCTAACGTGCAGATTCCCTTTGGGCCCGGTTATCAAGTCGATTTCGCCGCTACGATTCGTCGCGAAGCGGGCATCGCCACTGGCGCCGTCGGCATGATTTCGGAGCCGGCTCAAGCCGAAACCATCATCTCCACGGGCCAAGCCGACATTGTTCTGCTTGCCCGCGAGTTGCTTCGCGACCCTTACTGGCCCCGGCTTGCCGCGCATACCCTTGGAGCAAAGATCAAACCGCCCGTTCAATACGAAAGAGCGTGGTGAGCGGTGAGTGCCCTCGATATCGCGGTAGATCCGGCACGGGGGATCGTCACCTTTCCTGTGCGTGTCCAACCGCGAGCCAGCCGCGATGAGATCGCCGGCATCATCGACGGCGCAATCAAGATTCGTTTGTGCGCTCCGGCTATCGAAAATCGTGCCAACGAAGCCTTGGTCGAATTCCTTGCAACCGTTTTGAAAACCTCGAAATCGGCTGTTAGAATCCGTAGCGGCGAACAAAGCCGAATCAAGCGCGTGGAAGTCCTCGGCGTTACACGCCAACAGGTCGAAGGCCTGCTTCAAACGGAAGCGTGACCGAAGCCGGCTGGAGACGGGAAGGGAACTATTCCCATGACGGTCGATATTCCCCAGATGCAGAAGGATCTGCGCGCTGCGAAGCTGGACGGCTGGCTCTTTTACGATTTCCGTGGTCGCGACCCCATCGCCCTTCGGATTTTGGACTTGCCGGCTGCCATGCGTACGCGTCGCTGGTTTTATTTCGTTCCCGCCAAAGGCACGCCAAAAAAGTTAGTTCATAAGATTGAAGCCGGCGCACTGGCCGCGGTGCCCGGAGATACTCTTTACTTTGCAGGCCAAAAGGAACTGCGCGACAACCTCAAAAAAGCCCTGGGGAAGTCCAGGAAAGTGGCCATGCAGTATTCGCCCAAGAACGCCATTCCCTACGTCGCCATGGTCGATGCCGGAACTGTCGAGTTGGTTCGCAGTCTCGGCTTGAAGGTGGTCACCTCCGCCGACCTGGTCCAGAAATATGAGGCTAGCTGGAGCAAGGAGCAGCTCGAATCTCATCTCGCTGCGGGCCGGGCCATCGATCGCATCGTTCGCGAGGCGTTCGATCATGCCGCCAACTGTGTAAAACAGAAGAAGCCTCTGACCGAATACGACCTCAAGCAATTTATCCTTCGCAAATTCGAAGAAGCCGGAATTACCGCCGAAGAAGGCCCGGATGTAGCCGTGAACCAAAACGCCAGCGATCCGCACTACGGACCGACACGCGAAAAGTCCTCGCCCATCAAGGAAGGGGATTTGTTGCTGCTCGATGTTTGGGGTAAGCAAAAAGGGCCAAATAGCGTGTACTACGACATCACCTGGATGGGCTACCTGGGCGATTCGGTTCCCGAAAAGTACGCGAAAGTATTCCGTGTGCTGCGGGATGCCCGAGACCGCGCCGTAGACCTGATTTGCTCCGCCGTGAAAGCCGGGAAGCCTCTGCAAGGCTGGCAAGTCGATAAAACTGCCCGTGGCATCGTCGAAAAGGCCGGTTATGGCAAATATTTCTTTCATCGCACGGGGCACAACATTGGTACCTCCGTCCACGGCAACGGCGTCAATATGGACGGTCTCGAGACTCAGGATGACCGCCACTTGATCCCGCACACCTGCAATTCCGTTGAGCCCGGAATTTATTTGCAGGAATTTGGCATGCGCACCGAAGTGGATGTCTATGTCGATGACAAGGAAGCGCGCGTGACTGGTGCCATCCAAACGGAAATTCTGCCTTTGCTTGCTTGACGATTGGACAGTGCAAATAGCATGAGCCAAGAATCCAACGAAACCGCTCCCCTGGCGCAGGCTCCCGCCGTGCCGGACACCGCTCCCCCTCCGCCCCGCGAATTCTCTCCTTCGGAAGGCAAGTCTTGGGGCGTTGCTCTTGCCGGCTGGCTCCTTCCCGGCTTGGGCCACGCGCTTCAACGCATGTGGGGCCGCGCTTTGGTCGTCTTTGTCACCGTCGGCCTTCTCGTCGTTGTCGGTGCTTCCATGCGTGGCAATCTCTTCACTTCCGAAGGGAACGATGCGTTCGACACCCTCGGCTACGTCGCCGATCTCGGTGCCGGCAGTTTTTATTTCTTGGCCCGCGCAGTAGAACGCGACGGCGCCGATGTTTCTCACGCCGGTGGTGATTATGGAACTCGGTTCCTCGCCACCGCCGGCGTCCTCAATCTTCTCGCTGCTCTCCACGCCTACGAAGCCGCACGAGGCCGCAAAGCATGAGCCTCCTCAGCCCTTTGAACCTGACGCATATTCAGTCCTTCCTGCTTTTCGCCGCCGTGATCTCTCTGGCCTTTGGTTTCTTGGGACGCCGCCGCCCAAAAGACCGCGTCAAGTACATTCTCTGGTCGTTCTTTCTCTTCCTGCTGGTCGGAATTGGTATCGGTTGGGCCATGTACCCGTTTTCTCGTTAATTATGTCGACGATCTCACATTTCCCCTGGATTGACAGCCATTTTCCGCGAGGGTTATTGTGCACTGGTGGGCCGAGACAGATCAGTCGTAAAATAGACGATTGGTAATCCAAACTTCTCCCAACGCAGCAAAATGTATCCTAACTATCTCTAACCAAATCAATTCGATGACTTCTCGTGAGCGTTGTCTGCGTTTTCCTTTGTTTGCGTCAGTTTGGGTCCGTTGATGGCATTTTGATGGAAGTCAGGGGCGCGGACTCTTTGGGAGTGAAAATTCAGTTAGTGTCACACCCATCTTATTCAGAGTGAGAGAATCACGCATTTTCGCAAGATAGCAAAAGTTCGTTGTTGCAGTTTGTGGATTGGTATCAGCCCGGAGGCACCTCCGAGGCGGAGGCACTGGAGGGATGACCCATCTTTGATCGAGTTTCTCCGCGCTCTTTGAAAGCTGCAGTTCAGGACAACGAGGCAGATCGACTGATCATTTCCAGACCGTGAACTTGCCGTCGCACTGTCCTGCAATTTGTGAAACATACCTACGCCATGGCATCAGGCACACTTCGGCCACGACAGAAGATTCTTCAGGAACAGGCTGTGCGTAGGGGAGGATGATGACCGTGCGCCGGAACTGGTAGGTACGGGGCACATAACTGGGCAGCCAACGTGGATCGCGCTCGAAAGCGAAGCCAGGGGTTGGGGTTTGGTTTGGCGTCTTGCAGGTGATCCATTTCTTGAAAATGAGGCCGCGCCTGCTTCGTTCGTTCTCCAGATATTTCACCATATCGTCAGGCGGCACGTCTGTAGTCTGGGTACAATTCGCGGGAAGAGGAATAACCACGTCGCTCTCTGTGCGGGCCAAGAAGCCTACACACTTCGGATCGGGCAGAGATGGAAAGAAGATAAGCAGGATCAAGGCCAATACGCCTGAAACAATCAATAGGCCCAGGAGACCGAGATGTTTTGGTTTTAGCATCCCCAGTCTCCAATTATGTGGTGTACGCAGTCGTTGGACCCACACATTCCTTGGCGGCGATCCTCCTATGCAACATAACTGTCGATACGTCCTACCCGACAGTTAGGGAAAGTTCCTCCCAGTACCTGCTTGCCGGGGCGAAATGACGAAAGCCAAGGTACTGATACGTCCTTGGACGATAATCAGAGTCGAAAATCACTGCGCCTGTGCTTGGCTGGCTTGAGGATTCGGTAATTCGATCCGATAACCGAGATTTCGGAGTTGCCGAATCATTCTCCACGTGCGCTGATATCTGGATCGTTTGGTGACTGCTGGGCCCCGTTCTTCGTAACGAACTCCCTGGTGCAGGATGAGCCATATCAGCCGACACTGTCGATGCGCAATGACCCCAATGGCTTGATTATGCCCGAGGCGCGGGACGCAACGCCGATAGATGATCTCGAAGATGCTTCCTTTGGCTTTTACAGCGGCGTTAGCAGTCTGATTGAGCAAGCGCCGCATGTGACGGTTGCCCTTCGGAGAGCGGTGACTGTAGTTCACGCCAGCGCTCTCTTCTTCGCCGGGGCAGGCACCGACCCACGAAGAGAGGCATTTCTCGGAGGGAAACGTCGCTGCGGCAGGGCCGACCTCGGCAATGATCTGCTGCGCGGAGTCCACTGCGAAACCCGGAACCTCCGCTAGCCGCTGGACCGCATCCTGGTGCGGATAGAGCAAAGTGGCTAGCTCTTGATCCAGCTGACCGATCTGCTGCTCGAGGATTTGCAAGTGCTCCAGGGTCATTTTCAGGAGCCGTCGGTACACGGGCTTGAGCTCCGTGCACGCGCCGAGCGCATCACACAATTGTTCCGGCGTAGCCCGCAACCTCTCATGGGCTAAGGCAGCCAGAGCTGCGGGATTGGTTTCTCCGTCGGCCAGTGCCTTCAACATGCGTCTGGCACTGACGCCAAGCAGATCGGAGACCAAACTGGACAACTTAATATGGGCCTCTTCCAGAAGGGCCTCCAGTTGGTTGTTTAAGCGCACCAGGTCGCGCCGCAACTGGTACTTCTTGCGCGTTACCGTTCGCCATAGGCGTTGCTCGGCATCGGGCACAAAGCTCAGCGTCAGTTCTCGGGCCACCAGCCGCTTCACCAAGCGTTCGGCGTCGACGAAATCCCTCTTGCGTCCCCGTCGCCCGCGATTGGATAGCGCCTGCGCCAGATGCAACGTGCCGGACCTCCGCCTGGCTCCTTCCCGCTTCTCGCAGAGCGGCTTCCAATACCTTTCCAGTGTTTCCCATACGGGTTTCCAATATTGCGCCGTCGACTCCATGACTATTTCTTCGGTCTTTTGCTCGACGAGCCACGCAGCCAACGATCGCAGTTGTTCAGGGTTGCTGCTAAACATCCGTCGCTCAAATTGGTATTCGCTTTCGATTTCAACGTCGGACACAACTACAGCCAACATCTTCTTGTGAACATCGATTCCCGCTATCCGGTACGACATAGACTCCTCCTGGCCGGGAGCGGAGAGCGTGCTGCGAGTACTTTAACCAGAGTCACGGGCTATCGCCGCTCCCCACGGGAAGACAACGACGCCCAATTATTCGCTCAAACACGCACGCTCCGGATCAGACAGATGGACGGTCTCGAACTCTCCACTGATTAACGCGACCTCGCCGCTCCTGGCCGTTACGATCTTACCCCGAAGTGATTTTCATAAGGTTTCGCGGGCCGAAGGCCCTAAAAGGACAGATGGGATGAGAAGGCCGGTCTCCCGCGGGATGCGATACGCTCCCAATGTTCGACGTGCTCGAAGCACAATGAAAAGGAGACCGGCAATGCAGAAGATTAGCACTATGCAGGCGAGTGGTAAAAACATTTTCGAAGGGCAGCTCACCATTGGTTTGGATCTGGGAGATCGCTCCAGTGCGTACTGCGTGTTGAATGAAAAAGGAGAAATTGTTTTCGAACATAAACTGGCAACCACACCGGAAGTCATGAAGCAGGTATTCGGTAGCATGCCGCGGTGTCGCATCGCGATGGAAACGGGGACGCATTCACCCTGGGTGAGCCGGTTGTTGACCGCCCTGGAGCACGAAGTGATCGTGGGGCACGCTCAAAAGGTGCGCTTGATCACCAAGAGCCGGCGAAAAGATGATCGCCTGGATGCGCGCACGCTAGCGCGGCTGGCGCGAATCGATCCCGAACTGCTGAGCCCGGTGAAGCATCGCAGTGCGCAGGCACAGTTACATCTGACGGAAATCCGTGCACGAGCGGTACTCGTGAGCACACGAACTGCCCTGGTGAATGCCGCACGAGGATTGGTGAAGTCCTACGGCGAGCGGATGGATAAGTGTGGCACGCAACAGTTCAGTCGGGAGACGGCAAGTGGATTGAGCATAGGATTGCGCCAAGCGTTAGAGCCGCTGTTGCGAGAAGTGGAATCGCTCAACGAACGCATCCAGGAATACGATCGGCGGATTGAAAAGATGTCCCAACAGACGTATCCGGAAACGGCGTTGCTCAAACAGGTGAAGGGTGTGGGAGACATCATCGCCACGGCCTATGTGCTGACCTTCGAGGACCCCCATCGCTTCCGGAAGAGTCGTGACGCGGGATGTTTTGTGGGCTTGCAGCCTGGGCGTAGGAACTCGGGCGAGAGCGAACCACAGATGCGCATCAGCAAAGAAGGGGACGAGTATCTACGGACACTGCTGGTGCAAGGGGCACACTACATTTTGGGACCCTTTGGGGAAGACAGTGATTTGCGGCGCTGGGGGCAGGGGCTCTCGGCGCGAGGAGGAAAGAATGCCAAGAAACGGGCGGTAGTGGCGGTAGCACGGAAGCTAGCGGTGCTGTTGCATCGGCTGTGGGTGAGTGGAGAGGTGTACGAACCGTTGCGTAATAGCCAGAAGGCGATGAACCCAGCGGCATAGAGAAACCTGGCAGGGGAAGAGTTTGTAACCGAACGGCTGAGCTCGACCGCCGAGTTTAGGTGACTGCGTCTAGGTCCTGGGCCCAAACTTCCCTCGTAAAGAGAGAAGCAGAGGACGCTAATCAGGTGGCAGCGCCTAATGAATCGAGAACACCCAACTTGCACCGAGCGAAAATCGCTCACACAAGAGTGCGGATGGAAGGGTGGCGACAGAGGCGGCTTGGCTGAACGGGAACAGATTCACGGAAAGAAGGAAGCGAAAGTGTGACTTGATATCAACCGGCCTTCTGAGAAAAGGGTCAAAACAGGGGATGCTGTGGGTCGACCGAGCTGGCGATCGTCGCTGCCAGGCGATCCTGGCGTGAAGTTTTTCTATGGAAAACTCGGGGAATGAAAAAAGAGGAAAGAAGAAAGAAAGGAAAAAAGAAAGAAATGGCTTGACGCTAACCGGCCTTCTCATGGAAGGACCTGACAAAAGCGTGGCGAAGACGCGACCGAATAAGAACAAACGCCTCGCAATGTCACGTGGAAGAGTTGTTACCCCAACCTCGGCGAAAAATCCGTCAGCATCAAAAATGTCGAGTCAATCTTCTCCACCAATTTCCCATTCTCTTCCGATTTCGCCTTCACGCTCTTCCACTCCGGATCGTCCTGGAAGGCCTTCCAGTTTGCTGCCGCCGCTTCCCGGCTCGGATGCTCCAAGATGTAATAAAAAGTGCTACTTTTCATCGGTTCCTCCAGCGCAGTCCAATACGCAACACTCTTGATTCCATGGTCCGCAAAAAGCTTCATAGTGTAGTCCCGGAAGCGGGCTACCAGGTTCTCTATCTTTCCGGGGACCACGTGATAAATCCGCAGTTCATACACCACAGTTGAGCCTCCCATCGTGCCACCTTGCTTTCTCTTCCCTCTTGCCAAACTCTCATGCGCAACTGAAGCGAACGTCGATTTCATCGCTTCTGCTATCTCGCAGGGCGCCAGCACAGCCAACGGCGTCGCCATCAGCAATGTTCGTCTCTTCATTCCGCGCATTCTATCAGATCCCTAGAAACGACTCATCTACCCACATGTAGTCAGACGCTGCATGAGATCGGGCGCGTTCCCACGTTTCTTGCATAGGCCACACGCTCGCGCGCGTGCGAGGTCGCTTAACTGATTTGAGGCCCATATCACCGCGCAAAACTGCGCCCAGTTCCTGGGCGTGGGTTTTCGTACAAATCTCGAAGCGAAGGGCAGCGGTTGTGCAGACGGCAACCAAGAGGCGTCGGGAAGGAGGGACGTGATGAGCAGGTAGCAAGTCGGGAGTTCTCCGTTCGCTACTGTCGCAGAGGAATCTGATTCCGACTATGCGCAGAATCAACAATATGGGGGCAGGAAAACTAGGGTGGATGCAGGACTTGTTACACCGGTCCGCCGACAGGCTCAAAGACACAGTGATAGCAAAGAACTAAGAATGTGCCGCGAAAGGGAAGTGTGTTTGGCGCAAGAAACCTGCGTAAGTCTTTTCAAGCTGCATGCGTTAAGATAAGATTGGGAGTGGGGACAGGTCCAAAAGTTTGGCAGTACAAGGGCCTGCTCCTTCACGACTTCCGCCAGAGCGGCGTCAAGAATCGGATCGGATCCGGTCCGGGATTTCACGGAGAATCGCCATGAAGATTTCGGGGCATCTGACCGAGTCTACACATTTGAACAGTGCAATATCGTGGACTCGACGGATTTACACGAGGCAACGGCGAAGGTTGGGAAGTACATTGATGGCAATTTGATGGCAGTTGACGAACGTCAGCAGCAAGTCGTTTGTTTTCAGTCAAGGCCGAGGTAGCTCAGTGGTAGAGCAGCCGATTCGTAATCGGCAGGTCGTGGGTTCAACTCCCACTCTCGGCTCCAACTTAACCTGTCTCTTACGAATCGGTTGCGACATTTCAGCTAAATCACTCTTTCGGTTTTGTCCCATAGACGTTGCACATTGACGATTTCCCGGAAAATTCAGACCTCACTGGATCAGTTCACTCTCCATTTTTTCTACCGCCAGATCGAGCGCAGAAACCTGCGATTGACTCAGGCTCTTGATGTAACTTATGGCGATGTTGGAATGCCTCAGGATCCCCTGGATCTCCCGATCCGGTATCCCGAGAGCGTGAAGGTTGGTCGCGAGTCCCCGCCGGAATGCGTGCCAGCCGCGCCAGCAAAGAGACTTGTCGAGTTGGAACATGTGTCCCTCTGTACGATGTTCTGCTTCGGCTTTGCGACATTTCACGCACTGCTCGATCCGGCTGAACGATTCCGATATCACCGCCGCTAAACTCAGATTGGAAAAAGTCTTAGAAGAGTTGAAGCTGTCTTAATTCCCCTCAACGTCTGATTAACGTTAGCGCTTTACCGGAGGCGCGTTTTGGCTGAGAAGCAAGGGGCGGGAAATTCTGCGCGCGTCCGGTAAAGCCGTTTGGACGTGGCCGCCCGTGGTGCGGCCTAAACCAATACGCCCCAGATTGTGGATTGAAAGCGGCGATACCCCGCTGTGCCCATTTGCTCACTGAAATCCTGCGAAAATCTATCCCGTTACCTTCGCCAAATTGAAAGAACAACAAATTCAATTCTTACGGACATTGGCAAAGGTCGGCTTGGTAGTAGTCATGAGCGTCACCGCAAGCCGGACAGGTCAGTTTCCAAGGACCACCCCACGCAAAGCTAAGGAAATCCCTGGTCGATTGCGGTGGCTTCGTATATGTCCCAAGAACTATGTAGTCGCGACATTTCGGGTTCTTGCACTCGACCCCAAACTTCGTTTCTGTGAACATCTTTAGCAGCCTTGGAGGGGCGAGGGCTACTTTCAGCGTAACCCTGCAACGCATCCAAAGCTGTACAGGAAATACCCGAGCCTCTCTATATTCGCGGGTCTTCTGCTGCACCCAACTGGCTAAAGCCTTGGCTAACGGGAAAATCGATAAGGTCAAGTACTACTGAGTCCCGCATAATATAGGGTCATTCTGGCCACAAAGAAGATTGCTTCCAGAAGGCGGTGATCAGCCGCGGACGGCGGCGCATGCGACGTAGCGTTCGTCGGGCTGCTTCGCTCAGGTGCCAGAAGTCCTGGGGGCAGACATTGGGTAACTCGTGCTGCTTCCAGTAACCCCAGATGTACTCGACCGGGTTCAGTTCTGGTGCGTAGGGCGGAAGATAGGCAGTGGAAATCCAGCCCTGCAAACTGGCAATGTAATCCTGCACCAGCCGGCTACGGTGCCCCGGCAGGCGATCCCACACGATCAGTAACGGCTGGTCCAGGTGACGCACCAAGGCCTTCAGAAAGTCCACGACCTGTTCCTTCTTGATGGTCCCGGCATAGATACGAAAGTAAAAGTTCCACAAGGTGAGGCCGGCAGCGACCGACAGATTCTTCCAATTGAAGTTGTATTGCAAGATGGGGGTCTGTCCACGAGGTGCCCAGGTACGGCAACGATGCGGTCGCTGACTCAGTCCGCTTTCATCGATGAAGAGGAGAATACGCCCTTCCCGGCGCGCTTTTTTTTTAGTCCCGGCCAGGCGTTCTTCTTCCAATTGAGGATCTGCTCTCCATTGCGTTCTCGTGCTCGCCCCTCCGGTCGCTGTGGGCTCCAACCCAGACCAACCAGAATTTTCCAGACATGGCCCTCGTGATAGCAAACGTTAAATTCCTGCTCGATCAAATGAGCCACACGGGGACAGGTCCACAACGGGGTCTCATAGCCGAGCCGCTCCGGACCTGCGACCAGGTACTTTTCTAACTGCTGCCGCTGCTTCTCATTCAAGCGCGGCATGCGCCCAGCGCGCCCCGCTTTGCGCAGTGCGGACTTACCTTCGGTGCGATAGTCATGCACCCAACGAGCTACCGTCTGCCGGACAACGCGGAGTTGCCGAGCAATCTCGGCTTGACTCAGTCCGCGCTCCAACATCTGAATGGCTTGAAAGCGTCGTTTCTCTAAGGCTTCAAAATCGCGGGGTACTCCAGCAGCGTTTCCCATATCCAGTTAGACGCAGGATACCGGAAAAAGGTTCGCTATATTATGCGGGACTCAATAGGAGCAAGATGTCAGGTTTTCCGACCAAATCAGTTGACTCTGCCACGATTCGGCTTTCTTACACCAGCACGGGCTCTTTTGCCATTCTAACGTTGCCGTTGTTGTAGTTTTTCCCACACGAATCGCAGAACAGCGCCCGGTAACTGGTGCCATCTTTTGCACTGGCGTCCTCGAACGCGTTCCAACCACTTGCCTTCGTGAGCTTGCCAGTCTGCGTCAACGCCTGAAACAGATGCTGGCAGATGTAGTCCATTCCATCGGCCTCTGCTTTTTTCGCGTCGGCGAGCTTGTGAATCCAGATCGTCTGCGCCATGTGGTTCCTCCGGCTTCAGGTTCTACACTGGCACACATGCGGACGCGCAAACACCTGCCCAGAAGGGCAACTGTGCTCCGCTGGCAACCACGGCTCGACAGCGGGTAGGCCGGTAGTACGAGCAACACATTTCCGATTTGCCGTGCCAGCTCAACCGGTAGATGCAACACCATTCCCAGAAGGTGTAGACATAAACTAGTTTTCCGCTGTCTGAAAGGAGGATGAGGTGGTCGAGAAAACCCTTCTGCTTGCGGAGCAGTAGGATCACCTCACGTTCGAACTTTTTCAGGAATTGGCTGAAGGATTCTGCCTTTAAGCAGAGAGAAACCTTGCGAGCGTACATCGGACTCTCTTTCTTCTAACGAAGAGAGCGGTACAGGGGGACGGTCACTGGTCTCGGAAGCCTGAGCGTGGCCTCGAATCGTGGGCGGAAGGATTCCTAAGAGGCCAGTCACGCCTTTCAGCATGCTGGCTGAAGACTGGCGGCAAAAGCTATCATCAAAATAAATCGAAGTCTGTCCAAAATTGAACAGTTTTTCAGAATTCGATGGTTGCATACTTTGCTTCCCAATCACTGATTAGCGCAGTTCCGCCCGATCAGGGAGGGGAGGCAAGAGTTGACCTAGCTTGCCTCCTCTGCGTTTTTCAAAACCCAGATAAACTCGTGCAGAGAAACAACAGATACTCTAGGCTCGGATAAAAAACGAAACCGTTCCTGCGATTACTGGGCCGGACTTGTCAAGGTTTTGCGTGCTCGGAGTTGAAACTTTTTAAGGTAATCCCACGAAGTAATTGGGAGACCGGAAACTTAGACCCCGCGGAAAATAATTACGCCGAAAATATCAGGCCAAGCGTGCGCTATCATCCCCGGCTTCAAACTCTTTCGCCAGACAGCGAGTAGCCCGAACAGGACGCCGAATAGCGTGATCCTTCCTACCTGACCCACCCTTCGTATAAATGTCCAACGCCGAATACGACCGCTTGGATAAAGACTGCCCAGACGCCACTGCCAGTGATCGCCTGAAATTGCCTCTGGAGGTAGCCACGAAAAGCTAATTCCTCACAAAATCCTGCGGAGAGAGCGAGCGGTATCCAAGCAAGGCTCTGAAAAATTCCTTGCGGCAGAAGTCCTTGCGCTGCGTTAGTTCCCCCGCCCAAGATGTGAGGATTCATCAAGCCAATCCATAGTGCCCAGAGTCCAGCACCGAGGGCGATGTCTCTCAACACGTCTTTTGGTGTGGCCCACCGGCCACCAACAAGATCGCGCAGGCGCACTCCGCGCTTATGCACGCCCATGCGGAAGTAGAGCACCAGCAGCCACTCAAAGACGAGTACAGAAATGTAACGCGGCACGGCGTTGCCGCTCGGCACTACTGCCTCTGGGTGCTACTTTACGGCGTGCTGGAAAAAACCGCCGACGACTGAAATCCCCACAAAAATAGCAATGAACACAATGGTGTGCCATGCCGGGGCAATTAGCGTCCGGCTCGCTGGGCGAGAAGTTACGTTCGCGTCCGGAGTCATCGCGCCTCCAATGCTCTTTGTGGGTTAGAAAAAAACGATGCTATCAGGAGTTAGGTTTCGGTGGCTCTCCAAATATGAACACCCATTAAGCTACATGAGGCTTCTCTCTTTGCAGCCTGATAGACGGGCACTGTGACAAGTGGTGTCCTACGTCTCGTAACTCCATCGGTGTTGATAGTGCGTTCGCCGCTGGTAGCCGAAAGCGACGGAAAGGTCTCAATGTGACGGGTGTAGATGTTGACCCTGAGCAAATTGAAGCCGCACGGGCGAGCAGCAAGGACACCGCAAAGGTCCAGTTTCTCGCCGCGGACGGAAGCAAGTTGCCCTTTGACGACAACGAATTCGATTTCACCGCCACGCACATGGTGACGCACCACATCCGCGATTGGCAGAATGCGCTGCAGCAAATGCTCCGGGTCTTGAAGCCAAACGGCTACACCTAGATTGCGCGGGCGCCGTGAAGAAGTGCTGTCGGGACGTGCAGGCTCTCACCGCCAGTGCAATCGATCCGCATTAACTTCAAGCTTTAGGACAACACACTGCCGAGGGTAGAATTCTTGTGATGCTCGACATTGCGCTCGATGATCAACTCTTCATTCTTACAGGAGCAGGAGTGAGCGCCGAAAGCGGAATTCCGACCTTCCGTGGCGTGAACGGGCTGTGGAGAAACTACCCTATCGCCGAGGTCGCCTCGCCTCGGGCTTGGCATCGTGATCCCCGGCTGGTGTGGGAATTCTACTCAATGCGCAGGGCGGTCGCTTCGGCAGCGAAACCGAATCCGGCGCATTTCGCGCTGGCGGAACTCGAAAAGAAGCTTCAGCAACGCCTCTTCCTCTGCACCCAGAACGTTGACAATCTACATGAGCAGGCGGGATCAAGACAGGTAGTCCACATGCACGGAGAGCTTTTTAAGAGCCGCTGCGATGCGTGCAGCATAGCCCCTTTTGATGATACGAGCAGGCATGATCCGCCAGCCGAGATTCCCCGGTGCCAATGCGGCGGACGAATTCGTCCGCATATCTGTTGGTTTGGGGAAACGCCGTACGAACTGGATCCGATTTTCGGCGCACTGAATGAATGTACGATTTTCATGGCTGTTGGAACTTCAGGAGTTGTGGAACCTGCTGCTAGTTTCGTAGCTGGCGTTGCTGGTCGGGCACGAACAATTTACGTGGGGGCTGAGGAACCTGCGAATGCGTCCTCCTTCACGGAATGTCATTTGGGTAAAGCAGGCGAGGTTTTGCCTGATCTGCTCGGCACATTCTCCACGTCATAAGTCACCATTGCAACTTTGCGTACTCGGCTTGTTGTTAGGCCGAATTCCACATTTGCGTCCGCCGAATAGAGAACCGATGGAACCACGGCTTCGCTCAAGCTATCTAATTCACATCCCTGCCTCACCTTCGCCGTTTGGGCGATGCCCGATTACTTGCAAATCAAGAAAATCTCTCTCCTGAGCGAATCAACCCCGTGAGCATCCGTTCGATATTCCAGCCATTGCTTCGCTGGAAACCATTGAAAGTTCAGCCTATTGTGAGTGGCGGGTCAGTTTCAGATGTACACTTGAGCTACTGGATGAGACTGAACCATGCAAGACGAAGAATGGACAAAGAACCTCGAAGATGGCAGCAAGGTAAAATTCACCTACTTGAGACTGTCGGAGCATGGCGCATTTATCACCGCGCAAGTAGCTGGAAATGAAGTTGTTTATTCGGTTGTATTAACTAACGCCAAGAATCCGCTGAGCCATGAAGATGTCGAAGGTCATTTCGAGGGGGAGTTTGCAAAGAAGTTGAACCGTTGGCCGATGTGAATTCATTTAATAGCGGCAAATTTGCGATCCACGTGAGATTGTCGGGACTTAGCGCCCATCTACGACCAAGTGAGTCCGCTTTCCTTCGATGGCTTCCATGGCTGCAAGCTTTCGATCCACATGCGGATGTGAACGCGGAGCGCCTGTATTCAGTTCGCAGCATCTTCCAGCCGTGACGCCGCAGCTAGGACAGGCGACGGAGGACACTTGTTTGAGCGTGAGTTCACTCTTCTTCATTCCACGAGAATGCCAATATACCCAGCCGCGAGTCTGTTCAATTTTGAGCACCAACAGGAAAAGTGCATCCCGGTAAATGTCCTATTAAAGGGAATGTCCTATTAAAGGGAATGTCTAGAAAAAAGTGCTCCCCTTCGACCCAATGCCGATCTTTTTTTCTCGGCATTCAGCCCAACTGATTGGACGTAGGCTTTGCTTCCTCTCTCCCGTGGTGCCCATTTCGCTGTCGTGACGGCGCCATCTTTTCTGAGACTACAAGCCGGACGATTGTCCACTCGAAGAGTGGCAATGCATGGTCCTATCGGAGACTCTTGGCCTATGGCTTTCTTCGATTGTCCGAGAGGGCATAGGGTTCGCTTCGGAGACTCACGTGCTTCAGCACGGGCCTGACTTTACCGGTTGCTACTTCCCCTCGAATCGAGCGTCTCAAGAGTCCGACGGTCACCGCCGGGAAATGATTCCCAGGGATAGAAGAGACTCTCAGCCAGAGGCGCTCAAGCTGCTTGTGGTTTCAAATAATTGGCGTCGAAACGTACCTCCTTCTTCCAGACGATCAAGGTGATCGCGGCAATCTTCCTCGCCAGAGTCAGGCGTGCCATCGTGGGCTTCCTCCCCTTGGCGAGTAAATTCTCGTAGAAATCGTGCAGCGGTCCCGCCGCGGTGCTGGCTCTCATCGCCGCACCCTTGAAAATATCTTTGAGGTCGTGATTGTGGTCCCTATTTAGGCCACGGACCGTGGCCTGTTTCTTGGCACGTTGCAGCTGTCCTTTGACCGCCCGGTACTCTCCACTGTCATAAGTTTCCAGCCCCAGCCCGCTGTAGTTCCACAGCTGTCGCTTGGTGCGGAAACGATGCGGCGTCTGCATCACGGCCATCAGCACGGCGGCGCGAATCGGACCGATCCCCGGAATCTGCCGCAGCAGTTTCCAGGCCTTGTGTTTCTTGACTTCCAGCAACAAATCCCGCCGCACTTCCTGGCGCAGTAGCCGCAAGGCATCGAGCTGCTGGTAGTAGAACTCCGCCCGCCGGCGTACCCCTGGTTCGCTGATCTTGCCCAGCCATTCCGCACGGTGACGCGGTGCATACACTTCCTTGCCAGCGCAAGGAATGGCCCAACTGCGATACGACGCCTTAATCCGATTCATCACCCGAGTGAGATCCTTGCTGATGGTTAGATAACTGCGCGCCAATTCTTTCAGCGTTCGCAGGCCGTGCTCTCCGTGATAGACCGATTTGATGTTGTTCATGTACAGCTGTTCGGACAACTTGTTGGCATCGATTCGATCACTCTTGCTGCCATCTTTGAGCAGTGCATTCTTTCGCGGATTGCAGACCTCGACTCCCGACACGCGCGGCTTCAGCAAGTCGTACAACCAAGCGGCCCAGGTTCCTTCTTCGAAGGTGACGCGCAAATCTCCGCGCAGCCCGTCGATGAACTGCAAAATCGTGCTCGCCTTCGTTTCGATGACGCTTTCCATCACTACCTTGCCGACAGAGTTCCTCACACAAATCGAAATGCTTTCCTTGTGCACATCTAGCCCGATATATTTAACGCTGGTCATAAAAGGGTGCTCCTTTCTGGAGAAGTTTGAGCAACGCACTCAAAACGTACTCCAATGGGGCGCCCTTTTATAATGTGTTCGGTTTTGTCAGGAGACGGTCACTGGGCTCGGAAGCCTGAGCCGCGGCCTCGAATCGTGAGGGCGAATACAAGCATAAGCATTTTTTTGACACGGAATGATAGTATCGGCGCTATGGTAAGCGATCCATTTGTACTCAAGCTTTTCTCTCCTGTAACATCACGCTCGTGAAGCCTTTCCAGTTGCTCGGCCAGACGGTTTCCCCAGACGGTGCTGCCATCAAGCTGATTCGTCGCGATGATGAGTACATCATACTTGTTGATGGCGCGGTCCTCATGTCTAGCCGCATGCACGGCTCGGAAGACGCATTGGCCACGTTCGCCTGCCAAAGGGCGCGGAAACGCGAGCAGCCAAGCGTTCTTATTGGCGGTCTGGGAATGGGTTTCACGTTGCGCGTAGCGCTCGACCTGCTTCCACAAAATGCGAAAGTTGTCGTCGCCGAACTGATCCCCGCGGTAGTGGAGTGGAATCGTGGGCCGCTCGGGCCGTTGGCGACACATCCTCTGAAGGACAAGCGCGTCCGGGTTGTAACGGGGGATGTCTTCGACGCACTCAGTTGTTCAGGTCTAGACCAATTCGACGCCGTGCTACTCGACGTAGACAACGGCCCGACCGCATTTGCCGCGTCGAAAAACGCCGGGCTCTATGACGACCGTGGAATAGCCGCCGCCCACGCGGCTCTCAAGACGGAGGGCGTTTTGGCGGTCTGGGGAGCCCAAGATGATCGACAATTCGTGCAACGATTGCGCGATGGCAGATTCGACGTGCAAGTGCGACGCCCTCGTGGTCGCCTGAAAGAGGGCGGTCCCCGTCACACCATTTTTCTGAGTCGCAAGCCATAAATTGAACTCGAAACCACGGTAAGGCGTCTTAATCAGGATTTGCGCCAGATAGGAAACAGCCCACGTCATCGAATCCATTCAGTATTCGGACTGTGTCAGCTATTTGTTGCGGGGTTTCTTGACGTAACCGCCGGAGTGATCTTTCGCCGACTATGCGGAATAGCGTTGAGTTCTGGTATGGTCACGGCATACGATTCTTCCCGCGCGGACTATGATTTTTTGGGGCCGACTTTGACTCGTCTGGCTGGCTTGTTCTTTGGTGCTACGGCCATTCTCAACGTAATGTTTTTTGGCCGTGACTGCGCTTACGTTCAATGACTTGTCACAGTAACTGCAAGTTATGTGGAGTCGCTCCGCATCAATTGCTTCCGCATTCCGTTCGTCGCTGACTCGACTAATCGCGACAGGGAGATTACATGCCGGACAGACAAACAAAAGGATATGTACGTATTTCGTAGACATGAGGTGACCGTACCGTTAAAAGTTCCTTGGGCTTGCAGAATTAATTGCGTGATATTCTCTAGCGAAATAACTCCATTCATTCCGACTCACTCGTGTTCCCAATCGGTGTACGTAACCGAAGCTTAAACCCTTCCGATCTCAATAGCTACAGTCCCCATTGGGGAAGTCGGAATCGTTCGGTTCACATCTTTCTCTTGGGCAATTGCGTAAATCCCCGTTCATCGACTATGCCCTTCATCACAGACATCGGGCAGCCATGCGGCTACATTATCGGTTAGCAGAGTTGGCCACTGTGCCCGAAAAACAAATTGACAAGAAGAAGCAGCAGGAACTCAAGGCTGAGAGGGAAATGCTGTTCCGCCAGCTATTGGAGAATCCTCAGGAAATTCATCTGGCTCTGGAAATCAAGGCAATCGACGACAAAATTGCTAAAATGCGCACCGGTAAATAAGCTGTTAGTAATAGAGTATCAGTTGCTGCCACCTGTCCTTTGCAGTGTGACTGCCGATACATCCTCATCACCCCCACGGGCATACCTTATTGGTGCGGGGCTCCTCGCAAAGCAGGCAGATTCAGGATCGCCTTGTATAAGTCCTCCAAGACACCGCCGGGAACCCTGTGCTAAGGAAAGGGCCATGCAATCCAAGCACTGTGTGGATACAGCCTCGGAACCGTTGAACGATTGTCACTCGGCAAGAATCCCCGTTTGGTTTCGGAGCTCGGAAATTGATTTTGGGGCTGAAGAGTGTTCGACGGAAACCGTCTGCATTTCGAGCAAATGCTTTGTGATGGCAAGTCCAAAACGCTTAAGGATCGGAAGTTTGCTGTCATTGAGAATGCGCGTTCCCGTAGAAATCTCAGGTAGTGCTCGCCGTGAAATGCGTGCCTCGGGCCGAGTCGAGTCCGAGGAGCAGCTTGAGGATGGCAGTATTGGCTGCAAAGTTATCATCGAGCCGATCTCTCGCCGGACCTGACCGTCACCATACTAGGCTCTGGCGTCTCGCACTCTTTGTTTGGTTCCTTTCCCAAACGTGACGGGATGCATTGGCTCGTATAGCCCGATCTCGTCGCCGCCCGGAAGCGAGATCGTCGTACGGGTTCCCCACCGCTCTTCTGCTATTTCGCCAAAGCGCACACCCTTCTTTTCCAGAGCCGCCATTTGCGTTTTTAGGTTGTCGCACACGAAATACATCTCATGCCGGTCGTTTTTGTCGTGCGGATGAAACGCCACCTCCGCCGCCGGAAGCCCAAAAATCAGCCAGCCATGTCCTGCGTCCACGGAACGAAATCCAAGAATGTCCCGAAAGAATTTGCGGTCAGCTTCCGCATCCTTCGAGTAAATCACTACGTGCGCGCCCGTTAGCATTAGCATCCTCCAGATGCCGGAATATACCCGAGTTTCACAGATATCCCGCGAACTCTTTTTGCCAAAGGTTTATCCTAACTTTCCTCCATGGTCAGAGAATCTCAGATTCCACCAAAAATCAAACGGGCCAAAGAGCACATCGCGGACCTCTAGACGGGGAACTCCGCCGATTCTTTGGCACTGGCTGCGGCGTGCAGCGACAAAATAAAGGGCGCCGGCCATCCGCGCCTTGAATCGTGGCGACACATCGGCAATCCGTTCCACACTTACTGTTGCGCTCACACTTTTTCCTCCTTAAGCGGCGGACTGCTGAGCGATTCGACGGGCACTTTCATGTTGTGCTGGCCTGCTCCTTCCATCGTTGAACGTTCACGCCCTTCACGATGAGCCATAGCATCAGCGAAGCTTCCGCGAGGAAACCGAGGACCTTAAGGTAAGTGGACAGATCTTTTGCGAGGGGCGACAGAAAGATCAGCCAACCCAAACCGGCAAACGCCATCAGCACGCCCAGAAATCGAGGCAGGAAGCTTGACCTGAAAATGAGGTAGCCGATCAGGAGGCAATAAGGCCCGAAAAATAGAAGGGAGCTGATTTTGAAGGGCACGAGATTAAAGAGGCCAAGAACATCATTGACGCACCCCACGAGGCTGAAGAACGCGGCAAGCAAAGAGAGGCTCCTGTTCACCGGTTTGAACATGTAATAGAAGAGCAGCGTCACAGTAAGGTAGAACGCATAGGCCATGAGGTTGACGGCCTCATATGCAACAAGCCTGCCCCGGCCAACGAAGACCTCGGCGGACACTGCTGTCAGAAAGTAAAGCAAATAAACGACACCGGTAATCCTGGCCCCGGGCCATGGCGACGTTTCTGCAACCCGTTCCATCATTTTTTAGCCTGTGAGGACCGCTGTCATCCGATTCGCGACACATGGCGAAACCGCCCCTAGTACGGACCAACAGTGCTGGTTCTCCCGTCGGTCCACGATAAAGACTGTTGAGGGTGAAAGCTGTTCACTTTTATACGCTCTGGCTGGAGATTCCTTGGTGGCAAACTGACTCCCGACAAATCGCGCGCTCGTCCAAGTGCGTTTCATTGGCCGCAACAACGTTCGAGGAGATGAGAACGCAAGCCACCTCTGACAAACCATCACTTCACACAACCGGACTTGTATCGAAAGCGCGCAATCACGCCAAGCTTGCGCACGCCCCTTACTTCATCGCGCTTCCGATACACTAAGACTTATCGGGAGTTGACGGAACTGTGTCGCTTGTGGACTTAACTATAATGGTAAGGTTTTTTTATAGCGTAATATTATACTTGACAAAACAAGTTAAGTGGCTCATGCTTGTTTCCTACCGATAAAACCAGACGGCAATCTGAGCTGACATGAGTTATCTGAAATTGCTCTTGGCCAAGGCAGATCCCTAAACATTTGAGAGGTGGTTAAAATGAGAACAATGAACCGCTGGGAACAACCCTCACGCGGGGCTACGACCCTGCAGGAACAGATCAATCGCGTTTTTGGTGATGTGGCGGCACGTACGGGCGAGGAGTCGAACTTGACCCCTTGGGCGCCTGCCGTCGACATCTACGAGACCGAGCATGAGCTGGTCGTTAAAGCGGACCTGCCCGATATGGATCCTCAGGACTTGGACATCCGCGTCGAGAACAACATCCTCACAATCCGCGGCGAACGCAAGTTTGAGAATAAGATAAACGAGGAAAACTATCTGCGCGTCGAACGCGCGTATGGCTCGTTTAGCCGGAGCTTCTCACTGGCGAACTCCGTGAAATCGGACGCAATCAAAGCCGACTATCAGAATGGCGTGCTGACGCTCAGTATCCCGAAGCGCGAGGAAGCAAAGCCCAAGCAGATCAAGGTGAATGTGGGAACGCCGGTCCTGGCGGCCACAGCAGGGGCTCGCTGAAGACACTCGGACCGCAAGGGGCGAGCAGTATTACCAGCCCCTTTTGGTCAGAAGCGACGGTTGACGAACCCATTCCGCCATCTGAAAAAACCTATGAAGGCTCAGAAAAAATCTTCCCAGGACGGACTGCCCTTGGACAATTTCGACATCTCCGTTAAAGACCAGACTGTTCAATTGTAGACAGACAGATGCTCCACGCGAATACTACCCTAGCTAACAGTTGCAGCCTGTTTGGCGGGATTTGACGAAATTCTGACTTTACAATGGGGCGCCCCTCGAGCGGGACGCCCTTTCCATTTCTTTAGACCTCTCGACCCCTGGCGAAGCAATATTTCATTGGCCATGCCGTCGAATAAGCGGCGTTTATTCTGGAAAGAATAGATGGGAAGTAGCCGCAACGGAATGCCGGCGACGAGGCATAAGGACGGGTGCACGAAACGCATTTTGATACCCAACGATTCGTTATCTTTAGCAGTGGATACTCGCTCATAAATTAACTATCACTGATCCCCTTCAGATCGTCCTTGGCCTGCTGCTCCGCGTCCTTTGTGGCTTGCTTGGCGTTGGCATCCGGCTTCAGCTGATGGATGGCCTTGTTCAGGCTCTGAGCTTTCTCTCCGTCAGCGACCTTGCAGCTGGACACATCGGCACTAGTGTGCACACCCGTCACGTCGGCGCGGAGACAATTGAAATCCACTCCCAGATTATGGCTAGCGTGAAGGGCAGCAAGGCATCCATCCAATGCCGTGAATGACGCACACGCGTCTGTAGCAGTAGCGTTAGCGGCCAACACCCCTAGCGCTTGCAGGTTTGGGGTGAGCTTTTTCTCTATGCCGCTTCTGTTTCCGTGTGCATCGGCAGAATTCTTGGAATCTCTCATGAGCAACTTCATCGGATTAATGAAATGCGAGCTATCCTGCGCGGCAGCGGATGCGCCTGCGCCCGCGGGCCCTTGCGCCGCAGCCCGTTCCGCACCAACCGTCAAAGAAATCGAAATTCCGAAAAGCAGGATTGCGTGAACAAAAAGCGTTTTTTCCATACATATTCCTTCGTTGAAGAGGAGACAGCCAGACTTGCCCTCGCACCCAGTAGGCCACGGCGCAGATGCCGCCAAGAATTGAGGCGGGACGGTACTACTCCAATCGATCACGCTGGCCTTTCGAACAGGTGGGTCTTGGACGGACTTGTCAGATAAGCCCTGCCGCACAGGACATAGGCCACCGACACTCAACAGCGTGACCCTCGCCCTTGCACTCCATCGCCCATGGGACTAGGGATTTAACGTGGGTTGGTCTCGGATAAACCGACAACCTGATCACAGAAAAAGCACCGTTTTCGAACCTAAAAAGGAAACTGTGAACTTATCACGCTAACGGGCAGGAGAATTATATGACCACATTCGACCAACAGGTGGCGGCTGCCAAGCAATGGTTCACGAGCCCACGGTTCGCAGGAATAGTGCGCCTCTACTCTCCGCGCGAAGTGGCCGAGCAGCAGGGTACGATTTCCAGCGACCATACGGTCGCACGACGAACAGCCGAAGAGTTCTACGCTCGCCTCCGCGAGTTGTTCGAGCAGCGTAAGCAGATCACGACCTTCGGTCCCTATTCGCCGGGTCAAGCGATCACGCTGAAACGGATGGGGATAGAAGCCATTTACCTTGGCGGCTGGGCGAGCTCCGCCAGAGGTTCGTTCTCAGAGGATCCAGGGCCGGACCTAGCAAGTTACCCGTTGAGCCAGGTGCCAGACGAGGCAGCCGGACTGGTCCGCGCACTTCTCACGGCCGACAAGAACCAACACTTCGCCCGCATTCGAATGAGTGAAGAAGACCGCAGGACGACTCCAGTAGTCGATTATCGACCCTTTATTATCGCCGATGCTGACACTGGCCACGGTGGGGATGCCCACGTGCGGAATCTTATCCGTCGCTTTGTAGAGGCCGGGGTTCCGGGCTACCACATCGAAGATCAGAAGCCGGGAGCGAAGAAGTGCGGCCACCAAGCTGGCAAAGTGCTCGTTGCCGAGGACGAGCAGATCAGGCGTCTAAATGCGGCCCGCCTGCAGCTCGATATTATGCGAGTTCCGGGCATCCTAGTGGCCCGAACCGATGCCGAAGCGGCCACGTTTCTCGACAATCGCAGCGACGAGCGAGGCCAGCCCTTCATCCTTGGCGCAACCAACAGCGACCTGCCAAGCTATCGGGTTGGATATCTAGCCATTCTTAGAAAACTTTTCGAACTAGGGTGCGAGGTCCGGGGACACCTCCTGTTCGCCGTGTCAGAGCCCGAATACCGGGCAACTTTTGCTTGGCTTGGGCAGGTTGGACTCATGTCAATGATCACCGAGACTACACAAGACCTCAGGCATTCGTCGTCAACGGCACTCGACACTGCGCTCGAGAAGATCAGCACGCGCTATATGGAAATTTGGCTGGCAGAAGCTGGGCTGAAAACCTATGGGCAAGCGGTCGTCGACGTGATGGAGTCGCGCATGGATGAAGGCGAACGTTTCGACATGGGCGCCGAGGAATGGTTGGCGTTTTCGAAACGCGCATCCTTCTACGAATTGCGCGAGCGGGCGAGGTCCATGGGTATCCAGGCCTTCTGGGATTGTGAGTTGCCCAAGACCCCAGAAGGTTTCTATCAAATTCAAAGCGGCATCGATTATGCCATCGCTCGATCGCTGGCTGTAGCGCCCTTTGCGGACATGCTATGGATGGAGACCAAGACTGCGGACTTGGAGGACGCCAAGAGGTTTGCGCATGCAGTCCACGCAGAATATCCCGATAAGATGTTAGCGTACAATTTGTCGCCGTCATTCAACTGGGACACTACGGGCATGAGCGATGATGAGATGAAGCGGTTTCCGGAGGAGCTCGGAAAGCTCGGGTTCGTATTCAATTTCGTTACTTACGGTGGGCACCAGATCGACGGCTTGGCCGCCGAGGAGTTCGCGACCGCGTTGAAGGAGGACGGGATGTTGGCGCTGGCGCGCCTGCAGCGCAAGTTCAGGCTGCTGGAGTCTCCCTATCGGACTCCGCAAACGCTGGTGGGAGGACCACGGCTGGACGGCGCATTGATGGCTGCGTCGGGACGTACTGCGGCAACGAAGGCGATGGGCAAGGGATCGACACACTACCAGCACCTAGTTCAGACGGAGGTTCCCCCCAAGTTGCTGGAGGAGTGGCTCTCAGAATGGAGGAAGCACTGGGGCCATGCAGAGAAGATTCGGGTCGAGCTACGACCGCACACTGCCGGATCGGAACTGCTGGAACTGAACCTGTTCGATGAGCCCAGTTGTCAAAAACTCGCGAACATCATCTTCGCCCCTGTCCAAGATCGTCGCGGCCGGAACTTCCTCTCTGTTCGCGACCAGAATACGGTCGGCCCGCTGCGCAAGAAGCGAATGATGACGCTTGTCCAACTGTTTCTGATCCACCGCTACAAAGCTAGCGCCGTGCACTATGTTACTCCAACTGAGGATAACGAGTCCCAGGCGCAGAGGATGAAGAACATGGGAATCTTCTCGGGCGTGCACACGGAAGTTGGGCAAATGATCGTTGCGAACGTCAACAAGCAGGTTGTTGACGAGCTGCTCAAGCCTGACCGGACGGCCCTCTCGGAGATGATCCGGAAGGCATTGCCCCCGGCAGAGCAGTCCACGAGGGTAGCCGAACATCACTCTTGAGACGTCCCCTTTTTATCGGTCGAGCTTAGGCAACGAACAATGGTGAGCCATGATGTCGCTACGATGCCAGGCATGGAAATCCTGTGACTCAATGTGGATGCACGGGAGGCCGTGACTAAACCCTTGGATGCTGATTACCGCCCGCGCGATGAAGTGAAGGACGGTAACGATCGATTGCCGTCGAGTACTTTTTGTTAATTTCAGGGAACTTATCAACAAGTTTAGGGGAGTCGCATACTCAAGTGCCCGTTACTGGCCCGAACCGGCGTTCGAGGAAACGTCTATCGACTGTCTGAAATCATGGCGTGAATATGCCGACCTTGCAACAATTTGTGAACAACGTCTCAACAAAACCTGCCGAATACCGTGCTAAACCGTGACGTATGGCATGGAGACAGACGCGTGAATCCAATAACATAGTATTGATGGAGAAATCGGCAGGTTATGGGTTCAAGTCCCACTTTCCGCTCCAAATTCACCTCCAAAACAAATGCGTTCTCAGAGCCAGTCCTTGGGGCGCAATGACCAAAGCGTAAGACATACTATCGAGCGCGTGCGATCACTAATGTTAAATCGTCTTTTTGCTCGCCTAGCTTGAATTGTTCAACAGCGTTCTCGATTTTTCGTACTATGTCCTCGGCCTCGAGATCGCGGTTGCTGCGCAACGATTCCAAGATGCGCGCTTCGCCGAATTCTTCTCCAGCATTACCCCTTGTCTCTGAAATCCCATCCGTATAGATGCCCAAAACATCTCCTTTTTCCAACTGTACTGACGCGGTGGAACACTCCCAATCGGAAAACAGCCCAAGGACCGTGGCCGTTGCTTCAAGTCTTTCAACCTCTCCTCCGTCGCGGAGCAATATCGGAGGATTATGCCCACAATTGGCGTAACACAGCGTCCGCGTGGCATCGCTGTAGTGCCCGAAAAAAAACGTGGCATATCGAGCCCGAGAGGTGTGTTTGTAAAAGTGGAGATTCAACGACGCTAGTAATTCAGGAAGACTTTTCTGGGAAGCGCCGCACAAACTGTGCAGGCTTCCTTGCAAACTTGCCATGAGCAGGGCGGCCGGGATGCCCTTTCCTGAAACATCCGCTAGCACAAACCCGATCTCTCCCGGACCCATGTCGAGGAAATCGTAGTAATCTCCGCCTATCGTGCGTGCCGCGATACAGTGCCCAGCGTAATCGAGCGTTGTTAACAGCGGTTTTTCCTGAGGCAGGAGTCCGTGCTGCACCACACGAGCGCGTTCGAGCGCCTCACCATCCTCCATTTGGCTTATGTTCAATTTCCAAATGTCTGCGCCTGCTTCCGGACACTCAAGCCCGGCCTGACCTTCGGATGATGTGCCATGGACACCTGTCCAGACCACCCGGTAGGATGCTTTCCTGCCGGAACATTCGACCTCGACCACTTCACCCTGTTCGAGCATGTCTTGAAGGCCAGCCAGTCGCGCTCCCGACGTGGAGATGTCCGCAGTGTGCCCCGATTGTTGTTCTAGACCTCGTACTGAGCGGTGAACGCGCAGCGGCAGTTCTATTTGTACTCGCTCCTCTCTTCGCTTGTCGTAACAATCGAAGGCCGCATTGATTGCCTCCAACAGCGCATCTCGTCCGCAAGGCTTCAATAGCAAACGGAAGACATAACCCTCATTGACGGCATCCACTGCTCCCTGAAAATCGATGTTACCCGTCAGAAGGAGTCTTACCGTATTGGGTGAAAGTTCACGCACACCCTTAAGGAATTGCACTCCATTCATTCGGGTCATCCGCATATCGGAAATAACGACGGGAAACGGACCTTGATTGCGGAGGAATGCCAGACCTTCTGCGCCGCTCACGGCAGTCACCACGTCGTATGCGCTTCGCAGCATGCGCGAGTATAGGCGGAGTGCAACGGGTTCATCGTCCACGATGAGGATTTTCCGATTCACGTGGCGCATCCTTCGCGCGTGTGATTGTTCATGGAGGCGTGTACCGCTTCTCCTCGCATCCTGTCGGCCGCATCCGCGGGCGTTAAGGGCCTGCTGAAGTAGTAGCCTTGAATCTCGTCACACTGAAGCATCCGCAGGAATGACAATTGCGCTTCGTTATCGACGCCTTCGGCAATCACCTTGAGATGCAGGCTCTTTGCCATGCTGATGATTGCGGTTGTGATCGCCGCGTCATCTGGATTCACGGCGACATCTTGCACAAACGATCGATCGATTTTGAGCTTGCTAACGGGAAATTGTGTCAAGTAGCTCAGACTGGAATAGCCAGTCCCGAAGTCGTCAATGGCCAGCTTCAACCCCATGGCCTTTAATTTTCGAACAACGGATAGAATCACCTCCGCATTATCTAGAAGCACGCTTTCTGTTAGCTCCAATTCAAGGCATCGCGAAGCGAGGCCGGTCTCGTGGAGCACTCTTTTGATGAGTTCGCAGAATCCTTCTTGACGAAACTGGACCGCTGATACATTAACTGCCATGGTGACCGCAGGAAGACCTTCATCTTGCCATTTCCGAGCCTGAGAGCAGGCTGTTCTGAGCACCCATTCACCGATTGGCAAGATGAGGCCGCTGTTTTCAGCAATTCGTATGAACTTATCGGGTGGCACAAGACCCAAGTCCGGATGCTGCCAACGAAGGAGGGCCTCCAACCCGATGATCCTTCCAGTGGCAATATCCACTTGTGGCTGATAGACCAGAAAGAGTTGTTTCTTGTGGAGCGCTAGCCGTAGGCCACTCTCCAATGCCACGCGCTCTACGACCTGAGCATTCATTTCCGCCATAAAGAACTTAAAGTCGTTGCGTCCATTAGTTTTGGCGCTATACATGGCCGCATCGGCGTTCTTGATCAGAGTTTCGCTGTCCGCGCCGTCCTCCGGAAAGATGCTGATGCCGATGCTGCAACCAATATTGAGGAAATGTCCTTGGACGTTGAATACGGCGGTCATGGCATCCATGAGTCGCTCGGTGGCAACTGCTGCATCAGAGATGTCTTTTACGCCGCTGAGCACGATAATGAACTCGTCTCCACCGACTCGCGCCACAGTGTCCTGTTCCCGCCCCCATTTCTTAAGCCGTTCTGAAACTTCTTGCAACACAAGGTCGCCTACGGAGTGCCCGAACGAGTCGTTGATATTTTTGAATCCATCCAGGTCAAGGAACAAAAGCGCAAGCCTCTCCTTCCGCCTACGAGCAACAGCAAGTGCCTTGGCCAAGCGATCCTGAAGAAGCGTCCGATTGGGCAATCCCGTAAGAGCATCGTAATAGGCTAGCAATTCAACCTGTGTCTCAGCGGCCTTGCGTTGAGTGATGTCCTGCTTGATAGCGACGAAACGCGTATAGTTGGTTTTGCCGACGCCTTGGGACACGGGTGTGATCGTCATCTCTTCGGTATAGGTTGTTCCGTCTTTCCTCTTGTTTACAATCTCGCCTTGCCAGACTTTTCCTGAAGTGATGGTCGACCAGAGATTGCCATAAAAGCCTTCGGGCTGCTTTCCGGATTTCAACAGACGAGGGTTCTTGCCCAGTACCTCTTCTTTGCTATAGCCAGTCAAAGTCGTAAACGCATTATTCACCGACTCTATTGTGCCGCGTGAGTCTGTGATCACAATGGCATTGGCAGCGACTTCCAAAGTGGCAGCCTGCAAATATAGGCGTTCCTCTGCACGTTTTCGCTCATCGATATCCATCGCAACCCCGGCCATCCGTGTCGTCCGCCCGGTTTGGTCGTAGAAGGCACGCCCTCTGGCCGCTTGCCAGTGCACGCTTCCATCCGGCCAAACCACGCGGAATTCCGAGCCGTAATCTCTTTTTTCCTGAATAGCAGCGTCAATTTGGTTTTTCATCATTTCCCGATCATCGGGATGAACACTGTTCAGCAACACCTGAAAGTCTGCGGAGCTCTCTGGTGACAAGCCAAGCAACGTTTTGCAGCTGTCTGACCATACCTGTTTGTCCCTAATAACATCCCAGTCCCAGAAACCTATCTTCGCCGCTTCCATTGCCATACGCATGCGTTCTTCGTTTCGTTGCACGCTCTGTCGAACGTCGCCGCTCGTCTCATAAGTCACGTATAGAGCAATTGCGAGAGCAACGGCTACTGCCAGCCCAATCAGTAACGACGTAAGGCGTCGGGCCTTGGCGTATTCAACATGTGCCTGTTGCACAGCTATGTCTACTTCGCTTTTTTGAAACTCCACGAACGCGTTCCAAGCAGCATGATATTTGGTCAGAGCCGGCAGGGCTTCATTGACCATGAGTGCTTCCGCCTCGTTGGGTTTCTCTTCATCGACACGCAAATGGATAGCTTGTAAATAAGCTTCCATATACGATTTTCTCGTTCTTTTCACCTCAGATAGTAAATCCCTCTCTTGCTCTGACGCACACCGGCCTTCGCTTTCTTCCAAGAGTCTCGTAATCTCCTTGCTATTCTCAGCCCTAGCTGCTGACAGCTTTCCGACGAGTGCTCTATCCTCCACGAGGGCGATTTGCATCACGATACGGTTGTTGTCGTTAGAGAGAGCTACCGCTCTTTGCGCCAGCGTCAAATCGTTTAACTGCTTACTTGTTATGTTGCCAACGGAATCGTCGATCTGTTGCATTCTGCGGAGCCCAAACTGCCCGATGCCCAACAAGAGGGCAATCAGCACGGCAAATGCTACGCCCAATCGCAGTCCTACGTGTTTGTTTCTCATCGTGAACTCAAAGCGAGTGCGATCTCGGATGAGTTAATCTCTGGAAAAAAGAATCCTTCAAGATTTGCCCCGAGGAGCAACGCGTTGGCAGGGCAGGGATGTGCCCGGATCGGGAGGTCGTGCAGAATCATAATTCTCCAGAAGGGCTGCAAATTGGCTGCTCATTCCGCCGTCGCCCTAAATACTTCTTCCTGCCAGCCAACCTCAGCCACACGGTACCCGCGTAAACGTTACGACTTCGAGGGGAATAGGAGCAGATAGATGACCAGTATCAAGTTCGGCGCTAAGTTATTGATTCAAAGCGCTCTGCTGTAGTTGGTTGGAAGTCTGAGAGGAACCCGATTGTGCATTGTATGGACGCGGGTCCAGATATTAGATCGAGTGCGCTTCCGCGGGCAAGCTACTCGGGTAACCATAGAATAAGTTCCTGGCTTCTCGCGCCTCGGACTCTTTACTGGTCCGGTCCGAACTGTCACCTATGTGTCGCGGCCACGCAGTCACGGGGGCATCCTGCATCTGGGGCAGAGGGTCAACCAGCAAGTTGGGGTAGAGCATCGCCCCTTTTCAACGGCAGTTGGGGGCCCTTGACCGTCCACTGCACGAACTTGGTTTTGTCCATGTGGGGACCGAGAGCAGTCATGATCCGTACATGCGGCGGGTGCTGAACGAAAGCGAGCTGCGAGTCTTCGTTGTTCTACTCGGAGAGTGTCCAGAATCGCCTCGAAAACCGGCAAGAAGGGAATAGCCAAACAGTTCTTCTGCCGTCGCCAACTGCTGTGCCCGTAAACGACGAAAGAGACGATCCCCCAGTACTTTTCAATCAGCGCGACGAAATCGCCGTCGGGGTTCGCAGAGCCAGATGTCCGCCATGGGATTGCAGGCATCATTCCGGGATTCTATCGCACTCATGAAGCTGCTGCCCAAGAGGCACGCTCATAGAGATGCTCAGGAATCACGTGAGACCTCACCTCTGGGTTGCTCAGGCTGTGACTGAGGCTATGATTCTTTTTCTTCATTTGTCGAAACTCCTAGCCAGATTTGAATTCCGCTCAGCAGATTCTCAACCCCTCGCTAGGCTCAACCTAGTCCTCCATTTGGGAGGTTCGCCCCGCCAGGATTGGCCCGCTTGTCGAACTCAAAATGGACTCGGATAGGCTGAGCAGTGTCCAGTTGCAGTTCCTTCCAAGGATTAAGGAAAAATTGCGTTGCGAACTGAAAGTCGTGAAGCTCAAGGCCCGAAAAAAGAGGGAGTGAACGCCGAAGAGCTAGGCAGCGTGATTGGCTGCAGAAATGCTGCCTAATTCCTAAGGGCGACGGTCTGAGCGCGCCAATGTTCTTCAACTTTTGCAAGGGCTTCCTGCAAATCCATTTTTTCTTTGCTTGCGTAGCGAACGGCGATCCGCAGGCGATATACCTGTTGGGAGGAAAGGAACGGCATTCCCCTCTTTACCGTCAGTTCCAGAAGTCCTTTGCTTTGAAGCTGGGCCAATGTGCTCTCGGCAATCCCGCATATCTGGGCTGCTTGCTGAAGATTATAGTAATCAGCCATGACTGTGAGCCTCCTTCATGGGCATGTTGGCCTTGTCGTGGATGGCTTCGTTGCGCAGGCGGTCGCATTCGGAGGAGGCGCACCTTGCAAGCCATTCGCCCGGGTTTTCTTGACGCTCGTATGAGCGAGCCCGTTCTGCGATCCGCTGCATTAGCACGCATTCGGCCCTGTCCGCGGCTTCCCCTGTTCCAAAGTAGTGCGCGACCACGCCGTGTATGACTTCAGTGTTGTTGTGGTGTAACCACGATACTGCCGAGAAGTCGCCCGCGTTGACCGAGAGCCGCCGGATGGCTTCACGATCGGTCACCGGGTTGCCTCCGATGCTAACCACTCTTTTAGCCCGTCGGCGGCGCGAAACGTCTTCGACGCGACTTTTCCAAGATTGGTCATCCAATAGACGGTGACGCTGTTCGTCAGGCTATCCATGCAGATACGCTGGTGGGTGTTCGTAGCCGCGTCGGGCGATCTTCGCCTGAGCCACAGAACAGTGCCGTCTTCGGATTTCTCCAGGTCAACGAATCCGCCGCCGTGAGCTATCGCCTTAAACGCTTGAAGCCCTTCCACGATGCCTCAAGTATGTACTTGTTTCGGCACCTCATATGTGACGACGGGCACAGTCCCACGAAACCTGTGCGCACAAAATAAACTGGCCTTCCTAACTTCCGTCGAGCCGTGAGTGTTTCCGATTGCTCTCCCACTTCGACCACTATCGCGGCCGCCAACCCCCGCCTTATCGAGCCTCGTGTAGAAGAACGGGCCATCCTTGCCGCGTCCGATGGCGCTCGTGACAATCACTTGCTGGCGTACTTGCAGAAGTTGGAATCCAAGAACTGGACCTTACTCCAGAATTCAAACACGAAAGCTCGGAGCGCTGACAACTTCCAACCGCTAAATGATTGAATACAACGGGCGGGGTATGCAATCGAATCGGTTCGCTGAATGCCTGCAACGAGTACGAGTTCTTCATGTTCGATCATTTGGGTTCGTGAGCCTTGCGCTTCCGGACTCCGTGACCAAGGATAGCCATGACCATTGCGTCTCCCCCAGACCTGAGCCCCACAAACGGTACCCTCCCTGCTGCGAAGACACTAGCAGTACCCCCGAACGGACAAAAGATAGGCGCCCCGCCTGCGGTCGCGCCAGTCTCGCGCACCGCCAAGCTCATCACAGCAATGACGAAGAGCCGGCCACATATCAGCGACCTGATTTTCTCGCCGGGACGGTTGCCGCAAGTCGAAGTCGACGGGCAATTGGTAGAGTTGCAGTTTAGTGGCTTGAATCGATTCAGTCCCGACGACACACTGGCGATTGCGCGAGACCTGATTGGCGACAGCCAGCACCACATGAATCAGCTGGAGCAAAATGGGTCGACCGACCTCTCTTATGGAATTCCTGGGGTCGGCCGTTTCCGGGTGAACGTCTTTCGGCAGCGCGGGACGTGCGCGATCGTGATGCGCGCCATTCCCCGGTCGATTCCCAGTCTCGACGAACTGGGCTTGCCTAAAGTCGTCCAAGAAATCGTGGACCTGCGGACTGGGCTGGTATTGATGACCGGACCGACTGGTTCCGGAAAGTCGTCGACGTTGGCGGCCATTGTCGGCAAGATGAACGAAGAACGGGCCATCCACATCCTGACCATCGAAGACCCTATCGAGTTTGCACACAAGCACAACAAGGCAACGATTCATCAGCGCGAATTGCATATGGACACGCCGACGTTTGCGCTGGCCCTGCGTGCGGCGTTGCGGCAGGCGCCAAAGGTCATCTTGGTTGGCGAAATGCGGGACCGAGAAACAATCGAAGTAGCGTTGGAGGCGTCCGAAACGGGACATTTGGTAATGTCTACGCTGCATACGATTGATGCTTCCAAGACCGTCGAACGCATCGTCGGAGTATTCCCCTTGGGCGAACAGCAAAGCATTCGGGTGCGACTGGCCAAAGCGTTTCGCTTCATCGTTTCTCAGCGATTGCTCCCTCGCAAAGACGGAAATGGACGAGTCGCGGTACTGGAGGTTTTGAAATCGACCTTGCGGACGCGGGAATACGTGGAGAAGGGCGAGGCTGACGGCAAGACGCTCCTGGACGCCATGCGCGACGGTTCTGACGAAGGAATGCAATACTTTGATGCTGAAATCGAGAGGCTGATCCGCGAAGGCTCTATCGATTGTGATACAGGCATGAGTTTTGCCACGAATGCCGGGAATCTGTGGTTGCAATTGGCCGATTACTTGGAAGACGCGAACCGAGGCCGCAGAGCGGAGCCGCGGGAGGCACAGGTCGAGATCGAACGCTAGAATCGGTAGTAAGGCTTTATGAGGCTGCGCCTCACCTACCTGCCGGCGGCCGCTGCTGGGTCCGGGAGGAAATGAGTATCGGCGCCTTCCTTGAAGACCACGTAAGCCCGCCTCCACGGCTCGTCATTGATCAAGCGCCACTTATGCCCTGAGCCGGTGTGATCCACGGCAAGCAGCACGTCACCTGGATGGATCGTGAACGTCTCCCCGCCCACAGTTGTAAATTCAAGCACGCCGGCCAAAGTGAGTACGTATTGAGGAATAGGATCGTTGTGCCAGTCGAAGGAGGAATGTGCCGGCGATTCCTTGAATAGGATGGACTGTGCTTCGACTAGATTGTTTTCACCTATGCTTCCACGCACCACATGTGAGTTTCCGTCAGGACCCGTGTACAGCCGATACGCTCGGATCATCGTCCCACCTCCTTGCTTTGCCCAATCTCCTTGACATTGTTGATGTGCAATACTGCCGCCGTGTCGGCCCGCACCTGCCGGCACAATGCCGGATTCTCGATCAGGGATTGGCCGTAGGAAGGAATCATTTCCTTTAACTTGGCAGACCATCCTCCGGCCTTCAATTGTTCTGCGAAACACAGCTCAAGGACATGAACCATAATCCACACGGCTGTGGAAGCACCCGGTGAGGCGCCCAGCATCGCCACAATGGAACGGTCGGCTGCGCTGACAAGCTCGGTTCCAAATTCCAGGATCCCGCCACGAGTAGCGTCTTTCTTGATGATCTGTACGCGTTGCCCGGCCACTTCGACTCTCCAATCCTCATCCCTTGCATTTGGAAAGAACTCACGGAGTGCACCGAACCGGTCGTTCGAGGACTCGAGGAGCTGGCCCAGGAGATACTTTTCGAGGGACAGGTTATCCATTCCGACGGCCACTAGCGGCAGCAAGTTTTCGGGATCGACTGCGCAGAAAAGATCTAGATAGGACCCATGCTTGAGAAATTTTGTTGAAAAGCCCGCGTAAGGGCCGAAAAGCAAAGACACTTTCCCTTCGATGTGCCGCGTATCGAGGTGGGGCACGGACATCGGAGGTGATCCCACTCCGGCCTTGCCGTACACCTTGGCATGATGACGCGAACAAATTTCAGGCCGGTCGCAACGAAGCCAAATTCCACTTACGGGAAATCCCGCGTACCCGCGTCCCTCAGGGATTCCGGATTTTTGCAACAGAGGAAGCGTTCCCCCGCCGGCGCCGAGGAAAACGAATTTGCTCTGGACATCCCGTTCCTGTCCGGTATTCTCGTCTCTGATTCGCAGACTCCAGAGATCCCCATCACGGTGCACATCCCGGACTCGACTAAAATAGTGGATTGAGAATCTATCCTTGCCACGCAGAGAATCAAGAAGCAGGTCGGTGAGCGCGCCATAATCCACGTCGGTTCCGGTTACCATCCGCGTCGCCGTAACCACCTCGCTCGCATCGCGACCTTCCATCACCAGCGGTACCCATTCCGCAATCTGCTTCGGATCATCGGAGTATTCCATCCCGTAATAAAGCGGGTGGGCAGTTAGCGCCTCGAAGCGTTTCTTTAGGAACGCTCGGTTCTCCGCGCCGCGCACAAAACTGAAGTGAGGCACAGGATGAATGAAAGATTGCGGGTCCTTAACCTGCTTTATTCACGAAGAGTGATTTCGTGAACAATTTTCCTGTTTTTCTTCCGTCGTGAGACCCTATTTGACTACGCGAAACTTTCTGGGAAACCGAGTGCTTGATTCTGAAGCATTTAGCTAAGTCGCGAGGCACACTTTTTGCTGAAAAGGTGACAACAGTATCATCGCGTGACAAGTTAAAATTTCCTGCGACCTTCCGACGCTCCGCTGGTCGACTAGCCGCTTCGCGCGCCCAAGTGCAACGCGAGGCGATGGAAGCTATCAAGATAAGGAAACGATCGCGGCAAGTGCAGCACGATTCGACGCACCGACGCGATCACGTAAGCTCCGAGTTTCAGAAAACGCTCCCGCAACGTGGAGACTTGCGCACGCGCAGAAGCGGTGCCGGCCAGGCCGGAGCGCAGTTCCTGCATCAACACGTAGGCTGCCGCGGTCATCAAGACACGCAACTGATTGGCCCAGAAGCTCGTGCAACTGGTGCGTCCGATTTCCATCCCGTAATGCAGTTCCTTAATGCGATTCTCGAGGTCTCCTCGTTGACAATACACTTCCTCGTAGAGCCACTGTGGACTCTGCTTCATGTTGGTCACCACGAAGCGCGGATTGTCCTTGGGTTTCTTGCCCTGCGCCCGCACCACCTCCGCTTTATAGATGACGCGACGTTTCCACGGCCAACTCTTGCGCGTCCGGTACTGACATTCAGCGTAGACATGCTCGGTCTGCCCGGAGATCTTCGAATCACGACGGACGCACTTCATGGCCGACTCGGCTTTACGCTTCAACACCGTATTACCTGCGAAATTGACGAGGTATTCCACTTTCGGCTCGCAGTCCAAAAAATCCAGAACTTGCGGCGTCGCAAAACCACCATCCAAGCGCACCCGGATCTTGGCCTTCGGAAAAGCTTCGGTCAGCCGCTCGATCAAACGGCGCAGCAGGCCCACCGCTCCCGCCGAGCCCGGCGCGTTCCCCGGACGCAACACCGCGGTGACCAGATACTGCTCCGCCTCGTGGTTGAAGGTCAGAAAACCTACCATCGGTAGGTAGCAGTAGGTGTCGTAATGCCAATTGAAAAACGTCAATTGCTGCGCACCATGCGTAGCATCGTCGGTCGGATCCAGATCCAGGGTGATCAGACCAGCCCGACCGCGCAGCCGCTTGCAATGGCGTTCGATCACCGTGTCCGCCAGGGCTTCGGCCATGCGAAACAATTCTTTACGATCCACGCTATTTTCAAACCGCGAAAGGGTCGATTGCGAAGCCAAATCTTCCCCTTCCACGGGATCCCGACCGACCAATAATTTGTGCACCGGGTCGCACGCTAGTCGGGCGGCATCGTTGGCATCTTCGTAACCACAGGCGATGGCCATAATCCGCTGGGTAAGCAGCTCATCGATTTCGTGACGGACCTTAGCCTCTTGGCGGTCATCTTTCAGACAATCTGCCAACGCCGTTATTAGACCTAACTCCCGGTCGGCGGCTTTGAGCAACACTGCTCCCCCATCGGAGCTGCCTTGCGATTGATCGAACTTGGCAATTACAGGTCGCTTAAAAATTCCCGGAAAGAGAACACACTGTGTCGTGGTATGCTCGGGCACGAAAGCCTCCGGATTGGTGTAAAGACTGCGTAGACAACAGCTTTTTACCATGAGGGAGGCTTTTCGTATCTCTAAATTCGCGAATTATTCAGGTTAATCGCCCCTCTTTTCACCAAATACGCCCAGAACTGGCGGGAGAGATCGAACTCAGTGTTCACCTGCAGAGCCTTTGATATGTCGATGCTGCCGTTGTTTTCTTCCGGGGTGTAGTTCAATTCGCAAAGCGCTGCATGCCCCGTGCCCGCATTGTTCCATGCGTTCGAGCTCTCCTGTGCTGCGCTCCCTAGAACTTCGTGGATCTCTATTTTAAGGCTCGGATCAAGTTCTTTTAAGAAAACTGCCAGCGTCGCGCTCATAACGCCGGCACCGACGAGAATGACATCAGAATGATTCGTGGGAGGAAGAGGCGTTCCCATAGTTTTTTCTCCTTTTCGTCATCCAGCAGCTGCTGCAACATACGGCTTGACCATCTTGGCGGGGTCAACAATGCGATCGAATTCTGCCTCCGAGACGAAGCCCAGATTCATCGCGGCGGCCTCTAGCGTGAGCTCGTTCTCCAGTGCATAGTGAGCGATCTCGGAAGCCTTGTCGTAGCCGATCACCGGTGAGAGTGCGGTCACCAGCATCAACGACCGGTCCACGTATTCCTTGATCTTCTTCTCGTTAGGTTTCGTGCCTTCGACCAGGAATTTCCGGAAGTTCATGCAGCCATCTGTCAGGATTGTGATGGAGTGGGCCACGTTGAAGATGATTAGGGGCTTGTAGACGTTCATCTCCAGGTAGCCACCAGCACCACCAAACGCCGCCGCTACGTCGTTCGCCATCACCTGTACGCCGATCATCGTCAGCGCTTCCGCTTGAGTGGGATTTACCTTGCCGGGCATGATCGACGAGCCTGGCTCGTTTTCCGGAATATGCAGTTCGGCAAACCCCGCTCGCGGGCCGCATGACATCAGACGGATGTCGTTGGCAATCTTGTACAGTGATACGGCCAGCGTACGTAGCGTGCCGGAAAGTTGCACCAGGGCGTCGTGAGCGCCCTGCACCGTGAATTTGTTCGGCGCACTGACAAACGGCAGCCTTGTGAGCTTGGCGATTTCTGCGGCAGCCGCCTCGCCGAAGCCCGGCGCAGAATTGATCCCAGTGCCCACGGCCGTGCCTCCCAGCGCAAGACGGTACATCCCTTTCAGCGCATCCTCGATTCGATCAAGATCATCTCCGAGCGCGCCTGCATAGCCCGACCACTCTTGCCCCAGTGTCAGCGGAGTGGCGTCTTGCATGTGCGTGCGACCAATCTTGACGATGTCCCTCCACTGTTCGACTCTCGCAGCGATGGCATCGCGCAGCCTGCTCACCGCTGGGATCAGACGCTGTTTCACATTGCTCGCAGCCGCGATGTGCATCGCGGAGGGAAACGTGTCGTTCGAGGACTGTGCCATGTTGACGTCGTCGTTGGGATGAACCGGAGTCTTGCTCCCAAGCGGCGTTCCCGCGATCTGGCAGCAACGATTGGAGATCACCTCGTTCACGTTCATATTGAATTGGGTGCCGCTGCCCGTCATCCATACGTGCAGAGGAAACATGTCTTGATGCTGGCCGGCAAGAATCTCGTCACATGCCTGAACAATTAGCTCCTGGCGCTTCTCGTCCAGCCGCCCGCCGGCGTGGTTCACATTGGCAGCTGCTTTCTTCAGGATGGCGTACGCGGTAATCATCTCCCGCGGGATTAAATCCTTGCCGATGCTGAAGTGTTCAAGCGCGCGCTGAGTCTGTGCACCCCATAGCTTGTCGGCTGGAACATCTAGTTCACCGAGGCTATCGGTTTCCTTGCGAACCCCCGACATCTTCCTTCTCCTCTTTCCGCGACAAAAGCTTCCTTGTAGAGAGGGCGAATCACTCCTTGGAAAAAATTGGGTGAAACAAACTCCATTACGGCCCGTGCGGGTTCCGTATGCATGAGTCTTCCCCCGGGGCCATCGGCGGCGGGAAACAGAGTGAGCAGGGATTCGGAGAGCCTACTCCCGATGGCCAAAAGTGGCAAGAACACAAATTTAGCCGTAAGGGTCCCGACAACGCCGGGGAAAACCCGCCATACGGAATGACAGGGGGGATGGTGGAAACGTCGGCATCACTCGAAGCCCGCTACGCGCCACTGTCCTACCCGACTGCGGGGGGGCGTTAGGTAACTGGCGTCCCTACCGCGACTCGAAGTAATGATCGAAGAGATGAGTGAACGGGAAGTGCGCCTAAACGGTATTTGACAGGGCCGACATTGTTAGAGATTTCCACATGGACAGTAATGCGATTAATGAAGAAATTGCGGAGGGTCACTCAACACGGTGACCCTTGTCCTTGCGCTGCCTTAACCCTGGGACTAGCGAGTTAGGGGGGCAGTTTGGGCCAAACCCGACCTGGCAGTATGGAAGAAACACCGTTTCCGACTTAAGAACACGAGACTTTGAGTTTGTCACGCCGAGAGGCAGAATGACTAAGAATGACTATATGACCACATTCGACGAGCAGGTGGCGGCCGCCGAACCGTGGTTCACGTGCCTCAAGTTTGCGGAAATGGTGCGACTCTAGGGCCCAAACGGGAGGGCCGATGGAAAACGCGATCGGTCTAGTCATGACGGGTGGCGGTGCTCGCGGCGCTTATCAAGCCGGTGTTCTCAAGAGGATTGGCGACTTGAAACGCGCCCAGATACAGGGCAATCCTTTTCCCATTATTGGAGGCGCTTCCGCTGGAGCGATTAATGGTTCTGCTCTTGCCTCAGCTTGTGACGATTTTGCTTCGGCCACCCAGGTTCTTGCAGAATTCTGGGCGAATCTAAAACCTTCCGACATCTTTCACTGTAATGTCCTGTCCCAAGTCAATAATTCCATTACCTGGATGGTCGATTTGTCCTTCGGAGCAATTCTGGGGGGAGGCCATGCCCAATCGTTGCTGGATGCCACCCCTCTTCGACATTTTCTCAATAAGCACCTTGAGTGCGACCGGATACAGGAAAACATCAAGCGTGGGCACCTCTACGCTCTGGCTATTTCCACGACTAACTACAATTCAGGAAAAAGCTATCTCTTCATTCAGGGAATGAAAGGGCATCCGATGTGGAAACGGATCCGACTGGTCACGGTTGCCACGAAGATCACTGTCGACCACGTTTGTGCGTCCTGTGCTATTCCTTTAGTTTTCCAGCCGGTAAAACTCACGATCCCCCCTCGTGGGTCCGCCTTCTTCGGCGATGGTTGTCTGCGCCTTCAACAACCGCTCAGCCCGGTGATCCGCTTGGGGGCGGAGAAGGTTTTCGCGATCGGCGTCCGCTGCGAGAATAAGGAACGTCGAGAGGACACCGCCGATGAGAGAAACCCTTCGCTAGCACAAGTTATGGGAGTTGTCTTTGATGTTATGTTTCTGGACCATCTCGATAATGACATCGAGCACCTTGAGCGGTTGAATCATTTGCTCGACCACAGCCGGATCAATCAGCCTGGGATTGAACCAGCTCAAAAGATACGGCCATTGACAACCCTTATTGTGACGCCGTCTATCCATTTATCGGATCTGGCAGAACAGCACCAGAAAGACATGCCTTCTCTGATCCGTTACTTTGTATCCAGTTTGGGACGAGACGCAACTTCCTGTTCGGATCTGATGAGCTACCTACTGTTCACGCCAAAGTACACCCGCGAACTCATTGCGCTTGGTTACCATGACGCCAGCGAACGGATCGATGAAATCGAAGACTTTCTCTATTCGTCCAAGGACGGAGACACTGAAAGCCCACTGGCCAGTGAAACAGGAAGGGACATGCCCAAGGCAGGCTTGGCAGCGAAACGGACCGGCAACTCGGGCAAATCTCGAAGGTGAACTCGCCATCTCTAACGCCCACTGGCACCATGGCTCACTTATTGTTCTGTTGCCGGGGATTTCTTCTGATCCGTTGCGACCCGTGGTTCCGCATGCCTGGATTTCCACGGGCTCCACTGCTGGCGCTATTGCGTGCCGGGGTGCTTCCAGCGTTGAGTTTCTTGTCAACAATTACGCCGTTCCTCAGTACGCCAACGTAGTGACCACCCATGCAGTAGACTCGGGTTCCGCGCAATCGGCCTACAGGCTGACCTTGCAAGTCGTAGATGATCTTGCCGTCGTAAAATCCAACAGTCGCGCCCGATTTTGCGTCGATAGCGTCTTCCATATCGAGTCCCTCGCTCTTCCCGGATCACCCGCTTACGGGTATTGTCCGTGGCGCGCCGCCGCATTCGCGAGGATCCCCGGTCCACGCTCTCTCGTCAAACTTTTTGTTTGCATGTATCACTTCTGAATAATTCATCCTGCTCGTCTGGTTTTTCGATGAAGAACTTGCAACCTGCCCAGCCATAGCTTATGGCTCGGCCCTCTCCGACATGTACACGTAACGGATTTCAAGCTTCGCCTATCATTCAGCCCTTGTGGTGAAACTCTGTACCTGGGTCAAACAGGCGAGGCAACGGTGGAACCTCCACTTCTGAATGGCCGGCTACCTTCACCTTGGCATTACGACCGCGGGTGCTGTTTATTCAGATTGGCGAGAGTGCTGGGCGGACAATAAGCTTGCCAGCGGCGACCCTGCGTAGCTCGGGCTTGGAGTTGCTGGGGAGCGGCTCCGGCAGCGCCTCGCTCGATGCCAAGCAGATACGAGCACACCGGCTCGTAATTGCATGACGATGTCGGCTCCCAAGGGATCAGCGCAACCTGACACCACTCCAAATACTCAGCTCTTCACCACCGATCGAATCTTTGGCGCTCCCGTTACCGCGCTTGCCAATGCTTCATTTCCGTAGATAGCGTCCATCAGTGCTCTGGTTATCTTATCGTCAATCTCCGGAGCCCTGTTCAAATCCACTGGATAGCGCGCCACGATCTCCGGGCCGCTTTCCCCGAACCGCACTCTGTTTTCCGGAGCCGGAAGATTGATCGGAATTTCCGCCGGGTCGAACGCACTGCGATGCCATAGCGCGTCCAGATTGTATTCCTTGTAAATGGGCCCAATCGCCGACTCCAGCGCCTTCTGCACTAGCACGTAGTCTGCCTTTGCCCCCAGCGGGATCACTGCCTCATGCCATGTAAACCGCGTACCCGGCAATTGCTTGAAGAGCGGGGTAGTGGCCTGGAACAATACCGAGTTCGAGAAAACTGCGATTCTTCCCGTCGGATACAAATCCGCTCCCGCGGCTGCGAATTCCATCAAGTAAAAACGGACCAGCCCAACATCGATCACGTCGCCTGTCACACCGGCCACGCTCACGCGATCTCCCACACTAATCCCGTAACGTCCAATCACAAAAAAATACGCGGCCGCGGATAACAGGATGGCCTGCAGACCAACCGCGATACCCGCCGTAACAAATCCCGCAAACGTGGCCAGAGAACTGAACTCACTCGCAAATCCCATGACCACGACCACGCCTATCAGGAATCCCATGACAAAGCGCCGCAATACCAGAAATTGCCGCCGCCTTCGCGGATCGCGCACGTAGCGGAATGTCAGCCTCCTCCATACTTCCGCCAATCCCAATATCAGCCCCACGGACACGAAGATTATTGTCACCCGCAACAGGATCGACTCCAGCATCGACCGGGATTCATTCGTGTGCGCTTTTCTCCATTGCACCAGGTTTGAGCGGCTCTGATCCAGCGCGACCACCTCTTCGCTCAGCGGCAGTAGCGCTGCGGATATTTCTTTAAACCGCTGTGTCAGCGCGTCATATTGTTGTTTTGTTACCGCCGTTTGCGTGGCCAGATCTTTTTCCTGCTGGAGCGTACCTCTCAGTTCATCCCGCAATGGCGCTCTTAGATTGTTCGCAATGCTTTGAATATTGTCGTTCTCTTCGATCCGCTGCTCGATCGACCGGATGCTCTGCACTTCTCCGTAAAGCAGGATCAGTTGCCCCAGCAGTCCCGAACTTGGTGTCGATGCCGTCTTCGCTGCGGCCACTCCTGGGCTTGCCTTTTTCTCTGTCTGGGTTTCGAGCACTTCGGGTACCGACCGCGCCAGGTCGTTGATGCTCCCTTTTAACCCTGTCCCTCCCAGATTGCTTTCCTCTACGAAATTTTTCATCTGGCGCACGGCATCCAGAGAGGCTTTATCCAGCGCAAGTTTGCCCTCCAACCACTCCTCCTGTGCCGAGGCGTTGCGCCCGCCTGCTCTTGCGCCTTTTCGTTTGAGAGCCGCGATTTGCAACTCATCGTCGCTTATCCGCTGCGACGCCTCATTCTCCATCTGGACATACCTTTGGGTGCCTCCATTCGCGTTATCGCCCGTTCCGTTGCCAGCGGTGTTCGCGGGAGCACTGGACAGGGAATCCAATTCGGCCTGGGCCCTAGCCGATTGGAACGCTAGGCGCACCACTTGGCCCCCGAAATCCTCGGCATTACTTAAATAGATGGCGTCCCGGGGCTCTGTTCCAGCCTGCACCTTCGTACTCAGGTTTTTGTACCAATTGATGGCCGCATTCAAGTGCATTAATACGTCGCTGCTCTGTTTACTCGAGGACGGTTGAGCCTCTCCTCGCCAGGCCGTAAGCAGTATCGCAAAACCTGCCACCACTAGCGCTGCTACCACCCTGTTCTTTTTTTGTTTATGCACCGATTCGCCTCACGGGAAGTAAAGGCCAGCATGAGAGCATCAACGCACAAAGAAAAGCGTAAGCTCCACGGTCCTGTCCACAGAGAAATCTTGCTATCATCCCCACCAAATTTATTTCCGGCTCGCTCGCTGGTTCATCGAGCTTGCGGTGCGTCACCTTTGCTCTTCAATCAGGTAAATACCTGACTTCCGCCAGCCGTCGATTTCGTGGAACACCTATCGTTTTGTTATGCTACGGCGCGTGAAACGCTTCTTTTTGATTGATACCGACACAGCTTCCGACGACGCCGTCGCTCTCATCATGGCTCTCCGGAACCCACAGGTAGATGTTCTGGCCATCACAACCGTCGCGGGGAATGTGCCAGTGCATCAAGCCAGTAGGAATGCTCTTTACACAACGGACCTCTGCGAATCGAGCGTCCCCGTTTTCTCCGGTGCCGAGAAACCCCTGAATCGCCCGCATCGTGGCGCGGATTGGTTTCACGGGCGCGACGGCCTCGGCGATCACGGCTACCCGGCTCCACGCGGAGTCCCCGAAAAAAAGCTAGCTTCTGATGCCATTATTGACACCATCGAGTCCCACCCCGGCCTCGTTCTGGTCACTCTCGGCCCCCTGACCACGTTGCGCTCGCTTTGCAGAACAAACCGGCCATCGCCGCCAGGGTCAGCCGTTGCGTTGTCATGGGGGGCGCTCCCTCTTGCGAAGGCAACGTCACCCCTGCCGCCGAGTACAACATTTGGTGCGATCCAGAGGCGGCGCGCATCGTTGTGAGAAGCGGCCTTCCGGTCGAGCTGGTCGGTTGGCAACTTTGCCGCGGTGAAGCGGCTCTTAATCCTTCCGATATCCAGCACATTTTGAGTTTCGACAATCCCGTTGCCAAATTTGCCATTGAGTGCAACAGCCGGGCTCAACAAGCCTACTTTGTGCAAACCGGAGAACACGGTATCTCTCTCCCCGACCCTATCGCCATGGCTGTGGCATTGGATCCATCGATTGTCACCGCGCAATCCGAGCACCTCATGGACGTGGAAACACAAAGCCAGCTCGCGCGGGGCATGACCGTTGTCGATCGCCTGAACGTGGCCGCTGACGAACGAAATCGCGATGTTTGGGCCGAACCTCTGGCTTCCGGCCAAAAAGCCAGGATTTTGTGGACCATTGACAATGCCCGTTGGAAACAAGCCTTGTACACCGCTCTTGGCTAGCTCTTCGACCCGTTCGTGATTTTCACGCCCTCTGAGACATCAGTTTTCCCCTCACCCCAGGTGGGGTGCCCTGAATAAATTGGTTGTCAGGCGGCCTAGAAAATGGCATCGTCTCCACTCCAGGGGAACGGATTAGATTCCCAAGGGCTACGGAGATAGACGGCCGGGTGCGTGCCCCGAAAACACTTAGGAAGCCGAAGAAGCGGAGAACGCGCCAGCACGCGGAGCTCTTGCTGCGTTTATACCTCGAAAGTAACCCCGAGGCCCTTTGCCTGGTGCGCGCAGCCCTGCAGAGAGCCACCGAATCCGTACACTTCCAGGATTCCGATTCCCGCGCCATCGTTCGTTCCGTGGACGAAGCTCTGGCGAACGTAATTCGTCACGCTTACAAAGGCCGTGAGGGCCAGCCCATCGAAGTCACTTGCAGCCGCTTGTTCGCGGACCCCCAGAAGAAAGTAGTTCGTGGTCTCGAGATTGTTCTTTCCGATGCGGGCACTGCCATAGACGCCAAAAAGCTCCGCGGCAGGCCTTTGGAAGAAATTCGCCCGGGCGGTTTGGGCCTTCATTTTATTAAGCAGAGCATGGACGTAGTAGAATTCCGCCGCAAGAGTGGCAAGAATCTACTGCGTATGGTGAAATATCTGGCCCCGTCCAAGCCGGAAGAAAAGTCGGAAGGAGACTAACCTGTGCACATTGTTGCCCGAAACTCCGTAGTCGGGGTCATCCTCGACCTCTCAGGAGATATCGATCTGGCGAATTCGCCGACCATGCGTAAGGCCCTTTTAGGCGAGATCAAGGAAAAGCACACCCGCAAACTGTTCCTCAATCTCAAGAATGTGCGCTACATCGATAGCTCCGGGATTGCTTCGCTCGTCGAGGGCCTGAAAGCCTCTCGCGATAATGGCGCCCGATTGATCCTCTATGGCTTGAGCTCATCGGTCAGAGAGGTGATGGAGCTCTCCCGCTTGCAAAAGATTTTTGAAATTTACGATAACGAGGAACAGGCTCTCGCTTCTTAAGGAGTCAAATTCTCCGCATACAGGTCGGCGGCTCACTTGGAATTTACTCGAAAAGTCGGCGCTTCAGTTCTTGACGGCCTTGCCTACGTTGGTTCTCTGACCACGCTGTCTTTCCGCGCCGCGTACTTTACTTTTATCGGCCCTTTCCAGGGGAAGTCCGCCCGTATCCAACAATCCTTTTCTCAAGCCATGGAAGCCGGCGTGCGAGCCCTGCCGATCTTGTCTCTCATCACGTTCTTTATTGGCTTGATTTTGGCGTTGCAGGCCGCCTACGAGTTGCGCCGCTTTGGCGCCATGAGCTTCGTCGCCAGTGCCGTTGCGCTCTCGATGACCCGAGAGTTGGGCCCTCTTATCACCGCCGTCATTGTCATTGGCCGTTCGGGTTCTGCCTTCGCCGCGGAAATTGGCACTATGAAAGTTACCGAGGAAATCGACGCCCTGGAGACCATGGCCATCGACCCCGTTGGCTTTCTAGTTGCCCCCAAGTTTGTGGCCATGATCGTCATGCTGCCTTGCCTTACCATCTGGGCCAATTTCATGGGTGTCCTTGGCGGTTCGCTCTTTGGTGTCTTGAAAGCGGATTTCACCTTTCAGCGCTACATTACCGCTTCCCTCGAAGCCCTCTACTTGCGCGATGTCATCACCGGCTTGATCAAGAGCTTCATGTTTGGTATTACCATCACCGCCGTCGGCTGCCAGGAAGGCTTCAATACCGGTGGCGGCGCCGAGCAGGTGGGTCGCTCCACGACCAAAGCGGTGGTGGTCTCCATTTTCCTTGTGATTTTGGTCGATCTCATCTTTACAATGCTGTTTTTCGTTATGGCACAGGATTAGGATCGATGGCCGAAAGAATACAATCCCCTTCTGCTTCTGCGGAACGTTCCGGCCCGATGATCTCCATCCGGGATCTTCGCGTGAGCTACGATGGCGGTCGCGAAATTCTCCATGGCATCAGCTTCGATGTGCAGCGTGGGGAAACGCTAGTCATCCTCGGCGGTTCTGGCTCCGGCAAGAGCACGCTCCTTCGCACGCTTGTGGGCCTGCAAATACCCACTTCGGGAGAAGTCTGGATTCGCGGCAAGAATTTCGCCGCCATCTCCGACGCGGAAATGGATGAGATTCGCACCCATCTCGGAATGTCCTTTCAAGGCGGCGCTCTGTTCGGATCGATGACCGTCGGTGAAAATGTTGCCCTGCCTCTCGTGGAGCATACAAAGTTGGAATCATCCACGGTGGAGATTATGGTGCGCTTGAAGTTGGACCAAGTAGGATTGTCCGGCTTTGAAAATTTTCTGCCCTCCCAGCTAAGCGGCGGCATGAAGAAAAGAGCGGCCGTCGCACGCGCGCTTGCCATGGATCCAGAAATTCTCTTTTTTGACGAACCCTCCGCTGGCCTGGACCCGATCATCGCGGCTGGCATCGACCAGTTGATTCTCGAATTGAAAAAGGCATTTCATATGACGATTATCGTGGTCACTCATGAACTCGCCAGTGCCTATTTGATCGCCGACAGAATGGTCTTGATCAACAAGGGCGATGTGGTGGCCATGGGCACCGTTCAGGAAATGCAAAACAGCAAGCATCCCAAAGTCCGGCAATTCCTCGATCGTGTCCCCGAACCGGCGGTAGCTCAGGAACTGGATTATCTGCAAATGCTGACCGAACCTTCGTCGAAGCTCGGCGAGGGTGGTCAGGGGAAGAGCAGGTAGAGATGGACGCAAGGCGTGAGCAGGTCTTTGTCGGCTTCTTTGTCCTCATCGCGGCGGCCCTGCTGGTCGTGACCGTGTTCGCTTTGAGCGGCGTGTTCGCCAGTTCTACCCGGACCTTCCATGCTAGGTTTCACAACGCCGCTGGCTTGGAACCTGGCGCCACAGTCCGCTTTGAAGGTGGGCCTAAAATCGGTCGCGTGGAAAAACTCACCATTGATCCCGCCGATCCTTCCTTGATGGACATGGAATTCAGCGCCAAAAATGACGTTCCCATAAAGACCGATAGCCACGTCGCCATCTTGAGTTTCAGCCCCTTGGGAGACAATCACCTGGAAGTGAAAGCAGGCTCCCAGAATGCCCCGCGAGCCCCCGATGGCGCCTTGCTCCCCTCTGACCCCTATGTCGGCTTTAATGACCTCACCGCCCAAATCAATCAATTGGCCCCTCAGGCACAACAACTCTTGGCAAATCTGAATGAGCGTGTCGTCCAGTTGAAAGTCACGGTCGATCGTGTCAACGACCTCCTTAATGATCGGAATCGCCAGAATGTCTCGGCCTCCCTCGCGGATCTCCACGGCATGCTCGCGGAAAATCGGCCGCAGATCAAAAGTACTTTAAACAATGTGAATGCGGCCTCGGCGAAACTAAGCCCTCTGCTGGATCAAATCCAGAAAACACTCAATCAAGCGAATGGCACGTTGCAAAAAGTCGATAGCTTGGTGGGAGACAACAAGGACGACATCCGCGCTTCCGTCATCAAGCTCAAGCAATCACTCGAGAATGTCGACGCCATCACCTCGCAGCTGCAACGCATATTGGAGGCCAACGACTACAATATCGAGGAACTCTTGAACAACCTGCGCATCGTTTCCGAAAACTTGAAGGAATTTACGGACACCATCAAGACCCGTCCATCGACTCTTATCAATCCCGGTATGCCGCGCGACCGCAAGCCTGGAGACAAACCATGAACATTCCTCCATCGTGCACTCTGAAACGCGAGAATTCTTCTGGCCGATCCATTAATTTGGCTCGCTCTGTCGCTGTGGCGACAGCCTTCGCCGCACTGGTTTTCTCCCTGGCCGCCTGCGGCAGTTCCCGGCCCATCAAGTATTACCAGGTAACTTATCCCACGAAAACCTTCGTGGCTCAGGATGCCATCAACGCTACTCTGATGGTGCGCGCTTTCGAGGCCTCTCACCTCTATCTCGACGACAAAATGGTCTATGGTTTTGATTCTCCGGAAATCGGTACGTACGAGTTTCACCGTTGGGCCGACCCTCCCGTGGAAATTCTCCAGAACGCACTGGTCCGTGGCCTCCGTTCCTCCGGACGCTTTAAAGCCGTCTACACCCTCCGCGCAGATCCCGATGGTCGATTTATCCTCGCGGGACATCTATACGATTTCAAGGAAGTCGATGGAGCCACGGTTCTGGCCCGCCTCAGCTACGATGTTCGTCTGCGCGACCGCAAGGCCGGAACAACTGTCTGGGAGCATTCCTATAGTTATGACGAGCCAGCTTCCGAGAAAAGCGTCACCTCCTTTGTCATGGCCATGGATAAGAACATCCAGCGAAGTGTCCAGGATGTGCAGGCTGGCCTTGAAGAATACTTCCGGGCAAACCCCGTGCAATGAGTCTCTGTCACAAATAAGAGAACACCTCAATCCACGACACGCAGAAATCTCATCAGTGGTCCGCTGAATAAATTTACAGGGCCGTTGTCTTTTTCAACGCTGTCGTTTCTCCCTATAACAACCGTCCTCTCTGTACGTTACGTGGCCATGCTGACTTTCGGACTCTCCGGCCCGTTGAGAAATGCAGCCTTCCTCGCATCACGCGGAATCACGAAAAATGGATAATTCTTATTCAAAATAGCGATAACCCTTTCCTTCTCCATGCCTTAGCTCCTTCGCTAACGAACTCACTCCCTTTGGTTAACCAATTGCCCTTACAAGTACTGGACATTAGGTAAAGGCCAACGAGGAGGCTCGCTATGACAGTCATTCTGATGCTCGCCATGTTCGCAATCTTTCTCACGATCGATTACATGCGGAAGGGCAGGGAAGCCAGAGAAACCGCCGCCGCCCGCGAAGAAGCCGCAGCAGTTGCCCCTCGCGTGCTCCCCACGATCGTTGCAGGGTTTGAGCTCCCCGAGAATCGCCGTTATCACCCAGGCCATACTTGGGCATTGCAAGAAAGCCCGGCATTGGTTCGCGTGGGCATCGATGATTTCGGCGCCCGCCTGGTTGGGAAAATCGATGAAATCAGCCTGCCAAAGCGCGGCCAGTGGATCAGGCAAGGGCAGAAATTCGCTACCCTGCTGCGCGATGGACAGAAGACCGAACTGGTCTCCCCCGTCGAAGGCGAAGTTACCAGCATCAATGAAGCTCTTCTCTCAGACGCAGCACTGCTCAACAACGATCCTTATGGGCAGGGTTGGTTTCTCTCCGTTCTCTCTCCCGATCTCACCACCAGCTTCCGCAACCTCCTCAATGGCACCTTGGCTCGCAAGTGGATGGCGGAAGCCTCCAATCGCTTGCAGATGCGCATTCCAGCACTCGCCGGTGCGGTTGCCCAAGATGGTGGCGTGGCAGTCCATGATTTGACGGTCCAGATGCCCACAACAAAATGGGCGGAAATCACTCGCGAATTCTTCCTGACCTGATTGGGTCACCCTCTATCCCAATCCGGCCTTACGGAACTCAGGCCCCGGTCATGACCGACGGGGCCCGAGTTGTTTTCGTGCTACAGCGCGTGTTTCAGAAATAAGCAGCTGAAAGTCATTACAGCGGATAGTGACGCGGGTCACACTGGCCGGTGCCCATCCTCACTGGATTCCCCTCCCCCCTCTGGCAAGCTTTCACTGGGGCAACGACTATGCGGAAGGATTCATCTCTCACGTCGCCATCCCTGCTGAACTTCTACACAGTTCATAGGCTTTCAGGTTCCGTTAGCCCATTCCCCAGTCTGGCATCGCACGTCCTTCCGCAGGTGAGAAGGTCGCTCCAGGGAGCTATTCGACTATGAGCAAAGGCATTCTTTACGATGCAACTTTGTGCATCGACTGCAAAATGTGTGAAAAGGCCTGCGCGGAACACCACGGTCTCCCTTACGATGACAAAATTGCCGCAGAAGACAAGCAATCCGATCACAAGTTCACCGTCGTTCTGAATCACGACGATAAGTACATGCGCCGGCTGTGCATGAACTGTCAGGATCCCACCTGTGCTTCGGTCTGTCCGGTGGCCGCGCTTCGCAAGACCTCCCTTGGCCCTGTCACCTATGATGCCTCGCGTTGCATTGGTTGTCGTTACTGCATGATGGCCTGCCCATTCTCTGTCCCCAAGTATGAATGGGGCAAAGCTCTGCCCCTCGTTCGCAAGTGCGATATGTGCGCAGACCGCGTTTCGAATGGAGTTCAAACGGCCTGTGCCGAGGCTTGCCCCACCGGTGCTACGAAATTCGGCGACCGTGATGACTTGATCGCCGAGGCCAAGGATCGCATCGCCAAGGGTCAAGGCCAATACATCAATCATATCTACGGGCTCGAAGAAGTCGGCGGCACATCCGTGCTTTTGCTCTCCAGCGTTCCGTTTGAAATTTTTGATTACAGATCAGACCTCAGCAACGAGCCGCTTCCATTACTCACCGGCCGGGTCCTTTCGCACCTTCCCGATGTCGTCCTCATCGGCGCAATCGGGCTCGGAGGCATCTGGTGGCTTTGCAACCGGAAGGAAGAAGTGGCGGCAGCGGAAGGCCGCCCGGCGCCCAGTAAGGCCTAAGAGGAGAAGGTCCATGTTCAAGGTGAAAATCACGTTTTGGAGGGTGGTACTCGCGCTCCTTCTGCTTGCGGGTGCCTATGCCACGGTGGTGCGTTTCTTTCGCGGCTTGGGTGCTTCCACCAACCTCAACGATGCATTCCCGTGGGGTCTCTGGATTGGCTTTGACGTCCTGTGTGGTGTGATGCTCGCCGCAGGTGGCTTCACGCTCACTGCTTCCGTCTACCTCTTTAATCTCAAAAAATTTAAGCCGATCGTTCGTCCAACCGTATTGACGGCATTCCTCGGCTACCAGTTGGTTGTGGTTGGCTTGCTGTTTGACCTCGGCCGCAGCTACCGCATCTGGCATCCCCTGGTGATGTGGAACCCCCGATCCGTCATGTTTGAAGTAGCCTGGTGCGTCACCCTGTACTCCATCGTGCTCTCCCTCGAATTTGGCGGCGTGCTCTTCGAACGTTTCCGTTTATTCAAATTGCTTCGCATCCAGAGAATGCTCCTGATTCCTCTCGTCATCGCCGGCGTCCTGCTTTCCACTCTCCACCAGTCTTCGCTCGGCAGCCTCTATCTGATTGTGCCCAACAAACTCTATCCTTTCTGGTATACCCCGATTCTCCCCATCCTTTTTTTCCTCTCCGCGATTTGCGTTGGTCTGGCCATGACCATTTTTGAATCTTCCATGAGCGCCAAGCACTTCGGAAAACAGCTCGAACTGCCCTTAATCCAGTCCTTGGGCCGCACGCTTCTCGTCATGCTCTCTGTTTACACCGTCGTGCGCTTTTTGGACCTCCTTCATCGCGGAGCATTGGGCCTGCTCAGCAAACCCGGCACGGAAACTCAGCTTTTCCTCCTGGAAATGCTTCTCGTCTCCGTAGCGCCAATCTGCTTGCTGCTTATCCCCAAAGTCCGTGAAAGCTCCAAAGGTCTATATTTCGCCTCTGTGCTCTGCCTGCTGGGTTTCGTTACCAATCGCATGAATGTGGCCATCACCGGCATGGAAGCCGCTTCGGGGCAACACTACTTCCCGAAGTGGACCGAGATCGTGATCACTCTTGCCATCATTGCTTCTGGATTTTTCGTGTTTGCCCTCGCTGTCAATTACTTGCCCATCTTTAGCCACGAAGTTGTCAGCGAACCAGCCGTTGATATGGAAACAATTCAGGATGAAGTCCCCGAGCTATCGAATGCGCAATCCTAAGGACAAGCCGAATGTTGCCTCACGCTGGACAAGACTCGCCCGGAGTCTCAGCGGCAAACTGTTGATCTTGCTTGTCTCTTCCATGGCTCTTGTTTTTGGTGTCCTCGGCTATCTCAACATTCAACTGCATCGCCGCCATTTGGAGCGTGATGCCTTGGCTGATGCGGCCCGCACCAGCAGCGTCATTAAGCGGAACACTTCCTATTACATGCTCCGGAACCAGCGCGATGGCCTCTACCACATCATCACCGAAATGGCCGATGAGCCCGGCATGGTCCGCATCCGCATCATCAACGATCAAGGCCGCATCAGTTTCTCGTCGGATCCCAGCGAAATCACCAAATTTGTTGACCGTAACATGCGAGCGCAAGACATCGCCCCATCGAACGGCAATGCCATCGACTTGGCGAACCTCAAGCAGAGCTTCCGCACCTACCGCCTCCCCGACAATCAGCGCGCTCTCCGTGTAATCGATCCCATCGAAAATTCTCCCGACTGCAGTAGCGCCGAGTGTCATGCGCATCCTGCCGAAGCCAAAACCTTGGGCATCTTGGACACCAATATCTCGCTGGCCAGCAGCGAGCGCAATGTTGCCGAAAGCACCCACCAGGTCCTTATCTATACGGTCCTTGCCGTTCTCGGTGTGGCTATTCTGATCTCTGCGTTCGTTCGCCGCATGCTCGGTGGCCCTCTGCGTGCCTTGACCGAGGGCACTCACCGCCTCGGCTCCGGAGACTTGGGCTATCAGATCCCCATTCAGTCCAGCGGGGAATTGCAAGACCTGGCGAATTCGTTCAACACCATGAGCTCCCAGATCCAGGATGCACATAACGAAATCAACGCCTGGAATCGCACCCTCGAAGAACGCGTCGAGCAAAAAACCCGCGAACTTAGCGGCGCACAAGAGGAAATGCTGCGCGTCGAGCGAATGGCCTCGATTGGCAAACTCGCCGCAGTTGTCGCCCATGAAATCAACAACCCGCTCGCTGGAATTCTTACTTACTCGAAGTTGCTCAAGAAACGCCTCAGCCGGGAATCACAACCCAACGCCGAAAACATTAGCATGCTCGATTTGATGGAATCCGAAAGCCGCCGCTGCGGTGAAATTGTCAAGAATCTCATGACCTTTGCCCGCCCGACCTCCATGAACCGGGAGCCTTCCGATCTCAACGCCGTCATCGATCGCTGTGTCCGTCTGGTTCAGCACCAGCTCACCCTGAAAAACATCGAGCTTCACCTGGACTTGAATCAGGATCTGCCCGCTGTTCGCTGCGATCCCGGCCAAATCGAGCAGGTCATCTTGGCTCTGGTTATGAATGCGATCGATGCCTTGTCGAACGGCGGAAATCTCTCGCTTGCGTCCCGAAAATCAGCCGATTCCGAATCGCTTCAAGTGGAAGTCCGCGATGATGGCGTTGGCATGCCACGCGATGTACTCGCCAAAATGTTTGAACCCTTTTTCACGACCAAAGAGCATGGCCGCGGCCTTGGTTTGGGTCTGGCCATCAGCCGCAATATCGTCGATCGCCACGGCGGCCGCATTGACGTCGCTTCCGAACCCGGCCACGGAACCGCATTCACCATTACTTTACCCATTCAGTCTAGTGTTCCTTTGAAATCGGGCCCCGTCGGTACGGTGGAACGAGGAGTATAAAGTATGTCTACTAAAGCGAATTTGCTTGTCGTTGATGACGAACTCATTGTCCGCGACTCTCTCGATAAATGGTTCCGCGAGGAGGGATATGACGTTGCCGTCGCCGACAGCGCTCATGACGCCTTGGCCAAGATGGCCGGAAAGCGCTTCGATCTTGCCCTCGTCGACATCAAGATGCCCGGCACAGATGGCGTGGAACTTCAGCGCCGCATGCATGAAATCGATCCGGATATGCTGGTCATCATCATGACCGGCTACGCTTCGGTGGAGACCGCCGTCGCGGCGCTGAAAAATGGTGCCTACGATTATGTCTCCAAGCCGTTTGACCCGGATGACATCGCCCACACCGTCCATAACGCGCTCTCTCATCAACGCGCCCAGCAGGAAAATGCCCGGTTGCGCGAAACCGTGGCTTCCGTTGTCCGGCCCCAGGAAATTGTCGGCCAAAGCGCGCCGATGGTCCGCGTTTACGAAGCCATTCAGACCGTTGGCCCAACCGATGCCACCGTTTTGATCACTGGTGAAAGCGGCACCGGCAAGGAACTCTGCGCGCGTGCCATTCATGCCGCCAGCCCGCGCCACTACAATCCGCTCGTGGTGATTCATTGCGGCGCCCTCACGGAAACCTTGCTCGAAAGTGAGCTCTTCGGTCACGAAAAAGGCGCGTTCACCGGCGCCCAGTACCGCAAAAAGGGCAGCTTCGAAGTCTCCGACGGCGGCTCCGTCTTCCTCGACGAAATTGGCGACATCAGCCTGAAAACGCAAACCGACCTGCTGCGTGTCCTCCAGGAACGGGAAATCACTCGTGTCGGAAGCACTCACCCGATCCATGTGGACTTCCGCTGCATCGCCGCAACCAATAAAGACGTCCAAAAATTAGTCGACGACGGAAACTTCCGCCCTGATTTGTTCTATCGCCTCAATGTCTTCCAGATTCAGTTGCCCGCTCTTCGCGAGCGCAAGGGCGACATCCCCATTCTCGTTGAGCATTTCATCAAGAAGTTCTCGGCGTCCATGAACAAGCGCATCTCACGTGTGGCACCGGCAGCGATGGCACTTCTGGACAATTATCAGTGGCCTGGAAATGTCCGCGAACTCGAAAACGCCATCGAGCGCGCTATGGTCGTCGCCCAGGAACCGGAAATCCGCGAAGAAGATTTTGCTCTGCGGCTTCCTGTTACCGAGCACGCTCCGCGCACCCTGGATAACGTCGAACGCGATCACATTCTCTCCGTCCTCCAGGAATGCAAGGGCAATCAGACTCTCGCCGCCGAGGTCCTCGATATTGACCGTGTTACCCTGCACAACAAGCTGAAAAAATACGGCTGGAAACGAGAGGCGGCGTCTGCGCTGTGAACCGGATTCAGCTTTTGCCGTTCGGTTCGGTTCCGGCTGAACTTCTGGCCGAACTCCGTATCGGTCTGGGCCGTGCCTTTCTTGTCTCTTGCGAGATTCTTCCGCCGGAGCCCGATCCTCGCTTTGCCTTCAACATTACCCGCCAGCAGTACCTCTCTACCCAGATTCTTGCCCAGATGATTAAACGAGAAACGCCGGCTACTTCGCGCCTTTTGGGCGTTACTCTCGCCGATCTCTACATTCCCATCCTGACGTTCGTCTTCGGTGAAGCGCAGCTTCAGGGGAGTTGCGCCTTGGTGTCAGCCCATCGACTTCGCCAGGACTTTTACGGCCTTCCCCCCAATCAAGCTCTCGTTCACGAAAGGCTCCTCAAAGAGGCTACCCACGAACTCGGACACACCCTTACGCTTTCTCATTGTGAAGATTATCAGTGCGTGATGGCCGCTTCCCACGGCGTGGAATGGATCGACCTGAAGACCAACAGGTTTTGCAATTCCTGCCACTCGCTCGTGCAGGGGCGCGGAACTATGGAAGCCACTCTCTAAACTGGACTAGTGGCTTGGGTTGGCCGCTCTTGCCAGTCTGCGCGGCACAACGCTTCGCACCACAACATACAGGATGGGAATAAAAATCAGGTTCAGACTCGTCGCGGCGATCATCCCTCCAAACACCGTTGTCCCCACAGACACGCGCCCAGCCGCTCCCGCACCTTGCGCCAGCATCAACGGCACCACCCCCAGAATGAAGGCGAGCGATGTCATCAAGATCGGCCGCAAACGGATTCGCGCGGCCTCCACCGCCGCATCCAAGGTATCGAGGCCTTCGTCTTGCAGTTGCTCGGCGAATTCAACGATCAAGATCGCATTCTTGCTCGCGAGTCCGATCAGCATGACCAGTCCAATCTGGCAATACACATCATTCGTCAATCCCCGCAACGCCATCGCTCCCAATGCCCCCAGGAGAGCCACCGGTACGCCCAGCAGCACGATAAACGGGAGTACGTAACTTTCGTATTGCGCGGCCAGTGTCAGGTACACGAACACTAACCCCAGCGCGAAAAGGATTCCCGCCTTTCCACTCGACTGGATCTCCTCTAGCGAGAGGCCGCTCCACTCATAAGACATCCCCCGCGGCAGGATTTTTTTCGCTACGGCTTCCATCGCCGCCAATCCCTGTCCGGTACTCACGCCCGGCGCGGCGCTCCCGGATATTTCTGCCGACCGGAAAAGGTTGAAATGCGTGATTACCTGCGGGTTTGCGGCCTGTTGAACCTCCACCACGTTATCCAGCGGGATCATCTTGCCGCTGTCCGACCGCAGATAATAAGTGCGGATATCCTTAGGTTCGGAACGAAATTTCTGATCCGCTTGGAGGTACACGCGATAGGAACGGTTGTTGAAATCAAAATCGTTTACGTACACCGACCCCATGAATACCTGCAGCGCATCGGTGATTTGCGAAATCGGAATTTGCAGGCTTTTGGCTTTGTCGCGATCGATCTTCACCAGGATCTGTGGATCGTTCGCCGTAAAACTCGTAAAAAGTCCCGCCAGGTTTTTATCCGCATTTCCCGTTCCAATCAGTTGGTTCGCCGTGTTCGCCAACCCTTGCAACGTGTTTCTGCCTAGGTCCTCCAGTTCAAATGTGAACCCTCCCACTTCGCTGGCTCCTTCGACCGCCGGAGGATTAAACGGTATGACAAGTCCGCCAGGGATGGCCATCATCTCCCCGCGCAACTTCTCGACCACGGTCGAACCCAAATGCTCCTTTCCTTTTCGCTCGCGGAAATCCTTTAGGTCGGCAAAGATCATTCCCCGGTTCGGTGCTGTCCCGCTAAACCCGAACCCCACAATGGCAAATGCCCCCTTCACTTCTGGCGTCTTGCCCAGCAGTGCTTCCGCTTGCGCGCACAAGTCCCTCGTGTACTCCAGCGATGCCCCTTGCGGCGCCTGCACCAATACGATCACATATCCCTGATCTTCTTCTGGGATGAATCCCCTTGGAACGTGGATATACAGCACATAGACAGCGACGAGCGCCAGCCCAAACGCCGCCAAGGTGACCGCTTTCCACCGGGCCGCCGCATGCACGGCCTCCTTGTAGAAATTCGATCCTGCTCGGAATACTTCATTAAACGCGCGGAAGAAGGCTCCCTGCGCCCGTTGCCGATGATGTCCTAGAAAAATTGCAGAGAGCGCCGGTGTGAGCGTGAGTGCATTGAATGCGGAGATAGAAACAGAAAAGGCAATGGTCAGGGCGAACTGCCGGAAAAGTATGCCCGTCGTCCCGGGAAATAACGCCACCGGCACAAACACGGATACCAGAACCAGTGACGTGGCGATTACCGCTCCGGCAACTTCTTTCATGGCCACGCTCGCGGCATTGTGTGGTTCAGAAATTCCCTCAACGATATGCCGCTCCACGTTCTCGATAACCACAATCGCGTCGTCCACAACGAGGCCCGTCGCCAGCGTGATCCCAAACAGCGTCAACGTGTTGATCGAAAATCCAAGCACCTTCACGAACATAAATGTGCCGATCAGCGAAACCGGTATTGTAATCGCCGGAATGAACGTAGTCCTCCAGTCCTGCAGGAATACGAAAATCACCATAATGACCAGCCCAATCGCCTCCAGCAGCGTGATCAGTACATCCTTGATGGATTCGCCAATCACCTCGGTCGTGTCAAACGCGATCGCATACTTCAACCCTGGCGGGAAACTCTTCGACAGTCGCTCCAGTTCCAGTTTCACGCCTCGGTCTACGTCCAGCGCATTCGCTCCAGGAAGCTGCGATATCGCAATCCCCATGGAGTCGCGGCCATTGAACCGCACCATGGTCCCGTAGTCCTCGGCGCCCAGCTCCGCCCGGCCTATATCCTTCAAGCGCACCAGTGTGCCGTCGGTCCCGGTTTTCAGGATGATGTTCTCAAACTGTACGGGCTCGGAAAGGCGGCCCACGGCTCGCACGCTGATTTGATACGCCTGACCCGTTCGGGCCGGAGGCTGCCCCACTTGGCCTGCCGCCACTTGCACGTTTTGCTCCTGCAATGCGGCTAGTACATTTGTCGCCGTCAGGCCACGCGCCGCCAGACGCGAGGGATCGAGCCACAAACGCATGGCGTATTTCCGTTCTCCGAAAAGTGTGGCATCGCCCACTCCCGGAACGCGCTTCAACGCATCCTTCACATAAACGTCCAGGTAATTGCTGATGAACAGGCTGTCGTACTGGCCCTTGTCCCCATACATTCCGGCGGCAAGAACGAACCCGGAAAACTGCTTCGTGATGATGATGCCGGTATTTTTCACTTCGTTGGGCAGTCGTCCCAGCGCTTGATTGACGCGGTTCTGCACGTCCACGGCAGCCAGATCCACGTCTCGCGTGGCGTCGAATGTCACCGTGATCTGGCTCGTTCCGTCGTTTCCGCTCGAAGAAGTGATGTACTTCATCCCCGGCACGCCGTTAATGGCCTGCTCCAGCGGGATCGTCACCGCGGATTCCACGGTCTGCGCGTTTGCCCCTATGTAGGAACTGGAAACCAATACTTGCGGCGGCGCCAGCTGCGGAAATTGCGCCACCGGCAACGACGGGATGGCGATTGCTCCGCCCAAAATAATCAGTAGCGCGCAAACTGTCGCGAACACGGGTCGCCGGATGAAAAAATCTACGAACAAGTCCCTTCGCAGCCTCTCTCCCGAATAAATTGGGTTTTTAACTGATGCGCTGCCGCTTACTTGTGGTTTGCTTCAGGCACGCCGTTTCCCCCGATGCTGGCTTTCGTTCCTTCGATTTGCTCGGCCACCGGTGCCCCATCCTGCAGGAATTGCAACCCCGAAACAATTACGTGATCTGCTGCGTTGATCCCCTCGAGGACCGCGTAGTCATTCCCCACGATTTCCCCCAACTTCAGCAGCCTCTGCCGCGCCACCGTTCCTTTGTCCTGCTTCACTGCCACAAACGCGAAGAACTCTCCGTTGATCCGTTGCACCGCGAGCACCGGCACCACTTCGCCTTCTCGAGTTCCCCACGTGATTTGCGAGCGAACCTGCTGAGCAATTCTAAAATTGGTCTTGGCATTCCCAATCGCTGCCTTGGCCAATACCGTTTGCGTATCCGAATCGACCTGCGGCGAGACAAACGTTATCTGTGTCTCCGAAAGCGCCGCCCCATTCTCGTCCATCAGTTTGACCGGCAGTCCCAGGCGCAAATCGTGTGCGCGCGAGGCCGGCACGTAAATGTAGGCCTCCAGCGCTCCCGGCTCATCGACCGTCGTCAACAGCGTGGAAACCGTCACTCGATCTCCCATCCGCACCGGTATGTCTCCCACGATTCCATCCATCGGCGCGCTCACGCGGTAATAATGTAGCTCCACGTTCTGCTGCTGCACTTGATGCTCGAGCGATTTCAATTGCGCTACAGCCGCGTCGTAATTCGATTGCGCATTGTCGAAGTCCTGTTTGGGAATCACCCCGGCGGCAAAAAGCTTCTGGGCGCGCTCCAGGGACACCCTGGCAAGTTGCGTGTTCGCTTCCTGCGCCGCTCGCGACGCTTCCTGGCTGCGTACCGTCGCCTCTTGTTTCAGAGGGTCAATCTGCAGCAGGGGATCTCCCGCTTGAACCCGGTCGCCGGACTTTACAAAGATCTTTGTGACTTGTCCTTCTACCTGCGGATTGATCGTGGCGGAATGCCGTGACTTCAGAATGGCCAGGTATTCTGTTGAACTTGCAATCTTCTGGGGTTCCGCAATATACACCTGCACCGGCATCGCCTGCGGCGCCCCACCTTCCGGTCCACCTGCGTTCGATTTCACGCCGCACCCCGTCAGCAGCAGGCCAACGATGCAGATTCCCGCCAGGGCACAGAATGAGCTCTGCGCCCCAATCATCGCCTTGGGGCGAAAGGATTGCTCTGTGTGTGTGTTCTTCGCCATATTCGGAGCACTCCATGTTACGACAAGGAGCAATCCTGTGCACAGAGTTCTTCCCTCTGAGATATCTGAAACTTTTTAGATGAGCAGGTTGAAAACGTCCGGTCAATACATGTCAGAGGGATCGATCTTCTTGCCGGATAGCCCCAATTGCAGCACTTCGATGTTTTCCGGCCGGTCAAATACCTTCCCGGGCAACCAGTGCTTGATCAATATCCGGAACCCTCCGAAGGCGATCCCCGCCATCGTGGCTATCACCATGAATAGGGTGGTGAACATAAAAATCTTGTACAGCATCTGAACCAAGGGAGGATCACTGTACGACTGGTGCGGCTCGTTCCAGGTGACTTGCGTCTCGTAATTGACCCCGTTTCGAATCGCCTGGGCGTGCATTTCCGACGTGGCCGCGAACACCACCGATAGCAGGGAAGCTTTCCGCTCTACGGTTACACCGCCGTGCTTCGCTGCCGCCGGCAGTGCCTGTTCCAGGTGGTGCCGGTGATTTTCCGCCACCTGCGGCGTAGGATATTCGACCAGCAACAGCACGCCACTCCCATGCTCGCCTTGATACCGCGCAAAGATTGCCTCGGCCTTGTCCTCGAAACCCACTTCATTCGACAAATTCGCGTAGGCCCCTTGATTCAGCGAACTCATCGCGGTCCGGAATGCTTCTGGCCCCAGTGCATATTTTTCCGATCCGAAAATAAGCCATTCCGTCGGCAAATAACTCTTTAGCGGCGGCAGGGGAGAGGAGTCTGCTTTGGATTTCAGCGCTGCAGGAAGGGCACTCAAGCTTTCCGGCTTCGTGCTCGGCGAGAGAGTCGCTTGCACTACCAGATTGCCAACCAGGATTTGTCCGTCAGTTTGACTGCAGGCGGAATCCGGCCCAACCCCCATATTCCGCATCCCCGGTGACAACAGAAATGTATAGAACTCATACGCGCTGCTGGGGTCCTTAAGTTGGAACACCCGCAGGTTAACTTCGTCCTGGCCGTTGCGATACACCCTTTGCTCGATCGCGCTCAGTCCGGACTCTTTCAGCACCTGCTCCGCAGAGGTCCTCTGCGTCCAGTTAGTTCCCAAATCCCTCACCGTGATTGTTTTTGCAGGGCCTTCCGCTTCCCAGGCTCCTACATGGTCAGGCAGGATAGCGGTCTGCGCGCAGACACTTCGGCAGAGGCAGACGGCCAACACAGATACAAACATCAGCTTTCGCATGACAACCTTCACATTAGATGCCAATAGCCTACTTTTGGTTCCTGGATTGTTCAACTGTGGCGACTACGGGCGTTCGTGTGGGCCGCACGGTGCTGTCCATGGCCATGCTGTTCAGGCTCTGCAGGTACGCGGACACGCCTTGATACACACCTTCGGCAATGTGCTGCCGGTGCTCAGGCTTCTTCAACAGTTGTTCATCGGAGGTGTTGCTCAGGAAAGAAATCTCCGTCAGGATCGACGGCATATCCGCCCCGATCAGTACCACGAAGGGCGCCTTGCGAACCCCGCGGTTTCTTACCGGTTTTGCCGTCTTCTGAATTCTCTTCGAAAGCGAATCCTGCACGTCCTCCGCAAATTCCTTGGACTCGTCAATCTTCTCTGTGCGCGCAATCTTTTTCACCAGGTCTTCCAGGTCGTGAATGCCATCTTGCGACACGGCGTTTTCTCTTGCCGCCACTTCCATCGCCTCGGGCGAACCCTTCAAATTCAAGTAGTATGTTTCCACCCCGCGCGCCCCATGATCCGGGCTGGAATTTGCATGGATCGAGATAAACAAGTCTGCCTTGGCATCATTGGCAATCCGCGTCCGCTCTTCCAAGGGTATAAACGTATCGTCCGAACGCGTGTACACCACGTCCGCCCCCGGCAGTTTCTGCTCTATAATCTTTCCGAGTCTCAGCGCCACGTCCAAGCAAAGGTCCTTTTCCATCAGGCCTGTCGGCCCAATTGTGCCGGTGTCGTGCCCGCCGTGCCCCGCGTCGATTACGATTCGGCTGATTTTCAATCCCAAGGCGCGTGTCAAAGTCGATTGCCCATCGCGAGTCGGCATCGGCGCCGCAACTGGTTGCATCAAATCCGGCTTATTCTTCGATGCGGAGCTCGCTGGCCTTGTTAACGAAGTCTTGCTCGGTTCCGGCAATGTTTTTGCGACAGGCGCGCCCAGTGGCGAGTCCTTCACTACAAATGTGTCACTTAATTGTGGTTTCGCGGACGCTTGGCCAGTCCCCGTCTCATCCGCCACCAAATTTGTCTCCGCCGCTTGGGTCTGGCCGTCCGCACTCTTGCTCTTTCCGTTTCTCGCGGTTTCCGTCGCGTTTGTCTTGCCGGGCTTCATCGACGCATACAGTTCAATCACCAGCCGCGTCGGCTTTTTCGACAGCGAAACCGCATAATCCGGAACTCCATCTACGTCCAGCACCACGCGTACCACTCCAGACTGGTTCTGCGCCACTCGCACCTGGGTCAGCATTCCCCCGCTCACGTGTACATTGCCCCGCGCCACTTCGGGACTAAGCCGCGCCGCATGCAAGTCAAAATAAATTCGATCGGGATTGGCGATTCGCCCGGAGGAGTACTGCACGGAGTCTTCCAGGTCGATAATCACTTCGGTGCTGCCGGCGGTCACGTTCGTTCGAATTTTCTGTACCCGCGGCACCGCAACGGACTTGGCCAGTTCGCCGCCACGCAGCGTTTTCCGCAGGTCGCTTGAGTCGGCCTCGGAGCTAACGGGCGTCCCCGTGACTGCCTTCGCCGAATTTCTTGCGGCCGCATCGCCCGTCTCGGCAGTCTCCCTCAAGGCCAGCTCGGCAAGCGCTTCCTGTACCTCACGCTTGTGGGTTGTTCGTGGGTACTTCTTTGCAAAGTCCTGATACGTCTTGGTCGCTGCCGCGAGATCCCCCAGCTGGTCTTTCTGCAGATTTGCCAGCCGCAGCATTGCGTCCTGCGCGTGTTTGCTGCTCGGGTAATCATGAATCAGATGCGCGTACGTTTCTGCGGCGGTCTGATAGTAGCTCCGCCCGAAACGGTCGCCCATTTCCGTGTTGAGTTCGGCAACCGCGAACAGCGCTTCCGGCACTTCCGTGGCGTGCGGTGTAATCATGTACACCCGCTGGTAACCAGCTACCACCTTCTTGTATTCGGAAAGTGTGCGTTGATCCGCTGCTTTGTTATTCAGCAGCGCGCGCAATTCCTCGGCCCGCGCAAATTGCGAACTCGCGGCTTCCCGCTTTACGCTTGAACTCGTTGTTGTCTCTCGTGCGGGGCAGGGAACTAAGCTCGCCGACACCAAGCCAAAACCCAGCGAAACGACGGCGAACACCTTGTGGAAATTGTTTGCTCCCCAGTTCATCCGTTCCCCACTGCTTCCCACCGCTCGATCCCGCTTCTCAGTAATCGTTCGTAAAAATGATTCTTCCGCTCGGATCCACCACTCGGTGGATCTGATTTGTCCTCGTGTACGCGCTGTCGAGCCTCCCCGAGCCGGGCCGGTAATACGCTTCCTGCACCCGCTGCACGTAATTCCGAGTTTCTCGGAACGACGGAACTCCATGGGCCCGATCCACCGCGCCTTCCCCTGCATTGTAGGCTGCCAACGCTAGGTCGAGGTTCCCATTGTAGCGCTCCAGCAAAGTCTTTAAATATTTAACCCCTGCATCCACGTTTTGTTTTGGACTGAACGCGTCGTTCACCCCAAACCGCTGCGCCGTCGTGGGAATCAACTGCATGAGCCCCAGCGCCCCCTTGCGAGAGATCGCCGACGGATTCCAGTTTGATTCCGTCTCGATCACGGCACGTACCAGTGCTGGATCCACTTGATGCCGCTCGGCTGCCTCTCTTACCAACTTTTCAACCCCATCCCGGTCGATGCTCACTGCCGGCCGGTTCTCGCCCATAAATGAGAGTTCTCCCGGCATGTAAATGGTTGCGTGTGGCTTAGCGGGAGTTAGCCTCACCGGAGCTGGGTCCGCATTCACAAACATGCGGCGCCCGGTTCCATCGGTCAGCGCGGCAATTTGTGCTCGCGTGATCCGAGGTGCGGCCAACAATCCAACCATCGCGATGGCAAACACGACTCCTGCACGCATCACCATATGGTTTCGAGTTCGACCGATTCGCCTTGGGGAAGGCATTGGTTTGTACACCAAATCCACGGCTGCGGTCCGCCTCCATTTTGTGTGCGGCCCAGCAGAGTTTTTCTTTTAAGGCTCCGTCAACACGCAAGTAGCGCGCTACGCTCTACTTGCGGGACACAGCCCCGGCGCTAATCCAGATTATAGCAATGGTTCGAGCAGAGAGGGGACGCTTTGCAAGGCACTTTCGAGGGCCGATGTGTCTTTTCCGCCAGCTTCCGCCAGGTCCGGCCGTCCACCTCCGGATCCCCCCACTTTCTTCGCCAGCGCCTGTATCAGCTTGCCAGCATGGACTTTAGCCGTCAAATCCCTGGTCACCCCGGCAATCAACGCCACTTTCCCGTCTTCCACCATGCCCAGGGCCACCACCCCCGACCCGAGCTTCTGTCTGAGCGAATCCACCAATTGACGTAGTCCTTCCCGATCCACGCTCGCGACCTCTCCTACCACGACCGTTACTCCCTTGACTGTCTTGGACCGCGCAAACAGTTCGTCCAGTTGGTTCAGTGCGCCCTTTCTCTTCTGTTCCCCAAGTTCTTTCTCCAATTGCCGCGCCGTTTGCGCCAATTTCTCAACGGATGCCAGCAACACATCCTCCCCAACGTTCAATTGTCCCGCCAATGCGTGCACAAGCTTGGCCTGATTCTGATAGTGTTCAATCGCTCCGATGCCTGTCACCGCTTCGATCCTCCGGACTCCTGCAGCTACCGACTCTTCGCTCACGATTTTCAACACTCCGATGTCTCCGCCGCGGTGCACGTGTGTTCCCCCGCACAACTCCTTCGAGTAAAACCCTCGCGGCGAGTGCGGATCGGGGATCGTGACCACCCGGACATTGCTCTCCGGATACTTGTCGCCAAAAAAAGCCAGCGCCCCCGAATTTAACGCTTCTTCGAGCGACATCACGCCCGTCTCAACCTGCGTGTTCAGTCGGATTTCCTCGTTCACCTGTACTTCGATGTCGTGCAGCTCTTCTTGCCCGACCGGCGCGAAATGCGAAAAATCAAACCGCAGGCGTTCCGGCGCGTTCAACGAGCCGGCTTGTTTCACATGCGTGCCCAGAATGTTGCGAAGCGCCGCGTGCACAAAATGCGTTCCGGTATGATTGCGCATGATCCGCGCTCGCCGCTCGGCATCGGCAATCACGTTCACGCGATCCCCAACGCGCAGCATTTCTTTGGCATTCACGCGGTGTGCGATCAATCCCGCCACGGGATAATACGCGCCTGTGATTTCGGCGAGCTGCAGCGCTCCGGAACCGTCGTAAAACCCTCCGGTATCTGTCATCTGTCCGCCAGACTCCGCGTAAATCACCGTACGATCCAGCACGACTTCGCCGCTCTCTCCCGCTTTCAACTCTCCTACCGCTCCACTCTTGGTGTCGGCGCGGTGAGCGCCGCCGGAGAGAATAATCGCCTCGATCCGGCAGTCCTTTGCCTGCGTCACGGAATAAAAATCCGGCTCCGTCCTAAACCTTTCCGCCAACTTGGCAAATGCCGGATTCGCCGTCTCCTTGTTCACCCCTTTCCACGAAGCCCGGGCTCGCGTCCTCTGCTCCTGCATGGCCTTCTCAAATCCGCTCTGGTCAAACTGCACACCCAGGTCTCGCGCCGCATCAATGATAAAGTCCATCGGCAACCCGTAAGTGTCGTACAACCGAAACGCGGATTCCCCGGAATAAACCGATTTCTTCTCCTCGCTCAGCGGTTTTAGTTCCTCTTCCAGTTTGCGCAGGCCAATATCCAACGTGTGGCCGAACCGCTTTTCTTCTCCCAGCACAATCTCCGGAACGCGCGCCGCCGATGCCTCCAACAGTTCCGGGTACGCTCCTCCCATAATTTTTCGAACGGTCCCGACCATTTCCGCCAGGAACGGCTTGTTTGCCCCCAATAATCGGCCATGCCGAATGGCCCGGCGCATAATCTTTCGCAAGACGTACCCGCGTCCCTCGTTCGAAGGCAACACTCCATCCGTGATAAGAAACGTCGTCGCTCGCGCGTGATCCGCAATCACCCGCAACGAAGCGGCTGCCTGGCGGTTCTCTTCGGCAGCAAGCTCTCTCTGTTCGTCAATCCCCGTGAGTTGCGCCGCGCGATCAATCAGTGGCACAAACAAATCCGTGTCGTAATTCGAAATCACCCCCTGCAGCACCGCAGCCACGCGCTCGAGCCCCATCCCCGTGTCCACGCACGGCTTCGGCAAGGGCGTCAACTTCCCGCTCGAGTCGCGATTGAACTGCATAAACACCAAATTCCATATCTCCACGTACCTCCCGCAATCGCAGGGAAACTTGCAATCCGTATGTCCCTCATCCGAGGCTGCCGGCCCCATGTCGTAATGAATCTCGCTGCACGGCCCGCAGGGCCCCGTGTCTCCCATCGCCCAAAAATTGTCCTTCAAGCCCGGAATCGCGAAAATTCGATCCCCAGCCAGTTTCTGTTCCAGCCAGAATTTCTTCGCCTCTTCATCGACGCCCAGCTTCGTCCCGGGCGCAACCTCTGCTCCTCCAAAAATCGTGACATACAGCTTTTCTTTCTCAATCCCAAACCATTGCGGCGAGGCAACCAGCTCCCACGCGTAAGCAATCGCTTCTTTCTTGAAATAATCTCCGAACGAAAAATTTCCGAGCATCTCGAAAAACGTGTGATGCCTCTTCGTGAACCCCACATTTTCCAGGTCATTGTGCTTTCCGCCCGCCCTCACGCACTTCTGCGCCGTCGTCGCCCGCGTGTATTCGCGCTTTTCCAGCCCCAAAAACACATCTTTGAACTGATTCATCCCTGCGTTGGTAAACAGTAGCGTCGGATCGCCATGCGGCACCAGGGACGATGACCGCACGCGCCGGTGCCCTTTCCCCTCGAAAAATTGCAGGAATTTCTCGCGCACCTCGTTGCCCGTCAGTTTTTTCCTGGCTTCTTCCGTCACGTCTGCCTCATTCGAATCATAGGTGGAAACACTTGATTATCGCAAAGCCGTCAATTGCCCCGCAAACGCATCACACACACTACTCGGGCTCGCTCTCCACTTCCGGCACATCTTCGTGGGTCACCCGGTGCAACTCCCGCCGGATCACGTCCGCGGGAAATCCCGCCCCAATTAACGATCGGTAGATCGATGCCATCTTGTTCGCATCGACCTCCCCGCGGAACGTCTTCAATTTCCGTTCAATCCGTTGCCGCACCACAACCGCCGGGTCAGTCACTTCCGCGGAGTCCTTCAACGCCGCTTCAATGTGCCGGTCGGGAACTCCTCGTGCGCGAAGTTCCCGCGCAATCCGGAACTGCCCCTGCTTCCGGGTTTCCGTTCTGTGCCGCGCGAACTGCGTCGCATACCGTGCGTCATCGATCAGTTTTTCGCGTTTTAAACGCTCCACCACGGCTTTGACGAGCTTTTCATCTTCGCAGCGCCGCGCCAGTGCCTTCTTCATGTCAGAAACGGAATGCGCTCGCCGCATTAAGATCTTGATTGCCGCTTCGTACAACTCCGCTTCGGTCTCCATCTGCCGTGGTTTGCCAAACATGTGGGAAGCATAGAGGAAGAACGACCGCCTGGCCAGTGCTCAGTAACGGAACAGGTCCATGGGGGATAAACAGAAGGCCGTGCGCCAGATGACACACCCCAAATCGGTCCTACATCACAATTCAGTAGGTAATGATTGAAAATACAGCACTTCGCTGCTATCCCGATTGGCATCTCAATTGCCCCTCACAGACAGGGGAGAACTTCACCATGGCTTACGTCATCACTGACACTTGCACAAAAGACGAGCATTGCATCGAAACTTGTCCGGTCAACTGCATCCATCCCACGAAGGATGAAGCAGACTTCGCCACCGCACCTCAGCTCTACGTGAACCCGGGCGAATGCATCGATTGCGGCGCTTGCGTGCCCGTCTGCCCGACTGGTTCGCTCTTCGTGGTCGAAGAATTGCCCGAAGAGCTCAGGCCTTTTATCGATAAGAACGCCGCGTATTACAACTAATTCTGCGTCCCACTCCGCCACGGAGCTCACCCCGCCCAGCGGTGAGCTTTTGGCACAGCGTTTCTTCGTTACCTCACTCACTGGCCGGTTTGACTCCCGGCAAACGGCTCTTCAACAATTTGATCTGTCCATTGTGGTTCGCTTCGTGTTCCGTCACGTGGAACCACTTGCAATAATTATTCGTTGGACCCCAACCCCACGTCTGGTCCACCGTCATCAGCCACGCGTCATCTTTGTTGCGAAATTCTTCCAACGTCTTCTCCCGCGTCTCGTTCAAAATATTGACGTAGTAATCCAGATTGTTCTCCACAATCGCTTTTCGCGCCGGTTCTCCCAATTCCATCGCCATTCCCCACTTTTCTTTCCAGGCCTCCGGCATTTTGCCCGACGGCAACCCCTCCAGCGTGTTCAACTGGAAGAATTTTTCCACCGCTGCCAGGTGCATCAACAACGCCCCAATCCGGTTCGCCTTCTCGTCCAATAGAAAATCCAGATCCTTTTGTGACATTCCTTTCACCGAATTCAAGACCTGCCAGCGCATGAACGCCATCTGCGAAACCAGCGTCCCGATCTGCGGCGTGTAGCCCTTCTTCGGACCCACGATAAACAGATCGCCCTCTCCCGAATACGATCTCTCCGCCATCAAACCAATGCCGGCGATGCCCGCGGTAAGTGTCGCGGAACCCTTCAGAAAGTCTCTGCGCCCCGGAAACAACACTAGCTTGCTCATAGCCTCTCCGATTTGAACGATGCACGAGGGGGAAGGGAACTCTCGCGCAATTCCGCGCATAATACATCCCGTTCGGACCCTCAGCAAGGAAGGAAATCTACCTGCGGGTAACCCGCAGTGATCTGTGAAAAAGGACAGCGAGAGCCTGGGACGCAAAGCCAACTCTGCTTATTGAGAACGGATAACTGAGTACTGTGGACGATCTACTTGTGTGAGAAACGGTCGAAATCCGCCATCTGCGACGCCATCTCTTCTCGCGCGGCGTCCGCGGCCGACCGAATACCTTGAATTCGCAGTTTGAATTCGTCCGGATTCGAAGCACGCAGCAAGGCTTCATCCAGCGTTATGAGCTCCTTCGAGTACAAGTCGAAGAGCGACTGGTCGAATGTCTGCATCCCGTATTGCGAAGTGCCCGCTGCGATCGCGTCATGAATCAATCGCGTCTTGTCCGGGTTGATGACGCAATCCCGGATGTACGCCGTCGCGATCATCACTTCGACGGCCGGCACGCGGCCTTTATCATCGGCGCGGCGCACCAGGCGCTGCGAGATGACAGCCTTGAGCGTTGCCGCCATCTGCAACCGAATCTGTTTCTGCTCCGGCGGAGGGAACACCGCGATGATACGCTGAATGGTTTCCGTCGCGTCCAACGTGTGCAACGTCGAGAAGACCAGGTGGCCGGTCTCCGCCGCCAGCAACGCCGTCGATATGGTTTCCAGGTCGCGCATTTCGCCGACGAGAATCACGTCCGGATCCTGACGCAGGGCGGCGCGCAAAGCCGTCGAGAAATTCGCCGTGTCGACCTCGACCTCGCGCTGGTTGATGAAGCTGCGTTTGTCGCGGTGCAAGAACTCGATCGGGTCCTCAATGGTGATCAGGTGGTCGGAGCGACTCGCATTGATTCGGTCAATCATCGACGCCAACGTCGTGGACTTGCCGGAACCGGTTGTCCCCGTCACCAGCACCAGCCCGCGTTGTTCCTCGCAAATCTTTGCGATCACTGGCGGGAGGTTCAACTCTTCAATCGTCCGAATTTTGGTCGGAATAACGCGCAACACCATTCCCACGTTGCCGCGCTGCTGGAACACGTTGACACGGAATCGTCCCAGGCCCGCTACTCCGTAAGCCATATCCAACTCTGCCGTTTCCTTGAATTTCTGCTTCTGCCGGTTGGTCATCATACTGAACGCCATCGACAGCATCTCTTCCGGAGTGATGCGCGGAACGTCCGTCATGGGGGCGAGCAGGCCGTCCACCCGGAGGTAAGGATGGTTGCCAACCTTCAAATGTAAGTCGGAAGACTTGTTCTCAACTGCGCGCCGCAACAGGTCATCGATGCTCAGAGCCATAGGCAGACACTCCGCAGAAATGCGTTTCCCCTATGAACCTAGCATTCCCCGCAGACTGCAACAACAATGCTCCTCGCACTCGTAGCGGCTTAGTTACCTAGTCCACGGGACAGGCAACCGCCCTACTCCTCGGCTTTTCGCAAATACAGCGAATCGTACAGCAGTCCGGCCAGGAACCCGCCCCCCAGCGGTCCCACCCAGTAGATCCCCCAGTTCAGCCAGTGATTGGAGACCACTGCCGGGCCAAACGCTCGTGCCGGGTTTAACGCTCCGCCGGTCAACGGTCCGGCCACCAGAATCCCCAAAGTCAAGGTCAGTCCGATCCCGAATCCCGCGACTGATCGGAACGATCCCCGTTCATCCACCATGGTCGCGAACACCACGAGCACCAGGAAAAACGTCGCCACTCCCTCTAGCGCCATCCCGGACCACCGAGGGAAGTCGCGCATCAGTTCCGGCGTTCCCAGGAAAACGTTATTCGCAATATCCTCCGGCACTACCAGCTTCAGGAAAAAAGCCGCTACCGTCGCTCCCAGCAGTTGCGCTCCCCAATACGCCAGCGATTGCAGAGTCGACAACCGCCTCGTCACCCAATATCCGATGGTAATCGCTGGATTAAAGTGGCCGCCGGAGATATGCCCCAGCGCCGACACCATGATGGCGAACGCCAGTCCTTCCGCCAGGGCGATGCCCAGCAGTCCGAGGCCGCCCGAACTTCGCAAGTGAAAATCGATGCAGACCGCGCCCGCTCCAAAAAATACCACCGCGAACGTGCCGAGAAACTCTGCGAACAATTTTTGCATGAGGTTGTACATCCAAAGGCCTCCCGAGTCGTGCCACATGTACAACGCGATGTCTGAATTTTAGCTGGAAAGTGGCTGGTGCGCTAGAAAGGACAAATTCAGTAATGCTGAAAAGTCAGCACCAGGAATATCCGCACAACACGCATTCTGGAGTGCAACCCTCTCAGCGATCGGAGCCTTTTTCCCGCAACAATACTCCAAACAAAGAAGGACTGCAGCCTTGCCGCACTCTTTCTTGTAAATCTCAAAGCCGTCTGACAGGTATTACCGCGAAGCCGCCACCGGCGCATTGACCGGCGTTAGCCAATGATGCCGGTCGGCTTTCTTCCCGCTGGTCACCGCGAAGAACTCTTCCTGGATTCGCCGCGTCACCGGCCCGGCAACACCGCTCCCAATCGTGATCTTGTCGATCGACCGGATGGGCGTTACCTCCACCGCCGTGCCCACGAAAAACACTTCGTCCGCCAGGTAGATCATCTCGCGCGGAATCACCGATTCCTTCACCGGAATATTCAAGTCGCCGGCAATCTTCACGATGGAGTCCCGCGTGATGCCCGGAAGAATACTCGCTGACAATGGCGGCGTGATCAACGCCCCGTCGTGCACCAGAAAGAAATTCATGCCGGAGCCTTCGCTTACATGACCGCTGGCGTCAAGCGCGATTCCCTCGGCGAATCCGTTCAGGGCCGCTTCCATGCGGATCAATTGCGAGTTCATGTAATTCGCCGCCGCCTTGGACATCGCCGGCAGCGTGTTCGGTGCGATGCGCGTCCAGGAGCTCACGCATACGTCGACACCCTTGGACAGCGCTTCGGGTCCCAGATAGGCGCCCCACTGCCAGCAAGCCATGTAAATTTCAATCGGCGAACTGAGCGGGTTCACGCCCACTTCTCCGTACCCGCGCAGCGCAATCGGTTTCACGTAGCACGCGTTCATCTTATTGATGCGCACCAGTTCGCAGGCCGCATTGCAGAAATCGTCCAACGTATACGCAAACTCCATGCGATAAATCTTCCCGGAGTTAATCAGCCGCTGCATGTGCTCCCGCAGCCGGAAAATTGCTGGACCTTGCGCCGTGTCGTAGCACCGGATCCCTTCAAACACCGCGGAGCCGTAACCCACCGCGTGCGTTAGCACGTGGAGCTTCGCATCATCCCAGAGGATCCATTTTCCGTTGTGCCATATCTTTTCCGTCTTTTGTACCGGCATGGTCTTGCCTCCCTGTGTGAGTCGGATGTAGCCAGCTCGCAATTTGAGAATAAAGCAGCGATAAGACGAGCGTCAATGAATTCGACGCATCACTGCAATCCGTTTTTCAGCCATTTTGGCGCTGTATCTTTTGTGAATCGGACCAATTTGGTGCGGTTACTGAGTCTTCTCCGGTGCCGGCGCGCTCTTCGCGGGCTGATCGGACATCATCGATGCTGCTGTGGCCAACAACTTGCCATTCTGATTCTCCCAAATCCCTAGCAGGATAAACGGCAATATCGTCGCCACTGCCCATAACTTCGCGTTGCGCGGCAGCTTTGCCTCCGGTTCCCAGCGGAACAATTGCGACGAAATGAAAAACGCTAGCCCTCCCCATGCGGCCAGGGAACCAAGTTCTACTCCCAACGACAGCACATTCTGCCGGTAGACCATTGCTCGCTGGATACCACTCACCAAATATGTCGCCGGCAGGAACAGCCCAATCCGCTGCACCATCCGAGGAAGCATGGCCAGGGGAAGTGTCGCGCCCGACAAGAACAGAAATGCCAGCCACAGCATCTGGTTGATAATCTGCGTTTCCTGCACCGTGTTGGTTACGCTGGCAACAATCAATCCAAGCGCCCCGAACGAAGTAATCCCCAGGATTACCAGCGCGAACAAGCTGACAAGATTGCCGAACGCCGTAACGTGGTAAACAAATCGCGCCAGCAGTAGTTCCAGAATAACAGTAGGCAGGATCAATGCGTAGTTCGCCACGATGCTGGATCCAATCATGCTCGACGCCGGAATCGGCGCCAGCCGGAAGCGCCTCAGGATCCCTTGTTCACGCCATGTGACGAGTTGAAGACTCAGCCCCCAAAACGTCCCCATCACCGTTAAGGAGAGAATCGGGCCCATCAGGTACGCCACCTTGTCCGGTTCTCCCTTGGCAAACACGCTTCCATACAAAAAGAAAAATCCTAAGGGCATGAACAGGCTGAAAAACAGGAATGCTTTATTTCGCAGCGTGATGCGAATGCGCATAGAGGCAAGCGTGAGGATAGTTCTCAATCCCGCAATCTCCTTCCCGTCAACTCGATGAACACGTCTTCCAGCGACGGTGTGGCTATCTCCAGGCTGATCAACTCGTTGTTCTCCGCCTCCAAATGCTTCACCAACGCAACAATGGCTGGCGCCGTTCGATGGCAATGCAGCACATACCCGCCGTCCAGTTCCCGGGCGTCCACGACTCCATCCAGGTTCTTCAGCGTACTGTCGGAAGCAGGCTTGCTCAGCTTTACCTCAACCCTTGTCGTGTTTGCCGACGCTTGCTTCAACTCGCGCGGCGTCCCCGAAGCGATCACTTTGCCCTGATCCACAATCGCTACGCGATCGCACAGCTTCTCTGCTTCCTCAATGTAGTGCGTGGTCAGCACGATGGTCTTCTTTTCAGCTTTTAATTCTTCAATGACGCTATAGATCTCCCGCCGTACCTGTGGGTCCAGCCCCGCCGTCGGCTCGTCCAGAAACAGCACTCGCGGATCATTCACCAGCGCCATGGCCAGCGCCAACCGCTGCTTCTGTCCGCCCGACAATTGGTTGTAGAAGCTGTCCCGTTTTTCTTCCAGCCCAAAACGCCTCAACAGTTCATCCGTGTTGCGCCTGTGCTTGTAGAACCCGGCGAACATCCGGATGGCTTCGCCCACCCTCAACTTGTCCGGCAAGGAAGTGGCCTGCAGCGCCGCGCCGATCACACTCTTCAGCTCGTTTGGGCTCTTTTGCGGATCCAGTCCGCACACAGACACGCGCCCACCGTCCGGCACGCGCAGTCCTTCAATCACTTCAATCGTGCTGGTTTTCCCCGCGCCGTTCGGTCCCAGCAGCCCAAAGACCTCGCCCTCCTCCACGGAAAAACTCACCCCGCGCACCGCGTGCACGTCTTCGTAACGTTTCTCCAGGTTCTCCACCAGCAGAATAGGATTGGGCATGTTTGGTGAGCGAGTCTCTATGGTATCTCAAGCGGCTGAATCTCTCTAACGCCTAGCCTCGTCTCTTGCTACTACGTCCCCGCGGCGCTTTCTGTTTCGCGCGCGGCTTCCCGGCCCCGGTAGGCGACCAAAGGTGCTTCTTCAAGTCCACACGGAATTCCACCAGTTGGATGCCTTCGCTCTGTAACAATCTTCGTTGCAGGGATGCGTACGGTTCTGGGGTGACCAGCTTCCCGTGGTCGGCTACCACTCGGTGCCACGGTATGCCTTTTCCAGAGGGCGTTGCCGCCATTGCTCTGCCCGCGGTTCTCGCCCCACCGCGCAAGCGTAAAGCCCTGGCTAACGCCCCATAGGTTGTAACCCGGCCCCGCGGAATTTGTTTCACCACCTGATAGATCGGATCCCACGACATTCGCGATTCTCCTCCCCCCTAGGTGCGTCCATCCTAGGAGCACTCTTCCGGCGTGACAAGAGATTCTTCTCCCGCTCCCGTGTTTAATCTTCATAGGTACAAGACACGCTGTAAGGAGCAGCCGCATCCACCGCAAACTCGACCAACGGAAACCCAACATGCGAGAAGAGAATCAAATACCTCGTAGCGAAAAAATGATGGCCGAATCAGTTACTCTTTCGTGCCTTCCCTACTTGACGTCTGTAGTGGAATTCTCTTACACTACGCCTAGGGGAAAGCTCCTTGGAGCGTCCCCCAAGTTGGGCCGGGGAACGGTCATGGCCTTTATTCGCCGCAAAGGGAATTTCTATTACCTGGTGCACAATGTGCGCCGCGGCGGTAAAGTGCGCCAATTGCACCTCGCTCGCCTCGGCGAACGCGCTCGCATCACCGATGCGGTCGTCCGCGAAGTTTCCCGAAAGCATCCCTTCGTTGAACTCAACTGGCGCTCACTCCGCGAACAGGTGAATAACCAGATTGATCTGGCTGACCCGGAATCCCCGGCCGTCCAGAAGCTTGTCCATTCTCTCCGAAATCTCAACCTCGATCTTGCGGACCTGTTTCCGCCGGTCCTGCGACTTTCCGAATCGCCCGCTGTTGCACAGGAACTCCTCGTGCAGCTTCGTTTGCTCAATTCCACTATCCAGGTGAAGCTCGATCAGTTCCGGCTGCGAAATGATCTGAAGCGTATCACCCGGGGCACCGGGCGTTTGGGAAACGCGCATCCCGCTTTGCGGGATCGCTAGGAGGCGGTCATGGGCACAGGCGATTTATCACTGAATCCCAATATTCGCAGCGCAGAGACTATCGAGTTTCAAAGGGCCCTGCGCGCCAAGATTGTCGGTCAGGATGAAGGCGTTCAGGCGCTCGTTGAGCTCTTCCAGGTCTTCACCGCCGGTCTCAACTCTCCCGGCCGCCCCGTCGGCAACCTCCTCTTCCTCGGGCCCACGGGTTCGGGCAAAACTCGTCTTGTCGAAGCCGCAGCGGAAATCCTCTTTGGCAGTCCTCGCGCCGTCATCAAGATCGACTGCGCCGAATTTCAGCATTCCCACGAGATCGCCAAGCTCATCGGTTCTCCCCCTGGCTATCTGGGCCATCGGGAAACGCATCCTCTCATCACCCAGGAAGCCCTGTCCGCAAACCATCGCGAAGATCTGAAACTCAGCTTTCTTCTTTTCGACGAAATTGAGAAAGCCAGCGACGCCCTTTGGCAACTCCTCCTCGGCATGCTCGACAAGGCCACCCTCACCCTCGGGGATAATCGCCGCGTCGACCTCTCCCAGACCGTCATTTTCATGACCTCCAACCTCGGCGGCTCCGACATTTCCGATCTCTTCACCGGTGGCTACGGCTTCATCAAGGCCGAAGACAAGCCTCAAGCTGATATCAACGTCAAAGTGGAGCGCACTGCCGTCGAGGCCGCTCGCCGCAAGTTCTCTCCAGAGTTCATGAACCGCATCGACAAGCTCGTCGTTTTCCATCCTCTGGATCGTGACCAGCTCCAGTCTGTTCTCGATATTGAACTCACCATGGTCCAGCAGCGCGTCCTCGATACCGCCACCGGCAAGTTCCTCTTCCGCGTTACCGACGCTGGCCGCGACTTCCTCCTCCAGGAGGGTACCGATCAGCGTTACGGCGCTCGTCACCTCAAGCGCGCCATTGAGCGCTACCTCGTCTATCCCTTGGCTAATCTTCTAGCCACTCAGCAGGTGCGCATCGGCGACCTCGTGCGTGTAGATTGGGACGGCGCTCACAAGGAACTCACGTTTGTCCGCGAGCGCGAGGGGGCTCTCATCACCCCGGAGATTCCCCCCGAAGATGTCGCTGCAGCCTCTTCTGAGGCCGATGGCCTCGAAAAGGCCACTCCCGTGGAAGCTGTCGCAGAAGAAGCTGCTCGCTCGGCAGCACTTCCTGCCACATCTCCGGCAGCCGTCCAGCAATCCCTCCAAGGCCGCAAGAAAAACACCCGATAGACTCTACCTGCGCAATCATCTATGGGGCGTTCTTGCTCGGGAGCGCCCCTTTTTGTCATGTGCCAATGGACACAAACTGCTGTTCCCCTCTCACATTGGCACAAACGGGAACGCTTGTCTCACCCCTGAGACGCATCCTCTATTTGACTCATTTGTATGTTGTTGACCGTAGAGGCTTTTCAGCTTTTGTCGATTTTTGCGGAATTGGCACGACTCATGCTTTGTCCTATTTCGCACGTCGCTCAGACGTCGAGAGCGTGCCTGGCCCTGATGCATACTGAGGAACTAAAGGAAAGGGTCGGCACGGCCGAGGTTAGTGTTATGAGAGCAGCCGTTAGACATCAACTCGATCCCACCATCCGCAGCAACGAGACGCGCGACTTCCACCAGGCTCTGCGCGCAAAGATCGTCGGCCAGGAGGAAGGCGTTCAAGCCCTCGTCGACCTCTACCAAGTCTTCTGTGCCGGCCTGAACTCCCCCGGCCGCCCCGTCGGCAATCTCCTTTTTCTCGGACCCACCGGGTCCGGTAAGACCCGCATCGTCGAAGCTGCCGCCGAAATCCTATTTGGCGACCCCCGCCTTGTCATCAAGGTCGATTGCGCCGAATTCCAGCACTCCCACGAAATTGCCAAACTCATCGGTTCGCCCCCGGGCTACCTCGGCCATCGGGAAACTCATCCTCTCATCACCCAAGAAGCTCTCGCCGCTTCTCATTCCGATAAGCTCAAGCTTTCCTTCCTGCTCTTTGACGAAATCGAAAAGGCTAGTGATGCCCTCTGGCAACTCCTCCTCGGCATGCTCGACAAAGCCACCCTCACCCTTGGCGACAATCGCCGCGTCGATCTCTCCCAAACCGTCATTTTCATGACCTCCAACCTCGGTGGTGGCGAAATCACCGAACTCATGGGCGGCGGCTACGGCTTCATCAAGTCCGACGACAAGCCCAAGACCGACCTCGACGTGAAGGTCGAGCGCACCGCGGTTGAAGCGGCGCGCCGCAAGTTCTCTCCGGAATTCATGAATCGCCTGGACAAGATCGTGGTCTTCCATCCTCTCCAACGTACTCAACTGGAACAGGTTCTTGACATTGAACTCTCCATGGTTCAGCAGCGCGTTCTGGAAACCGCCAGGGGCCAGTTCCTTTTCCGCGTCACGGACTCCGGCCGCGATTTCCTTCTCCAGGAAGGCACCGATCAGCGTTACGGTGCTCGCCATCTGAAGCGCGCCATTGAGCGTCATGTGGTTTATCCCATGGCCAACCTTCTGGCTACCGATCAAGTCCACTGTGGCGACCTGATCTGCATCGATTGGGACCGCGCTGAAGATAAGCTCTCGTTCGTCCGGGAAGGCGAAAACCTCGTTATGCCGGCGCGTCGCCCGGAGCCAACCTTTGTCGCCCGCACTTCCCAGGCTCGCGGCGGACGTCCTGTCGAGGCACCTGGCGTGTCGGTTCCCCCGGAACCCGCTCCTCGTTTAGCTCGCTAATCTTTTTGTTCCTCCTGCTGGCCCGGGTGGGTAACCGCCCGGGCTTTTTCTCTTTCTCAACCTACGTATAATTCAAAACACCGGCTCGCTGACGCCGGACGAACTTCTTTTGAGAGCTCATGAGCGCCAAAACTCATTTACCCGGTGTATATCTAATTTGCTTCATCCTTTCCTTCGTCCTCGTGCCGTCCTCCTTAGCGGACCGCACCACTCTCAAGCCGGGCATGGATGCCTTTACGCCCGAGCAAGATATTCAGCTCGGTCGCAAAGCCGCTCACGAAGTGGAGCAGAAGCTTCAGGTGTGCAATGACCCAAAGGTGGACGCCTATCTCACCAAGCTTGGCGACCGCTTGATCGCACACCTCAATACCCGCGGCGTCGACTATCCTTGGGAATTTCACTGTGTCAACGATAAGGCCGTCAACGCTTTTGCTCTCCCTGGCGGGTTTGTCTTCGTCAACCGTGGCGCGATTGAGGCCGCCGACAACGAAGCGCAACTCGCCGCCGTCATGGCCCACGAACTTTCTCATGTGGCCCTTCGCCATGGAACAAATCAGCTCACCAAGGCTCAATATGCCCATTTGGGTGCTGGAATTATGGGGGCTGCTGGCGGCATCTTTGGAAGCACCGTTGGTGCTGCCGCTGCCGGAGCCGGCCAATTCACCTTTGGCAGCGTCCTTCTCCACAATTCGCGTGGCGCGGAAACGCAAGCTGATGTCATGGGAACTCAGGTTCTCTACGACTCGGGTTTCGACCCGCGTGCCATGGCCGCTTTTTTCGAAAACCTGAACGCCTCCAGCGAAGGCAAAGCGCCTCCCGAGTTCTTCTCGGATCACCCCAACCCGGATCACCGCATTGAGCGTGTGGATGCGGAGATCCGCAAGCTAGGCGGAGCCCCGGAAGGCGCGGAGACGGATTCGCCCGAATTCGAGGCCATCAAAAGGGAAGTAATGGCTCTTCCGGCGCCGGTGAAGGGAAAGCCTCCCGCCATGTCCAATCCGAAATCGCCCGACTCCACCGCGGGCGGCGTAAATGCGCCATCGACTATTGCAAAGCCGGAGGAACCTTCCCTTAACGTCACCCAACTCCGTTATGGCAAAGCCTCGCTCGCCTATCCTTCCAACTGGAAGAACTACACCAAGAAAAATAGTGTCGTTGTCGTTCCCGTCGGTGGCATCGTCGATTCGGGGAATGGCCAGGGTGTTCTCGCTTGGGGCGTGATCGGCGGTATTGCGCAGGTCAAGTCTGGAAATTCAGCAAGCGGCGACTCACTTCGCGAAAACACTCAAAAACTGATCGAGGCACTCCAGAAGGAAAATGAGGCCATGGACATTGACAAGGGCCCGGCGGAAATTACTGTCGATGACCAGCCCGCTCTGTCCACCGATTTGCATAATGATTCTCCGGCGGGCGGCGCGGAAAAAGACTGGCTGGTCACCGTCTTTGGCCCGGGTGGGCTCTACTACTACATTTTTGTCGCGCCGGAGTCGGATTATCCGCGCTTCAAACCAGCCTTCGAAGACATCCTCAACAGCGTCCAATTTCGCCAGTAACCCGCAATCTCGGGATTTTCCCCAGCCACTCTAGGATGAAAGAAAGGCGCGCCAGATCTTCTGACGCGCCTTTTTGGCCCTGAAGGGGCCCGCTTGTACGAAATTGTCTTCCTATCTTATTTGTCGAACACGAATGGCAAAGGCGTGATTCGTTCAATCTGCACGGCCTGCAACTCGGTCGGGTCGTAGCCCAGAGCCTTGATGATTGTGGGTGCCACCTGCTGGTTTAACACTGCACTCTTCACAACCTTGGCGTCCAAGCCTGGATTCGACAGAAGCAGGGCAACGTGCACGTCATCCTCGTTGAAGCCGCCATGCTCCGCAATCTTGGTTCCCCCGGTGAAGATTACGCCGGTGTTCACCTTCAGGATGATGTCGGGCGTGCGCGGATCGCTTCCCGGATCATTGAATTTGTTGCGCAGAGACTGTCCGGCGAAGATTTCCTGAATGCCCAGTTTCTCTTGATTGGCGGGTTCGCTCAAGTTGGCCACCACTCCTGGCATGAGCTCTGGGTCCGTCAGCCAAATCAGCGAACCATCGTCGGAGATGTCGAAAGCGTCCGCCGCTCCGATCGTGTGGGTGGGTTCTCCTCCGGCAATGCCTTTGTGTTTCATAATGTCGATTGGCGATTGACCGTGTTTCGCGCCTATGATGATCAGCGTCGAGTCGAAGATCTTTTCCTTCTTCAACTCGGCCACAAACTTCCCGAGAGACTCGTCAATAAAATCGAGTTGGCCGGCAAGGCCCTCACCCGGCGTCCCGAGCACGTCTGTATATCCGCCCTTCAGACCACTGACGGGGTCGGTGGCCAATTTTTCACCGACGCTCACCGACTGGAAATTTGTCCCAAATATCGCGGGGACTCCCACCTTCTTCGAACGGTCGTGTGTATAGCCGTCGATCTGGTTCAATACGGCTCGCACGTGCAGTTGGTCGTAGCACTGGATGTCCGCAAAGCTGTTGGTCCACCCGTCATCATACGTGGTATCCGGGTACGGCACAGGTGTGCATCCCGGAAAGGGCAGAGCTACAGGAATCGAGTTGATCTCCGGCCCGTAGAAGTCGTCGACCCCCTTGCCGCTCGGACCATTCGTCCACGCATACGAAGGATGCTTATCGGTCCACGCCGTTAGGCCCCCCTGCGACTTCACGACTTCAAAAATAGTGTTCACGCGCAAATACTGCCACGGCTGCACTTGTTTGCACCCGTCATAAGGATCGCGCACCAGGTAGTTCGGGTTGATTCCTCCTCCTCCGTCCAGCTTGGTCAGGTCGATATCAACGGACTCGTCCCAGGCTACGTTCGTGCCGATTTTCCCGGGGCAATTCCCGCCGGGGTTGCCGAGACCATCCGTCTTTATCGGAGGCGAAAGCTGACGGTTGTATGTGTCGTCGTACCACAGCCCTGCCGTGACCGGGGATCCCCCCGTCACTAACGTTGCCAGCCCCGGAAATGAATCCGAGGGGGAAGAAGTGGCAGCGTTCGTAAAGGTAATTCCCTGACGGCTAAGCGCTGCCAGCGTCGAATCCCCGTGACTGTTTACGTAGTTCGCGAGATCGAGAGCGTGAAGACCGTCCACGCTGATCAGCAGGACATGTTTGATTTTCCCCTGGATCCCGTCATCGTCTCCATCTTGTGCATGGACTGGAGCGGGTAGGGTAGCTCCAATCAAAACGAACGAGAGCGCAGTTGCCAGCACTTTTTTGAGCACGTAGTTCTCCTTGTTGTCTGTTTCTTGTGCGCGACTCACACCTGGAAGCGCCTCGTGAAGTTAGGTCGGCAATGTTACAAATCAAGGAATCGCTAATTAAGAGAGGAAAAATTACAGCTTATTCAAGTTGGTAAGGAAACCGGAATGCGGGCTAGTGCCTGGTGTCAAGTCTCATGCGCCTTTGTCATAGCGATTTCTTCGGCGCGTTTCAGCGCCATGGTGATGTTCTCACAGATGTTTTCTGCCCCAACGTGTCGCTCAAATCCGGCTTCATGCATCAGCGCCGCCGGTTGCGGCCGCGCCCCGCAGATCAGCATGAACCGCCCGCTTTTCTGCAGTTTATCCGCAAGCTCTTCGAGTGCTGCGATGCCTGTGGCGTCGATCGCTGTCATATTGCGCAAGCGCAAGATCACGATCGGCGGGAGTTCCTCCAGATTTTCCGTGACCGCTGAAATTTTATCGGTCACGCCGAACAGGAACGGCCCGTGGATCCGGTAAACCGCTGCGTACTCCGGAATCTCCTTGTCCTGCAAAATGTGCACTCGGCCGTCCTCAACGTATTCGTCCGTCACCTTCGACACGGTCGTTGTCTGCGAAATTTTCCGTATAAACGTGAACGCCGCCAGGATCATCCCCACTTCCACGGCCAGCGTCAGGTCCGCGAATACCGTCAACCCAAAGGTCAGCGTCCACACTGCAACGTCCGCCTTCGACAATTTCAAGATCTCTGGGATCTCTCCCCAGTCGCCCATGTTGTACGCGACCATGAACAGAATCCCAGCGAGAGCGGCCAGGGGCACGTTCTTCACCAACGGTGCTGCGAACAAAATCACAGCGAGCAGTGTCAGCGCATGAATGATCCCCGCCACGGGGGTTTTCGCGCCGGCGCGGACATTCGTTGCTGTGCGTGCAATCGCTCCGGTCGCCGGCAATCCGCCAAACAGCGGCGAAAATATATTGGCCACGCCTTGGGCCACCAGTTCCACATTCGGATTGTGTTTGTCGTGACTCATTCGGTCGGAAACCACCGCGGAAAACAGCGATTCGATTGCGCCCAGCATCGCTACAGTCACCGCCGGAGACAGCAAATGCAGTAACAAACTAGGCTGCAGTTGCGGAATCGCGATGTGCGGTAGTCCGCTGGGGATTCCTCCAAATCGCGTCCCGATGGTCTCCACGGGAAGGTGAAGCAAACTCACCGCCGCCGTGGCTCCAAAGCACACCACAATAGCCCCCGGCACGCGCTTGAAGTACCGTACGCAAACAATCATCACGACGAGCGACCCTAGGCCCACCCCCGTCGCCGTCCAATTCAATGTATGGAAATTCTCTGCCATCGCTCCCATGCGGTGGAAAAAATCTCCGGGCACATGCTCCATCCTCAATCCAAAAAAGTCGCGTATTTGTGTGCTGGCAATCAGAATGGCAATTCCATTTGTAAATCCCACCACCACCGGCCGCGGGAAGTACCGCACCATCGCCCCTACCCCGGTCACGCCCATCAGCACCAGGATCACCCCGGCCAGCATCGTGCAGGTGAACAGCCCGTCGATCCCGTACCTCGCAATGATGCCCAGCACCACCACCACGAACGCGCCCGTCGGTCCACCAATTTGCGTCTTCGACCCTCCCAGCGCCGAGATCAGAAATCCCGTCACAATCGCGCAGTAGATGCCGGCTTGTGGCGATACACCCGATGCGATAGCGAATGCCATCGCCAGCGGGAGCGCCACTAATCCCACCGTCACGCCCGCGATTAAATCAGACACAAATTTGTCGAATGTGTAGTCCCGCAGCAAGATGACCGACTTCGGCATCCACGCTTCGATCTGAAAACTCATTTTCTTGAGGACCTGCTTCCGTCCGGGGTCCTTACATTTTAGCAGGTGTCTAAACAGGAATCGCCAGCGTTCCTATTCCCCGTTTCTGGAGGGTAAGAGAGGCTACCAACCGTTATTCCAAACAGACTCTGTGCAGTGAGAAACCTTCTTTGAGCGTCAACCAAAGAACCGCTTCAATCCGCCGCTTCACTGCGTTCTAGGTTAGGCTTCCACCGCAATATCGGCTTGCGCGCTGCGCCGACTTCATCCAGCCTGCGAATCCTCGTCGTATGCGGTGCGCTTTTCACCAGTTCCGGGTTCTTCTCCGACTCTTCCGCCACGCACTTCATCGCATCAATAAAGTAGTCGCACTCTTCCTTGCTCTCGGATTCCGTTGGCTCAATCATCAGTGCCCCGGGCACAATCAGAGGAAACGCCGTCGTGTACGGGTGAAATCCGTAGTCGATCAATCGCTTGGCGATATCCATCGTGTTTACGCCGCGTTTCTTCTGAATCGCGTCGCTGAACACCACCTCGTGCATCGATGGCCGCCTATACGGGAGGTCGTACGTGCCTTCCAGGTGCTTGCGGATGTAGTTCGCATTCAGCACCGCATCCTCGGTGGCCTGCCGCACTCCAGGTCCGTACGCCAGAATGTACGCCAGTGCCCGCACCAGCACACCGAAATTCCCTCCGAACGCCCGCACCCGCCCGATACTTTCTTTTCGCTGGAAATCCAACGCCAACCGCCCACCCTCTTTTTCCACCAGGATCGGCACCGGCAAGAACGGCTCCAGTATTTTTTTCATTGCCACTGGCCCTGCGCCCGGGCCGCCTCCCCCGTGGGGCGTGGAAAACGTCTTGTGCAGGTTCAGGTGCATTACGTCCACACCCATATCGCCCGGCCGCGTCACTCCCGCAAGCGCGTTCATATTCGCGCCATCCATGTACAACAACGCCCCGTTTGCGTGCAAAATCTCCGCGATCTCCGGAATCTGTTGCTCGAAAATTCCCAGCGTCGAGGGGTTGGTCAGCATCAGCGCCGCCACATCCTCGCTCACCTGCTGCCGCAAGTGCGCCATGTCCACCTGGCCGTTTGCATCGGACTTGATATTTTCGACTTCGTATCCCGCGATTACCGCCGTTGCCGGATTCGTCCCATGCGCCGAGTCGGGAATCAGTACCTTCTTGCGCGGGTTGCCGTTCTTCTGGTGATAGGCACGGATCAGCAATAGCCCCGTCAACTCGCCCTGCGCTCCCGCCGCCGGCTGCAACGTGATCGCGTCCATGCCGGTGATCTCCAGCAGGCACTTTTCCAGCAGCGACAAAATCTTCAGGCATCCCTGAGAGAGCTCCTGCGGTTGGTACGGATGTTCCGTGGCAATCCCCGCCAGTCGCGCCACATGTTCGTTCACGCGCGGATTGTATTTCATCGTGCAGGAGCCCAGCGGGTACATCCCAAGATCGATGGCGTAATTCCAAGTTGAAAGCCGCGTGAAATGCCGTATCACCTCAATTTCGCTCACTTCCGGAAACCCTTCGACGCCCTCTCTCCGGTAAGCGCCGCCTAACATCTTGCCCGCATCCACTGCTGGCACATCCAGTGGAGGAAGTTCAAACGCGCGTTTTCCCGGCGAGGATTTCTCGAAGATCAACCCCTCGTTCTGATTTGTGTGCCGCGAAGCCTTTTTGATCTTATCGTTCATCTCTGAATTCCGCCGTAGCCGCCCATATCCTTGTTTGCACAGCATCCCGATCAACCATACACCCGTCACCTCGGACAGAGTCTGCGAAGTGAGGAATCTCTCTTTCTCTTCTTCACTCCACTACAGAGGCAATTCCAACGCTGCTTTCACCGCGCCCGCAAACTTCTCAATGTCTCTCCGCGACGTTGTTTCCGTGATACACACCAGCGCATGCTTGCTCAGTTCTGGATACGCCGACCCCAGCACATACGGCCCCACAATCTTCGAGCGCAGCAGCTCTGCGTTCACCATCTTCACGGATCGTGGCAACTCCACCGCAAATTCATTGAAGAACGGCGCCGCGAAACTTCGCTTTACCCCCGGAATCTTTTCCAGTTCACTCAACGCAAATTGCGCCTTGGCCAGATTTTGCTCCGCCATTTCCCGGATGCCTTCCTTACCGAGCAGGGTAAGGTGTACCGTGGCCGCCAGCGCGCACAGCGCCTGATTCGTGCATATATTCGAAGTCGCTTTTTCCCTACGTATATGCTGTTCGCGGGTCGCCAGCGTCAGCACAAATCCTCTGTGCCCGTTCTGGTCCGTCGTCTGACCGGCTAGTCGCCCCGGCATCTGCCGCACAAATTTATCCCGCGAAGCGATCACCCCAACAAACGGCCCGCCATAACTTGGCGCCAATCCAAAACTCTGTCCCTCCATCGCCACAATGTCGGCCTCGGAAGGGGGCTTCACCAGCCCCAACGACAGCGCTTCAGCCACCGCGACAACCAGCAGAGCTCCCGCAGCATGTGCAGCCTCGGCCACCGGCCCAAGACCCTCGATCGCTCCAAAAAAGTTCGGTGATTGCACTAGCACGGCGCACACATCATCCCTCAGCGCGTTTTTCAGTCCTTTCAGGTCCAGCGTCCCAGTCGCCTCGAACGCAATTTCCTCGACGATCAGCCCGGAATTCTTCGCATACGTCCGCAACACATCGCGATATTCCGGATGCAACGAACGCGCCACCAGCACGCGCCCTCGTCCCGTCACTCGTTCTGCCATCAGCACTGCTTCGGTCGTGGCCGTCGATCCGTCGTACATCGACGCGTTGGCCACCTCCTGCCCCGTCAACTGGCACATCAGCGTCTGAAATTCAAAAATAGCTTGCAGCGTGCCTTGCGCAATCTCCGCCTGATACGGTGTGTACGAAGTCAGAAACTCGCCCCGCTGCAGAATCGCATCCGTAACAACCGAACGCAGGTGCGAATACACCCCGGCTCCAAGAAACCGGCTATATCCTACGGAATTTTCCGCACCCCTCTCCTCAAAGTATTGGATCACTTCTGCCTCGGACAGCGGCCCAGGCAGGTTCAGCGGCTTTTTCAGTCGATACGCTTCCGGTATGGACGAAAACAACTCTTCGATCGATTTCACGCCAACGGCGGCCAGCATTTCCTCCCGCTCGGTTGGGCTCTTCGGAAGATAGCGCATCAGGCCGACGCTTCCTTCTTCTTTTCCTCGATGTACGCCTCATAAGCCGCCGCGTCCATCAGCGCGCTCACCTCTGCGGGATTCGCCAACTTGATCTTCACCAGCCACCCGGCCCCGTGCGGATCGCTATTGATCGTTTCTGGCTTGTCGTGCAGTTCCGCATTTGCCTCCACCACCTCGCCGTTGGCCGGAGCGTAAATCTCGCTCACCGCTTTCACCGATTCCACCGAGCTGAACGTTTTGCCTGCCGCCAATTTCGTACCCGCCGCAGGCAATTCCACAAACACCACGTCCCCCAACTCATTCTGAGCATAGTCGGTGATGCCAATCGTGGCCGTGTCTCCCTTGGCGTCTATCCATTCATGCTCTTTCGTATAGCGATATTGTGTTGGATATCCCATGCCCTCACTCCTTCTCGCTAGTCTTTCCGCATACTGAACCTACTTCGCGCTCGCTTTTCTCAACCGTTTGTAGAAAGGCGTTGCCACGACATGTGCCCTGCATTGCTGCGTGCGAATTTCGACGCAAACGATTGTCCCGATCGCCGACATGGTTGGCGGCACATAGGCCAGCGCAATATTTTTTCCCAGCGTAGGTGAAGGCGAACCGCTGGTCACCACGCCAATCACATTCCCACGCTCGTCCAGGCAGCGGTACCCATCGCGCGCGATTCCTCGTTCCACCATCTCCAGTCCCACCAGTGTTCGCGTCACTCCCGCCGCGCGTGCCTTTTCCAGTCCCGCTCGTCCCAAAAAATCTCCCTTGTCCATTTTGCAATAGCGCTCGAGCCCCGCTTCCCACACGTTTATGCTGTCGCTGATCTCGTGCTCGTACAGCGCCATTCTGGATTCCAGCCGCAGCGTGTTTCGCGCTCCCAGTCCGCACGCCACGATACCGAACTCCCTGCCTGCGTCCATCAACGCATTCCACACGCGCTCGCTCGTCGCCACTTCCGCCGGTATGTAGATCTCGAATCCATCTTCTCCGGTATAGCCGGTCCGCGCAATCAGTGTATTCTTCAGCCCGCAAACCATCCCGTGCGTAAACCAGTAGTTTTTCACGCCGTCCAAATGTGCATCCGTCAGCTTCCGCAGCACCTCTGTCGCGCGTGGCCCCTGAATCGCCAGTTGCGTGTAGCTGTTGCTAAGATCTTCCACAGTGCAATCAAAATTCACGGTGTTCTTCCTCGCCCAGTTGATATCTTTTTCCCGGGTTCCCGCGTTGATCACCAGCAAATAGTCATCTTCACACAGCCGGTGCACGATCACGTCATCCACGAATGTACCTTCGGGATACAGCATGGCCGAGTACTGCGCCTGTCCAATCGCCAGCTTCGACGCGTCATTCATCGTAAGGTGTTGGACCGCGTTCAGAGCCCCGCCTGGATGCTTCGCCTGATGGATTTGAATGTCCCCCATGTGGCTTACGTCGAACATTCCCACGCCATTCCGCACAGCCTGGTGTTCCGCCACCAGCCCGCCGCTCCTTGGATATTCCACAGGCATATCCCAGCCGCCAAAGTTGACCATTTTGGCGCCAAGACGACGGTGCAACGCATTCAATGGCGTTTTGCGAAGTGCTGAATTGGCAGGAGAGTTTACGGATTCCATTCCGTTAGCTCGGACAATTTTCGATGGTAACACGCGATTCTGGTGCCGTCAAAACTCGCCCCCTTCCGCACAGTTCGCTTGGCTTTGCAAGTTGGCCATGCCTCCTGCGCTTGCTCTTGCTGCTCGCTGCACCCTCAGGTAAAGTCTTTTCCGGAGGCGCAATGGCAGCCAATCGTCAGCAGGTTGTTTGTACTCAGTGCGAGAAGACCGAAGAATACTGCACCTGCGAAAAGTATTGCACCATCTGCAAAGGCCAGAGCAACATCCGGCTTGCCGTCGACGGTCTCTACTATTGTCCCGACTGCCGCGAAGCCTGTGATGTTGCCCTCGCCAACGATCGATAATCGTGTCCACCTCGCCTCATCAAATTTCCGTCCTTATGGACCCCGACGAGCGCCTGGTTGCTGCCGTCGGCGGTGTCGCCCGTTACATGGCGGACGCCGCTGGTTTGGGCAATGAGACCATTCTGCAATTTCAGGCAGCGGTCGTCTCCGCCTGCAAACACTGCTTCCATTGTCACTCTTCGGGTACGCCTTGTGGGATTACGCTTCGCCGCTCCCTTGATCGTCTGGAAGTGGAAGTTTCCCTCCCGGGAACTGAGCCTCCGGACAGCGAAAAGCCCTCTTGGGAAGGCATTGATGAAGTGCACTGCGAATCGCGCGAACATTCCGCGATTCTCCGCCTGACTAAATTCGTCCCTCCGAATCCCCCCGCAGATTAAACGCACAAAAGCTGCGACTCCCGCCTCCCACCAATATGTCATCTTGAGGAGCGCGCCTTTTGCGCGACGAAGGATCTCTAATCACGAATGCAGCATAGACTCTGTATCAGAGTCCTGCCCAGACGTTCACATCTTGAACGCAAACGTGTTCCGCCGGATCAACGACGTCATCTGATCGTCGCTTACCGACAACGCAATCACCACGCGGTCTCCTGACGGGGCAACATTCGTTTGATCTAGGAGTTGCGCTAAGTCCGGATTGTCCTTGCTCGCCTGGTACTTTTTCACCAGCAGCCCCGCGGCCAACAGTTGGCTCAAGGTATTTGCGTCTTGCGTCGTCGCGCAAACTGCCTGGAACTTGGAGTCCACTCCGCTGCTCGCCGTTGCCGTGATGATCATCGCCTGCATCCGCTGCACCAACGCTGCCGCCTCGGGAAACTGCTGCACCTCGGGAGCGAGCTGGCCCATTGCAAGCCGGGTGTATCCCGGGTCCAGCACCGCCCACACCACGCTCGAGCCATTCACTTCATTGATCAAGTTGAACATCTGTTCGTTTCGCATCAGCCCGTCTTGTTTTCCCAACCGGATGTCCAATAATTTCTCCAGCAGCGGCTTGTGGCCGAACACCGCTTTGCTGGAGTCCAGAAAAAAGAAGTACAGGTCGCTGACACCCGAGCCGGACCCGAACGCAAATAACGTATAGTTCCCGATCGTGGCCGTCGGCAGCTTTTGCTGCTTGAAATACGCTTCCGTTGTATCCGGATTGTAATTGCCCATGGCGATGCCCACTGTCAACTCGCTTGACGGAATGCCCGTGGACACCCCTTTGTCATTCTTGGTCGTCTCCTCCGGCACCAGGCCCCACACAAGCTCATCCACCTGGCTGTTGGGATCCACTCCCGCCGACGCCAAAAACTTTTCGAATTGCTTGAACCGGTCCGGAAGGATCTGCTCTCTCAGGGCAGGGAACCACGTCTCGCCTCTCGCCTTTTTCAGGTCCACGTATCCAATTTCTCCCGTATCCTTCGGGAATAGCGCGATCGTGTCTGCGCTCACGCCGCTCGCCTTTGCCGGTCTCGCCATCGCGGCAATCATCACCAGCAGCGCGCAGGCCCCCGCCATCCACGTCAGATTCTTCCTCATCCTCATGTCTTGCTCCTTTTAAGCGGCTGGGAAACGAAACTCTATTTTACGTCATCGCTATCCGGCTAGCCTAGCCGGGTGCGCAGTTCGGCAACCTTCTCCCTCATCGTTTCCACGTATTTGTTGTCCTTCAATCCTTCCAGATTGATCTCCACGTTGGCCAGGGCGCCCTTCGCCGCCGCTACTGCCATTAGACGCGCTACCTGCAAATCTGACTTCATAGATGCCGCCGCGATGCCCTCCAGCCGCAATAACCGTCCATTGAGTTGCGCCGCGCTTTCCGCCACCCGCAAAGGCACTTCCGCGGCCCCTTTCGTCGCAGCCTGAATCGAGTCTTCGCGCTGCGCCGTTTCCTGCGCGTCCCCCTGGGGCAGCTTGAACGCGGCAATCACTCTCTCGTACGAGGCAGCATCCCGGTCGATCGCTTCCGTCAACTCATCCGCCGTTTTCCGCAGTTCATCCAACTCTAAGGAGAGTTTGTCGACATGTGCCGCTTGTGATTTCTTCTTTCGCGAAAGCCCCGCCACCATCTGCCCCAACGCTGCCGCCATTGCCCCCACATACGCCGAGACGCTTCCTCCTCCCGGCGTAGCCGTTGGCGCCGCCACGGCTTCCAGGAACGGCCGTGCCACGCCTGCCAATTTTCCGTCTTTGGCCTCCATCGGCGCTCCACTCAGTACGGCGCTCAATTTGTTCTCGAACACCTGCGACGGCGAAAAGCTCTCCAATTGCAAAAAGAAATCCGCTGCCATTTCGATTGCCTTCTTCGGTATCAGCCCGACGATTTCGCTTCCCACCGGCACCACTCCGAACCGCTCCGCTTCGCGCTTCACCATTTCGTACACCCGGTGCATCGGCGTTTGCTCAAAGTCCGTCAGGTTGATTGACACCTGGGCCAGGTTCCGCGCCTTCAATTCCACTCCCATGGATTTCACATACCGCAATCCGCCGCTCGAGTATCGAATTGCCTTGGCGATCTTGTTCGCGATGCTCACGTCCGAAGTATTCAGGTTCACGTTGTAGGCAATCAGGAATTTCCTCGCACCCACCACCGTGATTCCCGCCGTCGGATGCATCTTTGGTTCGCCTACATCCGGTTGCCGGTCGTGATTCTTCTTCAGTTCCTCCCGGAGTCCCTCGAACTGTCCACGCCGTACATTTTCCAGGTTCACACGGTCCGGCCGTGTTGCTGCCGCCTCATAAAAAAAGATGGGAATCCGGTGTCTTTTCCAGATCTCACTTCCCACTCGCCGCGCCAGCGCCACGCAATCCTCCAGGGTTACCCCTTCAATCGGGATGAACGGCACAACGTCTGTCGCTCCGACTCTTGGGTGCGCGCCCGTGTGCGTCGTCATGTCGATCAATTCCATCGCTTTTCCGGCCCCGAGGATCGACGCTTCCCCCACCGCCTCCGGCTCGCCCGCAAGCGTGATCACGCAGCGGTTGTGGTCGGCGTCCATCTCTCGATCCAGCACATACACTCCGGGCACGCTGCTCATCGCCTGTACGATCGCGTCCACCTTCGCCGCCTCTCGTCCTTCGGAAAAATTCGGTACGCACTCAATCAATCGTTTCATGGCCTCTTCCGTCTGCTTTTCGCTGGATTTGAATCACGCCCGCTCTTGCCTGGAATTCTTCGCGCATCCCCCGATGCATTTATTTCAACTGCAATCCTCAGAACTTTGTCATCCTGAGGCCTGCTGTTTGCGCTCGAAGGGTTCTCAACCGCTCCCCCTCGCCAACTCCCGATTCAATCGCGCATGTAAATAATCTCACCGCTCTTCATCGTCATCCAACAGCGCTGCATCCCAAAATAATAGGGAATTTCCCGGTAATCCTCCACCTCGAACACCGCCAGGTCCGCCTGTTTCCCCTTCTCCAGCGAACCAATGCTCTTCTCTCGCTTCAGCGCATAAGCCGTGTTGATCGTCGCCGCCGTAATCGCTTCCGCTGGCGTCATCCGCAATTGCGTGCACGCCAGCGAAAGCACCATCGGCATGCTCACCGTCGGACTCGTCCCCGGATTGTAATCTGTAGCCAGCGCCACAATTGCCCCCGCCTCGATCAATTTTCGCGCCGGCGCGTAGTTCTTCCATCCCAGATAAAAATCGCATCCTGGGAGCAACGTGGCCACCGTTCTTGACTTGGCCAACGCCTGAATGTCCGAGGCATTCACCTGCTCCAGATGGTCGCAGCTTGCGGCTTCAAGCTCTACTCCCAACTGCGTTGCACCCGTCCGCGACAACTGTTCCGCGTGGATTCTCGGTGCCAGCCCGTGCTCCTTCGCCTCGCTTAAAATTCGCCGTGCCTCCGCGCGCGTGAAGGCTCCTCGGTCGCAAAATACGTCGCAGAATTCCGCCAGTCCCTCATTCACCACTTCCGGCAACATCTGTTCCAGCAGCAGGGCGATATACCGTTCCGCGCCATCCACCTTCCTACGAAACTCCGCGGGGAGCACATGCGCACCCAAAAAAGTCGACACGATCTCCACCGGCTGTTCGCTTTTCAACTCTCGCTGCAGGCTCAGGATCTTCAGTTCGCTCGCAACGTCCAGCCCATAGCCGCTCTTTGCTTCCACCGTCGTCGTCCCATACGAAGCGAACTCCTCCAGTGCCGCCCGCGCTCTCCCCTTCAATGCCTCCGCGTTCGCCGCTCTCAACTTCTTCACGGAATTCAGAATCCCGCCGCCTTTTAGCGCAATCTCCTCGTAGCTCGCTCCCTGAATTTTTAGTTCGTATTCCTCCGCGCGGCTTGCGGCATGTATCAGATGTGTATGCGAATCCACGAAACCGGGCAGCACCACGCGGCCGCCCACGTCCAGCTTTTCCGCGCGTTTCGCCTCTTTCCGCGTCTCAACCTGCGCGCGCGTGCCCACGGCCGCGATCCTCCCCTCTCGCACCAGGACCGCCCCGTCCTTCACTATTCCTAATTTTGAAAGGGAATTGCCTCGCCGGGGACCGCTTCCCCGCAGCGTCAATACCTGCGAAGCACCTGTGATGAGCAAATTTTCTGTCAAAGCGCCATTATCGCGTCTGAATCGAGCTAGCGTTCCGTTCCGGCAAGTTCGTGAATTTTTTGGGACTTAACGCCAACACTCGACTCACGCACCCACTCCGACCCCTTGGTACGCCGGAACGAACACTTCCTTCACAAATGTCTCGATGGAGGTCTCCGTGGTATTTTCTGCTGTCCTTGGCTCGGTTGCCACCACGATCCCGTTGTTGATCCCTTGGAACATCTCGATAAGGTACGCAGCCGTTTTCGCTGGTGTGCCCATTTGCACAAGCACTTGCTGCACTTGTTCGTAAGGGAACTGTGCGTACCGCAGATCCGGCTTGTTCAACACCTTCCCGATCACCGCGGCCACTTCATTCATGCTCAAGTCGCGCTCGCCCAGCAAGTTTCGCGTCTGTTTTCCGTTGAAATCCAGTTTCAACAGTCGTTCTGCGGCGTACGCTCCAATGTCCCGGGCCGCAATCATGGGCATCTGCAAATCTCCCTTTAACGCGCCTCCGTACAATCCCATCATCTGGATCATGCTGATCCCAGCCAGGTGGTTCTCGAAAAAATAAGCCGGTCGCAGGTGCAACACGTTCAATTTCTCCACTCCGTCCAACTTCTGCTCCGACCGGTGTAGCCCCAGAATTGGCCCCGTCCCCGCCGGTGCCTGCGCGCCAATGCTGCTCAGGTTCACCGCATATTGCAGTCCGGAATTCCGCACTGCGCTTGAAATTGCATCGCTCTCTCGCTCCTGGTCGGCGCCGTAGTCCGGCGAAGTCATTCCCGGTGGCATGATCAAAAAAGCTGCGCGCACATCTTCAAACGCCCGCGTCAGCGCGCCTGCGTCATTCACGTCCCCAATGAACGCCACGGCTCCCTTCTGCACAAGCGGCTGCAGCCTCGCCGTGTTCCTTCCGACGACCCGCACCTTCTCGCCTTTTTCCAGCAGCTTCTTCGTAATCACAGAGCCGATGTGCCCTGTTGCACCCAACACTGTATACATCGTCAACTCCCTCGACTGGTTTCTCTTTCCTCGTTCCTCAGCAGGTCCACTCGGCATCGAACCTTGGCACATGCACCTGCGCCGGGGATCGACCGCCTTTTCTCACAACATGGGGATCTTTACGCCTGTCTTTTTCGCGAATTCGATGGCCTCAGCATACCCTGCATCCGCGTGCCGCACCACCCCCATTCCGGGGTCGTTCGTCAACACTCGTTCGATGCGCTTGGCCATCTCTTTGGTTCCATCCGCGCAGGTCACCTGCCCTGCGTGCTGTGAGTACCCAATCCCCACCCCGCCGCCATTATGGATAGACACCCACGAAGCCCCGCTCGCCGTATTCACCAGCGCATTCAAGAGCGCCCAATCCGCCACCGCGTCGGACCCATCCTTCATCGCTTCCGTTTCGCGATACGGCGAAGCTACCGACCCGCAGTCCAGATGGTCGCGCCCCATCACGATCGGCGCCTTCAATTCGCCTTTCGCCACCAGTTCATTCAACGCCAAGCCAAATTTGTCCCGTTCCCCATAACCCAACCAGCAAATCCGCGACGGCAATCCCTGGAATTTCACCTTCTTTTCCGCCAGTGTGATCCAGCGCTTCAGGTGCTGATTTTCCGGGAACATCTCGAGCACTAGCCGGTCCGTTCGCGCTATGTCCGAAGCCTCACCGGAAAGCGCTGCCCACCGAAACGGTCCCTTTCCCTCGCAGAACAACGGACGTATGTACGCCGGCACGAATCCCGGAAAATCGTAAGCGTTCTTTACCCCCGCTTCGTGCGCAAACGTCCGAATGTTGTTGCCGTAATCAAAGGTCACCGCGCCGAGCTTCTGCAAATCCAGCATCCCTTGCACATGCTTGCCCATTGCCGCAATCGCCCGCTTCCGGTACTCCTGCGGATTCTTCTTGCGCAGCTCCACGGCCTGCTCCAGCGTCATTGCATTTGGCACATATCCATTGATGGGATCGTGCGCGCTCGTTTGATCCGTCAGCACGTCCGGCACAACACCTCGTTTTGCCAACTCTGGAACCAGGTCCGCGCAATTCCCAACCAATCCCACCGAAGTCGCTTCCCCCTTACGCACCGCATTCTTCAGAATCCGCAAGGCTTCATCCAGCGACGTGACCAGCACATCGCAATATCCCGTTTTCACCCGTCGCTTGATCCTCTCCGGGTCCACGTCGATGCCCAGAAACGCTCCGCCATTCATCGTTGCTGCTAGTGGTTGGGCTCCCCCCATTCCTCCCATTCCGCCCGTCACTACCAATTTCCCGCTCAAATCCCCGCCAAAATGTTGCCGTGCCGCAGATGCAAACGTCTCGTAGGTCCCCTGTAGAATCCCTTGTGTGCCGATGTAGATCCAGCTCCCGGCCGTCATCTGCCCGTACATCATCAATCCAGCTCGGTCCAGTTCGTTGAATCTCTCCCAGTTATTCCACTGCCCCACCAGATTCGAATTGCAGATCAGCACGCGTGGCGCATATTCGTGCGTCCGAAAAACCGCTACCGGTTTGCCGGATTGCACCAGCAGCGTCTCGTCGCCCTCCAACGCCCGCAGCGATTCCACGATCGCGTGAAAGCATTCCCAATTCCTCGCCGCTTTCCCCGTTCCTCCGTACACCACCAACTCTTCCGGCTTCTCCGCCACGTCCGGATCGAGATTGTTCAGCAACATCCGCAATGCGGCTTCCTGCTGCCACCCCTTGCAGCTAAGCTCCGTTCCCCGGGGCGCCCGGAACGGCCCCCGACTCGTCGCTGGATCATTTACCGCTGGCGTAGTTGCTCCCATGTTCTTGATTCCTCTGGCCCTATCTTAGCGCAGCTTCAATCCCTCCGGACAACACCGCACCCCTCCACCGAAGCCCCCCTGATGGTAAGCTGCATCCTGGAGCTGGGAGGGAAAGAATGCTCAGGAAATATTATCCCTGGATGATTTTCCTGGCCGTTTTCCTGCTCCTCGCCTTTAGCGCTACCTCCTATGCCAAAGCCATCGACTCCATCCTCTGGCCCGTTCGTTTCGGGATCTTGGCCGGATTTTCCCTGCTCTTCGTTTGGTCCTGGTGGCGCCACCGTGACGATTCCTCTGCACACCGCAAGACTGCCACGGGCGACTCTGCCGACAACTTTCTCGCCTCTGTTCGCCGCTGGTACTACGGCGACCAGAAAAAGTAGAAACCTCTCCCCCCTCCCGTTGCGCCGTTTTTCCTTCTAAGGTACATTGAAGTTTCGCATGAGTTACAGTTCACTCCCTTCCGGCCTCCTGCGCGCCGTCGATCAGCGTCCTTCCCCTCGCGCTCAAATGTTCCGTACCTCCGAGCGTTGGGAAGCCATCTCCTCCCAGGAATTCCTTCGCCGCGTGGCGGGTCTGGCGAATTCCTTGGTCGAGCTCGGCGTAAAATCCGGTGACCGTGTAGGCGTCTTTGCCCCCAACTGCCCCGAATGGCACACCGCGGATTTCGCCATTAATGGCTCCGGTGCCGTCACCGTCCCAATCTACTTCAACGAATCCCCGGACCGCATGACCTATATCTTGAATCATTGCGGCGCCCAGGTCGTCTTCATCGCGGGCCTACGCCAGTTGGAGAAGTTCCTCCAAATTCGCGACCAGCTCGCCCGTATCCAGCAGGTAATCGTCGCCAATGCCGGCGATGCCATGCCTCCCGAATTCCTGCGTTATGAAACTCTGATTGCCACCGCGGGGCCCTCCGACATCTCCTCCTATCGCAAACGCGCTGCCGACGTGCTTCCTAGCCAACTCGCTTCTATCATCTACACCTCTGGCACCACCGGTGAGCCTAAGGGTGTCATGCTCAGCCACTCCAATTTCAGCTCGAATGTCGCTGATTCTTGTCGCGATGTTGTTCTCCACCCGGAAACCGATCTCGCCGTCTCTTTCCTTCCTCTCGCCCACGTCTATGGCCGTATGCTGGACTACCTCTACATCTTCCAGGGCTGTCCCGTCGCCTACGTCGACGTTGTAGAAAACGTTGCCCAGGCCTTGTTGGAAGTTCATCCCACAATCCTCGCGGCAGTCCCTCGCTTCTTCGAGAAGATTTATGCCCGCCTCATGGAGCAGGGAACTAAGACGTCAGGCGTCAAACACAGGATCTTCGATTTCGCCTTGAAGACTGCAAAGGAATCGGCCGCTTGGCGCTGCGGCGAAAAGCCCGCCAGCTTGCCTCTGAAATTGAAGTGGGCTCTCGCCGACCGCCTGGTCTATTCCAAAATACGTGCCGGCACGGGTGGACGTTTGCGCATGGTCATGTCTGGCGGCGCTCCTCTTTCGAAATCGCTCGGCGAATTTTTCTGGGCCATCGGCATTCCCATCTATCAAGGTTACGGCCTCACGGAAACCTCGCCCGTTCTCACCAACAACTATCCAAGCAATCGTGTGGGCAGTTCCGGCCGCCCCATTGAAAATGTTCAGATTCGCATTGCCGATGATGGGGAAATTCTTGCCAAGGGTCCCTGCGTCATGCAGGGCTACTACAAATCGCCGGAATCCACCCGCGAAGTCCTTTCCGACGACGGTTGGTTCAAGACCGGCGATATCGGCTACCTCGATAAGGACAACTATCTCTTCATCACCGATCGTAAAAAAGATCTGCTCAAAACCGCTGCTGGCAAATTCGTCGCTCCTCAGCCCATCGAAAATATTCTCAAGACCAGCCCCTACATCCTAAACACCATGATCGTTGGCGATCAACGCAAGTTCGTCGTCGCTCTCATTGTCATCAATCCCGCCACCGTCGCCTCTAAACTTTCCCAGGAAAGTTTGACCTTTTCGTCACACGCGGAGATGGCCAGCCATCCCCGCGCCTATTCCCTCATTGAAGACGAGGTCACCCGTCTCACCTCGCATCTGGCTCAGTATGAGACCATCAAGCGGTTCGCCCTTCTTCCCGACGATTTCACCTTCGATAGTGGCGCTCTCACCTTCACCATGAAACTCAAGCGCCGCGTCGTCGAAAAGCAATTCCACCACCTCATCGACCAGCTCTACTCCGACGTCACCGAGCCTCGCCCACTCCTCCGCGACTGACTTGCTTTCCTTCTTTTCTTCCGACCTTCCTCGTACCCCCAGTTGAACACTGTGTTACAAGTGTAGTTACAGCCGAATTGGCATATCCATGTTTCTTTTCTTTGCATCACATCCCTAAAGCAACGAATCTCATCAGCCAGGAGGATTTCTATGCCTAAAGCAGCAACTGCAACCGCCCGCACTTACCCTACTAGCGTCGGAGTACCCGAAAATAATCGCCAAGCCATCATTGCGCTCCTGAATGCGCGTCTCACCGACAGCACCGACCTGCGCACCCAGGTGAAATGGGCCCACTGGAACGTTAAAGGCCTCCATTTCATTCAACTCCACGAACTCTTTGATTCTGTCGCTTCCCACCTCGAAGAGCAGACCGACACCATTGCCGAGCGTGTCACCACTCTCGGCGGTGTTGCCAATGGCACCGTTCGCGAAGCCGCTGCCAAGTCCGGTCTGAAAGAAGCGGATCTCACCGCGTCCGACGGCCCTTCTATGTTGAAATTCCTCGTTCATAACGTCGCTCATCACGCCAATGCCATGCGCGAGGCTGTCCAGGAGTCCAACGATCTCGGCGATGCTATTACTTGCGACATGTTCACCACGCTAACCCGCGAGCTCGACAAGGATCTGTGGTTCCTCGAAGCTCATCTCACCCAGGCTTAAGCTTGGGTTCACGCAATCCGGGCGGCGTGGCCATCCTCGCCGCTCTTTTATTTTCTTTAGAAAAATCCTTATCGTCCGCCTTCTGTGGCGGATCGCCTACCCCAGCCCTGCGTCGCCCACCGCTCTACGTGTCATCCAGAAGCGCGGGCGGCTTTACGCGCCGAAAGATCTCAACCTGCAATCCACCTTCCCTTTTCTCTGACACCACCCCCGTTCTCACTGCTGTTCTATTTGTCCTTCCCCTCTCCGGGGACTACAATTTCCTTGGAGAAGCCCTCATGCCAGATCAACTCGTTATCGCAGGTCGTGCGTTTACTTCGCGCCTTATCGTCGGAACTGGGAAGTACCGCAGCTTTCAAGAGATGGCCCGTGCTCACGCCGCCTCCGGCGCCGATATGGTCACCGTCGCGGTCCGTCGCGTGAATCTCACCGACAAGACCAAAGAATCCCTCATCGACTACATCGATCGCGAAAAAATCTTCATCCTTCCAAACACCGCTGCCTGTTACACCGCCGACGAAGCCATCCGTACCGCTCGCCTGGCTCGCGAAGTCGGCCTGTCGAATTGGATCAAGCTCGAGGTCATTGGTGACCAGCAGACTCTTTTTCCCGATACCGAGCAGCTTATCGAAGCCACAAAGGTTCTCGTGAAGGAAGGCTTCGTCGTTCTGCCCTACACCAACGACGACCTCATTGCCGCGCGTAAGCTCATCGACGCCGGCGCTGCCGCCGTTATGCCCCTCGCTGCTCCCATCGGCTCCGGCCTTGGCATACAGAATCCCGCCAATCTCCGCATCCTTCGCGAACGCATCACCGAAGTTCCCATGATTGTCGATGCCGGTGTAGGCACAGCTTCCGATGCTGCTGTCGCTCTGGAATTGGGCGCCGATGGCGTCCTTATGAATACTGCCATCGCCGAAGCGGCCGACACCGTCCTCATGGCCGAAGCCATGCGCGACGCCGTCATCGCCGGTCGCAAGGCTTTCCTCGCTGGACGTATGCCCAAGCGCCTCTACGCCTCGGCCTCCTCGCCGCTTGCCGGCGTCGTCCGATAGTCAGAGCTTCCGCTCCGGCATTAGACGCACTGACAAGTTTGCTGAGTTTCTCTTTAGGGGGTCAGGGCTTCAGCCCTGACCGTAAGTCTGCCATCTGAACGGGCTTTAGCCCCTGGGGAATCCGCTCTATCTCTTTGCATTTTGGGGACCGCATACTAGCTTCAGTTGTTTCTCTGCGGGCTGCTAGTCTCGCTCTTTGACTGGCCCTGTTTTACCATTGCCGTTATTTCTTGTTCTAAGTTCCGGTTCATGCTTTCTAAGTTCTTTTGCAGGAGTGGCATCATGGTCTGCATGGTTTCGGCCGTGATCGCGGGCAGCTCCCGAAGCATCTTTTGGCCGGTAGGTGTGGAATAGAACGCCACGAACGTGTCCATGTCACCCTTTGTGAAATGCTTCTGGTACACCGGCACCATCGAATCCAGGATCTCGTCCCACGGAAAGTTCTTGAACATCTCATCCATCCTCTTGTTCATCCGGGCTTCGAAATCGGGTGGCAGTTTGTCTTTGTCTTTCAAATATTGCTGATGGATCATCTCGTGTATCGGTTTGGACATGGCATCCGCCATCTTCGTCATCATGTCTCGCGAGTTCATCACCTGCAGGTACTTCTCGACGTCCTCCTTTGAAGCTGGCGTGTCCGCTGGATTCTGTTGAGCCGCACAGACCCCGCCTAGACTAAGACAAAAGAAAGCTGCGCATAGGAATGACTTCATGACGAGTTCCCCCTTGTTATAGGAATGCTAACGTACTTCGCGTCGCACTGCCAGGCTCTAAATGCCTCCCTCCATTTGCCCGTCCCAACGCTCGCCCCAGGTTTAACCGCAAATTTTCCTGCGCATCTAATTCGCAAGCTTTGTTGGTAGGCCGACAATCTACGGGAAGCGGGTCACTCTCTTGGCTCCAACGAAAAATGTGCGCGTCATCCTCACCGGCTTGGGTGGGCCTGAAGTTCTGAAACGGGTCGAAGAAGAATTACCCGAGCCGGCGCCCGGTCAAGTGCGTGTGAAAGTCCTCGCTGCTGGCGTCGCCTTCGCCGACGTCCTCATGCGCCGTGGTCTGTACCCAGGCACCCCCCGGTTTCCCTTCGTCCCTGGCTATGACATTGTCGGAGACATTGACGCCGTCGGCGCAGGCGTAACGGACTTCCGCGTTGGCCAGCGTGTCGCTGCTCTCACCATGCTCGGCGGATACAGCCAGTACACGCTTGTTGGCGCCATTCACCTTGTCCCTGTTCCGGCTGGCCTCGATCCGGCGGAAGCAGTCAGCCTCGTCCTCAATTACGTCACTGCCTATCAGATGTTGCACCGAGTCGCCCGCCTCCGCTCTGGCCAAAGCTTGCTTGTTCACAGTGCAGCAGGTGGCGTTGGCACCGCGGCTCTGCAACTCGGCAAGGTCATCGGGCTCACTATGTTCGGCACTGCCAGCAAGCCCAAACACGAATTAGTCTCAGCTTTGGGTGCTGTACCCATCGACTATCGCACCGAATCCTTTGTGGATCGCATTCGGCAGCTTGCTCCTCAGGGCCTCGACTGCGTTCTGGATCCCATCGGAGGGGCGCAGTGGTGGCAGTCTTACAGCTGCTTGCATCGTGGTGGCACTCTGTTGTGTTACGGCGTGCAGGCTGCGGTCTCCCAAGGACAGTTGACCGCGGGTTTAGGGTTCGCCCTGTTGGGTTTGATGAAATTGTTACCCGGCGGCAAGAAAGTTGGCTGGTTCAACGTAAAAACTCTTCGAGACCAGCATCCGGAATGGTTCCGCGAAGATCTAACCAGGCTATTTGATCTTTTATCCGCCCGCCAAATTCAACCTGTGATTGCAGTAAGGTTCCCGCTCAGCGACGCGGCTCTCGCGAATGACATGCTCGAAAAATCCCAATCGTCCGGCAAATTCGTTCTTCTGCCTAACGAGTAATGGCCCCTCAGATCGTCTTCCCGTGCCGCCCTGCCGGCTCAAATAGTGTCAACAGGTTCGTCATGCTGAACAAATCCCGTATCTGTTGGCTTGCATTGACAATTTCCACCACGCATCCCCGAGTCCTCGCCGAGACGTACAGCCCCACCACGGTTCCCAGCCCCGAACTATCTACCTGCGGCACATCCTTCAGGTCGATCACGATCCGCTTGTGGCCCGGAATCTTTTCTCGCACCTCATCCTTTAACACCCGTGTGTTCTCAAACGTGAGTTTGCCGTGGCATTCCGCCACCAGCACACTCTCTCGCTCGTAGCAATGCACCCGAAATCCGCGTGTCGAACTCCCCGCTTGCTCTGCCATCGTCAAACCTCCTCGCGCTATTGCCCCTGGTTGTCCGGTCCCTCCTTCTACCACACATTGGCGTTTTACTGTTCAAATCAGGTTAGACTGTTGCCGTGCAACGCAAGATCTTCTGGATGACCTTTGCCGGGGTTGGCCTTGCCGCCGACCTCATCCTCCCCTTTTGGTGGGCCCTCGCGGCCACCATTCCCATCCTCGCCTTCAGTTGGTGGCTCGCTTACCGCAGCGAGTGGTTCAACTAAAAATCAATTTAGCCTGCCCCTGAATCCCAGTGGCTCGAGCCTTTTCTCAAAGCGTCCTGAACAAAAAGTGCCAAACCACGTCAACGGCTCCGTGCACTAGCGCCGAAGCGAATATCGATCCCGTTTTTCGCCATGTCCATCCGTAAAATAGCCCCGCAATCGTCGCCAATATCACGTACCGCCAATTCGGGAATCCCATATTGGTAATATGCGAGAATCCGAAAAGTACCGAAGCCGTCCACCATCCCGCCAATTCGCTTTTCGACGCCTTCGACAAAAAGTTCTGCAGTAACCCCCGGAACAATAACTCCTCCGGCCACGCCGTGAATGTCAATATTGCCAGCGAAAGCCCCGCATAGGTGCTCCATCGGCTCCATTGCGGCGCAAACGCAATGAAATGCAACGCGCTCCCCAGCGGAATGGCGATGCATGCGAACACCACGAAACTTCCCACAACGTACATCCCCCACCGTTTTCCCCATCCCAGCGAATACCCCATCCCTTTCGCTCGCCTCACAAGCATAAAAGACGCCAGCGCCGCGTTCACGGCTACCAGCACCGTCATCACATGCGCCAATTTGCCGTCGGGGTAGGGCCATAGATGCCAGACTCGGTTGCCAAACTTCACGAAAACCCATATCCCGAGAAGGCTTGCAAAATCCTGCCACGCGCCGATCGCCGCACTTCCGGCCCAAACCGCCATTCCCAGCGGTACAAAAATCAATCCTGCGATGGCCCCGACTCTCCACCAAAGCGCGGCGGATGTTCCCAGCAGATACAGCAGATAGACGAATAGCACGCACACGCCGAGAAATATCCCAGCGGCTGGGCCAAACTTCGCGTTGATCCCATCCACCACGCTCCTCGCCGCAAGCAGCAGCGTCGTGAGCAGCAGAAACGCGAAGCATGTCAACGTTGCGGCAAACGCTCGCCCCCCATATCCTTGCCAGGAGGCAAACAGTGCGCCGCCCAGACAAAATCCCGCCCAGATTCCCAGTGTTGCCCACACTCCCAGTTGTTTCATCGCACCATTCGCCTCAGCGCATTTTTCCTCGTATCAATATTTGCACATCCCGCCTTATCTTGTCGGAATTCGCCCAAATGATATCGTTACACTGAGGAAGAGCGCCGCCCTTTGAAACGTCTCGCCTACATCGACTGGATGCGCGGTCTTGCATGCTTGCTGATGTTTCAGACGCACTGCTACGATTCCTGGCTGCGTCCCGATCTGCACAGCTCTCGCGTTTACAAGCTCTCGCAACTCGGCGGTACTCTGCCCGCTCCTCTATTCATCTTCCTCGCCGGTGTTTCCTTTGCCTTGGTTACGGAAAAACTTCGCGAGAAGGGAATGGCCCGCTCCGCCATCGCCGCGCAGACCATTCGCCGTGGCGCGGAGATCTTCGCTCTCGGTCTCCTCTTCCGCATTCAGGAATATCTTCTCGGCTACAAATGGGTTCCGTGGACCGACATGTTCCGCGTCGATATTCTCAACATTCTGGGCCTGTCCATGATGTTCATGGGCGTCCTCTGCTGGCTGACTGCCTCGCCTTCGATTTCCCTGGCGCGCTCGCGGGCAACGATCTCGGCATTATTGGTTGCTGCAGCGATCGCCCTCGTGACTCCGCCGCTTTGGACCACTTGGCGTCCCAGGCTTCTCCCCTGGCCCCTGGAAACTTACGTCAACGGCACGCACACGTACAACCAGCCCCAACATTGGCTCTTCCCGATTTTTCCCTGGTGCGCCTTTGCCTTCGTTGGTCTGGCTGCGGGCTTTTTGGTCTTCAGTGACTTCGCCAGAAATCGTGAATCCCTATTCTTCGGCTCTCTCGGCCTCGTGGGAGTCGCGGCCATTCTGCTGTCCATGCTCTTCGATGCGCTGCCCATCCGCCTCTATGCTGTCTACGATTACTGGCACTCGAATCCTGACTTCTTTATGGCTCGTTGCGGCGTCTTATTGATCATTCTTTCGCTGGTCTATGCTTGGTGCAAATGGGGATTTGCGCAGAAGTCGTTCAGTTCCGTCATTCAACTGGGGCAGACATCGCTGCTCATTTATTGGGTCCACATTGAATTTGTCTATGGACGATTTTCGATTTTGCCGAAGCACAATTGCTCCATCGCAAAAGCAACCTTTGGCTTGTGTGTGATTATTCTCGCGATGCTTGCTTTATCGATCTGGCGCACGCGATACAAAAAGCGCGCCGTCAAGGCTTCGCGGCCGCAGGCGCCGGTGGTTCAGGAGCCGGCAACTTAATAATGATCTCTCCGGGCTGTGCCATCCCCAATTCTTCCCGCGCGATTTTGCGGATGGTCTGCGGGTCGGTCTTCAGGTCGCTGATGTCCTGTTCGAGTAACGTGTTTTCCTTGTTCAACCGTTCCAGCGTCTTGCTCACCTTTTGAATCTGTTGCTGCTTCCGGTGCATGGCCATGAACCCGTGCGTCCCGAACACGTCGTGAACCAGTAGCACCACCACAAAGATCGCCAGCACGTGCCGGCCGTATGTGTGCCACAGCTTGCCGGATTGCTCTTCCCAATTGATTTTCATTCGCTCTTCAGAATCCATTCGGAGGCCTGGCGTGTCAACCTCTCCGTTGCCCCCGCGCTTTCCGCTTCCACGTACAGCCGCACAATCGGTTCCGTCCCGCTCAACCGCACCAAAATCCAGGAACCGTCCTCGAATACGAATTTTGCTCCATCCGTGCGGTCCACCGATACAACTTTCCTCCCCAGTAGTGTCGAAGCATCCACGGCCACCTTTCGGATGGTATTTGCCTTCTGTTCGTCGGAAAGATGCAGGTTCTCGCGCACCGGATGAAATTCTCGTCCTACCTTCTTAAACAGGGTGCGAACCTGTTCTCCAATCGACGCCCCCCGCGCCGCCGTCATTTCTGCCACCAGCAAGCATGCCAGGATGCCATCCTTCTCCGGGACGTGTCCCCGAATGGTCAGCCCCGCGCTCTCTTCGCCCCCGAACGCAATCTTGTCTTCCCGGATAAGCTGCCCAATGTATTTGAAGCCTACCGGAGTCTGGTAGGTCGCCTGGCCGTGCGCTTTGCCTACGGCGTCCACCATCTGCGTAGTTGCCACGCTGCGCGCTGCCGGCATTTTCCAGCCGCGTGTTTCCACTAGGTAGTCGTACACGAGCGCCAAGATCAGATTCGGCTGGATCCATGTCCCGTCTCCATCCACAATCCCAAATCGATCCGCGTCGCCATCGGTGGCCAACCCGACCTTCGCCCCCGCCTCTTTCACCGCTTTGCCCAATACCGCCAGGTTCTCCTCGCTCACGTCGGGCCCGCTACCCTCAAACAAGCAGTCCCGCTCCGTCCGAATAGCCTTCACGCTGATACCGTGATCGGCAAGCTCCTTGTCCAGATAGCCCGCGCCGCACCCATGCAGCGCATCCGCGACAACCTTCAGTTTGGCCTTCTTGATCACCTCAAATCGCACAAGTTCATTCAGCCGCTTCAGGTAATCGGCCTGGAGATTCACCTTCTCGCCCTGCCCCTCCTCGGCATGAGAAGAATGCGTCGTCGAATCCGCAACAGGGAAGGCAGTGTCCTTCCCAAGAAGCTTTGCCACACGCGCTTCGATATCCTTGGTGACTTCGGGCAGCGCGGGGCCCGCGTCCGCCCCGGAAAATTTCAGTCCGTGGTATTGCGCTGGATTGTGGGAGGCTGTGAAGTTGATCGCCCCGTCCAATTTGCGTCTCTGAATTTCGTAAGCCACCGCAGGCGTCGGTGTGAACGTCTCGCACAGCAGCGTCTTGATCCCATGCTCCTGCAGAACCGAAACCGCCAGCGCAGAGAACTCCTCCGAATAGAACCGCGTGTCATACCCAACCAGCACCGTCGGATGCGCGGTTTTGCTCTTCAAATGTTCGGAGATTGCATGCACCGCCAGCCGCACAGTCGCAAACGTAAAATCATCGGCAATCAATCCCCGCCACCCGCTCGTGCCAAACTTAATCGGTGAAGTCGTCATAGCCTCCGTAGTTTATCGCGACCCTCCGGTGCAAAGAAGCGCGGAGACTACGGAGGCCCGAGCTTTGTTGCGCCACAGGTAAACGGCCTTTCGGCTCTGCTGGGCGAAAACTTGCATGGCAACCGCATCGGATTGCTGAACTGCGCGCTTTCACAACCTGGCATACGCAACGGCAAGTGATTCGGTCAACTGCAGGCGAATGGTCTGACATAAGTCAGTTCACCCATGTACCAGCCGCTTTGCACAGACTGCCGGAGTCAACTCACTCAGTAATTCTTTGCTAGGTACTCGCGTAGGTGGTCGATTCGGAAGCTGGCGTCGGCCGTCTCTATTTGCAGCAACAGTTGGGTGGCCGCCAATTGGTTGTGGAAGTCGAAGGATGCGGAGGTGTCTGGTGCAGCCACCACTTGAAGATTCTTTTCGATTTCTTTGCTTTGTTCCTGGAAAGAAGCGAGCTTGGCCTGTTGCACCGCGACGCAGTCGACCAGCTGTAGCCGAAGCACTTCCATTTGCCGCACAACGTCGCTCTCTTGCACTCTCTTCCATCGGTCATGGGCTTCGACGGCGCGATCCAGGTGCTTGTTGATGGAATGGCTCGCGAGATTGTAGTTGACGGAGACTTCCCCATACGGCTGCGCGCCATACGCAACCGGGTTGACCTGTTGATGGACGCCAACGGTCAGGAGGATGTCCCAATTATTCTGACGAGTCAACTTATCTAGGGCTCTTTGCTCGCCCTCCTCGCTGCTCTGTTTCTGCGCCACCAGCTCTTTCAACGGTTGATCGCTGAGCGGTGGAACATAGATCGCGGCGATTTTCGAGCGAGTGTCGGCGCGGTCCGCTTCTAGCTTGATCTTTGTGGTCTGCAGCGTAAAGAGCATCAGCCGCGTGGCGTTCTGCACCTCCAGCATCTCCGAGGTCTCCTCCGTCAGCGATTCGAGCGATTTCGAGGCTTGTTCGATCAGGGTGAGCCTGTTCAAAAGTGCCTCTCTCTCCAGGTTGGCAAGGGCGTATTGGATGTCCTGCTGGGCTCCCGTGGTGGCCTTGTAGAGCTCGCAATTTCTGCGCGCCACATCCATGGTCAATCCCCCTTTGCGATAATCGGAAAGACCCAACGTGGCCCCGCCAACCAGCTGCATCGGCAGTCCATTATCGGGTTGAGTCACGCCTGCGGTAGCCGTCGGTGTGCGCAAAAAGTTGCGTTGCGCTTGTGCCTGCTCCATCATGTACGCGCAGTACGCCTTTTGATCTTCTTGGGCTCCGACAAACGCAGGGGTGGCCAGAAGCAAACCTGCAGCGAACGCCATCTTCCAATTATTCCAGAGCATTCGGTTCACCTCAGAACAGTAATGGCTTGCGGCCGAGGAATACGGTCTTGGACTTTGCGGAATCCGGCTGGTCAAGATTCATCTGGATCAAGTAGCCACGAATGTTGGTCTTGAAGATTGGATGGATGGCTGTTTCCTCGCCGGCGAATATCTGTGTCACTGTGCCGACTTTGCGGCACGCAATCATGTTCAAGTAGCAGTCATATACCGCACGCCCGGCCACCGCGCTGCCCTGGTTGTCGTAAGGGACGAAGGCGAAGTACAGCGTCTGGCCCCCGGCCGCGTTCAGATAGTACGGACTCTGTTTAGCGGTCACGATGGCTTGTCGCAATCGATCGATCTGCCGCGTTTCCTCCTGCTGCTGTTTATCTGCGACGTTGATGGCGATGGTGAGCTGTGCGGCCTCTGACCGCAACTCCGCTTGCTTTTCTAATACATCAAGCGAATCCGTGCCGGTCGTCGTCTTCTGCAGAATGCTGTCGGTAAGAAGCACCTCCGCAATTCTGCTGTCCGTGTACCCGGTCTCAGTTTGATTCAGAGCGGAGAGTTGCGTGGCCGCATCCACTTTTGTGATCAGCCCGGCAGCCAGATCTTTCTTGATGGTGGACTCGACCTCCTCCAGTTGCGCCAGGACCGCTTTCGTCTTCACATTGTCAGCCTGCTTTTCCGTGTCTAACGCGGCGAGTTTCGGTCCGATGGCACGGTTGTGCGCCAGTTCACGCGCAATTGCCTCTTTCAGTTGAGGCTCGAGCGCTAGCAACGCGGCCCGGTGCTTCTTCATCTCCTCAATGCCGCTCTGCAGCTTCTGCGTATCGACCTTCAGATCCTCGATGGTCTGCTGGCTGGTCACCAGTTTTTCGCGGAAGTCCAGGCTTTTCTCGTCCACCGCGGAAAGGATCAGCGGCGCGGCCCACGAACTGCTGACCGCGTAGAAGCCCATCACGAAGGCATAAGTCAGGATGCCTCCGAGAACGAGATACAGCACGGTTATTGCAAAGACGCGATACAGACCAATGACCAGCTTGTAATGGAGTGACTGCTTTGGTGCAGCTTTTTTCGGCGCGGCCGGAGGTGTTTCAGTGATTAGCGTTGCCAAAAGGCACCTCTTGTTCTTCTTTGGTTCGCGTTCCCCAGTCTGCGGAATCCATGGTGCAGAGTGCCAGCGGTGTCAGGAACAGGCTGCTCACCAGCGACCACCCGACGTAAGCACCAAATACCAGCGGATGGGCCAGCGCTTCTCGTGCGCTATATTTCTTGATCACCCAGTTCAGCACTGCCCCTATCCCTAGCGCAGTCATCAGCGGCAACGGACCCGCCCACGCCAGCGGATCCGATGACAGCATGGTGACAACAACCAGAAAGCCAATGACGGCTCCAAGCGGCGTGAGTACCAGCGTGAAAACTGTATTTGGGTGCAGCTTCCAGACGTGTCGCGGCAGTGTTCGGAGCGTGTAGAAAAAATCCCTCACGATGCTGCGTCGCCACCGCAGTTGCTGCTTGAAAAGCACAGAGAGCGTATTCGGCACCGTGGTCCAGCAAAGAGCGTCATTGTTGATGTAGGTTCCGTAGCCCCGCAACAAAGTCTGGTGTGTCAGAAATCTGTCTTCGCCCTGATTCACTGGAATTCCAAACCAATGCCGGGCGCGGATCGCTGGCTCGATCTCCAGCAGCAGCTCCCGGCGAATGGCGAACAGGCATCCGCTGATGCAGCACACGCTTCGCGTCCAATTTTCAGGGATCTTGTAAAGCTGAAATGCGGAGTAGTAGATGACCGCTTGAATCGCCGTGATTACGCCGTCGTTCGGATTCCGCACTCCGACCCTGCCTCCCACCGATCCGATGCGCGGCTCGGAAAAGCACGCGGTCAGCTCCTGAATCGCATCGGGGTGGAAGATGCAATCCGAATCGATGGAGATAATGATGTCGGCGGTGGAGTGCTGCAGCGCGTTGCAAACTGTCCGCGCTTTCCCGCTATTGAACGTGTTCCTCCCCGTACGGATATGAATGTTGGTGAAATCTCGCTGAGCTTTCAGCATCCACTCGTAGCTGTCGTCAACGGAATAGTCGTCCTGCGCGATGACTTCGAACTTGTCGTTCGGATAGTTGCTCTTGCTGATGCTTTCGATGGTTTCATAGACCGTCTTGCCCTCGTTGAAGCACGGCATCAGAACGCTCACGGTGGGTTGATAGCTGTAGTCTTTTTGCACTCTTGTGCTGGGAAAGGAAAGCTTGAGAATGATCCCCATCACGTACTTGACGACAGAGATCAACAGGCAAAGGACCATGACGAGCCAGAGAAGTATCGGGGCCATTCTTCAGCGCCTTCCGCAATAATTAGCTCATCCTGATTGCGAGAACTGTCTTGATTGTATACTGGCTGCAACGGCTCCCAACCTTGTGACGTATTGCCTGTTTCGTAAGTTTCACATGCATAGCACGTTCGCTCCAGGGCGTCAGCCCTGAGAAGGTGGTCTATAACAACGATGAACGCTGGGAGGGCGACAGATGTTCTACAAATTTACGCAAACGATGCAAACAGGACAAAGTATGGCACGCCCTCAATGCACATAGAAGCTGCTCTTGGCCAGCACTACGTAATCGTGTCCCTTCTTCCCATACGAGGACGCCAGCCGAACTTCCACCTTGTGAGGTTTCCCAGTGGCTGCAGTTGCGCTGGTGTAATAGCCAATGTTGTAGCGCGTTTTAATCCGCTTTATCATCGCGCTGAAGGTTGAATCCAGATGCGCGACATCCTGTACGTCGAAAATCTCCCCCCCGTCTGCTCCGTCACTTTGTGAATGTTCACCAGCCCGGGAATCATGCTCGCATAGAACAGTGTCCCGGGCGGGTTATACCCGGGGATCTTCAGGTTGTACACCGCCGCGTCCGCACCGATCGTCTCGGTGACGATATCGTGCGTCCCTTGTCCCCCGGCGTCGGTGCCCACGTCATCACTGATCAGGATGATCACCCGCCGTCCCTTCGGGGGTGTGTTCAGCAGATACCGCGCGGCGACAAAGATGCCGTCATTAATATTGGTGGCGCCGCCCACCTTGAAACCGCTGATTTGCTCAGCAATCTTGGATTTGTCATTCGTAAACGGCACTCGCAATTCCGCCTCGGTGGCAAAGGTGAACAGCGCCACCTCATCCTCCGGCTTTAGCGCAGCGAGCGCGGTGTTCGCGGCCTCCCGCAATGGCCCGAGGAAGGGGCCAATCGAATCGCTTAAATCCAGCACCAGCGCGACGTTAAGCGGCAGCTCGTCCCGGCTGAAGATATCGATCTTCTGCGGGACACCATCCTCGCGCAGCTCGAAGTCCTCTTTTTTCAGGTCGCCCATGATTTGACCTGCCTTCGTCTTCACCGTCGCGTCCACCATTACCAGGTTCACGTCGACATGAATGACCCCTGAAGGTTGCTCTTGTGCTTGGGAAGGGCTTAGGAAAAGAACCGCAACAAATAGGACCATAGCCGGGAATCGCAATGTTTTTCGCCTGGAGTGTGCCATCGCTGCTTCCTATTATACCGGGAGCGGCTTTGTGCGTACTGCAAAGGCATACAGGAAACAGAAAAACAAAAAAAGGCCCCACCCAATGCGAAATTCGCAAAAAGTGGGCACCTTCGTGGGTTAACGTGCGTGTCCCGACGCGAACGGCGTGCTACCGCCCGGCATCCGGGTGGCTATGCCGCCAATTCCAATAGTCCCGCTGTTCCTCGTGGTTCAGCCGGGCGAACTCGCGATATTGGTAGTGGCGCTCGGCGAGCCACAAGCGGTAGGCATGGTCCTCGCGATCGTTCCAATAGTGATAATCGGAATGATACTCGTCGTAAACTCGGACTCGCGCCGCACATCCACTGATAGCCAGCGGCGCAAGAGACGCGGCCGCCAGCAAGATCGCACTTATGAAGCGTTTTGCATGGAACATTTGAGAATTCTCCTCAACTCGAATGCTCGTACGAATCGCGCTGGGCTCGTGCCCGACGAGATGCCCACCCCTGTTAAAATCGTTGGCCGCGAAGGCCAGTTTTGCAATCTCAGGGGCCGCTTCTCTACAAATTACAAACACAAATGGTGAAGAGAAAGTTGCGGGCCGGAGAGCGCGTATCAGGGGAAAAGGTCGTATACAATCGAGGACGGAGAAGCGACGAATGAAGCGCGAGACGCGATTTCGACTGGTCCTGGTAACCTGCGCCACGCTGGAAGAAGCACGCAAGATTGCTCGCGGCGTTGTGGAAAACCACCTCGCTGCCTGCGTCAACATCGTGACCCACGCCGTCGAATCCTTTTATACCTGGGAAGGGAAGTTGGAAAACAGCAGCGAATATTTGCTGATGATCAAGACCACGGAGGAGCGCCTGGAAGAATTACAAAAAGAAATTTTGCGCCTCCATTCCTACGATACCCCGGAGTTTGTAGTGCTCCCGATTGTCGCCGGATCGGAAGACTATCTGAAGTGGCTGGCAGAGAGTGCGGACGTGAAATAAGGGGCGGGTCAGCCGCTACGTCATCAACCCCAATGAGGAGGCGTAGCCGCCCCTTCGGCCTGAGACAGGAAACCATCAACCTAGATGTACAACAGCGCTTGGTCGATGTCCGCGATGATATCCTCCACGTCTTCAATTCCAACCGACAGCCTTACCAGACTATCGGTTATCCCGATGCGGTCTCGCACTTCCTTGGGCATGGAGGCGTGTGTCATTTGCGCGGGCAGCGAGATCAGCGATTCCACCCCGCCAAGACTTTCCGCCAGCGAACAAATCTTGGTCTGATTCAGGAACCGCCGCGCGGCCTCTTCCGTCCCCAGGTCGAAGGAAAGCATCGCGCCGGGGCCTTTTTGCTGGCGCCGCGCAAGTTCGTGCTGCGGGTGATTCACCAGCCCGGGATAGAAAACCTTGCGGACCTTGGGATGCGCGTCCATGTGCCGTGCGACGGCCAGGCCATTGGCGTTGTGCTGTAGCATGCGCACGGCCAGCGTCTTGATTCCCCGGGAAGTGAGGAAACAGTCCATTGGAGCGAGCCCGGCTCCGGCGGATCGTTGGATAAAATAAATCTTCTCGGCATCCTCCGTACGCGTAAGCACCACCGCTCCGCCCGTGGCATCGCTATGGCCGTTCAGGTATTTTGTCAACGAGTGCACCACGATGTGCGCCCCGAGTTCGATCGGCCGCTGCAAATAGGGAGTGAGAAAGGTATTGTCTACCACAAGTGTAGCGTGGCGTTCATTGGCCAGCTTGGCCATCGCGGAAATATCCGTGATCCGCATCGTCGGGTTCGTAGGAGTTTCGATGTAAATCATTTTCGTGTTCGGGCGGAAGGCGCCCAGCACTACGGCAGGGTCGGTGGTATCGACGAAAGAAAATTCCAGCCCAAAGTGCACCAGAAGCTGCGTCGTCAGCCGGTACACTCCGCCATACACAGCCTCCGACAACACCACGTGGTCGCCAGGTCGTAGGAGCCGAAAGACGGAGTCGATCGCAGCCATCCCGGACGTGAAGACGTACGCCGCCAGAGCGCCCTCCAGCTTGGCCATCGTTCGCTCCAGCGCTTTGCGGTTCGGATGATTCGTCCGCGCGTAGTCGTAGCCGCCTTTCGTCTTTCCCAATTCTTCATAGACATACGTCGAAGTCTGATAAATGGGCGCGACCACCGCTCCCGTGCTTGGATCCGGTTCCTGACCTACGTGTATCGCATTTGTGGCGAATCCCATTCCCTTGTCTCCTTGATGCCCTGCGCTTGAATGAGGGCGAGGACGAACCCGGCCGTCCTTCCCGGATGGATCCCTGCTTGTCGAGGCTAGGAAAAAGTTACAAGAGGCGGGGCAGCGAGTCAAATGGTTGCGCCCTTGACCTTTGATTTACTTCCGGCGAGGATGTGGAGAACGATTATGACATCAAAATGCTGGAACAGTTGGACACTCGTACTCCTGGGAGGACTGGCCTTAGCCACGGCACTCTGCGCGGGGCAAGACCAGTCTCCACCATCAAAAAAAGACCAGGCGCCTGCGCCGACCAACAAGCTCACCATCGAGGTCACCGGTGGCGACAGCAATCGACCGGTGGAAGATGCCAGTGTTTACGTTAAGACCGTGGAACAACATCTCATTAAGGATAAAAAATTTGAAGTCAACGTGAAGACCAACCAGGAAGGTGTCGCCCACGTTCCCGATGCGCCCTTGGGCAAGGTGTTGATCCAGGTTGTGGCCGATGGCTTCAAGCCCTTTGGTCACTGGTACGAAATCACCGATCCGAAACAAATCATCAAAATTCACCTTGACCGTCCGCCGAAGTGGTATTGAGCACGCCGCGGCCCAAACGCCGAACTAAATCCCGTTGGCCTCATCCGCTAGCAATCCCGGTGAAAAAATTTTAAGATCTTTGAAGAAAGTTGGGCGTAGCCAGACGATTGCACCAAAATGGTGCAAACCGTATCATCGCATTGAATTTCGGCCGGTTAGTCCGGCTTTTCCAGTCCTTTCCACAAGGTTTTCCACTATTGTGTGCAAAACTTAACGCGTCTGAAATATTTTTTCTTGCACATGGGCTCCTCTCGTGCTCGCGGTCTGTGCAAAATATTTGTCGGACAATTTTTGACCGCCGGATTTCGCCGATGTTACAGTGAAGAGGACGGATACCGCTCATGACGGAAAGCACCGACGGACCTTTTTCCTTGATGCAGATGTTCTGGGGCAACCTGGCAACGCGGCCTCTGCGCTGCTTCCTCAGCATTCTGGCCATCGCCATTCAAGTCGTCTTGGTGCTCATGATTGTGGGCATGACGTCCGGCGTGATTGCCGACTGGGGCAAACGCGTCGAGGGAGTGGGCGCGGATATCCTCGTGCAACCGCCTAACGCTTCTATTTTCTTTGCGTTTTCCAGCGCGGTCATGCAGCAGTCGCTCGGCGATGAGATCGAAAGATTGCCCGGCGTGGATGTCGAGGCTCCCACGCTCATCCTCAGCGATCCGAAGACGCTGATGATCATCTACGGCATCGATTACAAGCGCTACAACGCGTTGAGCAAGGGATTCCTCTTCCGCTCGGGCCGTCCCTTCGAAGCTCCCGACGAGACCATCGCCGATGACATTATTGCGCAGACCCGACACCTCAAGGTCGGCGACACGGTGACGCTGATCAACCGGCCCTTCCGGGTTTCCGGCATCGTCGCGCACGGCAAAGGCGCCCGCTTTTTCATTCCACTGCAGACGGGACAGGACATCATGGGCGCCGAAAACCACGTCTCCATGTTTTTTGTCAGGAGCAAGGGAGACACGGAAGCCACACGCGCGGAAATTCTGCAGTTGAACCCGCAAAATCGCGTGCGCTCGATGGCCGAATACACCTCACTCATGAGTTCCTCCAATTTGCCCGAGCTTCGGCCCTTCATCCGGGTCATGGTGGTGCTGGGCATCGTTGTGAGTTTCCTGGTGGTGCTCATGAATATGCACACCATGGTGATGGAGCGCACGCGGGAGATCGGAATCCTGAAAGCCTTGGGTTTCACTCGGCTGCAAGTCGTGCAGATGTTGCTCGGTGAGACTGCTTTCCTCGCGGTTGTGGGCAGCCTGGTGGGCATCAGCATTGCATTCCTGACGCAAGCCATCCTGAAGGAGACCAATCCTTCTCTGCCGATTCTGATTTCGCCTGGCTGGGTGCTGGCCTCGATCGGATTGGCGCTACTGGGCGCGGCGCTCGGCGCGACCATCCCGGCAATCAGAGCCTCTAGCTACGATCCAGTGGAAGCGCTGGCCTACGAGTAATTCATCGCCAAAAAATCCTTCCTCACTTTTCCTCAGGCACGGGATTGCGCCTGACCACCGAAACTGATATGAGAAGTACAGAGAATTGGGGCTTCCGCTAGCCTGCGGAACCCGTGCACACCTTCCAAGGAGAGATTTATGAAGCGCATGAAATGGGCCGCTTTGGTCTTGACGCTGGGTTTCGCTTCCCTGGCCTGCGCGCAAATGGGCTTGGATCTATTCCGGAGGCCTTCCTTCACAAAGTTGTTTCATCCTGTGATCGGCCAGGGCGCTGCGTATCAAACCGCAGGCAAGTCTGGCCCCGATGCTAAGCCTAGGACAATGGAGATGGGACTTGTCGGCAAGGAAAGCGTAGACGGGAAAGAAGGTTATTGGATGCAAATCAGGATCGACACAGGCAATGGCATCACCATGGCGGGCAAGACGCTCATCACTCCCGTCGACTTCCAAGTGTACCGGACGATCATTCAGATGCCCGGCCAGCCGGCGATGGAAATGCCCGTGAACATGAGTGCCGCCAATCGGGGGAAAATGCAAGAATCGATGGAGGACTGGCACTCCGTGGGAACGGAATCCGTCACCGTCCCTGCCGGAACATTTTCCTGTGAGCATTGGAAGAACGACAAGACTGGCGGGGAAGTTTGGAGCAGCGACAAAGTTTTCCCGTTCGGATTGGTGAAGGAGGCGGGCAAGGACGGTTCCACGACAATCCTTGTGAAAGTGCTGAGCGACTATCCCGACCGCGTCACCGGCCCCGTTCAAAAATTCGATCCGCAATTGATGATGCAGTTGATGCAACAGCAGCGTCAGTCGCAGTAAGAAGCCCCCTGCCATACCGCCCGACGCATAAGTACCCATTTACAAGCGGGAACGTGGCAGCGTGCACCCGTGTCTTTTTCTCCGAAGCGGCATCGAACCAAAGAAGGAAACAGGGCCATGGCCACGGATAAATACCTGAGTGCAAAAATTGTCGACCGCAGGGAAGTGGCGCATGACCTCTTTCTCCTTCACGTCGAGGCGGGCCAGCCGCTGCCCTACCTCGCCGGCCAATACGCCACCTTGGGCGTGGAGGTGGATGGCAAACGCATCGAGCGTCCTTATTCCATGTGCTCTTCGCCTTACGAGAACACTCTCGAGTTTTTCGTGGAACGCGTCCCCAATGGTGAGTTGACGCCGCTCCTTCACTCCATGGATAAGGGAACGCCTTTGCTGCTTCGCCGCTTTGCCAAAGGCCGTTTCACTCTGGATTTGCGGAGCGGCCGCAAAAATCATCTCCTGCTCGCCACGGTGACCGGCATCGCGCCCTACGTCAGTTATGTTCGCACCGTCTATGCGGACTGGAAAAAAGGTGGCGGCTTGATGCCCGGGGAACATCGCCTGTTCTGCGTCCAGGGAGCGAGCCGTAGCCCGGAGTTTGGCTACCGCGATGAGCTCGAGCGCGTCGCCGGCGAAGCGCCTTGGCTGAAGTATGTGCCAACCGTGAGCCGGCCTTGGGAAGATAATGCTTGGAACGGCGAAAAGGGCCGCGTCGATGATCTCATCCGAAAATTTATTGACGTCTGGAACCTCAAGCCCGAGGACACCACCGCCTACCTCTGTGGTCACCCTGGCATGGTCGATAATGGCCGCGGCATTCTTCTCCGCGCCGGTTGGCAAAAAGACACAATCCAGGACGAAGCCTACTTCCCCCTGGGCAAGTAGTCGGAATCCTGCTTCCGACGCGCTTCCCCTCGAGGTCCTCTATGCCTGTCCGTTGATTTCTTCTCTCTTCCCGCTCTGATATCCGATCTCCGCTATCGGATATCTCTCTTCACAACTTCACCGTAACTGTCTTCACCTCGGTGTAGTTCGCCAGCCCGTACTCGCCCAGCTCGCGCCCCAGCCCGGACTGCTTGAATCCTCCAAACGGTGCCGCGGCGTCAAACACGTCGTAGCAGTTGATCCACACGGTCCCGGCCCGCACGCCATCCGCAATCGCGTGCGCCTTCGTAATATCCTTCGTCCAAACTGCCGCGGCCAAGCCGTACAGCGACTTGTTGGCTCGGTCCACCACCTCGTTGATGTCCTTGAACTTCAAGATCGACATCACCGGCCCAAAAATCTCTTCCTGCGCAATCTTCATGCTATCCTGCACGTCGGCAAACACTGTCGGCTCTATGAAGTAGCCCTTGTCGCCCACGCGATTCCCTCCGGCCAGCAGCTTTGCCTTCTCCTGCTTTCCGGATTCGATGTAGCCCATCACCTTATTGAACTGGTCCTGATCGACCTGCGGTCCCTGCTCCGTGTTTTTATCGAAGGGGTTGCCCACCGTCCGCTTCTTCGCCCGTTCCACGCTCTTTGCCACGAACTCGTCGTAGCACTTTTCTTCCACAAACAGCCGCGAACCCGCGCAGCAGCACTGTCCCTGGTTAAAAAACAGCGCAAAGTGTGCTCCCTCGATTGCTTGATCCATGTCTGCATCTGCAAACACAATGTTCGGACTCTTCCCGCCCAATTCCAGCGTTACGCGCTTCAGGTTTGATTCCGCGGAATCCTTCATGATCAAGTGCCCGACTTCGGTCGATCCCGTGAACGCCACCTTATCTACATCCATATGCCGCGCAATCGCCGCGCCCGCCGTCGGCCCGTATCCCGGCAGCAGGTTCACCACGCCTTCTGGAAATCCCGCTTCCAGGATCAACTCGCCCACGCGCAACGCGCTCAGCGGCGTCTGCTCCGCAGGCTTCAGTACCACGGTGCATCCCGCCGCCAGCGCGGGACCCAATTTCCACGCCTGCATCAACAGCGGGAAGTTCCACGGAATGATCTGTCCCACCACGCCCACCGGCTCGTGTTTCGTATAGCTGAAGTACCGCCCCTGCACCGGTATCGTCTTCCCCTGAATTTTGTCCGCCCACCCCGCATAGTACCGGTAACACGCAATCGTCAGTGGCAAATCCGCTGCCAACGCCACGTGATACGGCTTCCCGTTATCCAGCGATTCCAGTTCTGCCAGCTCTTCCTTATGTTTCTCGATCAAATCCGCCAGCTTGTTCATCAACACGCCGCGTGCCGATGCGCTCAACTTCCTCCGCCACGGCCCATGATCGAAAGCCGCGCGCGCCGCTGCTACTGCCTTATCGACGTCCGCCGCATCGGCCTCCGCCACCTGCGTAATCACTTCGCCTGTCGACGGGTTAATTGTTGGAAAGGTCTTTCCCGACGTCGCATCCACCCACTTCCCATTAATCAGCAATTTCGTCGCGCTTATTTTAACCTTCGGTTCCATCGCACTCGTCGCCGTTGCCATAATGTCCTCCTCGCTGGGTCCCGAAAGGCTACACCCGCGCGCCCGCAATATCAACATTTCCGCTGCTTCCCCAGAGATTCCGTAATCGGCTCCCGAGGACGGAGGATGTGCTTGATAAATTGTAGTATTGGGAGCTTCTGCGAGGCGAATGAGATTCGGATGACCTTATTTCGTGTCTTCCGAGGGCTCTTCGACGTCTTATCGAGCCCCATGGCCAGGTTCCGCGAAACACCACAGATCTTAGGGAAGAATCGTTCAGAACAGTAACGGTGTGGCCGACCGATACGAATGTCAGGGTGGTGCGGCCGTTAAGGATAAGCGAGGGACGGCGTGAATTTCCGCCGCGATCAGGCGTACCCAGAACGTCATCGTTCGATGGCGGCGCAGCTGGGGCTTGAGGTTGAGGGCAAAGAAAGCGTGGAACAGGTCGTAGGCCAGAAAAGCCAGCAACAGAAAGCAGGCGACCGCCCCGGACTGGTGACGATAGACATGGTCCGCATGCCAGCCGTTGACCAGTTCATTGAATCCATGGTTTTCGATGTCCCAGCGCAGGTGCGCTAGGCGCACGACCTGCTCGGTGCGAGCTTGTGCTACCGACAAGGTGGTCAGCCATACCCAGCTGGCAGTTTGTGGAGTCGCTGCTTTGGTGAGCTGCGGTTTCACCGTCCAAGATTCCTCCGAACGCACCACGCGCATGCTGCCTTTCACTTCCGGCCAGGAAAGCAGGTCGGGAACATCCCACCACCGACAGCTTCGTGAATCGTAGTTACCTTGCTGAGGCGCTTGCTGCGCCCACAGGCCTGCAGCATCCTGATAGGTATTGCGCCGTTCATCTTTGAGAACCACCAGAGCCTGTTTCCCGTGCAACAACAGAAAGTTCAGAAAGGGGACAACGGCGTAGTAGGCATCGGCCAAAATCACATCAAAGGCCCGTGGATAGGCGGCCAGTACGCGCTCGAGCAGTCGCAAAGCGGTTACCAGTTCGCCTTCCCCGGCCCGTTGGGGCTCCAGATCCAAGAGCAGGCGGACCGCGGGACGATCCGGTGGAGATCCGCACAGCAACATCAGCGTCACATTCCGATGGTAGAACTGCGTCTCTCCACTGGCCGTGGTGCGCTTCAGACATCCGGAGCAACAACGACGATAGCTGGCGCTGGTCTCGTGGCCATCGAGCACCGCCACGCTCAGACCGTGGAGATCCGGCAGCGCCTTGTTGCGCTTCAAGCGATCGTAAACGTGATGAATCCCCTTTCGCAGGGTGTCGGCATCCACGCTGGCGACAATGCGTCCCAGACTGTCGGCGCTGCAGAGTGGGTGACCCAACCAGGCCTTCCAGAACTTCGCTCCCCGGGTCATCTCCAGAGCGTTCAGGCTCCCCAGCCGGGACCAATACGCGGCGAGAACTGCTTTTACAGCCAGAGAGGTGCAGATCCGGGGGAGAGCGCGATGATCCGTCACGCCATCAATCACCTCGCGGGAGAGGTGAAAGATTTTTTCCGTATATCGGATCAAGCGTCGAAGAACGGTCTTACTCCTTTCTCTCCTTCAAGCGCTTCCATTCCAAATCAGAAAGTTCTTCGATCAACTGTTCCATCTCTTGGTGGTTCTTAACCGCTTCCCGGATGCGCCTTTCCCATTCCCGAGGCACAAACAACTGGCGCAACTTTCCCCCTTGTCGCCGAACCAAGTAGAGGCAGGCATGGGGCTCTCCCCGAGCGCAGTGACAACCGGGTTTGCCGCACTGGACGTTTCGCAGGGAGAGGGTGCCGCGGAGAAAACGAGCCTCGTGAATGATCTGCGCCAAGCGGGAGCGGCGTCGCCGTTCGCGATCGGAGAGTTGCGTGCGCTGCACGGGGCCTCCATCTCTTATACACTATAGTATATAAGAATAGATCGTTGTCAAGAGCCAAAACGAGAATGCGAATCTGCTATCGGAAATCCAAGAAGGGTAATTCTAAGCGGAAGAGGAACTTACCTCACAGAAAAATCACGGATGCGGAACCGCTGCTGCTTCCCATGAATTTTCTGCAGCACAGGCTTCGGCCGGTGTTCTCGGGTGAGCCTTCTCTTCCCTATTTCTATTTTCCAACATCCATTTCCTACACCGCTTCACGCCCAATCTTCTTCAGCCACTCCTGATGCTCTATCTCTCCCCAATGTCCAATCGCCACGTGATATCCATCCGGGTCAACCAAGTTGATCTCTCCACTTGGCATATATCCCGGATACCCGATCGCCGGCACCCTCACCCCGCCAGCCACCAACTGCTCCCGAATCGCCTTCAAATCCGGCGTGTACATGTACAAAATCACCCCCTGCGCAGACGGATCTACTTTGTGTCGCTCCTCCGCCCGCAAGAACATAATCGCCCCGCCTTCGCAGTACAGCCGCGCCCATCCCAACTGCCCGCTTCCCTCCGTGTCGATCGTCTCGAATCCTAACAACTCATAAAAGTTGATCGAACGTTCCACATCCGCCACACGAAACATCGGCGTAGCCCATCCCGCCTTCACGCTCATATTTCTCCCTCCGCAGTTCTAGGGGTCGGAGCTTCAGCTCCGACAGAAACCCAACCGAGAAAACAGGGCTTCAGCCCCTGAGGAGTTCGCTGGTTCCGCAATGCTGGGCACAAATTTCCATTTTCTAAACGGCATGCCGTCGCGTCACTACTACGGCCATTACCATTGCCGACACCAACAACAAAGCCGCCAGATAATACGCCGCCCCCGGCAAATGCCACCGCGCGCCCTTCGCGATCGTCGCCGAAAACACCTGCGTGAACAACACCGGCCCCGCCATTCCCGTCAGCGCCCGCAGCGAATTAATCGCTCCCTGCAATTTACCCTGCGAACTCGCGTCCACCCTCTGTGACATCAACGATTGCATCGCCGGTCCCGCCACTCCCCATAACGCAATGAATGGTATCGCCGCCAAGGCTCCCCATCCGCGCCACGCCACCGCAAATCCCACAAATCCCAATACGCCATAAAATAACCCGCTGGTCAGGCTGAATCGTTCCCCGAATTTCTTTACGTAGGGGCCCACGAGACCGCCGGACACGATTGCCGCGCATACGCCCACCACCGCCAGCGACAACCCGATGCTCCGTTGATTCCATCCGTAGCGGTATTCCGTATACAACACCCAAACGCTTTGCAGTGCCTGGTGCGCCAGGTAGTACAGGATCACCACAATCGATAAGCTCGCCAACTCAGGATGCGAGCGCAGCAGTGTCAACGATCCCAGCGGGTTCGCCATGTGCCACGCCGTTTTCGCCCGTTTCTCTTTTGCCAACGATTCCGGCAGTACAAACAGTCCATACAAGAAATTCGCCAGGCTCAACACCGCCGCTGCCCAGAACGGCGCCCGCAGGTTATGTTGTCCTAGGAGTCCTCCTACCGCGGGCCCCACCACGAATCCCACACCAAACGCCGCTCCCAGCATTCCAAAGCGTTTCGCGCGGTCCGCCGGCGCCGAAATGTCCGTGATATAGGCAAACGCGGTCGAGACATTCGACGCGGTGATCCCGCTGATCAGTCGCCCCACGAACAGCCACTTCAATGATGGCGCCAGCGCCATGAAAATGTAATCCAGGCCCAGCCCCAAACACGAAATCAGGATGACGGGCCGCCGCCCGAACCGGTCGCTCCATGCCCCCAGCACTGGCAAGAACATAAATTGCATCAGGTTCCAGATCAGCCCGAAATACCCAACCATGTCCGAGGCGCGCGCGATACTGCCGCCCTCGAACTGCTTGATCAAGTCCGGCAACACCGGGGCAATGATCCCAAACGCCAGAAAATCCAGCATCACCGTCACGATGATAAACACCATCGCCGCGTGCGTTCCCGGCCTGCCATTTGCAGTCGGAGAAGGGAATTGCGTTGTTTCGGGAACAGGATGATCAGCGTTCGCCATTGGCGTTAGATTCTAGCGTATTTGGTGGGCGATAGTTCTAGTCCGAGGCCGGCTCACTCTGGAAGTTCAATTCTCTCGGCCAATCATACACGGTCGTCCTGAGGCTATTCGCCAAGGCTAGCCGAAGGATCTCAACTTGAGATGAAAGGAAACAGTCAACCGTCTTCGCGCGAAGACCATCCCACCACTAAACTTCCAATATCACCGGCAAAATCAACGGCCTCTTCGACGTTTGCTTATTAATATATTTCTTCAAATCTACCCGGATCTTCTCCTTGATCACCGACCAGTCCGCTCTCTCTTCCAGGTTCGACGATTCCACCGTCCGCGACACTACATCTCTCGCCCCGGCCAAAAACTCATTCCCATTTTCGCTCATCAACCCGCGCGTCACGATTTCCGGCGCCGATTCCACCTGTCCGGTATGCTTGTCGATCGCGATGATCGGAATCACCACTCCTTCTTCCGACAAATGCTTCCGGTCGCGCACCACCAACTCTTCAATTTCTTCCAACGATCCCGAATCCACCAGCACGCGTCCCGCCGGTACCGGATCCCGCCTGTACGCCCGATCCTCCGTGAACTCCACGCATTTTCCGTCTTCCAGCAGCATGATCTCTTCGCTTACGCATCCCAACTGGTGCGCCAGCGCTGCGTGCCGGAACAAATGCCGGTATTCCCCGTGCACCGGTATAAAGTATTTCGGCTTCACCAGCCGCAGCAGCAATTTCTGCTCTTCCTGGCTCGCGTGTCCGCTCACGTGGATCGGTCCGTTTGTATTGTCGTAGTACACCAGCGCACGCCGCCGGAACATGTGGTCCAGCATCCGGAAGATCGCCTTTTCATTCCCTGGAATTATCCTCGCCGACAAAATAATCGTGTCGTTCTCGTCGATGGTCACCAGCCGGTGATTATCCACCGCGATTCTCGACATCGACGACATCGGCTCGGCCTGCGATCCGCTCACCAACAGCAGCAACTTCTTCGGATCGAACCCTCGAATATCCTGCGGCCGCACCACCATTCCGTCCGGTATCCGCAGCCGTCCCATTTCGTGCGCGATCTCGACGTTGTCCACCATGCTCCGGCCAACGAATCCGATCTTACGCCCCACGCGTTCCGCGACATCGATCACCTGCTGGATGCGGTGAATTGACGACGCGAAGCACGAAAGCACCACCCGCCGCGGCGCCATTCGCGTCAACTCTTCAATCCGCGGCACTACCACGCGTTCCGACGGCGTGAACCCCGGCCTCTCCACGTTCGTCGAATCGCTGAACAGGGCCAGCACGCCTTCGTTCCCATACCGCGCAAACGCGTGCAAATCAAAGGGCGCCCCGTCCACCGGTGTCTGGTCGATCTTGAAATCCCCTGTGTGGATGACCACGCCAATCGGCGTTCGAATTGCCAGCGCCACGCAATCAATCGTGCTGTGCGTCACCGGAATAAATTCGATTTCGTACGGGCCGATTTCCACCAGCCGTCCCGGCGTCACTTCAAACAGCTTTGCCGATTCGAGCAGTCCCGCTTCTTCCAGGCGTTTCCTCACCAGCGCCAGCGTGAATCGCGTCCCGTAAATAGGCACGTTCAGGTCGCGTAAAATGTACTGCAACGCTCCGATGTGGTCCTCGTGCCCGTGCGTCAGCACAATCGCTTTCACATGTTCACGGTTCTGCTTCAGGTAGGTGATGTCCGGAATCACCAGGTCCACGCCCAGCAACTCCGATTCCGGGAACATCATTCCCGCGTCCACCACGAGGATGTCTTCCCCGTAGCGAAACACCATCATGTTCATTCCAAATTCGCCAAGTCCACCAAGGGGTATCGCAGTAAGTGTGTGTGTAGTCTTGCTCAAAGAGGGTTTCTCTCCATCCAGGAAACACAAATCGTACCACACTGCATCCCGCACCGTCGGACGCCTCGCCCCTGTAGCCGCGGGTCTTTCCCGCTCCACTCATTCCCATTCCACTCGTTCCCGTTCCCTTTGTAGCGGCGGCTTTACGCCGCCCGCCTTTCTTAATGCCGTTTCTTTACGCCTTTTCTTAGCCCCTTTCCCTAACGTCTTTTGTTTGCGTCCTGTTTCCCAACTCCATTCACTGCCATCCCGAGCGAAGCGAGGGATCTGCTTTTCCGCCCTTGCCTCCTTGCACCTTGCTGCCTCTTCCATGTATCCGTGCACCTACCCTGCGCATCCAATCCGCCAATGCGCCACTTCCCGTGGCCTTGCCAGGTTCAAATTGTTGGGGTATTCATGCTGTGCAAATTTTTGGGGAAGGACTTACCATGAACCGTTTTTTCGCTCCAATCGCTCTCTCTGCTTTTCTGTCTCTCGCCTTTGCCGGCTCCGCCCGCGCCCAGGAACTCACACAAGCGGAGAAAGACAAGGCCCTTCAATATCTCGAGTCCACCAAACAGGATGTTCTCGACGCCGTTAAAGGCCTTTCCCCGGCTCAGTGGAATTTCAAGGCCGCCCCTGATCGTTGGTCCATTGCCGAATGCATGGAGCACATCGCCGCCGCCGAAGACTTCATCCGCGACAACATCGCCAATGGCGTCATGAAGGCGCCCCCGGCTGCTGGCCGCGATGTGGCCAAGATCGACGCCGCCATCCTCGAGAATGTTCCTGAACGCAAGACTAAGATTCAAGCGCCTGACCCGCTCAAGCCTACCAATCGTTTCGGCTCTCCCCAGGCTTCCATCGACCACTTCGTCGAGAGCCGCGGCAAGACCGAAGAATTTCTCAAAGACACGCCCGGCCTTCGCGATCATGCCGCCGACAGCCCTACTGGCACCACCAAGTGGGACGGCTATGAATATGTCCTTCTCATCGCCGCTCACTCCGAGCGTCATACCAACCAAATCAAAGAAGTAAAAGCCGACCCCAACTACCCAAAAAATTAAGGAGTCTTGCCCGCTCCACTCGTTCCCAACCCCTCGTTCCCGTTCCCCCTGTAGGCGTGGCTTTACGCCGCCCGCCTGTTCTCTACGCCTTTCCTCTCCGTCTTATCTCTGGGCCTTGTATCCCTGCTCCATTCGCACCATCTACCCGTTCTTTCCCCCAAAAAACAAATGCGCAATGGACACCAGCAGCACCGCCCCCACCGTAGCCGCCGCCAGAGAAAGCAAAAACGTGTTTGCGTGCACAATCCCAAGTTGCGTGAAAATCCATCCGCCAACCACAGATCCGACCAATCCCAACAAAATATCTCCGATGCAGCCAAAGCCGCGCCCCCGCGCCAGTTTTCCCGCTAGCCATCCGGCGATCAGTCCGATCAGCAACCACCCGATCAGCCCGCGATGCCATTCCACAATCACCACTCGCTCCTGCAGAAATGCCATTGCACTTAATCCCGCCATCTCTCCTCCTGTTTAGGCACAAATCCCGCGTTACCTGTTTCTCCGTTCTCCCGCCCCTCCTGCCCAAACCCTCTGAACTTTCGACTCTCGAACCCTTATCCGTTCTTCCCCCCAAGAAACAAATGCCCAATCGCCACCAGGACCACGGCTCTATTCTCGTGCACAATCCCCAGCTTCGTGAAAATCCATCCCCCAGCCACCGACCCGATCAGTCCCAGCAGAATATCCCCAATACATCCGAAGCCCCGCCGCCCGCGGGCCAATTTTCTCGCCAACCATCCTGCGACTAATCCCAGTAGAATCAATGCCACCAGACCACGCGGAGCAAAGGGCAGCAGGCTCGGTATATCCCAACTTGTCGTCCGCTCCTGCAAGAGGATCATCGTACACGCGGTCAACACCGGAGTTCTCTCCTACCTATTATCCCGCAGCCGGTTCCTGCTGCGTCATGCAGTGCAACGTCCCCAATCCTAGCACCAGATCCCGGCAGTGAATCCCCACCACCTCGCGCCCAGAAAATAATTTCGCTAACACATTCAAAGCCACACGGTCATTCGCATCGTTAAACGTCGGCACAATCACCAAACCATTCGCAATATAGAAATTTGCATAGCTCGCCGGCAATCTCTGATCGTCAAATTCCACGGCCTTCGGCATCGGCAAGGTTTCCACCTGCAACGCGCGTCCATCTTGATCTTTCATGCTTCGAATCCTCGCCAGGTTTTCCTGCAGCGCCTCATAATTCGCGTCCCCGCGATCTTCTTCCACAACTGTCACCACCGTCGTCTCATTCACGAATCGCGTCAGGTCGTCCACGTGTCCATGCGTGTCGTCTCCCGCAATCCCCTGTCCCAGCCACAACACGTTGTTCACTCCCAAATAGTCCCGAAATACTTCCGCGTAATCCTCTTTCGTAAATCCCGGATTGCGTTGCTGTACCTTGCTTTGAAGACACTCTTCCGTCGTCAGCAGTGTCCCTTTCCCATTTACGTCGATCGAACCGCCTTCCAGCACCACTCGCCTTCCATTTCGCATTGGCAGAAACAGCCGCCGTTTCAGTCGCACGTTTGCCCTGCTCACCGCCGCCTGGTCCTTCTTGTGGTTTTCATACTTCGCCCATCCGTTAAACACAAAATTGTTGTAGGCCACTTCGCCCAAGGCATTCTTTACGCAAATCGGCCCGGAATCCCTCATCCATCCCCGGTCCGTCGCCACCCGGAAAAACTCCACCGACTCCAGTTTCGCCCCAGCGGCCTGCAGAATTCCTCGCGCGCGTTTCTCCGCCGCGCCGTTCTCCACCAGCAGAAACACGCGTTCCACCTGCGACACTAGTCGCACTATTTCCGCAAACGCCCACGGGATCGGCGCAAATTTCCCTGGCCAATCCGTCAACTCGTGCGGCCACCCCAGCCAGGTTGCCTCATGCCTCTCCCACTCCGCCGGCATTCGAAATCCCATCTTCCCCGGCGTCTTCCCCTCCACTCTCTTATTCATAAATTAATTTAAAAGTCTCCGTGAACTCAGTAACCCCTTCGTGACCTCTTGGGTGAACTCCGCTCTTCATCCTTTACTTCCTGTATCTCCTTTACCTCCTCCACTTCCTTAGTTCCTTAACTCCAAATCTCACTTCTCCCCTCCCCACCGCTCCAGCAACGGCCCGTACGCCTCAATTCTTCGATCCCTAAAAAACGGCCAATTCCTCCTCGTATCCTCGCTCTTTGCCGGATCGCACTCCACCACCAGAATCTCTTCCTTATTGTTCGACGCCTCTGCCACCAACTGTCCCGAAGGATCCGCCACAAACGAATTTCCCCAGAACTCAATTCCGGGATCGCCCTTCTCCGGCCTTCCCTCGAACCCCACGCGGTTCACCACCGCCACATACATTCCATTCGCCACCGCATGCGCCCGTTGGATCGTCTTCCACGAATCCAATTGTGCCGCGCCAAACTGCGTTTTCTCGTGCGGATGCCATCCAATACTCGTCGGATAAAAAATCACCTGCGCGCCCTTCATTGCCGTAATCCGCGATCCCTCCGGATACCATTGGTCCCAGCAGATCTGCACGCCAATCCGCGCGTACTTCGTATCAAAATTCAAGAATCCCAAATCTCCCGGCGTGAAATAGAATTTCTCGTAATACAGCGGATCGTCCGGAATATGCATCTTCCTGTATTTCCCCAGGTACGCCCCGTCCGCGTCCAAGATCGCGCACGTATTGTGATATACCCCCGCCGCCCTCCGCTCGAACACGGACACCACCAGCGCCACTTTCCTTTCTTTCGCCACCGCGCTAAGCCGCTCCGTAGTGGGCCCCGGCACCGCTTCGGCCAAATCAAATAATTCCGCATCCTCTGTCCGACAAAAATATTCCCCCGCAAATAGTTCATGCAGACAAATAATCTGCGCCCCGCGCGCAGCCGCCTCGCGGATCTTTTCTTCCGCACCCGTCAGATTCTCTTCCTTATTCGTCGTGCACCTCATCTGCACCAGCCCCACCGTAAACTGTTTCGCCATTCGCTCGTTCCTTTTCTTGTTTCTGACTCCCAACCATCTGCCGCCGACTGCTCACGATTCTACTTTCCTTCTCTCCCAGTTTGTACTATCAATCCCCTTAGACATACAATTCTTCCGCCTGCATTCTTAAATTTTTGGGTTGCATTCGTTGCATGTCGTTCACATAGGTTATGGTCGCGGGTCTTTGATTGTGTTTTAGCGGGTCTTTCGGTCCGCGCCTCTGCCTCGGCGCCGCTTTTGCGCCAGGCCCCTTGGGTTTCGTTTCTGCTTTTGCATCATGCACCACGTTTGTCCATAAGGAGTCTCTTTCATGGCGAAATCATCCAAGACTGTCACCGGCCGTGTTCTTCACGATCCCGTCAAGGACAAGCTTCGCCCCATCTATCCTCTCGATCTGTCTAAAGTGAAAACCATTGACGACCTCGTCCGCGCTATGGGCGACACCGCCTACACCGCTCGCCAGATTGGCGACGCTGCCGAAGTTCTGGAAGCCATGGCTCGCGACAAGGACTGCTTCGTCGTCATGACCCTTGCGGGCGCTCTTACGGTGGGCAAAATGGGCCTCATCTTCTGCGACCTCATCGAATCGGGCATCGTCAAAGCCATCGTTTCCACCGGCGCTCTCATGGCTCATGGTCTTGTCGAAGCCACCGGCCGTTCTCACTTCCGCTACGATCCTTCCAAAATGGACGACAACGAACTTTTTCTCGCCGGCTACAATCGCGTCTACGATTCCCTCGAGCCGGAAACCAATCTCGATCATGTCGAAGAAGTCGTCGATGGCATTCTTGAAGAATGGGATCCCAACGAAGTGGTCTGCAGTTGGAAGCTCCACAAACGCATCGGCGAATTCCTAAAAAAAAATACCAAAGGTCGCGGCATCCTGAAATCTGCCTACGAGCATAACGTCCCCGTCTTCGTCCCCGCATTTTCCGATTCTGAACTCGGCCTCGACTTCGCTCTCAATCAATATGCTCGCAAGCGCGACAACCGTCCCGTTCTCCGCTTCGATCCCTTCGAGGATTTCCAAACCTTCGCCGATACCATGATGGCCACCAAGAAAATGGGCATCTTCACCATCGGCGGCGGTGTGCCGCGCAACTGGTCCCAGCAATTCGGTGTTTACGCCGAACTTATGGCTCGCCGCGGCTACAAAAATCTTCCCCTCAAGCGTTACAACTACGGTGTGCGCATCTGTCCCGAGCCAGTCAACTGGGGCGGACTCAGCGGCAGCACCTACACCGAAGCCGTCTCCTGGGGCAAATTCGTCCCACCCGAGGAGGGTGGCAAACTAGCCGAAGTCCTCGACGACGCAACCGTTGCTCTCCCCCTAATCGTAGGCGCCGTCCTCCAACGCATCGGCTACCTGAAAAAATAGCCACGCTTGTCACTTGTACCGGCGGCTTTACGCCACCGTCTTGGGTTGCCTGAAAACGCGGGTATCCCTGCAGGCTTTTGGTCTGCCTATTGGCTCTCGGGTTTGTCGGGAACGCCGATCTCCCGATCGGCTCTTGGTCCCCATCATTTCGCCTCCAACCACGAGCGCTTGAAGGTGCCCCATCCTTCTCTGCGCCTTTTGCAGAAAGGGTGGGCTCTTGCCTTCTCTTACTCTTCCACTTTTGTACTTCTTCTCTTTTCTCCTCCCGACCGATTTTGCTACACTGCCCCGTCCCAATTTCTTCTTCCGGAGGCCCCATGTCGAAGTCTGCCGCGAAATCCGCATCTCTCTACGACGTCCATCCAGGCGTAGCCATGGTCCAGAAGTGGATCGCTGACCTAAAACCGAAAACCGGCCGCTCTCTCGAAGAATGGATTTTCCTTGTCAAAAAAGACGGCCCCAAGGACTACCAATCCCGCCGCGCCTGGCTCAAAGCAAAACACAATCTTGGCACCAACTCAGCCTGGTGGATCGCCGAACGCGCGGAAGGGAAGGGCGATGAGGAAGACTCACCCGAAAGATATCTCGTCACTGCCGCCAAATATGTCGAAGAGCAATATTCCGGCAAGAAATCCGTCCTCCGTCCCATGTTTGAAAAACTTCTTCACCTGACTAAATCCCTCGGCCCCGACGTCAAAGCCTGTCCCTGTAAAACCATGGTTCCCCTGTATCGAAATCACGCCTTCGCCCAGATTAAGCCCACCACCAACTCCCGCATCGATCTCGGCCTCTGCTTCACCACCTACAAAGGTAAACTCCCCAAGCGCCTGATCGACACCGGCGGCCTGGCCAAGAAAGATCGCATCACCCACCGCATCGAGCTCACTGCCCCCGCGCAAATCGATGCCGACCTAAAAAAGTGGCTGCTCGCTGCCTACCACCTCGAGGCTTAACCCAGATCTTTGTCATCCTGAGCGAAGGCCAGCGGAGACTCTACTCACCATCCAATTCGTGCTACATTCTTGTTTCCCGATTTCCCGCCTCATCGAGGTCAAATGATTTCATTTCGCCAACCGCTTTTTGTACTCCTATCCCTCTGCTTGTCTCCTCTACCAAATCCACAAAAGGACACCACCATGACGCAACGCGCAACAGGTCCGTTCGAAGTTAAAATCACTCCTCTCGATCCCGCCTTCAAGACCGACGACAACTCCCTCGGGCGCATGTCCATCGATAAACAGTTCCACGGCGACCTCGAAGCCACCAGCAAGGGCGAAATGCTCACCGCCGGCACTTCCGTCAAGGGTTCCGCCGGCTACGTCGCGATCGAACGCGTCTCCGGCACACTCAACGGCCACACAGGAACTTTCATCCTCCAGCACAACGCCACCATGACCCGAGGCACTCCCCAGCTCAACATCATCGTCGTTCCAGATTCCGGCACCGGCCAACTCGGGGGCCTATCCGGCACCATGAACATCATCATCAAAGAGGGCAAGCATTCCTACGATTTCGCCTACACCTTGCCAAACAGCCATTAAGCAAAGGCGTGGTCCAGCGATTCCTAGCTGTGTACGGGGTTGCTCTTTGTAGCGGTGGCTTTACGTCGCCGTCGTGGGTTTCCCGGGAACGCCGATCTTCTGATCGGCTCTTGAACCACATCGATTGCTCCAGCGCAACAAAAAGGCGCCTCGATAATTTCGAAGCGCCCCGAATCCAACTCAAAACTAATCACTGACGACTGGAAAGTTTCTCAGTCATCATCTCCGTGCAAAACCGCCGCTGTCAGCACGGTAGTCCACAGACCTCGCTTATCTCCCACTGCCGACTGCGTAATATTCATCGTCCGCACGATCTTATTCGAAATCCGGTAAACCTCTTTTTTCTCGTCCCATGATAAATCCGGATCGAATTCCACGTTCAACGTCGTCGCCAACATTTCCGCCGCTAGCTCTTCCGCGTATTCGCCCGCCACTTCTTCGGTCTCGCCAAACGAATGGTGCTCGCTCAAATATCCGTACATCGGCCGCTCGCTCGGCAGCGCCAACCCAATGCTTGCCGCAATCAGCCGGTGCGGCTCTTTCGTCGAATTCTCGCTGATCACCGTAAACGCCACTTGCCCGGGCTTCATCAGCTTCAGCCCCTCGCTCCGCGATATCAGTTTGCAGTTCGGTGGAAAAATCGAACTCACGCGCACGATATTGCACGCCGCGATTCCTGCGTTCCGTAGTGCCAGCTCGAAGCTTGATAGCCTCTCGCGATGTTTCCCCACTCCCTTGGTCAGGAAAATCTTCTTCGCTACGAACGCCATTTTGCTGGGTCACCGTCCGAGTTGAATTGTTTTGCGCAAATTATTTTGCGCCATTCAAAAAGTAACAAGCTTACTCCTCAGTGTCAATGCACAATGCTCTTCCTTCCCTCTCCTTCGTGCCGCGTAAAATTTCGTCTCGATCCATCTTGCTATCTCCGCAATCCAGCGGGAAGGGAATTGGCTGTGTCATCCGTTTAGAACCACCACTGTCCTGCGATCATCCTGCCCGAACAGAATTGTTTCCCTGGATTTACTGCATGCCAAAGACCGTTCCTGCTCGCTCTTTGTTTCTTGATTCCTGATATCTGATCTCGGATAGCGGATGTCCGTTCTCTTCACAGATGTTTCAAATTCGGCCGTCTACTCCCCCGCCAGATGATTCACCAGTTTCCCCAGCGGCCGGCAAATCGCCTGCACCTTCGCAAGATCTTCCGTCGTGAAATCCACCCCCGCAGCTGCCGCGCTCTCGCCCTTCCGGCTGATCTGGATCACGCCAACGACTTTTCCCTCATTCAACACCGGCGCGCTGATGATCTTCTGGATCGACTCCCCGCTCGTCGTGGCCGCCCTCACGCCCTCAAACACGGTCGCGTGCCGCACCGACGAAAAATTGTTGTTAATCTCGGCCCGGCTTTCCCGCGCCGTGCGCGCCGCCAGCGCCGAGTTGCTCGTCAGCGGCACGAATCCCACGTTTTTTAGAGCCGGGGGCACCAGAAAATGCAGGTGTCTCCACCGCTTGGACACCGCTAAAATCGCCACTTCCTCCACCTTTACCCGTAGTTCCTTCGCAATTTTCTCCGCCAGCGCCGGCATCGACACCTCCGCCGCGCTCGATTCGTCCGCTTCAAGTGCACTCGCCAGCCGCTCCAGCTCCGACACCAAGCTCGTCGACATAATTTTTACTGTGATCTCCGCCCCCGCCGGAAGGGAAGCAACGGGGCATCGCGGGTAGATCCTCCGTTTTCTTACCCTCCATGTTCAACTCTTCCGCTTCTCGTCGCAAGATTTTTTCGAATTCCTTGTGCTTTTCAAAGCCACAGTCCGTCGGCTTGCATACCCTCTTCTATCTTCTTTATACTGAATTTGCCGTAATTCCATCGCGTCCCTGCTCGATGCTCCATACAATTTCCGGGACTTTGGCGGCGGAGAGGGCATGTCTTCGACGACAACCCAGCCTGACTCAAATCATCTGCTCGGCGAGCTTCACTTTTTATTCGGCATCATTTTCAGCAGTCAGAAGGATCAGTTCATTCCATGAGCGCTACTGCGGTTAACCTTTCGGACTCCACCCTGCATTTCTGGCAGACCACCGTCGGCAAGAAAGCGATCATGGCCGTCACGGGATTCATCCTGTTCGGTTTCGTGCTTGGCCACCTGATGGGCAACTTGCAGATTTTTGAGCCTCCCGAAAAAATCAATCATTACTCGGCCTTGCTGAAATCCCTCCCCGCGCTGTTGTGGACTGCCCGATTCACTTTGTTCCTCTCCGTCGGCCTGCACATCTGGTCGTCGTTCGAGCTTTGGCTCCTGCAGCGCCAAGCCCGTCCTATTAACTACGTTAAGAAAGCCAATGTGAATTCCACTTACGCTTCCCGAACCATGCAATGGAGCGGGCCTATCATCCTGGCTTTTGTTATTTTCCACCTCCTGCAATTTACGTTCGGCACCGTTCACCCCGGCGCTCCCTTCGACGAACACAATGTTTACAACAATGTCGTCCTCGGCTTTCAGGTTTGGCCCGTAGCCCTTTTCTACATCATCGCTATGACCATGCTTTGTTATCACCTCTACCACGGCTTATGGAGCATGTTCCAATCGCTCGGCTTCAGCCACCCTGTTTACACGCCTTGGCTGCGGCTTCTCGCCAAGGTCGTCGCCATCCTGATTGCCATCGGCTACATTTCGATTCCGGTCGCCATTCTGGCCGGCATTATCAAACCCGTTTAACGCCATGCGCAAACTCCACAATCCGAAATTCTTTTGCAGGGGAGGCTTTACGCCGCCTGCTGTTTCTCCTCTTTGTAGCGCCGGCACCCCTGCCGGTTCTGTGCTTGCCCGAGGGCCGGAGCACTCCTGCACCTTGTCTCGGCACAGTATCAACAACATGTTAGGGAGCCCCATCCCATGGAATTAATATCCAATGCCCCCACAGGTCCGATAGAGCAGTCCTGGGGCAAGCATAAGTTCGATCTCAAGCTCGTCAATCCTGCCAACAAACGTAAATACAACATCATCGTTGTGGGCTCGGGCCTTGCCGGCGGCGCGGCTTCCGCCAGCCTCGGCGAACTCGGTTACCACGTTCATTGTTTCTGTTTTCAGGATAGCCCGCGCCGCGCCCACTCCATCGCCGCTCAGGGCGGCATCAACGCCGCCAAGAATTATCACAACGACGGCGACAGCGTTTTTCGCCTCTTCTACGACACCGTAAAAGGCGGCGACTTCCGTTCTCGCGAAGCCAACGTCTACCGCCTTGCCCAGGTCAGCGTAAACATCATCGACCAGTGCGTTGCCCAAGGTGTGCCTTTCGCCCGCGAGTACGGCGGCCTCCTCGACAATCGTTCCTTCGGCGGCGCTCAGGTCTCGCGCACTTTTTACGCCCGCGGCCAGACTGGGCAGCAGCTCCTTCTCGGCGCCTACCAGGCTCTGGAACGCCAGATTGGCCTCGGCTCCGTCAAAATGCACCCGCGCATGGAGATGCTGGACCTGATCGTCGTCGATGGCCAAGCTCGCGGCATCGTCACGCGCGATCTGTACGACGGCAAAATCGAAGTTCACATGGCCGACGCTGTTATCCTCGCTACCGGCGGCTACGGCAACGTCTTCTATCTCTCCACGAATGCCAAGGGCTGCAACGCCACCGCCATCTGGCGCGCCTACAAGCGCGGCGCCCTCTTCGCCAATCCGTGCTACACGCAGATTCACCCCACGTGCATTCCCGTCGCCGGCGAGTATCAGTCCAAGCTCACCCTTATGTCCGAATCTCTCCGCAACGATGGCCGCATTTGGGTCCCCCAACAGCCCGGCGACAAGCGTTCGCCCAGCCAAATCCCCGAATCCGAGCGCGACTACTATCTCGAGCGCAAATATCCCAGTTTCGGCAATCTCGTTCCGCGCGATATCGCTTCCCGAGCTGCCAAAGCCGAATGCGATGCAGGCCACGGTGTCGGTCCCAGTGGTCTTGGCGTCTATCTCGATTTCACCGATTGCATCAAGCGTCTCGGCAAACACAAGATTGCCGAGCGCTACGGCAACCTCTTCGAAATGTACGAGCGCATCACCGGTGAGAACCCCTACGAAGTCCCCATGCGCATCTATCCTGCCACGCACTACACCATGGGCGGTCTTTGGGTCGACTACAACTTAATGTCCACGATTCCCGGCCTGTTCGTTCTCGGCGAAGCCAACTTCTCCGACCATGGCGCCAACCGTCTCGGTGCCAGCGCCCTCATGCAGGGTCTGGCCGACGGCTATTTCATCATTCCCTATACTATCGGCAACTATCTCGCCACCGCCAAGCCAGGAAAAGTCTCTGCCGACTCTCCCGCGACAAAAGAAGCCATCACCAATGTCACTGCTATCACCAAGAAGTTGCTCAATGGCACCGGCACTCGCACCGTCGATTCCTTCCACCGCGAACTCGGCAAAATTGTTTGGGACTATTGCGGCATGGCGCGCAACGAAGCCGGCCTCAAGAAGGCCCTCTCCGAGATCCCCGTTCTCCGCGAAGAATTCTGGAAGAACGTACGCGTCCTCGGCACCAACGAAGAGTTCAACCAATCCCTCGAAAAAGCCGGCCGCGTTGCCGATTTCTTCGAACTCGCCGAACTCATGTGCCTCGACGCTCTCGATCGCAGGGAATCCTGCGGCGGTCATTTCCGCGAAGAATACCAGACGCCCGAAGGCGAAGCCCTTCGTGACGACGCCAACTACTCCTACGTCGCCGCTTGGCAGTACCAAGGAGAAGGTCGGGCACCCGCTCTCAACAAAGAGCCTCTCATTTTCAATTACGTGCACCCCTCCCAACGGAGCTACAAGTGATCCCTCGTCTCGCACCACTGGCAGCGCCGGCATCCTTGCCGGCTTTTGCCACGACAAAAACGCCCGGTCATTCCGAAGGGAGTTTTCGAAGTGAGGAATCCCTCTTCGATCGCTGCGTATTGCCTCCATCTCCAATTCCACTTGTAGAGGCGGCTTTACGCCACCATCTTGGGTTTAACTCATTCACTCTTATACTCTTACACTTATTCACTCCTTCCTTCTTCTCTTCCGCTCTTCCGGAGCTTCAATAACCATGAAACTCACACTTCACGTCTGGCGCCAAAAAAATCCCACCGACAGAGGCCGCCTAGTCCGCTACGACCATCCCAACGTCAACGAGCATATGTCTTTCCTCGAAATGCTCGACGTCCTCAACGAATCCCTCATCGCCAAGGGTGAAGACCCCATCGCTTTCGACCACGATTGCCGCGAAGGCATCTGCGGCATGTGCGGCTTTATGATCAACGGAAAAGCCCACGGCGGCTTCAAGGGCACCACCGTCTGCCAGCTTCACATGCGCCACTTCAAGGATGGCGACGTGATTTATCTTGAGCCCTGGCGTGCCAAAGCCTTCCCCGTCATCAAGGACCTCGCCGTCAACCGCGGCTCATTCGACCGCATCATCGCCGCTGGCGGCTTCATCTCCGTTCCAACGGGCAGCGCGCCAGACGGCAACGCCATTCCCGTTCCGAAGCCGGATGCGGACCTGGCCATGGACGCCGCCGCCTGCATCGGTTGCGGCGCTTGCGTAGCCGCCTGCCCCAATGCCGCCGCAGCTCTCTTTGTCGGCGCCAAAATTTCTCATCTCGGCCATCTGCCACAAGGCCAAGTCGAACGCGACCGCCGCGCCCTCGCCATGGTCCAACAAATGAACCTCGAAGGTTTCGCCAATTGCACCAACATCGGCGAATGTGAAGCCGCCTGCCCCAAAGAAATCAAGCTCGAAGTCATCGCCCGCACCAACCATGATTACATCAAAGCCGCCTTCACCGACCGCCCCGAATCCACCATCGCCGGCTCTGGCTAACCCCTCTCAGCGCCTTTCCCGAATGGCGTGTGTGTGTCTACCAACAAAACCACTTACCGCAAAACCGCGTTGTCATCCTGAGGGAAGCGAAGGACCTCAACCGCTGCGAAACGATTGATGAGTCCATCTTTGACTCTCCCTTCAGCGGTTCCGCAACGAAGATTGTTAACCGAGCAAACCATCTGATTCCATTCAACCTTTAGCCTATGCTGTGTTAGGAGCAAATTCGCATTGTATATTTGCTCTTGACTTTCCATCCAGTCTTGTACATATTATATCTATAAGAAATGAACGACCCCCTGAACCGCAGCAAACTCTCCGCCACGGAGCGCAACTTCCGTTCCCGCATTGCGCAGCTTTCCTCCGCTCAATGGTTTCTTCGTGGCACTCTCTCGGAACGCTCGGGCACTTGTGGCAAGGCGAATTGCCGTTGTGCCCGTGGGGAACTGCACAAGTCTTTGTACCTGGTGCAGAGCCAAGCGGGGAAACTTCGCCAGATCTGTGTCCCAAAAGCCTGGCAGCAACGCGTTCGCCAAGCCGTTAACGACTATCACCTGATGCAGGAACTGATTGAGGAAGTTTCCGAGCTGGAATGGAAACGACTTCAGGAAAAGAAACGATAATCGTTCTTCGTCGCCTGATCGCCTATTCGGAAAAGATTTTTCAACTCTCCAAAGACATTGTCACACTGGTTTCCGACCGCAGAGAGAAACCGCGCATTTCCACTGCAGCGGTGGTGAAATCGTCGCTGGTGTTGTTTTGGGCCAGGATGGGCAGCATCAACGCTTGGGAACAGGTCGGCCAAGCCCGCTTTTGGCAGTGTTGGCTCGAAGAGCCGACTTTCAGTGCCGACACGCTGGGACGCGTCCACGCTCTGCTCGATGCCAATGGGCTGCGACAAGGGATTCACGATGTTTACGAGCGTCTGAAACGGAACAAAGCCCTGCCGGATATTTACGGCTTGGGAGTGGTCGTGCTCGACGGTCACGAAAGCCACGCCAGCTACCTGCGTCATTGTTCCGGCTGTTTGCAGCGAACCATCCACACGGCGGGAGGGGATCGCATCCAGTTTTATCATCGGCAGGTCACGTTGCTGTTGCTGCCCGGTGCGCTGCCAGGACGGGAGGCCGTGCGCTTGCTCCTGGATCATGAGCCGCAGCGGCCCGGCGAAGATGAAGTGGAAACTGCCCTGCGTTTATTGGCGCGCGTGATCCCCGCCTATCCACGAGCTTTCGATCTGGTGCTGGCCGATGCCCTCTACGCCAAGGCCTCCTTTTTCAACTTTTTACTCGCTCGTGGCAAACACGCTCTGGTGGTGCTCAAGGATGAACGGCGCAATCTTTATCAGGACGTGGCTGGATTATTCGACCATGTGGCGCCTCAGCCGGGTAGCTATCGATCCCGCCCGTGCCGCTGGTGGGATTTTCCAGACTTACTCTCCTGGCCCCAGGTGCAAGCCCCGGTGCGCGTCGTTCGTTCCCTGGAGACCTACACAGTTCACCGACAACTCCAGAAGCAACACGAGTCACAAACGAGTGATTGGATCTGGGCGACCACGCTACCGCCTGCGCAAGTTCCCGTCGATCGCATCGTCCATTTAGGACACCAACGATGGGATATCGAGAATTATGCCTTTAACGAGTTGGCCAACGAATGGCACTCCGATCACGTCTTCAAGCATAACCCCGGCGCCATCGAATGCTTTTTGCTCGTGGCCTTCCTGGCTTACAACATTTTTCATGTCTTCCTGGCGCGCAATGTGAAGCCCTCCCTACGCCAGGGTAAGACACAAATCTTCTGGGCCAGGCTCATCGCTGCTGAACTCTACAGTGAGGTAACCCCCGCCGGCATGTCGCCCTGAGGTTTTTCCGCACCATCTCGTCCGAACTTCGGCTCGCCCCCGGAATCCGCATCGCGGTCTTCCTGCCGGTGGACTCCTCGAAATGGCCCCGCGGACCTGTTACTCACCCTCGAAAAGCCATGCGAATTATCCTGCCCATCCGTCTGTTGGCCAGAAACGCATCAACGCTGCTCTAAACCTACCTAATTCCCACCTCTCCCAACACTCGTTGCGGAATCGTTGCTCTCCCTTTCCGGTATTCGCCCCCCGCCGCTCTGTTCTGCTAATCTACTTGCGTTCGCTTTTGCATTCTCTGGGGGAACAATGATCCGCTCGCTCATTCTTCTATCCGTCTGTCTCTTGGGGGCCACCGCCATGCTAGTTTCCGCGCAGTCCGATTCCATCTCCGACAAAGCCAAGAAACTCCAGTTCTCCTCCATCGTCATCGACACCCACGACGACACCACCCAGCGCCTCCTCGATCCTCACTTCGATATCTCCGTCCCCCACACCGACGGCAACATTGACATCCCCCGCATGCGCGACGGCGGCCTCACCGCGATCTTCTTCTCCATCTGGATCGACGGCAAAATCCTCGGTCCCGACGCCGTCAAGCTCGCACTCGATCAAATCGATGCCGTCCGCGAAACCGTCCGCAAGCATCCTGACTCCCTCCTCCTCGCCACCTCCGCCGACGATATTCGCGAGGCCAAAAAGCAGCACAAAATCGCCGCTCTCATGGGCGTCGAAGGTGGACACATGATGGGCAACGACCTTTCCGTCCTGCGTACCTTTGCCGCGCTTGGCGTCCGTTACATGACTCTCACCCACATGGTCAACAACGAATGGGCCGACTCTTCCACCGCCCAGCCCGAGCACAACGGGCTTACCGATTTCGGCAAGGACGTCGTCCGCGAAATGAATCGCCTCGGCATGATCGTGGACATTTCCCACGTCTCCGACAAAACGTTTCACGATGCTCTCGCCGTCTCCAAAGCTCCCATGATCGCTTCCCACTCCTCCTGCCGCGCCCTCTGCAACACTCCGCGCAACATGACCGACGATATGATCCGCGACCTCGCCAAACACGGCGGCGTCATCCAAATCAATTACCACGTCGGCTTCCTCAGCCAACAATTCCGCGATTTCGAAGCCGCGCATCCTGAAGCGGAAAAGGAAATTAACGATGAAGTGAAGAAACGTTGCGGCAACAGTGAAGGTTGCACGGACGTCGCTGCCCAGCAGGTTGTTCGTGAGTTAATGGAAGCGGGAAAGCTTCCCAAGGTCGATTGGAGCTTCATCATCGACCATATCGACCACGCCGTTAAAATCGCCGGCGTCGATCATGTTGGCCTGGGCTCCGATTTCGATGGCGCCGTCATGCCCATCGGCATGCAGGATGTCACCCACATTCCCCAAATCACCGACGCCCTTTTGAAAAAGGGTTACTCCGAATCCGACATCCGCAAAATCCTCGGCGAAAACACCCTCCGCGTCCTCTCCGAAGTCCAACACGTCTCCCACGACCTGAATCTTCACTAACCGCAGCGCTTCGCTCTTCAAGGGGTTCAGCCCCGCTGGACCTCAACTTGCGCTAAACTACCCTCAGCATTTCATTCATCGCTACAACTCGGAGGTCCGTACCGCAATGCGTCTGACCAGACTGTTCGTTTGCTCCGCCGTTTTTCTTTTCGTCGCTTCTATCTCGTCCTTCGCGCAAACTTCCACAACCGCTCCCGCAAAACCCAAAACTGCTACCACCACCCACACGGCTTCCCCCTACGATCGCGCGCTCCTCAAACCAACTCTCTTAAAAGACACGGCCCCCGCCACCTACCAGGTCAAATTTGACACCACCCGCGGCGAATTCACCGTCACAGTGCACCGCGATTGGGCTTCCCAAGGTGCCGACCGTTTCTACAATCTTATCAAGCATCATTACTATGACGGCGCCCGCATCTACCGCGTCATCCCTAATTTCGTAGCCCAATTCGGAATCAGCGCGTACCCTGTTATCAACACCGCTTGGGCCAAAGCCACCATCAAGGACGACCCCGTCACCCAGAAAAATCTGCGCGGCACTCTCACCTTTGCGAAAACTTCTCTTCCCAATTCCCGCACCACTGAAATCTTCATCAACCTGAAAGACAATACCGGTCTCGACTCTCAAGGTTTTGCTCCTTTTGGCGTCATCGACGACAAGGGAATCAACATCGTCGAGATGTTCTACGACCAGTATCCCGATCCCGCCGGTGCGGGCGAGCAAGCCAACATGGAAAAGGGCGGCGAAAAGTACATCGCTACCAAATACCCCAAACTCGACACCATCAAGTCCGCTACCATAGTCGGCGGCAAGGCCTCCACCTCCACGCCGAAACCCGCCGCCCCCAAGCAGTAACCTTGTAGGGGGCTGGGACCACATATTCCCCAGCCCCAACACCGGGATGATCCTCCAGCCCGCGCAGTTAGACCCCAAAACCAATCACAATCTCCATAACCTCATTGTCATTCTGAACCCCCATGCCTTTCAGGACTGAAGGATCTCAACCGCTGTGTCTTGCCAGCACTTCCAATACCCCAGCTCCCCGCCTCTCCCATGTATCCAATCCCCCGATGTTACGCATCCAATTTTTGAGGCCAAGTACCGGTTGACGCTCTCTTCAACCCTACGTAACCTTTTCTAGATATGTCGCACCTCTGCCACACCGGCTCTCTCCTGCAGGCTCCCTGTTGCTGCTGTTGTTGTCGGCCTGCCCAGTCTGGCAACGGGTGCTTCCGTTTGTAATTCGATCGGATTAACGATTTTCGAAGCCCACGTGCCAGATTTTCCGGCCCGTGGGTTTTTTCTTTTTCCGGCAGGTTTAGGCAGACAGGGTCTGGAGCGGAGGCTTTACGCCTCCGTCTTGGGTTGGTCGTGGTTGTCAGTCTTGGGTTCGTTTTAGGGGGTGGGAGCTTCAGCTCCGGCATCCCCACGAAGCAGAAATGGGCTTTAGCCCCCGAGGATTCCGACTTTCGTAGACGGAACAAAAAAACAATGCCCGACCTCAAAGAAACCAAAGCCCAGCGCGTTGAGCGCCTCAAACGCGAAAAAAACGCCTGGGACCATCTCGACGAAATCCGCAATTTCGCTCGCCTGGGCCATGCTGCCATTCCCCCCGAATGGCTCTCCACCTATTTCCGTACTTGGGGCATTTACACCCAGGGTGACGGCCTCGGCGTCGTCGGTGGCACCGGTGGTGAAGGGAAGTCCACTCCCTTTTTCATGCTTCGCATTCGCATCCCCAGCGGCCTCCTCACCAGCCAACAACTCCGCACCATTGCCAATCTCTCAACCCAACACGGCAACGGCGTCGCGGACATTACCGTTCGTCAGAACATTCAGCTCCATTGGGTCTGCATCGAGTCCATCCCCGAGATTCTCGATACGCTCCATTCCATCGGTCTCACCACCACCGGTGCCTGCGGCGACGTAGCCCGCAACATCACTGGCTGCCCCCTAGCCGGAGTCCACGCTCACGAACTGGTCGACGTCTCCCCCCTCATTCAAGCCCTCGACGAAGAACTCGGCGGCAATCCCGAGTTCTACAATCTCCCCCGCAAATTCAAAATTTCCGTCACCGCCTGCCCCGACTGGTGCTCCTACCCAGAAATCAATGACATCTCTCTGATTGCCACTCCCCGTCTCGCCTCCTCAGATCGCTCTGTAGGGGCGGCTTTACGCCGCCCTCTTGAGGGCTCAGAGCTTGAGCTCCAACAGAAATCCGCTGCGCTCGCCGGGCTTCAGCCCCTGAGGACACCAAACATTTCACGCGACTCTTCTCAGCCACTCGCCACTCATCACTCGCCACTCGCCACTTCCTCCTCCGAAATCGGCTTCTCGCTCCGCGTCGCCGGTGGTCTCTCGACCCAACCCCATCTCGCCGTCCCTCTCAACGCCTTCATCCGCTGGAACCAGGTCATCCCCGTCGTCCGCGCCATCACCGGACTTTTCCGCGCCAGCGATGTCCTCCGCCACTCCCGCGAAAAAGCCCGCATGAAATTTCTCTTCCTTGATCACGGCTGGACCGCCGATTCCTTTCTCGCGGCTGTCGAATCCCGTCTGGGCTACTCTCTCGACCCAGCCGAACCGCTCGACCCTCCCGCCGGCGTCCACCGCGATCATCTTGGCGTCATTCCGCAACAGCAGCCCAGCCTTTTCTCCATTGGCGCTTCCGTCATCCGTGGCCGTATCACTCCCGCGCAACTCACCGCAGTCGCCGATCTCGCTGAACGCTACGGCGATGGCCAGGTCCGCAATACTCCCATGCAAAATCTCCTCCTCATCAACATCCCCGAAGCCCACGTCCCCAGGGTTGTCCGTGAACTCACCGATCACGGCCTCCCCGTCTCATCTTCTGCCTTCGTTCGCGGCACCGTCGCCTGCACCGGCTCCGAATTCTGCAAACTCGCCCTCACCGAAACCAAGTCATACGCTCGCTGGCTCACAGAGCAGCTCGAAGATCGTTTCCCCAACTATCAGGAACAGCTCCGCCTTCACATCACCGGCTGCCCCAATTCCTGCGGCCAGCATTGGATTGCCGATATCGGCATCGAAGGCAAGAAAATCAAATCCAACGGCAAAATGATCGATGCCTACTATTTCTGCGTTGGTGGCAGTGTCGGCCAAATCGCCTCCATAGCGCGCCCGGTTGGTTACCGTTGCTCTGCCGACGAAGTTCCCAGCGCCATCGCCCGCCTGCTCGAATATTTCGAGTTGGAGCGTAGCGGCAACGAACCTCTTCAGAAGTTCCTGGCACGCCACACCACCGAGTCCCTTCGCGCGATCCTGGCCGGTGGCCCCACCGAGCTAGCCGAACGCGACCTCGCCGTAGCCTCCACTCCCCATTCCGTGGAGGACCGATGACTCTTCGCGTCTTCCTTTCCTATGCGAATTCCTCTTGTAGCGGATGCTTTACCCCTCCGTCTTGGGTTTGCGCTTCCTCCACTCCCACTCCCGCTGTTGCACCTTTCGCATTCAAGTTCGTAGCTTTTGACTTTTCTTGGAGCTTCCGCTCCGGCATCTCACACGGCTCACAAAATGCGCCTCAGCCCCCGAAGACTCCGCAATGTATTTTCAATCCTCCATTCTTCAAGGCAAACCCATGACCATCTTTCCCGCCTTCCTCAAACTCCAAAATCGCCACATCCTCGTCGTCGGCGGTGGTGCGATCGCTGCATCCAAAATCCCATCTCTCCTCCAAGCCGGCGCGCACATCACCGTCGTCGCCCCGAATCTTCATCCCGACCTCGCCGAACGTGTCCGTGATCGCCAAATCGATTGGCTCCCCAAACGATTCGCTCCCTCCGATCTCGACAACAAATTCCTCGTCATCGCCGCCACCTCTCTCCGCGACCTCAACGAATCCGTTTTTCTCGAAGCCGACAAGCGCCATATCCTCTGTAACGCCGTCGACGATATCGACCACTGCCACTTCTACTACGGCTCCATCGTGCAGCGGGGCGATCTCCAAATCGCCATTTCCACCAACGGCAAAAGCCCGGCTCTCGCCCAGCGCCTTCGCCAGGAACTCGAACTTCAGTTCGGGCCCGAATACGCTGTTTGGCTCGACTCGCTCGGCGCTGCCCGCGAACAACTTCGCGCCAGTTCCACCGATCCCGAATCCACCAAGCGCCAGCTCCATCTCCTCGCCAGCCGCCCCATGTTCGACCACTTCCTTCGTGAAGCCGCGGCCGAGAATTGCACTCCTGCCTTTGGTAGCGCCGGCATCCTGCCGGCTGCGTCGCCAGGCAAAGTCTTCTTAATCGGTGCTGGCCCGGGCGATCCCGATCTCCTCACCCGGAAGGCCGCGCGCCTGCTTCAATCCGCCAACATTGTCCTCCACGATTCCCTCGTCAGCCCCGAAATCCTCGCCCTCATCCCGCCCACCGCACAACGCATCGACGTCGGCAAGCGCGCCGGCTTCCGTCTCCTCACGCAATCCGACATCAGCTCGCTCCTCATCGACGCCGCCTCTAAGCATGCGGTTGTCGTCCGCCTCAAAGGGGGCGACCCGCTCCTGTTTGGCCGCGCCGCCGAAGAAATCGAAGCTCTCCGCGCCAACAAAATTCTTTTCGAAATCGTTCCCGGCATCTCTGCCGCCTTCGCCTCCGCCGCCGCTGCACAAATCTCGCTCACCGATCGCCGCCTCGCTTCCCGCGTTCTCTTTACCACTTTCTCTCGTTCGGACGATGCCCGCTCCTTCTCCGGCGTTCCCATCGCGCCAGACACCACCGTAGTCGTCTACATGCCCGGCCCTGATTACGCCGAAGTCTCCCATTGGCTTTTGGAATCCGGTGTAGTGGCGGAGACACCCTGCTTGCTGATTTCCAAAGCATCGCAGCGCGAGCAATCCGTTCGTCTCACAACTTTATCTCAGCTCGCTTCGCTCCAGCCATTACCTGCGCCAGCTTTGCTCATCGTCGGTCGTGTCGCGTCTCACTCGGCTGCCGCCGCTTCCGCTCCGGACTGGCTCCAGCAATTCGCACTCGAAAATGTCGAGCCGCTCTCAATCTCATGATCACGGAGGAAACGAATGCCAGACCAACCCCCTCAGCCAGTAGCCAGGCCGGCTCCCAAGCTGTCCCTAGACACCTGGGCCGTCCTGACAGCCCTGGTAGCCGCCACGCTAATCCGCCTTGGCGTAATCCCCCATGTCCCCTGGTAGCTTAGCCAGCAGGGGCCCCGTTATTCCGAACGGAGTCCGCGAAGTGAGATCCTCTTGTCTATCGCACGGTTTCTGTGCGACGAATCCCTCTTCGCTCCCCGCGTCTTGCCTCTCCACTCAAATTCCAGCGGAGGCTTCGCTTTCCTGCTGTTCTTTCGAATCTGTTTTTCTCCTGGGGGGGCCGAGCTTCAGCTCCGGCATTGGGCAGCAGGGAATTGAGCAGCCCAGGAAATTGGGCTTTAACCCTGAGGAATCCGATTCAGCTTTCCGATTTTCTAATTTCGCTGTTCTATCTTTGCTGTAACAAAGGAAAACAATGGCCGACGCAATCGCTCTCCCCCAATCTCCCACCATCTCTTTCAGCTCAAGAATCCTCCGCTTGCTCCCTGGCGTTGCCCTCCTCGCCGCCATCGGCTTCGCTGGCAAACTTCTCGAAAAAAATATCAACGCCTACGCCAAAGCCCGCCACTTCCCCTTCCCCAACATCGAGTACGTCCTCTGGGCCATTCTCATTGGCCTCGTCATCTCCAACGTTTTCGGCCTGGCCGACATCTTCAAACCCGGCGTCGCCACCTACGAGTTCTGGCTCAAAGCCGGCATCGTCCTTCTCGGTTCCCGCTTCCTTCTCGGTGACGTTGCCAAACTAGGCGGTGTCAGCCTTCTCCTCGTCGCCATCGAAATCACCGGCTCGCTTGCTTTCATGACTCTTCTCGGCCGTCTCTTCGGACTCAAGCCCAAGCTCACCACTCTTCTCGCGGTTGGGTCCGCCGTCTGCGGCGTCAGCGCCATTATCGCCACGCAAGGTGCCATCGACGCCGACGAAGAAGACTCCTCGTTCGCCATCGCTGCCATTCTCGCCCTTGGCGCGATCGCCCTCTTCACGTTCCCTCTCATCGGCCACGCCCTCCATCTCTCCGATCACGCCTACGGCATCTGGGCCGGCCTCGCCGTCGACAACACCGCCGAAGCCACCGCCGCCGGCGCTCTCTATTCCGACGCTGCCGCCAAATTCGCTGTCCTCACCAAGACCACGCGCAACGCCCTCATCGGTTTCGTTGTCCTCGCCTACGCGATCTACTGGGCCAGCAAAGGCCAAGCCCACAACGTCACCAACAAAGCCGCTTTCCTCTGGCAAAAATTCCCTAAATTTGTCTTGGGTTTCCTTCTCGTTTCTCTGCTAGCCACGGTAGGTTTCTTCACCAAGGACCAAAACACATCCCTGGCCAATCTCTCTCGTTGGGCTTTCCTCCTGACCTTTGCTGGCGTAGGCCTTCGCACCAATTTCAAACAAATGCGCCAACAAGGCCTGCGCCCCTTCGCCGTCGGTTTCATCGGCGAAATCGCCATTGCCGCCTTCACCCTAGCCCTGGTAATCGGCGCCGCCAACCTCTTCCACTTCTAGCCGTAACGCAGAGTGAGTCCGCAATCCCTGCGCTTCTAGTGGTCCCCCCTGCATCTTGGCTCCTAAGCGGAAGCTTTACGCCTCCGTCTTGGGTCTCTTTTTCCGGACTTTCCTGCAGTTCTCTCGAATCTGTTTTTCTCTTTAGGAGGTCGGAGCTTCAGCCCCTTCTCACAAAAAAAGCGCGCCATTAGCAGCGCGCCCCCACAATCTCCAGACAAAAATTACGTTGTCATCCTGACTGAAGCGAAGGACCTCAATATTTCATTCATTCCTCAAATCCCCAGCACCGCCACCAACTCCTTCACGCTCGCCGCGCTCTTCTGCAACGCCGCATTCTCTTCCGCCGTCAGCTTAATCTCAATGATCTTCTCCGCCCCACCAGCCCCCAACTTCACCGGCACTCCCACAAATAACCCGTGAATCCCATACTCCCCGTCCAAATACACGGCGCATGGCAGAATCTTCTTCTTATCCTTCAGGATCGCCTCTACCATCTCCACCGCCGCGGCCGAAGGCGCATAGTACGCAGACCCGGTCTTCAGCAGATTCACAATTTCCGCTCCGCCTTTGCGCGTGCGTGTCACGATCTCCTCAATCTTGGCGGCAGGCAGCAGATCCGGCAGCGGAATCCCCGCGACCGTCGAATACCGCGGCAGCGGCACCATATCGTCTCCGTGCCCGCCCAACACGAACGAGTGCACGTTCTCTACGCTCACCTTGCACTCCATCGCCACAAACGCGCTCATCCGCGCCGAATCCAGCACACCAGCCATCCCAATCACGCGATTCTTCGGAAACCCACTCACCATCAACGCCGCCTGCGCCATCGCGTCCAGCGGATTCGTCACCATCACCAGAACGCAATTCGGCGAGTACTTCGCAATCTGTTCCACCACGCCCTTCACCACGTCGTAGTTCGCTTTCAATAGATCGTCGCGGCTCATCCCCGGCTTCCGCGGAAACCCCGCTGTAATCACCACCACATCGCTTCCCGCCGTTGCGCTGTAATCCCCATTCGCGGTCGAAATCCCTATCGCATGTGAATCCGATCGCGTAATTGGCCCGCTCTCCATCATGTCCAGAGCCTTCCCCGCGGGCGGCCCATCCAGAATATCCGTCAACACCACATTCGCCAGTTCAAGGTCCACAATCCTCTGCGCGGTCGTCGACCCCACAAACCCGCCGCCCACTACCGTCACTTTCTTCCGGCTCATCTCCGTCTCCTTATCCACCAAAAAAATCACGTCATTCCGATCGAAGCGAGGAATCTCTCTTCGATCTCACCACCATCAAGCCCTTAAACTATTGCACTCCTACACTTCCTCAATTTTTTCTCGCCACTCGCCACCAACCGCAATTTCTAAATTCCAGCTTGTAGTGGCGGCCTACGCTGCCATCTTGTGGTTCTCTGTCATCTTCACCAAAATGGCCTGTTTTTTTTCCTAACGCGTTCTTTACGCGACGGGCCATCTTCAATCCTCTACTTCCTCCACTCCCTCTACCTCCTCCAGTTCTTTCCCCCCTCACATATTCTCAATTATCGCGGTGGCGAAGGCCGACGTCCCCAATTTCGTCCCCCCCGTCATCAACCTCTCCAAATCGTACGTCACCCGCTTCTGCCGGATCGTTTTCGCAATCCCATCCTCTATCAATTTTCCCGCCTCGTTCCACCCTATAAATTCAAACATCATGGCCCCTGAGAGCATGACTGAACTCGGGTTAATCACGTCCTTATCCGCATATTTCGGAGCCGTCCCGTGTGTAGCCTCGAACACTCCATAGCCATCGCCGATATTCGATCCCGGCGCAATCCCCAACCCTCCCACCTGCGCCGCGCACGCATCGCTCAAATAATCCCCGTTCAAATTCGGCGTAGCCAGCACGCTGTACTCATTCGGCCTCAGCAGCATCTGCTGAAACACCGAATCCGCGATCCGGTCATTGATCATCAACTTCCTCTTCCATTGGCCCTTGCCGTGCGACTCGCCAATCGCATCTACCACGGCCTTCACTTCTGCATACACCGTCTTCTTGAAATCTTCCGTCCCAGACTCCAACCCTGGCTCGATCATTGCCGCGTTCTGTTCCACCGTCAGCCCCGGATTCCTTTCCAAATTATCCAGAATCCAGCTTTCCCGCTCCGTCACCGTCTGTGCCCGAAACTCTTCCCGCGCCAGGTCGTAACTCCAATCGCGAAACGCGCCTTCCGTGAATTTCTGAATATTCCCCTTATGCACAATCGTCACGCTTTTGCGCCCATTTTCCAGCGCATACTTCACCGCACGCCGCATCAGCCGCTTCGTTCCTGTTGGAGAAATCGGCTTGATCCCCACGCCCGAATCCCACCGGATCTGCTTCTTCCCGTCTTTCAGCATTTCCTTATTCAGAAAATCCAGCAACTTCTTCACTTCCGGCGTTCCACTCTTCCACTCGATTCCGATGTATACGTCCTCCGTATTCTCCCGAAAGATCACCACATCCACTTTTTCCGGTTCGCGAACAGGGGAGGGAACTCCATGAAAATACCGCACCGGCCGCACGCACGCGTACAAATCCAGTATCTGCCGCAACGCCACGTTCAATGAACGAATCCCGCCTCCCACCGGCGTCGTCAACGGTCCCTTGATTGACACGCGAAAATCCCGCGCTGCTTCCACCGTGTCGTCTGGCAGCCACTGCTTAAACATGTTAAACGCCTTCTCCCCGGCGAACACTTCAAACCACACAACTTTCCGCTTCCCGCCGTACGCTTTCTGAACCGCCGCGTCAAATACCCTCCGCGACGCCTTCCAAATGTCTCGCCCCGTCCCGTCTCCCTCAATAAACGGAATAATCGGATTGTCCGGCACCTGCAGCAATCCATTGCTGTACCCGATGGCCTTCCCCTCCGCCGGCACTGCCACCCCGTTATATGTACTCTTCATTGTTCCGTTCCCCCCAGACCAACAATCCCGAACACGCTCACAAATCGAAAATCAAACCGCCATTCCGAGCGAAGCGAGGAATCCCTCCTCGCTCCTACCGTATTGACTCCCAAATCTAGTCCTACTAGTAGGGGCGGCTTTACGCCGCCTGCCTTTTCTTCCGTTGTGCGGGTCTATCGCTCGCCCCTCAAGCGGAAGGGACCCACAACTGTAGAGCAACCCTTCCAGCCCTTCTGTCTTTCCCCTATTTCTTGTTAGGGACCGCTTTCTGCTCGCCCTGAGGCACGAAGGAAAATGGTCCGCGCGTCAGTTTGTACGGTTTGAAATGCCTAGGCAGAATTTCCCGTAATGTACTTGAGCATTCGCGGAGCGATAGCGAACTAAAACAATACCACACCGGGCTTCGTCTCCGAAATTCCACCACTCACGGGCAACGATTCCGCAACGAGTGTTGGGAGAGGTGGGAATTAGGTAGGTTTAGAGCAGCGTTGATGCGTTTCTGGCCAACAGACGGATGGGCAGGATAATTCGCATGGCTTTTCGAGGGTGAGTAACAGGTCCGCGGGGCCATTTCGAGGAGTCCACCGGCAGGAAGACCGCGATGCGGATTCCGGGGGCGAGCCGAAGTTCGGACGAGATGGTGCGGAAAAACCTCAGGGCGACATGCCGGCGGGGGTTACCTCACTGTAGAGTTCAGCAGCGATGAGCCTGGCCCAGAAGATTTGTGTCTTACCCTGGCGTAGGGAGGGCTTCACATTGCGCGCCAGGAAGACATGAAAAATGTTGTAAGCCAGGAAGGCCACGAGCAAAAAGCATTCGATGGCGCCGGGGTTATGCTTGAAGACGTGATCGGAGTGCCATTCGTTGGCCAACTCGTTAAAGGCATAATTCTCGATATCCCATCGTTGGTGTCCTAAATGGACGATGCGATCGACGGGAACTTGCGCAGGCGGTAGCGTGGTCGCCCAGATCCAATCACTCGTTTGTGACTCGTGTTGCTTCTGGAGTTGTCGGTGAACTGTGTAGGTCTCCAGGGAACGAACGACGCGCACCGGGGCTTGCACCTGGGGCCAGGAGAGTAAGTCTGGAAAATCCCACCAGCGGCACGGGCGGGATCGATAGCTACCCGGCTGAGGCGCCACATGGTCGAATAATCCAGCCACGTCCTGATAAAGATTGCGCCGTTCATCCTTGAGCACCACCAGAGCGTGTTTGCCACGAGCGAGTAAAAAGTTGAAAAAGGAGGCCTTGGCGTAGAGGGCATCGGCCAGCACCAGATCGAAAGCTCGTGGATAGGCGGGGATCACGCGCGCCAATAAACGCAGGGCAGTTTCCACTTCATCTTCGCCGGGCCGCTGCGGCTCATGATCCAGGAGCAAGCGCACGGCCTCCCGTCCTGGCAGCGCACCGGGCAGCAACAGCAACGTGACCTGCCGATGATAAAACTGGATGTGATCCCCTCCCGCCGTGTGGATGGTTCGCTGCAAACAGCCGGAACAATGACGCAGGTAGCTGGCGTGGCTTTCGTGACCGTCGAGCAACTGTCAGCCGCAAGCTTGCCATACTTTTTCCCCTGCATCCCACTTCAGGAGGAACTCCGTGCTCTTCGATTGGAACAACTATCAAGCCGAACTCACCAAATCCATTCCCGATTTCGCCAAGCTCTCGCCCGATTCTCTCAAGGGCTACCAAACCCTCTCTTCCGCCAACTCCAAAAACTCTCTCCTCGGCGAGAAAGTCCGCCAGCTCATTTCCATTGCCGTTGCCGTCACCACGCGTTGCGACGGCTGCATCACCTTCCACACCGATTCCGCCCTCAAAGCCGGCGCCACCAAACAAGAAATCGCCGAAGCCCTCGGCGTTGCCATGGCCATGAACGCAGGCGCCGCTTTGATCTACTCTCTCCGCGCCTTGGATTCCGTCGATGCCCATGCCCACAGACCCTGATCGCGCACATGGTTGAACAAAATTCTCCCAACTCCCAGCGTGTGTGGATTTTTCCCGCGCAAGAGACCGATCCCTGCGCGCAGACCACTCCGCGACGCAATTCACCTCAGCAACCAGAATGTCCTAGCAGGATTTACAACAGAAAAGGGAACTGCTTACGATCCATGCTTGCGGTTCCCCAAAAACGAACTCGTTAGAGAGATCACAAAAAGTGCTAGTACGGCTATACATAGGATCACTACAATCACTTCTCCGCCCTCCCTACGTTCTTCTCAACGTGCAACAGGAGGGCCAATCCCTCGCCCCTATCCTTTCAATCACTTACGCTTACTTCTTCTCACTTCGCTGTACAAAAATGGAATCACTCTGTCACCCATTCCTTCCAACTCAGTTCCGTTCCTTTAGATTCCTGTAATCTTAACTCTTACTCAAATGAATCGACCCATCCCCTGTATGAATTGACAGCGTTTGCCCTCCACCGTTCAACTTCCCCTGAATCCTCGACGAACTAAACGTCCCCTCCACCGTCACCTGCAGTCCCAAACTAATGTGTCCGTCATGGGTACTCGCATCCAAATTCGCTGCCAGGTCCCCAGGGACTTCCAAATCTACGCTGCCATCTCCGGTGTGGATCGACCAGCTCGAAGCCATCTTTGATCCTGCTCCCGCTCGTGCCGTCACGCTTCCGTCCCCGGTCCGGATCGTCAAACCGTCAAATCGACCTTCCAGATTAATGTGTCCGTCGCCGCTCGACGCATCCACGGTCCCATCCAATCCGCGCGCCTCAATGTGTCCATCTCCCGAGCGAAAATGGATGTTGCCCTTTACGCCTTGCACGGTGATGCTTCCATCTCCGGTAGTCACATCAACATTCCCGCTAATCGAATCCGCTTCCACCGAACCATCTGCGCTACGCACTGTCAGGTCCGCGTCCTTTGGCATATGCACTTCCACGCGCAAGCTGCTGTGCCGCACGCCCCAATTCCAGAAGCTGCCTCCTGAGGCCTTCGCCACGATCTCCACCGCATCTCCGTTCTGCTCAGTGCTCACCCGCAAATCTTTGTCCAGTTTGTATCCCGTATACACCACCCGGATCTCTACCTGTTTAATGTCGCCAGTGGACACTCGCACCGCTCCATCGTCCGTTTCGACTTTCACCTTGGCGTGCCCGGTTACCGTGAAGGTCTTCGACACCTCTTCCGCTCTCGTCCCTGAGGCGCTCCCAAGCGCCAATGCCCCTGCCATCATCACCATCCCCACAAATCTCCAAGAAATTCCGCCTTGGGGCAGGGAACTCGTTCCCATCGCTCGCCTGTTCATGTTCATCTCCCTGGGACCTCCGTCCTGAGTCCTATAACCTAGAACGCACGCAACCCCCAAAATGTTCCTTTTACTTCAGGGTGCCCCCCTTGCGCCTTCCTTGTAGCGGCGGCTTTACGCCGCCGTCTTGGGTTTGTCTTCCTTACATCTTTTGCCTCTTTACCTCTTCGCTTCACTTCGTACCCTCCTTACTTCTAGCCTTCTTCCTTCTCAACCCCCCCAAAAACTCCTTCACAGGCAAGGTATTAATCACGTCCTTCTTCTCCAACCACCCTCTCCTCGCCATCGTCACTCCGTAATGAATGAAGTTCAGATTCCCCGTACTGTGCGAATCCGTCGAGATCACTACCTTTACGCCCTTCTCTTTGCACATCCGCAAGTACACATCCTTCAAATCCAGCCGGTCTGGATACGAATTGCACTCCATCGCCACTCCGTGTTTCGCGCACGCATCCAGCACCTTCTCCATGTCGTAATCCAGCGGATCCCGTCGCAACAACACTCGTCCGGTCGGGTGCCCGATGATCTGCGTGTACGGGTTCTCAATCGCCGCCAGCATCCGTTCCGTCATTTCCGCCCGCTCCAAATTAAAATACGAGTGGATCGAGCACACCACCACGTCCAGTTGCGCCAAAATCTCTTCCGAATAGTCCAGTTTCCCATCCTTTAAAATATCTACTTCCGAACCCACCAATACTCGGATCCCCAACCCTTTTTCGTCCGCCGTTCGCAATTTCTTGATGTGCGCTGCCATGCGCTTCTCATCTAAACCATTCGCCACCGTCACCGCCTTCGAATGATCCGTGATGGCAATGTACTCGTGTCCCAACTCCCGCGCTGCCTCGGCCATTTCCTCAATCGAATTCTTTCCGTCGCTCGCCGTTGAGTGCATCTGCAGGTCGCCCTTGATATCCCGCAGTTCTACCAGCTTCGGCAGTTTGTGCTTCTCCGCCGCCTCAATCTCCCCTGTGTTTTCCCGCAATTCCGGCGGAACATACTCCAGCTTCAACTTCCCGTAGATCTCCTCCTCTGTTCTTCCCGCGACGCGCTTCTCGCCCTTCAACGTCGCCATTTCATACTCGTTCAACGTCCATCCCATCTCATTCGCGCGTCCCCGCAACGTGACGTTGTGCTCTTTCGATCCCGTGAAATACAACAGCGCGGCCCCGAAATTCTCTTTCTCCAGCAGCCGCACATCCACCTGCAGCCCATTCTCCAGCGTGAAACTCACCTTGTTTTCTCCGTGCGCCAAAGTCTGGTCGATCCCCGGATACGTCAGGATGTGTTTCGCCACCGCATCCACATCCTTCTGCTTCGTGTGCCCCTCCGCCATCGTCACCAGCAAATCCAGATCCCCCACCGTTTCTTTTCCGCGCCGCAACGACCCCGCCGGCGTCACGCTCTCCACCGCTTTTCCCGCCTTCTTGATATGCACCTTAATCGCAGTCGCCGCCGCTTCTCCTACGCTGATCAAAAACCTTCCCGTCGACTTCTTGAATACCTCGACCGCCTTCAAAATGTTCTGCTCACTCTTCTCCCCGAATCCTGCCAGATCCCGCAGTTTTCCTTCTTTTGCCAGCTTCTCGACGTCGGCCACAGTCGCCGCTTTGAAATTCTTCCAAAGAAACGCCACCTTTTTCGGTCCCAGGGATTGCAGATTCAACAAATCCAGAATTGTCGCCGGATATTTCTTCAGCATCTTTTTCCGCAGCGCGTAATCGCCCGTCTTCACGATCTCCGTCAGATGCTCCACCATCCCTTGCCCGATCCCTGGCAACTCCAAAAGCTTCTCCGGCGTGCTCACCAACTGTTCCACCGGCTGCGGTAAACCCTCAATCAATTCTGCTGCACGCTCGTAGCTCCGATACCGTCCAATGATCGCCCCATCTATCTCTAACAACTGTGCGGTCTCCCGCAGGATCCGCGCGATCTGTTTGTTGTCCATGCCCGCGATTATATCCCTTTCATTTCATCTACAACCCCAGCGTCCTACTTCCATCCAAATCCCCCTCATAGCGGCGGCTCTACGCCGCCGTCTTGGGTTTCTCCTCGATCTCCGCGTCTCCCCCTCCAAAAAACAAAACCGGCGGAAGCTCTCGCCTCCGCCGGTCTCCTCAAATCCAAACTCGTTACGACGCCGGTTTGGCTACGTTCGCCGCTTGGGGTCCTTTCGGGCCTTGCACGATCTCGAACTCTACCGGATCTCCTTCCTGCAACGTCCGGTATCCATCGCCGACGATCGCTGAATAATGTACGAACACATCGGGCCCGTCTTCCCTCCCTATGAATCCGTATCCCTTCGAATTATTGAACCACTTTACTGTTCCTTGCACTTCGTGTCTCCTTTGGCAGGTGACTCTTTCTACTCTTGGGGCGGATCAGAAAACAATCGCCGCCATGAGCACGAATTGCGTGGAGTGTATCAAAATGGTCTTTCTAGTCAATATTTCACTGCAAAAAAACTCCCTCTTGTGCGTTTTTATGCAAAAAACCGTTTTAATCCCACCCTGCGGTCCCAACTCTACCTCAGAAAAGTAAGGTAATACAATATCCCCGCGATCGATTTTCCATCCCGCATTCGCCCTTTGCGCATCATCTCCTTCAATTCCTTCACTCTATACGCATGGGAAATTATTTTCTCATCCGCCTCTGGATGCGCTTCTCCCTCCGTCATACCCTCCGCCAGCAGGATATGCATCCGCTCTTCCAGAAACCCTGGCGTCGGAAACACATCCAGGAACTCAGTGAACCGTTTGGCTCGGTACCCCGTCTCCTCTTTCAGCTCCCGCGCCGCCGCCTCTTTCACCGTCTCGCCCTTGTCGATGCTTCCTGCCACCAACTCCCACAAGTACTGCCGCGTCGCATGCCGGTACTGCCGCACCATCACAATCCGCCCATCCTTCAACACCGGCAGCACCACCACCGACCCCGGGTGCGTTATCACCTCCCGCGTTACGCGCACCCCTCCGGGTTCCTGTAGTTCGTCTCGTCTGACCCCAAACACGGCCCCCTGGAAAACCATCTTGCTTTTGAAAACTCTCACTTTTCCCTTAGCCATCGCTCTCCTCGCGCTCCTCAAGCTTCTCATCCGTTATTTCCTTTACATCTTGTGCCTCCTTTACCTCCCTCCTCACCGCATCATATACTCAACCTGTTCACCACCAATGCCCATCGACACCATCATCGTCGACGACGAAAAGCCCGCCCGCGACGAACTCGTTTTTCTCCTGAAAGGTTTTTCAGAAATCCACCTTGTCGCCCAGGGCAAAAACGGTCTCGACGCCGTCAACCTCATCAAGGAACACAGTCCCGACCTGGTCTTCCTCGACGTTCAGATGCCCGGCCTCGACGGCTTCGGCGTCCTCCAGAAGCTCGTCGAGCGCAAACTCAAAGTCCCCCACATTGTCTTTGCCACGGCCTTCGACCATTATGCCGTGCAAGCCTTCGACGTCAACGCCGTCGACTACGTATTAAAGCCCTTCGACAAGGCCCGCATCAACAAAGCCATACAAAAAGTCAAAAAAGAAATCGAAGCCCAAACCAGCCCCACCGAGCGGCTCGAACAACTCGTCAGCCAGCTTGCCGCTCCCAAGCCCGCCGCCTCCCAACCCTCCAAAGTCCTGATCCGCTCCCAGCAGCGTATGCTCCTCGTCGATTCCCGCGATCTAATTTTCGCCTCGATTGAAGGCGGCCTCATCTCCATCTTCGCCAAAGATGCCGAAGGCACCTCCAACTACCGCACTCTCGATGAACTTCTTGACGCCCTCGACGCCGACTCGTTCTGGCGCCCCCATCGCTCCTACCTCGTCAACATCCATCACATCAAAGAAGTAGTCCCCTGGTTCAAATCAAGTTTCATGCTGAAAATGAACGACAAAAAACAATCCGAAATCCCGGTAAGCCGCCAACAAACCAAGCGCCTCCGCGAACTCTTCAACCTCTAGCGTCTTGCCTTCCCACAAAAAGTCCACCCGTAGCGGCGGCTTTACGCCGCCGTCCGGGGTTTGCCCTGTAGCGCCCCCTTTTAGCGGAGAGGCTTTTTCTAGGGTTACTCATAACGGCCCGGTGCCGGTTTAGATTCAACCTCACCGACAATCCAACCGCTCACTCGAATCGCCCTGTAGGGGCGGCCTTAGGCCGCCTGCCTGCCCCTGTCAGTTCGCGAACGATCCGTCTCGTCTCACGATTAAAATAATTGTCATCCTGAGCACGGAGGGACCGTGGCAAACCAATCCACCATTTCAACATCGACAAGACACTACCGCACTCTTGCACTCCTCCCCGTCTCGCCATTCGCCACTTTTCTTCCCTTCCGCTCGTGCTACCATCTCGAAAATGGACTTCTCCCTTTCCGACCACCAACTCCTCATCCGCGACACCGTCCGCGAGTTCATGAACGCCGAAGTACGTCCTCACGTCAAAGACTGGGAGCGCACCGACCATTTCCCCCTCGACGCCATCCAAAAACTCGGCGCCCTCGGGTGCTGCGGCATGCTCATGCCCGAAGAATGGGGCGGCCCAGGACTCGACACCATCTCCTACGTCCTCATGCTCGAAGAAGTCGCCAAAGTTCACACTGCCATGTCCACAGCACTCGGCGTCACCAACTCGGCCGTCCAACTCCCCCTCCTGGCCCACGGCACCACGCAACAAAAAGAGTGTTACCTCAAACGCCTCTCCTCCGGAGAAATCCTTGGTGCCTTCTGTCTAACCGAACCAGCCGCCGGCTCCGACGCCGCCGGCATCCAATCCACCGCGGTTGCTTGTATGGCCGAAAAAAAAGAAGTGTGTCATCCCGAGCAACGCGAGGGATCTGCGTCTTCCACTCGCCACTCGCCACCCGCCGCTAGCCACTATCTTCTCAATGGCACCAAAACCTGGGTCACCAACGGGTCCCACGCTGGCGTCTACATCATCTTCGCCAAAACCGATCCTGCCTCTGCTGGGAAGGGAGTTACTGCCTTCCTCGTCGAACCCAACACTCCCGGCCTGAAGATAGGCCGCCACGAAGACAAAATGGGCCAGCGCAGCTCTCCTTCGGTCGAACTCATCCTCAACAACTGCGCGGTCCCCGAGGAAAATCGTCTCGGCGACGAAGGCGCCGGCCTGAAGATCGCTCTCTCTGCCCTCGACGGCGGCCGCATCGGCATTGCCGCCCAAGCCGTAGGCCTGGCCCAAGGCGCCCTCGATGAATCCGTGAAGTACGCGCGCGCGCGCAGAGCCTTCGGCAAATCCATCGGCGAGTTTCAAGCCATCCAGTGGATGCTCGCCGACATGCACACCGAAATCGAAGCCGCCCGCGCCCTCCTCTACAACGCCGCTTTCCGCAAAGATTTTCTTTCCTCTGCCTCCTTCAGCTCCTCCACTTCCTTTACCTCCTCCCCTTCCGCCGCTTCCCGCGCCAAACTCTACGCCTCCGAGATGGTCAACCGCGTCGTCTACAAAGCCGTCCAGATTTACGGCTCTCTCGGCTACTCCCGCGAATCCGAAGTCGAGCGCATGTACCGCGACGCCCGCGTCATCTCCATCTACGAAGGCACCTCCGAAATCCAGCGCATCATCATCGCCCGCGACCTCCTCAAATCCTCCCTGTAGCTCACGCCTTCAGGCGTGAGGTTTTCTCTAGGGTTACTCTTAATGGCCGGGTGCCCCACGTGAAACCTGTTAACGCGCGCTCTTACGTTTCCGGCTTTACCTTACTCACAAAAAAAACACGGGGATCTCAACGCCCGCGTCTTGGCTTCCAACTTTGCCTCCTCTCATATCTGATCGCCGATATCTGCTATCCTTTCCAATTCGCTCCATCATCCCAATCAGCTGAGGCTCGATCACACTTGTCCAACATCACCGCCACAAAACGCGTCCTCTCCGGCATGCGCCCCACCGGTCGCCTTCACATCGGCCACTACTTCGGGGCTCTCCAAAACTGGGTCAATCTCCAATCCAATCCCGATTACGACTGTTTCTATTTCGTCGCCGACTGGCATGCCCTCACCTCCGACTACGCCGACACTTCCGCCGTCGCCGAAAATTCTCTCCAGATCACCATCGACTACCTCGCCTCCGGCCTCGATCCGCAAAAATCCGTAATCTTCCTCCAGTCCGCCGTTCCAGAACACGCCGAACTCCACCTCCTCCTCTCCATGATCACGCCCCTCGGCTGGCTCGAACGCATCCCCACCTATAAAGAAGCCCTCGATAACATCACCAACAAAGATCTCCACACCTACGGTTTCCTCGGCTATCCCACGCTCCAAACCGCCGACATCGTCATGTACAGCGAACCCGGCAAAGGCCTCTTGGTCCCTGTAGGCGAAGACCAAGTCTCCCACGTCGAGTTCTCCCGCGAACTCGTCCGCCGCTTCAATGTCTTCTATGGTCTGGATTTGGATTTTCAAAAACTGCAAAAGAACAAGCGCGCACTCGAGAATCTCAAAAATCGTTTGCCTTCAAAGAAGGGCGCTCCTGTAGAAGAAATCGCAGAAACTTATCTGGGCAACAGCAGGGCCGCCGCATTGGAATGGGGCATTCAGAATTTTTTCGAGAGGATCGAGACTTCGCGTGAGTATTTCATCTATTCTGAAAAACTGACCGAACCCGACGTCCTCCTCACCAAAACCCCCCGCATCCCCGGCCTCGATGGCCGCAAAATGTCCAAATCCTACGGCAATGCCATCACCCTCTCCGAATCAGACGCCGACATCCGCTCCAAAACCAAAGTCATGGTCACTGATCCGGCCCGCAAACGCCGCGCCGACCCCGGCAATCCCGACGTCTGCCCCGTCTACGATTGGCACAAACTCTTCTCCACTCCCGAACGCGACTCGGGCCGCCTCGACTGGGTTCGTCAGGGCTGCACGACCGCCGGCATCGGCTGCATCGAATGCAAGTCCGCCATGGCTGGCAATCTCATCAAGTGGATCACCCCCATCCGCGAACGTCGCCTAAACTATGAGCAAAATCCGAAAGCTGTCCTCGAAATCCTCGATAATGGCAGCGCCAAAGCCCGAGAGTCCGCGAAGTGCACGATGGACCGAGTCCGCGACGCCATCTTCCACTGGCCCTCCAAACGCGCCTCGCTGTAGCGCACACCTTTAGGCGTGAGGCCTTTCTCTTGGGTTTTCCCGAGAACGCCATTCTCCCAATTGGCGTCTTCGCGTCTCTTCGCTTCTGTGGGGGCGGCTTTACGCCGCCTGCCTTTTTCCGCTCACGCCTTCCCAAAATAATCTTGAGGGTGGCCTACGACCAAACGCCAAAATTCTTCTTCTCTTAAACTTTTCGAATCTCCCACTTCTTCTCGCGGCTTTCTACCCACTCGCCACTAGTCACTCGCCACTGTTACACTATTCCCCGACCAATGGCCTCTCCCTATCGCATCAACATCCCCTTTTACGAAGGTCCTCTCGACCTCCTGCTCGACCTCATCAAAAAGCAGGAAATGAACATCCATGACATCCAAATCTCAAAAATCACCTCCCAATATCTCGACTACCTTCACCAGCTCGAAGTCCAGAACATCGACGTGTCCGCCGAGTTCATCTACATGGCCGCCACGCTCATCTACATCAAATCCAAAATGCTTCTCCCGCCCGACCCGCTCGCCTCCCCCGAAGAACAAGCCGCCGATCCGCGCGAGGAATTAGTCCAGCGTCTCCTCGAGCACGAAAAATTCAAAAACGCCGCGCAACTCCTTTACCAGCGCCAGCAAATCGAAGAAAACGTCTGGTCCAAGCCCGACAAATCTCTCTACAACGACGAAGGCACCGAAGGCGAACTCGTCGTCTCCCTCGTCGATCTCGTCCGCGTCTTCCAGCAAGTCCTCGAGCGCAAGAAAGAAGTTACCCGCATCGAGCTCCAGCACGAATCCTTCACCGTTGCCCAGATGATCGCCCAGCTCCGCGGCCAGATCCTCTCCAGCGACACTAATTCGGTCAGCCTCGTTCAATTCTTCGAAGCCTGCCCCTCCCGTCATGCCATGATCGTTGCGTTCTTAGCCGTGCTCGAAATGGTCAAGCTCCAGGCCATCGCCCTCTCCCAGGAAAAACAGTTCGGCGAAATCGTCATCAAGAAAGCCAAAGCCTTCGACATCGCCTTCGACGATCACGGCGCCCTCCGCATTGACGCCGAATACCAATAATTTTTCTCGCCTTCGAATCGCACCAGTAGGGGCGGCTTTACGCCGCCTGCCTTTTCTCGTGTTTAGCCCTGTAGCTCCCGCCTTCAGGCGTGAGGTCTCTCTCTTGGGACCGCGTTGTAGCTCAGGCCTCCAAGGCCTGAAGCCTTTCTCGTGGGGTGACTTTGTAGCGCCGGCATCCTTACCGCAAACTTCCAGCCCCCTCCGGATATCTGATATCTGGTCTCTGATGTCTGTATACTATTATCCTGAAAACGAACCATGCTTAACCCAACCGAACTCAAAGCCGCTCTCGAAGCCATCATCTACGCCGCCGACGAGCCCGCCACTCTCGACCAGCTCTGCACCGCTCTCGGCGAAGACAAGCTTCCCGTTAAGGCCGCTCTCGACGAGCTCATCGCCTCCTGCGCCTCCGACGACCATGGCATCGAAGTCCGCGCCGTCGCTGGTGGCTACAAGATGTACACGAAACCCCAGCACCACGACGTCGTTCGCCGCTTTATCAAGTCCCTTCGCCCGCCGCTTCGCCTCTCCATGCCCGCTCTCGAAACCCTCGCCGTCATCGCCTACAAGCAACCTGTCACCGCGCCTGAAATTTCCGAAATTCGCAGCGTCAACACTTCCGGCGTAATCTCCACACTCCTCGACAAAAAGCTAATCACCACTGCCGGACGCAAGGAAGTCATCGGCCGCCCCATCCTCTACAAGACTTCCAAAGAATTCCTCATGCGTTTTGGCCTCAGCGATCTCGACGAACTCCCCAGCCTCAAAGAGTTCGAAGCTCTCGCCCGCGAAGCCCTGGGCGCAGACGACGCCACTCCCGCGGACATCTCCGAAGATCATGTCGGCGAACTCCATCCCGAAACCGACGTCGCCAACGCGGGCACACCACAACCCGAGTCTGCCCCAGGAATCCACGAAACGATTCAACACGTCGACCAGGAACTTACCGCCGCCGAAGCCGAACGCGAGCACCAAGCCCTTGCCACCGACGAAGGCATGCCCTCCGGCGCTCTCGACGAAGACCCGCCTCCTCCCAACGCCAAATCCACCTCCGCCGACTAACTCACTCCACCCAATCACCGTCATTCCGAGCGAAGTCTTCGAAGCTTGGAACCCCTCTCCGCTCCCCGCGCCTGGTCTCCCATCTCAAATTCCACTCTTTGACTTTCCCACTTCTCGTCTTCGCCTTTCTCTTTCGCTAGCCACTTGCCACTTCTGAATATCTGCTATTCTTAATCGCCCCTAAACAATGCTCGAACGCCTCCAAAAAATTATCTCCCGCGCCGGCATCGCTTCCCGCCGTCATGCCGAGCAACTCATTCTCTCCGGCCAAGTCCGCGTTAACGGTAAAACTGTCACCGAACTCGGCACCAAAGCTGATCCCGCCACCGACAAAATCCAAGCTGCCGGACGCCCCATCGAAGCCGCTCCGCGCACCGTCCATCTCCTCCTCCACAAGCCGCCCGAAGTCGTCTCCTCTCTTGCCGATCCCGAGGGCCGCAAAAATCTTCGCAATTATCTTCGCGGTTTTCCCGAACGCGTCTATCCCGTTGGCAATCTCGAATACGCTGCCTCCGGCCTGGTCTTTCTTACCAACGATGGCGACCTCGCCGCCCAGCTCCTCAAAGACTGGAATCATCTTGACCAGACCTACCACATCAAAGTGAAAGGTATGCTCACGCTCAGCGACCTCGAGCGCCTCAGCAAAGAACTCCGCGTAAAACTGAAAACCATTCGCCAGCCAGAAGCCACCCGCCGCCACAGCACCAATTACTGGTATCAACTCACCATGCAAGGCCCCAAGCTCGAAGTCCTTCGCCGAGCCCTTTTCCGCGAACACCACCCGGTCGAAAAAGTAATGCGCATCGGCCTCGGTCCGCTCAGCGTCGAAGGCATTCCCCGGGGCCGCTACCGCCTCTTGGATAAACGCGAAGTCGAATCGCTTACCAAGCCCCCCAAAAAGCCCGCCAAGTCCTCCACCAAACCCAAGTCCCGTTGACTCTTCCTCTCTGCAATCCCCGCTGCCGCAACCTGTCAATTTCCGAATACCCCAATATACGACCGCGACGGACGGCTACTTCAACCAGACCCATCCGGACCAGACGGAATAGTTCACTTTGCAGGGAGGATACGGAGGATCTCGCGCATCACCCGCTCTCCTTGATCCGTTCCGAAGAGGTACTGCGCGTGCGCCGAGCCATTTAGAATAATCAACTCTTTCGGCTTGGGAGCCTTCTCATACTGCTCCTGAATCCCCGGCAGACGTGGTCCCTCCCCGCTGGCATCGTCGCGCGCCACGATAAACAGGCTAGCCGACTGGAGCTTCTCTGCCGGGCCATTAGGTGACCCGCCAAGGAATACCACGCGATCGATCTCGCCGGGCCGCGAGACGATGGAGGCATCCCCAGCGGCTCCTGCTCCCATACTGCCCCCGACGACTGACACGCTCTTCGCGCCGGTCCTCCGCAGATGGCGCACAGCCGCCAGTACATCCGAGAAGAGCGGCGCACTTAACACGTCGGAGTCGCCTGGACCTCGCGATTGCCCGTAGCCGCGGAAGTCCAGCGCCAGCACATGAAACCCCGCCGACTCCAGCGTCCGCGCCTGCGTCCCCCAGCTCTCCTTGTTGAACCGGCCGCCATGCGCCAGCACGACGCCTCGCTCGCCTTCCCCATAAACGTCAGCGTAAACCAGGCCGCCATCCTCAGTCGGAAAGGAAACCGTCTCCTGCGCGGCAGCTCCCGCCGCCACCGACAACATCAAAATCGCAGTAATCAGCGAACGCATCCAGCAAATGTACCACTTCATCCCCCTCGCCCCGCTCGTTTTCTACCCCGCCCCCCTATTTTCCATTTTCAAATTCCTGCCACTCCCCACCAGCCACTCGCGATTTTCATCTTTACTGTAAACTTGGAACTGAAAACTCACCATGGATCGTCTCCAAAAAATCCTGGCCGCCGCCGGCATCGCTTCCCGCCGCAAAGCCGAAGAAATCATCTCCTCCGGCCGTGTCACCCTGAACGGCAAAATCGTCACCGAACTCGGCACCAAAGCCGACCCCTCCACCGACACCATCACCGTCGATGGCAAGCCTCTCCATCCCCCACACCACTTCGTCTATTTTCTTCTGAACAAACCCAGAGGCTACGTCACCACCGTCACCGACCCCGAAGGCCGCCCCACTGTCTTGCAACTCCTCGGCAATCTCCCCGAACGCGTCTATCCCGTCGGCCGCCTCGACTACGCCAGCGAAGGTCTTCTTCTCCTCACCAACGATGGTGCGTTAGCCCAGAAACTCACGAAAGCCGGCTCCCACGTCCCCAAAACCTATCACGTCAAAATCAGCGGCAAGCCCAACGACCAGGCTATCCAAAGACTTCGCAACGGTGTCACCATCTCTCTCGACGACAATCGCCGCGTCAAGCTCTCTCCCACTAAAATCCGCCTGCTCCAAGACGTGCAAAATCCCTGGTACGAAGTCACTCTCATCGAAGGCCGCAATCGCCAAATCCGCCGCATGTTCCTGGCCGTAGGCTTCCTGGTCGAAAAAATCAAGCGCGTCCAACTCGGCCCCCTCACCCTCGACGTTCCTCCCGGAAAATTCCGTCCCCTAACCGAAAGGGAAGTGCACCGCCTCAAAAATCTCGCTGCTCCCCCCGAACCATAATCCCCTGCAGGAAAGGACGTTGCCATCCTCTGCAAAGCGAAGGACCTCAACCTTTCCCACTCCTCTAACAATCTTGAAAGTCCCTATACAAGAAAAGCCCGTCATTCCGAGCGAAGCGAGAAATCCCTCTTCGATCCTGGCGTCGCCTCCCCAACCAAATTCTCCTCGTAACCCCGGCGGCCCTGCCGGTACTTCTCCGCCTCATCTCCCAGCAACTTTCGCTCCCCACTCCTCCGGCGACACATCCTTCGCGTGCCTCGAGAACAACCAATGGTGCCCCTCTAAATCCGTCACCCCATACTGCAACTCCCCATAAACTGTTTCGTGCAACTCCTCCACAATGATCGCCCCCGCCGTTCTCGCTCTCTCAAAATGCCGTTCCACATCTTCCACAAACACCGTCAACCTCTGCGTCCAGCACCCGCACCTCGTCGGACTCTCTCGCTCCTCTCTTGCTCTCGTCAACATCCCGGTACACCAAATGGGGCAACAAAATATTCGTAGGCACAGATCGATTCTGAATCATCCGCAGATACTACCATCAACCCTCTTGCTTTCGGCTATCGACTGACAACTGTAGACTCTTAGCTACCCACCCCTACACAAACGCTTATTCCAGGCATAAACTATTCTCATGACGCACACCCTCGAAGAACTCATCCCCGATTACATCCAGGGACTCCCGGCCTATGTTCCTGGTAAGCCCATCGAAGAGGTCGAACAAGATCTCAAAATTCACGCCGTCAAATTGGCTTCCAACGAAAATCCCCTCGGTCCCTCTCCCAAAGCTATGGAAGCCGCTCGCCACGCTCTCGGCGAAGCCAACTGGTACCCCGACGGCGGCAGCAAGCGTCTCCGTGAAGTCCTTGCTGCGCGCAACAATGTCCGCTTCGAAGAAGTTTTCGTCGGCTTAGGCTCCTCCGAGATCATCGATCTAGCCTCCCGCGTACTCCTTCGGCCCGGTCTCGAAGGCATTACCAGCGAAGGCTCCTTCGCTCTATTTGCTATCGCTATCCGTGCTAGCGGCGGCCATCTCATCCAGACACCCATGCGCAATTACACCTTCGATCTCAACGCCATCGCTGCCTCCGTCACCCCGCAGACCCGCATCATCTACATCGCTAATCCCAACAACCCCACCGGCACCGCCTTTGGCGCCACCGAATTTGCCGCCTTCCTCAAAAAAGTCCCGGGTGATGTCCTCGTCGTTCTCGATGAAGCCTACCGAGAATACGCCGCCCGCCCCGACCTTCCCAACTCCCGCGAACTCTTCCGCGAGTACAACAACATCCTCACTCTCCGCACATTTTCCAAGGTTTACGGGCTCGCCGGTCTTCGCATCGGCTACGGCATCGGCCATCCCACACTCGTCGCCGAAATGAACAAGCTCCGCACTCCCTTCAATGTCACTAGCATCGGCCAAGCCGCTGCCCTTGCCGCTCTGGACGACAACGAGCACGTCCGCCGTTCCGTCGAATCCAACTGCGTCGAACGCCACCGCCTCTTTGAAGAACTTCGCAAACTCGGCTTCGCTCCCGTCCCTAGCGAAACCAATTTCCTCTTTGTCCCCGTTGGTCCCAACGGCAAATCCCTCTGCGACGAACTCCTTCACGAAGGCGTCATCGTCCGCCCCATGGGCTGGATGGGTTTCCCCGAAGCCATGCGCATCTCCGTCGGCTCCCCCGCCGAAAACTCCAAGCTCATCCTGGCTCTGGCCAGCACTCAACTCCGCCTCCGCTCCACCACCAACTCCGTCCTCACTCCCCACTAACACTCCTCGCGATAAAACCGGCGTCATCCCTAACCCGCGTCGTTTAGGCGCGAAGCGTCGCAACCCCAGCGTCTTGTCTCCCAATCTGAACTTTCCCTGTAGGGGCGACTTTACGCCGCCCGCTTGGGTTTTTCTATTAGCCGATCTTTAGATCGGCCACCGTTGGTGTCCTTCGCTTCTCTGTACCTCTTCCACTTCCTCCCAATCTCCGTTACCCTTTTCCAGATCCAATTCATCAAAGCCTTATGCAAATCCATCTCCCCGCCAACACTCCCACCACTCCTGACCCCATCACCGATCTCCTCCGCCAATCCAAAACCATCGCCGTCGTCGGTCTTTCCTCGGATCCTCGCCGCCCCTCCCACGAAGTCGCCTCCTACCTCCAATCCGCCGGTTACACCATCATCCCCGTCAATCCCAACGAATCCGAAGTCCTCGGCCAAAAATCGTATCCGCGCCTCGAAGACATCCCCGTCTCCATCGGCATCGTCGACGTTTTCCGCCGCCCCGAAGAAGTTCCTCCCGTAGCCGATTCCGCTATCGCCATCCACGCCAAAGCCCTTTGGCTCCAACAGGAAATCACCAGCCCCCAAGCCGCCGCGAAAGCCAGCGCAGCCGGCCTTCTCGTTGTCGAAGACGCCTGCCTCCTCATCGAACACAAAAAAAGGCGCCCTCTCTAGGCGCCTCGGTATCCTCTTCTGTGGGGGCGGCTTTACGCCGCCTGCCTTTCCCAACCGCCACTCTTCCACTCTGAAACTATTCGCTCTTAATCTTCTTCTCTTTTCCTTTTCTTTACTTGCTAAACTTCCTTCCCCTCCTCTACCGCATTCCTCAAAACCCAAACACCTGCAAATTCCGTCTCCCCGGCAACACCACCGCCAGATATCTTCCATCCGCCGATAACCCATACTCCCGCACCGCCAATCCGTGCAACAACTGTCGCGGCTCCGGCTCCAGCACAGGGACGACTTGCCCTTGCCGGAACGCCACCAACCCCGGCACCTGGAAACTCACCAAATCCGCCGACTTCTTCTCCACCGTCCTCTTCACATAAATTTCTGTTTCTTCCGCGTTCCACTGCAGCACACCCAACCCTACTCTCATCCTCGCCACATGCGTAGGCTTTTCCAAATCCCGAATCTCCAGTACCTCCCGGTCCAGAAAATACGCCGCCTTTGTCCCGCTCGGTGAAATCGAAAGCCCACCTGCATACGCATCCAGCGTCGCCAACTCTTTGTCTTCCTGCGCCAGCAAGTCCAACTTCTGCATTCGTGGTGGTCCTTCCATGTTCCGGTCGCGTTCAATCGCGATCGCCGAATTGCTCCCCGGAATCCGCACCGCCGCCGCAAATGTCCGCCCTTCAAACGCTTTCGTCGGTGGGCCGCCCGACATGTACAAATACCCCATAGAAAATAGTTCCCGCGTCGACAACTCCTCCGTCAGGTACACCAGCGATCCGTTATCCCGCAGCCACATGGGCTGCTCCGCTTCCGTCACTAGCGGATCCGGCCCTTTCGGATGCAACTCGTGGCCCGAATCGTCCAGCAGCAGCAGCGCCCGCAGGTCGTCGTGGTGCTCGTCCTCCGGATCCACCGTCGTTGTGAACAGCTGCACTGCGATAATGTGCCCGTTCGGCGACCACGTAAACGACTCCACCTGGTACGTGAACGGCTTATCCCCGTGCGTAAATTTTTGTCCCTCCAAAATTCTTCTCCGCTTCCCGTTCGCCTCCGCAATAAATATATCGTCCCGCTGCATATCGTATTTTTTGTTCTTGAACATCCTGCGCACCGAAAATACGATCCGCCCATCCGGCGCATACGCAAACGCCGTCACCTCATCGTCCACATTCATCACCGGCTTATCCAAGTTTTGTCCAACCACACGTACAGGGAAGGGAATCAGCCACAGCAATATTGTAAATATCGCTACGACAAACGGACTTGAGGGTGCCCTACCCTTCGCGCTCTTTGCGATGGGTGAGTCTTCCCTTTTCTTACTTTTCGGATCGCCAATCATCCTCAAGATCTCCCACTTAACAAAATAAACGTGTCATCCTGAGGCGCCGCGCCGAAGCATCTCAACCGTAGCGCCTTGTTTCTCAATTGTCCCCGCTCTCCGAATCCTAGCGCCGCAGGCGCGACACCCTCTTCTGCTCGCGGCAATGTTCCGTTTTTCAATTTCAAATGTCTTCTATCCCCCGCCCGGCACTTTTCTCTTCATCTTCGCAATCTCTTCCATCCTCACGCGCAACCTCGCCTCAAACCCCTGGTCACTAGGTTTGTAGTACACCCGTCCCGAAAGGTTGTCCGGCAAGCACTGCATCTCCGTTACCTTCTCCTCAAAGTCGTGCGCGTATTTGTACCCCTCGCCGTACCCCACGTTCTTCATCAATCCTGTCACTGCATTCCTTAGATGCAACGGCACGGGGTCCGCTTCGGTTTTTCTCACGTCCTCCATCACATTTCCGTACGCCACATACACCGCATTCGACTTTGGCGCTAAAGACAAATACACCGCCGCCTGCGCCAAGGCAAGATGCCCTTCCGGCGCTCCCAGAAAATCAAACGCTTCTTTCGCCGCCAACGTTACCGCCAGAGCTCCCGGCTCAGCCATCCCGATATCCTCGCTCGCCATCCGTACCATCCGTCGAGCCAGATACAGCGCATCCTCCCCGCTCTCAATCATCCGCGCCAACCAATAGAGCGCTGCATCCGGATCCGAATTCCTCACCGATTTATGCAGCGCCGAAATTAAATTGTAATGTTCCTCCCCCGCCTTGTCGTAACGCAGGATCTTCCGCTGCAGCACCTCCTCCAGCAACTCCAGCGTGATGGTTCTTGCCCCCTTCTCTCCCACCTTTGCGCTCTTCACGCACAATTCCAACGTGTTATACGCCGTCCGCGCATCCCCATTCGCAAACGCCCCAATTCGGAACAATACTTCCTCGCTCGCCTCCACATTCTGCTCGCACAACCCGCGCTCCTTGTCCTCCAGAGCTCTCTTCAACAGCTCCACAATCTCCGGTGTCGTCAACGGTTCCAGCACGTACACTTTGGTTCGCGACAACAGTGGCGAAATCACCTCAAACGAAGGATTTTCCGTGGTCGCCCCGATGAACAAAATATGTCCCGCCTCCACGTACGGCAAAAACGCGTCCTGCTGCGCCTTATTGAACCTGTGCACTTCGTCCACAAACACGATCGTCCGGGTCCCGCCCCGCGACCGTTTCTCCGCCTCCGCCATCACTTCTTTAATCTCTTTAATCCCGCTCAACACCGCGCTAAACGCCACAAACTCGCTCTTTGTCAACCGCGCAATCAGTCGCGCCAGTGTAGTCTTTCCGCACCCCGGCGGTCCCCAAAACAGCATCGAACTCAAATTGTCCGTCTGGATTTGTACTCGCAGCGGTTTTCCCGGCCCCAGCAACATCTCCTGTCCTACTACTTCATCCAGCGTCCTCGGACGCATCCGCTCAGCCAACGGCTGCAACGCCGCCGCCGCTTCCGGTTCCGGCAATCTCGCAAACAATCCCATGTCCCAAGTCTATATTTTTCGCCCCTCAATTTCGAATCCCAGCCTGCCCAACAACAAACCCCATTCCACTCGTGGCGGAGGCTTTAGGCCTCCGTCCTGGGTTTTCTAGCCTTACTCACATTCGGAGCGAAGCAAGGCACTTCGATCATTGCACTTGCCTCCCAATTCAATCCCGCGCTTGTAGGGGCGGCTTTGCACCGCCTGCCTTTCCACGTTCCGCCTGACTCCCCGAATCTTGAGACGAACAAAACAACACTGTCATCCTGAGGGAAGCGGAGGATCTCAACCTCTGCGTCTTGTCTCCCAACAAAAGTCCCTGTCATCCCGACCAAAGTGGCCCCGCATTTCTTCAGCGCGATTTCTGGGCGCAGGGCCACGCAGCGGAGGGACCCTGGCTCAATCTCATCCAATTACCACTCGATGGAATAACCACAAGCCGCAAAGCCTTTCACAGTTCCCCTTCTTCGCTTTCCCAATTTCTACTCCGCTTCCCCCACTCTCCCCATATAAAACTCCAAAAATCGATCGCTGTCCGACACCAGGCAAACGTCTGCGTTCGCCTCTCCCTCTGCCACCTTCGTGCTCCCGTCCTCCTCCACCGCCAACCGCATCTTCTTCATCGGACACAATTCCGGCCGAATCGCATACCCCACCGCCACCGCGTCAAACATCGTCGGCGTCTCCTGCTTGGTCCCGTAGGCCCACTGGTGATACAGCATGGCCAATGCATCCGTGAGCGGCGTCCCGCGACTGAACAGCCGTGCCCTCTCCAACTCCTGCAATTTAATCTGCGTCGAATCCAGCGGCATCACAAACAGCGGCACTCCCGACGCAAACACTTTCTTCGCCGCTTCCACATCGCATAAAATATTCCACTCCGGCTCCGCCTGCGCCTTTATTGTCGGATACGCGAACCCGTCATACCCGCGATACACGGACCCGCCCATCAACACCACCCGCTTCAATCTTCGAAATGTCTCCGCATCCTTTTCAATTGCGGCCCCCAGATTCGTCTCCGGTCCAATCGCCACCAACGTGATCTCTCCCGGATGTTTCCGAATCTCCCCCAACAGGAAATTCACCGCCCCAGGCAATTCCTTTTCCGGCTCGCGCTCCGCGTACTTCCTCTGCGTAAAATTTAGCGCTCCTTTTCCCGGATATTTCTCAATTCCCACCGCCACGGGGATGTCCGTCCGCCCCGTCTCTCGCAAAAATCGCTCCACCAATCGAGCCCGCAGCGTCGTATTCCCCCAAGCCGTAGTAATCCCCAGTATCTTTACCTCAGGACTCTGCAGCGCCAAACCAATCGCAAACGCATCGTCAATGTCGTCCCCAATATCCGTATCAATAATCACCAGCTCTGGCGCGTTCCTTCCTGCCCGACCTGAACCTGAATTCAGAACGGTCTGTGCGCCTTTCCTCGCCGCGCCACTCACTTCCTGAGCCCACACAACTCCCCCACTCCAGCAAACCAGCATCACCAACACACCGCCGAATCCCCACCCTCGTCTGTTCACTAGCATCCGCGCTCCGATCTCTTCATCCCTAACCCAAAGCAAAGCCTGTCATCCTGAGCGAAGGGAAGGATCTCAACCTCTGAATCCCTGTCATCCCGACCGAGCTGGCCGGCATTCTCTTTCACGCGGTTTCTGCGCGCCGGGCCAACCGCGGAGCGACTGTGGCTTAATCTCATCCATCCACCACTCGATGGAATCATCACAAACCACCGCAAAGCCCCTCGCTCTAGCACTCTTCCACTTCTTCGCCTTTCCAATTGCTAATTTCGATTCTACCTACTACCCACTGCCTTCCGCCTCTGCCGGTACGCCTCATACAGCACCACCGCCGCCGCCGCCCCGGCATTCAACGATTCCACTCGCGTCGCCATCGGTATATGAATCCGTCCATCCGCCGCGTGCACCACGTCTTCCGGCAACCCCGCTCCCTCATTTCCCACCAAGAGCGCCACCGGCTCGCACCACTCCACTTCCCACGGCGCCATCGCCCCCGCTTCCTCCGCATGCGCACACGACGCCACGGTCCGAATTCCATTCAGCTTCAATTGCGTCAACAAAATCCCCAGCGCCATCCCCGTCAAAATCGGCAGATGTAGCGCTGCTCCTGCCGATGCCCGCATCGCCTTCGGCGCAAATGGACTCGCCGTCCCGCTCTGTCCTGTTGCCGCAGTCACCACTCCCGTCGCTCCAAACGCCGCCGCCGTCCGCAAGATCGTTCCCACATTTCCCGGGTCCTGCACTCCCGCCAAAACCACAATCAAAGGCGCGCACGCTCCTTCCGGCTTCGCCAAAACATCGGCGATCTCCACCTTCCTAGGCACCACCAGCGCCGCCACCCCTTGTGGATGCTCGGTATCCGCAATCCCCTCAAACAAACGATCCGTAGTCCGCAATACGGGAAATCCCACATCCGCGCGACTTACCAGCGGCGCCAATCTCTCCCGGTATCTCTCTCCGCTCTCGCTGAACAACACCGCCTCCACCTTGCATCCCGACGTCAGCGCCTCTTCCACGAACCGCAGGCCCTCCACGCCCACTGCGCCATCCGCCGCAGCCAGTCCTCCGCGCAGCGCCACGCGAAATTCTTTCAGCCATCGGTTCTCCCGGCTACTCAGCACTTCGGCCCCAACCGTGCTTCTTCCCGCTCGTCCGCTCTTCATCGCTTCTCCCATCCCGCGAGCCTACCAAATTTCATCCCACCGCCGCTATTTTCCCGCCTCCTCCATCAGCGCAAGATATAACTGCGTTGCCATCTCGATTACACCCTCTCTCCTGCCTGGTCGCTCTGTCTGCTATCTGATTACTGATAACGGACTATGCTGCCAATCTCTTCCGCAACTCATTGCGCCTCGTCCACACGTGTGATAATTTCCCTTCAGCGGCGAGTTCGCTCCTGGCCGTCGCTCCAGAACAGGGTAGGTACCTTCGATTGTCCGCTGAGGTATTGAAGGTGAGCGCCGCGAATCCTGATCCACGGATCATTCGCTACGCCGCAGGTTGGTTAAATCGTGGTTCCGTGATCGCTGTGCCTACGGACACCCTCTACGCTCTCGCTGCTGATCCCGTAAATCTCGCTTCCGTCGAAGAAATTTTCCGCGTCAAAGGACGCCCCGAGCATCGTGCTCTCCCCATCCTCATCAATTCGCTCGTTTATGCCCAGGTCCTCGCCAAAGATCTTCCCGATAATTTCTTCCGTCTCGCGCAAGCCTGCTGGCCCGGTCCGCTTACGATCGTGGTCGACGCGTCCAACCGCCTTCCCCTGAAAGTCACGGGCAACACCCGCCGTGTCGCTCTCCGCTGGCCCAGGCACAAAATCGTCAACGACCTCATCGCCGAACTCGGCGTTCCTCTCACCGGCACCAGCGCCAATGTTTCCGGTTCTCCCACTTGTGAAAGTGGCGATGAAGTCTTCCGCCAGCTCGGCGATCGCGTCCCTCTCATTCTCGATTCCGGAGAATGCGTCAATTCCTTGCCCTCCACCATCGTCGAGCTTCGCGGCGATCTCTGGTGCATTGGGCGCGAAGGCGCCATCCCCGTCGACAACATCCGCGAAGCCCTGGAAGGCGACGACGCCGTCCCCGCCTAATTCATCTCTCATCTCAAATTCTTGCAGCGGCGGCTTTGCGCCGCCGTCTTGGGTTCCCCAGGATTGCCACCTGTGCTTATTTCCTTATTTCCTTACTTCTTTTTTCAAAAACAAAGCTTCCCCAGCACCACTGCTTTTTCCGCTCCAGTAGCCGACGGCAAATTTCCCGCCCTGCGGTTCCACGTCTCGTACGCCAACAACGCAAACGCGTACGCCTCCTTCGCATCTTCCGGCACTCCCAGCTTCGACGACGCCATCACCTCCATCGGCGTCAACATCGCCGTCAACTGCGCCATAATTAACGGATTCTTCGCCCCGCCCCCCGAAACAATCAACTGCTGGATCCTGGTTTTCCGCAGCACAAACCGTTTCAGCGCGTCCACCACCGACGCCACCGTAAACTCCGTCGTCGTGCGAATCAGATCGTTCGGCCCTGCCCCATATTTTTTCCCCATCCGCAGCAGTTCCTGGAAATACGCTCGGCCGTAATATTCTCGCCCCGTCGATTTTGGTGGCCCCAATCGCAAATACGGATCGCGCAACAACTCCTTCAGCACTTTTGCATTCGTCACGCCCTGCCGAGCCAGCCTCGCCCCGCGATCAAACCTCTGCTTCTTCCGCGTAAAGTGCCACACGAGCGCATCCATCAACATATTTCCCGGCCCGCTGTCGAACGCCACTACTTGTCTCGGCGACGCCCTCGCCGGCAAAACCGTCAAATTCCCAATTCCTCCCAGATTCAGCGCCACCCGCCCAATCTTTTCGTCACGATACAACAAATAATCCGCATACGGCACCAGCGGCGCACCCTGTCCCCCCACCGCCATATCTGCCACCCGAAAATCTCCCACCGTCGGAATCCCCGTCTCCGCGGCAATTACTGCGGGCTCGCCAATCTGCAAAGTCGACGCCGTCGCTCTCCCCAGAAAAGACACCGCGCGCCCTTGATGAAAGATCGTCTGCCCGTGGCTTCCAATTACCTTCACCCGAGAAAGCGCCACGCGAAATTCCCGGCACGCGCTCACCGCCGCATCCGCAAACGCCATCCCTAATCTGAAATTCAGCTGGCTAATCTCCCCCGATGTACACGCCGCCCCTTCCGCAATCTGCAGCACTTCCTTCCGCAGCGCATCCGGCATCCGCCGCGAAGCATGGGCCACCAACCGCGTCCTCAGCTTCGGCGGCGCTCCACTCACCTCCGCCAGCGCCACATCAATCCCGTCCGCCGAAGTCCCACTCATCATCCCTATTGCCAGCATCGTCACCCTCAGCTCTTCTTCCGTACCGTTGTTTCACACGATTGTCACTCTGCTGCGGTTGGACAGCCGCCTAGTGACATAGCCCTGTCTCTCATCCGCACAGCATAAAATTTACGGCCCCTACGCACACAAAAACGCGTTGTCATCCCGAGCGCAGCGAAGGATCTGCTTTTCTCTCCATGTACGCGCACCACTCCCGCGCGCGTCTTGTCTCAACTCCTCCGTCGACTCCTGCGCCCGTTGTAACACACCTCCACCCACCGCACCGCCTTTTGTGCCTCCACAGTGTCCAATTTATCGTTGTAGCGGCGGCTTTACGCCGCCGTCTTAGGCTTCGCCCGTGGTAACCCAGGCATCCCTTCCCGCTCCCGGGTTCGCTCTTTGTAGCTCTGACATTGAGGCCACGCCAAACCGGGCTTTAACCCTGAGGACTCCGACTCTCAACTAATCTGCTTCTTCAACTCCGCCAGCAAATTCAAGGCCTCAATCGGCTTCAGCTCATCCAAATCCGCTGCCTTCAACCGGTCAATCACTGCCCGATCCAGCGCCGTGAATAGCACTGCTTGCGCACCATTCCCATTCACACCATTCACCGCACCCGGCGTCAACGTCTCGCTCAACTCATGCTCGCTCTGCTCGTGCCTCTTCAAAACCTCCCGTGCCCGCTCAATCACGCTGCGCGGCAACCCCGCCAGCCGCGCCACTTCAATCCCGTAACTCTTATCCGCGCTCCCCGGCTCCACTTTCCGCAAAAATATAATCTCGTTTGGCGTCTCTTTCACGCTGACGTGCACGTTCTTCACCGTTGGCAGCAGCTCCGCCAATTCCGTCAACTCGTGATAATGTGTTGCGAACAAAGTTCTCGCCCGCGTGTATTTCTGGAGATGTTCCACCACCGCCCACGCGATCGACAGTCCATCAAACGTCGCCGTTCCTCGTCCCACCTCGTCCAGCAGCACCAAACTCGATGGCGTTCCGTGATTCAATATTCCCGCCACCTCGCTCATTTCCACCAAAAATGTCGACCGTCCCCGCGCCAGATTGTCGCTAGCCCCAATCCTCGTGAAAATCCGGTCCGTAATCGGCAATTTCGCCTGCCTTGCCGCCACGTAGCACCCCATCTGCGCCATCAACACCAGCAACGCCGTCTGCCGCAAATACGTCGACTTGCCCCCCATATTCGGCCCGGTAATCAGCAACAATTGCTGCCGTCCTGGCTCGAAGCACAAATCATTCGGCACAAATCGCTCACCCTTCTGCTTCAACAACTCTTCAATCACCGGATGCCGCCCGCCGATAATCAGCAGCTCTCCCGTCGCATTGAACTCCGGCCGCACATAATTCCGGTCCGCGGCCAACTTCGCAAAAGACGCCAACACATCCAACTTCGCAATCGCCGCCGCCGTTTTCCTCAGCCGTGAAGCCTTCGCCCCGATGCTCGACCGCACATCCACATAGAGTTGCCGCTCGATCTCCGATATCCGTTCGTCCGCCGCCAGAATCTTTCGCTCATACTCCTTTAGCTCAGGCGAAGTAAACCGCTCCGCATTCACCAGCGTCTGTTTCCGCTCGTAATCCGCCGGCGCCAAATGCAAATTCGGCTTGGAAATCTCTATGTAGTAGCCAAATACCTGATTGAACCGAATCTTCAGCGATCCAATCCCCGTCCTCTTCCGCTCTCTCTCCTCCATCGACGCAATAATCTCTTTGCTGTGCTTGCTCAAATCCCTCAACTCATCCAACTCCGCGTTATATCCCGCCCGGATCACCCCCGGCTCCGTAGCCAACGCCGGCGGTTCCTCCGCAATCGCCTTCTCCAGCAACTCCCGCACATCCGACAGCAGATCAATCTCCTCATGCAATTCCCGCAGCAGCCCACTCTTGGTAGCGCCAGCTTTTGTGCCAACGCCTTCCTGTGGCACAGGCATTCCCGCCTGCGCTCTTGGGTTACTCTTCTCCGAAACCGTCAACTGAGAACTGTCAACTGTAAATTCCCTCAACACCGGTAACTGCGCCAACGATTTCCGCAGCGCCACCAACTCCCGCGGCATCGCCTGCCCCAACGTGATACGGCTCGTCAGCCGCTCCAAATCCTGTATCCCACGCAGCTCCTTGCGTATCTCCCCACGCACCACCGTCTGCTTCAGCAAATGTGCCACCGCGTCCAGCCGCGCCTCAATCGCCTCTCCATCAATTAACGGCCGCAACACCCAAGACCGCAGCAGCCGTGCTCCCATCCCCGTCACTGTGGAATCCAGCGCCGCAATCAACGTCGTAGGCCCGCTCGACTTGGCCTCCTCCGCAAAAATCGGAGTCAACAATTCCAAATTTCTCACCGAGACCGGATCGAGCACCAGCGCATCCTGCTGCTCGTAATACCGAATGCGATCCAGATGCTGCAGCGCCTCCACGCTCGGCGCGTCGTCTCCGCGCGCCGAATTTTCCCGCAAGTAATGCACCACCGCACCTGACGCGCACATCGCCTGGACGTGTGCGTCCAATCCAAACCCCGTCAATTCCGCCACCCCAAATTGTTCCCGTAAAATCCGCTCCGTATAATCGCGCTGGAAGATCCAATCCTCCAGCCGGGTCTCCACGCCGCCCGCACCATCCAGCAGCGTATTCTTCGCCGTCTCAAACAATTGTTGAGGGCGAGGAAGTAGCGTCTCGCGCGGCCGCAACAATTGCAGCTCGTCCCGCAACTCCTCCTCGGCTCCCGCTCCCTTGAACTCCGTCGCTAGAAACTCTCCAGTCGAAAGATCCACCAACGCCAACCCTATCGTCGCCGTCGCCGTATTCTGCGCCACAGCTGCCAAAAAATTATTTTCTCGCGCGTCCAGCACCGCCACATCCGTCGCGGTTCCCGGCGTAATCACCCGCGACACTTCCCGCCGCACCAGTTTTTTCCCTGGTCCCGGCTGTTCCATCTGCTCGCAAATCGCGACTTTGAATCCGGCGCGAATCAGCCGCGCAATGTACCCCTCTGCCGCGTGGTACGGCACTCCGCACATCGGAATCGGTTGCCCCTTCTCCCGGTTCCTCGAAGTCAGCGTAATCCGCAACTCGCGTGCCGCGATAATGGCATCCTCATAAAACAATTCGTAGAAATCCCCCAGCCGGAATAGCAGCAGCGCGTGCGGGTATCTCCCCTTCACCGCGCCGTACTGTTGCATCAATGGTGTAGTAGCTTCGCTCATCTCATCTGATCTTGAGGGTGACTTACTTCCTTACTTCATTCTGCAATCCCCACCTCTCTCAAAATGAACGCATAATCCAGCGCAATCTCTCTCAAAAAATCGTATCTCCCGCTGGCTCCACCATGTCCCGCCCCCATATTGGTCTTGAGCACCAGAACATTCCCATCCGTTTTCATCGCCCGCAATTTCGCCACGTACTTCGCCGCCTCCCAATACATTACTTGGCTATCATTCCACGCCGTCTTCACTAGCATCCGCGGATACGATTTCCTCTCCACATTTGTGTACGGGCAATACTGCTTCATATAGAAATAATCTTCCTCAACCCCCGGATTTCCCCACTCCTCGTATTCCCCGACGGTCAAGGGCAGGGAAGCGTCCAGCATGGTGTTCAGGACATCCACAAACGGCACGTGGCTCACCACCGCACGAAACATTTCCGGCCTCAGGTTCACCACTGCTCCCATCAGCAGTCCTCCCGCGCTTCCCCCTTCAATCACCACCCGTTCCGGCGACGTGTATCTCTTCGCCACCAGGTAATCCGCGCACGCAATAAAATCTGTGAACGTATTCATCTTCTGATGCATTCGTCCCGCGTCATGCCACGGCTTCCCCAACTCTCCTCCGCCGCGAATATGCGCAATCGCATACACCATTCCCCGGTCCAGCAGACTCAGCCGGTTCGAGCTGAAAATCGCCGCCATCGACAGCCCATAACTTCCATACCCGTACAGCAGCAACGGCGCATTCCCGTCCCGCATCGTCTCCTTCCGCCGCACCACCGACACCGGTATCAGCGTCCCATCCGCCGCCTTCGCGTGCAGCCGCTCGCTCACGTAATTCGCGGTATCAAAATCTCCTAGCACCGGCTGCCGCTTCCTCAAATTCCACTTTCCAGTTCTCAACTCGAAGTCATACACCGACCTCGGCGTCACCAACGACTGATACTCAAATCGCACAATCTCTGTGTCGAATTCGGGATTGATTCCCAGCATCGCGTTGTACGCGGGCTCCGCAAAGCTCAATCTCTGCGATGCCTGCAGCGCGCTCCCCGCCTGTGCCGTCAAATCCACAATTCGCAAATGCGGCAGCCCATCTTCCCGCTCAGTCAGCACCACATGCGTCCGGAATGCTTCCATCCCCGACAACATCACTCCAGGCCGGTTCGCAATCACCTCGTGCCAGCGCGACCGCCCCGGATCCTCCGTAGGCGCCGTCGCCAATCGGTACGTTCTTCCCCCACTATTTGTCCGAATGAAAAATACTCCGCCCGCCGGATCGCTCGCGCTTCCCGGATGGTGATCCAGGTAATACTCGTGATCGTCTTCCCGTTCTGCCACTAACTGGAACCGGCCAAGTGCCGCATCCGCCCGCAAATACTGCACCTCGCTCGTCGTATGACTATGAATCACCAAAAATAGATACGCACCGCTCCGGCTTCTCTCCACATCCATCCGGAACCGCTCGTCTTTCTCCTCATAAATCAACTCATCACTCGCTACATCCCCAAACTCATGCCTCCACAACTGATTCGACCTCTTCGTCACCTCATCTTCCGTCACATAAAACAGCGTCTGGTTGTCCATCGCCCAGGCAGCACTCGTCACCCGCTCCGCTCGAAAGGGAAGGAGTTCCCCCTGCAGGTCTTTCACCTCCAGCACATATTGCCGGTACCCCGACGTGTCCGTTGCATACGCCAGCCACCGGTTATCGTCGCTCACCTCAAATATCCCGAGTGCCATGTACGTATGCCCTGACGCCATCTCATTCAAATCCAGCAACACCTCTTCCGCGCCTTCGTAGGTGCCGGGCTTCAGCCCGGTCTGCTGTACTTCTTCTCCGCTGCTGGAAGCGCTGCCTTTCACGCCGGCCACTTGTTTCTTCCCCGCCACGCTGCTCCGCCTCTCGAACGCTTCCGCCCCAAACTCCTGCCTCAATTCCGCCCGCAACTCCTGCAGCAGTTGATCGTCTTCCCAACTCCGCGTCGTCGGCGTCTCCTCCTCTTCCTGCTTTCCGTCGACTGATTCCTGCTCGCCGCCGGCTTCTTTTCTCCGGCAGTAGATCGGATACTGCTTTCCTTCTTCCGTCCTTGTGTAATACTCATTTCCCCGCAAGCTATACGGCACGCTCAGATCCGTCTGCTGAATCCTTTCTAACATCTCCTGGTACAGCTTTTCTTGGAACTCTTCTGTTCCTTTCATCTGCCCATCCGCGTAGGCGTTCTCCGCCTCCAGATACGCTTTCACCCGCGGATCCTTCCTGTTTTTCATCCACGCGTAGTGGTCCACCCGGCGGTCCCCATGGATCACGTGTTCCACCGCTTCCCGTTCCGCCAGTGGTGCCTGCATCCTCGCCCCGCCCGCGCTCCCCACGGCTGCACCTCTCACGTTCCCGGCCCCGCCTCCGGCCATACTTTCAATCTCTCTCCCCGTTCCCATTAAGGAATAACCCACCCTCTCGATTTTCGAATCGTTTCTCACTTCGTTTTGGTTGTCGGAATCTCGACTCGCGGCCCCGTCGCCACAACAGATCAGCTTTGCTCCCCAGCACCAAGCAAAGCCCATAGCTCGCTATCCTATCCCACCTCCGCCCTACTTTGTAGGGCCTCCCTCTCCCGCGTTAGAATCTCTCTCCTCGGACTCTTCCCCACTTCCACTCTTCCGTTCTTGTACTTCTTATCTTCATTATTCTTAATCTTTCTCGTGCCCCGTCCTCGGAATCCATTTTCTGTTATCCTCTTCTTTCGCCATGCCTCCCGAAATCGAAATCAAACTCCCTATCTCCAATCCCAAATCTTTTCTCCGTCTCCTCCACAAGCTCGGCGCCACGCCCGTCTCTCCTCGCGTCCACGAGCACAACCTCCTCTTCGACACTCCTGATGGAGGCTTGGCCAAACACGGCCAACTCCTTCGCATTCGCACCGAAACTCCCGCCGGGAACACCAACCTTCCCGTTGGCGTCCTCCGTCCCTCCGCGACAAAGGCAAAAGGGAAGAAGCCTCCTTCCAAACTACCTTCCGTCCGTTACCTCCTCACCTTCAAATCTCCTCCCGAACAACTCGCCATCGTTCCCGCTGCTTCTCCATCCAATCGTCGCCACAAGGTCCGCGAGGAACTCGAGACTGTCCTCACCGACGCTTCCGCCCTCCAGAAAATCTTCGAAGGTCTCGGCCTGCGCGGCTGGTTCCGCTACGAAAAGTACCGCACTCCCTACCACCTTTCCGCTCGCTTCAAATGGGCAAATGATCTCCTGATCGACTTCGATGAAACCCCCATTGGCACTTTTATCGAACTCGAAGGTCCCCACCAAGCCATCGACCTGGCCGCCCGCCAGCTCGGTTTCCACCCTCGCGACTTCATCACCAAAAACTACCTTGTCCTATATTTGGACGATTGCAAGCGCCAAAACCTCCCCCCCTCCCACATGCTCTTCCCGCGCAAATCCCACGCCTAACACTCGAACACACCACCTTAATCTTCCATGTAGCGGCGCCTTAGGTTCTCTTCTTGTGTAGCGGCCGATCTTTGGATCGGCCACCCCGCATCTTGCGACAAGCCACGCAGCGGATCCCGGCAACTCAGCCCAACTCCATTCAATGGAATCACCTCCGGGCGCTCCGCTTTTTCCTCCCTTTGCAACTTTTTCTCCATCCTTGCCTCTTTCTTCTTGACAACTGCTCACAGCGAGGTTTATTCCTAGCTTCGGAGTGAATTTTCTCTGATGAGCGCGTCTAGCGAACTTGAACCTCACCCTAGTTTCCCTGGGTTGTGGCTCCGCCTTTCGATCGCTCCGCCGGTAGTTTCTCCGGCTTTGACGCCCCTCGTCCGGCCAAATCTCTGCATCGCCCTCCAGGGTGGGCGCTTCCGAGTTTTGGCCGCCACTGGACTCACTCCCGGGTAGCATTTCCTCATTTTCGGATTTGCTCACCCGCGCCGGTTTCTCCCGCTCGCGGGTTTTTTATTTCCGCGTCGGGTCTCAGCCTGTGTAGTGGCCGATCTTTCGATTGGCCCGCACGCCGAGCCGTATCGGACATCCTGTATCGGCGGCTTTATGCCGCCGTCCTGGGGCTGTCCGAGCCTTTGCAGCCGCGGGTCTTCAGACCCGCAAGCAACTTTTACCTCAGGGCGAGTCTTCGAGCCCCGCGACTTTTCTCCTGAGTTTTTTTGCTTTTGCATCGCCGGCTTCCCCCGGCATGTGTTTTCCATAGGAGCTTCGGCTCCGACATTAGCGCCCGTCTAAGGTTGGGCTTTAGCCCCTGAAGACTCAGCGTTCGTTTCACCCGATCTTCACGATCGGCCTGTTACTTCGCCGACCAGCGTCCGTCGGCAGAAAGGACTCTTCCAGCCTCATGCTCTACGCCACCGAACTCATGGGCGCCGCCGCCTTCGACGCTCAATCCAACTACGTCGGCCGTGTCCGCGAATTTTTCATCGAGCCTGCCGATCAGCCCAATCGCATTTCCCACTTCCTCATCTCCCGTGGTCGCTATCAGCCCCTCGTCGCCAGCTATGACCAAGTCGCCAAAGTTGCTCCCGGCCGCATCGACCTCAATATCAACGAGCGTGCTCTGTCCGCTTATCAGCCCAACGAAGCCTGGCTCGCCGTACAAAAAGACCTTCTCGACCAGCAAATCATCGACACGGCCGGCCGCAAAGTCGTTCGCGTCAATGACGTCGATCTCTCCGAGTTCCGCACCAATGAACATGTCGAGCTCCGTGTCGCCCAAGTCGATGTCGGTGTTCCCGGCGCCATTCGCCGTCTTCTCCAGGGGATTGCTCCTTCCAGCCTCGTTCGCAAGCTGCAAACCAAGCTCCCACAGCGTTCCATCCGTTGGGAATTCGTCAATCTCATCGAGCCCGATCCTCTTCGCCGCGTGAAACTCCGCATCACGCACGAAAAACTTGAAGATCTCCATCCCGCCGATCTTGCCGAGATGATGGAAGAACTCTCCGCCGCCGAGCGCCAGGGCATCATCGCCTCCCTCGACGAAGAAACCGCCGCTGCCGTCCTCGCCGAACTCGATGAACGCCTGACTACGCAAATCGTCGAAAAACTCGACCCCGAAAAAGCCGCCGACATCATCGAGGAAATGGCTCCCGACGCGGCCGCCGACCTCCTCGCCGATCTCTCCAAGGAAACCTCTGAAGAACTTCTCGAGGAAATGCCCAATCAGGAAGCCAACGACGTTCGCGAACTTCTTGCCTTCGATCCTTCCACCGCCGGCGGCATGATGAACACCGAATTCGCCTTCCTCAGCGAGTCCGCTACCCGTGAGGAAGTCCTCCAGTGGCTCCGCAAACAGGAATTCAATCTCGAACAGCTCGATACCATCGTCATTCTCGATACCCTCGGCCACTTCGCCGGCACCGTCCCCATCGCCCGCATTCTCCTCGCCGTTCCCGAGCAGCACATGAGCGAACTCAAGACCGACCCCCTCGTCTCCGTCTCCGCCGATTCCAGCGAAAAAGATGTCTTCGAACTCTTCGACAAATACAATCTCCGTATGCTCACTGTCCTCGACAAAAACTCACACCCCATCGGCGTGGTCACCGTGGACGACGTAGTCTCCCGCCTGGTGAACGCATGACCATCCGCCCTCTCTTCGTAAGGCCGCAGCACTGCTGCGCCCCATGTCCGCACCATCTCCTGATCATGCCAATCTCTTCTTTTCTCACTTTCTCACTCTTCGACTCCTTCACTCTTACACTTCCTCTCTTCGCATCCCTCCCCACTCGCCACTCCTTACTCACCCCTCTTCTCCCATGACGCTCTCCTCCATCAACGCCTTCATCGACCGCCTCCGCGGCGGTGTCCTCGGCTTTTTCTCCCGCGGCAATCAGTGGCGTCGCCGCATCTTTCTCTTCCTTGCCGTCATCGGCCCCGGCATCATCACCTCTAACGTCGATAACGACGCCGGTGGCATCATCACTTATACGCAAGCCGGCTCCGCCTATGGCTACACCCTTCTCTGGGCTCTCGTTCCTATGACCATCGCCCTCTACGTCACCGAGGAAATGTGCGCCCGCATGGGCGTCATTACCGGCAAGGGCCTCTCCGATCTCATCCGCGAGGAGTTTGGCTTCCGTTCCACTTTCTTCGTCATGGTCACCGGTTTTCTTGTCGATCTTTCCAACGTCGTCGCTGAATTTGCGGGCGTGGCCGCCGCCATGCAGATCTTCGGTATCAGCAAATACGTCTCTGTCCCCATCGCCGCATTGTTGGTCTGGATCCTCGTCTTGAAAGGGAACTACCGCCAGGTCGAAATCGTCTTCCTCATCGCCTGTGTTTTCTATCTCACCTATTTATTCTCGGCTATTTTGGCCAAGCCCGACTGGGTTCTCGCCGCACGCATGACCGTCGTCCCCAGCATCCATTTCGACACAGGATATCTCATCACGCTCACTGCTCTGGTCGGCACCACCATCGCACCCTGGCAGTTCTTCTACCTGCAAGCCGGCTTCGTCGAAAAAAAGGTTGGCCCCCGTCAGTATCCCCAAGCCCGCCTCGACGTCCTTCTCGGCTCCATCTCCTGCATGATCATCGTCTTCTTCATCATCATCTGCACCGCAGCGACCTTGAACCGCAACGGCCTCACCAATATCGCCGACGCCGGTGAGGCTGCCAAAGCCCTCATCCCTCTCGCTGGCAAGTGGGCTGGCCTTACCTTCGCCTTCGGCCTTCTCAACGCCTCCCTCTTCGCTGCCACCATCCTTCCTCTCTCCACCGCTCATGTCATCTGCGAAGGCCTCGGCTTCGAAGCCGGTCTCGACCACAAGTTCCGCGAAGCCCCAGCCTTCTATTGGCTCTATACCATCCTCATTCTTGTCGGCGGCGGCATCGTTCTTATCCCCAACGCCCCCCTCTGGAAAATCTTCATCTTCTCTCAAGTCGGCAATGGCGTTTGGCTTCCCATCGTCATCATCTTCATTCTTCTCCTCGTCAACCGCAAAGATCTCATGGGTGAACACACCAACGGTTTCTTCTTCAACCTCATCGCCTGGGTCACTGCTGTCGCCATGATCATCCTCACCTTCATTCTCGTCGTCCAATCCATTAATCAATTCTTCCACCCTCCCGCCACCTAACTAACGCCTCTTTGTAACGCCGACATCCCGCATGCTCCAGCGTCCTCGTGAGGCGAAGGATCTCAACCCTTGCGTCTTGTCTTATCCCAGCCGTCAATCACCGATTCCTGCTCGCCTCTCCTTTACCTCCTTGCTCCTCTCCCCCACCTTCACAATTGCATCCCTGCAATCCGTATGCTAACTTTGCGCCATAAAGAGGAATCACTCGGAACCCATCGTGTCCCACGCCCGCACCCAACTGGAAACTCTCGGCCTCGTCACCTCTGAAGAGGCCCGTCTCCTCGATAAACTCGATATTTCCCGTCTCCCCCGTCACATCGCCATCATCATGGATGGCAACGGCCGCTGGGCCCAGAAGCGCCATCTCCCTCGCGTCGCCGGTCACCGTTACGGCACGCAGTCCGCCCGCATCGCCATCGAAACTTGCGCGCGTCTCAATATCGAAGCTCTCACTCTCTACGCCTTCTCCGTCGAAAACTGGCGCCGCCCCAAAACCGAAATTGAATTCCTCATGCAACTCCTTCGCGAATACATCCGCAAAGAAATGCCTCTCCTCCAGCGCAACGATATTCGCTTGCGTTTCCTCGGCCGTCCCGATGAACTTCCCGAAGCCGTCCGCCGCGAAACTCGAGAAGCCACCGCCGCCACTGCCAAAAACACCGGGATGGTCCTCTCCATCGCCGTCAATTACGGTGGCCGCGCCGAAATCGTCGACGCCATCAACGCCATCCTCGCCGCTCGCAATGGCCACCCGTCTCAACTGCCCATTACGGAAGACGATCTCTCCCATCATCTCTACACCGCCGATCTTCCCGATCCCGATCTCCTGATTCGCACCAGCGGTGAAATGCGTGTCAGTAATTTCCTTCTCTGGCAAATTGCCTACGCCGAAATCTTCATCACAGAAACTCTCTGGCCCGATTTCAATCGCGCCCGCCTCCTCGAATCTCTTCTCGACTTCCAAAAACGCGAGCGCCGCTACGGCGCCATCACCCCTCCGGCCGCCTCCGCCGCCCGCTAACTCACCATTTACCTATGGTGAAGCTCAGGAAAACTCTGTAGGGCGGCTTAACGCCGCCTGCCTTTCTCTTACTATTTTCAGTTCTCAGTTTTCACACGCCCCATCAAACGCCCTTTCCTCAATATCTGCTATCCTTTCTATCCGACACCATGACCGGCACTCGCGTTCTTACTGCTCTCGTTCTCATTCCCATCGTCGTCGCTCTCGTCCTCTTCACCCCCACTTGGGCCGTCGCCCTCGCCACCGCCCTCATCACCATCCTCGCCCTCCGCGAATATTTCGCACTAGGCGACGCCATCGGCCACCGCGCCTACCGCGTCTGGACCATCTTCTGTGCTTTTTTGCTGATCGCCCAACAGTGGCGAGTCAGCAATCCGTATTTCCATCTGCCTGTTTTGTCCGTCCTCACCTCAACGCCTGCTTCCAGTCCAGCACCCACAATTTCGTTCTCAGAGCAGATGGCTGCGGTCTATTCCCCCACCACTCTCTTTTTCCTCTTCCTCCTCGGCCTCACCGTACTCACTCTTTTCACTCGCCGCCCCCTCGTCGAATCTCTGCCCTCCGCCGGAATTTCCTCCAGCGCGCTTTTCCTCGTTGCTTTTCCTCTTTCTTTCGCCGTTCGTACCCACGAGCTTCCTCTCAACGGCCCCCGCCTCCTCCTCTTCGCCCTGGCCATCACCTGGGCCGCCGACACCACCGCCTACTTCGTCGGCCGCGCCATCGGCAAACATCCTCTCGCCCCGCACATCTCTCCCAAAAAAACTTGGGAAGGTTCCGCGGGTGGCATGCTCAGCTCACTCCTCGTAGCCTATGCCTTCCACTATTGGCTTCCCATTCCCATCCCGCATCTCCTCGCCATGGCCACTCTCGGCAATGTCGCCGGACAAATGGGTGACCTCCTAGAATCCGCCTACAAACGCTCCGCCGGCGTCAAGGATTCTGGCGCCCTACTCCCCGGCCACGGGGGCGTCCTCGATCGTATCGACGCCCTCATCCTCTGCATCCCTGTCATCTGGTATTACCTGGTCCTCGTCAACCCCACCTTGTAACTCCTGCCTGTCGGTCACCCCTTCAGGGTGAGGTCTTCCTCCTGTTTTTGGTGTAGTGGCCGACCTTCAGATCGGCCACCAACGCGTCTCACTTCCAAAAAAAAAGAAAAATGTTATCCCAATCGAAATGGCAAGTCTTTCTTTTCCTCGCGGTTTCCAACCCGACGGGCCACTCAGCAGAGGGACTTTGGCTTGATTTCACTGCCACAAGAATCGATGGAGCGCGCAACCGCCTTACCCTTTCCGATCTGCCTCACATCCTCTAAAATGAATCAACATGTCCCAAAAACATCTCTCCATCCTCGGCTCCACCGGCTCCATCGGCCGCCAAACTCTCAACGTCGTCGAATCCCTCCCCGATCAATTCAAAATCGTTGCCCTGGCCGCAGGCACCAACCTCGACGAACTCCTCCCCCAAATCGAACGCCACCACCCCGAGGTTATATCCGTCGCAACGCCACAGCTCGCCGACGATCTAGCCACGCGCCTCCGCGAAAGAAATGTGACCCCACTCCCACACATTCATCACGGCGCCGAAGGCATGCTCGCAGTAGCCACCCACTCCTCCGCCGAAATCGTCCTTTCTGCCGCGGTCGGGGTCGTTGGCCTCGAAGCCACCTACGAAGCCGTAAAACTCGGCCGCACCGTCGCCCTCTCCAACAAAGAAGTCCTCGTCGCCGCCGGTGAATTAGTGATGGCCGCCGCCGCGAAATCCGGCAGGGAACTACTCCCCGTCGATTCCGAACATAACGCCGTCCACCAATGCCTCCGCGCCGGCTGTCGATCCTCACATTCCGGAGATTTAGAAAACCCTTCATTCCGAGCGGAGTCTGCGGAGCGAGGAATCCCTCTTCGATCTTCGGGCGCCTCAGGGGTCGCTACTGCACCTGAGTTCTGGGGTTCCTCTGCGCTCGCCACTCACGACTCACCACCCACCACGAACCTCTATCCCGAAGTCCGCCGCATCGTTCTCACCGCTTCAGGTGGCCCGTTCCGCAAAACTCCTCTCGCTCAACTGGCCAACGTCACCGTCGACCGAGCCCTCGCTCATCCCAACTGGAAAATGGGCAACCGCATCACCATCGATTCCGCCACCATGATGAACAAGGGTTTCGAGATCATTGAAGCCCGCTGGCTCTTCGACATGCGCCCCGACCAGATCGACGTCATCATTCATCCCCAATCGGTAATTCACTCCTTCGTTGAATTTGTCGATGGCGCCGTCCTCGCTCAACTCGCCCCTCCCGATATGCGCATGCCCATCCAGTACGCGCTCACTTATCCCGCTCGCCTCCCCTCGCAGCAGGTCCAACTCGATTGGTCCAAACTCCGCCGCCTCGACTTCCAGAAAGCCTCTACCCGCCGTTTCCCCTGCCTGCGCTTGGCTCGCGAAGCCATGAAGAAAGGTGGCGCGCTACCGTGCGCCCTGAACGCCGCCGATGAAGTAGCTGTTGCCGCCTTCTTGGATCATCGCCTCCCCTTCTTAGCCATCCCCGAGGTCATTGAATCCGTCCTGGCGCAAACTCCGCGCACCAAGTTCGCCTCCATAGCCGAAGTCCTGGCGGCCGACAACCAAGCCCGCCGCCAAGCCTCCGAAGCCGTCTCCCGCCTAGCTTCCAAGCCCGTCTCCGCCTAACCATCGGCCCCAATACAGTAATTCGTTGTCATCCTGAACCCGCACCTCGTGCGGGTGAAGGATCTCAAACCCAGCGTTTTGCTCCCCAACCTTCACGTGCCGCGGCGGCTTTACACCTCCGTCTTGGGTTTTCCTGCCTCTCTTCCAATCCACTCAATCACCCAGCCGTCATTCCGGACGGAGTCCACGGAGTGAGGGATCTCTCTTCGTTCGTTGCACCTTGTCTCGAAAAAAGAAACCCGCCATCCCGACCGGAGTGGCCCGTCCTTCTCTTTCGCGCGGTCTCCAGCGCGACGGGCCACGCTGCGGAGGGGCGCTCGCGAGACGCACCCCATTTTCGCAACTCGACGAGACCACCCACCACGCTTGAACTCTTCTACTCTTAATCTCCTGACCTTGTTTTCTGCCTACCGGAACTCGCCCTACCAACTCCCACCCCCCCGCCCCCGCTACCCTTTCTCCCCTTCCCGCATCTAATTCCTGTACGACTTGCAATTCCCGGCACACCGCTTCGCATCTCCATTCGGCGCTGTCTCGGCTTTTTGCTACAATAGGTGTTTGACGGAGTCGCTTGCTCGAATGAACACAATTATCGGCATGATCTTGGTTCTCGGTGTGATTATCCTCGTTCACGAATGGGGACATTACATCGTCGCCCGCTTCTTCGGCGTTCGTGTCGACGTCTTCTCCATCGGCTTCGGCCCACGTCTCTTCGGCTTCAAGCGTGGCGACACCGACTGGCGCTTCAGCGCCCTTCCTCTCGGTGGCTACGTTCGCATGGCCGGGCAGGACCTTACCGATATTGACTCCGGCGATCAAAAACCCACCGGCGCTCCCGACGAACTCATGTCCAAAAAGCGTTGGCAGCGCGCGCTCATCTCTGCCGCCGGCCCTGCTGTCAATCTCATCTTTCCTGTTCTTCTTCTCGGCGTTTACTACACAGCAGTTGGCCTGCCGAGAGACACCGCTCTCTCCAAGCCCGTCATTGTTGCCGGGCTTCCTGCTTCTCAATTGAACAATCCTTCCGGCCTTCGGTTAGGTGACACACTTCTTTCCATCAATGGCGTCAAGAACCCCACGTGGGAAGATGCTCAGAAAATTTCCATGCAGTCCGCTCCCGGCAGCACTCTCAAGCTCCTGGTCTCCAATAACGGGAGCACCCGCGAAGTCGATCTCCCCTCCAGTAGCAATCCGTACCAGCGTACCTTCGGCTACTCTCCCATCCCGGCGATCATCGGTGAAGTCGCCATTGGCACTCCTGCCGACCGCGCCGGACTCCGCGATGGCGACCTCGTTCGCGCCATCGATGGCCAGAAAATTCAATATTGGGATCAGTTCGTCGATCTCGTTCGCAATTCCGGCGGCAAAACCCTTCAGCTCGATGTTGATCGCAAAGGCAAGGATCTTAGTCTTTCTGTAACTCCCCAAAAGGGCCTTTCCGAAGGCGCGGAGAACGCCTATCAAGTCGGAATGCTCCCCGAATTTGCTGTTTCCTACGAGCACGTTGGGCCCGTTCAGGCCCTGAAGGCATCCAGCTTACAGACCGCTTCTCTTGTCACGCAGACCATCGATGTTGTCGGTAAGCTTGTCAGCGGCCGCGTCTCCGTCAAGCAACTCCAAAGCGTTGTCGGCATCTCCCGCACCGCAGGACAAGCCGTCGCCCAAGGCGCCTACGCTGTCATCGGTTTCATGGCCCTCATCAGCGTCAATCTCGGCATCCTCAATCTTCTTCCCATCCCCATCCTCGATGGTGGCCACATCGTCCTTCTCTCTCTCGAAGGACTTCGCCGCCGAGATTTCAGCCTCGCTTTCAAAGAGCGCTTCATCCAGGTTGGTCTGGTCTTTCTCTTAGCCCTCATCGTCTACGTCACCTACAACGACGTTGCGAGAATGCTCACCCATCATTCCTGATCGAAATACCCGCTAAACTCATTCGCGTTGCCTTGAGCGGGTGTGGGTGTGCTCTGGCCAGGGTATACGATGGGGTATACTCTGGGGCGGGACGGCCTGAGATAGGAGGTGCATGGGAAAGTCTTTCGGGTTTGGGGTGCGACTCTAGCCTACACGCCGTACTACTCCATGCAACGAAATCCAACAAAACAAAGGAAATTTGCGCTGGCGTTTTGTACCGTTTTGTACGGTTTTGTACCGTGTTCACGGACAGAAGGCGGACAACCGTGCGAATCCGTCGAACATAAACTCGAACCCGCCGCGCAACGCCAAGAGCAACTGCGCCAGGGGCGCGGGCGGCACAAATCTGGGGCTTTTCGATTTCAACTGAGCCAAGCGAATCGCAAAGCTGAGCCAATCCTTTGCGCGTTCGATCAATTTCCTTATTGGCGAGTCCTTGTACCAGTCGCGCGATAATCTAGATGGTCTTCGGTCCCACACCGGCCGCTGCTGACGCGGCACGCGAGAACGATCCGCCACCGGATTCCTTCTCACCGCTCTTGTCGACCTCGATGGAGTCGATGGAGCCCTTAAAATAAGCCCCCTCTTCAATGATGATGCGCGCCGTCGTCAGATCGCCGTTGACGGAGCCATCCTTCTTAATCTCGATCCGATCCTTGGCCCGCACCTTGCCCTTTACCGTGCCGAAGACCACCACTTCCCGGGCGGTAATGTCGGCGGTCACCTTGGCCGAAGCGCCCACGGTCAGTTTGCCCTCGCCCAGTTGGACCAATCCTTCCACTGACCCTTCGATCACCAGGTCTTCATTGCCGGCGATTTCGCCTTTCACATGCAAACTTGGACCGAGCCGGGTCGTAGCACGGTCAGCGGTCGCCACCATCGGACGGATAGCATTTGTACTCATTGCGGTAGTTCCCTCCCCAGTAGCCGCGGCGGGTTTCGACGCCAGCGGCGGATTCACTGGAAAATTTTTGATTTCCGGTTGCGCTTGAGGCGTTTCCGGCTTCTTATTCCCCCACATCGGTCCACTCCGCAAGAATCGCATAGTGCTGGCCATCCCTGTTTAGAACAGTCCTTGTACCAGTCGCGAGATAATCTAGATGGTCTTCGATCCCACACCGGCCGCTGCTGACGCGGCACGCGAGAACGATCCGCCACCGGATTCCTTCTCATCGACCCCGATGGAGCCCCTAAAATGAGCCCCGTCTTCAATGACGATGCGCGCCGTCGTCAGATCGCCGTTGACGGAGCCATCCTTCTTAATCTCGATCCGATCCTTGGCCCGCACCTTGCCCTTTACCGTGCCGAAGACCACCACTTCCCGGGCGGTAATGTCGGCGGTCACCTTGGCCGAAGCGCCCACGGTCAGTTTGCCCTCGCCCAGTTGGACCAATCCTTCCACCGACCCTTCGAGCGCTTTTTGTCTTTGAATCACGCTTGCATACTCGCCCAGTTGGACCAATCCTTCCACCGACCCTTCGATCACCAGGTCTTCATTGCCGGCGATTTCGCCTTTCACATGCAGACTTGGACCGAGCCGGGCCGTAGCACGGTCAGCGGTCGCCACCATCGGACGGATAGCATTTGTGCTCATTGCGGTAGTTCCCTCCCCAGTAGCCGCGGCGGGTTTCGACGCCAGCGGCGGATTCACTGGAAAATTTTTGATTTCCGGTTGCGCTTGAGGCGTTTCCGGCTTCTTATTCCCCCACATCGGCCTACTCCGCAGGAATCGCATAGTGCTGGCCATCCCTGTTTAGAACTTAGTCCCGCTACGAAACAACTGGGGGAATCCCTAGTCCCTGTCTGAGTGACAGCAACACTGCAAACTGGCAGTAAGATGATCCAAACGCGAAAAGCGCGTTGACCGGGTATGAAATCTACGTGGATTGAGCTGGGACTTGCGGGTCCATTTGCCTCGGGGTGGACCGGTCTGTGATAGCAACAGAGTTAGGGGCGAAACCCCGTTTTAGCCCCGCCCCTTCCCATTCAGCTTCCGCTTTCTTTTTATTGTGCCTAAGCTCCTGCAGCCCGTTCCGCGAACTTGGTCTCGACCAAGTGCCGGATTATACGGCGGTTGCGTTCTGCGAAAGCGAGTTTGTCTGCAAGGCAGGTTTCCAAAAGCACGCCGACTCCGTGATTGCCTGCCAAGTCAGCTGCTGCAACTAGGACCTCATACTCGGCCATTCGGAGGTGTGCGAGATGGCTCAGTTTTGCCAATACGAAGAGACGCTTGGCGACTGGGGATTGGATCTCAGCCACTTCTTTGCGGAAATCCTCCAGGAAGGTCTCTTGTAGCTGTCCAGTGGATGTTGCCGGCTTCTCGCCGATGATACGGAAGCATTCGTCGAGTTTGGCGAGAATCTGCTTGGACACGAAAGCCCGTGCTTCTATCGCCTCCTTGATCTCGGGTTCCTCGGCGTGCTTACCAATCTCTTCATAGATGTTTGATTGCCGTTCGGTCCTATTTCGCACATTGCTGAGCAACATCAGGAAAACTTCTCCCGGGGTTCTTGCTGGCATTCTCTTTCTCCATTCGGTGAATTTCGGCTAAGCATCTCTCTTTTAGACTTAGCCCCGCTACGAAACAACTGGGTGAACCCCTAGTATCAACGACGGAAACGTTGGGTCACCCTAGGCCGTGTGTGCGCGAACAATTCCGCCCGAAACGTCGATAGCCTGTTTTGCCTTGCCGAATGCCTGTTCGTGTAGAAATCAAATGGCCCGCAACCTGACGTCATCCGACTTGCTACGCAATAGCCTAGCGAACACTTCCCGGGGATTGTTCTCCTCATAGATAACCCTAGCGATTTCCAGACTTGGCCGGTTTAGCAATCGGAATAGGTCGCGCTTTCTGCCAGCCCCAGGACGCGATCCGCCTTTAGGCTTTGGCTTGCGCGGACGGCCAGCCCCAGGACGAAAACCGCCTCGCTGTTTGATTTCAGGTTTCGGATTCAAACCTACGGCCTGATTCGTCTCCTTCATACCCATCCCTTCGCCAAAAACGCATTAGACTGTCAATCTTGCTTATGTTTGTAAGTCTGTAATAATGCGACCGTTATTCGCTTCATAGCCTAACTTTAACCAAGCTTCATTCTGGTCTCACCCTACCCGATTGCCGGAGTGTGTCAAATTCCAGACAATTGATTCGCGTTTGATTCTTTTGGGCAATCATAGAGAGGCGCGGCGCCCGGCGCTTACAATAAATTAACTTGATACTACGTCGAGTATGAAAGAGACTGACGGCTAACATTCCACCCGACACCCGCCCTTTGTCAGGAACTACATCTATGCGCAGATTGCGGTCTATATTCGAGAAAACAAGTATCGAGGTCATCATCTGGACGTTCATCACGATTGATCTTGTGCTCGTTTGGTTCCTTCTCGCCAAATAATCGTCCGTTTGCGACATGCCGAATTGGCCGGGTGAGACATTGCTCTGGAGCAACGACAGCAGATGTCCGTGCGTGTCAAGATTCAAATAAGTGGTGGTTTCTTGGTCTAGCCCGCCCGACAGATACGCCAGCATGGTGGTGGTGCAAGCCATCATGTTGGCACCTGTCCCGTTTTCTTGTTTTAGCGTTTCCATTTCCATTGGGTGTGTTCTTCGCCCTTGTTCCAGTTGCTGTATTGACATCATCACTCCGCGGTTCTAAATTCGCGCAGTTGGTTCCTCTGGGAAGGCGCTCTCGCTTATCCGTCAGGCCAATCGCAGAAATGGATGCAATAAGGCCGTTTTCTTTCTTGTGTAGTGGCCGGTCTTTAGATCGGCCACCCTTGCGTTTTGCCTCCCAAAGAAGAAACATGTCATCCCGACCGGAGTGGCCCGTCCTTCTCTCCCGCGCGGTTCTCAGCGCGACGGCCACGGAGCGGAGGGACCCTGGCTTGATCTACAACGGTCTCCATCTCGATACATTTGACTCCCAACTTGCACTTCTTCGCCTTTCTCACCCGCCCCTACTCGCCCCTCCCGCTTCCTGCTAAACTACCTTTTCCGAGGTGCTCGCTCCATGTCCGCCACTCCATCTCGTCGCGTTTCCGCTGGCGAACGTATCAACCCCGCTGCCCCGTCGAGCCATCTCCAGGATGCTCTCCGTCAGCGCCGCATTCGTCTTACCCGACAACGCCGCGTCATCCTCCAGGTCATGGATTCCGCCGAGCAGCATCTCGACGTCGATCAGATCCTCGAACGCGCTCAACAAATTGATCCGGAAGTTCATCTCGTCACCGTCTACCGCACCATCGACCTCCTCAAAAAAGAAGGCCTCATCGACGAACTTGATCTCCTCCATCTCCGCGGCGACCGCCACTACTATGAAACTCACGGCCCCCGCGACCATATCCATGTCGCCTGTCTCCGCTGCGGCAAAGTCCGCGAATTCGAATCCCGCCTTTACGAGCAGCTCAAACAACAAATCGCCGTGGACTGCGACATCCAAGTCACGGTCTCTCGCACCGAAGTCGGCGGCATCTGCAACGACTGCCTCGCCGCCCAGAAAAAATCCCTTTCCCGCTAATCTTCCGCTTCTCCATTCCCTCCGTGGCCGCCGCTAACTCTGTGGTGAGTTTCTTGCCTCCCTCTCTTCTCCGTTTGACGTCCTTCCCTGCATACCCTACACTTTTCCGCACCTTCTTCCGGGTCGTACCCATAGTCAGCCATTCAAGGAGAACTCATGACTGCGGACTTGCGCAATAAAGTTGCTATTGTGACCGGTGGAACCTCCGGCATCGGCCGCGAAGCCGCCCTGCTCTTCGCCGAAGCTGGCGCCAAAGTCGTAGTCGCAGGCCGTCGGGAAGGGGAAGGGAACGAGACCATCGACCTCCTCCGCGCCGCCGGTGGCGATGGCCTATTCGTGAAAACGGATGTGGCCCAAGCCGCCGATGTTCGAGCGCTCGTCCACAAAACTGTCGAAAGATTTGGCCGCCTCGACATCGCCTTCAATAACGCGGGCATCGAGGGCAAATGGGTTCCCATCACGGAACAGTCCGAAGAAGATTGGGACCGCACCATCGACATCAATCTCAAAGGTGTCTGGCTCTCCCTCAAATACGAAATCCCTCAAATGCTCAAGCAGGGCACTGGCGGCGCAATCGTCAACATGGCATCCATCGCCGGTCACATGGGTGGCGCCGGCGCTGCTACCTATTCCGCCAGCAAGCATGGCGTAATCGGCCTGACCAAGTCTGCCGCCCTCGAATGCGCTACAAATAAAATTCGGGTCAATGCCGTGTGCCCTGCCGTGATCGAAACGGCTATGGCTGATCGCCTTTTCGGCGCCCCAGACGTCAATAAGCAAATCCTGGCTCTCCATCCTATCGGCCGCTTTGGCACCTCGTCGGAGATTGCTGAAGCCGTCCTTTGGATGTGTTCCGACCGCGCCTCCTTCATGACTGGGCAATCTTTAGTTCTCGACGGTGGCTTCCTAGCCGGCCCCACTCCCGCCGCCTGACAGACGTTTCACCTGCGCCACAGCCATTCTTGCCTGTGCTCTTGAGTTTTCTCTCTTGTGCAGTGGCTTGTGTGGTGGCCGATCTTTGCATTGGCCACTGTGCCCGCACGCTGCGACTTTCACTCGATGGGAATGCATCTAAAGTAGACCTAACAAGGAATTTTTGTAAATCCTAACGTAACTTCTGGAAACTTTTTTGAGCTTTTCCGCCCCGTCGGCTTGGAAATCTCGAATTCCATTGACCCTGGCGACTTTCTTCCATTCTGCTGGGCTTGGCGTACTTGCCTTGCACGGATAGCACTCGCTCAAGCGCACCGACCTTCTCTGGAATATCACCTTTGCTTTATTTATGCTGCGGTGGGTAGTACTCGATCGCCGATCTTACAGTCTCACTGCGTCGTTTGAATTCAATGCCTTTATATTTTTCGCGTGGATGGTCTTTGTGCCGTATTACCTGCTCAAAACGCGCGGACCTCGTGGCCTCATTAACGCGCTGGGCGTATCGCTACTCGCCGCAGTTCCCCATACCACCAGGACAGTCTTCTCAATTGTCCGGAAGCACTAAGTCCCAACAATCGTCCCTACGAGGATGTCCCATCCTCTCCGAGTGGTTTACAGAAAAGGTGGGCTCTTGCGACTGTGCGCCGCAGCTGTTCTTGTTTTATTGGGTTTTCTGAAGTTTCTTCTGGGGGGCGGAGTTTCAGCTCCGACAGCAGCCATCCGTCAGGAAATGGGGCTTCAGACCCTGAGGACTCAAGGTCCTCCCTACGCCAACCGCCGCTCGCCGACCCCTCTCCCCGCCATCCGCTCGCGCACCTTCTGCATTCTCGCCTGCGTTTCCGGTCCAGCCTTCCCCTTATTCACCACGAATGGCCGCGGCGCTTGCTCCTGCATCGCGTTTCGATGCCGTTCCAGTTTCTTCGCCATCGCCCGGCGCTTATCCCCGAACGTCCACTGAAACAGCACGTAAATCAGGAAATCCACGCCAAGTATGCACAGCGCAAGGAATATCGTCAGCGACATCGTTCCCTCTCAAGAAGCGCCGGACACCCTGTCCAGCCTCCCAGAGAATAAGATTTCCCACGCTGTAAAGTCCTGAGAACTTCGTGAGGTTTTTGTTAAGACGCGCCCCGCCTTTGCGCTCTTCTACTTTTTCATTCTGGCACTCTTAAACTCTTTCACTTCTTCGCCAGTTTTTGGGGTCCTCGGGGATCGCCCCCTCCGTGCCAACATCTCTGAGACAAGTCTAGTACCCTTAATTAATGAGCAGTAGGGCGAGAAAGAAGAGATCAGAGATGAATGGGAATTCTCTTGGTGTTGTTCTTTCCCCTGGGGGTTTGGCTGCCGCGGAACGAAGCGAAGGCGAGCGAAGCGAGCCGCAGCGGAGTGCAGCGGCAGCCAAAGCGGGCGCCGATCCGGGGCCGGCTTCGCGGCCGGATCCCGAAGTAGTTGCCCAACCGAAGCGGCGGACCTACACAGCGGAGTACAAACAACGCATCTTACAAGAAGCCGAAGTCGCTGCGACGACGCGAGGTGGCCTTGGCGCCCTTCTCCGCCGCGAAGGTCTGTACTCGTCTCTGCTGACCTACTGGCGGCGAGAGCAGGCCCAGGGAATCCTCGAGGCTCTAACCCCACAGAAACGCGGGCCGAAGTCCAAGCGCAACCCATTCGAAGAAGAGAATCAGAAGTTGCGCCGTCAGAATGCGCGTTTGACGGAAGACCTGCGTAAGGCGCACATCATCATCGACGTCCAAAAAAAAGTGGCAGCGCTGTTGGGTCATCCGATTCCGGAGCAGGACCCGGAGGAGAAATCCTGATGGCGGCGATCGCCGCGCTAGCTCTCGACGTCGGCACCAGCGCTGCTTGCCAAGCTCTGTGTATGCCTCGCGCATCTTACTACCGGGATGGCCGTAAGACTTCTTCTCCGGCGGTGAGCGCGTCGAGGCCTTCGCCGGCACGCGCACTCCGCCCGGCGGAACGGGATGCGGTTCTGGCTCGTCTACACGAAGAACGTTTCCAGGATCGTTCTCCCGCCGCTGTTTATGCGACGTTGCTCGATGAAGGCGAGTATCACTGCTCGATTCGCACCATGTATCGCTTGCTCGACGAGCACGGCGAGGTTCGCGAGCGCCGCGATCAGTTGACGCATCCGCCCTACCAGAAGCCCGAGCTCCTGGCCAGCCCCCAATCAATTGTGGAGCTGGGATATAACCAAGCTACTCGGCCCCGCGAAATGGACTTATTTCTACCTTAATGCGGCGACTATTCTTATGCAGGGTTCTGTGACGAAGCACCGGCCAGACTGTGCGTTTCCGCTGTTGATGCTCCCGCTTTGAGGCAGAGATACTCCGCATAATAATCGACCTCCTCTCCCGGCCAACAAGACTATCCAAGGAGGTCGTCATGCTCTCTGAGTACTTTAAGTCATCCGCGCGGATCCGCGCAATTCGCAGTGGTCCTTCTGGAGCACTGCTTGAAAGCTTCGCGAATCGCCTGCTTGAAAGTGGCTATGGAAGGATATCTGCCCGCAAACACCTTCGTTCGGCGCAACATATTATTCATTGGGCAGTCCGCGAATGTCTATCTCTGGGAGATGTAAATGGAACTGCGCTTAATCACTTCGGTACTCACCTCACCCGATGTCGTTGCGGTCGTTATTCTCGTACCGATCGAGCGGTTATTCTGACCGGTGCGCGGTTGTTTTTAAATCATGTTCAGGGCGTAAATGGGGATGCTATTCGGGTTACCAGGACAACCGCGCCCGAACCGGCATTGTTGACAGCATTTTGTGCGTGGATGCGTGCGCAGCGCGGCACAAGTGACCAGACGCTCTACTGCTACGGTATACCGATTCGAGAGCTGATCCGGCGCCTCGGCGAGAACCCGAGCAAACTGGATGCCCACCGACTACGACAGTTCGTACTGCAACAAAGTCGAACCACTGGGTGGACGGTAGCAAAGAGATGCACGACCGCTCTGCGTATGTTCCTACGGTTTTTAGTTGCCGAGGGCCGGTGTCGCCCGGGTCTCCTGGGGGCCATTCCCGTCTTGGCGCATTGGCGTCTCACTTCTCTACCGCGATACCTGCCACCAGAGGATGTAGAGCGTCTTATCGCCTTATGTGATCTGTCCTCGCCGGTAGGCAAAAGGGATCGGGCGATACTTCTTCTGCTCGCCCGCTTGGGACTTCGGGCAGGCGACATCGTACAGTTGCGGCTGCAGGACATTGACTGGAAAGGAGCGTGGATTCATGTCAGCGGGAAAAATCACCGTGAGACGCGACTGCCCTTGAGTCAGGAGGTGGGCCAGGCGATTGTGGCGTACTTGAAACAGGGTCGCCCTCAGGCTCGCACCGATGCACTGTTTATCCGCAGTTGTGCTCCCTTCGGCGCTCTAGCGTCCCATAGTGCCGTCTCGACGCTGGTCGACAAGGCCATACGACGGGCTGGAATCATACGTCCGAGCCGAGGTGCGGCGCACCTGCTGCGTCACTCTCTTGCGACTTCGATGTTGCGGCAAGGGGCATCACTGCAGGACATTGCGGTTCTGCTGCGTCACTCCAGCGTCGAGACCACGCAGATTTATGCCAAGGTCGATATTGCTCGGTTGCAGCAGATTGCCCAGCCGTGGCCGGAGGTGTCGTCATGTTAGTTCGCGCCGTGCAGTCTTATTTGTCGGTGCGTCGATCGGCCGGCTTCAACCTCAAGTGCGTGGAGTTTCACCTCAGAAGCTTCGCCGCCTATTCAGACGCAAAGAGTCAGCGCTACGTGAACTCGCAGACCGCCATCGAGTGGGCACGGCAAGTGCCTTCGAAGTGTTCACGAGCTCAACGGCTGGCTGACGTCGCGCGTTTTGCTCGCTATCTGCAGGCGGAAAACGCGCGTCATGAAATACCCCCCGCGGTCTTCGGCCCTGAGCGTCAACCGCGACTTGCTCCCTACATTCCTTCGGAGGAACAGATCAGGGAGATCATCCGATTGGCCGCGCAGTCGGGTTACCGCACTCTGCGCCGGCAGACCTACAGCACGTTTTTCGCATTGCTGTCCTGTACGGGCCTTCGCGTCTCTGAGGCCATCCGATTGAGATACAACGACATCACACCGGACGGGCTGGTGGTCCGCTGTTCCAAGTTTCACAAAAGCCGGCTGGTTCCCTTGCATGAGACTGCTCGAGCCGGACTCGAACGCTACCTGCAAAAAAGACGCCCCTTCGCTCCCTTCAATGATCACGTGTTTATTTCGCTGCGACGCAAACCGCTACTGCTCAGGGATGTAGGAAAGGCATTTCGAACAGTGGCTAAAAAGATGGGATTGCCAGTTGGACGAGGGCAACATCGCCCCACTCCCCATTCTTTGAGGCACGCCTTTGCCGTCCGAGCGCTACAGACGTGCCCGGATGGACGGGATCATATCACCCAGCACATGCTTATGCTCTCAACCTATCTGGGGCATAGCACCCCGGCACTGACTTACTGGTATCTGGAAGCCGTGCCAGAGCTCATGCGAAATATCGCCGAGCAAAGCGAAGCACACCTTGCGGGAGGCAAATCATGACTGCTCTTGCCCCGCATGTCACCGCGTTCTTTCAAGAACGTCTCACCCTCGAACGCCGCGCGAGCGTTCATACCTGTGACTCTTATGCCTACGCCTTCCAGCTGCTCCTGAGTTACGCGAGTAAGCGTCTGAAAGTTGTGCCGTCCCGATTAGAGTGGGAACAGATCGACGCACCCCTGGTGCTCAGTTTCCTGAACCATCTGGAGACGACACGTTCCAACGGAGCAAGCTCTCGAAACGTGCGTCTTGCGGCCATCAAGTCATTCATGCACTTCATGGAGTATCGTGTACCGTCGGCTCTGGAACAGATTCGGCGCATTCTCGCGATCCCCATGAAAAAAACCGATTCGCGTCTTGTGCGGCACCTCTCGACCGAGGAGGTTCAAGCGCTTCTGGATGCCCCTATACCCACCGATTGGGCGGGTATCCGGGATCGTGCCATGCTGCACCTGTGTTTCGCCGGCGGATTGCGCGTGTCTGAACTCACCAGCCTCCGCCTCGAAGACTTATCTCTGCATCCTCAGGCCAGCATTCTCGTGCACGGAAAAGGGCGCCGCGAACGCTGCTTGCCTTTGTGGAAGCAGACGGCTGCGGCGCTACGAGCGTGGTTGGCTGTCCGGGGTAAGGTCCTGGCGCCAGAACTGTTCGTTAATGTGCAACGTGAGCCCATGACCCGTTACGGGTTCGAATACATCCTGGAGAAGTATGTTCTGGTGGCGAGAAAACACTGCCCGTCCCTAACGACAAAGCGCATATCTCCGCACGTCTTGAGACACAGTTGTGCTCTCACCGTATTGGAAGCAACCAAAGACCTGCGAAAGGTCTCGCTGTGGCTCGGTCATGCCAACATACAAACAACCGAGATTTACACGCGCGCTGATCCATCCATAAAGCTAGAGGCGCTTGAAGCAATCACACCGCCGAAGCTGAGGTCGGGACGCTTCCGCGCCAGCGACAAGTTGATTGCTTCCCTGACAACGCGCTCCTTTATGAGGAGAGAACAACGCTCAAAATAGCAGAACCACGGGCTCTCCGGCATGGAGAGCCCGCATAACAATACTCCCTGCATTAAGGTAGAAATGCAGTGCACTGCATTTCTACCTGTACGTAATCCTCGATATCTTCAGCCGTTATATCACCGGTTGGATGGTCGCTTATCGCGAAAGCGCCGAGCTGGCCAAGCGGCTGATCGAAGAGAGCTGTAAGAAACAACACATCCAGCCCGGTCAACTCACCCTGCATGCCGATCGCGGCACCTCGATGAGGTCCAAACCGGTGGCATTTTTGCTGGCCGATCTGGGAGTGACCAAGACGCATAGTCGGCCGCACGTCTCGAACGACAATCCGTACTCGGAAAGCCAATTCCGCACCCTGAAGTATCGGCCGGAGTTCCCGGACCGTTTCGGGTGCATTCAGGATAGCCGTGCTTTCAGTCAGGGATTTTTTCGTTGGTACAACGAGGAACATCGCCACTCCGGCCTGGGCTTGCTTACGCCGGCGATGGTGCACTATGGCCAAGCGGAAAACATTCTGCGGCAACGCCAGGAAGTACTCAATGTTGCCTACCAACTTCATCCGGAGCGCTTCGTACGAAGCGCTCCCAAACCGCCGGCTCTTCCCAGCGAGGTTTGGATTAACAGACCCGCTCTGGAACAGCTGACCGCAGCGATCGACTCTGAAAATGCGAAATGCGTTTGAAGAAGGCCAAAAGCGGGGATGCTGTGGGTCGACCGAGTTGGAGATCGTCGCTCCCAGGCGATCCTGGCGCGACATTTTTTTGTGGAAAACCCCAACACATGAAAAACTCACTAAACTTCGCGAACACCTGTCTCAAAGTCGTTGACACGCGCCGGCCGGTCTCTCGACCGGTTCTTGGGTCTAACTTTCCCCTTCTCCTTAAACTCATTTTCTGCCTGGGTTTCTCTTTAGGGAGGAGCTTCAGCTCCGAGATGAGCCGCGCCAGGAATTCGGGTTTAGCCCCTGAGGATTCCGATTCTCTCCTCACCCTTCCATTTCTTCGCCTTTCCATCTTCAGTCTTCACTTCTCCCGCTTCCAACTCCCGACTCCCGGCTCCGGGCTGCCCTCAGCCTCGCAAAAAACGTATTCGCCCTCGCAATATCCTTCCCAATCTGTTTCCTCAACTCTTCCGCCCCCGCAAACTTTTTCTCTGCCCGCAATCTCTTCCAGAACCGCACCTCAATCGTTTTCGGCGCAAAATTCCCCGAATAATCCAGCAAATGCGTTTCCACGCTCAATCCCGCTCCATTGAACGTCGGCCTTACCCCCACATTCGTCACGCTTCGATGACTGCTCGACTCTCCCTCCAGCACCGTCCTCGTAATATAAACTCCCCGCGCCGGCAGCAGCTCCTGGTCTGGCTTTAAGTTCAACGTCGGAAACGTAAACTTCTTTCCCATGCCCGTTCCGCTCACTACTTCGCCCGTCAACGCAAATGGCCTTCCCAGTAACCTCGCCGCGTGCCGCACATCTCCCTGGCTCACCAATTTCCGGATCAACGTGCTGGACACAGTCTCCCCATCCAGCATCACCGGTGTGTGCACCACCACCTCAAATCCTAGTCGCATCCCCATTTCCCGCAAAAACTTCACGTCCCCCGCCTGCTTGCTCCCAAACCGGAAATTATCTCCAACCACCACCGCTCGCACTTTCAATTGCCCCACTAGGATTTGTTCCACAAACTCTTCCGGCGTAAGTGCCGCCAACTCTTTCGTGAATGGCAGCACCACCGCCGCTTCCATCCCCACCGCCCCAAACCAGTCCATCCTCTGCTGGTTCGTCGAAATCCGCGGTGGCGCCGTTTCTGGCCGCAACACTTTTACCGGTGGCGGCTCAAACGTCAGCGCGGTAGAGACCGCCCAACTTGCCTTCGCGCGATTGATCGCGTACTCCAACACCTTCTGGTGCCCCAAATGAATCCCATCAAACGTCCCGATCGCAATCACGCTTCCGCGACCGCTCGCGGCGTAGCGCGTCCCCCAATCCGCCGCCGAATAAAACACGCTGATCCCGCTCGTCGGTATATGTACGTGCACCGCAAGCGCCTCCTCCGCCTTCTCCACCGCAGGCGATTCCGTCGCCACTTCCAACTCCAATCCGTCGTACGCCAGCTTCACGTGCGGATATCCCGCCTTCCGCAACCGTTCATTCGTCTCTTGGTGCGGCAAATCATGGGCAATATGCGTGAACCACGCCCGTCGCGGCTTCAACCGATCGATCAGCGCCAGCGCTTGTTCCACCGTCTGGTGCATCGGGTGTGGAATATCTCGCAACGCATCCAAAATCAATTCGTCAAGGTCCTCCAGCAGCGGCACACTCGATTCCGGCAACCGGCTGAAATCTGTCATGTACGCTGCTCGTCCAAACCGGAATCCCAGTACCTCCATCTCTCCGTGCAGCAGCGGCACAGGAATAAACGGAATGCCCAGCAGGGGAAATGGCCCACTCACCTCTCGCAATTCCACGCTCGGAATAGTGCTCAGTGTCGGCTTGCTATCGAACACGTACGAAAACACGCGCCGGATCACCCGGAACGTGTCGTCTGTCCCATAAACCGGAATCGCGCTCTTTTGCCGGAAGTTGTATGGCCGCAAATCGTCAAATCCCAAAATATGATCCGCGTGGCAATGCGTCAGCAGCACCGCGTCCAATCGATCCAGCCTCGCCCGCAGCGCCTGCGTCCGAAAATCCGGCGTCGTATCGATCACCACATTCTGCCCGCCTCGCGATAGCAGTAGCGACGGCCGCAACCTCTTATCCCGCGCATCTGTCGACTCGCACACCTCGCAGTGACACCCCAGCGTCGGCACCCCCATCGACGTGCCCGACCCCATTACCGTCACTCGTATCGCTTCCGCTCCCATCCCCTCTATTGTACTCATTCCTCCAACCAACCCACCGTCGCCCCGAGCATCGCAAGGGATCCCTGTTCGATCCGCGCTTCTTGCCCCTCTTCCTCGCTTCCATCCTTCGCGCCTTCTGCGAAGGGTGGGCTCAACACCCCGGCCTCTCTTCTCCTTGCTGTTTCCTCCCCACAAAACAAAAACGGCGCGATCCCATCCGCGCCGTCCTCAATTCTCTGTCGGCTGTAGACTATCGGCTGTCGGCTTCCTTCCTACTTCTTCCCGCCCTTCGCCTGCGCGGTTACCTTCGCCATCTCCGCCGCCATCGCCTTCGAGATCTCCAGGTACGTCAGCTTCAACTTCCCCAGCAGATCCAACAGCATCTCATCTTCTTCCGGAGCCAGATTTCCCTTCGTCTTCTGCTGCAGCGCATCCAGCATATCAATCAACTCCCGCGCCGCATCCGGATCGATCATCGGTTGGCCCGTGTTTGGGTCCGCGTACGCCCCCAGCACCATCGCCGCATTACTCCCTATCATCCGCACCAGATTTTCAAACGCCGGCAATTTCTTCGGTGTCTCCACCGCCGGCTTCGCCGCTTCCGCATTTGCCGCTGCCTTGGCTTCGGCCTTTACCTCTTCGCGCTTAGCCTCACGCTCCTGCTCTTCCACAACTTCCTTGCGAATCTCACCCTCAGCCGTAAACGGCCGACGGTCAATTACCTTGAATCCCTCGTTGTTTTCAGCCACAGCGTCTTACCTCTCTCTAAAAGTTTCCACCCAGTTTATCATGGGAAGGGAACTCCTATCCCCCGCGCCTCCCAAATCCCTCTGTAGCGGCTGCTTTAGGCCGCCGTCATGGGGTTCCTTCTTCGATCCCTGCGTCTTGCCACCCACAAAGTCATGGTCATGCCGACCGAACTGGCCGGTCCTTATCTTTCGCGCGGTTTTGCACGACGGGGACGGGCCACACAGCGGGGGGAGTGTGGCCAGCAACCTTCGATTACCCAACTCGAGGGAGTCGTTACCCATCGCGCTCCACACCGCACCCACTCTTCCACCGTTCCCTCCATTCCGTACCCTTTCTCACTTCATGCTATTCTTTTCTCTACACCATGCGCCGCCTGACACTATTTTTCATCGCTCTCTTCGTGGCCACCGCAGCCTCCGCGCATCAAGCCGCCTCCAGCGCTCCCTTCGCTCCCTTCGAAAAATGGCGCTCCGCGGTCCTTGCCGGCGATTCCTCCGCCCTTGGCGCTCTTTACACCAAATCGCCCGCTCCAGACATCACCGGCCCCGGCAAAAAGCCCATGCCCATCCTTGACGAAATCGCTTTTTGGTCGGCCTTCAAATCCCAAGGCCTCACCAATCTCTCTGCCCAGATCGTTCAGCAAGAGCAACCTACTCCCGACATTCACACCCTCGTTGTCCAACTCACCCTTACCATGAAACAGGGCACCACCTCCAAAAAGGAGTTCGTCGCAACGGTGCAAAACTGGTTCCGTCAAGGCGATCTGTGGTACCTCGGCGTTGCCACACACACCGCCGCCACGCGCCTCCGTCAGCCTCTCGAAAATAAGGAAATCTATCCCCAGGGTGTCGACGCCAACCAGGAAATCGCCGAAACTCTTCGCATCGCCTCCGCCGCCCGCAAGCGCGTACTCCTCGTCTTCGGCGGCAACTGGTGCTTCGACTGCCATGTTCTGGACGAAGCGTTCCACTCCCCCGAAATCGCTCCCACTCTCAACAAATCCTTCATCGTCGCCCACATCGATATCGGCCAAATGGACAAGAATCTCGATATCGCCAAGAAATACGATATCCCGCTCGAACGTGGCGTCCCCGCCATCGCCGTCCTCGATTCCGATGGAAAACTTCTCTTCAGCCAGAAACGTGGCGAATTCGAGGCTGCCCGCTCCATGGCCCCCGAAGACATCCTGGCCTTCCTAAACAAGTGGAAGCCCGGCGCCCCCGTCTCCAAATCCGCCTCAATGTAGTGTAGCGGCGGGTTTACGCCGCCGTCTTGGGTTTACCCGGCAACAGCACTCTCCCTTGCTCTCTCCTAACCTCTTTTACCCTTTTACTTCCTTCTGCTTCTTCACCCCTCTCACGGCTTCATCGTCACCGCGGTCTCTGGAATCAAATCCAGCGTCGTTTCCTTCACCATGTTCGCCTCCACCTGCACCGATTCCGCTTTTCCGTCATGCACGAAAGTGGCCGACGCCACCGTCGAGGACGGCAGGTCCACGTCCTTCCCCGGTCCCACCACCTTAAACACCTTGCCGCGCGCGGGCACCACCACACTCACACGGATCGCTGTTTGCTTCGAGCCTTCCTCCGGGATCACCGTCAGCACTCCCGTTATCTCCCGGTCCGAATTATTTGTGAAAATGTACGAACCCTTGGGTGCCTGAAATCCTTGCGCTGTTTCCACATCGAACAATCGGAAATCCGTAAAGGTGTGCCGCCGGTAGTATCGGTGATCGTGCCTTTCCACGTATAACTCCGCTTCGTGCGGCAGCCAGATCTGCATTTTCTGCGCCCGGAATTGCACCGGCGCGTATTCAACCACCATGTGTTCTTTCGTCAGCCAGATCTTCGGCACTGGTTTCATCAATTCCGATTCCAGCCGCACCACTTGGTAATTTCCCGCATCAATCCAGGCTCGACCCTCCAGATGAACGGGAAATACATTTCGATTGATCTCGTAAGCCCGGATCCGCACCGGCCGGTCGTTTCTCTGCGCAAAATGCATCTGCCACGTTGTTCTCCCGTTTGCCTGCCCTAACCCTTCGCAGGTGAATTGAAAGTCTCCCGCCTCCACGGGATGAAATATCAATTCCATCGCCGGCAATCCCTCCGTCGCAACATTCGCAGGAAACATGCTCGGGTCGGTGTTTCCATCGCGGTACTCGTCCAGCAGAATCGTCCCGATGCGGTTCCGAGAAATCACCACCACATAATCAAATCGCCGTTTCTCCGCCGTCCGCAGATTGTTTCCAGCGTCCAGCGGATAGTGTTCCACCTCTTCCTTCGCCGTGAACTTCTCCAAGTTACTCACAAACTCCTTCATGCGCTCCGCCACGCCTTCGAGTATCTGTTCGGTTGGGCACGCCACTCCGGGCTCCACCGCAGGCACATTCTTTTCGAGTTCGTGGTCCTCCCAGAAGTCACGTCCTCCGCTCGCCGTCGCTTTCGACTCTGCCAGCAGCCCATTGCCTCTTGCCGGGGCCGCTGTTTTCGTCGTCTCTTCCTTTGTCCGCCCGTCCTCCTCTGCCTTTGCCCTCACCTTCATCACCACATACAGAATTCGCTCCCGGTGACCGGCCTCGATCTCCGTACTCAATTCCACCGGCAGATAACCCGGTGCGCTCGCCTCCACGCGGTACTCTCCCGGACTCAGCCCGGAAAACAATGTCTCGCCTTCCGTCTCCGTCCGCGTTCCCTTAATCCCACCTCCCTCGCTCGGCATCAATTGCAACTCCGCCACTCCCACAAACGGACTCTCATCTTCCAGTCGCAGCCGCACCCTCAAGTTCGCTTCTATCGTCTTTGTGGATAATTTCTCAGAGGAGGGAACCGCCGGTGTTGCCGGAACCGTCCGCGGCTCGGTCGTGGAATCTTGTGCGGCAGCGGTACAAACATCCTCTACTGCCATTGCCGCCAGCACACACACAGCCATCACCAGGATCGTAAACCGCACTCGTTGCATATCCAAGGACGCGCCGGTTTTCAACTTCTACACGGCTAGCCGTCTCGCTCCATTTTCAGTAGTTACGCCGGAAACAACACGCCCGCTTGGCGGCCTATTACCCGTCTGTTCGGCCGCGTGCCCTTCAGTTGAACTCCCTCTCCCAGCCCTGTCAAGCCAATTCCTTCTCCCTTCGCCCGCCTTACTGTCTCCTCTCCGTTCTTGCCTTCATGTAAAATCCTTGCATCTTCGTCCAAGGAGAATCCCAATGCGCTTCGCTCGTTTCGTCGCATCCTTCGCCGTTCTTCTCTTCTGCCTGACCCCAACTCTTCGCGCCCAATCCGACAAACTCACGGTCCAGGGCAAACTCACTCGCGTCATGGCCATCGGTGGCGAAACCTCCGGCTGGGCCATCGAACTGAATCCCGTCCTCACGGTCGAAGGCAAGCAAGTCAGTTCCATCGAAGTCGTCGCCCTCGATTCCAAAAAACTCGAACCACTTGAAAACAAAACCGTCAAAGCCACCGGCAAACTCTCCAACGCCACCGGGATCGAAACCGGCCAGCGTCCCATCCTCACTCTCAACTCCATCAAAGCCGTTAAGCAAAAACCCACCAAAGACAACTGACCCACAACCCCCCAGCTCTCGTCCCGACTAGAACCATCTTTCCAAATAAACTGTGGTTGTCATCTCGAGCGAAGCGAAGGCTCTCGCCCCCCGCGTCTTGCCTCCCCATCCAAATTGCATGTGTAGCGGCGCGTTTAAGCCGCGGTCTTTGGTCTTCTTTCTTGTGTAGTGGCCGATCTTTAGATCGGCCATCCGCGCGTCTTGTCTCCAAAAAAGAAAAATGTCATCCCGACCGAAGTGGCCCGGCTTTTTCTTGCGCGCGGTTTCTAGCCCGCCGGGCCACGCAGCGGAGGGACCCTGGCTACCACCGCTCCTCTCCGCTATTCGATGAAATCATCTCCACTCGTGCCATTCTTCCAAATAAACCGTCATTGTGACCCTGAGCAAGCGTTCATCTAACCGTCCAGAACGCCTGCTTCGCCCCCACAAACTCCACCGGCACTCCCTTCACGAATCCCTTCAACCACTCGGTGCACTCCACCATCCCCATCTGCTCGCTCGGTATATGTCCAATCACAATCAACGCCTTCTTCCTTCCCTGCGTGACCGCGTCCGCCGTGTACTCCACCGTCTCCCACTCCCGCGTTTCCCCCACCAGCAGCACCTGCACGTAACTCCTCTCCAGCGCATGCGTCTCCGTCTCGAACCCTGCCGCTCCCGGACTCAACGCCACCTGCGTCACCTTCATCTCTGGCTCTCCCACCACACGCACCGTCACCGAATCCAACTTCTTCTCCACCTCTTCCGCCAACGCCTTCACTGTCGTCTCCGGTATCACAAACAGATACTGACTGTCCGGCTTCTGATACTTTTCCCATCCCAACGCCTTCACTGTCCCTTCTTCAATCCCATCCGGCTTCCGCATGTGCCAGTGATCGTGAAACCGCCACACTACCATCCCATGCTTTTCTATGAACGCGCGTTTCTCGGCCCACACCGGATCGTCGTCCGGCATCCCTTCCGGCACATCTAAATGCGCATAGAACGTAGGCTCGTGCGTAATCACAAAATTGCACCCTTTCGTCGCCGCTCGTTCCAGCACGTCCATCGTCGCCATCATCGTCACCGCAATGCACGTCACCACCGTGTCCGGATTCCCCGCTTTAAACGTATCCACCGTCTCTTGATTCCACGGCACTCCCACATGTTCCTGGATAGCCGCTACCACCTCCCGCGCCGTCGGCTTCTTCTCCTGTCCCGCGACTCCACTCACCGCAACGCAAACGCATACGCCCACCAAACCCATGCATCTCACCCGCATCTCTATCCTCCCGTGCCAACAACCCCTCCGTCTTGCCTCCATCCAAATCCCTCATGTACCGGCAGCTTACGCTGCCGTCCTGGGTTTACTTCCTTACTTCTTTCCCATCCTCACCGTCTTCCCCGTCTTCGCCGACTCCCTAGCCGCGTCCAACACTTCCGCCACCACCACATTAATCTCCAATGACCCCGGCCCCGACGGCTTCAACCCCTCCAGCACCACCGCCCGCAAATACTTCAGCTCATCGTCCTCTGGAGGCATCAACGCGGGCGCTTGCACCGTCTTCGCCACCGACTCCCCCACCTTCCGCACTTCCATCGCGTCTCGTCCCGCGGTCATCACCTCTCCCGTCTTTCCGTACACCTCCACATCGCTCCGCCCAAACGGCCAATTCCAGGACGCCTGCACAATCCCCTGCGCCTTCGGGTAGGTCAAAATAATCGTCGCCTCATCCTCCACCTTCGGATACACATCCGGCTTGAACGTTTGTGTCACCGCCGTCACCGTCAACGGTCTTTCTCCTCCCATCACCCATGTCATAAAATCGACGCCGTAGCAGCCAAAGTCATACAGAGCCCCGCCGCCATTCAACTTCGGGTCTGTCAGCCATCCCAAAAATTCCGGCCCCACGCCGATCTCTTTCGGCCCCATGTGTCCGTCGTGCGCGACCATCTTCCGCACTTCTCCAATGGTTCCCTGGCGCACCACCTCGTACGCTCCATGTCGGCTCGGCTCCCACGTCGTAAAATAATTCACGAGCACCGGAATCTTCCCCGCCGCAGCCGCTTTCGCAATCGCGTGTGCATCCTCTTCACTCACCGCCAGCGGCTTCTCCATCATCACCGCAACGCCATGCTTCGCGGAGACCTCCACTACCCTCCGGTGAGCAAACGTATCTGTGTACGCCAGTACCGCCTGCGGTTTCGTCGCCGTCAACATCTCGTCCAAATCCGCGTGGTACAGCGTCGCATCCAACCCATACTTCTTTGCGTACTGATCAAACAACGCGCGGTCCGCCTCCGAAATTCCGACAATTTGAATATCCGTCCTCTTCACCGCCGCCGAAAAAAATCCCTCCGCATGACCATGCACCAACCCTGCAATCACCACCCGCAGCGGCTTCCCCGTATCTGCCGTCGCCGCCTTTTCCTGCGCCCAAACCCCCGCCCCCGCAATCAGCATCGCCACAATCATCCCTATCACCGCAATCCCGCTAACCCGTAATCTCATCTCTTCCTCCTCTACCAATTCCCGAGCTCTCGTGTCGCGGCGGCTTTACGCCGCCGTTTGCGTTCTCTTTCTTGTGTGCTGGCCGATCTTTAGATCGGCCAGCCGCCCGTCTTGCCTCCAAAAAGGAAAACATGTCATCCCGACCGAGGTGGGCCGGCCTTTTCTCCCGCGCGTCTCTCAGCGCGCCGAGCGTGGTAAGCGTTTCCTTTACATTCCTTGCTTCCTTCATCTCTTTTCCTCAAACTCCCAATTCCCCGACCCCACCTCCTCCACTTTTCCACCCGGCAATCGGACCGTAGCCGTCGTATTCGCCGGCACCTCAATCTTCAAAACGAATCGTCCGTCTAAAATCTCCCATCCCGACGCCACCTTCCCATATTCGCTCTCCACCGACGCCCGCGCGTACGTCAACCCTCCCCCTGGCCGGGGTGCAATCAGAATATGTTTATAGCCTGGCCGCGTCTCATCGATCCCAATCCCCGCGACCACGCTGTACATCCACATCCCGATCGCTCCATACGCGTAATGGTTGAACGAATTCATGCCCGCATCCTGAAAACTCCCATCTTCCTTAATTCCGTCCCACCTTTCCCAGATCGTAGTCGCCCCTTTCGTCACCGGATATAACCACGATGGGTACTCCGTCCGATTCAGCAGCATGAACGCCTCATCTATATGCCCGGAATCGCTCAGCGCCCAGCACAAGTTTGACGTTCCCAAAAATCCCGTCGTCAAATGCCCGAATTTCCTCACATCCGCCGCCAGCCGATCCGCCGCTTCCGCTCTCATCGACTCTGGCAGCAAATTAAACGTCAGCGCCAGCACATACGCCGTCTGCGTGTTCGAACTCAGCCTCCCATTCGGCGTAACAAACTCCCTCAGAAACGCTGCCTTAATTTTTTTCTCCAACTCCTCATACTCCGCCGCATCTTCCTTCTTCCCCAGCACCGCCGCCGTCTTCGCCAGCAGTTCCGTCGAATGCGCAAAATACGCCGTCTGAATAAAGTCCTTATCCGTAGTCGCTCCCGGATAATCCGAATCCGTCGTCGCAAACGCCAGCCAATCCCCAAACGTAAATCCCGTGTTGTACAAATATTTCTCCGAATTGGTTGCGCCGGCATCCCTGCCGGCTCCTGGGGTTTTCTCCTCGCCTCCTCGCGCAGCCTCCCGACGCATATACTCCACCCAAGCCTTCATGCTCGGATACTGTTCCTCCAACACTCGCTTATCCCCAAACGTCTGATACACGGTCCACGGCACCACCGTCGACACATCCGCCCATCCCGACGACGCCGAATCTCCCTTCCTCGTCGTGTGCGACAGAATGTTCGGGATCACGTGCGGAACTGCTCCATCGTCCTGTTGGTCCAGCGCCAAATCCTTCAACCACTTCTCGTAAAACGCTACCGTCTCGAAATTAAACGATGCCGTCGGCGAAAACACCTGGGCATCCCCCGTCCAGCCCAGCCGCTCATCTCTTTGCGGGCAATCCGTCGGTATATCCAGGAAGTTCCCCTTCTGTCCCCAAAGGATATTGTGCTCCAACTGGTTCAGCAGGGGACTCGAGCTTTCGAAATGTCCCGTCCTCTCCATGGCCGAATGCACCACCACTCCCGTAAAATCTTCCGCCTTCACTTCTCCCGGCCACCCACTCACTGCTACATAGCGGAATCCCTGAAACGTAAAGTGCGGCTCAAGCACGTCTTCACCACATCCACAGGCCGTATACCGTATGGTCTGCTTCGCATCGCGCAGGTTCTCCGTATAAAAATTCCCAGCCTTATCCAACACCTCCGCATGCCGCAGCGTAATCGTCGTTCCTGCCGGAGCCGTCACGCGAAACTTTACCCATCCCACCATGTTCTGCCCCATATCCACCACGGTGTCTCCCGCCGGAGTCCGCAACACCTTCACTGCCTTGATCTCTTCCACCTCTTTCACCGCCGGCCCCGCCGCGGCTACCAATTTCGCCTTCGGCGCTTCTACCACCGTCACTCCCTTCCACTCTTTATCGTCGTACCCCGCCGCGCTCCAACCCTTCTTCTCCAGCCGCGCGTCGTACGTCTCCCCGTCATAAAGATCGGACACCAGCACCGCTCCTGTTGCCGCCCTCCAGTTCCCATCGCTCGGCACAATTTCCTGCGTCCCATCCGTGTACGTAATCACCAGCTGCGCCAGCAGCGCCACTTTCGTCCCGTAATTGCTTCTTCTCCCATCAAACGCCATGTGCCCCCGGAACCATCCGTCTCCCAGCATTGCTCCGAGGCAATTTGTTTCGCTCTTTAGCATCCCCGTCACGTCGTAGGTCTGATATTGGTAGCGAAAATCGTAGGCCGTCCACCCTGGCGTGAAATATTGATCCCCCACTCTCTTCCCGTTCAGTTCCATCTCGTACAATCCCTCGGCCGTCGCATACAGCCTCGCCCTCTCGATTTTCTTTTTCCCATTCACGGTGAATTCTCGGCGCAGCAACGGCGCGGGATTCGATTTTGCCGTGTCCTCCGCCAAATCCGGCGTAATCCATCGAGCTTTCCAATCCGCACCACCAAGCAATCCCATCTCAAATCTCGCCGCACCGCTCAACGCCACGTCATTCCGAGGGTTGTCCGCGGAGCGAGGAATCCCTCCTCGATCTTTGCTTGTCTCTTCCGACCACTCACTCACACGCCCGTGGTTGTCCCACACCCGTACCCGCCAAAAATAGATCCGCGCACTCTCCAACGCCGGCCCCGCATACTCCACTCCCAGCGCCGCATCCGACTTCACCACCCCACTATCCCAAACAAATTTCCCTCGCCCCAACTCCTCTTCCGATCGCGCCACCTGCACCTCGTAACTCGTCTGCAGTACATTCTTTTCCGCCGTCTCCAACTCCCAACTGAACCGCGGCTTCGCCACATCAATCACCGGGTTCACCTTCCACTCGCACCGCAATCTCTTCACTCCCAACCCACCCTGTCCCCACGCACCCGCCGTCCACACCATCAACCCCACCACCAACAACAACACTCTCCATCCCCTCGAAGCTCTCATCCTGATCTCCCTTTTCTCCCGGTCTCTTTCTCGCCCAATCCTTGCAGCCTATCTCTTCTCCCCCCAATTGCAAGTGCCCACCTCACTCCGCTTCTCCCCTAACTTTTGCGCAAGTGTGCATTTACCTCCTCCTTTCTGCCATGCCGTGGGAACTCCTTTGCACATCTCGCCCATCTCTTCGCCATTTCAAGCTCGGCTAACTTATCCCCTCTGAATCACTTCACATCTTCCGCCCGGTCTCACGCTTTGGACGCCCAATTGCTCTCCTATACGCAGCAGCACTCTGGCTTGGCGACTCTTCCTCTCCGCCCGCATTGACTCTCTTCGCCACCCGGATGCTGCGGAAAATCCAGCTTGAGCTCCCCTCAACCCCCCTGACAAACCGCCGCTCCCCGCCCACAACGGAGCGGCGGTTTTTTTTGTTGCGCCAGTGCGGTGCCCTGCGGTAGCGGCGGCTATACGCCGCCGTCTCGGGTTCTCTTTCTTGTGTACCGGCCGATCTTTAGATCGGCCACTCTCTGCTCCGCCTTCTTGTAAATCGCCCCCTCTCCCCGTAATCTAATTTCCTCATGCCCACAAAAAAATCCCAACGCAAATCATCCAAACCGCGCGCTCGACGCACAGGAAAACCGTTCACTCCACCGACCGTCGGCCCCGATTTCCAAAAACTAGTCGCGGTCATGACTCGCCTCCGCGCTCCCAAAGGCTGCCCCTGGGACCGCGAACAAACTCACTCCACCCTCCGCACCTACCTCATCGAAGAAGCCTACGAAGTCCTCGACGCCCTCGACTCCACCGACGACACCAAATTCGCCGAAGAACTCGGCGATCTCCTTCTTCAAGTCCTTTTCCACGCCCAGATCGCCCACGAAGAAGGCCGCTTCGACATCACCGACGTCGTCCGTGAAATCTACGAAAAAATGATTCGCCGCCACCCCCACGTTTTCGGCACCACTCGCGCCAAGACCGCCGCCGACGTCCTCCGCAACTGGGAAATCATCAAATCCCAGGAGCGCCAAACAAAACAAAAAGGTGTAAAGCGAGGAAAAGAAATAAACGAGGTAAAGGAAGGGAAGCCCGCAATACCTTCCTCCAGCTCCCTACCATCCTACCTAGATGGTGTCCCTCGCACCCTCCCCGCTCTCCTCGAAGCCCTCCAACTCACTCGCAAGGCCGCCCGCATCGGATTCGACTGGCCCAACGTCGATGGCATCTTCGCCAAACTTCAGGAAGAAACCCAAGAACTCCAGACCGTCCTAGCCAATTCTGTATCCCAGGGCAAGTCCTCGACCTCTGCGGCTTCCTCCTCCCAAACAATATCCGCACCACAATCTCCATCCCACAAAAACACTGTCATCTCGAGCGCAGCGAGGGATCAGCTTTCTTCCTCTACATCCACGGTCGAATCCGAACTGGGCGACATCCTTTTCGTCGCCGTGAATCTTGCCCGCTTCCTCCACGTCGATCCCGAAATCGCCCTCAAGAAAACCTGCTGCAAATTCTCGCGTCGCTTTCACACCATGGAACGCCTCGCCCGCGAGCAGGGAACTGCCCTCGCCCAAATCCCTCGCCTCCAAATGGAATCCCTCTGGGACCAAGCCAAACTCCTCGAACAACTCCCCCCTAACTCCAAATAATTCTCCAAATTCCGTTAGCTCGTCCTGTAGCTCACCCCTTCAGGGGTAAGGCCTTTTCTTGGGTTGCCTTTTTCTTGCCTTTGCCTTTTCTCGGGTTTCTTCTCTTCTGATGCCGTCATTCCGACCGGAGCGACCCGGTTTCATCTGTCCCGCCTCAGTTGGAACTGGAGAAAGCGCTTCTCCGTTAAGATAACGGAGCGAACGCATGAGGAAGGAACGGAAGCATTTCACACCAGAAGAAAAGTAGCCATCTTGAGGCGGCATCTTGTGGACAAAGTACCCGTCTCGGAGCTGGGTGAAGAATTAGGCCTGCGGCCAACAATGTTCTACCGCTGGCAGAAAGAACTGTTCGAGAACGGAGCCGCCGCTTTTCAGTCTCAAGGGCGTCCCCACCGCCAAGTGGAGGAGAAGCAGAAACGGATCGAGTTCTTGGAGAAGAAGGTGCAGACCAAGGACGAGGTCCTCGCGGAGCTGACGGCTGAGCACATCGCGCTAAAAAAAGTCTTGGGGAACTCTAACCGGGATCTGGGTGCCGCATGATGTACGGGATCTAGTCGTGGATTTCGTCCGGCGCTGGTCGGAGAAGGCCGAGATCGGCGTCGGACGGTTCATCCCGTGGCTGGGCGTGACCGCCAGCAATTTCTATGACTGGCGTCAGCGGTACGGGTGCGTCAACGAGCACAACGGTGGGGTTCCCCGTGATTTCTGGTTGGAACGGTTGGAGAAAGAAGCAATCATCGAGTTCCATCTGAAGAACCCGCTGGAAGGTTATCGGCGGCTGACGTTCATGATGCTCGACGCTGACGTTGTGGCCGTCAGTCCGGCGAGTGTTTGGCGGGTGTTGAAGCAAGCTCGATTATTATCCCGGTGGAAGAGCAAGTCATCGCGCAAGGGAACCGGTTTCGAGCAGCCGCTGCAGCCCCATCAGCACTGGCATATTGACATTTCCTACATCAACCTGAGCGGCACCTTCTATTACTCGTGCAGCAATCTGGATGGATTCAGTCGTTTCCTCCTGCATTGGGATCTGCGTGAGTCTATGCGAGAAACCGGTGTCGAAGTGATCCTGCAGCGAGCCAAGGAGAAGTACCTGGAAGCCAAGCCGCGAATCGGTATGCGCGCGGCGGTGGACCAGGTCCTCTAGCGTTCGGCAACGCGCGGCTCACTGATAGGCGCGCCGGCCGGCGATGGTTGTTTTGCCGGGAGGAGTGCAAGCAGCGTGACTCCAATCACGCCAAAGATCACTATGTCCTGGGGGCTATCCTTCCTGTGCATCCCGTGCGCCACGGCCTGCGCCGACATGATTGTCATCGTGAACCCATGGGCAAGGCTTGACCACGCCCCATAGGCGATCATCAAGCGATGCTTGGCCGGCTGATTAACGGCCACCAACAGACAGACCCCAAGCGCCGTGTTCAGGCTCAGGAACATCGGCATGACGTCACTATGCCCGCTAAGCCACCTCGAGTGCCACAGATCGTCGAACAGGAGATAGCCCCAAAAGCAATAAAACAAGCCCACCAACACCAACACTGCCTGTAAGGCGCGCTCACGTTTCATACCGTCCTCCGTTTTGTGCGATGCAAGGTTATTACCACCTTTTTTACTTCAGATTGTGCGATTGTCAGCTGTGATGCGTCCGATACTGGAACCCTGCGAGCATCCGCAGTGTGAGCAGAATGCTTCTCCCCCTCGAATAGGCTTGCCACAGGAACTGCAAGGCCCAAGGAGAGGCCCTCGGAACACAAAATAAAGGATGAATCCAATCAAATTGGGTATGAGGAAAGCGGCAATCACCCAGGCCCAAGCAGGCATTTGACGCCTTTTTGCGTCCCCATAAATATATCCGAGGGCAAGGAAAAAAGCCGCGGTGAAGACGCCAAACGTCAAGCCAAACCAAAGCGCTTCTGGCATGGTACTGAGAAATCCTTTGGAAGCAAGTAAGGAACGGCCCTGGCTGGAGGCAAAATAGACTACCCAAATCGGGATCGCCAGTGCTGCGATGACCATTGCAGACCTGGGTAGAACATTCCGTCTTGCGGTTCCCAACAAGACAGCCGCAACGACAAGCCCGGCCAAGAACGCTATCAAAAGCACCGCCGATTGCTGTGTCATGCAATACCTCTATTCTCACCAGGCGCCGCGAGCAGACGTAAGGCCGAGCAAAAAGATGGCAGCAGCCAAAAGACGAGCACGCCTGCCTGGACTTGAGCAGTATCGAAGTGCATTGGGACCGTCAGGAGCTTGGCCACCTGGTAGACAAGTGCCGATCCCACAATTGACATCGAGAGCGCTACAGCAAATGCAGCCCAGACCTTGAATTGCACGTTGTGCTGGGGCATTGTCTCGGTATGATGCGCAAGAATCTCACGGACCTGAGCATTCGAATCTGGTTCACTCGTAAAGGTGAATTCCCGCAACCCCCGAATCGTACGCGCAGTTAGCTCGAGGTAGCGCTTGCAGCCATCACAGTCGCGGATGTGGTCATGGATGAGCTGTCTTTCGCCCTCTGAAAGCTCTTCTACGAAAGACCTGTCGATAAGCTCGCGAAATCTCTTGTCACCCTCCATGCGAATCACCCTCCTCAAATGCGGATCTCAGTGCAGCAAGACCGCGATAGATTCTGGACGTCACCGTTGTAGTAGGCGCGCCCAAGACCTGAGCCATCTCCGCAAGAGACAGGTCTTCTTGAAACCTCAGCAGCAAAGCCTCGCGATACAGCGGTGGCAGAATCTGCAGCCGGCCGGCCAGACGCATTGCGTCTTCGCTTCGGGCCGCGGCTTCGAATGGGGAAGGATCGGAAGAGGGTAACAGCGGCATTGCATCGCGGTCATTTGGCAAGGATACTGTTGCCACCGCTTTTCGTTTTTTCCGGAGGTAATCTATTGCCAAATTGCGGGCGATCGCGAATAGCCATGGATCAAACCGCTGCCGCCCGTTGTACTGGCTGCCCCGTTGCAGCACGCGAATCCAGGTCTCCTGCGCAAGGTCCTCCGCATACTCTCGCCTCCCGGTGAGGTATAGCAGGTAGCGCACCAGTCGATGCTGACAGCGCTCCACCAGGTCTGCAAGGAGCTCCATATCCCTCTCACGTAAGCCTCGCGCAATCTTTGCCGTTTCGGTTTCGGCTGTCGTATTCAATGTCATGGGAAGAGCCGACATATATCCTGTATACGATCAAACCCCGGCGGATTACTCAACTTTTGACCGAAAAACCACGCTAAGATTTGCCTCGGACGGATATCGGATCAATGGGCGGCAAGGGCCTGACGTGTACAACTCGTTTATTGGCAGACCCCAAATAGCATAGATAGTTGTCGAAACCAGGCGATCACAACTCACGATTCGGGTCTGGCCGGTCTGGGTTCCGGCGGAGTCACGGGCAAACCGGATGTTGAGAAACGGCAGCTCGTTGTGGAGTTACAATGATTTTGCCGGGCGAAACGGAAGCGGGCACTGCGGGGACGCAACCATGCCGAGGGATATTCCGGCGGACTCATCGAGACGATGAACGGGGGCGTGAGAGCTCGTTCTTGCGCCGCCCAACCTCCATCGGATCGAAAGACCCCATGCCTTGAAAATCCCCGCCCGAAGGGCGGAATACTCACTAACGGAGAACGTCGCTTCTCCATTTCAGGCTGAACCAGACACATCCTTCGCGCGGTTTCAGCGCGGGCCACGCAGCGGAGGGACCCTGTCTACCAACCCTCCTCACCACCACACCACGGAACCATGACCTTACGCCATTTTCCAATTTCGCTCTCCTCTCCACTTTTCACCCAAATCCAAAAACTGCTAACGTATATCGGACAACAATCATGCCCACTGACGTCACCATCCGTCCTCTCCACTCTCTCGACGAATTCCACCGTTGCGTTCAAATTGCTCGCGAGGTTTGGGCCGATGCCGAACTCGACACCGAACCTCACGTCACTTACGTCATCGCCGACCACACCGGTGGCCAGGTCCTCGGCGCCTTCGATGGTGACCTCATGGTCGGCTTCACCAAAGCCTTCGTCGGCCTTCACGATCACACTCCCTATCTCCATTCCCACATGGCCGCCGTTCTCCCTTCCCATCGCGATCGCGGCATCGGCCGCCAACTCAAACTCTTCCAACGCGAAGACGCCCTCCGCCGCGGCATTCGTCTCATCGAATGGACTTTCGATCCCCTCGAAACCAAAAACGCCCATTTCAACCTCAACCGTCTTGGCGCCATCTCTCGCCGTTACATCCCCAATTTCTACGGCATCACCACCAGCCCCCTCCATCGCGGCATGCCCACCGACCGTCTCCTGGTCGAATGGCATCTCGATTCCCCTCGCGTAGTCGCCGCCATCAACAACCTGACTCCCGGTCCCCGCGACTGTCCCGCCCACATCCACCTCCCCAATTCCGTACTCTCCAATCACGTCATCACCCCTGTGGCTCAGGGCTCCAGCCCTGAGGATTTTCCTGCGCGCACCACTCGCGGAGCGCAGGGCCAGTCCGCGAGCCCGAGCGACGCTCAGCTGATCGATCTCCAATCACGTATCCGCTCCGAATTCACCACTTGGATCTCCAAGGGCTACGCCGCCATCGGCGCACGCTCCACTCCCTCCGGCGTAGACTATTGCCTCTCACCCTACTCCGACTTTTAGAATCAGCCAGCCCGTCATCCCGAGCGAAGTCCACGAAGCGAGGGATCTCATCCGCGCGCCTTGCCTCCCACAGAAATTCCCCGTGTAGCGGCGGCTTTACGCCGGCGTCTTGGTTTTTCTCTTTCTTGTGTACTGCGCGATCTTTACATCGGCCCACCCCGCGCTTTGCCTTCAATCATCCCGACCGAATTACCCGCCCTCCTTCCTCCGTATTTTTCTTTTCCCACAAAGCTGATAACGTATTATTCCCATGCGCCTCCATTCCCTGACTCTTCGCGAAATCCATCTCAAACTTGTCGCTCCCTTCGAAACCAGCATGGATCGCGTCTCGGAGCGCCGCATCATTCTCGCCGAAATCCACGCCGACAACGTCTCCGGCTGGGGCGAGTGCACCGCCGGTGAAACTCCCTACTATTGCCCTGAAGACACCGACACCGCCTGGCACATCCTCAAAAATTATCTTTGGCCCCGCCTCAAGGGCAGGGAATTAACCTCTGCCGCCGATGTCTGGCCTCTTCTCGAGCAAGTCCGCGGACACAACATGGCCAAAGCCACCGTGGAAACCGCCGTCTGGGACGCGGAAGCCAAACTCAAGAATATTTCCCTCTGGAGATTAATCGGTGGGGAGCGTCAGGAAATTCCCTGCGGGGTCTCCATCGGCATCAAAGATTCTCTCGACGAACTCTCCGCTACCGTAGAAAAAGAACTCGCCGCCGGCTACCAACGCATCAAAATCAAGATCAAGCCTGGCAAGGATCTCGCCCTCGTCCAGCGCCTTCGGCAGGATTTCCCCCGCATCAAGCTAATGGTCGACGCCAATTCCGCTTATAGCCGCGAAGATCTCCAACTCCTCAAACAACTCGATGCCTACTATCTGATGATGATCGAACAGCCCCTCGGCTGGGACGATCTCTTCGGCCATGTCGAGATCCAAAAAAATCTTCAAACTCCCATTTGCCTCGACGAGTGCATCCACACCTACGAACAAGCCGAAGCCGCCATCTCCCTCGGTGCCTGCAAAATTATCAACATCAAGCTCGGCCGCGTCGGCGGACTCCTTCAAGCCAAACGCATCCACGACCTTTGCCAAAAAAACTCCATCCCGGTCTGGTGTGGCGGCATGCTCGAATCCGGCATCGGCCGCGCCCAAAACATCGCCATGTCCACCCTTCCCAATTTCTCTCTACCCGGCGACGTCACCGCCAGCAAGCGTTACTGGCATGAAGACGTAATCTCCCCCGAAGTAACCGTAACTCCCAAAGGAACAATCCAGGTCCCGCAGTCATCCGGCATAGGCTTCGCTCCCCGCCTGGATCGCATAGCCTCCCTAACCGTCCGCCAGGACCACCTAACCTGATCCCCTCGCCTTCCAACCACACTTGAGGCTCCTACCCGCCGCGCCTGCTGCGAAGCCTGGGTTTTCTCTTCCTCCTAGCGCCTGTCTCGCCTTTCTTGACTCCGACTGTCCTAGCTGTCATAGAACACACATAATCCCGCTCCACGTGGACTTCAAGCCCGGCGTCCCCCTCTACGAACAAGTCGTCTACGCCGCCACGAAATCCATCATCACCGGCCAACTCCGCCCCGGTGACGAATTTCCCTCCGTCCGCGTGCTCAGCCGTCAGCTCAAATCAATCCCCAATACCGCCCACAAAGTCGTTACCTGTCTCGTCGATGCCGGCCTCCTCGAGATTCGCCCCGGCTCCGTCGCCGTTGTCGCCAGGCGTCCCGCTGCCACTAAAGCCGGAAAAACCAATCTCCTCGGCCAGCAAATCGGGGAACTCGTCGTCGAAGCCAAACGCCTTGGCATTGATGTTCCCGACATGCAGGAAGCCATCGCAACTCACTGGGGCCGTCTCGCCTCGAAAAGGGAAGGGAAGCCGGAGTCCGCCAAAGGAGGACGCCAGCCATGACCACGATTATCCAGACCAACGGCTTAACCAAAAAGTATCGCCGCCTCATCGCTCTCGATAACGTCAATCCCTATGTCCAGGGAGGTGCTCTCTACGCCCTCGTCGGCCAGAACGCCGCCGGCAAAACCACCGCCATCAAAATTCTCATGAATCTGATCCCCGCCGCTCGCGGCACCGGGCAAGTCCTCGGAACCAATTCCCGCAAAATACGCGGCAAGACCTACACGCACATCGGCTACGTCTACGAAAATCAGGAAATCCCTGAACGGATGAAAGTCGGCGCGCTTCTTGACTATCTCCGCCCTTTCTATCCCACCTGGGATTCTGCCCTCGAGCAATCCCTGGTCAAACAACTCGATCTTCCCCTCGATCGCAAAATCAAAGCTCTCGCCCGTGGCATGAAAACTAAGCTCGCCCTCGCCAGCGCCCTGGCCTTCCATCCCAAACTCATCGTCCTCGACGAACCCCTTCGGCGGTCTCGATCCTCTCGTTCGCGATCAACCCACCGAAGGCCTGCTCGAGTGCGCTTCCGAATCCACCGTCTTCATCTCCTCTCACGATCTTGCCGAAATCGAAAGCTTCGCCAGCCATGTCGGCTATCTCGAATCCGGCAAGTTCCCACTCCGGATCGTGGCCTCGGCGCTACCACCTCGTGGGATCTACGCAGTCTTTTATAGCAGCGGCTTTAAGCCCCGTCTGCTTTCTTCGCTCTTCCTAGCCGCTTGCCACATGTTTAGGCTCCCGATATCTAATCTCTGATCTCTGCTATCCCGATCGTTACTTCACTCCGCCATCTCCACGTATAATAAAAGCAATGGCTCCTTCGCCTATTCGACGTCCGTGTTCATAGAATCCCCCAACGGCCGCGCCCCTTCCCGCGCCGCCATCGCCATCGCCATCTCTCTACTTATGGCCATCTGGGCCATCAATTTCCTCGTCGTCAAAGTCGGTCTCCGTCATCTTCCCGCCCTTACCTTCGCCTCGTTCCGTATCGTAGCCGCCGGTTTCTTCATGTTAGCAATCGCCCCGCTCTTCCGCCGCCTTCCGATGTTCTCTTCCGAGAATCGCGAATCGCTCCCGGCCACATACTCCCTCCGCGACTACTGGATCTTCGCCTACCTCGGCCTCTTCGGTGTCTCCATCAACCAGTTCTGTTTCACCCTCGGCCTTCGTTACACCAGCGTTACCCACTCTTCCATCATCGTCGGCATGGCTCCCATCTATACGCTCACGCTCGCCGTACTGCTCCGTCTCGAGCGCCTCACCTGGCGCAAAGCTGCCGGCATGGCCATCGCCTTCACCGGTGTAGCTATCCTCGCTTCCTCGACCGGCATGTCTCATCACTCCCCCACGCTTCTGGGTGACGCCATCACGATGTGTGGCTCCCTCGGCTTCTCCATGTACGTGGTCCTCGGCAAACGCGTCGCTGCAAAGTACGACGCTCTCACCATGACCACCTGGAATTTCATCTTCGGCGCGCTTATCGTTCTCCCCATCGCCCTTCAGCAAGCCGTCTCCATCCGCTTCCTCCAGACCTGGCGCTTCATCCCTTGGCAAGCTTGGGCCTGCGTCGCGTTCACGGGACTCTTCAGCTCCGTCCTTGCCTACCTCTTCTATTTCTGGCTTCTTCGCTATCTCGAAGCCTCCCAACTCGCTTCCTTCTCTTACCTGCTCCCCGTCTCCGCCTCCGCCCTCAGCATCCTCTTCCTGGGCGAACGCGGCTCCTACCTAGAACTCCTCGGCGGCGCCTTGGCCCTGGCCGGTGTCTACTGGATCGAATCCACGCGCAATCACTAATGCGCACTTGCCCTCTGTAGCATAGGCTTTAGCCCGTGCTCTTGCGCGCTGCCTCGGCTTCCCTCACTTCCTCCACCATTCACGCGACCTCCACTCCCTGACCGTCTTCCTCACTTCTCCTTTTACTCCGCCGTAATCTCCCCGTAATCACAACGCTTCACCCTACATCTGCCCGCCCGCACCACGCTTTCCTTAAGGAGGACTTATGTCCAAGCTAGCAGCCGAACATCACCATAAAGCAGCCGAACACCATGACCACGCAGCCCGTCATCATCGTGAAGCCGCGCGTCACCACGAAGAAGGCGATCATCACCTCGCCTCTCATCACGCTCAAATTGCACACGGCCACCTTCATCACGCTACACACCACGCCACCGAAGCCGCTAAAGCCCACGCCAACGATCACACCGTTTACGCCAAATCCGCCAACAGTTAGCCCCCGTCCGCATACCCCTCCAGGCCGCTGCGTATTCACCAGAACAATTCCGCGTAGGGGTCCAGTTCTGCTGGACCCCATCCCCGCGAAATCATGCGCCATGGTTGCGCCGGCATGCTTGCCGGCTGCTGAGGTCTCCATCGTTCGCCTCTTGTGCATGTAGCGGCAGCTTTACGCCGCCGTCTTGGGTTACTCCCGTTCTTCTCCCGCCGTCCCAAACAAAAACGGCGCGATCCACTCGCGCCGTCTCACATCCAAAATTAACTCACCAATCCCGGCTATTGACTCTCGGCTGCCCCTGTGTGGCTCTTCTTCAACTCCTCCCACCTCGCCTCTAATTTCGCCAATTCCGCCGTCTCCCACCGCAACTCATCCTGCTCATACTGACGCCGCTCCACCGCCGCCGGATCCGCCTGCGTATTCCCCGGATCCCGCAAAAACGTCTGCTCATCATCCACAAACAACCGCATCAACAACGTAATCCTCTTCTGTTTGTCCTTGATCTGTTTCTCTACCGACGCAATCTCCGCCGCCTTCTTGGCCGCCTCGTCCGCCGCCGCAGCTTCATCCTTCTTCGCTGCCTCCGCCTCTGACGCCACAGTCATCGGCGCAGCCCGCCGCACCGCCAGCAACGCGATCGAATCGTTCGTAATCACCTGATCGGGTTTCCGGGCCGGCTTAGGCACCGAGTTCGTAGTATTCTGCGCAGCCGCGGCAGCGGCGTCCGGACTCTGCGCCCACACCCCTCCAGCCACACTCAACACCACCACAACAGGGAAGCACACACGGAGCCTGAACTTCATCGCGGATTCTCCGACTCAATCGCAAATTTGGCCTTATCGGCAACCTACTCCTCTGCCTCCACCCTGTATATAGACCAACCGTACTCCCCCAATCAGTTACCTCACCCCCGGAAACGCCAATATCCCAACGCGCGCTTTGCACTGAGGCAGGCCCTAATTCCTTCACTTCCGAACAACTAAAATAACCTGTCATTCTGAGGCCTCGCTCCTGTTGCGAGGCTGAAGGATCTCACCCTCTGCGTCTTGCCTCCCAACCCCTCACTTCTCTGCGTACAATTCTCGCTCCTCACGCGCTACAATTCCCCCGTAACCTCCCAGCCCCCTCTCGCGTCATACAGGGTGTCCCCATGCTAGCCACTACTCACGATCGCCGCAGCTTCCTCAAAATTTCCACCGCCGCGACCGGCGGCCTGCTCCTCTCTTTCTATTTCGACCCCCTCGATTTCGCCCAAGCTCCCTCCACTCAAAATTTCATCGCCTCCGCCTTCGTCCACATCTCCCCGGACAACATCATCACCATCACCGCCAAAAATCCCGAAGTCGGCCAAGGCGTCAAAAACTCCATGCCCATGCTCATCGCCGAAGAGCTCGACGTCGATTGGAAGGATGTTCGCATCCAGCAAGCCGATCTCGACGAATCCAAATACGGCCGCCAGGTCGCTGGCGGCAGCACGGCCACTCCCACTAACTGGGATCCTCTCCGCCGTGTCGGCGCCTGCTTCCGTCAACTCTTCGTCACCGCCGCTGCGCAAACCTGGTCCGTCCCCGAATCCGAATGCCGCACTTCCTCTGGCCGGGTTCTCCATCCCTCCACGAATCGCGCCGCCACCTACGGCTCCCTCGCCGCAAAGGCCGCCACTCTCGCTCCTCCCGAGCTGAAATCCGTCACACTCAAAGATCCCAAGAATTACAAAATCATCGGCCACACCACTCCTGGCGTGGACAACGTCGCCATCGTCACCGGCAAGCATCTCTACAGCATCGACCAGCGCGTCCCCAACATGCTCTGGGCCGTCTACGAAAAGTGTCCTGTCTTCGCCGGTAAATTCGTCAGCGCCAATCTCGACGAAATCAAAAAACTCCCCGGCGTCCGCCACGTCATTCCTATTTCCGGCACCACGGACATTCTCGGCCTGATGCCCGGCGTCGCCATCGTCGCCGACACCTGGTGGCAAGCCAAATCCGCTCGCGAAAAACTCAAAGTCACTTGGGATGAAGGTCCCACCGCCCAGCAAAGCAGCCAAGGTTTTCTGAAGCGCGCTCACGAGCTCTCGACGCAAACTCCCTCGATCACTCTGCGCAAGGATGGCGACACCGAAGCCGCCCTCAAATCCGCCGCAAAAACCGTCGAGGCTTTTTACGCCTACCCATTTCTCGCCCACGCTCCCATGGAGCCGCAAAACTGCCTTGCCCATTTCCATGATGGCAAGCTCGAATTCTGGTCTCCTTCGCAAACTCCTGAAAGCGGCCGTCAACTCGTCGCCAAAGTTCTCAGCATTCCGTCTTCCGACATCACCGTCCACATGATGCGCGCCGGTGGAGGTTTCGGCCGCCGTCTCACCAACGATTACATGATTGAATCCGCCGCCATCGCCAAAGAAGTCGGCGTCCCCATCAAGCTCCTCTGGACCCGCGAAGACGATTTCCATCATGATCACTACCGCCCTGCCGGTTACCACTCTCTTAAAGGCGGACTCGACTCTTCCTGCAATCTCATCGCCTGGCAGAATCATTTCCTCAGCTTCGGTGACGGCGATAAGTTCGCTCCCTCCGCCAACATCCCTCCCAACGAATTTCCTGGCACCTTCGTCCCTAACTTTTTCTTTGGCGCCTCGCTCATGCCTCTCGGTGTTCCCACCTACGCTCTTCGCGCCCCGCGCAGCAACGCCTTCTCCTGGGTCTTCCAGTCCTTCATCGATGAACTCGCTCACGCGGCAGAGAAGGACCCCCTGCAATTCCGTCTCGACCTTCTCGCTCTCCCGCGCATCGACAATCCCGCCACAAAATCCGAAGGCCCCGAACTCGATGCGGCCCGCATGACCGGCGTCCTGAAAGAAGTCGCCACACGATCTGGCTGGGGCACACAAAAACTTCCTCCAGGGTCCGCCATGGGCGTGGCCTTCCAGTTTTCTCATCGCGGCCATTTCGCGGAAGTTGTTCAGATAAACCTGAACGCGCAGAAACAAGTAAAGGTCGAAAAAGTTTGGGTCGTCGGAGACATTGGCAGCCAGGTCATCAATCCTGGCGCCGCTGAAAACGTCAGCCAGGGCGCCGTCCTCGAAGCTCTCAGCTCCGTCATGTCCTACGAAATCACCATCGACAAGGGCCGCGTCACGCAAGACAATTTCAACGACTACGAACCCGTCCGCATCAACCAGGTCCCGCCCCTGATCGACATCCATTTTCTCAAAACCGATAATCCTCCAACCGGTCTCGGCGAACCCGCTCTCCCCCCGATCTTACCCGCCGTCTGCAACGCCATTTTCGCCGCCACCGGCCAGCGCATCCGCTCTCTGCCCCTAACCAAACAAGGGTATTCCTGGGCCTAACAAGTAGCACACGCACCCGTGCGTCCTGTCTCCCAACCGAAATGCCACGTGTAGCGGCGGCTTTACCCCGCCGTCTTGGGTTCTCTTTCTCGTGTAGTGGCCGATCTTTAGATTGGCCATCCCCTTCGTCTTGCCTCCAATCAAAAATCCAAGTCATCCCGACCGAAGTGACCTGCCCTTATTCTTTTCCGCGGTTCCTCGGCGCGACGGACCACGCAGCGGAGGGACCGTGGCTACCAACGATCCCCAGCCCGATTCGATGGAACCACCACCTCTTCCGCTTTTCCATTTGCCCTTTTCCATTTTCGATTATCATCTCCCCATGCCCAACCTCTCCGCCTTCTTCCAGAACAAATCCATCCTCATCACCGGCGCCTCTTCCGGCATCGGCGAAGAACTCGCCTGGCAACTCTCCCATTTCGACGCCCACCTTACCCTCACCGCCCGGAGAAGGGAACTACTCGACGCTCTCGCCCAAAAAATCTCCGCCTCTGGCAAACCTTGTCCCCTCGTCATCCCCGCCGATGTCACCCGTGACGCCGATCTCCCCCACGCAGTCAACGAAACTCTTCGCATCCACAACAAACTTGATATCGTCATCGCCAACTCTGGCTTCGGTATCGTTGGCCCCTTCAAGAAACTCTCACTCGACGATTACCGCCGCCAATTTGAGACCAATGTCTTCGGCCTTCTTCGCACCGTTTACGCCGCTCTTCCCGCCATCGAGCAATCTCGCGGCAACGTCGTCCTCCTCGGCAGTGTCGCCGGATGGAGCGCCACGCCCGGTGCCGCTCCCTACGCCATGAGCAAATTCGCTGTCCGCGCTCTGGCCAATGCCATCACTCCCGAACTCGCTCTCTCCGGCGTGAATCTCACTCTCATCAGCCCCGGCTTCGTCGCATCCAACATCCGTCGCATCGACAACAAAGGCACTTTGCACGCTTCCGCGAAGGAACCCATGCCCGCATGGCTGGTCATGCCCACTGACAAAGCCGTCCGCGAAATCCTCCGCGCCATCGCCCGTGGCCAGCGCGAGGCCATCATCACAGGACACGGCAAAGCTCTCGTAGCCATTTCCCGCTTCGCCCCATGGATCCTGCGCACCGCCTCCCGCCGCATCGCTTCCACCCGCGGCGGCTATCGCACCGAACCCCAATCTTAATTCCTCATGTAGCGGCGGCTTTACGCTGCCGTCCTACCCGTCATTCCGAACGGAGTCCGCGGAGTGAGGTACCGTTCTCCATCGCACGGTTTTTGTGCGATGAAGCTCTTCGTTCGCTGCGTCTTGCCACGCAAAAAAAGAAAACATGTCATCCCGGCCGAAGTGGCCCGTCCTTTTTTTTCGCGCGGCTCCCAGCGCGACGGGCCACGTAGCGGAGGGACTTTGGCTACCAACGATCCCCATCTCGATTCGATGGAACCACCACCTGCGTTCCTTCATCTCCTCACTCATCGTTACTCATCCACAATCTTGCTCTCTTGCACTCATTTTTGTGCTAACGTACCCCCATAAGTACTTCATTCTCTTCTTACAATTCGGGAGCCTCTAATGGAACGCCGCCCTGGTCCTGCTCACCTGTCCGTGTCTTCATTGGCCCTTCTCATCCTCGTTCTCCTGGCCGCGCCTCACTGCTTCGCTCAATCCGCTTCCGATGCCATCTATTCCGCTCTACGCACTCTTGGCTTAGGCACCGAATCTGTTTCTCTCTCCAATTACGACCTCAAGCGCGATGCCGGCACCTTCCGTTTCCGTTCCGGTACGGTCTGTTTCGTCACTCCCGTCAACGGCATGGTTACCGGCGCTGTCTTTGTCGGCGACGGCACTTTCCTTCTCAATCCGCCCAGTGAATCCGAGCGCAGAAGCCTCCAGTACCTCACCAAAGAACCCGAATTCAACGAACATTTCGAACGCGCCCTCTTCCGTTTCACCGATTCCACCTACGACGAACTCAAGAAAGCTGGCACTCCCACCACCGGCGGCTGCGACGCCAACATTCTCAAAGACGCCCAAAACGTTACCCGCCACAAAATCAAGCACAACCTCGAAATCGATATTCTCGCCGAAGTCCTCAGCCCCAATCCCCGCCCCCTATTTGTCGCCTTCATTCATGGCAAAAATTACGACGACAAGGAAATTTTCCAGCTCGATCCCAATCAAAATGTGGACCAGGTCAGCTTCCTCACCTTCGACGAAAATAAGTGGGGTTATTGGGCTAATTTCAATTTCACGCAGCCTCACGCGCCGGGCACGGTCGGCAGAAACATCCTCATGGAGCACCACACGCTCGAAACTTCCTTTGAGAAAAGTGGCAACCTCATCGGCAAAGCCACCACCAGCTTCGTTTCTATCCGCAGCGGTCTTCGCGTCGTCCCGCTATCTCTCTTTCCCACCCTTCGCGTGGAATCCGTTACCGGCCCCGACGGACAGGGCCTCTCCTACATCCAGGAAAACAAAAATGACGACGCCGATTTCGCCGTCATTCTTCCCAAACCTCTTGCCGCTGGCGATCAGTTCACCTTCACCACCACCTACTCTGGCAAGGATGCTGTCTCGAACGAAGGTGGCGACAATTATTTCCCCATCGCCCGCCAAGACTGGTATCCCAACAATGTCTCCGCCGGTTTCGGTGAATATGCTTCCTATGACATGACGTTCCGCATTCCCAAAGGCATGAAGATGGCCGCCACGGGCGCACTCGTCAGCGATACCAACGACGGCAATCAGAATGTCACTGTTTGGAAAAGTGAATCGCCGCAAACCGTCGCGGGCTTTAGTTTCGGCAAATTCAAAGTCGAAGAAGCCAAACTCACCAAGCCCCCGGTTTTCATCCAATCGTTTGCTAACGAGAATCCCCCGGCCTGGGTCGAATCCCTGAAACGTGCGGTCGGCGACGAGGACATTGCGGGTGGACTTAATCGTTCCCACGTCGAAGGCGTCGCCCTCGGGTCCATGAACACCACTCAGCTCAATAAAAAAGCCCTCGCGGAAAGCGAACTTGCCGTCGAGCTCTACACCGATTACTTTGGCCCTTCTCAATTCACGCAAATTCACATCACCCAGCAAACTGCATGCAATTTCGGACAATCCTGGCCCGGCCTCGTCTGGATTCCCATTTGCTATTACTTCGACAACACCGTTCGTCATGAACTCGGCATAGATTGGGGCGATCATGGTTACTGGAAGGTTGTCACTCCCCACGAAGTTGCCCATCAGTGGTGGGGCCACACCGTCGGCTTCAGTTCAGGCCGCGATCAGTGGATGAGTGAAGGTTTTGCGGACATGTCCGCGTCTCTCTATATCTCCCTCATCGAAAAGGATCCCAAAAAGTTCATCACCTTCTGGAACGATGAGCGCGATATCCTCCTCGAAAAAGATCCGCAAGGTTTCCGCGCTATTGACGTTGGCCCTCTCACCATGGGCTACCGCGCCAACAATTCTCGCACCGGCTCCGGCATCACTCGCCGCCTTATCTATTCCAAAGGCGCTTACGTCCTACACATGCTTCGCATGATGATGCACGACAACCAAACCGGCGATCAGCAGTTCAAATCCATGATGCAGGATTTCGTCAACACCTACCGCGGCAAGCCTGCCACCACCGAAGATTTCAAGGCGATGGTCGAAAAACACATGACCCCCGGTATGGATCTCGAAGGCAATCACAAAATGGACTGGTTCTTCAACGAGTACGTTTACGGCACCCAGCTCCCCTCCTACAAACTCGACTACTCCTTCGATCCCGGCCCCAATGGCGACCTGAGCTTTAGCTTCAAACTCACACAATCCAACGTCGATGACAAATTCCGCATGCTCGTCCCCATCTACCTCGAACTCGATGGCGGCAAAATTCTTTTTCTCGGTCGCGCCCGCACCCTGGGCAATAACACGCTCCAGCAAAAAATCTCCCTCAAGGGCCTCAACCCTGCCCCCCGCCACGCCTTCCTCAACTACTATGACGATGTCCTAGCCTCCCCCATCTAACCCTCTCAAACCACAACGTGTAGCGGCGACTTCAGGCCGCCGTCTTGGGTTCTCTTTCTTGGGTTTTCTTTCTTGGGTACTGGCCGATCCTTCGCTCGGTCACCGTGGCACAAACATCCTTTGCTTTTGAGTTTCCCCGGGAACGCCGATCTCCCGATCGGCTGTTGGGTTCTCGTTCCTTGCGTCTTGCCACCAAACAAAGAAAACCGGTCATCCCGACCGCACTGGCCTGTCCTTCTCTTTCGCGTGGTTTAGAGCGCGACAGGCCACGCAGCCGAGGGCTCCCGGCGACCAACGATCCCCAACTCGATTCGATAGAACCGCCCCATTCACCTTCCCAATTCCACGTGTGACTTGCCTTTCCCTATTGCTTTCCCATACGAATTGCCGTATCCTCCTATTGTTTTCCCATAGGAGCCGCATGTCCCCTAAAAAAGACGTTTGGCAAGGCACTCTCGCCCTCATGGTCCTGAAAACTCTCGAATCCCTGGGCCCCATCCACGGCTATGGCATCGCCCGCCGCATCGAGCAGACCAGCGGCGACCTCCTCTCTGTCAATTACGGCACTCTCTATCCTGCCCTCCTCAAGCTCGAACAGGAAGGCTACATCTCCTCCGAATGGGGCACCTCCGACAACAATCGCAAAGCCCGCTACTACAAACTCACCCGCGCCGGTCGCAAGCAGCTCACTCGCGAAGCCCTCGAATGGGCCGAAACCACCGCCATCCTCGCCCGCTTCCTCTCCTCCAAGGCTCAAGCCTCATGAACTCCCTCCGTTCCACACTCCTTCGTCTCCGCAACCTCTTCCACAAATCCCAACCCGACAGAGAACTGCACGACGAGCTTTCCTCTCACCTCCAACTTCACATCGACGACAACCTCCACTCCGGCATGTCCCCCGCGGAAGCACGCCGCCAAGCCCTCCTGTCCCTCGGCGGCCTCGAACAGACCAAACTCCGCGTTCGCGATCAACAAATCCTCCCCTGGCTCGACACTCTCCGCCGCGACGCCATTTTCGGCTATCGCCAGCTCGTCAAAAATAAAATCGCCACACTCGCCGCCATCCTCTCGCTCGCTCTCGCCATCGGTGCCTGCACTTCCGCCTTCCGCCTCATCGACGCGCTCCTCCTTCGTCCGCTCCCCATCTCCCACCCCGAGCGCCTCTACTCCCTCGGCCGTCTCGGCACCGATTTCGACGGCAAGCCCGCCGACTTCGACGGCTGGGCTTATCCCGATTTCCAACTCATGCGCGACGCCGCCAAAGGCCAGGCCACTCTCATCGCCATCTCTTACACCCAACGCGTCGACCTCACCTACAAATCCGATCAGGATATGGAGAAAGTCAATTTCCAATACGTTTCCGGTAACATGTTCGCCGCCTTCGGCCTCCAGCCCTCCCTCGGCCGCCTTCTCACTCCCGATGACGACACTATTCCCGGCGCTCATCCCGTCGCCGTAATTTCCCACGATTACTGGACCCGTCGTTTCTCGAACGATCCCGCTGTCCTCGGCAAAACTTTCCGCATCGGCAACGACCTCTTCCAAATCGTCGGCGTCTCTGAATCTCCCTTCACTGGCACCGAGCCCGGCACTATGACCGACATCTTCGTTCCCACCATGATGCACCCGTCCGCCGTTCGCAACGATTCCACCTGGCATCGCACTTTTGCCATCGTTCCTCCCGGCGTCGCCATCGAACCTCTTCGCTCCAAGCTCGATTCCATCACCCGCGCCTTCGAAACCGAACGCTCCAAGTCTTGGGTCAACGAATCACCGGAAGAGATTGCCCAGCAACTTAAATTCACCCTGCACTTCAACTCCGCTTCATCCGGCGCTTCCGGCTTCCAGCAGGACAACCGCAGCTCTCTGCTCGCTCTCGGCGTTCTCGTTTTGCTTGTTCTCCTTATTGCTTGCGCCAACGTCGCCAACCTCATGGTTGCCCAAGCCTCCTCCCGCGCCCGTGAAATGGCTCTGCGCATTTCCATCGGTGCCGGTCGCCGCCATCTCCTTCAACTTGTTCTCGTCGAAAGTGCCATCCTCGCTCTTCTTTCTTCCGCCACCGGCGCCATCTTCGCCTGGTGGTCTGCACCCTTCGTCGTTCGCATGATCAATCCATCAGACAATCCCGTTCGCCTCGCTCTTCCCGCGGACTGGCACGTTCTCCTGTTCGGCGTCTCTCTCACCCTCGTCGTTACCTGCCTCTTCGGGGTGATCCCTGCTCTTCGCGCCTCCGCCATGCAACCCGCCAGCGCCCTCAAAGGCGGTACCGATGGAGCCAAAGATCCTCACTCGCGTCGTCGACTCATGTACGCGCTCATCGCCGCCCAAGTCGCTTTTTGCTGTCTGGTCCTTTTCGTCGCGGGTCTCTTCGTTGTTACTTTTCAACATTTATCAAACCAGCCCACCGGCTTCTCTACCGATCGTCTTCTCGTCCTCGACACCGTTTCTCACGATCCGGTTTCCCCTGTCACCTGGTTGCAGCTTGCCGATCAACTCCGCTTCGTTCCGGGCGTCGAGCGCGTCTCCGTCGCGAACCGCGCCCTCCTGGACCACTGGTCGAACAACAATTCCGTCTCTGTCAACGGCTCCGCTCCCTCGTCGACTCTCGGCTACTTTCTCCACGTTTCTCCCGGCTGGCTTGAAACCGTGAAAATTCCTCTCCTCCATGGTCGCGATTTTCTGCCAGCGGACACCACACCCGGCGCCGCCATCGTTAACCAAACATTTGCGAAAGCTTTCTTCAATGGCGAAAATCCTGTCGGCAAGTCTTTCGACGAGCTCTTTCCCTATGGCAAACGTGCCCATTATCAGATTGTCGGCGTCGTCCGCGATGCCCGTTATCGCGATATCCGTGAAAACACTCTTCCCACCGCCTACCTTCCGTTCCTCTCAGCCGAGGCCAAAGCCTGGTGGAGCGCTGACGGCGCCACCTTTCTCGTCCGTACCACCACCGCTAATCCTCTCTCTCTCGCTTCCACGCTTCGACAAGCTGTCCGGCAGGCCCATCCCGAATTTCGCGTTAGCCGCATTCGCACCCAACTCGAAATCAATCAATCCCAAACCATCCGAGAGCGTTTCCTAGCCACTCTCGCCTCTTTCTTCTCCCTCGTCGCTCTCCTTCTGGCCGCCGTCGGCCTCTACGGCGTCCTCCACTATTCCGTCCTCCAGCGTCGCCGGGAAATCGCCATCCGCCTCGCCGTCGGCGCCCAAGCACCCAGTATCGCCCGCCTTGTCACGCTCCCCATCTTCGCCACAGTCGCCGCAGGCGCTGCCGCCGGCATACTCGCGGGCCTTCTCTCCTCGCGTTTTCTAACCGAACTTTTCTACCAGGTCCGCCCCACCGACGCCTCCATGCTCCTTCTACCTGCTCTAGCCATGGCCGCTTCAGCCGTGGTCGCGGCCGTCCCCGCCACCGTCCGCGCCATCCGCACCGACCCCGCCATCATCCTCCGCTCCGAGTAAACCTATGCCAACCATCAGCCTCCCATCCCCAATCTCCCGTGTAACGGCGGCTTCATACCGCCGTCTTGGGGTCTCTTTCTTGTGTATTAGCCGATCTTCAGATCGCCCCCACCTAACCTCCCAACCAAAATCACTCTTTCACGCTTACACTTCTTCTCTTCCTAAACTCGCCCCTCGCAACTCAAACGAGGTCCACCCATGAATCTCCGCTCCACACTCCTCCGCCTTCGCAATCTTTTCCAAAAGAACCAGCTCGACAGGGAACTGGACACCGAGCTCTCCGCTCACCTCCAGCTTCACATCGACGACAACCTCCGCGCAGGCCTCTTCCCCGAAGAAGCCCGCCGTCAAGCACTCCTCAAACTGGGCGGCCTGGAACAAATCAAAGAAAGCATGCGCGATCAGCAAACGCTTCCGTTCGTCGAATCCCTTCTCCAAGACACTCGTTTCGCCTTTCGGCTACTCAAAAAATCCCCCGCCTTCACGGCCATCGCGGTCCTTACCTTGGCTCTCGGCATCGGCGCCAACACCGCCATCTTCTCCGTCATGCGCCAGGTTCTTCTCCAGCGCCTTCCCGTCCCTCACCCCGAACAACTCGTCCTCCTTTATTCTCCCGGCCACAAAGAAGGTCATGTTAGCTCCGATGAAGGAGACGGCTCCGAGTCTTTCTCCTATCCCATGTATCTCGATCTTCGCGACAAAAATCCTGTCTTTTCCGGACTCGCTGCCAAAGCCGATTTCCCCGTCAGCATTTCCTTCCGCGGCAAAACCGATCGCGCCTCAGCCGAACTCGTCTCCGGAAATTATTTCAATACCCTCCAGATCCACTCCGCGCTCGGTCGTCTCTTCGATTCTTCCGATGCTCTTGCACCTGGTGCCACACCCGTCGTCATTCTTGGCTGTGGCTATTGGCAAAAACAGTTCGGCGGTGATCCTTCCATCCTCAACAAGACCATCCTCGTCAACGACCAGCCCATGACTGTGGTTGGCGCGCTCCAGTCCGGTTTCGACGGTGTCCAGCCCGGTCTCATTCCCGATGTCTATGTCCCCATCACCATGAAATCCGTCGTCACTCCGACCGCCGAAGACGACCATCATCGCGGCCTTATGAATCATCAGGATTACTGGGTCAAAGTTATCGGCCGTCTCAAACCCGAGTTTTCTCGTGAACGAGCTACCGCCGCCCTTCTTCCCACCTATCACGCGCTCCTTCAATACGAATTGCCCCTCAACACGGGTCTCAGCGCTCAGGAGAAACAGCAATTCGTCGAGCGGCCCATCATCCTTCGCGACGGCTCCCGCGGTCGCCCCATGCTCGCGCTCGGAACCCGCTCGCCTCTCCTCACTCTCATGGGCATGGTCGCTCTCGTGCTCTTCATCACCTGCGCCAACGTCGCCGGACTTCTCACCGCTCGCGCCACCGCACGTCAAAAAGAAATCAGCATTCGTCTTTCTCTTGGCGCTTCCCGCTGGCGGCTCATCCGTCAACTGGTCATTGAATCTTGCCTGCTCTCGTTCTCCGGCGCGCTTTTCGGACTTCTTCTCGCCCGCTGGCTCACCGGTGTTCTCGTTCATTACGCTTCCGCCAACGAAATTGCCGACGGCCTCTCCTCCTCACTCAATCTTCCCGTCCTCCTCTTCACCATCGCCCTTGCTTTCCTCTGCGGCATCTTTTTCGGTGTTGCCCCGGCCTTCAATGCCACGCGCGTCCAGCTCGCCGCCACTCTCAAAGAGCAAGCCGGCTCACTCTCATCCGCCTGCGGCCAGAGCCGTCTTCGCCAGATCCTCGTCGTCTCTCAACTCGCTCTCACTCTTCTTCTCGTTATCTCTGCCGCTGGTTTTGTTCGCAACCTTTACAATCTCAAAAATGTCGACCTCGGCCTTCGTCCCGACCATGTCCTTCAGTTCTCCGTCGCTCCCGCTCTCAATGGCTACGATCCGCAGCGCAGCCTACTTCTCTATTCTCAGCTTGAACAAAAACTAGCCGCTCTTCCAGGCATCCTCTCCCTAAGTTCCGCAGAGCTCCCTCTCATCTCCGACGAGGATCGCAGCAGCAACGTTACTCTCCCCGGCATGACCGAGACTCCCGATGTTCAGTTCAACTGCATCGGCCCCGGACATTTTTCGAATCTCCGTATCCCTCTTCTGCAGGGCAGGGAATTCACTCTCGCCGACAATGAGACCAGCCCCAAAGTCGCCATCGTCAACCAAACTCTCACGCAAAAATATTTCCCCAATGGCCAGGCACTCGGCCAGCTTATGAAATTCGGTGGCGGTTCTGGCCCCCTCGATATACAAATCGTCGGCATTGTTCGCGACAGCCATCACTCCGATATTCGGGAAACGCCTGGCCCCTTCGTCTATGTTCCCTATCGCCAACGCAAATCTCTCACCTCTCTCACGTTCTATCTCCGTACTTCCACCGACCCCACCTCACTCTCCGATTCCGTGCGAGCCACTCTCGCGCAACTCGATGCCTCTCTTCCCATTTACGACGTCCATTCCTTCGATGACCAAATCGATCAGCGTCTATCTTCCAGCCGTCTCCTCGCCATCCTCGCTCTCATCTTCGGCGCGCTCGCCGCTGTTCTCGCTGCTATGGGCATCTACGCCCTCCTTGCCTACACCGTTGCCCAACGCACCCGCGAAATCGGCGTCCGTATGGCTCTTGGTGCCGACCCCAAACGTGTGGCCGTCATGATCCTCGCCGAAGTGGCCCGCCTCACCGCCATCGGCATCGCCGTCGGCCTGTCGTTAGCCTACGCTGCAGGCAAGCTAATCGACTCCATGCTCTTCGGTGTTCATTCCTTTGCCCCTTACTGCATCGCCATCGCCCTCACAGCCCTGCCGACAGTAGCCGCCCTCGCCGCCTACCTTCCCGCCCGCCGCGCCTCCCGCATCGACCCTATGATCGCCCTGCGCTACGAGTAACCACATGCCCCACACCACTCTTCTATTCCCAAGTGGAGCGGCGGGTTCATTCCACCGTCTTGGGTTCTCATTCCTCTGTCCTGGCCGATCTTTAGATCGGCCCCCGTTCTTTCCTCTTTTTCTTTTTCGAAACCGGAAATTGTACACTGACAACGGAATACTTCTCCCCAAGGAGCCACATGTCACCACTCATCCAACTCAAGAACATCGAAAAATCCTTCAATGCCGGTCCCAACAAATTCTACGTACTCCGTCGCGTCACTCTCGACATCCTGCCCGGCGAATTTGTCACCTTCATGGGTCCTTCCGGGGCAGGGAAGTCCACCCTCCTCAGCATCATCGGCATGCTCGATAGTTCCTGGTCCGGCGAATACTATTTCCTCGATCAGCCCGTTCACAAACTCAACAACAAGCAACGCAACGAACTCCACAAATACAACATCGGCTTCGTCTTCCAGTCCTACCATCTCATCGACAATCTCACCGTCTACGAAAACCTCGAAATCCCTCTCTCCTACAAAAATATCCCCAAGAAAGAACGGGCCAGCCTTGTCTGCGACGCTCTCGACCGCTTCAATATCGTTGCCAAAAAAGATCTTTTCCCCAACCAACTTTCCGGCGGCCAGCAGCAGTTGGTCGGTGTCGCCCGCGCGGTCATCCAAAATCCCAAACTCATTCTGGCCGACGAGCCCACCGGCAATCTCCACTCCACGCAAGGCGAAGAAATCATGGAGCTCTTCAAAAAACTCAATGAAGCTGGCACCACCATCATTCAGGTCACCCACTCAGAAAAAAACGCCTCCTATGGAAACCGCATCCTGCAACTAGCCGACGGCTGGCTCCTCCCCGAAGCTCACTCCCCCGCTTCAGCCACTCCCTCCCAAACCGCCCCATGACCCACCTCAACTCCACACTCTCTCGCAACGACCCACCACCCGTCAGTTCGAACGGAGTCGGCGAAGCGCGAAATCCCTCTGTTCTTGGAGTTTCTCTTCTCCGAAACTCAAAACCGAAAACTGAGGTCCACCCATGAATCTCCGCTCCACACTCCTCCGCCTCCGCAATCTCTTCCAAAAGAACCAACTCGACCGCGACCTCCACGATGAGCTTTGCTCCCACCTCCAACTTCACATCGATGACAATCTCCGCTCCGGCATGGCCCCCGCGGAAGCCCGCCGCGAAGCCCTCCTCAAACTCGGGGGCCTCCAACAAACCATCGAATCTGTCCGCGACCGCCGCGGCTTCCCCTTCCTCGAATCTCTACTCCGCGATCTCCGCCACGCCGCTCGGCTTCTCCGCAACAAGCCAGCCTTCACTGCCGTCGTCGTCCTGACTCTCGCCCTCGGCATTGGCGCGAATTCCACCATCTTCGCCATGGTCAGCCGCTTTGTCCTCCATTCCGCCGCCGTCGGCGATCCTTCCACCCTCATGGCTCTTCACACCACCGACCAGAACGAATGCTGCAACTCCTTCTCCTGGCCTCTTTTCACCGATGTCCGCGACAATTCCCAATCTTTCTCTGGCGCCACCGGCTTCTATGAACTTCTCCCCGCCTCCATCTCCGGTAACGGCGACCCGCAGCGACTCTGGGGCCAGGCCACCACCACCAACTTCTTCGATGTCGCCCAACTCCCACTTGCCCTCGGTCGCGGCTTCCGTTCCGACGAACAAAGTTCTCCGGTCATCGTCCTCGGCAATCGCGTCTGGAAATCCCGCTTTAATTCCGATCCCAACATCCTTGGCAAATCCATCACGCTCTCCGGCCATCCGTACACTGTCGTTGGTGTTGCTCCTCCTCTTTTCCGGGGCATCGATCTTTTCCTCGACACGCAATTCTGGGTTCCCATCGGCAACATCGATCAACTCCTTCCCAATACAAGCCATTTCGACTCCCGCGACTATCACTGGATCGTTGTCGCCGTCCGCCTCAAGCCCGGCGTCACTCCCGCCGAAGCCTCCTCGGAACTCCAGGTCCTCGCGCAGCGTTTCGCTCAAGCCCATCCCAACACCGACAAAGGTCTCGGCTTCCGCTTCGAACAAGCTGGCTCTCTCCCGCCACGCGACAAAAACGCCATCCTTCTTTTCCTGGGCACCCTGATGATTATCGTTTTCCTCGTTCTTCTCATCGCCTGCGCCAACGTTGCCAATCTCTTTCTCGCCCAAGCTGCCGGACGTCAGCATGAAATGGCCGTCCGCATCGCTCTCGGTGCCACGCGCTCCCAACTTCTTCGCCAGGTCCTGACCGAATCCATGCTCCTTTCTCTTCTCGGCGGCGCACTCGGCATACTTATCTCCCTCTGGGCCACCAACAGCCTCTCCGCCTTCCGTTTTCCGGTTCCTGTCTCTCTCGATCTCAATGTCAGTGTCGACTCCAAGGTTCTCGCCTTCACTTTTCTTCTCAGCCTCGCCACCGGCCTTCTCTTCGGTTTGCTTCCCGCTTGGACCGCCGCCTGGCGCTTTCCTTCCACCGCTCTCAAAGGCGAAGACGTCCTCGCTCGCCCCGGCCGCTTCTGGACTCTGCGCAATTTCCTCGTCGTCGCCCAGATTTCCATGTCTCTCGTTCTTCTTTGTGTCACCGGGCTCTGCCTCCGCAGCCTTCGTTCCGCCTCCAACATCAATATTGGTTTTCGTTCCAATGGCGTCCTCGCCATGTCCGTTGATCCCCGCCTGCACAGCTACACGCCCGAACGCACCGTTCAATTCCTCGCCGAACTCCAGCGCCGCGTCTCGGTCCTCCCCGGTGTCGCTTCCTCTGCTGTCACCGACGCGCTCCCGCTTAACGGCGGCCATCGCAGTGACGGTATCCAGGCCCTCGGCAAAAAGCCTCTCGATCCGACTCCGAGCGTCGAACTCTACATGGCTTCTCCCGGCTACCTGGACACGCTCGGCATTCACCTCATCCATGGCCGCGATTTCTCCAACGAGTCCACCGCATCTGCCCGCGTCGCCATCGTCAATCAAGTCCTTGCCGATAAACTTTTTCCCAACGAAAATCCCATTGGCCAAACTGTCTTCGGCGGCGGCGTCAATTACGAAATCATCGGCGTCACCAACAACATCAAGTCCCGCTTCCTCGGCGAGGATCTTCGCCCTGTCCTCTTCCGTTCCCTCGCGCAAACCGTGGCCAACGATCCTTCTTTCGAGGGCTACACCGTCCTCGCCGCCACCAACGCCGATTCCGCCTCCGTCACCGCCTCGGTTCGTTCCGCTATCCGCGACATGGATCCCACTCTCGCCGTCTTCAACGAAGAAACCATGGAGCATCATCTTCGCGGCGCTCTCTTCCTTCCTCGTCTCGCCGGCAGTCTCTTCGCCGTCTTCGGCATCGTCGGACTTCTCCTCGCCGCCATCGGCCTTTACGGCGTCATGAACTACACCGTCAGCCTCCGCACCCGTGAAATCGGCATCCGCATGGCTCTCGGCGCCGAAGCTGTTGGCGTTCAGCGCCTCATCGTCCGCCAAGGCCTCCAACTCACCGCTATGGCGCTCGCCCTCGGCCTACCCGCCGCCCTCCTCGTCGCCAAACTCTTCAACTCCATCCTCTACGGCATTCAACCTCACGACGCCGTCACGTTCATCTCCATCCCGATCTTTCTGGCGACAGTAGCCGCTTTAGCGGCGTACCTTCCCGCCCGCCGCGCCTCCAAAGTCGATCCCGCCACCATCCTCCGCTCCGAATAACCAATCGCCATGTAGGGGCGGCTTTACGCCGGCCTCTTGGGTTTTCCTTCCTCCAATTTCAACTCTCCAATTCCCATATTCTGAATCCCCCCGATCAAACTTTTTCCACTCTGCCCTCGTATATACCTATGGAGGCGTTCCTGTGGCATTCCCACACAGCCAATGCTATCCTCCTGTGGCAAGCGCACAGGAGGCTTCCATGGCTGATTCCAAACTCGATCTTCTCCAAGGCACGCTTGACCTTATGGTCCTGCAGACCCTCTCCACCCTCGGCCCTCTTCACGGCTACGGCATCGCCCGCCGTATCGAGCAGGTCAGCGGCAATGAAGTCCTCCTCAACCAGGGCACCATCTACGCCTCCCTAGTCCGCCTCCAGCAGCGCGGCTGGATCTCCGCCGAATGGGGCACTTCCGATAACAATCGCAAAGCTAAGTTTTATTCCATCACTAAGCGCGGTCGTAAGCAGCTCACCGAAGACGCCGCCTACTGGCAGCGCCTTTCCATCGTCATGTCCCGCGTCCTCTCCATCTCCGATTCCGAAGAAAGCGCCAAAACATGATCCCGTATTGCCCACTCCCGGCCTCTTGCCTCCCGGCTGAATTCCCCCGCGTAGCGGCGGCTTCATGCCTCCGTCTTGGCTTTTCTTTCTTGTGTAGTGGCCGATCCTTAGATCGGTCACCGTTTCACGATCTTGCACGTTCTCTTGGCTCTCTCTTCTCCGAAACCGCCAACTGCAAACTCTCGACCACAAACTTCCTTCCCGAGATCCAACCGTGAACTTCCGCCTCATCCATCGCTTCCTCGCCTTCTTCCGCCGCGACACACTCGACGCCGACCTCGAAGCCGAGATGGCCTCCCACATCGACCAAGCCATCGCCGACAACCTCAAATCCGGCATGCCCCCGCAAGAAGCCCGACGCCGCGCACTCATCGCCTTCGGTGGCCCTCAGCAAGCCAAAGAAAATCATCGTGACTCCCGGAGCCTTCCCATGATTGAAATCCTTCTCCAAGATTTGCGCTACGCCTTCCGTGTCTTCCGCAAAAATCCGGGTTTCGTTGCTGTCGCCATCCTCACTCTCGCCCTCGGCATTGGCGCCAACACCGCGCTCTTTTCCGTCGTCAATGGCGTGCTTTTGAATCCCTTGCCCTACACCCAGCCCGAGCGCCTCGCCGCTCTCTACGCCAAAACGGACGATTTCGGCCGCTCCTCCATCTCCTATCCTAATTTCCTCGATTGGGTCCGAGACAACCGCTCCTTTTCCTCTTTAGCCGCTTTTCGCGCTGACAGTTTCAATCTCACCGGCGTCGGTGAACCGCAGCGCCTCGCCGCCAATATGGTCTCCGCCTCGTTTTTCCCCACGCTCGGTATCAAGCCGGTCCTCGGCCGTTTTTTCTTCGAACAGGAAGACCAGCTCGGCGCCGCTCCCGTCGCCGTGATCAGTGAATCTCTCTGGAAGCAGAAGTTCGCCGCTTCGCCAGACATCCTCGGCAAGCCCATCAATCTCGATAGCAGCCTCCGCACCATCGTCGGCGTGCTTCCCTCCACCTTCCACTTCGAAAACAGCAATTTTGCCAGCGACGCTCAGGTCTACGTCCCCATCGGTCAGTGGAACGATTCCTTCTTCCGCGATCGTCGCACCGCCATGGGCATGGACGCCGTCGGCCGCCTCAGGCCCGGCGTCACTCTCGCTCAGGCGCAGACAGACATGCTCGCTCTCGCTGCGCGTCTCGCCGAAATGTATCCCGACGCCGACAAGGGTTCCAGTGTCGCGCTTCTTTCTCTGAAGGAAAATGTCGTCGGCAGCATTCGTCCCTTTCTCCTCGTGCTCCTCGCTTCGGTCGGTTTCGTTCTTCTGATCGCTTGCGCCAATGTGGCCAATCTTCTGCTCGCTCGCTCCACCGCGCGCAGCAGGGAGTTCGCCATTCGTTCCGCGCTCGGCGCGGATACCAATCGCATCGTCCGCCAACTTCTTACGGAAAGTGTTTTGCTCGCCTTTACCGGAGGTGCGCTCGGCGTCCTTCTCTCGGCTTGGGGCACGCAGGCCGCCCTTAGACTTCTCCCCGATGCTCTGCCACGCGCCGATGAAATTCATATCGATGCGCGCGTCCTTCTCTTCACCCTGGTCGCCTCGCTTCTGGCGGGAATTCTCTTTGGCTTGGTCCCTGCCTTTAAAACGTCCCGCACCGCCATTCAATCCTCCCTCAAAGAAGGTGGACGCGGCGGTAGCGCGCGTCATCGTACGCAAAGCGTTTTCGTCGCTCTCGAAATGGCCTTCGCCGTCGTTCTTCTCATCGGCGCTGGCTTGATGATTCGCAGTCTGTCGAATCTTTGGCGCGTCGATCCAGGTTTCGATCCTCACAACGTCCTCACCTTTAATCTCGCCTCCGCCAAGCCTCTCGGCTCATCCCTTGATGGTACCCGCGCCGCCTTCCGCCAGCTTCGCGACGCCATCGCCGCTGTTCCCGGCGTCGAATCCGTTTCCCTCAATTCCGGTTCAGCGGTCATGGAAGGAGACTCGGAACTTCCTCTTTGGATCGACCGCGAGCCCAAACCTGCCAATACCGCTGACATGAAGGCAAGCCTCTTCTATCTCGCTCAGCCCGGCTATCTCGACGTCATGAAAATTCCTGTAAAACGAGGCCGCTTCCTCCAGGCCTCCGACAAAGAAGGTTCCTCTCCCGTCATCGTCATCGACGAAAAATTCGCGAAACTGTTCTTCGGCAACGACGATCCCATCGGCCGCCATGTCAATTTCGATCTCATTAACGTTTCTGCCGAAGTCGTTGGCGTCGTCGGTCACGTCAAACAGTGGGGGCTGGATTCAGACTCCGCGCAAAACACGCAAGCCCAGACTTATTTCCCCCTCGAGCAGATTCCCGACTCTGTCCTCTCGCTTGTCGATCGCGGCACGTCTGTCGTTGTTCGCACCGCCAATGCCCCGGCCGGCTCCCTCAAACCCATTGCTCAAGCCGTTCACTCCGTCAACGGCCAACTCGTTCTCTACGGTTCCCGCACCATGTCCGATATCATCGCTAACTCTCTCGCCGAGAAACGGTTCGCCATGGCCCTTCTCGGTGTGTTCGCAGCCCTTGCTCTCATCCTCTCCTCGCTCGGCATCTACGGCGTGATTTCCTACGTCGTTGGCCAACGCACCCAGGAAATCGGCATTCGCATGGCCCTCGGCGCGCAAGCCAGCAGCGTCTCTCTCATGGTTCTTTCGCAAGCCGGAAAAATGGCACTCCTCGGAGTAGCCGCAGGACTCTTCGCTTCCCTCGGTCTCGGCCGCCTCATCGCCAACATGCTCTTCGGCATAAATTCCCACGACCCCCTAACGTTTTTCGGCGTAGCCATCCTCCTCCTCGTCGTAGCCCTAGCCGCCTGCTACATCCCCGCCCGCCGCGCCTCCCGCGTCGATCCCATCATCGCCCTGAGGTACGAGTAATTCCATGCTCACCACCACCAACCCGTTATTCCGAGCAAAGCGAGGGATACCTCTTCTCTCGCCGCATCTTGCCTCGCAGCAAAAAGGGAGGCGTCATCCCGGCCGGAGTGGCCCGGCGCAATTTCCTGCGTGCGGTTTTTGCGCCCTGGGCCAAGCAGCGGAGGGACCCGGGCTACACGTAAGCCGCCACACAACTCGACGGAACCCGCGCGCAACTCCACCGCAAAACACTCTTTCACCTTTACGCCTTTCCACTTCTTTTCTTCGCCCTTTCCCGAGTCCCAACACACCAATCGAGGCCCTTTTATGAACCTTCGCCTCCTCTATCGCATGGCCGCCCTCTTCCGTCGCGACACCCTCGACGCCGACCTCGAAGCCGAGATGGCCTCCCACATCGACGAAGCTATCGCCGACAACCTCAAATCCGGCATGTCCCCGCAAGAAGCCCGCCGCCAGGCTCTGATCCGGTTCGGTGGCACGCAACAAGCCAAAGAATTCGTCCGCGACCACCGCTCCCTCCCATTCTTCGAAACTTTTCTCCAGGACCTCGCTTTCGGTTTTCGCATGCTTGGCAAATCTCCGGTCTTCACCTCCGTCTCGGTCCTCACTCTTGCCCTCGGTATCGGTGCGACCACCGCCATCTTCAGCGTCGTCTACGGCGTCCTCCTCCGCCCGCTCGCGTACCGCAATCCCCAGCAAATCGTTCGTCTCTGGGAGCAAAGCGAAAACGGCAATCGCATGAATTTTGCCGACCCTAATTTCGACGACCTACGTGCCCAAAATCATTCCTTATCCGGTTTGGCTGTCTTTCAATCTTCCGCAACTACCATCACCGGCAAAGGCGATGCTTCGCGCATCTCTTCGAGCGCCGTCTCTCGTGATTTCTTCCACGTCATGGCCATCCAACCCATCTTCGGCCGCACCTTCTCCTCCGAAGAACAACGCCCAAACGCCCCTGCAGTCGCTCTTGTCAGCTATGCCTACTGGAGGCAGGCTCTCGGCAGCACCCAGGATCTGTCCTCCGTCCACCTCAAAATGGAAAATAAACCTCTCTCCCTCATCGGTGTCCTTCCGCCCGGCTTTCGTTTCCCCGACAACTCCGACCTCTGGTTTCCTTACGAAATCTTTGTCGAAACTCCCAGCCGGACTGCCCACAACGATCGCCTCATCGGCCGTCTTCGCGATGGTTTCACTGTTGCCGAAGCGCGCACCGAACTCTCCGCCATCGCGCAGCGTCTCAAGCGGCAATATGGTCCGGACACCAACATGGTTTCTGTTGCCATCGAGCCGCTTCGCCGCGCCATGACCAACGATGTGCGACCCGCCCTCATTCTTCTGCTTGTCGCCTCCGCTTTTCTTCTTCTCATCGCCTGTGCCAACGTCACCAACCTCATGCTTGCCCAGGCTGCCGCCCGCGAAAAGGAACTGGCCATTCGCGCGGCCCTTGGCGCTCCGCGCCTCCGTCTCCTTCGCCAGTTCCTTACTGAAGCCTTTCTCCTCTCCTTCATTGGCGGGGTTCTTGGCGTTCTCTTTGCCTTTTGGGGACTCAACGGCCTTCTGACCCTCGCGCCTGCTACCCTTCCTCGCATTGACGAAGTCTCTATCAATCTCCCGGTCCTGTTCTTTTCTCTCCTGGCGGTCTGTCTCGTTTCCGTCGCCCTCGCCATTTTCACCGCCCTTCGTTCCACCTCTCGCAATTCTCGCGTTGCGCTCAGCGAAGGCAGTCATGGCGGCATGGGCACCCCTAACAAACAACGCATGGGCCGGCTCCTAGCCGCCGCTCAACTTGCTACGGCTCTCATTCTTCTCGTCGGCGCCGCTCTTCTCGGCCGCAGCCTCCTCCACGTTCTCTCCGTCAACTCCGGGTTCCGCACCGAAAACATCGTCACCATGGACCTCGGGTTCCCCTTCGATGGTTCGAAACCGGATCGCATCGCTTTCCTCAATCAGCTCTTCGCCCGTCTCCGCCAGATTCCTGGTGTCGATGAAATCGGTGGCACCAACAACCTGCCTCTCTCCAATGCTGGTTTTTCCGAGGGTTCCTTCGTCCTCATGAACCCCTCGCAAATCTCCCCTCGCATTCAGGATTTGATCCAGCTCTCTCTCGCCGGTAACCTTGAAAAAGATCACGCGCTGCTCGCTGAATTCACTAATTTTTTTGATGAACTCTTCCGTGACAAGTCTCACCTCGGCGAAGCTGATTTCCTTGTCGCTTCCTCTGGCTTTTTTAAAGCTCTCAACATCCCGCTTCTCCATGGCCGTCTCTTCGACGAACACGACACAATCGACGCCCCTCATGTCGCTCTCATCAGCCAATCTCTCGCCAAGCAAACGTGGCCCAATCAGGATCCCATCGGCCGCACCATCGAGTTCGGGAACATGGATGGCGATCCGCGCCTCCTCACAATCGTCGGTGTTGTCGGCGACGTCCGCGATCATTCCCTGGAGTCCGCCGCGCCTCCCACCGTTTACGTCGATTATCGTCAACGCCCTGTGGCTGCCTATAGTTTTGCCGTCGTCCTGCACACTTCCGCGAATCCGGATTCCGTCGTCGCCGCCGCTCGCAGCATCCTTCACGAGCTCGATCCTAATATGCCTCCGCGCTTTAACACTCTTTCTGAGGTCTACTCCGCCTCGCTCGACGCCCGCCGCTTCAGCTTCACCCTTATCATCATCTTCTCGCTTATCGCTCTCCTCCTCGCCATCGCGGGCATCTACGGCGTCATCTCCTATTCCGTGGCCCAGCGCACTCGCGAAATCGGCGTACGCATGGCTCTCGGCGCCACCACCCGCGAAGTCCTTCTCATAGTCCTTAAGCAAGGTGCCATCACCGGCGCCATCGGCATTGCCGCCGGTCTCTTCGGTTCCTTCGCGATCACCCGCTTACTGCAATCCCAACTTTTCGAGATCAGCCCCACCGACCCGCTCACTCTCCTCGGCGCATCAGCCATGCTCCTCCTCGTCTCCCTCGCCGCCTGCGCCATCCCCGGCCGGCGCGCCACCCGCATCGACCCCGTCGTCGCACTGAGGTGCGAGTAACCATGAACCTTCGCCTTATCCATCGCATCGCCGCCCTCTTCCGTCGCGACACCCTCGACGCCGACCTCGAAGCCGAGATGGCCTCCCACATCGACCAAGCCATCGCCGACAACCTGAAATCCGGCATGTCCCCTCAAGAAGCCCGCCGCCAAGCTCTGGCTCAATTCGGTGGCACCCAGCAAGCCAAGGAAAATCATCGCGACTCTCGGAGCCTCCCCATGATTGAAACTCTCGTGCAAGATCTTCGCTACACCTTCCGCACTCTTCGAAAAGATCGCTCCTTTACCGCCATCGCCATCCTCATTCTCGCTCTCGGCATCGGCGCCAACATCGTCGTCTTCTCCGTCGTCAACACCCTCCTCCTCCGTCCGCTTCCTTTCGCCCATTCCGACCAACTCGTCTGGTTTACCGGCAATCACGGCGAAGGCGGACTCTCCGGCCAAACGTACAACGTCGGCTCCTACGAGGAATACGCCCACCACGCGCAATCTTTCGAGGAAGTCACCTGCTACCAGGCTTTCTGGGGCAGCACCGAATACAACATGACCGGCCACGGCGACCCCCAGCACATCCAGGCCGTCATGGTCGCCAACAATTTCTTCCACACTCTCGGCATCACTCCCATCATCGGCCGCACCTTCTTGCCCTCCGAACATCAGAAAGGCGCTGCACCCGTCGCGCTTCTCACCTATCCCTTCTGGCAGAGCCAATTCGCCGGTGACCCGCTCATCCTCGGCCGCACCGTGAATTTCGACAATCAAACCGTCACTATCATTGGCGTTCTCCCGCAGTCCTTCGATTTCGCCTCTGTCTTTTCTCCCGGCCTTCGCGTCGATTTCTTCATCCCCGCCTACATGGACGAAATCCGCAACTGGGGCAACACCGTCGCCATCGTCGGCCGTCTCAAGCCCGGCGTCACTCTCGCCCAAGCGCAAACCGAAGCCAGCATCCTCTCTCCTCAATTCCGAGCGGCTCATCCCAACCCCGATTGGTTCATGGAATACACCGCCGATCTCTCCCACTTGAAAGACTACGTCACCGGCAAACTTCGTCGTTCTCTCTTCGTCCTTTGGGGGGCTGTCGGTCTCATCCTTCTCATCGTGTGCGTCAATCTCTCCAATCTTCTTCTTGCTCGCATGGCTTCCCGCAGCAGGGAATTCGCCATGCGCACCGCCCTCGGCGCCACTCGCACCCGTTTGGTCGGACAACTCGTCACTGAATCCCTCGCTCTTTCCGCCGTGGGAGCTGTGTTCGGCGCCGCTCTCGCCTTCGGCGTCGTTTCTTATCTCGCCCACCAGGGTTCCCTCGCGCTTCCTCTCCTCAACAGTATTCGCGTCGATGGCGCAGCGCTCGCATGGACTCTCTTCATCACCCTTTTTGTCGGTATTATCTTTGGTCTTGCTCCAGGTTTGGCCGTCTCCAACGGCAATCCGCAGGACACTCTCAAGGACGCCGGCCGTGGTTCCAGTGAAGGTCGCGGCCACGGCCGTATGCGTTCCGTTCTCGTTGTCACCGAAGTCGCTCTCGCCTGCGTTCTCCTGGTTGGCTCCGGTTTGCTGCTCCGCAGCTTCCTTCGCGTCCTCGATGTCGACCTCGGCTTCCAGCCCAGCCGCGCGTCGGTCGTCGACATCGTCTATGACGCCGGTACCAACACAAATGGAGATATGGGGAACACGGGCGGCCCTGCCCTACAGGAAATTCTTTCCCGCGTGGAAGCAGTCCCGGGCGTCGAAGCTGCTGGCGTTGCGGACATGCTTCCTCTCGATCGTGATCGCAGTTGGGCACTCTTAAATCCCTCGCGCGAATACGCCAAGGAGGAAGACCTGGGCGCCATCGTCCGCATAGTCACTCCTGGCTATCTCGACGCCATGGGCATTCGCCTCATTGAAGGACGGGACATTTCCTGGCAAGACACGCTCAACAAAGAGCGCGTCGTCATGGTCAATGAATTCGCCGCTCGTCGTCACTGGCCCGGACACTCTCCGGTCGGTCAGGAAGCTCGTGGTTTCGGCGACAAACCTGGCCGCGTCATCGGCGTTGTTGCCGATGTGCGCGTCAGCAGCCTCGAATCTTCCCCGGGCTCCGAAATTTATCTCCCCGTTTCTTACGGCCCCGAGGGAGCTCAACTCGTCGTGCGCTCCAAGCTTCCTCCCGACGTTCTCACCGCCTCCATCATCCCCGTCCTGCGCCACCTCAATCCCGCGCAGCCCAACAATGCCTTCCGCCCAATTCAATCTCTAGTCGACCATTCTGTTTCCCCGCGCAAATTCTTCGTCTACTTAGTCGCCATTTTTGCCATTCTTGGCCTCATTCTAGCCGCTCTCGGCATCTACGGCGTCATCTCCTATTCCGTCACCCGTCAAACTCAGGAATTCGGTATTCGCATGGCTCTTGGCGCCACCCCCGCCAGAATCCAACGCAGCGTTCTCGCCCGTACTCTCAAGCTCGCCCTCATCGGCGTCGCCGTAGGAGCCATCGGCTCCTTTGCCGCCTCCCAAATCATCGCCTCGCTCCTCTTCCACACCGAGCCTAATGACCCCGCCACGTTCACCGGCGTGATCTTTCTTCTTCTCCTTGTGGCCGTTCTCGCGGGTTATTCCCCCGCACGGCGTGCCACTCGCATAGATCCTTCAATCGCGCTACGCTCTGAGTGAGCCACACTATGGACATCCAACGACCATCCAACGCACACGCTAAGAAGATCCGCCGCATCATGTATGTGGCCATTGCCGTCGTCTCCCTGGCTGGCGTCACCTTCGGCGTCTCTCGTCTTCGCCCTGCCGCTCCCGCCGTCGACAAAGCCACCATCTGGACCGATGAGGTCAAGCGCGGCCCCATGGTCCGCGACGTTCGTGGCATCGGCACCCTCGTCCCCGAAGACATTCAGTGGATTCCCGCGCAAACCGACTCCCGCGTAGACCGCATCGTCTTGCATCCCGGCGCCATCGTCCAACCATCCAGCATCATCCTCGAGCTCAGCGATCCCGTTCTCCAACGCGAAACTCTCGACGCCGAATACCAGCTCAAGGCCGCCCAGGCCGACCTCGAAAGCCTCAAGGTCACCATCAACAGCGACCTCCTCAATCAAAAATCCATCGCCGCCAACGTCCGTAGCGATTACGAACAGGCCAAAATTCAGCACGAAGTCGACGTAAAACTCCGCGCGCAAGGTGTCGGTGCGGATGTTACCGAGCAGCTCTCCAAAGTAAAGGAAGAGCAACTCGCCATCCGCCTCCAGCTAGAAGAAGACCGCACCAAGAACGCCGAGGACTCCGCCGGCGCGCGGATTCAGGCTCAGCAATCCAAAGTCGATCAGCAGCGCGCTCTCTACGACCTCAAGCACAGCGAACTCGAATCCCTCCACGTCCGCGCCGGTATCCAAGGCGTTCTCCAGGTCGTCCCCGTGGAAGTCGGCCAGCATGTCACTCCCGGCACCAACCTCGCCCGCGTCGCCGATCCCAAGCGCCTTAAAGCCGAAATCAAGATCCCCGAAACTCAAGCCAGGGACGTCTCCATCGGCCAGCCCGCCGCCATCGACACCCGCAACGGTATCGTCAAAGGTCTCGTTTCGCGCATCGACCCCTCCGTCCAGAACGGTACCGTCACCGTCGATGTCCAGATCACCGATCCGCTCCCTCTCGGTTCGCGCCCGGACCTCAGCGTCGATGGCACCATCGAACTAGAAAACCTGAAAGACGTTCTCTACGTCGGCCGTCCCGTTCACGGCCAGTCGGACTCCACCATTGGCCTCTTCAAATTGGTCGACGATGGCTCCGAGGCGGTCCGCGTCAATGTCAAGCTCGGCAAGACTTCCGTCAACACCGTCGAAATCCTCCAGGGCCTCAATGTCGGCGACAAAGTCATCCTTTCCGACATGTCTTCCATGGACGCTTTCGACCGCATTCGTTTACGCTAGGAGCCTAAGGGAACATGCGCGCCACCCCACACGTATCACTGAGTAGCCGCCAGGCAAGGCCTGAGCCTTGCCCGCGTAGCCGCCGGCCTTCAGGCCGGCCTACTGGCTTTCCGTGTTGCGGCGGCTTTACGCCGCCGTCTTGGGTTTCTCACGCTTGTGGAGTGGCCGATCTTTAGAGCGGCCAGACCTGGTCCGTAGTTTTAGAAACAAGGGGCTTCAGCCCCAAAGAATCACGATTCCACCCGGAGGCTCACAAAATGTCTTCCACCACCAACACCCTGATCAATCTTCAAGGCGTCAGCAAAATCTTCTTCACCGATGAACTCGAAACCCACGCCTTGGACGCCATCGATCTCGAAATCAAGAAAGGCGAATATCTTGCCATTGCCGGTCCCTCCGGCTGCGGCAAATCTACCCTCCTTGCCATTCTCGGCCTTCTCGATTCGCCTACGGAAGGGAACTACTCCCTCAACGGTCAGCCCGTCGCCAGCCTCAAGCTCGGCGACCGCTCCCGCATTCGCAATCGCGAAATCGGGTTCATTTTCCAGGCCTTCAACCTCATCGGCGATCTCACCGTCTACGAAAACGTCGAACTTCCTCTCACCTATCGCGGCATGGCCTCCGCCGAGCGCAAGGAAAAAGTCCAGCACGCCCTCGAACGCGTCGAGATGGCTCATCGTGCCAAGCATTATCCTGCACAACTTTCCGGTGGGCAGCAGCAACGCGTCGCGGTGGCACGCGCGCTCGTTGGCGATCCCATGATTCTCCTCGCTGATGAGCCCACCGGAAATCTTGACTCTAAAAATGGTGATTCCGTCATGGATCTTCTCCAAGACATCCACGCCACTGGCGCCACCATCTGCATGGTCACCCATGACCCACGCTATGCCAACCATGCCGAACGCACCGTCCATCTTTTCGACGGCAAAATCGTCAACGAGACCCAATCCACTTCTGTCCCCGTCTAGCTGCACACCAACATACCCGTCCTTCCGAGCAGAGTCAGCGGTGCGAGGCCTTCCGCCCCATCGCACGATTTTTGCGCGATGAGTCCCTCTTCGCTCGTCGCGTCTTGTCTCCCATCCTAAGTTTTGCCTGTAGCGGCGGCTTTACGCCGCCGTCTTGCGTTGCTGTTTTCCCAAACACCCCGCCCGTCATTCCGGGCGGAGTTCGCGGAGCGAGTAATCCCTTTCAATGTTTCCTATGTTTCCCTTACCTCCTTTACCTCCTTCACCTCCTCCCAATGCTATACTTCCCAAAACTCAGCCGGTCCGGAGGTCGCCATGATCCGGCTCATCGCTCCGTTGGCTTTCGTTTCCTGCCTGCTGTTTCCTCTTGGAATCTGCGCTCAAAGGCCGGCCACCATTTCGGGTATCGTCTACTACGGAGACAACTCCGCTCCCGCCAAGAATGTGGAAGTGAATCTTTCCGACTCCGAGCATGTTGACATCGAATCTCAAAACACGAATGAGGAAGGACAATTCCGTTTCACCGGCCTGAAGCGTTCCACCTACACCCTCAACGTCGAAGTCTCCGGCTATGGGCGCGTCAGGCTCGATGTCGACGTTTCCATCGGCTCGGACAGAGGCATGGCCATCTACCTCAAACCAATTTCGAAGAAACAAGACTCCCCAACTTCCAGCACGGTCTCCGCCCATGAACTCTCCATGCCCGCCAAAGCCAGGGAACTCATGGAATCCGGCAATAAAAAGCTCTTCCAGGACAAAGACACCAAGGGCGCTCTCGCCGATTTTCAGCAGGCTCTCGCCATCGCCCCTACCTATTACGAGGCCGCCTACGAAATCGCCATGACGCAACTTACTTTAGGCAATCGCAATGCCGCCGAAGCTTTCTTCCGCAAATCCTTCCAGCTCAGCTCTGACACCTTTGCCGATGCTTCGGCGGGTCTCGGTGGAGTTCTTCTCGACCGCAATGATCTACACGATGCCGAACAGTCCATACGCAAAGGCCTGGAACTCAACCCCAATCTCTGGCTCGCCCATTACGAACGCGGCCGCTTCTTCCTCATGCAAAATCAGCTTCCCGACGCCCTTGCTTCCGCCGAACGGGCTCGCGTCCTCGCTCCTCGCTCTCCCGTCGTTTACCGCCTTCTCTCCAACATTCACCTGCTCCAGAAGAATTACCCCGCTCTGCTTGCTGATCTCGACACCTACCTCACCCTGGACCCCGACAGTCCCGCCGGAATCCGCGCCAAGCAACTCCGCGATCAAACCCTACAAAAACTCTCCGCGGATCAACTAGCTCCCGCCTCCACCAAACCGTAAACCCAATCTGCTTCCGTTTGCTCTCCTTTACTTCCTTCAGTTCCTTATCTATTTACTTCAATATTCCTCTTCCCCGAAACCAGTTCACCAACAAGCTCCCCCACATCCCCACCGCTTCATTGTTTAGATCCAATCCCACCCCATGCGGCGCCTCCGCAAATATATGCAACTCCGCCGGTACCCCTGCCTTGTGCAGCGCCAAATAAAACGCAGCGCTATTTTCCGGCGGCACACCTGTATCCGTGCTGCTGCTCCACAAAAACGTCGGCGGCGTCTCCCGAGTCACCTGTGACTCATTCGACAATTCCTTCACCAACTCCGGCTTCGGATTTGTCCCCAACAAGTTTTCGCGCGATCCCGCATGCGCATACTCCGCCACAAACGAAATCACCGGATAGCACAGCACCGCGAAATCCGGTCGCGAACTCACCTTCTCAATCGGATCCGTCGCCGCCGCATTTCCCGCATCAAAATGTGTTTCCACCGTCGAGGCCAAATGCCCTCCCGCGGAAAATCCCAGCACCCCAATCTTGTCCGGCAGCACCCCAAACTCTTTTGCCCTCGCCCGCACCATCCGTATCGCCCTCTGCGCATCCCAAAACTCCACCGGATAGTGGTAGCGCGGTGCGATCCGATACTTCAGCACAAACGCCGTGATCCCCATCGCGTTCAGCCAATTCGCAATCTGTCGCCCCTCGTGATTCGTCGCCAGGTACCAATATGCTCCTCCCGGCATCACGATCACTGCCGCACCCGGTTCATGCTCGCTCGACGCTTCGTATAGTGTCAGCGTCGGCCGGTCCTCCGCGCCACTCCCCAGAGCCCCCGGCGCCGCTCCGTCCCACAAACGCATAACTCGTGGCTCCGCCGATGCATCCTGAAATTCCCTCGGCGCAGTTTGCGCCTGCTGCCCCGCGACCGGCATCGCACAACACAACGCCAACCCAATCCAAAGGTTTTTCAAGCCCTCTCCTCCGTCCCTCTCAATTCCACCCCGCGTCCCGTCCCCAATCCAAATCCCCTTGTAGCGGCGGCTTTATGCCTCCGTCTTGGGTTCTCTTTCTTGTGTAGTGGCCGATCTTCAGATCGGCAGGTCATCCCGACCGGCTAGGCCCGCCCCTTCTCCTCCGCGCGGGTTCCAGCGCAACCGACCACACAGGGGAGGGGCCTGGCTACCAACCCGACCTTCTCGCTCTTTAACTCTTCCGCTTCTTCTTTTTTTCTCCTCCCTCCCGCGCACACCCCCACGCCCACTCACTGCAAAAGGGAATTGTCCTCTAAAAACCTACCTCGGCGGGAACATGTACGATTCCAGTAGATCCGCGCGCCCTTTATGGTCCGCCGCCAGCACTTTCAGCAAATCGCTCACTGACAACATCCCTCGGTAGCGGCTTTGCGCGTCTAGAATCAACAAATGATAAACGCCGTTCTTCTCCATTGTCAGCAGACTCTCTTCAAAGGTCATCTCCGGGCTCACCGTCAGCAACTCCCGGCTCATGATTTCCGACACTTTCATCCACGCCGGGCATTTATTCTCCGCCGCCACCTTGTCCGATATATCGCTTTGCGACACTACTCCCGCCAGCTTTCCCGCCCGGTCCACCACGCCCACCGAGCGCACCTGTTTCTCCCGCAAATATTTTGCGGCTTCCATCACCGTCGTTTCTTCCGAAATAAAGTAGATTTCCTTGCGGGACCCGATCAGTTCCGAAACCTTCATGGAGTCCTCCGTCAGCCAGGTTCGGGCAATCCTAGCCCTCTGGCAATCTCCAATGCAATCACTATTATTCGGTATTCATCCTTCCTTCCGCCCGTCCTCGCCCGCAATCCAAATGTTGACTGCATTTCGCCGCCATTACGCATCAGTTAGTATTAACGTTTATGTAATCCACGCCCAGATTCCCCGGCCTCGTTTACAGGGAATCCCCGATAGACATCTCGCGCAGCCGACGATACAGTGCCCTTCGTAATGCGAGGATTAGGGGTGCTCTCTCTGGGCGGATGGGAGTGCCCCTAGTCCTCGATTTAGTTTCGGTCCCCGCGGCGCCCTCCCACCCATGCTTAGCTTTCTTTGCACATCCACGAACGTGTAAGATTCCTGGTGCACCCATGGGCTCTAAGATTCAGCTAACCTCTTCCGACGGACATTCTCTCGGCGCCTACCTCGTCGAGCCCAGCACCCCCGCATCTTCCGCTGTCGTCATCATCCAGGAGATCTTCGGCGTCAATCGTCACATCCGCTCCGTCGTTGACGAGTACGCCAGCCAGGGATTCTCCGCCATTGCTCCCGCACTCTTCGATCGTGCCCAGCCCGGCATCGAGCTCAACTACAATTCCGCCGACGCTTCTCGCGGCATGCAGTACGCCAACCAGATCGGCATCGACAAAGCTCTTCTCGATGTTTCCGCCGCCATTCTTCACGGTGCGAAAGCTTCCCCTGGCCGTAAAGTCGGTGTCGTCGGCTTCTGTTTCGGCGGAACTCTCGCATGGCTTTCCGCAACCCGCCTCAATCCCGCCGCGGTGGTTTGTTATTACGGAGGACAAATTGCCAAATTCGTCGCCGAAAAACCGCGCTGCCCAGTTATGCTGCATTTTGGCGCCAAGGATGCGCACATCCCAGCTTCCGACATCCAAAAAATTCAGCAAGCCCATCCCGATCTCCCCGTCTTCCTCTACGAAAACGCCGGTCACGGCTTCAACTGCGACAATCGCCCCGACTTCGAGCCCCGCTCCGCCGCTCTTGCCCGCCAACGCACCCTAGCCTTCTTCCATTCCCATCTCTAGCGTTTTAGGGAGGGGCGGCTTTACGCCGCCCGCCTCTCCTCCAAACAAAATAGAGATGTCATCCCCTCAATCGATGGAGCCATCGATGTTTCCTCTTCTCTTCACTCCTTCGCGTATGACCCTTCCTCCTCTCCCTCCTCTCTCCTCACCTGATAAATCAGGTACCCCACCAGTGCCAGATTAATCGCCAACACCACAACCTTCACCACATTCGGATGCCGGACGATTTCATAGATCTCTACCGGCACCAGCGAACTTGTGATTACAATCGTCACCCACTCCGCCCACTTCTTCAGCATCAACAACCCTATTCCTTCAGTCAGGAAAAGCGCCGCATACACAAGGCTGCCCACCCCAACATCCTTGATCCTGCTCGGTGTCAGCGCCGCGGCTTCCATCAGCGCGCGCCCCACGTACCTGCTTCCTGGTCCAAAACCGATCCTCGGCACCCATTCTTCCAACACGCTTGCGATGTCTGCGTGCACCAGCTTCAGTGCCGCCACTCCCACCACAATCAGCAGCGCGGCCTTGGCCAGCTTGAACACTCCGATGATTTGCAAAACTCTGCGATCAACTTTCTTCATCTTCCTGTTGCTTCGCACGATTCCCATCCCACAGCCATTCCTGGCTCTGCTCTCCGGTTCTACCCGTTTCATCGCGCACTAATATACCTGAAGGTGCCCAACCCGTTGCGCCTTCTGCAAAGGCGAGGCTCTTCTCTTACAGCACAATCTCTGTTCTGTTATTTTTTAATTCCTAGCGGCGGCTCGACTCCGCCATCTTCGAAGAAACTTCCGCGCACATTACGAAACGTATTCGTTCCCATCACACGCGACGTTGCATTCCTCACTCAACTTCCCCCTCGCCGCACCGTCTGCGTTCGCCTCTTCCGTCATGTCTTTATACCCGCCCACGCCCTCGCTCAGCACCTGCGCCACTTCCTCCCAGTTCAAGTACCGCAGTTGCGCGCACTCCTCGGTTCGTTGTGTCACCTGCGCAAGTCCAATCAAGGTGGCTCGCTCGGCGCTGCTCATCCTCTCATGCAGCAGCACTCCGCTTTTTTCGATGGCCACAAACGGCGGTATCCTCTTTTCGCCCCTCATTCGTTCACTGAATTTCGGCCCGCCTGCTGTTGCCGCCAGCAGCGGCATACTTTGTCCCAGAAACATCGCCTGGCAGGGATACAGCACCCCGCCTTTCACGATCTTCAGCGAAATCCCATCCGTTCCCAGCGCGTGCAACGTCTCCACATCGGGAAATTTCCATCTCGAATATCGCGCCAGGGCGGCGAGTACCTCGGTATCTGGCTTCGGAAATGACCTCACCGTCGTCGCCAGCCTCCGTTCTACTTCCCACAAAAGTCTTTCCGCTTTCTCGCAATTCGTTCCGCACACAACCAGCCCGTGATTTCCCAGCACCAGCACGTCGGTCTCTTGCTCCTCGCCCACCGCCTTTTCGATCGCTCGTGCCAGTGGTATCCCCGACGCGGCATACGGAATCCATTCCCATCGCAAGCCTTTCAGCCGTTCTCTCAATTGCTCCGGCCCGTCCAGCCGGATGGCCCACGTGATCGTGTTGATCGAGTGCACATGAATCACCACGCGATGCCGCAGAACCGCGTGCATCGCCGTCTCGATCGATGGCTTCAGCTTGCTCTCTCTCCCAATCCGCGGCCCGATCTCTATTCCGTTCTCGATGCACTCTCGCGCCTCTGCCAGATCCACCGACATGTGCGTCTCTTCTTCCATCGCGCGCGCCATCCATCGGCCCGACGCTTTGATCCACAGCGCTCCGTCCAGTTTTATCGACGTGTTCCCGTTGCTGGCCTGCACCAGCAGCGGATTCCCGCCAACCCGCGCGGATAGCTCGCGCAGCATCCCCACCTCTTTTTCGTCACGGGCGCGCAGATAGTCCGATTGGGCCGGCTTCTTCACGGATTAGGTGCTCGTTCCTTCCTGGTTCGCGCAACCTTCTCCCTTTGTCTGCAATATCGGAAGTGCATTCTTTGGCCGGTATTTCTCCCGGCTCTGCGCTCGGTTCTTGCCAATCTTCAGCGACGCCTGGAAAATCGTCCCCACCGCGAGGATTCCTCCCAATTTGTGTGCACCCACGGACGCCAGCCCCATCGACGCCATGCATCCGCACGATCCGCAATCCGGATTCCCGCCAAATTGGCACGGCGTGATTTTTGTCTCCAGGTCCGCCGACAACGTCTGCGTTGTCTGCGCAAAAATGCAGTCCGCGGGGCTCTGCGGGGGCCTGGCGAATTGCTCGATGACCACCGCTGGCATATCCAACTTCGGATATTTCTTTCTCAACTCCAGGAGTTCCCCAATCACTCGCGTCCGCTCCTCCGCGCTCAGCATTTCCGGCAGGCGATCTCCCACCTGCGGAGTGAACAGGCTGAACCACACTTTCCGGACTTCCTCTCGCGGCGTCCAGAACTGCAGGAATTCTTCCAGGTACCCCGGCCGTTTCATCATTTGCCCGGTAATCGTGCAATGCACTGTAATTTTTTGCCCCTCAATATTTCTCAGAATTCGCTCGTACGTCGCTGGCGCTCGCCGGGCATCATGTTCCGGTTGCAATCCATCAATGGAAACCGCCACGTGTAAATGGTTCAGGCTCGCCCATGTCGGACCCAACTTTCGAAATGCGCTGGTCACGATCTGTACGTGGATCCCGCGCTCCAATAGCTGGGGGATCAGCTCTACCAGCTCCCGGTAGCGCACCAGCGGGTCTCCCCCCACGATCGACAAGTGCATCGGCTTAAGCCGGTCCACCACTTGCAGCACTCCGTCCACCAGCGCTTGGCCCCTTCGATCGTTCAGCTCCCGCAACGTCCGCCCGGTGCCCAAATGCGCATCCTCGTACGCATAGCACCCCGGGCATTTCAACGGGCATTCCTTCGTGATCTCGATCGACAGGGAAGGATGCTCCCCCTTCAGGATCCTGCCCCACGCTTGGATGATTTGATAGGTGTGCACCGATGCTCGCCTCTTTTCACCGCTCTCAAATTAGTCTGCCCCTTGGTACGTTGCTGGTTGTCCTGCCCCGCAGTTCAGGCTGCCGGCCTCATTCTCTGTTTTAGCCTCTGTTGAATAAACCTGGATTCGTCATCCCGACCGGAGTTGGCGAAGCAAGGAATCTTTTTTTTTAACGCATACAGCTATGGTTTTTTTGGTCGTTTCGGTAATTCGGGAGCTGGGGAAGTAATCTCTAGGAAAAACTGGGCGGGCTTGCGTTTTTCTCTAGGCGTACCAAGGTAAGGGAAGTAGCTTGTGGAGTCAGCGGTCTGCAGGTGTGCGAGTATAGGAGTATCCCTTCCCAGCCACCCTCAGTATGCTCTATTTCCCCAAATAAGTCCGCTCTTTTACTCTTCCCCGGTCGGCAGCGCCGCTACCGCCGGCTTCTTCGTCTCCCCGGCATCTTGGTTGCGCCGGCATCTTGCCGGCTTCAAGGCTTCCGTTGTCAGCCTACCGCTCGAAGAATCTTGAGGGTGGCTCACCCCGGTGCGCCTTTTGCAACGAGTGGGCCCTTCCGCGCTTTCGCCGCCGCCATACTTCTTCCCGTTGAAAATAAAATTCTCATCCTGAGCGCAGCGAAGTCTTTCTCTTCCGCCCCTTCTCACTCCCTCAAGCCCGAAACACCGGCTCCAGCTTCGCCACCTTATTCTTCAATCCCTCCAACTCCTCCGCGCTCAGCACCGGCAATGGCCCCGACGCAATTTCCATCGCCATATCAAAGATGTGTTCATCTCCTGGTGGCACGACCGCCGTAACCTCCTGGTTCAACGTAAACCGCAGCGCCATCGCGGCCATCTGCCGATCATCAATCGGTTCGTACCAGCACTTCGCATACTTCCGGTCGCTCTCTTTCATTTCCTCCGGCCATTTCCCAAACGCCAGCGCCTTCAGCGCCATTCGCGCCATTCCCTTCGATTTCGCCTTCGCCAATATCTGGGGTCCGAACCCGCCGTTTTCCCACGCATTCACGTTTACCGGAAACAGAACGCTGTCCAACTCCATCGCGTCCATCAAGTGAATTGCCGCTAACGCGTTGTGCGCGGAGAATCCCAGATGCCGTGCCTTACCCTCTTTCTTCGCCGCAAGAAACGTTTCCGCCGCTCCTCCTGGCGCGAGGATCTTGTTCACGTCGTCCATCGAACTCACCGCGTGAAATTGGTACAGGTCCACATGATCGGTGTGAAACCGTTGCAGCGTCTGCTCCAATTCTGCCCGCGCGCCTTTCGCGTCCCGCATCGTTGTCTTTTCCGCCAGAAACACTTTGTTCCGGTAAGGCCGCAGAGCCTCGCCCAACTTCGTCTCCGCCTCCCCGTTAAAATACGTCGGCGCGCAATCAAAATAGTTCAACCCACGTTCGTACGCCTCCGCTACCCGCCGCGAAGACTCCTCCTGGGGCATGCCGCAAATCACAATCCCGCCCATCGCCAATATCGACAGCTCAATCCCGTCTTTCCAAGCTCGCCTCGGTAAAGTCGTCATCGTTTTCCCCCAGGCCCCCGCACCGCTCAGCGCCACGCCACCGCTCAACGCGGCCGCCGCTCCTACTTCCAAAAATTCCCGCCGGTCCATTCCCATAAACCGTACCTCAGCGGAAATTCTATTCCCCCGCACGTCACCCCACAACCGCTTCTTCGCCAGGCAGCACGATTGTCCCAGCCTCCGTCCCAAACCGTCAGATCCGCACAACGCATAACCCTCTTTCTTGTGTGGTGGCCGACCGTTAGGTCGGCCCTCCTGAGGCAACTCTTCGTAGCAAAATCCGCACGAGCTCTCGCACATCTATCACTCAAAAAAAAGCGGCGAGATCGTTCTCGCCGCCCATAACAATTTCTTGTGACGAATCCCTACTCTCCCGGTTTCGCCTCTCCCGGCCCGTCCGCTCCCGGCGCACCCGGCCCGCGCTTACCCCTCGCTCCCGGTCCTCGCTGTCCCTGACCGCCGCGACTCTGCCACCGCTCACGCATCGCCTGCTTTAGCTTTTCTCTCTGCTCCGGCGTCAACGCGTCCTTCATATTCAACCGGAAATCCACTCGCGTTTTTGCCATTGCCAATTGCGATGTGCTGATCTCTTGCAATTGCCGGTCGATCGCAGCCCGGTCTGGTTTGTCCACCGACAGCAAATCTCTCAAGTCGATTCGCTTCACTTCCAAATCCGCTCGCTGCCGAATCTCCGCTTTGCGGAACGTCGATCCCTGCTGACGGATCTTCGCCACTTGTTCCGCCGTCACGCCCACTTTCTTCTGAATTTCCGGATCACTCAGCAGCCGCGAAAGCCCAAACTCGCCGCGTCTCTGGCTCCATTCGCCTTGCCTTCTTCCTGGACCCAGGGAACCTCTTGGCCCATCGGGCTCCGCGAACCCTTCGCCTCCCGGCCCGCCTGGTCCACCGGGGCCAATCATCTCTTCACCGCCCGGCCCTCCGGCCACTTCGTCAGGTCCTTCTTGCGCTACCATCGGTCCGCAACTCAGCGCGAGCACCAGCGCCGCCAATCCAATTTTCGACTGAATGTTCATGTTCGACGTTTCCTCGTTTTCCTTCCTTGACTACTAATAAGAATTCCCCTCGACGCCTCCAAAAGTTCCCTATGCAGCATCGTCGAGCTTCAGATCGGCCATCCTGTGTTACCAACGGCACGAGTCCGCCAAAAATTCTTGCGGGTGGCCTACTCTATCTGCGCCTTTTGCAGAAAGAGTGGGCTTTTCCGCCCGGACGCCGCCAGCCTTCTTCCTCTTTGTTTCCCGACCCGCTTCGCCATTCACCAATCCGCCAACCCTTTTGCATCTGCATTGCCTCGCAGGTAAAATATCCCTCGACTGGGGCTATGCACTCGAAACCGTTCCCCGTCTCTTCCGTCTAACGCTATTTTGCGCCGCACCTAATTTTGAGTTCGCTCAGGGAGAACACCGTGAACCAACCGTCTTGGAGTATCCGCGCGACTTTCCTCGTTTTCCTCGCCGTCCTTTCCGTCGTCCCCGCTTTCGCGCAATCAGACAGCACTCCCAAACCCCAAGCGACCGCGCCCGCACCAAAAAGCTCTTCCATTCTTATTCCCGACATTCCTTACACGAAATTCGTCCTCGACAACGGTCTCACCGTGATCGTCCACGAGGACCACAAAGCTCCCATCGTCGCCGTCAACTCCTGGTATCACGTCGGCTCCAAAAACGAACAACCCGGCAAGACCGGTTTCGCCCACCTCTTCGAGCACCTCATGTTCAGCGGCAGCCAGAATTTCGATTTCACCTACATCAACGCAATGGAACGCATCGGCGCCACCGACCTCAACGGCACCACTGAAAACGATCGCACCAATTACTTCGAAAACGTGCCCACCTCCATGCTCGATTACGTCCTCTTCGCCGAAAGCGACCGCATGGGCCATCTTCTCCCCGTCCTCGATCAGAAAAAGCTCGATCTTCAGCGCGGCGTCGTTCAGAACGAAAAGCGTCAGGACGAAAACCAGCCTTACGCCGTCGCCGACGAACTCATCACGGTGAACACCTATCCCGCGGGCCATCCCTATTCCTGGACCGTCATCGGCTCCATGAAGGATCTCGACGCCGCTTCCCTCGCCGATGTCCAGGAATGGTTCAAGACCTACTATGGCCCCAACAACGTCACCCTCGTCATCGCTGGTGACATCACTCCCGAAGTCGCCCGCCAAAAAGTGGAGAAATATTACGGCGCCATCCCCGCGGGCCCGCCCATAGCTCGTCAGGAAGTTTGGGTCGCCAAACGTACCGGCACGCATCGCGGGTGGGTTCAGGACCGTGTCCCCCAAGCTCGCACCTATCGCGTCTGGAATGTTCCTCAGACCGATTCACCCGATGAAGCTTTGCTCGATCTGACCGCGCACATTCTCGGCCAGGGAAAAACTTCGCGCCTCTACAAACGCCTGGTCTACAAAGATCAGATCGCCACCAGCGCCACAGCGGAGGATTCCAACAACGAAATCGCCGGGCAGTTTACGTTCACCCTTACCGCCAAACCCGGTGGCGACCTCAAGGCCGTCGAAACCGCCGCGGATGAAGAACTTCAGAAATTCCTCAAGAATGGTCCTACGGAAGCCGAGCTCCAGCTAGCCAAAACGCAAATCTTTGGCCAGTACGCCCGCATCATGGAGCGCATCGGCGGTTTCGGCGGCAAAAGTGATATTCTCGCTCGTTGCCAGACCTACGCCGGCGATCCCGCGTGTTACAAGACCTATCTCAAACGCGTCCAGGCCGCCACTCCATCTTCCATCAAAAAAGTGGCTAACGACTGGCTCGGCGATGGCGATTATGTTCTTGAAGTCGAGCCCTATCCGACCGACCTCAAAACCACTGCTCCTGATGATCGCTCTAAGACGCCTGCTCTCGGTTCCGCGGAAGCTCTCAAGCTTCCTCCCATGCAAAAAGCCACTCTCTCGAACGGCCTCAAAATTGTCCTCGCCGAGCGCCACTCCGCTCCCGTCGTCAATTTCTCGCTCCTGTTGAATGGCGGTTTTTCTTCTGACTCCGTCAACGCGTATGGTACCTGCAGCTTCGCCCAGCGCATGCTTGAAGAGGGAACTCCCACTCGCGATTCTCTCCAGATTGGCGAACAACTCGAATCCCTCAGCGCCAACTTCAGTGCCGAAGCCAATCTCGACTTTTCCAGCGTCAATCTCAACGCACTCAAGATCAATATGGATAAGGCCCTCGACATTTACGCCGACCTCATCCTCCATCCCGCCTTCCCTCAAAAAGAATTCGAGCGTCTCCAAAAAGAACGTCTCGCCGCCATCCAACGCCAGAAAGTTTCGCCGTTTCCCATGGGCCTACGTGTTCTTCCGACACTTCTCTACGGAAAAGGTCATCCTTACGATGAAGCCTTTAATGGCACCGGTACCGACACCAGCGTCAGCAAATTGACCCGCGAAGATCTCGCCAAGTTCCACGACACCTGGTACAAGCCTAACAACGCTACTCTTCTCATCGTCGGCGACACCACTCTCGCCGAAATCACTCCCAAGCTCGAAAAACTATTCGCCTCTTGGAAGCCGGGCGGGGTTCCCACCATCAACATTCCCAACGTTCCTCAGCCCGCGAAGGACGTTGTCTACCTTGTGGATCGTCCCGGCTCCGGTCAGAGCATTATCCTCGTGGCGCAGCTCGCCCCGCCTTTCAACAATCCCGACCAGATTCCCCTCGATCTCGTTAACGACATCTTCGGCGGCAACTTCAGTTCCCGCATCAACATGAATCTTCGCGAAGACAAACACTGGTCCTACGGCGTCGGCTCCCGCCTCATCCCTGCTCACGCTGAACGCCCCTGGGTCAGCTTCTCGCCCGTGCAGACTGATAAAACCAAGGAATCCATGATCGAACTCATCGCCGAATATAAAAACATAGTTGGCGACAAGCCCATCACCGAAGCCGAACTCAAGGATGAACAGTCCAACGCCACGCTCGCTCTCCCCGGCAGCTTTGAAACCGTGCGCGATCTCTCCGGCGCCTACGGCAACATCCTCCAGTACAACTTGCCCGAAAATTACTACAACACCTTCACCGAAAAGGTCATGGCCGTCACTCCGTCGGTCGTCAACGAAACCGCCAAAAGATATATCCTCCCCGGCCACCTCATCTGGCTCGTAGTAGGCGACATGAGCAAAGTAGAAGCGGGAATCCGCGAACTCAACATCGGCGAAGTCCACAAAATCGACCCCGACGGCAACCCCGTCAAATAGCCAACCCACGCCTCGAAGCAGTACACGCCTAGTCGTAGCACTCGCTTTACCGTGTGCTCTTGGGCTTCGTCTGTGTAGTGGCGGCTTTACGCCGCCATCTTCGGTTAGTCGGTGCTCCTTGGTTTTCCGAGCCTCCGATCTTTAGATCGGCCATCCTGGGGTCCCCCCCGACTTCGCGATTCTCCCGACTTACTGCAACGATTGCGCCAAACTCACCAGATTCTGCGGCTGTACCCGTATAATTCCCGCGCGCGGACTATCAATATCCGCAATCAACATGAACGAAATCGACACGATCAGCGGCATGACCAGCAGCCGAATCCATCGCCGGTCCGACGGCCGCACATAATAGCCAATCATGAAATTGCAGCACACCGCGATGGCCCACATCAGTTCCCATGCCGCCTTCGGTATGCGGTTCCACCACGCCGCTTGCGTGTACCCCTGCGAATTCAGCACATCGTTCATTCCCGCTACCGTCAGCGCGCTCACAGCCGATTGCGACGCCTCCGCCGGGACTTTCACCGCATTCCAAAGTTCATTTTGTAATTCCGACGTTTTGGCATTTACTTGAACGAGCTCCTCCGCATCACGCGTTCTATAGAACAACACGCGTTGATCCAGATAGCGCTTCAGCAGTTCCCGCACTTTCTCCTCATTCGCAGCTGGCAACAAATCCGCCCGCACGTACTCCGTTCCGATCGCGTTGGCTTCCGCCTCTTCATAGTTCTTTCTCAAGTCGTACCGCGTGATCGCCATGGAAAACGTGAACCCGATGATCAACCCTAACAATGTCAGCGCTGCTGCCAGAATGACTCCGAAATCTTCACGCGCCTCCGTTTCCATCTGTCCGCGCTTCCGGCGAAGCACAGCGCCCACATGTGCCGCCACCCACAAGGCCACAAACGTCATCAAGAACACCAAGACCGGTCGATTCATGATCGTATCCATGCCTTCCTCACTCCTCTACTGCCTCTGTCACTCTACCTCATCTCCTATTCCCACTAGTAACGATGCCATTCTGCTGGCTCTCGCTCCCACACACCAATTGGACGTAACCCTTGTCCGGGCCTGATTGGATTTCCAGGAAAAGCTATCTCGGAAGGCATATCGAGGGAGTCGAAGCTTCAGCTCCGACAAAACACGCGTCGGGCAATTTCCCTGAATTTCTCTTTAGGGGGTCAGGGCTTCAGCCCTGGCATAAAGTTTGCAATTGGAACGGACTTTAGGCCCGAGGAATCCGCTGTCGCCACTCGACAATATTTTTGAGAATCCACCGACACGCCAGCAGACGAATCCCGCCGCGACCAGACCTGCACGTCCGGCACGCCGACACTCCCGGCCCTAACTCTCCTTCGTCAACTTCAACAACTGCACTTGCGTCGCATCCAGCCGCTCCACAATCACTTCCGAAAACCTCTTCAGCAACTCGTAACCCAGCTCGTGGTCCTTTTCCAGCTTCGACCGCAGACACCGCGCATCAAACGCAATCGCCTTCGTCGTCTTCAACGCCCGCGCATTAAAATGCCAGTGATACGGCGGCGACACCCATGACCACCCCAAAATATCTCCAGTCCCAACCGTTTGCACCGACGACCTCGGATGATTTGGCATCGTCAACTCGATCGATACCGATCCGTCCTCGATAAAATAAAACGCGTCAGCTGGATCGCCCTCCACGAAAATCGTCTTTCCTTCCGTGAAGCGCGCATTCTTCGCGCACCCTTCAATCACTTTCAACTGCTTGTCCGTCATCCCGCGAAAAAAAGGATGCTTCCGGATCACCGAATCCAGTTTCTGGATCATGTCTGTGCCTCCTAAGGCAAATTCGCGCGAATTGCAGCCCAGAGGGAATTGCGAACCAGGTTGTGCTTCGTCGTTGTGGAAGTAACCTGCTGGTGCGTCTGTAGTTACACCAACCCCGTCATGTGCTCCGGGCTGCTTCGCTTTCTGGCCTTCTTTGCCAGTCCATTCTCTTCCTTCCCCGTATACTCCTCCCTCCAGCATAAAGCAACGACCCGCATCACCGCTTCCCGGCGGCCTCCTGTGTCCTTTCGGGAACGCCGGTCTCCCAACCGGCTTTTGGGTTCCCCCGCACTCTGCGCGAGGAAACCCAGCTGTCATTTTTCACAATACAAACCCGCCCGGCAATCACCGATTGTGCCCGCATGCTTTTACGAAGGAAATGATGAGACGTACGCGTAGAGCAAAGTCCTATTCGCAGCTCAAAATAGCTGCCCCCGCGCTCTTTCTCTTTCTCTTTGCCGCGATCCTGGCCCCGCCTGCGCTGTCGAAGTCCAATGTCGATTTCGATCCCAACCTCGATTTCTCGAAGTTCAAAACTTTCTCCTACGTTGGCGGCGTGAACACGCTCAAATTCCGGCAACTAAATCCAGATTACATCACCGACCGCGTCCATTCTGGAGTCTCGCAGTCCCTCATCGCGGGCGGCCTCAGGGAAGTTAAGCCGGACCAGCAACCAGATCTTGTCGTCCGCTATTGGGCCAACAGCCAATCCCAGATTGTCTCGCTCGCCCTCGGGAGTTGGGACCAATACGGCTCCTTCCTCGTTGGCGACTGGGCCTACACCTACGATCTCATGAAAGCGGAATCCAGCTTGGACGCCACTCTAGTCATCGATCTCATCGACCCCAGGCGAAAAGATCTTGCCTGGCGCTTGTACCTCGAGCAGAAGATCGTCGATGATGACAGTATCTGGGGAAGAGTTTTGAATGAAATTTCCAAAGGCTTCGAGAAGTTCCCGCCTTTCAAAAAGGACGTCGCCGAAAAACGCAAGGAACGCGCCGAACACCCACCCAAGCCTGCACCACAGTGACGCCAACCAATTGCCGCCTTAATTCCTCAATCGCTAGTGATGTAACGCGCGATTCGCCTTGTCGTCGGCTTTCCTTTGTTTCTCAATCGATTTCTTCTGCGCCTTGGCCGCTTTTTTCTGTGCTTTCGCCTGGTTCTTCGCGGCTTTCTCGTTCAATTTCTGCTGCCTCTTCCCGGCCTTCGCGTTCTTGCGATTGTATTCCGCCACACTCATCTGCTGTCCTCGAGCCGGCATCACCCACGCCACACTCAATCCCGTCAGCAATAGCAAGGCAGCAATCCGTTTCATCCGCATCATCCTCTTCGACGCACAACCCCACAAAGCGCTAGCGCTAGTCTATACCCATCTCTCCATAATCCTGTAGCGGCGGCCGCCGTCGTAAGCCCCCATCTCCCTTTGTAGCCGTAGCCACTCGCCGCCGTGCTCTTCTCTCCCGTCGTACCTATTTCCCCATCTCTTTCTCCAATTTCTTCACCAGTCGCGCACCTGCGCTATTCGCGCCCGTCAGCACCCCTCCCCACAGGTGCGAATCGCTCCAGAGCAATTGGCCATTCTTCGGGTCGATCACCGAGAGATACGCATCGCGCACCGGTGCCTGCACGTTGTAGTTCGGCACGCGGTCTTCTTTAACATTCCCGTTTTCGTCCATCGTCCCGGTCCCGCCGCTGGCCAGCACGATATACCCACCCTTGTAGGGATCTGCGCTGAGCATAAAAATCAGATCCGCCTCCTTCTTGTCTTTCACCACCTGAAATCGTCCCCACTTCTTCAATTGCGCTACCGTCGCGGCAGCCACCGCATCCGCCCCGGTCCGGTCCTCAAAATAAACCGTTTTCGCCGACATCATTTTCGGTGATTTCGCTAACTCTCTTTGTGTGTACCCGGGAATCGCAGCGACCAGAACAGCCACCACGCATAACACAATCCGGCAGGAATCTCTTCTCACGCGCCACCTCCGTGAGCCTCTCTCCAATCTAAACGTTACACCATTTCCCCTCTTAGCGAGCCGATCTTGAGGGTGGGTCCGCTCTCATCTTCGTAGCACCGGCATCCCTGCCAGCTCACTGATTCCTGATTCCATCCGACTGTCGCCTGCAGAGTAACGGCCGTCGCTTCCGTCCCTCTTCCCCCACTGCGCTATACTCATGCTGATCGGGCAGGGAACTCCCCAACGGCCCACGCCCTGCCGGAGGCTTTATCGTGTTCCTGGATCTCGGCAGAGTCCTTTCTTTTTTCCTCAGTATTATTTCTCTGTTTTCCATGATGCACGGGGCCTTCTTTGTTACCGCCACCACCTGGCAAGAGCGACTGGTCACCTCCATTTCCCACGTTGTTCTTGCTGCCTGCGTCTGCTGCGGCAGTGGTCTTCTGTTCCGTCAATCCACCCATCCCACCGTTCCGCTCTCACGCACTCTCCCCGTGCTCTTGTTTTTGTGGACCCTTGGTGCGGCCATCATCCTTTTCCCGCTCGCCTGGGTTCTCGACGCCTATTACGTCCCTCTCCTCTGGCGCAACCAACCCTGGGTCTTCTAACTCCCCCAGTCCTTCGCGGCCCGCCTTCTCCACAATTGGACGGTCATCCCGTTCTATACGTTTTCGTGTGCATGTGTCCTGTGCTGAAGCGCGCTCAGACGCTAAGTTCGTCAAGAGAAAGCATCGCCCTCACTCGGCATCGACTTCCTCTTATATTCATTCGTGAAGCGGACCCGCAAGAGCCAGAAAATCAGCAGCACCAGCGGCAAAATTGCCGGCACAATCAGGAGGCTGGATTGCCGGAGTAGAGACGGAAACACCTTGTTGCCTTGTCCCAGGAAAAACGATCCTGTGGCGATGAACAGCCCAAAGCACATGCGCCACAGATGTCGCGCGATCCGTTGGGCGCCGAAAACGCCGCCGCGCAACAACATGCGAACATCGCCCGCCGCGGCAAGCAGCATCACAGTGCTCATGAAGAAGTTCATCCCAACGCGAACCCCATCGTCTGGCGCCGTCTGGCTATGCACTGCTTTTAAGCCATTGATCCATCCTCCCGTACCAAGCGCCAATGGAACCAGCAACGCCACCCAATCGTACCGGCTCGTTTCTCCTTCTTTACGCCGCGCGGTGACCCACGCCGTGGCCACCAGATACATCGTCAAAATACCGCCGCCAACATTGTCCGGTTGGTTTTTCATCCACGCCAGGTACGTGGCGCTGGCAGCCATGGTCAGCATCGCTGCAACAAAAACTTTCCCCGCCAGAACATGGCCGGGGGAACCTTTGCGGAAACACAGTGCCGCGGCACCTGACAGGATCCCTGCCATGCCTGCCGAAATATGAAGAGTTAGCAGAGGCGAAAATGACATTGTTCTCTCCGGTGATCTTCCAGGTCGGCCCGGCGTAGACCGAATGCAATGATCGGATTCCATCGACAGCGATGGCGTTCATACTACCCCCATCTACGCACGCGCAACTAAGAAAGTTACCCCTCACTCCGCACTCAAAAATCCAACCGCAGCGCCAACTGTCCGGTTCGATTCCCGCCGGCACCTTGCGGCAGGGCAGATTGCAGCACTCCAAATGTGCTGGAATTGCTGATGTTTGTCGCCGGAGGTCCGAAATTCGTGTGATTCAAGACGTTCGTAAATGTCGCCTCAATGCGCAAATGAAATCGCTCCCCAAACTGGAACTGCTTGGCCAATCCCGCATCGACATCAATCATCCCCGGACCCTGCAGGATCCCCAATCCGCAATTTCCAAAACGCCCGGCGCCTACCGGCGTCGAGGCGAAGGCGTTGATGTTAAAAAAATCCTGAGGCGTCTGGTTTGAAGGGATCGGATTTCCTACGCAGTCTGGACGCGCAATTGCCCCTCCACCAGATCGGACTACCATGTCCGTGTTCGACTGATCGTAGATCGGGCTAATCGTCGGTGTGAGCCACTGTCCTGTCTGGATCGTTGTGATCGTGCTGACGTTCCAGCCCGCCAAGACAGCATTCAGAAAACCAGACCGGGTGGTCTTGAAAGGCAGTTGATAAATGCCAGTCACCAGCAGCCGCTGGCGCGGCGTTCCCACCACGTTGCCGCGATCCTGTCGCAGATCGAAGCGATTGGCAATCTCGATCGCATACGGTTCCTCGCCCGCGAAAGTTACGGGGGCGTCACTGCCTTGCGCGTCGCTGATATTTTTCGCCCAGGTGTAACTCCCTTGAAACGACAGCCCGTGGGAGAATTTATGCTCCACTTGCCCTTTCATCGCTTGGTAACTTGCATTGCCTTCGCTCACTGAGCTCATCAAGAGAAGCCAGTTCTGATAGGGTGCTCGCGGGTCGACAAATGCTCCCGCAGGCAGCGTGTAGGGCCTCGTGCTCGCGGGAATTTGATTCAAGTCAATTGTGTACGGTAGACGGTACGAAGACATACCCACGTAACTGACCCGTGCGATGGTATTCGGGCTAATTTGCCGTTCAACGGTCAGATTCCATTGCGCCGATTGCGGATCTCGCCAGTTCGGATCATTGGCTTCCTCCAGACTGCCTCCGCCATACGTAATCGATGATGTTGCCGGGGCTGTCTGGGGGAACTGAAATTGCGGTGTGCCGTTGGTGATGGAATTCACATTGGTGATCAAATCCGACGTCGGGTTGCCGGCATTGTTCCAAGACATGGGCCCCAGAGTGGTCATGGTGAAGATGCCGAAACCGGCGCGAACGACGGTCTTGCTATCTTTGAACGGCCGGTATGCCACGCTGATTCGTGGATCGAAATCCCGCAGATACAACTTTCTCAAACCCTGCGTCACCCCCGCTTGACTCGCCGTTTCCACATTGCTGCAAGCCAGCGATTTATTCCTCCCGGGCAACGAGCACGCATTAAAAGACTCCAGAAACCCGGTGTACTGCGTTTGCAGGTCCGTGTTATCGGCTATGGTCTGCAAAAACCGATTCGGGATGAGCACGCTGTTGATTTGCGGATCGAAGCTCGCCAGGTCGCCAATAGTTTCGTCAAACGGCGGAAGCAGTTCCCAACGCAGGCCAAAATTCACCGTTACATAGCTGTTCACTTGCCACGAGTCCTGACCATAGACGCCGTACTGCGTCGCGCCGGCATTGATCTGGGGACAGGTAACAGCGAAGAAAGTTTGTTGCGGCATGCCTAGCAGAAAATCGCCGAAAGAATAGTTGCTGAAGAGGCCGGGACTGAAGGTGAAGTTGCCGAAGTCGTCCGAGGGCACAAAAAACATGACGCCGCTGTAGCTCACCTTGCGGACATCCACGCCAAAACGCAGCGTATGATTGCCCATGATATGGGTAAGGTTATCGGTGAACTGCATATTTTTGGAAATCGTTGTTCCAGTCCGATCCTGTCCGATGGACGAGAATGTGCCGTCCGAGAAGTTGAAGGTCGGGAAGGCGTCGCCTGTTGGATGCTGGGAGATATTTATGCCTTGCAGCCCGAGTTGACTGATTGCAGAACTGCCTTGAATCGGGAAATTGTCATTTTCCTGAAAGTTTGTAAATCCGAAGCGAAATTCGTTTATCAAACTCGGCCGGATCACATAGTTGTAAGAAAGCAGGAAACTGCGATTCTGATCGTGAGCCACCACATTGGGCAGAAACTGACCCGCCGCTGCTCCCATGGCACCTTCATTGTTAAGCGCATTTTTCCAGCTATAGCGAGCGTAGATTTGTTGCTTCGCAGTGATGGTTTGATCGACCCTGAGGTCCCACCCATTTGTGCTCGAAGGGATGGGCACAAACGTTTGATAGTTGTAGGAGGGGTTGGCCTCGCCGAGGTTTGCGTTCGGGAGCGGATAGTAGTTCAGCAGGGCGTGCGCGACAGGATTGATGCAGTCCTTGGAATTGCTGCATGCGCTACCGCTCGGAATGGTGTTGTTTGGATAGGCCCGGCCGGTAAAGGGATCCATCAAAGCGCCCCCCTGTTGTTGTGCCACGAGAGCACTCAGGTTGCCGTTTCTTTCCGCTTGCGTTGGAACGAGGAGTTGTTCTGGAGCGGAAGTGTGTCTCCGGTTTCCCTCATAGTCGAAGAAGAAAAATGTTTTGTCCTTACCGTCGTAGAGTTTCGGAACGGATACGGGGCCACCGAGGCTGCCGCCAAAGGTATTGAACTGTTTAGGAGCCTTCTCCGTAAAGTTCAGGATTTTGGCATCCAAGGCGTCGTTTTGCAGGTACTCGAACATACTGCCGTGAAATAGGTTGCTGCCACTCTTCGTTGTAAACGTCACGTCGCCAATCTGCGCGAACTCGGCATTGTTGTTAAACGCGGTGACTGTCATCTCCTGAATCCCCTCCGACGAGGGGTAAGCGTCTTGTAGGGCACCGTTTTTTAGTACATTGGCCGTCGAAATTCCATCCACGGAAAAGCCCGTCTGTGCGGACGTTGCGCCAGCCACCGCAATATTGCCCTGGGTGTCCTTCACCACGTCCGGAGAAACGGCCAAGGCGGCCAATGGACTGGTTGAGACCGCCCGGGAATTCAATGGCAGCTGGGTAATGTCGCTACTTAGTTTCGAATCGCTAAGTGTGGCATTTTCGGTGTTCACCAGTGCGGCCGCATCGCTAACTTCGACCACCTGATTCTGCGACGCCAGGGAAAGTTTCACGTCCACCCGGAGGTCCTGCCGCGCTGCCAATTCCACTTTTTCGACAATCGCTCGGGCAAAGCCCTCCTTGCTGGCCTCCAGGCTATAGTGGCCAGGTTTGACGTTCTCAAACGCAAAGTTGCCGTGATCGTCGCTGCTCGCAGTGAAATCCGTGTTTTCATCAACATTCTGCAACTTGACTTGCGTCTCCGGCAGGAATGAACCGGTCTGGTCCAGCGTTGTTCCCCGTATGCTCCCGAAGGTCGATTGCGAATTTCCACGTGCTGTCACAAGAATCGATATCATCAGGAGTCCGAATACAGCTCTACGTAAACTCTTCCCCTTACGCATCTGATTCCTCCTCGTTTGACCTGTGAGTGGGTAACCAGCGCTAAGTTGGGGTCAACGGCCTAAGCAATTCTTGGGGAGTTTGTAAGGAAGTTATAACTTCTCGCGTGAAACTTTCGATGGAATGCATCGAAGTTTCCGTGGGCTGCACCCTGTGTACATGTGAGGACGCAAGGTATGCAGAAATCTGACTACTTAAAACGGGAATCGCGTTTCCGTTTAGCTAGCGCATATCGCAAAATAAAACCTGCTGCTGTAACTTCTGCCCCGCATGTTTTCTTTCGTGGTCCAGCAACCATCTTTGCGCTCGATGCCCCCACCATAGCCAGTGAGCGAACCGTCCGATCCGATTACCCGGTGACAGGGCACAACAACACCTACGGGGTTGGAACCATTCGCCAATCCAACAGCCCTGACGGCTTTTCGTCGTCCGATTCTCCCGGCCAATTCCGCGTAGGACACCGTAGTGCCGCAGGGAATTTCTCTCAACGCATGCCACACTTCACGCTGAAAAGGCGTCCCCGCTGTCTCCACCGGCAAGCTGTCGATTGCCGTCAACTCCCCCGCAAAATAGCGCCTTATCGCCTCCGTTAAAACACCCGGATTGCATGCCGGTTCCAGCACGAATCCACCTTTTCCATATTGATGCTGAAGGGCCGGCTGCAATCTTGCTCCGTGGTCTTCCCAAATCGTTGCGCGCAAATTTCCTTCGCCGTCGGCCACAAGGACCATGTCCCCGATGGGTGTGTCGATCCGATCAATCAACAATCGCAGAGCCTTTTCCACGTGTACTCCTGCGCCTCGAAATCACCCTGCGTCCCCGCCCCGCCGAAGTTTCTCACGCTTACGGCGAGCACGCTGGCATTTTTCGGACTTGATCTCTCCGCACTCTGCTGCTTCCGGACAAGCGCCCCTGCCCTGACAACTCGCCACTATCGCCCAGCAAAAACTTTGCCACGCAAGGAATCGTACACCCCATCCAACACGGTCATGCTCTTAAGGTTCGCCACCCCTCCCACGGTGATTGGATCCCCCAAATACAGAACCTTGTTCCCCGCGTTCGTGAATGCCGGCCACACCGCAAGCCCTGTTCCGTTTGGATCGCCCGTCTTCGCGAAGTTGACCCAGTAACTCGGCATCTCTTGCGCGAGCTTCCGATCCGAAGCCGTCCACTTCCATGGTTCTTGATCTAGATGATCGAATACGTACCACAGCTCCGCAAAGTGGCTCGCCCCCCAACCCTCATACACTGACCCGGCCGGGAAGGGTGGCTGCTGCCGGAAATAATAGTAATAAACTGGATTCTTTCCTGTCCCCGCTTGCAACCTTGCCCACGCCCACATGTCCCAGCCAAATCGCAGGTCGCGTTCGAGGTCCAGCCGCGCCTGTCGCGCCTCTTCGTCGGTCGCGTGCGGATATGCGGCTATAAAGGGTGCCGGCAGCGCTCCGAAGCTGTGCTCGACGTCGCCGTCAAACGTCGCCGCCTTCACGTCGTTGACTTTCGTCAACGCACGCGCTTCCTCGGCGTTGGAACCTATCAGCAGCGGCACATCGTTCTGTCGTCCCGCAGCGAATGCTTCGTAGGGCGAAGCGGGGAGCACATACGGCTCGATCACCGGATGGCTGACGTCACCCGCGCTGCCCTTGAGCAGCTCCCCGGCCGGCATTCGACGCAACTCCTGGATCGAGGTCGCTCCCAAGGAGGCGACGTACTTCTCTCCGTCGTGTTCCGCATTCGCCAGCAGGTATTTTGGCGCGAGCTGGAGCGGCTCAAATAATCCCCCGCTCTCTCCGATAGCGCGCTGAAACAACCCCTTCGCCAGGGGCGATGCCATCAGCATGCTGACCGCCATCCCCCCTGCCGATTGACCGGCAATCGTCACGCAATTCGGGTCGCCTCCGAATGCTCTGATGTTCCTCTGGATCCATTCCAGGGCTGCGATCTGGTCCATCAATCCGTAGTTCCCGGACGATTTGTGCGGAGACTCTCCCGTCAATTCCGGGTGCCCCAGATAACCGAGCGGACCGAGGCGGTACGCGATCGTAACAACGATCACCCCTTTTTCCGCCAGCCGGTCGCCCCAGTACAGCGGCATCGACGCTGAACCGCTCGTGTATCCACCGCCGTAGATCCAGACGATCACGGCCAAGTGTGCCCTCGCGCCTTCGGCTGGCGCCCAAATGTTGAGATACAAACAATCCTCACTCACTTGCGGCGGCGTCTCCCCCGGCATGGACACGCCAACTTGCATACACGCCGGCGCGAACTCATCCGCCTTTCGCCTGCCACTCCAGGATGTAACAGGGATAGGAGGCCGCCAGCGTAGCTCGCCGACCGGAGGCGCCGCGAACGGAACGCCTTTATAGACGTTCAACCCGTTTTCCCGTACCCCGGATATGGCCCCAGCCTCCGTCGAAGCTACCGGAGCCTGCGCCAGCGAAATGGGCCCTGTGGCTGGAACGACAAGGAGAAGTGCGGCTGTCGCCAGGAACGTGGAAGGGAAGCTTGGCATATGGAAATCCTGCTCGTCAGATTGCTCGAGCATTGTTACTGCCCGAGGATATCTGTGCTGGCTGACCGGAAAGAGAAGAGATGGAGGGACGGTAGCGATCCCAGCGGCGACGATTCGCTACTCCAGTCTCTCGCAGTGCGCGCAAAAGAGATAGAAAGATCGCAGCCATTTCGCTGGCTTGCCAGTGATCTTTATGCTCGACCATTAGAGCCGCCACGAGCTATCAGCTGTGGGCTAACGGCTATCGTCTGTCGGCTGTTGCCTTTCACTCCCGACTCTGTGCTACCTTACCCCGTACTCATTTCCGTCCCATCGGAGGCACTCTCGTGCCCAATCATCCCCTTCGCAAAGGCGGTCCCAGCGCGCGCATCGCGGTCATTCCCGGCGACGGCATAGGCAAGGAAGTCACCCCCGTCGCCGTCAACGTCATTAAAGCCGCCACAGCCAAGCGCCACCGCCCCATCGAGTTCGTCGAATTCGACTGGGGCGCCGACAAATTCCTTCGCGAAAAAATCACCCTCCCTGAAGGCGCCGTCGAAATGCTTAGCGACGAGTTCGACGCCATCCTCTTCGGTGCTCTCGGCGACCCTCGTGTTCCCTCGAACCAGCACGCCGCCGACATTCTCCTCGGCTTGCGTTTCAAACTCGACCTCTATGTCAACGCCAGGCCCACCGAGCTTTTCAACGAGCGCTTCACCCCGCTGAAAGATCGCGTCTGCAACGATATTCGCCTGATGGTCTTTCGCGAAAACACCGAAGGCATCTATGTTGGCGTCGGTGGCTTCTTCAAGAAAGGAACTGCCGACGAAATCGCCACTCAGGAAGACATCAACTCCCGCAAAGGCGTCGAGCGCATCCTCCGCTTCGCCTTCGACTACGCCCGCGGCGGAGGCATCTCCGGCTATTCCCATTCCCGTGGCGCCGAGCCTTCAGGCCGGCATTCCGGCGAACCGGGAACCCCCGGCTTCCAGTCGGCTCACTCGACTCCTCACAAGCCTCTCCGCCTCTGTATGTCCGACAAGTCCAACGCAATGACCTTCGCTGGCGACCTCTGGCAGCGAACCTTCAAAACGCTCCGCGTCGAATATCCCGATGTCGACTCCCGCCACCTCTATATAGACACTCTCGCCATGGAACTCGTTCGCGATCCTCGCCAGTTCGACGTCATCGTCACGAACAACCTCTTCGGTGACATCATCAGCGACTTGGCCGCTCAACTAGCTGGCGGCCTCGGCCTTGCCCCTTCCGGCAACATCCATCCCGGTCAAGCCTCTCTTTTCGAGCCAGTGCACGGCTCAGCCCCCAACATCGCCGGAAAGGGAATAGCCAACCCCTTCGGCTCTGTCCTGGCCTCCGGCATGATGTTGGATTTTCTAGGCTGGCACGCCGAGTCCGAACTATTAAAGCAAAGCGTGAAGTCCGCCCTCCTCGACAACATCACCACCCCGGACCTCCACGGATCTAAACAAACACTCGAAGTCTCCGACTGGCTCGTTAACCACGTCTCCAAATATTCATGATTTTAATTCTGAGTGCGCCACCGGCTCTCCACTCTTCTCACAATCGGCTGTGGGTCAACTAACGGCTGTCGGCTCCCCTCACCTCTTCTTCGCCATCCCCGCCACCACCAGCCCAATCAAGAATCCCCCGATGTGCGCCCAGAACGCCACGCCTCCGGTAGCTGTCGCACCCAGTTCTCCGATGCCCTCCAGGAACTGAAGCACGAACCAATACCCCAACACAAACACCGCCGGTATCGGAATCAGAAAAACGAAAAACAGCATCAGCACATTCGCCCGAGGGAACAGCACCAGGTACGCGCCCATCACCCCGCTGATCGCTCCACTGGCCCCAATCGCCGGCAGGGAAGAGTGCAGATTGAACAGGACATGGATGAGCCCCGAGCCAACCCCGCAGAACAAATAGAAAATCAGGTAGCCGAGGTGCCCGAAGTAATCCTCCACGTTGTCCCCGAACACATAGAGGAACAGCATGTTCCCCAGTAGGTGCATCAATCCACCATGCAGGAACATGCTCGTGAACAACGGGTAGAACGCCATCTTAAACCCAAGGTGCCCCGCCAGAAACGCCGGAATCCGCATCGGCAGAGTAGCGTTCGCGATCAGAAACGCCTTGGCGGCATGCGGTGGCAACTGCACCTGGTAGACGAACACCGCAACGTTGATCAGGATCAGCGTCCAGTTCACGAACGGAAATGTCCGCGTCGGATTATCGTCTTTGATCGGAATCATCGAGTCCGCAGTTGTAGCACAGGCTTCAGCCTGTGTCTTGGCATCCTAAGCACTGGCAGTGTAACCCGTGCCGTCGCCAGCCTTTCGCTTGCTCTGACAAAGAAAGGGCTTGGAACCGCGTTCCCCCAGGCGAGCCATTAGCAATCTCTCGGCTTCAAGTATCACTTCATTTGTCGGCGCGCCGACCAGTACGCCGCGCTCACTTATATCCCCCGCAAAATCCCGGCGCGTCGCGGCCCAACAACCCGCAACTTCTCCGGATTTCATCCGTGATCAGTTCGCAGGAATTTTGCGCGTTGCAAGGCGGGTGCGTCGCGGCAGACACCTGCAGGCACTGCTTCACCATTTGATCCGACCGCGCCTTGCCCACTTCCTTCAGGCAGGTTTTGTCCTTCGACGTCCTACTGGTCTCTTCGTCGGTGGGAGCAGTCGCTTGCGGTTGGGCGGCTCCGCCCAGCGCAAAGTCGGCGCTACATCCTTTATCCACCCAGATGCCCAGTCCATCGTAGCCCCACGAATCTTGCTGCTTGCAAGGGGCATCGCTCCGCTGCTTCACGAGCCGCACTCCGTGGCGCGTGTTCGCGTCGCAATACTTCGTCCCTCCGTCCGATGAGCAGGTCAACAACTTGCTCCCGCCTGCGGCCCGCGTCGCTTCCGGCCCCAGCACAAAATCGCCGTCGCACCCATGGTCGACCCAGATGCCTTTCTCGTCGGAACCCCAGGAGGTATCCTTATTGCAAGGAATCTCGCCCCGTTGCTTTACCAGGCTCACCCCTCGCGACGTATCCGCCGGGCAATTCCTCCTGCCTCCATCGTCGGACACGCAGTGGATGGGCTGCTCCTGCGCCGCTCCAGTCAGAGGGAATAGCATCGCAAGCAAGACAAAACTCAGTTTGTGAGTTCGCATCGGGCTCTCCCAGAAATCCCGTAAAGGTGGGGTCGGTGATTTTACGCTACTGCAAATCCCGCCATTCGCAAATACAAAAATGGCCCCAACTCCGACCGCATTTCCCGTTGCGGGCCCAAGTCTGCCGGGAAGGGAAGCGCCGCATGGCAGAGTCTGATAATATTTCCCAGCGTGAATCCTGGTTAACAGAATCAGGAACCTCCTCTACCATGCTGATTGTACAACGCTTGTAGAGGACGCTCGCGACAACCGAATTCTTTGCCCATAGCCCTGAGGGTCACCTGATTAATAAAAAGCATTCCTTCACTCCGAACGGAGTCTGCCGAGTGCGGCACTCTTTTCCATTGCACGGTTTTTATCCGATGAATTGCGCTCTCCTCTTGGGTTGCTGAACGGCGACGAATCCTGCTCTCGAACAGAAAGCGGCCTGTGGAGCAGCCGGTCCTTAGGCTGGCCCGGTGGGGAGTCGGTACTGCATTTCGCAGATCGAATGATCGGCCACTTAAAGGTATAGTGTTTAAGGCGGCGAGCGAATGATGTCGGCCCGCCGACATTCCCGCACTGACGCTTGTGTTTTCTCCACAGATTCCTCCACGCCGTCATTGCGATACCTTCCCGCGTATGGTAAGTAATTAAGTTCTGCACGCGCGCTCGTTTTTCGCGGGAAGAGGCTGTCGTGCTTACCCCGCGACGCGGTCGGCGCGCCGACATTGCGCATGCCTGCCCGCGAAACGGAAGCCATCATCCTGAAGACCTTCCCTCTGGGTGAGGCCGATCGCCTGGTCAGTTTCCTGGGCCGTAGTTCCGGACGCATGCGCGGTGTAGCCGCTGGCGCGCGCCGCCTGAAAAACCGCTATGGCTCCACGCTCCAGCTGCTGTCTCACGTGCAGATCTGGTACGTCGAACGGGAAACGCGCGACCTCGTCCGCATTCAGCAGGCCGACTTGCTCGAGTCCTTCAACAAGGTCCAGAGCGATTACAGCCTCAGCACCGGTCTCGCGCTGGTCAGCGAAGTGGCCGAGCAGGTTCTTCCGGAGCACGAAGTAAACGAAGCGATGTTCCGGCTCATCCTGCTGACCGCTAGAGAAGTCGAGCGGCGCGCGGCCACGGCTCTTGCGCTGAGCTACTTCGCGTTCTGGACCGTGCGCTTGGCGGGCTGGCTACCGAGGTTCGATGTCTGCGCCACATGTGGCAAACCGTTCGGGAAGGGGACTGCGTACCAGGACAGCTTTCATCCCGGGCTGTACGACCCGGAGCATCGCCGCTCGGGAATGAAGCTTGTGTCGCACGAGGCTCGTGAGCTGGGGGAAGTGTTCGCCAAGCAGCGGTTGGACAAGTTCGAGGATGCCTTGGCGGCGCTACCGGGAATTAAGGAATTGCGCGAGGCGGGGCTAAACTGGATTGAGCATCATACGGAACGCAAGCTCGCCACGCGAACTTTGCTCGAAATCTAGCAAGGTCACATCCGGGTTTGCGGGGTGGCAGATTTTTAGATTGGCCAGGGTAGGGTGAGGGTGGGCCCTCAGTGGTCGCAGTAGAAAAAGTGGGCACGCCGACACTCCAAGCTTGGAGCCGAGCGCGCGCGCCTTAAAGAAACACTTTAGTCCCCGAAATTCCGCGAGGGAAAGAGTGAAGTGGAAATTGAAGTGGCGAGTGTTGCAGGTGAAGTAAAACTTTACATGGGGTTCGAGGGTTTCAGGTGGTTTGGCGCAAGGAAAAAACGATCACGGAATAGTTAAAGAAAAACTTGAGTATCGGCACTTTTAGTCCCGAATCAAGAGAAGTAATACTTGAGGAGATCGCGTGGCAGCTAAAGTAAAACTTGATATCAAGCCCAAGCACCTAGGCCTCACTTTTCAGGAGCTCATCCTCAAGCTCATGCATTACTGGAATAATCAGGACTGCGTCCTCCAGCAGCCGTACGACACCGAGGTTGGCGCCGGCACGATGCACCCGGAGACTTTCCTCCGCGTGCTCGGTTCCGCGCCCTATCGCGTCGCCTTCGTGCAGCCGTCCCGTCGGCCTGCCGACGGTCGCTACGGCGAAAACCCCAATCGGCTGTACAAGCACTTTCAGTATCAGGTCATCCTGAAGCCCTCCCCTGCCGACGTTCAGGATCTGTACCTCCGCAGCCTCGGAGCCATCGGCATCGACCTACGCGCCCACGACATTCGCTTCGAGGAAGACAACTGGGAATCGCCCACGCTCGGTGCCTGGGGCATCGGCTGGCAGGTGCTGCTCGACGGTTTGGAGATTACCCAGTTCACTTACTTCCAGCAAAGCGGCGGCATCGACCTGGACCCGATCTCGGTCGAAATCACGTACGGCCTCGAGCGCATCTGCGCGTTTCTCCAGGATGTCGGAAGCGTCTACGACATCCGCTGGACCAGGGACAAGACCTACGGGTCGATCCGCCTGGCCGAGGAACAGCAACTCTCCGAATACAGCTTTGATCGAAGCGATGCCAAGGCCCTGCGCGCGGAGTTTGAACTGCACGAGAAGGAAGCCAAGGAACTGCTGGAGGGCTGGAAGCAGTTGGTCGGCGGCCCGGCCAAGGAATCGAAGGAACCCGGGGCGGGGTCGGCTGAAAATGTCGGCGCGCCGACCAAAACCCGCGAGCGCTACCCCTTACTTGCCGCCTACGATCACTGCCTGAAGTGCTCGCACCTGTTTAATCTGATGGATGCGCGCGGGGTCATTTCCACCACCGAGCGGGCCGCGCTCATGCAGAGGGTTCGGTTGCTGGCTTGCCGGACCGCCGCGGCGTACCTGGAGCAAGTAGGTGGGAAAGAGAATGTCGGCGCGCCGACAGTGCCGGGAGACAAGCGGCACGAGGTGCGTCGATGAGCCAACAGATTGTAGCGCCGGCATCTTGCCGGCAGGAGTCACAGCAATCGCGGAGCCAACAGCAAGCCATCGTTACCAAATTCGTCCCAGCTCTGACGGCGAACCAGAATCTCGGCGCGCCGACACTCTCGAACTGGAACTGCCGTGCCGGGGTGTCCGCATGAGCGCCGTCGCTAAGAAAGGAAGTCCTGTGAAGCGTTCGAAGAGTTCGAAGACGGCCGTCACCGTACCAAAGACGCCCGCCCGCGTGGAACTCTTATTCGAAATTGGCGCGGAGGAGATTCCGGCCGGGATGTTGCCGCGCGCCGTCGCCGAACTAAAAGCCACCCTTGAGAAGCATCTCACCGCCGAGAACCTCAGCGAGGGCACCACAGTCGAGACCTTTGGTGGACCTCGCCGGCTGATCGGTTGGGTCCGCGACATTCTCGCCAAGCAGGTGGATGTCGAAATGGAAGTCACGGGACCGCCTAAGTCTGTGGCCTATGACAATGTCGGCGCGCCGACCCGAGCGGCTGTCAGCTTCGCCGAAAAACAGGGAGTCGCGCTCCACGAACTTCATCTGGTGGCCACCCCCAAGGGCGAGAGCATCGCCGTGCGCATCACCAAGCGCGGCCGCACCGCCCACGGATTGCTCCTCGAGATTCTGCCCCGCGTGATCCACGATTTGAACTGGCCCAAAACCATGACCTGGACCGGCCTGAAGGGTGCGCGCTTCATCCGCCCCATCCGCTGGATCGTGGCGCTGCTCGATGGCAAGCCACTGAAGTTCTCCTTCGGGGGCGTAACCGCGGGAGACACTACCTCCGGCCATCGTTTTCTCGGCAAGCCGCACATCCGCGTCGCCAATTTTGCGGACTATGAGAAAAAGCTCCGCGCCAATGGGGTGATCGTCCGCCCCGACGAGCGGCGCGAAAAAATATCTCGCGAGCTTGCGGTCTATGCCAAGCGTTCCGGGTACCACGTCCACGAAGACGCCAACCTACTGGAACTGGTGAGCTACTTAAACGAATATCCGAGCGTGATCGAGGGCGACTTCGATCCTGCGTTCCTCGAGTTGCCGGACGAGATTTTGATCACGGTGATGCGAGGCCATCAAAAATATTTTGCCGTCGAGAAACGGGGCGGGGAATTGGCGCCGCACTTCCTGGCGGTCATTAATCTGGCGAAAGATACCCAGGGATTGGTGCGTGCCGGGCATGAGCGCGTGCTGCGCGCGCGGTTCGCCGATGCGCGCTTCTTCTGGGAGTCCGATCAAAAATGTCGGCTCGCCGACATTCTGCCTAAGCTGCAGAAGGTCACTTACGAGTCGCGACTTGGCAGCTACTTCGACAAGGTGGAGCGCACGCGAGCCATTGCGCGCTGGTTGGCGGAGCAGTGGTACAACCTCGGGGTGCTGCAGGCGCATGTGGCCGATGCGGACCGCGCGGCGGAGTTGGCCAAGTGCGACCTGGCCACGGAGATGGTCCGCGAGTTCACCGAACTGCAGGGCGTGGTGGGCGGCTTGTACGCGAAGGCCCAAGGCGAATCCGAGGAAGTGGCTGACGCGGTATACGACCACTATCGGCCCGTCGGCCTGGACGATCCCATCCCGCGCAATCTTACCGGCTGCGCCGTGGCGCTTGCCGACAAGCTCGATTCCATCGTGGGCTGCTTCTCGGTTGGCGTGGTGCCCACGGGCTCAAGCGATCCGTACGCACTACGCCGGGCTGCGCTCGGCATCGTGAAGATCATCCTCGAGAAGAAGATCTATGTGTCCCTGTCGCTGTTCATTGGCGCGGCTGCGAAGGCGCTGCAGACGAATCCGCCGAAGAAGACACTCACGCCGCAACAGGAAACCCAGGTGCAGGAGTTTTTGTTGGAGCGAGCGCGCTTTGTATTGAGAGAGAAGTCCGGCTACGCTTATGATGAGGTGAATGCCGTGCTCTGCGCCGGATGTGATGATCTGGTGGACGTGGAGAAGCGGTTGCGGGCGTTGAAAGCGATTCGCAAATCGAAAAACTTCGAGCCCCTCGCGGTATCGTTCAAACGCATACGCCGGATTTTAGAAAAGGCTAATCTAGGCCCTGAGGTGCAACAGGTCAACAAGGACCTCTTCGAAAAGGATGCGGAGAGGGAACTGTACACAGCGGTGCGCAAGGCCGCGGGCAAAGTAACGGAGGACAAGCGCGCTGGCCGGTATCAGGAAGCGCTCGAGGAGATTGCCGGGTTGCGCAAGGCGGTGGACCAGTTCTTCCTGGATGTAATGGTGATGGCAGAAGACGAGGCAGTGCGCAACAATCGACTGGCGCTGCTGGCGGAGTTGCTGCGCGAGTTCACCACCATCGCGGATTTCTCCGAGTTGGCCGGCGAGGAAAAGTAGTTCGGTCGGCGCGCCGACAGTACGGCCGGCGAGGGAATTGGCTCAGTGTTGTGTACTGGCAGATCTTTAGATCGGCCAAGTGTCCGAGAACTCACAGTGGGCCAATCTAGAGACTGGCCGCGACGGCCCCAGAGTTTTGGTAGCGTCGGCATCTTGCCGGGGCAGCGTTCGAGGGCATCTGTGAGCTTGGCGCGACCAAGTTTCGCGAAGAGTAGCGAAGTAAAGTTTTACTTGAGGTATTTGGTTTCGGTTTTTGCGACAGATTTCTTCGGAAAAATGTCGGCGCGCCGACCAAACCGCCGTTCCAATCTCAACTGAGCGGCGGCTGCCGGGCGCAACTTAGTAGCAGTTGTAGTGGCCAGTCTTTATACACTGGCCGGTGTCGCTCCGAATCTGGCCGCTCTGAAGATCGGCCACTACGACCGCAAGACAATACAGAGAGAGGCATACCGTGACAAAGTGGGTCTATTTCTTTGGTGCAGGAAAAGCAGAAGGAGACGGCGAGTGGCGCGATCTGCTCGGCGGCAAAGGCGCTGGCCTTGCGGAGATGACCAAAATCGGTCTTCCCGTGCCCGCAGGATTTACGATCTCGACGGAAGCATGCGACTACTTTTATAAGCATGACAAGAAGTATCCCGCCGAACTCGCCAAGCAGGTCAAGGACAACGTCGGCAAACTTGAGAAGGTCACCGGGAAAAAGTTGGGCGATCCGCAAAGTCCGCTGCTGGTCAGCGTGCGTTCCGGATCGGCGCGCTCCATGCCCGGGATGATGGAAACGATTCTGAACCTGGGCCTGAATGATAAGTCTGTCGTGGGACTGGCCAAAGGCGTCAACAACGAGCGATTTGCCTACGACGCGTATCGTCGCTTTGTGCAGATGTATTGCACCGTGGTGATGGGTATGTCCAAGGAAGACCTGGAACACCGACTGCGCGCGATGAAAACACGGCTGGGTGTGAAGGAAGATACGGCTGTTCCCGCGAGCGGTTGGAAGGAGCTGGTGGGCGAATACAAGGCCTACTTCAAGGAGCAGTCCGGCAAGGAATTTCCTGACGACCCGATGGAGCAGTTGTGGGGAGCGATCGGTGCGGTGTTTGGATCGTGGATGGCGGAGAAAGCGGTCACCTATCGCCGGGTGGAGAAGATCACCGGGTTGCTGGGCACGGCCGTCAACATCGTGCAGATGGTGTTCGGCAATACTGGCGATAACTCCGGAACAGGTGTGTGCTTCACGCGCGACCCCAGCTCCGGCGAGAAGATTTTCTACGGAGACTATCTCACCAACGCACAGGGCGAAGACGTAGTGGCGGGAATCCGCACGCCGGTACATCTGACCGAACTCGCGAAGATCATGCCAAAAGCCTATGCGCAACTCGAGAAGGTTCGAGTAACACTTGAGAAGCACTACAAAGACATGCAGGACATGGAGTTCACTATTGAAGAGGGCAAGCTGTACATGCTGCAGACCCGCACGGGAAAGCGCACGCCGGCAGCCACCTTCAAAATCGCCGTGGACATGGCGAACGAAAAGCTGATCACTAAGGAAGAAGCGATCCTGCGCATCAAGCCGGAAGACATCGAGCGCCTGTTCTACCCGGTGATCGACAGTAAGTTCGACAAGAAGACGCTACAGGCAAAGATCCTGACGCACGGCATCGACGCGGTGCCCGGCGCAGCGGTGGGCAAGGTTGTCTTCAACGCTGCCGACGCAGAACAGTGGGCTCTGCGCGGCGAGAAAGTCATCCTCGTGCGCCGCGAAACTAGTCCCGAAGATGTTGGCGGTATGGCCGTGGCGCAGGGCATCCTGACGGCTACGGGTGGCAAGACTTCGCACGCGGCGGTGGTTGCCCGCGGATGGGGCAAGTGCTGCATCGTCGGCGCGGAAACGTTGAACATCGATTACAGCACGAAGTCGATGAAAGACGGCAAGAGCGGCAAAGTGGTCAAGGAAGGGGAGTGGCTGACGCTGGATGGCAGCGAAGGCGTTGTCTACGTCGATCAAATGCCGCTGGTGACGCCGGAATTCCCGAAGGACTACCAGACCATCATGAAGTGGGCCGACGGAATCCGCCGGCTGCACGTGCGCACCAATGCGGATACGCCGCAAGATGCGCGCAAGGCGATCGAGTTCGGTGCGGAGGGCATTGGCCTAGTGCGCACCGAGCACATGTTCTTCACCGACTTCGAATTTCCGGAGAAGGGAAAGGAACGCCAGCGTGCAATCCAGGAAATGATTCTGGCGGACAATAAGGAAGCGCGCGTAAAGGCGCTGGACCGCTTGCTGCCATTCCAGCGGCGCGACTTTGTCGGAATTTTCAAAGCGATGAACGGCCTTCCGGTGACCATCCGGCTGATCGACCCGCCACTTCACGAGTTCGTGCCGCACGAGAGGGCCAAACAGGAGGAACTGGCGAAAGAACTGGGTATCAGCGCGGACACCGTGGCGCGGCGCGTGGAGCAGTTGCACGAAGCCAACCCCATGCTGGGTCATCGCGGATGCCGGTTGGCCATCACCTATCCGGAAATTCTGGAGATGCAGGTGAGGGCCATCATCGAAGCGGCCATCGAATGCCAGAAAAACAAAATTAAGGTTATTCCTGAGATCATGATTCCGCTCACCCTGGACAAAAAAGAGATGTCCATTCTTGCCGATGCCACGCGGCGCGTTGCTGATGATTTAATAAAGAAGGCTGGCATCAAACTGCATTATCTCGTGGGCACGATGATCGAGCTGCCGCGCGCCGCATTGCTTGCCGACGAGATTGCCGAAGTGGCAGAGTTCTTCTCGTTCGGCACCAACGACCTGACACAGACGGTCATGGGACTCTCCCGCGATGACGCGGGGCGCTTCCTGCCGGACTATGTCGATGAGAAGAAAGCCGGCATATTCCACGGCGATCCGTTCCAGACGCTGGACATCCCAGGTGTAGGGATGATGGTGCGCTGGGGGATCGAAAAGGGGCGCAAGACGCGTCCAAACTTGGAAGTAGGGATTTGCGGTGAACACGGCGGCGATGCCGACAGCGTGAAGTTCTGCCACCAGGTTGGAATGGACTACGTCAGTGCTTCGCCATTCCGTGTGCCGATCGCACGGTTGGCGGCGGCGCAAGCCGTGGTGGAAGAGAAGAAAAAAGTGAAGAGCAAGAAGAAGTAACGCTTGACGTAGAGTTGAAGTAAAACTTGAAGTCATTCTCGAGCTCTGGGGGTGAGCTCAGATGAAGAGACTTCGATTGGTCCTTGCGGTTCTGCTCGCGCTGGCGCTGCTCGCTGGTGCGGGGAGTGCTGCGGATACCCTCCTTGTCCTGAAAGGGCGAGTCATCGACGAGAATGGACTGCCCGTTGGCGGAGCTCAAGTAAAACTTGAACTGGCCGGCGGGCAATCCTTTTCTGCGGCCAGCGATGATGCCGGCTATTTTTCCCTCCCGAACCTTCCTCCCGGAGAGTACAAGGCGCGCATTGAGAAGTTGGGTTACTTCGTGCTGGCGGATCAGAAGATCGAATTGAAGGCGGAGAGCACGGAGTTCACCTTCACATTGAATCATGAGGAAGAGGTGCACGAGAAGGTGGACGTGACCGTGCCTGAAAACCGGATTGATCCGGCGACGACGCAGAGCAGCGAATCGTTGAGCGGCCAGGAGATTCTGGACCTTCCGGTGCCAAGTTCGCACAACCTGCAGCAGAGCCTGGTAGCCATGCCGCAGGTGCTGATGGACAACTCCGACCTGTTGCATATTGCCGGGGCGCGCAACACGCAAGTGCAGTACTTGCTGGACGGAGTGGAAGTGGGCGACCCGGCGAGCAACGGGCTGAGCTCGCGAATGATCGTGGAGGCGGTGCGCACGGCGGAGATCCAGACGGCACGATTTGGAGCCGAGTATGCCCACCCGGGCGGGGCGATCCTAAGCTACGAAACACGCGAGGGCGATGATCAGTGGCGGTTTAACGCCACCGATTTTATTCCTGGAATCAATATCCAGGAAGGCGCGCACCTGGGGAATTACTATCCGCGGGTGACATTTTCCGGGCCGATTATCCCGGATGGATTGTGGTTTTCGCAATCGTTCGACGTGCTGCACACGTTAGCCGTGCAGAAGGGCTTGCCCCCGGGCGCGCCGAACGAGACGCAGCAGTGGGGCGGTGACAGTTGGTCGCGGCTGTTGTGGAAGATGTCCGCGAACAACAGCTTGCATGTGGGATATCTGGCCAACGTGGAGGAGGATTCGGACTTGGGACTGGATGTGCTGCATCCGCAAACGGTCACGGTCAATGCGAATTCGCGGGAACAGTTCGGATTTGTGAAGGAACAGAGTTACTTCGAGAAGACCGTGTTTGAGATGGGGATCGGCGTGGAGGATTCGATTTACAACGCCACGCCCCAAGGCACGGCACCGTACGTTCAGTTGGTGAATGGCGCCGAAGGGAACTATTTCCAGAAGTTGGAAGACGATTCGCGGCGCTACCAGTTTTTCACTAATGCGATTCGCGGTCCGTTGAAGTGGTTTGGCACGCACACGATTTCGGCGGGCGCGAACTTCTCGGGAGTAGAACTGACGCAGGCGTCGACGCGAGGGGAAATTCGGGCGCTGCGCGCGGACTTGACGCTGGACCGTCTGACGACGTTCGCGGGGAGTGCGAATTTTCATGTAGCGAATACGCTGGCGGGCGGATTCCTGCAGGATTCTTGGTCGCCGAATGCGCACTTCGTGGTGCTGGCGGGGGTGCGCGCGGATTGGGACCGGTTGTTCCAGGCGGGGCTGGTGCAACCGCGGCTGGCTCTGAACTGGATGCCGCTGAAAGACAATCGCGGGAAATTTTCGATTGGCTGGGGAATGTACAACATCCCGCTGAATCTTTCTGTGATTGGGCAAGCGTACGACCAGCAAGAAGTGGACACGCTGTACAACGCGCCTGGGAAGGTGCCAATTCAGGGGCCAGCGACAAGTGCGTTTGTGTTGCCAACGAACGGATTGCAAAGTTTGCAGCAACCGTATTTCGATATTGCCAGCGCGGGATGGGAACAGAGGATTGGAGAAAACACGCTGGTGAGCGTGGAACTGCTGGCGCGCGACCAGCACCACGGGCTGGCGTGGGAGACGCTTTCGCCGGGACAGATCGGGTCGGAATTTCTGCTGCAGAGTTCGCGGCGAGATAAATATCGCGGGGCGACCGTAACGGCGCGACATACGTTCAAGAATACGGCGGTGCTGTTCGGAAGCTACACACGATCGAAGGCGAGTTCGGACCAGGTGCTCGATCCGGCGCTAGGCGCGCTGTATTTTGCGCCGCAACAGGCCGGACCGTTGAGTTGGGATGCGCCGAACCGAATATTGACGTGGGGAAGCACTCCCACGCCGATTTGGGGAATTTTGTTTTCGTATTTGTTCGATTACCATACGGGTTTTCCCTACAGCGCAATCAACCAGCAACAGTTTCTGTTTGGGGCGGCAAATTCGTACCGGTTTCCGGACTACGCGAGTTTGACGATCGGACTGGAGAAGAAATTCACGTTCAAGAAACGGGTGTTTGCGGCGCGGGTTTCGGTAATCAACATTTTGAACCGGCAGAATCCGGACGTGGTGGTGAACAACGTGGACGCGCCGAATTTTGGGATGTTCACCGGAGGGCAGGGGAGAGCCGTGACGGCGCGATTGAGATTTGTGGGAAAGAAATAAAGAACGCCGAAGCAAGACCGGCGCAGTGCCGGAAAGCAAACGCAGGGTATTTTCGCGGCGGAAGGGAATCAGTTGAGCGGTTGCTGGAGAAGCACCCACTCCGCGCAGGCGACAGTTTGCAGCTTGCGGCGGCGGTTCTGTTTTTCTTTCCTATGTTCTCCCATGTTTTGTTCGGGAGATTGGCCCACTTAGAGCATTTCGACATTCCTGTGTCGCTGAGTTGGACGATTCTGACGTCCCCTGGGGCGCGAGGCCGGCACATTAAGTGCGAGCGTCTGTTATAAAGGAGTTGGGCGGATTCACCCCTCCTATATCTGCACGGCCGGACGGAAGAGCGGGTCAAGACTTCCACAAACGTGTCTCGGAAAGAGTTGATGCGGGGGCGAACCACACTGACGTGTTGGGACTATCTTCCGTCCAATTTTTTGGCAGCGTGGGGCGTCCTGCCGCCGGGTTACTGGGATGTGAGGTGCGCGACACCACAGGAAGAAAGAAACGTGGACTCGTGGTGCTGTACTTTGGACGCCGAGAAGATATTCCTGCACTTTACGCCCTTCTAGGCAAAGTGGGGCAGGTGGATTGAGGGCTTACGGGGCTGAAGCTCCGCCGCTACATGTGCTGGGATTATTTGGCAGCAGGGGTGGATTCTTTTACGTAGGCGGGGGACAGGGTGGAGTGGGATTGGGCGATGGGGAGTAGGGTTGGATAGAACTGGACGAAGGTAGTGTCGACGGCTGCGTGTTGGGCATGGCAGGAATAGCAGGCGGCCGAGGTTGGAGTCATGGTGGAAGTCTTGGTTTCGTCGAAGCCGAAAAAGGCCCAATTACCTTGATCGTGGAAGCGGGATTCATCCTTGACGTGAACTTCCAGGCCCATCACTTCGGTATCCTGAAAATTGCCGGCCTGATTGATGGAACCTTTGCTTTTGGCCCCGCGGACTTCTAGAACGAGCATGGTTTTGTCCGGCCACGTGCCGGTCTTCAGGAACGCCTGGTAAGATTCGGGATTCACAAAAACATTGTCGAACATGTGGTGGTCCATGTTCATGGCGGGGTTGTAGCTCATGTCGAATCCAGTGGTGAGATAGACCCATTCCCTGTAATTCTCGGGGAGTTTCAAATCGCCAGCGGCGGTGTAGGAAGGCGCGTTGGTGGCGGAACTGATGGAAGAGGATCGATGCGCGCATTTGGCGATCGAGCCGAGAATTGCGAAGCTGATGACGAGTAGCAAAGTTGGTTTGATGTTCATGGGACGGGATTTTCGCGCGGGAGAGGGAGAAAGGAAAGACCATTGGCTGCAGGAAACGGTCGATTGGCTGCATTTTGGCGCTGCAGGGTGAGGCGCGGAGTATGATGCTCGGCATGACAACGGAAAGAACAGCCATGGCGAAGTGGTATTGGGTGGCGGTGATCTGCGGCGGGTTCGGGATATTTGAGGCCACGCAGACAGTCGTCGTGATGCGCGCGGAAGGGATGCATCACGCTTGGACGAGACTATTCATCACGATTTTGTTGTCGTGGGTGCCGTGGGCGGTGGCAGCGCAGGCGGTGATGCAGCTCGGGCGGAACTATCCAGTGTTTCACCGCGGATGGGCGTCGGCCTGGGTGCGCCATGGAGTGATGTGGATGGCGATTTTGATAAGCGCAACGACGTGGAATACGGTGATTGAGGGGTGGTTGAATCCTTGGACACCGGAAAGCACGACGTCCCCGTTGCTGGAATTGTGGCGCTTGAAATTCACCAATGAGGTTTTGGGTTCGCTGATTTTGTACGCCGGGATTTTGCTGGTGGGTTGGATCCTGGATTCGCGGGAACGGCTGGCGCGGCAGCGGATGGAGGCGGCCCAGTTGAGCGAGCAACTGACGAAGGCGCAATGGAGCGCGCTGCGGCAGCAGATTGAGCCGCATTTTTTGTTTAATACGCTGAATACGATTGCGGGTCTCGTGCGTGAAGGTAGAAACGATGATGCCGTGGATATGATCGCAGGTCTGAGCGAATTGCTACGGGGGACGCTGAAAACGTCGGACCGCCAGGAAGTGAAATTGGGAGAGGAATTGGAGATAGTGAAGAAATATCTGGAAATTGAGAAAGCTCGGTTTGCCGAGCGATTGCAGGTGAATGTACACGTGGCGGCGGAGTTGAGGCACGCGCGGGTGCCGAGCCTGATCTTGCAGCCGATCGTGGAAAACGCGGTAAAGCACGGAATTGCGAAACGGGTGCAGGGCGGCGCGATTGGGATTTGCGCGGAGCGATTGAACGGCGTGCTTACGTTGTGCGTGAGGAATGATGGGTCGGGATTTCCGGAAGACTGGGAGCACCAGGCAGGGCTCGGGCTGAAAAATGTGCGCGAGCGGCTGGCGAGTTTGTACGGGAAGGAAGCGAAATTGACGGTGGGGAGCGGGGAGACGAACGGGGCTTTCGTGGCGATTACGCTTCCTTACAGCGAGGTTCAGGAAGTAAAGGAAGTGAAGGAGTGAAAAACGGGGCGGGCGAGCGGACGGATCATGGACAAAGAGAAAATTCGTGCGGTGGTGGTGGATGACGAACCGCTGGCGCGGAGCAATCTAAAAGTGTTGTTGGGGCGCGATCCGGATGTGGAGTTGGTAAGCGAATGCGGGAGCGGGGCGGAAGCGCTAAAAGAGATTCGGAAAAAGAGGCCGGAGTTGGTGTTCCTGGATGTGCAGATGCCGGAGGTCGATGGGTTCGACGTGCTGGAGCAGCTTGGGGCGGATATGCCACCGGCGCTCGTGTTTGTGACCGCCTACGACCAGTATGCGCTGCAGGCGTTTGAGGCCGGAGCGCTGGATTATTTGTTGAAGCCGTTCGATAACGCGCGGTTCGAGCGGGCGCTGCGGCGGGCCAAGGAAAGAATTGGGGCTGGGAAGGCGCGTGTCGCGCGCGTGGAACGCGTAGCAATCAAAAATGCCGGGGAGGTATTGTTCCTGAAGATTGCGGAAATCGATTGGATCGAGGCGGCGGATTATTACGTGAGCTTGCATGTGGGCACGCGAATGCATTTGCTGCGGCGGAGCATGGCGGACCTGGAGAAGGAACTGGATGCGGGAATGTTCTGCAGGATTCACCGCTCGGCAATCGTGAATCTGGAACGGGTGCGGCGATTGGAGAGCGGCGAAGAAGGTGGGACGGAAGTGGTGCTGAATACCGGGGCAAGGCTGCGTTTGAGCCGAAGGTATCGGAGGGAATTGCAGGGGCGGTTGGAGGGGCGGCAGTGAAGGCAGAGGCTTGCGGCGAAGGAGTGTCGCGCCCGCGGCGCTCCAAGCAAGGGCCTCGTGGAAAATGAGGGTTGAAGCGTACGATCATGCGGTTCCATTCTTGGAAGATGAAGACGGAACAGAGGAGCGATCGAGGGATGGGGACGAACATGGGCAACAGCATAAGAATACGCAGGCTGGGGGTGGGTGTGGGAGTTTTGTTCGCGACTGTGTGCTTGGGCGAGATAGAGTCGCGAGGGCAGCAGGCGCAAGCGGGAGCCTTGCGGTAGTGGAAATCCGGGTGACGGATCCAGCGGGGGCAGTTGTGCCAGGAGCGCAGGTGCGCGTGGCGCCAGTGCCGGAGAAGGCGCCGGAGAAAATGCAGACCGATGACAAGGGTGAGCTACAGCTGCAGTTGAGCCCGGGAGTCCACGAATTGGTTGTGCAATTGGCGGGCTTCCAGATTTTGCGAACGCAGATGAACGTGGAAGAGAGCTCAAAGGCGCAGATTTTTCCGATGAGGTTGCAGATTGGGGGAACGGGTGACCCCATGGTGTTCCCCGAAGCACCGAAAGGGAAAATGGACGTACTGAAGCTGACGGTTGAGCCCTTTACGGTAGCGTTCGCGATTGGCGCGGAAGAGCGGAAGACGCTACCGCGGAAGACAGTGGCGGTGCACAACCTGCATGCGAATGCGGATGAAACGTATGAGGGAGTGTTGCTGGCCGATTTGTTGACGAAATATGGGGCGCCGCTGGGGAAGGAATTACACGCGGCGGCGCTGGGGGATTACATCGTGGCGACGGGCGCGGACGGGTATAAGGCGGTGTTTTCGCTGGCGGAGGTGGATGCGAGTTTTCATCCGGGGGACGTGTTGGTGGCAGACACGATGAATGGGAAGGCTCTGGATGCGCGGTCGGGGCCGTTCAAGTTGGTGGTGACGGAGGATAAGAGGCCGGCGAGAGGAGTGAGGAACTTGGTGGCGATCGAAGTGAAGACGGCTCAGTGAGCGGTGCGAGAAAGAGAACGAGTAGAAGAGTTCAAGAGTGTAAGGTTCAAGAGTGTAAGGTTCAAGAGTGGATGGGTGGAAGAGAGGAGTCCTTCGTCGCGCAGAAGATGCCCTCCTCAGAATGACAATGATTTGGGTGGCTGGTGCGGGCGACTAGTTGGTAGCGCCGTCAGAGCTGGAGGCTGTGGTGGGGGCGGTGGGAGTTGCGGTAGCAGGTGGGGGTGCGTCGTGATGGCGCCACCAGAAGAGAGACTTGTGGCCGGTGGAAGCCTGGGCGGAAGTGTTCTTGTTATGCTTTTCGTGATGGGCGGTCTGTGTTTTCGTGTCTTTGCTGGCGCCTGAGCCGGCACCCATGGGGCCTGGGTTCTTATGCCACCAGCCAATCGACTTGGGGCTGGTATAGAGGGCTTCAAGCTTGCCGTGCTGGCGCTTTTCGCGTTGGACCTTAGTCCTTTTATCTTTATTGGAAGCGCCGACACCGGCTGGGGCGGGACTGGAGCGATGATGCCACCACCAGTTGTGGGCCGAGACCACAGGGAGAGGGCCCAGGGTAGTGAGCAGAAGAGCGGCGAAGAGCGCAAAAATCAGTCGCTTCATAAAGATTCCCCTTTAGACATTTCTAGCATGCGCGCCGGGGCAGGCCTACTGTACTAAGGTACCTGTGTGGCGAGAGAGAGACCGGGGTGGGGTGTATCTATAAGGCACGGAGGAGGCGGGTTTGAGCAGAGCTGGCCTAGGGTACAGGTCCCGGCCGATGCATAGAGATACCCAGGATGTCGGCAGGATGCTGGCGCTACCAAGGCGAAGGCTGAAGGCCACCGTTCGGAGTTGTGGAGATAGTGTGTGAGAGCAAAGAGTTAAAAAGACGGAAAAGTGAAATCGTGAAAGTGCGGAACATGGGACGGGGCGAGTATAATTGCGGGCAATTATGGGACTGAATCCAGGTACAAAATTGGGACCGTATGAAATTGTGGGGCCGCTCGGAGCCGGCGGAATGGGAGAGGTGTATCGAGCGAAGGATACACGGCTCGGAAGAGATGTGGCCATTAAGGTGCTGCCCGCGTCGTTTGTGGCGGACGCTGCGGCGCAGCAGCGGTTTGAGCGGGAAGCGAAAACCATTTCCGGATTGAATCACCCCAACATTTGCGTGTTATATGACGTGGGCCACCAGGACGGCTTGGAATACCTGGTGATGGAGTGCGTCGAGGGAGAAACGCTGGCGAAGCGGCTGGAGAAAGGGCCGCTGCCTCTGGAACAGGTGCTGAAATACGGTGCGCAGATCGCGGAGGCGCTGGATAAGGCGCATCGCAGCGGGATTGTGCACCGCGATTTAAAGCCGGGAAACGTAATGCTGACAGCGACAGGGGCGAAGCTGCTGGATTTTGGATTGGCGAAAGAAGCGACGCCGCTGGGGAGTTTGGCGACGGTGACGGGAACGAGTCCAATGTCACCGGTGACGGCGCAAGGCGCGATTGTGGGGACATTTCAGTACATGTCGCCGGAGCAGGTAGAAGGAAAAGAGGTGGATGGACGGAGCGACATTTTTTCGTTAGGCGCGGTGCTGTATGAAATGGTGACGGGCAAGCGTGCGTTCGAGGGAAAGACGCAGCTCAGTGTTGCGTCGGCAATATTGGATCGCGAGCCAGCGCCGATTCGCGAGGCCAAGCCGGTGACACCGGGAGCGTTGGAACATGCGATCCAACGATGCCTGGCGAAAGATCCGGAAGAGCGCTGGCAGGCAGCGCGGGACCTGGCGATGGAGTTGAATTGGATTGGGAAAAGCGGGAGCCAGACGGGAGCGCCGGCAATTCAAAAGAAAACGAAAAGTGTGGGGATGTGGCTGGTATGGGTGCTGGCGGGAGCGGCGGCGCTGGGCCTGTTGGCGGGAGCGATTTTCTGGTCCGGAGGAAAAACGGCCGAACAGGCGATGGTGTTTACAGCACCGTTGCCATTTCCGGTGCGAGACATGGCGATGGCGCCGAACGGGCATACGGTGGCGGTGGCCGGGCACCAGGAAGGAGCGAAGAAAGGGCTGATTTGGCTGTATGAGGTGGGGTCGGAGGAGGCGAGGAGTTTGGCGGGAACGGAGGGAGGAAATTTTCCGTTCTGGTCGCCAGATGGAAAGGCCATCGGATTCTTTGCGGATGGAAAGCTGAAGAGGATCGATTTGCCGAGCGGCCCGGTGCAAGTGTTGGCGGATGCGCCCGCGGGGCGCGGTGGTTCGTGGAGTCCCGGGGGAGTGATTATTTTCACGCCGACCGGGCGGCTGCAGAGCCAGATCTTGCGCGTGCCTGCGTCCGGGGGAACGCCGACGCTGCTGGTTGGACATGAGCCGGGACTGGGCGGAGGTAGCCAGAGATGGCCGCAGTTTTTGCCAGATGGAAAACACTTTTTGTTTTTGTCGGCGATGATAGCTTCCTATGGGCGCAACGATGGCGTGTATGTGGGCAGCCTGGACTCGAAAGAGTTTCATATGGTGATGAGCACGCAAGGGCCCGCTGTCTACGCGGCCCCGGGTTACCTGCTGTTTTTGAGGGATCGCGCGCTGCTCGCGCAACGATTTGATTTGAAAACCCTTCGGGTGACAGGGGAACCAGTGGCGGTGGCGAAGGACCCACAATATTTGCCGCGAATTTTGAAAGCGACGTTTTCGGCGGTGAACACAGAAGTGCTGCTGGTGGAGAAGGGCGGGAATGTGTCGCTCTCCCGACTGATTTGGTTCAACCGCGAGGGGAAGGAATTGGGGACTGTGGGGGAGCCGCAGGTCTATGCAAATCCGCAGATTGCCCCGAAGGGACAACAGGTGTTAGTGGACCAGACAGACACGGAGAGTCAAAACACGGATATCTGGACCTACGATGTGCAGCAGGGCGGCACGAAACGGCTGACGTTTGATCCGGCACTGGATGCAACTCCGGTGTGGAGTCCGGATGCGTCGAAGTTGGTGTTCACGTCGAGCAGGGGAAACGCGTTCAACCTGTTTCTGAAAGAGGCGAACGGAGGGCAGGAAGAAAAAGCGATTTGCGAAAGCGACGCGGACAAGTATCCGAGTTCGTGGTCGCACGACGGAAAGAGCATTTTGTATCAGGAGGGGGCGGACCTGAAATATCTGACGGTGCCGGAGATGAAGAGCACGCTTTTTCTGAAAGCCCAGGCAACGCTGCGGAACGCGCAATTTTCGCCGGATGGGAAGTGGGTGGCGTACGAATCGAACGAGAGCGGGAAGTGGGAGGTGTATGTGACGTCGTTCCCGGAGGCCACGGGGAAGTGGCAAGTGTCCCACGCGGGAGGAGAGCAGCCGCGATGGAGAGGAGACGGGAAGGAGCTGTTTTATCTGGCGCCAGACGCGAGGATTGTGGCAGTGCCGGTGAAGTCAGGGACGGGATTTGATCCGGGAGTGCCGGTGCCACTGTTCCAGACGAATCCGAAGGAGACGTTGGCGACGTCCGAGCAATACATCTATGACGTGGACCCGAGTGGGCAGCGATTTTTGGTGAATACATTGGTGAAGAGCGAGAGGGAGCCCATGACGGTGGTGCTGAATTGGGGGGAGAAGAAGTGAGGGGAAGAAATTCGAAAATGGGAAACGGTCGCAGAGGGCGGACAGGCGCGGAGATTTTTTTAATTGAGATCCTGCGCGTTGCTCGGGGGGCAGCGTTCTTTTTATTGGGTTGCGTGGAAGGGAAGTGGACACGCTAATTTCTGCGGAAACCCAAGATTCCGGCAGGATGCCGGCGCTACCCAAGGCAACAGGATTCCGGCGTTACAAACCAAAGGGGCAGGCTGAACCCCACCGCTACTGGGGCTTGCAAAAGGCAAAAGCTCGGGTACGGGCGCGGAGTATAATCGCGGAAGTCTATGGGACTGAATCCAGGAACAAAATTGGGGCCGTACGAGATCGTGGCGGCAATTGGTGCGGGCGGGATGGGAGAGGTGTACCGCGCGACGGACACTCGGCTGGAACGAGCCGTGGCGATTAAGGTGTTGCCCGTGTCGTTGGCGAAGGATGAGGACCGGTTGCGGCGATTTGAGCTGGAAGCGAAAACGATCGCCACGTTGAATCATCCGAACATCATGGGGCTCCATGACATTGGGACGTACGAAGGAGCGCCGTTTCTGGTGAGCGAGTTACTGGAAGGGGAGACGCTGCGGCAGAAGATTGAGGCGGGACCGATTCCGACGCGGCAAACAGTGGAGTATGCGTTGGGGATTGCGCAGGGATTGGCAGCGGCGCACGCGAAGGGAATCGTGCACCGCGATTTGAAGCCGGAAAACATATTCATCACACGCGATGAGCGAGTGAAGATCCTGGATTTCGGGCTGGCGAAGCTGGTACGCGACGAGCAGAGCATGGAAACGGCGATGACGCTGACTAGTCCGACGACCACGCCGGGAATGGTGTTGGGGACGGTGGGGTATATGTCCCCGGAACAGGTGAGGGGCGAACCGAGCGACGAACGATCGGATATTTTCAGTTTCGGAACCGTGCTGTACGAGATGCTGACGGGGAAGCGGGCGTTCAAACGGGATACGACGGCGGAGACGATGACGGCGATCCTGAAGGAAGAGCCGTCAGAATTGAGTGAATCGGGATGGCAGGGGCCGATTGGATTGCAGAGGATCTTGTCGCGATGTTTGGAGAAGAGCCCGGAGCGGAGATTTCAGTCGGCGAGCGATCTGGCGTTTGCGATTGAAGCGCTGAGCGGCACGGGGAGCTCACAAAGCGCGGTGACGGCAGTGGTGAAGGACAGTGGGACCGCGAAGCACTGGATTTGGTTGGGTGCAGGTGCCTTAGCGTGTGCCGCAGTGGGAGCGGGGATCGCGTGGAGCTTGCGGCCTGCGCCGAGACCGGTGGCCATGTTTCAGCGCGTGTCGTTTGAGCGGGGCACGGTCGTTCGGGGAAGATTTTTGTCGGAAGGGAAAACAGTGGTGTACAGCGGCGTGCTGAAAGACGGCCTGCCGGACACGTATATCGTTCGCGAGGATTACCCGACGTCCGTAGCGGCGGAATTGCATGGCGCGATGGTGCTGGCGATTTCGAAGCAGGATCAGTTGGCGGTGCTAGTGCGCCCGCGCTTCTGGGGACAGTACCTGTGGGGAGGAACGCTGGCGCGGGTGCCCATGGGAGGGACGGAGCCGCGGGAGTTGCTCGACAACGTGTTCGACGCGGACTGGTCGCCCGATAGTAATGCGTTGGCGGTGATCGATCAGAAGAATGGAAAATGGCAGGTGGAATATCCGATCGGGAAAGTGTTACTGACGACGGACAATTGGCTGAGCGATATTCGGGTTTCGCCGGATGGCAAGCATGTAGCGTTGTTCCGACACCCGGCGGCTTCGAAGGATGATCGCGGGTGTGTGCTGCTGCTGGATCGCGATGGAAAACAAAGAGTGATCTCGGCGGAATGGGAGGCACTGGAGGGGATGGCGTGGACGCCGAACGGGAACGAAGTGTGGTATTCGGGGGCGGAATCGGGCGATCAATATTGCATCCGGGCAAGTACCCCAGAAGGGAAAGAACGAGTGGTTTACTGTGGAACGTCAGGGACGCGGCTACACGATATTGCGGCGACAGGAAAGGCGTTGGTGTCCACGCAAGAGGAGCGGTTCACGACTTCGGTGATCGAGCATGGGTCGAAAATGGAGCGCGAACTGGAAGGACTGGGGGCGGCGATCAATCCGAGATTGACGCCGAATGGGGCGGAAGTGGTGCTTACAGACGTGTCGGAACGAGGCGGGAGCGATTATTCGGTATTTGCGGAAAAGATGGATGGCGGCGCGCCGGTGCGGATTGGCGAGGGCGGATATGGGACAGACGTGAGCGACGATGGGAAGTGGGTGCTGGTGGTGATGCCGGGAGAAGTGATGGGGAAAGTGCAAGTGATCCCGGTGGGGGCGGGAGAGGCTAAGACGCTACAGTGGGAAGGATTTCAGGTGAGCTCGGCGAACTGGTTTCCGGATGGGCAGCATATTCTGTTGTTTGGGAATCCGGCAGGCCAGACCGTGGGATTGTATGAGACGGATCTCAACGGGACAGCGCCGAAGATATTGGTCAAGGAAGCGCCAGAGTGGGCGGACGTGATGCCGGATGGAGAGAATCTGTTGCTGTTCGTGGATGGGACGCTGGTGCAACGATCGCTAAAGGATGGAAGCGAAAAGAAGTTGCGAGCGCTCGAGCCGGGCGAAGTGCCGGTGGATTGGGCGAAAGAGCCACGACAATTGTTCACGCGGATTGTGAGTCCGACGGAAGTGCGGATTGATAAAGTGGATCTGGGGAGTGAGAAGAGGGAAACGTGGCAGCTGTTTCAGCCGAGGAATCAACAAGGGTCGCTGCTGAATGTGCAACAGGTGAGCATCACACCGGATGGGAGGTGGGTGATCTTTAATTATTTGGACCAGTTGGGGCATTTATATGAGAGTGAGACGCTGCGATAAGGGACGCAGAAAATAGAAGAGGGAAGTGGAAAAGAGAAAAGGCGAAGAAGTCTATTGTTCAAAAGTGAAAAAGGGAAGAATAACTCAGCAGGACTTTGCAGTTGGAAGACGGATGAGGAATGGAGGAGAGTGACGAATCCGGGATGGGCAAGCGGGAGGATGCTAGCGTTGATGGTGGGTTGCTTGTGGGCAACGGCGGCGGGGGCGCAGTTGCAGGGGCACATTTCGTTGGCGAGGGACGTTTATCTAGCCGGCGAACCTATTTACGTCCATTTTGAAGTGACAAATGTAGGGAAGGATCCGTTGCAGTATACCGTCGGCGACCCATATAGCGAGGGGTGCGGGGGCTACTCCATCGAGGTGTCGAGAGAGCCAGCACTTGCGCATTCCAGCTGCAGGCCTGGGGGTTCGGCCGAATGCATTGTCGCGAATCAGATCATTGCCGGGGGCGAGAGGCAGTCCCTAAACATTCTGGTGAACTTTGCTCACGATGTGGCGACGCCTGGGAATTATGAGATTCACACGGAGAACGCGTTCAAGTACGGGCCGCTGACACGGGAAACGCAGAGTCCCGCGGGGAGTTCGGAGTTGAAAGTAGAGGCGCGATTCCAGATTCGGGTGATTGCAGGGAGTCGGGAAGATCTGGAGGCGATTTACCGGTCGTACGTGGCGAATTTAGCCTCAAACGATTCGGAGATACAACGCGAAGCGGAACGAGCGATCGTTAGCGGAGCGCCACCGTGGCTGGAAGATACGATTGTGGGAATGCTGAAGCAGTATACGTCGAGAGAATTCGCGCTGCTGGGATTGAGGAATTTGAATACGGCGCGATCGCGGGCAGAATTGGCAAAAATTGTGGAGAGCACATCGGAGTACACCGAACAGAGCGAAATGGCTATCACGTACCTTGCGCAGATGGGGGACAAGAAATATTTTCCGCTACTGCTGGGGGTTGCGCAGAAGGACGCGCCAAACCAGGCGAGGGGTCACGTGCTGGCAGCTGCGGAACTTGGAGGCGACGACTCGCTGCCGTTTTTGCAAGGGTTGTTGAGCAGTGCGGATCCGAATTCACGAACGAATGGAGTGATGGGATTGGAGAAGACCGGGAGTCGGGCGGCGGTGCCGTTGTTGATTGAGGAGTTGAAAGACCCGAACGCGGATCTTGGAAAGCTGGCCTTGAACGGATTGACGGGGTTGACGCATCGAGGTGCGTTTGGGGATGGACAAGTTAATCCTGATCCGCCGGGGGAAGAGTACGGGCGGTGGTCGAAATGGTGGGCGGCGAATGGGGGGAGCACGGCGGTGTACGGGCCGCGGGAGTGCGGGGAGATACAGAGTTTGCCGTAATAGAAAGAAAAAATGGAATGTGGCTATTTCTTTTGATCGGAGTCCCAGTGGGCTAGGTGGACAAGTTGGAAGAGGGAACCGTGGGGGGCGGCTTGGATGGCGACGAGGTGCTGGTCGGCTTTTGTGCCGGATTTGAAGAGGAGGCCCCCCTTGTCGGGTTTGTCGTCGGCACAGGTGAGTTGTTTGGAGTTATCGTCTTTGTCAGAGCCGGCGTTGGCGGGTGAGGCATGGGAGCAGTCGAGGACCTTGCCGAATTTGGAAAGCTTCTTTTTGTAGTAGTCCGCAATTCTGTCCGGGGAGTCGTCCGACTCCATTTTTAGAACAGCTAATTTGAAGCCAGAGCCACCGCCCCAAAGGCCGAAGTTTGCGCCGGGGGAATCGTCGTCTTTGTCTTTGTGGCGGCGGGAACCGGGATAGAGAGGGAGGCCGACGTCTTTGGCATCGGCGTCGGCTGCCATGGTGATGCCGGCGCCCTTTTGGTCTTGGGCGAACGAGGGAGAGGGGAGAAAACAGAAAGCCATGAGGGCCAAGGGACAGAGAGCTAAGGAAAAGTGGGAATGCAAGGACGGCATAAGACCTCCCGGAGATTTGTTTGGCTAAGGATGATACGCAGGGGAGGGCGGGGAAGTTCAGTAGAAAAGGCGCGGAGCGGAGAGGAATGTCGGAGATACGGCGAAAGGGAAGAAGACTGTGGAGGCGTGATCCGCATCGCAAATGTGGGAACAGAAGGCGTTGGAGTTTGCGATATCGGTGACGTGGCTGATGAACCCGGCAGGGGATGTGGGAAGGCGGAGGAAGTGTTGGTGGTGCCGGAGGGATTGTGCGGGGATTGCTGGTCGAGGAAGGCGATTGTGGCGTGGAGATGATGCCGATGAGTTTTGCGGGGCTGAGGATTGGGAATAGAAACAAGAAGTAGAGGAGATGGAGGAAGTAAAGGTGGAAAGAAGGGTGAGGGTACAAGAGTGAAGGTGGGATGAGGCAGGCTGGAGGCTGGCGCTACAGGGGAGATGAGCCGGCGGCCAGGATTTGGTGGGAATTGGGATTCGAGAGGAAGGCGATAAGTGTGAGGTTGCTGGGAAGCCAATTTTCGTTGAGATTCAGGGAGAACGTGATCGGTGCGGTGAACGGTGGGTTGAAGGATTGTTGCTTGCGAAGAAGGCGGACGAGCGGGGCGTGGTGAAGAGTGTGGCCGGAATTTTCGCCGGCGGTGACGTTGGAGCTAAGATTCTTTTCGGTTACGGCAATCCACAATTCGAGCTGCGAGGAGTTGGGGCCGGAGCTCGCGGTGTTGTTGAAACGCAGCTCGAAGGTGCGGGCGTGCGGGCTGGATGCGGGGAGGGGAATGAGGAGCAATCGAGACTTGGGATGGGCGGCGGCCCAGCGGATTTGATCACGGGATTCGTGAGTGCGATTGCCAACGAATTGAGCGGCGCCATCGACGACCATTTGCGGGGTATAGATGCCGCCATCGGGGAGAGCGACGGCGTACTGTTCCTGGCGGTGAGAGAAATCGGCGGAAGAAAAGGGGTCAGACCAGCCGAGAGTGTTCCAGTAGTCGACATGCTCTTCGAGAGCGAGAATTTCGATGCCATCGAAGGGCTGATCTTCGCTCAGTTTTTTGAGGATGGAATCGGCAGGAGGGCAACTGGAGCAGCCTTCGGAGGTGAAGAGTTCGACGATGACAGGCTGCTTGAAGGAAGCGGCGTTGCGGTCGGAAGAGGCGGAAGATTCCGCGGGCCAGCGGAAGAACAGGAAAAGCGAGGCGAGGATGGCGGAGAGGAATGCCAGAGCGTACCAAAGGGATTTGGCGGGCATGTTGGCCTCCAATTCGAGTATACGAGGCGAAATGGGTGGGAAGGCTGCGGGGAAAATGGGGATGAGGCGGAAAAGGTACGGGGTGGAAGGGGAAATAGAGATTTGAAGGTCGATAAGTAAGAAGGTCGTGGCAGGAGGCTGAACGATGGTGCTCGGGAAGCAACCGGGAGGAAGGAAACGCCGCCAGGTGGGGTGCGCGGGGATAGGATAGGGGTGGAACGTAAATTGGCCCTTCCCCCAGAAGGCCAAGAAAATGACGGAGAGCAAGTGTGGTCCCGGAGAGACAGCCGGAACCAAGAAGGCGCGGCGAAGCGGGCGTGTAAGTCTGGCAGTACCCATCCTGATCATAGGAAGCGACGCAGAAGGAAGAGTGTTCTCGGAAGAGACGCACACGGTGGTGGTGAGTCTGCATGGTGCCGGGATCGTGTCTAGAAATAAATTGATGGCGGAGCAGGAATTGACTTTGCGGTCCGTGGAGACGAGCCGCGAAGCGGAAGTGCGCGTGGTGGGAGAGATCGCGCAACAGGGTGAGATACATACATACGGCGTGGCATTTCTGGATGAGCGATTGGATTTCTGGAAGCTGGAGTTTCCCGCAGGGCCGACATGGGATAACCGGCCGGCGACGCTGGTGCTGGAATGCGGCGGTTGCAAATGCACGGTGGAACTGGCGAATGGAGATTTCGAGTACGACATCTGCGCGATTCATGGAGGGCTGGCGCGTTTCTGCGATGAGTGCGGATTGCTGACAGTGTGGAGACAGTCGCACGAGGTGATGCCGGTGAGGGCACGCGTAAGCAAAAGGCATGAGCCGATTGTTGCGCCAGTCGGACCGGAAAACTCAGCACTTCCAGCGCGAGTAGAAAAGCCCGCGGTGGTGGACGGAGCGGTGACCGTGGCGGAGGTGAGCGAAGCGGCCGAGAACTTTGTGTCCCTGGCAGACGCCATGGAAGGGACGGAGAGGCGCGCGCGGGTGCGGGCCAAAGTGGATTTTTTTGCCTGCGTACGGACTGAGAAATTTGGGGAGGATATTGTGAATTGCGTGGACATGTCGCGGGGAGGGGTGAGCTTCCGTAGCCGGAACGTGTATGAGAAAGACATGATGTTGGAGATCGCGGTGCCGTACTCGCCGGAAGTGAAAGAGGCGCCGTCGATTTACGTGAAAGGAAGGATAGCGAATGTGAAGGAAATGGCGAATGGAGGAATGTGGCGGTGCGGGGTGGAGTTTTTGAGAGCGTGAGAAAAGTGTTTGCCGCAGGGGGGACGGAGAATCTTCGAGGCCTGCTCTGATAAGCTCCGGGATCCATTTGTGGAGTTGCGCCGGGCTCGGCATGCCAGAAAAAATCGGCCTTCCTTCCGGAAAATATGAAATCAAACTTGACGTGCGCGACAACCTAACGGGCCTCACCGGCACTGTCACTGTCCCAGTAGACCTCCAGTAGAGTTGCTACGGCGCTGTGCGTGCGTTCGCGATGAAGACCATCTGAGAGATTTGGGCTATCGAAAACCAGTACTCTTGTGTTACGTCAGGCTGCAAAAAGTCTCGGACGCTTTAGAACCACAAAGCGATTCAGCCGAGACATGTCGGCCTTCGCGCCCAGGAGGGAAGCGCCTGTTCATCCCTCGGACGCAAATCGGGCCGAATACCACCACCTGGAAATCAAACTGTCGCAGGCGGGCCTAATGGCGCGGACACGGCTCAGCTATTACGCGCAGCCCGGGCTGCAATAGGTGAGTTCAGCAAAAATCGAAACTCATCAACTTCATATACGTCTATTTTGTTAGAGACCCAGGCGCTCCCAATGAGTACAAGAGCGGGAAATGGAGGGAATCCCATGAATCGATTTGTGATTGGCACATTGCTGGCGAGCATGTTTGCATTTACGGCGTGCGGGCAGGGCGCACCCAGCGTTTCCTCACAGGGGCGAGGGCAAGAAAGCACTGCGGCCAAGGCCCCGGGCAATGCTATCGCTTTGCCGAGTAATACTCCGATCTTCGCGAAGCTGACGTCGGAACTTGATACGCAACACTGCAAGGCGGGCGATCGCGTGGAAGCGCAGGTCACGAAGGATGCGAAGGACGGCTCGCGAGCCGTTATCAAGAAAGGAGCCGTCATCAGCGGAAAAATATTCAAAGTGCAGGCAGAGCCCGATGGCGGCGGACTGTACGAGGTGTGGATTGTCTTCGAACAGGTGGAATGGAAGAGTGGAGAGTCCGCCGAGTTGCGTCTGGACATTCAGGCAGTCGCTCCGCCAGAGAACGGGGGAGCTGACAATCTGAATGGAGTCGATACTGGCGCGCTGATGGCCGGCCATGGAAGCGCAACCGAGGGAAGGGTGGATGTGCTTACGGCGAAAAGCCGGGGAGCCGTTGGCATACCTGGTGTGGATGTGGCCTTTCAGAATGCGGGGGGAGCGCACATTACGCTGTTGGTTTCGAAAAAAGGGAATTTCCGGTTCGTGAAGGGGTCTCAGGTGGTGTTTCGGGTGTTCAATCCCTGATTGCCTGTTAGAGTGAGTGTTTCTGCGGTCATCAGGTAAGAGTACTAGACCACTCCATTGCTCCGTGCAACCCTGCGTTTTGGTCGGGAACCATTTCAGTTTCGGAAAGGAAGATATGTGATGGTGTGTGCTGGCCACCCGGTAGACAAATCTGTTTCGTTCCACCGCCCGGAAATGAAACCTACTGTTTGGCGAATCCTAATTGCAGACGACCACGAACGAGTTCGTAAGAGTTACCGCTCTCTCGTGGAGACTCGTCGGGACCTGGAGGTCTGCGGCGAGGCAACGGATGGCCAAGAAGCAGTAGTTAAAGCAGAGCAGTGTATACCCGATTTGATCCTTTTGGACGTGAGCATGCCGGTCCTGGATGGATTCTCTGCCGCCAAGAAAATTAGAGAGCTACTCCCTGGAATACCCATCCTCATGCTCTCGATGAATGATTCTGCCCAGATGATACGAAGTTCACGCGAGGCTGGCGCACAGGGATTTGTCTCGAAGCAGATAAGCAGCAAAGTTTTGCTGAAGGCCGTGGGCGTTCTTCTTGCAGGAGGAACTTTTTTCTCGAAGGGTAACAAAAGGCAAAATAAAACTTCCTAACTGCCGACGAGTTGGAGAATGGGCAGCGCGGGTACAGCGAGAGCTACAAGCCGGCGACCTGAATTTCAAATCGAAGCATAGGAGAGCGAGCGTCTTTGCAAATGGACGTTAGAACCCTGTGATGGGATGATCGAAATGCGGCGCGCTAATTCCCGGTATTCGGCGGGAGTCGCAGAGGTATCGCGTTCAAATGGCGGTTCTATCACACTCAGAGCGGTGTCTGTGGATTGGTTCCGGAGAGATTCGATGCAGTCGATGTGGACCGCAACACCCTGCTTGTTATCGTTGCACTCGAGAGACTGCAGGCGAACGACATGGACGACGCAAATCCATTGCACTGTTGAGACGCCGGTGATTTCTTTGGGCATCTCCAGCCTCAAACGTAACGCAGTTCCCGTATGCAGGAGTGAATCCGATCCAAAGTAGATTCCACACATGGAGATGTTGATGGATTTGGCAGTTTCCGCAGAGCCCACGGAGTTCCAGGAGCGAAAATGGAGTGGGATAGCGACATTAAAGCGCGTCGCGAAACGACGATCCGAGCTGTTCATACAAGCTCCTGGCAATGGGTAGGAGGCAACATACAAGGCTCTTAGTGTTTCCGCGTTATCCGATGGAGTGGCCGATTTCAGCTTTTATTTAGCTTTAAGGCATAGGTTGGAACAATACCGGAAATTACTTAGAGGCTACTTGCGGAGAGTTCGCTGTTTGCGGACTTCGGATAGTACTCAGGTTTTCCCCCAGGGTTTTATCAAGGAAAGCCTGATTGACGGGGAATACACCGAAGCATAGGTACGGACTAGGTAACGTAAGGCCTTGTTACTGGGCATTACAGTCTGGACGAACATGGAGTCCACAATGAAAGAGTTGGTTGAACATATTGCGAAAGCTCTGGTGGACAATCCGCAGGGAGTTGAAGTCCGAGAGGTCGAAGGTGTACATGTCACCGTCCTGGAATTGAAGACTCTTCCGGAAGATCTGGGGAAAGTGATCGGGCGCGAGGGACGAACGGCAAAAGCGATCCGCACGCTTATTGGGGCCGGAGGAATGAAGCTTCGAAAGAGATATACGCTCGAAATTCTGGAGGATTGAGCGCGTTACCGTACACCGGTCGCGCGGCGCACTGTCCCGAATTCCGAGGCGAGTGTCATGTCACTTTCAATGCCAATTGAGGTCCTACGTAAATAACGGTATTGACCAAGAACTGTCGGACGATTAGGGTCTGCTGAATAGGTGTAGCCCAGTTATCCCAAGTGGGTTATGCCACCGTGAAGAATAAAGCAAGGGGGACCCGGTTGTCCCCTCAGACTCACCGGGTTTCCCAGGATTTGCGCGGGTAATTCTGTCTGCGGCTCCCCTTAAGCCGTCTCACCTGGACTACCCGAATTCACATCCCGAATGATTGGCGTGATAATCCCCACTTTCACGCACCTAACTGCCGAAGGTGATGATCCATAGGAAGGTACCTTCTCGAACATTTGGCCAAATTGGGGATGAAGCTGCCACTGAAAGTCTGTGGGTCCCCGCGTAAGGCGATCAACGAAGTTTCCTAGCTCGCGCAGGTCGTTGTCAAACTCAAACGGCCGAACCGCCGACTTGCTGGTCCAATTCCGGCGCGGTTTTGAAACCCTTAGGCCAAGGGATTGGAGCCCAGAGTGCAAGCCACACATTATAAAAGGGTGCTCCTTTTTGGAAAAGTTTGGGCAAGGCACTCAAAACGAACTCCAAGGGGGAACAATCAGCCATTCCGGCTGACCGCCATCTCCGATTTGGCACGACTTTCGACCCTGCGTCCTATGGAAGATGTCCGATTGGCGTTTATCAAGAACAATCGGTCAGAGTGCGGACGTACGTAAAACGGCGACTAAAGGAAAGGCTGCCTGTCTGCCGCTCTACTTCATGCCAATCACCATCGATTCCGGGCCGACCAAATGCTCCGCACGAGTCTCGCGGAACCCGACTTCCTTCATCCAACCCATGCAATCATGGCCCGTGTAGTCGAATCCGCCGGGGGTTTCAACCAACATGTTCAGGCTCATCAACAAACCGAAGGCGTTTTGCGAACGATCATCGTCAATGATCGATTCGTAGACCACGACGGCGCCACCCGGGTTGAGCGCGTCATAGGCTTTGCGAAGGAGCATTTTCTTCTCTTCGAGATTCCAGTCGTGCAGGACATGACCCATCGTGATCGCATCCACCTTCGGGAGTGGATCTTCGAAGAAATTGCCTGGGTGAAAAGAAAGACGACTGTTGAGGCCATTTTGGGCCACGTATTCGTCGAAAATAGGACCTACCTCAGGAAGGTCGAAACCAAATCCGTGCAGGTGGTTATTCGCCAGCGCGATCTGCACGGCCAAGTCCCCCTGGGCGGTCCCAACATCGGCGAAGGTGCGGTATTGTCCCCACAGACCTTTTCTTGCGATCGCATGGTTAGCTACTCGGCTGATGCCTGTCATGGCCGCGAGAAACGTCTTAAGCCGGGCAGGGTCTGCGTAAAGCGCGTCGAAAGGCGAATCGGTTCCTCCCTCTTTGGCTTCATTCTGTTGCTTGCCGGTTCGGAGCGCCACGGTAAGGTGGCTCCAGTGGTCATAGAGGCGCTGGTTTGCCATTTCCAGTATGCCGCCAATGTAAGTGGGCTTGTGCTTGTCGAGATACAAATCGGTAGCAGGTGTATTCACATACTTCCCGTGCACGCGACGCAGGAAACCCAGTGCCACCAAAGCATCGAAAAAATCACGTGCGGCTCGCGGATGGATCCCAAGGCGACCCTGAAGCGTAGCCAAGTCCTCCGCTCGCTTCGCCAGTTCCGTAAAGACCTCCATCTCGACCGCACTTAACAATGTCTTTGAAGCCCAGAAACCCAACCCCACCTGCATAATGTGTTCCGGGTTGGGGCTGGTGTTCTCTGTCATTTTCAAATCCTCCATTGGTAGATGAGAGGGTGTGCATTGTAACAGCAGAACGAGGTCGGAGTGCCGCTAATAGTCCCTGTTTTCGCGTCCAAGTTCAATCCGTCCGGCACCGCCGCGCCCACCTTCCATCCGGTGAGAATGGCCCATCATACACACTTCATTGAAACGGAGAAGTGCCGCTGGTGAGGGCGATCGTTTGGCTGTAGGGCGCGCCCGCCGATCCGTTCGGAAGCGTCTGATATGGAACCTGAGGGAGAGGGCTCACTGTGATTGTAGCGAAGCTCTCTTCGTCTGGTCCGCAGCGGAGGTCGCCGTCACGGTCACCTGTTGTGCGCTGGTGAGAATGATTGTCGGGGAGTATTGGTAACAGATGGCCCGGTCGTCCTGCTGAGACAGCCGGGACCAGTTAGGCTCCACGAGACGCCTGAACACATGTCATTCATTACGGTTGCGGTGATGCCGACCGTCTGGCCCTGATCGATTGCTTGCGCAGAGGAGGGGGACAGGCTAACCGATACTGGCGAACTTGAACTCCCGCCCGTAACCGTCGACGTCGCTACAACGAACAGCGGCACGCAACAAAGGTACACCTGGGACATTGCCCCTACGTCGGTATATTCTTGAAAATAAAGAAGTATCGTACACATTTTCTGTCTTGCTGGATGGCGTTTACGATTTCTCGACGGGGATGATTTCGATTAGGCGGTGAGATTGGGGTGGCAGGGAAACGGGTACGGCGTAGGCCCCGGGAGACGTGGGTGCGGCAAGGCCGTTAAAGAGGTAGGAGCGAGTTGGGTCCAGATTGAATTTTTGTGGGATGAACCCGATGACGCGGTCGACTTGTCGATCTTCCAGATTGAAACAGTTCACGACGGCGGCTGACTTGGTGGGATGGACGTGGAGATGAGTCATTTCGTCGAGGCCGTAGAAGCATCCTGCTTTGAAGAAGGGCGCCAGGCGGAGGTAGGTGGCCATGGCGTCTTGATGGGCTTTGCGCACCGCGAGGTCGTCTGGGGTGCCACCAATTCCGAGATGGCGACAGGTGGAAGCGTTCCACCAGAAGACTAAGGCGTGCTGGTTGTCGGAACGGAGGTCAATGTGGATATACAGAGGGATGCTGTAGGCGAGGTTGTAATAGTAAAGGGCGATGGATTTGCCCTTGAGGAGATCCTCCTTGGGCATCCACATAAGTTCAAAAGCCCAGACGGAATCAAAGCCGGGAGCTTGAGCGAACGGCTCGGATCGAGGAGCGCGGGCGTGGCCGTAGTAGATAGGGACGGCGCGACAGACGTCTCCGCCCATCACGGGATCGTGCATTTCGATGAGGAGTTGGGGGAATTCGGCGTGAATTATGCGCGCGAGACGAAGAGCGGCTTGAACATGTTCTTCGCGGCGTGCGGGAACCGCGTGGCCATGGTTGAGGTCCCAGCACTCGGAGTGATATTTGGTGCCGTCGAACATGAAAAAGGAGGCGCCGTCGCGTGCAAGGGCCAAGAGGCGGCGGGCGGTTTCGTCGACGTACTGGCGGGAAGCTCCGCAAAGGGGAGAGGAGTCGAAGCCGCTTGAGCGATCCCAGTTGGCACGCTGACCGAAACGGTCGAGGCGATACGAGTCTTGCGGGTAGGAAGTGGGATCGCCCCAACCGGAGAGTGGGGAGTGTAAGGAAGATCTCAAACCGAAGTCATCGTGAAGCATTTGCGTGAAGGATTTGTAAGTGCCGAGGCGAGGCTGGTCCCAGATTTTGGAGGCAAAGGAAGTGTCCCAGCCCGGGTCAAGGTAAAGAGCTTCGCAGCCGATGGACTTGGCTTTGGCAGCTTCGGATTTCATGTCGGCGAGGGTGAAATATTTTTTGCGCATCTCAGGGTCGTTCTGCTCATCGTTCGGAAGCCACCAAAGTTTGTTGTCGTAGAGTTCGTTCCAATGCACAGGTGGATTGAACTTGAAATCCGAAGTTGAAGGCGGTTTCATGGAGATTTCTTGCTCGATTTTTGGTTCAGGTTGCGGGTCCAGGATGCAACTTCGTTGAAGTTGGGACATCATAGGTTAAGACGTTTTCCAGCAGCGGGATGCGCTGCTGCAGGCCGCCCCAGGAAGCGGACAGATGTAGAACCAAGCGGCGGCCGGCGCGGCCGAATAAAGCACCACAAAGGAAGACTTGGGCGCGCAGTGTGGCCGGCTGGCGATAGCTGGGAAGGCCACAGGCGCGCTGAAATTCTCCGAGCAGATTGAACAGCAGCAGGATGCTGCGGAAGGCTGCTTCGGTGGCAAAAAACTCCTGCAAGCAAAAATCATCGGCGCCTAAATCGTGTTTCAGTTCGGCGATGCGATTTTCCATGTCCGCCCTGCGGTTGTAGTCTCGCCAGAGCTCTTCCGGCGGCAGCGCCAGGTTGGTGACGAAGACGCGGAAGGTGTAGCCGGGAACATCGAGTAGTTTTCTTCCCAGCGAGGGGCGCTCGGCGCGCAACTGCTCGCGGATCACCACGAAGCGGCGCGGGCGGTCCCAGCCGAAAAGTTGCAAGTGGAATTCACCGGCGGCGTAATGCTCGTCCAAGGCGCGCCACGCGGTGACGCGGGCGGCCTCGCGCTTCAGCCATAGCGTCAGCCGTGCCACGATGATATAGGACAACCCGCGCTGCTCGAGAAAACCCAGTAATTGCTGGTCAAAGAAGCCGGCATCGGCGCGGACCACCCGAATGGCATATTTTCTCGGCAACAGCGCCAGGGCTTCTTTGAGAAATTCCACGACGCCGCGTGCCGTGCCGCAATTTCCGCTGCGCAGCCAGCCGTGCAGGAGAAAGTGCGCTTCGGCCAGCACCGCCACCAGCGGATGATGCGAGGGCCGTCCATGCTTGCGCGGGTTGGGCCCGCGCAGCGCACCTTGCTGGCGGCCGTAGCGTTCAAACACGGTCGAATCCAGGTCCAGACTATATCCCGACGAACATTCCGGCAGCCGCTCCAGCTGCCAGCTCCACAAACCCGAGAAAAAACGCTGGCAGTTCCCCTGGCCGAAGCGCTTGAACAAGTTGCGAATGGTGTCATCGACGGGAAAGCGCTTCATCCCCAGCAAGGCATGCAAGGCCACATCGCCACGCAGCAAACTGGTGTGCGCGAACCGCCGTGCTCCGGCCACCACGGAGAGTAGAAAGGCCGTAAAGGTCTCCACCGGATCGATGGCATTGGGGGAAGTGAGACGAAACGGTAGATGCTGGCTCACCGCCTCGCGATAACCGACCTGCTGCAGAAACTCGACGAACACCACCAGTCCACCGAACGGGGTGACCGCTCGCTGGGTCTCGCGCAATTCTACTTTCTTCCCACCCCAAAGAGAGGTAAGTTTCCAGTGCACTGTTTTGTCCTCCTCGGTGTTTCTTTCATCCAACTGAAACTTAACCGAGTTAGGGCAGAACGGTGCTTTTTAATTTAGGTTTTCAGGTTGAAAGCGCTTGGGCAACCGTGACCGCGTTCTTCCATCTCCTGACGGAAGGTGTAAAAACCTTCGAGGATGCCTCCCAAATAGGCTGTGAGGCGCGTGACTCCGAATCGGTGAGATTCGCCGGGGAGAAGCCAGGCGCCATGCTCGGGATCCCCGCGATAAATGCCGCACCCGCCCCAGCGGAGGCCGGACTGATGCGCATCGACAGAGACGCGATCGAGAAGAGACCACTCCATACCCTGCAGACCATATTTGGAAAGCAGGAAACCGCGCTGGCCGTCGGTCCAAGCCCAGCCTTCGGAAGCGTACGCGGAGGTGGCAGTGGCGTCGGCGGTCCAGAGTTCGGAGGAAAATTGTTCGGTGAGAATTTGCGCGAGGGAAAAGTCGGCATGTTGAGCGCGAGAACCGTTGGGTTCGCGGCGAAACGGGATAGCGGTGAATTTGAATTGTGCCCACGGGCCGACAATCTGTCCTTGCGATGGGGGCGCGAGGGGCAGCACAAATCCACAGCGCCAGGAACTGAGGTCCAAGGAAGATGAGCCACGATTCGAGAGAGTGATCTGCTCTTCAAGCCAAGGTTGCTGTTGGGATATGCGAAACTCTTGGAGAATTTCCAAGCCGCCGGGCAAATCACCCCGAAGCGAAATGAGCGAGGAGCCCTCGGCGTCTGAAGAGGATAAGCCTTCGCGGAACTGCGGAGGGCCAAACGAATGGCTGTAGCCGGCATCCGCTAGAAGCAGACCCGTGGGTGTGTGTAACAAGCGCGTGTGATTGAGACTTTCTGCAGGCCGGATAGACAGGCGAAAAACCGAGTTGCTTATTTCGCCTCCAGTCAACTGAACGAGCCGGGCGCCAGCGAGAGGGGATGCAGGAGGAAAGGCTGCGAGAGCAGGGAATTGGCTCAACTGCTGGAGGAACTTGCGTCGTGGAATGAGGGTCAAACTCGCCTCCGCCGGTGCTTTGTCGCTGCTGGGAGCATTTGGAATTCACCATTCGTGTGAAGAAGTTCAGTTTGATTCACGACGGATCATTGACAACACGGGAGGTGCTGTCAAGGGATAGGAAGGGATTCGGTCGATGCGGACTAGGTTACGACAAGTGCCCTGGCAGCGCTACGGGAAGCAGTTGTGCTGACTAGAGACTTGGGTAGTCGGCGACTCTTCCGATTACCGCGCCCTTAGATCGCTGGAAAATGAACATTCAACTTATAGTAAATGAAGAGAATCAAAATCGCACCGAGTGTGGACGAAATGAGGCCGGCGGGAAGATATCGTTCATTGGTCGAGCGCGAAAACATGTGAGCCACGCCGCCGCCGAGGATCGATCCGATGATGCCGAGCACGATTGTCCATGCACGTGCATCACGGATTTCGCGCTGACACCCGAGACTAGCCCAATCAGAACATACCAGATCAAGTGAAACATGCTTTTTGTCCATCCTTAGTAGGATTCTCCAAAACAACTTGTCGACCTGATTCCCTTTGTTTTCCAATTCCTGGCGATTCATTTTCTCAAGTATCCGCGGGAGTTCGTCTTCCAGCCTGGATGCCGTCCGGTCCCGCCCAGAGACGCGGCCAGTATCGCTCTTTCTCGCCGTCAAGCACGACACGCTACGGGTTTTCAAGGGTGCTCGCTGTTCAGTTTTGTACAGTCTTACGGAGAACTTCAGGGGGGATTTTGACATGGGCCAGCAACCCCTACTGCGTTGAGAACACCCAGATGTATTCCGCAGCCTGACTTCAACCCCTTCTACTCAAGGATCTGATTCTGCAAGTACGCGGTAACCGCCTTCAGTGCACAAGAACAGTCTGCTGACTACCGCTTCACCTGTGCCCGTAATCCGTGAAAACGTAATCTTTTGCCTTCACTATCGTGTGGCATGCGAACCCGCATTTGGCGTCGTTCCCCTGGGGTGGCTTGTCCTTCAAGTCGGCGGGCCGGAACACATTGGACACCGGGTCATACTCAAACGCGCCGTAACCCCATCCGCCGCTGTCCGAAAACCTCTTGCTGTCCTTCAGCATTAGATCAACGTCATGCTGGGTGTCTGGTAGCGCCGGTGCTGAGGTGCTCCCCATCCTTCGGACCAAAATTTAGCCTTATTAAGGTGGATCGCTGTCTGCAAAACATTATAGATAGATCCTTGTTGTTGGGCCTGTGGGAACTGTGAAAAAGCCGAGCGTCTTTTGCGAGGCTCTTTTCAAGCTGCTGTGGGAATCCGCGCTCTTTGCGGATTTCCATCAGCAGCGTCAGTTTCCACAGGCCCTCTTTTCTTTCTTTTTTGCTACTTTTTTCTTTCTTCGTGCTTCGCTCTCGTTTTCCACAGAGAAATTCCGCGCCAGGATCGCCCAGGAACGACGATCCCCAACTCGGTCGACCCACGGCATACGCTGTTTTGTCCCTCCTCAAACGCATTTCACCTTCCCAAAGTAGATCGCCGCCGGCGTCTGATAGCCCAACGACTGATGCGGGCGTTCGTGATTGTAAAAAGTGAAATAGCTTTTGAGATTGGAGACCGCTTCTAACACCCCGCCGTAATCCTTCAGATACACCTCTTCGTATTTCACCGTCCGCCATAAACGTTCGATGAAAATGTTGTCGATCGCTCGTCCACGTCCGTCCATGCTGATCGTGATGTCCTGCTTCTCGAGACGGTTCGTAAACACCTCGCTGGTGAACTGCGCCCCTTGGTCGGTATTGAAGATCTCCGGCTGCGTCGTCGTCAATGCCCAGTCCAGTGCCGCCACACAAAAGGCGCTCTCCAACGATATCGATACTTCCCACGCCAGCACGTAGCGGCTGAACCAATCCATGATCGCCACCAGATAAACAAAGCCCTGCCGCAGGCGAATGTAGGTGATATCGCTGGCCCAAACGTGGTCGGGCCGATCGATCTTGAGGCTGCGCAGCCGATACGGATAGATCTTGTGTCCTAACCCGGGATCCGACAGCCGTGGCTTCGGATAGAGCGCCTCCAGCCCCATCTCCCGCATCAGCCGGCGTACCCGTTTCGCGTTGACCGCGTATCCTTGCTCGCCGAGCCACCAACCCATCCTCCGGATTCCGTAAAACGGCGTCCGTGTGTATTGCTCGTCGATCAACCGCATCAGGAGCAAATTCTCGGCCGCTTCCGGTTCCGCCTCGTAATACCACCCCGACCGCGAAATCACCGCCAAGCGGCACTGCTGCCGGATGCTCAGGTCTTTGTGCGATGCAATCCATCCCTGCCTCTGCTCTAACGCGATAAACCGGACTTTTTTTTAAGCCAGTCCAGCTCCACCTGCAGCTGCCCGATCTGCTGGTACAGCTCCGCCTTTAGTGCTTCCTCGCTCGTGTCCGGCTGCGACCGCCGATCCACGAACAGTTCCGGCGCTCCTTGAATCGTTTGTCGTTTCCAGTTCGCCACCTGGCCGGGATGTACGCCGTAATGCGAAGCGATTTCCTGAATGGTCTTCTGCTCCTTGATCGCCTCCAGCGCGATGCGTGCTTTCATTTCCGCGCTGAAGGTCCGCCGTTGCCTCGATTTCATTTCTGCACCCTTTCCGAGACAGCGATTTTATACCTTAATGAGTGGTCCGAATTTTGGGGAGCACTTCATGCACCAGGTACATGTTCATTCACTTTCGCGTTCCAATGGACCTTCACCATCTTGGCACCATCTGGAAAGGGCTTACCGTTACCGGAGATGCCCGCCTTATAGGCGTCGATCATTACAGGATTCCCGAGGATCGCAGCGAGCTTATCTCCGTTATGGCTGATGGAGATCACCGGCCAGCTTTCGTATCCCCTGAACTCAGAGAACGCGAGGCCATTTGGCACCTTGAGGGCGTACTTGTCCTGCGTGGAAATGGCGGCTGGTGCTTGTGACCGGACTGCTGTGTTAACGGGGGCAGCGTCGGGGCTGGGAAGTTTGTGGATGAAACGTGTTAGCTTCCAGGTGTCGTTTTCGGAGATACTCGACCGCCAAGAAGGCATGCCTGTCAGGCGAACTCCGTTCTGTATGATCCAAAACAATTCCGCGTCGCTCCAGTGCTGCACGTGGGGTGAGCTCAGGTCCATGGCAGGCGGGTCCATGTTGCGCCCGATGTTAGAGTCTCCGCGCCCATTCGGACCGTGGCATTGGGCGCAAGAGCCAAGAAACACTTCCTGGCCCTGGCTCGCGACCTCATCCGTCTCAGGCAGGGGGTTCTTTTTTTTCCCTGCCTCCAATGGAATGGTAATGTCTTTAGCCGCATTGGCCAGGCTGGTTTCGGTCTGGGAAGGATGTTTGTCCGCTGTGCAACCTGGAAGCAAAGCGCCCAGCATTGCACTGATCACGCCAAGCATCAGCTTGTGTTTTGGCGCCACGCTGCGATCACCTCCGCGCAACCCGCCAATCCACGGCAGACCCACAGGTTCCCTCGTAAGATCAGTCATGGTGCGTTCTCCTTCAGAAAGAAAGTTTTCTGAGCCCGATCTAACGTGCGTCTGCAAAGACAGCGATTAAGCCAGAGGTGAGGGAGCAAAACAATTGGACAATGGTATCGACCGATACCTTCGCATCAAGTGTGCGGGACGGGTGTCAGGGGCGGAGTGAAGGTGGTCAAAACACGGTTCCGGGATGCATTCTCCGCCGGTTTCCACTTGATAAGCAAGACCTGCGGATCGCTTAGCCGAACTGAGGAGGAATGGCGCATAGCTAAAGTGTTGGTGGTCTTCCATCGCCCGTCGCGTTTTTCGTCAAGCGCTTGGAGAGGAATTCACGGATTAGATTCCCCCCTACTCGGCCCGCGAGCCCGACGGCAGCATTCGTAAAGACCAGGTGCGCTCCCCGATTCGTTTCCGGATAGTACAGATTGGACAGCGCTGCTGAAGACACGTCGCCAAGGAAATAAGAATAGTTGGGTTCAGTACGGCCGCTATCGCTGCGGGTGACAAATGCAGAGCCTACCGCATGGATGAGGCGGGACTCAAAGGAGCCGGAGCCCTGGTAGTAGTAGCGCGGATCTTGGTGAAGGAGCGTGGGGAAGACCGCGTGAGTCAGCAAGTCACTGCTGCGCCCGTCCACAAGCTTTGCGGCATACCGCTTGCCGTATCCCGACGCACCTTGGCCGTAACCGGGGAAGGAGTTGTTGGCCTGCTCGATGCCGGCAGCGAAGCCGACGCCGATCAATGCAACCGGATCGAATGTGCCCCGTACAGCGAGAGAGAACTTCTGTTTCCAGGTGAGCGGGGCGGAATCATAAATGTAACTTGTATAAAAGTTTGGAATGACGCCCATCAGACGCTGCTTCTCCGCAGCCCTTATCTGCTGAGCGGCGATCAGATCGGTGGGACGGACCATCACCTCGACGCTCGCTGTTGCAACAGACAATGAGATGTCGGGGAGCTCGTAGACCTTCTGGTCCATGGCGAGGAATTCCACAGAGGTAAAAGGCGCAAAGCCCTTAGCGTTGACGGCCACGATGTAGGAACCAGGAGGAATCTCTAAGAAGCTAAATTCGCCGTTCGCATCCGATAGCATGTGATGCGATCGCGTTCCATCACTATGCATCAAATTCACGTCTGCCCCGGAAATGGTCGCACCGCTCAGGTCCAAAACTGTGCCTGCAACGCCGGCCAGCCCCTCCGCAGCGGATGCTTTAGGTAAAGGTGCTTCCAGGAGGGAGCTATGGCTGGGCCCAAGCCCGTCAGCTCGTTGCTGAGCGGGCAGACTCCCAGGAACCAGACACAGCAGAAGCGACGCACAGGCGAGAATTCTCAGAAAGCGCTTCCAAGGCAGAGATGAAGCCATATTTCCAGGCTCAGCGAAGCTCACGGGGGTCCGTGCGAAGGGAAGTACGCGGAGACATACGGAACTCACAGCAGTTTTGCCTTTGCTGATGCAATTCTTAGCGCAGATTTGTCACGTGTATGAATGCCGCGCCGCGGTCGTCTGCTCTTTGACTAGAGCATAGAGAGAAGTGAGAGGCTGTTCCTTATTGCACACTTTGCAGAATCATGTCCACTATCGAATGGTATTGTCACTGACATCACCAAGTACAACGTCCGCTTCTTTGCTGGCGGGTCTGGCATTCGTACTGATTTTGTATCTGGATACTCCTGCTCACTTCTCCATGGCACTTCGAAACAGGTTGCGCCTCAATGCGTGGATTTATTGAGAGGACCGCTATAGCATGAGTTGCACAGCGAGTAGACGCGCAATCAAAAACAAGGGAGTCATCCATGTTGAGAATGGAAGTGGATCGCCGCGAATTTCTGAAGATGGCCGGAAGAGCCGGCGCGGCCTTGGCCATACCGATTCCAGGACGTAGCGCGGCATCCTCCAAAATGATCGGCATCCAAGTGGGAGCAGTTTCGTTTGTGGATGAAGGAACCGAGAAAGTTCTTGACGTGCTCCAGGAACGCGCCTGCGTGAATACGCTTTTTCTCGCGGTATTCACCTACGGTCGAGGGATTGCTGGAAGGCAGATCCCCGGCCAGCCGTTGCCCGATCACGGCAAGCAGGAGTACGACCTGAATTTTCACGGTGGGAACTTCGCCATCCCGCATCCGCAGTACTACAAAAATACGGTTCTCAAGGACACGCGCGCGCCGGACCATGGTGAGCTGGATATCCTGGCCGAAGTGCTTCCGGCTGCTAAAAAGCGGGGAATGAAAGTTGTCTGCTGGTTGGAGGACGTGTTTCGCACCGACTTGCCGAATATTGAGAAATTGCAGGAACGAGATCTGTACGGGCGGAATGCCGAGACGCTGTGCGTGAACAATCCGGACTATCGGAATTTTCTGACTGGTCTGGTTGAGGACTATACGCGTTCCTACGACATTGACGGAATTATGTGGGGATCTGAGCGGCAGGGCGCGCTTTGCGACAGTTTGGGAGCCACGCATGATGTACCGCCGGTCGATCCCGGACACGTGACTTGCTTTTGCGAGTTTTGTGAGAGCAAAGCGAAACAGCGGGGCATCCATGTGGAACGCGCCCGGCAAGGCTATCTGGAGTTGGAGAAATTTGTTCGATCTGCGCGGAGCGGTAAACGCCCGGTAGACGGCTACTACGTTGAGTTCTGGCGACTCCTCTTGCGGTACCCCGAACTAGCCGCGTGGGAAATGCTGTGGACGGACAGCCTTCGCGAGACCTACGCCGCGATCTACAAAACCGTAAAGACAGCAAAGCCGACGGTACCGGTGGGTTGGCACATTTGGCACAACAACTCCTTCAATCCCATCTACCGAGCGGAACAGGACCTTCACGAGCTGTCGAATTATTCAGATTTCATAAAAGTCGTGATGTACAACAACGTTGGTGGCGAGCGCATGGCGCTATACGTCGATAACATTGGTTCCACACTTTATGGAGATTTGTCGAAGCAGAGCCTCCTCGATTTTGATTATGCAGTGATGGACTTGAAGGAACGCAGCTACGACCAAATTCCTCACACCGGGTTCTCCGCTGACTATGTCTTCCGCGAGACAAAACGCGCGCTCGCCGGGATTGCAGGGACGAATACGCTCATCTGGCCGGGCATTGATATCGATATCCCGACCGAACCTGGTAACAGCAAGTGCACGCGACAAAGCGTTAAGGAAGCGGTCCTGGCGGCGTTCCGCGCTGGCGCGCCAGGCGTGCTCTTATCGCGCAAATACTCCGAGATGCGACTCGCTGACCTCAGCGGGGCTGGGGATGCCGTAAGAGCGTTGAAACCATCTGTGTGAGAACGGCTCGGTAACCATATCGACCACCTGAAGTTCCACGTCTGTCAGGGCAATTCCCGAGCGACATGCTTATGCAGAGTAACCAACATCCCCCGAGTTAGCGGGGCTCCATCACTGGTCGGCAAAAAGACAAAAAAACAGCGGACGTCTGCGTCGCAGCGTCTGCGGTCGATTGCCTCAGCTTTTGCGGACAGGTTACTTGAGTTGAGCCGCCCGGAGGACGCTGGTCCCCTCAACACGAACGGCAAGAAGGGCCGAAGGGTCGATACCCAAGGCTTTGAGGATGGTAGGCGCCACCTGTACGGTTCCTACCGCCTCGGAGATTCAGGCGGTCTTCGGTTGCGCTCAACCTCCTCGATGGATTGCTGAGCTTGCGGGGACGATCTGTAGAGAGGCGACAGTGGCCTGCGAAGAAGTAAACGCCAACCTCGGGGGAAGTGTTACTTCCGGGGAGGTCAGTGGCAGATTTTTGGTGCAGTGGACTCTGAGCTGGCGATTTAGGCGGCGTTGTTCGGCGATGTCGCCGGGTGGTAGCATGTGGTTCCCCAGACGTGACAGGTCACGCGAGGCTGGCAGGTACCTTAAGGAGAGCCCTATGAGATGGATCGCTTTCTTACTAATTGTAGTCGCAACGGCGGCTGGCGTTATCGTTTTGACAGCTCCTGCGGCAGGACAAGGCGGTGGAGAGGCCGTCCCGATCTTTGGAATCAAAATTCCGCCTGGATACCGAGACGGGAGGTTGGTCTCCGTGGCCCACGAAGAAGGCAACCTGCACAGTTTCGCTGCCATTTTGGGGAATGACGTAGCGATTAAGGCCTACCGCGACGGGACACTCCCGTTTCCGGACGGCACAATCATTGCCGCTTTGCACTACGGTCACGTCCCATCGGAGGAAAATAACAAAGTCTTTGGCCGCGCCCAATCATTCGTTCCGGGGCCACCCACGAACGTTCAGTTTATGATTAAGGACTCAAAGAAATGGGCCACGACGGGCGGATGGGCTTCGCGCACTTCGACAAGGACGGTAAACCGGGCGACGAGGCGCTGCTGAAAACCTGCGCCCCCTGCCACGCGAAAGCTTCTCGCGACTTCGTCTTCACTCAATATGCACCCTGATGCCGAGGGGCAAACCTTGCGTACTCTTGCCTGAGGGCGGCAAGACGCGCGGTCATTTCAGGCAATCATCTGGTCGAAGGCGATAATCGTAGTAGCGCCCTTGCCCGACTTTGTCGAGTCCTCGTAAATGGGATAACAGGAAGACCGAAGTTCTAGGACGGGCCCGGTGGAGTGGTGTTGCACGGCAGCGCCGTGAGATAGGCGGCGAAGTTTTCGTTGAACAACGCGCCGGGCCGTTTTTCTCTCAAAAGCGCCACGGCATCCTCACCTTTCATCCCGAGATAGGTCAGCACCAATCCCGCGACTAAAGCCGACCGGTTGAAACCCATGCCACAGTGCGCCAGAACTTTCTCGCCGTTGGCCACCAATCGAGCCCCGAGCCTCGCCAGCGCGTGCAGCTTGTTCAAATCCGGGAGGTCCTCGTCGCGGATGGGAAAGTAGACATAGAGCATGTGGTTAGGAATGTTGGGAATTCCCAAGTCGAGACTACCGTCGAGGTCAATCACCGCAGTAATGCCATGATCCTCAATCGGCTTCCAGTCATCGATCGACGGGGAAATAAACAACCGCCCTTGCTCATCGAGTGGTACGAGATTCATCGAAGACTTTCCAGACTTATGAATTCAACAGTAACGATTTGGAGAGAATGTTTCAATGGGGCGGAGTGTGCGATTAAAAGCGACTACGTTGACGGTCACGAGTCGGTTGAGCGCTCGTTTTCATAAATCGATTTTGGGATTCTTTCTCTCGAAGACCACATCGGGAAAGGCCGGTATATTCTCGCCGTTCTTCTCATCAGCGTTGGTCGAGCGGGAGCCTCCGCCGACTATCTTTGGTTCTTCGCATTCGAGTCATTGCCCTAACTAGCGTAGTGAGCCGAATTATTTCGAGCGCCAAAATTTAGGCCGCGGATTCTGTCCTGGTCTGGGCCATTGCGCGGGACGCGACGGATTTACGCAAAATTCTACGAGCATGGAAGAAACGGCCCTTGGCTGCGGCGACAGAAATATCCAGGACCTTCGCTGTTTCCTTGATGGGCAGTTCTCGAAACTGGGCTATTTCGACCACCGCGCGTATACGTGGGCGGAGCCTCCGTATGGCACGGTAAAGAATGGTTCTGCGCTCGCGCTCCTCGTAGGTTTGCTCAGGATTTGGGGAGCGGTCTGGGATTTGAAAATGCAATGCAGGTTCGCCGGTCGGTGGCAATTCGTCCGCGGAAATCTGGCGCGCACTACGATTCTTGCGACTAATCATGAGGGATGAATTCATGACAATGCGCGTGAGCCACGTTGAAAATCGAGAATCGCCGCGGAATTCATCGAGATGCAAGAACGCTCGCATCATGGAGTCTTGCACGGCGTCTTCGGCGTCTTGCCGGTTTCGTGTGATACGGAACGCCATCTTGAGCAAACGTGGCCTGAGAGTTTGGCAGAGTGCCTCAAAGGTTTCTGGCTCGCCATGCTTCGTGACGCTCGACAGTCGCGGTTCAGAAATGGCGCGATTCGTGGACTGTCTTTTGCGTTGAGCGAGAAACTTTGTAGATAAAGACATGATGCTGCCACCTTTCCCCATCGGAGAAACTTGATGCTCCCTCAATGAACAACGCGGGCATTCCGGTCTGGTGAGAGTGATCGGCCGCGAAAACGCCTCGGTCGATCCTCGGGCGTCCCCTTGTCTTAAGGGGTTCTTCTTCGATTTTTTTCAATCTTTTATTCTCACTTGCCAGCCCAAAAAATGGCGCTTTTAGGGCAGTTGAGATATATCGAAAATCCCGGTGCGTTGTTTCACCTTTCGATTCAATCCAGTTGGTACCCGTATCAAAAGCAGAGAGGGAGGCAGACCAGGTCCTTCTGCCTCCTCAAAGCGCTGACTGGCCTGACGGAGAGCGGCCACTCAGTTTTGACTGAGCGCACTGTGACCACGGCCGTGGTGAAAAGCAATACAGCGTTTGATGTATAAATCGATGATTTGCACTCGTCCGTCTTTGGTTGCCAGTTCAACCGGTCGCTGCAACACCATCTAATCAGTTAATCCGACAATACCTTCCCTTGGAGAACCGATTTGCTTGGCTCTAGTCGATCAAAACCTAGCCAAAGTAGCGCTCCGGCGGATCTAACCTAGCAGCGATTTTAGGTTTTGTTTTCACTGCAAGGTGGGTTCGAGCTGAGTGATGCATCGATCCACTGAGACCACGGAGTTAACCAGGCACAACCCGCGCCACGTTTCGTGGCGTCTCATTCACAGTAGAGTCGCATCTCTGGTGAATATATGGCTTGGAAGAAAACCATCTCCACTTTTGTGATTACGAACTTGGTCTGTTGTACAGGTCTTTCGCAGGAATCCAAGCAAACGCGGGAATTGCGACAGAAAATTTGGGTCGAGTCAAATCTCGCTGTTCTGACTGTTACGGTGAAAGACGATCAGGGCAAACTTGTCCCCGGTTTACTCAAGGACGACTTCCATGTATTCGATGACGAAGTTGAGCAAAGTATTCTCTCATTCACTGATGAGAGCCTTCCTCTTTCGCTCCTAATCCTCGTCGACGACGACCTGAAGTGGAAGGAAGGAACGCAGCTGGCTCGAAGCGTACGTTCAATCATCGGCGACGTCGCTGACCAAGATGAGGCCATGGTCTGCCGTTTTGACATGCTCTTCTATCCAGGAGACGAGTTCACTAGTGACTCAATCAAGCTTATGGCTGCCTTAAAGTCCGCCCAGACAGCCGCGCAACCCTCTCCTCCATACATTCCGCAGCCTCTGATAACCGATCCGGTGTCGACCACAGGACCACCGTCAGTCTCTGCCCCAACGTATTCTGGTGCTAGACCAAGCAAGGCGATTGAAGATGCGGTTTATTCTGCAGCGCAACTTCTTCAGAACCGGCCCAGTGACCGTCGCAGAATCATCCTGATCCTTACCGACGGTTTAGACGAACCAAAGCTGAATCACCATTCTCACGAGATCGTGCGCGACTTCCTCCTTGAAAACAATATCTCCGTCTACGCCCTGGCCTCGGGCGCTGCCAAATCGAAACGTAAATTCTTCAATTTGACCGACTACTCCTTGAAAACTGGGGGCGGGATTTTTTACGCAACTTCAACTTACACCGCGGAACTCACGTTAACGCGCATGACTGAACAAGCACGCCATGACTACACCCTCGCGTACGCTCCTATTGGCAACAACCCTTCCTCGAAATTTCACACTCTGAGAGTGACCGCCGGCCCCACCTTCAAAGCCACGACCCGCGTGGGTTACTACACCACGAGTTCGGGCACACCCAATCCCTAGCCATTGATTTTCGAGTCCACTGCCTGGTAAGTCGTTTCCGGTCAATTCCGGCCCAGGCCCACATGGAGCGTTTCCCGTTATACACGGGGCTTAACCAAACGACTGGATGGGGGCTCTCAGTCCTTGAGATCCACAAACCGCGTCTTATTCAGCCGTAGAATGAGGGTAAAAATCATCGCTGTCGAAACGCCGAACATTAGAATTCCGTTTGCTGCTTCCAGAGGTCCCAGCAATCTCCACTTCGGCGACATGATCAGGTCACCGTAGCCTAGGGTTGTGTAGTTGACAGCAGAGTGATAATAGGCCAGGCCGAAGTCGTGAAATTCTCCGCAGATCATAAACACCGCCGCCCACAAGGCGATTTCAACTAAGTGTGCCACCAGCGCGATTAAAATTATCGACGCAACGATTGCAAAATCGCTCCAGAAACTTGCTCCCGCTTGACCGAGCTTTTTCTCGCGTCGAAAAATGGTGACTGTCGCACCTAAAGGCAGCACATGGACAAACATAGTGCACGCGAAGGTAATCACGCCCACCGCTAACGGGATCAACATGGGGATTCGATGAATTTGTGTCATCCTTCCGCACCGGCAAATGAGAGGCAAGTGTTTTCTGACGCCGGCGGCAACTTTTAACTGCTCCTGTTTTGGATTGGATGCTTGAGTTGGCCTTTGGACGCAGTCATGGGCAGTGTGAGCTACAGAAGTACTAGTCCGGTAACTCTCGGCCTCGGTCGGTTGGAAGTCATCGATTCCTCTCGGGACATCAGCATCGATACCGAGAGAGAGTTAGCCTGCCAAGAAGGGTCAGCGGAACCATACTCCTGGTTGATCAAAATATCGTCCTTCTCAGCGACCAGCACAGCGCCCATGAAACTTTTGCTGCTCAAATATTTTGGATCACTTGTTGCATTCGTTGCGCATGACTCGCGTTGCTTCGCGGAAGTGCCGCCGGTATCAGAAAAAAGCTCAGCAAAAATAAGAGCCGCCGGATGTGCCAGGACAAAAGGATCCTCCTGAGAAAGGATTCGATGGAGGATAAGTGTCCGAAGTCATAATTGTTCCATCAGGTCCGGTGGAGCAGGATACGACTAGCGGGAGTTAGGTTTTGGCTGAAAGCGTGAGCTGTTCCGTTCTTGCGTCGAGCACGCGCCGCATTGTTTACAAACCCATAACACGGCCCTCAATAGTTGCTAGAGTCGCCCGGAGGGCGCCTATTATAAGGATAACCGGACGATTTAGTCGAATCGTCCTAATCCTGGCTGCGAAATAAGGCGGTCTTATGTATCCATTCATTTTAATAGGGTCGCTTATCGGAATCCTGCTGGCGGTCTGGGTGGTTAGGCTGAGGAGAGCCTCGAAACGCTCCAAAAGGTGGATGCCTGACATCAGGCGGGTAGTCTAGACCGAGGTTTTGGCGTCCTGGCGTTCCGCCGGCGTTGACCTCGATGTCGTGAAGTTAATTCTTGCCAAATCCGGGCGCTAGCGCATCGCCGAATAATCCGTCGGACGCATGTACACTTCGTCCACCCGATAGTCTTCGTCCACTTTTTCAATGAGTGGGGCGGCCTGTTGCCTATACTCGGGAAAGGCCGGGTCGGCATGAAGCGCATTCCAATTCTTTTTCGCTTCTTCCTGGCTAGGATGGGCCACGAGGTAAATGAATGTGTTGGCCCAAGCAGGGTCATGCTCGGGGACCCAGTAGCCGACGACATTGAGATCGTGCTTGACCAGCAACTTTGAAAGGTCACGAAAGATCGATTCGAGGGCCGGCACTTTGCCAGGCACAGTGTGATAAACGCGAAGCTCGAAGACGCGATTGGTATCAGCCCGCACTTGGCCCAGACGCATCAGATGGGCAGTAAGGATTGAGCCAGCGCCAAAGGAAAGCAGGACCATGCCGAAGACATTCCATCCTTTAGATATCCAACGGTTGAGCCCTGCGGTCGCCAGTTTGTGGTTGGTTTTCATGGGTTGATTCTCCTGGTGCGCCGGTTAAACCGGCGAGGTGTAGTGAATGCAAAAGTCATACGATTGTGATGTAGCGACCCACATCGGCCCCGAGTCATGCGGAGCCGCTCGCAAGGGCGGCGTCGAAGCGTTGACAGGGGAACGTGCGGGCCGGGTTATTCAGCCGCGTAAGAACCTTACTCCGGGATGCCGACGCCGTCAGGAGAAGCGGAAGGCTCCATCTTGTGTGCCGATATCGCGAGGTACACAAGAATCCCGCGCGGTCAGAGACAGAGATCCCCGTGCCCGCCTTGGTGACGGAAGAAAGCCAGAACAAGATACGATCGCGCCGGCGTACCATCGCGCCAAGTGTCGTGCAGGGGCTGGTCAGCTGTGCCAAGTGTGGTTACGCCCTGTCGCGAACATCGACACAAACCAGCGCACGTAAGATTCACTACTACAAATGTATTGGATCCGATAGCTGGAGGAAACTCGGCGGACCGGTTTGCGATAACGGCCGCTTCATCCGACAAGAACTCCTCGATCAGATCGTCTGGACTGAGGTGATCCGCCTACTGGAAGAACCTGCTCTGATACACCAGGAACTTGATCGTCGGCTGGAAGCAGCGCGTACTTCCGATCCAACCGCAAAACGTGAGCAGAGTCTGCAGAGGGAGTTGACCCATGTTGGCAAAGGTATCGAACGACTTCTCACCGCCTATCAGGAAGGACTCTTGTCGCTTGAGCAGTTGCGTGAACGTATGCCTGCACTGCGTCATCGCCAACAGACACTCAGTGCTGAACTGCAGGCGATCGCCGACCAGACCAACGATCGCGCCGTATTCCTGCGCCTGGCAGAGACTCTCACAGCATTCCTTGCTCGCTTGCGCAGCGCGGCGGAAACGCTTAGTGTCATTGAACGCCAGAAAATCGTGCGACTCTTGGTTAAAGACGTCCTGGTCGGCGAGGATACCATCACCATTCGTCACAGCATTCCGATTTCTTCAGGTTCGCCCCAAAACGGGGGATCCGACGGCCCAAACGATCAAAATTACCCTTTGTGTAAGCGGCGTGGCCTCGCCGCTTTTGGCCAACGTCTATCTTCATTACGTATTTGATCTGTGGGTCCAAGCATGGCGTCAGAAGCGCGCGCACGGTGACGTGATCGTGGTGCGATTCGCGGATGACATCGTGGTGGGCTTCCACAGCAAAGCGGATGCCGATCAGTTTCGGGCGGAACTCACCGAACGAATGAGGAAGTTCCACTTGGAGCTGCATCCCGAGAAAACGCGGCTGCTGGAATTCGGTCCGCATGCGATCGACCAACGGCAGTGGCGTGGAGAAGGGAAACCGGAGACGTTCAACTTTCTTGGCTTTACGCATATCTGCGTGAAGAAGAAGAGCAATGGACGGTATACGGTGTTGCGGCAAACGATACGCAAAAGGTTGCAGTCGAAGCTGAACGAGGTGAAAGCCGAACTTCAGCGACGCATGCACGACCCCATCCCCGAAGTGGGTAAATGGCTGCAAGCGGTGGTGCGTGGACACATTCGCTACTACGGAGTGCCCATGAATCAACCGGCGCTGGCGATTTTTCGGTTCCAAGCGGGACGGCTCTGGCATCGCGCTCTGTCGCGGCGCAGTCAGAACGGTCGCGTACTCTGGGATCGCATGCGGCGCCTCATCACTCGCTGGCTGCCACTGCCTACCGTCTGTCATCCCTATCCCCTGCGGCGCCTGGGCGTCGTCACCTAAGGCAAGAGCCGGATGCGGGAAATCCGCTCGTCCGGATCCGTGGAGGGGGTTGTGATCAATCACGATTCCTACTCCGACTATCTTTGCGGATAAGACGACTCTGCCAGCCGTTAGTTTCACAAAAAGACGCTGAATAGATCCGAGAAATGAGAGGGAATTCGAGCAGGCGAGAGAAGAGAGGCGCCCGTTAGCCTCACAAGCGCCCCCTTTAGTGCGTCAACGTAAACCGTACCTCACTGGATCACCTCCTTCTCGGCAAAAACGCCGATGTCGACAGGAATGTCGAGTGAACCGATTGTAACGCGAGATAGGGGAGAGGCCAGATCAATCATTTCCTTGACCATTGGGTTTGGCATTCTCTTTCGTCAGCACGACCCCTCCAACGGATTGGGAGGCGCAAGCAGGAAACCATGAAATTGGGGGCACACTTGTTCCCACTTGCTCTCTGATGAGATGCTGGTCTTCCGGTGCACATTGTGCATGGCCACTGCGCTGAACGCGATCCTGTGCATTTCATACTCGCCCAGCAGCATCAATGCTAATATCCGTGGCTTCGGCAAAAGGGGTTGACGCTTAACCCGTCCACGGTTTGGCTGGCCAACCTCACAAACAAAGGAGGACTGCCATGTCCCATCATCTTGATTCACCAATCGCTCGTCAAGACATTCGCCTCGACATTACGGACCTCTATTTATTCCGCGGCGAAACAGGAACCGTGTTCGTCATCAATGTCTGCCACTCCATTTTTGGACCGATCCCCGCGCCTGGCTACCACCCGGAGGGAATGTACGAATTCAAAGTGGATTTAAACGGCGATGCAGTTGAAGATCTTACTTACCGAATTACTTTTAAAGAGCGTGACAGGCAGGGAATGCAAGCTTACACACTGGTGCGTCTAAGGGGCGCAGATGCCGTCAATCCCCAGGCGGCTGGCGCTGTGGTCGCGCAGGGGACGACTGAAGAGATCCATAGCACGGCAACTGGCCTGCGGGTCTGGGCCGGTAAGGCGGGTGACCCGTTTTGGATCGAGCCCGATGTGTTGCACGCGGTCGGCCACGCACTCCAGGACGGCACGCCCATTAATCTTTCCGGCTGGGATCCAAGCCGCGCAAAGAATTTGTTTGCCGGCCACACGGTGTATTCCATCGTGCTGGAAGTTCCCGATAAAGAATTGCTCGCCGAAACAGGAGACAATCGCCGGGTCGGCGTATGGGCGGTTTCAACGCTGGCGACCGACGCAGGGGGTTGGCGCTCGATCAATCGCGTTGGGCTTCCGATGATCCATCCCCTGTTCACCCAGTACAACGAAGATCTCGGTAATCGTCTGAATGCCGGGCGCCCCGCCGATGATCTCGCCACTCACGGAGCGACAGTTGCCAAGGCAATTGCCGGTGTCGTCGCCGCCTACGGAACCGCCGAAGATCCACGGTCATATGGCCAGAAAGTCGCGCGACGATTTTGCCCGAACATCCTGCCTTACGAGGTTGGAACACCTGCCGTGTTCGGGTTCGCGGAGTGGAACGGTCGGTCGCTTATAGACAACGCTCCGGATGTCATGTTCTCACTCGCAGCGAACACTCCCGTTCGTCTGGGGATCGGCAAGGAATCGGTTACCTCGAAACCGTCGAAGATATTTCCGTACGTTCCTGCTGCCGGTGAGAGCCGACAAGCCTCGGCGTGAATTCGTTCCTCCTTCGACGTATCCTCGACGCAAAGGCGGCGTGCACCGTGGCCATGTCGAGGTGACTGAGGGATAGAACTTTCGAACTTTTTCCGCCAACTCCTAGGTCCGGATGGGCTCGCAAACCGGACAAGTTCGGACGGGGTCCCATGCGCAAATGTTTTTATGATTCTCATTTCTCACTGAAATCAATCGCGAAGCCGCTTACGCTGGCGAGTAAGCATTGCCGCGGAGAGAGCAGGCTGAAACACAACACAACTCGTGGTCGACGGGCTGCAAGGGTCGGGTGGCCAGTAGAACGTGGTGGTCCCAAGTCCGTTGAGGTAAACCTCAGCGGAAGCTAGACATCCCTGACCGAGAGCGGTGACGACCGAACGCACTTCAGCACGGTGGCCCAAGGCGGAGACGAGCGTGTCGCCGGGTAAATCGAGCGAGGTGGCGTCCAGCGCTGCTAAGAACTAGGCCTCCTGCCGTGGCCGCGTCACCCGAAAGTACGATTTCCGGTCCATTCCTGTAAAATCATCCGAAAGGATGACGACATCCGGCCACGTTACACATCATAATGACTCCATCTTCACTCGCACCAGGAGCCTCACATGAAGAAAACGGTCCTCACCTTCGGCCTCATCGCCGGCCTCATCATATCCGTCCTTATGGGCGGCTCGCTTCTCCTCGCCGACAAGATCGGCTCCGGCCACAGCATGGCTCTAGGCTACACCATCATGGTTGCGTCGTTCCTGCTAATCTACTTTGGCATCCGCAGCTACCGCGACAACACCCTCGCCGGCCAAATCTCCTTCGGCCGCGCCTTCGCCTGCGGCATCCTGATCACCCTCATCACCACCGTCTGCTACGTCGCCATGTGGGAGATCCTCTACTTCAACTTCATGCCCCACTTCATGGACAGCTACTTCGCCGCGCAGATTCACAAGGTCCAGTCCTCCGGACTTGACCCCGCCACCACCGCCGCGCAGGTCGCTGCCATACAGCGCTCTCAGCACCTCTACCAAAACCCCTTCGTCAACATGGCCTACACCTCCATGGAGCCTCTGCCCGTCGGCCTTATCATTACTCTCATCTCCGCTGCCATCCTCCGCCGCAAAGCCCCTGTCGAACCCACCGCCGCTCCCGCAGTCATGACCACATAAATCAAGAAGCCGGGGCGTAAGCCCCAACCCTTCGAGAGGAGGGTGGGATGCGTTTTCAAAGACGCCAACTGCTCCGAACCCTGTCATTTGCTTTTGGGGCGGGCTTCATCTGGAGCCGGAACCAACTCGGCGTCGCTGCGCAGACAGCCATACGGCCAATGGTCTCCCCCCTGCGGGGGCTCCTGTTCGTGATGGGATCGCAGGAGGAACGAAAATGGAAAAAGTGTCGGGAATCGGAGGATTCTTCTTCCGCGCAAAAGATCGGAAAGCGCTGGGGCTTTGGTACCAGCAACACCTGGGAGTCTCGCTCATACCAACGAGCTTCGAGGAATCCCCTCGGCTACAAGAGGCCGACCCACCGCATAAAGAGACGAGCGGCTATTTCGAGTATGCCCAGAAGGTCTGGATGCCGAACTTTCGAGTCCGGGAACTCCACAAAATGGCAGCCCAGCTACAAGCTGCGGGAATCGAGGTCAAAATTGACCCGCAGTCTTCTCCCAGCGGCCGGTTTGCCCGCGCGCATGACCCCGAGGGAAGTCCAATCGAATTGTGGCAGCCTAAGGTTTCAGACACCAAAGGCTAGGTTGCATAGCAGTTCAGATTGTTTGGGTTATACGGACTACCCGGAAGTAATTCCACTTGCTTGTGGCACCGTTTAACCAGTTGTGAAGATTCAGGAACACGTAAACGATGGGAAGTATCGAAAAGGCAGGCTCACAGCCCCCCGTGGAAACGTCCGAATGCGCGAGCGGCCATCAGCGACATCAGCAGGATACCTGCCCCGAGGACGAGCACGTGTTGGGTCTTCCGCAGATTGAAGCAGCCGACACGACAGACGAGCAGGTAGCCGACGGCAAGGTTGAAAAGACCCCATAAGACATTGACCGTCGAGGAGGACAAGCCTACTCCGGGTGGGGATGCGAAGGGGCTCTGGAAAGCATGGCCCGAGATTCCATTGCCGAAATGGGGTATCGCGTTCGCGAGAAATGCACCCCCGAAGAAGTACGCCACATAGTGGTACCAGCGCATTGTTGTTGCTCCCTTCTGGTTGCCTATGCACTGCGCGTAGTATATGACACACACATGGCCTTACTTGGTGAATTGCTGGCGAATGGGTACTTCCCAAAAGAACTTCCGCCAGCATTTTCGACCGGCGCCGCTGCAATGTCTTCCAAGTCCTTTGGCAGCTGCCGTGGGTGCGTCTCGCTGGCTTTACTCTTGCCAAACACATCCGGCCTGCGGCGCCGACTGACCATTGCAAACTCCTCGGCGTGCTAATTCGCCACGAACTCTTCATCGCGTTTCTCGATGCCATCGCTGCGGCGATCGATTGCAATGCGGCGGATAGTCTGTCCACCAGTTGGGGTTTCTGGGAGTGGCTTTTCAATTTCGAAAACGGCCCGGTAACCGACCCGTTCACCGGGCAAACCGTGGGTTTCGCACATGCGACTCACGAGCTCTCGGTTCGCGTGGCGATTCAGGGACAGACGTTTTTGGCGGCGGACGACGGCGGTGCTTATGAAGTGAACAACGACCTTCACTGCGCTGGCCCGTATTCGGCCGCACAGCCTTCTAGCTGCAGCAATACGTTGACCCTGGATTATCCGGCGATCGACCCGGCGATGACGGCCGCAGGTGGCACGACGGTGCCGGCTCTTTTTGAATTCTGCTTAAGCGCAGCCTGCAAGCCGCCCTATTACGACGTCGATATTTCACACGAGAGAGTAGGGGGTTTTGATCACTTAGAGGCCTTGTGAGCAACGCTTGGTTTCGACACGATTTCGTGTGGAATCTTCCGGGGGAGGCGGAGGAGGAGTGAGCATCACTTTATTCTGAGCCGCCGCACCAAATGGCTTGATGGCCTCAGGTGAGGACGGGTCTTCTCCTGGACTCCTTACTTTTCTTCCGTTCTACGGAACTCCATACAGCGATTTGCGTACATTATTTATGAGGGGGGCGTACATGTACGATCTGCCTGGGAACCTTCGGTACGCGCTTCGGCAATTCCGGTTCTCTCCTGTGTTTACGGCTACCGCCATCCTAACGCTGGCTCTCGGCATCGGCGGAACCACGGCCATTTTCTCCCTGATCCATGCGGTCATGATCCGGTCGCTTCCCGTTAGCGATCCCGCCGCGCTGTACCGCGTCGGAGAAGGCGATGATTGCTGCGTTGAAGGCGGCCCTCAAGACGGTTGGGGCATGTTCTCGTTTCCTCTGTATCAGCGGCTGAAGACCGAAACGCCAGAGTTCGCAGAGTCCACTGCCTTCCAAGCCGGCCGTGGGCGAATGAGTGTCCGCCGCCAGGGCGTCGAAAACGCCGCGCGCCCGCTCACCTCGGAATATGTCGACGGCCATTTTTTCTCCACGCTCGGCGTCGGCGCCTATCTGGGCCGCGTCCTCACCCCAGAGGACGACCAACCCGGGGCCGCGCCCGTCCTTGTTCTCAGCCACCGCGCCTGGCAAGCGACCTACGGCTCCGACCCCTCGATCGTCGGTTCCAACTTCGTTGTCGAAGGCCATCCCCTCACGGTGATTGGCATAGCACCGGCGGGATTCTTCGGGGACACACTGGAGAGCGATCCACCCGATATCTGGGTGCCCCTTCAGATGGAACCTCTGATCAGCGCCGATGGTAGTCTGCTGCGCCAACCCATCTCCGCATGGCTTCGAATGATCGGCCGGCTGAAACCCGGTGCTACGACCGCGGGCATGGCTCCCCGCCTCACCGGAGCTCTCCGAAACTGGATGCAATACGACTCCGGCTATCCCTCCAACTGGATGCCAGACGTCATCCGCATGCTGCCGAAGCAAAATCTCAACGTGATTCCCGCTGGCGCGGGTGTCGCCGTAATGAAAGAAGCGTATGGGCAAAGCCTGCGCATTCTTCTTACGGTCTGCGGGCTGGTCCTTCTAATCGCATGTTCAAACGTCGCGAATCTCCTCCTTGCCCGCGGCGTTTCTCGGAGAGCGCAAACCGCAGTGCGCATGGCCGTCGGCGCCACGCCAAAACAGATCGTGATGCAAGCGCTGCTGGAGAGCATCCTGCTCGCCATTGGGGGCGCAATCGTTGGGCTTATCGTCGCCGTCGGTGCGGAGCGCTTGCTCCTTGCGCTGGCCTTCCACAGTGCGCATTACCTTCCGATCAGCGCTGCGCCTTCTCTCTCTGTCCTCGGCTTCGCTTTCCTGCTGGCGCTGGTCACGGGAATCCTGTTCGGAGCAGTTCCTGCCTGGCTGGCCACGCGCACCAATCCCGCAGAAGCTTTGCACGGGTCGGGCAGAGGCAACAGCGATCGTTCCTCTCTGGCCCGCAAAACCCTTCTGGTTGTCCAGGCCACCCTCTCGGTTGTACTCGTTGCCGGCGCCACGATGCTCGGGCGAAGCCTCAACAAACTGGAACATCAGGACTTCGGATTCCAGATTAACGGGCGAGTTGAAGTGGACATCAACAATCCGTCGGCTGCCTACACCCAGCCGCAACTCGCCGCGCTCAATCGCCGCCTCGAGCAGGAACTCCTGGCCATACCCGGCATCCAAGGTGTCGGTCTCGCCATGTACAACCCGCTCACCAACAACTGGGGCGAGCTGATTCTCGTCGACGGCCATCCTCCCGGGAAACTCAGTGAAGACTCCGGCTCCTCCTGGGATCGCGTCACCGCCAATTATCTGCAGGACCTAGGCGTGGGCCTTGTCCGCGGGCGCTACTTCACCGAGGCGGACAACGAAACCACCGCACCCGTCGCGCTGGTCAACGAAACATTTGTAAAGCGTTTCTTTAAGCCAGAAGAAAATCCACTGAATCAATACTTTGGTCTCGACATGCCGGAAAATTCAAAATCGTTTCGCATCGTCGGTATCGTGAAGGATGCAAAATTCGCCGGCTTCGAGTTAGACAAGCCCGCGCGTCCCATGTTCTATGTACCCATGGCGCAAAGCGTGAACTACCCGCAAGAACTAATGAAGAAAATCGAACTGAGATCACATTTTATCGGAGGCATTCTGCTGGTTACGAACATTCCTACCGGCCATCTCGAGCCGTTGCTAACCAGTAAGCTCGCGGATATCGATCCGGGCCTGACGTTCAATAGCGTGCGCACGATGCGCCAGCAGGTGGAGCTTTCGTTCGATCAAGAGCGAGCCGTCGCCAGCCTTGCTGGACTGTTCGGCATCGTTGCGCTCTTGCTCGCTGCCGTCGGTCTTTACGGAGTCACTGCTTACACGGTGGCACAAAGAACCAACGAAATCGGAATCCGGATGGCACTCGGGGCCGATCGGGCGGAAGTTATTCGCCTAGTGCTGACTGGCGCCTTCGCGCGAGTAGTCATCGGACTAGTGATCGGCCTGCCGCTCGCCGTCGGCGTCGGCAAGCTTCTCTCCAACCAACTCTACGGCCTCTCTTGGTGGGATCCGCCGGCGCTCACCGTGGCCACCTGCGCGCTCACCTTTTGCTCATTCCTGGCGGCCATGATCCCGGCCAATCGGGCGGCCTCCATCTCTCCCATGCGCGCCCTGCGCATCGAATGAACTGTTTTGCCGGAGCGCAACCTATTGGCAGGGCTACAAGGCTAAGAACCCGCGGCGGAAAATTGGGCTGGGGTTTCGCTGGCAACTTGCTCGAGGCGCTACGCGGTTTCCTGAGCGCCGCCGTATTTGCGCATGGTTTGCGCGACTCGTCGAGCGGAGTTGCGACAGTCGGGGTGATTCAATACGCGGTTGACCTTGGTGCGGAAGTCGGCGACATCGATGTGCTTCTCACCGTCGGCGCCGTTCACCGGCATCACAATTTCGCCCGCGCCCAAAGAAGCGAGGCGGCGGGCATTGCTCTCGCGCTCGGTTATGTCCGGGATGATGACCGCAGGGGTACCAGCAAATAAGCCAGTCATGACCGAGCTGTGACCGCCATGATGCACCATGAGGTCACAGCGCTCCGCCATGGCAAGGCCCGGCACATAGCCTGCGCAAAAAAAACAGTCGCGGCCCGGAGGTAGTCTTCGTCCAGTAAGAAACTGGCAAGCATCTGATCGACGTCCCAGACCGCGCTCGCTTGAGCGAGATCAGCGGGAGGAACCGGCATGGGCCGCGGGGGAAGAGGAAGGTTTGTCAGTCCTGCGTCGGAAATGAGCTTTGCGGGAGCGGGCGATGGGTTGAACACCGCGACTTGGTGGCCACGATCCGCAAGGGCGCGAGCGATGGGGACAAGGCGAGTCGGCAAGCCAAGGTCGTCAGCAGGCAGCATCGTGAACAGGAACCTGGCCATCAGGGCCGTCCGCGAATCGCCCTGTTCTATCCTCAAGCTGGGTAAGAGTCAAATCGCTGGATGCGTGAGGAGAGGGCAGAATTGTGCACGAGGCATAGAGTTTCGTGCCGCAACTCAAAGCGAGTTAGGTTTTGGTGATTTTGCGTTAGGCTATTTCGGTGAAGGGAACTACTGTGACCGCCGCTAGCGTACGTCCGAATCAATGCAGCAAGCCAACGGGATGGCTGGGGCGATTCAGCTTGTGGCGCATGAATAAGTCTCACTCCAAGCTAACTGACTGGGGCTTGGCGCACATTTGCGTGGAGAAGGACTATACGGTCCTCGATGCAGGTTGCGGTGGTGGCAGGACGGTCAGCAAGTTAGCGGCGATGGCTACGGAGGGAAAAGTGTATGGCGTCGATTATTCGGAGGAGAGCGTTGCCGCAACCAAGACATTAAACGCAGGATCCATAGGAGCAGGCCGCGTTGAAGTGCGGCACGGGTCTGTGTCGCAGTTGCCGTTTTCCGGTGACATGTTCGACGTGGTCACGGCCGTGGAAACACACTTTTGGTGGCCCAACTTGCCAGGGGACATGCGCGAAATCTTCCGAGTCGTCAAGCGCGGGGGCAAGTTCATCATCATCGCCGAAGTCTATAAAGGGGCAAGAACAGTGACTTCCAGGCTTGCCGAAAATATGGCTTCTCGAACCGGCATGACGCTGCTGAGCGAGGAAGAACATCGCGGACTATTCGCGAATACCGGTTATACGGACGTGCAGACCATTAAAAAACCCGAGAAAGGATGGATTTGCGGCATTGGCAAAAAACCCTGACGCGGAGCAATGCCATCCCCGATGAAATTTCAAAGAGAGAGCGCGTTTACTAGAACAGCGTTCGGCTCTGGCAGTCTGTTCTGCTAGAGTGTAGACTCCTGCGGATGACACGGAACGAAGCCGGTTCTATCGAAAAACGACGAAAATGCAATTTGTAGACAGGGTAGCGGAAGCGGATTTGAACAACGTCGGGGAAGACACGCGTTTAAAGGCGGACTGGCATGCGAAGAGGGCTGGAGGCATGGGCAAGGTGCTGGTGCGGTGCGTGTCCGTGCCCATCGCATTGGCGAGCATTGCGGCGGCATCGATCGAGGGGGTGCTTTCGTTCGGGGGCTATGGAGTGGCCAAGCTGCTCGGAACGATCAGCCCACTGCGTGAGGCGTGTCAATTTCTGTCGAGTAGTTACGACCGGCTGATCGAGCGGCTTGGGCAAAAAGTTCTGCGGGATCCCCGAGACACGCCCGCGTTACGACTGATGGTCTCGCTGAGCCTCACGACGGTGCCAATTTTCGTGATTCAACTGGCGCTTGGGAAGCCGCGGCTTCTGCTGGCGCTCGCTTTCTATCTTTCGCTAACGGGGCTGAAATTTCGACGGTCTGTGAGGATGTTCAGCACCAAACATCTGGAAGCGCACCGGCCGCAAGGGTACTTCACCGGGAAATACGATAAGGTGCTCGGGCGGTACGCCGAGTTCTTTCTGGGATATTTTTATGGAGACTTGCCCGAATTGGGGCGAACGGTGCATGTGCGTCTACATCATAAAGAGAACGGCGGTCCAGATGATACGGTGGCCACAAGTTGCTACGATCGGACGAGCCGAGTGCATTTTCTTTGGTATCTTGCCGATAACGTTTGGACGACGCTGGGGATTGTGCCGTACCTGTACTTTACAGGGCGTGGGGATGTAAAGAACCAAAGACGAATGTTTTGGGGAATGGCAAGGTATTTCGTCTATTTCGCGGCCGTGTTTGTTTACGATTGGCGAATTGGAGTCGTGTATGTGGCCGTTCCACTGCTCTGCATGAACTTCATTATGGCTATCACGTCGTGGGTGCAGCACGCGTTTTGTGACCCGGAACATCCCGAAGATTATTTTGTAAATACGGTGACCGTGGTGGACGAAGTGAACTTCATGAACGAAGGGTATCACCTGTGTCATCACCACCGGTCGGGGCTGCATTGGACGGAGATGCCTGAACACCTGGAACGGATTCGGGACAAGATGAAAGAGTCCGGGTCGTTGGTGTTTCGGGATCTGGATTTCATGGAGCTTTTCATCGAGTTGACACTCTTACGGAGAATGGATGTGCTTGCGGAGAAACTTGTGCCTTGGGAGCCCATGAATCACGAAGATAGGCTGGCGTTGCTGGCGAACCGAACGAAGCCGGCGAGAGCGGTTTCGGCGTAAGCAAAGACCAAGGGTGTTCCTGCCAAATGGGTGTTTAGCCTGGTTGACCAGGGGGATTGGCCGAGTTTTCGACTCGCTTGTCATACTCCACGCGCGGTCTCCTCATTTCCTCCTCGACCATGGAGCGGAGTAATCCCTCCCATAAATGAAGCCATTTAGGTTTGAGTTTTTCGATGAAGGTCGTGAAAAAGAGCAGCGAGATGACTGATGCTGTCCGACCCGCCCAGACCAGACGGTACCGCTCTTCCCGCCGTTCCATGTCAAATACCAAAGAGGACGGATGGGCGCGCTGTTCAATTTTGCACACTCTTCTATGCGGTCGAAACGCTTGCACGCCGATCAAAATAGGCCATGGTGATGGGTGGCGTTCCATAACTGATTGACGACCTCGCCTAAACTCCTTGGGAATGGAGGTCCTTGTTGTTCTTAAAATTAAAGAACGACGGGGTTAGGCGGATTCTGCAATTGGATTCAGTGCAGGAGGTCATTCGGGGATGCCACTGGCGAGAACGATTCTGATGGGCGCCCTGATTTTTGGAATTGCCTCTCCCATTAGTGCCGGACCTGATGGCGCCACGCTCACCGGCATCGTTACGTTTAAGGGGACGCCGCCGAGGAGGGCGGCGGTCAACCTGGAGAAAGAGCCGGCTTGCGTCAAAATGCACGCTAGCGCCCCGTTGCAAGAGGAGAGCGTCGTAACCGGTCGCGGCAACGGCTTAGCGAACGTTGTTGTGTACATTTCGTCGGGCGAGGTGGACGCGGGTGCTGGTGCGGCGCCGGGCAACCCCGTGGCGTTCGATCAGAAGGATTGCCACTACAAAACGCACGTACTGCCTGTGCAAGTCGGGCAGGAAATCAAGATCGAGAACAGCGACCCGATCCCCCACAATATCCATCCTCTTGCGAAAGTGAACCGCGAATGGAATCGCATGCAGCCCGCGGGAACACCACCCTTTTCGTACTCCTACGAAAAGGAAGAAATCATTCCGGTGAAGTGTAATATTCACCCATGGATGCAAGGATATTTTGTGGTGTTGAAAACCAGCCATTTTGCAGTGACCGGTGAGGATGGTGTGTTCCGGCTGCCGGACCTCCCGCAAGGGAAATACACAGTGACGGCGTGGCATGAATCATTGGGTAGCCAGAGCCAGGAAATCGTGGTCACCGGCGGAGAAACAACGCCGATCTACTTTACCTTTCCCGCAAAATCTTAAGCGCGGCGCTAGAGGCCGAACATGGAGTTGACGCCGGCGCGCGGGACTTCGACGGAAGGCTCGCGGAGTTCCAACGGAGGAAGAGAAGCTTCCTCAGGGACAGGCGGCGGAGCCGCAGGCTGTTGCGCAGCGGGCTGTTGTGAGGCAGGTTGCGGGGCAGGGTTCTGTGGCGCGGACGGTTTGACAGTCGCAGGGGCCGGGGTGGAAACGCTGCGAGTGGCAACGGCGGGACGGGAAAGCTCCTGGAGATAGGCTAGATCACGAGCTTCTTCCGTGCCGGGCTGGACGGCAGGAAAGGACAGATTCATTTGGTGCTCCATAGTGCTGGCGATGCGGTGCAATTGCCAGATGAGCTTTTCGAGCTCTTTGGAACGGCCAAGGTTTAAGTTGCGATCCCACAGAAAGCGAATCGCCAGCACGAAGAAAATAGGCAGGCCGACGGCCAGAGTTGCCAGGACAATGGTGATGAGCAGAAGGTCGAGGGGTGTGAAAGATTGGGTCATGCTACCTCCAAAAACAGGTATCTGAAGGCAGGATAGCGCAGCGCGGGAGTGGTGACAAACGATTCAATCGTGGGGCAGGCATTGGTGGGGGCGCGCTACTTGGTAGAAATCACGCGGAGCCTCCGAGGAAGAGCTTAGGTTGGGATATATTGTGAACTTCGGGTGACCGGAGGCTTTCATGAGAAGGACTGTTGTTGTTTTGTTGCTGATGGCAGGTTCCGTGTGGGGGCAGCAGGCTCCCGTTCCAGAGATACGGTATCGATCGGTGGCCGATTTCCTTAAATTGCCGAGCGACCTGTATTTGGGTGAAGTTGCGGGAGTCGCGGTGAATTCCAAAGGACACATTTTTGTTTTCACGCGGGGGAACTCAACGGGGCCGGCGTATGGAGCGAGTGCCGCGCAGCTTTTGGAATTTGGCGCGGACGGGAAATTTTTGCGCGAGATCGGGCACAACCTGTATGCGTGGTCTTATGCCCATACGGTGAAGGCGGATGCAAAGGACAACATTTGGGTGACGGATAAGGGATCGGACATGGTGATCAAGTTCAATCCGGAAGGACGCGTGGCCATGGTGTTCGGGCGCAAGCAGGAGGCGTCGGAGGAAGGAACTGGCCCGTTGAAAAAGGTCCAGCCCCCGCTGCCGCCGGAAGATGGGCTGTTTCGACAGGTAACCGACGTTGCCTGGGATGCCGCCGGGAATACGTACATCAGCGACGGATACATCAATTCCCGAATTGCGAAGGTGGATAAAGAGGGCAAGTGGCTGAAGTCCTGGGGAGAGCCGGGGGACAAACCCGGACAGTTCAACACGCCGCACAGCATCGCGGTCGATGCGGAAGGAAATGTCTACGTGGCGGATCGCGGCAATGCGCGAATACAAGTGTTCGATGGTGAAGGCAGATTCTTGCGGCAGATCGTCATCGACGTGCCTGTCGATCCCGATGCACGGCCGGCAATTGGCAACAAGCCGGCGGAGGCGAGTGGCGCTCGGAAGCCGGGTGCGCCTTGGGCAATCTGTATTACGCAGGCACCCCACCAGGTTTTATACAGCGCCGATGCGTTTCCTGGGCGGATCTATAAGCTAAGCCTGGACGGAAAGGTGTTGGGGATGCTGGGGAAGTCGGGGAAGCAACCGGGAGAGTTTGGATGGATTCACGAAATGGCGTGCCCGTCCGAAAATGAGCTCTATGTTGCGGAAATCCTGAACTGGCGGGTGCAGAAACTTATTTTGGAGACAGGAAACTGAAACCCCGGACCTGAAACCGGAGCCGGGGAATGGAAGGTAGTGAGAGCAAGGCGGGATGAGCACGTTTAACTGAGTTCGGGAGGCTTTTCTTTGCCGTCGCCGCCTTCCGGATCGGCGAGTTCGGGATGGGGTGAAGGGCTTATCGCGTTTGCAAGGGGTTGTGGATTCTCTTCGAGAAGGGCTTCGATCACCTCCAGCAAGCGGGCGGCCTCGTTGGCTTTGTCAACTACTTCGCGTATGCCAACCTTCTTTGCTTCGGCAATCATTTCCTGAAAGTAGTGGATTGTGCACAGGACCAAGGGCAAAGAGGGATAAACCTTGAGAATTTTTTCGGCAACTTGGAATCCATTCAAAGCCGGCATAGAAAAGTCCAGCACGATCAGATCGGGCTTGAGTTCGATCGCTTTGTCTACTCCCTCCTGGCCATTGGTAGCCTCACCACAAATATGCCATCCGGGATGAGCCTCAATGAGCGCCTTTATTACCAGGCGAATTTGCGGATTGTGATCTATTAAAAGGATTTGAGCCACCGATCCCCCAGGCGGTAAATTCAAGGATTATGCTCATTTCATTTCTACTGCCGAGCCGGGGCCATTCATCGGGGACATTGCCAACCAGAGAAATGCAGGCTTCTTCAACCCTTTATTGGGATGCTCGACCGCAGCGCACTTCCGTCACCCTTGCTTCCACCGAGAGGAGGCTTGGTTGTTACCTCATCTGGTTCATCTACTATGTCGGATACCCTACATAGCAGAAAAGCCCTTGTGAATACGGCGATTACGGTATAGAGCCATCGATGGAAATAACAGTGTCTACGATCAAGATGCTAAGCGCGCAGCCCGGCGAGAGGACGAATCCCACAGGGAAACCTGTTCGCAATAAACCATTTTCTGGCCGTGCCGGATGAAGAATTCCACGCGATTCGGCCGCATTTACTGTTCGTAAATTTCCTCCACCACTTGAGCCTTCATCAACCGCACCGACAAGTGCAGCTTGCCCACTTTCCAAACGGGGGACTGATTTCTCCGGCTCTCGAGAGGAAGGTGGAAAGAGTGTGGAGGCAGATTTGGTAGGGAACGAGGGCGCCACGGGAACGGCTGCGATTCTGGGTCTGCGGATGCTACGGAATCATCAGTCAATGTAATAGTTAGCGAAAGGCGAGAACCGACGAAGGCACGAGAGCCAGCCACGAGAGCCAGCCTTGACTTTACCGGGGGCGAGAGTATTGTAGTGGGGTTTACCCCGGCCCTGTGCACGATAGATTGAGATTCGGGCGAACGGGCGGCATCGCCGAATCCGGAGTTTCCTGCGAACAGCCGCTTAACCATGGAGGCACTCTCATGGCCGCAAACCCTAGCGCAATCGCAGAATTGAATCTGGAGACGATCAAATCGCCCGAGAAAATCCTGGTGCGTTGCACTGGCAAAATTATCTCGGGCACTACGGGGGTGCTGCAGACAGCCGTCCGCGGCTTGATCCCGGAGACAAACTGTGTGGAGCTGGACTTGACCGGGGTGAGCTACATGGACAGCTCGGGCCTTGGCGCGATCGTTGGGTTGTACGTCTCCGCGAAGAGGCAGAATTGCGAGCTGAAATTGATCAATTTGAACCAACGCCTGCGAGAGCTGTTTCGCGTAACCAAATTGGCCAAGGTCTTCGAGGGCCACGAAGACTACCTTGGGCACACTCCCGATTAGCCGGTTCGTCGGAAGCGCTGACGATTTATCCCCTTGAAGACAAACTGATCTTATCTGAATCGACCGCATGCGGATGGTGAGCTATTTTGTGGCGTGACCCGTATGCTCGCCGAGTATAAATGGCGATACCAGGCCGGAAGAAATACGTCTGAGAAGCAGGGTGCTGTCCTGGTCGCGGAGAATCAGTTTGACTTCGTCTTTACCTAGCCATTGAACAACGGCTGGCGTCACATTCTGATCCTGAAACTGAAAATGAAGAGACCAGGAAGTAAGGTCCTTCCTGTCCACGACGTAGGTTCCGTGAGATTCCAACTGCTCGAAGACACCTTTCTGGAATTCGTTTTTGGCGAAGAAAATTCTTTGCGGGTAAAGATCGAGAGGAGTTTCATCGGATTGTTCCTGGACCTCAAGAATTGCCCAGGAGCCTTGCAAGCCGGTGTCGGGAATCTGAGAAGCAATTTGCTCAGAGAGATTGCGATCCAGTTGGTGTTTCAGGGCGAGGGATTCGGTGCGCCTGGCAGAGTCGGCGGAATCGCTGAAGATCGACAGGCGCAATGGTGCTGTCAAGGTTAAACAGTGGACCGCACCTTGTGACTTCGCCGCCTCCATGGCTTCGATGCTGATGATTTCGGCCTTGGTGCCAAACGCGGAACGAATCTGATTCAATGCCGAGGCTTGTATATCTGTCTCATAGTCCTTATAGGAGGGAACGAGAACCTGCCGGTATCCGTCGGTGCCTTCGCGGACCAAGGCATTCAGGACCGTTGGATAGTAGATATGGCCATTCGCGGGAATTCTGGGAAATGGGGAAGGAACGGGCAGCACTTCGTAGCCGAGGCGACGAAGCCGTTCGGCATTCAATTGCATGGCTAAAGCGGCGTCCAGCGCCAAGTCGCGTTCCGAGGTACTCAATTTGTTCCAATATTCCGCGGCGAAGGGCTGCGACAGGTCGTAGGAAGCCAGGAGGATACGATTGCCGCCAACCGGGAGCACGAACATATCGACGTGCTCGGTGACGGGACCGGGCAGAGGCTCAAGGTAAGTGACATTCTTGCAGACGGCGATTTTCTGGAGTTCCTCGTCAAGATTGCTGCTTTGATCCTTGTTTCGAGAGAGAAGCACGCGGGTGGTGAGGCACCGACCGTCTTCAAGCTTCAGGAGATTTCCGCCATCGAGCGCCAGTGGTGAGCTTTTGTAGGTGAAATCAGGAGCGGCGAGGACCGCATCGGCGATGTCGTAGGCAGAATTCTCGTCGTTGGAACGTTGTGGAGAGGCTTCGCTGAGGATCTGGGAATACTCGCGAAGGAGATAGAGCTTATCGTCGATTACGGAAGCGACGGCTTTACGAGAGTCGGGTGTTGAGTCTAGAGAGAGGGCGTCCGGCCGATCTTCGTGCTGGCGAGTTTCGAGCAGCTTCAGGCGGGCTGTCTCCAATTCCTGAAGCTTCTCGTGCTTGGCCTGTTCCGTTCGAATATCGAAATAGCGCCAGTGGACGACGTAGGCCGACTCACCGACAGCGTCGATTTGCGGGCCGAAATCACGAATCCAAACGCCGTCATGGGCGACAACTTTAATGCGGACTTGACCGGTTTGGAAGAGTTCGCAAATGTGAAATTCGGGACATCTTTGAAGGAGAGCGGACTTAGTGGTCTCGTCGGGAGCGAGGAGCAAGACTGGGCCGAAATTGGCGGTCCCGCGGACAATGTTCATCTGAATTTCGAAGAGATGCTTTTCGACGTTGAGGGTGGGGTCGGAGCTGCCTACGAGGCCTTCTCTGACATGCTGGCGGTGCTCGACAAGAGGATTTAGCGCTTGGAGGGAAAGAAGTACAACGTCGGTCGCGCGATGTTGTGGTGGAGCGGAAGCGGATTGAGCGTTTGAACTCGCGGCGAGAAGAAGAGAGAGAAGCAGGAGAAAGGAAGAAAAGGGAAGCGCCGCGCGAATTGACTCTTTGAGACTGGACATACTGTGAAGCTGATTGACCGTCACGTGTTTGAGTGCGTCTATCGTGGTTTGAGTTGCCATCTAAGATTATTACACTTCGTGGGGAAAAAGGTTCCCACGGGAGTCCAATCCAAGGCGGCCTTGTTACTTTTGCCAGTACTCAGGGGCTGTACGTCGGCCTACCCTTCCATGGTTCAGAAGAAAGCATCCCGAATAGAAAGGACCGAGTCAATGAACTCCATTTGGCAAAGGACTGCGGTTTTGTGTTTGGCTGTATTGTTCACATTCGTACTTATCGGTTGTGGCGGGAATCAACCGGCAAACGGCACGAAGTCACCGGAGGTTGAAGAAGCTCTCAGCATCGCTTCGGATGCCTATATTTACGGATATCCGCTGGTGACGATGGACATGACGCGCAAGCAGATGACAAACGTGGCGACGGCCAACGGCGAACATGCGCCGATGGGGCAAATCCTGAAGTTGCGCGCCTATCCTTCGGTGGACAATCACGCGGTTACCGCACCTAATGCAGACACTCTTTACACGATCACCTGGCTGGACGTTTCCAAAGAGCCTTGGATCTTCAGCATTCCGGATATGGGCGACCGCTATTACCTGATGCCCATGCTGAGTGGATGGACGGATGTTTTTCAGGTGCCGGGCAAGCGGACCACTGGGGACAAAGCGCAGAAGTACGCAATTACGGGGCCGGGTTGGACGGGGAGTCTTCCCGCTGGTGTGACTGAATACAAATCCCCCACAGGGATTGTCTGGATTCTCGGACGAATTTATTGCACAGGAACTCCCGAAGATTACAAAGCAGTTCACGCGCTTCAGGACAAATTCTCTTTGGTTCCGCTTAGCTATTACAGCAAGCCGTATACGCCGCTTCCGGCGGAAGTGGACGCCAACTTCGACATGAAAGCCGGGGTTCGGGAGCAGGTCAATGCCATGGACACTTACACGTACTTCAATTACTTGGCTCGTTTGATGAAGACAAATCCACCGGCTGAAGCGGATGCTCCGCTGGTGGCTCGCATGGCGAAGATCGGATTGATCCCGGGAAGAGATTTTGACCCCAGCAAGTTGGACCTGCTAGATAAAGAGGCCATCAAGACAGTTCCGAAAGTGTCCGTGGTCAAAATCATGGAATACTTCAAAAAGGCGGGGAAGCCGGTAAACGGCTGGATATTCACGACCAAGACGGGCCTTTATGGGACGGACTATCTGCAACGCGCGCTGATTACCGCCATTGGATTGGGAGCGAATCGCCCACAAGATGCCGTGTACCCCACGTCGGAAGAGGACGCGGATGGACACAAGTATGACGGAGCAGCCCACAAGTACGTGATTCACTTCGATAAGGGGCAGATGCCTCCGGCCAATGCGTTCTGGTCGATCACCATGTACGACGCGAAGTATTTCTTTGTACCCAACGACATCAACCGCTATACGGTGAGCTCGCGCAGCAAATTTGTTGCGAACCCGGATGGATCGGTGGACATTTACGTCCAAGCAGATTCGCCAGGGAAGGCCAAAGAGGCTAATTGGCTACCTGCGCCAAAGGCTCAATTCATTCTGATGTTGCGGCTGTATTGGCCGAAGGAATCGCCGCCTTCCATCATTGATGGAACTTGGACGCCGCCAGCGATCAAACAGGCGAGCTAAAAGATATGTCGGCTTTGGACGTTTTCACTTCGCAGACTGTGATTTCACCGCGGCGACAAAGTAGGTAGATGAAAATGAGCTGAGTATTTTGCGAACGGCGCGACTCGCTTCCAGAGCTTCCTAACCGACTGGATTACGTCCGGGGAAGAAAGGGAATTGATGCACCGTTGTCTGCTTGAGAGAAGCTTTCAATTGCTTTTCGATTCGTGCGAGATTCAACTGGAAGACGCTGATGTCTACCGTGGATCAGGTCCCAGGTTCGCCAGACGATCGAAACATGGCTATGATTTCCGGGTTGGCAGACTCGTTCGCCAATTGTCGAAAGGGCTTGCCGTTTATATCTTTGCCCTGGCGAAGGGCAGGGAAGCGGTGCAGAAATCGCGCCACCCATCGGGGGTCCTTAAGCTCGATGGCATAAGCAAAGTCTGCCAGTTCAATGGCGAGAAAGGCGCCCCTTTCGCGCAGATACTCGATTGCCCAACCGGCGGGAGTAGCGCCGAACTGGGAGTCTCTGCTGTTGATTTCGGCGCCTCGGTCGAGCAACGGTTCGACGATGTCACGAAACCCTGCAAACGCGGCGTAGTGAAGAGGGGTTGCGCCGGTTTCGTCCCGCGCATTCACCAGTTCGGCGTCTTCATCCACGATTGTTGTGACTTGATGTATGTCATGCAGTTTTACGGCGTTGATCAATTTTTCAATGTTGGTCATTGGTGAGCATCCGACTGCCTAAGACTTTGCAAACGATGATTCCGCGAAGCGAGCCATACACTACACTAACGAGAGAGCCGATGGGAAAGCTACTCGTGGCGAAGCGTATTCATGGGATCAATCTGAGTGGCGCGGCGAGCAGGAACGTAGCTGGCGAACAGCGTGACGCCGATCAGAATAAGGGAGACTAGCGTGAGCGTCAGGGCGTCGTGAGGTTTTACGCCGTACAGGTATACGGTAAGAAAGGGCGTGGCAAGAAAGGAGGCGGCCGCCCCGATCAGCACGCCGACCAAGGACAGAATGATAGCCTGTCGCAAAAGCAATCCAAGAACCTGGCCGGGTTGCGCTCCTAGCGCCATGCGCAGTCCGATCTCGTGACTGCGCTGGCTGACGGAATAGGACGTGACGCCGTAAATTCCGATGGCGGCGAGTAGCAACGCCACGGCCGCGAAGAGTCCCAGCAACTGTGAGAAGAAGCGCCAGGGCCGAGCGGAGTTCGTGACGGTCTCCTGAACTGTGGTGACATCGAAGACCGCCGAATCGGGTGCCAGATCTGAAACCGTTTTGCGCACGCTCTCGATCAATTCCTTGGAAACAAACCGGGTGCGAACGACCAGGCTTTTGTGAACACGCGCTTCGGTCCAACCGGGAACCGTGCGCGCCGGCAATTGGGTGTAGGCGACAAAAACCTCAGGCATCGAGTTTTCTGTTAGGCCGAAGTCCTTCACGTTCTTGATAATGCCGACAATTTGGCGAGGCCGCTCGTCTGGGGAGTTGTCAAAGGTGATGACCTGACCGAGCGGGTCCTGGTTTGGCCAAAATTGGTGAGCCATGGTTTCGTTGATGACTACAACCCACGGTGCGCTTTCGGTATCTTGCTTCGTGATGCCGCGGCCTCGCAGGACGGGAATGCCCATCACGCGAAAATAGCCGGGGCTGACAGAATCAAAAAGCAAGGCCGGTGTTTCTCCGGGTGAAGGCGGGGATTGCCCCGCGATGCGGAAATGAGGGTGGGCGTGCTGGCTGTTTTCTACAAGCGGCAACCAATCGACAAAGGCGGCAGCATCTACGCCGGGCAGAGCTTGGAGCCGTTCTAAAACCTGCCGGCAAAAAAGAGCCACCGGTGGTTGAATTACATTCAAGTCAAGGTGGTTGGGGTCGCTTGAGTCAACGTACTTGTCTCCTGCGAGGCGAACTTGCGCGGTGAGAAGATGAGCCGTATTGAAGCCAGGATCGGTGTGCAAGACGCGCATCAAGGTGTTGATCATGAGCCCGGCACATATGAGCAGCACGAGGGCGATGGCGACCTCGGCGATCACGAGGAAGTTCCGCATGCGATGACGCGAAACGGAACCGCTGGTGCGCTCCTCGCCGCGCAATGTTTCATTCACGTCATTCTTCGAAGCACGGAAGGCCGGGGCCAACCCGAACACGACGCCAGTCAGAATGCAGATGCCGAACGTGAACAGCAAGATTCGTGCATCCACCGGGGCATTTGCGGTGCGAGGCATCCAACTGGGGGACAACAGATCGAACAACTTAATGCCCCAAATGGACACGAGAAGTCCGCCCAAACCCCCGGCGACGGATAGCACGATGCTTTCGGTCAGGAGTTGGCGAATCAGGCGAGTCCGGCCGGCCCCTAAGGCGACGCGAACGCCAATCTCTTTGCGGCGAGAGTCGCCTCGAACGAGCAGGAGATTGGCGACATTTGCGCAGGCGATGAGCAGAACGAAGCCTACAACTGCGAGCAAAAGGTACAGAAAGTCAGAAGACCAACCGAACAGACCTTGCCGCAACGGCTCAACTCGGACACCCATGCCCTTGTACTCTTCGGGAAACTCTTGGGCCAGGTGCTGCTGGACTACGTCCATGGCTGCCTGCGCCTGTTGGATGGAGATGCCGGGCTTCAGCTTGCCGATAGCAATCACCCAGCGCGGGTCGGTGACTCCCGATTCGGCGGGATTCCCAGTCCCATGAAACATGAAGATATCTGGAGAACCGGTCTCGAACAGATCAAAGTGGGGAGCAAGAACCACCATAATCGGACCAGAACCGGTGTCCACGAAAATCGTCCGGCCAAGAACATGGGGATCGCCGCCGAAATGGCGTTGCCAAAATTCGTAGCTGATTCCCATGCCGAGTGCTTCGACATTCTCATCCGTGGGCAGAGAACCCAAGAACGGTTTCACACCCAGCATCGAGGGGAGTAGCGAGTTGAAATGTTGCACGGCCACACGTTCTCCAGAACCGGCACCGGACATGGCGACGATGTCGGGCCCCGAAGAACCTTCGATCTGCTCGAATACCTGATTGGCGGCCGCCCAATGCGCAACGTCTGTCCAGGAAACGGCCCCGTCGTATCGCGGATACTTCTCGTCATAAATTGACACTCTCACGAGACGATCCTGGTCAGGGTAGGGAAGAGGACGCAATAGCAGTGCGTTGATCGCGCTGAAAATTGTGGTGTTGGCGCCAATGCCGATGGCGAGCGTGAGGATCGCGACGGTAGTAAAGCCCGGACTATTGCGCAGACCGCGAACGGCATAGCGGAGGTCTTGCGCGAGTGCTTCGAGCCATTCGGTCATCAAGGAAATCCGGGGAGCACGTCGAGTGTGCAAGTAGCATTCCCGCCGAGTGTACACCAATTATCGATGCGAATACGTTGGCATTGGAAGCCGAAGAGGATGGATCGGATCGGGGTTGATTACGTCGGCTGGTTGGCGCGGGTCTACTTGCGATACTGATCGTCGGTGACGTGTTCCATCCAGTCGACAACCTTCCCGTGGAGCTTCTCTTGAATGGCAATATGCGTCATGGCTGTGGACGGCGAAGCGCCATGCCAGTGTTTCTCGCCTGGAGAGAACCACACCACATCGCCGGGATGGATTTCTTCGACCGGCCCGCCTTCGCGCTGGGCCCAGCCGCAGCCAGCGGTGACGATGAGAGTCTGACCGAGCGGATGGGTATGCCAAGCAGTCCTGGCGCCCGGCTCAAAGGTTACACTGGCGCCTGAAGCAAGGGCCGGATCCGGTGTTTGGAAAAGTGGATCGATCCGAACGGTGCCGGTGAACCAATCGGAGGGACCCTTGACGGAAGGTTGCGAGCCGCATCTCTTGATGTCCATATCGAGTATTCCCTCTATTTAGAATTGTTGATTTGATGGGACGATCATGCCATGGTTTCGAGCGGCATTATTTTGATTGTCGCGGAGCGTGCGCTGGCTCCGAGCATGGGGGCGAGGTAGGGGCTGCCATGGTACTTCGCCCGGTAGGCCTCGTCGATGCGGTTGTTGATCGGGCCATCCACAGGTTCGAAGGTGACCTCTTTGCTCATGCCAGCGGCGATGATTCGGCCGGCCTTCTGGCGCACCGCCGCTTGGTACCAACGAGAACCCTGTCCATTGTAGCCGCGGACGTAGAGGGAGTCGTCGACCGCAACGGACCAAATCCATGTCGGCGTGCCGTAGGTAGCGCCATCCTCACGGAACGGCGAGATGTGCAAATCATCGGCCTCAGCGATCTTGTGCAGTTCGTCCTTGAACCATGCATTCATCCTTGGTGTACCTCGAAAATTGGTATGAGTAGCGACAACCGTGGGGAACTTTCGGGCTTCGAAGGGAGTGCAGGCCGCTTACAGGCCGGTCATTTTCTCCAAGCGTTCTGGATACCGGGATCCCTCCACTTGGATCTTCGACGCGGCGGCATCGATGTCTCGTAGGTCTTCCGGTGTCAGTCGGATTGACACCGCTCCGATATTCTCTTCCAGACGGCTTAGTTTGGTCGTGCCGGGAATTGGAACCATCCATGGCTTTTGGGCGAGCAGCCAGGCAAGTGCGATTTGGGCAGGAGTCGCGTTCTTACGCCTGGCAATTCCGCCGAGCAGGTCGATAAGCGCCTGGTTCGCTTTGAGAGCATGCGGCGTAAAGCGAGGCAACGTGCTGCGAAAATCGGAGCTGTCGAATTTTGCGGTTTCGTCGATTTTGCCGGTCAGGAAACCCTTTCCAAGAGGGCTATACGGCACCAAAGCGATCCCGAGTTCCTCGAGTGCGGGGATCACTTCCTGCTCCGGCTTCCGCCACCAAAGCGAGTATTCACTTTGGAGGGCAGTCACGGGTTGGACGGCGTGTGCCCGGCGAATCGTCTTGACACCTGCCTCGGAAAGCCCGAAATGCTTGACCTTGCCCGCCTGGATGAGTTCCTTTACCATGCCAGCGACATCTTCGATGGGCACATTGGGATCAACACGGTGCTGATACAGCAGATCGATGGAATCAACCTTCAAGCGCTTGAGCGACCCTTCGACGGCCTCCTTGATGTGCTGGGGCCTGCTATTCACACCTGCCGCTCCGGGCCGATTATCGCTGGCACTCACATCGAATCCGAACTTGGTGGCAATTACGACTCTGCCGCGGTACGGAGCCAGCGCCTCACCCACCAGCTCTTCGTTGGTCAACGGACCGTAGACTTCCGCGGTGTCAAAGAAGGTGATCCCACGCTCTATAGCGGCGTGGAGAAGAGCGGTCATCTCCTTCTTGTCTTTGGGCGGACCATAGGAAAAGCTCATGCCCATGCAGCCGAGGCCAAGAGCGGAGACTTCCAAGTTACTTTTTCCAAGCTTGCGCTTTTGCATTGTTTCTCCCTTAGAGAGCCTTGTTCCTTCTCTAGAGATTAGATTCAAACCCCAGGGAAGGCGGATTTTCCCCATTTTATTGCCTGTTCCTCTCGCTATGTGAAAAAACATCGGCACCTGGGGAACTGAGTGGCTATTTTGGGGCCAGGGGCAAGGGAAGTTTGTGGCTCGGTTTGCGGGGGAGACGAAGCAGCTGCTGTGACTAAACTCAATTCCAGAGAACGACCCTTTCAGGTCACGGTGCTAGGTTGGCTGTTCATCGTGGTGGGGATTGTGAGCACGGCCTATCACCTTTTGAAAAGCGGACTCGATCGCTGGAGTGTCCCTATCGTGCTTGTCGGATTAATCGCCGTCGTTGCCGGGGTCTTCCTGCTGCGCGGGGCAAGATGGTCTCGCTGGCTGCTTCTCGCGTGGCTTGCTGTTCACGTTGTGTTGAGCGCATTGAACTCGTTGGCGGATGCGATGCCACACGTCGTGCTGGTTGTGGTAGTCGGCTATTTCCTGCTGGGTCCGCCGACTTCCCAGTATTATCAGCGTGACCAAGCAGAATGATGATGCCGCCGGGTTAGTCGCAGGAGGCTGATCAAATTCCTGTAATGCCGCGTAGGCGGACGTTGCAATTTGTAGCCACTTGGACGGTGACGGCGTTTATCCGGCACTGGCAGCCGAGATTGAACTGGAATAATTCGCATGAACGGGGCTAGGACTCAACTCTTTCGGCGAGCATGTCAAAGCTTGGTGGGTGTCGGTATTCTGAATTTCGTGGTCTTCGTGGCTATCGCATCCTACTTGGGGGGATGCCGTGAATGGCAAAATCGAGGGAGGACGGTACTGCGTATTCGGAGTACGCACGGAAGCGGGCATAAAGTGTATACGGAGGTAAGCGAATCTGTTTTCAATTACAGCAAACTGCATGTCTACACCTTCTGGGCCACGTGGCCACTGGTAATGGCTGCCACGTTTGCGGCAAGTCGAAAGCAGGTCGTCGGAAGCTGACGTCCGCCACTTTTCCGATTTTCCCGTTTAATCGGCTTGTGCCTTGGGACCCCTCGATGTGGTTGGTGGGGCCTGCTCTGGTGGCAGATCCATACTGTCAGGGGGAGGAGCATACTAGAATGTGCGAGCGAGAGAGCTAACTCGCAAATTCCGGTTACAGTGGTTCCGTGAATGGAAAAAAGGCGGGAATATTCTTTCTGTGCACTTGTATGATTCTAGCCATTCTCTTGTTCACACAGGTTTTGACTCCCATTGTGGGTGCAATTATTTTTGCCGTTGCTTTAGTCGCTATTGGAGGGGCATTCAACGGTTTCCGGCAAAGATGACGCTACGCACACCTTCGTCGGCGCCGGAACGATGCTGATTGCTAGGCAACCCACATGGACGACTACAACGTTTCCCCGGACCTATGGTCGGCTCTCATGCTGTCCGAGTCGAAATATCATCTCTTGCTTCGATGCAGATGAAAGATATCTTCCTTCTTCTTCCCATCCTTGACCCGCCGCAGGGTACTCACCAACTCGTCTCCATTCCGCTGATATCGAAGGGAAAGACTGCCATCCGATTTTGAAAACAACACATCTTGCCCATCGCTGACAGACAGGGTAAGACGAACCACATCAGCTTTTTCCTCCCGACCAACTAAGCCGCGATCGAAGTGCTTCATCTTGAAGATGGCCCTGCCATGCTCCACCTCGATGACCCAGAATTCGTAGAAGACTGCGTCGCCATCCTTCAACACGCGGAAGGTGCCTACCATGCTCCTCCCTGTCGCTTGCGACCAATACTCTTCCTCCTGTCCTTCGGCAGAATCACTGGTCCATCGACCTGACAAGAAGGCCAACGGCTGCAAAGCAGGATCGGTCTTCTGTGAGAAAGCCACGAAGGGAATCATGTGCAATGGGAGAACTAACACCAGGAAAAGGAATCGCCTCATGCAGCCCCCGAAGATCAGAATGATATAAATTTATATCAAGAAGGAGAAGTTCCGCGCCATTCCAATTAAGATAACTAGTTTGCGAGGCCGGCAAACAACAGTAGATTCCCATCGGATCTTTGACGATGAAATTCTTGGCGCCCCGAGGCTACTTTTTCAGTGTTTGATGAAAGATAAGACCAGCGGACTGAAACCCGTCGCGGACCGTCGACGCAATTACGGGCGCCTCGACACACCTAAGGTTGAAATGCGCTACGTTGCGACCCACCTGTGCATAGTACGAAGGGTCGCCGTAACTGAATGAAAGCGAAAAGCCTAACTGTTCATGGAAGAATTCGCATGATCTTTTGATATCGGTGACGAACAGTGGCGGCTCTGCACAGACAATCGTCGCTTTGGATGGCGACAATCTCACCTTGCGCAGCGTGGCGGAAAGTCCAGCTTTCGAAGCCTTGCTGTCTTGCGAGCATTTCTTGCGCATCGCTGAGCTTAAAGTTCGCCGCAATAATCTCCGAGCCGGGCATATTCAAGAAACGAGGCATACGCCCGCGGATTTGTGCGGCGACGGGATAGTGCCGCTCGCGATGCCAACGCAGGATGAGCTTGGCCTGCTTTTTGAGGTTCTCTAGAGCGTAGGTGGGCATTGCCCTTCGGCGACGCGCCGATGCACCCTAAATACGATGGCAGTATCTCCCTGTCAGTAGCTGTCAACTAGGAACGACAACAGACTACACGTTGGTCAGCCCGGGGAAGCATTGTCGAATCAAAGCATTTGGAGGTGTTGCAGCCGCCGGCTGAGCTGACATGGGTAATAGCACCCACATTGGAGGTAAGCGCGTTGGGACCTAGGCGTGAACCTCCGGTTTGTCGACGACTCGCTTCAGCTTCAGACTTAGGGTTACTCACTTCGGTAGTACAGGCTCAGCCCAGGTAGCGATCTTGTCCGCCACTTGAGCCTCTTCTCCGTTGTACTCGTGGTCGCCGTTGTCTATCATTGCCGTTGGCACTCGCGGGCTACGCCAGTTCCATACGTTGTAAGAATAAAGCGCGATGCAGAATAGATTCGCGGGTATGAATCCAAATTGTGCGGTTCGGGCAGCAATTACGCAGACGATCACGCTGTTTGCACCAGCTACCATCCATCCCTGCCAGAATTTCCTTCCTATAAGAATGGTCGAAAGGACTGTAAAAACGCACGAGATGTAATCCAGCCGCAGCACCTTGACCTATGCCTCACCACTGAGCCTTTGGTGCTCGTTTGCACCGGGCCACCTCTTCGTGGCTTGGATTCAGGCTAGCATTTCAGGCTTCAGTCGATAACTGTTCTGTAGTTCAGTTGCGCTGGCGAAGTCAACTCCTGGCGATCCTGCTCCATCGGTTGTGGGTAAGCGGGGAGGTATACGAACCATTGCGCAGTAGCACCCACAGAGGCAATTGGTGACGTGCAATGCATCGCCATAGAATCATCCTGATGAGGTAAATTCTCTCTACACTTCTGCTGGCAGGGAATGCGCGACCTGGGTGACGGGAAACCGGCATCTGCTTCTAGGGCAATTGAGGTGAAGGCGAATGCTTGGAAGGGACTGCGCCCTTACTTGGCTAAGTTCGCCGGCGGAAAACACACACCAAGTACTCTAGATTTTCCCCGCATTTTGTTTTTCCGGCACTTCAGCCTTTAATCCTGTTGGTTCGTGGAACGGAAGATCCACCGTCATTGGGCTGTGATCAGAAATGGGTTCTGGCGGACAATTGTTCAGGTCCACCAGCGTTCGCCCGAATTGGGGTTCGAAGAGGTACGGTCCTTTCGGATCGCGCGGATTGTCCAGCTCAGACTTCACAAAGATCCAATCGAGCTTGAATCTCGCCACTCGCACTTTTCCCCAAATGAGCTCTGGCGTGTAGGTGGGAGTGAATCCAGTCTTTTGCCGCTGGTCTGAATCCGCGAGCGTACCGGCCTGTGCATTGGTGGAGTGCCCGGGGACACCTCGAAAGTCGAACGCATGCCCATCTTCAAATCGATATTTCTCCAAAGTATTGAACAATCCGCGCTCGAGATTGGGAGACGCCCCTGGGATATTCGCTGACGTGGGGTCAACACGATATTCGACCTTGGCCAAGCTCCGGCCAGCCTTGGCTCCGGTGTAGACCAAGCCAACACCTGTGGTCCACTGGATGCCTTTCGTAGTCCAAAAATCCAGGCTTCCGAATTGTTTATACAAGTAGTATTCCGCACTGGTTGGCGTTCCATTTGATCCCGTGGTGTTCAGGTCGCCGGCCACGATCACCGGATTGGATACATCATGGACTCCTTTGAGCAACTCCTGCATCTGTAGTCGCCGGTTCTTGGGCGTGGTCCGGTTTTCCAGATGTGTCGATACGACAGTGATACGTTGGCTGGGCGCTTCCGGTATGTCCAGGTCGACGTACAGCGCGGATCGTTGGCCGCGGCGCACCTCAATCGCCAGGTCCTCTCCAATCACTAGCGCTGCCTTCCGTTTTGCTTTTTCGAGCGGTCGAATCTTGCTCTCCTTAAACCAGTCATAACCTACCGTGAAGGGAACCAACCGCGCGTCCCGGATGGGATACCGCGACAGTACGGCGTTACCATGCAAGGCCTTCAAACGGTCTTTGTCGACGTGGAATACTTCCTGCAAATCCTGCTGTTCTGCTTTGGTTTCGCCATCGTCAAATTTATCTGTCCCCAGTTGTTTGGGATCGATCTCCAGAAACTCGACCCCGTAAGCCCAATTCATGTTCAGGGCCTTGGCCATCTCGCGAACGACTTCCCGGTAATCCGTACGTTTCACACCCCAATCCACTTCGTTCAATATCCACACGTCGGCGGCCTTGAGAGTCTCGATCTCCTCCGCAATTTTGTCCATTTCCACATCGCGAATTCCCTTGCCGCTTTCTTTAGCTTTTTTTCGCTCCTCTGCCACCTTCGCTATGAAAGCGTCTTTATCGTTAAGCATCAGCAGAATATAATCGAGTTCCAACCCGCGCTCGATGTTCCAGAAGGCCACCCGCAGGGTCGGACCCATCCCGGGAACTTCCAATGGCCGAGGTCTCGCTCCGCTCAAATAAGCCTCGTTGTTAATGAAGGGTGTCGTGGTGATCAGCCGAAGCTTCTCGGCCAGCACCGGACTCATCTCCTGATCTAGGCTTAGCTGGACAAGTTCGTCGTAGTTGAACAGTTTCGGTTCCGAGGACCGCGTGTAATCCTGCGCTTGCACGGTTATAGCTCCCGGCAGGCTCGCAGCAAGCATTATCAGAACACATACACAAGCTCTGCACCCCACAGTTCGCATCGTGTTCGCCCTCCACTCGGCGTGAATGCTTTGCTGAACCAGGCCACAAACGAAGTATGCTTGTTAGGCCCGCTTGAGATTACATCCTCGAAGCCGAATTTCCAAGACAACCCGCCCAAGACTTTAGTGCACATTCGCTGTCCTGCGCTGCCGCCAAGTCAAATAGCCGGCGTTTATGTCGGTCGTGGGACAGAGCCGTGACGCAAAGGTGATGTTCTCCAGAATCAATAGGGCCCGAAAATAGAAGGGAGCTGATTTTGAGGGGCGCGAGACACGGCGGGGAATTGATGCAGTAGTGACGCGCGCCATTAGGGAGTTTGGGCGCCTTGGGCATCGACGTAAACGGCGTAGAGGGACTGGCTGGCGGCCATGAAAAGGCGGTTTTTCTTGGCGCCGCCGAAACAGAGGTTAGCGCAAGTCTCCGGGAGATGAATTTTGCCGATGAGGGTGGCGTCCGGCGCGAAGACGTGAACCCCGTTAAAGTTTTCTCCGGCCCATCCCGCGGCGGACCAGAGGTTGCCGTCCACATCGCAACGAATGCCGTCCGATGTGCCGGGGGACATATCGACAAACAGGCGGCCATTTTTGAGGCGGACGCCATCGTCGACGTCATAGACGCGAATCGGGCGCGGGTCGCGGGGATGCCGGGGCACGCGCGAGTCGACGATATACAATTTTTTTTCGTCGGGAGAGAAGCACAGGCCATTGGGCTTATCCATGTCGCTGGCAACCACGGTGGCTTGGCCGGTTTTCGGGTCCAGGCGGTAAACGTTGGCGGGCAGCTCGAAGGGGGCTTTGTGGCCTTCGTAGTTGGACATGATGCCGTAGCCGGGATCGCTGAACCATATGGCGCCGTCGGAATTGACCGCGAGGTCATTGGGAGCGTTGAGCCTTTTGTCTTGAAAGCGGTCCATGAGCACGGTGATGGTGCCATCGTACTCGGTGCGGGTCAGGCGGCGCGAGTCGTGTTCGCAGGTGAGCAGCCGGCCCTGACGGTCGCGATAGTTCCCGTTGCTGTAGTTCGAAGGACTGCGAAAGACGCTGACCTCTCCGGTGTCTTCTAGCCAGCGGAGCATGCGATTGTTGGGGATGTCGCTGAAAAGGAGATACCGGCCATCGGTGAACCATACGGGGCCTTCTGCCCAGCGCGCGCCAGTGTAGAGGCGCTCCACCGCGGCGCTGCCGACTCTGTACTTTTCGAAACGCGGATCAACGACTTCGACCGCGGGATCGGGATAAGGCACGGGATTTTTCCGTTCCTGGTGCACAACAAGCGACAAAGGATCGAAAGCCAGAGCTGTCGCCGCACCGGCCGCAACGTTTATGAATGAGCGTCTCTCCATCGGTCTCCCTCAGAGGCAAACACTGCTATGGCGCACAGTATCATGCCCTGGATAGCGGCGGCATATCACTGTTCTTCAAGCCGACTCGAATTTGAGTGAAACCCACGGGCAATTCAAGATAAGCTTCGCTGTCATTGTGTGAATAAGAAGGGACTGTAGGAGATCAATGACCTCTCGCGTGCCAGACGATTCCGCAGGTCGTCTGTACTATGGCTGGTGGATAGTTGTTGCCGCCTTTTTGAATTTGTTCTTCGTAGTGGGAATGATCTTCTACGGTTTTCCCGTTTTTTATCCTTATTTTGTGGAGTCCCTAGGTTTCACGCGGGCTGAGGTTACGCAGGGATTTTTTCTGGGGTTTCTATTCGCGGGGCTTCCGTTTGGGATATTGGCCGGGACGCTGATCGACCGAATCGGAGCGCGGTTGGTGATTCTGGTGGGAGTTGGGCTTGTGGGAATCCCGCTGCTGCTGATGGGTTGGATGAACCGTTTTTGGCAGTTTGAAATTTTGTGCATTGTGGAAGTCCTGGGATATGTCCTTGCCGGGCCGATTCCGAACCAGGTATTGATTTCGCGGTGGTTTTCCAGGCGACGAGGACGGGCGATGGGTTACGCGTACCTGGGCCTTGGGTTGGGAGGGGTGGTCGCGCCGCTACTGATCAATTACCTGGCGCACAGTCTGGGTTGGCGCCACGCGCTGCAATTGTTGGGCGCAGTGATTCTTTTTGCGCTGTTCCCGGTGGCAGTGTGGGTCACGCGTTCCTCTCCGGAAGAACTTGGCGATGATTGCGAACGGGCGGTGAAGTCTGAACTGGCGCTGAAGAACATCTCGGTGGAGAATTTGCCTTCCGTGAGAGTCGCTGAAGCGGTTCGTTCCAGCAGCTTTTGGCTGATCCTTGGGGGATCGACCTTGGCCATTGGGACCATAGGAGCCGTAATTCAACATTTCATACTTTTTATGAAGGATGCGGGCCATTCGGCAACAACCGCCGCGCGGTTCTCCACAATTTTGCTGGCGTCAAGCCTGGGAGGGCGCGTGATTGTGGGCTACCTTGCCGATCGTTTCCGAAGAACACACATCATGACTTTTTTCTATTTCCTGATTGGAGCGTCGGTATTCCTGCTGGTGGGCTCACCGTCGCCTGTCGCACTGTGGAGTTTCGCGGTGATTTTTGGATTTTCCATGGGCGCCGACTACATGCTGATTCCGCTGGTGACTGCGGAGTGTTTCGGCACCGTTGCGCTCGGGAAGCTCCTGGCGCTGATCATCATGGGCTACTCGATCGGCCAGTGGGCAGCTCCCTGGATTGTCGGAAGAATCTTTGATGCGCGGCATAGCTACGACCTTGCATGGGAGATCATAGCGATCGCCGGAATTCTAGGAGCGGCGGCAATCTATGCGGTGCCATCGCGTACCGTTGAGCGCCCGTCTGAGCGAACGGTACGAGCATGAGCACGATTCCGATCCTACGGCTTGGGGCAGTAAAGGACGTGCAACGCCTGAAGGACCACCTGCACAAGCTGGGTTTGAATATTCCGTGCGATCGGGAATTGCTGGCGGGACCGGAGTGTCCTCTGCGGTGGCCGCTGGAGCGAAGGGGATTCAAGTTCTCCAACCGAATCGCGGTTCAACCGATGGAAGGTTGGGACGCACTTGCCGACGGAAACCCAAGCGAGTATACGCTGCGGCGCTGGCAACGATTCGGGAATAGCGGCGCGAGCCTGATCTGGGGAGGGGAAGCAGTCGCCGTCTCCCATGAAGGCAGGGCAAATCCGAATCAACTTGTGATGGCAGAGCACACGCATGCGGGCTTAGCGAGACTGCGAGCTGCGTTGCTGGAAGCGTGTCGCGCGACAACCGGGCGAGATGACGCGCCTCTCGTCGGATTGCAGCTCACACATTCAGGCCGATACTGCCGTCCGAGCTCTTCCGACCGGCCGGAACCGAAGATTCTGTATCACCATCCGATTCTCGATGCCAAGGTTGGGCTGTCCGCAGATTCGGCGGTGCTGACGGACGAAGAGATCGCGAGGATCGTCGAGGACTTTCATCGCGCAGCGCGAGCGGCCCACGATTTAGGGTTTGATTTCGTGGACATAAAACACTGCCATGGATATCTTGGCCACGAATTTCTGAGCGCGCGCACACGGCCTGGAAAATATGGTGGATCTTTCGAGAATCGCACACGTTTCTTGCGAGAGGTTGTGGAAGGAATCCGCAGGAGCGCGCCAGGACTGCAGATTGCCGTGCGTCTGTCGGCTTTTGACACGGTGCCGTACCGGCCCGATCCCAAGACATCGTCACCGGGAAGGATGGGAGTGGGAATTCCGGAGCCGTATGCGCATCTCATTCCTTATCGCTGGGGATTCGGGGTGGATCCGCAGAGTCCGACGGAACCGGAGCTAACCGAGACGAAACAGTTTTTGGCATTACTGCAGGAGTTTGGAATTCGACTGGTCAATCTCACTGCCGGGAGTCCCTACTATAATCCTCACATTCAGCGCCCCGCGTTCTATCCGCCTTCCGATGGCTATCAGCCACCGGAGGATCCACTGGCAGGCGTGGCGCGGCAGATGGAAATGGTGCGAAAGCTAAAATCGCAGTTTCCGCAGTTGATATTTGTGGGAACCGCGTACAGTTATCTTCAGGATTTTCTACCGCACGTTGCGCAGGCGGCTCTTCGCGAAGAATGGACGGATTTTATTGGCATGGGCCGGATGGTCTTGTCTTATCCCGGGCTTTTGCTGGACGCGTCGGAGGGGCGCACGATTCAACACCGGCTGGTCTGCCGAACGTTCAGCGACTGCACAACCGCACCGCGAAAAGGATTGCCTTCCGGTTGCTATCCATTGGACGAGCATTACAAATCATCCGACCTTGCCGTGAAACTAAAATCAGCGAAAGCGAGTCGATCATGAACACAGCGTCTCCCTTCGATCGACCGCGGGGACATCGCAAGGTGAAAGGGATTGCGGCGGCGCTTCTTCCGTACGAGAACGACGGCCGTGTTGCGGTCGACGCCTTTCAGAAGCATCTATCGGATACGCAGAAGGCAGGATTAGAAAATGCGGTGAACATGGACACGGGTTACGTGAATTTTCTGACGGAAGCAGAGAAAAAGAATGTCTTGCAGTGGACTCGGGAAGCACTGGGCAAAGATGTGCCATTCGTGGCAGGGGCTTATATCGAAGGACAGACGGGCCCGGTTGCTGCACTTTATCGAAAGCAGATGGATGCCATCGTGGCATTCGGTGGCACACCGATCCTGTTTCAGACAAGACAGCTTCACGGGAAGTCCTCTAAGGAAAAAGGCGAGATTTATCAGGAAGTGTGCCGAGAGTATCCCGGTGTTCTGGCTTTCGAACTGGGGCCGATGTTCGCGCCGAGTGGAGAGATTTTTGAGTCCGAGACGATTTTACGTTTAATGGAGATTCCGGAGATTGTGGGCATCAAGCACTCTTCGCTGGATCGTCTTGTCGAAGTGGAGCGCTTGGCGCTGCGCGATGTCCATCGGCCAGACTTTCGTATTTACACGGGGAATGATCTGGGCATCAATATGATCGAATACGGCTCGGATTATCTGCTGGGACTTGCGACTTTTGCGCCGGAAAGGTTCGCGGAGCGCGATCTGTATTGGGAAACGGCCGACCCAAAGTATTTTGGACTGTCGGATTCCCTGCAAAATTTGGGCAACGTGGCGTTTCGCGAACCGGTGCCCGCTTACAAACATTCCGCCGCCATTTTCCTTCATTTGACTGGGAGAATCCCCAGCAACAGGACCCACGCCAAGAATCCACAGCGTCCCGCCTGGGAGGCAGAACTGATGCGCGACTGCGCGCAACGGTTAGGCATGTAAACAGCGAGGAATGACGATGGCGCACACACTGTATATGGTGGTGGAACACTTCAAAAACAAAGATGCCGTCGCGGTATATAGGAGGTTTCGAGACAGCGGCCGTATGGCCCCCGTCGGTCTGACGTATGTGTCGAGCTGGGTCGATGAGGACATCGAGCACTGCTATCAACTAATGGAAACGGACGACCGCAAACGGCTAGAGCAGTGGATGGCGAACTGGAGCGACCTGGTGAATTTCGAGGTACACGCGGTAATCACATCGAGCGAGGCAGCGGATAGGATGGCGCCACTTCTCTGAATGGTGGGTAGAGCAAGAGGCGCTGTAAGTCCTGAAACGTCGAATTAACCATTTTTGAGATGAAACGAAATGGGGTAGGGCGACACTACCTTGCAGTGAAGCCCATTCACCATGGGTTTCCCGTGCGTGGGGGCCAAGACCGGCCTCACGTGCCCGAGGGCGTGTCTCAAACATCTGACCCAACCACGACGCGCCCTATCTTATTGTGAAGGCCCGGGTCCATGGAGGGTTCGTGGTGAGTCAAGGTCAAACGGCAAGTCTTCGGGCAAGAAAATGGCCTTGGGTGCCAGCCGAGTCAGAGAGGAATCTTAGATCCTGTGCTGTAAGTGAGCTGGAACAATTGAGCGGGAATGCCTTGGGCGCTCGAGAAGGCATAGGCGAGCTGTTGAGTTCAGGGATATTCGCGCACGGAGTGGAATTCGTGGCATTGCCGGGAATGGCCGAGAAGCTGCAGACGATCATCCCGGGAGCGATGAGCGAAGCGTTTGGCAATCGGGGAAGTTTCTCCGGGTGCATCGCACAGGTTTCCGACGAGGAAATGGGGCTGATAAACGTAATCACACTGTGGACCGGGAGAGATCGGGCTAAGTATTGCGCGAATAGCAAAGAAAAAATGAATCAGGTGCTGTTGCCGTACGTGAATCGGTGGGCGCGAACGCGGAGGATGACAACACTGCTATGCGTGCTCTAGAAGCCTGCGGAGGAGTGACCTAACGAGGATCGGCTTAAAGATACCTAAGCTCTGTCCTCCACTCGACGGGAATCTGGTAAAACTGTGGGATGCTCTTGCGCGGCTGCATCCGGATGTTCTTTTTTTATGATGTGGGGGAAGCGTTTGACCTGGAGAAGTTGCGTGGCTTGGTTGGCCCGCGCGGCGGACCGACGAAGCCGGAATTTCCGCGGCGGACACCCGACTACATACGGTTCGAGAACCCGCCCATAGCAGAGCCCAGCGAAGGACTGACCCTGCGGAGCGGGGAGAAGGTCGTCTGCTCCATCAAATACTACGAATACGCGATTGTGGAAGTGCAGATGGAGGCGTCCTTCGAAGGGGATTGGGAGTTGTTCCTGGCGCAGACATCGCGCTGGATGGATTCACCGGAAATTGAGCCGGAAGGGCGAGGGGTGGTTCGAAAGCATCTGGAAAGGATAGCGGGGGCGGTGAGCAAGCCGAGGGAAGATTGGGTGCAGGAAAATTATTTGGTAGTGGAGCTGAATGAGATTCGGGACGAAAAAGGGAACATGGTTACGGCGGAGGAGTTGCTGAGTTCGCGACGAGATCAGATTGTGCAACTGATTCGCGGTGAGGCGACGGCGCTGGCACGAAGCACGACGGACCGATTGCTGGAAGGGAGCTTGTCTTATTACCCGGCGGATTTACTGGTGGTGGGGGCGACGGCGGCGATGGTGTACGACCGAGTGGAAGAGGCGGGATGGACGATCCAGGTATTGGAGTACGCGAAAATGCAGTTACTGGAATTTCGCTACTACGATAATTTCATGACCCGGGTGCTGAGCGATGTGTATAACACACTGGACCGGAAGCAGAATCTACTGCTGTCGCGATGGAGGCTGCCGGGTGAGGCCAATCGATTGAACACCATCCGATTAGATGTAATGGATCTGACGGAGAGAGTGGACAATGCTGTGAAGTTCGTGAGCGACACGTTTTATGCGCGGGCGTATCGGTTGGCGGCTTCGCGAGTGGGTGTGGCGGAGTACCGCGATCTGGTGGAGAAGAAGTTGGAGACGGCGGGGGAGTTGTACGGGTTTATGGTAGCGCAGTTCAATGAGGCGCGATTGTTTTTGTTGGAGGCGGCGATCACGGTTTTGTGTTTGCTGGATGTGTTGCTGCTGTTTCGGGGAAGGTAGAAGGAACCAGAAATTAGAAAATGGGAGTTGGGCCGAGGAAGGTTGTCATCTTTTTTGGGATGAGCAATGGCGGTCCCGTTCTCGAAGACTCAAGGCGATCCGCTCCGTTTCCATTGGCTCCTGCACTTCTCACGCAACCGGACATTCCTACTCTGCGCAAACCGGACATTCTCATATTGCGGCGGCACAGCCAACTGCGGCAGATATTGACGGGAAGGTAATGGGAAGCTAGGATGCGGGCAAAGGTTCCGGGGAATGGTTGATCGACAATTCGGTCATTATTTGGTGCTGGAGCAGGCCGGCGCGGGGGCCATGGGTGTCGTTTACCGGGCGCGGGACGAGAGGCTGCAGCGCGAGGTGGCGTTGAAGCTGCCGGCTGAGGGCGCGCTGCTGAACGAAGAACTGCGCGTGAAATGGCTGGCGGAGGCACGCGCGGCGTCCGGGCTGAATCATCCGAATATTTGCACGATCTATGAAGTGGGCGAGTACGAGGGTCAACCGTACATCGCGATGGAATACCTTGCGGGACGGCCGCTGAACGAGTGCATACCGGACGACGGATTGCCCACTGAAACAGTGCTGGAATATGGAGCGCAGATCGCGAGCGCGCTGGAACACGCGCACACGCACGGAGTGCTGCACCGGGATTTGAAGTCGGCGAACGTGCGGCAGAGCGGCAGCGGGCAAGTGAAGGTGCTGGATTTTGGATTGGCGATAAGCCTGAAGGATGCGTCGCTCGAAGGAGCAACGCAGACGAGCGCGACGGAGTCGACGGCTGGGGCGCCGGGGACGTTGGCGTACCTTGCGCCGGAAGTACTGACGGGGACACCGGCGGATGCGCGGGCGGATATCTGGGCGTTGGGAGTGTTGCTATACGAGATGGCGTCCCGGGCGCACCCGTTTCCGGGGCGAACGACGTATGAGTTGTGCAGCGCGGTATTGAAGGAGGCGCCGCGGCCATTGCCGATGCACGTGCCGCCAGGACTGCGGGCGATTATTCTACGGTGCCTGGCGAAACAACCGGAGCAGAGATACCAAAGAGCGAGCGAAGTGAGGGCGGCACTGGAGGCGCTGCATTCGAATGGGGGGATGATGGCGGCGGCCGCAGCGGCGGCAGTCGCGGCGGAGCCATTTGGCGGCGCTAGGGAAGCTACCCAGAGAAATACGAAGCGGTTTTTGTGGATGGGTGCAGGGCTGCTGCTGGCCGTGGCGGCAGTTATCTATTTTGTGCCGGGAGCGAAACCGCGATTGGGTGCGCCGGAGCCGGGCGGGAAATTGCGGCAATTGCTGGCGACCGAGAAAAACATTCTGGGACCGGGACTTTCGCCAGATGGAAAGATGCTGGCGTACGTGGAGCAAGGAGCGGATGGGGACGATTTGTATGTGACGCGGGTGGCGGGCGGGGAGAGGATGAAGTTGACGAATGACGTATCGAGGAAAGGTGAGCCGGTATTTTCACCGGACGGAGAAAAGATCGCTTTTGCGCGAAAAGTGCCGGGAGGATCGGCGGAGGAGATCTGCACGATTGCGACCCTTGGAGGAGAAGTCACGACAGTGGCGCAAGACGGGGCGATGCCGGCCTGGTCACCGGATGGGCGCCGGTTGACGTTTGTGAGGAGAAAGGGCGCGCCAACGGAGACGCTGGAGATTGTGGCGCTGGATGCAACAGAAACGCGGACGATCTTGGCGGGAGACGTAATTTATCCGTTTCTGGGAAGGCCGGCGTGGTCGCCGGACGGAAAGACCATCGCGGTGGCGCGAAGCCGAGGAGGAGACAAGCGGGAGATCTGGCTGGCGCCGGTGAATGGAGGGGCAGCGACGGAGTTGACGCACGGGGCAGGGGGAATATCCAGCGACACACCGGTATTTTCTGCGGATGGCCGAGGGGTGGTGTTCCGGTCGAACCGGAGCGGAGCGTGGAACATCTGGTACCTGGAGTTGAGCGGGCGAGGAGCGGTGCAGTTGACGTCGGGTGCGGGGCCGGATTCGTCACCGAGCGTGGCGCGGGATGGAACGATGGCGTTTCTGAATTCGCGGACGCGCTTCGTCATGTTGTTGTACGACCTAACGACGGGCCAGAGCAAAACGATTTTGAGCGACCGAGGAGTGCTGTGGGGGCCGGCGTTTTCGCCGGATGGCAAGGAAGTGGCGTATTCGAAGGGAGAACCGGACGGAGCGTGGCACTTGTGGACGAGGGCGACAGAGGGAGGCGCGCCACGACAGTTGACGTCGGGAAACACGTTGGAAATTTATGGGCGGTATTCGCCGGATGGGCAGGAGATTTTTTATAGCTCGTGGGGACAAGAGCCGTTGAGCCTGTGGCGCGTGGAGCGGAAGAGCGGGCGAACGCGGGAACTGGAGCCGAAAGCGACGACGAGCGATTCGTTTGAGGACATTTCGCCGGATGGGAAATGGATGGTGTTTGTGAGGACGGAGAATAAGGCGTCGCATCTGTATATAAGGGCGGCGGACGGGACGGGAGAGGCTCGGCGAGTGGGGACGGTGGAGGGGGTGGTGCCGCGATGGTCGCCGGACGGGAAGTGGGTCGCGTTCGGTCCGAGCCGGGGATTTGGAGGCGGTGCGTTCATCATGCACCCGGATGGAAGCGGATTGAAGCGCGTGGCGGAAACGGGCGGATGGCCGGTGTGGTGGCCGGACGGGGAAAAGATTGGATTGCAAACGTTAGGGCCGGAAGGGAACGTGGAGATTACGGTGGTGACGCTGGCGACGGGGGAGACGCAGGTATTGCCGGGATTGAGGTTTCATGGGGTGAATTATCCGTTTGATATTTCGCGGGATGGGAAATGGTTGGTGACGACGAATGAGGTGGGTGAGTCGGATGAGATTTGGTTGTTGGAGGCAAAAGAGAAGAAGTAAAGAAGCAACGAAGTGAGGAAGGAAGGAAAGGATATGGGAAGTGAACGAACTATAGGAGGTAGAGGAAAGTTGGGGCAAAACGTTGGGGCTTAGGTGCGTGGGGGGAAGACGCGGGAATCTTGAAGGTATTTGTTAGGGACATTGCGAAGAGGGAGATCGGCGGAATAGCGCTTGCGGAAAAGGTAAGTGAGGTTGCTGTAGACATGACTCTCCGGGCGATGGAATTGGAAATAGAGGCCGCATTGGGCGTAAGAGATGGGGGTGACATCGAAGAGAAGAGTTTCCCACTCGAAGCCGGAACCCCAGACGAGACCTTTGAGACGAATATCGAGATTAGCGCCGGAGTCGGCAAGTAGTTCCATCACAGGACGGCAGTGGTTTTGATTGCTGTTGACGGCGTGGAAAAGGGGAGTGTGGCCACCAAAGCCGTTGGGGTCGAGGTCCGCGCGGACGTCTACGTCGAGGCCGGAATCGAGGAGGACGCGGGCGCAGTGGACGGAATTGTATTCGGCGCAGACGTGAAGGGCGGAGACCCCCTGAAGAGAAGTGAACGCGCAGGCGAGGGAAAAGCGGTGGTGGAGGGAGTTTGGAGATGTCTGGAGGAGTTGGCGGAGGCGGGCGTGGTCGTCGAGGAGAAGAATTTCCAGGAGAGGATCGTGCAGGGAGGCTCCGGCATCGAGCATGACGCGGAGACATTCGGGAAAGCGCGAGGAGCGCAAGTACATTTCAACGAGAATGAGGATGGGGGGCTTGCCGTTGATGGAGGCATTGGAATCGAGGCCGGCGGCGAGAGCGGCGCGGATTTTTTCCGGGGAGTGGATTTCGAATGAGAAGAGGAGATCGTCGGTGGGTGGCATCTTGGGATTAAAACACTTTGGGTTGGGAATTTGAAGAAAGGGAAGAATGGCGTCCGAGTGGAAGTGCCCAAACCTTTGCAAAAGAGGCAAAGGGTAGGGCACCCTCGAGTACATGAGGCGGGGGCTTAACTACGAACCCCAAGAGAGCCCGCGCAACTGCGGCGCTGGGGCTAGAGGCACGGGTCTAAAGACCCGCGACCACACGAGCGAAATCACGGAACCAGGGCCTAAAGGACCGCCACTACAGGAGCGTGCAGACGGTGATGAGTAAGGGGATGGAAAATTTGCGGGTGGTGCTGGTGGCTACGCGGAATCCGCTGAACATGGGCGCGGTTGCGCGAGCGATGAGTAATTTTGGAGCGATGCACCTGCGCGTTGTGAATCCATACGAAAAGGCCTTTCGAGAGGCGCGGTCGGCAGTGGGCGCGGCGATGGTGCTGCGAGAGGCAGAGGAGTGCACGACGGTGAAGGAGGCGGTGGCCGATTGCGGGCTAGTGGTGGGGACGACGGCAATCGGGAATCGAGAGATCAAGCATCCGCTGAGGAGTTTGGACAAGGCTGGAGGGGTGATTCGGAATCGACTGGCTGGTGAACGCGTGGCGATACTGTTTGGGTCAGAGAAAAAGGGGCTTTCGAATGAAGATTTGAGTTATTGTCACTGGCTCGTGCATATCCCGACGCGGGGAGAGCACCAGTCGATGAATTTGGGGCAGGCGGCCGCAGTGTGCATGTATGAGCTGGCGAGAGGGACGCGGAGTTTTGAAGAGGGAGTGAAGCGCGGCGCGGCGCGGATGGAGACCGTGGAACGGATTACGGAGTCGCTGCTAAAGTGTCTGGTGAACAGCGGATATGTGGCGGCAAGGAGCAAGGAGCTGGCGGAGGAGAAACTGCGGCGGATGGTGAGAAGATTTTCGTTGGATGAGGCGGATGCGGAGGTTTTGCTGGGGATGGTGAGGAAGATTGAAGAAATAAAGAAATGATGCAAAGAAGCAACGAAGCAATGGACTTAGGCTGGGTGGCGGAAGGCTGAGGAGGAACTTGTGAACAGAAAATAGATGGCGGCCATGGTGTTGGCGGGAGAGTTTGTGGTGGGAGGAGCGAAGGAGCCGACTCGGACGGAGCCGCAGCAACAGGTAGTAATTGTGGCGCCGGGCGGGCAGGTGGCCACGGATCAGGAGATTGCGCTGTTGAGACAGGACATTCGCGCCCAGAAGCAGCAGCTGATTGGAAAGAATCTTTCGCTGTTGGATGCCGAGGCGGAGAAGTTCTGGCCGATCTACAACCACTATACGGAAGAATTGAAGGGTGTGTACGACTTGAAGTTCGGACTAATTAAGGATTACACGCAGAGCTGGGGAACGATCACCGATCAGGACGCATTGATTTATATCCGGCGGTGGCTGGAAGTCGACGAACAGGTGCAGGCGTTACGGTTGAAGTATGTGCCGGTGGTAAGCCAGGTGTTGCCGGGGAGAAAGGCGGCGACGTTTTTTTCAGTTAGACTGGCGAATCACGACGCTGATTGACATTCAGTTGTCGTCGCAAATACCGCTGGCGCACGTGAAGGAGTAGGAGGGAAGGGATTCGGAAGGAGAGACCCAAGTGCCGGCAGGATGCCGGCGCGACCTGGAGGGTGGATGAAAGCGGGGGCGAGGGCCGCAGTCCAAGGTAGAATGCCTGCGCGGGCACGGGCGGGAGGCTCGCGGAGGTTGTTGTGAGAATCCTACGGCAATTTATTGTTGGGATGGTTTGCGTTGGGATATGCGCGAGGGCGGGGGTGTGTTCGGGGCAGACGACGGCGGGACAACAGGCGCTGGGGAGCGTGCAGGGGAAGGTGGTGCAGGAGGTGGGTGGGCTGGGAATACGGAAGGTGTTGCTGGATTTGGTGGGACAGAATCCGGAGGAGCCCCAGGAGTACACGACGGCGACGGACGCAACGGGGCAATTTCGAATAGAGGGAGTGGTGGCGGGAGAGTATAGCGTGTCTGTGAGGCGATTGGGATTTGTACTGGTGAGCGCGAAAGAGGAGCAGGCAAGGATCACGGTGACGGCGGGGCAAGAAGTGAGCGGGTTGGTGTACAAGATGGAGGCCACGGGAGTGGTCGCGGGAAAGATCACGGATGCGGATGGGGATCCGTTGCAGGGCGCGAGCGTGTGGGTGAAACGAGTGGGAAAAAACGGGGCAGCCCTCGGGGAAAGCGGTCCAACGGAGGAGGGCGCGGGAGAGGAGCCGACGAACGATTTGGGGGAATACCGGATCGCGAATTTGCGTGCGGGACAATATCTGGTGCAAGCGCAGGCGCGTGGAGTGGGTCCGGCACCGGATCCGGCGGAGAAGGGGAAACAGAAGGACAAGGCCGTGTATGCGCTGACGTATTACCCAGGCACGGTGGAGGAGAAGACGGCGAGCCCGGTGAGGGTGACCTCGGGAGGGACAGCGACGGCAAACTTCAGTTTGCTGATGAGCCGGGCGTATCGAGTGAGCGGGACAGTGACGATGACGGGTAATCCTCAAAACGGGCAGATTGCGCAGATTTTCCTGCTGTCAACGACGGGGCAGACGGAAGCGCAGGGGCTCCGGGAGGGAGGAAAATTCGAGTTTCAGAATATATTGCCGGGGACATATGTGGCGCAGGTTCTGATTGTGAATATGAATAGTGCCGGAGATGGAAAGGCGCCAGAGTCACATATGCAGATGATTGCGTCGCCAATCGTGGTGAGCGAATCGGATGTGACGGGATTGGCATTGCGGACGGAGGCGGGAGGATCGGTAAGCGGAAGAGTCCGCGCGGAAGGGGAAGAGACGCTGGACTGGACAGATTTGAATATAAGCCTGGTGCGCGTGACGGAAGGTGCAGAAGAGTTGCCGCAGATGGCGGTTATTGGCGGGCCGGAAGGGAATGTGGGGTTGAAAGAGGACGGGTCGTTCGAATTGAATGAAGTGGCTGGCGGAACTTATCAGGTATTTCTGGGCGGACATTCGGATAGGTTCCGGGACTATTACATGAAATCGGTGCTGCTGGACGGACGCGAAGTGGCGGATTCGGGATTTGCGGTGAACGGAGAAACGAGATTGGATGTGGTGGTGAGCGCAAAGGGAGCGTCGATTGAAGGGACGGTGATAGATAGCCAGGGGCAAGTGGCGGCGGGGGCGACGGTGGCGAGCATGCCAAGCTCGGGGAAGTTGGGGCGGATGGATTCGTATCAGACGGAGCGAGCGGACGGGAGCGGGCATTTTCTGATGCGAGGGATGAATCCAGGAACGTACGTGGTGGTGGCGTTGAAGGCACTGCACGAAGATGTGCGGAAGGAGGAATTTTTTCAGAAATACGGAGCGAAGGGCGTGACGGTGGATTTGGATGAAGGGGATAGGAAGAGCATAACGGTGGGATTGGAGGAGGAAGTAACGGGACCTTGAAGTTGTGGCGACGCGTTGACTTGAAAAAAAGGGCACCCTAATATGAGCGCCACATGAGGACATCAGATACTCGGATTGGAAAGACGGTCACGCATTACCGGATCGTGGAGCGGATTGGCGGCGGGGGAATGGGAGTCGTCTACCGTGCCGAAGATACGCGGCTGAAACGGGCAGTAGCCCTGAAATTCTTACCAGAAGAGTTGGCACGAGACGCCCAGGCGCTGGAGCGGTTCAAGCGCGAGGCGCAGGCTGCGTCTGGAATGAACCATCCGCACATCTGCACGGTGTACGACATCGGGGACGAACATGGCGAAGCGTTCATCGCTATGGAGTATCTGGAAGGGAAGACGCTGAAGGAGCGGATTGAGGAGGAGGGCGTCTCACGGGAGCAGGTGGTGAAGTGGGGAATCCAGATCGCGGATGCGCTGGATGCCGCGCACGCGAAAGGGATCGTACACCGGGATATCAAGCCGGCAAACATTTTCATAACTGTAAGGGAAGACGCAAAGATCCTGGACTTTGGATTGGTGAAGCAAACGACGGGAAGAGGGGGCGCGGGGGTAGGAGTGTCGTCGCTGCCGACGATGACGATGGAATGGATGCTGACGACGCCGGGATATGCGATCGGGACAATGGCGTACATGTCACCGGAGCAGGCGAGAGGCGAGGAGTTGGATGCGCGCACGGACCTGTTTTCGTTTGGGGCGGTGCTGTACGAGATGGCGACGGGGCAAGGAGCGTTTCGAGGAAACACAGCGGCATTGATCCACGATGCGATTTTGAATCGCGAGCCGGCGGGATTGACCGAGACCAAGGAAATAAAGGCGGGAGCGGAGAAAACGCCGATCGAGAGGTTGGCGTTCCCCAAGGACGGGTTAAAACATATTTTGAGGAAGGCGCTCGAGAAAGACCGGAGGTTGCGGTACCAGAGCGCCGCGGAATTGCGGACGGATTTGGAGCGGTTGAAAAGGGATACGGAAAGCGGGTTAGTGTCGAAAGTGGCAGAGGCGAAGGGTGGAAGGGGCAGCGGGTGGAAATGGGCGGGAATCGGAGCAGGGGCATTGGTGCTGCTGGGAGTGGTGGGAACGCTGGTGTATTCGCGATTGGCGGGGGACAGAAGAAAAGTCGAGACGGGAAAGTGGGAGCAACTGACGTATTTCACTGATTCGGTGGTGTACCCAGCACTATCACCGGATGGACGGATGCTGTCGTACTTACGCGGCGAATCCACGTTCCTTGGGGCCGGGGATGTCTACGTGCAGATATTGCCGACGGGAGATCCGGTGCAATTGACGCACGACCGTCAGGCGCAACTGAGTCCGACGTTTTCGCCGGATGGGACAAAGATAGCGTATGGAACAGTGGACCCGTGGGACACGTGGGAAGTGGGAGTGATGGGAGGAGAACCTCACCTGATGCTGAGGAACGCATCGTCGCTGACGTGGATTGACGGGGGAAAGCGGCTGCTGTTCAGCGAGATGAAGAGCGGATTGCACATGGGATTGGTGACGACGGATGAAGGGCGAGGTGGAAGCCGGGATGTGTTTGTGCCGGAGGGCAACCGGAGCATGGTACACCATTCGTACTTGTCGCCAAATGGGAAGTGGGTGTTGATCGTGATGATGAACGGGCGGGGAGACCTGGTGCAGTGCCGGGTAGTGGCATTTGACGGAAGTGGAAAAGAGCAACTGGTGGGGCCGGAAGCGGGGACGTGCAGGACGGGTGCGTGGAGTCCGGATGGGGAGTGGGTGTATGTAAGCTCGGAAAAGGAGGGGGAGACGCACATCTGGAGGCAGAGATTTCCTGGCGGGGAACCGGAGCAGGTCACATCGGGACCAACGGAAGAAGAAGGAATCGCGATGGCGGGGGATGGGAAGTCGTTCATCACCTCCGTGGGGACGACGGATTCGACTTTATGGATTCATGACAAGAAAGGGGAAAGGCAGGTGTCGTCGGAAGGAAGCGCGGCAATGCCGGCGTTTTCGAAGGATGGAACAAAGCTGTACTACCTGAACCGGAGAGGGCGGGAGCCGCGGGCGGAATTGTGGAGAATGGATCTGAAGAGCGGAGTGAGCGAGCGGTTGCTGCCGGGGTACGGAGTAGAGAGAAACGGTTACTCGGTGTCGAAGGACGAGAAGCGGGTGGCGTTTGGGATGAAGGACGAAAAAGGAATTTCGCACGTGTGGATTTCGGCGACGGATCACAGTGGATCCCCAGTGAAGCTGGAGTCGACGGAAAACGAGGATTCCCCGGTGTTGCTGCCGAACGGAGAGGTGCTGTACCGAGGGAGCCGAGGAGGGAAGAATTATGTGTACAAGAGAAGCGTGGAGGGCGGCGAGGAGAAGTTGGTGATGAACGAACCGATCCTGGATCTGATGGAAGTGTCGCCGGACGGGAAGTGGGTGGTGGCGTCGGTGAGCGACAGCCAAAGTGCGGAACATCCGTACCGGACAATGGCGTACCCGGTGGAGGGGGGAGGGCCGGGGGTGATGTTGTGCCGGAGGCTGTGCGACGTGAGATGGGATCAGAGTGGAGCGCACATGGTGATCAATCTGTACGAAGAGAAGAACGGGATTGTGTATTTTGTGCGGCTGGAGAAGGGGGAGGAACTGCCGCGACTGGGAGCGGAGGGAGTGGGAGACAGCGAGGAGTTGAAGAAACGGGTAAAGACGGAGGTCATAGAAGGGTTTGTGGCGACGGCAATGACGCCGGAGGTGTACGCGTTTTCGCGCATGAGGGTGAAGAGGAATTTGTATCGGGTGCCGGTGAGGTGATGGTGCGATTGCGGAAAATGGAAATTAGAAAAGCTTCGCGCAGAGGCAGCAAGTGGCACGGAGAGTTGTGGACAAGACGTGCGGCGGTATAGGAGAGAGATTGTGAGCAAAACGACGGTGGTGCGGTGGATGGCGGGGATTGCGATCGCGGGGATTTTGATGGTGTGCGCTTGGGCGCAAGGTAGAGGGACGGCACAAGGTGCGGAATTGAGAATTGCGAAGGGAAAGAGTGGCGTGGCGCTGATGGCGCAGGCGGAGAGTGCAGCGGCGCCGAGTGCGCAGACCCAGAGCGGGGCTGAGCAAAGGATCACGAAGTACACGTTGACGCCGGAGAGGGATCAGAAGGCGCGGGCGTTGGCGCAGGTGCGGCTGCGGACTCGGTTGGTGGAAATGGTGTACGGGTTCGTGGTGCTGCTGGTGGTGTTGTGGTGGAAATTGGGGGCCAAGTATCGGGAATTGGCCGAGAGGGCGTCGGTGCGGAGATTTGTGCAGGTGCTGGTGTTTGCGCCGCTGATCGCGTTGACGATGGATGTGATGTCGCTGCCGACGGGGATTTATGATAACTGGCTGGATCGTGGGTATGGATTGTCGGTGCAGGGGTGGGGATCGTGGTTCTGGGATTGGGCGAAGGGGGAGCTGCTGTCGGTAATCTTTACGATCATTATCGTGTGGATTTTGTATGCGGTGATACGGAAATGGCCGAGGGCCTGGTGGTTTGCGTTTTGGCTAGCGACGATTCCGTTGGTCCTGGCGGTGATGTTCATTCAGCCGCTGGTGATCGATCCGATGTTTCACAAGTTCGAGCCGCTGCAGGTGAAAGATCCGGGGTTGACGATGGAGCTGGAGAAGATGGTGCAGCGTGCAGGGCAGACGATTCCGCCGGAACGGATGTTCTGGATGGGAGCGGGAGAGAAAACGACGGAGCTGAATGCCTATGTAACGGGATTTGGGGCGTCGAAAAGGATCGTGGTGTGGGATACGACGATTGCGAAGATGAACACGCCACAGATTGTGTTTGTGGCGGGACACGAGATGGGACACTATGTGCTGCACCATATTCCGAAGGGGATTGCGTTTGCAGAGTTGGTGCTGCTGGTGGTGTTTTATTTGGGGTATCGGTTGATTGGAGGAGTGCTGCGGCGATGGGGCGCAGCGTGGGGGATCCGCGACGTGAGCGATTATGCGTCGTATCCAGCGCTACTACTGGTAGTGTCGGTGCTGGTGACGGTGGTGGGGCCGGTGTTCAGCACGTACTCACGGCACGTGGAACACCAGGCGGATCAGTATGGATTGGAAGTGACGCATGGGCTGACACCGGATTCCGGGCAGGTGGCGGCGCAGTCATTCAATATTTTGGGAGATGTGGATTTGTCGGATCCGGCGCCGAAGCGGTGGGTGATCGATTTGTTTTACGACCATCCGGCGATACCGGACCGGATTCAGTATTCTTTGCACTACGATCCTTGGGGAGAGGGGAAGACGGGGGAATTTGTGAAATAGAAGGTTGGGAGGCAAGACGCAGAGGTTGAGGTCCTTCGGCTATCTTCGTCGGATAGCCTCAGGATGGCAATATGCGTATGTGAGGCACCGTAGGACGACAGCGAAGCGATGAAGCGTGGAAGAATCAAACCCAGGAGCCGGCAGGATGCCGGCGCTACCAAGAGTTAGTGGGAGAAGAAGTAGGAGTAGGTTAGGGCGACGTAGGATTTCAGGGGAACGCCGACTACGCATTCTATGGGGCAGGGGGCTGGTTGGGTGGGGAGGGTTTCTGTGGTTTGGCCGGTGTAGCCTTTGGCGATTAGGAAATTGAGGCCGAGGGACATTTTGTTTTCGGCGAATGGGCGGATCAGCGCGCCACGAGTTTCGTAGACAGGGACGCCAATAAACCCGTCGCCGAGCGGCTTGGCGCGGACGAATTCAAATTCGCCGCGGGCCTGCAGGCCGAGTGGTAAGTGATTTTCAGAAGCAACAGCATCCCAAATTAACCTTGGGGCTTCAGGAGTGGGCGCGCCGGTGAGCCTGTCGCGAGCATCGGCCTGCGCGTAGGAGATGTAGAAGGCGCTGCGGGAGAAGGTTCGCTGAACGGAGACGACGATGACGTGATTGAGAGAGGGGCCGAAATTTTCCTGGAGGCCGGTGTCGGGGTCGATTTTGGCGAGCTCCTGGGAATTGGAAGTGCGGCGAAGAGTGAGATTGGCTTCGAATTGGTGAACGCTTTTGGAGAAACGAAGTTGATAGGCGCGGGAGGTCGAGAGCAGCGAAGGCGGACCGGTGCTCGGTCCTGAGCCGATGCGGGGATCTTCGGTGTGAAAGGCTTCGCCGTAGCTAAGGGAGATGCTGGGGGCGAAGCCGGGAGCACTGGGGAAAAGAGTGAGAGTGGCTTTGGGGAGAGCGAGGGAAGCGAGTTTGTCGAAGGAATTTGCGGGAGCGAGGAGATCCTGATTGTTCATGCGGATGATTTCTTCCCGGAGGCCGACATCGTAGTGGATGTACTTGCCAAGAGCGCCGTCGGCGGAGACGAAGGGTTCGAGAAAGGAGAGAGTTAGGTTGTTGGCGGTGACCGGAAGAAAGGAAGTGGGGGAAGTAGAGGGGGTTAATGAGGCAAAGGAAACGGAATCCTCCGGGGCGCTTCGCGCCTCGCGCTGAAGCCCAAGGTCTACAGTCCGGGTTGTGGTGGGGCTTAATGTCGAAGCTGAAGCTCCGGCCCCCGGTGCCATAACCGAGAGGGGGAAGGGCGTGGTGGCGCGGCCGAGATTTAGGTTGCGGGGGGCGTCGCGGCGGAGATCTACGCCGGCGAGGATGGCGAGATGCTGATTGAAGGTTTGGAGGAAGGAAACTTCGCCGCCGACCACGGTGCGCGTCTCGGATTGTTGGATGAGGCCGTCGCCGAAATTGGAGCGGAGGGTCAGGGAATAATCTCGGAAGAAAGCGGCGAAATTGAACTGAGATTTTGAAGCGAGGCGCCAGGTGTCGTTGGCGGCGGCGAGGAAATTGTTGGTGCGGTCGAGTTGGTGATTGTCAATCGTGTCATTGAGGACGGGGAACTCGATGGGGATAAGGCCGGGAACGAAGGAGAAACCGTAATAGGCGAGGCCGAAGAGAGTGAGTTCGTGACCGCCGAATTTGAATTGGCGATAGCCGTTGAGTTTGTACTGCTGGCGATGCTCGAGGCGATCGAGGAAGCCGTTGCCGTAAGAGGCTTCGGCGCCGAGCCAAGCATTGGTGGAGGGATTTTTCGGGCACCAGCCGGCGACGAGATCGATATCGCGATAATCGCCGGTGAGTTGGAGGAAGGTGTTGAGACGCTGGCGGGGGAGGTAAGTGGTGGCGAGATCGACGGAGTGGTTGCCTTCGCGGACGTTGAAGGCGCCACCATCGACGGTGACTGCATCGATGATTGCGGGGATTAAAAAATTGGGATCGGAGTAGCCGTTGCCGTGGGCGTTGGCGGGGAGATTGTTGGGGAAGAGGAAATTGCCGACCTGGAAAAATTGGGCGATGGGTTCGCCGTGATCGCCGGCGACACCGGGAGCGAAATATTGCGGAGCCTTGATGCCGCCGGAAGCGGTTTCGATGGGAAGGCCGGGGATGGAGATGGGAGCACCGGGGCGGCCAGGGTTGGCGTCGAGGACCTGATCGTGAACGACGACGGTTTGCGAGGGATCGGGAGTGAGAGAAGAAGGAGAGCTCGCGACTACGGTGATGGATTGAAGGACGGCGGCAAGCTGCGTGAATTGGAGGGTGAGGGATTTTTGTTCGGAGGCGGTGAGAGCGAAATCGACGGAGACGGGGAAAAAGGACGGAGAGTTGGCGGAGAGATGGTAGGTGCCAGGGAGGAGATGGTCGAAGGCGAAATGACCTTGGGAGTCGGAGAGGGCTTCGGAGATTGGGGAGTTAGAGGAGGAGTTATGGAGTTTGAGATGGGTGTTGGGGGCGGGAATGCCGGAGGGATCGAGGACGGAACCGGAGAGTTGGGCTTGGAGTTTGGTAGGGAGGAGAAGGAGGCAAAGGAGGGAGAGGAGGTAATGGAAGTGAAGCAGGGAGGTGGGAGTCGCATTGGACACGGGGAATGATGATAGTACGCGAGGAGAGAGAAGAGAAACCCATGGGATGATCGGGAGATCAGCGGTCCCGGGGGAACCCAAGACGGCAGCGTAAAGCCGCCGCGACGAGTTGGAGGTTCGCTGGGGGGCAGATTGTCTAGTTAGGGAGTGGGATGGAGGTGGATAGGGTGAGTTTCAGAGAGACGCCATTGGGGACGGGGCGGTCGGAAATGGCAATGGGTTGGGAGGAGCCCAGCCAGAGATCGACCGGGCCGACAGGGACCAGGCGGCGGCCGATGGGGTCAACGATGGAGAGATCGCGAGGAGTGAGAAGAAAAGTGACGAGTTGAGAAGCGCCGGCGGCTAGATGGACGCGTTGAAAGCCGGCCAGGGAGCGGATGGGAGCACCTTCGACGCCTGGGTGGGAGAGGTAGAGTTCGACGACCTCGTCGCCGGGGAGACTGGATTTGTTAATGACGTGGACGGAGACGGATTGCAGCACATCAGGACCGGACTTTGTTTCGGCGATGACGGGATCGGAGTAGGAGAAAATGGAATAGGAGAGGCCGAAGCCGAAGGGGTAGAGGGGAGTTTCGTTCAGGTAGCGATAGGTGCGGTCGAACATGGAATAGTCGGTGAAAGGAGGGAGTTGGGCTACGGATTTATAGAAAGTGACGGGAAGACGGCCGGCGGGATTGTAGTCGCCGGAGAGAACATCGGCCACGGCGGTGCCGCCTTCTTCGCCGGGATACCAGGCTTCGAGAATGGCAGCGGCGTGATCGTCGGCCCAATTCACGGCGAGGGCGGAGCCGCTGGTGAGGACGACGATCAGAGGCTTGCCGGTAGCGGCAAGGGCCTCAAGAAGTTGCTGCTGCGGAGTGGGCAGAGTGATGTCGGTCCGATCACCGCCGAAGAAGCCGGGGTCGCTGTTCTCGGACTCTTCGCCTTCGAGTTGTGCGGTGATGCCGACGACGGCGATGATGACATCGGATTTGCGGGCGACGTCGACGGCTTCCTGCTGGAGATTGGGAGGAAGCCAGAGAAGGCGGACGGCGGATTCCCAGGAAGTATGAAAATATTCGAGGGAGACTGGGTACGCATGTCCGGCCTGAAGATGAACGAGGGTGGTGAGGGCGCGTTCGCCGTGGGGAGCCCACTCGTCGATTAAAAGTTTGTCATCGAAGAAGAGACGATAACCACCATCGGAGCTGGCGCCGAGACGGTAGTCGCCATCGACGGGAGGAACGAGTTCGCCGGACCATCGCGCGGAATAGTTTTCCGCGGGGACGTTGGAAGCCGGGGAAACGTTGTTCCATTCAAAGTCGACGAAGGGATCGACGTGGGTGTTGACGGGAGCGCCGGAGAGAAGGACGTTTGAGAAAAATTGTGCGGTAAGTCCCGGTTGGGAATTGGCGCCTGTTGTGCGGAGAGCCGAAGAGGGGACGGTGACTGGGCGAGTTTCGGTGAGGGGTGCGCCGACGGCGTAGGAGATTTTTGCGATGGGGAAACGTTTCTTAATACCGGTGAGGATGGTGGAGTAGGTGGAAGGAGTGCCGTTGTAATTGCCGAGGAGTGCGTCGAGAGAATCGGCAGTGGGGCCGACTACAGCGATGGATTTGATTTTGGAGTCGAGGGGAAGAGTGAGTTCAGCGGATTTGCTGTGCGTCTTGGGAGAATTCTTGAGAAGGACGATGGACTCGCGAGCGGCTTCGAGAGCGAGTTTGCGATTGGCGGGAGTATCGACATCGGCGAGAGTGAGTTTGGACCATGGAACGCTGGCGGGAGGATCGAACATGCCGAGGCGGAACCTGGCCTCGAAGAGACGGCGGACGGAGCGGTCGATGTCTTGTGGAGAGATGAGACGATCCTCGAGAGCGTAGTCCAGGGATTTGTATTGCGGGCCGCAAGTGAGATCCGTGCCGGATCTGAGAGAGAGGGCGGCAGCTTGGGGGAGAGACATGACGAAGCCGTGGCCCTGGTAAAGATCGTTGATGGCCCAGCAGTCGGAGACAACGTAGCCGCGAAAGCCCCATTGATTGCGGAGAAGACTGAAAAGGAGTTGATTGGCGCAGGCGGGTTCACCGCGGATGGAATTGTAGGCGCACATGATGGAGTCGGCGTGACCGTCAACGACGGTGGCGCGGAATGCGGGCGTGTAGGTGTCGTAAAGATCGTGTAGAGAAACAGGAACATCGAAGCGGTGACGGATGGCTTCGGGGCCGCTGTGAACGGCGTAATGCTTGGGAGTAGAAACGGTTTTGAGAAGGTGAGGATCGTCGCCCTGAAGGCCTGTGACGAAGGCTACGCCAAGACGGCCGGTGAGAAAGGGATCTTCGCCGTAAGTTTCCTGACCGCGACCCCAGCGGGGATCACGGAAGATATTGATGTTCGGAGACCACAAAGTGAGACCGTAGTAACGGCCGGTGTTGTTGTGGGAGATGGCGTCATTGTATTTGCCGCGGGCTTCGGTGGAGATGACGTCGGCGACGGAGTGGATCAGTTTGGTGTCCCAGGTGGCGGCGAGGCCGATGGCTTGGGGAAAGACGGTGGCGGTACCGGAGCGAGCGACACCGTGAAGGCCTTCATTCCACCAGTTGTAGGCGGGGATTTGGAGGCGAGGGATGGCCGGAGCAACGTCCTGCATCTGGGCGATTTTTTCGTCGAAGGTGAGGCGAGAGACGAGGTCGTTGACGCGGGTGTCGAGAGGGAGAGAGGAGTCGAGGTAGGGAGGAATGGTGGTGGTCGTTTGTGTTTGAGCGAGCGCGAGGGTTGGGAGAAAGAAAAGAGAGATGAGAAAAACTCTTAGGGATCGCATGGTGGTTAAGTGGATTGTGGCAAGGAGAGGAGGGGAAGTAAAGGAGGTTGAGGGGTTGAGGAAGTAAATGAAAAGACGAGTGGAGATTTTGGTTTGGGAAGTAAGACGCGGGGGTGCGGAAATAAAAATTGGGAAGAGGTGGTGTGATTCCAGTGCTCGGCCGGTCGGTTGCGTTCAAGGTAAAGAAGAAAATGCACTGGTGGTAAATTGGCGGGGAAGCCTTACCCCTGAAGGGGTGAGCTACCGGGTGGAGATGCACGAGTGGATGAGATGAATGGGGCGGGAAAATGGTGGGGGAGTGGGACGGCCGTGGTGGTGGGGATTGCAGCGGCGACGGTGGTGGTGCATCTGGTTACCGGATGGAGGTACGGATTTGACCGGGATGAGTTGATGGCGCTGGAGGATGCGCGGCATCTAGCTTGGGGATATGTGCAGTATCCGCCGATGACGGCGTTTTTCGGGCGGGTGGCGCTGGAATTGTTTGGGACTTCGCTGGTGGGATTTCGATTTTTTGCAGCGGTGGCGCAGGCGTTTGCGTTGGTGTTGACAGGATTGATGACGAAGGAATTGGGCGGAGGGAAATGGGCACAGGTGGTGGCGGTGTTGGCGGGAGTGCCGTTTTGCTTCGGTGGCGGAGCATTGATGCAGTACATCTCGTTTGATTATGTGTGTTGGGTGTGGGTGGCGTACGGGATGATCAAAGTTCTTGGCGGAGAAGAGAGGAAGAGCGGGGAGCGATGGTGGGTGGGGGTGGGAGCGGGGATTGGTCTGGGAATGATGGCGAAGTACACCATGTTGTTTTTGGTGGCGGGGCTGGTGGTTGGCGTGTTGATGACTGGGGCGCGGCGTAATTTGCGGAGCGGGTGGCTGTGGTGGGGAGTGACAGTGGCGCTGGGAATTTTTGCGCCGAATTTTGTGTGGGAGTGGAGGAGGAGATTTATTTCGCTGGAGTTTTTAAGGTTTTTGCATGTGCGGGATGTTAGGGAGGGACTGACGGATTGGTTTTTGTTGGGACAGGCAGAGGTGACGTTGCTGGCGCTGCCCTTGGCGGTTGTGGGGATCTGGTTTTATTTTTTTGCGGAAGAGGGAAAACGGTGGCGTGTATTGGGATGGATGTACGCAGTGCCATTGGTTTTGTTTTTGGTGATGCGGGGACGGGAATATTACTTAGCGCCGGGTTATCCAATGTTGTACGCGGCGGGGGCAGTGTGGGTGGAAGGGAAAATTCGAAGTAAACACGCAAGGAAGCAACGAAGTGACGATGTCGAGAATGGGGACGAGATTGGCGGAGCTCCAGAAAGGCGCGGCTCTGAAGACCCGCCGCTACACAAAAAAGGAAGGCGGTGGGTAGGGGCGGTGATTTGGGTGGCGCTGGCGGTGGATATTGTGGTGGCGGGGGCGGTGGCGCTGCCGATTGCGCCGGTGGGGACGCGATGGTGGAACTTTGCGGCGCGGGTGGATAGCGTTTTTCCGGAGGAAATTGGGTGGCCGGAGTTTGTGGGGGCTGTGGCGCAGGTGCGAGATCGCTTACCGTTGGAAGAGCGGGCGCAGATGGGAATTTTGGCGGGGAATTATGGAGAGGTAGGCGCGTTGAATTTGTATGGAGAGAAATTTGGATTACCACGAGCGATTAGCGGGGTGAATTCGTCTTGGGAGAGAGGGTATGGGGATCCACCTGAAGTGGTGATTGTGGTGGGATATTCGCGGGAGTTTTTGGAGGTGGAGTTCGCGTCGTGCGTGGTGGGCGGACGGGTGTGGAACCGGTATGGAGTGATGAACGAGGAGGCGATTGAGGATCCGGAGATATTTGTGTGTAGAGGATTGAGGGGGAGTTGGCCGGAGTTTTGGAGAAGGGCGAGGCGGTTTGCGTAAAGCGGGGAGTTTGATGTGGTTCGCGGCGAGGGAAAGAGCGTGTTGCACGTACGGTGCTCGTGCTTTCGAAGATGCGGTCCCCAGCCCGCACGGGTTGGGCTAAGGCGTGGCCGCGCCTCTGGCAGTGGGTTGGAGGTGCAGGGTGGTTCCATGAAGTGGAAGTGAGGAGGGTTGGTAAGAGAGTGGCGAGTGATTCGTGGCGAGTGGCGAGAATGGCAAAGTGGGGGAAATTTTGTTATTGGGAGTCAGGGCGCATCGGGTGAAATCCTTCGCACACAAGGCGCGCTCAGGATGACAACGTTGCTTGTTGAGGCAGGGTAGGATCGGAGAAACGATGAATATCGAGTGTCCTGAGTGTAGCGGGACGTTTCATGCGAATCAGAAATACGCGTACCATGCGGGATTCGACAACGCAGGATTTTTATACTGTGAGGCTTGCCCGAATCTTGTGGTCATTAGCTCGTTTTGATCCGAAGTACGTCGAGATTGTGGGCGGAGTACATCCTTGGATGTTGGGTCCGACGCAGAAAGAAAAAGTGGTAAGCCGACTCGAAGCGTGTCTCTGCGACGGTAGTTTCCAATTTGCGGCGAAGCCGCGGTGCCCTTTGTGCAACGCGGAGATTCCAAGTATTTCGCCGGATCCGATGCATTTTATTGAGACAGGCAAACGCTTCGAAGGTGAAAAAGATTCCGTTTGGAAGTAAGGGGCGCGGGCTATTGAACGATGATTTGGACGGAAGAGGTGGTTTGGCCGAAGGCGTTGGCGGCGTAGAGGGTGTAAGTGGTCGTCGTGGTGGGGGAGACGGAGACTGAGGTGCCTCGTGTGGCGCCTACTGTGGGGGAGATGATGATGTAATCGGCGCCGGTGACATGCCAGGTCAGAGTGACCGCGGTGCCGGAGGAGACCGTGGCGGAACTGGCGGAAAAGCTGGAGATGGTAGGATTGGGGCCAGAAGGGATATTGGAATTCGTGTACAAAGGAGACAAAGTGAGGACATCGAAATCGTCTGCGGTTGCGCCGTTGAGGAGATGGAGGTCACTGTTGTTCCAACGATTGTCGGGCGTGCCGGAGATGTACATAGCGGAACCGTTGTCGGCGAGGATGAGGCCGTATTTTTTCAGAGCGTTGAGGATGACCTGGTTGGTGGCGGAATAGCTGGAGACATCGAAGCTGGCCTTCAGGCGGAGGCGTGCGCCCATGGGGGGAGCGTAGGTGTTGGTGCTGGTGGCAGCCCAGTGCGAGGCGGGGGGAACGAAACCAGCGCTGGTGTTGGGAAGAGTGAAACGAATGGCATGGTTGATGGCGCCTGCGGCGACTTCATCGTAACGAACTAATCCAGGAAAAATGGGGAGGCCGGCGGCGTCGGCGCTAGTCCAGGTATAGGGGCGTTGCTCGTCGGCGAGAAGATCCCAGACGGCGCCGGAATCGGCGTTCCAAGTGGAAGTTTGCGGATAGGAGCTGTAAAGCTCGTAGAGGAAGCAATTGGATTTGTCGAGAACAAGGACGTGGCGATCGCCGGAGCCTGGATTGGGGTAGCCTTCGATGGGAGCAGTGAGGGGAATAGGCATGGGGCCGGAGTCGGACTCGCTGCCGTAGGCTTGGTAGTTGATGGGTATGAGAGGCTGGCTCGAGTCGACAACCGTGTAGGGAATGCCCATGTAGGAGCCGTCGTATTCACCTTGTCCGAAATCGGGATGGATGCCGATGGTGGAACCGATATAACTAATGATTGCGGCGGAATTGGGATCGACGGAGGCGGCGGAAATATCTTTATTCCAGAGATTGTCCGAAGGGAATGGAACGAAGCCACCCAGGCTGGCGCCTTGACCGGTGGACATCTGCGAGCATGATGAAGTTTGGACTGAACCATTCACCTCAAAATTGAGAGCTGTGGAGGTACTGCGGCCGGGGTCGGGGTTTTCGACTGCGACGGGAAACGTGCCAGCGCTGGCGGCGTTACCGGTGGCGGTGAGCTGCGTGGAGGAGACGAACGTGGTGGGGAGAGCCACGTTGTTGACGAGAACTTGGGCGCCGGAAACGAAACTTGTGCCCGTGAGGGTGAGAGAGAAATTACCGAGATTGGTGGAGGCAGGAGAGATGCCGACGAGAGAAGGAGTGGGATTCCAGAGAGTGACGGCAGAAGACGAGGATTTGGTGCTGTCGGCGGCGCTGCTGGCGGTGACGGAGATAGTGTTGGGTGAAGGCAGGGTGGAGGGAGCGGTGTAATTGCCGGAGGAATTGATGGTGCCGATAGTGGAATTGCCACCGGGGGTGGAGTTGACGGACCAGGTGACGGAGGTGTTGGAGGAGCCAGTGACGGCGGCGGAAAAGGTGTAGGAGCTGCCGGCACGGATGTTGGCGGTGGCGGGGGAGACGGCGACAGAGATGGAGGCGGGAGGGGTTTGCGTTGGAGGGGAGGTGGATTTCGAGGCAGTGCCGCAGGAGGCGAGGGCCATAGCGAGTAGAGACACCAGAAGGAACAGGAAAATGGTGCGCAGCGCAGAGTACATAGAGGGCATAGTGTGGAATAAGGAGGCGGGGAAAGGGAACTGGACGCAGGGACAGAAATGGGGCAGGGGTGGTGAAACAAGTGACGAGGAGAAGATGTAGAGATGTATTGAAGGGGTGGAGGAGAAGGGTTCCCCAGAGATGACAACGAATTAATGAACGAGGAGTGGGCGTGAGTGAGATGGTGACAGGACGGGGGGTGGCAGATGGAGATGGAATCCCCATAGCAAAGGTGCACGGGATTATCAACATTTACGCGCATGGGACGGTGCGACAAATTCTGGCGCAGAACTGGGTTGAGTGGTAGCAGGAGTTGCCCCTTATAGAGAGAAAGAGAACAGGCGGGAGTGGTTGATGCAGAGAAGGATGTGGTCGGATTGGTCACGCCTGTACGTGGGTACTATGGCGCGGAGGAGGGGGTAGCGGAAAAAATGGAGGGGATTGAATCTGGGAGCAGAGGCGCGAGTGCGTCTGTGCGAACAGAATGTGTGCGTCAGCCGGGAGCTGGAGCAAGGACCAAATTTCGTGTCATCCGCAGCGAAAATAGAGTCGATTGGAACGGAAACGAACGTAAAAGAAGGAACGGGAACAGCGCGGCCAAACCCGGTGGCGCTGGAAGTGTTGGTAAATGCGACGGGAGCGAAGGCGAGCGAGACGAACGGCGCGCGCGATCTGTTTTCCGAAGAAACGACGACGGTGCTGGTGTTTAAAGACGGGGCGGTAATCCGTCTGCAGGCACCGGTGAATGTGGGGCAATTGCTTTTCCTGACGAATAAAAAGAGCAACCAAGAAGTGGTGTGCCAGGTATTGAAGAAGCGGAGCTTCAAGCCGGGATCCAATTACGTGGAATTGTTGTTTACGGAAGAGCGGCCGGATTATTGGGGCGTGGCGTTTCCGGAAAAGAAGATGGGCACGGAGGAATTTAAAGTTGAGGAGCAGGTGCAGGCTGAAGAGACGACGGCGGAGGAACCGGACAAGCCGGTGGCGCCGCACAGCGCGGAAGATGTGGATCGACTGAAGAAGGAAGTGGAGGCGTTGAGAGAACAGTTGGTGGCGCTGGAAAAAAAGAATGAAGTGGCAGCGGCGGCGAAAGTAACAGCGGAGGCGGCTGCGGCTAGGGAAACGGCTACAAGAGACGCGGCGATGCGGGAAGCGGCGAGAGCCATGGAGGCAATGACGGGGGGCGCGCTTGGTGGCGCGTCGAAGGCGAAAGTGGAGTTGGCGCCCGTGAATGATCCGAGTCCCGTGACGGCGAAAGTGGAAGAACCGAAACCGGAGTTGCTGATGCCAGCGGCGAAGGAGAAAGAGAAGCAAGCGCCAGCGCGCCCGGTTGTCGGGATGGCCTTGCCGCTACGGAAGCAGGAGAGCAAGAAGCCGGCGGAGGAACCGCGCGATCCAGTAGAAGATTTGCTGCCAAAACCGGAGTTGGATTTCTCGCAAGTGCCGAAGGGCGTGGCGCAAGGACAAGCCGGCGGATTGAAGTCGCTTGGCGCGTCGAAGATGGGGAACGCGCGGGTGATGGGATTGAGTGCAGTGTTGTTGTTGGCGCTGGTGGGAGGGGTTTGGTACGGGAAATGGTGGGCATTGCTGCCGATCGGGAATCATGCGGTGGCGACGCTTGTTAAGAGGCCGGCTCCTGCGCGGAGTGCGCCGGTGGCGGCGACTGCAAAGACGGCGGTGCCGGGAGGCACTAGCGCGGCGGGGAAAGACTCCGTCGCTGCAGGGAACGCAGAAAAGAGTGGGAGTGACGCGGCGAACGCGGAGACAGACGTGGCAAAACCGGCGGAGAACGAGGCGGCTCCGGCGGAGAAAAAACCGAGTTGGCAAGAGAGGTTAATGGGGAAGAAGAGTGAGGAGAAGGCACCGGAACAACCGAGCGCCGCGGAGACGGTGGCGAACGATGCGCCGGAGATGCCAGCGAAATTATTGAAGGCGGCGAACCCAGTGTATCCTCCGGATGCGATGCGAAGCTACATTACCGGAGATGTGAAGGCGGAAGTGGTGGTGGATGCGTCGGGGAGAGTGGGCGAAGTGAAAGTGCTTTCGGGGCCGCAGGCATTGCGGGAGGCGGCGGTGGACGCGCTGAAACAGTATGAGTATGCGCCGGCGACGCAGGGCGGGAAGGCTGTGAAGTCGAAGACGGAAGCGGTGGTGAAGTTTTGGTTTAATCCGTGAGGAAGAAGCAATGAGATAAGGAAGTAAGGAAAAGAAGCAGAACCTCGGGCGCTGAAGCCCAATGATTGGCAAGCACTTGATGTCGGAGCTGAAGGTCCGACCCCCTATAGAAACCGCCTAAAGAAAGAAACTATCCATAGAAAAAACACCGTACAAGACAGGCAAGAGGGTGATGGTGTGCCACGATTTTGCGGGCAAGGGGCCCGGCGGTGGTGTGCGTTTGCAATAAGAAAGCAGAGCACAAGCAGCAGTGCCTGGGTTACAGGGAGGCCCGGGATGGAGGCATGCGAATAGACCCAGGACGGCGGCGTAAAGCCGCCGGTCCACGTGCGTCAGGAGTAGCGGGGCGGGGGTGAGGGGATCAGGAAAGGATCGTTGGAGACGGAGCTCAGGGTGGATTGGTAGCGATCGAGAAGGGCGGGGTCGTCAATGGAGCCGTGGTGATGGACTTGGCGCCAGCGGTGATCGAGCAGGCGGAAGACGCGCGTGGTGCGGAAGGCGAGATCGAAGACGGCTGTGGAGCTTTCGAAACGGCCCCGTTCGTGGCCGACGGCGTAGAAAATCTCTCCCGATATGTGAAGCGAATAATTGTGAAACTCGACGGAGATGCTGGGTGGGCCGGAGAAAAGCCGCTCGTAAATACGGCGAATCTCAGGCCAGCCACGCTTGATGCCGCCGAGCGGGTTGTTCATGGAAATCTCGTCGGATGGGGACCAATTCTGGCGCATGAGTACGAGGTCGCGGGTGTTAAAGGCACGATAAAACTGAGTGAGAGCGTGACGAGGATGGGTGAGATCGCGGAGATCTTCGTAGCCGGTAATGGGGTCGAGCGCAGAGGAAAAAGCGGGTGATGCCATGGGGGCCTCTCAATGGATGGATTGGCTGAGAACAAAGTATTGGACGCGAAGAGGGGGAGGACGGTGACAGGAAATTTTTACATGAATGAAAGTTCATGGAAGTGGCGGGATGCGAGAGAAGAGAGGAGTGTGATCCTCCGCTTCGCTCAGGATGACGGCGCTGCTTGCTGCCGTGACGACAAATGAAGAAGTGAGAGAGTGGGAGATGGGAGGAACCACCTTTCCACAGAAAGCGGAAAGGGTGGAGCGCCCTTGAAATTCTGGGACGCTCCTACGAAGGAGAACCCAAGACGGCGGCGCAAAGCCGCCGCTACACGCGGAACGGCGTGCGCGCGTTCGATGCGGTTCGAATGATGCTTGACTCACGCGAAATCGTTTACTGGTTAGCGGAGGCCAGCGGCCATGGTTTTTACGATGGTGCCGTTGACGTCATCATCTTTCAGGGCCCAGACGAAAGCGCCGCCTAGACCACCGGGCGTGCGGAAGTTGACGTAACCCATTTTGAGCCAGACTGTTGTGGGATCGTCGTAGGTCCAGAACGTGCCGGAGCTGGGATCATAGATCCAGACAGCGATGCGTTTGTAATCGAAGTGGCGCGTGTAGCCGATGAGGCTGCTGATGGTGAGATAGGTGGCGACACCCGAAGTTCCGAGAAAGTCTGTGGAGGGAGGCGTAGCGAGTGCCGCGGCGGGCTGATAGAGGCCGTTATTGACATCGGGAACGCCGGTCCAGCCGTAGCCGTACGTCGGAATGCCGAGAACGAGTTTTTCGGCTGGCACGCCGGCTTTGAGGTACGAAGAGATGGTGTAGTCGATATAGAAATTTTCCCCATAGGCTGGATCCTGCTTGTCATCGAAGAGTGGGGAATCGTGATTGGTGGCCATTTCCCAATCACCGTGGAAGTCGTATCCCTGAATGTTGTAATAGTCGAGTTCGCGTGCGACTGGGGCGAGTTGGATGTTGGAGAAATTCTGCTGGCCGGCCGGCCCAAACATGGTGAGGAGATAGTGCTTCTTGCAGGAATCGCCGAGCGCGTCGAGCTGGCGTCGAAATTCCTGCAGCAGGAGAGTGGCATTGACGCTGTCAGTGGCGGCGGGAAATTCCCAGTCAATATCAAAACCATCGAAGACACCTGCGGCAGAGACTCCGCCGCCGAGATTACCGGTGATGAAAAGGTCGATGCAGTTGGCGACGAAGGTTTGGCGGCCGGAGGCGGTGCTGGCCGCGGCAGAGAATCCAGCAGCACCGGCGAGAGAGATTAAAACCTTGAGATTGGGATGAAGTTGCTTGAGCTGCTGGAGCGCGGCGAAATTGCCGTAGAGAGGCCCAGCGTAGGGAGTGCCGTTGACGCTGGGTAGATAAGGATCCTGGTAGTCGGCCCAGGCATCTGCAATGGCGCAGCCGGTGGGGGTGGCGTTACCAAAAGCGTAGGTGAGATGGGTGAGCTTGTCGGCGACACCGTTGGTTTGGAGATTGGCGACGTTGAAGCCGGCGCCGTAAATGGACCACTCTTCGAAATAACCACCGACAACTTTGGAGTGGTGATTATTGTCGGGTTCGTTTGCGAGAAGAGGAAGAGTTGCAAAGAGAAGGATGGCGAGCAAAAGCACAGAAATAGACAGACAACGGATTTTCATAGGACACACCTTGGGGCGGAAGATTCGGACGCGGAGAGGATAGACCTATATAGCGGAGAAGGCAAGTGGTTGTTTTGGCGTGGAAAATGCAATGTTCGGGGAGGAGGAACTATATAGCAGAAGAAGGAACGAGGGAAGAAGTAAAAGAGTGGAAGAGAGTTCGGAGATGATTCCGTCGAGTGGCGGTGGGGATGGTAGGTAGCGAGGGTCCCTCCGCTGCGTGGCCCCGGGCGCACACGCCGCGGGGAGGAAAAAGCCGGGCCACTTCGGTCGGGGTGACAGGATTTTTGTTGCGTGGCAAGACGCAGGGGTTGGTTGGAGGATGGAAAAGAGAAAAGAGAAAAAGAGAAAAGAGGAGGGGGAAAGGTGGCCCCAAGACGGAGGCGTGAGGCCTTTGCCAAAAGTGGGAATTAGAGTGGAAAGACGCGGAGCCTATGCTTGGCTGGGGATGGCTCTACGAAAAGATGGGGAGAGGGGCGCGGAGGGCGAGGACGTAAAGGGTGCGGGTGGAGATGTCTTCGGGGGAGCCCGTGGCTGGGATGGTGAGGAGGAGGCCTTTGGCGGAGTAAAAGTCGATCAGGGGTGCGGTGGATTGGTCATAGGCCTGGAGGCGGACTTTTATGGATTCAGGGCGGTCGTCTTCGCGGTGGAAGAGAGGCGCGCCGCAATGATCGCAGATGTTTTCGGATTTGGGGGGCTGGTTGGCAATGTGGAAGACGGCTTTGCATTTGGAGCAAGTGCGGCGGCCACTGAGACGGGAGACGATTTCGGCGACGGGCAATTCGTAATTGATTACGGCGCTAAGGGGAAGATTTTCTTTTTGAAGGAGTTGTGCAAGGGATTCGGCTTGGGAGAGTGTGCGGGGGAAGCCGTCGAGGAGGAAGCCGCCGGCACAGCGGAGGCAGCCGGTGCGTTCGCGAACCATTTCCCAGACGGTGGAATCGGGGACGAGGGCGCCGCGGCGCATGAAGTCGAGGCCGGCGGTCATGGCCGGAGAGGGGACGCAATCCTTGCGGGTGGCGGCGACGCGGAAAACATCGCCGGTGGAAAGATGACAGGCGCCAAGATGTTGGTGAAGGAATTGGGCCTGGGTGCCTTTGCCGACGCCGGGAGCACCGAGGAGGACGAGACGCCAGGGAGGCGTGGCCGAGGTGGGAGCAGGAGAACATTGTGCGGAGGGGCCTTGAAGCCAGGCGGCGCGATCGGGCTGTGTGGTCATGGGGAGCCTTTAGTGCGGCGAAGTCTTCGGTTGGGAAGGGAGCGAGGTTGGCCGGTGAGACTAGAGTTAGCACCTAGAGTGGGGGAATGCAAGGGAGGGGAACACAAGTCAGAAGATTGGAATTAAAAGATGGAAAAACAGTAGCGACTATTGGGGGACCATGCGGACGGAGACGCGGAATCGCTGATAGCTGGAGTACTGATGCTCGTTGTGGAAGGCTTGGCCTTTGTATTCGCTGGATACGTTGACTTGGCGGGGAAGCCATAAGGAGGAAGCAATGTCAGGGAGGCGCAGTTCGCTGAAGATGACTTGAGTCGATTGACGAGAGAGGCCGATGTCGGTGCGCGGGGCGAGAAGATCGGTTCGAATGCGGATGATCTGAAAATTGTCCTGGTCGATCCAGGCGATTCCCTGAACGAGGATAGGCACAGAGCCCCAGCCACCGCTGACATTGTTGATGGCGGTGGCTTGCGCGGGCCGCTGAGCAAAGGCCACGACGTAGGTATTCCGTGAGTCGAGCACCTGATCGCCAAGATACTTGAAGGTGGAATCGGAGCGAAGATCGGGAAGGAAATGAATGCAGATCAGGGCGAAGCCGGAGGTAACGCTGAAACCAGCGCGAAGGCCAGCCTGCTCCGCGCCGTTTCCTTGAGGGTCGGTACGATATTCCTCGAGCCTGGGTGGAAGTTCATCGCGGTGAAGAAGGATCAGATAGTTGTACTGAAGATGTTGCTTTTGTGTGACCGCTCCCTTGGCATTCAGTTTTTCCTGGTTGATTTCCTCGAGAGCGACGAGATCGACAAGATTGTTGAAGTAGGCTTGGGTGGCCCGGCCGGCGTTCGAGAGGATCGTCGGCAGGGCCTGCTGATCTGTAGCGGGATGAAGCCCCTGTAACTCTGGAATTTGTGCGACAAGTTGATCGAAAGGTTCTTCGAGGTAGGGGTGTGCGTTCGCATAAAAAAGCTGACTGCTGCCGTCAAGGCGCTGCTGGGAATGTGGATCGGCTGCGGAACGAAAGTCCGGCGGGTTGAGGAACGCGGTAATTAGTGTAAGAAAGCTGAGTTGGGCCGCTCGGGTGGGAAGGCCAGAAAAAAAAGACCCTCTGGTTGTGGTACGGCCGAGGTGGAAGGACATGGTGTCGACCTCACGGTAGCAAGGATTTTAAGGCAAAGCGAGGTCGTTCGATTCGGCCAGGATGACGGCGGTATCTGTTGCTGTTCGAGCAAACAAAGAAGTGAAAGAGAACTTCAGAGATGGTTCCGTCGAGTTGTGATGGGGAGCGTTGCGTGACTCGGCGCGCTGGAAATCTCGCGGAGGGAAAAGCCGGGCCACTTCGGTCGGGATGACAAGTTTGCTTTGTCGGGGGCAAGACGCGGGGAGGGAAATTGGAGATGGGGGAAAGAGGAGAAAGGAAACTCCAAGACGGTGGCATAAAGCCGCCGCTGCACATGGAATTTAGGTGGGGAGGCAAGACGCGAGGGTTGAGATCCTTCGCTTAGGATGACAATTTGCTTGTTTGAGTGAAGGCAAATGAAGAAGCGGAAGAGAGCCGGCTGAAAGCCGTCGCTACAAAGTAGCGGAGTCAGAAGATTTTTACGGCTAGACGCTCGGGGCGAGAGCCTACGGGGATTAGGGTGAGGAGAGAATCGGTGCGGGTGCGGATTACGGCGAGGTCGTCGGAGGATTCGTCGACGACGAGAAGCATGGGGGAGATGGCGCCGGGATCGGCGGGAGAGAAACGCATGAAATTGGGGGAGGCGCCAACGGTAATGGGGCGAGCCAGGATGCGGCGATTGTAGATGTCTACTGGAATGATGCGGGAGGCGGCGCGATCAGCGACATACATTTCGGAGGCGTCGGAATTAATGATGGCGCTGGCGGGAGCAGAACCGAGGAGGATGTAATCGCCCATTTCGTGAGTCCAGGTGTTGACGGCCTGGAGGCCGTGGGAATCGGGAGAGATGACGTAGAGTTCGCCGCCATCGGGCTTGAGGAGCATTTGCGTAGGATTGCCGGCGAGTTCGAGATTGGTGAGAAGAGTGGCGAGTTCGAGATCAACAACGGAGAGACGGTTCTGCGTGCGGCTCATGACAAAGGCAAGAGTGCTATCGGGAGTGATGAGGACTTCGTCGGGCTGAGGAATGACGGGTATGGAACTGAGGAGTTGGAGAGTTCGTGCGTCGTGGATGGTGAGGGTTCCGGCGCGACGATTGACAACGGCGATATTTTTGCCATCGGGAGTGAGGCGGGCTTGGATGGGTTCGGAATTAGTGTGGGCACGGCCGTAGATTTGGCGGGAGGCGGTGTCGATGGCGACGAGCTGGTCGGAACCGGCGGCAGTGGTGTAGATGCGATCGCCTTTGGGCGAGAAATCGAGCGAAAGAGGAGAAGCGCCAACGGGAATGCGGGTGATGTGATTGGTGGGAGTGTCGAGAACGAAGACGTAGCCGCCGGCAGAGGAGACGCCCCAGATTTCGTCGCGCTTGGCGTGTTCGCGGAGATCGGAAATGGCGGGACCGACGGGAATTTTGGCGATGGCTTGGAGTTTGGCGAGATCAATGACGGTGAGAGAGCCGTCGGCGGTGGAGACGTAGGCATACATGTGGAGATTGGGACGGAGGAAGGAAGGGCGATGTTCGCGGAGAAGGACGACGATTGCGGAAACGAGGAGCACGGCCAGGCCGAAATAGAGGCGGAAGTTTTTGGAGTGGGACATGGAATGAGAAAAGGATAGCAGAGAAGAAGAGAAGTAAAGAAGCAAGGAGGTAAGGAAGCAAGGAGAAGAGAAGAAGTGGAAGAGCGCAAAAGTCTAAGAATGGAAGAGAAACTTAAGGCTTACATGCAACGGCGCCAGTGAGCACCCGGTGGATCATCGAAGATAGAAAATGGAAATTGGACAAGAGCAAGAAAAAGGCGGGCGGCGTAAAGCCGCCCATACAGGTAAATTGGGAGATTGGCGGAATACGGGAAAAGTCAAGAGCCGACAGGGATGCCAGCGCTACCAATTTAGTTGATTTGGCGGTGGAGGACGGCGGCGATCTGTTGGACTTCGCACATTAGGTTAGTGAATTCGGAGGGGAGGATGGATTGGATGCCGTCGGAGAGGGCCTTTTCGGGTTGGTGATGGACTTCGACGAGGAGGCCGTCGGCGCCGACCGCTACGGCGGCGCGCGAGAGGGGGAGAACTTTGTGCCGCTTGCCGGTGCCGTGGGATGGATCGACAAGGATAGGCAAGTGGCTGCGTTTTTTCACGGCGGGGACTATGGCGAGATCGAGAGTGTTGCGGGAGAAGTCGGAGAAGGTGCGGACGCCGCGTTCGCAGAGCATGACGTTGTAGTTGCCTTCGCTGAGGATGTACTCGGCGGCCATGAGGAATTCGTCGAGAGTGGCGGACATGCCGCGTTTGAGGAGAACGGGGAGTTTGGCTCGGCCAGCACGCTTGAGTAGCGAGAAATTCTGCATGTTGCGTGCGCCAATCTGGATTACGTCCGCATATTCTTCCACGAGATCGAGGGATTCGTTGTCGATGGCTTCGGTGACGATGCCGAAGCCGAATTGTTTGCGGATGTGGGAGAGGATTTTGAGACCGGAGAGGCCGAGTCCCTGGAAGGAGTACGGAGAGGTGCGAGGTTTGTAGGCCCCGCCGCGGAAGAGGCGCACGCCGGTGGATTGGAGTTGCTGAGCGATAGTGAAGCACTGCTCTTCAGTTTCGACGGCACAGGGGCCAGCGACCATGGCGATGTGAGTGCCGCCGACGAAGACGTCGCCGGAGGGAGTTGAAATTTTAATGATGGAGTCTTCTGCTTTGACGTCACGGGAAACGAGTTTGTAGGGCTTGGTGACGGGAATACATTCGATAACACCTGGCATGGATTCGAGGAAGCCGAGATCGACGGCACCGGAATTGCCGGTGATACCGATGGCGGTGCGGGCGGAGCCGGGGATGGGGTGGGCTTTCATGCCGAGGGAGTCGATGCGATCGCAGACGGCGCGAACCTGTTCCTCGGTGGCGTGGGACTGCATAACAACAAGCATGGGCGGAGACCTCGGTAGTTGGTGTGAAGAATCAGTGTAATGGAGAGGAAAGAAATCAAGCAAGGAAGGAAAAAAAGACAAAGAGGTTAAGGAAATAAAGGAGGTAAAGGAGAAGAAAAGAGAGAAAGAATGCAAGAGAGAACAGGCGAGAGGGGAAGAGGATACAAGGAGGAATGGCAGGAATTACGGAAAACAGGGTAGCAACTTCTGAAGAAAAAAAAGCATCCATTGAGATGAAAGTAGGCACTCGCCCCCTGCGGCAATCGCGGACTATCCAGCCACCTGCTTTCCCGGGTTCAGACTCTATTTAGGGAGAATAATCAATGAAGCGGTTTCTGATGCTGGCGGTGTGTTGCTTGGCGATCATTCCGGTGGCGTGGGCCCAGGAAGGCGATCATGTGGAAGTGGGAGCGTTTGCGGATTACTTCCGGTCGAACCAGACGGGGACGAACATGGTGGGAGTAGGAGGGCGAGCTGGGTTTGGATTACTGCCGTACACGTTATTTGAGGCGGAAATGTCCTATGATTTCAATCAGGTATTCAGTGAGGGGTTTACGAACACAAATGGAGGTTCGCTCACGTTTATGAATACAGGCGTGCGGACCTTGAATGGACTATTCGGGCCGAAGGTGGAATTTGGGCACGGCGCGGTCCGGCCATTCGTGGAAGTGAAAGGCGGGTTCGTAAATTTCCAGTTTGACGCGAGGCCCGCGAGCTTCGACACATTCACAAGCCAGGTGAGCGACCTGCGGGCGCACAACTGGAACGGAGCGGTGATGCCTGGGGGAGGCATAGAGGCGAAATTAGGTCCTGTGGGGCTGAGGCTGGATGTAGGCGATGAGATGTACTTTCGGGACGGGACGCACCATAATTTGAAGGTGATGATTGGTCCGGTTTTTCGGTTTTAAGTTCGAGGAAGAGTCGAAGAGACGCGGTCAGAAGTTGGTAGTCCGTGGTTCGTGGTTGGTAGTTGCAGATTGCTACCTACTAACTGCGGACTACGCAGTCTGGTGGGGAGGTGAACATGATTGGGATGTGGCAAGTAGGGGGGTGGGGTATGGATCTGCCGCTGAGCAGCTTTCAACTGTTGGTGGGGGGAGGAGCGCTGCTGATTTGCGCGGCCCTGCTGCTGATGGTGCGAAGGAAATCGCGAGTGGAAGTGGAGAGTTCGGTGGTAACCGAGGAGTTGATGGCGTACCTTGGGCGGATTGCGAATGCGCTCGAGGGTCTGCAGATGCCCAATAGCGAGGCCATCACCAAAGACGTGCTGTTGAGGTTGCAGGAAATTGCGAATGCGAAGCCGAATGGGAAGGTTAGAGAGATGCCGGTGACGTTGTTGGATCGGTGAGGGAGGAAGGAGTAAGGAAATAAGGGAAGATAAGGAAGTCAAAGATTAGAGGTGTTGCCCGGGAGCACGGGGAGGAAGGGCTGTGCTGCGGGAATGGGGGAGGGGCGGAGCGCGCACCCTAGGCAGGGGCGCGCTTTTTGTGTTTTTGGATGGGGCAGAAATTGGCGGGAAGGCAGAAGGGGAAGAAATGAAGTGGAAATGCGGAAGAGTATGGGAGTAGAACAGACCTGCGAAGAGTGGGGACATTCTCCCAAAGCCTCCTGCGGAACTGTGGAATTGCGCTGAAAGTGGAAAGTGTGGGGAAGCATCGGGAGCAGGAAGGGAGTGTGGCCGATCTAAAGACCGGCCACTACTCAAGAACGAACCGGGGATTTGCGAGTTTCGGGGATTGTCTGGAAATGGGGCACAACAGTGCTGTGCCCTTACTAGGAGGAGACGTGGTGGATATGAAGATGAAGGCGGGGAGTTTGGTGCTGGGTTTCGGTGTGCTGGCTTCCGCGTGCGTAGCGCAGGCGGTGCGGGGAGAGGGGGCGGCGGTGGTGAACACACCGAGGCCGGCGCTCGTGGTGTTGAGCAAGGATGCCAGCGAATTGGAGATTGTGGATCCGGAAACGCTGCAGGTGGTGGGGAAAGTGGGGACAGGTCCGGTGCCGCATGAGGTGGCGGTGAGCGACGACGGGAGGATTGCGTTGGTGACGAATTATGGTGCGCACCAGGCGGGGACGACGTTGAGCGTGATTGATCTGGATGCGCAGAAAGAGATTCAACGCGTGAATTTGATGAATGGCATCGGAGCGCAGGGAGAGAAGTTTGGGGATTTGTTGGGACCGCATGGAGTGGAGTTTTTTGACGGCGAGTTTTATTTTACCGCGGAGGGAGGCAAGAAGATCGCGCGGTATAACCCTTCGACGAATGCGGTGAATTGGGTGCACGAGATTGGACAGGACCGGACGCATATGCTGGTGATCGCGCGCGGGGGAAAGACAATTTATACGTCGAACGTGAATTCGGATACGGTGACGGCGGTGGAGGCTAGCGGAGATGGTGGGACCTGGACGAATACGGTGATTGCGGTGGGGAAAGGGCCGGAAGGGATTGATATTTCGCCGGATGGGAAAGAGGTGTGGGCGGCGAATTCGGGGGATGGGACGGTGTCGATTATTCATACGGCGACGAAGAAGGTGGTGGCGACAGTGGATGTGGGGACGAAACACTCGAACCGTGTGAAGTTTACCCCGGATGGGAAGTTCGCGCTGATCTCGGATATTGGGAGCGGGGACTTGGTGGTGGTGGAAGCGGGGACAAGAAAAGCAGTGAAGCGGATGAAGCTGGGATCGAGTGCGGAGGGGATTTTGATGCAGCCGGGTGGAAAGCGGGCGTTCGTGGCGGTGAGTGGGGATAACAAGGTGGATGTGGTGGATTTGGAGACGTTGGAAGTGACGGGGACAATTGCGACGGGGAAGGACCCGGATGGGTTGGGATGGAGGAAATAGAAAGGAAAGTGGAGAGCGTGATGAGGAGGGGAGATAAATGAGGTGAAGGAAGTAAAGGAGGTAGAGGATCGGAGAATTGAGGAATGGCTGCGCAATTCTATCGAGAGCAACCCCAAGACGGGGGCGTAAAGCCTCCGCTACGCGTGAAATTTAGTTGGGAGGCAAAGCACGTGAGGAAGAAGGATGGAGGATGCGGAAGAAGAATAAAGATGCGGCGGGGTTGGAGAGGACTATACTTGGCGGAGTTCGGTCGGATAGATCGTTGACAAGAAAAGTCAAATAGGGAGATGCGCGCATGAAATTGATATTTGTGTGTGTGGCGGCGGTGATGATGTCGCACTCTTATTTGCAGGAGCCGCAACAGCCGGTGGAAGAGAAGCCGAGTGCAGCCGCGGAAGCTAAGGCGTCGGCGGATGCGGCAAAAACGAATCCGAAGAAGGCTACGCCGGAGTCCATTGCGCTTGGGAAGAAAGCGTATGGATCGGATTGCTCGATGTGTCATGGAAAGACAGGGGCGGGGGACGGGGATTTGGCAGTCGATATGAAATTGAAATTGAAGGATTATCGCGACCCGGATGCGTTGAAGGCGATGAAGGATGGTGAGATTTATTCGATTATCGCGAATGGAAAAGGGCAGATGAGCGGGGAAGAGGGAAGGATGAAGCCGGGGCAGATTTGGGATGTGGTGAATTATGTGAGGTCGTTGTCGAAGAAGTGAAGAGGACGGAAATTGGAAATAGAAAGAGCAGCCGGGGCGGATCCCCGACAGTTCGATTGAAGTTGAATTTAATCCTGCACAGCGAGGGTTTATAGGTATTAGTTGATGGTTGTTCGTTTCGGAGAAGAGATCCCAAAAGCCCACATGCGAAACTGGCCCGCGAAGTACCCAAGCTACCAGGTGTCATAGGGAGTGTGGTCTGTTCCAGTTTTTGTTGAATTAGAAGAAACGTCGTCGATGCCGTTGATGACGACCATCGGGGAGGTTTTAACGTCTGCTAAGTGAATCCGCCAATCGGTGGTTTCCGTAATGGGATCAACGGGAATATGGCGGAGGTAGCTGGCGTCGACGAGTTCTTGAAGGCGAAAGGGCGGTTTCTCTTTGTCAAAAGTGTAAGTGTCAATCGCTTCGCGCATGGTTTGAAGGTCTTTCTTCAAGACCGCCTCGCGAGCATGTTGAATTGGAGTAATCACAGAGGGCCGGTACATAGTCAATACCAGCAAGATCAGACAGAGCAAGGGCGAGAGACGGCAAGAACTTGAGAGAAATTTCGTACAGTGTCGGGCGCCAACTCGGGGCATTAAGCGGACTCTATGGGCAAAGACGTGTCTCGACCGCAAAAGTTAGCGAGAATAGTCGCAGGGCGGCAGGAAGCGGCCCGTTCAGGAGCGAGAAACCATTTGGGCTTTAGCGGGGGAGGTCGGAGAGTTTGGTTTCTTCGGGGACTTTTGTGGGGGACTCGAAGTGGAGCTGGTAGCCGTCGGGGTCGATGATCAGGCAATCCCACATAGCATTGCCTACGAAAGGTTCTTGAGGAGTTAGGCCGCGAGATAGGAATTCGTGGTAGAGAGCGACGGAGTCTTGGCATTGGAAGCAAGGGGAGACGCCGACGCCGCGTTTTTCCTGGGGGATGCGGTTGGGATTGTATTCCTGGAGCATGAGAGCTGCGCCGCCTAATTCAAGCCAACCCCAGCGGATTTTTTCGGGGGAATCCGGGGCCCATTTATTTTTGAGAGTGAAGCCGAGACCGTCCGTGTAGAAGCGGAGGGAACGGGACATGTCTGTGACCATGATAAAGGGGACGACTTGCTTGACATTGGTGACGGGTGAGGGATTCGGGTTCGTGGACATGAGCGATAGGATTGCGCAGGCGGGGGACGAGGAGCAAGAGAAGAAATGGAGAGGTCGAAGAGTGGATACGTGAGGTGGTTCCGTCGAGCTGTGATCGGGAAAGTTGGTAGCCGGGGTCACTCCGCTGCGTGGCCCGGCGCGCGGAGACCGCGCGGAAGAAAGAGCCGGGCCCCTCGGTCGGGATGACTACTTGATTTGGTTAGGGGGCAAGACGCGGGACGGGAATTAGAAACCGTGAAGGGGGAGCGTCAGGTAGGAGAAGAGGTCGGTGTGGTAGAATGGAAAGTTTAAGGACAGAGAGAAAGAGCAGGTAGAACGACAGGTATGGCGGAATATCCATTGGTGGACAACACGATCTTTGAGGCGGACGAGGAGTACATCCCTCAGCCGGAACCGGAGCCACAGGCGCCGGTGTGGATGGACGGGAGTGTTCGAATCGGGCTGCATACGTCGATTGCCGGGAGTTACTTGAACGCACTGGAATCGGCAAAAAAACTCGGGGCAAACGCGCTGCAGATATTCTCAGCAAGTCCGAAAATGTGGCAGGGCGCGCCGGTACGGATCCCAGTGTCGGACGCAAAGGCGTTTCGAGCGCGGCGGGAGGAATTGGGACTGGGGCCTCTGGTGATCCACGCGAATTATCTGGTGAATTTGGCGGCGACTCAGCCGATGCTGTGGACGCGGTCGATCCAGGCGTTTCATGAGGAGTTGGTGAGAGGCGTGGTGTTGGGTGCGGATTATCTGGTGGTGCACCCCGGGTCGCGGGGCGAAGCGTCGATGGAGAGCGCGATCGCGACGATTATTGAGAGCGTGAAGCAGGCCGCGAAACGAGTTCCCCTGGGGAAGATGCGGATTTTGATTGAGAACACTGCAGGGATGGGTACGGCGGTGGGGGCGCGGCTGGAAGAGGTGGCGGCGATTGTGGCTGGAGTGAATCGGGGTGCCGGGGCGGACCGGACGGATGACCGGCAGCTGGAGGTAGGAGTTTGCCTGGATACCGCGCATTTGTTTGCGGCCGGATATGACATCAAGACTGAGAACGGGTTGGAACAGACGATTGATGCGATCGACCGGACGATAGGATTGGCCAATGTGCCGGTGATTCATGTGAATGATTCGAAAATTGCGTTGGGCGGACGAGTGGACCGGCACGAAAATATTGGAGAAGGAAGGATCGGAGCGGAAGCGTTTGGGAGGTTCTTGAAGCATCCTCACATGGGAACAACGCCACCAGAAGGATTGCTGGGGCGGGCGTTTATTTTGGAGACGCCGATCGATGAGCCGGGAGATGACCGGAGGAATGTGGCGAAGTTGTGGGAATTGGCGGGAGTGGAAGGGCCGGGGGCGGAGAAGGGCTATTCGATGCTGACGGCGTCGATGAAGAAGGCAATGGAGAAGGCGGGGAAGAAGGCGAGTTCGAGGCATTTGCCGATGAAGAGGAAGAAGAAAAAGACGAAGTAAAGAAGCAAGGAAGTAAAGAAGTAAGGGAGTAAAGACGAGTTGGGGCAAAACGCGGAGATTGAGATCCTGCGTTTCGATCAGGGTGGCAGGTCGTATCTGGACTCCGCGACCGGGGCGGGGACGCAAGCGAGGCGAGAGCCCACAAAGAGCTTTGGACAAAAACGTGGGGGCTGAAGCTCCCACCTCCTAAAGAGCCGGAGGGACGGGGAACAGTGGGGGACTACAAGCCGCAGGAGATTGAGGCGAAGTGGCAGAACCGGTGGAACGAGAACCGCGTATTTGAATCGGAAGCTGACCCGAAAAAGCCAAAATACTATGTGCTGGAGATGCTGCCGTATCCGTCGGGGACGCTGCATATGGGGCACATGCGGAACTACACGATCGGGGATGTGGTTGCGCGTGTGAAGAGGATGAAGGGGTATAACGTGCTCCATCCAATGGGATGGGACGCGTTTGGACTGCCAGCCGAAAACGCCGCGATCAAAAATCACACCCATCCGCGGATCTGGACAAACAATAACATTGCGGAATTTCAGAGAGTGCTGCGACGGTTCGGGTTCTCGTATGACTGGCGGCGGGAAATTTCCACGTGCGAGCCGGACTATTACCGGTGGAACCAGTGGTTTTTCCTGCGGATGCTGGAGCGCGGGATTGCGTACAAGAAAAAGAGCCGTGTGAACTGGTGCCCGAAATGTTGCACGGTGCTGGCGAATGAGCAGGTGGTGAATGGGGGGTATTGCTGGCGGCACGAAGATACGTTGGTGGAGGCGCGGGAGATCGAGCAATGGTTCCTGAAAACCACAGCGTATGCGGAACAGTTGCTGGATGATTTGAAATTGCTGGAGGGTGGATGGCCGGAACGGGTCATCATCATGCAGCGGAATTGGATTGGGAAGAGTACGGGGGCGAAGGTGTGGTTTGGGATAGTCGACAGCCGACAGTCGACAGCCCACAGTGAAGAGAAGAAAACACTGGCGGATTCCTCAGGGGCTAAAGCCCAAGTCACGGCCGGATCAATGTCGGACCTGAAGGTCCGACCCCCTAAAGAGGAAACCCAAGACCCACTTGCAAAACCGGCAAGTGTGGGAGGCAACCCCAAGAGCCGACTGGAAGTCGGCGCTACAAAGATCGAAGTATTTACTACGCGGATCGATACGATTTATGGGGCTAGCGCGTTGATATTGGCGCCGAATCATCCGCTGGTGGAAGGGTTGATTGCGGGGGCGGGAGAAGCGGAACGAGCGAAGAGAGAGGCGAAGCTGGCGCAGATGAAGCAATCGTCGGTGAAGATGGAGGATATTGCTACCGCGGAGAAGGATGGGTTTTTTACGGGGCGGTATGCGGTGAATCCGTTTAGTGGGGAGAAGACTCCGATTTGGGTAGGGAATTTCGTGCTGATGGAGTATGGGACCGGGGCGATCATGGCGGTGCCGGGGCATGATGAGAGGGATTTTGAGTTTTGCAGGAAGTATGGATTGCCTGTGCTGGTGGTGGTGGTGCCGAGCGATCAGCAGAAGAAGAAAGAGTCGGTTTCCGCTGCGGCTAAAGCCCAAGTCACGGCGGGATCAATGTCGGTCCGGCCCCCTAAAGAGGAAACCCAAGAGGCGCATGCAAAACCGGCAGATGGGGGATGTGGGGAGGAAGAGAAAAGCAGATCCCTCGCTCCGCTCGGGATGACAAGTACGTTGAATGGTAGGACCACCGAGGCATTCACGGAGTATGGGGTTAGTGTGAATTCGGGGAAGTATTCGGGGATGAAGACTGAGGATGCCATTGAGAAGATGGCGGCGGATGCGGAGGCTGGAGGATTTGGGAAGAAGGAGACGATCTTTCGGTTGAGGGATTGGGGGATTTCGCGGCAGAGATATTGGGGAACGCCGATCCCGGTGATTTATTGCGAGAAGGATGGGATCGTGCCGGTGCCCGATGCGGATTTGCCTGTGGTGCTGCCGGCAAATCCGAAATTGACTGGTGAGGGGCAATCGCCGTTAGCGACCGATCCGGAATTTGTGAACGTAAAATGTCCGAAGTGCGGAGAGATGGCGAGGCGGGAGACAGATACGATGGATACGTTCGTGGATTCGTCGTGGTATTTCTACCGGTATTGCGACCCTCGAAATGATAAAGCGCCATACGATTCGGCGAAGGTGGGATATTGGTTTCCGATTGACCAGTATATTGGCGGGATTACACATGCGATTTTGCACCTGTTGTATTCGCGGTTTTGGTGCAAGGTGATGCGGGACATTGGATTGATTCAGCACAGCGAGCCGGCCGCACGGCTGTTCACGCAGGGGATGGTGCAAAAAGGCGGCGTGGCGATGTCGAAGTCGAAGGGAAATGTGGTGGGCGCGATTGAGATGGCTGAGAAGTACGGAGCGGATACGGGGAGACTTTATACGCTGTTCGCGGCGCCGCCGGAGAAGGACTTGGAGTGGAGCGAGGAAGCGATTGAAGGGGCGTGGAGATTTTTAAATCGGGTGTACCGGCTTGTGGAGAAGAGTGCAGGTAACCAACAACCATTCGCCGGCAGCCTACAGCAAGAGGGCAAGCTTGATGTAGTGATGCAGAGAGCGCAGAGAAGAGAAGCGGGATCCCTCGCTTCGCTCGGGACGACGGGGAGTCTTAACGAGAGTGAGAAGGGGTTGTTGAGGAAGGCGCACCAGACTTTGCGAAGGGTGACGGGAGATTTTGAGACGCGGTGGCACTTCAATTCGTCGATTGCGCAGATTATGGAATTGACCAACGCGGTGTATGCGACGGATGCAAGTGTACGGGCAGAAGTGCGCAAGGAAGTGCTGGAGATATTAGTGTTGATGCTGACGCCGATTACGCCGCACCTGGCGGAGGAGTTGTGGGAAATGCTGGGGCACAACGGAGGATTGTGGACGGTAAGCTGGCCGGCCTTCGATGCGGAATTGGCGAAGGATGAGGAAGTCGAGATCGTGGTGCAGGTGTCGGGGAAAGTGCGAGGGCGGGTGAAGGTGGCGGCGGGAACCGCGCAAGAGGAAGTGCTGAAACTGGCCGAAGCGGACTCGGGCGTCGCGGCACACTTAGCAGGGAAGAAGTTTGTGAAAGTGATTTTTGTGGCAGACAAGCTCTTGAATATTGTGGTGAAGTAGGGCGAACCCCAAGAAGGCGGCGTAAGACCGCCTCTACACGGATGACAGCACGCTTACTGGGGAGGTGGGGAGGATGGATTCAGCCGCGAAGGTGCAAACCGAGAGAGTGGTGGGGAAGATGAAGGCGGAATTGGGGGGGATTGTGGTGCTGGACTTTGGGGGCCAGTACACGCAGTTGATTGCGCGGCGGGTGCGAGAGCAGCGGGTATTCAGCGCCATTCTGCCTTGTACGAGTTCGCTGGAAGCGATACGGGAATTAGAGCCGGCGGGGATTATTTTGTCGGGTGGGCCTAGCTCGGTGTACGACAAGGATGCGCCGAAATGCGATCCGAATGTACTGGCAATGGGGATTCCGGTGTTGGGAATCTGCTATGGGATGCAGTGGGTGGCAAAGAATTTGGGCGGGAAAGTGGAGCCGGCGGAGAGGCGGGAGTACGGTCCGGCACAATTGAATGTGGAGAAGTGCGAGAGTTACCTGTTTAAAAACTTCCCAAGCAATCTGAAGATTTGGAATAGCCACGGGGATAACGTTCATGAACTGCCGCCGGGATTTCATGCTACGGGGAAGACGTCGAATGCCATCGCGTCGGCGGAAGACCCAAAGAGAAAGATTTACACGGTGCAATTCCACCCTGAGGTGAAGCACACCGAGCGGGGCACGGAGATATTACGTAATTATCTCTTCACGGTGTGCCAGGCGGAACCGAAATGGAGCGGGGCGTTGTTTATTGAGGAAACCGTTGAGTCTATACGGGCGAAGGTGGGGACCCACCACGCGATTTGCGGATTGAGCGGGGGTGTGGACTCGACGGTGGCGGCAGTACTGGTCCACCGGGCGATGGGAACGCGCCTGACTAATATTTTTGTGAATACCGGATTGTTGAGAAAGAACGAGTTCGAACACACGCTCGAGATGTACCGGGAACGGCTGGGTTTGCATGTGATCGGCGTAGATGCAACCGACCGGTTTTTGAATCACTTAAAGGGCGTGAGTGACCCGGAGAAGAAGAGGAAGATCATCGGCGGGGAATTCATTGACGTTTTTGCGGCGGAAGCGAAGAAGTTGCAGAAGGGCGAGGCGGGAGGGGATATACGGTTTCTGGTACAGGGAACGCTCTATCCGGATGTAATTGAATCCGTGTCGGTTAAGGGACCGTCGGCGACGATCAAGTCGCATCATAACGTGGGGGGCTTGCCAGAAAAGATGCCGTTTGGGCTGATTGAACCGCTGAGGGATCTGTTCAAGGATGAAGTTCGACATATTGGAAAAGACTTAGGATTACCAGAAGAAATACTAGTGAAACATCCGTTTCCGGGACCGGGCTTGGCAGTTAGGTTATTAGGCGAGATTACCCGTCAAGATCTGGGTACCCTGCGAGAGGCGGACGCGATCGTAACGGAGGAGATACGTCGGGCGGGTCTATATGAGAAAGTCTGGCAGGCGTTTGCGGTACTGTTACCGGTGCGGAGTGTGGGGGTGATGGGAGACGGACGTACGTACGGTTTGACGGTGGCGGTGAGGGTGGTGCAATCCGAGGACGCGATGACGGCGGACTGGGTGAGGCTGCCAGGGGAAGTACTGGAACGGATGTCGACGCGAATCGTGAATGAGGTGCCGGGAGTGACGCGGGTGGTGTACGACATAAGTAGCAAACCACCTAGCACGATCGAGTGGGAGTAGAGAAAGGCGGGAGAGACATCCAGAGGTATGGGGAGATAGTTAGGGACTCTTAGAAAGTCGGAAAAAGCGAAAAGGCCGCATGATTAGGGCATTGCGGCCTCTATCGTGAGTATAGTGGTTTCGGAGGGACAACTCCGAAAGAAGCAGCTATCTATTGGCCATCTTCTGAGCCATGTAGAGAAGCAGCTTGCGATCCTCATCGTCGGCTTTGCTCAGCAAGCGGCGAAGCTTGTTGAGGTAGCGAGCCTCTTTCCCGGAGGTACCCCACGCGATGTCGTCCGAAGATTTACGCTTGGGGAGATTTGGGAGTTGAGGCGGCTCCTCGCCGTCGTAGAAGAGTTGATAAAGTGGGCATTCGAGCGCGCGCGCCAGTTTTTCGAGCGTTTCGATGGCGGGTACTGTATGGCCATTTTCCACGCGGGAAATGTAGCAACGGAGTAAGCCGGTGCGCTTCTCGATATCACCCTGGGAGAGTTTCTTTTCTTCGCGCAGAGCGCGAAGCCTGTCACCGATAATCATGGATTGAGTATTCTACAGTTAGTAAACGATTGCAAGAGCAAATATCTAAGCGGTGTGAGGAAACGAACGTAGCGGGAGGAGGCGGGGAAAAGGCAGGGGATAGTGGACAGAGGGATTAAAATAGCGTAACCAAACAGAGATGGCCAACGTCCCAAAATCAGAGGAGAGCAACGTGCCGGTGGCGGCGGAGGCCAGGAAGGCCGAGGAAGGTATAACTACGGCGCGGCGGGGGGATGACCGCGAACTGGTGCGTAGAGCGCAGCAGGGGGACAAGGAAGCATTTGAAGTGTTAATAGCGAAGCACCAGGGGAGAGTCTTTGCGGTGGCAGGAGGAATTCTGAGGAACCGTGAGGACGTGGAAGATATTGCGCAGCAGGTATTTCTAAAAGCGTACTTTTCTCTAAAACGGTTCGATCAGAGGTCGGCATTCAGCACGTGGGTGTACAAGATCACGGTGAATGAGTGCTGGGACCTGTTGCGGAAGAAGAAGGTGAGACCGCTGGTCTTCGAATCGGAGCTGAGTGAAGAACAAGCACATGCATACCTGTCAACGGAACACCAGCCAGAATATGCACCAGATGTAAGCGAGCAGTTGGAAACGAGGCAGCAGATCGAGCAGTGGCTGGACTGCCTGGAAGAACGGGACCGCGCGATGCTGGTGCTGAAGGAAGTGCAAGGATTTACGGTGGAAGAGATAGCGGAGATCATGGAGATTAACGGGAACACGGTGAAGGTGAGGTTGTTCCGGGCGCGGCAGAAGATCGCGGAAAAGATTCGGCGGAAGAAACGTGCAGCAGGGGTGTGAGAGAAGGAAGAGAACGAAGGACCAGGAAAAAGCGAGGTAGAGAATGAAGGAACTGCCGAAGGATGAGCAAGTGAATTGCGAATGGTTTTTGAATGAATTAGAAGGATTCCCGCCCGACGAGTCACGAGGCGCGACGACCGAAGTGCTGCGGACGAGGCTGCCAGAGGAAGCGCGAGTGCACGCAGCGAGATGCGCGGAGTGCGGGAGAGCGCTAGAAGATTTGGCGGTGACACGGCGGGCGCTGGAAGGGATGGAGGAAGGCTTTCCGGAAGCGGGGCCGTGGTTCACGCGGCGAGTGATGCAAGCGATCGGAGCACGGGAAGAGGAGATCGATGAGAAGCAGAATGGATTCTGGAGCAACGTGAGGCGGTTGGCGCCGCGATTGGTGGCGTTTGCGACGCTGCTGCTGATGCTGGGCGGGACGTGGGCGTTTGAAGAGCACCGAGCGGCGCGGAGCCGTGGACCGGAGATGCGTCCGTCAGAAGGAATCTTTGAATCGCTGCCGAGCACACCGGTAAACGATGACGTGATCGCAAGCGCATACGAGGAGCGGTTGCCATGAATGCGGATTCCCTGAGGAAGGCGCGGCTGTGGCTGGCCGTGGTGTTTCTGGTAGGAGCGGCAGTGGGAGTGGTGTTTGGTTACAGTTTCGGGCGGCGGAGTTACGCGGCAACGGTGACGCCAGCGCCGATGAGCGAACCGGAGCGGCGCGCGAAACGCGTGGCAGACATGACCAAGGATTTGGGGCTGAGCACGGATCAGAGCGCGAAGATGGATGGCATCATTCGCGGAGCGCACCAGGAGATGAAGGAGATTCGGGATAAAGCCGAGGCGAATGTGGATGTGGTGCGGGAAAATGCGCGGAATCAGATGAGGACGTATTTGACGGCGGAGCAGAAGCCGAAGTTTGAAGAGATGGTGCGGAGGATGGATGCGGAGAGGAAGAAGCAGCAGACAGGAGCTATAAAGTAAAGAAGCAAAGAAGCAAAGAAGCAAAGAAGAGTCATACCCTTCGGGCGCGAGTCGAATTCACATAAATAATTGAATCGGTGAAAGGCTGGGAGAGGGTAGCGCTAGCCTTTGTTACATCGAAGAGGGATTCCTGGCTCCGGGGACTTCGCTCGGAATGACGGCTGTGCGGGCTCGCAAAAGGCTCGAGAGCTCAGGATATTTTAAAAATACTAGGCGGGTTAGAGTTCGATTAGGAGTTTGCCGGTGTTGGAGCCTTGGAAGAGCATGTTGATGCCTTCGGGGGCTTTGTCGAGGCCTTTGAGAATAGTTTGCTTGTCTTTGAGTTTACCCATCATTTTCCACATACCGAGTTGCTTGCCCGCGTCCATGAATTTGGAAGCGTAATCAAGGATGAGGAAACCTTCTACGCGAAGGCGCTTGATGATGATCTGGCTGAAGCTGGCGAGGGCAGGATCCTGGCGAGTGTAGCCTGAGATCAGGCCGCAGAGAACTACGCGGCCGTGAAGATTCATGCGATCGAGAACGGCTTGCATGATGGAGCCACCGACGTTTTCAAAGTCGATGTCGATACCGTTGGGGGTGGCGGCGGCTAGCCTTTCCTTCCAATCGGGAAGCTTGTAATTGATGGCGGCATCAAAGCCGAGATCGTCCTTAATCCACGTACATTTTTCCTCGGAACCGGCAATGCCGACGACGCGGCAGCCATGAATTTTGCCGATTTGACCGGCAATACTTCCAGTGGCGCCAGCCGCGGCGGAGACGACGAGAGTTTCGCCGGATTGGGGTTTGCCGACCTCCAGAAAGCCAAAATAGGCAGTGAGGCCATTGATGCCGAGAGTGCCGAGGAAATTGGTGTCGGAGAGGAAGGGAATGGAAGGAAGCTTCTGGAAGGCGCGAGATTCCTTGCCGGTGATGATGGCATACTCCTGAAGGCCAGTGAGCCCCATGACCTTGTCACCCTTTTTGAAATCGGGATGGCGGGATTCGATAATTTCGGCGAGGCCGAAGGCACGCATTACATCGCCTAGCTGGACGGGAGGCATGTACTGAGGGATATCGGCCATCCAGATGCGCATGGTGGGGTCGAGGGAGAGGTATTTGACGCGGCCTAAGGCCTGGCCATCTTCGATGGAGGGGATGGGACCTTCGGTGAGTTGGAGAACGTCGGGAGTAATGAGGCCGGTGGGACGGGAGGCAAGTTTCCATTGATGATTAGTGGTGTTGGTCATGAAGGGCTCCGTTGGGAAGAGTAGTGGAGGGAGGTGGAGGAAGTAAAGGAAGGTGATGCGGACTATGTTGTGTCTGTTGACCTTATCTTTACATTCCCGAAAATCCCAAAAGGTTCCCGAGATTATTGGTGGTCGGTGGGATCCTGGAAGCGGCGATTATCTTTTAGTTTTGGAAATGCCTTCAAAGTGCCGGTCACGTTAATGGCAGAAGTCTGGACCGCAGGCACACCATCGAGGCCGTCAACCGTCAGTCGGATGGTGAATTGCGCCGACCGAGTGTAGGCAAGAGAGACCTTGGAGCCATCCGCAGTGATTCCGTCGCCGAAATCCCAGTGATAGGCGATTGCGGGGACACTGGTGTTATCGGTCACCGCCGATAGATGGATGATATCGCCAACGTTGGCGGTTGAGGGGATCTGGGCAGTAACGGTTGGCGCAGCCGGAGGGACGGCGGTATCAATGAGCTTGATCACTTTCACCGACTCAGCCGCTTGATTGTCGATTCGGACGACACCGCCCGCGAGAGGGAAGGACGCGTTTCCGTTCAGAACATCGAATGCATCGAACGTGTGTTGTGCGGACAGGCCGAGTTCAGCCAGGTTCAACGTGTGCGACCGCGGGGCCTTCGTCCAATTAAAGATAGTGAGGATGGCTTGGCGCGGGCTCTCCTGGAGGAAGAAGATGCTGGGCTGTTCGTCGGCGGGGTCGTAGGTCATTAGATCGAGTGGGCTGGAAGCTCGGCCAATTTTGGCCAAGTTGAGCAAGTCTGTGTTTTCCACCAGGGCGAGACGATCGTTCTGTGATCCCAGGACGAGCATGTCGTCGCCAATCTCATACATGCCGCCGGAAACAGCGCAAAGAGCGATGGAGGCCTGAGCGGCAGGCAGGTCGAGCGAAGAAGGCAGATGCGGGATGTCGGGGAAGGGCTGGGCCGTGGTGTTGAAGGCGTCCGGATCGTTCACAAAGAAATTGCGGTTCATGTAAAAACGGGCGGCGATGCCAGAAGCTGCGCGCTTTGTAGCCGCAAAAGAATGAGCGCTGTCAGTGGAGATGCGGCCGGTATCGACGATTCCAACGGCGTTGAGCATGGGGCTGCCGTCCTTGTCGAGGACGACATCGTCACCGACAGTGTCGCGGATGATTTGCATGCCGAGGCGGTGGGCTTCCAGAGCGGTGGAGTCGGCCTTGTAGCGAAAACCTTCAATGGCAGTGGTATCCATGAAATCGAGTTTGATGAAACGGACGCCCCATTCGCGGACCAACGTTTTATAGGTCTGACGTAGATACTCCTGCGCGCCGGGATGGGTGGTATCCAACGTGAAGAGAAAATCTGTTTTTTGATCCCAGACATCGCGGCTGGAGATGGGCTCGCCCTTGGCGTTGTGAACTAGCCAGTCCTTGTGGTGCTCGTAGACCCAGGCGCGGGTGGTGACTTCGAAGGGACCGGTCCAAACGCCAAAGGTCAAGCCGTCGGCAGTAATGCGGCGGCCGACGAAGCGCATGCCATCGGGAAATTGCGTGGCGTTGCCGGTGGCGTACTCTCCTCGGGCATATTGGTAGCCTTCATCAATCTGGAAATATTTGTAGCCGAGCGATTTCAGATGCTCGGCTTGCCAGTCGGCGTTGGCGAGGGTCACACCTTCGTTGATACCGCCGTAGAATGCGGTCCAGCTCCACCAACCGATGGGAGTCTCGACGGAAACGCGCGCGTGATGCAAGCGCCGAATCGCATCGCCGTACGTGAGGAGTTGATTGTGGTAGTCCTGGCCGGCTTGAAGGAGCAGGCGCTCGGAGTGCGTGCCGGCACCGGGTGCGAGAGGAAGACTGAGTTCAATCTGATTTTCGGGGGGAGCATTCTTGAGATCGAAATCTTTTTGGACTTCGGTGGTGCCGGTGGAGTCCACGTTGAAGGATGCAATTTTGGTTTCTGCGCCCGTGCCGGCAGCTTGCAGATGGAACAGTGTGAGGAAGCGGTCGGAAGTGAGCGCGCCGAGGAAGAGGCTTTGTTTGCTGTCGCGGTTGTAGATGAGTTGACTGCCCGCGCCACGGTGCATCCCGCCGGGCGCTTTTCCTAAGTCGTAGAGATGAAGTTCAGGCCAGTCTTCACTGAAGCTGTCGGAGAGGATGCGATCTGAGGATGCGGGACCACTTAAGTTGAGCAGCGAATCACCAAAGGTGTCGACTGATCGAATGGCTTGAATGGTGAGTTGCTTGTTGGTTGTGTTGCGCACGTGCACTTGGACAGCGGCATAAGGACGCTGGTCATAAAGTTGGGCGATGTAGATGAGATCGGGCTTTCCTTCCAGTCCGGTGAAAGTTACGGAGATCGCGTGGCCAGTGCCGAGTTCATCTGTGAAGGCCGATTCGGAAACCTGGTGACGAGGGTAATCGCTGGAACGCAGCCACCGGTGATTGATCTGAGCGGCTACACGGCTGGCGAATATGGGCTGACCACCACGCACGGACAGTTGATACGAGCCGTCTTGGGTGCTGACAGAAAGGGATAGCTTGTCGTTCGTCCATTGTTGAGCCGGTGAAGGCGCGGAGAGAAGCAGGGTTAGAGAGATGAGTGCGAATCCCACAGTGCAAAGCATTCCGCAGAGCTTTTTCAACATGAGGTTGCCTCTCTTCCATGCGAATGATTGTTAACCGAAGCTAATACTACACCGGCGGCGAGAGGAACGGCGAAGGCACGGTGGGTTTCCCTTGCGCAGGAGCAGGTCATGGTCTTTCGGAATTAGGCTGTCGCGGTAAATTACGGATTCCGGGACGGGAAGGAGGTGGCATAAGATAGGGCGCCAGCTGCGCGTACAAATTTATTGTACGGCGTAGGAATGGCTTGATCGGCAGTTTGCAGATTACCGGCGGGTGAGATCGCCGTGTACAAGGGTGCCGCGCGTTTATGGCAGTGCAAGTCTCCGCTCGGCCGCGAATCGAATCCGTGGATTTGCTGCGCGGATTGGTGATGGTGATCATGGCGCTGGACCACACGCGTGATTATTTTGGCCAGCGTGGAATCAGTCCGACAGACCCCAACATCTGCGCTCCGGTGTTTTTTCTGCTGACAGCTGGGGAGATAAACGAAGTCAGAACTATCCAGATTTTTGTGGACGCGCGGGCTGTGGTTGATCTTTATGGAAATTGTGGTCTTGCGGTGCTTCGCGTGGCAGTTCAACTTCGATTTTCATCTAATCCTGTTGGTGGTGATCTGGGCGTTGGGATGGGCGATGATCACCCTCGCAGTCCTGGTGTATTTGCCGATCCGGGCGATCGCCGCCTTCAGTGTGATTGTGATTGTGACGCACAACCTGCTCGACACGATTCCCCTGGGGGCGTTCGGAAAGCTACTTCCGTTGTTCTTGATTTTCCATTCACCGGGGCTTCTGTGGCAGGGACCGCAACACGCCATTTTCGTGGCCTATCCACTGATTCCGTGGGTGGGGGTAACCAGTTTGGGTTTCTGCCTGGGACGCGTGTTTTCGTGGGAGGCAGGACGGCGTCAGACTTTCCTTTTGCGCCTGGGCTTGGGGATGTGTGCGGCGTTCGTGATTCTGCGGGGCGTCAACTATTACGGCGACCCCGCACCTTGGTCGCATCAGAGCTCTGGCTTGTTCACGGTGCTGTCGTTCCTAAATACAATTAAGTATCCACCGTCGCTGTTGTTTCTACTGATGACATTGGGTCCGGCGATGCTGTTATTAGGAGCGTTCGAGCGGTGGCCATCGCGTGTGTTCCGCCCGCTGCTGCGTTATGGACGCGTGCCGCTTTTCTACTACTTTCTGCACGTTGTCTTGATTCACTGTTTGGCGGTAGCGATTTGCTGCGGGCGCTACGGGCACGTCTACTGGATGTTCCAGTCGCCCGATCCCGGGAACTATCCGGTCACCCCGCCACCCGGTTGGGGATTTGGCCTGCCCACAATTTACCTGCTGTGGGTGATTGTGGTGATGGTGCTGTATCCGATGTGTTGCTGGTTTGCGGCGTTGAAGCAGCGCCGGCGCGATGCATGGCTCAGCTATATTTAGCGGGAATGAAATTTGTAGCTTGCTTAGCTAAGCCACTTTGCCCATTCGCCCGTTAGTCAAGAGTTCGGGTTGATTTCGTCGAATCTCCCTTTTGGTGCTTTTCTGAGGGCATGTTGTAAGAGAAAGTGAAACGCAGTGCTATGAAGGGCTGAGAAAACCTCTCAGGGAGATGGTCGAAAGGCGTTAGCGCATGAATGGCTGTTAGGCTGGCCCTATCCAAGTCTTCCTTTCCTGAGTGGCCTGTCTGTTTTACAAAATCCTCAGGAATTTTGCCATCCTGCATAATGCGGAATTCAACCCTGTTTACACCCTGTTGTCCCGTCGCAACGGATGGAGGCATGACTGCAAACCAATTTTGTCTGACCGAGATGTACACAGTGCGAAGATACGTGTCGAAATCGATGCCCTCTGTGTCGGTGAGCATTTCAAGACCACACCGAGCCTGCCCATGCTTCGGAGTGGAACCGGCGGATTGCGGCACATCGCTTTTTGGCAAAACGACCGTCCCCACAGTGTGGAATGGTACTAAAACCAATATAGCCAGCAGTAAAAGACGATTTGCTGCGAGGAGGAACATGTTTTCACCCCTGAGTCAATAAACTCAGCTGGGTTTTATATTGGCATTTCTGGACCGAGATAGCGCGAGCGCGGAGAGCATTACACCAAAGAGGAGTCCAAATAGCACGACCAATGGTGCGGCGGATGGAAAACCACGGCACAACATTGCACCCATGGTTATCCCGATAAATCCGCCAGCGAGACGCTCCAGCAGAATCCCCGAGTTGTCGTAAGTTTTTCTTCCAGCGTTCATCCAGTTCGACATTGCAGCCTCTCCTTTAAGCCCCGGAAGCCACATCTTATAGGAAACCTAGCAGGAAAGGTTTCTCAAATCCCCGATTAATTTGAATGAATAGGTCGAGGGAGGAGCGCATGGCGTAGAAAAACTGAACTCAGCGACACGCTGATTCAGAGCAGAAAGGAGGCTCAGCCTTACGTGGTTGACGGCTTTGAATTGGGGTGGGGTCCGGTGGGTCTTGTTGGGGGACGACGGGAGTGTGGGACAAACTATTCGGGGATATGGGGTGCCTGGGGTAAAATCCCGCCGTGAAATCGAAACGCTCCCTAGCAGACCAAATCCGCCAGCCTTCCTTGTTCGGGATGAATGAACCGAGCGAGGCCGACAGCGCAAGCAAGCTCGAGATTGAGCGTCCTTTCCGTGACTCGTACTTGCTGCTTGGTACATCGGCGTTTCAGGCGGCGGGATGGTCCGGCAGTCTCTATCCCAAAGGCTTGAAACCTGCCGACTATCTTTCCTTCTACGCCACGAAGTTCGACACCGTTGAACTCGACAATACCTTCTACCGGACGCCTTCTGTGTCCACCGTCCAAAACTGGTACGCGAAGACGCCGAAACATTTTGTGTTCACTGCGAAGGTGCCGCAAGTAATCACCCACGAGAAGGCATTGGTGGATTGCGACGCCGACATGGCCCACTTCCTGCGAACCATGTGGTGCAACCTAGGTGAAAAACTTGGGCCGCTACTGTTTCAGTTCGGCTACTTCCATCGGAGCCAATTCAAGACCCAGGACGATTTCATCGCTGTTCTGGTGCCGTTTCTAAAGAAGCTGCCGAAGGAATATCAGTTTGCCGTCGAGATTCGAAACAAGAGTTGGCTGAATAAGGAATTCCTTGACACGCTGCGAGAACGGAATGTTGCGCTGGCTTTGACGGATACATCATTCATGCCCCGGCCTTGGGAACTGAGAGAGCCACTTGATATGGTTACTTCGGACTTTGCCTATGTTCGCTGGCTAGGGAATAGGAAAGAAATCGAGACGCAGACGACAACGTGGGATAAGACCATTGTGGATCGCAAAAGCGATTTGAAAAGATGGGCCGAACTGATTCGGAATTTGGTGTTGGAGAAGAAACTCCGAAAGGTACTCGCCTTTGCCAACAATCACTACGGCGGACACGCGCCTGCTACCGTGAAACTGTTTTGGGATTTGTGGGAAAAGAAGTAGACGGAGGCAAACGGGAGACGTTCGGACTGTTCCAACGTGGAAGGACTTCAGTGATGCCTGGTAATGCTAGATTCAGTAGGTAAACAGCTTTGACATAAACAGAGTGCTTACGAGTGCTTACGCTTCGCCCTGCGGGCTACGCAGGGCTGCGCTCCGGGCCAGACCAAGCAGTCAGAAAACACAGGGATGCGTATGTCGACCGAGAACAGGATCATCGTTCCTAGGGCTTGCTAGAGAGAAATTTTTCAGGGAAACAGACAAAAAAAGCACAAAGAGGTACAAAACAAAAAAAAGGGACATTTCTAATGAGGTAAGAAAGGGGACATTTCTAAAGAGCTTTGACAACTTACGAGTGCTTACGTTGACTTGTTCCCCGGCCTCAAATTAAGATAGCCGACACATGCCTGACTCTCAGTCTCTTCTTGGCCAAACCGTATCTCACTATCACATCCTTGAGAAACTCGGCGGGGGCGGCATGGGTGTGGTCTACAAAGCCGAGGATGCACGCTTACACCGGTTTGTGGCACTGAAATTCTTGCCGGAAGACGTGGCGAGAGACGCGCAGGCATTGGCGCGATTTCAAAGGGAAGCGCAGGCGGCGTCCGCGCTGAACCATCCGAATATCTGCACAATCTATGACATAGGCGAAGCGGAGGGGAATGCATTCATTGCCATGGAGTATCTGGAAGGGAAGACGCTGAAGCATGCGATCGGCGGGCGTCCGATGGAAATGGAGACGCTGCTGGACGTGGCCATTGGGGTAGCGGCCGGGTTGAATGCGGCGCACGCGAAGGGAATTGTGCACCGAGACATCAAGCCGGCGAATATTTTTGTGACCGAGGGCGGTCATGCGAAGATTCTGGATTTCGGCTTGGCTAAGGTGCGAGGGCAGAGAGTTCCGACGTCGAGCGGTGACAGCCTGGCGACGCTGGGAGTGGATCCGGATCAATTGACGAGTCCAGGGAGCACGCTCGGGACGGTGGCATATATGTCGCCGGAGCAGGTGCGCGGCAAAGAGCTGGATGCGCGAACGGATCTGTTTTCGTTCGGGGCCGTGCTGTACGAGATGGCGACCGGGCGATTGCCGTTTCGAGGAGAGACCTCGGGGCTGATTTTCAAGGCGATCCTGGACGGAGCACCCACGGCGGTGGCGCGGGTAAATCCGGAGGTGCCGTCGGAACTCGAGCGCATCATCAATAAGGCGATGGAGAAGGACCGGGAATTGCGGTACCAGTCCGCGGCGGATATGCAGTCGGATCTGAAGAGGCTGAGGAGAGATACGGATTCGGGAAGGCATTCGGGATCGGCGAAGGCGACGGCGCTGGAAGCCGCGGAAGAAGTGTCAACGGCGGCACAGGCAAGCAGCGCGTCGCGAGTGTCGGCCGCAAGTGCCAGCGCAATCGTCGCGGCAGAGAGCGTGGCGGGCAAGAAGAAATTGTTTATTGCTGGAGCGGCGGCAGTTGTGCTGCTGGCGGTGGGATTCGCCGCGTATCATTTTGGCGGTGGGGGAAAGAACACCAGCGCGCCGGGGAGGATCACGCAGATCAGTCACTGGGATAAGCCAATGGACCGAGCGCGTCTCTCACCGGACGGACATACGGTGGCCTTCAGTTCGCCGGTCAACGGCATCATGCAGGTATTTGTGATGTTGACGTCGGGAGGCGATCCGCTGCAGTTGACGAATGACGAAGACGATAAGTTCGTGTCGAATTTCTCCGCTGACGGGACGGAGATCTATTTCGTAAAAGTGTTCGGAGGGGAAACGTGGTCGGTGCCGACGTTAGGTGGAAGCTCGAAGCGAGTGCTAACCGGGTTCTCGTCGGCGCCATCCCCGGATGGCAAGTCGATCTATTTTTCGAAGACGAGAACCAGGGCAATTTTCCGTGCGGATCGCACCGGGATGGGAGACGAACAGATCGCAGCGCTCGATGCGAAGGCCTGGCCGTTGGTGCGCATTCTGCCCTATCCAGATGGGAAGCGACTGCTGGTAATTACGGCGAGCGGCATATCTTCGCTGGAACGCTTCCATGCCTACCTAATCGAGCTCGCGAACCAAACGGTGGAAGACTTGGGGCAGTTCGAGGGCGAAGGGCTGGACGTGGTGTGGAGTGAAGCGGGAAAGAGCTTGCTGTACGGGCGAACGGTGAATGGACTGACGAACATCTGGAAGATGGATGTGGGAGACAGATCTTTAGCGCAGATGACGTTTGGACCCGGGCCGGACCGGTCGCCGATGCCGGACCCGAGCGGCAAAGGGATTTACGTGGTGAATGGGAAGTCAACAGGATATTTGACGGCGTATAACACAAAGACGAAGGCATCGGTGGATGTCGCAGCAGAGAATGCAACGCAGCCGGGGATCTCGCATGATGGGAAGAGATTGATGTACGTCACGATCCCGTCTCGGGACCGCAACGAATTGTGGGTGGCGGACGTCGACGGTGGGAATAAGACGAAGCTGGCGCAGGGCTCGTCACTGGCGACGGCGACGTGGGCACCGGACGATGCGTCGTTAGCGTTTTTCGCGGAAGAAGAGGGAAAGCCGACGAAGTTTTATACCGTGAAGCCGGACGGAAGCGGAATGAAAACCTATACAGCGCCCGAGACCTTGACGGTTCAGTCGATCATGTGGAGCGCGGACCAGAAGACGCTGTTCGTGAATGCCGCGGAGAGAGGCTCGAAGGCGACATCGATCTGGAAGGAAAGTGCAGAGGGATCAACACTGGAAAAAATGGTGGAAGACTGCGGTCTTGCGTTTGACGTAGCGCCGGACGGGAAATATCTGCTGAGTTGGACGAGCGGCGAGAGGAAAGGGATTTATTCGGTGTCGCTCGCCGAGCGGACCTGCGCGATGCTGGTGCCTGGAGTGTCCACATTTGGAATTAATGACGAAAAGGATGGCAAGTCATTTTTGTATGCGATCCCCGGGAGAAAGGACGTGGCGATTTACCGGCAGAAGTGGGAGGACGGGAAGTCCGTTGGCCAGCCACAACTGGCGTTGACATTGCCCTTTGCGTTTCCTCTCACGTCGGGCGGGAATGCCTACGATTTTTCGAGAGATTTAACGACGGTGGTGTACGCGCGGCCGGGAGGCCACGCGGATTTGTATTTGCTAAGCGAGAAGTAACCGAAGAGAAGATTCCGGGATTGTGAAAATGCATCCTCGACGGGAGCATTTTTTTTGGTTGTGTGGAAGAGAATGACAAAGGCGGGCGCGTAAAACGTCCTCACCGGGCGCTGAGTCTGCCCTCCTTTCCTTTGCCGGTTAGCTGGCAAATCGGGACTTGGGCATTGTTATACCCACGTGGACGTTAACCGCGTTCTGAATGTGGGGATGTTTATCACTTATTTTTGGTTGTTCTCGTCTCTTTGGCCAGGCGTGTAAAAGCCCAGATCGCTAATACGGCAAATAGAATCGTCTGTGCTACGTGTATCCAGAACCACTTGTCAGTTCCAGATTCTGTTACAAGGCGCCTTGCAGCGTCGTGCGGCCACACCATGATGAAAAATGCCAGGTCACTGGCGATGTGGGGCGGAATGGCCGGAAGCGTAGACTCCGTGACAAGTGCTGTTACTCCAAACGCCACGCCCACAAGAAAGTAGACCAAAAGCTTCGGCCAATACAGGCCATGACCGAAATGCGCCAGAGAGAACAACAATGAGGAGATGGCGACCGCAGCAACACCGGGTAGCTCGCTTTCGAGGGCGACTTGAAAGTAGCCGCGAAATGCAGCTTCCTCTAGGAATGGCGCAACCAGGGACCCCATGACGATCGCGAGCGCCACAGTCGGGCGCAGATAGGTCGACACATCAGGAAGAGCGTTGGGCGGCATCTTGACCAACCGGAACAACACAATCCAGAGTCCAGCCAGTGACGCGACGGACGAACCACTCGCAAGGAACGACCAAAGATACGTATTACGAGATTTCCGATTGGCCCGTAAGTAGTGGTGTCGAGCCTCCGACGTGCTTGCTGGCCAACCTTTTCCGGCAAGGTAGCTCCACATCAGCCACAGCAAAAGAGCCATCGCTGGAACGGACCAAGGTATTGAAGGACCCTTTTGAAGATTGGCGACGAGTAGAAAGCTCCAAATACCCCCGCCGAAAAAAGTAATGGCGAGTGCCAGCAGACCAGAGAGTACGACTCTTAGAATGCGCCCAGTGGGAGGGCGATCGCCATGCATCAATCACCTCTGGCTAACGCAGAAGGCTGCTGACACTTAATACGTTCGGGGGGATAGTTTCTTTCACTCAATCAGTGTGGGCTCGAACACCTTTTATCGAGGACTATATTTCTTGAGGAGGTGTGGGACTATACCTTTATTGCATCCCGTTGTATAAAGCTCGATGCATCCTTTGCCGCGATTCCCCGGTTGCTCAAATAAGCGTTACCGACGATCGCGTCTCGCGCATCGTGACACACCTGCGTGGGGCGGATGGAAAACAAAATGACCGTAACAACGTTGAGTTCGAACCTCGGCCGTTATGTGTTTGGAGCCGCGGCTTTGGCTTTTGGCGTCATCACGCTGGTGTGGCACGACTACAGCGACCCACATCAACTTCGTTACATCGTCTACGCCGCTGCCGCTGCGCTGATCTTTGGCGGCGCCGCGATCCACTTCCACCGGAGCGCGAAAACGGGCGCAGCGGTCCTTGGTGCAGCTTATCTTGTGTTCGTCTTGCTGTGCGTGCCAGGAATCGTCGCCGCACCGCAGATCTACAATAGCTGGGGGAACTTTTTCGAGCAGTTCTCTCTGCTGACCGGAGCGGGGATCGTTTATGCGCGCTTGTCATCGCGATGGTCACCGGAAACGCTCCATCGAACGGGCCGCATTTTATTGGGCATGTGTGCCGCTTCTTTTACCCTCGAACAGGCGGTCTATCTTGGCGCTACCGCCCAACTTGTTCCGAAGTGGATTCCGCCAAGTCAGATGTTTTGGGCGGTAGCGACGACTATTGCGTTCGCAGCCGCGGCGATGGCTCTTGTTACGAATCGAATGGCACTTGTCGCAACTCGCTTACTGACAATGATGATCGTGAGCTTTGGGCTACTCGTGTGGGTACCGTTGGTTATCTCGGATCCGCACAATCATACAAATTGGAGCGAAAACGCGGAGACCTTCGCGATTGCTGGAGCAGCATGGATTCTTGCTGATCTGCTCGGCGAGTATCGGGGTAATGACCATCGCCCGCGATAACGTGAGGTGTGAGGGCTCACGTGAGGTATTCCGTTCAAGAACTATATTCAACTCCTGCTAAGGTTTGAATTCGGCGAGTCTGTTCGTAGATGGGCAATATCTCTGAGCGGGAGCGCGGGTTACTTTTGTTGGATGGAGTCCACGTAGTTGGACAGATTGTGAATCCTCAGAAGAACAACTTGGTCATTGTGGTGACTCACCGACGAAAACACGGGTCCCCAAATGGGCATATCAAGCGTTCCGTGCGCTTTGCTTTCCGTATCAGAGCTGAGAATATGAGTGACCTTCGGTACTACGGAGTTTTCACCGTACCGTTTGGCCATGGTCGTGAGGTCGGGCGGAGGTGCCTTCAAAAATTTAACTGCTGGCCCGTTTCCTTTTCCGTCGATTCCATGGCATGCGGCGCAATAATCTCTATACATTTGCTTGCCAGAGTTAGGCTGACTCTGAGAGGCAGGCACTTCTTTCAGAGTTTTGTTGGTGGTCTGCGCGATTCCGGTCCCTTGGGCCAAAAAGAAGATTGCAAGGAATAGCGTCCGAGTCCCAAAGAGAATCGGGTTTTGTGGAAACATATTCACCCCCCAAGATGAAAAATTGATAGGGCATGGCGGTTTAGATCAAACACGTCAGCCAAATATTATACCGTCCTTATCGCTTACCGATTAGGAACAGGGAGCGCAAGGACAAGTGTCACACCACTGGTGGACGGTCTGCGAAGGAGTTCCCTGTAAGTTAGAATGTATAAGTCGAGGGAGTAGCACATGGTGTCTTGGCTAAAAAGGAACAGACTCACGGGGAGAAGAAAGAGAAAGTGTGCCTTGACGTCAAGCGACCTGCTCATGGAAGGACTAGTCCATCTCTCGTTCGATTCGCTCAATGTGGCGTCCAATCCATAGGGGCAGATTCGTCGAGAGAACTCAGGTATGAGAGCCAAGCATCTATGCCGGTGCTTTCGCACTTCTCAGTGGCTGCAAACCGGGTTAAGTGGCTCAAAGAAGAGATCAAGGCGCCTTGCACGCGAAGTTTGCCGCGTCGTTCGTGCTGCCCACGCCGTTGTACTTCGCCACTGCTGGGTAGGAACAGATTGGCCGTGTCATGTTTACATGGTCGTGACTAACACGCGACGCGATCAATCGATCAGGTGCGATTCCGGACTCACGCCAACGTTCTAGCGCGGCCATCCAATTCACCTGGGCTGGTCCCGGCCCACCTCCGCAATGCGCCATACCGGGTACCATGAAGAGCCGCAGCCAATCCTGCTGCGGCGATCCCATTCTAGCCAATACACTTGCATAATATTTAATTGTGCCCAGAGGAGAGATCGCCCCGCCGGATCCGCCATCATTCCAGCCATGATAGATGACAAGCTTCCCACCATGAGCCCGAAAGGCGGAAAGATCCGGATTCACGGCGTCGATGAAACCGGCTTTCTTGTCGATCAGGGAGGTATCACGCTCCAGGTCGAACGTGCGCCAATCCCAAGTCGGGTCTTCGTGGGCGACGAACCTGAACAGACTCACGTCGATCAATCCAGGTTCAGGCTTGGCGCCTGTCAACATGTCCCAACCTGTTTCGCCGCCAGGCACTAATCCGGGGAAAATCAATTGCCCCGTCGTCCGCCTTGCCGGGGCGTACCCCATCTTCACCGCCTCTATCTGTTTCGCCGTCAGGCAATCGTCCCGATCGGAGCCGCGGCACAAAAGTGTCGCAGGATCGAACTGGCATTGGCGTGGGTCCGTCAGCAGGCCGTCAGTCACTCCGTCGATTGCGTCGCAGGCGGCGAGCACGGCGCGATTGAGGAGGGCAAGTTTGGCGGGAGGGACAACACTTGCCGGGCTTTGGAGGACCTTCGCTTCCACTGCAATCCGCCAGGCACTAAGATGCGTCTGATCATTCGCTGGAGCGCCGGCGATAATCCCATCGAAGTCTTCCGGGTATCGCTGAGCCTCCATCAGGCCCTGTCGCCCCCCAGTGGAGCAACCCGTGAAATACGAGAACCGTGGCGCGCGACCGTAAAACGTCGCAATGATGGCTTTCGATTTCACCGCCATCTCGTGGACGGCACGATAGGCGAAATCGACGACTTTTTCCGGATGTCCGATCGCGAAAGACGCATTCGCGTCTGCGTGTCCAGTGTCCGTCGATGCCGTTGCGTAACCTTCCTGCAGCGCCGAGGCCAGCCAGCCGTAGCTGATGGTTCCCGCCCAGCCGCCGTTGCCGACAGCCTGGAACTCTCCGTTCCAATCAGCAACCGGCAGCCAGATCTCAATCTTGATGTCCGAGTCCGACGAGGGAGTGAGCGTAGCTTCCACACGGCAAAAGGTCGGCAACTGGCTCAACTGTGACCTCGCAGGGGCCGTACCAGGCAGAGTGAATGCTCCAGCCGGCACCACCTGAGCGAGGGTAATCGAAGTGTCCGGGAGCGCTAGGGATAACAGGCTCTCGCACGACGACGTGGACTTCAGGGCCTCTCCGTGCATTGTCAGTGCGGAAAGGAGCACGCACAATCCACCAATTACCATCTTCATTGCACGTTCCTCCGAAGTTCCGACGCGAAGGCAACAGGATCGACTCCTCAACACAGAATTTCTCTTGAAGCCCGCAAATTTAAGACGAATTTTCTACAGGCCCGGTTAGTTTGAATGTATAGGTCAAAGAAGGAGCCCATGGTTTAGAAAAGCTGAATTCAGCGACATGCTGATTCGCAACTTGCTGGTGCGCGAGATGGTCGGGTACCGATCGCTTGGGTGCTAGGCTCCACACTTCCGGTGACCGGGTTAGGACGTGGCCGCCGGGAGTTACTTTTGGTGCGTTAGAGTTTTCAGGAACGTCTTAAAGTGGTCTACGATTTGAGCAGAGAATTCGCTGGCAGATTTCTTGGAAAGAATTTCATGGCCGGCGCCTTGCACTTCAAAGAGGGCATGCGAGGCGGGGATCAATGCCAGAGCGGAGTTCATTTCCGCTGTGGTGGCGAAGGGATCGCGAGTGCCGTGAACGAAGAAAGCGGGCGTGGCAAGCCTTGGGAAATGTCCGGTACGAGGTTCCTGCGGTTTTCTGGGAGGATGAAGCGGGTACGAGAGCAGGAGCAGGCCATCCACTAGCTGCGGCTCTTCTGACGCGAGGATGCTAGCCTGCCGTCCGCCGTAGGAATGCCCACCCATAAATAGCCGCGCACTTGTTTTGTCTTTCACGACCTCGACAGCGCGGCGTAGACCATCGCGATCCCGGATGGCGGTGCCGGGAGAAGGTGGTCCATAAGGGCGCGCAATGCGGAAAGGCAGGTCGAACCGCAAAACGGTGAATCCCGACGCGGCGAGCGCATCGGACATCTCCACCAAGAGCTTCGACTGACAGTCTGAGCCAGCGCCGTGCGTGAGCACAATGGCGTTTCCGGTCGGCTGCGAAGGTACGTGGAGGAAACCACGAATGGCTGGCTCACTCTTAAGATCAGCAAAAGGAGTAAACATGGAGTCGCGGACTCGTGAGCGTCTGAGAACTCAGTCTATGCACCAGGCGGCAATACCGCAAGTCAGTTCGCAATCCGCATGACAAGTCCTGCAATGGGGGCGCACGGAACCGACGGACTAGGTACTTTTGACAGTAACATCGCTTAATCCCAGTGCCACACTCGCACAGTAGTGACACCTCGCTAGGACTTCGATTGAGGTGCTCCCCATCCTTCGGACCAAAATTTAGCCTTATTAAGGTGGATCGCTGTCTGCAAAACATTATAGATAGATCCTTGTTGTTGGGCCTGTGGGAACTGTGAAAAAGCCGAGCGTCTTTTGCGAGGCTCTTTTCAAGCTGCTGTGGGAATCCGCGCTCTTTGCGGATTTCCATCAGCAGCGTCAGTTTCCACAGGCCCTCTTTTCTTTCTTTTTTGCTACTTTTTTCTTTCTTCGTGCTTCGCCCTCGTTTTCCACAGAGAAATTCCGCGCCAGGATCGCCCAGGAACGACGATCCCCAACTCCGTCGACCCACGGCATACGCTGTTTGTCCCTCTTCAAACGCATTTCACCTTCCCAAAGTAGATCGCCGCCGGCGTCTGATAGCCCAACGACTGATGCGGGCGTTCGTGATTGTAAAAAGTGAAATAGCTTTTGAGATTGGAGACCGCTTCTAACACCCCGCCGTAATCCTTCAGATATACCTCTTCGTATTTCACCGTCCGCCATAAACGTTCGATGAAAATGTTGTCGATCGCTCGTCCACGTCCGTCCATGCTGATCGTGATGTCCTGCTTCTCGAGACGGTTCGTAAACACCTCGCTGGTGAACTGCGCCCCTTGGTCGGTATTGAAGATCTCCGGCTGCGTCGTCGTCAATGCCCAGTCCAGTGCCGCCACACAAAAGGCGCTCTCCAACGATATCGATACTTCCCACGCCAGCACGTAGCGGCTGAACCAATCCATGATCGCCACCAGATAAACAAAGCCCTGCCGCAGGCGAATGTAGGTGATATCGCTGGCCCAAACGTGGTCGGGCCGATCGATCTTGAGGCTGCGCAGCCGATACGGATAGATCTTGTGTCCTAACCCGGGATCCGACAGCCGTGGCTTCGGATAGAGCGCCTCCAGCCCCATCTCCCGCATCAGCCGGCGTACCCGTTTCGCGTTGACCGCGTATCCTTGCTCGCCGAGCCACCAACCCATCCTCCGGATTCCGTAAAACGGCGTCCGTGTGTATTGCTCGTCGATCAACCGCATCAGGAGCAAATTCTCGGCCGCTTCCGGTTCCGCCTCGTAATACCACCCCGACCGCGAAATCACCGCCAAGCGGCACTGCTGCCGGATGCTCAGGTCTTTGTGCGATGCAATCCATCCCTGCCTCTGCTCTAACGCGATAAACCGGACTTTTTTTTAAGCCAGTCCAGCTCCACCTGCAGCTGCCCGATCTGCTGGTACAGCTCCGCCTTTAGTGCTTCCTCGCTCGTGTCCGGCTGCGACCGCCGATCCACGAACAGTTCCGGCGCTCCTTGAATCGTTTGTCGTTTCCAGTTCGCCACCTGGCCGGGATGTACGCCGTAATGCGAAGCGATTTCCTGAATGGTCTTCTGCTCCTTGATCGCCTCCAGCGCGATGCGTGCTTTCATTTCCGCGCTGAAGGTCCGCCGTTGCCTCGATTTCATTTCTGCACCCTTTCCGAGACAGCGATTTTATACCTTAATGAGTGGTCCGAATTTTGGGGAGCACTTCAATTACAAGCTGCGCCCTAGTTAGACAAGTTCGCTACGTAAAGGAAAACGTGAAGCGAGAGAGGGGATGACCATGAGTTCCATCGCCATAAGCCTGGTTACGTTCGCGTTTGTTTTTGGAGGGGCGTTGCTAGGGATGGCCCTTCGTTCCATCTTGCCACAGCATAACCTGGACGCTGATTCAAAAGACGTAGTGAAGCTAGGAATGGCGCTGGTGGCCACTTTGGCCGCTCTTGTGCTTGGCCTACTGATCGCTTCTGCCAAGTCATCGTTAGACACGCAGAACAACGAACTGACAGAAATGTCGAGCAGAGTCGTGCTGCTTGACCGTGTACTGGCGCATTATGGGCCAGAGACAAAGGAAGCGCGCGACGCGCTGCGCAGTTCTGTCGCTCGGACCCTTGATTTGGGACTGGGTAGGGAAGAAGTCCACACCGCCGGGGTTGAACAGCAATCGGGTGGCGAAGCTCTCTACGACAAACTCGCAAAGCTTTCGCCGAAGGATGATGATCAACGGTCATCCAAGGCCCAGGCGTTGAGCATTATGATGTTATTGGGAGAGACGCGTTGGCTGATTGCGGAACAGAAAGTCAGTGCGGTTCCCCTGCCGCTTCTGACTGTGCTGGTATTTTGGCTAGCGATTATTTTCACGAGCTTCGGGCTATTCGCACCTCACAATATGACCGTGCACGTAAGCCTGTTGGTCTCCGCGCTCTCGGTTTCCGGTGCCATTTTCTTGATATTGGAGATGTATTCACCATATGAGGGACTGATTCGCGTGTCCAGCGCGCCACTGCGCGCCGCGCTTGCACGTCTCGGCCAGTAGTTGCAGAGGATGAGCAGAAGACGGTTCGTGTCTTGACTGGCACATGGGCAAGACAGACACTTCAACGGATGAGGTTAACCACTCTTTTCTTTCACTTCCAGTGTATCCTTTTCGTCCACGCCTGCGGACGCTCCTGATATCTGCTAACTTGCACCAGGACGTTCACCGCAACCTCTATAGAGTGGCGCCGAAATAAAACGCAAATGCCAAATGGAATTTCAGGTTGTGTGCGGATGGTGGTCAATTCCGACACTGACCTTCGTTTCTCATTGCATCCGCAAAGCAGAATCGTCAGGCCGGGAGGCCGAGGATTTTGGCCATGGTTCCGCCTAGAATTAGCTTCTGCGTGCGGGCCGGCACCTGGCAAGCCTGGAACAGAGCTCGATACTGACCTAATACTCGCTCAATCCCATCCAGGTCAGTGTCTGAACCGAAGACTAATTTAACGAAGGCGCTGGTGTCGTCATCGGGCATTTTCGTCCCCTGCTGGCTACCGGACCACCAGAAAATTTTCCGGAAATCATCTAGACGGTCCTGCATTTTTGTGAGCGTTGAACCACTGAGGTCGAAAAACACGTTGGGATTCCAGCGCGCGACTTCCGCCGCCCATTCATATTCTGGATTGCCGCAGTGCGCGCCGAGAACCGTAATGTTGGGAAACCGGCGGGCAATTTCTTCCAGGTAAAATGCACGCATGCGATAAGATGCCACGTCTTCAGGCTCATCGAACTTCTTGCGAAGCACGATGCCGGTGTGGAACAAAACGACCCAGCGGTACTTGTTCGCTAGTTCGTAGACAGGCATGTAGTAGGAATCCGTGAAAGGTTTCTTCACGAACTCGAGTTCACCAAGGCCGCGATAGTTGAGCTTGTGAAACTCCTCGACCTGCTGGACGGCGTCCGGCGCGTCCAGATCCACAAACCCGAAGGGAACGATCCGCTCGGGATATTGCGCCGCAGCATCGGCGACCACCTTGCGGTTGACGAAGGGTGTGAGCACACACGCTGTCATGTTCAGACGGTTCGACACTTTCACAAGATTGCTGATGAAATTAGGATTTTTTTCGTCGTAGTGAACGTGAACATCGACTATGCGGTCGGAAGGCGCCTCAGGAGTAGGCGACAAATCGCCGGGTTGAATAATGCCGGCACGGGGCGTCGCAAAGGCGTTCTGAGAGAGGGAGATTGCCGCTGCCGCGCTAGCAGCGGCCAAGAACTGTCGACGTGAAAAGGGAAGTTGCATTTGAACTCTCGATTGTTTCCACTTAATCCAAAGATCGAGCGAAGGGAGTGGCGTTGATACTTGTAGCGAAGTAAGTTGATGCTTGTCAAGGACGCGCACTCATTCGCTTTTTGGAGTACGAGGGCGGCCAATAGGGGATTGCTAGGAAGATCACACAAAGAGAGCGGGGGATCGCAACCAGAAATGAGCCGGTATACCAGATGTGAATGGCCCATTTAGTCTTCCAAGCATTGAGTCTCTGAAACGACTCTGAAATCTAGCTCAAGTCCATGGAGCCCGGAACAACCTGACGGGTAAGTCTGACTGCCAGTTCTAATCAGCCAGTCGACAGAGAAAGTCCGGGCTGTCTCTCTGCGCCGAGATGACGCTAAAATCGCCGCACTGGTAAATTGTTCGCCGCGATTACCAACCCATTTGAGCCATGCGCTTCAGGATAATCGCGCTGTAGTTATTCATGCGCTCGGGCCGTCGCTTGAGGGGGGCCGGCAGGATGGCAGCGAGCCGTGCCGCCTGTTGCCGGCCGATATTCCGGGCTGCGGTTTCGTCGTAGTAACGACACGCCGACTCTGCACCATAAATACCAGGGCCCCATTCGACCACGTTGAGGTATATCTCCAGAATGCGCTGTTTGCCGAGGACAAATTCGGCAACCGGTACCAGAGTGGCCTCCACGCCCTTGCGGAGGATCGAGCGACCCGTTCCGAAGAATAGGTTTTTTACGAGTTGTTGCGTAATAGTGGAAGCTCCGCGAGTACGCTCGCCTTCCATGTCATCTTGGGCAGCGATTTGGATCTGGTGCCAATCGAATCCATGGTGCTGGTAGAAATTTGCGTCCTCTGCGGCGATGACAGCGTGCTGGAGATCGGCCGAAATTTGGATGAGCGGAACGAATCTGTAGTGTTCGCGATACGGGGCGTGGTGAATCCAGGCCTGCAAGCGGCGCTGGATGTGCACAGCAGTTGTCGGCGGGTCGATCCACCGGGCGGCCACAAGGGTCAGCGCGGCAAGCAACCAAAGAAGCACCACGCCGATGACGAACCATCGAATAAAGGATCGCAGGAAGCTTGTCCGAAGAGGGGGCTTGGTCTGTATGTCCGGCATTGCAGTCACATTTCAGAATAACAGCCTGGGCTGGGTTGCCGCCGAGGGATGATCTTGTGCGCGCGAACACAGGGGGCTGCGTTCGACTGACGCCACTCGGGACCCAAGCCTTTAGTCAATCTGGAGTAAACGTACGCCGACGGTGGGCGTTACTGTAACGTCGGAAGCTTTTTCTCCGCCGTCTAGCGCGACATCAGGAATTCAACCTCTCGCTCAATCTCGGCAATCGGGATGTGAGCGAGGTTCCCTTTACCGAGTTGCTGGTTGAGTTGCACCAACTGGCTTTTTTTGAACTGGTTCCACTCCGCGATGCAGGTCTTTGTCTGTTGGCTCGATTCTTTGTAGACAGCAATCGCTTGCGACGGCACGGCACGATCTCCGCTTTCGACTACTCGCAGAGCAGACGCTAGGCCGGTGTAAGCATCCTGTAGTCCGGGAGCCTCTGCTGCCGCGTGCTCTTGGTGCATGACAAGCTTGCCGATTGCGGATTGAGCATCCGTGAGCGCTGATACAACTGATACATTTTGTGCGTCTAGTTTTTCCTTTCCGAGCTTCCTTTGGATGTCCGCAAGCTGCTTCTGAACCGAGTCTATTTCGGCCAAGGCGCGCCGCGCTTCCATGGTCTCGACAAATATTTGTCGTCCCAGTTGCAACTGCTGCGCCAGCACCTCGGAAGTAGCGGGCGAGCGCGGATCCATGACGACGGTCAGCGACTGGCTCTGAACCTCTCCATCGACTGTCAGTCGGACCTGGTAGATTCCTGGCATTGCCTTTGGCCCCTTCGGACGGTGGTAATCGGCGTCTTCGTCCTCGGTCGGGCCTCCGGAACTGCCCCAGGTAAGGTCCCAGACGAAGCGGTGCATACCCGGAGTCTTCTCGAGCACTTCTGGTTTGGCGAACCAGCGCTCGGCGACAGGAATCGGCAGATATTTCGTCGGGATCTGCTCTTCTACAGAATGACCTTCAGAAGAAAACCGTCGGATGAGATTCTGTTGCGCATCGAAAACTTCCAACTGAACATCATGCGCCGGAGATGGAAGGAAAAAATCAATCATCGCGCCGTTCGGCGGATTCTGGGCCGCGGGTTCTTCCGGAGGCAGAGGCGTGCCGGGAAACGAGTCATTATCCACGCGAAGTGCTGTAGCTGGATGGAACAGCCACGGCGTTCCCGCCTTATTTGCCGCCAACATACGCACCTGGCGAAGTGGGGTGATGTTGTCGAGAATCCAGAAAGAGCGCCCGTAGGTGGCAATGACCAGGTCATCGCCGTGGATGGTGAGATCACGAACTCCGGTCACAGGCAGATTCAATTGCAAAGACTGCCAGTGATCGCCATCGTCAAACGAAGCGTAGACGCCGAATTCGGTTCCGGCGAAGAGGAGACCCTTGGTCGGGGGGTCTTCCCGTACAGCGCGCAAGAATGCTGGCGCGACGATGCCGTTCGTGATGAGTTGCCAGCTAGCCCCGTAGTCATGGGTGCGAAATATATAAGGTGTCTGATCGTCGATGCGGCTGCGATTGACCGCGGCATAGGCAACTGCAGGATCGAAATGTGAAGCCTCAATGAGTGATATCTGGCTCCAGGCGGTCAATCCTGGGGGCGTGACGTCTTTCCAGTTCTTTCCACCATCCCGAGTGACGTGAATCAATCCGGTGTCACTTCCCGCCCAGACCAAATCGCGATCGAGCGGCGATGGTGCAATCGTGAATACCACACCGTAACCCTCGCGCCTGGCGTTCTCCAGAGTTGGAGGATCTTGAGTTTTCGAAGCCGCCATTTTCTCACGAGTCGATCCAGTGAGATCGGGGCTGATGGTCTGCCAGTGCAGGCCACCGTCGACGGTTGTCATCACATACTGCGTTCCGAAATAGAGTATTGCCGGGTCAATCGGCGAGCGAACCAGGGCGGGCGTCCATGGATCACGATACTTGCGTTGATTGATCTCAACATCAAAGGCCATGGCGGGCCATGGAGTAATGTCTTGGCTAAGGCCGGTGCTTCTGTTGAAGCGAGCCACGGAACCGTAAGTCCCGCTTACATAAACAACGTTGGGATCTTTCGGATCAAGTGCTAGATATCCGCTTTCGCTGCCACTAGGAAGAAACCAGTCGCGTGCGGTAATCTCACCGTGATCGGTGCGGCTTAGAACCGCGGCGCTGCCACTATCCTGCTGGGCGCCGTAGACGGCATAGGGAAACTGGTTGTCGGTCGTCACATGGTAAAGCTGCGCCGTGGGCTGGTTATACCAACTGCTCCAGGTTTGGCCGCGGTTAAGGCTGATGGTGGTTCCCTGGTCTGTTCCGAGAACCATGCTTGCAGAGTTTCTCGGATCGATCCAGAGCTGGTGATAATCATCCCCGCCAGGTGCTCCACGCAACACCGAGACCGTCTTTCCTCCGTCCTCAGATCGGTAAAGAGCAACATTCGGGATGTAGATCACGTCGGGGTTGTGTGGATCGATCGTGATGCGATTGAAATACCACGCCCGGCTGGTAAGAGGAGGAGCGGAGTTGGCGAGGACCCAAGTGTTGCCTCCATCGTCAGAGCGATAGAGGCCAGACCTCCGATCTTGGGCTAGAGTCTGGAGCTCCGACTGGAGAACGATGAGCGCATAGACGCGCCTGCCGTCCGGAGCAACATCAACTCCGACGCGCCCCAAATCGCCTTGCGGCAACCCGTTGCCGTCGAGACGAGCCCACGTCTTGCCGGCATCCTGTGAGCGGTAAAGGCCGCTGCCGGGCCCATCGATCGGAGCATAGGCGCTCCAGGGTGGACGCCGCACATGCCATGCGCCGGCAAACAAGAGTTGCGGGTTGGAGGTGCACACTGCCAGATCTGAAATGCCGATCTCGGGTCCCAAATCGAGAACCCGCGTCCAATGCTCTCCGCCATCGACGGATTTGTAGACTCCGCGCTGATTGTTGGCACCGAACGCGTGTCCTAGAGCGCCCACGTAAACGACATCCGGGTTTTGCGGGTCAACTACGATGCGGCTGATCTGGCGCGTATCTTCAAGACCCATGTGATGCCACGTAGTTCCAGCGTCGCTGGATTTGTACACGCCGTTGCCGGACGAGAGATCCTCTCGAATGTCAGACTCGCCGGTTCCGGCATAAATCGTCTTAGGATCGGAGGGGGCCACAGCCAGTGCACCAATCGAGGCGACTGCTTGGCCGTCAAAAATCGGTTTCCAGACAACTCCGGCATCCGTCGTTTTCCAGATCCCGCCATTGACCGAGCCAAAATAAAAGGTCGCCGAGTCGCCTGGCATGCCGGCGACCGCGACCGCGCGTCCGCCGCGGAAGGGCCCAATCATGCGCCATTTGAGTCCGTTGATGAGTTCCGGCGGAACCGACTGGGCATACGCAGAAAGGGTAAACAACAGGGAAGTCAGGGAAAGAAAAGCACTCGTAACAATACGATACGCTAGGCCCGATCTGAATTTCTGCAAGTGTTGGACCCCATTTCTTGAAACGCGAGTGAGTTGAGCTATTATGCCCGAGTCACTGCCCGCGTATCTATCTCTGATCAGCGCCCCGACAGTGATCTACACAGGACTTTGACGCCGCTCTCGTGCGAGGGGCATCAAATAAACGACCGGGGCCGCGTTGTCAACCGTGGAATGGGGACAATATCGTATCAGAGCGCTTGCCGACCATTCATTCGCTAGTTGCCAGGACGCTGTTCGTGGCCCGAGACAGCGTATGATCCTTGCCTGGCCAAGAACGCACTAAAGAGTTTTGTCTCGGCGATTCCGAGGGGGATCAGCAAACCACCGACGATAAGCAACTCGCGAGGCTCAGCATGCCGGGCTGTCTCTGCTATAAGGATGATCGTCGCCAGAAGCAACAGCACGAGGGAAACGCCCCGATGGAAGCGACGCAGTTCGGATTCCAGCCAGGAGTCCAGCCGATGTTCCAGGAGGCGTCCTTCTTCGGAATCTGTGCAGTTTTTCTTGAGGGAGCAGGCATTGCAGGCTTCGGCGGGAGCACGATAGTGAACGATACGGCGTTGGTGATCTGTTTCGCTGCGCAGCAATTGCCGGCCGGCAGGACACTCCCAGAGATCCATCTTCTGAAAGTAAACAAATCCCGAGTTGCGATAGCGCTCTGAACGCTTATGCGAATGGCGCGCTACCATCTCGAGGGTAAACGCCACGGCGACGAGAAAAATGGCGTAGCTCCAGGCCAGAACAACCTCGAGATGTACCCCGGAAATCATGCCTTGAGTCTCTTCGTCTCCACAATTTCCGTGAACAATTCGCCGCGCGGTTCTCCAAAGCCGGTGCGGGGCTTCATGTGGCTGACGCCCAGCCAGGAAAGATAAAGAACAGGGAGGGTGCCAAGGATGAAAAGCGTATCCCCGGGCAGACGCAGCCACTCCAGCAAGGCGTTGGTGTGGTTGGAGAGGAACTTGAGCGAACGAGCATCGAAATAGCCGACGCTGACGGAGTGATAAAGCTGCAGAACACCCAGAGGGAACAACGCGGCAAACACCATCCAGGCCAGGCCGATGTTGAGAAACCAAAAACTAACTTTGGCCGCGCGGTGGCTCCAGCGATCTTCTGGAATCATGTAGCGCAGGCAGAAAAGAGCCAGACCCACAGCCAACATTCCATAGACGCCCATCATGGCGGCATGGCCGTGATTGGGCGTGAGGGCCGTGCCGATCTCGTAGTAGGACACAATTGGAAGATTAATCAAAAAGCCGAAAATGCCTGCGCCAAGAAAGTTCCAGAAACCAACGGAGGCGAGAAACATCACGGACCAGAAGTGAGGAAACCGCGTAGGCGAGCCCGAACCCTGTTGCGCGCCAAGTTGGAGAAAGCTCCACGCTTCCAGCGTGAGAAACGTCAAGGGAATGACTTCTGCGGCTGAGAAGAAAGCTCCGAGGGCCATGTGAATGGAGGGTTCGCCGGAAAAATAAACGTGATGCATGGTGCCGACCACGCCGCCGGCCGAATACAGCAGGATGTCCAGATAAATCACCTTCAAGGCTACACGTTCTTGCACAACGCCGAGCAGCACAAAAATATAAGCGACCATGATGGTGGTAAATAGTTCGAGGAAATCTTCCACCCACAAATGGACGACCCAGAAGCGCCAAAAATCGGTTGTAGTGAAGTGTGAATCCGTACGGGCCAGCAGACCGACGGCATAGAATGCCGGAATCGAAAGCGCCGAGAAGAAGAACAGCCAGGGCATGTTCCCAACGTGATCCGTGCCGAGGCGACCTCGCAGACCACGGAAGAGAATGATGACCCAGAAGACCAGGCCGACTGTGAGCAGGATCTGCCAGAAGCGGCCAAGGTCCAGGTACTCGAAGCCTTGGTTACCAAACCAGGACCATCCGTGTTGAATCCAGCCGCGAATTCCGGCGTATTCACCGGCTAGACTGCCAAACACGACAATTGCCAGGGCAGCAAGTAGCGCATAGGAGAGCCAATGCTGGCGGGGGGGTTCGCGTCCCGTAATCATGGGGGCCAGGAAAATTCCGGCAGCAAGAAAGGAGGTGGACACCCAGAAGATTGCAAGCTGAAGATGCCAGGTGCGCGCGATGTTAAAGGGCAAGATGCGCGCCAGGTCAAAGCCGAAGAAGCTGGCAATTTCAGCACGGTAATGCTGGGCAGCGCCGCCCAAAAGCACTTGCAGGAAAAACAGGAGTGCCATGACCAGAAAGAACCAGGCGCAGGATTGTTGGGCCGGCGTCAAGACCACCTCGTCAGGTGGACGGAACGAGACGCGCAGGTCTTCGCGGCCGTGCCAGCCCAGGAAATTCCAGCGGCCGAAGGCCGCCAGCAGGAGACCGATGCCACCAAGCAAGGCGATCAAGGAGAGGACACTCCAGACGATGGCATCCGCTGTAGGATGATTTGCGACCAGCGGCTCGGGTGGCCAATTGTTCGTATAGGAGAAGGTAAGGTTCGGGCGCAGGGTGGAACCCGCCCACGCGGACCAACTGAAGAAGGCCGTCAGTTGCTTGATCTGCAGTGGATCGGTGATGGCCGACGGGCGCAAGCCATACTTGGTAGTGGGAGTGCCAAAGAAATCGGCATAGTAGGCAGTCAGTTTTGCGAACGCTTCCGTCTGCGCGGGTGAGTACGCGAGCACTCCTGTGCCCGCTTCGTAGCGATTCGTTTTGAAGTCGGCAATGGTTTGCTGCCTGGCGGCTTCCGAAGAAGCACCGCCATAGTGGTCGATCGCGATAAGGGCGGAGCGATGAAGATAGTCCGCCGTAAAATCGGGGCCGAGATAGGCGCCATGTCCGAAGATCGAACCATATTCCATGAGTCCGTTGCGAAGAAAGACTTCCTGTCCGGCGATTATATCCGCTCCCGTGAAGAGGACTTGTCCAGTTGGGTCGAGGACCTGGGAAGGGATAGGCGGCTCATCGGTGTAAGTTCGATAGGCGAGCATTCCGAGAATAAGGAACCCACATAGGACCACGATGACGATCGTCTGGATCCAGCCGTTCGAGATCAACAAGCCTCGCTTTGCCGACCCACTCATGATGTTCTCCTCACCTCACAGACTGCCAAAGCATTCGCGTGTTCCTTCGAGCAGGAACTCTCAAAGCTCTGTCTGCGACGCTCAGGCCTCAGGCCGCAAAGTATATCGTGACACGATGTGTTATTCAATGTGTTTTCAGACTGAGGCCTTGAAGATCAGGCCGAAACCGCGCAACGGCGTTCAGAGAACGGAATTCTTTCACGGAAGGGCGGACACTGGCAGGCCGGGTGTGCTGCGATAAAACCCGCTTGCCAGTTCCAGATTTTCCACTAGAATTGGCTAACTTTGCCGGGCCAGAGACCAGCAACTACGTGCTAGCGAGAATACTGCCGTGGAGATGCAGTCAACTCTATCCTCACTCTTCGAGTCCGTCGAGCGTGGCGACACTTCGGCGGCCGATGCACTGTTTAGTGCGCTTTACTCCGAGTTGCACCGGATGGCGAAGCGTGAATTGGCACGGCGGGGAATCCCGGTAAGCCTTGGCGCCACAACGCTGCTGCACCAGTCCTACATCGAGATGGCAGCGAAAGAGGGAACCTCGTTCCCCGACCGCGCCAGATTCATGGGGTATGCCGCGCGCGTGATGCGCGGACTCATCATCGACCACGCCCGGAGTCGCCATGCTCAGAAGCGTGGTGGTCAATTCGAGCTTACTTCTGTGGAGACTGAGGTTGAGCATGCGCCTGTCGATCGCGATCTGGGTCGCATCAGTGATGCCCTAGACGAACTTGCAAAGACTGAACCGAGCCTAGCGGGACTCGTTGACCTGAAATTCTTTTGCGGGCTGACCTTTGCCGAGATCGCAATTCTTAGGGGCGTCTCGGAGCGGACCGTGCAGCGGCAATGGGAGAAGGCACGCATCTATTTGCACCGCAGCATTCGGGCGAATTTGGAGATCTGAAGAACCATGTCCACATTGAGCCCAGGACAGTGGCAGGAGATTAGCCCTTACCTGGAGCATGCGCTCTCTTTGCCCGAGGAGGAGCGCGGGGCTTGGTTGCAGTTGTTCCGCGCAGAGAAGCCGGAACTCGCAGAAGTCCTGCAACAACTCCTTGAAGAGCACCGTGCGCTGGCGGAAGAGCATTTTCTAGAGCGCATGCCCATCCGGGTTGCGAGTGGCTTGTCCGTGCTAGCCCAGAAAATAGGGGCATACACCCTGATTTCACAGATCGGTATTGGCGGCATGGGCAGTGTATGGTTGGCTGAGCGAAACGATGGCCGATTTGAGCGCCAAGTGGCGGTCAAATTCTTGCAACTTGCAATGACTTCCGGAGTGAGCACGGAGCGGTTCAAACGCGAGGGCAAGATTCTCGGCCAGCTCACCCATCCTCATATCGCAGAACTCATGGATGCTGGTGTGACCCAAGGAGGGGAACCATACCTGGTCCTTGAGTATGTCGACGGTCAACGTATTGATCAGTATTGTGATCTACGCAAGCTCGACGTGGATTCGCGCATACGCCTCTTTCTCGATGTGGCCAGCGCCGTAGCCCATGCGCACGCCAATTTGATTGTTCACCGCGACATCAAGCCTTCCAATGTGCTTGTCCGAAACGACGGGCAAGTCAAGCTTCTGGACTTTGGCATCGCAAAGTTGCTCGGGGAAGACACAAATCCCGCCGCGACTCTACTTACAATCGAAGGTAGAGGAGCGATGACTCCTCAGTTTGCCGCACCCGAACAACTGACTGGCGAGAAGATCACCACCGCAACGGACGTCTATGCTTTGGGAGTCTTGCTGTATCTTCTGTTAACAGGACAACATCCCGCAGGTCAAAGGCTGCACTCCACCGTTGAGCTGGTTAGGGCCATTGTCGAATGCGAGCCGCCGCAGCCATCTAGCGCAACTTCCTCCGCTGAGGCTGAGGAACTGGCCAAGATGCGGGCTTCGACGCCGGAAAAACTTCAGCGCCAGTTGCGCGGGGACCTGGACACGATTGTTGGCAAGGCGCTGAGGAAGAATCCCGCAGACCGCTACCCATCGGTTACCGCATTGGCCGACGATCTGCAACGGTTTCTCCGGCACGAACCCATCACCGCGCGTCCCGACACTGTTGGCTATCGCGCCGCCAAATTCGTGCGCCGGAACCGCACGGTGGTGACATTAACTGCCACTGCCATCGCACTTGTGATTGGCAGCCTCTCTGCGGGACTCTACGTGGCCAATCGCGAGCGAAGGATTGCGGAACACCGATTCGCGGAAGTGCGACAACTGTCCAATAAGTTCATTGCACTGGACAACGACATCCGTGGTTTGCCTGGTTCGACGCAAGTCAGAATGCGCATTGTCACCGATTCGCTGCAATACCTGAGTTCGCTCAGTAGGGGGGCTCCCATTGAGCAGGACCTCGCGCTGGAGATCGCCTACGCCTACGTGCGCGTGGCGCATGCGCAAGGAGATCCAACCTCCCCGAATTTGGGCCAATTCGCAGACGCTGAAGCCAGTCTGAACAATGCGGCAAGATTTGTAGATCCCATCCTTGCGAAGGACCCCCACAACCAGCGGGCGCTGTTCATCGCTACAACCATCGCCCACGATCGCATAAACCTGGCCGACACCCGCGGCGATCGAGTCGAAGAACTGAACGATGCTAGGGAAGCCGCTTCGCTCGTTGAACGGTTTATGAGCACTCGTCCGGTGGCCGTCCACGATCTCTACAGCATGAGGTACTTCTATGTAAACATCGCGAGCGCTTTTTACGCCGGGAGAGAGTTCGACAAAGTAATACGATACTCCCAGCGGGCTTTGGACATCGCCATACCGGGAACTCGAGCCAACGCGCTACGGGGGGCGATCCTTGCCAATTTTGCGGGTGCGCAGTGGCAGTCCGGGGATTGCGATGGCGCTCTTAAGACCGCTCGTGAGTCAATTGAGTTCCAACAGGCCGAAGCAGCGAGCGGGCACGCGGCGCTTCGCATCAATCTGGCGAATGCATACGATCTTGAAGGTATGATCCTCGGTCGGCAGGATGCGGAACCAAGCCTCGGCCGCACTCAGGAAGCGCTCGCCGATTTTCAAAAGGCCTTGGACATTGCCGAAGACCTCGCAAAGAAGGATCCCGTCGACTACCTTAGCCGACATAACGTAGCAGTATTCGGATTGGAGATCGGCAATATTCTCCGTCACAGCGATCCGCGCCAAGCTTTGGTGGTCTACGACCAGGCGCTTGGACGCATTCGAGAGGCGAAGTCCAACACCAGCACCGAGCGAGACGAGGCGGAGTTACTGGCAGGTTCGTCTTACGCTATTCGATGGGTGGGGCGCAGCGCCGAAGCGAAGCAACGCGTCGATAGAGCTTTTCAGCAGTTGCGGGATGCCAACCGGTACCCGACCGACAAAGTCGAGCCGATGAGCGACACCTACGATGCCTTGAGAGCCTCGGCCGACGATTACGCGGAAACGGGGGAAGCGATGAAGGCGGTCGAGGCTTATCAGCAACTGTTGGACAAGCTGATGGCCTGGAAGCCCGATGTTCAAAACGATCTCCGCGATGCGACCTGTATTTCGCGCACCTGGACGGCGCTTGCCGACCTACTCCGCCGAGTCGGACGGACAGGCGAAGCCGGGAGGCTTGAAGCACAGAGAACAGAGCTTTGGAACCACTGGAAGGGTAAGCTTCCAAATGCTCAATTTCTGCTTCGCCAATCGTCAGTCCAAATTGCTCCTGGCGCAGCCCACCACTCCGCAGCCAAGCGCTAGGGAGGCTTTAGGGGGACAATGAGGAACTGCGAACGGGCGGGAGCTGTAAAATGTTTTGTCCCGATTGTCGTCTTTTTCCCGCCGTTTCCGATTTACCTAATAGACGCCTAGGAGCGTTCGCCACTCCTGAGTCTGGCGTGGGTGTGTGCGATGGGAGAGAGGTGTGATGGCACCACCGACCTTTCACAGATTAGACAAAGAGGTGCTCCTAAGGATGCTCTCGGAGCTTGCCTTGTCATCGGAGAGCAAACGCATGGCCGCTGAGGCTGAAGAATCAGAAAAGAAAGACCGAGTAGTGCTGCAAGAAAAGTGTCCTTCCGAAACCCAGGAATAGCTGTTAGAGCATCGAAACGCGCAAACTGGCTTGTAGCTCCCTAGCAGATGGCTAACAGGACGCTACCGGATGGGTTGCCGTTTGCAGTCGGTGACTTGGGTGATGGGCGCAGTTTTGCGGATTGCGAGTGGGGGCACTATTCAAATGACTGAACGGGCCGTTGCACAAAGAGTGCGTGGTCCTTGTTTTCTGCCCACCAATCTTTCCACTTCTGGATGTTTTCGGGAGTGGCGGGGGCAGTGGAGGGCAATGGAGGATTTTTCACCATCAGGGCGAGCACACCGATGAGGCAAGCGTGATAGCGCTCTGCGAGGCAAGTCTCACGGTCAAGTTCGGCTGCCATTGGGGTTACGGTCCAAATGGCTTTCCAGGGTATTTGACCGCTCCCGTAGCAATAAACGGAAGGTCCGCATGCTTTGTATCGCGCTTTTTCCACGACGTCTTCCGGAACACTCAGGGCGTTGACGAGAGCATCGACGGCGGACTTTCCGCCGAGGAATTCGAGTTTGCGGACGGATTCATAAGCGAAGGCACTGCCGAGTTCGGATACGATGCGATCGAACATCTCGCGGTCACCCAGTTGCGCCAGAGCGACCTGGACATTTCCGGAAATGAGCGACCAATGGGCGTTGAATGGTACGGAGCGCTCAAATCCCATGAGAGAGTTCCGCGCCGGCGACGGAAACTGGCGAAGGACGGATGCGGCTGAGTTGTTGCCCGACGCAGCGATGGCCAGGATTGCGTCGGGATAGCCCCACTCGACTCTACGAGCCAAGCACTTGAGGTACGGATCGGAAACAGTGGGATAGACGGGAAAGGTGAGCTGGCGGCCTTCGTGTGTTGCCAGATATTCTTTCCATTGCGCGATGCCGGCAGGGGAGTAATCGCCTGGGGGAAGTCCGGGAACGCGACGGCGCTGGCGAATGGAGTCGATCGCTTGAAGAAACCAAGCACGTTCGTCTACCTGGTAATCGCCGAAATCTTGGAGCATCGCCGGATCCTGAGCGTGGTCGACGAGGTAATGGATGAGAGCGAGAAGAGCGCGATCGTCTCCGATGAAGGCTAGGGAAGGGAACGCGTTTTGAGCAGTTTGCGGGTGGCTCAATTGAGAGTCGAGCCTACTGCGGGATGATTCATCGCCCAACTTGGCGAGAGCGTCCCTCGAGGCGACCACCCATTGAGGACAACGACTCCCGGGCACGGTGTTTAGGGACCAGGCAGCAATCCTGCGGAGCGCCGGAATGGCATCTTCACCGGCTACGGATGCCAAGGCGTAGAGATCAAACGACCAGGGTACTTCGTTCCTTTCGCAATAGCCCTGAAGCCGGTCGAGCAAAGCAGCGGCATGTGGAGGATTATCGTCTTCACAAGTTTGGGCGACCGCCGGTGCGGATACGAGCGGCGTAATTGCGAAAGCCAGAATAGCGATGCATATCCAAGCACAAGTAACTGTTGAACTAAGAAATCGCAGGCTGTACCTTCCGTTGGTGGTCCAAACTGTCATGACTCAGTGTAGTTAGAACGGATGCGGCGGGGATTTCTTGCAACCTCCGATTGCGCAAAGAATCATGCAAGCAAGATTGCCGGAAAGCTCGAACGGTTAGTCGTCATCGGGATTGGTGGCGGGGAAGGGCTCCTTGCCACTGTTGGATGGGCTTCTAACCCAAGGTAACCCCGCTGGGGAGGATTCCACCCGGGAGAAAACGTATTTGTGAGGCTGCACTCGCCGTGTATCCGGGTAGTGGGAACGGCGACGACAAGTCGTTCAAGGTATCGCCCTGCGATGAAGGCAGTCGAGATCATGGGACTTTGCTAACTCAAGATTCGGCGGTGTGTACTTCTTTTATCCCGTTTCGATCCCGTTCGATCCCGTTTCGATCCCGTTTCGATCCTGTTTCGATCCCGTTTCGTGTTGTACCTCGATGATAATGTCCCCTTTTGTCCTCGATAGAAATGTCCCCTTAAGCTGAGCTCCTTTGGGAGGTCAGCGTGGGGCGGACGAAGATGAGCAAGCGGGAGTTGGCAAGGGTGGAAGTTCTGGCGCGGGTGCGAAGCAAGCAGTTGCGGGTGGTGGATGCCGGGCGGCTGATGCAAGTGAGCTACCGGCAAGCGAAGCGACTGTGGAAGCGGTATCGCGAGGAAGGCGCCACCGGGCTGCAGCACCGCAGCGCGGGGCGGCCTTCGAATCACGGTTACGAGAAGAAGTTTCGGCAGAAGGTACTTGGGCTGGTGCGGGAGAAGTACGGGGGAGAGGTAGGGGAACGCTTTGGGCCGACGCTCGCCGCGGAGCACTTGACAGCCGAGGATGGTTTGCAAGTGGACGCCGAGACGCTGCGCCGCTGGATGCTGACAGAAGGTTTATGGAGCCGGGAGCGGAGAAGACGGCGCCATCGACGGCGACGGGACCGCAAGGAACATTTTGGAGAGATGGTGCAGATGGACGGGAGCTTTCACGCCTGGCTGGAGGAGCGCGGGCCGGAGGGATGCCTGATCGACATGGTGGATGACGCCACCAATACGACGTGGGCGCGCCTGGGGGAGCAAGAGACGATCTGGGCGGTGGGCGATGCGTTGCGTGTGTGGATCGAGCGCTACGGGGTGCCGACGGCCCTGTATGTGGACTGGAAGAACTTGTACAAGCGGCCGGCGAACGCGAGGGAGCGGTTGCGGGGGGAAGAGCCGGTAACGCAGTTTGGGCGGATGTGCGCGAAGTTGGGGATCACGCTGATCGCCGCGAATTCGCCGCAAGCCAAGGGGCGTGTGGAACGTCAGCATGGCACCCATCAGGATCGCTTGGTGAAAAAGCTACGACGGAGGGGGATTTACAGTTACGAAGGGAGCAACGTTTTTCTGGAGCGAGAGTATTTACCGGAACACAACCAGCGTTTTGCGCGGGCCGCGGCGCGGCCGGAGGACTATCACCGTCGGGCGCCGAGCGCGTCAGAACTGGACGGGATCTTTCGGCTGGAGAGTGAACGCACCGTCAGTGACGATTGGGTGGTGCGGTACGAGAATCGTTTTTTCCAACTGGAACCGCAGAGCGGGCACATCGTGCCGGCGCGGAGCAAAGTGTGGGTATGCGAGGGGCGGTACGGCAGGATGAGCATCGAGTCTGGGGGGCGGGCATTGCGCTGGCGGGAGATTGCCGCGCCAGCGCACCCGCAGGCTCTCGAGGTATCGGCCCGCAAGGCATCCCCACGGGTACCGATTTCGGTCAAGAAACGGAAGTGGATGCCGCCGCCCAGCCATCCATGGCATGAACCGCCCCGCCCGAAGGCGCAGAAGAGAGCTTCCAAGTTGCGGGCCACCGCGCCGCGGCCGTCGTTGGTCTGGCCCTACGCTTCGCCCTAGGCGCTTCGCCCTGCGGGCTACGCAGGGCTGCGCTCCGGGCCAGACCAACCAGTCAGAAAACACAGGGATGCGTATGTCGACCGAGAACAGGATCATCGTTCCTAGGGCTTGCTAGAGAGAAATTTTTCAGGGAAACAGACAAAAAAAGCACAAAGAGGTACAAAACAAAAAAAAGGGACATTTCTAATGAGGTAAGAAAGGGGACATTTCTAAAGAGCTTTGACATTTCGATCCCGTTTCGTTGACTTATCTGAGGGACGCAACCTAAGATGAGCGCGCCGGACAGGATTTTCCTCAAGGTTGGCATACGCAGAGAGTAAATTAAGGCCACGAAATATCGTGCCGTTTACACGCTTTGTTGGTGAATTGAAGGGGAGGAACTTATGGCAGTCGAGAACGGCTTGAAGCGTTTATGGGCGGGGGCGCTGATTGCCTGCGCGACGTCTGTGGTCCTTGCAGCAGGGCAGGCGAACACAACCTTATCGAAAAAGACCATAGCAGCCGCGACTGCGAGCGAGGGTGCATCTGGGTATAACAAACCGCCGAAAAACATTCTGGATGTGATGCACGCGCCATCTCCGCCAATGCCGGAGGTGAGCCCGACACAGGACACGATTCTGCTGGTGTCCTGGCAGGATTACCCTCCGATTTCGCGTGTGGCGACGCCGTTCTTGCGGCTTGCCGGGGTACGAGTAGAACCGAAGAATCACAGCAAACACGACACGCCGGGAGGTTACGGAATCACACCGTGCGTCAGGGACTTCGAGTTGGTGCACGTCGCCGATCACGCGCAGATTCATATCGCGCTTCCCGATGGCGCGTGCCCGGGCGAACCAACCTGGGCCGCGGACGGAAAGCGATTCGCGTTCGTGAATCTCGCTCCCGATGCGGTCGAACTGTGGATTGGCGACGCAAAGACCGGCAAAGTTCGGCAGGTGCCTGGAGCGCGCCTGAACCCAATGTTCAATGACGAGATGCAATGGATGCCTGACCAGAAAACGCTATTGGTAAAGCTGGTGCCGAAGGGCATGGGTGCACCGCCGCCTGAACCAATCGTGCCGAGTGGGCCGAGCATCCAGGAGAGTGAAGGAGAAAAAGGACAGAGCAGCACGTATGAGAACCGCGACACGCTAGGGAGCACGCACGACGAGGATGTGTTCGATTACTACGCGGCCACGCAACTGGCTTTGGTAGACGCCGCTACGGGGGCGATCACACCGGTGGGAAAAGTGGCAAATTACGAATCGTTGGATCCTGCGCCCGATGGAAAGAACATCCTGGTGACCAGGATCCACAAGCCCTATTCGTACGTTACGACTTACGATCGGTTTCCGCAGGAAGTGCAAGTGTGGGACGTGACGGATCGCGCACACGTGCGAGCGCATACGATCGCATCGCTGCCGCTGGCGGATCGCGTTCCCATCGGAGGCGTTCCGGTGGGTCCGCGGGATTTTTCCTGGCGTGCCACGGAACAGGCGACGCTGGTCTGGGCAGAAGCGCTGGATGGGGGCGATTGGAATGTGAGTGTTCCGGCGCGGGACAAGATTCTGCTGCAGAAAGCGCCGTTCGATTCACCGGCGGTGGAAATCACCCGGACGGAGCAGCGTTATATTGGATTCTCGTGGGGCGAAAAACCGAACGTAGCTCTATTGAACGAATATGATCACAACCGGCACTGGAGAAAGAGCTTCGTCATCGACGTGGATGAGCAACAAGCAAAGCCACGGTTGCTTTGGGATCTTTCGACTGACGAGAGGTATGCGAACCCTGGATTTCCCGTGAAACGGCAGCTCGCCAACGGGTACTGGGTGGTTCGCGAGGACGCGGATTGGATTTATCTTGCCGGAGTGGGCGCTTCGCCGGATGGGGACCGGCCTTTTCTGGACCGACTCGATCTGAAAACGCTGAAATCCGAGCGTCTGTTTCGTAGTGACAAGAGTTCTTACGAACAGTTCCTTTCGTTCACCGGGCCGGACACACGGACGTTTCTGACGTGGCATCAATCACCGATTGATCCGCCGAATGCGTTTGAGCGAACGCAGGGACAGTCCATTGCTGCGCCGGCGGGAGAAGCGGTATTTGCTTCCACGAGCGTGGAGATTACGCATATTCCAGATCCGACGCCGGAAGTGCGAGCGATTAAGAAGCGGCTGGTCAAGTACAAGAGGGCAGACGGGCTGGACTTGTCGTTCACGCTGTACACGCCGCCCGGGTACGAAGAGGGGACGCGCGTCCCGACGATACTTTACGCCTATCCTCTGGACTATGCGGACGCATCGAAAGCGGGGCAAGTGGCAGGCTCGCAGGAAACCTTCACGCGGCTGCGACAATATAGACTTTTGCTGCTGGCGGGGTATGCGATCATCGACAACGCGTCGTTCCCGATCGTGGGTGATCCGAAGAAAGCTTACGACACTTATCTGGAACAGTTGGTCGCAGATGCGAAGGCCGCAGTGAATGAGGCGGTGCGACTAGGCGTTGCCGATCCCGAGAGAATAGGAGTCACGGGGCACAGCCACGGGGCATTAATGACGGTAAATCTGGTGGCGCATTCCGACTTGTTCCGGGCGGGAGTGGCGACGAGCGGCTCGTACAACAAGACGCTGACGCCATTTGGGTTCCAGAACGAGCGGCGATCGGTATGGGAGGCGACGGATGTGTATCTGAAAGTGTCGCCATTTTTCTCGGCGGACAAATTGAAAACGCCGCTACTGATCGTGCACGGAGCGGAGGATGCAAATCCTGGAACAACGCCATTGCAAGCGAGCAAACTCTACGAAGCCATTCGAGGCAATGGCGGTACGACACGTTTGGTGCTGCTGCCGCATGAACCCCATTGGTATACGGCGATGGAGTCGAATGAGCAGCTTATCTACGAGATGCTGCGGTGGTTTGACAAGTACGTGAAAAACGCGCCGTCGAGGTGAGCACGCCGCGCAAAGTCTCCGCACGCTTGATCGAGGGGCTGGGGGCGTCATCTAACCGACGGGGACAAATCACGTGAGAGCGATCATCCACGCCCTAGCCAGGGCATTATTTCATGCGGGGGGATTCGGATTGCTGACGCTGGGGACGTTGGATTCCTCGCCGCTTGTAGTGCCGGTGGGCAACGACCTGCTTATGTTAGCACTGAGCGCGCGCTATCACGAGCGGATGCTGTACTACGCGGCGATGGCAACGGTGGGCTCGGTCATCGGGTGCCTTGCGACGGACTGGATCAGCCGAAAGAGCGAAGGCGGGCAGAAGAAGCTCGTATCGGGAAAGCACCTCCAGTACATTCGGAAGCAGGTGAAAAAGCGGGCAGGGTGGGCACTTGTGGTGGCGTCGCTGATGCCGCCGCCGTTCCCATTTACGGCGATTGTGGCGGCCGCAGCAGCATTCCGGTATCCGCGAATTAAACTCTTGGGTTTTGTAGGAGTTGCCAGATTTGTGCGGTTTGTGATCGAGGGGACGCTTGCGATTCATTACGGGCGGTGGATCATCAAGCAGGCGGAATCGCCGGTGCTCGAGCACGTGATGATCGGACTGATTCTGATTTCGATCGTCGGGAGCGTGTTTACCATTTACCGGTGGAAGTACAAATGAGCAGCGCAGTGAAAGGCCCGGAAACGATCGGGGGTGAGGAAAGGATGGTTGGACCTGTTCCCGGGCCCTTTGATCAGCCATTGCCTTATGCTGAACCGAGGTACGGCCATTTGGTATTGTCAAAACTGACAGGTCTCAGCAGGTTTTCCGTCTGTCTGACAAGAGCGTTGCTTGTTGACGGGACCAGTGTGTTTAGCGTGACCAATGATAGACGATGCCAGCCCCTACCAAGAAATTGTTCTGGTGGTTGTTCGTGGAGTTAGTGAAAGTGGTGAGGTAGTAATCGATCTGAATGACGCGTACTGCAAAGCGAGAATTAACCGGCACGTCGATGCCCCCACCGATCCGAGTCGCAAACTCAAAAGAGCTATCGGCGACACCGGCAACTCCGCCGCCGGCATGAGTAGACCCTAAGAGGATTTGGGCGAAGGGTTGCGGCTGGTGGCTACCTTCCAGCCAGGGTTGCGGGATCTGGTAGCGCGCACCTGCCAAGAAGGAAGTGAGAGTGAGTGAGTTGCCGAGTGGGGCGGCACTACTGGTGTGCTCGGCACTGAAATCGGCAACGACGGACCAGGGGCCACGAAAGAGCCACGAGCCGGAGAGTCCTCCGCCATTCAATCCAAAGCACCCACATTCTCCAGGGCCCGCATTGGTGCGGACCCAGTGATAGGTGGCAGCGACATCACCGGAATAGGAGTCTTGGGCTCGAACAGCAGAAGAGCCCGCCAGGAATAAGAGAACGGAGAGCAGGAATGGTCGCATGGCGAATTCTCCTTGAGCTCGCATCAATTTGCCGGCACAGAAATAGTGGCTGAAACATTGCTGACGACGGTGTCTTCGTAGGAGCCACCAGTAGAAGAGGTGATAAAGAGATAAGCCACAGGGGGAGGGGTAACCAAGCCGGAGAAGATCTGGTTGCCGTCCATGGTTACGGTCATCTGGCCCTGAACAAGAGAGTAGGTGTAACTGTGCGTGATGGGGATGCTACTGGAGACAACGGCGGGAATGTTGGTGTTGACGTTGAAATAGGGATGCTCGAAAAGTGCGGTCTCGCCGCGAGTGACGGCGATGTAGGGCACCGGCGATTCTCCGGCATTGTGATACGTGTCGAGTTCGAAGAGTAAGCCGGGAATGCCTTTCGCGCCTAAACCCATTCCGACCGCTCCCAAACTGGTGGTTGTGGCCCCCAAGGATGGATCGGCCAGGAGGACAGTAAAGCCATCGGCTGGAAGAGCGCTTGGATTGCTGAAAGTAACACTGAAGCTGATTTGAATGTCGCCCGTGGAGATGAGGGTGGGCCAGACCATCTCGCCGTGCTGATCATTGGTGGCGGTGGTCAATTGAAAACTGCAGGACGGTGCAGGAACCGCATCGCCCAAGGCAGACCAATTGGTGTTGCAAAGATTAGGAACGCCTGAGAGCGCGCCGACGAAGAGTCCCGCTGAGCTGCTGGTGACGGAAGAAGTGACGCCGTTGCTCACCACAACATAAAAAACAGCGCCATTGTCCGCACTGGTGGCGGAAGGCACCGTGTAGCTCGAACCAGTTGCGCCCGAAATCGCCGTGAATGTGGAAGTGCCCGGGGTGGCCTCGTACCATTGATAGGTCAAGGGCAGAGAGGAGGTGGCTGTGACTTGATAGGTGGCGGATGCACCGACGTCGACATATTGCGTGACGGGTTGCCCGGTGATCTGAAGAAGGATGCCATTGCCGACGGCGAGTGTGGCCGGTTGAGAGGTGGCTTGGCCGTAGCTATTAGTTACGATGACATAGTAAGAGTCCTGATCGTTGGCGGTGGTCGTTGCCGAGGAAGGAGCGGTATAGGTGGAGGAGGTAGCTCCGGCAATCGCAGTTCCCGCGGTCTGACCGGCAGGGATCCTGTACCACTGATAAGAAAGGGTTGGAGTGCCGGAAGCCACGACGACAAAGGATGGGGTGCCGCCAGGGGCGACGGTCTGGCCAACTGGCTGAGTGAGAATGGTAGGAGGTACGTTGCCCGCGGTGACGGTGAGGGAAGCATCCGTGCTGGTCAGCGTACCGCAGGAGTCGGTGACAGTGGCGTAATACTGATCCCCGTTATAGGTAGTGTCCACGGGGGGAGTGGTGTAGTTGCTGAAGGTTGCGCCGGAAATGGCTACACCCGTCGTTCCACCGGATGGAACCTGATACCACTGATACGAGATCTGTCCTATGCCTTGGCCCGAAACGGAGAAAAGAGCTGTTTGGGTGGGCGCCAGGGAAAGACTAGATGGATTCGAAAGAATGGAAGTTGATCCCACGACTACGGCGACAACGCTGGAGTTCACACTGGTCAAGCCGTTGGTTACAGTGACCGAATAGTTGCCAGCATCGGCGGATTGGGCCGAGGAAACTGCGTAGGTGGAATTTGTGGCGCCTGGAATTACCGTTCCGTTGAAATTCCACTGATAGCTGGAAGCGTAAGAGGCAGTCACGGAGAGGGTCAGAAGGCTACCGGTGCAGACGTGCTGGCTGGCGGGTGGCGTCAGGATTATGGGAGGGCTAAGCGTAATCGCAGTGGTGACAAAAACAGCGGGCTCATCGACGCTAGTTGCCGTGATGGTGTAAGTGCCTGCAACCAGGGGAGGAGTCCAGACGTTTCCGCTGAAAGTTCCCGCACTGGCGGTCCAGGTAACGGCGTCGGTGGCGCCACCGGTGGCAATAGAGGTAAAGGGAGTCTGTGCCGGGGCGATCGTCTGGTTGGCTGGTGAAATCGGACTCAACGTTACTGGAGTTGGAGCGACTACGCATGTGGTGGAAACTACATCACCCTTGGAGTTCGTGACAGTCAACGTGTACGTTGTGGTTGACGTCAACAGTGGTGTTGGATAGGAGGCTCCGCTAACGGCTGACGAGGTAATGTCGGAACTCCCCACTCCATGCGAACCGATAACTGCGGTCCCACCAGAAAAACTGGGGAACAACTGCACTGAGGAATTATACGGAGGCGTTGTGGAACTCGGCACCAGACTCTTGGCGAGAGGGGGAGGAAGCAGAACCGTGAGAGTTGCCGGCCCACTGGTGGCGGAGCCCGCTGAGTTCGTCACCGTGACTGTAAAGACTGAGCCGCTGTCGCCCGCGACAGTGGCGGGAGTGGTGTAGGTGCTTGAAGTAGCTCCGCTGATCTGAACACCATTCTTATACCACTGGTAGGTCATGGTGCCGGTGCCAGTGGCGGTAACACTGAATGTGGCGGTCTGGCCGACCGGGACGGTGACGTTGGCGGGCTGCGAGATGGCTGGAGCCACAGGCCTGTAGCCTTGAAATCCTCCCGCACATCCCAAGAGACTGAAAATGGCGATAGCGACAGCGAGAGCAGTAAGGAGTTGACGCTCGGCCTTTCGCCCGAAGGAGGGCCAACGGGAGAACCATCCATGAAGGCAAGCACAAAAACTACGATCAACAGGCCTGGGCGCAGGTAGCATGGGAAGGAAACTCCTAATCTCACTGTATCGAGATCAGGAGCACTCGCCATGAGAACGAGAGAAGTGATTGTACAAAAAGCTGATAGCAGTTTCGCGACAGATGTTCTAAGAGTATTGATATGAATAAGGTAGTACTGCTCGTTGACGATAAATCAAACTCCCAAGCTTCTTTTGGCGACGCAGCTTGGGCGTGTCTCGGGCCGTGGTGGAGCACGGCGCGAGACGCGCAGAGAGAGGCGAGTTTAGAAGAAGAACTTGAGGCCGAGGCGAATGTTGCGGTCTCCGCCGCTTTGGACGAGCGGATTGGCGAAACCGCACCTTCACTGACGAGGCCGGCGTCGTCGACAAAGGGATCAATGCCAGCACCGACAATCGAGCCGAAGTTGGGATGGTTAAAGGCGTTGGTAAAGTCCGCATGGAATTGCAGGCGGAAGTGTTCCGAGAAGTTGAGGGTCTTGAAGACAGCGAGGTTGAGGACGTTGGTGTGGAAGTCGCGGAGGATGTTGCGGCCGGCGTTGCCGAAGGGAGTGCCGAAGATCTGATCGGCTATGGCGGTGTTGGCGATGAAGCGGACGGGTTGTTATTGGGATAGGTAGAGAAAACCCGAGAGCCGGCAAGGTTGGTGGCGCTACTAGGACTCGATGAAGAGAACAATAACAGGCGGCGTAAAGCCGCCGCTACGCGTGGGATTTATGTTGGGAGGGCGGAAGCAATAAAGGAGCATTACGATCACCTTCCGGAGGGAAGGTGAAAGAGACGGTGGGTGAGCAGGGCAATGAAGAGAATGGCGATGAAGATGGCGAGAAGGATGTCCTTTACGCGGTTAGATTTCATGAGGTAATGCTACAGGCTTTTCGGTTGCGGTGGGCTTCGAGGTTCTCGCGAGCGAAAGAAGCCGAGATGAGGATTGTGGTTGGAGGGGAACTGGGGTCATTCACTTCGCTCAGGACGACAGGGAAAAAGCGCGGGGCTACAGCCTCATTACGGAGAGCGACGCTAGCAGGATTATTTCAGGTGGCGCATCAGGGCGGCGGCGGAACGGGCGGCTTTTTTGATTTCGGAGAGAGAATGAATGTCGGGGCCGGAGGCGCTGAGTTTGTCGGAGAGAATATCGGCGTTGGCGGAGATGATGCAGAGCAGATTGTTGAGGGCGTGAGTGATGACCTGATTTTTGGAGAAGGTGATGGTCATGCCATCGGAGTCGTTGAGGGGAAGTTGCATTTGCGTACCTTTCTGAAGAATGGATTGGGACTTGGTGTCGGCGAGGGTAGAAGCCACAGCGGCATAAAGGGATTCGGCAGTGAGTTGGTCGAGAGAGATGCAGCCTGAGGCACCGGAGGCAATGGCTTTGGCATCGAGTTCTGGGTTGGAACGAGAGTGGAGAGCGATGATGGTGAAAGCGGGATATTCGGAGCGGACCTTTTCGACGTAATGGAGACCCTGGAAATTCCAGGAATGGACGTCAACGAGAAGGGCCTGCCAACCGCCGACGGCGAGAGAACGGAAAAGGTCGGCGAGGGAATCGAGACGCTGGACATTCAGGGATGCGTCCGGAGCGTTCAGAAGAGCCTGAGAAAGAGTGGTCCAAGACAGGGTCTCACCAAGGAAGAGGATTTGAAAGACAGCGTCTTGCATGAGTCTTGCTCTTTCTAATAACTCCCAATAAGAATCTACACACGCACAGTGCTTAAGAAACGCCGGCAGGGTGGGCGTTGGTCAAAAGCGGAAACAATTAATTTTCACTTGGCCGCGGGCGACCGCGCTCTCCCAAAGAAAAGAGACGCTCGATTTCCGGGAGCAAACGGTCCGGCAGATTGCTTTTGTGGACAAAACTGTCTGCACCGTGGCGGCGACATTCATCGGCAAGCGAGAGGCCGTTGAGTTCCGAGAAGATGATCACGCGCAGGTCCGGACTGGAGAGGCGGATCTGCTTTGCAGCCTCCAGTCCGTTGACCCGCGGCATGCTGAGATCGAGAAGGACCAGGTCGGGCTTGTGGGCGGATACAAGTTGAACAGCATTTAAGCCGTCGCTGGCGGTTCCAACGATCTCAAACCCGCCGGCGAATTCGAGGTAATCACACACAGAACGAAGCGCTGTGGGGGAATCGTCGGCAATAAGAACGCGGATAGCTTTCATCGATTGCATCATCTCATCAGACTGAATGAAAAGATGATGAAGCAAAAAAGGAGGAGAAGGAATGGAGGGGAATGCCTAGTGAAAAAGCACTAGGAATGGGGGGAACAAGTAGTTTCATGGGGAGAAAGGGGCGTGTTGGAGGAACTGGAGGAGGTAAAGGAGGTTGAGGAAGTGAAGGATTGGGGGAAAGCTTCCCAAGAGGTCAGGATTAAAGCGGCAACACAGATTGGCGGTGCATTGCGGTTGATGATTGGGGGAGGAAAGCCTCACTTCTGAAAGGGGCGAGCTACAGGGATAAGGACGGAGTTACAGGAATGAGGGTGAGGGGCGGGTTAGGGCTTGATGATTTGGTTGCGGATGGCGTAGTGGACGAGTTCGGCTAGGGAGTGAAGACCTAGCTTGAGCATGATGTTGGCGCGATGGGCTTCGGCAGTGTTGACGCTGATGCCGAGCAGGGAAGCGACTTCCTTGTTGGATTTACCTTCGGTAAGAAGTTGGAGAATTTCGCGTTCACGAGGAGTGAGGCGAGGACGTGGAGGCTTGGCACTGTCGGAGGGAGAGAGGGGGAGTTCGTCTGCACGAGGGTTGGCGAGGCGAGTAGAGAAATAGGGCTTGTGTTGACGAGCGGCGTCGACGGCAGCGAGGAGGACACGATCGGCTTCGTCCTTGAGGACGTAGCCACGAGCGCCGGCTTGGACGACTTGCTGAACAAGGTCGTCGGATTCATGCATGGTGAGGATGAGAATTTCGGTGGAGGGAGAAGCAGTGCGAATGCGCCGAGTGGCTTCGACTCCGTTGAGGAGAGGCATGCCGATGTCGAGGACAGCCACGTCGGGCTTAAGCTTGGTGGCTTTGTCGACGGCGTCACGGCCGTCGGAAGCTTCGGCGCAAACTTCCCAGCCGGAACGAGACTCGAGGAGAGCGCGAAGACCAGCGCGAACCACGGAATGATCATCCGCGATCAGGATGCGAAGAGCTGGCACCGGCGGTCTCCGTCTGGGCGGCGAGAGGTAGGGTAATAGTAGCGCGAACGGTGGTGCCCGTGGGACCAGAAATAATGTCGAGATGCCCACCGAGCTGGGCCATACGTTCACGCATGCCTGGGATGCCGACGCCGAGACGAGTTTCGCGGGCAGAAGGACTGCCGTTGGAGGGAAGGGCCATGCCGTGGCCAAAGTCGACGACTTCGAGGGTGAGGTGGGATTTTTGCTGGCTGAGACGGATCTGGGCGGTGGCACTGCCGGAATGGCGCTGAATGTTGGCGAGACTTTCCTGGACGATGCGGAAGAGAGCGATTTCGAGGGGCTGAGGGAGACGCTCGAGATCGGAGCGAGCGATGAGTTGCGTGTCGATGCCGCTGCGCTCACTGAAGCCCTGGACGTATTCCTTGAGAGTGGAGAGAAGGCCAAGATCGTCGAGCAGGGGAGGATGGAGGAGATAGGAAAGGGTGCGGATTTCACGGGACATCTGTTGGGTAAGGACGCGAGCTCTTTCGAGAGAGACAGCGGCGGGTTCTTCCTGGGAAGAGAGGGACTGACGCACCTGGGCGAGACTGAGGTTGATGGCCAGGACAGTTTGGGCTAGGCCATCGTGGAGTTCGCGGCCAATGCGACGACGCTCTTCATCCTGAAGTTTGAGGAGTTGGGTGGAGAGATTGTGGATGGCGCGTTCGGCGTTTTTCATTTCGGTGACATCGGCGAAGGAGCTGATGACACGAATGAGATTGCCATGCGCATCGAATTGCGGGACAGCACTACCAAAAATCCACATAGGTTTGTTGGAACCGGGAAGACGGAAAGCGATCAGTCCATCATGGATGGGTGCGTGGGTGCGAAGTACATAGGGGACGGGGTGATCCTCGGGGGGGAGGGGCTTGCCGTCCTCGGAGACCGCAACGATGCCAAGGTCGGCGGGAAGCTTGCCGACAGCGGCGCCTTCCGGGATGTGGAGGATGCGATAAGCGGCACGGTTGGCAAACTCGATGGTGGCGTCCGGGGCGTGAAGAACGACGCCGAAATGGAGGTCGCGGACGAGAGAACGGAAACGCTCTTCGCTCGAACGGAGAATGTCTTCGGCTTCTTTGCGTTCGGTAATATCGCGAACGATGACGAGACAACAGTTGCGATCGCGGAGTTCAATGACGGAAGCGCTCATCTGGCCGACGCGGATCAAACCGGATTTGGTGCGGAAGCGAAATTCGAAGTCGCGGACATGCTCGGAGCGCATGAGGGCGGCGAGGACCTGGTCTCGACGCTCAGGATCGACCCAGAGATTCATTTGGCGTGGAGTCCTGCCAAGGGTTTCTTCGCGAGAGTAGCCGGTGAGACGGGTGAAGCCGTCGTTGACTTCGAGATAGGGACCATTAGGGAAAGGGTTGATGCTGAAAGCATCGGGGCTATTGCGAAAGGCGGTGGAGAGGATCTCCTCGGAGCTGCGGAGCGCGCGTTCGGTGGTGAGGAGGTTATCGGCGATGCGACGTTGACGACGATTCGTGAGGATGAGGCGAACGGAGGAACAGAGAACGGAGGAGGCAACCGCGAGCCAAGCAAGGAACAATTGCTCGCGGGCAATGGCGCGGCCCATGAAGATAACGAGAAGTGGGATAGCGATGGGTAGAATTTGGGCGTTAAGGAGGCTGCCGACGCGGGAAGGGGAGGAAAAAAGAGTCGTGGAAGCGGGTTGCTGCCACTTGGCAGCGAAAAGGATGACGATAAAACAGGGGACCATCCAGATGAGATCACCCCAGCCGGCGGAGATACGAGTGTCGACAATGGCGAGCAGATATTCGGCATCGGCTAGAACGAGAATGAGGAAGACGACCGAGAGGACGATGCAAAAGGTGCGCAGCCAGGAAGGGATGGAGGAGCGAGAGCGAAAGAAGAAAGCGATGGAGAGAATGACATCACGGGAAAGGTAAACGAGGAGAATCTGACGGAGGAGGGTGGGTTGATTCTCGTGCCACCGAGAGGGGGAGTAGAAGAAGTAGAGATAGAGAGTGACGGCAAGGATGGCGACTTGGAGAAAATCGAGAAGGCGAATGGAGTCGATGCCGGAGGAGTCCTCCTCAGAAAGAGGAAGGAAGATCATGAAAACAGGAGCGGCCCAGACGAAGAAGAGAACGTCGGATGGCCAAGGATTCTGAGCAGAGCCGGGAACAAAACTCTGGTAATAGGTGCTGATGACTTGTCCGAGAGTTTCGAGGGAAAGGGCGATGGCCAGGAGGAGCCAGAGTTGGCGGGCGTAGCCGGAGGAACGGCGGGCGGCGTAGAAGGCGCAGGTTGCGGCGAGAAGGACCATGGCCGAGTCGAGGGCATTGGAGGCGAGAAGGCTGGTCACGGCGGAACGAACGAATTCGAGGTCGAAGACGAGGAGCAGCGCAATGAGGAGAGCGGCTGCGATAGCGAACCGAGGAAACTTGCCGGAGGGAAGCAAAGAGACCTCACACCGCGAAATTGCACGAAGTCGAGGAGAGTGTACAACAGAAGAGAAGGAAGTTGAGGAGGTAAAGGAGGCGGAGGAAGTAAAGAATAAAGAGCGGAGTGGGTGGAGAAGGGGATGGGCAGCAGAGGGTGGGGAGTGGTAAGGTTGCGGCGCGGGAAGTGGAGGAGGAAGAGATGAGACGAGGAAGTGTGGTGTTGACGGGGATCCTGACGGGAACGAGTTTACTGTCGGGAGTGTGGGTGCGGGGACAGTCGGCGGGGAAATATCATGCGGCGGGGATCGCGCAGGCGGGGGATATTGCATACCCGATCAATAGCCAGGCACCAGGATTTGTGACGTTGGACGTGAGCGTGGATGCGAGCGGGGGGGTGCAGGGAGTGGCGGTGGTGCGGGATGTGCCTCCGCTGACGAGTGCGGCGCAGAGCGCGGTGAAGGGATGGCAATACACAGCGGCAACTTTCGATGGACAAGGAGTGGCAGGGACTGTACGGGTAGACGTAGCATTTAATCCGTACAATCCGGGAGGCGTGGGGTTGCCCGGCGAGACGTTGCAGCCGGCGAGCGGCGGAGCGAGTGGAGATTTCCAACCGGCGCAGTTGCAGAAGGCGGGTTACGCGACGTATCCGCCAAATACGGTGGCATCGGGGACGGTGGTGTTGGTGGTGCACGTGGGGCACGACGGGAAAGTGCACGGAGTGAACGCCGTGCGAGGGAAGGGAACGTTATATGGAGCGGCAATGACGGCGGCGAGGGCCTGGGTGTTTGCGCCGGCGACGTACAAGGGAAACGCGGTGGGCTCGGACGTGGTGGTGGCGTATGTGTTTGCGTCGCCGCAGGCCGGGACGAGATAAGGAGAAAGCCACGAAGTAAGGGAGTAACGAATCGGAGAAGGCGGGAGAGGGACTGGGAGTTTGAGCGGAAGATTCAAGAGAGAAGAAGTTCAAGAGTGAAAGAGTCGGAGAGGGAGAAGTCCAAAAGAAAAAGGGCGGGAAGCTTGCGCTGCCCGCCCGATAAATCTCAGAAATGGTTTAGAGAGGTTGAACGTTGGAAGCCTGCAGGCCCTTGGGGCCGCGGACAACCTCGAATTCAACGGCCTGACCCTCATTGAGAGAGCGATAGCCGTCCGCCTGAATCGCGGAGAAATGGACGAAAACGTCCTCGCCGCTCTGGCGTTGGATGAAACCAAAGCCCTTGCTGGCATTAAACCACTTCACTGTTCCTTGTTCTTTCACAGATGTGTTCCTCTAATTTATAAAAGCTATCTGATGCACTCTTTTTCCGGAGACCTTGTGGGAAGCCGGGCGTCTTTCGCTGATTCACCAGACACCGCGGTAAAGCGGGGCGGGAAACAAAAAAAGGCCGCAAGTTGAATCCTGCGACCCTTTAAAACAAAAGGCGAAACAAGAGCAACAAACGCAGATATAGAGTAACAGGGATTGAGGTGGGTTGCAAGGGGAGATGTGCACGGGTGCACGGGGGGCTAGCTGAGATGGTGAGAGATGAATGTGAGTTGTAGAACGGGGGCCGGCGCGGAGTTCGAAAGTGCAAGAGCTCAATAGTTTGAGAGTGGAAGAGTGGGGTATAGTCGGGGGCCTTGGGCGAGACTTTTGGGTGCGGTGGTGCGTCCATAGGAGAAAGTGGGTTCGTTGAAATTTAAAAATGGAAATTAGAAGTGAGCCAAGAGAGGACTCACCTTATCTGCAAAAGGCGCAGATAGGGTGGGGCACCCTCAGGGCCAAGGTTTCGTACGGACATCGGACACAGGTTCTTCGGAGTAGGGACAGGAATGGGCGGAGCACGAAACCCAAGATGACCGCGTAAAGCCGCCACTACAGGTCGGAATGAGGGATTTTATTTGGGAGGGAACTGTGCTGACGATTAGAAATTTGTCGAAGACATATGCGGGCGGAGTGCGGGCGTTGCGAGGGATTTCGCTGGAGATTCCCACGGGGATGTTTGGACTGGTGGGGCCAAATGGAGCGGGGAAATCAACGCTGATGAAGATATTGGCGACGCTGCTGGAGCCGGATGAGGGGACGGCGCAGCTCGACGGGTTGAATTTGGTGGAGCAGAAGGACGAAACGCGGAAAATTTTGGGATACCTGCCACAGGAGTTTGGCGTATATCCGAAGATGCCGGCGATCGATTTGCTGGAGCACCTGGCGGTGATGAAGGGAATTACGAAGGCGAAGGAACGGAAGGAGACCGTGGAGGCGCTGCTGCAACAGACGAACTTGTGGGACAGCAGGAAGAAGGCGCTGGGAGGGTATTCGGGCGGGATGAAACAGCGCTTCGGAATCGCGCAGGCGCTGCTGGCAAATCCGAAGTTGATCATCGTGGATGAACCGACAGCGGGGTTGGATCCGGCGGAACGGAATCGGTTCTTGAATTTGCTGAGCGGAATTGGAAGGAATGTGGTGGTGATTCTGTCGACGCACATCGTGGAGGACGTGCGGGAGTTATGTTCGCGGATGGCAATTATCAGCGAGGGGCAATTGTTGCTGGAAGGGAAGCCGAGTGAGGCGCTGCAAAAACTAAATGGGCGGGTGTGGAAGAAGATTGTGGCGACAGATGGAGAAAGGGAAGCGCTGGAGAAGTCGATGAAGGTGATTTCGACACACCTGGTGGGGGGCCTGCATGAGGTGAGGGTGTATTCGGAGTCGTCCCCGGGGGATGGATTTGTGAGTACGGAAGCGGATTTGGAAGATGTGTATTTTTTGAATTTGGGAAGCGGGGAACGGAATTGACACAGCAGGGAATGGACAATTGAAAATAGAAAATGGACGGAGAGAGTATTGGGTTTGGGAGGCGAGATGTTCTGGACATTTTTCTGGTTCGAATTGAAGCTACGATTTCGAAGCGTATCCACATACATTTTTTTCCTGATTCCGTTCGCGATGATGTTCTTTTCGGTGTCGGTGTCCGATTTTGGGCCGATCGGACCCGGCAAGGTGCTGCTGAACGGGCCGTACGCGCTACTGAACTGCTTCGGGCAGTACACGGCGTTTGGGGTGATTTTGATCGCGGCGATATTCGGGCCGGCAATCTTGCGGGATTTTCAGCAAGACACGTACGCGCTGATATTCACGAAGCCCGTGAAAAAGTTCGATTATCTGGGAGGACGGTGGCTGGCATCGTTTGTGGTCACATTAATTGTGTTCAGCGGGCTGGTGCTCGGTGGAATGATCGGGCCGGTAATGCCGTGGGCGGACAAGTCTCGGTTGGCGCCGGTACATTTGATGAATTATTTGCAGCCATTTTTTGATGTGACCGTGATTGAGGTTTTCTTTCTGGGAGCACTGTTTTACTGTGTGGCAGCTTTGTCGCGGCGAATCATTGTGGTGTACCTGCAGGGAGTGACGCTACTGGCGATTTATTTAATTCTGGCAATATCGGTACTACAAACGAATAAATTGGACCGCCTATGGGCGTCAGTGACCGACCCGCTGGGACTAGTGTTCATGAGTAGCATCATGCGGTATTGGACGGTGGTCGAGAGGAACAGCAAATTTCTGGAGTGGAACGGAGCGTTTCTTTATAACCGCCTGGTGTGGACGGGAGTGGGGATTGTGGCGCTGGCGGTGACGTATGCGCTGTTCCCGATGTCGGCGGAAGTGTTGACAGGGAAGAGGGCGAACCGCAGGGCCAAAGAAGCGGCGGAAGCGGAAGAGCTGGAGAAAAAGGCGAGGCCGCAAGGAGTGACGCAGTTGCCGGCAGTGACGCAAGAGTTTTCGGGAAGAACGACGTGGATGCAGTTTGCGTCCATGACGAGAATCCGAATGCAAAACATACTGCGAGAGATTCCGTTCTGGGCGATTGCGTTGCTGATGGTGATTTTCTGCGCGATCAACGGATACTTTGCGGGAGAAGTGAGCGGGGTGAAGGTATGGCCGGTGACGTATTTGATGCTGAACGTGCTGCAGGGCGGCGGATTCCTTTTTCTGTACATCGTGGTGGCGCTGTATGCGGGGGAACTGATCTGGAGAGAACGGGATGTACGGTTCGACCAGATCCATGATGCGCTGCCGGAGAAGGATTGGACGGATTGGATCAGTAGGTTTGCGGCACTAACCCTGGTGGAGGTGCTGCTGCTGACCATTGTGCTGGTGGTGGGAGTGGTGATGCAGACGGTAGGAGGGTTCTACCGGTATGAGATCGGGCACTATTTGGTGGAGCTGTACCTGATCTGGCTGCCACAACTGGTGATGGTGGTGCTGCTGGCGCTGTTCGTGCACACAGTGGTGAGAAACAAATTTGTGGGGCACGCGGTTATTATTGGATTCCTCGTCCTGATTCCGGTGCTGTACCGGTATGGAATTGAGAACCGGCTGTGGCTGTTCGGAGAAATTACGCCGTACACGTACTCGGACATGAACAGGTACGGGCATTTTGTGAAGGCGCTGGCGTGGATCAACTTGTATTGGCTGGCGGTGGGAGGGCTGTTTGGGGTGCTGGCGGTGGTGCTGGCCCGGCGAGGAACCGATACGAGTATTAAGGTACGGATGAAGTTGATGCGGGAGCGATTTCCGCGAGCGGCTGGAGTGGCGGCGCTATGCGCGGTAATCGCGGTGGTGGCGGGGGGATGGTTCTACTACAACGCACATGTGTTTAATGTGTACCGCACGACGTTTGTGGAGCGTCACAGGCAGGCAGAGTACGAGAAGAGATACAAGAAGTATGAAAAATTCCCGCAGCCGAAGATCACGGATGTGGAAGTGGCGGTGGATATTTATCCGGAACGGCGATCGTTTGCGGCCACGGGGCACTACATGATGGTGAACTGGACAGACCAGCCAATTGAAGAGATTCATCTGACGGAAGCGAAAGAATCGATCGACGAGGTAAAGTTTGACAGGGTGTTCAAAAACAAATTGAGCGACAAGGAACATTTTTACGAGATTTATACACTGGAACAGCCGCTACAGCCCGGGGAGACGATGCGAATGGATTTCCGTGCGTCGCACACGACGAAGGGATTCAAGGATGGGGGCGAACCGGCGGAGATGGCCTACAACGGGACATTTTTTGACCGGAGCTACTTCCCCGAGTTGGGGTATTCGAGGGGACAGGAGATTGACGAGCCTGTGCGGCGGAGAGAAGAAAAGCTTGGTGAATATGAAGAGATGGCGCCGCGCGGTGACCCGTACTATTCGAATTTGAATTTGTTCACACCGGATTCAGAGTGGGTGACGTTTCGGTGCGTGGTGAGCACCTCGCCAGACCAGATTGCGATTGCGCCGGGGTATTTGAAACGGGAGTGGACGAAAAACGGGCGGCGATACTTTGAATACGATATGGGGGACACGCGGATCAATAATTTTTACTCGTTTTTGTCCGGGCGATTCGAAGTGAAACGCGACAAGTGGAAAGACGTGAACCTGGAGGTGTATTACACCCCGGCGCACGAATACAACCTGGACAAGATGATGGAATCGGCGAAGGCGGGATTGGAGTATTACGAAAAGAACTTCGGGGCGTTCCAATTCACGCAGTACCGGGTGCTGGAGTTTCCACGATACCGGGATTTTGCCCAGTCGTTTCCGAACACGGTGCCGTTTTCGGAGGGGATCGGATTCATCGAGCGGATGAAGGATAAAGACGACCTGGACTTGCTGTACTTCGTGAACGCACATGAATTGGCGCACCAATGGTGGGGACACCAGTTGATCGGAAGCATGACGCAGGGATCGAACATGATGTCCGAAACACTGGCGGAATATTCGGCACTGCAGGTGATGAAGAAGAAATACGGAGAGGACAATACACGGAAGAATTTGAAGTACGAGCTGGACCGATATCTGCGGGGGCGGGCGGGAGAGACAAGGCACGAACCGCCGCTGGCACTGGTGCAGAACGAGCCGTACGTCTGGTATTACAAGGGCGCGCTGGTGATGTTTGCGATGAGCGACTACATCGGGGAAGACAAGTTGAATGCGGCGCTGAGGGGATACTTGGAGAAGAACCGATATGCGAAAGGGCCCTATCCGGACACACGAGGATTCGTGGAAGCGATGAGGGAGGCGACGCCGCCGGAGTTGCAGTACGTGGTGACGGATATGTTCGAATCGATCGTGCTGTATGAGAACAAGGCGACGTCGGCGGTGGTGACGCCGGAGGGCGGGAAGTACAAAGTGACTTTGATGGTGGAGACGGCGAAGCGGAAGGCAGATGGATCTGGGAATGAGACGGCCATGCCAATTAACGATTTTATTGACGTGGGAGTATTCAGCGGGACAAAGGAACATTTGAAGAAGTTGTTCATGGAAAAGCAGAGGTTTAACACGGATAAGTCCACGGTGGAGATTGTGGTGGATGAGAAGCCGACGTTTGCGGGGATTGATCCGTACAACAAGTTGATTGACCGGAATCCGGAGGATAATTTGGTAGCGGTGGAGGAGAAGAAGTGATCAGTCGTGAGCAATGAGTGGCAGCGAGCCAGATTGGAAGGCAACACGCGACGGTTGAGGTCCTTTCAGCCTCACCAAAGGCGCGGGAGCCAGCGAGGGACGTGGGCGGAGAAATTGGCGTAGTCGCGGCCGAACATTTTGCGGAGAGTGGGTTCTTCGTAAAAGAGGACGAAGAGGTGGACGCCGAGGATGACCACGCAGGCTCCGACGATTGCGATTGGATTGGCTCGGCCGAAGATGAACCAAAGGCTGATCCAGCCGACGAAGAAACCCAGGTACATCGGATTGCGCACGTAGCGGTAAAAACCAACGACAACCAATTTTTGCGGAGGAGCGATGGGCGCGGGTGTGCCGTGGCCTGTGCGGCCGAAGTCCCAGACGCAGCGGAGAGCTACAGCAAAACCGAGAGCGGAAGGAATGGCAGCGAGCAGGCGCCAGCGAGAGGGGCCGGCGGTGTCAACATGGAAGCCGAGCCAGGAAGGAAGAAGCCAGAACCAGAGGGCGAAGAAGGCGGCGCCGACAATGAGCGAGGCGATGGTTGTGAGCAAATTCGCGGCGGAAGACGTGGGATGCGGTGCTGCTGCGGGAATGGTGGGCAAGGGGAGACTCCAGTGAGATGAGTATGGGAGGAAAAGAGGGAAGAAGCAATGAAAGAAGAATTCGTTCAAAAAAGCGGGGGCGTACGGAAGCGAAGAAGTGAAAGAGTTTAAGAGTTTAAGAATTTGAGTAAGAATGTGAGAGAAGAAAACTCCTCTTGGGAGCGGTTAGGGCCGGCGGGTGCTCGTTGGGGCCACGGATTGAGGCGGCGGCTAGTTGTCGACGGGACACCAGACAAAGCCGTGGTTCAGGCCGGTTTCGTCAATCCACCAGCCGGTGACTTGGTCGGAGGTGTTGTTGGTGGATGGACGAGTTCCCTGACCAGCGACCGTGCCTGCGTGGGGAGCATTGAAGGTCGCGACTTCCCCGTTGTGCAAACGGACGAAGCCGTGCGCTGCAAAGCTGGAGTCGTAGTAGGCTCCGGCGACAGCGCCAAAGAAATTGAGCGAAAAAGGAGCGGTGCCCGCGCCGGGGGCATTAGAAGCTTGCGTAAGCTCGAAGGTGATGAACTCGCCATTGCAGGTGCGAAGGAAGCCGTGAGCGATGTTGAAACCGTCGACAAGATAACCGGCGATGGTGCCATCAAGGATGATACTGGCAGCGTAGGTGCCGAAATACGAGCCTGTTCCTGCGCCGGGGGCGTCCAAGATGGTGATCTTCCCAGAGGGCTCGCGCAAGAAACCGTGATAAGTGAGATTGGAATCGATGAAATATCCGGTGACGGCGCCATAGGCGTTGATACAGGTTTCCTCGCAAACCATGGTGTAAACGGAACCATTTGGATCAAAGGTGGAGATGTTGCCGTACCGCGAGCGGACAAAGCCGTGCTGCGTGCCCATGCTGTCGAAGTAGACGCCAGCGACTGTCCCTTCGGGATTAATGCTGTAAGCCACCGTGCCCTGGTATTGGCCTGTTCCTGCGGCGGAAACCTCGAACTCCGTAAATTTCCCGTCAGGCTCGCGAATGAAGCCATGGAAAAGGTTACTGGAATCCTGGTACTGGCCCGCGATGATGCCGTTGTCGTTAATGCTGTAGGCAACGGTGCCCTGGTCCAAATTCTCACCGAGCCCAGCGTGGGGAGCGTCAAATGAAAGGAATTCACCGTCGTGAGTGCGCAGGAAAGAGTGAGGAACGACTTTGGCGTCGGTGTAGTACCCGACGACGTCACCTTTATCGTTATTAGCGAGGGGGATGGTGCCGCAGGAAAAGCCGCAGTAGGGCGAAACGGTTTTGGTGGCAAGAGGAGCGTTGAACTCGATGAGCTTGCCATGATGCTGGGAATTGCCCTGTTGACCTCGAGTGAGGGAGGGAAAAAGGAGAGCCAGGGCGACGATTAGAGAGAAGGGAATGAAAGGGGTCATAGTGCAGGGTTTCATGAGTTCCTCGCAATGGTTCAGAGCGCTGCAAAAGAAGCGAAGCGAAAGTTAGCGAGGTCGGCGGGGAATGGCAATGATAAGGGAGATGAGATTTGAGTGAGAGCGAGATGAGAGGCTAACTGACGAGAAAGAAGTCGATTAGGGCGGTCCGGAGGAAGACCTGAAAAGTTGGAGCCGGGGAGGAAAACCGATGGTAGAATGCGCTCCCACTAGTCCCCTGTGGGGTGTGTATGGCGTCACGGGCGGATGCAAGATTCGGAATGTGCTTCGGCGAATATGAGGTGAACGCCGCGAGCGGAGAGCTGCGCAAAGGCGGGACCCGCCTAAAAATCCACCCGCAACCCTTTCGAGTGCTTCTGTTGCTTGCGGAGCGATCCGGGCAAATCGTCAGCCGGGAAGACATCCGGCGGTGCCTGTGGGGCGACAACACGTATGTGGATTTCGAGGGGGGGATTAATTTCTGCGTGAAACAGATCCGCGATGTGCTGGGAGATGATGCGGACAATCCGCGGTATTTGCAGACGATCCCACGCCAGGGATACCGGTTCATCGCCGCGATTTCGCCGGTGGCAACGAAGCACCTGCACCTGGTGAGTGGACCCGGATCCAGCGGAGTAGTGGAGTTGCGGCCGGAGGGTCACGGGCGAATCAGCGTGGCCGACGCGAAGTCCGCGCACGAGGAAGATGTAGGGACGGCGGCGAGCAAGCCCAGAGAGAAAATGTGGCGCTGGTGGGCGCTGGTGGCCGCAGCGGCGGTGGCGGTGGCTGTGGCGGGATGGGGCTGGAATCGATGGAAGCGCGGAGCGGCGGAGATTCCGCGGCAGGCGAGTGAGAGCCAACTGACCGCAAATCCTCCAGAAGATTTCGTGCGCGTAGCCGCAATTTCTCCCGACGGAAAATATGTGGTGTATGCGGACCAGTCGCAGCTCCTGGTGCGGTCGATCGATTCAGGTGAAATTCGGAGGGTGGCGTTGCCGGCGGAATTTCCCGCAGCACAGATTGAGGAACTAACGTGGCTGCCAGAAGGGGGGGAACTTCTGGCGACGCGGCGCGCGTCCGTCTCGGAGGCGACGAGTTTGTGGAGCGTGCCGGTTCTTGGCGAGGGAGTGCCGAAGAAGCTGCGCGCGGAAACGACTTCGCCAGCGATTTCACCGGACGGAAAGTGGATGGTGTTCCGAAGCGGGGGATTGCACCAGCCGAAGGAGATTTGGGTGTCTGGAAGCGAGGGAGAAAGAGCGAGAAAATTGTTGGGGGTGGAGAATAACGCGGGGACAGGGAATCCAGTGTGGTCGCCGGATGGGAAATGGATCGCATACGAGCGATTCCGCTGGAACGAGTCCGGAATCGAGACATCGATTGAAATCCAGGCGGCAAATGGAGGGAATGCGCGGAGGCTGGTGTCCGAAGCAGCGTTGGGGGAAAGTGGAAAGTTCACGTGCAGGCAATTGGGATGTGTCAGCTGGTCGGCGGACTGGAAACTGTTGTTCGCTGTGGAAAACCGGCTTCCAGCGGAAGGAATTCATCCGAGAATGAGTTTGTGGGAGGTGCAGGTGAATCCGGGAGACGGGACGGCAAAGGAGAAACCGCAGCGACTGACGGAATGGGTCAACGCCACGTTAACGAGTTTGACCATGACGGTGGACGGAAAAGTTCTGGCCTTCGTGAAGGAGCAGGAGCGATCGGATGCGTACCTGGGTGAGTTGGAGCCGGGCATGGGTAGCATGCCGAAGGCGCGGCGGTTTACGTTGGATAACCATGACAGTTACCCCGAGACGTGGACGAAGGATGGCGAGAGTTTGTTTTTTATATCCAACAGAAATGGAAAGCAGGAACTGTTCAAACAAGGGATTGACAAAGAAGTGCCGGAGAAAGTTGTTTCCGGAGGGACAGGGGAGCTGGTTCGCGGAAGCAAACTGAGCGCGGATGGAATGTGGATCTTGTATTGGGAAAGGATCGAGGAGAAGGGCCGCGGGAAACCGGTGGTGCGAAGCCTGCTACGAGAGCCATCCGGAGGAGGGCCAGCGGAAAAAGTATTGGAGGTGGAGGCTACGCCGGAAAGGTGGTACGACGTGGATTGTGCGCAGAGTGAGGAAGGAGGCTGCGTGCTGGGAGTGCTGGAGGGAAGCGATTTTAGGTTTTACGCGCTGGATCCGGTGAAGGGAAAAGGAGAGGAGTTGGGGAAAATTGAGGTCAGCCGAAATTGGACGTTGGACTGGTCGGTTTCGCCCGATGGGAGGGAGATCGCGGAGGTGGACCACAATCACAAAGACAAGATTGAAGTGCTTGAACTGGGGAAACGAAGCTGGCGAGAGATTGCCGTAGAGCCGGGGCGTGGAGACTTTCATACGGTGGCGTGGGAAGCGGACGGAAAGGGATTTTTTGTGAGCACGTTTTTGCCGGAATCGTTCAACTTGTTGCATGTGACGGCGAGGGGAAAAGCGCAGGTGCTGGAGAGTAATCCGCAGACGCTGTATATGAACCGGCTGCGCCCCTCACCAGATGGAAAGTATCTGGCGTTCGAGGGAGAGATGGCGGACAGCAACGTGTGGCTGTTGAAGGATTATTGATCCCACCGTAAGAATTCAAGAACACTAGCGAGGTGCGCTCGTGGGCTCGAGGGAGTGCTTGCGGGCGTTTCGAGTGTGTCACCGCATAGATGTGGAGATGGTGGTAGAATCGGCGGCTATGAATGGGAATGTGACGTGTCGAATCATAAATAGGTGGTGGAGAAGGAAGGCGGGGGTGTGGGGATGCTTGGTTGGAACCGAGATCGTGTTGTATGGCGTGTTGAGTTGCGGTATGGCGCAGGGTCAGAGCACCGGCGGGAATGAGCAAGGAGTCTCGACGGTGCGCGGCCTAGTATTGAATCAAGTGACAAAGGAGCCGATTGCGCGAGCGCTGGTTGTCACGGGTGACCAAGAGTACGCGACGATGACGAACGATCGAGGCGAGTTTGAGTTCAAGACATTGGAGCGCCAGGGCCAGGGAAATATTCGTGGAGGAGTAGCGGGTAATGGAAACGTCATGATCGGGATGGGAACGATGCAGACGCAGTCGTTCAACGCACGGAAGCCGGGATACCTGCCGGTGGGGCACAACTCAGTCGTACGTTTCGAGGTGCATGGACAAAGCGAAACGACGATTTATTTGGTGCCAGAAGCATTGATTCTTGGGCGTGTCACCGTGCCGGGGTCGGAGGGGGATGTGCGGATTCAATGCCAGTTGTATAGGCGAGAGATGAGGGAGGGTCAGGAGACATGGTCGCCAGGAGAGACGTTCACGACGTGGGCAGACGGGGAGTTTCGCTTTAGCGAATTGCGGGCGGGGACGTACAAGTTAATCACACACGAACAGATAGATCGGGATTCGATGGTGCCGATTCCGGGAGCGCAATTGTTCGGATATCCACCGATTTATTATCAGAACACGACGGATTTTTCCGCGGCGAGCGCGATTGTGGTGAAGGCCGGAGAGACAGCGCAGGTCAATTTAGCGGTGGCGCGACGAAACTATTATCCGGTGCAAATAGGGCTGGGGAATGAACCGAAGGGGATGAACCTGGTGGTTTATCCAATGGGACATTATGGGCCAGGGTGGTCGCTGGGTTTCAATCCGGCGGAGCAGGCGATTGAAGGGATGTTGCCGGATGGGAATTACACGGTGGAGGCAGATGCGCTCGGTGAGGTGCAATCGACAGGGATACTGAATTTTTCGGTAAACGGGAAGGCGCTCGAAGGACCGTTGTTGAATCTGATTCCGAATGCGTCGGTAAGTATCAATGTGCGAGAGGAATTTCAGTCGAAGCAGAGCGGCGGGTCGTTCGCGATGTCCAACGGGCAACGTGTGCCGGATATTCGCGTGAGCCTGGCGCCGGTGGACGACGTGGGAGGGAAAAGGCGTGGCGGCAGAGCGCATGTAGTTGAAGGTTCGGACGATCACACGATGGTTATTGAGAATGTGCGGCCAGGTCGGTATCGGGTGAACGTCTACTCTGAAAGGGGTTATGCGGCGTCGATCGAGTGTGGCGGGAGCGATGTACTGCACCAGCCATTGGTGGTGGGATTGGGAGGAGGGACACCGCCAATCGAGGTGACGATGCGGGATGACGGGGCGGAAGTGTCGGGGACGGTGGAAGAAGCAACGGATGCACCGGCGAATGCGAAGCAAGCGTATGGGGATTCTCCGGTGCGATTTGTGTATTTGGTGCCGATCGAGGGAACTCCGGGGCAGAACCATGTGGCGATGTCCCGACAGGAAGGAGCGTTCAGTGTGGAGCAAGTGCCACCGGGTTCGTACCTGGTTCTTGCATATGAGCAAGGACCGGACCAGGAGTTGCCGGGAGATGAGGAGACGATGCGAGCCCTGGAGAGTAAGGGGAAGGTAATCCATGTGGAGGCGGGGCAGAAGGCGAATGTGAAAGTGAAAATGATTGCGGGGAGCAACGGGGAATAAAGATGGTTTGGCGGAGAGGGAGTAGGTGGAGGAAAGGCCTCACCCCTAAATGGGGTGAGAGCAAAATCGGTTTGTGCGGGGTGCTATTGGCGATGAGCGCGGTTGCAGTTGAGGCGCAGAATTCCACGCGAGCATCAGAACAACAGAATGCAGAGGGACAAGGATACAAGATTGCGGGGACGGTGGTGAATGAGGCGACGGGTGCGGCGCTGGCGCGGGTCAAAGTGTCGATCGCGGATACGAGCGCGCGGGCGCAAAAGATCGAAATGGTGACCGGGGAGGGAGGACATTTCGAGTTTGCGGGAGTACCGGCGGGGAAATATGCGCTGCAGGGGGCGAAGCGAGGGTACATCACCTCGGGGTACGAACAGCACGAGCAATATTCGACGGCGATTGTGACGGGGCCGGAATTTGCAACGGATAAGCTTGTGTTTCGGCTGATGCCGATGGCGATGATCGCGGGACATGTGCTGGATGAATCGGGAGAGCCAGTGCGAAGCGCGCGGGTGCGGCTATTTCTGGAAGATCATAGCGGGGGAATGAGCCGGGTGATGGCGGTGAACGGAGCGACAAGCGATGACCGGGGATACTTTGACATCAGTGCGCTGCGACCGGGAACGTATTTTGTATCGGTGAGCGCGACGCCGTGGTATGCGGTGCACCCGCCGAGCTTGCAGTCGGCAGGGGACTCCGGAAAAGGAGTTTCACCGGGACTGGACGTGGCGTATCCGACGACGTACTACGGCGGGGCGACGGAGGCGGAGAGTGCGACACCGATTGAGCTGAAGGGAGGGGACCGGCGGGAGATTGATGTGAGGATGAGTCCGGTGCCAGCCCTGCACCTGGTATTTCGAATGCCAACAGAGCCCCCGGAGCAGGGGAATACTTTTCGCATGCCAATGTTGCAGAAGCAGGTGTTCGATTCGGTGGAGCCCGTGGCCATGGGACAAATGAGTCCCGTGAGGCCTGGGATGTTTGAAGTGACGGGAGTGCCTGCGGGGCGGTACGACGTGAGAATGATGAGCAATGATCCAGCGGAAGCGCAGCAATTCAGCGAACTGGACCTGGTGCATGACGGCCAGGATTTGAGTACGACGCAGGGAGAAGCACTGGGCAGGTTGAAAGTGACGGTGAAACTACCTGGGGAGGGGCCGCTGCCGAAGCAGTACGCCTTGGGGCTGCGCGATTCGCGGCAAAGGACGGTCGGGTTTCGGCAAGGGGACGCGAGCGGAGTGGTGTCGTTTGATGCGTTGAAGCCGGGGAAGTACGCGATTGTGGTGATGTCGCCGGGGAAGTCGTACTCGGTGACGCGGACAAGTTCTGCGGCGGGGGAAGCGGCAGGCCATGAGGTGAGCGTTGCGGCTGGAGCGACGCTGGAAGTGACGGCGGAGTTGGCTGTGGGAGAGGTGGGGATCGAAGGAGTGGTGGAAAAGAATGGGAAGGCGATGTCTGGAGTGATGGTGGCGCTGGTGCCAAATGATCCGGAGTCACACGTGGAGTTGTTCCGGCGAGATCAGAGCGATTTCGATGGGACGTTCTTCTTGCAGGGAGTGGTACCGGGGACATACACAATTGTGGCGGTGGAAGATGCGTGGGGATTTGATTGGTTGAAGGCGGGAGTGCTGGCGAAGTACGCCCAGCACGGGCAGCAGGTGAACATTGGGGACAGAATGCGAGGGGTGCTGCGGTTGCCTGAGGCCGTGGCGGCGCAGATGAAATGAAGGAAGTGGAGGAGGGGAGAAAGGTTTAGTACCGAAGAGGGAGCGGGAATGGTACTTGGCTGCTATTCCGGACACAGAGGCGGAAACGTAAGATGTGGGCCTGTGGGACTGGCTTGTGTTTATGGTGTCGAGCGCCTCGTGTGCGCGCACTTTGGGTATGAGAGAGTGCGATGCTCGATGACGAAACAGAGCTGGACCGCGAAATAGCAGGGAAGCAGAGCGAACGACGGAGGAACCGAAGAGATGTCGCTACTACATTTTCGCCGGGTGGAGCGGAGAAGGACAACGAGAGCGGTGATGTGCATCAATCTGCTGGTGTATGGGGAGACCGAAGACGGGGAGAAATTTCGATTCTGGACGCGGTCGGTGAGCGTGAGCGCGCATGGCGGGGTGCTACTGCTGGAAGCGACTTTGGAAGTGGGGCAGGAGTTTCAGGTGATGAACGAATACAACGGGAAGAAGGCGAGGGCGAGAGTTGTGGCGGTGCGGGGCACGAGGGAAGGGCAGGTGCAAGCGTCGTTTGAGTTCGCGGAAGGTGGAGAGAAATTCTGGAGTATGACGTTTCCTCTAGCGGGCGCGAAACCGGTGAGGAGATTGGTGGCGAGAGCGCAGGGGGGAAGATAAAAAGAGGAAGTAAGGATGTATGCAGTAATGGAGTAATAAGGTAAAGAGGTAAAGAGGTAAAGAGGTGCTGGGCTCGAGAGTCGAAGGGTGCAAGAGCTCAAAAGTATTAAGAGGTAGAAGTTCACGCCTGAAGTAGCAATCAGAAACAAGAGCGAAGTAGAGGGCGATTAGCCTTTGGCGCGGTGCGGAAACCGGTTGTTGAAGCGTCCCCGGGAACGGGTGTGCGTGCTGTGTGGCCAATCGGGAGGCATGGAGCTTGCGGTTAATGGCGAGTGAGGTTTAGGCTCTGTGCATGCGAAAACTAACGATGGGATGTGTGGTTGTGGCCATGGTGTGGTTGGGAAGCGGGAAAATTTGGGGGCAGGACGCGGGGGATCGGCCGCGGGAACAATGGAAAGCGGAATGGATTACGGCGGCGGGAGTGCCGGAGCGGGATGAGGTGGTGCTGCACTTTCGGAAGCTGATTGAGTTGAACGGGGTGCCCGCACACTTTTTGGTGGATGTGAGCGCAGACAATCAGTTTGTGCTTTATGTGAATGGAAAACGAGTGGGGACTGGGCCGGCAAAGAGCGACCTAGCACATTGGAGATATGAGACGTTCGATTTGGGGCCGTATTTGAAGGCGGGAAAGAATGTGTTAGCGGCTACGGTGTGGAATTTTGGGACGCATGCGGCGGTGGCGCAGATGAGCGACCGGGTGGGATTTCTGGTGCACGGGAATGGGGAGGCGGAACGGGCAGCGGATACCGACGAGAGTTGGGAGGTGGAACGGGAGAAGGGGATTACGACGGTGAGGCCCGAGATGCGCGGATATTATGCGGGTGGGCCGGGGGAACTGCTGGATGCCGGGAAATTCGATTGGAGTTTTGATCGCGAGGAGGTCGCGGATAAAAGTGCGTGGACGAAGGCAGTGACTTTGGGGCGCGGTGCGCTGCGAGGAGAGAGAGACGGGCCGAATAATTGGCAGTTGGTGAAGGACCCGTTGCCGGCGATGGAAATGAGGGAGGTTCAGAGCGGGCAAATCGTGAGGGCAACGGGAATTCCGTTGACCATTCCGCCGGTGAGACTGTCGCCAGGGCCCCAAGGACCGACGCGGCTGGCACCGGGGGTGGACTTGCGCGCTCTGGTGGTGCCCCCCATGACAAAAGTTAGCCTCTTACTGGACCAGCGCGAATTGGTGACAGGTTATCCGGAGTTGGCGGTGAGGCTGGGGGCGGGCAGCAAGATTCGGATGACGTATGCGGAAGCGTTGTACGACGAGAAGGGGCAGAAGGGAAATCGCGACGAGATCGCAGGGAAACATATTGTGGGAGTGGCGGATGAGTTTGTGATGGATGGAGAAAAAGAGCAAAGCAGATCCCTCAGGCCTGAAGGCCTGGGCTACGCGCTCGGGACGACAAACGCTCGGGGACAGGAGAAGAACCAACGAGCGCGCGCAGAAATTGTCGGCACTGGAGAAGAAAACGGAGAACCGGCAGGGATGCCGGCGCTACACATGATGCCGTTGGGGTGGAGGACGTGGAGATATCTGCAGATGGATGTGGAGGCGGGCGATCAGCCATTGCGGATTGAGGGATTGAGGACTTGGTTCAGTGCGTTTCCGTTTGAGGAGAAGGGATACTTCCGGGCGGAAGGGTGGAACAAGATTTGGGAGATAGGCTGGAGAACGGCGCGGCTCGATGCACACGACACGTATATGGACACCCCGTACTGGGAAAGGTTGCAGTACATCGGAGATACACGGATCCAGGCGATGGTGTCGTATTCGGTGGCGGGGGATGACCGGTTGGCACGACAGGCGATTGATGCGTTCAACAATTCGCGAATCCCGGATGGATTGACGCAGAGCCGCTACCCGTCGGAGTTGGTGCAGATGATCCCGACGTTTTCCTTGATGTGGGTGGGAATGGTGCACGATTTCTGGATGTATCGGGGTGGGGATGGGGCGGGCATAAAGGCCAGCGCTACATTGAAAAAAGAAGAGAGAAATGCGGTATCTGGCGACGAGTTTGTGAAGGCGCAACTGCCGGGGGTGCGTGCGGTGATGGATTGGTATCTGGCGCGGCAGCGGGCAGACGGATTGCTGGGGAAGATTCCCTGGTGGCCGTTTGTGGATTGGGGGAAGGATTTTGTGGATGGCGTGCCGCCGCAGGAGCCGGATGGAGGATCATCAGTAATCACGCTGCAGTTTGTGGAGGCGTTGCGATACGCGGCGGAGTTGGAGGAACGGCTTGGGGACAAGCACACGGCGGAGGTTTATCGCGCGGCGGCGGAAAAAGCGTCGGCGGGAATTTGGAAATTGTGCTGGAGCGAGGAGTGGGAGCTGCTGGCGGATACACCGTTGCAGAAACATTTTTCGCAGCACGCGAATATTTTGGGTGTGTGGTTGGATGTGATCCCTCAAGATCGGCAGGCGGACGTGATTGGAAGGATTTTGACGCGAAGTGAACGAGACTTTGCGTCGACGCGGGCTGTACCGGAGATGACGATAGCGACCTATTACTTCCGGTATTACCTAGCGCGAGCGGTAGAACATTCGGGAACGAGTTACTGGTATTCGCAGTTGCTGGCGCCATGGTGGGAGATGATAAAGCTGGGATTGACGACTTGGGCAGAACAACCGGAGCCGACGCGATCGGATTCGCATGCGTGGAGCGCACATCCGAACATTGACCTGGTGAGGATTGTGGCGGGGATACGGCCTGCTAGCGCGGGATTCGCGAAGGTGCGGATTGAGCCGCACTTGATGAATATGCCGCGTGTGGTGGAGGCAGGAATTCCCACTCCGAAGGGAATGGTGGAGGTGAAATATACGCAGGTGGAAGATGGAGTCGAGGCGGTCGTGAAATTACCGGAGGGAGTGACGGGGGAATTGGCTTGGGAGGGGAAGGAAACGGAACTGCATTCGGGGGAACAAGAGGTGAAGATGATGAAGCAAAACAGGTAAATGAAGCGGGGGTGGTACAGGAAGTAAAGGAGGCGAAGGAAATTTGGCTGCAGAAGGTGAGATTGGGAATCCTTCGACATTTTATGGCGTCTAGGTAGAGACGGCCATGCGGTCGGTTTGGGGAAGTCAATGAGGTACAGGAGATAAGGAATTGAGAGGTGATTCCGGGACGGCGATGGCGATTGTTTGGGCTGGGACGTTGTGCGGCGTCCTGGATATCACGGCGGCAATTGTTGTGTATGGGATGTTTGGACTACGGCCGATGCCATTGCTGCAGGGGATTGCGAAAGGCTTGATCGGGCCCAGCGCGTACCAAGGAGGATGGGCGACGGCGGCGTTGGGATTGGTGTTGCACTTTGTGATCGCGTTTGGGGCGGCGACGGTTTATTACCTGGCTAGCCGGAAGTTGCGGTTCTTGGTGGAGTCGTGGGCAGTGTGGGGACCCTTGTATGGAGTGGCCGTGCATTTTTTCATGCAGTACGTGGTGTTGCCGATGTCGCGAGTGACGCGGCGTCCGTTTTCCTGGGAAATGTTGTGGATCGGAGTGGTGATTCACATATTTTGCGTGGGGTTGCCGATTGCGGGGATGGTGAGGAGATATACGAGGTAAAGGAATCAGAGGAGGGCAACTCAAGACGGAGGCGTAAAGCACGCGGGATTGAGGTCGGAGGACTGGTTCTGGCCAGGTCAATTTAGGAGTTCGTTTCCGGTTTAGGGAGTCGAGCATTAGTTCCTGGCAAAGGAGCTTGATGGCTTCTTCCTCTTCCTCGGTGAGAGCGCGAGGGATCTCATAGGAACCCAAGAAAGGACTTCACCCCTTGAAGGGGTGAGTTACAGGTTGCTGTTTATGTGGGCATTTTGAAGAAAAAATAGAGGGCGAGGAAGAAAAAAACGAGGTCGGGGGACCAAGCAGCGAGGAATGGGGGGAGCTGGCCGATGCCGCCCATGGCTTCGGTGAGTGCGGAGAGCGCCCAGTAAGCGATGCCGATGCCGACACCTAGGGCGAGGCCGCCGATGGCGCCGCGGCTGCCGACGAAAAGAGCGAAGGGAACGGCGAGCATCATGCTGATGGGAGCGATGAGGGGATAGGCGAATTTTTTGTGCAACTGAACGGTAAGGGAAGAAACATCGAAACCGGCGGAGCGCAGGCCGGCGATGTAGCGGCGAAGTTCGCGCCAACTCATCTGGAAAGCCTGAATCACTTCACGATTGAAATAGGAGGGGGGTTCGATGAGTTCGGGGAGGGAAGTGACTTTGAAGGGCGAATAGCGAGTAACCGTGCCATTGGTGAAGTCGCGTACCCAGCCGGATTCAAGAGCCCAGGTGTTTTCGGAGTCGAGCCACTCGGCGCGCGTGGCGTAAATGCGGCGGCGCATCTGGAAAGTGTCGGGATCCAGTTCGATGACGGAGAGTCCGCCAAAGAGTTTTTCCTTCGGGTCGAAGAGATCGTAGTTATAAACCTTGGAATTTTCGCCAAAGATCCAGCGCTCGGGACGGGTGTGAGTCTGCGGCGGGCGGCCCTTGATAATCGCGCGGAGTTCGTCTTGGCGCTGGTTGGCGTAGGGGAGATAGGTGTCGTCGAGGATGACGAGAGCAGAGGCAATGACGCAGCCGGCAAGGAGAATGGGAATGGCGAGGCGATAGAGGGAAATACCGCTGGCCTTGAAGGCAACGATTTCATTGTTCTTGCTGAGAATGCCGAGGGTAACGAGGACGGCGACGAGAGCTCCGAGGGGAGTGAACTGATAGACGGAATAGGGAATGAGGTAGCGGAAATAGTCGAGGACGATCATGAAGGGGACATTGTGGCGACGAATGTCCTCGGCGAGTTCGAAGAAGGTGAAGATTTCGAAAAGGAAGATGAAGGCGACCATGATGACGAGGAAAAAGTAGAAGAATTGGCGGAGAAGATAGAGATCGAGGATGGAAGGGAGACTGGAATACGAGGGATGCGAAGATTCGCCATTGACGGCGCGCGAGACGGCATGGCGAGGCCGGACGCGGGCGGTGCGGCGGCGAAAGAGACGCCAGAGAGCGCTGAGGCGGATGAGGAAGTGGGGAGTGCGAGCTTCACCGCGATAGCGCTCCATGCGGGGGAAGAGAGCAAAAGCGATGAGGGCGATGACCACGTTGGCGGCCCAGATGCCGATGGGGACAGGTACAACGCCTTGACGGGCAAAGCCGGCGCCGGTAACGAGGACGAGGTAGTAGAAGGCGATGATGATGATGGCGAGGAGAGAGCCGGCAGCGCGGCCACCGCGACGAGGCTGAGCGCCGAGAGGGACGGCGATCAGAGCAAAGACGAAGCAGGCGGCGGGGAAGGCGAGACGCTGGTTGAGTTCAACGCGAGCATCGTGCCAAGTGGGGCCATGGTCGCGCCAAAGTTCAAAAAAAGGACGCTCGGGATAACTGATGGTGCGCTCCTTGGGTGGAAGCATGGTGGAAAACTCCATGGGCCAATCGCTGCGGCCGAAGGAGGTAATGGAGTAATGATCGGGAATGGTGCGGGAGAACTCGTGGGTGGTGCCATCGTTGAGATGGAGCTCCAACTTGCCGAGACTGGGTTCGGCGATTACAATCGCACTTTTCGCAAGAGTGATTTGGGAGTTGCTGTCGGCGCCCGCTTCGGCAATGAAGACGCCGTTCCAGTGGGTGCCGCTGGCGGCAACGTCGTTAACATAGAGGACGAGATGGGGGAACCGCTCATCGAAAACTCTAGGCTGAACGGCGAAGGAGATTTGGGATGTGAGAAGGGTGCCCTCAATGTCCCGGCCGGTGCGGAGGGATAGAGGAGCGAGCCAGGCGGTCATGACGAAGGTGAGCGCCGCGCCGAGAACGGCGAGAACCCCTACAGGAAAGAGAATGCGCTTGCGACTGATGCCCAGGGAGGTGAGGGCAATGATCTCGCTGTCCATGGACATGCGGCCGAGGCCGAGAAGGACGCCGATGAGGACGGCCATGGGGATGGTGAAGACCAAGACGCTGGGAACGATGCAAAGGAAGAGAGTGGCGACCTGGGAGCCGGAACCGGAATGGCGAACGAAGATTTCCATGAGCTTGACTAGCTTCGGAACGAAGAGAACGAAGGTGAAGATGAGAAGTCCTAGGAAGGCATGACGGGTGACTTCGCGGGCGATGTAACGATCAAGAAGGCGCATGGGGAGAAAGGTGAGTGTAACATGGAGGATGAGAGAAGAAGGAAACGGGGAGAAGAAGGAATTTGAGAAGGCAGGGGGAATAAATGAGGTAAAGGAAGTACGAAGAAGAGGCTAGGGCTAAGAGCCTTCGTCTTCGCAAAAAATGCGAGATGAGTGGGGAACGGGGAACGGGGAACGGAGAGAATAGGGGAATGAATCGAATCCATTTGGCGGTGCTATGGCACATGCATCAGCCGCAATATCGGGACCCGGAGACGGGGGCGTATGTGTTGCCATGGACGAGGCTGCACGCGACCAAAGATTATTGGGGAATGGTGAAGATGTTCGAGGAATTTCCGAAATTCCATGCGACGTTCAACATGGTGCCGTCACTGTGCATGCAGTTGGAGGAATACGCGAGCGGGAAATTCAATGAACCGTGGTTCCGGCTGGCGTTCGAGCCGGCGGAGAAGCTGACGAAAGAAGGGAAGAGGGAGATTTTAGAGCGGGCATTCCAGGTGAATCACGAGCGGCTGATGGCGAGATGGCCGCGGTTTGTGGAGTTGTACGAATGGTCGCGAGTGGCGGGAGGGGCGCAGGCGCTGGTGACGTTCACGGCGAGGGACTGGCGGGATTTGCAGGTACTGTCGCAGTTGGCGTGGATGGATGAGGAGTGGCTGGCGAAAGATGAAGTGGTGTGCCGACTGGCGAATCGCGGGAAAGATTTCAGCGAAAAGGATAAGACCGATTTGAAGGCGAAACAGATCGAGTTGATCGGACTGGTGTTGCCGGCGTGCCGGGAGGCAGCGGCGCGAGGGCAGATCGAAATCAGCACGACGCCGTTTTATCATCCCATTTTGCCGCTGCTGTGCGATTCGGATATAGCGCGGGTGGCGAATCCGGGGACGCCGTTGCCGAGGCGGGCATTTCGCAGGCCGGAAGATGCGCGGGAACAATTGAGGCGCGCGAAGGAATATCACGAGAGAGTGTTCGGAGCGAAGCCGGTAGGGTTGTGGCCGTCGGAAGGATCGGTGTCCGACCAGGCGCTGACGATCGCGTCGGAGGAGGGATTTCAGTGGTTTGGGACGGATGAAGGAGTGCTGGGGCGGACGCTGAACGTGGGATTCTTCCGGGATTCGGCGGGGATCGCGGCAAACGCCGAGCGACTGTACCAACCATGGAAGCTGCAATTGCCAGACCTGGCGATCACAGGATTGTTCCGGGACCATCATTTGTCTGACCTGGTGGGGTTTGTGTACAGCCGGATGGATAGCGTGGCAGCGGCGGGGGACCTGCATGGAAGGCTACGACAATTGGGTGAATCGGTGAAGACGACAAAGCCACTGACGGTGTGCCTATTCCTGGACGGAGAAAATGCGTGGGAATACTATCCTGGGAATGGGAGGCAATTTTTGAGGGAATTCTACCGGCGAGTGAGCGAGGACCGGGATATTCGCGCGTTGACGGCGAGCGAAACGATTGCGGCGGCAGGGGAACTGCCAACGACAAATGGGATTTTTCCAGCGTCGTGGATCAACGCGAATTTTGACGTGTGGATCGGAAACGTGGAGGACGTGGCGGCGTGGGAGTTGCTGTGGGACGCACGGGAAGCGTACGCGCGAGCGGTGGAGGCGCGAGCGCAGGGAAGGCGGGACGCGCCGACGGACGACGGATTGAAAAAGGCGCAAGAATCACTGTTGGCGGGAGAAGGGAGCGACTGGTGCTGGTGGTACGGGCCAGAACACAGCACAGCGAATGACGCGGAATTTGATGCGCTGTACCGGAAGCATTTGACGGGGGTGTACTTGGCGCTGGGGCAGATGGCGCCAGAAGAGTTGGCAAAACCGATCAAAAGGAAGCCGGAGAGGGCCTACCAGTTGCCACCGAGCGCAAATCTAAAGGTGAAGGTGGATGGTGTGGATTCGAGTTACTTCGAATGGCTGGGAGCGGGGGTGTACTCTCCGCTGCAGCGCGGCGGGGCCATGCATGGGCGAGTGTTTTATTTGAAGGAATTGCGGTATGGATTTGAGGAAGAGCGATTTGTGGTGCGGGTGGATTGCTTTGCGGATGCGCTGGCGGAATTGGAGGATCCGGAATTCCGGATCATCGTGGGGACGGGGGAAGAGTTGACGGTGGTGGTGAATTTGGAACGAGGACGAATGAAGGAATTCGCGGTGGAAAAGAACCGGGTATGCATCTTGAAACCGGAGACGATGGCGGTTGCGGCGTTTCAACGAACACTGGAAGTGGCGATCCGGAAGGATGCACTGGAGTTGAAAGGGATGACGAAATTGACGCTGGGGGTGGCGTTGTGGCACGGGGGATTGCCGATCGACGTAATGCCGGCTGAAGGGCACGTGGAGGTACCGCTGGGGGAGGAGAATGCGGCATGGAGAGTGGAGTGAGAGATGAAAACGGAAAATAGAAATTGGAAAATCGAAAAGAATAGAAGGGGAAGAGTGTAATCGGGGAAGAGTGGAAGAGTTTGAAGCCCGCCGGAGGGATTCGGTGGGCCTTTTGTTTGTGGGCGGGAAAAAAAGGGAAGGGCGGTTGGGTGCCTACGGGTTTTGGCGCGGCAGAGGGTACTGAGAGTTTTGGTCGGGCAAGGGTGTGGATGAAAATTGGGTGACGGCGGATTCTCCAATTGACAGAGGCAGAGCGATGCATTAGAAAGCTTGCGCGGTGGTGAGAACGGTCAAGTCCTCGATCGAGGTGGAAGATGAAAATAACGGGTGTGGGACGCCCAGGCAAGGCCTGGGTGACGAGCGCAGCTGTGCTCGGCATGGCGCTGATTTGGGGAGCGGCAGTTCGAGCGAATCCAGCGCAAGATCCGGAAGAGGGAACTCCAGTGAATTTGAAGGTGAACCGGCAAATCCAAGCGACGGATTACAACACGAGAAGCCTGACGACGCATCTTCTGCCGGCGAATAATCAGAACGGGAAGAAGGCCAGAGAGCTACAGAAAACGGGAACACCGCAGACGACGTCAAAGAATTCGTGGGGACGAGGAGGCGTTTCGTACTATCCGGGGGACCTAACTTACCAAGGTGGCGAAGTGCTGCAGTCGACGGAGAGCCACGCGGTGTATGTGAACTGCGGAGCAAAGTGCTTCGGACATCCGACGAAGTTTCTGCGGAAACTAGAGAAGAGCGAGCTGATTCATGTGACGGACCAGTATGTTGGAACGAACGCGAATAACCGGTACACCGTGGGCGAGAGCGGGAAGATCGAGTATCCCGTGTCAGGGCCGCTGGGACCCACGGATATCATCACGCTGGTGTACGCGTCAGCATCGGTATTTGGAAGCGGATATGGACAGGTGCACCATATCTTTTTTGCGCCGGGAATTGATGTTTGCGGGGACGCGGCGCTGACCGTTTGTTATTCGCCGGACAATACTGCGACATTCTTTTTCTGCGCGTTTCACGGGAGCATCGACTTCACGGACATCGGGCACGTGCTTTTTACGGTGCAGCCGTATCAGAACGTGAATGGGTGCAGTGTGGGACAGCCAAGCCCGAATGGACCGGAGGTGGATTCACAGGCCAGCGTATTGTCACACGAACTGATAGAGACGATTACGGATCCGGACGGAACGGCGTGGTGGAACACCGTATCGCTGGATTTGTACGGGTCTGAAATCGCGGACGAGTGCCAAAATTCGACGTTCGTGTATCAGACACCGTGGATTAATGGGACGCAGTATGAGATTCAGCCGCAGTATTCGAATGAAGTACATGCGTGCACGTATCGACCGCCGTACGAGTAATGATCGGGGATTAAGTGAGGCTGCCCGCCTGATGATGTCAGGCGGGCAGTTTTTTTGGTGGTTAATGTTGGTGGTCGATTAGTGAAAAGGAATTGGCGGAAGGAAATGAGGGTTGCAGGGGGCTTTGGGGCGAATAGGCGGTGGCCTGAGCAGAGGCCTCATCGAGTTGCTTGGCGGTCATGATGCGAGCGAGCTGTTTACGCTGATCAGCGCCGGTGGAGTCACCCGAGGCAAGGGCGCGCGAATAGTAGAAATAGGCAGCAACGTAATCAAGAGGAACGCCTTTGCCCTGCTCGAAAAGATAGGCGAGGTTGGTTTGTGCGGCGGGGAGACCTTGTTGGACGGCGAGGCCGACAAGGCGAGCGGCTTCGGTGTAGTCCTGCTGGACGGCAATGCCGTAGAAATAAAAATAGGCGAGACGGTTTTGGGCATCGGCGTTGCCGGAATCGGCGGAGGCGCGCATCCAACGGACCGTTTCCTTGTAATTGCGCGGGGTACCGGAGCCGAGATAATAGAGGGAGGCGAGGTTGAGCTGGCCGACGGGATTGCCTTGCTGGGCGGAGAGGAGATACCAATCGAAGGCTTTGCCCAGATTCTTGGGGACGCCTTGGCCGTGTTGATAGAGGGAAGCAAGGTTATTTTCAGCGGAAGAATGATGCTGTAAGGCGGCGGACTGATAATTTTGGAAAGCGAGAGAGTAATCGCGCGGGACGAACTGGCCGTGCTCGTAGAGGTAGCCGAGGTAGAAGGCGGCGTCAGAATAATTATGGGCGGCAGAGGCGTAAAGGCATTTGAGGGCGGATTGGACGTCGCCGGGGGAAGGGTTGTGGGCGAGTAGGGACCTTGCGAGTTGGTATTGCGCAGCGGGATCACCCGGTTCCGCTTGAGATTGGAGAGAGGTTGAGGTGTTGGCGATCTGCGGAGATTGAGGAGTTGCTTGGGCTGTTGCGAAGAATGCGAAGAGAAGCGTGATGAGTGAGAAGAGCGAGAACGATTGAAGTTGCCGAGAGTTCATGATGGTCCCCCTTGTTGAGATATGCGTAGCCATACCGCAGGCGAGATGGCCGGCCGGATGAAGCGAAGGCCGACAAAATCGCAAGCACCACGAGCACAGCACAGCGAAGGCGTGGGTGAATTGGGTCGACGGTGCCAGAGAAATGGAAGAGGCACACGAAGTCCCGGCACGCCGAACGCGTGATGGGCGAAATGTTCCACTCGGCTTGGGTGATCGTTACTGTAATAACGAAGCAGGGAGTGAAAAAGTTTGCTGGAGAAGGAAGAAAGTTGAAAATAATGCCAAAAATGCAGAAGTTAGAAGGGGTACCTGTGGGATAGCCACATGATACATGTGGACATCCCACAGGAAAGAAAGAGGTTAAGGAAGAAGGATGGCGGGGGGTGCAGCCGAAAAAAGGCAAACCCAAGACCGCGGCGTAAAGCCGCCGCTACAGGGAGTGAGGGTTGGAGGTTAACTGAGAATTGGCGGCATGCATCCAAGAAAGGCCCGGTGGATTAGGTATAGAAAGAACTTGAAAGAAAGGGAGGGAGACGATGGCGAAGAATTTGGCGGTGCAGGTGACGAAGGCGGGAGGGGAATTTGAGTTGGTGGAGCGGGAAATACCGCAGCCTGGGATGGGGGAGATTCGGATTAAGGTGCAAGCCTGCGGGATTTGTCATAGCGACGCAGCGACGAAAAACGGAGGATTTCCTGGGCTAACGTATCCGAGAGTGCCGGGGCACGAGGTAGTGGGATTTGTGGATGAAGTGGGGAGCGGCGTGACGGAATGGAAAAAGGGCGACCACGTGGGAGTGGGATGGCATGGCGGGCACTGTTTTGTGTGCGATTCGTGCCGGCGAGGAGATTTTGTGACGTGCCAGAAGCAAGCGATCACTGGAGTCACCAGAGACGGCGGGTACCAGCAATATATGCTGGCGCGCCATGAAGCTGTCGCGCTCGTGCCAGAAGGATTGGATGCGGCGGAGGCTGGGCCCCTCATGTGCGCGGGAATTACGACGTTTAATGCGTTGCGGCACAGCGGGGCGGTGGTAGGAGACCTGGTGGGCGTTTTGGGAATTGGGGGATTGGGGCATTTGGGAATTCAGTATGCGGCGAAGGCTGGGTACCGCGTGGTGGGAATTGGACGCGGGCCGGAAAATGGGGCGTTGGCAAAGAAGCTGGGGGCGTTCGCGTACATCGATACGAAAGCGACGAAGGCGGCCGATGAATTGAAAAAACTGGGCGGGGCAAAAGTCATTCTGGCGACTGCTCCAAACGCGCAGGCTATGGCCGATGTGATTGATGGGTTGGGAGTGGGAGGAGAATTGGTGGTGTTGGGAGCACCGTTTGAGGCGATGCCGGTGTCGGTACTTCAGCTATTGATGGCGCGGCGAGGGATTCAGGGCTGGCCATCAGGGACAGCGCGGGATTCGCAGGATACGCTGGAGTTTTCGAGATTCGCGGGCGTGCGGCCGATGATCGAGAAGTACCCGCTGGAGAAGGTGAAGGAAGGATACGAGAGGATGGAGAGCGGGAAGGCGGAGTTTCGGGTGGTGCTGACGATGTAAAGAGAGGCAACAAAATAAGGAAGTAAGGAATTGGTTGGACGGCGCGGCTAGGGCTGCGCCGTTTTTTTTGTTGCCAGCTGTCAGGAGGTGGTTGGAAGGGGAGGGGCTAAGAGGTAGAAAAGTGAAAGGGTAGAAGAGTTGACGAGTGAAGGAACGGGATTAAGTTGGGTTAGCGCTTTTTGCGGTGGGGATTGGGGGCGCGCTTGGGAGTTTTCGAGTTGGAGCATCTTTTGGAAGACTTGGCGTTTTTTTCGAGGCGGAGTTTGTAAGCGGTGTGGAGGGCTCCCGTGAGGACGTCCTCGGTGGCTTTGGCGAGAATGATGTGGGTACAGCCCATGCGGCCCCAGCCGCCAGAGACAGGGAGAAAAATTTCGGAAAGTTCCTCGACGAAGGTTTGCTGCTGTTCCGGAGTGAGCATGAGATTGCCGTAACCCTTCTTGGCGGAGGCGAGTGTGGCGAAAATGCGGCCGTCGACGCGGAAGTCGGCCGCACCCATGTGGGAGGATTCCTCGGCACCCGGGAAAGAGAGAGCGATGCGGCGGAAATCGTGGATGTTCATGGGGAGTATGGTAACGCGAGTCGGAAATGTGGGGAATTGGGATTTGGGAGTGGTGAAGGATGAAAGAGAGAGGAAGCGCAAGAGTGAAAGAGTTTCAGGGTTGAAGAGAGGACACCCTTTCGGCGGAAGGCGCAGAAATGGTAGTTGCCCTTGGAGTTTTATGGAGATGCGTTAAAAGGGGATGTCTTCGTCCCCAATGTCAGGGCCGGCGCCTGCGGGGAAGGCGTCATCGGAGGGGGCGGCGTGCTCGAAGTCCTCGGAACGTCCTGCAGGAGGGGCAGTGGCTGCCGCACTGGTGCCTGCGGCCATGCCATCGCCGCGACCGCCAAGCATGCGGAAATTGGATGCGACGATTTCAAAGCTAGTGCGCTTCTGGCCTTCCTTGTCCTGCCACTCGCGGGATTGAATGCGGCCTTCGATGAAAACCAGAGAACCCTTCTTGAGATACTGCTGGGCGATTTCGGCTTGCTTGCCCCAAACGACAATCTTGTGCCATTCGGTGCGCTTCTGGCGTTCGCCGTTCTTGTCCTTGTAGGATTCGTCGGTAGCGAGGGAGAAATTGGCGACGGCCTGGCCGCCGGAGGTGTAGCGGGTTTCGGGATCGCGACCGAGACGGCCGACGAGGATGACTTTGTTAACGGACATGTGAGGCGCTCCAAGTCAGGAAGTTTGAAGAGTACGGGATCGTGCGCCGCGTCGCTCTTGAGGTTGGTGAGTGCAAATCTTCCCTATGAAAGGAAGATAGCATGGGGTGGAAGAAAAATGAAATGAGGGGTGAGGTGTGTAGAACTCTTGAGAGGTTGGAGGTCTAAGTTGGGAGTTCTATGTTCGGATCAAGACGCTTGGGTTGAGATCCTTCAGGCTCGCAAAAGGCGCCAGGCTTCAGGATGGCGCTAGATGGTTGGCGGGGAAACTTGGTGCGAAGAGAAGAGTGGAAGCATTGTAGCTTTGGGGCGTAAGAGCCCACCCATTCTGCAAAAGGCACAGCAAGCGTAGGGCACCATAAGGTACAGAAGGGTGGTTATTTGCCGACGAAGCGGGTGGCGGACAGGTTTGATGATTGAGTGAGTTGCTTGGCGCTAAGTTGGCCCTCATGAGATTTATCAAGGCGCTGGAATTCGGCTTCCATGAAGGTCATATAGGCTTGCTTGGAGACCATGCCGTTCTTGTCGGCGTCCATGAGGAGGAGGAGTTGCTTGACGTTTTCTTCGCCGAGGGCAAGGCGGTCCTGGGGCTTGGGGACGGCGGCCTTCTGAGCGGCGGCGGTGCCTAAGAAGGTGACAGTGGCGAGCAAGGCGGCGAAGAGTACGATGAGCCGGATCCGCTTCGATGGATTGAGCATGGTTGACTCCTTGGAATCTTGGGTTGTTCGGGAGGTGATTCCCATGGGGGAAATGTACACGTGGGCGGGGAGGGGGTGGTAACGCAAAAAACATATGGGAAATATCGGAAATTTTTGGGATGGGGGATGGCTGAGGGGGGGCAGGGTCGCTCCGCTGCATGACAGGATTCTTGTTGGGAGGCAAGACGGGGGCATCGATGAGAGATTCCTCGCTTCGAAGACTCTGCTCGGAATGACGGGTTTGCTTGTGGTGATGACTACGAACCCAAGATGGAAGTGCAAAGCCTCCTACAGATGGAAATGGATTCGGTAGGCAAGAAATGGACACGGGTGTAGTTGCAGGAATTGGGAAACAGAGAATAGAGTCGGGCAGGGAGAGATGAAGATGCAGATGACGTTGCCAGCGAAATATTATATCGATGCGCAAATTTTTGAGGAGGAGATGGAGCGATTTTATTTTGGGATGTGGGTGTGTGCAGGCAGGAGCGAGCAGATTGGGGAGAAGGGGCAATATTTTCTGGTGGAGGTGGCGGGGGAGAGCATTATCGTGACGAGGGATGCGGGTGGGGAGGTGAGAGCTTTTTATAACGTGTGCCGACATCGGGGAACGCGAATGTGCGCGGAAGGGGAAGGGAAATTTGCGGGAAGGATCCAGTGTCCGTACCACGGGTGGACCTATGCGCTGGATGGGAACTTGCTGGGTGCGCCGCACATGGAGATTGGGGAGTTTCGCCGGGAAAATTATCCGCTGCATGCGGTGAAAGTGGAGATTTGGGATGGGCATGTGTTCCTGAATTTGGCGACGGAAGCTGGATCGCTGGCGGGGCAGTTGGCAGATTTGCCGGAGAAGTTTGCAGCGTGGGGGATGGAGGAGTTGCGCGTATACAAACGGTCTTCGTATGAGGTACAGGCGAACTGGAAATTGATTGTGCTGAATTACAATGAGTGCTTGCATTGCACGCTGCTGCACCCGATGTTGAGTAAAGTGACGGATACGATGAGCGGAGAAAATGATCCACCGACGGCGAGTTACATTGGGGGGTCGATGGAATTTCGGGGTGAGGCGGAGACGATGAGCGTGGATGGAGTGAGGCGGAGAGAGTATTTGCCGGGGCTGAGCGGGGAGCAGTGCAAGCAGGTGCTGTACTACGCGATTTATCCGAATTTGTTTTTGAGCTTGCATCCGGACTACGTGATGGTGCACCGATTGTGGCCTAGAGCGGTGGACCGGACAGAAGTGGTGACGGAATGGATGTTTCATCCGCGTGAGATGGCGAAGGCGGGTTTTTGCGGGGAGGATGCCGTGGAGTTTTGGGATAAGACGAATCGGGAAGATTGGGCGATTTCGGAATTGTCGCAGAAGGGGATTGGGTCGAGGGCGTACGTGCCGGGGCCGTACTCGGCGCAGGAGGGATTGCCGGGGGCGTTCGATCGGATGATTTTGGAGAGGGAGAAGGGGGAACCCCGACGCTAACTTAGGAAAGAGACGCCATCCTCGGGGGCTAAAGGCCAATTTGAAAGTGCGTTAATGTCGAGCTGAAGGTCCGACCGCCTAAAGAAAATGAGGAGGCAGAGAGAAGGTTGGGAGTTAGTTAGGCTAGCAAAGGCTGAAGAGTTTAGGAGTAGAAGGGTGGAGCAGTGAAAGAGTAGAAGAGTGCAGGAGTGGAAGAGTTTTGAGAGTGCGATAGGCGTCCACCGTGAGGTGGACGCCTATTTTAATTTTTGTTAGCGCTGGGGGAACAGGAGTGTGGCTATGGAGTGAGCTGAGGGGTCCTGGATGGTGATGGGGCAATCGAAAATGGAATTGGAATGGATGAGATTGCCGGTGGAGGTGGTGGTCTTGAGGATGCCGATGGAGGCTTCGGTGATGGTGTTGTCGCGAATGACGTTGTTGTTGCCGTCGAGGAAGATGCCGGATTCGGAGGCGTTGAAGACGGTGTTGCTGCGAGAATGGTTGGAATTGCCTTCGAGGCGAATACCATCGAAAACGGAATTGGCAGTGGATTGATTGCCGGAGAGTTCGGCAGAATTCCCGTCGATGAAGATGCCGACCTGGCTGACGGAGACGCTGTTATTGGAGACGGTGACGCCATCGGACTGGACGACGAGGATGTTGGTTGCAACAGCGGTACAGGTGGCGATGGCGGTGCAAGGAGACCAAACGTTATTGGTGATCGTGTTGCCGGTGATGGAACCGGTGGCGCCGAAGCCGATCTGGATGCCGTTTTGAGCGGCACCAGTGGTGGGACCTACACCGGTGACGACATTGCCGCGGATCAGGACTTGCGTGCCGAGTTCATTGGCGGTGATGCCATTTTTCTGGAAGTCGTGGACGGAGGTGGCGTCGATGTTGACGCTGGAAATTTGGCCGCCGCCACTTTGAACGAAAATGCCGGTGCCGCTCTGACAGCCATTGAGGCTGGCGGCGAGCTTGAAATTGCGGACGGTGGTGTGACTGATGGTGCCGGAGGCGTTCTGGAAAGCGACGCCGAAGAGATCGGGAGCGCACTCGGAGATGCCGCTATTGGAGCCGTCGACGATGAGGCCGTCGATGGAGACGCCTGTGGCGCTGGAGACCAGGAGAGCGACGGCGAGGGGGGCGGCATCGAGGAGGCTAGTGGAGTTTGGGACCATGGCGGAGGGCATGAGGATGGCACCATTGTCGGCCTCGATGTCGAGAGATTTCTGAATAACGACCTGCTCGACGTAGACACCTGGGCAGATGCGGATTTCGTCGCCGGGAGAGGCGGCGTTGACGGCGGCTTGGATGGAGGTGTAGGCGGCGGTGGGGCAGGCGACCTTGTCGACATCAACGAGGAGTTGCTTGGCGGAGCTGGGCGAAGCGAAGAGTGCGGAAGAAAGCGGAAAAGCGAGAACGGCGAGAAGAACGGAGCGAAGTTTCATGTTAATCCCCCTATCCGGATGCGAGTCTCGCACTGAACGACGAACTGAGCGAGCAAGCTGTTTTTGGCGTGCTTCTAACGTCGGGCGAAAGAAAATGGAATACGGGTCGAGGGTTCTGGGATAGATGGAAGGTAGCAGGGGAAAGGGCTGGCGGCAATAGTACGACGGCGGGGAAAGACAAAGGATGAGAGGGTGAGCGAACAAGAACTCACCCTCTGGAAAAGCGCAAATGGCAGGGCACCCTCAAGAACGTTTGGTTTACGTGGCAAGGAGATGTACCCGAGGGAAATTCTTCATACGTCCTAAAGTTAGCAAGGGGTTAATGGGACGGGCGGGAGGCATGCCATGAAACGGACCCCGAGGTTGTTGACCTGCGTCGCGATTTTCCTGACGAGTTTATCGGTATTTCCCCAACAAGCAAAAGCGAAAGAAAAAGGCGAGCCGCAGATGGTGTGGCTGAGCTATGCCGAGGGTGAGGTGAAGTTCTCGCCTGGGCATAAGGGACAGCCAAAGTTGGGGAAAGATTGGATTGAGGCGAACCGTGGGCAGGTGGTGGAGAACGGGTACACGCTAGTGACGGAGAAAGGGCGTGCGGAGATAGAGTTTGAGGATGGGACGGTGGTGTATTTGGCGGAGAATTCGGCCTTGGAGTTCGATTGGTTGTGGGCGCAAGCGAATAAGAATAGGACGGAGACGGAATTGAATTTATTGACGGGGATGGCAACGATCATGCATCCGTCGGGCGACAGGTTGGGTTTGGAAACTCCGACGATTCGGCTGACATTTATGCAAGCGCAAATGATGCGGGTGGAGTGCGGGTTGGATGGCGTGGTGATCAAAGAAATTGAGGGAGAAGCAGATACGATTTTAGGCCAGGGCGGAATAATAGAGGTGAATACGGGAGAATCCGTGGCCATTGCGGGAGGGAAGGTTACCCGGGTGAACGGGATAGAGCAAACAGAGGAGGATGCAGAATTGAATGAGTGGGCCGTGAGGACGGTTCGGCAGCCGGAGCTCATAGGAAACGAGACGAGCAACGGGTGGGACCAGTGGGTGGAGGAACGGCTTGCCATGCGGCGGGCATTGGTGGCGGAGGGATTGAGGGAGTCAGGATTAACGGAGCCGGTACCGGGGTTGATGGGCATGATGGAAGGAGGGAGGTTTTTTGATTGCCCGCAGGGGAAATGCTGGGAAGCGAATGGAGCGATGAGACAGGCGGTTGCTGCGTATGGATTCGTCGGACAGGCAGAGCCGATGACCGCAGTGGCGACGAATGGCAGGGCGGCACAGATGGCAATGCCAGAATCGCTGGGCGAAACTGACAGGACGCCGCAATGGCCAACGATTGTGGTGAATCAAGCGATGCTGACGCGATGCCCGATGGAAGCGTGGCAAGTAACAGCGGGTGGAACGGTAACGCAATATGGCACGTGTTTGGCGGGAAGCTGGAATGACGCACCATGGGATTCAAATGGTCCGTGCCGGCGTTGGGACCCAGCGCGAAACATGTATGTCTATTGGCGGCGATGCGATGTGTACTCGACGTGGGTGGCCGGGAGAAGGCATCACAGGCACGAGTGCCACGTGGTCAAGGTGGGGCACCACGAGATTGGGATTCTTCCGAGGCGCCCACAGGAGCCGAAGGGGAAGCCGGCGGTGAATGCGAAATCGGGGATCCTGGTGCTTGCCCGGGAGAAGGGGCAGCTGCAAGCGGGAGTGCAGCGCTTTCCGACTAAGGGAGTGCAGACGGTGGGGAGTGTGCCGCGGGGAATAGAGCGTGGATTGATGGAGAGCGCGCCGCGGGTGACGGCACCGGTGATTGAGGCGAAGATGGTGGAGGCGATTTTGCCGCGGGGAGTGTTGGGTGCAGGACATGCGGAAGGGCAGAAAAATGTTACGGCCATCCGGCTGGATATGAAGACGGGGAATTTTGTGGGGAGATCGTCGGATGCGGGAGGTAGTTCGCACGCCGTGAGCGTGGGGCATGTGGGAGGTGGCGGAGGATCGCATGGTGGGTCAGGCGGAGGAGGATCGAGTGGTGGAGGCGGTGGGGGACACTCGGGCGGAGGATCGTCAGGAGGAGCGTCAGGGGGTGGCGGAGGTGGTGGGGGACATCATTGAGGGGATACAGCGGGGATGGTTGGTAGATAGTCCCAGGAGCAGAGAGGCAAGATAGCAACGAGGCGGGGCAGCGCGCGAAGAGTGGAGGGGTTAGTGGGCGGTGGAGGCGGAGACGGCAACACCCAGATCCTTTAGTTTGGCACGGGCGCGACGCTCTTCTTCGGTACCGGGGTAGCGCTTGACGACATCGCGTAGTTCTTTGATACCGGAATTTTTCTGGCCGAGTTCGAGAAGGGCCATACCTTTTTTGAAATGGGCGGACTGGATTTTGAAGCTCTTGGGATAGTTGTTGATGACCTTATCATACTGCTGATCGGCATCCTCATAATTTTTCTGCTGGTAGGCGATTTCGCCGATATAGAACTGTGCGTTGGAGGCGAGGTCGGTGTCGCTGTAGTACCTGAGATAATCCTGAAATTCGGAGCGCGCGAGCTCATATTTGCCGCTGGTAATGTCGCGGAGACCGTTGGAATAGAGAGTGTCCGCGGAGGGAGGAGGACCAGAGGGTGAAGAAGGCGCGGGGCCAGAGGAGGCTGAGCCGGGTCCGGGAGCCGGTGAGGTACCTGAGGGAGTGGAAATAGGAGCGCCACCGGCAAGACGAGAGTCAATGTTCTGGACGGAATTTTGCAGGTCGACGAGTTGCTGATTGAGTTTGCCGATGCGGGATTTAATTTCTTCTAGATTGTCAGAGAGGCCCTGGACCTGGGTGGACATGGTGTCCAGACGAGTGCCGGAATTGGCCTGAACGTCCTGGACGGATTTCTGGAGACCGGCCATGGTGGAGTTGAGCTTGTTGACGGAGTCGGAGGACTGTTCGATGAGAGTTTTCTGGACAGTGTGGTCCTGGGTCATTTGGGTTTGAAGATCTTTTTGACCCTGGAGGATGGAAGTGACATCGCGCTGAAGTTCGATGATTTCGCGAGCGACGGCGAGAGCGGGCTTGGGGCCAACAAGACTGCCGGCAACAGCGCTGAGGAGCATGGTGGCGGCGCAGATGGCAATGTTACGGGTACGCATGAAAGAAGCCTCCAGAAATACGACCGTGGGATAAAGAGCTGAGCGAATCCCAATCTTCCAATTTACTGGGAGTGGAGCAATGGAGCAAGTGGTTGTGTGGGTGTGCGGAGAGGAATTTGATAGGAGGAGGGTGGGAGGAGAGAGATTAGGGCGATCGGATCGGTTCAGATCCTTCGTCGCGCGAAAGACGCGGGCCTCAGGATGACAACGGATATTTTTTGTGGAGGAGGCGAGCAGGGGTGCGGCAACCCAAGACGGCGGCGTAAAGCCGCCGCTACACATGGAATTGGGATGGTATGAATGATCTGAGGCAGAGACTAGACCCAAGATTCCGGCAGGAATGCCGGCGCTACGAAGGAGGGCCGCACCCCCGGGAGAGGGTGCGGCGTGGAGATGAGGAGATGGATTCAGTTGATTAAGGTTTGTTGAGAGTGAAGTGGCCGCGCCGGTTTTGGGCGTAGCAGGCTTCCGTGGATTCGGTGCAGAAGGGTTTTTCCTTGCCCCAACTGGTGGTGTTGAGATGATCGGCAGGGATGCCGAGGCTGACCATGTATTCCTTGACGGCGTTGGCACGGCGTTGGCCGAGAGCAAGGTTGTACTCGGTGGACCCGCGTTCGTCGCAGTGGCCTTCGATGGTGACGCGAGCGTTTGGATAGCCCTTGAGGAAGTCGGCAGACTTTTGCAGAGCTTCCCGCGCGTCGGGACGAATGGCGGCGGAATCGTAATCGAAGTAGGCGTCGCGCATTTCCTTGAGGAAGAGATCGTTGAAGCTGGACTTGGGAGCTTCGGCGACGGGAGCAGGGGCGTTGACGGAGATACGAACGCTGGCGTCGGCAGTGCCACCGGCGCCGCTGGCGGTAATGGAATACGTTGTGGACTCGATGGGAGAGACGGAAGTGGAGCCCTGGGGAGTGACGGCGCCGACTTCGGGAGCGATGGAGACGTTAGTGGCGTCCGTGGTGGACCAAGTGAGCTTGACAGATTCGCCCCGATTAATGGAATTGCGATCGGCACTAATGGTGGCCGTGGGTTTCACAGCCGCCGGTGGAGGCGTGTAAGCCGGCGGGGGCGGAGCTGCCGGCTTCTTATGGCAGCCAGCAACAAAGAGAGCGAGAGCCGAAAACGAAATGAGCAACGAGCGAACGAGCGGGCGGTGCGAGTGAATCATGCGTGTCCTCCTAAGACACCGAGAAATCCCGTGTTGGGTCCGCTGGATAGAGCGATAGTATCACCAGAGGGCCAGGTCCGGGGGATATGTCGTAACACGATATATTGTATCCGGAATGCTGGAGAAGTTAAAGGGTTTGTGCTGGGAAAGATACAGGTGGGGCCCGGAGTGGGCGCGCGAGGTCCGGAGGGAGGAAGTGGAAGAGTAAAAGAGTGAAAGAGCCGAAGAGTGAAAGAGAAAACATTTGGGTTGTGGCCTGGGAAAGAAGACCCAAGACGGCGGCGTAAAGCCGCCGCTACAAGTACAGATTTGAGACCGAAAACGGTTGGAAATCGAAGAGGGATGCCTCGCTTGGCTCGCAATGACGGTCTGGTGGCAGTAGACATGCTAGCGGGTGGACCAGTTGGGAGATTCGTTGTGGCCTGAGTTAGTGAGTTGGTGGGGCGAAGTGCCATCAGCGAGCATGGTCCAGATCTGGCGAGAGCCACCGCGAGTAGACTCGAAGACGATGTGACGGCCATCGGGAGCCCAACTCGGACGCTCATTGCGGCCGGAATCGCGGGTGAGCTCGCGGAGTTGGTGAGAGACAACGTCCATGATGTAGATATCGTAGTTGCCGGAAGGACGGCGCCAGGAAAAGGCGAGAAGCTGGCCGTTGGGAGACCATGCCGGGTCAATGACGTAGCCCATGTCGGGCAGATCGATTTTGCGCGGATCTGTGCCATCGGAATTCATGAGATAGAGCTGGGGAACGCCACCGCGATCGCTAACGAAGGCGATGAGCTGGCCGGTTTTGGGATTCCAGGCGGGGGAAGTATCCGCACCGTTGGAGGCGAAGGTGACCCGCTTGGGGCGGTTGCCACCGGTGTCGGTGACATAAAGAGCGGGATTGCCTTGCATGGAGGAAGAGAACATCACTTGGGAGCCGTCGGGAGACCATGTGGGAGAGTTGTTGGTGCCGCGATAGCGAGCGAAGGAGACAAGCTTGTTCGCATCAAAAGAATACATGCAGATTTGCGCGCTAACAACGCCGCTGACGGGAACAAAGCAGGTGAAGGCGATGCGGGAGGCATCGGGAGACCAGCGAGGAGTGAGAGAGACGGAATGAAGAGAGGTAAGCGGATGCTGGTTGGCGCCGTCGTAATCCATGACCCAGAGTTCCTTGGAGCCGACATTGCCGCGAATGAAAGCGATTTGCGTGGAAGCAATGCTGGGAAGTCCACCAGAAAGTTTGCCAATGATTTCGTCGGCGAATTGGTGAGCGAATTTGCGGACCTGGACGTCGGTGGGAACGCCGCGATAGACCTTGCCGACGACGGCCTGGCTGGAGGGGCTGCGGACGTCGTACATCCAAGCGAAGATGGCGACTTCGGAGGAAGTTTCGGAGAGATTGCCGAAGGCGAGGAAATTAGCGTTGACGGGAGGTTGCGACCAATCGAGCATCTGGAGTTCACCGGGCTGGGAAGGAGCTTTGGGAGGATAAAAATCTGGGCTGGCAAGATCGAGAATGCCGGAGAAGGCGAGATCTTCGCGAACGACGTTGGTGAAGAGAACGGAGTGAGATTTGTCGGAGTCGGATTTTGGAGCGAACTCGGAGACGGCGATGCGAGGCCTTTCGACGCCGAGGCCGGTGCCGGTGCGGAACCAGTCCTGAGAAAAGGAGGGGGAGGACAGAAGAAGGAGAGTGAGGAAGCAAAGAAAAAGGGGAAGAGTGGATTTTCTTAGAGACAAGTGGTCCTCCAGGTCGTGAAAAGATGAAGCGAAAAAGATCGAAGAATCAGGATAGCAGAGATGAGAGGTGGGAGCTGTGCTCTGGGGTGAGAAGAAACAGGGATTCCTCGCTCCGAAGACTTCGCGCGGAATGACGGGTTTGAGCCGGGGCTAGAGATTATGCCGAACCCAAGATGGCGGCGTAAAGCAGCCTCCAGAGAGAGAGTGGAGGTCATCGGGTCATGCTCAGATCGAAGTCGAAGGTGACGTCGACGTAGCGGCCGGAATAGTCGGGAGGAAGAACGGGAAAGTGATCGATGGACAGAAGGGCGCGCTGAGCGGAATCGTCCAAAGAGCGATTGCCACTGGATTCCGCGATGCGAATATTTTTAACAGTGCCGTCACGATTGATGGTGAAGGTGAGAGTGGTTTTGGCGTGGCGAGCGGCGCGGACGGCTGGGTCGATGGTGTTTTGCATCCAGTTCTGATTGACGGCGCGACGAACGGCTTCGATGTACCAGCCATAGCGTGCGGCAAAATCACCACCACCCTGGCCCTGAACGGCAACACCACCATTGAGAGGGCCAGGTTGATCGGAATAGCCAGTGGGAACGTTCATCTGGCCGCCCTTACCGTAAGGGACAGCGTTCGGAGGAGGGGGAGTTTTATTTTCGAAGACCTTGGATTTTTTGCTGGGAGGAAGAGGTTTTTCTTTTTCAAATTTGGGGATGTTGGTGGTGTCCTTGGGTGGCTCGGGCGGTTTGGGTTGCGGCTCTTCGATGTTGAGACCTTTGGTGGGGTCGACGACCTGGGAATCAGTGGGGTTGATGGTGGGAGGCATGGGAATGCCGGCGCTGGCGACGAGATTTACTTTTACGCCGGTGTCACCACCGCCGATGCCGCCCCAGGCATCGCCGGAGCGTTGCAGCCAAATACCGATAAAGAGAACGACAGTGAGAGAGATGTGAAAAAAGACGGAATAAGAGAAGTACCTTTTGAGGTTGAAATCGTCGGAGATGGCGGCGTAGGGCATGGCGCAGTCAATGGTCAACAGTTGGCCGTTTCCCAGTTGAATAGGGATTTGGCATTCCGCAGACTCCGCTCGAAGTCACGGGACGCCGGAATGGGTGCCCCATCGAATTTGGAGAAGGTGGTCATCTGTTGCGGTCGGTGATGGGTTGAGTGACGATGCTGATGTTGGAGATGCCGGACTGGCGAAGGGAATCGATGACGGTACAGAAAGCACCGAAGGGAACGGTCTCGTCCGCTCGGAGAAAGACGGCGTCGTTGGGATGCTTGGATTGTTTTCTGATTTTGTCGGGGAGCTGATGAATGTTGATGGGATCGTTGCCGAGATAGATGCGCTGATTTTTGTCGATAGTAACGACGAGTTTCTGTTCCGTGATTTCCTTGACAGTGTGGGTTTTGGGGACGTCGACTTCGATGCCGGACTGGAGGATGGGAGCGGTAATCATGAAGATGATGAGAAGGACGAGGACGACATCAATGAAGGGGACCATGTTGATGTCGGAAAGAGAGGTTTGAGTGGATTTGGAAAGTGTAGGCATGGTTATCTCTTAGGGATTTTGCCGGAGGATGCGCATATCGGATAGCAGATACCGGACAGCTGGAAACGGCTCCTGGTGTGGCAAGAGTTTACGCTCGTCAGAAAGACAAATTGGTTGAGTTGTGGGTGAGGTGCACATGTTACGTGAAGGTTTTTTCGATTTGGGAGGTGAATTCGTTGGCGAAGGTATCCAGTCGCTGAGCCAGGTCGCGAATGTCCTGGAGAAAATAGTTGTAAGCGATGAGGGCAGGGATGGCGGCGAAGAGTCCTGCGGCGGTGGTGACCAGAGCTTCGGCGATGCCAGGAGCGACGGCGCGAAGGCTGGCGGAGCCGGCAGTGCCAAGGCCGGAGAAGGCGTCAATGATACCCCAGACGGTGCCGAATAACCCGATGAAGGGGGTGACGCCGGCGGTGGTGGCGAGCCAGGACATGCCTCTTTCAACGCGGCGGACTTCGTCCGTGGAAGCGAGTTGCATGTTCACGGTGACGGCCTGAAGCGATTTGAGCTTCTGGGGAGAGGGATTGCCCGTGCCAGTCATTTGGGATTGGAGTTCGCGATAGCCGGCCGCGTAAACGTTGGCGAACGGGGAGCCGGCGGAGACGAGTCCCTGGGGATTCGAGATGCCTTTGGTGGCGCGGAAAATTTTGAGGAATTGGTTACTCTGCCGGCGGACCCGGCTGAAGAGCCCAAGCTTTTGGAAGATGATCGCCCAGGAAATCAGGGAAAAGAAGAGCAGGACGGCGAGAACAACGCGCGCGACCCAGCCCGTTTGCGCAAGAATGTCAAAGATATTGCCGATGAAGAGTGCGGATAGGAGAGAAATGATGTCAGTCCCTCATTTAGAACAGAATTTAGCTGACAAAAACAGCGTAGCAGACGTGAAGGAATGAAGCAAAGAGGGAAAGAGTGGAAGAAATCGGTGGCATGAGGGGCGGGAAGCCGTGGTGAATGGAACGGTTAAGATCCTTCGTCGCGGGAAAGGCGCGCTCCTCAGGATGACAGGCACTTTTTCGAAGTTTGTGTACTGTGAGAGAAAAGAGAAGACGTAGAGTAGGGTCTACGGGAGGAGCCGATGAAATTTGCGAAGGTGGTGTTCTGGGTGGCGGGAATATTCGGATTGCTAGTATTGACACCGCTCTATTTTATGTTTGATTTGATCGGCAGGAGGGATCCGCCAGCGATTACGCATCCGGGATTCTTTTATGGATTTGCAGGGCTAGGGCTGGCGTGGCAGATTGCGTTTCTGGTGATTGCGCAGGATCCGGTGCGGTACCGGTTGATGATGATACCGTCGATGGTGGAGAAATTTTCGTGGGGAATTGCGGTAGCGGTGTTGGTTTTGCAGGGGAGGATGCACGGGTCGGATTTCATGTTCGGGGGAACGGATTTGGTGTTGGGGGTGCTATTTGTGGTGGCGTGGGTGGTGACAGGAAAATGGAAGGTGGAAGCTGGAAATTAGAAGAGCGATGGACTGGTGTTCCCATCGAGTGGTGTGAGTGGGCTGATTGGGATGACAGTGATTTTTGTTGGGAGGCATGACACGAGGATCGCAGAGGACCCCTCGCGCTGCTCGGGACGACGGGTTCATTCTTTCCGCAAAGGACGCGGAACGGGTAGGCACCCTCAAGTACTTGAGTGGGGCAAAACGGAGAGTGGAGAGATGAGGAAGATTGGAATCGGATTGGCGGCGGTGGTTATAGGATGTGTATTTGTGGGTTGGGGCGCCGGGAGGGACGGGCGTCGGGAAGAAAGAGCCGGCAAGAAGCCGGCGCTGCCAAAATATGAGGCAACGATTGAGTCGTTAAATACGCATCCGCTTCCGGATTGGTATGCGGACGCGAAGCTGGGAATTTTTATTCATTGGGGATTGTATTCGGTGCCGGGGTGGGCAGTGCTGACGCCGGAATCGGAATTGCGAAAGCTGACGCCAGAGGAGTATCTCAAGAGGAATCCGTACGCGGAGTGGTATCTGAACACGTTGCGGCTGGGGGCTTCGCCGACACAGGAATATCACAAGGAACATTACGGAGCGAGCTACGATTACTACAGTTTTGCCGAGACGTTTGATAAGGAGATCCAGAAGTGGAAGCCAGAGGAGATGGCGAAGGTATTCAAGATGGCGGGTGCGCGGTATGTGGTCCTCACGTCGAAGCATCATGAGGGATTTACGCTGTGGCCGAGCGATACGGCGAATCCGACTTTGCCGAAAGAGCGGCAACACGCAGCGCGGGACCTGGTGGGGGAGTTGACGGGGGCAGTGCGGGGGCAGGGAATGCGCATGGGACTGTATTACTCGGGCGGATATGACTGGACGTTTATACCGGGACCGATACGGAATTGGGAGCAGGCCAAGAGCGTGGAGCCGCAGAGCGAGGCGTATGGGAAGTACGCGGACGCGCAGATGCGGGAGTTGATCGCGAAATATAAGCCGGCGCTTTTGTGGAATGACATTGACTATCCGAAGTCGGGACATCCACTGGAGATTATGGCGGAGTATTACAACGCCATACCGGATGGAGTGATCGATGACCGGTTTGGGGTAAAGCACTCGGATTTTGTTTCGCCGGAGTACGAGACGTTGTCGAAAATTCAGGAGAAGAAATGGGAGGAGTGCCGGGGGCTGGGGAGATCGTTCGGCTATAACCGGGCGGAAGGGGAGAAGGAGACGATTGCGAAGGACGCGCTGATTTATTTGCTGGTGGACATTGTGAGTAAGAACGGGAATTTGCTTTTGGATGTGGGACCAGAGGCGGATGGGACGATTCCGGCGGTGCAGATGGATCGGTTGGAGGCGTTGGGGGCGTGGCTGGAGCAGAACGGAGAGGGGATTTATGGGACTCGACCGTGGAAGAGAGCGGAGGGGGAGACCGAGGAAGGGTTGAAGGTGCGGTTCACGCAGAAGGATGGGGTGGTGTATGTGTTTTTGTTGGGGGAGCCGAAGGGGAGGACCGTGAGGGTTAAGGACTTGCGGATGAAGAGTGGAGCCGAGGTGACGGTGCTGGAAGGCGCGGGCATAACAACCAATGCTACATGGAAACAGGAAGGTGGGGATGTGGTGTTGACGCTGCCGGAGAGATTGGTGGGGAAGTACGCGTATGGGGTGAAGATGGTGGGGGTGGAGTAGCTGAAGAACGCGCTAAGTGACGGCGGGAGCAGGGCTCCCGCACTCCAAGTAGGCGTGTGGTAGACTGCGAGCATATGGGCGATTTGTTTGATATTGGCGTGGAACGGCTGATGGGCGGGGGTGTGCCTGGTGGCGGACGGAGCGGCGATGGCGAAGGGATGCTGTCCGGGCTGAAGCCCCGCGCTTGCGAAAACATGACCCAAGACAGGGAAACCCAAGACGGCGGCGTAAAGGCGCCGCTACAAGGGGAATCGGCAGGCGAGAGCGCGGGGAATGGGCGAGGGACGTTTTATCTGGAGACGTTTGGGTGCCAGATGAATGAGCACGACTCGGAGAAGGTAGCGGGGGTGCTGCTAGCGCGAGGGTATCGGCAGGTGGAGTCGGTGGATGAGGCGGGAGTGGTCCTGTATAACACTTGCTCGATCCGGGAGAAGGCGGCGCAGAAGGTGTTTTCGAGGTTGGGGGAGTTTCGGCCGGACTTGGTGAGGGCGCGAGAGGAAGAGCGGAGTCTTCAGGGACTAAAGCCCGACATAGCTTGCGATGGTATGTCCGACCTGAAGGTCCGACCCCCTAAAGACAAGAGAACACAAGAGTCACCCTCAGTAGCGGTCGAAGAGGGCGGGGCTGGCACAAGATCACAAGTGCCGGTCGGTGTTTCGCAGCGGGATCCCGCGACTCGCGATGCTCGGTTAGAACGAGCGCCCTCGTCGGGTGCTCGAATTATTGGGGTGTTGGGGTGCGTGGCGCAGCAGGAGGGGGAGAGGATATTTGTCAGGGCGCCGTGGGTTAGTTTGGTGTGCGGGAGCGCGAGTTATCGGAAATTACCACAGATGATTGCGGAGTTGGAGGCGGGGAACCGGCGGGTGACGGGGCTCGAGACGGACACCGACGAAACGTTTGAGACGGAAGTGACGCGGCGGGACAATCCCTGGCGGGCGTATCTGACGATTATCGAGGGCTGCGATAAGGCTTGTTCGTATTGCGTGGTGCCGTTTACGCGAGGGCCGGAGCGGAGTCGAGGGAGCGCGTCGATATTAAAAGAGGTTCAGAAGCTGGCGGACGCGGGGTATACAGAAGTGCAGTTGTTAGGGCAGACGGTGAATTCGTATGCGGATCCGTCGGCGCGGAAGATGCGATTTTCGGAATTGCTGGTAGCAGTGGCGGAGGTGCGCGGGATTCGCCGGGTGAGATTCACTACTTCGCATCCGCAGGATTTTGGGAAAGATATCGTGGAAGCGATTGAGGCGGTACCAGGGATTTGCGAGCACGTGCATCTGCCGGTACAGAGCGGGTCGACGAAGGTGCTGAGGGCAATGGCGCGGACATATACAAGAGATGAGTACCTGGAAAAGATTGCGATGATAAGAACGGCGAAACGCGAGATCAGCATTACTTCGGACATAATTGTGGGATTTCCAGGGGAGACGGAGAAGGATTTTGAGGAGACGCTGTCGCTGCTGGATGCGGCACAGTATGATGGGGCGTTCTCGTTTAAGTATTCGCCGAGGCCGAATACACCGTCGTTGAAGATGGAGGACGAGATAGCGGAAGAAGAGAAATCGCGGCGGCTGGCGATTTTGATGGAGCGGCAGAGAGAGATCCAGCGGGTACGGAACGAACGGCTGGTGGGAAAGACATTTGAGGTGATGGTGGAAGGGAAGTCACGAAGGGAGCAGCAGTGGTCGGGGCATACGTCGTCAAATAAAGTGATGAATTTCACTTCCCGGGAGGAAGAAAGTCTGGGAGACTACGTGCAGGTGAGGGTGGTTTCGACGACGCCGAATAGTTTGGTAGGGGAAGTGGTCGGCTAGGAGCAAACGAAGAGAGATTCCCCGCTTCGCTCGGAGTGACGGGTTAGGTTATCGGCAGATGCAGTGTAAGGAGGACGCGATGGAAGTGGAAATGAAGATACGCGGCCTGATGATGGATCCGGTTACGCAGATGCCGATTGTGGTGCTGAAGGATGTGCAGGGGCAGGCGATTCTGCCGATCTGGGTGGGGGCGTACGAGGCGAATGCGATTGCGCTGGAAATTGAGAAAGTGCAGACGCCTCGGCCAATGACGCATGATCTGCTTAAGAATGTATTGCAGGGGCTGGAAGTGTCTGTGCAGAAGATTGTGGTGAATGATCTGCGGGACGATACTTTTTACGCGTTGATCTGGGTGGAACGCGATGGGGAGTTGATGAGTATTGATTCTCGGCCGAGCGATGCGTTGGCGCTGGCGCTGCGGATGGACTGCCCGATTTTTGTGGATGAACTGGTGTTGAAGAATTCGAAGGTAAGTTCGGCGCTGGCGGAGAGGTCAACGAACGAGCAGCTGAGGAATTATCTGGAGGGGTTGAGCGACGAGGATTTGGGAAGATACAAGATGTGAGGAGAGGAATGAGGTAAGGAAGTAAGGAAATAGCGGGATTGACGGCGCGGCTTCGGTTGCGCCGTTTTTGTTTTTTGGGCGCGAGGGCGCGGAGAAGCAGGACAGAGGCTACCCCAAGACGGAGACGTAAAGCCCCCGCTACACGTGGAATTGGAATGGGAGGCAAGACGCGCGGAGATTGATATCCTTCAGCGATGCTTGGCGCAGCACTTCAGGATGACAGATTTGTGGTATTCGGCAGGACGGAGTGGAGGAGTTGGCGGGAGCGGCGGCGCCAGAATAGTAGGAGGAGGATGCCGATCAGGATTAGGGAGAGACTTAGACCGATCCAGAGGCCCAGGGCTCCCCAGTGTTGGCGGAAACAGAGGTAGGTGCCCAGGGGGAGGCCCATGAGCCAGTAGGCGGAGAAGTGGCAGAGCATGGGAGTGCGAGTGTCACCTGTGCCGCGGAGAGAGCCCGTGGCAACGGTTTGGATGCCGTCGAAGAGTTGAAAGGCGGCACCGGCCATGAGGAGAATGGTGGCGGAGTGGATGACGGTTTCGTCGGCAGTGTAGAAGCGGGCGATGTAGCGCGGGAAGACCAAGAGCGCGACACTCATAGTGGACATGAAAGAGGCACCGAGGAGGATGGCGGTGTTACCGGCATTGCCTGCACCGACCGGATCGCGACGGCCGAGAGCTTGTCCTACACGGACGGCGGCAGCGGAAGAGAGGCCGAGAGGAATCATGTAAGTGAAGGCGACGGTGTTGAGGGCGATTTGGTGGCCGGCCTGAGCGACGGCACCGAGACGCGCGATGAGAGTGGCGACAAGAGCGAAAATAGCGACTTCAGCGGTGATTTGAATGGCAGCGGGAAGACCGAGAGTGATGAGTTGACGGATGCGGGTGAGGTCGGGCGTAAGGGGAGTGTTGCGGAGTTCCGTTTTGTGGTGAGCGTCGTACCAGAGAAGGTAGACGACAAGGACGGTAGCGAGATAAGCGCGGGAGATGCAGGTGGCGATGCCGGAACCGGTGACGCCGTAGGCGTGGAAGCCCAGTTTGCCGAAGATCAGGATGTAGTTGCCGAAGAAGTTGACGAGGTTGGCAGTGACAAGGGCGAAGGCGATGGGGCGGACCATGTTCATACCCTGAAGGGTGCGGCGAACAGCGAAATAGAGAAGGAGCGGGATTAGACCAGCGGAGAGAGTGCGCATATAGGGCGCGGCGAGAACGGCTACGGGATGGGTGACGCCGAACCGCTCGAAATAGCGGGGGATGATCCAAACGGGAGTGGCGAGGAAGGGAGCGATGGCGAAACTGAGATAGATGCCGTTGACGAGAGAGGTGTGGCAGTCCTCGCGATGCCCGGCGCCGAAGGATTGGGAAACGAGAGTGTCCAGGCCGATGAGGAGGCCTTCGCCGAAGAAAGCGAAGACGATGAAAAGGCTTGAGGAGATGCTTACAGCGCCGATGGCCTCGGCGCTGTAAGGGAGGCGACCGACCATCATTGTGTCCACGATGATCATGCTCATCCAACCGATCTCGGCGAGGATGAGCGGGAGAGCCAGGCGCAGAGTGGGGCGGAGTTCGTGGCGGAAGATGGGGAAGAAGGACATGGGATTAGAAGAAGATATTAGATTCTAAGTCTCCGACCCGTCATTGATATCTAAGAACTTAAAACGTACTCCATTGACATAACAGATACTTAGTAGCACACTCTTAGGTACCAGGTATACCAAAAAGGGACACATAGGGACGCAATGGCCAGTTTCCGGTACACCCAGGGTAAACCTAGATTGCACCAAAATGGTGCAACTTGAAATCTGAAGAACTCTTAGATAGCAGCGGAGAGAGGAGATCACCATGCACCTCACCGAAAAATTCATCGCCCAACTCAAACCAGGCAAGAAACGCGAGCAGTATCCTGACGACAATACCACGGGCTTTGGCCTTCGCAATGACCCGAGTGGCCGGAAGAGTTTCTACTGGCTTGCGAAGGTGAAGGGCAAGCCACGGTTCCGCGCACTGGGGGAATCCCCCACCACATCCGTCGCAGATGCGCGCGCCGCTGCACAAGAACTCTCCGGACAGGCTGCCGCATGGAAGCGGGCCGGCTATCCTTCCCCGGATCCGTTCAGCAAGGCGCCGCCAGAGAAGCCGACTAGCGCGCCTTTGTTCTCCGAATTACTGGAGCACTACATCCAGCGGAAGGTCCACGATCCGAAGCATGGCGCCAACCATCCGGATCGAGCCGAGAAAGATTTGCGGTGGCTCGTGGGGAAGTATTGTCCGGAATTGCTGGCGCGGCCGATCGATGCCATCACCACCCAGGACATCGTCGCGATCCACAACGGGCTCTCGGAAACGCCTTACATCGGGAACCGCACGGTCCAAACCATCAAGACCCTTTTCAACTGGGCGAAGAAAAGCCGCAATGGGAAAATCAATTTTTGGGTGAACAGTGACGGCAAGCTCGATAATCCCGCCGTGAGCATTGAGATGTACGACGAGGCCGAGCGTGAGCGCTACATTAAGCCGGAAGAATTTTCCAGGTTTAAGGAAGCTCTGGCGAGCACGGAAACTCCAACCGATTTGCGCGACTTCATCGAACTGTCGCTCGAAACCGCGGCGAGAAAAGCGTCTATATGGGCGATGAAGTGGGACGACATTTCGGGAGAAGACTGGACCGTGCCAGCGGAAGACAGTAAATCCGGCGAGGCCTATACCGTGGAATTAAGCGAGAAGGCCTTGCTGATTCTGGAGCGTCGCAAGGAAGCGGCAAAGCTGATGTCTCCGTTTTCGGGCTTTGTCTTCCCCTGCGACTCGAATCCCAGCGGACACGTCGCTTGGGAATTTGAACGCGCGTGGATCAGGTTTCGCAAACGGTGCGGACTCGAAGACCTGCGAATCCACGATGTTCGTCGAAGCGCGGGGTCTTATATGGCGATGGCCGGAAAATCAGCGGAGGAAATCGCGGCCGCGCTGGGGCAAACTTCGACGGCCTCGACAGACGTCTACATGCGCCATCACCCAGCCGCGAAACGAGCGACCAGGGAAGCGGGACGCAAAAAGATGGACGAAATGGAGCAGGACTACCTCCGCAAGCAAGAAAAGAAGGTTCCGCTCCAAATGCCGATTTCCCGCTGAAATCTCGCAATTAGCGCCGATTTAAGCCATGAAGTCGAAGGGGTTGGATCTACGGGTCCAGCCCTTTTTGCTTTTAGCCTGATATATCGTAGTCGCCAAGATAAGCCAAACTTTGATGCTAAGATATAATCCATAAGTGTAGCTTATACTTTATTCCCTGTAAGCGGTAAAGAACTCATTGGACTGCGTGTTTCACTTGCCTTCATCCTTGGGCAGCATGAGGTCACGGGCAGCATGAGGTCAAGTATGGACAAACAGATCACACCGTCCGAACTACTTCCGGGATTAAAGGACAAGTTAGACACGAAACAGGCAGCCCCTGTGGTGGGGCTAGCACCGGCGACGCTGGCTAGGTGGCGCATACGGGGGAAAGGCCCACGCTACGTCAAAGGCAAAGGGAAAAAATCCCCGGTCTCCTACCGGATGTCCGATTTGCTCGCCTGGATCGAGGGCCATGTAGTCGATCCGGAGGCGGGCCCTACAGCCAAGGCGCGCAAGCGCATTGCTAAATAAAAAGGGCCGATTCGCGTGGAATGCGACCGGCCCGGAATCACAAGGAGATCTGACATGCCCACGGTACCACCTCATCCCGCTACGCAGCAAGCCCATCGAAAAGCCTACTTCGTGCTCAACGAAGACTGCCACCTGCTCGAAGCGCATTCGACACTAGAGAAGGCTGAGGAATCCTTTGACAGCGACATCGATGGCCCAGGTGTTCGGATCCTCATCAGCGAAGTTTCCGACGAACTTTACTTTTGGATCCAAGCGATCGAGGAGACGGAGGACCGATGGTTCAAGTGGAAGGATGACGGTGAGTGATGACGGATTGGGGTTATGAATGGATCAAGTCCCTCGCTCAAGAAGAGTCGCGTAGACGGGGCCAGCGCGTTGATATTCGGCGCGACCTGCTGGCACTCAGCGACCATCAAGATCCATTTTTTGTGGGGCAGCGATGCCAGATACCGTGGGCCAAATGGTTCAAGGAGATGTGGGAGCAGGAGTACCACGGCGCCGCCGGTATTCACATTCGGCGGTGCCACTACCGTCTGCAGTCGTTCGGCACGTTCCCGAAACCCGACGGCATGCCGTATAGGAACGTCGAAAGGGATTGGGAGAACCTGCAACAGGCGTCGCAATTCGCCAGGCAATTGCGCTGGGTGGATCCCGCTGCGTTTGTCGATCGTCGCAACCCGGTGCCGCATCCACTGAATTGGACAAGAACGATCCACCGCGAGCCGGCCGTCGAACTGCCGGCGCTTGACTGGTATCTACCGGAACTCAACATCAACTTTGGTTCTGTGGACTGGAGCCTCGAGACGCCGGACGTCGAGGGATACGCCGATGACGACTTCCTGGATCGCGCGTATCACCTGGAACTATGGGTGGAGAAGTCTACCGCGAACGACATCCTGGTGCCGCTCTGTGAGGAACATGGCATCCAGTTTGTGCCTTCGATTGGCTTCCAATCGATCACCAGCACCATACGGCTGCTCGAACGCATCCGGGAGATCGGGAAGCCCACGCGCATTTTCTACATTAGCGATGCGGACAAGGCCGGAAGGGGAATGCCCATCTCGGTTAGCCGGCAGATTGAATTTTGGCGGCGCGACTTCGTGCCAGACATCGACATCAAGGTGATGGTGCTGGCGCTGACGCAAGAACAGATCGACAGCTACAACCTGCCGGTGAACGAAGATGGGTCCGCGGAACTCGATGCCCTCGAAGCGTTGCACCCAGGCGAACTCAAAAGGATTGTAGAACAAGCGATCGAACCCTATCTCGATGCGTCGATTCCCAGGCAGTTGCGCGATGCCGCAGCGGAAGCACAGGAGATTGTCGAAGAGGAAAGGACGGAGCGGACGACGGGTCATCAGAAGCGACTCGCTGCGATCGTAAAGCAGGTGCGAGCGGTGACGGTGAGCTACCAGAAAGAAGCCAAGCTGCTCAACAAACGGCTGCAGCGCGACCTGGCCCCGTTCCGGAAGCCACTAGCGCAGTTGAAGGCCGAGCTGGACGAATGCGCGGAGAAGTTCCGCGAGTCTATCCAGTCCGACCTGCCGGAGCGACCCGCGCAAGTGGCGTCGGATGTGGACGAGAGCGCCTACCTGTTCGACTCTACGCGGTCTTACCTGGAGCAGTTGGCTTTCTACAAAAGGCAGCGAGGGTGTGATGAGAAGAATGTGGCGTTGGCTCATGAATAGCACGCGGCGCCCGGCGAGCTTGGCGAGTTGGCAAAGATAATGGACGACCACAACCTTCCGTGGGAGACCCGGCAGGCCGCGGGAGAGGAAGTAGGAGCCGAGTTCATGGCGGAACTGGAGGAAGCGAGTGAATCGTTTCCCGTGGCTGCGTTTGTCTTAGGGAAGCGGATGCAGGAAGGCTGTATCCGCACCGCGGTGTTCAGTCTTAACCAAAATACTTTCTTCATGGATTGGGTGCCGTGCCTGGGCGACGCCAAGAAAGACAAAGAGTTTTACGACAACAAAGCGGCGAAGCGATGCGAGGAAATCCAGAACAAGCGGTGGGCCATGGGCCTCTATGTGGTGCGACATGAATACGAACCGTTCGGTATGTACTGCATTACCGGAGCGGACGACGAGGATCCCTTGAACGACTACATCGTGTGGCGATTCGCTCACGGGCAGTACACCTCGGCAGACCAGGACTTTCTCCAAACAGTGGCCCACGCGATGCGATACGCGCCCTACGCGCGAAGAGCTACCGTCTGGGATGGCTACTGTGTCGAGGTTGACTTCTGGAAGCAGCGCGACGATGGAACCTACGGTTTTCATTTTTGCGAATATGTGATGTGAGTGAGGGGAATATCGAAATGAGTGACGAAGAAAAGGACGACGAAAAGACGGTCAAAGGCGTGCGCAGCAACATTCAAGTAGTGAACGCGGCGGGCGTCGCGGTGTCTAATAACCCCGTTGGCGGGCAACGGCACTGGATCAAACTTTGGTGTGCTCCGTGGCTCGAAGGCACGACCAGGTATATGAACACCGGGAGCGAGCGTGCGTTTTGGGTCGATCTACTCGCGGAGGCCGGCCGCGGCAGGTTTCCCGGGTTTATCTGCCCAGGCCAGGAGTGCGGAGAACTGATTGGGTATCCCCTCGCCTGGTACCAAGCCAAGCAGCCGGACATCGACGTGATGGCCACCCTCGAAAAGTTCGCCAACCAAGATAAAATCGCATTCGAAATCACCTGCAAAAACCCTGTGTGTATTGTTGTGGAAATCCTAAACTGGAAGAAATATCAGGCGCCGATGGACGACGCTGAGCGGAGCCGAGCCTACCGTAAGAATAAAAAAAAAGGGTAGTTACTGACCGTCACGAAGAATCGACACAGACCGTCACGACAAATCATCACAACACTATAGAAGATCAAGAAGTAGATCAAGAAGTAGAGAAGATCAAGAAGGAGAGAAGATCATCAGAGGGCGCATGCGCGCCCGACAACCACGATGATGATTATCAAACTAAAATCTGGAAAGCAAAAACCCACTACCTCCGCAAGTGTTCGGGTTCATTCACAGAGCTGCTTGACGTTCGTCTCCAACTCGACATCGTGCTAGAACACGCCCACCACCCGATCACCGCGCCGTTCCGTTATCTCGGCAAGGCCATGAAGACCTTTGCCGAGAATGAAGGCTACCGCGAACTGTTCCTAGACAGGCGCAGAAAACTCAACGTCATTGGAGAAGATCTCGAGGCGTTGGTGTTCGGGAAAGAAAACCCGGCCAGGTGAGATCTGCCCTTGCCTGCGCCATCCCCCAACCACTCCCAGGATGCCTCGCCGGTCGCAATAGCAGACGTAAACCGAGGCTTTGAAGTCAACCCCATGCCAGCGGCGACCTTTGCGGTAAGGACTGCCCTGAAACAGTGCATTTTTCGCCGATGATCGGCGCGATGTACTTATGTTGTCGTAGTAGTACATACAGGACATTAACTGGCTGGCGCGTCAGTTTGCTAAGCCGATTCCAGTCTAATCGTCCAAGGTTGCACTTGTCGGCAGGAGGAATTGCTATCTGATAGTCCATCAGATGTTAACTATTGATAGTAAAGGTGTTAGCTCGATTCATGCGCATAGGTGTACTCTGGGTAAACTTGGAGCATTCTGAGCGCAGCCCAAACGCTAAGCTGAGTGTTCTCAGTGAGGGCCATGATCGCTATCGAGACCGCGATTGCGATCGATCTTCCATGTGGAGCGGTTCAATGGTACGTTCAGGTTGTCGAGTAGTTGTCAGTAAATGCGTAATCATATGGTACACCCTCATTTCTTTTACGATCGAGTAATCGCAGATGCCACATTACCCACACGCTAGATGGGTGCAACATTTGGGGGATAAGGAGCCCACCCAGGCGGAGAAAGTGGCTCCTAGGGCGGTTTCCGTTCGATGGCTGGGGTAATTAGAAGGGAAGGGAAGACATGCGATGCCTAATTTGTAACCGAGCGGATGTGAAGGAAATCAATATCGAACTCTTGCAACGGACGGGACGGCGGACGGGGACGGTGACGGCGATGGCCGAGCGGCTGGGGATCGACCGGACGACGCTGTGGCGGCACCGGAAATTCCATCTGCGGATGTATCTGAGCCGGAAGGCGCCGAAGTTGTCCGAGCTAAGTTTCGAGGAGCGGGCCCGGCTACTGGCCTTTGAAGCGGACCGCCTGCAGTGCATGGTGGAGAACGGGCTGGACAAGACGCAGGCGGACCAGGCGATGCGGTCCCTGGCGCTACGGGTGAAGCTGCTGAGCATGGAAAGCGAATTTTCGGGGCGTCCTTCGAAGCAGAAGCCGCCCGACGCGGTTCTGCTCGAGGATCCGGAGGAAGAAGCCCGGGTGATGCGGGAATTTAAGGAGGTAGTCGGTGAATCCCATTGAGAGCTATCGGGAGCGGACCAGGGCGCGCCTGGTGGGTGACTTTGCGACTTTCGCGCGAAGAGCGTGGAAAATCATCGAGCCCGGGAAAGAACTGCAATGGTCCTGGCACCACCAACTGGTGGCGGAGCACCTGCAGCTAAGCTTCCTCGGAGAAGAGCCGCGGCTGATCATCACGATGCCGCCGCGAACGTTGAAGAGCCGGCTGACGTCCGTGCTATTTCCCGCGTGGGTCTGGTGCCAAGCGCCGGCGAAGTCCTTCATCCTGGTGAGCTACAGCGACAGCCTTTCCGAAGAGCTGAACATCATCCGGCGAAATCTGTTGCAGAGCGAATGGTTTCAGCAGACCTTCCCCGGCCGTGTGATTTTTTCGCTGGACCAAAACAGGCGCGAGCAATTCGCCAACACGGCGGGCGGGCAGATGATTGCCACGAGCACCATGGGCACGTTGACCGGCAAAGGCGGCGATTTTCTGAACGTGGACGATTTGCTCAGTCCGCAACAGTCCTATTCGGATATCGAGCGTGAAAATGCCAACCGGTTTTTTGACAGCACCCTTCGGTCTCGTTTGAACGTGCCGACCGAAGGATCGATTATTTGTATTTCGCAGAGATTGCACGAACTCGATCTGCCGGGACATTTGCTGGCCAACGAGCCCGGCGTTTGGACGCACGTGAATCTGCCGATGGTTGCGGAAGTGGAGGAAGACGTTGTGCTCCCCCTATCCAACAAGGTGTTTCATCGTGCAGTGGGGGATCTGCTGCAGCCCGGGCGGTTTCCGAAGAGTTGGTGCGACAAAACGAAGGCGGTGGTCGGTCCGTACATTTGGGCCGGCCAATACATGCAGCAACCCGGGCCCAGCGGCGGCAGCGTTTTCCGCCGAGAATGGTTTCGGACCTACAAACAAGAACCCGAGCGCGGCCAAACTGTCATCGCCCTGGATACCGCGTTTAGCGCGAAACGCACAAGCGATTTCAGCGTGGCGACGGTGTGGACGGCGTATGACGGGAAATTCTATTTGCGCTATCTCTGGCGCGATCGATGTGAGTATCCACAGTTAAAGGCCATGACGGAAGAGCTGTGCCAGACCTGGGCTCCGGACACGGTGCTCATCGAAGAGAGAGGATCCGGTCAAAGTCTGTTGCAGAGTCTAAAGCAAGAGACATCGCTACCCATCCGCGGCGTGCAGGTGGATGCCGATAAGGTATCGAGAGCCCACGGTGTGACTGGAATTTTTTCGAGCGGCAAGGTGCTTTTCCCGGAGGAAAAAGAAGCCAGTTGGCTGCCTACGCTGTTGCATGAACTCGAACTTTTTCCCGCCAGCGCCTATGACGACCAGGTCGATAGCCTCGTGATGGCCCTGGCGTATCTGCGGAGCCAGCAGACCGATGGCAGGTTGACGTATATCGATGCGATGAAAACGAAAGCGGTGGACTGGGCCAACGGCATCTTCACGCGCAAGAGCGCTTTGGTTAAAGTCAGTGGCCAGGGCGCCGCCGTCGCGGAAGCCAAGCCGGCGATCGTCACCGTCGATCAGTGGGAGAAGTTCAAGAATACGCAGCAAGGACCACCGTGCCCCGGGTGCGGGCACAAGAACACCTTTCTGCAGAGGGATGCGAATGCCGTGATCCACATTCATTGCCGGCAATGTGGGTGTGTCGATGGCGTGGATTTGCCGAAGCCGATCACCGGTATTTGTCCGCACCCTGGCTGCGGCTTGAAGTTGTCGTACCCGTCCGGTTTGCCGTACTGCCAAAACCATGGACAAATCGAAGTCCCTGCCCCGTACGCGGAGCGGCCGCGAGGCATGAGCCGGCGCGAGTATAACGCGCGTCATGGCGGATTCGCCTTGCACACGCCAGGAAGCGAGTTCCCGGAAAGCGAATGCGTCGCGTGGATGCGGCGACGCCGCTAGAACCTGCCCAAACTATTTTCAAGCCGATGTAAGTTTTCCTTCCATGTGAGCACTTTCGATGAAACACTTTTTCTGAGGGGATAGAAATGACGCAACAAACCATTCTCGTCGTCAGTTACGGCACCTCTTCAACCGCGACGCTAGCGATTCCGCCCGGGATGATCAACAGCACAACCGGCGTGACGGATTACAGCAACGCGATCCAAAACATTGTGAAGGCCGGCGGATTTTTTCTGCCTGGCGGATCGACATGGATTCCGTACAGCCTGGTCACCCAAATCGCGGCCCAGTAGGAGTGAAGTATGCGAAATCCGAGCAGTATCGAGAACAGCCTAATCGAGCGAATCGATGCGAAGCACGCGGAGATTTGCCCGCGATGCGGATTCCGAACTTGGATCGCCGTAGGAAATCAAAAAATCTGCAACCAGTGTGGTTGCTCGGAAGTCGATAAGAATCCGATCGCGTCACGCGCGGCGAACGCACGAAAAGACTCCGTGGGATTCCGGAGCCGAGGTGAGAAATGACTTGGTTCGCGCGAACGATCGAGCCCGTCACTGTTCCGGAGCGCACGCTTGCCGACATCGATCGCGACATCCGCGAAATCGAACCACAGTTCACCGCGGCGCTTGAGCAGCAGTGCCGGCATGTGCGCAAGCATCCAGACCCGACGTTTCGTGTTGGTAATAACAAAATGGGAGTACCGGTCAACCAGATGTACGCGGACCCGCCTGGCAGAACCTTGGCGCGCGAAACAGAAAGCATTCGCTTGAGACGCAATGCATTATACGCGGAACGCGCGGTCAAGATGCTTGCGGAAGGATTGATTCGGTAAGGGAGGATCTATGAACAGACACGAAATCGATCCGGTATTCGAAGCGGCGGGAATCTGGTCGCTCGACGGTCTTGACGACAGCGAACCAGGCGACGGTGATCGAAGCGTCACGGGCGCGTTCGATCTCTACGCCGAAGAGCCCCACTTCCTTGAACTCAACAAACTCGCGCACTGGCAACCGCCACCGCCGGCAAAGAAGCTGCTGCAAAAAGGTGCGCACTCCGACCAGGTGTTGTTCCTCAAGCTCAGCAAAATCGACCCGGAGACGCGAACGGTGTATGGAATCGCCACCTCTGAGGCCCTGGACAGGGATTCGGAAATCTGCGATTACGAAAGTTCAAAACCATATTTCAAAGAGTGGTCCGATTCGGTAGCCAGAGATACTCAGGGCATCAGTCTGGGAAATATTCGAGAAATGCACAGATTGCAGGCTGCCGGCACGGTGTCGCAGATCAAGTTCGACGACTTCGCCAAGCGAATCGAGATCGCCGCCAAAGTGGTCGATAACGATGCGTGGCAGAAAATTCTAACCCGCACGTACTCCGGTTTCAGCATTGGGGGACGATATTTGAACGTGTGGAAGGATGCCAGCGGACATACGCGCTTCACTGCGGTTCCTTGCGAAATCAGTCTGGTCGATAGGCCCGCGAATCCGGATGCCACGTTTTCGATGGTGAAAGGAATGGTGTGACATGAGCACGATCGAAAAAGTGAACGGCGTCAGTGGCGAGAAGGTTACGATCACCAGCTCGTCGCCGGAAGAGAAACGAGAAAGTTGTCCCTGTCCGAAGTGCGGTGGTGAGTCATGCCGTTTCGGATCTTCGATGACATCCTGGCGGTGTATTCAGTGCGCTCACGCATTCGATCGCAACCCGAGCGCATCGTCAAGGCGTGGCCATACGCCTGGCGTTTACGACGAGTGACGGAGCAACCATGATCTTCAACAACCTCATCCCCGGGCCAACGGGAAATGGAAGCTACGTTGCGCCGAACAGTCCGACCGGCTTCGGCGTGACTGGCGTTGCCGGCGGCAATCCGGCGCCCAACGCGCAAGTGGCTGCCACGCCGGTTGGTTCGAACGTGTTGAACTTGACGTGGCCGATCCCGGCGTTTGTGATGCCACAGAATGCTATCAAGGGCGCGCCAGGCGAGCCGCCAGCCCCGTTCGGCGTGATCGGATGACCCGGTGGGAACTGGTGGCGTTGCCAAAACCGAAGCCCTGGCTCTGTTCGCACTAACGAAAAACGGCGACTCGATCGACGACGTGCGGAAATTGATCGGAAATGGAAGCGGTTATCGCCGGCAAGTGCGCCTCCATTTCGATGCCCTCGTCGCCCGCAAACCACTCCCCAAGGGAACAAAACAGAGGGTCCGCTGCGTGGTCGAACGGGTCTCCCCCGAATTGAAGAACGAAGTTAAAGCGCAACTCCGCGCCGGCAGGAGCCACGCGGCGATCCGCGAGACTGTGCCCGTTGGGCCGGGGCTGATTTTGAATGTGAGTAAGGAAATCCACGCGAGCGAGCTGAAGAAAGGACGCGGTCGAAGGCTTCCGCTGGAATTGCAAGAACAGATTCGCGCGGCGATCCGCGAAGGCCAGCGGCCGACCGACATCGTACACCGGCTGGGCGTTTGCGAAAAAACAGTGGGAACCTTCCGCCGGGAACTTGGCGATTTTGAAAACCGGCGCTATCGCCGGAAACTTACGCCGGCACAAATTGAAGAAGCCACCGTGCAATTGCGCCACGGTGACAAATGGCGCGATGTCGCCGAATACTTTGGGGTAAGCACAACCACGCTTGGGCACGCGGTCCCGTACCGCAAGAGAGAAGGCCGCAACTATTACGAACTGGACGCCAAGCAGACTTTGGCTCTACGCAATGCGTTGAAAGAAGCGCATGGCGAAATCGTGCTGAAATTCTCGGTGGACTATCCCTGGCTCAGAAGATTTCTCGCCCGCGATCTGCGGGATGTAGAGGCACTATGAGTGCAACTCGGCGAGGCAGGCCCAAAGGCAGTCCGCAAAAGCCGCCAGCGATCTCGAGGAAGTGAAAGCGAGGGACGTGAATCGGGCTATTGGAAATCACGCTCTAGTCCATGGGCTTCTTTCCTACAGCAATCCGAACTGTCTTGGAACCTCCTTTTTGGATGTCAACCATGCTTTGCGTCCTTTCAGCGGGAGAGACGTTGGCCGACAGGGCGAGGTTTAGAGCCACAGCCGCCCTTACCAGCGGGGGCAACTTATCAATGGGAAGTGACTGCAACGGAGTAAGGCCCTCGGGCCAATCCACGGATACTCGTACGCCGATGTCCAGACCTACAGGAACTGAATACGGGTCGTCCGGGCCGAATACACTGATTGCTTCCGCCCAACGAAGGGGTTTGCCTCTTTTCCATCCTGCCTGCTGAAGCACAGCGTCTACACTCTGGAGCAGTTGCACGGCTTCTTGGTCTGCGGAAACCCTAGAAAATGTGTATTCGGTATCTTTGTAGGTTGTCAACGTGGCCACGAGTTGTTGAGTGTTGATGAGCGTGCGCGGTGAAGTCAGCCGTTCCAGAGCCGCAGTGGCGGTCGCCGCCCGCTGCATGGCATCGGCCAAATGAGACTCGGCTTCGGTCGCCTGTTTTTTGGCCGCGACAATATCGTGCTCGAACGAATCGGCTTCTTGGCGTGCCCCCCGTGCTAAACCTAATGCATTGGACGCCGCCTCGTCAGCCTTGTTAGATCGCGACACTGCGTTGTTGGACGCCACCAATGCTTGCTGCGAATCACTCAGTGCTCGATTGAGGGAGCCGATCGCAGTCTCCGCTTTCTTGCTGGCATCCTCAGCTTGCTGTCCGAGCGACCCTATCACCTGGCCGGACAGAGCGTTGGTTTGGATCAGAGCAATGATGCTGAAACCAATTCCCATAATCAGGAGAATTAGCGAACGTCTGCCGAGACGGCGTTTCTGTTCCTCGTTCCAACTAGCGGGCCACTTTGTATACTCGGCGACATATTCGCCAAAGCAAGCGATTCCGACTAAACCCTCGGAGACATACTCAGCAATTTCCCAGAAAGCTAACCTTCTCGCGACAGAAGCAACTTCTGATGGAGGGAGAGTGATCATCGTTATAGGGTCAAAGGTGACCGGACCTGCGTTGAGCGTCTTTAGGAAATCGTAGTTAATACGGTAAGTTACTACATGTAGACGCCTGAAGCTACGGGTAGCATGGCAAGTGATTTGGGAGCGGCGGACTTTTTGTTGGTCCTACGGTGGACTCGCGTGGACTGCCGTGGGCGATGGTGTACTAGAGGGTGTCGAGGCGGACGCTAAGAAAAGAGACTAGCCGAGATGACGGATCACCAAGCGCGAATGATGGCCACGCACTGGGCTGCTTTTTCTGGTGAAAAAACTGATGTTCGAACTGCTAGGGACTCACCCGGAAGCATCCCGAGAAGGTTCAGCAGATAGTCTGACTTGATAGCAAAGTTCACGTTCTGTGGAATAGCACTGGCTGCCTGATATACCCTCCCCGCGTCCAGAGTGGCGACCACGACGCCAACGATGTTTCCATCGACGTCAAACAGAGGGCTACCACTCGATCCGGGTTGCACCTGTGCCGAGATTTGAAGTGAGCGGGGGTCATCCTGCCACCCGCTCTTGCTCGATACCACTCCTTCGGAAAACTTTGGATTCGAGCCAAGCATTGAGGTCAGAGGGTACCCAATAGTGGATACCCGCGCTCCAAGTTTGACACCGCTGGAAGATGTCACTTGGAAGGGAAGTTCATTGCAAGTGGCTGCCAACTTCGTGTGATCGGTCAGACGCAATACTGCCAGGTCATTCACCACATCCCGAATCACGACCTCAGCACTAACACCGCCATTCCAGCCAGGGAAAGCAACACTGATGTTCTTCGCGTCGGCAACAACGTGCCAGTTGGTGGCGAGCAAACCACTTCGACTTAGTAGGAATCCCGTTCCGGAAACCTCACCCTTCTCCGATGTTGCACTGGCAGGCTCTTTGGCTATTTCTGGCCACACGCGCATCAGAAGTAGGTCGGAAGTTCCATTCGTCGTAGGGAGCGAGCCGCGTAGCACAGAATCGTGGTCAAGAATGAGAGTCATACCTGTTGGCTTCTTGTTTGCCATGAAATAGGTGCAGGTGAAAGTATTGGGGGATGCTGTACTGCGAATCTCGGCCTTGATCTCCCTGGGCTGCCAAATGGGCGAGTTGGATCGAAGGACAACCGCAACGTAGTCTGCGCCGCTTCCTCCTGGGGCGGGCACGATACCCAAGCGATATTTATCCTCGGTGTCGCTCCAGATCCCCTCCACGCGATTCCGTGGTTCGCCCTTCTTGATATCTTCTTCGGTTATCGCAATCATCGGCCTTGTTGGATAGTCCCGCTGAATCCTAATTTGGTAGATATTTTCGTTGAAGCCGGTGTATCCCAATTGCGAGTAGATCTTTCCGACAGCCCCATGTACTGTGCGTTTCACGCTCACCCAGTTCGTTGCCCCCGTAGCCGCCTCAGCAATGAGTTCACCGCTTGCGCCCACAACCCGCATGGCAAGCTGTCCGCCATAGGCACCGCTCGACCAACTGCCGCCCATTACACACACCTTTAGCAAATCGCTCGATGACACATCGGTGACTGCCGAGATAACAACAAAACCTCTTGCGGTCGCCTGCCCTCTCAGTTCTTCAGCAATCCCATAAGGGTCATTAGTGAAGTTCGTCACCACAAGATATTTGCAGGAGTTGATTGCTTGGGCATGTGCGGACGTCGCAAAAAGAGAGAGCATTGATGAAACAAGGACAAGGAGTGCCCGGGCGAACCTGGATTCAGGAGTTTGCATGGAGACCTCCAGACACGGAGTGGGGCGATGTTGCGGAGTTTTCACACCTAAATATAAAGGATGGGCCCAATCCTGCCGTGCCCGGCGTCACGTATCTTGACCCGGTGCAAACAAGGCTTCCAGTCCTGGCCACGCCGTTGTGCTCACCCGGTTTTATGTGCGGTTTACGGCGTGTAGCCGATTTGCTTGCCAGTAGTTCGTTGACCAGAAATTCCGCGGTACAGCATCCGTCCCTGCTTCGGGATCTTTGTCCATCACCCAGTCGTCGTTTTTTCGTTCGATCACCACCTGACGAAACAGCCAGCCAAACATGAAAGCCGCGTACTCCTCCTGATTCGCGGCCATACCTTCACAGGCATCGTAGAGCGGCTCAAATGGCGTATGTTCCCAGTTCTTTCCAGGCGTCCAACCGGAATATATGAAGTCATTTTGCGTATGGCCGACTTCATCTAGCGTCTCGTTCAACTTGTCCACCATTGCTTGACGCTGCTTGTCTGTCAGATGGGCCAGCACCATACCTAAGGCGTCCTTTGCCTTTGTCGGCATCCGAACCTCTTTCCCTTGTATATCTCTCAGCATTTTTTCATCTCCTTCGACCAATCCTGTCGATAAACCACGCCTGTTTCTTGAATGACCGTTGGATCCGGTACTCGACGAAACTCTCAACCATGCCGTGGCACTTTAATGGCCACTCCTCGTGATTCTCATCGTGCGCATCCCAACAAATCTGGACTCATATTCTCCTGCTCATGCCTGTTCCTGCCGTGCCCAGCGTCACGTGACTTCGCCCGGTGCAAACAACGCCGCAAATACGTGCCCAGTGCGGTCGATCCGCCGGCGATCCATCCGAGTTGCGGATGCGGCCTGGTGCCGAGTGTCGTATCAGAGAAGAGGTGATCACCTGATTGTGATCACCAATCAACCCCTCGACCTAAAACGGAGGCGGCCTGTAGTGCTCCCTGACCGGGCATCCTCGTCTGATCACCTATTGGGACGAACGCTCAGACCCTCTCCGCTTTCAACATCTGGCGTATGCCAATTAACACTGGTTTTGGTTCTAGCGACAGCTTTCTTAACTGGCCGAACGGCCGAAGCCGGTGAGGTTTTAGCAGCACCCGTATCTATAACGTGCAATAGTTTCAAAAGGTCCAGCGTGTTTGCTGCCGCTCCTCGAAATTCTATTGTTGTTGTGCCTGATATCGAGGTGTCTTCGAGTTCAAAGGCTCCGCCTCCATACGTTAGCGAAGCATCTATAAATTGGCACGCTTTGCACCTGAGGCCATCCAAAGATTTTTGTACGGACTTAAACACATTCCCATACGCGCTGATCTCCGTTAGCCCGGGAACTTTAGGTTCTAGCGGCAAAATAGTATCAGACATTTGGGAGGCTTCCACGGTAGAGAAAGGTGGATGGATACCTATTGATACCACGCTCAATATGCTGCAAGCGCCAGCTAAGAAAGATATGGATGCTAAAGAAATCTTGCTTAACATATTGCCTCCAAATTCGCGATTAATCAGGGTCGATGTCATTCCCAGTTTCACAACTAATCCATTCTTCGCTGCTGCTGAAGTAGCAAAAATTGATCCAGTGACGGTTGGTTCTTGGAAAGATATCATCGAACTCGATGTGTCCTTTTACGTATATTGTGCTGTGCTGAAATTGCTGAGCATCAATCTTGTTGAGTTTTTGAGGGGTATGAATATCGATTTCCGAGGTGCCGTTAGGGGAAATCAGTTGACCGTTGATGTCGGCAAATCGCTTCCAGTCGCTGGGTTTAGGATAATCTGCCCTACTTGCAACGAGTGCATAAGTTCTTTGTATGGTGCACCTTCTTGCGAAAGTTCGGCCAGTATTTTTGATATGGATGGTAAGGCGCATTTTTTTGTCAGCTTCGTAAGGTTCATTAGTCACCCACACCGTCAGCCAAGCTCTTTGGTCAACGTGCAAACTGTTAATCGATGCATTGGTTTGTTTTTGCATCTCATGCCACATATGATTCGTAATGCAAGCGTACACAATGAGCGCAATGAGAGAGGCAACATTGACTCCGAGCGTGTACCACTTAAATCGTTTCTTATTTTTTTTCTCGCGTTCCCGTTTCTCGGGTGGGGTATCGGGTGGTGGAAAGGATTCTACGGCTACCCGTATGGGCGTTGGGGGTACATCTTGGCGACGGCTTCGTTCGTCATTGGTGTTATCTTGTGCGCTAGTAGTATCGACGGATTGTTGACTTGGAGCATTTAATTTTGCAGAAAACCAACCAGAAATAAACGCGAAAGTGGATAGTAGAACGTAGAGAAGGCCACGAGACTCGGGCGACTTTTGAGAAGACGATGAAGGCTCTTTTCCAAGTAGCAATGTCTCACTCCAAGAAGCTCAAGCTACCGGGATAATCTGACAGTGCCCGTGAGGCCCTCATACACCATCGTAAAGTTCTGGAGAAATGTTCTACCGATTAGCACACTGTGGGGTTGTCCACCGGCAGCAAGGTCAACACCAGAGAAAGCTCCGTATATCGTGAACGCAAGCGTTGGAGCGTGTACCTGAGCCATGTAGACGTTGACCACTTGGCTGCCGTGAACTCCCGAGATTGGCCTTCTGTCAACGATCGGAAGGTTTAGTTGACTGGCCAACAAGTTGTCAATGCACGATTCGCTTGCTCCGGTATCCACCAGAGCATTTATTCCAGTTATGCCGGCCGTCGGTGTGGGCGCCGGTGGTTGCGGATTATAATTGGGATCGAAGCCAACATCGACCATGAGAGTCGGGCCATACGCGACCAGCATATCTCGACCCGACGCGCCGCCCGGGATGTCATTGAATCCGCAAAGCGTTTCAGGCATGGGAGCGAGAATACATCACTGAGGCAGGAAGGGTCACCGGCGGTGCGCCTACCTGCCGGATCAGGTAAGGGCCTCGTCCAAACTGCCGTACAGCATCCTCCGCGGCCGCGTCAAAGGAATCAAACACCCCGACGAGTTTTCCGCCTTGTACAAGGACCCATTTGCCCATGTGCTCACTCTCAAGTTTCTCACGCATGGCCTCATAGGCTCTAATTTCAGTATCAATTTCGGCCATAAGGTCTCCCCGACTTGTGGCTTTCGCGCATGCTTGCCCTGTTGACATGATAGATGCTCGTACCTCACGGGCGGATAGGCTCATCGTACCATCTTGTCCAGGTCGCCACCCTAGATTAGTCCCGCTTGCCGTGTTGGGGCTTGGGTCTTCCCTTGTACTCCTCGACCGGTAAAACGGCAAATGGAATTTAGTGCCATGGGCCACGGTCCTGGCGGCCGGTACACCTGAGGTACACCCGGACGAGATTTAGAGTCGTTCCATCGCAGAAAACATTGCATTCATTGGGCTTTTGTGCGATTTCTCAAAACGTTGTTCTAAGAAGATAGCAGATATGAGGAGGGGCATGGCGGCGGGGTATTGGTGGAATGACGAGAAGCCGGAGTGAAGGTGGTGACTGATAGGGGATAGTGGAGGATTAGTTCCATTGACGGAGGGGGATGGCGGCTCTAACGTGAGAAATTGTGGGGGCGTGGGTAAGGTGGGGCGGAGGACGTGAACGTGAGCGCTTCAAGCGAAATGAACTATGCGTTGAGAATGCTGCAATACATGAGGGCGGGAGCGCGGGTGAACTCGCGCGTGCAGGTGGAAGTGGAATGGGTGGAAGGCGGGACGAAGCATCGGGCGGAGGGGTATACGGTGGATATCAGCCCGAAAGGGTGCTTGGCGATCGTGCCGCAGGGGTTCGCAGTGGGGCAGAAGTTGCGGCTAAAGAACGGGAGTAATCAGAGGGAGTCGGAAGCGGTACTGATTTGGAGAGGGCATGAAGGGCGAAGCGGGTGGGAGTTGGGATTGGAGTTGGTACATCCGCCGGAGGAATTTTGGGGAGTGGAGTTTTAGGCAGATATAGGGCGATATCAGATAGCAGGAAACGGTGGTGCGGCGCGGCTACGGTCGCGCCGTTAGTGTTTTTGGAGCTGTCAGCGATCGAGAAGGAGGTGAGATCGAATACTTAAATGATCGAGTGGCGGTAGAGGTCGTTGGTGGCCGGGTCCCTCCTCTGCGTGGCTCGGCGCGCAACCCGCATGGAGGAGAAAGTCGGGCCACTTCGGGGGTGATGACATCTTCCGTTTTATTGGGTTATTGAGGCAAGAATCGCGGAAAACGCCGACCCAAGACGGCGGCGTAAAGCCGCCGCTACGGTGAAACTTCGGTGGCGAAAGGGTTGGGAGAAGCCGCCGGTTGGCGGACAAGCCCCGCCTCAGGGGATGTTGGCCGGACTGAAGCCTGGTGCTTATGTTGGGATGTGGGAGGAACTTGGAGATTTCCACTGGGGGCTTAGAAAAGTGGTAGTTTTTGCTTGCACGGCTTAGGGTGAGGAACTTACAGTAGGCTTATGCCATTGGGCCTGGCTGCCGGCATAAATACCAATAGAATTGATGTAGTGTCTTTGCCTTTATGGGGGGTGGGTGTGTTTGGAAGCGGGGCGGCCGGTGAGAGAGGGGCCGGCGACGTTGGGAGATTTGGAAGAGGAAAGAGCCGGCTGGAAGCCGGGGCGACCAAGACCAAGGGTGATGAAGGTGGAGTAGGGAGTGGAGGCGGCAGGTAGATGACAGCAATCATCACGGTTGCGAACCAGAAGGGTGGAGTCGGGAAGACGACGACGGCCATTAATTTGGCTGCAGGGATTGCTACGAAGGGGCGTAGGACGCTGCTCATTGATCTGGATCCACAGGCCAACTCGACGATCGCGTTTTTCGATATGGGAGACGTGAAGGAGTCGATGTTCGAAGTGCTGAGCGACGCGCGGACGCCGATCGCAAATATTATCAAGCCGAGCAAGGATGCGCTGCTGAGCGTGGGGCCGGGACGGCTGTCGTTGGCGAAGCTGGAAACGGTCTTGAGCGGGCAATTCGATGCGCCGTATCGATTGAAGGATGCGCTGGCGCCGGTGCTGAAGGACTACGACTACATCATTATTGATACGCCGCCATCGCTGGGGATATTGACGGTGAATGCACTGGTGTCCGCGACGCATTTGCTGGTGCCGATCCAGGCGGCGTATTTTGCAATTGAGGGCACGGACGATTTGCTGGAGACATACGAGCGTATCCGGGCGCGGCCCAATCCGCAATTGCGGATGCTGGGAGTGGTGATTACGCTGTTTGATAAGAGGACGAATATTTCACGGGACACGCACGGGCAGATTCGTTCGGTATTCGGGGAAGTGCTGTTCAAGACGAAAATCAGCAAGAACGTGCGGCTGGAAGAGAGTCCTGCGTACAAAGAGACGATATTTTCGTTTGCGCCCAAATCTCCGGGAGCAATCGAGTACAAAAAACTTGCCGCGGAGGTGGTACAACGTGTTGAAGAAAGCCGGGTTGCCCGTCACGCTGAAGATGCGGCATGACGCGCACTATGTAGAGTCGTTAACAAGTTACAGCGGGGCGGCGGTAGGACGGATGATACCGGTGGAACAGATCCGGCCGAATCCGGATCAGCCGCGAAAGGCGCTCGGAGATCTGCGCGAATTAACGGAATCGATTCGCGTGAAGGGCGTGCTGGAGCCGCTGCTGGTGCGGTTTGTGCCGCGGGAAGATTGCTACTACATCATTTCCGGTGAACGACGGTACCACGCGGCGCGCGCGGCGGGATTGCGGGAAGTGCCGGCGATCGAGAAAGTGGCTGACGACGCGGAGACCCTAGAAATTGCGCTGATTGAAAATATTCAGCGGAAGGACCTAACACCCTTTGAAGAGGCGGACGGGCTGCAGCGGTTGGCGGACCAGTTCGATTACACGCACGAGGATGTCGCGAAGAAAATAGGCAGAGCGCGGAGTTCGGTGAGCGAGACGTTGCTGCTGCGGAACATTCCGGAGCCGATTCGGAAGAAGTGCATCGAGCACGGCCTGCTGTCGAAGTCGTTGCTGCTGCAGATCGCGAAACAGCAAACTGAAAAGAAGATGCTGGAAATGTTTGTGCGGATTCTCCAGGGCGGGTTGACACGGGACGAGGCGCGGAAAGAACGGGCGGAAGAGAAGACGGGGCCGCAACGACCGCAGCCATTTGTTTTTCAGTATGAGCCGGAGAATGAAACGTTCAAGTTTCGGCTGCAGTTCAAGAAGAGCAGCGTGTCGAGGGATGAGTTGATCCGGACACTGCGGGAGATTCTGGCACAGCTGGAGGGGACGGAGGCGGATTCGACAGCAGCGTGAGAAGAAGGAAGTTGAGGAAATAGAGGAAGGTTAGGAAGTGAGGGAATTAGCGGCGCGGCTTCGGTCGCGCCGTTTTTGTTTGGGAGGAGTAAAAAAGAGAAGGCGTCCAAGGGTGCAGTGCTCGGTGAAAACGCAAGAGAAAGGCCTCACCCCTAAAAGGGGTGAGCTACAGATTGGTATAATCTGCGAGTATGGAACTGACTCAGGTGCAGGCGGATGTGCTGAAGAGGTTGTTTGCGGCGGGATTTCGGCCGATTGCGATTCCGCCGTACGAGAGTGCGCTTTGCGTGCATCGAGGGGAGTGCGCGGCGTTACTGGCGCCGGTGGAAAATGGTGGATTGCGATTGTTGGCCCCTGTGACCGTGATGGTGGAAGGGAATTTGAGTGTGCGGTTGAAGAAGCCGGCGGGAGATGTGTTTGTTTGGAAAAAGACGGAAGTGGCGGCGACGGATGAGAGGTTGAAGGAGTTGGAGAGGTTTCGGGAGGAGTTGGTGGGGATATTGGAGATGGCCGGGAAGCATTGAGAATGAGAGAGCCGGCAGTCACCAGCCTACAGCCGACAGCAGATAAAACAGGTCCTTCACTTGGCTCCGGATGGCAATCCCATGGATTTGGACGAGTGGAAGTTGGTGATGCTGGCGGGTGCGGGCCGCCTCGGTGGGCAGTCTAGCAAAGGCCAGAGTAACCGAAGAGAGGTTGGAGAAATCGAACAGATATGAGCGCATACGACATTATTTGTGTGGGGGCAGGGCCGACGGGATTGGCTTGCGCGATGGAAGCGAAGCGGGCGGGGTTGCGAGCGCTGGTGATCGACAAGGGATGCTTGTGCAACTCGATTTACCACTATCCCGTGAACATGGTGTTCTTCACTACGCCGGAATTGCTGGAGATTGGGGATCTGCCGATGGTGTGCGGCGGGGAGAAGCCGACGAGGACGGAGGCGCTAAAGTATTACCGGAAAGGGACAGAGCACTACGCGCTGGAGTTGCGATTGTTTGAGAAAGTGATGCGCGTGGACGGGCATGCGGGCGCGTTTACCGTTGTGACCGAAATGGAAAATGGGACGGAGGAGCGCTACTCGACCAAGAATGTGGTGGTGGCTACGGGTTATTACGATTTGCCGAATGAAATGGGGGTGCCGGGGGAGCATCAGCCGCATGTGAGTCATTACTATACGGAGCCGCATGAGTTTTGGAACCAGGACGTAGTAGTGATTGGCGGGAAAAATTCAGCGGTGGAAGCGGCGCTGGATTTGTGGAGGAATGGGGCGCAGGTGACGCTGCTTGTGCGCGGGAGGGAATTGGGGACGTCGATTAAATATTGGGTGAGACCGGACATTGAGAACCGGATCAAAGCAGGGCAGATTGCTGCAGTGTTTGAGGCGAAGATTAGAGAGATCGTACGAGATGGGGTGATGGTGTCTGCCAATGGGGCGGGTACACGATTGGTGGCGGGGAAGCAGGTGTTCGCGCTGACGGGGTATCACCCGGATTATGAATTTATCGAGGGTCTGGGAGTGAAGCTCGACAAGGAGAGCCGGCGGCCTGCGCTGAATCCGGATACGCTAGAAAGTAATGTGAAGGGAATTTATTTGGCGGGAGTGGTTGTGGCGGGGAAGCATACGAATGAGATCTTTATTGAGAATGGAAGATTTCATGGGAAACAGATTGTGGAAGCGTTGAAATGAAGAAGTGAACGAGGTAAAGGAAGTGGAGGAGGCAAAGGAGCGGAAAACGTGGAATTGCGGGGGTTGAGGAGGGTTTGTTAGACTGGTCCGGCTGGTTAGGGTCATACGTTGGTGCCGGAATCTTCGGGAGCTAAAGGCCGCGTTGCAGGTGGGCATCATTTTGGAGTTAGAGCTTCGACCTCTTAAGAAAAAGCGGCGAGTTCGAAGGCGACTGGCCAAAAAGCCGCGAGTGCAAAAGATTGAAATAAAAAACGCGGGTCTAAAGGCCCGCCCGTACAAGGGAATATGGGATCACTGATTAAAGAAGTGGGACAGACAGCCATCGCGTTGGTGAAGGGATTCGGCGTGACCTTCAAAACGATGTTTGAGAAGACGGTGACGGAGAATTACCCCGCAGCACCAGTGAATTTTCAGCCGCGATACCGCGGGATCCACGTGCTGCACCGGGACGAAGGCGGACTGGAGAAGTGCGTGGGGTGCTTCTTGTGCGCGGCGGCGTGTCCGGCAAATTGTATTTATATTGAGGCCGCGGACAATACCGGAGAAAAGCGGATTTCGGCGGGAGAGCGCTACGCGAAGGTGTACAACATCGATTATTCGAGGTGCATCTTCTGCGGGTATTGCGTAGAAGCGTGCCCAACGGACGCGATTACGCACGGGCATGGATTTGAACTGGCGACGTATGACATTAATTCGCTGGTATACCGGAAAGAACAGATGCTGGAAGATTTGAAGGGAGAACCGCCGGTGGGAACGATGGCGGAAAGCCGGCCGGAGATCAGCTCACGTTGATTGGGTAGGAACTAAAAGTTGGAATTACGACGGCTCCGAACGATCGGAGCCGTTTCTGTTTTTTGGGATCAGAAGAGAGGAGGAGAGATGAGCGTGCAGGCTTGCTGAACCGAAGAGGGCAGGAATCGATTGCGCCATGGAGAAACGAATACAGGGCAAAAAGATGTGTCGCACCTACGGCGCTTGGGGTTTGTTGGGGTGTGTACCCGGCCCTTGCGGGCTGGGCTAAGTGAAAGCATGTCTAGGGACACTCTGTAAGCCATGTCGCGGCACTTGAGTACAAAAGGCGCAAAGGGTAGGCACCCTCGAGATTATTTTGAGCGAAGCACTGGGGCGATAGAAGCACGGAGCGAAAGCCCACTGCCACATATTCTGATATGGGTCTAGGTTAGTGTCAGGGAGTCGGCTACGCGGAGGAGCTTGGAGAATTCGGTGGAGGGGACGCGGGTGTTGGTGGATAAGCGGTAGAAATGGTCGAAGCGGGGGCGGGGGGACCATGGGGGAAGGGTGGCTTCGCGCTGGTGAGTAAAATGTCTTTGGAAGCCGTCGAGGTTGTCGCCGGTAAGTGGATCGCGCGGAGGGACAGGGCAGCGGGCGCAGGGATTGCTGCCTTCAAAATGGACTTCGCCGATAGTGAAGCGGACTGCGCTGCGTTCGATTTCGCCGAAGAGCTGGTCTTCCCAGAAGGCGGGGACATTTTCGAGTTCGAGGGTGGTGCGAAAACGCTGGCGGACGTTTTCGAGAGAAAGGCCAGGGAACCAAGTGGCAATTGCTTCGAGGGAGGCGGTGGAGACGATGGTGGGGCCGTTGGCTATGGAATCGTCAGGAAAACCGCCCGGGGAATAACGGACGATGATTTGCTGCTCGAAGAAGACACTAAACCACTCGGCGGCGTCTTCGTAGCCGTCGGGAAAGGCGAAGGTGCGGGAAGGGATTTTGCGTCGATCGATGGGGACGGCGAGAGTGACGAAGGCGAGGTCGGGCGAGTAGGAAGCGCGGATGTGGTGGACGAGGGGAGTGCGTTTGCCATTGACCCATTTGCCGTCGACAGAATAGAGAGCCCAGGCGCGGTCGAGAGCGAGGCCACCGGAAGGGGAGATGCGGGCTTCGGAGACGGAGATGGGGTCCAGCGCTTTGATGGGATGGAGGCGAATGTTGGCTAGACGGGGAGTCGCAGTCGAGAAGGACACAGTAAGATTTTAGCAGAGGGAATGAGGGAAAGACCAAGAGCCAAGGGAATGGCTGTACCACACAGCGAAGAGCCGAGAAGAAGTCGAAAAGCAAAAAGCGAAACAGCCTCGGAGATGAACCCGGCTCTGTTTCAATTTAGGGATGCGACGGGAGCAACTAGTGAGCGAAGGCGGTGAGGGCGCGCGCTCTGGAAGAGAGACGATAAGAGTGGGAGCCGGCTTTGCGCTTGGACTCGTGGGCCTGGGAGGCGGTGAGAAGCAGGGAAGAGTGGATCGTGGCGACGGCCCCGCCTGCATAAAAAGCAATGGAGATATCGTCGGTCGAGACCGAATCAGGAAATTCGGAGATGGCGAGGACATCATAGGAGTCCTCGGTGAAGAAGGCGTCCACCAGACTTCCTCCGAGAGACTCGATGGGAGTGCGAATGGGACCGAGTGGATCCACGGGATCTTCCATGAGGGCATGCCAGGCAGAGCTGGTAAAGCTAATTTGGTGAGAAAATTGACACATGGGATCAGTTCTTTCTGGGGGAAGGGACTCTTAAGGTTTGGCTAGTGTGCGCGAGGGAGAAGGAGAAGTCAAGGGGAAAAGAGGTAGAAATCGGTAATAGTGAATGAAGAGTAGGAAGGGAGAGGACAAAAACGTTGGAGCGAGCATAGAGTTCCAAAATGCGGTTAGGTTTTTGAGCTGAGTACGCAAAAGCGGTGGCGAGCCACCGCACTCCAAAGCTGAAAACTGCGAAGCATTTTATCCGATCGCGGGGACGATTTTAGGGGCAGCGCTGGGAGCAAGAGTGTATTCGGAGCCCGTTGAACGAAATGGAACCTGGGTGCGGAGACGAGAGCTCATGCGCGATGGCGCGGGCTCTGCGGAGGAATCGGTGGCGATGGAACTCCGAGTCCGACTAAGGATCAACCCCTAGCAGGACGCCGGATGGAGCACCCCCGCGCCAGCCGGGGAGTAGCCGATGATTGTCATTGAGGTATCGCGGAAATCCACAGAAAAGCAGAGGAAAGGCAGAGAATAGGTTTGTTGGCGCGTCTCATAAGCTATATTATGTTAACTACAAAATAGGGATGAATGGGCAGCGTTGCCAGCTTCCGATTTTTGGGACGGTTCCCTGTTGAGTGGTTTGACGCCTCGTTATCCTTCCAGTTTGTCTCCCTCACAACTAAGCAGACCTTGAATTGAGTTGCCAGGCACGAACGATGCGTGTTTTTGTGTGGTAATTGCTTTTTGTTTGCCAACCGCAGACGGCGTAAAGGCGCCTCTACACGTTGCTACCGCGCAATCGATGCGGAGGTAGACGGCTATTTTTTGGTTGAGGCTAGTTTGGCGGTTTCGAAGTCGAGGTATTGCTGGAGGGCGTGGGGGTCGGCACCGGACAGAGGGCGACCATTGACGAAGACCGTTGGGGTGCTGCGGACGTTGACGAGTTTGCCATTTTCGATGCTGGCGTCGATTTCGGCGGTGACTTGAGGGCTGCTGAGGCAGGATTTAAATGTGTCGGCGTTGAGACCGGCCCGAGTGGCAAAGTCGCGCATTTTGTCGTACGCGTTTGCTGCAGAGATGAGGTCCTGGTTGTCGTAAATCAGGTCATACATCTTCCAGAAGGCTTTGGGGTCCTGCTGGTAGGCGCAGCGTCCGGCGAGAGCGGCTGTGCGGGCCCAGGGATGGATTGAGTCTAAGGGGAAATCCTTGAAGACGAGTTTGGCCTGGGGATATTTGGGGAGAAGGCCGCGCACCGCGTCATGAAAGTTACGGCAGACTGGGCATTCGAAATCACCATATTCGACGATGGTAATGGGGGCCTTGGGATCACCGAGGACGGGAGCGCCCTTAAGGTCAAATTTGGCGGTGTTTTCGGCGAGAGGGTCGGCGGTGAGATCGCTGACTTCCCCGCGGATCAGATACCGGCCGTCGGCAGTGAGATACATTTTCACGTTGTCGGAACCGTCCTGACTCTTAACGTCGACGGAGACTTCGGACAGGCCAGAGGAGCCAATAGGTTTGGGAGTGCCGACAGTGATGGTGAACTCCGGGCCAAGGGCGAAATAGTTGCGGAGGAAGGCTTCGACGGATTTTTGCGTTTTGGCAGACGAAGCGACCGCGGGTTGTTGAGCGGAGGCGGAGAACGCAAGAAGGAAGAAGAACACCAGGGCCAAGGCAGGAAGCGCTCGTGTCGCTGGGAAGTTGCGAGAGGAGGATCGGCTGAGATCCTTTGTCGCGCAAAAGGCGCGCTCTTCTGGATGACAAGACATTCTTGGTGCGGGGCTCGACAGGTTGGGCAAGGTATTCACGCGGGTCCTCATTTAATAGTGAATTGGATCGTCCTTCCGAGCGTGAGAGAGGAGGGGTTCCTCACCCCGCAGACTCCGCTCGGAATGACGGGAAATTACATCGACTTGATGGAATTGTGTCATGGAACAAATCGTTGGGCGATAGGAAATGGACGCCCAAAACCAAAAGCGCGAGAGGTAATCTTCAGGCCGGGAGCGGCTTGTTTGCGCTTGTATTCGTTGCGATCAACAAGAGCAGAGATATTACGAACGAGGTTGAGGTCGAAGCCGGTCTCGACGGCGATCTCCTCCGGACACTTCACTTCTTCAATATAGGCTTTCAAGATGCGGTCCAAAACCTCGTAGGGTGGTAGAGAGTCCGTGTCCTTCTGATTTGGACGCAATTCGGCCGAGGGAGGTTTCTCCAGAGTCGAATGGGGAATTAGTTCCCTTTCGCGATTGATGTAGCGCGCCAGCTCGTAAACCATGAGCTTGGGGACATCGGAGATAACGGCGAGACCTCCGGCCATATCGCCGTAGAGGGTGCAGTAGCCGACGGCGTTCTCCGATTTGTTGCCAGTGCTGAGCACCATGGAGCCGAACTTATTCGAAAGAGCCATGAGGTAGTTGCCACGGATACGGGCTTGAATGTTTTCCTCGGTGGCGTCCGGCGCACGACCGGCGAACACGGGAGTGAGAGTCTGCTTGTAAGACTCGAACACGGAGGAGATGGGAATGGAAAGAAACTCGATACCGAGATTATGGGCGAGGGCCTGGGCATCGGATCTGCTTCCTTCGGAAGAATACGGGCCGGGCATGGAAACACCGAGGACATTTTCTCCGCCAAGAGCGGCAACTGCGATGGAGGCGACGACCGCGGAGTCCACGCCACCGCTAAGACCGACGATGGTCTTGGCGAATTTGCACTTGCGGACATAGTCGCGCGTGCCCAGGACTAGAGCTTGATAGGCGCAGGCGATTTCGTCGGGAGGCTGCGCGTGAATGTCGCCTTCGGACGTCGTGGTGTCGAAGAGAACGAGGTCCTCTTCGAATGCTTTGGCCTGGGCGGCGACTTTGCCGGAGGCGGTAAAAGCGGTGCTCGCGCCATCGAAGATCAGGGAATCGTTGCCACCGACCTGATTAACGTAGACGACGGGTAGCCTGTGATGAAGGGCGGTGGAACGGAGCATGCCCAGGCGGAGAAAGCGCTTGTCGATGGTGAAGGGAGAAGCGGAGATGTTGATCAGGACGCTGGCTCCTTGGGAGATCAGCTCAGTGACCGGATCACGGGCGTACATGGGAGAGGCCCAGAAGGTTTTGTCATTCCAGACGTCCTCGCAGATGGTGATGCCGAGTTGCTCCTGGTGGAGGCCGTAGACGTATTGCTTGTCGCCGGGCTGGAAGTAGCGGGATTCGTCGAAGACGTCGTAGGTGGGAAGGAGCATTTTGGACTGCTCGAAGACGACACGGCCATCGCAAATAAGGGCAGCTTTATTGGCAATGGACTTCCCTGCCCGGTGGTGGTCGGGATTGACGCGGCCGGCGTAACCGACGATGGCGGGGAGAGGCATTTGAGAGGCGACACGATTGAGGGTGTCGTGATTCCGCTGGATGAAGGCAGGACGTTCGAGGAGGTCGAGAGGAAGATAGCCGCAAATGCAGAGTTCGGAGAAGACGGCGAGGTCGGCGCCAAGGCGTTTGGCTTGCGCGGCAAGGGTGAGGATGCGCGCGGAATTGCCTTCAAAATCACCCACGGTGGGATTGAATTGGGCGAGAGCTATTTTCATCCGGATAGAAGATTAGGATAAGTGGGGAATGGGGGGGAATGCAAATGGTTCGGAGAAAGCAAAGAAGCAAAAGAGTGAAAACGCAAAAGAGTCTAAGAGTGCAAGAAAGGAGCCGACATGCAGAATTTGTATGTGGCGCACCCCACCACGGAAGCGCTAGCGGCGGCGTGCCTTGGAGAGCATGGCGACTCGAAGGATGGCGTTGAGGCGACTCTGGTACCCCTTTCCTTGGCTTTTGAGCCATTCCAGAACATCTGCATCGATGCGAACGGTCAGTTGTCGTTTGACTGGGCGATAGAACTTCCCTCGAACAGCACCAACCCAATCCCCGGGCGCAGTCGGCGGCAGATCGGAGAAGTCGATGTCCTTCTCGGGCCGAGTCGAGAGAGCTGATAGTTCCCTGCGGACCGATTCAGGCACGTTCTTCATAGATCTTCCGTTCGACTTTGGTCGCGCGACGCGCCGAGATGATGCGAATCTACGATTCATATAAGTTATGGTCTCCTCCCAAATGTGGGCAACGACCAGCAAAAGCGTGCCACCAACCATTCCAATCGTCTGCCAACGCTGTTCTCCAGCTTCGAATCGCTCCAATCTGCTGGTGTGCAATGGGTCATTGAACACCAAAACGGCGGCCTCAAAACTGACGCCGTGCTTCTTCCGGTCGGTCTGGTTCTTTCGTTCATCCCAGCAGAACAAGCGTAGTCCCTATATTGTAGCTACGACAGTGTAGCTACAATAGGGAAAAGCTACTTATTTGAAATCGCGAGAATATGGGGCGCAAGCATATGTTGCACCCATGTATGGTCGGCCCTAGTCGGCAGAGGCGGAGGAGCGTTGGGTGAAAGTGGTGTCGGCGGCGAGGCCAAAGACACTGAGGACTTGGGATTGCACTTGGGAGCAAACGTTGTTGATGGCATCGACGCCCAGGTCGGTGGGGCTGACGCGATAGCGGAGTCGGCGATGACCAGGGGCAGTTTCGATGACCTTGAGAACCGCGTCGGCGACATCCTGAGCATTGGCCATGGACGCAGTAAGAACTGCGTTCACTTTATCCGGAATTTGCGCGGCGGCGCCGTAGGATTCCAGGCGTGCATGATCGGCGGCAGTGACCATGTTGCCGAACACGGCGGTCTGGTAGGCGCCGGGTTCGATGACGGAGGACTCAATTCCCTGCCCGGCAAGTTCGTAGTGGTAAGACTCGGCGAGCGCCTCCATGGCGAACTTGCTGGCGCAATAGAAAGCGAAACCGGGGAGGACGACGCGACCGGCACCGCTGCTGATGTGGAGGAGGAAACCGGCGCGTTGCTGGCGCATGAAGGGGAGGACGGCACGATTGACGCGTACGCAACCAAGAAAATTGGTGTCCATTATCTGCTGCACCTGATTGACGGTGGTGGCTTCGGCGAGGCCCGCGAGCGCGTAGCCTGCGTTGTTGATGGCAACGTCGATGCGGCCGGCTTGATTGACGCAGGCGTGGACAGCGCGGTCGACGGAGGATTCGTCGGTAACGTCCATTTCCAGGACATGGAGTTCGAGGGATCCTTTTCCAGCGAGGGAGCGGAGTTCCGAGGAATTCGCCGCATTGCGTCCAACAGGATCGCGCATGGTGGCGAAGACGATGTGGCCGTGCCGGGCTAGAGTTTCGGCGATGAGACGGCCGAATCCAGTGCTGGAACCGGTGACGAGAACGACTTGTTTGGATGGCATGGATCCTCCTGCGATGGGCGGGTGGATATGGTGCAACGGGCTGGGGGAGGATGTAAAGAGGATGTTGGAGCGAGGAAAAGGCAAACCCAAGATGGGGGCGTAAAGCCTCCACTACACGTTGGAAGGGGGTAAAAAGAAAAACCCCACATGCAGTGAGGCATGTGGGGCATCGAAGAGAAAGTCGAGAGCCGGCAAGAGGCCGACGCCAGTAAGGTTAAACGCTAAAGGAGCTGCCGCAGCCGCAGGTGCTCTTGACGTTGGGATTGTTGAACTTGAAGCCGGCGCCTTCGAGAGTTTCGACATAGTCGATCTCGACACCGTCGAGATACATGGAGCTCATCTGGTCGACGGCCACCTTAAGGCCGTTAAAGTCGGCGACTTCGTCGGTCTCATTCGTCTGATTTTCAAACGCCATGTGGTACTGGAAACCGGAGCAGCCCCCACCGACCACGGCGACGCGAAGAGCAACCGGGACGGGGTTCTGCATACCCATGATTTCCTTGACCTTAGTGGCGGCAACGGGCGTCAGATTGATCATAATTTCCTTAGGCCTCCGCTCGCAGAATTCCTCCACGAGCTAAACTCTTTTCAAGTATAACACAGAGCGCAATTCGCACTAAAGGGCTGTGCCCGCTAAGAGATATCAGATATCGGCGATCAGATATCAGAAGACCATTGCGCCAGCTTCGGGGGAAACGCGCAAGACAACATTGCGCGCTTCCTCTAAAATAGATGCCATGATTAAACATAAGGTTACCCTGTTACCTGGCGAAGGGATTGGGCCGGAGGTATCCACAGCGGTGCGGCGGATTTTGGATGCTTCGGGCGTGCAAATCGAGTGGGAAGTGCTGGAAGCGCGCGCGGAAAATACGGATAAAGGGACAACGGGCGCGGAGGTGTTGAATAACGCCGCGATTGAATCGGTGCGCCGGAACAAAGTGGCGTTGAAGGGTCCGATGGCGACGGCCATCGCGGGCGGGGCGCGAAGCGTGAACGTGGCGCTGCGGAAGAGTCTGGAGCTGTACGCGAATTTACGGCCGGTGAAGAATCTGCCCGGAGTGAAATCGCACTTCGACAATGTGGACGTAGTGATCGTGCGGGAGAACACCGAGGATTTGTACTCGGGGCTGGAGCACGAAGTGGTGTCGGGCGTGGTGGAAAGCTTGAAGATTATTACGGAGAAGGCGTCGACACGGATTGCAAAATTTGCGTTTGAATACGCACGGAAGACGGGGCGAAAAAAGATCCACGCGATTCACAAAGCGAACATCATGAAGTTGAGCGATGGGCTGTTTTTGAGGTCGGTGAGAGCGGTGGCCGAGAAATTTCCAGAGATCGAGTACAAGGAATTGATCGTTGACAATGCGTGTATGCAGATTGTGATCGATCCGCAACAATTCGATATTCTGCTGCTGCCAAATTTGTATGGCGATGTGATGAGCGATCTTGCCGCGGGACTGGTGGGGGGACTGGGCGTGGTGCCGAGCGGAAACATTGGAGACGAAGGGGCGATTTTTGAGGCAGTACACGGGACGGCGCCGGATATTGCAGGGAAAGGCGTGGCAAATCCGACGGCGCTGCTGATGAGTTCGATTTTAATGCTGAATTATATTGGAGAGGCGTTCACGGCCGACCGCGTGGAGCAAGCGCTGTGGAAGGTGTATCACGAAGGAAAGCACATGACCCGGGATTTGGGAGGAAAAGCGACCACGCAGGAGTTTGCGGATGCGGTGATTGCGGCGCTGCCGCATGTGTAATTCATCCCTTCTAGGGCGGATCGGGCGGTAATGCGGAGTGCGGAGAAACTACGCACGATTTTTCTTCTGGCTTTGTGCTTCAACTATTCTTTCCACGCGCAGGTTACGGAGCTTAAGCAATCCACCGCAGAAGCGTTTCAGCACTATGTGCAGCTGACTGAAGCGCGCATGCAGGGCAAAGTAGCGGACCGCAGCATTACCTGACTAAACGCGCGCTAAACGCGCGAGCGGCGCGAGCGGTTGCGGCATTTGGACGAATGAGATAGGATGCCTCGCCATGGCTACAGCGGCAAAGACAAAATCAAAGACTACCTCGAAAGAAGCTCCTTTAGAAATTGTGTATGAGGAATTGGTGGAGCTGATGATGCGGCACGCGCCGCCATTTCGGACGGATATTGCCTGCATGAGTGGGGGGAAGAAATCGTTTCAATTGACGGTGCCGAAGGCGGTGGCGATTCCAGGTGCGTATGGGGGAAAGCCGGTGGATCTGCAGATGGCCGCAGTGATTCTGCAGAAGGGTTTTGTGGGATTTTATTTGATGTGCGTTTACAGGAATGAGGCCGTGAAAAAGAAGCTTTCGCCCGCGCTGCTGAAGTTGTTGAAGGGTAAAACTTGCTTTCATGTGAAGAAGCTGGACGATCGGTTGCGGAAGGACATTGCGGCGGCTCTGGAAGCAGGAGAGAAGAGTTATAGAGAGCGCGGTTGGGCGTGAGTTAGAAAATAGAAGATAACGCGGCTCTGTAGATAATTCATCGAGACAATTCAGGTTGAGATCCTCGCAGACGTGAGCAGCGCGCCTGAATGCGTTGGTTATTGGATGCCAGCAAGAACCAGAGCTACAAACCCAAGAAGGCGGCGTAAAGTCACCTCTACAAGATGGATTCAGCGTGAATGGCTAACGACGGAGCGTGCGTGACATCAAAAAGTCGCGCGGCTGGCGATCTGGCGGATTTCGGAGTTTTCGAAGAAGCGGTTGCGAAGTTTTTCGACGGTGGCTTGGAGCATGGCGCGGCCCAAGTCGTGGCCATGGATGTAGAGGCTGGGGAATGGCTTCAGGAGAAGGCCGATGGGGTGGATTGCGGCGTAGAGTTTGGGGAGAGTGGAAGAAGGCTTGGCGTCGATGAAAGCGGGGCGCCAGCAATCGGCTTCGACCATTGAGATGAGATCGAGTTCGACCTGGGCTTTGACCTGGGACCAGAACATGCGGCTGTTGGGTTTAGTTCCCTGCCCGCTGATGTAATGGAAGGCCGCGCCGGGACATTGTAATTTGAACATTTGGGCGGCGGCGAGGGTGTAGGAGTAAGTGATTTTGCGGTAGTCCTCTTTGGAGACTTGCGTGGCGGAAACACCGAGGCAAAAGAGGCAGGCATCGATGGAGCGAAAAGCCTCCTGCACGGTAGAGTAATCGAGGAAATCCTTATGGACATACGTGCGGAGCTTGGAATTGGTGTGCATGAGCGGGCGGCGAGTGATGGCGCGAACTTCGTCGACGATGGAGGCGGCGAGGCAAGCGTCGAGGACGGCAGCGCCGGCGGAGCCTGTGGAGCCGAAGAGGAGGATCTTCATGGAAAGAAAAGTTTACAGGAATTGGCGGAAGGATGGGGAGCAAGAAGAACGACGGCGAGAGCGAAGAAAGCCAACCCAAGAAAAACCGCACCCTTAAACAGCAAAGGGTGCGGCACCCCGCTTATCCCTTTTTCCTCTTCTGTAAGTTCCTTCGCTTTTGCCGGGGTTGGACTCTCTTTTCTCTTCAAAGGAACGGTGCCGTTCGGGAGGCCAGAGACAAGAGTGTTCCCGTGTGAGTCCGCAATCGATTGGAGAACGCGTAGTTGGAGCAAGTTAGGGTTGTCATCTATCAACGCTTTAGAAATAGCTCAGTGAGGGGCGTACCACTGGTAGACCATGAAGTAGACGATGACGCCAGTGATGGAGACGTAGAACCAGAGAGGGAGGGTCCAGCGGGCGATAATGCGGTGCTTGTCGAATTTTTCGAGGAAGGCGCGGCGGAGGGTGATGAGGATGAGAGGGACGATGACGACGGCGAGGATCGTGTGGGAGAAGAGTAGAGTGAAATAGACCGGGCGTATGAATCCTTGGCCCTGGAAGTGGATCACTTCGCGGATGCGAATGTGGTAGATGACGTAGGAGACGAGAAAAGCGCAAGAGACGGAGAAGGCGGAGAGCATGAATTTTTTGTGGAGTTCGCGCTTGCCGGAACGGATGGCGGCGTAGCCACAGACTAGAAGAATGGCGCTGATACCGTTGAGAGTGGCGTTGAGGGCGGCTTGGGAGAACATAGGAAGTTTTAAGCTATCAGTTTTGGCCAAAACAGAGAATAGAAAATGGAACTGTCCAAGAAAATTCCTTAGCGGCTAAAGCCGGGTTGATTTTGCGCCAGTGACGGCACGGCTGAAGCCGCGCCCCGACGAAGACGCACTTGCCACAGAGTCTCTGAAGTCCCCCTGCACGCTAGCGGGGGAGTTTGTCGTACACCATGAGGCCGAGAAGGATGGGGATGTGCATGACGGTGGCGTGCATGAGCCACTTGGCGCGGGTGTTGGTTTTGGCGGTGGCGGCCCAGAGGCAGACTTGAAGGCTGGCAGTGCAGGTGACCAGAGCGCCAAAGAAATAGAGGACGCCGGTGAAGCCCATGACGGCGGGGAGAAGGCTGACAGCGACGAGTCCGCTGGCATAAAGAATAATTTGGCGGAAGGTGCGCGTGCCGTCCTTGTCGACTACGGGAAGCATGAGGATACCGGCGCGGGCGTAGTCTTCGCGGTACATCCAACTGATGGCGTGGAAGTGGGGGAATTGCCAGAAAAAGAGAATGGCGAAGAGGAGCCATGCACCGGCATCGAGTCTTCCGGTGGCGGCGGTCCAGCCGATCATGGGAGGAATTGCGCCGGGAATGGCGCCAATGAAGGTGGCCCAGACGGTGTGCTTCTTGAGGGGCGTGTAAGCGAGGAGATAGCTGAGGCTGGTGAGAACGCCAAGGAGGCAGGCCAGGTAGCCTGCGACGAAATAGAGATCGATGGCGCCAGCGAGAGAGAGCGCGAGGCCGAAGCGGAGAGCTTCGGCGGGAGTGAGCAGGCCGGTGGGAAGCGGACGGGAAGCGGTGCGACGCATGTAGCGATCGGATTCGCGCTCAATGTAGTGATTAAGGGCGGCGGTGCCAGCGGCGATGAGCATGGTGCCGAAAACAACGTGAATCATGTGCAACCAAGGCATCGGTCCACGAACGCCCATGTAGAAGCCAGCGCCGGTGGTCATGAGGACGAGGAAGGAAACGTCGGGCTTGGTGAGAGCGACGTAGGCGCTAAGTTTGGTTGGTTGCGCGAGCACGGCGGAGCGAGAGCGAGCGTTCGACATTAAGCGGGCACCTCACCTTTGGTTGTGGCGAAAATCACTTCCCTTTTGTGCGGGACAAGACGGTAGCAGACGATGACGGTAGCGATGGACGTGGCGAATAGGATCGCGCCGACGACGACGTGCACTACGGTAGTGATTACAACGGGAGGCATGGGCTGCGGATCATCTGCCGAATTGATACGCGCCCAGAGAGCGACGAGTCCGAGGAGAACCTGCAGGCCGACGATGGAATGAAGCAACTTGCGAACGCGGGAGATTGCCGGCACTTCCGGGAAACGACGGCCCAGCGTGACGGCGGTCCAGATGACCATGCCAAGGACAATGGCGGCGCCATAGACGTGTGGCTTCAGGGAGAGATATTTATGGCGGAAACCGGCGCCGACGAGGACTTGGAAAAAAATGACAAAGGCGTTGAGGGTGACGATGGAATGGATGGAGGGGGAGCCGCGGTCGACGTACTGCGGGAGGCTCTGCATGTACCACCGGCTGGTGCAGATGGCGATGCTGACGAGAAGGGCGAATACGATCTCAGCGGTGCAGGCGTGCATGACTGGCAGCCAGTAGTGGAGAAGTTTGAGAACCGTAAGACCACCGAGAATGCCCTGAACGATGACTCCGCCAAGAGCGGCAAAGCCGAGATACTTCATCCAGGGGCGTTCTTCGAAGCGCCAGAGGAGGAAGGCGAGGCCGATGATGAACAGTCCCAGAGCCGCGGCGATGAGACGATGGGAGTGTTCAAAAGCAATTCCGCCGATCATCGGAGGATTCAGAGTGCCATAGGAGAGCGGCCAGTCCGGTACGGCAAGAGCCGCATCTTCGGAAGTGACGAGAGCGCCGGCGGTGAGAAGAATGGCCGCCCAAGCAACGACGAACAGGGCGTACTTGTGTACGCCAGAGTGATAAGTAGCCATCATGAATTTCGAGCCCCAAACTCGAAAGACAGAGTATATCGCAAAGCAGGAATAGTGGCGGTGACCGACGCCCGGAACCGGGAAGGAGTTTATCAAGGAGAGTCGAAATGTCAATGGGAGCCAATCGCATCCCGTCAGGAGACCGGCCTTCTCATGCTTGCCGGCGACTCGGAAGTAATCGGTCTGATCACTGAAATTGGAATAGAGGTGAGCGGAGGAATGGTACGTTCCGCCCCCCGCCTGGACCATTTTCGATGCAGACCGCTCGGATTAGAAGGAGAGTTTCAGGGCCAATTGACATTGCCGGGGTCCGACATTTGTGTAGTTGATGACTCGAAAGTTCGGATCGCCAACATTGGTGTCTGGAGTGCCAAAGACCGGGTGGTAAAAGGCATTCCGTGCCTCCAAGCACAGTTCAAGCTTTATGTTTTCGTCAAGGCCCGTCGTCACCGCGCTACCAAGGCTAGGCACTGAGGGTGCGGGTGGACTCGGGATGGATCTCGACGGCGCGGAGGACTAAGTCCTTTAGGGCGGCGATGAAGGCGGGGGAATCGCCTACGGCGGGCATCATGCGGAAGCGAGTGATGCCCCATTTCTTGGCGTCGGCGCGGCCATCGATATTGATTTCGTGGAGAGTTTCGATATGTTCGGTGACGAAGGAGATGGGAACGATCATGACTTCGGTTACGCCTTCGTGGCCGAGTTTTTCGAGAGTGCCGAGGAAAGACGGTTCGAGCCACTTGGCGGGGCCGACTTTGCTTTGGTAGCAGAGTTGGTGAATCTTGGGCCAGTTGGGAAAACGTTGAGCGCCTTGTTCGCAGACGAGACGGAAAGTTTCATTGATGTGCTTGGGGTAAGGGTCGCCCTTTTCGACGAGACTCATGGGAAGGCCGTGGGCGCTGAAGAGGAGATGGATGCGCGAGGCATCGGGAAATTGGCGGAGGCATTTGCCGATGTTGGTGACGAGGGCTTCGATGTAAAGAGGATGATCGTAGAAGTCTTCGATGGAACGCTCGGGAAGAGTGTCAACAGGTTCGCCGTAAACGCGACGCCACTCTTTGAGGCTGCTGAGCGTGGTGGCGTAGGAATAATGGGGATAGAGAGGCAGTAGGACAAGCTCATCGAGATTGCCGGAATTTTTAAGCGATGCGACGGCGTCTTCGGTAAGGGGCTTCCAGTAGCGCATGGCAGTGACGGCGACAGGATCAATGTAAGGCTTAAGTGCCTGGACGAGGCGGACGCGCTGGCGTTCGGTGAGAATGGCGATGGGGGAGCGACGGCCAATCATGGCGTAGCGAGCGGCGACGGGGGGCGTGCGTTTTTTGGCGATGTAACGGGCGAGAGGTCCGCGAATGAAATTGGCTGGGCCGAGGGGGATGATGTCTGGGTCGAGGAAGAGATTGCGGAGGAAGGGTTCGACGGTGTCCAGCGAATCGGGACCGCCAAGTTGGAAGAGCACGATGCCGACGCGTTTCTTTTTGGAGGTGGTCACGGAGTGATCCTTTTCTTCGGGCGCGGTTGAATCAGGATTTCAGAAATTAGCAAAAAATCGTATCTTCCGGGGCTAAAGCCCAATTACTGGGCTCGCTTTACGCAGGGGCTGAAGCCCCTGCCTCCTAGAGAGAACAGCAAAACAAGAAAACCCAAGAGAAAAATACACGTCTGAAAACCCGGCACTGCAAAATCGAGGAAAAGCCCAAGAGCACCGGCATAAAAGCCAGCGCTACCACGGCCCATGCGCTACTTGGCACGAGGGAGCGAACTTTTCACCCGGTCGATTTCGCCACGTAGGTCGTTCGTGCGTTTGGCGATGGTGACGTAGAAGAGAAAGAATACGCCCCAACCGATGATGTAGGCAGCAAAGACGCTGTCGAGATTTTTCATTGAGCCTCCGCTTCACGTTGCAGGATATCGACTTCGTTTTTCATTTTTTCAAGGATGTAGCGTTCGATGATGAGGAACGCCGCAAAGACGTGCATGGCGAACACGAAGAAGAACAAGACTTTTTGCATGGTGGGCTCCAGGCCGGAACCTGGACCGCCCATGATGACGGGAGAAGGATGCTGGGTGCGCCACCAGCGAATAGCGCCAAAGACGAGGGGAACGTCCAGAAAAGCGAAGATGCCGAAGAGAGAACTGAGTAGAGCGCGGCGATCGGGCTCTTCGATAAGGGTGCGAAGGAGGAGGTAGGAGACGTACAGGAGCCAGAGAACGAACGTGGAAGTGAGGCGAGCGTCCCAGGTCCACCAAATTCCCCAGACGGGATGGGCCCAGATGGGTCCAGTGATGAGGACAACGGTGGTGAGGACCAGTCCGACTTCGGCAGAAGAAACGGCGAGCCAGTCAAATTTGGGGGAGCGCTTCCAGACATAGAGAAGATTGCACAGGAAGCAGACGAAGAAGGCGTCCATGCCAGCCCAGGCGCTGGCCACGTGGAAATAGAAGATGCGATAGATGAGACCCATGGTGCGTTCCTCGGGGGCGACGTACAAAGAACCGTAACCGGCTGCGATGAGCAGGAGAATCGCAACGGCGCCGAGGAGTATGCGTTTCAGCATGGCGGATTATTCCTCCAGAAGATATTCGCCGAAAAGCCATAGCGCCGTCAAAAAAACGAGGTCGAAGATGGCAAGGAAGCCAATTCCCTTCCACTGAATGACCGGCTCGCGATCCAGCAAGCTGACGCTGACGGTAGCGCTGACGACGAGGACCGGCGTGAGTAGAGGCAGAAGAAGGAGGGGGAGAAGGAGCTCGCGCATACGCGCTTGCGCGGAGATGGCGGAGAGCGCGGTGCCGGCAATGGAAATCCCAAGACTGCCGAGGAAAAGAACGAGGAGGAGGTAATGAAGTTCGGGCAGGATCGGAATGTTATAGAAAACGGCGAAGAGCGGGAGCATGAGAATTTCAGTTAACAGGAGGAAAAGCGTGTTGGCGATGAGCTTGGCAAGGAATATCGAGAACGGGTCGCTGACGGCCAGGCGGAGAGAGCTGAGCGTGTCATTGGATTGTTCGCGGAGGAAGCAGGGCTGGAGCATCAGGGAAGCCGCAAAGAGAATGGCGAGCCAGAGAAGGCCGGGGCCGAATTCTCGAGACTCCTCGGTGGTGGGGCTGATGGCGAAGCTGAAGAGGATGAGAACGACGAGGATGAAGACAACGGTGGTGGTGAGGAGTTCGCGGGAACGGAACTCGGTGCGCAATTCCTTGTCAAGGAGGGTGGCGGTGTTGGAGAGGAGGCTCATGGCGATTTTCAGGCGCCTCCAAAGGTGAGGATGGAACGAAGAGATGCGCCGGAGTTGGTGTCGGCGACGACAGAGCCGGCATCGAGTTGAACAGCGCGAGTAGCGAGCGAGGAGATTTCTGATTCGCCGTGAAGGCTCATGACCACGGTGCAGCCGGAGCGATGGACATCGCCGAGAGACTTGGCGAGCCAGGAAATGCCGAGCGGGTCAAGGCCGGTGGCGGGCTCATCGAACAGGAGGACACTCGGGCGATGAACCAGTGCTCGGGCAATGGCGATGCGTTGGCGCATTCCGCGGGAGAATGTGCGGACAAGAGAAGCGCGGCGCTCGTAGAGGCCGACTTCCTTGAGCAATTCCTCCGCACGGGCCGCTGGCTGCGGGACACCCTGTAACTTCCCGAAGAGAATGAGATTTTCTTCGGCGGAGAGTTCGTCGTAGACCATGGTGGTGTGAGCGACGTAGCCGGGGCGGTTGTTCGAGGCCGAGTCCGAGGAAGCGCCGGGAAACGATAACTTCCCTGCCGTGGGACGGACGATGCGGGCGGCGATGCGGAGAAGAGTAGTTTTGCCGGAACCGTTGCGGCCAGCGAGAACGACACATTCGCCGGGAGCGATTTGAAGAGAGACGCGGCGAAGGGCGAATAGGCCACCGTAACGCTTATCGATGTTCTCGAACAGGAGGCCGGTTGGAGTTGGCGAGGACAAAGTGTTTTTTCCGGTTGGGGGAGCTCCCAAGGTTTTGTTGGTTCCGGCGTGAGGAAAAGCAGGTTCCTCGTTTCGCTCGAAATGACAGCTACCTTTCCCACCCGCAGATCAAAGCAAGAAAGCCCAAGATGAGGGCATAAAGCCGCCACTACAAATGCAACCGAAAATCAGTCACGCACCAAGTCGCGAAGAAGCTGATCGAAACGGGCTTTTTCGCGGGCGTACTCTTCCTCGGATATTGTGCCCGCCTGGCGGCGAAGCTCTAGACGAAAAATTTGTTCCTTGAGCGAATCCATGGTGACGGCGACGTGCTGATCGACCTGTACGGATACGCTGGCGGGAGGCACGGGCACGGCGGTTGGCGTAGCTTTTTTCGCTTTTGCAGTTTGTGCCGATTTGGGTGGCTTTGCCGGAGAAGCCGCGAAGTCCGCATCTTCGCCGGCAGCAACAACAACTTGTTTGCGGGAGAGAAGCAGAGCACCCATAGCGAAAAGAGCAGCGAGACCGGCGAAGAGGTACCACTTGAAATCGTCGAGGCGGCTCGGAGCGGCAATGACTTCGGGGCCTTGATCCTGGCGCGAGTTCCCTTCTTGAGCAGACTCCTGGCCTTGGCCGGCGCCGGCGGCTGGTGCAACAGCGATTCCCGAGAGGCTGACGGTGAGAATACTTCTTGCGGCCAGAGGTTCGTGAGTGAAGACCATCATGCCCTGTTCCTGGCCAGCGGCGACCAGACCATTTCCAGTTACGGTAATGCCCGGAGGGACGACCACGAGGAGTTTCGCACCTGGGTAGGTGGCGGACAATTTGAGAGTGGCGGAGTTGTTTGTGTAGGGGAGTTCGTAGGAAAGGCGCACGTTGGTCTGGCCGGGACGAAACGGATAGGCGATGGAGTAGCGGCCCTTGCCTTTGTCAATGGAGGCCTGGTTGATAGCCATGCCCATGGCCGTGGTGGTGCTGACTTGGCCGAGGGCGGCATCTTCGGGAATCGCAAAATCGAAGTTGCCGTCGGGGCGGAAGAAAGCGGAGGGAGGCTTGGTATCGTTCTGAATGGAATATTCTTCGGCGCCGACAAGCTTGGCGTCCTGCGGTTCAAAGATGATGACGTGCGATGGAACCGTGATGGACTTGGTATCCTTGGATACCTCATAGACCTCGACTTCAACATCGGGACGACCTGGAGGAGCAAACGTATTGAAGCTGACGTCGTGAAGAGTGGCGCGGATGAGGACCGGGGCGGAACCGATGGAATCTTTGGTTACGGAGAAATGGCCCTGGGCGTCACTTTTGGCGGTAGCGAGTTCCGCCATTCCGGCAGTGGGGCTGAGAAGATCGAGATCGACATTGGGTTCAGGCTTACCGGTGGTGCGATTGATGACCGTGCCGCTGAGAGTGCCAGCGAAGGCAGAGGCGCCGAGAAAAAACGATGTGAGGAGAATGGAAGAGAGTCGCGAACCGATCGCCTTCATCTAGCGCTCCGCTCGGAAGTGGAGGGGCGAACCGCGCGAGGGCGGCGCACCTGAGATTCGGTGACCTGATCGATTTCGGTCAGGACAAGAGCGGCTTCATTTTCGAGAGAAGTCTGCATGAGCTCGTAATCACCTTCGGAATATTTGCCGGCGCGATGTTCGAACTTGAGGTCGCGAAGATTATCATAAATGGAATCGCGACGCTCGAGGAGCTGGTCGAGCTTGGTGCGATGAGGGGCGAGGTCGGACGCGTCCGGATGAATGTAAAAAACGAAAAGGAAAACGGCGGCAGAGAGAGCGAAGCAGGCGCCGAGTGCGGCCCAGTCCGGGATGGCGACGAATGCGGAGTGAGAAAGACCGTGCTGGGCCGAACCGAAAAGCAGATTCCTCGCTTCGCTCGGAACCGCAGACCAAATGGTAGTGGCTGCATGAAAAATCGGTTGTAGAAAAATCAGGAAAGCGAGCATGGGGTTAATCCTCGGTCTCGCGTGCGGCTTGCGCACGGGCGCGATCCAGAGCCTCGTTTGTGACTCCCGGCGCTGCGGGAGTGGCGGAGGAGGGGCGAATGGCCCATTTGCGGACGACGAACACCACGAGTCCCAAGCCAACGATAGAATAGAAGACGGGCATCAACCAGGCGACGAGGCCGAAGCCTTTTTTGGGAGGCTCGACGTAAACGATGGTGCCGTATTCGGCAACGAACGCGTCGATGATCTGCTGCTCGGATTCGCCCTTGGCCAGGTGTTGATCGACTTCCTTGAGCATGCCCTTGGCGGTATCGCAGGGGCCGGAAAAGGAACCGCCGGGATGCGCGCAGCCGCCGGCGCTCATATCGCAGCCCTTGCACAAGCATTTGAGGCGCATGCCAATTTGCTTGGCGCGAGGGGAGTAGCCAACCTGAGCAGTAACGAGTGGTCCCGAGGCAAACGCCACGAGAACCAGCAGGAAAATGAGGCGTTTGAGATTAGTCATGGCCTTCTCGCAGAGAAACATTAGGGGTTAGCGCCGGCTCGCCAGGAGTGGCAGCGCTCTGTGGTACAGCGGCCAGAGCGAGACCGGCGCGGCGATTGGGCATAAGGGCCAAAAGAGTGCCCATGACGACCCAAACACCACCGAGCCAAATCCACTTCACGAGCGGATTCAAAAATGCGTGGATCACGGGGACATTCGTTTCCGGGTCCATGCCAGCGTAAACGACGTAGAGATCTTCGCGGAGAGTGGAGTAGATGGCGACCATGGTGCCGGCGGCTTGCTCGTTGCCCTGGAACTGGCGTTTTTCCGGATAGAGCAACATGATCTGCTTATTGCCCTTGAGAACTTCGACGATCATGCGCTGCGCAGTGTAATTCTTTTCAACCTTGGTGTCGGCGCTTTGCAGGACGAGGGTGTATGGACCCAGCTTCAAGGAGTCGCCGATATTCATGGCTTTTTGCGCTTCAGTATTGAAGGCCACGCCCGCCAGGCCGATGAAAATGAGGACCATGCCGAAGTGAACGACGTAGCCGCCGTAGCGGCGCGTGTTGCGCATGGAGAGTTCGTGAGCGGACATCATCAGGCTCATGCCGGTGCGAGCACGGATGACTTTTGCGCCGCGGTAAAACTCCAGGAAGATGGTCCAGGTGACGAAGCCGCAGAGGAAGAAACAGAGCATGGAAGCGCCATCGCGGTAGTTCAATACGAAAGCGGCGATGGCGGAGAGGAGGCCAACGAGCAACGGCCAGCCGAAATTTCGCTTGAGGCTGTCCATGGAAGTCTTGCGCCAAGCGAGCAGCGGGCCAACGCCAGTGAGGAACAGAATCGCCAGACCGATGGGGACCATCACTTTGTTAAAGAAGGGTGCGCCAACGCTGATGCGGTTGCTGGTGAACCACTCCGAGAAAACCGGGAAGAGCGTGCCAGAAAGAACGGCGATGCAAGCGACCAGGAAAAGGAGATTATTGAAGAGAAAACTGGATTCTCTGGAGATCATGGAATCGAGGGTGTTCTCGCTCTTCAGATAATCGCGATTTTTGAAGTAGGCAACAAAGCAGACGCCGAGGATTACCATCATGAAACCGACAAACCACGGGCCTATGTGAGAATTGGCAAAGGCGTGCACAGAACTGACAACGCCGCTGCGCGTCAGGAACGTGCCGAGAATGCAGAGAAGGAACGTGGAGAAGACCAGCCAGACGTTCCACACTTTCATCATGCCGCGCTTTTCCTGCATCATGACGGAGTGAAGGAAAGCGGTGCCGGAGAGCCAAGGAAGAAGCGAAGCGTTTTCGACAGGATCCCAGCCCCAATAGCCACCCCAACCGAGAACGGCGTAGGCCCAATGAGCGCCGAGAAGAATGCCGAGAGATTGGAAGCACCAAGCGACCATGGTCCACTTACGAGTGAGGTGAATCCACTTTTCACCGGGATAGCGGGCGAGCAAAGCGGCGAGGGCAAATGCGAATGGAATGGTGAAGCCGGTGTAGCCGGAGTAGAGGTTGGGCGGATGGATAACCATTTCCGGATACTGAAGCAAGGGGTTGAGGCCGTTGCCGTCCATGCGAGTAAAAGGTGTGAGGACACCGCTGGCGTTGGCGACGGCGAGAGTCTTGAAGGGATTCTCGACGAAGTTGTTGAGAGTAAGGAAGAAGATCTGAACGCCTGCGAGAATGACGCCGACGTACGGCATCAATTCCCCGTTCTTGTGACGATAAGCGAGAAGAACGGAAATAACGTAGATGGCGAGGAGGGTGCTCCAGAACAGGAGCGAGCCTTCCTGGCCAGCCCAGAGAGCGGCAACTTTGTAGAACGCGGAGAGATCGCGGTTAGAATGCTGCACCACATAGGCCAGCGAGAAGTTATCGGTGAAGAGAAGATATTCGAGGCTGATGGTGGCAAGGAAGATCAGGACGCAGGTGGCAATTCCAGCTTGGCGAGTGCTTTTGACAAGGAGGGGATGACGCGTTTTGATGGCAAAGATGCCGCCAATAAAGGCGTAGGCCGCGCACACAAACGCGAGCAGAAGCGAAAAACTACCGAATACATCCATAGGCCGATCGCCCTCCCCCTAGGCGAGTTTCACTGGGCGCCGTAGGTACTGCTGCTGGTTTGCGTCGAACTGGTCGGAGTTGGCTTGTCGCCACCGGGCGCGGATTCGTATTTGGACGCGCACTTAGCCTGAACATGCTCGGCAACAAACTTGCCATCGTTGGAAGGACGGCCTTCGACAAGAGCCTGGGACTTGTCTACGAAGGTGTCCGGCAATGGATCGGTGCCGATGTAGCTGACAGGAAGCGTCTTACCCTGCTCTTCCAAAACGAATTCAATGCGGCCGGGCAGGTGTTTGATGGTACCAGGCTCAACAGTGCCGGCCAGACGCATGCGATGGTTACGAGCGGAACCCTGGAGGGACTGGTACTCCGCGATGGTGTGGTAGTAGGTCTTGCTCTCACCGTAGCCGAGCCAAGCCAAGAAGGCCAGGGAGACTATGATGACGCCAATCCCAACGCCGAATTTAGCACGAGTCTGCACAAATCACCCCTTAGGGAGTGTAGTCCAACTGAGATAGTAACATACCCGGAAGCAGCCAGGTACGATCGAAGTGTGCGTTATGCGGTCACCGGTGGCAGTGACTTCCGTCACACTTCTAAGTATTACAGAGCATGGGCCTTAGAAATCAGTAAGGAAGAGCGGAAGGATTCGAAGTCACTTTCGGTCGGATCTGGCGAGGGGAGGAGCACACTTGGAGCATTGGGGAATACAGGACAATCCAGGTTTGCATGGTGGATTTTGGCTGCATGGCCCTGGAGCGCGGAGGAGATGAGGAGGAGGCGCTTGGGTTTAAGAGAACGCCGAATGCGTGCCATGGCGAAGGGACGCTGATTTTCAAGCAAGGCGTGCGCTTGCGATTCGGAGACAGTGCCGTCGAGAGGGCACTCCAAGACGTGAGTCAGCATCAGGCCGAGTTTTTGAAATTCGGCGAGAACGGTTTCCGGAGACTTGCCTTCGGTGGAAAGCTGGACGGCTTTGAGGATGGTGGCCGCTTCACCGTGGAACGTCTCGTTTGGAGAATAGAGGAAGTCGGAGTCGAGCTTGGGGGTGATTCCTGCGAGCAGGAGAGATTGGATGTGAAGTGGACGAAAACGTGTTGACCAGGCGAGACGTTCGAGGCGGCGCGAAATATGAGCAGAGTCGGCGAGTTGGCCGCACCCGTCACAAGGGAGAAGGATTGGATTCGACATAGCCGGAGAAAATCGTAGAGCAAGAGGGGCGCAGAGGCAAATGGCTTTGGGCCTGGTGGGAACAGCAGATTCCTCGCTTCGCTCGGGATGGCATTTTTTAGGGCTTCTGAAAGAGCAGTGGCGATCTGAAGATCAGCCACTCCACAAACCCAAGGATGTCAGCGTTACTTGGAGACGGTGGCGTCGGAGGGAAGCTTGGCGCGAAGACACCACTTCAGTTCCTGGCTGAGATCGATGACTTCCATACCGGGCATGACGATGAACTTGCAAGAGAGCATTTCGCGGGGCTCATCATCATCGGGAAGCTGACAGGTGACCCGGCAGTATTGGCAATCCTGATTCCAGCAGAAGCGGCCATAAGGAACAGTTTCGGGGCTGATGAACTGGAAGCAACGGAGCAAGGAATTGCGCTCAGGAACATGGAACTTCTTGCCCATGATGGTGATATCCACGAGTTTTTCATACGGACGAAAGGGTTCCGACATGATGAGGCTTTGTCCTTTGCAAACGGTGCGGAGTAGGCTTCCCCCGAGGCAATGGGCCACGCGTTGCCATTTTAGAGTAGTGCGGGAAATGGCGAGGGACAACGGAAGGATGGAGGAATGGTGGCGAATGTGGTACGGGGGGAGGAAGGCGGCGGGAGTAAGTTGACGAAGCCGTTTAGCGATCCGAAGAGCAGGCGCTGAGATCTCTCGCGCAAAAGGATGACATGTTCTTTCCGCGATTCGAAGGGAAACGTATCGGGTGGGTTTGGGCTGCAACGGCGGCAAGCCGCCTCCTGCAAACTCAGGCGCTGAGGTCGAAGAATTGGCACATACGGCGGAATTTTTCGTAGCGGTCGTGGACTAACTGACGTGGAGAGAGGCTACTCAGAGCGAGGAGCTGGCGTTCGAGGATGTCGCCGAGAAGCTTGGCGGCACCTTCAAAGTCGCTGTGAGCACCACCATCGGGCTCGGGAACGATTTCGTCGATGATGCCGAGATCGCGAAGATCGGGTGCCATAATCTTCATGGCGATGGCAGCGGTTTCTGCTTTGGTGGAATCGCGCCAGATGATGGAAGCACAACCTTCCGGTGAGATGACAGAGTAGAAACCGTTTTCGAGGATGTTAACACGATCACCGACAGCGATGGCGAGCGCACCGCCAGAACCGCCTTCACCGGTGACAGTGACGATGACGGGGACCGGTAAGCGGGCCATTTCGCGGAGATTGCGCGCGATGGCCTCCCCTTGGCCACGCTCTTCCGCGTCGATCCCAGGGTAGGCTCCGGGAGTGTCGATAAAGGTGAGGACCGGGCGGCTGAATTTCGCGGCAAGCTGCATGACACGGAGAGCTTTGCGGTAGCCTTCGGGCTTGGGTTGACCAAAATTGCGGATGACACGCTGTTTGGTGTCTCTTCCCTTTTGCTGGCCGATGACGGCGACGGGACGGCCGCGGAACTTGCCCATGCCAGCGACGAGAGCCTTGTCATCTCCGAAACCGCGGTCACCGTGAAGTTCGATGAAGTCTGTGATCATCAGGTTGATCCAGTCCAGCGTGTGCGGGCGTTGTGGGTGCCTGGCAATCTGGGCGCGCTGCCACGGACCAAGATGCGTATAGAATTCGCGGCGAAGTTCGAGGACTTCGCGTTTGAGGCGCTCGAGCTCGGCATCACCGTCGACAGTACCACCGGAGAGGCGGCGCAAGTCCTCGACATCTTTTTCCAAACGATCGATCTCTTTCTGCCGCTCGAGCATCTCGATGCCCTTCTTCTCCTTTTTCGCTGCAGCGCACATTACGAAATCCTCTGAATTCCCTCGTCGCCGCAGATCCGGTCGAGAGCAGCGATAAAGTCGGGCGTGACCCGTATCTTACGCTGAGATTGCACTACAGCAGTAGTGCCATCGTGGCCTTTGACCTCAAAGACAACGGTGCTGGGTCCAGCGGCCTTGGCGAAGAGCTCCTCGAGTTGGGCAAGGGCATCTTCGTTGAGGTGCTGGAGGTCCAGCTTGAGACGGAATTCGGGAGGGCCACTGGTCTCCGCAATAGTGTCCATCCGACGCGCTTCCTGGAGAGAGAGGCGAGTGCCGGCTTCTTCAACCTGAATGCGGACTTTCAGGAGCAGCGGCTGGCCTGGCTTCAGGAGGCTTTCGAGGCGCGCAAAGCTCTCCGGGAAGGCCAGCAGTTCCTGGACGCCAGTCATGTCCTGGAGAGTGAAGATGGCCCAGCGCGCGCCTTTCCTGGAGCGCATAGGACGAGTGCCAACAATGAGACCGGCGACAGCGATTTCCTTGCCGTTGCGCTGGCCTTCGACCTCGTCGAGGGAGATGGCGCCGAGATCCTTGAGACGCGAGGCGTATTTTTCGAGCGGATGACCGGAGACGTAGAAGCCGAGCATGGCGTATTCGTTGCAGAGACGATCTTCTTCGGACCAGGGCACGGCATCGCGAAGTTCGAAATGGACTTTGGGCTCGGTAGCTCCGCCGCCGAAGAAGAGGCCGTGCTGGCCGGATTCCTTCGCTCGAGCAGCACGCTGAATGGCGTTAATGGCATCATCCACCGAGGCGAGCATAGATTCTCGTGGGCCAAGAGAATCCATAGCGCCGCACTTGATGAGGCTTTCAAAGACACGCTTGTTGAGAAAACGGGATTCGATGCGTTCACAAAAATCGTAAAGTGACTTGAACTCGCCCTGGCTGAGGCGGGATTCGCGAATGGCCTTGGCGGTGTTTTCGCCGACGTTTTTGATGGCTGCCATGCCGAAGCGGATGGAATCGCCTACCGGAGTGAAAAAGAGATCGCTCTCGTTCACGTCGGGGGGAAGGATAGGAATGCCCATACCGCGCGACTCGTTGATGTACTTGACCTGCTTTTCGGCGTTGCCGGTTTCGGAGGTGAGGAGTGCGGCCATGAATTCGACAGGATAGTGAGTTTTGAGATAGGCGGTCTGATAGGCGAGGAGGCCGTAGGCGCAGGAGTGGGACTTGTTAAAACCGTAGCCAGCGAACTCTTCCATCAAATCGAAAATGCGAACGGCTTTCTTTTCGGGAATTTTATTTTCTTCGCAGCCGGAAAGGAACTTGGCACGTTGGGCGGCCATCTCTTCTTTTTTCTTTTTGCCCATAGCGCGACGGAGGATGTCGGCTTCGCCGAGAGAGAAGCTGGCCAGGCGGTTGGCGATTTGCATGACCTGTTCCTGGTAGAGGATGACGCCGTAGGTTTCTTCGAGTATGTCCTTCAGCTGGGGAAGTTCGTAGGCAACTTTGGTCTTGCCCTGCTTGCGATTGATGAAGTCGTCGATCATGCCGCCTTGAATGGGGCCAGGGCGATAAAGAGCATTCAGCGCAGTGAGATCTTCGATGCGGGTGGGCTGATAGCGGCGAAGGATGTCGCGCATGCCGTGGGACTCAAACTGGAAAATAGCTGTGGTGTCACCCCGGGCGAAGAGCTTGTAAGTGGGTTCGTCGTCGAAGGGCAGGCTGTCCAGCTCGATTTTGACGTTGCGGTTGAGCTGCACCATTTTGACCGCGTCGTACAGGACGGTGAGCGTGGTCAGGCCGAGGAAATCCATTTTGAGCAGACCGATACGCTCCAGAGCGTTCATGTCGTACTGCGTGGTGATTTCATCGCGGTTGGTCTTGTAAACGGGGACGAGCTCAGTGAGTGGCTGCGGGGAGATAACGACACCGGCGGCGTGCGTGGAGGCGTGGCGGGAGAGGCCTTCGAGACGGAGAGCAACCTTCATTAAGTCTTTAAGGCGCTCATCGGCATCGACGGCGGCTTTGAGCTGGGGGGATTCCTTGAGGGCGACTTCGAGTTCGATGCCAATAGTGGTAGGGATAAGCTTGGCGAGGCGATCGACTTCGCCATAAGGAATGTCCATGGCGCGGCCAACGTCCTTGACGGCGGCTTTGGCGGCCATGGTGCCAAAAGTGATGATCTGAGAAACGTTGTCGCGGCCATATTTTTGGGTGACGTAATCGATGAGCTCACCGCGCCGGCGCATGCAGAAATCGATGTCGATATCGGGCATGGAAACGCGCTCGGGATTGAGGAAGCGCTCGAAGAGCAGGTTGTACTGGAGGGGATCGACGTCGGTGATGCGGAGGGCATAGCTGACGAGGCTGCCTGCGGCGGAACCGCGGCCCGGGCCGACGGGGACTTCCTGAGCGCGCGCGTACTGGATGAAATCCCAAACGATCAGGAAGTAGCCCTCGTAATGCATCTTCTTGATCATTTCAATTTCGGAGGAGAGGCGGTTCTCGTAGTCGGAGAGCGGATTGCGAAGGAGATTCTGCGCGGCGAGGCGTTCGAGGTGCGGAACGCGTTGAGCGAAACCTTCGCGAGCGACTTTTTCGAAATAACTGCCAGGAGTGTGGCCTGCGGGCACCTTGAATTCCGGCAAGGCGTTGGGAATGCGATCGATCTTGACGTTGCAGCGAGCGGCGATATCTACAGTGCGGCTGACGGCCTCCGGAACCTCGCGGAAGACCTGGGCCATTTCCTGGGCGGTCTTGAAGTAAAACTGATCGGTAGCGAACTTCATGCGGTGTTCGCTGCTCATGGTCTTACCCGTTTGGATGCAGAGCAGGACTTCCTGAGCGTGAGCGTCTTCGTGATGGAGATAGTGGCAATCGTTGGTGGCGACCAGGGGGATACCAGTCTCCTTGGAGAGACGGATGAGTTGCGTGTTGACGCCCTTTTCGATGGGCAGGCCCTGGTCTTGAATTTCGAGGTAGAAATTGCCCTTGCCGAAAATGTCACGCAGGCGATAGGCGGTATCGCGGGCCTTGTCGTACTTTTCTTCGACGATGCATTCGGTGACGGGGCCACGAAGACAGGCGCCGAGAGCGATGAGACCCCTGGAATGTTTGCTGAGAAGTTCGTAATCGATGCGCGGCTTGTAGTAGAAGCCTTCGAGGAAGCCTGCTGAGACGAGCTTGATCAGATTGTGGTAGCCCTCGAGGTCTTCGCAAAGGAGGACAAGGTGATTGCTACCGCGCGTGCCGGGCTCGAAATCGTCGCGATCCTCGGTGGGTGGGCCGGATTTTTCGCCGCGGTCGAGGCGGCTGCCCTTGGCGACATAGACTTCGCAACCGATGATGGGCTTGACGTCGCGCTTGCTGGCTTCATAGAAGAAATTGGCGGCAGCGAACAGGTTGCCGTGGTCCGTGATGGCCACGGCGGGCATTTTCTGGCGCGATGCCTCGTCGAGGAGCTCGGAAGTTTCGCAGGCCCCATCGAGGAGACTGAAATCGGTGTGGACGTGAAGGTGAACGAACTGGGGATTGCCCATGGAATTTCATTGTAAGACGTGCGCGAAAGAATTGCGAACAGGAATGTTCAGATTCCCACAGGGCAATGAGCTACGGTGTTGCCGAGTCCCTCACTTTTTGCCTTTTTTCTTTGCGGCGGCGGACATGCCTGCCTTGAATTTCTCACTGGCGGCGTGCTTTTCCGCCGCGGTCTTTTGTTTCGGAGCAGCGGCTTGGACGGCGGGTTGCTTCTCACCGCTTTTGCCGGACTTTTTCTCCTTCTCCTTTTTCTTGGGAGGCTCCTTGATCCCGGAAAGCTTACGAAGGATTTTTTCGCGTTCTTCGGGAGTTTTGCCGCGGCCGTTTAGTTGGGCGGCAAAGACTTCATTGATGACCTGGTCGAATTTGGGACCACGAGGCATGCCGAGAGTTTCCAGTTCGGCGACAACAACGGGCAGCGCCTGACGGACCGGCCTCCATTTGTGGAGAAAAGCCTTAAGCTTGGAAACAGCGGCGGAGTTATTGGATTCCGCGAGAAGATAGGCAAGCACCTCGAGTGGAAGCTTTTCGATAAAATGATAGGCATCGATGGGAGCTTTGGTTTTTTTGCCGGCGAGATCCTTCTGAGCCTCGAGAGCGGTTTCTGGAAACTCCTCAATCGTTTCGATTTCGCCGGCGCGGAAACCCAATTTGGAGAGCAGGTGACTGGCTTCGCGATCTTTCAGGCGGCCAAGAATAGCCTGCATCATGGGGGTGCCGAGACGGGGACGGAACCCAGCCATGAAAAGCTCATCGCGCACTTTAAGGAGACGCGAAATGGCGTCGTAATCGGGATGCTTCTTGGCTAAGAGGGGGTGCACCAATTCGAGGAGGTTCTGTTCATCCCATTCCTTGAGAATCAGATGAGGACGTTCTTCTCTGGCGAGGGCGCGAATTTCGTGCCCGGCGTCTTCGGGAGTGATGGTCTTGTGGAGCTCGCGTTCAATGGCGAGGTTGAACCATTCCTGGGTGCGGGATTCGAGCTTGAAGCCCATGCGCGCGGCCACACGCAGAGCACGGAGTAATCGAGCAGGCTGGTTGGTGAAACTGTGGATGGTGAGGGCGCGGACTTCGCCATGTTCGATGTCCGAGAGGCCGTTGGTAGGGTCAAGAAGAAGCCCGCGGGAAGCAGGATTCAGAGAGATAGCGATGGCGTTGAGAGAAAAATCGCGGCGGCGCAGATCCTCCATGATGGTGGACCAACGGATTTCTGGACGAGTGCCGGGGCGAACATAGTATTCATCGCGGGCGGCGGAAAGGCTTCCGTCGACGTCACCGGCAAAGAGCATCTCAACGTGGCGGAGTTTTTCGTCCTCGGAGAGAACTCTGGCGCCGCCCTTTTCGAGTTCTCGGGCCATCTTGGGAGGATTGCCTTCGATGGTGAAGTCGAGGTCGCGGAGAGTCGCGCCGGTAATCAGGTCGCGAACAGTTCCCCCCGTGAGATAGACATTGAAACCCATGGCGGCGGCCAATTCCTGAACGCGGAGCATGGCCGCGCGTTGTTCGGGGGAAAGACGGCTTTCAAGCAAAAACATGTAATCAGGCATTGCACTCCTTCCGGATTAGGGTGGGCGGCCGATGAAGCGGCGCCGCACCCGCGGTGGTTCCCTTCCCGAGCGCTAGGCGCGCGGGTGATGAGCCTTGTAAATCTGTTTCAAGCGCTCTTCCACAACGTGGGTATAGATTTGCGTTGTGGAGATATCGCTGTGACCCAGCATCAACTGGACGGAGCGAAGATCGGCGCCGCGTTCCAATAGATGCGTTGCAAAACTATGACGGAGCATGTGAGGCGTAAGCGCCACACGCAAACCCGCCTGGCGTCCATAAGCCGACAGAATCTTCCAGACACCGACGCGACTCAGACGACCACCACGGCGGTTCAGGAAAAGAACAGGTGATGAAGACGACTGACCCTTACCGAGAAGCTTTGGGCGGGCATCCCGGAGGTAACGATCGACGAGGGTCATGGCCTTCTTGCCCACCGGGACGATGCGTTCCTTATCGCCCTTACCTATGCAGCGGACCCAACCAGCGGAGCGGTCGAGATCCATGACGCGCAGACTAGTCAACTCCGAGACACGGAGACCGCTGGAATACAGGACCTCGAACATGGCGTGGTCGCGGAGACCGATCGGAGTTTTCTCGTCCGGCTGCGCAAGAAGCTTTTCGACTTCCTCGAGACGGAGATAGCCGGGAAGAGAGCGGCGGATTTTTGGCGACTCGAGATTGAGGGAAGGATCATCGTTGATGAGTTCCTGCACCTGGGCGAACCGGAAAAAGTTACGGAGGGTGACGAGATGGCGAGCGACTGTGCGGCTTTCGAGCTTCTGGCGGTACAGGCTGGCGAGGAAGTCAACCAGATCGTCGCGGGAGACGGATTGCAGGGAGAGCTTCCGCTTCCTGGCGAAGACTTCGAACTTGAGCATGTCGCGACCGTAGGCGGAGACCGTATTGGCGGAGAGGCCCTTCTCTACGCGGACGTGGTTGAGAAAAGCGGAAATAGCAGCAGAGATTTCCATCAGGAGCCAGCCAATTCTTCGGCGGTCTCGCGTCGCGTGGCGATTCCGTAGACTTCTTCAATTTCCGGGCAGCGGAATACCCAAGTGAGGCCGATGTAGAGGATTGTGGCACCGCCAATCAGGGCGAGGAATACCAGCAGTTGCGTGAAGAATGCAGATTGAAGCGTGTAATTGGCGTAATGATTGCCAATCATGCAGCCCACACCCATCAGTGCGGCACAAAGAGAGATTTTGCCGATGGAGCGGAAGATCCGAACGGTACCAAGCGCACCGTAGCGCCAACGAAAGATGAAGAAAAGGGTGAAAAAGTCGAAGAAGGTGGCCAGGACAGTGGCAAGAGCGGGGCCGCCGTTCTGAAAACGGCGGAAGAGGAAATGAAGGAAGATGATGTTGAAAACGATGTTCAGAGTGAAGGAGATGAGTCCAACGATGACGGGAGTCTTGGTATCGCGTGCGGAATAAAAGGCGGGCACGATGAGTTTGACACACGCGAGCGCAGGCAAGCCAGCAGCGTAATAGAGCAGCGGACGGGCGGTGAGGCGAGTGGATTCCGCGACGAACTGACCATGCTGGAACAGCATGCGGATGATGGGCTCGCGAAGAATCATGAGGCCGATGGCCGCGGGGATGGTGATGTAGGCGACGATGCGAACGGCGAAGGTGAGAGTACGCTTCAGGCCCTCGTAATCGTTTGCGGCGGCCTGGTGCGACATCATAGGGAGAATGGCGGTGGCCACGGCAATGGCATAGCCGCCGAGGACAAGCTCCATGACACGATCAGAAACATACAGGGCCGCTAGGCTGCCGCGGGGCATCCTTGGAGCAGTGACGAAAAAGGTGTCGACAAAGAAATTGATCTGGGCCACGCCCATACCAAAAAAGCGGGGAAACATGAGGCGCGCGAAGCTCTTGACACCTGGATGGGCAAACGAAATGCCGAAATCGAACCGCATACCACGACGAACGAGTTGCGGTACGAGGATCAAGAATTGAAGAGCGCCACCGACAAGGACACCGACAGTAAGGGAAACAGCCGGGCTCTGGAAGTAATGCCAGACGAGAGCGATCGAGAAAACGATAATGGAAAGGTTTTGCAGGGCGGTAGTGGCGGCGGGCAGGGCGAACTTGTGAAAGGAATTGAGGATGCCCATGCCAAGAGCGGCGAGGCCGGCGAAGAAGAGGTACGGGAAGACGATGCGATTCAGGGCGATGGCTTCCGTCCAACTGTTGGCGCGATCCGTGGGTGAAGAGAAGGACTGAATGACGGTGGGAGAAAAGATGACGCCTAGGACAGTGACAATCGCGAGGACGAGAGCAAGAGTCCAGAAGAGGCGGTTGGCAAATTCCCAGAGTTCCTCGGACGAGGACTCACGCATATAGGTGGTAAAAACGGGGATAAAGGAAGCGGTAACGACGCCGTCGCCGACAAGACGGCGAAAAAGGTTGGGAAGGCGGTAGGCGAGGACGAAGGCATCGGCAGAGAGGGTGGTACCGAGGAGGAAAGAGATTCGCTGGTCCCGGACGTAGCCAAGAACCCGGCTGACGATGGTGACCAGGGAAATAATGGAAGCGGATTTGAGGATTTGTGTCTTTTCGGTCAAAGGTGGCCCTCAGGGACCTAAACCCAATAAAAACAATAACTTGACAGGAAAGTCGACGCTAAATTAACATAATCTGCGATTTTGCGCAAATGTTTCGTGAATGTAGACGGAAAAGGTCAGTTTGAAGAGCAAAGCCCCAGCCTCCACGCATAAGAAAGTGATCATCGAGTTTCTGGAAAAGAAGCTACTGCGGGGCTACCTGAACCCGATGCGACTGGTGCAGGCGGAGATGATCGACGTGCTGACACCGGAGGGCGCACACGAAGAGGTGCCGCTCGAGAGAGTGCGTGCCATCTATTTTGTGAGAGACCTCGAAGAAGACATTGGGATGGAGCGGAAAAGTTTTTTGAGCCGGCCGAAGTTGGACGGGTTATGGGTACGGCTGCGATTCAGAGACGGGGAGAGCCTGGAAGGCGTAATTCCGAACGATCTCCTGGGACTCCAGGAGCATGGTTTGCAGATGACACCGCCAGATTTTAATTCGAACACGGACCGAATTTTCGTACCACGTACGGCGCTGACGGAGTTTACGGTGTTGGGCGTTGTGGGGATTGCCCGGCGCAAACCGGCTGGAACCGCGGCGGTGCAGCCACGACTGTTCGACGAAGACGACGAAGCGTGAGGGGCCGGCGGTTACGCACTACCAAGTCCCGATGCGAACGACTGCTTGGGTGGAGATCTTGAGACCTTCCTGAGGGTGAATCTGAGCGACGTCGTTCATCCACGAGCGGGTGTACTCGACATTCAGGATGCGCCATGCAAAAGGACGGGTGACCACCCAGTCAAAACCGCCGCCAACGGCGATGCTGGGGCCGTTCTGTGCGGTCTCAAACTCATACGCGCTGCGCATGGGGTAGTGGGGGAGGGTGCCGTCGCCATTATTCCATTCCTCCAACAACTGCTTCTTCAGAGCCAGATTGTCGATTTCCTGGGTAACCTTTCTTCCGCCGAACATGAACTGGCTAAAAGGGGAGAAGCGCCGACCGGCCATGGGAGTCCAACGGAAACCCCCGCCGTAGAAGAGGGAGTCTGCGCTGTAGTTGTATTGCGGCTGATGCATGATCAGGCAGCCGCTGACTTCGGTGATGACTTGTAGTTTGGGATTGACCCGAGCGGCACCAGAGCCACCACCACCGACGCACGAACCTCCGCCGAGAAACGTCTCGTAGTAAGGGAAGGCGGTAAGCTCGATGTCAGCCTCTCTGGGGCGTGGAGCATGGGTAAAGTCGACGCCAGCGGGCTTCCAAGCATCTTTTTCGTAGATAAAAGGCTTCTCTCCATTGCCGTTTTTGTAGTCTTCGAGGAGCGTCTTGCGAATTTCGTAGTTCGTGCCGAAAAGATTGAGACGGGTGTCACGGACCCAGGGCGCGCGAAAAGCCATCATATTGGCAAAGGTCCGGCCGGGATTCAGGAAGCTACGCGCTAGGATGATGATCACGCGATTGTCGGTGCGATTTTCGAGGCCCATGATTATGTAACGATCAGCGGCGTCTTCGGCCAGCATAGTGCAAAAACCGAGTGTGGGCGTATCCACAAGAGTGATAAAGCCGGGAGAAGCGTGGAGCATTACGTTGCCGATGGAAGCTTCACTGGCGGGGCCAATTTTCCATTGCGTATGCCAAACGGCAGCATAAGCCATCGAGCGCAACATGCTGACCCAATATTCGCGGCCGTCACCCCACTGGACGAGACGATACTCAGGGTCATTTTGGCGCTCGATGAAACCGAAGATGGACCCTTCAATGGGATGGCCGACGTAGGGAGCCATAAATTTGTCGCTGTCGCTCCAGCCTCGGAGTTCCGAAACCGAATGCATGTAATCGTTGAACCAAGGTCCGTTTAGAGCATCGCGCGTCCCGGCTTCCGTGGCGAGATTAAAGGTGTGCATGATACCGGTATAGAGGAGAGACTCACCAAGAGCCGGTTTCCAACGGAAGTGGGACTCATTGTTCTTCTGAGCCTTCTGATCCTGAGGATTGGGGCGGATGTCAGACGTGCTGGAATCCCTGGGTTGCCGGTCGTTCGGGAGAGCGGCGGGCAGCAGTAGCGGAGAAGTCGAATTGAGGGAAGAGGCGGAAAACAGAGGAACGAACCAAGTCTGATCGAGGGATTGGAGAATCTGCGACTGTGCATAGAGAACGTCCCGGGGCCCGGAGGCAATATCTACTACTTCTTGAGCACGGAGGGGTGGAACGAGGGTGCAACAGCACGCCAGCGCGAAAAGGACTGCAAGATTGCGACTTGTTCTCACCAAAACAGACAACTCCTTCCAGGAAATTGAAGAGACAATAAAAAATCAACAACGGGTGAACAACCTGCAGGGCGGCGCAGTGACTGGGCTAGAATTCGGTGTCCAGCAAACGTTTGCATATTATAGCGATTCCTATGCGTTCAGGAAACCTAAAGTTGCCGCGGGCGCGGGTTGAAGGGGCACGCCTGTACTTCCCTGTTATGGCTATGCGAGACTCAATCCATAACCCAAGAAAATAGAAGCTGGCTGGGTGCAGGAGCGGACTCCATGAAACTGCAGGAACTGGCACAAAAACTGGAATGCCGTCTGGAAGGAAATCCGGGAATCGAGATCCGGGGAGTGGCGGGGCTCGATCATGCGGCGCACGGGCATTTGACGTTTCTGGCGAACCGGCGGTATGTGCCGCTGTTGAAGACTACGCGAGCTTCCGCGGTGCTCGTGGAAGAGGGCGTGGGTTTATCGCGAGAAACCGGCCTGGAGCCTTTGGCGGCGCTGCGGACACAGAATCCCTACCTTGCCTTTGCGCGCGCTCTCGAACTTTTTTACACGGCACCGGTGTACCAGCCTGGAGTGCATGAGACAGCGGTCATCGCGGCCTCGGCGAAGATCGGGGGGGGAGCGCATGTTGGACCGTACTGTTTTGTGGATGAGGAAGTGGACATCGGGCGAGGTGCAGTGCTACACAGCTTCGTGACGATCTATCGAGGCGCAAAGATTGGAGCGAATTTTTTTGCACACGCACATGCGGTCGTCAGAGAGGGTTGCATCCTGGGGGACCGGGTGGTTCTTCAGAACGGAGCGGTCATCGGCGGGGACGGATTGGGTTTTGCCAAGCGCGCGGACGGGACCTGGCACAAAATCGTGCAATCGGGGCCAGCGGTGCTGGAGGACGATGTGGAGGTGCAGGCAAATGCGTGTATCGACCGTGCGACGGTGGGAGAGACGCGGATTGGTCGCGGAACAAAGATCGATGACCTGGTGCTGGTAGGGCATGCTTCGAAGGTGGGAGCGAACGTGATGTTGTGCGGGCAAGTGGGGATTGCCGGATCAACAAAGATCGGAGAGAACTGCATTCTGGCGGGGCAAGTGGGTACGGCGGGACATTTAACGGTTGGGGATGGAACGGTAATCACCGCGCAGAGTGGCGTTCCCAACGACGTGCCGGCGCACGCGCTGTATTCGGGGTACCCAGCGGTGGAAAATCGGGAGTGGCTGAAGATGATGGCGGCGCTGAACCGATTGCCGGATTTGCAGAGGAGGGTGAAGGAGTTAGAGATGGCAAGAGAAGTAAGCAAGCAATGAAGCAAAGAGCGAACAGCGCACGGTGAGATGGCCGTTCCTGCGAGGACAATCCGCGGATACCTGGCGGACAACACCTAAAGATTGATCAGGAGGCGCCGGGATAGCCGCGGGGGCGCTGGTCGGGAGGGAGACCCGCGGCGAGGCGATCGTGGATTTCACGGACGAGGGCTTCCCTATTGTCGAAGGAATATTTTGTGGAATCGATGGGATCCAGGAATTCGACGAGAATCGTACCGGGATGGATGTCGAGCTTGCGCTTTTCCATGATGCGGTGAGCGCCGGAACAAGCGACAGGGACAACGGGCACACCCGATTTGATGGCCATCACAGCGGTTCCCTTCTTAAATTCCTGCAAGCGCCCGTCGGGGCTGCGCGTGCCTTCCGGATAAATCAAAAAAGACTGGCCATTGCGAATGGCTTCGGTGGCCTTCTCGACGCTCTCGATGGCGGAGTCTCGATTAAAACGATCCACTGGAATGAAGTGGGCGATATGAAATGCCTGGCCGACGATGGGCCACCCAAAGAGCGAGCGTTTGAGGAGAATGGCGATGCGGCGAGGAATGGCTCCGACCACGGCGGGAGCGTCGGCGGAGCTGGTGTGATTCGCGGCGAATATGCAGGTACCTTTGGGAATGCGTTCGACACCTTTCACTCGAACGTGGACGCCAACGCAGTTCACGAAGAACATAACCCCTTTGATGGCGGCCCAATAGAGCGGGTCAACGTCCTTCGTGAAATAGGCATAGAGGATCAGCGGGGGTCCTGCGATAAGAACGTACAGTGAGAGAAAGAAGGAGATGAAGGCGGCGCGAAGCATGGGTTAAGAGAAACTTTCTCGAATCAGGAGCGAATGGTCAAGTAAAGTCGTCACCGAAGATTAGTGGACGAGGGCGGTGACGGGGTCGGTGGTGCCATGTAGGAGGCCATCGCGAATGCGCTTGGCGCGGTCCGTGGCGGATTGGGATTCAACCACTTGATAAAATTTCTCGCGGAGCTCGCCGAGGTGAATATCGACATCTAATTCGGCGTCGGCGCGGCGGATACGAAGATGCAAGAGGTCACCAGGTTTTTGCTGGGCAATCCATCGTTCGACGCGGCGCGGAACTTCGGCATTGTTCCAACGTAGAATCTCATCACCGACCTGCAGGCCACTTTGTTCGGCGGTGCTGCCGGGCTCGACGCTGGCGACGGTCGGGGGCGAATCCAGCTCACGCTGCAGGCTGAAACCAAGAGTGGCGCGGATGGATTGTTTTTCTTCGAGAGCAAGGCCGGCCTTTGGGAGCAGATCGGAATACGGGAGCGGATCCGCGGCGCTGACGTATTTATTGAAGAAATCGTCGAGAGAGCCGCCGGTGATTTTTTCAGTCGTGAGCTTGACGTCGAGACTGTCGCGATAAAACCTCCCGGCTTTTGCAAAATCCCGATTCATTTCGCGCATGACATCGTCGAGACTGTGCTGATTGTCGGTGCGGTCGCGGACGACGATGTCCAGGAGCACGCCAAGAACTTGCCCCTTGGTGTAATAGGAGACGCTGCGCTGCGGCTGGTTGTAAAGGGCGTATTTATCCAGCCAGGTGTCGAGGCTGGATTGTTCGGCGCTTTGCCAATGTTCGGCGGGACGGATTTCGAGTTCAGTGATTTGGGAAGAAAGATCGCGGTAGAACTCTTGCTTATTCCAGATGCCGGAGCGCACGAGGGTGTAGGACGCGTAAGTGTTGGTGACGCCTTCGGCGAACCACAGCGCTCGCGTGTACATTTCATGGGTGTAATCCACAGGTTCGAGAGTGGCGGGACGAATGCGTTTGACATTCCAGAGGTGAAAGTACTCATGGGCGGAGACATTGACGAGGTATTCGCCGGAGGGAACGTAAATCGCAGTGGAGTTGGCATGTTCCATGCCGCCACCGCCACCGCCGGCGGCTTTGCCGATGTGGAAGATGAAGGTGTACTGGTCGTACGGGGCGCCGTCCATAAGTTTGATTTCGGACATGCAGATTTTGCGAAGCGCGGCTTCGACATCGTGCTTTTTGTAATTGTCACCGTGGATTACGACGTGGACTGGAGGGGAGAGGTCGTGGATGGTGAATTCTTCGAACTTGGAGGCCTCGATGGGGGAGTCGGCAAGGGCGTCGAAACTTGAGGCTTCCATGTGATAGTCGACCGCCGCTGACGCTTGAGGGGAACCCCAGGGAATAGCTGACGCAACTCTCCACCCTGCGGGAACGTAGTCCAGAGAGAGCGTGCATTTTTCCAAACGGCGGTCGGGCACGTAGAGCAGGATGAGTGCGGGGTTGATGAAAGCATGCTCGGAGTTGAGTTGAGAATTGAAGGGGCCGGTATCGTCCCAGAAGGTGGAGTACTTTACGGTGATGGTGCCAGTGGCTTTGACGTCCCAGGTGAGCTTATCGAGTTTCTCGATGAGGACGCGCTGGCCGTCGGCATAGGCTTCAACCTGCTGGACGTGACTGCTAAAATCGCGGATTTCGTAGAGGGCGTTCCAAGCCGCCATCTGGAGTTTTAGATCGCCATGGACGTCAGGAATTTCCATGGAAACATGGAAGAGATGTTGTTCGGGATGCGCAACAGAGACTTCGTAGCCGATAGTAGCGTGGGTGGGAATTGAAAAGAAGAGCGATAGAATTAAAAGAAAGATCGAAAGCAGATTTCTCACTTCGCGGACTCCGCCCGGAATGACAGTTTTTAGCAAAGGCGCACCGCTGGAGAAGGGCGCAGGGCTCGAAGACTCGTGCTGCGTTACCGGGGGAGTTGGCCGATCGAAAGATCGGCTACCACATAGAAGAGCGGACAGCTTCGGAAGGCCACCCCTACATTGGAGCGATTGTGCGGACATGGGGTGGAGCAGCGCTGGACCCCTACGAAGATTGGGCGGAGCGGCCGGAATCACCTAGCGTGTGCCTCGGAAGAGGATGGGCGAGACTGAAGGCGTTCCAGGAGTTTTTCGCATAATCCATCGAAGCTACCATTGGACATGACCAAGAGCAAATCGTTGGGGCGAGCCTCGGCTGCGAGGAAGTCGGCGATGGCATCGGAACTGGGAAGGATGCGGGCGTCTTTGCCGAGCTGTCGAACGGTGGCAATGATGGTTTCCGGATCGAGGCGCTGCTCGTCGGTGAGCTGGCCGGCACGATGAATGCTGCCAAGGATAACGCAGTCGCCGAGGGCAAGGGATTGCGGAAGAGCATCCTGGAAGACGCGGCGGCGCATGGAGTTGGAACGAGGCTCAAGAATGGCCCAGATGCGACGGCCGGGCCAGCGAAGGCGCGCGGCTTCGATGGTGGCGCGAATGGCGGTGGGGTGGTGGGCAAAATCGTCCACGACGAGAATGTTGTCGATCTCTCCCTTCACATCCATTCGACGCTTGACGCTTTGAAAGGTGGGCAGTGCGGATTGAAGAGAATCGGCGCGAATACCTCTTCCCTGCGCGACGATAATGGCAGCGACAGCATTCAGAACATTGTGGCGGCCGGATGCGGAGAGAGAAAATTCGCCGTACAGATCGCCCTTGAAGTGCACGTGAAAGCGCATTTGCTCGTCGATGATGGAAACACCGCTGGCGACCCAATCGTTTGTTGGCTCGAAGCCGTACGTGATGACCGGGCAGAAAGCCTTTTCGGTGACCTTGCGCGTGGCATCGCCGGCGGCGGCGTCGCCCCAAATGACAACGCGGCCACGGCGAGGAACGAGATTGACGAGTCGCTTAAAAGCCAACTGGTAGACGTCGAAGTCCGAGTAGATGTCCGCGTGGTCAAACTCCACCGAAGTAATGATCAGATCGTCGGGCTGATAGTGCAGGAATTTAGCGGCTTTATCCCAGTAGGCGGAATCGTATTCGTCCCCTTCCAGAATGAACTCGGGGCCACCCGCGAGGCCGTAACTCTTGCCAAAGTTTTCAGCGACTCCGCCGATGAGGAAATTGGGATGCTTGCCGGCAACATGAAATATCCAGGCAAGCATCGCCGTGGTTGTAGTTTTCCCATGTGTACCGCTGACGACGATGGAATGCTTGCCGGGGAGAAACTCTTCTTCGAGGATTTCCGGGAGAGAGCGGTGCTGGAGCTTGCGGTCGAGCATCTCCTCGACTTCCACATTGCCGCGAGAGATGGCGTTGCCGACGACGATGAGATCTGGAGCGGGAATGAGATTTTTCGCGTTGAAAGAGGAGGCGTATTTGATGTCGAACGATTCCAGGAGCGTGGAGGCTGGAGGGTAAACGCCCGCGTCCGAGCCGGTGACTTTGTAGCCGCGCTCGCGAAGCATGCCCGCAAGCGGAGCCATAGCCGAGCCGCCGATACCGATCATGTGGATGTGTTTCATTTTGCGCTAAGGGTTCCCCATTTCTCATTGCACCACAGCGGGCTCAAGAATTTCCAACCGGCCATCGCCGGAGGAGAAGAGGCGAGCCTTGACACCGAGAGGAAGAGTGAGCATCGGGCGCTTGGTGTGGCCGATTGCCGCACCGAAGATAATTGGAATGTTGAGCGGAAGAAGGATTCGTTCGCAGACGTCCTGAACGGATGGGCTGCCCCTCAACAGAGGCTCGGAATCAGGAAACTCGCCGAGGATGATGGCTTGGACGTGCTGAAATTTGCCGGCCTGTTTCAGGTGCATGAGCGCGCGATCGATCTGATAGGGACGCATTCCGCGATCTTCCAAGACAAGGATGGCATCGGTGGTGTCGAGTTCCCAGGGAGTGCCGAGGGTGGTCTGAAGGAGCGTGAGGCATCCGCCGAGAAGGCGTCCTTCGGCGACACCGCGGGTAAGTGGTTTACCGGCCAGAGCGATTTCCCAGCCGAAATTGGGATTGGCAACGGCCTGAACGAGGGACTCCTCGTCGTATCCGTGCGAATCATCGGCGCCACGATTGAGTCCAGCGGTGACCATGGGGCCGTGAAAGGTGACCCAGCCACACTTTTGCCAGAGATAGATCTGCAAAGAGGTGAGATCACTGAAGCCGATGACGCATTTTGGTTCTTGCAATTGCGCGGAGGGGTTGTGATCGAGTAAGTAAGTGGCGCCGTAACCGCCGCGAAGGGCGAAAAGACCGGCGATCTCGGGATGCCGGGCGGCTTTGATGAAGGCGTCAAGACGGTAGGCTGTGGAGCCCGCGAAATACCCTTCGGAACTGGGAAATTGGACGGGAGTGAACTCGTAGCCGAGACGGCGCAATTCGGCGAGGCCTGCAGTGACGTCGAGTTGTTCGGCGGGGGAAGCGGGTGCGAAGACAGCGACTTTGGAGCCCTTTCGGAGGGACTTAGGCTTGCGCGGTGCTCCTTGGGGAAGAGTCAAAAGTAGATTCCTCGCTTCGCTCGGAATGACAGTTTTACGGACTGGCCTCGGGGCAGTCCGTCGATATTGCGCCTTTATGCAAGAACCGCAGAGTACGTCCTAAACCCTCAGCGGCTAAGCCTTGTTCACTGCAGCAAACGTACAGCCCGGCTCAAGCCGTGCCCTGACGCCAAGCGCGCAAACCGATAAGTGATTTTAACGAACTAGAGTTTGAACTGGGTGAGTTTCGCGAAGTGGCGTGCTCTCGCGTGTATCTCTGACTTTTTGAGCGCGAGGAGGCGCTCGAGGCCGAAGCGCTCGACGGTAAAACTGCCGAGGACAGAGCCATAGACCATGGCACGTCGGAGGGCCGCATCGCTCGTGCTGCCTACGCCGGCGAGATAGCCCATGAAGCCTCCAGCGAAACTGTCGCCCGCGCCGGTGGGATCGTGAGGCTCCTCGAGCGGGAAACCGGGGACGCAGAAGACGCCGTGCTTGTCGACGAGCATCGCGCCATATTCGCCACGCTTCACCACCAGGGTGGAGGGACCCATTTTGAAGATGTGGCGAGCGGCACGGAGGAGATTGTGCTCGTTGGAAAGCTGGCGTGTTTCGGAATCGTTAATCATGAGAATGTCGACGTGTTTGAGGGTTTCGAGCAGCTCGGCATTGGTGCGTTCGATCCAGTAGTTCATGGTGTCCATGGCGGCGAGCTTGGGAGTGCCCTTTACTTGATGGAGGACATCGCGCTGCAGATCTGGAGCAATGTTGGCCAGGAAAACGTATTTGGAATTGCGATATTTTTCGGGGAGGCGTGGCTTGAACTCGGCGAAGACGTTTAGTTCCGTGGCGAGGGTGACACGTTCGTTCAGATTTTCGGAATAACGGCCGGCCCAGAAGAAACATTTGCCGGGGGCGCGTTCCAGCCCTTCAATGTCAATGGAGCGTTTGCGGAGAAGGGCTTCGTCTTTTGGATGAAAGTCGTCGCCGACGATGGCGACAAGGTTCACGTGAGTGAAGAATGCGGCAGAGATGGAGAAGTAAGTGGCGGCACCGCCGAGGGTGCGCTCCACCTTTCCATAGGGACTCTCGAGTGCGTCATACGCAACGGAACCGACGACGAGCAAGGGCATTCAATTTTCTCCTGCCAGTCTAAAGACCGGCGACTGCATGGGTTTCAAATGCAAAAAGCAGATTCCTCACTTCGCAAACTCCGTTCGGAACGACTAGCATATGACTTTTTAACGTCATGGCACAGCGCTGTCACGGGATGTATCCGCCGATGATGGCGGCAAGATTCTTTTTGGTTTTTGCGGGGACTACTTTTGGATCGGTGAGAATGGCATGCTTCAGCGCGCTGCCACATTTGCAATGGCGTTCGGCAGGGAGCGTCTTGATGGCCTGACGAAGAACGTTTTGGGCGTTGGTGGCGTTCTGATTGAGCGTGGCGATGATGGTGGCGACAGTGACGGAGTCGTGTTCAGGATGCCAGCAATCATAATCAGTGATCATGGCAATGGTGGAATAGCAGATCTCGGCTTCGCGGGCGAGCTTGGCTTCGGTAGCGTTGGTCATGCCAATGACGTCAAATTTCATGGCGCGATGATAGTGCGCTTCGGCTAGCGTCGAGAATTGCGGGCCTTCCATGCAGATGTAGGTGCCCTGTTCGTGCACAGGAACTTTTTGCGCGCGACAGGCTTCGCTGAGAACGTTAGAGAGTTGAGGGCAAGTGGGCTTGTCGAAGGTGACGTGCGCGGCGATGCCATTGCCGAAGAAAGTGGACTTGCGACCTTTGGTGCTATCGAAAAATTGATCCGGTATGAGGAACTCACCAGGACGCAGCTCTTCCTGAAGGGAGCCGACGGCACTAACGGAGATGATGCGCTGAACACCCAGAAGCTTCATGGCGTAGATGTTGGCGCGGAAATTGAGTTCGCTGGGGAGGATGCGGTGGCCGCGGCCATGGCGGGCAAGAAAGGCGACGCGCTTCCCTTCGAACGCACCGACGACGATGGCGTCCGAGGGATCGCCAAATGGCGTCTTGATGCGGAGTTCGCGGGTGCCGGTCAGACCGCTCATGGAATAAAGACCGCTGCCGCCAATGACGCCAATCGCGGCATGAGGCGCTTTGGTGCGCGCACTCTTGGCCTTCGTTTTTTTGTTGCTCGGCATTTCTGATTCTCCTGAGATTACCGGTTCAGATCGACCGTCTCGACATCAATTTTATCGCCGCGATCATGAAGAGTGGCCACGGGGAAATCTGGATCGTGGCCAAAGACGACGATCCATTGTCCGGCGAGGATACGAGGGATCCACTGGCGTTTGGTTTCGAGCGATTGAAGTGGATAGAGATCGTAGGCCATGATCCAAGGCAAAGGAATATGGTGCCGTGTGGGGAGCAAATCTGCAACAAAGGCGAGGGTCTTGCCGCCTCCGGTAATCGTGATGGCTTGCATGCTGGCATTGTGGCCGGGGATGGGCACGACAGAGATGCCGGGAAGGACCTCGGTTTCGCCATCGACGAGATCCCACATGCCCTCTTTGGAAATCGGAGCAAAATTTTCAGGGAGATAGCTCGCGCGGTCACGTTCGGTGGGATTCATGGCGTGTTCAAGTTCACCACGCTGAACGACGTAACGGGCACGCCGGAAGGTGGGCAGGATTCGAGTTTTCACCATGCGGGTATTGCCGCCCGAGTGATCGAAGTGAAGGTGGGTATTGATGACCAGATCGATTTGCTCGGGTTTGACGCCGGCGTGGGCGAGGGAGTCCAGAAGAGGGTCGCCATCCTGGACGTTGTAAATGGAGCGCAGCTTGGCGTCCATCTTGGTGCCGTTACCGGTTTCGACGAGGATGTTTTTCCTATGGGCGCGAACCAGCAAGGAGTTGGCGCGCATGCGGATGCGGTTGTTGGCGTCGGGAGGAGATTTTTTCTCCCAGAGGACCTTGGGGACGACGCCGAACATGGAGCCACCATCGAGGCCGAAGGTACCGCCGTCGAGAAAGAAGACTTCGATATCGCCGAGATGCATGGAATTTGACCTGCCTCAGGGGCCGAAGCCCCTAACTTTTGCGTTGTTTTGCGGCACGGCTGAAGCCGTGCCCTGACGAAAACCGTCTTGCGCGATGTGTGCACCTCAAGAATTAAGAAGAAGCGGATTCCTAGCTTCGCTCGGAATGACTTCTAGCTTGTTCGACAAAAGCAAAGTCGTGCGTTGACGACAGAAACCGTAGCGCTCGCGGGCTCGTCGCGCGCTATGTAAGGTGCGCTCCTTTCAGAAGTTCTGAGACGGCGGAAAATGGATCTTTTTTGCGTTCGGCGACCGCCGCGGCTAAGTCGCGTAGGCGTGCCTCACCATCTTTACCCCCAAGAACTTTTTCGAGCAGGCGGGATTCGAGCATCTCGATGAGGCGGTATTGCCAGTGGTCGATGTGTTTTCTTTCGCGCTGGCCACTGGATTCGAAATGTTTGCGGAATTTATCGATGGTGGAGGCAAGCTCGTCGATGCCACGATTTTCCGTGGCGACAGTACGAACGATGGGAGGATGCCAGCCATCGCGGGGCATGACCATGGAGAGCATAGCGTGAAGCTGCTCTTCCAAACGATCGGCACCTTCGCGATCGGACTTGTTGAGGACAAAAATATCGCCAATTTCCATGAGGCCAGCCTTCATGTTCTGGATGTCGTCGCCGAGGCCGGGGACGAGCATCACGAGAACGCAATCGGCAAGGCGGACGATATCGATTTCGTCCTGGCCCACTCCTACCGTCTCGATAAGGATCTGCCGCTTGCCTGCAGCATCGAGGAGGAGCGCCACTTCCGCTGTGGAACGAGCTAAGCCGCCGAGGAAACCGCGGGTGGCCATGGAACGAATGAAAATACCGGTGTCGCTGGCGTGTCCCTGCATGCGAATACGATCGCCGAGAATGGCCCCGCCGGAATAAGGGCTGGTGGGATCGACAGCAACGACGCCGACGCGCTCCTGGCGTTTGCGATAAACGGTGGCGAGGCGATCCACGAGAGTGCTCTTGCCCGTGCCGGGAGCACCGGTGATGCCGGTGAGATAGGCCCGGCCAGTGTGAGGGAAAAGTTGCTTGAGAAGCCGCTCCGCGTCGGGAGAATGATTTTCGATCGCAGTGATGGCGCGGGAGATGGCGCGCACGTCGCCCTGGAGGACCTTGGCAGCCCAGGCGTCGGTAGGGAGAGTCATTCGGCCGGAATCCTGGCGATGGCGCGAGTCAATTTCATCGACATGTGGAGAATATAACATTCCCTCCGGAACTAAAGCCCCGGGATTTCGCCTCGTTTACGGCGCGACTAGAGCCGTGTCCTGACGAAACATCGGACACAAACAAAGCTGTGCCCTGACCTAGTGTCACCTGCACTCTAAACATTGGATGATTCTATTATTTCTTGCCGAGGAGCTGGCGCGCAATAACCAAGCGCTGAATTTCGCTGGTGCCCTCGCCGATGGTGCAGAGCTTGACGTCACGATAGAACTTTTCGGCGGGATAGTCCTTGATGAAGCCATAGCCACCGTGAACCTGGACGCACTCGCTGGCGACGCGGACAGCAACTTCGCTGGCGAACAGTTTAGCCATGCTGGATTCGCGGGTGAAGCGGACATTTTTCTGGTCGGCAAGCCATGCGGCTTGATAGACGAGGAGTCGGGCGGCCTCGACTTGGGTGGCCATGTCCGCCAGTTTGAACTGGATGGCTTGAAATTCGGCGATGGCTTTGCCGAATTGCTTGCGCTGCTTCGCATAGTTGGTGGCGGCTTCGAGGGCACCCTGGGCCATGCCCAGCGCGAGAGCGGCGATGGAGATGCGGCCGCCATCGAGAATCTTCAGGCTGCCGATGAAGCCTTCTCCCAATGGACCAAGAAGCTGGCTGGGGGGAATGAGGCAATCCGTGAAAATCACTTCGGAGGTGTCGCTGGCGCGCATGCCGAGCTTATTTTCTTTTTTGCCGGGGCGAAAACCGGGCATGCCCTTCTCAAGGATGAAGGCGCTAATGCCATGGGACTCTTTGGATTTGTCGGTGACGGCCATAGCGACGCAGATGTCTGCATAGGAGCCGTTGGTGGTGAAGGTCTTGGAGCCGTTGAGGATCCAGTTGTCGCCTTCGCGGATGGCGGTAGTGCGAGTGCCCCCGGCGTCGGAGCCGGCCTCTGGTTCGGTCAGAGACCAGGCACCGAGCTTTTTCCCCTGCGCCAGAGGAACGAGATATTTCTTCTTTTGGTCTTCGGCGCCGAATTTGTAGATGTGATTGCTGCAGAGCGAGTTGTGGGCAGCGACGAAGAGACCGACGGAACCATCCACGCGGGAGATCTCTTCGATTACAGTGGCGTATTCGACGTAGCCAAGGCCCGCGCCGCCGTATTCTTCGGGGAAGATTACACCCATGAGGCCCATTTCGCCGAGTTTGGGAAGAAGTTCCGTGGGGAAGTGCTGGGACTCATCCCACTCAAGAACGTGGGGAGCGATTTCGCCTTCGGCAAATTCGCGGACAGACTTGCGGAGATGTTTTTGTTCGTCAGTGAAAGTAAAATCCACGTGCGCCTCGCGTGCTAGTGATGATTATACTGAGTAGAAGTTTAACTTATGAGCGGAAATCGTGCATGAGAGGGATATCTGGTATCCGCAAACAGATACCCGGAAGCGGGTGCATGGGGGGTGAGGAATTGCACGTCTTTCGGTGAGTTGGCGTTGAGATACTTCGGGCCCGCTAAAAGAACGGGTCCCAGAGGAACAAGTACAGAAACCGCGTGGATGAAACCAGGATTACCAGCCGACGGGGTAGTTGTTCTTTTTGTTTTGCTCGTCGAGCCAGGTTTTGAGGGGAGCGAAGTAATCGGCCAAGGCGGAGGCGTCCAGCTCGCGTTGGCCGGTGAGGACTTCTAACTCGTCGGGCCAGGGCTTGCTGGCGCCCATGGCGAGCATCTTGTTCAACGCTTCGCCGGCGGCTTTGTTGCCATAGATGGAGCAGCGGTGCAACGGACCTTCGACGCCAGCGGTTTTACAGAGAGCGCGCTGAAACTGGTACTGGTAAATGCGCGCGAGAAAATAGCGGGCGTAGGGAACGTTCGCAGGAACATGATATTTTGCGCCGGGATCGAAATCGGCTTCTGAGCGGGCCACGGGTGGCGCAATGCCCTGATATTTCAGGCGCAAGTCCCACCAGGCTTTATTGTAATCAGCGGGCTTCAACTGGCCGGAGAACACTTCCCAGCGCCACTTGTCGACCACCAAGCCGAAAGGAAGAAAGGCGACTTTTTCGAGGGCTTGCTGGAGAAGATAGTCGGTATCGCCGGACGCCGGGGGAACCGTGTCAATCAAACCGATTTGTTTCAGGTATTCCGGGGTGACCGAGAGGGCGATGGTGTCGCCGACGGCTTCATGGAAACCGTCATTAGCACTGCCTTGGAAGAGCGGGGGCTGAGTGTCATAGGCGCGTTGATAGAAATTGTGACCGAGTTCATGGTGAATCACCCGAAAATCTTCTTCGGTGATTTGAATGCACATTTTGACGCGGAGGTCGTCCTTGGCATCGAGGTCCCAGGCGCTGGCATGGCAGACCACATCGCGATCAGCGGGTTTCGTGAAGAGAGAACGTTCCCAAAAAGTTTCCGGGAGAGGAGCAAAGCCAAGCGACTTGAAGAAATTTTCGCCGTATTTGACCATGCCCCTAGGGTCCGTCTTGCGATCGACAAGGATTTTGGTGAGATCGAAGCTCTGAGCAGGTTTAGGAGAATCCATTAGGTCGTAGACGTTGTTCCATTCCTGAGCCCAGATATTGCCGAGCAGGTGAGCGGGAATCGGGCCGTTGGGCGGGACAACATTTGTCCCATATTTCTTCGCGAGTTGTCCGCGCACGTAGGCGTGAAGAGAAAGATACAGCGGACGCAACTGTTCCCATGCGCGGTCCATTTCTTTCGCGAATTGATCGGGGGGCATGTCGTAATTGGAGCGCCAGAGAGCCCCAACGTCGGCGTAGCCAAGCTGGCGAGCGCCTTCGTCGCCGAGTTCGACCATGCGGGTGTAACGCTGACGCATTGGTGCGCCAACGGCGTGCCAGCCGAGCCAAGCGCGCTTCAGTTCTTCGGGATCGCGGCTGGTGGCCATAAGTTTCTCGATCGCGGTGATGTCCATGCAAGGCTTGTCGGGTCCGTTCTGGCACCACTTCCCTTTTCCATAGTCGCCATCGAGAGAGGAGAGGACCTGGGCAAGTTCTTTCTGAGCTTTCGGATCATCGGGAGCGGGGAAACCGGCGGCAAGTTCGAGGAGCAGGCGCTTGCGCGCGAGTTCCGGGGGAAGCTGGAGATGATCGAAGCGGTGGGCTTGCTTGGCGTACTGAGTGGCAGCAGTGTTGGCTTCTTCGCCGGCATCGGCCGCGATTTGCTCCGTATCCACGGTGATGAAATTCTCCTGGACCCAAGCGGCGCGGCCGGCTTTGATGCTGAGGTCAAACAGGCGCTGCTCGGCGGCTTCAATGAATTTCCTGGCCTCTTCCGGTGTGGGTGGGGCAGAAACGGTAGTCGATTGAGCTTGGGCGATACTTGAGACGAGAGCGGAACATAAGAAAGCCAGACCCAGCCATTTGGGAATGCGTTTCATTGTGAATTCTCCTTGTCGATGACCTGGTCGTGCATGAAACCTAACGGATTTCTCCCTTTGCAGACTCCGTTCAGGATGACGGAAGATTCTTGAGCATCTTAAGCGCTGCGGCCTTGTTTCTTTTGAGCAACAAACCGCAATTCGGCTAAGGCGCGATCCATGCCGGCACGGTCAACGTTCCAATGGGTCACCATGCGCACGGAATAGAGCGCGGTATCCTGCGCCCAGATTCCTTTTGGGTGGAGCGCATCGCAAAACTCGGCGGCAGTCATGCCGGTGGCTTTGCAATCGAAGATCACAATATTGCTGCGGACGCTTAGAGGATCGATTTTCAGGCCTGGGATTTGGGCGATGCCATTGGCAAGATGCCGGGCGTTTTCGTGATCTTCATGGAGGCGCGCCGGAGACTTTTCGAGGGCGAGCAACCCCGCGGCCGCGAGCACACCGACCTGGCGCATTCCGCCGCCGAACATTTTGCGGTAGACGCGGGCGCGTTCGATGAATTCACGAGATCCGACAATCATGGAGCCGACGGGAGCCCCGAGACCTTTGGAAAGGCAGAACATGACAGAATCGCACTTCTGGGTCATGTGCGCGACGTTATCGTTGAGCGCGACGGCGGCGTTGAAGATACGGGCGCCATCGAGATGGACTTTCAAGCCGAGGGCGTGAGCGTTATCGCAAATTTCGTGAACGCGCTCCGTTGGGTAAACCGTGCCACCGGCCATATTGCTGGTATTTTCGAGGCAGATGAGAGTGGTCTGGGAATCGTAATAGATTTTGGGGCGAATGGCGGCTTGAATGTGGTGCCAGCCGAGAATTCCACTGTCTTCGCCGCGCACGGCACGAGGCATGCAACCGGCAATGGCGGCCATGGAGGCGAGTTCGTAGAGATTGACGTGGCTGCGCTCCTCGCAGATGACTTCGTTGCCATGATGTGTCCAGGTTTTGATGCAAACGAGATTGCCCATGCAACCTGTGGGAACGAAGAGAGAGGCTTCCTTGCCGAAGATCTCGGCGGCGCGCTTTTGAAGGAGATTGACTGTGGGATCTTCGCCGTAAACGTCGTCGCCAACGGCAGCAGAGGCAATGGCGCGGCGCATTTCGTCGCTGGGGCGTGTGACGGTGTCGCTTCGCAGATCGACGGCGTTTTCGACAGGCGACACGTGATCGGGATCGACGAGTTGATTGCTCTTCGCTACGGTGTAGGTCATCTTTGCTCCTCGATGGAGACTTTAGGGATTAGAGCCCCAAGAAAATTGCCATGTTTGATTGAGGCAAGACTGAAGCCCGCCTGACGAAAACCATGTCCGCCACAAACAGCCCTCCTGTTCACCAGAACGGGCCGCCTCAAAGGGCAGCCCTCACAACAGCGGACGAAAGCAAAGAAATGAGAAGCGGCACCATGGGCACTCTCTAGCGGAGCAGTTCCACCAGGATTTCGTTGGAGACGCTTAGCTTTGCCGGGGCAACCCGGAGGACATCCCCCTGATGTTCTACCATGCCGATGGAGGCGAGGCGACCGACTTTCTGCTGAAGATCGATGCCATATTGGCGTTCAATGCGAGCCAAATCGACGCCGGCGAGCTGGCGCAGGCCTAAGAATATTTCTTCTTCGAGGGCCAGCTCGGGAGTGACGTGCTGGACGTTTTCGATGGCATGCTTGCCTTTTGAAATCTTGGAAACATAGGCCGCGGCGTCGTGGATATTGGACCAGCGCTGTTTACCGGAGAACGAATGGGCCCCTGCGCCAAAACCTAGATAGGGCTCGCGACGCCAGTATTTGAGATTGTGCTTGGAGGCAAAACCCGGCTTGGCCCAATTGGAAATTTCGTATTGCTCGTAGCCGGCGTCTTTCAGTTCACGCTGTGCCAGTTCGTAGAAGTCGGCCATGGTTTCTTCTGTGGGCAGTTCCTTCGCGCTGTAGCGGGACCCATGTTGGAGGACTTCGAGGCCCAGGCGGGATCCTCCGTCGATCTCCAACATGTAAATGGAGACGTGCTGGGGAGAAAGCGCGATGGTTTCGTCGAGAGAGTGGCGCCAGGAATCGGAGGTCTGTTTGGGAAGACCGGCAATCAGGTCGAAGCTGATATTGCGAATGCCGGCGTCAAGAAGAGTTGGGACGGCCTTGTAAATATCCGTGCGGCGGTGCATGCGGCCGGCGGCTTTCAGTTCAGAATCGTTGAAAGATTGAGAGCCAAAGCTGATGCGATTGACACCGGAAGCAAGCCAATGGCGAGCTTTTTCTGGATCGATGGTTTCGGGATCGGCTTCCAGAGTGACTTCTTCCCAGGAACAGGGGAAACAATCCTGAATTGAATGCAGGAGGTCCGTGAGGAGTTCGGGATCAAGAAGGCTGGGAGTACCCCCGCCGATGTAAATGGTGTCGACCGTGGGATGAGGGATTCGTGTCTGGCGGAGGGGCTCCCAATCGGAATCTTTGGGCCAAACGACACCCCCGGCGTCGAAGAGTTCTCGAGCGCTGAAGATTTCGCGTTGGATCGAACGAATATATGGAGCGAAACGGCCCGAGGACACAACACCCGTGTGGAAGTTGCAGTAGGTGCACTTGGTCTGACAGAAGGGCACCTGAACGTAAATGCCTAGATTTGCCATTCCTTAAGACTCTAGCATAATGCAGTGCCGCCAATTGTGCGGGTCACGTCAGTGAGGGGGTTCGGGAGGTTGAGGAAGAAGGGGGATGGCGGCAATTACGTCGGGCGACAAGGGTTGCAGATTGAGTTGTTGCGTGAGAAAGGCGATGCGGTCGCGGCGCGCTTCGGCATTGAGAGCATGGGGCGCGTCGTACAGCTTGAACTGTTTGGGCTCGCTGGCGAGGGCCGCGGTGGCCTTAGCGACCTCAGGGGTAAGGAATTGTTCCTGAGAGGAATATTGCAGGAACAACGCTGCGGGGGCGGCGTGGGAGATGTACTTGCCGGCGTCTGACCAAGAGTATTTGGCCATGAAAGCATCGACTTTTTCCGGGCCGGTCTTTTGACGGAATTCCTGGAATGCAGGACTGTTCGAAGCGACTTCGTCCGATAGGTCTCCTGCCATGAGAACAAAGGCGCGGAAACGCTTGTCGACACCGCTGACGACGCCTCCAGCGGTGGCGCCGCAACTATGGCCAACGTAGGCAAGGCGCTTGGGGTCTACGAAGGGCCGAGAAAGGAGAAGATCGGCGCCGCGGCGGATGTCGACCACTTGCTGAACGAGATTATCAATATCTTGAACGGTAAGGGGATCCTTGTCTAGCACATAACCTGGCCGGGCCTGGGGAAAATCGATCAGCAGAGAGGCAACGCCAGCGGGAGCAAGGGCTACAGCTTCGTTCAGAAACTCCCTGCGATTGAAGAACTCCGAGTTTTGCCAGCACCAATGCCCCCAGATCACCGCTGCGAAGGGACCTTTGCCCGGAGGCAAAACGAGATAGGCAGGCACACGGCCACCTTTGGGGCTGGCGTAGGAAAAATCGTAAATGGCGATGGTGCCGCGAAAGTCCACACCGACGTCCTGGGTGTCGAGGGGGGACTTAGAGTCGTAATCGAAGGGATGAGAGGAATCGGATTTTTGAGTGAAAGCAGAAAAAGTCAGGACAAAAAGGGCCACAAGCAGGCGTTGCATGGATCCCTCCGTTGGGCACAGTGTATGCCTGCCGGGCCGGGAAACAAGGAGAGATTTAGAAATTTGCCTTAGACGCGGTCAGGAAGGACCTTGACGTAGACTTTGCGCTCGCGAGGGCCATCGAATTCGGCGAGAAAAATGCCTTGCCAGCGGCCGAGCGCCAGCTTGCCTTCCTCCACGAAGACGAACTGAGAGATACCGGTAAGCATGGTTTTGACATGGGAATCGGAATTGCCCTCGGTGTGGCGATAAGGGCCAGCCATAGGTACGAGGCGATCGAACGTGCCTTCCGCGTCGCAGGCTACGTCGGGATCAGCGTGTTCGTTGATTAGAATGCCCGCGGTGGTGTGGGGCACGTACAGGAGGCAAGTGCCGACACGGACGCCGAGGGCGGTGACGATGCGCTGGACATCTTTGGTGATTTCGAGCAGTTGGGTACGGCGTGAGGATTTCACGCTAATCGATTGCAAGGAGGCCTCCGACGAATGTGGCGCGTTGAATGCTATTCAATTGTAAAGGAAAGAGAGGAGGGATTCCTCACGCCGAGGACTGCATTCGGAATGACAATTTACATGTGGTCGTCAACATTGGCTAGGGGATAGGGACGATCAGGTGGCGACCCGGTTTCTTCGGACTGGCTAGTCTTTGCAGTTCGTTCAATCCGCCGCTGCCCCAGCGGGCCAGGAACGGAAGGAAACAGAGAGCACGCGATTGCAGGCCTTTCTGGGGGAAGAGCAGGTTTTCGAGAAAGGATTCGTGTTTTGCGATCTGTTTATCGTGGCGGTCGAGAGCCGCGCCGGTTTTATGCCGTAGATTTTCAATTTGGTAGCGGATGCGCTTTTCCGCGCGGGCAATGGTGCCTTGAATCGTCGGATCGACTTTAGCAATGGCTTTGTGGAGCTTCTGGATACTTTTCTCCATCTGGCGAAGATTGGCGTCGAATTCCCGCGCCAGCATTTTGGGAACGGCGGAATTGTACATGCGATTGCGAACGGCTTGCGAGCCGCGCCAGATATCTTCGACCTCGAGATGGTACTTTTTCAAGATGCGCTCGGCCTTGGGGTCGACGAGAGTGAAATCGGCGCGAGGAAACAGGACGGGCATGCGCCCAAGAAGTTTTTTGTAGAGGACCTGCGACTGGGCGTAATAGGCGATCTCGGATGGGCCGCCAAATTGGACGGCGGTGGGAAGAAGATAGTCCTGCATCACGGGTCGGAGCAGCGCATTGGGACTGAATTTTTCCGGGGAAGCTTCGATGCGACGGAGCCAGCTTTCGCGAGGCATCGCGAGTGAGCCGCTGGAAAATCCGGCGTTGGATGCGGAGATGACCTGGCGCTTCCCTTCCTCGAGGGAAAAAAGCAACGTGCTGTGGGAAGTGACCTTCACTTGCGCTTCATAGCCAGCTTGGTCCAGTTCCCTGCCGCGTCGAAGAAGAAGGTCGTTCAATTCATCGCGTTGTGCGAGGGCATCGCGGAGAAGGGGCGCGGCGACGCGATGCAGGCGCTCGTCGAGCGGATCAAGCAGGATCAGGCCGTCATCGGAAAAAATGCGAGCGAAGAGAGAGGCGAAAGCGCTGCTGTAGGTGGCAACGGGAGTGTAGGTCTCATGGAGTAGATCGCCAAAAGTCTGTCCGAGAAGCGGTTGGGCACGAACGACAAGTTCGTGAACTTCCTTGCCGAGGGGGATGCGGCCAACCGGCACAGCATCCTCAGAAGGCTTGGGGAGCGCAAATTCTTGAAGTTCGCCCTCGTGGAACCAGGAGACGTGGCGGACTTCATCCACGTCATGGTCTTCAGTGGCCATCCAGAAAACAGGGACGGCGGGAATTCCTTTTTGCGAAAGTTCGTGAGCAGCCTGGATAGCACTGAGAGCTTTGTAAAAGGAATAAGCGGGACCGCCAAATAGCCCCACTTGTTGGCCGCTGACAACGGCGACTGCCCCGGCGGCAAGACGATCCAGGTTTTTCAGGGTTGCGGGACCGCTGCCAAAGAGCTGGTTCTGGGCACGGAGGATACCCGTTACCTGGGCACGGCGGTCGCCGGGGAATCGCAATTTTTTGGAACAATGCGCGGCGGATTTCAGATCGGGAGAGTGGTCATAGAAGGATTCGAGTCTGGAGAAATGCTCGACGAAGTCGCGAAACAGCTTCGACGTGTGAGGCAACTGGTGAGGCAAGAGGGCGCGACAGTCCATGAGCGCTTAGATGTAGGACATAGAAAAAAGTGACGGCACAGGCTTAGACCTCAACGGCTGAAGCTGCTCTCCTGCATTGCTCCGGTGGTACGGCTGAAGCCATGCCCTGACGAAAAGCAGAACTCCCGCTTCGCTCAGGATGACAATCGCGTGGGTAATGAGAGCTGGCATCATTTATTGGCGGCTTGTCGGACTTAGACGGACGCCGCAGCCGGATGGAGTTGCGAAACAAGATCGGCGACGGAACGCTTGTTTTCTTCGCTTAAGGGCAAAAGTGGTAGCCGGGGCAGGCCGCCCAGATAGCCGCGCAGGTCCATGGCGTATTTGACGCCGGCGATCCCATGTTCGGAGACCATGCGCTTTGAGGCTTGCACGAGGAGGAGTTGAAGTTTCCGCGCCTGATCATGTTGACCGCGCCGGAAGAGTTCGTAAAGTTCGGCGCATTTTTCCGGCAGCGCCGCGGCGAGGGCCAGGACGGCGCCATGAGCCCCGACGGTGAGGGCCGGATAGATTACGGCGGCTCCCCCGGTGAGAACACAGAAGTCAGCGGACGCGCCGGCAACAATTTCACCGGCGCGCTGGACGTTTCCGGAACTGTCCTTGATGCCGACAATATTGGGATGCGCAGCGAGAGCAAGAATTTCAGGAGTTTCGAGGGTGATGCCGGTGAATTGCGGCACGGAGTAAAGCAGGATCGGGATGGGAGAGGCGTCGGCGACGGCACGATAGTGATGGAGATAGGTTTCAGCGCGGTAGACGGGTTTGTAGTAGTAAGGGGTCTTAACGAGTGCGACCGAATAGCCGAGGACCGCGGCACGTTTGGTGCGAGCGATAGTTTCGGAGGTGGATTCTGCGCCGGTGCCGGCGATGAGAAGTTTGCTGGGAGCGGCAGCCTCTTTCGCGGCTGCGAGGACGGAGTCGGCTTCCTCGCGGGATAGCATGACGGCTTCACCGGTAGAACCGAGGACAACGTAGCCGGATACGCCGGTGTCATTGTAGCGACAGATGTTTCTGGTTACAGCGGCAAGGGAAACGGATTCGTCAGAGGCAAAAGGTGTAACCAGGGCGGGAAAGATGCCACGGATTTCCATATTTCAGTCTCCTGTGGTGGAAGTGCCCGCGGTGGCGACGCCGGAACCGTGAAGATCTTGAAGGCAGTTAATTTCGCGTTTCACTTCGTGGAGCGAGTGGATGCCGCGAACGGCGGCCTGGGCGGCAGAGAGCGTGGTAATGCAGGTGATGTTGTAACGAATGGCGGCGCGGCGAATGGACTTCTCGTCGTAGAAGGATTCGCGGCCGAGGGGCGTGTTGATGACTAAATGGATTTTGCCGGTTTTGATGAGATCGACGATGTTGGGCCGTCCCTCGTTCACTTTAAAGACTTCGTCGCAGGGAACCCCGGAAGCTCGGAAGGCCGAGCAGGTGCCGCGCGTCGCTACAAGCTTGAAGCCAAGTGAGACGAGGTCCTTTCCGAGGGTGGCGATGCCTCGTTTATCGCGGTCGTTGACGCTGATAAAGACCGTACCGCCGCCGGGTAATTTTTGTCCGGCGGCCAATTGGGCTTTGGCGAAGGCCTGCCCATAGTCGGTGGAGATGCCCATGACTTCCCCGGTCGAGCGCATTTCCGGGCCGAGAATGGTATCGACGCCGCGGAATTTATTGAAGGGGAAGACCGGTGATTTCACTGAGAAATAATCGCGCACGGCGATTTCGGCGACGCCGTTGTGATGAACGATGGGAAGCTTCATGTCTGAAAGCCGGCGCCCAACCATCAAGCGCGCCGCGACTTTGGCGATTGGCACACCGGTGGCTTTGCTGACGTAAGGAACAGTTCGAGAGGCGCGCGGGTTGACTTCCAGGACATAGACGGTTTCGCGCTGGATGGCGTACTGCACGTTCATCAAGCCGATGACCTTGAGAGCGAGGGCTAGACGCTTGGTGTAATCGCGAATGGTTTCCAGGGCTTTTGGCGAAAGGCTGACGGGAGGCAGAACACAGGAGGAGTCGCCGGAGTGTACACCGGCCTCTTCGATGTGCTCCATGATGCCGCCGATGACAACATCAGTGCCATCGGCAAGAGCATCGACGTCCACTTCGGTGGCTTCCTCGAGAAACTGGTCGATGAGCACGGGACGCGCGGGGCCCATCATGGCGGCTTGCGCGACGTATTCCTGGACGGTGTTGACGTCGTACGCGATGACCATGGCACGGCCGCCGAGAACATAGCTGGGGCGAACGAGAACCGGTAAGCCAATTTCGCCAGCAACCCGCGCGGCTTCCTCGGGAACCAGCGCGGTACCGTTGCGAGGCTGCGGAATTTTCAATTCGTCCAGAAGACGGCCAAAACGGCGGCGATCTTCGGCAAGGTCGATGGATTCGGGGGCGGTGCCGACAATGGGCACGCCATTGCGCTTCAACTCCAGCGCAAGATTGAGAGGAGTCTGGCCGCCAAACTGGACGATCACGCCGCTCGGTTTCTCTTTTTCGACGATGGCGAGAACGTCTTCGAGGGTCAGCGGTTCGAAGTAGAGACGATCAGAAGTATCGTAGTCGGTGGAAACCGTCTCCGGATTGCAATTGACCATGATGGTCTCAAAACCGTCGGCGCGCAGGGCGAAGCTGGCATGGCAGCAGCAGTAATCGAACTCAATTCCCTGCCCGATGCGGTTGGGACCGCTGCCGAGAATCATGATTTTCTGCTTTTGCGTGACGTTGGATTCGTCCTCGTCCTCGTAACTGGAATACATGTAAGGGGTGAAAGACTCGAATTCGGCAGCGCAGGTATCAACGCGCTTGAAGACCGGGCCAACGCCGTAGCGGGCACGTTGCAGGCGGACGGCGGCGGGGGTGGTCTTCCAGAGCTGCGCGAGGTGCTCGTCGCTGGTGCCGATGCGCTTCACGTCGCGGAGCAACTCCTTTGAGGCGGTTTCGACGGTCACGGCGGCAGCGCGGCGATTGACTTGGATAATCTCCTCGATCTGGTGGATAAACCACGGATCGATCTTGGTCAGCTCGCAGATGTCGTGGGCCGGCAGGCCGCGTTCCACGGCGGTGAGGATCCAATGAATGCGATTGGGGCGCGGCGTGGCCAGTTTCTCTCGAAGGAGCGAGTCCGGAGTTTCAGCGGGGGCGCGCCAGGGCGTGCTAGGTTCAAGTGAGCGAATACCTTTTTGCAGCGCTTCCTTGAAGGTGCGGCCGATAGCCATGACTTCGCCGACGGATTTCATCTGGGTGCCAAGCGTGCTGTCTGCGCCGGGAAATTTTTCAAATTGCCACTTGGGAATTTTCACTACGACGTAATCAATGGTGGGCTCAAAGGACGCGGGAGTTTTCTGTGTAATGTCGTTGGGAATTTCGTCGAGAGACATGCCGACGGCGAGGCGTGCTGCGATTTTGGCTATGGGGAAGCCGGTAGCTTTGCTGGCCAGCGCCGAACTGCGAGAAACGCGGGGGTTCATCTCGATGACGGTCATGCGGCCATTTTCGGGATTGACGGCGAATTGCACGTTGGAACCGCCCGTCTCGACGCCAACCTCGCGGATGATGGCCGCGGCGGCATCGCGCATCCGCTGGTATTCCTTATCCGTGAGCGTTTGCGCGGGGGCAACCGTGATGGAGTCACCGGTGTGGACGCCCATGGGGTCGAAATTTTCAATGGAGCAGATAACCACGAAGTTGTCGCGATAATCGCGCATCACTTCGAGCTCGTATTCTTTCCAACCGAGAACGGATTCTTCGACGAGGGCTTCGTGGACCGGGCTCATGTCGAGAGCATGAGCGATCGCTTCGGAAAATTCTTCTTTGTTGTAGGCGATGGAGCCGCCCGTGCCGCCGAGAGTGAACGAGGGACGGATGACGAGGGGAAAGCCGAGCTGATCACAGAGACGCATGGCGTCCTGTGCGCTGTTGACGAGAGCGGAGGCGGGGACTTCGAGACCGATTTTGCGGCAAGCGTCCTTGAACCAAAGGCGATCCTCGGCGACTTTGATGGCACGGAGGGAAGCACCGATCATTTCGACCTTGTGCTTTTCGAGAATGCCGGATTCGGCGAGTTCGACGGCGAGGTTGAGAGCAGTTTGTCCGCCGACGGTGGGAAGAAGCGCGTCAGGCCGTTCTTTGATGATAATTTCTTCGAGATACTCCTTGGTGAGGGGCTCGATGTAGGTGCGATGCGCCAGTTCCGGGTCGGTCATGATGGTGGCAGGATTGGAATTGACGAGGACGACTTCGTAGCCTTCGGCGCGGAGCGCTTTGCAGGCTTGGGCGCCGGAATAGTCGAATTCGCAGGCCTGGCCGATGACGATCGGGCCGGAGCCGATGATCAGAATCTTGTGGATGTCTTTTCGTTTAGGCATATCAGCTTACTGTCACGTATGTTTTCAAAACGGAATTTCCGTTGCTTTCAATCGTATACAGATTCCAGCTGCACTCCTGAGCGTCCTTACTCGAAGCAAAATCGATCGCCATATCCAATAGGCGCCCGCAGAAATGTGCGTGAACTCAGACCTTCCGACTCTTTTCGTGCGAACTTCGACAAGGCGATCCTGAACATCGCAACAATCAATCGCAGATTCCCTTCGAGAATGAGAGATCGTCTCTTTCGAAAGCGAGTCGCGGCCCGCCTGAGTCGCAGTGACTAGATAGCCAGACGGGCGGTCCACTTTCGCGCTCGACTGCCGGGTCTGGGCAAAAACTGTGCGCGAACCCAGAAGAACTATAACGAAAACCAGACAGTTCCTCATCCGCGGGAACTCCCGGGCTGGGCGAATTCCTTCATCATGTCGGTGAATTGGGTGAAGAGGTAGTGGGAATCGTGAGGGCCGGGGGAGGCTTCCGGGTGATACTGCACGCTGAAGAGAGGAATGTTTTTGTGGCGCATGCCTTCGTTGGTGTGATCGTTCAAATTAAGGTGCGTGACTTCGACATCGCTGGAGGGGAGCGAGTCGGGGTCCACGCAGAAGCCGTGATTCTGGGCGGTGATTTCCACTTGATTGGTCAGAAGGTTCTTGACCGGATGATTCGAGCCGTGATGGCCGAATTTTAGTTTGAATGTTTTTCCACCCAGGGCAATGCCGCAAAGTTGATGGCCGAGGCAGATGCCGAAAATGGGGACGCGTCCGGCGAGTTTTCGGATATTTTCCTGGACGTACGTGATGGGCTCCGGATCGCCGGGGCCATTGGAAAGGAACACGCCATCCGGGTGGAATGCGAGTACATCTTCGGCCGGAGTGTTTGCGGGGATGACTGTGACCTCGCAATGATGATCGACGAGGAGGCGGAGGATGTTTTGCTTTATGCCGAAATCGTAGGCGGCGACTTTGAACTTATGGACGTCGTTGCCGGCACCGGATTCGCCCATCTGTTCGGCCCAGGGCGAGGTGGCTAGTTCGATGGAACCCTTCTGCCAATCGTAAGCTTTGCCGCAAGTGACGCGGCTGGCTAGTTCCAGGCCTGCCATAACGGGGAGTTGCTTTGCTTCGAAGATGAGTTGATCGGCAGGAGTGCCGTCGGTGGAAACCAGGCCGCGAAGCGCGCCGACTTTGCGGATGTGCAACACCAGGGCGCGCGTATCGATATCCCAGATAACGGGAATTTTGTGGCGATTGAGATAGAGTTGCGCGGTTTCACTAGAACGCCAATTGGAAGAAATCTGAGAGAACTCGCGGACGATCAAGGATTCGATGTAGGGACGCGAAGCTTCTTCGTCATCGAGATTTGCGCCGACGTTCCCGATGTGAGGATAAGTGAGACAGACGATCTGACCGGCATAGCTCGGATCGGTGAAAACTTCCTGATATCCGGTGAGGCTGGTATTGAAAACGACTTCACCGCCGCGACGCGTGATAGCGCCGGCCGCGCGGCCGTTAAATACGCGCCCGTCCTCGAGCGCGAGAATGGCGGGTCTGTGCTGAACGTCTGTCAGTGGATCCTCCGTCTAACGTCATTTGTCGTTGGCCTCGGTGGTAGACAAAGAACCGAAGTGGTCCACGGGCCAGTAAGCGAACACGGCACGACCGTAGATGAACTGACTGGGAACCGGTCCGAATACACGGGAATCGTTGGAACTGATGCGATGGTCGCCCATGACGAAATAACACCCAGTGGGAACTTTTGTGGGGGCGTAGTCGCTAACGTCGGCGTATTGAGGTGGGACGTAGGACTCAGTGATCTCCCGGCCGTTGACATACACGATGCCACGGCGAATTTCGACGGTTTCGCCAGGAAGGGCGATCACGCGCTTGATAAACGATTTGGAACGATCAAGTGGATACCAGAAAACGACGACGTCACCACGGTCGATGGGCTCGAAGCGGTAAACAAACTTGTTGATAAAAATGCGCTCTTGATCGGACAGCAGCGGGGCCATGCTAGTGCCCTCGACCTTCACCGGTTGGTAGAGGAAGACGATGATGACGAGGGCGAGACCGATGGCGATGAGGAGGTCGCGGGTCCAAACGCGAATCTCATGGCGAAGGAGTTGGTGGGAGGGTGGAGAGGAAGGATCGGAAACCACGGAAGGTGAAGACCCTGACGACAATGGAGATGTAGGGGCGGTAGAAGAGTCGCCTTGTGGAGGAGAGATGTTGTTCTCGTCAGGTTTGAGCATCTCGCTTACTGCCTTTCATTTATAACACGGCGTCGTGATATTAAGCCAGTCGCGAGTTGAGACGTGAAGGGCAACGGCCGCGCACGTGTGAGATGGATTGAAGCTTCGCGGTTGTTATTCCTTGCTCGAAGTCCCACAGATCGAAGTTCGCACGACCTTCAGTTAGACGGATTACGGATGCGTTTAGGATGCTCCGGCTAAACGGGAGCGCGCGCGCTTCAATCGCTGGAGAGAGCGAAGCTTAGAATCGCAAGGGAGGCAGCTACTGCGGTTTCTGTGCGTAGAATGAGCTTGCCGAGGGAGGCTTCGCGGAACGAGGAGGTTCGTGCTGCGGCGAATTCTGCGTCGGTCCACCCGCCTTCGGGGCCGATGGCGAGGACGGTGTTGGTGTCATGGACGCCCGAGAGAGTTTCGCGAAGTGATTTCGCTTCGGGGGATTCCGAGAGGAGGATACGCACACCGTCGATTGGCGAGGCGAACACCGATTCTGGCTTGGCGAGCGGATCGAGGATGGGCACTTGAACGCGCCGGCACTGCTGGGAAGATTCGACGAGGATTTTCCTCCAACGCTCAGAGCGTTTTGCGGCAGCGGCGAGGAGTGCTTTTTCACTTCGCGCGGCGGCGAGAGGGACGATGCGGGTCACGCCGAGTTCGGTGGCCTTTTCAAGGGCCCATTCGAACGCATCGAACTTCACGACAGAGAGAAGCAAGTTGGTCTTGAGCTGGGGGACATGACCGGCGATTTGCTCGATGAGGACAAAATCGACGCGGTCGCGGCCCACGGAGTCAATGCGGCCCAGCCAGACGGAGGTGCCGTCGCTGAGTTCGTAGAGTTGGCCGGGTTGCGCGCGGAGAACGCGGCCTAGATGGTGGGCGGGTTCGCCTTCCAGGGAGGCGCGCTGATTTTCAAAGCCATCGACGAAGAAGCGGCGGCGCATGTGTGGGTTATGTTGTCACGGATTGGGCAAGACGTGAAGGCAGACCAGCAGGCAGACTCCCCGCTCTGCAAATTCTGCCCGGAAACACGGTATGCAATGCAATTAGCCGAAAATGTCTTTGACCTTGTCGAAGAGCGAAGAACCACGCTCGGCAGGCTTATTGTCGACTTTCTGCGTGGAGTGGAGTTGCTCGAGGAGCTTGCGCTGTTCCTTGGTTAACTTGGAAGGCGTCATGACCCGCACGTGATAATAAAGATCGCCGCGGCCACCGCCGTGAGGATCGGACAAGCCCTTGCCCTTAATGCGGAAAACGGCACCACTTTGCGTGCCTTCGGGAATTTTCAGACGCTCCTCGCCATTCAGGCCGGGGACCTGGAGTTCAGTGCCGAGGGCGGCTTGAGTAACGCTGAGGGGAATCGTGCAGTAAAGGTCGGCTCCGCGGCGCTCGAAGAAGGTGTGTTCCTTCACTTCGAGGACGACGTAAAGATCGCCGGCAGGACCGCCATTCGGCCCCGGCTCTCCTTCACCCTGGACGCGGAGGCGAGTGCCGGTATCCACACCCGGGGGAATGCGGAGTTCGATGGTGCGCTCGCGATCGACGCGCCCCTGGCCGCGACAGTCTGGGCAACGCTCTTTGACGATTTGTCCGGCGCCCTGGCAAGCGGGGCAAGTGCGGTTGATGGTGAAAAATCCCTGCTGGTAAACCAATTGACCCCGGCCGGCGCAGGTCTGGCAAGCGACGACGCCAGTTCCCTTTTTTGCGCCGGTGCCGTTGCAGGATTCGCAGTATTCCTGGCGGGGAACGCGGATCTTGGTGTTGACGCCCATCGAGGCTTCTTCAAACGTGAGGGTCATGTCATAGCGAAGATCGGAACCACGTTGGACACGGCTGCGACCGCCGCCGCGATGGCGTCCTCCCCCGCCGAAAAGATCCTCGAAACCGAAGAAGTCGCCGAAAATATCGTGGAAGTCCTGGAAGATGGTCTCGTTGAAATCGGTGGGACCACCAACGCGTGCGAGACCCGCGTGGCCGTAGGTGTCGTAAATCTGGCGCTTCTGAGGGTCGCTGAGAACGCTGTAGGCCTCGGTGCACTCGCGGAAGCGGATTTCGGCTTCCTCTTTATTCTCGGGATTGCGGTCGGGATGCCACTGCATGGCCGCTTTACGGTAAGAGCTCTTGATTTCGTCGAGGGAAGCGGTTTTGGTGATGCCTAGAACTTCATAAAAATCGCGCTGTTGGGCTCGTGTCATGGTTAGTTTGCAAACTTGTTCGATGCAGGATTGGGATGAACGGCTACGCGAACCATAGCGGGGCGAAGAACCCGGCCATGATAGAGGTAACCGGGCTGAAAAACCTCGAGGACGGTGCCGTCGGGATGGTCGGTGGTTTCGGCGCGGTCGACAGCCTGGTGAAGATGGGGATCGAATGGTTTTCCCTGGGGGTCGATGCGCTCCGCGCCGAGGCGAATGAGATTATCCAGGAGTTGCTTGTAGATCAGCTCAAAGCCCTTGCGATAGCCGTCGTATTCGGCCTCGCGATGAGCGGCGAGGGCATGCTCGAACCCATCCACGACTGGAATGAGTTGCTCGATGACACGGGCCGTGGCGCGCTGGCCGGCTTCGCGATTTTCTTTTTCGGCGCGTTTGCGGAAATTGGCAAAGTCAGCTTGATGGCGAACCAGGGACTGACGCAGGTCTTCCAGTTCGGTGGCCAGTTTTCTCGCTTCCGCATCGTCGCGGGCGCTGTCCTCAGCCGCTGGTTTTTCTTCAGGGCTTTCCTGCGGGGGCAGTTTAATTTCGAACTCACGGTCTTTCATGAATGCTTCCTCTATTCTAGACGGTCCAATTCATTCGATCTTGCTTAGCGCTTCGCTGAAAAGCTGAGCGACATAGGCGACAGCGGTCATGGCGCGTTCGTAGTGCATGCGTGTAGGCCCGATCACGCCAAGCGAACCTTGCACATTCTCGTGAGTCGAGTACGGCGCACTGATGAGCGCGATGTTTTCGCCAGACTGCGAAATTTCCTTGACGCCGATCTGGACAAAAACTGGCTCCGGCGTCTCGATGCAGGAGTTCAGCACGGTGATGAGGCGGTGCTTTTCCTCGATGGCCGCGAGTAAGTCCCCTAATTGGGTCTGATCCGCGAATTCCGGGGCGGTGACGATCTGGGCCGTACCTTCGACGTAGATTTGCGACTGGGGGTTTTCGCCAAGGATTGCCGGAGCGCAGAGAGTGAGGGCGCTGCGAGCAATCGTTTCATAGCGCTCACGCTCAGTAGCGAGCTTCTGCAAAAGGTCGGTGCGGATGGCTTCTAAGGTCCACCCCGTGTAGTGTTGATTGAGAAAATCGGCGGTGGCGTCGAGTTCTTCCTGAGTGAAGAGTCGCGGGGGACGGAGGACCTTATCCCGGGTGTTGCCGCCGGGGGAAATCAGCACGACGACGACGCGGCCATCGGGTATAAGCCACATTCGAGCGTGTTCCAAGATGGCTTTGCGCAAAGGAGGAGAAACGACGATGCCAAGCCCCTTTGAGACTTCGGCAAGAACGTGGCCGGCGCGTTCGGTGAATTCCGCAGGGCTCGTGCCGTTGGCCATTTCTCGATTGATCCAGTCGCGGTCTTCGACGCTTAGAGTTGCTTGGGAAGCAATCTCCTGGGCGAAGAAACGATAGGCGGCTGCGGTGGGAACGCGTCCGGCGGAAGTGTGGGGCTGATAGAGGTACCCACCATCTTCGAGATCGGCCATGACGCCGCGGATCGTGGCAGTGCTGAGGGGCTCCTCATAGCGCTTGGAGATGGCGCGCGAGGAGACCGGCTCGCCCGTCTCGATGTAAGCACGGACGATGTCGGCCAGAACCTGGCGATTGCGGCGTTCCTGCAGAGCCGGGTAGCGCATAGCAGCACTCCTCAGCGGGTGCTAACTCCTATTCTAGAAAGGCTGTCAAGCGGCGTCAAAGGAGATCGTCCAAAACTAAACTGTCTATCTCCTTCACTCGTTTAAAGACCGGGTCGTTGGAAATCAAGACCGACGCTTTGGAGAATATGGCCGTGGCAGCCTGAATTGCATCGGAGGTGCTCAGACGATAGGAAGCGCGCACGCGCGCGGCACCATCAGCAATCTCGAGGGTGGGCGGAACCCAGGTCAAATTCGGGAAAGTGGCTAGGAAGCCATAACATGACTGAATCCTCGGCTGGTCGCTTTCCTGATAGGCAGGCACAAGTAATTCCGTAAGAGACAGAGTGGAGGATACGGCCGCATTGCCCCGTTGGAGCAGCCAGGCGAAAACAACGTCAGATAGGGGGAGATATCGGATGTTGGCGTCAAGCTGATACATAAAAACGCTGGTGTCCAGGGCAATGAGACGATGGGATTGTACGAAGGTGCGTAGGCGTCCTACTCCCAACTGTCGCGTTCCTTTTTGAGGTAATCCTCCGGGTATAGTCCACGCCCGAGGCCAGTAATTGCGTCGCGGTAGGACTTAGGTTTCTGAAGAATAATGATCTTATTCCCTTTCAAGACGACAAGGAGCTTGTCCCCAGGCTTGAGGCCGAGGGCGCGGCGTGCCTCGCGGGGAATCACGATTTGGTTCTTGGAAGAAAGAGTCGCTTCAGCCATGCTTTACATTATAGCATAAAGTAAAGCGGGGAAACCGGCACTAATTGTTATCGATCTGGGCGCGCTGGAGCTTGTCGGAATAGTCGATATAAACAGATTTCCACTCGGTGAAGAAATCGATCGCGGCGACGGCGGCTTCGCGATGGCCGTTGCCGGTTTGCTTGGTACCGCCGAAGGGGAGATGGGTTTCAGCGCCGATGGTGGGGGCATTGATGTAGACGATCCCAGTGTAGAGGTCGCGGAGCGCGGCGAACGCGGCGTTGACATTGCGCGTGTAGACCGAAGCAGATAGGCCGTAGGGAACGCTGTTGGCGACTTCAATTCCCTGCTCGAGATTGTCGATGGGAATGACGGATACCACGGGGCCAAAGATTTCTTCTTGAGCAATGCGCATCTCGGGACCGCAGTCGGCGAAAACCGTTGGCTCGTGGAACCATCCCTTGGCGTGGTCGGCCTTATCCAGACGATGGCCACCGGTGAGAAGTTTGGCGCCTTCCTTTTTGCCGATCTCGACGTAGCTCATCACAGTTTGGAGTTGCTGCTCGTTGATCACAGGCCCCATGTCAATGGAAGGATCGAGTCCGTCGCCGACTCTGAGTTTTTGAGCACGTTCGACGAGGCGGTTGAGAAATTCGTTGTATAGGGATTTATGCACCCCGATGCGGCTGGCGGCGGTGCAGCGCTGTCCAGTGGTGCCAAAACCTCCCCAAATGGCGCCGTCGACGGCGAGATCGAGGTTGGCGTCGTCGAGGACAAGGATGATGTTTTTGCCGCCCATTTCCAAACTGTAGTGCTTGAAATCCGGAGCGCAAGATTCTGCGATGATGCGCCCGGTGGATGTGGAACCAGTAAAGCTTATGACCGGGACATCCTTCTGCTTGGTGAGGGGCGCACCTGTGCCGGGGCCATCGCCACTGACGAGATTGACGACTCCGGGAGGAATACCTGCTTCTGCCATGACTTCAACAAGATGATATGAGGAAAGCGGAGTGTCTTCGGCGGGCTTGAGGACAACCGTATTGCCGCAGACCAGCGCGGGCATCATCTTCCAGGAAGGGATCGCCATGGGGAAATTCCATGGCGTGATCATGCCGCAGACGCCGATGGACTGACGGACACTCATGGCGAATTTGTTGGGAAGTTCGGAAGGAGTGGTTCGACCGAATAGGCGTCGACCTTCGCCAGCCATGTAGTAAGTCATATCGATGGCTTCCTGAACGTCGCCGCGAGTTTCGGCAAGGACCTTGCCCATTTCGCGAGTCATATCGCGAGAGAACTCTTCCTTGCGCTTCACAAGGAGTTCGGCAACGCGAAACAGAATTTCGGCGCGCTTAGGGGCCGGGACGAGGCGCCAAGATTTGTACCCCTCTCGAGCAGCAGCAACGGCGGCATCTACATCGGCCTGCGCCGAAAGGGGAAATTCCCCAATGATTTCGGTGGTGTTGGCGGGATTGTGATTCAAGTGGGTCTTGCCGCTTCTGGACGCAACCCATTCGCCGTTGATGAAGTTTTTAAAGATGCGCGCGGAAACCGCCGTGGCCATGACTCCTCCTGGAAGGAATCGAGTCTAGCGATGGGGGGGGAGAGCGTCAAACTCTAACAGCATTCGAGTTTGCAGTCATCAGGCTCCATTGTGTTGCTTGGCCCCAGTTTCCTGACTGAACAAGCACACCCACTGACTTCCTCGCTTCGCCCAGACAGAGGAAACGTAAACTTGAGCCGCGAATTCCTTGCATTGACTCGTTTTTACTGCACGGTCAGCCTTGCCCAGCCTCGCACCCACACGGCCCTGGCCTCGATCATGACCGTCCCTGCGGCGATGGCCAGGCCCACTCCGGGATTGCTCGCATCGTTGCTGATCTGCGCCACAGCCGGCTTCGACGAACTCCACGTTACCGAGGCAAGCTGCTGCGTCGTGCCATCGCTGAACTTGCCAATGGCGATAAACCGCTGTGTTTGCCCTGGGGATAAAGTGGACCTTTCCGGCTTAATGGCAATCGACTTGAGATGCGGCGGCGGACAGAGGACCGGTTCGTACAGCTCCGCACTGGCTTCATATTGATACATGCCAACGCCTCCGGCGATCAGCACCAGGCCGTTGTTCAGTAGCGTCGCGGTTTCCCAGTAGCGCGCGTCGTTCAGGCTGCTGCTGGTAGGGGTGAAGGTCCCGGTGGCGGGATCGTACACCTCCGCGCTGCCAAGGGATTCACCGAAGTTAACGAGCCAGTAGTCAGCGCCGCCCGCCATGAGCACCATGCCGTTGGTCAGTAAGGACGCCCTATGACGAGTGCGCGCGGTGTTTAGGCTGCCGGTAGGGGTGAAGGTCCCGGTCGCAGGATTATAGAGCTCCGCGTCGGCAAGGATGTCGCCGCCCTCGGAGTCCTGGCCGCCCGACACCAGTACCATGCCATTGTTCAGCAGCGTCGCCGTGTGAAACAAGCGCGCGGTGTTTAGGCTGCCGGTAGGGGTGAAGGTCCCAGTCGCGGGATTGTACAGCTCTCCTTCCACCACGCTTGGAGAGTTAGTGTAGCCTGGGCTGCAGTATCCCGTACACCCGCCCGCCATCAGCACCATTCCATTGTTCAGCGGCGTCGCCGTGTGCCCTGCGCGCGCGTTGTTCAGGCTGCCGGTGGGGGTGAAGGTCCCGGTCGCGGGATCGTACAACTCCGCGCTGGCTAAGGCGTTGTAGTTTGAGTCAATGCCTCCCGCCATCAGCACCAAGCCGTTCTTCAGCAATGTCGCCGTGTGCCAGTCGCGCGGAGTACTCATTTTGCCGTTGGTGTACGAGAAGGATCCGGTCAAGGGATTGTACAGCTCTCCACCAGGGAGCCCGGCGGCGCCACCTCCCTCAATCAACACCATGCCGTTGTTTAGCAGCGTCGCCAAGGCGTACGGGGCGGTCATGCTGCCAGTAGGAGTGAAGCTCCCGGTCGCGGGATTGTACAACTCCGCCGTGGGAAGGGAAGGGCAACAGCCGCCCGCCACTAGTACCATCCCATTGTTCAGCAGCGTCGCCGTATGAACGTAGCGCCCGGTCTCCATGCTGCCCGTCAAATCAAACGTTCCGCTGAGCACGACGTTCAAGGTAGCCGAGCCGTTGATCGCGCCCAAGGCCGCTTCAATCGTCGTTCGCCCTACCGCTAAGGCCCTCGTGTTCCCCACCCTGTTAATCGTTGCCACATCCAGAACCGATGAACTCCACGTCACGCTCCACGTCAGATCGTGGGAGCTCCCATCGCTAAAGGTCCCCGTGGCGGTAAATTGGATGTCGCGGTCCGGAAGAATCGAGGCATCCGCCGGAGTCACGGCAATTGAAAGGAGTACAGGGTGAGAAGATTCTTGCTCCAGTTCCTGCGCGGGAGCCCGTACAAGCAAAGCGAGTGCAGCCAACATAGTTATTGCAGTGATGTATGCCAACAGCCGTAAAATCCTAATATGTCTCATGATTCCCTCCGTGAAATGAGCTTGGTTTGACTTGCTGGCCCGATGCAAAGTGGAATCTGAGACTCGCCTCAGGGGGTGTTGCGTTTCGGGTCAGGCAGTGCTCTTCGGAGAGGCGTTCATGGCCTTGAGGGAAGTACACTCCGACCTCCGTCGGGACGTGAAACTTCCAAGGAGGTCAATGTAGTGGGGGTACTCCAGTGCGACGGCTTCGTATGTGCCCACGGTCACCTTGCCCTGCCCAGATGAACCGTTGTCATTCACAATACTTCAATAGCGTTTTGTACTAAACATAGTTTAGTCCGCGAAGCAGCCTCCACATTTCCGGTTTCGTCGTTGGTCGGGCGCGAGGCCGGTGCCACGTACCGGCAAATATTCAATTCTTCTTCTGAATTGGCCAGCTAAAACGGCAGTCGAGTGGAGCACCGAAGGATTTTCTGATCGTCCACTTTGTGCCGCGAACTCTGACGAACAACACCGTCATCTTGATCGCTCTCCGATAATGCTTGGGAAGGCTCATGGACTGCGGATTCAACACGCTCACCGCACCAAACGTCTTGGTAATACCGAGTTCCCGTGCGTAGCAATTCGCGGCTGCGTTCAGGACGCTATGCACACCACGACCTCGGAAGGGCGGGATCACGAAAGAATTATAGCGAACCGCTTCGCCAGGCCGAATAACCCAACTGGTGTCGAAAATTAGCTCTGGCAGGCAGGAAATCGCCAACCACATATACCCCACCGGTTGTTCCCCCGAAAAGGCAACGGCAGCAAGGTGTCCCCTTGATAGGCGACTGGCTACTTCCCCGGGCGCCAATTCGCCCATGGAAGTTATCATCGTCGTCACGGAATCAGCATCTTCCTCTATCCCGCCGATTCTTGTCGTCCATTCTTCCCTGGCGTAAGGCTGAGGCGCTTGTTCCGAAATATCTGTCTCGTAGATGTGCCACAGATCCCAGTAAACAAGCGGGCGCACAAGCTGGCGGAGGATGAGTAACGCAACGATGAACGGCCCACGCCATCGCAGATTCTCGCGAACCTTGCGCCAACGCGATCTAGGCTGCATCACCATGCTCCCTTACACGGAGAAGGATTAGTGCCGGGGCACGTCGGTCCTAACGCTTCAATTATGAACAACGGGTGTGACCACAATTTCCGTTTTGAACTCTATCCTTGCTCAAACCATTACGTGCCGTCCTCTCTCGAAACACGAGGAGGCACTAGATTAGGGTCGATTCCCGAGTCCGCTTGACGGACAACTGATGGCAAGTACCCAAGTTTCCGATTTCGCCGTTTTTTACCAGGACCCAGCACGACTTCTGCCATAACTTCCGAGTTATGCCGACCACACGTCCAGAATCTCATCGACGATTCCCAACAAATCCCTTCCAACTCGGATGCCGCGCAAAATGTACACCCGTGCTCCGCAAGACGGCTGCTACAATGGGCTCGCGATATGGAGCCTACTCAGAACCCGGCTCTTCGTAAGAAGCAAGATTACCTCCGGCACTGGAAAGGACATGCCCACTACCTGTTAGCATGGGCTTTGCTGGGATTGGTTTTCGCAGCTAGTGCCGCGCAGAGACCACCTGACTACTTCAGGATAGTCGTCGTGGATCAAGACACGGGACGCGGTGTACCCTTGGTCGAGCTCCGCACTACGTACGAAGTTTCCTACTACACCGACAGCAACGGTATTGTGGCTTTCTACGAACCGAGTTTGATGAATCAGTCTGTATGGTTCTCCATTCAGAGCCATGGGTATGAATATCCGCAGGATTTCCTGGGAAGTCGCGGAACAACCCTGCAGATCAGTCCAGGTGGCACGGCCGTCCTCAAAATCAAGCGCCTCAATGTCGCGGAACGCCTCTATCGTCTCACCGGCGAAGGCATCTATCGCGACAGCGTTCTGGTCGGCGAGCGGGTTCCCATTCAGCAGTCTATGCTGAATGCCCAGGTTGCAGGGCAGGACGGCGCACACGCCATTCGATACCACGGCAAAGTCTATTGGTTCTTCGGGGACACAAGTAAGGTCTCCTATCCTCTCGGAAATTTTGCGGAATCGGGCGCGGCTTCAGAACTGCCGGGTCACGGAGGGCTGGATCCAAGCGTAGGCGTTGACTTAGAGTATTTCGTCGACAGCACGGGATTCAGTAGAGCTATGTGTCCAACAACCGGAGATGGCCTGGAGTGGCTCTTCTGGGCAGGAGTGGTTAGCGATGCAAACGGCCGGGAACGCTTGGCCGGCGAGTGCCGGAGGATGAAGGGCTTAGGCGAAGAGCTGGAACGCACGCTGGTCCTATTCAACGACAACACGCAGAGGTTCGAGCCGATACAGCAACTGAGTTTGAACGCGCAGTTGCGTCTGGACGGCCGCCCGTTCCTGGTCAAAAGCGGTAGCCACGAATACCAGTATTTTCCTACTGAATCTTTCCCGGCAGCGCGCGTCCAGGCGGACCTCACGCACCTGATGGATCCGTCTGAGTACGAAGGGTACACCTGTCTCGTGCAAGGTACTCGCGTCGAGAAGGACAATGTTAACTTGGAGCACGGACCCGATGGACGCCTGGTTTGCGGCTGGAAGCGCGACACCCCTCCGCTGAATTACAAGCAGCAACAAGATCTCATCGCAGCCGGAAAAATGAAGCCGCAGGAAGGATTGATCCAGCTTCGCGATTTTCAGACCGCAACTCCGATCGCGCCGTTCGGCGCCACCGTGGAATGGAACAGCTATCGGAAACGCTGGATCATGCTGGTGCAGCGCCGCGTTGGCGAAATTTGGTATGCCGAGGGTGACACTCCGCTTGGGCCGTGGGTCTACTCGACCAAGGTTGTGATGCATGACCGCTACGATTTCTATTTGCCAGTGCAGCATCCGTTCTTTGCTCAGCAAAACGGACGGCTCATTTACTTCGAGGCAACGTATACGGACTTCTTTTCCAACACGCCAGCAAAAACACCACGCTATGACTACAACCAGATCATGTACCGACTTGCACTCGACGACCCCCGCCTGTTTCTTCCCGTACCCGTATACCGCGCCAGGAGCAACGATGGACTGACGAGTTACCTGTTGCGCGAAGACATCCATCCCCCGAACGAATGGCAGAACATCCAGGAGATCAGCTTCTTCGCGCTGCCTCCGGACCGCCAGCGCGAAGGGCTCATCCCGGTATTCGTAACTTCGGGAGAACGCGGCATGGTCTTGACCCTTGAGCCGCCCGCAGGAAGAACAATTCCACAACCGCTCTTCTACGCATTGTCGGCGAGAAAGTCGGAACCCGCACAAACGCTCGCGGGAACCTGGAACTGCAGGGCCCGCGACTTTTTGGACGGTTCCGAGCTCCCATTCACCCTGGAGTTAAATGTCGATCGTGGGATCGTTCGAGGGCGTCTCGATCAAGATGAGATTGCGGAAGGGACATCCCAGGAAGACCATTTTGAGTTTAAAGTAAAGCTAGGCGACGAAATCTACCGCGTCGCGGGCCGTCTCCAAGATGGAAAACTCATCGGCGATTGGAAGGAGATCAACACGGGTAAGGGTGGGACCTGGGTGGGTACTGTGGACCAGTCTGGCATGGCATGGAAGAAAGCGCCGGATATAACTCCCCTGTACGAATACCGCTTTGCGGACGGTAGTCGTATCTATTCGACCGAATCCGAAATGCCCAATCAGCAACTGCAGCGGACGGCTGACCCAATCTGCCGCGTGTGGAGGAATCCGGCATCGCTCCTGATTCTGGATCGCGATGCAAAGCCAGTTCTGGAGTAACGAACATCTCCGACTGGACCGCTACTCAATTACAAGGGGTCACCCACGCCTACTCCCTCGATGAGATCAAGAAAATTCTCAGTGTCGTTCCTGAGCCAGCGCGAACAGTCGTCCTTACAGCGGCATTCACTGGCTTGCGCCAAGGCGAGCTTCGCGGCTTGCTCTGGAAGGACTTCAACGGGAAAGAATTGAACGTTCAGCGCTCCATCTGGAATGGAGTTGTGAACAAACCAAAAACCGTCTGCTCCGCATCGCCGATCCCGGTTGTCCTCCAGTTGCGTGATGCGCTCGAAGCGCACAGGCAGAGAATGGGGACACTCGCGGCGGCGGACCACCCAATCTTCCAAAGCGGTATCGGCACACCGATGAACCTGGCCGACGTTGCCAAGCGCATCATCACCCCGAAAATCGAAAAGTGCGTGAAGTGTCGCAAGCCGAGCACAAGCCGGAATCGCACTTATTCGAATTGGACAAGTCACTCTACTGGAAGGGTTGGCACGCATTCAGACGCGGACTCGCCACAACCTTGCACCATTTGGGAACTCCCGACAAAGAAATCCAGGGAATCCTGAGACACAGCAACGTCGCCATCACGCAAGCCAGCTACATTAAGTGCTTGGCAGAAAGCCAAGTGGATGCACTTAATTTAGTTGCTGCGGAGATGGAAAGTGACTCATCATGCAACCAGAATGCAACCGGCGCGAAAGGGCCAGTGAACTGAGGATTCTAACTGCAATGTCTTCAAGCGCATGGAAAAATTTTGGAGGCGCGAGGCGGAATCGAACCGCCGATATGGGTTTTGCAGACCCATGCCTTACCACTTGGCGACCGCGCCACCGTTTGAAGAGCGAAGAAAGGGACCTCAGCGGCTAAAGCCGCGCTCCTTCCGCCGTTCTTGCGGCACGGCTAAAACCGTGCCCTGACGAAAGTCGTCGACTGACGACATCCTTCCTCCAACTGAGCGATTACTTCGAGTGGCAAGGACGCCTTGACGGGATCCTTGCCACCCTACACACAACGGGAACCTTAGCCTAGGCGCTCTGACATGCAGGCACAGCCTGGAGAGTAGCTGCGTTCAGGTTCACGATGGGTGCACCGACCAAATTGCCCCACTCGGTCCACGAGCCGTCGTAGTTACGGACCTTGTCGTAGCCGAGCAGGTATTTCAAGACAAACCAAGTGTGAGAGCTGCGTTCGCCGATGCGACAGTAGGCGATAATTTCATCAGCGCCACGAATGCCTTTGGAGTCGTAAAGTTGCTTGAGCTCGTCGTAAGACTTGAACGTGCCATCCTCGTTTGCGGCCTGCGCCCACGGAACATTGACAGCGTCTGGAATGTGTCCGGCGCGCAACGCGGTTTCTGAGAGGCCCGGAGGCGCGAGAATCTTGCCAGTGAACTCGTCCACGGAGCGCACGTCGACGAGATCGCCGCGACGGCGCTTGATGTGAATTTCCAGGACATCTTCCTTGCGAGCGCGGATGGATTCGTCGGGATAAGTAGCGCGGTAGGTCACCGGCTCGACGGAGGCCGGCTCGGTGGTGACCAGGAGGCCTTCGGCAATCCACTTTTTGCGGCCGCCGTTGATAAGGCGCACATCCTTGTGACCGTAATATTTCAATTGCCAGAAGGCGTAGGCGGCAAACCAGTTGTTGTTATCGCCGTAGAGGAGGATGACGGTGTCCTTAGTGATGCCGGAATCACCAAGGAGGCGCTCGAGTGCGGACCTCTCGATGAGATCGCGACGGACGAGATCCTGGAGCTGGGTTTGCCAGTTCCAGCCGACCGCACCGGGAATATGGCCTCTGTCATAGGCGGCGGTATCCACATCGACCTCGACGATGCGGAAACCCGCTGCGTTCAAGTTTTGGGCGACCCAATCGGTGGTGACAAGAACCTCGGGGTGTTTATATCCAGACATTTGTTGCTCCTTTTTAGACGCAGTACCAAGTTCCAGGCCATAAAAACGAAAAACCCATCGACCAGTCATTCTGGCGATGGGTTCGAGAGTTCGAATTGGCTAAACTTTTTTTGTTAGCTGCTTAGCCTCCCCACACCAGAAGACACTTGTGCGCAACACAGGCAGCAGCAACATGCGAGAAATGACTTGTGTGGGTTGCCAAACATGGAGAAAGCTTACGTCTATAGCGGGATCCCGGCAAACGCAAATTTTTGATATGTTGCATCGAAACTCCGCGGAAGTTCCAAAAAGGCCTTAACTTTGTAGGAATACATGGGTTAAATAGAGGATTCGCTTCAAGGATGAGGGAAAACGAGAATGAAACTGCGGGATGCGGCACTGGTGGTTCCCATATTCCTGGGGGTTGCGGTCGTCAGCGGATACCTGGTCCGTGCACGATCTGATGATAAACCGGGGAAGATCCGCGTGGATGAGCGCGAACGAACGTACTCGCTACACGTCCCGGGCCATTACGACGGGACAGAGGCCGTACCGCTGCTGATTGCATTGCACGGACGGCTCGGCACAGGTTCCGGCGAGGAAAGGCTGGCGCACCTGGATAAGGTCAGCGACGAACACGGTTTCCTGGTGGTCTATCCCGACGGACTGGACCGAAGTTGGGCCGATGGACGTGGCGGGACGCCCGCGGAACGCAGCGGAGTAAACGACGTGAAATTTCTTTCAGCGCTTATGGGTGCGCTGGAGAGCGATTACAAGGTGGATCGAGCGCGAATCTACGTCGCGGGCATGTCCAATGGAGGGTTCATGAGCGGGCGGCTGGCATGCGAGTTGTCCGAGCGAATTGCAGCGGTTGCCATTGTGGGGGCTTCCCTGGGGGAGGGCGTGTCTGTAAACTGCAAGCCGGTGAAGCCGCTATCCGTGGTGATTATCCAGGGGACGGCGGACCCTGTTGTGCCGCTTGACGGTGGAACGATCGAACGAAGCGGCGCGGGCGGGCTAATTTTGTCCCACGAGGCAGCGGTTCAGAAATTTGTGGCGGTCGACCACTGCACCAACGCACCCCAAAAGGAGCATATTCCGGATAAAGCAGGCGATGGAACAAGCATCGATGTAACAACGTATGGGCCATGCGCGGAAGGCAGCGAGGTGCAAGGGTACGTGGTGAATGGAGGCGGGCACACCTGGCCAGGCGGAAGACAGTATCTCCCCGCGATGTTCATCGGCAAGACGACACAGAATCTGGACGGCAGCGAAGTGATTTGGGAGTTCCTGTCACGTCACACACGGTGAGAAAAATGCTGTTGTTGTTCAGTTACTTGGCTCCGACGGAAGAGACGACAAATTGCGCAATCGATTGGCAGAATTGGGAGGCGGGGTGGGAGCGGCGAGGCCAGCGGTTTCCGAACCAAGGCCGAGTTTTTGGAGGGTCAGCGCGTCCAGTTTCCCCGAGGGATTCAGACCGTTGGCGGACTGGAACTTCTTCATGGCATCCACGGTGGCGTCGTCCCATTGGCCGCTGGGCGTACCGCTAAATACTCCCTTTTTGGCGAGAGCCTCCTGAATTTCGTTGATGCGCTCGGGAGTGGGCGCGGCCTGGCCCTTCACCTTCTTGGTCTTCTTTCTGCTAGAGCTTTTGGAACTAGTTGACCGGGTGGACTTACCGGTGGTGGAGTTTGTCGAATGCGCTGCGGAGGAGCCTGAGGAGTGCTTGTGCACTGGCTTCTTTGCTTGTGAGGACGTGTCTTGAGCGGCGACAGCGGGCACACTGAGTGCGCCCGCCGCGACTGCCGCGAGAATGAAACCGCCAAGATTACGCTTTCCAAGCAATGAACGCATAGTGGAACAAACGTGTCTCTTACCTGCCGTCCGCCGGAACCACGCCGGGCAGAAAGACGGTCATGACGCGATCCGTGTTTCCGCGGCGGAGAACCTTGAACACCACATTTTCTCCAGGTTTAAGCTTGTCGACGGCTTTGCGATATTCATCCACTGTGGTGACGGATTGACCGTTCACTTCGGAGATGACATCGCCCGGGCCGAAGCCAATGTCATCGGCAAAACTGGTGGGTTCAACTTCGCTGACAAACACACCCTTCTGGCCTTCCACGCCGACACGCTGCCCTTTTTCCGGAGTGAGGCTTTCCACGCGAAGTCCGAATTCTGCAGGAGCGGAATCGTCAGGAGTATTGTTGACTCGGCCAGCGGTATTGGGGAAGACGCGAGTGCGGTCTTCGACAGTGGCGGTGGTTTCCTTCAGCTCCTTGTCGCGGTAGTAGGTGATTTTCACCTTGCTGCCGATGGGAGCGGAGGCGATGGGGTTGACGAGGTCGTTGCCTGTCTTGATCGGCGCGCCATTGATGGAGCTGATGACGTCACCGCCTTTAAGTCCGGCCTTTTCGGCAGGACTGCCGGGTTCAACGGAGCCAATGACAACGCCGTGTGGCGCACCGAGAGACTTGAGGGTGATCTGGTTAGTGCCGAGTTCTTCCTGGAAGGTTACGCCGATCGAACCGCGGGTGACGCGGCCGTTCTTCACAATTTGATCGTAAACGCTGATGGCGGTGGTGGAAGGCATGGCAAAGCCCACACCTTCATAACCGCGTCCACCGGTCAGGATGGCCGTGTTGATGCCGATCACTTGTCCGGCCATATCGACGAGAGGACCACCCGAATTGCCGGGATTGATGGCGGCGTCGGTCTGCAGGAAGCGCTGGAACTGATGGTTGCTCATGTTGCTGCGATCCTTGGCGCTGATAATACCCGCGGTAACGGTGGCATTCAGGCCAAAGGGGCTGCCAATGGCAAGAACCCAGTCGCCCACCTGAACGCCATCGGAATTGCCGAGCTTGGCGAAAGGCAGTTCCTTGCCGGCATCAATCTTGATGACCGCGAGGTCAGATTCTTCATCGGTGCCAATTACTTTCGCAGTGTACTTGGTCGTGTCACCGTTTAGCTGCACTTGAATCTTGCTGGCCTGCTCGACGACATGGTTGTTGGTCAGGATGTAACCGGCCTTGTCGAGAATCACGCCGGAACCGAGGCTGCGTTCGGCTTGAGGCTGCATCTGGCCGCCGGCACCCGGTTGACCATCAAAAAAGTGATAGAAAAAATCCTCGCTGGGGTCGTCCTGGTCCTCCTGCGGACGATGCCTTTTGGCCTTGCGATCAATGATTTGTGTAGTCGCGATGTTGACAACGGCCGGCTCGACCCGATTGACGATTGAGGAGAAAGAATTGGAGGACGGGACAGGATCGGGAAGCGCGAGGAGAGCCGCGTTAGAACCCGCGAAAGAAAAGCCGCGCATGGCGGAAGCCTTACCGTTCACGAGCGTGCCAATAAAGATTCCGATGACGAGAGTAGCTGCAATCGACACGGTCGCGATGAGTTTCCGACGCCGGGTCCAATCCACCATGTTTCTTACTTGGTCCATCTGAAGTGCTCCTATCTATTCCGTGGCCCAGTCCACCTGCCGAAAGTATAACACCGCGAAGAGGCCGGGGTTTCTCTCGAAATATGATGCGCCTCGACGTTAACTGGCCATCTGGCCGGGTCTCACTGGAAGCGTGATAATGCTGTAGTGTTTGACGCAAGAGGTGAGCAAACTGTTGTGAGCGCATTGCAGAGATAACTTTCGACTTGACAAGGAGTTCGAGTTCTAGCATAAAAGAAGTAGCCGTGATAGCGGCATCACGTGGCGATTTAGGGCGACTTGCTCCACGTAAAAAACTGCTAAAGAGCTGGTAGAGTTCACAGAAGTTAGCTCCTCTGAGACCCTCCAAGCTTTTTGGCACGGAGGGTTTTTCATTTGGGCCCTCCGCGCTGCCCTCAGTCAATTGTCACGTCATTTCACACATAGGCCCCGACCCAGGCAGGCGGCCTAGGCGGAACCTAGCGCGAGGTGACTTATGAAGGAAGTCTATTTCTTAAGATGCAGGGAATGCGGGAAGAAGTATGCAAATACACCGCAGTCGTTTTGCGAGGAGTGCTTCTCACCGCTGGAAGTGAGTTACGACTACGAAGCGCTTAGCCGAACGGTGAAGCGGGAAGCACTGTCTCATCGACCGTTCAACATGTGGCGTTATGCGGAACTACTGCCCTTGCCGGAGGGATTTAAGCCTGCGGCCTCGGTTGGCGGTACGCCGCTGGTGAAATCCAGAAAACTTGGATCGCAATGGGGAGTAAAAAACCTTTACTTCAAGAATGACGCGGTGTGCTTCCCTACCCTGTCGTTTAAGGATCGTGTGGTAGCGACGGCGCTGGCGGCCGCGCGCAGGTTTGGGTTCAACACGGTAGGGTGTTCGTCGACGGGGAACCTGGCGAATGCGGTGGCGGCACAAGGCGCTCAACAGGGATTTGATACGACGGTCTTCATTCCCGCGGACTTGGAACCGGCGAAGATATTGAATACGGCGGTTTACGGCGCGCGGATTATCCGCATCGATGGAAATTACGACCACGTGAACCGGCTGTGCACGCAGATTGCGGACCGCTTTCAGTGGGGCCTAGTGAACGTGAACTTGCGTCCTTATTATGCAGAAGGATCGAAGACGCACGGGTACGAGATTGCCGAGCAACTTAGATGGGAACTACCGGACAACGTAGTGGTGCCAATGGCGGGCGGCTCGTTGATTGGTAAAATCGCCAAAGCCTTTTGTGAGTTGGCGCATCTCGGCTGGGTGGAACCGAAACAGGTGAAATTCTTCGGAGCCCAGGCGACGGGATGCTCGCCGATTGCCGATGCGGTGAAGCGCGGGCTAAGCCGGGTGGAACCGCAAAAACCGAACACGATTGCGCGGTCGCTGGCGATTGGCAACCCTGCGGATGGGCATTATGCGCGGCGGCTGATTACGGAGACGGGCGGTTGGGCGGAATGCGTTTCCGATCCGGAGATCATCGATGCAATTAAACTCCTGGCGCAAACCGAAGGGATTTTTGCGGAGACTGCCGGTGGTGTTACTGCAGGTGTGACTGCGAAACTGATTCAGCAGGGACGCATCCAGCCCGACGAAACTACGGTCGTGTGCATTACCGGCAACGGGTTGAAGACGACCGATGCCATCGCCGCGGATTTCCCGGCGACGGGAGCAATTCCGCCAAAGTTGGAGGCGTTTGAGGCGCTACTGTCGCAGCAGTTGGATGAACCGGTGCGCGTACGCTCGAATGCGTGAGTTCGCCGCGCAGTATTTCGCTATTAAAATCAAATTTACAAAACGGGAGAAGAGCAATGGCAATTACGATTGAGATTCCGACCGCTTTCAGGCGGTTCACCGACGGGGCGCCGAGATTGGAGAGCGGCGCGAAAACGGTGGCAGAAGCGCTAAATGAATTGGTGACGCGCTTCCCTGCCCTATCGCGGCACGTGCGCGACGATGAGGGGCAGATTCGGCAGTTCATTAATGTGTATTTAAATGATGAGGATATTCGATTCCTGGGCGGCGAAGCGTCAGCGTTGAAGGACGGGGATAAGGTGTTGCTGGTGCCGTCGATCGCCGGCGGGTGATGACGGTGAAGGGTTAGCTTTATTTCTTTGAAAGGCTCCCATCTTCGATGGGGCGGCTACTTCAAAGGCTGAAGAAAATCAGGAAGAACCAGAACGTTCAGAATAACAGACAGCAATTCAAGCAGGAGTTTTAGCAACTCGGACAGGACTTGGAGAGTGCGAATTTGCCCGTGGCGCAATCGGACTTTGCGACATTGCAACAGAGCATGCCGCAAGGTAGTTCGGCGTCGGCATCGCAGAACAGTAGTCCCATCGCCCAGGCATTCTGCCAATTGTCACAGGATCTGAAGTCCGAAATCATCTCCGGGACTCAGCAGGATTACGCAAACATCCGGCAAGATTTCCAGAGCCAGGCATCCCAAAGCCAATCCGCCGAGGGGCATCATCACCATCACCACCGAGCTGGAGGAGACAGCCACAGAAGCGGTCGCAGCGCGAGCGCGATCAGCCAGTTGTTCAATGAGTTGGGGACAGCGCTGCAATCGGGCAATCTGTCGAATGCCCAACAGGCCTATCGTTCCTTGCAGCAGGGTTTGCTGCAATCGACGCAGGGCGGAGCGACAACGTCGCGTTCGACGTTTTCGTCATCTTCCGGCACCGGCAGCGTGCCGATCAATGAATAGAAGAGGGCTGGTTCCACCTCAATCCGCGGCGTTGCGGATCAACTGGCAGTAAAAATCGATGGAGCGGGCAAAATTGACCATGCCGATACGCTCATTGGTGCCATGCAGGCGGGCGATATCTTCCGCGCCCATGACAAGGGGCGAGAACCGGTAAATGTCGCTTGTGAGAGAAGCGTAGTGCTTGGAGTCCGTTGCGGCAACAAACACGAAAGGCGCGACGACGGCTTCGGGGTAGACTTCGGCAAGGGTTTTCTGCAGTAGCTTAAAATTTGGCGAATCGGCGCTGGAGCGAGAAGAGGGTTCCACAGGAGGCTCACCGGCCATTGGCGCCATTTTGACACGCGGGTCGTCGATCACGTTGCGAAGGTGCGCGAAGACGCTGGCCACGGTGTCGCCGGGAAGAAGCCGGAAATTGACGATTGCGGCGGCGCGGCCAGGCATCACGTTATCTTTAGTGCCCGCGCGGAAAATCGTTACCGCCGTGGTGGTGCGAAGAGTGGCATTCGTGTCCGGGGAGGATTCCAGGATGCGCTGAACGACAGGTCCGAACAGCCACATATTCTTGAACACCGCGCGCATGGGAAATCTGGCGCTAGCGCCTCCGTATTCTAGAAACTCTCCGATCGGGCCATGAACGTGCGCCGGCATGGGATGCGTTTCGATTTCGTGGATGGCCCCGCTGAGGATGCCAATGCTCGAAGCATTGGGCGGAACGGAAGAGTGGCCCCCGGCTGTTTCCACGGAAAGCTCCAGGCTGAGGTAGCCCTTTTCCGACGTGCCAATCATGGCCACGGGAGCACCGACGCCTGGCATCATGCCTATTGAGAGGAAGCCACCCTCATCGCTGACAAACTCTGCTTGAACGCCGCGCGATTGGAGTAGGTGCGCAATTTTTTCAGCGCCTTCCAGACCACCAACCTCTTCATCTTGACCAAAGGCGAGAATGACGGTGCGTTTCGGTTGGAATGCTTTGGAGAGAAGGAGATCGACGGCTTCTAGAAGGCCGATGACGGCCATTTTGTCGTCGAGGGTACCGCGGCCCCAAATATACCCATCGGCCAGTTGTCCGGAAAAGGGTGGATGAGTCCACCTGGTTTCGGTTCCATCTTCGATGGGGACAACGTCCTGATGGCCAAGAAGAAGAATCGGTTTGAGGGAGGGGTCAGTGCCCTTCCAGGTGAAGAGCAGGTTGTTGGCGCCGATAACTTCATGATCAAGTTTCGCGTAAACCTGGGGAAATGTTTTTTCGAGGTAGGCGCGGAATCCGACGAATGCTTCTTCGGTAGCGTGACGCTGGGCGTCGGATCCCTCCGGACCCCAGGAGATGGTGCGAAATGGAATCGCGCCCGAGAGGTCACGAGCGACTTTATCCGCGTTGATGGTTTCGGGGGTATGCGGCAGAGGAGCAATCTGTTTCGAGGGAATCAGGATGGTTCGTGCGAAGAGTACGGCAATCACCCCGAGCAAAAGCAAACCTAGGGATTTCAGAATCTTCCCCATCCACATTCTCCATCTTCATGCAAGCGCGGGAGAGTCCACTTCACCGGTAGCCTATCACACTGAATTTGTTCGCGTTTTCTAAGGCAACGGCACTGCCATGTCCTCCCCTCCAACACGTGGTACGCTATTTCCGTGTTGGTCCATTCCGGGCAGAGGGAGGATTGGAATGGGCTATTACGCCCTTTTCTACGAAGTCGTCGATGATTTTGTCGAGCGGCGAGCGGCTTTTCGCGAAGAACATCTGAAGCTCGCAGATGAGGCAAATCGCCGGGGTCAACTGCTGTTGGCTGGCGCTCTTGCGGAGCCCGCCGACGGCGCACTGCTCATCTTTCGAGGTAACGATCCCACAGCCGCGTGCTCTTTTGCACAGAACGATCCCTACGTTCGGAACGGATTGGTGAAACATTGGGAGGTGCGGCCCTGGACGGTGGTTGTTGGAGGCGAGGCAAGAATCGAACCGAGCGACACTAGAGGAGATACCTGAAATGGTCGTGCGATTCTGGTCGGCGCGAACGACGCAAGTGCGGTTCCCGGAATACCTGAGGCACTTCAACGAAAATGTGTTGCCCAGTTTACGGGCGGTGGATGGGTTCCTGGAGGCCCGTGTGATTTCGCAGTCGGATGGCGTGGTGGTGCAATTCATCGTGGAGACGTTGTGGTCTTCGATGGAGGCCATAGACCGATTTGCGGGTCCTGACCGCGAAGCCGCAGTAATCGCTGATGAGGCCTTGCACCTGCTAACCTCGTATGACCACAGAGTACGGCACTATCTGGTGGACCTCTGTGAAGATCATCAAGCGACTGGAGCTTCTGCCTGAATCCGGATTTCACCCGCCTGCTTGCCGCAAGTTTTCGGAATGTTAGAATACTGAGACACCACTATGACACCCAAAACTCTCTACGAAAAAATCTGGAATAACCACCTCGTCTATGAAGAGCCGGGAAAGCCTTCGCTGATTTACATTGATCGCCACCTCATCCATGAAGGCACCTCCCCACAGGCGTTTGCGGGGCTGAAGGCCGAAGGGCGGAAGGTGCGCCGGCCGGACTTGACGTTTGCCGTGATGGACCACTCTGTGCCGACAAAGGACCGACTACTGCCGATCATGGACCAGGATGCCAAGCTGCAGTTTGAAGCGCTTGAGAAGAATTGCCGCGAAACTGGCGTGCGGCTTTTTGACATGCACAGCAAGAATCAGGGCATCGTGCATATCATCGGGCCGGAACTGGGAATTACGCAGCCCGGGCAGACGATCGTGTGCGGCGATAGCCACACTTCCACGCACGGGGCATTTGGCACGTTGGCGTTCGGGATTGGCACCAGCGAAGTGGAGCACGTGCTGGCAACACAGTGCCTGGTGCAGAACAAATCGAAGACGATGCATATCGTGGTGAATGGGAAGCGGCCCAAGGGCGTGACTGCCAAGGACATTATTCTCGCCATTATCGGAAAGATCGGTATCGGTGGCGGAACGGCCCATGTGGCGGAATATGGCGGCGAAGCCATTCGGGCGTTGTCGATGGATGGGCGGATGACCGTGTGCAACATGACGATTGAGGGCGGAGCACGCGCGGGAATGGTTGCCCCGGACGAAACGACGTTCGCGTATCTGGAAGGGCGGCCGTTTGTTCCGCGTGGAAGAGAGTTCCAGGAAGCGGTGGAACGCTGGAAGCTGTTGAAGAGCGACGACGGGGCAAAGTTCGACATGACCGTGGAGTTGCGGGCTGAACAAATCGGACCGCAAGTGACTTGGGGAACGAATCCGGGAATGGTTACCAGCGTGACGGGGCGAGTGCCCGATCCGCATGATTTCAAGGATTTGAACGATCAGAAAGCTACGGAGAGCGCGCTGAAGTATATGGGGCTGAAGCCTGGGACGCCAATTGTGGACATTCCAGTGGATCGCGTGTTCATCGGGTCGTGCACGAATTCGCGATTAGACGATTTGCGCGCGGCTGCACACTTGGTGGAAGGCAAGCATGTGGCGAAGAGCATCAAGCAGGCGCTAATTGTTCCCGGATCGCGCGGCATCAAGGCACAAGCGGAAAAAGAGGGCTTGGATAAGATTTTTTCTGAAGCGGGCTTTGAGTGGCGCGATGCGGGTTGCAGCATGTGCATCGGCATGAACGCGGACGTTTTGCCGCCGCATGAGCGCAGCGCCAGCACGTCGAACCGCAATTTTGAAGGGCGGCAGGGGCGTGATAGCCGCACGCATCTCGTTAGCCCGGTGATGGCGGCAGCCGCTGCAATCGCAGGGCACTTCGTAGATGTAAGGGAATTTGATGTGGCGCACGTGGAATAGGATTGAGAACTCATTATCGAGTTTAGAGGAAATTACACATGAAGCCATTCATCGCACACACTGGACTGGTCCAGCCGATCGACAAGGTGAACGTAGATACGGACCAGATGGTACCGAAACAATTTCTGAAGGCACTGACGCGGCAGGGGTTTGGGCGCATCCTTTTTTATGATTGGCGGTATTTACAGCCGGGAGAGAAGCCGAATCCGGAGTTTGTGCTGAACTTATCTCGTTACAAAGGCGCATCGGTCCTGCTGACGCGTGCCAACTTTGGCTGCGGATCGAGCCGCGAGCACGCGCCCTGGGCCATCGGCGATTACGGATTTCGCGTGATCCTTGCGCCTAGTTATGCGGACATTTTTTATAACAACTGCTTCAAAAACGGCATTCTGCCCGCGGAGCTTAGCGAAGTGCAGATTGAAGAACTTTTTCAACGAACGGAAAAAGAAGAGGGCTACTCTTTGACCGTGGATTTGCCCAGCCAAACGGTGAGGGACAAACACGGACTGGAATACAAGTTTGAGATCGCGCCGTCGCGAAAGGAAGTTCTGCTGAAGGGGCTGGACGATATCGGCACCTCCCTGCTGCACGCCAACTCGATCGACGCGTATGAGAAGGCACACGTGGCGAGCGCGCCGATGTATGAGACGGTGGACGTGAAGTACTACACTAACGTCAAGTGAAGAGAATTGAAGCAAGGTTCGCTGGACTTATTCCTGGTTTACTTAAAACGTTCAAATGACGAGTGAAGACTTCGCTTCACATTGGCCGCCACCAGGGCTTGAAATAGACACGGCCTTCGAAGATGGGTTCGGGCGCCTCCGGGGCGGCGGGTTCGCCCAATAATTCCGCAATCACAATTCCGGCTACAACCAAGCCAGCACCCTTCCAGGCACGGAAACTTAGCCGTTCATGCAATAAGAGGTATGAAGTGATTACGGCGAAGACCGGCTCGAGCGCGAAAAGAACCGCGGCGTGGCCCGGGGAAGTGTATTGCTGCGCCCACAGTTGCACAGTGAACGCGACGGCGGTAGCAAATACGGCGCAAATCAGAATCGCCAGGAAAAGTGGCCAGCCCCAATCGAAGCGGACGGGCTGCCAGCGAATCGCTCCTGCAAATGCAGTAAGTGGCCAAGCCATCACAGCGCAACCTGCCACCTGGATCAAGCTGAGCGCGGAGACAGAATGTTCCTGGGAATACTCTCCGACCAGAATGATGTGTACTGCGTAAAACCCCGAGCCAATGAAAGTGAGGACATCTCCGCGATTCAGGTAACGCAATCCCTCCAACGGAACAGTAAGGAGATAGAGGCCAAGGAGCGCGGCGAAGGCACCGGCGTAAATCCACTTTGTCAAGGCACGCCCCCAGAAGACACCGAGCAACAGCGGAACAAGGACAACGCTCGAGCCAGTGACAAAACCGGAGTTGATGGCGGTGGTGTATTGCAGTCCTGCGGTTTGAAAGCAGTAGCCGGCAAACATGAAGAACGCGAGGCGCATACCCGGAAAGATTTCGTCGCGCTGCATTCTGGCGAGGACTTTTGGGCGGAAAAGAGCCATGAGGCCAGCAGCAATTGTGAAACGCACAGCAAGAAACACGAATGGAGAGGAGTGATCCAGGCCGGTCTTCACGACGACAAAGGTGACGCCCCAGATCAACGAGCAGAACATCAGCGATAGATCGGCTTTAAGTCTGCGCTCCATGGAGAAAAACTCCGCGACGGGTCCACGCCAGTGTAGCCGCAAATCCGATTGCGGCGAACGGGATGATTGAGAGAGCCCGCCAAGCGGGAACTATTGACCCCTGGCAGGCGTCAGGTGCAGTCTCGATGTATGCCGTTCCGTTTAAGGTCTACGGTTGTTCTTTTCTGTCTATTGTTCATCCTGATTCTTTGCGCGTTGGCACCGATGGCACGGTCGAAAGAGGTATGGATCGAGGTGCGTTCGCCCAACTTCACGGTAATCAGCAATGCGGGAGAGAAGGAAGCGCGGAGAGTGGCAGACCAATTCGAGCAATTCCGAGAGGTCTTTCACAGTGCGTTTGCGAAATTGCGAGTGGACTTGGGTAAGCCGTTGATTATCTTCGTGATAAAGAACGAAGATTCCCTGAAAGTGCTGATTCCAGTTTATTGGGAAAACAAAGGCCGCGCCCATCCTGCAGGAATTTATATAACCGGAGAAGACCGGCATTATGTCGCGGTTCGAGCAGACGTCGAGAGCGATAATCCGTATCATCTCGTCTACCACGAATATACTCACGCGATCATGAACCTGAATTTTCAAGGACTGCCGGTGTGGCTAAATGAAGGGTTGGCGGAATATTTTGGGAATTCGGTGATTCGGGACAAAGACGTAGAGATCGGGAAAGTCCCGGCCTACCACCTACAGACACTGCAGCAGGAACGACTGATTCCCATTGACACGCTGCTGCTGGCAGATGAGCACTCGCCATACTACAACGAACAGAATCATGCTTCGATGTTTTATGCGGAGTCCTGGGCCATCGTGCATTACCTGATGCTGGATCCGGAAGCCCGCAAGCGACAATTACTAAACACGTTCATCTCCACCTGGAATGCCACCGGAAATCAACTGGAAGCCGCGCAGAAAACATTTGGAGATATGAAAAAGTTTGAGTTTGTGATGGAAGCGTACGCCCGGCAGCGGGCATTTTACGTAGCAAAAATAAACACCACGATTCATGGCGACCCAAAAAGCTACACCAGTCGAGAGTTGCCCGAAGCGGAAGTCGATGCCCAACGAGCGCTATTTTTCGCACACACGCAACGACCAAAAGAGGCGATGGCCGCGATTGACGAGGCGCTAAAGGCCGATCCCAATTTACCGCTTGCTTACGCGGCACAGGGGTTTCTGGCGTACTCACAGCAGGAATTTCTACCGGCAGAGGCTGCTTTTCTGAAAGCAATCGAACTACAAACCAGCGACTTTTTTCCGTATTACTTCGCCGCCGAGGCTCAATTGCGAAATGGACCACCCTCGGAGGAACAGGCGCCGAAGATCATTGCTTCGTTGGAAAAAGCGATTCAGATGAATCCGCAATTCGCACCCGCTTACGCCGCGCTTGCCTCGGTTTACTCCGTAAATCCCGCGACGCGGGATAAAGCGTTTGTGGCCGGGCGGAAAGCGGCGGAGTTGGAGCCTGGCAATCTTTTTTACGCAACCAATTACGGATACGTTCTTGCGAACTCGGGGAAGACGGCAGAAGCAAAGACTCTTGCGCTGCGAATTCAACAAGCGGCTAGGACTCCCATGGACCAGGCAAACGCGCAGCAGCTTTTGGCGGCAATTGCGACTCGAGAAGAGTACGACAAGCGGGTGGCCGCCATGAAGGAAGCGGCGAGACAAGAGCCTCTCACGACCGCAGCCGTAACACGCCAGGAAGCGGTAGATGTGCCTAGCAGTGGTAGCTCGAGTTCCCGGACTTCAATGGACGAAAGCGCGCCAACGACACCGCCCAATGATGCTCATCGCGGCGAGTCCGAGTACGCGGTGGAAGGGAATGTCGCCACGGCCGATTGTGGAGGACGAGCGGGGAAAGTATCCATTTCCGTGGGGAAGACGACGATGAATTTCCGATTTACCAATTTTGCGGGATTGGAAGTATTGAGCACGGCCAAACAAGACTCTGAACAACCGCCAGCTTGCGCCAACTGGAAAGGGCGCCGAGTTCGAGTATATTTCTACAAACTGAAGGACAAATCGTTCACGGGCGATCTAAATACGATTCAATTTTTCTGATAAACGGTTTTGCCGCCGACTACGGTGCGCAGGACTTCGGTCTTCAAAATATCCCGCGGCGGGATTTTCGTGATGTCCTGGGAGAGAATGACGAAGTCTGCAAACTTGCCGGGCTTCAATTCACCCTTATCGTCTTCCATGAACTCCGCATAGGCTGAGCCGCTGGTGTACGCGCTGATGCAATCGGCGAGCGGTAGCTTTTCCTGCGGGATCCAACCGCCGGGAGGGCCACCGTCGACCGCCTCACGCGTGACGCAGGCGTAAAGACCGCGCAAAGGATTAATGGGCTCAACGTTGTAATCAGTCCCAAAGGCGAGCTTGGCACCGGCGTCCCGCAGCGATTTCCAGGCATAAGCACCTTTGGAACGCTCGGGGCCGAGGCGCTGTTCGGCCCAGCGCATGTCATTGGTCTCATGCGAAGGCTGCATGGAGGCGATGATCTGCAATTTACCGAAACGCGGAATATCTTCCGGGGAGATGACCTGGGCATGCTCGATGCGGTCTCTGCGGTCGCGGGGAGAATTCACGCGCAGTAAGGATTCAAAGGTGTCGAGTGCGAGGCGATTGGCCTTATCGCCGATGGCATGAAAGGCAAGCTGAAAACCTAGGCGGTCCCGCTCAATGGCCATAGCTTTCAACTTCTCGGGGTCCATGATGAGGATACCGCTCGTGGAAGGGTCGTCTGAATAAGGGGCGAGAAGGGCTGCGGTATGGGTGCCCAGCGCGCCGTCGAGGAAACCCTTCAGAGCGCCGGTCCTGAGCCAAGGGTCGGTGGTGCCTCCCTGAGCGCGCATGTTCTGCAAACTATCGATGGAAAGCGTGAAAGGTAGCCATTCGGTGATGCGTACGGTCAGTTTCTTTTCCTGCTTGAGATCGATGTAGACAAGATAATTTTCCCATGGCGAGAAATCCTGCACCGAAGTGACGCCGTTTTGCGCCAACTCCTGGAGAACCAGCTCAATCCCCTTCCGGCGCTCATCGTCGGAAGGATCAGGAATGCGCTGGGTAACCATTTCCGTGGCGGTTTCTTTCAACAAACCGTCAGGTTCGCCATCGGCAAAGCGACCAATCTCTCCGCCCTGCGGGTTAGGCGTGTCGCTGGCGATCTCTGCATGCTTGAGGGCCAATGAATTAGCAACGGCAATGTGGCCGGAAACGTGGTCGAGATAAACCGGATTATTCGGGGCGGCCTGGTCGAGTTCGAGGCGGGTGGGGTACTTTTGATCGGCCCAGCGGGACTGATCCCAACCGCTTCCCAGGATCCACTCCCCGGACTTGTGCTTTCCGGCGGCGGCTTTGACGAGCTTGAGAATGTCGTCGACCGAAGTGGCGTCATTCAGGACAAGAGTTAATTTGTCCCGGCCGGCTCCGCCAAGGTGTGTGTGTGCATCATTGAAGCCGGGCATGACGAAGAGGCCCTTTAACTGGATGACGTCGGAAGATTCTGCACCGCCACAATCGAGGAGGACCTGCGAGATGGTGCCAACGCAATAGATCTTGTCATCCCGCACGGCCATGGCTTCGGCCCAGGGATGCTGAGGGTCATTGGTATAAATCCGTCCATGCAGGTAGTAGGTCGTCGGGTGAATGGTCGGCTCTTTGGATTGCGCGAGCGTTTGTCCGGCAGTGGCGAAAGCAGCTGCTGCCACAACCAGGGCGAGCAAGAGTGCGGCCCGTCCCGTGAATCGGGGCGTTTTTTTCATTGGGCCTTCTCCGCCGCCAGGCCCGAGACTCCGAGCAAGGTCAGAAGCACGCGCTTTAGCCCTGTTTCCCTGCCCTCGGGTTCGTACCACTCTTGTAAGGAGTGTGCTCCGCCACCATTTCCGCCTGCGCCGATGGCGATCGCTTCGATGCCCATGGAAAGTGGGATGTTGGCATCAGTGGAGGAGCGTTCATTGCGCGATTTATTACCAACAATGTCATCGGCCGCGCGCAACTCGGCCAGTAGCGCGGAATCCTGCGTGAGTTCCCCGCCAGGGCGGCTGCCGATGAGATTCAATTTCCACTCGAGCTTGCCCCGGCTGCGGTCGCGCGAATTATCCATTTCGTCCTTCACGCCCGCGGCGATGCATTCGCGCAACGCGGCTTCCATACGGACGATCTCGTCTTCATCCTCCGAGCGCAAGTCGACCTTCAGCTTGGCTTCATAGGGAATGGAATTGACCGAAGTTCCGCCTTCCACCTGGCCAATATTGAACGTGGTTCGCGGGTTTGTAGGGACTTTGGTATTGATGAAACGCACCGATCCGCGAATCAAGGCGTTAATAGGATTAGGCATGCCAAAATCGGACCAACTGTGCCCGCCGGGGCCGGTAATTAGGACTTCGACGCGGCGCGAGGCCAAAGCCTTGACAGTAACGTGATCAATGCCAGACCCGTCCAGCACGATCACAGCGCGCAACTTCGAACGATAGGCATCGACGAGTGCACGCATGCCACGAAGATTCCCTTCGCCCTCTTCACCGACATTGGCGGCGAACAGAACCGTACGCTGGGGCTTGATTTTCGCCACCTGGATTGCCCGGGCGACCGCTAATAAAGCGGCGAGGCCCGTGCCGTTATCGGAAATGCCGGGCGCTAGCAAACGATCGCCCTCCCGTCTGACCTTGATTTCTGTGCCCGGAGGAAAAACGGTATCCAGATGCGCGGCTAGCATCACAACTTCCTTGTCTTGGCTGCCCCGCAGTTCGCCAATGACGTTACCGATCTTGTCCGTGAAAACGGAAAGGCCTTCGGTCGAGAGTATCTCTTTCACCGCTTGGGCGCGTTTATCCTCTTGAAAGGACGGCGCGGGGATTTCCGTGATGCGAATCTGCTGGGCGGTGGTCCAGTCAAGATTTCGATCCAGCCAGTTGAGGGCCTCGCGAACCTGCGGTTGGTCCGCGAGAGAGTTCGCGCGGAAGGGCCGCGGCAAAGAGTGGACGACCGAAGAACGAATCGGCATGGCCAAAAGAATAGCGCAAACAGCAACCCGTTTCACTGTCTGAAAGGACAGGGTGATGAAAAGCGGCCTCGATCGAAAGTCTGTTCGGCGACCAGCGGGTGACACCCATGGATTCTACAACATGCCGCAGGGGCACGCGCAGGCGGCTGAGTACAGTGTTAGCGTTCGGCAGGCGCGCCAGGAAAGGTACAAAGCGAGCGGATTTCTTCATCGGTGAGAATGCGGGGAGATTGCTTGGCCGCATCGAAGATCCGATTCACAACTTCCTCCGTTTCCGCGACGCCGTGTCGGGCCAGCCAATAGATCACGTTGGATTTGCCGCTCATCGGACCAATTTCCACGATCTGTTCCAACCCCACCAGATGGGCGGGGACTCCGCTGTAGACCGCATCCGCGAGCCGCCGATCGTGATGCCGCAAAGCTTTGATAATCGCCGCGGCGTGGACACCCGTGGCCGTGCGAAAAGCGTCTCTGCCAAAAACGGGATAGTTCGGCGGAATGGTCGTGTGCGTGGCTTTGGCAATCTTGTCGCAATACGCACGGAGATAACTCAGGTCGTTCTGGCGCAGGCCAATAAGGCGCAAATTCACGAGAAGCAATTCCATCGGAGTATTGCCGACGCGTTCGCCGAGGGACAACGCTACCCCATGAATTTGGCGAGCACCGGCGGCGATGGCAGCCAGCGAATTTGCGATGGCCAAGCCGCGGTCACGGTGGCCGTGCCAATCGACGCGGATATCTTCTCCCGAAGGTTTCACGACATTGTCGATGACAAATTTCACCAGGTTGTAGGCGCCCTCGGGCGTGGCGTGCCCCACCGTGTCGCAAAGAACGATGGCACGGGCCCCGCTACGAATCGCGGTGGTATAGAGACGCTTCACAGTTTCGGGATCCGTGCGGATAGTATCTTCGGTGACATACATGGAGGGAAGACCGTGCGAAACCGTGAATTTAACGGCCTTTTCCGTGATGCGCTCGAGGTGATCGACGCTCCAGTCCTCCACCAATCTGCGGATAGGGCTCGAACCCAGAAAGGTGGCGGCTTCAATGGGGATTCCGACACGCTGAGAGATTTCGACGATCGGCTGGATGTCCGCTTCGATGGTGCGTGCGGCGCAATTCGGTTTGATGTGCATGCGGTGATCGGCAATTTCACGAGCTAAGGCTCCGACGTCGCTCGCCGCGCGAGGTCCGGCACCCGGCAAGCCGATATTCACGGAATCGATGGCCAGCACTTCCATCAAGTGGAGAATTTCGATTTTGTCTGCGATGGAGGGATCGTGAATGGAAGGGGTCTGCAAGCCGTCGCGGAGGGTTTCGTCATTGACGAGGACTTGCGTGCCCGGAGGGATGGGCACATGGCCAGCCAGATTCCAGTCGTAGATCAGATCGTCTTCGGACACGGCGGAGCGACCTCCCTGTCCAACTTAGTATCGTACGGTGAAGCTGTTCGGAAATTGCCGGGGATCTGGGCGATAAAGAGTCTTGCAGAATTCGCAGCGATACACCTCTGCGCCTTCACCAACGAGCTTTGCGATATCGGGAGGAAATTCGAACCAGCGCTTCAGGTGTCCGGCACAGAGTTTGCCTTTCGCGTCTTTTTCGTCGCAGGCGCGCTGTTTGGGTTTTCTGGTTTTCACTTTGGGGACTACCACTTTTCCTTCCGTCGCCGGAGATGACGCGGCTTCCGCCGCGGGTGTCGATGTGATTTCTTCAGCCAAGAGTGATCTCCTTCCGAATGCTGCTAATATCCGCGATTGCGAAACATAGTTTTCATGGCACCGCGCGCATGACGTAAGCGCTCCGCCAGTCCGCCGCCGAATTCAAAGCGCAGAAACGCGTCAGCAGCCTTTTCCAGGTCGGGACCATAGCGGTACCACCAGGGCTTTTCCATTCCCGGCAAGCGATCCACATCCAAATATTTGAGATGCACCATCTCAAGCAGGCCGGCTTTGCCATGAGTTCGCCCCCAACCGCTCAACCCCGGACCGCCGTGAGGAGCTTCGGCAATAGCAAAACCGCAGATAGCATCGTTTACCAGGACTGTCCCCGCGCGCAACTGCTTGGCAATTTGTCTGCCGCCGGCGATGTCGCGGGTCCAGACGCTCGCGGACAAGGCAAACTCCGTATCGTTCGCCAGGCGAACTGCTTCCTCGGCGTCGCGCACTACTTGTACGGCGAGAATTGGTCCAAAAGTTTCGTCGCGGAAAAGCTGCATCGAGGCATTCACGCCAGTCAGAACCGTCGGTTCGAAAAAGTTGGGGCCGAGGTCGGGTCGGGGGTGTCCACCGCAGAGCACTTTCGCGCCGTGCTGCACGGCGTCTTCGATCACTTGGCACATGCGCTGCACATGTTGCGGGCGGATAAGCGGGCCCACGTCGGTCTGCGGGTCACCACCGGGGCCCAAACGAAGCTTCTGTGTCTTGTTCACGCAGCCCTGAAGAAATTCCTCACTGATAGTGGACTCCACGAAGACACGTTCTACGGAGAGGCATACCTGTCCACAATTCGTAAAGCTGCCCCAGACCGCGGCGCTTGTCGTGACATTCATGTCCGCATCGGCGAGGACCACCATGGCATCTTTACCGCCGAGTTCAAGGACGCTGGGGATCAAGTTCCGCGCGCAGGCTTCGGCAACGTGGCGGCCCGTCAACACACTGCCAGTAAAGAAAACTTTGTCCGGATGCGCGTCGATCAGCGCCTGGCCGACGTCGCCGCCTCCCTGAAGCAACGTCACCAGCCCTTCGGGGAACTCTGCGTCCTGGAACAATTTCTCGATCAAGGCGCCGCACTCTGGCGTGAACTCGCTGGTCTTGCAAAGCACGGCGTTGCCCGCGGCAACCGCCGCGATGATCTGACTGACGGGGATGGCCAGAGGGTAGTTCCAGGAGCTAATGATCGCGAGTACGCCCATTGGTTCATAAAGGAGCGTGCCCGCCTTCAACTTCGCAGCCGTGCTATGGTGCGAGACTTTCTCCGGCTTAAGCAGTGAGGGGCCATACTTCGCAAAGTAACCCGCAGTGTCAAGGGAGACAAACACATCGGCGAATTTTGCTTCCACGCGAGGCTTGCCGGACTCGCGCACCACGACATCTGTCAGAGTGTCGCGCGCGTCGAGAATTTTCTTCTTGAGCACACCGATTCGAGCGCAACGCTGTTCTACGGAAAGCTTCGCCCAAGCGGATTGAACCTGCCTGGCTTTCAGCAGAAGCTGCGGGACCTGCAACGGTGGCGTGCGCTCATAGCTGGCGCAAATGTGGCCGGTTGCGGGGTCTATAGATGGAACGGTTTCTACCGTGAGGGGCGTAGCGACCATGGCTGCAATTCTAGCTTAACGTAGCGGAGAGTTCACGTCCGCCAGGCCCCTCATGAACATAATTCCGCACTGGACGGAACGAGGATCGTCTCCTTTGAATCCCGACGGAAGAGGAACCGGGAAGACGGCTAGTACTTTCGTACCAAAGCGCGACGATACTTTTCGCGCAACTCTTTTCGCCAGGCTGTGTTTGTTTCAGTAATCGAGCAGGTAGAGTCCTCACCCGCTCGTAGTGGTCACAACCCAGTCGAAGTGGTAGACCACAAAATCAAAAAACAAAATGAGGCTGCCCCCTCATCAGGAGATTATTCATGAAGTCTTATTATGCTCGCGTGATGCTAGGTGCGGCCTCGGCTGCAGTGACGCTCTTTTCCATGGGGTGCTCGTCAGGCAGTTCCAGTTCCAATCCCGGGAATACCACTCCGCAATCGCAGAACGGCACGGTCAGTTTGATTGTGAGCGATGCGCCGACGGAAGATTGGGCAACCATCGGGGTGAAGGTGCTGTCGATCGCGTTGACGCCGCAAGGCGGTGGAAGTGATGTCACCGTGTACACGGCAGCGAGTCCTGCGCCATGCATCAATTTGCTGCAACTCGACCAGCTCAATGAAATTCTCGGAAATGTGAGCGTTCCGGTGGGCACGTACACCGCGGCGACTATCACGGTAAGCGGCAATCCAGGCGATGTCCTGCTTACGGCTTCCGCTGATCCGGAGACTGGGTTTGCCGCGCCTGCGGGAACTACAATTCCTTCCAACCAAATTCAGATACTCAACACCAAGGGCAGCGCGGGAAGCTTGACGGTTCCGGTGAAACTAAACCTGGCTGCGCCACTGGTTGTTACGACGACGCAGAGCAACGCACTGGACTTGGAATTTGATCTCGCGCATCCGGCTTTCCTCGTGGCGCATGTGCCTCCGGCGGGCGGCGGCATGACAATGTGGGCGGTGAACTTCAACGGAACGCTGCGTCACCGGCGCATCTTCGACCTAACACGGCTGCTACTTCGTCATCACTACGGAACCGTGACGGGAGTATCGAGCGACAACAGCACGCTCACGTTTAACAAAGACTATCCGGTCTATCCGCCGACGAACCCGGAAACTGAGATCAGCAGTTCGCAGGCGCTCTCGGTTCTGGCGGATGCCACGAATGGAACTCTTTACTATGACGTTGACGCGAAGACGCAAGCCACGATCAAAGACTTCAGCTCTATTGCGGCGACCATTACCGGCAAATACATTCGCGTTGCGGCTCGCTACCAGGTGGACGGGACGCTTGTTGCGGTGCGCCTGTGGGCCAGCAATTCGTTTAACAGTGTGTGGATCAGTCCCGAAGGCCACGTGCTGCACGTGGACGCGAACACCAATACGTTGGTCATCCAAGATGAATTGGGGATCGGCGTTCCAGTCACGGTGAATGCGAATACCCTGTTTTTCTTCCGCACGCCATCGAATGCACAAGCGGATGCCATGCCCATTGGCCAGGGGACGGGTTTCCTGTCCAATCTGGTGCGCGGCTTCAAAGTTCATGCGAGCGCCGTCGATCCTCTGGCAAACCCTATGGTTGCCAGTTCGATCGATATCGAAATCGCACGTTATGACGGCACAATCACGGGCAGCAATTTGACAAGCTTCAGCTACACACGCGATTTCCATACCACGGGCGACGACTACACAATTCAACTGCCTTTCATTTCATCGAGCACGCCGAACGGTCACGATCCTCAATCGGGTAATCCCACCACCGGGTTCAAGTGGTGGAACTTCACGTACCCGACGATCGTCGACAGCGGCGCGAACGCCATTATGGATTTCGACAACGCCACCAATGGCAGCGTGAATTTTGAAGGCAGCGTGGGCCTGATGAAAGCTGCCGGAGAAACCTATGCCACGTGGAACGATCAGACCGTAACGGGAGCATGGAACGCGCCATCGGCGGCGCTGATTCCAACCACGATTCCGTTCGGCACGGCGGCAACCTCGTATAACAGCGGAAGCTTCACCGTGAGCGTTCCGGGTGGCGCACAAACCGTGCCGGTCACATTGAGCTCAACTTCCGGCTCCGCCACACTGGTCTACCAGGTGGAATGGAGCGCCGGAATCCTTACTGTAAGCCCGGTCGACATTACGACCTCGGCAGGCCAGAACACCCTGACGACGAACCTGGTGATGGGTACACCGGTTAAGGTCTACGGCATCCCGCAAGCAGACGGCACGATCAAGTGCTATGTGCTGACCTATTTCACGGGATTTGCCGAAGCCACCACCAACTAACGCTCCCCCCTGAACAATTGCGCCGCCAGCAAGGGAAACCTTCTGGCGGCGTTTTTGTGTCTGGAGAGTTCCTTAAGAAGAACTGTGGCCGGCGCACTGCAGAACTCCAAGGTATTTACTCCACGGACCGACAGCCTCCCGGTATTGGTGGGCCATGATCCTCGAGATTTGGTGCAGATGAGTCAGGTCATGAATTGCCCAAGTCGCCAGCAGTTCCGAGAGCGTGACGACTCCGAGGGCAGGATGTCGCCCGCGGCGTGCGAGATCTGTTTGCGTCAGATTCAAGGCACGGAGTTCACGCAAGTTTTCCGACCGCAAGCGGGCAAATTCATCCAACAACTCTCCCAGCGACTTGCCTTGGCTCTCTCGTACGTGTCCAAAACGGTCAAAGGGGTCAAAAGTGCGAGTCTCGCCAAAATGCAGCACCATTCGGGCCCGCGGCATCCAATCCGTGCGCTCGCCGTGAATGAGATGGCCGACGACGTCGAAGGCGTTCCAAGTATTTTCACCTTCATTTCGTGAACTCCAGGATTCCGGTAGATCACGCAAAAGTTTATCGAGAACAGCCGGGGTACCAGTGAGAAGCGCTATCGTGTACGGCAAGTTATGTTCCATCATGCTCCCCCATTTCTAGACAGAGATATTAAGAGCCATCGTCGATGCGAAATGATTCGTCGTGATCCACGCTCACCATGAAGAGTCCTTGCGGCGGCACCGTCGGGCCTGACTTCGAGCGGTCTTTCAAGTCAAAAAGCATGAGGATGTCATCCGGTGCGAGTCTTCCCCGGCCAACTTCGAGCAGAGTGCCCACCATCTTGCGGACCATGTAACGCAAGAAAGAGCGGCCGTGGACGGTGAAGCAAAGTTCTTGGCTGTCTTCGGAGCGCTTAAGTTCAGTGGAGAAGATTTCTCGTTCCATGTTTCGTTCTTTGTCGTCGTCCTCGGAACCGGTGGAAGCGGCGAACGAGGTGAAGTCATGCACGCCCACAAAACGGGCCGCGGCATTCTGCATGGCTTCTTCGTCGAGGGGAAATGGGTAGTGGAGGACGTAGCGCCAGAGCATCGGAGGAACCACTTTCCCGCGATAGATCCGGTAGCGATACACCTTCCCTTTTGCGGACCAGCGTGCGTTAAAGTCGGGGCCTTTCTCCTCGGCAGAGACGATTCGGATGGCTGGCGGCAAAAGCGCGTTGAGCGCCCGCTGAAATTCGCCCGCGGAGAGGGCCGATTGCGTGCGAAAGCTGGCTACCTGACCGAGCGCGTGAACACCGGCATCCGTGCGTCCAGCGCCAAGCAATAGCACGTTTTCCTGGGTGAGACGGCGAAGAACGGACACAATTTCACCCTGCACTGTTGGTTTATTTGTCTGAAATTGCCAGCCGTGGAAATCGGTGCCGTCGTATGCAATGGTGAGTTTGAAATAGCGCATGCGGAAGAACGGTCACGAGCCAGTAGTCAACATCCGACAGCCTACAGCTTACTGCCGCCAAGAAAAAGATTACAGCATGGAGCAAAGTTTGGTCGATTCAACTCCCGGCTACTGACCACGGACTACGACTGAACTACGAGGCGGAGCGGACGAAGCGGCTGCCGGGCTTCACTGCGGCGCTCCCTTGACGGCACTGCGGGCAGTCTTCGGGTTCGTAGCTAGCAATCTTCAATTGAATCAGAGCGTTTGATTCCACCGGAAATTCGATTTTGCCACCGCTGCGATCGATCAGAGCGCCAGCCGCCACGACCCGGCCACCGGCTTCCTGGACGACATGAATGGCCTCTTCGGTCGAGCCACCGGTGGTCCAGACGTCTTCGACCACCAAGACGTGCTGGTCGGGTTTCAGGGTGAAGCCGCGGCGCAGGGTCATGGTGCCGCTGCCATCGCGCTCGACAAACAAGGCGGGAACGCCGCCGCCAACCGTGTCCTGAGGGGCGGGCAGGGCACGGGCTACTTCCTGGCCGATGATGACTCCGCCTAAGGCGGGAGATACCACGGCATCGATCCGCGCATCGGAGAAAAGCCCCGCCAAGGCCTGGCCCAATATTTCCGCAAAACGCGGGTATTGAAGAACCAACGCGCATTGCACATAGGTGTCGCTGTGCCGTCCGCTTGACAGCTCAAAATGGCCGTGCCGGATGGCCCCGGCAGTTTCAAAAAGTTGTAAGAGTTCTTCGCGTGTGAACATGTTGGTCGCGACAACAACTAACCGAATCGGTCAGCTAAACGTCGAAACGTCAGGAGATTAGCCGCCAGTTCTCGCGTTGTCAAGGTTGGAAGCCCCTGCTAAACTGACTTTTCTTGGCTTCCGGGATTTTTGTGCTGGACTCCGCTCCCTTCCAGGTACCGTCGTCATGAAACAAATTGGGTGTCGGCAACGTTTACACTAGAAGAAGCATAGAATTACAGAGATAAGTGTATACGCACCAAGCTATCCAAGTTAAAGGTGAGGAACTCCATGAAGAAGCTGTTCTTTAGACCCCTGCTTGCTGCTGTTCTTGTTGGGGCAATGGCGGGCACGCCGGTGGCGCCGATTCTTGCGCAGCAGCCGGCGTCTCCGGCTCAGGCGACTGCCCCGGTTCAGGGAGGTGTGCCGATCTCGTTGGGTGTCTCGAAGTACGACTATTCGAGGGCACCGAGCTGGTTCCCCAACCTGGTCAACGCGTATCGCACGCAGTATGTGGAACCGGGCATGTTGGCGAATTCGCCGCGTTTGGATCAGCTCATCCACGACGGCAAGCTTCCGCTGAGTTTGCAGGATGCGATTTCGTTGGCGCTCGAAAACAGCATGGACATTGTCGTGCAACGCTATAGCCCCTGGATGGCGGATACCAGTTTGTTGAAAGCTCGCGCTGGGGGGTTCGGATATGGCGCGCCCGGGACCATTGCGACGGAATCGACGGCCAACCTGCCGGAGCTATATTACGATCCGGTGATCACGCAAGTTGTCGGTTTCAGCGATGCTGCGACGCCCATCGCCAATCCGTTCATCTCTGGTCTGGGTGCCTCGGGCAGTACCACCACCGCGCAGTCTTTGTTTTCCCACACCGATCAGTACAACACCTCGTATACGCAGAGCTTCGTTACCGGGTCGACCCTGAACGTGAGTTGGAACAACACGCGGGCCTCCTCGACGGCCGATAACTTCTTCAATCCGTACGTGCAATCGGCACTGACGATAACCTTCCAACAGCAACTGCTGGCGGGGGCGGGGCGTTTCGTCAATCGCCGGAACATCATTCTCGCGGAAAACAATCGCAAGATTGCCGACCTTACCTTCGCCCAGCAAGCCATCACCACCGTGACGAACACCATTACGGCTTATTGGGAACTGGTGTACGCGCGCGAGAACGTGAACGTCGAACAGCAGGCCGTCACCGTATCTGAAAAACTCTTTAACGACAACAAGAAACAGTTGGAGATTGGGACCATGGCTCCGCTGGACGTGACGCGCGCCGAATCCGAGCTTGCGACGGACCGGCAGAACCTTATCGTGGCGCAAACCACGCAGCTCCAGGACGAGCTGGTGCTGAAGAATTACATTTCGAAAGATCCGATGGCTTCCAATCTTCTCGATGTGGAGATCGTTCCCACGGATAAGCCGGAAACGCCTGCAACGATTGAGACGGCGGCGTTCGCAGACGCAGTGAAAGAGGCTTTCCAGAAACGCCCGGACCTGCAGGAGCAGTATTACAACCTGAAGAACGCGCAGGTGGACGTACGCGCGACACGGAATGCACTGCTGCCAGCGGCAACGATTGGGGTGGAATACTCGTCGCAAGGACTTGCGGGCAATTCGTTCCTTACAGGGACACCGAGCACCATCGCCGGGGCCCCCATTGTAGACGCGAACGGCGTGCCGATCGTCGGTTTCTACAATCCCGAAACGGTTACGCCTGTGACGGGAGTGAACAAAGATGGATTAGGAACAGCGCAATCACAGATCTTCCACAATAATTTTCCCGTGTATGCCGGACAGTTCACGCTCAGCCTTCCGCTACGCAACCGCGCGAATCAGGCCGACAACATCCATGCTCAATTGGTGGAGCGTCAATTTGAAGCCCAGGTACAACAGACAAAGAACAGTGCCGTGCTGGACGTTCGGAACACCATCATCGCGGTTGAGCAAGGGCGCGCCCAGGTGCAAGCGGCAAGTAAGGCGCGCGAACTGCAGCAGCAGACGTTTGACGCAGAACAGAAGAAATACCAACTCGGGGCTTCCACCGTTTACAACGTCATCCTTACCCAGCGCGACTTGATCACCGCCCAGGGCACGGAACTGCGGGCACTGGCCAACCTGGCCGAAGCCAAAGCCAATTACGAGCGGGCTCTGGGCCGCACCCTCGAAGTGAACAACGTGACGATCGCCGGTGCGAAGAAGGGCACGATTGAGAAAGACCCGCTCATTCCCGGTACGCTCAACGGACAAGTGGTGGGAACAGATTCGCTGTTTAAGGCGCTCGAAAAGGCCAACATCCCCGGGCAGCGCTGATCGTTGGTTTGCACTCACTGTTTGAATCTCGGCCGCGCTCCGGATGCGGGATTCGCCTAACGGGACATTCGTATGCCTACGGTAGTTTGCAGACAGGCTCATCTCGCCGATGTTTCGGCTTTGGCACAGATTCGGGCACGCGACAGGGCGATGAGGAATATTGGCGAGAGCGTAGTTCGGGGTATTTGCGAGGCGAACTCCATCCGCAGCACGCGCTGAAGCAACGGCGAAGAGGGATCGCTTCACAGCTATTACGCCAACTGGCAAAGTAGTTTTCTGCACAAAATGCGGACCGGGTCTGTGTGGATGTGAGTCCCGGGAACAGTTCGGCGCGAGAGTTTTATAAGCGGCACGACGCAAAAGATTTAAACAAGCATTGGCTGGTTTGGCCGGATATTAAGCGCGCGTTTCCACACGAGGTAGATCGCTGACTTACTGCATTGTCGCGTAGGCTTGCCCCCTGCGGAGCTTTCGCATAGCATTACTTTTTGTGACGCCGCGTATATCGGTTTCCTTATTTGTTGTGCGCGTCGCAGCGCTGCGATCTCACGCTCCGGGGGCGCTATCAAACAGATGAGTGAACCGTCGGACATCAAGACGAAATCGCCGGGCCGTGGCGCTGAGTCCCGCAAGCCTTCCTCCGCCGAGCAAGCCTGGGAGAAAAACACACTGGCACCGACTCTGGCGAAGAGCGCCGAGCGGCAGCGAGAATTCACCACCACTTCCAGCTATCCGATTCGGCGGCTCTATACGGAAGCCGACCTTGCGGGTTGGGAGCCTGCACGCGATCTCAGTTTTCCCGGAGAACCGCCATATACACGCGGCATACACCCCACGATGTACCGCACGCGACTGTGGACCATGCGCCAATTTGCGGGGTTTGGGACCGCCGAAGATACCAACCAACGCTTCCGCTATCTCCTTGCGCATGGCCAAACCGGCCTTTCCACGGCGTTTGACCTGCCTACGTTGATGGGTTACGACTCCGATCATCCACTCTCGGAGGGCGAAGTTGGAAAATGCGGTGTCGCGATCAGTTCGTTGGCAGATATGGAAGTGCTTTTTGACCAGATTCCGCTGGCGGATGTGACTACTTCGATGACAATCAATTCCCCCGCTGCGGTCATCTGGGCCATGTATCTGGCGGTGGCGGAAAAGCAGGGCGCGGATTGGAAGAAAATATCGGGAACGCTGCAGAACGATATTTTGAAGGAATACATCGCGCAGAAGGAATACATTTATCCCCCCGAGCCCTCGATGCGTTTGGTGATTGACACGTTTGAATTTGGCATGAAGCACACGCCGAAATTCAACGTCATTTCCATCAGTGGTTATCATATTCGGGAAGCCGGCTCGACTGCGATCCAGGAACTCGCGTTCACGTTGCGTGATGGGATGGAGTACGTGGAATGGGCCATGCGGCGCGGCCTTCCCGTTGACGAGTTCACCCCACAGCTTTCGTTTTTTTTCAACGCGCACAATGATTTTTTTGAAGAAATTGCAAAATACCGCGCGGCTCGCCGCATATGGCACAAGGCGATGACCGAACGCTATCAATCGACGAATTCCCGATCATGGGCACTGCGTTTCCATACGCAAACGGCGGGTTGTTCGCTCACAGCACAACAACCAATGAACAACGTGGTACGCACGGCGATTCAGGCCCTTGCCGGGATAATGGGCGGAACGCAATCGCTGCACACGAATTCGCTGGACGAAGCGTGGGCGCTGCCGACGGAGTTCGCAGCTACCGTGGCCCTTCGCACACAGCAAATCATTGCGCATGAAACCGGAGTGACCAACACCGTCGATCCTTTGGGTGGATCTTATTTTGTGGAAGCGCTGACGAATGAAGTCGAGCAAGGGGCGTGGGAGTACATCCGCCGGATCGACGCGATGGGCGGGATGGTAGCGGCGATCGAAAAGAGTTATCCGCAGCGGGAAATTGCGGAGGCCAGCTACCGGTACCAGATGGCCGTGGACAGAAAAGAAAAGATCATCGTTGGCGTCAATGAGTACGTCACCCCAGAGAAGCCGATCGAACTTCTCCAGATCGATGAGACCGTCGCCCGGCGGCAAGCTGCGCGGCTCTCCAAACTACGCGCCGGGCGTTCCTCCGTAGAAGTGAATCGCTGCCTCCAGGCACTTCGCAAGGCAGCGCACAGCAGCGAAAATCTGATGCCGTTCATCTACGATGCCGTAAAGGCATACGCGACACTTGGCGAAATCTGCGAAGCTATGCGCACCGTGTTCGGCGCCTACGAGGAAGTTTCTGTCACCTGATCAAGAAAGAAGAACTCATGCCCGAGAAAAAAATCCGCGTTTTGATTGCCAAACCCGGCCTCGATGGCCACGATCGCGGCGCCAAAATTATCGCCCGTGCTCTTCGCGATGCCGGTATGGAGGTGATTTATACCGGACTGCGGCAAACCCCCGACATGATCGCTTCCGCTGCAGCACAGGAGGACGTCGATATCATCGGGCTGTCCATCCTTTCCGGGGCGCACAACACGCTTTGCCCGCAGCTCATGAAGTTGCTTCATGAGAAGGGTATGAATGATGTGACCGTCCTCGTCGGCGGGATCATCCCCGAGGCTGACATTCCCGCGCTAAAGAAAGCCGGCATCGCGGAGATTTTTCTTCCCGGCACTTCCACACAAGACATCATCGAATTTATTCACAAGCGGCTCGCGCCTGCACACTGACTTAAGAACCACTCCAGGGCCGCTCGAATTTCACTCGCGTGTACAGGGTTTGAAACCCCAGGCGCGTGATGTTGCGCTGCGAGTGGCTTCCCGGCAAAGCCAGGCTCATAGCCAGTTCGCAATTTGTTTTCGCTGCTCTCCGCAGGCGCGAATGCAATAATGCGGTCTGCACGCCGCGTTTGCGATATTCCGGAAGAGTACTCGCCCCAAACAATCCGGCGATTCTGCCACGCACTGCCAGCGTCGCTCCGCCCACCACCCGGCCGTCAATCCGCGCCAGATAGCACTCCGTATTCTTTCCCAGAGCGAACATCTTCATCACACTAAGGATTTCGTGGGTAATTGGATAATTCTCAGCGAAACCTTGTGCGACTGTCATTACCCACAAGTCCAACTCATCAGAGCCTGCCAATCGAATTTCGATCCCGGGCGGCGGGGCGAAGTTCGCGCCATTCTCCACGGGCCGGACCATGACATTCGAAAACTCACTGACGTGATACTTACGTTCTTTGTAGTGTTCAAACAACGAGGGGTCCGCCAACGGGCAAGTTTCCACGCGAACGGGTTCCTGGCGGCTAAAATAAAAAGCTTCGAGTTGGTTAAAGTCTTCCACGCTTACTGGACCTTGAAGGCCCAGCCCGACCGCCTGGGTGACCGGATTTCCGGGACCGCAGTAGACCGCGTAACCGCCTGCAACCCGTTCGACAGCGCCAACCGATTCCGATTGCAGGGCCAACATCATCTCGGCGCAGCCGACCGCAGCCTCCGCTTCGGCCAACTCGATTTCGCGCGCGAGTTGCACGTGCAGAATGATATTTTCCATGTCGAGAGTCTATCCCAGTTGCTCCGAATCTCTACCCTGTCAGCACCTGAAAGCGGCGCGCCACAATCGCTTTTGCTTCTTCCCTGCCATGCTTCGTATACTTCCTTGTCACCCTCTCGTGTAATGAGGTATTCGCGTGTCGACCTTCAAATCCTCTGTTAATCCCAAATCCGCACAATTCGAGAAGAGTTCGCACCAAATGGTGGAACTACTCACTGGCCTAAAGAACGAGGAAGAAAGAATACGCGAAGGCGGCGGAGCGAAGGCCATCGATTCCCAGCACAAGAAAAATCGGCTCACCGCGCGCGAACGCATCGCCGGGCTGATTGATCCGGGCACTCACTTTTTCGAACTGGGGATTTACGCCGCCTATGAAATGTATGAGGAGTGGGGTGGTGCGCCTGCGGCGGGCACTATCACAGGCCTCGGCCGTGTCGCCGGGCGCATGTTCATGATCATCGCCAATGATGCCACGGTGAAGGCCGGTGCGTTCTTCCCGTTGACCGCGAAAAAGGTCATTCGCGCGCAAAATATTGCGATTGACAACAGAATTCCAACAATTTATTTGGTCGATTCAGCCGGCGTGTTTCTTCCCCTACAGGAGGATGTTTTCCCAGATACGGACGATTTCGGCCGCGTTTTTCGCAATAACGCGGTCATGAGCGCAATGGGCATTCCACAGATCACCGCGATCATGGGTATGTGCGTTGCCGGGGGGGCGTATCTTCCCGTTATGTGCGACCACATTTTGATGACCGAAGGCTCCGGGCTGTTCCTCGCCGGGCCTGCACTGGTACAGGCTGCGATTGGCCAGAAAACCTCCGCGGAAGAATTGGGCGGCGCGAAGATGCACGCGCAGATCAGCGGCACTGTGGATTTTCGCGAGCCGAACGATGAATCTTGCCTGAAACGGATTCGTGCCATCGTCGATAAAATGGGCGCGCCGAACCCGCCGATTTTTAGCCATGCGCGGCTTGCCGAACCGCTTTACCCTGCCAGTGAACTGTATGGCATTTTTTCCGGCGATCCTGGAAAACAATATGACATGCGCGAGATCATTGCCCGCATTGTGGATAGCAGCGCATTCGAGGAATACCGGCCCGAATACGGCGAGACGCTGCTCTGTGGTTATGCGCGCATTGGTGGTTGGGCAGTAGGTATTGTTGCCAACCAGAAAAAGCATGTGCAAACTCATGCGCCTCACTCTGATCAAAAACGAATCGAGTTTGGTGGGGTGATATACACCGAATCGGCGGAGAAGGCCGCGCGGTTTATCCTGGACTGCAACCAGAATCGCATCCCGTTGATTTTTCTGCACGACGTGAACGGGTTCATGGTTGGCAAGGACGCGGAATGGAGCGGCATCATTCGTGCCGGCGCAAAGATGGTAAATGCCGTGGCGAATAGCGTAGTGCCCAAAATCACCGTGATCCTCGGCGGCAGTTTTGGCGCGGGTAATTATGCCATGTGCGGCAAAGCGTATGATCCGCGGTTTATGTTCGCCTGGCCAACAGCGAAATTTGCAGTGATGAGTGGTGATGCCGCCGCGAATACGCTTGCAGAGATCAAAATCAAACAGCTTGAGCGCGAGGGCAAAAAGGTTGATGAGAAAGCAAAAAAAGAAATGCTGAATTCAATCAAAGCCACCTACGAGCAGCAAACCGACCCCCGCTACGCCGCCGCTCGCCTCTGGCTCGACGCCATCATCGATCCCGCGCAGACGCGCGATGCATTGATTTGGGCCTTGCAGGCGGCCGCACTCAACAGCGAAATACGCGAATTCAAGACCGGCGTCCTACAGACTTGATCTGCTGAGAGAGACGAATCATTCAAGACATGACCGAAGCGATTAAACTCATCGAGTGCCCCCGAGATGCCTGGCAAGGATTGCCGGGACTCATTCCCACTGATACGAAGGTGGCCTATTTGAAGCAGCTCATCGCCTCCGGGTTTCCGCACATCGACGCCGTCAGTTTTGTATCTCCAAAGCACGTGAAACAGATGGCGGACAGTGAGGAGGTTATGAAGCGGCTGCTCGCTTCCCTTCCCGACGGAACCGAACTTCCGGAAATCATCGGGATCGTGGTGAACGAAAAAGGCCTTGAGCGCGCGCTTGCTACGGCTGGTGTTTCCACGATTGGCTACCCCTACTCCATATCCGCCTATTTCCGCCGCTCGAATGCCAATATGAGCCGAGCCGAATCGCGGCAACTCGTTGAATCGTTGAAGAAGGCGACCAAGGCGGCGAACAAGTCCCTAGTCGTTTACATTTCTATGGCATTTGGAAATCCGTACGACGAACCATGGGGACCCGAAATTGTCCAAGATGCGCTCGAATGGCTGAAAGACATTCACGTCACCGCCGTGTCTCTCGCCGATACCGTCGGCGCGGCAACACCCGACCTTGTTCACGAGCTGTTCAGTAAGGTGAAGGACCATGTTGCGGGCATCGAACTCGGCGTGCATCTCCACTCGCGCGCTGATAACGCCGAAGAGAAAATCCTAGCAGCCTACGCAGCCGGTTGCCGCCGCTTCGACTCGGCGTTCACCGGGCTGGGAGGCTGTCCTTTTGCCGGCGACCACCTTATCGGCAATATCCCAACGGAAAGCGTTCTGGCCGCGCTCGTCCGAGTGAGCATGCAACCCAGCCTTGAGGGAACAAGACTTGCCAAGATGATCGAAATGACCAACGAGATTCGAGCCAAATACGCTCACGGCGCGGTTAGCCGCTAAGGGGGCATGCCATGAAATTCGACACACTTCAGTTTGAAACTACCGGCCATCTTTCGACCATCACGCTGAACCGGCCGGAAAAGCGCAACGCCATCTCGACGCAGATGATTGCGGAGTTGCAGACGGCCCTCGACGAAATCGAAAAGACGCGCACGCGCGTGGTGATTCTCACTGGATCCGGTAAAGCGTTTTGCGCGGGCATCGACCTGGACTACTTGCAAGCCATTGGCAGACAGTCCGCCGCCGAGAATCAGGAAGACTCGAAACGCATCGCCAAGATGTTTCGCAAAATCTGGAGCTATTCCCGGCCGCTGATCGCCGCCGTGAATGGTCATGCCCTCGCCGGAGGGTGCGGCATTGCTACGCTTTGCGATTTCACGCTTGCGGTTCCCGAAGCGAAATTCGGCTACACGGAAGTGAAAATCGGATTTCTGCCGGCGATTGTTTCTGTGTTTTTGACCCGGCAGGTAGGAGAGAAACGCGCTCGCGACCTTCTCCTCACAGGTCGGCTGGTGGAAGCAGCGGAAGCAAAAGAACTGGGATTGGTCAACGAAATCGTAACTTCGGAGAATCTGATGACGCGAGCACACGAACTCGCGGACACCATTCTCGCCGCCAGCCCTAGTAGCATCACTCGCGCCAAGCATCTGCTGGTTTCCGCGGCAATGGCTACTGTCGATCATGACCTCGAACGCGCGGTGCTGGAAAGCGCTCGCGTCCGTTGTACCCCCGATTTCAAAGAGGGCTTGGCCGCCTTCCTGGAGAAGCGCAAGCCCGTCTGGCAAGACGATGCGGGCAAGCGTTAGGCTGGTTCACAGCCATGAGCCAATAGCCATTAGCCAACAGTAGGAACGAGAGCGCGAATGGGAGTGGATTCAGGCTAGCGGCTGTGGGCTATTATCTCGGCGGCAAAATTTCCGGCATACTATGAAACGATCATGATCGACTATCACGATGTGAACGTACGCGTGCGCTACGCCGAGACTGACCAGATGGGCGTGGTGTACCATTCCAATTATTTGGTCTGGTTCGAGGTGGGGCGCGTGGAAATCATGCGTTCCCTTGGTTTTGACTACAAGCGGATGGAATCGGAGGATGACTGCTACCTGGTTGTCGCCGATGTTCACTGCCGCTATCATTACCCCGCTCGCTACGATGAACTTATCATCGTACGAACGCGGATTGCGGGCGCGAAGAACCGCATGCTGAAATTCGCTTACGAGGTTCTCCGGCAGGAAGACAAGAAACTGCTGGCTACGGGCGAAACCACGCATATTTCCTGCCACCGCGATGGGCGGGTCACGCACTTCCCGAAAAAATACAAAGCTGCTTTTCTAGCGATCATCGCGGAACTTCCTCAACGGAGCTCGGAATGAGCATCGTTCTTACTGGCAACGACTTGACCTTTGCCCAGCTTTACGCCGTGGCTCTGCAGCACGAACCTGTTTCGCTTGCCCCGGAGGCGATCACGCGCATGAAAGCTTCGCGGGCGGTGGTCGACAAACTTGTCGCGGAAGGACAAACGGCCTACGGCATCAATACCGGGTTCGGCAAGCTAGCGAGCGTGCGGATTTCATCGGAACAGGTGCGCCAGCTTCAGGTCAATCTTGTGCGTTCCCATGCGTGTGGAGTCGGCACGCTGCTCTCGGAAGCAGAAACTCGCGCAATGATCCTGCTTCGGGCCAATGCGCTGGCAAAGGGGTTGAGCGGAACGCGGCCCCTTGTCGTGGAGACTCTTTGCGCCATGTTGAATAACGGTATTCAACCGCTGATTCCTTCGCAAGGGTCGGTGGGCGCTTCCGGCGACCTTGCGCCGCTCGCGCATTTAGCCCAAGTGGTGATCGGCGAGGGCGACGCCATATATAAGGACGAAAAGGTTACCGGGGAAGAAGCCATGAAGCGAGCACTTATTGCGCCGGTGGCCCTGGAAGCGAAGGAGGGGCTGTCGTTGTTGAACGGCACGCAGGGAATGCTGGCCCTTCTCAGCCTGGCTCTTCGCGAAGCGGACATGCTTGCGGATACCGCCGACGTTGCGGCTTCGCTGTCGCTCGACGCCCTTCGCGGCAGTCCGGGTGCATTTGATGCACGGATCATGCACGCCCGCGCTTATTCCGGCGCGGCCACAACTGCGCGTAATCTGGCTCATCTGAACGATGGTAGCCAGATTCGCGAGTCACACCGCTCGCCTGACGCGGACAGGCGTGTGCAGGATGCTTACAGCCTTCGCTGCACTCCACAAGTACACGGCGCGGTTCGCGATTCCCTTTTGCAAGCGCGAGAGATGGCACTCGTCGAACTGAACAGCGCGACGGACAACCCGCTCGTTTTTGTTAACAAAAGTGGTGGAGGGGACATCATCAGTGGCGGAAATTTTCATGGACAGCCGCTAGCCATGGCCGCCGATCAGGTGGCAATCGCTCTCGCAACGCTCAGCGGCATCGCCGAGCGGCGCATCGAGCAGATGACCAACCCGCTGACTAGTATGCTGCCCGCTTTCTTGACGCCCGACCCGGGGCTGAATTCCGGTTTCATGATTGTGCAGGTCACTGCTGCTGCGCTTACCAGCGAAAACCGCGCGCTTGCTACGCCCCATTCTGTCGATTCGATTTCCACCTCAGGAAATCAGGAAGATTACGTTTCGATGGGAATGAGCGGGGCGCGACGCCTGGAACACATGCTTCAGAACTTGCGCAATATCCTGGCGATCGAACTTTTATGCGCGTGTCAGGGGATTGATCTGCTCGCTCCGTTACAGACAGGCACACTGGCGAAAAAGGCCCAGGAAGCGGTGCGGGCGGTGTCATCCAAAGTGACCGCCGACCGCTCGTTAGCGCCAGATGTCAACGCCGTGGCTGCGCTCGTAGGCAGCGGCGCGATCGCCAAGATTTTGCAGTGAGTACGGCGCCGTTGTGTCACCGGACCAGTTCCATGAGTGCATCTGTGCGCAGAGGAATTGGCTTACACCACGAAGACTCCTCAAAGCCACGCACGCCGCATGAACAATCGTCACCCCAATGCTTCCAGGAAATACATAAACATGCGGTAACCGGCGATGTAACTGAACGGGGGCAACTCGAGAGAATAGTGGCCGACGGGCAACTCCATGGTGCGGGGATCGGCTCCATGCTGACGCAGCGCTTGAAGCATCTGTTGGGTCAATTCCGGCAAGAACGTTGGGTCATATTTGCCATAAACCATAAACGTGCTCCGATTTGCGCCCATGCCGCGCTCCACGTAAGGCATTGGGCTGATCGGGGCCCAGTAGCGGCGCAATTCTTCAACACTCACTTCGTGGCGTAAACCCTCCCACACATGATTCGTGGTCATGCCCTGGCTGACGACGTCCGCGAAATACGTGGAGACATGAAAGAAACCACCTGCACGCACGCGCTTGTCATGCACCAACGTGATGTAGCCCACTGAGGAGCCGATGCTAGTGCCCAGGATCCCAAGCCGGTCGTATCCTTGCCGCTCCAGCCAAGTGAGACACGCTCGGGCGTCCTGAACCGCCTGCCGGTTTGCTGCCAGGGTTAAGCCAATGTTCGGTCCGACCAACTGGTCTGCGCGCTCATGCCCCTTTGCCATGCGCCGGTCGTGATACGGCAGGCTTAGTTTCATAGCGCTGATTCCAATTCGTTGTAGCCAGTGGCAGAGCGCCACCTGCCCGTGCCACTTTGCATTCCAGTTTGGGAGGATGAGCACAGCGGGACCAGCTCTTCTGGCTCTAAAAAACTGTGCAGATACAGTATTGTTTTCAGCCCAAGGCGATTGCAACGGACTAGTGAAGGTCAACACATTCTCGCCGTCCAACTGGTAGTCGCGCACTTCCCCGGGCGCGTACCAATCCTCGCTTCGTGCAATGGCTTCGCTGGCGTACTCCGCGATATACCGGCGCGGATCATTCTGGCCGGGCCGTCCACCCAAGTGCTCCAAGCCCCATTCAAAGGGGCGAACCGTGCGATTGTCGTCCGTGGTCCAGCGGCGGTGTTCGTACCGGCGAATCCAGTGTTCGTACGTGCTCATGGCCATACGTCATCAGTCTAACGAACGTCGGCTCTTCCCCCAAATCGCTGACATCAGGTGAGGAGTTACACGCCACCAGTCAACAGTCCCGTTAGGCATCCGACACGGCACCGTGCGCAGTACATTGAGCCATTTGCAAGGCTATGTCAGAGTCAAATCTGTGATTTCGTCCTTTTTTTTCTTATTTGGCATCGTGATTGGCAGTTTCCTGAATGTGTGCATTTCGCGCATTCCGGAGGGCCTCTCTGTGGTTTCTCCGGCATCGCGCTGCCCACGGTGCCAGAATCCTATACGGCCGTACGACAACATTCCTGTGTTGAGCTGGTTTCTGTTGCATGGGAAATGCCGGAATTGTCATCTGCCCATCTCTCCGATGTACCCTATTGTAGAATTTCTGACCGGCGCGCTATTCGTGGCGACATATTCCAGTTTTGGTCTGACGCTGCCCACGTTTAAATTCCTCATTTTCGGCTGCCTGTTGATCATCCTGATCGCCACGGATATCGTCGAGCGTATTCTGCCGGACGCGGTGAACTGGTTCGGTTTCGGGCTTGCGCTGGCATTTGCAACGCGCGTTCCGCCGGACGGATTCTTTGAATTCTGGTTTCACAAACGCCAAATTCCTCCGATGGTAGCCGGAGTCTTCAGCGCTCTGATGGGTGCTGCCTTCGGCAGCTTGCTGCTTTTGAGCGCGGCGATGCTGTACAAGCTCGTCCGAAAGCGTGAGGGCATGGGAATGGGGGACGTGAAAATGATGACGATGGTGGGCGCCTTTCTTGGGCTACGGGGGGCGTTTCTAACCGTTCTGATTGGCACCCTCCTTGGCAGCGTCATCGGACTTGGCATGGTCGCGCTGCTGTACGTGTTTGGTTGGAGGCGAAACCTGGCCGAACGAGCACACCGTCGCGGCTTAGGAAGTGTTTCGGGCCTTCGCTGGACCCTCGCTGCAGAATACCAATTGCCGTTAGGCTCGTTTCTGGGCATTGCCGCCCTGCTGGTTGTGTACGGCCTGCCGTGGTTTGGCTTCCCCGTTTCCCAAAACTTGCTTTATTTCCGCCCTTAGCAGTGCCTGCCGTTACCCTTACGTGGCTCCATTCCCCGCCACTCGCATTCGGGAGTAAAATAGGGTTGGTCGAAATGGAGCCCGCTCGGGAAGCTTTCTGCTTGGCCCGTGCTTTTCGAAGGGCCCGCTCCCGTGGAGGTTTGTCGTGATGCGCCTATCAATCCTTTTTCGTCTAAGCGCCTTAGCCGCTCTTCTGGGGCTAGTGGCGTTTTCCCTGCCCGCCCAGGATCAAAGCTCCGACGATGTTGCAGCGGCCGCCCGGAAAGCTCGGGAACACCAGAAAGACGCGCCGACACCGAAAAAAGTCATAACCAACGACGACATTCCGTCCACGAAAACCGGCGCCTCCAGTTCAGGTTCCACTGTACCCAAAGCCGACGGCCAACCGGGTTCGGCGAAGGCGGACGATAAGACGAACGAAAACGATTCAAAGTCGGAGGCTTACTGGCGCAAACGTTTCCAGCAGGTGCGGGACAAGATCGCGGACTCCGAAAAGCAGCTGGACGTTTTGCAACGGGAACTCGACAAAGACCAGGTTCAGTATTATCCCGATCCACAAAAAGCGCTGATGCAGCAGCACGATCGTTCCGAAATTAACGATAAGAGCGCCAAAATCGACGCCAAGAAAAAGGAAATCGAAGATCTAAAACAGCAACTCTCTGACATGGAAGATGAGTTGCGCAAGGCGGGCGGCGACCCTGGCTGGGCTCGCTGACGATCCTTTTCATTCCTTAGCATTATCTTGCATTTTTCCGGGATTCCCGCGTATCCTCGTCGCGACGCGTTTCGCCCCCGTCTGTATCGTCTCCAAAGCCGATACTTAGGTCCTCCGTAGCCCAGGATCATAAGTCCGCTGCACGATGAATCGCCGGCGTTTCGCCAGGCGCTCCTCAAGAGCGAGCGATTGCGAATCTTCATTTTGTTTTTCGCCAGTGGCGTGGCGTTTCTGTTTCGTTTCATTCGAACACTGATTGCATGGAATCCGGAAAATGCGAGAGATTTATTCTGGCTTGCCCTTTCCGTTACGATTCTTGTGGCCATCGAGCTCTTTGTCTTACGCACCATCGGGCCTGCGATACAGTCGGCAGCCAGCCTGTCCCGACACTATTGGCGATTGAACATCCTGATTGAGACTTGCTTCCCCGCTCTCCTGATCGCCAACCTGTCTAGCCCAACCATCGCTCCCGAGTTTCGAGCCCTCGTGAATCCTGTCTTCCTGCTGTATTTTGTCCTCATCACCCTTTCCACTCTACGGTTAAATCCCACGGTTAGCGTTCTGTGCGGAGTTTCTTCGACGGTAACCTATCTTTTCGCTGCCTATTATCACGGATGGAGTCCCCGCTGGATACTGGCCGACGTCTCGCTGTTCGCACCACAAAAGATTGTGACCGCGTACGCTGTTTCGATTCTGGTCGCAGGGCTTGCCGCCGCGCTGGTTGCCAGAGAGATACGCAATCAGGTTGAAGCCGCTCTGCGCGAGGCAGAGACGCGGCGGGAGGTAGAGCACCTACAGCACGACTTGGACGTCGCCCGGTCCATTCAGCAATCCCTTCTTCCCAAATCAATGCCGCATATCCCGGGTTTCGACATCGCCGCATGGAACAAGCCTGCCGACCAGACCGACGGCGATTACTACGACTGGCAGGCCCTTGCTGATGGTCGCATTCTTGTGGCCCTCGCCGACGTCACCGGACACGGCATTGGCCCGGCGTTGCTTGCCTCGGTCTGCCGCGCATATTCGCGCGCCACCTTCGGCCAACATGTTGATTTTCTGAAATCCATGGAGCAGATCAATAAGGCGATTTCCGCCGACGTTGGCGAAGGCCGGTTCGTTACCTTTGTCGCCGCCATTCTGGGGCCCGCGAGTTCACAGGTCGAGCTCCTTTCTGCGGGGCACGCGCCACTTTTTCTTTATTGGCTGAAACACGACCGTTTCGACAAGATGGAAGCGCAGGGGCTGCCTCTGGGTATTTCCCCGGACTTTCTTTCCGAGCCGCCTCAGATTTTGCCATTTGCGAGCGGCGACCTTCTGGTTCTGGCCACTGACGGCTTTTTCGAATGGGCCAATGCCGGTGAAGAGCTGTTCGGAAGCGAGCGCCTGGAAAATAGCATCCGCACGAACCGCGACAAACCAGCGGCTGAGATTATTTCCACTCTCTATCAGGATGTGCTGCGCTTTGCGGGAGGAACCAAGCAAGCGGACGACCTTACGGCCATCGTGATCAAAAGAACTTGATTACAAAAACAGAAACTGTCAGTCGAAAAATTCTGCCAAGGATGATCCGGTCCTTAATTTACATAGCCGCCTTCGGGCAGTTCCAGCTCTCCCTCTTCCAAAATCGCCAATCCCTCTTCTAGCATCTCCGTGCCTTTTTGCAGGGCCTTCCAGGCCACACGTTCGGATTCTTCCGCAACCAGCTCCAGGCACCCTTGGACCGCCTCGGCGTTTCCCAAAATCTTCGTGTCCAACAGCGGCACTAACGTCTCCAGCGCTTTATCCTGAATCCGCTGGAAGGCCGTCTCGACGGGCACCGCTTCCATGCAAAGACCACAAGCCAGTTCCACCAGCGCATCTTCCAGGTGAATGCGCCGAATTCGGCCTTTCAGCTCATGCTTTGCGGCTTGCGCCAGTCCGTTGTTCGTCATGATGGGTGCGTCGTTCATACCGGAGTCTCCCTTGCGATGACTCTCCCGTCTCCCGAGAGACTACAAGCTCCGTGTGCCCGCCACAATAAGCACTCCGTACCAGGCATTAATGAAATGCACACATTTCCGGAGCCTTCGAGACCGGCTTTTGCCTGTCATGGATTGGATGGTTTGTGCCGACCTTTTGGTTTCGCGGAAGTGCGCGCGCGTTGCTCGAGAGTCCTAATCAGTTTGGTTACGCGCCGCTCGAGTGTGCCCTGTCGCTTCACGGAGGTAAGGTAGCGGACAATTTGCCTCCGCAAAGCCGTGGTCATGTTGCGGAATAGGCTTTGCGCCTTCGGCGAATTTCGTAAAGCGAGCAGCAGCGCCGGCGGTAGCACGGGCTCGCGGGACTCTTCATCTCGTTCGATGGAGAGTTCAACCACCGCGCCCGAATCTACTTTCAGCTTTTTCCGAATGTCTCCGTGAATGGCCATCCGGTAGCAGCCCTTGCCTCGCGACACCAGCGTGGTTTGAAGCGGATGCCCCTCTATTTCGCCCTTGACGGCAACATGCGGTGCGCCGTCACCGAGGACTCGAGACACGTCCGCCGGCACATCCACAAACCGTATGATCCCAACCTTGTATATTTTTGCCGAGAAAACGTGTACGCCATCCATTTCGCGGAAATAATAGCGCAGTATAAGCCGTTACGGGCGGACGGCGAGATGCAGGGCGACGGAGCCGAGAGTCATCAAGTGAAAACGCACGTGCCCATAGCCAACTTCCTTCAGCAACGAAGCGAATTCTTCTGGCCGAAAGAAGCGCGCGACCGATTTCGGCAGGTAGGCGTAGGCAGCGGCATCGCCGGAAATCCAACCGCCGATCTTGGGCAACACGGTCCTGGTATAAAAACGGTATGTGTCCCCCAAGAGTCCGGGCGCAGGCTCGGCGAATTCCAAGATGCCGAGAGTTCCGCCGGGTTTCAGAACCCGGAAAATCTCTTTCAGCCCATCCGCGTAATTCGCGAGGTTTCGGAATCCGAACGCGGCTGTCACCAGGTCAAACGATCCCTCGGAAAAAGGTAAACGAAGCGCATCCGCCTCCAGAAAGGGGATGGTGGCCACATCATTTGCTGCCAAAGACTTCTCGCGCGCACGTACCAACATCGTGTGGGAAAAATCCGCACCCAGAATGCGCGCTTTGGCTTTGCGTTGCAGAGCAAATGCCAGATCCCCGGTTCCGCAACAGAGATCCAACACCCGTGCGTCCGGCCGCTCCAGAATCGGCTTCAGTTCTTTGGCGGCGCGCGCGCGCCATAGCCGGTCCATTTGTGCGGACAGCAGATGGTTCAGAAAGTCGTAACGAGGGGCGATCCGCGTAAACATTTCGCGAACTTGCCGCGAAGCTTCCTGCTGATTTCTTGCCCCTTCGGGTTGCGTGCCCTTCGGCAACGGCGACGGCTCAGTCATAACACCCCCCGAGGGTGTCCCTCGATCGCAGCACTAGCTGCGGACCAAAGCGCAATACGCAGATCGCGGACTTCTCCGATACGCTGTCGTAAGACTGCGCCCGACCCAGGCGAGGCGAAAGCACGAACCGCACTTTTCCGAATTTCGTTTTTTTATCAGCACGCATCAAGTTGAACAGATTGCGCGCAGGAACTGTGGGCCATTTCGGCAACGGCCCGATTCGACGGACTAGCGCAATGATCCGCGCCACCTCGTCCGCGGGGGTCTTCAACGCTTCATGGCTCAACAATGCCGCGCACATCATGCCCCAGGCGACCGCTTCTCCATGCTGAAACTTTCTGTAACGCGTTGCGGATTCCAGCGCATGCGCGAACGTGTGGCCGAAATTCAGTATTTCGCGTAGCCCCGATTCCCGTTCATCGCGGCTGACAACCTGGGCCTTAATCTCGATGGAGCGCCGAATGACGTGTTCGAGTGCCCGATGATCGCGCGCCAGGATCCGCTCCATGTTCTGCTCAAGGAACGAAAACAACTGTGCGTCGGCAATCACGCCGTATTTAATGACTTCGGCAAGCCCGCCGCGGAACTCTCTTGCGGGCAAGCTGCCCAAAGCGTCGGGGTCAACTAGCACGAGGCGCGGTGGGTAAAATGCTCCCACCAGGTTCTTCCCTTCTGGAAGATTGACCCCGGTTTTTCCGCCGACCGAGCTGTCAACCTGGCCAACGACCGTGGTGGGCACCTGCACCAGCGCTACACCCCGCAAATACGAAGCTGCGACAAAGCCAACCACATCGCCCACGACGCCGCCGCCCACCGCAATCAGTAGGGATTTCCGGTCGGCGCCCGCGCGCACGAGCTTTCGGGCGATGGTTTCCACTGTTTTCAGGGTTTTTCCGGACTCCGCATCATCGAAGAGGTGGACTGGAACCTTCGTTCGTCGGGGAATTCCCGGCCGCACTTTGTCCCCTACGGCCATCCACACCCGTTTCGAACTTACAATGTGTATACTGGAAAACTTTCCAAGTCGCGCGATTTCGCGGGAAGCATTCCGCAAAAGGCCTCGCCGGCATAGTACGAAGTAATCGCCGGAAGAGGCGCGAACGCGAATGGCATGTGAATCAGAGAGTTTCATCGCTCCGAGTGAGTTCATCCAATGTAGCACAAGCGCTCACCACGCTGAACCGGCGGCAGACCTGCTCTGCCGGTGTATCCTCCCCAGTGCCTGAATTCAGCCACACGATTCGGGCAGATTCCAATCGACCAAGCCGCTCCCGCGAATTTCCCCTCAATCTTCCACGGTGGCCGATGCCAAAGTCCTCGGGAGAGCCAAGATTGACATCTCCCGCTTGACCATTCTCACCAATCCGAGGGCAGAATCCCGCGAACTTATCCTTGATGCCTGGCGGCTGGAACGCGACTATTTTTGCGACCGGAATATGCACGGCCTCGATTGGACACAAGTGCGCGACCGTTACCTTCCTCTTGTCGATCGTGTTGCCGACCGCGATGAACTCAACAACCTGATCGCCCAGATGGTCAGCGAGCTTTCCATCCTGCACATCTTTGTGGTGCGCGGTGATGCGCGTAAGCCGTCCGACCAAATCGATCTCGCCTCGCTCGGCGCAGTGCTCCGCCGGGATGAAAAGGCCGGCGGCGAAATCTGGCTCTCCGCAAGTGATGTGTTAGTCGATCAAGGAATCGCCACGGCAGCGGAGTATAGCGTCTACGGCCCCGAGCGCAAGTGGCTGATCGAAGGCCATAGCGTTGACCCCGATTTCGTGGTCGACAATCTTCCCCATGTCACTTTCTCCGACAGCGACGCTCAACTTGACAAAGATCCTCGACAGGTCCCGGCGCCGCCTCCATACCCGATCAAAGCACTTAAGTATGAGAAGTAGCGAACCACGCTTCTTTCTTCCATCTTTCCTGCAGCCCTGGCAGTCCTGCCAGTACTTTCTAGTGTGCCTCATCAGACCTTTCGGCTAGTTGCCCAGGGTAACCTGACAATCTGCCGCCGCCAAAGAGCCTCGTGCTACCATACTTCAGCAGCTGAAGCGGGCTCTCCATGACGCTTTCCCACAAGGTTTATCACGTCGATTACGCCGTTGTCGGCTCCGGTGTCGCCGGCATGCGCGCTGCCATTGAACTCAGCCAGGCCGGAAGCGTGCTGGTGCTGGCGAAATCCAACTTAAGCGAATCCGCGACGGCTTATGCGCAGGGCGGAATCGCCGTCGCCCTCAGCGATGAGGACGAAATCGGGCTGCATGAACAGGACACCATTAACTCCGGCGACGGTTTGTGCAACCCTGAAGTTGTAACTCTACTCGTCGAGGAAGGTCCCAAGTACATCACGCAACTCATTGAGTGGGGCACCGAATTCGATCGCGCGGGCACCAAGCTTGCTTTCACACGGGAGGCGGCGCACAGCCGCTCGCGCATTCTCCACGCTCGCGGCGACTCCACCGGGCGCGAAATCAGCCGGGCTCTTCTCGCCCGGGCGCACACCATTCCCCATCTCCATCTTCGCCCTCACGCGTTTACGACCCACCTGACCGTCGAAAAGGGACGCGCCGTCGGAGTCCACTTCATTGATGAAAATGACGGCTCTCTGCACGAGTTGCGTGCCGGCGCCGTTCTTCTTGCTACCGGCGGGCTCGGCCAACTCTATCGCGAAACCACGAATCCCGAAGTGGCCACCGGCGACGGAATGGCCATTGCCTATGAAGCCGGTGCCGTCCTCTCCGACCTGGAATTCGTGCAATTCCACCCTACGGTACTCTCCATCCAAGGCGCACCGCGTTTCCTTCTGAGCGAAGCGCTGCGTGGCGAAGGTGGAATTCTTCGTAATATCACGCTTGAACGCTTCATGAAGCGCTATCACGAGGCGCAGGAACTTGCGCCACGGGATGTGGTTGCGCGCGCGATTGCCAGCGAAATGCATCGCACCAGCAGCAAACATGTGTATCTCGACATGACTTCCAAATCCAAAGAGTTTCTCGAAAAACATTTTCCGCTCATTTATTCAACGTGCGCCAGTTACGGACTCGATCTCGAGAGTGACCTTGCCCCCGTCAGTCCTGCGGCGCACTTCAGCGTCGGCGGCGTAAAAACCGATCTGTGGGGACACACGTCTGTTCCGGGCCTATATGCCGCAGGGGAAGCTGCCGCTACCGGCGTCCACGGCGCGAATCGTTTAGCCAGCAATTCCCTGCTCGAAGGACTGGTTTTTGGCGCGCGCGCGGGTATCGCCATGATTAAGGACGCCCCGGGCTCCAAGAAAAATACGGCTCACCTTCCCGGGGCGCTTGCCCCCAAGACCTGGAATCATGCTGAAAAGCATCCAGACAAACTCAAACCGAAACCGGCCGAAGCGGCTGCGCTCAATGCACTCAGGGAAATCATGTGGAAGCAGGTTGGAATTCTTCGCAGCGGCAAGGATTTGAAAACGGCTATCGAGTCGCTCACGGCCATGGAGTTACCAAAGGCACAAAAAGACGGCCGGCATGAGCACGAACTACACAATCTTCATCTCTTGGGCTTGCTGGTTGTCCGCTGCGCACTTGCGCGTCAAGAGAGCCGCGGCAGCCACTATCGCTCGGACTTTCCTTACCGCGACGATGAGAAACTGCAGAAGCACTCTTGCATTGCTAAGGGGCATGAGGTCGTATTTACGGCCTAAGTCGCGATAGGGCCACTCAGCTGTCATCGCGAGCCGGTTCAACCGCGGCAAGATCTGTGCCTTTCGGCAAATCAAGGGAGATCAGAATTGCGACCGTTGGAATCACCGTTTATTTATTTTGTAGCTCCTTCACCGACTCCAGAATGGTGTGACCGGCGATGGCCAACGTTTTCGGGCTGATCTTGTCCAGCGTGTCTTGTGGGGTATGCCAGTAGGGAACATCGTGCTCGGCGTCCAAGTCGATGATGTCTACCGCAGGTACATTGCGCTGCGTAAATGAAATATGGTCGTCGCCGCCGATATCGAACGGCTCATTTAAGAAGATATTCCCGTAGCCAAGCTTCGCGGCAACGCTCCACACCAGATCCGTCAGCCACTTGGTGGAACCGCTGTCGCGCCGGAAGTGTGGAGTTCGCCCGCCGACCAAATCCGCCAGGATAAACGCCTTGATCTTCGGTAGATCGCCACTCTGCGCCATCTTCGCGGCCATCTGCCGGCTACCGTAAGTATGATCTGGGTCTTTCCACTGAAGGTTGAAGGCTTCTTCCGCATCAAAGAATGCGATCCAGACGGCATACTTTCCCGGAGGCTGTTTGCAGAGCAAGCGAGCCAATTCCAGCATCACTCCGGTTGACGAGCCTGCGTCGTCCGCGCCCACGAAGTTATCCATCTTTTTGGTGTCGTAATGCGTGCCGAGCAGAATAATCCCGGGCTTTTCACCCGGAATTTTCACCAGAATATTTATCATCGGCACGCGGCCGTCGGGCGTGTCTGCAGAGAACGAATCCGTCTCCACGGCGCAGCCGTAGGACTTCAATTCCGTTTCCAGATAGTCCTGCAATTTTGCAATCGCCGGCGAACCGGGTGACCGAGGCCCAAAGCTCACCTGCTTAGCGACTTGATCGTAGGCCCGTTTCCCGTCGAATCCTCCCGTTCTTTCCGGCGGAAAAGCCTCATCCGCCGGCGCGATTGTGGGCGCACTGCCCGCCACTGCACTCATGAAAGGCGGTTGCGGGGACGCAGGTTGCCCGGTATTTCCAGACTTGCAGCCCAGCGCAAAAAGTCCGCAGCAAATGGCGATTCCCAGCACAAGGCGGGAACGCAATTCGGAAGGTGTCATTTGGGTTGCCCCGCGCTTTCCGCCGCCAGCCTCTTGTTGCGCTTGCGCACGACCATGGCAGACACGGCAATGCCCACGACATACAGAAGCACCATGGGCAGCATGAAAATCAACATTGTTTGCGCATCCGGCGTTGGCGTGATTATGGCTGCGACTATGGCAATAATAAGAATGGCGTAACGGAAATTGTGCCACAGGAACTGAGGAGTCACAATTCCGAATAGGGAAAGAAAAAAAATCAGGACAGGCAGTTCAAACACCAGTCCAAGTCCCAGCAAGACCATCAAGATCAGGTCAAAGTATTCGTTAATACTGAGCAGTGGGACCACCGTCCCACCAAACCTCTGGAAGCCAACCAGAAAACGCAACATGTACGGCAAGGTGACAAAATATCCGAAGGCAATACCCGCCAGGAACAGGAATACCGTGGAGAACAAGAAACCCGTGACCGCACTGCGTTCGTGTTTGTACAGGGCCGGCGCCACAAACAGCCACAACTGGTACAGCACAAATGGCGAGGCCAGCACCAGGCCGATATACACTCCGAGCGTAATCACCAGGTTCAACGCGCCGGCCGGGTGGTTGTAATAGAGCTTGGATTCGAAATGCGCTTCCTGGAGGGCTTTCAGCATCGGCTCATTGATGAATTTGATGATCTTTGGCGAGAGATACACACCCACGAATGCGCCGATGCCTATGGCGTACAAGGAATTGATGATGCGCTTGCGAAGCTCCCCCAGATGTTCGAAAAACGTCATCTGGCCCCCGGCCTGCTCCATCCGGGCTGCAATGGAGTTATCAGGCTGGTTGCTGTTGGTCATGTGAGGGAGGGTTTTCTTCCTCGGCGGTTTCTGGCTCTGCCTTGGGTCTCTCTGCTGGTATCGCTTCCATTTCGGGGCGTCCGCCGTCCAATCGGGGGACAGTCTCAGTGACAGGACTCAGCACAGGAATATCGCAGGAATGGCTGTTGGCCGCTGCTTGCGCCAAGGGGGTGGTGGCCGTGGAGGAAGCGGGAATGGCCGGATTTCCAGTATTGCGGATGGCCGCATCGGCAGCGGCGTTCGCTTCCGCCACCTGTTTCTTCAATTCGGCGATGCGCGCCTGTCGTTCCAAATCTCGCATCTCCTCTTCAAAAGCGCTTTTGAAGTCATTCGAGGCTTTCCGGAATTCAGCCATCAGCTTTCCGAAGCTGCGGGCCAGTTCTGGCAGTTTTTGGGGCCCAAAGACCACCAGAACCACCAGGAAAACCACGATCATGTGGGGAACGCTTAGCATTGTTGAGCTTATAAGGACTCTAAGTGCCCTAAAGGTGTCCTGTCTGCATCATAGAAAGGGTACGCTTCAGAGTCAAACGACAGTTGGCTTTGTGCATGTTATAATGGTGGTTTAGTCGATCGGCGGGGGTACTCATGAATCCAGAACGGCGTGGCTTCGTCCTAGTCATCGTGGTCCTCGGTTTGTCCGCGATCCTTGGTGGCATTTACGGCCCCTCGGTGCGGGCTACCACTTCTTCTACAGACGACTACCGCTCTTCCGTGGAGAGTTTCACCAATGTCTTGGATGTAGTTCAGTCCAATTATGCCGAACCTGTTGATGTCGACCGTGCAGTCTACCAGGGGGCGATTCCCGGCATGCTCCGCATGCTCGACCCTCACTCCAATTTCTTCGATTCCCGCCAATTTGCGCTTCTGCGCGAAGATCAGCGCGGCAAATATTATGGAGTCGGCATGGTCGTTGCTCCCCGGGAAAACCACACGATTGTCGTTGCTCCTTACGTAGACGCCCCGGCTTTCAAAGCAGGCCTTCGGCCTGGCGACGTCATCGCCAAAGTCGACGATAAGTCCACCGACGGATTGTCCACCACCGAAGTGGCCGATATGCTCAAGGGCCCCAAGGGTACGCTCGTAAAAATTCAGGTCACCCGCGAAGGCTGGAGCGACCCGCTTACTTTCAGTGTTACTCGCGATGAAATCCCCCGCCACTCGGTTGATATCATCACCATGCTCAAGCCCGGCATCGGCTACGTGCGCCTCACCCAGTTTAACGAAACCACCGACCGGGAAATCGCTGACGCACTGAAGCAACTGGGTGCCAATTCTCTCGACGGCCTGATTCTCGACATGCGCAATAACCCCGGCGGACTCCTGAACGAAGCCGTGGCGGTTGGCGACATATTTCTCGAGAAGAACCAGCTTATCGTCTCTTATCACGGCCGGAGCGCTCCGGAGCGCCGTTTCTATGCGATTCGCGGCAACCAGGGCATGACCGTTCCTCTCGTGGTCCTAGTCAATAATAATTCCGCCTCCGCTGCGGAGATTGTCACTGGAGCCGTACAAGACCACGATCGCGGCCTGGTGGTTGGTGAAACCACTTTCGGCAAGGGCCTTGTCCAGACCGTCACACCCCTCTCCGAAAACACCGGTCTGGCGCTCACTACGGCTCGCTATTACACTCCCAGCGGCCGGTTGATTCAGCGCGACTATAAATCCATTTCCCTCTACGAATATCACTATGAGCGCAAGGTTCCTGAGCATCCGACGGAGATCCGCCAGACCGATAGCGGCCGGCAAGTCACCGGTGGCGGTGGCATCACGCCCGACATCGTTGTGGATACGCCTAAGTACACGAAGTTCCAAGACGAGATGTTTCGCGACGACGTCTTCTTCCCTCAGGAGCAGGGGGTTGGCGGGTTTACCCGCTCTTTCCTTGGCACCAAGCCGGCCATTACGCATAGCTTCGATGTCGATGACAAAGTTCTGAAGGAATTCCGCGACTATCTAGCCAAGCACAACATTCGCTACACCGAGCCGGAGTTTACCGAGAACCAGGACTGGATCAAACGCAAGATCAAGCAGGAAGTCTTTATGTCCAGCTACGGAACCCAGGAAGGCTTCAAGGTTCTTCTCGAAGCCGATCCCCAGGTTCAAAAAGCCGTTGACGCCATCCCGCAAGCCCGCGCGCTCTACGAAAACGCTCGCAAAGTCGTGGCCCAGCGGAGCGGCTCGAACGTCCATTTCAACCAGCCCTGAGTATCCACTTCAATTTAGTCTCCCAGAAGGGGCGCCCTCACGCGGCGCCCTTTTTTATCGCAAGACCAATTTCAATGGGCGCAACCTCGCTAACTTCGCTAAGTATTTGAAATTTTCATTCCGCAGCGCTAGAAATGTCTCTCACCGCGCGAGTTGGAAACCCTCCCCTGCTCTGCGGAAATTGCGTAGGTTGCTGCTTGTGAGCGTGTAACTCAAGAACAAACGGAAAAGAGATCTTACTATCTTATTGACTCGACGCCTCTTATCGTCCAGTCTTTCCTCCCACTAGTCCCCAAATTGGGTCCCAACGGACCGGAAAGGATGAAACTTTGTCTGATCGCGATTCTCACATCTAGGTTTTGTTGTGGCTGGCTTTCCGTTTGTTCCAATGGATCGCCAGAAGTGTAAAGAGCCGCTAGAAACGTTGTCCCCTGGCATGCCCCCGTGCTCTTATCGATGTCTTAGCTTTGTCCGTTGACCCTTAGAGAGAGACCCTCTCTGGTATAAGACTTGGAGTTTTCTTGCGAATCTTTGCGTAGTGGTCAGTTTCTCGTTAGGATGCAGCCCGGACGCTTATTTCGAAACAACTGAGTGATCGATCCTCTCGATTTCATTTCTTACTCTGACCTCGGTGCAATCCTCCAGGGAGATGGTCTGAGCACGCCAACGTTCTTCAACTCCGCTCCATCTTTGTTTGTACAGGATGCGAGGTCAGGCAATACCAGGCTTACCCTATGGTCAAATCGTCGCCTCAGGTCCAGAATGTGGTGGTATGCCAAGGCCCTACTGCCCTTCTCCCCTCCCAGCCTAGGAAGAATCAAAATGCAGAGTGTTTTTCCGCTTGATAGTCGCAGACTCCGCGAGTTCTACAAGGCCAGCCGCAGCCAAAAGTTCCGGGAAACTAGGAGTTTTGATATGACTGCGATGAAAACTCCCGGCTACATTCTAACGTTCCGCTGTGTCAATTGCGGAAGACTTGAAGCATGTACCCTCTACGCCTGCGAAAGTGTTGTACCCGACGATCAAATCAGAGCGCGGATTTATGAAGCCAACTGCGAAGGATGCGGTTGGAAGGGGGTGGTTTGTGGCGTCTCTGCTATTCAGATTCATCCCACGCCCGACCTCAAACTCAAGCCGCAAGGGTGAGGAAATTGAACAGAATCGCTTGCTGTTGGCGATTGCTGGCTTTTGGCTGCTTTCGTTCTTTGGGGTAGCCGTGTGGGTGTGGCACGTTGTCTATGGTTGAACAATCAATTCTGATTGCTAGCCTTGGGAGTGCTTCGATGCTTATGTCTCGCAGTTTTCTTCGGTTTACCTTTTTTCGCCTTGAGTCTTTCATTCTCCTGTTTCAGGTCGGCGTTCTCCTGCGTTAGGGCATCTATCCGATTCTGTAAGTCGCCATTGTCTTTCTCCAGCTCCGATAAGTGCGACTTCAACTGCTCGTTCTCCTGCCGCGCTTTGGTATCTTGGCAGGCCGCAATCGACAAGCCCAGGACCACCGCGAGTGCGAGATTAGCGATCTTATTGTTACGCATTTGTCCCCTCTGATTTATTTCTACTGGAGGGCGGATAATCTCGGCGCTCGACCTCCACTCCCTGTGCCGCGAACTTACCAGTCTATGTCACGAGATTCCGCCGCGTCGTGCGCCTGGATCTGTCATAGCCCCAGCAGTAAGGATAACCGAAACAATCTTGACAGAATTCTAATAGCTCGTGGTCCAGAGAACTCAAGACTACGCTCAGGCCAGCCGTTGATGGAGTTGACAAAGTCAAAATCAATTCCTCTTTCATGCTACCGTTAGCTAAGCCACTTTTCTTGCAGCCCCATCTTTTTCTTGGTTGGGCCCAACTTCGGATTTGAAAGCATCATTTTGCGCATAGGAGCCAATCGAACTCTCGACGTAGACCGCGCCGCACTCGCGTGAATCGTATGCTGGGTGTTCCATAGCCGACGCAATGTATTGGGCCGCACGCTGCAAGTAGTGCAGCGGCATGGTCGGGTACCGAGATGTGAGAACAACCTTTGATGTAGGAGGAGCGAGAGTGTCAGCTTCGGCCAACTTCGGTGAAACTCCTTGTCCCGAGGCTACCGTAGAAAAGGTGAGCCCGTTGTGGATAGTGTGAATGCGTACGCGCGGCTAAGTCTAGAACTGGAATCTCTTCCATTCTTTTTTGAAGGTCACACTTGGCTTCGAATTCTAAGTGATGATACGGCTTTATTGTTCCCCAACACTTAGGGTTGCCGCCCCTGGTCACCTGGTTACAATAAGCACGCTTTTGATAATACAAATCGGGAGTAGCGTTTGCGGAGTTACGCATCTGATAGCTCTCGTTTTGTATAAGCCCGATAATCTTGAGAACAAACTATCCGAAGAGATAGAGAGGCTATCTGATTGGCGAGGGTATGAGAAGGCGCGACCAGTGGAAGAATATCAAATTAACACATCCAGTTAACCCATTCCTAGTGAGAAGCTTGCCGCCATCCCGGGATTCACGGCAGTTCACTTTGGCCGAGGATGCAGATTTGAAGTCGGCGAAGCAGCCGATTTCACGCACCAATCGGATTGCAATTGGCTTGTAGACAATTCCGAGCCAGACCGGCATCGGTGAGATGTTCGACCGAAATAGTCAGGTCCAACCGCTTGAGACCGAAGGGAATGTGCAGGGTTGAATCAGAGTCTGGATTTTGCCCCGCAGCGTGGCATCAGCCTTGCACTGATTGCAGAGCGTGAGAAGGTAGAGCAAATCGGAACGAGATGGCCTCACAAAAATAATTGGCTGCTCTTCTCCGTCGCTCTCCGCTTTCGGTCTTAAGGAGGTCTTATGAAAAACCTACGTTCCATCCTCGCTGCTTTGGCCGTGCTTCTTGTCGCCACCGCTACTCAGGCCCAAACGACGAAAGTAACCGCCACCGTTCCCTTCAACTTCGTCGTCGGCGACCGCGCCTACCCCGCTGGCGACTACTCTTTCAGCAACAACGGCTCCGTCCTTCAGATTGCCAACGCCGAGCAGGCTACGACTAGCATGATTTTGTCTCAAGCTTGCGAACGTGTCACGGCCTCGCCAGACACCAAGCTCGTTTTCGACAGCATGGACGGTTACTATTTCCTCCGGCAGATGTGGGTTGCAGGTAATGCCCGCGGACGCGAACTGCCCAGAAGCCACACAGAAATCAAGCTGGCCCAGAACCACGACAAAATGGAGTCTGTGATCGTTGCCGCAAATCTCGCTCAGTAAGTTAAATGCCTACAACCACAAAGAGGGACCGTGAAAACGGTCCCTCTTTTTTGCCATCTCGGCAAAAGCAAGGCTAGTCAAATAAGCGGTCGTTCTCGGCAGTTCAATCGCGATTTTCCGGGTGTTCCGTCCCTCGGCGGCGATCACAACTTGCACCTTCACGACACCCGTAATGTGGAAACTCCTCGACACTGCGCAGGATACGGGGCCACGGAATTTGAAATCACTTTGCGGCCCTCTTGTGCTGGTAGATTGGTTGCCGACAGGGTCAGTGCCATCACCAAGAAAGTGCGGACCGTTATTTTTGTGAGTTTCAGTCTTCGACCCCCAGCATCACTTTCTCCTGAAAGCAGCATTCTCTGCAATCAGAAGGCTGCACTCTCTCTATTCATCTATGTACCAACCTGGCCGGGACTCAATGGCTCAGCTATGGCGGCTTACAGGTGTGTTTTGCGAACCACTGGCCCTTGGGATAGGTAACCCATCCACATGCTTGTGTGACCGACGCAACACTCAGCTCGAACCCAACTTGCAGTGAAAACAGAGGATAAATCGCACGATAGGGTTAGCTCGGCCGGAACAATGCCCTGGCTATGGTATAAACGCCATTACCGTCTTTGTGGGTAAGCGCCTGTACTTCTCCCCGAACCTGTCGGCCTTCATCGGCCCATTCTGTACTTTTTAACTCTTATCTTCTGCTCTGCCGCCCAACAAAATGGTCCACTCCATGGGGAGACGGTACAGAAAAGTTAGCGACCTCATGGCAGTGATGGCCGCCTCGTGCAAGAACAACATCGTACTCGTAGTCAGATCCAAGTCTATTTGAGGCAAGCCGCTTCCGTGCACGACACCATTTCTCAAGTCGTCCGCCTCTTTCAATCTTGACACCCGAAAATATCGAGAGTCTGACGGCCCTAACATTGGATGATGGTGAATTTTGACGTGCCTAAAGAACAGCTCGGCTCGACTCGGAAGGGACCTTTGGGATAATTTCTGTCGAAACCTTTCGAGTTCGACAGCGAAGACGCCTGACGGGCCTTTCTGCTTTAACAGACCCAGTGAAACCTTGCGTTTCATGTTTAATTCAGGAATCCAGTTTGCGGGGTCAAGCTCTATTGCCAGTTCGCAAGCCGCAGTAAAGACATCATCGGCAGTCGAGTGAGAGAGAACAATTACCGCCGCTGCGATCACCCTCTCGCAATTCACTGCAGTCTTTTGGGCCAAAAACTCCGCAATCTTGTCAAAGTCTCTAACTGGATCAACTGTTTCAGTCGGCATTATTTCTTTCAGATGTGAATGTAGGTCAGGAAAGCAAGCATGGTGCTCGTCTTGCACAATGTCCTTGAATGCGCCCGAGGCTCTCGGAATTTCCAGAGCGGCGCTCATGGTCGATTGGCTAACTATGGCTCTGCGGAGAACCGCAGAATACTTCTTGCTGGCCGCAAACAGCCGTGCCGAGTCAGTTACAAGCCGCTGTTCGGGTGAAGCCATAGCTCGGATTGTAACTAAGAAATTCTGCGAACGCACCATACTAAGTCATCCAACTTCGATAGCGATTACCGGGGCATGCTCTCCTCCGGCGCCCGCAGGTGTTTATCTCAACTTCATCGCGCTGATTGCTTCCCCGGAGGAACCAAATGGAAGTGATAAATCCTCTTCCTCAGCCGCGGGTGAGCCAACCGGCTTTATGAGCAGGACGCGCGGCAGGGGAAATCCTGCGGCCCATTGGGCGATACGTTCGGCGATGGACAGCGTAGGTTGGTGGAGGGCATGCTCCGGTTTTCGGACACGCCGCGGCCAGCACTGGGCGGCGTCACTGCAACGGAGGTGCGGAGGCACAGGGCTGCCGAATCCCTCGAGGATGATGCCAGTTACGTTTGTTTTGGCTGACTCATAGCTCGGCGTCGGTAAGACTCCGGTCCATGCTATGCCCGTTGTGAAATGCTCGTGGGCCACAGCTGGGAAGCTGGGGCTTATTGAGATCGCGGTGAAAACCCAATCCAGCCTAGGTCAGTTCAAAGTTGGCGACAAGATCAAAGTAAACATGCATGCAGGGAAGATAGCAGACGCCTATCTGGCGTGGTACACCACACTGAATCGCGAACAACAGAATTCCCGGCCGAACTGAAATCAAAGAATCTGACTTTTGAGCTGTCGGAGGACGGGAAAAGAGCGGCAAGCTTGAGCCAAAACGGGAAAATTCCGGCTTCGAGGACGCAGACCGTGACACTAGTCGCACCCTCGTTGAATCCAGCGCAGCTACCCGAGGTCGCAGCGCAGTTTCCTTTTATGCCTCGCGTTCCGCGCCAGACCCGCAGGGTGCGAGTAATGATTCAAGCTGAGAATAATGGGCGCTTGGGTTCAGCGGAGATAGAAAGACAATCGAAGCTGCACCGGCGACCGGTACACCGAGCCTGAAGAAACGCCCCGGGGCTTACGACAATGAGCCACCTGCGGTTCAGTAGTTACGTGAATCGTTGCAGGCACCGTAAGTCCCCATTAACGAAACCACTTAAAGTCCTGGTACTAGCATGTCCGTTTCCCGAACACCCGGGCATTTGGGAATCAAGTACTCGCGATAGCATTTTCGCCGGTGAAGCACTCCCTTCTTATCTGAGTATTGTTTACGTGCACGTCTAGGCCGAACCTTTTCACAGTCTGCCATGTTCTAAAAAAGTTAAGCACTTATGCGGCTGCAGGTCTGGTCCTCTGATTGCTCCTGTTGTTGCCATGGATTACGAGAAGATGAAGGCGTTGATGGAAGCGAGCCGCGAGGAGTCAGCGGTGCAACCCAAGCCGAAAGTCAAAGAGTTTCCCCAGCCGGATTCTTGGCCGGATTGGAAATATCTGGGCTACGTAGCAGAAGGACGGAGAGCAGCCTAAGAGGTAGCAGTCAAGAAGCAGCGTGCGATGGCTGTTCGGCAAGGATTTCAATACCTTGGATAGAGGACTTTGCCAAGCACTTCTCAAGGTGCGACATCTGGGAATTGTCGGTCAGACCGAACACCGTAGCCGCGCACTCCGTCAGCGATCCTACATTCATTTGCCACCGTTCCTATGCCTTTGAAGAAGCAGTGTGCAGCTTCCGAGATTTCCTTTGGGATATAAATGGCAAGGGAAAGAGCCGTCGCTGATATCGACAAGCTCTTCTAACAGGCAAAGTCTAAAGACAGGACTATCGATTTGAAGTGACATCGTCGGTCATGAAAACTGCAGCCAAAGCAGGGCCGGCGGCTTCCTCGATTCTTCGAACATGAATTGTATTACTTGCCGTTTCCAGCACACCGATCACGCGGACGTGCTTACCCTCATACTGTTTGGCCGATTTTTGATCGTCCAGCTGATAGGGGCCTCTCGGAGATTCACCGTCCAACACATACTTGCCATCATCACTCGAGATCTTCCCCGTGAAGAACCTAAGATCCACATCATCGTTTACTTTTCGAGGAGTTTGCACCTGTGGCGTTTGAGATTGGTCCAGCTGGGTCCGCGGAAATCCAGCAAACCCCACACCTACCAGCGGAAGAATCCCTGCGAGAGTCACAAAAGTAATTCGGCGAACGTGTTTTCGAAACATGCGTCACCCCGGTTTACTGAAAGTGACTGGACGACTTGAACAGGGCAATTGTCTGGCCAAACCGAGCACCCGCAAATGACGTATACAGTGAGACTTAGTAGATCGCATAAAATATTCTGAGAAAATATTCCAGGAACAAGTATATTTTCCCCGGGTTTGGCACCTGCAGGACCGGCTATCGCCCATGCCGCACGGCTCTGGCTCCTCGAAACGGGGTGGTCAGGCAATTGAGTAAATGAAACTACGCAGAGCGGGATTTCTTCCAGACGAGCGGAGGCATCTTCATATTCGTGACTCGCAGCAGATAGTCGGCCGCGTGTGCTGTTGCACGGTCTTTTCCTTGTTCGATATCCTCTACGGGTTCAGAAGGCGCTATCCAATTCTTGGCAGTTACATTGTAGACGGAAGCTTGCACGCCAATCGCATTTTGCTCTGAAAACAACCTCAGGTGTTCACCACCCACCTTCACTTCAGCCCAAACACCTTGATCCAACATTAAAACCTCCACATCCGTGAGTTCGTTTAGAGCGAGTTTACCGTGAATCTCACTTTGCGACCTAGCGACCACCGTCGGGGATGGGAGTTCGTAACCCATCATGTGAGAAGCCACTTACCCTCGCACCAGAGGGCAGTTGATTCCCTCTTTTGGGACTCTTCCCAACCTGGTTGATGAGAAGAGAGCCGAAGAGTGGATATCATGACTTCAGAAAGAGGGAAAGCTGGCACCGAACTCGATTCATAACGTATGAAAGATCCTGAAGCTGATCCTCAGAAAATCCCAGCGTTACTTCACTCCACAGGAAACAATCAAGATCATCAACGCGGCAGGAGTCCAATACAAACCTCTATTCGCTCTCCAGTTTGCGAATGGAATGCGATTCGGGGAAATTGCTGTTCTTCCTGTCGAAGGTCTCGATTTCGAGGAGTCTGCGGTTCGCATTTTACGGAGCACTTACAGGTTAGAGGAAGTGACTCCAAAGTCGCAGGCGGGTCATCGGCAAATCGATGTCGATCCGGATACAACGACGATGGTGAAGGAGTACCTTGGCGATCGTCAGACTGCCCGCGTCTTCGAGACCAAGAGCGAAACCCCTCTGTCGGTAAATAACGTGAATTCGACTCCAAGTTGATTTCGGCCACGATCAAACTGCGTTGATTGAATTGTGGCAGGTCGTCAAAGACTAAGACTGGGCTAGCCTGTTGTGGAACGTGTTTTGCCGCGTAGCATCCGCCGTTTCCTCGTGTGATAAACTCCGCCGATGCTGCCTAGAGGAACCAGAAAATAGCCTTGCCGATGCAGTCACGGCAAAGGCATTAAGCTGTAAATGTCGAAAAACATGAGGAGAGGAGATGGTTTAGCAATCAAGTCTCTCCAAGTTGGTTCGGTCATGTCGCCCGCGCGGCAATTCAAAGCATCAGCTGTCTGGCCGCCGTAGCGTACTCACATTGCCGGCTTGTCGCCGTTGGCTTCCCGAATGTTCTTCTTTCGTCTTGCGACGCCCTCACGAACATTTTCATAAATGATTTTGCGCAGTGATCTCATACATGCAAATCGTAGTGCCGAGCGGCCGTCAGCTATTCACCTTCTGATACTTGTCCGGCTGAAACTTACCAGCGTCAACGTAATTCTTGTTGATCTCGGTGAACGCGTGCCACTTCTCCGGCAGATCATCCAGTGGGAAAATTGCTGTCACCGGACAGACCGGAACACAGGCACCGCAATCAATGCACTCAGTAGGATCGATATATAACTGAGGAACTTCATCGAACGTCGGTCGGCCATCGTCATAAGTTCGGCTCTTTGCCGGATGGATGCAATCCACCGGGCACACGTCCACACACGCAGTATCTTTGGTTCCGATACACGGTTCGGCGATGATGTAGGCCACGGGTCACTTCCTTGCGTTGACCGTATCAGCCTTCGAAGGGTTTGCATCAGGCTCCAGAAGTAAGTTGTTTCTCAGGCTGATCGGCTAACGTCCTCTAGTTTACGCTCATTCTTTGACTTCCCTTAAAGACGCGGCTCTTGCCGTCCTGAATGATTTGCCTCCCCACATTCCCAGCGCATCTCGCAGCGTGGGCATTCATGAGTGGGACTGATAAGCTTGCCGATAATCCGCGTCTGCGTTTCAGTCGAATGCCCAGGACACTGATTATTGTTCCGCGCGCCACCATTAGGTGGCTGAGCGTTCCTTGCACCCCCGGCAAAGGTGCGTCCAAGGCACTGCTTCCAGACGAGCCTCAGAGATGGGCTGCCTGCAGACTTCACACACACCGTAGGTACCACGCTTGATCCGAGCCAGTGCCTCTTCGATCGCCCGCGCCAGACGCCCATCAGTTCGGTGCAAGCGGATCTGAAGCGCCGCATCGGCATTGGCGTTGGCCTGGTCAATCATATCTCCCTGCAAGCCCCCTGCCGCTGGCACTCGGGAGTAAGCCTCACTCAGGGCAGACGACAACTCATGTTGTTTCTTCAACAACAAGCTGTGGTATCGCTGAAGGTCTGCCGGGCCCATAACCTGTCCTCTGTGGAAGGAAACCTTGCCTATGGCTCCGCATTCTACACCCACTCGAACCCCGTGTCCGCAACACGCGTCCGTATCGCCGCTGCTTCTTTTGCACAATAGAATCCTTCGATTCTCCTTGACAGGTACATTCTCAAAGAACAGGATCAGTTCAAGGTTTCGCCGTTTGAGGCGAGACTCCCGCTTCGTAGTTCGAACGCAGTTTCTTTGAAGGCCAGGCTCCGCATCGAGCGATAAGAGGGCAGAACCTACTCGGTTCCTTTTCATTCCCTGACGCGGAGCCCGCCCCCTGTCCGACGTACAGGTCTGCATACCCAAGACGCTAGCGGTTCCAAGCCACACCACTCAAGCCCGACTCGCAACATGCGAGGAGGAATATTGAATTTCTCAAAAAGGAGAACACCATGTCAGAACTAAACAAAAATGCCGTCCGTCGTTTGTTCGAAGAAGTTTGGAACAAGGGCAATCTGCCGTTGACAGACGAGCTCTTTACCCCCAATTACGCTCACCATGATTCTTCGACGCCCGATGTTGGGCTAGGCCCCGAGAGTGAGAAGAAGAGAGCCACTCTCTATCGCACTGCCTTCCCCGACATCCGATTGACCATCGAGGACATCATTGCCGAAGGCGAAACTGTGATGGCCCGTTGGTCATGTCGGGGCACCCATACAGGTGTTCTCAGCGGGATTGCACCAACGGGAAAACAGTTCAACATCTACGGGGTAAGCATCGCTCGCTTCGCTGGCGGCAAGATGGCGGAAGGTTGGGTCAACTGGGACGCTCTGGGCCTTATGCAGCAGCTCGGCGTCGTCCCTGAGCTCGGCAAAGCCAAAGCCGCCGCAAAATAGCCGTCCCGATTTGCCCAAGAAAACCGGAAGGTCCGACCACACATCGGGCCATCCCTTTTGCGGAGATGCCAATGCACGTCGAAATCTGAAAACAAATCAAGGTAACTCGCTAGTGCCAGTCAGAACTAGGCAACGCAGGGAAGCACCGATGGCAAGCAAGAAAATAACGTGCGAATGCGGATTACTAATCCTTCTTGAGTGGCAGAGAGCGAGAAGCTCTGCACTGCCCCGAATGTTCCACGGTACATGAGTTCATGGCCGCTCCCCCTATCCGGGTTCATCGAAGGGACGCCACGGGAAATTGGCAGCTTATAAAAACAATTGCTGAGGCAAATCGTTGACTAAGCACGAGGCCGCCCCGCCGCCTCACCTTCCCGCCATGGCAGATATCCGCGCCAAATCTTTTCCTGCTTTTCGGGAGGTAGCGGCGCCGGCTGTTGTTGTTCTGGTGTTCGGCATAAACTGCCCGAAGAGAGGCCAGATGCTACATCGTGCTGCTGTGTCGGACAAAGCCCTAGGCCTCTTAATGGACCGCTGCAGGGCCACGTTCGCGAATCCCGAAGCAGACGGAGGCTTCACTCTTTATAGTTACCCGAATAGAAGCCAAGTGAAATATAGGGTCACCGCAAAGATGCATCGAGCCGCTATAAAATGCATCAAGACAGGCGTCCTATGTTTACGTGGCGAGATAGACCCAATCCGAATAGATTCTGATATTCGTGGGTGGGATGAGTTCCACTGAAGTCGTGCCGCCGTCGCGAGGATGAAAGAGTATTCCAAGCAAACGCACGGCCTCTATTTCGTCTTTTGCTTAAGCAGGCACGCGTTTCTCAAAACCATCGATACATCGGTACCACAGGCGCGAGACCCTTATACCGCCGTGGGCGTCGAGGCGGGAGTCAAGGAGAGCACGCCTCGGGTCGCGGCCCATTCAGTGCGTTAGAGGGTCCGGTGGCGGTCGCCCACGGCATCCACTTTTTTGGGGGGGAGCAGATAGTCTTTCGGTGGGTATCTTTAGTTTATTCGTCGGATTCGGCTAACCTGAGATTACTTCCGGGCTCTGTGGTATCGCCACCAGATGACCGGACGGTGTGCCAGTATTCACCACGGAGCTTCGGAACGGAGTCGACAGCAGCAACAACGCCTACCACGCCTGTCTTTATCACAACAACCATTCTACCGACCGGAAAGTGCTTCGGAACTGGCTCCAGCATTCGGGCCTCCGACTTCGCAGGCGTCGATTCTATACCATCCTCGACGGTCCTTGCGCTTAATCGCTTGTTAGCCGCATCAATAGCGAGTACGCTCAGTCAACGGTTGGTGGGGCTGGCGGAGTCGAAATCACGTTCCCACCCAAGTTACCGTTGGCCAAGTCACCATTCTTCAGCCCCATCTTTTTCTTGGTGAGGCCTCACTTCGGATTTGAAAGCATCATTTTGCGCGCAGATAAGCCAATCGAACCCTTAGGCCTAGATCGGGCCGTCTCTTGCGTGAACCGTATGCTGGGGGTTCTATGGCGGACACAATGTATTGGACTGCTCGGTGCAAGAAGTGCAGCGGTATGGTCGGATATCGAGATGTGCGGCACATCGTCGATGCACGAGGAGCGATAACCGAAGAGAAACTTCCCGAAGGGACAGTCGAGTGCCGTTGTGACCACTGCGGGGCGGTTGGTGTCTTGGACTTGCGTCAGCTTCGGCCAACATCTGTGAAGCTTCTTGTCCCAAGACTGCCGTAGAGGAATGAGCCTCAAATGCGTTTTGAGAGGTTGTTAGCCGGTGTTGTCTTTACTGGAGATTGCGCGGGCGGCATTTTCAGAAGAGGAAAGGTGTGTTGTCCAAATTGCAAGCATGAACTTGAGCAGCAAGTACCAGCGGACGATGACGCCCAACTAATCTGTCCGCAAGAGAATAAGGGTTGCGTGAAGCCCACCAAGAACTTCGGAAGTCAGGAAGAGATGAGAACGTGGGTCGAACAGGGATGGGATGCGATGGCATGGGTGTGCAAGCAAAGTCCGAGTGCCACATGAAGTCGAGGATGGCCGAGAGGAAAATACTAGATGGCCTACACCCCCTATGCTAAGAAAATTGAGCCTCTTTGCCCTGTGGCTGTGAGGATGTCCCAGACTAAGGTGCACGCACCAGCCCACGAAACGTGGGGCGTCGTGACGTGCGATTTGTGCGGGGAGAAGTTCTTCATTGGCCGGGACCGCATCGGCGGTTCTAGGATTACGGCCCAGGAGTGCGCAAAGAGAGTTGACACTCTGCTGGCTGAAGACCACAGAAGAGACGGTATGCACGCGGACAGCTACGAAATTGCTGATTGACTGCTTGGAAACGACTGCGCATTTCGCTGCGGCTAAGATTTGATTCGAACTACACCGACGCCGATTTTCCTGCGTTCTCTCTCTGGATATCTCGACCTCTCCTTCTCCGCGAGTTGTTTCGACTTTAACGGCCTTGATAATGGTGTGAACTCACCGTCGATGTACTTGAATAGTAGCCACTTTTCGGTTGTTTTTGCCATTTCGAGTTTATAACACGAGCTTCATCTGTGTTCTAGGTCCCCTGCATTGGGCGGAGGCGCCCCCAAAGATTCGCGTCGAGAAACCTCCTCAACTGTTCTTTTCGCGGCGTATCTCTGTGGCCTCGCTGCCCCCGGTCCAGCCAACCAAGCAGCTTTTCTAGATTCACGTGAAACGTCCTTGACTCCTCCCACAAATCTACGACGAACTCCTCAGCCTTATACGACTCCTCTTCGGTTTGTTCCGAAGACTTGAAGTTTGCCCACGCACGACAGGCAGCTTCGTAGACACTCGACGCTCGAACCTCCGTTGAATGTTCGACTCCCCGGCGATCACGAAAACGAACGGTGCATGCACAGACGCGCACTGGATAATCCTGAAGTTGGATTTACGGCAGGTGGGAAACGGAATTACAGTCTACTTCTTCCGTTTCCTCAAATACAGTGGCTGCTGGCTCAGGTACTGGGACTTGTCCGAAAATCGGGACTTGGCGCTCTCCAAAGCGTGAGCGAACAACTGTCCAACGATTTCCAGTGAGCAGGGAAACTGCAGCGCCTTCGCTATTTACCCAGTTGCATAGCAGCGGCACTCAGCGGTGCGCTCGAAATCCTGATTATCCCTTTGTATGGTGAATAAAGCTCCAGGATTAAGAGAATCGCGGCAGAGACGGATAGCGCGGAAACTAACAAAGCGGTGACAGCAGTTCCATTGGCTGGGGCAAAGAGGCCGAAGCTGATGAAGAGGTTGGTGAGCCAGGAAACTAGAATAATGAGCACTGGCAGGGATATAGATGTGGATTCCTGCTCCTATACCAACCACCGCGTCTCTTGAAGCGAAATAAGAATGCTCAAAGCACGGGCTTGAGCTGAACGCTGCCTGTCGTCCTTCGGCGAGAGTCCCTGAATCGTTTCGTAGAGAGAGTCGACCTCCTGGTTTGAGGCCTGCGATTGGGAGGGCTTTGAAATTGCTTTCAACCGGTCGACCACGTCAGCAACGGAACTGCGGGGTTGGTCCCGCGCCACCTTCGACTCTGGGCCATAGAGTGCCAACGTTCGGTCCAGGAGGATAATCTCGGAAGACGCTCTGGTCAGTTCATTGCTCAGCGCGTCGAATGAGCTTTTTGCCGACGAGACCAGCAGACCAAGAACAAGAGCAGACATCGTGGCAACCAATCCCATTCCCAGCTTCACAACGTCCTTCGAGGCGTCACTCAGGTGGTTCTGCGGCAGAACAGCGCGAAGAAATATCCCGAGCATCGCGCCTCCGAAAACGAAAGCGAACACAATCAGACTGATTGCGATGGAATTCACGGTAACTCCGTCTCTCGCTTCATCACTGGCATTGCAGCAAAAACCACAGCAGCGAAATTCACCGTTGAACCCCCAGCCCTAGTTCACTCCGGCCAGAATGTGTCACTGGAACCAAAGAATGGAATTGTCAAAACTAACAGTAGTGCCCTCGCCCAAAAACTTCGTAAAACCTGTCACTTTTGACAATACCGAATCACGGGGCCCCACTTCAGCATAGTGCGCAATCGCTGATCAAGTGGCCCGGGAACAGGACGAACCATCCTTTCCTCACCCCGAACGTTTCCGGGCCTTTACCTAGGCGATTCGGGTGACACGGAGAAGGACACTAAACTTAAAGGAGCTTTTCATGAAAGTCAGGGCCGTACTACTAATGGGGCTTGTTCTGCTGTTTGGGACCGTGGCATTCGCCCAGGATGCTGATCACAAGATCGAAGTTACAGGTGATTATTCCTACGTTCACGCCAATCCGCAAAACAACAACATTATTCCCACCTTCTCCCTAAACGGTGGCGGCGGTTCGGGTGCTTTTTACTTCAGCAAGTTCATCGGAATCGAAGCGGAATTTCAGGGCTATGGGAGTTATACGCACAATCTTGCTACCCCCGGAGGGCTTATTTCCGCTTCGGGCAACCTGTTCACTTACAACGTTGGTCCCATTGTAAAATTCCGCACCTCGCATGTTGAGCCATTTGTCGAGGCCTTGTTCGGTGGAGCGCACAGCAATTTCTACGGAAATATTTACAAGTTCTGCCCTGGCTGCACCAACCTCAGCGCGTCTCCCAGCAACAATGCCTTTGATTTTATCATCGGCGGGGGCGTCGATATTCCTCTGGGCGAACACTTCGCCATACGGCCGGCTCAGTTTGACTATCTGCTGACTCGATTTGGCAATGACTTTACGGCAGGCAACAATAACCAAAGCAACTTCAGGTTCCAAGCAGGCGTTCAGTTCCACTTCTAACAAGAACCAAATCGGGTTCTTCGCTAACAGGGGGTGCAGTGCCCGGTACTGCACCTCTTACCCAAAAGAAATGCGAGCATCGGGAAACGGAGGAACAGAACAGCACATGTACGAGAAAATCCGTTCTCGACTTTCAACAGCTATTCGCGCATCACGTGGAAAAAGAAGGTATGTATTGGAAGATGTATTTGGGGTTCCTATCAATAATTGCAGTTCCAAGCATTTTGCTTGCAGTCTTGTTCCTGAATCTCGCTCGGGAAAGCCCGACGTAGCGAATAATCGGCCCCGGAAAATTCAGAAATAAAAACCGCAATCAAAGCGGTCGTCGATTCCTCCGACGGCGTTAAATACGAAGTTGATTTCGGGCCGCGACCAAACCGCTTTGGTCCGCGAGTGGCAAATCGTGATGGGGGCCGTGGCGACGGCGCGCGGATTTGGTGCATGGCCGCTTTTCCAAGAATGAACGGTTGATTATCTTATTCGGGTGATGCCCGGCCATTGCTTCTTGGATTGCGAACAAAAGGTCGGTGGCGATTGACGCCTTGAGGACATATCCGAATGCATCGGTTTCCAGCGCAGTGCATACGATGTCAGGGTCAGAATGCACTGTTAGGAATACCACTCTTGATGAGCAACCCGCATGCTTTAGTCGTCTCACAGCTTCTATCCCATTAAGCTTTGGCATCGAAATGTCGGTGACGATCACATCCGGCTGCAGCTTCAAGGCTTCCTCGACCAAACCTGCACCGTCATAGACGCACCCGACAACATTTACGTCTGGATTAAGCAGTGTTCGGACTTGTTGTAGAAGGCCCGGGTGGTCATCTGCAAGTAGGACTCGCATATCACGTTATCGCCAGTCTGAGCTCGCGGGATGTCTGGGCAAGAACCTAGGCCTTTGAACGAAGAACTGCGATTCAGGATTGGCCCGGCAAGTCGCGTGTAAGAAATCTATGCCGAAAGCAAAGCCCACAACAGTGTCAAAACTAACAATGCGTCGGAACAGGTTCTTAGGACCCGTGAGTCTAGGACCCAAATGTACTGCCTGACATGAGGTTTTTCGTGTGCTAGAATCTACGCAGAAACAGGGCCGCTCACCCTGACTGCGGATATTGCTACTTGTCTGGGAGAGAAAATGCCTTGTAAGAATTGCAATTCGACCCGGCAGCAAGCATTTCCGTGCGAACTTACGCTTGCCTTTCCGGGTAAAGAGAGACTCCACCTCGCTCCTGTCTATATCTTCCAGAAAATCTTCGTGTGTTTGGATTGTGGGCACGCAGACGTCGGAATTCCCGCCCCGCAACTGGAAGAACTCAGCAAAGGGATGGGCGAATTCCAACCAACGGGTGAGAGTGCTCGCTGAGCTGCGGAGCCACCCTTCATTAGTTGTTCACATTGCGCGAGGATATGAATCTGCGCTATCACAAGGCTTTCAGAACTGCAGGCGAAGGGAGTTCCAGGAGACCTCATCATACGGTGGGTCGGACACGTGAATCTGAAAATCACGAGCCTCTATACCCACTTCACTGATGAATTTCGCAAAGAACCCATCTCCAGGTTGGACCCCAGGACCCAAGTTGCGTCATCCGCAAGTACCACGGTATGATGTACTTAGCACGATCATCAAGTGGGCGTGTAGCTCAGCTGGGAGAGCGCGTCGTTCGCAACGACGAGGTCGCAGGTTCGAACCCTGTCACGTCCACCAAAATCCTCAATAAAACAGAGGCGATTTCGATTTTAGAGAAAAGCTGACTGCTTGGATTTTGCGCCAGGTATACCGCAGGTTAACCGACCGCCAGGACCACCGCTAAACCGACTTTCAAATACTTCCAATCAAAACTCAAACACGCCTACATTGCCTAGGACCGCGCTCTCTCCAAGCGTGATGGCGAGCACTGCAGATTGGAGGTTAAAAGCGGATACTGTGAACATTCCCTTCCCTCATCATTCCGCGCGGTGCCCAGTAGGAAAAGGGGGAAAATGAGAGCTATCCTGGTCGGAGTTCTTCTGGCACTAATGAGCGCGGCGAGCTGCGCGCAAACCTCCAAATGGCCGTTGCTGGTTAAAATCGTGGTTTCTTCCGAGCACGTGGTGACCGTTTCGATAGTGGACCGCGTGAACCACACGGAAACACTTTTTACGGAGTGGACCGGCGACGCCGGATTGCCCAAAGAAATTGTGTCGGCGAGTCCGCGGCCAGCGCGCCTGCACAAAGAAAAATTAGAAATCCCTTACACCGCCCAGGGAAAACCGAAGGTATACACCATTCACCGTGCGTTTTTTTTCTCGCCGCCGGCCTGTCTTAGTTATCTGGGGTGCTGAATTATGAAAACACCAGAGCGGGTGAAAGGAGAATCCCTATGCAATCGATAGTACAAGGCTGGGATCCCCGGGGCACGACCTTGACGCAAGTCCTCCAAAGGGCAACCGATGAACAACTCGGCCAATGGGCAGCGGACGCCAACGTAGACGAAACCCTTGGAAAAGCCGGGAGGTGACGATGGCGCCTGCGGCGTGGCTTGCGCCACCGCTGGCACCGCCGCTTGGGCCGGAGCGTTTGTGCCATAGCCCGGCAGAGTCAGGACAATTTGATTGCCACTGAAACTGCTCGCGCCTCTGGTGAGGCGCACGAGGCCATCGACGTCTACGTAATTGCGGCCCTGGACTTGAATCACTTTGGCCTGCCCTTGCATGCCGCCGACGACCAGCGAACTGGTCTGCTGTGCGGCAACTGTGAGGGCCAGCACGCTCAGCGTCAGGAACAGGGCGAGCTTGCACCATCTTCCGATTGACTGGATTCTCATTGCTCTGCTCCTTCTGCGGCGGCCCGGCTAGGCTTGCCGGAGGCCAAGCGCACGACTTCTGATTCTTTATTTCTGTCAGCCGGAATCCTGCGCGAGGCTGTCCAATAGTAATAACCACGGCAGCCGAGTCTACAGCTGAAGTCCCAGCCGAATTTCACTGGCATCAGATTGTGTCAGCCGCGGTCACGAGATGAAATTGTCAAAAGTGACAAGCTCTGGCCCCGGCTTTTCGGACCCATTTGGGCTTCATTTCTTTTCCACGGAGAAATAAAGATATAGCGCCAGCCCGGCCGAATTCACTTGCTGGTTCGGGTGCTTGCCGGTGTTGCTGTCGTATTCGTAGTAGGTGTTGAATTCGACGTGTCTGCCCATGGGGAATAAGCTGCCTGCATAGAGAGACGTAGTGCTCCACTTGTTGTACTGGCTCTCGCAAAAGGGTTCGGCGGCGACATACGGATGAAGTGATAGGAGCGGATCGCAAAAGTGCGTGCGACGGTCAGTCTGCTCCGATAGCGCCAGGTGAAAACGCTATTTTTCCAGTCCAGATCGAACCGGTTCCGGTCATTTACAAGAAACCCTGCCTTTAGGGGAAAGTTCGAAGTTGCAGCCTCCACCAGACGATTTTCAGGCGGAGCGCCGGGCGAGATGACGTAGCGGTATCCGGTTTCCAGAACCAGGAGTCTTGATTTCGCATCGTCCAGATCAAAGTCCGTAACCTTTTTGAGCGATCGAAACGTTTTGATAATTACGCCCATAATTGCAACTCGCCCGAGAATGACAACAGATCGCAGCTTTTGGTAATTGGAATTTGTCGTAGTTACGACGAGTTGTTTAGCAGTCGCGTCAAGAACGGTCTGCTGGCGCATAGTTGGGGCCATCGGGAAGGCTGCCCATCTGCACGCGCAATGTCACGACATCCTTCTCTTCACCCATGTAGGTATTGATATTCAACGAGGTAATTTTCTTGGCGTTCGTGTCGAACGAGAGCGTCATCTTATCGCCCTGCTGGGCGTAGTTAGTAAAAACCAGATTCACAGCGCCGGGGACAGGATTCAAGGCGACGTTTCCGGCCTGGTAGGCCTGCTGCATTCGCTCTGGATCGGGTGGCGGGTACATGGCGAGGACGGCTTTGACGTCTTGCATGTAATCTTTCATCTCCGCTTTTTTCTTCTCGATGATTCTCTCCTTCAGCCTGCCACCGCTGGGTTGTTCCGGAGGAGGACCGATCGGAGTCTTTTGTACTTGGCCGTCCGGACCGTATTGGCACAAATTTTGAGTTGGAGGCTTCGCATCTCCCTTCAAGGTGAGCTGGATTGTTTCGGCCCACTGATATTGGTGCAGTTGCCGTTTATTTTCGGCGGCAACCGCCTTCACGGCTGCCAGCTTTTCTTGAAGCTCAGGATTCTGCGGAAGCATGGGATGGTGGCCACAAGCACTACCGCACAGGCGAGCATCAAGCGTTTACTGATCGCGTTGACAATACGGGTGGAAGAATGATTCTTGTACGTCGAAGCATGTCGTCAATTCATATTAGCTCTCTTTAGACCCAATCAAGGATTTCCGAGATAATCGTTTCGCAAATGAAATGAGCGCTGCGCTTCTTACGGAGTGGGCACAACGGTGTAGTACACGCCGTTCGCTCCATACGCTGCGCTGAACCAGGTATTTCCGCATAGGTAGTAGGCCTGACCGTTCACGTTGGGTGTGATACAGCCCGCAGGAAGAACGGCGGTCATCTGGCCCACTGTGTAGTTCGTGGTCGTTCTGGTGATAGCGGCTGCGTTGGCATTGGCAGCGGCGGCATTCGCGTTGGCTGCAGCAGCGTTGGCATTTGCTGCGGCCGCGTTGGCGTTAGCCGTCTTGGCGGTGGTCGCGCCTGCATTGTAGCCCTGGGCATAAGCGTTGTTCGTCGCGGCCGCGTTATTCGAATTAGCAACTGCGGTAGCTACCGTCGCGCCAACCACAGCTCCTGCCACAGCGGCGCCGGCTGCACCCCAACCGCTGGTGCAGTTGTAGCAAGAAGATCCATAGACAGCGACGGTCGTCGGTGGATGATAGCCGTAATAAGCAGTTGGTGTGGCATAGTGGTCGCTCGCGTACACGGTCTGGCCGGAAGAAGTCGTACCGACGGTACCTACGCCCGCATAGTGCGTGGCGCTGCCACCATAGGCATTGGTTGCGGTGGTCGTGCCAGAACCTTCAGCGTGATAGGCCGAGCCGCCATAGGCGTTGGAAGCCGAGGTCCCCTGCCCTGCGGTGTGGGTCGCAGTGCCGCCATAGGCGTTGTGGGCGGTGGTCGTTCCAGAGCCCTCAGCGTGATAGGCCGAGCCGCCATAGGCGTTGGAAGCCGAGGTCCCTTGCCCTGCAGTGTGGGTCGCGCTGCCGCCATACGCGTTCGTGCGCGTGGTGGTGTTTCCTGAGTGGGTGGTAGATCCGCCGCCCCAGGCATTCGCGTGCCCGTATGCTGAGGCCGAACTGCAGGTAAACAAAGTAAACAGTAAAGCCGAGAGCCTGATCATAATTTTTTCCATGGTGTGTTCAATCTCCTTGCTCGCTATTGCTGCGGTTGTGTCGGATTGGTCTTTTCTAATGGCGTTTTTGTTGTTGGCTTCGCCCCGGGGCCTGTCTCCGGATGAGGATGGGCGAAGGGCATGTGCTTTGCGGAAGAGGCGTTGGATGATGTAAAGAAATCATCGGAAACGGAAGGGTCAAGCTTCCAATCGGACAGCATCAGGTTGTGGCGCAGATGATCAGGGTCGTCGAGGTAAATCGCGTGGATTACACGGGGCAATTTGTCTTCCGCGCCGACCCACATCTCCGCAAAGATTCCATCGCCGGCAAAGGCCACGATGTCCGTGGTAATGCCTGCGACGATTTTGGATTGGCCGACGTAGTAGGCATGTTTCAAGCCAGGAGCCATGTCGCCGTACGGATCGGTGACGATTATGTCGGTAAATGGAAAGTAGATCCCCGCGGAATGGAAAACCGCTTCCAGGGTCTTATCGATTGTGGAGGGCGCGTCAGCAACGGCGACAAGATTTTCCGCCGGCGCGTAGGCCATAACGATTTTGCCGTCGTAGTAGAACTCTGAGGTAGGGCCATCACCTTCTAGAAGTACGCGAAGCTTATTGGGCCGCTGCAAAACCGTTTCGAATTTATTGCCGTAAACGAGAGGTACGCCTTGACGGCTGAGACTCTCGAATGTCTCCACCGCGGTGAAGGACAACGTGTGAGCCCCGGCCAACTTGCTGCTGGTGGCCTTCAGGATTTCAATGGCCTTGGGCTCGAGCTCGAGAGGGGGTGCTGGCGCGGTCTTGTGTGATACGGCTTTCGTCTTGGCGAGTGGCGGCGCGTCCTGTGCCGCAGCAAGGACAGAACTCGAAAGGAAAACACTGAACGCGATCAACGCTAATTGGCCGATTTTATTGAACCGAATCATCGTACACCTCGATTTGAGTCGGAAACGGCGCCGGAGACCTTCAAGGGATCATCCCGCAGTCGAACATCTTGTTGGCGATAGGGGGTGCAACTTTATTAATGAACGCCGCGCGCATCTGGGGGTCGCTCTTCAGAAATGCGACAGCTTTCTGTTCTTCCGCAGTTGGCGGAGCCTTTTCGGACTTCTTCATCCACAGCTGTTCGCAGGTGGACTGTTGGTATTTCAGAATGATCTTATCGGCCACTTTGTCCATGATCGGGTACTGCTGCGGCGGCTGGGCTTTGGCGTCGCCGATCCGAAGCAACGTCAGACCTAGGAACGAGAGATAGAACAGCGCGACTATGACAATCGACGGCAAGAAACGCTTAATCATTACTTCCTCCTAAATTCAGATTCCAACTTCTATTCAACGAATAGCCGGACTACTTTTTTTGCGGCGGCGGGTAATTCTTCAGCAACTTCGCCATGGCCTTGTCCAGATTCTTCTGGTTCTTTTCCTGGTTGCTACTGGGATTGAGTGTCTTGGTGGCCGTTCCTGTCCAGACAAGCTGTTTGCTTGTCGGGTCATACATATCGAGAACCAGACTTCCATTGCTAATTGTGGAACTTGTGGCACTTCCCATCCCGCCGAAGCGGGCGCCGCCCATACTGTATGCGTTCCACTGCTTTTCTTTATCGACGGCAACCTGATAGCCGATCAGGAGATCGGCATTGTCACCATCCGTTTTTGTCAGACCTTTGGCCGCCAATTGAGAATCCACGGAACTCTTGATCTGCGCGTCCGCAATCTGGTTCGGGTGCGATCCACCTTCAATCGGTACCCATTTGTATGTGTGGTATTTCGCAAAGTCCGTTCCGGGCATGAAGTTGTATCTCACGTCCTGCGCCGAAAGGGCCGTACCCGCTAGAAGTGCAAGGCCAACCAACATCAGAAGCCGATTAACACTACCTTTTGTTTTAAGATTCATTTTCTTTCTCCTTCGTATCGTTAAATTCGACTGTCCCCGAGTTTGATAAACAATTTTCGCCGAACTTACTTTATGGTGAACGTCGCCCCCACCATCACGCCCGGCACGTTCATGTCCAAAATAAACTGCTTATTTCCGTACGGCTGCTAATCGATACCCAGGTACCGATACCCGCCCAACAAATTCCATCTCCGGCTGATCTGGTAGCCCAGCAGTCCCGCCACCTGATAATCCGAGCGCGCGTCACCTCCGCCCGCATCGCCGGCCACGATCACGAACGCCTTTCGACTGAGCGCAAAGGTAATTCTTCCGCCCGCAACGGCGTCCGCCCACGTTCCTGATTGTGAAAATCCATTCGCCAGTTGCGCTGGCTGTAACTTCAGGGTCGCGCCCAAGTGCCAGACCCTGGCCCCAAACAGCGCATCTACTTTCACTCTTTTCCCGTCCGCGACGCGGTATCCGATTTTTGGAGTCACGAAGAATTCGCTCAACGTCGCCTTGATTGACTCCGCCTCCGGATTATTCAGCGGCAACGCTTTGTTGTCCGACAGCCTCATCCACAAAAAGTCCACGGGCATCAGCACTCGGTCGTGCCGCACTTCGACAGTGCCCATCGCACCGATATTCAGGTAGTTGAAAATGTCGCCGAAAGTCGCATCCACCGACGCTTCATGCCCCAGAGCCCCCGCCGTTCCACGCTCTGACGCGAACCAGATGTACGGAGTAATGGAGGCGTGCCATCCAACATCGGAGGAAACCTGATTATCAGTCTGCGGTGTGGGTGTTGTCGAGACCTGTGCCTGCACAGTTGCCCATGGAGTCAGGAACAAGAGACCAACAGCCGAAGCAAAGACGCTTGCAACGTGGAGTTTACGAAACAAAATCATGCAGATCTCCCAATGACTTTATCGGTGTCTTCTTTAACAAACGTGCGTGCTTTTCTGCTGGCCGCCTCGCCTTGCCAACGGGCGCGATTGATGCTGCCAACCGGCGTGCTGTCGGGTGTGGCGTGCCCTGTGACGTCGAAATAGGCTGCTTCGGCGGCATCGTGCGGAAGCTGCGAGTTCGCGAGGAGTGTAAGCCGTGCGACCGTGTGAAATGGTGCTTCGGCTTCCTTCCAGTTGAGGCTCGCATTCTCCGTCCAAAAGCTGGCGTCCTTACGTTTGCCCCAATAGGTCATTTTGTCGGCGTCGAGAAACTGCAAACCAAAGTCGAAGCCGCTCATCTTGCCATCTTCCTTGAGGTGGCGAATCAGCTCGTCCTGCAGTGCGTTTGGGTTACTTCGTTGCAGAGGGCGCGCAGGATTGCCCGCGAAGGGTGTGGCCGACTGCTTCACAACATCGTTCGGACCGTGACGAAACGGCACGTTGCTCCAATAGCGCAGCTTCTGATAGGGCTTGATTTTCTGGTGCGCCTGAACTTGCGCTAAGGCAAGAGTCCTCAACACCCGCAATTTGTCCTTGAACGACAGAGCCCACAGGCCAGCGGCTGGATTCGAGGCAGTTAGCAGCTTCATGATCGCCAGAAATCCAGGTGCGTCGTTTATGGGAAGAGTCGTTGCGTTCTGAAGTGAGAAATCCTGTCGCGTGACACTATTTTCAGGAACCACCGTGCCGTCACGAGTGAGGTCCGCGGAGAAAGACAACGATCGGACGTCAGCCTTGAAATCGGAGTTCACCTTCGGGTCCGCGTTTCCAAACCGCACGATTGCGGGGTATATGCCAGGCTTCGCGAAAATTCCTTTCGCAAGCCGCGCTGCCAGCTCCGGCTCGCGCCCCGCGGCAACGTCGAGTACTTCAAATTGGGCTCGAGCGGATGTGCCCTTCACGTGCGTTCCCCGGCCGAGCGGGCGCTTTTGTTGCGCGGCGGCATTCGCCTGCAGCAAGAGCACTTTCTCGACGATTTCCGCGGTGAGCGCTTTTTCCGAGGAGAAGTCTCGTTCAGCATCACTGCCGGTCACGCCGAACCATCTGGTCAGAAACAGCATGGATATTCCTTTTGCAAACCGCGAATCACGAGGTTACCCCCAGATTGGCAATGAACTTGATCGCTGTGATGCTTGGCAAAAAGCAATAAGCCGCGGCTTTGGTTGTGACGAAAGTTGAGAACCCCGTTACCTTGATAGGGGGCGCGCCATTGGCCTGCGGAATCACGAAAATGCTATCCGCAGGATCTTGCGTGCCGATCATTGGATCTTTCGATTTGGGGTTCAACCGGACCGCTCCTGCGAATTCACTGTCATTTACCCAATGCCCTAAGACGAACTCATACTGATTCTCGATGCTCGAGTTGATGAAATAACCGAGAAGTCCCCGCTCAAGTCCATCGTATGGTTTTGTTGGATCGTAAGCCGGCCCGTACGGCAACCCACGCCGAATCAACCGGTGGGTATTATTGCTCCCGCCAGGTACGCCTTGGCCCGTTACAGGCTGGCCCCGCGGATTGATTCGGCGCATGTGCGCGCCAACTGGACAGCGCAATCCCTTCGGATCGCCTGATCCGTCGGCGTTAACGTACTCATAGTTGTTCATTTGGTCCGCTGCAATCCCTCCCGCAGGGCTGTCCGTATCTGGCGATAATGCGAGAGGAACGCCGTTGCGCCACCGTCCACAGATTTTTGCGGCAAGCAACTCCGGGTCGATCTTGTCTTTGTTCGATTGCAGGAAGTTCTCGAATCCAACTACATCTGTCTCAATCTTTTTAAAAACCGCAAAACTGCCGTTCAAGCCGAGCTCCCGTGGCTCCGGCACGATGTAATTTTCTGACTCTTCCTGCAAGACAAACAGCCAAGGCTCGCAAGGTTCCTGATGATCGGGATGATATTTTTCAGGGCCGCCGCGAATAGTGGTCATGCTGATGCCATCGGTATACCCGAAATGAACTCTGGCGGTAGGAGTGGGCTGGCCATTCTGCATCTCGATCAACGCCATTCCGTCTTGGCGCCAGATCTCTCGAAACCCATCACCGTCTGAAAAAAGAGCGACCAATCGGTTGGTATAAGTCTGCATCGCGTCTGGACTGATGGCGTGCAGGGTTACCATCACGTGATCGCCACCTTTTTGGAAGGCATCAATCCAGTGTTCTGGACCGCTTGGCCCTGTATCGCCTACCAATTTCGCTCGTTGTGCGGCCCCTTCCGTGAAGGCGCCAAAGGACTTGAACGAAACGTTCGGCACGCGCTGTTTGATCTCCAGCGCGATCATTCCCGGCCAGGTGATTCCTACGTTCAAGCAATAATCAGGTTTACGACGAGGCGCTTCCGCAGGATTGTCTCCCGGGCCAGGCTCGAACCCTACGTGCCAGTCTTCGGCAGTGGTGATTTGCGGCGTGTCCGATTCGTCGCCGCTGACCAGCCGTCCTAGTATCTTGCGTGCTGCTGCCGGAACGCCGACCGTCAGCAAGAAATGCCTCACCATTGGCATGCGGTAACCGCGGAGGATGAACCCCTGAATGTCCTCAAGGTTCAGTGAGGGCTTTTTCGTTGCCCCGGAATGGGCATCAGGCCCCGAGCTCTGTTGGCCGCCCCGTCCAAATACCCGGCGAAGAAGGCCGCCGCCTTCTTTTGCCTCTGGCGCCTGTGTCTTGTTGTCTTGGCTCACTGCCTATCTCCTGATTGCTCCAAGCTCATCGTCTACCTACCCAGCCGAGGCTCCTTGCGATTTGCTGTCGGCGATTAAGGCATGAATGTCCTGAACGCTCAGGCCTGGGTATGCTTGGTAGAAGCCGATTGGAGTACGGTTTGCTCCCGCCGCGAAATCAATGAACTCCTGGAGGTACTTTCTGCAGGGCGAGGGTGGAGCACCCTTGGTGAACTTAAACAGCAGATCAAAGATCGGTCCAATATTTTTGGTGAAATCGGCAATGTACTTGTCGAATGAGCCGTCGTACACAGTGAAGAAACCAATTTGATGGTCTTCCAGCTTGACGAACTGCGCGAAATGAGGCGTGCCGACTTTGTCGAGGTCTTTCGTGGTCCCGCTGCCCCGCGCCCGCAGGATCAGTTCGACTTCGATGAAAGCAAGTTTCGATTTCATGGGGAGGACTACGAGAAATGGATGGAGTTCGCCGGCCCCGGTGACATCTGCGGCGAGCGCTTTTATCTGTTTGACCGTCACGTCGGGGTACGCCGTGTAGAGATTCACCGCGGTAAGCAGGTGTGCTGCGGCCCACTCGACGAAGGCCTCGCTGTTAGTCGCCACCGGCGGGGGTGGTGGGTTATCCACATGTTGAAGGATGGCCTCGAACAAGGGCCCTGCGGTTCGGGCAAGATCGGCCATAAGCCGGCCAAATTCGCCGTCGAAGTCACCTAGAAAAAGCAGAGTCTTGTCGCTGAGCAATGTAAAACGCGAGTAGTGAATTGTGCCGATTGCATCCTCCGCCTTGAAAAACGATGGCATCAGCGGGGGAAGTTGCTCCGCTAACGCCTTCGCCTCCGCGGGCGACTTCAACGGAAACGCGAGGGTAAAGTGATTCTGGCTCATCTTGTGATCTCCTTTGCTGGAAGCACCTAGTCTCTGGCTCTGGCGAGTATTTCCGCCGCCTTCTGTTTGTCCTCGGCCGACAACTGCTCTGGCCCGAGTTTATAGTTCAGCTTGTCGATGGCCCCGGTGAAGCGGAACGGAACGTCGTAGGTAAAATCGACTGGCGTGCGCGTATCGAGTCCGACGTCGAAGGTCTCGTCGATGGACATGAGTAACGGAATCGTGTGCTCGATGGTCTTGCGCGCGACCTCATTGCCATCCACCGACAGCACACCGGTGCCGCCTTTGGCGGGGCCAGGTCCGTCGTATTTGAAGTCGAAGACGATGGTGTGCTTGCCAGTGCTGAGCCCGGAGAGGCCTGCCCAGCGGAAACGCTCCAAGCCCAGGAAGTTGTAAACGAAAACCGGTCTGCCCCTGCCGATTCCAAACAGGTCGGTGGCGAATACGGCGAACAGTCCGAGAGCGGCGATCAACAAGAAGGCGTAGCCGAAACGTTTCCTCCGCCTTCCGTTTTTACCGAGCCAGACGAGAAGAAGACCCAGAATTAGCAAGGCCAGTCCTAATTTTTTGAACAGATCCGATTTGAGCCACCAATTGAAGCTGTGGCTCAGGAGGAGCGCATATCCGCCGAAGCGGCCACCCAAGGTTACAATGACGCCCTCGGCGCCGCCGTCCGGGATGGTGACGTTGGCAGTGATGGTGTAGTCGCGGTCCAGAAGGCTGGGAGCATTGCCGACGGGAATGCCGACATTTACACCCGTGTAGGTGAACTCGGTTCTTCCCGCGACCGCGCTCGGCTTGGGAGCGAGGAGGCGGACGAAGCCGGAATTATCCAACGGGAGAACCTGGTATTTGGCGGCCTCGGTCAGGAACAATGCCTGGAGCTCTTTCAACTTGGAGGCATTACTGGCTGCCAGGTTGTTGTATTCCGAGTAGTCATCGGTAATGTTGTAGAGCTCCCAGTGGTAGTCGTTGAGGGCGGGCATGGTGCCGGTGCCCAACTCCCAGGATGGGGAGGGCGGAGTGGTCGCGGCAATCCAACCGTCGTGGTAGATGGCGCGGTTGCCAACCATCTCGAAATACTGCGTGTCGCGCTTTGAGGGAGCGTTGGCGTTTGCTTGATCAAAGGTGTAGACCATGCTGACGCCTTCGATCGGTTTCTGCTTGATGCCATTGACGGTATCCGGGGCGGGGATGCCGGCGGCTTCCAGGATGGTCGGTACAATGTCAATCATGTGATGGAACTGGGTGCGAATCGCGCCGACATCTTTTATATGGCCGGGCCACGAAATAGCGAGGCCCTGGCGGGTCCCGCCGAAATGCGACGCGACCTGCTTCGTCCACTTGAATGGCGTATCAAATGCCCAGGACCAGGCCACGGACATGTGCGGGTAGGTCTTGTCCGAGCCCCAGTCTGAGTAGTGCAACATATCAATGGCCTTGACGGCCTTGACAGCCGGGTCATTGAGGATGCCGTTGTAGGCGGTCATCTGGTTGAATGTGCCGTACAAGCTGCCTTCCGCGCTGGTGCCGTTATCGCCGACGATGTAGATGATGATTGTGTTGTCGAGCTTGCCCATGTCCTCGACATTCTGGATGACGCGGCCTATCTCATAGTCGGTGTAGGCGGTGTACCCGGCAAACACCTCTGCTTCGCGGGCATACATCTTCTTTTCCAGCCCGGTAAGGGAGTCCCACCTTGGGAGCTTGGCACCCCCATAGTCTGCTTGTCCGTCCGGCCAGGGTGTCAGAGTGGTATTCGCCGGAATTACGCCGAGCCGCTTCTGGTTTTCAAAGATCTGATCGCGCAACTTTTCCCATCCCATGTCGAACTTGCCCTTGAACTTGTCGATCCACTCCTGCTTGGGTTGGTGTGGCGAATGGCTTCCGCCGGGAACGTAATAGACGAAGAAGGGCTTGTCCGGCGCGGCTGCATTCAGCTCGTTCATGTAACGGATGGCATCGTCCGCCATATCGGTGATGAGGTTGTAATCCTTCCTTCCGATCCACGGGAATATCTGGGTATGATCACGGAACAGATAGGGCGTCCACTGGTCGGTCTCGCCGCCCATGAACCCGTAGAAATACTGGAAGCCCATGCCTGAAGGCCATTGTTCGAAAGGACCCGCCGCGCTGCTGTATTGGAAGCTTGGTGTGTTGTGATTTTTGCCAAACCACGACGTAGCGTAGCCGTTCTCTTTGAGGATCTCGCCGATCGTAGCACTCTCCGGGCCGATGATGGAATCATAGCCGGGGTAGCCGGTGGACAACTCGCCGATGACGCCAAAGCCGACCGAATGATGGTTGCGGCCGGTGATCAGCGCCGCCCGCGTCGGCGAGCAGAGAGCTGTAGAGTGGAACTGCGTGTAACGCAACCCCGCCTTGGCGATCCGATCCAGTGCCGGCGTCGGGATGACACCGCCGAAAGTTCCTGAGACGCCATAACCCTGGTCATCGGTCATGATGAGGAGGACATTCGGCGCACCTTTGGGGGGCACGATTCGCGGCGGCCACCACGGCGTGGAGTCTTTGGCGTCTTCTTTGATCACCCCGCCGAATTTCGGTGGAGGCGGCGGGATTTGTTTACCGTCGATAGTGGTCGTGGCACTGGGCGAGCCCGGTGAGCCCGTTACCTGCTGCGCGGCAGCCGGCGAGGAGGATATCAGTCCTAGTATTGCGAAAAACGCTGCAATACCAAGGGTGCGTTTTTCAGTCCAGGTCATGAATTCTCTCCTGTTTCTCACATGTCGGAAATACGTGGGGGCGATTCCTGAGCGTGAGGCACGCGACGCAACTTTTCGGAGGACCGATACTGCTCTTGAGGAGAGGGAAAGGTAATTGTCAAAAGTGACAGTGCGATGGACCTAGACGCTGATAAATGCAGCGGGATTCAATAGGTGGACGCAACAAAGGCTAAATTCACTCGCAAAACTTAATTCAAGAAAAGCACGAGATGCCCTGTCACGGTTGCCCACAAACATCTGATTCTGGGCAACCCTGACCTACGAATTTCGGCCTCTTTGAATCAGTGGTTTACAACCGCTGATGACTCGGGTTTTTGGGCAGGCTTCCGGTCGCCGACCCTGTGGTGAAAATCGTTGATGACTTCATGGAAAGCCTAAAGAAATATCCACCAATTAAAGTCGGCACGCCCGACCCATATGTTCCGCCGAAATAGGCACAGAGCGGCGTAACTGGAGATGTGGCGACTAGTGTGGTGTCCCGCAAATAGCTTACAGGTGCCGCAGACGCGATTGCGCTGATGTTGCACTACTTAGAGAGTCGAAGTTAGCAAATAAATTTCTGGGACAGCACACTAGTACCACCTACCTTCGATAGCCAGCGAGGTCCGCCAGAAACAGCCAGGGTCTTGGATGAGGAATCGTAACTCCACGTCGAATGAGCGTTGCGTAAGGATGAGAAACATCAATCGCCAAACGTATCTTCTTCACGCTAAACTTGGACAGGCGAGGCAGAATTTCCCGTTGATAGAGGTCTTCGTCAAGCCACGTCGGCAGGTCAGAAGGATCCCACTTGCGCAACGCTTGGGCTTGTCTGGTTTGAGTGGCGGACCTACGGGCTTCGGCACTTGCACTGTGAGTCGCGATGCGAATCGTCATGGATATGCCGCGCCCGATCTGGCCGAACCCTGACAACTACGACGTCCCGCCGACCAATCGAAATGCACTGAAGAAGGAGCTCGCGGCTGAAAAGCCGGTTCCCCGCCCGAAGGACTGACACACCCGATTGGATGATTTCAGCGGATAATTCAAAGCACCTGATTTTTGTCACACCGCACGTTAGTTGGTCTGGGATCTTTCAAAAGTGATCGCCAACCGCTGGAGAAACGGCCCCTGAATCAGGGACGTTGGGTACTCTCGTACTATTTCTAGATGCCCGGGGTTTCAGCACAGTGGGGGCTGGTATCTATGAACTCTACCTTTCAACAAGTGGCCTTTCGCGCCCAGCTATGGCGGGAATTTGTGCCGGGATACCAGCTCGTGTTGACCACTGCCCCTGAGACCTTCTCTGATTACTGTGCTAAGTTCCGCGAGCGCTGGATTGCGGGGAAGTGACCGTGTTCTGGCTCTACTGGCAGTTCGTAGGCGTCTGCGCGGGACTTCTCGCGGTCGTGATGCCCCATGCCATTAGCACCAGGAGGCCGAATGAGATGCCGTCGAAGTGATGGAACTTTGCGGGGATTCTGGCTCAGTCGAGAGCAAGCGGAGAAGTTCGCTCAAGACCCTATGAATACTTCGTACCACGGCGACATCGTGGTCGGCCCTTGCGGGATGTGCGGCGCATTCCATTGCAGTAGACCTGAGTGGGTTTCGAGCACCAACATTAGACTTCCGGATGACCCCATTCACTGTGCCGTCTGCACCGAGGAGATCGCGGTGAACGGCGACACCACGTTTCTGCCATTCTTGATCATGCCCGATGGATTGGCGGTACACGAGTCGTGCTGTGGGAGGGAACCGCTGCGCTTTGAGTCGGTAGTGGGGAAACGGACGATAAACTGATGGCAGTGAAGCGCAAGTTCACTTGGCGCGCGCGTGACAACCACCACCCGCGAAAGATGGGAACAGCTGCCGTCGAATTGCCGCCTCGCGTGTTCACCAAGAGACCTGTCAATCTGGCGTTCGCCGTCGGACGGGGTCGCTCGAAAGTGCGACATCAAGGCCGATGTGCAGGGTGTTGAGAATCATCGACGTCGGGTGCAAAGGCGAATACCAGCGGTGTTGGGACCTATGAAATGATTTCTTTGCGGTCGTCCTGATGCTGGAGAAGTCTTTTGATCATTGCTGAAAATCGTGCCTGATCCTCTTGGCGAACCGCCTTGAATTGCAAACCTTATCCGCTGCCGGGCAAGACATACCTCACCTTAGCCGTGGCTCTTACCTCGCCGTCTTCCACAAGAAAGTGAAGCTCGACCGTTGCATCGATGGGGCACACCTTGGATGTCTCGATGAAGAGGCCACCCACACTGAGATCCCTGACTCTCGAAGTGTCCTCGGTTCGCCCACACCTCCATAGAATCCACACACCCTGAGGCGTTTCAACTCGCTTGCTCTGTCTTCGTGAATGAAGGACGTGTTTCTTCACGAGCAGCAGGACTGTTGGACAGTGTTAGGTAGAGAATGGCAACACAGATAACAATTGAGCAACAACTTCGCTTACAAAGATGACGAAAACGATACAGGCTTGACTGGCGCTGTGGCAATACCCTGGTCACCCAATGCGTGATTTGTATCACTGCGCATCCGTGATCCAGTTTGTACTTTTGGGTCTCATTTTCTACCGAAACTGCCTGGAGGGCACGGCGAGAAGACTATGAAATCGCGGCAAGAAGTTTTGAGAGAAATTCATAGGCTGCTCGATGAGCAGACCGAAGCAATAAATGGAAAACTCGGGCCCATAGAAGCTAGAGAATACGCGGACCGAAGAAGGAAAATCGAAGAGTTGTTCAGTTTATTGCGCGGCGACTCTTCGGGCATCAGCAAGGCGGCTAAGGTCACATTCGGTGCGCTCCACGAGCCGCAGTGGAAAATCATGCCGGAAAACCGGACGTGTTCGGGCTAGCACTTCAAGCTACCGTTTACCAAGACTTTGGCTAACTCTGCGACCAGCGAATGTCCCTAACGGTTGCTGATGTAGGGCTTACTGAGTCCCGCATAATATAGGGTCATTCTGGCCACAAAGAAGATTGCTTCCAGAAGGCGGTGATCAGCCGCGGACGGCGGCGCATGCGACGTAGCGTTCGTCGGGCTGCTTCGCTCAGGTGCCAGAAGTCCTGGGGGCAGACATTGGGTAACTCGTGCTGCTTCCAGTAACCCCAGATGTACTCGACCGGGTTCAGTTCCGGTGCGTAGGGCGGAAGATAGGCAGTAGAAATCCAGCCCTGCAAACTGGCAATGTAATCCTGCACCAGCCGGCTACGGTGCCCCGGCAGGCGATCCCACACGATCAGTAACGGCTGGTCCAGGTGACGCACCAAGGCCTTCAGAAAGTCCACGACCTGTTCCTTCTTGATGGTCCCGGCATAGATACGAAAGTAAAAGTTCCACAAGGTGAGGCCGGCAGCCACCGACAGACTCTTCCAATTGAAGTTGTATTGCAAGATGGGGGTCTGTCCACGAGGTGCCCAGGTACGACAACGATGCGGTCGCTGACTCAGTCCGCTTTCATCGATGAAGACGAGGATACGCCCTTCCCGGCGCGCTTTTTTTTTAGTCCCGGCCAGACGTTCTTCTTCCAATTGAGGATCTGCTCTCCATTGCGTTCTCGTGCTCGCCCCTCCGGTCGCTGTGGGCTCCAGCCCAGACCAACCAGAATTTTCCAGACATGGCCTTCGTGATAGCGAACGTTAAATTCCTGCTCGATCAAATGAGCCACACGGGGACAGGTCCACAACGGGGTCTCATAGCCGAGCCGCTCCGGACCTGCGACCAGGTACTTCTCTAACTGCTGCCGCTGCTTCTCAGTCAAGCGCGGCATGCGCCCAGCGCGCCCCGCTTTGCGCAGTGCGGACTTACCTTCGGTGCGATAGTCATGCACCCAACGAGCTACCGTCTGCCGGACAACGCGGAGTTGCCGAGCAATCTCGGCTTGACTCAGTCCACGCTCCAACTAGGAGATGCCCCTTCCGAGGTGTTGCATCGACCGTTTGAGCTGGCACGTTTAATCAGGTACTGTCAACTGTCGTTGACCCTTGCCGATATTCGGGAGTAAATTTCTCGCAGAGTGCACTTGCTCAACGCTCCCAGCAAATAGATCCATCCCGCATTTTGGACAGAGGAGGAGAAAATGAACATTTCAAGCTGGATTCGACCCAGTTTAGTGGCGGTGCTGGCAGCCGCCACCATGCTGCTAGGCCTATTCGTCTACGCTGCCGAAACAAACAAAGAGAAGGACCAGAAGGAAATCCGGAACATGGCACAAGACACCCTTCAGCGCCTTTACAAGGCCGAGCCAAAGACCAAAGCTGCAATAAACCACGCGGCCGGCTATGCAGTGTTCGGCAACATGGGAGTCAAGATTCTTCTTGCCGGGGGTGGCCATGGAAAAGGCATTGCTGTGAACAACAAAACTAAGCATGAGACCTTCATGAAGATGATTGAGGCTCAAGCAGGTTTCGGAATGGGTGTGGAAAAGTTTAATGTTGTTTTTGTTTTTGACAACGAAAAGGCCCTCGACACCTTCATCAATTCCGGTTGGGAATTTGGCGGACAATCTACAGCCGCGGCGACAACTGGCACCCAGGGTGGCGCGATGAGCGGAGCCGTAGCCGTCTCTGACGGGGTTTGGATGTATCAACTGACGGACAAGGGTCTGGCCCTCGACATTAGTGCCACGGGCACCAAATACTACAAAGATGATGATCTGAATTAAAACGGGCCGTTGTGGCGGCCCTCGAAGACTTTACAGGGAAAGGATGACGAGAACATGGGTGGGCGGTCTCCAGGTGTTTCTCGGCGTGAGTTCTTTAGGTATCCGCTAGCAGCATCGGCAATAGCGCTACTCGAACGAGCGGGTTTCGGGCGGACTCGGTCGGTGAATCAGACACTTCCGGTGCAGGAACAGTCGGATCTGTTGATCCGCAATGCTCGTATCTACACCGTAGAAAAGGATCGCCCGTGGGCCCAAGCCGTCGCAATCAAGGGCGACCGAATCGCATGGGTGGGAGATGATAGCGATGCAATCGGTCGTGTCTCCGCAAAGGCGAAGGTAATCGATGCCAGGGGCAGGCTCGTATTACCGGGTTTCATCGATAGCCATAACCACATAGATTCGGGTTCCGATCCCGACATTCTTTCCCTGTTCGGTGCACAGTCTCTCAGCGAGATACAGGAAAAGGTCAGGAAATTCTCCGGCGAACGGCCGGATCTGAAGTGGATACAAGCGGAAGGATGGAATTACTCGATCTTTGGCGACGGTGGCTTACCAAGAAGCAGCGATCTCGAAGGGTTGACTGGGGGGCGTCCCGCGTTCTTGGTTGCTTACGACGGACACACGATTTGGGTCAATAAGGCCGCGCTTCACGAGTTTGGGATTACCAAGAGCAACCACTCGCCTGACGTACAAACGGATCGACACACAGGAGAGCCCACAGGAATTCTGATAGGTCTTTCAAGTGGCGTCTCCGAGGGATATCTAGAACACCTGCCTTCCCGCACTGATGCGCAGGAATATCAGAGCCTGCAAACAAACTTTGCCATGGCCTTGGGATTTGGCATCACCACGGTCATAGAGCCCCAGTGCACGTTGCAGCATTTGAAAATGTACGACCGTGCGCGCCAACGAGGCGAACTACCCGTCCGCTTACAGGTTGCGCTCTATCATCGACAGCACACGCCCGCGAGCCAGATCGATCACTTCAGCCAAGTAAGACACGCTTTCAAGAACGACGACAAGCTACGTATTTCCGCTGTAAAGCTGTATAGCGATGACGTAATTGAACCCCACACTGCGGCCATGCTGGCCCCTTATACGGATCGCCCTGGCGCTACGGGCGAACTGCTCTGGGCTCCGAGCGAGTTCAACGATGTGGCGGCAAGGATTGACCGGTTAGGATTCCAGATTTTTATCCATGCGACTGGTGACCGCGGAATACGAACGGCGTTGGATGCGATTGAGCATGCTCAGCGAGTGAACGGTCGCCGGGACAGCCGCCATCAAGTCATACATGACGAGTGCCTGTCGCCTCAGGACATACCGCGCTACCACGGTTCAGGGATCGTTGCCTGCATGCAGCCCCGTCACTGTGCGCCGGATATTACCGGTCAGTGGGCGGCGGCCGTCGGGCCTGAACGTTCCAAGTATGCTTGGCCATTTAGGAGTCTCCGGGATTCCGGCGCGGTCTTGGCCTTTGGTAGCGACTGGAACGTGGCAGAAATGGACCCGCTCATTGGCATCTATACAGCACTTACCCGAAAAGGGCTGGACGGTAAGCCAGAAGGTGGCTGGATTCCAGATCAGACGATCGACCTGGAGACTGCGATTCGCGGCTACACGATCAATGGTGCTTACGCGAACTTTGTTGAGGTAAACCGTGGTTCGATTGTTCCCGGAAAGTACGCCGACTTAATTATGTTGTCCGACAATCTATTCTCGATATCACCCGATAAAATTAAGGATGCACGCGTGCTTTTGACTTTGGTTGGTGGACGGGAGATATATCGCTCGCCGGAAGGCCAATTCCATTCTTCAAAGAATGAGACTTTGCAACATGCCGATTTGAAGGCCAGGCCGCCGCAGTGAAACTCACGGATACTCCACTTGGCGTTGAGAACTTTCTGCTCCTTGCTGCTTTCGCATTTCGGTCGAGACAAGGTTATACATCCGCTCCTAAACTGTTATCGCTCTGATTTAATCGACACAAACCAGCCTCTACCGCTGCCCACGGCGAGGCGAAGACGAGCGGCTCCCACCAAGGATCGGGACGGGATTTTCAGTCCTGGCTGAGATAGTTGATGCCCGCCAGACGTGAGCATGCTGTCCGTCAACACTACGATTCCGTTTTCATTGCCTAAGGCGATGTTGATCGTGCCGTGAACTACGAAATCGTTAGCATTCTGTCCAGCGAAGGCAAGCAGGGGCAGCAGGAGAGTCGTGCAGACTGCGGCGCTCATCCGAAGTCGCATGTTCGCATTCCTCCTGCTGTTGGAACGTACCTCCTCAAACTTCTTGCAGCGGCGAGTCCAGGCGGCTCGGTACCCGCTTTGAACCGTGCGTCGCTCAGCCCAGATCTCTATTTTGTAGATTTTGGAGAGCAGCCTTCCCCGTAGTACTCGCAGTTCCGTCGTCGGATCTCTTCTTGAGCTTCATCGCAAGCTTTCTTCCCTTGCTTACAGGCGATGTTGAGAAACTCGTCTTGCAGTCTCTGAGCCCGAACCTTTCTCTCAGCGTCAGGCTCACTCAGTTGCACTGCAACAAGGCTGCCCAACAACAAAACGACCAGTACCGTCATCGTCCAGAAGGCTTCCGCTCTCCCACTCTTCCCGTACTCCCTTTTCAAATAGCGGTACTCAGCTAGATTTGGCCTGTGGTGATGTCGTCGCGCGGTGGATTCCACGGTGGCTGGCTCCCGCAGTTACGGAGAGTATAGGCCTCTTCGGGCGGGGAAAACCATTTGCCTAGCGCATTCTCAGGGCGAGGCGCTCGACGCCCAAGTGGATCTTATCCTGAAGCACGAAATATTCGGTCTGCAAGCGCCGTTCGTCGCAGTGTAAAAGATCGATCGTGAAATTTCTCCAAATGGTTCGAGAACTGGAAATTAGCTCAGCGGGTAGTATAACTGCATGGGTACCGGGACCCACTTCTCGGATTGTCGTTTACCAAGTACTTGAAACAGCCCGAACCGAAATTGCCCCTCTATCACTTTTGCCAATTACCCTTCAAGGCCAGTCTCAGAGAATATCTGCATAGGCCATAGAAGGTATTCTCTCGCTCAACGTCCAAGAAATCTCTCTTGAGTGTGCGCTAGCAGGCCAAGCCGCCAATCGTAAGCACTTCGTAATCGAGAGGAGTTGACAGACATGGAAGACAGATACATTTCATTTTGTAGCACCGGAATACTAAAAAGTTGATGTACCGCGCGGATACGCCGAATCGCATTGATGGCTCTTTCCTTCACTACGTTTGCGGCTGCCGGGGCGTTCGCTCAACAACCTTCGCCCGAGCCTTGTTCGCCGGCGGGAACTACCTCAGTAAACAACGCAAAACAGTTGCCGGAAGAGGATCGGCCTTTCGGTGGGGTCATCGAGCGCGACGCGCGCGACTCCAAGCCCTGCTGGGATTCGCGCATTGTTCCGCCCAAAGGCGCACCAAACGTACTGTTGATCATGACGGACGATGCGGGTTTCGGCGTATCCAGTACGTTCGGCGGAGTCATCCCCACGCCCGCGCTGGACCGCATCGCCAACAACGGCCTGCGTTACACCAATTTCAACTCCACAGCGCTTTGCTCGCCCACCCGTGCTGCTCTCATTACCGGACGGAACCACCACTCGGTAGGGTTTGGCGTCATCTCCGAACAAGCCACCGGCTACCCTGGATACAACAGCATAATTCCTAAGGACAAAGCCACCATCGGCCGGATTTTGCAGGAAAACGGCTATTCAACCTCGTGGTTTGGAACAGATCACAACACGCCTGCCTTCGCCGCAAGCGCAGCGGGTCCTTTTGACCAGTGGCCTTCGGGAATGGGTTTCGAATATTTCTACGGATTCGTCGGCGGCGACGCCAATCAATGGCAGCCGAATCTCTTCCGCAACACCACGGCAATCTATCCGTATGTTGGCAAGCCCGGCTGGAACCTCACCACAGCGATGGCCGATGATGCCATCGAATACATGAAGCAGTTGAATGCCGTTGCACCCGACAAACCCTTTTTCGTTTATTACGTTCCTGGCGGCACCCACGCGCCACATCATCCGACACCCGAATGGACCAAAAAGATCAGCGACATGCATCTGTTCGACAAGGGTTGGGACGATTTGCGTGAACAGATTTTTGCCAACCAGAAGAAACTGGGAGTCGTTCCGCAGGACGCGAAGATGACTCCCTGGCCATCGGACTTGCTGAAGCACTGGAATCAACTCACTCCCGATGAACAGAAAATGTTTCTGCGCCAAGTGGATGTATTCGCCGCGTACGCGGCTTACACAGATCACGAGATCGGACGCGTGATTCAAGAAGTGGAAGACGAAGGCAAACTTGATAACACGCTGATCATCTACATCGAAGGCGACAACGGAACCAGTTCTGAAGGCACCCTCAACGGCACTCCCAACGAAGTCGCCATGTTCAATCAGGTTGAGGTGCCCGTCGAAGCGCAGCTCAAATACTTCTATGACGTATGGGGTACCGATAAAACCTACAACCACATGGCCGTGCCATGGGCCTGGGCCTTCGACACGCCATTTTCCTGGACCAAGCAGATCTCTTCGCACTGGGGCGGAGTTCGTCAGGGCATAGCTATCTCCTGGCCCGGTCACATCGACGATCCCGGCGGCATTCGCAACCAGTTCCACCACATGATCGACATCGTTCCCACGATTCTGGAGGCCGCGCAGATTCAGCCGCCGGAGTATATCGATGGCATCAAGCAGAAGCCCATTGAAGGTGTCAGCATGATGTACACCTTCAAGAAAGCCAACGCCAACGCTCCGTCAACTCATCACACGCAGTATTTCGAAATGATGGGAGACCACGCGATCTATCACGACGGCTGGATCGCCAGCACCAAGGTCATGCGCGCACCCTGGGATACCGGGAAAATCGTAAAAGAACATCCAGCCGACTACCCATGGGAACTGTATGACATGACAAAAGACTGGACACAGTACGACAACGTTGTCGACAAGAATCCCGCCAAGCTCAAAGAAATGGAGCAACTCTTCTGGCAGGAAGCGGAAAAATACCAGGTCCTCCCGCTAGACAACTCTGTCGTGGCGCGGCTCATCATCCCAAAGCCCAGCCTCAGCGCTGGCCGCACGGTCTTCACCTACTCTGGCAAAGTCACTGGGACACCAAATGGTGATGCGCCGAGTATTCTGAACTCGTCGTACAATTTCAAGGCCGAGATCGACGTGCCCGATGGTGGTGGCAACGGCATGCTAGTCACACAGGGTGGACGCTTCGGCGGCTACGGCTTCTACATCCTGAATGGCAAGCCAATCTTTCTCTGGAACCTAGTGGACTTGAAGCGTATTCGCTGGGAAAGCCCAGTGGCACTCACGCCGGGCAAACACACTGTCGAGTTTGATTTCAAGTACGACGGACTTGGCATGGGCACGCTTGCCTTCGGTAGCCCCAGCGGCATCGGGCGCGGTGGCACAGGCATTCTGAAAGTAGACGGCAAAGCAGTGGCCACGCAAACGATGGAACACAGCATTCCGTTCATTCTGCAATGGGATGAAAACTTCGACGTGGGTGCCGACACGGGTACACCCGTGGACGACCAAGACTACCAGGTGCCGTTCGAATTCAACGGTAAGCTCGACAAGCTGACCCTTACGATCAATCGGCCACAATTGACCCCAGCCGACATCGAGAAACTCAAGACCGCGCAACGCAACAACAAAGTCAGCGAATAGCTGATGTAATTTCATCTGCCACGCGGTTCCAGACACCGTCCGGACCGCTCGACAAGGACGTGCGAGAGGGGTCATTTATGGATTCCAGAATCGCTCCAGCTTGGGGTATGGATTGGGCTTGGGGGCTTTTGCTTATCTTGTTAATCGTGGTTTTCCATGCTCGCGGCCTCGGACTCATCGGCCAAGAAATTAACTCAAAGCGAAGCGATGAGGGACGGATTCGTAATCTCTGGTCCTCTCCGACCTTCATCATTGGCGCGACGGCCCTTTCGGCCACAATTCTGCACGGTATTGAAGGAATTGTCTGGGCCGTGGCTTTCCGTCTTCTTGGGGCTTTGCCAGACATGAAGTCCGCGATGCTCTATTCGCTCAACGCTATGACTAGCTATGGCCACGCGAATTTGTATCTGGCGCCACGTTGGGAAATGATGGGTGCCCTAGAAGCATTGAATGGTTGGATTCTGTTTGGTCTAACCACGGCATTTCTATTTAATGTAATTCAGAGATCATGGTCGCAAACCTAGCAGCCCAATTTGGCCACCAGCACAGCAGGCTAAGTCTTGATTTGTTCGCGTTACCGGACAAGTCCCGCCCAGTACCAGGTCTACCTTCTACGCGTTGACGAGGGCGTATTAGTGGTGTCGGGGTCGTGGCAAAAAGTTCTCCAACTCTAAATGGTGGAGAGTTGCAAACTTTGCCAGAACTTCGAGAAAGGGCTCCTTCTAATGCTGACTTTACCTCCCTGGCTTGAGCTTGAACCGTAGCCTCTGCATCGTTGAAGGCTCTCAATGCCTCATCCTGTAAGTCGCTCTCGCGCAGACTATCCCTCATTTCAGCCGGATATTTTTGCAGCGCACGAAACGCGGAGGCAAGAGCTAGATATCGTGTTTGGTAATCATTGCATGCGTTAACGAGCAACAGAATTGCATCGCGAACATCCTTATCAGCGCCATCATCTCACCATGAACGATTGATGTAGGCGTAGCTTTATATATACGGCTTTTACATCGGATCAAATTCCAGTCAACAAGGGTTTCCCCGACCGTCAGTGCTTGTTAGATAGCCTAACCCACCTCGTGATTTGAGGAGTTCCGACCGGAAATTCCGGCGGAGGTAGCGGGACTGTTATCGCTCTGATTTAATCGACATAAACCAGCATCTACCGCTGCCCATGGCGAGACGAAGACGAGCGGCTGCCAAGGATCGGGACGAGATTTTCTTAACAAATGTGAGAACTGTTTGAGGTCTGGAAGCAAACACCGAATATGCAACGCTTGCCCCTCCGATGCATAGCTGAGTCCGGAGCACTCTCTGCAGAGCCATCCAGCCGGACGCACATTGCGCACCACTTCATTGATCTCCCATCCGTAAAGAGCGCACCGCGGTTTCTGGCAGTGGTTGCAGATCACTTTGCTTCCATCCGCGCACTTCAGTTCTGCCCAGCCAGAACTGAGCCAATCGGAGGAGGTGCGATAGGGCGACGCGAGCCTTACGACCTCCTTTAGCTCTCCCGATCGACGTTGTTTCCGGAGCAATAAGTAAGGTACTCTGCGGGGAACTAACAGACATTCGCTGACGACGCATGCTGGGAGACAAGGGACCATCTCGCAGTTCACCCTATACCCGTCAAATCGGCCATCGCCTCGTCTTTTGCACTTTTGGGGCTGGTTTTCCATCTAATCTCTATGGTCTTACTTGCTTTTAAAATCCCAGTAACGGGATGCACTTTCAAAGAAAGCGTCAAGGTCCGCACGTCTGAATCTCCACCGTCCGCCAATGATTCTCGCTTCGATCTCGCCACGTTGAACGTACCCACGCACCGTCCGTGGATTTAGACGCCAAGTAGGCCAGCCAAACGCTCCGTTGCGAAACCTAAGTGATTGCAATGCCACGTCTTAGGTTATAATGTACTTCGCTCGCAACGACGAGGTGGCAGGTTCGAACCCTGTCACGTCCACCAAATCCATAGAATCCGAACCCATTTGCCACCCATCATCAGCGCGCAGGGACTAGCCAAACGATTCGGCGTTTCTCCGCTCTTCCAAAACCTATCCTTCAGGGTTGCCGAAGAGGCGCGTGTCGGCGTCATCGGTCCAAACGGATCGGGCAAGTCCACTCTGCTGGAAATTCTTAGCGGTCGGCTCCAGCCCGATAGCGGCGATATGGCCATACGCAAAGGCACTCGACTCAGCCTTGTCCGCCAAGTATCCGATTACGCCCCTGGCGAGACCATTCGCTCTGTTCTTGGCAGGGCCCTTGACGAGGCCAGTGTCGCCGAGGAGGATCGCATTGCGCGGATGGCGGCAATCCTCGGCCGCGCCGGTTTCACCGATCTCGACGTGCCCGCGGCCACGCTTTCCGGTGGCTGGCGAAAGCGCCTGGCCATCGTTGACGCTCTCGTCCGCAAGCCGGACGTATTGCTGCTCGATGAGCCGACAAACCACCTGGATCTCGCTGGAATCGATTGGCTTGAAAGCGTTCTGCAAGGCGGGACGTTTGCCTGCGTCGTCGTCAGCCACGATCGCTATTTCCTCGAAAATGTGGCCAACGAAATTGTCGAGATCAATCCGGCTTACGAAAATGGCTCCCTGCGCGTTTCCGGAAACTACAGCGCTTTCCTCGAAGCCAAGGAAGAATATCTGCACGCGCAACGCAATCGCCAGTCCGCCCTCGAGAACCGCGTGCACACGGAAATTGAATGGCTGCGCCGCGGCCCCAAAGCGCGCACTACAAAGTCCAAGGCGCGCATCGACAAGGCGCATCAACTGATCGGCGAGTTGGCGGAAATGAACGCCCGCACGCGCACCAGCAGTGCGCAAATCGATTTCTCCTCCTCCGATCGCAAAACAAAGCAACTGATCACCCTCGACGATGTCGGCTATTCCTTCGGCGACCGCACCCTTTTCGACCACATCCACTTCATTGTTACTTCGGGAATGCGTGTTGGACTTGTCGGACCCAACGGGAGCGGCAAAACAACGTTACTTCGGTTGCTGAAAGGTGACCTGAAACCCACCTGCGGAAAGCTCCGGCAAGCTGAGTCCCTTCGCATCGTGTATTTCGACCAAAATCGAGTGCTTGAGCCTGATATCACATTACGGCGCGCCCTCGCCCCGGATTCCGATTCCGTCATTTACCAGGATCGCGTTACCCATGTGGCCTCCTGGGCGGCGCGTTTTCTGTTCACGGGAGACCAACTCAACCAGCCCGTCGGCCGACTCTCGGGTGGAGAGCGAGCGCGCGTCTTGATCGCCCAGCTGATGCTTCAGCCTGCAGACGTTCTGCTTCTCGACGAGCCCACCAACGATCTTGACATCCCCACATTGGAGATCCTCGAAGAGAGCTTGCTTGAATATCGCGGCGCCCTTCTACTGGTCACCCACGATCGCTACATGCTCGATCGAGTTTCCACCGTTATCTTGGGCCTGGATGGACTAGGTCATGCAGAACGCTTCGCCGATTACCCGCAATGGGAATCATGGCAGCGCGCGCAATTGGCGGCCTCGGAGAGCAAGCCGGCCACGGCATCGCAACTCCTTGCCACCGGCTCTCAACCCTCAACTGCTCCGGCGCTACGAAAGAGACTCTCTTATAAAGAGTCCCGCGAACTCGAGACCATTGAGCAGCGCATCGCCGACGCGGAAAAAGAGCTGCAGGCTCGACACGATTCCCTGCTCGATCCAGCAGTCATGAGCGATCCTGCACGGCTCCGCATCATTTCGACGGAAATGGAAACGGCCCAGAAAGCGATCGATGCTCTATACGCGCGCTGGGCCGAACTCGAAGCTAAAGTGTAGGGGTCCGGTCTTGAGTTCGGTTCTCGGCGTCCTTTATGCCCTGCTCCGCGCAGCAGAGATTCATCACGGTGCACATCTGCATCTTCCAATCCCTCCCGAACGATCCGTGTTACATTTGCATTACAAAATCCATCGAGAACCAAATCCTAAGAGCTACAAGGAGGGAACGTGAAGATCGCACGCGGGCTGATCGTGGCGGGCAGCGTCGTGCTCTTCCTGACCGCTCTGGTCCACGGGTCTGGCTACCCGAAAGTCAGCCTCATGTTGGAAAGGAGTGCTATGAAACCGTTTCTGATCGGTGGATTCAAGGCCCTGTGGATCATGGTTTCCACCCACATGATTATACTTGGCACGGTCTTCATCGCGGTGAGCCGAATTCCGAATGGGCGGCGCATCGTTCTTTTCTGCGCGCTGTTCCCAGCGCTCGACACCATACTCCTCTTCCATTTCATTGGGCTGTTTATCGGAACGATCTTCCTTGCAGTTGCCACAGTGCTTTTCCTTACTGGAGGATTTCTTTTGCCGAAGGACAAAGCGGCGTAACTCAGCGTTAGTGCTAAGGGCCCAGTTTCCAAGGTGGTTTACCACTGCGTTCATGGTTGTCGTCTATTTCACTGCATCTCCCGGGCCGCCGACCGCGTGCAATCGAGGCAATCGCTCCTCCACCGGTGGCAATGCCGGAAATGGGGCGTGCGGCTCTGTCTGATACCAATACGCCACGGAGAAGAAATTGTCAGACCTGCCGTTGGCGTGCCCGTGTTCAATCGTGGCTTTCAGCGACTTTGTAAACGGAATTGGCGAATCCAGATGAAACCGGTATACGCTGCTTCGGCTCCCAGCCTTCTCTTCGCCCACGACCGGAGCGCCATACAACGCGTAGGAAAATGCCTTGCCGCCAAAATCGTATGCGCCCAGGAAATAGTCCTCGGACCCAGTCCCATTGATCGAAGGCTGCCTGGCGCCATCGACAAAAAACATATCGTCTCCCTCACCCCACCAATAATCTTGATTTTGCAACACCGACATGGTTACCCCGACAAAGTGTCCCCGCCCCGAGGCTTCCATCCAGACGTAGTTTTCCTCACCGGTCAGGTTTTTCTTGTCGTTCTGCAGCGGATCGTTGTTGTCCTTCCAATCTCCGGCCAGGCCCTTGTTCGGCGATGCCTGACGGTATTGCGCGTGAAAGTATAATGTGCCCGCAGGGAGCGGCTTAGCATACGCCTGATACTCAATGTTGTAGTACAGCGCGTCCAGCTTCATCTTGCCTTCGTTCTCCAAGGTGACGCGCGCGCGCTTTTGAAAAGGCATTGGAAAAAACGAGTTCACCGCGTGGTTCGGCGCAGCGGAGAGCGGCAGAGCCTCAAACGTGAAATATTCGCCTAGTCCCAATCCAAAAAAATCTCCAATCGGTGCTTCCACGCTCGGCGTAGCTTCCCCGTCCCAATAGATCCGCAGCACCAGCTTTTTGAGGTGATACATCTCGTCAGAAGAAAACGTGAACCACACATGGGTGATAAGGCCCGGCCCGGCCTCGTCCAGAATAGTCAGCGTCTCCCCCGGCGCAACAGTCCGAAAATCGTCATTCCCTCCGGAACGGTCGTAACTGGACGCGCGTTTCTGCACGTAGTCGTGTGGTTCCGTCAAGGCGCTGAGCCACTCCCTGCTCTGGCCAAAGACTGCGCCACAACTCAATAGCAACATCAGCACCGCCAGGCCACTTCTCTCGATTATCCGCATGTTCCCTCCTGTTAGCGTCCTGGCAAGTAGCCCACGAACGACTCAGGCATCTCGTACGGAATCGCTGGTCCACTCTGGTTGCTCAGTACACTACTTCGCCGGCTCCTCAATCGTCAAAATGCGATCGACGGCTACGTCGTTCAGGATCTGCTTTATACCGCTCGGCCAGCGAATTTCGATCTCTTTAATTTTGTCGTTTTTCCCCAGGCCAAAGTGCACTCGGGGGTCGCTCGACGAAGCGTACCCCACGGCGGTTGTCACTTCGTTCCACTGCTTCTTCCCGTCCTCTGTGGTGATTTTGATCTGGGCACCAATGGCCATGCGGTTGCTCTTCATTCCCACAAGCTTCAGCAGGATCCAATGATTATTGTTGTCCGTGATGTTATGGAACAGTTCGGCAGGTCCATTCAGCACGGACACTACCATATCCACACGCCCGTCGTTGTCCAGATCGCCAAACGCGACGCCACGGTGCGCCGCCTCTACCTGAAAATCCGGCCCTGCTGCCGCGCTGACATCTTCAAACCTTCCGTTGCCCAAATTCCGAAAAATCGTATTCGGCTCCGGATACCGCCGCGCCGAGTTTTGAATGCTGATATTATCCATGACGTTCGAACGGGCCACGAACAAGTCCTTCCAGCCATCATTGTCAAAATCGGCCATGCCGGCGCCCCAACCGGACATGTCATTCGTGGAGCGCAGACCGCTCTCCACCGTCACATCCTCAAATTCGCCCTTGCCGTTGTTGATCCACAGCGGGAACTCTTCGTTCTCCACGGCGGTATGCCAGATATCCGGTAAGCCATCATTATTCACGTCGCGAAAGTCGGCTCCCATGCCAGACCGCGCGACTCCATCCGGTGCGTAACCCACACCTGCAGGCAGAGCCACTTCTTCAAACTTTTTCCCCTTCAAGTTATGGAACAAAAAGTTCTGCGTCGTATCATTGGCCACAAAGGCGTCGAGGTAGCCGTCACCATCGTAATCCGCAAACGTTACACTCATGCCTTTGCCGAACTGCTGCGAAATCCCCAGCTCATCGGACACATCGGTGAACGTTCCGTCGCCATTGTTGCGATAAATCGTGTTGTGCAGGGACGCGTAGTTCTTTGGATGGCAGAAAGCCCGCACACCTTCCTTTGCCCTGCAATACGGGTCCTTGTTCACTTCCCATACGCAATAGTTCACCACGAACAAGTCCAGCAAACCGTCGTTGTTGTAGTCAAACCAGCCCGCGCCCACCGACCACATTTTCTTTCCGTTGAATTTTGCGCCGCTCAATCCTGCCTTCCCGGTCACATCCGTGAACGTTCCGTCCCCATTGTTATGAAACAACTGATTCCCTGTTACGTTCGCAAGGAACACGTCCGGCCAGCCATCGTTGTCATAATCCCCAACCGCCACACCGCTACCGTAGCCCGCCCCCGCAAGTCCCGCTTTCTCGGTTACGTCGGTGAACGTGCCGTCATGATTGTTGTGAAACAACCGGTTCCAGTAGGCCGGTGTCTCCTTCTGGAGCGAGGGAATCGCCGCTCCGCCAATCAAATACACATCAAGGTAGCCGTCGCCGTCGTAGTCAAACAAGGCTACACCCGCCACCATTGTTTGCGGCTGATTCTTGTTTTCGTTATTTCCAGTTGCGGTGATGTAGCGCAGCCCGGCCTTCTGCGCAATTTCTTCAAACCGGATGGGGCCTTCGCCCTTTGTCTTCTGAGGATCTGGCGCTGGCTTGTCCTGCCCCATGGCAGGCAGCAAGACCATGCCCAATAAAATTAAGAGGAGCCGCATTTCTTCATGCCCAGTGGAAACCAACCTTGGTCATCGCGGCCTGCGCTTCCCTTCTTTCTAAATGTATTTCACACCAGGCCACAAAGATAATTTGCCCCCATTACCCGGGGAACACTCAAATCCAATCTCCGCCTGGCCGTATCGCACCAGCCTGAGAGGAGATCAAGAGCAACCAGGTAACTATACAGCCTCCGGGTCTCCCCCGCGAATGCATTGCCGGTGGTTCCTCATTCGTGTCCTTTACAGGCCTTTGTCTTTCTTTTCTTTTTTGTTCCCAGTAAAATGAAGAAGGAGGTTGGGTCAGTGTTCCTAATCAGTAACGGCGAACACCTGAAAATGACCCAGATGAAACATTCTCGTAACCTAGTCTAAGCGAAACTTCATTTCGCCAGAGGTCAACTGTGAGAACGGTAACCGCCGACCCGCTCTTAACCGAAACTTCTCTCTTCCGTATCTCCCTTGCGCAGTCCCCCGAAGATTTGGTCGAATGCCAGCGCCTTCGTTACGACGTTTTTAACCTGGAACTCGGGGAAGGCCTCTTTGCTTCCGACCGTTGCGGCCTCGATATCGATCCCTTCGACTCCTTCTGCGACCATCTTATGGTCCGCGACCTGGAAGCCGGCAAACTTGTCGGTACCTATCGCCTGCAAACTGGCGACGTTGCCCGGCGAAATCTCGGCTACTATGGCGACCAGCTTTTTGATTTTTCCGTTTACGACTCGGTCCGCAGCGAAGTGCTTGAGCTCGGCCGCGCCTGCGTTCATATCGACTATCGCAACATCATGGTCCTGCACGCACTATGGAAAGGCATCGCCGTCTACGCCACCCGCAACGATTCTCGCTATCTCATCGGCTGCAGCTCCATTTCCTCGCAGGACGAGAACTTCGGCGCCGCGATGTACGACTCCCTCAAAGGGAAGTACCTCGTCCAGCCGTCCCTGCGCACCAACCCCCAGCCCGGCCATGACTGCCGTTCGACCGGCGCTGCGGTTGCGCTTTCTCGCCCTCCGCGCCTGTTCCGCGCATATCTTGAAATATCGGGCCGAATTTGTGGGCCCCCGGCGATCGACTGCGAATTCAAAACGATCGACTTCCTCACTCTGGTGGACTTGGCCAAGTTGCCTGATCGCGTGCGCACCCGCTTCTTCTAAGCTAATGGCCGCGCGCTGCTACCCTTTCTAAGCGCTTGTGCATCCAACTTCGCAGTGTGAACTTTTCCGAGAGGCAAACTTATGATTCCGATCGATACCGAACACGCCAGCTTTCTCCTGCAGTACGCGCTGCCGACCGTCAAGAACGAGCACCGCGCCACTCGCTCCGTCATTGAAGCCATTCCTCAATCGAACGCCGATTATCGTCCCGACCCCAATTCCAAAACCGCGATGGAACTCGCCTGGCACATCACGGCCGCCGAACACCGCTTTTACGGTGGCATTATCGCTGGCGCGTTTGATTTCTCTCCTATTCATCGCCCCGACAACGTCCAGACGCCGGCTCAAATCGGCCAATGGTACGGCGAATCGTTCGCCAAAAATTTCGAGCAATTTCCAAGACTCTCCGGCGAGCAGTTAGCCAAAATCGTAGATTTTCGCGGACTTTTCCAATTACCGGCGGTCGCCTTCTTCAATTTTTCGCTGCATCACACCATCCACCATCGTGGCCAGCTCTCCACCTACCTGCGCGCGATGGGCGGCAAGGTCCCCGCCATTTATGGGGAAAGTTACGATTCCGCGACAGCGAAAGCGGCGGCTCAGCCTTGATCGGCGGTCATCACAAATAGCAGCGGAATGGCACAAAGTTCAGGAAAGCCCGGGCGACTTCTTGATTCGGTAGAGCGTCTCGCCGGCACGCGGAATCGCTTTGATGCCTTCACTTTCGCGTCCTAACCATTCCTGCAAATTCGTGGCGCGTGGGTCTAGATAGCCGAGATTTACTTGGTGGCAGCGCTCTTCGGAAATGCCTGTTGCCAGCGTTACGCGAATGCGATCTCGTTCGAATCCTGTGCCAACGTCAAAAGCGCCTTGACCGCGTAAGTGAGTTGAATGGGCAAGCACACCCCGAGGCACGTCCGCGAAATGCTCCCACTGTTTCACAAAGTAATCGCGGCAGTGATAGCCGATTCTCTCGATGTGCGGCCCGTGCGTGTAGCTAAACTCAGTGATGTGCGGGGCGTAGATCACCACTTCGCCATCATCCATCATCGCCGGCTCCGCTTTGTACACGCCCTTCGCCGCGGTCCAGATGTCGCTATACATCTCCGGCATCACCGCCAGCACGCGGCGAAACGGGCGTTCCACCCACTCGATGTGCTTCTGCGCGGAAAGTGCAGCAGCGGACTTCCAGGCTTCGCGGGCGCTGCCAAAATAAAATCCGGAAATCCCCTCCTTGGTCACCACAAGGGCCATGCAGGCAACCGGAACCTTGATCTTTCCTGCCGCGCGATCGATCACTTCCCTCACCGGCGTCGACTCCGTTCCGATCAGGTGATAACTGCCCAATAACGCACCCAACCAGTGCGTCTGGTCGATCATTTCTTTACCGCTGATGCCGGGGAACAGATACTTGTTACCCCCGGAGAACCCGACGACCTCATGCGGGAATACCGGCCCGCAAATCAATATCTGATCGTACTCAAAAATGAGCCGGTTGATTTTGACGGAGATGGCCTCCGACAGCAGCCCACCGGAAACCGCTTCGGCCTCGCTCGCCGGAATTATCCCAATCTCCACAAACGTATCGGCGGTATCCCACCGATGGTTGAACACCAGCGCGCCGTCACATACTCCGTTCTTCACTGGGCTTCCCAGCAGCCTCGTCAATTGCTCCTCGCTCATCGGCGGATGGGTGCCCAAGGCCACCAGGTAATCGCACGCCGCAGCCCGCTGGCCAATCTGCTCCTGCAGTAATTGGAACATCTGTGCCATCGGCATCGTTCGCGTCCCATCAGGGATGATCGTCAGAACGCGCTTGCCATCAATTCCCAGTTCCCGAGCGGATGCCTCAACCAACCCTCGAAGTTCGTCCTCGGAAAGTGCCCGCTCCGGCAATCCTTTTCCAATCGTCATTCTTGTTCACCCGCCGCATTCTCGATCCGCCCGCATTGCTCCTTGCCTCAAGACCGTGCGAAACTAGCCTCCATTATGCGCACTTCTTTCCCCCTCCGCGCAATCCCTCCCTTACGGTGGGCGCTTGCCCCAAACCGATCCTAGTCCTTCGCGCCCGCCTCGCCGCCGTTGGCTCATGGCTTTTTTACTGGCTTGCGGCGTTATCATCGCTTTCTTTGACCGCATCAACCTCGCCATTTCGCAGGATGCTCTCCATGATTCCTTCGGCCTTTCCCTGATCGCTTTCGGCTATCTTTCCAGCGCTTTCAGTTGGACTTATGCGTTGATGCAGATGCCTGCCGGCATTCTCCTGGACCGTCTCGGCGTTCGTCTCGTCGGTCGCTTCAGCTCATTTCTCTGGAGCCTCGCCACGTTCGCCGCCGCGCTTTCTCCTGGTTTGGCGGTATTTTGGGGTGCGCGGTTGCTTCTCGGCGTGGCCGAAGCCCCCACGTTTCCCGCCAACGCAAAAGCCGTCGGCTACTGGTTTCCCCAACAAGAACGAAGCCTGGCCATTTCCATTACCGATGCAGCCGCGAAGCTTTCCTCCGCTATCGGAATTCCTTTCCTCGGCCTGTTGCTACTGCATTCTGGCTGGCGCTTCACCTTTGCCGCTACCGGCGTTCTTAGCCTGCTCTATTTCGTTCTGTTTTATCTGTTCTACCGCAATCCTCGCGAGGACAGCCAACTCTCTCCGCAGGAACTCCGCTACATCACTGCAGGAGGTGGGCAGGCGGAAAACCAAGGTCGAGAAGGACGCAAGCCATTGTCAAGCGACGTATTGCGGCTTGTCTATCTGTTGAGTCAGCCCAAGGTGTATGGCTTAGCGCTTGGCTGGGGCGCGTACAACTACAGCTTCTACTTGCTACTCACCTGGCTCCCCACCTATCTCTCCATTGCCCACCACATGGATCTCCTGCATTCAGCGTTTTACACGGCCGCGCCATGGCTTCTTGCCACTGTTACGGACATTGTCGTTGGCGGATGGCTGGTTGACTCTCTGATTCAGCGCGGGTGGAATGCGAATCGCGTGCGCCAGTCCGTCCTGATCGTTGGCACGGGATTCGGTCTTGCCATCTTTGGCGCAGTTCACCCACACAGTCCCACAACCGCGCTCCTGTGGATTAGTCTAGCCCTAGGCGGGCTTGCGGCGGCTGCGCCAGTGGCCTGGACGGTGCCCTCGCTCATCGCTCCTCGCGACAGCGTGGGGACACTCGCCAGCATTGCCAATCTCTCTGGCCAGCTCGCCGCAATTTCGGCGCCCATCATCACCGGTTACATCGTATCCGCAACGCACTCGTTCGCCTCGGCCTTCGTCACCGCCGCCGTCATTCTCTCCGTTGGCATCGTCGGTTACGCATTCCTCCTGGGCCGCATTGAGCCTATCCCCGAACCAGTTGGATAGCACCAGGCCTTACTTCCCCATCGCGTCTGGCAATCCGCGATAATACCTGAACCCTTCAGTACGCTTTCCATCCCGTGTGCGAATCGTATCCAGCGCCCAGGCTTTCATTTCCTTCACTTCCTCTTCGCTCGGATTCGCATTGTAGTTCTTCCATCCCGGTCCGTACTGGCTGCTGTAATGAGCGTCCGCGTTCACGCGTTTATCCACAAAATCCGTGATGTCCACCCACACATTTTCATCCTGAAAATCGTAATCGTTATAAAACATGTATTCAGGGACCATGAACTCCTTTAGTCCCTCCTGTGTAATCTGGCCTTCAAAGAGCAGCCGCCACATTGCCGCGCGCGCCGCATCTGCTGCCAGATACGCCGCCGCGCGATGGTCCGATTTGTGCCAGCGCTGAAAGTTCTTCCCCGGATCCCAAGCAAACAGCACATCCGGCCGTAGCTTCCGTATCCACCGCACCAAGTTTTCCACTACTGCTTTGCGGTCTTCGAATTCCAGCATTCCGTCGTCATATCCAAGATTGATGTAGTGGTCACCGGGAATTCCCAACTCCTTCAGCGCTTCCAACTCTTCCTGACGCCGGATCTCCGCCAGTTGCGTCCGCGATAGCTTCGGGTCTTGTGTGCCCACGTTCCCAGTCGTGAGCGTCACGATGTACACCTGATTTCCATGCGCCTGCAACATTGCTAACGTCCCGTGAGACAGTGCGTCATCGTCCGCATGTGCCCCGATCAAGAGGATCGTCTTCCCTGTCCACTTCTCCACTGGCACTTCCGGCTTCTGTGGCGCCGTCTGCCCCACCACCAGGCCCGTCGTCGCAAACATCCCTGCCAAAGCCACCAAACCGCTCCGTACCAATCTCATCTCTCCTCCTGTCCTTCCACTCCCTCATTCGCAGCAGTGGCTCGCTACTGCCCATCCTAACTACCGACTCAGTTACTCCGCCTCATTGGTGTGCGGCACGCTTGCGAATTTCGTTGAGTAGAAACACACCACCACCCGCTGTTTACCGCAACCTCTCTGATTTTTCTCTTTAGAGGAAAATCGCAGATTCGGATAAGACACTCAGTCCGAACGCAACTCCACTCTTGACCGCCCGCCAGTATTTGTCCGCGGGCCCACCAATCTTGAGCCCGCGCTGCCCTAATGATTTTCGGTGGGTTTCGGGGCAACAGGTGAAGGGAACACGTGCTCGTCCCGCCTCGGAGGTGCCACCTTAGGAACTTGTTTCTTGGGCTTCTTTTTTTCGCGATTTCCTTTGTCTCGGTTTCCCATGCCGACAGCTTGCCATACTTCCCGGCATATCGCCACTGTGTCCTTTTAGCCGAGGCCGTCGTGAGGTCCGGTCGTTGTTCACAAATCACAATCCATGGTGACGCCCCGCACTGCGCCTCTCCTCTTTTGGGTTCAGCCTCTCACTGTTATCTCGAGTTTTGCGTAACTGGGTCTGTGGGCCCTCCAACTGCGCCTTCGTTCCGAACTCCGGACCCCCGCTCGTCGTTCCGCGAGGCTTCTTCAAGACAATTCACTTGGAGGACTGCATGCCACATCTCGATACCGGCAATACCGGCTTCATGATTCTTTGTACCAGCCTGGTTATGCTCATGACCCCAGGTTTGGCCTTCTTCTATGGCGGTCTCGTCGGTCGAAAAAACGTCTTGGCGATCATGATCCAAAGCTTTGTGTCCATGGGTTGGACCACCGTCATCTGGTACCTCTATGGCTACTCCCTGTGTTTCAGCGGCGACTGGCATGGAGTCATCGGCAACTTTCACAACGCCTTTCTCCGGGGCGTCGGCCTAAACACGCCCTCTCCCAATGACACTATCCCCGCTCTCGTTTTTATCGCCTATCAGATGATGTTCGCCATCATCACCCCCGCCCTCATCTCCGGCGCGTTCACCAATCGTGTCACCTTCAAAGCCTACATGCTCTTCCTGACTGGCTGGCTGACCTTCGTCTACTTCCCCTTTGTGCATATGGTTTGGGGTGGAGGCTTCCTGCAGCAGTGGGGCGTGAAAGACTTCGCCGGTGGCATCGTAGTCCACAACATCGCCGGTATGGCTGCCTTGGCCAGCGTGTTGTACGTGGGCAAGCGCCGCGTAATTGATCGCGGGCCTCACAGCATCCCCCTGGTCGCCCTCGGTACTGGTCTCCTCTGGTTCGGCTGGTATGGCTTTAACGCTGGCAGCGAGATGCGCGTGGATTCCGTCACCGCCACCGCGTTTCTCAATACGGACGTGGCCGCGTCTTTTGCCGCCATTGCCTGGCTGATGGTCTCCTGGCTAAATGAGAAAAAACCGAAGTTCCTCGGACTCCTTACCGGCGCGGTCGCAGGTTTGGCTACCGTCACCCCCGCAGCGGGTTATGTCTCCCCCACCACTGCCGTCATCATTGGCATCGTTTCCGGCGTAGTCTGCTATTACGCCGTGGAGATGAAGAACAAGCTGCACTGGGATGACGCGCTCGACGTATGGGGAGTTCATGGAGTCGGAGGATTCCTCGGCATCGTCATGCTCGGTATTTTCGCCACCAAGGAATTTAATCCCGACGGCGCCAACGGCCTTCTGGCCGGCGACCCCATCTTCCTGCTGAAACAAGTGACCGCCGGTGTCTTCTCCTCGGTGTGGGCCTTCACCTTCACCTACGCCATGCTGCGGATCATCGACATGTTCACGCCCGTCAAAGTCACCGAACTCACCGAAGAGATCGGATTGGACGAGTCCCAACTCGGCGAACACGCCTACGAACAAGTAGCCGATTAAACGCGGGAACGCCAATCCGACGATTGGCGTAAGCATCGTCAAGTTATAGCCGATTCTTCCTAACGGGAGAGCGCGGGAAAGGCTGCGAGTGCGGCGCCCAACCGATCTAGCCCGCCCCGTACCGTCTCTGTAGTTCCACAAAACCCAAGCCGGAAGTGTTCCGGCTGCTCGAAAAATTCGCCCGGCACAACGCTGGTCTCGAACCGCTCGCACAGTATCTTCACAAATTCCACAGCACGGCCCGACTTCAGGCGCGGAAACAGAGTGGTACCGAAGCGGCTGGGTCCACACTCGAGGTCCGGATGTTTCGCCAAGAATTCGTTAACCAGCGCACGATTCGTTTCTAACAGGGTACGGGCGCGATCGCGCACCCGATCGAGATTATCAAGGGCGATCACGGCAATCAGTTCGTCAGGATGCGGCGGGATTCCGTAGGTGAAATCAACTATCTGCCACATCCGCTCTACCAGGTCGGCCTGCGCCAGAATCCAGCCGCAGCGTATGCCGCTCAGTCCATACGCTTTGGTCAAACTGCTGGTGACAACAAAATTCGCACCGAGATGAAACGCAGAACACCACGCCCGGTCGAACATTGCCTCCAGATACACCTCATCCACTAAGACGCGTGCTCCTACATTTGCTGCCATCGCGCCTGCCTGCTGAAGAGTTCTCTCATCGGTCAGGTCGCTGCTCGGGTTGTGCAGGTTGCAGAGAATCACAAGACGCGTTTGGGACGTGAGTTTGCGATCGAGTTCTTCGAGCTCCAGCTTGAATCCCTTCTCCGCGCGACGCTCAAGCCGGCATACCTTGGTACCAATGTGTTCGAGAATTGTCAGCAGAGGGTCGTAGGTGGGCCGTTCGATCAGGACCTCGTCGCCGGGATGCACAAGCGCCGTAAGGGCCACGAAGTTTGCCATCGATGTTCCCAGCGTGTAGACGACGCATTCCTTGCCTACGCTCGCCTTTGCCGCCAGCCGCTCCATCAGCGGTTGATAGCCATACGGTGCGTCCCCGGCGATCTCCAGATCTTCGATGCGCACCGGCAATTCAGCCAGCGGATAGTCCAATACCCCACTGCCTGCCAGGTTGAATCGGGCTTTCGACTTCAGCTTAGCCCATGCCAGGTAGCGTGACGCTGCTTCTGACCGCAAATTACTCATCCCCGGTTCTCCTCTTTGCAAAAGAAACTGGTCATGCACCAGTAGTTCGTGGCCGCGCCCGCCGACTCCAGAACCAGTACACCGGAATGCCCGTCAGCAGCAGCGCAAAACCGAGAAGGCTATTCTGTGGATAGCGGTACAATGTGTTCCCAACCACCCACCAGCATATCGCTACGAACAGGACTGTGCTTACCGGGTGCCCCGGCATGGCATAATCGTGTCCGCCCTTCCTCTCTGCGTGGGTGGCCCGCCTGCGGAACACAAAGATCGTTGTCGCTGTTAGCCCGAAAAACAAGAAATCCATGGAGATCACGTAATTCAATATCTGTTCATAGCGCCCCGAAAGCGCGATTACCATCGTCCACACGCTTTGCAGCACGATGGCTACGACCGGTACGCGCGTCCGCGGATCAAGCCAGGCGATCGCCTGAAAGAACAGCCCATCATCGGCCATCGCAAAGTACACACGGGGCCCCGTCAAGATCGACTGGCTTAGAAACCCCAGCGTAGAGACCGCGATTGCCGCCGCAATGAACACCGCCCCCCGCTGGCCCAAGGCCATCCGCATCACGGCAGTAGCGGGGGTAGTTGTTGCCGCCAGCGCCTGTGGCCCGAGAGCGCGCAGGCACACCCAGTTCACGCCCAAGTAAAGCACCACAACGCCGAGAACTCCCAGCAAAAGTCCACGCGGCAAATTTCTCCTTGGCTCCTTCACTTCCGCGGCCAGGAAATTTGCCGTCTGCCATCCGCCGTACGCGAATAACACTGGCACCATGGCGGCGCCAAACGATGTCAGCGACCACTCCCGCTCCGCAGTTGTCGTTGTCGTCGCATGCCTGCCGGTCAACGCCAGCCCGGCGATCACCAACGTGGAGATGGCCACGATTTTTACCACCATCAACACACTCTGGGTGCGTCCGCCGCTCTTTACGCCGAAGCAGTTGATGATCGTAAGCGCAGCGAGGGCAACTGTCGCAATCACCCAGTCGGGCGCCTGCAATCCAGTTAGTTCAACAAAATACCGCGCGAAAGTGATCGCTACTGCCGCCATCCCTCCGGTCTGGATTACCAGCAGCAACACCCATCCATACAGAAATGCGACTGCCGGGTGAAAAGCCTCGCGCAAGTAAGCATACTGGCCGCCCACTTCGGGCAGCGTGGCGGCCAATTCCGCCCAAATGAAGGCGCCGCCAACACCGACAACTCCGCCCAGAATCCACGCCGCCAGGATCAAAGCGGGGGTATGCACGCGTTGAGCGACCACATACGGATTGATGAATATGCCGGAACCGACAATACCGCCCATCACCAGCATGGTGACGTCGAACAGCCCAAGTTGGCGGGCTAGGCTTAGTTTAGCGGTGGAAGTGTGTTCCGCCCTGAGAGAGTCAGTCACGGTGTCTGCGCAGCACAAAAAATCGCGATTTCAATCTTGCTCGATGCATGCTAGAAGCCGCTTTAAGATGTTCTGCGTCCGAATTGCTTCATCTTATGGATGCACCATCCCCTAGTCAAACTGTGCCTCGCTTCTGCCTTGCTTCATACCAAATAAGTGACTTGCTTTCAGATTGTGATCGATCCGTTTAACAGCATGGATTATGACAATCACATTGCTCATACTAACCCTCTGACAGCTCTGTCCCAAAGTCTCTTTGTGGGGAGGGTTCCCACTGAAGGCGTAGGCGACGCGGTGACTATCACAACGCCTGAACCGGCCACCTGGCTCCTGCTTGCCATCCGGCTCTTGATACTAGTCATGATCAAAAAACTGTAATCGACTCATGACCTGACCATTTCTCGCGAACCGATCCTAGTCTTCCGCCTGGGTAAAATCGTCTGCCTCAGTACGCTCGCAGGACCTGTCTGGCAAGCGCCAGGGCGGCGCTGCACTGCGATGGGTCGATAAGCTTAGCCCGCACGAAATCCCGCGTCCCGCCCCCCTTCGCAGGAATTGCGGCAACTAACTGCTTGAGAACGGCGTTTAGGTCCTTCCCTGCCCCCGGGGACTGCGCGAAGACTAATTGTCCCGTGGCTTCATGGACGAGCAATGCAACCATCTTCTCGTTCTTGGCAAGCTCACTGGCCAGTGGCAAGAGCAATTCGGCATTTTCTTCTCGTAACGCTTCCGCGACAACCCGCAACCCATCGTCCCCCGCCTGGGCGTCTGCAATCATGCACTTCGCGCGAGCCTCGGCCAGTTGTTGCCAGGCGGTCCGCAGACTCTTGGAACTGGCATCGCGCTCCGCAAAACTCTTCTCGATTGCTGCCTGCGCTTCTTCGGGAGCACAGCTAAATCGCTCGCCAATCGCGCGGAGCAATTGGAAATCGCCCGTTGCGAAGCGCTCGGCCCGCCCTCCACACACAAACTCCACTCGCCAGTCCTGGCGAATCTTCGTGCAGCGCCGAGCCAACACCAGGCCTATCTGTCCGGTGCTCTTGACGTGCGTGCCTCCGCACGGCTGCAAATCCGCGGCTTCTATTTCAACGGCGCGGAGAATACCTTCCCGGTCGACCTCTTTACGCACACCGCGTTGCGCCAGTTGGTCGGCGGTGCCGTACCGCACGTTTACGGGGCGATCCTCGAAGATAATCGCATTCGCGGCGCGTTGTGCCCCGCGCAACACATCAACCGATGGTTCCGGCCCGCGCAGATCAATCGTGCACAGCTCGCTGCCCAAGTGGAAAGACACAGTTGGCAAGCCAAACTGCTCTTGAAACAGAGCGGAGAGCAGGTGCTGCCCGGTGTGCTGTTGCATGTGGTCAAACCGCCGGGTCCAATCCAAGCACCCATCGACCACGTCAGAAATGAGTTCGTGATCCACGATATGTGCGATCTCTTCGCCCTCGTCGCGTACGTTCAGGATCACGGCCTCTCCGAGACGGCCGAGATCGTGAGGCTGTCCCCCAGAGGCGGGGTAAAACGCTGTGCGGTCCAACAACACCTCCCACGCTGGCTTCGTGCCGGATTCGGTGGAGACCGGCTCGGCGGGTAAACAGGAGAGCACGCGTGCGGTAAAATTCCGGAGGAAGGAATCGTCGTAATACAACCGATGAGTGGCCATGAGAGCGGGATTTTAGCACAACTCAATTGTCCCTTTCCGCGCAACGAAATGCGCTCTTTTCGAGGGCTCCGACAACTATTCCGGTAAACTAGATGTATGGCGATACGGTTCATTGCTCTCGATATCGATGGAACACTTCTGAACAGCCGATTCGAGGTCTCTCCGGCAAATCGTGCGGCCATTGCCGAAGCCACCCGCCGTGGCGTCGAGGTAGCACTTGTAACCGGGCGCAGGTATGACTTCGCGATGCCGGTGGCCAAGCAAATCGACGCGCCCCTCACGATGATCGTGAATAACGGCGCTCTGGTGCGCACGAAAGAGGGAAACACATTGCTTCGCCATCTGTTGCCACGAGAAACAGCGCGGCGCGTCCTTCAGGCCACCGAGTCATGGAGAGAAGCGACTGCGGTCGTATTTGACCGGCCACAGGCGAATCAAGTTATCCTGCAGTCGATCGATTGGGAAGACCCGACGCGCGGCGGCTACTACAAGCGGAACCGCGAATTCCTGGCGGAGGCTATGCCCCTAGAGAACTGCCTAACCGACGATCCCATCCAAGTGATGTTCACAGGATCAGTGGCATCCATGCGAGACGTCGAACGGACCCTACGAAACGTCCCATTTGTCGAGGACTTCGCTCTGTCCGTGACCATCTACGAGGATCGCGACTTTTCCATGATCGACGTGATTCATCCGGGCGTGACCAAGGGCACGACCCTGGCCGAATGGACAGTCGCTAGAGCCATCGTTCCCGAGGAAATCCTGGCCATTGGGGACAATCATAACGATTTGGAGATGCTATCCTTTGCAGGGGTGCCCGTAGTGATGGAAAACAGCGTTCCAGAGCTGAAAGAACGCGGATGGCATGTCACGCGCTCGAACGACGAAGACGGCGTTGCTGCGGCTATTGAGCGATTTGCTCTCGCCGAGAGCTTGGGGTGAGCGTGTCGATACGACAATTTGTGGTTGGTGGAATTGTGGCCGTAGTTCTCCTGCTAGGCGGGGCGACTTTGGCACGCGCGGACTACGTGGTGTTGCGCAGCGGTGCGCGGCTGGATGTGACCGGCTACGAGATCCTCCCTGATCGCTACATCTTGCACCTCAAGGGAGGTGTCGCCGAAGTTCCCCTGAGTGCCATTGTGGGCATCGAACCTGAAGAAATTTTTGAGCCTATTGAAGAACCTTTGAGCGACAAAACACCATTTGAAAAGGTCATTCGTGCGGCAGCGGCGCGCTACGGCATGGATGCCGACCTGATTCATTGCGTGGTGGCGGTGGAATCGAACTTCAACGCAAGGGCAGTCTCGCCCAAAAAAGCGAGTGGCTTGATGCAACTCTTACCGCAGACCGCGGCGCGGTTCGGCGTGAAAAACATTTTTGACCCCGAGGAGAACGTGAATGCCGGAACCCGTTATCTGAAGGAGCTGCTTGCGAAATACCACGACCTGACGTTGGCTCTGGCCGCCTATAACGCCGGTCCAGAGCGCGTGGATCAGTATGGCCGGCGGGTTCCCCCCTATCTCGAAACGATGAAGTACGTACAGCGCATTGCCAAGAGCTATGCCAAGATCAAAGCGGAAACCACGGCGCAGAAGCAACCTGGCTGAGAACACTTCCACAAATCTAAAATCAGCTATTGACTGGGCGGCGGAGCCTGGAGCGGCGGCATCCCGATCGGAGCGGGATTGCTGTTCGGGTTCTGATTCTGCGAGGGATTCGGATTCTGCTGGTTTGGATTCTGCCCGGGGTTCATCCCGTTAGAAAAGGGCGAGTTCGGACTGGCCGTTCCGGCAGGATTCATGCCGTTCACGGGCGTCCCGATCCCCGTTGAGGCGCGCCCAACGGTCGTATCTTTCGAAGGATCCCAGATAAACTCAAACAGCCTGTAATTTTTCGCCTTTTCGTACACCATGAAGGATTTCTTGTTGACCTTACTGCCCACGCCGATGATGTTTCCCCCGATTGTGTTGCTGGCATCCATGGGGCCGGCAAGCGAGTGCGGCTGGCCGGGATCCTCAAACGCGGAGTTATCGCCTGTCCCGGTGGAGTTAGTCGGCGATGTGCCGTTCGCGAAGGTGGTTCCAGTTGCGCCAATCGGAGTGCTTCCCGCAGCCTGGTTGGTGCCAAACCCGGTAGAGCCGAACGAAGTAGAAGAGGAGTTGTTAAATCCAGACCCGCTTCCTGTGGAGAAAAATGAGGACCCTCCCGACTGCGTCCCAGAAGTTCCCGAGCCACCTAACTGCCCGCTCATTCCAATGCTGCGATCACTCAGGCTACCGATGAGTTGACCGTTCGGACCTACGTAAATTAGTCTCCAGGAGCCATCCACTTCGTTCATGGGATCTTTGTAGGCCTGCCTCATGAAACGAATGCCCGTTTTAGGCTTGGTCAGATCGTCCAGCGATGTGGGAAAGCGATTCATTTTCAGGTAATACATGCGAATGCCACGGGTGTATTGCTTCCCACGCCAAACCATTTCCGCTTCTCTTTCGCGCTGGATCTTGCTAAGCACGGTTGGCGCGGTTTCAGCCATGGCGATAACCAGGAGCGCCAGGATAAACATCACCATCACCAGGGCGTACCCCGACTCAGCCCTGCGCGCGCTTCGATAATGCAATCTGTGCCTCATGCTTGTGGCGGCATCTCCAGATTCGTCGAATTCTTCTTGCCAGTAATTGTGTCTTCATATTCGATGCGGTCATTGCCGATATGCGTTATCCGAATGTGATTCTGGACGGTGTCGCCTTCCTCCACAATATGAATATCCTCGCCATCCAGCAGAAACGCGCGCCGCGGGCCGTTGTTCGGTAACGACCCATACCCAAAAAATTTCATGCTGAGTACCGGCGCAGGGGGTTCTGGCGGTGGATGGACAGTGGGCAGCTCCGGTGTGGGCTTTGTTGCTTTCACCTCGACCACGGCCGAAGGCGAAACCGGGGCAGGGCCGGCGACGAAAATATTGCGGCCGGACGGTTTGTATACCGTTGATTGAGATTCGCCCAGGTCTTTGAAAATCACGCTATAGTCTTCGGCGTCAATGGGAGTGTAGGTCCCGGCCGCGGTGACGCCGCCGACCGCCGTCTTTCCCTTCCCAAAGTAGGCGTACCAGACCACGGCCGCTACAATCAGCAGCACGGCTAGCACGATTCGTTCTTTCTGTTGCTTCGTCTGGGCCATCACACGTTCCGGAAATAGGTCCGCAAATGCAACGAGACTCGTAATGCCCCCGCCGGCCCGTGTTCGGACGCCAGTGTATCCACGGCCAGCGAGTCCACAATATACACATTCTTGGAGCGTTGCAGATGATTCAGGAAATTGACAATCCCGTCATAGTCCCCACTGACGGACGCATCCAGACTCAATTCCGTCAAGTTACGTCCGGTCACGTCCTTGTGATTATATTTGACACCTTCAACAATCAGGTGCGTATCGTGAGCATACTGATCCATTTCCTCGAGAATGACCGAGTATCCTTGCGAAGCAGGCAGAAGCGTCGACTCAAATTGATCGAATTTTTTCAATATTTCGGGAATGGTTTCGCGGATCTTGGAGGCACGCTCAACATCCGCCTTCACTAACGCTAATTGGCGGGTTTGCGTTAGCAGAATCTGCTGCCGATCGTTCGCAGGCGAAGAAAGCCTGAAATTGAAATAAATTAGCCCTGCATCCGCCAGTAGCAGGATCGCAAGGCATGCCACAATCACTTGTTTCCTTGTCTTAAAATCGCCCATGCTTAGATACCCGTATAAATCGCCGAGAATTCCACTTCAAACACATCCGAATTGGCACTGCCGCCACCCTGTTTGGGCGTCCCCACCGAACTAAGCTCGATGTGCGTAAAGGACCTGGAATCCTCAAATGCTTTCAGCACCTTCACTTTCGATTCCTCGGAGGAGCCACCAACGACAAATTTAACGCCAGCCGAGCCATTTTCAAGTGTTGGGGCGATTCTCAGAACGTGGACTCCGGGAGGCAGAGTTTTTTCCAGGTCCATGAACATCCTGGTCCAGTTAAAACTGCGGGCCTCGATGACGCTCCCAATGAACTTGGCCCTATCCTGGAGATGATGATTTTCTTCCTTCGCATAAAAGCGCTCCAGGTCGCTCCGCTGTTCCTGCAAGTGCTCCATCTGTTGCTGGATCTTGCCAAGGTGCGCCCGAAAATCCTCATCGGCCTTGCGCAGGCTGCAAAAATGCCAAGCGAGAAATATAAAGAGGACGCCGGCAAAGATTCCCAACAACGTCGAGCCGACCAGAAATCGCCGATGGCTGACCAGCGGCTTGGTGGCAAGATTGAGTCCGACACGCATGAGGTTTTCTGTCGATTCCCCTTTAATTCCGGTTTAGCATCCAGCCAACCAGGCCGTCTAATTCCTGGTCTGCCAGTGGCCGGGCTTCGGCGCGCAGGTTCCCATCGGAAACCGCAGCACTCAGCAAGGATCGTACCGTGCACTTAAATTCATCTTCAAGCGGACGGACGAATTCCTGCAGCCGATTTCCAAGTCCGGCGACTCGCACGGCCTGAATGCCTTCCCGCCAGGTATCCTGGTAGTATGCGGCCAGTGGGTAAATCTCCTCGAGAAGCAGGTGCGGAGTGAGGGCATCGGTATGGACGGGGAGTTCGGTGCAGCGGTAGCCAGCCAAGACCCCTTCTCGGACGATCGCCGTGGTCAGCGAGGTGCCTGCGACGCGTGCCAGCAACGTGGGTTTTTGGTCCTCAAGCAAGTTGACCGCAGCAAGCGTGGTGCTCAGAACTACTCCCGGCCGAACTGACGCCTCCTCCAAGGCCGTCTCATATTCCTTGATGATGCGAAGCCGCGCGATGGCGGTCACAACGTCCACGCCCTCGCTTCTCGGCGCCTGTCTCATGTACGACAGCAGTGTCTCTTCCACCTCGAACGGCACGCTTTTTTTCAGCTTCCACCGCAGCATGGGAACCGCCTCTTCCGCGCTGCGCGGGAATTCCTCGAAGTGTTGCACAAAGACGCGAATGACTGGATCGGGTACAAGCAGCGCCGCATCTTCGTCCTTCGCACCCAACGTTTGACACACACTGGCGACGGCGGCCTTCACCGCGGCAATGTTCGCCATATTTGCTTCGATGGCCGAAGGAACAATGGCTCCTTTGGGCAGCGCCTCGATATCGTAGGCAACATGCGCGCCCGCCCGGCTAAAGCGCACACCCGCTACGCGCTCTGGCGAAATCTCAATCGCCAGCGGTGGATGCGGCGTATCGTCCATCCAACGAAAGAACCGGTGAACGACGTCCGACTTGTAGATGCCTTCCCGGATTGCGGCGCTGCTATTCAACGAACGTCACCTTATTAATTTCCCGCAGTGTGGTTACACCCGCGCGAACCTTGGCAAGAGCACTTTCGCGCAAGGTAATCATTCCCCCCGCGATGGCCGCCCGTTTGATTTCGGAGGTAGGCCTGCGATCCACAATCATTTCACGGATATGGTCACTCAAGTCAAGCAATTCACAGATCGCGCTGCGGCCGTGGAAGCCCGTGCCAGAGCACTCCAGGCAACCTGCGCCTTCCGCGAACTGGTATTTGCCGGCGGTCGCGGGATCGATACCCGATTCGGTCAGCTCAAGATCCGTATGTTTTTTAGGCCGCTTGCACTTCAGGCAAATGAGCCGAACCAGCCGCTGGGCAAGGATACAGTTGAGTGCGGAAACGAAATTGTAAGGCTCAACCCCCATGTTGATGAAACGGCCGATGACGTCCGTGACGTTGTTGGCATGGACTGTGGTGAACACCAGGTGGCCGGTGAGTGCCGATTGGATGGCGATCTGGGCGGTTTCCTGGTCGCGGATTTCTCCCACCATGATCTTGTCCGGGTCGTGCCGCAAGATCGATCGCAACCCTCGGGCGAAGGTCAGGCCCTTCTTCTCATTTACCGGAATTTGCGTGATGCCGCGCAGCTGATATTCGACGGGGTCTTCGATTGTGACGATTTTGTCCTCATCGGACTTGATTTCGTTAATTGCCGCGTACAGCGTGGTGGTTTTCCCAGAGCCAGTCGGTCCAGTGACAAGCACCATCCCATAAGGCTCGCGAATATAACGCCGGAAGCTTTTGGTCTCTTCCGGAGAAAAACCGACCACGTCCAAACTAAGGCTCTGAAATTTCTCCGAAAGCGTTTCCTTGTCGAGAACGCGAAGCACGGCATCTTCGCCGTGGCTGGCAGGCATAATGGAAACGCGGAGATCAATAAAACGTCCTTTGTACTTCACGCGGAAACGGCCGTCCTGGGGAACCCGGCGTTCGGCGATATCCAGGTCGCTGAGCACCTTGATACGGGACAGAACCGTCGAGTGCCATTCCTTGGCAATGGGTTGCATGGCATGCTGAAGGACCCCGTCAATGCGGTACTTGACGGCAACTTCGGCGTCGCGCGCTTCAATGTGAATGTCACTGGCGCGGCGCTCGAGAGCGGTGAAGATAATGGTTTCCACCAGCCGGACAACCGGACTGACGGTGGTGTCTCTCGTCAGGCGATCGCCGGAAATAGTCTCTTCGCTTTCCTCTTCGTCTTCCTTGGACACCTGCAGTGTGAAAGCTTCAGTGGCTTGCTCGAGCACGCGCTGGGACTGCTCCGTCCGCTTCAGAAGATCACCGATCTGGCGGGCAGTCGCAACCTTATAAGTGAGTTTCTTGCCGAGAAGTAGCGGCAGTTCGTCGCTGAGGATGACGATGCTGGGGTCAGCCACGGCGATCACCAGCGTCCCGTCATGCACCACCAGTGGCACAAAATTGTAGCGGAACATCAAGTCCGCAGGGATAGTCCGGAACAGGTCCGCATCAATGCGTTGTTCCTGAAGGTCAATAAACCCGCAGCGATACCTGGCCGCCAGACGGCGTGCTTGCGCCCGCTCCTGCTCCAGGTCTACAGGGCCACCCGCAGCGACAGCGGAGTTTTGAAGATTGGGATCAGCCGTGGCCATATAAAGCGTTCACCTTTACCTCGATGTTCCCGAAACCGAGAACGAGAAAATGGGCAGATAGAGCGAAATCAGGATGCCGGCGACCACCAACCCCATGACAATCAGGAGAACGGGCTCAATCAGGGAAACTAGTGCACCCAATTTCAGGGATACTTCCTCCTCGTAAAACTCCGCCACACTATTCAACATGGGGGCCAGCGCGCCGCTGGTTTCACCCACTTCTATCATGTCCAAAGCCATCTCTGGCATCACCCGGTTTGCAGAGAGCGCACCATGAAGCGACTCGCCTTCACGCACCATCTGCGTGGCCTCCCCCACCGTGCCGCGCACCAGGCGGCTTCCGATGGATTCTGAAGCGGTCGCCAGGGCCGCAACCAGCGGCGTGCCTCCTGTGAGCAGCGTGCCGAGCGTCCGGCAGAACTGCGCTACCTGAAATTTCAACAGGGTCGGCCCAAGCACTGGCAACTTGAACTTGAAGCGGTCGAAGGCCACTCCGCCTTGTTCGCTGCGCGACCAGAAGAAGACCCCAAGCGCCAGCAGTGCAAGAAAAGCGACGAGCGCCAGGATGTACAGCCGGTAGTCGACGGTAATCGCGATCAGAATTTTCGTCGGCGTCGGCAACTCCACTCCCAGATCGCGATAGAGCATGCCGAACTTTGGAACCACGAAAGTCACCAAATAAGTGACGATCAGCGTGGCGGTGATGATTAATAGTGTGGGATACACCAGTGCGGCGACCAACTTCTTTTGCACATTGGTGCTGACTCGCTGGTAAGCGATGTAGTATTCAAGAACGCCGGAAAGATTGCCGCTTTTTTCCCCCGCGAGAATCGCCGTTGAATACACTTTGGAAAAAACGCCTGCCTCGTCCACTGCTTCCGAAAGCGACTTCCCTTCCCGGACGCGGTCCCGGATCTGGGTAAGGACGGGGCGAAGCTTTGGTGCGCTCGCCCGAGTGGCCAGCAGATCTAAAGCGCGAAGAATCGGGAGCCCCGCCTTGACGAGCGTGTTGAATTGCTGATTCAGGACCAGGAAATCGTTTCCGCCTATTTTGCGATCCCGGCGCACACCCAGGAACCCGCTGACCAAAGTGTTGCGGGGATCAACCGAGTAGACGTACAGGCCTCGGTCGGATAGCTTTTGGCGCGCCTCATCTTTATTGGCGGCGGCTTCTACGTGAGAGAAGACACGACCGTTCGCATCGGCAACGCGACAAACAAATTCCCCCATAGCTTATAGTTTACCTCAAGCAGAGCTTACCCGAAATCGGCGCAAGGCACACTAGTGTCCGTATTGGCAAGTTCAATGGCTCCTGCTGTTTACTGACGCAGGCCCGGCGTATCCGGTAGCAAACCATCCACGATTACCACGTCGCGCGGAGGAATGAATTGAAAGACGGAGTTGTCCAAAGTGGGATTCCATCGCCAGCCGGTGAAGGAAAATTCCATCTGGATCCCACCCTCCTGCGGAATGACGATTCTATTCAGCTCGCCTTGGGGTGATAACTCGAAGAGGACGGGCTTGCTGGAGTAAGACCCAGGATCAGGGCTGCCGCGCAACGTACACTGATAAACCGAGTCACCAAACTGGTCAGGTTTCTCATCTTGCACCAGCGCGACCTGAGAGCAGAGCCGCGAGAGTTTCATGTGCGAGGTGAGAAAGGCGAGGGGGGTGCGCCAGTCTTCGCTTTGCTTTACCGGCATTCGGGTCACGGTATGGTCTGACGGAGAGTAAAACCAAACATACCTGCCGTCGACCAGAAACGTATTTCTTTCTGGAGCCTGATAATCCCAGCGCATTTTTCCGGGACGCAAAAAATAGGCGTCGCCGGACTCGACACGGACGACACGTCCATTTTCACGGTAGCGCTCTAGGAAAGTTGCCTGCAATGTCTGTGCGGAACTGTAATGCGACTCGAAGAGCCGCAAGACACGGTCGGCAGCACTCTCGGCCGGCGCAAATGCTACCAAGACAAAGAGAAGAGTGAACGTGGATCTCACCCCTCCAGTTTAGCAGCGGAAGCCCTAGAGCGGGGGGCTACCCACGTTGGCCGGCCCTGAGGAATTGTAACGAATGACATTGCTCTCGTCGGAAAAGAATCCCCTCTGGCCAGTGATATTCATCGTCAGTGGGTCCGCATTGATCGTGAATTGAATCGAGGGCGTCACGGAACCATTTTGCACGTAAGTGAAAACATAACCGGACTTTGTGCCGCTAGCCAAAGTGGGGTCGATGAAGCAGGAAGCGGTCGCCGTTGCGGGACAAGGATTCTGGCCCCCGGTGCCAAGGTCTGCCAAGGCGACGGAGTAGCCGATATTAAAATACATGCTGGCATAGCCTATTTCTGCAGTATCCACCGCGTGAACAGAAGAGACAGCGGAAGATTCATTGGCAGAAATTTTGGCTCGAAGAAAGTTCGGAATCGCAATGGCAGCAATAATCAAGATGATTGCCACCACCACGAGAAGCTCAATTAGTGAAAACCCACCCTGTCGATCCTTCATTGGCGCTGTCTCCAGCGAACTGTACAGAAAAAAACATTAAACTAATTCATTTAAGTTGTAGCATACGGGGTGCCAAACATTTTGCGAATCGGAGCGCGTGCAGGCAGCATAAGTTCTTTGCTTTCATAGACAAATATATCAGATTTCCTCGGACAGGTGTTCATTGACACAATATGTCACTGTGAAGGCGAAAAATGTCAATGTTCTGGAATTCGGAATCCCTTGAACCAGCCCTGATTTTCTTCTCTCTAAGGTGCACAAAAAAAAGAGCGGGTTGATTTCAACCCGCTCTGTGTGAATTACTCCAGGAGTCAAACAGCGATTTAAAGCGCCGTGCTAGCGTTGCTGCAGGCCGTGCCGCTGCCGTCGTAGTACAGAACGCCGGACTGATCAGAGCAATAGGCGTTCTGACCGGTTTGCCCCTGGACCTGGGGCGTAGCAAGGGACGTGTACGTCACGGCCGGTACTCCGCCGCCGCCAGTCGCTGTGAAAACGTACCCGCTCTTCGTGCCGGTCGCGAGAACGTTGTCGATCAAGCAAGCCTGAGCCGACGTTGCCGAGGTAGCACCGGTGCAGGAACTCGCGGCGCCGCCGAGGACTGCCAAGCCTGTTGCATATCCGACGCTCGGATAATTCGTCGAATAGGTCACCATCGCGGTATTGATGGTACGGAGAGAACCGACGGCCGAAGACTGATTCGCTGCCATCTTCGAGCGCATCAAGTTGGGGATTGCGATGGCCGCGATGATCAAGATGATCGCCACGACGATCAGCAGTTCGATTAGGGAAAAGCCCTTTTGTTTCTTCATGCATACTCCTTAGCTGAGAGTTTGGTGCCAGAGCACGATAGAGGGAAATGCAAGGAGCATGCCAAAGTGGAGTTGGACCGTCAAGACTCCCTTCAATTCACAACTAGCTGACAACGCACACCTTATTCAGTTCGACCACGCCTTCGCGCGATCGGGTCTAGGTTACACCGCTCCATGTTTGACAATTATCGTCAGGATACCTGGCCAATTCTTGTCAATTAGAATGAGCCCTCCTGAGTAGACACATCTCGGAGATGGGGCAACTCGCAACCCGTTCTCACCAGGAGTTGAATGTTTCTTTCAGGTACTTCCGCCCACAATTCATTTTGCGACTTTCTGTCAGTCACCATACACTCGGATTTGTAAGAACTAACATTACACTCTCCATGCCATCTCCGTTTTGTTGTTATAGCGAAGTCGGCGCTCATTCGCCAGGAAGCTGGAGGAATGTTACAAACCTCTGGTAAATACACCATGGCAGTGGGGCTGTTGCTAGTTCTGCTCACGCTCGCTGTGTACACCCCGGCGCTACGCCACGGTTTTATAAACTACGATGATGACCGTTATGTCACCGGCAACCCGCAGGTTCAGGCGGGCCTGCGCTGGGGCACGGTAATTTGGTCGTTCACAACTTTTGAACAGGCAAATTGGCATCCGCTCACCTGGATTTCCCACGCACTTGATTGCCAGTTCTTTCACCTTAACCCGGTAGGCCACCATTTGAGCAATCTGTTATTACACAGCCTCAATGTTCTTCTCCTGTTCCTTATTTTGCTGCGGTTCACGGGTCTCGCTGGGCGAAGTTTCCTGGTGGCCGCCCTTTTTGCCGTGCATCCACTGAATGTGGAATCGGTGGCGTGGGTGGCGGAACGCAAGAGCGTGTTGAGCATGCTGTTTTTTCTGCTCGCCCTGGCTGCGTATGGGTGGTATGTGCGGAGGCCGGGAATTGCGCGATACGCGGTGGTGGGCTGTCTGTTCGCTGCTGGCCTGATGTCCAAGCCAATGGTAATCACTTTCCCCTTTGTGCTTCTCCTTTTTGATTATTGGCCGCTAGGGAGAATGCGTTTGTGCGCTGATGACGAATCCCAATCCTCCCTTCTCGACCGCGATGTTCCGCTCACCACCAATACAGAATCTCTGGGAAAATTATGCATCGAGAAAATTCCCCTTCTTCTGCTCTCGGTCGCCAGTGCAATCATCACGATGATTGTGCAAAGAGCGGGTGGTGCGGTCGTCTCGATGAACAGAACTTCCCTTCTTCTGCGGATTGAAAATGCGATTGTCTCTTATGGGCTGTATCTCACAAAGATGGTCTGGCCATCCCGTCTTGCCGTCCTCTATCCGTATCCGCACGCCGTACCGGCATGGAAGGTGGGTGTCGCGGCAGTTCTCCTGCTAGGGATCTCGTGGGCTGTACTGCGGTATCGCGCATCGCGATATTTGCTCGTGGGATGGTTCTGGTATCTGGGGACCATGGTTCCGATGATCGGCCTAGTGCAAGTGGGAAACCAGGCACGGGCCGATCGCTACACTTACCTGCCGCTGATCGGTCTCTTCATTCTGCTTGTTTGGGGTGTGGCCGACTGGGCGAACTCACGCCATTTTGAATCGAAATATATGGCGGCTGCAGGATTCGGTGTTCTGGCGGCACTCTGCTGGGCAACGCGCATCCAACTGAGTTACTGGCAGGATGATTTCACCTTATGGACGCACACGCTGACCGTCGCCCCTGGCAATTTTGTGGCGGAGAATAACCTCGGACTTACCCTGATGCGCGAGGGCGAGCGCGACGTGGCCATCACACACTTCCGCGCTGCGTCTCTTCTGGCACCGGGCGACGCGACGAGCCAACTCAACCTGGGGATCTACGCTCAGGAACAGGGAGACGTGAAGCAGGCAATCGCCCGCTATGAGACGGTGCTGCAACTGACAAACGACCCGCAACTTCGTGCTTCTGCCTATGCCAATCTGGGCACGATTTACTTTGCCCTTCGCGATTACACCCAAGCAAAGCAAAACTTCGATTACGTCATTCATCTCCAGCGCGCTTTTCCTATCGTAATCCGGGAGATGGGCCTGATCGCAATGAAAAACGGCGACTGGAATGAGGCCATCCGGGACTTCGCCCGGTTGGTAGGCATCGAGCCCACCGATGTCAACTATTTCCTCTTGGCCCAGGCATTCCATCAAGGCAAACGCGACGACGATAGCAAGTGGGCTTACCAGCAAGCAGTTCGATTTTCAAAGGACATTGATCGAGCACGGCAGACAGCAATCCAGTTGCTAGTTCAATAGCACGTGAGCTGGCTCGAATGTATTTCCACGAGGGCTATCAGTTCCAGCACCCCAACGCGCAGTCGTAGGGAGCCTCGAGTGCTGCCATACGTGGATAGCAATAGAGGAAGAACACGGAGGCCATCACCAAAATGATGACAATCGGGCGCATGCCAAGAACCCGTCGCTCTCGTGTCGAGCCCAGTACAATTGCGAAAGCTACGCACAAGAAGATAGTGCAGGGGTAGTAGTAGTAATACATGGTCCGTTGCTGCGGGATGACCGCCCATTGCAATAGATTCACGCCGTAGAAGAGCGCCACCAATCCCTCGGGCAGGGCCAGCGACCGGCAAAATCTCCACACGCAGATTAACAAAGCCAAAAAGCCGCCCCAAACTACGACGAAATTCCCCAGGAGATAGGACATGCCGCGCTCGGGCGACGTCCGAAAAATCCATCTATACCAAGGCGAGTCCAGAGCCGGGGGACCTGGACAGTTCACATGAAAGCGCCATATGAACATATTCATGGAAACCAGCTCACCTGCCGTAAATGGCCGGTGGAATCGGTAGCACTGTATCCAAAAGGCCAGACAGTACATGACAGCAGGAACGAGCACCACGGCAACTACCAACGTGGCAAAGCCAATCTGCCGCACGTGACGGCTGTCGCGAAGGTAGAAGAAGACGACAACCAACGCGACCGCAGCCAGGGTCACGATGGTATTCCATTTGCAAGCTCCCCCCAGTCCGAACATCACCCCGGAAGTGAGGAGGAGAATTCGCCTTCGGCCGATGCTTGTGTCGAGGATGAGAGCAGCTGTGAAGGCCACCAAACCCCACATGACAAACGTAAAGTAGAAAACATCCAGCATCGCCACCCGAGCGATGACAAACAAAAAGTTGTTCAGCAACGCCAGGAAGGCGGCGATGAGGGCAAGAAGGCAGTTGTCCAAAAGTAGGTACGTCCACAGAAAGATGGCGACCAGGGTGAGGGAGCCAAAAACCGCACCAGCCAAGCGCCAGCCGAAAGGGTTGTCCCCGGCTAGTTTCATTCCACCGGCAATCAGGATCTTGGCCAAAGGAGGGTGCTCGGGATTGGTGTTTCCAGTACCGGTCAAAAAAGCCCGGGCGCCTGTAACATAGGCAACTTCGTCCATCACGTAGTAGGCGGGCTTCTCAATCCCGAACAGCAAGAACGACAAGGAAAGCATGAAGACCGCGAGACCCGTGAAACCGACCCGATTTTCCATCTAACCCAGAAACTCCTGTTTCACTTCGCCGACGGTTGCCAATGTACACCGGTTCTCTCTACCCGCAAAGTGTGAAAAGCCTAGTGTTGAACGATACTTCAACACCCTAGTCAATTTCCCAGAGCCTATGTTTCACCTATGCTATTCTCGCTTCGTGGGTTTGACATTTCTCATCTTTTCCGTAAATTGGCACAGCGAAGCCTCGTCGACTTCTGCCAGTGTGCGTCGGATTTAGAGACTCATAGCCGCAGGCTAAACGGAGCCGGAAGTGATTAACGGGAAGCAAATCGTCGTCGTTATGCCCGCCTACAATGCGGCAAGGACGCTTGAGAAAACCGTTCTCGACCTTCCTGAAACCGTGGATACAACCATTCTCGTTGACGATCAAAGCAAAGACGAGACGGTGCGAATCGCGGAAACTCTTGGCTTGCACGTTTTTGTGCACGACAAAAATTATGGTTATGGCAGAAACCAACAGACCTGCTATCGCGAGGCTTTAGCCGCGGCCGCGGATATTGTGGTGATGGTTCATCCCGATTATCAGTACACACCGCGCCTTGTAACCGCCATGGCTAGCATGATCGCCTATGGCACGTACGATGTTGTCCTCGGCTCCCGCATTCTCGGGGGCAGTGCGCTTCGCGGGGGTATGCCTTTGTACAAGTACCTTGCGAATCGTTTCTTGACCGCGTTTCAGAACGTTTTCACGGGTGCGAAGTTGTCGGAGTATCACACAGGCTTCCGAGCTTTTTCCAAGGAAGTGTTAACGACTCTTCCCCTTCTCGAGAACTCTGACGACTTCGTCTTTGACAATGAGATTCTCGCCCAGTGTCTGTGTTTTGGATTTCGCATCGGTGAGCTCTCCTGCCCCACGAAATATTTTGGCGAGGCTTCTTCGATCAATTTTGCCCGCAGCGTGAAATATGGATTTGGGGTATTGGGCACAACTCTCAAGTGCTGGATGCAACGCCTGGAAATAGCACACTTTCGGCTGTTCAGCCCCGTGGGCCGAAAACTTAGGATGGATTATTATCTTTCGTCGCAAATCAAGGAAACGGAACACAGTACTCACAAGGGGTAACCGGACATCGGCCGCCGCTTGGCTGCGACTGATTCTCACGCGCCGAGGGCCGTGACCGTGGGAACTTCACAAAAAGAATCTAGCAATCCGGAACCCCCGTGCTGGTTACGGTTGACGGACGGGTGGACCCGAACTGTTCAGCACACTAAGCAAGTCTTGCGCCTGAGCGCTATTGGGGTCCAGCCGCAAGGCGATTTCCGCGTCAGAACGCGCTGTCGCCTGTTCGCCTCTTTGAAATCGAATCACTGCACGGTTAGACCAAGCTCGCGCATTCCCCGGAGCCGATGCGATCACTTCATCCAGGATTCCCAGGGCCTTATCGTTCTGCTTGAGCTTCATCAGCTGGGCTGCCAGGGTCACCTGCACGGCAGGGTAGTCAATGTTATCCTTTCCTGTCATCGACAGTTCTTTTTCGAAAAGGTGAAGGGCCTCCTGATCATGTCCTGCGTGAGACTCAACCACCCCAGCAACACCGATGGCCTGGGGATACATCGGAAAGATGCGCAGGGCGATTCCCAGTTCGTTGCGCGCCTCATCCAACTGACCGCGTTCCATGTACTGCTCCCCTAGGCCGGCGTGCATTTTCGCACTACCAGGAACGGCGCGTACCCCAGCCGTAAAGAGGCGGAAATTGTCGTGCCAATCCCGGTTGCGGACCACCGTTCGGGTGGCGAGAGCCAATACAATCAAGGAGAGCACGACCCATGCCACTTTTCGATTGCGCTCCTCCAAGCAAATCCAGATCAGCGCGATGAATAGACAAAAACCCACAGAAGGAAGGTACGCAAGCCTCTCCGCCATGATTGTGCCGGTCGGCACCAAAACATTCGCAGTAATCGAAAAACCAGCCAGGTAGATTGCTCCGGCCAGGAACCATTCCTTTCGTTTGGTATATAAAGCCCACAGCCAAAGGGTCATCACCAAAACGAATGCCACCACCGCAAGAATGGTGCGATGCCAGTTCGCATACAAGAGAATTGCATTGTATGAATAGTCGCAGGAGAGTGTTCCCGGGTAAAACTGAAGCCCCAAGTACTTCCAGGCAATGCGAAGTGCATTGGGGATTCTCAATCTGGCGGGAAGATAGGCGAGTGGATTGTCGAGGTAATTAATCGCTTTTTCCCCGAAGCGTCCTCCCTGAACGTTCCACAACACAACCAGATACGCTACCGCCATTCCAGTGATCCATCCATAGCGTGAAAGCGGCTTCAGCTTCCCCCGTGCATAGTCGCCCGCGACCACCAGTGGCACAAAAACCACGGCGGATTCCTTTGAAAGCAGCGCCAAAATAAAACAGATCAGAACAAGAACAGGTCGGTCATGCAGGTGGAGTAGCCACGCTCCCAGCAGGAAACCCGCAGCAAGCAATTCCGAGCGTCCCACGATGGCTGCCACGGCTTCCGTGTGAATAGGATGCACGGCGAATAACAATGCTGCCACCCAGGCAACGATCGTTCCTTGCGCCAACGGTTCGAGCAGATTTCGCAAGACCAGGTAAACCAACACGGTAACAGCGGCGTTAAGCAAAAGATTAAATAGGTGATAGCCAAACGGATGAACACTCCCCAAGGCCCAATTCAGGGCCAGGCTGCCAAAAGTGATCGGCCTGAAAACGTTGTTAGCCTTGGTGGGCTCGAAGACCTTGCTCAGCGAAAGGCTTGTCACCGTGGAGTTTCGGAAAATGTACAGCTCATCGTCCATCGCGAAACTGCTCAGCAACGTGTTGGCATAGACGAGCACCGCCACTCCCAAAAGGAGCAGGATGCGCTTTCTTTCGCTCATTCAGCACCACACTTTTCGAAATAATTCATGAAGCGATGGTTCAAAACGCAGGCAAAACGCGTTTCTCCATCTTTTCTGCTCTGTGAGCCACACTCCGAAACCCTCGTTTCTATCAAAGAGCCGCACCATCAGAGTTCGTGTTTTTTGGCATAGTGGCGAAAAGAGCGGTAGCTGATCTTCAGCAGCTCGGCAGCCTGGGTACGGACACCACCTGCCTTTTCAAGAGCGGCGCGCAAATAACGTTTTTCTGTCCCGGCAATCACCCGCTCAAAGTCAATGCCTTCGACGGGAATTTGCACGCTCTCCTGCTCGCCCATCGCGGGGCCGAATGACGTAGCGGAACCCGCAACGCGGTCCGGTAGGACGGCCAAAGAAATGTCCGGTCCACTTTCAAGCGCCACAGCCCGTTCGATGGTGTTCTCCAGTTCGCGGACATTTCCAGGCCAGTCGTACGATTCCAGCCGCCGCATGGCCTCGGGCGAAATACTTTCAATTTTTTTCGACATGGAGTTGCGGAAAGACTCCAGGAAATGCCGAGCCAGCAGTGGAATGTCTTCGCGGCGGTCCCGCAATGCCGGAACATGCAGGGGGATGACACTTAAACGGTAAAAAAGGTCCTCCCTGAACTCCCCAGCCGCAATGGCCTTTTCCAGGTCTTTATTGGTCGCGGCGATGACGCGGACATCGACGTCAATTTCTTCCGTGCTGCCGAGTGGGCGAACTTTCCCTTCCTGAAGGACGCGGTATAGCTTCACCTGCATCGCCTGGTTCATGTTTCCAATTTCGTCCATAAACAGCGTGCCCCCGTGGGAGGCCTGAAATAGCCCGCGCCGATTCTCGTTGGCGCCCGTAAAAGCTCCCTTCGTATAACCGAACAATTCGGACTCCAGGAGTGTCTCCGGGAACGCACCACAATTGATGGTGATGAACGGAGCGGTGGACCTGGAGCTATTTTCATGTATCGCCCGCGCCACCAGCTCTTTTCCGGTCCCGCTTTCGCCGGTGATGAGCACACGGCTGTTCTGCGGCGCCACGGTCTGGATCAGGTCGAAAATGGCCTTCATCTTGGGACTCTGTCCAATGATGTTGTCGAGGCCGGTAATGCGGCGGAGCTCGCGGCGGAGGTAGCCCGCTTCTTTCTTCCACTTCAGGTTTTCGGTCACTTCACGGACGGCGACCCGCAACTGTTCCACCAGGTCGTGATCCTTGATTACGTAGCGGTTCGCGCCCTCATTCGCAGCGGCAATGGCGGTTTCCAGCGAAGGGACGCCGGTGATCAAGACGAAGTAAGAGTCAGGCGCCACCTCCCGAGCGAAACGCAACAACTCCACGCCTGTCTCGCCGGGCATGCGCACATCGGAGATGATGATGTCGTACAACGAGGCCTCGAGTTTCCGCTTGGCCCCTTCCACATTGTGGGCTACCTCGACACGATGCCCTTCTTTACGGAAGGTGATCTCCAGCAACTCGCAAATCGACTTTTCGTCATCGACTACCAGGATGTGCGCCATTTCACGGTTGGTGTCTTTTGGAGCGGTTTTTGCTGCTTGCATAGCGCCTCATTCAATCCGCGGAAGTTCGATCACAAATTCCGCGCCTTTGTCTTTTTCGCTTAACACCGTGATCCGTCCATTATGGGCCTGGACAATCTGGTAAACGATGGCTAGCCCTAACCCGGTCCCACCTTCAAAATTCGATTGCAGCGGTTCGAAGATCTTCGCGCGTTGCTCGGGCTCCAAGCCGACACCCGTATCGCGAAACGATATCCGCAACGCTTCGGGCACGTGCTCTAAGCCCACCGTCAGAGTCCCGCCATTCGGCATAGCGCGCACTGCATTGTCACACAGGTTCCAGAACACCTGTTTGATCTTATTGGGATCCACCCGCGCTCTGGATACCTGGCCGTTAAATGCGCGCACAAGCTGGACATTCTTGACCAAGTCGGGTTTGCGTTCCATTAGCAGAAGCGTTTCCTCCAGCAGGGCGCGCACATCCTCTTCCTGGAAGGCGTAGCTTTTTTCACGCGAATAGTTCAAGAAATCGGTAATGATGTGGTTCAGACGCTCGGACTCCCTGCTCACAATGCTCACCAGGTGCTTTTCGTCTTCTTCGAGTGGCACAAGCCTTCCCAACTCCTTGACGGCCCCGGCAATCGCCGTTAGAGGTTGCCGGATTTCATGTGCAATCGCCGCTGAGAGCCGCCCGACCGCGGCCATCCGTTCTTTTGTGGCCACTTCCTGCTCCAAGCGTCGGAGTTCCGTCAGGTCCTGGAAATTGAACACGTAACCGCTACGAACGGTATCGCGCGTCCGCAAGGGTGAAACCGAGATTCCCAAGAAACGCCGCTGCCCTCCCGGGATTCGCACTTCGATTTCACGCCGCAAGGACAGTCTTTCCGGCAGCCCGGACATATCATCGATCCAGAACTCCGGGCTGATATCGCGCAGATCCCGCCCGCGCAACTCGCTGAAGGTGCGGCCCAGAATCTCCTCTCCGGTTCGATTCAACAAAATGATCCGACCGGCCATATCGGTAGTCACCAAGCCGCCGCGCATGGAGTGAATAATATCCGCGGTAAAGTCCTGCAACTCCAGCAACTCTTCCCTTTTCTCCTCGAGCTCCGAACTCTTCTTGCGCAGAGACACCGCCAGAAGGCTCGCCAGGTACGCCACGGCAAGGAATCCAAAGGTATTACTGAGAAACCAAAGGCGAATTGTCTCGAACGTAGGCGCGGCAATGGAGGTCCGCGGAATCCTGCCGCTATAGACCAGCGCGGTGGTCAACGCCAGGGACGATAGACAGAACAGCGCGGTCAGAAAGGTAAGTTGCCTCGAGAACAAGATGCTGGCCACGATGATGACCAGGAGGTACAAGGACGTAAAATTGCTGTCCTGCAATCCGGTGGCATAGACGATGGCGGTAATCATGCCTACATCGCAGGAAACCTGCAGCGCGCCCAACCAGGACGCCGAAGGGAGCAGGCGCACTAGAATCAGGTGCAGTATCCCAATGGTGATCCACAGAATAATGATGGGAAGAAAATAGCGCGTGGCGCCGCTCGGAGGAGCATACTGCGGCCACACCACGCCTACGCCCAGGATCAGGGCGATCATGAGCAGGCGGACCTTAGTCAGCCATTCCAGCCAATCTCGCCGCGTCAGTGTCTGTTCCATGGATGGGAAGCCCGGTATGCCAAGGCTTCCCTCCCCCAAGCCCTATCTTAAAAGAAATGGGAGGACAGCGGCTCTCCGCCTGCCCTCCCATTTCCGAAATAGAACTACTCCCGTTAGTGGGAGTTGCTGAGCTTTCCGATCAGCGAGAACAGAGGCAAGTACATCGAAATGACCACGCCGCCGACCACCAACCCCAGGAAGACGATCATGATCGGTTCGAGGGCGGTGAGCAAATCTTTCACCGCAACGTCCACTTCGTCCTCGTAGAAGTCTGCAATCTTCTGCAACATCGCGTCCATCGCGCCGGTCTGCTCGCCCACCGCGATCATCTGCGTCACCATGCCTGGAAAAACTTCGGATTCCTTCAGTGGTTCGGTAAGCGATTTTCCTTCTTCCAGGGACTTGCGAACCTGGTTAAGCGCGCGCTCAACAACTGCGTTGCCGGAAGTCTTGGCGGTGATATCCAGGCCTTCCAGGATCGGGACGCCGCTGGAGATAAGTGTACCGAGCGTGCGAGTGAAGCGCGCGACCGCGATCTTGCGCATCAGCATGCCAAGGACTGGCAGCTTTAGGACGACCGTGTCCAGCACAAACCTGCCCCCGGGTGTGCCGTACCAGATTTTCAATCCAAATACAGCGGCGAAAACCCCCACAAAAATCAGCAACCCGAAAATGCTGCCCACAAAGTGGCTTAAGGCGATCACAATTTTGCGTGGGTAGTGGCAGGTCAACGCCCAAACCCGCAAACAATGTGGCGAAAATCGGCACGACCTTCCACAACAGCAAAGTAATAACAGCCCCGGCAATCGTTAAGACGCCGATGGGGTAAATCAAGGCCGATTTCACTGCCGCCTTCAGTTTTACGTTCTTTTCGATGTACGTGGAAAGGCGCTGCAGAATGGTGTCCAGAATACCGCCGGTTTCGCCAGCCTCCACCATGTTGCTGTAGAGCGGATCGAAGACCTTTGGATACTGCTTCATGGCCGTGGACAAGTTGCTGCCGCCTTCGACCGCGCTGCGCGTCCCGGTTAAGACCTTCTGAAAGGTCTTATTCTCCTGCTGGCTGGCAAGGATCTCCAGGCACTGCACGAGCGGCAACCCGGCGTCGATCATCACCGAGAACTGCCTGGTGAAAATCGCCAATTCCTTCGCTTTCACGCCTCCGCCGAACGTGGGCAGGTTGAATTCCTTGCCCTTTTCAGACACACGTGTAGGCGTGATTTGCTGACGCCGCAGCAAGCTCTGCAGCTCCGTCTTGTTGTTGGCGCTCATCTCTCCAGCAACCGACGTGCCCGCGCGATTCGTTCCCTTATATGTAAAGACCGGCATGGTATCTCCTCCTCAGCGGCCGAAAACTCTTTTTTTGTACTTCGTACTTCCCCGGAATCTTCCCAACTCGTCTGATCTAATGTCGCGTGCCCACTGGCGACTTATTCATCGAACTCTTGCCACCCGACGGCGCCGTGGCCACTCCGCGATTGATCATGTCTTGCAGTTCGTCCGGATTCGATGAACGGGACAATGCCATATCCATGGTAATGAGCTTAGCAAAATACGCATTTGCCAGTCCCTGGTTGAAGGTTTGCATTCCGGTTTGTCCGGTTCCTGTTTGCATCGCCGAATAAATTTGGTGAATTTTGTCTTCGCGGACCAGGTTTCGGATCGCGGGCGTGGGAATGAGAACTTCCATCACCATGACCCGGCCTCGGCCATCCCCTCGTGGCAGAAGAGCTTGGCAGAGGATCCCTTCCAGCACCATCGACAGTTGGGCCCGAATCTGCGGCTGCTGGTGCGACGGAAAGACGTCGATAATACGGTTAATGGTGGATGCAGCCGAATTCGTGTGCAATGTCGCAAATGTCAGGTGGCCGGTTTCCGCGATCCGCAATGCGGATTCAATGGTCTCCAAATCGCGCATTTCGCCGATGAGCACCACGTCCGGGTCCTCGCGAAGCGCAGCACGCAGTGAATTGGCAAAGGAGTGCGTGTCCGCATGAACTTCGCGCTGGTTCACTAGGCACTTCTTGTGGTTGTGCAGGAACTCGATGGGGTCCTCGATCGTGATCATGTGCTCTTCGCGTTCGGCATTGATCTTGTCCAGCATGGCCGCAAGCGTGGTGGACTTTCCGGAGCCGGTCGGGCCGGTGACTAACACCAGTCCGCGCGGTTTATCGCAAAGCCCCTTCACCACGGGGGGAAGTCCTAAAGCGTCAAACCCCTTGATTTCCCATGGAATGGTACGAAAAACGGCTCCTACTGCGCCGCGTTGATTAAATACATTGCCGCGGAATCGCGCCAGGTTCTTCAAGCCGAACGAGAAGTCCAATTCCAGGTTTTCCTCGAAACGATGCTTTTGGGCATCCGTGAGCACGCTGTACGCCAGCGACTTCGTATCTGCGGCGGTCAACGGTGGCATATCGAGCGGGCGCAAGCGGCCGTGGACCCGCACGCGCGGCGCGCTGTTGGTGGTGATGTGGAGGTCACTGCCTCCCATCTCAATCATCTTCTTAAGCAGTTCGCTGAGTGTTATGCCAGCCATAGTTGCATCTTCTCCGTTCTATAAGACTGTTTCCCGGATGACTTCTTCCAATGTCGTAAGTCCCAGGGCCGACTTGATGAGTCCACTGCGGCGAAGGGTGATCATGCCTTGCTCGATCGCCTTTTTCTTCAACTCCAGCGCCGATGCGCCTACGAGAATCAGTTCGCGCAATTCGTCGTTGATCTCCATCACCTCGTACAAGCCCGTGCGCCCCTTATAGCCGCGCTTGCCGCAGGTGGAACAGCCCTTCCCGTGATAAATTTTTGTTGTCTTCGCCTCTTCCGGCGTGTACCCGGCATCGATCAGCGCCTGCTCTGGAATTTCCAGCTCTTCCTTGCAGTTCGCGCAAACCCGCCGGACCAAGCGCTGCGCGCAGATTAGGTTCACCGAAGTCGCCACGAGGAATGGTTCGATACCCATGTTCATCAAACGGCTGATCGTAGAGGGGGCGTCATTGGTGTGCAGCGTCGATAGCACCAAGTGCCCGGTCAACGCCGCTTTCACGGCAATTTCCGCAGTCTCAAAGTCTCGAATCTCGCCGACCAGGATGATGTTGGGATCTTGTCGAAGAAAGGCGCGCAAGGCGGCGGCGAAGTTCAATCCGATCTGGTCCTTCATCTGCACCTGGTTGATGCCCTGCAACTGGAACTCGACGGGATCCTCGGCGGTCATGATGTTTGTATCGACCTGGTTGAGACGCGAAACCGAGGAATACAACGTGTTGGTTTTACCTGACCCCGTGGGGCCTGTGACCAACACCATGCCGTACGGCCGCAAGATGTTCCGTTCGAATTTTTTCAGCGACTCCGGTTCGAAACCCAGCTTGGTCATGTCCAGCCGCAAGTTTTCCTTGTCCAACAACCGGAGCACGATCTTTTCACCATAGAGTGTAGGCACTGTCGAAACGCGGAAGTCCAATTCCTTCTTTTTGCCCTCGGCCTTGTACTTGATCATGATGCGGCCGTCTTGCGGCAAGCGCTTTTCGGCGATGTCCAGCTTGGCCATGATTTTCATACGGCTGGTGATGGCATCGCGCAGTTTCATCGGCGGACTCATCACTGTTTGCAGCACGCCATCTATGCGGAAGCGCACCCGCATTTCGTTCTCGTAAGGCTCCACGTGAATATCGCTGGCTCCCCGTTTCACCGAATCCGTCAGGATCAGGTTCACCAGCTTGATGATAGGAGCTTCTTCGGCGGCCTTCTCCAACATGGCCGCGTCCATCTCTTGCTCTTCGGCGGCCAACTCCAATTCCTGGTCCTCATCGACCAGATCCTTCATCAAGGAGCTGAGTTCCTCGTGGCTGGAGGCGCTGCCGCCATAAAACCTGCTGATGGCTTCCCCAATCGCAGACTCCGATGCCACGACGGGTTCCACGTTGAAGCCAGTCATGAACTTGATGTCGTCCATGGCGAACACGTTGGTGGGATCGGTCATCGCGATAGTCAACACCGAACCGACGCGCGACAGTGGGATCACCTGGTAACGCAACGCCGTGTCCTGGGGGATCAGCTTGATGACATTCGGATCGATTTCGTAATACTTCAGGTTGATGGAAGGAACGCCGTACTGGCGAGAGAGTACACCGGTGATGTCGTCATCCGTAATGAAGCCCATCTTCGTCAGGCAGCTTCCCAGCTTGCCCCCGTTGGAACGCTGAAACTCGAGCGCTTTCTCCAACTGGTCCTGAGTAATCAGGCTTTCTTTCAGTAAGATTTCACCCAAACGGACAGACATCCGTAGGTCTCCCTAAACACAGTGCACCTAACGCTCAACATAGCAAACGGGCCGTTCTTGCGTCGTTCGATTTTGAACCATCGTTGTGAATTCGCTAATACCTGTACGCCGGAACAGGTCTGGCGCGCCTGGCCAGTGTCTATTTCTTGACTTGCCGCAATTGCGTAGCTATCTTGCAAAAGAGATGTCCGTCACGCGCATTTTGCCCACCCGCCCTCTTCATCGCAATCGCACCTCGTCGCACCTGCGCCGGCTCGCCAGTTCGCCGGAGCTTACGCTACTGCCGGAACTGAGTACTTACTATGATGCGTTATTTCAGGCCTATGGACCACAGCACTGGTGGCCGGGACGTACCCGTTTTGAGGTGATTGTCGGAGCGATTCTCACCCAGAATACCAGTTGGTCCAACGTGGTCAGGGCAATCACGGCACTGCGCAGGGAAAAGCTTCTCTCCCCCGTGGCCATGGAACGTGTTCCCGTAGCTCGATTGTCTCGATTCATCCGCTCCTCGGGCTATTTTCGGCAGAAGGCCGGTACGCTGAAAGCGTTCGTCCATTTTCTACGAGAGCAGTATCAAGGCTCGCTCAACAAGCTCTTTGCCACGCCCACGGCTGAGCTGCGCGAACGACTCCTTGGTGTCCACGGAATTGGCCCAGAAACCGCCGATTCGATTTTGCTTTATGCCGGGAGTCACCCGGTGTTCGTTGTCGACGCCTATACGCGCCGGATTCTGCAGCGCCATCAGTTGGCTCCCGGAAAACAGTCCTACGAAGAGATCCGCCAACTCTTCGAGATGAACCTTCCGCGCAGTGCAGCACTCTTCAACGAGTACCATGCGTTGATCGTCCATACCGGCAAGCATTTCTGCCGCAAACGCGATCCCCTTTGCGAGCAGTGCGCGCTACGCCCATTTCTTTCCGCTTCTCCGGAGGCAAACCCATGAGCCCAGCAAGTTCCAAAGGTCGCGCACGCCTCGTAATCGGCGGTGTCCTGGTCTCCCTGCTGCTCGCGGCAGTCTTCACCCTGGGCTCGCTGGATGTACCGTTTGAACCGCACTCCTGGCGCGAGGTGATCGCGCTTTATGCTGTTTCCAGCTTCATTACTGCTGCGCTTCTCGTCTTCGGCCTTATCTTTATCCGCAGCTTCGTGCGGTTGCGCATGGAGAGCAGCAAAGCGCAACTGGGCGCGCGTTTCAAAACGAAGATGGTCTTGGGAGCCATGGCGGTTTCCCTGCTCCCCGTGATTTTCATGTTCTTCGTCAGCTATTCCCTGCTGAACCGCACACTGGGCAGGTGGTTCCCCCGGCCGCTCGAAATCGCTTCCGAAGAAACTCAGAAACTGCTGAACGATCTTGGCCGCGGGACCCTCCCCCGTTTGCACATGTTCGGCTACCAAGCAGCCCTGCATGCCGGGGAAACGCCCGAGGCCTTCTTGCAGCATTCGTTGAGCTCGGGACTCGATGCGGTCTGGCTTTATGACGCGGATGGAAAATTTTTGAAGGGCGGAGTGATCTGCAACGACCAACCAGAAGACCGCTCCAAGGAGCTCTGCACTGTCAGCGGGGTCCAAGGTTCACTACAGAACACTTTGCCGAGCGGCATTGAAATCTGGCAGGCCGGGAACAATAGCTATTTTGCGGCCCGCCTCACTGTTAACTTGGCGGACCACCCCAATAGCACGCTCATCGCCGGTTATCGCACCAACCCGGACTTCGTGAAACGGTGGACCACGATTCGCGAGCAGACCCAGCAGTATGAGAATGTGAAACAGGACCTGCGCGCGTTCAAGCGCCAGATGCTGTTGATCCTTTTCTTTTTCACCATTCTCGTCCTTTCCGCCGCAACCTGGGTTGCCCTCTTCCTGGCGAAGCAAGTGACTGTGCCAATTCAGGCGCTGGCCGAGGGCACGCGCGAAGTTTCCTCCGGAAATTTCGAATACCAGGTTCCCGAGCAGGCCCAGGACGAGCTTGGCGTACTGGTTCGCTCCTTCAATTCCATGACCACTCAATTGCGGGACAATCGCGCTCAGATTGATGAGTTCACGCGCAATTTGCAACAGGCTGTGCAGGAACTGGAACGACGTCGTCAGTTGATGGAGACCGTCCTCGAGAACATTCCGGCCGGCGTGATCTACATGGACGCAAGTGGCGGTGTGCAACGAACCAACAAGTCACTGGAAAATATGTTTGCCGTGGCGTCAAAAGAAGCGCCCTCTCTGGAACAGCTTGTTGGCGCGGATGCGCATCACGCCCTGCAACAATTGATGCGCCGTGCGCTGAGAATGGGCGTCGTGACCCGCGAAATTGAAGTGGTGGCAAGTGACCGGGTGCTGCATCTGGCAGTCACAGTGAGCTCGCTCGGCCCGTCCCGCGCCAACACCGGCTTTGTGCTGGTGTTCGACGACCTGACCGAAGTACTCCGCGCGCAAAAATCCGCGGCGTGGCAGGAAGTGGCCCGGCGCATCGCCCATGAGATCAAGAATCCCCTCACGCCGATTCAGCTTTCCGCACAGCGCATCCTGCATCACCTGGAACTCCGCGGAGGAAACCCCGACGCCCACGCCGATTCAGAACTCGCTCGCATCGCCCAAGAGTGTGCGCGCCTGATCGTCCGCGAGGTGGCCACCCTTTCCGCCTTAGTGAACGAGTTTTCTCAGTTCGTGCGCTTCCCCACCGCCAAGCTTCAGCCCACGGATGCAAACACAGCTGTTCACGAAGCCCTTGAGGTTTTCTCCGGCCGCCTGGACGGCATTCACTTAAAAACCTCATTGGAATCAAATCTGCCTGCGATCCGCGCCGATGGCCCGCTTCTGCGCAGCGTCATTATCAACCTGATCGACAACGCCGCCGAAGCTCTGGAGGACGCGACTCTTCGCGAAATTACCATTGCCACGCATTTGCGCCCGGAATCCGATACGATTGAGATTGCCGTCGCGGACACTGGTCACGGCATCTCGCCCGAGGACAAGGACAAACTCTTTTTGCCACACTTTTCTACCAAGGATCGAGGCACGGGACTGGGCTTGGCCATTGCCGCCCGCATTATTTCCGAACATGGCGGTTCGTTGCGCGTCGAAGATAATCGGCCTGCAGGATCGCGCTTTCTGATTGAATTGCCCGTTGCCGAGTTGTCCGCCGCCGCCGGTACCGAACGATTGGGGGCGGACAGCGATCGATGACTTTTCACCCTAAAATCCTGATTGTGGACGACGAGGAAGGAATTCGTGAATCCCTCGCCTCCATCCTGCGCGACGAACGTTACTCCGTCGATGCAGTCGCTTCCGGCGAGGAAGCCCTGGCCCTCATTGGCAAGGGCGAATTTCAGGTTGTCCTCCTGGATATCTGGTTGCCCGGCATCGATGGCATGGAAGCTCTCACCCGCATCCAGGATTTGCCCCGCCCTCCAGCGGTGATCATGATTTCCGGCCACGGCAGCATTGAAACGGCCGTGCGCGCCACCAAACTGGGTGCCTTCGACTTCATCGAAAAGCCCCTTTCCCTCGAAAAAATAAATGTCCTGGTGCGAAATGCCCTACAACAACGCCGCCTCCAGGAAGAGAACCAGACTCTGCGTAGCGAACTGGTGCACCGTTACCAGGTGATTGGCGAAAGTGTGCCTATGAAAGCGCTTCGCCAGCAAATTGCCGTGACGGCTCCGACCAACGGCCGGGTCTTGATCTATGGCGAAAGCGGCACCGGCAAGGAGCTTGTTGCCCGCGCCTTGCACGCCAACAGCCAGCGCAGCAAGGGGCCATTTGTGGAAGTGAGCTGCGCCGCGATTCCGGAGGAATTAATCGAATCGGAGCTGTTCGGGCACGCGAAAGGCAGTTTCAGCGGCGCCCCCGACGACAAAACCGGTAAATTTCAGAAGGCCGATGAGGGCACCTTATTCCTCGACGAAGTGGGCGACATGAGCCATCGCACGCAGTCCAAGGTCTTGCGCGTGCTGGAAGAGCAACGCATTGAGCCCATTGGTTCGAATCAGACTTTACACGTGGACGTGCGCGTGATCGCCGCCACAAACAAAATCCTCGAGCAGGAGATTGCTCGCGGCGCGTTTCGCCAGGACCTTTTTTACCGCCTGAACGTGATTCCCTTCCATGTTCCGCCGCTGCGTGAACGCAAGGAGGACATCCCCGTCCTAGCGCGCTTTTTTTTGAATGAGTTTAGCGCGGAGTATGGGAAGAAGACCCGCGAACTGAGCGATGCAGCATTGGAAATCCTGGTGCGTTATCCCTGGCCGGGGAATGTGCGGGAGCTAAAGAACCTCGTCGAACGCCTGGTCATCGTTTGCCCCCAGACGCGCATTGAGCCACACCACTTGCCGCCGGAGCTCTTTCGCGGCGTGGCCGAAAGCCCGCAGCATCCGTATTCCACATTGCATGAAGCACGCAGTGCCTATGAGCGCGAGTTTATTTTGCGCAAGCTGCAAGAACACCGCTGGAACATGACACAAACGGCCTCAGCGCTTGGCCTGGAACGCTCTCACCTTTACCGCAAAATGAAGTCTCTGGGAATCGCCGCGCCAGAGTAGGTTAGTCTTTGTTGAATTTGCCGGCTTGGTTCTCCGCAATGGCTTGGAGTTGGCTGTGCCAATCCAACTCTCTTACTTTCTGAGGGTTTTCCCGCCAGTCTGCGACCACTTTGACAAACGTGGCTAAGAACACTTTTATGCCGAGCAGTTTCTCCAGTTCCTTGCGCGCCGCAGTGCCGATTTTCTTCAGCATGTCGCCTTTGTGGCCAATTAGGATTTTTTTTTGGGAATCGCGCTCGACGTGCAGCGTCGCGTGAATCCGCAGCATAGTTGGAGATTCTTCGAATTGATCGATGACCACTGCCAGCGCGTGGGGCACTTCGTGATAGGTCAACTCGATAGCCTTTTCCCGGATGATTTCCCCCACTAGGAAACGTTCGGGCTGATCCGTGATTTGATCCTCGGGAAAGAAAGGCTCGCCTTCCGGCAGGTTCCGTAGAATTTCCTGAAACAGTTCATCGCACCCGTCGCCCTTGAGCGCCGAAATAGGCACCAAGGCCGCAAATGGAAACACTTTGGCGAACGATTCCAGCAGAGGGAGGAGCTTGGGCTTGGGCACGCGGTCAATCTTATTCAACGCCAGAATCGTTTTGCCGCGGAAGCGCTGGCCCTTGTCGAGCAACAGCGAATCCGCATGCGGCATTGTGCGACTTGCGTCCACCATCATCAGCAGCACATCGATGCCTTCCAGTGCTGCGGCTACTTCGCGCATCATCTGCCGGTTCAGCGCCGTGGTTGCTTCGTGCAATCCGGGAGTATCCACGAAGACGATCTGCCCAGCGGGGCGCGTGACTATTCCCTGAATACGGTTGCGCGTGGTCTGCGGCTTCGATGTGACGATCGCCACTTTCTGCCCGACAAACCGATTTAACAGCGTCGATTTTCCCGCGTTGGGCCGGCCAATAATGGCCACAAATCCTGCGCGCCTCTTTTTATCATTTCTTTCTTCTTTAGCCGTCACGATGCCTCTCACTTCACGATGGGGAGTTCCAAAGCACTGGGATGCCCGGCATCGTGCAACAGCTGAATGTGCGCCGTGCGCGCATCCTTTCCCGTTTCCTTTGCCACCGCGCCCCCGCTATTGTAGTTTTTCTCGGACGATGGCGTACTCAGGCTGCCAATCACCAGACGGAGCCGGCTGCTCTTGGCGACCTGCCTCGAGAAGAATGTAAAGTTGTCGAAAACGTACTTCTCCGCTTTTCCCGCTGGTACTGGCTTTTCTTCGCGCAAGGACTCCCGATAGCGCGCCCGCATCGTGGCGCCGCTGAGTTGAATGGAAGTTCCGTCTGGCAAAATCTCGTACAAAGTTGAGTATAGATCCGTGTCCGGCACGTCCATTGTCAGCCAGACGGTCAGCTTCGGGAAGCCGCTCACCTCTGTGACCGCCGGGAAGGGCTCGCCATGATAAATCACAGCTTCACCAAACAGGTCGGTGATTCCCGATTGGCTGGTTAGATAGGATGGATTTTCCAGTGGCTCCGCATCTCCGGACCGATTGTCGAGTGGATCGTACACCCACGAATCGGCAGCGGCAGCGCTCGGAGTCGTTTGCAGCAGCGTTCCGGAGTGAAACACATCAGACGCTCCGCCATTCGACGAAAGATACAACGTGAGCGTGCCATTAGCGATACTTTCCAAGCTGTCGGCGTACTTCCATTCTTCCGCGCCCATCACGTAGTAGGCCACGCGCTTTTTCAGGAACTCCGGCTTCGGCCCCGCCTTCATCGTCCACGCATACCAGTCGTCATGTAACTTATTCAAGTCGAGTGCGCTTGCCTGCGCAAATTTCAGACCGCCCATTTCCGTTTTTGGTGAACGCGTGCCCGCGTGATCCCACGGCCCAATAATCAGGTAGTGCTTGGCCTTGTCCTCTGCGGAACCATATTGCATGTGCCTCTTATAAAATGTGAACGCACCCGGCTGATCCCCATCGTAATGTCCCGTGATCGTCAGAATCGGCAAGCTCAGCTTCTTGTATTGATCCGGGCTCGGCACCATGGCGTCGTAATAGGCGTCGGGGATGGGGTGTTGCAGCCACTTCTGAAAGATGGGCGAGGGATTGCCGACCAGCTTGTCGTACTCGTCAAAGGCGCTGTGAGCTTTGTACATCTCACGCGACTTCGCCGTCCAGAATGCGCTGTTCTCAAACGTATTGGTATTCCCGGTATGCCCACTCGTGAACGTCAGCCATTGAATGTCGTAGGGAGCAAAGATGTTGTATTGAAACGGAAAGTCAACGCCCGGATGCGCCGCAGCCGCAGGAACAATCGTCGATAAATGCGGCGGAAGCTCCTTCGCCACGGTCCACTGGTCAAATCCAGCGTACGACCCGCCCCACATGGCCACTTTTCCATTGGCATAGGGCTGCTTGGCGAGCCATTCCGTCACATCGTACCCATCGCGACCTTCGTTCCAGAACGGTTCAAATTCGCCTTCCGAGTTGCCGCGCCCACGCACGTCCACCAGCGCGTAGACGTACCCATGGTTGGCGAAATAGATGGCGCGTTCCGTGTACGAATCTCCAATGTACGGCGTGAAAGTAAAAATGACCGGCAGAGGCTCTTTCTGGCCGTGCGGCTGATACAAGGTGGCATTCAAATGAATCCCATCGCGCGTCGGGATCTTCACTCCCCAGCTCATATCGACGCCGGGCAGTCCGGCTTTCGGCATCTCTTGACCGGCCAGGATGACGGCCACGATCAGAGCCAGCATCGAACATGAGAACACACGACACGCTATCTTCGCGAATGGCATCATGCCTTTCACCTCGGGATTCCGGACGAACTGGCAGCCGCGAGCCGGCGAGCGCGCAGGCGCAGGACCTTGCGCTGATTGGACTCCAACACTTCGAAGCGATAGCCTGCCAGATCAATCTTATCCCCGGGTGCCGGCACCTTACCTAGCACGTGGCTGAGCAGTCCGGCGACGGTGGTTACCGTTTCGTAGGAGTGATCGCCAAATTGCAGAGAAAGAAGTTTCTCGACATCGGAAATAGACATGCTCCCGCGCAGAACCAGGCTACCATCGGCCTCGCGCACGGCATCGGGCGCGGGTTGCATGTTATCCCCGCCGCTTTCCCCCACAATTTCTTCTACCAGGTCCTCCTCTGTCGCAATGCCCGCCACGGAACCATGCTCATCGATCACCGCCACCATCAACTGGCCCTTTTGCCGCATTTCGCGGAGCAAATCGGAACCAACTTTGGTTTCAGGCACAAACAGCATGGGCTTGATGAGCTCCCTGACCTTGCGCTTTGGCAAATCCGAATCCGCAATTTGCAGCAGATCCTGGGCGTGCACCACCCCGATGATATCGTCAAGCGATTTCTCATAAACCGGCATCTTCGCGAATTTGGTCTCCACGTATTTCGCGTGCATCTCCTCGAGGGAAGCGTCTGCCTGCAGCGCCACGACATCGGGCCGGGGCGTCATCACCTCGCGCACGCGCTTATCGCTGAATTCCACAACCTGCTCGATCAAGTCCGCTTGTTCTGGCTCAATGATGCCTTCCTCTTCCGCCACTTCGACGAGCGCTTCAATTCCCTCCTCTGTCCGTTGCTCTTCCGTCCGTTCCACTTCCAGCTCCGAGATACGCGCAAGGGATTCCGCGCCTTCCAGAAAAATCCGGATGGGCCAAACCAGCCACATGCCTGCGCGCACCAACGGCAGAAGAGGAACAAGCCAGCGCCCTGTCGTCCGATACAGCAGCATGTCAGGAACAAAATGCATCAGGAGAACCACTTCTAAAGATAGGAAAACCAAAAACTGCAAGCCCGCTTCCCAGCTATTGGGAACTAGATAAACTACGCCGCGGGTGGTTTCCAGGACCACGAACGCTAGCCAGAAGTGACCGAGGATGCGGAATGTCCTGCCACCGCTCCTTCGATTGATGTTCAGCTTGGGCTCGATCTCCGCCTCGAAAATTTCCAGGTGTTCGTGGACGCGACCTGTGGTCATGCGCCCGAGTTCGCGGTAGATGAGCGTGAGGTAGGAAAAGATAGGCAGGCCGAGCGCTAGAACCAGCAAGCTGCCGATGTAGGCCCAAAGCAACATCAGCTTAGCCCCAACCGACGCCGCAGCGTTGCTTCCACTCGTTCCATTTCGCCGCGATCGGTCTCGTGATCATATCCCAGAAGATGCAAAACGCCATGCAGCATCAAAATGCAAATTTCCTCTGACATGGTTCGCCCGAACGCTTTGGCATTGCGCCGCGCCACTGTAGGAGAAATCGCGATGTCTCCCAGAAAGGAACCGCGTAGCTCCATTGTACGCCGCCGCAATGTACGTGGCTGGCTGCGAGTCTCCGACGGAAACGAAAGCACGTCCGTGGTGTTCGTCTTTTTGCGAAACCTTTCATTCAACCGCAGCATCTCCCTGTCCGTCACAAACCGCACGAATGCGGCATCTGGGCCAAGCCCAAGTTCCTGGTTCATTCGCAGGAAGAAACTCTCCAACCTGGGCAGGGACATGCTTAAACGCTTCTGACGATTTTCGACGACACGCGGATGGCGCGGCACGCTGGAGGCCCTACGCTGGCGACGCTTTGTGCTCATTCAGAACTACGATACCGGTTTCTCCGGACCAGGCAATTCTCTCCCATGCCCCTGTCCGTTGCCGCCTCTTTGCGGATGAGTGGCGTCATGCTCCTCATACGCCCGGATGATTTGTTGCACCAGGTTGTGCCGCACCACATCTTTTTCCCCGAATTGAATCACGCTGATTCCCGGAATCCGGCCGCAAATTTCCATGGCTTCTACCAGGCCGGACTTTTTCCCGGCAGGCAGATCGATTTGCGTAACGTCCCCGGTGATGACTGCCTTGGAATTGAATCCCAGGCGCGTCAGGAACATCTTCATCTGTTCGCTGGTGGTATTCTGCGCTTCGTCGAGAATGACGAACGAATCGTTCAGCGTGCGCCCGCGCATGAACGCCAGGGGAGCTACCTCGATGATTCCTTTCTCAAGGAAACGCTCGAGCTTGTCGGCGTCCAACATATCGTACAGCGCGTCATAGAGCGGCCGCATGTATGGATCGATCTTTTGCTGCAACGTACCGGGCAGAAATCCCAGGCGTTCTCCGGCCTCGACCGCCGGCCGCGCCAGGATGATGCGGTTCACTTGCTTGGTCAGCATCGCACTCACCGCCATGGCCACGGCGAGATAAGTCTTTCCTGTTCCGCCCGGGCCGATGCCGAATGTCATGTCGTGGCTTTCGATCTCTTCCATGTAGCGGCGCTGGCTGGCGTTCTTCGGCGTCACAGTTTTTTTGCCGAACGAACGTGTTCGTCCATGCTCGAACATCCCGCGGGGCGATGTGTGCGGCTCTTCCGTTGCCACCCGCATCAACGATTTGATCTCCGCATTCGTGAGCACGCGCCCGTGGCGTGTCAGGTGATTGTACTCTTCGACGATCCGCACCGCCTGGTCGACGGATTCCTGCGCCCCTTCGATGGTCAGACGTGTATCGTTCAAGTGCGTTCGCACCTGCAGAACGTCTTCCAGCATTCGTATGTTTTCGTCGAGAGTTCCGAAGAACGGTTCCAGTTGCCCGGAGATGTGAATGGTTCTCTTCATCCAATTGGGGGGTTGCGATGCTTCCCGTAATGGGTGGCCGATGGGTTTCCTCCAGACGCTTTCCGGCTGCTCGTCAGCCTGAATAGAGAACTCCCTTCAACCTAGCGCACCGCCACGCCGGGGTCAAGTTCCACGGCCATGACATCTTCTGCTCCTTTTTCTTTTCTCCTTCACGGCTTTTTCGACAGTGCTTCTTGGATCGCCTTTTCCGCCAGCGGCGCCATCACCGCATATCCCGCCGCGTTCGGGTGCAGCCCGTCGTAGGTCAACGCAGTGTTCAGGGACCCCTTTTCATCCGTCAGCGCGGCAAAATAATCGAGATATACGTCCCCATGATCCCCAGCATACTTCTTGATCCACTCGTTCGCAGCCAGGATTTTTTCCGGGGGCCGCTTCACCGTCTGCACAATCTTCTTCCCTTCCGGTGTTGTGAGGTCATTCACCGGGGTGACGGAGGAAAGCACTACGCGAATTCCATGCACATGCGCCAGTTCGGACATCGACGCAAGATAGCCTTCCGTCTCCTCAAGGGTCAGCGGCCCCGCATTCCCCGCGATATCATTCGTCCCCGCCAGAATCACTACCACCCGCGGCTCCAATGCAATCACATCGGCGCGAAAGCGCAATAGCATTTGTGAGGTGGTTTGTCCGCTAATTCCCCGGTCCATGTACGGTTTGCCGCGAAAGAATCCTCCGAACTGCGGCCGCTGCCAACTATCCGTGATGGAGTCGCCCATGAAAACCACGCGCAGTTCGTCCTTCGCCGGGGCGCTCACAGTCGCGTTGGCTTCTCGGTAACGTCCCAGTTCCGGCCAATCCATCAAGCGCTCCTGCTGGGATTCGACCTTCTGAGCCAAGGCCGGCAGATTCGCGCAATTCTCCGACTCACTCGCGGCCGCTCCTTGTGCTGGCGCCTGACGCGCCCAGCCGGTCCCGGCGATTCCCAACAAACTTGCCAATAGAAGCAGCTTTTTCATGTCGCCTCATTTCGTAGATTCTCCACCTGTACCGCTTCGACGCATTTTCGCGACAAGGACAGTATCGCAAGAATTACCTGTACTCTGGTACCCGAGAACTATGGACGTTAGCACTCGCTTGCTCAAGAATGACAATCATAGCGTGATGGATTTCTGAGAATTAGAAAGATCTGAGGGAGGAACGTGATCATGCGTGTGGCTCCGAAATATCTAATCCTGAGTTCCGCACTACTTTTGGGGGGACTTCCAGCATTCGCCGGAGAAGAAACACCCAGCGTTGCTCCGATGGCGGCAGCGACTGCGGTCGTCAAATGCCCCGGCGTGACCAGCATCCCGTTCACCGCCGACGAAGAACAAGCCTTGCCCTTGCGCATTGTGGGTTCTCTTAGCTGTGGCGACACCGTCGCGGTTGTTTCCGACGGCGAAGGGTACACCGCGCAGATTCGCACGAAGGACGGCCAGGAGGGTTACGTCGCGCGCATGTATCTGGCCAGTGCCGGCAGCACGCCAGCGACGCTGCAAAAGGCGCAGCCGTCCTCCGCGAACCCCGTGAATGGAGTAGTCCGTTGGGCGGCAGGCGCACCAGGGTGCGACGAATTCCTCAGCCACGGGCGCCACGTCGAGTCCATCACTGCCAACGGCATCACCGTCCAAGTCTCCCTGCAGGACAGCGGCTGGAAGTATCGCGGGGACGTGGCTATCTCCAATCAATCTGCCAGCAAAGTGGTAGTTCTTCCAGGCATCGTGACCCTCGACGAACTGATGCCAAACACCCGCGCGCTGCTTGCTACCAATCCAGAAAAGCTTGCGCATACGCCGACTCACCAAGTTCTCTGGACACTTGCCAACGCGGTGCCTTCACCAAGCGCCGTCGCCAATTATTCCGAGAGCAAGCCCGAAGCCGATCGCCTGGCGAACCGCACCTACCCGGCCCCTGATTACCTCAGTCCGCATCTGGCTGCTGCCTCCGAGCGGCACGTTGCCTTCGAGCGCAGCGAGTCCGTCGACATACTATCCATCGCCCTCAAGCCTACCTCAGTCACCCCGGGACAACTTACCGCCGGTGTCATGTGGTTCGAGCGGGATAGCAATGCCCACGATTTGTCGCTTCGTGTGCCGGTGGGAGACATGGTCTTCGATTTTGCGTTTTCCCTAGAACAGAAAAAATAACAACTCCCCAAAAAAGCGGCCCGGCGCACCCCCACGCCGGGCCGTTTTTTATTTCACTTCACTTACTGGAATCAGTCCGCCGGTGCCGCTCGGTTCTTGGCCCACTCTCGAATCGAACTGATCTCCTCGGCGCGGGTCACGCTCAACGGCTGAGTGGACTTGATCTCCCCCAGCAGGATTTCCGTCGAAAGTTGCTGCTTTTGGCTGAACGCCGTGTACAAACCGGAAACGATGGCCTGCTCGATTTCCGCTCCGGAGAATCCCTCACTCGCTTCACCTAATTTACCCGTATCAAACGTCCCGGGATCTCTGCTACGTTTTTTCAAATGTAACGTGAACAGCGCAGCGCGCGTCTGCGTGTTTGGCAAGTCGACGAAGAAAATTTCGTCAAACCGTCCTTTGCGCAACATCTCCGGCGGCAGAACCGTGATGTTATTCGAAGTGGCCGCAAGGAAGATCCCGCTCTCGCGATCCTGCATCCATGTCAACAGCGTCGCCAACAACCTCTGCGACAACCCGGCGTCGGCGTCGCCGCTGGCTCCGGCGGATGCGAACGCCTTCTCGATCTCGTCAATCCACAGCACTACTGGCGATAATTTCTGCGCCAACTCCAGTGCTTTACGCAATCGCTTCTCGCTTTCCCCCACAAATTTGTCGTACAGAGCGCCCGCATCCAGCCGTACCAGGTCGTAACCCCACTCGCCGGCCACCGCGCGCGCCGCAAGGCTCTTCCCACAACCCTGCACACCTGTGATCAAGATCCCCTTCGGGGGCACCAGCCCAAACCGCTGGCCTTCTGGCGTCCAGGCACTCTTGCGCTTGGCGATCCACTCCCGCAATCTTCCGAGGCCCGCCACGTCACGGAAGGATGCATCACGTTTCACGTTCTCCAACAGGCCTTCTGTGCGCAGCGCCTGCCGTTTGCCTTTCGCCACATCGTCCAGCAGCCCAGCATCGGCTTTCCCTCGTGCCAGCGCGCACTGGCGTAATACGCGCAGAGCCTCTTCTTCCGAAAGGCCGGTCAGGTTCTTCGCCAGTTGCCCGAGACCCACGGCGTCAAGCACGTTCGGCACGCCCTGCTTAGCGCTTAATTCCGCAAGAGTACTTCTCACCGACCCCAGTAGCTCTTCCGAGGAAGGCAAGCCAAGCTGAAACTCCACTGCATCCGCGCTCAGTTCGGGTGGCAAGGACAGTGCTGCCGCCAGAATAATGACTGAGCGGCGGGCGGTGCGAAACCCGTCGGCTAGATCGCGCAACTTGCGGCTGATCTTATCGTTGTCGCAATAGCGCGCGAAATCTTTCAGGAGGAAGATGCCATCGCCCTGGACGGTGCCAATGTTGGCGAGCGCCTGTTCTGGCTGATCGGAGTTGTAGAGTGCCGCTGCACCTGCCCTCGCCAGCCCCGTGGTAACGCTCCAGCAGTAGAGGGGAATGCTGAGCCGGTCCGCGACGTGCCCTAGTAGAGCGGAAAACCGTTGTTCTTCGCTGGTTTCAACCGTGATGATGGGATTGCGTGAATTCACGAGCAAGCAGAGTTGATCGCGTTTGGCATCTAGTGAACGCGCTTCGAGAGGACCCGCGGTCGTTGAGAGAGTTGCGCCTTGCGGCACGCGCGGGACAGGTTTTAGGTCGTTTGACAAAGCGTACTCACTCCCTTCAAACTAATGCTTCAAGAAAAACTCATAAGGAGCGATAGATGGCCCAAGGTCAGGCTACCAAAGTTAAGAAAAAGAAGAAGTCCGTTTTAAAGCGTGCGGCGCAATCTTTGCAACGTGCGGAAGTAAACCGTGCGAATCGCACCCGCGTCCGCAGCGTCATGAAGCGCCTGCGCACCGCCATCACCGCGGGAGACGCCACCGCCGCCGGAAACCTCCTGAATCCTACGCTGTCGGCGATTGATGCCGCCATCGCTAAGGGCGTGCTGCACGAAAATACCGGGAACCGCTACAAGTCCCGCCTCGCGCTGGCCTATAACCAGGTGAAAGCCAAATCGGCTAAGTAACGCCAGTACGCGACAAATTTCTGGCGGGCATCGCAACATGTTGCCCGCCTTTTTCTTTTCAGAGCACCTCTCTGGCCGCTGCGGCCTGATCGCCGCTCAATCGCCACACCAAAAATTCCATCATGGCCCGAACGTCTTTGACCCCGCCCTTCAACCGGTTATCGGCGTCCTGTAAAGCGCGGAGTCCATCCAACAATCGTTCGCGCGGAATTTTTTGCGCGCAACGAATGGCCAACTCCGCCTGTTCCGGCCGCATGCCCAGCGCTTTAGCGGCTTGCCAACCATTAGCCGCCCCGCGGACTTCACTCGCTTCGACCAATTTCCTGTACATCCAAGCCATGCCGCCCACCATGGACACCGGCTCTTCCCCCTCACGCAGTAACCGGTCGATAAACTCCAATGCTTTGCGAGGTTGGTGGGACGCAAGCAAGTCCGCCACTTCCCAAATCGTCGTGGTCTTCTCGGAGCTCACCAGCAGACTTACATCCTCGCACCGTATGATTTTCCGTTGGGAAGCAAAAGTCGCCAGCTTCTCAACCTCGGTTTTCAGTCGCATCAAATCGCCATTTACGAATTCGGCCAGGTTCTCCGCGGCGCCTTTTTCAAAGGTGACGCCCTGTTTCTTGGCAAGCGTTCTGGCCAGCACCTCCGCTGCACCTATCCGGTCTTCGGCTCTGTCCCCAAAGCCAACTTCCACGACCAGAGTGAGTTCCGCGAGCTTTTTTCCGAGGAGCATGCGCATATCCAGCTTTTCGGCTTCGATAACCAGCACCGTAAACGGCGCGGGATCCCTCAGATATGCCTCGATGCGCTCGACGGCTTCCTCTCTGGCCTTTTCCCCCAATTTCTCGATGGCTTCGGCATCCTCAAGGAACACCACTTGTTGCGAGGAAAGCATGGGAAGGGACTGTGATTGATCCAGCGCTGCTTGGGTTCCGTCCTCTTTTGCGGAAAAACGTGAGACCGCCCAGGTGCGTGCGGCTTCCGGGACAAACCTGTCGATGAGCGAGGCGCGGCAGGCATCGCGCAGATAGGGTTCGTCACCCAGGAGCAGCAATGCGGGAATCACTTTGCCTTTTTCCAACCGCTCCTTGAGTTGTTCCAGGTTCGCCCGCGCCATCAATAATTCTCCGTCACCGCCGCAACCAATCGTACCGCAAAATCCTGCGCCATCCGGTCGAAAGCCGGATCGCTTTCCTCGAAAATCTCCTCGACATTTCCCCGCGATTCCGTTGGGGTCTGTGCCGTCTGCCCGACGGTCGCCAACTGGTACTCATTGCGAAAGACGAAATTGTCCGTGTGATACAGAACTTTGCCGCTATCCCGTTCCGTTAAGGTGACTTCACACTTCATGGTCACCATCATCGCGGTGGCCTGTTCAGTGGAAGTAGTCGCCGTCGGAGTCTGGAAGAGGAGCGGCAAGATCTCCAAGCTCAATACCTTTCCTGTCAGCACTGCGTCGCCGGCATCCGGACTCGACACCACCTTGTACCGGGTCTTCGCCAGAAATTCATGAATCGTGGCGGCTGTCAGCTTCTGCTCGATTTTGAACGTGTTGGTCTTATTCTCCAGTGCGGGAACCGCAATCACGTGTATGGTCTTCGGCAATGCGTCTGCTCCATGGCCTGCCACATGGTAGCCGCACCCCGCCGAGGCCACGCTCAGCGCCAGGCACCAACACCGGAACCGTACTGCCCACTTCATCCTTCCAACCATTCCGCGAGTTTGCACCCGCTCCAAGCAGGCAAACGCAAATTGTCCGCCGCTCCCCAAAACCACCATCCGCCTGGACGGGAGCTGTCCGCCTCCGGCGCGCGCAGATAAATGCTCGCTTCGGCGGCCACGCTGACATTGTTCGGGGCCGGCTCGGTGGCCGGAACCATCGAAAATCCAGCCTCCTTGCAGGCATCGATCAGACTCACCAATTCTGTTTTTTCCTCGAGTTCGACGTACGCGCTAAACGTCATTCCATAAAACACCGGTGCATGCACCAGGTTGACAGCAATTTTCGCATCCTGCTCTGCATCGCCAAGCGCGCCGCTTACTTCCGCTCGAATCTGCAGCAGGCTCTGGTGCAAATCCTGTCGACTCTCGGGGCCATAGCGTGGCAACAGAGTAAAGGCCGCCTGAGTTCCAAAAACCGGAGTGCCAATATTCTGGAAGGAAAGCAATTGTGAGGTCTGTGTTTCTAGTTCTTCGATCCCTTCCCTTCCCACTTCTGAAACGGGCTGAAACACAACCGTCACCAACCGCCGCAAACCTGCCCCGCGCAAAGCAAGCGCCAAAGTTGCTATCGCCGCCCCCGCCGCGGAACATAATGAAAAGAGCTTTGCTTTTTTCGCCAAACTTCTTCCGGTGAGCGCTTCGATGCGCGGAAACCACGGTACGGCATCGGGATCCGACAAGCTCGCTCTGGAAAAATCGATGACCTTCGCGCCGGCTTCCTCGGCTGGCCCCAGGCACTGTTTGCCAAACCCCGTTGAGCCAGTCAGAAACACGTAACGCGCCCCGTGAAACGAATCTTCTTCCACCTTCTGGATCACGGTTGGTTCGCCGGCTGCCTCCGTTAGCAGGCCTGCAACAACTTCTTCGTCCACAAGCCGCAGGTCCCAACCCGCAAATCGGCTCTCTTCCAGAACGGATTTCACCTCATTTCCAAGGAGCGAGGAAGCGCCAGCAATGACAATCTTTTGTGTGTGACGGTCTGAAGCCATGGGTCAGGCTGTCCGGGGGACAGTGCGATGTTTAAACACGCGCAGAATATGGAGAACGATCCCGGCGATCGCATACGTACCCGCCAGAATCACCAGCGCGTACTCCGAGTAGCGCCAGATGATCCCCACGAGCATGACCACCAGAATGATGGTGACTGAGGGCTGCTTGCGCGCCCACGGGATGTCCTTAAAGCTATAGTAACGCACCGTGCTGGTCATCAACGCTCCCAGCGCGGGAAGCAGCACAAACCACGCGTAGGACCACCGCGGATCGCCGATCGGCCCAAGCCAGTGGCACGCGTGCACAATCGCCGCAACTACCCCCGCAGCCGCGGGCGTCGGCATACCTACGAAGTTCTTGCTGCCGCCGGGTTCCATGCCCTTTACGTTGAATCGGGCCAGCCTCCAGGCCGAGCAAATCAGAAAGGCCAGGCAGCAAAGCCAGGCAAAATGCCCCAGAAAAGAGTCCCCGTTCACCGCGGTCAGACTCCTGTAGCCCCAGGCATAGGCAAGTATGGCCGGGGCAATTCCAAAACTCACGACGTCGGCGAGCGAATCGAACTGCACTCCAAATTCGGTGTTGGTTCCGGTCATTCGGGCGATACGCCCGTCCAACGAGTCAAACAGAATCGCGATGCCGATGGCTTTCGCGGCATGGTCAAAATCTTCTCTCCCGCCCATCAGCGCGGCAATCGATGCGTAATAACCGCAAAGCAGATTGGCACCCGTCATGAGGCTGGGCAAAAGAAAGATTCCACGGCGCATGCGGCGCACCCGTTTTTTGCCCTCCGGAAACGGCATTTCTTGTTGTTCGATGGCGTCCATCCCTATTCCCTCTGCTCTTTCACAGAGTACTACGAGCGCGTGTCGTCCTGCATTTTCTGACCGGTTCCTCCGGAGCGCTTGCGAGGCACGCTTGTCCTCACTCTTGCTGTCTCCGGCATACGGGCCAAAATACTCGAGCCGCCCTTTACGTTTTCCCCCACTTTCACGGCTATTTCCGCTTCACTCGGTAACCAGATGTCCATGCGCGAACCGAACCGCATCAATCCGATACGCTCTCCACGAGCCACCTCGTCCCCTGACTTTTTCCAAGACACGACGCGGCGCGCCACCCAACCCGCTATCTGCTTATAGACGATTTCGCCGTGTTCGGTGGCCTGCGTGAACACGTTCTGCTCATTCTGGAACGATGCGTTTTCATCCCAAGCGGCCAGGAATTTCCCTGGCTTGTAGTCCAGACGTGTAATCTTACCGCCAGCGGGAGCACGGTTCACATGGACATTCCAGATTGCCAGAAAGATGCTGACGCGTTTGCCGGGCTGGCCGTTGGCGCTTTCCTCCTTGACCACGACAACGCGACCGTCGGCCGGCGCAACGATCAACCCGGCTTCCTCGGGAATCATTCGCTCCGGATTCCGGAAAAAACTGAAGACGAACAGTCCTAGTAGAACAAGCAGCGCGCCAAGGGCAAATATCCAACCCCGGGCGAATACCAGCAGCAGTATTCCCATAACCAGCGGCGGCAATCCAAAAAGATACCCTTCCCGGACCATAACCTCCCCTGCTCCGTCGCGGCTCGTTGCCGCGGGAGGACTCTGGTCATTCTACGATACTTCGCTCTGCCGGGAGGGCGATTAACGGCGGGTTACTGCGTATGTCTAGCGCCCGCACTGTGGAAGTGCGCAGCGATGCGCTCCATTTCATCCTTCACGTGAAGCTTCAGTTTTTTTAACCGGATTTCTTCGATGAGGTCTTCTGAATTCAGGTAGGGCGACTGCGAGAGTTTCTGAAGTTCTGCTTCGTACTGCTGATGCTTTTCGGCCAGACGCTGATACTCGGCGTCTGATTCGAAAATTACGTCCCGAGGACTCCGCTGCGCTGTTGCCATGCGTGTCTCCTCACGACTTGGATTGTGAACACTACATGAACGCAGACTAGCACCAGGAATTTCTGCGTCAAGAGTAAATTGGTACCTGCTCTGTGAATTTCGACCGGTACCATCGGTTTGCTCATCCCGTACTGACTTGCGAGCTGATCTTGAGCCTCAGGACCAGAGCTGCCTCGACCGGATCGCGGTAGTAGCGTTCACGCTTCCCAATTTGACGAAAGCCCAATCCTCGATAGAACTTGATAGCGGCCGCGTTGGATTCCCGCACTTCAAGGAAAACCTGAACCACCCCCTCGGGGGCGAAAACCTCAAGCAGGGCTTGAACCAGGGCCTTTCCCACGCCTTGGCGGCGAAACCACGGTTTTACCCCCAGATTCAAGATTTCGCCCTCGTCCCTCACTCGGCGTCCGGTGATAAACCCTGCAATATCTTTGCCCTGTCTGCCGACGAGGAAGTGCACGGGATGATCTTCCAACGTATCGGCCAAAGAACCTGCCGGCCAGGCCGCAGCTCCCGGAGAAAGTTGAAGTATCGCCTCAACCTCTGGAAGATCCTCCCTTCCGCATTCCTCCACCCGGATAACTTTGCCCCCTTCTTTGGATTCAGGGCGCAACGGCCGACGACCCCTTCCAGAAGATCTCTGCGTCAGACCGGCGGACATAATTGGCGTCCAATGCCAACGGATCACTAAATTGCCTTTTCGCAGCTCTTTCGATGGCTAATACGCCCACAGTGGAAGCCAATTCGGTCGAACAAACAAGAACACGATCGCCGGCGGAAATCCGCCGCTGCAATGATTCCAAGTTCTCAAGCAAACCTGGATCCAACGTAATCCATGTGACGGATTCACTTCCTGCTTCGCCGTCGACAAGATGGACGAATTCCTCGGGTGAGCCCACGAATTCCTTTCCGACACGCACCACAACTCCTGACAACGCGTGATAGATCGCCCCGAATAGCTGCTCTCTCTGCGCGTCGTAACAACTGACCACGTAGGCCAATTGGGACTCCCGCGACCGGGCCATCGCTTCGAGCCTCGAAACTCCCACGATTGGCTTGCCATAAACCTCTGACCAAGCCTTCACAGTCGTCAATCCTACGCGCAAGCCCGTAAAGGAACCCGGGCCTGTCGCGACCCCATACAAGTCGACGTACTCCATTTTGGCCCCCGCCCGAACCAGCACTTCCCCAACCGCAGGGAGAAGCCACATCGAATAGTCTGTCCCCTCCTCATGTGCTTTTGTAGCGACGACGGCACCATCCTTCAGGACAGCCACACTGCCCCGCGCTTCAGAGGTATCGATAGCTAACGTAATCATTCTGGGAAACCAGTTTCCGACATCCAGCTTACTCCTTCAAACTGAATACGTTGCAACAAAAGTTTCTCTCCAAGGGCGCGGTTTGCAACGCCAATGCCAGAGAAATGCTGGAGATTCTCGCAAGTAGATTTTGCGGGTTGTAAGCAATTTGACTGCCAAATCCTTTTTCAACTCTCCCTATCTCCCTCATTCCACTGGATATATCTTGACTCTTGCAGCACACTTACACTACACTGGTTTTATCTTCTTGGGGGCCACCGAAGCTATGGAATACAAGATCGGCGACAAAGTCGTTTATCCGAACCACGGCGTAGGGGTAGTAGAACAAATCAGTTACGGCATACTCAACGGCAGAACCGAACGTTACTTCATGATTCGTATCATTTCCAGCGGCTTGCGCGTTATGGTTCCTTCTTCGAACGCACCGGCAGTTGGCCTGCGATCTGTTATCCGCTCCATCGATGCCACGAAGGTGCTCGGCTTCCTCGAAAGAGGTAAGCTCAATTCGCACCACGACTGGAAACACCGTTTCAAAGAGAACTCCGAGCGCATGCGCACGGGTTCCCTCCTGGAAGTGGCTGTCGTCCTCAAAAGCCTCGTATCCCTAAGCCGCAGCAAGCCCCTTTCTTTCCGCGAAAAGAAAATGTTGGAGCGCGCCAAGTATCTCCTGGTAAGCGAGATGGCAACCGCGCGCAACCTCACTGCGGAAAACGCCGAAGGACTGGTGGTCAAGTCCTTGGCCAAAGCCAAGCTGCAATTCCCCACGTTGCAGGAGAAGGTAGACTAACGCCTCTAAATATCGGAATTGTTCTGCGGGCAGCCTTCGGGGGTTGCCCGCTTTTTTTTTGGGTGCGCTGCTGCTGAGATCGCGATCCAATCTGCACCACCGAACAGTTCGTTCAGATAACTCGCGGCTCGTAATTCGCCCCCCCCTCCTTTACGCCAGTGGCATACTTGCCACCGCATTTAGCCGCAAATCTGCGAATCGCCTCTGCTGAAATCGTGGATACGCCGCCGCTGCAATCATCGCCGCATTGTCAGTAGACAGCGCACGGCTTGGAAAGTAGATTTTCAGGCCGCGGGACCTCGCCCGCTCTTCAAACGTGGCGCGGAGCTGGCTGTTTGCCGCCACTCCCCCCGACACCAGGATCGTTTCCACGCCGGATTCTTCGGCCGCTAACATCGTGCGTTCCACCAGGTCCCGGACCACAGCATTCTGGAATTCTCGCACCAGGCCGAGGGTCGCTGGACTACAAAGCACCAGCAATTCTTCGAATCTCTTTTGGCCCACGCGCAGTGACTCTTCCCTTCTGCGAATCTCTTCGCTGTATTCGGGATGCTCCCGCACATGGTAGAGCACCGCCGTTTTCAACCCACTAAAGCTGAAGTCCAGCGCATTGCCTCGCGTTTTCGTAGGCCCGAACTTAGTTGGAGCAGGCGCGTGCCCCGCGACTGCCGCCAGTCGATCGAGAATCGGTCCACCGGGATAGCCAAGACCTAGTAGTTTGGACACCTTGTCATAGGCCTCTCCGGCTGCATCGTCCCGTGTCTGTCCGAGCTTCCGATAAGCGAATGCTTTATACTGCGAGGCATCCGCTGCCTGGACCTCATACAAGACCGTGTGACCGCCGGAAACAATCAGGCATACTGCGGGCAGTTGCGGTACGTCGCCGTGTAGGTGCGCTTCCAGAAACGCGGCGTGAATATGTCCCTCCAGATGGTTCACTCCGATAAGCGGCTTGCCGAGCGCCGCTGCCAGTGTCTTTCCGTAAGTGATCCCCACGAGCAACGACCCCACCAAACCGGGGCCCTGCGTCACTCCAATCGCGTCCAATTCTGCCAAGCCCAGGCCGGACTGCTCCATGGCCTCGCGCACAACTGGCACGATTTGCCGCAAGTGTTCGCGCGAAGCCAATTCCGGTACCACGCCACCGTATTTTCGATGAATGTCGATCTGAGAAGCCACCACAGTGGACAGAATGGTGCGCCCATCGACCACCACCGCCGCCGCCGTCTCGTCACACGACGACTCGATCCCGAGAATGCGCGTCACAGTGTCCCTTCCAAGCCTATTTCGCACTTGAAATTCAATGCTAGCACATTGCTTCCTGCCCCTTTATTCCCTGCTGCGAGTCTCAGCACGAAGCCGATTTCCCGATCGGTTCCAGCACTTTCCTGTTCGGCGTCCTGAAGGCCTGCCCCTGGCCTGTTGGCCTGTCCCCTAGCCTCACACTTTGTGGCCGAATGCTGTAAGATGTGGCCGTATGAATTCCCGCCCACCCGGAGACCAGCTCAGAAAATTGCGAATTCGACTGGGAATCACGACGCGCGATGTCGAGAGTTTGAGTTCAAAAATTGCGGATGAGGAAAAGAACCAGGAATTTCAGATCTCCAACGCCTGGCTTACTCAATTGGAAAACTCAGATTCCGTTCCCAGCATTTTCAAGCTGTATTCCCTGGCAGCCATCTATCACGTCAAGTTCACGGACCTGCTCCTTTATTTTGGCGTGGATCTCCAGAAAACACCCCAGCATCAACTTCTTGCCCCTTTGCCGAACACTCACCTGACCAATCTGCAGGTCTTCGACGCGGAAAAAACCGTCTCCTTCCCCGTTCGATTTGACCGCTCGTTCGACCTCGACAACACAAACCTCCTTACCCGCATGGTCGAAATCTGGGGGGAAGTCCCGATCGCGCTCCTTCAGCACCTGGATCTTCGGCATAGCTTGTACGGTTACATCGGACTTCAGGATTACACGCTTCACCCGCTGCTACGCCCCGGCTCCTTTGTCCAGGTCGATCAGCGCGTGCGCAAGATTCAACCACAGCGCTGGCGTACGGAGTTCGATCGGCCGGTCTATTTTGTGGAATTGCGCGACGGGTATGCCTGTTCCTGGTGTGAACTGCAGGAGGGGCACCTGCTGCTCTTGCCTCACCCTCTCTCCCCCTGCAGCGTTCGCCGGCTGGACTATGGCCGTGAAGCGGAGATCATCGGCCAAGTGACGGCTGTAGCGATGCGGCTGGCTGACACGCCGGATCCTTCTCCTGACGGAACCGCAAAATCTCTAAGGCAAGCCTGATGTTGGACAGGAACAGCTGAACCATGGTGGAATCGACTTCCATTGGCACTGCCACGCGATAAGGCTCCAGCTCTTCCCAAGTATGAATAAAGCCCACCGGTGCCTCATGCGACGTTCGAACGTAGGTTTCTAATTCGCTCACCATTCCTTCTAAAGGTAAAGAAACCAGCCTGCAGAAAATCTCCCGGTGAGTGTTCTGCAAGGCTTGGCGTGCCTCATCGACGCCGTATCGGGCTGCGAGTCCCTCGTGGTGATACAGCCCGCTGTTGTAGTCGCGCGTGGAAGCAAGGTAGATCAGTCGGGCGAAGTCACACGGAATCGCAGACAATGTTCGGCGTTGAAGGTCGTCGTACGCACTCTGCACGCTCACGCGCTGGATAGAATTGCTCATTGAATGCTCACGGAGCTGCGATGTTCCCTGGTGATGCAGCCTGGTTGACGGCGCCGGCTTCCGAAAGCGCCCTGCCGATCTGCTGATAAAGCTCGCCAGCGCGAGCGGCTAAATTCACTGGGGCATGCGGCCCAAACAGTTGAATCAACACGAGCAGCATCCCACACAGGCACCGGAGCTGCACATAGAGAAAAACCAGTTTCATTTCCACAGCCACATTCAAATTAGAGCTCTGGCGAGAACGAAGCCGATGATTGTGCATAATCTGGCTGACTTCCCGGGAAGTTCGTCGAACCCAATGCAGGGCCACCTTTCGACGTTCTTCCCGATACAGTCGCTGCAATCGAGACGAGCGGGTGCGCAGGATGAATTCCATGTCCTGTTGAGAAAATATCCTGATCGCCAACTCTGCGGGCTGCAGGCCGTTCACCGGTCCAAACCGATTTCCATAATTAGATTCGCCAACGGCACTAACTTCCGATTCCTGATCTCCGGCCTTTCGCAGAAGCACAAAAATAACGAAGGCAGCAGCGGCACCAAGCGTGAGATAAAGTGTCATGCGCGAACTCCCCATCCGAGGCGCGCAACTGCCCTTCGGAATTGCTCGCGCGTAGAAGCTACCAGCAGCTCATAATCGTTCTCGAGCTGAACGTCTGCCCTTGCTTCTGGAACCGGCTGCGACGACCACAGAGCTCTTGCCCAAATTCCCAGCACGAGAAGGTACGAGAGGGATGGTGCGTACGTCCAGAAAGGTTTGATGAGCTCCCACGAGTGATACAGCAAGGTGATCTGAATGATGCTCATTCCAATAAAGAGGCTGTAACCGATCAAGATGCCCTTTAAATTCCTGCCGAAAGGGATCGCGTACCAGAGGAACAGAGAAACTAGAGTGAGGATGGCCAGCGCCTGGACAATCCGTAAGTTTCTCTCCAACACGAGAGATGTCTCCGCTAGCCAGGTGAACACGCCGCCCGAGGAATTGGTCAGCGCCTTCGCGAAAATCGCGCCGAACACGATCAGCAGAAGATAACGCGCCATCCTTGCGGCTCCTGGATAGGAACGCAGGGCAACTCGGTAGATCTCAAAGATGATCCCGGAGCCGACGGCCAAGCTAAGAAACTGCGTGGCCCAGTAGACCTCAAAATAGTGGTTCGAGCCCCACCGGTAAACACAGACTCGCACAAACTCATCGAGGGTCACAAACATCAAGTAGGCGTAAAAGATGGGAAACAGGGGGAAAAGCTTTGCCCGAAACCCGCGTACGAGCACAAGAATTTCGAGTAAGGTCCCCACACACCAGATAGCCATGGTCAGCATAACTAGAAGTTCCCGTGCTCAAAGTCTACCTTGCGGCCAAATGGTAACACGAGATATGGGGGAGTGGGACAACTCCCCCTTTACCGCAAGTGGCATCGGTGACAGGCCGGATACACCATACTTGCGGAAATCTAACTCTGTGGTTTCGGCCGAGGCAGAGGCGTTGGCGGCGGAGCAGGAGCGGCGCCATCTGCTAGCAATATCACGCCTGCTCCCGAGCGGCTGAACGGTGCACTTGCTGATCTATGGCACTTGTCCACGCCGACGCAAGTGCAACAAAACAAAGTAAAAGCAAGGAACGCACTGACAACCGCCAGACGGCAATTAAATTCCGTTTGATTCATAAATTCTCCTGATCAAAGTTCGCAAGACGCCAACAAACACGATCCCCCGATCGTTCATTGACACGGCAAAGTCTAATCCCGCAATCCCAAAACGAGACAGAACCGTGAAAATGCTTGGTATCCCAAGCAAGGAGAGTCTTCGCCGACCGAAACTCTCAATCTAATGCGCAAAGTTTTGTGGTGGTTCGCGGCTGGGAGTTCGCAGCTATCACTCAACCCGAATCGAACATCTTTTCGCTAGGAGGTCAGTCCCTGACCTGTCCCAAAATCCAACTTTCGCCCTGATTGTTTTCCTAAAACTTACTTTTTGCGCTGTTATGTGCCCAACACTTTCAAACTGTTCATGCAAAAGCCCCTTGTCGTAGCGTGTCAAAATTTGCCCCAACCCGCTCTGAGGTAATGGACCACGCTGGGCGTGCGAAGACGCAAAGGAGCTCAATCCCGCAAATGGCAATGGAATAGGATGCGCTCGGCTTTCGGAGCAAATAACACATTTCTAATCTGTGACTGGCCAAGACCACGGAACCTACTAAGCGATTGGGATTACTGTCTGCAGAGAGTTTTGATCGACAGATCACAGTTACCCTTCGAGGCGAAAATGGCCTTCCTCTGTTGCTCTTGCGGTTTGCCGGTGAAGAGAGTTTCCGAAAAGCCGACCGCGACAGAATTCAATTTACCTTGTGAGACGCAAGCCCCGGAGGGAATACGCGTCCCCAGACCATGACCCGAAGGCGCAGCGAACGGATATTGCTGCAAATCCGTGTGGTGGTGGAAACCACTACAGAAGAGGGTAAGTGGGTGCGACTCGAGGCGTTCACTTTAGTGGTGAACGCCCATGGGGGTCTGCTGGAAATGAGTCTGAAAGTGAGTAGAGGGCATAAAATGCTGCTGATGAACCCGGCACTAGGTGCGCAGCAATCCTGCCGAGTAGTGGGGCTCAGAGGCTCAGTGGACGGACAATTTGCGGTTGCCTTCGAGTTCGATGGCCCTGCCCCGCAATTCTGGCCGATTCCTTTTCCTCCCTCAGATTGGATCTAGGTGCAAACCGAGAAATTGCTGCATTATCCGAGCTGCTTGGCTATTCGCTGCTGATCGGCCCAATCGGACGCCATTCCTTCCCGTCGAACTGGATCAGAAAAAGCTGTTTGATCGGTTGATAGTCGGTTGAGCTTGTTCTAATCCGGATTCCTGGGCGCAGGATTCCAAGCCCCAAGTCCAGATTCGCGGCCTTTTTCATTACATTGGCCCGGGTTAAGTCGTTCCCACAATCTTTCAAGACCTCCACAAGTGCCTGGGCTCGTTCGTAGCCGGCTACATTATTCTGATCGCGCAAATTCGCTTGCGGATTGTATTTGCTCATCCATTCCAGGAATTCTCGCACGGCGGGGTCACGCTGCGACTGAGGGGAATGCCATCCCTTCGAACGCGCATTCGAGATAACACCCGCGGCCTTGTCCAGCCCCGCAGGTTCGAGGAACGCAGCAATGGAAAGCGAAGCATTCGGAATGAACTGCATGGGATGCCAATCCAAGTCAAACGTTCTGCCAATGGCCTGAGTCGCAAATCTCCCAACAGAAAAGTTGAGGAAGATGTCGGCACCCGACTCCTTAAGCGCTCGAAGCTGGCTGTCCAAGGTGTTGTCGGAATCCTCATAGGTAGTCTCCTTCACAATCATCGCCGCCTTGTCGCCTAGACCATCGCGCAGACCGGCCACAAATTCTCGGCCAGCAGCATCATTCGCGGCTAGCACCGCAATCTTTCCTGAGGGCTTCCTCTCCAGAATGTATTTGGCGTAGGCCTTACCCTCGGTACGATAGGTCGCAAAGAATCCCATGGTCCACGGAAAATGGGACGGATCGTTAAACACGGCCGAACTCGACGCCAGGAACAACTGGGGGACCTGCTGTTCGTTCAGATAGGCCCGGATCGCCATATTGCTTTCTGTGCCCAGCACGCTGAACAGCAAAAGCACGTCCTCCTGTTCCACCAACTGCCGCGCAAGTTCAAGGGACTTCTGGCTGTCGCATCCGTTATCCATGCTAATGAACTTGATCTTCCGCCCGTGAAGCCCGCCTCGCTCATTGATCATCTCAAAAAACGCAGCTTCCGCCCGCGCCACGCTGGCATACTCCTTTGCCCATCCTGTGGAGCAAGTAATGTTGCCGATTTTGATCTCGCCCGACACCGCACCCGGCTGAATGGCCTCTTGGGCGGTGGCGCTCCTTACATAGAACAGGCTCACCAGCAGAAGCACGACCATGAGCCGATTTACAAGGAATCTCATTCCGAATTGCGTTCCTCCTCACGGTGCGAAACACCAGGCCACGGGCCGTTCTTGCGCGCACATGCTATCACGGGGGTCCGCCACCTTCACAGGCCAGACCCGCAATTTCTCATCGGTAGTACACTTTATTGACAAAACTGCTGAGTGGCAGCTACTGTGCCCAAGGAACAAAATTTCCTGGGAAGCTCATACAAACAAATCCATCATGGCTGAAGAGCAAACGTACTCCCCCCTGAAAACTCCGGCACACCGAAAAGTTCGCAAAGCGGTTCTCCCCGCCGCCGGTCTTGGCACTCGCTTTCTGCCGGCCACGAAGGCACAACCAAAAGAAATGCTGACCGTCGTGGACAAACCGCAAATTCAGTATGTTGTCGAAGAATGCGTAGCCTCCGGAATCGAGCACGTCATCATTGTTACCGGCAAAGGCAAAAATTCCATTGAAGATCATTTTGATTACTCTCCCGTGCTGGAACGTTTCCTGGAAGAAAAGGGGAAAACCGCGCAAGCGGAGATGGTCCGCGATATCAGCGATATGGTCCAAGTCAGTTATACGCGGCAAAAAATGCCTCTTGGACTGGGCCATGCCGTCCTTGTCGCAAAGGACTTGGTGGGCGACGAGCCCTTCGCCGTCCTGCTTGGCGACGTCCTCATCCCCGGCCCCAACCCCGCCACAAAGCAACTCATTGAAGTCTATGAAGCCACGGGAACTGGCGCCATTGCCGTGGAAGAAGTGCCGCGCGAAAAAACGCATCTTTACGGGATTGTGGACGGCGAGCCGGCGCCCCAGCCACCTTTTGGCGAGCGCCTGCTACGCATTCGCGACCTCGTGGAAAAGCCCAGAGCTGAGAACGCCCCTTCGAACCTTGCCATCACCGGGCGATACGTTCTCCCCTCCGCGATCTTCGACTGCCTGGAGCGCACCAAGCCCGGCGCCGGCGGCGAAATCCAATTGACGGATGCCCTGCGCCTCCTTGCCAAGGAACAGGGCCTGTGGGCGCTGATTTATGAAGGAATCTCCTATGATGCGGGGGAGAAATTGGGCTTCCTGAAGGCCACCGTGGAAATTGCCTTGCAAAACAAGGAATTTGGCGACGCCTTCCGCGAATACCTCAAGACGTTAAAGCTCTAGACACTCATCCAAGCCGGCGGGTTCGTAGAAACCCTCGATTTTTGTGGGAGATTGCTTTGGCTTCGCGCCTCGAGCCGAGATGGCGATCGAGAAACGAGCTTTTGCACATCCCCGACCATTCTCAATAGCGCGGCATCAAAGTCCTTTTTCGCGATTGCCGTGCAGAATGGCTCGGCTCCGGGGATCTCGGAGCTTTGTCTTGGATACACAGAGGAACTTACTTCGTCTTGGTAGGTTTCTTCTCTTTCGATTCTTTGGATTCTTTGGATTCTTTCGGTTCTTTTGCGGCAGGTTCCTTCGGAGTTTCTTTTGCAGTTTCCGTCTCAGCGGATTTGCTCTCGCTCCCCGCGCTCTTCTTCCCCGCGTAATCGGTTACGTACCAGCCCGCGCCCTTGAATTGAATCGCCGGCGCCGATTGAAGACGCTCAACCTTGCCACCGCAGTGCGGGCATTTCTTCAGATGCGGCCCCGCTACGTTCTCAATCTTTTCCGTCTTTTTGTGGCATTTCGTGCACTCGTACTCGTACAGCGGCACAGTCCAGCCTCCTGAGTATGTTGCAAAAGCTCGATTATAGCATGCACCGCTAGCCGCCTACCCGGCATGCTAAACTGACTCCCTGCCAATTCCATGAATGAGAACACGCATTCTCAATCTCCTCCAGAGGCCCGGCGCGGCTGCCTCTATCTGGTTGCCACGCCGATTGGCAACCTGGAAGACATTACCCTGCGTGCCTTGCGCATTCTGAAAGAGGTAGACCAGATCGCTTGCGAAGATACGCGCCACACCCTGAAATTGCTGAACCATTTTGAAATTCACAAGCCTCTGGTCAGCTATCATGAGCACAACGAGTTGACGCGCGCTTCCGAGCTCGTGCTGGCCATGGAAGAAGGAGCAAATATCGCGTTGGTCAGCGACGCCGGTATGCCACTTGTTTCCGACCCCGGGCACCGCCTGGTTACCTTGGCCATCCGCCATCATATTCCCGTTGTTCCCGTCCCGGGGCCTTCGGCTCTGCTTGCGGCCCTCTCCGCCTCTGGCCTGCCGAATGAAGAGTTTTTGTTTCTAGGCTTTCTGCCGGCTCGAAGCGGCGAGCGCCAGCGCGCGTTGGAACGCCTGCGCATTGAGGATCGTACCCTTATCTTCTACGAAGCCCCACACCGCATTTCAGACACGATTGCCGATGCGGTGGCGATTCTCGGTGACCGACCCGCCTGCCTTGCACGGGAAGTGACCAAACTGCATGAGGAGTTTCGCCGCGGCAGGCTCACCGACATCTTCCAGACTTTGCACGAGCATCCCGCAAAGGGCGAGATGACCCTTGTGATTGGCCCAGCAGAAAAGGGCGCGCCCGGCGCAAACATTGATACCGCTCAGTCCCTGGCCGCGCGTGTCGATGAACTCATGCACCAGGCAAAATTGGACCGCAAGGAAGCTCTGAAGCTCGCCGCCAAAGAACGAGGTATGACCAAGCGCGACGCCTACCGTCAGCTCCTGGGCGAAAATCCGCCCCCGACTGAGTAATCCGCAAGAACTTTTTGTCATCGTGAATGGGAGAAGAAGCGCCCTGCCGCTGAAAAACAGCCAAGCACAGAGGGTTGCTTACGCCGCCGTTTCTGGCCGGAACATTCTCTGGAAGCGCGGGCCAACAAACTGTACGCCGACGACGCGCTCGCCGTCGGGTTGCGACTCGCTTACGTGCACGACGCGACCCTGCGTCTCAAAATCGCTTTCTTCGCGCCTCATCGCCGGCCCCTGCAGCGGTATCCGAATCTGCAAGCTTGAACCGATCGCCACGTCGAACCGCGTACGAAACGCGGCACCACCCCGGCATAAATTTTCGCTGGCTGTATCTTCCTCGAAGCTGAATCCTCGCGCGTCTTTTCCCTGCACACGCAGAGGCAGGCGTACGGAGATCCTACGTTCGGACCGTTGCCGGACTGCCCTCTCGATTGTCTGGCTCATGGGCTGGATTCCCCCCAACGGCCGCTTTCCGCTCAAAGAAGCGCTCGACGTTTTCGACCACTTCCCCCGGCGTGCGCGCCAAATGCACTATCCTTCGCAGTTCGCTGCCATTCCCCACACCATGAGTGAACCAGCAAGCGAACTGCTTCATTTTTCCCATGCTATCCGGCAGATTGGAGTTAAGAATTTGCCTGTAGTATCCAGACAGTAAACGGTGCCGGTCATCTTCCGTGGGCACCGTATAGTACCCCGTTTCTCGAAACTCTTTCATTTGCGAAAATATCCAAGGATTCGTAGCCGCCGCGCGCCCGATCATCACCGCATCGCACCCGGTTTCCCGCACCATCCTCGCCGCATCTTCGGGACACTGGATATCGCCATTTCCAATGACGGGGATCTTCACAGATTGCTTCACATCTGCGATGAGGTTCCAATCCGCCTTGCCCGCATAGCCCTGCAAGCGCGTCCGCGGGTGAATGGCAGCGGCTTCTACTCCGCACTGCTCCGCCATCCTCACAACCTCTTTGGCCACAATAGAATTCTCATCCCAGCCCGCGCGCAACTTGATCGTCAGCGGGATCCTGACCGCGGCGCGCACACTTCGAAATATCTCCTCCAGTAGCGGTAATTCCCGCAGAAGTCCCGACCCACCGCACTTCACGACTTTCTTGGCAGGACAGCCCAGATTGATGTCCACCGCGTCATAGCCGAGTTCTTCCACCATGCGCGCGGCTTCTGCCATCACCCTGGGGCTGGCGCCAAAGAGCTGCGCCGCAATCGGGTGCTCATCCTCCTGAAAATAGAGGTAACGCGCAATTTTCTGGGCGCTCCGCGTAATTCCCTCGGAACTGGTGAACTCCGTCATCAACAAGCCGCAGCCGCCCAGTCCCCGAATCACCCGCCGGAACAGTGTGTCTGTCACGCCCGCCATCGGTGCCAGAATCGTCGCAGGTCGAATGCACAAATCCCGCACCTTGTATTCCGCCGGAATCATTGAGGAGTACGCGCTGTCGATTGGGCGTTCGCCCCTCCCCAGGAGTTCGCGCGCCCGCTCGCTGAATTGGGGATTGTCGCAGTTAATTCTTTTCTTCCTTCTTCGCAGCTCTGGCCGGTGCTTCCGCCAGGTATTTTTCCAGCCGCAGGAATTTTCGCCCCAGCGCTCCGCTGTATGCCGACCAGGCTTCTTCCCCGGATTCGATCGCCAGGGCTGCCCGGACGGCCGCCATTTTAGAATCCATGTCGTCCATATAGTGGAACACCAGCGCTTCTCGAATCATCGGCAACTTCGGCGAACCGAACTCGTACTGCCCGTGATGGCTGATCAGGATGTGCTGGACAACCGCCTTCAATTTGGCCGGAAAGCCTTCGATTTCCTCCATGGCTTTCGTCACGGTTTCCAATTCCATAACAATGTGACCCAGCAGTTGCCCTTCGGTGCTGTACACGATCGATCGTTCGTAGCAAAGCTCATCGAGTTTTCCTACGTCGTGCAGCATCGCCGCCGTAAGCAACAGATCCAAATCGAGTTCGGAATAATGGGCAGCAATCTGTTTTGCCAAGCCGCACAATCCCACTACGTGTTCCAGCAATCCCCCCAGATAGGCATGATGCATGACCTTCGCGGCCGGTGCGCGTTTATAGCACTCTGCGATTTGCGGATCACTCAGTATTTTACTGACCAGCTTCTTCAACCACGGATTTTTCATTTCCTCGGCGGTCGCCAGCAACTGCTTGTACAACTCCTCGACGTTAAACGCCGTGCGCGCAAGAAAATCGCCTAGGTCGATCTCTTCGGGCTTCGCGAGCCGGAACTGTTGCAAGGAGAGTTGGGGCTTGTTGCGGTAAATCTCCACGCGCGCGTGAACCTTCACGAAGTCGTCGCGGTTCACACCTTTCGCGCACACTTCGAACTGATCCCACATGCGCGCTTCAATAGTCCCACTGCGGTCGCCGAGTTCCATCCGCAAGTAAGGCTTGCCCGAGTTAGTATTGCGAACCTCTTTCTCATGCACCAGGAAAAACCCGGTAATCACCTGATCCGCCGTCAGGTCCTTGACGAAAGGGGTTTTCATGAACTCGGCTCGGTCCTTTTCCCAAACAGAAGATACTTCTTGCGGCCCTTTTTCTCTTTCGTTGTTTCCGGAGTGGCGTTCACTTCCTGGATTTCTGAATTCCCGCCGCCGGCCATCTCCTGGTAAGCGGGTTTGATGACCACGTAGCTCTGCTCGCGAAGCGTCTTCAGATACTCCCGGAGGGCAGGGTCCATCTTTTCGTTATATAGATGCTCCTGGATTTCGTTCTCCACCTTTTCGAACGGCTGCTCGCCTTCCTCATAGTGTTCCAGAACCTTCAGCACCAGAAAGCCCTGTTTGGTTTCGATGACGTCGGTCATGTCGTTCTTATTCAGCTTGAACACGATGTCTTCCAATTCCTTGGATAGTTCGCCACGCTTGTAAATTCCCAAGTACCCACCCTGTTGCGCGGTTGCGCCATCGGAGAAACGCTTCGCCAATTCGCCAAAATCTTCGCCGTCCTTGACGCGGTCATGCAGCTTTTGCGCCTTCGCCTTCAACTCCGGTATTTCCGATTCCTTCTTGCCCTCCGTCTTGATTTCGATCGCGCTTAGGGCCACCTGTTCCTGCCTGACGAAGTCCTTCTGGTTATCCTGGTAGTACTTCATTTCCTCGTCATGCGTTATGTTGATGTGCGATCCCACTTCCCTGCGAATCACTTCCTGCGTCAGCAAGCGGTTGCGGATATTACTCTTGAAATCGTCCCAGTTCATCCCCGGCTCGGAGGAGACAGCCTTCTCCAGTTCGTCCATGTCCTTCAATTTGTTCTGTTGGCGGATCTGGTCCAACTGTTTCACCAGTTCCGGCTCTACGTTGATATCCATATCCTTGCCGCGCTGCGCGAGCAGCGACTGGTCGATTAAGTCCCGCAGCGCATATTTCTGCCGATCTTCCACCGCTACCTGAAGCTGTTCGGCCGTGCACCGCCCTCTGCAATCCTGCTGCGCATCCTCGGCGGCTGTCGACCTCGCTTTCTCCAGCTCCGATCGCGTAATGATGTCATTATTGACTCGAGCGACGATCTCCTCAACGACCTTTCCTTCGCCTTCCGACGCCTTCTTAACAGCCTTGGGCGCAGGAGTATCGCTCTTCTTCGGTGTCGCGGTCTTCGGTTCCGGAGTCTCGGCCGGCGCCGTCCCGGGCTCTTCCATTTTCGGCTGTTCCAGAGCAGGCGGATTCTGCGCGGGTGGGGCTTGCGCTGGGGGACTCTGTGCCGGTGGGTTTTGCGCAGGAGGGTTCTGCGCGGGCGGATTCTGGGCCAGCATTGGCCAAGCGCTCAAAAGTCCGGCAAGCAACGCTACTTTTTTCATAAATCTCCCTGTCCTGAAAGTTTAACTTGGATTCCCCGCCCTGTCAGCTTTCGCCTTGCCCACGCAATCCCGTTAAAACCTTACGCAGCGCCCCGGTCACAGACTCGCCTCGTTCCACTTCCATCCAAAGCACCCCGCTGGGATCGAGCTTGATCCCCTTTCGCGACCGCACAACCTTCACGACCGCGGCAGGCTCCAGCGTCGTTTCAGGGTGGAATCGAAGCGCGATTTTGGGTCCTTGGCGCTCTACGGCGGCAATCCGCAAGCGCTCACACATGGATTTGAGGACGGCAAACTCCAGAAGGTTTTCTACCGCTTTGGGCAGGGCCCCGAACCGGTCTTGCAGTTCCTTATGGACGTCTTGTTTCTCCGCCTCACTGGCCACCGAAGAAACGCGCTTATATGTCCGCAAGCGCAAATTCTCACTGGGAATGTATTCCGGCGGAATGCGGACGTCCATCCCTAAGCTCAGTGTGGTGCGCAACTCGGGGGCTGCCTCTTCGCCCTTCAGCTTGGCCACCGCGCGTTCCAGCATTTGCACGTACATGTCAAAGCCGATGGCTTCGATGTGCCCGTGCTGCTGCCGCCCTAGCATATTGCCCGCCCCGCGTAGCTCCAAATCCAGCGCCGCGATCCGGAATCCGGCACCCAGTTCGCTGAACTCCTTCATCGCTGCCAGCCGTTTGCGCGCGACGTCGGTCAACACACGCTCCGGAGGCACCAGCAGGTAGGCATAAGCGCGCTGGCTCGATCGTCCAACTCGTCCTCTCAACTGGTAGAGCTCGGCCAGCCCCAGGCGGTCTGCGCGATTGATCAGGATCGTGTTTGCTCGTGGAATATCCAGCCCGTTTTCAACAATGGTCGTTGCCACCAGCACGTCCGCTTCGTCGCGAATGAACTTGAGCATCACTTGCTCCAGTTCCCGCTCCCCCAACTGCCCGTGGCCGACCACAACTCGTGCCTTGGGAACCAGCTTTGCCACCAGGTTGCCCAGCGAATAGATGGACTCCACTCGGTTATGAATGAAATACACTTGCCCGTCCCGCGCCAATTCGTTCTCGATGGCCTTTCTAACGATCTCTTCGTTGAACGGCGACACCACCGTCTGAATGGCCAACCGGTCCCTCGGCGGCGTCTCGATCACGGACATGTCTCGCAATCCGACCAGCGACATGTGCAACGTCCGGGGTATCGGCGTGGCGGAAAGCGCCAAGGCGTGCACGTTTTTCCGCATTTCTTTCAGCCGTTCTTTGTGCGCTACGCCAAAGCGTTGCTCTTCGTCGACGACCAGCAAGCCTAAATCCTGGAACTTCACGTCCTTCGACAGCAGCCGGTGCGTCCCAATGACGATATCGACCTTGCCGGTCTCCAGATCACCCATGATCTTCTTCTGCTCGGCCGTGTTCCGGAACCGGCTTAGCATTTCGATCCGCGCCGGAAATGCCGCGAACCGCCTTTTGAATGTTTCAAAGTGTTGAAAGGCCAGCACCGTCGTGGGCGTCAGTACCGCCACCTGTTTCCCCTCAATCACCGCTTTAAAGGCGGCGCGCATCGCCACTTCGGTTTTGCCATACCCCACATCTCCGCAAAGCAATCGGTCCATCGGCGAGGATTTTTCCAGGTCGCGTTTCACATCCGCAATGGCGGTCATCTGGTCGGGAGTCTCTTCAAACTCGAAGGCGTCTTCAAACTCTCTCTGCCAGGTTCCGTCTGGGGAAAAGGCAAAGCCCTTCGCCGTTTTCCGTTCGGCATAGAGCACAAGCAGCTTATCCGCCATGTCCTCCAGGGATTTCCGCACTCGCGTTTTGCGCGTGTTCCAGGCGGTTCCCCCCAGTTTGTCCAGCGCCGGATGGGTCCCTTCCACCACGCGGTAACTCTGGACCAAATCCATTCGTTCCAGCGGCACGTACAAGCGCGAATCCTCGGCGTAGCGCAGCAACATGAACTCGCCGCGCCGGCCGTCCGATTCGATCAATCGCAGCCCCTCGAACTGACCGATCCCATGGTCGACGTGCACCACGAAATCCCCGGGCTTCAATTCCGCGAAATCTGTGAAAAATCCGGACGTGCGGATCTTCCGGCTCGGGCGCTCCACGGCCGGGGTCACATCAAACAGGTCCGCGTTGCCGTACAACGTCAGGTTTACTTCTGGAAACGCCACTCCCGCGGCAAATGGGGCACGCACCAACAGCAGCCGCGCGGTCTCCGATGCGCTCTCTGCGGTAAATCCGGCCGCCGCTTCTTCCGTCTCCCCAAGCACGTAGGGAACTTCATACTCCCGGCAGATATCGGCGTAGCGTTCGAGTTCTCCTGTGCTGGCCGCCGTCAAGAAAACAGTTCCACCCGCCGCGATTTGCGACCTCACATCGCCCAGGCAAGCCACGACGTCCCCGTGGAACCGCGTGCTCGGCCGCGCATTCAGTTCAAATCGTTTCCCGCCGGACAGTGCCAGATTCAGTCGCTCCACCTCGATCCGCGATGTCTTGTTCAGCGCTTTTTCCCATTGCTCTTCGTCCCAAAAAAAGTCGGAGACTACCGGTGCGTTTGCCTGGCCATGCCGCTCGTAGTTTTCTGTCGCCGCTTCCAGGATCTTCTTTCGAGACTCGCGCAAGGTTTCAGGTTCATCCACAAACACGATCGGCTTCAACGAGCTTTCCGCCAGCTCAAACAAGGCGCTGCCCCCCGGTTCTTTTGTGACCCCAAACCACCCGCCAGGTTCCCATTCTTCCGCTTCGCGGCTGCCGGGGGCCGGCACGCTCCACTCCGCGAGAGGCAGAATCGTGGTTTTCACTACCGGTGCAATCGAGCGCTGTGTACGCGGGTCAAATTCGCGCACGGATTCGACGGTATCGCCGAGCAACTCGATGCGCACCGGCCGCAATGCTTCCGGCGAGAACACGTCCACGATGCCGCCGCGCACGGCAAACTGCCCGGGCAGCTCGACCATTTCCGTGCGTGCATAGCCGATGCTTGCCAGATGCATGATCAGCTCTTCATGGCTCGCTTCGGAATCTTTCGCGAAGGTCCGCGCCAGGGTGAGATACACGTACGGGTCCTGATAGCGCCAAAGCGCCGCTGCTGCCGGCGCCAGCACCACCGAAACCTCTCCGTTCGCCAAGCGATACAGTGTGGCGGCTCTTCGTTCCAGGATGTCGGCGTGCGGTGCTTGGGGATCCCAAGGAAGGCTGTCGAATGCGGGCAGCACCGCAATTCCGCCATTAGGCCCAGGGAAAATCTGAACAAAGAATCGAAGCGTTTCGGCTAATTCCTCGGCTCGCCGGTTGTTCTCCGTAACAAAGTAAGCCGGACGCCGTAACTCATGGACGATATGGGCGGCAACAAGCGCCTTCGCCACTTCGTGCAAGCCCGAGAGCCCCACTAGATTGGCCCCCGCGCGCACCTCTCCCACCACGCCTTCGATTGCAGGGTGGCGCAGGAGTGCTTCCAATCGCTCTCTCACCGCCGGCAGTATCATTTCTTCCTGGGGTCGGTCCCTATTGCTCGGCGCGTTCGTTCAACACTTTGCTTCTTTTTTGCAATCTTTTAGCCACGAATCTTTTTCAGTATCTCCGTGGTCGAATAACCCGGCACGACATCAATCAGCACAACTTTTCCTCCCGCCGCTTCGACCTCTTCCCTGCCCACAATCTGGTTTCCAGGCCAGTCGCTGCCCTTCACGAGGATATCCGGCAGAAGCCCTGCGATTAGCTTTTGTGGCGTCAATTCGTCAAAAATCACCACGCCATCCACACATTCCAGGCTGGCCAGAATCTCAGCACGCTCTTCCGCCGGTATCAGAGGCCTGCCCGCCCCTTTGAGCGTGCGCACGCTTTCGTCGCTATTTACGCCCACAATCAAGAAATCTCCCAGCGCTCGGGCGGCTTCCAGGCTATGAATGTGCCCCGGATGCAGCAGGTCGAAACAACCGTTCGTGAACACCACGCGCTTGCCGTTGCGTTTCTCTCGCCCAAACCGCACAATCATTTCTTCCAATGTTAAAACCGCTGGGTGCAAGGGCTCACCGTGTTCGCTGAAAGAAACAGGATCGCTGCATGTTTCGAAATATCAGTTTATCACGCCCTCCGATTTGGCCGTTCCGAGAGAGAGCAGCTTGAATAAGAAAAAACAGGTGCTGCAGGCCGTCGCTGGAATCCTCTGCTTACTTGTCGGCGGGCTGCTGGCGCTTTATCCCACCCGCAGGTATGCCGAACACCGCTACATTGTCGACGCCGCCGCATGCCGCATGGATCTTTTGATGGTGAGCCGTGCGGACCTTTTGGCGCGCCCAGACACCGGATCGGTTGTGCTCCTGCACGGAATTTCCGCCAATAAGATCATCATGCAATACCTGGCTCGCGCCTTCGCGGAACTAGGCTTGCGTGTCTATATTCCGGATCTTCCCGGCCATGGACACTCCCCGGGTCCATTCACTCCGGAGCAGGCCGAATCCTGTACCGCGTCACTCTTGCGTGGCCTGGCCGCGCGAGGAATGATAGTCCCCAATCGCACCATTCTCGCAGGACACTCCATGGGCGGAGCCATCGCACTTCGTGTCGCGGACAAATTTCGTCCCGCCGGCGTCATCGCTATTTCGCCCGCTCCTATGCAACCAGCCCATGGCGTCATTCACGAAAATCTGCTGTTCCGCACTCTGCCCCTTCTGACGCCAAATACCCTTATTCTTGTCGGCCAGTTCGAGCCTCAGGGAATCAGAGGCAATGCCGCGGATCTCGCGGCGAACAGCCCAAACTCCTGGGTGAGCTTTTCCCAGGTACCGTGGAACAGCCACGTCAGCATGCTGTTTTCGCCCACGGTAGCACGCGAATCACAAGATTGGGCTGCCCGCGTGCTCTCATTGCCCAACGATGCGCGCTTGCCCACGCGTGCAAACCTGCTCGGTTGCCTCCTGGGAATAGCAGGAATACTGCTCATCGGCGGGCCTTTCCTTCGTGAGATGGTGGGCAATAGACCTCTCGCGGATTTGGAACCTGCGAGTTCCGTGCCCCGCTTTCGTGGCGCTCTTGAAGTCGCTCTCTTCTCTATCTTGGCTATTCATGTCCTCCACTACTGGCAACCTCTTCGCATCCTTCACTTGGTCGAGGGCGATTATTTGGCCAGCTTTTTCCTCATCGTAGGCTTGGGAGTAGTCCTTCTCCACCTGAAGCTCGCCCGCGAAGGCTTCCGTACTCGGCCCGCTTTGCTGCTCGGCGCGGCATTCGCCGCCATCCTGTTGCACTTTCTTATTACTGGCTGGTTCGAACTTACCGCCACTGGCGCTTGGCTGAACTTGCAACGTTGGGTGCACTTCCCACTTTTCCTGCTGGCTGCTTTCCTGTTTCTTTACGCCATCGAGCTGGTTGCCGGTCCAGCCGTCAATGCCCGTGCTCGCTATGCTGTCTGGGTCTTGCTGCCAGTTCTGGCATGGCTCGCTCTGGCTTTCGGAGTGCTCTATCTGAGAAGCGGCGAAATCCTGCTGGTCCTGTTGTCCCCGTACTTCGCTTTGCAATTTCTACTTTCCGGGCTGGGTATCCAATTAGTACGCCGTGAATCAGGCTCCCCAACAGCCGCCGCACTGTTCGGTGCTATACTGCTTGCAGGATTTTGTCTGGTGCTCTTTCCACTGTCGTAGGAGTTGTTAGGCTCTCGAAGTGTGGCCCCTCCCTCCTCCGCCGGAAATGGAAACAACGGATTGCGGTGAATGAATGGCTGACTATGTCATTGTCGGTGGTGGGCCTGCTGGTGCCATGTGCGGCGAACAACTCGCCCGCGCCGGCCACACCGTAGACATTTACGATGAGCATCTGGCCTGGGAGAAACCCTGCGGTGGCGGTTTAACTTATAAGGCAACGCAGTGTTTCCCCTTTCTACTGGACAATCCTCTCCCCAAGAAACTGATTCAAAAAGTGGAAATCATCAGCGCGGAAAATCAGCGTGCTGCGTTAGACCTGCCGCATCCCATCGTCATTTACTCGCGTACCGTTTTGAATGGCCTGCTGCTGGACCGCGCACGCGACGCTGGCTGTCGCATTCATCACTCCCGCGTCCAGACCGTGGACACTTCCACGGACAAGGTGCGCTATGCGGTGGATGGCGAATGGTTCCAGGGTGACTTTATCGTGCTCGCCGGTGGCGCCCGCAACCAGTTTCTTCCCGGCACCCGCGCTCTCGCCCGTGACGAACTCGAAATGACTCAGGGCTATTTCGTCCCGCAGACTGCCGATCGCATTTTGATCAAGTTTCTACCGGAATTCGAAGGCTACATTTGGTCGTTTCCCCGTGCCGACCATCTTTCTCTTGGCATCTGCGGAAGCATGCAGGCACACACCAGCACCGAATTGCGCGACCACTTGCACCGATTTGCCGGCACCGAAAAATTCGAGACGGCCAACGCCAAATTTTATAGCCACGTCCTGCCCTCGCCCCAAGTGCGAACGCTCTCCGACCGCGCCGTCATTGGCCGCAACTGGGCGCTTTGCGGCGATGCTGCCGCGTGGGTCGACCCCCTGACGGGCGAAGGCCTTTTCTACGCCATGCGCTCTGGGGAAATTCTGGGACGGTCGCTGGCAGATGGCTGCCCGGAGAAGTATCCCGCCCAGGTGCGCTCCTCATTTTCGTTGGAACTCGAATTTGCGGCTCGCATTGTACGCCGCTTCTACCGCGGCTCGTTCTTGGGCACGGCCGTCACTACGCGCATGGTGCAATTCCTGCAGCGCAACGCCGTCTTCCGTCAATTGCTATCGGATTTGTTCTGTGGCACGCAGGACTACACATCCCTGAAGCAGCGCGTCCTCAGCCACCTCGGTGGGACTCTCAGCCAATTCGTCAACAGCGTCCTTCGCTTCGATCACCCCTCCGCGAAAACGCCAACGTCCGACGCGGCCGATTAAATCTCAGACTCTACGCTAAAACCTTCTGGAAGCGCTCGACTGCCCAGTCAATCTCCTCGCGCTGAATCACGAGCGGCGGCGCAATCCGAATAACCCGTTCGTGCGTCTCCTTACACAGCACACCCTCTTCTTTCAGCGCTTGGCAATAATTCCGCGCTTTGCTGTGCAGTTCGACTCCAATCCACAACCCGCGGCCGCGAATCTCCTTAATCACCGGACTGCGCATATTCTGCAGCTTAGCCAGGAAATATCCACCCAACTCCGCCGAACGTTCCACCAACTTCTCCTCGATAAGCACGCGCAATGCGGTTCGTGCCACGGCACAAGCGAGCGGATTCCCTCCAAACGTGCTGCCATGGTCACCCGGTCCGAATACCCCGAGGATTTCCTTCGACGACAGCACCGCAGAGACCGGATAAAAGCCGCCGCCAAGCGCTTTGCCGACAATCAGCACATCCGGCTGAATTTTCTCGTGCATGTACGCAAACAGCTTCCCCGTGCGGCCCAGGCCAGACTGAATTTCGTCCACCATCAGCAACACGCGGTTCTCTCGGCAAATGGCGGCCGCTTCCCGCAAATAACCGTCGGGCGGAATGACGATACCCGCTTCACCCTGGATGGGTTCGCACAAAAATGCACAGGTGTTGGGCGTGATAGCCTCGCGTAGCGCTCGTGCGTCGCCAAACGGGACGATCCGAAAACCTGGTGTCAACGGCCCGAAGCCGCTGCGATACTGTTCGTCGCTCGAGAAACTGATCACCGTTACCGTACGCCCGTGGAAGTTTCCCCCGCAAACGATGATCTCCGCTTTTCCGTCAGGAATCCCTTTCTTTGTGTGGCCCCATTTCCGCGCCGCTTTCACCGCGGTTTCCACGGCTTCCGCTCCGGAATTCATCGGCAAAGTCATTTCCATCCCGGTCAGTTCGTGCAGATCTTTATAGAGCAAGGGGAGTTGGGCATTTCGAAATGCACGCGAAGTCAGTGTCACCTTGCGCGCTTGCTCGACCAACGCCGCCAAAATCCGCGGATGGCAGTGGCCTTGGTTCACCGCAGAATACGCCGCCAGGCAATCCAGGTAGCGCTTCCCTTCCACGTCGTATACCCAGCAACCCTCAGCCCGCTCGATAACGACATCCAGTGGCAAGTAGTTATGGGCCCCGAAGGCGTCTTCCATGGCGATAAGCTCTTTTGCGCTAAGCAATTGTTCTTCTGTGAGTGGCATAAAATTACCTTTGTTCCTTTAGACGGAGCCCTCCCCCAGGATGATTCACCGGGACCTCAAGCCACTGGAGCGAATGCTCGCAGGTCCCAAGCCCATGGAGCGAAGGGACAACGTCGGTGACGGGGCACTACCCCGCGTGGAAGGAACTCCTCAAATCATGGCACTTTGGCCCCAAAATACGCAATAGCCGAGGTAGGATAGTTGACCTTAGGAGCAGGGAGCAGTCAGGCGCAGTGTATCAAAGCAAGCCTGCGCTGCGTCCAAGGTACGAGTGTACAGTCCCGATTGTGGGGTCCCAGCGCGTGAGCTCGAATTGTTCGAGGAGGAGGGCAAACCATGAAGATCAGAACACTGGCAATCGCAGCAATCGTGCTGGTGGGGGTATTGGTCGCGCTTGCTTCGCCGAGACATCACTCCCCGACACAACCGGGGGATGTCACCGAACTCAAGGTAACCATCCGGGAATGGGACGTTCCAACCAAGGGCGCACATCCGCACGATCCCGCCGTCGGCCCCGATGGCGCGCTCTGGTTCACCGAACAGATGACCAACAAGCTAGGGCGGCTCGATCCGAACACGGGCGAGTTCAAAGAGTATCCGCTCACTGAAGACAAGAACTCTGGTCCGCATGGACTGGTGGCCGACCGCGAAGGAAACATCTGGTTCACCGCGAATTTCGGAGGATACATCGGCAAGCTGGATCCGCGCACCGGCAAGGTAACGGAATACAAAATGCCCAGCGAAAAAGCGGATGATCCGCACACGGCAGTCTTTGATGCCCATGGAATTCTGTGGTTCACGGTGCAGGGCGGGAACATGGTGGGGCGGCTGAATCCCACTACCGGCAAGATCGAGCTGAAGGAAGTGCCTACGGAGAGCGCGCTACCCTACGGAATTCAGATCAACAGCAAGGGCGTACCGGTCTTCTGCGAATTGGGCACCAACAAAATGGCTGCCATCGATCCCGCAACGCTAAAGATCAGCGAATATGTCCTGCCGGAATCCGCCCGACCGCGGCGTCTGGCGATTGCCCCGGATGACACGGTGTATTTCACGGACTTTAAGAGCGGGCACCTGGGCGAGCTGAATACCAGCACGGGAGCGGTGAAAATGTACGCTTCGCCGGGAGGGGCCGAGTCCAATCCCTACGGCATCACCATCACACCGGATGGCATGATCTGGTACAGCGAATCCGGCGTGAAGCCGAACACTATTGTGCGCTTTAATCCGAAAGCCGTAACTTTCGCTCGCGCCAACATTCCTTCCGGGGGCGGCGTTGTCCGCAATATGGTTGCTACGTCCGACGGGCGCGTCTATATTGCCTGCAGCGGCGTCGATAAAGTGGGCGTTGTAGAACCTGCCAAATAACTCCGCGCTTTAACCTTGCAACTATGAGCTCTTTATTTCGATTCTTCTTCCAACCCGCCCCTGGACCGGCAAGCATTTTCCTTATACGCCTTGCTGTCGGATTGATTTTTTTCTCTCAAGGCATTCTCAAATTCACGGATCCAAACATGGGCGTTGCCCGCTTTGCTCGCATCGGCTTCTCGCACCCTTATTTCACGGCCCACTTTGTCGGAACGTTTGAGATTGTCTGCGGCTTTCTGGTCTTCATCGGACTGTGGACTCGCGCCGCTTGCATTCCTCTCTTGATCATCATTATCACCGCCATTGCCAGTACTAAACTTCCGGAACTCTCTCGCCCTGCCCAAGGCTTCTGGTACATGGTCAGCGATGCCCGTACTGACTTCGCTATGCTCTGTTCCATTCTCTTCCTTATCTCCGTGGGAGGCGGCACATGGGCAATCCAGCGACACCGTCGGTTATCCACTTAGTGAGTAGTTCATGAGGAATTTATTCGTTTCGCGGCGCGCCTTCCTGAGGACGTCAGGATTGGCCACTACCGTGTGCCTCGTTTCCCGGTCTTTGCCTGCCGGCGCGGCCGACCCTGCACAGACTGTTACTCGCGCTGATCACACCATCCACATCAAAAACTCACCGGTGGAGATTGCCCCAAAGCGCATCGTCGGCGTGACCACCTACAACGGGCAGTTTCCCGGTCCGCTCCTCCGCTTCAAAGAGGGCCAGCCCGTCACCATCGATCTTTTCAACGACACGGATACGCCGGAGCAGCTCCACTGGCATGGCCAACGTGTTCCCACCGATGTGGACGGCGCCGCTGAGGAAGGCACTCCTTACATTTCCGCCCACGGCATGCGCCGGATCACTTTCACACCCGGCCCTTCGGGTCTTCGCTTCTATCACTCGCACAATCGAGCGGCCGCGGATCTTGCGGCCGGGCAGTACAGCGGACAAGTCGGACCGGTCTTTATCGAGCCCAAATCTTCCCCAGGAAATTACGATCGTGAAATTTTCCTAGTGCTGAAGGAGTTCGAGCCCACCTTAAGCCGTGGCGGCGATATGGACATGAATTTTCTTTCGCCCGCCACGCGCGTGAAATCGCTGGAATCTACGGGCGAATCCGCAATGAAGGCCTCATTGGCAAAGGGCTTGCCGCCCGGCTTTGAAGTTGGCTACGGATCCTTCACCATCAATGGCCGGATGTTGGGCCATGGCGATCCAGTTCGTGTAAAAGCGGGAGAGCGAGTTCTTTTGCACGTGCTAAACGGCAGCGCTACGGAAATTCGTAGCCTTGCCCTGCCCGGCCATTCGTTTCAAGTCATGGCACTCGATGGCAATCCCGTGCCGAATCCGGCGAGAGTTTCCGTGCTGTGGCTTGGAACCGCTGAGCGCATTTCCGCCATTGTGGAGATGAATCATCCGGGAGTTTGGATCCTCGGCGATCTCGACAACGATGACCGCCGCCACGGCATGGGCATCGTTGTGGAATATGCGGGTCAGAAAGGAACTCCCGCGTGGATTGCACCGCCACCTTTCAAATGGAGCTACGGGCGATTTGGCAAACCCGGAGCGACTGCAGATCCTCCCGACGAGACCATCGAAATGATCTTCGCCAAAGACAACGCTGCTCACGAAGGCTTCAACCTCTGGACCATCAATGGCACGGCTTTCCCCATGTCCGAGGGCGTTGTCCCTGCCACCTTCCATCTCAAACGAGGCAAGCGCTACCGCCTCAGGATGCGCAATGCCAGCGACGATATCCACCCCATCCACCTTCACCGCCACAGTTTTGAACTAACCCGCCTTGCCGGGGTCCCTACTACCGGCATTCTCAAGGATGTCGTCATGGTCGGCGGATATCAGGAGGCCGAAGTCGATTTCCTTGCCGACAATCCCGGCCTCACCCTCTTCCACTGCCACCAGCAGCTTCACATGGATTTCGGCTTCATGACACTGTTCGACTACACCTGAGCCGCCGAATAATCGTGACTTTGGAAGCTCTTCGTCACGTAGCGATCAGCCCATCGTCTCCCTTAGCGCCTCTGGTGCCTTTAATTCATCCACACTCACTTCGTACTCTTCCTCGCCACTTGCGCATCGAACAGGGTATTCTCAGGTGACTAGGACTCCAATGGCCATAACTGCAAGCACTATGCCGGCTGTAACGGGCGCCGCCGCAAAACCGGCGAAGAAAAAGATCAGGTGGAGTTCCCTGCCCGATATCTGGGCACTGCTGCATCCGCGGCGCGGTATGTTACTGCTTGGGCTTGCCCTGGTGGCAATTAACCGCGTGGCCGGCTTGGTTCTTCCCGGGTCCAGCAAATATCTGTTCGACAATGTTATTGACAAGCATCAGGTCAAGTTTCTCCTGCCGATCGTGCTGGCTGTGGTTGGGGCTACGCTCCTTCAGGGGATCACCTCGTTCACGTTGACGCAGCTTTTGTCCAAGTCGGCCCAACGCATGATTACGGACATGCGCAAGCAGGTGCAGGCCCACATCGGCCGCTTGCCGGTAGCCTATTACGACGCGAACAAGACCGGCGTGCTGGTTTCGCGCATCATGAGCGACGTAGAAGGCATCCGAAACCTGATCGGCACCGGCCTGGTGGAATTCGTCGGCGGCCTTCTCACTGCTGTTCTGGCCTTGATCATCCTTCTGCGCACCAGCGCCGTGATGACTCTCGTCGCCTTCACGGTGCTTGTCGCCTTCGCCCTCTTCCTGAACAAGGCTTTTGCGGCAATCCGTCCCATTTTCCGCGCCAGGCCTAAGATCAACGCGGAAGTCACTGGCCGCCTGACGGAGTCCCTTGGCGGCGTACGCGTGGTGAAGGGCTATCACGCCGAGGATCGCGAAGAGCAAGTTTTCGCCAGCGGCGCTCAGCGTTTGTTGGACAACGTGCTAAAGACTCTGACCACCACTTCGCTGATGAGCCTCTCTGGCGCCTCGCTCATGGGCATTGTCAGCGCCATCATCATGTATCTTGGCGCGCGACAAGTCTTGGCCGGCACTATGACCAAGGGTGACCTGATTGCCTACTCCGCGTATCTTGTGCTCATGGTCGCCCCCGTCTTTCAAATCGTGAACATCGGAACGCAGATCACCGAGGCCATTACTGGCCTCGAGCGTACGCGCGAGATTCTGAATGAATCGAAGGAAGACCAGGATCCCCGGCGAACCGTGTCTCTCCACCGGATTGAAGGCCGCGTGCAATTTGAAGATGTGCACTTTTCCTATGAACCGAATAAGGAGGTGCTGCACGGCATCAGCTTCGTTTCCGAACCGGGAACCGTCACCGCACTCGTCGGGCCGTCGGGATCTGGCAAATCAACCATTATCGGATTGATTTCGGCTTTTTACGTGCCAACGAAGGGGCGCCTTTTAGTCGATGGAATCGATGTGGCCGCGGCGCGACTGAGTTCCTACCGCACGCAGCTTGGAGTAGTTCTGCAGGAAACGTTTTTGTTTGATGGAACGATCCGGGAGAACGTTGCATACGCGCGGCCAGACGCAAGCGAGGAAGAAATCAGGGCCGCTTGCCGGATTGCCCGCGTGGACGAATTCGCGGAAAACTTCGAGAAAAAATATGACACCGTAGTGGGCGAACGCGGGGTAAGACTTTCCGGCGGACAGAAACAGCGCGTTTCGATTGCACGCGCCATTCTGGCCGACCCACGTATTCTCATCCTGGATGAAGCGACTTCCAGCTTAGACTCCGAATCGGAAGCGCTGATCCAGGAAGGCTTGAAATACCTGATGCGCGGGCGGACAACGTTCGTGATCGCTCACCGACTGTCTACGATTCGCCGCGCGGAACAGATTCTCGTCATCCAGGAAGGCCGCATCCTGGAGCGTGGCACGCATGAGAGTTTGTACGCTGCGCAAGGGCGGTATTTCGAGCTCTACAACAAACAACACGCGGTCGAAACAAATCTATTTCTTGCCCCCGGTGAGGGGGACAGGCCCGAAGACGAAAACGAGAGCGCCGGGAGCAGTGCCGCAGGCAATTCCCTTCCCGAGGCCATTCGCATGATTCGCTCGCGCAACTCGTGAGTCCCTCATCAGCCATCAGCCCGGGCCGCCATTGCGAACGGAATCCCTCTTCGACTGGAAATGTGATTGGGTGTTCTTAAACTGAACGAGACAACTATAGAGACGGACGACGCAACGGCTGCTTCTTCGCCTGAGCGGCTTGCGCGGGAAGTAGCGTGGCCATCTTGCGAATCATCGCCAGCACCAAGCGCTTATCGCCTTCGGAAAGAGTGGTGCTGTACTTCTTGATTTCGGCCAGAAAGCGAATTTCATCCTGGGAAAGTTCGCCGAGCATTTTCTGGGTTTCTTTGTCGCGAGGAGTCTCCGTGCCGGGGAAGAAATCCGCGAGCGAGATTTCCATAGCTTCGGCAATCTTGGCAAGAGTTTCAAGCGAAGGAACGGTGTGGCCGTTCTCGACGCGAGAAAGATAGCAACGCAGCAAACCCGTGCGGCGTTCGATGTCACCTTGCGACAGGCCGCGCTGGCTGCGATAGGTCTTGATGACTTCACCGATGTTGACTTGCGGTTTCTCTTTAGGCACGGTTTCCTCCAACGGAAACAGTAGCTTAATGGCTAACAGCAGGAAGGGCAAGGGCGAAACCCCGGCGAAAGGTTCCTAAGGGTAACCGGGCCAAGGAGGGAACCGTAGGGTTTCGGATTCCCTCGTTTTATTGCGTGCCTTGGTAGAGTATCCGCGTGATGTCCGCCATCAGGGCCGAACTATCCTTTTCCTCGGCCAGCCCCCGCACAAGAATTACCAGAACGAATGGGCGCGGCGCGTAAACAATGGCTGCGTCGTGATGAATTTTCGTAATTTCGCCGGTCTTATGCGCCACTCGCGTCCCTGCCGGGAGTCCAGCCGGAATACCCTCATTGAAATGCTGGTGCTCGAGGATTTCCACCATCTGCCGGGACGACTCGGGGTCCACTGCTTTGCCTTCGGCAATGGCAGTCAGCAAAATCTCCAGACCGCGCGCGGTAGTCGTGTTGTTCATGCCCTTTTCAAAGGCTTTGTTGTCCTCTACGCCGCGGAGAACCTTCATCCCATCGGCACCGAGGGAATGCACGGTCGCTTGAATGTTCTCGACACCCAACCTTTGAATGATAAGGTTGGTGGCGAAATTACTGCTGACCGTGATCATCAGTTCGCACAGTTGACGGAGAGTGCGAGTTTGGCCTTCCGCTTTGTAGAGGTCGGAATCGGAATCATCCGCTGGGTCCAGGTTGTAGATTGAGCCGTCCACGATGGAACGAAACTCGTTGTGGATGGTAAGTGGCTCATCGAGGCTCACCTTCCTTTGCTTTACCTGGTGAAAAAGCTCGATCATTACCGGCACTTTCATGGTGCTCGCAGCATGGAAAGAGTCGTCAGGATGAAAGGACCATTCTGTTTTACCGTCGAGCGCGCGGAAGAAGACTGCTACGTCGGCGTGGGAATCGGCAATGGCTTTTTCAATTTGTACTTGGGCCGCGGACAGTTTTGGATCTTGCGCTGAACAAAAAGCCACCGAGCAGGCCAGGCAAACGAGAAGAGCCACAATGGATTTCAGTTGCACCGAACCTCCCGAGGAACCGAGAAAACTCCCATGGAAATAGGTGGTAGCCAGAGACTAATTACGAACATCGCCGGTTGTTGCGGACATGGGGTGCAGCGGCGCTGCACCCTCAGATACGCCTCCGATTACACGAGACTCGCCGACAACCGACTACTGTGAGAGGTTAGCCGTTGCTGGAGCTATGTTGTAGCCATCGAGTTCAAGGACCGGCGATTTGTCCTCAGCGTCAGTCACGTCATAAGTTGCGCTGACAGACTTTTCTTCCCCAGGGAGCAACGAAAAATAGTTGTCATCCCAGAAGATGGGAACGAGGTCATCGCCATCCTTACCCTTGGTAATGCGCAAATGAACCTGGAAAGCCACGCTGGAGCTGGGGTTCTTCATTTTGACGGTAACGATTCCCTTTCCGGAGTCCGCTCGCGCGGAGGAGGTCATCTCCAGCTTGACCTGTGGCATCGTATTGAGCCCGGTGAGATCGGCGAAATCCTTCTGCGGGGTATAGACCGTATCTTTACGCCTGGACCAGTCCAGAGTGTCGAGCTTGGTCGAGAGCCAGTAGAAGTTATCGCTAATGAGCGCGCCAGAAGCATCGTGAAGGTAGAGCTTCAGGAAATAGGTTTTGGAGAGATTCGCGGGCTTGGGCAAATCGAATGCCTTTACGGCCGCATCCGCGGCCAAATCGATTTTTACATTCTTTGAGTCGATCTCTTTTCCATCGACATTGAACAATCTTGCAGTGGCTTCGAGACCCTTGATGGGTTCGTAGGTGCCGTTGACGACAGCCACAGAATTGTCGTTGTAGTCGTATTGCACGTGAACGATTTCCTGCGCCTTTTTGGTGCCGAAGTAGCCGCCGGCAGGCACAAGATAATAGTCGTAGAGATGCCAGATGAGGGAGGGCCAAGCGTTGTCCAGCATCCACTGAATGACGCCCGTGGAAGCATATTTCTTGCGCGCGTAAGCCTCGAACATGGAACGTTCGTTGTCATAGGCCATGGCCTGCGCCTTACGCTCATAATCATCGAGCGAACTGGCAGCGCCGTAGCGTTTGGTGAGAGCGTCGGTGAAGACATTAACCGTGGCGAAACGATCGCGGCCCGAATGGAAATTCCAATATTCGTCGATGGGCCAGAGATGATTCTTGGGAATAAACTTCTCGAGACTTTCCTTGGGGGGAATAGCGGGGCCAGGACTGGTCTCAGTGTTATAGCCATAAGCGCCGCCGGCTTGCGTGTCGACAAGCCAATAGACCGGAGGGACGTACTCGTAAGGGCCTGTCATCTTTACACCGGATTTGCCGGTGACCGTTGTGGATTGTTCGCTGGCGGAAGAAACCGTTGGATTTGGCCACTCCAAATCCTTCAGGATGCCGAGATACATGTTCTCAATTTCCGGGGGAGGAGGATTGTCGCTGCCATAGAGCCAGACGAAGACGCTCGGATGGTTACGCAAGCGGGACAGCTGGTCGACCAGCGAAGCGGCGGCGATGGACTTCGTTTCTGGCGTCCAGTGCTTCCAGCGTTCCCATGCATCGCAGCAGCACCATCCCGGCATGACCAGTAGGCCGAGGCGATCGGCCTTGTCGAAGAACTCGTCGCGATCGACTTTGCCTTCGAGGCGGATGGAATTGAGGCCCATGCTCTTGACGTAGTTCAAATCCGCATCGAGGCGTTTGGAGGACCAGCGGAGAAGCATGTCGGGCGCCCAAGCGGCACCACGGATCAGGACGTTTTTGCCATTGATCTTGAAAAGGCGTCCGCCGTTGCTGCTTAGTTCCGAAGTAACCTCGCGAATTCCGAAGTTCACCCTCGCGCTATCCGACTCGCCGCCGCTAGAGACTACGCGAAACTTCGCGGGGTAAAGATAGGGCTCTCCCATTTGGTACGGCCACCAGAGATGCGCCTGAGCGAGCTTGAGTTGAGGAAATTGCTCGGCAGTCAAGCGAACCGTCTTCGATTCCTTGGCAGCAAGATAAACGGGCTGGCTAATTTGCATGCCGGCGAGATCCACCTGGAGTGAGGAATTGACGGGATGGTCGGTCGTGTTGGAGAGAACGGCACTAACGGTGAGAGTTGCCGACTTATAGTCCGAGCTGAGCTTTGAGGCAACGTAGGGGCGGCGGAGAGAGACGTCGCCGGTGTCCGACAAAAAGACTTCACGCCAGATGCCCATGTCCTTGTCGGGAGGCGTGGGGTTCCAATCGACCCACGTAATCCCCAGATCCCATTTCTCCGGAGCGAAAATCTCTAGCGCGAGGGCGTTGGTGTCACCTCTCTTCAGAGCATTCTCGACCCGGAGCTCAAACTCGCGGTAGGCGCCGGCGACCTCCGCCCGATCCGCGACTTTCTTGCCATTAAGCCAGACATTGGCGCGGTAATTGATGCCAAGCAAATGCAGCCAAGCCGTAGGCTTCGAAGAACTCGGAGTGGCGAACTCCGTGCGGAACCAGAAAGAGCACCGGTAGGGACTGTCCGCGGGCATGTCGTTCGTTGCAAAAAGGCCCTTGGTGTCCGACACAAAGCCCGGAATCGATTTCAGATTCATTCCAAAATTCGGATCGGGAAGAGTCTTGTCTGTCACCAGGGCGCCGACCACAGTGCCGGGCACTTCGGCAGCGTGCCATTTAGAGGCATCGAAGCCGACCGTAGAGATCTGATCGCCCTTGGCGCTGTCCTTACAAGAAGACTGCATGCGCCACGTCCCATCGAGATATTGGCGAGTCGCGGGTGTCTGCGCAGATGAATAGGGAACGAAAAGAGTACAAGTGAAAAGCATGAAAGTGGAGAAACGGAAAGCGCGGAGTGGATGCATGAGAATCCTCGCAACGCAAATCGGCATGAATGAAATTTCTGGAACAACTGGAGCCAGTGTACATTAAATCGATTCAATCATGGAGTAGATTCTTGGACGGGGCTGTTCAGAAATTGTCGCCGCTGATTTCGGGTGCATGCGGGGCCCAGTCTGCCGGAGGAAAGGAGACGCGCCAGAAATTGGGAGCAGGCGTAAGAAATTCGATAGCGACTTCGGCTTTCCCTTCACGGACAGGACTAACACGGATTACGCGACAGGATTGTTCTTCCCCTGTTTCCGGATTCTGCAAAATGATAACTTGGCCGACACGCAAGGGGAGTTCAAGAATAATCAGAGCGCCATGAGCATTGACGACCGAGGTATAACCATGCTCCCGGGTCATTTTTTTGTCAGGACCCGGACCGATGACGGCGATGGGCATGCGGAGCAGAACACGCTGACTGCGACGCCGATCGTTCTTGGTGGCGAGATGCGAGGAGAGAGAGGACATGGTCGCTTTGTTAGGACGAGTGTGGCGAGCAGCACGTGGGGCGTCAAGAGGCGAAAAGTACTATGTGTAGGAGAAAAAGTGGTCCCGGAGGAGGGAGTCGAACCCACACGGGGAGTGATCCCCGGCAGATTTTGAGTCTGCTGCGTCTGCCAGTTCCGCCACTCCGGGAAATCCGTTCAAGCTATTGAAGAGTAACACTTTTCGTTTCTTCCGTCATTTGCTGAGCTTGGTCCGGTTTAGCTTGTCTGTAGCTTAACTGCGCGGATTCGATTTTTGCCGCTGCGTCTGCTAGATCGCGCCCACTCACGATATTGTAGCGGTCAAAAACTGCGCGTGTTTTGTGGCCCCTGATTTTCATGGCGACTACTTCCGGGATTCCGCCGCGAACCATATTGCGCACCGCGGAGCGCCGCAAATCGTGAAAGAGCAAGCCAGGGCAACCCGCTAAAGGCGCAGCTAAAGAAGTGGTGCTCACTCCTGTAGAGATAAAAACTCTGGCGAAACGTGCGGTGAATCAGCTAATTGCCGAAGCAGAAGCTGGACGGCTCATGAACAACAAAGAGCTGGCGGAAGTAATCATGGAATGTCTGCAGGATACGTCCAAAAAACAATTGCGGCACCTGAAGTGGTTCCTCGACCAAAAAGAGCTTGAAGGCATGATTCCTTGGGACAAGGACGAAAGAGCCAAATCATGACCACGTGGGATTGTATTTGGTTCGGGTACGACACTGCTGCATTGGCATTTGGCGGCGTAGTCCTTTTCATCAATGGGCATAAGCAGGCCGGATTCTGCGGCGTGATGGCCGGGGCATTTGTGGGGATCGCTGCCGAGATCCTGCTATACAGGCTCAAGAGCGAAAAATTGAAACAACAGCGCAGGCAGAGATGACGCAGCAAATTGTCCTTGCTGATGCGACAGGAAGCGAACACGGACATTCGCACGGACAATTTATTCGGCACTCTAGCGGACGTACCATAGGCCGGGCTTCACCCGTTGCCAGGGCCTATGTCCGCTACTTTGTCCGTCGGCCCTTTTCCGACTATTTAAGATTCCATAACCACCAGAACAGAAAGCCGACAAACAGGAAAAACAGTAATGGCAGCCCGATAAACATTTCTGGACCCAACGTCAGCGAAGAAATATATCGGCGCCTTGGTGTCGGCCATGTATTTTTCATCGAGTATCACCTTTCCCGCGATTTGGTGGCTTATGCACCGATACTGGCAGCGCCAGGTCATCCCAGGGAAGAGAACGCACATCCCGTGAGTACCAGCCGTAGAAGAGCAGATCTACCAGTACTTGCCCCGGAGCTGCTCGTTTTTGAGGCTTTTTGCCTCTATGATTTCGCCGATAAATCAAATGAGCATCCCGACAATCAAAGCCAAGCAGGCTGTAGACGTTTCAGGCTCAATCACTCACGCGTACACCGTTTACCGCAATCCTCAGCTCGCGGCGCTTACCCTCGAAGAACTGCAAACGCTCGATAACATCACGAAGAAGCTCGCGCTACCCTCGCCCGATGGCTCACAAAATCAGACCTAGCAACGGACGTGATAGACGTGACGTGTGAGCCTATCGAGGCGGCAAACGTGGCCTGTAAGCCACCATCCTGTGGATATCTCGTCCCTCAAATATTCTTTCTTAATCAATGGCCACCCCCGCGCCATACCCATTCCACAAACCAAGGCATCAGGTCCGGGAACGCTCAGAGCAATTTACGCTTGCACACGTCGGCCAGATCTCGGTGATTCTCTGCGGTCAGCCTTTCATCGGATTGCAGATTTTCTAAAGAATTCGAGAGATGCCGTGATGCCCCGAAATAAAGTGAAGCTCGCTCCCAGGGAACCGCGTTGGACTGCTGATAGACTACGGGGAGCTTGCATATCGGGTTACCTCCGCTTTGTTAGTTAGGGGCGTTGTGCGGCCTTGAACCGCGTGGCGTCCCGCTTTACTTTCTTTAGCTTATCTATAACCTGTACATGAATAAGAATGAGCAACCGTGAGAAAGCCCCTGCTTTTTTGCGCTACGTGGAAGATAAGCCTTGTTTTTACTTGTATATCGGTGAGCACTTGTGAGCAAGTGGAGTACGTTGGCTTTTGAGTCTGCTGCGTCCGCCAGTTCCGCCAGTCCGGGAGAACTGTACTGAAAATAGCATGAGCGGAGCAGTGGGCAAAGCAGTGGGCGCTTGAAGGACACGCGCGAAAAGCCCCGCAACGAGAAATTGATAGGACTTCGCGATTTGCTTTACCTGATAGGCGGGTGTTCAATACGGGCAAGCCCAGAGAAGGTCATCGCTCCCCATGAGGCAGAAATGAGAAAAGTATCCCGTCGGACTGCGTTGCGCTCGTCGGCAGCGCTGGCAGTGGGAGCATTCGGGCTGCGGTCGGATCCCATGGCGTTATTCGCGGCTGCAAATTCTCAAGCGCCGAACGTTCCCAATCTGAAGTTTCCAACTGCGGCACGAGAACGGCTGGCGGTGGCTTCCTGGCCATTTCGAGCGGAAATAGAGAGCGCGGCGAATGAATATCGAGACAAGAAGCGAAAGGGAATGGATTTGCGGGACTTTGCCGTGAAGGTTCGCGAACAGTTCGGCGTGCCAGGAGTGGAACCACTGAGTGCGCACTTCCCTTCCACAAATGAACGCTATGTAAAAGGATTTCGTGAGGCCATCGAAAAGGCAGGAGTACATGTGGTCGATATCCCCGTGGACAGTTCCTTCAGTTTCTATGATGCGGATGCGGTCAATCGCAAGAAGGCCATCGAATATGGAAAGAAATGGGTGGACGTAGCGGTGATGCTGGGATCGCCGAGCGTGCGTACTTCAATTGCAGAAGCGCAGAATTCGAAACCGAACGTGGGTGCGGCGGCGGACAGCATTCGCGTGCTGCTGGAATATGCGGCCAGCAAAAACATTCTGGTAAATCTGGAAAATGACGATCTGGTGAGCGAGGATGCGTTTTTTGTGGTGAGAGTAATCGAACAGGTGAACCATCCTTATTTGCATGCGCTGCCGGATTTCTGTAATTCGATGACAAGCGGAAACGAGAACTTCAACTACGAGGCTGTAACCGCGATGTTCCAGCATGCCTATAACATCTGCCACGTAAAGGATTCCGAAGTCGGAGATCAAGGTAAGGTATATCGCGTGGATCTCAAGAGGACCTTCGACATCCTGAACGCCAGCCACTACAAGGGTTATTGCTCGATGGAATGGGAGGGGCCGGAAGACCCCTATGATGGCACAAAGAAGTTGATAACCGCTTCGTTGAAGTATCTCGCCTGAGCGCGATTGTGACGAGCCCCTCGCTACCAGAGCCTAATCCTCTACAACCGCAGGCTTCAGCGAAGTGCCACACTGCTTGCAAAAGAAGGCATCGCGGTCGTGGTACTGCAAGCCACAATGAACGCACTTGCGCGTAGCGACCGCACTCGTGGCACGCGCAAGCTCAAAGGAAACGATGCCGGTTGGAACGGCGATGATGCCGTAACCGAGAATCATCAGCACGGAAGCGAGCAGTCTGCCAACAACGGTATGCGGTGAAATATCCCCATATCCGACCGTGGTGACCGTAACGACCGCCCAATACATTCCCGCGGGAATACTCGTGAAACCATTTTGTTCGCCTTCAATCTGGTACATGAGAGCGCCGACGATAATGACAATGGTGATCACGGCAAACAAAAAGACGACGATCTTGCGCACGCTGGCAACCACGGCAATGCGCAGCGCGGCGGCCTCGCCTACAAATTGCGTGAGTTTCAGGATGCGGAATACCCGAAGGAGCCGAAGAGAACGAAGCACGGAGAAAGAGCGCGTCACGCCAAAGAGGAAGCTCAGATAGACAGGGCCGACGGCGAGGAAATCGACGATTCCGAAAAAGCTCTTGGCATAACGAGCGGCACTGCCGGCGGTCGCCAGGCGAGCGATATATTCGATGGTGAAAAGCATCGTGAAGGTCCACTCAGCGGCATGAAGAAGAGGTCCATGACCTTCGCGGATGCTCTGAACACTCTCCAATAAAACCGTCAGAACGCTGAGGAGAATCAGTATCAGGAGAATGACGTCAAAAAGGCGGCCCGCAGAGGTTTCGTGGCCGAAGATGATTTCTTGCCAACGGTCACGCCAAGGTGCCCGAGCACGGCTTACTGAATGAGAATCGTTCATGGCGATGAACCCTGAAAATGGCTCAATAGGTGGAAAGGATACAGTAAGCGTGCGGCGAGGACCAGCAATGCGAGCGCTTCTCGCCAGGCCTGGGATCGCTTGCGGGCTTCGGCGAGAGACGATAGACTCGCGTTCTTCATGGAGAATTTTCCAGGCCATTTGGAAAATCAATTTTCAGCAAGCGACCCACGGGGCGGCTTGCTGGGCTTTTGGGCGTTAATCGCTACGCAATTCCAGGGTGCGTTGAGCGACAATGCGCTGAAATGGCTCGTGAGTTTCCTCGTTCTGGAATCGAGCATTTCGCGGGAGCAACGCGACTTCTTGTTTGTGCTGGTTGTGCCGCTCGTGTTTGCAGTTCCCTTCCTGATTTTTTCTATCCCGGGCGGATATTTTGCGGATCGCTTCAGTAAGCGCAGCGTGACCATGTGGACGAAACTGCTGGAGTTGCTCACGATGGGCGGCGCCACGTATGCTCTGTGGTTGAACCGGCTGGATCTGGCCGCCGTCGCGTTGTTTTTCGTATGCATGCAGGGGGCGCTTTTCGGGCCGTCAAAATATGGTTTGCTCCCGGAACTGCTGCCCATCAGCAAGCTGAGCTGGGGTAACGGTGTAATCGAGTTGTGGACGTTGCTGGCAGCGATCGGGGGAACGCTCGCGGGAGGATTCCTGGCGCATCATTTTCGAGGGCAGCAGCAATGGTCTGGTGTTTTCCTGATGGGGCTGTCCGTGGTGGGCTTTATGACGAGCCTGGGAATTACCCGTGTGCCCGCGGCAGACGCCGAGCGACGCTACCGGTGGAATTGGGCGAAAGAGTTTGTGGAACAGATTCAGGGCATGCGACAAGACGCGGTGTTGTGGGTTGCGGTGATCGCGAACACATTTTTTTGGTTTCTCGGAGCACTGCTGTTGCTGAATATTGTTCTGTACGCAACCGACATTCTGCAGGTGGATGAGGCACGGAGTAGCTACCTTTTGGCGGCACTGAGTTTGGGAATCGGCGTGGGCAGCTTTGTTGCAGGGCACGCCTCGGGACGGAAGATTGAGATGGGGATGATTCTGCCGGGGATGACGGGAATCGTTCTGGCAACCGGGGCGCTGTTTGTTCCGGGTTTGAGCTATGAGATGGTGATGCTGCTTCTGGTTGCGTTGGGGACTGCGGCAGGATTTTTTGTTGTGCCAATTAACGCACTGATCCAAAACCGTCCAAGGCCTGAGGAGAAGGGACGAGTGATCGGCGCGGCGAACTTGCTTTCCTTTGGCGGGATTGCGCTGCAACCAATGGCGCAGTACGCCATGCTGCGGCTGGGGCACCCAGATCCAGGGCACGTTTTTCTGATTTGCTCTCTGGGGTGCATCGGGATGGGATTTGTGCTGGCGCGAATGTTGCCGGAATTGTGGCCCAGAGCCCTGCACTGGACGCGACTGCGACAACGGGCTAGCCTATAGAGGAGCCGACAGGGGCCGCCGGTAGCGGCGGTTACGGCTGAAAGAGACAGATGGCAGCAGGAAGCACAGTAACGGACTCGCGGCCCGAGATCCGTGGGTTGCAGTATTGGATGGAGCGCGTCCTGAAAGAACTGGATTCGGTCCGCAAGGCACCCGAGCCGGATGCAGTGCATGATCTGCGCGTGGCCATCCGGCGCTGCCGCTCGGCGGCGGCGGTAATGGAGGAGGTGGATCCGGATGCGGCCTGGCAGGACATGCGCAAGCTGGGAAGAAAACTGTTCCGGCAATTGGGAGAGCTCCGCGACACGCAGGTACTGGAAGAGTGGACGAAGAAGTTGGGCCCAGAATCCGATACGGTGCGCGAGAGGTTGTTGACGTCTTTTGCGACGCAAGAGAAAGAGCTGCAACAGGCGGCGCTGAAAGCGGTCGACAAATTCGACCAGAAATCCTGGAAGAAGCTCGAGCGAAAATTGCAACAGCGGAGCAGGTTGATTCCGATGGATGGCCTTGCGGCCGAGTGCCTGGCATTGGAGCGGCTGGAGGCGGCAAAAGAGCTGCACGTACGCGCGCTTCGTGCCGAGAAACCGGAGGCGTGGCACGCACTGCGCATCGGTGTGAAGCGCTTCCGCTATACGGTGGAAAGTCTGCTGCCCACTCGTTACGAGGAGTGGGCAGCGAATTTGAAGCGCGTTCAGGATTTACTGGGCGAGGTGCATGACCTGGACGTGCTCTCTGCTAAGATCGTGGAAATTGTGGGCGATGTTGGCGAAGCACGGGTTGCGTGGGCCGAGCGCATCGCCTCTCAGCGGCACGAGAGGATTGAACTGTACCGCGGACTGGCAATCGGGGAAGGCGGGCTGTGGCAAGACTGGAGACGCGGACTCCCTGAGGGCAGCCGGTTGGCGGCAGCGTCGCAGGCGCGTTTGCGAGCGACTGCCCGAGCGCTGGAATCGAACACGAGGCGGGCCACGCTTGTGTCCCGATTGGCAACGCGGTTGTTTGACGCTTTAGCGAGGTTGCATGCCGGACCGGACAAGGCAAATAAGGATCTTCGCAAAATCATGCTGGCTGCCGCACGGCTCCACGGAATCGGGGCAGGGCTGGATGCAAAATCGCCACAAAAGGCGGCCCGGAAATACTTGAAAGCCATGGCTCTTCCTCCCGGCTGGACGGAGACAGAATGGGAGATCATGGCGAACGTGGTGCGTTATCACCGAGGCGGCTTGCCCCATGCAGATCACAAGTCATTTGCGCGATTCACAGCGGAAGAACAGAAGATGATCTGTACGCTGGCAGGTGTGCTGCGTTTGGTACGGGCGATCAGCAAATCGGGGGTGCCATCGGCGACAGGGCTGCGAGTGGAAAAATCCGTTGACGCGCTGATCGTGCGTGTGCCGGGGCTGGAAGAAAGCGAAGAAAATGCCGCAAGGCTGGCCGCGGGAAAATATTTGCTGGAGAACAGCCTCGGAGAGCCCGTGATTGTGAAAGCGGCGCCCATGGTGCCGAAGATTGTGCAATTGCCGCGAAAGGAAGAGCCCCCGCAGGCGAGCGCGGCGGCATCGGATTAACAGCAGGCCGGAAGTTGCGAGATTGTATCATCTACGTTGCGATCCTTCGTCACGCAAGCGGCGCACTCCTCAGGAGGACTTTGTGAGCGAGGTTCGAACGGGCTGACGCCTGCAGACTCTGTTAAGGGCAGGCTCATGCGAATTTCAGCTCGGCAACTATCTTCCGGCTTTGCGAAGTAATTTTGGCGTAGCCAACCACACCAGTTCCCCACTCGGGGGCACCAAGCGTTTTAATTCCACAAAAGCGACGCCGGCTTTTTTTAGGGAAGAGATATGGTGTTTCGAGCCAATGGCGGTAGCGATCAGGTCATCCAGGTGAGGCGCGTGACCGAAGACGAAGACGGAAGAGAGGTCTTTGTCCTTGGCAAGTTCGCGGAAAAGCTGCAAGGGTTCAGCGCCGGGCAAAAGCAACTCCGATTTGCGGATCCTCTGTTTTGAATATTCGAGGGACTCGGCGAAGAGTTCCGCGGTCTGCAGCGCGCGCAAATAGGGACTGGTGAGAATCAGGTCAGGAACAGAGGCAACTTCAACAACGCCTTTGGCCACCTGGCGAGTCTTCTCGATGCCCTCTTCGGTTAGGAACCGGTCTGGATCCGCGGGGCACTTGGGATCTTCACGGTCCACGGCAATCCCGTGGCGAACGATATACAGCTCCATGAGCAGCGTTCCTCCGGCCCTTCCATCTTACAAAAGGCAATGTGTATGGTGGGTAACAAGAGGGGGAGTGGTGTGTATGAGTAAGACGGAGGCTATCCGGCTGCGCGGGGCAAGGAGAAGCGATAACTTGAAAGTGTGAGACCCCACCTGTCTTTGTAAGTGGTGATTCTAAAGATAGTTAGAAGAGGCTCGGGGGGCCGGTGGACTCGCCCCGCAATTAGTAAGCAGTCGATGCCAAACGGACGGACTCGGAAGACCGGTATCTATCCGTGCAAGGGAAAGAGCAATCCAAGCTGGCCGGCAGGCTAACTAGACAAGGGCTTCGCCCTTGATATCCCTTCGGGATATAGAAGTCAGGAGTCCGAAGCCAGAATAGCCTTTGTATAGGCGTTGAGTAAGCGGCTGACTTCCTCGAGTGAAGTTGTGAGACTGCGGGTGTCACCGTATCCAAGATCTTGCGCCAGGATCAAGTAATAGCGACTCTCCTCCAGGGAAGCCTCGGCCATATTCATATAGCGAGCTTTGTCAGCTTTCCCACGCCGACGAAATCCTTCCGCAATGTTGGCAGGGACGGAGACCGCAGCCCGTCGCATTTGCAACGCCAAGCCGTAAGTTTCCTGCTTCGGAAAGGTCGCTGAGAACGAGTACACCGCTAACACCAACTCGTGCGCCTTGCGCCACACCACGAGATCCTGAAAGGTTCGTGCCGGAGTTTTGGGGGCAGGCATAAAACAGAGGCGTTCAGTGGGGTATGCTCCAAGGATCTCACCCCATTGGAGGACCCCATGAACGCCTTTTACGAACACCATAAGGATAACATCCGTTTCGCCTATCGTTGCTTCGATCGTATCCTGCTGCACGCCATGATCCAGCCCTTTCAACAGGAACAGCGCGCCGTGGGCTTTTTCTGGAGCTATCGCCAGATCTATCCCGTGAGTCGGCAAGTGTTACGCGACATCGCCACGCAATACCACAACTGGGCCAAAAACCGTTCTCAGAAATGGGGTGTACCCATTCAAGAAGATCCTCCTGGACGACGTGATGATTTCGTGGATCGCTACTTCCGGCGTGCCCAACCCGATCAGGTGGTGGCCATCATCAAAGCCCGCGAACCCGCCACCATCATGACCGCCATCGGGAAAGACGACCGTTGGCATCTGGAAATGAAGCGACGCTGGGTGGATCAATACAACTTCTACGTCCAGGACTCCCGTTGGGGTCAAATGTTTGTGCGCGTCTGCCCCTATTTCCCCTTCTCCGCTCGCGTCTGTCTCAATCAGCATTACTGGCTGGCTCTGCGCATGCGGGAGCGCGACATCCGCTTCCAACAGGGTGCCAACGCTTTCTTGCAGTGTTCCGATCCGGAAGCCCTTCAGAAACTCGCCGATTCCCTCACCGCCGACGAGATGATCACCGGTGCTCAGAAATGGTTGACTCGCTTCACCCCCTTTTTCACTCCCGAGGAGAGAAAGCACGCCGGCGTTCAGCACCGGCTGTTTTTTGCGCAGGTAGAGTACTGCGATAATCTGCTCTTCCGTCGTCGTGCCGCCGTCGATGCCCTCGAGCAACGACTGCTCGACGCCAATCGCACCATCGGTCAACCCAGCAAACTTACCCTCATCTTCGGTCGTCGCATCACGCGGTATCATGGCGGCAAGCTCCAGACCGTGATCGAGGATCTCAACCTGCCCAATCCCGTGATTCGCAGCCACTACCGCAAGGGCTTCCTCAAACAATACGTCCGCGATCGTTTCATCCTGCGCACAGAAACGGCCACCAACAATATCTCCACCGATTACGGCATCGGCAAGGCCGTGGACAATCTTCCTCAATTACGCCAGACGTTAAGCGGCATCATCGACCGCTATCTGGAGGTGCAGCAAGATATTCTGGAAACCTTCGTGGACCGTGAGCAACTTCACCATCTCACGCAGCCTACGATTCTTCCCAACGGCAGGCGCATCCCTGGTCTGAAGCTGGATCAGCCTCGACAGTTGGCCGTCATGCACTCCCTGGTGCGCTTCTGCTACCTCGCCGCCGAAGGCACCTTCACCACCCGCGACTTGTATCCACAAACCCTGCAGGCCCTGCACATGACACCGGAACAGTACAAACTTGCCTCCCTGCGTTATGACCTCTGGAAGCTGCGCGCCAAGGGCTTAGTCGAAAAGATCCCTCATTCCCGCCGCTACCGGCTCCTCGCGCACGGCTATCAGATCTGCCTGGTTTTCCTGAAGCTTTATGAAAAGATTTATGCCCCACTGACGGCCGGCATCCTGCGGCCCTTTGCCGCGGACCAGTCCATTCCCAGAGAAAAGATCACCGCCCTCGAGCAACGATATACCGCAGTGATTCAGGCTCTGGATGACCTCGTCGATGTTGTCGGTTTGAAAGCAGCCTAGAAATGTAACCGCTGCGAGAACGAAATTCTCGTTTGGGGCCCTATAAGGATCTAAAGAAAAGCCGAGCGCGGACTCGGGCGGGCAATGGACGCAGATCACAGCGGCGCACGCTTGGTTAACTTGAAAGAATAATAATTAGTCGTGAAGGGGCCGGCGGAAGAAAAGTTGCAAATGAAATTCCTTTTCGAAAAGGTTGGAGCTGCGCTCGGCATCGCGGAGATCCTCGGTGACATCGCCGCGGGCCTGGACCTGAAGGGTGACGGCACCGCGTTGAAAGGAGGCGTGGAGACCGAGAACGCGCTGGCGATGGGAGTGGTCAAGGCCCTCGGCAATGCGGACGATAGCAGCAAGACGGCGAGCGACGCGCTTGTCATTGTTGGTAAGGCCGGAATAAGCGGGATGATGGCTGTCGGGGTCAGCCTTGCGGTTATGGTAGCGCACGACGGAGGCAACGATATGACGGTCGCGCCCTTCCAGGCCGGGGATATCGCCGTTGAGGGCAAGGTACTCGCCGTGCTTGTGGTGGCCGCGATGACTGACACGATGGCCAACGTCGTGAAGGAGCGCGCCGGCTTCCAGTTGAACGCGAGCCTGGACAGGCAGGTGGTGGACGGGTTGCAGTTGATCGAAGAGCATGAGGCTGAGTTCGCGAACATGCTCGGCGTGGCGCTGATCGTATTCGAGGCGACGGCCAAAACTGCGGGTCGCAACAAGCATTTGGCGGGCGTCGGCGTTGTAACGGTGCGGCTCCTTGCGGGAGAAGGCGTCGCGGGCAATCTCCTGGAGCAGACCTTCGCGCAAGCCAACACTGGGAATGCTGAAGGTACGGATATTCAGATAACGCCCCAGGGTAACGAAGATCAGAGCGGCAACGGCCATGACGTCGGCGCGGTCGCGGCGGACACCGTAGGCTTTCATGCGTTCCCGCACATCACGCTTGAGTAGATCGGGCAAGCGCTCGCGAAGCAAGGAAACTTCGAGGGTGGGCAGGCCGTCGAGACGCGGGCCGGGAGCAAAATTGGAGAGAGTTTCTGCGTTTCCGCCGAGTGCGACACACACCTGGTCAGCAAGATTGGGACGGCTCGGAAGGCGGGATTCGAGGAGAGCGCGAACATAGCGGCGCACCTGTTCAGCCTGTGCGGGTCGAATGACGCCAGGGAGGTTGAGGGTGCTCATGAGGCGAACGGTGCCGAGAGGGATTTGAGCGGCTTGGGTGAGGGAGTGGTCGCGAAGAATACTGAGTTCGAGGCTGCCGCCACCGAGATCAACGATGCAGCGAGGCTGCGCCTCTGGCCCCATAGCGGCGACAACCGCCTCGCGGCCGAGGCGTGATTCTTCCTTCGCGCTGATCACCTCGAGGATAATTCCAGTGGCAAATTTCACGCCGCGAATAAGAGTATTGCGGTTTTGTGCTTCGCGAGAAGCGCTGGTGGCCACGGCGCGGTACTTGGTGACGGCAAACTCGTCCATGAACTTGCGTAAATGACGAAAGGCTTTGACGCCCTTCTTCAGAGTGTCCTCGCTGAAACGGTGGCGAACAAAAACGCCTTCGCCGAGCCGAAGCGGATAGCGTTCGGTGATCAGCGGCTCGATATCGAGAGCGGAATAAGCGCGGGCGATGGACAAACGGACTGCATTGGAGCCGGCGTCTATGGCGGCGATATGGACGGGATCAGGCATGATTCGTGCTAGCGCCAGAGATGGGCGAGTGCGGAGGAGGGCGTGTATTTGCTAGCGCGGATACCGAGGTGTTCGCCAATGCGCAGGCGGAGTTGCTTGTTCACAGTGGAAACGCTGTCTTCACCATCCAGTTCGATGAAGGCATTGCGCTTGGCCATGAGTTCGAACTCGCGCTTGATCATGGTTTGGTAGCGGACAAAGGACCAATAGAGGTCGTGAGAGAGAGACATGTCACGGCCGGCCTCCCAATAACTGATGGCCTGGGCCTTCTTGAATTCTCGGGCGAAGGCAGTTTCCGGGCGGACATTGAGCCAGAAAGTAAGGTTGGGGCGAAGAGCCATAGCGTAGAGACCGGTGAGGTAGTCTCGATTGATGCCGCGAACAACGCTGCGGGCAATGAGGGTGAAGATGAAGCGATCGGCGAGAACGACAGCGCCGGAGCGAAGAGCAGGGACGATGCGATGCTCGAGCTGGTCGAAGAAGTCCGTGGCATACATGAGGGCGAGAGTGAGGCGAGTGACAGCGTTTTTGGCGAGAAGTTCGTCAATGTCGCGGCCAACGAGATTGGAGCGGCGAAGACCGCTGGTCTGCACGGCGAAACCCTCGGATTCGAGCCACTCCTGGAGAAGGGCGATTTGCGTGGAGCGGCCGGAACCATCGAGACCTTCAATGACGATGAGATTGCCATGCAGTTCCGAAGGGTCGAGGCCCACCAGGTGCTCGCCGAAAAAGAACTGAGAATCTTCGCTCTCGGGGGACAGAGGCTTGGCGACGGAGGAGTCCGGAGCGGTGGAGATCGGAGTGATTTTTTCTTTCTCTTTATCCTGGTCAGGCATGATCACTCCGGCACATCGGCGCGAGGAGCAAAGCGCTTGAGATCGATTTTAGAGGCGACGATATCGCGCATCTGTTTTTGCAGTTTATTGACAGGCAGAGTGCCATCGAGAACGACAAAATTGTCGCTGTCGACCATCCTGTCGTACTCCTCCAGAATGCGAGCCTGGAAAAGCTTAAAGCTCTCGGCGCGTTCATAGGAAAGGCCGAGGTCCATCCCGGCCTCGTAGTATTTGAGCTTGGGGCGACCGCTGAGGATACGGTCGACGGCGACGTCGAGAGGCGCGCGGAAGTAAAAGACGATATCCGGAACGGGAGCAAACCGGTAGAGATTGCGGAGCCAACGCTGGTTGCAACCCCGGGCGGCATCGCGGGCGAAAGCGGTGTAGATATAGCGGTCAGCGAGGACGAGATAATCGCCTTGAAGCAAGGGCATGATCTGGCGCTCGCAGCGATCGGCAAAATCTGCAGCATGAAGCAAAGAAAAGGTCGTGGGGGTGAGCAGACGCTTCTGCTTGCCGCGGCGCGTGGCCGACTTCACCAGGGGAGAAGAGTTCCATTCGGTAAAGTGGAGCCGGTAGCCACCAATCTCGAGCCAACGCTTCAAGAGATAGAGTTGGGTGCTTTTGCCGGAGCCATCCGTCCCCTCGACAACGATCAAAGCGCCGGGATAAGCGCGGCTGGGGACCGGACGACCGGGCTGCGGGAGAGTAGTTTTGGCGGCATCTGGACGGGGAGACTTGGTCGTAGTGTCTTGGTTATCCATGAAAGCGGAAAAGAACTGCCCTTCAGAACCTTGAGCGTAGTCTGCCATTGTTACTGAGGCATTACAACACAGGTGGGAGGCGGCACGCAAAACGACGGGTGCGGGAAAAGGGTGTCTCCCCTTCCGGGGTATCCAAGAGGTAGGGTGACCCACGCTAGAAGAAAGAGAGCCTGATCGAAAGAAATTTCTTTGGATTCTTGCGGAAATCGGCAATCAGAGAACGCATATCGCCGCTGAGACCGGTGAGGTTATCGTAGAGCTGAGGATCGTTGAAAAGTTTGCCCATGGAGTTGTTATTCTTGTTGAGTTTGGCGGTGGCTTCCGAAAGGTTGCTGCTTGTGTCGCGGAGCTTGTTGTAAAGAGTTTCGTCGGTGGCCAGTTTGCCGAGCGTGCCTTTGCCGGCGCGAACGTCGCCCAGGACAGCATTGCCGTTGGTGAGGGCCTCCTTGGCTTGATCGTAGAGGGTGGGATCGTAGAGTAATTTGCCGAGAGTGCCTTTTTGTGCGCGGAGGTCGCCGAGAATGGTGTTGACTTGATCGACGGTGGTCTCGACTTTGTTGCCAAGTTCGTCTTTCATGATGAGCTTGCCAAGAGTGCCTTGGCCAGACTGCACGGTGCTGGCGATTTGATCGCCTCTGGCAAGGATGCTGTTTAGGCGATTGTACGCCTGGTCGTCGGTGATCAGCTTGCCGAGGGTACCCTTGCCCCCCTTCACATCCGCAACGATGTCCTGAATCTGCTGGCTCAGGGCTTTCAGATTGGCGAGAACGTCGGCGCTCCGTTCGACAACTTCTGTGAGGGCCTTCTCTTCCCCTCCAGGAACGGATTGGCCATCTTTCAGGGGAACACCGGTGTAACCACGTTGGATGTTTACGTAACGGTTGCCGAGAAGGCCTTCGGTGACGAGAGTGGCGACGGAATCGGTCATGATGTCGTTCTGGAATTTGCGGTCGAGGCGCATGTTGACCTCGATGTTGTGCATCTTATCTGGGGGCTTGCCGTGCTCGCGAGGCACGAGGGTGATGCGCTCGACATTGCCAATTTCGACGCCGTCCAGGCGAACCGGGGCGCCGGTGGCCAATCCCGATACTTCGGGGAGAAATGTGTTGAGGCGGTACTTGGGGCCCCATACGCCCGCCCCGGTGACATAGAAAATCGCGACAGCAAGAATCAAAAGGCCCACAAGGACGAACAGGCCCACGCGCAATTCGGACCAGGTCAATTGTTTGCTGCGCGCCATTCTCAGATTCCTCCGAACAGAACCAGGCCAATGCTTGGCACAACTATACAGGAATTAAATCAAAAATCGTTGCAGATACGAATCCTTGGATTTGAGCAATTCTTCCGGGCTACCTTCGAAATAAATGTGACCATCGCGCAATACCAAAAACCGGGTGATCGGCTGGTGCGCGCGATCGGGCGAAGCGCCGCGGCACACGACGCGCGTTTTTGGATCGAAATGAAAATTGGCAAGGGCGAAACCGTCTTGGAGACGGTGGGTAGCCATGAGCGCGGTCACCCCGTAGACATCGCGGAGGCGGAGGATGAGGGTGATGATTGTCTGCGAAGTGATGGGATCGAGGCCGGCGGTGGGCGAATCGTAGAGAACGATCGGGGGGCGAGTGATGAGTGCGCGGGCAATCGAGACGCGACGGCGCATGCCGCCGGAAAGCTCCGAGGGCAACATGGCGCTGGTGTGCTCGAGTTCAACGAATCGTAAGACTTCCTGGACCTGCGGCCCGATAACCTCTTCACTGGCACCGTCCTCTTCGAGACGGTAAGCCACATTCTCGCCAACTGTAAGGGAATCGAACAGGGCGCCTTCCTGGAAGACGAAGCCGACCTGGCGGCGGAACTCCAGCAATTCATGTTCGGATTTGCCGGAAACCTCGTGTCCCAAAACTTGAACGGTGCCGCGGTCGGGGCGTAGCAGGCCAGCCGCAAGCTTCAAGGCAAGAGTTTTGCCTGTGCCAGTTTCACCGAGGAGGACGAGGGTTTCTTCCGGTTGCGCGGAAAAGGTCAAGCCACGAAGAATTGGGCCCTCTTCGAAACCGATCCATACATCGTTAAAACTTAGTGCGGGTACACGTGCAGACTGGAGTGGGGCGCTGGGAATGAGAGGGGGGGTGGCCATGATCGTCAGAGTTTGTCGGCTAAATAGAGTGCCAGCTTGGTGAGGAAAGTGTCGGCGATGATGATCATCACTGAGGAAACAACGACAGCTTGGGTGGTGGCTCGCCCTACGCCTTGTGTGCCGCCGCGGACGTTCAGTCCTTGATAACAACCTACAGTGGCAAGAATAAAGGCGAAGACCAAGGCCTTCGTGAAACCTTGCATCAAATCTGAGAACTCCAGAATGGCGATGGCGCGCTGCCAAAAAGTGGTGGCGCTGAGGCGGAGTGAGAAAACGCTGGCGACCATGCCGCCGACGAGTCCGACGAAAACGGAGATGGTGGTGAGAAGCGGAACGGTAACGAGGGCGGCGAGGACGCGAGGCGAAATCAGTTTGCGGCTGGGATCGGTGCCCATGGCGCGCATGGCGTCCACTTGCTCGGTGACCAGCATGGAGCCTAATTCGGAGGCAATGCCCGAAGCGCAGCGGCCGGCGACGAGCAGACCAGTGATGGAAGGACCGAGTTCGCGGACGAGAGCAAGAGAAACGATGTCACCGGTGAGAGAGACCTGACCGAAACGCTGGAACTGGGAGCCCGTCTGCAGGACCATGACCGCACCGATGAAAAAGCCGGAGAGAAGGACTATCGGAAGCGAGCCGACGCCGATGTCGTCCATCTGGTCGAGAGCGTCTTGGGCGTAGCGCGGAGGAGAGAAGAAATTGGTGAGAGACTGCGCAGCCATCGCGGCGTAGTCCTGAACTTTGAGGACGGACTGTTTTGCGGCTTCGGTGAGGACTTCGGCAACCGAAGGGATTTCGGGAGCGGAAGATCCGCCTGGAGTGGCCTGGAGGGACGTGTCGGACACGGGGTGCTCGTGAAAAACCTCGCGAGAAGCGTAACTGGAGCCGGTAGAAGCGTCAAGGAATTAGAGACGATGGTAACGAGATGTTCGTGATAGCAACGTGGCTGAAGTTAGGTTGCTGGACGGAAACGGCGGTGGCCGATACACTTAGTAGTTTATGCTTCGCTTCTACACAGCGGGAGAGTCGCACGGGCAGGCGCTGCTGGCGTTTGTGTCCGGATTGCCAGCGGGATTGCCCATTGAAGTCGCGGCGATCAATCACGAATTGCACCGGCGGCAGTTGGGATACGGGCGCGGCGGACGCCAGAAGATTGAGAAAGACCGGGCAGAGATTTTCGCGGGAGTGCGGCACGGGCAGACCATCGGAGCGCCAGTTGCGCTGAGAATTGAGAATCGCGACTGGGCGAATTGGGAGAAGATCCTGCCGGTGGAAGCGTCGAGCGCGCCGGAAGTTGCTTCGAAAAAACTGGTGGCGCCACGTCCGGGGCATGCCGACCTGGCGGGCTCGCAGAAATTCAATTTCCATGATGCGCGGTATGTGCTGGAACGTGCCTCAGCGCGGGAAACAGCAGCGCGCGTGGCAGCGGGGAGTTTTGCGCGGCAATTGCTCGAACAGTTTGGGATGAGGATTGCCAGCCACACAATCCAGGTGGGACATGTGCGGTTGGAGCGTGTGGCGAACTGGGAAGAAATCAACATTGCGTGTGGTGACTTGGAATCACCGCTGCGGTGCGTGGACCGAGAGGTGCAGGAGAAAATGAAGGCCGAAGTGGATGCGGCATTGAAGGCGGGTGATACCGTCGGCGGCGTATTTGAAATTGTGGCCCATCAAGTGCCGGTGGGGCTCGGCTCGCACGCGCAATGGGATGAAAAGCTGGACGGCCGGCTGGCGCAAGCACTGATGAGCGTGCAGGCAGTGAAGGCCGTGGAGATCGGTTCGGGTATACTCGCCGCGGGATCGTACGGAAGCGACGTGCAGGACGAGATTTCCTATGATAAAGCAACACGGAAGTTTCGACGAAGTAGTAACCGGGCGGGTGGAGTGGAAGGCGGCATTACGAACGGCGAGGATGTGGTGATTCGCGGGTTTCTGAAACCAATTTCGACCCTGAGAAAACCACTGGGAACCGCAGATATGGTAACCAAAGAACCGGTCCAGGCGGCGTATGAGCGCTCAGACTGGTGTGTGGTGCCCGCCGGAGGTGTTGCTGGAGAAGCAATGGTGGCACTTGTGCTCGCGGATGCTTTTCTGCAAAAATTTGGAGGAGACTCGCTCGTAGAGACGAGGCGGAATTTCGAGAGCTATGGCCGACAAATCGACGAGTTCTGATGCGACGACGGTGAAGCCGCCGGAGACGCCCGCAGCGCCACCGCGGAAGATTTATTCCATCGTGAAGTACGGCGATCCAGTGCTGGAAAAGCCTGGCGCAACGGTGAGAACATTCGACGCCGCGCTCGAAGAGCTTTCCGAAGATATGTTCGCGTCGATGTACGCGGCCCAAGGAGTGGGCCTGGCGGCTCCGCAAGTGGGCAAAGGCATCCGGCTGGCGGTTGTGGACGTTTCCAATGGGAAAAATCCGGAAGCGAAAATCGTGCTGGTGAATCCTGAGATCATTCATGCGGAAGGCGAAGTGCGCGAAGAAGAGGGATGCCTTTCGATACCGGGTTTCCGAGGATACGTGGTAAGACCGCAATTTGTGACGGTGAAGGCGCAGAACTTGAAGGGCGAACCGTTTGAGATTCGAGGGGAGAATCTGCTGGCGCGCGCGTTCTGTCACGAGATTGATCACCTGGCCGGGGTGCTTTTCCTGCAGCACTTGAGCATGCTGAAGCGCGACCTGATCAAGAGAAAGATCAAGAAGCTGCGGAAAGAAGGCGAGTGGTAAGTTTGACGAATGCGCAGGTGGTGGAACTGTGAACCGCCTGCGAGTGGTGTTCTGCGGCACCCCTCAGTTTGCGGTTCCTTCGCTGAAAAAACTTCTCTCTCTGCCTGAATTCGAAATTCTCGCAGTGTTCACCCAGCCGGATCGTCCAAGAGGCCGAGGCAACGAGGTGTCCTTTTCCCCCGTGAAGGAAGTGGCGGTTGCGGCGGCGATGCCGGTGTATCAGCCAGAAAAAATTCGCGCGACGGAGACCGAAGAACAACTACGAGGGTTGGCGCCAGACGTGATCGTCATCATTGCGTACGGCCAGATCATTCCCCGGCGATTGCTAGCGATACCGCGCTTGGGCTGGATCAATCTCCACGCTTCCCTGCTCCCCAACTATCGCGGAGCCGCACCGATCGCCTGGGCTATCGCCAACGGCGAATCCGTGACTGGGAATACGACGATGCGGATTGATGCGGGAATGGACACAGGGGAGCTGCTGCTGCAGCAAGAGTTGACGATTGGCCCGGAGGAGGCTGCGCCGCAGCTTGCCGGGCGCCTATCGGAAATGGGTGCGGAGCTGATGGTGGAAACGCTGCGTGGCTTGCAGTCAGGGAAACTGAACTCGCGCCAGCAGGATCACTCTGCGGCGACCCATGCGCCGATACTGAAGCGGGAAGATGGGCGGATCGATTGGACGAGGCCAGCGCAGGAAATCTATAACCGAATGCGGGGATTTGAGCCGTGGCCTGGGGCGTACACGGAATTTCGCGGGCAGACTTGTCATGTCTGGGGCCAGCCGGTGTCCAAGGAAGTGTCGAGCGGAGCGCCGGGAATGCTGGTGCTGGAGCGCGGGAAATTACGGGTGACGTGCGGTGCTGCAACCCTAATGGAGCTCACACACGTCAAACTAGAAGGGCGCAGACGGATTTCCGCTGCGGAATTCGGAAATGGCGCGCGCTTACAGGTTGGCGAGCGATTAGGGAAAGCGGAATAAGGGAAGCCGATTTGCACAACACATCCTCCTCAGGCATACTCGCGATTTACATCATTTTTGCCCCACGCATCGTGGTTCAGGGAGCCATACTCGGATGAAAAGCAAGCAGGTCGAGCGGTTGGGATGGGGAATTTCTGTGCACGCAGGGGCAGGATTGCGGCCCTTGGCTTCCCTGCTGTTGGCTGCGCAACTGAGCTGTTTCCCGCTGGGCGCGCGGCCCGCGACAGCGGATAAGCCGGCGGCCACGACGGTCCCTGACGTTGTGCTGACAACGATGCGAACGGAACTGAGCCGGGCCAAGACGGATCTAGCAAAGAGCGATCCAGCGCCGTATTTTTTGAGTTACACGGTGTATGACCAGGATCAAATCCTGATCGCGGCGGCCGATGGAGGGCTGCTGTCCAATTCGACGACCAGGCGGCGTACGGCGGATGTAACCATGAGAGTGGGAACTGCACAGTTGGACAACACGCACGGACAGAGCCGCTCGAGCGGGATGACATCCGGGTCGCTGCCGCTGGACGACGATCCCGATGCGGAAGCGCGGGTGTTGTGGGAACTAACCGATCGCGCCTACAAAAAGGCAGCCCCCGCTTACCTGAACGTGAAGACAAATACGGCGGTACAAGCCGAAGAGGAAGATAAATCGCCGGATTTCTCAAAAGATGCGCCGCAGGTCCATGTGGATGGCAAATTGAAGGAGCCGCCATTCGACCGGAGCGCGTGGGAGAGCGAGGTGCGACGGCTTTCGGCGGCGTTTCGGAATTATGCAGAGGTTTACTATTCCACGGTAATGCTGCAGATCTCCTCTTCGAATTCGCGGACCGTTACAACTGAAGGTACGGAACTGGCGATGCCGAGCGCCACGGCGCGTTTGGTGATTGAAGCGCAAACGCGTGCCGATGATGGAATGGACCTGCTGCGGGTGGAGACATTTCAAGCGCCCGCGGCGGGTGGCTTGCCTCCGGAAAAAGAGTTGATGGCCAAGATTGAAAAAATGGCCGTGGACCTGAAAGCGCTTCGTAACGCGCCCGTCGCGGAGCCGTACGACGGTCCGGCTTTGCTGAGCGGGCGGGCCGCGGCGGTGTTCTTTCATGAGGTGCTGGGGCACCGGTTGGAGGGACACCGGCAACGGGATGAAGAGGAAGGACAAACGTTTACGAAGAAGGTTGGTCAGCAAGTGCTGCCTACGTTCCTGAGCGTGGTGGACGACCCGACGACCAAGGAGTTGGACGGGGTAAAACTGGCGGGGACGTACTCGTTTGACAGCGAGGGCGTCCCGGCGGAGCGCGTTGAGGTGATTGAAAATGGCGTGTTGAAAAACTTCCTGATGTCGCGCATGCCGATCAAGGATTTTGACAAATCAAATGGGCATGGCCGAAACCAGCCGGGATTAATGCCCACGGGACGCCAGGGAAACTTGATCGTTTCCTCGAGCCAAACGGTTTCGGAGGCGGAATTGCGGCAGAAGCTGATCGATGAGGTGAACAAGGAAGGCAAGCCATACGGCCTGTATTTTGACGACATCCAGGGCGGATTTACACTGACGACGCGGTCCCTGCCGCAAGCCTTTCAGGTTTTGCCGGTGATTGTCTACAAGGTGTACCCGGATGGACGGCCCGATGAATTGGTGAGGGGCGTGGATATCGTTGGAACGCCACTGGCAGCGCTGACGCGAATTATTACGACGGGAGATAAACAGCACGTGTTCAATGGAGTGTGTGGAGCCGAAAGCGGAAGCGTGCCCGTGTCCGCGGCAGCACCCGCGATGTTGTTCAGCGAGATGGAAGTGCAGAAGCGAGCTCATGGGCACGATCGACCACCCATATTGCCGGCCCCGGGATTGAAAAACACGGCAACACCGAAGGACGCGCCGTGAAGTACGTCACGATTTCTTCCCGGCTGGCACTGCTTGTCCTGTTCTTGAGCGGTAGCGTGGAGGCTGTTCGCGCTGATGGGAAACCCGGTAAGCCGTCCGACGCCGGCATGGCTGCGGCCCATGAAGCGGCCAAGGGAGACACGCTGCTGGAGGCGTTGTTGACCGAACTGGATCGATCCACGGCGCATTTGAAGATGGATCAGGTGAAGGCACCCTACTACATCGAATACCGCGTGAACGATGTGGATGACTACAGTGCGGAGGCAGCGTTCGGAGCGATTCGTGAGAGCGACCGCTCGCATCTGCGCGTGCTGCGCGTTGTGGTGCGGATTGGAAATTACAAGCAAGACAGCTTCTACGCGCAAGGGACTGGGGCCGCTTCGATCCTGCCCTTGGACAACGATCCGATCGCGCTCCGAAGGCAGATCTGGTTGCTCACAGACGAAGCGTATAAGAATGCGGCCGATGCGTACGCGGAAAAGCTTTCAGCATTGAAACAATTCACGCCGGACGCGAATCCCGTGGATGATTTTGCGCACGCAGCCGTGGTGAACGACGTCGCGGAGACAGTGTCGCTCAAGGTGAACCAGAACGAGTGGGATAAGACACTACAGGACGTCACCAATCTCTACCGGCAGTATCCGGAAATCCAAGCTGTGGACGCCTCGGCGCGCTTCACCGCAGTGAACGAATACCTGGTGAATTCCGAGGGTACAATCGTGAGGCAAGGGCGCACCACGGCTACCGTCACGCTATCCAGCTCGACGCAAGCGGCGGACGGGATGAGGCTGGGACGCAGCCCATTCTGGACGGAGGAGCGGCCGGAAGAGTTGCCTTCGCGCGAGGAACTGCTGAAAGAATCGAAAAAGATGCTCGACACGCTGCAAGCGTTGGGGCAAGCACCCATCGTGGATGAGTCGTATCGGGGACCGGTCTTGTTCGCGCCGGATGCGGCGAACGATATCATGGCGGGTCTGATCGGCGGGAACGTACTGGGAAGGAAACCGCAGCCCGGGAGACCGAACCGGACGACGGGAGCGTTTGCGACGAGTTACAAAACGCGAGTGCTGCCCAAGTTCGTGAGCGTGATGGATGACCCGACGATAAAGAAATTCGAAGGGAAAGACTTGCTGGGAAGTTACGCGGTGGACAGCGAAGGCGTAAAAGCCGAAGCAGTGACGATTGTTAACCATGGCATGCTGGAGAACTATCTCGTGAGCCGCCAGCCCTTGCGGGACTTCCCGGTTTCCAACGGGCACGGGCGAGCCACGCCGGGAGGAACGGCGTTACCCAGCCTGGGAGTGCTCTTGGTGAAAAGCTCGGAGCCGGAATCGTCGAAAGAGCTGAACGAGAAGCTCAAACAGATGGCTTCGGAGGAAGGTCAAGCCTACGGTTATCGCGTGGAGACGTTAGGGCCCGGCAATTCGCCGCGGCTGCTTTATCGCGTGTACGTAAAGGATGGCCATGAGGAGTTGGTACGCGGAGCGGTCTTCAACGAACTGGACGTGCGTGCTTTGCGAAACGACTTATCCGCATTGGGCGACGATCCCCTGGTGAGCAATCGCATGAGCGGCTTGAGCGGATTGCCACAGACGATCATCTGCCCTTCACTTCTGTTTGATGAATTGGAAGTGAAGAGGGCAGACACAACAAAGGAAAAACTGCCGGAATACCCCGCGCCAGAACTGAAGAAGTAGCAGAGTTCGAGGACTGAGAAGCAAAGAAACAGAAAGGGATTGACCGGCAAACGGGGGCGTCCGAAAGTAAAGGGTATGACGCTACGCGAGAGAGTGGAATGGGCGAGCAGGATTGCGTTTTTGATCTTCATTCTGGCTTCGGCCGCGTTTTTGAGCGCGATCACGGCGATGCGCATCGCCATCCACGGACGAGAAACCACCATGCCAAACCTGGTGGGGAAAGACGTCGGCGAAGCAAGCAAGGCTTTGCGGTCAAATGGATTGCTGTTGCGCGTGGCGGACCGCGTTTACAGCGACGTGCCGATCAATCAAGTGATCCGGCAGACTCCGCCTCCCGGAATGCTGATGAAAGTGTCGCAGCAAGCCCATGTGGTGCTCAGCTTGGGACAACGGGAATTACAGATTCCACCACTGGAAGGAAATTCGCTGCGGGTTTCGAGGATTGAATTGCTGAGAGCTGGGTTGCAGGTTGGCGAAGTTTCGTCCGTAAACCTGCCGGAGCTTCCCACGGACATGGTGCTACAGCAAAATCCAAAGCCTGGGCGTGGAGCCGCGACACCGAGAGTGGACATGCTGGTTTCCGCGGGGCCCAAGGAGCCAGCGTATGTCATGCCCTACTTCCTGGGGCTGAACGAGATTGCGGCGGAGCACCGGTTGGACCAAGCTAGCCTACACCGCAAGATCAACTACGTCGCCGCCCCCCAATGGCCACACGGCATGGTGATTGACCAAGCTCCACTGGCCGGAACGCGGATCGGCGCAAGTACGGAAGTGGAATTGACGATCGCGAACTGAGGGGATGCTCATCTCCTCGGAGGCTTGGCTGGGCTGTCCAGAAGTGACAATTCCTCGCGAAAATTGGCATTCCATGGAACAACGAACCAGCATTCCGCGTTTCATTGAGTGATAGGTTCGGGTGAGGTCCGTCGAATGCGAGTGCTCCCGGCAATCCTGGCCGCGGCTTGCCTGCTGGTCGCTACGGCTCCCGCGCAAAAACCGATTAAAGTGGACGTGAACCTGGTGAATGTGGCGTTCACAGCCAGGGACGCAAACGGTGCGTTAATCGAGAAATTGACGAAGGACGGTATCGAACTGTTCGAAGACGCGGTTCCACAGAAAATTGAGTTTTTTGCGAAAAGTACCGACCTGCCGCTGACGCTGGCGCTGATTATGGATGTCAGCGGCAGCCAGCAACACTTTGAAAAGAAGCACGAAAAGGACTTGGAGGTTTTCCTGAAGGAAGTGCTGGGACCAAAGGACCGGGCGTTTATGGTCTGCTTCGGAAACCACTTGCGGCTAGTAAGCGACTATACAAACTCGCCAGAGGAGATTCTTGCCGGCTTCCGGGAGTTCGACAAGGGGAAGAAGCACTTTCCGGAGATTGGGCCGGTGGAGGAACGGGACCTTGGTACGGCGTTCTATGATGCCATTTATTACAGCGTGACCGAAAAACTGGCACAGGTGGGCGGGCGGCAGGCGATCCTCATGTTCAGCGACGGAGAGGACAATTCGAGCTCGCACAATATGATGACGGCGATTGAGACGGCCCAAGCAGCCAACGTGGTTGTTTACACCATTCGCTACACAGAGACGGATAAGCATGGCGGGCTGAACGCCAGGAACAAATATGGGATCAGTGTAATGGACCGGATCGCCAAGGAAACCGGAGGCGTACACATCGATGCGGAGCACACCGATCCGCACACATATTTCCGTGAAATTGCCGAAGAGCTCAGGACTTCCTATGAGTTGGCCTACTATCCGACGAACAGATCTCACGATGGAACTTTCCGGAAAATCGGCATCAAACCCAAGGATGAGGGAGTTAAAGTTCGAACAAAAACAGGGTATTTCGCCCAATAGCGGAGGGTGAAGCTGTTCCTTGCCCAACTGCGGGTGCCATAGGTTACACTCTGTGGCGTCAGCACGGTGGTGTATTTCCCTGGAAACAGGTGCTTCGTGGACGGCATCCGATGCTCTCCCTGATCACAAGCCTGCTACGCCCCTATCGTTGGAACCTGGCGGCCATCCTTGCAGCAATGCTGGTTCAGACGGTCATGAGCATTGCCGCACCGTGGCCGCTGAAGATCGTTCTCGACAACGTCGTAGGAGTTCATCATCTTCCCCCAAGGGTAGCGGAGATTTTGCATCCCTTCCTGAGCGAAACCAACAAAATGAGTATTGCTTTGGCCGCAGCCATTGCCACGATTGTCATTGCGCTGCTGGGAGCAACTGCGTCCTACTTCGGGAACTACCACACGACGAGTGTGGGTCAGTGGGTGGCCAACGACCTCCGCATGAGGACTTACCAGCACTTGCAGCAACTCTCGCTGCGCTATTACAGTGAGCACGAAACTGGAACGCTGCTGAGTACCATCACGGCCGATGTGCAGACGATCCAGGCATTTGCCTCATCCTCGACGCTGGGCATCCTGATCGACCTGTTCACCATCGTGGGAATGCTCGGGATCATGTTCTGGTTGAACTGGGACTTTACGCTGATGATCGTGGCGCTGACGCCGATTATGTTGCTGCTGATCTCACGGTTCAAAAAGGCGATCAAAAAGGCGACAAAAGAGGTACGCAAGCAACAGAGCAACATCGTTTCGGTAGTGACGCAGGATTTGCAGTCGATGCGGGTGATCAAAGCGTTTGGAAGGCAGGATCTGGAGCAGGAAGAATTAAGCGAGGTCAGCAAGGCGACGGTCGAGGCGGCGTTGCGCGCGAGAAGAGTGAAAGCGCTGCTTTCCCCCCTGGTGACGGTGACCGTATCCTTGTGCACGGCCTTCGTGCTTTGGAGAAGTTCGGCAATGATACTGGCCGGGGCAATGACCGCCGGCTCGTTGACGGTTTTTCTTTATTACCTGACGAACTTTTTCAAGCCGGTGCAGGACCTAGCGAAGATGACCAACTCCATTGCACAAACCGCCGTGGGCGTCGAGCGCATCCGAGCGATCCTGGACGCGGACGACATGATCCCGCAGAAACCGAATGCGCAGGATCCGCCACCGCTTCGAGGTGATATCACTTTCCAGAATGTAGGATTCGGCTACTCGGATGGGACCGCAGTGTTGAAAGATGTTAGCTTTCAGATTAAAGCCGGGCAAATGGTGGGAATTGTGGGCCCGACCGGCAGCGGAAAATCAACGGTGGTGAGCCTGATCCCACGATTTTACGACCCTACCTCTGGCACAATCACGATCGATGAGGGCGATATTCGCGGATACAAGGTGAACGGACTACGGAATCAGATAGCGTACGTTCTGCAGGAGACGGTGCTGTTCCGGGGAACTGTTGCGGACAATATTGCTTACGGACGGGGTGGGTCGACCCGGGAGGAAGTGGTGACGGCAGCTAAGCTGGCAAATGCCCACGAATTCATAGCGAAAATGCCTCATGGATACGACACGATGGTGGGAGACAGAGGAGATACCCTTTCCGGAGGGCAGCGGCAGCGGATCGGGATTGCCCGTGCGATTATTCGAGACAATCCCATCCTGATTCTCGATGAGCCGACGGCGGCGCTGGACACGGAATCCGAACAACTGGTGATTGAAGCACTGGAGCGCTTGATGAAGGGACGCACGGTGATTACCATCGCGCACCGGCTGAGCACGATCCGCGATTCTGACAACATTCTTGTATTGAAGGACGGCGTTGTAGCCGAACAAGGAACACACGACCAATTGCTAGCGCAGGGCGGCATCTACGCTGAGTTGTATCATGTACAATTCGAAAAGCAACCGGGAAGCCCAGCCGGGCAAGCAGCTACCTAATTTGCCTCAGGACGGAAATATCCAAATGAACTATGCTGATGAGAACTCCGAGGACGTGGAGGGCGTGTGACGCACAGCCTGCTCGTATTTCCTGATGATACGGCGACCCCTTTGCTGAGGGCCATTGCCGGGGCGCGGAAGTCTCTGCGCGTGAAAATGTTCCTTTTCTCCGACCCATCGCTGATGAAAGCTCTGATTGCCGCAAAGAAGCGGGGCGTCGAAGTACGCGTGATGCTGAATCCGGCACGACGCAGCGGCGAAGCAGACAACAAGGTGACAAAGAAAAAGCTGAAGGCAGCCGGAATCGAGGTGCAGGACAGCAATCCTGCCTTTGACGTGACGCACGAAAAGTCCATGGTTATCGACGATACGACAGCTTTCGTGAAATCGTTCAACTGGGTAACGAAAAACATGACGGAGACGCGGGACTACGCGGTAATCACGACGCGCACGAAAGAGGTTGAGGAAGTCATCGAGTGCTTCGAGGCGGATTGGAAGCGTAAGCCGTTCCAGGCGGGGGACGACAGCGAAATGATCTGGTGCAAAGGAAATGGGCGGGATCGCATTTCGCGCTTTATCGATGAAGCGCAGCATACCCTGTTTGTGCAGAACGAACGCTATCAGGATGCGGTTATCATCGAGAGGCTGGTCCGAGCGCACGAACGAGGAGTGAAGGTGCACGTGATGGCTCGGCCGCCGCACAAGCTGAAAAAAGAAAAATTGACCGAAGGGGTCGGCGGACTGCGGATTCTCAATGATGTTGGGGTGAAAATCCGCAAGATGAAACATCTGAAACTGCATGCCAAGATGCTTTTGGCGGACCATTCGCGGGCAATCGTGGGATCGATCAACCTTGCGCCGGGAAGTTTTGACAGCCGCCGGGAACTGGCGATAGAAGTGTACGCGCCGAATGTAGTGCATCGCTTAGCTAGGTTCGCGCATCACGATTGGAAGCATTCCCATCCGCTGGACCTGACCGACGCCGGTCTGCTCGCGGAATTGGAGAAGCATAACGTGGATGCATCAAACGAACTCGCGCTGTATGCCAAGACAAAGAAACACAAGAAGTAACATCGCCTAACACGCCTAGCGGAGATAGCCCCAGTTGTGGAGCTTATCGGAATCCTCACCCCAGCGGTCGCCGATGTCCGTGCGGTAATACATGTTGGGAATCAGAATATTCTTGATACGGGAATAAGCCTGGGCCTGAGCTTGTTTCATGGTTTGACCGAGGCCGACGACAATCAAAACGACTCCGGAAGTGCCGGCGACGAGCCACTGCTGATTGACAATTTTCACGTCTTCAATGTGGATGCCTTCGTTGATCGGCCGTTTGAAAACAATGGCGGCGTTCTTGCTGAAGGATTCAAAGGTGGCTTCATCATCGAATGGGAAAGGGGGAACAACGATGCGCACGCCAACCTGGAAGCCGCTGCGGGTGCGCCATTTCGGCTCCGCGCCGTTCGCCAAATCCCAGAAGAGGTCGCTGATGGGCGTCAGGATGCCCTCCTGCTGGATGCTGATGGTGGGGTAGCCAAAACGCGAGGTGAACTCGAGCGGGTAGATGCCGTTGTTGTTGACGATGCAGTTTACGTCGATGTAGCCGACGTAGCCTTCTTCGGCAAGCTTGGGTTCCATTTTAAGCAGAGTGCGATTGAACAGAGCGTTTGGCTCGCTCCAGAACATGGCCGTGCCCATTTCACCTGTGGGAGGTCCGACTTCGCCAGGGAAGAGTTTTTTGTGCTCGAAGTTGATGTTGATGGGAGTGATGAACTTTTTTCCATTGAAGAATCCGCCGACGGCTACTTCGACGCCGTTGACGCGGCGCTGCAATTGAAACACCTTGATCTCTTCGGCGAAGGCGCGCTTATAAGCTTCCAGCATACCGATGACATCGTTGCCGTCTTCTTCCTCACCGACAAAGAGGCGGCGCTTGACGTTCTGCGCTTCGCCGCTGGGCTTGATGACATAACGGTCGGGGTTCTTTTTGACGAACTCAATGGCCGGGTCGAAGGAGTCGAAATCCTGGTAAGGAATGATGGTGACGCCGGCCTTTTTGAGCTCTTCCTGGCCGAAGGAGCGGTCATCCTCGAGATTGTCCGTGTAGGCGGAGCCGCCGATGACGGGCTTCCCTGCCGCGCGGAGCGCTTGCGCTTTGGTGCCTTGACCCAAAGTGTCGTCGAAGACGATGATGTCCGCCCATTTACAATCCTTTTCATAATCGCTGGATTTGGGGACAAAGCCATCCGCAATGTCGCGTTCCTTCTCGGCTTCGACGTAGTAGCGGACCTCGTGACCTTCCTTGACAACCTGCCAGGCAATATCGCCAATTAAACTGGAGAGTGAGACAAAAAAGAATTTTCGTTTTTCCATGAGTAAGGCCTTTCTGCCGTGGAGCGAAAGGCATGGAATCATTGTAGTTAGAGAAGAGCAGGATGGATATTACAAAACGTTAAATAATGTTGGCGGCCGTTGGTGCGGGGAGGAGGACATAGGTCTGAAAGTGCGTTCGTCGAGCCTGCTTGGGTGGCGGAGGAGCAAACTGCAAGGAAACCGCAAGCTAGGTCGGAGGCATCCCACAGACAGGAGGCCCGTCCGAAGGGGCAAGTTTCAGGCGTACCTGTGCGGAAGTTCAGGTTATACTGAGGAAGGTCCGAGCCAGGTAGGGGGATCCCAGTCTAGCCACGAGCTTCGGCCGGGGACCAGTCAGCAAAAAGAGAGGTGGAGATTGCGGCGATATGCGCTTCTTCTCGTGTGTGCGCTAACGCTGGTGACGGCCAGTCAGTGCACCGCCCAGGTAATATTCCATAAGAAGAAACCGGTTGATAAGTCGACGGATGCCTCTAATACAGTCGAGCCGGATAAGCAGTTGTACGACAAGGCCATGAACGACATTAAACATGGCAGGCAGGAGGTCGGACGACTGGGGCTACAAACGCTGATCAATACGTATCCCGACAGCGAGTACCTGGCGAAAGCGAAGCTGGCCATTGCGGACTCCTACTTCAAAGAGGGCGGGACCAGCAATATTACCCAGGCCATCAACGGTTACAAGGATTTCATTGTTTTCTTCCCGTTTTTGCCGGAAGCGGCTTACGCGCAAATGCAAGTAGCCATGGCCAACTACAATGAGATGGCCAAGCCGGACCGCGATTCCACGCACGCAAAGAATGCGGAAGAGGAATTCCAGACATTTTTGCTGAAGTATCCGAAAGACCCACTCGCGCCTCAGGCAGAGCAACGACTGCGCGAAGTGCAAGAAGTATTGGCCGAGGGGCAATTCCGCGTTGCTTACTATTATTACCTGAAGGGAGATCGACGGGCGGCCGCGGGACGACTCATTCCACTGGTGCGCCGCTATCCTCTCTACAGCAAGTCGGACTCAGCGTTATGGATGCTGGGGGATATTTTCGAGAAGAGCGAACGGAAAGACATGGCGGGAAATTACTATGCGCAGATTGTGAAAAACTACCCGCTGTCGAGCTACGATGCCGCTGCCAAGGCCAAGTTGAAGGATTTTGGGATGCCAGTTCCGCAGGCCGACCCGAAGGCGCTGGCGTGGATGACGGCGGAACAGAACACGCCTCGGCCCAAGGAAACTGTAGTACACCGGTCCAAAGACATGTTGCACAGTACGCCGGATGTGCACGCGGCGGCGGCTCATGGATTGCCGAATCTGGAGCCTGACAGCAGCGATCAGGGGGGAGACATTCTAAGTGGTGGCAATCACTCGAGTCTGACAGCGGGAGGGGGCCGGACAGGAGCGGTCGTGGAAGTCGTAAAGCCGGGTGACGCACCTCCTGCGGGAACACCTGCCGGCGCGACAGCCACCGAGGACGTGAATTCCAACACCGGCGGTGATGCTGCGGCAGGCAGTACCGCCCAAGATGGTTCAACGACTGGGGACACCGCGAAGGCGGGAACCACAGCCCCGGACGGTTCAACGACCGGAGACGCCTCGAAAACGGAAGCTACGGCTCCGGATAGCTCGGCGACCGGGGACAGCGCTAAGACCGACAATACACAACCGGCGTCGGCGGATTCCAACCAAACTCAGAACCAGAATCAGAAGGAGTCCAGCAGCAAGAAGAAGGGACTCAGGAAGCTCCTGCCCTGGTAGCAAGCGAATTCAGGCGATTCGAACACGGGATGAGGGACCAGGGGTGCGGAGGGTTCGCACGCCCTGCCCATTCGTACAGGGTTATAAAATGGAACAAACCATGTCTACTTCCGACACATGAGGGAAGTACACTAATTGACGGCCTCGGTACCGAGTGCTCCAATTGAGTTTGAATTTAGCAGTGTGGGCAGCGTGTGCTGCCCGGAGGACGTTCGGTGGCCAAGATACTGGTTGCGGACGACAACAGCAATATCCAAAAAATGGTCGGGCTAGCCCTGAAAGATCAGGGCATCGACGTGGTTGCCGTCGGCAATGGCGAAGCTGCCGTGCGCAAGATTTCGGACATCCGCCCGGACCTGGTTTTAGCCGATGTATTCATGCCGGTGAGGAACGGGTATGAAGTTTGCCGGTACGTGAAGGAAGACCCAGCGCTAGCGCATATCCCTGTGATTCTGTTGGTGGGGGCATTTGATCCGCTGGATGAACAAGAAGCGCAGCGGGTGGGCGCCGACGGAGTGCTGAAAAAGCCATTTGTTCCGCCCGACCCATTGATTTCGATGGTCAAGTCCGCGTTGATCCGTGCGGGAGTTGCACTTGGCCCAACGGCCGCGGAGAAAATGAGTGCGGCCCCAAAGCGCTCCTCCGCAGAGATCCTGAGTGGGGTGGTAAGTTCGAAGGTGGCCGCGCCCTCCCCCGAAAAATTGCCTGAAGCGACGCCCGAGCCGTTGGAAGAAATACCAACTACCATGCCGCATTTGAAGATTGCGGCGGGAAGCGAACCTCTGGCTTTCGGAAGTTTGCTGGACACAACGGAAGGAGAGGATCTGGCGATTACGGCGAAGCCGATGATTAATCTTTCCGAGCATGGAAAGTGGGAAGAGGAATCCGACGAGGTTGAGGAAGAGAAAGCGGAAGAGGAAGAGGGATCTCAGGGTGGTTGGCGTCCCGGTGGACTGGGCGAAGCGATTGAGCAAGCTGCCAAAGCATCGCCCGCGGCTCCCGATTGGCGTGAGGAAGCGTTTCATGGCAATTCCCCTGCGAAGAGTTTTCCGTCGAGTGGCTGGGCTCCAGCGATTGAACCACCTGCACTCGTAGAAGCAGCGGGATCGCAATCGGTGGCGGTGGCGACGCTTCCAGCCAAACCTACGGAAGGTCCAGCTCCCTTCACCAGTGATGCATGGGCTGCGGCCATGGCCGCCGGGGTCGAAGAAAAGATCGGCGAGATCAAGGATATAGCAGGTGTCGCAGCTGAAACCGAAGCGGCACGAGAAGTTCACGAGCCGGTGGGCGAGCAGGTTGCCGAAGTCGCCCCCGTAATTCAGGATGCGGCGGCAGGCGAACCCGCGACTGCTGTTGAAGGCAGCAAGCCCGAGGAAGCGGCCGAGCCGGCAAACTGGGCTGCGGTTCCGGAGACTGCTTGGGAAATGGAAGCGAAGAAGGCTTCCCTGCTGGCGTCGACATGGGATGCGCCGAGAGTGCTTACTGCTGATGATACGCAGGAAGTTCCTGCGTATGCCTCAGAAGTGCCGGCCGAGCACATCGAGACTTCAACTCACGTGACAACGGAGAGTTCTGCGTATTCGGCCGAGCCGATGGTGGCTGCCGAATCGGAAGAGCATGTGGAAGCACCGGTAAGCGAAGTGCCGTCCGAACCTGCTCCTGAGGCCTCCGAGCCGAAGAGTTGGGAGAATGCCTGGGAAGCCCCCGCACCGGCTGTTACTCCTGTGGAGCCCATGGCGGAGGAAACGCCCACGGTAGCTGCACATGTCGAAGAACAGCCTGCTCCTGAGATTGAGGCCGCTGCCGAGGTGGCTGTCCCCGAGTCGGTTGCCGCGGCGCAGTCGACAGAGGCAGACATGGACGAGCTCGTGGCAAGGGTTCTAGGAAAAATGAACCCGGAAGTTCTGCAAAGGGTCACGCGGGAAATTCTGAAGCCGGTGATCGAAGCCATCGTGCGCGACGAGATCAACTCCAAGAAGTCGTAATTTCCAGAAGCCTGATTCATAACCGTTGCCCAAAGTAATTTTTCCTTCTACTGTGTGCGGTCCGGGGTGATCGCCACTCCTGCGTGCAACCACCAAGCTGGCTTACCCTGCGCGACCTTGTCTAAATCAACGTGGGCCTCCCCGGCCTGCAGCGTTGAAAAATCGCGATCTGCGTAACTAGCTAGCCGGACTTCCGGACTCTCGACGAATTGACGGGCCGGACTGGGTGCCCGTATATTCAGAGATTCTCCTGTCAGCGAGAGTGTTCGCCTTGTGCGCGGAACGGGAAGACTGAGGATGGAATGGGCCGAGAGATAGCAAAAGCCTACGACCCGAAACAAATTGAAGCGCGATGGGCCGAATTTTGGGTCAAAGAAGAACTGTTCAAGGCTGATGCGAGCGCGCCGGGGCCAGTTTTTTCCATCGTGATACCGCCCCCCAATGTGACCGGGATGCTGCATATCGGGCACATGTTGGATCACACGGAAATTGACGTTCTGACACGGTGGCACCGCATGCGGGGGTACAACACGCTGTATTTGCCAGGCACGGACCATGCGGGAATTTCCACGCAGCGCGTGGTTGTGCGGCAGCTGTCGCATCAGGGGATTCACTACCGGGACTTGGGGCGCGAAGAGTTCATTAAGCGCGTTTGGAAATGGAAAGAAGAAAGCGGCGGGACGATTCAACGGCAAATGAAGCAGATCGGGGAGTCGTGCGACTGGTCGAGAGAGAGATTTACGCTTTCGCCGGAACTGTCGCGGGTAGTGCGCGAAGTTTTCGTAAGGTTGTACGAAGAAGGACTGATTTACCGCGATGAGCGCATGGTGAATTGGTGTCCTGGCTGCCGGACGGTATTGAGCGATCTGGAAGTGGTTCACGAGGAGAAGCAGGGGCACCTGTGGTACATCCGATACCCTGTGGCGGGTTCGAGCGAGTTCTTGATTGTTGCGACGACGCGGCCGGAGACGATGCTGGGCGATACGGCAGTCGCGGTGCATCCCGAAGACGAGCGCTACAAACATCTCATTCGCAAAAATGCTGTATTACCGCTGATGAACCGGGAAATTCCCATTATTGCGGACGCTATGGTGGACCGCGAGTTCGGCACCGGGGCCGTGAAAATTACACCCGCGCACGATCCGAACGACTTTGAAGCGGGCAAGCGCCACAAACTGGCGCTCATCGACGTAATGACCGACGACGCGCACATGAACGAGAACGCCGGTGCCTATGCGGGGCTGGAACGATTCGCGGCGCGAAAGCAAATCGTGGACGACCTGCAGGCGCAGGGACTGCTGGAGAAAATCACGGAGCACACAAACGCCATCGGGCATTGCGAGCGCAGCCGGACGATTGTGGAACCGCGGGTATCCACGCAATGGTTTTGCTCGATGAAACCGCTGGCGGAACCGGCGATTGCGGCAGTAGAACGCGGAGACATTCAGATTATCCCGGACAATCGACGAGAGGAATACTTCAACTGGATGAGGAATATCCGCGACTGGACGCTGTCGCGGCAACTCTGGTGGGGCCATCGGATCCCGGCGTGGTATTGCCAGAACTGCGGACAGATTCTAGTTTCGCGGGAGGATCCGAGCAAGTGCTCGAAGTGCGGGTCGGGGGAGTTGGAACAGGATCCGGATGTGCTGGATACGTGGTTCAGTTCCGGGTTGTGGCCGTTCTCGACGTTGGGCTGGCCGGAAAAGACCGCGGATTACCAGAAATATTATCCGACGAGCTTGCTGATCACCGGCTACGACATCCTGTTTTTCTGGGTGGCGCGGATGATCATGATGGGACTGCACTTCACGGACAATGTTCCCTTCCGCGTGGTTTATCTACACTCGCTGGTGCGCACGGCGAGCGGCGAAAAGATGTCCAAGTCGAAAGGAACTGGGCTTGATCCGATTGCTCTGAATGAAGCGTACGGGACGGATGCGATGCGTTTCTGCCTGGCGTCGATGGCCGCGCCGGGGACGGATATTGTACTCACCGATGACCGGCTGGCCGGAGCAAAGGCGTTTGCTAATAAAATCTGGAATGCGGCGCGGTTTCTGTTCGTAAACCTGGAGAAATTTGAGCAGGGCGGGACTTCACTGGAAGAATTGGCCGATCCCGGCATCCGCGCAAAGGCACCCCACGCCTTTGCGGGACAAGTACCGCTGGTGGATCGGTGGCTGTTTGGGCGGCTGGCGGAGACGGTGTTAACGGTGAATGATGCGCTGACGAATTATCGTTTTCATGAGGCCGCCCAGAGCGTCTACCAATTTTTCTGGGGCGATTTCTGCGACTGGTATATCGAGTGGGTGAAACCGGAATTGCAGAATGCTAATCGCGGCCGGGCTACCGTAGCATGGGAAAATCTCTTTGCCGGGTTCGATGCGGCGCTGCGGCTTTTGCATCCATTTATGCCGTTCCTGACCGAGGAATTGTGGCACCAGCTACCGCAGAGGGCTGGCGCGAAGTCAATCGCTCTGGAAACCTATCCCACGGCGCAAAAGTCCTGGATTGATACACAAGCCATCAGGGAATTTGGTCTGGTTCAGGAGATTGTGCAGACGTTACGGACGATTCGCGCGGAAATGAAGATGGATCCGAAGAAAAGAGTGGCGGCGCAGTTTTTCAGCGGTGATGCGTGGGCCCGCGGAGTTATTGAGGCAAACAAGGATGGGGTCTTGCGGCTGGCGATTCTGTTGGAATTCGCGGTTCTCTCGGAAAAATTACCCGATGGTGGTGGCGGCACACGGTCCACAGCAGAGTTCGACGTGCGGATTCCCTACACCACCGACACCATCGACGTGGCGGGGGAGCGGCTGCGACTAAAGAAAGAGATCGAAGGGTTGCAGAAGGCCATTGGGTCGAAAGAAAGCCAGTTGGGAAACGAAACGTTTCGAAGCCGTGCCCCAGAAAAGATTATTAAGGGGATGGAAGAAGCGTTGAGTGGGCAGCGGATTGAATTGCAGAAACTCCTGGAACGAGTCAAGCAGTTGGGAGAGGCCTAGGCGCGGGGCCCCTCATTTGAAGTAAGAATCTTCCCGAGATAGGCTGCAGTGCAGTGCTGCGTCTCAACGAGGGCGTGCGTGAACTGGGAGTCCGGATACATCCGAGGATTGATTACGGCTGCGCTGGCAGAGGACATCGGTACGGGCGACTCGTTTGTCGCTGCTACCATTTCGGCAGGTGTGCACGGAGAGGCGCGTATCGAGGCGAAGCAGGAATTGATTTGCGCGGGGTTGCCACTGGCGGAGAAGGTGTTTCAGGCACTGGATCCGGAGATGAGAGTTGAAATGCGGAGGACGGACGGGTGCAACGTGGAGAAGGGGCAGACGGTTCTGCAGTTGTATGGCGTGGCTGCGGCTATACTGACAGGTGAACCGACAGTCTTGAATTTTCTGGGAAGGATGAGCGGCATTGCGACGTTGACGCACAAATTTGTGGAGAAGATCGCCGGGACTGGGGTGAAAATTCGGGACACGCAGAAAACTACGCCGGGGCTGCGGTTGCTGGAAAGGTACGCCGTGAGAGTGGGCGGGGGAATGAATTGCCAATTCGGGCTGTTCGACGCTATTTTGCTGAAGGAACACCATATCGTCCTCGCCGGGGGCGTGAAGGCAGCGCTCGATCAAGCGCACAGCTTTGTGTCATCACAGATGAAACCGCGGTCGATGACGGCTTACGAGGCGGTAGGCACGAAGCCATCCGAGGCGGAGGTTAGTTCCCTTCCCATCCAGATTGAAATAAGAACGGAGGGCGAACTGCAGGAAGCGCTTTTCGCCGGGGCGGAAGCAGTGCTGCTCAAAAACATGTGTCCAGCGGAGGCGCGTCAGTGCGTCGGTATTGTTCGGAATGTGCGGCCAGAGTGCATCGTGGAAATTTCCGAAGGAATCACACTGGCGAATGTTCGGGCTTATGCGGAAACCGGCGCCGACTATCTTTCTTGCGCGGCCCTGACTCAGGCGGCGCCAAATGCGGAGTTCGCCCTGCTTGTCGATATCGTCCAGTGAAAGTAAGCTAGGACCGGCGGAAGTACAGGATCCGGGTCGAATGCCCCAAACACCAACATTACCAGGAACAACCGATCGGCGGCTGGCGGCGCTACTGGCGCTTCTGTCGGAGAACGCGACGATCGTGATCAGCGGTTCGCGCATTGCCCGCGAGACCGGGATGTCGCGAACGACGGTGTGGCGCTGGGTAGATCAACTGCGCAAACTGGGCGTGCAGGTGAAGGGCCAGCATAGCACTGGGTATTTTCTCGAAAAGGTGCCTGATGTGCTGACACCGGATCTTTTGCGGAAACGCCTGAAGGGGAATCTGTTCGGGAAGCGCGTTTTTCATTTTTTCAAGACGGACTCGACCAATCGCGTGGCGATGGAACTGGGCTATGCAGGCGAGCCGGAAGGCACCGTGGTTATGGCGGAGGAGCAGAGCGCGGGCCGGGGACGTTCCGGGAGGACCTGGCATTCCGAGAGGGGAACGGGACTGTACTTCACCGTGCTGCTGAGGCCCCGGCTTTCCCCGGCCCAGGCACCGCTGCTGACCATGCTGGCAGGGATTTCTGCGCACACAGCAATTACTGCGCAAACGGGACTTGTGCCGGAGCTGAAGTGGCCGAACGACCTGTTGCTGAATGGCAAGAAGCTGGGAGGAATCCTGACGGAAATGCACGCGGAGCCGAACGCGGTGCGATTTGTGATTGTGGGCGTCGGCATCAATGTGAATCAGGAAAGATTCCCTACAGAGTTGGCGGGAGTTGCAACATCGATTCGAAAAGAAACCGGGCGGATGAGCTATCGGCTGGAACTCCTGGTGCGGTTGCTGACGCAATTCGAGGGAGATTACAATCGATTTCTACACGAGGGCCCTGGATTTGTTGTGGAACGATTTGAAAGGGTGTCTTCCTTTGCCAGAGGGCGCCGCGTGCGCGTGGATACTGGTGCTGAGACATATGCCGGAACGACGGCGGGGCTGAGCCCGGAGGGTCTATTGCTTGTGGCACGAGACAACGGGCCGATTGTGGCCGTGATCGCAGGTGACGTGAGCGAGGTTCGATAAGAGATGCTGCTGACGATCGACGTGGGCAATACCAATACGGTCATGGGTGTGTTCCGCGAAGAAGAACTGATTGCAAACTGGCGACTGACTACGGCGCGGACACAGACGGTAGACGAATACGGCGTGCTGACGCGCAATCTGTTCTCGCTGGCGGGCCTGAATAAGGAAATGATCAGTGGCGTGATCATTAGTTCCGTGGTGCCGCCGCTGAATTGGACACTGGCAGAGATGTCGCGGCTCTATCTGGGGAAGAAGGCACTCTTTGTGGAGCTTGGCGTGAAAACGGGAATGTCCGTTCATGTGGACAACCCGATGGAAGTGGGCGCAGACCGGATCGTGAATGGCGTGGCGGCATTTCACCAGTTTGGTGGACCGTGCGTTGTGGTGGACTTCGGCACAGCAATTACCTTTGACGTGATTTCCGCGAAGTGCGAATTCCTGGGAGGGGTGATTGCACCGGGGATCGGCATATCGTCCGAAGCGCTATTTTCGCGCACCGCTCGCCTACCGCGCGTGGAGATCAAAGATCCCGGCAAAGTAGTTGGCACGAACACGGTGACGAATATCCAGGCCGGGTTGTACTACGGCGCGGTAGATATGGTCGATGGCATACTGGCGCGCATTAAAGAGGAAATGAATGCCGAGCCGGCGGTTGTGGCTACCGGGGGCCAGGCTCGGCTGGTGGCGCGGGGTTCGAAACACATTCAGCATGTCGACGACTTTTTAACACTAACGGGCTTGCGTCACATCTGGGAGAAGAACCAGCCTGGAGAAGCTCATCGCGAACCGCCCAAAGCCATTGCGGCCAAGCCCGACCTTTCACGAACGAAGAAGGCGCCCCGCTGACCGGGGTGTTCCCCACGTGCGCTCGACATGGACAATTGCAATTACTTTAACTATTACACGGAAATCGAAGAACACTTCTGGAAGAAGCGTGGAGCGCACTTGCTGGTATCACCGCTGGACTGGGCCATCATGGAAACCTGGCAAAAGGCGGGCGTGCCACTAGAGGCGGCGTTAAAGGGAATCGATCGAGCCTTTGAGAGCTACCAGCGGTCGCGGCGAGGCGCGGGCAAACCGCTGAAAAGCCTGGCGTACTGCACGGACGCCGTGCTGGAGGCAGCGGAGCAGCAACAGGAGGCGGCAGCGGGGGCCCAACCCGCGCGAGGCGTGCAAGCGAAGGAACCGTTTGCCCGGCCGGAGTTGCAGGCTTACTTGAAGCGAAATGGGGAATTGTTGCGCAAGGCCGCGGACCAGCAAGCTGCTGCACACGCGGACCTGGCAGAATTCCTGCGGGAGGCCGCGGTCAAATTGGCTTCCGCGGAAACTCTGTTGGAGGCTCCCGGCACGCTGGATTTGGAAGACCTGGAGCGGCGACTGACAATTCTGGATGAAAAAATTCATGCCGCGTTGCTGACACATGCTGCCGATGAGTTGCTGCTGAAAATCCGACGAGAAGTGGATTCGCAACTGGCCACGTATCGGCGCAAGATGAAAGCGGAACAGTTGGCGCTGGTGGAGAAGCAGTATTCGCAAAAGCGGTTGCTGGACGAATACCGGCTGCCCCGCCTTAGCCTTTATTATTTTTCTTGAGGGCACCACGTTCTTAGCATCCCGTTGCGCGGGACAGACAGGATTGAACAATTATGGCTGATGAATTACAGCTATCCATTGAGAAGCTGATATACGGCGGTGAGGGATTGGCTCACGCGGAAGGCAATACCGTGTTCGTGCCATTCGTGCTCCCGGGGGAGCAAGTGCGTGCCGCGGTGCGCACACGGAAGAAGAAATTGCTTCATACCAATCTGGTGGAGGTGGAGAAGGCTTCGCCCCTCCGCGTTGCGCCCGGCTGCCCGCACTTTCGCGTGTGCGGCGGATGTCATTATCAACACATCGAGATCGCGGAACAGGTTCGCCAGAAAAAAGAGATTCTGCGAGAAACATTGTCGCGGCTGGGTGGAGTGCAATGGGCCGGCGCAATCCAGGAACACACGGCGCAACCTTACGGTTACCGCAATCGTGCGCAATGGGCGTTCCGCGACGCGATGCCACGAGCGTTTGGCTATTTCCTGCCGGAGAGCGTGCATATTCTGCCGATTGACCAGTGTCCGGTTCTGTCCCCGCGACTGGCCGAAACGTTTGGACAACTGCAGGAATTGGCACGGGCCAACTCCCTTCCGCCCGGGATTCTGGAAATCGAAGCGTTTGCCGATAGCGCGGACAAGAAGATCGCTCTCAATATCGCGTTTGAGCGATTTCCAAAACCAGCGAAATCCATGGCCGGCGAATTCAAGGTAGCGCTTCCTGCTTTGGAGAGCCTATTACTGCTCGATCAGAGCAAGAACAGATTTGAATTGGAGGGGCCAGGCTACTTGACTCAGAAAGCCGGCGGGTTCGCGTTCCGGGTAAACCACCTTTCTTTTTTTCAAGTGAATCGATTCCTCGTCGAAGACCTGTTGCAAACGATGGTTGGCGGGGCGAAGGGCGGGTATGCGCTGGATTTGTATGCTGGGGTGGGCTTCTTCACGCTGCCGCTGGCCAAGTCGTTTTCCAAGGTGGTCAGCGTTGATGCCAATCTTTCGGCCATACGTGACTTGCGCCAGAACGCCGAAACCGCCGGCTCCTCGGTGATCTCGGAAAATGAACACACTGAAGACTTCCTGAAAAAAGAGCAGGAGAAACCGGATCTCGTGGTTCTTGATCCACCGCGCGCGGGGCTTGGCGCAGAAGCGGCTGCCCGGCTCGCCAACTTGGGCGCCGAGGAGATTACTTATCTTTCCTGCGACCCTGCCACATTGGCGCGCGATCTTGCCGTTATAACGGGGTCGGAGCGCAAGCCGGAAGCAGGAGTTACGGTAGTTCGCAAGTATGAGATTGCGGAAGTGCATTTGTTCGAACTGTTCCCGCAGACGTTTCATATCGAAACTTTGGTGAGGTTGCGAAGAGTGTCATGAATTTGCTTGCCTGTGAGCGGCGGAATGCGTATCGGCTTCACGCCGAAAGATGGCGATCCTGGTTTGCCGGAACTTCATACGGCGACGAAATTTCCGCGCTGACGGAACAACGCGAGCACTCGATTCTTTTCCCCGGCGACGCGGAAAAGCAGGTGGAGTATCAGATATTGCACGAGAACGAGCCAACTTTTCTGCACGCCGACGCATTGAATGGTGAACATCACGGGAGCAGGAATTCGACGATGCGGGAATCTCTCGGCGCCGTGGCTCCGCAGATCTCCGCCAATTCGCAGGTGAAGAAAACCCGTACGGCCACCCAGCCTCGAGCTTCTGGAACGGTTGGACGAGAGCGGAACACCGATCTTCAGATCCGACCAGGATGGGGCGGTGCAAATCCTAACGGATGGTTACGCGCTACAGGTGAGTTGTTTTGCGGGTGTTCGGCGGGAGCTCCGGAGCTAGCGAAGGCGCAACCACCAAATCACAATCAGGCCGATCAGCAATAAAGCAAAGCCAATTGCCGCCTGATATTCATGATTCTTCCTGTATTGAGCCCACGAGAAACGCGCCCCATTGTCCGCGCCTCCAGCCCCTGTGGATAGCCATGGGAAAAAGAGAGGCACCGCAGCGGCATAGTCGGCAAAAGTGGCTCCGTGTTTGCGCTGTAGCTCCAATTCTTCCCGGCGCATGACGAAGCTATAAACCAAGGAGAAATAAAGGAGGATCAGCCCGGCGGCCCACACCGAATGCGTCGCGACAGCAGTTCCTAATGCAAGAAAGCTGCTGCCAAAGTAGAGGGGATTCCGCGTGCGGGCGTAGGGCCCGGTCACGGTGAGCACTTCCTGCTTGTGAAGATAACCGGCGGCATAGGCGCGAATCCACAGGCCAGAGGCACCCAGCGCCGCGCCTATGAGAATTGAATGGGGCGTGGGCCTTGCCAGCCACAGCACGACGACGGCTAGGAGATAGCCGAGCCGCACGCGCCACCGCGCGAAGAAATCGAGCGCGGTCACGCGCGGGACTCCAAGCGATGTTTCACGCCAGCAAACACTGCGTCCACAGAGAGATCGAGTAACGATGGATCTGTCGTATTGGAGCGGCCGTAGGTTGTGACGGCTTTCGGGCTGCGCAAGACGATTTCTCCCGCGGGATAGGGGCCATTGCGGACGGGATCGGTTGGGCCAAACAGCGCCACGGCCGGAGTGCCGAGGGCTACGGCAAGATGCAGAGGTCCCGTATCACCGCCGACGATGCACTGAGCGTCACGCAGCAGAGCCTGCAGCGTACCCATCTCGCCATCGTAGGCTATGGGCTTTGCGTCACCGCTTGCCGCCTGGACTTCTGAAACAAGAAATTCTTCGCCTGGGCCATAGTTTATGACACAGGGAAGGCCGCAATCATTGCGGATCTTCTGGCAGAGAGAGCCAAAGCGCTCTGCGGGCCAACACTTCGAACGCCAACCACCGCCGGGGCTTAGCACCACATAGCGGCCCAGACCGACTTTTGCCAGATCAGAGCGAACACGAGCAGCATCGGCATCAGCGACTCGTAGGTTTACGCGGCCAACAGGTTGCTTTGCGCCCGCCCGAAGCGAAAGTTCCCCGTTTTGATCGGCAATATGAGTACTCCGGCAATCGACACTGTCGGTGTAGAGGATGGGCACGCCAAATTCGCGGATTGTCGATGAGGAGAATCCGATGCGTTTTCGGGCACCACCAAAAAAAGGAAGAAACGCGGCCTTCCACAAGCCTTGATAATCGATAGCAGCGTCCCACTGGTGAGCACGGAGCCTTCCGATCACCTGGCGGACAGAAGAGAGGTCGCGCGAATCGACGGGCCAGATTTCGGTGGCAAGGCAGCTGCTGGCCACCAGTTCCCCCCATCGAGGGTGAGTCAGCCACACGATTTCCGAGGCGGGAAACGATTCCCGTAATCCCGCCACGGCAGGAAAGGTATGCACAATGTCGCCGAGGGAGCCAAGGCGAACGATCAGGAAGCGATGGTCAGGCATGCGGCCCTTTACGAATGCCGTCGAGGAATGCGCGAGTCGAGTGCTCCTTCGGATCGCCTACGATGGCGACTCGAATACCGAGACGTTCGGAGACCGCGCGCTCTGGGACCGTTTCCGCGGAATAGTCAGTGCCTTTCGCGTGCACGTCGGGACGTAGTTCCTCGAGCAAGGATTCGACGTTTGGTTCCGCGAAGAGAACTACGAAATCAACTCCACGCAGCGACCCCACCAATTGCGCACGAGCCTGTTCGTCGAGAACCGGACGTCCAGGTCCCTTCAGGCTACGGACGCTGGAATCGGCATTAACGGCGACGACGAGAACATCCCCTTCGCGTTTAGCTCCGGAAAGATAGCGGACGTGACCAACGTGCAGCGTATCGAAGCAGCCGTTGGCCAATACCACGCGCTTGCCCTGGCGCTGGAGCTTGCCGACGGCGGCAAGGACAAATTCTCGAGAATGAATTTTGGTTTGGGCGGACCGCATAGAGATTGCCTAGGGGGCCTCCCCCGAAGCAGATCTTCGAATCGCTTCCAGGAGTTCGTTGCGCGAAACGGTGGCCGTACCGCGCTTCATGACCACCAGGCCGCCCGCGATATTGGCAATATGCGCGGCTTCAACCGGCGAAGCACCGCTGGCCAAGCCGAGAGTGTAGGCGGCGAGAACCGTATCACCGGCGCCGGTCACATCGACGGCCTGATCGCTTCCGTGCACTGGAATGTGCACAGTCTGATGGCTAGGCTGAAATACGGCCATGCCGTCTTTTCCCCGGGTGATGACAAGCGAGTTCAATTTCATTCCTTTCAAAGTCTCCCGGCCCCGCTGTTCGAGTTCGGACATATCCTGGCCAATCGTGGTGTTGTACAGCGCCTCCATTTCCGCTTCGTTGGGGGTGGCAGCGGTCACACCGGAACGCTTGAAAGCACTCAATTGATAACGTGAATCCAGACTCACCGGGATATGGCGTTTTTCGCGGCTGAGGGCCTGCCGGACCATCACCGGCGTGGCAAGGCCAAAACCGTAGTCCGAGATAGCAAAGGCATCCGCTTTTTTCAGCTTCACGCGCAACAGGTCCAGGATTTTCTTGCGATGCGATTCCGAGATCTGTGAGTGCGGTTCATAATCAACCCGCAATACTTGCTGCCCGACGGTGTGTGCCCACCCGGCAAGAAAACGGGTCTTCGTTGGCGTGATACCACCCTTAATTCGGAGGATTCCCGAAACGTCGATCTTCATTTCACGAAACGTGTGGACCAGCCAATCCCCCGCGGCGTCGTCGCCCACGGCGGTGATGGGCAGTACGCGGGCGCCGAGCTCTGCGAAATTATTCGTGGCATTGGCAGCACCGCCAGGCAAGATGCGGGTCTCGCGGTGGCGCAAAATCAGTACAGGAGCTTCTCTGGAGACGCGGGTGATGTTGCCGTATTGAAAGGAATCGGCGACAAAATCGCCGAGGATTACGATGCGCTTGCCTTCGAAGCGCTCGACGACTTCCGCAAGGGCCCGCAAGTCCGCCACCCTTGATTGGCTTCCGTGGTTATTTTTCTGCTTCATCTTTTCTGCACCAGAATCCAATCGGTCGCCTGCTGGAGAGTATCCACAATCGCGTCCGGTTGCCGAGACCAATCCGTGGCATGCCAAGTTTCCTCGCCAAGACCATATCCGGTACGCACAAACACCGCCCTGCAGCCTGCGCGAAAAGCCAACTCCATGTCGCCGTAACGATCGCCCACCATATACGATCGAGACAAATCGAGATGGTGTTCGCGCGCCGCACGTTCGATCATTCCCGTTTTAGGCTTGCGACAATCGCAGCCATCGGCGGAACTGTGCGGACAATAGTAGACCCCGTCGATGCGAGCGTCCGCGGAACTCAGTTCGCGCTGCATGTGCTCATTTACTTGGTGCACAAGCGATTCCGGAAAATAGCCGCGGGCTACACCGGATTGGTTCGTCACGACAATCACCGCGAACCCAGCATGGTTCAAACGCCGGATAGCCTCGCTCGCAAAAGAAAACATACGAAATCTGTCGGCGTGATTCAAGTAACCGACTTCTTCTGCAATGGTGCCATCGCGGTCGAGGAAGACGGCGGCTTTCAGTGAGGTGAGGTTAGGCAGAAGTCACCTCTAAAAGGCGCGCACGCATGGCTGCTTCCACCATTTGCGGCGATACCGCCTTCATGCAGCGGTGGTCCGTGGGACAACATCGCAAGAAACACGGACTGCAGTAGGGCTTTTGTTGGACGATGTTGGCTCGGGGAGTGACGGGAGCCGTGCCCTCCGGATCGGTCGGACCAAAAATAGCAACAACCGGCAGGCCGACGGCTGCGGCGACGTGCATAGCGCCGGAATCGTTTCCCAGGAAGAGATGACACTGCGAAAGCAGGGCGGGCAATTCGGCAATCTGCGTTTTCCCGGTCAGGTCAATGGGCGGGCGGCGCAGCTCGCCGGCAATTGCGGAAGAAACCGTTGCCTCAGCCGCAGTCCCAAACAAAATCACGTCGGCATCTGCGAGTGACACTAGCTCATTGAGCGCCATGGCAAATCGATCCGGAGGCCAACATTTGGCAGAGCCGTAAGAGGCGCCAGCGCCAACCGCTACGCGGCGAACTTTGGGACGGGCGCCAGCCCCAAGAAGAGTTTGAAACGCGCGTTGCCGTGCCGCGTCGGACACTCGAAGGGAGATGTGGGCATCATCCCGTAAGGCATCGACCCATCCGATGCGACGCAACAGCTCGAGATAGTAGAACTTCTCATGCGGAGGAATATCCCCCCGCTTTGGAACTGGAATCGCCTTGGTCAGAAGAAGGCTGCGAGCGTCCCGCGCGTAACCAATCCGCTGGGGAACGCCTGCGCGCCAAGCCAACCAAGCCGCATCAAAGGCGTTCTGAAGGAGCAGGGCGACATCGAATCTCGGAACACGCAATTGCTCGGCAAGGAGTTCCCTGCCCTTCCAACCGCGGTGGGCGCCTTTCGGGTCGTAGGCAATCAATTCATCACTGATGTCCTGGTCTCGATAAATATCGGCCACATAAGGTCGCGCGACGATGGCAATGTGCGCATCGGGAAATTTTGCGCGGACAGCGCGCAAGGCCGGAAGTGCCATGACTGCGTCACCGACCCAGTTTGTGGCCCGGATCAAGATCTTCATGCTGCGAACTTCCTGGCTTCCAGCTTTTCGTTAATGAGAGCAAGAAGCGACGCTTCCTTCGAAATCAGCAAATCAATCACAACGATATAAACCGGGAACTCAGCGAACTGGATGCCGGCGAGATTCTGCGCGTCTTTTTCCGTGGTCAATAAAGCCGTGGCCTTCGCGGTGCGCGCCGCCGCTTCCAGCTCAGCGGCATCCCTGGCGTCGTAACGGTGATGGTCGGCAAATTCGCATTGACGCGCCAGCGGGACATTCCAATTCTTCAGATCCTGGAAAAAGGCGCACGGGTTGCCGATACCACAAAACGCATAGAAGGGCCCGGCGCCGATTTCTTCGGGGCGCAACGTCTCGACTCCTGCGCCGAAACGGCGGAAGCCGAGCAAACGCGTGGCCGCAGAAAACACCGGATACTCCTGAAACTTATCGATCGCGGCGCCAGTCCCGGGGACGGTCTCCGTGCGTGTGAACACAAGCAGATCGGCGCGGACCATTGCAGAAAGCGGTTCGCGCAGACGTCCCGTGGGGAGCATCGTCTGTCTAGCCATAGGCTGGGCTGCGTCAATCAGCAGGATATTGACATCGCGGGCGAGTTGAAGATGTTGAAAACCATCGTCGAGCAAAAACACATCGACACTGGCTTCGAGCTTCTTACCTTGCAGGTAGCGGTCTGCACCCACTCCGAAGAGGGGGCGATCCCGGAGCCGGAACTTCATCAAATCGATTTCATCGCTATTTCCGCCGATGCCTTTGTAGCCGCGGCTCAAAATGCCCACGCGCTTTCCTTCCGCCAAGAGGCGTTCCGCCAGCCAGATCACCATAGGAGTCTTGCCCGTACCACCCACAGTAAGGTTCCCAACGCTGATGACCGGCCGGTTCAAGCTCTTTTGCTTGAAAAAACCTTGCGCGTAGAGCCATGCGCGTCCACGTGTGACGGCCCCGTACACTACCGACAGCGGCCAGAGCAACAACCGAAGCAACGGCGGCATCGTCATTGCGACGCGCCACCAAACTGCTCTGCCACTTCGACCATCACGCGATCCAGCGCGCCACGGCTGCTCTCGACCAATTGCTTTGCCGCTCCGCCCATGCGCTTCATTTTTTCGGGATCCTTCAAAAGATGGATCCATTCCACGCCCGCATCCTCCGGGCTTTCCACCTGAATGGCGGCACCTGCCTGAACGAAACGCGCGGCAATTTCAGCGAAATTCTCCATGAAAGGCCCGAAAACGGGAACTTTGCCAAACGCTGCGGGCTCCAGAATGTTGTGACCGCCGGCCTCCACCAGCGAACCGCCGACAAAAGCGCCGTCGGCCAAGGGGTAGAGCGAGGCTAGCTCCCCGATGCTGTCGAGCAAAAGAACCGTGGCGTCCTCCGGAATACCATTAGAGTTCCTTGCCATTTTGGCGGTGAATCCAGGGCCAGCAATTGGCAACTCTGAGCGGCGAACAAATTTCCGATGGGATTCCTCGATAAATTCCGCTGCGGGGACGAAGCGCTCCGGCTTGCGCGGTGCAAGCACTAACAGCGCGTCTCGGAAGTCTCCCTGAACCACGCCAAAAGCGATCAGCGCGAGTGGTTCTTCTGTGGCCACTACGCTACCTGCAACGATGACGGGCCAGCGCTGTCGCCTTTTGCACTCGTCCGCCAGCCACGCAGAAAGTGGTGTGGCGTCTGGCAAAACCATATCGAACTTTAAGTTACCGCTGACTTTGACCCGGTCCGCCGGCGCGCCCAACGCATGAAGGCGATCGGCATCCGCGGGCGTTTGCATCAGGAAGGCCGCAGGATTCCGGAGTGTGGAGGCGAGAAAGGGGCGCAAGTAGAAACCGAAGAGCCGAAGATATTTTTGGTAACGCGAAAAAGAACGGTCGGAGATGCGGCCGCTGGCGAAGATCACGGGAATATTCCGTTGGCGCGCTTCACGAAGAAAATTAGGCCAGATTTCGGTTTCCAGCACGATGACCATGGCAGGTTTGATCGCGTTCAGGAGCCTGCGAACTGAGAAAAGCCAATCAAAGGGAAAATAAATCACCGCATCGGCAAAGGGCATGCGCTCTTTTGCCAGCGCATGGCCGGTGAGAGTGGTCGAGGAGACAACCAGCGGTCTCTTTGGATAACTTTCCTTCAACCGCTTGCCCAGCGCCACTCCCGAAAGAACTTCTCCCACGGAGACGGCGTGCAGCCAAATCGCGCCCGGCCGGTCAGTGGGGAGTTTCTTGAGGGCCGTGAGCGAAAACCCAAGCCTCTCGCGGAGATTCGAAAGATACTTTCCGTGGCGCAGGCCTTGGATCAGCCAATAAGGAGCCGAAAGCAGAGCCGCCACACCCATCAATACGCTATAAATGAAGTACACTCGATTTGAGCTCCGGTTAGATCCGTGATTGTGATCGCCCAAGGTCCCAGAAGCAGGGCAACCCCGCTTCTTCCCCTCGAATCGAAGGCCTCAGGATGCAAACAGTTTATTATAGTCTTATGCGAAACCTCTTTGCCTTTCTTCTCTTTGCCATCGCAACAAGTTCTCTTCCTGCGCAGACCGCTGAATCGACACAAACTCCAGCGAAAGCCCCCGCCGCGCTGCATCCCGCCATCACGGATTCGCATGAAGGCGTGACCATCGGGGTTGAGCCCTGGACTACGGCTAGTCGTTATAAAGAGAAATTTCCGAAGAAATCTCCCTTTTCCAAAGGCATCGTGGCCCTCTACATCCGCTTTCGCAATGACAACGACCACGGCCTCAAAGTGAATGTGCAGAGCATACGTCTGATTGTGCAGTTGAGCGAGGATAACCGCCAGGAACTTACTCCCCTCTCTGCCGAAGATGTTGCCGACACCGTCCAACTGAAGGACAACGGGAAAGACCCGACCGCGAAACGTATTCCCCTGCCGATTCCGATACCCACAACGGGCGCCAAGTCCACGCGGGATAAGAACTGGACGGCACTACGCGACGCCTGCCAGGAAGCGGGCGTTCCCAGCAGCGTCATAGCAGGACACAGCACGGTCGAGGGGCTGATTTATTTCGATTTGCGCGGCGAAGTGGATTTGCTGCAAACCGCGCACTTGTACTTCCCCAACATCGCCTCCATGGGCGACAATGAGCCGCTCTCCTACTTTGATATCGCGTTAGGCCGCGATACATCCAATTGAAATTGCCTTAAAGCTTGCGTGCAAAATCTACAGGCGGAAATTTGGCGATTTGCCCAGTACACTCCCGTCGGCTACCATGGAATGTCGAACTAAAACCATTTTCTCCAAACCCAATGCAAAATCTCTTAGACCAACTGAATCCTGAGCAGCGCCTTGCCGCGGAAACCACCGAAGGCCCCGTACTGATTCTTGCCGGAGCCGGCACGGGGAAGACGCGGGCTATCACGTTTCGCATGGCGAATCTCATTTCCAAAGGCACAGCTGCGGAAACGATACTTGCGGTGACGTTTACGAACAAAGCCGCCGAGGAAATGCAAAACCGCGTGACAGACCTGCTGTTGCGGGCCGGAGTTCCGCCCGCACGTCCATGGATCTCCACGTTTCATTCGCTTTGCGCGCGACTGCTCCGCCGGGAAGCAAATCATGCCGGACTGCCGAAGGATTTTGCCATTTATGATGATGACGACCAGTTGGCGGCTGTAAAACTGGCCATGGGGCGACTTAGGATTGATGACGATGGCCTTACACCGCGCAATGTGCTGAGTCGCATCAGCTACGCCAAGAATCATGGGCAATCTCCGGCTCAAGTACGAGCCGAGGAGTTCGGGCCGGACATGCGCAAGGTCGCTGACATTTTCTCCGGGTACGAGGATTTGCTGAAACAGAGCAAAGCGCTGGATTTCGACGACCTCCTGCTGCGTTCAGCGCGGCTGCTGCGCGAATCGAACGATGTGCGCGAACGCTGGCGCGCCCGGTTCGCCTATCTTCACGTCGATGAGTACCAGGACACCAATCGCGTGCAGTATGACCTGTTGCGCTTGCTCGCCAACAAAAGGCGGAATGTCTGCGTGGTGGGTGACGAGGACCAGTCGATTTATCGCTGGCGCGGCGCCGACGTTTCCATCCTGCTGAGCTTTTCACAGGACTTTCCAGCGGCCAAGGTTGTGCGCCTGGAGCGAAATTATCGCTCGACGCAGGCGATTCTGGATGCTGCCGCGGCGGTTGTTTCGAATAACCCGGACCGGCTTGGCAAAACATTGCGAGCGGAGAAAGAAAAAGGCGCAAATCTCCGGTATTACGAAGCGCGCGATGCGCAAGCGGAAGCGGAGTTCATTGCCGGCGAAGTCGAGCGCATCCTCGGCGAGGATCCCGACCAGACCTGCGCGGTAGAATATCGCACAAATTTCCAATCACGCTCGTTTGAAGAGGTTTTTCGCCGCCGAGGGATCAGGTACAAGCTCGTTGGCGGATTCAGTTTTTATAACCGCGCCGAAGTGAAGGATGCGCTTGCCTACGTGCGGTTGGCGCTGCACCCGGAAGATGATATTTCCCTGCTGCGCGTGCTGAATGTGCCTGCCCGCGGAATTGGCAAGACCACGGTCGATGCCTTGCGCGAGATTGCCGACCGCGAAAAACTTCCCTTGTGGGATGCCATTGAGTCCCTGATGACGAGCCCGTCTTCCACGCGGGCGGTAGCGCCTTTGCGCACTTTTCGCGAACTTGTGGTGCGCTTGAGGGAAGAGTACGACACGAAGGAACCGGCCGAATTCCTACGGTTTTTACTCGAAGAGACCGGTTACATGCCAATGCTGAGAGACCGCAACACACCTGACGATGTGGCGCGGATGGAAAACCTGGAGGAATTGGCGCGCGCGGTTGCGGAAAGCCAGGAAGCCGAGGAATCCTTCACTGATTTTCTGGACGCGGCGGCTCTGGTCAGCGATGCTGATTCCTACGAGGACAAGCCCGGAGTCACTCTGATCACACTGCACAGCACCAAGGGGCTGGAGTTCGACAATGTGTTCCTCACTGGGTTAGAGGACGGCATTTGTCCGCACAGCCGCTCCATTAATGAAGACAAAGGGATCGAGGAAGAGCGCCGGCTCGTGTATGTGGGGATGACGCGAGCGCGCAATTCCCTTACCTTGACTCGCGCTGTGTATCGCCGGATTTTCGGCAACGAACAGCAAATGCGCGCTTCCCTGCCAAGCCGGTTTCTAGGGGAGATACCGTCCGAATTAGTGGATACCGTGCGCGGCTCGATGGCGGAGATTGGTGAGTCTCGCCGTTACGAACCGGATCCGGAGTATTCGTATTCAGCCGAGGAGTTCGTTCGGCGCGCCAGAGGTGGGCCTGGTGCGGCGTCGCGTACACCACAACGCCGCACTGCGTCTCCGACGCCTTCCTTTGGCGCTTCCTCAATCAAGCGTGGCAAGAATGCAGACCCACTGCTCGGGCAAAAGGTACGCCATCCGGAGTACGGAGTGGGCACGGTTGTGGGTGTCGAAGGCGAAGAGGACGACCGAAGGGTGAGCGTGAGCTTTCCGGGACGTGGCACAAAGAAATTCGTGGAGCGGTATGCGCAGCTTCAACAGTTGTAAACGCGGCCGGGTCTCACTTACTCAAGCGTCTTCAGCAGGCAGTGAGAGAACGGAGCAGCTTGAGGGATGCCTCAAAGAAGTCTCTTAAGGATCTTCCTTTCTGGTTTCAGGAACTTTCCACCAGAGCAATGAAGCTGGCACAGTTCCGATAACGGTCAAACCTGCGAACGACGCATTGAATCCCAATTTTTGAATCAAAAGGCCACCGAGCGCAGTGCTCAAGGCCGCGCCAACTCCCTGAACAGTCGCCATTGCGCCGGCGCAGCAGGGCGCTGGCGACATTACCCGCAGAATTGAATCCTTGATTTTTGGCAAATTGCCGGTCCAATTTTCCGCTGCCCACTATTCCCAGGGCAATCGCGGCGAGCGCGGGAGCCAGGAATGCGCCTGAGAACCCAATCAGAAATTCGCGGTGTAGACGGAGAGTGAATTGGACCAGAGAGATAGGATCAAAGCGCCAAGAGTGAGAAAACCTAAGCTCGTAATGAGGAGCAGACGCTTTCTGTGCGCGGAATCGATCACGGCTCCGGCGGCCGTCTGGGCCCCGACGGTCACGAGGCCCTGAAATGTCAGTGCGTAACCGACCCGTCCCGGATTCCAGCCGGTAGCCGATAAATAGGCCGCCAAAAATGGACCAAGGCCAGTTTGGACGTCGGCGATCAAGAAATTGAGCCATTCGAGGGCCTTAAGGGTGGTTGAGGGACGAAGATTCTTCGCAAGCATCGTTCTACCAGTCATAGAAGGCAGGCGCAGCATAGAAATCAAATCTTCAGGACACAGTACGGAAACTCCTGTAGCCCGAGCCGCGGTTAGCTTCGGTAAGTTGCACCCCGTTAAGGTTCGCGATAGAGTGAATTCCGTCCATTCCTATGTGAATTCCGTGGCCAAGCAACCGCAGAGAACGCATGCGCCCGGATGCGATCGGAGAGCTTGAGTGGCGTCACCACTGTTCCGCTGTAAAAGCATTGATCAGCTACTGTCGGACTCCGAAAACGCGAAAATCAAGCTAAAGAAGTCCCTAGGATGGTTGAGCCTGACCTCCCTAGGCATCGGCGCAGTCATCGGCTCCGGTATCTTCACCGTGGTGGGGACGGCGATTGCTGGGCAGAAAATGCAAGTTTCCTCCGTTTTGAACGCCCCGCTTCTGCAATACCTGATCACACGGTCCACTTCTTTCGGGCGCCCTGGGGCAGGGCCTGCCATTGCGCTCTCGTTTATCCTGGTCGCCATCGTATGCGGGTTTGCTTCAGTCTGCTACGCAGAGCTTGCTGCAATGATTCCAATCGCCGGCAGCGCGTATACGTATACCTATGCGACGATGGGAGAGCTGGTCGCTTGGATCATCGGCTGGGACCTGATTCTGGAATATGCCGTCAGCAACATGGCCGTAAGCGTCGGCTTCTCTGCCCACATCGTGGATCTGCTCGACTGGTTTGGTTGGCATCCCAATCCGAAATGGATTTCTCCGGCCTATCTCCCTACCGGTCTGCAAGATCTACAAGGCAACGACATTTACGGACCGGGATGGCATTTCGGTTTTAATTGGCCGGCGTTCATTATCGTGATGTTGCTCACCGTGATTCTGGTGCGCGGAATTAAGGAATCCGCGGAGACCAACAACATCATGGTTTTTCTGAAGATTGTGGCCATCATGGTGTTCGTCACGTTCGCCTCGCGGTTCATTCATCCGGCCAATTGGCATCCGTTCGCGCCCAACGGGTGGCCCGGCATCCTGACCGGCGGGTCGATCGTGTTTTTCACTTACATCGGTTTCGATTCCGTTTCCACCGCCGCCGAAGAATGCAAAAATCCTCAGCGCGATTTGCCCCGCGGCATTATCGCCACATTGGTTATCTGCACGATTCTGTACATCTCCGTGGTCGTGGTTCTTACGGGGTTGGTGCCCTGGCAAACGTTGATGGATGACGCGGCCCCCGTAGTGAACACGATGAAGAAGCTGCACTTTGGCGGCGTGCGATTGATCGTCCTGATCGGGGCATTGATGGGGATGATTTCGTCACTGCTGGTATTCCAATTGGGCCAAGCGCGCGTATGGTTTGCAATGTCCCGTGATGGCCTGCTGCCACGCATCTTCGGGCGAGTGCATCCGCGGTTTCACACGCCAGATTTCTCCACCTGGTTGGCGGGTTTCGTGGTGGGCATTCCTGCTGGTCTCTTGGATATAGGTACGCTCGCGGATCTTTCCAATATTGGGACGCTATTCGCGTTCGCGCTGGTGGGCGCGGGCGTGCTCATTCTTCGCTACCGCGAACCCAACCGGCCGCGCGCCTTCCGCGCACCGGGTGGCCCTATAGCTCCTGTGCTTACGATCGTAACTTGCCTGCTGTTGATGGCTGGTTTGCCCATCATGAACTGGCTGCGATTCTTCTCATGGCTCATAATCGGCCTGGTGATTTATTATTTCTATGGACGTAGAAAGAGTACGCTTAGGCTGGCCGACCGCAGCAGGTGAGCCCCTGCCAAGGACACAATTCATGCTTCGGCAAAATTTGTCGCATGTCAGGAGCACCGGCAGAGCGCTGCTGTTTTTTTCAGTGATGGGTATGTGCCTGCCGCACGGGGTCCTGGCGTGGGGCAATAATGCGCAGCGGCTGATCGTGAATCATGCTGTGGATACACTGCCGTTTGAGCTGCGATCTTTCTTTGAGGCGAATCGCAACTATCTGATTCAGCACGTCAACGATCCCATGAACTTGCTGGATAAACACCCCAACGAACGGCAGAATCATTTCATTGAGCTCGATAAGTACGGCAAGTTCCCGTTTGATGCCTTGCCGCGGAATTACAAGGCGGCGCTGTCCAAGTACAGCAAGTCACGAATCGAATCCACAGGCCTTTTGCCGTGGCAAATCGGCGTCTTCAGCGCGAAGCTGACGGACGACATGAAAAATGGCCGCTGGGACGAAGCCAAGATCGACGCCGCCTTCCTAGCCAACTATGTGGCCGAAGCGCACGATCCGTTCAATACGACGGAGAACTATGACGGCAGGATGACCGGGCAAACCGGCGTCAACGAGCGCTTCAATACAATGCTGATTGACCGTTACGGCTCTTTTTTCCCCCTGAATCCGCATGACGCTTTCTTTATTGGCGACCCAACCGACTTCGCCTTTGATGCTTGCTTGAACGCGCATAGCCTTGTGGAATCCCTGTTACTCGCCGACCGAAACGCAAAACGGGGATTGAGTTCTTACACGGACGAATATTACGATCGCTTTTATAATCTCGCGGCTGCGGCGCTGATCAAGCAACTCTCAGATGCTTCTACGGATGTGGGATCCTATTGGCTTACGGCATGGACGAATGCCGGCAAACCCCCGTTGCCCCACTGACCTGGTTCCCGTGAACCATCTCGAACTTTCACCAAAAATCGCTGCGCTGCCCAAGGCAGAGTTGCATCTCCACCTCGAGGGATCCATTCGGCCTGAAGTAGCCGCCGAACTGGCGGCTCGACACGAAGCAGTTGTGACTGCCGATGAGGTGCGTCAGCGTTATGCGTTCACGAATTTCACGGCGTTCATCGAAGCCTTCAAGTGGGTGACTTCGTTCTTGCGCGAGCCGGTTGACTTCGCGGTTGTCGCGGCTGACCTGGCAGAACAGTTGCGCCGGCAGAATGTGGTCTATGCCGAGGTCACTTTATCGGTGGGCGTGATGTTGTTGCGCAAACAGGACCCGCAGGCCAATTTCGAGGCAATTCTCGCGGCTGTCGAGCCCTTCGAGAACAAGGGACTGCGATTGAATTGGATTTTCGATGCGGTCCGGCAGTTTGGGGCCGATCTTGCTATGCAGGTGGTCGACTGGGCCAGGCTGTGCCATTCGCCTCGCATCGTGGCTTTTGGCGTTGGTGGAGATGAGCTCAGCACCCCGACTCGCGACTTTCAGAAGGTATATCAACATGCCAGGCATTGTGGGTTGCACCGGCTGATCCATGCGGGAGAAATTGGCGGCCCGGAGAACATTCGCGAAGCAATCGAGTTTCTCGGTGTGGACCGAGTAGGGCATGGCATCGCCGCGATTCATGACTCCGCGCTGATGGATCTACTGGCCGCTCGCCGGATTGCCTTGGAGGTCTGCCCGGCAAGCAATCTGCGCACAGGCGCATTGGCGCGGCAATTGGGTCCCGATACGGCGTCGATACGCCAACACCCGCTTCCGACGTTGTTGCGCCACGGAATTCCCGTTGTGCTTTCCACGGACGATCCGGCGATGTTCCACACAACGCTAAGCGAGGAGTATGAGCACGCACAGGAGATGGGGATTAGTGAAATGGAACTGGCGCGTCTGGTTTCGAATGGTTTTGATTTTTCATTTTCCGGCACTCCTAAGTAGGGGTTCAACGTTGCCAGCTTCATTTTCGATGACGGGATCGTGCTTGCGAAGGTATTAAATTCACGCGCTGCCTCGCGCCCGGATCTTGCCTATATGCGACCCTGCGTGGATGGGAATCTCGAAGCTTTGGCGACAAATGTTATACTGACCCCATGAAAGCTCATGTCTGGGTAATGCCGAAACGTACGGTGCTCGATCCACAAGGACAGACTATACAGCACGCCCTCGCGGGCCTGGGTTATTCGCAAGTCGCAGATGTTCGCCAGGGCAAGTTTTTCGTCTTGAACCTCGATGGGTGGAACCGGGACGAAGCGCAAAAGCAACTGGAACGTATTTCCAAGGAAGTCCTGGCCAATCCGGTTATTGAGGAATACCGCTTCGAAATTGTCGACTAGGCTCAATTGATGGCTGCACCAGTACATCTCATCCGCAATCGCCGTGTCCGTGTGTGGGCGACCTGTGTTTCTTTGATTGTGGTACTGCTTTTCATCTCCGGTTGCAAACACGCCTTCGAGGTCGACGACCCACAACTCAAACCCATTCAGGAGATGCTGGAAAAGAACCTGCCGATTGGATCGACCGAAGGGGCTGTGAACCTATTCCTGTCAATGCGCGGTTATCCAACGGAACCTTCCGAAAAGCCAGGCACGATTATCGCCATCATCCGCCATATTGATACCGAGAGGCTACAGCCGATCACCGCGCGCGTTACGTTTTATTTTGACGCCAATGGGAAGCTCAATACTTATGAAATCGTCCGCACCATGAATGCTCCTCTTCCACAGTAACTTTTCCGCCCTTTGCCGTTCCCTTTTGTCTGATTATGCGCTTGCCCATGCTAAGCTGAACTCCTGGAAAACAGGAGATTGCTGGCATGTGCGGGATCGTCGGCTATATCGGGCCAAAGAAAGTTGTCCCGGTTATTATTGAGGGACTGCGGAAACTGGAGTACCGGGGCTACGATTCCGCAGGAATCGCTGTGGTCGATGCCGCCGGAAAGCTCCATTTGCGCCGCGCTCCCGGAAAACTGCGCAATCTAGAAGAAGTCATCCAGAACTCCCCAATTGATGGAACTTATGGAATAGGTCACACGCGTTGGGCCACTCATGGCCGGCCCACGGAAGAAAACGCACACCCGCATCGCGACTGCACTGGGCAGTACGTAGTGGTGCACAACGGGATCATCGAAAACTACCTGGAGTTAAAAGAGAAACTGCAGCGGGAGGGCCATAAATTCGTTACCGAGACGGATACGGAGATCGTTGCGCATCTGGTAGAAAAGTATGCGAAAGAGATGCCGTTTGAAGAGGCGGTGCGCAAAACGTTGAAGGACCTGCGGGGCATCTATTCCCTGGTCTTTCTTTCCGCCAAGGATCCGCAGAAGTTGGTCGCGGCCCGGATTGGGCCGCCGTCGGTGATTGGCCTGGGCGACGGCGAATATTTTGTAGCCAGCGATATTCCTGCTTTGCTGCAACATACGCGCAACATTTTTTTCCTTGCCGATGGCGATGTCGCGGTGCTCACAAGGGATGGGGTCCGAGTCACGGATCTCGATGGCAATCCGGTGGATCGCCCTGCCCACCAGGTCACCTGGGATCCGATTATGGCGGAAAAGGGCGGCTACAAGCATTTCATGCAGAAGGAGATTTTCGAGCAGCCCCGAGCCATACGCGATACTCTGCTGGGCCGCATTTCTCAGGACACTGGCAAGGTCTTCCTGGATGATATGCAGGTTTCGGAGCGGCAATTCCGCGATTTCCAGAACGTGCGAATCGTCGCTTGTGGCACAAGTTGGCATGCCAGCCTGGCGGGAAAATTCATGATCGAAAGGCTGGCCCGCATACCGGTCGAAGTCGATTACGGCAGCGAATTCCGGTACCGCGATCCGATTCTCGATGCAAAGACGCTGACCGTTTGCATCAGCCAGTCTGGAGAGACGGCTGATACTCTGGCCGCTCAGCGGGAGGCAAAGCAGAAAGGCTCTCCGACGCTGGCAATCTGCAACGTGAAGGGCTCCATGATTACGCGCGAGGCCGCAGGGACGATCCTCACGCATGCCGGGCCTGAAATTGGCGTGGCCTCCACAAAAGCGTTTACCGCACAGATTGCGGCCTTGCTTTTACTTGCGTCTTATCTCGGGCAGATTCGAGGGCAACTTTCGCCCGACGATGCGCGCAAGCTGATGCTGGAGTTCATCCAAATACCGCACAAGGTGGAGACAATCCTCCAGGCGGACTCTACTGGGCTATACGAATCCTTGGCCCGCCAGTTTTTCCGTCAATCGGACTTTCTGTATCTTGGCCGCGGCATTCATTATCCCATCGCGCTGGAAGGCGCCCTGAAGCTAAAGGAAATTTCCTACATTCACGCCGAAGGCTATCCCTCGGGCGAAATGAAGCACGGGCCGAACGCGCTAATCGACGAAAATCTGCCGGTGGTGGTGTTGGCGACGCGCGACGAATCCGACCCCGCGTCCATGACGCTCTATGAGAAGAGCGTTTCAAACATCAAAGAAGTGAAGGCACGGGACGGGATTGTGATTTCGATCGCGACGCAGGGCGATCATCTGGCCCGTGAGGCTTCTGACCACTTGATTGAATTGCCGCCAACATCCGACCTGCTGTCGGTGCTGCTTGAAATCGTGCCGCTGCAGTTGTTGGCGTACCACATTGCGGTGCGCCGGGGCTGCGACGTGGATCAGCCGAGGAATCTGGCCAAATCCGTCACCGTGGAATAGTTTTTTTCTCGCCGCAGTTCACACTATTTTTTTTGCGCCGGTTCGCTCCTCGCACTAGAATCAGTCTGCCAAGATGATCGCGTTTTGACCGCCAGGCAAGAACTCAACGGAGGTGCCTATGAAGGTGATTCAAGCACGATGCGGTCTTGCCATTCTGCTGTGCTTGCTGGTTGTGTGGTTCCCCGTTCACGCGCAGACGGCCCCGCAACGAGCGATCGCTGTCACCATTGATGATCTTCCTGCCGGGGCGGCGAATTCCATGACCGGAGCCGAGATCGTCCAAATGACGACGAAACTGCTGGGCACGCTGCGGGAACAGAAGGTACCTGCCATCGGGTTCGTGAACGAGCAAAAGTTATACAAACTTGGCGAAGTGGACGACCGAATAAAGGCATTGGACCTGTGGCTGGATAACGGCTTCGATCTGGGCAATCACACCTTTGCCCACACTTCGTTGAATCGCGTGACGCTGCAGGCCTGGGAAGAGGAGGTGATCCGCGGGGAAACCGTCACTCGCCTTCTCCTAGCACAACACAAAATGAAATTGCGCTATCTCCGTCATCCGTATCTGGACGCGGGGGGCGACCTGCAGACCCGGCGCGAGGCCGAGGCTTTCCTGTCTTCGCGCGGCTACGCGGTTGCTCCGGTCACCATGGACGCCTGGGACTGGATGTATGCCGGTGTGTACGAAGACGCCCGCAAGCGGGGGGACAGCGCGCTGCAACAGCAACTGGTAAGTTCGTATCTTTCCTACACCACGACGATCTTCGACTATTTCGAAAAAGTATCGAAGGACCTGTTCGGGTACGAACCGAAGCAGGTTCTGTTGCTCCATGCAAACTGGTTGGAGGCTGAGCACATTGGAGAATTGATGGAACTGCTCCGGAAACGAGGCTACCAATTCGTCACTTTGGAAAACGCGCTTAGCGACGGCGCCTACAGCAGCCCGGATCAATACGTTGGGGAAGGCACAGGATGGCTGGACCATTGGGCGATCACGCGCGGCCAGCCATTGCAAAACGAGCCGGTCTTTCCGCAATGGGTAATCGACAAGTCGCACGAACTGCGCAGGCAGATTCCAGCGGCTGCTTCTCACTGAAATGGAGTCCCCAATCCTAGCTACTTTCCGTCGCAAAATAGTTAATTCTGAGTGAGCCAATCAATCTTTACAGGTCGTGTCTAGCGGCTTGTATGCCGATTTCGATCGCTCGACCCGTTCGCGTCTCGAGCCAGGGCAGCCACAACTTTTAGGCCCGTTGCACGGTGAGGCAACGGCCTATCTGAATGATGTTGTCCGCGAGCACCCCAAGGCCGACCCATCGCTGCATTCCCTCAAAGCCTCGATACCGGCAGCGATTCAATCCATGACGACGCTTCAACACGCTGATGCGGCCTTCGCATCCAGTCCGCCAGCGCTGCCCGGCTCTGAACCAACGCGTTCTCTGCAGCTTTCTCCGCTCGCTACTTTTGCTGTTGCGATTCGGCACCGCGACGCGAGTCACTCCCATTGTCTGGATGACCTTCTCATTGTTTAGACTGTAGAACCCCGCGTCGGCAGCGACTATTCGCGGTGCACGCCCGAACAGACGCTGATGTTGTTTAACCGCGGGAACCAGCAGTTGGGAATCCTCTGGACGTTTGGCGAACACCTCGTAGTGCGTGATGATCTGGTTCTCGGCTTCCTGTACCTTAGCCATGTTCCCGAACTCGTTTGGCTTGCTGGCCTTCCCCTTGCGAATGATTTCCGTGTGCGGCTCGAAAAGGCTCACGATCTTATGCGGATACTGGGTAATTCCTTGAAACACGCGCGCCTTGGTTTGCTGCAGCACCTGGCGCACACGCCAGTCATCGTTTGCAAAATCTCCCGGAATCGTTCCAGTCGCGCTTGCCGGTGCCGAGGAAGATGCTGCATTTCTCCCAACACTCCTTCCGCTTGATGCACTATCTTGCGCGTTAGACTCACCAGCTCCCGATATCGCTCGACACGCCGTTCCTCACCCTCCGGCCCCTTCCGCCGCCCCGCCAAGGCGATCGCCATCACCTTCTTGTTTACACTGCGCATCCGATTACGAATCCGCTTTTTCAGCCCGCCGGTAGCCTTCTCTACCTTCTTCATGGTTCGCGTGAGCACGCGCGCTCCATCCCCTAATAAACTGCTGTCGGTCGGATAGTGAACATTCGTCTCCACCACCGTGGTGTCTACCCGCATCTTCCGTCCTTGCACCACGCCGTGTTCGCGCGCCAACTCCATCAACCGTTCGTGCAGTTCTCCGATTACTTCTGGTCCAATGGCTTGTCCCAACCGCGCCAGCGTTTTGGCATCCGGTACCTTCTCGTCCCCAATGCGTGTGAACGCGCGATAGACCAGATTCGCCCGTACTTCTCGCTCCAGCGTGTCGTAACTCCAGTTCCGCACATGCTTCAAAATCAGCAGCCGAAGCGCCACTTCCGCCGGTGTTTGGTTTCGCCCACGCGTACGACTCTTCGCATGGCGCTTTCCTTGCGCATCGTACACACTCTCGACCAGCGCTGCGTCTTCCAGAAGTTGATCTACTTCTTTCATCCATGGTTCCCACAAATCTTCGATGTCCTTTGCCAGTCCGCTGTGCCACAAACTTGGTTGCCGATGTCGAAGTTGGATCACGCTGCCTCCTTAATTTCTTCAGACGCAGCATCAACACGAAAAGCTACACTTCAACGTTGCACAGACGAACGAAAGTTCACAAACAGGCACTACGATGCTCTCTATTTGCGACGGAAAGTAGCTAGGTGCAGTGCAATTCCGCTCAATTGGGCTAGAATGGATTTATGCGGCACCGCCTCTGGTTGTTTCCGCTCGGCCTGTTCCTTCTCCTTGCTCTCGCGTCTCAATCTTTTGCGCAAACCGCTACGTTAAAAGAGATCCATGCCGAAGGCATGAAAACATTCACGGAATCACAGATTGCCAGCCTTTCTGGGTTAGAAATCGGCTCGCAAGTGGGCCGCAAAGAGTTACAGGATTCCGCCGATCTCCTGCTGCGCAGCGGCCTGTTTGCCAAGGTGAGTTATAAGTTTGATACGCACAATAACGACGTATCGCTGACGTTTCATGTGGAAGAGAACCCACTCATCCCGGTTTCCTACGATAATTTTCCGTGGTTCAGCGATGGCGAACTGACCGACGCGATACGCAAGGATCTCCCGTTTTACGATGGCACACTGCCTGAGGGTGGCACGGTGGTTGAACTGGCCGGTAATTCGCTTGCCGCATTTCTGGCCGCCCATGGTCTTAAGGCGGAGATCCAACACTACGTCCTGGCGAACCCGCTGATCGACAGCTCCGAACAGGAATTCCAAGTGACGGGAGTTACCCAGACGATAGCGAGCGTTGAGTTCAGCGATCCCGCCCTCACGAAGAACCTCGCAGTTCAGCAACATCTGTCCGAAGTTCGCGGCAAGCCTTACTCTCGCCTGACGATTGATGTTTTCCTGGCAGAAGCAATTCGTCCGATCTACCTGGAGCAAGGTTATCTTCGCGCCAAGCTTGGGCCCGCGGAGGTTCGGCTCTCCGGTGACCCGAATAAGAAATTCCCAGAAACAATCCCAGTCTATGTGCCGTGCGCACCGGGCGCCGTCTATCACTGGAAAGAGGCGCAGTGGCAAGGAAATAGCGCGCTCTCTTCGGAAACACTGACTCGCGCCCTCCGGCTAAATCCCGGTGATGTGGCAAACGGAATGACTATAGAGGGGAGCTGGGACCGCGTGGCCGAAGAATACGGCCACATCGGCTATCTGGACGCCAAAATTGAACCAGTGGCAACCTATGATGACCAGGGTCACACCGTCTCCTACAGAATTGCGGTGAAGGAAGGAAAGCAATATCGGTATCACGATCTGACCATCACGGGGATGTCGCTGGCCGGGGAGCGCATGATCCGCGATGCGTGGCCGCTCAAACCCGGCGAGGTGATGGACAAGACTGCGTTCGAACAATTCCTTTTAAAACTGGATTCTCATCGCGATTCGATTTTCAAGGATCTTCCGGTTCACTATGAGACCGTGGGCCATTGGCTCCAAGCGGATCCACAGAGTGGCACGGTCGACGCGCTGTTGGACTTCAAGTGAGCCTCTCCGGGAACAATACAAAATACCGCACCTGAATCACCCTGGGATATACTCGAAGTGGATATGAACGCTCTGGTGCAAATCCGGACTGGTGAAGCCTCCGCTGAAGCTGCGGCGGAGAAAGAGCAGTTGCTGTTTTCCAGGCTCGCCGGCCTGCCTTCACTGATCGTGGCGCTCTCGGGCGGTATTGACTCTGTATATCTATCTTGGGCGACCCACCAAGCGCTGGGCGACCGCGCACTGTCGGTCACGGCCATCTCAGCAAGTTATTCCGCGTTTGATCGGGAGCAGGTGGAAAGCTTTCTTCGAACCACGGGGGCACGGCACGAGTTCATCGAAACCCATGAGTTGGAAAACCCAGCGTACCGCGCCAATGACAGGAACCGCTGTTACTACTGTAAGGACGAGCTGTTTTCCGTGCTGGACGCAATCGCAGGCGAACGTCAATTCGCCGCAGTCGCCTACGGGGTCAATGCCGACGACACGTTTGATTTCCGACCTGGCCAGCGGGCCGCCACAGAGCACAGGGTGCTCACGCCTCTTTTAGACGCGCAGTTGCACAAACCAGAGATCCGCTTCTTAGCTCAGCGCGCGGGCTTGCCCATGTGGGATAGGCCGGCCTCGGCTTGCCTTGCATCACGCCTTCCGTATGGTACCGAAGTGACTGAAGAGCGATTAGGCTTGGTGGAACGAGGCGAGGCTGCGCTTCGCCAACTGGGATTCCGGCAATTCCGTGTGCGCCTGCACGACACGCTGGGCCGTGTGGAGATTGCCACCGATGAACTCGCACGCGCGTTGACGCCAGAGATGGGTACGGCAATTTTCACGGCTTTGAAGGCTGCCGGATTCACTTATGTGACCCTGGACCTGGAGGGGTACCGCCAGGGATCGCTGAACGAAACCCTCAGTAAATCCGCAGGAACATAATCGCTCTAGTTTGCGTATCCTTTTACAGGAGGGCAGAGTGGAGCTTATGAGATCCCTAACCGTAACATCCCGTCGAGCCCGGACTCCCGGTGCTCTTCTGGTCTACGCAGCACTGGCGCTTTCGCCGGCACTCGCCATAGCAGCCGACAACACATTTGAACGCACCGTCAGCGTCTCCGGACCCGTGCGGCTGGAGCTGAGCAATGGCTCGGGGAATGTCGACATCCGAGGCAGCGCCGATGGCAAAGTGCACATCATTGGGAAAGTGACGGCGGGATGGTCTGTGTTCGGCGGGTCGGAAAAGAGCATTCAGGAGGTGGTCGCAAATCCACCCATCGAGCAGCATGAAAACGTCGTGCACATCGGCAGAAACAACTCGATGTTCAAAAACGTTTCCATCGAGTACAAAATTGAAGTTCCGCACGACACCGAGATTGATGCCGGAGTAGCTTCCGGCGGAATGACAATCGATAACGTACGCGGGCCAGTAAAAGCATCCTCCGCATCCGGCTATCTTCACGTTTACCGTGTGGAGCGCGATACGCAAATCTCCGCGGCCAGTGGCGCGATTGACGCGTCAGGTATAGGCGGGATTTTGCGGGTAAACAGCGCGTCCGGCGATATCGCGTTGGCTGATGTCAAAGGTGAACTAACGGTCAGCGCTGCGTCCGGTTCCATCCGCGTGACGAATCCGGGTGACCGCGTGGAGGCTTCCTCGGCGAGCGGCTCCATCGAAGTAATGGGAGCGAAAAACGACGTGAAGGTCCACGCCATTTCCGGCTCCGTCAAAGTTGCGGGCGACCCAAGTGCCAGCCGCTTCTGGGAACTGAAGTCCGTGTCCGGTTCCATCGATATTCACGTGCCGCCCAGCGCCAGCTTTTTGTTGACGGCCGAGACCACTTCAGGCGACATTCGCACCAACATTCCCGTAATCCTGGAAGAACAAGGCAAGCATTCGCTGCGTGCTCACATTGGTTCTTCCTCCGGACGCATTGAAGTGCACACCGTCTCTGGCGGCGTAGACGTTCAAGGCTCGTAAGCACCGCCAGGCGGCGGTGGCAACTTGCTCTTCCGAACCGCTGCAAAAGCGCATTCACCCCGGTACAATACAGTAGTGCGCTGGCTCCACTCAATCCCTTCGCAATTCCTCCTCGCGGCTTGGCTTGCCCTATTGATGCCTCTTGCGGGATTGTGCCAGCAGGCCCCCAAGACAACACAGACGGTCCCGTCGGCGGCTCCCAGCACGCTCGAAAAACGGCCGCAACAACAGGATTTGCCGGAGCGGCAAGATCTTCAAAAGGCTATCGAAAGCGCGGCCAATGATCGCGCGGCGTTGGTCAAAAACCTGGAGGGCTTTCTCAAGAAGTATCCCGAATCGTCACAACGGCCGCAGATTTATCGAGCACTCGTAGAGTCGAGCTTGCAGTTGCGGGATTTTCCCCGAGCCATGGACTATTCGGAACGGTTGGTATCGTTGAACCCCGACGACATCTCCAATACGGTGCTTACGATTCAGCTGCTAAACCGCTATGGGGACGTTCCAGGTTATCGTCGCGCCGTTTTTTATAGCAGCCGGGTCCTGGAATATGTCGATCATACGACGCAGGCCGATAAATCTCCGCGCGTTTCTCCTGAGGACTGGGAATCGTCCAAGAAGCGGGACAAGTCTTCCCTGCTGCTTGTTCGGGGAGATCTCTACCAGAAGCTGAATGACAATGGGAACGCTCAGAAGGACTTTGAAGCGAGTTACGCCCTAATCCCAAACGCTACCGCTGCGGAACGGTTGGGCGCGCTGGCGGAATTGAATAAAGACCTGAACACCGCGATTCAGGAGTATGCACGCGCCTTCGCCTTGACGGAAGGCACTGGCAGCGAATCGTCACGCGTTGAGTTGCGCAAGAAGGTTGGCAACGTCTGGAGGCTGGCACACGGTTCGGAAGACGGGCTCGGGGACTACATGCTTCGCGTATTCGATGCCAGCAGCGCGGCCGCCTCCCCTGCCAAACCGGTGCGAAATCCGAAGGGAAAGGAACCCTACGATTTCGTTCTTCGCAAGGTAAGCGACGGGAGTCTGATACATCTCGCGGATGCCAAGGGAAAGGTCGTGGTACTTAGCTTCTGGGCGACGTGGTGCGGTCCTTGCCGAGAGCTGGAACCGTTCTTCGAGAAGGTTGCGGCGCGCTATTCGAACAAACCTGACGTTATCTTTTATGCGTTGAACTGCGACGATGATGAATCGCTTGTGGCCCCTTTTCTGGCGGAAGAGAAGCCCAAGACGCCCGCACTGTTTGCCGATGGCCTGGATCGTCTGTTGCGAGTCGATTCCTTCCCCACGACTGTGATTCTTGACCGGACCGGCAAGATTGCATTCCGCGAGGACGGTTTCGATCCAGACGGCTTTGAAAAGTCGCTGGCTGAAGCAATTGAGCGCGCTGCCGGAACTGCCAGCAACGCATCACCCTCCGCGCGTTGAAACTCTACTTCCCTGCCGGGCGAGCCAGCGAGAACTTTTCAATTACCTCTACAGCAGCTAGAATCGTATTGGTATGGATTTGGATGGTGTCTTCCAGTCGCCGCGCATAACCGCCGGCGAGAGTCGTGACCACTGGAACTGTCCGTTTGCAGACCTCTTCAAACACCTGCTTGTCCCGCTCCCTCAGCCCGTGCATGGAAATGTCTAGGCCGCCTAGCTGATCTTCTCTGTACGGGTCCGCCCCTCCAACGTAGAACACCATCTCAGGGTGGAAGGAATCCAGCGCCTGGCGAACCGCGGGCAACAAGGCGTTCAAGTATTCTTGATCGCTGACTCCATCTTCCATGTTGAGGTCCAGCGTGGATGCGGGTTTGTGCGACGGATAGTTATTGAGCTGATGGATGGAGAGGGTGAACACCGAGTCGTCGCGCGAGAAAATGGCGGCAGTTCCATTGCCGTGATGAACATCCGTATCGACCACCATGGCTTTGCGGATCGCTCCATCGTGTTGCATGCGCCGGATCGCTACGGCCACGTCGTGAATAGCACAGAAGCCCTCTCCATGGCCGGGATATGCGTGATGGAAGCCACCGCCAAGATTGCAGCCGAAACCGTCGCGAAGTGCAACCTGCGCCGCGGCAATCGTGCCGCCCGCGGCTAGCCAAAAGGCGTCCACCAATTCCTGAGAATAGGGGACTTCCAGCTTCATTTCCTCGCTGCGGGTCAGAGTCCCCGTCTTGAGTTTGTGCACCCAATCCTTCGTATGCACGCGGAGGATATCGGCGTCACTCGCCGCTTCCGGTCGCACGAAATCTTCGTTCGTCGCGATCCTCTCGGCCAGGAGCTTTTCAGCTATCAGCCTGAACTTTTGCGAAGGGAAGACGTGCGCGCCCAGGTGCAGGTCGTAGCCATCGTGATAGATTAATTTAAAAGGCAACATTTCAGCCTCGAAATAGAACGGGGTGCAGCCAACCTGCACCCCGGTCTCTCCCAAAATCTTCGGCAATTGCGCCTAATTTTCGCGTTCCAGGATAAAATCCGGCAAGGTCAGTAATGCCCTGCCGTACTCCGCGTCGCCACCGCCATGGATACATTCCTTCGCGCGACGCACGTAATCAAAGGCCAGATTCCGTGTGCGGTCCAATGCCCCTGAATCGCGGACAAGCGCCACCAGCGTCTCCGGCTGAACAGAATAGAATTCTTTCTCTTCCAACACCCGCGCAACCAGTTCTCGCGCTTCCCTGTACCCGTTTTCCATGGCGTAGATAAGAGGAAGCGTCACTTTGCCTTCCTTCAGATCGCTTAGGACCGGCTTGCCCAATTGCTGGCTCGAGGCCGTGAAGTCCAACAGGTCATCCACGAGTTGAAACGCCAAGCCGGCGTACCTCCCGTATTCGGCCAGCGCTGCCTCGTGCTTGTCATCGAACCCGCCAAGAACCGCGCCAAGCCTTGCGCAGCCGCTGAACAGGCAAGCAGTCTTGTGCGTTGCCAGTTTCAGGGCGTCATCTTCCGTGACATCCATGCGGCCAATTTTGGCCAACTGGATCAATTCGCCCTCGACCATTTTCTGGGTTAGATCGATCAGGATGTCCAGTACGTGAAAATTCCGCTCTTCGAGAGCGATCTGAAAAGACTGCATGTAGAGCCAGTCCCCGGCCAGTACGCTGCGATGATTTCCCCAGCGGGTGTTCGCGGATGGACGGCCCCTGCGAGTATCGGCGCTGTCAATCACGTCGTCGTGGATCAAAGTGGCGCTATGAAGCAACTCCACCACAGCTGCCAATTTAATCGCGCTGCGCCGACTCACCGGCGACCCAGCGGCATAGCCATGGCACAACAGCAACAATGCGGGCCGTAGTCGCTTCCCTCCCCCGCCCAGCAAATAGCTGGTGATCTCCGAAACCGGTTGGTAGGCGGAGGCGCTCTGCCGCGATAACTCCTGCTCGACCTGAACGAGGTCTTCCCGCACAAGCTCAAAGATTTCTTTGACCGTGAGTAAGGCTATGATCGTTCTCCTGAACCCGCATCCCTGGATTAGCGGGACACCACAACCGTGGCCTCGCTTGGCATAGCGAGGTGAAAAAACCGCCGGAAATTTCGGGCCGTGGCTGCGGCGGTTTCTTCGGTCCCTAAGTTTCTCACACTCGCAAGGGCCTTGGCCACCTCTGCCACATAGGCGGGCTCATTCCGCTTGCCCCGGACGGGCTGTGGCGCAAGGTACGGAGAGTCTGTCTCAATCAAAATGTTTTCCAACGGCAAATCTTTCGCAACGTCGCGGATGTTCTGTGCTTTCGGATAGGTCAAATTACCCGTAAAAGAGATCATAAAGCCCATGTCCAGCCCACGGCGGGCATCTTCGATGGTGCTGGTAAAGCAATGCAGGATGCCGCCACGACCAGTGGGCTTCCAGGATTTTTCAAGAATATCGAGGCAGTCGGACCAGGCGTCTCGGCAATGGATGATAATCGGGAGTTTTGCGTCGTGGGCCAGAGTGATCTGGTCACGGAAGACGCGTTGCTGCACGTCGCGAGGCGAGTGGTCGTAGAAATAGTCCAGGCCGATTTCGCCCCAGGCGATCACCTTGGGATGTTTCGCGAGCCGCGCGAGGGCTTCCAAATGTGTAGGAGTAACTTCCTTGGCTTCGTGGGGATGAATACCGACGCTGGCGTAGATCCAGTCATGTGCTTCCGCATAGGGGAAAGCCGCGTCGAGCTTTTCTGGGCCGGGCCCAGTGCCAATCGCAAGAATGGAATTTACACCCGCTGCCCTGGCGCGTTCGAGCATGGCGTCGCGGTCATCCGCGAATTGCGGAAAATCAATGTGCGCGTGCGAATCGATGAGATCCATGGGCAATAAACGTTAGATGCGAAGTGCGTCGAAACGGATATCAAAAATCAGCTGTCCGTTCATTGCGCCATGATCCAAATCGTTAATCACTTCAGACGCGCGCCGACTTCGACGTCTTCGTGAAAGCCCGCGAGCACAGGGCGCCCTTCGGGTCCGACGGAAGCGGCGACAATCATGCCGTTGGACTCGACACCGCGAAGCTTGCGCGGAGCGAGATTGACGACCACGACCACCTTCCGGCCAATCAATGATTCCGGTTCGTAATATTGAGCAATGCCGGCGCAGATCTGACGGATCTCCGTGCCAATGTCCACGGTGAGCTTGAGCAGTTTGTCAGCACCGACAATTCGCTCCGCCGTCTTCACTAGACCCACGCGCATCTCGACTTTCGTGAAATCCTCAATGCCAATTTTCTCAGCAGGTGCAGCTGCTGGGGCCGCTGCTGCTCCTGCTACCGGTGCACTCGCCGCAGGTGTTGCGGTGGTGGCAACCGCGGGTGTTGGACTCAGTTCTTCATTTGCCATTGCTTCGATCCTCTCTAGCGCTTCAGATTTCTCAACGCGTGGGAATAGCGCCTGGAACTTGCCTAAACTCAAACCTGGAGCTAATTGTCCCCAACGCAGTCCATCCAATTCCGTCGCACCGATCGACGTAGACTGGCCAAGCAACCGCCACACTTTCGTGGTGCTCTCCGGCAGTACCGGGTGCGCCAGAGCAGTCACAATCCGCAGCAGTTCCGCTGTGGTCCACAGGATGGTCGCCTTGCGGGATTCTTCATCGGGCGAATTCCCCAGTGCCCAGGGCTGCTCGGTGGTGAGATACTTGTCCGCCGCTGCAATCACGCTCCAAATTGCCTCGAGAGCGCGAGCAAATTCGAACCTGTCGTAGCGCTCCAGCACTTCTCCGATGGCGTTTTGCGCTTCTTTGGCCAAGACATTGTCTTGCGGCAAAAGTGTTCCCGGTTTCGGCACCTTTCCGGCGAAGTTCTTTTCGAGCATGGCGGCCGTCCGACTGGCCAGGTTGCCCAAACCGTTTGCCAGATCACTGTTGTAGCGTGTCACCAGGGCGTCGTAGCTGAAATTACCGTCCTGCCCAAAGACCACTTCTCTTAGGAGGAAATACCGCAAGGCGTCCATGCCCAGCATGTGGGCAATGGGGCGCGGCAATACCACATTCCCCTTGGACTTGCTCATTTTTGCCGCGTCCATCAGGAACCACCCGTGCGCCCATACCTGTTTGGGGAGCGGCAGCATCGCGGCCATCAGAAACGCCGGCCAATACACCGTGTGGAATCGGATGATGTCTTTGCCCACGAGATGCACATCGGCCGGCCACATTCCACGCTTCTCGTATTCTGGGCCGCCTACGGCGCTCAGGTAGGCGGTTAGCGCATCGAACCACACGTAAAATACGTGCGGTTCCTCGCCCGGCACGGGAATGCCCCAACGAATCGTCGTACGCGTGATGCTCAGATCTTTCAGTCCGCCCTCAACGAAACTGACAATTTCATTCTTACGGGTTTCCGGCTGAATGAACTCCGGATATTTCTTGTAGAAGTCGAGCAGCGGTTTCTGAAACGCTGAGAGTTTGAAAAAGTAGTTCTCTTCTGTCACCGTTTCCGTGGGACGCCCGCAGTCCGGGCAGGGATCTCCCGGCTTTGCGTCGTTCACATAGGCGTTGTCGTAGATGCAGTATTGCCCGGTGTAGTGACCTTTGTAGACGTAGCCATTCTCTTTGCAAAGCTTGAACAGCCATTGCACCGTGCGAACGTGCGTCAAGTCGGTAGTGCGCACAAATTCATCTGCGGTCAGGCCGAGTTCATCCCATAGGGCACGCCAGGCTTCCGCCATGCGCGCCACAAATTCAGACTCCGGAATCTCTGCCTTTTTCGCGGCACGCTCGACGTTCACGCCGTGTTCATCCGTTCCCGTGGTCATCACCACATCGTACCCACGCATTTTCTTGTACCGGCGCAAAACGTCGGCCACCACGGTGGTGTAGGTGTGACCAATGTGCGGCAGGCCGTTTGTGTAATAGATCGGCGTGGTTATATAAAATTTTTCTTTTCGCTCAGCCATTCTTTGTACTCTGTACCCTCTGTGGCGCAGCGGTGCCGCAATTGAGCGCGCGCCACCTTACTTGTTGTATTGCTGTTCGAACGAGCGCATTGCTTGCTCCATCACCTCGTGCAAAGGAACGTTTTTCTCTTCAGCCAGTTTACGACAATCGTCAAATTCGGGTGAAGCGTGCGGCAACCGACCCGCGATGCGTGCGACTTTCACCCGTACCTCACCAAATCGAGTGGAGACCTTCACAAACTCGCGTGGAAGTGCCCGGCGTTCAACCAGATGACTGCGCACACCGAGTGTAGTAGTCTCCGCAAATAGCATGTCCTGAAACTTGGCCTCGTCTTCCGGCTTGCACAGGACTGTTACCAGAGATCCTGGGCGGCTCTTCTTCATTTGAACCGGGGTGGCAAATACGTCCAAAGCTCCGGAGGCGAGAGCCTTTTCCAGTAGGTAGCCGAAAATCTGCGGATTCATGTCGTCCAAATTCGCCTCCAAGACACGAATCGTGCCGCCATGGCTGTCCGTGGCTTCATCAGAAACCTCGCCAACCATGAGTCGTAGGACGTTTGGCTGGCCCTCTAAGTCTGTCGTGCCCGCCCCATAGCCTATCGCGCTTACCTTCATGGCGGGTTGAGGACCAAAAACGTCGCATAACGTTGCTACAATTGCAGCACCCGTTGGGGTAACGAGTTCTTTCTGCACCCCGTTAGAATACGTCGGTTTGCCCATGAGCAGGCGTGCCGTGGCAGGAGCGGGTACTGGCAAAATGCCGTGGGCCATCTTCGCCGTCCCTCCTCCGACGTTCAGTGCGGAACAGGCAAATTGCTCAAAGCCCAATTCTTCAAACCCGATGCAAGCTCCCACGATGTCCACGATGGCATCCACCGCGCCTACCTCGTGGAAGTGGATTTTTTCGATTGGAACATTGTGAACGGCGGCTTCCGCTTCACCCAGCTTCGTAAAGATGGCGCTCGCGCGTTGCTTCACGCGTTGATCCAGATTCGACTTCTCCAGGACGCCCAGAATTGTGGCCAGGGAGCGATGCGTCTGCGTGTCCGTCGTTTTCACTTGCACGTGGGTGGCAGCCATGCCGTTCTTCCAGACTCTTTGGGAGGAAATCTCCCAGCCCGGCACTTGCAAGCCCTGAAGTTTAGCGCGCAGCACGTCCACAGAAAAACCGGCATCGACCAACGCGCCGAGCGTCATGTCCCCGCTAATCCCGCTAAAACAATCAAAATAGGCTGCTTTCATTCGATTCACGTGTGAAGGCGCTCTTCGATACTATCGGCCCCTCTTCAAGCCGTCAAACTCGGCGTGCTTGCCGCCTACCCGCGGATGCACAGGAGCCAGAGTCTACACTACACACTATCAAGACGAAATTCTTTTGGTCGCGGTTCGACGACCACCGCAACCCGCCATCCTCCGAATCGATGCTGGTATACTGGAAAATTCCAAGTTCGATAAGGAACAGGCTCAGGCACCGTGTATTTAATGATTCGGAATCGGCTTCGCGACGCACTTGCTGCGTTTATTCACAAGACCTATGGTGTGGAAATCCCCGTCGTCCTGGAGAAGCCGCCCAAGTTGGAAATGGGAGAAGCCGCTTCGCCAGTCTGTTTTGAGCTTGCGAAACGGTTAAGGAAGGCACCGCGAATGATCGCTCAGGAGGTCGCGGGTTTGTTGCCGAAAATCGAAGGGATTACTCGCGTGGAAGTGGCCGGCGGCGGCTACCTCAACGCCTTCTTTGATCGCGTCGCACTTTGGAACGCCCTCCAGACCGAACCGTCCGGTGGGTGGCGCGGAACGCTGCCCCAGCACCAAAGAGTCATCGTTGAGCACACCAGCATTAATCCAAATAAGGCCGCGCACATCGGCCATCTGCGAAATGCGGTACTCGGCGACACAATGGCCCGGCTGTTGCGCCAGAGTGGCCACGAAGTTGTTGTACAAAATTACATTGACAATACCGGCGTGCAAGTGGCCGACGTGGTCATCGCGTTTCAGCATATGGAAAAGAGGTCACTCGGCGAAGTCCAGAAACTTGCCGCGGAACCTCACTTCGACTATCTCTGCTGGGATCTCTACGCCAAGGCCACGCAATTCTTTGAGGAAGATAGAACGCGCGCGGCGCGGCTACGTGGGGAAACGCTGCGGGCGATTGAGGGAGGCACCGGCGAAACCGCTGAAATGGCCGCAGTCATTGGGAACACCATCGTCAGCTACCACCTTCGAACAATGGCACGGCTGGATATCTACTATGAGTTGCTTGCACGCGAGAGCGAGATTTTGCACCTGCACTTCTGGGACACTGCATTCGAACAACTGAAGGCCAGCGGGGTGATTCAGTTTGCGGCTAGCGGCAAGAATGCCGGCTGCTGGGTAATGCCTTGGACGCATGAGGGGAAAGAAGCGAAGGAAGTAAAGGAGGTAAAGAACGCGGAGGAGGCTCAGGTTGAGACCTCTGGCTCCTCGCAAGAGGACCAGGCAAAGATCATTGTGCGCTCCGATGGCACTGTGACTTATGTGGGAAAGGATATTGCTTACCAACTCTGGAAATTTGGCCTACTCGGAAAGGATTTTCATTACACGAAATGGCCCAATCCGCCGGACGGCAAAAGCGTGTGGACCACCACCACTGGGCCGAACGAACCGGGCGCACCGCATTTCGGAGGCGTCGATGTCGTTTACAACGTGATTGACACACGCCAGGCGTATCTGCAGGACGTGGTCGCGGAAGGAGTGCGTGCACTCGGCCACACCAAGGAAGCGGATAATTCCATTCATTTCGATTACGAAATTGTTGCGCTCACTCCCCGCTGCGCCGCCGAGATGGGCTATGAGATTACCGAGGAAGAGTCGAAATCATACGTTGAGGTGAGCGGCCGGAAAGGCCATGGCGTAAAGGCCGACGATCTGATCACGCGCATGCTGGAGGCGGCGGAGACCCGCGTCCAACAAAAGCAAGCCGAAATGGCTCGGGACGAATTAGGGAAGACGGCAAATGCCCTGGCTGTCGGTGCTTTGCGTTTTTTCCTATTGAAATACACACGCAACACGATTATCGCTTTCGATTTTGAAGATGCCCTGAAAGCCGAGGGTGAGACGGGCCCTTACTGTCAATACGCAGTCGTCCGGATCCGTGGTATTCGCCGCAGAGGCGCGGAATCCGCCGCGATTCGCCCGGGAATCACAGATGATTCCCTCAAGAAATTCTTGAACGGCGCAGCAGGCGCGGACCTCTGGGAACTCGTGCTGCTTAATGGCTCGCTGGACTATTCCGTGGATGCGGCGATTGGCGCACAGGAACCGGCCTTCGTTGCGAAGTACGCCTTTCAGTTAGCCCAGTCGTTCAACAATTTCTACCATAAACATCACATACTTTCGGAACCGGACGAGCAGAAGCGCACTTTCCTGCTGAGCTTGACGGAACTGGTCGAACGCCGCCTAGTGCAGTCTCTCCGGCTGCTCGGCATAGAAACTCCAGAGAAGATGTAGAAAGGGGCATGCCGGATCGCGCCCCTTTTGTTAGAAAGGAATTTATAGCGAAGTGATGAGCTGCACCAAGGTGCGCAAAGCAACGCCCGTAGGGCCCTTCGCTAACCATGGCTTCGCGTCGTCGTTCCAGGCGGTGCCTGCAATGTCCAGGTGGATCCACGGAGTGTCGCCGGCAAACTCGCGAATAAACCAGGCACCGGTGATGGAGCCGCCACCTTTTCCGCTTCCAATGTTCTGAATGTCGGCAAAGCTGCCCTTGATGAACTCGCGGTACTCATCGTCCATGGGCAGTTGCCACATTTTTTCGCCTGCTTCTTTTGCGGAGGCCAAAAGCTTGTCTGTCCAGGCTTGATCGGAGCCAAACACGCCAACGTTCACGTTTGCCAGCGCCACCACGATCGCGCCCGTCAGCGTGGCCGCGTCCACAAGGTGCGTCGCACCCAATTGCTTCGCGTAATGAACGCCGTCCGCAAGAATCAAGCGGCCTTCGGCATCGGTATTCAGCACTTCGATGGTCTTTCCGGACATCGCCGTCTGAATGTCGCCGGGTTTTTGCGCCTTACTGCCAGGCATATTTTCGGTCGAAGGAACGACACAAATCACCTTCACATTCGGCTTCAACGCAGCAAGCGCGCGCATGATGCCAATCATTGTTGCGCCACCCGCCATGTCGTATTTCATTTTCTCCATGCCATCGGCGGGCTTGATCGAGATTCCTCCGGTGTCAAACGTGACCGCTTTGCCGACCAAACCAACCACTGGTGCACTGGGCTTCAAATTTGCGGGCGTATAGGTAATCACAATCATGCGAGGGGGCTCAACGCTGCCTTGAGCCACGCTGAGCAATGCCCCCATTTTCAGATCTGCGATTTTCTTTTCATCTAAAATCTCCACGGCTAAGCCGGCTTCCTTGGCCATCGCTTCGGCTTTTTCGGCGAGGATCTTCGGCGTCAGTTTGTTCGAGGGTTCATTCACCAGGTCGCGGGCAAAATTTTGTGCCTCCCCGATAATGCGGCCCCGGGAAATTCCCTTCTGTCCCGCTGACTTTTCGGCATCGCTGTATCCCGAGATCGCGACTCCCTCGATAAACTTGTCCTTCTTTTTATCGGTTTTATATTTGTCCGTCTCGAAGTCCGCTGTAATCACTCCTTCCGTGATGGCCTGGGCATTGTCCTCGGTAGCCCCGCTTTCGCGCACAGAAAAGACAAAATTGTGAATGGACCTGGCTTTTAGATAACGCAGGGCCACCCCCGCAACTTTCCGTAGGGTTGCGGTGTTGAATTGATCGCGCTTCCCTGCGCCGATGAGGAGCAACCGCGCGGCCTTCAGGCCCGCGGGAGCATGGACGAGGGTGGTTTCCAGGGATTTGCCGGTCAGCTCTCCGCCTTTGTTCAGTCGGGAGAGCAGCCCGCCCGTCAGTTTGTCCAGTTCCGCGACGTGGCCGTGCGGACCGTCGTTGTCGTCGAACACGTAGGTGACCAGTGCTTCGGTTTCGATTGCGGCGAACGGCTTTGCTTCAAAAGTGATTTGCATGGTGAATTTATCGCCTCCGGTTGCGATACATAGCTTGTTCCGCTTCCCGACGAGCCTCCTTGGTACGCTCGTCCTGGCGGCGGTCCCACGACTTCTTGCCCTGTGCCAATGCGATTTCGACTTTGGCAATACCGTCGCGGAAATAAATCCGCAGGGGAATGACGGTCAATCCCTTCGACTCCGTACGGCCCGAGAATTTGTGAATCTCGCGCTTGTGGAGGAGAAGCTTGCGCTCGCCGAGCGGCTCGTGATTCCACGGACCGCCGGGCATGTACTGGGCAATATGCGCATTCACGAGGAAAGCCCCGCTGGGCTTGAAATCCACGTAGGCATCCCGAATGTTGGCTTTACCTTCGCGGAGCGCTTTCACTTCCGTGCCATGCAACACCAGCCCCGCTTCCAGCTTCTCAAGAATATGGTAGTTGTAGGAGGCAGAACGGTTCTGAGCGACAATTTGCTCGCCCTGCTTTTTCGCGCCTTTGCCCTTCTCGGGCCTTTTGTTGGGCTTGATCACAATCTTTCATTTTACCTGATGCTGCGTCTAAAGACAGAGAAGCGGAAGCCCCCCAAGCCGCCGCTCCCTAGGTCTTTGTCGAGCACATGGTTAGGTACTTTTCCCTGGATCCACAGCAAGGGTAAGGGGACATTTCGCATGAACCGATGACTTCCTGGCGCTGCGAGTTTGCCACCTGCTTGCCGCACCGATAATGCCGATGCTAGACTGCAAAGGCAAGGAAAGACGGAGTTTGCTACCTGTAAGGTTTCCGGAGAGTGTATGCGCCGCTTGAGTCTGGTACTCATCTGCGTTCTCGCTGGAGTGGCTCTAGGCGGCTGCCCCAAAAAGAATGGCAATCAGAATTACAAGATGGGGGAGAAAGCCGTCGACCTCAAGGATTACGATGCGGCGGTCGATTACTATAGCAAGGCTCTCGCCGCTGACCCCAAGAATCCTTTTTATCGCATCAAGCTGAATGACGCTCGTTTCGAGGCCGGCCAACTTCACCTCCACCAAGGACTCAAGCTACGGGAAAAGGGGGACCTACAGGGCGCCATCTCTGAGTTCCAGCGCGCACAGATATTGGATCCCTCGAGTACCATTGCCGACCAAGAACTCAAGAAAACCTTGGACATGCTTGCCGAACGTGTGCGTGCCAATGAACAACAAGGGGAACAGCCCTTGATGGAAAATGGCGAGCCGGCTCTTGCATCCGCACCTCCGGAAATGAAACCACTCTCGCGCGCACCGATTAACCTCAAAATGTCGAACGATTCCAAGATAGTTTTTGACACGATAGGCAAACTCGCGGGCTTGACGGTCATCTACGATCCCGACCTGCAAGCACGCCGCATCTCGGTGGACTTGAATAACGTCACCCTGGAGCAGGCTCTCGACATTGTCTCTCTGGAGAGCAAAGCTTTCTGGAAGGCGGTCACCGAAAATATCATCATGGTCATCCCAGACCAGACACAAAAACGCAGGGACTATGATGAAGAGGTGGTGCGAACCTTCTACCTTAACAACATCGCAGTCGCACAGGACCTCACGGAAATCACTACCGGCCTCCGTCAACTGTTGGATTTGAAGCGCATCTCGCAGGTGAATGCGCAGAACGCCATCGTCGTCCGAGACACTCCCGATAAGCTCGCCCTGGTCGATAAAATCATCAAAGACATCGATAAGGCCAGGCCGGAAGTGATTATTCAGGTCGAAATTCTGCAAGCCAGCACGGATAATTTGAGGAATTTGGGAATTCTGCCGCCACAGAGCACGACGGTTACCATAAGCCCCAACACCTCAACCTCAAGTTCGGGTTCAACGACGACGACTACCTCATCGACCAACGGCATCCAGTTAAACCAACTGACACACCTGAATCAGAGTGATGTGTCATTGACGATCCCCAGCGCTACAGCCAATTTTCTATTGACGGATAGTTCGACAAAGATTATTCAGAATCCGGAAATTCGGGCGCTCGATGGTCAACAAGCCAAACTGAATATTGGGCAGCGCGTTCCTGTTGCGACCGGCAGCTTTCAGGCAGGCGTAGGCGTGGGCACAACGGCCGTCAACCCGCTGGTTAACACGCAATTTCAGTACATCGATGTCGGCGTCAACATCGACGTCACCCCCCACATTCACCCCAATCGCGAAGTCAGTATGAAGCTGCAGGTCGAAGTGTCTTCGGTGGCAAGCTATGCCACGATTGGCGGCATCCAGCAGCCCGTGATTGCGCAAAATAAAACGCAGCAGGAAATCAGGCTCAAGGAAGGCGAGGTCAGCATTCTGGCCGGCTTGATTCAGCGGACGGACACCAAGACTCTAAATGGATGGCCATGGTTGGCCAATGTCCCGATCATGCGTTATTTGTTTTCCGCCACCAACACGGAGCTAAACGATAGCGAGGTTTTGATCGTTCTGACACCGCGCATTGTTCGCATGCCAGAGTGGACCAAGGCCAATCTACGTGCACTGTACTCCGGCACGGAAACCTTTCCTGCGGTGCGGAAAGAACTGGACGTCAAGGCACCAACCGCTAACCCTGCACCGTCAGCCACTCCGACGGGAGGTGTAGCGCCAGCAAGCTCACCCGCTCCGGGCAGCGCCCAGGTTCCCCTGGTTACTCCTGTGAGTGGTGCACCGGTTCCCGCTGCCAGTGTTGCACCAGCACCAACGCAAGTGAATGGGCCGAGGATTCGATTCGAACCTGCCTCGCTTAATCTGAGCCCTGGTCAAACCACAACTGTGGGTATCGCCGTAGACAACGTTACGGACCTTTTCTCCATTCCACTGATGATCCAATACAATCCTGCAGTGATCAGCATTGAAGAGGCGCGCCACGGCAGCTTCCTTTCCGGCGGCACGCAGGAAATTGCGGTAGTCCAGCGCGACGACAAGAAACTTGGCCAAGACATTATCTCCGCTACCCGGCAGCCCAACACTCCGGGAGTCAGCGGCAGCGGCACTCTTCTGGGAATTGTGATTAAAGCTATTGGGCCGGGTACTTCGAATCTGTCGATTGTCGAGGTCAACGCAAAGGATTCGCAACAAAAGTCCATTCCGCTCGTGACCAGCGAAGCGACCATTCGTGTTCAGTAGGCGACTAGCGCCCAGAGAATTGGACCCGATGCCCAACTTTCACAACGAGCGGCGCCTCAGTTCCGAATCGGGCATGACGCTCCTGGAACTGATCATTGCCTGCGCCATTTTGCTTGTGCTGTCTTCCGCAGCTCTTCCGATCGCGCGATGGACAGCATACCGGGAGCGCGAAAAAGAGTTGCGGCGCGATTTGCTCGATATGCGCCAAGCCATCGACCGGTACAAAGACCTCGCCGATCGCGGGCAAATACGCGTCGATAACATGACCGGCGGCTATCCCCCGGACCTAGAGACTCTTGTCAAGGGCGTGCCTTTGGCCGGCGCGGCCGGGGGCGCCCAGGGCAAGAAGATTCGCTTCCTCCGCCGCATCCCCATCGACCCCATGACCAAGCAGGCGGATTGGGGCTTGCGATCGGTTGAGGATGATCCAGACGCGACAAGCTGGGGTGGAAAAAATGTATTTGACGTCTATTCACGCTCCACCACAACAGCCATGGATGGTACGAAGTATTCCGATTGGTGAAATGATGCTCAGACGTAGAATCATTTTCTTCGCATGTCGCTCCCCGCGCCAGGGATCCGCGCCCAGGCGAAGGCAACTCGGATTCACACTTCTGGAGATGATGATTGTCATTGCGATTATCGCCATCCTCATCGGCATGGCCGCCGGAATTTATACGAGAACGGTCCAGCACGCGCGGGAGTCAGTCCTCAAGAAAGACCTGCAGACCATGCGCGAAGCCATCGACAATTACACGCTAGACAAGCAGCAAGCGCCGCAATCCTTGCAGGATCTCGTCGACGCCCATTACCTCCGCATGGTTCCCGTGGATCCCATCAATCAACAGGACGACTGGGTGCCTCATTATGGCGATGCCGTGCTCACTCCCGATCAATCTAGCACGGGCCTGGACGACGTGCATTCGGGCTCCGATCAAATAGGCAGTGACGGCACTCCGTACAACACATGGTAATCTGACCGCAAGTTGCGTGAAAAATTGTTGGCGGAATTTCATTTTTCCTCGCTGAAGCTAGACTATGAGCAGATTTGACGGAAACCTTGCGCTCCGCTATAGTTACAGTGCGGGGTGGAGCAGCCTGGTAGCTCGTCGGGCTCATAACCCGAAGGTCGTCAGTTCAAATCTGACCCCCGCAACCATCTTCATAGCCAATAAAACAGGGGCGATTTCGCATTTTGCGGATCGCCCCTTTTTGTTGCTTTTTGCCCGACTGTGACCAAAGTGTGACCACGGTAGGATATGTCAGTTTTAGGTCAGCCTGCCTTTTCTGCCATCTTCTTTAGACCCTCCGCCATATCCTGAACGGTCGTGATGTTGTAGCGGTTCATGATGGATTCGGTCTCCCAGCCGCCCATGTCTAGGGTGACTTTTTGCGGGACGCCTGCGCGGATCGCGTCGCGTGCGAAGCTGCGCCGCAGATCGTGGAACAGCTTGTCGTCGCAACCGGCTTTCTTGCAGGCTGTCTTCCAGGTTTTCCGAAACTCCACGATGCGCTCGCCGTTGCGCGTGAAGATGAAGTCTTTGGGCGAAGTCATGACGGTGACCTTCCCGCTTCGCGCTGCTTGCCTTCGTCGTTCGATGATGTTGAGCACTCTTCCAGCAATGGGAATGATACGCAGCCTGCGATTCTTACAGATGCTCGCGGGAACGCGGATGACCTGCGGATCGTCCGGACCGTCGCCGTCCTCGATATACCCCCAACGCAAGAGCGACGCTTCGGTCTTCCGTGTTCCTGTACTCCATGCGAAATCGACGAAGTCGGCTAGGTCGGAATCCATGCAAGTGAGCAGGAGCTTGACCTCCTCCTTGGCGAAAAAGCCTGGGCGTACGTTCTCTTCCTTCACAATCGTAACGTCTGGCCACGGCTCCCCAGCTTCGCGGAACACGCAACGCAACAGCTGCAGGTACCGTTGGGTGGTTGCCAATGCCCTGCCCTTCCGGAGAAACTTGTGCTTCCATTCCTTCAAGGTTGCGGCGTCGATCTCGGACATATACTTATTGCCCCAGATTTTCCGCACGCTGGCGATCAGGTTTAGGTTTTGCTTGCTGTCCTTCTCCTCGTCTTCGTACCTTGCCGTAAGCCGGTCAAGGGCGGTCGCGCACAGGACTTGTTCTTTCCTCTCCGGTGCGCCCTCGCGTCGCCGGATCACGTTCTGTGTTTTGGTCGCGAGCACCATCTTGGCTTCGTCGGCATCGTCCGTCCGCACGGACCGGCGTTGACGCTTTCCGTTTTCATCACGGTAGTTCACGTACAAGTTCTTGGTGCCCTTCCTTGAATACAGATTCCCAATGTTAAGGTCGCTCATCACAGCCTCCCCTTGATAGTTTTCGCTTCCGCAAGAATCGCTTTCATGTTGTGCCTGTAAACTTTCTGCCGGTACTGTGCACCGCATCTCTGCGTGCAATACAGTTCGCTTTTTGAACCATCCGGACGCCGGAAGTCTGTCGAAAACTGCTTGCCGCAGTTCAGGCAGGTGGAGATTCCCTTGTACGCGGTGAAGACGAACGCCGCTGCGCGGATGTTGGCGCACGCCACGACCGGCAGGATGGAGCCCTCTAGGATTTCCAGATGGGTGTCGGCGGCAATGGCAACGTTCAAAAGTCCCTGGTACGTTTTCCGCGCGATCTCGCGCACGTCCTTCCCTTTATAGAAGGCGTCCAGATCGACTGCATACGGTCCGGACTTCGGAAGGTTCGCCCCAAGCCTGGGGGTGATCGCGATCATTTCCTGATGCGCGAGGGCGTCGTCTTCACGATCCATCACGGAGCGGAGGAGGGTCAAGCCCTTCAGGGTTTCGCGATCCTCTGCGGACGTGCCCGCCACGAACTCCTGGTGGTCGGCAGTCCCTGGGATCAGATGGCTTGCTGTGAACTCCCTGTAGATAATGCGGGGAGGGATTCCCCCGAAGACTTCCTGCAGTGCTTCCCCTACCTCTTGCTGCCCTACCGCGTAGAAGATAGGCGGGCGGGCGACATCGTTATGGTCGTAATGGTCGTGATGGTCTTTAGGTATCGGCGTTGACAAAGGCTCTTTCATTTTGTATGCTCCTCTCGATTCAATCCTACACCCGTTGGTGTAGGCGTCAAGGGGAAGGGGAAAGAAAACCATGTCGAAAAGGTCAACAGTTGTCGCAGAGGTAAACAAGGACTTTCGGCGATTGGGCGACGCAGCGGCTCGCTACGGGGTGAGCCCTGGCTTTATCAAGGAACTGTTTAAGCGCAAAAAGTTGCGCAGATACAAGATCGAAAAGCTGGGGAAGAACGCTTGCACCATGATCGATTGCGTCGAGTTCGAAAAGCTAATCATTGAAGACCCGACCATAAAGGTCGTGGCGAAATGAGCGATCCTTTCCTCTGCCCTGTCTGCAACATCTCGCAGGACTACATCGTGCAACATTGCACCGTCTGCTGGAAGTTGATGTGCCTCAAGTGCTTCGCGAAGCACAGAGCACAGCACTATCACGCAACCCTTGACGGCAACGGCAACGTAGTTTCGAAGCACTCCTCCGTCCTGCGCACGAAAGCCAAGCCAGCGCAGAAACCAGCGACGCAGCTGCGCTTCAACTTCGACAAGTAAGAGGGTTTCGTCATGTTGTGCTTTTGGTGCAAGAAAGTTAACTTGCCAGTGCATTTACTCAAGCGGCACATGAAGTATTGCGCAGCCGCGCCGCGCCCGCGCGGAAAGAGGAACGCCCATGCGACGAATCGCTAGCGACCACCCGTGCCTGCGCAGGGACATCAACGAAATCGTCGCCGACGCCAACACATGCTTGCCAGAGCACCTCGCGCGGGAAGTTCACGAGATTTACAAGCAGGCCCGCTTTTCCATTTGGAAGATTTTCCGCGATGACTGGCGTCGGCGGGAACTAGCGCGGCTGAAGAAGATTTGACCGTCGCAAAGGATCGCGGCGGCAAAGGAAGGGCGGGTGCCGACCCGCCCAAGGAGAAGACTAATGTTCGAGAACACCGTAGCACCTATTCGCACCGCAAAGCAACTGTCACTCTCAACGGTCCGGCGCGGCTGCCGACGCCATGGTTTGGTCATGCGTCGTGACTTTGCAGACCCCGACTGGTTTCACCTTTACCAGAAGCGGCGTTCGAATCCTCGCGTCCATCAGTCGTTCACCCTCGACCCTGCGCAGGGGAATCCCTGGAAGCGGGAAGAAACCACGACCGAACGAAGGGTGACCGTTGCGATGACACTCACCGAAATCGCGGCACTCGTGGCGACGCTGGACGAAGCCATCACCTCCGCGTCCATGGCACGCATCACGCGCAACCGGCAATACGGGCGGCAGCTAGTGCTTCCCTTTGGTGCGGCATGAACGGGCTCGACAACCTGCGCGTCATGGCGCAAGCCATGATCGCCCGCGACGATCACCCCAGGCGTCCAACCTGGGCGCCGAACCTTCACGACGCCGTACTCATCGACCTCTTGCGCCGATTAGGGCTTGAGGTTGACACGATGCGCCTATGGGCGACATTCACTGATCCGCGTCGCGGTGAAGTGAAGTGCGTGGGCTTCGAACTACGCCCAGGACAGGAGCGCGGAAGCAATCAGGATGTGGTCTTCCGCGCGCAGTTTGCCGAGCGCGCCGTCGTGATCGCGCGACTGAAGCGATGGCTTGCCGACCCGCGACTGGAAAACCCCAAAGCTATCGAAAACTCCCTGCGCCGATGGGAAGCCAGAGAATCCGACTGGACCTTAGGTCCGATTTGGATCGAACCCCGAAGCCCTTGGAACAAACCGGAACAGATCGCGCGATTCAAGCTGAGAGTCGAAGCCACGGAACTCGGCAAAGCTCTCGTCCTCCAGTTCGCTGGCGGCACGGAAGGGGAAATCTTCGGGCGCATGCAAGCCGGTGCACGGCTCACGAGCAGGTGCTGCATGTGCGGCAAGAAGATGTGGGACGCGAAATCTCTTGAGTACGGCATCGGACCGGAGTGTCGTCACGGTCGCGCACTGCAATACGCTCCTGGTGCGCTCTGGGCGAAGGCGGGTGCCACAACATGATTACCTGCAAAAACTTGAAAACTGAAGCCGTCTCCATTCGCGGAAGCGTCAGCGACGGAAGAACGTTCACCGTCATCGTCGAAGTGTCCGGCGAGGTGAGCATCCACACAGACAAGCGCGTTGTGACGGTCCCGCTGGACCGGCGAGCACACTACGGGACAACCAGAGCCACGATTCAAGCCGACCCTTCACGGACAAGCCAGCAAACCCTAATCAAGAAGCGCGAGAAGGTGACCACATGAAAATATTCAACTTCAAGAAGTTTGAGAAAAATACAGTAAGAGCGTTTTTCTCGATTGAGTTGGATTCCGGCCTAATCCTTCACGGTTGCTCACTCCATTCGAAGAACGGCGGCGAGTGGGTTGGATACGCGCAGAAGGAATACACGCGACATGATGGAACAAAAGTCCGCGAGCCCTTAATCACATTCAAGGACAAACAGACCTGCGACAAGTTGCGCGACAAGATCATTCAACAGCTAACCATTGATCGCTTCATCGACTAATCGGCATCGGCGGCGGTGTTCCCAGAGAACCGCCGACCGGAAGTAAAGGCTCTGGGCATTGAGGATCGGCAGCGGCGGGGGCTCCTCCCAAACCCCACGGGGTAGTAGTGATGGGGCTCCCGCTCAAAAAGGTAAGCCATGACCTTCGAAGAGGTGCTCAACAAGTTCCAAGCAAGGCGAAGCGGTAGCGGATGGATGGCGCGCTGCCCGTTCCACGAGGACGGAACCGCGTCGCTATCGATCACGCAAGAGAATGGACTCGTATTACTTCATTGTCACGCCGGTTGCCGGATCGCCGATGTGTTGGGGGCAGCGGGACTGACCTTCGAAGACTTGCGACAGGAAAAGAGGATCGTAGCAACCTATGATTACGAGAACGAGAAGGGCGAGTTGCTGTATCAGGTCGTAAGGTTCGATCCGAAATCGTTTGCGCAGCGCAAGCCGACTCAAGATGGTGGATGGGAATGGAACTTGAACGGCGTGCGCAGGGTGTTGTACCGCTTGCCTGAACTCATGCTTGCGGATTCGGTGACGGTCACCGAAGGCGAGAAAGACGCCGACGCTTTGCGCGCCATCGGCATCACGGCAACGACCAACGTGTCCGGCGCGGGAAAGTGGAAGGACGAGTATTCCGAATGCTTCCGAGCGAAGCGAGTTGTGATCGCGCCGGACCGTGATGAAGCTGGGCGCAAGCATTCGCAGCAAGTTGCGGCGTCGATTGCGGGCAAGGCAGCGTCAGTCGCCATCTGCGAGATGCCCGAAGGCTTCAAAGACGTGAGCGAGTTCCTAGCGCGATGCAGCAAGGAAGCACTGCTCGACTTGCTGGCGAAGGCGACGCTCTGGACGCCAGGAGCGCAACTTCTGGAACTGTTCCACACCCCCGACGAGTGCCTGAACGCGCCGGAGATCACCTTCGCCATCGACAAGTTTCTGCAGAATGAAGGCGTAACTTTCGTGGGCGGTTTGAGCGGGCATGCGAAGACGTGGCTCATGTTGAGCGTCGCGAAGGCATTGCTCGCCGGAGAGGGCACGAACGATTCGCCCAGGATGTTGTGGGACACCTTCCGCGTGAATGAAACCGCGTCGCGCGTGGTCTATCTGATTCCTGAAGTCGGGCTCTCGTCGTTCATGTCGCGCATTCGGCGGATGAGGCTCTTGCCGTTCATTCAAGAACGCAGGCTGCTAGTGAGAACGTTGAGCAAGGGCAGGGCACCGGACCTGGACGATCCCCTATTGCTGGCGGCGGCGAAGGATAGCCACATCATTCTCGACACTGCCGCGCGGTTCGCGGATGGTGAGGAGAATAGCGCGAGCGACAATGCGCGCGGGCTTGCGGCCGATATTTTCGGATTGATCGCCGCAGGTGCCCGCACGGTCATCTGTGCGCATCACTCGCCCAAAGCCTTCCTCAAGGAAACCGTGATGTCCCTTGAGGCGATCCTGCGCGGGACTGGCGACATTGGAGCCATGGCGACGAGCGTGTGGGGAACCAAGCAACTGAACGAGCCCGACAACATCGTGTATATCGAATGCGTGAAGGCAAGGGACTTCCAGCACTGTGAGCCCTTCCAGCTTCGCGGCAGACCGCAGATCGATGAGACCGGTGACTTCATGCTCTACCGCGAGCCTGGGGAATCCGGATCGCTGGCGGAGGAGTCGCCGAACGTCACGAACAGGGCGAAGAAGCAGGAGCGCGACGAGCGTGTAAACATGGTACGCCACTGGCTCACGGCTGACCCCAACATGACCGCGCCGGAGATGGTTGCCAAGTTCGCGGAGCGTGGTATCACCGTCGATGACGCCACGGTGCGCCGGTACCGGATCGCCGCCAGAAAAGCGTGCTGACCCGCGCGCCAAAGAGCGTGCTGACCCCTATAAACGCGAAATGGGTGCTTACGAGTGTTATGACCATCACAACACTGAAGTTGTGTGGTCAACGAATACCGTGCTGACTCTTCTCTTTATAAGGGGTGTGCACGCTACACGTTTTCGTGCTGACCCCCCGTGCTGACCGGTCAGCACGCTCACATGACGCGCACGTTTTGAGCTTGCCGCACGCACACTTTGCACACCGGATGACCCTGCCATCCGGTCGCATCCGGTAGGCAATACGCTCCCCCCTCGCTCGCGCGACGGTCTCCACGTCCGCAGCCTTGCAGCCTGCCACGACCACGATCTCCACGCCCGAAGCTGTCACACTGCGGGCACACCGCGATACCCGCACAGCGCGTTTCTCTATGCAAACAAAGGCGATTGAGTGCGGTAGCGCACCGGGTTCATGACCAGATCGCGCAGAATCAACGACTTACGACGCCTTCGACCTCATAACTTTGGGCGACGCCGGACCCCAAACGCCCTCTACCCTCTCGGATATTCGGGGGGTTGTCGGCACGTGCCCCGACCGGCTGGGGCGCGTCCTGAACCCTGCCAAACCGCCTGGGACTGCCTGGGTCGTAGTGTTGAGCGGATGTGGTTTAGGTATGGGGGACTTCGGGGATAACCCGATCTAGCTCTTCCGCAGGCACGGGCTTCAATGTCTGCTGTGCCGCGATGGCTTCCAGTGCCGCGTTGTACACAGCGCGCGCCGCCTCGTCGAGTGCCAGCGGCTCCTGGTAGATCACTTTCAACACCGCCGTGCCGACCGGCAACTTCGGGAGTTTCGGGTAGATCGCCGGATGTTGTTCCTGATTCGTCGGAATCCAAAAATATGGCGGTTGCTTTACGAGTTTCGCTTCTTTCTCTTCCTTGAGTTTCTTCGCCGCCTCACGCGGGCGGCAATAGAAACTGTGCCTTCCGATGATCGACTTCGCGATGCCCGTCATCCGTCCGACTTTCACGAAGGAAAGTTTCTGTCCCAACAGCGTGTCTACAGTCGTCACCGATCCTGGTTCCATCGTGCATTTGTCACGGTTGCACATCTCGATCACCTCACAGCCTGAAGTGTACTCCAAGATTAGCCTTGCTCCTGGTTGCAAAACTGTCCACACTTGCGTTGTTAACCGATCCCGTCGCCCTTTCCGCTCACGAGTGAGGTACAGATGATTTCCGGCGCACCAAGTCAACTCAACATCAGTTACATCAGTTCATGGTCGGGCGGCGCGCCGAATGCGCAAGCGGTCGCGGTTGCCCTGATTCCCCTGGTACAAAGCGGCAGTGTCGCGGGCTCCGCGCAGACGCAGCAACCCGCAGACTACACGCTCACACTGAAAAACGCTTTTTTGAACGGCGGAGTCTGGATCGTGGCGAACGGCGTGCCTACCTTCGTCCCGTGGAACGCGATCCTTTCGGTGACCGCAACTTAATGAGCATCTTCACAAAGTTGCGCGCGCTCTTCGCTCCGGCTCCGGAGCCAGAACCAGCAACGCCCGCGCTCACGCCCGAAGAGAACTTGCGCCAAGCAGAAGCCGCGATGAATCTTGCGCACAAAGCCTGGGCAGCCTGGGTGCGCGAGAACTTGCCGAGCCCCGTCTATACCCGCCGCGCGATCTACGGTGCTTCCCAACCGAGCGCAATCGGCGATCAGTTGCTGCGCAACTACGACGAGTCTCGACGAGCTTTTTACGACGCCCTCAAACGCGCAGCGGATGCAAAGAAGGCAAAGGAGCAATCATGGAACGCGAACTCTCTTCCGTCCTAAACTCGGTTTTTGCGATCCCCGAACTTCTCAGCGACGATCCCGTGCCGGAAGAGATATTCGGAAAAGCGGCAGTGAGCGTGCCAACGGACGAGTGGGACCTGCAGATCGCCGTCGCCGAGCCGGTGGAGAAGTCCGCGCCGATGGGAAAGTCCGAACTTACGAGCCGCATGTATAACGTCCTGTCTGCCGTTGCCGCGAACTGTATCGGCGACGAATACAGCCTGATTGAAAAAGCGATTCGCGCTCTGGACGTTTCTGCTTTCGCGGAGTTGTCGGAAAGAGTTATCCAGCGGATGAAGCACGCACCCGTCCGGTAAAACGAGTTTCGAATAGTTCAACAGGAGGATTCGATGAGCAAAACCCAATCTCTAGCAGCACACGTGATAAGCACTCTCCATGAGCACCATGCCCACGCCGCCGCGACGCACGCGGCAGCCCTGGTAGGCGAAACATCGGGCACGACGCGGCACAGTTTTCACAAAGCCAGCCATGAACGTCACCAGCAAACCGCCGCCGCGCTCGCGGAGTGTTTGAAAAGTTTGAAGGCTGCCCAGGCGGGCGAAGTCCAGAAGATGTCTGTCTCGGCTGTCACCCCCGACCGTCCAGTCATCCGCGTCGCGATGGCAGATGGGCGCGAGGGGATACCGTTGAATCGACCCGCGAACTCTGCGCCGCCCGTCGGTCATGAACTTGCGTCCGCGTTCGCAATCGACGAGTTGCTATAAGGAGCCATCATGGACGACAACAAAAACTTACCGTTCTCGATTTTGCCCAAGGAAGGCATCGTGAAGCCGTTCGTCGCGCGCGCCGAAGGACTTTGTCCGCAATGCAACTCGGCTCCCAGGATGGCGCACAATCGGTATTGCGCTGCGTGCGAGGAAAGGATCGCAACGGTCCATCGTTGCCGACCAGGGACCGGAGGGTGATCGCGTGAACCTTAACCCCCTAAACCTAACGGCAGTGAGCCCGACGAACTACGTACAGCCGAACACCGCGAACCCCGCGCCCAATCTGGCGATTGCGAACTTTCCGACTGGTTCGGACGTGCTGCAGTTGCGTTACGTCACGGTGCCCGCAAAGTTTGCGCAACCGTTGAGCGCGACGGATTCACCAGGGCGAACGATTCCTTTCTGAGTTTGCAGCGCGCCATCGCCGCAAAACCAGGGGGAGAGCGCGCCGCCGACGATTGGCATCAGCGAGTCGTGCACAACGGCGACGCGTACTCCCCCTTCAAAAACCAGGAGTGTCACGGTGTCAAGGCAAGCGGCGACGAGTTCAAGCGACGTACACGAAATCCTGGGTCCGCGGGTCATGGTCTTTCTTAACGAGCGCGCCAAGCGCGCCGGTTGCGCAAGCTGGCAGGATTGCTTGCTTGAGATTATCGAAGCGGACCTTGCGACATGGACGAAGTTGAAGCCGGTCATTGCCAAACTTGATAGACCCGTGCCGATTCGCGAGCGCGGGCAGAAAGCAGCGGCAAGCCGCGCTACGAATCGCAAGTTGTCGAAGGACGAGCGTGCCATGGAAGTGCAAAAGATTTTGCACTTGCTAGGTCAAGAGCTTGGCGTCGCCGAGATTTGCGAGCGCATGAGTGTCTCAAGGTCGAAGGTTCAGAGAGTCGCGCACGAGTTCGAGAAAAGTCGCCACGTTGCCACGTCGCACGCCGGTGTGAATGCGGGTAGAGGTCGCGAGACGCGCTATTACCGAGAAGTATTGTGTGCGCGATGAGGAGCTAACATGCCGGATGCACAAAGCCTAAAAATACTAGTCGAGCTTGAAGCCGGACAAGCCGTCGCGGGCTTCGACAGTATGACCTCGAAGATCGCCGCCGATACGAAGACCATGGCGGCAAGTTTTGCGAACGCCACAACCGCCGCCGCGCAGTGCGCTGCGCGCTTCCTCGAATCCGGCATGAGCGCCGAACAGGCGAGCGGAGCCCTGGTAGGCTTGGGCTATTCGGCGAAAGAAGCCGCGTCTACGATGCAAAGCCTGGGGCTGAACGCCGAAGTGACAGCGGCAAAACTCGGCGGTTTGGAAAGAGCCGAAGCCATGGCGACGGCGCGCATCGGTGCGATGTCGATGGGCATGGGAATGGCGGGATCGGCGTTAGGGAGAGTCGCTTCCTACTCGGAAACCTTGGCTCCGTTGATGCAAGCCGCGTTTCCGGTTGTCGTGATTGGTGCGGTGATCGACATGTTTTTGAAGATTCCGGACCTTATCGGATCGATCACGGACAAGATGGCAGGTTGGGACAAGGTTGCGCAATCGACCTATGATCACTTGATCGAAGGCAATCGCAAGGTCATGGAACAGAACGTTCACCTCGCCGATCAGATCGAAGGCGTGAACCTGATTGGTGCGGAAGGTGCCGCGAAGTATGGATTAGCAGCGAAGGACAATGCCGACAGTGTGGCGCGGTGGAGTGCGTTCTCTGCCGAACTTCTTCGACAACAGATTTCCATTCGCGCGCAGATCGATGAGTTACAGCATGCCGCCCCCTCGACCGTTCCTGGTGCGGAACTCGCGAACGAGTGGTGGAACCGCACGAGTGTCACCATCGAACGGCTGCAGAAACAACTTGAGGGAATCGACTCGACCGAGATGGGCGTCGTCCAGCACCTCAAGGAACTTTCGCAAGTCGAGCCGTTGAAGATTGGCGCGGAGCGCGCCAAGGCTAACGAGGAAGACCAAGAGAAAGCGGAACGCAGCAATACGGAATATGACCGCACCATGGCGGATCATGATCTCGCGGAGTTCAATCGGCGGCGCGAGTTGGCGGATCGCGAGGAGAGGCTAGAGGAAGAGGTCAATGCCACTATGTTGCGCATGGCGTTGAAAGACCTCGCGGAGTTCGAACGAATCCAGAACCAAAAGGCGGAGACTGCGATCCGGTCGCAGGAAGAAGTATTCCGGCAGTCACAGAAGGGCGCGGAACAGGGGTTGAAAGTTCCGCAGCTGCAGGCGCAACTCATGAGCGCGGGGGCTCCGCAGCAAGTCAAAAGCATTCTGGACGCGAAAGCGATCCAACAGGAATCCGTGATCGTTGCGGAAGCCCTCGCGGAAGCCAAACTAAAAACGGCGGAGTTTGCCGAAGAGATGGCGTCACTCAATACCAGGATGCAGGAAGTCGCCGCCGAGCAAGGGACTTCCAGCGAAGCGTATGCGGAACTCGAAAGCCAACTGCAGCAAGTGACGCGCATGTATGACGCCGCCGCCGATGCCACGCAAAAGTGGGCGAACACGCAAGAACAGTTGAATGTGAAGTTGCGGCAAGCGAATCCCGTCGTGCAAACCATGGGCAACGCGGAAAAGGCGATTCAAAGCGGTTTCGATTCGTTCAACTCAGGCTTCCTCAGAATGATTACCAGTGGGCAAAGTTTTGTCCACGTTATGCAAAGAGCGTGGACAAGCATGGCGGAAAGTTTTATCACGAGTGTTTTGCAGATGGGTGAGAAATGGGTGATGCAACATCTTGTCATGGCTGCCGCAGACAAGTTGATGGAGGCTATGGGTCTCTCGGTGCATCTAACGACGACCACCGCGAAGATCGCCGCCACGAAAGCCGAAGCGGCTGCCGAAGCCGGTCTCGCGGGCGCGAGCGGTGTTGCGTCGATGGCTGCCGCGCCGTTTCCGATTGACCTGGGCGCGCCCGCATTCGGCGCGAGCATGATGGCTGCCGCGATGGGTTATGCCGGATTCGCCCAGGGCGGTATCGTGACGGCGAATCTACACCCAGGCGAGATGGTTTTGCCCGCGCGACTTTCAACGTTCGTACAGACCGCTGCAGCATCCGCGAGTGCCAAGAGTGGCGGCACAATGCCTGGGATGTCGCCATCGCATCCGATTCATTTCCATTTCGCGCCCAACCTCAGCGCAGTGAATCGGGACGGAGTGGCAGAACTCCTCTCAGAGCACGGTGATGCTTTCTTCCAGAACGTTCGGCAAAAGCTGCGCAGAATGGGTTACAACCAATGACCGGCGATCAACTGCAGCAATGCTACCTCCTTTTCAACCAGGAACTGTTCGACGGCGAGTTGCCCTTCATCGAAGTGCGATTCGACAGTGACGTGGAGCCCGCCGGGGGTTTTTGGGATCCCTGGCTGCGTCGCATCGTAATCAGTCCCAAACGTTCCCTTGTCGAGACTTTATGGAACTTACTCCACGAGACCGTGCACGTGTGGCAGTTCTCCTACGGCACCCTCAGCGAAGGCGATCACGACGAAGAGTTCAATCGGAAGATGTGCGAACTGGGTCTAATCCCTCCGGACAGTACCGGAACGGGCGAGCACACGCTTGTCGAAGGAAGTCCGTTCGATCAGTTATGCCGGAAAATACTGGTGCGACATGAAACCACAATCCCTTTGGAAGTTTGACGAAGAAAAGAAAGAAGCGATCGAAGCGTACATCCTCGCCTTGATGCAATCGATCGACGGAAGCTGGGTTCAGTTGGTTCCGGAAGTCACGAACGCACTCACAGCTGCCGGACAAAGCGGAGCGAACCAGGGCGCGGAACAGATGGGCACTTCCCCGGCTGCCGGGAACCAGCAAGCAGCCGAATATGCCCGAGACCGCGCGGCGGAGTTGGTCGGCAGAAAGTACAACGAAGCCGGAGAACTCGTCGATAATCCGGATGCCGAATGGGTGATTGCCGAAACTACCAGGGCGCGCATTCGTGAGATCGTCGAAAGTGCCTTCGCCGAAAACGCCACGTATCCGGAGATCACCAAAGCCATTCTGGAAGCACTGGAAGCCGAACGAGAAAACGGCGGCATCTTCAGCAAGGAACGCGCCGCGATGATCGCCCGCAATGAGGTCGTGATGGCGCAGGCGGTCGCGAACTATGCGGCTTGGGAAGCGTCCGGCACCGTCAGCAAACTGCGATGGACGACAGCGGAAGATGAGATCGTGTGCGATGAGTGCGGACCGCTGGACGGTGAAGAGACCGAGATTGGAAAACCGTTCAGTGATGGCAGCCTGCATCCGCCCGCGCATATTAACTGCCGGTGCGTGGCTGTCGTGTCGGAGGTGAAGTGATGAGCGATCTTGCCGACAGGATTCGCGAGACGTGGGAAGCCGAACAGGTAGACGACGACCTCTTGCCCATCACGAGACCGCAGGAGCCGCCCGCCGATCCGCGCGTGATCGTTTACGCCGGTCGTGGCAGCAATGGAGAGGTGGTCTACATTTTGCGCGACGGCACGGGCAGAGAGATTAGTCGCGAGCCGCGAAGCCGTCCCTACGGATGGTGAAACGAAAGGGCGAGCCCGAAAGCTCGCCCTTCTTCAATAATCACTTGCCGGAACTAGGCGGCGACGGCTTCCCTGAGCTTTGTCGCCAGTTTCTTCTTCTTCTCCACCTTAGTTAGTTGAAAGGTGAGTCCTAGTGTGCGGACTTCGCTCACAGTCTTAATCTGCGCAAACGTGTCACCTTTCGCGACTTCCATGGCGTGGAAGACATCCTGCGTATGCGTTCCTGGCGTCCTCGTACTTGTCCCAGTCCTCCGCCGGAAGGTGTATCTCGTTCATGAGTTTCCGCGCCCTGCCCATTAGCATGTTTGGCGTTACCGTCTCTTCCTTCTTCATTTTGGTTCCTCCTTTTCGATCTCGATTGAGTTCCCGTCTACTTTTCCTTCAAAAGCCGTTTTTTCCCCTCCCTCACCCAAGCTCTTAACAGGTTGTCGAGCACCTCTTCGACGGTCCAGCCGTTCGCGGTCGCAAACTGCCGGACTTCAGCCCATATTTGCCGATCAACCTTGATCGTCGTTCTCAGAAACTTGTCTGTCATGGTGGTCTCCTCCGCTTTGAAAAGCGGGGGCTTCATCACTGCCGCGCCTTGGCGCATGGGAGAAGCCCCCGCTCAAACAAAACAACCCACTTCAGATTAAATCATAAAAGTGTATAAAAGTCACTCTGTAAACGCATCAAACAAACGCCGGCGTTCCGGCTATAGCCTCTCCACGACGACCCGAACGGGAATCCCTGGGCTCGCGGAAGTCGGGGCTTCGACCACGCGCCAGTTACCGGCACTCGTGAACTCTTCGACGTTGACGGTCACCGGATAACTGCGGTTCTTTACGCGGACGGTGAACTGCCCTTCAGAGTTCGTGAACACTAGAGTCTTTCCGACGTGGATCGCAGCGCCGAAGACTAGCTCTCCTTTGCCGGTAACGACGGAGCCGGAGATCACGAACTTTTCGAAAGTGGGAATCAGGCTCGCGCCGCCCGTGGAGGTCTCGCCCATGGGACCGTTGACGTAGGCGTCCGCGAAGGCTGCCCAAACTAATCTCCCCGTAGGCAAAAGGAACGTGCGCACCGTCGCGCGGGCATTGTGCGGTAGGGCGAGATTCACGGAAACCAGGAGCACCTTTTCCCAGGGGGCTTTGATGAAGAACGGTTGGAACATCTCCTCGTAACTCAGACTCACGGTCGCGAAGTTGGATGCGAAGGAGCCGCCCACGGTCCACGACCACGAGCCGTTGGTTTCCGTCGCGCCTGGACTGAAAGACCAGCGGCTCCCGAAGGTGCGCACGATCCCCAGGTCTAGAATCCGTTCCGATGGTGCCAAGAGATAATCCGCGCGCACGTTCGTGCTTTCGAGCAGGTGGATATTGGAGAAGAGCGACGTGCCCCACGAGGTCTCGCTCTGGTAGCGGTTCGTTCCGATGAGCACGGGTCCGAAGTGCGCGGTCGCGGACAGGTCGTCGAAGGTCGTGGTCTTGTTTTCGTAGACAAGGGTCGAACGGCTCCCTGCGATGCCGAAAAAACGCAATAGCGAAGCGTTTGCGCCGTAATCTAGGGTCCGTTGACCTTGCAGTACCCCGGCGGATACGAAGGCTCCCCAGTCCTTCCGGCGTTCGTTTACCGACCCGATGACCGTCGATTTATGCTTCATGGTCATCGAAGAGCCCGCAAGGGTCAGCGACTTGAAGAACGTCCGTGAGTAGATCGCGCCGCCGCCGAAGCTTTCGAACTTGTTCTGCGCCTGCAGAAAAGGAAGCGTGTACGCCTGCCCCGTGGCTCCGCCGAAGATCGTAAGCCCCGTGGTCATCTGGTAGCTGAAGCCGCGCACCGGCACGGTGAGCCCGATCCCTGGGGTGCTGAAGGAGATGATCGAATCGCCCAAGGTCAGAACGCCCAAGGGAATCCGCTTCTTTGCCGAGAAGCCAAGCCCATCGTTCCCGTATCCCACCAAGGTCGTCCACTGATTCGCCCAGAAGGTTTCGACGTATGCGCCGGACGCGCCAACCATGTCGTCGGAGCCGCCAGCGATGTGAATGGTCTGCCCGCGACACACCGTTGCCAACGTGAGAGCGAGGGTGTAGAGTCCTATCCGGCGCGACCAACTGTCGAATGAAAACCAAAAACAAGTTGTCGCGCCTTCACTTTTTGGCGGGTGTCGGGTCATAACCGTAACCCCGTAACGTTTCCAGGCGACAATCTTTCTTTTGCTGGCAGATGTAGATCGCCGTTGGCAACGCCAGAACGACTTTCAAACCTTCCGACGTTTTCGCGCCACTCATAAGGAACGCCAATATCTCCACGCGGCAAGGGATACTCGCGCACTTCATGCGGTAGTAAAACGAATGCTGCCCCTTGATTGGAACCGTGGCGGAAGTCGCGCCCAACTGCAGATCGACGTTCGCGGGCAGCGGTGTCAACGTCGCCGTGCCGTTCGTGGCAATGTCAAATCCATGCGCTTCCAGAGTCACGTGCAACGGCGTGAGTCCGGTATTGATAATCTGGAAACTGCCCGAAGCCTTCTTCCCGTACTCCGCGTAGAGCGGAGAGATAGTTTGCGCGCTGGCGACGGTCGCAAAGCAGAAAAGCAGAACTATTCGTTTCATCATTGTGATTCTCCTTGTGAGGAAGGGGGAGGGCGGAAGCGAGCCCTCCCGTCGTGCGGGGGCGGAAACTAGACTGCAGTTACGCAGAGAGTGACGGTTCCCGTGTATGTGCCTGGGGGTGTGCTGCCGAGCGCGATTTGAAAGTTGATCGAATCGGTTTGTGTTCCAGCGGGCCACAAGCCGGTGCCGGAGCTATTCGCCATGAGGAAGCCGCCATTGTCGCAGCCGTTCATGGAGTTGCCGTCCTCTGAGGTGCAAGGATAGAACGTGCCGCTGTTGAAGTTGGCGAACACCTGCGAACTCGCGATGTTGTAGGAGCCGGTTCCTGCGAGTGCCGTTGCTTGGGCGTTCGTCCACACTGTCATGGTAAGAGTCGTGCGAACCCCGAGGGAGTACGTGGTCACGCACGAGATGGGATTGCTGCCCGTGATGGTTCCCGATGAGCCGCTAAACGTCACCGTTGACGGAGTACAGGCGAACGTCAGGCTTTCGCCCACCGTGGCTGTTAGGGTTGCGCCCGCCGTTGCGTTGAAGACGGTCGCGTTCGCGGACACCGTAAACAGTGCCAGCAATGCGATGACTGCAAAAACTTTGAAGAGTTTCATTGATTCTCTTTTCTGAGGCTAGGGGCGTTCGTCGCCTCTTGTCTCGCTGCGCCCTCCGGAGTGAACGGGGGCGCAACACGGCACTCAGAAAACTATTTCAGGATCGCCCACAGCACGCCGAGCACAACCGGCAGCAAAACAAAGATGATCCAGAGGTGCGCAACGATCTTCTTGGCGTCGGCAGAGACTTCCGTGCGCGGGTCAAAGGGCACGACGAGTCGCGCCTTCTCGGTCGCTGTCGCCGCTTTCGCTTTACGTGTGGCGCGATCCGACAACTCTTCCGCGCAACGGTCGCGGTCGCGCTGTTTGAGGTTCACATCGTCGCGCCACTTTCCGAGTTGCTCATCCGTTGCGGATTCGAGAACTTGAAAGAGCGTAGTGTCGAACAGGTCCCAGCCTTGCACTAGCGTTCTCATGACACTTTCCCCTCTCCGGAGATGTGCACTTCGCAGTTGTTCGATAGCGTGATGGTGATGCGCCCGTCCGCGTGAATGTGCACCGTAGTTCCCGTGGTCAATATGCGGGCGATGATGCTCCCGTCATAGTTGTTCCGCGCCGTCTCGATCCTGCCACTGGACAGAACGAACTCGCCCGCCTTCATGGCTTCGCCTCACGCCAACGTTTCTGTTGGGCACGGGACATACGATGACGCACAGCGGCGGAGAGCTTGTAACCGTTTTTGTGGGAATGGTGCGCGCCGTTCAAGCAGGAGATCGCGCCTTCAATCTTAGCGAGACGAGTTGCGAGTTTCTTTTTCTCTCGGCGGAGAAGCGGTAGGATTTTCATTGGGCATCCCTTTCAGATTTGAAAGGCGGATGCCCCGATGTTGTGACAGAATGGCGTCCAGCCGATCATGTGCTAATCCACTTGATTCGGTTAGGACGGTTCTCGATGTGCAACCATCGGGGCCGTCCGCTTACTTCTTACTACTGCACTAAACCTACTCGCTAAGATAAGCTAAATGCAAGTACAAAATGAGACGACCGGCAAGAGCCGTGCGCTGGGTCACAAAATCGCGCAATGGCGAGCTATTACAGCCACGATCTCCGACCGGCTGAGGGTATCCACCCTGGGACAAAGTGCATTAGGAAGGCTTATTCGTCGGGTCAAAACTGTGCCCGTTTTGTGACCGAGTGGGTGGGTGTAGGTGGGTGTAGGTGAGGTTGCGGAAAAGCTAAGTGTCTGATTCTAAAGCGTGGGTGGGTGTAGGTGGGCGTGGGTGAAACGGTCAAAACCGGCTCATAACCCGAAGGTCGTCAGTTCAAATCTGACCCCCGCAACCAATTGTTGTTTGTTTTCAAGGGCTTTCGGAACTCCACCGGAAGCCCTTTTCGTTTTGGGCAAGTTAAGGGGAAAAAGTTTGCCACTTCTTTGTTCAAAACCGACCTGAGCTTGCTCGCAACTTCGTCGTCGCCCCCAATTTGAAAGTGTGTCTAAAGAACGCAAACCTGAGTTGCCTGTGGCCACTACCTATTACGATGCAACCGAACGTGCGATTAGGCTGCGTAATGATTGAGACAAAGGCCAAATAAAATGTCATCCCGTCCCAGTCTAGCCGTTGCACTGTCAATCCGTGCAGTCTTTTCCACGGGGGTGCGTGTCACCAAACGGAATTTCTTTGTTGACAGCCGCGGTGCGGATGTCATTGTCCTCCGTGCCCGCGCAGAGCTTTGTACACATCATCCATCAGCCACGCCCACGGACCGAAGAACTGTTGGGTAGAATTGACAAACGATGGCAGTTAAAGCCGCCCCAGTATTCGAACCAGACCCAATTCAACTCCCTACCCCTGTGCTCCTAAGAAGCGTTATAGAATTGCCTTAAAAAACCACACCGTAGCCCTCGTCTCTGAAATAGGGCGGTATCCCCTGAAACGCCGTCAGGACTAACAGCCTTCGCTCCAAATCCTTTCCATCGCGTAAATCTTGCTACCGCGTGACCAATCGTCTCGGAAGTCGTAGTTTCCCTACCGTTTTCACAGGTAACTTTTGAGGATCGCGCTTCCAGGCAGGAGTTGCGCCCGCCTGGCTCCCTATTTAAAAATAGTACGTGAACACCCCGTCCAAGCTAGGCCCCGCTGTATTGACCGCATTTGGGCTTCCTTTTTTGGGCATGGGGCTCTTTGCCGCGTTCACTTTTCTGGGTGCCGCAAATCAGCCTCTTTCTGAAAGAATTGGCGCGGTCGTCTTTGCCTCCGTATTCGCCATTATCGGCGCGGGTCTGATCTTCGGTTCCCTCTACGGCTACTCTCGCCAGAAAAAGCAATCGGAGATCGAACTCGCCAATCCCAGTTCACCGTGGCTCTGGCGGACGGATTGGGCCGCTGCCCGCGTGGAGAGCAAGAACAAAAAAAGCGCCATCAGCTGGTGGGTCGCGGCGATACTCCTGAACATGCTTTCTTTGCCGGTGTCCCTGGCCGCTATTTCCCAGGGCCTAACAACGCAGGACCCCAAACTGATCGTTCCAGCCGCCTTCGAAGCCGTCGGGCTGATTGTGCTCTTTGCCGCCGTTCGCGCAACGATCCGCTTCGAGCGCTTCGGCCCGACCTACTTCGAGATGGCGTCACTGCCGTTCTCTCCCGGAAGCCGCCTGGTCGGGTCGATTCACGTTCAGCTCAATGCCGATGCGGGCCGTGGAGTTGGCATCACCCTGTCATGCATTCGCCGCGTGGTCATCGGTTCCGGACACGACGAATCGGTGCAGCAAGTTCCGCTATGGGAAGACTCCAAGAGTCTTTCCGCCGCGTCGTTGAACCGCGATCCGCTCGGCACCTTAATTCCCGTCGAATTTGCACTCCCCGCCGACGCCTTCCAGACCAGTCATGGCAATCAAAGAGATCAAGTGCTCTGGATGCTCAAGGTCAAGGCCGACGTTCCTGGCGTCAATTATTCGGATGAGTTCGAGTTGCCTGTCTTTCGCACCTCATCATCACCCTCGGCTGCGGCCACTTTCGCCGGCGGCACGCAGATCGCAAGCTTCGCGCGAACGACGACGATGTCCGGCGAAGTATCCGCTGAGGTTTCCGAACCGCCGCACCATCGAGTCTTCGTCACCGAGTCCCCTGACGGTCTGCAATTTCAATTCCCCGCTGGACGCAACGTGGGACGCACGGTTCTAGTCGTGAGCCTCGCGGCTGCTATCTCCGTGCTTTTCTTGGGCATGTTGCGCGTGAAACCAGAAGCCCCCATGTTTGCCTTCGCAGTGGTTGGCTTGCTGGATTTTTTCCTGATCCTTGCGGTCATTCGTTCAGCTCTCTCCGCTACACGAATCGTCGCTGGAAACGGCGCGATTTCGTGGCGGCGCTCCGTTCTTGGAATTGCCAAGACCCACGAAATGCAAATTTCGGATGTCGACGCGATTTTCGCCTCCACCAGTCTTCAGCAGGGTAGCTCTACGCTGTATTCAGTGATTCTCAAAAGCAAGTCGGGGAAAAAGTACACCTTGGTTGAAGACATCGAAAGCCGCCCGGAGGCGCGGTGGATCGTCTGGCAGATTGAAAAGCGCGCGGGCTTAAGCTTGGACACGCAAGTTGAAATCAATAACTCCATATATGGCCCGCCGCCACCGCCCGACGGCTCTTCGTTCCCGGCTGGCGGCGTCCGCGCAACTAGCAGCGCCAGCAAGAATTGGTCGCATGCAGTCGGTGCAATCTTCTTCGTTGGCTGGCTAGGTTTTATTGGTTACATGATGCTGCGCATGCCCCGCATGCGCGGGACAAGATCGGCCGGCAGCGCCGGATCTACGCGCTCGGGTTTAGTGACTGGCGGCGCGCAACCTTTCGTGCGCACCATCGCGATGAAACAAGCCTCGCTCGCGGAGGTTCTCACATGGCCGCATCAGCAGCAGGCCGAAGAACTCATGGCACGCGCCGTCGAGCACGATAGCGATGCGGCAGAAGCCATCTCACAACAAGCATCCGCTTGGGTCGGGCATGTCCAGTCAAACGGCAGTCTTCAGCAACTCGAAAACCGGGGGCGCTATTCGAGCGATCTGCGCGTACGCCGCGCGGAAGCCGATCTGGAACTCACGCTTTACGGCTGGTCAAAGACTCCGAATTCGGTTGAACTGCTCATGGGCCTCGCGAAATCGGAAGCGGCATCTCGGCCCAGCGCGCTCTACTGCCTCGGAATCCTCGCGGGCGATGGTATCGCACCCGAGCGCGCCCATCAGTTCCTTCTCGATTACGCGCGGAACAATTCTGACCCCACAGAGCGCCAGTGGGCCACCGAAGGCCTGAGCTTTGTGGGCACCGACGAGGCCCTCGATGAACTCTTCCAGATTTTCACTCAGGATCCTTCATTTGCCGTTCGCGATCGCGCAGGTTGCGGCATTTCCGACTGCGGAATTTTTGAGCGTAAGCAGCGCTTCCGTTTAGTTCCGAGCCTCATTGACCTGGTTTCCGATCCTCACGCGAATCCCCAGATGCGCAACTGGTCTTTCATGGCTTTGCGCGAAATCACCGACGAGAATTTTCCGGCGGATGCCGTCGCCTGGCGAAGTTGGAACAAGGACAAGGGCGACGCCAAGCGCGCTCAATTTACAGCTCTTGAGTGGTGGCAGGTTCGCGGCGATAACTGATCCAGAACCGCCGTTGTTCTGCGAACGGACTGCCGAACTGCCTCCGATCCAAGCGCAACTCTTGGTGACTGCGACTAAGTCCTGGCCCAACTTCTCTTCTAGCAAGGGGAGTAGAGGTCGATTACCAGGTGGCAGCGCCTAATGAATCGAGAACACCCAACTTGCACCGAGCGACCATCGCTCAACAAAGAGTGCGGATGGAAGGGTGGCGACAGAGGCGGCTTGGCTGAATGGGAACAAGATGCAGAGGAAGAAACAAAGAAGAAGAAAGAAAAAAGAGACAAAATGAACGAAAAGACTTGACACTCACCGGCGTTCTCATGGAAGGAGTTACTCGGTCGGTTCACGAAACTTCAAGGGCCGCGCCCCGTATTGGACTGTATAACGAGCTGAGACATAGGAAAGTGGCGATGGTCCACCTTTGAATTTCGTCGTCTTGCAGTGAAGGCCCGCACTACACAAGAATCCAGTTCGCTGGCAACTGGGTTCAGAAACGGTCCTTTGGGACGAAGAAAGCTTTTCCGAGCGAGAGTTGCATCAAGGTTTGCCATCACCAGGGACGACACCTTCAACGATAAATATGCGGCTCTTCGCTGCGCTTTGCCTGATCGGCTTGATCGCCTCATAGGCTTTCGAGTCGTACCACTCCCGCGCTTTCTCCGCGCTGTCGAAAGCGATTATCACGATCCCGCCCTTTGGCGGTTCGCCCTCGACAGCCTGGGGCTTGCCGCCAAGAACGACATAGTGGTGATTGAAGGGTGCCAACGATTCCGGTATCTTCTCCACATATTTCTGCATGGTCGCGGGGTCCGTTACCTCGACTTCCGCGATCACATAGCCAGGCGGCGTCTTGATTTGTTGCGCATGAATCGCCTCGGCCCCAGCAACGCCGATCGAGACACCAACCAGCAGCGCCACCCCCAGTTTCCGGTTCGTTTTCATAGATTCATTCTCCTTTGTGTCTTTGTGCCAAGCCATCGCTCGTTCGCGTGTCCACGTTAGATGAGAGTCCCGGAGTCCACACCCTCACATAGACGACGAAGCGAGAGAAATGTTTCCGGTGATCGAACGTGGTAATCCCGCGATTCGATAAGCGTGACCCAGCGAATGCCTTCGGGCCGGGAGTGATCGACGAGGAGCAAGTCGGCCCGCTTCGTCTCAGCAGTCCTGACGCGAGCGCCAAGCAAGGTATGCTTTTTTTATTGTCGACCTCGGCATTGGCCGCCTCATGCTTCGAGCGCAGGGCGCGGAGCAAGCGCGAGCTGCTGACCACATCAGCGACAAGCCTCTCGTGGTACTGACAGCTGCCGAGAATACCGATGCCATTTTGAGTGGTGGCCTCAGCAAGGACGATTTCGAGGAATTTCAACGCATTTGGGTGGATGTTCTCCAGATGCGATTAGCGCGTCTCTCCACTCGCGCCAGACGCATCATGGTACAGGGAAGTGGACACGACATTCCTTCGGATCGTCCTGAGTCTATTGTGGACGCGGTGCATGAACTTTGCACAGCAGCGACAGCTCCACACTAGCTCCCCATACGCGCTGGCAAAGTCACAACACGATAGCTGCTAATCGCCGATTTTTGGTGGACGACGTTATACACGGGACCTTGACAATTAGGCTGATTTAGTCCACATTCTCGCGACGCAGATTTGGGGTGCACAGGTCCGTCCGGATGACTTGTGCAGAAGCGCGAATGTGCAGAAGTCAATTTTAAGGTTCAGAGGAGGGGAAAATGGAGACCGCGATTGGTGTATTTGATTCACCCGAGCGTGCCAAAGAGGCGGTGCGAAAACTCTTGGCAAGCAAAGTGCCGCAGGATTCGGTCATCTTTCTCACCCGTTCGGCAACGGATGCCGAAGTCGTTGGGAAGGAACTGAGCAAGGGAGCAGTAACGGGCATAACGGGAGCCTCCATGGGAGCCATCGCCGCGTCCATGTTGCTGGTTCCAGGAATCGGCGGGATCGTGTTCGGATTGGGTCTTGGGGCGGCCACGCTAGTGGGAATGATCGGCGCGGAGTCCCACAAGGCTTCTGCTGCCGAACATGCCCAGAAGAAACAATCTGAAGATGCGGAGCTCTTTCGAGATGTCTTGAAGGAGGGGCATAGCTTGATTGTGGTGCGCACCGAATCGAAGGAGGTTGCTACAACGGCCTCAAGCGTGTTGGACAGCTTGGCGCTCGGAAAACAACCTGCGACGACGTCGGGTTCCGAAACGCTAATCCGAGAGAGCGGAGAAATCAGCATTATCGATGCGAGGGGAAAAATTGCATTTGGTGAAGGTGTGACGAAGCTGCGAGAGGCGATCGCAAACCTATCTAGTTCCGGGTGCAAGAAAATTATCCTGAATCTGAGTTACGTAGACTATGTGGACAGCTCGGGCATGGGCGAAATGGTCCGCAGCCATATGACGATTTCCAAACAAGGTGGCCAACTGAAACTCGCAAACCTTAACAAAAAGGTGCATGAACTATTGCAGGCAACGGCCATGAACAAGGTGTTCGACATCCACTCCGATGAAGAGAGCGCGAAACGCTCTTTCCGTGTTTGAACACCAAAAATCGGACAGGGAGAGGCTGGCCAGGCCCAGAGCATGATTTCCCTGCTTCCCCGAAGTCGCCCTAGCATGTCTCGTTAACCTGACGAAGATAGCAGGTCTCAGGTCTGTGTGGACGCGGTAGTACAGCGCGTGCGTCAAGAGAGTCAGTTCAATACACAGACCTCGTGATATACGATCAGGACCATTGCTAGGTCCACCGGAAGGACAGACCTTCGCGTTTCAAACGTGCACGCGACGGGCGCGGGCCAACATCCGCGAGGAACGCCTCGAATCGCTGCCATCGTGAGGGAATATCTCGATATTGTGCGGTCACGTGCCGCCACGCTTCATATTCCTTGCTGATAATCCCACCGGGCTTGTGGCCATGACGAATGTTCGCTGCAGCAGCATTTCGCTGGGTCAATCGTGCAATCTCTCGGGCCAAGCAACCACATGACTTCGTCTCACCGCTGCGAAGAGACCAACTAAGCGTATCGATCTCTGTCCCGCAATCACATCGACAACGCCAGCACGCTCGCGCTGGTTTCACATTCTTCACGCGATGATGTAGGCGGATGGGTCGGCCGCGGAGTGGGCGAGCGCGGTGACTTTTTCCACAAAGTTGCGCATTGGTTTGGAGAACAGCGCCACTTCGTCCGCCGGGACCGCGCGGTTGTAGTTTTCCGATGCGTCGTGCAGCGAAGGATCGGAGAGTAGGAAGTGGGTGATCATCGGCAGGCCCCAGCGCGATACCTGCACCTCCGGCGCATGCCCGTAGAGCGATGCGGTGGCCCAGGCATGCACCAGACCTCGGCCGATCAGGCTGCTGGGGACCTCGAGTACGATGGCGGTGACATTGTTGCCGGCGAAGAAGTTCTGGCCATTCTGGAACACCTCCGGGGCAAACCGGTTTTCGGACCACAGAGCTGTTCTGAAGGCACCGAAACCGAAGCCATTGGTAGCGAACAGATCGGGCGCGAGGCCTGCGTACGCGAGGCAGCCCTGATCCGCAGTCACGACGCGTCCCGTGTTTCCGGAAATGATGAGTTCGCCCGCGGCGCCCTTCAGAGCGTCGGCTCCGGTGGCGCGCCGGACCGTGAAAGACTGAACGTGCCGGTACCCGCTGCCATCGGCGTGGGCGGGCGCGCCGAACTGGACCTTAAAGGCGACGTCTTCGCGAAGATCGCGATCCGTGTCGAAGCGAAAGGCGTAGAGGCCTTCGTCGCGGAAGGTGTCTGGCGCGCCGACGCCGGCATTCGGATTCACGGTCAAAGCCATGACCGTTGTGCCCGGGCGGCCGCGAAACAAGTAGAAGTCGCAGATGTTGATGCGGGGGTCTTCTTTTGCGGTAGGCGTATCGAAATGATGCGACATGGCAAATCTCCTCCTAAAGGGTTAGACGCGAGGCGTTCAGAAATCCAAGGCGACGATCAGTCGGGCTGCTTATCCGTGTCGTCGTCCGTCCGCCCGAACGAAGGGAGGTACCGGCCGAAGTTCAATTCGAAGTCGCTCGGAACGCCGTAGCCGATATTGCGGATCTTTGCACGGCGCGCCTGCGCACTGGGCAAGGCCAGCATTGGGAAGATCATGTCATTACTCGACTGAAGTTCAGCAGCTGTCGGCATCCCGAACCGATTGATCTGCGCCTTCGCCGCGGCTAGCGTTTCACGGTCGAACGAAGCCAGACGCCGGACAAGCGTATCGACAAACGAGTCCAGTTCGTTATCGTCCAACGTGCGGTTCACCCAGCCATAGCGCTCGGCGATATCAGCATCGAAATCGTCGCCGCTGAGCACGATCTCAAGTGCGCGCGAGCGACCGACCAAGCGCGGGAGCCATTCCAGCGCTCCGCCACCAGGGACCAGTCCGACGCCGACCTCGGGGTTGCCGAATAGGGCGCTTTGCCGGCTGGCGAAGCGCATGTCGCAGGCCAGCACGAACTCGTTACCGATGCCGCGCGTGCGGCCGCGAATTTTGGCGATGCTCACGACTTGTGCGGACGAGAGGCGCAGCACAAAGTCGCGCCAAAGGCCCAGCATCTCAGGCCGTTCCGCTGCCTTGGCTACGTCGAGATGGGCGATGAAAAAATCGGGATTCGTCGACTGGAACACTACGACCTTCACGGACGGGTCCGCCTCGAGGTCGGTCATTAGCGCTCCCAATTCGACGATCGTTGAGGGTACAAACATGTTGATCGGCGGGTTGCTGAAGGTGATCGTCCACCGGCCCGGATGGGTGCGGTCGGTGTTGAACTGCGCATTTGCCTGCTCCTTGCCACGTTGTGTAGCACTGGTTTGGGTCATGGAATCCTCCCCTGCGCAATCTTGGATTCCTCCGTCTAAGGACCTGGCGATGATTATTTTTGCGTCGTCTCGAAGGACGAGCTCCGTCGGTGGATGGCGAAGAGCCTACCACAAAATGAACGTCGGGAGCATTAAGTCGGCTTGCCGGAACTGATCGATTCAAATCTGACCCCCGCAACCATTTCTAAGTCCTGTTTCAAGATCGTTTTACGCAACAAGCGCCGGGCGAATTGGTGCTTCTGATTTATAGCCCAATTCGCCCAAGTCAAATCCAAGCCCAGCTTTCTCCCACCATTCCCTCCGATAAGTCTCGTCGTACCGCAGTTGCGCCGCGCAGAGGTCGATCGAGTTTTGCGAATGGCCTAACCACGGTTTGAAGCGGGGAGACAAGGCGGATACCACGCGTTCCGCCGCTTTCGTTTTGCGGTACTCCGCAAGGCGGGGGTGGTCGTGAATAGGTGCCCCTTTCTTCCTTTTATGTAGCGGCGTAGAACTTGTGCCAATGCCTCAGGAATATCCACTGGGCGAATCGCGTTTAAGATTTTCGGTGCTTGCTCGTGTCTCCGCCATACGCTTCTCCGCACCAGTAGCAAGCGGCACAGCGGATCAAAATCATCGGTGCGGATGGCCAGAGCCTCACCAATTCATAGACCTGTTCCGGCCACCAGCGCGACCGAGGCGGCATCGCGTCCCTTCAGGGTGGTTAGTATGGCGGATATTTCTGCTTCCGTGATCGTGGGACGATTCTGCTTCTCTTTGACGACCAAGGGCAATTGAATGAATTCGTAGTTCCAAACTCGCGGATGGATTTGATCGCCCACCTCGTCGACCGCTGAAGCGACAACGACCCTCACCACAGTAACTACGTTGACGATCGTTTTCGGCGCAAGTCCTGCTGCGGACAGAATCTCGCCAGGGCCGAGTTGGGTGGATGGCCGACTCACGGGTGCCTAGTTTGGAGCACCCATTCTTCGCTACTGACAGCAGAGAATTCCACCACAGAGAGGCATGGAGGAGAAGAACTTCAGTTGAACGCAGAAGCAGGAAAGAACATGGCAAATCCGGCCTATGGAGTCCAGGCCAACGACGCCGCCAGCGTTGCGAAAGTCGACAATAGGGGCAGGGATATCTTTCCGTCCGGCCGTACCAGAGTCGTACGGGTTATTTCGGGTTCCTTCCAAACGTCAATCTGAATGACATCTCCGGGAGCAATATGATAATCACCTTCGCCCGTTGCTAATGGAGCTGGCGACTGCTTTCCCCGAGCGTTCAAGACTCCGCCGCAAGAGATTGCGCACAGGAGGAGAATTGCGCAGAACCAAACCCGACCGGTCTTCGATTCGAGCATGACGACCTGCTACCCGTATACGTGACGATGATGCACCCGCGTCCGAGCCAATGTCTCAGTCACTCCCGATTAGCCGCAAGAATCGGGACCTAGCGCAAATTCTGCAATAACTTCCGGGTCGCCGACTGTCCGCCCGGAATCAGTGAGAGCCTACAGGTCGAACACAAACAATTCATTGGAAATGGGCACCTCATCGGCTCATCGCTAGGTGAACCGCATACTTCTTCGTCGTGATGTGCAATCGGACGAGTCACCGCATTTTCTAAGAGTCCCGCGGGAAAGACCGATGTATCATTCAACATCTAGCCCGCGTACGTCACATTCACCCTGCGAGGAATTATCGGGATCGAGGAGCTGACCTTCCGAGATTGGGTCACCCACAAGTACACGAAATCCCATGGCAGATTGGCAAATGCGAACAAAGCGGCCGCTCCGAGGACCGGTGCGCGAGGAAGGGGGGCCGACACTCAAAAACTACATCACGCCCGCCGGGTTGCAGCGGCTGAAAGACGAGCATCTGTTCCTACTGAGTCGCGAGCGGCCCGCGGTGGTGGAGGTCGTAGCGTGGGCTGCAAGTAACGGGGACCGCAGTGAAAACGCCGACTACCTTTACGGCAAGCGACGGTTAGGCCAGATCGATTCGCGGATTCGCTTTCTCACGAAACGCATTGAAGCGGCCGTGGTCGTCGATCCCACCGCTCCGCGCCCAGGGTCAGCCGCTACGCGCGTCTTCTTCGGCGCAACCGTGACCTACAAGGACGCCGCCGGCCTCGAACACGTCGTATCGATCGTAGGCATCGACGAAGTGAACCTCGACCGCGGCTACATCAGCTGGCGCTCGCCTCTGGCCAATGCGCTCATGAAGGCGAGCCCCGGCGATCGCGTGAACCTGAGCGCACCAGCAAAGACGGAACACCTCCAGATCATCGAGGTCGAGTATGCCCCAATTCCGATGGATGCTTTCCGCGAACCGCTAGGAGCTCAGTCGGCGCCCAAGATCGAACGCTCCTAAACCAAGCCGCCCGAAGTTCTTCGTTGAATGCACTTTGAAAAGAACCCACTTCCCACGGACCAAAAGGATGATCGTTCGCGAAATATCGTAGAAATCGACGTACTGGAAGAGGGGCATCTGCGTTCCGGCGGTACTGTACTCCACTTCGGTGGTAACGTTTACCAGATGAATCTAACAACACAACGTGCTCCTCGAGGATGCAAATAGGAGAGGTTCCTCATAGTACCTGCTCACCCCGAAGACCGGCCCGGTGCCCGTCATTCTATTCATTGATACAACTCCGCGGACGCCAGACCGGCAAAAATACCGCCCCCCGCAACCAATACGCTCCCCTTCGGGAGCAGCGTTGCGGTGTGTCCCGAGCGCCCGATTTCCATCCCACCGGCAATGCTGAAAGAGCCAGTTGCAGGATCGTAGACCTCCACGGTGGAATTTTCGTCGCCGCCGCCCGCTACCAGCACCTTCCCGTTCGGTAACAGTGTCGCTGTATGGAAAGTTCGGGCTTCGGACTGAAGGCCAGCGAATACGAGGGCAGATTTTCTTTCGACAGTCGCTGGCTTAGCTATTTTTCCTACCAGACCGGGCGACCGGAAGTATACGAACGTGGTGCCCTTTCCTGGCGAGGGTTCGAAAACGTTTCGACGACAGGAGGGTGGCTGGCGCGGTTCAGCCGCAACGAATTGTTCTATCGAAGGCAGTGGTGCAACGACATCCTGGGCAGGTGGGGAACACAAAACAAACAGGAGGCAGATGGCGACGGGATTGTCGATGAGAATCGTTAGGGGCCAGCGGCGATTACGGAATCTGCACGTGAAGGCCGGGCCCCTAACGACGTTAGTAGGACCGAGAGGATCTATGGGCTCGCGGAGCCAGAGTCAACAGGATCGTCAGACCGCCAGGGAGGCACCGCTAGCCCCGTGGCAGTGCGCTCTTATGGCGCGAAGAATTCCGCGAACGCCTTCGGCTTGGGCACTCCGACTCCTGTGACATCGTCCCAACCAGGTGCAGTTTTCAGATTAGTATCCGTGCCGAATGTGACTAGTTGGACGGTGTTCTCGTTCAGCGGTATATTCCAAAGCGCGTCGTAGAACACCGTTGTGCCGGAGAGCGGCTGAGCTAGATCGGCTGCACTGTACGAGGTAACGCCGGATGCATCCGTGACGATGCCGGTCACATTCGTACTCGAGCCAACCGGAACGATATCTGTAATGGTTGAAGAGGGCATGGAATACACATACTGTGCGGCTTGTCCCAATGGTCTGCCAGCCTCTTGGTTTGCGATCGCCCACAAAGCCGAGAACATGGGGCAGGATACACTCGTGCCTCCAATCACGAGCCATTCCCGAGGCGGATAGACCCCCTCCTCTGTTAGGTCGATGACAACACCGGTGTACGGATCAGCAATCCAGGAGATATCTGGCAGCCGACGGAAGCTTCCGGCTAACGCGTGCTGGAAGCCCGGTTTCGAGAAAAACGCACTGCTTCCTCCGCCTGCGCCGCCGAAGAAAGACCCGGCTGGAGGGTCGGACACGAGGCCGGCATCATCCAGAAGATTGGTGTTGGTACCCCATCCAGCCTGCCATACGATCGCATTGCTGGCATTCAACGCTAGCGAAATACCACCCACTGCGGTTCCGTATTGCGTATCCGCTGGATACTCGACCGTGGCTGGGATTCCGAATTCTGTATAATCGCCAGAGTCTCCTGAAGAGAAGTTCGTCGCAACACCCGAAATTGCTGCAAGTTCGGTGAGGAGGTTTGTTTGATCCAGGTCAGCCGACCCAAATTCGATCTCGGGTAACCCATAACTGAACGACATCACATTGCCCAAATGGTTCGCGAGAGTGTACAGGATAGCGACGTCGATGTCTTCGGCAAACGCAGCATCCGTTTCGATATTAGGCGTCACCAACACGACTATATTAGCGCCTGGTGCGATAGCATGGGCCCATTCCACATCGAGACTCTCCTCGATGGACGGCGACGTGCAGGGGGACGGCACAGGATATTCGATGACTCTGAAGTTCGATGAAGTAAGCGCGGGCAGGCCGAACTGCGCCGCGAACGCGTTCGCATCGGACTGGATCGTATTGGTATTGCAAATTTCGAAAATCACGATGGTTTGCCCCTTCCCGTCATAACCTGCCTTGTACAGCCCGGAAAGGTTGTAAGCCGTATAGATTTCCGGCGGGGTGTATCCGCAGCCGCCGATGTTTGTACTGTCATATAAGCTGCCCTTGTAGGTCGCAGCCGGGAGCCCGCCGTTGGTGGTGAGAACGTCCGTCACGGGACCATGGAAGCAATTCGAACTGAAAAACGAATTCAGTGACGAATTGGCACTGGCTTGAGTGGCGGAAGCTCGCACGGAAGACGCGGAAACTGAGGAACTTTGGGGAGTGCGCGGCTGAAGCGGAGTAATCTCAGATTGTGGATTGCTAAGCCCCGAAACCAGGTGTATCAAAGGAGCGGCCGCACCTTCCACATAAGGGTTAGTTTTATTGGCCCGTATTGTCTTTCCTCTTACGTTGAAGTTGCTCAGCTGAATATGGAACGCGGCGGAAACCTGTGCGATGGTGCCTCGTGCCCGGACGAAAAAGTTTTGGGGATCGACCAGCACAATGGACAGATCGTGAGCGGACAAAAACTCCTTTACTGTATTGGCTTCTTCAACTGTGGGGCCGTAGTTGGCGGTGATTTGAGAGAAACTTAGCCAAGCCCGATAATGCGGCGAAGTGGGATCATAGAGCTCCTCGGCGACTGAATCAAGTTGTTTCCGATTGTGAACATTCAGCCAAACCGTAATCTCTATGGTCTGGGATGAGTCCGCAGGACCAATTTCCGGAGCGGTTCGGACGAATACGGGCGTATTGTTATTGATGAATTGGCCAGAGGCTGAATAACCAACGTGAGTAATTGCCAGGATTGAAATAGCAGCTGCGAGACTAACCGCGAAGTACCTAAACCTGCATATGTTTTTGGACATTGTTCCTCCACGTAGGTGCTGAGTCGACGGGATGCGCTTCTGTTTTTCGGGGAATAGGTGCTTAGGAGAACCGAAGGCGGTACTCAACGATGTTGAGATCGGCTTCCCAAAACGGCGGGAATTTTACTCCGTGACTAAAGCCGAGTCAACAGCGGATATAAATTGACAGCGATTTCGGAATCGTTGAGGATGCCGGAGAAAAAAGTGGGGATCTAGGCAGGATTTGTTACTCGATGGTTGGGTGCAACGGGAGGGGTCTATTTTCAGACAGGTCTTTTCCGTCGAGGTGGCCGCCTCCGTGGGGGCTTGCGATGGGGAGTGGGCGGGTGCAGAAAAAGAAGCCATCCAGTTTCTTTCTGCGGTTCGTCAACTACTGTTGGTGGCACGCGGACGGGAAAGACTGAGCCACAAGAGCAGCAGCTGAGCACTGCTGTGCACTCGATGATTGCCACGATGGAGGTAGCGCAGACGGTAGAGTCGTTCGATGGTCAAGGTCAGCATGGTGAGGAGCCAGCCAATCAGCAGACTGTTGGCATGATGATGACAGATATGCTCAAGGCCATGACGGTTCTTGGCATCGTTGAAGCCTTGATTCTCGATCTCCCAGCGGCTTTTGGCCATGCGGAATAGAGCCTGCGGGCCCACTGTGGAGGAAGGAAAATTCGTCAGCCAGTAGGCTTCCACCACCGTGCCATCCGGCTTGTGCTGGCGATAGAAGAACACGCGAACCGTCTCCCAGCGGAGTGTATTCCAGGGATCGAAGTCTTCCGCGTCCCACAACTCCACGCGATCCGCTCCATGCTGAAAAACCGTCGGAGCCGGCCCACAAGGAAAGCGTTGTTGGGCGGCGGCGAAGAGCTCCGGCAACTTTTAGTCGTGCCACCACGCGGAGACCGAGTTCGCCTGCCGTGTGTAGGAACGGTGCAGTAGCGAATTCTCCATCGACGGCCACGTACTGCGCAAAACGCTTTCCCAGGCTCCCGATCACCCTCCGTAGCAAGCGCTGCCCGGCGGCGTACTCGCTATCGCCGGGCCCGTAGGGTTCCCCATCGAAGGGCAGCGACAGGCCGGTTCCCACCACGCTGATCATCACCAACGAGTGTTGATAACCCTGAATCTGTTTGGCCTTGTTCTGCTTCGGCCGGCAGAGCTGGCAGCCCTGCCGGGCCCGCCATCCCGCGCCCGTGCCGTCGATGGCCAGACCGATCCAGCGGCAGTCGTCGAAAGCCTTATTGCGCTTGGCACCGCGGATGAGGGCGAGCGGGGCTTGCCGCGTTGCACCCGGGTCGAGTCGCTCGGTGAAATAGCCCAAGGTATCGTCACAGAACGGAGCTGCGATGGCCAGTGTGCGTCGCGCCGCAGAACGCGCCAGCCCCTCGACCGCATGAAAACTCGATTGCCGGAGGATCTGGCCAATCAATAGTGCCCACAGCAGAGCCTGCGCCGGAATCTGGGGTTGTTGCCGACCGTCTCCGGGATTCTTGAGGTACCGTCGGAGGCCAAGACGCCGCGTCACAAAATGGAGCAGATGACCTGGCGTCGCACCGTTCATATTTTCTTTTTCTTGGGCTTCTTGCGATGTTGGCGTTCCAGCACGAGCAGTTGCGCGTTGGCCGCCAATACTTCACGGACGGCTTCTTGAAACTCCCGTCCCTCCCGGACCCGGCGGCGCACCTGTTCGACCCACTCCTTGGGGATGTGCTGAACACGTTTTTTCCCCTGCACCATAAAGGTCAGCGACCAGACGGGATGGCCGCGGTCATCGGCACAATGGCAGGTGGGCTTACCGCAGCGCAGATACGAGAGAGAAAGGGAGCCAGGGAGGGCCTCTGCGGGGATAGAGAAACGCCGCAGCAGCTGGAACTTGCGCTGACGCAATCGAGAAGCGATCGGTCCATCACCTCGATGAATCATCTTAATGTATATATACCATAAGATATGCCATAAAGCAAGCAGAGCTTGCGAATGCGAAAATAGGAGTCTACTGCGGAAGAGCTACCAACGGTGACAAAAGAAAGCTCTGATGGAGAAGGAATAGGCTAACCTATATCAATCTTCCGAAACGGCTGATAAATTGATCGATTAAGGCTTCTGCCTACGCCACAGATCCAAACCCTGCGATCGTCGTCAAACACCGATTATCTGAATAGCCTGCTGCAGCGAAGAGTCCCGCGAGGCTTTGGCAGGCGATCAGCTGTGCGAATCGCTGATTCGATCTCCGGGGGGGTCCTGCACATTCACCAGGGCAAGGGCGGCCGCGACCGCGATGTTCCCTTGAGTCCTAAACTGCTGGAAGCCTTAGGCGCGTATTGGCGCTCGAGAAGACCGAAGGATCTTCTCTTTCCTAGCAGCGCCGGCCATGGTGGCGCGGAACAACCCATCTCCGATGAGACCATTTGGAATATCTGCAAAGAGGCCACCGTTCGTGCCAGCATCTCGAAAAGGGCCGGTCCGTGCACGCTGCGCCACAGTTTTGCCACGCACCACTTGGAAGCCGGGACCGATCTGCGAACCATTCAACTGCTTCGCGGCCATGCGGACCTGAAAGACACCATCATCTAGTTGCATCTCTCGCATCGCCACCTGTATGCGGCCATCAGTCCACTGGAGCAATTGGCAATTCGCCCCAGTCGTCGGAGCACCCAGCGCGGTGAGCCGGCCACAGCGAAAAGGTCCTACAATCCGCCTTGCCATGTACTGATTTATTTATAAGTTAAGTTACACGTGAGCTGCGATCGAGGTGAGTCATTATGTCAGTCGCGCCGGAAAGGATCTCTTCGACGAATGGTTGACACAGCCGGATCAACCGTCTTGCCGCCGGGAACTTTGGCGACTGCAAGTCATTGCGTCAAGGTTTGTTTGAGCTGCGGATCGATTGGGGTCCGGGCTATCGTGTCTATTACGCAATGACCGGTCGGGAATGTGCATTACTTCTGTGCGGCGGCGACAAAAGGAGGCAGTCCTCAGCCTGTCGAGCGGAATAACTTCTGGTTAGCCTGTGATCTGCTAGCAATCCGGAAATCGCGTCCCCAAGCCGACTTACGTGGATTTAAAGATCCCGACGTTCATTTCGTGGTAGGCTCTTCGCCACCCACCGACGGAGCTCGTCCTTCGAGACGACGCAAAAATAATAATCGCCAGGTCCATAGACGGAGGAATCCCAGACTACGCAAAGGAGAACCCCGTGACCCATTCCAGTGCTACACAACGAGGCAGCGAGCAGGCAGATGCAATTCGTCCGTTTAAGGTGAATGTGCTAGAGGCGGACCTTACCGATTTGCGCAGGCGCATCCAGGCGACCAAGTTCCCCGAACGGGAGACGGTCCCGGACGCTACGCAGGGCGTGCAGCTTGCGACGATTCAGGCGCTGGCACGTTATTGGGGGACCGATTACGACTGGCGCAAGTGCGAGGCAAAACTGCAGTCCCTACCGAATTTCCTAACTGAGATCGACGGACTGGACATTCATTTCATTCACGTCCGTTCGAAACACGAGAATGCATTGCCGCTAATCGTTACGCATGGATGGCCCGGCTCGATCACCGAACAATTGAAGATCATCGATCCGCTAACCAATCCCACCGCTCACGGCGGAAATGCATCCGACGCGTTCCATATCGTGGTTCCGTCGATGCCCGGCTATGGTTTTTCCGGCAGGCCGGCCACGACCGGGTGGGACCCCGCCCACATTGCGCAAGCCTGGACCGTGCTGATGAGGCGCCTCGGCTACAACAAATTCGTAGCGCAAGGCGGCGATTGGGGTGCAGTCATCACCGAGCTGATGGGTGTGCAGGCGCCTCCGGAGTTGCTCGGCATTCACACCAACATGCCCGGCATCTTCCCGGCCGAGGTCGACAAGGCCGCATTTTCAGGAGCGCCGGCGCCATCGGGTCTCTCCGCCGACGAAAAGGTCGCTTATGAGAGAGTACAGTTCGTCTATCAAAAGGGAATCGCCTACGGGTACCAGATGGGGCTGCGCCCTCAGACGCTTTACGGAATCGCTGATTCCCCTGTTGGCCTTGCGGCTTATTTCCTTGATCACGACGCGCGCAGCTACGAGATGATTGCGCGTGTATTTGCCGGCGGGAGCGAAGGCCTCACGCGAGACGACGTCCTCGACAACATCACCCTCACCTGGTTGACGAATACGGCGCTCTCGGGGGCTCGTCTCTATTGGGAAAACAAGGGTTATTCGTTCTTCGGCGTCAGAGGCGTCGTTGTCCCGACCGCCGTGAGCGTCTTTCCCGACGAACTCTATCCCGCCCCGCGAAGCTGGGCGGAACGTGCGTACCCCAAGCTCATACACTTCAACGAACTCCCCAAGGGCGGGCACTTTGCGGCCTGGGAACAGCCTAAGCTCTTTTCAGAAGAGGTTCGCGCGGGCTTCAGATTGCTACGGTAGTTAGCGCAGAAGCCGATTAGGCTACGATTTCTTGTCTTGAATGGACGCCAGATACTTGCACAAGTTCTTGATGCGTCGACGCACGCCCAGTTCGTCACCGTTCTCGATCATGGAAAAAACGGGCCCCCAGATAGGCATGCCAGACGAACCGTGTGCAGAAATTGGGTCGCCAGAGCGCACCAGGCGGGCAACATAGTCTTCCGGAAATTTGCCATCGTGCCGAATAGCGAGGGTTCTCAGATTCGCCGGCGGTGTTTTCAGCGCCGAAGCGGCAGGGCCATGGCCTCCACCGTCGACCCCGTGACATGCAGCGCAATAATCCATATATGTCTGCTTACCGGACGCCACATCGGTCGGAACGACCGGTGTCGGCTTGTCTTGAGCTCTGCTAGCCCAAGGCATCAGAACCAAAGCACTAACCAAGACTGTTTCGCAAATATTCATTGACCGCCTCCAGGAAGGAGTATCGTTCTTTGGGTCCAACTCCAGTTTCGAGAACGCTGTAAATTCTACCAGCAAACTGAACCCAAGAAGGACCTACGCGGTCCGAAGAGGGGCGACCTCACGACGACAGTCTAATACCTACATACCGGTAACCGCGTTCTATCAGGAGCTACGACTGTCTGTGCAAGGGTTGCGGGAAGGACTTTTACCGTTGCAAACCACAACATCCAGAAATCCGCCGCTGACTCCTCGACCGTCGCTATCGGTACTTAGTTAAGCAGAAGTCAGGTGCTGAGGCTCCGAGCCCCCAGCATCCTTTCTGGGTCGCTTTGCGTATCTCGTCACACGTGTTTTCTTGAATGTTGCATTCCTTGTGCGGAGAGCTGGTCACTTTATTACAATCGTCGGCCCATTGGATCGCTTTATCAGGCCCATCAGTCGTCATGCAAGCATGTGTTTCGAGATACTTAGCCCGGTCTTCTTGTTTGGTTTGCGATGTGTCGCTGCTCTGGTTTGAAGAGGTGCTAGACGCACGGTTTTGCTGATCCTGTTGATCCTGCGCGTTATCCATTAGTTTGCGAAAGACGCTCTTTTTTCCCTCAGCCTCTCCCGTTGTTGCTTGAGGAGAAGCGCTGGCTCGTGGTTTTGTAGCGTCCGGTGCGGTAATGGCTCCCGGGCTACTCTGCCCGCCGCCATTCATGAATGGGGGGAGAGCTTAATCGAAACCAGACCTTGTGTCTAGAATTTTGGAAACTGGACGTTGGAAACTGGACCTCTGCGGACCAAAATCGACTTTACTCCTTCGGCTCGGGGAAGGATTGGCCGCTGTGGCCGGGCTAGGCCAATTTCCAATGTCGTTGATTCCCTCCCCTCTGAGAAACTTCCCGGCACCCCTGCCCTATTTCGAGCTAACCGAGAAACGCACGACCAGCCCATCAACGTAGGTCACTTCGACGCGGCGATCATCGGTGAGATATTCAAAGACTTGGGTTTTCAAGTCTGCCGCACCTACGGATTCAGAAAGCTGTTTCCCAGCGCCGAGCAAACTCGTGACTTCTTCCATCTTCATGCCGCGTTTAAGTTGCCCAGTGGGAGATCCATTAGCCGCACCATTGGAAGTGGCGCCTGGCGCAGCGTTGCTTTGCGCAGGGGACGCCGACGAGGGTACCATGGAGCCAGAGAATTCGACATAGTCTGCAAGCAGCTTGATAACGGCCTCTGGTGTGAGCTGATCGGCAGGAATAGAGCCGGACCAGCGCAGGTTGAAGCGCGAACCACCTTGCGCGCGCTTGTCGGCCACTTGCTGAGCCTTCATCTGGCTGGCGACTTGAGCGGCACGCTGATTGGCGGCTTCTTGTTTCTCACGACGCGCGCGCTCGCGATCGAGGTCGCGCTGAAGCTGGATTTTGCGGTCTTCATCTGTGGTTTCTGAGATTTGCTTTTCAAGATCCTTCTCATAGTCGCTCTTCTCAGTTGCCTTGGCTTCGACCTTCGTCGTGGTGTCATCGCCGAAGGTACCGAACCCGCCGCCGTCGAGCTGAAACTCAATCACATCTTTCTTCACAACAATGGCAGTTATCCTGGCAGTGTCACCTTTGCGGATGGCGGTGCCGGACTGCTTAATGCGACCTGAGTACTCCTTCCAGTCCATTGGCGTCGCTTTGTTGAAACGCAGATCTACGCCCTTCTGAGTGCCGGGCATGTCGATTTTCAGAACTACTTCCTTACCAGTAAAATAAGCTTCAATTTTGAAGGCCCCACTCTGCGCATCGGACGGCAAGACGCAAATAGCCAGAGCGATAAAGAGAATGAAGCAAGCGGATCTAAGCACGACAGAGACCTCCGATGAGACATAAATCTTGTGCGAACCGAATACAAAAGAGAACTGTCATTGTTAACAGGCCGTCGTGCGCGGCGGTAACCAACTATTAATCACTGCTGTGTCCGTCATATACTTCTCGCTTCGAAGTGTGCTGGTGTTTCGATTGCATCGCGCTGAGGTTCTCCGTGAAACGTTGGACGAAAATAGTGTTGGCACTCTTCGGTCTCGTCGTCCTCGGAGTAACATCGATTCCTTTTTTCGTGAACGCGAACACGTTCCGCCCCATCATCGAATCACAACTCACAACCACGCTTGGCCGCAGTGTGAAATTAGGAGACCTGAGCTTGACGCTTTTCTCTGGCAGCCTGATCGCCAAAGACCTTAGTGTCGCCGACGATCCCCAATTTAATGCCGCCCCGTTTCTGACGGCCAAAGAAGTCCGGATCGGTGTTTTACTGCGGCCACTGATTTTCTCGCGCAAGGTGAACCTGCAAAGTTTTCTGATCAAGTCGCCGGAAATCAGCTTGATTCGCGCGACGAATGGCAAATGGAATTTCTCAAGCATCGCGAACCTCCACGCTAATGGCGGCGGCACTAATGCTGCTTCGGGAATTGCGACGGGTTCTGGTGCGGCGCTACCTATGCTTACTGCGGGCCGCATCGTCATCGAAAATGGTCGCGCCGTGATCGCAAGCCTTCCCGAACACGGCCGACCCGGCGTGTATGAGCACACGAATCTCAGCATCCGTGATTTCTCATTTGCGTCTCAGTTTCCGTTCGAGCTAAGCGCGGACTTGCCCGGCGGCGGAACCGTCGATGTCACTGGCCACGTAGGCCCGTTGAATCGTGACGACGCGGCAGCCAGCCCCGCCGACGCGCAGATCTCCATCAAGCGCCTGGACCCCGTAGCAGCCGGATTTCTGGTTCCAGATGCCGGTCTATCGCTCCTCGCAGACCTCGAAGTGCGCTCGGTTTCGGACGGGCACACCCTAACCACTAATGGCACTATGCACATCCAGAATCTTAGGCTTCGTAAAGGCGCCGCCGCTGCGCCTGAGCCCCTCGACTTCGCTTACACTGGCACCCATGTACTGAAGGACAACAATGGGCAGATCGAGGACGCCGTGGCGAAAATCGGCGACGCTGCGATGCACGTGAGCGGAACGTACCAGCAGGCGGCGCTCGTCGCGGTGGGTCCAGAGTTAGATTTGAAGCTCTCTGGGCAGAGCTTGCCGATCGATGATCTACAGCATTTGATGACTGCGGCTGGCGTTCGTCTGCCCAACGGGGCAGTCCTGAAGGGCGGCATGCTAGCTTTGAACCTTGGGATCACTGGCGAGACAGAATCGCTCGTCATTAGCGGGCCGATCGCGCTCGACAACACACGCCTTGTTGGTTTTGACATCGGTTCAAAAATCCACGGCATCGCTGCATTGGGCGGTCTTAAAACCGGAGACACGACGACTATTGAAAAGTTGCGGGTAAACGTGCGCATTACGAACAGAAGTGTTGTTGCTGACAAGATCGACGCTGTGATTCCGGCAGTAGGGGAGCTCACTGGAAGCGGGACGGTATCTTCCACTGATCAATTGGACTTCAACCTCGTTGCAAGAATCGAATCCGCAGAGGGCATCGCCAAAGTCGGCGCGGGATTACTCACGAAGTTAAACGGCTCAGGCGAGACTTCAAAAAAAACGACTGGCGTGCCCCTGCGAATCATTGGGACGCCCGAGGATCCCAGTATAACCGCCGATGTCGGAGGAATCTTCCAGAAGAAAAAGAAATCCATCGCCGCCTTCTTCGACAAGAAGAAATAGATCGCGCCCCGCCCGTCTGGCTTTTTGTCAGACCGTGATGGAATCGTCCTCATTTTTCTTCACTCTTATGGCGCTTTCTTCCGTGGATTCGCGCCCCAGATGGTCGCCGATCATATAGGCGCGAACGGTGATCCGACGCTGAGAAGCGCACTCTGCTCAGCATCGGGCACAAAGCTGAGCGTCAATTCACGGGCCACCAGCCGCTTCGTCAAGCGTTCGGCGTCGAGGAAATCCTTCTTACGACTCCGTCGCCCACGATTAAACTGCGCATGGGCCAAATGAAGTGTTCCCGACTTACGGTTCGCGCCTTCCGCTTCTCGCGTATGGGCTTCCAATACCTTCCAGCGCTTTCCACATGGGTTTCCAGTATTGCGCCGTTGATTCCATCACCACTTCCTCGGCCTCTTGCTCGACAAGCTATGTGAACATCGACTCCCGCCATCCCGTAAGACATAACGTTCCTCCTGGCCAGGAAGATTGCCGCGATCACCTTGATCGAAAGGTTTACAGTTGCGGAGATCCAACTTCGTTCTCCGCCAACGCCAGCCGCCGTCGCCGCATGAGATCACATCTACATCACGAAACCTTCGTATGTCTCGCGCTCAGTATCGCTGTGCCCTCTCGTCACCAATTTCTTCTACCTCGAGACGTCGTCTTTGCATAAAGCTTCTAAATATCTATCTACTCTTTCTCTATCCCCGTTGGGCCCTGTACTCTCTCGGCGCTCTTCAGGATGCCGCTACACCTACTCCTCCATCATTTGAATTTGCAAAACGACAGCGTCCCCCGCAAAACGAGCGGCATCCTTCGATGCAAGTCGCTTGTATCGAAAGCGCACAATCCCACCGTGCTCGTGTACACCTATCGCGAACTCGCGCTTCCGATACAGCACTAAGACTAATCGGGACTTTGCTGGCGGGCCGTGATACTTTTTGTCTAAGATGCGCCAAGAGAATTCAGCGAAGTTGATGTTCTTCTGCGGGAAGATGGCTGCAGGCAAGTCCACTCTCGCGAAGGATCTGGCCGCTCGAGAAAATGCTCTCCTCCTTGTGCAGGACGATTTCTTGAATGCCTTGTTTCCTGGCGAGAATACCGACATTCCGGGATTCGTTAAATGTTCTTCTCGACTGAAGAACGCACTCACGCCACACCTTTGCGCTCTTTTGTCGAAGGGTATTTCGGTCGTGCTCGATGTCCCCGGCAACACCAAGGCGCAGCGTGCGTGGTTTCGTGAGCTGATCGAGCGTGCGAATGTTAAGCATGAGTTGCACTTCGTAGACGCATCCGACACCTTGTGCAAGAGTCAGCTTCGTGCGCGGAGCAGTGGGTCACCTGCCGGCACTCCCTGGACCCGGGACGCGGATTTCGAAGCCGTTACTGCGCATTTTCAGCCTCCGACGGAGGATGAAAACTTCAATGTCGTCCGTCATGAGCGCTGATTTCGGGAAGGACTTTTAAACCTCTCCCATTCCGCCCGCAGCAAGTGATGCGCCGATTTCGTTGCGCCCGAGCATGGTGCCCGGAGCGAGGGGCATAAGTGCCGGAATTATAATCCTTGAGGGTCGCCCGCAACATATTCGAGTAGCGTAGCCTTCCATAGGGGGCCCGGTTGATGTCCAAGCATCCCCTACAACATGCCGGTTTATCCCGGCGCCCTCCGAGTTGCCCGTGATCCGACCAGAGTAGCGGTTGGGTCAGAATAAATCCGTTGCAGCAGGAGAATCCACGCGGTGTCGGCCAGAGGATCGGTGGGAACCTGGAAACCGACGCGGCGACGGCGGAGGTCGGCGGTGAAAATCTCCAGGATGCGATCGAGAGTCAGATTGTCGGCGGTTGATGCTCTGTCCCCGATTGCGGCTTTCCAGAGAATGGAGAGACGAATCGCTTGTCTTGGGTAGGTGGCGCAAACTTCACCATTCTCGAGGATTGACCAGTTGCCATCGCCATCCGGCTGAATTTGCGCTGCCGCCGACATGCGGGGTAAAGCCACACCGGGATCACCGACGGCACCGACGCGGTGATACATCCGATCATTATCTGCGCAGAGAGCCACATTGCCGAAGGGCGGCTGCTCGCTCCACATCGGGCCATCGAGCCCTTCCGGCCAGTAATCAAAGCTTCCGCCGGGGCCCGCATAGAACCAGGAAATCGTGCTGGCACGGACGACCTGCCAAGGTTCGAACAGTCCGGACCTGCCCATCACTCTTAGAAACGGCAACGGATAGTCTTCGCGCGTTGCTCCGTAGAAGGATGGGTTGTCTATATGGGTCGGACTGGCTGGCATGGGAACACTGAGGTTCACAACGACCATTTCGGGGTAGACAACCGACGTGCCAAAGGCGATTGTTGCGGCGTCGAGAAAGCTCTTGTTGTGCAGGATAGTTTCGGCACCGTCGACGAGGGGCTTCCCGCCCACAGCCCAGTTTCCGCGGAACCACGGAAGCTCCGGTTGCTTGGCTTCATCGCGCGTTTCGTCCTTAACGCCCTCAGGAGCGTAAGCAGCGAGCGCATGATAGGGAGCATTCCGCTCAAACATGGCGCAGATTTGCTCAAAATTGTCGAATGCGGGTTCGATGCGAATCGCTTTGGGAATAAGTGTCATTAAGTCCTCCTACACTTCTTCAGAACTTGTTTTGAAGGCCGCCCCCGCCCTCCTCGACGCGTGCTCAGAATCAAGCACGGCTCGTTTTGGCAATAGCAACGACAAACTGGCCGAAATAAGGAAGGAAACGCCTGCGCAGACGAGGCCGTAGTACGGGTTGCCAGTCTTCTGACGGATGATGCCGACGGTATAAGGGCCGACGAAGCCGCCGAAGTTAGCGACCGACGTGACGAGCGCGATGCCTGCGGCGGCGGAGAAGCCGGTCAGGAATTCGCTGGGCACGGAAAAGAAAACAGGCAAATAGCTGTACGCCCCAATGGCCGCGGCTGAAAGAAGAATGATTGAAGAGAAAGATGAGTGAGGCGTGCCTAGCAGCAACAAAGCGATTCCCGCTAAGACGGTCGTCGAGGCCATGTGGTATCGCCTCTCCAGTGTACGGTCAGAATGACCCGACACAAGGATCATGGCGACCAGGCCCAGAAGATTTGGGACCATAATCAGAAGCCCGACCAACGTGTTGGACTGCCCAACAAAGGCTGACTTAAGGATCTGTGGCAACCAGAAGGTGAACGTATAACTGGCGAAGCCGTGAAAAAAACCAATACATGCCAGATGCCAGACTCTTGGACTGCATAGTGTCTGTGCCAGGGACATGGTTTGGCCGCCCAGCTTCTGGTGGTCTTCCTGTTTCAGCCGGTCGGCGATCCACTTCCTTTCTTCGCCCGTGAGAAACCTAGCCTCTGCAGGCCTGCTGGGCAATAAGCGATTCGTCAGAACGACGCACCCAAGAGCCGGCAGTCCTTCCAAAATCAGAAGCCATCGCCAGCTGCTAAGGCCATACCAATGCACGTGATCGAGAATAAAACCAGAAATCGGCCCCCCCAGGACGCTGGCGAGAGGGATGCCAATCAATATGAGCGCAAGCGCCTGCGCCTTTTCGCGTTGGCGGAACCAATAGCCCAGGTATAGAACGATGCCCGGAAAATATCCCGATTCGGCGAGCCCGAGGGCAAAACGGGCAACATAGAGTTCATGGGCAGACTGCACAAACCCAGTCAGACTGGCAACCATTCCCCACGTCATCAAGATACGAGCAATCCAGACACGTGCGCCGATCCTGTGCAGGATCAGATTGCTGGGAATTTCAAAAAGCAAGTAACCCCAGAAGAAAATGCCTGCAGCGAACCCGAACTGTTGGCTGGTGATCGCCAGTTCGGGATTCATGGTGAGCGCCGCAAAACCCAGATTGATTCTGTCAATGAAAGCGACAACGTACAGCGCAAACAAAACGGGCAACAGCCTAATCCTGAGCTTGCTGATCGTCGCCGCGCCGGCTGCACTGGAAAAATTGCTGGGTTTGCTGACCATGGTCATCCTCGAGCGCTACGTCTGCGGATAGCTTAACCGTGAGTAGTGACATGGCAATGGTTTGTAGCTGACTAAATCCTTGACAGGCAAATGATTGAAAAGAAGAATGTTGAAACCCTTATGAGTGTGCGTTTCGGAGCATTCGAAGTTGATCTCGAGGGCCGACGGCTGTTAAAGGGGGGTGTTCCAATCACGCTCCGGGAACAGTCTTTTCAAGTACTCGCGGCCCTAATGGAGCGTCCAGGCGAGATCGTCACCCGAGAAGAGCTGCGCAGGCGGCTCTGGTCGTCGGATACGTTCGTAGATTTTGAAGTAGCTCTGAATTCCGCAGTTAGTCGATTGCGTGACGCACTTGGTGATTCCGCCGACGAACCGAGCTTCATCGAAACGATTCCAAAACGCGGCTATCGGTTTGTTGTCCCGATACCAAAGCGCCCTACTGTAGCTGTGATGCCGTTTGTAAACCAAACGACAGAAGCCAAGGATGAGTACTTCAGCGACGGATTGACAGATGAACTCATCCGGGTTTTGTCGCGCAACGATGGATTGAGAATCACCGCCAGCAGTGTGGTATTCGGATTCAAAGGACAGCGGTGGGATGCCAGACAGGTCGGCCGGAAACTGGGTGTTGAAGCTATTTTAGAGGGGTCGGTCTGGAGATCGGGAGACCGGATTCGTATTAGCGTCAACCTGGTCGGTGTAAAGGATGGATTCAACCGGTGGGCACAACGCTTTGACACCACGTTGGGAGACCTGTTCGGCATTCAGGACGAGGTTTGCACAGCCGTGGCAGAAGCGTTGGACGTGCGCCTAGGAGCTCCGATTGAAGAACATCGTCCCAGCAATGTTGATGCATATGTGCAGTACCTAAAGGGGGCTTATCTCCTCAAGAAGCGAACTCCCAGCGATGTGCGTCGCGCTTCCGAGTATTTTCGTGAAGCGATTCTGTTAGAGCCTCACTTCGCGGAACCGTACTACGGTGCGGCAATGTATTACAACGTGAGCGCAGCTTACGGAGCGTTGCCTCCACGAAGCGCGCTTCCGGAAGCAGAGGTCTTACTCTCAAAGGGACTGGCACTTGATAAGAGTTCTGTAAGGCTCCACAGCACTTTGGGAATGCTACGAGTGTTTCAATGGCGCTGGACCGAGGCGGAACAATCGTGCCTGCGAGCGATCAGCCTGGAATCCACCAATGCCTTTGCCCATATCACCTATCCCCTTCTTTGCAGCTTCCTGGGTCGGCATGAGGAAGCTTTGCTGCATGCGCGGAAGGCCGTCGAAATGGATCCGCTGGACCTCATGACGAACTTCCGCTTGCTCCAGGCCAATTATTATGGACGACGATTCAAAGATGCGGTCCGCTGTGGTCGCCTAGCAATAGAGCTGACGCCAGACTCGCCCTACACTTGTTTCTACCTCGCTTTCTCTTTGGCTGCGCTGGGCTTCAAGGATGAAGCTTGGGTTCAGGCGAGTACCGGAAGAAAGCTTAACGATGGGCTGCCGCTCGGCGAGGGCTATTTTGGCCTCGTTGCCGGCATGCTGGGGCACGCAATTGAGGCTCGCGGAGTGATCGGGGAGCTGCGGGCTCGACGTGAACGGGGGTACAGCGCCGCGCTTCCCATTGCGTTGACCTATCTTGGTCTCGGAGAAAGCGCCCCCGGTATCCAATGGCTGGAGACAGCTCTCGAGGAAGGCGACCCGTTCATGGGATCGCTGATGGTGTTCCCCGCATACGACGCCATTCGCGATCAACCAAGATTTAAGCGACTGGTGCAGCAACTCAGCCTCTCCATCTAGTGGAGATTCGGATCCTCAAATGAGCGCGCAGATTGTTCGTACTTATTTCACCGGTAGGAACTACTCTCGTATTGTCGGCAAACAAGAGACTGGGAATCGATAACTTCAGGAGTGATCCTCCCCAGGCTGCGCGGCCGTCTCGCCGAGGGATACGCGATGTGAGTAGGCTCTCACACCGGCTCTGGAATTGAAGGTCGTACACCGTTAGTGCTAATCTCCGCACAGCGGAAGGCCCGAGGCCCGGTTACAAAATACACCGTCAGAACTTGAACTACGGAGGAAATGAAGCCATGAGGAAACAGCGAATTGGTGTGATGCTTGTGTGTTTGCTGCTGGCAGCTGCTGGGGTGGCGCAGATGCCCCCCGCTAAACAGATGACTGTCGAAAAAAAGAGCGGGGGCACGACGCGCAGCGTGCTGGTGATGCCGGGCTCAGAGCAATGGACGGACATTCCCGCGGCAGCGCTGGTAGGGACGCCGTCGGTGGAGATGGGTGGAACGATAAAGATTGCGGTCCTACAGGGCGACCCGATGACGGCTGGCCGTTCGTACACGCTTCGGCTTTCCTGCACAGACGGGACAAAGATTGCGCCGCACTGGCATCCCACAGCGGAAAATGTGACGGTGATTAAAGGCACATTTATGCTGGGAATGGGCGCTACGTGGGATGACACGGCGATGAAAGAAATCCCACAGGGAGGCTTTGCGTCCGCGCCCCCGCAAATGCGGCACTATGCCCAGTGCAAGGGTGATGGCGTAGTGCAGGTGAATGGAATTGCGCCTTTTGTGGTGAACTTCGTTGGGCCAGATGACCCGGGTCCTGCGAAGAAGATGAATTAGTTATTGTGCCGGCGAGCCTGATTCTGACCCTGAACTCCTTCTTTACTGATCACGGTAGGTGAGTTTTCGCCCACGAATGCTCCTACACGCGCAAAAGGATGCTCGCGCAGTGTTTCAACATTAGGTGGAAGCCGGTAAGGATTGTTCTCCAAGAGCCTTATAGTCTGTGTACCCGTGCTCTCCACCGCCATAGAAGGTGGACCGCTCGTAGGCGTTCAGAGGCTGGCGTTCCTTGATTCGCCTGACAAGATCGGGATTTGCGATGAAGAGACGACCGAAGGCGATTGCGTCCGCAATCTTTTTTTCGACGGCCAGTGCGGCACTTTCCGGGGTATACGCAGCTGCTGACAAAAGAGGTCCAAGAAACACCTCACGAAAGAATGCCGCATTATTGACTGCGTCTTCGTGGAGCTCGTCCGTTAAACCCATCTCTGATCCCTTTGCCTCGATCAGATGCAGATAAGAGATGCGGCGCCTATCGAGCTGTTGAATAACAAATGAGAACAGTTCGATAGGATTGCTGTCGCTGATGCCACCGTATTGTCCGAAGGGTGAGAGGCGCACACCTACTCGATCCGGTCCAATTGCGGCCGTAACTTCGTCAACGATGTCCAGGAGAATTCGCACTCGGTTCTCTTTCGATCCACCGTAAGCATCTGTGCGTTGGTTCGTCCCGTCCTCCAAGAACTCCTCGATCAGATGGCTATTAGCTCCTTGCACTTCCACTCCATCGAATCCGGCTTCGATCGCGTTGAGGGCAGCTTGCCGGAAGCTTTCGACTATCACGGGGATTTCTCCAGTTTCAAGGGCACGCGGAACCTCAATGGGCACTTGCTGGAAGTCCTTTGTGAACCCAGGAAGATTGGGAGGGATAGGGGAAGGCGCTACTGGCAAAGTTCCATCCGGTAACAACGATGAATGCGAGTTCCGTCCGTTGTGTTGAATCTGCATGACAATGCGGCCCCCACTGGCATGCACAGCATCGCTTACAACACGCCAGCCGGCAATCTGTTCGGCCGTATAAATCCCTGGAGAACTTGGATACCCCTGCGCCTGTGCACTAACGGCGGTTCCCTCCGAAATGATGAGGCCGGCTGAGGAACGCTGCGCGTAGTATTCCGCGTTCAATGCGGTTGGCACATGGTTAGCGCCGGCGCGCATGCGCGTGAGAGGTGCCATCACAATGCGGTTGGGGAGTTGAATCACGCCTACCCGTAAAGGGGTAAAAAGTATCCCAATGGACATGATTAGCCTTTTTCTCTTCGAAGTACGTGCAACAGAAACGCCGCGAACCGGCTTTGCGGAACCGCAGAGATCAGGTCGAGTGCGCCACGGCCAGCATGCGCGGGGATTGCTCCTCCAGGGTAATTTCGCCCATGTCGATGGCAACGAGCAGGGGCTCCTTCACACGCTGGTAGTCGCCTTCATATGCATAAATCCGGCGCTTTGTCGGCACGATGATCCCCTCGACATCACGGTATTCCGAGGCATAGTTGAGACCAGTTGCTCCGCCGAGGATATCAACCGTGTAGTCGTGCCTGCGCAGCAAACCATCGGGCCCAAAACACGAAATCTGTTCGCGGCAGTGACTTTTGACGCTGTCCGGAAAGGTCACCTTTAATCGCCGCCAAGTCTCGTCGTCTACCTGAATCGACGAAATCTCCTCGGTCGCGAATCCCTCCTGCGTATAAAGAAAGGGAGTGTTGAGATAAGTCCACAATGCTTCACCACAAAAGTAGGCTACGTGGATGTCATCCCATGGCGTGGACCTTTGATGCCCTTCAAAGGATTTTTCAGGGTCATCGCGTGCGTCGATCAGTGTCCCGTCCCTTTTTTCCATGACGATACGGGCCGCCTCAAAGATGGAGCGCTTGTCCTGGCCAGGGAAGTCGGTGGTGAGGCGCTCTTTCTTCGTCTCAATCGTCATGATGACGTCCTTGAGAGCGTCCCCCTGGCTCTTTACGAACCAGATCGCTCCGGTGATCGATGCGGCGACTTTTACGATCTTCACTTTGCTCCAGCGCTCAAGTCCACCGTGTGCTTTAACTGCCAGATCCAATAGATTGCTCATCAAAACTCCTCTCACGACGTCAGTCTCGCCTGTCGATGGTCTAGTGGAACAATCACTCGCCGCTTTTCCACGGTTTCTGAGGTTCGGTGAGTATAGTGGTGTACGCGATGCTTCTGGTGTGCCTTTTTGCACAGTTGCGAAGAATTTACAGTTAACTTCTTTCCTCGTTTCCATGGACCTTCTCGGTAAACTCGACTTGTGCACAGTTCAGTTGCTCATCGCAAACAACGGAGCGTTGATAAGTAGAAGGGTTGCAATCCGCGATATTTTTGTCCAGCCGTTTAGCCACGGGTAAGCCCCCGTCCAAAGGTCCAGGTTTATTTCTTCGCGCCGCCTGTCCCAAATCTGGCCCTATCGGGTGCAGAAATGCCGGATACCCTTGATTCCAAGCCTATTGCTGAGGCCTGAGCAACTTCTTTCTGCCAATCGGGTTTCATCTCCTAGCTGGCGCCCAGCTCAGCCTCAAACGCTAGGCTGTCAGGCACACACGGTTCTGTGCAATGGAGTAAAAGGGGAACTTCATCATGATGCGACTGACAAAGTTTGCAGCTTTGCTCTTCGTCGTAGTTGTTGCGAGTTTAGCGATGCCTTCGGCAGCGCCCGCGCAATTTGCAGTAGGGGTATCAATCCACATCGGTCCGCCTGCGTTGCCGGTGTATGCGCAGCCGGTCTGTCCCGCACCCGGTTACATTTGGGCGCCAGGCTACTGGGCTTACGGGCCTGCTGGGTATTATTGGGTTCCGGGGACATGGGTGATGGCTCCAACGCCTGGCTTCCTCTGGACTCCCGGATATTGGGGTTGGGTCGGCGGTGCCTACATATGGCACGGCGGATACTGGGGCCCCCATGTTGGTTTCTATGGCGGCATTAACTACGGCTTCGGCTACGGTGGCGTTGGATTCGTCGGCGGAGAATGGCGCGCTGGAGTGTTTCACTACAACACCGCTGTGACCAACGTGAATACCACCGTAATCCACAACACGTACGTGAACAATACAGTGATCAACAAAACCGTGGTCAACAATGTCAGCTACAACGGCGGCACTGGTGGCACCATGGCTCGCCCGACAGCGGCTGAAGAAGCCGCCATGCACGAACAACATGTCCAGCCGACCTCTCTTCAGTCACAACACGAGCAGATGTCAAGCAAGGAGCACAGCCTGCTCGCGTCAGTCAATCATGGGCAGCCTGCCGTTGCCGCCACCGCCAAACCTGGCGTATTTAAGGGGCAAGGCGTCGTTGCGGCGCGTCCGGCGAGCATGAGCGCGAACCGTCCAAATTCAAATTCCAATATGCAAACCGACCGGCCGCCCAGCGCCCGGAACAACAACACTTCCAATTCGAATGGCAACCCCTCGAACACCGTCAATACCCATCCGGAGAATCGCCCGTACGCGGAGCAGACGAACGGGCAACACTCGAACAACAACAATCATCCCAATTCGTCGAAGCCTCCCCAGCAGTCGCACCAGAACAAACCCCCCGAGCACGAATCGCACTCGGGGGCAGGCCATGAAGGATCCGGCCACGGCCGCTGAACATCTTCGACAGAATAACCAAAGGCAAAAGGCCCGAGCGCAAGCTCTGGCCTTTCCCTTTGTTCGGGGACTCCTTCGCGGCAAAGACGCTACCTGAAATTACCTTCCGCTCCACCACACGATGGTGACGCCGACGCATACGACAGCGATTCCCAACCAACGATTACGGCTAATGCGTTCTCCAAGGAACGCTCTCGCTCCAAAAGCTCCCGCCGCATAACTGAGAGCGCTGACGGGCACCACGAAACTCACGTCTCGAAAAGAGAGAATCGCAAGCAATGAGAAAAATCCGACACTCATCATGGCGACGCCCACCCACATCCAGGGCAAACGCAATCCCCGCAAGACGAAATTCAGAATCGATTGGGGACTGAAATCATGCACTTCCCCCATGCTTCTCATGGCACGGCTCACGCACAACTCCCCGCCCGTTCCGGAGGCAATAATAAGGAAAAATAAAATAACCGTGCGCATTATCAATGCACTCCGTGCGCGCGGGGAGAAGTCCGCCCAACGATGAATACACCTGTGCAGATGACCACCACGCCCAGCCAGCGCAACGGAGATATCAACTCGCCCAGCAGAAAGTGACTAAGAAGAGCGACGGTAGCGTAGGAAAGTGAAGTCGACGGCTGGACGTAGCTGTAATCGGCCCAGCTCAAAATCAGCATGTAGGCCACGAAAAAGGTGAGAAGAGACGCGATGCCGAGCCAAATATAGCCGTTGGAGAGAACGCGGAGAAGCACGGGCCAAAAATCGTGAACCGTCCAGGTTGCGGCGGAACCCACGCTCTTCATCCCCTTGCCAAGCAGGACGCTCCCGAGCGGGGCGAAAATCACAATTACGAGGATGGAAAGGTAGGTTTTGAGGTGAAGTCCGGGTCCAGGTCTCATGCGATCGTCAAATCGCCCGAACAGTAGCAACAGCGTGTTGGTTCAGGCGTGCGTATGGTCCTCTCTGCGGAGTATCTTATTTAATGTTACTCTATGGACCGAACTCCTCCAAGCTAAGCCCTCGGGGGACTCTGTTGGGTTGGCGCGACTTGGGAGACATCAGGACGAGCGGTTCCGGTTTTCGATGCGGTTGAAACAGACGCTGGCGTTTTGCTTCCAGAGTAGCTGACCAACGGATGCAAACTCGCTATAGCCCTGAGGTACGGCCACTGTGAGGATCGAGCACTACGTTCTACTCGGCGTCGCCGCCATTCCATTTGTCTACTACCTGCTCGCCGTTTACAGCACCATGAGGTATTTCGCGCAGGCTAGACAACCGCGCCCCGATCAGGATGAGTTTACTCCCCCCGTCAGTTGCTTGAAGCCCATTCGCGGTTTGGATGAAGAGGCTTATGAGAATTACGCCAGCTTCTGCCGCCTGAATTATCCCGTGTATGAGATTCTGTTTTGCGTCGACGAGAATGATCCCGCCGTACCGGTCTTACGGCGTTTGATGCAAGAGTATCCCAGCATCCAGATCCGGCTGTTGTACGGACCGGACCATGTCGCGATCAACGATAAGGTGGCTCGACTGGACCGGTTATCCAAAGAGGCACGCTACGATGTATGGGTGCTCACGGATGGCGACGTTCGCGTGGAACCTAATTATTTGCGGTCCGTCGTAGCCCCACTGCGGAATGCAAAGACGGGTGGCGTGACGTGCTTCTACTCTGCCATTAAGGAAAGTACATTCATTGAAAGGCTTCAGGAACTAGGGATGATGTGCGATTTCTTCCCCGGAATTCTCGTCGCTTGGCTATTGGATGGGGTGAAATTCGGCTTTGGGCAAACCATCGTAACCACCCGCGATCGCGTTCAAGGTTTCGGGGGGTTTAAGACCATTGAAAACCGCCCCGCGGATGACTTGCTGGTTTGCAGGTTCATCGCCGAGCAGGGTTTCGCTGTGGAATTGCTCCCCTACGTGGTGCGCACCACTCCGGACTTTCGTTCGGTGAAGGATCTGCTCTACAAGCGCACGCGCTGGATGACGGTGATGCGCCACATGCGTCCCTGGGGACATCTGGGGCTCATTTTCACCTTCGGCCTACCCTGGTCCCTTTTTGCGCTTGCACTGGTTCCTTCCCTTGGTACAGCGCTCGTCTACCTGGGCGGATATTTCTTTTTTCGGGTGTTGATGACCTGGTTGGTCGGAGTGTACGGGTTAAAGCAGCCCGGCCTGTGGCCAAAGATGTTTTTGATTCCCCTCTGGGATGCGGCCGCCTTCCTCATTTGGCTCGCCAGTTTCACCCGCAGGACGATTCGCTGGCGTGGCGTTGACTATACTTTGCGAGACGGCATGCTCAAGTTGGCGGGTCCCGAACATGCGCGAAGAGTCTCGCCTCAGCCAGAATCGTGAGCGCAAGAGTTGCGGTCGTCGGCGCGGGCATTTATGGCTCCTCCTGCGCGATTCGCCTTTCGGAGTCAGGTCACACCGTGGAGCTTTTTGATCCCCTGGGGATTCTTCGCGCAGCCTCGGATATCAACCAATTCCGCATCCATTCCGGATATCACTATCCTCGCAGCTCGGAAACGATTGAAGAAATCCAGGCTGCCCGCGCCGAATTCATGACCACCTTTGCGCCTGCCATCGTGCGCAACACGCAACACTATTATGCGATTCCCAAAGAAGGCTCTCTCACGCTACCAAATGCCTATGAGGAGATTATGGCGCGTCACAATTTGCCTCTAAGGCGGTGCACTCCAGACTGGATGGATTTTGGCTTCATCGACAGGTGCTACGAAGTGGATGAGAACCTCTACGATCCGCAAGTGTTGCGCAACTTGTTGGAAGTCCGGGTCCGCGAACTGGGAATCAAATTCCGCAGGGAACTGTATGATCCGGCGATGCGCCGCAATTACGATTTTGTGATCTATGCGACCTACAGCCTGGGACCCAGTCGCGGGATGTTTCACTCCGGGAAATATCAAGTGGCGGAGAAAATACTGGTCGAGATGCCCCGGGCTTTGCATGGCGTCGCGCTCGTGATTGTGGATGGGCCGTTCACCGCGTTTGATCCCTATGGCAACACATCATTCGCGCAATTTGGCTCGGCAAGAAACACGAATCATTGGACGACGAACAACCCAGACGAGTCGATCCCTGAACCCTATGTAGGCATTCTGAATCGGCCGTCGTTTGAGAAGGTAGCCTTTACGCGCTTCGAGGCCATGCGCCAGGATGCCAAGCTTGCGGTCCCATTGGCCAAGGATGCTATCTATGCCGGCTCTCGATTTACGATGCGCGTCGTCGAAGATAATCCCGAGGAAGATCGGCGTGTCTTGTACCTCGAAGAAAAAGCGCCTCGAGAGATCCATATCTTTTCGGGTAAGGTGGTGAGCGCCGTCAAAGCGGCGCGGTTGATCTGCGAAAGGATTGCCCGCGGTGACTGAGTCGCCCAAGTACGTGGTCGTGGGCCGCGGCCGATGGGCGTCGCGGATGAAAATTATTCTGGCAGCGGAAAGTCGCCTTTTCACCTCGATTGAGGAGAGCCGGCGCGCTCGTGCGGAAGATCACAGCGCGTATCACGATCGCCTTCTATCCGCTTTTAAGGCTTGCGATGCGAAAATCGCATGGCTCTGCGTTCCACCAGGCGAGCACATTCCCGTCATGATGAAAACTGCGGTCGAAGCAGGCTTGCACGTCATCGCCGAAAAACCGTGGCTCTGCTCCCCAGAAGAAACGCGCGACCTGCAAGCTCTCGGCAAGGCCCACAATGCATTGCTCGCAGTCCACTATGAATATTGCCTGATGGAGACTGTCGAGAGCTGGCGGCAGGAATGGAATGGGGGGGCCGGCCTGCGGTTCGGAGGGTGTATGAAAGTCCCGCGACCAGACCACATCGGTCTTCCTGCGCTGGACAATCTGGGCTCACATCTTTTCTCGATCCACGAATATTGTGCCGTAAATTCTGAAATTACCGAGATCGACTGCGCCTACGAGCAGCCCGACGACCGGCGAGTGTGGTTAAAAAAAAACACAAAGCCAATTGCCGAGATCGACCTTTTGGCCAACAAGGAACCCATCATCCAACGGTTTATCTCCCGCATAGAGACTGCGATTCGTGGAAGCGATTTTCCTTTTGGGTTGCCGTTTGCTTTAAGAGTAGCCGAGCGCACTGCACTTTGGAGGCAGCAGGCTCAACGCCAGGAGCAGCGTTAGCGTTTCCGGCTTTTGCTTACGGGCACATTCGTGTCATCCGAGGAAGCCCCAGCCAACGCCGACTTTGCGGCCATGCCGATCTGGATGCGCCGGTCGTTCCGCGGCTCGCGCCAATTGACCTGGGGTAGCATGAGCGCGGGATCTACGCGGTCGCGGTACTTTACGGCGATATTCACCATCGAATCCAGCAAGGAATCGGAGAGCGTGTGCGGTTGCAGGCCCAGGTCGATCAGCTTTGAATGTTTGGCGTTGTAATAGTGCTGTTCCGCTTCGACGCGCGGATCGGGGATGTGGTCAATCTCCACATTCAGTCCCAGCACTTTTCCAGCGTGCTGTACTTTGTGCGCCAGGTCCAACACGGAAAAGTGCTCCGTGAACTGGTTGTAGACTCGACACTCTCCGGCCGCGGAAGGATTCAAGCAAGCCAGCTCAACGCACCGAACGGTGTCGCGGATGTCCAGGAATCCCCGCGTCTGTCCGCCCTTTCCGTAGACGGTGAGAGGTTGACCGATGGCCGCCTGCACGCAGAACCGGTTGAGGACGGTCCCAAACACGTCGTCGTAATCAAACCGGTTGATCAGCGATTCGTCCAGAGCAACTTCGTCAGTCATGGTTCCGTACACCACGCCTTGATTCAGGTCGGTAGCGCGCAGCCCCCAGATTTTGCAGGTGAACATAATGTTGTGGCTGTCGTGCACCTTCGAGAGGTGATAGAAGGAGCCTGGCTGCTTTGGGTACGGGAGGATGTCTTTGCGTCCATTGTGCTCGATCGTGATATAGCCTTCTTCGATATCGATATTCGGCGTGCCGTACTCGCCCATCGTTCCCAGTTTGACCAAATGGCAATTTGGCATCGCTTCGCGCATGGCAAACAATACGTTCAGCGTGCCGACCACGTTGTTCACTTGGGTGAAGACCGCGTGCTTCCGATCAATCATCGAATAAGGAGCGGAACGCTGCTCCGCGAAGTGGACGATCGTGTCCGGCTTAAAGCCCTGCAGAGTGGTGAGAAGAAAATCGTAGTCTGTCACGTCCCCGATGAAGAGGTCGATCGTTTTCTCGGTTAGCCTGCACCACGACCGCAGCCGATCGCTCAGCGGTTGTATCGGTGTGAGTGTCTGCGCACTAAGCTCGTGGTCCCATTGCCGACGGACAAAATTGTCCACAATCGCGACGGCATGCCCTTTCGATGAGAGATACAGGGCAGTCGCCCAACCGCAGTACCCATCACCACCCAAAACGACAATTCTCATATCTTCCCCTTAAGTGCGGACTTCATTCCTCGCTCCAGTCGAAACTGCACCGGTTCCCTACCCAATTCGCGAAGAAACTGACCTTGGTTCCCCACAGTCCAGGTGCCTTCTGGACGCACCGAGCCGCCTACACGACTCAATTAATCTTGCGAGCGACGGCTCAATCTACCAATTTTACTATGCTATTGCCACCTTCCGCACCCCCAAATTCTCATTCCTCGAACTTGACTATTAACGATCGGAGCCCTGAGCGATTGCGGGCCCGCCCCGCTCCTGTGATAGAAATATAGTGTGCTCACTCCCAAGCCACGCCATTGTACCCGTTGCCGACAAAGGTGCCTCAGACTGGGGCTATAGCTACAGTTGCCTCAGCCCAGGAAGAACATGAACAGATTTATCCCTCTCCGGGATGGGTTGAACACGACCCCGAAGAAATCTGGCGGCGCACTCAGGACGTGATTCGGAAAGCCATGCAACAAAAAATCCTCCAGGCCAAAGACCTTGCCGCTATCGGCATTACCAATCAGCGCGAAACCGTCATTCTCTGGGAGAAAACCAACGGCCGCCCTGTTTGCAACGCGATTGTTTGGCAAGACACTCGCGTCAAGGGCACGGTGGCGGAATTCGCCAAGCAAGGTAGCATCGACAGGTTCCGCGCGAAAACCGGCCTGCCACTTTCCACTTACTTCAGCGCATTGAAAATTCGCTGGATTCTCCAAAACGTGAGGAATGCGCGCAAACTCGCCGATGATGGCGAACTTCTTTGCGGCACCATGGACGCTGCGGGTCTCGCCGTTGGTTATTACTCCGATCTTCATGATTTCCGGGAAAATTGGAAGGCAGACCAAACTGGAAGCCTCCGATGGAGGGATCCCAACGTGACGCCTATTACCGCCAATGGAAGAAGGCGGTCACACGCTCCTTCGATTGGGTGGAATGAACTGCGACTTTGCCTTCCTTGAGACGAGCGTCACTGTGCTTCAGTTCTGGTTTCTGCAATACTCTGGCGGAGACATCTATGACTGGAAAAGTGAAGTGGGGAATCCTCAGCACGGCCTCGATCGCGCAGCGCCGCGTGCTCCCCGCGATGCGCAACTGTGAACACGCCGAAGTTGCCGCAATTGCCTCGCGCTCCCTCGACAACGCAAAAGCTGTTGCCTCCGATTTTTCCATTCCAAAAGTTTATGGATCTTATGAAGAACTGTTCGACGACCCCGATATTGAGGCTATCTACAATCCGCTGCCGAATCACCTGCACGTGGAATGGTCGATACGGGCCGCCAGTCGTGGCAAGCACGTTCTGGTCGAAAAGCCGTTAAGCCGCACCGTTGCCGAAGTCCGCCGCTTGCTCAAAGCTCGCGACGAATACCATATCAAAATTGGGGAAGCCTTCATGGTCCGCACGCATCCCCAATGGCTGCGCACCGCCGAACTTGCGCACAGCGGCCGGATTGGCAAATTGCGCTCTGCTCTCGGTTATTTCAGTTATTTCAATGTGGACCCGGAAAATACGCGGAATGTCGCGGACTACGACGGCGGCGCGCTCATGGACATTGGTTGTTATCCGATCAAGACTTCGCGTTTCGTCTTTGGCGAAGAACCTGTCAGGGTGTTCGGATGCATCGAACGCGACCCCGGCTTCAAGACCGATCGCCTTACCTCCGCAATTCTCGAGTTCCCAACCGGCCAGAGTGCTTTCACCGTCTCAACGCAGATGGCTTACTACCAGAAAATGCAGTTCTTTGGAGAAGCAGGCCGTATTGATGTCGAGATTCCCTTCAATGCGCCCACGGACAAGCCAACGCGCATTTTTATCGACGATGGGAAGGACCTCTACGCGGGCGCCAGTGCTGTAGTCGAGACCTTCCCCATTTGCAACCAGTTTACCATTCAGGCCGATCTGTTCTCGGCGGCCATCCGCGGCAACACCGAAGTGCCGAATCCGCTCGAGGATTCCATCTGCAACGCAGCGGTCATCGAAGCTCTTTTTCGCTCCGCCGACACCGGCAAGTGGGAAACACCAGCACACCTATAGCCTCGCACCGGCAGGTCTAAACGACAAAAAGGGCGCCGAGATTCGCTCTCAGCGCCCCAGCGTGTCTGCTAGTTTTCAGAATTGCCTAGTCGTAATACTCCTGCCCGAGGTGCGTAATCAAATCTTCGCCCTGCATCCAGCGCAGTGTGTTCTTCAGTTTCATCAACTGAATGAACAAATCGTGCTCTGGATAAAGTTTCGGAGCAGTCATCGGGGATTTGAAGTAAAAGCTCAGCCACTCCTGAATCCCGCGCATTCCTGCGCGCTGCGCTAAATCCAGGAATAAAACCAGATCCAGCACAATGGGCGCTGCCAGGATCGAATCGCGGCACAGGAAGTCCACCTTAATCTGCATTGGATAGCCCAGCCACCCGAAGATATCGATGTTGTCCCATCCCTCTTTATTGTCGCCGCGCGGCGGATAGTAGTTGATGCGCACCTTGTGGTGGATCTTCTTGTACAGTTCCGGATACAAGTGCGGTTGCAGAATAAACTCCAGCGCGCCCAGCTTGGACTCTTCCTTGGTTTTGAACGAGCCGGGATCTTCCAGCACTTCCCCGTCCCGGTTCCCCAAAATGTTCGTGGAGAACCAGCCGTTCAGACCCAGCATGCGTGCCTTGAAGGCGGGTGCGAGCACGGTTTTGAGCAAGGTCTGGCCGGTCTTGAAATCTTTCCCGCCGATGGGAACGCCGTGCTTCTGCGCGAGCTCCTGCAGCGCGGGAATATCCACCGACAGGTTTGGCGCGCCATTGCCGTAGGCAATCCCACTGGTAACCGCCGCCCAGGCGTACAGCATCGAGGGGGCAATCGCCGGGTGGTTCTTCTTCATTGCCTGTTCAAACTTGTCGACGGTACTGTGCACGACGTGCGGCTTCAAAAATACTTCGGTCGACCCGCACCAAAGCATCACAAGCCGCGAACAGTGGTGCTCTTTTTTGAAATTGGCAATGTCTCGTTTGATTTGAAGCGCGATGTCGTACTTCGTCTTTCCCTTCTTGACGTGCGTGCCATTGAGCATTTTTACGTATTCGTGGTCGAACGCCGCACGCATCGGCCTGATCTTTGACAAAAACGACTTCACCATCGCCAGGTGATGCGGATCGAGCACTCCTGCCTTCGCAGCCGCCTCGTACGAGCTGTCCGGAAAAATATCCCAACCTCCGAAAACCAAATCCTCCAGTCTGGCGAGCTCGACAAAATCCTTGATTTTAGGCGAACGTCCGTCCGTTCTCTTTCCTAAGCGGATAGTGCCCATCTGCGTTAGAGATCCGACTGGTACGGCCTTCTTCTTGCGCACAAGTTCGACACCCGCCATGAACGTGGTTGCCACGGCACCCATCCCCGGCAACAGCACTCCTAATTTCCCCTTTGGCGGAGCAATAGTGTTTGGTTTTTCCATGAAATTCCTCAGTTTTCTATTGGTGGATCTGCACAGGGCACAGCAGCTCACTGCGGATACAGTATCCCAAATTATTAATTTTGGGGGAAGTGATACCGAGATGCAAACGAAAACCCTTCCGGAGGGGAAATTTATCTGACCATTTTGGCTTTACTTTGCGCCTGTCGCAGACCCCGCCATGTCCAGTTGCACATTCACTACCGGTTTCACTTTCAACAGCCAATTGCTGGGATCTTTGATCCCCCATTGGATATACGGAACATCAAACTTGGCAGTTCCCTTCCAGTGGTCGCCCATCAGTTCCGCATGCACCAGTGCAACCATTTCGTGCTCGCCACCATGCAGAAGCATCACGCCGTGGAGTTTCACTTCCGATGCACCGTCGCGCGCCAACTTGCCTTCGACCTGGCTCGGCCGGAAAATCGCGTCCGGATATTTCGTGGTCTCCAGGATCTCTTTGTGCATCCGTTCATCCCGCGAACTGTTCCCCGAATCCCCGCTCGTGACATAGACAGAAATCTCCCCGCTGGCCTTTCCGCTGTCCGGATCGAAGTGTACCAACGATCCCTTCTTAAGGGCGAATGTGCCGTGCACAGTGTGCAGAGTGCTGTCCACCGTGTAGTGGACCTTGCTCTGCGCCGGGTCCACCTCCAGCGTGATTTCCTGCACCTCGGGTTGTGCGGCCCTGGGCGTCGGAGGTGCCGCGGTCGCCGACAAGAGCACAGCGATACCTAAAATCCCACAAGCTAAGCCCATTCCCGATTTCCAACTCGATATCCGCATTCCTCGATGCTCCTCCCTCAACCGGCCACAAACTGCCAGCCAAGTTGAGCACCGGTCGCGACAACGTCGATGGAGGTCGCTCGGCCGACATGGATCGCCAACAATCGCGCAAACAACTCCGGACTCCGGCTCAGCATTTTCAACATGCGCGAACGCGTTCGGTCGCTCCTTCCCAACTGCAGCATCAATCTCCCCATATGGAACGGGCGTCGCGCCAATTGCCGGTGCGCATGCTCATACTCACGCAAATCCCCGACTCGCATGGCCTCGGCGAGCGCGAGCGCCTGGCGAAATGCCAACCGCATTCCCTCGCCGGTGATTGCGTCCACACCTCCTGAAGCGTCGCCTACCAGGGCCACGTTCCCGCGACACACGTGTGCCAGCGACTGCATGGCAGTAATCGCGCCACGCTCACGGCCGCACAACTCCGCGTTCGCCAACCGGTCACGTAGTTCCGGCACCGCTTTGAGTGCACTGTCAAACTCGGCATCTTCTACCGTTTCTCCCATTGCCACAACGCAGACTTCGTCCCTGGAAATTGGCGTAACATACACCTGCATTCGCGGTCCCCAGTAGATTTCTACGAATTCCGTCCAGGGACTAACGCGATAATGTCTGCGGCTGGCCAGGCGACGGCTCTTCACTACGTTGAAATCCAGTCCGCTCCACCGCCGCACTCGGGAGTGACCGCCATCCGCTCCCACGATCCATCGCGCGGTAGCCGTCACCCCGTTTAGTCGCACTCCGTCGGCGCAAATCCCTACAACGGGCCTTTTCCAAAGCAGCTTCACATGCAACTTTTCCGCTTCGCAGATTAAAGCCTCGTGAAGCAGTGTCCGTCGAACCCCAATTCCCTGTCCCACAGGGAATTCGGCCTCCACTTGCGTGTTATCTTGCACAAAGCGGATTCCTCGGAATCGATATCCCACTCCAGGGGGCAGCTCGACGCCCAATTCCTGCAGAGCCGTCAAAGTTCCCGGCATCATTCCTTCGCCGCACGCTTTGTCGATCGGCGGCTCTGCTCCGTCCGCCACCGTCACCGTAAAGCCTTTTCGCCGCGCTGCAATCGCCGCAGCCAGCCCTGTCGGACCGCCTCCGATAACAAATACGTCGGTTCCTCCCCCGAGGGGCGCCACTCGTTCCGCCTTTCCTCTGACCGTGAGTGCGAGGCTCAGATATTCACCGCGCGCCTCGCCAGACCCAGCGCCTCCGTCCAGAAGGCAACTGACGAATCCGCCAGTTCCACCACACTGCGGATCGCGTCCACAAATTCATTCAATTGCTCTTCGTTCACTACCAGCGGGGGCGCCGCCTTCAGCACCATGAAATTGTTTCCGCAGATCTGCGTCAGGATGTTTTTCTCCCGGAACATCCGCATTACCATCACTTGGCCGAACATAGCCGGGTGAATCCGGTGAAACGCCGCGTACAGCGCGCGCAACGCCAGTTTCTGCGGGGGTTTGAATTCGATGCCAGTCAGCATTCCCATTCCTCGCACTTCTTTCACAATCGCAAACGGTTCCAACGCCTCCCTCAATCTCACGCGGAACCATTCTCCCAACTTCATTGTCCGCTGTCCCAGCTGCTCGCGCTCCAGCACGTCCAGCGTCGCTATGCCGGCCCTCATCGAAAGGCTGTTCTCGCTAAACGTAGATGTGTGCACGATGGCCCGTTTCAGTGACGAGTACACCGATTGGTAGATTGTATCCGTCATCAGCACGGCGCTGACGGGCATCAAACCGCCACTGAGAGCTTTCGCCAGCACCACCAGGTCCGCCTGCAATTCAAATTGATGCGCGGCCAGGAATGTTCCTGTGCGGTACATGCCGGTCTGTACTTCATCCAGAACAAAAAGTGTCCCCCGGGCGCGGCACAACTCTTGGGCTGCCTGCAAATACGCCTTGGACGGCACGCGAATACCCGCTTCCGCTTGCACAGGCTCCACAAAGAACGCTGCGCAGTTTTCGCCTACCAGGGCCTTTTCCAATGCTTCTAAGTCTCCAAACGGTACCCCAATCGTGTGCTGTAGCATGGGTCCAAAGCCCTCACGCCAGAATGCGTCATTCATCAGCGACAATGCGCCCGCCGTCAACCCGTGAAAGCTATTGTGTGCGTAGACAATGCCAGGCCGGCCAGTGGTTGCCCTCGCGAACTTAATCGCCGCCTCAACCCCTTCGCTTCCACTACTCCCGAAATAAACCTTTTTTGATCGGCCTCCAGCCAATTGGCACAACCGCTCAGCCAACTCTCCTGCAACGGCGGGAACGTGGCTCTGGAGCATCGCAGGGCCGCACCTATCCAGTTCTTCCTTTAGCGCGTTCACGATGTGCGGATGATTGTGGCCGGCGTTGTGAACGCAGTAGCCGGAGAGAAAGTCCAGTATCCGTCGCCCATCTTTGGCAAAAAGCTCGCATCCCAAACAGCGCTCATACTCCACATTCATATCCAACAAATCCAGCAGCGCCACCCATTGGGGATTCACGTATTCTTGGTAGGCCCGACCGCTCGTCGGCTGTGAAACAACCGTTGCACTCTTTGTGGCCATATTGCTCAATGGATGCGCTCCTTCCCTGCCGGGATGCCTTTCTGCTTGACGAATTAGAGCACTCTGTCTTGCCGAGGCCAACCGATCTTCCCATTTAGCTGGACGAAGCCTTCGGGCGGCCCGGATCCGCCGGGTCTTCATAATCGATTCTTATTTTCAAATGCACTTCTATTAATTTGACTGATTCGCGCCGCATCCCTCATGCTAGTACTCTCGTTGGCGGTAGGGGTGTTTGCTGCCGCTGGCGAGCTTGGGAGTGGTCGGGCTCGAATTTGAATTCTCAGGGGTCGTCCTCCCAGCGGGTGATGGCCCCGCATTTTTAGCAGCATTTGCGATCGGTTCCCGGGAGGAATCTTTTCGTGACTGACAGTTCGTTGAAGCCTCGTAGTTCTGCACTCACTGATGGAGCGCATCGTGCTCCCGCCCGCGCCATGCTCCGTGCCGCAGGGCTCAAGGACGACGATTTTCGCAAGCCGCTCATCGGCATTGCCAATACCTGGATCGAAATTGGGCCGTGCAATTACCATCTTCGCGAACTCGCCGTCCATGTGCGCGATGGGATTCGCGCCGCCGGCGGCACTTCGCTCGAATTCAACACCGTTTCCATCTCCGACGGCATCACCATGGGAACCGAGGGCATGCGCGCATCCCTGATCAGCCGCGAAGTCATCGCCGATTCCATCGAACTCGTCGCCCGCGGCAACCTCTTTGACGGTCTCATCGTGCTCGTCGGTTGCGACAAAACGATTCCAGGCGGTGTCATGGCTCTTGCCCGCCTCAACATTCCCGGTCTCGTCCTCTACGGCGGTTCCATTGCCCCGGGTCAGTATGAAGGGCACTCCGTAACCATCCAGGATGTCTTTGAAGCCGTCGGAGCTCACTCCCGCGGGAAAATCAGCGATGCGCAACTCAAGGAACTCGAATGTGTGGCTTGCCCTGGCGCGGGCGCCTGTGGAGGTCAATTTACCGCCAACACCATGGCTCTCGTCTGCGAATTTCTCGGCGTTGCCCCCATGGGCCTCTCCAGCGTTCCCGCCACGAACGAAGGAAAAGCTCATGCTGGCGAACTTGCCGGCAGGCTCACACTGGATCTGGTGAAGAAGAATCTTCTGCCCTCGAAGATCATCACCAAATCCGCAATTGAAAATGCGATCGCCGGCGTTGCCGCAACGGGTGGCTCGACCAACGCCGTTCTTCATCTGCTCGCTATCGCCCGCGAAGCAGGGCTCACGCTTTCCATCAACGATTTTGACCGCATCAGTTCACAAACACCTATTCTCGCGGATCTCAAACCAGGAGGACGCTTTGTCGCAACCGATCTTTATGCAGCAGGCGGTACTTCGCTCGTCGCAAAGCGCATGCTTGAAGCAGGACTGCTTCGCGGCGACTGCATCACCGTCACCGGCCGCACCCTCGCCGAAGAAGCTTCCGGCGCAAAAGAAACGCCGGGCCAGGAAGTCGTTCGCGCAAAAAGCAACCCGCTCAAACCGACTGGAGGCCTAGTCATCCTCAAGGGGAATCTCGCTCCGGAAGGCTGTGTCGTCAAAGTTGCCGGGCACGACACACTAAATTTTCGAGGTCCCGCGCGCGTGTTTGATAGCGAAGAAGCGGCTTTTGCCGCAGTGGAAGATGGTCAGATCAAAGCGGGCGACGTGGTCGTGATCCGCTACGAGGGTCCTCGCGGCGGCCCTGGGATGCGCGAGATGCTTGCGGTGACTGCGGCGCTTGTGGGCGCAGGACTGGGCGATTCTGTCGCGCTGCTGACCGATGGGCGCTTTTCGGGCGCGACTCATGGCTTGATGGCCGGACACGTGGCGCCAGAAGCAGCGATGGGAGGACCGATTGCCGCGATTCGGGACGGCGACACGGTGGTCTTCGATTTGCCCAAGCGCACCCTTAGTGTCGACATCAACGATGCCGAACTCCAGAAGCGTCTGGCGTCCTGGAAAGCGCCACAGCCGCGCTACACGCACGGAGTTATGGCGAAGTACGCATTATTGGTATCCTCTTCGTCACTGGGCGCGATTACTAGCGTGCCTGCAAGCTTTTCCTCCGGCTCTGCGCCGGTCTCGACGGGGAGAACGCTATGAAGCTCACTGGCGCGCAAATTCTTTGCGAAACCCTGGAACGGCTGGGCGTGCGTCATGTCTTTGGTTATCCGGGTGGCGCGATTCTACCGGTGTATGACGCTATCGGGAAATCCAAGTTGCACCACATTCTGGTTCGACACGAGCAAGGCGCCACTCACATGGCCGATGGTTACGCCCGTGCCACTGGCGGAGTGGGCGTAGCAATGGCCACCTCCGGTCCCGGCGCAACGAATATGGTCACAGGCATTGCCACGGCCATGCTCGATTCTTCGCCGGTGGTATGCATCACCGGACAGGTAAGCAGCAAGCTTCTCGGCTCTGATGCTTTCCAGGAAGTCGACATCACTGGCATCACCATGCCGATCACAAAGCACAATGTGGTGGTCTCGAAGGTGGAAGATGTTGCTCACACCGTGCGCGAGGCCTTCATCATCGCCAATTCCGGGCGTCCCGGCCCGGTCCTCGTCGATATCACCAAGGACGCGCAACAAGCTACCGCCGAGTTCGACTGGGAAGCGACTGTGCCTAGGCTTCCTCCCAAGCGCATCCGCAACAATCACGATCAGGAAGAATTCGACCGTGCCGTAGAGCTGCTCAATTCCGCGAAACGGCCTGTGATCCTCGCCGGCCGCGGCATAATTCTTTCTGGCGCGATGCACATATTTGAGCAGTTTGTGCGCACCAGCAACATTCCCGTTGCCATGACACTTCTCGGCATCGGCTGCTTCCCTGCCACCGATCCGATGAATTTGGGAATGATGGGTATGCACGGAGAAGCCTGGGTCAATACCGCCATTCAAGAGGCTGACCTATTGATCGCAGTCGGCATGCGCTTTGACGACCGTGTTACTGGCAGTCTGCGCACTTATGCACGTAACGCCCGCAAAATTCACATTGAAATTGATCGCGCCGAAATCAATAAAAACGTAAAGGTCGATGCCGCCATTGTTGGCGACGCCGGCGAAACTCTCGCTAATTTACTTCCCCATGTTCACGAGCGCGAACATGCCGCGTGGCTTGCCCATATCAAGGTACTCAAGGGTGATTCTGCTGTGCGCGATATTCAATCCCTGCCCGACAGCGGACACCTGTTCGCCGCTCACGTGATCAATGACCTCTGGAAAGTCACCAAGGGCGAAGCCATCGTGGTCACCGACGTTGGCCAGCATCAGATGTGGGAAGCACAGTATTACCATCACGACCAGCCGCGTACCCTGATTACCTCCGGGGGACTCGGCACCATGGGCTTTGCCTTGCCTGCCGCCGTTGGCGCGAAATTTGCCCGTCCCGATTCCGAAGTTTGGGTCGTCGTGGGCGATGGCGGCTTTCAAATGACCATGTGCGAACTTGCGACCATCGTTCAGGAGAAGTTGAAAATCAATATCGCCATTATCAACAACGGCTACCTCGGCATGGTCCGCCAGTGGCAGGAATTCTTTTACGACAAACGCTATATCGCCACGCCGCTTGTCGCCCCGGACTTTGCGGCCCTGGCGAACGCCTTTGGCATTCGTGGCGAACGCGTCACCACGCGCAAAGAAGTTGTGCCCATGATCGAATCGGCGCGCAGCAGCGATCAGGCAGTGCTGCTGGACTTCCGCGTCGAGCAGGAGGATTCGGTGTATCCCATGGTGCCCGCGGGCGCTGCACTCCATGAGATGATCCGGCGCCCCAACAATCCTTTGGTGGAAACGGCTTCGGAGCCATAATTGAGTCCACAGCAAGAAACCGAGGAGTTTATGCAGACCATCGTCGCCTATGTCGAAAACAAGCCCGGCGTACTGAACCGCGTGGCCTCACTCACGCGACGTCTGGCCATCAACATCGATTCTCTTACCGTCGGTCCCACGGAGAATGAGGAAATCGCGCGCATGACCATCTGTGCACATACCGATGAGAACGGTGCCCGGCGTTTGGAAGCCAGCCTCGAAAAGCTGGTGGATGTGCTGGTTGCCGAAAATATTTCCGATCGTTCCATGCTCGAACGCGACCTCGCGCTCATCAAAGTGGCTGCCGACCAGCAGAATCGTCCCCATCTGATGGAATTAATCAAAGTATTCCGGGGACGCGTGGTGGACGTAGCTCCTGAATCACTCATCGTGGAAGTTTCCGGGACGGTCGACAAAATCGATGGCTTGCTCGAAGTGCTTCGCCCGTTCGGTGTGCTCGAAATGGCTCGCACCGGCCGTATCGCCATGACTCGTGGCAGCGATCTTCTGCGCCCACCCACCGCCGCTACACCCGATTCCAAGGATAAGGATTCTGCGCCCGCATCCAGTTGATAAGAATTTCTAAGTTGAGGCGCCGCTTGCGCCGATTTGGTAACCAACAAAGGGATCAGGGCAAGCTCGATCTTCGGCCGCAATGCGGCCACGAAAGGAATAACGAACGCAATGGCAAATCTTTACTACGATCAGGACGCAGACCTCGCTTTAGTACAGGCAGAGAAGGTCGCGATCATAGGTTACGGCTCGCAGGGGCACGCGCACGCTTTGAATTTGCGCGATTCGGGGGTCTCCGTGGTGGTCGGGCTTCCGGAAGGCAGCGCTTCGCGCGCCAAAGCCGAAAAAGATGGGCTCACGGTAAAAACTCCCTCGGAGGCCGCGGCGTGGGCGGACGTGATCATGATTCTGGCTCCAGATACTCGGCAACCCAAGCTTTACAAGGAAGCGATCGAGCCGCACCTGACGCCCGGCAAAACGCTGATGTTTGCCCACGGCTTTAACATTCGTTTTGGCGCAATTCAGCCGCCCAAGAACATTGACGTGAGCATGATCGCTCCCAAAGCCCCCGGCCATCGAGTTCGCGAAGTGTTCACCGAAGGAGGCGGCACACCCGCGCTTCTTGCCGTTCACCAGGACGCATCGGGCAAAGCCAAAGCTTTTGCGCTGGCTTATGCCAAAGGACTGGGCACGACACGTGCAGGAGTGCTGGAAACCACGTTCACCGAGGAAACTGAGACGGATCTGTTTGGCGAACAGGCAGTTCTCTGCGGCGGCGTCAGCGAACTTATCAAGGCTGGCTTCGAGACATTGGTTAACGCAGGCTATCAGCCGGAGGTGGCCTATTTCGAGTGCTTGCACGAGCTCAAGCTCATCGTCGACTTAATCTATCGGGGCGGCCTTAGCTATATGCGCTATTCCGTGAGCGACACCGCTGAACATGGCGATTACCATGCCGGGCCGCGCATTGTAACGGCACAGACCCGCGAGGCTATGAAAAAACTCCTCGCGGAAATCCGCGATGGAAGCTTCGCTAAGGCGTGGATTGAAGAAAACGACAAGGGCTGCCCCAACTTCTTGGCTAATCGCAAAGCCGAGCAGCAGCATTCCATCGAACAGCTCGGCCCCAAGCTACGTGCCATGATGCCTTTCCTCAACCCTATCGTGGCCCCGGGACTGGCAGAGTCGGCCGCGTCCGCCAAGAAATAATCGAACTGCAGATCATGATGTTCCGCTAATAGGGGCGCCGCGGCGCGGCGTCCCACCCGACATGATTCCCAGCTTTTGGGGCTAGTTCGGTTTTTTCTTGTGGTTGCAACTCCATCTCATCAGGTAAATTATCGCCCTATGACAAAGTCCCAAGTCCCGGACAGTCAAGCCGTCAATCTCGCCGAACGCATCGAGCAACTCAGCACAAAACGACAGGAAATCATTCGTCCAATCCTCGAGCATCCCCGCGATTATGTGCTCTTGAGCGTGCGGGCGATTGCCAAGCGGCTTCACACCGATCCCGCCACGATTATTCGCATCGTGCACGGCCTTGGCTTCGAAACCTATAAACACTTTCAACGCCACCTCCACGAGTTATCCCTCGCTTTTGCTACTTCGCTTGACACCATGCAGCAAGGGGCAAACGGCGGCGCCCCGGGCTGTCCGCCGCGCGATTCCGTGTTTCGGGACCTGAAAAATCTTCAGGCACTCAAGAATTCACTCGACCCAAATCGATTCGCTCCTCTTGCCAAGCGTGTCTACGCCGCGCGGCGCATCGTGATCATCAGCGGCGATCTCGCTGCCGTCCTCGCCGACTATCTGGGGCACCATCTGAATCTTCTAGGGCTGCCGGTGTTCGTGGCTTCGTCCGCAGGCAGCATTACCCATAGCGCTCGGGCCCTCACCGACAAGGACGTGGTATTCGCTATCACTTTCCGTCGCGGCATCCGGCAAACCGTCGAAGGGGCGGAACAGGCTCGGCTCAACGGTGCTTATTGTGTGGGCATCGCGGATACTTACCTTTCCCCACTGGTCCGCTCCTGTCAGGAAGTTTTCCTCGCCTCCATCGACTCGGTGTATTTCGGCGCTTCTTATGCGGCTCCAATCGCTCTGATGAATGCTCTATTAGCCGCCATAGGCGAATACCGGCGGCCCCGCACCATGGAAATCGTGCACCAACTGGACGAGGAGCAGCGCAAAGGCTCCCGCTGGTATAACTCGTGAAGCAGCGCCACTTGCGTTTGCTGTTTCTCCTCATCGGGCTTTGCCTCTTCGTTTCAATCCCAACTCTTCAAGCCCAGACCGCAACAGCCCGGGATGTATCGCTTCTTCCTGGCCCTAAACCCCCCGATGTACCCCGTGAATGGAAGCAACTCGTGGGAATTTACGGTCCGGAGAAAATGCGCGTCATCATATTGGAACGGAACGGGAGACTGTTCTGGCATCCGGCCAATAGAGACACAGACGAGCGGGAGCTAGTCCTGAACTACAAGGACGCCCATCTTCTGTTACTGACTGCAGACGGAAAGACCATTCAGGTACTCCCTGCACAAAATTCGTCGGGGTCCATTGGTTATCTCAAAGTCGGTGATGCCGGTAACCTTGACCGTGCTGACGCCGGGTCCGGTCCCGCGCATTTTTACCACATCACGCCGTCGAAGCCGCTCGAGCAACTACGCACCGCAGCCCTGGCTGCAAAACCACCGAAGGAAGTTGGGCCGTTCCGCAAGGCGGATCTCGTCGAGTTAGCTACCCTCGATCCTTCCATCCATCTCGATATCCGCTATGCGCAATCCGATAACTTTCTCTCCACTCCCGTTTACACACAGGCCCGAGCCTTTATGCAACGTCCGGCGGCAGAAGCCCTTCTTCGCGTGCTCCAGAAACTCAAGACTCTCGGTTACGGCCTCCTTATCCACGACACTTACCGTCCATGGTACGTCACCAGAATTTTCTGGGATGCTACCCCACCCGAAAGCCACATCTTCGTTGCCGACCCAAACAAAGGTTCCAAGCACAATCGGGGATGCGCTGCGGACCTCTCGCTCTACGACCTTGCGAGTGGCCAGCCCATCGAGATGCCTGGGCTGTACGACGAGATGTCGCCGCGTTCCTTTCCCAATTTTCCGGGAGGGACTTCCCTCGAACGCTGGCACCGAGACCTGCTCCGGCGGGCCATGGAATCGGAAGGTTTTACAGTCAATGAAGACGAATGGTGGCACTTCGATTACAAGGATTGGCGCCACTACGCAATCCTAAATGTGCCGTTTGAAGATTTAAACAGCGCTTCCCCGCGACTCTGATTTCTGCTTCAGTGTGGCACGCTACCGGCCTGCTGGCTGCCGCCCTGGCGCGGGCTGCCAGGTGAGCTGAGGGTTTCCCCGATGCGCACGTCCTTGGTGTGCCTCGGTCCGAGAAAAAAGGTGTCGCAATCGGGACACCAGTGCGGGCGCAAATTTAAAAACTTGCAGACTAACTTGACAGAGAGTCCCGCGCGCCTCACGCGGTACACGTCTGCACTGTTACAGACGGGACACTTCCGCCCTTTGCTGATCCGCTGGAACATCATAAAACCCCTCCCGCTTCCCCTTCTGCTAAGTCCCCAGATAATTCACGTGCACGTAGACGCCAGTGTGCACGTTATAGAGCAAATACCAGCCCGGATGATCCGGATCTTCATAGACAACAAAGTCATAAATCAATCTTTACGATGTTGTAGCGGTGATTTGGTCCAAAGTGCTCGAACTGTCCATGCTCGAAAGGATGGTCGAGGTGGTAGCGCTTGTCATTGGGGGCGTCGTGCCCGTACCACTGATTGTTATCCACGTGCTGCGAAGTATTGATTTTCCCGTTTTCACGCTTCTCTGGCGCAGGTCTCGCGTGTGCCTCGCGCTGGGGTGGAGGCGGGGGAATCCTGCCCTCATTTGCCCGTGGTGTGTTGGCGGGCCTGGCTTCTTCCGGATGTTGCGCCGTAACCGGAACGCAGGCCGCTAGCAGAAAGACCAGTGGCAATTCGAAACGCCTCTTCATTCCTCCTCCTTTTCGAAGGTATGAATGCGATCGCAGCGAATGCAAACGTCCATGGCTTAGGGCGGGAGGCAGCCATTTTGACGCAAATCCGTTGCAAAGGGGTACAAGTTTTTTGCATTCGACAGGCGTCTTGGCCCTTACAATGCGGAGGGCGAGGGCGATCGTGGTTTCACCAATCATTCGCCCCAAGAAGGTGCCGCTATGCCAGTTCCGTCGCTACTCAAGTTCCTTCCTTTGCTTGTGCTGGTGCTGTGCGTCGTCCTGGTAGCCCATGCAAAAACGCTTCTGTTGGACGATTCCGACAACAACTCTCACCTCTGCCTGTATGTCGGCGATACCCTCTCAATCAGGCTGGCAGCAAACCCCACGACCGGCTATAGCTGGGCCAAGCCGGAAGCCTTCCTTCACCTCGATCTCATCATTTCCCGTTCGGAGCGTGGTTCTTCCGACCGCGTCGGGGCGCCGGGTTTCCAGGTCTTTGCGTTTAAAGCCACAGAACCTGGCGAGTCTGCCTTGGACCTGAATTATCTTCGTCCTTTTGAAAAGAACACGCCTCCGGCCAAGATGTTTCACTTGTGGGTGAAGATCGAGGCTCGCCCCACCACCAACGCGGAGAACAACACGACGCACCGACGTGTCCTTGTCGCAATCGATCCGCTATTGCCTTATCATTCCCCCGATGCCTTCAACAGATACTTCTCCGCTCCTCCGCCTGGGGACCTCCTCTTTCACAGCTGAAGGCTGGGAGAAATCCGCTGGCACAGGCAGCAACTGAACATGGTCGCCGCTCTCTGTGCCTTCGCGCTAGTTTGGCCTCAACCGCTCGACCCGCTTCATTGGCTACCGCTCTCCGCCGCGGTCGCGACTCTTCCTCTCTTCGTGGTACTCCTGCTGATGGGAGTGCTACGAAAGAGCAGCCTACTATCCGCGGGGTGGGGCTTGCTTACCGCCCTTGTTCTGGCGGCCATGGTTTGGCGCATGCCCATTTCGTTGGCGTTCTGGAGTCTGGCTTACGGATTTGCCTTCGCTGCCTGGTCCATTCTGTGGCTGGTCTTCAATGCTCTGTGGCTTTACAACCTGACCATCGACATTGGTCTCTTCGACCTGCTGCGCCGGTGGATTCACCATCGTGCTTCGGGAGACCCGTGTATCCAAGCGACGCTTGTCGCTTTCTGCTTTGGCGCGTTGTTGGAGGGAAATGCCGGGTTCGGTGCGCCTGTGGCAATTACAGCCTGCTTGCTTGTCGCGCTGGGCTTTCTGCCACGCAAGGCTGTGCTCGTCGCTTTGATCGCGAATACAGTGCCCGTAGCCTTTGGCGCCGTCGGCATCCCCATTGTTGCGTTGGCAGGAGTAACCGGACTGGACCTCATGAAGCTATCCACTGCCGTCGGCCGGCAGCTGCCTCTCGTTTCCGTTGTACTCCCCGCTTATCTCATTTTGGTTGTGGGCGGAATCAACGGCATAAAGCGCACCTGGCCGGTGGCGCTGGTGTCCGGCGTGAGTTTCGCGGTGTCCCAGTTTGTAGTCTCGAATTTCTGGGGACCATACGCCGCCGACGTGGTGAGTTCGCTATTTTCCATTGCGGCGACAGTGTTGTTGCTGCGGGTCTGGTCGCCTGTTCAACAAGTCTCCTCGCACCCCATCGCTTCCCCAGACGCTCGGCAAAGTGCACCGCCAGATTCTGCACCTGTCAACTTCCGGGAAGTCCTTGCCGGTTGGTTCCCCTGGGCGGCACTTTCTCTTGTCATCGTGTTGTGGTCTTTCTTCCGGCTCCCTGCCAGGGGCCAACTGCTCTTAGCAATCCCCTCGCTTCATAACGGTGTTCTCATCACGCTGTACCAGAGGGCCTACGCCGCGGTCTTTGTCTTTCAACCGTTGACGAGCGGCACCGCGGTTCTGGTGAGCATACTCCTTACTGCCATTTGTTTCCGCCTGTCTCTTCGCACCGTTTTCGCTTCCGCCGTTAAGACTTTTCGGCAACTTCGTCTCCCTGGCATTGCGGTTCTCCTCATTGTCGGCCTCGCTTATCTCTACAACTATTCCGGCATGGCCTACACCCTTGGCGCCAGCCTTGCTCTCGTGGGCCCGGCATTTCCCTTTGTCAGCAGCTTTCTGGGATGGGTAGCGTGTTTCCTAAGTGGCAGCGACACTTCGAGTAACGTTCTGTTCGGCAACCTCCAGGTTGCGGCAGCACACCAGTTGCAGTTAAACCCTTATCTGCTGGCGGCGACGAACTCCTCGGGCGCTGTAATGGGCAAAATGATCTCTCCGCAAAACATCGCCGTCGGGGTCACTACCGTCGGCCTGATTGGCCAAGAAGGGAAAATCCTTCGCAGCACGGTATGGCACAGCATACTTCTGGCGGGTGTGATCGGGCTGATCGCCTATCTACAGGCCTATGTCGTGCCCGGCATGATCCCCAAATAGAAGTCAGGCTTTTCTCGCTTCCCGCGAACTTCTCCGCTCAACCTAACTCGGTTTTCCCGAGTTCCGCGAGGCGCCGCTCGTAGACCATCTCGCATAAACCGCGTTTGTTGTAGAAGCGAAAAACGATTTTGTGGCCGGCTTCAATTTTGGCGCGCGACTTCAAGACCATTCCATTCAACTCCACCCAGTTCCCACTCACAAGGTATTCGCCCTCGCGGCCATGCAGCTCAAATTTTCCGTCGCTTTTCAAATTGAGGGGCGCAACTTTGCAGGGCACCTTCTTGCCTGCCACATGTGCTTCCGCGCAAACATATTCCCCCACGACTTCGTTGGCCTGTCCCGTCGCTCTTCCTGCCCACACCATCAGGAAACATCCTGCCGCCAAAAACCGTGCCGCCACTTTCAGACCGCTGGACCGCTGCATGGCAACCTCCTGGCCCTAATCAAGTTCGGTCGAGCATGGAGCGAATCGGGGAAGCAGTGAGAGGCAATTGGCCTACCAGCCACGATTACCGCGGAACGAAATGATAATAAATGGGTTATAGCAAACCACGGAATCTTCCAGCGCTCGCAAAATGGGAAACCTCCTTCCCTCTGCATGAACCCTGCGGAAACCTTTTGCCGTACTGCGCGCCACGTACCGCGGGAGAGTATTGGCTATATGGTTATTATTTAGCAACGTACCCAGGTAATTCGGCGACCGCACCGCCATCTTTCCGCGGATCGGAAGCTCCGTAATTCACCCCGGTTGCGAAATCGCGCAGCACAGCCTGGCCGCCACCCATTGCCGACGAGAAGGTACCCATCACCTGAATCTTGTGGCCTTTTGCGGTCAACTCGTCTCGCACTTTGCCCGAAATGCGGTTTTCCATTTCCACGTCGCATCCCTCAAAGGTGCGCTTTGTAAAACGCGGCGCTTCCAGTGCGGCCTGGATGTTCATTTTGTAATCGACCAGATTGGCAACGAACTGCGCATGGGCCTGGGACTGGTTCCAGCCTCCCATGATTCCGAAAGCGAGGCGCGTGTCGCCCTTTTGCGCGAAAGCCGGAATAATCGTGTGAAGCGGACGCTTCCTTCCGGCCAGCGCGTTGGGAGAAGTGGCATCCAGGTTAAACAACGCACCGCGATTTTGAAGGGCAAATCCTGTTCCGGGAGCGACAATTCCGGAACCAAATTCGGCGTAGTTGCTTTGGATCAGCGAAACCATGTTGCCTTCACGGTCCACCACAGTGAGGTAAGTCGTGTCGCCGGCCCCAGGCAGCGTTCCTGTTGCAACTTCGCAATTAGCATGATCCGGGTCGATCAACTTCGCCCGTTCTGCCGCTCGGTCCTTGGATAAAAGTGTAACCACTGGAAGCGTCTGTCCTCGAGGATCGCCGATGTATTTCACCAGGTCCGCATAAGCCAGCTTTTTCGCTTCGATCATTGCATGCAGCGCCTTGGTCGAACCGAAGCCGTAATCCTTCTGCCCCAGCGGAATTGTCTCCATCATGTTCAGCATGATCAGGGCCGCGAGTCCCTGCCCGTTAGGAGGCAATTCATACACCGTCCAATCCCGGTAGGTAGTTGACAGTGGTTCTACCCATTCAGCGGAAAATTCCGCGAAGTCCTGCGCACTCATCACTCCGCCGTGGCGCTTGATGGTATCCAACACGCGCTTGGCAATGTCGCCCTGGTAATAAGCGTCGCGACCATGCTGGGCGATCTGCTGCAGCGACCACGCCAGATCCGCATTGTGAAACACCTCTCCAGCTTTGGGCGGCCGGTCGTTCGGCAGATAGAGTTTCGTGGCCTCGTCGTCCCCGCGCAGATAATCCGTATTCGTCGCCCAGTACATTGCGACCCATTCCGTTACTGGGTAACCGTTCTTCGCGGTTTGGATCGCCGGCTCGAGATCCTCGGAAAGTTTCTTTCGACCGAACTTGTCGGATAGCTTCTGCCAGCCTTCCACGGTCCCCGGTACGGTGATGGTATTTACGCCCGTCTGCGGCATCTCCCGGAGCCCTTGTTTGTGGAGCATCTCGATGGTCAAGGCTTTGGGGGCCCAGCCGCTGGCGTTCAATCCATAAAGCTTGTTTGCCTTGGCGTCGTACACGATCGCGAAGAGGTCGCCGCCGATCCCATTCATCATGGGCGATACCACGCCCATCATCGCGTTTGTGGCGATGGCCGCGTCCACCGCGTTGCCCCCCGATTCCAGCATCCGCACCCCCGCTTGGGCCGCCAGGGGTGATTCGGCGGCAACAATGCCGTTCTGCGAAATCACCATCGATCGCGTCTGTGAACGGTCCTGCGCCTCAATCATGGTGGCTCCTATCAACAGCACTGCAGAAAGAAGTGCCGCTCTTCTTGCGAAACTGATTTGTCCCACCGGCTGATTCTCCCTTCGAAACAATCAAGCTTTTCCTTCCCTCCGAACTCCGTGATCGATTGTGCACTCTATCGCGGGTACCAATCACCCGCAAGTCGCCCCTTCACGCACTTCTTTTCCAGGTGTTCAATTTTCGTCTTCACTCTTCACTCCCAGTCAAATCTCCGCATTTCCGAGGCTATCGACGGACTGCCTCCTTTCTCGCATAGTGCGACTTTTCACGCGTTCGGTCACCCTGACGGAAAGAACTTGGGATCAGCGAAAGCTGATGCCACCGGCGGCGGTTGAGGGAGCACTCGCGCGGAATCCCTCAACGCTCGCCTATGCATTCGTCATTCTTCTCTGTTTCGCCCTGCTTCACCTTTCTCAAACTGTCTGGCCGCAAAACCCTTTTCCGAAAGTCCGTTGGTTCTGTCCCCATTCTTCCGATAGAATGCTGTCGTGCCTGAACCAAATCCTGCTTCATCCAAATCTCCGGCTGCGGAACAGTTGCGCGCACGATTGGAATCTCTCCTTGTCGGGCGAAATTCCGATCCATTTGGCATTCTCGGTCCTCATCCTCTCGACTCGCCCGAGGGACGCCGCTGGGCGATACGTTTCTTCCTGCCCAGGGCAAGCGGAGCGCAGATCCTCCTACGGGGTCTCCCCTCCGAAACGTTGCCCCATGAAGGCGCACCTGAACCCCTTCCCATGCGCAAACTTCGCCCCGAAGGTTTTTTTGAAGCCATTCTCCCCGGAGTCAGCGAACTTTCTCCTGCTCCTTCCAGCTATCGCATTCGTTTCCACACGGAATTTGGCGAGACTGTGGAAAGCTACGACACCTACGCATTCCCTTTTCTCCTGACGGAATTCGATCTGTATCTCATGGGCGAGGGCCGCCATTACGATGCGTATGAAAAACTCGGCGCTCATCTGAAAACAGTCGACGGTGTGGATGGCGTTCATTTTGCGGTGTGGGCACCCAACGCCCGGCGCGTCAGCGTCGTAGGCGATTTCAATCATTGGGACGGGCGGGTGCATCCCATGCGTTTTCGGGGTTCCTCCGGCATCTGGGAGCTTTTCATACCTGAGCTTGGCGAAGGCACCATCTACAAATTCGAGATCGTTGGCAAACAGGATGTCGTCCTTCCTCTCAAGGCCGATCCGTATGCCTTTTCCGCGGAACTGCGCCCTCACAACGGGTCCGTCGTGGCTCGCATCGATAAGCACCGTTGGAACGATTCCGCGTGGATGCACGAACGCGCGCAGAAGCTCTGGCTGGAATCTCCCATCAGTGTCTATGAAGTGCATCTCGGCTCGTGGCGGCGCATGCCCGAAGAGCACAATCGGTGGCTCAGCTACCGCGAGCTAGGCGACCAGCTTATTCCCTACGTGAAGGACTTGGGATACACGCACATCGAACTCTTGCCCATCATGGAGCATCCATATGACGGTTCGTGGGGATATCAAACCCTTGGCTATTTCGCGGCCACCAGCCGATTTGGCTCGCCCACAGATTTCATGGAATTTGTCGATCGCTGCCATCAGGCCGGGATCGGGGTTTTCCTCGATTGGACGCCGGCGCACTTTCCTCGCGACGCCCACGGCCTGGCCTTTTTCGACGGCACGAATCTCTACGAACACGAAGATCCGCGGCAGGGCTCGCATCCCGACTGGGGTACGTTGGTTTACAACTACGGGCGGAACGAGGTTCAGAACTTCCTGATCTCCAACGCTCTGTTTTGGCTGGACAAATATCACATTGACGGTCTTCGCGTAGACGCCGTCGCTTCGATGCTCTATCTCGACTATTCGCGCAAAGCAGGCGAGTGGATCCCCAACCGCTATGGCGGCCGGGAAAATCTGGATGCCATCGACTTTTTCAAGCGACTGAATGAGGTCGCTTACCACCGTTTTCCTGGCATTCTCACAATAGCCGAAGAATCCACGGCGTGGCCCAGTGTGTCCCGTCCCACGTACCTCGGGGGCCTGGGTTTCAGCCTGAAATGGAACATGGGCTGGATGAACGACACGCTTCACTATTTTTCCAAGGACCCTGTCTTCCGCCGTTATGAGCACAACAAACTTACTTTTTCCATGCTCTACGCCTTCAGCGAAAATTTTATTCTGCCCTTCTCTCACGATGAGGTCGTCCACGGGAAGAATTCGCTTCTCCACAAAATGCCTGGAGATATGTGGCAGCAGTTCGCCAATCTGCGACTCCTTTTCGCATATCAATTCGCACATCCCGGGAAGAAACTGGCCTTCATGGGACAGGAATTCGCCCAGCGCCATGAATGGAGCGAGTCCCGAAGCCTGGATTGGCATCTACTCGAATACGAGTCGCACCGCGGCGTGCAATGCCTTGTTCGTGACTTGAACAAGATGCTCGCATCGGAGCCGGCGCTGCATCAGGTGGATTTCGATTGGCAGGGATTCGAATGGCTGGACGCCAACGATTCCGACAACAGCGTATTTTCGTTCATACGCCGAGGCAAGAATCCCGACGACATGATTCTCGTGGTGCTCAACGCCACGCCGGTGGTGCGCTACGGCTACCGCATCGGCGTCCCTCGCCCCGGCCATTTCGACGAAATCCTGAACACCGACGCACTCCTGTATGGCGGCTCCAACGTTGGCAATCTTGGCGGAATGAATGCCAGCGAGCACGCCTGGATGGGCCGCAGCTATTCCCTCTCCCTCACGTTGCCTCCGCTCGCGGCTGTTTTCTTGAAGTGGCGACCTGTCTGAAACGGCTCGGACGATTGCGCGCTACCTGGCAGCTTACTTCAGATAAATTCTCGCTACGTCGTTCACAATCTTGTCCGGCTTCGAATTATCTTCGTCGAGGTTGGTCATCACGATTACGGTCAGCCGCACGTCCAAGTAGCGCGCAATACTCATGGTAAATCCCTGCCACGCTCCGTCATGGGCCACCACGCGCTGGCCATCTTCCTTCTTCAAGTCCCACCCGAATCCATAGGGATAGGTTTTTCCGTTATTCAGTTTCACGGGTGTCCAAATTGCGTCCAGAGACGACTGATTCACGAGTTTCGTGGTGTATAGGGCGGCGTCCCACTTTGCCAAGTCCAGTACATTTGTATAGAGCGCGCCATCCGCGGTGGTGTTCAGTGTTGGCGACACCCATTCCTGGTTCTTAAGCTGGCCTTTGACCAGGCGGTAACCGCCGCTTCGGTAAGGAACGATGTCGGCCTCACTGATAATCCGTGTTGACTTCATCCCCAAGGGTTTGAAAATTCGTTCTTGGAGAAAATCTCCATAGAATTCCCCGGCTACGCGGTGAATGATAATGCCGAGCAACACATACCCCGTATTGCTGTAACTCCATTTTTCTCCCGGGGCAAAGTCCATCGGCATTTTCGCAAAAGCCTGAACCAGTTCCTCCTCCGTATAATCGTTGCGAAAGTTGATCACACCTTTCCCCATGGTTTCTTCTTCGCCGCCATAATCGGCTATTCCCGAGGTATGGGTGAGCAACTCGCGCACGGTGACATCCTTCCACGCGGCCGGCGACTCTGGAATGTATTTGGCAATTTTGTCGTCCAAGCCGATCTGGCCCTCTTCCACCAGCATCATGACTGCCATCGACGTGAATTGTTTCCCCACCGATCCAGTCTGAAAAATCGCCTCCGGCTTTACAGGCATATTCCATTCCACGTTCGCCAGCCCATAACCGGTGGCTTTCACAATTTTTCCGTCACGGCAAACGGCTACGCTCACTCCTGGAATGTGCTGCGCTTTTCTCTGCGCCTCGACAGCCGCGTCCACCTGCGCGGAAGTTGTCTCTCGCCCTCTTTCCAGAGCGACCACCGCGACCACCCCGAGCAACACGAGTGCTATCACATTTTCTGAAATTTTCCCCACAGAGACTCCATCGCTTCTGTTTTTTCACCGCCTCGGGATTCTACTATGCGTGGCTCCCGCTGAATTGTTCCCGAACCATCTCGTGCAACCCTATCTTTTGCGCTAGACTCTATATGCTTAGGGCCTTATGACTCTTGTGGAGGAGTATAGCCGTGCCTTCACCGACTAATGTGCTAACTAGACTTATCGGAATCAGCATTATGTTCGTGCTCGCAGCCGTCCTCGTTTGCGTCTCCTCCGCACAGGATCCTGGCCCGCTACCTACCCCTCCCGCCTCGCGCACGCAAGCTCCTCCCCCGCCCCAGAACCAGAACCAGACCTATCACACAGCGCCCCCTCCGACACACATCCACTCCCCGGGTGACAACCCGATCACCAACGAGCCTCCCTCCATTCCGCCGGACCAAATCATCAAGCGCTTTGCCGAACGCGAAGCCGACTTTAAATTAGAAAGAGATAACTACACGTACACACAGGACTTTGCCATCCAAACCATCGACGAGGATAATCGGCCTGACGGCGAATACCGCATGGCTAGCGACATCATTTTCACTCCGGAAGGTAAGCGCTTCGAAAAGGTCACCTACGCTCCAGCCAACACGCTGCAACGCATCATGCTCAGCGAACAGGACCTGGATGACGTCCGAAATGTACAGCCTTTTGTGCTTACCACTACCGAGCTTCCCAAGTACAACGTCACGTATGTAGGCAGGCAGCAGGTGGACGAACTTGCTACGTACGTTTTCGATGTAGCACCTAAAGTGATCGAGAAAAAGCAACGTTACTTCCAGGGCCGTGTCTGGGTGGACGATAAGGACCTGCAAATTGTGATGACCGACGGCAAGGCCGTTCCTGACATCATTTCGAAGAACAACGAGAACGTATTCCCGCGGTTCCGGACTTATCGCGAGAACATCGAAAAGGGGTTCTGGTTCCCTGTTTATACACGTGCGGATGACTACCTGCACTTCCGAAGCGGCGACGTGCATATTCGCATGACCATTCGTTACTCCAACTACAAGCGCTACGGCAGCACGGTCAAAATTGGGACAGCCCGGGAAGTGAAATAACCGGGGTGCTTTCCAGTCTCGAAGTTACCCGCAATATCCTTCCCCTCGTTCTGGCCGTTTCCGGTATCCTAGTAGTACTGTTTGAGTGTTGGTTCAGGTTAGGTTCTCGTCAGGCATTCCGCATTGCCTGTACACAGTGCCAGTTGTGCTTTTCGCAAATGTACGAGAGGCATGGCCACACACTCTGACCAGTTGAAGGCACACTGTTCATGAGTGATTGCCGCTGAGGGTGTACTTGTTCAAGGATGAGAGATCAACGCTGAAGACCAGGGTGGCCCGGGCCTTGAGCTGGCTGCCGGAATCTGCCTTGCGACCTGGCGTAGTCGCCGCGTTGCTTCTTCTTCTGCCTCTGGCCTTTGCGGCGCCCGCCTCCGCTAACTGTGACTACATTCCCGCAGGCAAGTCCTTTTGGATACGCCTCCTCGACCCTGTAGCTTCTTATAGTTCCAAGCCGGGGGCTTCCGTGCGTGCTGTCCTGATTCAATCACCGGAGTGTGGTTCCACGCCCGTTTTTCCGGCAGGCCTGGAAGTGGATGGGGAAGTCGTCTCCGTGCGTAAAGTGGGCTTGGGGTTTGTGCATGACACCGCTTCCCTGGAAATACAGTTCAATCGCCTGGTGACATCCAGCGGCGAAATCCTCCCCATTTCCGCTCAGGTCGTCGAGATTGACAACGCGCGCGAAATCGCCCGGAAAGGCATCATCCACGGCATCCGGTCCACAGACACTCCCCAAGGGCGGATCACCAGCGGACTGATTCACTTACCAACCTACAATCCCTACGGGGACACGGTCCTGGTGGTTTACCGCGCGCTCAGCATTCTTCCCGAGCCCGAGATCTATCTTCCTCCCGGAACGGACCTCCGTCTCCAACTTAGCGTTCCGCTTCACGTCGCTGATCAACCGGAGCTGCCTCCCGTTTCCTTCCAATTGGACGAATTCGAGCGAGGGGATATCGAACAGCTTTTGCAGAACGTACCGGAACGCACGACCACGGGCTATGGAAAGGACGCCGACCTGGTCAATCTGCTCTTCCTGGGATCCCAACAGCAACTGAAAGACGCATTCACTGCGGCTGGCTGGCTCCCAGGAGATCCCAATTCCTCGCGTGCCTTTTTTAAACAGTTCAAGGCTTTCTTGACCTACAACAGTTATCCGACGGAGCCGGTCTCTCACCAGCTCCTGAATGGCAAGCCTCAGGACTTTACCTGGCAAAAAAGTTTTGACAGCTACGGCAAGCGCGAACACCTGCGCGTCTGGAGCCAGCCTCGTACCGTTCTCGACCAGGAAGCCTGGCTGAGCGCTTACACTCGCGAAACCAGCGCCGCCCTTTCTCTTCGCTACCACAAGTTTATCCATCATATCGATCGCAATCTCGATGACGGCGCCAATATGCTTGTCCGGGATCTCACCCTTTCCGGCTGCGTCGATTCCGTATATCTCATGCCGCGTCCGGACGTCCATGCCCTCATGATGAACTCTTCCGGAGACGAAATGCGCACCGACGGCATGCTGACCATTGTGCAGCTCAAAGACTGCAACAGGCCTTCCATCGAGTACACCCGTTCCAACCCTTTGATCCCCATTCGCCCTCGCTCCAGAGTCGTTCGCTATTTCCGCAATGAAGTGCTCCTCTATAAGAGTGACGTGGTGCGCGGCAATATCGTCTATGGCACCTTCGACCTCTGCCGTATGGGGATTCACTCCTTCCGGCATCGCCATGACGGCACGGCAGACGACTCCGACGACGGCCTCCCGCTCTTCCCCGCATCGCCCCAAACCCTCTTCCCTCAACTCGAAATCGGCGAAATCCCTCTCGGACGCTAACCCTTCCACCTTATTTCGTCCTGATCCTGCTTCCACCGGGAACTTTTCTTGACCGTGATCCGTACCTTATAGCAAAGGAGCTTTCCCATGAGCCATCTTTCTCGGGGTTTCCTCGGCTTTGCCGGTTCGATGCTGCTTTCTGCTTGCGCCATCTTCGCTCTTCCCGCATTGGCACAGACTTCCGCCAAGACCGATCAATGGATCCATGTCCGGGTCGAAAGCAAGGAGGACAAAGGGGAGACCGTCCGAGTCAATGTGCCGATCGAGATGGCGGAGAAAGTGCTCCCCGCCATCAATCACGACAATCTTCAGAGCGGCAAGGTGCGCATCGACAACGCCCACCTGAACGACATCGATCTTCGCGCCCTGCTGGACGCCGTGCGCTCGTCCAAGGACGGCGAATACGTGACTGTGCAGAGCAATGAGGACAATGTCCGGATCGCCAAGAACGCTGGCTACCTGTACATCCATGTCACAGAAAAGAAGGGTGGGGAGAAGTCAGCGAAGCATGCGGATGGTAAGGAAAGTCCCGCCAAGGCCGTGAACCTCAAGGAATCCAAAGTGGAGATCAAGATTCCCATGAAGGTTGTGGACGCTCTTTTCTCCGCAGGGAAAGATGAACTGGATGTCGTGGCCGCACTGCATGCCCTATCCTCCAATGGCGACACGGAGCTTGTTAGCGTAAAGGACGAAGAGAATACAGTTCGCATCTGGATCGATTCCAAGAACATCTCGGACTAACTCATTGCCGTCTTTTGCCGGTTCCCGTAATCGTTGAAGGAGATTTGCAAATGCTCTTCCTCGCCAAGGCTGCACTCGGATTCGGCGCTACCATGGCTCTTGCTGGCGTCTACGTGTTCCATGAAGGAGTAATCCACGTGGCTGTGGACCAGAATCGCGCCGGTGGCACTCACGTCCACTTATGGGTACCGGCCACCGTCGTCCCCGTGGGACTACACGTTGTGCCGCTCCCGAATCTACGGCAGGCGGCAGCCCAGGCCCGGCCGTATCTGCCGGTACTCCGGGAACTGGCCAAAGAACTCAAGAAATATCCTAATGCTGAGCTCGTGGACGTACGCGACACGACGGATCACGTACACATCTCCGTGCGCGACGGCAAGCTGTTTATTGACTCTGTGACCGACACGGACAATATTCACGTCAGCGTTCCTGTGGAAACCATTTCCGACGTCGCCGACCGGCTGGAAGAGGCGGCACCCGCCATTTGAGCGCTCCCATAGCGTCGCCCTCTCGCACCGGCATTGCGCGGTGACTCGCTCACTCGTCCGAACAGCAATCCACTCTTTACCGTGGCCCAACGATCGCGCGGATGTGGCGCCAGCGCAGAAGTGTGCAACTCCGGCCCGAATCACCATAAGAACCGAAGAAGGTGACTGGCATGGTAGGATGGCCGCACATGACGGACGTGGCGATCCGACAATATGAGGCGCGCGATTTCGGCGGGATGTACAAGCTTGACCAGGCGTGCTTTCCGCCGGGAATTGCTTACAGCAAATGGTCAATGCAGTATTTTTTGAACTTGCCTGCAGCCGCCTGCCTGGTTGCAGAAGAGGGGAAGCAGATTGTGGGATTTATTCTGGCCGAACAGAATCCGCCACTGGCGCACATCATTACGTTGGATGTGTCGCCGGCGAAACGGCGAACAGGCCTGGGGACGGCGTTACTGAACGAGATGGAGAAATATTTTCGGTATCACCAGGTGCGTTCGGTACTGCTGGAAACAGCCGTAGACAATGAAAGTGGGATTGCGTTCTGGGAACATCATGGATATCGTACAGAAGTGGTATTGAAACGGTATTACTTGGGCCGCATTGACGCCTATGAAATGCGGAAGCGGCTGGAGTAGTGTGATCGAGAAAGATCCAAGGCTACGACATGAAACTACCAGCAAAAACAAATCAACCCAATCGTGAAGAGAAGAGGCATCGTGGCGTTAGCGTGTAAGTGCCCTCCCTCCGCAAACCGCATTCAGGATGCGGCACTCTCAAGTTCACGGGACCAGCAACTCAATAAAAACAAACTCAAGAGTACCGGCAGGATTGCCTATGCCACGGAACCAGGAGAAGAGGCGTGAGCGATTACTTGTTGAGCGTCATTTTGGGGATTGTGGAGGGACTGACGGAATTTATTCCGGTGAGTTCTACGGCACATTTGCGGCTTTCGGAGGCCCTATTGCATTTTCACTATCCGCAACTCAGCCTGGATAGTGGGTATTGGAAAATGTATTCGATCGTCATACAGTTGGGCGCGATTTTGACGCTGCCGATTTACTTTCGGCACCGCATCGCGAAGTTCATCTCCACGTTTCCTCAGGGAGAGCGCGGCGACCGGACGATCTTGACGCACCCGCTGAGCCTGGTGATGATTGCGTTTGTGGTGACGGCAATTCCATCGTATTTATTGACCAAAGTGATCGGCAAGAATCTCGAGAACCCGTACGTAATCGGCGGCGCGCTGCTGATCGGCGGGATTGTGATGTGGTTCATCGACGCAAGGAACAGCAAGTCAGAGGCGGCGGGCGAAGGGGCTAGAGAAGGACTGATTCACACGTGGCACATGGAAACGATGAGCCTGGGGCAGGCAGTGTGGATTGGCGCGTGCCAGATCTTGTCGGCAGTGTTTCCGGGGACGTCGCGGTCGATGTCGACGATCGCGGGTGGGCAGGTGGCAGGGATGTCGCGAGCGTCAGCGTTGGAGTTTTCGTTTTTCCTCTCGATGCCGACGATGGCGATGGCCACGTTGTACACCTTGTACAAGTCGCTGCACGGGAGCAAGACAGAGAATCCCATCGGGGTGTCGAGCATTGATACGCACGGGTGGATCGTGCTGGGGATTGGGTTTGTGGTGTCGTTCATCGTGGCGTATGGAAGTGTGGCCTGGTTTATGGCCTGGGTGAGGCGGAGAGGGTTTGGCCCATTTGCGATTTACCGGATTATCGTAGGGATATTGGTTTTGTTTTTTGCGGCAAAGTTGGTGGGGTGAGGATTGGGATTGGATATCCGATATCAGTAATGGGATATTAGATGTCGAATTCGCCGGCCTAACACTGTTCATCTCGTGTGGTCAATTCCGTGGAAAAACAAATAGACATCGCTGCGGCGGTTCGACAGTTCGGAGATATCGCAGAGCGCTATTGTGCGAGTGTCGAAAAAACTGCAACCTTGGAAAGATATGAATGCCCCTGCGCAACAGGCTTGAGCCATGGGGGGTTAGGAAACACTGGCGAAGATGGGCTTGTACGAATTGCGGCTGGTGGTATGATTTCCATGTTCCTCCAAAGAGGGGCGCAACAGCGCCGCGCCCCTGGCGGTACTCAGCCTTCCCCTAGAGCTGAGGAGATATTTCGTGCGCTTTCTAACACCAACAGAGAATAAGCGGCTGAATGAGCTGGTTGGATTTGTGTGCATCGCAGCGGCAGTGCTCCTGGCGCTCGCGTTGATCTCGTATTCGCCACATGACCCTGCTTTTAATGTGAGTGCCGCTTCGATGGGCGACAATCCGGTGCGGAACTGGATTGGCCCAGTGGGATCGTACACGGCGGATGTAGGGTTTCAGGTGTTTGGATTTGCGGCGTTTTTATTGCCGGTGGCACTGGGACTCTTGGGCTATCGTTGGTGCAGGAGCCAAGCAATCGATTCGCAGTGGGCAACGCTACTAGGGTACGGACTGTTGCTGCTGTCGCTACCTTCCCTGCTTTCGCTGATTCATTTTCCCGATGTGCGAGGATCCCTGCCGGCAGGCGGGGTGCTAGGTAGCGTTGTCTCGCACGAACTGCAAAAGGGCTTTAATTGGGGAGGAGCTTTCGGGGTAGCGTTGATTATGATCGTGGTGGCCGTTTTCCTGACCACGAGGTTCAGTTTCAGCGGGGCGCACGAATGGGCTAGTAGCCCGAAGGGGCCGTTGGGGAAAATAGAAAAATTCGGAATTCTGCAACGAGCACGTGCTCGCTGGGAAGAATGGCGGGATGAACGGGAAGAGCAGCGGATGCGACGGGAAGTCGAGGAACGAAAGCTAAGCGGCCGGAAGCCTGTGGCTCCGCAAATTGTGGGAAGAGGGGAAAAAACGGAAGGCAGCGACGCAGCCAAGGCCATCCATCTGGATGAACTCGGAGACATTTTCAAGGGTAAAAGAGCTGCAGTAGAAGAGAACGAAGACGAGAAGGGATCGCCGAAGGAGGCCGGGCACAAGGCGCCCGTCGTGATGCTCGGCCTGGAAAAATCAGAAAAAGCAAAGAAGGTGGACCCAAAGGTCGCCAAGAGCACCACCAACTATCGATTGCCTTCCATTCAGTTGCTCCGGGAAGGCGAAGGCAGCCATAAACTCGACGAAGCGGAATTAAAATTGCGGGCACGAGCCATAGAAGAGAAGTGCCACGAGTTTGGCGTGGAAGGGCGCGTAACGCAGATCAACCCAGGCCCGGTGGTGACGACGTTTGAGTTCAAGCCCGAAGCGGGCATCAAGTACAGCCGGATTATCGGATTGACCGAGGATTTGTGCCTGGCGTTGCAGGCGGAGTCGATTCTCATCGAAAGAATTCCGGGAAAATCGACGGTGGGCATTGAGGTGCCGAACGATCGGCGGCAAACGATTGCGCTTCGTGAGATTTTGGAGGCAACGGAATTTGCAAATTCGCCAAGCAAATTGACGCTGGCGATGGGACGAGATTTGCACGGACGCATCCGCGTGACGGACCTGGCATCGATGCCGCACTTGCTAATTGCAGGCTCGACAGGCACGGGCAAGAGCGTTTTCATCAATTCGCTGATGATATCCATTTTGTATAAGGCGACGCCCGATGAAGTGAAGATGGTTCTGGTCGATCCGAAGCGTCTGGAACTGAGCTTGTATGGGGATATTCCGCACTTGCTGGCTCCGGTGGTTACGGACCCGAAGGTGGCATCGAACGTGCTACGAAATGCCACGCGAGAGATGGAAAACCGGCTGAAGTTGCTGGCGCAACGGGGCGTACGAAACATCGATCAATACAACCGCACGTTCCAGAAGCAGCAGTCGCTCTCGTTGTTTGACAACGTCGAGGAGAGTGAGCACAAGCCACTTCCCTACCTGATTATCGTCATTGATGAGTTGGCGGATTTGATGATGGTGGACACGAACAACGTGGAAGAGTCCATCACGCGGCTGGCACAAATGGCCCGCGCGGTGGGAATCCACCTGATTTTGGCGACACAAAGACCGTCTGTGGATGTGATCACGGGTTTGATCAAGGCGAACTTCCCTGCCCGCATATCGTTCCGCGTGGCGAGTAAAGTGGACTCGCGAACGATTCTGGATGCGAATGGGTCGGAATCGCTATTGGGCAAGGGAGACATGTTGTACTTGCCCGCCGGGTCGGCCAGACTCCACCGGATTCATGGGCCGCTGGTCACGGAAGAAGAAATCAGCAATGTGTGCGAATTTTGGAGAGAACAGGCGCAGGCGAAGTACAACGAATCACTTCTGGAAGCCCCGAAGGACGACGAGGGGAAAGAGCCCGCCAAGGGCAAGGGGGCGCCACGAATTGATGAGGATGGTGACGACGCAGCAGGTGGCGAAGATGTCGACGATGAGCTATATCAAGACGCCGTGCGCATCTGCTGTGAAATGGGACGGGCCTCGACATCGACACTGCAGCGACGGTTGCGGATCGGATACGGACGAGCGGCGCATTTAATCGATTTGATGGAGAAAGACGGGATTGTCGGACCGCCGGACGGAACACGGCCGCGAGAAATGTTGAAGGGCAGCGAGTGGATGAAGGAGTTTGATGATCGGCAAAAATGAGTGCATGGAGCGCGTCGCCCCAAACTATAAGAAGATCCCTGATCCGAGACAGGAACAGATAGTTATTGCGATCGTTCCCGCCAAGCAGGTTACCAGCCAGACAGAGCGTGCATGAGGGTGGTACTGCGGATACCTGGATTGCCAGCAGTCCTGCCGGGGTAATTGGATATTATGTGTATCGCCCGACCGTTTCCGAGGGGCCATATACAAAGTTGATGGGATTTCCTATCGCCGGAACGAGTTGCTCCGACAACAATGTGTCCGCTGGAGAGCAGTACTACTATGTAGTGAACGCCGTTAGTTCGGACGGTGGCGAGAATACTTATTCCAACCAAGTGGCGATAAAAGTACCTTAGGCGGTTGGGGAGTGCCGCTCCATGAATTTGCCCAGGAGCGCCGCCGCGTGTTCGCAGAGCATGCGGTCCTCGGGACCGAAGGCTGCGAGGAAGTGAGAGTCGATGTCGAGTTCTCCGGCGATCTTGCCACGGACGAATACGGGGACGACGATTTCGGATTTGGTTTCGAGAGAACAGGCAAGATAGCGGGAATCGGCGCTGACATCGTCAACGGCAACGGTTTTGCCGGTTGAGGCTGCTGCGCCGCATATCCCTTGATTGAGCGGAATGCGCGTGTGGGGAGTCATCGTGCCCTTGAAAGGGCCGAGCACGAGCACGTCGCGGTCATCTTCCTTCTCTAGCATGTAAAAACCAATCCAGTTATAGCGGGTGAGTTTTTCGTGAAGAAGGGCAACGATTCCCTTCATGAGTTCATCGGTTGTAGTGGACGATATCGCGAGGCTATCGAGAGCTGGAATCAAATCTGAAGATTTGCTGTGCATTGTGGTCATGGACAGTAGTCCACCATACATGGACCGCCGAGGGCAACTGGCTGGTGAGCTGCAGTAGGCACAGAGTAAATCCCTTGGAACAGCGGAGAGAATTGACAGGCCGGGGAGCGGCCTCTAAACTAAATAAACTGAGTGCCGGGGTAGCTCACTGGTAGAGCGCCGCCCTGAAAAGGCGGGCGTAGCCAGTTCGATTCTGGCCCCCGGCACCACCGGAATGCACCAACTCTTCTTCACCAAAGAAATCTACTTTGCCATGAGCGACATACGTCCTTTTTCCGTTCTCGTTCGTCGCTTCTAACGTCAATTGGCCAACGCGCCTGGCAAGCACCTCATGCACCTTTTGGATGTCTTCGGGGTGTGCGAGCAGTTCCCGAATTTTCGTCAGCCGTGACACTGCAAATTCCCTCAACTCTTCCAGTTTTGCGCGCAACGAACCGGGCGCGGGTTCGAGGAGCTTGTCCGTGATGGCGCGTAACTCTTTTTCTCGCTCACTTATCGCGTTCATAATGCTCTGCGACTGTTTGCCCTGCGCTATCGAATCGGTGAGCCGCTTGAGTTCCAAATCGAGTTCCTTTTTCCTCTCACGCATGCGCGCAAGCTCTGCGTCCAGCCCGGCATACTGCGCGCTCAGAGCTTCTTCCATCTTCGCGACGGCATAATCGACCACCTCAGTCTTGAGGACGGATTCAGACAAACCTCTAAGCAAACTCTCTTCGAGTTCATCCCTGCGAACGAGTAGCGCATTTGAGCACACCGTGACACCGCGTTGATGATGGAGCGAGCAGCCATAGCGATCCGCACCATTGCGACCGCGACCACTGACGAGAGTGATGCTACCGCCGCACTCGGCACACTTCAGCAAACCAGAGAACAGATAGCGCCTTGGGCCGACAATAAGTCCGGAACTCTCCTGGCCTGGCCTGCCGAGCGTGCGCTTGACCTTCTCGAATTTCCGCCCTGCTGCCGCGAACAGTTCATCTGAGACAATCCGAAGATGGGGCGCGTCGAGGGTGATCCATTCTGATTCAGGACGCGACCTGTAGATGCGCTTGCTTGTACCTGGAACGCGCAACTTGCGTTTTGTGTTCCAGATCGTCTTGCCGACGTATTTGCGATTTAACAAGACACCACGGACCGAGGAAACGCACCATGAGCGGCCGAAGCGGCCCTTCTGTGGTTGCGGAGCCAGAACGCCTTCACTGTTCAAGGCGTGGGCAATACGTTTTAGTGAATAGCCGGATTCCGCACACAACCGGTAGATGCGCCGTACAATTTCTGCCTCCTTTTCATTCACTTCCAGCTTCGCGCTCCCGTCGGCGTTTTTGACTGAGGTGTAGCCAAAGCACCTACCGCCCGTGTGGAGTCCACGAAGAGCAAGGCCCTGCATACTTCGGTGTGTTTTCTGTCCAAGTTCACGCCAGTACACAGCATCGATCAAGCCGTGAACACCGATGAGCAACTCCGCCTGCGAGCTATCGGAATCGACACCCTGAGAAACAGCGACCACCCTGATTCCCGCAAATGAGAGCCTCTCGTATAGATTCAAGGCATCTGCCAGTCTCCGCGTCAGGCGCGAAGTGTCATCGATCAAAATGCAATCAAATGGGCGCGCCGATCCGGTCGCAGCGGCAAGCAATTCTTGCAGACCTGCTCTGTTCGTGCTCGCTCCGCAGATTGCTTCATCGGAGTACAGATGGTCATCGAGGACACTCCAACCTTGTCGCTCCGCGTAGGCCCTACACATTCGCACTTGGTCAGCGATACTGGTGGGGCGTTGACGATCACTCGAAAAACGGCTATAGATGGCACAACGCAGTTGACTCACCGATGTACCTCAGAAACAACCAAAACGTTCGATGAGGAATCTGACACAGCGCCCGTAGGCAGCGCAAGGTTTTCCGACACATTCATTTCGGCAAGGTACTCCCTCACGAGCGCCGGAACAATCACGGCATCGATAAACTCGCGAAGCGCGGCGGGGATTTCCTCTCCGCGTGGCCGTGACTTTCGCCCGAATTTGAGAACGTCTGCCATTTCTTTTCGAGGTCACTGTCGCGAATCAAACTGCAACGCGAGATGTGAAGTCGTCGCCATCGCTTAACCGCTCGTGCTCCCGCCTTTGCGAACCCTCGTTTCCCGGGCCGAAAGAGGTGCGGTAAGGGGGTAGTGCGAGAGAGGCGTATTTTGCGTCTCTGGTCCATTGGGAACACAAGACTTAGCGGAGGGTTTTCCGTTACGTCGGACTCTTCCCCGGAATGCTTTCTGCCTCTCAGCGTTCTGCCGCCGCTCGGCCTTGTGCCTGTCGCGCTCCGCTTTGTACTTACGTGGTCGTCCGCCCTTGCGGATCGTTCTCCGATCTCCATCGCCTCGGCATTCCCGCCTGCACCAGATTCCGGTGTCACCCCGTCGCGTGAAACGCACCGGGCCGAGAACCTGGCGGCATTGGTCGCAGCATTCAATGGCATACACCCCAAATTTTTCAAGCAGTGCGTAGCTCTGTTGTGTTGTCAGTTGCATGGCTAGGCCCCTACCTTCACGGGCCGCAGCCTGGGAGGAGTGCCTTCCATATTTCCGGTGTTCGGATGCTTTTGCAGGATCAATCGCTTTTGGCGTTCAAGCTCGGCCTCGGTCAAAATTCCAATTTCACGCTTCCCGGCGGACAGCGCTTTATTCGCATGCACTTCCCCAGGGGAAGAGAGGTTTAGACCTTCACAGGTAGCAGGTGTCTCCGGGACTTGGTTCTCGCTGAAAGGGTGGGGTGCAGGGGCACCGTAGGTACCCCGCAAAGTTCGTGTATTCAAAACACCTGTCACGTTTCGAGATGAAGTTCTTTGGCGCTCGCGCTTTTGAGAAGCACGGTATTCGCGCTCCTGGGCTATCTCTTGTCTCGCATCCGCAAAAAGTCCGTTGCAAAGCTCTAGGAACTTTGGGTCATCGAGGGTGACGCGATAGGCAGAGCATTCGCGGGTGATGCCGATGCGCTGCCCACGGCTCACTTGCAGTGCGTGCATCCTCGAAAGTTTTTTGATGGAGCTCGAAACATTCGCCATTTTGCCGACACCGCTGTAACGCATGATGGCGCGGTAGGACATAGGGGTAAGGCCGGAATCAGGGTTTTTGAAGGAGTCCAGCACCGCGAGGATGCTGCGTTCCGCTGCGCTCATTGCCCCCCACATCCCAGAGCGGACGATTACTTCCCATTCGTAGCCGTGAACACAAACTCGGTAAGGCCTGCAAGCCGTTGACGCGTTTCCAACTGGACGACCCACCCGGACACTCGGAACGGGGAAGCGTTCTGCAATCCATCGCACAGCCTGGGCGAAATCAACGTCTAACACTCCCATCACCAAATCGATGCAGGAATGGCCGCCGCGCATATCACAAACAAAGCAGCGCACTCGGTTGCGGCTCACATAGAAATGCAACGACGGGTCTGAGTCACCGTGGGTGTGATTCTGCGGACGCCAACATTTCGCTCGATTGTGGCGGATACGCAACCCAAGAGCACGGCCCACTTCCATGACTTGGACGTACTTCTTGATCCAAGAAACATCCGGTCGGGATACCTCTTGGACCTGGGGAACGATGGCGAGCGGCTGACTCAGGAGCGCACCCCCCGGAACAAAGGCGTTGCACGGGTTCCTTCGTCGCGAACGCGCAATATGTAACTGGAAGACAGGGTTTGTTCTAGCGAATTGGGCAAGCGCTCTGGCGTAACAGCCGGAAGTGATAACAGCGCCTGGCTTTTGTGCTTGGGATAACCTGGACGAGTAGGCGCATGTAGGCGCCAACGATAAACGCCATGCCCACAAGCAAGCCTCTCGATGTCATCGTGATGGCCATCGAACGTCCCGAGCGTAAGATCGTTCAACCGATTCGCGGGACGCGGCCCGAATCTGCCATCTAATATCAAATCGAGGCTTGAGGGGCATTCCCTGGGCAGTGAGCGGAAGTATTCGGGAATTATCCGGCATCTCGCATTGTCACGACTCGGATCGTTTCCCGACCGAGAGGCTCGTACTAAATCAGTAATTGGATCTTGACTTCGATGAATAGAGGAATTGATACTATTCATGACTAAACCCTTTCTGATTTACCGCCCCACCGTGTGCAACCACGGTAGGGTGTGCATAAAAACTTAATTTGTAGAGGCAAACTCTGTTTCGTCTCCCGGCTTCGACATTTCTGGTTGCTCTGTCGATCTCTCAGACGGCCTTTTGCCTGAACGGATCTGCTTCCAGAAATCGGGGCCGTATTTCTTTCTAATGGCTCTTGCACCAAGTCGCTGCAGGGCCCTCGCATGCTTGTTCTTCACTGTCATCTTTCCTCCTACGTCAGAACTTCCGAGCGTGCAAACAGAAAATCCCGTTCGGGCTTTGCAAGCAAAGGAATGCGCGAAACGCGAAGAAAGACGGCAATGGTTACGAACAACCCTTCTAGCGTGATCAGGTTGCGGATACTTGCCTGGAGGACAATTAAGCTGGGGGCAAGTTGGGGGGCTTGGAAAGACCGAACTGTTTGCGGATCTTGCTGAGGTACTCGTGCATTTTCTGAGTTATCTCTGGTCGGCCGCCGCCAAACGCGTCCCCCCAAAGTCTCAGCCCGAACCTTTTCAAGAAGTCGGGAACAGGGCACGGAATTTCATTCTTCCTGCTCTCAGCGGCCTCATTGAGCGAATCAATACGCACACACAGGTCATGAGCGGAAGACTGGGGATATTCAAACATCAGCTTCGCGACTTCTCTTCTCCGCTGCTCGACACGCTTCAAGCCTGGCTTTGCTCCACAGAGAATGAGCCTGTGAGTTATGCGCCGATCTGCCTCGAAGAGCCACTCCGTTCGAGACAACCGGACCCTTTGGAACAGTTTTTGCCTGTCTTGGTCTGTCCAGACACTCTCTGAATCATGACTGACCGGAAAATTGCCATTATCAAGCCAAGTTGACCAAAGCCCCTCCGTCGCGAGTTCATCCGCAAATCTGAGCGACTCTTCCCAAACTGCCCTCCTTGCTGCATCGGACATGGAGGGTCGTCTGGTTCTGCCGGTAACAACCTGAGTCAGCGAGTCGGCAAATTCACCGACAGCCCAACAAATTGCTTTTGCATAGGTTCTTGCATTTTCAACGACCAGTACCTCCCGAACTGCTCCTTTAAATTCAATGCAGCGCTTTTCTTCTGCTGTCGGCGCCGCGAGCCTGAAAAATTCTTTCACCACATGATGTTTAAGGAGCAGTAGGACACCCCGGGTCAATTTCAGTGGGCCAATAGATCGTTCGCTCCCGAGGGGCTGAGTGGACGCTTTCTCAAGACGCTCCAGCATCGTCTTGTGCCGATCCATGGCTTGCGCGTTTGAGATTTTGTTAGAGATTTCAAACCAATTGTCAGTTTGAGTTCCGCCGTTCATTTTTGGTCCAGAAGTAGTCTTGACGTGATTGATCTTCTTTCTCATATATCGCCTCCATCGCAAGCGCGGAGGGCCCTATCTACAGCCCAGTTCTCATGGAAAGAGTTGGACATGCCGTGGATATTATGCTACATATAGAATCATAATGCGGACTTTTTCAACGAACGAAGTTGCTGAGCGAATCAAGGTACACCGTATCACTATCCAGCGTTGGCTTTCCGCAGGCATGGTCACACCTTCGATAGCAGTACCACTGAAGGGTCGAACATTGTGGCGTTGGACTGAGGCAGATATTGCGAAGGCTCGCAGACTGAAAGGCAGTCGGAGTCCTGGTCGTAAGCCGAAGACGAAGCGATAGAAATTCAGCGGGACGCGCCGGTGTAATCAGCACCGACACGCCCCTGACCACAGCAACCTGAATGGAGGATGCCATGGCTACCAACACTATAAACCGCGTGGCAATCTACGCGAGAGTCAGCACCGACAAGCAGGATACGGAGAATCAGGCGGCTCAGCTTCGGGAGTTTGCGGCGAAGCAAGGATGGCAGATCGTCCGCGAGTATGCGGATTATGAGACCGGCTCAAAAAGCGACCGCGTACAGTTCCAGCAGATGTTCGAGGATGCGTCGAGGCGCAAGTTTGACCTATTGCTCTTTTGGGCCCTGGACCGGCTCTCGCGCGAGGGCGTGTTGGCAACGTTGCAGCACTTGAATCGGCTCACGTCCTATGGGGTCGCGTGGCGGTCGTTCACAGAACAGTTCTTCGATTCCTGCGGCCCATTCCGCGATGCCGTCATAGCGATTATGGCGACGCTGGCGAAACAGGAGCGCGTGAAGCGCAGCGAGCGCACCAAAGCAGGCTTGGCGCGGGTTAGGGCGGCTGGAAAAGCTCTTGGGCGTCCGGCAAAGCTCAACGGCTATCACACCGCTGAGATCGCACGGCTACGCGCTCAGGGACGCTCTCTGAGAGCAATCGGACGTGAGCTAGGCATCTCTGACCGCTCGGTGCGGCGGCTGGCTGCGGCGTAAAGGTCGAAATTTCCAACTTGCAAGCCCCGCTTCAGCAATCAGTTGCAGCGGGGCTTTTTCCGTGTCTGGCGTGCGGCAGAGACGAACGTTTTTGACGCACCGGCAGTGCGAGGATGAATCTCCGGCCCCCCTTATAGGCTAGTATGTACCCGACGGTCGCCGCGCGGTTGTTCTTGACATTGCGCTGCGGTGCGCGCAGCGCCGGGGGTGAAGTGGCACCGTTGGAGCTGAAGAAAGTAATGGAAGTGTATGGCCACAGGGCGAAGTAATCAGCTAATCAAACAGGTTGGTGAATATCTCGTTGCTTGCGAGCTTGCTCGACGAGGGCTCCTCGTTGCTGCCTTCTCTGGCAATGTGCCTGACTTTGATCTCATAGCTACAGACTTCAAGGGCTCTTCATGCCCAATCCAGGTAAAGACCATCAAGGGAGGGGCGTGGCAATTCTCAATCGACAAGTTCGTAGACATTACTTTCGATGGACGCAAGCAGCTCATCGGGGACAAGAAACCTCTTCCGATTCCACAACTGGTGTGCGTGTTTGTTCTTGTTGGAGAGAAATATGGAGAGGATCAATTCTTCGTACTTGAATGGTCGAAGGTGCGGGACATTCTAATCGCAAACCACACGAGTTGGCTGGACTCTCACGGTGGAGTAAGACCCAAAAAATTCGATTCACTGCATTGTTCTATCGTCCAGACAGATTTGCAAGGCTACAAAGACAATTGGTCTGTAATTGGCAGCAGATTCTAATCATTGCTTGAACACGGACGCGGCTGCACTGCGTCGGTGACCGCCCCTAGGTGGTTCCAAAACTCGGCGCGAGCCTTTTTGAACCCTTCTCGTAACAAGACCAAGCACGCAAGCCCGTCGGGAGTTTTTCGGTGGAGCAGTTCCAAGAAACACTAAGAAGGCCTTGCGATGCGATGGATTGTGGCATTTCGAGTGTTTTCTTCCCATGTGATCACAATTTCGTCCTCGATCATTGACCCTAGTAGCGCTTTCCGGTGGAGTTCCGAAAGACCTTGAAAACAAATTAGCTGCGGGGGACAGATTTGAACTGACGACCTTCGGGTTATGTGAGCACAAACGGCCTCCTCCTATTTTGTCTCATATCGTCTCAAGTCCTATCAACTGCAGGGTTTACCGTTCACTCTACGTTTTCCTCTACAGTTTCCGAGCGATCCCGGCCTAAGATTCAAGCCGCGAGAAACTTGGGGTAACTGGCCCCGGCAGATTATGTGTGAGCCACGTCATATCTATATAACGAACCCTGTACTAAGTTATCGTTTGGTCAAAGTTACTGGGGGGACGACCGGAAGTAGCCACATCGCTCTGTGGTTTTGGACAGGAGATGTGTATGAGACACGCGGCGATGGTGCTGGTCTTGGCGTTCCTTCACTCCGCAGCGGCATTGGGACAGACGGTGCCCTGCAAGGGCGATGAGTTGTCCCTGGACGGTGCCTGTTGGGCACAAGTGCTGAACGTTGGAGGCAGAGCAGTCGCGCCACAAATTGTTTGGCCAAAAGTAGTAGGCAGGAATCCGAGTGGCGACCCTCTTTGGAAGTGCCCGAGCGAGTACGTGCCGCATTTAGTTGACGGTGCGAAGACTTGCGTTCCGAAGGGACTGGGTTCAGCGCAGCAGCAGCCAAGCCAGATTACGCCACCCGCACCAGTGGTTGTCGAGCAGGCGAAGTTGGCTGCGCCTGTGAAGCAACCTGAGCCATCGCAGAACCAACCACAACCCGTATCCGTGCAATTGCAACCCGCATCGGATGGAAAAGTGCGTCTGTTTGTTACAGACGATCCGCTGTTTGAATCCTCTAGTTTTTACGCGAGTTCCTATGGGGCGTACGGCAATTCCAATGGGGCTGGGGCTGGGGGGCGTAGCGTAGGATTTGCCAACAATCCTAACGGGAAGGCCGATCCCCGCACGGTAGAGGTTCAATCTGACCTGTGGAAGTCTTGCCCACAATTCACGGTCACGGCCAATTTCCAGAACGCGGATTACATCCTCTGGTTCCGTCGAAATGACCAGCATCGCACGAAGATGGTGCTGTTGTTTGGAGTTACTGGGGCCTTGATTGGAGCGGCACAAAAAGTAGACGGCGCATCCCTATTCACTGCTACTGGAGACATGGTATATGCAACCCGTGAATCCACAGTGGGGGGAACGATTAAAGACGTCTGCAAACACGTAGACAAGCCAACTCCGCAGGTGAAACCTGCAGCGCAGCCAGCACAGAACGCGAACTAAGCCTGACACCCATGAAATCGGTGCTGGTGGTGGCGCGGTTTTTATTCGGCTTTAACTCGCTCCAGAAAGAACAACGGTTATGATACCGACAATCGGTTTAATGATCGGCGCGTATATTCTCTTTCGGGCTATTGAATTGAATTTTGGCAAAGCAGAGGGTGCGCCAAAAATCGTCACGGGAATACTTAGCCTTTTGCTTTTCCTCTTCACGTGTGGCGCGATGCTTAACCTGATGTTCTCTAGTACTAGCATGCCCAACCTTCCACGATAAGACGAGCTTAGGGAATCAGCCGGGGAGATCGACTCCCCGAAGGCACCGGGACATGCATTCTTGCAAGTTTCTGGGGATCGCTCGTTCTAAAGACAGGAGGCTCAAATGCGCACGCTCCTTGTCGGGGCTGTGGCGGCGATGCTGCTGCCGTGGGTAGTTTCTGCCCAGAATGGACAGAATAGCGATTTCGTGGTTCACGGGACGGTAAACATCGCACTCGGAAACAAAAACGGAATAGTTGTGTTAACGGACAGCATGCAAACGAGAGGCGTCGACCAACTCGCCGAGCCTGGGCAAAAGCTTTTCAAACTGGACGACAATACTGTTTGCGCGGTGGCGGGATACCTTTCTGCCCCGACAATGATGCCGGAAATCAATTCAAGTACAAGCGCAATAATTCACGAGTACATCAAGGAATCAGCGGGACAACCACCGCAGAATATCGTAGAAAAACTGGTAGCCTTGAAATACCTGCTTATCTCTAGCCTGTCTGCAATTGCAAATCTCCGAGATGCCACTGGCATGCTCACCCCGATAAAAGACTACCGTTTGCAATTGATCGTTGCTGGGTATGACCTTGACGGTACAGCAAAAATTGGGAGGATCACTTTCCGAACTTCTGAACAGACCCTCTTTTCCTTCATGGACGATGTCTCACTTGACGTGATGACTGAGAAGCTCAGCCTAAAACTAAATGGAATGACAGATGTCGCGGATGAATTACTCCGACATCCGGAATCCCATCCGGAAGACGCCGTACTTGCACAGTACGCAGGTTCCAAGCAAAGCAATGAGGGAAGTTCGATGACGGTTGATCAGTTGGTGCAACTCGCGAAGCGGCTCGCGTTTTATACCTCGCAGGCCCACCGGGAAGTAGGTGGTCCAAACCAAATCGCAGTTTTGACTGGCCCACACAACGTCAAGCTCGATCAGCAGATGTTTCAAGTTCCGACGAGTTCACCCTTCCACTTCGGTGTCATGGTGGACTCAAGGTTCAGGGGTGCGAATGCGATCAAGTTCGAGCCTGGAGTTCACGAGTTGTTTGTGAGATGCCAGTGGGTTGGAGTAAGGCAGGAACTTAGCGGTCATTTGTTCATCCAGAACACATTTGCCAATTCCATGCTGACATACGAGGGTGGGAGAACTAACTTCGGGAATTCCAATCAAGTGATTAACTCAGTTCTGGTCGTAGCTCCTCTCATTAGGCCGGACGATGAAACTCTCAAGGGTTTGGCGACCGCTTTCAAATGGTTGCGAATATATCGGGATTTTACCGCTACCGACGAAAATCTTAACAGCCCCGCGAAACATTAATCACCAGGTAGTGAGACAGATTTTAGATGGTGGAATATCGGCTGTTCGGGCGAGCGCGCGAGCTGTCGAAACTCGGATCATGATTGAAGAGAAACCCAAACCGGAACGGGAACAGAAAGTCGAAGAGAAGTCCACTAGAATTCCGTCTGTCGAAGTTGGCGCGGAGAAACCAAAGAGTTTTATTATCGATATAACCACAGACAATATGGACAGGGGTTTGATCTTTACTGGGGCGGAAAGGCCGCAGTAGCACTTTCCCGATTGATTTCTTGCGGCTAATCGCGTGCTCTTATCAGTCGTTCCAATCCAAACACGTGTGATTCGTGACACAGACTTGCAGACGGTACCTGTTTAAAATAACAGTGGCAATATTCGGTCACTGATCTCGTTCTATCCTCGGTTTCCAACTAGATGCTTGCGCGGTGAGGTGGCACATGACCCGCCATTGTTCGTTTCCTCGGATACTCCTGCTTGTACTGGCGCCGTTCACGCTGGGAGTCATTAGCCTTGCTTCGGCTCAGAAGGCACAATTCGCCCTCACGTTAGATCAAGTAATGACACAACAAGAGATGCACGACACCGGCGTCTCAACCCTGACCGCAAGCCAAAGACAGGCCCTTAATGATTGGCTTAGTAGATACACGATGAAGATTTTACAGATTGCGGCGCAGCAAGTGTCGCCGAATTCAAACACTTTTTCTTCCGTGCCTTCGTCTTGTTCCCCCGCAATAGAGACCACAGTATCTGGTGAAATTGAAGGGTGGAGTGGAGACACTATCTTCAAATTAGATAACGGCCAAATTTGGCAGCAGGCCGAATACGATTACACGTACTTTTACGAATATAGACCTGACGTAACGATCTACCAGACAAGCGCAGGCTGTCGGATGAAAGTCGAGGACGAAACCGATACAGTTCTCGTAAAACGCATCAAGTAGCGGGTGGAAGCCCTAGTTTGGCGGAGTGTCTGCTCGGAATTCGTTGTCCGCGATTTGGGGGTAACAAATGAAACCAAAACTTCTTCTTGTGCTCGTTGTTTGTGGTTGTATGTTCACGTTCTCGGCAGTTGGCCAAGGGAACAAAACAATCCCTGCCTCCCAAGCAGGGCAGCATATCGGCGAGAACACTATAGTTTGCGGAACGGTGGCGAGCGAGCATTTTGCAGCGAACACGAAAGGCCAGCCAACATTTATTAATTTGGACGAACCCTACCCAAAGCAGATTTTTACAATCGTGATTTGGGGTTCAGACCGCGCCGCATTCGGTAAAATTCCCCAAAAGCTATGCGTGACAGGAACGATTTCTTCGTATCGTGGCGTTCCGGAAATTATCGCTCACACACCAAGTCAAATAAAGGCGGAGTGACGTAAAAGCACAACCATTTGGCTTTGAGGAGGAAGAAATGAATCGTGTATTTAGTGTTGGAGCAATGTTTTCGATTCTTGCGATTCCGCTTGGCACAAATGCTCAGAAGCTTGTCGTCATGGCCGTGTCGCACAACACGCAGGAGTTCGACTACAACATCACCACGCCTCAGAATTCACAAACAAACTGCAGCACGACCGATACGTCCGTTAATTGCAATACCACCACCTACGGCGGTCAAACACAGAGAAAGGCCGCTTATCGGTTAACTGAAATCGTCACGTCGAATGGCACCCAATACACGCTCGTGAGGACGGCTCGGTGGGTTTGGAGTTCGCTGGATTGGCTGACGGATGGCGAGACTTTTCCCGCAGAGATCAAAGGCAAACACATGTATGTTACCTGCCGCAGGGGTGGAAATCAGGGGAAAAGGGAAACCATCAAGTACGACATTCTGGATATCCGGCCCGTTCACTAAACGCGAATCTATAAGAGCACCAAACTACACTCGAATTGGTGACCGACGTGTCCGCCGGTGGGCCAAGAGAATCGTTGCGAGCCTTTGGATCATCTTTGTTTTGCTGCCGGTCGTCCTCGCTGTGTTGTGGGCGATTCTGAAATAGTTAGCGGCGCGACTACCGCAGCGCACGATATAGCAGACAAAATAGACCAGCCCAACAGCACACCAAGGCCATCGCAAGGTACCAAAGCGAACCGGAAACTTTCCAGTGCCGCACCGCCATCCTCATGCACACCTCCGCATGTGATCACCAACGATCATCGGGCCGAGCTAGTGATGTCGCAATGGACCGGCAGCCCCAACCAAGGCGTTACGCCAGCGCTAGTACTTTTTATAGGCCACAGCCAACAACGCGATCCCGATCCCGAAGAATGGGAACGGGAGGCAAAGACTTCTACTCCGCGCTGGTGCAGCGCCACGCGTAGCGCAGATCGACAGGCTGGTGAGTTCGTCGTAGATTTGTGGGAGGAATCAGGGACGTTTCACGTGAATCTAGAAAAGCTGCTTGGTTGGTTAGACCGTGGAAGGCGCGGCCACAAGAATACCCCGCGCAAGGAACAGTTGAGGAGGCTTCTATAAGACCCAGCCAAGTCGCAGCTCTCCGTTAGGACCCACCACGGCTCCCGTGGGGCTTTTGGTCTGTCGAATCACCTCCATGGGCAAGATCACTTCGTGCGATTCGACCTTGATGATTGGTCCACCATTCGTCTGCGCCAAGGTGCGCACTGATGGCATGACGACCACAATTGCGATCAGGGCGAGGAGTGAACCGACCCTATTAGAGACAGCGCACGACAGAGGAGAAGGCATTTGGGCTTCTACAAACAGATTACCTCTAGGACGGATGCCGACGATTCACGAAACGTGCTGCTCGTGCTTAGTCGGCAAGCCAAGGCGTCGCCACTAGTCACTAGTGCCGGTTCTAGAACTTGATATGGACGGTTTTGCCGTTTAAACGTTAATCAGGCAGTGACTTCTAGGATTCACCAGCCGATACCGCCACGACTTAACTGCACTAATAGTGGAAACTGTTTCTGTGGCTAAACTAATCGATCAAATAGTGCGCTGTTTTTTAGCAGTTGGATTTCTTGTTCCTTTCCTACTTGAACTGCTTTGGTACCTAGGCATGCCGATTGAGTGGATGGGAGAGTGGCTGCTCTTCACTCTGTGGCCAGCTTTCGGTTTCGTTATGGCCTCCGATACGGGTTCGGGTTATAGCGATTCAGGCGAGGCGTTAGGTTTTCTCATGTCCGTCGTTGCGAACACACTTTTATATGGATTATTGGGCGTACTGGTTTCTTTTATCTATCGCCGATTTTTACGGAGAAGCGTGGTCAAGTCCTGATTCGGGTGACCGGTAAAGTCCCGCCTATCCCGAAACCCGGGGTACTGATACGTACTTCGCCGATTTCCCCGTTTGAACGTTTACCAGGGACTAGCGGCCAAGTGTCTTGGGTCCAGAAGAGTGAGAACGAGTAGAATCAAAGAATCAAAGGCGGAGTCGGCTCTTGACGTATAAGTGCCCCATTTGTGTTACCGATTTTGAAGCCACCGCGATTCGACGGCCATCGGGTATTTCAGGGCCTTCTTACTGCCCGAATTGCCAAGGGCGCGTTCGCGTGGTGCTCCCTAACAGCAAGTATGCTGCAATCATTGCGTTGCTTATTGCTTGGGTAGTGTTGGCTCTATTGGGGGTCAGGTCGGTCTTCGGAGTTGTGATTGGAACCGTCCTAATCTGGATACCGCTTTCACTCTATTTGAATGCTGTTTCTTTTCGCTACAAGTCTCCCGTCCTCAAAAAATGGGAGCCTCGCAGAGAACGACGCTTCAGAAGCTTTTTTGAGTGGCTCTACGAGCGCGACCAGATTCGGGCCCCAGAATTGCCCGACGAGGACAAGAAGAAAGATTCTTGATTTCGAGTTTTGAACTCTTTTATCTCCGGCAGTACCCAAGTTTCGATTATGCCGTTACCAGGAGTAATTCACGGTGCGAAGATTCCGACGGCCCAAGCACAGACGAAAAGTTTCTTCAACGGGTGACGCTAGGCCTGGCGGAGGCGTATGGATCTACAGCCCGGGAGAGGGACGATTTCTGTTCTCTCCCGCGCCGTTCAAGGATGCGATAGAAGGTTCGGTGTTTGACAGCCGAATTAAATTCAGCGTAGACGGTCAGGATTATTTGCTCTTGACGGCTGTACCGATTACTCGCGCGACACATGTGTGGGTGAAGCATGACCCGCGATACAAGCCATCGGAGCACAACGCCGGGGAAAGAGACGACGTGAGTTTGATGGGCAGCGGCGACAACAGCGATTTTCCGAATGAGTGAATCATTACACTGGCCGTCGAGCACAGTGCGAGCAATCGGGACACTTGCGGGGGTGAACCTAGGCATATCTCCACTGGGTCCTGACTGTTCAACCGAAAGCAATGCTCAACGAATCTGTGCAAGAATTGGACATGAGTCGCTCCGCATTCATGTGTCCGTTGCTTGTGGCACTAGTTCTTACCTTGTGTGGTCTTCAAATAGGTGCATGGACATTTGCCACGGCAGATGAAAACACGGGTGCCATTGAAGGCACAGTTCGTTATGAAAATGGCAATCCCGCAAATGGTGCAACCGTCTACGCGAGTCCGATGGGCCGACCCATCATGGGAATCATCCCCCACACCACGACCGACGAAAAGGGCCATTTCGCTATCCCCGATTTGTCGTTGGGGAAATATGCAGTAGCTGCAGAAAAACTGGATGAAGATTACCCTGACATGTCCAGCCAATTTTTTGGCGACGGTAAATTTGCAACTGTAGTCTTGACCTCCCGACGTTCTGCCGCTGACGTGAACATTCGACTTGGACCAAAAGCGGGAGTGTTAGTGGGCACCGTAGCCGATGCAGTTACTGGTGCTCCGTTGAGTCCTTGCGTTGAACTCGTTCGAGCATCAGAACCGAAAAACTTTCTAGGTGGCAGCGGACTGGTCAAACCCAGCTACAGACTACTGATACCTCCCGACGTAGGCGTGCTGGTGAAAATATGGCTCGATGGTTATAAGCCTTGGTTTCACCCTGGAACGCTTGAGAAGTCGCAGAGTACACCTGCTCGGCTCAAGCCGGGAGAGGTGAAAACTATCGACATTCGGTTGCAGCCGGGCAAAAATGCTGAAGGGGCATGTGGAATGCTCTCCGGCACTGTAATCAAACCATAAAAACTTAGGCGCCTTTTCTGCTCGACTTCCGCCTTAGTGCTTGATTAGTCGGGTTACCGGAAATGTTCCTGCTAGTACTGATTGGCAGCGTTTGACGTTTGTTCGGCGACGCTGCAACGCCCACCCTCTGAGTCCAGAAATTGCGCAAGCGTTCCTCCGAAATCCTGCTTTGTCGGAGGCATGCTGAACTGCACACCTTTCGCTGCCATTTCCTGGTGGAATCTTTCCAGGTTGGGCACATTAAAGCCGAGTTCGACGGTTCCTGTGGGATTTTTTTCCGACGCAGGATGTAAGCCCAAAGACGTTTCACCAGTCGAGAATTCGCTCCAACCGGGCGACTGGAATTTCAGTGGCAGGCCAAGCACGTCGCGGTAAAACCTTACGGCACGATCCATATCAGCCACGAACTCGATTACGTAGTTGAGTTTCATCGTCGCTGCCCTCCAACGGTCGATCTCAGCTTTGGAGCCGAGAATTGTGTTGAATTAGTTTGAGTGGTTCAATTGTCGCCGCAGAATCTCCACCACGAGACCGACGAGAGCATACGTGGCGACATTTGCAGCGAGAGCCAAATAGAGGCTAACGGGATAATGCGAGCCGACAATCGCAATGGGACAGGTTAGCCGGGCAAGAGTGGACAGCATCGGTTCTATCGGACGGTCCTTGCTGGCGACTAAGAAATAAACCGCCCACCCACTCGCGACGAGAAAGCCTGCAGCCGCCCATATTGCGATTCGGTATTTCATGCTGCGCCTCCCGCTTTCTTGGTGGAATAGTCTCACAAAGTCCTGCATCTGTCAGGGTAACTCCCGAAGCCGCCACTGTATTTGAGGAAAAAGAAGAAGCAGACTGTAATTCCATTTCCCACCTGCCGTAGGTTAATGAACACAGAGTTTTCCCAACAATTCGCCACGCTGTGCACGGCTCTGGCTCTCATTCGGGTTGATCTAGCGACCTGAGGAATTCTTGGAGTGCAGCGCGGTATCCCTCGGGCGCAATGAGGGAGGATTCCTCGTGACATTCGCCATCGATGGCGGTTGCGACGCATGCAATGTTGGGCGAAGAGAGGATCGCGTGGCGGATACAATTGCGGTGCGCACAGATGTGGTGCCTCCACATCACGGTGTCAGCACATTTTCCAAATTTTGCCCCATGCTTACAATAGCTTCAAGATTGTCGGCGACTCCAAAACAATTCTGAAAGCGACAAGTCACGCGTCAACTAACGAGGAAATCGGACAAATTGGTTTTGGACTGGGCAGAGTTGAGATTACGCGGACCGGCAGATGCAACGCCGCGAAAATGTTTTGACAAATTCTGCTTGAACGACTAAGGGTCTGGTTTCACCCTAGTTATGGAGCAATGGTATGAATGTTTGTTGCACCAGCCGTGCCTCCATTTGCTACTGGCTCGTTGCATCGCTCGCGGCATGGGCAGTTTTGGCAGCCATTGGGATGTTTTGGCGCCCACTGCATGCGACGTCGGCGGTAACCTGTCTGCTCGCTATGGCCGTCGGCTGTTTTGCTAACGCATTCAAGAATCGGACATATCACTGCGTGCTCACCGGGCCGCTGTTTCTGATAGCGGCGATCTTGTTGCTCTCGTCCAATTTCACACACATCAAGCCTGCTTTGATCTGGGCTGTCGTTCTCGTTGGGACCGGAATCGCATTCCTTCTGGAGTGGCGCTATACCCGAAATCTAAGCGGAGCAGTCAGATTCTGATTAACTACGAAACCGGACTAGTGGGTAAAGGTGCGGGTTCCGAAAACCCCTACAAAATACCACCCGCAAGGTGTTGATTCAGCGAGGCGCGAAAAGACAAATTATCGGTTCCGAAATCAAGTGTTTTTGGAGACCGGCAAGATCCCGTCGCGACCTGCTAATTGACTTTCCCCGCCGTGCAGTAGCGGATCTGATTGTCGGATAGCCCGACGAAGAAGGTGCTCAAGTCTTCTTCCGTGGCTACAAGAAACTCATTCGCTTCATAGACCACATACATGATCTGCTTGGTGGCCCGAGCGTACTTGTCGGCAATGGATTGCGCTTGGTTGAACGAACTAAACGGCTGCGTCATAAAGCGCTCACGGAAATGGCGATCTGGATGAGACGGCGCACGATTCATTATTACGTGGGGGGCTTGATGAGCAAATGGTACGCCCGACTCATGTCACTAGGACTCGCGGCATTCAACGGCGACTACCGTGACTTCCGGCTGATCGTCGCATCGGGAGGTGGTCCCAAAGATTTGCGTAGAGGAATCTCCTCAGCTCTTGCTTACGCGGAGTGTCCTTCGCTTGAGTGGCTTCGACGGGGTAGGCGTGGGTTCCACGATGGAATCCTCTCTCAGCGCCTCAGCCGGTGTGGCTTGCTAGGCCTTCACCGTACGGCTCTTTCATCCGCACCTCCACGCCGGTTTATTCAGGCGCACTCGGGCTAGTACTTTAAGTTTCCGATTTCGTCGTTTCTCGGGACCTAGCCAACCGCTAATGCAGGGGGAGTGGTGGAAGGTCCCAAACCCAGTTATTAAGGGATGACTACTGCCCCGTTACGGGCCGCCATCTGCGCGCCTTCCGAGTCCCGAACCACCTGCCTGACCAGGTAGTTCCCCGGCTTCAGATCAAAAGTGGATTTCATGGTCAAGCCGCCGCGGGCCATTCTTTCGTAAGAGGTGTCGAGCAGACGCAATTCCAGAAGTTTTTCCACGCCGTTGACAAAGTTTCCGTTGTCGTCAAAAATTGCGGTCGCGACCGTTAGGTTATCAAAATTCCTTCCGTCCGCTTTGCGGAAATGTAACGCCTTCACATCAATGTGGGAGACCACGCTCAAGTGCCCGGTCGCATCACTGTTTTTGAAATACTGAGTCTGGAAATCCAAGGGCAGGTCCTGAATTTCGTCCTGTGAAAACACCGCGTCGGCAATTTCCTGCTTTGCCTGTTCCTCCGGGTTGTCCAACTTCTTTGGGGCGTAATAGCCGCGACGGGCCTGAATGGCGAATTTTCGATTATCAGTAATCGCGACCTTGATGGCGTGGTATCTGCCGTCCATCTTCTGATTCTGGGGGGAAAAGCCAAGAACGTAGGAAACCTCCGGTGCAGTCCCCGCTTGCTTTAATCCAGTCTCCAAGTCGTTGGAATTATGAAAAAAGGTCCCACCGGTGCCGTTTGCGAAATCCGCCAGCACATCCGCGTCTAAACTCTGCTCCTGCAGCCGGTACATATCCATTTGGCCCGCTGTATCTGGCGTATCGGATCGCGGATTCTCAATGCTGCCTCCGAGATTCGGCGCATACAGGCCGCGTGCATCTACAGTATTGATCACCGTGCCAGCGCGGTTCGCCCGGTCGATAATCCCCATCTCTTGCAGTGACAGTGATGACAGCAGAAACCCTGGCGACACCAGCACCATGATCCGCTCCCCGGGCATGCCCGCTATGCGTCTCACCACGTCTTCCAGTGCGCGGTAGGTGAATTCGTTGTCCGTATCCCCCGCTATCAGTTCCTGACGCAGCGCCGTCATCGCTTCCTCCTGGGAACACCCCCGTTCGAGGAATTGCCTCGTCACTATCGCCAGCACCTGAGCATCCCCTTTGTTGACCCACTGATCCGCCGTCAAATACGTCACCTCTGGGCAGTTCATCGGTGTCGCCTGAGCGTTCCCCGCCTTAGACCGTGGCGCCAGAGAGAGCAGTTTTCTCTCAAGGGCTTCCTTGTCGCTAGTGAATTCCTGCGTGACTTGGCCCGACGTCGAATAAATCCCCATCCGATCGGTTGGGGCCAGGCTATCGATTAATTTCTTCGTGCTGACTCTTACAAACCCTATGTCTTCCATGTTCAAGTGAATGTCATCGAACATTAGAGCCACGAAGCGCTGCGGCAATTCCGGTTTGGCTAAACCCCGCGCTGCTTCCTCTCCCTCGGTTTGCGTCTTGGCCGCCTCCTCCACCCTCTTTCTCCGCGACTCCGCGTTCTCGACGCCGAAAGTAGTGATGGCTTGCAACTTTCCCTGGTCGTACAGCTCAAAATCTTCCCGCTTCAGATTCCCAACGAGGTTACCTTTTGCGTCTCGGACCACGACTTTTACTTGCACCAGGTTCACGCGCAGCTTGAACGTCGCGCCGGTGTCTTTGCTGGAGACTTCCGGCTTCGGTTCCGTGAGGGTCTGTGGCGACTGCGCTGTTGGTGTGGCGGGCGCTTGGTTGGCTTGTCTACCCAAGGCAGAACCTGTGAGGAACAGCGCCATGACGAATATCATCGTCGGTCGCAGTGCCATCCTGCTAGGCATTCCACCCTCTCAATCAGGTTCAAGGTAATTGTATTTCAAGGAAAGCTCCAGAGGAATCTACACCTGGCTTCTCGGCAGGTCCCGGGAAGTCGCGTAACCGGAGAAGTCAAGTTCAAGAACTTTATGTGGACGGTTACGTCGTTTATCAAGACCTTGGTCGAATTGTGGGCTTGTCTGTTCGGTCTACAGTGCGAACTCGGGGCGTTGCTATTCTTCAAAGTTTAGGTTCGTCGGATGTTGGAGCGAGCCGCTACCTGCTCGCATGTCTGTGACCGGCACGTCCATGCCAACTGTCTCGAATTGGACGCTGTTCAGCCAAACAGTCCCGCTCTTACTCACGAGAACACCAAAGGAAATGCCCGTGGCGTCCTTTGGCACATCAAGTACCACTGCATAATTCTGCCAGCTCGTAGTCCCTTTAATTGCTCGGTTCTGCATGTTGTCGAATGCGACAGACTTCGTGCCACTGTCCACGCGCATCCACAAGCCTGCCCAATCGTCTACGTTTTCTGATTTTACCCAGGCACTCAACCGGACTCGTTTGCCAGCATATTGACCTGCATCGAATTGCTGCATGAGGGTCCCAAATCCTTCCGTCGCTGATGGCTTCGGTTTCAAATACGCGCTGGGATGACCTTGATACACGACTTCCTTATCGACACCGGTGACGTAGTTCTGAGGGTGGTCCCCGGCCAGAATCCATCCTCGCGGGGCCGCACCAGATTGTGCAGATACGACAGTGGCACCAAGCAAAGTTAGCAAACAGCAGGCTATAACAGATGCTTTCCACTTAGCACCGAACCATTTACCATTACCGTTCAAAGACTTATTCATGATTGCCCCAATCCTCCTTTCCGAATTGGACGGCAGAAATCTGTGACTATTTACGTCTGGGGTATCTTTACTGGCGTCTATCTGCCGAGATGCGATAACGCGGAATCTGGTTGTCAACGGCCATAGCCCCTGGTAAGTCGCCTTACCGGAAATGTGGCTACTAGTACCTGTGAAATAATAAGCCGTGCTCCCCCGCGTTCAGCCGATGCGCCTCACCCGCGTCGCCAAAGCATTCGATGATCCCGATTACATTTTTGAACTGAAACATGACGGTTTCCGTGCACTCGCCTACCTCGATGCTGGCGAATGCAAATTGATCTCGCGGAACATGAACCGCTTCAAGTCGTTCGAGTCTCTGAAAAAATCTCTCGACAAATTACCTGTGCAGAATGCCATTCTCGACGGTGAGATCGTGTGCCTCGATTCTCAGGGCGTGAGTCAATTCAATGCGTTGTTCTCGCGCAAGGGGAATCCCGTTTTCTATGCCTTCGATTTGTTATGGCTCGATGGCGAGGATTTCCGTGGCTTGTCGTTGATCGAGCGCAAGCAGCGTTTGCGCGAATTGGTCAAGAGGTGCGGGTGCGAGCGACAGGTCTATGCACAGCACATCGAAACCCAGGGGATCGCATTCTTCCAAGAAATTTGCGCGCGGGATCTCGAAGGAATCGTCTGCAAACGAAAACGCAGCATCTATAAATCGAACAGTACTGGTTGGCTAAAGGTGAAGAATCCGAAATATTCTCAGGCTGAAGGCAGGCACGATTTATTCGACTCGCGTCGACGCAAAAAATAGCGAAACTCTTGGGTCGACTGCGCGGACCAGTACACAATTCGGCGGTTACCAGTTGAGACTGGGATTGCACGAATTGCGAATCACTTGTTCTCAGTTAGCTGAATCGACCCCCATTAAGGTGATCCTATTCAGACCTCAAAGTTTCAATCGGATCCAGCCTCGCCGCTCGCAGCGCTGGCACAATCGCGGCCAGAATCGTCACAAGCAAGAGCGTCGCGGCCACCGCTGCAAGCGTCACGGGATCGTAGGCCGACACACCATGAAACATCGACTCGACAAACCGCGTCGCAAAAAACAGTCCGAGGGCACCCAATAGCATGCCCCAGCTCAGCAAAACCAGCGCTTCCGACAAGATCATTCGCAACACTTTACTCGGGGTTGCCCCCAGCGCAAGGCGCACTCCAATTTCCCCGCGTCTTTGTGTCACACTCGCAGAGAGCAGACCATACAACCCCAGCGCACTGAGCAACAGAGCCACGATGCCAAAAAAGTTCGCCAGAAGCGTTATCAATTCCTGACTGCCCAGAGCTGCGTCCATTTGCTCACGCAAGGTTACAAAAATCACCAGGGGAACGGTCGGGGCAATCTCGGAAAGCGTCTGGCGAAATCCTGCAACTGCCTGTCCCTTCGTCGGAGAGTGGATCAAAAACACCATTGCCCATAAATTGTCGACCCGCTTTGTCGATAACGGCAGATAAAGGGTGCGCGGAGGTCCTTGGCGCACGTCGTAATACTTGGCATCTTCCGCGAGCCCGATCACCTGACACTCCACTTGGTCAGGAAATTCATCCGTTACGCGGTTCCGGAGATACCTTCCCAGCGCTTGCTCGTGTGGAAAAAAGAATTCCGCAGCAGACTCGTTCAAAACACACACATTCAAGCTTCGATCTGTTTTATCAAATTCTCTCCCGGCCAGAATACGCGTTTTCATCGTGCGGAAATATCCCGGACCCACCTCGTTGAAAGGTATTTGCGTATCTTCGGGCGGACTTGGTCCACCCGATACAGCCTGAAAATCTGCAGTCATTCGTACTCCGGTCATTGGAGTCTGGAACGTGACCGCTGCGGAATCGATGCCTGGCATTTCCATTAGGCGGTCCACCATTCGTTGATAGAGATCCAACTTAGCATCACCCTTCAGTTTCAAAATGGCCAAGGGTGAGTTTTGTATCGTCACATGGTCAAGATCAAATCCCGTTTGCTCGGCACGTAGTTTCAGAACGCTCAGGGAAAGCAAGGATGCTATGGCGACTAGGACCAGCGATAAAGCCACCTGAATCGGCACGAACATTCGACCAGCAATCTGCCTCCGTCCGCCAATCGTTGAGCGTGATTTCAGAAGCATTCCGGGGTCCGTGCGCGACGCCCTCCATGCTGGAAACGTACCGCACAACAATGTTGTCAGCACGGCGAAGAGCAGAGTCATCCAGAAAATTGCTTTATCGGGATGGGCAGAAACCGCTTCACCCATCATGGGATCGCGGAAAAAACGCAACAGTGGGTCGCTGCCATACCAAGCCGCCATTGCTCCCAGGGCACTACCCAAGATGGCAATCACCGAGCTTTCGGTGAGATACTGCATTACGAGCCGTTTTCCTGACGCCCCAACTGCAGTCCGAATGGCAAATTCCTGCTGGCGCGCCCCCACGCGAGACAACATTAACCCCCCAATGTTCACACAGCACAGCAGCAAGACAACTCCGACCAACCCTTGCATCAAGTAGAGCGGCTTTTTGTAAGTGTATGTCACGTAGTTAGGTATCCCGCTCCGCGCCGAATTCACCGTTAGGTACGCCTTCTGGAAATATGGGTCCTTTTGGAAATGCAGAGGAATAAATCGCTGCAACAATCCCTCCTGTAATTGGTGTACCTCGGCGTTCGCTTGAGCGATACTAACTCCTGGCTTTAGTCTGCCAATCACGTCAACGTCGAAGATGCGTTTGTTTGTTTCTTCCAATAGATCGGGGATATTCCACGCTACCGGCAAAAAATGCAACGGAAGGTATATGTTGACCCGGGTGCCCGGCCAAATTCCCTGAAAATCCGAAGGGGCGATTCCGACTACCGTCATTGGCACGTCTGAAACCGTAATTTGTCGTCCAACGATGTCTTCCGCGCCTCCGTAAAAATCTTTCCAGAAGCCATAGCTCAAAACTACCGGCCAACCCGTATTTGGCCCACCGCTGACATCGTCGGTTGGCAGGATCAACCTGCCCCGGTATGGTTGCACCCCTAATAATCCAAATGCGTTCCCACTCACCATCGCCGCCGTGTATCGCTGCACCGATCCCTGTTTGTCACGGAGTAGCGCATAGTCTTGTACCCACCCTGAAAGCTCTCGGAAACCAGATTGCTCTGAGCGAAAAAATCTGAGCATCTGATAGGGCATCCATGAACCGTCGTCTTGATCAGGTTGAGCGATACTCGCAATTCCTACCCTTACTAGCTGGTCTGCGGTTGGCGTGGGCAGGCTCCGTAAGACCAGCCCGTACAGCAATGTAAAAATCGCGGTGTTCGCACCGATTCCCAAGGCCAACGTGAGCACCGCTGTAATTGTCAGCACGGGGTTTTTTCTCAACATGCGGATGCCATATCGCAAGTCCACCATTAAATCCTCCAGCCATTTCCATCCCCGCGCTCCTCGGGCCATTTGCCTCATCGATGCCACATTCCCAAGTTCCCCTCGCGCCGAGGTCGTCGCCTCCTCCATCGACATGCCCGTCGCAATGAGTTCTTCTATCCGCTTCCTTAGATAAAACGGCACCTCCTCGTCGAGTTCGTTGTAGAGCTGCTTGCGCGAGAAAAGTTGCTCCAGCCACTTCATGATTCCTCCATCGCCACCACACGATCTGATACCTTCTATGACGATTTTCGTCACCGTTTCGATTCATGGCCTGCACCGATAATTGACGGGTTTTTCCGCTAAGACCGATAGCAAGTTGCCCTGACGCCTGGTTATCGGACCAATACCTGAGCCAGCCGCCATCGTATTTGAAGAATTTGAAGAGGTAGACTTTAACTCTGTTCCCTACCTGTTGTGAATCCAAACTCAGGATAATTCAGTGCGCGTGTGTGCATGCACCGTTCGGTTTCGTGACAGAATGGGAGTCGAACATGCAACCGAGGTTCGAGCGTCCAGTGTCTACGAGGCGGCCTGCCGTGCGTGGGCGACCTTCAAGGCTTAAAGAATGGGACTTGAGGCCCTGATGCTCACTCAAAGTGGGGGGTCACCTGCCTGGCACGCATTACCGGCCCAGCACCGAGTCTACCTGTTACCGCGTAGACGAGGACGCATCAGTGGTGTCGGGGTCGTGGCAAGAATTGCTCGAACTCTGAATAGTGGCCAGTTGCAAACTTCGTCAGAACATCGAGAAAGGGCTCTGAGCCCTCTAATGCTGACTTTATTTCTCTAGCTTGAGCTTGAACCGTAGCCTCTGCATCGTTGTAGGCTCTCAGTGCCTCAGCCTGTAAGTCGCTCTCGCAGAGACTATCCCTCAGTTCAGCCGGATATTTTTGCAGCGCACGAAACGCAGAGGCCAGAGCTAGACATCGTGTTTGGTAATCATTGCATGCGTTAACGAGCAACAGAATTGCATCGCGAACATCCCTATCAGCGCTCATCATTCATTCTGCCCTCCGCAACGAACGATTGATGTAGGCGAAGCTATAGGCGCGATTTTTACACCCGGAAGAAATTCCAGTCAATAAGGTTTCCCCGACCGTCAGTGCTTGTTAAGTCGGGAAAAGGCGATTATCGCGTTATTCAGGGCATGACCTGCCTCCCGTTTTGACCCAGTCAATAAGTTAGCACTTCGTCAGCTGTGACATTTTATGTCAATCGGATTGACAAAAAACGTCGGCGGATTGAGTCAAGCATTGTCTAAATTGGTCATTCTTCTGTCTTGCAAATCTCGGACAATTTGTAAGTCATTGTTTTTAGGGATCTTGCAGATTCATAGCCGACTATCTTTAATAGTATCAGCGTGGCCCTTCGCATGCGCGCTACTTGTCTTGCTAGTTCCTCTCCGGATCTTAAGGAGATCCCTCTAAATGAAGAAACAGAAAGGTTTTTCACTTATCGAATTGCTGATCGTTGTGGCGATCATTTTGATCATCGCGGCCATCGCAATCCCCAACTTGATGCGCTCGAAGATGGCAGCGAATCAGTCTTCGGCCGTCGGTTCTCTCCGTACCATCAATACCGCGATGGTGACCTATTCGACGAACTATCCTATGGTCGGATATGCATCAGGCTTGGCAGTCCTCGGCGGCGCAGCTAGTTCTTGCACCGGTGGTACCTCGGCAACTTCCTCCCAAGCTTGCTTGATCGACAACGTTCTCGCGACCGGCACGAAGAGCGGGTACGTTTTCACAGCGACTGGCGGCGGAGGACCACCGGCCGTGACGTACACGTCCCTTGCTACGCCTCAGGTCCAAGGCCAAAGCGGTCAGAACGCCTATTGCTCTGATCAATCCGGCGTCCTGTACTACGACGGTAGCGGCACGGCCTGCAGCAACGCTAGCTCAGCGCTCTAAATCGCTGTTAGATTCCTGGAGTAATTCAGGCAGAGCGGGTTGATTTCAACCCGCTCTGTTTTTTATTAGAGAGTGAATTGGAGAATCTGGTTCGGCGTTAGTGCTCGATTTGATTACCGGACAAGGAGCTACGAGGGTGCTGTCTCGTAAATAACTGGTCTATGTGAGCGCCTCGAAGCCATTGATGAAGCAGCGTTTGTGGTTCCAAGAGTGGAGCACGAAATTACGAGACACTAGTACTCCGCTCTTAGGGAACTCCCATCATCACCAGTGGCGGATTCGCGTTCGATGCGGACGCGTCAAAATAGGTACTCGCAATTCGCAGGCGAAACATATAACCCGTTTCGCCTCGCGTGATATCGACGGCGGAATTTTGCAGAATTCTCTGGAAGGTAATCCGGCCACATCTAATGATAATCCCGTCTCCAGAACCAAAAAGAATTGCGCCTAGATTCGTTCCGCCGAGTCCAGAATTCGCGTTGCTCAATTCCGGGGATTCGTAAATCGGCTTTCCGAAAAGTGTCCCGTCGAACAGTGGATGGCGCTGCCGGTTTTGAAATTCTGCAGACAACTTGTAACCCAAAACGAAGACCGAGTAAACCGGGATGCCGCTCGCCTTATATTGCAGCGCCTCTTTGACGTCTGCGTCGCCACAAAGAGGGCCACTGCAATGAGCCTTGATCCGCTGCTGTTCCGCCTTCTCCCTTGTTTTTTGCTCGGGAGAAGAATGCGCATCAACTTCCATGAATTCCCAAGAGCCAGGAAGGGTCAGGGTTATGCCTAACGCAGCACTGGTATAGATGTGGCCGTTTTAAATCGCGCCTTTATTAGCGTCTGGCGACGAACCAACCCCTTGTTGTGCAGGGGTAGGGATGGAAAAGAACATATAAAAAAAGAGACAGAAGGCAAGAACTCGCTGGACCATAAATCACATAGTACCAAGTGCGCAGCCTTAGTCGCATTTCATGTGCAATCCGATTCTAGAAAATGCTGGTGCTGGAACAACGTGGTAGTCTAACGATCATGAGTAGGAAAAGGATTCGCGCTGAAAAAAAGAAAGTCGCACGACGCGCGAAAACTCTCGAAGCCCAGGGCATCCTCACCAATCTGCAATCTCGCTTCGCCGTCGCGTTCACCACAGCTCGGAACAAGGCCATCGCAGCGCGTCAGGCGGGGTACAAAGGTAATCCGGCAGCTGCAGGCTATCAGGCCTTCAAAGCGATACAGCGCAAAGCACCTGATCTGATTGAGAAGATGGGGATTAGCCTCGAAAACGTCATAGAGAATTATATATTGCCCAAAATGAACGCGACGGAGCTGAAACAATTCGAGGTGGACGACAAAGAAGGGAACCGCAGGAAGATTATACTGGAGCTTGAGGCGCACATGGTGAACCCCTCCGCCACGCGCATGTTGCTCGAACTGATGAACGCATTCCCGACCGAAGATCCTGCCGCCGCACAGCGCATCGACGTGACCCACATCGTTGTGGATATCCCGCGACCTGTTTGGCCGAACGCGAACACTTACGACGTCGGGCCAACGAACGGGAATGCGCCGAAGAAAGAGCTCGTGGCTGAAAAGCCAGATTCCCGCCCGAAGGACTGGGAAACCTGATTGGATAACCTGATTGGATAATTTCAGCGGATAATTCAAAGCACCTGATTTTTACAAGGCTCGCAGCGACGAGGGGATCGACACGAGAGACGCCAGCTGCCCAGGGACTGTTTTAGGGTCAGTCTATTGAATCCCGCATAATATAGGGAACCTTTTTCCAGTATCCTGCGTCTAACTGGATATGGGAAACGCTGCTGGAGTACCTCGCGATTTTGAAGCCTTAGAGAAACGACGCTTTCAAGCCATTCAGATGTTGGAGCGCGGACTGAGTCAAGCCGAGATTGCTCGGCAACTCCGCGTTGTCCGGCAGACGGTAGCTCGTTGGGTGCATGACTATCGCACCGAAGGTAAGTCCGCACTTCGGAAAGCGGGGCGCGCTGGGCGCATGCCGCGCTTGAGTGAGAAGCAGCGGCAGCAGTTAGAGAAGCACCTGGTCGCAGGTCCGGAGCGGCTCGGCTATGAGACCCCGTTGTGGACCTGTCCCCGGGTAGCTCATTTGATCGAGCAGGAATTTAACGTTCGCTATCACGAAGGCCATGTCTGGAAAATTCTGGTTGGTCTAGGCTGGAGCCCCCAGCGACCGGAGGGGCGAGCACGAGAACGCAATGAAAAGCAGATCCTCAATTGGAAGAAGAAGGTCTGGCCAGAACTAAAAAAAAAGCGCGCCGGGAAGGGCGTATCCTCGTCTTCATCGATGAAAGCGGACTGAGTCAGCGACCGCATCGTTGTCGCACTTGGGCTCCTCGTGGACAGACTCCCATCTTGCAATACAACTTCAATTGGAAGAGTCTGTCGGTCGCTGCTGGCCTCACCTTGTGGAACTTCTACTTTCGAATCTATGCCGGGACCATCAAGAAGGAACAGGTCGTGGACTTTCTGAAGGCCTTGGTGCGTCACCTGGATCAGCCGTTACTAATCGTGTGGGATCGCCTGCCCGGTCATCGCAGCCGGCTGGTGCAGGACTACATTGCCGGTTTGCAAGGTTGGATTTCCACTGCCTATCTTCCGCCCTACGCTCCGGAACTAAACCCGGTCGAGTACATCTGGGGTTACTGGAAGCAGCACGAGCTACCCAATGTCTGCCCCCAGGACTACTGGCACCTGAGCGAAGCAGCGCGACGAACGCTACGTCGCATGCGCCGCCGTCCGCGGCTGATCACCGCATTCTGGAAGCAATCTTCTTTGTGGTCAGAATGACTTTATATTATGCGGGACTCAGTAGGTCATAGTTAAGTTATGAGCGTAATAACGGGCGCTTTTTCAGTAGGTTGCGGCTATCCGCAAGATACGGAGTCTTGCGCGTTTGGGAAGGATGAGGCATGGCAGAGGCAATCAAGCGGTCAAAAAAACTCGCGCTACCCGCTGCAGGGTGGGCCACAAAATCAAATCAAAGCCAGCCACCGAAACAGTCACAATGGCGTAGAAGCCAGGATTAAGCTATTGGGTTCGGTTTTGTCGCTGGGTCTGAGGAGCGGGGACAGATGCGATGGCGAGGCTCCCTTGAATGATCTTGAGCACTTCATCCTTGCTGAGGGTGCAACGCACGAATTTCACAAAATTGCCGCCGCCGATTAGCAGTTGCCTGCCCCTCATGCTAACCAGATCATCACTCAGTGTGTGTTTTGGATCCTTTGAAATCTTGGTCTTACACAAGAATTTGCCATTATCTTTGACGTAGTAATAATTGTGGTCGCGGAACTCCGCATTTGGGATGCGGTAGGGGGCTCGAAACTCGCAGCTGTCCAGAACCCCCCACTTCATCGACGGAACCCGTTTGCGGCTGGCCCAAGCGCGAGTCTGGGGGACAAGGCGCCTGGGTGAACTCTATTCGTCTTTGCAACTTTGCTTTGCTTCCCTGAGATCATCCGCCGAGTACTTAGGTTCCATCATGACGACCTTTCCGCCGTGGCTCTGGATCTCACGCACATCGTGGTCAGTGAGCCTGCCATGGAACTTCACACCAGCTGGGAAGTCGCCCTCAACATACTGAAATTGCTTTCCACGAATGCCGAACGAATACATGTGGCTCGTAATTTCGTCTGCTGGTCCCATTCTTTTGAGAATTAAGCACTGGCGATGCACACTTGGCTGCACCACGTCCTTTTTGGTTTCGCTCGTTGCTGCAGGCGGGGGAGCCGCAGGCGTCGCGTTCAAACCAGAATTTGCCGATTGGGCGGAAGCAACAGCTGTTGCCGGAGGCGCAACCTGTTTAGGGGTAGCCACCTGCTTTACTTCTTTGCACACCATGCCGTTTATTATCGTCTCATCAGGGCCGACAAAATTGTTAGAAGAGGCCAGGTCGTGACACTGCAGCTGAACTGTGGTGTTTTGTTGAGCAGAAGCTATCCCGCCAAAGAACAGGACTGCAAAAGCCAAAATGCGACATTTCATATTAGTACCCTCCGGGCGTCCACTTTGGCAGCTTGGAGGGTAGGCGAGAACGTTACGTGGGTACTATTTGCCCGTTGAGTTGCCCTTCTGGCTATTGACCTTCCCGTGTTTAAGCAGCTGACTCATGCAGCTACTGTGAATCGAAAGTCGATGCGGAGGCTGTTACATGCGATTCTGGCCCCCGGCACCATCCCTAGGTCGCTGACCTAGGAAGTCCCAATTCCCCTTCGCAGTGTAAACTTTACCGCTCGCTTCCATTTGAATTTTATCGACGTGATTTAGCAACGCCGTCCGCGCAACTGGGACATCACCGCCCAGGATACCTCGCAAATCCTTTAGCTTCTTTTTCGCCACAGTTCTCATGGTCGCGATGCGCGTCTTAATGGAATCCTCGCCCGACGAAACGATGCGCTCCGTAATGTCGGATACTTCGCGCTCACGCTCCGCGATCGCCGCCATGATCGTCGGTGATAGCTGGCCAGTCGCCAAAGCGCGCGTCAAGTTTGCGAGTTCTCCGTCCAATTCGCGCTTGCGCCCCTCCATCCGGTCCAGCTCGCTGCCCATATTTTCCACCTCCCTAAGTAGCCCGGATTCGAACTTCTCTAGAACGTAATCGACAACCTCCTCACGCAAAATCTTCTCCTGAAATTGCGAGAGCATCGCAGTCTCCAAATCGTCCCTGCGAATCCGAGCGGCGTTCTCACACACTCCGCGATTCCAATTCGACGGACAGCCGTACACCTGAGTCGATTTATTGCGGCCTTTGCCCCAAAGGATCGTCAAGTTCGCTCCGCACTCAGCGCATTTTAGAATTCCGCTGAACAAATACGCCGAGTTCATCTGTCGCGTGTGCATGAGGCCATTGTGCCGGTTCGCGTCGCCATACAGGCGATTCACGTTCTCCCGCCGGGTCTCTACCATGTCCCAAAGTTCGTCGGAAATAATCCGTTGCTCGGGGATTTCCCTTCTCACCCACTCGCTTTCTGGACGCGGACGATAGACACTTTCCCGGATTTTGGGGAGCGTACCTTTTTGGTCTTGCCCCAAACGACCAACCCCCGATAGCGCGAATTATGGAGAATGGTACGTACAGACGAGGGGCACCAACTCCGCGAAATCCTGCCTTTCTGTGGTTGCGGTGACTGCACCGCGTCTGCGTTCAGCTGTTTTGTTATCGTTTTTAGGCTTCGGCCTTCGGCGTACATTGAAAAAATTCGTTGAACGACCTTTGCCTGCTCAGGCTCTTCCTCCAGGCGCACTCCGCAGATTACTGGCCGGCCGTGCGAATCGCGTTCGGTATCGTGTTCGATGAGAACACTTTTATACCCGAAACAGCGACCCCCAGTATGCAATTGTCGCCTTGCCAAGCCTTCGACGCCGCGAAAAGTCTTCTTGCCGAGATCGACGAGATATTGCTCATTTATTCCACCAAAAACTGCGGTTAGCAACCCCGCGCTTTCCGACTCACTGTCGAATCCTTGCGCGACGTAACAAATCTTCACTCCTGCAAATTTCAGCTCCTTGACGATACGATCTGCATCTCCCACGCTCCGACTCAACCTTGAGCTATCGTCCACCAACAAGCATGTGAATGAGGGCGGATGGCCCGACGCAGCCGCCAGCATCCGCTTGAGGCCATTACGGTTATCGCTCGCTGCAGAAAGAGCCGCATCGCGATAGATTTGATTTTCCAGGATCGTCAAGCCATTCTTTGCAGCGAACTCACGACATTTGCGAATTTGGTCCTCGACCGAATTGGGGTTCTGCTTCTCGGACGAATAGCGCGCGTAAATGGCACAGCAAGCGTTCATCGGACCCTCGGCTTCGCGGAATCGTTCCCGCAATTGGAGTGTGGAACATCACGCCGCACATCTTCAAGGGAAATATCTTTCAGAGCTTCGCGGATGAGAATTGGAATCACGTATTGGTCCAGGAACTTCTTGAGTTCCGGCTCAATCGGCGCTCGTCTGCTCCGGACAAACCGAACAACGTTCGTCGGCGTGATTTCAGGTTTTTGCTTCGCTGCCATTGAGTGATCTAGGAGATAGTTGGTCGTTCTATTGTGTGCTAGATGAAACAGGCAAAATCATTCTGGAACAGAAAGTAGCAACAACACAGGAAGCAATGAAGCAGACCTTTGGAAAGATACCGAGGAGTCTGATTGCCATGGAGACGGAAAACATTCTCCTTGGGTCAGCCGGCTGTTAACAGAGTTGGGACACGAAGTAATTGTGGCGCACGCACAAAAAGTGGAATTGATCACCAAGAGCAATCGAAAGGACGATCGACACGATGCGCGGACCTTGGCAAGACTGGCGCGCTTCGATCCCGAGCTATTGGGGCCGGTGCGGCATCGCAGTGCAAAGGCGCAAATTTACCTGACGGTGATCCGTGCGCGAGCAGAATTGGTCAGTGCGCGAACGGCCTTGGTGAACGCAGCGCGCGGGTTGGTGAAGTCTTTTGGCGAACGACTACCTAAATGTGGCACGTATCAGGTGAACGAGAAACTGGCCGAGGGATTGAGTGCGGAGTTGCGCGATGTTCTGGTACCGCTCCTCAGACAAATCGAATCACTAAACGAGCCCATCAAGGAATACGACGAACGGATGGAGAAAATCGCCAAGGAAGTGTACCCGGAAACGTCCTTGCTCCAGCAGGTGAAGGGTGTAGGAACACAGATCGCGCTGACTTATGTCCTGACCATTGAAGATCCGTATCGATTCTCAAAGAGTCGAGAAGTAGGTTGTTTTCTCGGGCTAAAACCTGGGCGGAGGAACTCCGGAAAGAGTGAACCACAGAAGAAAATCAGCAAGGAAGGAGACCGGTATCTGCGAACGATGATGGTGCAGGGAGCGCACTACATTCTGGGATCTTTTGGAGAAGACAGTGATCTGCGGAGATGGGGACGGAAACTTGCAGAACGAGGAGGAAAAAATGCCAAGAAACGAGCGGTAGTTGCCGTGGCCCGAAAGCTGGCAGTACTGCTCCATCGGTTGTGGGTAAGCGGAGAGGTATACGAACCACTACGCAATAGCCAAAAAGCGATGCGCGCGGTGGCCTAGAGAGTTTCGATCCGAACAGCTGAGCTCGACCGCCGAGTCCAGGTGACTGCGACTAGGTCCTGGAGCCCGACTCCCACCCAAAAGGTAGGAGGAGAGGACGCTAATCAGGTAGCAGCACCTACTGAACGAGAACACCCACCTGGCACCGAGCGAATATCGCTCACCAAAGAGTGCGGATGGAAGGATGGCGACAGGGGCGGGCTTAGCGAACGGGGAACAACTGCAGGAAAGAAGGAAGAACCGGCCTGACCCTTACCGACCGTTTGAGGAAAGGGTCAAAACAGGGGGTGCTGTGGGTCGACGGCGCTGGCGATCGTCGATGCTTGGCGATCCTGGTGTGAGATTTCTCTGCGGAAAACTCGAGGAATGGAAAAAGAGGAGAAGAGAGAGTAATGGCTTGACACTAACCGGCCTTCTCATGGAAGGATCTCACGTTCAAACGCAATGCTGCGCGTGGGCCTGAGCGACTTTCGCGGTCTCACCCAACAGCAATGAGTTGACTTCCTGATCGCCCGTCATCCAGGAGCAATGCGCTTCCTGAACTGGTACGATTGAGAACAATCTTTGCAGTTTAGCCGGGGTCAGTATCGCTTCCGGTGCGGACCTGGGCACGGAGGTGTCTCAGTTGCTTCGCAGATTGCCATTCCGACAACCAAGGGATTCCCAGTGTCACGACTTCTTCTAACGTTTGCGTTCTTGATCAGCCTGACGGCTGGTTTTGATCCGGCCACGGCGCAAACTCCGACTGCGGTCGTAGGACGCCCGACGCCGCCAACTCGTGAACCCAGCACGCCCGGCTACGTAAAAGCGAAGGAACTATCGGACGGAACCATCCCTTCGCCGAACGAAGACGGGAACTTCATCATTGGCCCTACCCACAATGCCGCGCCGGAAATGGTTGCGAACGAAGGAGTGCCCAAGAGTGACGTCTTTGAATTCACGATGGAATCCAAGGACAGCAAGATCTATACCGGCATCGCGCGCGAGCCCAACACCGTCGCCGTGCCGGACCCAGCGGACGCGAGCAAGGTGATCGTGAACAGCTATCCTGCCCCTTACACGCGACGGGTGGCAGTGTATGTTCCTAAACAATACGTCCCCGGCGCGGAGGCACCGTTCATCGTGGGAGCCGATGGCCCTGACCCGAATTTGTTTACCGCGCTCGACAATCTGATCGCAGAAGGTCGCGTGCCGGTGATGATTGCGATCTCCATCGGCAACGGTAGTGGCGACGCCCAGGGCAGCGAGCGGGGACTGGAGTACGACACGATGTCCGGGCTTTACGCGGAGTTTGTGGAGAAGGAAGTGCTCCCTCTGGTGGAGAAGAAATATAACGTAAAGCTCACGAGGGATCCCGACGGGCGGGCGACCATGGGCTGCAGTTCGGGCGGAGCCGCCGCGATGGCAATGGCCTGGTATCACCCCGATCTCTATCACCGTGTTTTGAGTTATTCGGGCACTTTCGTGTACCAGCAGTGGCCTTACAACCCCGAGACGCCGCACGGAGCATGGGAGTTCCATGAAAGCCTGATTCCCAACAGCCCGAAGAAGCCGCTGCGCATCTGGATGGATGTCGGCGATCGAGACCTTCTCATCAATCGCGACAACTATCACGACTGGGTCCTCGCCAATGAGCGCATGGCCACTGCTCTGGCCGCCAAGGGGTATGCGTACCAGTTTGTCTTTGCGAAAAACGCTGGCCACTGCGATCGCGCGGTGAAGGCACAGACCCTGCCTCTGGCGTTGGAGTATGTATGGCAGGGGTATGCGCCGAAGAAGTAGACCAGCCGCGCAAAGTTCGGCATCACGCCAAGTCAGCGAGTTACCTTGCGAAGCTATATTTGCCGAATGACACCGGCGGATGATGAGTTCATTTCTTCGATTACGTCTAACGTCTTTACAATGTGGCCGACAAAAGCCGTATGAAGGCGGTGTACTGGAAAAACCGAGCGGCTGGGCTACCTTCAAAGCCGGTACATGGACCGCACTGTCGGCGCTAGGTACTATGAGGAACACATTATAAAAGGGCGCCCCATTGGAGTACGTTTTGAGTGCGTTGCTCAAACTTCTCCAGAAAGGAGCACCCTTTTATGACCAGCGTTAAATATATCGGGCTAGATGTGCACAAGGAAAGCATTTCGATTTGTGTGAGGAACTCTGTCGGCAAGGTAGTGATGGAAAGCGTCATCGAAACGAAGGCGAGCACGATTTTGCAGTTCATCGACGGGCTGCGCGGAGATTTGCGCGTCACCTTCGAAGAAGGAACCTGGGCCGCTTGGTTGTACGACTTGCTGAAGCCGCGCGTGTCGGGAGTCGAGGTCTGCAATCCGCGAAAGAATGCACTGCTCAAAGATGGCAGCAAGAGTGATCGAATCGATGCCAACAAGTTGTCCGAACAGCTGTACATGAACAACATCAAATCGGTCTATCACGGAGAGCACGGCCTGCGAACGCTGAAAGAATTGGCGCGCAGTTATCTAACCATCAGCAAGGATCTCACTCGGGTGATGAATCGGATTAAGGCGTCGTATCGCAGTTGGGCCATTCCTTGCGCTGGCAAGGAAGTGTATGCACCGCGTCACCGTGCGGAATGGCTGGGCAAGATCAGCGAACCAGGGGTACGCCGGCGGGCGGAGTTCTACTACCAGCAGCTCGATGCCTTGCGGCTACTGCGCCAGGAAGTGCGGCGGGATTTGTTGCTGGAAGTCAAGAAACACAAGGCCTGGAAACTGCTGCGGCAGATTCCGGGGATCGGTCCGATTCGCGCCGCCGTGCTGATGGCCGTGATGCAGACGCCGCATCGTTTCCGCACCAAGCGACAGCTGTGGAACTACAGCGGGCTGGGGCTGGAAACTTATGACAGTGGAGAGTACCGGGCGGTCAAAGGACAGCTGCAACGTGCCAAGAAACAGGCCACGGTCCGTGGCCTAAATAGGGACCACAATCACGACCTCAAAGATATTTTCAAGGGTGCGGCGATGAGAGCCAGCACCGCGGCGGGACCGCTGCACGATTTCTACGAGAATTTACTCGCCAAGGGGAGGAAGCCCACGATGGCACGCCTGACTCTGGCGAGGAAGATTGCCGCGATTACCTTGATCGTCTGGAAGAAGGAGGTACGTTTCGACGCCAATTATTTGAAACCACAAGCAGCTTGAGCGCCTCTGGCTGAGAGTCTCTTCTATCCCTGGGAATCATTTCCCGGCGGTGACCGTCGGACTCTTGAGACGCTCGATTCGAGGGGAAGTAGCAACCGGTAAAGTCAGGCCCGTGCTGAAGCACGTGAGTCTCCGAAGCGAACCCTATGCCCTCTCGGACAATCGAAGAAAGCCATAGGCCAAGAGTCTCCGATAGGACCATGCATTGCCACTCTTCGAGTGGACAATCGTCCGGCTTGTAGTCTCAGAAAAGATGGCGCCGTCACGACAGCGAAATGGGCACCACGGGAGAGAGGAAGCAAAGCCTACGTCCAATCAGTTGGGCTGAATGCCGAGAAAAAAAGATCGGCATTGGGTCGAAGGGGAGCACTTTTTTCTTGACATTCCCTTTAATAGGACTTTTCCGGTAAGGCGACTTCCGAGGCACTGAGACCGGGATGGGCCTGATGGGGCACAAGACAAGTCTCAAAAGTGAAAGACGAAGGGCATGACTGCAACGAACAAGAGTAGATATGCGAGTGCAATCCCGAATTTCTTCCGGTCCTTTTCCGACTTCGGCCACCACAACAGGAAGAGCAGGAAAATTTGACTGAGGAGAATAGCGCCAGCAGGAACCCAAAAGAGCCAATCCTGGTAAGTTCCGCGTACACTGCCGAAGAATTTTGTCCAGTTATCAAAGTCCCGGCCAGAAAAAAGGATAACTGTTGGGACGATCAGGCCCAAGAGAATCAGGGCGTAGAAGAAGGAGATGAGGATGCCCCATTTGCGCATGGACCCTCCTGAGGCTAGCTGAGTATTTATCACAAGATGGAGAGGCGAGGAGCAATAGTTCTTTCTGCGCGGCTCCGGGAAGGAGACAGAGAGGTTTTTCTGTGAGCGGACCGACACTCCTGATAAACGTAATCGTGTGGGTGGGCAGTCGGGGCGACTTAAATTTGGCGCTGGCAGATAGCTGCTCTAGATACCGGGATTCCAATCGGCCGGTGGAAACGCTATGTGCCAGAAGCTCGGTACGGGTTGTGTAAATTCCACCGCAACCTGGGGAGGTCCAATCAGGCCCTTCTTCACGGAGACCACGCGACACTCCAAATGTTGCCCGCTGTTTGGGTTTTGCACTTGGAGCCTTTGCCTAGGCACCACCATGTCCGTTAAGGCTATCAGCGCACCATGGGCACTGACGACAAGTGTGTGCGTACTTTCGTAGAACTGCGGACCTTCCCCTGCGGCTCTATAAACGACTACTGGAACGTTCAATTCAATCCTCTGGCTGCGCCGGTTTTTGAGCCAAAGTTTCGCGCCATTGAGTTTCTGGTCGGACATACAAACCATGATAAGGCCGCTATTTTCCAGTGCGAACACAACGGGGGTGGCAGTTTCCAGGCAAGCATCCCTAACGATAAGTTCAAAAAATACGGTTATGGAAATCTTAAGTCCCGTGTATCGGAAAATCGTCCAAGTACGTATCAGTACTTCAACCTTCAAGAGGGCCGGTACTATGAGGTACTTCTCCGATTTTGCGACGTATCAGGACCTAAGTGGTCCTAGGAGACCACAAAATATTGGGCTCTCCCCGCCGTGTGCGTTTTGTGAATGTGCCAGGGCATCGTACCTCTTGCGTTGCGCTTGTGCGCGTGCCTGTGGCGCTGGTTGCGCATGCCACCTAGAATGAACAAGAGAGCTGCATCATTCCGCGGCTCACGAACTATGTTTTCGATTCGCAGTGTCTCGGGAGTTCTCCTGCTGTTCGCGGCCTTCTCTGTAGGCTGTAGGCAAGCGCCGCAGCGGAGTACCATACCGCAAGAACCCGCGCGCGCCGTGGCGGGCAGCGCTTCCGTGGCGACGCAAGCCTCCTTGCCGCAGCGTGAATCGCCAGCGCCAAATACTCAACAAGTGAGCCAGACGGCGACCCATTCGTCTGGAAAACCGGAATTTCAAGACGTCGAGGAGCGTAAAGGACCGTTCACGTTTGGCGGCCAGACGTTCACCGTTGTGGCACACAACAAGCGCGCATCTGGCAAGCAAGGCGAGTTTGCGCTGGCGCTCGCGTCATTGGATATTGCTGACGCCGCCGGAGCGGTCCTGCATCACGAAGAGTTTCCCCATCCGGTCGAAAACGGCGAGTTCACGGAGACCTGCTCTGTGAGTGTCAATCCGATTACCGGAACCAACGGGGCAGGCCTGCTCCTTGACACCGGATGCCTGCCGTCCGCACCGATGAGCGGTGGCCCCTGGCAGATTTTCGGCATTGTGAACGGAAAGCTTTCTCCCATCGGAAAGCCCCTTTACGCGGAAGGCGAAATGGGCGATTTCGTTCCCGGCAAGGTCAATCATATGGGCAACCTCACCCAGATTCTGCCCGACGAACTGAGGATCCGCCTGTTCACCGGCTACTTTTTCGTCTCCGTGCCGGTCCGGGTGAACTGGATGGAAGGCAACCTGGCGTTGGCGCAGCACTGTCTTTATCAGACCGGCCACGGGATGGCCGAGGGCGGCTGTGAGATGCCCATCGAAGGAGTTGAGCGACATCCAGGCGATCAGGATCTGACTTTCGTGCGGATGTTTACTGAATCCAACGAGCAAATCGGCCCGCCGGCCCACGTTGTGGTCAAGAAAGATTCCCGAGTCGAAATCCTCGCCGGAAAGGTCCTGGTGAAGTGGGAAGAAGGGAAAGACGGAATCGGGCTCGGAGTAGCCGACGACATCTGGGTAAAAGTCCGCATCGACGGCAAAGAAGGTTGGATTCACAGCGACGAAGACTTGCAAGCCATCGGCCTCTATCGAGCAGGCTAGGTGCTCCATCTGCCCCCTGTCATTTGCTGAACACAAGCCTGAATTGAGAATGACGCCGACCATTGCGGGTGGATGACGGAACTCGGAATAATCCAATTGGACGATTAACGGCATACCCGGAAAAGTCCTATTAAAGGGAATCAAGAAAAAAGTGCTCCCCTTCGACCCAATGCCGATCTTTTTTTCTCGGCATTCAGCCCAACTGATTGGACGTAGGCTTTGCTTCCTCTCTCCCGTGGTGCCCATTTCGCTGTCGTGACGGCGCCATCTTTTCTGAGACTACAAGCCGGACGATTGTCCACTCGAAGAGTGGCAATGCATGGTCCTATCGGAGACTCTTGGCCTATGGCTTTCTTCGATTGTCCGAGAGGGCATAGGGTTCGCTTCGGAGACTCACGTGCTTCAGCACGGGCCTGACTTTACCGGTTGCTACTTCCCCTCGAATCGAGCGTCTCAAGAGTCCGACGGTCACCGCCGGGAAATGATTCCCAGGGATAGAAGAGACTCTCAGCCAGAGGCGCTCAAGCTGCTTGTGGTTTCAAATAATTGGCGTCGAAACGTACCTCCTTCTTCCAGACGATCAAGGTAATCGCGGCAATCTTCCTCGCCAGAGTCAGGCGTGCCATCGTGGGCTTCCTCCCCTTGGCGAGTAAATTCTCGTAGAAATCGTGCAGCGGTCCCGCCGCGGTGCTGGCTCTCATCGCCGCACCCTTGAAAATATCTTTGAGGTCGTGATTGTGGTCCCTATTTAGGCCACGGACCGTGGCCTGTTTCTTGGCACGTTGCAGCTGTCCTTTGACCGCCCGGTACTCTCCACTGTCATAAGTTTCCAGCCCCAGCCCGCTGTAGTTCCACAGCTGTCGCTTGGTGCGGAAACGATGCGGCGTCTGCATCACGGCCATCAGCACGGCGGCGCGAATCGGACCGATCCCCGGAATCTGCCGCAGCAGTTTCCAGGCCTTGTGTTTCTTGACTTCCAGCAACAAATCCCGCCGCACTTCCTGGCGCAGTAGCCGCAAGGCATCGAGCTGCTGGTAGTAGAACTCCGCCCGCCGGCGTACCCCTGGTTCGCTGATCTTGCCCAGCCATTCCGCACGGTGACGCGGTGCATACACTTCCTTGCCAGCGCAAGGAATGGCCCAACTGCGATACGACGCCTTAATCCGATTCATCACCCGAGTGAGATCCTTGCTGATGGTTAGATAACTGCGCGCCAATTCTTTCAGCGTTCGCAGGCCGTGCTCTCCGTGATAGACCGATTTGATGTTGTTCATGTACAGCTGTTCGGACAACTTGTTGGCATCGATTCGATCACTCTTGCTGCCATCTTTGAGCAGTGCATTCTTTCGCGGATTGCAGACCTCGACTCCCGACACGCGCGGCTTCAGCAAGTCGTACAACCAAGCGGCCCAGGTTCCTTCTTCGAAGGTGACGCGCAAATCTCCGCGCAGCCCGTCGATGAACTGCAAAATCGTGCTCGCCTTCGTTTCGATGACGCTTTCCATCACTACCTTGCCGACAGAGTTCCTCACACAAATCGAAATGCTTTCCTTGTGCACATCTAGCCCGATATATTTAACGCTGGTCATAAAAGGGTGCTCCTTTCTGGAGAAGTTTGAGCAACGCACTCAAAACGTACTCCAATGGGGCGCCCTTTTATAATGTGTTCGTACTAGCCTGCCGGCCAGCCGGTACTCACTACACCTACTCTGCGGCAAACAATTTCTCGAAGAGTTCTTTTGACAGCTTAGCCCCGTCTTCGGATAACCACACGGACTTGGCCTTCGTTGCTGGGTCTGAGATGAATCCTTTCTCGTGCAGTGAATCCATCACACTCCAGGGAAGGCTTTTCCAAACGCGCCTCCCGTCCCCTTCCTTAAACGAGTTCAAATGAAGAAGCGCGAGAACTACCTGATCTAGCTTTTCCCCGTCGATATCCATGTCCCGCCTCCTGGAACGTTAGCAGCTGCGAGCGTTTTTCTCGATAACTTCATACTCCCTTACTCGGGCTGAGTCTAGGCATTGCGTGTGACGACGACTCATGCCAATTCCACCTTCTCGACCAGGAGGGCTTGTATGAGACGAAAAACTAGAACGAAAAAATCGAATCGACACAGGGGTAAGTTGGGTCTGCCTGACCTTGAGCATGTCAAATCAGCGGTGCTCGGGAGTTTGCGCTCACCGGAATCGCAAAGGAGCTATCGACGTTCTATCGAGGATTTTGTCGCTTGGTACTGCTCGGAGCCTCGACTTTCTTTCAGTAAGACGGTGGTGACGCGCTACAGGATTCATCTCGAAGATAGGCTGCTCGCACCTGGCACCATCAACGTGAGGCTTGCCGCCGTCCGACGACTCGCCTATGAGGCGGCGGACACTGGACTGCTTAGCCCCGATTTGGCTGCGGGGATCCGTCGCGTGAAGGGAGCAAAAAAGCTCGGCATGAGGCTTGGAAATTGGCTGACCGTGGAGGAAGCTCGCACTCTGTGGCAGCTTCCAAACATGCACAGCGTGAAGGGTAAAAGAGATCGAGCCATCCTGGCGGTTCTCTTGGGGTGTGGGCTCCGTCGAAAAGAGCTCATTGACTTGAGCTTCGACCACATTCAGCGCCGAGAGGACCACTGGGCCATTGTTGACCTCGTCGGAAAAGGAGGGCACATTCGCACAGTTCCAATGCCGGCTTGGGTGAAGCAAACGATCGACGACTGGCAAGCTGTGGCCGGAATAACGCACGGCAAGATTTTCCGATGCGTTTGCCGCAAGGGTGTTGTCTGGGGAACGGAAATTACGGAGAAAGTGGTCTGGCAAGTTGTGAAGGAATACGCGGAGCGGCTGGGAGTATCGAAACTCGCGCCACACGACCTGAGGAGATCATGTGCCCGGCTCTGTCATGAATCAGGAGGTGAACTCGAGCAAATCCAATTTTTGCTCGGTCATGTATCCGTACAAACGACAGAAAAATACTTGGGGTGCAAAGCAACGACTGCGAGAGGCGGTGAATGACCGACTAGGGATTGAGCCTGCCCCTGATCTCGCCTAAGTGGGCTGCGAAAGTAGAAAAATTCCAGCCGCGGGGGAAGTTTTTTTCTTGACTTTCCCTTTTATAGAACTTGACTTGATCTCCGATTACGCGATTTACCAGATGAGATGAGAAGGCCGGTCTCCCGCGGGATGCGATACGCTCCCAATGATCGACGCGCTCGTGGCGCAAAGAAAAGGAGACCGGCAATGAAGAAGACTAGCACTGTTCGAGTAAATGGAAGCATGATTTTCAAAGGGCACAAGCTCACGATTGGTGTGGACCTCGGCGATCACTGGTCGTGCTACTGCGTTTTGGATGAAGCGGGCGAAATCCTTGTGGAACAGAAAGTGGCCACGACACCGGAAGCGATGAAACAGGTATTTGCGAAGATACCGCAGAGTCTCATTGCCATGGAGACGGGAACACATTCCCCGTGGGTCAGCCGGCTGTTAACGGAGCTGGGATACAAAGTAATCGTGGCGCATGCGCAGAAGGTGCAATTGATCACCAAGAGCAATCGAAAAGACGATCGACACGATGCGCGGACACTGGCACGGCTGGCGCGCATCGATGCCGAGCTGTTGGGGCCGGTGCGGCATCGCAGTGCGCAGGCGCAAATCCACCTGACGGTGATCCGTGCGCGGGCCGAACTGGTGCGTGCGCGAACGGCCTTGGTGAACGCAGCGCGAGGGTTGGTGAAGTCTTATGGGCAGCGGCTGCCCAAGTGTGGCACACAGCAGGTGAACCGGGAGCTGGCTGCGGGATTGCACGCGGAGTTGCGCGAGGTTTTGGAACCGCTGCTCCATGAGATCGCATCACTGAACGAGCGCATCCAGGAATACGAGGTGCGGATGGAGAAAATCGCCAAGGAAAGCTACCCGCACGTGGAACTGCTCAAACAGGTGAAGGGAGTAGGAACGCAGATCGCGCTGACCTATGTGCTGACGCTGGACGACCCGCAGCGGTTCCCGAAGAGTCGCGAGGTCGGCTGTTTTCTGGGGTTGTGCCCTGGGCGCAGGGACTCCGGGGAGAGCCAGCCGCAGATGCGGATCAGTAAGGAAGGAGACCGTTATTTGCGGACCCTGCTGGTGCAGGGGGCGCACTACATCCTGGGACCCTTTGGAGAGGACAGTGATGTGCGGAGATGGGGGCTAAAACTTGCAGCGCGAGGAGGGAAAAGTGCAAAGAAGCGAGCGGTTGTTGCAGTGGCGAGAAAGCTGGCGGTACTGCTGCATAAGTTGTGGGTGAGTGGAGAGGTGTACGAACCACTGCGCAATAGCCAGCAAGCGATGCGTGCCGTGGCCTAAAGTGAAGAGCTGCCCACAAAACAGGGGGTGCTACGGGTCGACGGAGTTCGCGATCGTCGTTCCTAAGCGATCCAGGTTCGAAATTTCTCTGTAAAAAAGTAGAAAAGGCAGGAAGAAAGAAGAAGGAGCAAAAAAAGGAGACGATATCCAAACAGCCGAGCTCGACCGCCGAGATCAGGTGACTGCGACTAACTCCTGGCCCAACTTCTCTTCTAGCAAGGGGAGTAGAGGTCGATTACCAGGTAGCAGCACCTACTGAATCAAGTACACCCACCTTGCACCGAGCGACAATCGCTCAACAAAGAGTGCGGATGGAAGGGTGGCGACAGAGGCGGCTTGGCTGAATGGGAACAAGATGCAGAGGAAGAAACAAAGAAGAAGAAAGAAAAAAGAGACAAAATGAACGAAAAGACTTGACACTCACTGAAGTGCTCCCCAAAATTCGGACCACTCATTAAGGTATAAAATCGCTGTCTCGGAAAGGGTGCAGAAATGAAATCGAGGCAACGGCGGACCTTCAGCGCGGAAATGAAAGCACGCATCGCGCTGGAGGCGATCAAGGAGCAGAAGACCATTCAGGAAATCGCTTCGCATTACGGCGTACATCCCGGCCAGGTGGCGAACTGGAAACGACAAGCGATTCAAGGAGCGCCGGAACTGTTCGTGGATCGGCGCTCGCAGCCGGACACGAGCGAGGAAGCACTAAAGGCGGAGCTGTACCAGCAGATCGGGCAGCTGCAGGTGGAGCTGGACTGGCTTAAAAAAAAGTCCGGTTTATCGCGTTAGAGCAGAGGCAGGGATGGATTGCATCGCACAAAGACCTGAGCATCCGGCAGCAGTGCCGCTTGGCGGTGGTTTCGCGGTCGGGGTGGTATTACGAGGCGGAACCGGAAGCGGCCGAGAATTTGCTCCTGATGCGGTTGATCGACGAGCAATACACACGCACGCCGTTTTACGGAATCCGGAGGATGGGTTGGTGGCTCGGCGAGCAAGGATACGCGGTCAACGCGAAACGGGTACGCCGGCTGATGCGGGAGATGGGGCTGGAGGCGCTCTATCCGAAGCCACGGCTGTCGGATCCTGGGTTAGGACACAAGATCTATCCGTATCGGCTGCGCCGCCTCAAGATCGATCGGCCCGACCACGTTTGGGCCAGCGATATCACCTACATTCGCCTGCGGCAGGGCTTTGTTTATCTGGTGGCGATCATGGATTGGTTCAGCCGCTACGTGCTGGCGTGGGAAGTATCGATATCGTTGGAGAGCGCCTTTTGTGTGGCGGCACTGGACTGGGCATTGACGACGACGCAGCCGGAGATCTTCAATACCGACCAAGGGGCGCAGTTCACCAGCGAGGTGTTTACGAACCGTCTCGAGAAGCAGGACATCACGATCAGCATGGACGGACGTGGACGAGCGATCGACAACATTTTCATCGAACGTTTATGGCGGACGGTGAAATACGAAGAGGTATATCTGAAGGATTACGGCGGGGTGTTAGAAGCGGTCTCCAATCTCAAAAGCTATTTCACTTTTTACAATCACGAACGCCCGCATCAGTCGTTGGGCTATCAGACGCCGGCGGCGATCTACTTTGGGAAGGTGAAATGCGTTTGAAGAGGGACAAACAGCGTATGCCGTGGGTCGACGGAGTTGGGGATCGTCGTTCCTGGGCGATCCTGGCGCGGAATTTCTCTGTGGAAAACGAGGGCGAAGCACGAAGAAAGAAAAAAGTAGCAAAAAAGAAAGAAAAGAGGGCCTGTGGAAACTGACGCTGCTGATGGAAATCCGCAAAGAGCGCGGATTCCCACAGCAGCTTGAAAAGAGCCTCGCAAAAGACGCTCGGCTTTTTCACAGTTCCCACAGGCCCAACAACAAGGATCTATCTATAATGTTTTGCAGACAGCGATCCACCTTAATAAGGCTAAATTTTGGTCCGAAGGATGGGGAGCACCTCACACCGGCCTTCTCATGGAAGGCGTTAGCGGCGTTTCCAACGTTTCGGTGATACAACATAACCTGAAGCAGTCCCTCTTGGAGGCTATGAAATGATGGAACGGATTGCAGAAACGTCGCCACGTTTCAAGGCCAGGATGGCCGGCGTCTGTCAGTTGATGGAAGCTGTGACGGCCGCATTCGGCGAAGTGATCATTCCCGGCAAGCTTGTTGTCGCTGGCAACGCTGCGGCTACGGCGGCCAATATCCTCGGGCACGAGCGATTATTTTGGTTGGGGTTCGTACTCTCGCTCATCGGCGTTGCGTTCCATATCGCATGGGCGCTTCTCATGTTTGAGTTGCTCAAACCTGTGAACAGGAGCCTGTCTAGACTCGCGGCGTTCGTGATTCTCGTGGGATGCGCTATTCAGGCTCTCACCAGCCTCTTGTACCTCGCTCCATTGATCATCCTGCAAGGCGGTAGCTCCTTGAGCGCATTTACGCCGGAACAGTTGCAGGCGCTGGCGCTCGTGTTTCTGAGATTGAATGATTACGCCTTCCAGATCTACCTGGTGTTCTTCGGAGCCTGGTGCCTCCTGATCGGCTACCTCATTTTCAGGTCGACCTTCCTGCCTCGAATTCTGGGAGTGCTGTTGGCGATTAGTGGTCTGGGTTGGGTGACCTATTTGTACCCGCCACTCGCACACCGTCTATCGCACATCATCGCTGCCGCCTCCGCCCTTGGGGAAATACCACTGGAGCTATGGCTCATCGTGATGGGTGTGAACGCTCAACGCTGGAAGGAGCAGGCCAGCGCCGCGGTCAAGTGACGAACCACCCGAAGTAACCAACATGCCTGGTAAACGTTCGCGGACAAGTGGGTCTTAGTACGAACATGTACGGTAAGGCGACTTCCCAGGAGTTGTCGATGATAGCGAGTCAGAATTGCACGGGAATTACCGCACAGCTCCCTCTGATTGCATCTAAGATAGGGATATGGAAAGCCGATTCTTTGCGTTCGGGTTTTTATTGTTCCTCATTTCGCCATTGTCCATGGTTCACGAAGGACGAAGACCCGAAACACCCGTGAGGGTAGCAACCTTTGATTCCGTTCTCGATTCCGAAATTTCCAGGTTCAATCTAAACGACGAGACAATCGAAGTAGGCCTAAAGCGACTCGCTTCTGGGTCGACGGCTTTCTCAATGGGATTTGAACACGAACTGAAATCCAAACAGACAGACGCGCCAATTCAGGACCCGCGCTTAACTCTGCATCTTACGGGGACCACAGTGCGTGGAGCTTTGGACGCCATGTGTCATGCGGACGGCAGGTATACATGGTCGACGGACGATACTTTCATCAATGTATACCCAATCAAAACCGTAAACCTCAATTCCTATCTAATGAATCGAAGGCTGACGAAGTTGGACCTGAAAGAATTGACCGATATTCAGCAAGGGCTGTTGGCCATCGTGAATCAACTGCCGCCACCGAGAGAGCAGGTAGCAATCGCGCAGATTGGGGGAGATGACACTTACCCTGCCGAGCCATGGACAACTCGCTACGAGAACTTGACTGTCCGGCAGGCCATAAACCGCCTTGTACGCCATATGGGCGAACGGGCTTCTTGGGCGTTCACTGGTTCCACAGATTTCCGCGCTTTTGCCTTCAACAGACGAGGCTTCTTCTTCGACTCTTACAACTAGGTCTTGATTAACGACATAATCGCCCAAGTTGATTTTAGCGTCGGGTCCAGTACCTATGTTTTCGACTTTCCGAGACTTACCATTGTACCGGGATGGGATGGCGGCTCAAATAGTGCTCTTCAATCCTATTTTTCTCGGCGAACCAATGCGGCCAGCTTGGAAAACAGCCGGGGGAAGACCGCGAAAAGGAACACCAACAGCAAGAAGAGCTGCAAGATGTGTTGAGCCATTGGGGTCAAGGCCGGAACATATCTGTCAATTGGTGACTGCTCCCCGCGTCTGACGATTCCCTTGCCGCCGTAGACGAAGAGCACGAGGAAATATAGGCCCACCGCAGCCAGAGCGCCAAGTACATATGTTGCCCACATTCGCGGAGACTTTTTAAATGTCTTCTGTCGCCCGAACAAAAGAATGTAGTGGTCACCCTCACCGAGAACACGGAATGCTTCATTCCATGAGCGGAGCTTTTCAGGGTTCTCTCGCTTAATTCTGCGATAGGCTCCAGCCATCAACCGAGAAATTTTCTTCTCGTACGCGGTGCTCTCATATTCGGCTTCAAAGGCATCGTTTAACGCGATGGGATCTTCCGGGCATTCACCTGTCTCGGTAAAGTACATCATTCGTTTTTCGAGACCGGAGAGAGGCACATTTTCAAGAACAGCCTGTTCGGCAGTTTGTTGGACTAGAAAATCCTTCGCTTCGCAGACTCGCATCTGCGGCAATTGTAAACTCGTTAATGCCCGGTACAAAAGCGGCCCTCTCTCAGTTTGTTCTCGCCGCTAACAGTAGGTGAACAGTGACAAATGTTCAAACGGCAATATCGCCGAAGTTGGTCTCGGTACTTAGGCCTTGACCTCTTCCACTCGTGTCACCCGTCCTGCCACAACCATCGCCGAAAAATCCCAGCCAGACAGCTTGTCGCCCGTCTTAGCGAATTCGAATAGGCAACTTGGGCATTCCACATGCACCACATCCGTCTCCTCGAATTTCTCCACGCCCGACGGCCACTTTAATCGAAAGAATCTCCCACATTGCAGACATTCGGTCACGTAGCACAACCATTGGGGCGAACTTCCCCTGCGGACGAACTCCTCTGGCGGCGCTTTGCGCGGGATAACTGCTGGTTTGGGTTGCACGGCTGATCTCCACGATGAAGTCGTAGAGGAAAAGGAGAAGCGAGTATACTGCACCGATGCCAAATTATAAAGTCGGCCAAACCATCATCGCCAAGATCAGCGGGATTCCCAACGAGGTTCGGATTCGCGCCGTGCTAGAAACCACGGAAGGTATAAAGCTGATTGTAGATTTTGGAAACGAGCAAACGGCCACGATTCATGAGCGGGATATTGTGAACTTGGAGTAGATCCGATACTGACGGTCGGGTACCGAAACCCATTTTTCCGTAATCCGAGTAATTGATAAGATAACGTCGTCGGCTCCCCTCGACCGAGTAGACTTGGCGAAGGTGATCGACCAAGGCTCGGAGGAAAGGAGCCGAGTGAGTTGCTGTACCGGTCGCGTGCCTACTGCCTTCGGCTTTCTTACACCAGCACGGGCTCTTTTGCCATTCTAACGTTGCCGTTGTTGTAGTTTTTCCCACACGAATCGCAGAACAGCGCCCGGTAACTGGTGCCATCTTTTGCACTGGCGTCCTCGAACGCGTTCCAACCACTTGCCTTCGTGAGCTTGCCAGTCTGCGTCAACGCCTGAAACAGATGCTGGCAGATGTAGTCCATTCCATCGGCCTCTGCTTTTTTCGCGTCGGCGAGCTTGTGAATCCAGATCGTCTGCGCCATGTGGTTCCTCCGGCTTCAGGCTCTACAGTGGCACACGTGCGGACGCGCAAACACCTGCCCAGAAGGGCAACTGTGCTCCGCTGGCAAACACGGCTCGACGGCGGGTAGGCCGGTACTCTGAGCACCTTTCCGATTTGGCGACTTCCCAGGCAAGTAGGTTTTTCTTGGCTTTCTGGCGGATATTTCCATGATAGATTTTTCGACATGTTCTGCTGTCGCGCGGATTTAGGTTCAACGGTCTGGAGATGGAGACTTGCCTCAGATACCTACACTCAGTTTGTTTTGGGGGTCGCAATGGCGAATAAACGACGCTTCATCACACTCGCCTTGGTTGCTACTGCGCTCACGTTAGTCGTTGCTGCCGGTGGCGCACTCGTTAGAGTCCGCGCCCAAATCGCTACCATCCAACCCTTTGGCCATAATGGTCGAGGAGGTGGCACCACGCCAAGACCAACCTCCCACACCAATCACGCGACTGCAAACGATTGCAGTTCGATCAGACGGTTCGATCTCTAGAGTCAGCAGGATGGAAGTGCGGCTGCCCGTTCGATTCTTATATTCGAGAGAAGTCATTGATGCCACAAACAGAACGCATGCGGCTGTCGAGGACTACACTCGGACCATTGTGCAGGACCGGTATTACGACATTCAGGTGCTCAAACCCGGAGTTGCTTGTGAAGGCAAACCCGCTGGCCAAATAAATGGGTTCACCGTCGTGTATTCAGAAGAGGTTGTCGGCCCAGCGAATGAAGTTCAAGTCATTCACAAGAAGTGGAAGGCACCGCAATTGGGTTGTTATCCGCTCGTACAAGAGTGGGTTGGCAACGCCCATGGCCTCGCGATGGACACGAAGCAGACGTTAGCCAGCATCAAGCTCGGTGACCCTGACCCGTGGTATTTCAAAGTGCCGCCAGACTACACAATTCAGACGACGGAAGAATCGATAGCGTTAATCAAGCCTCTCTTGAAGCAATGAGCTTCACATCTTGGTACTAGCAGGAATTTGTGTGGAGTCGAGGTGTGGCGCGGTGGTTTAGGTGGAGCCTATCGGTTGCCGGCCCTTTCGTCTGCCGGTGCCTCACTAGCCTCACCATGCTTCCGTTTCCACACCCCGCTCATCGAACCGGACGTGCGGATTTGCCGCATCCGGCTCTCGGAGAAGACTCACGCAATCGCCGTCGTAGCTATTGCATGTGACGCCGTCTGCAACTCCTGGAAACAACGTGGGAGTTGTCAGGCTCATCGCCAATCTCCAGTTCCGTCGTCGCTTCTTGCGTCCGCAGTTGATCCATACTGCGATCACCGCTGGGACTTCCCGTGTTGCGTATGGTCCACTTTGCTTGCATGCCGTCGCCAATACCCCGGCAGGTCGGATGGAATTTGTTCGCTCGTACGATTCCATTCGCTTCGGCCTTCCCCGAAATCGGGGCGGGTCGGCTCCTGCGTTAGTCTTTTCGAGGCCTGCTCAGCGTTTACTCACGTTACGGCCTGCATGCTCGCCAAGTCGCCTTTGCGACTCTCTGCACCAGAGGCTTCAGCAGTCTCGTTGCCTCCACTGCTGCTCTGATTGCTACCGGGTGGAGCGAACCAGTTCCCGGGCGGGTATACTCCCGCTGTGGACCACCGCCTTTTTTCACGGCGCACCCGGTAACCCGACGCAATATAAAAGGGCGCCCCTTCTGGAGTAAGGTTTTGAGCGTTGGACTCAACCTCTCCGGAAAGGAGCACCCTCTATATGGATAGCGTGAAGTATATCGGTATGGATGTTCACAAGGAAGCGATCTCCATCGCAGTTCTAAATTCTTCTGGCAAGTTGGTGATGGAATGCATCATCGAAACCAAGGCGGCCACGATTCTTCAGTTTTTCGAAGGACTACGCGGAAGCTTGCACGTCACCTTTGAAGAAGGGACCTGGGCGACCTGGTTATATGATCTGCTGAAGCCGCACGTTGCAAAGCTCGTGGTATGTAATCCCCGCCGGAATGCTCTTTTAAAAGAAGGCAGCAAGAGTGATCGTATCGATGCTCGGAAGCTCGCCGAGTTATTGCGTTCAAATCTTCTTCGTCCGGTTTATCACGGGGAGCATGGCGTACGAGCGTTGAAGGAGCTGGCGCGCAGTTATCTGACCATCAGCAAAGATCTCGGACGAGTGATGAGTCGAGTGAAGGCTATCTACCGCAGCTGGGGAATTCCCTGCGCGGGGAAGGAGGTCTATGGAACGCGCCATCGCTCGGAGTGGCTCGGCAAGTTCGAAGTGGCCAGCGTGCGCCGCCGCGCGGAGTTCTACTACCAACAACTGGACGCACTGCGGCCGCTGCGACAACAAGTACGGCAAGAGTTGCTCGCTGATGCCAAAAAACATGACGCATGGAAATTGTTACGCGGGATCCCCTCGATCGGCCCGATCCGGGCGGCACTCATCATTGCGATCCTGCAGACACCACACCGTTTTCGTGCCAAGCGACCGCTCTGGACGTATATCGGCTTTGGAATTGACACCCACGGCAGTGCTGAGTCCCGCTATGTCGATGGGAAACTGCAACGCTCGAAGAAGCCGGTTTCGATTCGCGGGCTGAATCGCAATCACAATCACGATCTGAAGAACTTGTTCAAGAGTGCGGCGACCATCGCTGCGGTCAAGCCCGGACCGTTCCGAGAGTTTTACGATGCGCTAGTGGCCAAGGGGATCAAGCCGGAGATGGCGCGCCTGACGCTGGCGCGCAAGATCGCTGCGATCACTTTGACCGTCTGGAAGAAAGGGGTGAGCTTCGACGCCAAATATTTGAAACCACAAACAGCTTGAGTGTTTCTGGCCATCCGTTCCATCCCTGGGATCCATTCTGGCGGTGGTCCGTTGGGTTCTTGAGACACTCGGGATAGAGGGTGAGTCTCAGCTGATTTGTTAGGCGCTGTGTGCTTCGGGCACTAGTCTCTCACGCGACCCTAGGCCCCCTCGCACCACCCGAAAAAGCTATGGGCCACGAGTCCCCGATAGAACCATGGTGAGCAACTGACCAAGGAACTGCTTTGCTGGTTTCAGAACAAACTGGCCTCGTCGCGAAGAAGCGATGAAAACCGCTGGAAGACGAACCCAAACATGCTACACACCTGTGCGTAGCAAACCGAGCCCATGGAGCGGAGGGTTAGAACAAATCCTGCTCAATCGTGCGGGCTGGAGAGCGAGAAAAAATCCGGCCAGAGGAGAGGTTTTTTTCTTGACATTCCCTTTTATAGAACAAATCAGGCACTACTTCCGAGTTGCGCGTAAGAACGTCATCCGGGAACAGCGTCGCCGATGCAAGGACGGTTTATGATTGTCAACGAGGCATGCTATGAAGAAGGCCGTTTGGAGCATCGGTGGCGGGGCTTTTGCCATATCCGGTGTTTTGCTCTTCTTGTGGTTTGCTCCCGGGCGTACTCCCGCCATCAAGGGGCCGCGCAGTATAGCTTCCCTAGAACACGTTCGGATCGGTGGTGTCGATCAATTCATTCTGATTCGCGGGAACGATACTTCATCACCGGTTGTGCTGTTTCTGCATGGTGGTCCGGGAATGCCCGCGATGTATCTGGCGCACTCCTTCCAACGTGAGTTGGAAAAGGATTTCCTCGTGGTTCAGTGGGACCGCCGAGGCGCGGGCAAGTCGTATCGCGAAGATGTCAGCGGCACACTCACGACCGAGCAGCTTGTGGCCGACACGATTGAGTTGACCAACCTGCTCCGTGGCCGGTTTCATCAAGACAAGGTGTATCTAGTCGCCCACTCATGGGGAACTTACCTGGGAATGCTGGTCATCGCCCGGCACCCCGAGCTTTATCGCGCTTATGTAGGTATAGGACAACTCGCATTATCTTCGCCTATCGCCGCAATCCAGGAAGAGTACATCCGCAGAAGTGCCGAGCGTGCTGGGGACGACAACGCAATCAAAGAACTAAACGAGCAAGGCGCAAAGGTACGGGAGAGCCTGCTCTTCAAGTTTGGCGGTGAGATTCATCACGCGACATCGTTTTTGCCGCTGTTAATCACGGGACTGGCTGCTCCCGAATACAGTCTTCGCGACGCGCGAAACATCCCAAAGGGCGTGTCGCTGTACTCACGAAACTTCGTGTACAACTCCATTCCAGATGAACTAATGAATGTTGTTACTCACGTGAGGATGCCCCGGGTTTAGTTGAAACTTGAGAACAAGAAGCAGCGGCTCTCGCCCGAACTCAGATAGAGTTCGGGTTGCGAATCCCTTTTAAAGGAGAGAGCCGCCGTGAGAAACAAATACCAGAGGAAAGAGCGCAAGTCCAATCACAAGTTCGAGGTCGTGGGAGAGCAAGAGTTGCTGGTGCGGGTGCCTTTGCCCATCGCCGAGGTGTGGGCGGAGATGCAAGCACAGGTGGAAGAGCTGACCGGTAAAGCGGGCCTGCAGATCCTGCGGGCCATTCTGGAAAACGAAGTCACGCGTCGGGTGGGGCCACCGCATCGGCCCGATCCTACTGCGGGCTGTGTGCGCTGGGGGAAGCAGCCGGGGTATGTAGTTTTTGCGGGGCAGAAAATCCCGCTGGAACGACCGCGAGTACGAACCCGTGAGGGCCAGGAAGTGGAACTGGAGAGCTACGGGCAGTTGCAGCAAGACGGAAAACTGCAACGAGCGGTGCAGGAACGCATGGTGGCGGGGTTGTCCACGCGGAACTATCGGCGAGCGGTGGAGAGTGTTGTGGAAGGCTACGGGATCGAGAAGAGCAGCGTGAGCCGGCAGTTTGTCGCGGCCAGTAGCAATCAGCTACGCGTGCTGTGCGAACGGCGCCTGGAAGATCTGAACCTGGTGGTGCTGATGATCGATGGCATTCACTTTGGCGGTCAGGTGCTGGTGGTAGCTCTGGGTATCGCCGAAGGCGGAGAAAAGCACGTTTTGGGAGTGTGGCAAGGAGCCACAGAGAACACTACGGTGGTGAAAGGTCTGTTGGAAGATCTACTGGACCGCGGACTGGATCGTCAACGGCGGTATCTGGTGGTGATGGATGGATCGAAAGCGTTGCGAGCCGGTGTGGAGCGGGTTTTCGGAGACCAAGTGGAAGTGCAGCGCTGCCAGATCCACAAGCGGCGGAATGTGAAGGAGTATTTGCCGGAGAACTGCCAGAAAGACTACGACCGTCGGATGAGGAATGCCTACGCGATGAACAATTACGCGGACGCCAAAGAGGCGCTAGGAAAAATCTTCCGGCAACTGGAACGGATCAATCCAAGCGCGGCCCGGAGCCTGGAAGAAGGGCTGGAAGAAACGCTGACGGTGCATCGCTTAGGTATCGGAGGGGTGTTGCGGCGGAAACTGGCGACCACCAACCCGATCGAATCGTGCCTGTCCACGGTGCAGCGGGTGGCGCGCAACGTAAAACGCTGGCGAGAAGGAGATCAACCGCTGCGCTGGACCGCCACCGGGCTATTGGAAGCAGAGAAGAAGTTCCGGCGCATCAAAGGCTATCAAGAAATCCTGTTGCTAAAGGAACGGCTGAATCCGTCTCGCATTCAGCAGAAGGAGGTCCGGACAGTAGAAGTCGCTTGAACCAGGGATGCTATAGGTCGAACGAGGTGGGAATCGTCCCTCCTAGAGCATCCTGGCGCGGAATTTTCTCGAGAAAAACAGAAGTCGGCAGGAGAAAAGAAAAAAGGAGCACTTCTAGAGAGTTTGACCGGGCAATAGAAAAAGCTTACAGTGCCGAACATCGAGAGTCGCTGCAATCAACTAAAACTCGGACATCCTCACTCACGTCGAAGTCCCTGTTTACTTCTTTACTGGCCGCTACGATTACTGTGACCCATACACGCTAACAGAACAGTACTTTAACCAGATTAGTGCTCCGGATAAGCATCTTGTATGGTTTGAAAACTCAGCGCACTTCGCCTTTTATGAGGAACCGGCGGTTTTTGCAGCGGAAATGCGCCGCGTGCTCAACGCCACTCGCCTCACGACTGACCCTAAGCAAGCTACAGCAACAGAGAGTGAAGGCCCTGCGAGATGAGAGAGGTTCTGGATGACCTCAGTGGTAGTATTTGTCTATTGAATGGCTCACTTGCCCCGAGTTCCGGACCTAAACGCGCAGCGTGCTGCGATGAAAAAGCTGGGATTTCTAGTCGGGAAATGGAATGGAGAGGCGCGTCTCCTGCGTGGCCCCGGGGAATGGATGGATTTGCATCAGAGCGAGGAGACACAGTACAAGCTCGATGGCTTGATACTGGTCATCGAAGGAGTCGGGCGGACAAAATCTGATGGGCATTCTGCTCTACAGGCTCTGGCGGTAATCTCTTTCGACGACGAAACTGCAACTTATCGCATACGTGCCTTCAACGATGGTCGTTTTCTGGAAAGCGAGGTGAAACTTCGGGATCAAGATAAGGCAATAAGTTGGGGCTTTGCCTTGGGGCAGATCACGACCAAATCGGTGCTACGGATAAATGAGAGCGGCGAGTGGACGGAATTCGCCGAAATCAAGATTGGCTCAGAACCTGCGAAAACACTGTTGGAACTTACGGTCCGGCGGGCGGGCTAAGTACTTTTCCCACGAAGGTCCCGATCAACGAGGTAATCGCCGATTTTAGCGTCGGGTCCGGTACCTATGTTTCCGATTTCGCGACAAATTGATTGGATAACGTCGTCGGCTCCCCTCGACCGAGTAGACTTGGCGAAGGTGATCGACCAAGGCTCGGAGGAAAGGAGCCGAGTGATGCTTATTATAGGTTGCGATTTCCATTCACGCTTCCAGCAAATAGCCATGCTGGATCCCGCAACCGGCGAGGTTGTCGAGCGCCGGTTGGAACATGAGAACGGAGAAGCCAAGATGTTTTATGCCACGCTTCCGAGTCCCGCCCGAGTCGGGATGGAAGCTACCTGCGATGCCCCGTGGTTCGAGAGAGTGCTGCGAGAACATCATCACGAACTATGGATCGGAGACGCGGCGGAGATTCGTGCCGCCATGGTGCGCAAGCAGAAGACGGACTCGCGCGATGCCCTACATATTCTGGACTTGCTGTTGACGAACCGTTTTCCCCGCATCTGGGTACGTCGCCAGCGGAGCGGGATTTGCGGCAAATGCTGCGGCATCGACACAAGCTGGTGCGCTTTCGTACTTCGGTGATGAACCAACTGCACGCATTGGCCATGGGGCAAGGTCTTTGCCGCAGGAAGAAACTGTGGGCGAAAGTTGGCCGGAAGGAACTGGAAGGCCTGGTCCTTGATCCTTGGGCTAGCCTCCGACGGAAAGAACTCCTGCAGTTGCTCGATCAGTTGGATCCGTGGATCAACAAGTTGGATGAGGCGGTGATCCAGGCCGCCGAAGGCCATCCGCAGGCCAGGTGTTTGATGCCGCAGGCGGGCGTGGGGCCGGTGACGGCATTAGCGTTTGTGCTGACCATCGGGCCAGTGAGCCGCTTTGCCAACAGCAAAAAGCTCGTGAGTTATCTGGGACTGAACCCCAGCGAAGCCAGCTCTGCTGGTCGGCAACGATTGGGTGCCATCAGCAAACAAGGTAACCCGATGATGCGCTGCTTGCTGGTCGAAGCCGCCCAGACAGCCTCCCGGTTGGATCCGGAATTGCGGCGGGACTATCAGCGATTGAAGTTTCGTCGTGGTGGCAGTGTGGCAAAAGTAGCCATAGCACGGAAATTGGCGGTACGGCTGTATTGGAAACTGCGGGAAGCAGCTCAGCCCGTGCCGTCAGCTCGCATGCAGGGTAGCCCGGTAAGTCCTGTGGTAGGCGAAAGCCTAGCGCCTAGTTGATTGAGCGCCCTGCCTCCCTTGTAGCAGAGGGAGTTCGGAGAAAGAATCATGGTTAGTGGTTGAAGATCGAATACATGGTTGGTGGAAGTAGCTGCGCCGTAGGATTCGAAGGAGACGAGCCTTGGTCGAGACCCGTAAAGGAATCCTGAGTAGGGCGAAGCTTGCGCTTCGTCCGATAACAATCTTGGCGAGCCTTACGCGTCGTCAAGGGTCTTCGATAAACGTCCCGCTTCGCGGGGCCGCCCTTGACCCCGCTCCAGCTCGCAGCGCTAGAGGTTTGTCTGGAGTCGTATGAAAAAGTTCTTGACAACGCCGACGACGTTATACACGGGACTTAGCCGGGTCTCAGAAGATAATTTTGATGATCCGCATGACCAGTTCTTCCAGCGGCATAATCATGAGTAACAAGGGCAGGAGCGGCACCGCAGTGGCAGCAACCAACCGGGTTATGTCGCGAAGTCCAAAAGGTACAATCCTCATTTCACGGACACCAGCATAGCTATTACCCAGGTCGGCTAAGGATTGAATGTCGGCAGTCCCCAAAATCGGCTCATCATTTTTATCGTTGTCTAGCCATTTTTCGTCGAACTCCGTCACATACTTGTTCGCCAGATTGCCATACCGAGCCAGACCTCTGCGTTTAGCGCGAGCGAGCTGCGGGGAAAACATCGCGAGGGGGCCGAGAATTGCGAGAACGAAGAAACCGACGAAGACACCGACCGTTATTTTGAAGGAGGGCAAGGTCTGGCCTTCGAAGAGTACTCGGCTGGCGATTACTCCGGACAATAGCGCTCCCTGCGCGAACAGCAAAGGTGAAAATGCATAACTGCTCCTGCCCAAGAACCCGATTCCACCGGCATGGTCAGGATGGGCTGGCATCAGACGCAACTTCAACCTTGAAATTTTCCAAAGAAGCCAAAACCAGATAAGGATTCGAAAGTACCAACGCAACAAGATGAATTGAAATATAGGAACACTGACAAAAGCGTTCCAATAACCGGCAGGGGAGAGGTGAAAGCCCGTGGCATCGGACACGCCATACCAGGTTGTCCCCAGAAACGCGATCTTGTTCAGCCATATCCAATGGCCAACGGTATAAACAAGAATCAGCATGCCAAGCTCAACGGGCACCGAATTACGCGCACGTAGTGCGGTTTCGATAGCAGCGTGGAATTTGGGTGTCCCTTCGGTGGTAACAAGTCGGCCCTCGACAAAACGCTTCACTACCGTACGCGTCCGTCTGTGCACCATAATTTCCGCGCCAATGAGAATTGGCAGCGCGACCAGAAACCGTACATGGGTCTCAAGGTCCCGGAGAAAGCCGAGGTTGTTGCCGAGCAATTGCCCGCCGTGCAAGCAAAGTAAGAACAGCGGCACCCAGGTAATCAATGCAAAGAGCAGAACCCGGCGCAGCACCAATTCAAGGATCGGACCGGACAGATGAGCTTTTCTATAAAGCTGATATAGCGGGCCGCCCAGAATCAGAGAGAAATCGGGCGGCTCCTGAAAGAGCGAGGGTGTGGTGGTCATGGTTTCATCCCGTCATCGCCATGTTCAACTGGCGCAGCATTCTCCGGCACGCCGGCCACTGGCAAGCCTTGAATCATTGTCAAAAAGTGTTTTTCATGAATTAACCCTCGATATGAGTGGATGGTAGGGCACTTCAAGCGAAGCGCCCTACCGGTTGACAGTGCTACTTTGATCCCTCGCCTTCCTGCAGCTTCTTGAAAACCTCATCCATGTTGAAGCTCGCGGCCTTCTGCCGTTGCGGGTAGTCCTTGAAGGTCATCAGGAACTTCCCCACGTAATCCTGGGCAGGAACCAACAAGAAGGCGTGGTCCAGCAGCCAGTCGTAGTAGGTATTCGAAGTTATGTCGGCTCGCTCGTAAGGGTCCATTCGGAGGTTTTCTATCAGTGGAATCCGCAGCGAGGTGAACGGGTTCGACCAGATAAGCATGGTTCCTTCGGCCCGCTGCTCCATGAAAACAAGCTTCCAGTTGTCGTAGCGCAGAGCGACCAATTGCTGATCATCGTTGATGTATAGGAATGATTCTCGTGGGCCTTTAGGGACTTGGCCGGTCAGATAGGGGACGAGGTTGTCGCCGTCGAGATGGACCTTGTAGGTCATGTCTCCAACTTTGTAGCCCTTGAGCAACTCATCCTTCACTTGCGTGTCACCTGCCATCGCCACAAACGTCGGTAGCCAGTCGAGGTGAGCAACGATTTCGTTGGACACGCTGCCGGGTTTGATATGGCCGGGCCAACGAACCATGGCTGGAACGCGGTAGGCACCCTCCCAGTTCGAGTTCTTCTCGCTGCGGAATGGCGTCATCGCTGCGTCCGGCCAGGAGTTCATGTGCGGACCGTTGTCGGTGCTGTACATAACGAAAGTGTTGTCCACAATGCCGAGGTCATCGAGCACCTTGAGAACCGTGCCGACATTCTTGTCGTGGTCGATCATGGTGTCGTGGTACGGGCTCTGCCAGCGTCCCGACTGTCCAATGCTCTCCGGCTTGGTGTGGGTGCGGAAATGCATATGGGAGAAATTGATCCAGACAAAGGCAGGCTTACCGGCCTTGTTTTGCCGCTGGATAAAGTCCACCGCCCGGTCGGCCACATCATCGTCGATTGTTTCCATCCGCTTCTTTGTCAGCGGGCCGGTATCCTTGCAGACTTGTTTGCCAACCTTGCCGAAGCGCGGGTCCACGGTCGGGTCGTCAACGTTAGAGGCCTTGCAGTCCAGCACGCCACGCGGTCCGAACTTTGCGAGAAACGCAGGGTCTTTCGGGTAGTCCGGCAATTCCGGCTCTTCTTCGGCATTCAAGTGGTATAGATTTCCGTAGAACTCGTCAAAGCCGTGCACGGTTGGCAGGTATTCGTTGCGGTCGCCCAAGTGATTTTTGCCAAACTGTCCAGTGGCATAGCCCTGCGCCTTCAGCAGTTCGGCGATCGTCGGGTCTTCCTTTTGCAAGCCGACTGCAGCTCCTGGCAAACCAACCTTGGTCAAGCCTGTGCGCAAACCCGATTGGCCAGTGATGAACGAAGCCCGGCCTGCGGTGCAGCTTTGCTCGGCATAGTAATCGGTGAAGATCATGCCCTCTTTGGCCACACGATCAATGTTGGGCGTACGAAAGCCCATCAACCCCATCGAGTAGGCGCTGATATCGGACTGACCGATGTCATCGCCCCAAATAATCACGATGTTAGGTTTCTTCTGTTGCGCCTTAGCGGTTGGTGTTCCAACCGCGCCAAACAGCGTGGCCACCGTCGCCAAGGCCAAGCTGAATTTCCCAGTCCATTTCATTACTTTCCTCTTTTCTTGTTTCTTCCTGCCTTAAATTCTGGAGAAAACACAGTGCGGGTAGGCGCTTCGTGGAGCGACGAGACGAGTTCCCAGATCCTAGGATTCTGTACTTCGGGAAGGTAGGAGCACTATTGTCAGTAGTGACAATAACAGGTGTGGTGAGGAAATACCAGCGTCCTGAGCACCCAACGCCGCATCACCCGCGCTATATCGTGGGCATTGGCAATAGATTTGTCTGCGCCCGCCGATCAACTCCTGTTAAACGGAATAACCGTCCACATAAAGTTCTAGAGAACTTGACTTCTCCGGTTACGCGACAAACCAGGACTTACTCACGGGGCTTATTTATTTTCTGTAATGTTGCTGTACACTTAACGTCAAACGGGAAGTGCTGCATGAACCGACGGTGAACTGGGTCGCAGCCCTCGCGTGCCTTCTCATGGTAGCGAGTGTTAGCCGATGGGAGACGTTATGCCCTGTAAATCGTGCGGGTCAGGCAACCAGAAGAAATTCAGCGCGGAGATGGGCATCCATTTTCCAGAACTGAAAGATATAGACAAGCCCGTCGTGTGGGTATTTGCTGAGGTTGTTGTCTGCTTGGATTGTGGCACCGCGGAATTTGCTATTCGTGAAGCTGAACTGCGCCAACTCGCAAAGGGAGACGCTGCCGCGGCAGGTTAACCTAGAATTGAGTCTTATTATCTCACTGAGAAAGAACGCCTGAGTGTTCAGCATAAATGCTCTGGAGAACGAGTTCGTCCTCGTCCCCATGAAAGGCACTCAATGGATACGCACACAGCATATCTACTTCGTGTGTTTTGGCTAGCTCGTTGCAGCCTTGTTCAAGCAGAATCGCTGCATCCGTTTTGCCTTCTGCCCACAAGCTACCTTTGCACTCGCAACAAATAACAACACGGGGATGCTCTGCCTTCGCTGCTTTGGAGGCTGTCTGGATCAAACTGCTGAAACCTTCGAAAACTCGGACGGGATCAAGCAAACCATCCACCAAGAGTGTGGCGAGCGTGTCGGCAACATCCAATAAAATGAGCGTACCTTGCTGAATGGCGCCGTCTACATGCACGCTTTCTGCCTTCAATCTCTGAAGAAGACTATCCCGGTGTGACTTCGTAACGAGCACAATAGCCGCGTTACCGGCGTTTAAGGCGGCAGCAATAAAAAGAGCAAACCCATCTAGGAAAACCGTGTCACCAGAATAAAACAGAGCCTCATGGCGGTGAGGGGCTTTTTCTCCTGAAGTGTCGGCGAATTCGCGGTTTTTTAAGCTGCTACTGACATACTGCTTTTCCCGAAGAACCGCATCCACGGCAGGCAGCAGTTCGAGTCGAACATCTGTCTTGCGAACGTAACCTAATGCGCCCGTACCCAAAGCTGCCCGGACGATGTCGAGATTACTGTTCTGACTTAGAAAGATGATCTTGGAGCTGGGGGAGAGTTGTCGTATCCGCCGGGCGGCTTCGATTCCATTTAATTGGGGGAGACCAATGTCCAGCAGAATTATCTCTGGTTTCAGGTCTTGGGCTTTCTGAACAGCTTCTAATCCATCCGACGCCTCGGCGATGACTTGCCATGCTGGCCGCGCCTGAAGCAGCGAATGGACTTGGCGTCGCCAGTCTGCGTAATCATCAGTTATGAGAATTCGGATTGACGACAACGGTTGCCCTACCCTTGGACTTCATCGATATAATGTCTTTTTATCGCCTCACTAGCAACCCGGCCTGTGCAAATAAGTTGCGCAAACCTCAATACCCTTGCGCCCTGTTGACCTCCCCAGGATTCGCGGTCTAGCGCCTGGTAAACGTTAGTGCTCTATCGGAGGCGCGTTTTCACAAAAGCGTGAAGTTCGGGCGAGGTGCTCCGCGCGCGTTCGATAGAGCCGTTTGAAGGTGGGCGCTGGCGGTTGCGGCGGATGCGGGCTAGTGGCTGCACCAATCTAACGGCTATGGGAATTGAATCTTTTTTCGTTTGCAGTCTATTGATTTTGCTTGGCTTAGGAAAATCAGAGAAAACCGAAAATCGCAGTTAAAAGCTCCACCTTGCAGCATGACGCGACGAGCATAGCACGCGAAGCGTCCGTCGCGCCAGCGACTACGTTCAAACGGCATAACCGTCCACATAAAGTTCCAGAACTTGACACATTATAAGAGGGCGCCCCTTTGGAGTACGTTTTGAGTGCCTTGCTCAAACTTCTCCAGAAAGGACCTTTTTATGACCAGCGTTAAATATATCGGTAGGGATGTGCACACGGAGAGTATTTCGATTGCCGTGAGGAACTCGATCGGCAAAATCGTGATGGAGTGTGTCGTCGAGACCAAGGCCAGCACCCTTCTGCAGTGCCTCGATGGGTTGCGCGGAGATTTGCGCGTCACCTTCGAAGAGGGAACCTGGGCGGCCTGGCTGTATGACCTGCTGAAGCCCCACGTCACGGAAGTACTGGTGTGCAATACGCGAAAAAATACCTCGCGAAACGGCAGTAAGAGTGATCGGATCGATGCCCGCAAGCTGTCCGAACAGCTGTATATGAACAACATCAAGTCGGTGTATCACGGAGAGCACGGCTTGCGAACGTTGAAGGAGCTGGCGCGCAGTTATCTGACCATCAGCAAAGATCTCACCCGGGTCATGAATCGGCTGAAGGCCTTGTATCGCAGTTGGGGCATTCCGTGTGCCGGCAAAGAAGTGTATGCCGAACGGCACCGTGCGGCATGGCTCGCGAAGATCAGCGAAGCCGGGGTGCGGCGACGCGCCGAACACTACTATCAGCACCTGGATGTCTTGCGCCCGCTGCGCCAGGAAACACGCCGAGATTTGTTGCTGGAAGCCAAGAAGCACAAGCCGTGGAAACTGCTGCGCCTGATTCCAGGGATCGGCCCGATCCGGGCCGCCATCGTGATCGCGGTGATGCAGACGCCGCACCGCTTCCGCACCAAGCGACAACTGTGGACCTACAGCGGCCTGGCATTGGAAACGCATGACAGCGCGCAATATCGCGTTGCCGAAGGACAGCTGGAGCGTTCCAAGAAGCCCGCAACGGTTCGTGGTTTAAATAAGGACCACAACCACGACCTCAAACATATTTTCAAAGGAGCGGCCATGAGAGCCAGCACCGCTGCTGGACCAATGCACGATTTCTATGAAGCTTTGCTCGCCAAGGGAAGGAAGCCCACGATGGCCCGCCTGACCTTGGCGAGGAAGATTGCCGCGATCACCTTGATCGTGTGGAAGAAGGAGGTACGTTTCGACGCCAACTACCTAAAACGACAAGCAGCTTGAGTGTCTCTGGCAAAGAGCCCGTTCCATCCTTGGGAACCATTTCCTGGAGGTGGCCATCGGCTTCTTGAGACGCTCGATTCGAGGGGAAGTATCAACCGGTGAAGTCAGGCCCGTACTTAAAGTACGCGAGTCTCCGACTTGACCCTATGCCCTCTCGGACAATCGAAGAAAGCCATTAGGCCAAGAGTCTCCGATAGGACCATGCGTTGCCACTCACTGAGTGGACAATCGTCAGGCTTGTCGTTTCAGAAAACCATTGGCACCGTCACAACAGTGAAATGGAACCACGGGGAAGAAGAATTGATTCTCCGCTTCGCACGCGGAGACAACGACCTCACGGTCAGAGGAAGACCACTCTTCAAACGGTTGGGCTGAATGCCGAGAAAAAAATCGGCACCGAGCCGAAGGGGAGCTGTTTTCTCTTGACATTTCCTCTTATAGGACGATTCACCCGGTCAGTGAATCGCATCTGGCAAATTCTCCCCCAGCGTGTTTTAGACTTAGCCACGTTCCCCAAACAACTGGGGAAATCCCGAGTATTTCAACCGCCGGGACATTTTAGGGGTTGACCGAGATCAATCCTTGCTTCAAGGCAAATAAGACCACGTCGGCGTTGCTATGGAGGTTAAACGCTTCCTTGATGTGTCTTTTGTGGAACTCCACAGTTTTTTCGCTTACGTCTAAGATACCCGCGATTTCTTTCATAGACCGCCCCTCAGCTAGCAACTGGACAATTCCCTTTTGTCGCGGGGTCATCTCCTTCGAGTATTGCCGCGCCCTAAGCTTCGTCGCAACCCAGTCTTCCGCTCTCAACTTGGGCGTTAAATAGGGCTTGAAATGAAAGACGTGGTCTATCGCCTTCAGCAATTCCTGTCCGGCGGAGTGTTTTAGAACAAACCCAATTCCGCCGAGTTTGAGCGCCGCGGCGGCAAGATTTGGGTCATCGCGCATCGTTACGAAGACGAACTTGATGTGGGGAGCTTGTTCTCTTATTCTCCAGGCCGCATCTAGCCCATTCAAGAGCGGCATGCCGACATCTACAACAATCACGTCTGGCTGGAGTCGTATGGCTTCCGACACCATAGCGAGACCATCCAACACTATCCCGACGACGGTATAAGTCTTCTCCAGATAGACCCGCAAGGCGTCGGCGAAGATGGCATGGTCATCGGCGATTAAGAGGCGCCGTCCCACCATTTCCACAGCGTGTCCTTTCTGGGCGGTTCGCGAAAGGTATTCACCTAGCATTGTCCTCACCGAGCTATAACGTGTTCTGTGACGAAAATCACAGAAACCTGTGATTTGCTCTGTTAAACGCTCTTTAATTGGCCAACGCTTGATTAACGACGAAACCGTCCTTGTTGGTACTAGACCTGACAATTCAGGATTTCCGGCTCATGATAAACCGATTACCGATACTAAACCCCGTTTTCCCAATTACCGCATTGAGGGTCTGCCGACGGAACTTGGTCAGGACTGGCTCCGTTCTGCATAGTCGACCAACCGCCCCGTCAAGACGGCTCAGGCCGTCTGATTACGCGCTAGCCTTCCCTGCGACACTTTCATAGAAGAGAGCCATTGGTGCCACCCTTGAGGCTTCTATTGCCGTCTCGCGTAATCGCTGAACGAAGCTTGAGGGAGAGAGGAGACGGACGGGTCCACAGGTTAGAGACACTACGTTTCGGAAGTTGGGAATTCGATTCATCACTGGGCGCACCAGATCAGCCGCCTCTTCATCGAAAGTCCTGCGCTGCGAGCTATCCGGAAAGTCGAAACTGAAATTCGAGACTAGGACCTAGGGCGCGATTCTGGCCCCCGGCACCACCGGAATGCACCAACTCTTCTTCACCAAAGAAATCTACTTTGCCATGAGCGACATACGTCCTTTTTCCGTTCTCGTTCGTCGCTTCTAACGTCAATTGGCCAACGCGCCTGGCAAGCACCTCATGCACCTTTTGGATGTCTTCGGGGTGTGCGAGCAGCTCCCGAATTTTCGTCAGCCGTGACACTGCAAATTCCCTCAACTCTTCCAGTTTTGCGCGGTCTCATTTGCTGCGCTTCGGTGGTTGGCGGATCGAGGAGCCGACATTGTTATGCAATCAAACCAGATGAGATGAGAAGGCCGGTCTCCCGCGGGATGCGATACGCTCCCAATGATCGACGCGCTCGTGGCGCAAAGAAAAGGAGACCGGCAATGAAGAAGACTAGCACTGTTCGAGTAAATGGAAGCATGATTTTCAAAGGGCACAAGCTCACGATTGGTGTGGACCTCGGCGATCACTGGTCGTGCTACTGCGTTTTGGATGAAGCGGGCGAAATCCTTCTGGAACAGAAAGTGGCCACGACACCGGAAGCGATGAAACAGGTATTTGCGAAGATACCGCAGAGTCTCATTGCCATGGAGACGGGAACACATTCCCCGTGGGTCAGCCGGCTGTTAACGGAGCTGGGATACAAAGTAATCGTGGCGCATGCGCAGAAGGTGCAATTGATCACCAAGAGCAATCGAAAAGACGATCGACACGATGCGCGGACACTGGCACGGCTGGCGCGCATCGATGCCGAGCTGTTGGGGCCGGTGCGGCATCGCAGTGCGCAGGCGCAAATCCACCTGACGGTGATCCGTGCGCGGGCCGAACTGGTGCGTGCGCGAACGGCCTTGGTGAACGCAGCGCGAGGGTTGGTGAAGTCTTATGGGCAGCGGCTGCCCAAGTGTGGCACACAGCAGGTGAACCGGGAGCTGGCTGCGGGATTGCACGCGGAGTTGCGCGAGGTTTTGGAACCGCTGCTCCATGAGATCGCATCACTGAACGAGCGCATCCAGGAATACGAGGTGCGGATGGAGAAAATCGCCAAGGAAAGCTACCCGCACGTGGAACTGCTCAAACAGGTGAAGGGAGTAGGAACGCAGATCGCGCTGACCTATGTGCTGACGCTGGACGACCCGCAGCGGTTCCCGAAGAGTCGCGAGGTCGGCTGTTTTCTGGGGTTGTGCCCTGGGCGCAGGGACTCCGGGGAGAGCCAGCCGCAGATGCGGATCAGTAAGGAAGGAGACCGTTATTTGCGGACCCTGCTGGTGCAGGGGGCGCACTACATCCTGGGACCCTTTGGAGAGGACAGTGATGTGCGGAGATGGGGGCTAAAACTTGCAGCCCGAGGAGGGAAAAGTGCAAAGAAGCGAGCGGTTGTTGCAGTGGCGAGAAAGCTGGCGGTACTGCTGCATAAGTTGTGGGTGAGTGGAGAGGTGTACGAACCACTGCGCAATAGCCAGCAAGCGATGCGTGCCGTGGCCTAAAGTGAAGAGCTGCCCACAAAACAGGGGGTGCTACGGGTCGACGGAGTTCGCGATCGTCGTTCCTAAGCGATCCAGGTTCGAAATTTCTCTGTAAAAAAGTAGAAAAGGCAGGAAGAAAGAAGAAGGAGCAAAAAAAGGAGACGATATCCAAACAGCCGAGCTCGACCGCCGAGATCAGGTGACTGCGACTAACTCCTGGCCCAACTTCTCTTCTAGCAAGGGGAGTAGAGGTCGATTACCAGGTAGCAGCACCTACTGAATCAAGTACACCCACCTTGCACCGAGCGACAATCGCTCAACAAAGAGTGCGGATGGAAGGGTGGCGACAGAGGCGGCTTGGCTGAATGGGAACAAGATGCAGAGGAAGAAACAAAGAAGAAGAAAGAAAAAAGAGACAAAATGAACGAAAAGACTTGACACTCACCGGCCTTCTCATGGAAGGCGTTAGCCTCGAAATTGTGCTATAAAAAATCCCTCGCACCGCAACTCGCTGGGAGGACCGCGATGGGAAACGAGCTTCAATTGCCCATCGAGAGCATTCCGGCCCATGTCGTGGTTACGACACCCTCTGGCGATGTCGAAACCGCGAAACGACCAACCCTCGAATACATCGGCAAGAAGCTGGAGGAGTTAAGAGGTTGGAAAACTTCCGACATGGTTCACCCGGATGACCTTCAGCACACGATTGCCGCGCAGGAGAAGGGACTCGAAACGGGCCGTGCGTACTACGTCGAGAGCCGCCACCGCCGCGCGATGGCGTCTATCGCTGGTTCAACGTCCTTGGCTTGCCCCTGCTTGACAGCGACGGGCACATCCTCCGTTGGTTCCACTTGAGCAGCGACATCGATGGTCGGAAACGAGCCGAGGAAGCCTTGCGGGCGAGCGAAAACAATCTCCGCAAGGTTATCGACAGCATGCCTGGGCTTCTGGCTGCCATGAATCCGGCAGGAGTGCCTGTCCTTATGAACCGGCCATTCCTGGAATACTTCGGTAAGACGGACGAGGAAATGAGAGCCTGGAAGAATGAAGATGTTATTCATCCTGACGACTTGCCTCGCGTGATCGCTGGTTACTCAAATTCGCTCACAACCGAAACTCCCTTCGACGATGAAATCCGTTATCGCCGGGCCGATGGCGTCTATCGATGGTTCCAATGTCGTATCGTTCCCGTGCGAGCCGCAGACGGCACTGTCACCGGCTGGTATGGCCTCATAACCGACATAGACGACCGGAAGCGCGCTGAGGAGGAATTGCGCCATCGTGACGTGGAACTTGCACACGCGTCCAGGGTCACAAGTCTCGGAGTTCTGGCGGCATCGACCGCGCACGAGGTTAACCAGCCGTTGTCCGGCATCATCACCAATGCCGGGACCTGTCTGCGGATGCTGTCTGTCGATCCTCCAAACGTCGCGGGCGCGTGCGAAACGGCGCGGCGCCGCCTTCGATCTTGTTGATTGAGCACAGAGCTCTAACCATCAATTTGCTTGGTTTGAGTACACATCTCTAACCATCCGTACTGAATTCCCTGTTGCCAGGTCGTCAGAAGAACAGTGCTCCTGCATTCGAATTATTTCTCATTCGCGAGGGGCAAAAGTATGTTTATCGCCCCCTTTTGCCGCTTCGCGAAATCGCCAAACGAAACTTGGGGGAGCCGTTCGAAGGCTTCTTCTGCTGCAGTGGTACGGGCTTGGAGCTAACCTTCCTTCGCAACCATCGGGAAGCCATTACGGCCATGGATTTCTTCGCGGTGCCAACGATGACGTTCGGCGTGCTCTACTGCATCTTCGTCATCAGTCATAATCGTCGACGCATCCTGCACATCAATGTCACCAAGCATCCGACGAGCGGTTGGATTATCCAGCGACCTCGGCTAAAGTTTTGGCGAACGACAGGTCACCGAACTTCCTTTCCAGGTATCGCTCCACGGCAATCACTGACCATTTGTTCGGATATAATGCAGGCTTAGCGGCCTTGTCAACCGTAGAATCGCAAGCAGCTTAAATGAAAATCATAATGAATCATTCGGACCCGCGGCTTGTTCTCTCAACGCAAAGAGGGGAAGCGAGAGCGACAAGGAAATCAAATTACGGGGTGGGTTATGCAAAGCAATGAAGAGTGGCTCGACCACATGCAGGTCCAGCTGTCAGCCGTCTGCAAGGTCCAGAATTGGGATCTCAAACAAACCTCGACCTTGGCCGCCGGGACGCGGTCTTTCGTGGTCAATCATGGCAATAAAAACGTCACAGTACTCATATCGAGCCTTATCTGCACGCGCATTCATGCCGACGTCATCCTCGAGCACGACAACATTGATTACGATGATGACCAAATTCGCGCAGTCCTCGCTCGGAAGCTACCGTGAAGCGGCCTGCCCCGCACTGGCAGGCCAAGGCAACGTTCAAATTTTTCAAATTGAAGGAATCTAGCGTTCCAATGCTTCCGGAAATCCGATGAAAGAAAGTAGTTTGCGCTACTTCATTCTTTTCCTGTTCGCGGAGCTCCCTGAGCGCGGGAACATAGAATGCCTGCGCTATTCTATCGGATCGAACCACTCGATCTTCAACCCAGCCGAGCACAAGCGCAGGGATTTTCGACTATGTTGTAAGACCTAATCACGGCAGATTAAGAAGGAGGAGGTTCGAATTGAGTCCCGATTGAAGATTGTCCCCCGATATGAGGGTCGTGGACACAGTCCTCCAACATGAGCGATTGCTGGTGGTCGATCTAGGTGCCGTGGGGATCAAATTGGAACGATCAAACCTACTCCAAGATAATTCGTTTACCAGCTACTACCGAAGTTAGTTGGGCAAAAGTTCAGCCTAAATCGTTCTGGCCGAATGCCCTGCTTGTCAGTTTTGACAATCCCATTCCATGACCGGGGGTACATTCTCCTACCAGTGAATTTGTGCTGGGTGTTCAGGGGTGAACTTGGCTGCTGCGGCTTTACCTGCGAACCCCTGAATAAGGTAAGAGGCGGAGTGACTATGAGTTCCATTACAATCAGCTCGATTGTCTTCGCGTTTGTGTTCGGAGGTGGGTTGCTTGGGATGCATCTTCGCAAGGTTTTTCCCAAGGAACATCTGAGCGATGACTCAAATGATGTCGTGAGGCTGGGAATGGGACTGGTCGCCACGATGACTGCCCTTGTTCTTAGCAGATTCATCCCGCATTTTGGACAGAGGAGGGGAAAATGAACATTTCAAGCTGGATTCGACCCAGTTTAGTGGCGGTGCTGGCAGCCGCCACCATGCTGCTAGGCCTATTCGTCTACGCTGCCGAAACAAACAAAGAGAAGGACCAGAAGGAAATCCGGAACATGGCACAAGACACCCTTCAGCGCCTTTACAAGGCCGAGCCAAAGACCAAAGCTGCAATAAACCACGCGGCCGGCTATGCAGTGTTCGGCAACATGGGAGTCAAGATTCTTCTTGCCGGGGGTGGCCATGGAAAAGGCATTGCTGTGAACAACAAGACTAAGCGTGAGACCTTCATGAAGATGATTGAGGCTCAAGCCGGTTTCGGAATGGGTGTGGAAAAGTTTAATGTTGTTTTTGACAACGAAAAGGCCCTCGACACCTTCATCAATTCCGGTTGGGAATTTGGCGGACAATCTACGGCCGCGGCGACAACTGGCACCAAGGGTGGCGCGATGAGCGGAGCCGTGGCCGTCTCCGACGGGGTTTGGATGTATCAACTGGCGGACAAGGGCCTGGCCCTCGACATTAGTGCCACGGGCACCAAATACAAAGTACGTCCAGTACCGATGTTTCCTGCCGGGACTTGATAGGCCTGTGCACGTTTCGGTTCGGCGATTCCCCGGGATATAGGATATAAGCTAGAGTGACCCGAGGAGAATCCGAGGTCAGTACAATGAACAATCTATTCAGGAACCCACTAGTTGTTCTTGTTCTCTCTTTTTTCGCGATGTGGCTCTCGGCGCAGATAGGGGTCTTCTTTCGGAAGAGGCAGCCAAGCCTAGAAGAGGCCGAGCGCGAAGACCGCGATTTTGTCGTGGGCGCCACCTTGACACTCCTTGCCCTCATTATTGGATTCAGCTTTTCGATGGCAATTGAGCGATACGACCTGCGAAAAAACTACGAGGAGGCAGAGGCCAATGCGATTGGTACGGAATATGTGCGGGCCGACTTGCTATCTACCGATGATGCCGCGAGGGTGCGTGCACTGCTAAAGGACTATCTCGACCAGCGTATTGTGTTCTATCAAACCAACGACGAGCGTGAGCTTCAACAAGCTAACGCTCGCACTGCTCAGCTGCAAACCCAGTTGTGGTCCACAGTGCGAGCCCCGGCACAGCCAACAGCCGTTCTCGCTCTGGCCGTTTCAGGAATGAACGATGTATTGAACTCGCAGGGCTACACGCAGGCTGCGTGGTGGAACCGAATCCCAGTCGGGGCATGGAGCCTGATGCTAGCCTTGGCTATCTGTTCCAACCTATTGGTCGGCTATACTGCGCACCGCGCTAAAGCCGGAGTCACCCGATTTCTGGTGCTACCACTAGTTCTCTGCGTCGCGTTTTTTCTCATAGCGGACCTTGACAGCCCTCGTAGGGGCGTCATTCACGTGGTCCCACAAAATTTAATAAGTCTCGCTGAGTCGCTGCATGGGCACTGAGCGGAAAGCAGCTGTGGTACGCAAAAATTCCGTCCGGCTCCCATCTGGCAGAGATGTTGGCACTTATTTGTCGAGCTTCCCTATGATCAGAAAACCAAAAAACAATCCTGCGAGCACTAAATACTTTTCAGCCGGACCGACCCTGTGCCATCCTGACAGCCCATGCTTCGATTCTTTCCGAACGCAAAGCGCTTACTGGATTCTCTGCTCAATTTGATCACCGATCTGGCCGCGGATGGGCTTCTTTTCATCCGTCTCCTGTTCCGCTCACGCACAGCCCTGAGCGCGGAAATCTTGTTCCTGCGAAAGCAGCTGGCCTTCTTTGAGGAGAGGCAGGTCCAACCGAGGCGATTGAACGACAAAACCCCACTTGTCCGGGAATGCCGTTACCAGGACTCCCGAAACGGATTACTCCCCATCAAATGTGACATGCACTTCCTTCATTTCCTTAATTTCCGTAATGACAATCGCGTGCGTCCCGTTGCGCTCAAACACGATTCCACTTACTCGCACATATTTGCCCACGAAGGACATCAGCTTTTGCCTCTGGTCGTAATCTGGCATTGTGTTAGAGATAGGCACATACAGGTCGCCATCTTCGGTCAGAATAGCGACCGGCGAACCGGCCCTCACGCATGCCAGCGCGCACTTCATGCTCAAGTGAGTCGCGTTTCCATCGAGGTTCTGAATGGGGCACGCAATATCTCGAACCAAGCCCTCAATCGTGGCTTTTGACCTATTTGCGCGTGAACCTTCCATCGACGTTTTCTGCGGAGGCTGCGGCGCTGCCGTCATCAACGCAACACCACAGCCCGCCAATAAGCAGCAACGCAAAATTCGCTTCATCTGTCCTCCTTTTCATCAGTGGTCGACTATCGGTATCAGTAGCATGACAATGAGTACAAAATCAAAGGACACTCTCTCGTCCCCTTGCCGCAGAGCACACCGCGGCTCGCATTGCTGCGTAGTTCAAACTTCGGACATCGGACAACTCCTGAGAAGCCATAACTGCGTCTTCGACGCGTCGCTAGTGCCAGAAACCTATGTTTCCGATTTCTTCGTCGGGACCTTTGCGCAGTTTTGGCCTCGGGCAGCGTCGCAAGCGGCCCAACCTACTGCGTGAAGCAATCGCCGAATTCCTGAACGCCTGTGGCATAAACCAGGTTTACGTTGGCGCCGTTGTTGTTGATCTTGTTGCCGGTGATGACGAAATTTGTCCCGGATGTTCCAGGGTCCGCGTCGATGCCTCCCCCGAGGTTGTTGGTGATTTCGTTGTTGGTGATCAGCACATTTGTATTTTGGTTCGAGATTTCGATCCCGTCGGTTTGACCGGTGGCATTGTTCAAGTCGATCTGACCATCGATGATCTGGTTTGAGTAGATCTGCATAGAGTTGGCGTTTAGCATGTAGATCTGCCCGCCTGCGCACCCCCCGCCGCAGGTGTCAAACACCGTCAAGTATTGGTTGTGCTTCAATGTGTTGCCCTTGATCGTCCCGTTCTGGGCATAACTTATGAAGATTCCATTCGATTTGACATCCTGGATCAGGTTATTAGTTATGGAGATGTTACCCGATGTCGCCAAGCCGGGTTCCTGATCTGTCCAGATTCCAAAGACGCCTGCGTCCTGAATTAGGCTGTCTTGAATCGCGATGCCCTGTGTGGCCGCAAAGGCTATTCCATTCTGCTTTGAGTGAAGGACGATAACTTGCTCGAACAGGATGCTAGACGAGTTGAGGATGAAGATGGTGGGGTCGCAGGGATAAATCTCGGAGCCATTGGACTGGTACGGTGCACAGGCAGGATCGGCGGGCCCCTCATCGAATGTTAGGTTCGCAAAGGTGATATCACTCGCCCCGTTGAGATTCAGTATCGAATACGTATAAGTGTCCGTTCGCAGGAATCCGGCGGTGACACCCGCTGCGCCAAAAAACGTGATGGGTCCATGAATGTCTGAAAGATCAACGAGGCAGGTGTTGTTGCCGCTGCAATTAACCATAGTCGTAAATCTAACGTTCGGGGTTCCGCCGCTGCGCACTGCAGCGACACAACTGTCAAGTGAGTTGACATCCGAGACGTCGCAGGTGGAACCGGAAGGCGGCACATAAGGAGCCGGGGCTGCATATCCAATCGTTCCGTTCAACGTGCAACTCTGGATTGCCTCGACCAAGCTTTTAGACTTGGATGAGTCGGCCACGCAATTCGCCGTTATGTTGACCGAAGCGGGAATGGCTGCGTTGGTGGGGGCGTTGTACCAGGCTGTGCCGGGACCTGCCGCTGTAATCGTTCCCAAAGCGGAATTCCCGTTGGCCACACCGTTGACTGCCCAATTGACTGTGGGGTCGGGATGTCCTGCGCTGACGAGTGTGGCAAGGAGCTGCACAGATCCACCGGGAAAGACTATCGCCATGCCGGGGGGACTCGTCGTTACTTTGACATTGATATCGCTGGCTATGGTCAGAACTGCGTTACCACTCGCTGAAGTGTCCGCCACGCTTGTGGCTTGAATGGTGGCATTTGCGGGCTTCGGCAGGTCTTGGGGCGCGGTAAAAAGCCCGGTGCTCGATATTGTTCCGACCAGTGGATTCCCGCCGGAAATGCCGTTCACGCTCCAAGTTACCGCAGTGTTCGATGTGCCCGTTACCGTCGCCGTGAGCTGTTGCGTGTTCCCGAGCAACACATTTGAGCTTGATGACGAGACCGTGACTGTTACGGATTGCGGCGGAGGAGTGGACGAATTGCTGCCGCCGCAGCCTCCCAAACCAATGAGAGAGGTGAGCGCACAAAGAACTGCGACCACAACAATGGCGTGAACGCAGAAGGAAGCGCGTAGGGGTAAGGAAACCGGAGGCCCTTGTATAGCACTGTTTTCTGTCATGGCGTCCCCCCTTAAGTATTTTTGGATTTAGTTGTCCTCGGACGGCGATGAAACTCTGCGTCGCCCTCTAGACTCCCCCCAGAGAAATACGGAAAAGGCTATCGCAAAATCCAGATCTGGAGCACTAAGTCCTTCCATAAGAAAGCTGATCAGTCTGAACCTTTTTTCAATGACTCCCGGAGAAAGCGTAAGATCGCGCCCACGGCAAAGGCAGGGCAACCATGTCGACTGTCGAAGGGTGAGGCCGCGTCGCATTACCATGCACCTTGTTTGCCTCCGAACCACCAGATCAAACCCAGGGTGACGGTCGTTTGGCTCTTCTCGAGGACGCCCAAGGTGTCCGAGAGGAAGAAGGGCTGGTTGGACCAATCGCGTCGCCATTCTTCGCGCATCAGGAAACCTTTGGCAAATCGGTATTCGAAGGTAGCAGTAGCTTCTTTTAGGCCTTGCGCTTTGCCGCTGAACAGCCCGCCGGCGTCGGCAAGATACTCACTGCGTGCAGCCAGCGCGATCTTGGGCGTCAGTTGATAACGCAAGTAGACTGCGCCACCATCCGCATGCTGGGGCGCGGAATTCATGTATAGGCGCTCAATTTCGTAATCGACTTCCCCGGCGGCGGTCCAATTCTTGGTGATGTTCCAAGTGGCATAGGTATCCAGTACGTTGAGCTTGCCGGTTGGGGGATTGACGATGGGTTCGAAAGGTGTGCCCTGCAATGTCGGGAGATTCGGCGCACCATTGGTGACGAAGACGAAGTCTGGGTGCTCCTGGCCACGGTAATAGTTAATGGTCCAGCTGAGGCTCTTGACTGGGGCGAGAACAAATCCAATGAGCTGGTCTTTGTAGCCGTTGTACGGCTCGGTCTGTTCGGTGCCATTGGTGATCCAATAATTCACGCCGATCTTGTCGTTGAATTGATAATGCACACGAGCGCCCATGTGGTAGAAGGGCAAGAAATCAAACCAATAGGAGCGGGAGTAGTTCATCTGGTCCTGGCCATAATTCCCTTCTATGCCAAGAGAGCTGGCCCACTTTCCGAAATCGATGATCAGGCCTGAGCCGAGGGGAGCAACGTAAGTGCCGTAGGCCTGGAAGATGTTGCGATAAATTTCCGGACGCGGTTCATTGGCAGGATTGCCCTGTAAGGTTTCGGTGGCTTGTCCGAATTGCAGGTCGACGCGCGCGCCGAATCGTTTGCCATTCGCCGGATCGGCGGCGTTTTCCAACACCATATCAGCTTGACTTAAACTGAAAGCATTGCTGAGCACGTCGTAAGCGCGAAGCTCGTTTACGCGGCCGATGGGATCGTTAACGTTGTAAGCGTAGTAGCCATCGACCAGGAAATTGATGGTGGTACCGTAAAGAAAATTGAATTCCTTCGGCGCGGGCTGAGGAGAGCCCCCGCTGGTTTGCGTTTGCAACGATTGGACGGGAGCGCTCTCTGCCATAGCGGCAGGTGGGGGCTGCGAGTCGCCGGACACGAGTGGCTCCGGGTGCACGATATTGGAAGCTAGAGTCACGCGCACCCCTTGTGGCTGAGCTTTCTGTAATTCCCGGACTTGGACCTGCAGTTCTTGGACGACCGCGCGGAGTTCCGCGACCTGATTGGCCAAATCCTGCATGCTCGCAGTGCTCACATGGGGGACAGGCTGGCTCTCCTGAGCCAAAGTGTGGCTAGGAGTTGTTGCCGCCCATAAGGCAGATACGGCGAGAATTATTGCCGCTACCCGCATGGTCCTGGTGGATTCGAACATGACGCACCCCGATCTGCCGTCAACGTGCTGAACAAAACGCTGAGACTAGGATGGTTATATGCACACGAAAGGATTTAGTCCACAGCAATACCTCGTTTGATTCAATGCTGGAATGGACTGCGAGGAAACAGATGGAGCGCCGTTGATGACCGTTAACCGGAAATATGGGGACTAGGCCTCCACTTCGGCAGTTATGCCGTTTACCAACACCTTCACTGCTTCGCTGGGAACCGCCTATAATTCCTTGGTGTCCAAATAATTGTGGTGAATCGTGCGACCGCGTGCGGATTCTGCGGAGCCTTGTTGGCTAGCATCGCTTTCTTGTCCCCACTTTTCGCTCAGACGGCAGCCAGCAATATCGTTGAGCAGTTCGAGAACACGAAAGTATTTTGGGAGCAATTTGAGATAGCCAAGAAAATTGTCGCTCTCCATGACAACAGTGTGCTTCCACGGCTCGAATCTTGGCTCCGCTCTGAGGACATGGGCGGTTCATTTCTTAGTGGCAAGCAATAACCTTTCGACAGAACCGACGGTGTCCACTCTTGTTCGGCTAACCTGCTCCATTGCGATTGTCGGCTCACGTTATCCCGTTAGCCTCTATTCGTCGCTTGCTGCAAATGTCGCCACGTATGCACTGGTCGGTCTAGTGGTGGAAACCCTGCGGCGACAATTACACCACTCAAACTAATTCAAGACAGTTCGCTACGTGAGTTCCGGTAATCCGACCAATACGAACCTTCTATTGTCAGCTTAGCTGTTACTTATCGAGTAGAGGTGGTCCACTGACGCGCTTCCCCTCGAGGTGGAAATTTACCTCAACATGGTCGGCGATGGAGATGAACGGAATGCCCTTGTTCATTCCATAGTCTTTGCGGTTGAATACCATTTTCCCCTTAATCTCGCCTGAGCCTGTCCCTCTGCCGGAAACGACTAGCGTCAGCTTCTCCGGGTTTGATACCCCGCGTATTGTGAAATCGCCATCCACTTCATAGGTTTCGTGGCCGGTCCGCACAATCTTCGTGGACTTAAACACGATCATCGGATTTTTTTCTACGTCAAAGAAATCTTTGCCCTTGAGCTTGCCGTTCTTCATGCCGCTTCCGGTATCCACACTGTCGGCCCGAATTTTGATCTCTAAGACGCCTGTCGTTTCGTCAGGAGATGTGAACGTTAAGCTGGCATCCCATTTGTCAAATTTACCGGCAATATGCACGGACGCTTTCACGTCGAACTTAATCCAACTGCTTACCGGCGTAATCTCGAAGACAGGAACTTGGGCTCTGCTTAGTGACGGGAGCCCGGCGCACACCAAAAGACAAAGCGCTGCTATTCTCATGTCGATCAGTCTGAGTGTTACTCGCTCGACTGTCAACGGTTCTGGGTCCGGCCAACGCCTGACTAAACCCGCTGCCGAGATTGTGATAATTGGAGGCACTGATGCTCGACTCCTTTTGCGGCCAGGGGCAAACAGAACGCGAATGCACGACTGTTGCGATCCGGTTCCTCGGCACCACTTGAGATGTTTCCTGCCTGGTTGGTGCTTCCCTGATTCATGTGCATGAGCGTGGTGCGGAGATGATACTTGCCACGAGTGGCAAGAGAAGGGTACTTTGCCTGCATGAGGACTGCGCACTCCGTGTGCAAAAAGGAAAAAGTGGCTGTAAAGTCTGCTTTTCGAGGTGACGAACAATGACTTCCCCTTCGTTTCACGGCGTGGAGATTCTGGCTCCCGGGAACGCGGGACAAGAGCGCGTGCTGACGCCGGACGCGCTGCAATTCATCATTGATCTGCAGCGGCGATTCAACGGACGTCGTGTGGAACTTCTCGCGGCGCGGGCCGAGCGGCAGAAGCGGTTGGATGCCGGGGAAAAACCCGATTTTCTGAAAGAGACACGGAACATCCGCGAATCGAAATGGACCGTGGCTCCTATTCCAGCGGATTTGCAGGACCGTCGGGTGGAAATTACGGGCCCAGTCGACCGGAAAATGATCATCAACGCGCTCAACTCTGGGGCGAAAGTGTTCATGGCGGATTTTGAGGATTCGAACACGCCAACTTGGGCAAACCAGATTGAGGGACAACTCAATCTGATGGATGCAGTGCGGCGGAAGATTACGTATTCTGATCCGACAACCAGGAAAGACTACAAATTGAATGCCCGGACGGCGGTACTGCTTGTGCGTCCACGGGGTTGGCATCTGGAAGAGCGGCATGTACTCGTAGATGGCCAGCCGATGTCCGGCTCACTTTTCGATTTTGGACTATATTTCTTTCACAACACCAAAGAACTGCTATCCTCCGGAACAGGGCCCTACTTTTACTTGCCTAAACTAGAGAGCTATCGGGAAGCAACATTGTGGAATGACATTTTTGTATTTTCCCAGAACGCACTGGGCATTAAGCAAGGAAGCATCCGCGCCACGGTTTTAATTGAGACTATCCTAGCCGCCTTTGAAATGGACGAAATTCTCTACGAACTGCGCGAACACTCCGCGGGATTGAATTGCGGACGCTGGGACTACATTTTCAGTTTTATCAAAAAGTTTTCGCACGATCCTCAAGCCGTGCTTCCGGACCGCGGGCAGGTCACCATGACCACCCACTTCCTCCGTTCTTACAGCAAATTGCTGATCCGTACATGTCACAAACGCAATATTCATGCCATGGGAGGAATGGCGGCGTTCATTCCGATCAAGAATGATCCCGTGGCAAATGAAAAAGCCATCGCCCAGGTGCGTGCTGACAAAGAACGCGAAGCGGGAGATGGCAACGACGGTACCTGGGTAGCGCATCCGGGTCTGGTCCCGGTCGCAGCAGAGATATTTGACCGGCTGATGCCGGGGCCAAACCAGATCGAAAGGAAACTCGAAGATTTTCAAGCGACCCCCGCGGATTTGCTGCAAGTGCCGCCTGGAGACATTACCGAAGCAGGATTGAGGCAGAATATTGCAGTGGGCCTCGGCTACTTGGAGGCATGGCTGCGAGGTACAGGATGTGTGCCGCTGTTTAATCTGATGGAAGACGCAGCAACCGCGGAAATCAGCCGCGCGCAACTTTGGCAATGGGTTCACCAGAATAAACAGCTCAAAGACGCTCGCAAGATCGATGTCACCTTGTGCGATCGCATCATTGACGAAGAATTGAACAATGCGAAGCAGAGCGGAGACGCAGTCCGCTTTGCCGCCTACGAGAAGTCCGCCCAACTTATGCGCGAATTAATTCGCGCGCCACAATTTGTGGAGTTCTTGACGGTACCGGCCTACGAGCGGATCTTAAGTGAGGGAAGCTAGGTAGATGGGAACGCCAGATCTGGGCGGAGCTATGAGCAAAAAAACGAACGTAACATGCATTCTGATTTTTGGATTAAGCTTGATGTCTTGCTCGAACAAATTGCAGCCGCCGAAGGCGGGGAATTCCGTACAGCCGAGGACTGCGACGGCGAATCCAGCGCCACCAATAGAAACTCCGGCAGCAGAAACAACGCCAAAGAACGGCGGTGCCGTGAAGGCGGAGATGCGGAATGTGATGTTCCACCTGACCCCTACGGCCGCTGCGCACCTGCAAATTTTGTCAGGAGAGCTCTGGCCAACGCGGAGGAACGAAATGGTGGTGTTTGACGACAAGACTTCGTTCGAGGTGCGGGTCACAAATGGCACAGTCTCCATCACGCCCGATGGGTTGGCAGACGTCATGAATAACTACGTTTTTGCAAAGAAAGATTCGCCGCTGAAAGATTTATCCGTTTCGATTGACAAAGGACGCCTGATCATCAAGGGAAAATTACACAGCAAGGGCGACATCCCCTTTGGCACCGCTGGAACTCTCAATGCGACGCCCGATGGACGGATTCGGGTTCGCACAGAGAAGATCACGGCACTCAAACTTCCAGTGAAGGGCTTGATGGGCTTGTTTGGGGTGGAGCTCGCGAACGTGGTGAACACCAGCAAGATCGATGGGATAGACACCGACAAAAATGATTTATTGATGGACCTGGGAACATTGTTGCCCCCGCCACACATTCGCGGAAAAGTGACTGGCGTTCGAGTGGAGAATAACGCGATTGTCACGATCTTCGGGGATGGAGGAAAATCGGTGCCACCCCCGAAGGAAAAGGGCAATTACATGGCATTTCAAGGCAATCCAGTGCGATTCGGAAAGCTGGTCATGGAGCAGACGGACTTGACGGTCTTAGACCTGGATCCGGCTGATGCGCTGGATTGGGACCAGGATCATTACAAGGAACAACTGATCGCCGGCTATTCGAAGATCACACCGAGTTTTGGGTTGCGCGCCTATGTAAAAGACTACTCAAAGCTCGGGCGTGTTTCCGCCAACCGGGAATCGAACGTTCCTGGCGATTGAAGTGAGCGGGGGCAGCTTTGGCCGCGCAAAGGAACCTGTCAGCAGATCGGGCTGGATTTCGCAGCTTGAGATTCTGACCTGTGCGCCTACTTCAGCGAAGCCATGTCGATGACGAAGCGGTATTTCACGTCACCTTTAACTAGTCGCTCATAAGCCTGGTTAATCTGCTGAATTGGGATTCGTTCGATGTCCGACGTGATTCCGTGTTCCGCGCAGAAATCAAGCATTTCTTGAGTTTCGCGAATGCCCCCGATAGCGGAGCCGGCCAGCCGTCGGCGTCCGAACAACAAATTGAAGGAATAAACGGGCGCAGGCTTCTCCGGCGCGCCGACCAAGGTCATCGTGCCGTCGCGCTTCAGAAGTTGAAGATAGGCATTGAGATCATGTTCTGCGGAGACAGCATCGAGAATGAAATCGAAGCTGGATGCATGTTTTTGCATCTCCTCTGCGTTCTTGGAAATCACAACTTCGTCCGCGCCGAGACGCTTGGCGTCGGCACACTTGTTCAGCGAAGTAGTGAACAGTACGACGTGGGCACCAAAGGCATGGGCAAACTTCAGGCCCATATGGCCCAACCCGCCGAGCCCGACGATGCCGACCTTTTGCCCTTTGCCGACTTTCCAACGGCGCAGGGGCGAATAGGTGGTAATGCCCGCGCAGAGAAGAGGTGCGGTTCCTGCAAGGTCCAATTTCGATGGAACTCGCAACACGTAAGCCTCGTCGACAACGATGCTGTCCGAATACCCTCCATACGTGACGCCACCGAGAATTTTGTCCTCGCTGTTATACGTTAAGGTCATGCCGACTTCGCAGTATTGCTCTTCGCCGTCGCGGCAACTCGCGCATGTGCGGCAAGAGTCCACCATGCAGCCGATCGCAGCAATATCATCCTCCTTAAATTTCCTAACCGCACTGCCGACCTTGGTGACACGGCCGACGATTTCGTGGCCGGGAACAAGGGGATAAACGGTGGGCATCACCGACTGCCACTCGTTTCGAACCTGGTGGAGATCGGAATGGCAAACGCCGCAAAAGAGAATATCGATTTGAACATCCTCGGGACGAGGCGAACGACGGGGAATCGTAAATGGAGCGAGCGGAGTGGATGCGCCGTGGGCGGCATAGGCTTTTGCTGTGAAAGGCTGAGATTTGATGGAACTGTTCTTTGCCGGAACTTGTCTTGCTGCTTCGCTCATGTGATGTTTCTCCCGAAAGTGATGCGCCAGCAACAATAGACCAAAGGAAGGCTGGAGTCATCCGCTAGGCCGCCAATAATTGGGAGAAGCCGCTATGGACTCCCCTGCGTTAGATGAATGGACAGTGCGTTCGCGTTACATTTTTTGTGCGTGGAAAAAGCTAAAAATCGAAGTCACCGTCGATACGCCAAAGGCGGCCAACGGAGTTATAGAAGACGCCATAATTGGGCGAGGCGAAGTACTGCTGAACGTCGCGGGGATTGTAGTGATTGGTGACGTCAATGACCTTGAGGCCGCCAAGGAACTGGATGCGATGGCGACGAAATTTGAGATCGAATGGATACTGTAGCTTTAGGTCGAGACTGGCAAAGGTTGGAAAGCGGCCTGCTTCATCGCGCGCACCGATGTAGTTCCAATTTTGATCGAGTTTGGAATAAGGGAAGCCGGTGTGGACGTCGAGGACCGGGACAAATTGGAGCTTATAAGGAAGGCCCAAGATGCCCCAGAAAAGGACGCGATTCGGGGCGTCACCAGGTAGAGGGCCGTACTGATTGGGGCGAATAAGCGGGTAGGGATTGTTGCCGAAGAATTGATTGTAATCGTTAAGTTCCCCGAGCGCGCGGGAACGAACATAGCTCGCCACGAGACTGGTGCGCTCGGCGGGATTCCAACGGAGCATGGCCAGGAATTCGTCGTAAGTTTGCCTGCCCGAATTGAGAAGTTGAAGCTGAGCAGGTTGTAGTGCCGTGGGAGCAACGGGATTGACGAAGAATTCGCGATACCCTTCCCGGTGCTCGTAACCGAGACGCAGCAGCAGGTTTTGGCGGAGACGTCGATCGAATTGGATGGTGGCGCCAAGGCTGTACGGGAGTCGAAACGCGTCGTTGTTGCCGGCAATGACATGAGTAAAGGTGGCGGGACCTTGCACCACGGTGATGCCATCGGCAGCGAACTCTGTGATGGTCTGCGCCGGAAAGCTCCGAAAGATGGCGACGTTCAGCGGGATTTTATCGTAGAAGAGCCCGATGCCACCGCGGACGGCGGTGCGATTGTCCTTCGTGGGAGCAAAGACAAAGCCAACACGGGGAGCCGCATCAAGTATGTCGGAAGAAAGACTATCGCGCTCCAGGCGTACGCCAAGATCGAGAGTGAAGCGAGTCGAGAGTTGCCAATTGTCCTGAGCATATAACGCGGCATTGTTTTTTGAGGCAGAGGAAGAGATTGCAGAACCATAGGTGATTTCGCTGGCGAGGGTGCCGTTTTCGCGGAGAACCCGCACGGGAAGATTGGCGATGGCGCCGTCGTAAGTAGAGCGCGAGAAGGCGTAACCGAAAGTGAGAAGATGTCGGCCGTAAAAGCTAAGCGGACGGAGACGGAGAGCCTGAGTCCATTGATATAACCAGGTATTGCGGTGTTGTGTTTCGAAGAAGCTGCCGTAATTTTGCTCGGGGAATAGGGCCATGGCACCGGGTTGCGTGTCCGCGGGAAAAAGGCGGGAGTCCAGCTGCTTGACGGAGAAAAGGGATTGCACGAATCCCCCGCTTGAGAGGATCCAGCGATCGGACAGGGAAGTGAAAAAGCCCCTCTGGCGGTAATCGTTCGTGACAGGCTGCGGATTGAAGGTATCGATATTGGCGTAGCTCGTATTCTCTGGATCGAGCGTGAGGATCGCGGTGAGCCGATGGGAGGGACGAATATCCCAATCGAGTTGCGTTTGCGTGTTCACGCGTTGATCGATACGGATGTTATTGGGATTGGGGAGTGAGGGAGTGCGGATTGTATCGTAGCCATAGTAGAGGGACTGGAAGATGTAGACCTTTCCTTTGATGAGCGGGCCGGAAAAAGCAAGATGCGGAGTAAGGCTCTCAATCCCGTGGGTGCTGTAATCGATCCAGCGGAAGCGCGGGATGGGATCTTCGAAAAGCCATTTCCACTCGTCACCTCCGCCGCGCGTGGTGACTTCGACTACGCCACTGGAGAAGCCTCCGAAGTCTGCCGAAAAAGGATTGGAAAGGACACGCATAGAATCCACCGCAGCGGTGGGAAGACGAAGAGCGGGTTGCCCGGTGAAAGGGTCGCCGATTGAGGCGTTGTTGATGAGCGCGATGGACTGATTCGCGTTGCCGCCCTTGATACGAATGAGCCCGTCGGGGCCACGCAGTACTCCCGGCAGAAGCGGTAGGGCTTCCTGAAAATCGTCGTTGAGGCGAACGAGTGATTTGAGCATGGTGGTGGTGAGTACCTGGCCACCACCCGAACTGGACGAGGTATCGACGCCGTTTGGATTGGCGATGACGGTGACGGATTCCGATTGCGACTGAGGCTGGAGTTGAAAATCAACGGTGGCAGGAGACTCGGCGGTAAGGACAATTCGTTCCGAGATGAGGGCAAAGCCGGCGAGCGTCACGGAAATTTCGTACGGTCCGGGAAGAATGCCGACGAAGAAATACTGGCCGAGCTCATTGGAAACAGTCGTGAGTTCCCTTCCCGAGGAAATATTTTTCAGGGAAATGCGGGCGTTGGGCCAGAGGGTCTGGGTACGATTAGCGTCAATGGTGAAGATAGTGCCCGAGAGCCGCGCGGTATCAGCGAACGCGGGCGTAGTGCAAGCAATCAGCAGAAGGGAGAGGCAAAGGCATTGCAGAGGCGCGCAAGAAGGGTTGCGGTGTCGTCGAAACAAGCCTGGAGGCCGCATGGGGACGATAGTACAGCAGCAGTTCGATGGGCCAAACGGGAAGGGGCGTTGCCCTGACAAGGGCTCTATCTGTAAGGCAGGCCCAGTCATCTAAGAGGGCTGGCGCCCTGGCCTCTCCTGGCTCACTGGTCTAAACACCAACCGTTCCATAGCTTTCGTCTAATTCAGTTTCCGAACAGGAGACATTTCCAGCGGATGAGCTTGAGAGCGCGATTGGGAATCGCGATATAGGCCAAAGGCCAGCCATGCAACTGCAGCGAACATGCCGAGCCAGCCGACCTGACGGGTGAAATGTCCGATCTTCTGGTCATACTCAAGAACACCCCATTGTCCGAAGAGGATGGTCCAATCGCTCTCATCGGAGTTGACCAGCGGGAGGCTAAGCGTGCGAGCATCGGCCATATAGGTTCCGATGTACAAGAAATTCTCGAAGAACCAGAAGAGCGAAAAGACGAGCCCGTAGGTTTGGCGATGGAAGAAGAAAAAAGCCACACAAAGCAAAGGGACGATGAGTTCACCCAGAGTGCCACCAAGGATCATGATGGTATGCCCGAACGAACTAAAGCAGGGATGACCGGCCTCGTGGATGGCGAGGTTGGCATAGTCGAGGAAGAGGAAGCCAGAATTGTTCCGCCAGGCGTAGAGCAGGAAGAGGAGATAGAGGGCCAGTACGGTTCCTCCACCAATGCGCGAGACCCGCGTCCACTGATCGGGGCGATCGAATGGCAATTCCATAAAATCAGCGTAACAGGAGCCGCACCCGCTGAATCACAATGTACGGCTGCTGTTGCGCCGGGTGAAACCTCGACCAAGAACATAACGAAAGGCTAGCTACTTTCCGTCGCAAATATAGAGCATCGTAGTGCCTGTTTGTGAACTTTCGTTTGGCTGTGCAACGTTGCAGTGTAGCTTTTCCTGTTGATGCTGCGTCTGAAGAAAGTAAGGAGGCAGCGTGATCCAACTTCGACATCGGCAACCAAGTTTGTGGCACAGCGGACTGGCCAAGGACATCGAAGATTTGTGGGAACCATGGATGAAAGAAGTAGATCAACTTCTGGAAGACGCAGCGCTGGTCGAGAGTGTGTACGATGCGCAAGGAAAGCGCCATGCGAAGAGTCGTACGCGTGGCCGAAACCAAACACCGGCGGAAGTGGCGCTTCGGCTGCTGATTTTGAAGCATGTGCGGAACTGGAGTTACGACACGCTGGAGCGAGAAGTACGGGCGAATCTGGTCTATCGCGCGTTCACACGCATAGGGGATGAGAAAGTACCGGATGCCAAAACGCTGGCGCGGTTGGGACAGGCCATCGGGCCGGAAGTAATCGGAGAACTGCACGAACGGTTGATGGAGTTGGCGCGGGAACACGGCGTGGTGCAAGGACGGAAGATGAGGGTAGACACCACGGTGGTGGAGACGAATGTTCACTATCCGACCGACAGCAGTTTATTAGGAGATGGAGCGCGCGTGCTCACGCGAACCATGAAGAAGGTAGAGAAGGCTACCGGCGGGCTGAAAAGGCGGATTCGTAACCGGATGCGCAGTGTAAACAAGAAGGTGATGGCGATCGCCTTGGCGGGGCGGCTGAAGGGGCCGGAGGGTGAGGAACGGCGTGTCGAGCGATATCGGGAGCTGGTGAGTCTAACGCGCAAGATAGTGCATCAAGCGGAAGGAGTGTTGGAAGAAATGCAGCATCTTCCTCGGCACCGGCAAGCGCGACTGAAACGATTCCGGGAGATTTTGCAAACGATAACTGGGCGTGTGCGCCAGGTGGTGCGGCAAACCAAGGCGCGCGTGTTTCAAGGAATTACCCAGTATCCGCATAAGATCGTGAGTCTTTTCGAGCCGCACACGGAAATCATTCGCAAGGGGAAGGCGAGCAAGCCAAACGAGTTCGGGAACATGGTTAAGGTACAGGAAGCCGAGAACCAGATCATCACGCACTACGAGGTGTTCGCCGAACGTCCAGAGGATAGCCGACTCCTGGTTCCCGCGGTCGAACAACATCAGCATTTGTTCGGGCGTGCACCGCGAATGATCGCTGCCGACGCGGGGTTCTACAGTCTAAAGAATGAGAAGGTCATCCAGGAAATGGGAGTGACGCGCGTCGCGGTGCCGAGTCGGAATACCAAAAGCAGCGAGCGGAGAAAGCTGCAGAGAACGCGCTGGTTCCGCGCAGGGCAGCGCTGGCGGACCGGATGCGAAGGCCGCATCAGCGTGTTGAAGCGTCGTCATGGATTGAATCGCTGCCGGTATCGAGGCTTTGAGGGAATGCAGCGATGGGTCGGTCTTGGGGTGCTCGCGGACAACATCATTCAGATAGGCCGCTGCCTCACCGTGCAACGGGCCTAAAAGTTGTGGCTGCCCTGGCTCGAGACGCGAACGGGTCGAGCGATCGAAATCGGCATACAAGCCGATAGACACGACCTTTAAAGATAGATTGGCTCACTCAGAATCGGCTATTTTGCGACGGAAAGTAGCTAGGTTGAGATATTTGGCCGGGAGGGCTCGCTTTTCGAAGTCTGGATGAGGCCAGCGTCCACCGTCGCGCCGGTGATGATGCGAGCGCCACGACTGAAGGTGAGATATTCGAAGCCCCATTGGATGAACACCTGCACGCGGCTTTGAAATTGGACGATGTACATCAGGTGAATGAAAAGCCAACTGAGCCACGCCAGGAGCCCGGAAATATGCACACCAGAAATGTCGGCAACGGCCGCGGCACGACCGATGACCGCCATGTCCCCCTTATTGAAGTAGCGGAACGGTGGAAGCTTCGGCTTGCCCTCAAGCTGGGCAAGGATGACCTTGGCCGCGTAACGGCCTTCCTGAATCGCAGGTTGAGCGACTCCAGGGACGGGATTGCCGTCTTTTCCTTCAACATAGGCAAGATCACCGACAACAAAAATATTGGGAAATTTGGGAATGGTGAGGTCCGGCATGACTTTTAATTTGCCGGACTTGTCCGATTCGGCGGCAGTGCGCTCGGTAAGACTACGGCCAAAGGATGTGGCCGTCACACCTCCAGTCCATAGAATAGTATTGGCTTCGAGCCTTCCGGTTGCATTGTCATGTTTGTAGTTGAGGCCGTGAGCATCTATCTCCGTGACAAAAGCATTTTTGCGAACTTCAACGCCAAGCTTGATGATGAGCCGTTCGGCCCGTGCAGACAGATCCTCAGGATAGCTGGGAAGAACCCTTGGGCCGCCTTCCAGAAGAATAATACGTGCTTCCTCGGGCCGAATGCGGCGGAAATCGTGGCGCAAGGTCTCGCGAGCAATTTCGGCGAGGGCACCGGCAAGTTCTAAGCCTGTGGCACCCGCACCCACAATAACGAAGGTGAGCCATGCACGGGCTTCCAGTTCCGATGCTGCGCGCTCGGCGCGTTCGAAAGCGTAGAGGAGCTTATGACGGATGACGGTGGCCTCTTCAATGGTTTTGAGGCTGGGAGCATCATCGCGCCACTGATCTTTGCCGTAGTAGGAAGTTTCCGAGCCCGTGGCAATGATAAGGAAATCGTAGGGGAAAACTGCGCCATCGCGGAGTATTACATTCTTTGCGGTTGGATCAAGATCAAAGGCTTCGCCGAGCAGGACTTCCGTGTTTTTCTGGCGGCGGAGAACGGACCGAATGGGTGCAGCGATCTCCCCAGGAGAAAGCGACCCAGTGGCCACCTGGTAGAGGAGCGGTTGGAAGAGATGGAAGTTGCGCTTGTCGATGAGGGTGACCTGGGCGTCGGCGCGCTTCAGGGTTTGCGCGGCCACCAGGCCGCCAAATCCGCCTCCCAGGATGAGAATACGAGGTTGATCGGGCATGTTTTCCCTTCCGCTGCCGGGAGCAAGGCCGATATTGTGCCTGAAGCCCGGCTGCCCCATTATTTAGATGGATGGCCATGATACAGAGTCACAGGGCCACGCGCGAACAATTCGAGCAAGACGCCATGCGATTGCTGTGCTCTGACTTGATAGAGCCGGGAACGCGGGTAAAATTGGCCGGATTGCTGAAAAACTATGAGTTTGCAGACGGATTAAACCACGTCGTCTACGAGGCAATCATGGGTGTGGGGGAGGTCCCTGCGCGACGGCTGCGGGAGTTATTACCCGGCAGAGTCACCAATATGGGATTCCCAGATTTCGAGTTGAAGGAATACCTGGGACAGAGCTGGGCCACGGACGACATCGATAAGTTGTTTGATAGCCTGCTGGCGCTGACAGAGGTGTACCCGGAACAGAGCAAAAAGGCCATGGGACAGTCCGCGTGAGATGGGGCGCCTACAGGTGGTCCTGCCTCATTGAAGCGTTGGCCTTCGCGGGATTTGTCGGCGCCTATATCTGGAAGTTGCAGGCTGCCGCACCGTGGACTTGGCGTGTCATGTTGCTGTGGCTGTTGGTGAGCTTCCTGGCGCGGCGAGACACGCCGAAGACAATGGGGTGGCGGGCGGATAATTTGTGGCCAGCGACGAAACGGGCGGCCTCGCTTTTTGGCGTCAGTTCCCTGCTGATCTGCTTTGCTGGGCTATTCCTGGGAATGTTGCACCGCTTGCCGTCCCACTTGATTGAACCACGACGCTTTGAGGGATACTTGGCGTTCTGCCTGCTGCAGCAGGTAGGACTGAATTCGTTCTTGATGAACCGGCTGTTGGCTGCATTCGAGAAACAGGTACCCGCGGCACTGGTGGCTGGCGCGCTGTTCGCGGTGTTGCACTGGCCGAATCCCGTGCTGGTGCCACTGACATTTTTTGGCGGAGTCGCCATGGCGTGGCTGTTTGCGAAGGAAAGGAACATCCTGCCGCTGGCGCTCGGACAAGCGATCTTGGGGGCGCTGGTCTGGTGGGCGTTTCCGCTGGCGTGGCATCATTCGATGCGCGTGGGGCCAGGCTACTCCAATTTTAAGTTGTAAGTGGACAGTGTTCAGTCGGAGCAAGGATTGGTTGGCGTCGCCGTAAGCGGAATTTTGGCCAGGCGACGTTTTTGGCGAAGCGGGGCATCTCTAGCAGCAGGCTGATTCGAGATAGGGGGTGACGATGCGACGAACCTGGCTCTGCATTGTGGCTGCTGCCCTGACAGAAACGTTTACGGTTGGCCATCAAGTTTCTCCTCATGCGAAGAAGGCCGTCGAAACGATTGGCGAGCTCCGTGCGATCGGCGTGCACGATGATGATGAGCGGACTGATCCTCCACCGAAGGTTCCGGGGCTGCTGCGCACCTTAAATAAGGAACTGGAAGCGTTAATTGTGGAAGATCTGAACGACTCCAGTCGACATACGGTACCGGACAAGGAAGAGATTCTCGAGGATCTCACTGCCGCGGGCTGGGAAGAGCAGCCGAGATCCAAATGGGCTGCCTACGGGGAAATCCGAAACATCGAGTTTGCATTGAAGGATGGGTACAAACAGACGCTTTTGGTGGTGACGACGCAATTGTGGCTCCCTAATGAGAGCAACGATCCGGATGCGGCGGTTTATATATTTCAAGGCGAAAAGCGGAAATGGGACTTGTTGTTGACAGCGGGCGCGGATTTCAATCCCACGGGGGAGAGCGACGAGACGGGATTGCAATACAAGCTATCTCCACCGGATTCGGATGGGCGCTGGTTTCTTGTGGTCGCGCATTTACCTCCATTGAGCCGAAGCCGACCCATTGCATTGCGTTACGCAGCACTGCGGCCAGGAACGAGCCCGGAGAAACCTGTGGTGCTGGTGAGTGGTCGAGACCGCGTGGATCCCTTTTTTGAGCCACCGTTTCGAATTGAGGCGGGCGCGTACTGGTTCGAGGTCAGGGAAGGAAGAAAAAGAAAGCTGGATGGAGAATTAGGGACAGCAACGGTTAGATATGAAATCAGCAACTATGGAGCTCGGCGGGTGGCCCCGCTGGCCGACACACCAGAAGACTTTCTAGACCAATGGACGCAGGCGGAGTGGAATGATGCGAAGCGATGGACAAAAGAGGGACCGAGCCCGGGGTTAGAAGAGTGGCATGGAAGGTTGCATAGCATGGCCGCTGACTCCGCCGAATTTGAATCGGTGCAGCCTTGTTCAAAGAGAGGCGATGGCGATCCAGATTGGCTGATCGAACTAAATATCGACCAAAGGGCGGATCCTGAGTTGGGCAGCGATCGTTTGTTTGTGCACGTCGCAGCAAGAAACGGAGAGTTTCGCCTGGAGTCGGTGCAGAAGGAACATCCGGCGCGCTGCGCGGGGCGCACTGCGTTGGCACCGGTCACGGACCCCGCCCTGCCTTAGATTTCAGTGTCCGCCGATTTTCAGGTGGTGGGATAGGGGAGGCGGCGGAGAAGCAGCGTGTCCAGCGCGTATTTGCCGGGGCCGAAGATCAGGATGAGAAGAGCGGCAAAGAGAATGGTGTAGGGCGCGGCGGCAGTAAATTTATCGGGGTCGGAGAAGATGGAGAGGAGGGCCTCTCGGTCGCCGAGGATGTAGGCCATGGTCATGTCGATGGTGAGGACCAGACCGACGAAACGCGAGAAGAGGCCGAATACAAGAAGAATGCCGCCCACAAATTCGACGCTGGAGATGAAGACGGCGGTGTAACCGGGAGCGGGCAGGCCCAGGCTCGAGAAAAATTCCGAGACGTGGCCGAGATTGTGTAGTTTTCCCCAACCGTTTTGCGCGAGCTGCAGGCCCCAATAGACGCGGACAAAGAGCAACATGGGCGATTGCAGAGTACTGGCTACGCGAACGGCCCAGGCGTAGAGTTTGCGAATTTGAAGCACAATGGTGCTCATCTGTTTTTCAACTCCTTCAATTCAACCCTCCGAAGTTATAGAGAACGCCCCTCGCGCAATACAAACCAGCCCATGGAAGCCCAATTCTGGAACCAGGCGGCTACGATTGGGGCACGCTCCCTCGCCGGGATTTTGCTGGAGCGGAAGGCGGAAACTATGGCGCGCCCAAGGGCCGAGCCTTGGTGCAGATTCTTGAGGATAATGAACTCTTCCTTGTCGAGGCGGCGGAAATAAACGGTGTTCTCCAGACGATGAATTGCAAGATAGACCGCAGCAGGCTTCAAACGCGCTACCGCGGAAACTTTCTTGCGTTTTTGGCGCTCTTCCATGGCGTTGCTGGCGATGTCGGAAGGAGCTCCTTGTTTGACGGCCAGTAGCAAAACGTCAACCGGATAACGCAGGTCGAGAAGGCGAATGTAGGGCTGCAGGTGAAAGCGAAGTTTCGCAGGGTCGGCACCTGTCAGACCAGCGGCAGTGACCGGCGGCTCGGAGGCTCCATCGAACGATTCTATTTCCGCCCATTCGAGGCGAACCATATCAAGCGCCAGTTTTACGCGGCCCGGAGCGTAGCGAGGGTGTTTGCGGAGCCAAGATTCGAGCCGCGAGCCGAGATCTCGCATCGTGTAGGAGCGCGACGGGCAGTCCGTGAGGTAGTGTTTCGCCAGCGCATCAAAACGACGATCTCCCAGGACGGCGCGCAGTCCAGGAAAATCGTCAGACAAGGCATCCAGCACACGGAACCAGTATTGCCGATTGTAGATCTCCAACCGCTCAAAGGAACTCAACCGATCGTTGGGCTTGATGATCTGCTTGGCAACCCCGGATATAGAGCGGCCGTCCGGAGCGACGCGGCGCATCCGCTCCGAAGGGGTAAGCGGCGTCATCACTGCGCGGGCAACATGCCGCTGAAGGGTGGCGAGGTTCATACCGCGGCCGCCAGAGAGGCACTCGCAAGGTATTTATTGGCCTTAAGCGCCTCGGAATGCACCTCGTCAAATGACGGGATGCGATCATCCCATTCGAGGAGAGTGGCTGTGTGGCCAACACGCTGGATGGCCCGATCATAGAGCTTCCAGACGGGATCGATGACCGGGTGATCGTGTGTGTCCAGAATATACTTGCGATATTTAGAATGGCCGGCGATATGGATCTGGGCAACTCGATGCGCGGGGACGCTGTTGACGTAAACCGTGGGATCGAAACTGTGATTCTGAGACGAGACGTGAATATTGTTGACGTCGAGCAGGATGCCACAATCGGCTCGTTCGACGACCTCATTCAGGAATTCCCACTCGGTCATTTCGGAAACGTGAAACTCCGCGTAGCTGCTGACGTTTTCGACCACAACGGGAACTTCCAGAAAATCACGCACATCGCGAATCTTTTGCGCGGTGATGCGTGCCGCTTCGAATGTGTAGGGCATGGGAAGGAGATCGTGGGTATATCGGCCATCCACGCTGCCCCAGCAGAGGTGGTCGGAAAGCCATGGTGTTTTCGTACGCCGAACGAGTTTCTTCAAGCGGCGCAGGTGCTCACGATTGAGTTTTTCAGCGGAACCGAAGTACATCGACACCCCATGCTGGACAACTTTATAACGCTCCAGAATCTGGTCGAGAATCTGAAGGGGCCGGCCGCCATCAACCATGAAATTTTCGGAAATGATTTCGAACCAGTCGCACGTGGGCGTGCGGGTGAGGATGTGGTCGTAGTGGGGGATGCGCAGACCGATCCCGACTCCATAGGTTGTGAAATTGTTGAAGCAATTCGCGGGCATTCCTAGGCTCCAATCCTCTGGCGGAGGGCAAGCGGGCTGGCACTAGCCCTCCACCGAGGAAAAGATCGTGGGTTAATAGGAAACTACGATTTCGGCATCTTGGAGCCGTCGGTAGCGCAGCCGCCCTTGCCCTTGCAGCTGTTCTTGCCCTTGCAGCCATTATCCCCGCTCTTGCAGCCGCCGTTGCCTTTGCAGGAGTTTTGGCCCTTACAAGCATGCTTTTCAGGCTTCTTCGAGGTATCCGGCTTGTCTTGGCTGGTAGCAGAGAAAGATGCCTTCGCATTGGTAGGTACGGTCGAAGCACGAACTGCGACGCCCGTTCCTGCTAGCAGGCCAGCTACCGCCGCGCTAGTGATGAGAGCCTTGGTGGTCTTAGTCATGGGTGTTGCTTCCCTCCATTCGAAGTTTTCGGAATCCAAAATCGCTCTCCGGACAGACGCCGGCCTCAAGGGCCAGAGTGGAATTGGGCCGGTAGGGTACGCGAAGTTCCGTGAACAACCGGAGCCCGTCAAGGCTCGCGTCTCCAAGTGGCCGAAAAGCGACTGCCCCGGTCTCAGCCCGGGGGTCTGGCAAGGTTACACCCGGAAGTGGTAAAAGAGGAGGAAAATTCTGTGCTGTGGAAAAGGAAGACCAGTTGTACAGAAGCCCGCAAATATTCCTTGTTACCTTGGGGAGATTTAGCGCTCCTATAAAGATCGAGTAGACAGCTAGAATCCACGGTTTGGGTCCGTATAGCTCATTGGGGTTCGTGGTGGGATGAACACAGCGGCAAAGACAATGGAATCGGCGCTAATTGCACGGGTGCTCGCTGGGGAGAGCGAGCCATTTCATGAGTTGATCCGGCCCTACGAACGGCTCGTCTATGTGACGATTTTTGCGATCCTGAAAAACGAGACCGAAGCAGAAGATGGGGCGCAGGAAACCATGATCAGTGCGTTTCGCAACCTGAAGAGCTTCCGCGGCGAGGCCAAATTTAGTACCTGGCTTGTGACGATCGCGATGAACGAGGCACGGAAGCGGTTGAGGAAGCTGAAGACTGCGGCGGAGGACTCTCTGGACAAATCCACGGGCCAAGGCGATGGAGACTTCACGCCCGCTGTGCTCACCGACTGGCGAGAGATCCCGCTGGAAGCCCTGGAACGGAAAGAACTTAAGGAAAAACTCAGGGAATCGGTGGCAATGCTGCCGGAAAAATACCGCGAAGTGTTTGTGCTGAGGGATATCGAGGAGTTGAATCAGGAAGAGACCGCGTCGGCGCTGGGAATCAATGTAACCCTGGTGAAGGTGAGGCTACATCGCGCAAGAATGATGCTGCAGAAGTTGTTGGTGCCTTACCTGAAGAGCCAGGCGCCCGCACGCGAAGGATTCTTCCGAAGGTGGTTCCAATGAACCTGGAATGCAAACAAGTTTGGGAACACATCTCCGGCTACCTGGATAGGCAGCTGGACGCGGACCTGCTGGCAGCAGTGAAGAAGCACCTGGAGAGCTGTGAGGTGTGCTCTGCGGTACTGGATTCGACGCGGAATATTTTGGTGCTGACCGCGGATGACCGCACCTATGAGTTGCCGGTGGGGTACAGCAACAGGCTACACGCTCGGTTGGAAGCGGTGATGAAGACACGCTCTGGTTAAGCAACCGGTGCTGGCGCGGATTGCGCCAGCTGCCAGTTGCTACATCGGTTCCGGAGATAAGCCGAGAACGCTTCATTCAAAAGCTAAGACCAGACGCCGGGTATGGCGAGCCCACACTTGGAGCAGTGCCCTGCTTTGAGCTGATTTTCGAGAACATTGTGCCAGGAGCGGCGGAGAAGAAGCTCGTTGCAGTTGGGGCAATACGTGTTGGCGGCTTCGGAATAGATGTTGCCCTCGTAGACATAGTGGAGGCCAGCATCACGGGCGATCTGGCGGGCCTGATGCAGCGTTTGCGGTGGAGTTGGCGGTTTGTCCTGGAGCTTGAAATCCGGATGGAATGCGGTGAAGTGCAGCGGAACGTCCGGGCCCAGATTGTTTAGTATCCAGTCGGCAAGCTTGCGGGTTTCACCGGGATTGTCGTTGAGGGTGGGGATCATTAGATTGGTGATCTCAAACCAAACAGGAGTTTCATTCTTCAGCCATTTCAAGGTGTCGAGCACAGGCTGAAGATGCGTGAGGGTGATCTTGCCGTAAAAATTCTCGGTGAAGGCCTTCAGATCAACATTCGCGGCGTCAATATGGTCATAAATGTCGTGGAACGCTTCGCGGGTGATATAGCCGTTAGTGACCATGACGGTCTTGAGCCCAGCTGGTTTCGCCGCTTCGCAGATATCGATGATGTATTCGCCCCAGATGGTTGGTTCGTTATAGGTGAAGGCAATCGAGTCGCAACCGTATTTCCGGGCGAGGAGCGGCACGTCCTCGGGTGGAACGTGATGCGAGTTCACCTGGTCCTGGTGGGACTTGGAGATGTCCCAATTCTGGCAGAAGAAGCAGCCCATGTTGCAGCCGGCAGTGCCCATACTGAAGATGTGCGTACCGGGCAGGAAATGATTCAGCGGCTTTTTTTCGATGGGGTCGACCTGTAGGGCGGCGGGAGAGGCGTAGCCGAGGCTGTAGAGCTTGCCATTCTGATTGACACGAATGTAACAAAACCCCGATTGGCCATGGCCGATATGGCAGTGGCGCGGGCAGAGGTAACAATGGACACGATTGTTCGGCTCGGGCTCCCACCAGAGCGCCTCGTGGAGCGTCGGCGCGGATTGCAGGATCTGGAGACTCGACATGTCTACAGGCCTCTCCAACGATTATACGCCGGGTGGCATGGCCGCGCCGACAGTCTGGAGCAGCGGTCAGGAGTGTTGGGCGCGGCGGCGGGTAGCAGCCCAGTCGGCGAACGATTTCAGGTTGTGGCGATATTTCCAGGAGAGCTGGAAAAATTTGCGAGCGTCGAGTTCGGCAGCGTCTTTGCCAAGGAAGGTTTCAAAGCGCCATTGGATATAGGGGCTTTTCCAGGGCTGAAGGCGGTATCCGCGGGAAGCAAGCCAGTAGAATTTTAGGATGTTCCACACCGTGGTGAACGCAAGCGACGAGCCATCTCATGAATTATAGCAGCTTGACTCAACCGCCCATGGGGACGGAAAGGTGCTCGTGGACCAAGAGCCAATTCTTGCCGTGTTTTTCCCAAATGCCGGTATAGCGAACAGGCGCATCGATGGTCTTGCCGTCCTTCATTTTGCCGCTAAGGTGCATTGGAACAGTGGTCCAAGCGATATTGCCGTGGCGCGTTACCTTGAGTTCCTTGCCCGCGGTTAGCGAAACCGTTTCGGCGTTGTCCAGGAAGTTCTTGCGGACGCCAGCGTCGTATTCTTTCCATCCGGAATAAAAAAATGGAGCGACGTCGTAGAAAACCAGATTGTCGTCTTTGACGTAATACTTGGCGGCATTCTCTGGGTTCCCGGAACTCCACGCCACGCAATAACCATCAATCAATTTGCGGAAGGTGGTGTCGTCGGTGGCTTTCTGCTGGGCGCGTGCGCCCACAAATGTGACCAGTGCACCGACAAAAGCCAATACCACATACAGGAACCAATGGTGTCCTGGCGCGGTGGCACGCGAGGCGGGGTTTGCATTTTGGGGCACGGGCACCTCTTCGAAGCAAGGTCCGCCGAGGTTCTCCGACCTCGGCGGTAAGGATTGTGTAGGCCTACGATAAACGGGTTCGCGGGCGTTTTCAAGGGCACTCCTCGCGTGGGACGTCAACCGACCTCCTGGCGCTATTCGCCGATGCAAGGAAGGTGTTCGCCGATTTATGAGTGCGCCGCGAAAGGCCGTGGCTCTAGCCTGACTGTGGGCAGCCGAAATGGCTACCTGGAGGGCTCCATGGGGACGGAATTGAATAGGCAAGCGAGGCGGAATCGCAGACTTCTAGGTGCTGGATGGGCGGCAGGCATCGGAATCACGCTTGTGGAAATGCAGTTCGGCGTGGATTATGTTCTGTCGCATGTGGCTGGTCACCTGAGTGCGTTTGTGGGCTGGTTACCCATAGTTGGAACATTGGTCAAGCAATTCTGGGCATGAACGGCAGTCGATGGAGCTGTGCGCCGAAGCACTGGCACTGAGTGAGAGACGAGCAAGAAATGGTCTGTGAAAAGAACAATTGGAGAGGGATGTCAGGTTGGCTCCCGGGTGCGCTTCTGATCGCGGTAGGAACGGTCGTCCTTTTAGATCACATGGATGTGATTCATGCGGACCGGTTTTGGAAGTACTGGCCGGTGCTGCTAATTATCGTTGGAATCGCGAAGCTGGTTAACGAGGGCAAGCGAGTTGGCGGCCTCCTGCTGATTCTGATGGGCGGATTTCTTCTCGCCGAGCACCTTGGCTACACCTCGCTGACCTGGGCAACCGTTTGGCCTGCGCTTTTGATTGCAGCGGGGATTGCCATGATCTGGGGGCGCTTTGATCTGCCACAACTAAGACCAGCCGTAGCCGGGGATGGGCGTGACACCATCCAGGCAACTGCGATTTTTGGAGGTGTGGAACGCCGCGTCCATTCGAGCAACTTCAAGGGTGGGAGCATCACCGCGCTGTTTGGCGGAGTGGAAGTGGACTTTCGCTCGGCCGACATCGAAGGCGAGGAAGCGGAGATGTTCGTTGAGGCAGTATTCGGTGGTATCGAGTTAAAAGTTCCCGATCGCTGGCTCATCCTTTGGGAGGGGCAGAGCATTTTCGGCGGTTACAGCGACGAAACGCGGCCTCCCCTGCCAGATGTTCCCGGCACGCCACCCAAAAAACAGCTGATCCTACGGGGTCGCGCAATGTTTGGCGGACTCGTCGTCAAGAATTGATCTCCCATGACAATCTTGCGAATAGAAAAAACGCATCAGGTTGTGTTCTGGATCGGATGGAGTTTCTTCAGCCTGGTCTTGGCTGCCCTGCTGAACTCATCGGGTGGACTGCCAGAGGAGAAGGCTCTGCTTTTCGGGGCGATCCTTGCTGGGGTCGCGCAGGTCAGCGCTTCGGCAGCAGCCTTCTCTTGTAGAACCGCCCCTCTCGCGCGCACCCCGGCATGGCGAGTGCTGCTGATTCATACCACCGCGGCAGTGGTGTTGACTCTCTTATGGGTGAAGATCGGGGGCGTCATCGCGCGGGAAATGGAAGCTGTGAGCGGCTGGAGTGGGACCTACAAGGAATACCACCAGAAGGCCAATCTACTGTATGGTGCGGGTGAGTTTTACTACCTGCTGAGCGTGGCCGTCCAATATGCCCTAATTGCCCAAAGAGCAAGCAAAGCAGCGGAAGAAAACGCCCTGGAATCCAACGTGCGGGCGCGAGAAGCGGAATTGAGCGCATTAAAAGCTCAAATCAATCCGCACTTCCTCTACAACAGCTTGAATTCGATTAGCGCGCTGACGAGCATCGATCCGGCGCGGGCCCGGGAAATGTGCGTTTCATTGGCGGATTTTCTCCGCCTGACATTGGGGATGGGAGAGAAGGCTGTCATTCCGCTGCGAGAAGAAATGAGTCTGCTGGAAAGATATTGCGCGATTGAGAAGGTGCGGTTCGGCGACCGTCTGTCGGTGAAAGAGGAAATTCAGGAGGAGGCTAAAGAGTGCTTGCTTCCTCCGCTACTGCTACAACCGTTGTTTGAAAACGCGGTGGTGCATGGAATCGCTCAAATGCCGGAGGGCGGATGGATTCGGCTCCGGGCGGCGAGAAATGGAGACCGGATGTCGCTCACAGTGGAGAATTCATGGGATCCGGAAGCGGGGAGTTCGCGGAAAAACGGGGTGGGACTGAAGAACGTGCAACGGCGACTCGAAGCGCGTTACGGAAACGAAGCGCAATTGCAAGCGAGCGCGGAAGACGAGGTATTTCGGGTGCACTTGTCATTCCCCGCGGAGACGGAGAAGGTAAAGTGAACGGGGCCAAGCGGAAATGGAAAGCGCTGATCGTGGACGATGAGGAGCTGGCGCGTAAACTCCTTCGTGAGATGCTGAGCAATCATCCGGAAATTGAGATCGCCGCGGAATGTGCGAATGGAATAGAAGCGGTGAAGGCCGCCGGGGAACACAAGCCGGATCTCCTGTTCCTGGATGTACAGATGCCGAAGTTGACCGGGTTCGACGTGTTGGAGCTGATCGATAGAGCAGGAGTGGCCATTATATTTGTCACTGCATTCGACCAATATGCGATGAAGGCTTTTGACGTCCACGCGGTGGATTATCTCTTGAAGCCGTTCAGCCGGGACCGCTTTGAGGCGGCACTGGACCGCGCGAAAAGTCAGGAAGGAAAGAAGCCGTTGGATGCGGCGGAACTGGCAGCCGCCTCACGGCCTGTCGGACAATATGCCGAGAGGATTGTGGTGAAGGACGGAACGAAAGTGAGCCTGATTGCAGTCGACAAATTGGAATATGCAGAGGCTCTGGACGATTACGTGTCTCTGGCTACCGAGGGAAAGAAGCATCTGAAGCAGCAGACCATCTCAGGCCTGGAATTGGCCTTGGATCCCTGCTTGTTTGTGCGCATTCACCGGTCTTACATCGTCAACCTGGAGCGCGTGGCAAGAATCGAACCGTATGGGAAAGACAGTAAGGTGGCCATCTTGACGAATGGCGTGAAGTTGCCGGTGAGCCGCACAGGGTACGCAAGATTGAAAACGCTGCTGAAAGATAAGCCCTGACGGACAGCACAATCATACGTCGGCGTCGCTTTCCGCACCATTATTGTGAAACTTCTGGCGTCCCCGAAGCTCAAAGGAATAGTCTCAGTAATTCCCTAGGCGCTAGGGGGCGCCTGGCGCTGGTGAATGACCATCCAGGAAGTGCCGAATCTATCCCGGAGCATGCTGAAGCGAAACGCAAAAAAGGTCTCCTGCATGGGCATGAAGACTTGGCCGCCATCGGAAAGCAAGGCGTGAATACGCGCAGCTTCTTCGTTGCTGTCCACCGCTAGAGAGAGATAGACGCTGCGCATGGGCTGAAAACGCTCCGGGGGCACGTCGCTCGCCATGATTTCGGTCTCGCCAAGGGTCATGCAAGCGTACAGGATGGCTTTTTTCCAGTCCGGGGGACGTCGCTCGCACCCGGCTGTTGTTCGTGCGTCATCATGACCGAAATTTTTCCGCCCAGATGCTTTTCGTAAAAGCGAAAAGCTTGCTCGCAATTGCCGCCGTAGTTAAGGTAGGTATTCAGCTTCATCGTGGTGCCCTTCCTTTCGCGGATCGTTCGCAAACTGACCAGCCAGGGCGGGCCCTCTGCGCGCGTTTTTGACCACCTGAGGACCATATATATCTAGCTTGCATTGTGCAAGTAATATGTGTTTAAAATCCTTTGCTCGTCGTTCGCCCTGTTTCAGCGCGCACGCGATCGTACGATGGAAATATCGAATCTACATCCCGAACGCGAGGTGACCTCCATGAGTGGCTTCCAGCAGTATCCACGCATTACCCCCTTTCTCTGGTTCGACTCCAATGCCGAGGAGGCCGTCAATTTCTACCTATCGGTGTTCAAGAACTCGCGCCGCCTCGACGAGGTTCGCAATCTCGATGACCGCCGTGCGCCGAAAGGCAGCATTCTGACCATCGCGTTCGAACTCGACGGCCAGATGTTTACCGCGCTCAACGGCGGCCCGATTTTCAAATTTACCGAGGCAGTCTCATTTGTTGTCCGGTGCGACACGCAGAAGGAAGTAGACGAATATTGGTCAAAACTCTCCGATGGAGGTAGTGATTTTCAGTGCGGCTGGCTCAAGGACAAATTCGGCCTCTCCTGGCAGATCGTACCGGCACAGCTGCCCGACCTCATTAAACATCCCAAGGCGATGCAGGCCATGCTCAAGATGAAAAAGCTAGACATCGCCGAACTTGAACGCGCAGCAAACTCATAATCGTGTATTACTCTCCACATTTCCTGTAAATATTTTGGAACCGCGCTGTATCTGCCATCCGTTTTCAGCCTGGGCGGGTGGTTGACTGCGCTTGTGCTTCTGGTCTTTGCCTTCGTGGGACGAAACGCGGCCCAGGGGAAAGACCTGTAGGGCGCATAGCCCTTTCATCCAATGCTAGTGTCTGATTCTGATTTATGCGGAGAATTGGAAGTTCGTTGACCGGTACGCAGCCGGCTGGCGAGCAACAAAACCCGAGACTCGAGCTCTTCTAAGATTCTCTGGTAAGCGGCCGAGTCTTCGCCGTAGGGATCTTCGACCTTCCAGCTTTCGACTTTTTGGCCAAGAAGGGGATCATCCGACGGGTAACCATTGCCCAAAAAGCGGTCAATCGACTGGCCCGACATATTGATGATGACGTCCGCGTTTTCCATCGCATCGCGGCGGAGTGATTTTGACGAAAGGCCCTCGGCAGGATACCCGTTAGCGAGCAGCGTATGTTCCGTGGATTCCGCGATCCGCCCTAGGGGAGAGAGGCCAGCGCTGGACGGGTCAATGACGTCGGAGGCGAGTTGACGGGCAACGGCTTCGGCCATGGGACTACGGCAAGCATTACCCATACAGATGAAAAGCACGCGACACTTCCCTGGGGACAACATAAAGAGATTGTATCGCGGTAGGGTTAGATTACAGAAAAAGAGGAAGCAGTAGCGGCGCGCAAGACGTGAGGAAGTGCTCGTCCTCTCTCGAAAAAGCGTTCAGCTGATCGCTTTCGATGTCAATTAGTCCTATCACGCCTCCGTGCGACGCGATGACAGGCACGATGATCTCCGAGCGAGTGGTTCCAAAGGTGGTCAACCAGCGAGAATCTTCCTGCACATTCCCGACATTGACGATCGATCGAAGAGCAACCGCGGCACCGCAGAGCCCCTGGGAGACGGGAAACCTGGGGAATGCGGGCGGCGCGGTCCCGGTGCACGCAATCATTCCGATTCCGGCTGGCGTGACTTCGTAAAGGCCCACCCATCGATAGTGCCGTTCGGCAGAGATGGTCTCTGCAACGCGCTTGGGGGTCTCTGTCCGATTCGAGCTTTCTAAGATGAGGGCTCGGAGGCGCCGGGAAAAAACTTGCTCTTCCATTTTTGGGGTACCACCCTTTGCGTAGGTAGAAGGATGCTAGTTTCGAACTCTTTTCGGCTCGGAACCATTCGCAGCCAGCTTCAGGAAATGTTCATGGACCGTGGTATCGCCCGTAAGTTCGGGATGAAACGTAGCAGCGAGGATATGACCATTCTGGACCAGCGTGGGCTTCCCATCGTGTTCGGCGAGGACGGAAATGCCAGGGCCGACTTTTTCAATAATTGGACCGCGAATGAAAACCATTTCCAGTGGATCGTTTTTGAGGGTCGTGAGCCCGAAGAAAACGTCACTCGCAAGCTGGCGGCCGTAGCCATTGCGCAGAACGGTCATGTTCAGGAGCTTAAGGGAATCCTGGGTGGGGTTTTTCACCTTGGTCGCTAGCAGAATCGCGCCAGCACAAGTACCGAAAATGGCTCCTCCTTTCCCCGAAAAATTACGAATGGCGTCATATAGGCCTTCTTCCTGCAGGAATTGGAGTTGAGTGGTGCTCTCCCCGCCCGGAAGCACAAGGCCATTGCAACCGTCCATGTCGCTGACGGTGCGGACTTCGACCGTATCCACACCGAGCTTGTTAAACATCGCGGCGTGGGCTTGGAAGTCACCTTGAATGGCTAGAATTCCGATTTTCATGCGTCTCTTACTCATGAAATCTGATCGGTCGACGGACCGATTGCTGCAAAGATCGAAAGAGCCACAAGGCTCGCAGATTCGCCATGCGCTCAGCAATTACCAGCCGCGGGTAGCCAGGAGATCCTTTTCCTCGAGTTGGCGAACGTCGATGCCAGGCATAGCTTCGCCGAGCTGTTCGTGCGCCTCCAAAACGATCTTGGGATCCTCGAAGTGCGTGGTGGCCTTCACGATCGCTTTCGCGCGCGCTTCTGGATCGCTGCTCTTGAAAATCCCGGAGCCGACGAATACGGCCTCGGCGCCAAGCTTCCGAACAAGTGCGGCGTCGGCCGGAGTGGCAATGCCACCAGCGGAGAAATTGGGTACGGGCAGTTTGCCGAGGCGAGCTACTTCGCAGATCAGGTCGAGCGGCGCGCCGTATTCCTTGGCTTTACGCATGAGTTCATCATTCCGCAGAGTTGTCAGGCCACGCATCTCGCTAACGATCGTGCGCATGTGCCTCACGGCCTCGACTACGTTGCCAGAGCCGGCTTCTCCCTTGGTGCGAATCATGGCCGCGCCTTCGGCGATGCGGCGTAGCGCTTCGCCGAGGTTTCGCGCGCCGCAAACGAACGGCACGCGAAAATCGTGCTTCCAAACATGGTTTTCCTCGTCGGCGGGGGTGAGCACTTCACTCTCGTCGATGAAGTCCACTTCCAGGGCTTGGAGAACTTCGGCTTCCACGAAATGACCAATGCGAACCTTGGCCATCACCGGAATCGTGACGGTTTTCATGATTTCACGAATCACTTTGATGGAGGCCATGCGGGCGACGCCACCCTCTTTGCGAATATCAGAGGGGACGCGTTCAAGTGCCATGACCGCGCAGGCACCGGCCTTTTCGGCGATGCGCGCTTGATCGGCATTGGTGACATCCATGATGACACCGCCTTTTAGCATTTCAGCCAAGCCGACCTTAACGCGCCATTCATTAGAACCTTTGGTGCCATTGTTGTGAGCGCTTCCGTTTGGTTTCTTTGTTGTCATTAACTTTCTCCTCTCAAATCGAAATTCACGAATTCGGTTGGCCAGGTTGGGCTTCGGTGAAGTGAGCTTCGTTAACCGTGACGAAGCGGCCCTTGCCTCGGGCGAGCAAATTCCCGTGCAGGTCGCGAATCTCCGCGACGCGGAAACGGTTTCTTCCCTTGGCTTCTTCTTGCCAGCCTTCCACGACGATGGCCTTGTTGACCGGCACGGGTTTCCTGTACTCGATGTTCATTTCCGCGGTCACGGCACTTTCACCGGCCAAGCGGGAGATCTTGCCCATGGCCTCGTCCAGAACTACCGCGATAATGCCTCCATGTGCGAATCCACCTCCGCCGGCATAGTTGGGCCCGAGCGTGAAGCAACCTCGGCTGCGCCGCGCGTCCAGATCCAGATCGAACGCAAGCTTCATCCCCGCGGCATTGGCCGCACCGCAGCCAAAACAGTGGTTTGTGGCCTTCGGTTCGAGTTTGAGGATGTTTGCCATTTTCGTTTCCGACCCTCAGACTAACGCAACGTGTGCGCGCTCTGCCCGCCGCGAACCGCGTTGGCGTTTGCGCATCTCGACCCGCAGAAGTTCCGAGAGTATCGAGACCCCGCGGGCAATCTGCTTTTCATTCAGGGCGGCGAATCCAAGGCGCAAGGTGTTCGGCAATGGAGACTGCACGTAGAAATAACGCCCAGGCGCGAAGAGCACGCCGCGCTCGCGCGCGTGCATCATGAGTTCGCTGGCATCAAATCCCGGAGGAAGCTCGATCCAGAAAGCCATTCCGCCTTCCGGGCGCGTCCAACGCACACCTTCGGGCATGAATTTGCGCAGCGCTTCGTCGAGAGCGTTCAGGCGCTCGGTGTAAATTTTGCGCATGCGTGCCAAATGCTTGTGGAACAACCCGCGCTTCAGGAACTCCGCGAGCGTGGCCTGTGCGAGCTGGTCGGTGTGCAAATCCGTCATCTGCTTTACCAGACGCAGGCGCTCAATCGCAGCGGGTGGAGCAACGATCCAGCCGACGCGCAGCCCGGGAAATGCCACTTTCGCGAAGCTGTCGATGTGAATGACCAGGTTTGCATGGTCGAGCTGCTTAAGGGAGGGCAGACGCTCGTCCCGCGAATGCAGGCGCGCATAAATATGATCTTCCACGACAGGAACCTGGTAGCGTCCGGCAAGTTCTAGAACGCGGCGGCGCGAGGCAACCGGCATGGAGGTACCGGTAGGATTCTGGAAGTCGGGCGTGAGGACCAAGAGCTTTACGCGATTGTTAGCTAGGGTGGATTCCAGTACCTCGAGGTCAATCCCGAGAGGACTGTTGGGTTCGGCGTGAGTGCGAACCGGAACGCCCAGACAACGAGCGTGACCGCCATTGAAAACGGCCGAAGCTCCGGGGTAAGTGGGATTCTCCAGAACAACCGTGTCTCCCGAGCGGACAAACGCTTTGGCGATCAGGTCCAACGCCTGCTGGCAGCCGTCGGTGATGAGCAGCGACTCGTCTTTCACAGAAAGCCCTTCGCGACGCAATAGATCCAGAAGCGCTTCCTTCAACGGCGCGTACCCATCCGATGCCCCTAGATTCAGTATTTCCTGACCTTCGCGCCGAAGTGCCGCCTGCGCGCAAGCCTGTAGTTCTTCGACCGGGAAGAATTCCTCCGCTGGCCGCGCCATCACAAACGACAAAGCATTGGCCGGCGCCGAAGCGGTCAGACGCGTAAGCACTTCCTCGCTGCGCTCATCCGCGAACAAAAGTTCCCAGCGGAGTCCATCGGAATTCCCATCAAGTGCGGGGGGAGCTGGCGGACTGATTTTCAAGCCGTTTCCGTTATTGCGAATGAAAGTGCCACGGCCAACGTGCCCCTGAATCAGTCCTTCAGATTCCAGTTCGGCGTAAGCGTTGGCCACGGTGGTGCGGTGAACACCGAGGATTTGCGCGAGTTCGCGGCTGGCGGGTATTCGGTCGCCGGGCCGAAGGTCACCGGCGTGAACGAGGGAACGGAGCTGATCGCGGAGTTGAATGTACAGCGGGATGTGGCTTTCGGGCTGAAGGTGTAATGGCAGCATTGTCTCTCACCCTGAAGGTATTTTAGCAGAGATTGGCCTGCCGCAAGAGCCAATTTGTCTTTTGGCCAGGCGCCGTTTTTTTGACGTGGCGATCGACCTCACCCTGGGCGATGCCTTTCAGGGGTTTTGCGAGAAAAATGGATTCGTGACCGGGTGGTAGCCGAGCCGGCCGTTCTTTTCGTCTTCCGCAAGGTCGCGGATACAAATCTGCGTAAGGTCAGACGCCTTGCACTGGTAGATCTGCTTAAGGGGAAGATCCTCATCCTGCACATCGTAAGTGCCAGATTGCATGTCCTCGCTGTCGTCTACAGAGGCGGTGACCACGGGACTTCCCGGCTGAACGCGGACGCGGAACTGGCGAGTGGAAGGCTCGTAGTTGGAAAAAAGAAAACAGTGACCGATGCAGGCTCGATCGGGAATGTGCAAGTAGATGGTGCGGTAATCGTTCGGCGCAAAAATCGTGGCCAGCGCGCGCGTGCCGATGGGGAGTTGCTGCGTGACGCGGACGGCGCTGGCCTCCATGCGGTTCAGAAAGCCGGTGTCCTGATAAATAAACGTGAAGTAAACCAAGGCGCAAGCTGCAGAAATCAGTAGATACCACGTGCGCGCCGGGAGAGAACCGAGCCAGCAGAAGCCGAGGATGGCGCTGACCAGCGTCAACCGCGTAACCAACGCTCCAATCCAGCCTCCCGTCGGGTCCGTCTGAAGATTTTCTGGCAGCAGCGCCGTGCCCCAGAAGGAAATAAAGTAGAGTTCCAGAAGGAGGCGACGGTCCTCCCAGAACTTGAGGCGCGCAGTCGCTCTAAAGCAGGCGATTCCCGTGGCGATCAAGAAAAAAAACGAAATGGCAATCGTGAACCAGGTGTAGCGTTCGCCGAATACATGAAATTGGTCCGCGCCGTTCAGTTGCCATAGGGGAGACTCCCGCCACTCGACATCGTAGCCGGCGTGATGGGCCACAATCCAGTGTGTGACCACGAGAATCAGCAGGCCCGTGGCCGGCAGGACAAGCTTCCACCTACCAGTAAAACGGAGCCACAGAATCCGGTACACTGCCGTGCCCAGAAACCACAAGAATCCCAACGGGTGGGCAAGCAGCATCACCGGCGCAAGAACTGTAGCGACAATCAGTCCATTCTTGCGTGCGGGCCAAGCGAAGGACAGGCCAAGGCAGGCCAGGCCGAGAGACAAATAGTAGTTCATGAAGCCCATATGGAAAATGTAGCCGTAGCTCAGCATGGCCACGAATGGAGTGAGGAACCAGGGCGACTTGCTTCCTACCGCTCTCATGAGGGCAAAGAGCCCCCAGAAGAAAATAAGGACGCACAAGGAAACCGCGATTTTTTCCGACGCCGCGAAACCAAAGACTTTGGCGAAATAGAGCAGCAGAAGATCAAACAGCACGTTGTTCCATTGCCACACGGTGTAAACTCCAGGCGCTCTTCCCTGCTCGACCAACTCAGCGAGCCAGGCATTGTAGACATGGCTGCCGAGGTCACCCGCTTCGATGTGTGCATGCCAAAAACAAGGAACCACCAGTAAAAGGGAAATCACGAGGCATGCGAAGAGTTTCCACCAGGAACTGCGCCAGGATTTCAAATTCATAAGGGGCACGGAGGAAGAGTCACGTTGTTCCTCGATTTTTGGATTCGATAGAGACGCCATTTTCGAGTATTCTAACGCCCGATTGGTTCGTGTGCCTCTACGAAATTCACGCCACGCTGCGTCTTGCCGGTCTCTCAGAACGATTTGAAGGAGAGGATATGAAAACGAAGCTCAAGGTAAGTGTAATTCTCGCGATGCTAACGCTGCTCGGCACTCCTTCTCTGCTTCGCGCACAAGATGGGGGGTCCTGCCCTCCGAAAACACGGGTGGACAATGTCGAAGACAAGTATGGGAAGACGGTGGTCGTGGACCCATACCGTTGGCTCGAGGATCAGGACAGCGCGGAAACTCGCGCCTGGATCGCGGCTCAAGACAAGTGCACGGAAGCCGCTCTGAGCAAACTGCCCGGAAGGGACGCGATAACCAAGCGGCTCACGGAATTGTATCGCATCGATTCCTACGGACTTCCCGAGGAGCACGCTGGGCGCTATTTTTTCACCAAGCGGTTGGCGGGTCAGGATCTCGCACAAATCTGCATGCGGCGAGGCGCCAACGGTGCGGATGAAGTACTGGTGGACCCCTTGCCATGGTCGGCGGACCATTCAGCGAGTGCTCTGATCGAGAAGATCAGCAGGGACGGGAGATTTCTGTACTACGGGAAGCGCGAGGGCGGCCAGGACGAAGTCACCGTACACGTACTGGATATCGATGCGCACAAGGATCTCCCGGACGTGCTGCCCTCGGCCGACTACGGCTCCGTCGAGCCCACCAACGATCACACAGGCATCTACTATGCCAAGGCGACTCCGGACGGGCCGCGAGCGTATTACCACCCCATGGGGACCAACCCGGCCAGCGACAAGTTGCTGTTCGGCGAAAAATTGGATAAAGAGAAAGAGCTGGCGCTCGAAGTCTCGGAAGACAACTCCTATCTCTACTACCTCGTCATTTATGGCGCGGGCTCGGAAAAAACGGAAGTCTACCTGCAGAACTTGAAGCAACCTGGCCCAGTTGTTCCAGTGGTGAATGACCTGAATTCCCTGTTTTGGACGGCCTGGGCCGGCAACACACTGCTGCTGCAAACAAACTGGAAGGCGCCGCAATGGCATGCCTATGCAGTGGATCCGCAGAACCTTGCGCGGGAAAAGTGGCGGGAAGTGGTACCGGAAGCGGACATCAAACTGGACGTGGTCACGCCCGCGGGAGGAAAGCTGGTGGCAACGTACTTGCGCAACGCGACCACTGAACTGAAGGTGTTCGACTGGGGAGGTAAAAGTTCGTACGCCGTGCCGCTGCCTGGACTAGGAACCGTGCAGGTGGCTGGCCGCTGGGGATCGCCGGAAATTCACTACGGTTATACGAGCTTCAATTATGCCCCAACCGTATTTTCCTACGACTTGAACACAAAGGAATCCTCCGTGTGGGCAAAGAGCAGCGTACCTCTCAATCCGGCGGACTTTCAGGTGGATCAAGTGTCTTACCAATCGAAGGACGGCACAAGAATTCCCATGTTTCTCTTCTCAAGAAAGGCCGAGAAACGCAGCAAGGATACTCCCGTGCTGCTCGCTGCATATGGCGGCTTCGACGTAAACATTACCCCCGATTTCGAAGAGGCGGCGATCGTGTGGGTCGAGCACGGTGGAATCTTAGCCGTACCGAATCTTCGAGGTGGTGGAGAATTTGGGGAGGAATGGCACCGCGCGGGAATGCTGGAGAAAAAACAGAACGTATTTGATGACTTTGTTGCCGCTGCCGAATACCTGGTTTCAGAAAAGTTTACAAAACCCGAAAAACTGGCGATTCAGGGGGCAAGCAACGGCGGACTGCTTGTCGGAGCCGTACTTACGCAACGGCCGGATTTGTACCAGGCGGTCGTCTGCGGCTATCCGTTGGAAGACATGTTGAGATTCCAGAAGTTCCTGGAGGGACCCTACTGGGTTGCGGAATACGGAAGCGCGGAGAATCAGGAGCAATTTCCCTATCTCTACGCGTACTCTCCTTATCACCGGGTGAAGCCGGGAGTAAAGTACCCGGCGGTGCTATTGATCACTGGCGACGGGGATACACGTGTGGCGCCGCTGCACGCCCGGAAAATGGCAGCGCGGCTGCAGACGGCCACGGCATCCGACCGGCCCATCCTGTTGCTCTACGACATAAAATCCGGTCATTCCGGCGGCCGGCCTCTCAACAAACAAATTGAGGAAGACACAGACACGTTGAGCTTCTTATTTTGGCAATTAGAGGTCAGAAGCGACTAGGCGCGATGGGCGATTCAGCGGCCGGCTTGGACGTCGCCGAGGCGCTTAAGACGATCGCGCAATTTGCGCTGGAGAGGCGTGGGCGTATTGGGATTGAACGCGACGAGATACCACAGCGGTTGCGTTTTATCCCGGCTCAGAAACGTGAGCGTGGTCGCATCCGCGTTGGGATGACGGGCAACATTTTCGCGAATGGCCCCATAAGGATGAAGCGCCAGGCGGTGGAGGGTCTTGGCATTGGCACGAGGATGTTCACTGATCAGGCGCAGTAAATAGAAATCCTCTTTCGGGGCTTGTTTGGAGAGCTTTTCGAGCATCTCCGGTTTGGCTTCCGCGCTCAGCACCAGTCCGATCTTTTCATCCCACGCCGTGTTGATGTGGTTCAACTCTCGCGTGCGGGCATGGATCAATTCCTCCAGCATGCGGCGCTCTTGCTGCATGCGGGCGATGGGTAGGCTGGTGCCTTCGAGCGAATCCAGGACGCGGAGCAAATGTTGACGTTCGCCAAAGACGATCTGAGAGGTGCGCGCAATTCGCCCGTCTTCTTTTTCCTTGTATTGCACTAAGTCTGAACGTCGCATGGTTCGGTGCTCCCAATTCCCTTCGGGCCTGCTGCCAAATGGTACATACTGACTAGCCGCCTGCTCTGGAAGACTCATGGTCGAAAACCGCTTTCTGGAGATGCTCAAGTGGATTATGGAGGGGCGATGGGGTAGCGTAAAGTTTGGCGCCGGAACCCTGTGCCCGATGTGCAACCGGCAGAAACCTGTAGACTCAGGGGAACCTTGGAAAGAAGGGCCCATGTCCGCATTTGAAGAGCACCAGGAAGAACTGGAACGCTACGAACAGATGTTCGGCAGAGATCGCGGCAGGCTCGCGGTGTCATTGGACCGGATCACGAACGCTCTGGTGCTGACAGGGCAGCACGGCGTCTATTGCACCAGCCAAAGGAATCCTCTCGTGCCGGCAATGGATCTACGGATGATTTCGCAGGAGTTGACCCACGCGAAAGAATTGATCCAGTCCGTGATGGAAGAGATGCGAAAGGCCCGGCAAAGCGGGCAGAATGCCAGCTAACGCTTGGACTTTGGGAGCACGAACTTCAGGGCGGTATGTGTCGGGCTGAAGCTGGCGACTTTGATATCCACGAGGCCGGCTTTCAGGCCTGAGGACCGAACGTCAGCTTCTGTGATGGACTTTTGTCCTTTCGGATACACAATCCAGAGCGCTGTGGCCCCACGGATGACCTTGCGTACCGACGTCAGACATTGAAGATCGTGTTTCTCGTTAGCCGCAAGAAAGATCCATAGAGCATCTTTCGCGAGTTTGCTTTTGTTGAGCATGGCTCCCTGTTTTTTCAGCCTGGCGACAAAATCTGCAGAAAAGTCGCCGATGAGCGATACGGACTGGCCGGACTTCACGCCAAGCTTGTCGAGCAGGGATTTGGGGTTTGTGATTTTTTCTTGCCATTTGGCGGCCTCAGGCCCCAGTTCAAAGACGGCAAGACCATCCTTCGTTCGCACCCGGAGTTCCCCATCTCTCGCTTGTATGGCTGTGATGGCGCTAAACCCGATCTTCAAGCGAGCCTCGCCCCGAAAGATAATTTCCGAGGATTCTAGCAGCGCCTTCCCGGAGAAAGACTTGTCCGCATGGTGAAGCGTACAGGGCAGTTCGTTTCCCATTCATGCCTCGCGTGACAGAAAAGCAGGCCACAGAGAAATCAAGCGCTGAAGAGATTACTTCAAAAAGGGATTGCTGTCTCGTTCGTGGCCGATGGTGGTGCTTGCGCCATGGCCTGGGTGGACGATGGTGGAATCGGGAAGTTGCATGATCTTGTCTTTCAGTGAGGATATAATCTCGTCGAAGGAGCCGCCCCAAAGATCGGTGCGCCCAATGCTTCCCGCAAAAAGAGTGTCCCCGGCAAAGAGTTGCGGATGGCTGAGAGTGGCGTTGGATCCATCGGTGGGCAAGTACAGCGAGACACTGCCCGGCGTATGCCCTGGAGTATGCATGACGTTCGCCAGGAAGTCACCCCACTGGAGCGCGTCGCCCTCCTTAAGGAGTTGATGAATCTCGACAAGCTCGGGGGCAGGCATCCCTAAAAACGCCGCCTGCATTTCCATCCCCCGATACAGCGGGAGATCATCGCTGTGCATCATGACGGGAGCGCCAGTGTACTGATACAACTTTGCGAGGCCGCCGACATGATCGATGTGCGCGTGAGTGCTGACGATTGCTTTCACTTTAAGCTTGTACCGTCCCAACAAGCCCAGGATACGCTCGACTTCGTCGCCGGGGTCCACCACGATGCACTCGAGCGTCCGGGGATCGCCAATGATGGAACAATTGCATTGCAGCATCCCGACAGGGATCTTCAGATAAATCATCTCCGGGTTAGCCGCGTCGGGCATGCGGTGTGCTGGGTTCATTTCACTCACCAGGGAAGTATATCATTGGGCTTTGGGCGCATCAGTCCACAAGGGCTTTGCGCATCTGCGGTTTGTCAGACTGCCTTGTCTGATGTCGGAAGGAGCGGTGAGACGTGGAGTTGCCCATTGGAACTTTGCCGACACCATTGAGCGAATTACACCGAAACAACGGTGCTCAATCAGGTGTGTGGTTCGGGTGCGAACTTCCGGACAATTTCCGCGATTGGGGAGCGGAATACCGGATGCTTCGCGAAAGCGTCGGCTTGCTGGACAAAAATTACCGGGCGTATCTGGAATTCACCGGGCCGGACCGTGTACGGTATCTCAACGCCATCCTGACCAACGACATCAAGGGACTGAAGGAAAATCACGGAACCGTCTCTCTCTTCCTGAACCCCCAGGGCCACATTCAGGCGGAGATGGAAACCTATGCGTTCGGTGGAAAGATTTTTTGCGTCACCCACGCGATGATACGGGAGCGGCTGATACCCGCCATGGACAAGTATATCATCATGGACGATGTGAGGCTGAACGACTGCACAGAGGAGTATGCAACCTTGGCGGTCGAAGGGCCGAAGGCTGCGGACGTGACCTTGGCAGTGGCCGGACTGGTGCTCGGCAGCATGGAGGAATTGGAGTCCCGTCAAACGGTCATTGGAAATATCCCCTGCCGCGTCAGCAAGAGGTCGCCGGGTGGAATTGCAGGGTCGGAATTTCTTGTCGCCCGCGAAGGGGCCGCGGACCTCTGGCGAATCCTCGCAGAAGCTGTCGGCTCCGAGGGTGGCGGACCTGTTGGGTACCATGCTCTGAACACGGTGCGGCTCGAGATGGGAATACCCTGGTTTGGATATGACTTTGGAGAGAAACAGATCCCGCACGAAGCCGGCTTGCAAGAATCGCACATCTCGTACACCAAAGGCTGCTACACAGGCCAGGAGATCGTGGAACGCGTGCGTTCGCGCGGCCAGGTGAATCGCGTGAGAGTGAGCCTGAAGTTTGATAGCTCAGTCGAGCACGCACTTAAAGCGCCCTTGTTGGCGGAGGGCAAAGAAGTCGGGTTTGTTACACGGACCGGATTTTCTCCGGCAATAAATGCATGGATCGGAATGGGCTATGTACGGCGGGAAAAATCCACTCCGGGCACCGTGTTGGAATTGGCAGACGCAAAAGCAAAGGTTAGCGCAACCCCGATCGTCGCTGTCTAACTCAGCTTCAGGCAGGTAAAAGCGCATTCATCTGCTGGAATAATCGCGCGCGGTCGGTGGGATCCATGGCAATGAACTGTACGGCCATCCCTTGGCCTTCCCGGACCCGGCGAACCACGGCCCGGCCTCGTACCTGGCCAACCGGCAGATCCAGAAGGATCTGAACCAGGCAGCGCAGCGGCACCCGCTCCTTGGTGCGAACAAATAGTCCGCCAACGCCAAGGCTTTCGACGAAGGACACTCCGCGCTGCGAGCCGGCTTGCCATGCCGCCACAACGCTTTTGGGAGGCTTCGCACGGGGATAACGCCGTTGATCAGGAGCGTTCATCTGGGCGCCTAAAAAGAGGCTAGAGTCTAGCGTTCAGACGGCGGAGGGTCCAGTAAATATTCAATCAAATTCGAATTTCGGAGCGGGTTGATCCTTGCCGACGCGGCCCGAGGCGATGTCTGCCGTGTAATAGTTTTCGCCGCGGATCGGGACGCCGGATATCCGCCGGAGGATCGCAAGCTGGCCAACATGGTTCAACGCGTCGGCGATCGGTCCCTGAAATAATTTCTCGGGAGATGCGTAAAGTTGTTCAGGCCCCGCAAGATAGTCGTCGAAGCGCTTGAGCGAGTCGAAGAAGCGCTGGACTTCATCCGGCCAGGAGAGGGGCACCGAATCATGCCACGCGGGCTGTCCTTTGGCCATGGAAAGCGCCCAATCGAAAAGGTCGCCGATGTGCCCGAGAATTTGCACCGGCGTACGGCAACTCTGTCCTGCCTGGAAATTCACGTAGCCCTGCGGCGCATCTCGCACGATTTTCCCACAGCGGTAGGCAATCGTGGCCAAGGAGTGGCGGAGCAGGTCGCGAGCGCTGACAGTGTTCGACAGTTCCATGGCGGATAAAGCTACCAGCTTCAGGGCCGCAAGAAAAGGATTATTGATCTGCTACTAGTCGAGGTTAAGCGCCCGCTTGAACGAGCCCTTCTCGGACTCGATTTTTTTCTGCAATTGCAGAATGCCGTAAAGCACAGCTTCGGGCCTCGGCGGACACCCGGGCACGTACACATCCACTGGGATTACCTGATTGCATCCTTGCACGATTGCGTAATTATTGAAAACCCCGCCCGAAGTGGCGCAGGCCCCCATGGAAATGACCCATTTGGGTTCGGGCATCTGATCGTAAAGCTGCCGAATCACCGGTGCCATTTTTTGGGAGAGGCGACCCGCCACGATCATCAGATCCGCCTGCCGCGGAGAAGGACGAAACACCTCGGCGCCAAAGCGCGCGACATCAAAACGCGACGCAGCCATGGACATCATCTCAATGGCACAGCAGGCCAGACCAAAGCCAAGCGGCCAAATGGAACTCTTACGAGCCCAGTTCACGGCTTTGTCGAGCTGCGTGAAGATGATGCCTTCATCTTGCAGCAGCTTGCCGAAATCGTCGGGTTTGGTGAGAGTGACGCTCTTGCCCAGACTGGTTTCCATATCGCCCTCACACTTATTTTGGCACAGTGTGACAGAGGAGACAAATGGGGTTTTGATCGACCCTCCGTGCTAGCGCTTCGATGGTCGACGTACCCCCCTGCTGAGCCTGACCCAACTGCGCACCGAAAGGGATGTAATTAGGGGACAGTGAGCACGACTTTGCCGAATTGCTTGCCTTTTTCGAGATAGTTGTGCGCTGCGATACAGTCCGAGAGCGGCCAGACCTTATCGACGATGGGCTTCAGCCGGCCTTGCGCCACCAGCTTCAGCACCGTCCCCAATTCGTTCTTGTTGCCCATGTAGGAGCCCATGATCGAAAGCTGCCGCGTGAACAGGAATCGCAGATCGATCCTCGCGTCGTGGCCGGTTGTCGCGCCGCAGGTAACCAACCGTCCCGCATTTGCCAGACTCTTCACGCTTTCGTCCCATGTGGCCGAGCCCACGTGCTCGAAGACCACATCGACGCCGCGATTGTGCGTCAGGCTGCGCACTTCTTTCGCGATAGGCATGATGCCGTGATGAATCACTTCGTCAGCGCCAATTTGCTTGGCCTTTTCGAGCTTCTCATCAGTGCCTGCTGTGGCAATCACATGGGCGCCAAAGAACTTCGCAATTTGAATGGCGGCGCTGCCCACACCACTGCCCGCGGCAAGAATCAGGACGCTTTCGCCGGGCTGGAGCTGGGCGCGCTGGACGAGCATGTGCCAGGCCGTTAGAAAAACGAGCGGCACGGCCGCGGCGTGAACCCAATCGAGATTCTCGGGATAGGGAAAACAATTCACATCGGGGCAGCGCACATATTCGGCGCAGCCCCCATCGACCATATATCCCAAGTTGGTGTAATCGCGGCAGAGGTTGTCGTTCCCGGAGAGGCAGGCAGGGCACTTGCCGCAGGTTACCCCGGGAGCCAGAACAACTTTCTGCCCGACATGCACGGTGTGAACTTCCGGCCCTACTTTTACAATCTCGCCCGCAACGTCACTGCCCGGAATGTGCGGCAGCGAGATAAAGACGCCCGGCAAACCGCGCCGTACCCAAAGGTCGAGATGGTTGAGCGCGCAGGCGTGGACTTTCACCAGGACGTCGCTGGCCCGAAGATGAGGCTCGTTAACGTCGGTGTAATGAAGAACGCTTGGGTCGCCGTGCTGATGGAAGATGATCGCTTTCATGAGAGACCTCCCGGGTTGAAAGTTACATGCTTGACCAGTTGTCCAACATATCGTATCACGATATGTTGGAGGTGCTGGACGGGACCGTCCTCCACGGAAACCTTACGCCCGGGGAGGTTAAGTGTCCAGATGGGCAGAATTGACAGGGCGGAGTGCGCGCCTTAGGCTGAAGAGCATGGACCTGTTTGAAGAAATCGTGCGGATGAGGCGCGCGGGGCAGCGAGGGGCTCTGGCCACGATTGTGCACACGAACGGCTCGATCCCAAGCTTCGAGAGCTCGCGGATGCTGGTGCGGGAAGATGGGTCGGCCGCGGGAACGATCGGCGGAGGATGCGTGGAGGCGGACGTTTGGGCGGCCGCGAAGGAAGTGATGCAGAAGGAAGTGCCTCGAAAATTGGTGTTTCATTTGAACAACGAGGCCTCGTACGACAATGGGCTGATTTGTGGCGGCACGGTGGAAGTCTTCGTGGAACCAATCTTGCCTCAGCCGGTGGTCTATTTGTTTGGAGGCGGCCACGTCTCGATGGCGGTGGCAAAGGCGGCGCAGGCGGCGGGCTTTGGAGTCGGAATTGTGGACGACCGGGGATCATTTGCGAATGCCGAGCGGTTCCCAATGGCGCAGGAGATTTACCTGAATTTTGAGGAGGCATTTGAGAAACTCCACCCGAATGCCTCGAGCTATCTGGTGATTGTCACGCGAGGACACAAAGAGGACATGCGCGTGCTCGCTTGGGCGGTGCGAACTCAAGCGCGGTATATCGGCATGATCGGAAGCCGACGAAAGGTGTTGGGGGTATACAAAGCCCTGGAGAAAGACGGCTATCGCATGGAAGAGTTCGAGCGCGTTTTCGCACCCATGGGATTGGAAATTGGCGCGCTTTCCCCGGAAGAAATTGCCATTAGCATTGTGGCCGAACTCGTGGCTGTGCGCCGGAACGTGGAGTCCGCGTCACACAAAAAATTGAAACTGGAAACGGGCAGCGTTGTGGAGACTTAGAACCTGAGGACGGCTTCATGCTTGCCGCTGTAATCCTTTCAGGCGGAGCCTCCCGCCGGATGGGCTCGCCAAAAGCTCTACTTCCCTACCAGGGCCGGCCGTTCCTTGAACATTTACTGGGAGTGACAAGACACCCCAAGATCGGGGTGCGTCGCGTGGTCTTGGGAGCACATGCGGAACCCATTGCCAAGGCAGTTGCGCTAAATCCGGAAGAAGTGGTGGTGAATGCAGATTGGGAGCGGGGACAACTGAGCTCCATCCAAGCGGCCCTGCGAAGTCTGCCGTCTGGAACGGATGGAATTCTGCTTTGCCTGGTTGATCATCCTTTAATTAGCCAGTCCCTGGTGGATGGGCTAGTAAATCAGTTTTATGCGACACGAGCACCGGTGGTGCTGCCCGTATTTGAGGGACGCCGCGGACACCCCGTGATTTTTTCCGCGGTGCTGTACGATGAATTGGAACACGCGCCACTGGAGCAGGGAGCGCGGAGCGTGGTTTGGGCACACAAGGCAAACGTCAGCGAGTACATCACCACGGAAGAAGGCTGCGTGGTGAATTTGAACGATCCGGACACGTTCGCACGGTTCGGTCGCCCGATATAACAGTCTATTGTGAGGCCGCGCGAAGCAAAGTTCGCAGCGCGTCGTGAGCCAAATGTGCCGCATGAAAGGAAGCCGGAGGAAGGCCACCCAAGGATGCGGCAAGGGATTCCGGACTGAGCGATAGATCGCTCAATTCCCTCCCCTGAATCAATTCTGTAAGCAACGAAGCGCAGGCAATCGAGGCCGTGCAGCCACAACAAAGAAAGCGCACTTCGCGAATCGCTTTGTCCTCGATGACCGCAGCGAGCTGCAGCACATCCCCACAGACCGGATTGCTGACTTCTACTCTCACATTGGCTCTGGCAAGTTCCCCCGCATTGCGCGGATGCTGGAAGTGATCGAGCAACGTCTTGCTAAACATGCCTCAGAGTATCGCAGCGCACGCAACTGCTGGCAATCCGTCTCTGAATGAGTTCACTTTTTGAAGGGAAGATACTTTTTGTCAATGGAAGCGACGACTACATAATTGGGGTCGACCATCTCAGCTAGGTGGAGTTTGCCAACCTTGGAAAAAAGTTCATACGCATCGAGTTCGGAAAGGCCGTAGTCGCGATGAATCCAGTGGACCAGCTCGGTGACGGCGATCCGGACGGCATCGTCCACGGGGCGATAGATGCCCGTGGTCATAAGTTCGTGTTCGTTCTCCAGGCGCGGCCAATCCGTGCTCTGGCCTTTCACCAACTCGAAACGCAATCGTGCCTTCATGGGTACTTCCACGGCACTGCCGGCAACTTCTCCGTCTCCCATCGCGGCATGGCCATCGCCGAAATAGAATAGTGCTCCTTGAACATTCACGGGCAGGTAGAGAATATTGCCGGGTGCAACTTCCGGCACATCCATATTCCCCCCAAATTCCGCCGGAACAATGGAACTGCGCACTTCGCCGTTCGCCGGTGCCACCCCGATGCAGCCAAGGAACGGATGCATGGGAAATTCCACCTTGAAATCGGAATCGAGCGCCTGAAAGGTAATCATTCTGCGTTCCGCATCGATCGGGTAATACCAGGCGCGTGAAGGGAGCGGCTCCTTTTCCAGCATCGGCGTGTAGTGGGTGGAATTTGCCGCCCCAAAACCGGGGCCGAATGTGCCGACACCTTGTCTACCATCGACCTGAAGGTCGAGGATATGAATGACCAGCGTGTCGCCGGGCTCGGCGCCATCGATGAAAAAAGGACCCGTGAGGGGATTGTCGATCTTGATGTTGGAAAAGGGATCGCCTGGTTTCTGGAGAGCGTTGCCGAAGCAATCGAGTGAATTTGCCTCGAGTACACCACCTGGCTTCACATGCGCCACGGGCTCCGCTGGACCGAACGTCGCCTTCACATTCTCCATGCCGGCCTGGAAATGGACCACTTCCTCTTTCAAACCTGGCACCGGAGTCTGTGTCGCGAGGGGAGTGGCAATCAGAAGAAAGAACAACAATCGGAAATATTTCACGATGCCCCCAAGGGATTATTTGAAATGGAAGTCAAACACAGCGGAGAGGAGAGTGTCAACGCGCGGTGATTTTAGTCCTGGCGAGATGCACTTTTCGACGACGAAGCTGTCAGATAGGGCCATGTGCCCGAAGGCTTCTGCTATGCTCGGAATCAAAAGATGGCAAACGATCCCAAGGACAGCATTCTGAGCTTCTGGCTGATCTTTTTCGCGGCATGCGTGTCCGCGGCGTTCTGGCAAGCGCACGAATTTGATGTGGTGAGCAAACTACAGGGACCGAACCGGAGAGCGCAATTCGCGGTCGAAGGACCGGCCCTGGAACCGCCGCCCACTTACATGGACATTGGCCTTTACAACTATCCCAAGCAGGCCGGGATGGTTTTGGGAATTACCTCGAAACAGTTGATCATCCTGCAAAGCAATGACGGCATCTATGCGGTGAATCGCGACGGCGAGCGAGTGTGGACGTTTGCCGACACGCATAGTGAGAGCCGGGGATTCCAAGAAGGCAGCGGGACGGTGCGCGGCGACGAGATTTTCGCGATCTGCCGAAAAGGGTACGTGCACGTGCTGAGCGGTGCGGGCGAGGAGAAACTCAACGCCTTCGTCGGTACCGGTGTGAAACCGCGGGTGTTGCTGGCTAACGGAAGCTTGCTCCTGGAAGAAATGCCGCGCAACCGGGTGGTCACGTTGTTGATCATGAAGCCTTCAGGTGCGATTTCAAGTAAGGAAGAGTTGGGATCCATCATTGACTTTACGTTTTATCGCGGTGGAGGCGCGAAGGGTCCTTATTATTACGTAACGGCGGCGCAGCCCGGAGTGGTGAATGGGAAAGCGCTGCTGACGGCGATTGGCGGCGATGGAAAGAAGTTGTGGCAACAAAAGCTTGCCGGGTCGCCAACGCCGAGCTACGTATCTGGCGATGGAGTTTTCTATCATTGCTGCGACCCGTGGTTCAGCGCCATCGGGGCCGACGGAAAACGGCTATGGCAGACCGCTTTTCCCGAGCCGCAAATGAGCTGGAGTTGCGCGGCCTATATTCTTGGGGAATGGAATGAGGAGATTTTCTTTCAGGGATGCACGAAGTTGCTGGCGCTGTCGAAGAAAGACGGAAGGGTTCGAACCGTTCCGCTGCCGTTCAAGAAAGCTCCTTATAGCGTGATGCCGGGCCGACTGTTGCCCGACGGCACGCTGGCAATGATGGGCGATCATCTCTACCGGATGGACGCGAACGGAAAAGTGCTGTGGCGATTTGCGCCAGACCTGCGAGGGGATCAGTTTCGTGCTGAGCTGCGGGCATGGGCATTGGCGAAGAATGGAGACGTTTTTGCGTTGAGCAATCTGCCGGAGGTTTATTGCATCACGGCGGAGGGGAAGAAGCGGTGGGTCTACCGGAAGGGGTATATCGGCGGAAACTTGCGCGTGATGGCGGATGTTCCGGGATTGTTGATCGTGGAGAGCGGCTCAGGCGTGGGAACGTTTGCGCTGAAGTTTCCGATGCATGATGAACATGAAGGCCCTGCGCGATGAGCATGCCCATGAATGACGGAACGAATTGGAAAGTGGCGGGAGGGGGTATCGCGCTGGGACTGGTGCTGGCATTTCTTCCGCTGTTATTCCCGATGTTCCTATTCGTGCTGGGAATGGCCGCGCGTTTTCGAGGGCAACCACAGTCCGCGCTTATTCTGCTGCCTTCGCTGGGACTGTTGATGGTGGCGATGATTTTGGTGACGGTGCAGAAAAAATGGTCTCTCTTAAAGGGATTGTTGATCGCGGGGAGCTTTGTAGCCCTTCTAGCGGCAGCAGGATTTTACATGGCCGCGTACGCGCGGCATGCGACGCAGTTCACACCATAGGAGCGGGAGGCGGTGTAGATGAGGACCGTGGTGGCGGCGGTGATTGAACGAGCGGACCGACGATTGCTGGTCGGCCAACGGCGGCGTGGGGATTCGTCACCTTTGAAGTGGGAGTTTCCGGGCGGAAAAGTGCGCAATGGCGAAAGGCTGGAACAGGCATTGGCCCGCGAGCTGCAAGAAGAATTAGGAGCGGCGCTGACAAAATGCCGGGAGATCGCAAAGGTGCGCCACCAATATGCAAATTACCCTGAAGAACTGGAGATCCACTTCTTTGCCGCGCAGATTTCCGAGGGCGACTTGACACCCCACACGTTCGAGCAGGTGGCGTGGGTCTTGCCAAAAGAATTGGGGCAGTACGATTTCCTGGCGGCGAACCGGGAACTGATCGCGCATCTGGCAACAGGAAAAATCAAACCCAGGGATCTGTTGGCGGAACTCTAGTTCGGTCCAAGAAGTACGCGGGCCGAAATAACGGTAGTGGCCAGTTATCCTCCATTGAAATAAAACATCCTCAGCCCTGGGTCCTTGACCGATGTTATGGCCAATTTTGTAGTGGCCAGACGCCGATTTCATATCCACAACGATACCGATGTGCGGCCCCCCCTCCCAGATCCCACGTGACCAACTCGCCCACATTGTACTCAGCCGCATTCTTGGAAATGGGCAGTTATTCTCCTTGCCGTTCAAAAAACACCATCAGGTTCGGGACTCGCCGATGGTCGACGTTGGTGTCGGTGTGCAGAAACCTCCACCGCGCGTGGTTGGGGTACTTCCAAAAGTTTGACTGCATATCCTCGTGCACTTCTTTCTGCAAATCGATGCCGAGCGCACAGTAAGACCGGATCACTTCATCAGTACAAACTCCGGTGTCGGAGGGGACATCCCCACCGGGATAAGCAATGCGGACGTACGCAGGGTCGTGGCGGACAGCGTGGTGGGTCCTTTCGATAGTCGCCTCTGACAGTCTGTGAAGAAACGCCTGACGTTGCGATTCGTTTTGTGGATAGACGCCCGCCGGTAGCGATGCACACAAGAGTGCGACTGAGGCTACTCTTCGCATGATGGATTACGCCTCAGCTCGTGACGGGATTGGGTTTGTCGGGATTGATGCTCAGATCCTTGATGGCATTCTGAACGGCGGCTTCTCCGACCAGGCCATCCTGTGCAAGTTCGTGCAGCGTGGCAACGGTAATGAACCGCGAATCCACTTCGAAGAAGTCGCGCAGCGATTCGCGGCCTTCGCTGCGGCCAAACCCATCGGTGCCGAGTGTGGCAATGCGGCGCGGCACCCACCGGGAGACCATCGAAGGAAGAACCTTCAAGTAATCCGAGGCGGCGACAAAAACGCCTTGCTCGTCCTGGAGGCACTGGGCGACGTAAGGGACGCGAGGCGTTTCGTCGGGATGAAGGCGGTTCCATCTCTCGGTTTCGATGGCGTCGGTATAGAGGCACTTGTAGCTGGTAACACTCCAGACGTCAGCCGCAACACCATAATTTTTTTCGAGGATTTCCTGCGCGTGCAAGGCTTCATTGAGGATTGCGCCACTTCCGAGGAGTTGCGCGCGAAGCTTGGACTTTTTGTTAGTAGCGGCACGGACTTTGTACATGCCCTTGAGGATGCCGGCTTCAGCTCCCTTGGGCATGGCGGGCATAGCATAGGGCTCGTTCATCACTGTGATGTAATAAAAAACGTTTTCGCCGTCTTTGTACATACGGCGGATGCCATCCTGAATGATGACGGAGATCTCGTAAGCGTAGGCAGGATCGTAGGCGAGTAGATTGGGGACGGGAAGCGCGAGAACGTGGCTATTTCCGTCCTGGTGTTGCAGGCCCTCGCCGGAAAGTGTTGTGCGCCCAGAAGTGCCCCCGAGCAAGAAGCCCCTGGTCCGCATATCCGCCGCGGCCCAAATGAAGTCCGCAATGCGCTGGAAGCCAAACATGGAGTAGTAAATGAAGAACGGAATGGTATTGATGCCATGCGAAGCATAAGCGGAGCCGGCCGCAATGAATGAGGCCATGGAACCGGCTTCCGTGATTCCCTCTTCGAGAATTTGCCCATTCTTGGCTTCTTTGTAATACAGGAGGGTGTTCACGTCGACGGGTTCATACCTCTGGCCGACGCTCGAGTAGATGCCAATGGTCCGAAAAAGAGACTCCATGCCAAAGGTGCGGGCTTCGTCCGGAACGATGGGGACGATGAGCTTGCCGATTTCGGGATCCTTGAGCATTTTACGCAGCATGGCGACAAACGCCATGGTCGTGGACACTTCACGGCCGTCGCTGCCTTCGTGAAATTCGCGGAACAGTTCGTCGTGATTCGCCGCGAGCGGCTTCGAGCGCACCTTACGCTGCGGAACATACCCCCCTAGTTCTTCACGCCGCGCACGTAGATAGCGCATTTCCTCGCTATCCTCCGAGGGACGGTAGAAAGGCACCTGACTTACGTCGTCATCGCTCATCGGAATCCCAAAGCGCGAGCGGAATTCCCGCAACTCATCCTCGTTGAGTTTTTTCTGCTGGTGCGTAACGTTCTTGCCTTCCCCGGCTTCCCCAAGACCGTAACCTTTGATCGTGCGCGCCAGGATCACCGTCGGGCCACCTTTGTGCTCAAAGGCCGCTTTATAGGCAGCATAGACTTTGCGAGGATCGTGGCCACCGAGACGGAGCCGCCGCAATGCCTCATCGGGCAGCGGCTCAACCAGCTTGAGCAAGCGCGGATCGCTGCCAAAGAAAAACTGCCGAATGTAATCGCCCGAAGAGATGACCAACCTCTGGTACTCCCCGTCAACTGTCTCGCCCATTCGCTTGACCAGCAGTCCTTCGGTGTCGCGTTCGAGGATGGGATCCCACTCGGAACCCCACAAAACTTTAATTACGTTCCAACGCGCGCCCCGGAAAGCGGATTCGAGTTCCTGAATGATTTGGCCATTGCCACGAACAGGCCCGTCCAGCCGTTGCAGATTACAGTTGACGACGAAGATGAGGTTGTCCAGCTTTTCTCGCGAAGCAAGCGTGATGGCACCAAGCGATTCGGGTTCGTCGGTCTCGCCATCTCCTAGGAAAGCCCAGACCTTGGCGTCGGTGGCGGGCTTGAGTCCGCGATCCTCGAGGTAGCGATTGAACCGCGCCTGATAGATGGCCATGAGAGGGCTTAAGCCCATGGAGACCGTGGGATATTCCCAAAACTCCGGCATCAGCCACGGGTGAGGATAGGAAGAGAGGCCGCCACCGGGCTTCAGTTCGCGACGAAAATTTTCGAGCTGTTGAACGCTGATCCGCCCTTCGATAAAGGCGCGGGCGTAAATGCCGGGAGCTGCGTGACCTTGGAAGTAGACGGTGTCGCCTTCGAAATTGTCGGAACGAGCGCGGAAAAAGTGATTGAAGCCAACTTCGTAGAGCGTGGCCGCGGAAGCATAGGTGGAAATGTGGCCGCCAATGTTGTGCTCGAGGCGGTTGGCACGAACGACCATGGCCAGGGCATTCCAGCGAATGAGCGACTTAATGCGGCGCTCAAGCTGCTGGTCGCCGGGGAATAGGGGTTCCAGGCGGGCGGGGATTGTGTTGGCATAAGGGGTATTTGCGGTGAAAGGCAGGTCGATGCCGCTAACGGTCGCATGAGCGCGCAGCCGCTCGAGAATTTCACGCGCTACGTCGGTGCCGCTCGACAGAAGCACGGAATCAAGAGACTCGAGCCATTCCTGAATCTCGACGTCGTCGATATGCCGTGGAGCGAATGTTTCCTGATCCATAGGAGCGATTGCCCTTCCTTCCGTCGGGCGCACGGGAAATCCCGCCGCGCAGGCGTTCGACACGCACAATTTATAAGAATACACCCGCGCGCGGCGGAGTGCATAACCACCCCAGCTAGAAATTCTCCTGATGCGGTTCAGAGGAATATCAAATGCACTCAAGAGGCGCTATAGCGTGCGGCCGCCGTCCAGAATAAGAGTATGCCCGGTCATGAATTCGGCGGTAAGGAGGTAGACAACCGCGTCGGCAATTTCTTCGGGACGGCCCGTGCGGCGAAGCGGGGCGCGGCGAATGAAATCCGCCTGCCACTCCGGCGGGTCCCCCGGCATGGTGATTGTCCCGGGCGCGATGGCGTTCACCCGGACAGCGGGCGCGAGTTCCTTGGCGAGAATGCGGGTCATCAGGATGATGCCGGCTTTTGAGAGAGAGTGCGGGAGAAATTCCCGCCAACCGAGCAAGCCACCTATATCCGCGAAATTGACAATCGCGCCACGGCCGGATTTGGTGAGGTGGGGAGCTGCCGCCTGGGAGCAAAAGAAGGGAGCCTTGAGATTGGTATCGAGAGAGGCGTCCCAAGTTTGCTCGCTGGTTTGCCCAAACTTGGTTTCAAGGAAATTGGCGGCGCCGTTGATAAGCATCTCGAGATGCCCGAAGTGTGCGACAACATTGGCGATCAGTTTCTGAATGGCGGCCACATCGGTGAGTTCCGCAGAAAAGGCCGCGGCGCGACACCCCAGTTTGTTAATTTCGTCTACCAGTTCGCGGGCCTCGACACCTGATTTGCCATAATGGACGGCCACATCGGCGCGCTCCTGCGCCAAACGGAGCGCCACAGTCCGGCCGAGCCGTTTCGCCGCGCCAGTCACCAAAGCCACGCGGCCTTGCAGATTCTTTTCTTCAGCCATGCCGCAAAGGTAGCATATTCGACGCCCTCTTTTCTGCGGGTGCGACCTTTGCGGGCGACCGGTTCGTCGCGTTAGAAGTTCAGCTAGTAGCCGAGGATCAGCGACTGCGTTCCAACGCGAACGGTGCTGTTGTCATACTCGCCGGCAAGCAGCGAGCTCTGCGCCACGCTTTGGCTGGCGGTTGGGCGAAACGCGTAAGCGGCTTCGTATCGTGAACGGCCGTGGTGCCATGTAAGACCGGTAGAGATTTCGTTGGACAAGATGGCAGCAGTCAATGGCGTTAAGGTGGAGCTTGGGACCGGGCTGTTGGCATGAGCGAATCCCGCGCGGATGGTGGTGTTTTCTGTCAGGCTGCGCTCAGCGCCAACGTGAAAGGCATATTGATCTTTCCAGTGGAGTGGCACGCCATCCTCTATCGCGTTGGAGCCCACGATGGAATTGATGGTGGTATTGGTGCCGTCCGCGAGGCCGACGGGGAGAACGACGAAGGCTTCCTTCCAGTTGATCCAGTTGGTTTGGAACGCGAAGAGCCAGTGGGAATTCGCCTGCCAAGCGAGGCTGGCGAGCAACGATTGCGGAAGAACGTTTTGGACGCGGGCGCTGTAACTAAAATTGGAAGGAGCGCTTACGCCGAGAGCCGCAAACTGGGCATACGCATCTCCGGTGGCTGTCCCGGTGGAATCAATGACAGTACGGGATTTCCAGGCCAGGCCGACTTCCAGTTTCCGTGTGGGATGCGCAAGTGCGCCTACAACGGCGTTCCAGCCAATGCCACTAGTGTGGAGATCGAGCAGCGTCTTTAGACCCGCCAGTTGCGGCTGGGTCTGGAAGATGTACGGGGCTTGCAAGGTGTTGGTGTTGTAGTCCGCGCCGACGGTGGCACCCAAGGAAAATTTCGAGCCAAAGGAAACGCCGACGCCCGCAGCCATGCGTAGCGCATTGATGGCAGACTTCTGCTGTTGCAAGCCGTAGGTGGCTCCTGCGATTCCGGGAGCATCGACATATTTCCAGTCCGCGGTGGAAAGCAATTCCGGCGTGGCGCCAACAGCAAAGCTGAAACGCGAATGGCCGATGGGCATGCCAAACGCCCCGTAAGGAATGACTCCGGGCGAGGTGCGAAGTGCTGCGTCATCATTGACTGAGTCCGTGAACGAGCCGCGCGCAAAAACCGCGTCGGCGGCAAGATCTAGGTTGCGGCCTTGCAGGAAAGCGATGCCTGCAGGATTGGCGGACAGTGCGTCGAGGGCGTCAGTGGAGGAAGCGATGTAGATGCCTCCCAAGCCCGCGGAACGCGCGCTTGCTGTGTTCATATAAAAACCCTGCGCGTACGCCGCCTTAGACATCAAGAATAGGGCACACATCAGGTAGAGCGATTTTGGGCCGAACTTCATTGTGGGATCCTCCTCAGGTCGTTTGGTTTAATGAAGTGCCACGGAGATGGGCGGGAAATGTGGCAACGTATGCGTTTCACTCTTCGATTCCATCAAGGCTTCGAGACAAGTGGAGTCAAGTGCGTGCGGAGTGTCTTCGAGCATGATGGAGAAGACTTTTTCGAGGGGAAGCGCATCGCGATAAGGGCGCTTGGCCCGAAGGGCGTCAAACACATCTGCAACCGCGAGAATGCGCGCGTGCAAGGAGAGTTCCTCTGCGTTCAATCCGCGCCAATAACCTTTGCCATTAAGGCGCTCGTGGTGGGCAGCCGCGTCATAACTAAAATCCGCGAAGGCGGGGACGCGGCGCAAAATCTCGTAGGAGAAGTAAGGATGCCGGCGGACGGCGTCGAATTCCTCCGCGGTCAACTTTCCCGGTTTCTCGAGGATGGCATTGGAAACGCCAAGCTTGCCGATATCGTGGAGCAGGCCGGCGCGGCGCAAACGCTTCAGGTCCTGCTCACCGAAGCCAAAGAAGCCGCCAATGTCGACAGCGGCGTCGGCAACCCCGGTGGAATGCTGGTAGGTAAAGGGAGTCTTGGCATCGATGATTTCAGCGAAAGCAACGCAAATGCGGTCTACGGTTTCGTCATCTGCCGTGAGGCGCCGATCAGTTGGTTCCATCGCCAGGACTTCGGAGTGCAGGTCGTCCTTTTCGAGGTCTTCCCAGAGTCTGCCGCCTTTACTGAGGGAGATGGCGGCTTTGACAAGGCTCGGGCCAAACCAACTGCGGCGGCGGGCAGCATCGATGGCATCTCTCTTGCCGCGAGCGCGGAGAAAAACTTCCAGGGTCTGCGCGAGGTTGGCGATATTCGAAAAGATGGGAATCTCTCCGTGGCGAAGACCGTTTGGATAGCCACCGCCATTCCAATGCTCGTCGAGACTGTGGATGCCCGTAGCGACACTTTCCGAGAAGCCAAGTTTGCGGGCGATCTGGGAGCCACGTTCGCAGCGAATCTTTACCAACTCGCAGGAATCACGCTGCTGTGTGGCAGCAACCTGAATCATTTTCCAGATGCGCTGTGGGTAGGGCGTGGACGTAGCCACATGGGTTACAGCGTAGTGCAGGCTTTCCCAGCCGACACGGGCCCAATCCACCGTTTTCAGATCGCCTTTTGCGCGCAGATCGTCGGCGTTGAGGATGTGAGCAGGCGGGAGGAATTACTGCTGCAGCCGGCGTCTTTTAGTAGCAAGGTGTAGTAGAGGTCCGCCAGGTCGGCTTCCAGTAAGCCAATTTCCTGGGCTATGCGCATGCCAAGAATGCAACTGCGGACGGAATGACCCATCTCGCGGCCTTCTGTAAGGTCCAGCGCATAAGAAAGTGAGGAAAGGAGTTCGGAAACACGGATGGAGGCGTCGGAAGCAGGGCTGGAGCAAACTTGTTCGCGACCGAGAGCTCGCAGTCCGGCCATGCTAAGGGTACGCGACGAAAGTGTCCCGATCTTGCTCAAAAATCACCAGTCCCACAAGATTTGCCTGGATGCATTTCTGAGCCGCGGAGCACGTAACCTGCGAACAGTAGGTGCGCCTCAGAGGTCTTTCGTGTTATCGCAAGAATAGGGAGGAGCACCGTGACGGTCGATGAGAGAGAAGGACTATTTTTGGGGTACGTCCGTACCGTTTGCAGAATCGACACGTTGCTGCGATGGCATCCAAGGATTGCTGTAGTGCTACAATCCACGCGATGGTAAGAGGGACGCGATGAAATTGGACTTGCTCGCGATTGCGGCGCACCCGGACGACGTTGAGCTCACCTGCGGCGGCACGATGCTCAAAATGGCCCAAGAGGGCTATATAACCGGCATTCTCGACCTGACTGAGGGGGAAATGGGCACACGCGGCACGCGCGAAACACGTGCAAAAGAGGCCGCTCTCGCAGCGAAACTCCTCAAGATTTCCTGGCGAAGCACGTTGGGCGTGCCCGATTCGGATGTGCAGCCAGCGAGACAACACAAATTGAAGCTGGCCACCCTGATCCGGGAACTACGGCCGCACACGGTTATCCTTCCTTATTGGGAGGCCCGCCACCCGGACCATTACTACGCTTCGGCCCTCGGCTACGAAGGTTGTTTCCTGGCTGGATTGAAGCAGTTGCCTATCGACGGCGAGCCCTTTCGCCCCTTCAAGATCCTCTATGCGACCTCGTTCGAAGGGATGCCCCCAACCTTTATCGTCGACGTCACGAAACAGTATGAAACCCGTCGGAAAGCTATCCTGGCATATGGCTCGCAGTTCCGGCCCGCAAAGAGCGAACGGAATCAAAGGGTGTACCTGGCGATTGACGAATTGGACCCGAAAATGGACCTACTTGCCCGGCATTACGGGCAGCTCATCGGCGTAAAGTACGGCGAGCCCTTCCTTCAGAAGGAGTTAATGGAAGTGGATGATATCGTGACCTTGCCGGTGCGCTCGATCTGAGTCAGGCAGGATTAGACTGAATCGTCTTCCATGGCCGGAGCGAACCCGGGAATGTTCTGGCCCTCGGCAGTGCGCTCAACCTTGATGCGCAGCTGACTTTGGTCTTCCGCCCCGGATTTGCGCAAGACAGCAATAGTGCTCAGCGCCTCCGTATACACCCGGGTTACCAGGAAGGTATCCCCACTTTCCAAGTTCTTCCAGAGCTGTCCGATTTGAATCTTTCGTGTGCTCATTCTCGCCATTGACTGTAGATAGCCCCGGAAGAAGTGTCAACTGTCCCTTGAACAAGGGGTGCCATGAGATGCTGTCACCGATCGGGAACAAGGCAGGAAACCTTTACAGGCACGGCCACATCCTATGGCTAGAAGACCACGATCAGAGCTGCCAACGGGTGTATACTGCATTTGGTTGGTACGGGGGGAGGTAGTCATGATTCAGAACCCTTCAAGGTGTGCCATCGGCATGGCTCTAGTCGCGTGCTTGGCCGTGTGGCCCGCCTTAAGCTCGGCGCAAACCGATGCCCCAGCTAATCCCGCCCCTGTTCGCGAGCAGCCACAGAATCCATGTGCCCCGCCAGCGGCGCAAACCACGCAAAATCCCCAGGCTGGCCAGAACTCGCAGACTCCGCAGAATACTCAGCCAGCTCAGAATACGCAGACGAATCAGAATTCCCAGAGCAACCAAACTCCTCAAGCCACGCAGGCACAGCAGAATGCCGCAAAGGCAGCTGGCTGTCCGGATCAAACCACAAATACGCCGGCAACGCCGTCGGCGAATTCTGGGCAATCCACCACGGGTGACCAGCCGGTTCAGCAGCAAGAGACAGTACATCCCAAGAACTCCAAGGATGATGTAGACGCCATCGGGAATCGCAATATCGGCAAGGGCGTCAACTTCTATTCTTTGGAGCATGAGATCGCTTTGGGTAAGCAACTGGCCCAAGAAGTCGAGCGCAGCTCAAAGATGATCGATGATCCTGTGGTCACCGAATATGTGAACCGCGTGGGACAGAACCTGGTGCGCAATTCGGACGCGCAAGTACCTTTCACGATCAAGGTCATTGATTCTGATGAAGTGAATGCGTTCGCACTCCCCGGTGGTTTTTTCTATGTAAATAGCGGCCTCATCTTGCGCGCTCAGGAAGAATCGGAGCTTGCAGGTGTGATGGCACATGAGATTTCACACGTCACCGCGCGGCACGGGACAAAGCAGGCTACCAAAGCGGATATGATTCAAATCGGCGCAATGGCTGCGATGATTTTCGTCCCTTATGGTTGGGCCGGTTACGGCATTTACGAAGGTATGCAACTGGCCATTCCCCTGACCTTCTTGAAATTCTCCCGCGATGCAGAGCGCGAAGCCGATTTTCTTGGCATTCAGTACATGTATAAAGCCGGGTACGATCCCAATTCTTATGTGACATTCTTCGAGCGCATTCAGGCTGATGAAAAGCGACGGCCGGGGACCATCCCGAAGATGTTCTCCACGCACCCGCCCACGCCGGATCGAATCGCCGCCGCTCAAAAGGAGATTGCGCGGATTCTCCCGGAAAAGGATGAGTACATTGTTACCACGTCCGAATTTGATTCCGTGAAGGCGCGGTTGCGAAACGTGATGTTCGCCCGCAAGGTGCAGGACAACGGCCCGGGCAAGCCCACGCTGCGGACTAAGACCGAGCAAACCAAGCAGGGGCAGGGCGGCCAGACCCAGGGACAGACCGATCCAAACAGCAGCGACGACGATCGTCCAACACTGAAGCGCAGGCCGGATTCAGATGACCCGACGACTTCGCCATAAGAACTGATTTTCTGGGAATGATATTTTACGAAGGTTGACGGGCGGCCCGCGGCCGCCGCCCTTTCTTCTACGCCTAGCGGTGGCCTGCCTTCTGATGTTCTTCCGCCGCCGCGGCAATCCCCTGGCGGCGAAGTTCTTCCGCATAGTATTTGCGGAAGAGCACGTCCCATTCCTCGCTGCCTTCCAGAATTTCTTTCTTTTGCGAGGTAATGCGCTTGCGCACCTCAACTTCGACCTTTTCTTCTTCCTTCAAGACGTTGGTCATAGTCTGGACCATATGCTGCCGGATCGTGTCGCGGTCCTCGATAAATTCGACCTCGTTGCTCTGGACAAGCAATTCAATTATCTGGTGGGAGATGCGCACAATTTTTTCGCGGCTCAATCGCATAGTTCTGTTTGGTCCCTGTTCCCTTCCCTAACGCAAAATGAGTTTTCGGTCGCGGGCAAGCTGCCCCTTCACCTTCTTGAACATCTCCTGGTAAGAGACGCCAGTGCGGCGCATTTCGTCCTGGTATTGCGTGAGGATCGTGCGGACTTCTTCGTTCACCTTATCCTCAATAGTAATTTCTTCTAGCATCCGGAGGCGGACACGACCGATAAGCGCCTCCTGGTCCTTCTCTTTAATTTCGACTTGATTGTCCTCCAGAAGTTTCTTAACCACTTCGGAGGCCATGTAGCCGACATAGTCGCGGTTCAGCAGCATGTCAGTAGAGTTCCTCGTTTGAACTGTGAACTATTGAGTGTACTGTCTACACCGCGAATTCGCAACAAAAGTGGAAATTTTTCAGCTGCGGGCGAAGCTGCGTTGACGATGCTGAGGGCTTCCTGTAGGATGAATCAATGTGAGCAGAAGGGCGGTTAGCTCAGTTGGTTAGAGCGCCTGCCTTACAAGCAGGAGGTCGCAGGTTCGAGCCCTGCACTGCCCACCATTCCGCGTTTGGCACCGCGGGGACGTAGTTCAGTTGGTTAGAACGCTGCCCTGTCACGGCAGAGGTCGCGAGTTCGAGTCTCGTCGTCCCCGCCATTCCCTTCAAGCACTTAGAGAGAATCGGCGAACAATGTCATGGTCCAATATGGTCCAAATACAATAAAAACGGCCCGAAAAACCATCGGCATTTCCGGGCTTTTTGGTCCAGTTTTGGTCCACGAATTAAGCAACTGCCGACCTCCTGCCCAGCACCATCTTCACAACTTTGCTCTGCGCCAATCTCTTTTCCGGCATCCCTGCCTGTGCGTACAAATCGAGAGTGATGCGGCTGTTGGCGTGGCGCAACAATTCCTGCACAACCTTCACGTCCTCGTTGTTTTGAGTTAGCAGCGTCGTGTATGTGTGACGGAAAGTATGGAAACCGACTCGTTTTGAGATCTCTGCGCTCTCCACTGCCGGCTTTCCGTACCGCCTCCACAAGGTTTCCGGCCACCACGGCTGCTTTCCCTTCATCCGAGGTGACGCGAATACCCAGTTTGTTGGTTGATTGTAAATGCTGGTATTTCTGAACCTTTTCAGAGACTCCGCGAGTGCCGAATCGAGTGGAACGTCCTTGGCCGATGCCTCGGTTTTTGGCGCCCCCTCGACCATCATAACCACGGAACGGCGAACATGGATTACGAGTTTCTCGAAATCCACATCCTGCCACTGTAGCCCTATGAGTTCTCCCCGTCGTAATCCAGTAAACGCGTCCAGTTCCGCGGCTGTGCGCAGAGGTTCGGGCAACTTGGACAGCAATGCGTTGAGTTCCTCTGGCGCTAGTACATCCGGAGTTCTGGACCGCTTCGCACTCTGGCGCACGCTTGTGATTGGATTCTTCTCTGTCCATTCCCACCGGATGGCATGGGCGAACAAGGCACTCATGATATTCCGGATCTTCGCCTTGCTTCCACGAGCCAGCGGCAGGGTCTTGAGCCACGCCTCCACGTCTACCGCCTTTACGTCCGACAAGCGATAGGAACGCCAGCGCGGAAGAATCCACGACTTGATGTAGTTCTCGTATGCGTACTGAGTGGAATACGTCTTCTGTCCCTCGTCCGCAGCGCCGGGGTTTGGCTTCCGTCCGTTGAAAATGTCCGGAAGTTCGTGTTCCCGGTAATGGCGAATGAGAGTCTCGACGTTGACAGCTTTGAGGAGATGTTGCGGTGTTCGCTGATTGATGCTTAACCGGAGCGCGTCCACGGCGGTCTGAGCCGCAGACTCGTTGGAATACTCTTCCAGAGTGCCGATGACGATGTTCTTGCGTCTGATTGAACCGTCTAATTGAACGTCTCTCCACCGGTACTCCCAGACCTTTCCCTTCTTGCGACTGGCGAGCTTAAGACTTCCTTGCTGATACCTCGTGCGCCTCATTTTTCTCCTTTTATTGAGGCGACACGGATGGCTGTGGAGAGGATAGCTGGGCTTCCAGGCAATGTCGAGCGTGCTATGCCTATGGGGTCGTCGGCCCTGGTGGCCATCTTCTGCAAAAGCCACGCGTTCAGAGAAGACGCCCGGAACCTCCATAGCTTTCCGATCTGCATGCCTATGATTTCCCCTCGGCGTGCAAGCTTCTGTAGTGTCTTCGGGTGTATTTTCAGCATTGCTGCGGCTTCTTCGCTGTCCAACAGATGTTCGAAATCAGTAATTGACTGAAGCATTTGAGTCTCCTCAGCTCTCGGTAAATAAGCTAGTCACAGCCGATCCTCTGTTGCGCCGGGGTTTTGGCACCTGTCGGCACAACGTCTCCTGAAATTTCTGTCCACCTGGCTCGCTCAATTCTCCGTTACCTGTCTCGAACCTCGAAATCCAGAATGAGCAAAGGTATCTGCGCCAGCATCCCCGGTCCAATACTTTGTCGGATGCAACCTATAGCTGTGGTCTATAGGCCGCCAGAAAGTATTTTCTTAGACATTTCCTAAGTGAGAGACCCAACGCAAAGGTGATTCATCGGAGCGGACACTTCGATGACCATTTCCTGCTTTTGGGGGGCAGATCCGTGGAAGAAGGATTCGGTGAGGGGCGAAAGACTCCAGTTTGTGGCTCGCAAGCGAGCCCGCGGAGGAACTTTGCAGGGAGTTCGGGATCTCCCGCAAGAGGCGCTATGAGGGTTTCGATTCGTTGGTTCAGGACAGCGGAAGACGTGTTCTCTCGCATCGTCCTGGGGCGGCTTGCCGGCAATTCGGGTGAAGAATTGCTTAGGCACCTTCGCGTCCGAAGGGCGTGGGAAACAAGGCAGCGGGTAGCTGCGGCAGACGTCATGTTCCTGAACGGGGCAAAGCGTCAGCTTCATGGCTCAGCGTTCGAGACTCTGCACCAGAAATGGGTTGCGGGTTCAGTGAAGATGGAGAAGTAACTCGTTCTGCGACCCCTTCCGCGCCCGTGGTTTTGGCGACATTTGGCGCATGGAAATGTGGCGATTCACTGTCGGTCTTTCACCCTGCAAGCGAGGAATCGGGTGAAAGATCGACGGAAACCCATTTTCACCTCCGTTTTCACCCAAATTTTCACGGCTAGGAAAGCTCAAGGGTTATAGATGCAAGGGCTTGAGTGGCGACGGGGGGGTGGATTGGGACGGGAAGAAAAAGGCTTTTGGGCGGTAGCGACCCCACTTTGTGCGGCTTTGAGCCGCCCAACGCCTCCGGCGCCGGGGGGTCGCTACCGCCCAAGTTATCCAGCACATCTGCTAGCTCGGTCGACTACAAAGTCGTAGGAGAAACAATCATCAAGTCTCTCAACATATCTCAATGCGGCGCTATGTTACTTTTGACACTTACATCCCGCCGCTCCTAGGGACAGCATCACTGGACATGCATATTTGTGAACCGCGATTTGGCGCGATCTTCGCGTTTGTGTCAAAAAAAACAGCACACCGGTCAGGGAATGAGGAAAGGGAGAACATGAGATTTGAAGAGAGATTTCTGGCATTCACTAGTGGCGGAAGGGCAACTAATGTGACTGCGAACTGCCGCCGCAGGATCGCTATTTCCCTGGCGTCTTGGAGTTGCATCGCACTGAGTGTTTTTTTCACCTCTCCCGCCAGGGCGCAAGATGTCCTGCCGCGCCCTGATCCCAAGTTCAAGGGAACCATCGGCCAGACATACAAAGATTCTACGCCGGACAAAATCCCTCTCATTAAAGCGCCTGAGGGGGCACCCAATGTGCTGTTCATCTTGATTGACGACGCTGGATTCGGCGATTGGGGCACTACTGGCGGACAAATTCCCACGCCCAATCTCGACAAGCTCGCACAAATGGGACTGCTATATACCCGGTTCCATACTACGGCCCTTTGTTCGCCCACACGAGCGGCACTGCTCACTGGTCGCAACCACCACTCCGCAGCGACGGGCGTTATCACCGAAATAGGTAGTGGTTATCCAGGCTACAGCGGTCAAATTCCGAAAAGCGAAGCCATGTTTGCCGAAGTACTACGCCAAAACGGTTACAGCACCGCTTTTTTTGGGAAGAATCACAACATCCCCGATTGGGAGACGAGTGTTTCGGGTCCGTTTGACCGCTGGCCGACGATGCAGGGCTTTGATCACTTCTATGGATTCATAGGCGGAGAGGCCAACCAGTGGCAGCCAGCACTTTACGATGGAAATACCCCTGTCGAAATGGAAGTGCCGAAGGGTCGAGAAAAAGACTACACCCTGACAACGAGCTTAACGGATAAGGCCATCGAGTACATCCATCAAGAGAAATCGGTTACACCAGACCGTCCGTTTTTTGTTTATTATGCCCCTGGCGCAACCCACGCGCCGCACCATGTTCCGCAGGCTTGGATCGATAAGTTCAAAGGCCAGTTCGACCAAGGCTGGGACAAGTATCGCGAAGAGACCTATCAGCGCCAACTCAAGATGGGCATCATCCCACCCGATACAAAGCTGACGCCTCGGCCAAAGGAAATCCCAGCATGGGATTCTCTGAGCCCAGACGAAAAGAAGATTGCAGAGCGCCTGATGGAGGCATTCGCAGGAATGACGGCGGAGACAGACTACGAGGCAGGTCGCTTGATCGATTCCATCCGCGACATCGGACAACTGGACAATACCCTCATCATGTTCGAGGTTGGCGACAACGGCGCATCCATGGAAGGGACATTGAGTGGCGTGTTTAACGAGATGGTTTCCCTAAACGGGCAAAAAGAAGATACGTCCTACATCATTCAGCATATCGACGAAATCGGCGGCCCTGAGGCTTACAACCATTTTCCGGTTGGTTGGGCATGGGCGATGAATACTCCGTTCCAATGGGGCAAACAGGTCGCCTCACATTTTGGCGGCACACGTAACCCCCTCGTCATTTCGTGGCCCAATCGAATTAAGGACAAGGGTGGCATCCGCACCCAGTTCCACGATGTTATCGATGTTGCGCCAACCATACTCGAAGCAGCAGGTGTTCCTGAGCCTGTTGAGGTGAATGGCGTATGGCAGAAACCTATTGAGGGCGTGAGCATGGTGTATTCCTTCGACGATCCGAAGGCAAAGGGGACACGCGGAACACAGTACTTCGAGATGTTCGGCAACCGGGCTCTTTACCATGAGGGATGGATCGCCGTATGTCGCCATGGCCGCTTGCCATGGCAGACCAGCGGTTCGTTCTCCTTCGACGACGACAAATGGGAGCTTTACAATTTGGCAGACGATTTCAGTGAGGCAAATGACCTGTCCGTAGAGTATCCCGATAAACTGCGTGATTTGCAGGATATGTTTTGGGGTGAGGCGGCCAAATATAATGTGCTGCCTCTGGACGACCGATTCGTTGAACGCGCCGATCCAAGCTTGAGGCCAAGCCTGATTGCAGGACGTACTCAATTCACATATCTACAGGGAGCTTACCGGATTCCAGAAAGTTCCGCCGCCAACATCAAGAACAAGTCGCATGTCATCACTGCATACGTGGACAAACCGGGAGACGGAGTATTGGTTGCTGCTGGCGGTACGGTTGGCGGATATACGCTTTTCGTGAAGGACGGAAAGCCCACCTACGAGTACAACTGGTTCGGGATGTCCCGCTACCGGGTGACTAGTTCCGAGAAACTTCCGGCAGGCAAAAGCACAGTTCGCGTCGAGTTCAAATACGACGGCGGTGGATTGGCCAAAGGTGGTACGGTCACGCTGTTTCTGAACGACAAAAAAGTTGGAGAAGGTCGAGTGGACAAGACCATCTACGCACGCTTTTCCGCAGATGAGACCTTTGACACTGGACTCGATACTGGATCACCAGTAAGCAACCTTTACCAGTCCCCGTTCAAGTTCACTGGCACTTTGAACAAGATTGAGATAAATATTGCTCCGACCAATCTCAGCGCCGATGATCAGCAACAGATCGATAAAGCCAACAAAGCAGTTGCAGCAGCAGCGGAATAATTATCCGCCATAGAGAACGGCGTGCGCCGCTATTTTTCTGAGCATTTTTCAGCTAGGCTAAATAATAGGAGGGCAAACCATGAACTGGCATGGAAAAATGAGTCTGGCACTGGCGACAGTTGCCGCACTGTTTAGCACTGTAGGAGCACCCAGCGCCAATGCTCAAGGCCAGAAACCAAACGTCGTGTTCATCCTTGGCGACAACATCGGCTACGGCGATATGGGACCTTACGGCGGCGGCGAACTACGCGGCTACGCAACGCCAAACGCCGACCGTCTGGCCCGCGAGGGGCTACGCTTGACGCAATTCCTCGTGGAGTCCACCTGTACTCCGTCGCGGGCCGCGCTCATGACCGGGCAATACTCGATCCGCAGTGGACTTTCGCTCATCGCCTTACCGGGCAGCCCCAATCAACTCACAGCCAACTCCTACACGATGGGGAAGCTATTCAAGAATGCGGGGTACGCGACGGCGATGTACGGCAAGTGGCATCTGGGAGGAGATCCGCAGGCCGTGCCGACCGCGCAGGGCTTCGATGACTTCTATGGCATCCCGCCGGACGCCTCGTGGCACGAGTCGATAGAAATACCGTCGATCATGATGACGCACTCCTTCAATGTGCCCGAGAGTACGCTCATCGAGAAGGGGCCGTGGATCGTGCAACAGAAGGCGGGCGGACCGATGCAGCGCGTGAAGGCCTTCACACCCGAGGTGCGCGCGGAGATCGACAACGACCTGACCGACCGTTCCATCGCGTTCATGAAAGAGCAGCACGCGGCGGGCAAGCCGTTCTTCCTTTACCTGCCCTTCTCGATGGGACACGAGCCGAATTACCCCTCCAAGCAGTTCGCCGGCAAGTCGCGCATCGGGAACTACGGCGACAAGATGATGGAAGGGGACTATCACGTCGGGCAGGTGCTCGACGCGCTCAAGGAACTCAAGATCGATGACAACACCATCGTGGTCTTCGCCTCCGATAACGGACCGTCCGGCATGATTCTAAGGGAGATCGGCAACCTGGGTTCCCCCGATACGGGCAGCCCGGGCCCCTTCCGCGGCGAACTGGGCGAGGCGACCGAAGGCGCGATCCGAACCTTCTGTTTCATCCGCTGGCCCGGGCACATCGCACCGAACACCACCTCCTACGCAATGTTCTCGATCATGGACTTCCTGCCGACGTTTGCGGCGATCCTCGGAACCAAGCTGCCCACGGACCGTCCGTTCGACGGCGTTGACCAATCTGCAGTCCTATATGGCAAGAGCGAGATGGGGGCACGCGAGTCGCTACTCACCTTCATCGGTCCGGATCTGGTGGCGGTGCGGTGGAAGCAGTGGCGCATCTACCTCAAGGACATGCACCAGACCGGTACTGGGTCGCAAATGCTCGGTGGGATGTATGTGGCCAACGGCGCGATGTGGTTCCCAAAGATTTACAACATCGAGATGGATCCGCACGAGGATCTGAATGTCGGTGCCAACTTCCTTTGGGCGGCGGGGCCTGCGTTCAAGGTAATCAAGGAGTATCAAGAGTCACTCAAGAAGTATCCGAATCCGCCGGCATCCAATCTGACAAACTTTGCCGGGGCGGTCGATTGATAGCGTGGATCGCGCGACAGAAGGAATCACAAATGAGCTTTAGGATCAGGTTTGCAGTCGGCGTACTTGCAGTGGCAAGTCACTAACTACATCCTTCCGACGAAGAATTTACGCTTGTTTTTCAAGGGTTATCACGAATACTCGGCGTCTTCCCACACTTTGGGAAAACTACCCTCTGCTTCGGTGGTGCGTGGACTTTGCTCATTCCCAAGCCAGTAGCGCCGAAGTCGTAAGCTGCAGCAGATCGAAGAAAAGGATCATGCGATGAAACGAATTCATGTGGCAGTTTTGAGTTTTGTGTTCGCGGCTGTAGTTCAAAGCGCAGTTGCACAGGGGATTCCTAAATCCATTACGACGCCCGACAAGGTGCAGACTTCAATCGGCACGCTCGAATACAAAGATGGTGCGCCGAGCAAGGAAACCGTCCAAAAAGTCTATGACAACCTCGACTTAATGCACGGCATTGAAGCGTTCCTGAACGCTTATCAAGGCGCGTCCACTTACGCAATGCGAGAAGGGATCATCGCACAGGGTGCCGAGGACAACACGCTAGTCGTGTTTTCCGACATGATGGACGCAAAGTCCCTGTTTCTGACCGCCAACGCCGACACGGTTTATTTCATCGGTTTCATCGATCTCTCCAAGGGGCCGATGGTCTTGGAAGTCCCCCCGAACGTACTGGGCACACTCGACGATATGTGGTGGCAGTGGGTCACCGATGTGGGCGCTCCCGGACCTGACCGAGGCTTGGGCGGCAAGTATCTGATCCTGCCGCCCGGTTATGATGGCCCATTACCGGAGGGTAGCTACAACATCAGCCGTTCCCGCACCACACGGGTTTTGCTTCTAGCCCGAGCGTTTCTTGAGAATAACGATCCGAAACCAGCAGCCGCGATGATCAAGCAGCGAACAAAAATTTATCCTTACAGCCCCGGTGCATTCGGCACGAGCATCGCGGAAATCCTGACTGGCAAAGTCCGGCCGGGGCGCATCGCCGAGCCGCCAGCGCAGAAATTTGTCGAGGGCAGCGGCGTACCGTTCAATACTATTCCGGCGAATAACTTTCACTACTTTGAGCAAGTCAATGCGCTTGTGCAACAGGAGCCACCAGACTCGCTCGATCCTGAAATCATGGGTTCGCTGACCGCCATCGGCATCGTCAGGGGCCAACCCTTCAACCCCGATGATCGGATGAAGAAGATTCTGACAGAGGCGGCCGCGGTCGGCACGGCGTCGGCGCGAACACTCCTCTGGCATCCCCGCGGTGCCGAAGGTTTCAATTTTTACCCCAGTTCTGCGTGGATCAACTCGCTTTTTGTGGGCGGTTACAATTTCGAGACCCCACCCCCGCTCGTGACCAAGGAGGGGGTCAAGCCTTTTCCTCCTGCAGGGGCGCGAACGCTCAATTCGCGGACTGCGATGTTTTTCTACGCCACAGGCATCACCCCGGCGATGTGCATGCGTCTAACAGAAATCGGTTCGCAATACCTAGCCGCATTCACGGATTCCAAGGGCGAATATCTCGATGGCAGCAAGATCTACAAGGTAACGCTCCCGCCAAACATCCCAGCGGCAAAGTTCTGGTCATTAACGGTCTATGACAACCAGACACGGTCAATGCTGGACACTCTGCAGCGTTTTCCTCGTGCAGGTAGCCAGAACTACCCGACTCCGGCTGCGGTGCCGAATCCTGATGGCTCCACAACTGTTTATTTCGGCCCGACCAAACCCACAGGCGTGAAGGACGGGAACTGGATTCAGACCGACCCTGCTAAGGGTTGGAACATACTCCTCCGCTTCTACAGCCCACTAGAGCCGTTCTTCAGCAAGGCTTGGCGGCCGAGCGAGATCGAACAGGTGAAGTAAGAAAAAGCAGCGAAAAGGCACCAACTCCCGATTTGTTATGAAATCATGTGGGTTTTAGTACCTGGTCAAAAACGCGGATTTGCGGATCACCCATTTGGGCGACGGAGCAGCGTGCGATGACCGTGGCGAAATCACATGCTCTTGCCTACGCGAGCATGCCCTGGATTCTTAGCGCGAGCTCCGTCTGATCTTCTCATTGGGAGGAGACCCCCAAAGATTCGCGTCGAGAAGCCTCCTCAACTGATCCTTATGCGGGGTATCCTTGTGGCCGCGCCGCCCCCGGTCTAGCCACCCAAGCAGCTTTTCTAGATTGACGTGAAAGGTCCTTGACTCCTCCCACAAATCTACGACGATCTCCTCAGCCTTATACGACTCCTCTTCGGTTTGTTCCGAAGACTTGAAGTTCGCCCACGTACGGCAGGCCGCCTCGTAGACACTCGACGCTCGAACCTCCGTTGAATGTTCGACTCCCCGGCGATCACGAAACCGAACGGAGCATGCACAGACGCGCACTGGATTATCCTGAATTTGGATTCACAAGAGGTAGGGAACGGAGTTAAAGTCTACCTCTTCAAGTCATAAGTTAGCGTTCGGGGGTCTCCTAGTGCCCTAACAGTCCTGTCTCACAACCGTTGAGCATCGCAACAACAGCGCTTCCTTCAAGATGAAGGCTCGATCCACCAATGTTACATATACTAGGTACTTATATACTTTTACCTAGACTTTGATACAATAGCGATGAACACTCTATGCGCATCTCTCCGACTGACAAGCTTCTACGTCTCGCTGCCAAACGGCAGATCGTTCGGACGAAGGACGCTAGCAATCTGGGTATTCCCCGAAATTATCTCGGGCGCCTGGTGCGCAAAGGCATTCTAGAAAAGGTGCATCGCGGTCTCTATGCCTCCCCTCAATTTGCAATCACCGAACATGTAACCTTCATCGAGGCCGCATACCAACTGCCAAAGGGTATAGTCTGCCTGCTCTCAGCACTCCGCTTTCACAACTTCACTACCCAATCTCCCCCCGAGGTCTGGATGGCCATCGCCTCAAAGGCGTGGGCACCTAAGATTTCATCGCCCTCGATTCGCATCGTTCGCATGTCTGGACCCGCACTTCATTTCGGCCTGAAGGAGCACAAGATTTCTGGCGCTGTACTCCGTGTCTTCGATCCAGCGAAAACCGTTGCCGACTGTTTCAAATATCGTAACAAAATTGGTCTCGATGTCGCCATTGAAGCACTAAAGGAATGCCGGCGCACCAAGAAGGCAACGATGGATGAACTTTGGGCCGCCGCAAAAGTTTGCCGCGTGGCCAATGTGATGCGCCCGTACATGGAGTCGGTCTAGTTGAAAAAACGTGTGCCGAAAAACCTCCCCGCTTCAATCCGTGAGAAATTGCGTAAGGTTGCACGCGAGCGCAACGTCGAATTCGGCCTGATCCTTGTCAAATATGGCCTCGAACGGATTCTCTACCGGCTCAGCCGATCCGTCCATCGTGACGTTTTCATCCTGAAAGGGGCGCTGCTGTTTGAGTTGTGGACCAATCAGCGTTCTCGCCCAACCCGCGACGCGGACTTCCTGGGACGCGGAGACAACTCCCCAGAGCGCTTCGCCGAAATCTTTCGAGAACTGTGCAGGATTGAAACCAACCTCGACGGCCTCAGATTCGATCCGGATACTGTCACCGCCGAGCGTATTGCGGAGGATGCTCAATATGAAGGGGTTCGTGTGACATTCACTGCACATCTCGAGCGCGCGCAAATTCCAATTCAGATCGATATCGGCTTTGGAGATGTTGTCACTCCGGCTGCCGTTGAAGCCGATTACCCAACACTCCTAGGATCTACGTCTCCCCGTTTGCTCACCTATAACCGTGAGACGGCCGTCGCTGAAAAATTGGAAGCAATGGTCAAGCTTGGGATCGCCAACAGCAGGATGAAAGACTTCTACGACATTGAAATTCTGTCCCGCACTTTTTCTTTCGACGGACAGAACCTCGCAGATGCCATCCAGCGCACGTTCGAGCGACGCGGAACCGCGCTACCGGCGTCCGGACGCGCCCTTGCCTTTACGCCCGACTTTTACGACGACGCCAACAAAGTTCGTCAGTGGGCGGCCTTTTCGCAGAAGAATAGAACTTTCGTCGAGCCGATTGAATTCAAGACTCTGATCACGCGCATCGCCAGGTTACTCGTTCCCGTTATTCGGTCCGCACGACATAAAAGCGCTTTCCCAAAGAGATGGCAGCCTGGCGGCAATTGGAGTTAAAGGCGAATGTACCCCCGTATTCTCCGAAGATAACGATCAAAAGGCACCCCTACTTAGTTCAAGATCTTTTGCCGCCCCGTGGCAGAGTTCATTTCATAGTCCATTCCTGGTCCAATAACTGCTACTCAGGGTGCCTAAACGCGACTTTGGTAGCCATCCGTGCCGCGTCGTTTCAAGTAGTTACCAAATAATAAAGCACTGTCACGGCAGAGGTCGCGAGTTCGAGTCTCGTCGTCCCCGCCATTCTTTCTAAAGGAGTTATCCGGCGTGACACCGATAACTCCAACCCACAACTCAACCCACAGCTACTAGTTCACCGTCGCCTTCATCCCCACAGCTGACAGAAATTGGCCTTGGGCCGCACGTGTTTCATCGCTGTCTTCCTGTGTATACAGATCGAGCGTGGTTTGAATCTTGGCGTGACGCAAGATTCCTTGCACGGTCTTGGGTTCGACCTTCGCCTTGTTCACCAGCCAGTTGCTCAGTGAATGACGCAAATTGTGAAGTCCGAACCTTTGGCCGTCCTCGATATGCACTCCGGCTTTCTTGGCTGCCGGTCGCAGATGGTCGGCGACAAATGTACAAGCGTAGAGCGGTTTCCTACCCTGTTCCCTCAGGGACGGAAACACAAAGTCCGTTACCTTCGAGTAGGGCGTTTGTTGCTGCCACGCGCGAAGATGCCCGGCCAAAACCAAATGCAACGGGACGTAACCGTCCGATGCCTCGGTTTTCGTGACTCCGTCTTCTCCCCGGGCCCAGCGCTTTGATACCCGAATCCTCTCCTCATCCCAGAGCACGTCCGCCCATCGCAGGGCCAGAATCTCCGACGACCGCAATGCGGTCGCCGCGCAGGTAAGCACGAGCGTCTGATGAAGTGGGGAATAGAGATTTTTGAGTATTGTCAGCGTTTGGGCTGGAGTGAGGATGATTGCGCGGTAATTAGACTTTGAACGCGTCTCAACCGGTTCGACCGGATTCTTCCGCACGCGCTCGTGCAGGATGCCGACCTTGTAGATGCGGTGCATCAGACCCCGTATCTTCGCAATCGTCGTCCAGGCAAGTCCGTTATTTTCGTTGAGGGATTTCAGCCACTTCTGGATTTCGAGTGGCTTTATGTCCTCCGCGATTGAATCACCGAATCGCTTGATTAGATAGTCGCGAACGTAATGCTCAACGATGGGGATGGTGTTTGCCGATTTCGGTCGCACAGCATCCGCACCGAAATCGGCCTTGAGATAATGCTCCGCTAGGAAGTCGAACCGGGCGCGACCGGGCATGGGGCTATCGTTGATTCTGACCGCAAGTCCGAGCCGATCTGCCTCACGCCAGGCGTCTTTATCCTTCGGAAAATCTCGGACAAGTCCGACTGGAATGACGTTTTCGACCCTCCTGCCATCAGAAGCAGTGACCCTATACCGCAGCACCCAGGTTTCTCCTTCCCTTCGGCTTACTTTCTTGAGTGATCCTCGCTGATAAGCCATGTTCCTCTTTTCAGCGGGGACTGCCAGATCCGATGGTACACGGTTTTGGCCGATTTGGGATTGGGGTCGCGTTCCGCACAACAGTGGCTGCGAGTTCCGAGAGTCGGAACACCCAGACTTTGCGCTTGTTTCCGGTGCCGAGTGCATAGGCTCCAGCCATTCCGTTGCGGGCAAGTGCCAGCAAAAAGCGTCTCTTCACGCAAAGAAACCGTGCCGCCTCGCCTGCCGATACAAACGGCTCTTGGATGCTAGGCTCTGATGTAATAGCGGTGCGCAAAGATGACATTGGTCACTTCCCTGTTGCCCGGGGGGCAATTATCTGCAAGTCGCCTTGGGTCGATCCTCATTGGTTAAAGTCGTGTCCCTTATGACGGCGGGTCTTCCCTGCCTTCATTCCACGACTGAACGCCGAGCATTGATCAGATCCAACTCTAGAATGTGGACGGGAGAGGGGCCAAGATGGGCTCTATAGGGTGACGTGGAAGGCGTATCGAGGCCCTCAGATGAGAGTGGCATGATTATTGACCCTACCCTTTAGCGATGCCTGCTTCTTTTTTCCAGCAATATGCGCGGGAACCGGATGAATAATGACGATTTCCTTAGAGACTCTGTACCGAAAAATGGGCCGAGGGGTTAGTGAAAAATGATGAAGTGTGCGGTTCTGCGACCATCCCCAAGGAGAGGTTTTGGGGACGTTTAGGGCACGGTGTGGCCATTCACTGTCGGGTTTTTACCGGCGGCAAGGCGCTTATAGCTCCTGTCTATGACCCCGGGCCAACAAAGTATTGGACGAAATACGGGAGTGTCCCTATCGTGCAAAGCATATTTCGTAGGGTCAGAACGCGATGAAACCGTGCTTCAACTGGGGCTTAAAGGGCGTTCAAAATAACTCTCAGTTCCCTGCTGGAAGGCCGTTGACTCTTCCGCACGCAACCTCCGTTTATGCCAGGGGAAACCAACCTTCAGTCGGTGCCCCAAACGTAACTCAGCGGTCGTTTGTCCGACCCATCGCTAAGGGCCAAGTTCGTCGTTCACAGCAGGAAGCTGGCGTGGTTCGAGAGGTTCTATCGGTATGACGCTGACAGCATGGCAACGCGAAGGCCTCCACCTTCTGGGGTACACAAGACGCGAGAGCGAGTTTCTTTTACTGGTGGCAACGCACTCCGGTTACTTCACGATTCGCCAGTTCAAGAGCTTTGCGCAAACAGAATCCGGGTCGGTGCCACATGCATTTGTTCGTAAGCTGCTGGACCGGAAACACGCCAGCTATCACGCGTATCGGTCCGGTGCGCGTGTCTATCACCTTTTCGCCCGGAAGGTGTACCAGGCGATCGATCGGGAGAACCTGCGCACGCGAAGGAAGCACGAGCTGGACTACATGCAAACACGGCTGGTCGCCCTGGACTTCGTCCTTCAGCATCCCCAACATCACTATCTCGAGACGGAAACCGAGAAGATCACGTTCTTTGATAAGCACTGGAAATTAGGCAAAAAGACTCTTCCGATGAAGTCCTATGGGGCCAAGAGGTCCTCAGAAATGAAGTACCGATACTTCGTGGACCGATTTCCAATGTTTACAGACCACCCGTCCGCACCCACGGTAACAACGTTCACCTATGTGGACGCTGGGGCTGTGACGCTGGGAGGCTTTGGCACTCATTTGCGCAACTATCTTGGATTATTCAGGGCGATTCCGAGCCTGGAATTTATCTATCTTTCACCCACAGCACGGCTATTCCAGGCCGCTGAATCGGAGTTTTACCAGCTGCTATATCCCACGCACGATCAGCCTAAGTCCGTAAGTGTCTTGGATTATTTCCGTCTCAGAAAGGCATGGGAAACACGACAACGAGTGGCGAGTGCTGACGTGGTTCGGTTGAACACAGCGCGGGCCTATTACTCTGATTTTCACTTTGAGGAGATGTACGGAAAGTGGAGTCAGGGGACTATGACAGACGATGAAGTGACGCGAGCGACAAGCCCAACCATGCCACACGAGCGATGGTGTGCGGGTCATCGCTCTCGATCTTTGATGATCCGCGAGGTAGAAGCACGGAAACCTGCAGGGAAGAGGAGATTGATGGCGAAGAAGCGCAGATTTCCAGCCAGCGATCCATCGAGGTATCCGGCGCATGAGGAGAGAACTTCCATTTATTCAAGGATATGGAAGCAACGAATGAAGGTTTCCGAGTCGGTGCGAAACGATGCTGCGGGGACGAAAAACCATTCCGAATGGCATTTTCTCTTGGTTTTCCATTCAGAATTCTGTTCGGCCGAGAGAATAAGTCGCAGGAAACGAAGGCAATGACCGAAGACGGGGAGTCGGAGTGAAGCAAGGAAGAAACAGCATTTTGGGCGGTAGCGACCCCACTTTGACCGGCTTGTCAGCCGCCCAACGCCTTCGGCGCCGGGGGTCGCTACCGCCCAAGTTGATTAGCAGAACTCTATGCACATTCTCCAACACGATTGCATCCTCCAGATGCCCCTTATTTCAACCTAAGTTACCGGTTATGCCGTTTCCCAGGACTTGAGCTGACTTTTGCCCTAATTATTTGGAGTTTCCGCGGAAGCCGGGACGGGCTCCTGATGTAGCGACTTGGCGAGCGTGCTGACTTCTGGCCGCATCGCGAGGAACATCACGCGTCCGCCCACCTCTTCAGAAAACTCGCCGCCATTCCTTTCAACGTTGAGCCGAATGCCTTCCACGGAACGCTCGCGCGGTACATCTCCCAAGGCGCAGTTGACTTGCAGCACGGCGATTTTTGATGGGCCCGACATCGGCAACAGACGGATGCGGAATACTGCAAGACCACGAGGTCGTTGTGGTTCGCTACACCTTCAACGTATGAGACTTTCACTCACACCACCTTGCCGGTTTTACTGGCGCACCGAAACCTCATGAAAGACGTGCAGCGCAACACTGGCCCAGTCGCAGCGCCAAGCCCTTTGTTTTAAGGTCGGCTGTTATTGCGACTATTGTTCTTTCGAGCCTGGGTACTAGGCTCTATATGCGTTTTGCCGCCGTTTAGAGTTTCCGTCGAGTATCCCGTCCGTTAGCCAACTACCGGCGCGATCTCCCTCGCCTGGATTTCGTACTTGAAACCGTCTGGATCGAGGCAGTCGAGTCTCCCGTCGGCCGTTTCCGCTTGCGGGTACATCAGGAATCCAACCGGCGCACCTTTCGAGCCAGGAAGAGCCACGTCGTGCGCGAAATTGTATGCCATCCAGTTCATCTCCCAGGATCCGAAAAGTCGCTTGCGAGCCTTCTTCACCATCTCGTCGTCAAGCGAGAGATTTCCCGGTGGTTCCTCGAGCACTACTTTTCGCACGTCAGCAGGATCGACGGGAACCCAGCCGTAGCCGCCGAGGTACACCTCCGCTCGGCAGTGCTGCGCCTTTGTTACGATGTCTGTCGAAGGGCCAAGGCTCTTATATCCCAGGTCTGATTTGGCGATTCGGATGCCGTATACGTCGCGTGCCGGAAGTCCCGCCGCACGCGCCAGTCCGACAAACAGTGCATTGAGATCTGCGCACTTGCCGCCTAAATCCTTAGACTCAAGCATGAAACGAATGTCGCCAACACCGCACCCGCGCGTTTTGGGATTCCGAAATGTATTGTCCACGATCCATTCATAAATGGCACGGGCCTTCTCGACATCAGTTTTCGCGCCGCCGGTGATCTCTAACGCTCTCTCCTTCACAATACCGTCGGTGGGGAGAAGTCTTGTTGGCCGCAAGAAATACTCCAACTCCGCTTGGGCCTCTTTCGGGGCTTCACCGGGGGCGGAGACATCGACCAGACAGTTCTTGGTAGTGATCCGACTTGTGACGGTGAGGATCGGGCTCACACCAGACGGAAATTCCGCCGAGATAATTCCAAGCGCATCGAGTTGGCGTTCGATATTCTTGGCGGCACCACCCTTAGCGTCGAATGTATTAGAGAGTGTCTTTTGGAAGGGAGTCTGAGTGCTAAGTGCAGCCGGTATCCAAATACGTGTCATCCCAGAGGGCTTTAAGACTTCAACTCTTGTTGTCACTTCAAATGTACGCCAATTGCTCGACGGTGTGCCTTCTCCGAACAAATACCCTCCCTTCGAGAACGCGAGGCACGCGGATGCGGCGCTTGCTGACTGCAAAAAATCACGACGGTTCATCGCTTCACCTTTCGACTGTGCTTCCTTTGTGAATTTCTGGCGAATGACAACGGCAAGTTCGGTCCGGACATTCTAAACAATTCGCCTCTGAGGAGAATAGGGTAGTGCAAGTAAGAACGGAATTGAATCGACTTGCTAACTCCCGGTAAGTCCGGTCTATTGGTAGGCCGTGGCAACGTGTGCGTCATGCGGCTATTTCATTGAGTCCAAGCGCAGCACCACCGCGGGCACTCCTCCTTTGGACGACGAAAACGCAGACCGCTTACGTGAAGAACACGCCGTTTTTTTCGCGACCCAGCACCGACACAAGGTTCCTACTCGGGTTTGCTGGCTCCGACTGAAATTCGAATCCATCCTGCTGAGCCGACCACTCAATTGTCGCTCCCGTGCTGAGGAACGTACCCTTGAAGCCTTGCAGAGAGTTCTCGATTTGCGCGGTCGTCACGATGCCGCTCCATTTCACATCGAAGGACGCCTTCGCACGCACGGGCGCCACCGGCGCTACAGCCGGATATGGGAAACCCAAATCGCCCGGTAGTCCCAAACCTTGCGTGAGTGAGTTGGCGATATCATGGTCATCATAGACATCCAGCCCGCGCACGTGCAGGCAAGCTTGCCCTTCATCAAAGTTAATCTCAACGGCATCGTTGTCAACTTCAACCATCCAGAACACGTCGTTGGAATCAATGTGCACGTTGTAGTCGTGAATCTGTTGCGGGAGGTTGGCCGATCCCACCGGACCGGTGTACAGGTCGAGTCAAACAAAAGCAAAGGTACCCATATGGAGGCGGCCGTCGATGCCAATGAACTTGCCCTGGCCGAAGCCCATGTCCGCTTGGTACGCAAGCGGTGTAGTGGCACCTGTGGAAGTGTCCGTTCCGGTCCCGCCGCCACGGATGTGCGTCAGACCCAGCAACCCATCGAAGTCTGTGATCATCGACGGGTCGCCGATGTCAGCCAATAAGACGGCAGGGTTCAGCGGGTTATGGTGGACGGGGACCCCGAAAGGCTTGAAGGGCACCACACCACCAGGAATGGGCTTGAGTAGCGGGCCTTGGAACCGCTTTCTGTCGTCATCCTCATGGCCAGCATAGGCCGAGCCTGGACGTAAAAGGCCCGTTCCCAGGGCTGCGCCAGCCACGCCACGAATTAGATTGCGACGGCTCACCCATTTCTGCTCAAGTTTCTTCAATGAAATATAATCTTGTTCGTTCATCGTCGTCCTCCTTCGACTCAAAGCGACGCACGCGAAGAGTAGGTGCTCACCGACTCAGCGATGACCCCGGGGCCGAGAATACCAGGCAAGAAATCATTGAGAGGACCGCAAGGAATAATGAGGGTGTAACTCTGCGCCGACAGCGCACGAATGTCAAGTCACAAATCAGTGCACGAACCTGACCGCAGTGTTTATTTCAGATGGGTGAAGGCGCACTCGGGAGCCATCAATAGGAACCAACGCAACTCTGCTAACGCCTTCCATGAGAAGGCCGGTGAGTGTCAAGTCTTTTCGTTCATTTTGTCTCTTTTTTCTTTCTTCTTCTTTGTTTCTTCCTCTGCATCTTGTTCCCATTCAGCCAAGCCGCCTCTGTCGCCACCCTTCCATCCGCACTCTTTGTTGAGCGATTGTCGCTCGGTGCAAGGTGGGTGTACTTGATTCAGTAGGTGCTGCTACCTGGTAATCGACCTCTACTCCCCTTGCTAGAAGAGAAGTTGGGCCAGGAGTTAGTCGCAGTCACCTGATCTCGGCGGTCGAGCTCGGCTGTTTGGATATCGTCTCCTTTTTTTGCTCCTTCTTCTTTCTTCCTGCCTTTTCTACTTTTTTACAGAGAAATTTCGAACCTGGATCGCTTAGGAACGACGATCGCGAACTCCGTCGACCCGTAGCACCCCCTGTTTTGTGGGCAGCTCTTCACTTTAGGCCACGGCACGCATCGCTTGCTGGCTATTGCGCAGTGGTTCGTACACCTCTCCACTCACCCACAACTTATGCAGCAGTACCGCCAGCTTTCTCGCCACTGCAACAACCGCTCGCTTCTTTGCACTTTTCCCTCCTCGCGCTGCAAGTTTTAGCCCCCATCTCCGCACATCACTGTCCTCTCCAAAGGGTCCCAGGATGTAGTGCGCCCCCTGCACCAGCAGGGTCCGCAAATAACGGTCTCCTTCCTTACTGATCCGCATCTGCGGCTGGCTCTCCCCGGAGTCCCTGCGCCCAGGGCACAACCCCAGAAAACAGCCGACCTCGCGACTCTTCGGGAACCGCTGCGGGTCGTCCAGCGTCAGCACATAGGTCAGCGCGATCTGCGTTCCTACTCCCTTCACCTGTTTGAGCAGTTCCACGTGCGGGTAGCTTTCCTTGGCGATTTTCTCCATCCGCACCTCGTATTCCTGGATGCGCTCGTTCAGTGATGCGATCTCATGGAGCAGCGGTTCCAAAACCTCGCGCAACTCCGCGTGCAATCCCGCAGCCAGCTCCCGGTTCACCTGCTGTGTGCCACACTTGGGCAGCCGCTGCCCATAAGACTTCACCAACCCTCGCGCTGCGTTCACCAAGGCCGTTCGCGCACGCACCAGTTCGGCCCGCGCACGGATCACCGTCAGGTGGATTTGCGCCTGCGCACTGCGATGCCGCACCGGCCCCAACAGCTCGGCATCGATGCGCGCCAGCCGTGCCAGTGTCCGCGCATCGTGTCGATCGTCTTTTCGATTGCTCTTGGTGATCAATTGCACCTTCTGCGCATGCGCCACGATTACTTTGTACCCAGCTCCGTTAACAGCCGGCTGACCCACGGGGAATGTGTTCCCGTCTCCATGGCAATGAGACTCTGCGGTATCTTCGCAAATACCTGTTTCATCGCTTCCGGTGTCGTGGCCACTTTCTGTTCCAGAAGGATTTCGCCCGCTTCATCCAAAACGCAGTAGCACGACCAGTGATCGCCGAGGTCCACACCAATCGTGAGCTTGTGCCCTTTGAAAATCATGCTTCCATTTACTCGAACAGTGCTAGTCTTCTTCATTGCCGGTCTCCTTTTCTTTGCGCCACGAGCGCGTCGATCATTGGGAGCGTATCGCATCCCGCGGGAGACCGGCCTTCTCATCTCATCTGGTAAACGACGTAATCGTCCACATAATGTTCTAGAACACTGGCTGGACTCTACGAATCTGGGTGTAATCGGCGGTAAGGCGGCAAACCGCTCATAAGAGAATATCTTCTATACTTCTTCTTCGGCAGATGAAAGGCGGACATATGAAGTCGCCGCATACTTCTGTTGCGCTAGTCTCCGGGTTGCTTATGATGGCTTTTGCATGTGCGACAGAGCGAGTATCCCAATCTCAGTCTGAAGCAGAGACCGGGTCCGCAAAGCAAATGGGAGTTTTCAAGTTGCCGTCTACGACCGGACCTTTCGGAGTTGGGCGTGTTGGCTACGCATGGACGGACGAATCGCGCCCCGACAGACATGCAGCCGATGCTGAGGCCCATCGTCGATTGATGGCTTACCTTTGGTATCCCGCACGGAAAGTGAAAGGTGCCACATCGGCAGAATACCTACCCGGCGCGAAGCAGATGGATGCAGATGCCGTTGTCGCACCGGCAATGCGCGAAGAGTTTGAAAACGCTTGGCAACTCATTGTTTCGAAAGCAGCCTCGTCGCTCGCAATCAAGAATGCACCCATTGCTCAATCTCATAAGAAGTTTCCGGTCGTGATTCTGGCCCATGGTGCAGGAGGAACAACGTTTGAGTACACGTCGCTGATCGGGGACCTGGTAAGCCATGGGTATGTTGTCGCTGCGGTCGAGAATACGTACGTTGCGCCTGCCGTTGTATTTCCTGACGGGCGAATTGTCGCGGCTTATCACGAACCTGCTCCACCCAACCTGTCGCCGGATGAGCGGTTCCAGTGGATGATGAAAAATGCAGGCATGGAGATGGACACTGGCGCACGGGACATCGTGTTCGTGTTGAATCAACTCGCCAAGCTGGATAATGGGGATGAAGAAGCATTTGTCCTGAAGAAAAGGCTCGATCTGAATCGCGTCGCGTCGATGGGGCACTCGGCGGGCGGAGCGAATGCGACTCTAGCTTGTCAATTGGACACCCGATTTAGAGCCTGCCTTAGCCTTGACGGACAGATGCCACCAGTTGCCGCGTTTCCAGAGAACCCAGAAGGTAAGTGGTTTACGCAGCCTGTTCTTCTCTTGGAAGTGGATCACAACGGCCGTTGGATGGAGTTCAATCCAGCGCAGAATGATGCGTTCCTCAAAAAGAAAGAGGATCAGCTGAATCGATGCCCGGCGGGAAGCTACGATGTGCTATTGAAATCGCCTGGGTTGGTCCACGGAAGCTTCAGCGACTATCCACTGTTCGCTGCGATGGGCAAGTCAGCCGAAACCAAAGACGCTCTTCAGAATCTGACCCTGATCGAGTCGTATATCGAGGCTTTCCTCGATCAGACCCTGAATCAGAAGCACTCACCCCTCCTTGAAAAGGCAGCCGATCATCGCGGGGCGACCGTGAAAGAGTACGGTCACTGAAGTATGACAGTCGGACGAGTCTGATTCATTCAGTGTCAGGTCCAAACGGCGTAACCGGACACGTGTCCGGTAACCCGACAAATCGGGAGTTTGCTACCGGCTTAACGCATAACAGAGCATCGAGGACTCCCAAACCGACTGCGCAACGAATTAAAATGAAATCCATGAGCAAGAAAGCGATCTCCCCTGGCGCGGTACACAATGTACCACCGGATTTACGAAAGGTTCTCATTTCCGATCCAGTTGCTCGGGCAAAATGGGAGGACATTACGCCACTCGCGCGCAATGAGTGGATCTGCTGGGTTATCTCCGTCAAGAAACCGGAAACCAGAAGGCAGCACATTGAGCGGGTACGCACGGAACTCAAGGAAGGAATGCGCCGACCTTGTTGCTGGCCAGGCTGTCCTCACCGCTGAAAATAAGTCAGCCAAGGAAATTGCGGGCCTGGGAGCGGCCCGAGTACCAGCAAAGGGTGGCGCGCAGCTATCGATTTTGCTATCGTTCTTCGCTTCTACGTTGCAGGAGGGCGCCCATGCCTGCCATCAAGCCCGCAGCGAGCACGATCCTTCTCGGTATTTTTCTTTGTGGCCAGCTTTGTGCACAATCGCACAATGGTATCGATACGCATTCGATGCCAGTTGCTGCACTCCCAGGTCTCGACAACGAAGGCTTGGAAAGCGATTCGCAACCCGCCCGCGCCTTCCGCATCAATGTGCGCCATCTTTTTGATAACGAGAAATTCGACGAGCTAGAAGCAATTGCCGCCAAGGCGCGCTCGCAAAAGGAACGCTTTCTCGGCGGGGCCTGGAAACTGAACGTGTTGTACACCACGATCCAGGGACCGGGCTCACTCACCTCGACCGATGCGGTTTGGACCGAGCATATGGAGCGCCTGCAGCGCTGGATCGACGCGAAACCCGAATCCATCACTCCGCGCGTCGCGCTGGCACAAGCCTATTTGCGCTTTGCCTGGAAGGCTCGCGGCAGGGGGTACAGCGACACGGTAACGTCCGACGGTTGGAAACTTTTTGGCCAGCGCGTACAGCAAGCAAAAGAGACGTTGGAGAAGGCCGAAACTGTGTCCACCAAGGATCCTCAGTGGTACCACGACATGCAGATTGTTGCGCTGGCACAGGGATGGAATCGCAGCCAGGCCGATGATTTGCTGCAAAAGGCCAGTAGTTTCGAGCCCAACTATTTTTACTTTTACAGTGCGTACGCCAACTATCTTCTTCCCAAGTGGTACGGCAAACCTGGCGAGGCAGAGACGTTTGCACAAACGATTGCCGACCGCCTGGGCGGGCCTGAGGGCGACTTGATCTACTTTGAGATCGCTCTGGTGGACAACTGCTGTAAGGCTAAAGAGCAAATGCCCAATCTCTCGTGGGAACGTATCAAACAAGGCTTTGCCGCGCTGGAACAGCTTTACGGCAGCACCAATCACGAATTGAATGCGGTGGCTTTCATGGCCGCCCGTCAAAAGGATAACCAGTTCGCGCAGCAAATCTTCACGCGTATCGGCGAAAACTGGGACGAGGTCGTCTGGGACAATAAAGCAAAATTCGACAAGAGCAAGGCCTCCCTCACCCTGAGCCCAGATACAAAAATAGAAGGCAGTGGCCAGTAGCCTCGCGCTTGGGTCCCAGGAAACGCCGTAACCGGTAGAGTCAAGTACTGGGAGCCAAGTTACCGGTAACCCGACTTACGTGTGCCACGAGCACGAAAGGAGGAAACGCTGAGTAGTGCGCAACTGCTTGACTGATGAGGGCAGGCCCCTCGAAACCGGCTTACAGGAGCAGGTTTCAAACCACCTTCGGCGGCTGTAGCCAAAAGCTATGGTCGTGAACGCGGAAGGAAAAGGCCTGGCAAGGACCAGGTCAGGTGACAGGCAAGAAGAGGACCGCAAGGGAACCACTGCTGAAGTGTCGAAACGTTAGAGACGATGTCAAAACCGCGGGGGGTAAGTTACTGCGGGATTAGCTTCGACGAAACCTGCTTACGGGCGGAGTGGCATCCGGCACGAGAGGTGGCCTGAGCTTGCCAAAGAGGCGGTTGAGCGGAACGTGGGAACCTGAGGCACCGATGCTAACGGAGAAGCCACAAGTGGAAGCAACCACGAGGGCGAGAGTACGGATGCGGAGTCTCAGGGTCGGACTGCTCCAAAGTAGTGAAAAAGCGGGGTAATTCCCGTGGAGCGAAGGGGGCAGGTCACCCGCGTCATAACCAATACGGTCAACTGGAAACAGGAGGAGCCGAGCGGTTAGGACGGAAGGCAGCAGCCTTCACTGGGTGGCACGAGCCGTGTGACTGGAGACAGTCAAGCACGGTTCTGTGAGAGGCTCGGGGTGAAATTCCCCAGGCCTACTCGGCCGAGGAGTGCGCCTGAAATTAGGCTAAAATCAGTTGTGAAACTGGCGATGAGTCTTCGAGTTTTCCAAACGATTTTTTTCGTGCTAGGGCTCGCGGTGATGGTCCACGCGCAGCAGGTTGCTTTTCCCCTTACTACTTCGGCGCAAACTCCTCAGCCGATCCCAATCGAAACCGCGCTTCCTCCGTTTCAATTTCTTCAGAAGCCTGGGCCGTATCCGGTAGGCTTAAGGGTGGTGAATCAGTACGATCCCTCGCGAAAGTCTCCTGTCTTAGCTGGGGACCATTCCAAACCAGCTGAAACCGACAAAGGCCGCCCTCTGCAGACGCTCATCTGGTATCCAGCACTGCCAAGTGGGATCAAGTCAATGAAGGTTGGCGACTATGTGGCGTTGGCAGATACCGAGATTTCTTTCGGCGCGCCTGATCAAGAGCACAACAAATGGCGTTCGCGATTAAAGAGTTCCTTCGATGTCCCGCTGTGGGCAGTGCGCGATGCAAAAATGGCGGAGGGACACTACCCAGTTCTCATTTACGCTCCCAGCGATTCATCCATTGCATGGGAAAACGCCGATCTGTGCGAGTACCTTGCCAGCCATGGCTATGTCGTTCTTGCCAGTCCATCGATGGGAGTGTCGACGCGAGATATGACCGACGACCTGGCAGGGATTGATTCCCAGGCTCTGGACATCTCATTCCTTGTCACGTACGCCGAAAAGCTTCCTGACACAGATTCGTCGAGGATTGCTGCAGTGAGCTTCAGTTGGGGAGGGATGTCGAGCCTATTTGCGGCGTCGCGGGACTCTCGCATTCAGGTCTTGGCTGAAATGGATGGCAGCATCCGCTATTACCCAGGACTCGTGGCAAAAGCTGGATCCATTCACCCGGAGCAATTGAACGTCCCACTTCTCTTCTTTACCTCAAACAGGGAAAACTTTATCGAGGACATCGAGCACTCCGATATGGACATGACAGGGCACAACGTGCTGAATGAGTGGACACATGCGGATGTCATGACGGTCAATATGTTAGGAATGTCCCATCCTGAATTCTGCTCGATGTGTGAACGCTTCAAGACACCCAAAGATTTCGCGGAGGAGGATCAGGTCGCAGATTATGGACGGAACGACGCCAATACGAGCTATTCTTGGGTTGCACTTTACACGCTTCAATTTCTGAATGCTTACCTAAAGCATGATGGCGCAGCGAAGGCATTTCTGGCGAGAACCCCCGCTGAAAACGATGTACCCAGGCACATCATGGGAATCAGATTCAGCCCGAAGTCGTTTGCCGAGATACTGCGATCCGCAGCCCGGATGGGAGAAGAGAGCGCGTGGAAGGCGTTCCAAAGCTTCACTGCCGATCCCATGCACCGTTACATGATCGGCGAAGAGAGGACGATAAATCGGCTTGGCTATGCTTTCCTTCAGGAAAAGGACCCATCGTCAGCCGTCGTGCTGTTCAAATTAAACACAAAGGCCTATCCCGATTCCGCGAATGCATGGGACAGCCTTGGAGATGGTTACGAGGCGACGAACGATATCCAAGATGCGCGTATGGCATATACACGGTCTGTCGAGTTGAATCCTAACAATGAGCACGCGAAGGGTGAGCTGGTTAAATTGCGCAAATAGCGTCTACGAGATAGCCTCCACATAGCTCCAACTCCTGATTAACGCTAGTGATTAATCGGACGCGCGATTTCACGAAGGAACGCACTGAGGCGGGGTGCTCTGCGCGCGTTCGATTAATCCGTTAGAACGTGGCCACCCGGTTTGCGGCGGACGCCGGTGTTATGGGAATTCAATGATGGGAAGGAGCGGCGTCGAGATTCGCGACGGCCGAGCCCGGGGGTGCACCACGTGACAGCTAGCGTGCAGAAGCTGATTATGGCGAAAAGTATTGTGAAAAAGGCGGTTGAAGAAGCGGGGAGAGGGGAGCGATATGATGGCAAGGCGGAGAGGCACGAACCGCGCCGGGGCACGCAAAGAACACGAATTGAAGAGAGTGCTTTCATGCTGCAGCGGTGACCGGTGGTGGAGAGCGAAGCTGGATTTCGGCAGCGGTAAGCCGCTCGATGACCTTCATCGGGCCAGCACACTTGGGGCAGTGCCAGAGATCGGACGAGTCGTTGATGGAGAAGGTGTTTTGTTCAGCTTCCGGCTGTTGAGCCGCGCCGAGAAGGTGAAAGCAAAGCGGTAGAAGCGTGGCACGCCGGCGGTTGGCGAGGAAACCGAAGTTGCGGATGCGCACGAAGCCTTGGGGAAGGATATGCAGTAGGAAGCGGCACAAGAACTTGTCGAGCGATAGATTCATGAGTTTCTGTTCGTTGTTGTGGGCCGAATCGCGCCAGCGAAAGGTGACCTGACCATCGGCAAACGAGACCAGGCGATGATTGGAGATGGCCACACGATGAGTGTAGCGGCCCAGATATTGCAGTACATATTCGGGGCCTCCGAAGGGACGTTTCAAGTACACCACCCAGTGTTGATGGAACAGAGGTCGTAGCCAGGCGGCAAAGATCTTGGGCTGAGCGAGGAGCTTCAAGTCTCCCTGGAAATTGAGCTGACCATTTTGAAAAGCTTGTTTGAGCGCATCGACGAACTTGCCGCGAAAGATTTTGCGCAGCACTTTCTTGGGAAGGAAGTAGTTGTCTCGCGAGCGAACCCAGCGGGTGTGGTCGGGCGAAAGGCCACCGGCGGGAACGACACAATGGACATGCGGGTGAAGTTCGAGCTTTTGACTCCAGGTGTGCAGCACACTGAAGAATCCAATTTCAGCGCCCAGGCGTTGCGGGTTGCGGGCCACTTCGAGAAGAGTTTCCGCACTGGTACGGAACAAGAGATCGTAGAGCAGCTTCTTGTTCTGCAGGACCAGTGGCGCCAAACGGCGGGGGAGTGTGAAGACCACGTGTAGGTAGCGAGTGGGAAGAAGTTCTCGCTGACGCGCGGCGATCCAGCGATCCCGAGCAGCGATCTGACACTTCGGGCAATAGCGATCCCGACAGCTGTTGAATGAGATGGCCCGATGTCCACAACGCGTGCATTCATCGAGATGACCGCCGAGTGCAGCAGTACGACACCGTGCAATGGCCCGTAGCACTTTGACGTGCTTCCAGCGCATCCAATGACGGTTTCGTTCGATGAATGCTTCCCCCGCAGCGCGGATGAGATCGGCCACCTCCAGAGGCGGCCGGCTCATCTACTCCTCCTGCGGTGACCTGTCTCTAAGCTTCAGTAAGTCCAACGGACTGGCGGTAGTGTTCAAGTGACGTTGAGAGAGGTGTAGGTAGAGGGTGGTCTCTTTCAGATCTCCATGACCTAACAAGATCTGGATGGTTCGGAGATCGGCACCAGCCTCGAGCAGATGCGTAGCAAAACAGTGGCGAAGCGTGTGAGGATGGACGCTTTTCTCGATGCCCGCTCTCTTGGCGGCGTTATAGCATGCATGCCAAACAGTTTTCGTATCGATCGGTAGATCACTGTTGTGACAGTGGTTGCCGTGAAAGAGCCACGCGCGGGGTCTTCCCCGCAAGCGGTGCCAATGTGCGTGGAGTTCTTCCAGTAGCATGGAACTGAGCATGACGTCGCGATCTGATGTGCCGAGAAAAGTTATGTGCTCTGGACCCAGACGGAATCTACGGAGACAAGCCTCTGGGAGTGATTGTCCTGCACATAACTATTTGCCTCTGAATGAAGCGATGAGCTTGTCTGCTGGTCGGAAATAGCCTCTTTTCAGAGTCGGAGGTAGGACGTCCTCAAGCATTTCGCGCTTCTGTGAAGGGTCCGTCCGGAGGTATACCTCAGTGCTCTGAATGCTTTCGTGCCCGAGCCAGAGGGCTACTTTGCGGATATCACCGGTTGCCTGCAGTGTGTTTAAGGCGCAAGTGTGCCGCAGAACATGCGGAGACAGTCGTTTAGTTTTCAGGGGAGGGCATTTGCTAACGGCGGCGGGAATGTGCTTATTGAGGATATGTTTGAAGCCAGAGCGTGTAAGGTGCTGGGCGCGCGCATTGAGGAACAGTTCAGGAACGCTCGCGTCGCCTCGAATGGAAAGCCACGCTCGCAGGCTGCCTGCAACAGTTTTCCAGAGAGTAAGGATGCGCTCCTTCCTCCCTTTTCCCATCACAAGGATATCGACATAGCCCGCGCGGAATGTCACATCGCAAAGTTTGAGTCCGACTAATTCGGAAACCCGAAGGCCACCGGTGAACGCCAAGTGAAGCATCGCTCGATCGCGGACGCCATCACGAGTGTTGGGATCGGGAGCATCGAGTATGGCCTGCATTTCAGCTTGCGTGAGATGTCGCACCAGACGGATGTCAGCCTTTTGAAACGGGATGGCTAGCACCTGACGAAGCTGATCCAGGGCCGATGGAACACGGTATTCAAGGAAGTGCATAAATGACTTGATAGCAGCCAGACGCGCGTTTCGTGTGGAAGGGCCGTTACGCCGGCCCGCTTGAAGATGTTCGAGGAAAGCCAATACCAGAGGCGCATCGAGTTGCTCCAACTGGAGTGCGGCAGGCGAGCAGCCCAGTCGCTGGCTGGCGAACTGGAAGAGCAGCTGAAAGGCATAAGCATAGGTATCGCAAGTATGGGGACTGGCCTTTCGTTCGTTGGGCAACCTCTCGCGTAAGTAGGCAGTAATATGGGGCGCGATGAGAGTCATAGTTGTGCTCCCTCCAAATAGGCTTGACAGTCATCGGCGATATCCGTCATGAGATGTTTTGTGGACTGCAGGTACCAATACGTATCGCTGATATGCGCGTGTCCAAGGTAAGTGCTGAGGGCCAGCATGTGCTTGGTGATTCTCGATTGCTCATGTGGACTGTTCTCCAACGCCCTTGAGGCAAAGGTGTGCCTTAGGTCATGCAGCCGTGGGCCGGGCTGCCCCGGCCCTGCACGCACCCCGAGCTTGCGCAGGAGGAAAAGGAAGGTCTCAATCGCGGTCGCATAGTGCAGGGGCTTACTGCGCAGAGAGATAAACACACGTGTCTCCGCGGGTGCCAGTTGTTGGCGACGGTCAAGGTAGAGGATCAGGTGTTTTTCCGTCGTTGGATGAAGTGGCACAAGCCGACTTTTTCGAAATTTGGTCTCACGGATGTAAAGTCCATCAGGGCGGATGTCATCGATTTGGAGTGCGAGCGCCTCCGAGATCCGCAAACCGCAGGCCGCCACCAGCCCAAAGAGCGTGTAGAAAGTAAGCGGCCTCAAAGATCCTGCCGGCGGAAGTTGCTTGGCTTCCGCGAGGATTGCAGCGATTTGCTCCGGTGTGAAGATGTGTGGTAGCCGGCGCAAGTGCGGATGATGAGCAAAGACCCCTGCCGGAGGAAGTTGGTGTTCAGCGTCCTCCGCGCGGATGTAGCGTGCAAACAGGATGAGGTTGTTCAGACGCCGCGCTCGTTGGTTCAGGGATGTCGCACGGCTGGCCCAGGCGATCGCAGTGTCGGCCTTGATATGGATCTCGCCTCTTTCGGCCGCGAAACGCGCAAATTCCTTCAACAGCACCTCTGTGTCTCGAAGTTGGAAGCCAGCTGCCCTTCGCAACTGAAGATAGCTCTCGATGGCCTGCATCAACATGGCACCACCTCCTCAGGCCACGGCTGAGCAATCTCGGATAACATCGCTACGTCAACTTTGGCGTACAGGACGGTAGTGTCGAGGCTCTGGTGACGCAGGACGTGGCCAATGGCTTGTAACGACACCCCTTCCCGCAGCATTAAACTCGCCGTCGTGTGACGCAGGAGATGGGCGCCCATATGCCTTGTGGAGAGGCGAGCTCGCTGCGCCGCACGGTTGACCAGATGGGACACCGCCGAACTACCCGCCAATGGGACGAAGGGTGCATTCACGCGTAGAAAGACATGTTCGTCGCGAACGTCAGGACGCCAGCGCTCCGCGTAGTCCAGAATGGCATCGCCTACGTCTTGAGGCAGCGAAAGCACGCTTTGTCGGCGGCCCTTTCCAGCCATCTGAAGAGCGCCGTTCTCCCAATCGATGTCTGCGTGACGCAGATTTACGATATCGCCAGCGCGCAATCCAAGCCGAACCAGGAGCAAAAGCACCGCCCTATCTCGTGCACCCTCGGCTGTCACAGGATTACAGGCGACGATAAGTTTCTCGACTTCCTCTTTGGAGAGATAGTCTGGACAAGACGCACGCTTCCAGTGAGCAATGGTCGGCAGAGCATCTACTAGCGCGGGATCACACAGGTTGTGTACGGCGAGGTAACGTAGAAACATCCGGACAGTGCTGATGACCAGCTTCGCCCAACTTCGTCCGCAGCGACTCGTCTGCATTTCCACGCCGCGCCTTAAGACGTGTGCGTTGTAGTTGCCAGGTGTTTCTCCGACGGCGCCAAGCAGCTTGGTGAGTATCAATCGGTATGCCGTCAAGGTGGACTCGGCTACTCCCCGATGCTGTCGCATCCACCGCTCAAATCCATCGATAACGGTTGGCAACAGTGGTCTCTCAAGCGGAGCACCGGCCGCTGCCAGTCCGGTATTTCGTAGATGATCCAGAAAATGGCGAGCCCCAATCACCGCATCATCGTAGATCCCTCGATTCTTGCCCACGCAATGGCATGAAGACAGATGACGAGCGAACTTTCCGATGACGTCTTCGTTCAACTTCATCACAGAAAAGCCTCGCCGCATCATCCATCTCCCCAGATGCGCGGCCGCACGCAGGTATGCCTGCGCAGTCCATACGCCGTAACCTTTTGTATGAAGCGTCTTGGCGAAATCGTCCATGTACCGACCTGTTGGTTCGGCACGGAGTCGCCGCAAGGTGTGGTTTCGTTTGAAATAGCTTTCCAACATGGATCCTCCTCGGGTGAAATGTAGAAAGCATCTTCACCCCAGAAGGGCTGCCATAGTTATGTGCAGTTGCCCGCGCAACCCGAATCGAGTAGTACTCTCAGCAGCCTATGTTTCTTGTGGATGGAGCGTGATTCTCGGCACATAACTTTTCTCGGCACATCAGATCGCTTATGCGCCGCGGCCCATAACCTATCTTTGCGTCCTTTGCCACCTTGGATGCGAATCACCATGCGCTGGTCGTCGACATCGCTGACCTTCAAATGCGTCAGCTCGGCACAGCGCGCGCCGGTGGCGTAGAGCGTCATCAGAATCGTTCGGTGGAAAAGAGGGCAGGCCGCATCGATGAGCTGAACAACTTCTTCCTGGCTGAGGATCGTCGGCAGGCGATGCGTTCTTTTCGGATAAGGAGTGTCGGCAACGCTCCAAGCTCTTCTTAGAGTCTTGGTGTAGAAGAACCGCAGGGCCGCCAGTCGGATCGCAACTGTGCCCGATGACTTCCGTTTTCTAAAAAGCTCAGCTTGATATTCACGAACGTGTCGAGGACCTAAGCGATCGGGGGAACAGTTGAATCGTCGAGCAAAATCTTCGACGGTGCGGATGTAATAACGTATGGTATGTTCAGAGTAATTACGTCGCTGGAGTTCTTCCAGCATTAGTTTACGAAGATGGGTCACGGGAACCTCCTGTGACCCAAACTTAACTTAGCTCTCAGGCAATCACTGCTCCGTTCGTCCCACGCGAAGCGTCCGCCGCCGGGTGGCTACGTTCTAACGACGTTCTCGTCTATATGAAGTACTACTTTACTTTTCCGATTTGGCGACTATTCAGGAGTTTGCTTTGCCGGCCAAAGAATCTCCGCAAATTGTATAAAAGTGGACAGCATTCGCCCGTAACAATTTCTATCCTATAAGACCCGATAGGAAGAACCAGCGCTCGTGGCTCAGTGCAGTCCAATGGGCGCTCTTGTTGCCGCTCCTTGGAGGCTGAGAAATGATGGAAAGGGTTGCAGAAGCTTCGCTATGGCCCGGGGCCAGGATTACCGGTGTCGTTTATTTGCTGTACTTTCTGACAGCAATATCCGCCGAGGTCTTCGTTGGCCACACCCGGCTTGTTGCATACGACGCCATCAACCTCATCGCGTACGCGTTCTATATAGCTGTGACGCTGCTCTTCTATTACATGTTTGAGCCCGTGAACAAAGCTCTCTCTTTGCTCGCGGCATTTTTCAGCTTCGCGGGATGCGCCAACGAAGTTCTCAGCATGTTTAATCTCGCTCGCTACAAAATCAACTCCTTGGTATTTTTCGGGCCTTATTGCCTCCTAATCGGTTACCTCATTTTCAGGTCAACATTCCTACCTCGATTTCTGGGCGTGTTGATGGCGTGTGCCGGTTTGGGTTGGTTGGTCTTTCTGTCACCGCTCGCAGTTCATCTGTTCACTTATCTGAAAGTCCTCGGCTTCCTCGCGGAAGTATCGCTGATGCTATGGCTCATCATGAAGGGCGTGAACGTTCAACGGTGGAAGGAGCAAGCCAGCGCAGCATGAAAGTGTCCGTCGAATTGACGGAGCGTTGCCGCTGCTTAAGGGAGGTAGAAGCATGAGTGCAACAGTAACGATGGAACGGATTGAAGAAGTGTCGCCGCGTTTCAAGGCCAGGATGGCCGGTGTCCTGTATGTGCTCAGCGTCTTGACGGCAACATTCACCGAGCTCTTTGCTCGCGGTAGGTTGAATATCGCAGGGGGCCTCATCGCGGTCGCGGGTATGGTCGGCGTGACGCTGCTCGTCTATGGCCTCTTCAAGGCGGCGAACAGCAGTCTCTCTTTGCTCGCCGCTTTTTTCGGCCTCGTGGGCCTCACCTTTGAGGCTCTTCGATGGCAGCCTCATGGCATTAACATCGCCATAGTGTTTGCGGGCTTCTATTGCATCCTGATTGGTTACCTCATTTTCAGGTCGACCTTTCTTCCCTGGTTTCTGGGAGCCTTGATGGTATTTGCGGGTTTGGGTTGGGTAACCTATATGTCACCGCCACTTGTGAACTATTTGTCGCCCTACAATCTGGCCGCTAGCTTTCTCGCAGAAGTATCGGTGTTCCTCTGGCTCCTAGTGATGGGTGTCAACGTTCAACGATGGAAAGACCAGGCGAGCGCAGCGGCCGTGCGAGAACCACTTCCACATGCCTGATTAACGTTCTAACGGCATAACCTTCCAAGTTGATTTTGGCGCGGCAAGAAATTTACCGGTTAGGCGAATTGTTCACTCGTGTCGCAGAGCAACCGTTGGTGCAAGCCGCATTGCATGCCTCGCTGGCAAGTAGCAAGCAAGCGCGGACGCTCCGAAAAGAATGACCGAAACGCCAAGATACGTGATTGCGTCTGTTTGCCGCACGTTGAAGAGAAAGCTAGCGAGAAGCATTCCGGCGCATAGGCACGGGAATCTGGACAGTTTGTGGCACCTAGTAGCCAAGTACTGCGGAGGCCCGAGTTACCGGTTATGGACAAATCGGGACTTGTTGAAAGCGTTTCGTTCGGTCGTTTTTCAAATAGGTGTATTATCACCATCAGAGAGAATCGCCATGGTCGTATCGAAGACCTTTCGGGTGTGCTTCGGCACAGCACTCCTGATAGCTGCCGTGTCTTGTGGGCGGTCTTTGAGCGCACAGGTGATTCCAATACCGCAAACAATTGGGCCAGCAGACTATCGTATTCGCGTCGGCGACATCCTTGAGGTCTGGGTCTACCAGCATCCAGAGTTGTCTAGAAGGTTTGTGGTCACGGGCGATGGAAATCATACCCTGACCGTCAATGGCACGAGAGTCGCACACACGTCAAAGATGGATGTGATACTCCGCGATTTGAAAGTGGTAGACATGTCAGCGTTGGATGTGGCCACGCTACTCCGCGCCAAACTCGAATCAATGATTCCCAAGCCAGAGGTTACGGTCATTTTGGTCGAATATATGCTGCAGCCATCGCCTATCAATCCCCTTCAGCAGCTTCGAGACGTGCCCTCGCCTAAATCTCGACAAGATTGCTGCGTAAGCTAGTACCTAAGTTACCGGTTGATGTCATAACGAGGTCGGCCTCGCGACGGCCCGAGTAAACTGTGTATCCACCGTAACAGCGCTCGGACCGAAGGAGGCCGAATGACTTGGGTAACTCGTTCAACCAGACATCTTAGGTAGAACAGTTACGAGGTGTGCCGAATCAACTTGAATGTCGCGAACGAAAGCCATGCCGCTGATATGACAAGTAGCGTCCAGAAACTGACAACGCGAAGTGGAACGACTCGGTACGTATCGTGGACGTAGATGTCTAGTGCGAAAGAAAGCGGCAAAACAAACCTAACGACGAATGCGAGAATGATGACCAATCCCGCGCCAATCAGGTGCTTCATAGATGTTCTCCGCGACCCTTCTACATCGGGAGTCTCGGTTTTGTCCAGTTCGCATCGGTCAGGTACTGGTTAACGACATAATCGCCGAAGTAGATTTTGGTCAGGGACCTTACCGGTTTCCCGACTTACCAGATAAGATGAGAAGGCCGGTCTCCCGCGGGATGCGATACGCTCCCAATGATCGACGCGCTCGTGGCGCAAAGAAAAGGAGACCGGCAATGAAGAAGACTAGCACTGTTCGAGTAAATGGAAGCATGATTTTCAAAGGGCACAAGCTCACGATTGGTGTGGACCTCGGCGATCACTGGTCGTGCTACTGCGTTTTGGATGAAGCGGGCGAAATCCTTCTGGAACAGAAAGTGGCCACGACACCGGAAGCGATGAAACAGGTATTTGCGAAGATACCGCAGAGTCTCATTGCCATGGAGACGGGAACACATTCCCCGTGGGTCAGCCGGCTGTTAACGGAGCTGGGTACAAAGTAATCGTGGCGCATGCGCAGAAGGTGCAATTGATCACCAAGAGCAATCGAAAAGACGATCGACACGATGCGCGGACACTGGCACGGCTGGCGCGCATCGATGCCGAGCTGTTGGGGCCGGTGCGGCATCGCAGTGCGCAGGCGCAAATCCACCTGACGGTGATCCGTGCGCGGGCCGAACTGGTGCGTGCGCGAACGGCCTTGGTGAACGCAGCGCGAGGGTTGGTGAAGTCTTATGGGCAGCGGCTGCCCAAGTGTGGCACACAGCAGGTGAACCGGGAGCTGGCTGCGGGATTGCACGCGGAGTTGCGCGAGGTTTTGGAACCGCTGCTCCATGAGATCGCATCACTGAACGAGCGCATCCAGGAATACGAGGTGCGGATGGAGAAAATCGCCAAGGAAAGCTACCCGCACGTGGAACTGCTCAAACAGGTGAAGGGAGTAGGAACGCAGATCGCGCTGACCTATGTGCTGACGCTGGACGACCCGCAGCGGTTCCCGAAGAGTCGCGAGGTCGGCTGTTTTCTGGGGTTGTGCCCTGGGCGCAGGGACTCCGGGGAGAGCCAGCCGCAGATGCGGATCAGTAAGGAAGGAGACCGTTATTTGCGGACCCTGCTGGTGCAGGGGGCGCACTACATCCTGGGACCCTTTGGAGAGGACAGTGATGTGCGGAGATGGGGGCTAAAACTTGCAGCGCGAGGAGGGAAAAGTGCAAAGAAGCGAGCGGTTGTTGCAGTGGCGAGAAAGCTGGCGGTACTGCTGCATAAGTTGTGGGTGAGTGGAGAGGTGTACGAACCACTGCGCAATAGCCAGCAAGCGATGCGTGCCGTGGCCTAAAGTGAAGAGCTGCCCACAAAACAGGGGGTGCTACGGGTCGACGGAGTTCGCGATCGTCGTTCCTAAGCGATCCAGGTTCGAAATTTCTCTGTAAAAAAGTAGAAAAGGCAGGAAGAAAGAAGAAGGAGCAAAAAAAGGAGACGATATCCAAACAGCCGAGCTCGACCGCCGAGATCAGGTGACTGCGACTAACTCCTGGCCCAACTTCTCTTCTAGCAAGGGGAGTAGAGGTCGATTACCAGGTAGCAGCACCTACTGAATCAAGTACACCCACCTTGCACCGAGCGACAATCGCTCAACAAAGAGTGCGGATGGAAGGGTGGCGACAGAGGCGGCTTGGCTGAATGGGAACAAGATGCAGAGGAAGAAACAAAGAAGAAGAAAGAAAAAAGAGACAAAATGAACGAAAAGACTTGACACTCACCGGCCTTCTCATGGAAGGCGCTAAGAGCCTTGGACCCTTCAAAGTTGCCGTGCAATCGCACGGACACAGCTACTTTCCCTGAGCTGCGGTGTCGATCCCTAGCAGATGAGCGATATTCAATGCGTTTGAGCAGCTCAACACTCCCTGGCAGAGTTTGTAATCGAAAGATAGACTGCCGAACTCACCCGCATCTTCGAAGCACACATTGCGTCCGGGCAAACCATTTGCCGCTATTTCCGTCAAAGCTAAATCGTGAGTAGTTATCGCACCAATCGCGCCTCGCAGCATCAACGCCCTGATTACCCATTCAGTCGCAATCCTTCGATCATGAGAGTTCGTGCCACTCATGATCTCGTCAGCCAGAAACAACAGAGGCCCATGGTCCGCTGCTTCGATCATGCGTCGCAATCGCTGCATCTCTGCCAGGAAATGCGATCGGCCATCCGTCACAGAATCTTGCATTCGTACCGCTGCACCGATTGCCAATAATGAAAGACGCAACTTTGTACAGCGAACCGGTGCGCCCATGCAGGCTAAAACCGCATTGAGCCCGATGGCGCGTAGAAACGTGCTCTTTCCTGACATGTTTGATCCGCTCACAATCAGAAATCGCACGGTATCTCCCAGTTGGAGATCGTTCCTGACGCAGGTGCTTTCGTCGAGAAGTGGGTGTCCCAATCCTTCGACGTCAAACACAGGCCCCGTCTCTGCGAGTTCTGGAAACGTGTCCCCGGGATGTTCAAAGGCGTAGGTGGATAGCGAAATCAGCGCCTCAAGTTCTCCGAGGGCTGCTATCCACTCAAGCATTTGCGCCCCATGAAGGAAGCGCCACCGTTCAATCGCCATTGCAAGCTGCGTTCCCCACAAAAGGCAAAACGATGGATATGCGAACCATTCATTATCCCGTTCCTTTACTAAGCGAATGAGGCGCAGCAGACTTTGTATTTCGTCGGAAGCTGCACGTCTACTTCGGCCTAGCCGGTCGGCCAGTGTCTTGAGCTTTACTGCAGAAAACTGCTCCCGCTCTATAATCCGAAGTAGTTCACGCATTGTTGGGAGTTCGATTGAGAGCGTTCCCAGCGATTCGAGAATCCGTTTGACCCGCCCGCGAAAAATCCCAGCAAATATGGCTTCGGTGAATAGCACCGCTCCGAGGCTCACCCACAAGGTGTGGAACTCTATGTGGCCAGACCAATACACAAAGGGCAGGATCAATACGACAAGCGCCAGAAGAAAAGCCACCAACGGCACCCACATTGGAAATCTGGACGAAGATTCTGCAACCCAGCCCTGTAAGAATTCAGGTCGAAAATCGGTTACCTCCATAGGGCCAGCGGTCGCGAGCAGCTCGGGTAATTCTCGACGTGGTCGAAGTTCCGAGATTGCCTCCTGTCGCGCATGGATTTCTTCACGCTCCGCAGGAGCTTTCATCCAATGCGCGAGCGTCTCGCGAGCTATGTGTGTTCTAGCTGAACAGAGTAGTTGATAGAGCGAGCCTTGGCCAAAAAGATCTAGGTCTTTTGAGTAGAAGTGCTCCAGGTCGATAAACTTGTCGCCGCCGTCGAGCAGTTCCCACTTCCGAGCAAGTCGTCCGTTCCCTTTGTCGTAATATTCAATAAGGTTGCCAAGTTGTACGGATTTGACGTGGCACCGATGGCGCTGTTGCACAACCCATGCTCCGGCAGGAACAACGAGCACTGCGGCCCAAAGAGGCAGTCGCTTGGCAATAACCGACTCATAGAACGCTACGCAGGCCAACATTCCCAGCACAATCAAGAATTGCGTATACCGAGAGTAACGCGCCGCACTTTCCTCCGCCTCGTCGCGTAATTCATTACTCCGCCTGGCATAAAACTCAGACGGATGAACCAATTCCTGATCTGTAGGGCTCAACACATCAAAAAGACTATCACCAACGGAACTTCTAGTGAGGGTGAGACTCCATGTTGCCGTCGTCTTCAGCAATATCCACGGCTCTCAGAAGGGATAAGTCCCGATTTGTCGGGTAACCGGTCAAGTTCTGGAACTTTATGTGGACGGTTACGTCGTTAATCAAGACTGGTGTGCGTTTGGGTTGCCGGATTTACGCAATAGTAGAGCTAAGCGAGCTACACCCATTAGGAACGGATACAGATACCAAAAACGCTTCCGAAAGAAGCGCTTCGTCAATGCGCCGCCCCAGTTCTCCGCGACATCTTCTTTTTCTGCGTGTACTGGACGATGGACGGCGTGAATGTGGTGCCCAATTTCGTGGTAGAGAACTTGGCCCACCACGACGTAACGGAGCACTGGAACTCTATTCCACCAGCCGATTCCTGACTTCACAATGTTGTCTACGTAGAGCCAGACCGTCGCAGGCGACGATTTCGTTGCACGAGAATAAGAACCCAGAGATTCCGCTAAACGCACCTTGTGGCTTCTACTCCAGACTTTCTGTCTGCGCTTATTGCGGGTCAGCCCCTCTCGATTGGTCAGGACAATTGTTGCTAGACCGACCAAATATTTCTGCGGGACATATCTTAGTAGAGTTTCAACGCTCCGCTTGAAGTTCGGCGGTGGACCAAAATCGCGGTAGGACTCTACGATTTTAGGACGAAATGTCTCGGATGTTTGTGGAGTGATCGACACGGCACGGAAGTTGTACATCCCCAATATGGCATATTCCGGGGTTAGTCTCCACATTTCCGATTTTGTCGTTTCTCAGGAGCTGTGGCTTTCGTGGCATACTATTTTTAGGTGCAAATGAACGACCGAGCCGGATTCCTGTTCGTATTCGTCGTAATGCTCTTCTTCGGACTGTACGGGGTAATATTTCCGAAGGCCGCCAAAAAGGGAAACGAGGATGTACCAGGTTTCCCCAAGACTGGATTTTCGTGGGTGCCAGTATGGGGCTGGAGATTGTTTGGAATCGCGCTACTCGCGGTATCTGGAATTTTTCTGTATCTGTTTCTAAGGCACTCGCCTTCGATGCGGGTACTGTGAGCCACTTGTACGGTAATGTTTCCCAGGAGTTGGAACGGCGGGAATGACCAGCCCGCGTGTTTTCACCACTTAAAAGCATCTATTACTAAGTGTTTTACTGCGCAGACCAGCGGAGCAAATACAATTGTGCTGACCGCCCAAATCTCGAAGAGGTTTGTCGCAAAACTGAGATGGCACAGCCAACGTATGCAAGCGAGAACAACAAAAATGATGAGCCCATAGACGAGTGTCTCGCGCACAAAAACCCAAGCGTTCTTTTTCGACCTGACAGCCCATTCTGATTCCATCGTGTCGATAGGGAAGCATATCTGTATCCGCGAAATCAAGCCTGTACGTCCGGCAGCAATCCATGCGGGTACTTCGGCGATTATGCCGTTTACCAAGACCTAGCCATAAATTTTCACAAGAATCAGGTCTGAGGACGGCCTTATTTGTTGGCCTGCCTGTAGGTCCGAACGGTCTACCTCCAACCTCGGCCCACTGGAGCGTGATTATGCGGCGACTGCGGATTGCTTTGCCGGAGCCAGCACGAGCAGAGTTACACCGATGACGACGAGCACAGCCGAGCCGTAAAGGTCTCCGCGCATGCTCGCATTCGGCAATGCCTGCACGCCCATAACAAAGGCGTGAGCGAAACTCGACCATGCGGCGAAGGCAATCAGGCTGCGATACGTCGATGGCCTCCGGACCGCGACAAGCAAGAAGATGCCGAGCGTGACATAGAGACTCAGCAGCATCACACCTGAGTATTCGCACTTCTGCGGATGCAATAAACGCATCGCCAGCGGATAAATTCCGGCCGTAAAGAGCACTCCGACCACGACCAACACAACCTTCAGCACTCGTTCTCGACGCATGGTGGCCTCCTGCTAAACACTTCGACACTCAGGGCGCAATCCTAGGCATGGTAGAAGTGGAAGTCAACGGAGGACGGCGCACAGTCGAGCAGGCTCCCCAATTAAGTCGAGTCGCTCACGGAGAGATTCCAGTCCTCGGCGCCCGATTAGTTCGCGAAATCAGAAAGGTTCGGGTTAGTACTTTAAGTCTCCGATTTTGTCGTTTCCCAGGACTTGTCCGTCATAATCACTTCCTACGCGCCGAACCGTGGCGGGGTACGTTGCTTGGTGCTGAAAAGTCTCAGGATGAACGCTAGACAGCAGTTCGTGTTCGGGTTAGTACCCATGTACGGTTTTGCCGTTTGAACGACGTTTTGTCACTGTTCACCTGCTGTTAGCGGCGAGAACAAACTGAGAGAGGGCCGCTTTTGTACCGGGCATTAACGAGTTTACAATTGCCGCAGATGCGAGTCTGCGAAGCGAAGGATTTTCTAGTCCAACAAACTGCCGAACAGGCTGTTCTTGAAAATGTGCCTCTCTCCGGCCTTGAAAAACTAATGATGTACTTTACCGAGACAGGTGAATGCCCGGAAGATCCGATCGCGTTAAACGACGCCTTTGAAGCCGAATATGACAGCACCGCGTACGAGAAGAAAATTTCTCGGTTGATGGCTGGAGCCTATCGCAGAATTAAGCGAGAGAACCCTGAAAAGCTCCGCTCATGGAATGAAGCATTCCGTGTTCTCGGTAAGGGTGACCACTACATTCTTTTGTTCGGGCGACAGAAGACATTTAAGAAGTCTCCGCGAATGTGGCCAACATACGTACTTGGCGCTCTGGCTGCGGTGAGCCTATATTTCCTCGTGCTCTTCGTCTTCGGCAGCAAGGGAAGCGTCAGACGCGGGGAGCAGTCACCACTTGACAGATATGTTCCGGCCTTGACCCCAATGGCTCAACACATCTTGCAGCTCTTCTTGCTGTTGGTGTTCCTTTTCGCGGTCTTCCCCCAGCTGTTTTCCAAGCTGGCCGCATTGGTCCGCCGAGAAAAATAGGATTGAAGAGCGCTATTTGAGCCGCCATCCCATCCCGGTTCAATGGTAAGTCCCGGAATGTCGCGAGATCGGAAAGGTTGCTCATAGTACTGGCCCAGGGGACCGGGACAGCGAATCATTTTGCGGATGTCAAAGCTAAGTACGAAACTCCCAGAGCCGCCACAATGAGGGAAACTCCAAGGACCCGAATAGCCCACCGGGGAGACCTCGAAATCACATCGTCTCCGGACCTCCATAGTTTGTCCTTGTACACTTGAGGGCGAAGAATCAGATAGCCTCCTCCCCAAACGAAGACGGCGGCGATTAGTAGAACTGGTGCATTAAGGTGTATGGCCATAGTTTTGAATCGAGCGTGCGTGGTATCAAGGTACCAATTCTACAGCAAGATAATCACAGCGAAGTTCTCCTCAACTCCCGGGAAGTCGCAAAACCGGAAAGGTGGCAGCTAGTACCAATTTCCGCGATTACGCCGTCAATTACGCAAGTTGAGCACTGTTTGTGACCCTCGGACGGGGTCCCCACAATATAAGGAAAACAAGGCTCAAGCCGAAGAAAATCCCGGCTACATACCAGCTACTGCCAATGAATTTAAGTACCGCTCCAAAGACAGCAATGCTCATGGCGTTGTTAAAACCGATGATGTAGGCTCCTTTCCAATGTTTGAGAGCCTCGCCGACGTTGTTTGGAAGCTCGTCCGCTGACTTTTTGAAAAGCGTCTTCCGCAGGGCGAATCCGGACCAAATCGCGGCAGCAGTCGCGAAAACGAATACCACCAAAAGCCCTGAGGAAACAGTGCGTTGGCGAAGATTCATTTTGTGGACCATGAAAAGGACGCAGAGCCAGGCGAGCAAGAAACCCATGTGGCGTAATTCGATTTGAGTTTGCGCTTTGGATGTTGGGTCGGACATACTACGCGCCATAAGCTGATAGATTCTTGCGAAAGCGAGACAGGCGCCCCCCACGAACAACGTCTCTGAGAGGCCAACACGCGAAGAGGAAAAATGCTGATGCGTGTGATCGTAAGTTCCGAGTAGATGTAAGAAACCGCTCAGGAATGCAGTTCCACAAAGCATCGCCATCGCGAGCGCCGCGTATCGAAAGACGTATTTCATGACGCGATGCTAGCACAGGTTTCGTCTAGGTCCCGGGAAGTCGCGTTACCGGAGAAGTTCTGGCTAGTACCCGTCGCCTGCCATCACAGTAAACTAAAGCCATGAAACGCGTGGTCATCCTGGGTCGCGGTGCCTCTGGCAAATCGACTCTGGCGAGACGCTTGGGCAATATCACCGGGTTGCCGGTGATCGAACTGGACAAAATCTTCTGGCAAGCCGGACTCGTCGCAACACCTCGCGAACGATGGGTTCTAGTCCAAGAAAAGATTGTCGCCGAGGATCGATGGATTATTGAGGGAGACCTCGGACACCACGACGCCGTCGAGGTGAGGTTGCAAGCCGCTGACACGATTATCTTATTGGACTTCTCGCTTCTGCGTTGCGCTGTTCGAGCAATTCGCCGCTCACGCGAGCGTTCTGATTTCTGGTTTTGGCTCATTGCATATCGATATCAAAGCCTTCCAATTCTTAGAGAGGCAATTTCCAAATACGCACAAAAAGCAGCTTTCCACGTGTTCCGCGACCCTCGCGCCATGGATCGATTCGTCGCGGACGTCTCAATCAGTAGAGTGAAATCGTGAGCAACCTTTGCGGTCAAGTCCTGGTTTGTCTTCCCGGAGAAGTTCTTCATAGTACTCGTTCACTTGTCCGAAATTGGGAACGCTAACGTCCGGATGCACTCTCAGCCGGGTAGTTGAAGAAGAGCTGATTGCCGTCGGGATCATCGACCACCAGTAGACGGTAGCCCCACGAACCCTCCTTGACCGAAACGCCCTTGGCCTCGAGCTCCGCGCGCAGCGCGTCCAACGTGGCCACCTGCTTCTCGCGCTCGACGTTCAGAGAAATAAACATCAACCCCTTGCCGATCTTCTCCGGCCACGTATCGGCCAGGATAAGCGCGCAGCCCTGCCGGTCGACCTGTGCAACGTGAGCTTTGCCGTCCTCCTCGTAGCGCCAGGGGCTCGTGAAGCCGAGCCGGTCAACGTAAAAGCGGAGCGAGGCCTCAACGTCCGTCACGTGTAAGACGGGGCGCGCGAACCAGTCTGTCATGGGCTATATATCCTCGAATGAAGACAACTTCTTCCTCGTTTTGAATTCTACTGTTATCTTATGACGCAATCAGGAGCCGCGAGAGAGTTTCACGACAACTCCTGTGAAGTCGCGCATCTCTAACGAGGTCGGCCGGTGTCAAGAGTTTTCTTCATCTTTTTTTGAATTTCTCCATCTTTTTTGTGAATCTCTGCATCTTTTTCTTCTCGATCAGGCACACCCCTGCGCGTGCGCGGGAGCATCCCTTCGCTGGACGGATCTTTTGCCGTCGTCGATCTCTGCTTTGTGTCCACCCTACGCGCTTAGCCCCGTCACTTCATCACTTGGGTGCTGCCCACCAAACATCTCTTCGATCCTGACGGACCATGATGAGCTATTCGAACTCCCTGGCTATCCAAGGAGGGCGGGTCGCCTAATCAACCGGACGGTGACTGTTCGCACCATTCGCGACGTCAAGCATCCCCGCACAGGCTGCACTACTGTGGTGCTTCTGTCCGCGACGACAGAACTCTTCGTAGTCAATCTCGTCCCGCAACATGATCCACAGTCGGATCCCGAGCTTGCGGGCTATCGCCACGCGCGCTCTTCCCAGACCTTTCTGAACCAATTTGCGGCGATAGAAACGCTGCAACTCCGGATCTTTGCGTACTGCATGAGCACCGGTTTCACACCAAAGAAACCGCAACAGCGGACTGCCTTGCTTCGTGATTCTACCGAGCCGCTGGTTTCCTCCACTGGAGTACTCCCTCGGGATGATCCCCACGTAACTGGCCAGCGCCTTGCCATCCACGAACCGCCCCGGGTCGCCCAGGAAGACGTCGGTCGCCCGTGCCGTGACCGGCCCCACTCCCGGATGGGTCATGAGCCGTCGTGCTCGGGTGCGTTGCTCCGCTTGCTCGGCGACTTGCTTCGTCAGGTTTTCGATTTCCTCTTCCATCTTCCGGTACATGGCCTGCAACGCGCTTCGCCGACAGGAGGCATGGGGCGGCAACGGCAAAAAGGCGATCTTGGCTTGCCCGTCGTAGCTCCACAGTCCAGGACCTCGGCGTAACCCGTTGGCCAAGGCCATGGCCTGCAGTGCGTTTTGAATCCGTGTCCGGATCCTCACCCACTGATGCCGGTGCAGGAGCAGCGCCCGTAGATCCAGCAGTTCCTTCGTGGGCAGCCAGATCGCCGGAAAACGGTTCTCCACCAGCAGCTTTAAAATTAACTCCGCATCGCGCCGGTCATGTTTCTGCTTGCGGGGCTCGGCCGCTCGAATCGTGGCGGGATGGCCGACTCGGCATTCGATTCCCAACTCCTCCATCAGGTTTAGAAACCACTGCATCGATCCGGTGGCTTCGATGCCCACAAGCACTGGGCGCGGAAGCTGGGAATAGAATTCCCGCATTTCGTTGCCTTCGTGCATTAGTGTCAGATTCACCACTTCTCCCGTTGTCGTCTCCAGCATTGCTAACGTTTGCTGGCGAGCGTGCAAATCACATCCTATAATTCGCATTCGGCCTCCTTCGGTCCGAGCGCTGTTAGGGTGAACACCGAAACAGTCTACTCGGCTCGTCGTGAGGCCGACCTCGTTATGACATCAACCGGACATCTTGCTGCTAGTACTGCCTCGATGTTGCTTTTCAGAATATGACGGATCCCCCAGCGACACTTTGCGAAATCTGGAGAAATCTGCGGGTTGAAATTTCAACACAAAGCGCGCCTAGAATCCCGCGTCCAAAACCCCCGGCGAGGCTGATTTCGCGTCCAACTGCGTCCAAAACTCGGCTTTTTATGGGAATTTTTCGGGGTGGGAAGCCCGTAAACTCAACTGCATCAACAGGGTTTATGGAGCGGGCAATGGGAATCGAACCCACGTCCGAAGCTTGGGAAGCGAGAGATAGAAATCGGGAGTATGTTTCGAAAAGCGGCGCTGTGGAGCTTCGCGAACCGGTGGATATTTATTCGGATTCGGAGATTCATTTCCGTCCACGAAGGATGGCCGCGAGTACGCGTGGGCTTCGGCGACCGTCGAGCACGGAGAGTATAAGGAGCGGCTCTTCGTCGGGTGCGTACGCGATAAGATAATTGCCGACCGTCTGAAAACGCACTGGTCGTGAGGTAAGATCACTGCGTTGGTGGCCTTGATGGGGAAAAGGGACGAGCCTGCGAATGGCGTCTAAAATGTCCTCACGGACACGCTTGGCGGCAAGAGAGTTGTCTTTGGCAATAAATTCCAAGATGCTGGTTATGTCCGACGCTGCGCCAGGGTGCAGCTCAAAACCCCGTTCGGCATTCATTTGGGATTGCGCTGATTGAGAAGTTCATCCTCGCGCTGGCGCAGGCTGTCAAAAAAAGCCTCGCCGTTGATAGGCTTCACTCGACCGCTCTTAATGTCATCGTAGCGCCCATCAAGCATTTCGCGGACTTCTGCCACTTCTGTCAGATACCCAGCCAGGGCATCTTCCACAAGGTCGTCGGTCGCGCGGCCGCTCTTGGAGGCGAGCTCAGTCAGACGCGACTCTGTCTCAGGCTTAATGTGCACTTCCATGACTGTCAGTTTAGGGACGTGGATTGGTCCTGTCAAAGCAATTGCCACGAGAAGGAGAGGCCACCCGTTTGTTTACGAAGACGGCTTTGTTCCAACCCACAACCCAACCCACAGAGTGCGATGTCCTGTACGACTTACGCGTAGTTGGCAGTCCCCGCGCGTCTTGTAAGTTATTGTAAAACCTAACCACGCTACGCTGTCACGGCAGAGGTCGCGACCGCGAATACACCTGACTCAGTTGGACAACCAGTTCCTTCGCCTGTAGTCGCCCAGCATCAATATCCCGTTGAACTCGCACACAAAGGGCGTTGCCGGCGCGATCCATTGGTTCTTGAACCCTGACCAGCGCCTCTTGTTGCGCTCCTCTCTGGCTTTTTTCTACATCCGATAGTACATTGCGCAGTCCGGCGTCAAGCTGCGTCCACGATCAGGCTGGGAAGTGTCCTTTGTTGGTCAGCGTGTCGTCGCTGGCATGGGAACTGAACCAAGCGGCGAACATCGGCGACGAAACGGACAACGCTTTCAAGCGCCCCGATGAGATGTGCGCAGCCCGCCCGCTGTCGGATCACGACATCGAGCGGATCGTAGAAGGACGGCGTCTCGTAGATTCGATGATGGAGGAACCTGAATGAAACCGGAGGATGAGTTGGACGCTGAGATCGCGAAACTGTTCGACGACGATACGCCGAAGGTCAACGGCAAGCCACGCATCAGCGACGGGGCTACGCTCGCCTAGATGGAACGTGAAGAGGCAGCACGCCGAATGGAAGAAGCATGTGGAATGTTTCTCACGGCAGAACGTCGATTTCAAATGCTCTCGGCTCTTCCTGACGTGGTCAGCGATCCTAAGGTGAATGTGGCGTGGTGGGAGGCGCTGGAGCACGTCTGCGAGCGCGAGAAGGTCGTCGTCTGGCGTTTATTCGTAGGAAGTCAGCCTTCGCCGGAGCAGAACAAACTTTACGCTCAATTCCGCGCCATGCTCCTGAAGGGTAGCAGCCTCAAAGCGAACGCCTGATCAAGTCTGCGGCGGCAGCGCTGAAGGTTTAGCTGTCTTCCATGTTCACCGCAGGACTGTCTGACTCCGGCTGGCTTAAGAGTAATCCGAGTTGGTACAGGATTTCCCCGCCCCTCTGACCCCGGTCGTTGACTTCGCCTTCCGCTCGCCCCTACTATTTCAGCCTGAGCGCCATGATCGGGCAGACCATTTCGCACTATCGCATCGTCGAGAAGCTGGGCGGCGGCGGGATGGGTGTCGTCTACAAGGCTGAGGACACCGAGCTTGGTCGCTTCGTCGCGGTGAAATTCCTTCCCGACAATCTTGCAAAAGACCCACAGGCGTTGGAGCGCTTCAGGCGCGAAGCGCGTGCTGCGTCTGCATTGAACCATCCGAACATCTGCACTATCTACGAAGTCGGGCAGCAAGATGGTCAGCCGTTTATTGCGATGGAGTATCTGGAAGGCATGACGCTCAAACACCGCATCGGTGGCAAGCCGCTGGAGATCGAGGAGGTACTGTCGCTGGGAATTGACATCACCGACGCCCTCGATGCCGCCCACTCCGCAGGCATCGTGCATCGGGACATCAAGCCCGCCAATATCTTTGCGACCAAGCGCGGTCATGCCAAGGTTCTGGATTTCGGGTTGGCTAAGGTCAGTACACCCAAAAGCGCGACTGGCAACGAGCCAACACTTGCCACCGCGGAGGTTGACCCTGACCATCTGACGAGTCCCGGCACGGCTGTAGGAACCGTCGCGTACATGTCGCCGGAGCAGGTGCGGGCGAAAGAACTGGATGCCCGCACTGACCTGTTCTCATGCGGTGCGGTTCTCTATGAGATGGCAACGGGTACGTTGCCTTTCCGTGGCGAGAGTTCTGGCGTCATCTTCAAAACCATTCTGGACGGGACGCCCACGCCAGCCGTGCGGCTGAACCCCGACCTTCCGCCCAAGTTGGAAGACATCATCAACAAGTGTCTGGAAAAGGATCGCAACCTGCGGTATCAGCACGCTTCCGACATACGCACCGACCTGCAACGGCTGAAGCGCGACACGGAATCACAGAAATTTATACACATGACAGAGCCTCGCACTGCAGATTGGATCAGGCGATCCACACCGATTGCAGCGGGGCTGTTTGTAGTTGTTGCTGTCGCAATAGCAGCATATTTCGTTCTCCAACGTCGTGGTAATACGAGGCAGCCAATCTCGAATTTCCAGAACATGGAAATCGTGAAGCTGACCGACACCGGAAATGTTGGGGCGGCGGCGATTTCGCCTGACGCACGTTATCTCGCCTACTCTTTGAAAGACGGACAACAGAGCAGTTTATGGGTAAGACAGGTCGCTACCGAGAGCGCCGTACAACTGGTCCCTATGAAAAAAGGTGTTTACTATGGCTTCTCGTTCTCGCCAGATTCCAATTACCTGTACTACGCTCATGATCGTGAGGGAAGTGACTCAGGCGATGTATACAGAATTCCTACCCTGGGCGGAACACCGAGATTGATTCTGGAAAACACAGACACTGGAGTAGGTATATCACCGGACGGCAAGCAAGTGGCGTTTGTCCGTGGGCTAGACCCGCCTAAATCACAATTGTTCGTGGCGAACAACGATGGAACCGATGAGCACGTTATCGTTGATCCGGTCAAGGCGAGGATCGGGAGATTCAACTCTTGGTTAGCACCGTCGTGGTCGCCAGATGGGAAAATGATTGCCGCGCCTATCTTGACTCAAAGTGGCAGTGGAATACTTATCTGTGTCTTAACTACAGGTCAATTTAGTGTGATACCGTCAGCAAACGCCGTAGATGCGGTTTCTTGGTTTCCTGACCAACGCGCTCTTCTTATGACTGCGGCGCCGAGTTTTAATGAAGCAAGTCAAGTGTGGCAGCAGCCGTACCCAAGCGGCGCAGCGCAACGCATTACCAACGACCTAAACGACTATGTGCTTGCGGGTGTGACGGAAAATGGCAACCAATTCGTCGCTGTCAAAGTGGAGTCGCAGGCCACTATATTCGTTGGTGAATCATCAACACCTGACGTTGGCACGCCGCTCAGCACAAGGAGATCGGACGGCATCGGCCTCGCGTGGATGCCGGACGGCAGGCTCCTATCGCAGGACACAAGCTCACGATTCTGGCTTTCGTCGCCTGACGGCAAAGATCGCACCCTTGCATTTGAAGGCTTAGGCGAGGTTCCCCCCGGTAGTTTTGCAATCTGTGAAAATGGCGGTCTCGTCTTATTAACCATAGGTAGCGGGGATCGCGTCAATATCTGGAGCGTTGAAATTACGGGAAGGAATGTCCGTCAGCTTACCGATGGCGAGGCGAATGCCTTCGCGGACTGTTCAGCGGATGGCAATTCGATGATTTACTCGTCCAAATCGACACAGGGTTTCAACGTCGTGCGAATTCCTATGCGTGGGGGTTCACCTTCCAACCTGTTCTCGGCGACAATTGCGGCCGCCAGATATTCTCCAGACGGCAAAGAAATCGGGGTCTTAGCGTTTGAAGGGGAACTTAGCATGAAAAACGCAAGGCTGTTAGTGATAAATTCAGCAGACGGGCACATCGGAAAAACTTTTCCACTGCCTCCGGGAGACCAGCCGAACAACGGTGCTGGTTGGACGTTGCGTTGGACTGCGGACGGTCAAGCGTTGACGTACGCTTTGGGACAGGGCACGACAGTAAATCTCTGGAGGCAAGCTGTTTCGGGAGGACAACCTAGTCAGATCACCCATTTTTCTGATCACATCATTTCGTATGCTTGGTCAGCAGATGGCAAGCACCTAGCCGTGACGCGTGAGTCAAGTTCACGCGATGTTGTGCTGTTTAGGAATTTTCATTGAGTCTTCACGGTCAGCCACACTATGACTCCTCAGGTAAACCAAAGCTGAGTACGCGGTGCTGCCAATACCTTTTCAGCGACTGGCAGCCCCCGCTGAGAACGTAAGTCACTGATAATCCGTGTATGCCTAGACTCTCACGGCAGAGGCCGCGAGTTCGAGTCTCGTCGTCCCCGCCATTCTTTTCAAGTTTTCAAGCACTTGGGAAGAGGTTGGCTCTCCCGCGTGGGAACGAAAAGGAACAATAAGAAGAATCACTTCCCTCCTCCTGCCTCAGGAGTTTGAATCCGCTCCGGCAAAATCATGCTGACAACTCTGGTTTGTGCTTGTCTTTTCGCTGTTGTGGTCGCCTGGGTGTAAGTGTCAAGTGTGATGCGGCTATTGGCGTGTCGCAAAGACTCCTGCACGACCTTCACGTCTTCGCCATTCGCTTTTAACTGGGTTGCGTAGCTGTGGCGCCTATGCCGAGATCAGCATAGTCGGCACTATGCCAAGTTCCGAACTATGCCGGGCAAACTCGACCAATCAGCCAAAACGACGCCTAAAATAAGCCTGCGTGCGATTTAGCGGACAGGTTACTCGGCATAGTCTGAAGACCCAGCTCGAACTCTTTGAGGCAGCTGGCGGGCGTCGCCCCCATAAGGTTGCTGCGAACTTACCGCTTTCAGAGTGCGCCCACAGCCCGCTTTGATACGGCGTATCTCTGTCAGTAGTACCTCGGCAAAATAGACTCGACAGTATTTTCAATGCCGACCATTCCCGGATTGCACAATAATCCATCGATCCTCGGCGACAATCTTTTCTTGGACTAGAACCCATCGTTCGCGAGGTGTTGCGATGAGTCCGGCTTGCCAGAAGATTTTGTCCAGTTCGATCACCGGCAACCCGGTGATATTGCCCAAGCGTCTCGCCAGAGTCGATTTGCCAGAGGCACCGCGACCCAGGATGACCACGCGTTTCATGGCTTTAGTTTACTGTGATGGCAGGCGACGGGTACTAGCCGCAACTTCTCCGGTAACGCGACAAAGCAGCAGTTATCCCGCGAATTCGGGCCCAGGGGGCGGGGCTAACGGAAGTTTTTTACGAGCATGATGTGAAAGTCCCAGAAATCTTGTTGGCTGAAGAGCAGCGATTTGCCGTCGGGTGAGAGGGCGAGGCCGCCGAAGAGAGGGGCAGGCTTTTCAAGAGCCAAAATGGGGATGGCCTTTTCGGTTGCGAAGTCGAAGAAGTAGATCTTGCCGTTGTGAGGTTCTTCTTTCAGGAAGTAGATTCCGTCGCGCGTCGGGGCCCAGTCGCACCAATGGTCGCCTGGGGGTTGATCCAGAACGAGGGTTTCGTCTCCGCCGTTCAGGGGCATCTTCCAGACACCGGGTTGAGTGAACTTGGAGTAATAAAGGAGCCGGCGGTCTTCGGATTCGATCGCGCAAACTCCACCGTTTTTCGTGACCTGGATGGGCGACCCTCCTTTGAACGGCACCTTCCATAATTGATACGGGAGTCCCTGGCGGTCCGAATAAAAGTAAATCCACTGGCCATCACGAGACCAGTTGGGTGCGCCATTGTTGGCGCCCGGGAAGGTGGGGACGAGACGCGGCGGTCCGCCGGGCACCTCGGTGACATAGACGTCCTCTCGTCCATGGGCCTGAGACTCAAAGACAAGGAAGTGGCCGTCGGGTGACCAACGCGCGGTTCCGGTTTCTCTCTGAAACGAGGTGACCTGCGCACAATTCGATCCGTCGCTATCGCAGGACCATATGTCTGAATAACCCAAACGGTCCGAGTCGAGGGCGATCTTTTTTCCGTCGAGTGAAACGTTTGGACGGCCATTAAGTCCCCGGGTTGTAGAAGTGACACGAACCGGAGGGCCTTGCGCATTTTTCTCCTCTTTCAGGTATAGTCGCCAAATGTTGGAGCTATAGAAGAATTGCGTGTAGACGAGTTGGTTGCCCGTGCGAGGAATGGAGGGACGGTAGGCTGGAGCACCGACACCTTGAACGGGACGCGGAGCGCCGCCGGACGCGGAGACACGCCACAGACTGGTAAGGCCGCGGCGGTTGGAAGCAAACACGATGTCGCTTCCGTCCACGGTCCAAGTGTAGCCAACGATTTGTCGATCATCGAAGGTGATCTGGCGGGGCGTACCCCCAGTGGCGGGGATCAGGAACAAGTCACGCTCCCATCCAACTTTCCGGTTGAAAAGAATGGTAGAGCCGTCAGGAGAAAAGACGGCATCGCAGTCGATGTGGTTCTCCTGGGGCGAGGTAAGCGGTCGGGCGGTGAGATCGGCAAGCGAAAGCAAGGAGATCCAGGAGCGCGCGCCATCCAGGGTGGAGTCCGTAAACGCAATAACCTTGCCGTCGGGAGACCAACTCAAGTAGTCATTTCGCCATTCATCGGTGGTCGTGGAGTACAGCTTGTGCGGAGTGCCGCCGAGAGCGGGAATCACATAGAGGTCGAGGGTATCTTTGCCGTGGATATCTTTGGAGTGACGACCAAAAGCGATCTGACGACTGTCGGGTGACCACGCGGGACCGGCGTCGCCGGTATTATCGGTGAGGCGTAAGAGATTTCCGCCGTCGGTGAGCGTGATGTAAATTCCGGCGGCGCTAGCATCTCCGACGTGGACGAAGGCCACTTGATTCCCATCGGGTGAAAAAGCAGGTTCTTCCTGTCCGCCTGAGGTGGCCACGAGCGGGACGATTTCCAGCGCGGGTAGCAAGGAATCCGGAGAGGTCCGGAAAGACCACCAGAGGACAATGCCGGATAGCAGGGTGAGAAATGTGCAGGCCAGCGTGAGGAGGAGGATCCGTCGCGACGTATGGATTTCAGACGGGGCGTTCGAAGCGGTGGCCGTTAACGGTGGCGGCGAAGCTGGCTCACTGACCTGAGGGAAAGATGCGGCGCCATTCCCGCTTTCGTCTAATACCCATTGGACGGGAATGAGAAAGCGGTAGCCAATTCTAGGCAGGGTCTCGATAAAATTCGGCCGGTCTGCCGGATCCGCCAGGGCTTGGCGTAGTTTCTTGACCGCCGTATTTACCACCGAGTTCGAAATCAACGAAGGTATCGTCGGGCCACAGAACTTTGCGGAGTTCTTCGCGGGTAACGACTTTCCCCTCCGCCTGCAACAATAGACGCAGGACTTGGAGCGGCTGGGCCTGCACAGGCACACGGACGCCAGAGCGTTCCAGTACTCCACTTGTCAAGTCCACCTGGAATTGATCAAAGCGCGCACAAGGTGGAAAGGGTTTTGAGGTGGCCATCGAAACTCCCCGCCCTTGGACGTGCAGTATAGCTCACTTCGGCAACAAGAAAGGGTGAACTTTGCGGTTCATCCGTTGACCTAACCTCTAATCGCTGAACGAGTTCGCGCATGAACTGGGAAACCACACAGAGTTCTCCCCGCGTCTATTGAGCGGAATGGCCAGTGGTGCGACCGTGCGGCCACACGGGGTGAGCATCGTACGAAGCAGCCAAGCTCAATTCCGGCCCCGTCCTTTAAGGAGCTCCCATGAAGCGCACACTTTCTCTCGCAGTAGTTGCCACCATCGCATTCTGCCTGATCGCCCCAGCAAGTCATGCCCAGGCTCACCTGAAACTCCGTTTCCACGTCCCATTTTTCTTCAACATCAACAACCAAACCCTTCCTCCCGGTGAATATGAGTTCACCCAGCAATCTCATCTTTTGCTTAAGGTCTGCAACCTGAGGGACCACGCTTCCGCCTTCCAATCCGTGCAACCCGCCCTGACGCGCCAAGAAGGAAACGGACACGTTCGGCTCGTCTTCCACCGCTACGCCAACCAGTATTTCCTCACCGCCGTCTCTGACGGTTCGTGGGAGTCTACTTACGATTTCAAGATTTCCATGGAAGAGACGCAACTGGCGCAGGCGAGTCCTCGGAAGTCGATGAAGATCGTTAGTGTGGGCCCTGCGGGAACTGCGCTGGTTGCGACTCGCGGCCGAAACTAGATTATTTGGCTCACCTGCGCAGGCTGGCAATTTCTGTTGCTCAGACAAAGGCGACCCCCCGGTTCGCCTTTGCTTTTGCGCACTGGACGACTAATCGGGACCTAACTGAAACGCCCTGGGAGCTAGGGCTCCCAGGGCTAGTGTAATCGCTTAGCTGCAGTAATTCTGTTTTCGCTATTTTATTTGCCGAAGAGGTCAGTCATCGTTTTGACCATGTTGTCGCAGGCATGGTTCAGGCATGGCAGCCCGAAACCTGCCTCAAGCGACTTGAGCAGAGAGAAGTGAGTGTAAAAGTTCCAGCTTTGCACGCTGTCGCCATGGGCATAGTTGGTATCCACGATCGTCAACACTCGGTTGGGAGTGGCTGTGTAGTCGTTTTCGTCCCACAGCAAGACGATGGCGTTGTTACCCTCGTGCCAAGATTTGGAGCGCTTAATTGCGGAAACGATTCGCTGCACAGTCATGTCGCCGCGGAGGATGAGGGTTTCGTTCAGTCCCTCTTGCACCCCGCTATCATTTGCATCGAAGTTGCAGAACGGGCCAGCGTTGCCGCGTCCGTGCATGTCGTTGCACTGATTCGGGGCTATGAACGAGAAATTCGGTACGTTATCGGAGGCGAGATCGGCGTACAAGCCATTTGCACCGTCAAACCCAACCACGTTTTTCAAGCTGTTGAGTTCATTTGTACCTTGCTGAACGCTTGCAAAGTACACGAACGGGTTGTGTTTGACGGCATACAAATAAACGATGTCGCCGGACGCTTGGGCTATCGTAGGGGCAGGAACCGTTACCGCAGGGGTCGGCGGAACCGTGGTCGAATCCTTACCTTGCGGGGTCCAGGACGAGAACGAACCATCCTCGATAAACGGTGAAAAATCCGTCCAGTTGGTAAAGAAGCCGTCGCTAATATTTATCTCGTCGGCGCCAGCGGCTGGCAGGCTTTCCTGATAGCTCTTCCAGCTCTTCCCGTTTTCAAACAACTGGTCGGCGATGGTCTTACCAACCACCGAGCGAGCTGGGAGCCCAGTGCCATTGATGTCCCAGTAGCAGTTCGTCATGTTGGTGGAGGAGATTGGAGTGATCGGTGGTGAGGGCTCGTTTGTGCAGTCGAAGGCAGGCGTTGCCGCATCCATGCCTTTGCCCGAGATCGGGCAAATGACGGAGACAGTGTTGGGGCCATTTAGGGCGGAATTATCGAATGTAGTGTAGTAGGGGGCGACGATATTTGGTGTGCAACTCGCATTGTGCCAGTCTGGATAGTCGTCGGAACGTACGCCGAAGTTCGACCCTCCTACCACTTCCAGATAGTTGGTCGAGCTTGGGTGTCCGACGGCGAAGTAATTATTGGCAAGGCCGGCCCGCTGAGCCCACTCGTTGATAAACGGCGCATTCAAATTATTAAAAATCTGGTTGTAGCCGTGGTTCTCCATCATAATTACGAAAACATGGTCCAGATTCGGAACCCCCGTGGGAACGGAGCCCTCCTGAGCAAATAGCGGCCCTGCTAAACACATCGCCAAAACACACAACCGCACAATCTTTTCTTTCATGTAAACATACCTTCCCTTTCTCAAAAATTTGTGGCCGTTGATTACTCGCCTTCGACAGGTTCTGCGGGTTGCACATTGGAAGAGATTTGTTACTGCAGGGTTTTGTCTATGCGAAAATTCGCGGATAATCTGCAACGCTTTGTTAACAGACGTTAATCGGGACATGCTAAAGAAAGAGCGAATGCATTGCGCTCCGCTCGGGGGACAACCTGGGAAGAGCGTCAGGAGGCCGAATCGAATGTAGGTCCCGGTACGAAGGTATCGACCCAGGGAATTGCCAGACCGCCCATTGACGCGTGCACCACACGGGGCTACTCTTCGCTCGTGAAAGCCGAAGTTCCTAAACTCATCTTGTTGAAGCGTATTCTCAGTAGGGTCAGAGAATTGTTCTGCAGGCCAACAGATGTGCATTACACGAGCGTTCCGATTTGGAGACCGTGGCGTGACTTCTGGCCCGGGAAATAGGCCATGAGGAGAAGGGGACCGGTGTGACAGGGGGATAAGCTGGTCCCCAGGTGGGAATCGAGAGGTTGCAACGCGACAAGGTTCGCAGTCGGCGGTCACATCAGAATGAAGCCGAGATGAATTGTCCGTGACCCGGTTTTCCTATCGAATTTGCAACCCTTGTCGGGGGCCTGCAGTCTATACGAAGAAAGCCATAGGCCAAGAGTCTCCGATAGGACCATGCATTGCCACTCTTCGAGTGGACAATCGTCCGGCTTGTAGTCTCAGAAAAGATGGGCGCCGTCACGACAGCGAAATGGGCACCACGGGAGAGAGGAAGCAAAGCCTACGTCCAATCAGTCGGGCTGAATGCCGAGAAAAAAAGATCGGCATTGGGTCGAAGGGGAGCACTTTTTTCTTGACATTCCCTTTAATAGGACTTTACCGGTTTTGCGACTAACTAGGATTTTGAAATCTCAAGTTATAGTGGAGAGCGCTTTCTTCCCACTCTCGCGCTCTATGAGCGTGCGCAGCACGGTTTCCAGGGCCACTTTTCCCTTTCGCGAGCCAACCCCTTTTCCCTCAAAGTCGATCCATCCTTCATTGAAGCCATCGAGCATCTGAATGCGAGGCGTGGGGTTCTTCATGCCTTGCGATTTGAAGAGCGGCTCCCAAGTCTCACGCGGTACTGATTCCACTCTCACGGGATGGCCCAGTAGACTAGCAAAGCTGGCAGCGATTTCCTTGGGGGTCACACGACGCGGCCCTTCCAACTCGACGACCCGGTGGCCGTTCCACGTTTCTTGAAGTAGTTCGGCGGCTGAGCACCCAATGTCGGCAGTGGCCACCATTGGTACGGGTCTATCCAAGGGCTGCAGGAAGCTTTGAATTACGCCGTTCTTCGCTGAGCCAACGTCCCAGCTAGAATTCTCCATGAACCATCCTGGCCGCAGAAAAGTGATTGGCACCGACAACTTTCGTAGCGTCTGCTCGATGATGGTGTGTTGTGTGAGCAGATTCGATCGGGTTGCCTGAGCACCGATCGTGGACAGATATATAACTTTGCCCGGGCGGGCTGCGTCGAGCGCCGAACTCAATGTCGAGGCAACTGCACGCGCTTCGCGAAAGTCAGGTGACGGATCGAAGTTAGGCGGCACGAGAACGAACACACCATCGACCCCCTTGAATGCAACTGTCAGCGCGGCAAGATCATTGATATCCGCGGTCACTAGATCGCAGCCACGCTCCGCCCATGCTTTTCCTTTGCCAATGTCACGAACCACTGCCCGGACAGAATGGCGAGCGGCCAAAAGGTTGCAAGCCACCTCGCCACCGACCTGACCGGTGATTCCGATAATTGCAAACATTTGTTTATATCCCCTTCAAACCTTGTTTTTCTTAAGATGAGAATGAAAGGGAAAGTGTTACCTCAAAACTGCCTTAGCGCCTGGTAGACGTTCCCGGGACAAGTGGGTTTTAGTACCAACATTTTCGGTTGATGTCATAACGAGGTCGGCCTCACGACGAGCCGAGTAGACTGTTTCGGTGTTCACCCTAACAGCGCTCGGACCGAAGGAGGCCGAATGCGAATTATAGGATGTGATTTGCACGCTCGCCAGCAAACGTTAGCAATGCTGGAGACGACAACGGGAGAAGTGGTGAATCTGACACTAATGCACGAAGGCAACGAAATGCGGGAATTCTATTCCCAGCTTCCGCGCCCAGTGCTTGTGGGCATCGAAGCCACCGGATCGATGCAGTGGTTTCTAAACCTGATGGAGGAGTTGGGAATCGAATGCCGAGTCGGCCATCCCGCCACGATTCGAGCGGCCGAGCCCCGCAAGCAGAAACATGACCGGCGCGATGCGGAGTTAATTTTAAAGCTGCTGGTGGAGAACCGTTTTCCGGCGATCTGGCTGCCCACGAAGGAACTGCTGGATCTACGGGCGCTGCTCCTGCACCGGCATCAGTGGGTGAGGATCCGGACACGGATTCAAAACGCACTGCAGGCCATGGCCTTGGCCAACGGGTTACGCCGAGGTCCTGGACTGTGGAGCTACGACGGGCAAGCCAAGATCGCCTTTTTGCCGTTGCCGCCCCATGCCTCCTGTCGGCGAAGCGCGTTGCAGGCCATGTACCGGAAGATGGAAGAGGAAATCGAAAACCTGACGAAGCAAGTCGCCGAGCAAGCGGAGCAACGCACCCGAGCACGACGGCTCATGACCCATCCGGGAGTGGGGCCGGTCACGGCACGGGCGACCGACGTCTTCCTGGGCGACCCGGGGCGGTTCGTGGATGGCAAGGCGCTGGCCAGTTACGTGGGGATCATCCCGAGGGAGTACTCCAGTGGAGGAAACCAGCGGCTCGGTAGAATCACGAAGCAAGGCAGTCCGCTGTTGCGGTTTCTTTGGTGTGAAACCGGTGCTCATGCAGTACGCAAAGATCCGGAGTTGCAGCGTTTCTATCGCCGCAAATTGGTTCAGAAAGGTCTGGGAAGAGCGCGCGTGGCGATAGCCCGCAAGCTCGGGATCCGACTGTGGATCATGTTGCGGGACGAGATTGACTACGAAGAGTTCTGTCGTCGCGGACAGAAGCACCACGGTAGTGCAGCCTGTGCGGGGATGCTTGACGTCGCGAATGGTGCGAACAGTCACCGTCCGGTTGATTAGGCGACCCGCCCTCCCTGGATAGCCAGGGAGTTCGAATAGCTCATCATGGTCCGTCAGGATCGAAGAGATGTTTGGTGGGCAGCACCCAAGTGATGAAGTGACGGGGCTAAGCGCGTAGGGTGGACACAAAGCAGAGATCGACGACGGCAAAAGATCCGTCCAGCGAAGGGATGCTCCCGCGCACGCCCAGGGGTGTGCCTGATCGAGAAGAAAAAGATGCAGAGATTCACAAAAAAGATGGAGAAATTCAAAAAAAGATGAAGAAAACTCTTGACACCGGCCGACCTCGTTAGAGATGGCGACTAATCGGGACTTCAGAGCGGTGCGCCCGATGCGTTTGCGTAAGGGCGTCATTTTTGCGCCAGATCAACTGAGAATACGCTTCCAGTCGTTCTTCATACTGATGACTACCCAACCCTTCGACTTCGCCTCGTCATAGAGCGCCTGGGTAAAAGTGCCGATCTTGCTGTCAGGCAGACCTTGCGCGGGGCCATAGGCGTATTCGCGGTCCGCATCGTCATGGAGGAGAAGCATCGCGAGACGTTCACCATTGCCAGCCTTGGTGTACTCCAACATTTGGCGATCACCTGTTGAGTTACCGAATGCGGCAAATGGCCGACGACCTATCATCATATGAATGCCTTCGGGCTTGCCTGCATTGTTATCATTCAGAAGCAATCTGGGATCTTTAGTGAGGAAGGGCTGGCCTGTCTTGTCGTAACCAAAGGTCGTTCCTCCAGCGGTGCCCACTACCTGCTCGGGAGGGATGCCATAAGTCTTTTCTGCGTATTGACGCACAAAGTCCTGACCGCCACCGGTCACAATGTATGTCTTGTAACCCTTGGATCGCATGAACGTCAGTACTTCTTGCATCGGGGCATAGGTAAGGTCGGTGTATTTCTTCTTCCAGCGCGGGTCTCGGGCACCGTCGAGCCACTTGTTCACTTGGGATTCAAATTGGTCGACACTCATGCCGGTGAGCGTCGCAGCCAGAACCTTCATGAGTTCAGGCACGGGAAGCTTGACGATGGCCTCACGGTCACCAGTCAGAACCGTCTTGAAAGGTTCGACGTTAGCCAGTTCAGGCTTGTCTTTAACAACCGCGGGTACGCGATCCAGACAATATACAACTTGCGTGTACAGCGGATGCTCGACCCACAGGGTTCCATCCTGATCGAACGTGGCGATGCGTTCCGGTTCGGGGACAAACTTCGGACTGACGCGGTCTGTCGTGGCATTCACAAAATCGAGAATAGTCTTCTTTGACGGGCTGTCGTTCCATGAGGGCAACGGGTCATCTGCAGCCGAGACCACGCGACTGGCCGATGCGGCCAAGATCAGCGCGGCTGAGCCCTTGAACAAATCTCTCCGTGTGACTTCCATATTCTTTCCTTTCCCGGGCAGCTTACTTACAAATGATGATCGGTGCCGGCAGATTCACTTCACTTTCAGTTCCTTGAGTTTTGCCTGGGCCGTGCCGTAATTGCCTAGATGAAAAGCGCCTGCTCCGATGGGCGAGAAGGTGAAATCCTGGAACGGTTCGGCGAGCATTTTATCCAGGTATTCTGTCGGGGCAAGTCCGGTAGTGACGTGGAGTTCCAAATGCTCGCCGGAATGCTCGGGCACATATACCGCGACGTAGTGCATCGTTGGTTCGTTGATTTCGGGATCAGCTGGAGTGGTGACAAAAGCCGCTGCGGTACCGGTTGCCACCGTGTAAGGGGCAACGGCGTCAATCAAATCCTTTTGCAGTTTGACCAATTCGGGGGTCGTCTCTACGACAATACCCGACAAACCTAAGCCATGCAGGGATTTGTCGCTAAGGTAATAATATTTGTAAGCTTTCAACTTGAGGTTGCTGACGTTGTGACTGGCCAAAACTTTGCTGGCGGCGGCATAAACTTTGTCGAGGTCCGACGTTCGCACGTAACACTGCAACATCGAGATATGAGGATGATGCGTGGCGTCGAGGGAAAAGCCTTTCGGGAAGACAGAGCGCAGCCGGGCGTTCGTGGCTTCCGCGTGTTGTACCATCGTCGCATCCGGCTCCAACGCAATATCTATGGCGGTCACCGGCGATTGCTGGGCACGGCACGCTTCCGAATAGCCCAGGAGTGAAGCCAAGCATATAGCCACTGAGGAGAGAACCTTTACAAACTCATTCATCGTGAACCTCCAGTTGTAGGCGGTAGCCGCGCCACGGATATTTGGTCTTGTGAAACGCTTTACGAAACGAGCAAACGAAGAGTTACCCGCCGTCTCGCAGGACTTGAGCAGCGTCCACCGCAAATCACAGACAAACGGGGCGAACTGTGCCGTACGGGAGCTAATAACGGAATTGTCAAAAATACCAATGGCGAGGGAGCTTTATAGAGATTGTCGATTCGCTAAGTCAGTGCCTTCTCATGGAAGGCACTCCTTCCGAGTTGCCGACCGCCCATCTCTTGAAGGCAAATGATTCTTCGGGGCCAAGAATAGATTTACGAGATTGACCCTTTTCCGACATAGATCGCCACTTTCCCGTTAGCGGAACAACCGAAACATCGCTAGAGTATGTGCCAGAACAACGAAAGACAACACGGGGAAATTAAAAGGAAGTCAAATGAGAAGCTTAATCTACGCAATCAACCTTACCCTGGATGGCTGCTGCGACCATACCAAATTTAATCCCCCTGACGATAACGAAGTACTTGAACATTTCACGCACCTCTTGCGAGATTTTGACAGGCTCGTCTATGGGCGTAAAACCTATCAATTGATGGTTCCTTATTGGCCTGATATCGCAAAAAGCCAGTCCGAGACAAAAGCGGATATCGAATTTGCTCAAACCTTTGTCTCCAAGAAGAAGATTGTTTTTTCACGATCGTTGGCCAGTGCTGAAGATGAAAATACGAGAATTGTTCGTACGAACCTTCGCGACGAAATACTTAAACTGAAGCAAGAACAGGGCACAAATATTTTGGTCGGCGGTGTAGATGTTCCTTCACAACTTATAGAGCTTGGCCTGATTGACGAATATCGTTTTGTCATTATGCCAACCATTGCTGGAGAAGGCAGACGATTGATGGAGGGCGTCAGCCTGCCCGAGAAATTGCAATTGAAACTGGTTGAGTCAAAGCCTTTTAAATCAGGGTGTGTCGCGCTTCGTTACTTGAAACAGTGACAGAACAAATCTGCAACAGGCCTGGAGTCCCGATTAACGGCGTATCTCACATAAAGTTCTAGAACTTGCATGGCCGGCGACTGCTATCATGCCGTGCCAAGGAGACGACTAGCCGTGGACGACTCCCGGATCTTTCCATCCGCCCTATCGGCCGCAAATCCTAAGAGCCAACGCAAGATCGGGTTTATGGCTTTTGTCTGGCTGGTGCTGCTGCTAGTGGGACTGGGGATAGTGCGATCGGCAATTGCAACACGACTAGATGGATTCACGATCGATGAGGCGTATCACATTGCCGCAGGCGTTTCCTACCTGAAGTATGGAGATTTTCGGATTAATCCCGAGCATCCACCATTGGTGAAACTTTGGGTGGGAAGCGTGATTGCCGCAACCGGTTTTCACCTAGACGCACTGCGACGCTTCTCCGATAAACCCGATGAGCGCCTTTTTACCGAGCGCAACGTCTTCCGGAAGAACGATCCCGATTCGGTGCAGCGGCGGGCAAAGGCGGCGATGTTCGCATTCAATGGACTGCTGCTGATTTCACTTGCCTTCGCGCTGGAACGAGTGTTTGACCCGCGCGTCGCGCTGGGAGCATTGCTGTTTTTGGTGATTGACCCAACAGTGGCGGCGCACTGGCCGGTGGTCATGACCGACCTACCTGTGGCATTGTTGTCGGCGACATCCATCGTCCTTGCAACGAGGGCCTTCCGCGATTGGATGTGGACGGACCTTGTAGCTTGTTCGGCGTTTCTTGGACTGGACCTCGCCGCGAAGCATTCTGCGCCCGTGGTGCTTCTGAGCGTGGCGTTGATCGGGGTCTGGCTTGCGTTTTTGCGACCGCTGACGGGAACGGGAGATGCGAGATGGCGAAGATTGTTGAAGATCGGAGCCGTTTTGGCGGGGGCCCTGCTAATTTTGTGGGGATTTTACTTCTTCCGATATGCAGAGACGCGCACAGGGCAGGATTCTTTCAATCGCTTACTCGCGGACAAAATACGGGATGTGAACACTCCCTTCTACCATTCCGTTCTTGTGGGAATGAATGCCACTCGCATCGTACCGCGTAGCTATCTCTGGGGTTTTGCTGACACGGTTCACGTTGGGATGGAAGGGCGGCTGGCTCCTCAACTGGTCTTTGGGCGCATGTACCCCCGAAAAGGCCCGAAGTATTTTTTTCCGGCAATGATCGGTGTGAAACTGCCGATCGGATTAAGTGCGTTGAGTTTGCTGGGCCTGATTTTCTTCCTTGCGCGGCGTCTACCGGAGGAATGGAATTTCCCGGTTGGGGTCATTCTTGCCGCGGCCCTTTTGTTTCTCCTCGTTCTGTCGCAGGGCGCCACCTACGCGGGCATCCGGCATGCGATGCCAGTGGTAGCCCTGTTAGCGATCTTCGCCGGGCTTTTCGTGGAGAGGGCGCTGGCATCGAGTTCCCGAAGTCTGAGGGCAACGATGTTGGCTGGTTATTTCTTCGCCGGCGCCTCAGCTCTGCCGCTCCTGCGGCCCTGGGAATACTTCAACGAGTTTGTAGGAGGAACCATGAACGCTCACAATTATTTCGATGATGAAGGCGTGAATCTTGGTCAGCGCACTAAGGAAATGGTGAAATACTACCGCAAGTTCGTGAAGCCCTCAGGAGAAATGCCCCACGTCATCTCCTTCTCGAGCGATGAAGAACTAAGGGGGCGTGATATGGAGTATCTCGGCCGCGACATGGAGCGTGACCTGCCACAACTCAGCGAGCCCGAGATGTCCGGTACAGTTTTCGTCGAATCAAACTTTCTATCTCCCAATGCATTCTGGGACCGGCGCGTGTTGCGAGAGGCGACACCAGCGGCCCGCTTCGGGAATCTGTTCGTCTATCACGGTACATTTTTTTCGCCTGGTGACGCAGCTGCCGCTCTCTACAGCCATGGAATCGAGAAACTCTATGAGGAAAAACCGGATCTATCTGTCGCGGAGCAGTGTTTTCATAAGTCTTTGGAAATAGATCCTACCGCGTATTTCGCGGACATAGAACTTGGGAACGTGCTGTTGACGCGCGGGGCGCGTGAAGAGGCATTGCGGGCCTACTCGGATGCATTGAAATATGCGCCCGATGATCCATTTTTTCGCGAGCCAATAGAAAAACAGATCGCGCGATTCGCCCGCCAGCCGACTGCCGAGATCCCACCGTTGAGAAACCCATTTCTCGAGTAGCGAATAGTCTGTCACTGGTCGGACCCAATTCGAAGCTAAGTCCTTATTTACGGCGTAACCGTCCATATATAGTTCTAGCACTTGACTTCTCCGGTTGACAAACCAGGAGTTAGCCTGGAAATTGTGCTATAAAAATCTCTTACACCCGCAACGCGTCAGGAGGACCGCAATGGGAAACGAGGTTCAATTGCTCATCGAGAGCATTCCGGTCCATGTCATAGTTACGACACCCTCTGGCGAGGTCGAAACTGTGAATCGACCAACCCTCGAATACTTCGGTAAGACGTTGGAGGAGTTGAAAGGTTGGAAAACTCCCGACATCGTTCATCCCGATGACCTTCAGCACACGATTGCCGAGCAGCAGAAGGGACTCGAAACGGGTCGCGTACAACGTCGAGAGCCGCCACCGCCGCGCGGATGGCATCTACCGCTGGTTCAACGTCCTTGGGTTGCCCTCTCTTGATACCGACGGGGGCATCCTCCGTTGGCTCCATTTAAGCAGCGACATCGATGACCGGAAACGCGTTGAGGAGGCTTTGCGGGCGAGCGAAAACAATCTCCGCCAGATTGTCAACGACATCCCTGCGCTCCTAGTTACCTTCAGTCCGACCGCAGGCCCCACCGGCTATGTGGTGTACTGGCAACTGACGGCACTGGGAGCGAAGTGCGAGGTAGTAGCACCCACGCTGGTACCGGTGAAATCGGGCGAGCGGGTGAAGACCGACCGGCGCGATGCCGTGAAGTTGGCGCGGTGCGATCGAGCCGGAGAGTTGACCGCGGTGTGGGTGCCGGATGCGGCCCATGAGGCTTTGCGAGATCTGGTACGAGCTCGGGAGGCCGCGAAGAAAGATCAGTTGCGGGCGAAGCATCGGCTCGGCAAGTTCCTGTTGCGGCATGGTCGGCGACCGCCGACGGGGGTGAAGCCCTGGACCTTAAAATATCTGACGTGGGTGAAACAGGGAGTGCACTTCGAGCAGCCGGCGCAAGAAGCCACGTTGTTGGATTACCTGCATGAGGTGGAGCACGCGGAAGCGCGCATCGCGCGTCTGGAACTGGCGATCGAAGAAGCGGTGAAGTCGATGCCGCCGGAGATGAAGGCGGTGATCGAGGGCTTGCAGGCCCTGCGGGGAATTGCGCAGGTAGCCGCGGTGACGATTGTGGCCGAACTAAGAGAGATATCGCGATTCTCGCGGGCGCGGCAGTTGATGGGCTACGGTGGGATCGTAGCGAGCGAACATTCCAGTGGAGAAAGTAACAGGCGAGGGGGTATCACCAAGACGGGAAATGCACACTTACGACGGGTGGTGGTGGAGGCCGCCTGGGCGTACCGCCACCGACCCAACGTAGGTGCAGCATTACGCCAGCGGCAAAAGCTGGTCAGCGAAGAAGTCCGAGAAATCGCCTGGAAAGCGCAGCATCGGTTGTATACGCGCTATCGGAAGTTGATGGCACGGGGCAAGGACAAAGGGAAGGTGATAACGGCTATCGGACGCGAGCTATTGGGTTTTATCTGGGCCGTTGGCGTAAAGGTAGAGGCTGCGCAGAAGGTGACGGACCGGCGAGCAGCATGAGGTGAATTTTGTGGGTAAGAATTTCTCAGGAGGCAGCGTGGGTAGCGGTCGAGAGGCGCATGGAAAGGAGAATCCTCGAAAGCGCTATGCGGTAGGTCTGCGGACCGAACCCGCGCCGTTAGTCCGAGGCAGCTCCCGACGGATCACGATTATGCGGTTTCGACCCGCGAATATCAGTGTGATCAACCGTCGCAATAGCCGCCTCGACCGCGACTCGCGCTGCCTTCTAAGGAGGAAAAAAAGAAAAAACAAAAAAGTACTTGACTGGTCATTCCATATCAGAGCTTTACCGGATGCGCGTTCTCGCTCAGCAATGACCGGGGAGGCGGAGTTCTGCGCGCGTCCGGCAAAGCCGTTTGGACGTGGCCGCCCGTCAGTGCGGCCTAAACCAATACACCCAGATTGTGGATTGAAAGCGGCGATACCCCGCTGTGCCCATTTGCTCACTGAAATCCTGCGAAAATCTATCCCGTCACCTTCTTCGCCCGCCCCGAAACTTTGCCCACCGCTTCTTGCTGGCTTTGCTGATCTTCGCTCTCGCAGCGGCAGACATCACGCGCTTCTTCACCGCCGTTACTTCTCGAGACCCATCGCCGAAAGGCTCCTGACTCTTCAAAGGGGAGCGCACCAGCCACATTCACGCCTAAGTGACTAACAACACGAGGCGCTGGGCAAGCAGGAACACAACGAGCAGCGGAACACGGATCCCAGGGCGCATCGAATTCACGATTTTGGACTCTAATTCAAGGTGCTTCCATCGAGCGTCTGGATCCCGCGGAGTAGATCTGGTAACCCTCGGAGGGCGACCGGCATCTAGTTAATGTCAGCCCTCCAATTCAATAAAGGATAGGGAGGAGCTTATGTACGTCATTACCGGCGCGACAGGACACACGGGAAACGAAGTAGCGGAAAAGTTGCTCGCAAAAAGTGAACAGGTGTGTGTTGTAGGCCGCAGCGCAAAGCGACTAGAACCATTCGTAAAGAAGGGCGCTGAGGCTTTCGTTGCGGACATCACCGACACGGGGGCGCTCACAAAAGCTTTTTCGGGTGCAAAGGGGGTGTACGCGATGATACCGCCGGACGTGAGCGCCCCGGATGTGCTGGCACACTATCAGCGCGTGGGCGACGCCTTGGCCGCCGCGATTGAGAAGAGCGGAGTAAAATTCGCCGTCGTGCTGAGCAGCGTCGGCGCGGACAAGCCGGATAAAACAGGCCCGGTGGTCGGGCTGTACAATCTTGAAAAGAAACTTGGGGCGATTCCTGGATTGAACGCCCTCTACCTGCGACCCGCCGCCTTCATGGAAAACCTTCTGTTCCAGGTTGGTGTGATCAAGGCCTTCGGAACAATGGCCGGCCCGGTCAAAGGCGATCTGCCGATACCCATGATCGCAACGCGCGATATCGGCGACGCAGCCGCAGACGCCCTGTTGCAGCTGGATTTTCAAGGACAGCGCACGCGCGAACTGCAAGGGGCTCGCGATGTCACGAACACGGAAGCCGCCAAAATAATCGGCGCCGCGATCGGCAAGCCCGACCTGACATATAAGCAGATGCCCGCGGCACAGTTGAAGCCCGGTTTCATGCAGATGGGCATGTCTTCGAATATGGCGGACCAGCTGTTTGAGTTGGCGGACGCGCAGAATTCGGGCTACCTAAAGGCGCTCGAGCCGCGCTCCCCAAGGAACACCACTCCCACAACGCTGGAGACTTTTGTAGCCGAAGTTTTCGCGCCGGCCTATCGGGAACAAAAGGCGGCCCGCGCCTAGGCGGCTTGCCGCCATGGGCTCGCCTAGCGGGCCCACGTCCCAAGCGTCGATGTTCTTGTCAATTGTCGCGGTAGGGACGACCATTGCTGATCGCCCCCCGCACAGATCCGTACAAGCGCGTTTACGCATACGGCTCTTACCAAGGATGAGTAGCGGCAAAGCGAGCACTAGGGTAGGGATGCAGAATGCGTGGGCGCGGAATCCACCTGTGCAAGAGAGGATAGAGACGATCCCAGCGTACCTGTGCGCGTTGGCTGCGTCGGACCAGAACGCTCCGCCAGAGCCAGCAAACGCGGCGACTAAAGATGCGCAACTGAGTCGAGTTACCCGGAACGGCGTGGTATCGGTAGTAGCCCGGCACAACCTTGCGAAGCCACACACCGACCTCGGTCGTACGATGATGCTTTCGGCGCTGAAGCTCAGCCTTGATGGCCTTGAGCTTCGCTGCCATTCGCTTCTTCGCCGTAATCCGCCAGACGGTGAAAGCTCCGTTGGTCTTGCGCTGCCCACAGTAGTGGGTGAACCTCAAGAACGTGAAGGTCTCTGGTTTTCCCTCTCCGCGCTGCCTCCGGTCTCGGGCGGCGAACCGCCCGAACTCAATCAGCCGTATCTTGTCAGGATGTAATTCCAACCAAACTTCGCCAGCCGTTCACGAAATTGTTGCAGGAACCGCTCGGCTTCCGTTCCTCATTGAAAGCCAAGCACAAGATAATCAGCGTAGCGGACGACAATTACGTCGCCCTTTGCGACTTTCTTGCGCCAGGACTCGACCCACAGATCGAATACGTAATGAAGATAGACGTTGGCCAAAAGCGGCGAGGCCACGCCCCGTACACAAAAGGCAATTTCCAGTTTGAAAGAACAGTGGTGGGGTGGCGAGAAAGGTACACATTGCTTGATCTTCGTCGTAAATAGTAATATAGTTATGTCACATGACCCGTTCAACCAAGATGGAGAAGGCTCGCCAGCTGAACGCCGCTCGTGGCCTGCTGCAGCGTCAAATGGCGCTTCCCGACGCAGTGCGTCGGTTGTCACGCGAGTTCGACTTGTCAGAGCGCCAAGCATATCGCTACTTGCAAGAAGCCTCCCAACTCGGTGGTCCGATCGAAGTTCCCGAAGTCACTGTGCCAATCACCTTGAAGCTTTCACCGCGAACCGTGGAACTGCTGCGGAAATACGCGAGAAGCAGTGGCCTGACCATTGGAGCGATCGTAGCCAGCGCATTAAATGCATTTCTGCGCGTCCTAAAAAGGCATGGCTGAACCGCGTCAAAATCGCGACGCATTTCAAATTCAAGTTTCTTATTCGTTTGATCGCTTGCTCGAGCCGAAGCTCGCGCGGGCTTACGAGATTCTGGTGCCATGTCGCGAGCACCCCGTCGGGGTGCGCGTGAAGGAGCTCGACGATGAGGATGGCGGCAATCTACGCAAGGGTGTCGTCGGAACAGCAACGCGAGGAGAACACGATTGCGAGCCAGACGGCGTCGCTGATCGAGTTCGCCAAGAGCCACGATCTGGAGGTACCCAAAGAGTGGGTCTTCGAAGATGAAGGCTATAGCGGAGCCACGCTGGAGCGGCCCGGCTTGGAGCGCGTGCGGGACCTCGCCGCGGAAGGGCAGATCCAAGTGGTGCTCGCGTATTCGCCTGACCGCTTGAGCCGTAAGTATGCGTACCAGATTCTCCTGATCGAGGAGTTTACTCGCCACGGAGTCGAGACGTTGTTCGTGAAGTCGCCACAAGGCGACAGCGCGGAAGATCAACTTCTTGTGCAGTTCCAAGGGATGATCGCTGAATATGAACGAGCGCAGATCCTGGAACGTTCGCGTCGTGGCAAGCGACACCGGGCGCAAGCCGGTGAGGTGAGCGTAATGAGCGGCGCTCCCTATGGATACCGTTACATCCGTAAGACTGACGAGGTGCCCGCCGCGTATGTTGTCGATGAAGCCGCGGCCCGTGTAGTACGGCGCGTCTATGAGATGTACACAGTCGAGGGACTCAGCATCGGGGAGATCACGCGTCGCCTCAACACCGAAGGCGTTCCGGCTCGTAAAGCAAGTCGCTGGGAACGCTCGGTGGTGTGGGGCGTGCTGCGCAACTCCGCCTATCGCGGCGTCGCCTGCTTCGGCAAGACCGGCATTTCTGCGCGCACACGGGTTATGCGCCCACAGCGTCGGCGGGGTACAACTACGCCCAGCACCACAGCAGGCCACCAACGCCCCCGCGAAGAGTGGATCGAGATCCCCGTGCCCGCCTTGGTGACGGAAGAAAGCTTTGCTCGTGCCCAAGAGCTGCTCTACCAGAACAAGATACGATCGCGCCGGCGTACCATCGCGCCAAGTGTCGTGCAGGGGCTGGTCAGCTGTGCCAAGTGTGGTTACGCCCTGTCGCGAACATCGACACAAACCAGCGCACGTAAGATTCACTACTACAAATGTATTGGATCCGATAGCTGGAGGAAACTCGGCGGACCGGTTTGCGATAACGGCCGCTTCATCCGACAAGAACTCCTCGATCAGATCGTCTGGACTGAGGTGATCCGCCTACTGGAAGAACCTGCTCTGATACACCAGGAACTTGATCGTCGGCTGGAAGCAGCGCGTACTTCCGATCCAACCGCAAAACGTGAGCAGAGTCTGCAGAGGGAGTTGACCCATGTTGGCAAAGGTATCGAACGACTTCTCACCGCCTATCAGGAAGGACTCTTGTCGCTTGAGCAGTTGCGTGAACGTATGCCTGCACTGCGTCATCGCCAACAGACACTCAGTGCTGAACTGCAGGCGATCGCCGACCAGACCAACGATCGCGCCGTATTCCTGCGCCTGGCAGAGACTCTCACAGCATTCCTTGCTCGCTTGCGCAGCGCGGCGGAAACGCTTAGTGTCATTGAACGCCAGAAAATCGTGCGACTCTTGGTTAAAGACGTCCTGGTCGGCGAGGATACCATCACCATTCGTCACAGCATTCCGATTTCTTCAGGTTCGCCCCAAAACGGGGGATCCGACGGCCCAAACGATCAAAATTACCCTTTGTGTAAGCGGCGTGACCACTGCTCCTTGCGGCGTTCCCACTTCCGTCTCCGACCACTGGCCATCTTCGAAGGGACGATTGATTTCTTTCGCGAGCTCGGACTCGAGGGAGTCCGGTTAAACAAAAAATCAAGATTTAAGCTTCATCCATTGGCATACTGGGGAGCCGTTGGTCTCTTTCCAGCCTTCTTTTTCCTTTACCAGCAAATGATAGGAACCGCTGCCGCAATCCGGACCGCAGACTGCCCCAACATAGACGATGGCGTGAGTTCGGGACGCGTCAAAACCGACAGCGGACACCTGATACACGGAAGTCTCGAAGAGCGCGGGAGGAACGTCTTTATTGTTTTGCGTCGGGGCCAGCCAGGCGTGTTTTCCAGTGAGATTCGTAAATTTGTAGCGAAACTTCAGATTGATTCTCTTTGTTAAGTTCCAGTTTTGCTTATTTTTGTCGCGAAAATCCGCGGCTGCACTAGTAAACTCAGTTGGAACTCTGTTACACGATTGAAAAGAGTCGGCGTTTATGCCCGATACGGTTAAGGGAGAAAGTAGAAAAGGGGCAAGTAAAAAACTTGGATCCATTTCCGAATGAGCCTGGCTCAGAAGGATGGAAAGAACGACGTAACCATCGGCATCTTCATATTCGGCGGCCTTGGGAGGTTCGGGGGTTTTCTGGGCGAATAGAGGTACTGCGCAAGAAAGAAAGCACAGGACAGCCAGGATGAGTTCACTGCCCGTCAAGAAACTCAAGTCAACTTCCTTTTTCAATCCGTACATATGACGGAGCATATCATCCTCAAGTCCTGGTTAACGACATAACCGCCGAAGTCGGGCCCACACGAAGAATCAGGACCTAAGGTCCATTCCGCTGGAAAATAGAGACGAGCAAGATGCCCCCAGAAAAGTGCGCCGCTGTAAGATAGATTCCTATGCTGCAATGGCTGGTGGTGGGGATAGGGGATATTGCAACCAAACGGGTGATCCCCGCAATTCAAGCGGAGCCGCGCAGCTCACTTGCCGGTGTGGTCACGCGGCATGCCAACAAAGCCGCATCATATGAAGTCCCCGCGTTTTCCAGCCTGGAAGAAGCGTTGGGCCACGGGACGTTTGATGCCGTCTACATTGCCACGCCTGTGTTTCTGCACGGGCCGCAATGCATGCGGGCTCTGCATGCAGGGAAACACGTTTTGTGCGAAAAGCCTATGGCGATGAACCACGCCGAAGCATTGAACATGGCTGAGGCTGCGGAAAAAAGCAGGCGCTGCTTAGGAGTAGCGTACTACCGGCGTTGTTATCCGAAAGTACAGCGCGCTTTGGAATTGATCCGCCAGAAAGCGATCGGAAGGCCGCTCATGGCGTTTGCCACCTGCCATAGTCAGCCGCCAAACGAGCATCGTTCATGGCTGTTCGACCCGGCTCAAGCCGGAGGCGGACCGCTTTATGATGTAGGTTCCCATCGCATTGACCTGTTGAACTATTTCTTTGGCCAGCCAGTGGAAGTTCAAGCCTGTTTGTCCAACGTTGTCCACCATTTCGCGGTGGAGGATTCCGCCACGGTTTTAGTCAAGTATGCGAGCGGCGTGCATTCCGTGGTGGACGTGCGGTGGAATTCGCAGGTTGCCCGCGATGAGCTTCGCATCGCAGGCAGTAAAGGGATGTTGGACCTTACGCCGCTGAACGGACCTCGATTGGTTTCTCCTGCCGGTGAGGAAAATTTGCCTCCCCATTCCAATCTGCACTTCCCCTGTATTGAGAACTTCGTGGATGCGGTGCTGGAGCATGCTCCATTGCTCTCCAGCGGAGTTACAGCGACAGTTACGGATTGGGTGACCGAACGAGCCACCAGACGTTAGCCCAAGCGGCCTAGCTCAGCACGGTCGCTCTTGCTGCCAGTCTCGTGGTCAACCAAAACGAGCTTGTGTGGAGTCGAGATGTGGCGCGGTGGGTTAGGTTCGGCCTATCGGTTGCCGGCCCTTTCGTCTGCCGGTGCCTCACTATCCGGACCATGCTCCGTTTCCACATCCCGCTCATCGAACCGGACGTGCGGATTTGCGCATCCGGCTCTCGGAGAAGACTCACACAATCGCCGTAGCCATTGCATGTGACGCCGTCTGCAACTTCTGAAAACAACTTGGGAGTTATCAGGCTGATCGCCAATCTCCCTTTCTGTCGTCGCTTTTTGCGTCCGCCTTCAACTGAGGCCCCTTCCCTCCACCGGAGTTACCCGGCCTCGTCGGTACTACGAGCCTCTCCGCCATCCCATACGGCCTGGCCTTTCTCTCACGAGCCATACACAACACGGGAAGTCCCAGCGGTGAACGCAGTATGAAAAAGATGCAGAGATTCACAAAAAAGATGGAGAAATTCAAAAAAAGATGAAGAAAACTCTTGACACCGGCCGACCTCGTTAGACATTCGCGACGAACCGGGACCTAGAAGGGGGCGAGTAATACTCGTCCCCTTTCGATCAGTTCACCAGTTGAAATTCGCCCGGTTTCCACGTCTTGTCGAACCACGGCTGCAACGGACCATAGAGACGGATAAGGACGTTCCAACCTTTTCCTGGAACCGTCTGCACCCAGTTCGCTTCGTGACCGGCTGGCGGGATCGGCCCGAACCACACGTCTACCGAGGTGTCCGGGTTCACTACAATGCCTTTTTTCTGACTACCAATGCTGGGGAACCGTTGGTCCGTTTGAAGCATTGAGCGGGTTTGATTGTCATAGACAACGAAGGACCAGAAGTCCCTTGCTGGAATGTTTGGCGGCAGGTGAATCTTATAGGTCTTGCCGCCATCTAGCGGTTTACCCTCAGAATCGGTGGCAGCGGCTGCATACTGAGAGCCCACACCGACCATCTGCACAGCCATCGCGGGAGTTATGCCGGTGGCGTAGTAGAGGAAGTGGACACGCGCATCGAGGTCTCGTACACCGGGCTGAGACAGAAATTCATAACTACCGCCTATAAAACAAGTAAACCAAGCGCTGTTCGGGTAGTCGTAAGCACCTGGCTGGCGGGATTTGAATGTAATGGCTCGCGCCGTTGCATTTCCCACGGCTACCGCTTCCGTTAGAGTCTTCTTCATTCGCTCATCCGGAGCGAACGGCTTGCCCTTCTCGATACCAATCGCGGCAAGAGTCCCGAGAATTTCCGGACTGTATGCCTCGCTCGGCTCATACTGGACGACACTGTTTACTTCTTCGTAGAAATGAAAGTCGTTGGCATGAACGGTGTTGAATTCCTTCCCGGAAACGTTGATGAACTTCATCGCCGGTGGATTCTTGGCGTCGGACAACTGGTACACCTTGGCGAACTTCTTAGAACTTTCTACAGCGGGCTTGGTGCTACCATTCTCCAGAAATCCTCTCCAGAACATTAGATTGCCGTATGTGCCAGAACGCAAAACAAAGTAGCCGTTCGGAACCTCGCCTTTATAACCCGGGGGCAACAGTAGAAATCTACCGCCCTTGCCCTTATCAGGTCCGGCTCTGCCGAAATCAGCCACATAGTGGAACCAATGGTCATCAATGATACCGAGCACGTTCGGCGGAGTTTCTATCACCACCGGGCCTGCCTTCGTGTCCACCCACATCATGTTATAGACGCTTTCGGTGTTCGCCGTCAGGAACAGCGACTTGGAGTCCATAAGGTCTTCCATGATGAGCACGGTCTGATTGTTGTCCGCACCTTGGGTAGTGAAACCTATCCGGAGTGCTTCCACGGACGCACCCGGCATGGCGTTCAGGAACGCCTCAACTCCGCGCATGAAGTCGAGATTGTCGTACACCTTTTGAACCGTGTCGTCGTCTGGGAACCCGTCGAAGAACTTCAGGGTACCGATTCGTGTTTCCACAGTGTCGGGCGTAGTGATGGCCGCTGGAATGTTTGTGGTCATCTTCATCTTTGGCGGAGTTTGCGCGTACGAAGCGCCTGGCGCCAACACGCCTGCAAACAACACTCCGACCAAATATCGTAAAGTCTTCATATCTTGATCCCCCATTTGTGGTTTCGCTTTATTTCCGAGATTCGACTTCGAATACAGCCATGCTTTCTTACTGCACCCGTTTAAGTGGTGGTGAGGTCCACTTTCCATCCAAGGCTTCTTCCTTCGGCCAGTATAGACGCATGTACATCATGAAGGGTCCGTTTGGCGCGGGCAGCCAGTTGCTTTCCTTTTCTTTGCCGGGAGATCCACTCTGAACGTAGATAGTCAGCCCCCCATCGGCATCTTTCTTGAGCTGCGGCAGCATGGCTGAGTTGATGAGATAACGATTAATCGGATTCGCAACAAGAAGGCTCTCCGGCATTTTGTACATGGTCAGCGACCAGAAGGCGTTCACGGTCGGTAGTTGTCCGTTGGGAAAGCGCAACGTGTACTTGTTGGCTCCGGTTAGTTTCTGGCCGTCGGAATCGACACCGTACAGCGGATACATCGCCTCTTGCTTGGAGTTGCCGTAGATGCCCAGGACAGCAGCGGCCATCCGATAGAGATAATCATTCTTTAAGTATTCGCGAGTTCCGAACACGTCGCCAGACGTTACTTTTCCTTCGTTGAATTGCTTGAGTATGCCATTGAAATCTACCCACGCGTCGGCGATACCTTGTTGCATCGCCGTGCCCATTTCTGGAGATAGCTTGCTAACGTCCAATTTCCTTCCTGCTCCGACGCCAATCTTCGCGAAGCGGCCCATGAGTTCGACCTCGGATGGGTCTGTTGGGCAATATTGCAGCACAAAATTTAGGATGTTGAAGAATTCCAATGACTTCTTTTCATCTTCCCGGCTGACGGGTTTGATAAAGTTGACGGCTGGGGCGTTTACCGGTGGCGTTCCAGCGAAGGCCGAAAGCGGCTGCACTTGAAAACCGGCCTGCACCTTCTTGACGTTGTCGATGTCCTTCGGATCGAAAAGCTGCACGCGATAAAAGGCGAAGATAAACTCGGTGTCTGCACGAATCATCTTTATCACGCCCTTCGGCGTCTCGCCTTTCCAGTTCGGCCCGGCGATCAGAAAGCTCCCGCCGCCGTTACCTGTGGTACGGCTGCCGATATACGCAAAATTAAAAGTGTAGGCGTCAATAAGCTGAACTGAAAAATAGCGGTCCTTCGGAATTACCGGCATCGTAAGCACGATAGGCTCTGCTCGCAGGTCCAAGCCCAACCAAGAGTAGGGCGTATCAGCGTTCGGCGTCTGAGCTGTGGTATCCGCAGGAGTTGTAACTCGCGGAATGTTTGCGATGCGGTTCCAAGGAGCCTTGAACTCCGGGTTCGTCTTGTCCTGAAAGTAGTCGTACTGAATGCGGTAGCTGTCCACCATCGGGAAGCCGTAGACGTAGGCTTCCTTAGCAATAGCACGAGCTTCGGAGGGGCTCACAGTTTGCGCTGCTGCGGTGAAAGTGAACGAACACATGATGACACTCAACAATATGGTGCGAATGAATCCGAGTTTCATTTGGCGAAACCGTCCCTAAGCTCGCAACCCGACCCGGTCAGATGGCGGCGAAATTTGAAACAGGGGTGCCTGATGGTATCACAAGGACATTTCATAGCTCAGTTTGGGCTTGGGGTCGCAGACTAGGTCCCGATTAACGACGTAAGCGCCGAAGTGGTTACGACGAAGTCTCAAACGCACAAGGAAAGCCATATCAGGCCAAGCAAGTCACGACGATTGTGACCTATGGCAGCGATGGGACAAAGCGGGTAGTGGTGACTAAATCGAACCTCTTCCGCTAGATAGCGTTCGACTTCGATCGTCGCCTTGCCGTTATCCTCCTCACAGAGTTTCGCAAGCCAGTACAGCTCTTCTCCCGATGCGCTGTCGAGCGAAAACGAAGGACAGAGTGCCTTGCCACGGTCCTGTACGATGTCGGGACGAATGGTCGGAGTGGCTGGTTTCCGGTGTTCGCGTATCGCCGTCTTCCATTCAGTCAGCGGCCGACGGGCATATTCATATGCTTCTGAGGGTTTAGTGAATGTTGTTTGAGCAGAGGAAAATTGTGCGCACAAAAGTAGTAACCAAAGTGGCCGCAAGCTATTCACGCGGTGAAAATGAAGGCGGTGACTTTCGGTTAAGGTGACTCGCTGTCGGGCCACTGCCTTACGTCCTTGGTGAGATATGCTGACACGGATGCCCGAGGCGATGCGGTAGTTGCCTTGCCCCATAAGTCCCAGTAACGGCAGCGTAATCGCCGAAGTTAATTTTGGCGTCGGGTCCAGTACCTATGTTTCCGATTGATGTCATAACGAGGTCGGCCTCACGACGAGCCGAGTAGACTGTTTCGGTGTTCACCCTAACAGCGCTCGGACCGAAGGAGGCCGAATGCGAATTATAGGATGTGATTTGCATTGACACCGGCCGACCTCGTTAGAGATTCGCGACTGCCGGGAGTTGGTCGAACGATGCCAGACATCTGCCATTTGTTCGTTTCCGAATTGCGTGCAACGTTTTCGTTCCGGCCATCACTACTAGGTGTCGACCCGAACCGAATCGACTGCTATTTGTGCTTTTCGTCGGGCCAGATGTCTTTATAGCGAGCGTCTGAGGACGCAGAAAGAGAGTCCCAATGGACACAATCGAGCTACCGAAGGGTGGGACTATTCGATTGTTTGATGCGCCTCCACGAGGTTTCAAACCAACAGAGGCCGAGGAGCGGGAACTAAGGGTCTATGGCGTCGTGCCGCGGCCGACTTGGGATGAGAGATTAATGAAGCGATGGCAAGCCAAGTATCAGAAGAAATTGAATTTCATACGACCGACGTTTCGGAAAATGGATTACAAGAGACACCGATTGCCGGGGAGGGCGGGAAACAAGGTAGTTCACGGAGTGGAAACCAGCAACATTTGGTCTGGGGCGGTTGTGCATGCACCGAAAGGAAAACGGATGCAATGGATAGAAAGTGAATGGACGGTGCCGAACGCGTTCCCGCCCGCCGGAGCGAGTCCCTTCGTGTGGTATTCGGCCTCGACCTGGATTGGGATCGATGGCGACGGTTCACCCGACGTGCTGCAGGCCGGCTGTGATTCTGACGTCATGAACTACATTTTGGGGACGATGCGGCAACTGAATCCATGGTGGGAGTGGTATCCGGAAGGGACCTATTGGATCAGCAATTTCCCCGCAAGCCAGGGAGATACGATGAGCTGTGTGATCTGCGTTGACGAGGGATCGAACACCGCGGCGCGCATTTACTTGATGAATGATACGAATGGAGCGCACGCCTCGTTTGCAGTGACAGCGCCAAAGAAAACGACGCTAGAAGGTAACTGCGCTGAATGGATCTTGGAGTCTCTGGAAATCGATACAAGTGTGCCTGAGCTTGCTAGCTACGGTGCGATGTACTTCGACGCGTGCAATTCGGGCACGACAGACGGCACATATCTGAACGCAGGAAATGCAAACACGATCAATATGCTGAGTTCTAACGGAAACGTGATCTCCGAAGGCGTGATTGAGAACGAGACGCTGGTTCGTTGTACCTACGAAGGACCGTTGCCTTGAGGTAGCTTTGGATATGGTTTCGCTTTTGCTTTTGGGATGGCGCTCGTTCGTTTCCTTTTCGTGACTAGAGCCTAGTGCCTAATTAACGGCATAATCGCCGAAGTAGATTTTGGTCAGGGACCTTACCGGTTTGCCGACAAATCGGGACTTGACGCAAGTTTCCTTCGCCCAGCGGTGTCACAACTGAGAATTTCCAATTATGACCCGCTGGGATTGCGGGGCAGTATTACTGCACCTCTACTGCAGGCGGAGGAGTCCATGTCCCGTTCAGAACTGGTGGCAACGGCCAGTAAAGACGCATCAATGGGGTCATCGACGGTATGCTACCGGAAGTTGGCAGCCAGTTGATTTCTTTATCTGCGCCCGGACTCGTTGGTTGCAGGTAAATAGTCAACGAACCATCGGCATTAAGTTTTGGATTCATCCATTTGCTGACGGAATATTTGTTCGCGGTGTTCGGAATTAGGAAGTGGTCTTGATAGTTTGTTACGGACCAGAATGCTCCGGCTGGAGGAAGTTGCCCCTTCGGGAATGTGATTGTGTATTTCTTTCCGCCATCCAAAAGCTTTCCTGTACTGTCTTGAACGAGAAGTGGGTAGAAGCCATCCTGAGGTAAGTTCGCTCCAAATCCTACAAATGAAATTCCCGCTCGAAGTTTGTAGTCCGTGCCGTAGTTGCCCAACTTTGGGTCCGGGATAAGCCAACCTTGCTTCGGCGTTCCAATGCTGGTTGGGTCTGCATAGATTTTGTCAAACTCATGCTGTACTGCCTTTGCTGCAAGACCCATTGCCGCCTTCTTTTCAAGAGACAAAGCGGAGTAATCAAAGGGCTGCCCGTGAACAATGCCAAATTGGGCGAGAATTTTGTCCACACCGGCGGCCTTATCTTCGTCAGGAAATGGGACTTTGTTAAACCACTCTGCGGCCTTGGTAAAGAATTTCTCTCCGTCCAGAGCATTAGCTTGTGGGGAAGGACCGGGAGTCACTGGAATGTTTGGGTTGACCACGCCAAGAGGCTGCGTAAATGGCTTCCCGTACGCACTCAGTGGCCTCAGGTCATATTGGTCCTGAACGGCGTGCACGTTGTCCAAATCTTTCAAACCCTCGATTTGTGTACGCACAATTAGCCACGACTGATTGGTAGTGCTGTGAACGACGATGCTGTCAGGAACATTCGGTAACGTGCCGCTAAAATCAGGGCCGACTATAATAAAATTTGTTTTCTTAACTAAGCCCTTCTGCAACCCGTTGCTGTAATACACCTTCGTCCACGCATCCATAAATTCGTACATCATGAACCGCTTTTGACTCGTTCCCGGAACGTTGGGAATAGATGGCGTTTGGAAGACCACAGGCTCTTTTGTAACATCCACCCATGCGAGCGTGTATAACGTATCCGTGCTAGGCAGGATGACGCCGTGATTGTCTGGGCGGTTTTGACGTACGCTCATGAATTGATTGAGCGGCGCAGATAACGTTTCCCACGTCGGTTTCTCAACGTTTGTTAGAGCCTCGTAAGAGATGCCGAACACGACCAGAGGATACAAGTACAAGTAAGCCTGTGTGGCGTCCTTCTATCACCGCTTCTGGTGCATTTGATGTGGTTTGGTCCGTAGGCGTCGTTTGCTTGCAGCCAATCACCGACGCGATGCACGCCACCACTACCCACACTGCCAATTTCTTCTTCATAGTCGTCACCCGATTGATAGGAAGGCAGCACGGAGTCTAAGGGGGGTGAGCATAGGTGGATACTGTCAAAAGTAACAATGCCAGACCCCATTCCTCGCCTAGGTCTTGGTAAACGACATAATCGCCGAAGTAGATTTTGGTCAGGGAACCTTACCAGTTTCGTCGCAGTCGGTGTGTGCATTAGTAGATACTGAGAGTGCAGCTCACCGCCAATTTCGTCGATGGCAGCTTGAATTGAGCGGTCTCTCCAAGTGGCAAAATGCGTGCCACCGGTCGCGGTGGTAGCGATCTGCAAACCATTATTGTGAATCTGGTCTTTGATGTTTGTGACCGCCCGACCGCGAGCGGGATCAAGTTGTTGTCTCCCCAATCCGGATCGGTTGGTTTCATTTTCGCCCGGTTCAAGAACCAAGCGTGGACAGTGGAAAGTCCAACGCTCCAAATCGTCACGTTTTCCAATTGCGCTTGACGCAACACAGCTCCGAGTTTTGCCTTGCTCCCTTTGTCGTCGGACTCCGCAAGAACAAGCATGACACGGCGGCGTTGCGGATTCGCCCTGCTCCTTGTTGGACACGATCCGCTTCGACGAGCGCATCGTGAAGTACGACTTCGCGGAACTGGACGAGGCTTCGCTTGCCTACGCGGTCACCATCCACAAGTCGCAGGGGTCGGAATTTCCTGCCGTGGTGATCCCGCTCGCCACGCAGCACTACATGCTGCTGCAACGCAACCTTATCTACACGGGGATCACGCCGGGGAAGAAGCTGGTTGTGCTGGTCGGGCAGAAGAAGGCAATGGACATCGCGGTGCATAATGACCGACCGCAGAGGCGGTACTCGGGGCCTCTCGCCTCCCTCTGAGCGCCATAACAAGGCGTTCCCGCCGATTCAAACAAAGCACGACCTCTTCTGGTGCCATCGCACTAGCTCTTGAGACGACCATGCCCGAGCTTGACGCCCACATTTGACAATTGGTAATGTGCCAGCCCTAAGGAGGGCACTCGATATGCCACATTATGTGAGTCTGATCCGATACACCCACCAAGGAATCGCCAAGATCAAAGAAAGCCCCGCACGACTCGATGCCGCCAAGAAAGCCGCCGAGAAGGCGGGAGGGAAAATTCACGCTTGGTACTTGACCATGGGACAGTATGACGCTGTGTTGATTTCGGAGTTTCCTAACGACGAAGCTGGTGCCAAGTTCACCCTCTCGGTTGGCGCACAGGGCAATATAACCACGGAAACTCTTAAGGCTTTCACCGAAGCTGAGTATCGCAATATCGTCGGTGGACTCTCCTGACATCCGGTAAGAAGGGGGAGAAACATAAGAGCGGGTGAAAGGGGCACTGAACTGTCTCCAGCCAGCCGCCACGATGCCCCCGCCTGTGTGGCCCCAAGAGTCTGCGATGCCATCGAAACCAGCATTTTTCACCCGAAGGTGGCGAGGGTCGCCCCCGCCTGAAATCGCCTCTCGGCGGAGGGGTGTTTGTGCCGTTTATTCCCGTTTGTTCGAGGTCTTGCCACTATCCGCTCACGCTTGCTAGACGGGGCTAACACGGGAGTCTTGGTTCGTTCAGTCTAGCGTCACTATCAGGACGGCGCGTGCGCAACAACAAGGCCGAGACGACCAACACTCCTGCGGGAACCCAAATCCAAAGAAATTCGCTTCGGATAACGGCAGCCCCGCGACTCGTGAAGAATCACCCGAGCCCAATGAGAGACACTCGAATAGGAGTCCACGGAAGAAAGTGGCGGTCGTTGTCGAACGGCGCGAAGAACGCCACACCGAGGACGCCATAGCCTTCAATAATATTTCCACCTGCCTGTCGTCTTTTGCCCGCCGTTTCCGATCTACCTAATAAAAGACCAGAAGGGTCCGCCCGTTAAGTTAGCGGAGGTGGTGCGCCACTGGACATTCGGGAGCTTTGGAGGCCAGGACCATCATTCATCTGGACAATTATCCCTGCGACATCGACAACCGTTATCAACCGGAGTTGGAGCTTCGCGGAGCAGTCCCCGAGACAGTGGCTGCCCTTACGTCAATGCTGCAGGAACAATCGTTCGCCGCAGGTCCAGAGCTCCAGGCAATTCATGCCGAGTCGATGGCGTTGGCCGAGCCGAAGCCGCCGAAATCCAGCGGCTTGATTAATCCTCTCAGCATCGTTCTGGCGCTGCGCAGTTTGGTCGATGATGACACCATTGTGGCGTGCGACATGGGCTCGGTTCACATCTGGATGGGGCGCCACTTCTTCGCTTTTGAGCCACGCAAGCTATTATTCACCAACGGTCAGCAGACTTTGGGCGTCGGGATCCCTTGGGCCATGGCTGCGAGTCTCACTTATCCGGCCAAGAAGGTGCTAGCGGTCGTGGGCGATGGAGGTTTCCTCTACTCGTCGATGGAACTGGAGACAGCGGTTCGGTTGAAGCTGAACATCACGGTCATTGTCTTCGTGACGGGGGATACAACATGGTCGCTTTTCAGCAGGAGCTCATCTACGGACGTATTTCAGGCACAGATTTCGGAAATCCGGACCTCGTGAAGTACGCGGAAAGCCTCGGGGGCGTGGGCATGAGAGTCAATAAACCCGATGAACTTCAGCCGACCTCACGCAAAGCTCTAGAGACGCCCGGCATAGTCGTGGTCGACATTCCGACCGATTACAGCAAGAATGTGGAAATTGGCGAACACGTGATTCCCGAAGCCTGGGACTGAGAGACTGTGCATGAGCAATTCACTTCCATCCGGCTCTCTCGCCATGATCCAACCGGCGTGGCACCACGTGTCAGGCAGCAACGATCATCGAGCGGGAGAGTTGTACCAAACCTCCTTGATGTCTGCTTTGATGGCCGGAATTTATGAAGGTGACGCGACTTACGGCCAGCTTCGAAAACACGGCGACTTCGGCCTTGGCACTTTCAACTATCTCGATGGTGAGATGGTTGGCTTCGATGGCATCTTCTATCAGCTTCGATCGGACGGCTCCGCTCGTCCCGTCACGGCCGACGCTGTGGTTACCTTTTTCCAGCCGGAGCAGCAGTTGGATATAGTGCAGCCGACGGCGAAGAACGACCTGCTGGCGATGATTGAGAAGGCCACGGATGCCAACCTCTTCAGTGCGGTGAGAGTCGATGGCATCTTCGACGAAGTCCGCACACGAACCGTGCAACGTCAGGCCAGGCCGTTTCCTCCGCTCACAGAAGCAGCGGAACATCAGGCCGAGAAAGTCTTCACTACTGTAGAGGGCACCCTGGCCGGGTTTCGTTCTCCGACGTACGCGCAGGGTATCGGCGTCGCCGGGTTTCATCTTCACTTTCTGCGGCAGGATAAACAGGCCGGGGGGCACGCATTGGACTATCGGTTTCGCTCCGGTAAGGTGTGGGTCTGCACGGTGCATGATCTCCGCGTGGAGTTACCCACGTCGGCGGAATTCCTCAAGACCAATTTCGAGGATCCGGCGCTGAACCAGAAAATCAAGGCGGTGAAGGGATAACCTCGTGGTCGCTCCGGCCAACGCGAATTTCCTTTTGCCGCATCGGACGAGGATCAGGCGCCTCGTAAACGGCATAACAACCGAAGTGGGTACTGGTTCGGACTTAGCGCGAGTTTTTCGCCTCAGGTCCTCGAAAACGCATAAGTTGGGTAACGGTACAAATGCTCGTCACTCGCCAGAAACGGCGTTCAAGGAGATGAGAACACAAGCGAAGCTCGAATCGCCCGGGAACAGATGATTCTGTAGAACAGAAAGGACCCTATGATCGAAACTATTGATGGAATGCTCAGCGATTTGGAGCGCGGCAGGTTAAATCGCCGTCAATTTGCTGTTTCTGTTGCTGCGTTGGCCGCTAGTGCATCCCTGGCGCCGGGCGCGCTCGCAACTCCCGAGCCGACAGGCTTCCGGGCGGCAAGCATAAATCACCTCACTGTGAGGGTTCCCAACCTCGACCTCACTTCGCAGTTCCACCAGGAGTTCTTTGAGATGCCGCTTAAACAGCAGTCCCCGACGGTTCACATCCTGGGTGCTGGAGACTCTTCTATTTTTGGCATTGAACAAGGCGAGGGTAAGAGCGCAACTGTTGATCACTACGATTTCGGGATTGCCGGCTTTAACGCGGATGAAGTTCGCACAAGTAAACGCGCCTGATTACGTAGGGCACGTTAGGTAACATTTAGGATGTTCAGCGATTGCCTGAAGGTGCAGCAATATCCATCAGCGGTCAAAGACTGAGGCAGACAGGGATTGACTCTAAAGTGCCCAAACCCGGTTTACTTCATTTCCACAAACGCGGCGTAGCTGTGCGGCTGCAGCCTGATCTTGAAACTCGTTCGTTGTCCTGGCCCAGACGGCGGTGGCTCCTTTTCAATCACCTCGCCTGTCACGAGATTCTTCAATTTGGCCACGCTACCCGTGATGCCCACCTTTACGTCCGTTTTCTCGTCTAGGAAAGACTCCACAATAAACGTCTGGTTGTCATACGCGAACAGGCTGACTCGGCTAGGCCCATCCAATTTCACGGGGAAATTCCCCAAGATATAAGACTTCAGGGCGCCCTGAACCTCCGGCGGCAGATTGTAAAGATCGGAAAAGTTCTCCGGGATGGTCAACACATAAAGAATGCCCTTCGAGTAGCGATCCATGATGAGCAGGGGGAATCCATTGCCGCTCCCCAGCCCGCGCACCAATCCCCAGGCATCATTGGTCAAGTAGACAATCTCGGGGATCAGGATCTGCGGGTTCTGCTTCCCGCTCCCGGTAATCCCTCGTCCTGCCCCCACGAATTCCTGCACGGCAACGGTTCGGCCTGTGTATTGCAGTTCGACAATGTCCTCGATGCCCTTGCCTTGCAGAGCTTGCAGCAGCCCCGAGGTAATTACTACGTTCTTTCCGTTCTGCAACTGTGTTTTGATCTTGTCCACGATCCCCGGATCGTACCTCGCCGATTCCGTCAGCAGGACCACGTCCGCATCCGCAGGGAACGTTGGACGCAGGTCAATCGGTATCCCGATCATCCCAAGGTAATTGTGCAGAAAATCTTCACCCACCGACTGGTATGGTTTGTAGCTCTGAATCCCAATCGGTTTTCCAAGCTGCCCAACGATCCGATCCACCTGCTCCAGCGAATACCCAGCCACTCGCGCCATCGTCGCCGGAGTCGACCGGTTGGCATCCCGGTAGGCCAACATCTGGTTGTAGTCGAAACTGGCGTGCAGATCCTTCCACGCATCCCGATCGCCCGGCGTCACCGGTTCCAACAATCCTCCGTAGAAAAACAGCGTGATCTCCGGCGCTTTCGCGAACATCGTGTCCCACAGTTGCTCCGCGTATCGGTCCACGTAGCGCGTCGCATACGTGTCCACCCACCCGCCGCCGTTCCCTCCTGGCTTGATGTTTTCGAAGTAGCGAAAGATCTGGTAGCTCTCATACTGCTGCAAATGCTGTTCGGTAATCACTGGATCGCGTGTTTCCGTCCCTGTGTAGATCCCGTCGAAGAGTTTCGGTTCTCGGTCCAAGTCAAAACCCAGCCCTGGAAAATACTCGTACCAATTCGGAAATTTGATGATCACCTTGGCTTTCGGATTCACCTTCTTGATTGGCCCAATCACCAAGCTCTGTGCCGCTTCGTCCATCAAATCCAGACGGAAATTCGTCCAGCTCTTGTTCCCTTTTGCTGTGATGTCCGAATCTTTTTTCGAATTCACGAAGAAAAAGTCATCCAGAATAATCTCGTCAAAGTGCCGCCCCGTCAGTTCCGATACCTGTTTGACGTACTCGCGGTCGTCCGGGTTCGTGTAGCAGAACGATTCGTACTGGTGACTTTCGTTGCCCGTGAATGCGATTCCCCCTGCCACCTGCACCCCGTGCTCTGAAAAGAATTTCTTCACCTGTTCCAGCAATTGTTCATCTGCAATCTCGTGGCTGCGGTAAGTTTCGATATAGACCTTATCCACCTTCACTTGCCGGCTGATGGTCTCCCAACTACTTTGCAACCATCCGGGGTCCTGCATCTGCTTCACCACAAAAACGGGAATGTAAACGGCCACGCGAAAATTCTTGTACTGTTGTCCGATCGATGCACTCGGCAGAAGAAGACTCAGACCAAGCAAACAGGATGTGATTCTCGTGGCCCACCGTATTCCGAGTCTCATGGATAATCCGCCCTCCAGGGTTTAAAGATGTATTTCCAGGAATATCGTTTTTGCGCTGGAAAACGCCATCAGTGTAACACCGGAGCGCTCCGAAGCACTTGCATTCCTCTTTCCTAAGGACTTGGCTCAGGGAGCACGGAGTGACCGTATGCCCTTCTTTCTCCCCGATCAGAGACACTTCCTGTTTGCTCAGTCACGGCGGCATGATCAAGGGTTAAGACCGAAGATACGTTGCCGGCGAGGACGTGCAACTCGCCAGGGCCTTGCCGGGAATCGACGTGGTCATCGGTGCCCACAGCCACACAGAATTGCACGAGCCTATCATCGTCAACGGGCGCACTCCCGTGGTGCAGACTGGCAAATATGGAGAGAACCTGGGCGAACTCGTAATTTCTCTGGACGGCGACAAACTGACCGTCGACTCCTACAAGCTCTATCCGGTAGACGACATGATTATGGGCGACAAGGCTGTGGCTGCTGAGATTGAAAGTCTCAAGAAGACCGTTACCAAAGGCCACATTCGCCTCGCGCGCCCCTCGCCCAAACTGTGCTGCGAAGTGGGCTTGTGATACTATCGGGCTCGTTTGTTTTGAATCTTGGCGCCATCTGACGCCCCAGGGTGCGACCAACTTAGGGACGGGACTCGCCAAATGAAAATAGGATTCATTCGCATCATGATGTTTAGTCTTGGTGTGAAAGGTGCATTAGACGCATCCGCCGCACACTCTCAAACTCCACCAAGAATGAAGATGACCACAGATATTCCGGAGGCCATCACTACGCCAGATAAAGTCGAGACTCGGCAAGGAACGTTGAAATTTTTCGACGGCTTCCCGGATGATGCAACAGTCGAGAAGGTGTATGACAACCTCGACTTCGAGCGCGGCGTGTAAGCATTTCTGACCGCAATGCCGGGCGCGTCACTTTATGCGTTCCGCGAGGGCGTTCGCAGTCAGGGCGCGACCGACAATCAAACGGTGCTCATCATGGAGGACTTGATGGACTCCAAGTCGCTGTTCCTCACGCCGAACACAGAGACTGTTTACAATTTGATGTGGCTAGATTTGAAAAATGGTCCTCTGGTCATCGAGTCGCCGCCGAACATACTCGGCATCATTAATGATTTCTGGTTCCGCTACGTAGGGGACATTGGCAACGCCGGGCCTGACAGAGGCAAGGGCGGAAAGTTCCTGCTACTGCCGCCCGACTACAAAGGCGACGTACCGGAAGGCTACTTTGTTTTTCGCTCGAAGACGTATGGCAACGTTTTCTGCTGGCGCGGATTCGTGCAGAACGGCAGCACCAAGACTGCCGTCGATCCAGCCGTGGTTCGACAAGACCTGGCGTCCGAGTGAGATCACGCTGGTGAAGTGACGCCATCTCCTTTACGTAGCCTTGGGGTTAGCTCTGAGCGAAAAGCAGATACCCCAAATTACTGAGGAGACAGAAAGCCGAAGTAAACAGAAGGGGGATCAGTCGTGAAGACTCTGGTAGCAGCTGTTCTTATTTCTTGTCTTGTTAGCGCGAGTTTTGCCCAGGATATTGGCTGGCCGCGAGAAAAATCCACGGCGGACGCCATGATCATCTACTACCAGCTGCAGCTCGACGAGTGGACAAACTTCCGGCAACTTGACGCCCGTATGGCGGTTTCCATCAAGCAGAAGGCGGGACAGCCCACGGTCGGCGTTGTCTATCTTCGAGCCCGCACCGATACCAACCTGGACACTCGCAACGTGGTGCTGAGCCAGTTTCAAGTCACCTCGACAAAATTCCCCTCCTTGGATGAGGCCGGCGCAGCCAACATGGATCAGTTGGTCAAGACTTTCCTCTCGCCCACCGCGACCATAAACATTTCCCTCGACCGATTGTTGGCGGAATTGGAGGAAAAGAAGCCGGACTCCGAACCCGTGGTACCCGTGAAGAATGATCCCCCGAAAATCTTCGTCTCTCATGAAAATGCAATTCTGCTTCTCGTCGACGGTGAAGTTGTTCGTGCCCCAATCGCGAATACCAATCTGGAGTTCGTGGTCAACACCAACTGGGATTTGTTTTTCGATAAATCAAGTTCCAAGTATTACCTCCTCAACGAGAAAACGTGGCTTACGGCCACCGCCTTGGAAGGGCCGTGGAGCGTCACAACGAAATTGCCCACCGATATGACCAAGATACCTGACCAGCCGAACTGGGCGGACGTGAAAAAGGCCATTCCGCCTCCAGCCGGCGCTGGAGGCGCTGTACCGGAGGTTTTTTACAGCAACCAGCCCGCGGAGATCATCACGTTCAAGGGGAAGACCGTATACGCGAAAATTCCCAACACCCAGCTGTCCTATGCAACGAATACGGAGAGTAATGTTTTTCTTCATGGCGGGGAGAATCAATACTATTACCTGGTAGCCGGACGTTGGTTTCGCGCCAAAACCCTCGATGGGCCTTGGACTTTTGCCACTGCGGACTTGCCCAAAGAATTTGCCCAGATTCCTCCTAACAGCGTGGCGTCCCGCGTACTTGTTTCAGTTCCGGGAACGAATGAGGCCAACGATGAGGTGCTGCTAGCACAGGTACCGAACACCGTAATCGTTGATCGCTCCAAAGCGGAAGCCGAGGTTGCGGTTACCTACGACGGCGAGCCCCAATTCAAACCTATTAAAGAGACTTCGCTCTCCTACGCTTCGAATACCCAGGACAAGGTCATTAAGGTAGGTGACTTGTACTATTTGTGCTTCCAAGGCGTATGGTTCATGTCCACTGCGCCGACCGGCCCATGGAAGACTGCGGAGTCCGTTCCTCAAGAAATCTACACCATCCCATCGAGCTCGCCGGTCTATAACGTCACCTATGTGACACAGACCACGGCGCCGAGCGGAGAAACCGAAGCCAGTAGCACAGCAGGTTATCTCGGGATGTTTATCATTGGGGCGGCCGTCGGAGCCACTTTGGCTTACGGAAGCGGCTACTACTACCCGCCGTATTATTATTACGGACCGTACCCATATCCGATTTATCGCCCTTACCCCATCACTTATGGAGTCGGCGCTTACTACAACCCGCAGAACGGGGCGTACGGTGTAGCTCGCGGTGCGTACGGGCCCTACGGTGGAGTCGCGGGAGCCGCTTGGTACAACCCATCGACCGGAGCTCGGGGACGAGCCGTCGGGGGATGTGGTGTGTACGGCTGTGCTGGAGCCGCCAGCGCGTACAACCCGTACACGGGGGCTTACGGTGCAACGCGGCAGGGATCGAATGCTTACAGCCAATGGGGAAGCTCGGTGGTTACCAAGGGTGACAAGTGGGCGCAGACGGGGCACTACACGGACTCACGGGGTACGGTTGCGGGAGCTCGCGGTTCGGAAGGCGGCAGGGTTGTCGCAGGAAGCGGGCAAAATGGAAGCGGGTTTGTCGGGCAGAGCGGGAGTGGTGACGTTTACGCTGGGAAGGATGGCAACGCTTACAAGAAAACCGGAAACGGTTGGCAGCAGTACGAAAACGGCTCGTGGAATCCGGTCGATAGCTCTGCCGCCAAGGCCAACGCGCAGGCAAAAGCGCAGAATGCCAGCGCGAATGGGCAGCGAGCCCAGGCCGCGCAGACTTCCACCACTGCGGCTGGCGCACAGCGTGATCGAACCGCCACGAATACAAGTTCGCTACCGCAAGCCGGCGGGCAGAGACCCAGCGCGACACAGTCGAGTGAGTTGCAAAGCCTGGATCGTGACGCGAAAGCCCGGCAGCAAGGGGCGGAGCGCACACAGAAATATCAGCGGCAAAGTCGCAGCACTGAAGGCCGCTCGCGAACGCGCACCAGAAGAAACTAAACGAGATCAATTATCGGGAAATTCTTTTATTGCCGCCCAGCTATAATCCATTTCCGCAGTGAAGGGAGAGCTTATGAAAACCAATAATTGTGTGATCAGAATGGGTGTGCTTTTGGCGCTGGTGATCGCCCTCTGGGTTCCAGCAGAGGTTCTCGCGCAAGAGCCCGTGCCCTCAGAGCAGGAGCTGGAAAATGTCTTCCCCAAGAAAGCGCCCTATTCGCCCGCGGCCGATCGAAAGTTTCCGGAACGCGTGTATTGGGGCGACACCCACTTGCACACCGCGATTTCTTTGGACGCCGGTGCCGCCGGTTGCCGCCTGGGCCCACGTGAAGCCTATCGTTTCGCGAAGGGTGAGCAAATTACCGCCTCCAGCGGCCAGCAAGTGAAACTTTCCCGGCCCCTGGATTTTCTAGTGGTCTCCGATCACTCGGACAATATGGGTTTCATCACAGATTTGTCCGCAGGGAAACCCGAAATGCTGGCCGACCCCACTGGGCGTCGATGGTACGACATGATGCAAAACGGCAAAGGCGCCCAGGCGGCTTTGGAGATTGTGGGCTCGTTTGCACAAGGGAAATTCCCCGAAGCGCTGGTCTACGCGCCGGGTACCCAAGGCTATCGTTCCACGTGGGAAACCATCATCAAGGCGGCGGAAGAGGCTAATGCCCCGGGCCGTTTTACCGCTTTCATAGGCTATGAATGGACTTCGCTCGCGGTTGGCAACAACCTACACCGTAACGTGATCTTCCGCGATGACGCCAGCAAAGCCAGCCAAGTCGAACCGTACACAACCACTCCTCCATACGGCAGCAACAACCCGCGCGATCTCTGGAAGTGGATGGCCGCTTACGAACAGAAGACTGGCGGAGAAGTACTCGCAATCGCGCACAACGGAAATCTTTCCAATGGCACCATGTTCCCGTTGATCGAATCCTTTACTGGCAAACCCATCGACCGCGAATATGCCGAGCAGCGAGCCCACTGGGAGCGCCTATACGAAACCACCCAAATAAAAGGTGATGGCGAAACCCATCCCTTTCTTTCTCCAAATGATGAATTTGCCAATTACGAGCGGTGGGATAAAGGCAACTTGGATATGAGCCAGGCAAAAAAGCCGGAAATGCTTCAGTATGAGTACACGCGCGCGGCGCTGCGCAATGGCCTCAAGCTGGAACAAGAACTCGGCGTCAATCCCTACAAATTCGGATTAGTCGGTTCCACCGACTCGCACACTGCACTATCCACCGCCGATGAAGACAATTTCTTCGGTAAAGCGACACCATACGAACCAAGCCCCACACGCGCAGATCACGCGTTTATGAAGGGTGCGGGCGGTACTGTAATGAGCTGGGAACAGACCGCTTCCGGCTATGTCGGCGTTTGGGCCACGGAAAATACCCGTGAAGCCCTCTTCGATGCCATGCAGCGTAAGGAAACGTACGCCACCACCGGTCCACGCGCGGTCATCCGCTTTTTCGGAGGCTGGGATTTCGTGGCAGGAGACGCGGCCACCCGCAACCCTGCGGTCATCGGCTACACCAAAGGCGTCCCCATGGGCGGCGATCTCTCGAATGCCCCTGCTGGAAAATCTCCCACATTCCTAGTTGCTGCGCTCAAAGATCCCATCGGCGCAAATCTTGATCGCGTTCAAATCATCAAAGGATGGCTGGATGCGAAGGGCGAGACTCACGAGAAAGTTTACGATGTAGTGTGGGCAGGCGACCGCAAGCCCGACTCCAAATCTGGCAAGCTTCCCCCGGTTGGAGACACCGTCGACGTGCCAAACGCCACTTACACCAACACCATTGGCGCTTCCGAACTGATCAAAGTGTGGAAGGATCCCGAGTTCGACGCTTCGCAGCGGGCCTTCTACTACGTCCGTGTCTTGGAAATACCGACGCCGCGCTGGACCGCTTACGACGCCAAGTACTTTGGAATCAAGATGCCTCCCGAGGTCCCAATGAAGGGCCAGGAGCGCGCCTACACTTCGCCTATTTGGTATACGCCGGCTAAGTGACCGGAGAGGCTCATGAAAATTCTCCGCGAACCGCTGCTGCACTTTATTTTGCTCGGGGCCGTCATTTTCGCAGTCTACGGCTTCGTCACCAGACACCGAACCGATAAACCCGGCGAGATTGTCGTCACCCAGGGCGCTCTGGAAAACATCATTACGGGTTTTACGCGCACTTGGCAGCGGCCTCCCACCGAAGAGGAACTCCGGGGCCAGATTCGGGAATATATCCGCGAGGAAGCGGCTTACCGCGAGGCCTTAGCCATGGGCCTCGACCGCGACGACACCATCGTCCGCCGCCGACTCCGCCAGAAGCTCGAATTTCTCTCCGACGATCTCGCGACTCGTGTCGAACCCACCGACGCCGACCTGCAAACTTTCCTGCAAGCACATCCCGACCTGTTCCAGTCCGAGCCCCTTTTCTATTTCCGGCAGGTCTATCTCAATCCCCAACAGCATGCCGCTAATCTCGCTGCGGACGAAGCTCGCCTTCTCGCGGAACTGCAACGCTCGGGTCCCAATGCTGACCTGAGTTCTCTCGGTGATCCTTTTCTTCTCGCGCCGAGCTTCCAAAATGTTTCTCTCGCGGAGGTAAAACAAGTATTTGGCGAGCAATTCGCTTCTGCACTTGCCGCTTTGCCCATCAGTCATTGGCAAGGCCCGGTGACCTCCGGCTACGGCGCGCATTTCGTTTTTCTCTCTCAACGCACCGAACGCAGCCTGCCCGCCCTCAGCGAGATCCGCACTCAGGTACGGCGCGAATGGTTCGATGCCAAGCGCAACGAAGCCACTGAGAAGTTCTATCAGGCGCTCCTTAAACGCTACATCGTGAAAATCGAACCGCCCGAAGGAAAGAGAGTAGCTCTGGCGCGGTGACCAGAACATTTATGCAACGCGCTCTCTTCTGTCTTTTGTTTCTCGCCGTCTGTGCGGCAAATATCGCCGGTCATGAGATGCGCCCTGCCTACTTGCAGCTCAAGCAAACCGGAGCCGACACCTACGATGTCTTCTGGAAAGTTCCCGCTGTCTCAGACAACATGCGCCTGAGCCTGTACGTGCAACTTCCCAAGACTTGTTCCAATCTTGCCCCACCCCGCGCGTTTTTCGCCAATGGTGCGTACACCGAGCAATGGAGCGTCAAGTGCGCGGGTGGACTTGGCGGCTCCACGATTCGCATCGACGGCCTCAGCGCCACCCTCACAGACGTCCTGGTGCGCGTTGAACGCATGGATGGTTCCGAGCAAGTAACTCGCCTCGCCTCTTCTTCTCCTTCTTTCATCGTTGAGGCTACGCCCCATCGTCTCGAGGTTTCCCGCACCTACTTGCTGCTCGGCATCGAACATATCCTCACGGGCGCCGATCATCTTTTGTTTGTGTCTGGCCTCTTGCTTTTGGTCACCGGTTTCCGCCGCCTGCTCGTCACCGTCAGCGCGTTCACTCTTTCTCACACGGTCACGCTAACCCTCGCAACTCTCGGCTTCGTGCACGTTCCACCTGCTCCTGTCGAAGCCGTCATCGCTCTTAGTATTCTTTTCGTCGCGTATGAAATCCTGCGCAAAGAAAATCCCGACGGCCTGGCGCAGCGCAAGCCCTGGCTCGTGGCCTTTTCCTTCGGCCTCCTGCACGGGCTTGGTTTTGCGGGCGGCCTTAGCGCGGCAGGCCTACCCGCTGCGCACATCCCCCTCGCGCTAGGATTTTTCAGCGCGGGCGTGGAGGTCGGCCACTTTTCTTTTGTCGCAGTGGCGGCGCTCCTCATCGCTGCGATCCGCCAATGGACGATCAAACTTCCGACATGGACGTGGCGCTTGCCGCCCTACGCGATCGGAAGCGTTGCTGCTTACTGGCTCATCGCACGACTCGCGGCATTCTGAGACGGAGGTCATCTCATTTGCATAGACGCTCGCAATTATTAGAGTCCCTCTAGCCTGCCAAGCCATCCTGGTGGCGGATGCATCAGCAGTGATTCGCTTTGTGAAGTTGGTGTCACGGCCTAAGGTTGAGATACTCGTTGTGGTGGAGACCCTTGGGGGATTTCACGCCGTAGACCCGCATGAGAGTGCAAAAACGACTCCAAGCTTGCCGTTGTTCCGCTTCGACGCTCCGATTGTTTTCTTTTAATGCGCCCTTTTTCAAACAAGAGGCTCCGACTGCCGCGAACTCTGCCGGACTCGAGTTGAAGTGGTTTGTCCTAGACATGATTCCCGTCACTATGATTGATGTGACGGGTCTTTATGCGGTCGACGAAGTCATCAACGCCCTGCGGGCTCGTGGCGTTCTTTTTGTTGGAGCGGGCGGATGACGGAATGGCAATTATGGTTTCAGAACCGGGCGTAGACATGGAGCCCCTGCGTATTCGGAGATTCCCTACGATAGACGCAACCGTCAGAGCCTTCAGCGAAACCGGTGAGCAGTCGTTCCAATGACCATGCGAAAAGCTAAATCACGCATGACGCATAACTCGATTGAGTGGCTTAATCGAGGATTTGGATGGCAGGGATCGAAGAGAGCTCTGAAGATCATGATGAGGAGTTCCTGGGGAACAGACGACCCAACCTAAGCCTCATTTGTGTTTGTTGACGTTGCTTGCGATGAATTGTCCTTTTTCATGGGCGCGACCCAGCCCCCAATCTTGCAGCATAACTCGAAATTGCACCCCCACTGATTCTGAAAGAATTATCGCTGTTCACATCGGCAGATGGGCGTCCCAAGACCTAAGAAACCAGCCGCTTAAGCAGGCTTCATGTCCTTGCCGCTGATCTGGAGATCGAAGCCGTTCGGATCCTTAACGTGAAAACTGTTCTCGGTATCGGGTTGTGGGTTAAGCCCGCGACGCTCCAACTCTGCCTTCACAGCGTTCTTGTCCCAGTTCTCGATGGTGTAAGCAATGTGATCGATCCGCGGCGGGGCGCTCCCCTGGGGGGCGTTGCGGGGAATCACAAACGTATTCGTGTCGCCGATGATCAGGTTGCACTGGGTGCCTGTATCCCCGACGACCCTCATCCCGAACAAATCCGCATAGAAGTGCCGCGCCGTCGCATAGTCGTTAACCTGGTATGAGATGTGGTTGACCGCGACCGCCCTGAAGCCCTTCGAGTTTTCTCCAAACCCTGGTGTTGTGCTCGTCGCGTCAAGCTTAACAATGTCAGGAAATCTGACCTGACCAATCGTTGACGTTTCGGGGAAGCCCCAACTCCTTACGCGCGCGAAGAGCTGCGTTGGCGTCATGTCCCAAGCCCCCGATCCTGCGTGCTAGCCGGAAGGCGCCAGGTCCGGCTTAAACCGAGACGCTCCAAACTGCCGGCCGAAATCGAATCGTAACTCTATCATCAGACCTGCTATATTTCGAGAGTTTGCGCCGCCCAGGGAATTCTGGTTACAGGGAGGCACCAGAGCCCTCAGGGGCCAAAGCTCGATGGATTACGCGGGCCTTATATCGTAGCTGGAAGCCTCGCGCCTACATACCGCCGTCAGAGACGAGGAGGGTTTTCGCTTGAGCTAGCTCAGGACGATCGGAGCGGATGCCTTCGCAATTCTTCACCAACTGGGTGTAGTAAGTGCTCGCTTTGTCTTTTTGCTGGACCTGCGTGGCGGCCTGCGCTGCGCCGTAGAGGCCGTTGAAACGATTGGGGTCGGTGCGCAGGGAAATTTCGTATTCGGTCAGCGCTTCTTGCGGACGCTGCAGGTCGAGCAAAATGTCAGCAAGCATTTCGCGGGCGGGCAGCTCGGTTTCGCCTTTGCCGACTCTGTCCTGATCGTCGGCAACGGCGCGCAGCAGACGAACCGCATCGTCGGAGTTGCCCGCGGCGTAAGCGGCCCAGGCTTGCACCAGTTGGTGCTCGTTCTTCAGGCCGTCGACGATGTAGGGCCGAGGACCTTTGCGCGTGGCTTCGAGCAGTTCGTCGTAGTGCTTCAGCGCGTCTTGCGCGGCGACTGCGTCGTGAAGATGACCAGCGGCAACGGCGTGCCCCCAGTAGGTGACCAACTGAACGTCAGGCGGCGCGGCAGCACTGGGTTCCAGGCTTAGCGCTTCTTTCCACCGGCGGCGCTCGAGAGCATACTTGGCGGGCCCTTCCGCCTGGCGCACCAGCAAATAATTCTCAAAGTCGGGATCCATTTGTTCGGGGCGAATCGCTGCGATCTGCTCGATGGTTGCCTTGGCGCTGGCGTCGTCGCCAATTTGCATGTACGCATATTCGAGGAAGTCCATGGAATGCACTTTGTGATGCATTACGTGATGATGCGCAGCCATGCTATCGGAGACGCGAATGGCCGCGAGGTTGGAGTTAATGTCGTCCTGCCAAAGCCCCAGGCGCGCGAAGATGTGCGAAGGCATGTGCACGGCATGCGGGGAAGACGGCGCGATGCTAGCGTATTTGCGCGCGGCGGGAAGAGCGAGACTGGCCATCGCCGGATTGTCGCAACTGTGGATGATGTAGTGCGCGATGCCCGGATGATTTGGTTGCTCGTCGTAGAGCTTGTTGAGGATGGCAACGGCGGCTTTGGCATTGGTGAGATTGGGGTCGCGGTCGGGACCTGAGGCGAGAAGCGAGAGCGCGTAAAAGATGGCGGCTTCGTGGTCGTTGGGATTGCGTTCGTGGACGCTTTGCATGGCTTCGGCGTAAGCGTCGGCGCGCTGATTGTGGTCGAGTTTGTCGGTATCAGAGTAAAAAACCGAGAGCGCCAGGACGAAGTCGCGTTCGCGGGCGGTCGGCGGCTTGAGGGAGCGAGCTTTGGCGAGGAGTTCGGCGCCTTGGGCGAGGTCGGCTTTGCTGGGGCGATTCCAGAGTTCGTGGTAAAGGGTCATTGCTTGTCCCCAGTAAGCCATTGGGCAGTGCGGATCTTTTTTGGTGACTTCCTCGAATTCCTCGTCGGCTACTTCGTACTCGAAGGAATGCAGAAGGGCGACGCCGCGCTCGAATTGGGATTGGACTGCGGGAGCGCAGGAAGTAGAGAAGGAGACGGTGCCGAGTTTTTCATCGGCGTCGTGATGGTGCTGCGGCTCCTGAGCGGAGAGCAAATCTGGTGCGAGCGACAGAGTGCTGATGAAAACGAGAAGAGCGAATTTCGGGGCCTTCATGATGACTCCAACGTGAGGCATGAAAAGCGTAGCCAGGGCAAGAGACGATGTCAATGCGCAGCCCTCATTGGCGATGGGCGGCCGCGGCACTCTTGTCACTCAAGCAACGCAGCAATGGAGTCAGCACCTACCTGAGCAGATCAGTCAAGAGACCCTCGATGTCGCCCAGCGCGCCAACGATCTCGCCAAATAATCGTTCGCCACTCAACATACCCTCGCTTGCGTTCATGCACAGCCAGGCAAAACTAGCCAGGCCCGGGATTTTCTCCTGAAGGCGATGGACACGATGCATTTGGCGGAACCTAACTCCGAAGTCTGGTTCGGCTTCGGTTTCATGGCCGAACAATATGGAGATGTCCCCGCCGCTGAAAATATCTATCAGTGCGTCGAAAAACCAGGGTTGGACTACCCTGGCGCTTCCTACGCCGTTGCACAGCAGCATCTCGCTACGATGCAGGACGAATCCAAGTCCCCAAAATCCTCGGCTGGAGCGCGATGATATTGGCCGAACCAAAAAACCTTCGAGAACGCTAACGTTGCACAGTGAGCAAGAATCTTATCCACAGAGTGTTGACTTATGACTGGATTAAAATCGGGGCAGGTCAGTCTTTGCGGGCCGTACTGGAGACGGAGTCCCAGGTCATTCGCTTGCCGGTGCGGTAGGAGAGGTTGACCATGTGTCCGGCGGCGGCGGCGTGGTGACCGACCTCGGCTGTTTCATAGGCTGGCTGACGCGTGCGAATGGAATCGAAGAAGTTGGCAAGGTGAAGGACGGTGGCGTCGGGCTTGTCCTCAAAGGCGATGTTCTGCGGCTCCGGCCTTATACCGCTCCCCTGCGATTCCTGACGATGGCTGCCTTGATTCATGAAGGCATCCTGCATCGCTTTTGGCCAGCTGTCGATCGAGTAGCCGTAGCCTTCCGCTTTGTACTCTGCCAGCTCGGTCATCGCTCCGCCGAGCAGGATGGAAAGTGAGCCGTCCGTGCCAAGCAATTGGATTCCCTGCCCTGCTGTTGAAGCGCTATTAAATGTGGAGGCCATGTTAACGCAGAACGTTCCGTAGTCGAAGAGCGCGTCGAGTGTATCGGGCACTTCACGGCCATCATTACGAAAGAGAATTCCGCCGGAAGCGACGACGCTTTTCGGCATCTCAGCGCCTAGGATGAAATGGATGGAGGTGATGAGGTGAACGAAAAGATCGGTGGAGATGCCGCCGGAATAGTCCCAATACTTACGATAGTGGAAGACGCGCTCGGGGTTATAGGGAACGTTGGGTGCAGAGCCAAGCCATTCCTTCCAATTGAAATTAACGCCTTCCTGGAGGTCGAGCGGAATAGGATAGTTCCAGGAGCCCGTGGAGCTGTTACGGTTGTAAGAGGCAGTCACCTTGGTGACTTTGCCGAGTTTTCCGGAAGCGACGATTTCGCGCGCCTTTTTGTGCTGGTCACAGGAGACCCACTGGCTGCCCACTTGAACGATGCGCTGGGTGCGACGCGCTGCCTCGATGATTGTCGGGCCATCTTCGATTGTGTGGGTCATGGGCTTTTCGATGTAAACGTCCTTGCCGGCGCTGAGCGCGTCGAGAACGATGGGCAGGTGCCAATGATCGGGAGTGGCGATAACAACAGCGTCAATGTCCTTCCGGTCGAGCAATTTCCTGTACTGCGCGAAGTTTGTGGCGATCTTGCCATCGGTGCGCTCTTTTGCCCGTTCGAGGTGTCCCAGGTAACAATCACAGACTTCCACGAGGTTGGCTTGACCGGTTTCCTTGGCCGCTTCCAGTAGAATGTTGCCGCGAATGCCGAACCCGATGAACCCGAGGTCTACGCGGTCGTTAGGGCTTAATGGCTTGGGAAGCGGCGTTGAAGAGAAAGGGATCCAGTTGCCATTCAGGATAAGGCCCATGCCCGCGGCTGTCGCCGCACTCTGGTTTATGAATTCACGGCGCGTTGATTTTGACATGGCATAGGACTCCTGTTCCCTCCGAATCGTATCAGGACAGACCGAAGGGAGCGACAACGAGTTGATGGCCAGGCGGCATTCAACCGCAGTCTGCTGGCGCATCTACCGGGACGCAAAGCTGATTTCGATCTTGGGCAGTCTGAGCACCTCGCCATCTACAACGAGGAGACCCGAGGCATTGAGATGCATCTTCGCTCGCACACCAAAAAAACGGTGTCAATTTGAAAAGTGGGCCTGAAGGTCACCTTGGACTTTGCCGAAACGATTTGGACGGAGATGAGCCACAAATATTCCCACAGAGAATTACGGATGGCCGAACAAACCGGATTTCCTGGTGAAGCGCGATGGGTCGGCCAGCAATTGCCGTTCGTCCAAGGCGTGTGGATCGCAGAACCATGAAAACGGAAGACATTCGCCTTATGCTTGACACCATTCGGGGGGAGTATGCTCAACTTGCCGGACGGCGTCGCTGCATTTTTCAGTGCTTATACGGGGGAGCATCCGTACCGTCCGACCACTTACCTAGCGGAATCAGGAACACGGTCAGTCGGTCTTGAGTGTCCGTCGTAGACAGAATCGGTGAGCCTGGCAAATCTGCTCCCCATGTCATGGCTTCCGTTTCCGGAACGAAGAACATCAAGTGCGGATACCAGTGCCCGGCGTGATCGCCTAGGTATCCTTGCTTCGACATCATGTAGCACATCGCGCCCGATTCCAGCGTCGGCAATTCCTTTTTAGCGAAAGCGGTTTTGATGTTCTCGAACATTTGAGCTTTGGATCGTCCTGCCAAAACTAACTCTGTCTTCTTGATAGTGAGTGGAAGGTAGGTTCGTGCCGCCGAGGGGTTGAAACAGATTGGTCCCCGTAGTTTGGGATTCCAAAAGTCCGGATCGTCGATTCCTGCGGTCCATGAACGTTCGACTATACACACAAAGCCGTTCTTGCCCTTCACCGCGATCTCGTAGCCCTGACGCCCAAGCACCCGCACCTCGGCATCCCGCGAGATAGATTCCGGGGCAGCACTCCGCGACAGCGCTATCTCGGCATTCCGATCCGCCATCAGGTATTGATCAAGCGGGGCCATGCTCGGATACGGTGCTTTGGCGTTCTGTGCATGCGCTTGCCAAGCCGCGCTTACCATGACAAGCAGCGCGAAGCCTCTTAATGCGATCGTCCTGAGAATGCCTTGTTTCATTGATCTCTCCCGAGACTGCGGAATCTTGGAATGATCCAAGCCGGCCCCGTTCGTTTTCCTTTCTAGACCGCTTGGCAATATAGGTTGATATCAATATACTTTATCGATGTCAAGGGTTGCGACCGCCTCTTCTGAGACAACGCTGCCGGTCCGCGACTCCTGCCTTTGTCCTTATGTGCAGCAAGCGGCAAGGCACTGGCGCGCCCGCCCGGTCTCACAAACGGGCAATTCTCGCTCATGATGTCCCTGAACCACCCAGAACCACCAGGCATGGCGGCAGTGGCGTCGTTACTCGCAATGGATCGGACCACATTGACGGCCGCACGGGAGCCTTTGCAGCGCCGCGGTCTCGTCAAAATCACGACAGAGCCGGCAGACCGCCGCGGTCGCCTGATGACGCTCACGCCAAAGGAAGGGAAGATGTTGGCTCGCGCCGTTCCCGTCTGGAGGAGAACCCGCAGCGCGGCTGAGGGTCTTTCTTGGTGATGGCGACCCCGACCGCCTGCGGAACAATCTGCGCGCACTGTCTTGATCGTCTCAAGGGGTCGCGAACCGGCCCGAGCGGTCTTCTTCGGATCGCACTCAGAATCTGCCAGCGCCGCCAGGGCCCTGTGCTTCAGGACTTCTTCGACTTCGCGGGGGGAACCAATGCGACGGCGGCTTCGGCGGTGAGCAACAGAAAAGTAAATGTCTCCTGAAGGTATAGGTGGACCACGGCGTCAGTGTGGTTGGAATAGCCGATTGAGACTTCCTGACCTATGTGCAAAGCAAAATCTCCGCCACGAGTGGTCAGGACAAAGGCTCCCTCGATCGCGGGTGCCCAAATAATCTGATCCTTCACCAGCCGCTTGACGTGCTCCAGCACCGGGTATCCGTGATCGCTGGTCTCAGCGAGTGCAGTGTAGGCCTCGGCGCCGAGCAACACAGAGTACGGGCCATTGACGCCAACAAGCCGCAGCCGGCTCAACGCTTGGGCAACAGCTTCCGGGTACTCGCGGACATCTGCAGGGAGCGTCAAAGTGGGATTGCTCGTCCCCTTACGAATGCCCACGATGCCCGCCGCTCCGTAGCCCTCGAACACAGCTCCATCCTCGGCAAAGGCCATTTTGCGCGCGGCATCCTTCGCCGGTTGCCAGTCGGAGTCGTTCGCCCCGCGATCGACGTCGTCGATCATTTGGCGCTCCAGCTCGAACGGCACACGCAATTCAACCAGCGCCTTCACTTCTCGTTGCCTTGCGATTATGCCGTCCTTCGGTGCCGCAATCTTCTGCAGGTGGCCGGTGCCGACGGCGGAGAGGCCGGTACCTCCCGGAGCTTGCACGTCGACGACTCGCCGGCCGGCAAGATAGCGCTTGAGCGTCCGCGTCGTTTCCTCTTCGATCTGCGACCAGGCCGCATCGGAAACGGGGGCAAGCTCGCGATGCAGATTATTCATGGGAGAGTTCTCCTTTCAAGGAACCGATACTTAGCGAACCAGCGTTCTCACTCGGTGCGGAGGGAGGGGATTCGATCATAGTCGCGGTGGCAGGCGGTTCCGTAACCGCAGGCGTATCCTCAGCCAGTGCTTCCAGAAATGTCGCGGATGGCACGAAAAACAGGTTTCCGGTGACGGCGCGGCTGAAGTCCAGCAACCGGTCATAGTTTCCGGCCGGTCGGCCAACGAACATGTTCTCCAGCATCTGCTCGATAGTGCTGGGCGAACGGCTGTAGCCAATGAAATAGGTGCCAAATTCACCTTGCGAGGCCCGGCCGAAGGGCATGTTGTCGCGCAGGATCTTGATCTCTTTGCCGTCCTCGACAATTGTCGTGAGTGCGCTATGGGCAGAGGATGGCTTGATGGAATCGTCCAATTCAATGTCAGACAGCTTCTTGCGGCCGATGATTCGCTCCTGCGCTTCGGTGGACAGTGCATTCCATCTGTCTAGATCATGAAGATATTTCTGCACGATGACGTAGCTGCCCCCGCTGAACGCGGCGTCCTCTGCTCCCAAGAGCACCGCTTCCTCCGCTGCCTTGCCCCTCGGATTCTCCGTTCCGTCGACGAAACCGATCAGATCGCGGTCATCGAAATAACGGAAACCATGCACTTCGTCTACTGGGGTAACAGCTTCGCCGATACGTGCCATTATCTGCGTCGCAAGCTCGAAACATAAATCCATTCGCTTCGCCCGGATATGGAACAGCACGTCTCCTGCCGTGGATACCGCGTGGCGTCCTCCGGCACGAATCTCCCGGAACGGGTGCAGCTTTGCCGGTCGCGGCGATCCGAAGAGTCGGTCCCACGCCACGGACCCAAACCCCATGATGCAGGACAACCCTCCTTCAATGTCCCGAAATTCTACTGCGCGCAACAACGCTGCCAGATCTCCGCAGAACGACCGAAGAATCGTGCGACTTTCGCTGCCTGGGTTTAGCGTCACCACCAGGAAAATCGCGGCGCGGCTAAGCGGTGCGGCTACCGCTTGCGCGATACCAACAATCCCGCTTGCTTGTTCCGGTGCGTCCATCGGATCGGACTCCATCGAGACTTATCCTCGCAGGAGCGCGCGGAATTTCGCTCTTCGAAAAACCGCGCTCGCCTTGCACTCAAAGGATTGGACAGAGAGTCTACCATCGGAAACCAGGAAGGTCGCGTTCTTTAATAAGTACTGGAAATTGAGCAATGAAAGATCTTCCGGTGAAGCAGTAGAGCACGAAAAAATCGACGGGAATAACGCTTTGCTGCTTCGCAGATCGCCTTTCGATGTTTGTGTATGTCGCTCTTACACCGCGTCTGTAACCAGGCCAAACGGAGGGAAGTTTTCTCGCATTCGGTCGAAGAAGGACCGCGCATGTTGCTCTGCTTAAACTCCGAGAATCTCCGAAGCCATTCGGGTTCCTTCGACACGAGCGCGAATTTTAGCGAAGGCGATTTCCCGCGAAGTCGATGTGTCATCGGCAAACGGCGAAAAGCCACAATCATCCGTCGTCCCGAGCGCTTTGAGCGGAATGATCTCCGCGGCCTCCAACACGCGCTCGCGCACCTGTTCGGGTGTCTCAATCTCTGGATGAATTGGGTCGATCACCCCTACAAAAAGAATCTGGCCAGGTTTCAGAAGCGCCCGTGCTGTTTTCAGAACTCGGCGGCGATCCGCTTCGCTTGCCAACTGAATGTAGAATCGGCCCACATTCAAATGAAACAGGGAAGGCAGTAGAGCCGCGTAGTCCACGTCGGCGCTGTGCGTGGAATCGTGGTCTCCCCCTGGACAAGTGTGAACGCCGATTTTCTGGCGCTGCTCTGGAGTGAAACGAGAGAGCACCTGATTGTTCAATTCCACAAATGCCTTCAGGATTCCGGCTGAAGGGTCGAGCTTGAGTGCCAAGCGGCCTTCGGTGAAGTCGATCTGCACGCAGGCAGCACCGCTGTCCAGACATTCAAGTATGTCTTGCTGCGCTTCCCTGACAAGGTCACCGAGGAAAGCATCGCGAGGATAGTCGGGCAGCCCATTTTGAGGATAGAGCAAACTCAACGCGGAGGCGGAAATCACAGCCTGTTTTACAGGCCGCTGCGCGTACCGCCGTGCTCTCTTGAGGTAAGTCGAAGCATGAATGCCATAACGAAAAACAGCTGCGGTCAACCTCGGGAGCTGCCGGGTATGTCCATCCGCGAAGGGGATGATGACGCCGTCAGGCGCTAGATTACGGAGGCCACTGAGAGGGTAAGTGGCGAAGCTGGGTTTAGTCTGTTCGCCATCTGTGATAATTGGTGATCCTGTGCCTTCGAAGCGCGTGACGGTATCACGGACAGCAGCCTCTTCGGCAGAGAGCAGTTGTTCACTCGAAATCTTCCCAGAGGCCCTCGCTTGCATTGCCGCGAGCAACTCGGCGGGACGTGGGATACTTCCGATTGGCTCAGTTGGAATTGGCATGATCGGGGGCAGTCCTGGCTTCAGCCCGCACAGTAGAACTGAAACTTCTACACGGCAATACTACAAAAACACTACAGACTCACTTCGCTGCTTTTTATATCCTCTCTACCCATGATCGGTCGGGAAGTGCGAATTTTGTATATCACGTTTATTTGGGGGAAATGGACAATGAAACTTTTAAGAGTAGCCTTAAAGGTAGTGGTTCTTTCTCTGCTTGCGGCAATCGCCTACGTGAGCGCTGCTGACACTCCGACGGTGACGGTGAAAGGCTACGTCCTCGACTCTGCGTGCGCTTTCACCAAGGGGCTGAGCAAACCAATCAGCAAGCAATGTGCAATTTCCTGCGCAAACGCGGGCTCACAGCTCGTTATTCTCGCCGACGATGGGACTATTTACTGGCCGATTGCTGACACTACGCCTTCAAACGGGCAAAATCCGAGACTCTTGCCGTTTGCGGGGGACAAAGTAACAGCAACGGGCAAGGTTTATCAGCGCGGCGGTTCTAAGGCGATCGTCATCGAGAAAATCGAAGCGCAAACGACCCAGAAGTAAATACCAGAACGGCAATGTTTTCTAGCCTTTCTTGAGGTAGCCCGGCCAGGCCAGCGCCCTGCGAACAATCCAGCGACGCGTGCAGCATCTCATGCCCAGAATTCGCGTCCGGTTCGTGCGCAGACCCTGTGCGAGAGCGCTCGGCTGAAAACCCAAGCTACGGATCACCTCGAGCACACGCTCGCGTAGTTTTGGGCGCACTCGCGCGCTATCGTTGACCACGTGCGAAACTGTGCCGATCGAAACATCCGCACGTTTCGCGATTTGCCTCATTGTCACAGGGGCCGTCATCGTTTGGAACCTTCGAATCTACGTGAGTCGCAATCTGCTTTCGAAGGATTGCAATCATTCTCCTGGAAACGACTTAGTGCGCGTCCTGCACCAGGCGGAATCCAAGCGCACCCGAGCGATCCATGCTGGGAGACATCATCAACAGTTTGCCGTGCTCCGTGAGCTTGTAAGCCTGCGGAAAATACCAGATCGAGCCTTGCGGTTGGTAATATCCTCCCCCTCTCAGGATCCCACCTCGCGTGTGGGTGTCCGTGAATTCTTCCGTCCATTGCCAGACGTTGCCCACCAGATCCATCACGCCAAAGGGACTGGCGCCCTTGCCGTGCGCGTCCACGGGATCGGGACCGCGCATCGTCCGGCTCTTATCTGGCTCCGGAACCGCCGACGCGTTCCACTGGTTGCCCCATGGATAGAGCCGTCCGTCCGTGCCCTGCGCTGCATATTGCCATTCCCATTCATGCGGCAGGCGCTTCCCTGCCCACGCGGCGTAGGCGCGCGCGTCTTCGATGGATACCCACGTGACAGGACGATTTCCCCAGCCCGTGGGAAAATCTCCATCCTTCCAGTCGCGCAGAAAATTCAGATCGTCTTTGGGAAGATACAGGGTTGCGTCGAGAAATTTCTTAAACTCAGCGTTCGTAACCGGATATTTGTCGATGTAAAAGGACTTGATGTGCATCGGATGCTCGTGAAACCGTCGCGGCGTGTTTTCCCAAGGATATTGCACGTCGACCCCGACATCGTTGGATCCCTCAATTTCGATGCCCGCTATTTTGAACAGGAAATCGGCTTCAGGAATTTTGATCATCCCGGGAGGCGCGTCACTCGCCTCACGCGTGCTGGCGATAGGCACGATTTGCTGGTTCGCTACCTTCCATTCATTCGAGAAACTGGAAAGCGGTTTCCCCGTTAACTGCTTCATCTCCACCATCAGCTTTTGAAGTTTGCCGTCGGGCTCGCTGTTTGTGGCAAGGATGGCTCCGAAGCCGTGAGCTTCGACCTCAAAACTCAAAACAGATTTACCGGTGGGAAGGGTTTGCGCCTGGATTTCGGTGCCGTGGTAAATATCAAAATAGTGCAAGCCTGTAGGACCGGCAGGTACTTCCATTTCCGGCCCCTCGACGTCGTACTCATTGCGATTCACGATCGTCCACAACGTACGTCCATTCAGTGGCCAGCGGCTGGCGAATACGCCGTGACGAAGCATTGGCGACATCGGTTCCCACCCAGGACTAACGAGATACTCGGGAACGGCACGTTCGATGAGCGCAACGCGCCGCGTAGCTTCCGCATCACGCGGCGTAATCCCGTTCCAGATGCCCCAAATGTTTTCCCAGCTTTCCCATCCCACGCCGTTGAAGAATGCAAACTGGAGGTTATTGGTCTTGCTCCGGTTCCACCGGTCGGAAATGTTCACCATGTGGCGCGGCTCTAGCCACTTGTAGCGATCGACCAGTGGTGCAAATGGGTATTCGTATTGTCCCCATGTCATCACGTTCCACGCGAGTGCTTCGTCCGAAGGTCCTTCTTCAGGTTCAAATGCTAGCGGATGACCGACTTTATCCGCGGCAATCGAGAAAGCCAGTGGCACTCCGTCCTGCGTGTCCCCATTGATGCCGTCCGCGCCCATTTCCTTCATGAGTTGGGCAATCTCTTCCGGCCACGATTTGGCCGGCTCTCGTGTCCCTTGATCCCACATCATCATCGGAAACAGGACGCGCACTCCCCGTTTGTGAAAGTCAGCAATCATTTGGCGTACACCGGCAACGCCACCCGGCATGCAGCGGATCATGTCGTGCTGGTTGCGATTGTCGATGCCCATGTTCGGATAGGTTGGCCAGATCAGCACCGCATCGATACCACCGTAGCGCTCCTGCAGATCATCCAGGTAACGGTCGACAGTGTATTTGCCGGCCACAGGATCATAGAAGTAACGGTCCTGCACCATCATTTGCGGCTGCAGGAAACTGGACTGCGTCCACAGTAGTTCCGGCACTTCGTAGCGCGCGCCATTGTAACCAACTCGGATGCGTCGCTCCTTCCGCCAGTGCGTAATATCCTTCAACCAGTTCTCGTGATCTTCCGGCGTACAAGGTGTATAGCTTCCCTCCCAGAGACCTTCCATGTCCGAGCAGGCGGGAACGGGGATCTGCTGTTCCTTCGGGGAGTATTGAGAGTCCTGAGCTAGAGCGGGGGCTGCGGATAAAAGGCACAGCAGAACAGAAAAAGGAAGGCGGATATTCACAGCAGCTCCTCGTGCAAGGGCTTGCTACGACCCAATCGTGCAAAATTATAAATCGTCTAAAAATCTTTTCTAGTCCGCTGGGGCTTACAGTATATTGTGTCACGAAGCAGATAAAAACGAACCAGCCAAAAGCGCTGATACTCCTGCGGAGCGAACCATAGCATGAAGAAAAAGACATTCTGCTTCCTATGCCTGCTAGTTCCCTTCCTCTGTGCAGCTCACCCTCAGCCTGTGCCGCAGTCACCTTCGACCGAGCGCTCGCCGAACGCTCTTGTTCTGTCCCACGCGGACTACCTCGACCGCGTTCAAGCAATCTGGACCGCGCAGATGATCGCGCAAATCACCGGAGTGCGCTTCGAGCATCAGCAGTCCTCAACTCTTCCAGACACTCCCCTGACCCATCTTCCCGGTTACGCACCCGTGGATGACGATTACTACTACGAAATGGTTGCGATCCGCGCCTTCGAGAAATACGGCATCGGCCTTACCGTCCAGCAACTCGGCCAACAGTGGCTCGAGAATAACGCTGGCTCGTGGGGATCGAGCGAGCAGGCGCTCCTTCTTTTGAAGCGAGGAGTCAAGCCGCCGGATACGGGTCACCCGAAATATAACAAGCTCTGGTGGACCATCGGGCCCCAGTTCAGCAGTGACGTCTATGGTGCCCTTACCCCAGGTATGCCAAACGTGGCAGCGACACTCGCCCGCACTCTCGGTCATATCAATGGCTACGCGGAAGGAACCGATGGCGCCGTCTTCGTCTCAGGGATGATAAGCATCGCTTTCGTGCAAAAGGATACCCACTCCATCGTTCGCATGGCTGCCAGCCTGATTCACCCGGATTCTCCGTATCGTCAATGCCTGGACATGGTCATTTCCATGGCCGACTCGGGTCGCACCGCCCAGCAGATTTTCCGAGCTGTTGACGAGCGCTGGGGAATCGAATATCCCGCCACCAATAATGCAGTCGTGAATGGCGGCATTGTCGCAACCAGCGTCTGGTTTGGCCAAGGTGATTTCGCCAAAACTCTGCAACTCGCCGTTCACGCCGCTGACTTCGCCGACACAGACTGCAATGCAGCCAACTCAGCATCCGTCGTTGCGGCCATGCATGGCATGCAAGCGCTGCCTTCCGAACAAGTCTCGGAACTCCATGACCGGATTCAGGGCAAGGAAATGGGGCCTCTTCAACTCACTCCGCCCGTCGACGAAAGTATCTCGGAATTGGCGCGACGTACCCAGCAAATCGGCGAGACAATACTCCTGTCTCACGGCGCGACTGACGACGGAAACTCTCTTCGGATTCCTATCCAAGTGCCTCTCACGCTGCCGGCAGAACGATTCAAGCTCGCTGATCTCATGCAGTATTGGAACCCTGACTGGACCCTGGATCGTGCCGGGTTCGGCGGTGCCGGAGGCGGCATGGCCGGCATCCGAGGAATCACCTACTTGGACGGACCAGTGCTCTCCACCTATCCTCGCGACGAAGTGCGTGGCACCGTGCTGAGGCGCACCGTGCATCTGGGTCATTCTCCCTCTTTAACGTTTAATGCTGGCGTAGACCTAGGGCGGGCTTGGCAATTGCAGGTCTTTGTAAATGACAACAAAATCCTCGACCAACTGATCGACGGCCTGTATGACTCCGACGAATCCGACTCCCGCCATTGGGGAGAGATTAATCTGAATCTATCGGATTATAAGGACCAGAACGTCGTATTGCGACTCTACCAGCGCGTCCTGGTTCCGCATCACGAAGCCGGTAACGCCTACTGGCAGGATTTGACTGTTCAATGATCGCCGCAAGGCTCAAATAAGGTTGCCCTGCCGACCGCCCTCGCACTGGGCAGCAATCCCGCCACATCCCTTGTGGCCATTTTGTCGCAGCTGGCCATTCCACGGACATCCTGACGCCAATCGTATGGGCAACTCGGCGAGCCCTTTAGGGCGATCCGAGCCGCCTGTCACTTCTGACAATAGCAACCGGCCCCCGACGGTGAAAGCATGGGGAGGCCAAGGTGATAGGGTTGTTTATAATTAGGGAGGGATTCCATGAGATTAGCAGTTCTCTGCCTCGTAGCGTCCGCCGTTCTACCGTCACTGGTCCGAGCACAAGGTCCGGTTTTCACGGTTGTGGCGGAAGAAAGCGACGTTAAGTTCTTCGTGAAGGCCTCCGTGGCCATCGACGGTAAGTTCAAAAAGTGGGATGCCACGCTGACCTTTCCGTCCACGGACCCCGAGTCAGGCGTACTCGACATCAAGATTTATGCCGACTCCGTAGATACCGGAAGCGGCATGAAAGACGACAAATTGAAGAGCAAAGACTTCTTCAACGCCAAGGATGATCCGTACATAACCTTTCACTCCACAAAAGTTGCGCAGACCAGTCCGATTACCTTTGATGTGCAAGGCACTTTCACAATCCGGGGTGTTTCCAAGCCCGAAACGCTGACTCTAACACTTGACCCCAAGAAAAAAGGAACGGGCAACGGCGAAATTAAGGGCAGCATGGCGTTTGACCGCAAGGAATTTGGCATGAACAGCGGGATCCCATTCATCAAGATAGCCGACCGCGTCCAAGTCGATGTTGCCCTCCAGGGCCATCAGGTAAGCGGACCTCGGCTGGTTTTCAAGGAGTAGCTAATCCGCACAAGCGGAACTATCCGTCGGCCTGGGGAGAGGGAGAACAAATGCCTAAGGAAAATGGTGTGCTAAATGCCTGCTGAAAATCCCCAGAAATCCAGCTTGAAACAAAAGGCCGCTCACGAGTTTGAGGAACTCCTCATCATCTTTGGGTATTTGGCTTTTTTCTTCTGCGCCCTGGCAACCTACAGTATGCTCCTGCTGGGTAAATTCCATATCTCGTATTTCACTTATGGGGCGGCGCTGATCAACGCCCTCATCATCGCAAAAGTGATTCTCATCGGAGAGGTTGCCCATCTTGGGAAGAAGGTGGAGGCCAAGCCATTGCTCTATTCGACTGTCTACAAGGCCTTTCTCTTTGGCTTGCTTGTCTTCGCCTTCCATCTCCTTGAGGAGATGATCAAGCGGCTTGTTCATGGGAAAGACATCGTTGGCGCGTTTAACGACATCCGGCTCGATGACTTGCTCGCTCGAACCGTCATCATTTTCTGCACCTTTATCCCTCTCTTCGGATTCAGGGAATTGCGCCGGGTGATTGGCCAGGACAAATTTAGAGATCTCCTCCTCCATGGAAGAACGGGTCCAGATCCTTCTCCTTCAAGCGCAGATTCAGAGTAGTCCTCACCGACTACTTAGATCCTTATAGGGCCCCAAACGAGAATTTCGTTCTCGCAGCGGTTACATTTCTAGGCTGCTTTCAAACCGACAACATCGACGAGGTCATCCAGAGCCTGAATCACTGCGGTATATCGTTGGTCGAGGGCGGTGATCTTTTCTCTGGGAATGGACTGGTCCGCGGCAAAGGGCCGCAGGATGCCGGCCGTCAGTGGGGCATAAATCTTTTCATAAAGCTTCAGGAAAACCAGGCAGATCTGATAGCCGTGCGCGAGGAGCCGGTAGCGGCGGGAATGAGGGATCTTTTCGACTAAGCCCTTGGCGCGCAGCTTCCAGAGGTCATAACGCAGGGAGGCAAGTTTGTACTGTTCCGGTGTCATGTGCAGGGCCTGCAGGGTTTGTGGATACAAGTCGCGGGTGGTGAAGGTGCCTTCGGCGGCGAGGTAGCAGAAGCGCACCAGGGAGTGCATGACGGCCAACTGTCGAGGCTGATCCAGCTTCAGACCAGGGATGCGCCTGCCGTTGGGAAGAATCGTAGGCTGCGTGAGATGGTGAAGTTGCTCACGGTCCACGAAGGTTTCCAGAATATCTTGCTGCACCTCCAGATAGCGGTCGATGATGCCGCTTAACGTCTGGCGTAATTGAGGAAGATTGTCCACGGCCTTGCCGATGCCGTAATCGGTGGAGATATTGTTGGTGGCCGTTTCTGTGCGCAGGATGAAACGATCGCGGACGTATTGTTTGAGGAAGCCCTTGCGGTAGTGGCTGCGAATCACGGGATTGGGCAGGTTGAGATCCTCGATCACGGTCTGGAGCTTGCCGCCATGATACCGCGTGATGCGACGACCGAAGATGAGGGTAAGTTTGCTGGGTTGACCGATGGTGCGATTGGCGTCGAGCAGTCGTTGCTCGAGGGCATCGACGGCGGCACGACGACGGAAGAGCAGATTATCGCAGTACTCTACCTGCGCAAAAAACAGCCGGTGCTGAACGCCGGCGTGCTTTCTCTCCTCGGAAGTGAAAAAGGGGGTGAAGCGAGTCAACCATTTCTGAGCACCGGTGATCATCTCGTCGGCGGTGAGGGAATCGGCGAGTTTCTGAAGGGCTTCCGGATCGGAACACTGCAAGAAAGCGTTGGCACCCTGTTGGAAGCGGATGTCGCGCTCCCGCATGCGCAGAGCCAGCCAGTAATGCTGATTGAGACAGACGCGAGCGGAGAAGGGGAAATAGGGGCAGACGCGCACAAACATTTGACCCCAACGGGAGTCCTGGACGTAGAAGTTGTATTGATCCACCCAGCGTCGCTTCATTTCCAGATGCCAACGGTCGTCTTTCCCGATGGCGGTCATGATGGTGGCGGGTTCGCGGGCTTTGATGATGGCCACCACCTGATCGGGTTGGGCACGCCGGAAGTAGCGATCCACGAAATCATCACGTCGTCCAGGAGGATCTTCTTGAATGGGTACACCCCATTTCTGAGAACGGTTTTTGGCCCAGTTGTGGTATTGCGTGGCGATGTCGCGTAACACTTGCCGACTCACGGGATAGATCTGGCGATAGCTCCAGAAAAAGCCCACGGCGCGCTGTTCCTGTTGAAAGGGCTGGATCATGGCGTGCAGCAGGATACGATCGAAGCAACGATAGGCGAAACGGATGTTATCCTTATGGTGTTCGTAAAAGGCGTTCATGGGGTCCTCCAATGGGGTGAGATCCTTGGAGCATACCCCACTGAACGCCTCTGTTTTATGCCTGCCCCCAAAACTCCGGCACGAACCTTTCAGGATCTCGTGGTGTGGCGCAAGGCGCACGAGTTGGTGTTAGCGGTGTACTCGTTCTCAGCGACCTTTCCGAAGCAGGAAACTTACGGCTTGGCGTTGCAAATGCGACGGGCTGCGGTCTCCGTCCCTGCCAACATTGCGGAAGGATTTCGTCGGCGTGGGAAAGCTGACAAAGCTCGCTATATGAATATGGCCGAGGCTTCCCTGGAGGAGAGTCGCTATTACTTGATCCTGGCGCAAGATCTTGGATACGGTGACACCCGCAGTCTCACAACTTCACTCGAGGAAGTCAGCCGCTTACTCAACGCCTATACAAAGGCTATTCTGGCTTCGGACTCCTGACTTCTATATCCCGAAGGGATATCAAGGGCGAAGCCCTTGTCTAGTTAGTCCATAGAGCGATTGCCGGCGGCTGTTAGAGTTTGAATGCGATTGCTATTTTTTAGTCAGTGACCTTCGTCCATGTGGTGTCCGGATTATATTCCGACATCGCCCCAACAATCTCTAGAGTTTTGTCTCCCAAATCTTTCTGGTAGACGACGCCGCGCTGGTTGATGATGAACGTCATGACTCCACTCACCTTGTACTGCGCCGGATAGGCGACAAGCGCCACCCCCTCAGTCAGTTTTCCATCGTTCACATAACTCTTAGCTCCGCCTTTTGCGGCCTTTCCCTGCCCCTTCAAAATCCGGTAGAAATAGCCGTGATATGGTTCGCTTTGTTGGCTTCCAGCCGAAGTACCGTAGCCTTCGCCGCCAGCCTTGGCCAGAAACGGCCCTGCGGGGCTTGCCGGTTCATCCTCTTTCGTTTCCCAGTAGAGGCCATCTTGCTTGCCGGGGTCGCTCATCAATTTGGACGCATAGTTTCCGGCCGGCAATCCGTCATGGCCAACTGCTGCGTAGTCTTTCTGCGCATCGATGAAACCACGGCAAGCCCCTATCGCGCCCAACTCGTTGCGGCCGATGCGCCGATAAAGCAGTTCTTCTCTGCCCGCCGCCGCGTCAAATCTCCATTGCCCGCCATCGTTCACAATCGGAATGGGCATGGGCCAGTCGTTCGCACCGACCTGCAGGATGCGCGTCTTCTCATCCTTAGACACTAGGTTGTGCTTGGTGTTGTAGGCTTTCACAAAGCGCTGCATGCGCGCCTTGTCCTGAACCGTGTCGCCAGAGTACACCAGGTCCTTCCCGTCGGGTCCAAAGATCGCTAGCATCTCCTCTTGGCTGGCGTCTTCCGAGGCTTTGAGGAGAGCCTGCACTGCCTCTTCAGGCGAGCCAAAGGTCTTTTGGTCCGCAGCCTTGGCGAAACCGGCGAAAAGCAATGAAGTGAGGATAAACATCGTCAGAAATCTCTTTATTCGCATGTTCGTTCCACCGTTCCTGAGAGTTTTCTTCATTCGCTAGTTCTTCCGGCTCGCGCCGCCGCTGGGCTTGGATTTTGCACCCATACTTGCCTGACCACGACTGCTTGCGGCTCGATCGCTCTTTGGGTTGCTGACACCGCCAAAAGCTCCGCCGTTGGAAGAAGTCGGCTGCCGGTTCGCCTGAGAGGGAGTTGGGCGAGCGGCTGGCTGTGTCGCAGTGGATGGTCTCGCCGCAGGCGTATTCCCCGCGGAAGGTCGCGCCGTTGGCGTGTTGGTTGTTGTCGGGCGCGTTGCTCCGGGTTGCCCATATCCGCGATCGCCGGAAGGGTTCCTTGCTGGGGCGTTCCCGGTGCTCGCTCGATTGTTGCCACCCGCGTTTGCGTTCCCGGTATTTGCTCGGTTGTTGGCGCCAGCGTTTGCGTTGCCGGGCACGGTGGAAGGCCGGGGCTGCACAGTGTTGGTGGCGTTGCCGCCCTTGTTGCCCTGATAGGTAGTCTGGCCCTTCCAATTATTGGCGTTGTTCCCGGTGTTGGGCCGCTGCGCGGTGTTTGCGGTATTGCCCGTATTCGCACCCGCGGGGCGATTCTGCACGTTCCCTGTAGCTGGCCGAGTATTTGCATTCGCGCTATTCGCGGGGCGGTTTCCCTGATAGTTGCCCTGGCCCTTCCCGGTATTCACGGTGTTGGCTGGGCGATAGTTCACCCCTTTATTTCCGCCGGGCGTATTTCCCATGCTCTTTGCATACACCCCGTTTTTGTTGGTGTTGTAAGGCACCGGCCTCGGCTTGTAATTGGGATTCAGATTATTATTGTTGTTAAACCGGTTGTAGTAATTGTTGTTGTTATTGATGTAGATGTTCGTGTTGCCGTAGTGCACAGGCCGGTTGTAATGGTAGCCGCCGCCATGCCAGCCAGGGTAATACACCGGACGATAGGGCGGTGGATAATACGGTCTTGGACCGTACCACACGCCCCCATATCCCCACGCCGGATAGTAGTAATTGTTATTGTTGATGGCCATGCCAACGGCGATACCTGCCCCGAACGACAGCAGCCCAATCAAAACCGCACTTTCGGTACTCACACCCGACTTCTGCTGTTGAACCACCACTGTTGAGCTACTGCTGGCGGCGGCCGGCGAGCTCGTTGTCGTCGTGGTAGTCGTGGCGCCACCGGGGGTGGTCGTCGTAGTGGTAGTCGAGTAGACACGGCTGGGATCATACTGGGGCACATAGACAACCTTCGGATCCGTTGGCTTTAATTCGACAACTTCCCTGCCCTGGTCTTGCTTGACGTCCACGGTCATCTGCGGCGAGCTTTTCAGTGCGCCGTTGTCAACGGCTTGCGCGCGCAGTCTTTGCACCGATGCAAGCACGGCTTTTGGATTCCCCTGGTACGCCGCGCCCAATTGTTTAGTCCAATCAAACTGCTGGCACATTAAATCGACCACGGTGGGATAGTGCAACAGCGCTTGCATCACCGGGGTGAATCCTGCTTGGCTGGAGGCTTGATCCAGGGCGGCTTCTTTCAGATTTTGATTTTGGTCCAGCGCGAGCCAGTTTCCGCCATCCATCACCTCTTGGGGATCAACTGAAGCCTGCAGCAACACGGCCAGCACGGGGTCCGGGTAGAGGGCCACGGGCCCGAGCAGTTCATCGAGACCATCCGCCGTCAAGTTGACTTCCGGCAATTGCACCTGCGGCTGTCCCTGGTCCGTCGGCCCGGCTTGACCGGCCGCTGCGGCGGATGCCGGTGGCGAGGAAGCGTCCTGCGCAGGCATGTTTGTCGGCTGCTGCTGTGCTACGGGTGCGGATGTCGCTTGATTGGCACCACAACCTTGCATGCCTGTAGTGCCGCTCAGCAGCAAAAATGCCATTGAAAATGACATACAACTCTGGATTCGCTTCATAGTTCCTCGCTGAGGGACATTCTACTCTCCGGGCCCGAACGCGTTCTTAGCTAAATCGCGCGGACACACCGAGGTTGACCCTCGGGGTCGTCGCCGCCTATTGTCAAAAGTGACAGGCGATGTTCGACGGATTAAGGCCCCAGATTGCCTCCTGCGTCCCAGAGCATTCTAGTTTCCGGAGCTTCCCCTTTCATCCCTAATTTCTATTTCGGCCAGCCAATCCAGGAGTACCGCCACGCAACCGAGATGTTTTTGAAATTCCCGCCATAGTTAATGTACGCACCGTTGCTGTAACTGATTTTCAGTGATTGGTGGTTGGTGTTTCGTTCGAAAAACGTCCGAAAAAGCCCAGCAAATGGTCATACGTGACGATTGGCATATTTATTTTTCCGCCGGCGCCAGTGCCTGGCAATGTCCCATCGAACTGCACAGTTCGAGTGAAATACGAATAGGTCAGCGTTATCGCATTCGAATGTAGCGGCGTGATGACATACGCGTGGGGTGCAGGTTCTTGTCCTCGCGCAACCGCGGCGACGCAAAGCAAGCTGGCCAATGCAATCGCAAGCTTTGCGAACGAACTATTATTGACGTTGTTTCGTGGCTCCCTGAGCGTTTTGCTCTCCCAATCTCTAGAGCTCATCGGACGAATGGGCATTTTCACCGGTGACAACCTTCTCTAGGCGAATCGTCTTCGCAACCTTGCGGGTTCCCGTCTTCCTGGCACGGCCCATCATCAACGAACTGATCGGTGCTGGCCATGGAGGCTAGCGACCGCATGCAGCTCACAACCCTCTGATTCACGGAGTCCGACTGCATCTTCGCGGCCTCCCGAGTAGCCTCGCCAGCAGTAAGTGCAGCCGGCGATTATTTCCAGGGCCGGATGTTGGTGGCTTTGATGTACTGGTTGCCGAAACTCTCGATCTGGTATTGCCCCTTTTTCTTGTCGAAGCGGATCTTGGCTGCAGCCATGATTTGCCCGGTGCCCTCGCCCTTGGCGTTGAGCGTCACCTGAAGAAAACCGAACGGATAGTCCGTGCTGCGTCCGTTGTTGTATAGCTCCATGAAAGGCATGGTCCGTGCGGTAACGATGGTAATGATGGTGTCGGAGCCTTGCTGGCGTTTGCGAGCTACTGCGATCTGATTGCCGGTTGAACCAACAACGTTGATGCGTCCCTTATCTTCTTTTTCCAATGCGCGCCGGAGCGCATCAGTGCCCTTGTCCTTTACGAGTTGTGCGAAGTTCTGGACTTCTTCGTCGGTGGTGTACTGTGTGATCCGGAAATCAAACTGCATGGTTTTGCCCCCGACGGTTCCGCCGGTGCCCATGGCCACGCCGGAGTATGCCTCGATGGGCGCTTTGTCCTGGGCGAAAACGGCTGGGGACACACAAACGAGTAGAGAGAAGACAATCAACGTGATGCGCGAAGGCCCGGTGTTCATGGAAGAATCTCCTGAGAAGTACTTGAGTTGAACTTACTTCCAACCTCAGTCCTGAAAAAACAGTTACCTGCAAGCGGAGCCTACTGGACGGTGCTTGTGACAATCAACTCGAGGTCGGAATTCCCGCACATCCCGTAGATCGTCCCGGGAGTGCAGGCGCCCACGGTGTATTTGAAACAGCCGGCTTTCTTCGCCACGACGGTGATGGGACGATCGGAACCCCCCATAATCGTTCCCGAGGGGTCGAATGGCGATGAGTCACCAAAATCGACCATAACTCCAGTATTCTTACCGGCCCCTTGCCATGTGACGCTCGCGCCCGTCTTGATGCACATCACGGTGTTTTTCGGGAAATTCGCAATGTTGGGCGTAACAGACGCTTCGGTTCCCCCTCCCATGCGCTTGACCTCCAGAACACAGGGGGAACCGGTTGCTCCACAGGTATTTGCTGCGGTGCAGAGTTGTTCCGGGTGAGCGTTGGAACAAAACGCGGTTTTAGTCTTCTTGTCTTTTGCCACCGTATGACCTACGACTACCAAAAGCAATAGCACCATCAAACCACACACAATTGCTGGGAACGGCTTATTCTTCATGTGACACCTCAATTCAACTCAAAATGACTTTCTTTCGAGGCCTAAACCGCCCTCCGGACATACGCTGGAGGGATAATTCCGATTGCTTACCGAGAGCGCAGGAAAGTGCGCTCCTCAACAATCTCGTCAGTTAACCCCAGGTGTCCCTTTCCAATCGAGGACATCCACCAAATTCCAGGCATTCTCTCTGAGTTCGATCTGAAGTTGTCCTTGTTTGTCGATTGCCAGTTGCGCGGCTGGATACAATACGCCAGTGCTCTTGCTTTTATCCGTATCGTTCAAGTCAAATTCGCCGCCCGTGAGGTTGAACGACTGTGACTGCGTATCGAAATAAACCTCGCCGAATCTCAGCATCCGGTTGGTAACGAAACGAATCTTGCGTCCGGTTGGTGTTGGAATCATGCGAATGTAGGAGAGGTCGTAGCCGAGGGTGCCGGTAATGGAGATATGGCCAACTGCCTTCATTTTGGTCAAGGCATTGACGAGACCTTGATTCTGCCCCTTCGAAAAGGCCTCTACTAAAACCTGCCTGTCCTCTGGGGTCGAATAATCGTAGATTTCGACGGAAATGCCGATGTTCTGTCCCATTTGAGTACCAGTGCCCATGGCGGTTGCTTCGATGGTTTCGTCTTTCACGCGCTTGGCGGAAAGAGCCGGAAAAGCGGCCAGGATGAGCAGCCCGAAGACAAGTAGGCCGATGGGGACCCACTTGTAAGATCTTCTGTTCTGTTGTTTTGTTTGCGGCATGAGATTCTCTCTCCTTTTCGACTGTCGAGAAGTGATTCTGGACTCCCGATTTGCATTCTTGAGCCAAATGGAGGGTGAAGGGTATTGTCAAAAGGGACAGGTCTCCAAGCTGCAGGTGGTAGGGCGCAGGCCTATGTGTGCGGCCACGCTTTTTGCATTATGTTGAACAGAAATGCCGTGGTAAGTCCGAACAGAATCCAGCCATTCAGCGCCTCCAGGGTGCCCAACATTTGCCAGTTTGGCGCCAGGCTCAGAGTTGCGTGGCCGTACGTAGTCATGGCTCCCAGCGAGTCCAACATGGAGGATTTGTTGTCATGCAAAGCCCCCAGGTAACAGTGGGCCCCGGCCCACAGAACTCCTTCAAAACTGCAAGATCGTAGCCCACAGAGCGGTCCCACCCATCACAACAATAGAAGTGAAGGAAAGATTTGGTATCTGATTCACAACCCTCAAGGCCGACGTCACTTTTGTGTTGATGAGTCCGAGGCCAAACGCGTGGATAACGACAGTCAATATGATCAGAGGCAAACCCCACACCCAATCCATACCCCAATTAAATATCGGATCCATCGATGACCTCTCTCATGTCACTTGCGTCCGCGCAGAGCGACAACGCAACCCTCCTCCGCTCTTTTTGAAGCTTCTGCTAAGCATTCGGCGCCACTTGATTGGAAGTGCCCATCGCCCCTGGCGCCAGAATGGTCGTCAGCGGAATCTGGCCGTCCTGTTCGAGAATAGCCAGAACGTTATCGGCGCGCTCCAGGCTGAGCTTCTGATTCAGTGCCGCAGAACCGACGGCGGAGGCATAGCCCTGCACCTGAATGATGTACGCGGTGATGGTCTTTGCTTTCGCGGAGAGATCGAGAAGTTGGGGTTTGCACTTTGCGTCCACGGTCACCTTTCCATTTGCGAAGTAAACGTCAAACGTAGCTACCCTACCGTCGGAATCCTCCACCACCAAAACTGCGACCACCACCGCCTCCCCAACTGCGGCCTCCGCCGCCAAATCCACCACTGCTGTGATTGCCGCTTTGGTAGTGTTGGCTCTGTGCAGAACCGTTCTCTCGGTTTTGCTTATCGGAGTCCAGACTCTGTTGAGAAAAGTCGCCGGCTGACTTGTCTGAATTGAATGTCGACTTGTCCGACTGCGCGGTCGCTTGACTGTTCGGATGCGACTGTTCATAGCTCGTCTTGTCGGACTGAGCTGTGGCTTGACTGTTCGGATGGGATTGTTCATAGCTCGACTTGTCCTGCGAAGCGCTGTTCACGTTGGTCCAGCCACCGCTACCGTTGGACTTCTGCCAAGTGGACCCATTCTTCTGGTACACGTTGCCGTCGTGGCCCGCGTACATGTCGCCGCTGGAGTTCTTCCCTGCGTACGTGTCCCCGTACTTGGTGGAGGTACCGTAGGCCTTCCCGCCCTGCGAACCCTGTGCGGAGGCGATGGTTCCATTTGCAGTCGAGTAGTGCTGTGATGTGGCGGATTTGTTTCCTTGCGAGACATACGAACTTCCCCATTGCGCCGTCGGACTCGATCCTTGGTGGGTCGCACCGTACGATCCGGTGTAGGGGTTATATGCCTCTCCCACGCTCTGTTTGCCGTACGCGGTTGACGTGGAAGCCGTTCGCGTCGATGTTCCTGTGTACGGATTATATGATGCCGTCCGAGTCGCCGAGCCGTACGCGCCATAAGCGGTCTGTGATACGCCGTACGCGCCGGTTGAGGTGTGGTAATAAGACGTGCCATACGCACCATAAGCGCCGTAGCAGGCCGGGTAGGGATGATAAACGGGATATCCGTAGGCTGGGTACCCTATGTAAGGCGGATAGTAGTATCCACTCCCGCTGGCCACAATCGCCCCTACCGCCGCACCCATTACAAACGCTCCCATGTACCCGGCGGTGTAGCTCGACTGCACATAGCCGTCCGTTGTGGTGACCTGCGTCACATAGGTCACGTTGTAGACTGGCGAGCTCGGCGGAATTGTATAAATCACTTGCGGGACGGAACTCGCGGTTGTCCACGGGCCTTGCGGCGTTGTAGACATGAACCACACACCTTGCAGGCAAAGGTAGTAGCCATCGCCGACCTGAATCACTTTGTCCGGAGTATTTGTTGCGTATTGCAGGCTTGTGCCCTCTATTGGCGCGAATTGCGGATTCCCGGTATAGACCACCTTTGCTTGGGCTGCCGCCGTCGTCGGATTGAGCTGCATCACTGTGGGGATTTGCGCGATTAACACCGCGTCCTTCGCCTGACTAGTGCCCGGTACGGAGGCCAGAATCGCGCTTGCCGGACTGGACAATGGAATATGGGCAAAGTCGGCCGGCAAATTGAGCGAAGCAAATGTCCACGGCCCCGTCAGACTTTGCGCACTGAACCAGCGGCCGGCCGCTAGGTAGTAGTACGTTTGCGTCGCCGCATAGACGAACACAGGGCTGTCCGTGTTATTGGCGTAGACCAATTGCGTTCCGGGAATCTCAGTGTACGTAGGTTGCCCATCGAACAAAATCACTTCCGATGGAACTGCGCTGTAGAAAACTTGCGGAATGATGGCATTCGCTATCTGCGGAGGCGGAACCATTTTCTTTACATCGGAGAATCTGCCGGAGTCGGGTAGTTTGCTGAACTCCTTGGACAGTTTGCTTACGCGCGCCCACGGGCCGTGCAAGTCGCCTGCGCTGAACCAGAGGTTATTCACCAGCAGGTAGTACTGCGATAGGGATTTGTCGAAGAACAACGGCCACGTCGTGTTCACCACATACTTCAAATTGGTCTTAGAAATATCGGAAAGTACCGGTTCGCCGTCCACGCCGAGCAGAATTGCCGGTGTATAGCTGACAAAAATAAACGGGGGATCATTCCTCAGTGCAACAGTCTGAACGGATTGCGGCTTAGGCATGTAAGCGACCAGCCTGTCCAGAGAGGCATTGAACGTCAGCGGTACAAACGACCGGAACAGTTGATCCAATTGCCCCGAGGTTGCTGGGTCCTGCGACGGAAAATAAGTGTTCAGAACTTTTATATTGAACATGAACACCGTGTGCGTGTCCGTGTTCACTTCCGTGGTTCCTTCGAAGCTTGCGGCTCCCACCACCTGTTTGCCGCCCGTGGGAGTGAGCTGAAACGCCTGGCGCCACTTGATATCGTTGAAATTCACCCACTCGTCCACCTGAGGCTGATAGATGATGACCGTGCCTCCTGGTTTGACAAGCTTTCGCGGCCAGCCGGGGTCCTGTGCCATGGTCGCCGAAGACGCCATAAGGATGAGTCCAAGAATTGCAAACCAGATTTTTGAATGCCGCATAGCGAACTCCTTTTTTCTCAATGCCCGGCCGGAATGGTCACATCCCTTTTCTTTGATTGCATTATTATTGATTCTTGGCTTCTTCCAGCGTCAGCTCGTAGGCCAAGTAGTATTCGTAAAACGGTTTCCCGCCCGACGTCCTTCGTCGCCACGAGGTCGACATTCCCTAACCACTGCTTGGGATCCAGGCCTTCACACGCTGCCTTCTTCCCTAGGCGCACGATCCTGTTAGGGCCAGCGTTGTATGACGCAAAGACCATTCGCGTTTTGAATCAACGAACCTCCCAGGCGGTCACTATTCCGCGAGGAAGTGTGCGGTTTTCTTTCCGCCCTCTTCCGTGTAGTACACGGTCACCTTCGCGCCTTTTGCCACGCCTTTGCCAGTCGCTTTGCCGGCGTCTTTCACTGCATCGTCGGTCAATTCGAAGGTCTTCTCTGTGCCATCGGCAGTCTTCACGACGACTGTCTTGGTATCTTTGTCGAATTTCGTAACCGTCCCCTTGGTCGCCTTGAAGCCGTCCTTGCTGACCTTGCCCACCTCTACGGCACTTTCGTCCACGCCTTTGCCTGTGGTCCGCGCGACGACTTCCGTTCCTTCCTTCAAACCGTCGAAGCCTTCCTTGGTTCCTTTCACCGTCGCATCGTCGGTAACTTTGATGGTGTGTTCGGTGCCATCCGCAGTCTTGATCACAACCGTCTTGGTGGCATGATCCACTTTCTTAATCGTTCCATGGATAATGCTCACCAAATCCTGCGCCGCACAAAGCCCCACCCCGAGCATCACGCATATTGCAAATCTTCCCAGCCTTTTCATATCGAATCTCCTCTCCCGAATTGTTCGAACCTACAAAAAGCACTTATTGAGGAGCGAAACTTCGGACTTGAATCCGGTCTCGTCCTCCTAAAAGGAAAATTCCAGGCCAACGGATGGGCCCTTCTGTGACAGCTGAAGGCTAAGCCGGTCTTGTGTACCGTTGACCGTCAAGTGCGATGCAAGCTGGTAGCCGGCGTTGATGCTGACATGTTTGTTCAGGGTCACGCCAAGATCGCCTGCCGTGGACACAAAACTGCCATACCCGAAAAAGTACATCCCGAAGACATTCCCTTCGACGAAAACTCGCGGGGAATCCGTCAGGTATAGCCGGAATTGTGGGCCTGCGACTGGAATGGGAGCAAAAAGTGAGCCACTCGCGGAATACGAACCACTCGCACTACTCCCACCGCTGACGGAACCGGCTGCCGTTATTTTCGCATTCGATTTGAAAAGATCCATCTGCACTCCGATCCCGAGATGGCCCCGTCTCCGCCGGATGATGTCGTACTGGTAGCCCGGGGAAATGAAGAATGCGTGCAGTTGGCTGTTCACCTGCCCGCCCACATTAAAGGTCTGTCCCTGGAAGGTGATGGTCCGTGTGAGGATGAATTGCTTCGAGGAAAAAAGCGGGACGAGCACCACGTAGAAATGGTTCTTATGGGTGAACTTCCAATCCACCATTGCGCCGCCGGTGGAGTAAGAACTAAAGCCGAGATCTCTATGGAAATCGACCGGGACTGTATCCGCGTGGCCCTGGATGGTCCCCGTCGGGTTTGAGTAAAACCAGTAGCCCACCAGCCGTAGTTTGTACTGGTCGAACTCCTCTTGCCCCGAAGCGCGCACCGCGAATACTGCCGAAACCGCGGCCATCACTGCCAGCCCAAACAAAAGTCGCGCGGCCAGGGCAAGTGACTGACCCAACTGCCTATTCATGAACATGCTGCCTCTCCTGTGACTTCGACGCTGCTGGTTTGGGGAGAGCCAGGGTCCACGTGCCCGGAACACGAGCGCTTTCTTCATCTGTGTCCGAATTGCCCGCAAACCGTGTCACCAACAGCAAACTCCTAAATACAGCGATTTTGCTGCTACCGCCGACGGGGCGTAATTGTCAAAAGTGACATGCTAGCTCCCCGCACATGTCGGACCCATTTGGGCCTCATTTCTTCTCCAGGGAGAAGTACAGGTAAAGAGCCAGCCCAGCCGAATTCACCTGCTGGTTCGGGTGCTTGCCGGTATTGTTGTCATGCTCGTAGTAAGTGTTGAACTCAACGTGTTTCCCAGCGGGGAACAAGCATCCCGCGTAAAGCGATGTCGTGCTCCACTTGCCGTACTGGCTCTCGTAAAAGGGTTCAGCGGCAACATACGGAATTAAATGGTAGGAGTGGATCGCGAATGTGCGTTCCAGCGTCAATTTGTTCCGGTAGCGCCACGAGAATTTGTCATTCTTCCAGTCCAGATCGAAGCGGTTCCGGTCGGATAGAAAAAACCCCGCCTGCAAAGGAAAGTTCGAGGTTGCAGCTTCCACCATTCGAGTTTCCGGCGGAGCACCCGGTGCGGTGATGTATCGGTAGCCGCTCTCCAGAACCAGGAATCTTGACTTCGAATCGTCCAGATCAAACTCCGTCACCTTTTTCAGTTTGATCAGGGGCTTCAGATAGATCTGCAGGCTCGGGCCAATCGCAAATTGAGTCGGGTCACCCCCGTCTCGATCGTCCTTGGCCTCCAGATACGCCCGAAGAGTGGAGTTCAACGTAAGGTGCGCATCCACTTCCGGCAGGAATTGCGTCTCCTGCGCCCGAGCAGGCAGACAAACGAACCAGACGAGGATTGCCCCTCCCCAAATTGTCTTGCGGATTCGACTCATCCTAGGCGCCACTTGAGTGCGTACGGCTGCGGGCCGCTGTTCTTCTCTCGGTTCCCTCATTTTTCGAACGCAAAAACCCGCTTCCAATCGTCCTTCATGCTGATTACGATCCAGCCACTGCTCTTCGCCTGAGACAGCAACGCATCGGAAAAGTTGTCAACTTTGGCGTGGGTCACTTTATGGTGAACGTCGCCCCCACCATTACGCCAGGCACGTTCATGTCTAAAATAAACTGTTTATTTCCGTAAGGCCGGTAATCGATGCCCAGGTACCGGTAGCCGCCCAACAAATTCCATCTCCGGCTGATCTGGTAACCCAGCAGTCCCGCTATTTGATAGTCCGAGCGCGCGTCGGGTAATTCTTCCGCCCGCAACCGCGTCCGCCCACGTTGCCGATTGTGAAAATCCATTCGCCAGTTGCACTGGCTGTAACTTCAGGGTCGTGCCCAAGTGCCAGACCCTCGCTCCGAACAGCGCATCCACTTTCACTCTCTTGCCGTCCGCGACGCGGTATCCGATTTTGGTGTCACGAAGAATTCACTCAACGTCGCCTTGATCGACTCCGCCTCCGGATCATTTAGCGGCAATGCTTTGTTGTCCGACAGCCTCATCCACAAAAAGTCCACGGGCATCAGCACTCGGTCGTGCCGCACTTCGACAGTGCCCATCGCACCGATATTCAGGTAGTTGAAAATGTCGCCAAACCTCGCATCCACCGACGCTTCATGTCCCAGAGCCCCCGCCGTTCCACGCTCTGATGCGAACCATATATACGGTGTAATGAAAGCGTGCCAGCCCTCGTCCGTGCTCGCTTCTTGCGGCTTCGGCGTGTCCGATGCGGACGACGATTGCGTCTGAGCGCTTGCCCTAGACGAGAAAAACAGCGCCCCCAGGGCTAGAGCGAATAAAACCGTTTTAGCTCTCTTGCAGAACCAGTCCATTGGAACTTCCTTCCCGTCAAACCGTAAAATTCTGTTTTCCTTGCGATACTACTTCCCAGGGCCACCCGTGCGGAATTGTCAGAAGTGACAGGGAGATAGACCCAACACGACCCGGCTAGCCAGATTTTCTACTCAGCAAGGTGGCCTGATAAGTGTGAAGTCCAGTACCGGTCGCAAAGTCGCTTAAAAAAGAGTGGAGGGCGTCCCTTGCGAGTCGCCCTCGGACGAGTGGTTCCTTTTAGTTGCTTGGGCCTTTCGCTGCCGCTTCGGCCTCGGCCATCCGTTTCCCCATCTCTGCTTTGATGGCGTCGAGGTTGAAGCTCGCGCCTCGTTGCATCGGCGGGTAATCCAGGAACGTTTGGATTTCCTTGCCCATGATCTGTTGAACAAACACAAACCGCCAAAATTCGTACTTGAACCAATCGAAGTATTGCTGCGCCCCGTCTTTGGTCCCGTTGCTCGGCCAGCCCGTGCGCTCGAATGGATCGAGACGCAGGTTGGTGATGTAAGGCACGTCAGGATGAGTCTTTTCACCGAGCCAGCCTTGGGGTTGGTCGATGAAGCGGAACTTGTAATCGTCAATCCGCACCGCCCCGACAGTGCTCTCGCCGAGATAGAAGATTTCATGACGCGCGGATGGGCCTTTGCCGGTGATCGCGGCCAACTGGTTGTAACCGTCCAGGTGGTTCTTGTAGGTCCGGTCACCAATGGTTTTGCCCTTTAGCAACTCTTCGGTGATGTTCGGATTCCCGGCTGCCGCAACGAAAGTAGGCAACCAGTCCATGCCGGAGAAGATGCCGTTCTGCACCGAGTCCGCAGGCACATGGCCGGGCCAGCGAAGGATCGCAGGCACGCGGAAGCCCCCCTCCAGGACTGTCCCTTTGGACTGTGCGAAGGGTGTCTGGCCACCGTCGGGCCAGGTGAAGACTTCTGTACCGTTGTCGGTGGTGAACAGGACAATCGTGTTGTCGTCTTCGCCCATGTCCTTCAGCTTATTCATCACAATGCCGATGTCGTCGTCCAGTTGCGCCATGCCGGCTTCTTCTTCCGACCAACCATTTTCGGAGTTGCGCATCGCTTCATATTTCGGAGAGAGGTGCGTGACGATATGCATGCGGGTGGGGTTGAGCCAGACGAAGAACGGCTTGTTGTCCTTCTTGGCCTTATCGATGAACTGGATGGAAAGGTCGCGAATCTCATCATCCACGGTCTCCATCCGCTTCGGATACAGCGGGCCGGCATCCTCAATCTTTTGTTTGCCGATTTTGCCCCAGCGCGGCATCTCCGTCTGGTCGTCTTTGTCAGCGGCCCAACAATGAACCATGTTGCGCGGTCCGACGACATTCAAGAGGTTCTGCGGGTAGTTGGGATGCGCAGGGTCTTCCATGGCATCGAGATGATACAAATAGCCAAAGTATTCGTCGAACCCGTGAACGCAGGGCAGGTACTCGTTGAGATCTCCCAGGTGATTCTTGCCGAACTGGCCGGTGGCGTACCCCATCGACTTCAGTATTGTGGCAATAGTCACCGCTTCGGCGGGCAAACCGACTTTCGCGCCGGCTTGGCCGACGGTGGTCATCCCCGTGCGGATCGGCAGTTCGCCGGTGATAAAGTTCGCGCGACCCGCCGTGCAACTCGCCTCCGCGTAATAGTCGGTGAACAACATCCCCTCTTTGGCCATCTTGTCGAGGTTCGGCGTCCTGCCGGCCATCAATCCGCGGTGGTAAGCGCCTATGTTCCACATCCCGATGTCGTCGCCCATGATTACGACGATATTGGGTTTTTTCTCCTGCGCCTTGGCGGCCGGCGGTGTTATTGCACCAAACAGTGTCGCCACTGCCGCCAAAGCCAAACTTATTTTTCCTGACCACTTCATAGATACCCTCCTCTTCCTTTTTTCTTTACAACAAAAACTTATGAGCCTGTTGTGAGCCGGACCGGAATTACGGAGACCTCGGCATACCGGATGCTGCCCCCGCTGCCCACGGTTGGTAATTGGCAAAAGTAACAGTGGACACAACGGTCCGTCGGTCGCTCGTTTCCGCGCCCTCAGGCCTCTAATTCTTCTGTGGCGGCGCCTCGTTCATCTGTTTTAGTTTTTGCTCCAGCAACATCTTTTCCTGCTCCTTGCTTAGCTTTGGAAACAGCAACACAAACTGTAACCGCAGGCCCCAAGGCGAAGTTCCCGGCGGGTGAACAGCATTGCCGTAGAACTGCGCCGTGATGTTCACCGGCTGGAATCCAAGCTTCATGATTCTTCCTACTCCTCCGCCGAACGGCACTGTCCACACGTTACTGTCGACTCCTCTCCAATTGGCCGTGATGATGGGTGAAGTGGTCAGGTACCAGCCCTTCTTCATGTTGTAGTTCGCGAACCACTGCAGCAGGAACTGGTTGACCGGAGGCTTATTGACCTGGCCTGCGGAATTGAAATTGGATTGACCGGCTACGGACCAGACATTGTTTGCAAGAAATCCGATGGTCCAATGTGGCGGTTGCACCAGCACGACCACCGATGGCCCTAAGCTGAGTTTCCCCTGACCGAGATAAGTTGTATTGGTAGCTGTTGGCAGCACCACAGTTGGCCCGATGCCCCAGATGATCTTGCTCTTCTTCGGTACAAGGAAAAACGAAGGGTTCATGTCGCCCAACCCATACACTCCCGTCGTTTGCAAAGGAGCCCCAGGTGGCTGTGCTACGGGGAGGGGTTGGTAGACGACTGGTGTAATCCAACGGACGATGAGGTTCCAGTCTTTCGACACACTGATCGGAATCACCGGCTGAATGTTTAGAACATTCTGCGTCCGATCGGAAGGCCCAAAGCCGAAGTTAAAATTCTCCTGTAAGGGAACACTGATCAGGCTAGCTACCGGATTCTGCGCCGCGTTTCTCAATGCATCGGTGTTCACCGCTGCCGCTGGCGTTGCCTCTGTCGCAACCGATGTCCCCTCCGGGCCCACCGGCGTATCTTGCGCCATCAGTGGCAAAGTGCACGGGATCAATACCATCAAGACCCCATTCAAAAGCAATGTGAACAAGTTTCTATGCAATTTCATGGATGACCTTTCGCTTTACTGCAATGTCCATTTCCACACGCGACTTCCCCGCCGCCGGTTCGGGTACACCCGTACTGCGTTCCCCAAAAGGGCGCCCCACAAACCGACTCCAAATGTGGCGCAATTTAGAATTGTTCGTGATGATGCGGCGAACGCGCTCACAGCGGAATTGTCAAAAATACCAATTTGACTCCGGAAACGTGCAGTCTGACGATAGTGCCTTGCTCCAGCGGGATCCTTACGCAGGACGCAGCGCCTCTCCTCGCGCCAATCGCCGGCAAATGTCTTTCACATCTTGGTCGATATGGCGCCAGTATTTCTGTAATCCACTGCACAAGTAATTCAGTCCCGCTTCGCCATCACGCGTGCGGATCACGCGATTCTTGGGACACTCTCCATTGCACGCGAACAGAAAATTGCACTCCAGGCACTGGCGAGGCAGTGATTTGAATTTAGCGAACCCGAACGTGTTCTGTTGGTCAGAGAAAACCATCCGCGAGCTGGACGTTTCCAGGATGTTGCCCAGTTTGTATTCCGGATAGACATAGTGGTCACAGGAGAACAGGTTCCCGTCGTGCTCCAGCGCGACGCCCTTCCCGCAAAACTCGTGATAGATACACAACTGAGCGTCCATGCCCCTCCACTGCGCCACAGCGGTTTCGAAATGATTGACGAACACTTTGCCGATGTCCCGGCGATACCAGTCATCCCAAACTTTGCACAGGAAGTATCCCCAGTCGTCGGGATCCACCGACCAATCCGTTACAACGGAATCCGGGTGGCCTGGATGCGCTGCAGGAGAATCTTGCACCGGCAGCGTCGCGGGATCCCACTTCTGCGGCGCGGTGTGCTTAAAACCTCTCGGCTCCACGCAGGGGATAAATTGAATTTCACGCGGACGAACTTCGTTCTTAAGAAACCGGTATACATCGAGCGGCTTCTTGGCATTCACTCGATTCACGACGCAAAGCACGTTGAATGGCACGCCATGCCGATGGAGCATCTGCGCCGCCGCAAAAACCTTGTCAAACGTGGGCCTGCCATCTTTGGCGACACGATAGTGATCATGCAACTCTTTGGGGCCGTCAATGCTCAGCCCCACAAGGAAGCCGTGCCTCTTCAGGAAAGCCCCCCACCCGTCGTCCAAGAGCGTGCCGTTCGTTTGCAGGTCGTTCTCGATCCGCTGATTGGGCTTCTTGTATTTCTGCTCCAGCTCAACCACCTTCTGAAAGAATTCCAGTCCCAGCAGTGTTGGCTCACCCCCCTGCCAGGAAAAGACTACTTCGCTGCGATCCTGCCCTTCGATGTACTGGCGGATATGTGCTTCCAGGATTTCGTCGGAGATGCGGAACTTGTTGTTGCTGCCGAGGAGATCTTGCTTGTGGAGGTAGTAGCAGTAGGTGCAGTCCAAATTGCAAATAGGCCCAATAGGTTTAACCATCGCGTGGTAAGCGCGTTGGGCTCCCGAAGGGGCAGGCCACGCCGACAGGGCTTTAGGTATACCCTCGAACTCCGTCACTTTCGTTTGTCTCCTGCCTGTTTGCGGTGCTTTTCGCCTCTTCAGGGAGCGCTTCAGGGGGCGAGCATCACTTAGGCGAGCGATGGAGCCGATCTTCTGACTGCAACGCTCGCCTCAGATTCTTTAGGTTCGGTTCATGCTGCTCCGAATCGTACAGGAATGTAACTGTCAAAAGTAACACCCTGATGCCCTGAGAGGCAGGTGGGCCCCCGGAGTGTCTAATTGCCGTTCAGGGCGTCTTGTCGGGACGGAAAACGCGAAACAAACTCCCGGCCCGCCAGAGCCTCATTCATAGCCGGAATCAAGTCCGTTTCCATCAGCACTTTTACCACGTACCCCAGGCCTCCTGCGGCAATGCACGTTGCCAGGATGTCCGGGTCCTCATGGACGGTGAGAAATACGATCTTTGCCCTGGTGCCGCGGCTTCTGAGTTCCCGGGCTACCTCAATTCCACTCATGCCGGGCATGGAAATATCCAAGACGGCCACATCGGGGTCAAGGGTCAGGATCGCTTCCAATGCAGTTGTTCCATCGCAGGCCTTCCCGACGATATCAAACGACCCCTGCAGCAATTTCGTTGCGGCACACAACACCGGACTGAGATCATCCGCGAGTACGACGCGCCTACCAGTCATCAAAACTCACCTCGGAGCCGTTTTTCAGTTCCAAGTTCGAATGGAGAAATAGAGCAAATTGAGCCTGGAGAATCCTTTGCCGCCAGAATCTCATTCCGTTCACCCGACAATTACACTTCTGTATGAACGATGCGCGTTATTCCTGTGGTTGCCTATTGGCAAAACTTACAGTGGGGACGAAAAAATCTGTCGAGGCTAAATCGAGATGATTCTGTGCTTGATGGCGTATTGCACCAACTCGGCGTTGGTCTTCAATTGCAATAGGTCCATCACCGCGTACTTATGTGCCGCTACCGTCCGCTTGGTGATGTTCAGGATGGACGCCACTTCCTTCATGGAGCGCCCTTCCGCTAATAACTGGATAACCTCCCTCTGTCGAGGTGTAGGCTCCGCTGCGTGCTCCCGGGCTCTGGGCTCTCGCAAGGCGATATTTGCCTGACCCTGGGCGGCACTGGGCGTCACGTATGAACCGCCCTTTAGAACTTTGTCGATCGCATCCGTCAATTCGAACGCCGCTGCCTGTTTCAATAGAAATGCCGAACCTCCTGCGCGAAACGCTTCCCCCACCAGGTCAGGGTCTTCATTCATAGTCATAAAAACAAGTTTTACGTTCGGCATGCTCTGCTTGATTTGCCGCGCCGCGTCCAGCCCGTTCAGGTGTGGCATGGCAATGTCTACAACGACAACCTCAGGCCGCAGTTTGGCTGTTGCGTCCACCAGTGCGCGCCCGTCTTGCACTGTGCCCACCACCTCGAATCGAGGTTCCAATACACCCTTCAACGCATCCGCCAACATTTGGTGGTCATCGGCCAGTAATACTCGTGTGCGCCTCACAGCTTTATCTCCCAGCGACCTGTGTCTTTACTCGTGCCGCCTCTTCGGCGGCGGTCAGTGGTACTTCAGCGATAATTTCTGTCCCGCAATTAGGATGGGACTTTACCACGAGATGACCTCCGACGAGCCGAAGCCTCTCGCTCATGCCGATTATCCCAATTCCGGCATCCGGTTTCTGGACGGAGGGATTAAACCCTCTACCCGCATCGGAGATGCGCAGAGTGACCAGGCTCGCGTCCGAACCGAGTTCAACTCGCGCGCCCTTGGCACGACTGTGTTTCGCAACATTTCCTAGGGCCTCTTGGGCAACACGGAATAGACACAAGGCGACATCCCTCGAGATCTTGAAGCGAAGCTCGCCCCCGGTGAATTGAACTTCAATCTTGTACTTCCCGCCAATTTCCTTGCATAGGCCGTCGAGCGCCGACACCAGCCCGACATGCTCCAGCCTGCTGGAGTGCAGCTCATGAGACAACGTGTGGAGGTCAGACGACAATTCCTTGATCCCCTTCAGCATCTCCGCCACGCTATCGCGTTCCAGTCCTTCAGAGGGGAGTTTATTCCAAAGTTGTCCGAGGCTGATACCGAGAAGTGCCAGGCGTTGACTGAAGTCGTCGTGTAACTCCCTGGAGATGCGCGCGCGTTCCTCTTCCTGGGCATGGATTAGCCGCCCGGTCAATGCTTCTAGGGCCTCCCTTGCCTTTCTCCGATCGGTAATGTCAATGCCGATTCCTCCAACAAAAGTCTGACCGGAAGCGTCATGGAACGGGAATTTATAGGCCAACCAGGTGCACGGATCTCCGTCATGATCTATGGATTCCTCCGTGAATTCCACCGGATGGCCCGCAGCCAGGGCGCCCTGGTCGTTCTTCCTGAATTGCTCCGCGATCGCGCGGGGATAAACTTCGAAGTCCGTCTTGCCAAGCCGGTCTTCCAGCCGTAGGCCGAGATGCCTTTGATAGGGTTCGTTCATGTAAATGTAATGGCCCTGCTCATCTTTTAACCAGGCGATCGCGGGGCTATGGTCCATGAATAGCCGGAACCGTTCTTCGCTTTTGCGCAGACCTTGCTCAGCCTTCTTCTGTTCGGTGACGTCTCGAATAATGATAGTAAACAACAATTTTCCAGAAATGTTGCTGTGAGAAATAGAAGCTTCGATGGGAAATTCGTCGCCATTCGCCTTCAGCGCCCGCAGAGTGCCCAGTGCACCCATAGCTCGGCTGCTGCTGTGGGTCTCACCGAATTGGCGAATGTACGCACCGTGTTGCGCGCGGGCGCGCTGCGGGATGAAACGCTCGATTGAGCTGCCGACCGCGTCCTGGTTTCGGCAAGCAAACATTTTCTCGGCGGCGGCATTGAACAGCACGATCCTCTGCGCATCATCAACGGCGATGATCGCATCCATCGCGGATGCTACGATGGCGCTTATTCGGTCCTGGCTTTCGAGCAACTCCGTCTGCAGATGTTTTCGGTCAGTGATGTCTACGGCCATGCCCAACATGCGCTCGGGCTCGCCTCTCGAGGAATACTGGAATTCTCCCTTCGCCGTGACCCACCGCAGTGTCCCGTCCGGCCAAACGACGCGGAACTCTCCCTCGTACAGCCTATGATCCCTCCTGGCATCAGTCACGGCTTCGGCGACTTGCTCTCGATCCTCCGGGTGTACGAAACGCTGGAAAAAGTCAGCCGCCTGCTCCACATGCGCCTCGGAATCCAACCCAAAGTTCGTTTTCAGATCGCCGAACCAGGAAACCCGGCTGGTCTTTACGTCCCACTCCCATCCCACTGCTTTGCCGGATCCCATCGCCAAACGTAGCCGGCCGTTAGCAGAACCGAGGCCGGCCGCGAGCTCGCTCTTTGCAAAATACTCCTTTATAAAAGTCGCACTCGTCAGACATACGATCGCGGCGATGGCGACCAGCATGCGGAACGCGCGCATACCTGTCGGGCCACCGCTTCGCAGCAACTCCCACACAATCGGTACAGAAATCATCACCACCACAACCATCGCCCACGCCGAAGCCTGTGAACCTTCACTGCTCTCGGATCGGGTTTCTCTTACTTTGGTTCCCGCTAGCTGCTGCGCCCGTAGCGGTATCCACGCAAACCAGCAAACCGCCGCCGTTAACCCTACGCCATACAGTTTTCCGTTGACGTACCCTCCCGAATCAACCGCAAGATTGGCAAGCGCAGAACTCAGAGCGTACAGAGTGGAAGCGCCCAGCAAATGAAGATAAATCGACCTCCAAGGGGCCGACGCGCGAACGCTCAAAAAGCCCACTGTCAAGATCAGCGCCCAATTTTCCAGCAGGTAGAGAGTGTCGAATCCCAGCGCGTAGCCGGCGGCGTTGGAGAACAGTTGGTATGGAAACACAGCGTAAAAATAGAGAAAGCTCCAGAAAACCAGTAAGAGGATGGAGTTTAAGACTGCTGGGTAAAGCCTTCTGTCGGATAGGACGCTGTGGGGAAGGGTTGACACAGCTGCCATAAGCACTGCGACATGCAGAAACAGCACGGTGTCTGCAATCGAATTGTCGGGAACCTCAGTGTGAAGGCCGAACTGGTAATACAGGTAAATCCACTGGTCGAGCGCCCAGAGGCCGTAAGCAACTGAGAGGAACACCCAGAATGGCCTCTTGCTTAACGTGTTCTGGATTGCATTTCGTATGGCGAAACCGCTCGCCAAGACCAGGAGGACGAAATAGGGGATACCGCTGTAGGAAACCAGGATTGTGTCTGGTTTGAGCGCCAGTGAAAGCCCGGCTTTGAGCACTACAATCCCGATCAGTGCCGTGGCCCATGCAGAAAATCTTGGCCCGCTGCGGACGTCCACAATTGCAGCAACCCACCTCGACGCGTGAGCGTTGAGGCGCTCCTGAACCTCCCTGTGCTTACCGACCCTTGGCGAGACAGTGGTCATAGTGACCTGCATTCAGGGCCAAAGTATGAAGCAGCCGAACGGCCATTCAGATTTTTGAGAAAAATGAAGAATACCCCGCATCTACAGACACGAAGGCCCTTACATGTGCTCCATGGGCTGTGGAGTTTCGGCAGCTAAACTGCTTTAAGCAGCCAACAGACCGCTTAACGCTAGGCCAACGAAGGGCGGCTCCGTAGTACGTGTAGTCTAGCAGAAGTTTCTCGTTAAGATTCACCAATGACTGTGACACGTGTCACTGTTCCCTTCTCCCGACTTTTCTCCCCGGTTCTACGGTCCTAGTCCTGGTATCGTCCTTTCAGCCCTTCCTACCCCTCTTTCCCATCGCAAATTGTGGGGACTGTTAGTTTTGACAATTCTCGGAGGGATGGCCATGGCGCATCCTCTTCTCTTTGGAAGAGAGTGTACGGTAGCGAATACCATCGGGTATACACCCCGTTTGAGGCGGCCACGTGAAGAACAGTAAGTCCAGGCGCGGCGAAGCTAGGTCAGCCAAAGGCCTTCTGCCGGGCCATGCTGTTGCGCACGGGAGTGTTCTTGCCGTCGCACCCTTGTTGCTCGTTCTCGGCTTCCTCTGCCTCAGCTCTTTTCACTTTCTGCCCGCGGCCCTACAGGCTGGCTCCAAACCTTCGGCGAGCGCGGGCCTCGCATTTGGGCCGACCGTCCCGAACACTCAGCCTCCTCCTGGCCCTGCTCCCAAGGGAATGGTATGGATTCCTGGTGGCGAATTTTCCATGGGCGCACAGGATCCTCCGGACATGAACATGGTCGGAATGCAAGCTACCAGAGACTCCCGGCCCATTCACCGAGTCTACGTGGACGGCTTTTTCATGGATAAAACGGACGTCACCAACACCCAATTCGCGGCCTTCGTCAAAGCAACAGGCTATGTCACCATCGCGGAAAAAACTCCAACCGCTGAAGACTTTCCCGGTGCCCCTGCGGAAAATCTGTACGCTGGCGGCGTCGTCTTTTCTCCGCCAAATCATGCGGTTTCTTTGAACGATCACTTTCAATGGTGGAAGTACGTAAAAGGCGCCGACTGGCGCCACCCGACTGGCCCGCTGAGCTCCATCAAAGGAAAAGAAAACTATCCCGTCGTCCAGGTTGCTTATGCGGATGCCGAGGCCTACGCAAACTGGGCTCATAAGCGTCTGCCTACCGAAGCAGAGTGGGAATTCGCCGCCCGCGGCGGACTTGCGGGAAAACCCTATGTCTGGGGTGAAAAATTCAGGCCAAACGGAAAATGGATGGCCAACACCTTCCAAGGACATTTCCCCGATAAGGATACGGGTGCTGACGGGCACATTGGATTGGCTCCGGTCGCTCAGTATGCCCCCAATCAGTACGGCCTCTACGACATGGCAGGCAATGTCTGGCAATGGACTTCGGATTGGTATCGGCCCGACTACTACTATCAATTGGCCCAGACCGGTGGAGTGGCGCGCAATCCAAAGGGTCCAGACATTCCCTTTGACCCGGCCGAACCCAATGACAAGAAAAAAGTTCATCGCGGCGGCTCTTTCCTCTGCACCGATCAGTACTGCTCGCGCTATATGGTCGGAACGCGCGGCAAGGGTGAAATCAGCACAGGCACAAATCATCTGGGCTTTCGCTGTGTCTCAAATCAGGGAGGAACAAAATAAATGAGCTCAGAGCCCCTCACCTGGCACAGGGGACTTACAGGGAGGAAACCAGTTTCTGTTCATTTCAGGTCGCAGTCGGTTGAGCAAAAAGAAATTCTTGGTGCGAAAAGGAGACAGACGATGTTACGTGATTCAATAAATCGCTTGGCGAAAATCGGTATAGGCTTGCTCTTGGCACTGTTGGCGTGCAGTTTGGCGCCGGCTCAGGATGTAACCACCAACTCCATGCCCGGAACTAACTTCGCGAAATACCACACCTATAAATGGGTATCGATTCAAGGCGCATCGTACCCCAATCAGATTGTGGATGCGCAGATAAAGCAGTCCATCGATTCGCAGTTGGCCGCAAAAGGCTTCACCAAAATGGACGATGACAAGGCTGACCTCTATATCGGCTATCAAGTATCCATCGATCAGGAAAAACAGTGGAACGCGTATGGCATGGGTGGCGGCCTGCGGTGGGGCGGTGGCATGGCCACCGCGCAAGCTTCGACGATTAGCATTGGCACTCTTGTTCTGGATATGTATGACCCCTCGAACAAGCAGCTTGTTTGGACAGGGCGTGCGACCAAGACGCTCGACCCCGGTGCCAATCAGCAAAAGAAGCAGAAGAATCTGGACAACGCGATGAAAAAGCTCTTGAAAAATTTCCCTCCTAAATAGCTCGAAGGCTGGCCATATTCGTCGAAAATCCCGAAAGGAGTTTTATGAGCATTACAATGCGGCACGGATTTACACCTATCGCACTAACTATGGTGGCGTTTCTTGTCAGTGGCGTGCTCGTTCTGCGCGCTCACGCTCAGGGTCAGGAATTGCAGGAGCGCGTGGCGGAGATGAAGCAGGCATCCGTCAAGAATAAACAGGCGCTTGCCCAGTTCACCTGGGTAGAACAAGTCACTATCAGCCTGAAAGGCGAGCAGAAAAAACAGGAGCATTTTCAGGTGCGCCTCGGCCCGGACGGCAAGCCACAAAAAACTTCGCTTGATCCCCCAGCCGATACTTCCGATAGCGGCGGCCGCCTGAAGAGGCACATCGTCGAGAAGAAGAAGGAAGAATACAAAGACTACGCCGACCAGATGAAGACTTTAGCCCAGCAGTACGTGCCGCCGGATCCGGAACTGCTGCAACAGGCCTATCAGCAGGGGAACATCACTTTGGGCACTGTCGCTGGCATGCCCAACGAACTTCAACTGGTCATCCACAACTATCTGAAACCCCAGGATTCACTGACCTTGGTTTTCGACAAAACCCAGAAGGAACTGCTCCAGGTTCAAATCGCTTCCTACATGGATGATCCGAAGGATGCGATGAAGGTGACCGTTCAGTTCAGCCGTCTGCCGGATGGGACGAACCACATTTCCAACATGGTGATCGACGGCGTCAGCAAGCAATTGAACATCGCCGTTCAGAATTCCAATTACCAGCACCTCTAAGATTTCTTCATCGTTCGAGGTTGCTGTATACCGCATTTGGACGCTAATCGTGCGCGGCCAAAAGTCTGCATCTGCCGCGAGCCTTCTCTTCTGAAGTCGATGTTCTCAGTTCCGGCTGCGACCTGTGCACAAGAAGGAGCTGTCGGGACTGTTTACCCTGAAGCCTAATTCACAGTTCTCCGCTGGCAGACACACGGAACTGTCCAGTAGAGTTTGACAATCACTCGGCCCAGTCGGCTGTGCATGGATTGCCGAAAACCAGGAGCACTAACCAATGTCACTCAGATCTCGAGTCGCATTTGTCCTTCTCTTTTCTGGTTTTCTTTACTTGTCCAATTCGGGCTTATGCCTCGCCAAGGTCTCACGTCACGATACCATCATCATGAAGAACGGCGACCGCCTCACGGGCGAAGTTAAGAGGTTAGAGCAAGGTGTGCTCTACATTCAGACGGACTACTTCTCGGGATCCGTTGGTGTTGACTGGCTGCAAGTCAAAAAAGTGGAGAGCAAGGCCACTTTCCAAATTGTCCTAAGCGATGGCAAGCGTTTGACCGGATCAATTTCAAAGATCGAAACGACCGAGGCGGCTCCTGGCAAAGACGTAATCGTCCGTGCCGAAGGCGGCGAGGTGCCCCTGGCAGGCACCGATGTTGTCGAGATCGAATCGCAAAAACAGACCTTTTGGCGCCAACTGAAGGGCAGTATCGATCTTGGCTACAACTATACCAGCGGCAACAGCCAGTCTTCTCTCAGTTCGTCTGCAAGTGCAGAATATCCCGCAACAAATTGGGCCGCAGGCGCATCCTACAATGCTTCCTACAGCGGCCAATCTGGTGGCACCACGACCAATTTATTTGAAGTGCAGGCCTTCGGGGAGCGTTTTCTCAACCGCAATTCCTACCTCATTGGGCTTTCTGATTTCCTCCACAGCTCCCAACAGGATCTTGTTCTGCGCACCACACTGGGTGCCGCCTATGGACGCTACTTAATCCGCAACAACCAAAACTCCTTGCGTTGGCTGTTTGGTGCGGACTTCACTCAAGCAAATTACCAATCCGGCCTCGTCCAGCCCACACAGCAAAATGCAGAATTGCTAGTCGGCGCCGAGTATGAACTCTTTCACTTCGATCGTTATACTCTACAATCGCAGTTCCTGGTTTTCCCCGGCTTATCCGATTTTGGCCGCGTTCGATTCACGACCAATGATATCTTCAGCATCAAGCTGTCCAACAATTTCCGTTTGAATTTTTCGTTCTGGGATAATTTTGACAGTCGGCCGCCCTTGAACGCAAAGAAAAACGCCCAAGGCATAAGTACCGGCCTAGGATGGACATTTTGATTGATTCGAGGAAAAACAATATGAGAAGGAAATTAGCATTTCTCGCCACTTTTCTGGCCGGCCTGGCGCTAATGGCTGTTGCCGCTCCGAAACTGGAGTTCAGTTGGAAGAACCCTAACTACACGGGCGGAACCTTTAAAAATATTCTGGTGTTGGCGCTCAACGGAAAAGCGGTGAACCGGGCGGAATTTGAGGATGAATTAGTCGCCGCGATTTCTCGGCCAGGGGCAAAAGCCTTTCCCAGTTACGAATTTATGCCGCGACCTGATTTGACTCCGATCGACATGAATGACTTGCGGGAACTCGTCAAGGAACAGAACTTCGATGCCATCGTGGTGGCGCGCTTAACCAAGAAGGATACGAAAACCACCTACGTCCCCGGCCAAATCTACACTCCTTTCCCCTATTACGGCACTTTTTATGGCTACTATGGCGCACTGTCCCCAGTCATCTATTCTCCGGGGTACATGGAGACCGAGAAGGAAGCACAAGTAGAGGTGAATTCCTATTCCACCGCAAAACCCGATGGAGAACTGGTTTGGACGGGAACCACAAACTCATTTGAGGTCAGTTCGGTGAAAAAACTGATTAAAGATCTGGTCAAAATTGTCTCAAAGGAACTCGAAAAGGAAAACGTCATCCAGCGGGAATCCAATCCGTGATTGCCCGGGGAACGTAGTGACATTCCCCCGATTGCGATCCAGCCGCTCCCTGGCTCCGCTACGTCGGCCTCGACTCAAAAATCCCCGCGAACGACCGCCGGTAATAGTAGAAGAGAATGAACCAAAGGACTGCAACTACAGACGCCACAGGCAATCCGGATGGTTGCATGAAAATGTGGAAGCTCAGAATGTTCACGATGACCGGACCCAGGATCGCCAGCCCCAGCGGAACATACCGGTTCACCAGCAAGAGTATTCCTCCGATCAACTGCACCGTAAATGGCACCACCGCATAGTGCGACTGAAACAGCGCAGCCACGTACTGCCCCGCCAGGCCGGGTGGCGGCGGTGGCATCGGAAGAAAGGGGTGCAATCCGTTTGCGCCAAACACCACGAAAACGAGACCGAGCAGAATCCGCGCGATCAACGCGGCGATCCTCATGGGTCCCTCCTTATCGAGCGCGTTACTCTAGCACATCAGCCCTTGGTCACAAACGCTTCGAGGCGGTCCAGGCTCTGCGTCCAGCCCACTTCCATGCCGGACAGATAGCGCCCAGCCTCGTCGGTCGCACTCACGACGCGCGCGTGCATGGTGAGCTTTGTTTTGCCCGCTTGCTCGGCAAAGGTCACAGTGTTCCGCACTTCAAAGAGTAATTTCCCCGTTTCATCCATGGCGCCACTCAGAAAGACCAGTCGCTCCGGAGCAACAATCTCCTCAAACGTCCCTTTCATGGGATAAACAGTTCCGTCCGGCGCCTTCATATGAATAAGGATGGCGCCACCGGGCCGCAAGTCCACTTCGCAGACCGGGTTTGTAAATCCATGGGGACCCCACCACCGCGCCAAGTGCTTTGCATCCGTCCAGGCTTTCCACACCAGGTCGCGCGGCGCATCGACCTCGCGCGAGATCACTAATTCTTTTATGGATGTGTCTGCTTTACCCGCTAGCTTCGGCAAAAATTCCCCCAATCGCGCCAGCGTCTGGTTGCCGCCTTCGATCGCGTGATGTTCTTTGACCACCCATTCCCGTTCCTGAGCTGTTTCGAACACCATCCTGATCGTCACTCGTGTTTTGTGCCCCACTTCTTCAAAGGTCCAAGTCGATTCGAAGTGCACACTGCGCCCGCCTTTTTTGCCGCCGCCATTCGTAAAGACAATCCGCTCGGGTTTCACCACTTCCGAGAAAACGCTCCGGTTCGGATAATCCGTGCCGTCCGGGCCGTGCATCGTGTGCCGCCATTCGCCGCCAGGTCTTATTTCCATTACTTCGATGCTGGTCGTGAAGCCTTTCGGTCCCCACCAGTTCACGATGTGCTTTGGGTTGGTCCACGCTTCCCACACCATCTCGCGTGGCGCATCGAACACGCGCAATATTACGATCTCCCGCTCCGAGGATGCGGCTGGGGCAGAGGAAGCGCTATTTTTTGCGAACATCTTTCTTCTCCTTTTTCTTCTCTTCGGCTTTCAACACTTGAAGGTAATCATCCAGGCGACTAAAGCTTTCTTCCCAGAAGCGGCGATACTCTTCCACCCAACCGGCAACCTCTTTTAATGGTCCCGCGTGGAGCTGACAAGGCCTCCATTGCGCCGACCGTCCACGGGTAATCAACCCCGCGTGCTCCAGCACCTTGAGGTGCTTTGAAACCGCGGGCAGACTCATGTCGAACGGTTCGGCTAGCTCAGTGACCGAGAGAGCCCCGAGAGAGAGCCGCGCAAGAATGGCGCGACGCGTGGGGTCGGCCAAGGCCGCGAGAGTCGAGCTGAGAGAATCACTCATCGTAGTTAACCTACTGGTTAAATACAACACCGCCTTCCTCCTGTCAACCCTTTTTTCCTTTTCTTTTCCTGCCCCTTTGCCTCTCTGCAGATTCTGTCTAACCTCGAAGGACCGACACTGGATAAAAAACGTGCTTCGGGAACGGGCCTGTTCCTACGACCTCTGTCTTCGGATACAGAACAGCTGGACTCGCGTACAGCTTTCGCGACACCGCAATTCCCTGTTATTTCTTATGCAGGCTCATCGCAGTGCATCGCGGAGTCACCCCAGCCGCTAAGACCGAGTTTCCTGTTTACACCGTCCGAAAACGGAGGCATTGGTGCGCGAACGCATGCCCAGGACAGTCGCGTCAGAGGCATACAGAAGAGCTCTGCCATTCCTTGTCGGAATCGCACTCCTCTTCGTCCTTCCTTCCTTTGCGCAGATTTCACCGGGTGCGCTCTCGAGAGGGCATTCCTTTCTTAACGGAACAACCCAATGCAACTCTTGCCACGTTTTTGGTGCAAGCACGCCCACATTTAAGTGCCTCGACTGCCACAAGGAAATCGCCGAAGCTTTCGCCAACAAGCATGGCTACCATTTTCATCTTCAAATGCAGAATCCGAACGGGAAGGACTGCGTTCGCTGCCATCGGGAGCACAACGGCGAGAACTTCAACCTCATCCACTGGGAACCCTCAGAAAACCAATTCGACCATCGTCTGACCGGGTACAACCTGAAGGGCAAGCATGCCAGTGTGTCTTGCGAAAAGTGTCATATGCCCGCGCACATGCTCCCTGGCATCAAGGCACTCCTAAAGTACCAGGATCCGTCTAAATCCTTCTTCGCCCAATCGCCTAACTGCACGCCTTGCCACATCGACCCACACAAGGGACAACTCGGGAACGAATGCACGCAGTGTCATAATTCGGAAAGCTGGAAGGCCGAGAAGGAATTCGACCACTCCAAGACCCGCTACCCTCTCACGGGGCATCACACCAAGGTGGCTTGCGAAAAATGCCACAAGCCGGAAGGGCCTGGCGGACCCGCCCGCTACAAGGACTTGGGGTTCGACGGCTGTACGGCCTGCCACACGGACCAGCACCGTGGCGAGTTCAAGAAATCCTGCGATTCCTGCCACACCACCAGCGATTGGAAGACCATGCTGCCGGGTTTTGATTTCGACCACTCCAAAACCAAATATACGCTCCTTGGAAAGCATGCCCAGGTTGCATGCTCGGCCTGTCACATCAAGGACAACTTTAAAAAGGAAATTCCCTTCGCCACCTGCAAGGACTGCCACATGCCCGATCCACACAAGGGTCAATTCGATGCTCGCCCGAAAAGAGGCGAGTGCGCCGATTGCCACAGCGTGGACGGATGGAAGCCGTCTCTGTTCGGCGTGAAGGAGCACGACACATCCCAATACGCGCTGAAGGGCAAACATGCGCAGGTCGAATGTGCAAAGTGCCACATTCCTGCGGGCAAAGACACAATTTACAAAGTAAAATTTGCCGCATGCGCGGATTGCCACAACGATCCGCACGACAATCAGTTTGCGGCTGCCCCATACAAGAATCGCTGCGAAGATTGCCACACTGTGCAGAACTGGCATCGCACGACGTACTCCATCACGAACCACTACACAAGCCGCTTCCCGCTACAAGGAGCGCATGCCGCGGTGCCTTGCTCGGATTGTCACAAACCAGGTCTGGACGGGCGCGCAGATAACCTCCTGCCCTTCCATTTCGAAGATCGCAGCTGCACCGCTTGTCACAAAGATCCTCATCACGGCGAATTCGACAAACAGATGGCGCGAAAGCGTGCCAACGGCACATCATTCGGCTGCGGAGCTTGTCACAACGTCAACTCCTGGGACGACATTACCGGCTTCGATCACTCAAAAACAAAATTCGCCTTGTTCGGAGCACATCGCACCGTCGCCTGCGTCGATTGCCACAAGCCCACCACGAATTCGGAATCCCGATTCAAGGGCACGCCCACGTTCTGTGAAGCCTGCCATCAGGACGCCCACGACGGTCAGTTCCTGGCCAAAGACAAGCAATCTCATTGTGCCGAATGCCACAACACGCAGCGCTGGGCACCCTCCATCTTCGACCACAACACTAAAACGCACTTTCCCTTAATCGGAGGCCACGCCAATGTCCCCTGCGCCGAGTGCCATACGCAAACGCAAACTCGAGCGGATGGCCACAAGCAGATCGTGATATATCAAAGCACCCCAAACAAATGTGCCGACTGCCACGGAGGCAATTTCGACAACAGGAAGAACAACAGCACTCAATAACATTTTTGTAAATCTAAATAATCGGCTACCGGCCGGGAGTCGAGGTGGCTTTGCGCAGACGGAACCTCCATCCAGTGACCCGGAACTGGCCGCCCGTACAGTTGTTTGGCGACGTCGAAGCCACCGATACTCTTCCGAGCTTTTAATCTGGATTCCCCAAGGCACTCCCCCCTTGTCTCGGGCTGGGAGCAGTCTACGCTCACACTACTCCGGGTCGCACTCTGGGCGTTTCTCACATCCCCCTCCGCCATCAGCGCGACGGGAATCCCGGCTCAATCCGCTCATTTCACCGCCCGTGATTCGCAAAAGGAATCCAAGCGAAATCCCCATGGCCCGCTCGCCGTTCCCTGCGAAAACTGCCACACCGCGGCCAGCTGGAATCCGATTCGTGCAGTTCCAGAATTCGACCACAACAAGACCAGCTATCCCTTGCGGGGCATGCACGAAAAAGTGAACTGCGCACAGTGCCACGTCAAGCCTGTCTTCACCGACGTCAGCAGGAATTGCGCCGATTGTCACGCTGATCTTCACCGCCGCCAGATGGGCCCGGACTGCGCACAGTGTCACACCGTGCAGGGGTGGAATACTTCTGTACAGCAAGTGAAGGATCACCAGAACCGCTTTCCACTTCTCGGCGCGCATGCCGCCGTGCAATGCGACGCATGTCACACGCAGTTAGCCACTGGAATTTTCTACGGACTCTCCACGCAATGCGATTCCTGCCACCTCAAGGATTGGCAGAGCACCACGAATCCTCCCCACGCAAGCGCAGGAGCGGCCTTCGCATCCGCCAATTGCCAGAGCTGCCACAATTTTGACAGCTGGTTCGACGCCAAATTCGATCACAGCAGCACGGGATTTGCTTTGACGAATGGACACGCCAACGTGCCCTGCGCCAGCTGCCACATCAAAAACAATTACAAACTCCAGATTTCTCCCACTGATTGCGGCAATTCCGGCTGCCATCTCCCCACTTGGCAGCAGACCAACAACCCCAAGCACGCTGCAGCGGGCACGGCCTTTGCCGTCGCGAACTGCTCCAATTGCCACAACACGATTTCATGGACGGACGTAACTTCCTTCAACCACTCCATCACGGGTTATGTCCTCACCGGCGCCCACGCGACCACCCCCTGCGTCCTTTGTCACGTCAACAGCAACTACAATCTCACCGCCATCAATACGAACTGCTATGGGTGCCACACCACCGACTGGAACAGCACGCAGACTCTCGGCGGCGCTGTTCCCAATCACACTGCCGCGCAGTTCCCCACTGCTTTGTGCTCCACATGCCACGATACGACCGCTTGGGCCGACGGCAGGTTTGATCACAGCGCTACCGGCTGGGCGCTAACCGGCGGACATGTGGTGCCCACTCCCGGCGGGGTGCAGTCCTGCACGGATTGTCACGTGAACAATAATTATTCTCTGACCTCGGCGAATACAGCCTGTTTCGGTTGTCATCAGGCCGCCTGGAACAGCACGCAAACTCTCGGCGGTCTCGTCCCCAACCACTTCGCCGCCGGATATCCAACGACCTGTGATTCCTGCCACACCACCACAAATTGGCTCGGCGCTACCTTCAATCACACCTACTTCCCCGTTCCTCATCACGCCTCCGTGTGCAATGATTGCCACCAGGTCTCCACAAATTATTCCAGCTTTACCTGCATCAACTGCCACACAGCCAGTGCCCATCAGCAAGTGCCGACAACCAACCAGCACAACGGCGTAAGCAACTTCGTCTACGGCCCCACCACTTGCTACAACTGTCACAAAAACGGCGGCGAGGGCTAACATGCGAGACGCTTTCGCGTTTGATACGCATTTCATCCTGTTAACCCTTCTTATCCTGCCCGGATTCCCTGTTCCATTGCAGGCGCAGTCTTCCCGTGAAGCCTTCCCGCGTCAAAATCCTGCCGTCTTCCGTGTGAAGTACGTCTCCGAAGGCTCGCTCTACATCGATGCGGGCAAGAACGCTGACTTGCAAGAGGGCATGAAACTATCCGTCATCGATCCTCCTCCCGACGGCATGGTCAACGATGGTATTCGCTTCCGAGGCTATCCACACTTGGCGGAATTAAATTTGGTTTCATTGGCGGATTCCTCGGCTGTTTGCGACGTGATCTCCGCGAACGGCGAATTAAAAGTGGGGCAATTGGCGTTCCTTACGCCCGGCAGCGTCGAAGACCGTCGCCTCGCGGAAAATGCCCGCGAAGCAGAGGATTATCCAGTCATGGTGAGTTTCACTTCAGGCGATCCCATCGATCAGGAACTTCGCTCTACCAAAGTGGAGAATCCGGACCTTGTGGAATCTTCTATAGGTGTCATGCGCGCCCGCGTCGGCTTCAGCTACGGCTACATCAGCGAATCGGGCACGAATTCCGCTCAATTGGGCATGATGATTGATGCGGACATGACCCACATCGGGGGTAGTGACTGGAATTTCAACGGCTACTGGCGCGGCGAGTACGCCACAAGTTCAACCCTCCTTCCCGCTGCCGGCACTCAGACGCTTACCGACCTGATCAATCGCACCTACCAGATCGGATTCAACTATAGCAGCCCGTACTCGCCGGACGTCGTGGGCGTGGGCCGCTTGTTTCTTCCCTGGGCGCCCAGCCTGAGTAGCATCGATGGTGGCTATTTTGGCCGCCGTGTTGGCAATTTCACCACCGTTGGCGTCTTTGGCGGTTCCACGCCCAATCCCGCCTCCTGGAGCTACAATCCCAACCAGCAGATTGCCGGCACCTTTGTCAGTGTTGAACGTGGTGATTTCGACGGTTTCCACGTGATCAGCACTGCGGGCCTGGCCATGACCTCCATGAACTGGAGAATGGCTCGCCAGTTCGCTTTTTTCGAAAATAATTTCAACTGGAAGCGTTTTTTCTCGCTCTACAGCTCCCTGCAGGTCGACCAAGCCAGGACCTCTCCTCTCCCGGGTGGTGGCAGCAATCCAACGGGAATTTCCCAAACCTACAATTCCGCGCATTTCCAGCCCATTCATCTCGTCGCCTTTGGCGTGAACTACAACTACTTCCGTACTCTGCCCACTTTTGATCCCAGGCTTATCGGCACCGGCTTAATCGGCAATTATCTTTTCCAGGGTTTCAGCGGCGACGTGCGCTTTGATCTGCCTAAGAACGTTAGTCTCTACGCCGAACTCGGCCAGAGCAAGGCCTCCACGGACACACGGAATTCTCTCAGCGATGCCCTCGGCGTAACCTTTGGCAACATCTTCCGCACCGGCCTCGTGCTGGATCTGCACTATTCGAAATTCAACAGCTCGTTCGGCAGCGGCGAGTACGAATCGGTCTCGCTCTCCAAAAATCTCAGCGACAAATTGCGCTTGCAACTCCTCGGCGGCAACCAGCGGTTCGACTCGTCCCTGACCAGCAACACCAACGCCAAATTCATAAATGCCACTCTCGATTGGTCTATCGGCCGCAAATATTTCGTGGAAGGCCTCTATGGCTGGTACAGGGGGAACGCACTCGGCTACAACCAATGGTCAACGATGTTCGGATACCGCTGGGGAGGTCTAAGCAAATGAAACTCCGTTCCCCGCGTCCTGTCACCCTATTGGCAATCCTTACGTTTCCCGTCGCCATTTTTGCGTGTGCTGCTCTGCTCCATGCGCAGTCCGCTCCGGATCCAGCCACACTCGCTCCGGACCCCGGCTTCATCGAACGAGCCAATGCCACCATCGCTCATTCGCGAATGTCGATCGACACTTTCTTCGAACAAACTTCCAATGTCGTCTGCACCGAAATCGTCTCGCAAACTCTCGTCGGCAAGAACAACAAGCCCGTGTACCGCGAGGACTCCGTCTTCGAGTACCAAATGCAGTCCAGCCTCCGCAGTGGCTCTCTCCGTCTCGCTGAAACCCGCGATGTCCGTAAAGCCGCCTTCCGCGATCCCAACAAAACCCTTTTGATCACCGACGGCTTTGCCACCATGCTCCTGATCCTCCACGAAAACTATGAATCCAGTTTTGTCTTTCTCCCGATCATGGAGGAGACCCTCGAGGGCCGCACTCTCCTCAAGGTGCATTTCAAATCCGTCCCAGGCGCTTCTTCCCCCGCCGCCGTTCAACTCCTCGGCCGGAACTACCCTCTTCCACTCAAGGGCGACATCTGGATTGACGAGGGAAGCGGCGCGGTTGTGAAACTCATCTCCTCGCTGGACGGCCCCCTCGATGACCTCGGCCTTCACGATCTCCGCAGCGAAATCCACTATTCCATCGTCCAGTTCCACGCACCCGAAGAAGCCTACTGGGTGCCCGCTGCTGCGACGATTGATGTGGAAACACCCAAACAGCATTGGCGCAACGTACATCGCTTCAGCGAATTCCGCAGGTTCCGCGCCACCATCCAAGTCAACCTGGGGGAAAAGCAGCCATGAGTGTTGGAGCAACAATCGGAAGCGATGTCTTTGTCCGGCAAGATCCGGAGCGCGGGCATCGCTTGCGCGTACTGCTGGTATGGTTATTGGCGCTCGCCGTCGTTCTGGTCATTGCCGGCTATGGCCTCAATTATTACACCCTGAGTCCCGCTAACCGGCCGTTCTCCCCCAAGCATGACGCCTTGCGTCCCAGCGGCCCCATCGGCATCAGGCTAGGCATGTTTGGTGTATTCCTTTTCTTTCTCATTTATCTCTATCCACTCAGAAAAAAATGGGGTTGGCTGGCACGCCAGGGTAATTCCCGCCATTGGCTGGATTTTCATGTTGTCTTGGGATCGTTGGCTCCTATCATCATCGCTTTCCATGCCACCTTTAAATTCGGAAACATCGCCGGCATGGCTTTCTGGAGCATGCTCGCGGTCACTCTCTCCGGCTTCGTCGGCCGTTACCTCTACGCGCAGATCCCGCGAAACCTCAACGCTGCGGAACTCACCATGAAGGAAATGCTCGAAATCGAGGACTCCATGCGCCGTGAACTGGCTGCTCAGAATCTCGCCTTTGGCAAAAGAATGGAAAAACTGTATGACTTGCCGACCCCGCAAGACGTCGGGCATATGCCCATGTTGCTTGCCCTTGTCTACATGATGCTGATCGACGTTAGAAGGTCCTTCCGCCTGTCGCTTCTTCGCCTTCAATCCACTGGCTTTTCCTCGTGGGTGCGCTCTCTTTTTGGTTTTTTTGCAACCCGCGACGACAAGCTTGAACACCTCATCGCTGTCGCCCGGAAACAAGGCAAACTCTCCAAGCGCATTTTGTTCCTCTCTCGCACGCAACAAGTCTTTCGCTTGTGGCACGTCGTGCACCGTCCCTTCAGCTACGCTTTCGCAATTCTCGCCCTGATTCACATCGTATTGGCTCTCTATATGGGCTATCGCATTTAGGCTGGGTCGCGCCAAACATCCCTCCTGTCTTGGTAATTCAATTTTCCTTTGCTATGCTCCTCAAGGCAATTTTCAGCAAAGGAATCCCCATGCCGTCCGAAAAAATCCACACGCTCGCTTTGGTTTTGATCGTCGGTCTGTCTCTTTCCGCTTTCGCCGCCGAAAAGGATAAAAAAGAAACTGCCCCGAAAGAACCGGCCGTACCTTCCTACGAACTTCCTCAACCGGCCACGGAAACGCTCGACTATGCCGCCTACGGAAGCATCCGTACCGAAGCTCTCAGCCATTCTCACGTGATGGAGTACGCCTCTGCCTTAACCGATGGAATCGGCCCGCGTCTCACCGGTTCGCCCAATCTCAAAAAGGCAAACGAGTGGACCCGCGACCAATTCACCGCCATGGGCTGCGCCAACGCTCACCTCGAAGACTGGGGCGAATTCGGCATGGGCTGGCAGCAGTTGAACACCTGGGTACGCATGACCTCGCCAGACACGGCTGTTTTCATAGCCCAGGCCGCGCCCTGGTCCCCTGCGACCAAAGGCCCGGTAACAGGCGCCGCAGTGTGGGTCGATATCAAAGACGAAAAGGACTTCGACAGGTACAGGGGCAAGCTGTCAGGGAAAATAGTTCTCCTCGGCGACATGCGCGATGTGAAGCCCGTGGATAAACCTCTTTTCACTCGCAATGACGATACAGAACTGAAAAAGATCGAAGAGTATCCCGTAAGGCTCGGCGCGTTTAACCGCGATCTTCAGGCTTACCTCAAAAGAGCGGAATTCCGCGAAAAGTTGGGCAAGTTCCTCGCCGACGAACACGCTGCCGCTGTTCTTCTCCCCAGCCGCGATGGCGAAAATAATGGTGGTTCCGGCGGCACAATCTTCGACGACAACGGCTCGGCCTTTGGAGTCTCGGTATACCGCCGCGATCATGCCAATCCACTTCCTCTGGCGGTTACGGCTATCGAAAATTACGGCCGCGTCTATCGCCTGCTGAAAGCCAACGTCCCCGTCAATCTCGAAGTAAACATCGACTCGCAATTCACCGGCGATCATGAGCATGGCTTCGACACCATAGCGGAAATTCCCGGCACCGACCCCAAGTTGAAAGAGGAAGTGGTTATGTTGGGTGGGCACCTCGATTCCTGGATGTCCGCAACAGGTGCAACCGACAACGGCGCTGGCACCGTCGTCGCGATGGAAGTCATGCGCATTCTCACCACGCTCCACGTCAAGCCCCGCCGCACCATCCGAGTCGCTCTTTGGACCGGCGAAGAGCAAGGTCTGTTCGGCTCTCAAGGCTATGTGAAACAGCATTTTGGTGTGATCCCACGGTCCACGGATCCGGACCAGATCAATCTTCCCGATTGGATGCGCAAGATCTCCGGTCCTATTCAGGTTAAATCGGAACAAGAGAAAATCTCCGCCTACTTTAATGTCGACAACGGCAGCGGCAAGATTCGTGGAATTTATTTGCAACAGAACGGTGCTGTCGGTCCTATCTTCAAACAGTGGATGGAACCTCTCAATGATGTCGGCGTCTCGACGATCACTCTGCGTAACACCGGAGGCACCGACCATCTCAGCTTCGATGCCGTAGGCATTCCGGGATTCCAATTCATTCAGGATCCACTGGACTACGGTGAGCGTACGCACCATTCCAATATGGACACCTACGAACGATTGCAGCCCGATGACCTGGCTCAGGCCGCGTTTGTTGAAGCGACTTTTGTGTACGACGCGGCGATGCGCGATCAAATGCTTCCCCGTAAGCCTTTCCCGCATCCGGAGCTGGACGATCAACTCCGCGAACCTCTCAAAAACGTGATGCCGGGCGCTGAAGGCAAACCATAGCGATTCAGCACAAATCTCGAATAGGGACGCCGTGGAGATCGCGGCCTTTTTGTTTTTCCTTCTTATACACAAGCGCGCTGTGTGCCTGATGTACAATGCCGCCATATTGCTAAGGAGGCTGACTATGCGCTGCTGGATTGTTTTAATACTGACGGCCTTGCTGCTCGCCCCACCCGTCATGCATTCCCAAACGAAACTTTCCACCAAGTGGGAAGAGCTCACCGCAGGCGATTTCAAGGAAGCTATTACCAAGGCGCAAGGCACATGCCTGCTGCCATTCGGCATCCTCGAGAAACACGGTCCTCACCTCCCGATTGGCACCGATCTACTCAATGTGCGTTACGTCGCCGAACATGCAGCCCAACAGGAATACGCCGTCATTTTTCCACAATATTTTGCGGGGCAGATCTTTGAAGCCAAGCACGAGCCCGGCACCATTGCTTACAGTCCTGAACTTCAGTTGCGCCTGCTCCAGGAAACCACCGACGAGATGGCTCGGAACGGTTGCAAGAAAGTCGTCATCGTCAACGGCCATGGCGGAAATGAGAGTCTTCTTCCCTATTTCGCCCAAACCCAGCTTTACAAGCCTCACGACTACGTCGTCTACGTCCAATGGGGTCATGAAGCCACTAAAAAGGTGGGCGGCGAAAAAAATGGCCCAGACTGGCACGCTGGTGAATCGGAAACCTCCAATGTCCTCGTCACTCATCCCGACTTGGTACACTTGGATCGCGCCGGCAACGAATCCGGCGCCGATCAGAAGCGCGTGAAATTGCCCGAAAACGTCTACACCGGAATTTGGTGGTATGCCCGCTTCCCCAACCACTACTCCGGCGATGGCCGCACGGCTACAAAAGAGCAAGGCGAAGCTGACATTCAGAGTTGGATCAGCGCGGTCGTGCGCGCCATTAAAGCTATTAAGGCAGACGACGAAAGCCTGAAATTACAGAATGAATTTTACGAGAAGAGCGGCCACCCGCTGGACACAGCCCACTGACTTCTTGTTTCGCTTTTCTATTTTCGATTTCAGTCCTTACCGTGTGCGCTGAAGCGTTCCGATCCAGGTCGAAAGTACCCGATCGTTAGGCGGCTCCAAATCGAAAAACTCAATTCCCAGCCCGATTCGCGGTTTTACGATCCTAACAATAACAACTGTCTCCAAAACTTGGCCTTTGCGCGTTAGCCTCAACCTCGCACGCGTGTTCAGCGGCATGGGCTTGCTCGCGCACACAAAGCATCCCCCCAGTGATATGTCGGAAGTTACGCCAGTCACTTGCTGACCTGTCTCCATGTCGATCAGCTCGGCATCAGCGGCAAAAGGATAGCGGATCGTATAGCGGCGGTCACGGATGCCGCTCAAGCGCGATGGCGAAACTGGGGAACGGCCAGTCATGGAGATCACCTTATTCATGGGACATGTTCAGGGAAATAGTCTTCATCCAAAGCGCCCCAAGGCGGTTGAGGCCCCCAGTGTTTCTAGTTTGACGTACTCACGACCGTCTACAAACCGCGTCAATCCGCAAAGCCGCGTAAAGGTAACTCGCCCCTGCCCAGCTTCCGTGGTGTTATTAGTGGGTACGACAAAGGCCCGCTCCCCGCTGCCCCTGGGCCTTCCTCCGCGTGTTAGCCTGAATCTGTGGTCATCCCACTCTCGCATTCGTCCAATGATCGATGAAGGCATTCGTCAGAGCGACCGGGTCAGCCTGCAATTGCAGGTCGAAGCCTCTTGGTCTACTTCCTCCGGCACCACCGTCCGGCAGAACGCGCAGACGCTGCTGGTGAGCCGCAATGGAGGCGTCCTCCGTTTACAGGAAAAATTATTCCCAGGCCAGGAGCTCACCCTCCATCGAAAACTGGATGGGGATCAGAGCAAGTCAGTTCGCTCCCGCATTGTGGCCGAAATCGATCGTGAACCGGCGGGCTTCCTCTACGCCATCGTGATTCTCGACCACCGCATTGACTTCTGGGATATCGAGTTCCCCTCTCCGCACAAAGCTGAAGAAGCTCTCGCCAGACTCCTCATGGAATGCAGCTTCTGCCAGCGTCGCGAAGTCGTCTACCTTAACGAGATGGAACTGAAGTCCTTCGAAATTCGGAAATGCGTGGCGCGCGTTTGCCGCCACTGCGATTCCCCCTCGATCTGGATCGAGGCGCAATCCGAATCTCCTGTCGAAGAGGCTCTTCCTTCACGTAGCGCTGTCGAGGAGCGCGTGATCCCGCGCCGAAACCGTACGCGCGTCAAGGCCCGCGTGCTCGCCTGCATTCGCCGCCGAGGATTCCAGGAAGAAGTGGCCGTTTGTGAGGATTTGTCCAAGGGCGGAATCAGTTTCCGCAGCCGCAATCACTATCCGGAAGGCACTCGCCTGGAAGTCGCCGTTCCCTATACTCCTGGTGCCGGGGCCATCTTCGTGCCCATCCGCATCGTGTTCTCTCAACCCATCTCGAGTGCAGGCCTATTTCGCCACGGCGCCGCTTATCTGCGCCCTCCGGACTAAACAGCTATCTTCTCAAGACAGCGTCAACTTCCCAACGCCGCCTTTTTCTGCCTTGTCATCCTGCGCCCGGGCCTTTTGCAGGGCGAAGGATCTCAATTTAGGATTCGAGCACTCCGCTCTCGCTACCGCCGCCGAATCATTTACTTTGTTTGACCCGCCACAATCGCCTGCCAATTAATGATCGCGTTCCATAGCATTCGTTGATCACCACGATTCAAATCGCGATGCAGCGGATTGAAATTGAAAGACACAACATGCCCCCTCCCCACGGGTGAATCCAGGATGGCGGGCCTCCCAATCAGGTTCCCTTCTCCCCAAACCTGTCCACTCACCAAAAACGGAGCTCCCTCTCGGTCTCCCCATTCCAGCACGACGCTGCTGGTGTCCACCGGTCCGTCGAGGCAGGTCGTGCAATACGCCATCCGCAACCAGCGTCGCGGCGTCGCATACAAAGGAAAGTTCTGGCGAAACACATAGGTGCGCGCCTCATATCCGTATGCGATCGGGTGCTCCGGCTGGTCGAACGTCACGCGCACGTGCGCTCCCGGTGTGCGCGTTTCGGTTTGCTGCGCCGCCGCTGCCGATTCCGCACCGCCGCCCTGCGAGCTGCGCGGCACACCGCCCGCATCGCGCCGAACACCGCGCACGATTCCGACTTCTAGCGCCAGCATCGAGCCGCTCCCTAGAGTGACGAGCAACCCTCCCTGCTCCACAAATTCCTGAATCCGCTCCAATCCTTCCCACCCAATTCCTCCGGTGATGTCGTCCGATTCAGCCGGCGTCCCCAAACTCGGCGTCTGCGGCGTCTTCTTGAACGCCATCGGGCTCCACTTTTTCGGAATTCCTTGAATCTGTTCGGCTAGCTCCAGATCGACGTGGCCATACAACAGCACATCAATCTTGTCCCGCAACTTTCCTGCGCGAATATCTTCATCCCTCAAATAAATGTACGGCACCTTCCGCTGATCCAGCGAATATCGCACCCACCCAATCGAATCGGTGTCCGCCCACGGTACCCACACTCCAAGTCGGGGAACCCTGGCAGAGTGACGCGGCACTTCCGGCATGACGTCAGTCGACGCAAAGGACAACCCCAACTCCTTTGCCACCTTCGGCAAAGCTTTGTCCATGCCCTCTTGCTTCCGAATGATCCAACTTCCCGCGCGATAAGAAACTCCACCGGCAGTAAAGGGTTTCTCCGCGATCTCCACGTCATATCCAGACAGCCGGTACCGTATCTCCAGCAATCCTTCTTGCCCGGTGTCATCCAAAAGAAAAACCCCGCCACTTTGCGCGATCTTCCCCTCTGGATGAGGCGCTTCGGTCAGCAGCGTAAGGTCCGCCGTGCGCACCGCTGGATCCCCTGTGGCGGTGGCTTGAAGATGGTAATGCGCCAGCAAGTCCCAGGAAACGTCATCGTAAGGCTCGGTCGCATCCTTCGGATAATTCTGAGGTGTCAGCAAATCCACGGCATAATTTCGATAAGGCTGATCCAATCGCACCACATAAGTTCCTGCGGGAAACGACCCTTCCTTCAAAACAAGCTTCGCCTTCGCCTGGCTCACCTCAATGTGTTGGCTCGTCAACCGTTTAACCAACTGCGCCACGCGCTCCGGATCGCCCTGATCTTCGGGAATCACAAATGCATACGGAGCCTGCTCCAGTCCTTTGCGATACGAGTGCAACCCCTTCGTATAGAAATTCCGTAATAGCTGTTGCGAATTGTTTGCGACGTAGTCCAGCGCAGCCAGCATGCCCGTCTCGTTGTAGTTGACGTTGTCGCGCGCCGACCACAGGAACTCACCTTTCGATGGTGGAAATGGCCGATACCACTCACGCCGCGTGTCTTCCGGATCAAGCGATTGCTTCAGCGTTTCGGCTGTCCCATTTCCGAAGGTCTCGAAGCCACGCCCTATCGCATTGTGGTTCATGGCCACCGAGTCGAGGTACAGCTCCGAAAACCCCTCTCCAAAATTCCACGTTGAAACCCCGGGCATCCCCAAGCCCGTCATCGTCTGGACCTCATAAAAACTTAGCGCCAGGAATTCGCTCAACGTGATCGGATCGACGTGCGGATTATAAGGGCCTGTTCCATTCCACGTCATCAGCAGCGGCACACTCTCATGCAGGTCGTGCACCACCGTGGGATGCCAGTCGAAAAACATCCGTGATACCGCCTTCGTCGTCTCTTGCGTCAGTTGATGCGCGTCACGATTTATGTCAACGTAAACGTATTTCCCCCAGTACGGCGGCGCCTGCCGTGGAAGCGCGTCGCCGTCGGTCCTCCCCTTCAGATACCGGTAAAACCACTCCACCTGCTTGTCCCGTCCGTCCGGATTGGAAACCGGATTGATCAGCACGACCAGGTTTTCGCGGATGTGCCGGATCATCAGCTGTTCGGAAACCGCCAGCCGGTAGGCAAGCTCCAGGACAGATTCCGTCGAGCCGGTCTCATCGGAGTGAAGCGCCGCATTGAAGTAGTAAATCGGCCGAGATTTTACCACCAGCTTTTCCGCAGCCTCAGGATCCGTCTTGCGTGGGTCGGCCAGTGCCGCCGTCGCTGCCTTTAACTCTTCCAGTTCAGCAATTCCCTTTTCATCGGCAATCGCCAGCAGCACAATTTCGCGTCCTTCCTCCGACTTGCCTATTGTGAACACGCGTACCCGAGGAGATGCGGCCGCAAGCGCGCGGCAGTACGAATATGCCTTCGCGGAATCCAATAGTTCGCCCGGCGCACCCATAATTCGTCCAAAAAACGCCCGCGGGGACGGCACCCTCGTCGATCCCGGAACATAAGATACCCAGGGCGACAGAAATTGCGTCTCCGTCGTTGCCTTTGCAATCTCTTCGGTCGATCCTGCCTCGGGTATGTCAGGTGGATTTGCGTTTTGCGGTAATAGTGCCGCCGACGAAAGCAGAAGAAAGCATCCAGCCAAAAAAGACCGAATCAACATGCGCCTCCGCAATGACATTTCTCTGATTCAACCAATGAGAACGGTAGGAGTTTACTACAGGCGGCAAAAACAAGAGGGGAAGCAGGGTGCAGAAACTGCACCCTGCCGGGTGGACCGGAGCATGAGGAACTCTTAATCTAGCGCGGGCACGGCGGTCTGCTCTCGCCGGCGCCGGTGCAAATAGCGCATCGCAATATTCAAATACACTTGGCCGCACGGAGTCTCGATACAAAGCACCATCGCTTCGGTATCCGCGCTTGCTCCCAAGCCTTCCTCGCTCATGTGGATTTCCGGCGGAAACACTTTAAATCGGAATCCCTGGTCATTCAGGAGCGTCACGGAATTGCCGATGACCATGTTCGCCAATTCACACACTGTTTCGCGAACCACTTGTTCGCTTTCCGGCAGAGGGCTTCCGGCCAAATGTCCTGCAACCCGCATCGCCACTTCCGGCGCGAGATCCAGAATCACTCGCCCTTCGATATCGCCTTTAATCGAAATGAGCGCCGCAACTCCCTTACGCCTATAAATGTTCTCGTCCATCGTCAGGTCCACGATTTTCGTCGGCGCCTGCAGCGATTCCGCAAAAACCGCGTCCGCGGCATTGATAAAAGGCTGAATCAGTTCCATTCTCATAGTTGATGCTCCCCGGCGAGCGCCACGGGTGCGGCCACGCCATTTGGATCGTCTCCCAGAACGTAGCGAAGAATTTCATACAGCACTTCGGGCTTTACTGGCTTCTGCACGAAGTGCTTTGCGCCCTTCTGCAGCGCCGCCAGTATGTTCTCCTGATAGCCCACCGAGGAAACCATTACGATCCGTGCATCCGCATGCTGCCGTACGATTCGCTCCACGGCTTCGATACCCTCCATCTGCGGCATGGTGATGTCCATCAGCACGATGTCCGGCGTGCTGCGGTTGTATTCCGCGATGGCTGTCAGCCCATCCCCGGCTTCACCCGCTACTTCTCCGCCAAACAGCTCGATCATCTTGATCAGGTTCTTGCGTGCAAAGACGGAATCATCCACCACCAAATAGCGCACGGGCTGTTGGTCTTTCCGAAGTAGCGGTGAAAACTGTTGCATAACCTTCTCCTTTGCTCCGTTTGCCCGTTCAGACACGCGGAGTTGTTACTGGAACCTTTTCATTCTTTTCGCTTTTTTCTGAAGCATCCTTCTTTTCGCCGGGGTGCTGCGCACCATATTGGCTGACTAGGTAGGCCGCCATGTTGTCCAGTGCCACTATTTTATTTACATACCCTTTGGTGATTGCCGCACGGGGCATTCCACCAACCACGCAGGTCTCTTCGCTCTGCGCGATGGTCATTCCACCTGCCGACTTGATTGCCCCCAGGCCTTCCGCACCGTCATCTCCCATGCCGGTCATCAGGACGCCCACGGCCGTTAACGCAAACTCTTGTGCCACCGAGTGAAACAGCACATCCACGGACGGCCGGTGACCATTGATGGGCGGTCCGTCTGAAAGTACGGCCATTTCCCCTCGTGGCATTCGCCGCACCATCATGTGCCGATTGCCGGGGCAAATCAGCACGCGCCCCGCAATCAAAAGGTCCCCGGACTTCGCTTCTTGCACATCCAGCGGGCAACACTCGTCCAGTCGCCGCGCAAACATATCCGTAAATCCTTCCGGCATGTGTTGTACGATCACGAAACTCGCCGGGAAATCTGCCGGGATCTGCGACAGAATATACTGCAGCGCGTTTGGCCCCCCGGTGGAGATTCCGATTGCGATGATGCGGCTCGGCGGCATCGCCGCGTGTGTGCGCTTTTTTTGCGGGATTGGCGCTTCTGCTTCCAGCTTAGGTAGCGCTTTCGGCCCGCCTGCACGTTTGGCGACTTTGATTTTCTCGGCAAGTTGAAACGCGACCGGTTCAAGATTCCCTGCTGCCGCGTCCTTCGGCTTTGCTACGAAATCGATGGCGCCAAGGGCCAGCGCCTTGAACGTGGAATACGCCCCTTCCTTCGAGTGGGTGCTGAACACGATCACGGGCAGCGGCACGTTCCGCATAATCGTGCGTAGCGTCTCTATCCCGTCCATCCGCGGCATCTCCAAATCGAGCGTCACCACGTCCGGCTGCAATTCCGTGATCTTTTTCAGCGCGAAGGCGCCATCCATCGCGGTCCCGACGACTTCGATCTCGGGATCCCTTTCCAGAATCAGCGGTATCAGTTTCCGCATCAGTGCGGAATCATCCACCACCAGGACGCGGATTCTATCTTTCATGCGATGGCTCCCAACGGCAACGACCGCGATAGCCGCGTGAGGATCGTCGGAACGTTCAAGATCAAAACGACTGTTCCGTCTCCCAGGATCGAGGCACCGCTCACCATATCGCTGGCAACGATCTCTCCCGGCAGCGCCTTGATCACCAGTTCTTCCTCACCCACCATGCTGTCCACTACTAATCCAAACCGCTTCTCCGCCTGGCCAATCACCACCACAAAGCTTTTTTTCTTTTTCCCGCCAACATCCTCAACCGCGTGGATCCGGCTCAGCCTGCTCAACCTCACCAGCGTTAGCACCTGCTCCCTCAGCCGAAGTACTTCCCTTTGATCCACGCGCTGAATCTCTTGCTCGCTGATCCGGGTGATTTCGATGACCGAGGAGAGCGGTACGGCAAATAAGCGTCCGGATACCCGGAATAGCAGCGTCTGGATGCTCGCCAACGTCAGCGGCATCCTCAGTTGGATCGTCGTTCCTTTCCCCTTCAACGTGGAGATCTGCACCGTTCCCTTCAACCGGTCGAGCACCGTCCGAACCACATCCATTCCAACTCCACGTCCCGACACTTCCGTGACTTCCGCCGCGGTGCTGAACCCTGGCTCAAACACGAGGTTAAGGATGTCCTGCTCGAGTAACCGCTGGGCGTCCTCGGCTTTAACCAGCCCGCTTCGCACTGCCTGCTCGCGAACCAGATTGAGATCGATTCCCCTCCCATCGTCTTTGATTTCCAGCACCACCTGGGTTCCTTGATGAAAGGCGTTCAAACAGATCGTGCCGCGCGCTGGTTTCCCAGCGGCCAGCCGGTCGTCGGCGGGTTCGATTCCGTGGTCCACTGCATTTCGCACAATGTGTGTCAGCGGCTCTGCCAAGGCGTCCAGGATGCCCTTATCTAGGTCCGTATGTTCGCCCGTAATTTCCAATGCAACATCCTTCCCGCAAAGTTTCGCCACGTCCCGTACCACTCTCGGAAACCGCCGGAATAATTGTTCGACAGGCACCATGCGGATCTTCAGCACACATTTATGTAGTTCGTCCAGCACCCGCGATTGAAACGCCAGCGCCTCTGCGAACTTCGTTCGCACCGGATCTTTCGCGTGCTTCTGATCAAACTCCGTAAGCGTTCGATGCAGCATCGATTTCCCGATGATCAGCTCCCCAACCAGGTTCATCACCGCATCGATGCGCGCCGCGTCCACTCGCAGAGAGCTTTCTGCCACGGCCGCCACGGCGGAAGCCCCGGCTGTCTGTTTCGCCGTCGCCGCGTCTTGGCCCTCTTCTGTTCGCGAATTAATTTGCGCAGCTTGTGCCTCCAGCAGGTCGCCCAGCAGGTGGTGTTCCGCCGCTTCCGCCTGCGTAGCTTCCTCAATGTGCAGGTCAGAAACTACCGCCGGAATGCGGCAGCGGTGCGCGATATGCTCCACCGGATGTGTGCTGGCCAAGGCTGCTTCCACGATATCCACGGACGCGGCCGCCAGATTGTCTTCCGGCCGCAGTGCGATCACCGTTCCGCAGGCGTGAAGAACATTGCGCACTAACTGGAAAGCCGCGGCACGCATCGGACTGCTCGGGTCGATGCGCAAAGCAATGTTATAAACCGCTTCGCCTCGCAGCACAGCCTCGGAAATCATCAATCCTTCATATTCGTTCCAGCGAAAGTTCGCCGGAATCGCGGGCGCGGCTCCCGCTGCGTTCCGGTGTGCTCCTGCGGGAGCTTTCAGCAACCGGTGTATCAGCGTGCGAAACGTGTCGGCCGAAGGGGGATCCACCTGCTTTTGGTAGGCACTCAGCATGCTTTCGAATAAATCGACAGCGGAGAGCACCACCTCCGCCAGCGCCGCCCCGTGTGTCTGCGCGATTTGAACTGTAAGGACGTCCTCCAACTCGTGGCTGATCTCGCTCAGCTTCGTAAATCCACACGCTGCCGAATCCCCCTTCAGCGTATGCACAGCCCGCCGCACGCTCCGGATGAGTTCTTCATCCCCTGGACGCTTCTCCAGTTGCAGGCCCGCGTCGTTAATGACTTGGAGCACTTCCGCCGCTGTCTCAAAAAACAGCGCGCGGAGTTCCGCTCCCCGATCCTCGGGCAGAAAGCTCAAGCAGACACCTCAAGCCGCTTGTAAGCGGTTCCGTTATTCTCATGAACCATCTTGAACTTTTGAGTGAGCCCGAAGAGGCTCTCGGCATGCCCAACAAAAAGAAAACCGCCCGGATTCAAGCAATGCCAGAACTTGTCGATCAGACGCTTTTGTTCCGCCTCGTCAAAGTAAATCATCACATTCCGGCAGAGGATGATGTCGTTGCGCCTCGGCAGGAATTCCGTCTTCAGGTTGTGAAAGTCGAATTGCACCAGGTCTCTGAGCTGCTGTTTTACCGCGTACTTGTCCGCGGACTTCTCGAAGTAGCGCAGCCTCGTTGTGTAATCCACTGGCTCCATCTGTACTTCCGTGTAAATTCCTTCCTGGCCGGATCGCAAGCTCGCGTAACTGATATCCGAGGCCACGATTTCCAGCTTCCATGGCGGCGGGATCAGCGGCTTGGGTGACGGCATATCGAATGGCAGCGGGTTCCGCAGGTAGTAATACGCCAGTGCGTCACAGACCAGGATCGCCACGGAATAGGGTTCTTGTCCCGCCGAACATCCCGCGCTCCACACTCGCAAATTCCAGTCCCGCCGTTCCTGTTTGTGGTGCAGGATTTCTTCCAGCACCCCCTTCTGCAACAACTCCAGTTGCGGACGGTTCCGAAAAAAACTGGTTTCATTAACCGTAAGATTTTCCAGGAGCAACGCCAGCTCGTTGCGGCCTTCCCGGCTCGTCAGCAACCGGTAGTAACCATAGAACGAGTCCATCTGGCATGCCTTCAGCCGCCGTTGCAAGCGGTCCTTCAGAAAATGGGACCGGCGCTCGTCGAAATACATCCCGCATTCCTGGTACACCAGTGTCTGCAGGAGTTTCAGTTCCGCTTCCGTCAGCTGAATCTGCGCAGTAATCGTTCCCATGCTGATGAATGGCGGCCTTTCGGTTAGCCAGCAGCGCCTCGCACCTGCGAAGCGGCACTACCTCGCGACCCCGACAGGCTCCGCCGCCTCCTCAAATTTTTTGTATTCTGGTTGGCGCAGCAACCGGGCGATGTCCAGCAGGATGACCAGGCGCCCCTTCAGCTTGCCAACTCCGGTCACATAGCTCGATTCGCCCTCGGCAAACACTGCTCCGGGTGGCTCGATCTCGGACGGCGGAATCTTCAGTACCTCCGAAGCCGAGCTCACGATCAGCCCAAGTAGCCGGTTATCCAGTTCCACCACCAGAATTCGGTTCTTCTTGTCAGACTGGATCGCGGAACTTCCAAACCGCTTCCGCAGATCCATTACCGGGATGATTTTCCCGCGCAGGTTGATCACTCCCTCGATCATTTCCGGAGAATTTGGCACTGCGGTGATCTCCGGAACGCGCACGATTTCACGCACGGAGCCGATCTGCACTCCATACGTTTCCTCCCCTATGCGGAATCCTACGAGCTGGCAGTCTTTCTGCATGCAACGCTCCGTATCAGGAACGACTCATTTCGGCTAACTCGTATTCACGCGCTTCCTGCGCGGAAACCGGACGGCGCGGTGCAGCTCCCTCTCGGCGTTGCTTCATCTGGCTGGAGCGGTCGATCACGAAACGGTCCATGTTGTCCAGCAAGTTGCGCGACAGCTTCAACATCTGCTCCGCTGCTGCGGAGAGTTCTGTCGAGCTGGAAGCGGATTGCTGTACCAGTTCGCGCATCTTGTCCATTGCCCGAACAACCGCTTGCGCTCCCGATGCCTGTTCTTCCACAGCGGAGTTGATCTCTTGGGTAATCTCCGTCAACCGGTTGGTCGCTTTCGCAATCTGCGAGGAGCCTACGGACTGCTCGTTCGTCGCTGCTCCAATTTCCTGTGAAAACTTGTAGACTTCCGTCACCACATCGGAAATCTTGTGCAGCGCCGATCCCAGGTCGTTGCCCAGGCTCAACCCCTCCTCCACGATCCGCGTGCTGTGTTCCATGTTTTCCACGGCCTGCCGCGCTTCCCGCTGGATGCTTTGGATCAGGTCCGCGATTTCTTTTGTGCTCTGCGTCGACTTCTCCGCAAGCTTGCGCACTTCGTCAGCGACCACGGCAAACCCCAGCCCGTGCTCGCCCGCGCGCGCCGCTTCAATCGCCGCATTGAGTGCCAGGAGATTTGTTTGTTCGGCAAGATCGTCGATGACTTCAATAATTTTTCCGATGTCGTCAGCCCGATGCCCCAATATGTTGATGATTTCCGCCGAGGACTGAATTGCCCGATTTGTGCGGTTCAGACCGTCCGTGGTCTTTTCCATCGTCTGGATGCCCATGACCACTTCTTCCCGGGAACGATTCGCAATGTCCAACAATACCTTGGCGGTGTCTGCCACTCGCTGGATGGATGTCACCATCTGATCGATCGAAGCGGAAGTCTCCGCAACGCTGGACGCCTGCACCTGCGTATTCTTCACCACGTTTTGCACGTTAATACTCATCTCGTGCATGGTGCTGGTCACTTCCTCAATCGCCGAAGACGCTTGTACGCTGACCTTCGCCGATTCATCGGCCGCGCCCGCCACCTGATTCGATCCCGCCGACACTTGAGAAGCCCCGTCACGCGTCGACCGCACGATTTCCTGCAAGCCGTGCGACATGCGCACAAAGGCATTCCCCAGCGTGTCCCGCTTCGAACGCGGCGCCACTTCCATGGTCAGGTCGCCTTCGGCCACCGCCATGGAAACCGCCGCCATCTCCTTCAGGTACGCCACCATATTGTTAAACGTGGTGGCCAGCGCCCCGATCTCGTCGTTCCGGTGGATATCAATGTTCTGATCCAGGTCTCCAGAATCCCCGATATCCCGCGCCACGGTAATTAAGTGCTGCAAAGGTTCGGTGATCGATTTCGCCGTCCGGTACGCGCCCAGAACCCCGATCACGATTGCCATCAGGGTCCCAAGGATGATCACCAGTCCACTCAGACTGCTCGCACGAGAAGCAACCGTTTGTGAATCCTGGAGCGCGCGGCTGATGTCGGTATTCGCTTGGTCCAACACCGATGAGGACTTTGCCAGCCACGAAGCCGGGTCCTTCTGTAGATAGAAAATCTGCAAGTCGGAAACCGTGGCATCCCCGGAGTCCACCTGATGTCGCTTGGCCAGCAGCGGCTTCGCAAAATTGTCGGCCCAACTCGCTTCCGTGCTCTCCACCTGAATCAGCGCTGTCCGCAAGATGTCGTTGTTCGCCTGCGATTCCCCCCGCTTGACCAGGTCGCTCAGGTCGATGAAGCCACGGTTGACTTTATCCTCGTCCCGCGGATCACCGCTCAACAGAAAATTGTTCAAGTTCAGCCGGTTCTGCATGATCTGGTAACGCACGTTCTCCGCCATGCGCACGCTTTCCAGCGTTGCGGCTGCTTCATTGCTCGCTGACCGCGCTTTCCACAATGCCCCCAAATCCACAAATAGGAGAAGCGCAAGAATCGCCAGAACTACCCCAAATCCTCTGTAGAGTTGCCTTCCGATCGTCATTGCGTCACTTCCTCCACTACCCACTGCTCCCACTTACCATTTCGGATATTTCCACTTGCAGCCCCGGCGCGATGCCCATTCCTACTGCTTGTATTCAAACGCAAACTCGAGGATCTGGGTCGTCTCCTCCGGCGCTGTCTCAAATTTCCAGTCCTTGACTGCGTCAAGGCACGACTGCACGAGCAGCGGATGTCCGCCTACGGCTCGCGCGCTCTTCACATGCCCATCCGGGGCGATCACTAACTCAATCTTCACCTTCCCGGAAATACGCATACTGCGTGCAAGCTCGGAATACTGCGGATTAGTCCTGAACTTGATCTTGCGTTTGCTATCTTCAATAGAAGACTGTTGACTTATCGCCATCCCTGCAACTACTACGCTCAGAGCCACTGCCGCTAGAACTCGATTCCTCCACGAAGATCCCATGGACACTACGCCCTCCCAAGACGGGAACTTGCCCAGCAGTGAAAAGGCAAGTCGAGGGCCAGTGTATTAAATCGATTTGATGCTGGAAGCGATCTCTGTTAATCCTCCATAACTTCCCTGTTATCTATGTGCTATCTCACACTCAGGCAGAATTCTGCCTTTCCGGATGCTTCGTTTGTCGTCTCACCAGAACCCTTGATTTCCAGTTGCGGTCTCAGCCTGAGATTTTCAAGAGCCACTGTCCAAGTGGACAGGTAACGCATGCGCGTCACTTTTTGCAACCGCCATTGACTCAATTTGAGATTGCCCAGTAGCGTAGTTCTGTTGAGTTTCTTATTTTGAGACGAGTTTGACCCTTTCATCCCCATGCGTAATCGCAAATCTGTCCCGAAACAGCACTCCCCCACGGTCCGCAGCAGATCCATTCCTTCTCGTTCTTCTCTCGATATCTCTCATGAGTTCATGGACCTCGCCCTGGATGCCGCGCGCTGCCGAGAATTGCCCACCTTCCTTGTTGGCCTCGCTTCGCGTGCCTCCGAAATGCTCAAGGCCGAGTGGGGTGCCGTGGCAGAGATTCACGGCAACAAGGTAGAACTGCACCTCCGCAGCACGACTCTCCTCACGAAGGACATGGATCGAGATTGGATCGACTCAAAGGTGAAACTGCGCCGCCCGGGGCTTGAAGTCTTGCCTTGGGAGGGCACAGACTCCTTCTGCGTTTTCTATCCTATATATGCGAGTGACCAAGAACTTATGGGAGCGCTCTGCCTCCGGCGCACCACCGCGGAAATGTCTGACGAAGACGAGCGCCTCCTCGCTGCCCTCGCTAGCTATGCCGCCCTGGTCATGGAAAAGGTTCGCCGTTTTTCCCAGTTAGAGCGTTCCAAAAAGCAATGGGTCGAAGACATAGATGCAATCAGCGACTACATTGTCGTTCACGATCAAGCTTGGAATATCGTGCGCACCAATCGCTCTCTTGCTTCTCACATCGGCATCCCTCCCGTTGCCCTTGTCGGAGAAGCCATGCGCAGCTTGCGCCACATCGCCGAGACCGGCAGCGCTCTTCCCTGCCCTTTTTGCCAAAATACTTTCGAACCTCGCGAAGAATATATCGCTACCGGTCAGGGCCGCACCTTCCTCGTTTCCACCTCGCGCACTCGTGGCGCAACGGAAGAAGATGGGCGCACGATTCACGTGCTCAAAGACATCAGTGACCGCCGCGAAGCCGAGCGCCGCTACCGCGAACTCTTCGACAACATTCAGGAAGGTCTCTTCTTCGCCACTCCCGAAGGCCAATTTATCGACGTCAACGATGCCATGGTTCGCATGCTTGGCTACGAGTCACGCGAAGAACTTCTCCGCGCCGATGTCAGTGCCCACTTGTATCCCACTCGCGCCGCCAAAGAACGTCTGGTCCATACCATTGCTCAGCTCGGTACAGTTCGCAATTATGAGGAAACTCTTCGCCGCAAAGATGGAAACCTCTTGCACACGCTGCAGAACATCAGCGCCGTTCGCGATGCGCAAGGCCATGTCGTCCAGATTCGCGGCCTCATGCTCGATGTCACCGAGCAGAAAATGTTTCAGTCCCAGTTGCAGCGCGAGCGCGATTTCAACCAGCGCATTCTCAATACCACCCAGAGCATGATCCTGGTCCTCGATACCGCCGGTTTAATCAGCTATGCCAACCGCCGCTGCTTCGAAGCCGGCTACCGTCAGGAAGAATTGATCGGTCACAGCCTCGTCCGCCTCGTAGAGAATTCGCATCGCCAGGATTTTGAAGCCGCCCTGCAAACCACCGCAAATGGCCAGCAGGTGGAAAACCTGGAGTTGCGTGTGAAGCGCAGCGACGGCTCGATGGGCCACTTTTCCGTCAGCTTGAGCCCCAGCCGCGACGAATCCAATCAGGTGAACAGTGTTGTCGTGGTCATGACCGATATTACCGACGCTGTCCTCTTACAGGCCAAGCTCGCTCACACCGAGAAAATGGCCACGATTGGTCGCCTCGTCTCTGGCGTCGCTCATGAAGTCAATAACCCACTTGCCGCCATCCTCGGATTTACGGACCTTCTGCTCGAAGATCCCCACGTTCCCCCATCCGCCCGAGAAGAACTGCAGATCATTCTTCGCGAAACCCAGCGAACAAAGGAGATCGTTCAAGGACTTTTGAGTTTTGCCCGCCAACGCCCCGCCCAGCGCGAGCCTATGCATGTGAACTCAATTCTTCGCCAAACCATTCGCCTTCGCAGTTACGACTTCTCCAGTCATGGCGTCGAAGTCACCGAGGATTTCAGCGAAAATCTCCAGATGGCCGTCGGCGATCCTCAACAGTTGCAGCAGGTTTTTCTCAACATTCTCAACAACGCTTACGACGCCATTCAGGATTCTGGAAATCACGGCAAGATTCGCATTCGCACTCGCCAGACCACGGATTTCATCGAGGTTGCGTTCATCGATAACGGCACCGGCGTCAGCGAAACCGAACGCATCTTCGATCCCTTCTTCACCACCAAGCCCGCCGGCAAGGGCACCGGTCTGGGCCTGAGTATCTGCTATGGCATCGTTCGTGCCCATGGCGGAGAAATTTTCTGTTGGAACAACGAGGGCGAAAGCGGCAGCACCTTCGTCGTTCGCCTTCCCATTGCCACGGAGACCGCGCTTGCTGCCGCTGCCACTGAGGCGGGACGATGAGCTCCACTCGTACCAATCCCGCACTCGCTCCCATCCTCCTGATCGAGGATGAGCCTTCCGTCAGCGCCTTCGTTCGTACTGCACTCGAACGCAAAGGGTACCGCGTTGTCCAGGCCTCCACCGGCGCCGAAGGACTCCACCATCTCGCCACGGAAACCTATGCGGGCGTGATTACCGATATTCGCATGCCCGGTGACGTCAATGGGGCCGATGTCCACCAATGGATCCAACACCACCGCCCGGAACTCGGCGATCGCATCATCTTGATTAGCGGTGATACCGCCAACAGCGAAACCCAGTCGCTTTTATCCGGCAGCACCACCCCTTGCATCGAAAAACCCTTTCGCGTCCAGCAATTGATATCCACTGTGGAGAAAACCTTCGGGAAACCATGACTGACGATCTAAGAATTAAGCTTTTGGTAGTCGACGATGAGCAGAGCATCCGCCGTCTCTGCATGACCATCGGCACCTCTCTCGGTTTCGCTTGCGACGAGGCCGAAAGCGCTGAAACTGCCGCTACCCGCCTCGAAACCGATCCCCCCGATGTCGTCCTCACCGACTTCAAGCTGCCCAACCAGTCCGGCGTGGAGCTCCTCAAGCAAATTAAAGGTTTCTTGCCACGCACCGAAGTCGCCATCATGACCGGTCATGGCTCCATTGAATCGGCCGTCGATGCCATGAAACTCGGCGCCTACGACTATATCGAAAAGCCTTTCCGAGTTGAGAAAATGCGCCTTCTCCTTCAGCGCATGGCGGAAAAAGTACGCCTCGTCAACGAGAATGCTTTCCTCCGCGACAAGGTCAACACGGACGAAAATCTCGATGGCATTATCGGCGCCTCCGCCGGAATGCAGGATGTCTTGCGGATGATTTCTCGCCTTAAGGATACCCGGACCCCCGTCTTGATCACCGGCGAAAGCGGAACCGGCAAGGAACTCGTTGCGCGAGCCATTCATTTTCGCGGCACCCTCGCTAAATCGAGTTTCGTCGCCGTGGACTGCGGTGCCCTCGTGCCCACCCTCATGGAAAGCGAACTGTTCGGCTACGAGAAGGGGGCCTTCACCGGTGCCACTAAAACCAAGGCCGGTCTCTTCCAGGCCGCCAATGGCGGCACCATCTTCCTTGATGAAATTGGCGAACTCCCCCTTGAAATGCAGGCAAAACTTCTTCGCGTCCTCCAGGAAAAAGAAGTCCGGCCCGTCGGCAGCAACGATAAAATCAATGTCGATGTTCGCGTTGTCGCTGCCACCAACCGCGACTTGGAAGCGGCCTATCGCGCCGGCACCTTCCGCAAGGACCTCTACTTCCGCCTGAACGTCGTTACCGTGCACATCCCTCCCCTTCGCGAGCGTCGCTCCGATATTCCCATGCTCGTGCATCATTTCTTGAACCGCTATACCCCAAGCATCCACCTGCAGGTTACCGCCGCGGCCATGAAAAGCCTTCTCCAATACGACTGGCCTGGCAATGTCCGGGAACTCGAGAACTGCATCGCCCGTGCTGTCACCCTTGGCGACCAGCAAACCATCGACGTTCAGGATCTTCCTCCCGCTATCCGCACGGAACAGCCTGCAACTCAAGTGATGACTCCCCAGGATGCTGCCTCTCTCTCCACCACTGCCTTGGCAGAGATGGAACGCATGACCATCCTCCGCGTTTTCGAACAAGCCCATGGCGATAAGGCCCTCGCTGGCAAAATGCTCGGCATCAGCCGCGCCACTCTCTATCGCAAACTGAAGCGCTACAACATTGCTCCCCATGGTACTAATGACAAACCCGAAGCACAGGAGGCTGAAGCCCACGCTGCCGGCCATTGAATCGTCTCACCCTGTAGCACAACGGACGCGATGCGAGCTGAGACGAAATGTTTCACCGTGAGACACTTCCGCGCCCGTAAAACTACGGGAAATTCGTAAGCCTTTTCTTTCCAACTCTTTCCATCTCCCTCTCCTCCATTCCTTTTTTGGCTTCCGGCGTGCACTTCCTTTCGCGGGACACTGCGCCCTCGGTTCCGTCCGGTGTGTACCTGCACCCGATTCGACCCTGACTCGCTGCTGGCGCACTCCTAACTGGCTACGGGGCTATTCGCGGATGACACTCATTGCTGATGAACGGGAATGCGCGGTACAACTTGCTCGTTTTTTTCCCAAGCTACCCGCCGTTCGTATTCCGGTGCGCGTCACCCCTCAGCGGCCCGGCCAGCGCAGAGTTCAGGAAGCTACTTTCGTGGAATTTGGCACTGAAGAGTACGCCATCTTTCTGTCGAAATTGGCTCTGGAATTTGATGAGCGGGTTTGGCTTGTGCGAGATGGAGGAGGACGTCCCGCGGAGGCATCAGTAATCGCTTTGCAGTATCAAGAAGGCCGCAAAGCCGTGGCCGTGCGATTCCTCGATCGCCCCTGCGAATGGATGATGTGCCCGTGAATAAAATGATCACAACTTTGAACTTATCCGCTCCCCCTAGGTCCGAAAGTGCGCGGCTGGCGCAATGGGAAGAGACCCGTTCCGTTTTTCCCATTTATCTCGCGCTCGCCAAGCACCTCCAGATCGAAATCCCATTTCCGCAAAATAAGCGGGTTCTCCAGGAAAAGCCGGATGAGGAATTTTCTAAGCAGGTGCATCACTGGTTGGATGTCATGGATCAACAGGTCCAGGTCCACCAATTGCGTCAGCTCCTGCAGACTACTACCCTCAATGCCAGCGAAAGCGGTTTGCGCGCCCTCATCATGCGCCATCTTCGTAAGCCCTCGAAGAGCAATCCAGACCGCGACAAAATCGACTTCCTCCTGGTTCAATACTTCGCCCTGTGTGCTCCCGCCAAGATCTACCACAAGCAAATTGAGCTCATCGACGTCGCCCATGTCATGAAGCCCGTCCTCGGCGATGTGGACTGCACTCCACTGAGCTGGTGCGAGCCTCTCGAAAAAATGATCCTGGCTCTGCGTGCCTTCAAAAGTCTTCGCGATATTTTGAAAACCAATTTCATCGAGCAAGGCCGCCGCGTAAAAGAAGGGGCAGGCGGGATGTTCTACGACCCCGCTGCCATGATCGCCTTCGTGCGTTTCAACTTCCTGCTTCGTCGCACCCTGATCGAATTGATGCACGCCGACTTGATTTACATCCGCTCCGGAATCAATCACCTCGAGACGGCCGGGGCGAAAACCGTCAACTGCCAGGCGTTTGGCCTCAGTTCCACCGAGCCCATCAACAAGATTCGTCAACTCGCCGATGAGTGGAAACAGCCCTTTCAGAAGGAATATAACGAACGCAGCGTAAATCAGGCCTTCGAGAAGCTGCTGGCTTTGCGCTCCGATGTCGAGCGCACCATTGAGAGAGTCATCGGCAAACCGTTCGACGAAAGCACAGTCAGCCAGACTGCCCAGGCATCTTCGCCCGCCACTGTAGGCGTTGCAAGCTCACCAGTATCGGCTGCACTTCATGGCGAAAAAATCCCCACCCCCATCGCCGGAAAAACGGAAGACGCGGAGGCTGGCCTGGACTTCGAAAGCTGCATGGAAAAGGTTTGGGAACAGTTGATTTCCGCGCCGCCTTCCCGTGGCCGGTCCATGACCACCGTACGGGTCGGCGCTGCTCGCTTGCTCATGTCCTCCTGGGAAGTCGCCGCCTTTGTTAGCGAGGACGGCCCCGCTGCCGAAGATTTGCGCCGCGCAGTCGTCGCCAGGGCGCTTGTCACCGCCGCTCTCGAACAAGCCAAGGAAAATGGCAATGCCACTTCGCTCGATCGCGTCCTGCCGATTGCCCGCATGGAGGTCTCGCGTTTGCAAGAACGCGTCGAAGTGGCCAAGCAAGCCAAGGACACCGAAGCGGCCGTGAATTTAGGTATCAGCACCAAGCGTCTTCTGTCGGCCCTCGATGAAGCCGAAAAACTTTAATTCCCTGCTGTGGGTTCGGGCAGGCGTGAATAACAGTCAGGGGGCGGACTTCCTTTGCGAACGACCAACGCACTGATCCTTACCGATGACGGAGAATTCGCACGTCTTCTTTCGGCGTGCTGGCAAATGGAACGCCAACTGCCCGGCCTTTCCGTGGTCACCTCCGATTTGTGGAAAGACGGCGATTCAGTCGCCTGTGATTTGATCGTCATTGGCCCCCTCAAGGAGCAACGGCCTGCCGAACTCCTCGCCTCCATAGCCCCAAGTACGGCTGTGATTCTCTGCGCTCCTTCTGACCCCAAAGAATTGGCCCTGCTGCGCAAGCGCTATCCTCGCTTGTTGCATGTGCCGCTTCGGGAGGACTGGACACAAGTGATTCTACTTGTCGCGGGTGAATCTCTACGGCGTACCGAAGCTCTGCGCTTGGCCAAGCAAGCGGAACAGCGCGCAGCTCAGAATTGCAATGACGCCGTCCTCGGCCGCTACATGATCGACATGAAGCACAGCGTCAATAACGCCATGACCTCCTTGCTCGGTAACGCCGAACTTCTTCTCCTGGAACCCGGCGAACTTTCCGCGCAATCCCTGGCGCAGATCAAGACCATTCACACCATGGCCCTGCGCATCAACGAGATCATGCAGCGATTCTCATCGCTCGCATCGGAAATGCGGGAGGTTGAGACGCCTTCTCAAGCTGAGACGGAGGGCGCCATCGCCACTCCATTTTCCCGTCGTTAGGCCTTGGCCCTTCCCTTCTATCCTCCTTGTTTCCAATCATTTAAAAATATGAGCACAGTGCCCCAGTTCATCCCCAAGTGGCCGCTGACGTGCTTTTTTTCTGACTCGGAGAACCACGCGGAGTTCACGCTCGTGCAGAAAAAAGTTCTTATCGTCGATGATTCCCCCGCTCAGGTCCGGCTGATTCAAGGCCTGCTCGAACCAGAAGGTTATTGGCCGGTTGGTTTAAGTGATCCCAAGCGCGTTGAAGAAGCCATCGCCGTGGAGAAGCCCAACGTGATTCTGTTGGACGTCGTCATGCCCGAGCGCAACGGCTTTCAGGTTTGCCGTGAATTAAAGGGCAACGTGAAGTTCAACGCTATCCCCGTGATTTTGGTGACCTCCAAGGACACCGCCAGCGACCGCTATTGGGGTCAGCAGCAAGGTGCCGATGGTTACGTCACCAAGCCTTTTACCCGGGAAGAGCTATTGCGTGCTGTTCGTCGGTTTGTCTGATGCAGTACGAGGGACACTCAGGAATGAGCGAAGACTTTCAACTGACTCCGATTCCCGCTGACGCCGAACTCGGCGAAATGCTCGAAGCTCTGGCTCCAGCGGGAGACCGTCCGCCGGAATCCCAGTATGTTGTCTTTCGCAGCGGTCGCGAACGCTTCTGCTTCCCGGTTCTGGATGTCGAAGAGGTTCTGGAGTGGCCGCTGGTAACCAAAATCCCTTTGTCTCCCGGTTATATGCTCGGCATATTCAATCTTCGCGGCTCCATTGTTCCTCTGATCGATATCGCGCTTACGGAGGGCCGCCGGCCGGGTCTGCTCCCCAAGCATGTAGTCGTCGCATCCCTTCGCGGCGACGCTCATCACGACGATTTGCGCTTGGGCATCGCTGCCGACGAAGTGATTGGCACGTACTCCGTGATCGACGCTGAGGATTTGTTACAGGAAGCACCAGAAAACGTGCCGCATTGCGTTGGAATGTTGCGGCATGAAGACCGCCTGGCACTGGTCCTCGATCTGCGCCGGCTGTTGGAAGTGTATCCGGGACCGAGTATCTGATGACTTTTCGAATGTGTTTGGGGAGGAAGTAAATGAAATCGCGACTCAGTACAACCATTTGGACGCTGATCATACTGAACGGCGTCGCACTTTTCGTCGTCCTCGGTCTGGCCTACAACGCCGGACGCCAGGCCGCCGCCAACTCCACGGGTTTTGATGCCTCCGGGCTGATCATCCCGGGCGTCGCCGCGTTGGCCATGACTATCATCCTCGCGTGGAAACTCGGCGGTGGGATCCTCACTCCCGTGGGCGAACTCGCCGACTTCTCCGAGCGCCTCGCCGCGGGTGACGGCAAAGCCCGCGCCGATGTCTCCTCCAGCGACGAGTTCGGCTTTATCGCGGAGAACCTTAACCGGGCCGTCGCGAAGGTCTCCAAAGCCTCCTCCAACCAGGAAGCCAGCGAGTCCTTGCAGCGCAGCATTACCGATCTTCTCGCCGTCATCAATCAGGTCGCTCGCGGCGACTTGACCCTTCGCGGCAAGGTCACCAACGACGCTCTCGGCAATGTCGCGGACTCCATCAACTACATGCTCGACAACTTCACCAAGGTTCTCGAACGCGTTCGCAAGGCCGCCATGGAAGTCACCGCTTGCTCCAACAACATCCTTGTTGCCGCCGACGAAATGCAGGCCGGTGCCACCCAACAGGACCAGGAAATCACCAATACCTCCAGCGCCGTCGAAGAACTCACCGTATCCATGAAGCAGGTTTCTAACAACGCCGAAGCCAGCGCCGAAGCTGCTCGCCGCGCCCTCGACGCCGCCGAACAGGGCAACCGCGCCGTGCGCGATACGCTCGATGGCATGCAGCGCATCCGCTCCTCCGTGCAGGCCACCGCCAAGAAAATCAAGTCCCTCGGCGATCGCTCTCTCGAAATCTCCGAGATTATCAACGTCATCAACGATATCACCGAACAGACCAACCTACTCGCTCTTAACGCAGCCATTGAAGCCGCTCGCGCCGGTGAAGCCGGCCGTGGTTTCGCCGTTGTCGCCGACGAGGTCCGCAAACTCGCCGAACACTCCCGCAGCGCCACCAAGGATATCGCCGCTCTTATCAAAGCCATTCAGGCCGAGACAAACGAAGCCGTCGTCGTCATGGAAGACGGCACCAAGGAAGTCGAATCCGGCGCCACTCTGGCCGATCAGGCCGGTCGTGCTCTGGACGCTATCTCCAGCGTCGTCCGCCAATCCGCCGAACTGGTCCAGGAAATTTCCCTCGCTTCCAAACAGCAGGTGCGGGGCACCGAAGGTGTCGCCCACGCCATGCAGATTATTTCCAACATTACCCGCCAAACCTCGCAAGGCACACGCAGCACGGTGACCACCGTCAGCCAACTTGTAAAACTTTCTGACCAGCTCAATGAAGCACTTGCCCAGTTCCGCGCCCACGCCAAGGGTGCTTCGGCCACTGAGGACGCGGAACATCGTTTGGCACCGGTAGGCGCTGTTCGATAGTGGTGAACTTCTGCCCCCTCAACGCATCGGGGCAAGAGCGGGATGATCATGAGTGAGCGCCACGGCCCGGAACACAGTTTGAGTGAACACGAACTGAGCGAGATCCGCATGTTGATCGAAGAGCGGACAGGCATTCATTTCGATGCCTCGCGCGAGAGATTTTTCTCCACGCGGGTTCGCGAACATCTGCGTGAACGCGGCTATTCCCGTGGCATCGAACTCCTCCGTGCCGCTCGCAAGACCAACATCGAGTATGAATCGCTCTTGGAAAGACTACTTACCCAGGAAACTTCCTTCTTCCGCTATCCCGCGGTCTTCGAAGCCTTCGAAAAGCATGTTTTGCCCGAACTCCACGTCAAGAAGTTTTGGCGCAATCCCCGCACCTTGCGCGTCTGGAGCGCCGGCTGCTCCACCGGCGAAGAGCCCTATTCCATCGCCATCACCGTTCTCGATACGCTTTCCTTCGCCGACGCCTGGGAGGTGGAAATCCTGGCCACCGATATCGGCCGTCATGCGCTGAAGACCGCGGAGCGCGCTACCTACTCCGGCCGTAGCATTGCCAGTGTCAACGATAAACAACTCGCCGCTCATTTCTCTGCCGTTACCGGTGGCCATCAGGTGAAAAGCCGGATCCGCAAAATCGTCAGCTTTGCCCAGATGAACCTGGCCTCTCCCGTTTATGTCGGCCGCATGGATCTCATTTTCTGCATGAATGTCTTGATCTATTTTTCGGAAGAGCGCCGCCGCTCGCTCGTGCAGCGCTTTTACGATGCCTTGGAACCCGGTGGTTACCTTTTTCTCGGCCACTCCGAATCTATTTCCCAAATGCCGGTGAAGTTCCAGGCCATCGTTCTCGGAGATTGCATCATGTACCGCAAGCCAACCGCGGAAGAAGTACAGAAGCCGGAACTGGTTACGGAGGGACGCGCGTGAGCACGCCGGACCGCGAAGCCGTTGAGCTATTCCTCCAGGAAGCTTCGGAGCACCTGCAGTATTTGCGGGAGTACGTTGGTGTGCTGCAGGAAGTCGCCCCGCGCCACGAAGATCTCGATCGCCTGTTTATCGCCGCACACACTCTGAAAGGCACCTCGGCAAGCTATGGTTTCCCCCGATTCTCGGAAATCGCCGGAAAGCTCGCCCACGTCTTCCAGTACGCTCTGAACGCTCCGCTTGGCGACGATCTCCACGGTCCGATCACCGAATTTCTTTCCGACGGGATTTCTCTCCTCGAAAACAGCCTCATTGAAATCAGCGATACCGGCCAGGAGAACCGCGAGGACATTTCCGCCTTCAAGGAACGCTATCGCTTTGCCTTTCCTCCGGAGCCGCCTCCGTTGAATCTCAGCATGAACGACCCGGTCGCTCCGGAACCGGCAACGATAATTGAGCCTGGCGCACTCGATCCAGTTCCCCTGCAGACTGGTCTCACGGGATCCTATTTCGACGCGCTCCCTTCCGATGATGATGTCCCTGGCGAAATCCTGGAATTCTTCCAGCCGGAGGCCGAAGAGCATCTGCAGATCGTCAGTGACTGCCTGCTCTCTCTCGAGGGCAATAACAACCCCGAAGAGATCAATCGCCTTTTCCGTGCCATTCACACCGTCAAGGGTTCCGCCGCTCAAGTCGGTTTGCGCCGCCTCGGTTCCATTGCTCATCGCGTTGAAGACCTCATTGGCCGCCTACGCGACGGCGAACTCGAGCCTTCGCCCGCTCTTGTCGATCTCTGCCTCGAATCTGTCGACATCCTGCGCAAGACTCTGCGCCGCGAATGGCCCGGCGAAGTCGAAATGCGCGCCGGTGTCGATTCCCTCTTGGGCCGCATCGCGCAATACGCGCCACTAGAAGTGGAAGAAGAACAAGCCGCCGTGGCACCAAATGCGGACGAGGCACAGCCTGTTCGTGCCTCCACCGAGAAGGCTGCTGCCAAGCCCGCTTCCGTTCCAACACAGAAACAAGCCGCCGCCTCGAAATCTGTTCGCATTGCCCTCGGTCGTCTCGATCGCATGATGAATACCGTCGGCGAGCTCGTCATCAGCCGCACAAAGATGGTCGGCCGCGTCGCCGAACTCGAAAAAATGATCGACACCCTCAGTTTCTCCAAGGAGCGCCTGCAAGGCAAAGTCAACGAATTCCAGGAAAAGTACGAGTACAACCGCATCCGCGCTCAAATCGGTCTGCCATGGGCAAACAATCAGCGCCAAAAACTCTTGGCCAGCGCTGCGAACGGTGAAGGCGGCTTCCTCGACGACTTCAGTGAACTGGAGATGGACCGTTACGACGACTTCAACATTCTCTCCCGCTCCATGACCGAAATCTCCGCCGACGTTAACGAGGTTCTCTCTCAGTTAGAGGGTTATGTTGGCCGCGTTGAAGGCGACATCCATGAGTTCACCAAGCTTGCCCACCACCTACAGGATGAAATCACCGCCGCGCGCATGGTGCCCATTGGTACTCTGTACTCCCTGCTTTCCCGCGCCGTGCGCGACGCGTCCAAATCCTCCAAAAAGAATGTAGTACTCGATTTCTCCGGCAGCGAAACCGAATTGGACAACAACATCATCCAACAAATTTCCGACCCGCTCGTCCATCTCGTTCGGAACTCGGTCGCCCATGGCGTCGAAACTCCCGCCGATCGCCTCGCGGTTGGAAAACCGGAGCAGGGTCGCGTCATGCTCCGCGCCTACCATCGTGGCAACCACATCTACATCGAAGTGGAAGATGACGGCCATGGCATCGACTATCCTCGCGTCCGCCAGAGCGCCATCGACTGCGGACTCGTTTCGACGGAAACCGCCGATCGCCTTACCGAGCGCGATCTGCGCGAAATGCTGTTCCACCCGGGATTCTCCACCGCCACGGTCAAGACCGAATTGGCGGGTCGTGGCGTTGGCCTCGACGTAGTTCGCTCCAACCTCAATGCTCTAAATGGCGAAATTGAAGTTCAGAGCGAGTCTGGTCAGGGCACAAAGTTCACTTTGAAGGTTCCTCTGACCCTGATCATCTCCCCCGCCCTGTTCGTGCGCTGCGGCTCCAATCACTTTGCCCTGCCCCTCGCCGTCGTCGAAGAAATCCGCCGTCTACGCGCTGATGAAATCGAAGATGTCGGCGGCAAACTTCTCACCAAAGTTCGCGATATCGTCACCGAAGTCGTCCGCCTCGACTCTTATCTCGGCCTTCCTCCACTCGAGCCCATCAACGGCTATTTCCGCATGGTGGTCGCCAATGCCGGAAATCGCCAGGTCGGTCTCGTCGTCGAAGAAGTCCTCGGCAAAGACGAAATCGTCATCAAAAATCTCGGCGAGTACCTCCGCCGCGTCAAACTTTTCCCCGGCACCACCATCGCGCCCGATGGCAGCCTCATTCTGCTTATCGATTTGAATCGTATGGTCGCCACCGAGCCCAACGATCGTCGCGCCGTCCAGGCGAGCGCCAGTGCTTCTCGCGTCTTCGCTCCAGGATCGGCTGCTGTCGCTCGCGGCACGATTCCCAACGAAGCCATCGACCGCGTCGAGCAGGAACGCGTCATCGTGGTTGCCGATGACTCCATCAGCGTCCGCAAATTTGTCGGCCGCATGCTCGAAAAGAACGGCTACCGCGCCAAGCTCGCCGCCGATGGCCTCGAAGCCGCTGAACTCGTCTCTCAATTCGGCTGCCATCTTGTAATTACCGACCTCGAAATGCCACGCATGACCGGCTACGAATTGATGGCCCAATTGCGCCAGAGTCCCACCACCAAACGCATCCCCGTAATGGTCGTGACCTCTCGCGCGGGCGCAAAGCATCGCGATCGCGCCTTGAAAGAAGGAGCTTCTGCCTTCCTCACGAAACCTGTCCAGGAAGACCAGCTCCTCGCTGCCATCGAACAATTAATGGGAACGGAGGCGGCACGTCCCCCCGTGCCGGTTGGCTAACACACCATGGTGAGCGCTGCTCCAAAAAAATTTCGAGTGCTCGTCGTGGATGACTCTCCCTTCATGTGCAAAGTACTCGAGTCCATTTTCAATGCGGACAGCCAGCTCCAAGTCGTCGGGCGCGCCAGGGACGGTCGCGAAGCCATTTCCCTCTCCGAATCTCTCAAACCCGACGTGATCACCATGGACTTGAACATGCCGCACATGGATGGTCTCCAGGCCACCGCAAATATTATGACCAACAACCCGAGGCCTATCGTCGTGGTCAGTTCCGAAAGCAAGGAAGGTGCCTCCAGCACTCTCAAGGCTCTCGAACTCGGCGCCATCGATTTTGTCACTAAGCCCAGCGGGGGCATCGATTTGGACATGCAAAGCATAAAAGAGGACATGGTTCGCAAAGTCCGCGTCGCCGCCAAAGTGCGCGTTGTGCGCACTGCCTCGCGCCTGGCCAATGCTGTTCAAGCTCCACCGAAGAGCGCGCCTGAACCTGCGATTGCTTCAAGGCCTTCCCGGCCCGTTCCCTCGGAATCCTCCGGTCTTCGCTTTCCCGTTGTTGTCCTTGCCGCTTCCACCGGCGGACCCGCCACAATTATGCGTCTCGCTCCCGGTTTTACTCGCGACTTTCCTGCTGCCGTCATTCTTGTACAGCATATGCCGGCTGCCTTCACCACTCAGTACGCTCTGCAATTGACCGAATTTACCAGTATCCGTGTGAAGGAAGCGGAACCAAACGAACCTCTCCAGCCCGGCACTCTCTATATCTGTCCCGGTGGACAGCATCTTCGCCTCACGCCTACCGGCCGCTTCGAACTGGACTCCACCTCCGGCCGCATTGAAGGATATCTTCCCAATATCGATGTCACTATGGAATCGGTCGCCTCGTTTGCTGGTCCTATGAGCATAGGGGTCGTCCTCACTGGCATGGGCAGCGACGGTGCTCGCGGCATACGCCTCATCAAGAATGCCGGCGGATTCGTTCTCGCTCAAGACGAAGCCACCTCCGTCATTTTTGGCATGCCCGCCGAAGCCATCAAGACTGGCGTGGTCGATCACGTCCTCGGCATCGACGACATCTATCCCGCCATCGAAAAACGCGTCCTGGCACTAAGCAAAGCCACGCCTGTGGGAGCACGCTGATGCGCATGGCCGCTCCGCTGAAATCGGCTCCTGTCCGCGCCGAGCAGATCATCCTTTTCCGGGCCAGTAATCAGGTATTCGCCATTTCTTCCGCATCGGTCCAGGAAGTTCGCAGCGTCGACAGTCTCGCCGGCGTCGCGGTCGAAATCAACGACACCCGTCTCGCCAAAGTCCGCCATGCCATTCGCAGAAACGACCGCAATCTCTACGTCGTCAACGCTCCCCTCCATTTTGGGTTGCGCCCTACCCCTGCCGGACTAGTCTTTCTTCTTCGCAATTCGCGCATCGCCCTGCTCGTCGACGGCATCGAGAAAATGACCACCATGACCCGTCTTCAAGCGCTTCCCAGCGCTTTCTGTCATGAAGAACGCATCTGGTACCGCGGCCTCACCGTCCTCGACCAGAACGTCATTCCTGTCGTCAATTCCGCTGGTTTCCTCACCGCAGAAGAAATCTCGCTTCTCGACACCATCACCGTTCCCCAGAGTCTCTCCGAGCCAGATGCCACAGCGCGGCCGGAATTGAACCTATGACTTGGATGGACCAACTCGACACCTGCTCCTGCGTTCTCCTTCGTCTTGGGGAACGCCGGTTTGCCTTGGCCGCCGACCAGGTTGCCGAACTCGCCGCTCCCAGCAGAATCTTCCGCTTCGCCCACAACACCTCGGCGATCGATGGCGTTATTCTCCGCAGAGGCCGCGTCGTTCCGGTGTGCGACATAGCCGAAACGTTGATCGGCAAAAAACTCACTCATCGTCGTTTTTATCTGATTGCCACCCGTCGTCAGGGCAAGGGCCTTGACTGGATTGCACTTCCCGTGAGCGGCGAGTGTGAACTGATTCAAGCAGACTTGACCCCGGCCGGCCCTTCCGACTCGCCACACGTCTCCGCTTGGCTCTCCTATCAAGGCGAAGTCATCGAAGTCCTTAATCTCTACGTGCTTAGCCCGGGTGCCGATCCGCACTTTTCACACATTTCTCATTCCCCCGTGCCGGAGGCCCACGCATGATGGTCCCCGGCAAACCCGCTCGCATTTTGCTCATCGACAGCAACGTTCTCTTTGCCAAACGTTTGGGCGATGCACTGAAGCGCGAAGGCTTTGACGTTTCCTCCACCACGCAGGCCACCTTCGCACTTACCGCTCTCGAATACAACGCTCCGACCGCCATCGTCTGCGCCACCAACATGCGCGAAATGGGCGCTCACGAGATCGCACAAATCATCCATTCCGATCCCAAAAACGCCAACTTGCCCATCATTGCTACCGGGGATGGCAGCCAGGGCGCCCTCATGGAAGCTTTTCAGGCCGGCTGCGACGATTACATCGACCGTCACCTCTCCCCCGGCACCATCGCCAATCACGTCAAAAACATCCTCATCAGCAAAGTCGAAGGTTTTCAACCCACGCAGATGCTTGGCCAGGCAGACACCAGCCTCAGCGGAAACCTTACCCATCACGACCTCACCGGCGTCATGCAAATGCTCGGCCAAGCCCGCCAGACTGGTGCGTTGACCATCAATGCCGGCGAAACGGATGCCGTCCTCTTCTTCGATGCGGGCGAAATTGTTCACGCCGAATGCGGTTCCCTCTTCGGCGATGAAGCCGTGCTGGACATTCTCAAAAGTTGTGTCCGCTGTGGTTCCGGCGTGTACAAATTTGTCTACGGCGCGACCACCGCCCAACGCACCGTTTTGCGCTCCGCTACCGACCTTATGCTTGACGCTATGCGCGAGTATGACGAAACCGCTCGCGACCATTCCGATCAGCTCGCGGATAAGGAGGCCTTATGAGCGAGACCATCGCTTTGCCCCCGCTCGGCTCGACCGAGCAGAAACCAATTCCCACCGTCTACTTCATCGACGACAGCGCCACCATGCGCGAAGTCATCAAGATCGCTTTCCGTCGCGAGAACATCCACGTCATCACGTGCGCCGACGCAGCCTCTGCGCTCAACCAATTCGAACAGCATCCCCCCGACGTCGTCATCACCGACGTCATCATGCCGGACCAGGATGGCTACTCCGTCTGCAGCCAAATCAAGCAGAATCCCCAATTCGGTAAGACTCCTGTCATTCTCATGTCCGGCGTCGTCAATAAATCCGTCGCCGATCGCGCCGTCGCCGTTCAAGCCGATGAACTTGTCCGTAAGCCTTTTCAACCGCAGGAACTCATCGGTCGCGTCCGCAATCTTCTCAATGCCTCCAAGCAAGTCGAGCCTCTCCATCTCGACCAGCCGTTCTCGTCCGCGTCGCTGGACACTCTTTTTGCTCCCCCTCCGGCTTCTCCTCGCCCTTCTCCAATTTCTCCAATGTCCGTGCCTCCCGCCTCCATTCCAACTCCTCCGCCTGCCCATGCAGAAGGCCGGCCGGCCGAATCCGTCTGGCCTCGCGCTCTGGCCGGAGCGTTCATGCAGCAAAGCAACCCTCCCGCTCAGCAGGTTCCGCCCCCGCCTCCACCCCAGGCTCATCGCCCTGCGGCGAATGCCTCCGACATCCATAAACTGCGCGCCGAAATCTCGTGCCTCGAACTCCTCATCAAGAAGTTACAAACCGAACTCCAGATCGAGCGCCAGTACAACCAAGCCCTCGAACTCCACGTCCGGGCCTTAACCCAAGTCGACTAGCCTGCCCAACTCAATGCGGCCCCGTGCAGGATAGGTTCCGCTTCAACCCCTAGGTAACACCTGGAGAACGAAGGGATTTGACACCCGAGGTCTGCAGGAGATGTCTGAGGTCTGCTTTAGAAGTCTGCTTGAGGGGGTCGGAGCTTCAGCTCCGATATTGAATCGCAGCAGGAATCCGGCTTTACCCCCTGAGCAAACTCTTCTCTTCCCGCCCTAGCCCGCGTGCGCAATCGGCCCCCAGTAATGTTGGGATTGCGATTCTTCCACCACCACCCCATCTCGAAAACTCACAAACTGCCGCGAATTCGCCGCCACTTTCTCCCCCGGCACCACGATTCCCGCCAAATTCAACGGGTCCGCCGCCGTCACCGTAACGACCTCTCCGCTCCCTGGTTCTCTCCGGCTGGCACGTAGCGACTCGATCGCCACCGGCAAGGCGAACTGTTCCCCCACAAACCCGCTCACAAACCTTCCTCCCCGTATCTCCCCACGATCCTCCAACCGCCTCAGCGCGATCAACACTTCTCTCCATCTGGGCAAAATAGACTCCCGCGTCAGCAATTCCCGAAACACCACTCCGTATCGCCGAAGCAGCATCCAGCAGATTGCTTCCATTTCTGACGCATGCTCCCCCGCCTCACCGCCCGAGAGCAGGGACCATCGCCCCACGCTATCCCGCGGGCGCGTGTTTTTCCCGCTACCCTGTCCGGCTCGCCGCTTCGGGTCGATCAACGCCCGCAAATTGTCAAAGCCATCCGCAGTGATATATCCCACCGCCACCAGCTCCCACAATGCAGTTTCAACCTCGGCTTTCAGCTTTCGCGTGCCGCGCACAATATCGGCGAAAAACGATGCCCCGTTCTGCTTCATAAATTGCAAAACTTCCCGTCCTGTCTCGCCAAGTCCAGGCTGCTTCCCGGCAGCCCATTCCCGCCGCGGATACGACATCCAATCCCCATCCTCTCGCACAAAAAACGTAATGGGCGCCACGCTGCTCGGCATCGCCCGCCGTCCGCGCTCTGAAAAATTTTCGAGCATCGCCGGATGCGCCGAAAATCTTCCCCAGCCTACAGATCCGCTCAAGCACAACTGATCCAAATTCTTCGAATCATAACCAAGCACGCGCCGGCCCAGGATCTGATGCTCCCAGGTATTGGCTGGTGCCTCATAGCCCTGCAGTTGCCGCAACACCTCCAGCGTCCCGCGCTCACCCGGCACTTGTGTTCCGCGTGCCACATGCTGCCACCGGAAAAGCCAACGCATGAACTGGGCCGCATTCACCGGCTCAATCTCACGCCTCAGTCTTCCTAGCGTAAGCCGGTGAATCCGCGCCAGCAGTCTCCGCCCGCACCATTCTGGCTCGGGACTGGCAAGGCCTGTAAATCTGCCGCGCAGCACCCCTCCGCCGCCCTCGATTCGCAACAGCGCATTATCGATATCCCTCTGCGCCACGCCGAGTACGTCTGCAAGTGCGAATGCTGTCACCGGACCGCAATGTTCCATCCATCCAGTCACCATCGTCTGCAGAACATCTTCTCTGTCTCCAACTTCACGCTCCACATCGGCCACTTCACCTTCCAAGTGAACATCAGGAAAAACCCGCGCAAAACTCTTCGTCCGCTCCGCCGTCACCCAATACCTTCTCCCACCGGTTACGGCCACCACGGCCCGTCCCTGCACTCTCAATTCCTCAAAAAACGTCTGCCAGGCCGCCCCCGATTCTTTCACTGCGGTGGCAACAGCACTCGCCGGCTGTTCTTCATGGGAACCAGTTTCTGGCAGTGCCATCAGCGTTTGCAGAACATCCTGAAGTTCATCCGCATCTCGCGCATCCGGCCAAGCCTCCGCGCGCACCTCGGCAATCGCCTGTGTATCCAGCTTCCCCACTTCCGCCAACACCGTTTCCGGCAACATCCGCCGCATCTCCACTGCACGCGCCCGCCGTTCCTCCAGCGGTGCGTCATCCAAATACGCAAACGGATTTGCGTTCAATATTTCATGCGAGAATTCGGACGGCACCGGAGTATCCACCGCAACGCACCGGATGCTTCCATTCAGCACACGCTCCAGGATCAGTTTCAGCCCCTCGGTGTCCATCGCCTCTGTCAGCGCGTCTTTCATCACTTCGCGCACCAACGGATGCTCCGGAATCCTCGGCTGGCTATCCAAATTCTCAGGGCACGCCGCTGCATCAGGAAACACCGAGGCCAGCAAATCATCCGCCCGCATCCGCTGGATCTGCGGCGGCACTTTCTTCCCGCCCTGAAATCGTTGCAGCACCAGCGCCCGCGACGCGTCCCAACGCCACCGCGAAGTGAAGATCGGTGAAGCCAGGACTGCCTGCTCCAGCACTTCTCCCACCGAAGAGGGATGCAAGAATCGGAACACGTCCGCCAGCGGAAAACTGTGCTGTTCCGCCAGCGAAATATTGATTCCGTCATCCGTCGCCGCCGCCTGTAGCTCCAAATTGAACGAACGGCAAAATCTCTTCCGCAGCGCCAATCCCCACGCCTTATTGATCCGGCCGCCGAATGGCGCATGAATCACCAGTTGCATCCCACCGCTTTCGTCGAAAAACCGCTCCGCGATTACCGTGGACTGCGTCGGAACCGCACCCAGCACGGCGCGCCCCGCAACCACGTGCTCCACAACTTGCTCCGCGCCCGATTGATCCAACGCACATTCCTTTTCTAGCCACTCCACCGCCGCAATAGCCTGTTTCGAACTACGCAAATCGGTTCCAGGCACAACCTCAGGCGTCAGTTCCCCAACCCTTTCCCGCACCTTCGCCACTTGTTCTGAAAGTTCCGGGGTGCGCGCCGGAGCTTCCCCACGCCAGAACGGAATATTCGGCGCCGCGCCATGGGCATCCTCCACAATCACGCGTCCCGCCTGGACCCTCCGAATCCGCCAAGAACTATTCCCCAGCAGCATGATGTCGCCGCCCAGGCTCTCCACGGCGAAGTCCTCATCCACCGTACCGACCAATGTCCCTTCTGGTTCCGCAATCACGACGTATAACGAATTGTCCGGAATCGCCCCGCCGCTCGTAATCGCTGTCAACCGGCTACCTCGCCTCCCATGCAGCCTTCCATTCACCCGGTCGCGCATCAAATACGCGCCATATCTACCCCGCCGCGCTGCAATCCCCTCTGACAGCATCTCGACGATGGCCTCAAACTCAGCCTGCTTCATCTCCCCGTAGGGATAAGCCCGCCGCACGGTCGCGAACAACTCTTCCTCTTTCCAGTCCTCACACGCACACATCGCCACGATTTGCTGTGCCAACACATCGAGTGGTGCTCCCGGAATTTCAATTCTGTCCAGATCGCCTTCGCGCATCGCGCGAATCAACGCTGCGCTCTCCACCAACTCGTCCCGCGTCGTTGCAAATATCCGTCCTTTCGGTATCGCTCCGCGCCAATGTCCCGCCCTACCAATTCGTTGCCACGCTACGGCAATCGATCGAGTCGACCCGACCTGACAAACCAGATCAACGGCTCCAATATCAATTCCCAGCTCCAGCGAAGCCGTCGCCACCAGCACCTGGATTTCCCCCGCCTTCAATTTCTTTTCTGCCGCCAGCCGCAATTTCCGCGAAAGGCTTCCGTGATGGGTGGCCACAGCGTCCTCACCCAAACGTTCGGCCAACTGATGCGCCACGCGCTCCGCCAATCTGCGCGTATTTACAAAAACCAGTGTCGACCGGTGCCGCCTCACAAGTTCGGCTATGCGCTCGTAGATTTCTCCCCACATCTCATGCGTGGCCACAGGCCCCAGCTCGCTTCCGGGGACTTCCACGGCAAGATCCACCTGTCGCTGATGCCCGATCTGCACTACCACCGGGTCCGGCCGTCCATTGCCCGTCAGGAAATGGGCGATCAACTCGATTGGTTTTTGTGTGGCAGACAGTCCAATTCGCAGCGGTGGATGCTCTGTAAGCGCTTCCAATCGTTCCAAGGAAAGCGCCAGGTGCGAACCGCGCTTATCGTCAGCCACCGCATGAATTTCATCCACGATCACAGTATCGACCGACTTCAACATCTCGCGGCTTTTCTCGGCGGTCAGCAATATATAAAGCGATTCCGGCGTTGTCACCAGAATGTGCGGTGGTCGCTGCAACATCGCGCGCCGCTCGTGCATAAGCGTGTCCCCGGTACGCACCGCCGCTCGGATCTCTGGCATCAACAGTCCGCGCGACATCGCCAACTGCTGAATTTCTCCCAGCGGTATTTCCAGGTTCACCTTAATGTCATTACTCAGCGCCTTCAGCGGCGAAACGTACAGCACTACCGTGCGGTCGCGCAGTTCCCCCGACAAGGCTTTGCGCACCAGCCGGTCTATGCATGCCAGGAATGCCGCCAGTGTTTTTCCTGAGCCCGTCGGCGCAGAAATCAGCGTCGTCGTTCCCCGCAAAATGTGGGGCCATCCCTGCTGCTGCGGTTCCGTCGGCGTGCCCAACCGGTTCAGAAACCACTCCCGAACAATCGGATGTGCCCAATCGAGCGCCCCGCACGACGTATTAATTGTGTTTGAATCGTCCATAGACACTGAGATGCCTCGTTCAGCGGTTTATGTATCTCGGGTAGAGGACTTACGCGGAGCCCACAGTCTATCGCGATTTCCTTCCACGAACAAAACTCGTCTTCCTCCTCTACCGATTCGATTTGCGTCCACCTAGCCCTCCGTAGCCCTCCGTCCAGTTGACGCCTTTCTCCAGATTCGTTAGCCTCCCTTTAGTTTCTTGTCCATCACTGCAATCCCAGGGGATCCGCCATGAACACGAAAAGTGGCTCGCTGCTCTCTCGCAGGCAATTTACACGTCGCGCCGCACTCCTCTCGGCCAGCGCCTCGCTGGCCCCAACCGAATCGCTTCTCCCTGCTTCAAGTCACGCTGCCGCGCCGCAAAGCCCGCAGAACGCGCCCCAACTCTCCCCCGAAGACCAACTCGAGGTCGATTCCCGCTATCAGCAAATTCTCAGTCTTTATGGCAATCGCCTGGACGAAGCGCAAAAGGCTAACATCAAGAAAATGTGCGCTGACTTGCAATCCACTCTCGAAAAAGTCCGCAAATTCAATCTCGAAAATGGAAACGCCCCGGCCCTCTTTCTGAAGCCTCTGGTCGAGCGTGAACCGAAGCCGCGGCCCACTGCAAACTCGAAGAAGCCTTGAACGGAGCCCCCGCATGCTTAACGAATCGGCGCTTTACGCATCCGTCGGAGAACTGGCCAAACAGATCCAGGCCAAGCAACTCTCTCCCGTCGAACTCACGCAAAGCTATCTCGATCGCAGCGAAAAACTCGGCCCTAAACTCAACGCCTACGCTCGCCTCACTCCCGCCCTTGCTCTCGAACAAGCGCAAGCCGCCGAAAAAGAAATTCACCGCGGACACTACCGCGGCCCGCTTCATGGCATACCCTATGCCGCCAAGGATCTTCTCGCCGTAAAAGATATTCCCACCACTTGGGGCGCAAAACCTTTTGCCAATCAGGTCTTTGACTACAACGCGACTGTGATCGGGCACCTCAATCATGCTGGCGCGATCCTTCTCGGAAAAGCCGCCATGATCGAACTTGCCGGCGGTTTCGGCTATATGTTTGCCTCCGCCTCCCTACAGGGCGAAACGCGCAATCCCTGGGACACCTCTTGCTGGACCTGCGGTTCCTCGTCCGGCTCCGGAGCCATTGTTTCCGCGGGCCTAGCCGCTTTCGCCATTGGCACGGAAACCTGGGGCTCGATCGTCTGTCCCTCGGCTTTTTGTGGCGTCAGCGGCCTGCGTCCCACTTACGGCCGCGTCAGCCGCTACGGCGCCATGGCCTTGTCTTACTCCATGGACAAAATCGGCCCGCTCGCGCGCAGTGCCGAAGACTGCACGCGAATTTTTGCCGCCATCGCCGGCCACGATTTTCTCGACCGCAGCACTTTACCCATCGATAAGGCAGCCTTCACCTTCTCTCCCGCCGCCGAACTCAAGCCTCGCGCTCTTCGCATCGGCTGGCTCACCAACGCCTGGGAAGGAAAAGCCTACGATCCCTCCGTCGCCAAAGTCATCGACGCGGCGCACAAAACGCTCCAACGCCATTTTCCTTCTGTTAGAAATGCCGCCCTGCCTGAAGGACCCTGGGAAGATGCCGCAAACCTCGTGCTCTCCTGCGAAGTAGCCTCTGCCTTCGGCCAGTTTATCCGCTCAGGCAAGGCCAACGAACTCACCGACCCGCTCGGCAAAATCGCGGGCTACCCCAATCTCACCATCTCAGGCGCCGATTACAATTCCGCTCTTCGTATTCGGGAAATCTTGCAGGGCAAAATGGTCGATCTTTTCGATGACTACGATGTGCTCGCCGCCGCGTCCCAGCCCGTCCCCGCCACTCCTCTGAACTTGGACCTCTCCAAAGGGCTCGCTTTCGCCGATCCGCTCGGCGGAATTGGCAATCTTTGCGGACTCCCCGCCCTTTCCGTTCCCTGCGGCTTCACCGACAAGAAACTCCCGGTTGGTCTACAGTTCGTAGCTCGCGCAGGAGATGATGCCGCAGTCCTTCAAGCCGGCCGCATTTTCCAACAATCCACCGACTGGCATCGTAAACATCCCAAACTGGATTAGAAGTTTTCTGTGAACTTGTCTTTAGGGGGCGGAGCTGCTGCTTCGCCTTTAATCGCTGAGGGCCTCACTTCTTCTCTTTTAGCTTTTCCCAGCCCCGCGCAAAATTTCCCCCACCGTCCGCAGTATGGCCGCCCGGCTGAACGGCTTCGTCATCAATCGAACTGTGGGGTCCGCATTCGCCATTTCCGTCGCCGCATGCTCGCTGTACCCAGACATGAACACGACGCGCAACCCCGCATGCTCCGATTGCAATTTCACCGCCAGTTCTTGCCCTGTCATCCCTGGCATCACCATGTCCGTTACGAGCAATTGAATCTGGCCACGATATTTATCCGCCAGCTGGACTGCTTCCGCGCCGTCTTTTGCCTCGATTACCCGGTACCCTCCGGACTCCAGAAACTCGCGCGCGATTTCCCTTACGTCCTGTTCATCCTCGGTCAGCAGCACCGTCTCCGTCCCTTTCGGAAATTCCTTCTGGCTATGTGGCGTTCCGACCCGGTCTTCCGCTTGATCCAGCCGCGGCAAATAGATCTTGAACGAAGTCCCCTTTTCAAGTTCGCTGTAAACCCAGATAAATCCGCCGCTCTGCTTTACGATCCCGTACACGGTCGCCAGTCCCAGCCCCGTGCCCTTCCCCTTTTCTTTCGTGGTGAAAAAGGGCTCGAAGATGTGCGCTTGTGTCTCCGCATCCATGCCCGTCCCGCTGTCGGTCACCACCAGTTGAATGTATGGCCCCTCTTTCATCAACGGATGGCTGGTCACATACCCGTGGTCCAGGTCCGCGTTCGCTGTTTCAATCACCAACTTCCCGCCGTTCGGCATCGCGTCTCGGGCATTCACCGCCAGGTTCATGATCACTTGTTCCATCTGGCTGGCGTCTGCTCGAACCGTCCCCAGGTCCTCATCCGTCCGAATCAATAATTCAATGTCTTCTCCAATCAACCGCGGCAGCAGCTTCCCCATTTCTTCCACGATGGAGTTCAAGTTGATGATCTGCGGCTGCAGAACCTGCATTCGGCTGAATGCCAGCAATTGCCTCGTTAGTGCCGTTGCTCGGTCCGCCGACCGGTCGATCTGTTCGATCTTTCGCGTAATTTGCTCTGACGGTTCCAGCGCGTTCAGCAACAACTCCGTGTGCCCCTTGATCACCATCAGCAGGTTATTGAAATCGTGCGCCACCCCACCCGCCAACCTGCCCACCGCTTCCATCTTCTGTGCCTGCCGGAGCTGCCCTTCCAGTTGCCGCCGTTCGCTGATATCTTGCGCAACTACCAGCCGCACACGTTTCCCCGCATACTTCAATTCATGCGAGATGATTTCCACCTCAAACGTCCGGCCGTCCTTCGCCTGATGTAGCCAGAATTCGTGCTCCTCCGCATCCGCTTCTATTTCCTTGATGTATTTGATCGCTTTTTCCCTCTGCGTCTCCGGCCGAATCTCCAGGATGTTCATTCTTTCGAATTCTTCCGTGCTGTACCCGTAGAGATCCGTTGCCGCCTGGTTGACTTTCATAAATCGCAGTGTATCGATTTCGTACAGCCACGTCGGCAATGGGTTGTATTCGAACAGCAGTCGCAGCATCGATTCGTTCTTCCGAAGCTCGTCTTCCGCCCTCCGCCTCTCAATCGCCAGCGCAATGTGTCCGCCCACCGATTCCAGAAACTCCAGGTCGCGCCGGTCGTACGCATTCTCGTTCTGGTAGTGCTGCACAACCAGCACTCCAATCGTCGATGTCGGTGTTTTCAGCGGCGCTCCCAGCCATCCCGGCGATGGGGAACCCACCAGTTCCACTTCTCCTTCCGCCGCAAGGCGATCGAATTCGCTCTGTGGAATCAGGCTTGCCCGCCCGGTCCGGAATACATAGGCTGTGCAGCTCCTGCCGACTTTTTGCGGCGGAGGCGCCGTGTCATATTCATCTACAAAAAAGGGAAATTGAAACGTGTCGCTTTCCGGATCGTGCAGAGCAACAAAGCAGTTCTCCGCCGGCAGTATCCTTTTCAGCGATCCGTGAATGCGCGTCAACAACTGGTCCAGGTTGGCGGTCTCGTTCAGCGCATGCACCACCTCCGAGTTCACCGCGCGTTCTGACTCCATTCGGTGCAGATCTGTTACATCGTTCGCATGGAACAGCAAACCTTCAAACTGCGCCTCATCCAGCCGATTTCGGCAGGTGAACTGAATCCACCTCCACGACCCATCCCGACAGCGGAATCGGCAGCGCTCCGATATGCTCGCCCCGGAAACTGCCGCCACTCCCCTCAGCCGCTCGCGCACTAGATCCACATCCAGTGCGTGCACAATCGCGTGTATGCTGCGCCCCAGCAATTCTTCTAGCCGGTAGCCAAGTACGTTTTGAAAGGTGGCATTTGCAAACTGAACGGTTCCATCTGGCCCTAAGATGGCGATCAGTTCCTGCGTGGAATCCAGCAATATGGCCAGTTGTTGAGCACCGAGGGCGATTCCAGGCTCAGAAACGGTTCGTTGTGCCATGAGGTATGCGCTTCGCACCGGGCGGGCGAGCGAACTTCCGCCAAGGGAACGTTCGGAAGCCTCCTGAGTTTAATGTGCCTGACTCAAGCAAGCGAGCGTGCGGGCTAGATGAACCCTATCTCCACAATAGTGAATTTCGGGCCGCATGTAAATCCTGACTCCCGGCCGAGTTGCCAAAACATGACTGTCCTTTGGTACAGGCCCCCCTCGGCACTTCCTCCTCGCTCCTCTTCTCACCCTAAGGATCGCAAGGATCGTGCTTCTTGCGCCACGGGGTGGCCTTCTCTCCCTAACGCAGCAATGCCCCGCTTACCGTAACCACCAAGCCCACCAAGCCCAGCGCTATCCCAGAAATCCAGAATATCCTTTTCTTCGTCAAGAGCGTCAGCGAGCACACGATCAGCGCTATCTCCAGTATCACTTCCCCCGCGTCATATCGGTCTTCCCGCCTCCCCGCCAAATCGCGGTCTTTTTCCAGCTCCGTGGCTTGCCCGCTCACTTCATCCTTTTCCTTGGTGTACCGTTCCGTTTCACTCAAATATTTCTCCCGCAACGCGTCGGCCTTTTCCTTCTCCACCGGCGTCAAGGTCCCCAGCATATCGGCCAGGCCCTGCATCTCATGCAGCCTTATGTTCTTTGCCTGGAACAACGCCCACTGGTCTGATGCTTTCGTCTGCAGTATCAGCTCTTCTGTACTCGCGCGGTGCCCCAACAATGTCGCGATCGCCACCAATACCGCCAGAATCGACAGCGTCACCGCCACCGGCATCAGGAACGGTATCTCTTCATGCTGCCCTCCGGCTTCAGGCGCTTCCATTACCTCATGCATCGATCTCTCCCTCCTGAGTTTTGGGCGGATGCCTATTCGGAAATCGATTTCAAGGCCTCGTTCGCCGCGATGATGGTGCGGTCAATATCCGCGCCGGTGTGTGCCGCGGACACAAATGCCGCTTCGAATTGCGATGGCGCCAGGAAAATCCCGCGGTTCAACATTTCTCGGAAGTACCGCGCATATACCTTCATGTCCGACCTCTTCGCATCGCTGTAGTTGGAAACGGCTTGCGGGGCAAAAAAGATCGTTGAAAGCGACCCGATGCTGTTCATCTGCGCCAGCGCGCCGGCATCGGCAAGTGCTTTTTTCAATCCAGCTACGAGCTTTTTCGCCAGTTCGTCGATGCCCTCATACACTCCCGGCCTGCCCAGTTCCTTCAGCGTCGCTATCCCCGCTCGCATCGCCAGCGGATTCCCGGCAAGTGTTCCCGCCTGGTAGACGGGCCCGAGTGGCGCCACATTGTTCATCAAGTCCGCCCGCCCGGCATACGCCGCCACCGGAACCCCTCCCCCAATGATCTTCCCCAGGGTAGTCAGGTCACCTTCCACCCCGAATAGGTCTTGCGCCGAACCGTTCTTCAGCCGGAATCCCGTAATGACTTCATCGATAATCAGCAGTGCCCCGTCCTTACGCGTGATTTCCCGCAACCCCTTCAGGAACCCTTCCTCCGGCAGCACCACTCCCATATTCGCCGCCACCGGTTCCACAATCACCGCCGCGATCTTACCTTTGTGCTCTGCGAACAGCCGTTCCACCGCCGGCAGATCGTTATACGGCGCGTTCAACGTCAGCGCCGCCAGCGCTTGGGGTACTCCTGGACATTCCGCAATCCCCAGCGTCGCGAGTCCCGAACCTGCCTGCGAAAGGAAACTGTCTGCGTGGCCGTGGTAGCCCCCTTCAAACTTCACAATCAAATCGCGCTTGGTTACGCCTCGCGCCAGCCGTACCGCGCTCATCGTCGCTTCCGTGCCGCTCGACACAAAACGGATTTTTTCCAAAAATGGGATCGCCTTGGTGATCATGGTCGCAAGTTCAAATTCCAGTTCCGTCGTCACACCAAAACTTGTCCCTTTTCCCGCCTGGTCCGCAATCGCTGCGGTAACTGCCGGATGCGCGTGGCCGAGCAGCATTGCTCCCCACGAACATACGTAATCCAGCAGCATGTTTCCGTCAGCGTCATACAAATACTGCCTGCTTCCCTTCTCGATGATGAGCGGCTCGCCGCCCACGGATCGGAACGCCCGCACCGGGCTGTTCACGCCACCGACCAGAACTTTTTCCGCCTTCTCGAATATCTCCCTCGATCGTCTCCGCTCGGGGCGCACCGCTGTTTTTGCCTGGCTCATTTCTCCGCCCTGTTCATTATTCCCAATTGCGTGTCAGTTCTTCAACCAGCGCGCTGCGTCCTTCGCATGATACGTCAGCACAATTCCCGCGCCCGCTCTTTGAATCCCCGTCAAAATCTCCAGTACAATCCGCTTTTCGTCAATCCACTTTTTCGCCGCTGCCGCCTTCACCATCGAGTATTCGCCGCTCACATTATAGGCCGCCACCGGAAGGTCGCAGTTGTCGCGCACTCGCCGGATGACATCCAGGTACGCCAGCGCCGGCTTCACCATTACGATATCCGCGCCTTCCTCGATATCCAGCGCCACCTCTCGTAACGACTCGTTGCTATTCGCCGGGTCCATTTGGTAGCTCCGCCGGTCTCCCACCAACGGCGCTGAATGCGCCGCCTCGCGGAACGGGCCATAAAATCCTGAACAGTACTTCGCGCTGTACGCCATGATCGCCACATTCTGAAACTTGTTCTCGTCCAGCTTTGCTCGCAGCGCCCCCACTCGTCCGTCCATCATGTCCGATGGTGCCACTAAGTCCGCTCCAGCCCGCGCGTGCGACAATGCCTGCTCACTCAATATCTCTAGCGTCGCATCGTTCACGATTTCCCCGTTCTCCACCACCCCGCAATGCCCATGATCCGTGTACTCGCACAAGCACACGTCGGTGATCACCAGCACGTCCAGTTTCGCTTTCTTAATCGCTTCCACCGCTCTTTGTACCACGCCATCTTTCGCCAGCGAACTCGTTCCCCGCGCATCTTTCGTTTCCGGCAATCCGAACAGGATCACCCCGGATATCCCCAGCGATTCCACTTCCCGGCATTCTTCCACGATCTGATCTACCGACTGGTGATAAATCCCCGGCATCGAGCTGATCTCTTCGTGCACCTTCGTTCCCGGGCAAACGAACATGGGATATACAAATCCGGCCGGGTGCAAGCGATTTTCCCGTACCAAATTTCGAAGCTTCTCGGTGCGCCGTAAACGCCTTGGGCGGTGTAATGGAAAACTCACTGTGGTTTCGCTCCTGTCGGCGATTTCAACCTCTCGCCGAATAATATTCCGTTAAAGTCGCAAGCACGCCGCCGACCGTCGTATCTCTCGCCGTTGCCACGCGCTCTACTTTTGCCTTCCGCAGCGCCTCTTCCGTCACCGGCCCAATGGCCGCAAACAGCGCCTGACTCGAAAACTCAAGAAATTTCTCATTTCCCAAGACATCTTGCAAATGATGCACGGCCGAAGGACTGAAAAACAACACCACGTCCGCTCCTTCTCTCGCCATCTCCTCTGCCTTAGCTAAACCCTGCTCGTCTGGCCTCACCGTTTTGTACGCGACGATCTCCTTCACCTTCGCGCCCAATTCTTTCAGCTGTTCCACCAGTTCCGGGTTGGCTCGGTCGCTTCGGGGTAATAGGATGCTCTTGCCTTTGATTTTTCCCTCCAACTCAGCCGCCATCGCCGTGCCCTGGTGCTTCACGGCTACGTACTCCACCTTCAACCCTGCTTTCTTGGCTGCTTGCGCAGTCGCCGGCCCCACCGCCGCAATCCGTACTCCACCCATCATCTGCGCCAGAGGAATCCCCAGAACCTCACTGCGTTCCTGCAAGGCTCGCAGCGCATTCTGGCTGGTCAGAAAGATCCATTGGTACCGCTCGATCCCTTGCATTGCTTCATCCACTAAACCCGGATCGTCCGGCGGCCCAAACGCCACCATCGGCACAATCACGGGCACTGCTCCCTTCTCACGCAAGGCCTGCACCAACGATTCGCTTTGCTCCGCCGCGCGCGTTACCACCACGCGTTTCCCCTTCAACCAATGAGCTGCATCCTCACCCACGGGCGCGATTCACCTCATCCAAAATACTCCGCGCGCCACCTTCGATCAGCAACTGTGCCATCCGCTGCCCCAGCTCTGCTGCCTCACTTGCCGGCGCTGTAACCTTCTGCCGCACATACTGAACGCCATCGACCGAGCACACCACCGCTTCCATCACCAACTCCCCGCGTTCCATTCGCGCCCACGCGCCCAGCGGCACCTGGCAGCCTCCCTGCAGCGCCGCCAGAAGCGCCCTTTCGGCAATGATCACCGTCCGCGTTTCCTCATCATCCAATTTCCCCAATATTTCCGCGGCTTCTTGATCCTTCACGCGAGACTCAATCGCAATCGCTCCCTGCCCCACCGCCGGCAACGAAATTTCCGTCGACAACGGCTCCGTAATCTTCTGACTCCATCCCAGCCGGTCCAATCCCGCCTTCGACAGCACGATCGCGTCATACTCCCCGCTCTCCACCTTCCGCAGCCGCGTATCCACGTTCCCCCGCAATTCTCGTATATCCAGGTCTGCCCGGTAGTGCCGCAATTGCGCCTGTCTCCTCAAGCTGCTCGTCCCCACCCGCGCCCCTTGCTTCAGATTCGCCAGCAGCGTTCCATGATTCGACACCAGGCAATCCCTCACGTCGTCTCGCCGGCACACCGCTGGAAAAAACAATCGCCCGGGCGTCTCCGTCGGTATGTCCTTCACGCTGTGCACCGCCAAATCCACCGACTCTTCCAGCAGCGCCTCCTCCAGCTCCTTGATAAAAATACCCTTTCCGCCAATCTGCGTAAGCGGCGCCTGCTGCATCTTGTCGCCCGACGTCTTGATGATGACGATCTCCGCTTCCATCCCGGTAAGCTGGAACAACTGCTTCCGCACAAACTCCGCCTGCCATCGCGCAAGTATGCTTCCTCGGCTGCCAATGCGGAGCGGCCTCACGGCTTCTCCCTGTCCGACAAATACAATTCCCGTATCGCTTCCACGCTTTGTATCTTCTTTCGGAACTCTTTTTCCGCCCGCAATCGTTCCGCCGGCGTGATTAGCAATCTTTCAATCAATTCGTCCATCAACACTCCCAGGTGCTCGCGGTCTTCCGCGCTATACCGTTCCATGCCACTCAATTTTTCTTGCATGAAAGCGGCTCGACGCGCTTTCATCCGGTCGCGCAATGTATCCAGCACTCCAATCAACTCCACGCTCGCTTGCCACGAGATGAATTTCCCCAGATGCTCTTCAACCAGCGCTTCCGCCTTGGGTACTTCGCTTTGCCGCGCGTTCCGGTTCTGCTGCACGATCTCCGTCAAATCCTCCATGGTATAGAGATACGTGTTGTAAAGCTTTCCCACCGCCGGCGCAATATTCCGCGGCAATCCTAGATCCATCAGGAATAGTGCCCGATTCCCTCGCGCCGCCATGGCCTTCTCAATCAGCCCTTTGGTCAGCAGCGGCTCTTGCACTCCCACCGCCGATACAATCACATCCGGCAACTTCAGCGCCGTTTCCCACTCGCCCCACTCAATTACCTTACCGTTATAATCCTTCGCAAACTGCTCCGCCTTTTCCAGCGAGCGGTTGGTCACGTACAAATGCCCGATATTGCGATCGCGCAACTGCGTGACCACCTGCTCGCTGATCGTCCCTGCTCCCAGCACCAGCGCGCTCCGGTCATTTAACTTCCCGAAAATGCGCTCCGCCAGCTTCATTCCTGCCGACGCCACTCCCATCGGCCGCGTCCCCAACTCCGTCTCCGCTCGCACCCGTTTCCCTACTTCCAGCGCCGCCTGGAACAGCCGGTTCAGCACCGGCCCCGTCGCGTGCCCATCATGCGCCCGCAGGTACGCCTCGCGCACTTGTCCCAGTATTTCCGCTTCCCCCAGCAGCATCGATTCCAGTCCCGCGGATACGCGAAACAGGTGCCGCACTACGTCATGGTCGTAGTGATGGTAGAGCGAAGGATTCAGTAGGTCCGGTTTCAACGTATGAAATTTACTGAGGTAGGAGGATAGCGCGACCGCCGATTCCCGATGGCCATTCGCGTTCACGCCGTACACTTCGCTACGGTTGCATGTCGACAGCACCAGCGTCTCTTCCAGAATTCCCTGCGAGCGCAATTCCTCCGCTGCCCGCAGCGCCTGCTCGTGCGAAAACGACACCTTCTCCCGCACCTCTACGGGCGCAGTCCGGAAATTCAGCCCAACGAGAACAATCTCCATGCCGCGTTTCGCGCGCTCCTAAAGGGCTTCTGAAAAAGCTGCTTTCTTCAGGAGGCCGGGACTTCAGCCCCGGCGTAAAGCCCCGAACATCAATGGACTTTTGCCCCTGAAGAAAGCATTTTCCGCTTTTTCAGCGGCCTCCTAAAAATACCGGTGGTGCTGCGAGAAGTAGAGGTTCACCACGGTAAAACTCAATATCACCAGCACAAAATTAAACACGCACAGCTTCGATGCTCTCGCTCCTCGCCACGCCGTCGTCCGCGCCAACTGAAAATACGCCACATACAGCAACAAAACGACCAACGTCACCACGTATTTCGGATCGAAGTACGCCGGCTGCCCCGGTTGCCTATCCACCGCCAGATATCCCAGCGCTGTCCCCGCGGTAATGGTAATCAACCCCAGTAGCACGCTCGTGTGGCTCATCCGCTCCAACAATTCCAGCGACGGCAATCTCCACACCACGTCGCCCAGCTTCCGAATCCTTAAAAACCGTTCTTCCGCCAGGTACATCAGGCTCAGCACACAGGAAAGCGCAAACGCCGCATACGCCAGGATGCTCAGCGTCACATGCAATGCAAACACGACCCCGTGCGCTGCAGCCGGCGGATGAGGATGGTCCGGCACCAGGTACGCCGTAAAGAAAAATGCCAATATGATGGGTAGAACGAAGGCTCCGACGGTCCGCTGCCGGTGATAAATCTCCAAACACAAATATGTCACCGCCAGCAGCCACCCGAATAGCCACATCGACCCTTGCAGGTCATGGTACGGCACCGTGTGCGTGCCCTTCGCTCTCATCAGCAGCGCCAGGTAATGCGCCACTAAACCCAGAAACATCAGCGCCGTAGCCAGCCGCCCAGTCACATCTTTCCCGGTATTAAGAGCACGGAAATACAGCACCATACTCGATACGTAGGCCAACACGGTGATCACTGCGAAGAGATGAGTCATCGGCTATGTCCACGCCGATCTGGGCGATTGCGGGAGCGCACCCTTGCCCAGTTTGCGCGTTTTCCCTGATTCCCTGAGTATAGCCTACTCCCCCTACTCCTCGCACCGCGGGCCTCTGGCCCATCTCGTTCGCAGATGCGGGATTTAAACCTCATCAGCGGATCAGATGCAGCCCCTGGCTCCCACCACGAACCGCGCTGGCAACCAATCGCCGGTCGAGCGTCGCCAATTGCCCACCATGGGCGGCAGCCAACGCCAACAGATAGCTATCCGTTACCTGCCGTGAGTTCAGCAATCGGCTCATTTCTATTCTTCGTCTGTCAAACAGGCTAACGTCGTCGACCCAGAAGACGTGCCCCGGCAAATCCAGCAGTCCCGCAAGCGATTCGGCCACCGCCACCGGCGTGCCGGGCGAATTCGGATAACGACTGTCTCCCACAATGCGCAGAACAGCATTCTCAGTAAGAGGGCAACTCGCCCATTCCTTCTTCCCGGTGGCCGCAAACCACTCGTGCGCCGCGTCATGCTGCACGTGCGCCGGATCGATTAATGCGATTAACACATTCACGTCCAGGAGAAATACCATCAGGGCAACTCGTCGCGCAGTTGATTCACCATCTCCATCGTCACGGGCTTACGAACCGGACGCACCGCCAAGAGCGGCACTCCATTGCGTGTGCGTTTCGCGGTATTCTTCGGACGCAGCGCTTGCCTGGCCAACGACGAAATCACTTCGCCTACACTCTTCCCCTCCCTGGCTGCCAATTCCTTGGCCGCCGCGAGCACATCGTCCGCTATCGAAAGGGTAGTGCGCATCAATGCTCTCCTCCCCCATGCCTGCATCAAGCATCAAACATCATGCATCATTTCACTGCCACTGGGAACTTCCGGGCTCATGCTCTGCCAACCCACACCTCTTCCCCTCGCGTCAGTGAGACTCCTCACAGGCAAGAATCCCCTCTATTTGCTATCCTGCTCACATCTATCTATGACCACTCAGGCCCCTACTCTGACCCGCAAAGAACTCTTCCTCCGCGCCTGCCGATGCGAACCTGTCCCTCGCCTCCCCGTCTGGATGATGCGCCAAGCCGGCCGCTACTTGTCCGAATACCGCGAAATCCGCGCAAAACACTCTTTTCTAAAGGTCTGCAAGACTCCCGATTTGGCAGTCGAGGTCTCCATTCAGCCTTTCCGCCGTCTAGGCGTCGACGCCGTCATCATTTTCTCGGACATTCTTATCCCCGCTGAAGCCATGGGCCTTCCCCTTGAGCTCGAAGACAAGGGACCAAACCTCCCTGAACCGGTCCGCACCCCAGCAGATGTAAAAAAACTCCACATCTTCGACCCCGAACTCGAAACCGGCTTCCTCATGGAAGCCCTTCGCCGCACCGTCAAAGCCGTCGGCCCTGACGTCCCCGTCCTCGGCTTTGCCGCCTCACCCTGGACCCTCGCTTGCTACATGGTCGAGGGGCGCACAAAAGAAGGCTTCGCCACCGTAAAAAATTTCCTATATAGCGAACCCAAAGTCTTCCGCGAACTTCTCAACAAAATCGCCAAGGCTACCATCCTGTACCTCAAAGGCCAGATCGCCGCCGGAGTCACCGCTGTCCAGCTGTTCGACACCTGGTGTGGCGAACTCGATCTCCGCGACTACACCGAATTCGTTCTGCCCGCCGTCCAGGAAGTCATTTCCGGTCTCGGCAACGCCGTCCCCGTCATCTATTACACCAAGGCCTCTCACCACCAACTTCCCTCCATCATCAAGGCAGGCGCCAACGTCCTCAGCGTCGATTGGCGCGTTTCCCTTCCCGAACTCCGCGCGCTGGCCGGTCCCCACGTCGCCATCCAGGGCAATCTCGATCCCGCCATTCTCTTCGGCCCTCAGGAGAAAATTCGCCAGTCCACGTTGGACATCGTCGCAGCGCTCAACGGCCGCGGCCACATCTTGAATCTTGGTCACGGAATCCTGCAGCATACCCCCGTGGAAAATGCTCAGCTCTTTATCCGCACTGGCCAGCATGCCGCCCTTCACGAGGCCAAGCCCGCGGTTCCAGCGCGTTCACGATCCAATGCACACTAACTACAAACTCGTCATTCCGAATGGAGTCCGCGAAGTGAGGAATCCCTCCTCTTTTCGCAACAGGAGGTAGTCGTCGTGCCGATCATCAATCCCACGCTCCGCGAGATGCAGCAGGAACTCTCGGTCGGCGAAGATTTCGTCAATCGCTACAATCGCCCCGGCCCGCGCTACACCAGCTACCCCACAGCTCCTGTTTGGGTCGACACCTTCGGCCCAAAGGAATACGAAGCCGCCATCGAGGACGCCGACCGCAAGGCTTCTCCTGTTTCCCTCTACATGCATCTTCCGTTCTGCGAAAGCCTCTGTCTATTTTGCGCCTGCAACGTGATCATCCAGAAAGACAAGCGCGTCGCCCCACCTTATCTCGCCACTCTAAAAAAAGAAATCGATCGCATCGCTCAAGGCGTCTCCCGCAGCCGTCCCGTAATCCAATTCCACTGGGGCGGCGGCACTCCCACCTATCTCTCCCCAGAACAGATCGAGGATCTCTTCACCTACACTCGCGCGCGCTTCACGTTTGCACCTGACGCCGAAATCGGTATTGAAGTCGATCCCCGCGTGACCACTTCTGCTCACCTCGAAACCGTTCGCCGCGTGGGCTTTAACCGCCTCTCCATGGGCATCCAGGATTTCAAGGAAGACGTCCAGAAAGCGATCCACCGCGTCCAACCGTACGAGATCACACGCGACCTCATCGCCACCGCCCGCGAACTGGGCTTCGACAGCATCAACGTCGACCTGATCTACGGCCTTCCTTACCAAACCGGCGAAAGCTTCGCCCACACCGTCGAGCAGATTGTCGGCCTCTCCCCTGACCGCATCGCCATGTTCAGCTATGCCCACGTTCCCTGGCTCAAGAAGCAGCAGGGCTCCTTCGTCGCGCATCTTCCCGAAGGCATGAAAAAGTTCGATATCTTTCGCAACGGTTTACTGAAATTCCTTGAATCCGGCTACCTCTATATCGGCATGGACCACTTCGCCAAGGAAAACGACGAACTCGCCGTCTCTCAACGCAACCGCACGCTCCATCGCAATTTTCAGGGCTACACGACGAAGGCTGGTGCGGATCTCTACGGCATGGGCATCACCGCCATCAGCGGCATTCAGCAAATCTATGCCCAGAACTTCCGCGATGTTCCCGCTTGGGAAAAGGCCGTTAACGACCGCGGCATCGCCACCATGCGTGGCTATCGCCTTTCCCAGGATGACCTTATTCGCCGGGAAGTCATCAGCCGGCTCCTCTGCCACACCGTGATTCTCAAAGACGAAATCTCCAAGCAATTCGGCATCAATTTCGACGAATACTTCGCTCCCGAACTCGAGCACCTTAAAATGCCACAGGAAGATGGCTTGGTCGTCATCAATGACAAGGAAATCCGCACCGCTTGGCTTGGTCGCATCTTCATCCGCAACCTCGCCATGGTCTTCGATCCATATCTCGAAAAACAGCAACTCGCTGCCCGCCCGCTCTTTTCCAAAACCCTGTAGCTGAGGGAAGCTCCACCTATCGGTGCAGTCTGCGGTTACTTTCGCATCTTTTAAGATCGATGGATTCTCTGCAGGGGTTCAGGGCTTTCGCCCTGACAGAAAGCCTCGCACTGCCTTCGCTTCTTTTCTTTGCTCTCCGAACTGAAAACTTATAACTTAGAACGGTACACCTATCATGTCGACCCAGGTCCAGGCACTCGTTGTCGGCGCGGGCATCTCTGGTCTCACCACCGCCTACGCTCTTCAGAAGTCTGGCGTTTCCACGTTCGTATTCGAAGCAGCTTCCCGCCCCGGTGGTGTCATCCAATCCTTTCAACGCGAAGGCTTCCTCATCGAATGTGGCCCGCAGAGTTTCAGCGGCAATCCGAGCCTCACCGCCATGTGCCAGGACCTAGGCATTTTGGACCAGCGCCTCCTCGCCGATCCCAAAGCTCCTCGTTACGTTTTGATCGATGGCAAACTCCAGAATGTTCCGATGGGGCCAGGCATCCTCTTCTCGCCTTTTATGAGTGGCGGCACGCGTTTTGCCATCCTTCGCGATCTTTTCGGCACCAGCCATCCTCCCCAGCTTGACGAATCCATCGCCGGCTTCATTCGTCGAAAATTCTCTCCAACTCTTCTCGAACGACTCGCCGCTCCCTTTGTCTCCGGCATCTATGCAGGCGACCCTGAAAGGCTCAGTCTCCGGGCCGCCTTTCCCTTTCTTCACGAAGCCGAAACCTTAAAAGGCAGCATCCTCCGCGGCGCCTTTGCCCTCCTCAAAGCAAAGAAGGCGCAACGCGGCGATACTCCCCCGGAAAAGCCCACCCTTCAGACCTTCGGCGAAGGCAATAACACGCTCCTTCGCGCCCTCGCCAAAAATCTTGGCGATCGTTTGTTCTGCGATATTGAAGTCATTGCCATTGAGTCCCTGGACCCCGGCCATGAAGCCAAGGCCCCTCGCTTCCACATCGCGCTGAAAACTCCCCGCGGAGAAGAGCGCATCGAAGCCGAGCGTCTGGTTCTTGCCAATTCTCCCATCGCAGCCGGCCGCGTGCTTTCCGGCCTGAATCCCGCGTTCAACACCGAATTAAGTGCCATTGAATACGCCGCGATCGGCGTCGTCTCTCTGGGCTATCGCAAATCGGATATTGGTCACAGCCTTGCGGGTTTCGGCCTTCTCATTCCGCGTTCCTCGGGCCTAAATGCCCTCGGCAGTGTTTGGAACTCTTCCCTTTTTCCTGGCCGGGCCCCCGAAGGCTATGCTCTTCTCACCAGCTTCGTAGGCGGCGCCACGAATCCCACCATCGTCCAAAAATCACCCGAGGAACTGGTCAGCCTCGTCCACCGCGAAATCGCGCCTATACTTTCGATTCGAAATCAGCCGGTGTTTTCGAACGTTACCATCTGGCCCCGCGCCCTCCCGCAATACAATCTCGGCCATGTCGCCCGTCTTGCCACTCTCGAAAAACTCCGCTCGAACTTTCCCGGCCTCCATCTCGCCGGCAACTACCTCAATGGCCCTGCCATCGGCACCTGCGTAGAACATGCCCTCAAACTAGCCGACGAAATCCGCATCAGCTTCGCCAACTGAACCCAAGCCCCCTTCTTGCTTCCACCCCCTTTAGAATCTGCCTTTACAGCCCCCACTCCCCTAAGCCCTCTGCTTTCTGCACTTACGCAAAATCCACCTTTCTATTTCTTGGGCCCTACTTCTTCTCCCTCGACTTGTGCGCCAGCCGAATCTCTCGCCGCTTGGCCGCCTCCCTCCACCGCCTTTTCTCCTCCGCCGTCTTCAGGATCAGCGGTGGGACTGCCTTTGGCTTCCGCGTGTGCTCGTCAATCGCCACAAAAGTCACAAACGCCGAAGTCGTGTGCTTCCTCTCCCCAGTTAAAATATCCTCTGAATACACTTCCACCCCAATCTCCAGCGAAGTGTGAAACACGCGGTTCACATGTGATTTCAACAGCACGATTTCTCCCAAATTTACCGGATTCCGAAAATCAATGTAATCCACCGATGCCGTCACCATATAACTGTTCGCATGGCGGCTCGCCGCCATCGCCGCAACAATATCCACCAGGTGCATCACGTGCCCGCCCAACAATTTTCCCAATGCATTCGTCTGTGCGGGAAGCACCACTTCCGCCATTTCCGACGCCGACGCGCTCACCGGCTTCCCCTTCATCGGCTCTTCCCGAAACTTCCCCATCATGTTTTTGCCTGATCGTGGCATGTCTCTCCTCTTTCTCCTCTACCTTTGGTTCCGTTCTGCCCCCCACGTATAATACGAGACGCCGCCATGACCGAACAAAAGAAAACTCGCCGCCAGATGCTCGAGGAATTCCTCTCCAAACATCCCAACGATGCGTTCACCCTCTATGGACTCGCTCTCGAATGCATCAACCTTGGAGACTTCCCCTCCGCCGAATCTCATTTCCGCGCGCTTCTTGAATCCAATCCGGACTATGTTCCCGGTTACCAGATGTACGCGCAAAACCTGGCTCAAAACGATCGCCTCGACGAAGCAAAAGCCATTCTCGCCCAAGGCATTCAAGCCTCCATTCGCTCCGGCAATCAGCATGCCCGCTCCGAAATGGAAACTCTGCTCTCCGAAATTGGCTAAGTTCACCTGCTGCTTCGCACGCTCCTTCAAGCTGCTTCTTTTCCTATGATATTGTTTTCCGCCGGAGGCGAACGATGCCCACGCAGGCCATTCTGCACGAACAAACGCACGCAGCCGAATCGCGCATGGCCTGGGCCATTGGTGCAACCGCTTTTCTGCTTCAAATGGTCTTCAACGGCCGCTACGGCTATTTCCGCGATGAACTCTATTACCTGGCCTGCAGCAATCATCTGGCTTTCGGCTATGTTGACTTTGCTCCCCTCGTCGCCTGGTTAGCCCGCGCGTCCAGCATTGTCTTCGGCGATTCTCTCCATGCCATTCGCTTGCTTCCCGCACTGGCTTTCGGCGCCGAAGTCGCTCTCACTGGTTTCATCACTCGCGAATTAGGCGGAAAGCGCTGGGCCATGTTCTTGGCCTGCATCTCTGTCCTTCTCGCTCCCGTCATTCTCGGAAATGGTACGCGTCTGGCCATGAATCCCATCGAGCCCCTCTTCTGGATGGGTAGCGTTTACGTTTTGCTTCTCGCCATCAACCGAGATCAACCCAAACTTTTGCTCTGGTGCGGCATCTTCCTTGGCTTTGGCCTGCTCAACAAGCACTCCACAATCTTCTTCATCGCTGCGGTAGTTGTTGGTTTATTGCTCTCTATCGAGAGCCGTCTCCTATCCAGCAAATGGTTCTGGATCGCTGCAGCCATCGCCCTCTGTATCGCCCTGCCCAACGTCATCTGGCAGTATCTTCACCATTTCCCTACTCTCGAGGACCTGCACAATGTCAAAGCCACCCACAAAAATATCGAACTTCCTCCCTTCGCATTCCTCCACCAGCAAATGAGCATGCTGAATCCTTGCAGCGTCTTCGTTTGGCTTGCCGGTCTTCTCTATCTCTTGCTTCATTCCAGCGCCAAACGATTCCGCTTTCTCGCCTTCACCTATTTCGTTTTTCTCGCGCTTATGATGTATCTCAAGGGAAAAGACTATTACCTCGCGCCGATCTATCCCATGCTGTTCGCGGCGGGCGCCGTCCTCTGGGAAAAGGTAATTCAGACCTACACCCCGCTCCGCTGGCTGCGCCGTGCCATCCCCGCCGTCATCATTTCCGCTGGTCTTCTCGCGGCCCCCCTCGTCTTGCCCATTCTTCCTCCTGACACAATTCCCGCGTACATGAAGGCCCTGGGAGTAAAAGTGTCACGCACGGAAAACGGCATGGTCAGCACCTTACACCAGCATTTCGCGGATGAATTCGGCTGGCCGGAAATGGTTGCGAAAGTCGCTGAAGTCTACAATTCACTTCCTCCCGACCAGCGAGCAAAAACCGCCATTCTGGCCGGCAATTATGGAGGCGCTGGCGCCATCGACTTCTTTGGCCCGCATTATGGTCTCCCGAAATCCATCAGCGCTCATCAAAATTATTATTATTGGGGACCGCGCGATTACACCGGTGAGAGCGTCATCCTGCTGGAGTGGGACCTTAAAGATGCCGAGAATTGGTGCGGCAGCGTTGAGGTTGGCCCCAGAAACGAGCCGCCCCTCGGCATGGGCTGGGAACACTACAACATCCTGCTCTGCCACAATCTCAAACTTCCACTCTCGCAAGCCTGGCCCGAACTAAAAATATGGAATTGAAATCGGGGTATACAGGAATGTTCGTTAGAGACCTGACTCGTCACTGTTCGCAATCGGTGGTCTCAATGTGTTTTTGCCGATGGAAGAGTCCCTAGATATTCGGTGAGACGCCCTATGTTCGGACAGGTCTGAATATGACTTGCGTTCTTCACTATGAACGTTTCGCCGGAGTCCCGAGTCTCGACGATCAAATCTTTCTTTTCGAATTTGACGGTAGCAAGCCCTGAGTGCGTTTTCTTGAAGCCATGCTGGCTCATCAATTGTTCAAATTTGTCCTCTGCCATTGTTTCACCTTCCCTTCAACGTCGTACCTGCGGGAGGGGATACAGGTCGTCAGAGGAGACGCCGCTGTCTCCCGAGGTTCATTGCCCTACCAGGGCAACCCGAATGGGCGAGAGCCTAGAAGCATGAAATGAATGGCGCAATACTGTTTTTACTGTAGGAACTGAATAGGCACCGCATCAACGAACTGAGGCAAAACATGAGGTGTCCTGTGGGTTGAAACGGAACGGAATGGCTCCGCTGACCAATTGCCTTATAATGTCATTGCTGGCTGATTCGCGGGGATGGCGGAATTGGCAGACGCGATGGCCTTAGGAGCCATTGGCCGCAAGGCCGTGCAGGTTCAACTCCTGTTCCCCGCACCAACTTCATAGAAAAATCTGGCACAGGTTGGCGCACTTTTTGCGCAACAGAGTGCTACAGATTGCCTCGGCCTGCCTCTGAGGGGAATTTTGAATCGCCTGTACTTATGCGGGTTTTCGCTTACTTTGCAGGGAAACTCAAAAACACCAATGCCGGAGAGAGGACCTGAACTTCCACGAGTGTTACCCCACAAAAGAGTCTCGAACTGCAGTCAACCCTGAGCGGCTTTCTGCCCGACTAGCTTCAGGAGCGCCTGGGCCGCGGCGGTCGAGGATGCAGGGTTCTGCCCGGTAACCAGGCGGCCGTCAACGATTGCAAAACTCTGCCAATCGGCAGCCTTCTCATAGTGAGCGCCGAGTCGCTTGAGTTCGTCCTCAACAAGGAACGGCACAACGTGGGTGAGGTGCACAGCCTCCTCCTCACCGTTGGTAAAACCGGTCACGCGTCTACCTTTCACAATCGGAGCGCCATTGTAGGTGACCCGATGAAGCACACCAGGCGAATGGCAGACTAGAGCCACAGGCTTACCGGAATTGTAGAAGGACTCGATCAAAGCAATGGAATCGGGACTTTCCGCGAGGTCCCACATGGGGCCGTGCCCGCCCACATAGAACACTGTCTCGAAATCTGCCGCTTTCATGTCGGCGAGCTGGGCGGTCTGGGAAAGCGCCTTTTGCGCCGATTGGTCCTGCTTGAACCGCGCCATGGCGGGGGTCTGATTTTCCGGCAAATCGCTCTTCGGATCGACCGGCGGCTGCCCGCCTTTCGGTGAGGCGAGGGTTAGCTCTACCCCGGCGTCCCTGAAAACATAGTAGGGGGCTGCGAATTCTTCAAGCCAGAAACCGGTTTTGCGGCCGGTGTTGCCAAGTTGATCATGCGAAGTTAGCACCATCAGTATTTTCATTATCCTTGCTCCTGTGTTCTTCGTTATGTGCGCTCCGATTTGCATCGGCCGACATGAACCGATCAAACCAGAAGCGAGGGAGGCGAACAATTGGACGATGGTATCGTCGGTACTTTGGTATCGCTCCACATGATTGCTTCGCGTCTCCCAAGCGAAGCGCTCATGGGGTTGCGGGTCACGCCGATTTGGACGCTGCAGAGATCTCGTCAGCGGAGCCTAGCCGACCGACGTGGTATCCAAGCCGGGTTTCCACATCTCCCGGTTTGTGAAAGCCACGTTCGAATAGAGTCCGAATTCGCGCTTGGGCTGCGGGGCGTCCCAGCGAGGCGATAAAGGCATCCCACTCGGGCGCAATTTCTGCGTCGGGAGGTAAACTATTGACGTTGACTAGGCGTTTCGTCTCTGCGATTGCTTGTTTGTCGAAAGTGGAAATTCTCGTAGCAAGAGCATCGATGAACGCGTCCAATACAGCGTCCGGCAGCGAGCGATTGACGTAGCCATATAGCTCGGCTAAGTCGCCTCGGATATCGTCTGCTCCGAGCAGGACTTCCAAGGCGCGTCCCCGTCCGATCAAACGCGGCAGCCGAGCCATGGGGCCGCCGCCAGGTACGAGTCCCGCCCCCACCTCCCACTGCGAGAGGATCGCCTTCTCACGACTGGCGAATCGCATGTCACTGGCGAGCGAAAGCTCGCTTCCGACTCCCGTCGCGCGGCCGCGAATGGAGACGATCGAAACGACCGGAGCACGGCTCAGGCGCACCAGCATGTCGGGAAGAGGTTGCAAGCCCGTCGGCCCAGGGGGAAGTTGTGTGGAATCCTCAGGCTTTGCCAGAAAGTTGTAATGGGTTAGGAAAAAACCATCCACGGCACTGTCAAAGACGACGACCTTAACTTGCTGGTCGGTTTCCAGGGCGGTGATGATCTCGTTGAGCTGCGGAATTGTTTCCGGACCAAAGATGTTGAGAGGAGGGTGAGCAAACGTCACGCGCCAATAGGCGGGTGAACGTCGCGTTAGAAGAATTTGCCTACTCACTGTTGTGCCTGACATACGTACCTCTTGGTTACAAATTTGGACGCACTAAACATCCCTGATTAGGACAGGACCCGCGACCCGAGACAATTGGACGATAGTATCGGCGATACGTTCGTATTGGTCGAAGAGACGCACAGGTTTGCATCCGGCCGATGGTTCCATCGGTATCCGTGGTCTCGAGCGCGAACCACCCGAAGGTAAGAACACTAAAAAAAACACAAGCGCGAGGGGTACAACGCGAGAGCAGTTGGACGCCCCGGGCCCTCCCGGGGTTCTGCTGGAAACAACTCGCTCCTCGGTGGGATAATGTCAATTAACATGGAACACGACGCCCAGAAAAGGCTGACTCTTGATTCTCCAACAGACTGACCCCATCATCGTGATCCGCCAGACCGACCACGCCTTCCTTTCTGGCTTCTTTGCCCGCGAATGGGGCAACGACTTTTTTTCGCGTCCCGAGCCGTTTTCCTCTTTCTGTCTTGCCGCCGCTGAGCATGACAACGGCTGGCAGGAATGGGAGCTCGCCCCGGGTGTGGATCCTAGAACTTTTATCCCCTACAGTTTCATGACGGTTCCCACCGAAGAGCATATTTCGCTCTACCAGCGCGGCATTGATCGCATTCTGAAAGTCGATCACTACGCCGGTTTGCTGGCCATCTCTCACTGCATGGGCCTCTATGATCGCTCCCGCGCCACCATCCCCGGCTTCTCTGCCAAGTATGTCAAATCCCAGGAACAGCACGTCGCCAACGACTTTGTCCAGCGCCTCCGTCTGCAGCAACTTCGCCTCAAGGTCGATTTGCGAAACGATCCCTCCACCAAGCCTTTTACCGACGAAAAATTAATTAAAGCGAACGCCCAGCGCCTCGAAGCCCTCGACCGCCTTTCCCTCTATTTCTGCCTGGGCGCCGCCGAAGACGCCTCCATTGAGGCCGTACCCGCGAACGATGACGGCAAGGAAGTGGATTGGGAAGTTCGTCCTGTTGGCTCAAGCCGGTTCACTATCCATCCTTATCCTTTCCGTCGCGATCCTTTGGAATTTGCAATTCTGGCGCGCCGCATCCCCAAGCGCCGCTACACCGACGACGACGATCTCCACACTGTTCTCGCGACCATTCCCTTCTTCAACATACGTTTTACCCTGCGCTCTCGCTCTGCGGCGAATACCACTCACGCTGCCGGCCTGTAATTCCTCTCTCCAGCCTGCCTCGCCACCGGCGCCCTCTTGTATCCCCAACACTCTTTCCGTCCCTCTGGTATCATCTTCCACTGGGACCCATGCAGCCAGATCGCATTTCGCTCTTCCCTCTTAACGTCGTACTTTTCCCCGGCGAGCTACTTCCCCTGCACATTTTCGAACCGCGTTACCGTCGCATGGTTCGCGAGTGTCTGGACGAAAAAACACCGTTCGGCATGCTCCTTGCCCTTCCCAACGGCGTCGCCCACGTCGGTTGCAGCGCGGAAATTCTGGAAGTCACGAAACGCTATGACGACGGCCGCATGGACATTCTCACCGTGGGTCGCCATCCTTACCGCATCGTGGACCTGTTCACCGACGATCCGCTTCTCGCTGGCTCGGTCGATTATCTTGAAGATGAGGATTCCCTTCTCGATCCGCAAATTCGCGAAAAGCTGATTGAACTTTACGAGGTCTGTTACACCTTGCTTTTCTCTGGTATCCCCGCAAATCTCGCGCAATCCCCCTGCGAATCTCTCTCTTTTGTTATCGCGGGCGCGCTCCCGTTGGAACTCCTGTGGAAACAGCAAATTCTTGAGCTGCGTTCCGAAGCTGAACGGCAAGACCGCCTCCTGAGGTATCTCCGTGAGTGGGCGCTGCATCTACACAAAATGGACCCCCAGCATCATCGCGGAGATGGCCATGGTCACGGTTTGAACTAGTCGTTTGCGGGTGTTCCAAAATTACCCGCGGATAGGGGCTACATGACAACTAGCAATTCAGCACATCCGGCAGGCCGTCCCAGGTCGCACACCATTGGTGAGCTGAAACGCATCCCTGATTTCGATGCACGCTCAACCTCCCTGCCCGTCAAAAGCGAAATCCGCCGCAACCTGCTTCGTGCCATTGAGCGCCACGAGCCGTTGTTCCCCGGAGTTCACGGCTACGAGGACAGCGTGATTCCCCAGATCGTCAATGCCGTCCTTTCCCGTCACAATTTCATCCTGCTTGGATTGCGCGGACAGGCCAAAAGCCGCATCCTGCGTGGCCTCATCGAGCTCCTCGACCCGGAAATTCCTGTCGTCGCGGGTTGCGAAATCAACGACAATCCCCTTCGTCCCATCTGCCGTTCGTGCCGCGAGCGCCTGGCCTCCGAGGGCGACAGCACTCCGATCGCGTGGCTGCCCCGCGATCAGCGCTACGTCGAAAAACTGGCCACGCCGGACGTCACCATCGCCGACATCATCGGCGACGTCGACCCCATCCGCGCAGCCCGCGGTGGCCGCGATCTCTCCGACGAGCTCACCATCCACTATGGCCTTCTCCCTCGCGCCAATCGCGGCATTTTCGCCATTAACGAACTACCCGATCTTGCCGGCAAAATCCAGGTCGGCCTCTTCAACATCATGCAGGAGGGCGACATTCAGATTAAAGGCTACCCTTTGCGCCTGCCCCTCGATGTTCTTCTCGTTTTTACTGCCAACCCCGAGGATTACACTGCGCGCGGCAAGATTATCACCCCGCTCAAAGACCGGATTGGCGCTGAAATCCGCACCCACTATCCCACTACCGTCCAGGAAGGGATGACTATCACCAACCAGGAAGCGTGGACCAAACGCGACTCGCACATCAAAGTCGAAATTCCTGAATATCTCCGACAGTTGGTCGAGGAGATCGCCTTCCAGGCTCGCGAGGATAAGCGTGTCGACCGCCGCTCTGGAGTGAGCCAGCGTCTTCCCATTACCGCGCTCGAAAGTGTTGTCAGCAGCGCCGAACAGCATGCCGCTCGTACCAGTGAAACCCATGCCGTCGCCAGAGTGGCCGATGTTTATGCTGCACTCCCCGCCATTACCGGAAAACTCGAACTCGAATACGAAGGTGAACTGAAGGGCGCGGAAGTCATAGCACGGGAGCTCATTCGCACCGCCATTGGCCGCGTATTCAGCAAATATTTTGCCGACGTTAATTTCCAGCAGGTGGTTCAGTGGTTCGAGGCCGGCGGCGAGTTGAAGATTCCGGATGATGTTTCCACCAACCATCGTTTCCAACAACTCTCCCAGGTCCAAAACCTCCTGGATCACGTCGGGAAACTAGGCGTCGCAAATCGCAAGGATGAGGCCGCCGTCGCCGCTGCGGCAGAGATGATCCTCGAAGGCCTTTGGGCACATCGGCGCGTCGGGCGCAGCGAGGAGCGCGGCTTTTACGCCGAAAAGCCGCAGCGCATTCCGGAAACACGCGAGCGCGAAAATCCCAACCGGCCTCGCCGTACATATAACTGAGTTCGTACTTAGCCGGAGCGAGTCGTAGTTGAGGTTAAGCGATGAAGATCGTCAAATACCGAAAGTACACGGGAGAACCAGCCGAGGAAGTCGATCTCGACGAACTCATGAAGCGTCTCGGTGACTTCCTCCTCCAGAGCGGTTTTGAATCGCAATACTATGGCCTCTCCGAATTCGACGCCGCACAGTCCATGGAAGCCCTCCGCGATGCCATCCTCCGCGCCCTGCAAGAAGGTGAACTGATACCTGAGGACCTGCTGAGCGAAGAACTCCAGCAAATGTTGCAGGACCCCGGAGCCTTGAACAACCAGGATGTACGCGACCTCATCGAAAAAATCATTCAGCGCCTCACCCAGGAGGGGTTCATCAATCCCCAGCAACTTCCTCAGTTAACTCCTCCCCCTCAGACAACGCCGGGCGGCCAATTGGAGCAACCTGCCGAGCGCAATCCTGACGCGCGCTTTGAGATCACGGATAAAGCCATCGATTTCCTCGGGTTCAAAACGCTGCGTGATCTCCTTGGCTCCCTTGGACGCAGCAGCTTCGGCCGCCACGATACGCGCGACCTTTCAACCGGCGTGGAATCTGGCGGTGTCTCGCGGCCTTATGAATTCGGTGATGTGCTCAACTTGGACATTAGCGAAACTCTCTCTAACGCCATCCGTCGCGATGGCGTCAAGGTTCCCATCGACATGCAGTACCGCGACCTTATGGTCCACCAGTGCGAATATCAGAGCTCGTGCGCCACCGTTGTTTTACTCGATTGCAGCCACAGCATGATTCTCTATGGCGAAGACCGCTTCACTCCAGCCAAGCGCGTAGCCTTGGCACTCTCTCACCTTATTCGCACGCAATATCCCGGTGACACGTTGAACCTGGTTCTATTCCACGATTCCGCCGAGGAAATTCCGCTCGCCCAATTGGCGCGTGTCCAGGTCGGGCCTTACTACACGAATACACGCGAGGGGCTGCGTATGGCCCAGCGTATTCTCCTTCGCCAGCGTAAGGATATGCGCCAAATCATCATGATCACCGACGGCAAGCCCTCCGCTCTAACGCTCGAAGATGGCCGTATTTACAAGAATGCCTTCGGACTTGATCCGTTCGTTGTCAGCGAAACGCTGGAGGAAGTGAACAAGTGCAAGCGCGCCGGCATTATGATTAACACCTTCATGCTCGCCACGGACTACAGCCTCGTCCAATTTGTGCAGAAAATCACTCAGATGTGCAAAGGGAAAGCCTACTTCACCACGCCTTATACCCTGGGACAATACCTCTTGATGGATTACATGCAGCGCAAAACCAAGACCATCCATTGAGCACGCTGCCTGGTTTCCCTTTTTTATTGCTGTACTTTCGCTTGCCCCTGATGCAATTTCGTGCCCACGGATACATGGAAATATTTACTTCATCTGATTCACGATTTCCATGCGCAAAATCATTTTCCACGTACCTCGTGTTTCCTCTCCAACGTCTAACCTGTTAACAAACAAATTAAACCAATTCCGCGAACGGCGCCTGCCGTGTCCTGCTTGGCGTGGTAGCGGAAACTAAAAAGGAGTTGTTGATGAAACTGTCGAAAATCTCAATCGCTTTCTTCGGTGCTGCGCTTCTGTTTGCTTCGAGCGCCCTCGCCGGAGACACCAATAAGGGCACGCTGAATGTTTCGGAACAGGTCAGTGTGGACGGAAAAACACTTAACCCAGGCACATATAAAGTGCACTGGGATGGCACCGGCCCAACAGTCCAGGTCACGCTGCTCCAAGGGAAACAAACCGTGGCCAGCTTCTCCGCACACTTGACACAACAATCCAGCCAAAACAGCCAAAATGCCTATACTTCGTCCCCAGCTCCGAACGGCTCCCGTGCGCTTACGGCAATCTATCTCGGCAGCAAGCACGCCATTCTGGAAGTGGAGCAGAACGGAACCGCTCAGCAATCTGACAATCAAGGTTCAAAATAACTACAGACTTCAGCCCATTCCTTTCTGGCTGTGCCGGAAAGGAGTGGGCCCTTTTTTTGCAAACATCTGTTCACGTAGTTGCAACCTTCTAATTCATCTTTGCGTTAAAATCGAGATATGCGGTGGTGGCACAATTTCGCTCGCAGGCTCAGGCTGGAGGCATCTTTGACGAACATCGAAACCGGCAACGTTGCTCCCCGTTTTTCCCTCAAAGCGCTTGATGGAACACAACATTCGCTTGATGCGCTGCTCGCACGCGGCCCGGTTCTCCTAGCTTTTTTTAAGATTTCGTGCCCGGTCTGCCAGTTCACCTTCCCTTTCCTGCAGCGAATCTCCGAGCGGCTAGCCGGCAAAAACGTCTCCGTCGTTGGGATCTCACAAGATGATCCGCGTAGCACAAAAGAATTCAATCAGGAGCACGGAGTCGGTTTCCTCACCTTGCTGGATGATGCCGCTTACACGGCCTCCAATGCCTACGGTCTCACCAATGTCCCAACCATTTTTCTGATTGCTCCGGACGGCATAGTGAAGGTGAGTTGCATGGGCTTCGATAAAGCCGCCCTTGAAACAATCGCCGGCGAACTTGGCCAACGGCAAAATATCACCGCGGCTCCGCTCTTTCTTCCGGGCGAAGTTGTTCCCGCGTACAAGCCTGGCTGAGGCTCCAAAAACTAGGTCCGGTCGGACCTCGCAAGACTTCAAATCTCCCGCACTTCCTCCAGCAGGATCTTCTTGTGCTTCGGCTGCTTATTCCGTTTGCCTGGAATCACGCGCGTTGCACCGGGAGCCAATCCCGATTTACGCGCCACCCGTCGAGCCTCCAAGCCTTTATCCAGTCTTTTCTTGCGGCGCTTCATTCTCAAGCCTTTTCCCCGACGATCTCCTGCGCGGCCCGGTAACCCTGATCGATGGCCTCGTTCGTATAGGCAAACGCCCCGGCATCGGAATTTGCGATATGAATATTCCCGAAGGGCTTTCGGCCGATTTCGTTCGGCGCCTGTCCTGCGGGCCAAACCGGATCGTAGAGCGAGTTGTATTCGTAGGCGTAGCCGTGCGGCCAGCGATTCACCGTGATCGCTTCAATATCGCTCGCTGGGTCAAAGCCTGCGCTTCCCAGTATCCGGGTCAACTGCTCGCGAATGTTCTTCTCGAACGTGCTGAAATTCGTGGTCATCAGGCGCATGCGTCCTGTTCGCTGCTTTTCTCGCGCTGTTGCTCCCGGACCTACCGGCACATATTGCATATGAATGACGCACGATTCATCCGATTTTTGCGTGAACTGGTACCCTCCCATACTTACGGGAAAGTCCATTTCGACTGCCGAAAAGAAGGCTCCGGGACAATGTACGCTGTGGACCTTCAGCTTCTCGAACGCCTTCCAATTCTTCAACTGTACATTGGTATACACCAGCGGGACTTTCACGTTGTACGCCAGTCCCTCCTTCTGTGTTTCCGGCATTTCCGGACACAGATAAGGAATGACCATATTCCAGCAAGCGAGAATACACTTCGCGCTCTTCACGACATAGGCTTGGCCTCCCCTCACATACCTCACTCTCACTCCGTCGCCGCCCGAGCCGTCTTTCCCGTTTGCCACGTGCACGACCGTTGAGTTGAGCCGCACGCGCACGGCTGAGCCCGCCTCATCGAGCTTCGCATAATTGAATTTTGCCAGGACCACATCCTCCATCGTGTTCCCCGGCGCAATTCCAGGAATCATCGACCGCACGAGCAACCGCGGCACCGACCCGATTCCGTCTGGAAAGTGATAGATGTAGGGTTCATGATCCTGTCGTGTTACCTCCAGCCCCATTCCCGGGCCGTCCGTGTCCTTGATTCCCAGTCCTTTGAACCCTGGCAAATATCCGAGTCCCGCCATGTCCCCTGCCGGAACCGCATCAATTCCGACTCCATACAGTCCATACATGGAGGTAAAGAAAAACGGAATCACATCCGGCGCCACTTTCACGTTTTTCAGCAGATAATCCTGGTAGCTCGTTCTCGCCAGATAGTTTTTTTTCTCCTCAGGACTCATGGCCTCCAGATAATCCACCTTCTCGCTGAAAAGCCGTAACACATCTTTTTGTGCGGCCAGCGAAAGTGGCGTCTTCGGAAGAAATTCCCGCCAGGGCGTCTCGTAGGCCCCCGCAACCAGTCGATCCGTTCCAAACGTCTCTTTGTCGAAAAAAATGGCCTGGCCCATCCCGCGCGACTCATAAAATTTCTGGTCGTAATACTTCTCGAATCGCTTCACTTCAACTCCCAGGTCCTTAAGCAACTGTTTAGCCTGCGCGCTATAAAGATTCGGTCCCGTAATCGTTTGCGTTCCCCCATACCCGATGATTAAACGGTTTCCGCTATGAAATTCATTCCGTTTGGCGTGGCCTCCAAAATCATCGTGGTTTTCCAGGACTAGAATCTTTGCCTGCGGCCCGGCTTTCTGCCTGTAGAAATAAGCAGCCGACAGTCCGCTGATTCCGCCTCCCACAACGATCAAATCGTAGGAATCCGGCTCTAGTTCTGGATTGTCCCAAGTCTTTCCATCGCGCATCGCGTGCGCTACTTCCCAAGAGCCGTCGTGACTCCCGCGCATCCCTGTCTTTGCCGGGGGGTAGTATCCCGGCGCCTTTTCAGGAGCGTATGGCTTGTCGGAATCCGCTAGAACGCGCGCCCAAAAGCTGCCGGGCTCGACCAGAGACGCACCAATCGCCACACTCATCCCATTTAGAAAATCCCGCCGCCGGATTGGCCGGTCCATCCCTAGTCGGCGGTCTCGCTTATCCTCAGTCATCCCTATCCCCTGTTCTGGCCAGCCTGCAGTTTCGGTTCCTAAGACGCTTGTCGAAGCCAGAGAATTTACGCCGAAAAGCTTAGTCCAATTCTTCAGAATTCGAAAGCCGAGTGGGTTCACATAGGACTCCACCACTTTTGCGCTGTGGATTCGAGATTCATTTTCGTCACAGTAACAAGTCAGAAATAATCCTAGTTGAGAGTACCTCGTGTCGTGCTCGCGCCGTTTGACGGATGGCCGGCACTTTTCCACAACCATCGACAACAGAAAGGTCTATCCACAGGCTCAAAAAGCAGCGGCTTTAGGGCTGTTCGTTAGTGCTTTAGCGACCGCCGGATTCGCGCAGGAGGGTCCCGTTCCCAATGGCGTTCGCCATCTCGATCACGTTTTCGTGATCATGATGGAGAACCACGGTTATGAGCAGGTCTTCGACAATCCGCATGAGCCGTATCTGAATAGCCTGATTGCGAACAAGAAGGTCAACCTCGCGACCAACTACTTCGCCGTTGGCCACCCCAGTCTCACCAATTACCTGGAAATCGTGGGCGGATCCAATTTCGGCATCCGCAGTGACAATCCACCGAACTGGGGCAGCACCAGCTGTTCACCCAACATCGCCACGGGCGTTGTGAACGCGGACAATGACGCGAGCCAGACAAAGATTCCGGTCGACTCCGGTAACATCTTCCCGATCGCCGGAACCGGCACGGACGCCGAAACACCCGCCGTGGACAACTGGAACGAAGTAACCTTGCCGCAGTTTCCGTACCTCGCCGATCTCGACGGCATCAAGTATGTTCCCGCGGCCCGTGTAGTAGGCAAAACGATTGCCGACCAGCTTGTGCAAGTTGGCTTGCGTTGGAAGACCTACCAGGAAGATCTGCTGCTTGGTACGGTCTTTGGCGTGAACTATAGCAACGGCACAGTGTCCAACCTGACCGACTTCACTGACCTAGCTCCGTTGACCTAGGCCAGTGTTGCGCAGGCGTACGCCGTGAAGCACAATCCGTTCGCCTACTTTAAGAGTGTTCAAGAGGGAACGCCTTGGACGAACAGTATGCAAAACGTGGTCGGTTTCGACGGGCCGCGCGGACTGTACGCCGACCTCGCGGCCGGCGATGTTCCCTCCTTTTCCTACATCGTGCCGAGCCTGTGCGATGACCAGCATGGGCGAGGCAACGGGGACGCATTCTGTGCTTTTGACTTCGGCGCAAACAACAGCGGCCTCACCTACGGAACCAAGGTCGGCCTCAATCCCGGCTTGATCCAGCAAGGCGAAGTCGCCATCCAGCGACCGGTAGAGGCGATCCAAGCTTAACTTCACGGGTTTGGCACGAAGGCCACAACGCCATCGTGATCGTGTGGGATGAGAACGACTACAGTGGCATCAGCACCAAGCCAGACGGCCTGTTTCCTCCGCAGAACCAGAACCGTGTTGTCCTCACAGTCCAGACGAACCACGACGAAGGGCCGGGTATTCAGAGGGCCTCCCCGATCTTCGGCGGAGGCCCTTTCCTTTTATTGCAAGCCCGCCTGAGCCAGCATCTCCAGGAATTGCCGCTTCGTCCGCATGTCGATTGACTGCGCCACCAGTTTTCCCTCGCGGTCATACACAAAGCTCTTGGGAATACCCTCGATGCTGCACGCTTCGTTCACCTTTCGACCGGGGTCCAGCAGGATCGGATAGCTATAGCGATACTGCTCGATGTAGGGCTTCACTTTGCCTATTTCTTCGTCGGATATGGCAAGCACCACAAATCCTTGATCCTTGAACTGCTTGTACAGCGCGTCTAAATCTGGCATTTCGCTGCGGCAAGGCGGACACCACGTTGCCCAGAAATTTACCAGTACCACTTGTCCGCGAAGTTCCTGCAGCGTCCACGTTTTTCCCTGTAAATCCGTCAAGGTAAAATTCGCTTGCTGGTGGTGCAGGTCGTCGGCATCGAGCTTTGCCACGGCCGCGGCATATTGCGGATCGTCCAGGGCTCCTTCCATGTGCTCGTAGCGGACAAGTTGCGCCAGTTCGACGTACTGTATGGGCGGCCCTTTCGGCGTCGCTGGCAACGGGTGTTCCTTCAATGCACCCGCCAGGGTAGTGGTGACCTCTTGCAGCGTGTCACGCCCAAAGTCGCCTTCGGTCGAGAGATCCGCAAGGCTGTTGGCCAGCCGCACTTTGTTCGCTCCCGCGGGCAGCTCCCGGATCTGCAGCGCCAGTGCCTTCGTGGTGCGGGCTCGTTCTTCGTCGGGCAGTCTGCGCAGCGTACGAATCTTATCGAGGATCGGCTTTTCCTGGTCCGTCCAGACAATCTGCTGTTGTTGTGCTTGTGCGCGGGAGCAATAGCCAAACAGAATAGCGGCTGCACAAAGAGAAAGAACAAAGACAAAAGTGTTCGTTCGAGGATCAAACAAACGAGAATGAGGATGTCTCATAGCTTGAACGTATCACACCCACAAAATGCCTGTCAGTGAGACGGCGTCGAAACAGTTAAAAGCTAAATGTGACTTGAAGATCCAACCGGCGATTCGACGTCGGATCGCTGTACGGCCGTCCCACCAGACCGTTCGACTCCCCGAACAAAGGTGAGCCCAGATTGCCAATCAACGGCACCACATTGACGTTGTTGAACACATTCCGCGCCACGACACCGAAGGTTAGGGCGTATCGCCGATTTGTAGCACCGGCATCCATCCCCCGTCCTCCCCCTCCACGTGGCCCGCCGCCAGGTCGCCCAAACGTTCCTCCGCTTGGTCCACCCGGACCAGCATTCCCCGCCCCTTCCACCACAGGACCAAACCCAAATGTCTTGCTCAAGCGCAGCATCAAGGCAAATCGCCCGGGCCCTTCCCCATAGTAGGCCGGGATCGGCACATAAGTCGGGTATTCCGCGGCAGGAGGAATCACGAAGCAGCCAAATTTCGTCTGGTAAGTCGCTGTCGCGCAGGGCGCAAACGCAGGCCGCACGTTGTATTCCGAGTCGCCGTACGGATCGCCACCGGTCGTGATATTGAACGGAATCCCCGAACTGTAAATCATGAACGGGCTCAAGCGAAACGCATAGGGCAAGCCGATCGTGCCACCCATGAAGATGCGGTTGCGGATGTCATAACTGGACCGGCCGTAGTCTTTCCATGGCTCGCCGGGGATGGAAACCAAATCCGTTGGACCAGCCGTGTTGCTATTGGCATAGTTGAGCGTGTAGTAGCCAAAGAGGGAGAGCTTCGCGCCCAAACGAACACTGCCATTCACAATAAACTGATTTTGCTTGAAGATTCCTTCCGATTCGTATTGAAAGATCGGATTCGGAGGGGTAGCCGTTGGGCTTGCCGGGTTAACCGGGTTGATGTTATCGGTGTAGAATTGATGCACCCCGCGTGAATTCAGGTAGGTCAGAGCGATGTTGGCTATCCTGGTCAGTTGACGCTCCAGCGTCACGCCTGTCTGCATCGTGTAAGGCGCGTGCAAATTCGGATTGTATTTGTAATCGATGGTTTCGTTGCCGGTGGAGGCACCTGCACAAGCCGGCGGTATGGGTACCGAGAGAGGAGGAATGCAGTTTGCATTACCCGAGAGGAAAAAAGTTGGGTTCTGGATGAGAAACTGCTGCTGGGCCGGGGCGTTAACGTCAAACCTCTGCTGAGGCAAAAGCAAATTGTACGTAAATCGGTCATAGAAAGTACCAAATCCAGCCCGCAGCACAGTCTTTGGCGGATTTTTTGCATTCCCGCCGATACCCCAGGCAATCCCCAAACGTGGCGCAAAGTCCACTGTGTTGGCCAGGTGGCTTTGCGTCTCAAACCGCAATCCGTAGCTGACCGTCAGGTTCGGGCGAACCTTCCAATCATCCTGGGCGAACAGTCCCAGATCGAGGACCGTAACCGATGTGAGCGGAACTCCGGCGGTCTGCGCGTAGTAACTGGCACCCCCGCCAAGCGCTTGAATTTGAGGAATGGTTAACCCGCTACTCAGGCCCTGCACCGTAATCTGGTAAGCGTCGATCGGTGAGATGACACAGTTGTCCTGCGCAGTGGGCACACAACCGGGGCTCGGGCGCGAGCCGAAAGTGAACTGCCCGGTGAAATTCTGGGCATTTGAATTGTTGTCATTGATAGATCGCAAGCGTCCGCCAATTTTCAAAGCGTGCTTGCTGAAGGTCTTGTAGAGAATGTTCTGAAACTCGTAATGGGTTTCGATGTCAGACTGAGTACCACCACCGGTCCCCAAACCATTGAACGCCCCGCCCACGTTCAGGCTCACATTCGTGCTTACCGGGTTCGTGAGCGTGTTATCGCGAATAAACTGGAATCTGATTTCGTTAATGGTGCTCGGGTTCACCGTTTGCGTGTCGGTGACCTGGAAGGTCTGCTCCGTCTCCAAAACGTTGGTAGCCTGACCGGCGAGGGTGAATCCCCCGACTCCCTCATTGGTTTGCGAATTGCGAAAATATTGGTACCGCGCCGTCAGGGTGTTGCTCGGCGTCAACTGATAGTCAATTCTCGGACTCAAATTGGTGCGCATTTGTGGGTTGGTGACCGCTTCGCTGTAGGGAACGATTCCGAATTTACTCTGCGAGGGACTGCAAGGAATTAAGAGATACGGGTCGCCGCAGACTACGGTAGCGCTCACGATGCCCAGCGCTCCGATGTCCCGCTGGTCAATATTGAAGAAAAAGGACGCCTTCTTGTTAATCGGGCCGCCGATGTTCCCACTGTACTGTTCGGAATTGTAGCTAGGAGGTGAAGTCCCCGCCGGCAATATTTCAAAGGGATTGCGCGCATTGAATGCTGAAGTATTCCCGTCAATCAGCAGCTGCCCGTGGAACTTGTCCGTGCCCGGCTTAGTGAAAATTTCAATCCGACCGTAGCCCAGCTTGTCGTACTCGGAGGAAAACGGGTTTTGGTTGATGCGGATTTCGCGAATCGAAGCTTTTGGCGGCAACTGTCCGGCTGTGAATCCATCGATATAAATTTGCCCGCCGTTCGGTCCTGCCGAGGGACCCGCCAGGGCTTGAAGCTCCGATTCCATTTCGTCTGGATCGTCGGAGAGCGCTTCCAGATCCTTGCCCTCCAACACAATGGAGTTGGCGTTATTCGCGGGGTTCACATCTACCTGGGCCGTTGTGGCGCTCACCTCTACTTTTTCCTGCTGCTCTTCGATCTCCAACGCGATATTCACACGTGTGACCTGCCCCGCCGTCACCACCACATCACTTTTAGTGAACATGGCAAAACCCTTCGCCACGGCCTTGATCTGGTACTTCCCGGGAGTCAGGTCTTTAAATTCGTAGATTCCGTCCTTGTTCGTGGTGGTATCCATGGACGCGCCGGAAGGCGTCGTTAATAGCACCGTTGTCCCCGTGACAGAAGCCCCGGACGGATCGGTTACTTGACCTCGCAGGCTTGCTCCCGTGGTTTGTGCTTCGACAAACCTTCCAGCCAGCAAAACGACGAGGCACGCGACTCCTAGCACATGCAAAAACACTCTCCAGTTGCTTGTTGTCATCAACAATTTTCTTTCCTGTCTCCGAGGGGGATTGGATGTTGTGGTGCCATCAAGGGGTGCCCATGTCGCCACCACCTTGGCTGAGGCTCCATGGACTGAGAATGGACGCCGCCTGCCCTTGCGAAGTAGCTTGCAGAATCGGTTCCACGCCGCCCAGCATGGTTATGACTGTGGATGGTCCATCACCTTGGCCTGAGGTTGCAACCACCATCACCGCGTCGCCTTTCTGAAAGTCACTGAGCGGGCTGACCGGCAGCCGACTCAGCATCTGCTGTAGATCCCCGCCGCCGTTCCGCGGAGGACCACCCATCCCGGTATTGCCGCTGTTACTGGCCGCGCCTTGGCCCGCAGTTGCCGGAGGAGTTCCACCAGGTTGGGCCACAGGTGCGGCCCCGCCATTGGCACCCGCCGCGTTGCCTTTCAGCCGGACTGCAATGCGTTGCGCCATTTGGTCCGGCACCTTGCGCATTTGAGACTCGGGAGTCACTTTGAGTTCCACAGACTTTTTCGTAGCGAGGTCATTCAGCGTCAACGTGTCGGTCGCGGCGTTCACTCCCACCACGATCCCGGCGATATTCCGGAACGAGCCAGACACAATTTCGTCCGCTGTAAATTCGCTGCCATCGGCGTTCCGCGTGCCTCGTGCCCGTAGTTGATCTCCCGGTTTGATTTCCGTGATTGGCGCGACCTTGGCTTCATCAAAATTCACCGAACCCAGTGCGTACCGGCGTAGAATCGTGCTGGTGCCCGTATGAATCACAACGTCTTTCGTTCCCGCCGCCGTCAGTGACTTGATGGTGATCGAGTTCTGAGCTACATCCACGCTGCTGACCAACCCGCCAATCCCATGCCGCTGCCATTCCTCGCGGTCCTGCTGCTGCTTTGCGGAAATATCCGCTTTCTTCATCGCCACAATCGTGCTGGCAACTAATGTGGACGTGTCCAGCCCCGGTTTTGTTCGCACCAGGACGCGGTCGCCAGGTTGCAGATCGCTTAGCTGGATGGGGGTCGCTTCCTTCAGGTCTTTCGAGCCCGGTGGCACGCGCAGCACTTTTACTTCCGCCGGGAGCTGCACTTTTAGCTCTGCCCCGCTGTCGGTCTTCAGCGTCAGAGTATCTCCGGAAATGGATTGGATGGTGCCAACGGCGGGTGGAGTCCTCGGCGAGGTTCCCTGCGCATGCACCGCAGCGCCGCCAAACAACGGCACCAATCCGCAGAGCGATGCCAGCAGGAGGCGCTGGAATGGTAAAAACCTCTTCAAATGGTGAACCAGCATCAAAGTCTCCGACACTTCGTACTCTTCCAATGGCGGGTAACGCAATTCAGGCTGGCTGACCCGGGCACCGTTTTGCGCTGGAGCAGACGTCCCCACGTGTTAGACGTGTTCCACTGCACAAAGCGTTACACTAATTTTCCCATGGAAAGTCCCGCGTCGCGGCCTAAATTCCATCTCATTGATCTATGAGCACAGCGAAACATGGCGCAGGCGTGTGGAAGTCGAATGTGGACCCATACGGAATCTCAACCACTTACGGGGAACCCCATGGAACAGCAAGGTAGCGCAAGCCACCCGGAGGTAGTCTTACTCCCCGGATGTTCCCTTGTTTCTTGGAAGACGAGTGATGGCACGACGTGTGGGAAATTCGTGCGAGTTGTCCATTGCGGGATTCGGCTAACGTAGACAAGTCTGGCGGCACGGATGGCAAGCTGACGCGTGAGTTAACTCACAAACCGTCTCTCTTCGTTGACCGGTACGGTTGTAGGAGGGAGCGAAACTGCGTGAGCGATTCCTGGAACCTGTGTTTCACGTATCGCTCACCTTCCTGTCCTCGGTATGCGTACGGTCGCAATCGCCTCTAGACGGTGTGTGAGCCTTCGCTTACGATTTGGGCGCGGAGGCCCCTGCCTCTCCTGGCTGGCAAACGCCTGGAACGAAGCAGCAATCAAGGACGACTCCAGGGAGCCGCGCCAGCGGCGGAACATCCCTGACGGCGGCGCGAGCGCAGGGAACAAAAAAGCTGGCTAAGATCAATGCTCCTCAGTCTCGTGAGGCCACGGTTATCCAGACTTCATGAGTCGAGGAACCGCTGGCGTAGCTGACTGGAACTCGCGTTCCCGGTTTAAGAGCTGCCACCGCCGTTTGCAATTCTTTGTCTTTGACCCTCCGTCCATCGAGCGCCAAGATTACGTCTCCAACGTGTATTCCCGCCAGCGCTGCCGGACCTTGCGCGGTCACGTTGGTTACCAACGCTCCTTCACTATCGTTTTTCGTGGTGACTCCTATCCAGCCGATGGGCTTTTGTGTCGAGCGTGTTGATACTCGATCTGCAGCCGATTCCTTTGAACCGTCGGACTTCGTCGGCGGGTCTGCCGCGCTCATTTCATTGAGTCCCCCGGCCAACTCGGCATTCAAGGTGATCAAACCACCGGAAAAATTCACTATGCGGACCCAGTCTTGAAACCCAGATTTCTTGACAGTTATGATGTGCTTTCCGGCCGTGACATTTATGGTTGAGGGCGTGTTACCGACGAAATCCTCATCGACGAAGATCTCGGCTCCAGGCAGGGTGGAACTTACGCTCACGGTGGAAGTGACCACCGATGATTGGGCCGGAGAGAGTTCGACTGCGGTCGTCTGAACTGCGGATGGAACTGTCGGCTGAACAGTAGTGTCGAGGGAACTCTGAGGTGTGGTTGAGGAAGTTTCGCTAGGCGCTGATTGCGGGTTATTTATTGGCCTGATGGTAACCACAGCCCAACCCTTTCCTTTGGCTGCCAGTCTTTCCTTCTCTCTTTGGCTAATCTGTTCCATTGCGTCCTTAAGCAGCGACGTGGAAGCTGAGGTCAAGTCAGAACGGTAGTGATTATGGAGAGGTGCGATAGGTACGAAACCTCCTTTGCTTTCGCTTGTTTGTGGGTTCCAAACTGCCAACCATCCATCCGCCACATAGTGCTTGTCCGTCCCTGAGCTTGAGGGACTGACGGGCACGCTGGTGCTGGGGGTGCCTGAAACGGTGCTTGTGTTACCATTTAGATCAGTTATGGTCGCGTTTACATCTCCGTTGACCGGTGCAGTTGCTTCATAACTGTAAGTGTACGGTTCACTCGCCAAGTGCTTGCCCCACACGATCGCGTAGAGTGGCTCATCGGCCGGGGCGCGAGCGCCATTTTCGACGTAACAAATTCCCGCATACTTGTCCCGGTTGCCATACTTCTCGTACCAACTGCTCTGCGGTTTATTCATCTTCAACACGGAGAGGTGGATAGGGTCTTCATCATTTTCGAGTACTGAGAAATACACGACACAGGGGGCAGGCTGTTCGTTCGCCTCTATCTTACCGACGACTAGGAGCAGCATTGCCAGACATCCGATGGGCTTAAGGTTCATGAGCGGAAGAACTAGCCGCACACCGAGGCGATAACAAAACGGGGACACGCCGGAAATAATCGTATTCCGATGACCCTTCCAGGTCAATCGGCCCTATCGGCCCTATCTTGCAACGGTTGGCATCAGGAGACGGCGAACTTAAAACAACTGTATTCGGAACCTCACACCCGTCACCCACCTGTCCATTCGCACCTTGCTTAATCAACATCTTGCGGGTGGTACTTAGGGGGGTGGAATCCGTACTATTACCCAGATTTCAGATTACGCCGTTCTATGAAGGGGCGAGTCAAGTATAGCCAAAAGGGTGCACAGTTCGAAGCCGTGGACCACTAACACGCTTGGTAATGCGACTCGAATCGAGACCTACCCGATTTTTGTGGGCACTGTAACTGTAAAGGCATCGCTGCTCCTATTTCTTGGCTTGCCAGCTCGTACGCGATCCAGGCAATAGCTGCTAAGGGCGACGTCCCGAGACCATAATCATTACTTCGGTGGCTTTGTTGAGCGCCGCGACAGTGTCTCCGACTTTTAGTTACAGTTCGCGCACGGCTTCGGCGGTGCTAACCGATGTGATGTGCTACCCACGGATCGAGATCCTCACCTGCGCCATTAAAACGCTCGTTTTGATTTCGACGATACGCCCCACGAGCTGGTTGCGAACGCTGATGCGGCGGAAGTTCAGGCGTCGTTCGCTCACTGCGAGGCGAGCGGACAGTCTGTGCAAAAACTTATCGAGTTCCGGCTCAGGAATGCGCTGATGCCCTCCCACCGTCTTCATTGTACAAAGCTTTTTCTTGTGGATCCATTGCTTCAGCCTTGGGCAACTTATGCCCAGAATCCTTGCAGCCGCACGAAGGAGAATATAGTGTCGGGGATCCTTGTGCGATGGAAGAAATCGTCACCGAATTTGAAAAGTCAGCCGATTGCAGCATTCAGGTAAGTTACGGAAGCGATCAGAAGGTGAAACGACCACCGACCGTCGGAGCAACGTTGTTGTTGTAGAAATAGGGGACGCCGGGGCCATGAGGAATGGCGATGGCCAGACCGCCTGTCACGTAGGAACCCGCAATTCCGGCAAAAGCGTCGAAACGCTTGGTGAAGTGATGATCCACATAAAACGACCCCTCGTTGAGGGTGCCCGCGCAGGAACTGCGGAAACCGGCTGCGGGCGAGCAGATCGACGGAACACGGAAGTCGTTCTGCCGCTGCTGATACCAGGCCAAAGTGAAGTCGGTTTTGCTGCCGAAAGCGTATTTCACACCCGTCCACCAGATTTGCGCCATCTTGGTAGAATCAAGATTGTTGTCTTCGACTCCGCTCATGATATAACCGCCCTGGTCCGAGGCGCCAACGCCCAACGGGTCCGTCGGGTTATTTTGCCAGATGTATTCGTAGCCGGCAAAAAACTTGAACGGGTCCCAGGTATACTTGACAGCGCCCATAATGGCGGTGTTGTCGGTCACGATGCCATACACAGTGTTGGTCGTTCCGATCAGATTGGCCCCGGTGATGGGGTTTGTATTGATGCTGTTGGTGGTCGACTGATATGGCGCCGTCGGACTCTGAGGCCCCAGCAATGGGTTCAATACGCTGATCGCCTGGTTGTAATGTTGGAAAACAACGTCGGCGGAGAACTTGCCGTGTTCTCCGCCGAAGTCGAATCCATAGGCGTTGTTATGCGCCGATTCTGGCGTACAAGTGGAGGCAGTCCAGGTTGCGGAGGCTGAGTAGCAGCCGCCAGAACCATCGGCGAATTTATACATCGCGCCGAAATGGACCGGCCCGTACGTGAGGCGATACTTCAGGGCGTCGTCCCAACGGGAGTCCTCGGTGTCGCCGCCGCCGGCCATCGTGCCGTTATACCCGATGTACGAAAAGGCATAGCCGCCGCCGGCCGGATCGTAAAGGAGCATCGCATCGGTACCGAGGGCGCGCTGACGACCGAAGGTCAGGGTTCCGAACTGCGTGGACGACACACCGGCATAGTATTCGTCATTAAAGGGTTGGCCCGCGCGCGCACCGTCAATGGTGTACGAATAGCTCTTCCTGGGAAGGCCGTTGTTGATGGTCTGGGTAGCCGACGCGTTAGCGAGCAGGCCGGACTGTGGATTGATGCCAGTTGAAAGGTTGAACACAACGGACCACCCAGCGTGAAACTCTTCCTTGCCCCTGACGCCCAGACCCGTCTGCTGCAGGTTGTTCGGCGCGGTGAGGAATCGATGTTGATAGCCGTTTCGGTTCACCAGAGATGCGCCTTCATAGTTATAGCCGTTTTCCGGCAAGCCGTGGCTGACCCAGCCGACGCCGACGTCATACGCACCGTACAGCGTGATGCCGTGCCAGGTCAGCGTACAATCGGTGGTGGCGAACTCGTGGCCGCTCGCGCAGGCGTCGGGAGTGCTCCGCTGCATCTGGATGTCGAGCGTAACGTCCTGGCCAACAGCCAAGCTGATTCCCGTGCGCGTTTCAGGGGCGAACCCTTGTTTTGCTGCTCGAATCTCGAAACGCCCCGGAGGCAGCCCGGACACCTGAAAGTGCCCCCCGCCGTCGCTTGCGATCGTGCGCGTTGCACCTGTATCGACGTTCTTGATGGTCAACGCGACATCGGGAAGGGCCGCGCCAGTTTGGTTTGTGACCACGCCGGAAAGGCTCGCTCCCGTTTGGGCCGACGCCGGGAACGCCCCCATCACAAACCACAAAAGCAGCAGGAAGGGTTGGGCTAGCGACAGTGAGGCAGCTGTTGGAGCGTAGTCGGCGCGCGTCAAAGTTTTCCACCGCCTCCCGCACCGGAAGAGGATCTGCGAGCAGCGTTTCAAGTGTCACCTCGGGACCAGTTAGAAATGGAAGCTAACGTCGGGCGACACTTTAGTTCGTATCTATACCTTAAAGCAATACGTTTTTATGCGATTCCGCGGCCGGCTCAATCTAATCCATTCGGCGCACGGTATATGCCCATATTCCAAAGCCACGCACGGCAACATCGCAGTCGAGACTAATCTCGTCTGATTCCCTCCACCGATGAAGTACCGGACTTTACCGGTAATGCGTCCCGACAAAATCGGGAGTTGACAAAGTTTGAGGGCAGAATTTCAGCAAGAACTACTGTAGTTTCGCGTACTCCGCCTTCGCAGCGATAAGGATGGGAATGTCAGGGTCCGCGTCTTTCCAGAGCGTGAGGAAATCCTGATGGGCGGAACGAGCTTTCTCCAGGTGGAACGTGAGAACAAACTACTGAGGAGGGATCGCTGGGAATCCCGGGCCACCGTGAATTTGCGTATCTGAAGGGGCACGAGCCTGAGAGACATCGGTCTTCGCCTGGTCAACTGTCTTGACAATTTGCCCCACTACTAGCCCCAGCCTGTCGGTTCCGCTGTACACACGGAGTACGGCGTTACTGCGGTCCAAGAAGACATACCGGGGCAGACTTAGGTCAGGAGTTGCCGACAACGGGAAACGAAAATAAGTTTCCGAGCCTTTGTCCCGGACCTGCGTCCAATCCATCTTATGTTCAGCAATGAAACGGCGCCAGACCGCATCATCCGGGGTCCCTTCGTCGAGGCTGATTACCGTGAGTTGCGTCGGAGGAAAACAGTGCGCCAACTCTCGCATAACGGGAAGTGCCCGAATGCACGGTAGGCACCACGTTGCCCAGAAGTCCAAGAGCACAAAACGGCCAAGCATGGCTTCAGACGAGAACACTCGGCCCTCGCTATCGGTCACCTCATACTTTGGTGCGGGGCCCTGCGATTTGAGCGGAAAGCCCGTGTTCTGAGCTGGATCTTTTGCGGCAGCTTCGATGAACTTCCTAAATGCCTGGGCAGCTTCTGCATCCCGGTTCTCTCGCAGCAGCGTTTCTCCCAAATTGAAGTACGCCGAGTCGAACCAGGGGTCGAATTGTAAGGCTCGCCGAAAGGAGTCTTCCGCCGAGTGCAGCATCCCCGCGCTGTTCGTTGCTTGCGCAGACTCGCGGAGCCAGGACATTCCGATGATGTTGTGGGCCTCGGCGCGTCTGTGGTCACCAGAGATCGTTTCCAATACTCTTGACTCTCTCTCTCTTACGATGTCGAAGTGGCCCAACTGCAATTCCGATATGGCAATCCCGGCATTGATCTCCGCAGAGGCCGTTCCCGCCAACTTCTCCGCTTGCCGAAAATGTTGTGCCGCCTCGGAGTACTGGCCCTGCTGTAACGCCAAGACGCCACTTTGAACCTCGCGTTGCGCCGCTTGGGGATCAACCAGAGGGGACTGGCCCCTGCCGAACGCAGGAGCCGCAAGCAAGAGGAGGGTAAGGCAGACGAATCCGCGCAGATCCATGTTGCTGTCCTAAGGTGCAACCAGAGTATAGTCGCCAGAAGCGGCGGCGCGCCAGCTGCGCTTCTATCTCTACGGCGTCTTGTAAGGGTGAAACGCATCCTCTCGAGACTGACCCCCGCCGAAAGCTCAATCCGCTGCAGAAGTTTGTTTATCTCTTCCTGCTCAATAGCGATCGAGTGGGGCGATTGCGTTGTCCACACTCCTGCCTGGTAACGAGGCTACCGTACAAGTCCCGGTAAGAATGCGAACGTAAAATCTTCGTCATAAACGCATTGTTACAGGCGAACTCGCACCAGCATTGCTCATCCATAAATGAATTCGTGCTTCGTGTCGAGGTGTCCCATCTTCGGCGGCAGGTCTTGCATTGGTCCCATCCACTGGAGTTCGCGGTCGATATCTGAGTGGAGGCGGTATTTTTTCTGGAGGGACGCGATCGACGGACCGATGAGGTCGATCTTGGTCAAGTCATATTGACCGAGTCCCATTTGAGCGCAGTATACGAGGTAACCGGGCCACTGGCTGTCAATACTCATGGCTTCGAGAGCAACGCGATCGGCGGCGATGTAGTCAGTGGAAGCGATGGCCAGGCGGGAATAGACGGGAGTACCGGAGGTGGGGCCGTTGCCTTCCATCCCTTCGAAGCCGTCGATAACGGTGGCGCCCCAGAAAGGCCGGAGTTTCTGAGCGGTGAGGAGCATGTTGTATTGCATCTGGCGGACACCGACATGGTACTTGCGCTTATCACTCCAGTGACCATCGCCGGGAGCACTGTGCAGAGGCGCGCCCAAGGTCATATTTTTCACGGATAATGAGGCGACAGCAGCGTTGTGGGTCTTCATAACCGCGCAACAAATGACATATGCATCAGGATCGAAAAGCCTCGCAGCCAATCGAACCGGAGTAATGTGCAGGTCGTAGTCAATGAGGGTGTGAGTCTCATATTTCGCTTCGCGGTTGAGATCCAGCAGGCTCAACTGGTGCGAGCGCCATTCCTTTTCAAGGGGCTTGTAGCCGAGATTGGCATAGCCCTCCAGCGTGTCGCCCGCCGAGGATTCCGCAATCATCACCGGACCACGGAAGCGCGGTGCGAGATAATCCAGAATGCCGTTGAGCGCGTCCACGTGAGTGGAGGCCAACTGCTTTTCGGTTGAGACGTTGTTGGGTTTGATGAGGACGTACTTCTTGCGCTGGAGCCCGGGATTAATTTCGGAATCGATGCTGACCAAGGCGTCGAGGACGTTCTTGCGGCGATTGTCCCCTTGCGTGAGCGCGACCTTGGAGCGTTGCGCGTACGGGAAGATGGGGGGTGCGGTGGTGGGCGAAGTTGCGCTCGATGCATCCGTCGGCGACGAGTCCAACAGCGAACTCGCCAGCCTGCTCGAGGCGTTGGAACACATGAGGAACCCCGCGGCCCCTGCAAGTTGAAAAAAGTTCCTGCGTGAAGAATTCACTGTGCCCTCCGTCACTGCCGTCAGCTACAGCTAGCGTATGTTCAGTCTAGTCGGCCGAATGGAGGGTTGCTATGACACACAACACATCGCGCCGTGGTTTTTTGTCCGCCGGCTTGGCCCTGCCACTGGCCAGCCTAAACGGCAAAATAGGACTATTTCAGTCCGAGAACTCCACGGCAGGCATAAATGCCCCAGTTGAGCTGGATTACCGAACTCTGGGCAAAACGCGTTTGAAAGTGACCACATTGGGATTCGGCTGCATGATCACTTCCGACCCTAGCGTGATTACGCGCGCCGCCGATATTGGAATCAACTATTTCGACACTGCTCGCGTATATCAGCATGGCAACAACGAGAAAATGGTGGGAGCGGCGCTAAAAGGGAAGCGGCACCAGATTGTGCTGTCCACGAAGTCGCCCGCACCCGACAAGGAAGCGGCGCTGAAGGATCTGGACACGAGCTTACAAGAGCTTGGAACGGACTACGTCGACATCTGGTACCTGCACGCGAAGAGCAGTCAGGCCGACATCCACGATGACTTGATTGAAGCCCAGCAAATTGCAAAGAAACAAGGAAAAATCCGCTTCGGCGGCGTGAGCACACACTCGGGCCAGAAGGAACTATTGCCCTGGCTTGCACAAAAGGGCGCGTTCGACGTGGTTCTCGTGGCGTACAACTTCACTATGGACAGCGGCATCGAGCAGGCGGTGGAAGCCGCGGCCAAAGGCAATTTGGGCGTTGTGGGAATGAAAGTCATGGCGGGTGGTTTCAAGAGCCTGAAGGCAGGAGATCCCACAATCGAGAAGCTGCATCGAGAGGGTGCCATGCTTTCGGCGCTGAAGTGGACGCTAAAGAACCCGAATGTGTCGACAACCATACCGAGCATGACGGACATGGACCAGTTGGAAGAGAATCTGAAGGCGATGGCGCAGCCGTTCAGCGACGTGGACGAGAAGCTGTTGGCCACGAAGCTCGATGTGATCAAGCCGCTGTATTGCCGGTTGTGCGGAGAGTGCGAAGGCAGTTGCGCGAGAGGATTGCCGATTCAAGATACGTTGCGGTTCTTGACGTACGCCGAGGGTTACGGGCAATTCGCGCTCGGCCGGGAAAGGTTTCAGGAATTGCCGGTAGCGCAGAAGGCGGTGCGTTGCGGGGATTGCAACGAATGCACAGTTCAGTGCCGTCACGGCGTGCAGGTCTCTGCCCGCATGAGCCGCGCCCAAGAATTGTTTACATGAGAATTAAACTTGTTCTGCCGCTCGTGCTTCTGTTTGGAAGCGTAACAAGCGCCCAGGTATACCTTAACTGCCAGCTGGTGCCGGGATGGGAACAGTCCGGAATGAAACGCGAATACACCGCCGACAATTTATACGAATACATGGATGGCAATGCGGAAAGCTATCTGATGTATGGATTCGTGCGGATGCAAGGGATTAGTTGCACCTCTGGTCAGAAAAAGCTCGTAATCGACGTATCGGAGATGGAGGATTCAGATCTGGCCTACGGGATGTTTGCTTCGAACCGCGATCCAGCTCAGCCCATTGCGAACATTGCCATGGGTGGGCAAGTCCAGCCGCGACGTGCCAGTTTTGCGAAAGGCAGGTACTACGTGGAAATAGCCGCGAGTCCCGATGGCAATCACACGGCAGCACTGCAGGCGTTTGCGACTAAGATGGAGGGACTACTGGAAGGTCGAAGCACTCCGCCGGAGGCGCTGGACTGGTTTTCAAAGGAGAACCTCACGTCGGTCCAATTGGTTCCGGAAAGCGTGCTGGGGTTGAGACAGTTGAAGCGCGGTTACGTAGCGAAGTATGCCAAAGGACAGGCATTCGTCGTTCTGGAAGCGTCGCCGGGATTGGCCGCAGAGGCATTCAAGAAAGTTCAGGCACGTTTTCCCGAGGCATCACCTGCAATAGTTGGGGACGAGGCCTTTCAGGCAAAGACACAGTATCTGGGCGGGATCTGCATTTTTCGGAAAGGGCGCTACCTGGCAGGCTACGCGAACCTGCCGGATTCCCAAGAAGCTGTAAGCCGGGCAACTCAGCTAGCCACTCGTATTCCCTAAGAATGTTCAACGGATCTCAACCAGAACAGTCCTACCATTTCCATGGAAGAGGCCGACAAATCCCTTGATCATGCCATCCGCGCCGCTCGAAATAAGAGGCGAACCAAATGTCCAAGCGGACACGGCATCAGTTCGGATGTATGGAACGGAAAGGCCGACGGAAAGGCCCAGATGTTTGGGCACTACGTTATCGCGAGCATCTACCCGACGGAGCATACACTCACAGAAGTATGATCGTGGATCCGTCGAGCAGTATGCCATGGAGTATCTTGCCAGGAGAACAGCATAGGCGCATTTGCGGTATCTAGCAGAAGAGTTGCCCAATCGGCACTCAACTGCTCGGGGCTATCAATCGTAACTGAAGAATTATATTACTTAAGCATAAATATGGCGGATACCCTTTGCAGCAAATCAAGTCGCTCTCGGTAGAACAGTGGCTCACGTCAACCGATCACTCTCACCATTGAACAATTGCGTCGAGTTCTCGAGCACATTCCCGAGCCCTACTGATCGATGTGTATTTTGGCAGAGTGCTTGGGGCTGCGAACCAGCGAGGTGCTCGGACTGCCGTGGCGCGAGTCAAAAGTCGTTCGGCTTCTTCTGCCAACGGGCACACGACAGCTGTTCCCTTCTATTCCCTGCAGGTATCTCAAGCCACTGAATCTCAAGGAGATGTGGCGGAGGCGTGTGGAAGTCGAATCCACCACCCGTTCCGCGAAGGAACGCGTCGCCGGCTTTGAAGGCCGGGAAGGTCACCGGACCCCTTTCGCCCCCATGGGAGTATAGGGGCTAAGCGCGGGTTGCTTCAAATCCCACAGGTTGATTTCGTTTAAGGGATGCGGCTAGCTCATACAGTGCGGGGTTTGTACACACTTCGTAATAATTGTGGTCGGAAGCTTTGCCGATCTTTCCATCCGGCAGCAACTGGCGCGCCACGCCCTTGCGCAGCACCAGCAACTCCACCGATTCCCCCATGGGCACTTCCCCGTAATACAAAATGACCTCTTCCTTGCTCCAGGGATATTCCAGGGCAGTATGGATGGTCTCGAGCGAAATTTCCTCGGACAGCTTTGCGAATCCCTCTTCGTTCAATTCGATACCATTCATGTTGTAACGCACAAGGAACTCGTCCAGTTCTTCCGCCGAGGCGCCTTCCATTGCAGTCAGGAACTGAAATATCGAGAACAGCGTCTTCTGTCCGGAAAGCATGCGCCTGGCCAGTTTGGTGCACCCGGACAAGCGGTCCGACAGGTTCAACGCTTTGGAGATCATGATGCGCGATTCCCCGTCGGTCCAATAGGTTGGCGCTGAACCCTGAAAGGCCACGCCGACTCCAAGTTCCAAAGGCGGCAATTGCGAAGAGGCCGCCTGGTCGTTATAAGAATTGCAGACGGCGAGAATCTGTTTGGAAAGCGCGCATGCTCTCGCGACCGGCCTCGCGTAGGCTCGGCTCGCCTCCGTCTCAAATATGGCCAGAACGATGGCGTCTCCTTCAATGAAAACTTTCTTGGCGGAATATCTGTCGAGCAATCGCTTGACCGGTTCATGCAGGTTGAGGCTGAAGTGCGATGCCGGGCTGAGCCCCCTCGCTAGCAGGTCCTGGGTCATTTTTGTCGAGCCGCGCACGTCGGCCTTGATGATCACGTGCGAAACTACCTGGTCATGCTCCGGGCGTGCCTCTTCCCTCAGCAGGCATTCATAAAGCTTGTTGTTCATGCGCGAAAGTTCGCGCACTTTCTCCGCGGTCACCAGGTTGATCCGCTCCATACAAGAGGCCAGGTGCTCGGCGTCACGCAAATCCCGCCGCAGCCGCATGAAATCGGTTGCAAACTTCAATACCATCGTCTGCGTATCTTCACGTGAATATCGCCTCACTCTTCTCGTCAATTCTTCAATCGGTTTCATGGACAGCCGTTTGGCCGGCACCTGTTTCAACAATTCTTCCACCCGGTGCGCTTCTTCTTTCGTAACCAGCGCCTTCTTCAATTGCTGCAAGTGAACCGGAGGGCAAAAATCGTTGGCCACCGGCCGGATTTCGTAACTCGCCAGAATGTGGGCGGTGAGTTCCTTCTCTTCCAGCCGCGTCGTCAACTGCCCCAACAGGCGTGCGCGCGTCGCACGTTCGGACTCATCGCCGGCCGCGGCATCGAAAAGCCGCCGGGCATTCTCTGGATCGTTCAGATAATCGCCCAGCTTTCCTTGTTTATCCTTGTTCACGAAGTCGGCTTGCTGCTTGGCGGCCTCAACTTCCGGGGCCAGTTGCTCCAGTACTAATTGCAAACCTTTGATCTGTTTTTCGACCCCACTTAGTGACAAACGCAGCCCTGTCGGACTTCCCGTATTTAAAAATTTGTTCAGCAGGCCGTCGCCGCGTTCCAGTTTTTTCCGCAGCGATCCGCGCTGTTCTTCGAGCGCTGCGAGCTCCGCCTGTCCCTTTTCCGCCTGTCCCAGCAATTCGCGAAAATTCTCTCCTTCTTTTGTCGCTGGCGATTCTTGGGGGACTTCCACGCCCGCTTCCTTCAGGAATTCCTGGAACAGCGCATCGATGGCTTCAAAGCGGTCAGGGTCGCGTGCATAGTTCCCGAGGAGCACATAATGCTCCAGAAAGTAAAAATCGTCCTTGCCTCCATCCAGAAAAATTAACCGGTTCTTCAACATTTCGTAATATGGCGCGTAATCTTCGCCAAATAACGCCCGGCGGGCCTTGGCCACGACGTTTTCTTCGATGTCGATCAGGATTTGCGCCACCGTCTGGCCAATGAGCCGCAGAACATCGCGTCGAGCCGATTGCATCTCGCTTAACCGCGCTTTGATCACATGCGCCTGCTGGCTTCGCTCGAAATACTCACCGCGCTTCCGGATGTATTCCTTTCCGTCCAGGATCACGTTAGCAAATTGAGTTTGCAGCTCGGAGGTAAGAAATTTGAGAATCGCCAGCCGGAACAGGAGATCAATCTCCATGTTTTTCTGGTGCTTGGCGGTGGTCAGCGAGTTTCGCAGCAAATCGGCGAGCACTTTGCGGAACGTAGAAGAATCCACAGGCTTGCTGCTTCGAAATTCAATCCCGGAAAGAAAGCTGCTGCTGGCGTTCTGGCGGATCAGGTCAAACAGGTAATCGCGCGCGACCTGCACAAATTTCGGGCTGAGAAATACGTCATGGCGAATATTGTCCACCCCGATGGAGAGAGAACTCATCGGCAAGGTTACGTTGTAACTTTTCAGCGTATTCCGGTTGGTGTCCGTCACGCCGATCTGGAAGGATCCGTTGGACATGCCTGTGCCAGTCTGCCCTCTAGTTCAAGCTAGCAGCCGCCCAGGTTCGCGGCAAGGAACCGGAGGTACAGGGGTGGCGAGAGAGTAAGCGCTAGAGGCCTTAAAACTAGGGGCTTACGAGCGTGATGCGCCTTGCGTCACCGCCCATGTGCTCCAGCCGCACCCGTAGCTGCGGCCAGGGCGCATTCAGCGGGAACTTCTCACTCCACTCCAGGATGAGGATGGCAGGTTCCGCGAAGACGTCTTCCAGACCTAGCGTCTCAAAATCATGAAAACTATCAATGCGGTATAGATCCCCGTGGAAGACCTTTTCCCCGCCGCTGTATTCATGGACCAAAGTAAATGTCGGGCTAGTGACCTCCTCCTCCTTTGCGGCATGGAGTCCAGCCACGATTCCTTTGGTCAGCGTTGTTTTGCCGGACCCTAATTCGCCGGACAGCAAAACCAAAACAGGCGCCTGAAGCTTCTCAGCCAGCTTCCTTCCCCACGCGATGGTTTCTTCGGCCGAATGGGTTATGATCTCTTCACTCACGCCCCTGCAACTCCTCAAGCAATTTACGCCGCGCAAAAGAGATCGCCTGGGCAACTTCGCCTGCAAGCACCCCAGAAGCATCCGCCTGCTCGCTAAGCAGATCAGCGGCCCGCCCGTGCAAATAGACTCCCAAGGCTACAACCCGCACTAGATCTTCAGCCCCGAATTGCGCAATGAGCGCTCCGAGCAAGCCGGTTAGAACATCCCCGGATCCGCCTTTGGCCAGAGCAGGATTCCCTGTTGTATTCACAAACACTTGCCCGTTGGGGGCCGCGATGATGGAGTGAAACCCTTTTAACACTACAACCGCGTTCCACTTTTTCGCCGCTTCTGATGCGGTGTTCACGCGGTCCTGCTGCACTTGTGCAATCGAGCTTCCCAGCAGCCGTGCCATCTCTCCCGGATGCGGTGTCACCACTAGAAATTTCGCCTTCCTTTTCGGCAGTAAGTCTCCTTGACCGACAAACGCGTTCAAGCCATCCGCATCCAGGACGATTGGCAGTTCTGTTTCCGCCACCACATTGCGAACGAATTCTTGCGTTTCAGGATGTTGTCCGACGCCCGGTCCAATAGCGACCACGGTCATGCCCTTAAGCAAACGCGCAAAACTACCGGAGCGAATTCCCGCAGCACTCAGCGTCCCTTCGCGTGTTGCCGGCAGTGGCGCAGTCATGTATTCGGCCTGAGCCCCCGCAACGATGGCCAGTGCCGGCTCAGGAGTCGCCATTGTCACCAAGCCCGCTCCACCGCGCAGCGCAGTTTGTCCCGCCAAAATAGCGGCACCGGTCTTTCCTACGGAACCCGCGACCAGGAGCAGATGCCCATAAGATCCTTTGTGGGCTTCCGCAGCCCTTATCAGTGCCATCCCAGCAAACTCATCCGCTCCTGCCCAGCGCAAACTCCCCTTCCCCGTCTCCTCCACCAAGGCCGCCGGAGAACCAATCCCGCGCACCACCAATTGCCCACAACAACCGGCCTCCGACGAAATCAACTGCCCGATCTTTGGAGCTGTAAACGTCACCGTCCAGTGCGCTTTGAGGACCGGTCCTGCGGCCGCCTCGCCATCCGACGGCAATCCTGACGGCGTGTCTACGCCCACGATCCACCCCGGCCAGGCCGCTGTCGCACCATGGGAGAGCCGGTTCACATCCTCAATGGCCTGCCCGATCAAACCTGCGGCGGCTCCGCGAATGCCCGTTCCCAACAAGGCATCGATGATCACCTCCGCGCTCGAGACCTCCGCCCGAGCTTTGTCCCAGGCCGCTGCGCTGTTTATCACCGTAACCTCACCCAGCTCTCTCCAGCGCTCGAAATTTTTCGCAGCGTCCCCGCGCAAATCCCCTGGCTTGGCAAAGAGGTACACGCGCACCTGTTCGGCTTCCTCCTTCAGGTAGCGCGCAACCACAAATCCATCGCCGCCATTGTTGCCTTTTCCGCACAGCACCGCTACGCGTCCGGGGGGTTCGGGCAACTTATAGCCATATTGTTCAAGGAAAACTTCAGCGACGCTCTTTCCCGCACTTTCCATCAATTGGTGACTCGGCACGCCAAACCGCTCCGTCGTCAGGCGGTCCACTTCCTGCATTTCCGCAGCCGTCAGTGCTTTCATGTCAATTTCCGGGGAGGCTCACAGCATCCAGCCGCCGCTCACATTCACCACCTGGCCGGTAACGTATTCGGCTTCTTCCGAGGCAAAAAATGAAACCGCTGCCGCGACATCGTCCACCGTGGGAGGCCGCCCGATGGGATAGCGTGCATCCTTGAGCTTTCTCGCTTCCTCCAGCGTCAAATCCTTCTCATCGATGCTCGAGGGATTCACCACATTCACGGTGATGCCATTCTTTGCCTCTTCCAGCGCCAGCGAGCGCGACATCGCCACCACTGCCGCTTTGGCCGCGGCATACGCCGATATCTTTGCTTGCCCAAACGCACGTTCCGCACCCACCGCGCCCAGGTTGATGATTCGGCCCCAATGTCCTTTGCGCATCAACGGGAGCGCCGCTCGGCACATGTAAAAGACCGTCGTGACATTTGAGTCGAAAATACTGGTCCACTCCTCTACGGGGGATTCAGCCAAAGTCCCCCATCGAAAATCTCCTACATTATTCACCAGCACGTCGAGGCGGCCGAAGCGTTCTGCCACGGTCTTGACCAACTGTTCCGCGCGCGCCGGCTGCGTGATGTCAGTTTCCACCGCTAGGCAATCTGCGCCAACGGTTTGCAATTGCCGCAGCGCCATTTGCGCCGCCGCTTTATTCGCGCGGTACACCAGGGCGATTCTCGCCCCCTCCCGCGCCAGTCCAAGTGCGATTCCCCTTCCAATTCCACGTGTACCACCGGTTACCACTGCCACCCGGTTTCGCAGCGACATTCGTCATCCTCGTGAAAACGTGCCAGTATAGCCCACTCCGTCCGACTCCACTACCTTACCTCAATTCCGCCGATGATGGCGGAAAGGAGAGCTATCGAACCGAAGCACCAGGAGACTGCCTGCCGTAGGAGATTCAAGCGTTGCTCGCGTGTAGTCGACCTCCCCTCCAATACTGCAGTAAACCGCCGTGCGAACGGTACTGGTTCGATACGTACCACTTACCGTCTAGTGTCCCGTTATGTAGAATGGGTTGCAGGGCAGCAGACCATGGCGGATGAGACCATCAAGCGCGCAGCGCAAGATATCTGGCCGTTCGGCTCACTGAAGACGGACTCACTTACGAAGAAAAATTGAATCGGGACGCTGCGATTGCGCTTGCTCCCGCAGTTTGGAGAGGGGTAGAGGAGAAGGTCATCGCGATGTGCGCTGAATGGAATACGGTTACGAAGGAGCAGACGCTGACGTGCAAGGAGACAGTGCTCGGAGATCTCCGAATTCGCTGCGCCAGCAGATCGCACCAGTTAATTTTGCATTACGATTCCAAAAGGCGTTTCATCCAAGTCGAAAACTCGGCGCGCGAGGATTATGAACCGGAAGTGATTCTCTTGATTGAGGGATACTCGAAAGACTCTGGCCGGGACGCTCGTCTGATGCGCAACGATGAACCCGTCAACTTGGAACATTTGATCGTGGGGCAGCTTCGTGTTTTGGCGGGGATGAGTCGCAAGGCCCAAGATTAAGCGACGCCGTATCTCTTCGTCCGCAACCACGCGTTCGATAATCGAGCTATGCCCAGTGGTTTTTCCAGTGGTTTTTCCCCGGTTGACGGCTCAGGTGAATGTTGTTATTTTATCCGCCGTCCATCCGGAGTTGACGCAACTCCGCCAACCGCCCCTTTTTGGTTGCGTTTTGATTGCTCCGAATGGATCGGACTTAGGGTCCGATCCTGCTCTGCTAAGGGCGTCCTACCATTCAGATTGAGTTGAAGGAGGCATTCGATGAGAAACCGTCTGGTTCTTCTCCGTCTTTTCCTAGTCCTCGCATTCGCTGCACTGTATTCCGCATCCGCCTCCGCACAATACTCCACAACAGTCATGCCCGGTCCGGGCTGGCAGGTGGTGAAAGCTGAGTGGGGCTCGGGCAACCGCTGGGTGGATGTGACCAACCAGGTTCGCATGCTTTTATCCGGCAACGGCATGGTGAAGGTTAATAACCAGAACCTGGGCGGCGATCCAGCCGTTGGTGCAGACAAAATTCTGCGCATCCAGGCGAGAAACTATCAGGGGCAAACGCGGCAATTCACTTTCAAGGAAGGTAGTTCTATCGATGCCAGCCAGTTTTATAGCTATGGAGGGGGCATGGGCGGAAATACGGGCCCCGGCTGGCAGGTGATGTTCGCCGATTGGGGCGCCGGCAATCGCCGGGCGAACGTTACCGACCGCGTCCGAGCCATGCTTTCCGGAAACGGCATGGTGAAGGTGAACAACCAGAATTTGGGCGGCGATCCAGCGGTTGGCGCCGACAAGATTCTGCGCATCTCTGCCCGCGACTCTCGCGGCCAGGTCCGCGAGTTTTCGTATAAGGAAGGATCGAGCATCGACGCCAGCCAGTTCTACAACTACGGCGGTTATCCTGGCGGAGGCGGCTACCCTGGCCCGCCTCCCATGCCGCCTCCGAATCCAGGTGGTGGCAACGGCAGTTTGCAAATTGTACGGGCTTACTACGGCCTGAACAACCGGACCAACGACGTTTCTCAACTATTGCGTGGACAGATACGCAACGGCGCCTTGGCCGTCCAGGTTAACAACAGCAACATGGGAGGCGATCCCTGGCCCGGTGCCGACAAGGTCCTGACCGTCATCTATCGCGTGAACGGCAGAGAGCAGACCGCCACCGTGAAAGAGGGCAACATGCTCCGCATTCCTTAGCACGCCGTTGCTAAGGAACCCGCTACTTTAATTTCGCGACGATCACGGTCATGTCGTCCGCCTGTTCCGGACTGCCTGACCACTCTTCCGCGGCAGTCATGAGCGAATTCGCGATTTTGCGCGGTGGGGCCTGGCGGACTCGTTGCGCCGCTGCCTCTAATCGCGACACGCCGAACTCTTCACCGTACGCGTTTTCCGGCTCAACCAGTCCATCGCTGTACCCAATCAGGACCGCGTTCGGCGGCACCTCGACGCAGCCTTCCTTGTATTCGTAGTCGTCCACGATGCCCAACACAATCCCGCCAACATCCAGGTGCTGCGCTTTTCCATCGGACAGGCAAAAGCCTGGCAGATGGCCGGCATTCGTATATCGCAATTTGCGCGCGGTCACGTCATAAATGGCGATCAAAAACGTGGCAAAGCGGTCGTCGCCGGTGTTTCGCACCAGGTGTTTGTTCAACCGCGCCACCAGTTCCGCGGTGCTCAGGTTCTCGCTACCCGGAGTAAGCAACTGGCTTCGCAATGCTGCCTGTAAACTGGCCATCAACAGCGCCGCCGAAATTCCCTTCCCGGAGATATCCGCAATGGCTATGGCCACCTGCGTAGGAGTGAGTTGAATAAAATCATAGTAGTCGCCGCTCACGCTACGCGCCGCCTTGCAAATGGCCTCAATTTCCACGCCCTCGACGTGCGGGAGATTCTCCGGAAAGAGCTGGTCCTGCACTTCCCGCGCGATGGATATCTCATTCTCCAGACGTTGTAACTGCTTTTGTTCGGCGATCAGCCGGCTAATCGAACCGGTCATCGAGTTAAACGATTCTCCCAGCATCCCCAATTGGTCTCGCCGTTCCACTGGCACCCTTGCCGACAGGTTCCCTTCCCGCACCGCCTGCGTCCCTCGCGAAAGATCGGAAATGGTCCGCGTCATCGCCCGGGTTAAAACAACCACAATCACTAGCGCCGCCAATTCGATCAGCAAGAAGATTACGGCGATTAATTTCAATTCAAACACTTTTGCGCCGCTCAGTTCTCCAAGCGAGGCAAAGATCCTGTCATTCAGCCGCGATCTTCTTGCCTTAAAAAACGCAAAGACCGGGTGGTTCCGCTCCAGGACCTTATCTGCCCCCAAATAGGTTGCGTTCAATTGAGAAAAACCGTCCACAACTGGATCAGGCCAAGATTGGCGAGGCTGAAGCCCCCTCTTTCTGGTCACAATGCGCGCGATGGCGCGATAGTCTTTTTCCCCAATATGCACCGCCGTCCTTGGCGATTTCTCTTCCACCGTCTCGGCGAGCGTCACATCAATCGGGCCAAGATCCGGTGCCAGACCTTCCAAGAATTCTGAAGTCACCGGCACACTCAATTCGATGTAGCGTCTGCCTCGCGGCGAGTCTGTTACCCGCATTCCCACGAGGCGAAGTTGACTTCCGTCCTGCACGAGCCCGGTAAACGACGGCGCGTCCGGCCGCGCCACCTCTCGAAAATAATCAGGATCAGCGCCAAAATTCACGATTAATCCCGGCAACTGCTTCTCTTCCGCGATCAGCACCTGGCCCGCCAGCGCGCGATCCAGGGTGCTCTCATCGATGGAAAGGGGTAGCGTCGATTCTGCGGCGGCAATGGCTTCCGCGGAGTTTCTTAGCATCTCCAGCCGGTCTTCCACATCGTGGTACAGGAGATAGGCGCCCAATTGTTGGTAAATGATCTGCCCCAACAGGCTGGCGAAGATCAGCAGCAATATGATCGGGACAACCGCGATGAACAGGTACGCGACAATCAAGCGGTTGCGCAGGCTCCACAATAACTGGCTGCGCCACCGTGTCCAGAACCGGTATAGCAGATAAAACGCCGCCAGCATCCCAACCAATTGCAGCAGGCCCAATCCGGGCAGCTCTGCCAGATAGTCCCCGGCCCACCTCACCAGAATTCCCAGCACGCATACCAGGGCCGCCACCCAGTCCAGCGCGGACAGGTTCTTCCAAAAAGAAATCTGATGATTTTCTCTTCCGTTCATGGCAGAAAGAGTTGCAGAAACACTTTACCCGATTCGCGGAACGTGGACGAGTTCCACTTTGCGACTTACGACAGGCTGCATACCCACAACGGCGACAGGACCTCGCCGAATTTTCAATTTACTTATTTGCGATCCGCACGCGGCTGTGCTTCACGCTGTAGGTAAAATAAATGATCATTCCGATCACCAACCAGACAATCAGGCGGGTCCATGTAATGGCCTTCAATCCAGCCATTAATCCCAGCGAAATAAGAATGCCCATGATTGGGACGAAAGGCACCCAAGGTGTCTTGAAGGGGCGCTCCAAATCTGGACGGCGCACGCGAAGAATCCAAACACCTGCGCAGACAATTACGAAGGCGAGCAGTGTGCCGATGCTCACCAGTTGGCCAAGATCCCCGATGGGTACCACGGCCCCCACGACGGCAACGCAGAATCCGACAATGGCCGTTGATTTCCAGGGAGTCCGGAATCGCGGATGAATGTCGCCCGCCCATTTCCACAACAATCCATCGTTGGCCATCGAGTAAAACACGCGGGACTGGCCAAGGAGCATGACTAGCATCACCGTACTCAATCCGGCCAAGGCACCCGCGTTCACCACGTAGCTGCCCCATTTCACGCCGGTTTCGCGAATAGCCAGAGAGACCGGCGCGCCGATATTCAGCCGGCTGTAGTGCACGGTCGCCGTCAACAACCCGCAAACCGCGATGTACAGAATGGTGCAAATGATGAGCGAGCCGAGAATTCCAATGGGCATATCCTTCTGCGGGTTCCTCGCTTCTTGCGCCGCCGTGGAGACGGCGTCGAAACCAATGTAGGCGAAAAATACGACACCCGCTCCCCGCAAGACTCCCGACCAGCCGAACGAGCCAAATGTTCCCGTGTTCGGTGGCAAAAACACTTTCCAGTTTGCATGTGCAATCTGCGGGTTTTTCAGGACGTAAGCGGTAGCGACGGCAATGAACACCAGAACGGCGGTTAGCTTCACAAATACAATCCCAGTGTTGAAGTTCGCCGATTCTTTAATTCCAATGATCAGGATGGTGGTAACCGCAAGAATCGCCAGAAAGGCGATCAGGTTGAATTTAGCGAACACGTGAGGAACGGCGGCAAGCTGCGTCGCGCTAAGTTTCAACGTGTTTAACGGCGACCATCGCCCATCGAAGAAGACCCATTCTGCACCGGGAACATCGCAAATCTGAGGGGGAAGATTGATGCCATAGTCCTGCAAGAACGCGACCAGCGTGCTGCTCCATCCGCTCGCCACGGTCGCTGCGCCGAAAGCGTACTCCAGAATGAGATCCCAGCCGATGATCCACGCGATAATCTCGCCCAACGTTGCATACCCATAGGTGTATGCCGAACCCGCAATGGGGATCAGCGACGCGAATTCCGCGTAGCACAACCCGGCAAACATGCATCCCATACCGGCCAGCACGTAAGACAGCATGATCGCGGGGCCGGCATATAACGAAGCCGCCGAACCTGTCAGCACAAAGATACCCGCGCCGATGACCGCCCCGATGCCCAGTGTCATCAGGTTGATCGGCCCTAGAGCGCGTTTCAGGCTGTGTTCACCCGTGGCTCCCGCTTCCTTCATCAACACGTCGAGCGGTTTTGTCGCAAACAAGGGGTTGCCCATGCAACTCCTCCTTTGTTGGTCAGCGTTTCCTAATGCACGAATCTATTTATTCGCTCGCGGAAGACTTGCTCCGGCGGTGCCACAGCCAGTACACCGGCACGCCGAGCAGCACGATCACCATGCCCACACCCGCGGTCTGGGTTTCATACAACAACAACACGCCCATGATTCCCGTGGCTGCCACTATATACAAGAGCGGCACCAACGGATACCCAAATGCTTTGTACGGCCGCTCCGCATTCGGCCGCCGGATGCGCAGCACGAAAATTCCGATAATGGTTAGAACGTAGAACAACAACGCCGCGAAAACCACATAGTCCAGAAGATTGCTGTATAGATTTCCGTATGTGCCGTCCGGCTTGCGCGTGCGCAACAATATGAGGATCACAATCCAGATGCCCTGATAGCCCAGCGCGGTGCCCGGTACTCCATGATCGTTCAATTTTCCCGTGGCCTTGAAGAACAGCCCGTCTTTGGCCATCGCATACGCTACGCGGGAACCGGCCAGAATCAATCCATTATTGCAGCCGAATGTGGAGATGATAATGGCCACCGCCATCATCGCCGCACCCTTGGCTCCGAAAATCGCAGAGAGCGCCGCCGTGGCGACACGGTCATCCGGCGCGTTCTGAATCTGGTTCAATGGCAGCGCGCACAAATAAGCAAGATTGGCCAGGCAATATAGAGAAATCACGATGATGGTTCCAAAAGCCATCGAAAGCGCCACGTCTCGCTTCGGGTTTTTCACTTCGGCGGCAGTGAAACCGATATTGTTCCAGGCATCCGCAGAAAACAGTGAACCAACTTGCGCCACCGCGAGCGCCAGCAACAAGCCGTACCAGCCGTTCGCCGCAGTCACCGTCGGCATCAGTCCACGCAAGAAGCCGAGACCAGGTGAAATCACGCTGGCACCGCGAATCGCCCAAACGTGGGTGAAGTTGTCCGCAATCGCCGAAGCATTCCTGGCTACGAAGATGCACAGGAAAATGACACCAAGCAGCGAGAGCATCTTTGCGGAAGTGAAAATATTTTGAATCCATTTTCCCAACCGCACACCGCGCGTATTCAAGAACGTCAGAAACACAATCATCAACACAGCTACGAGCTGTTGCACGGAGAGACTGACCGCAAAGTGGGAGGAAAAATTGACCGGAGGAAGAATCCAGGTAGTGGGCGAAATGGATGGAAACAGCACTCCCAGATAACGCGCGAACCCTATGGCAACCGCTGCAATTGTTCCTGTCTGAATCACCAGAAAAAGCGTCCACCCATACAGAAAGCCCCACAACGGCGAAAACGCTTCTCGCAGGTACACGTACTGTCCCCCCGCATGCGGAAATAGCGCCGCCAGTTCCCCATACGATAGCGCCGCGGCAATGGTCAGAATTCCCGTCAGGATCCACGTTAGCAGCAGGCCCCCCGCCGAGCCCGTCTGCCGGCTGATATCCGCGGCGACAATAAAAATGCCGGAGCCGATCATCGAGCCGACCACGATCATCGTGCCATCGAACAAACCAATGGCCCGCACAAATTCATGTTCCGGCTTATGAGCTGATGCAGTGGGAACGGTGCTGGACTCTGCCATTCGTCGCTTGCCTCAGTGGTTCGCCGCAGGTTTCACGGCTTCCAGTCGTTGGATGAACTTTCTGGCTTGCTGCCCCGGATCCGATGCTCCCAGAATGTCGCTGATCACCGCCACAGAATCGGCCCCGGCTTCAATCACTTCCGCCGCGCGTTCCAGAGTAATTCCTCCAATGGCCACAATCGGTTTTTTCGTCAACAAGCGAAGCTCGCGAAGAAGCGCCGTTCCTACCACCGGATCGGGATTCGCCTTGCTCGTCGTGGCAAAAATGGGGCCGATGGCTACATAATCCGCCGAACTGGCCGCCGCCCTCTCAAATTGATGGCGGTTGTGTGTCGAAACTCCTACCCAGCGATCCTGCCCCACTATCGTCCGTGCCTGCTCCACGCTCAAATCATCCTGCCCCACATGGACTCCATCCGCACCAGCAAGATACGCAAGATCGGGCCGGTCGTTCACAAAAAAGCTCGTCCCCTCGATGCGCGCCAATTCGGCAATTTGCTTGGCCGTCTCTAGCATTTCTTGCGCCGGCACATTTTTGGCGCGATATTGCAACACGCGCACACCCGCATCCATGAGTTGTCTGGCACTTTCCTGTGCATGCCCGCGAACCAGTCCAGCGTCTAATAGCACATAGAGCCGCGGCATCACAAGGAGCATGGGCACTTTATTTTCCGTTGCTGATATTTAAAAGTTTCTCGATGAAGTGAGTATCGAATTTTCCAGCCACAAAATCCGGATGCGACAGAATCCGCCGGTGCAGTGGAATCGAGGTCTTGATCCCCTCGATCACGAACATCTCCAGAGCGCGCTTCATGCGGCTGATGGCTTCGCTGCGGTCCCGGCCCTTCACCACGAGTTTCGCCACCATCGAATCGTAGTAGGGCGGAATCACTGCATCCGAATAGGCCGCCGAATCCACGCGTACACCCGTCCCCCCCGGCGCCTGGAATGTCGTGATTCGCCCGGCGGAGGGCACAAACGTCTCGGGATCCTCGGCATTAATCCGGCACTCGATGGAATGCCCCGTGAAATTGACTTCACCCGTTGCGTCTTCGAGCCGTTCTCCCGCCGCAATGCGAATTTGCGCTTTCACCAGATCGATACCGGTCACAAACTCCGTCACCGGGTGTTCCACCTGGATGCGCGTGTTCATTTCAATGAAGTAAATCGAACCGTCCTCGTCCATCAGGAATTCGATCGTCCCCGCATTCGTGTATCCAATTCCCTCCATGGCTTTGACGACCTTGGCACCCAGCTCTTTCCTTCGCTTAGCGTCCATCGCCGGGGAGGGCGATTCTTCCAGCAGCTTCTGATGCCGCCGCTGGATGGTGCACTCGCGCTCGCCCAGGTGGATTACCTTTCCATGCTGGTCGCCAAGCACCTGCAGTTCGATATGCCGCGGATGCTCCAGGAATTTCTCCATGTACACATCCGGAGTGCCGAAGGCCTGCTGAGCTTCGCTTCGCGCCGTTTGGTATGCGCTCAACAGCTCCTCGCCATTTCGCACTACGCGCATGCCGCGTCCGCCGCCCCCGGCTGCCGCCTTCAAAATCAAGGGATACCCAATCCGCTTGGCTTCTTTCGCGAGTTGTTCTTCCCCTTCGACCACGCCCTCGCTACCCGGAATCGTGGCCAGGCCCGCGGTTTTCATCTCACGCCGCGCGCGGTCCTTCTCTCCCATCATCTCGATCACTTCCGGTTTCGGCCCGATGAAGGTGATCTCCGATGCCTCGCAGACTTTGGCAAAATTCGCATTTTCCGAGAGGAAGCCATACCCCGGATGAATTGCATCGACGTTAGTGATTTCGGCAGCGCTGATCACATGAGGAATGTTCAGGTAGCTCTCGCTGCTCCGCGGTGGGCCGATACAAACCGCCTCATCGGCAAAGCGCACATGCAAGGCATTGCGGTCGGCTTCGGAATAGACGGCAACCGTTGCAATCCCCAGTTCTTTGCACGCACAGATGACTCGCAGGGCAATTTCCCCGCGATTGGCTACAAGTATCTTTTGGAACATAGTCGGATGGGCCGCTTACCGTTTCCGGCTGGGTCGAATGCCAAACAACGGCTGCCCGTATTCCACAGGCTGCCCATTCTCCGCGAAGATCCGCAGCACCTCGCCGCTCGTTTCCGATTCAATTTCATTCATCAGCTTCATTGCTTCTACGATACAGAGCGTTTGGCCGGACTCCACGTAACTCCCGACCTTCACGAAAGGCTCCGAACCCGGGCTTGGTGATCCGTAGTACGTGCCCACTATGGGAGACTTTACGAGGAACAAATCTTCCCCGCCGCGCAACTCCGCTTCCGCAATCGCCTCCGCGCTTGGTGCTGCCGGCGCTGGCACGGCCCCCGGGACGATGATTTCCGCTGGCGGCCTCGGTGCCGCGGCCGCCACAGTAGTTGCCCCAGGCTTCTTCAGCCGGATGCGCAAATCCCCCCGAGAGTATTCAAATTCCTCGAGGTTGTGCTCGGTCATGAATCGAAGCAATTGCTCGATCTGCCCGATTTCCGGGTTCGCAAATGATGCACTTCCAGTCGCTTTCGACGGCTTTTTCCGTTTCATGCCTGTATTAGAGTTCGATGAGATCCCGCGTGACGCGGGTCAAAACTTCACTACCCTGATCCCTGACTGCCACATCATCTTCTATGCGAATACCACCGACACCTTCGACATACACACCAGGCTCTATGGTAATCACATTTCCTGCTTCAAGTCGAATCGACTGCCCGCGGGCTACCCGCGGCGCCTCGTGTACTTCCAGCCCCAAACCATGGCCAGTACTATGAACGAAATATGATTCGAGCCCGTTCTTCTGCAGAACTTCCCGTGCCGCGGCGTCTACTTCTCCGCAAGTAACTCCTGCATGGACCGCGGCGGTTGCAGCATGGTTGGCTTCCTGCACCGCGCGATACCAATTACGAATGCGTTGCGAGGCCCGGCCCACATGCACAGTACGCGTAATGTCGCTGCAATAGTGGCCGAGTATAACACCCAGGTCTAGCACGACCAACTCTTTTTTCTTCAAGCGCTTGGCCGTGGGTCGCGCGTGAGGCAGCGCCGCTCGCTCACCGAACGCTACAATCGTCTCAAATGAGGGTCCGCTCGCTCCTCTCCTCTTCATCTGGTGCTCGATTTCGGCGGCAATCTCCCCTTCCCTGACTCCTGGCTTCAGCAGCTTTAGAGCCCCCTCCAGTACTTCCCCCGCCAGAATGGCCGCCCTTCGCATCAAGGCAAGTTCGTGGGCATCTTTCTTGATCCGGAGGCATTCGACCACCCCACGCGTCTCAATCGCCTGCCACTTGGCGCTGCTGGCTTTTCGAACCACCTTGAACTGCGCTATCGTCCATTGCTCAGGGTCATAGCCCACTCGGCGCATGCCAGATTGCTTCAGCCAATCGCCCAGCGAAGCGTAGAGCGCTCCCTTTTGCGGTTCCAGGCGTATCCCAAGCGCCTCCTCCTTCGCTTGAGTGGTGAATCGTCCGTCGGTGATCAGGGTTGTCTTGCCAGCCGCCACGACCAGGGCACCCGATTCGCCTGTAAAACCTGTAAGGTAATACCAGCTCGCCGGGTGCGTCACCAACAGGCAGTCCAATTCCCGCCGCTTCAACTCCCGAAACACCTCTCGCCGTCTTTTTGCGTAGAATTCGCTCATAAAAAAATCGAGGAGACTTATGTCCCCTCGATTTTACTTTATCTGGAGGTTTTTCAGTTGGCTAAACCACCCTCACTCACCCCGGAATGATTCGAGGCGTGAGGAAGAACAGAAGTTCCGAAGAGGTGATCGTAACCGCCTTTTCGCGGAAGAGGTATCCAATCACCGGCAAGCTGCCGAGAACAGGTACTTGGGTCACGCTGGTCTGCTGCTGTGTCACGATGATTCCACCAATGACCACAGTCCCGCCATCGGCAACCAGCACCTTTGTTTCCGCAGATTGCGTGTCCAACGCCGGGATTCCCTCCACTCGGGGAATACCGTTGTCGATCTGCGTATTCTCCACCAGGACGTCCATAAACACGGTACCCTCGGCGGTAATTTGGGGAGTGACTTCCAGCTTCAGCACCGCGTCGATGTACTGGACCGAAATGGTGTTGTTGATGGTCGTCTGAATCGGAATCTTTGTACCCTGCTTGACGGTCGCCTTTTCGTTGTTCTGCGTAATCACTTTCGGCTTGGAAAGCAGTTTGCCCACGCCCTTCGCCTCCGCCGCCGTAATGTACAAGTCGACAGCGAAGTTCGGTGACCGGTGGCCAAAGTAGAAGCCGCTGGTCGGCGCGCCCGCAGGAAGGTTAACGTTTAAGGGCAGTCCTGAACCTGAGCTGCCGCTCGAAGTCGACGTAGCGATTAGCGGAGGTTGCGGCAATCCAGCTCCTGTGGTGATGGGGCTGATGCCGACCCCAGGATTGCCGCCAAAAATCGTGCGGCCGCTCGTCGTTGTTCCCGCAAATCCCCATTGCACACCAATATCCTGGCTGAAGGACCGCGACGCCTGAACCACACGCGCCTCAATTTCAACCTGTTGCGACTTGCGATCCAACTGGCGGATCAAGTTGTCGAGCATCGGGATGTTGGAAGGGATGTCTCGAATAATAAGTTGATTCGAGCGGTCATCCGAAAAAATATCGCCACGCGCGGAGAGGAATTTCTTCAGCGTGTCCCTCACCGTGGTCGCTTTGGCATAGCTGAGGACGCGCGTCACTGTGACCGGCGCCACCGCCTCCGCCTGGGCTTTCTGGAGGTCTCGGGCCGTCTCCGCTTCCTTCTTAAGGGTGTCCTTGGTAGCCACGCGCAGCACGTTTCCGTTAAGCTGCTTATCGAGGCCGTTGTTGATCAGCACGATGTCAAGCGCCTGGTCCCAAGGCACTTCATCCAGCACGATCGTCAACGTCCCCCTTACGTTCGGATCCAAGACCACGTTGAGTCCGCTGATTTCGTGGATCAACCGGAAGAAATCCTTCAGATCCACATCCTTCAAATTCACAGAGATGGGTTCTCCCGTGTAGCGGCCCGCGGATGGGGTCGGGGCATTCGCGGTAGTTCCTTGCTGCGCTGCAACCGTCGATGCTGCCGTACTTGCCTGCTGCACCGCCTGTTGCGCTGCCTGCTGTGCACTGGGTGCCGGCTGAGACGTCGCGCTCACCGTTGCTAAAGTGGCTGAGGGCTCGGTCAGTTCGTTGGGCAACGGAAAATGTGCAGCTGCTCCGCTGTTGCCCTTGTCGCTGGCGCCGCTTGGTTTTGGCGCGCTGGCAGTGGAAGCAATCTCTTTTTGGACTTTGTCTTTGGCGGTGGAAGTCACAGCCGCTGGCGTGCTCGCTTCCGCAGGTTGCGCTTCCAGATACACCACCACGGAGTCGCCTTCATGTTCAATCTGGTAGGGCGCAGACCCGGTGAGGTCAATCACAACACGCGCCACATCAGGACGGAACTGCCCCATGCGCACCCCACGCACAGGCGCAGAGACTCCAGGGATTGACGTCTTTTGCACGCTGAGTCGGGCTCCGGTAAAATCCAGCACCAATCGCTCCGGATTCTGCATTCGCACGGCATGCACGTCGAGCCGCCCCGCCCCCTCGACGCGCACCGCCGCCCGGGTAGTATCCTGCGTGATCGCCACGCTGGAGATCACCGCTGCGGTCGTGCTTGCGCCGGCGGACTCCTGCCCCCGAACGAACGCCGGGTTCCCGCCCAGCATCATGCTCGTCAGTATCAGGCAGCCACACCTTAAGGCCCGCCAGTTCGTCATCATTGCTGTTCTCCTGCACTGGAGTAGATTCTCTTATTTACTTGCCGTTCTACCGGTTTACCGAATGCGTCCTTCCCCACTTCGTGGAACGACACACCATCCAACGCTATCTTTTCCACTCTTCCGTCATATAACTGATCGCCTTCCCGCAGAAAATAGGTTCTCGCCTGCGGATTGGTGACCACGGCAATCATCCCGTTTGGCGCTTTCACAATTCCGTCCAACCGCAGCGAGGCCACCTGCAATCCGGCCTTCCCGGGCGGCAAGTTCGCCGAAACTTTGGCGGCGGCATCCTGCCGGTTGGTCAGTGACTCAAACGGATCTCGTCGCGCTACTTTAGCCTCCGGTTCGGCCGCCTGCTTCGGCGCGCTGCTGGCCGACTTCCTGCCGGATGGCTTCGCGGCCTTCGTTGCGGGCTTCGCCCCTTGCTTTGCTGGAGCCGGCGCAGTTTGCGCTTGCGCGCTGAACCCCGCCGTCGCTAGCAGTATTCCGATTAGCAGTGTTTTCAATCGACGCATAGCTCGCTCATTCCCGCTCACGGTCTTTTCACAGGCGGCGTTGGACCTTTTGGCCCGCCTGCTCCTGCCGGAGCCGTATCAGCCGGCTTCGTGAAAAACGTTGTGATCGTAAATACTCCTGTTACCGTTTCGCCTGGACGAATGGGATACGGCGACCTTCTCGTTGTACCAACCGGATCGTCAAACTGCAGATCGCCCACGTTGATGATGCGCGACAGACGGCTCAGCCTGGAGAAGAAATCCAAGACATTGAAGTAGGCCCCGTCCGCCTGTGCTTCGAACGGCATTTCGTAGTGGAAGTCCTTCGGCACAATCTTCTCCGAAGTCAGTCTCCGCAACTGGACATTCGATGCGCTGGCTGCCCCTTGTACCTGGCGGATGAATTCGTCCACATCTTTTTCTTCCGGAACAATCGTCTTCAGCGTGTCGAGTTGCTTGCCGAGCGCATCCATCTGCTGCTTCAACTCGCCGTAGCGCTGCTTATACACTTGCAATTGAGTGACTTCCTGGTTCAACTTGGTCCGCTGCTGCACCGCCTCGTCGTATGCGGACCTCTCCTGGGCCACCGGTGAAACAGGCATATACAAGCCCACGAGCACCAAAATCACTGCGATCGCCAGAGCCACCAACCCCTGCATGATCACCGACATATCTCGGAAAGGATTCGCCATGGCTTCCTCTTATCCTTTCTTCGCCGGTGCCGCACTTGTTGGGGCACTCTTCGCCGGTACGCTTGCCGACTTGGCCTGAGGTGATGCCTCAGGGCCATTGGGGGCAATCTCGGCGTTGATCGTAAACAGAAACGTTTGCACTGCGGCGTTCTTGTCGTCCTGCTTAGATTCCTTAATCTCGATGTTCTGGAAATAACCGGAACGCTTCAGAGCAGTGATGAAGTTCGCCACCGAGTTGATGGACGCGGCGGCACCTTCCAGCGTTACGGAAGTGCCTTTCTTGGTCATCGAAGTTAACCAGAGGTTTTCGGCGCGGGAAACCGTGTTGGCGATCTGGTCCAGAAGTTCCTGCCCGCCGGTGCGATCCTTCTGCAGCTGTTCGATCGTGCTCACGCGCTGTTGCAACACCTGTTTCTGCTTTTCGAACGCTTCCACCTGCAGCTTGATCTGTTCCAATTCCGTCTTCTGGCTTTGCAGTTGTTTAATCCGGGCGTTCTCTTCATTCAACTGGGTCTGCCACGAATGGTAGAAGTAGAAGAGAAATAAGGCACCCAGCAGTACACCGGCCCCAATGAATACCAGAGGCATTGCTGCCCCCGTATCCACCGGCCTTCGTGCGGTTTTTGGCCGCGTTTGTCCGAGTAAGTTTATGCGGATCATGGCTAGTCGAAGCTCCTCAATGCCAATCCCACCGCGACCACCAACCTGGGCGCCAATTCCCGGATCTGATCTTCACTATGCTTCCCCGGGTTGATCAACACCTTACGGAATGGATTCAGTTCCTCTACCGGCATCGCAAATTCTTCCCGGAGTAGGTCCACCAGCCCGGGCACGCGCGCCGTCCCCCCGGCCACCATGATGCGCTGGATGTTTTCACCGCTCGCTGTGGCGCGGAAGAAATCGAAAGTCTTCTGGATTTCCAGCGTCAAGATATCGGAGACGCTTCTCAGGATTTGCCCCTTTTGCTCGTCGGTCACGCTCGGCAATGTTTCGCCCTTCTTCAACCGTTCGGCGTCATCAAAGCTCAGGTCCAATTCTTTCTGCAACGCGTCCGTGTACTGGTTGCCGCCAACACTCACGTCGCGGGTAAACAGCGGAATGCCGCCGCGGACGATGTTAATGTTCATGACGCTAGCGCCGATATTCAACAACGCCACCGTCTGGCCCGCATCCGGCTCGTAATTTATTTCGAAGCAATTCTGCAAACCGAACGCGTCGATGTCGACCACCACCGGCGTTTTTCCGGCCTGCGCCAGCACGTTGGTGTGATTCAGAATTTTGTCCTTCTTCACCGCCACCAGCAGAACATCCATCTGCGAATCCATCGCTTCCAGAAGCTGGTAGCTCAGATTGACGTCGGCGATATCGAAGGGAATGTGCTGGCTCGCTTCGGAGGGAATCCGGTCGTACAATTCCTCTTCTGTCATCAACGGTAACGGTACCCGCTTCACGATCACCGAATGGCCGGACACCGAAGTCGCCACGCTCTTGGTCTTGATCTTTTCCAGATCAAATATCTTTGTGATGGCGTTGGCGACTTGCGGCGCATCCATGATCGCGCCGTCCACAACCGTGTCCTGCGCCAACGACTCCATCCCGTAACTCACCAGCTCGTACCCGGCCTTCGTCGATTTCAACTCCACGGCCTTGATGGAGCTGGACCCGATGTCCAGTCCTACGAGCTGCCTATTTTTCTTTCCCCCGAGTAACCACATATCGCGGCCTCTTTCCCTGACGCTTTGGCGAACCTAACGGCGCCGTGCCACCGCTTGATTCATCTTGCGTTCCATCCATCGATCCAGGATCGTCTTCCTTAGTTTCCAACGATTTCCCAGTTTAAATGCAGGTATTTCGCCCTCTGTGATGTACCGATACAGGGTATCCGGACTGATCCCAAGATACTGGGATGCCTGTCTTACGTTCATCACTTCGCGCGATTCGCTCACGAGGAACGCCCATCCTGTCTCTGACACGCCCCACTTGCTGACATGTTCGCACCCGATTGGATTCCCGGACACTGGATTCCTGACCGGCATGACCTTGCCCCCGTTATGTCACTGTGTGCGCCTGAGCGTCAAGCCTTTCTCTCCCGGAGTTGTCCTAAAAACATAGGCAATCTTAGGCAATTCACCTGGTATTGCAGGCAGGTATCCCAACTTCTAGTGCTCCCATTCTAGCAGCACCTCTATTACTTGTGTATCCAACTGTGTTTCGGCCTGTCCCACGGGACGGTTATTCTTTATCCTCACGCTTCGGCGCTTCTTTCGATTCTCCCTCTATCGCTCGCAAAATAATTCTACTGTTTCGCTCGCTCTGTCCAAGATGCACTTCCCTTCCCACTTTGCCTTTCCTCTACAGCAGACGGATTTCTTCGGCGACGCTATACTGTATGCGATTAACCACGTTTGCCAATTATCTGGAGATTTTGATGAAGAATTCGCTCGTGTTTTCCGCTGTACTTCTTCTGCCCTCGCTACTTTCTGCGCAAAATCTTCTTGTCGCCAACCAAGGTGACCACACACTCCTTGTTATCGACCCTGCCTCGCAAAAGACTCTTGCGACTGTGGGAGTCGACATCAACGGTCACGAAGTCATTGCTTCCCCCGACGGCAAATTCGCCTACGTGCCAATCTATGGAAACTCCGGCGTGGGCAAGCCTGGCACCGACGGAAGCACGGTGGAGGTGATCGATATAGCCACGGGCCGCGCTGTGTACATCATTGATCTTGGGAAACCCGCTCGTCCTCACTGCGCCAAGTTCGGCCCCGATGGGCGTCTTTATGTTTCCGCGGAACTCGCCAAAGCGATCGATGTGATTGATCCGCGCACCCTGCAGGTTGTCGCAGAAGTTCCCACGGGACAGCTCGACTCCCACATGTTCGTCATTTCTCCCGACGGCTCCCGCGCCTATACCGCCAATGTGTTTGCCGGCAGCGTCAGCGTTCTGGATCTGCAAGGCCACTCGCTGATTGCCACAATCCCCGTTGCGGAAGAAGTGCAGCGCATCTCGATTTCGCCGGATGGCCACACCGTTTATACTCATGATCAACAAAGGCCACGCATAGCCCTAATCGACACCTCGAAAAACTCGGTTTCCACCTGGTGGGACGTGCCCGAAATAGTGTACTCCTCCGCGCCTTCACCTGACGGGCGCTGGCTGATTGCCAACGCTCCTTCCGGCAAATTATTAGCCTTGGATACTTCGTCGGGAAAGGTAGCGCACTCCTACGATATCCCCGCCGCATCCGGAGAAGCGATCGTGGCGCCGGATGGCTCTCGCGCCTATGTCAGCTGCCCGCAAGCCGGCACGATCGAAATCCTGAATCTCCAGACTTGGCAGTTGGAAAAGCCCATCCACCTTACCAAGGGTGTCGACGGCCTGGCCTTCGCCGCAACAAGTTCTAAGGCGACGCAAACAGGCAACTAACTCTTTGGCCCTTCAGATACCGAGACTCTTCCAGAACGCATCAACACGCGCCTTGGTCGGTTCATCCATCAATATCTCGTCCGGCCACGGCCGCGTGAATCCCTCTGTAGACCATTTTCGCGTGGCGTCCACTCCCATCTTGGAGCCGAAATCCTGCAAGCGTGCAGCGTGATCCAGCGTGTCCACAGGTCCTAGTGAAAACTGAATATCCCGCTCTGGATCGATCGCGCAAAGCGCTTTCCATACCACTTCGCGGTAGTCGTGCACATTCACGTCGTGATCCACCACCACGATCACCTTAGTGAGCATCGCTTGCCCCAATGACCAGATTGCGCTCATCACCTTTCGTGCCTGCCCGGGAAACGACTTGCGGATCGACACGATCATCAAGTTGTGCACGATTCCTTCCGCGGGCATAGACACATCCACGATTTCCGGGTGGCTCATCTTCATCAATGGCAGAAACACGCGCTCAATCGCATAGCCCATGTAAAAATCTTCCTGGGGCGGGCGTCCCACCACAGTGGTGAGATAGATGGGTTCCTTGCGATGCGTCACGCACTCCACATGAAAAACGGGGTATTCCCCTTCCAAAGAATAAAAACCAGTATGGTCCCCGAACGGTCCCTCCGTGCGCATCTCGTTTAGGTTGACATAGCCTTCTAAAACGATTTCTGCGTTCGCCGGCACTTCCAATTCGTTGGTTTCGCACTTCACCAACTCGACGGATTCTTTCCTCAAGAATCCACTGAACATCATTTCATCCAGGTCTGGAGGAATCGGCAAAATACCGCCCAGGGTTGTGGCCGGATCGGATCCAATCGCTACGCTCACGGCGATTCTTCCCTCTGGATTGGCCGCACGCGCCCGTCGAAAATGTTCCGCGCCGTGCTTCTGCGTTTGCCAGTGCATTCCCGTGGTGCGTTCGTCGTACACCTGCATCCGGTACATTCCCACATTGCGCTTGCCGGTCACCGGATTCTTAGTAAATACCAGCGGAAACGTGATGAACCGCCCGCCATCCTGGGGCCAACACTTCAAGATTGGAAAGTCCAGCAGGTTGACGTCGCTTCCCTTCCGCACAATTTCCTTGCACGGCCCCTCTTTCACGGTTCTCGGGAAAAACGAACCTAGTTCCATCAATTTGGGCAGCATCTTCATCTTGTCGAACAACCCCTGCGGCGTCTGCATGTCCAGGAATCCACGAATCCGTGCCGCTACGTCATCCAGTTTCTCCACGTCAAATGCCAATTCCATTCGTCGCTCGCTGCCAAACGCATTAATCAGCAGGGGATACTGCGAACCCTTCGGCCGCTCGAACAAGAGGGCCATTCCTCCAGGTTCTCCTTTGACCCCGGGTAGTGCCTGCGCGCGTTGTACCACTTCCGCAACTTCCAGCACTGGATCTACTTCCGCCTTCACGCGGCGCAACTCGCCGTCTCTTTCCAGCCGCTTTATAAACTCCCGCAAATCCGCGTATCCCACCCGATACCTCCCGAGCACTCCCGCGCGATGGCGCTCAATCGCACACAGTAACACGCGACAATCGAATCCCGAAAGCTCTAGAAAAGCGTATTAGGGCACAACGGATGAATGACGCGCAGGGCCAGGATCTTCTCAAAGGCGTCATAGTGCCACGGCTAGCTTGCTAGGGAGGCTCATCACGACACAAGACTTGCGACAGCTGAGTTTTTTGGTATCACCTGACGGGGTGTCTTACTTCGCCGGGGCCTGTTCCGATGGTGGCGCTTGTGCGAGGAGCTTTTCTGCGTCTTCCGCGTCGCTTTGGCGGACGATCAATTTGATTCCGCCCATCGCGTTAGACCAGAACCAATCCATGCGCACTACGTTGTCGTCCTGCAATAAGCATTGGATGCCGGCATCCTCCAAAACGCTTTTTCCGACAAATGCCGTCGGCATGTCTCGATAGCGGCGAAGAATCACGGGGCGATCCTCCTTACTGGCTTCGTTGGGTTCGCCTGGCAACGACGTCGGCACTTCGTGCACTTGCGTCAACAGGTGTTGCGCTGCAATTAGGTCCCTGGAGCGAACCAGCAATTGAGTTTCACTCGGGCTCTTTGTGTCGTCCCCCTGATCGGCATTCCAAAGTCCGCTCTCGCAAAAGAATCCTCTGACTCCAGCATTCGCAAGCAAATCGCGGTCAATCCCCGCCGCATTGCGGTCGAGGTAGGTTCCTACACGGATCAGAATCTCATCTTCCGCGATCGGCTTTGCAATGCGTTGTTCTGGCTTCCACTCCAGATCTCGCTTCTTCATTTCCTCGCGTAGAGCCTCGCACGCCCAAGTCGTCAGTGCGGCGGGATCCCTGCCGACCTTTTGCAGTTCCAAGTCGCTCATGGCGGCATATCTCGCAGCCAACCGCGCCCGTTCCTGATCGGGATCAATCTTAGTCATGGCTCATTCAACTCGGCTACCAACAGCCTTAGAGCAGTTTCCACGAACCCCTCCATAATCCGCGTCCGGCGCTGCGCATCTTGTGCTAGATGCGTATCTTGCCACAGTTTAGGTTTATCCACCCCATTCCAGAGTATTGTCGGAATGTTGGGACGACTCTCCGCACCTCTCACTGGACTCCTCGACCCACCCCATCTATCCTGGATTCTGTCAAACCCATGAAGCGCATCTACCTCGATCACAACGCCACCACGCCGGTGGACCCTGCGGTCCTCGAGGCCATGCTTCCCTACTTCTCTGGCGAGTTCGGCAATGCTTCCTCCATCCACACTTTTGGCCAGCGTGCGCGCGCCGCCGTGGAGACCGCGCGCGAACAGGTTGCTACGCTTCTCAACGCGCGACCGCAGGAGATCATCTTCACCAGCGGTGGCACCGAATCGGACAACCACGCCATCTTCGGCGTCACTGCAGCATCCTTCACCTCCTCGACTTCATCGACCTCTCCTCACATAATTACTTCATCTATCGAACACGAAGCCGTTCTCAACAGCTGCCAGGCGCTCGAAAAGCAAGGCGTCGCCGTAACTTATCTCCCCGTTTCTGGCGATGGACTGATCGATCTCGAATCTCTTCGCAAGGCCATACGCCCAGAGACGGTTCTCATCACCCTGATGCACGCCAACAACGAACTTGGCATCATTCAACCTCTCGCGGAGATCGGGAGCACCGCGGCAGAGCATGACGTTTACTTTCACACCGATGCGGTGCAATCCGTGGGCAAAATCCCCGTGGACGTGAAGGCTCTCCAGCTCGACCTGCTTTCTCTCTCCGGACACAAGATTTACGCCCCTAAGGGTATCGGCGCCATCTACGTCAAGGGCGGCACGCGGCTCCGGCAACTACTCTACGGCGGGCACCACCAGCGCGGATTCCGGCCAGGCACCGAAAATGTGGCGGGAATTGTGGGTCTCGGGAAGGCCGCGGAGATCTCCTGCCTCTCGCTTGCCGCTGACGCCTCCCGCATCTCTGCCTTGCGCGATCATCTCGAGCAAGGTTTGCTCTCCCGCATCCCCGACTCACACCCCAACGCCGGCGCAGCTCCACGCACGCCCAACACTTCCAACATCGCCTTTTCCGGAATTGAAGGGGAAGCTTTGATCATTGCCCTCGATCTCAAGGGCCTGGCTTGCTCCACGGGCGCAGCCTGTTCCTCGGGGGCCGTCGAACCCTCGCATGTGCTCACGGCGATTGGTCTACCTGCCGCCGAAGCGCGCGCTAGCATCCGCTTTAGCCTCGGCCGTTACACGAGCGCCGCTGAGATTGATGCCGCCCTCGAACTCGTCCCGGCCGCCGTCACCCAACTTCGCCAGATCTCCCCTACCTATAAAAAAGAGGTCTCCGCGCATCACTGAAGCTTTCCCTGTAAAATAGCTAAAGGGATGACAACGCAAGCACATCTTGATTCGCTGCCTGCCGCCACCGAGTTGCAGCCCGGCCTTGTTGCCGTGGCCATGTCTGGTGGTGTCGATTCTTCCACCGTCGCGGCTCTCCTGTTGAAACACGGCCGGCCCATCGTCGGGCTCACCATGCAACTCTGGAATCAGCGCCGCTTACCCGCGCTCCAAGGCGATGGCCCGGCGCAGCACCGCTGCTGTTCTCTCGACGACGTATACGACGCCAAGCGCGTGGCGCAACATCTGAGCTTTCCGCATTACGTCGTCAATTTCGAGGAGCAATTCGAGCAACGCGTGGTGCGCCCCTTTGTTGAACAGTATCTCGCCGGACGCACGCCAATCGCGTGCACCAACTGCAACACCGACGTGAAGTTCGAGCCTCTTCTGCGCATGGCTCGCCAGATTGGCGCGGGACGTCTTGCCACCGGCCACTACGCGCGCATCTGCAAAAACGAAACCACTGGCCGCTACCAACTGCTACGCGCCCGCGATGATTCCAAGGACCAGTCCTACTTTCTCTGGGGCCTGCGCCAGGATCAGTTATCGCGAAGTGAGTTTCCCCTGGGAGAGCTCACCAAGGAAGAAGTGCGCCACTTCGCGCGCAGCGTCGATCTCCCCGTTGCCGAAAAGCCGGAGAGCATGGAGCTTTGCTTCGTCCCGAACGGCAACTACGTGCAATTTATACACGCTTATGCGGGCGAAAACGGTCAGCCGGTGCACGACAAGGAAGGCGACATCGTCACCGAGGATGGCACTGTGCTTGGCCGCCATTCGGGTGTGCACAATTACACCATCGGCCAGCGCAAGGGTCTGGGCTTCACCACCGGCAAGCCCATTTATGTTCTGGCCATCGACCCGGAGCACAACCGCGTCATCGTAGGCGAAGACGATGCCTTGCGCGCCACGACTTTTGATATTGAAACAGTGAATTGGGTTGCCATTGAGGAGCCTACTGGGACTCTGCGCGCTCAGGTGAAAATCCGCCACAAACACGAGCCTGCTGCGGCAATGATCGAAGCACTCCCCGGCCTTCGTGCGCGCATTACTTTTGACTCGCCGCAGCGGGCCATCACGCCCGGCCAGGCCGCGGTGGCCTACGATGGCGACATCGTCCTGGCTGGTGGCTGGATCAAATAAAAAACGGCGCGAGCCATTCAGCCCGCGCCGCAATAAATCTCCACTCGACAACGAATCAGATAAAGAGTTCGTCTTCCTGCTCCAGACCCTCCTGCGCGCTTTCTCTATGGGCCCGCCGCGAGCGTAAAAAATCAAGTCCAACCTTAATGCCCTGAACCACCGCGGAAGCTTTCTGCACTGGCCCAAGAAAACTCCGCCGCATTTGAGTGCCCGCATCCTCCACCGCTTCTAGCGTACCGGTCAGAATCCGGTCGGCGCGCACCAACTGTCCTCGCAGCCGATCCGAAGCTTCGGTGAAGACCTTGTCCATCTTCTGCGCCTGGGCCCGGGCCAGATAAACAACGTGCGAAGCGTCATCCACCAGGCTCGTGATTTTCGGCTGCGTATCGTCCAGCAGGATCTGTGTTCGTGTAAGGATGGGACCGATCCGGGTATGCAAATCGTTGACCATCCGGTTAATCGATTCCGTGGTGCGCTTGAGTTGCAGGAATAATCCAATCAGGATTCCTACCTGCACCACAAGCGCGATGGCGGCCACAATGCTAAAGAATTCCATCCAGAATTGCATTCACACCCCACCCTTTCCGCTCGACGCACGGAAACCGTCTTGCTTCTTCAAACCTCTAGGATTTCGACTCCCGCAAAAACGCTTCCCGCCCTGCTTCCACCGCCGCAGTCAGCGAATCCCGCTTCCGAGAGGCTACGTCCTTACCCCGTTCGATCAGCTCATCCGCCCGATCACGAAGTTCACGCGCCTTCTTCTGGGCAAATTCCCGGCCATCGTCCGCACGCTTGCCGAGATATTCCCGGGTCTCTTCACCGGATTTCGGAGCAAAAAGCACGCCCAAAAGCGCCCCGATGCCAATACCAACCAGGAAAAAGCTCACTTTGGATCCCACGTTGTCAGCCATGTTAACCTCCACAAAAACCGTAGCATAGCCTGGAGAGAGCTGCAATACAGCTTAACCACTATGGGTTAACATAGCGGTTACAAGCTTTCCCCCACTTTTTCATAGTGTTCTACGATTTTCTCTGCGCACTTCCGCGTTACGATACGCCTCAACTCATCCACTGTGGCTCGCCGCAGATTCGCGATACTGCCATATCTCTGCAGAAGTTTCTGCGAGGTCCTTGGGCCAATCCCTGGAATGTCCAGCAGCGCGGTATGGGTTTGCCGGGCAGCACGCCGCTGGCGATGAAAGGTGACTGCAAACCGGTGGGTCTCGTCGCGAATCCGCTGGATCAAGTGCAAAACCGGCGAATGGCGTTCCAAGACGCACGGCTCATTTTCCTGTCCCAGCACGTACAAAATTTCTTCCTTCTTTGCGATGCTGGCCATGGGCTGGTTGATGATCTGCAACTGATCGAGGGCTTGTGCTGCCGCGTGGAGTTGTCCCAAACCACCATCGATCAGAATCAGGCTCGGCATCGGCTTTTGCTCCTCTTGCAGCCGCTTATACCGTCGCGTCACCGCTTCATGCACGCTCGCAAAATCGTCGTTTTCGCTACGTGCTCTTCCGCCAGGTCCCGCTTCCCCTCGAATAATAAACTTCCGGTAATCGGATTTTTTCATCCGTCCGTTCTCCCACACGACCATAGAGGCAACCGTGTCCGTCCCCTGGATATGCGAGATATCGAAGCTCTCGATGCGTTTCGGCTCCTCGGGAAGGCTCAAAGCGTTCTGCAGCGCCTCTGCAATCGCCTTGGACGTCGGCTTCAGCACGCGGAACCGCTGCTCAAAGGAGTGTTTCGCGTTGCTCTCCACGAGCTCCAGAATCGCCGCTTTGCTTCCGCGGTGCGGCGTAAAGATCTCGACTTTGTGCCCCGCCCGTTCGCTCAACGTCTCTTCCAGCAGCTCGCGCTCTTCAAATTCAATCGGCACGTGGATCTTTTTCGGCAGGTATTCCGCTTCCAGGTAGAGTTGCTTCAGCAAGGAAGCCACAAATTCGTGGGGGTCGAACGCTTCCAGTTCTTCCCAATAGAATTCGCGGCGATCCACTATGCGTCCGCCGCGTAAGTGGAAGACGTTGGCAGCCACCAACGGAGGCTCCGCATAGTAGGCCACCACGTCGGTATCATCGCCTTGCGCCGAGGCAATCCTTTGACGTTCTTCTATGTCTTCCATCGTCCGCAATAGGTCGCGATACGCCGCCGCTTCTTCAAATCGTTCCTTGTCTGCCGCCGACAGCATCCGCTCCTCAATGCTTTTCATCAGGTCATGCCGTCGCCCTTCCAGGAACATCCGAACGTCACGCACCGCCTCCGCATATCGCTCGTCAGTTGTAAGGCCCGCAACGCACGGCCCCAGACAACGCTTGATGTAAAACTGCAGGCAGGGCCGCAGATGCGCCTTCGTCAAATCCACAAAGCACGAGGGCACCAGAAATCTTTTATGGATAAAGTGCAGGATGCGCCGAGCCAGGTTTGAGGGGAAGTACGGCCCAAAATACAGTGCGCCGTCTTTCTTCACCTTTCGTGTGAAATACACTCGAGGATACTTTTCTCCCATCGTCAACTTGATGTACGGGTAGGTCTTGTCGTCTCGCAACATCACATTGAACTTCGGCTTGTATTGCTTGATCAGGTTGTTTTCGAGCGCCAGCGCCTCGCGCTCGTTTTCTACCAGGATTGTTTCCAGGTCCGCGATCTGCCGCGCCAGCGAACCTGTTTTGGCGTCTGCCCAACGCGATTCCAGAAAATACGAACGCACACGACTGCGCAACGACCGCGCCTTCCCGACATACACAACAGTTCCGCCGGCGTCTTTGAACAGATAAACGCCCGGTGTTTCCGGCAACAAGGAAGCTTTTTCTCGGGGTTCCATGCAATTTGGAGTATGCCGGGCTGTTTCCGGTGCCCGTCCCTTTCATCTTACGGCATTTTCTCTTTGATGCGAATCGCGGCGGCCCGGTAAGCTCTCCTGGAAATGCCCATCAACGCGGAGTCGTATATACTTTCAAGGGCCGTGCTCCACGGCTTCACTCCTTCAGAAAAGAGGATCCCCCGTGAAATCTTTTTACCTTGTCCGGCAAGCCTCGGCCGCTCTCCTGGCGGCGGCGCTTCTTTGCCCTGCCATCCCCGCGGATGAAGGCATGTGGACTTTCGACAACCCTCCGCTCAAATTGCTCAAGGAGAAATACGAATTTACGCCCACGCAGCAGTGGCTCGACCATTTGCGGCTCTCCAGCGTCCGCCTCAATGACGGCGGCTCCGGGTCCTTCGTCAGCCCTCATGGCCTGCTGCTCACCAACCATCACGTTGCGCTCGGCCAACTCCAGAAGAACTCCAGCGCCGAGCATGATTACGTCCGCGACGGCTTCTACGCCGCCACGCCGCAAGAAGAGATGAAGTCGCCAGACCTCGAAGTCAACGTCCTGGTCGCCACTGAAAATGTAACGGATCGCGTGAACGCCGCGGTGAAGTCCGCCAAGAACACAGAGGAAGAGTTCGCCAAGCGCAAAGCCGTTATCGCCGATATCGAACGCGAAAGTACCGAAAAAACTGGACTTCGTTCTGACGTGGTAACACTGTATGCGGGGGGGGAATATTGGCTGTATCGCTACAAGAAATACACGGATGTCCGCCTTGTTTTTGCAGTCGAACAGCAGACTGCATTTTACGGCGGCGATCCTGACAATTTCACTTACCCACGGTACGACCTGGACATGGCGCTGTTCCGCGTCTATGAAAACGGCAGACCGATCGACAGCAAGGACTACTTGAAGTGGAATCCCAAGGGTGCTGGTGATGGCGAACTCGTTTTCGTCTCCGGTAATCCAGGAGGCACGGAACGCCTCGTCACCTATGCGTATCTCGTCAGCCTTCGAGACGACACCCTATCTTACATTATTGAATCTCTCAAGAACCGCATCGCCGTGCTCAAGGAATACTCCGCTCGCGGCCCCGAGCAGTCTCGCCAGGCCACGACTCTCATCTTCGGCCTGGAGAACAGCCGGAAAGCCTTCGAAGGCCGCCGCGACGGACTCCAGGATAAGAATCTAATGGAGAAGAAACGCAAGGAGGACGAAGAGTTCCGCGGCAAAGTGAATGCCAATCGAGAGTGGAAGAAGGACTTTGCCAGCGCCTGGACCATGGAAGAAGAGGCTCTGCAAAAGGAACGTCCCCGGATCAAGCAACAGTTTTTCCGCTCCACCGACTCGCAACTTTCTGCACTCGCCATTCAGATCGTGACCTACATCGCTGAAATCAAGAAGCCCGACGGGGAGCGTCTCCCGGGCTTCCACGATTCCCAGCTGGACTCCCTGAAACAACGGCTGTTCTCCCCGGCCCCGATCTATCCGGAAATGGAAATTGCACGCATGACAGGCGCCCTTGAGCTCGATCTGAAGGAATTGGGGCCGGATGACGCCTTCCTCAAGGCCGTGCTTGCTGGCCGCACTCCTAAAGACGCGGCCAACCAACTCATCACCGGCACCAAAGTAGCTGATCCCGCATTCCGCAAATCCCTTATCGAGGGCGGCCAGGCTGCCGTTGACGCTTCCACCGATCCCATGATCGTTATGGCTCGCCGCGCCGATCCCATTCGCCGCGAGCAGATCAAATGGTTTGAAGACAATGTGCAGAGCGTATCGCAGCGCGCCGGCGAACTTCTGGGCAAAGCGCGTTTCGCGGTGTACGGCAAGGACACTTATCCCGACGCCACCTTTACTTTGCGGCTTTCCTATGGCCAGGTGTTGGGGTACCCAATGAATGGAACCGATGCGCCGTACAAAACGACTTTCTATGGCCTCTATGACCGCGCCGCCAGTTTCGACTACAAGGTCCCGTTTGACCTCCCCAAGCGCTACGTAGACGGCAAGGACAAACTTGATCTGACCACACCGTTTAACTTCGTCACTACCAACGACATCATCGGCGGAAATTCCGGCTCTCCTGTGGTCGATCGCAATGGCGATATCGTTGGCCTCATCTTTGATGGCAACATCGAATCGCTGGTCGGCGATTTCGTCTACGATTCCCACCAGAACCGTGCGGTGGCCGTGCACACGGGTGGCATGACCGAAGCGCTCAAGAAACTCTATGGTGCGCAAAAACTCGTCGACGAACTTCTCGGACAATAGTCGGGCAACTCGTCCGCGGTTATTTAGAATCGGAAAGAGAAGGAGGTTGCTGCGTTGATCCAGAAAAGCATGCTTTGTTCTGCGGTCTTAGTTGCAGTGGCCGCTCTCTGTTTCACCGCGCACTCTGCTTCCGCGCAGAATCCGCCTCCTCCCAAACAGCAAGACCAACCGACGCCCAAGCCAAACACCGATTCCGCCGCACAATCGGCACCGGACCAGCCCAAATGGGATCCGCTGCGCGCGGAAAAAGACATTAATGTCGGGAAGTACTATATGAATAAAGGCGATGTCGACGCCGCTATCGACCGCTTTCAGGACGCCGCCGAAGCCAAGCCCGGCTATGCGATTCCTTTCCGCTATCTGGGCGAAGCCTACGAGAAAAAGGGCCAGAAAAAGCCCGCCGTAAAGGCTTACCAGCGCTATTTGGACCTTTATCCCAAAGCGGAAGATGGCGACAAAATCAGAAAGAAAATCGAAAAACTCCACCAGGAAATCGACAAGGAAAAAACCAAAGAGAGTTAGCGCGCCAGGTGATCGAGGAACTTGCGTGCGATTTTAAATTGCGCGAACCGCTTTTCTTCCGCGCGGAATTCCGGCGAATGCGAAAGCAGTGAGCATCCCGATCGCCGCGTGGGATGCTTGACGTGCAGCATCTCGTGATACAGCACGTACTCCACTACGAATTGTGGAATTCCCGGCCGATCCATCCGCCGGTTCAACACAATCTGATTCGGCCCCGGATCGTAGCAGCCAAACTGCCTCCGCCAACTGCGGGTGCTCCACCCGATATGCGGACGCTCCAGTTGTCCACCGAAATACCGCTGGTTCAATTGTTGAAACAGGGTTGCCAGATCGTGGTGCCTTCCCTGCGCCAGTGTCGGCACGCGGCGCACGCGACGGCTTCGCATTTGGTTGATTCGCGAGCGCACGCGGTCCGACCGCGCGTACTCCAGGTACTGTTGCACAAGCGCTCGCGGCACCTTTCGCCGGTACACCCGCGAGAGCAACAGCGCCGCCGCTCCTTCTAGAACCTCGAATGGCGCGCGCTTCAGCAGGTCCGAGAAGCGAACGTATACGGACTCTTCGCGGCGCCGAATGGTCAACACCAGACTGCTGTACGGGTAGAATTCAACTTGGAAGTGCGGGGGCCGTCCGTCGCAGCCGATGCGCGTAAACATTCTCTGCAACAACCCTTCCCCGCCCGGCACTTGTGTCGGGTTGCGGCGCCGCGCTCTCAATTCTTCCGTCTCACGGGTGGCGGCGCAGCCTTCTGCTTGGCTTTCTCCGCTTCATTCAAGGCGTCCTGCGTGCCTTCAACCGCATCATCCAGGTTGTCTTTGTAGATTTCCACTTCCGGCCCTTCACTTTCGTATTTCTGAAGGATCACCAGAAACTCCTTCGCTTTCTTGGCCATCAGGTCGATCCCTTGCCGGATATTTTCCTGTTTTCCCAGCGACACCTGAATTAAATCCGCGGCATCATCGACACACCCACCGTACGAATTCATCAGGTAATTCAACATCTCCTTGTGTTTGTTCGGAGAAGGGTGCTCCAACTCATACTGGAATTTCTTCAGCCGGTCCTCCGCAAACGTCAGGAACAACGTCACCCGCTCGTTTGGCGTTTCCGCATCCCGGATCTTGTCGGCCTCGACATCGGACAAATAATCCTTTTCCGGGCGCTGCGCGAGCGCCGGGACGACCATCACCAACGCCCCAAAGAGCAGCATCGCGCTCGTCCATGCCACAAAACTTCTCCGCCACCTCATGGTTTCTCCTCCGGCACCGTCGGAACTTTCACCGGATCGGGCGTACGCCTCGGGAACAAAAGCCGAATTAATTCATCGTCCATTTCCAGAATGTCCTTGTGCACAAGTTCCAACGGGGGCCGCACTTCGGGTGGCGCGGTCAGTAGAGTGTCTTCGACCTCGCGAATGCCCCTCCTTGTCTGCAATTCCAGTTGCCGGTAGCCGCCGGGATGCCGGTCTGCATCGGGTTCCTGTTTCCTCAGAAGCTCCAAGCACGCTCGCACGTTGTCCCGGTATTTCTCCATGATCAATCCGACGGTATTGTAGTCACCGGCGGCGCTGGCTTTGCGTGAGGCCTCGAATTGCGCTTCCGTGAGCTTGTCCAGTGCCCTGACTTTGCCAGCGGCATGCGTTTCCTTGTCAAAGCGTTCCTGCAACTCACCGGCTTTGTCGAGGCCCGCAACCATCACTGCCGTCAGCAAAATTGCGCAAACCACCCCGTAGAAGCCCCATTGGTTGGCCCAGCCCCTACTTCTTTTTTCCGGCGTTCTTTTCCAGTACATGGATGCGCTGTGTCGCCTGCCAAACTTGATCGGGATTCTTGTTCTCGTCGAGTTCCAGGAATTTCCGATAAGCGTCAAGAGCGGGCCTAACCTGATTGAGTTTATCGTAACAGAGGGCCCGGATAAACCACGGCCCCGCTCCCGGTGTTTCCGCTTTCGCAATCACGTCCAGCACGGCTAGCGTTTCTTGGCATTTTCCTGCCTCGTAGTAGGTGGAACTCAGGTCCTTCCAATAGATGAGGTTGTTCCTGTCCAGCACCAGCGCCGCCTTCAATTCCATTTCGGCATCGACAAAATCTCGAGACTGCAGATATGTCCTGCCCAATCCACCGTGCAATTGCGCGTCATTGGGTGCCAGTGCAATTGCTTCCTTCAGAGTTGCGATTGCCGCATCCGGCTTTTTTTGATCGATTTCAATGTCGGCCTTCAGCTTCAGATTATCGACCGCGGGCGTTTGTCCGGAAGCAGTCTTGTCGAGTTCCGCCAAAGCCGCATCGAATTGCTGCTTCTCCACCAGCAGGTGTACCAACCTTCTGCGCGCAGCGTTGTCCTGCGGCTGCACCGCAAGATATTCGCGATACGCATCCGTGGCTCCCGGCTTTTTCTGTGCGTCCAAGCTTATCGCCAGACCCTGCAATGCTTCGGGCGATTTTGGATTTAACCCCAGTGCGGCGCGAAACTTCGCCTCTGCGTCTGCTGGGCGATTATTCTTCGCATAAATCCGCCCCAGCTCCATCAGCGACTCTCCATCCTTGGGATCCAGTCGCGAAGCCCCTTCAAACGACTCGGCCGCACCTTTCAGGTCGCCCGACCTTTCTTCCGCCAGCCCGAGCAAATACCTCGGCCGGCTCTCGGATGGAAGCAATTCGACGGCCTTGCGCAGTGGCCCGACAGCCCCCGCTGCATCCTCATCCAGAAGCAGTATCCCCAGATTCAACTGCGCCTCCGGCATCTTTGGATCCAGCGCGACGCACTTCTCGTATTCCGTTCGCGCTTCCTCCCTCCGCTTCAGCGCGGTGTACGCATAGCCAAGCTGAAAATGAGCAAAGGCAACATCTGGTTTTTCGTCAATGAATTTCTGCAGGGGTGGGATCGCGGCATTGTACTCATTCTTGTCCAGTGCCGCTTGGGCTTCGTCCAGCAGGTCGTTCAGAGGATTGCGAAGCTTTTGTACCGCTCCTTGCGGCGTCTTCGAAGGGGGAGCCTGTTGTCCTTGGGCTATCCGTGCCGTCAAAGGAAGAAGACATAGCGTCGTCATGAATAGAACATCTCGCGCGCGCATCAAGCCTCGTTCGATGGCCGTTTTCCCTCTACGGATTTCGTCCCGTTGCGCTTTGCTTGCCCATTTCCGTTCCCCAACACGCGACCCAAAAACCGGCCAGTATAGGACTGCGTGTTCCGCGCCACCTGTTCCGGCGTTCCCGTTGCGATGATTTTACCGCCTTCTTCCCCGCCCTCCGGGCCCAAGTCGATCACCCAATCGGCGGACTTGATCACATCCAGATTGTGTTCGATCACCAGCAGCGATGCTCCCGATTCCAATAACTTCCGGAAAGCCGCCAGCAGCTTGGCGATATCGTCAAAGTGCAACCCCGTTGTCGGCTCATCCAGAATGTAGAGGATGTCCTGATTTTCCGTTCGGGTCAGGTGGGATGCCAGCTTCAACCTCTGCGCCTCGCCGCCGGAAAGCGTTGTGGCAGACTGCCCCAGCCGCAGATAGCCCAATCCAATTTCGTTTAGCACTCGCAATTTGGAAACCACCTTCGGCACGTTCACAAAAAAGGCCAGCGCCTCTCGCACCGTCATCTGCAAAACATCGTAAATATTTTTGCCGTGATACCGCACATCCAGCACGCTGCTCTTGAACCGTTGTCCCCGGCACTCCTCGCAGATCAGCTCCACGTCCGCCAGGAACTGCATCTCTACGGTGACCGTTCCGTCGCCCTGGCAAGTTTCGCAGCGGCCTCCCGGCACGTTGAACGAAAAATGACCCGCCGCGAAACCGCGCCTCCTCGCGTCGGGCGTATCCGCGAATACCTCGCGAATCGCGTCAAACGCCTTCATGTACGTCGCTGGGTTAGACCTCGGTGTCCGTCCGATCGGCGATTGATCCACAATCACCACGTCCTGGATGTTCTGGTCGCCTTCCAGCCGGTCGCAGAATTCTTTGATGCTGGCTCCACTCCGTTTAGCTGCCAGCGCGCGGAACAATACGTTATGCACCAGCGTCGACTTCCCCGAGCCACTCACTCCGGTGATTACCGTCAGCGTTCCCAGCGGCAGCATCAGATCCAGATTCTTCAGGTTGTGCAGTGTAGCTCCGTACAGCCGGATAAACTTCCCCGAAGGCTTGTGTCTCGTCACCGGGACAGGGATTTTCGTCTCCCCGCTTAAATAGCGACCGGTAATCGATTTTGGATCCTTCAGAATTTCTTCGTAGGTCCCGGAAAAGAGCAGTCGTCCGCCAAGTTCACCCGCGCCAGGTCCCAGGTCTAGCACTCGGTCAGCCGCTTCGATGGTATCGGGGTCATGCTCTACAACTAGCACCGTGTTTCCCAAGTCGCGCAGTGATTTCAGGATATCGATCAGTCGCTGCGTGTCCCGTGGGTGCAGCCCGATCGACGGCTCATCCAGCACGTAAAGCGCCCCCACCAGGTGCGAGCCAAGCGACGTAGCCAATTGAATCCGTTGCGACTCACCCCCGGATAACGTCGATGTGAGCCGGTCCAGCGTCAGGTAATCCAGACCCACTTCGTCCAGAAATTGCAGCCGCGTCCGAATCTCTTGCAGGATTTTATCCGCAACCTTTGCCTGGCTTTCCGTCAGATTCAATTCCGCAAAAAACGTTCGTGCCTCTTTCACCGTCAATTTGCACAGGTCGGTGATCGACCGGCCGGTAATCTTCACCGCACGCGCCTCCCGCCGCAATCGCGTACCGCCACACTCAGGGCAGGTCGCATATCCACGGTACCGGCTCAGGAACACACGAACGTGCAGCTTGTACTTCTTACGCTCCAGCCAAGTGAAAAATCCTTTTACGCCTTCATATTTGTTGGCAGGGTCACCTTCCAGGATCAGCCGTCGCTGTTCCGCACTCAACTGGCGCCAGGGCACATTCGTGGGAATGCCCTGCGACCGCGCCCATTTTCGAGCCTCTTGCATCAGCACGCGGTACCGCGGTTTCGTCCAGGGCTCGATTACACCGTCATCCAACGACTTGCTGCCGTCCGGCACCACTAAGTTCAAATCAAAGTCGATCGTATTTCCAAACCCCTGGCAACGCGGGCACGCTCCATAGGGATTGTTGAAGGAAAACAGCCGCGGCTCCGGCTCTTGATACAGCGTGACGTCGTTTTTGCACTCGAAGCGTTCGTTAAATGTGAGTCGCTCCGCCGAGTTCCCTGCGGAGTCCTCTACAAACTCTAGAAGGGCCTCCCCGACCCCTTCGCGGTAACAAATCTCGATCGAATCCACCAGCCGCGCGCGCGATTCCGGATTCACCGCCAATCTGTCTACCAGCACATAGACTGGCTTCGCAAAATTCACATCCAGCAAAGTCTCTGGCGACGAAAATTCGTGAATCTTTCCGTCTTGATACAGCCGGTTGAAACCTCTCTTCTGCAGCTCCACAAGCACAGGTCGCAGCGTCTCCGCAGGTGGCGTGCTCGCTGTCGCTTTCTTCTTTGAGGTCTTTTTCCTGGGCGCTGGCGCTTCCGGCCCTGCCACTTTCAACGTATACAGAACGTAAAATCGCCGCCCCGGCTTCAGCGTCAGAATGCGATTCGCGATTTCATCCGGCGAATCCCGCCGCACTTCGGCCCCGCACTTGATGCAGTAGGTTTGCCCGCACCGCGCAAAGAACAGGCGCAAATAATCGTAAATCTCTGTCGCCGTGGCTACATTCGAACGCGGGTTGCGCGTGGAGTTCTTCTGCCGGATGGCCACCGCCGGGGCAATCCCCGATATCTCATCCACATCCGGCTTTTCCATACGCTCCAGGAACTGCCGTGCATAGGCCGACAAGGATTCCACGTAGCGCCGCTGCCCCTCGGCATAGACGGTGTCAAACGCCAGCGACGATTTCCCCGAACCGCTGACCCCAGTGACCACCGTCAGGGCATTGTGGGGAATCTCTACCGTTATGTTTTTCAGGTTGTGGACGCGCGCCCCGCGGACCAGCAACACCTCTTGCAGGGTAGCGGTTGGAGCGATAGTTTCGTTCGTAGCCAAAGGGAAGCTCAGTCAGTGCGCTCTACGCACACCGCCTAAACCTCAAAGTATACGACTCATCGCCAACTCCGGCAAATTCACGCAAAGTTCGGTGCTGGTCAACTTTAGGCAACGATCCATTTGATACGAAGCACAGCCCCCGGCGAGTGCATCGGTACGCAGATGGCCCTCCCACAAGGCAATCGCGATCCCAAACACATCAGCACTTCATTCGTGGAACGCCAGAACCTCACAATGCGGATGTCGATGCGGCGAAACGCGCACAGCAAGAAGATCGAGAACCATGAAGCGGCGATCGCGCCGGTCCGGAAGTCAGGAGCCGGCGCGTATGTGAGAGAAGGAGCTAAAAAGCCCAAACACATTGAGAAGCCAGAGAACCACGGCGATCACTACCACGCCATTCAAAATGGACTTAATTGTTCCTTGCATGGGTATGAAGCGGTTGACCAGCCACAATAGCACTCCTACGACGATTAGCACCATCACGACTTGAATCAGCGGCATGAACACCTCCTCGCCGGATTAAGGCAATCTACAACCCCCGCCTCGGATGGGGCTATACAGCGAACAGGGGAGGACGTAAGAAGGGATGCCTTATGTTGCCGTGGTTATCGCTTATGAATTCACAGAGGGAATCCACCGAGGTTGCCCCTAATTTGTTTCTCGACCAAGCTTCCGCGCGAGCAGGCTCCTGGGCTGGCTCGTTCGGTGGCAACTTCGCTCTCTTTTCCGCTCGCCGAAAAGCGGCCAGGGCGGGAGAACGAGCCAGCCGCGCGGGAAAGTCACGGACATACGCCGTCATGGCGGGATGCCAGAAGGCCTTGAAATGATAGACGTGCATTTCCTGAATGGCTTGCTCAGGGGTCCATCCATCGAAAGCAATGCGGTAAACGGCAACGAATAATCCGCTTCGGTCACCACCCAACCAGCAGTGGACAAAGACTCGTCGCCTGGGCTTCTCCTCCATCAACGAGAAAAATTCCGCGATCTGCTTGTCTGCTGGGGGAGACCAGCCATTGCCTGGGAGGTTGACGAATTGCATCCCCAGTGATTGCGCATGCTTGCGTTCCTTCTTGATCAGTCCGCGCCTTTCGCCACGCAGATCCACGACAGTATCGATTCCAAGTCTCCTCAGTTCCTCAAGCCCTTTGTCGCTTGGTTGCGCTCCACGATAGAGAAATTCGTTTACCTTGCCTGCATCACGGATGCCTGATATGTGTAGCTTCTTGGAGGAGCCGGATTCAGCAACCACTCCGCCATCGTGGGGACTGGCGGAAACCGAAGTGCTCAGCAAAAAGAGCCAACAGAGACAAAGCCCGCGGGCAAACATGAGAGACACATATCCTGCCGCAGCCAACTGGAGTATTAGGTGTTTCCTGTAGTTGTGCTGCTAAGTAATGGGATGTTCGATGGAAATCTAATTGGAACTCAGATTAAGCTCGCTTTACTCATTCCTGCTCTAGCTTGATATGGCCAATACCGCCTTCAACTGTCAGGTGAATTGTATTTGGCGCTTTCCCATATGCGGCATTCGTGTACTCCCCGTCCTCTTCTTTCAATCCGTGCACATCCACGGAGCCCAAGCCGCCGTGGACCGTGGCCACCACTCCCACATTTTTCGGTAGCCGAATCACGGCCTCTCCCACGCCGCCATGGATTTCGGCTTGCAGATCTTTGCCACGTTCCCCCGTCAGATCCACATTGGCCTGGCCGGCGCCGATGTTCAATTCCAGCCGTGTCAGATCCACCTTCGCCAGGTTCAGATCCCCGCGCCCCGCGCCCACATCCACCTCCAACTCGAGAGGTACCTCATTGCTCACTTTCAATTTCCAGATGTTGTCTGAATTGGTCACCAATTGATTTGCGCTCTGCTGATTAATAGAGAGCGAGCCGACACCTTTCTCCACCGTGTACTCGACCGAAGGCGCCGCCCACGATGGCCCGTGGGAAAAATCCCCTTCCATCAATTGCGTAGCGCCTCCTGCGATGTGCAGTTCACCCGAAGGCATGTGCACCGTCATGTTCACGGCCTTGGCGTCCTTCAACTCCACTACTTGAGTCTCCTGCGCGCGCCGTCCGGAACCTGCGGAGACGTTCATCCAATCGTGGCGCGGAGCTCCACGCCAGTGCCACATCAAGAAGCCGAGGATCAACAAAAACAGCACCGTCCCGATTGCCGATCCCACCGGAAACGCCGGCGTGCCCTGCGGATCGCCGCTCCTCTGAGCGCGATCCCAAAACATGCCCGCTCCGACCAGGATCAACAGCAACGGCCAATATTTCCAGAGCACCGGCCAGGGATAAAAGTCCGGCATCCATCGCGTCAGCAGGAAAAGCAAGCCAATCCCGATGAGCAGAAGCGGAAACACCACGGAACTCCGCCGTACGCGGTAATCTTGAGACATGTTTGCCCCTTCTATCCTCTTCTACGCAGGAAACCGCCCAAATGTTCCACCGGCGAGCCCGACGGGGCCATCGTAGGCTGAGTTACCCACCCCGTCAATTCCCATTGCCGCGCCCATCATGTTAGAGTTCGCCTTGGTTCCACAGGAGCACGGGTTCATGGCCACGTTCGACCGCGTTATCTGGATTGTTCTCGACAGTGTCGGTATCGGCGCACTTCCCGATGCAGAGGACTACGACGATACAGGCCGAAGCACTTTAGGGCACATTGCCGAATCCCGGCCTTTGCGTCTTCCCAATCTCGTCAAGCTGGGTTTGGCCAACATCGCTCCGCTGGCGAATCTCAATCCACCCCACGATCCACTGGCCTCCTTCGGGAAAGGTGCTACTCATTCTCCCGGAAAGGACACCACAACAGGTCATTGGGAGATGGCCGGCGTTTGGCTCGATCAGGCTTTTCCCGTCTACAAACGCGGCTTTCCGCGCGAACTGATCAAGGCTTTCGAAAAACATATCGGTCGTAAGACCATTGGCAACAAACCCGCTTCAGGCACCGAAATCATCAAGGAGCTGGGCGCGGAACATGTCCGAACCGGAAAGCCCATCGTGTATACCTCCGGCGACAGCGTCTTCCAAATTGCCGCACACGAAGACGTCATCCCCATCGCCGAATTGTATCGAATGTGCGAGATCGCCAGAAATTTGCTGGATGGCAAGCATCGCGTCGGTCGCGTCATCGCCCGTCCCTTTACCGGCAAGCCGGGACATTTCAAGCGAACTTCTCGGCGCCACGATTACGCCGTCGATCCGCCCAAGCCCATGCTCCTCGATGTGCTACAGGATCGCCACATCCCTGTCTTCGGCATCGGCAAAATTCACGACATCTACAATAGCCGCGGCGTCGACGACTACGTCACCACAACATCCAATGCCGATGGTATGGAAAAATTGACCACGGCCACGCGCGACCGTAAGAAAGGGCTCATCTTCTGCAACCTCGTGGACTTCGACATGCTCTTCGGTCACCGCAAGGACGTCGAAGGTTTCGCGCGTTCCCTGGAGGAATTTGACGCCGCACTCACCGCGTATCTCCCTCTGCTTAGTCCGCGCGATCTCCTGATCCTAACCGCTGACCACGGCTGCGACCCCGACCCTCGCTGGGAAACCACGGACCATTCCCGCGAGTACGTCCCCATCCTCGCCTTCTCCCCTTCCCAGAATACCGGAAACAACCTCGGCACCCGGTCCACGCTCGCCGACATGGGCCAGACCATTGCCGAAAATTTCGGCGGGCGCATTCCTCATGGCACCAGTTTTTTGCCTCTTCTGAAGACAAACCATGCCTAAAACAAAAAACGGGCGTCCCGATTCATTCGGAGCGCCCTAGAAATTCAGCAATCTGTTACTTTCCCGACGACGTGGGACCACCGCTCGGTGCGTAGTAACCGTTCCGCGTGCGCGCCACCAGCTTGCCATGTCCTCGCGGCGGGATTACGTCGACGTGCACGCTCCGGAAGGTGCCGTCTCTTGCCGCATTCGAGGGATAGTATGCCAGGGTGTACTGGTGCCGGATGTCGTGGGCAACTTGTTCGCAGATCGCGTGTACGTCCTCCACATTTTCCGGGAAGTACGCAACGCCTCCGGACGCTAGTGCAATCTCCGTCAACGCTCTCTTGGCCGTTTTCGCGCTCTTTTTGCTCTCCTGGCTCAGCAGTCCAATCGTGTAAATCACCGTATCGGTCTTCTGAATTTCCCGGATGGTCTTCTCCAGGGAATTCCGGCTGGTATTGTCTTCGCCGTCCGTCACGATGAGCAAGACCTTCTTTTCTTTGTTTCCCTTCTTCAGATGATCCAGCGAACCGATGATCGCATCGTAGAGCGCCGTGCTGCCGCGAGCGTCGATGCGTTCCAGAGCTTCTTTCAGCTCCGGAATGCTGTTCGTGAAATCCTTGTCCAGGTCCAAATAGAAGTCGTCGTTGAAATTCACTACGAATGCTTCATCCTGCGGATTGCTGTTCTGCACCAGAGTTAACGCCGCCTCATTCACGCGTGGCCGCTTGTCCCGCATGCTCCCGCTATTGTCGATCACCAGACCCATGCTGACGGGAATGTCTTCGCGTTTAAAAATGGCCAACTTCTGCTCGACCTTGTCCTCATATACGCGGAAATTCTCCTGTGTTAACCCTTCCACGAATTTCCCGCGGTCGTCCAGCACGCTGGTGTGCAATACCACGAGGTCCACATTCAAGGCAATCCTGCCGCCCTGTTTGCTGCCGGGAGCGGGCTCCTGCCCCGGTGGAGGAGGTGGTGGGGCTGAGGTCACGGGAAGCTGTGCGTACCCTCTTCCCGCGCACACTAAAAATAGCAGCAATGACAAAGAGGCAAATCGCGCGCAGCCGGACCTCTGCTTCTCAGTGTGCGGGCGCGTAATACCCGGTCTTGGAGTAGACCGAGAGGGGCGGGAGGCCTTTTGGCGCGCGTAGCTTAACTTTGATCTTGCGCCAGCGCGCGTCGTGCACGTGGTTGCTTGGTCGGTATCCCAGTACATATTGGTTGCGCAGCTCCATGCCGATCTTGGACGCAATGTCCGGCAGATCATTTAGATGCTCGACGGCAAACACTCGGCCACCGGTCAATTCCGTGATTTCGGCGAGCAGCGAGGGCCCGTTGAGCTCTTCCGGCGTACGATTGCGATATCCTAGCGGGTCGTAAATTCCGATGGCATAGAGCTGGGTGTCGGCTTCCTTCACCAGTCGCTTGATATCGTTCTCGTTGTACCTACTATGATTATCTCCTCCATCCGAAAGGATGAGCAAGGCACGTTTGGCGTTGTGTGCACCCCTCATCTGGCTCAACCCCAGGTAGATTGCGTCCAATAGAGCAGTCCTGCCCTTTGGGGCAGTGAGCATCATCCGGCTCTGGAGATCTTCCACGCTGTTTGTAAACGTGCTGGTGAGCTCCGCCCGCTCATTGAAGCTCACCAGGAAAAATTCATCCTGCGGATTCGCGGTCTTGAAGAATTCCAGGGCCGCTTCGCGAGCTTTATCGACCTTGTTTGCCATGCTCCCGCTAAAGTCAAATATCACTCCGATCGAGATAGGCACATCCTCGGAGGAAAAGCTTACAATTTCCTGCTCGATGTTGTCTTCGTACACGCGAAAATTGTCCGGTTCCAGCCCTGTTACCAGCCGGTTATAGGGGTCCGTGACCGTTACGTTCACCAACGCCAGATCCACCTCGGCCTTGATGATTTTTCCCGGTTGGATTTTTACAGACGGGGAATCGCGAGCGAGATCGGCCAAATGAGAGGCGCTCGCCGATGCCGGCGTTGGATTCAGTTTTGGCTCGGGGGGCGCTTCTTGTCCGAAGAGGGAAATTGGGGCACAAAAAAACAGCAGGCACGCGATGGGGCGGGTCTTCGCAAGCCAACGAACTACACGCGTCTTCCAATCGCGTTTCACGGCTCCCCCATCCTCCCGGTTCACCGAGAGGGCCGCGCGGAGTCCACATCATAGCACCGGTGCATCGGAAGGCAAGCTCTTCCTCGTACCGTTTTTTTGCCGATTCCGAACCCGTGCCCGCAGTCTGTGTTAGCATCGCCTCGACTACCTCAGCGGAGAGCTTCATTTATGTCCGATCCTAAAGTCGTGGTTTTAATTCCAGCCCGCTACGCGTCCTCCCGACTCCCTGGCAAGCCACTTGTCTCCCTCGTCGGAAAGCCTATGGTCCAGCATGTTTACGAGCGCGCCAAACGCGCGCAAACCGTTCACACCGTCCTCGTGGCCACCGACGACCAACGCATTCTCGACGCGGTTCAGGCCTTCGGCGGGCAGGCACGCATGACTCGCTCCGATCATCGCACCGGAACCGAGCGCATCGCGGAAGTCGCTGTTCATGAACAGGGGGATATCTTTGTCAACGTTCAAGGTGACGAACCACTCATCGACCCGCTCACCATCGACGCTGCGGTGGCCGCCCTGCTTGAGGATCCCCCGGCGCAAATCGCCACGGTGGCCACGCCGATCCGCCACGCGGGCGACATCATGGACCCCAATGTGGTCAAGACCGTTCTCGATTTCGACGAGAACGCCCTGTACTTCTCTCGCGCCCCTATCCCCTGGATTCGCGATACGCAGCAAAAGCTCCACGTCAAATATTGGAAGCATCTTGGTCTCTACGTTTTTCAACGCGAGGCGCTTCTCGAATATCCCACTCTTCCCCAAGGTGAACTTGAAAAAATCGAGCAGCTGGAACAGCTTCGCTGGCTGGAAAATGGCTGGCGCATCCGCGTTGCGGAAGTTCCTCACGACGCCGTCAGCGTTGACGTGCCTGACGATGTCGCGCGTGTCGAAAAGCTTCTTCGAGAGGAAAAGCGTCCGGAGAACTGATTCTTTCCCTCGCGGTTTGCTTACTTACTGGGGATAGATGATTCCCGCAGTCGTCCGCGTGTTATCCGAGCACACCATCAAAATCGTTCCCGGGTTCACAAAATACGCTTGAAAATTCACCGTAATTGAAGGCGATCCGCTCAGGGCGAATCTGTAGTGATTGTTCGCCGTGCTTTGGTTATTGATCGTCAATGTGCCGCCGAGCCCCACATTCGTGTAGAGCGTCTTTGAACTCAGTCCTAATTCCACATAGTCGATCACTCCCGCGAGGTTGCTCGACGCCGACGCCGTGTTCGTCAGTGCGTATTGCCCGACAAAATCTTCCTCGTACGGCACCGCTGTCGAGGAACCCAACTGCACCCCATCCCAAATAGTCACGTAATTCCCGGCGCTTCCGCTGACCGTGAACGGTCCCGCGGCCTGCGCATACATCGGCCCATTTCCGATGATGCCCTTCGACGTCTCCTGCACCATCGCCTGGCCCGGCGAAATCATATAGAACACGTCGCCAAACGTCCCCTCTCCTGAGGCCTTGAATGTGTACGTACCTCTTCCGCTTCCGGAATTGCTGGTGTCAATTGCGTAGCTCGCCGCCGAGATATTCGATCCCTGCGAAATGTGTGTGTATCCTCCGTCATTATTGTCATCAAACGAGATGGATCCCAGCCCACCATTTCCGTCGGTGGTGAATCGCGCTACGCGCGCCACCGGCCCTTGTGTTCCCAGCACCGAAGCGCCGCTAATCAGGTAAACGAAACTCCCGTTAAACTGGCTGTTCTGCGTAGGGACTGGTCCAACCTGTTGCAGAGCGTCTCCGGACGTGCCACCCAATTCGTCTTCTTCCAGCATCTTGAAGTGCGTCGTGTCCACAATATAAAATGCATAGCTGCGCCCGTTAAACGACATCGTGCCGCGTCCGAAGCTCGTGCCATTCCCGCTGGTATCCATCGCATAGGTTCCTGGCGCAATCGCTGTCGCGCCGGAGGGAGTAGTCGTGTGGCCGTCGTTTGTGTCCATCACTCCGCCGGTGATCACTCCGTTTCCATCCCCCATGATCTTGCCAATCATGCCGATGGGTGCGGCAGTCTGAGATGAAAACGAAACCCCCGAGACCTCAAACACGTAAGGATTGCCCAGTGCAGCCGCGGTAAAGTCCATGTTCGTTTGCTTGTTGAATGTGCCGGTGCTGGATGCGGCCAGGTCCGTCTGCAGCAGAAACCCCGTGCTCGCGGATTGCATCATCATGTTCAGTTGCAATCCACCACCGCTTGCGGCATTTAGAACAATCAGCCCACGCCCATTCGACAGCACCTGATAGGTCCCTCCAGTAAACGACACGATCGAGGCAGGCTGCCCGGAGCTCAGCGTCAATATATCTTCCAGACCGCCGGTGATGTTTCCACTGCCGTCCGCGGTAAATGACCCAATTCGCGCGATGTACGCCCCATTCAGATCCACGCCACTCATGGAAAACGCGTATTGCCCCTTCAAGCTGGCAGCTGAAAATGGTCCGGTCGGTGGCGGCGGAGTTATGCTCGAACCCCCGCAAGCCGCCTGTGTCATGGCCAAAATAGCCATCGCACAGCAGAACAAGCCCTTCATAACGTCCCACCCTGCGATTTCGTCTGCGCTCCGTTATGTGGAGCCATGTAAGACAACGGGATTCCTCGCACACTTCTTACTGCCAGCACTTGCGTCCCTTTCTGTACGATCCTCGCCACAAACTGCGTCCCGCTCCCATAGGCGACCTTTTCACCGATGATTCGCAGCGTCTCTCCACTCTGGATCGCAAAGTGGTTCGCCCCCAGCAATCGCGCGTCTCCCAGATGCACATTCACCAGGCCGCTGCTTGTTTGCAGCACCACGTGGGCGCCAAGCGGCGCCGTTTCCGACACCGACGTAAACGCCTGCACCGTTCCGGTCAAAGTCACTTCACGCGTTGCGTCGTACGACGCTAGCCCTGCGTCTGCACTCGCGATGGTCTTCTCTTGCGCGGCCGCTGCACCCGGAATCATTCCGGCGACCAAGACAATCACCGTCAGATATCTCGTCACCATCCGCCTTCCCCTTCTTCGCTTTGCCTTCAAAAATCCCAACGCAAGTCGGACCGCTCGCCTGTCCCCAGGCCAATTCCAGCATAATCGTTTCTTGTTGCCCTGCAAACCCGCTCCCTGTGCCAAATCTGACCTCTTTTCTTGTTTTTCAACTCTTGAAATTTGAAAGAGTTCCTTTCACTCAGATGCCCCGAACAAAAAAATCTGATGCTTGGGCTGCAAGACTTTGCATTGACACTCCTGTCGCTTCCGAACATAATTGTATGTACGTCAATCCTGCGGAGGTTCGACAAGCTCAAATCTGCCCGACGCAGACGCGAGCGACCCGGATGGCGCCAAAATATATCTTTGTTACCGGCGGTGTTGTTTCTTCACTCGGCAAGGGCGTTGCAGCATCCTCCATCGGTTGTCTCCTCGAAAGTCGCGGCTTCAAAATCACCATCCAAAAATGCGATCCGTACCTCAACGTCGATCCAGGTACGATGAGCCCGTTTCAGCACGGCGAAGTCTTCGTCACCGATGACGGCGCGGAAACTGACCTCGACCTCGGCCATTACGAGCGCTTCACTCACGTCAAGCTCTCTCGCGACAATAACTGGACCACCGGCCGCATCTACGAAACTATCCTCTCCAAGGAACGCCGCGGCGACTACCTCGGCAAAACCGTTCAGGTCATTCCCCATGTCACTGACGAGATCAAGCGCTGCATCAAGCGCGTTTCCGAGGGCGTGGACGTGGTCATCGTCGAAATCGGCGGAACTGTCGGCGACATCGAATCGCTTCCATTCCTCGAAGCCATTCGCCAGATGCGCCTTGAGCTCGGAGCGGAGAATACTCTATTCGTCCACGTGACCCTGGTTCCCTACATTGCCGCCGCGGGTGAATTGAAGACCAAACCGACGCAGCATAGCGTCAAGGAATTGCTCGGCATTGGAATCCAGCCGGACATTCTCCTCTGCCGCAGCGAGCGCCACATTTCGTCCGACCTGAAACGCAAAATCGCTCTGTTCTGCAACGTCGCCGATTCCTGTGTCGTTTCCATGGAAGATGTGAAGACCATTTACGAAGTTCCCGTTGAACTCAGCAAGGAAGGTCTCGACGCCCAGATCACTCGCCTGCTTCGCCTGGAAGAACGCCCCGCCAACATGCAGCCCTGGCTGGATATGCTGAATCGCTTGCATCATCCTAAGGGGGAAGTCCGTATCGGTATCGTCGGCAAGTACGTCCAACTGGAAGACGCTTACAAAAGCTTGCGCGAAGCGCTCCTGCATGGCGGCCTTGCGCACAATCACAAAACCGTCATCGAATGGATCGAATCCGAAGAAATCGATTCCCTCGAGACAGCGGAAAAGCGCCTGAAAAATTACGACGGCGTCCTGGTTCCCGGCGGTTTCGGCAAACGCGGCATTCAAGGCATGGTCTACACCATTCAATATGCCCGCGAGCACAAAATTCCCTTCTTCGGCATTTGCCTGGGCATGCAGTGCGCCACGATCGAGTACGCGCGCGATGCCGCTGGACTGGCTAAGGCGGACAGTACCGAGTTCGAGCCGCAAACTCCTCATCGCGTCATTTACAAATTGCGTGAATTGCTCGGCGTTGACGAAATGGGCGGCACCATGCGCCTCGGCGCGTGGCCCTGCAAGCTGGAACCTGGCTCCTTCGCGCAAAAAGCGTACGGCGTCACCGAAATCAGCGAGCGTCACCGCCACCGCTACGAATTCAATCGCGAATACGAGAAAACCTTGGTCGCTGCTGGTCTGAGAATTACCGGCCGCACCCCGGACGAGAACTACGTCGAGATCGTGGAAGCTCCCAACCATCCGTGGTTCCTCGGCTGCCAGTTCCATCCGGAATTCAAGTCCAAACCACTTGAGCCGCATCCGCTTTTCGCAGCGTTTATTGGCGCATCGCTGGAGCACAGGATACAGAAGTCGCGCCCCACCTCCGCAAGCAGTGCGCCGGAACCCCAGCCTCACGCCCCAGCTCTTCGAGCCGCTCCCCACGCCTCCGCCTAATTTCTGCCAAGAGTCCACATGATCAGTACGAATCAGGACCTGCTTCGGACATTGTGCCGACTTTGAGACCTACCGGATTGCCGGCAAACACCGCTTTCGAATTCTCCCCGTTGAGCGGCCCAAGCTCTGCCTGTGATATCTTCGCTTAATAAATAATGACCACCCGCGAAATCTCTCTCGGCTCCCTCCGCCTGGGCGGCGACAATCCGCTTTTCCTGATCGCCGGGCCCTGCGTCATTGAGTCTGAATCGCACGCACGCACAATGGCCGAGCGCGTCGCGAAAACTGCCTCAGATGCCGGAGTGCCCTACATTTTCAAAGCTTCTTACGACAAGGCCAATCGCTCCTCAATCAAAGCTTTCCGGGGACCCGGCCTTATCGAGGGCCTGCGCATCCTCGCCAAAATCAAGGCTGATCTCCACCTCCCCATCCTCACCGACATCCACGACGGTTCCCAAGCCGCACCCGCCGCCGAAGTCGCCGACATTCTCCAGATTCCCGCTTTTCTAGCGCGCCAGACTGACCTGCTTCTCGCCGCCGCAAAGACTGGCCGCATCATCAATATCAAGAAGGCGCAATTCCTCTCCCCGTGGGACATGGGCAACGTCGCCGAAAAAGTCGTTTCCTCCGGAAATCGCAACATTATTCTTACCGAGCGCGGCGCGTCCTTCGGTTACAACAATCTGGTCGTCGACATGCGCACCTTCCCCATCCTCCAGAAATTCGGCTACCCCGTCGTTTACGACGTCACGCATTCCATCCAAATTCCTGGCGGCTTTGGACATGCCAGTGGCGGCCAGCCCGAGTTCATCGAAACTCTCGCCCGTGCAGGTGTCGCCACCGGAGTTGACGGCCTGTTTCTGGAAACGCACGACAACCCAGCTGCCGCGCTGTCCGACGGCCCCAATGCCTTGCCCCTCGCACAACTTCCTCAACTTCTCTCCCAGATCAAGGAACTGGCGACGCTCGTTCGCCGCTGGAGCAACGCATGAGTCTCGACTCCGCTCGCCGCGTCCTCCGGATCGAAGCGCAAGCCCTGAACGACCTCCAGGCACGCCTCGACACTTCCTTCGATCATGCCGTCGATCTCCTTCTCGCCTGCAAAGGACACGTTGTCGTCGCCGGGATGGGCAAATCCGGCCTCATCGGCAGAAAAATTTCCGCCACGCTTTCCAGCACCGGCACTCCGTCTTTCTTTCTCCATCCCGCAGAAGCTCTTCATGGCGATCTCGGGATGCTGGCCCGCGGCGACTCCCTTCTGGCCATCAGCTATGGAGGCGAAACCCCGGAAATTCTCAATCTTCTCGAGGCTCTCAAGCGTCTCGAAATCCCGATCGTCACCCTCACTGGCAACCCCAAATCCACGCTTGCTGGGGCCAGCGAAGTCGTCCTCGACGTCAGCGTCAAAGAAGAAGCCTGCTCCCTGAATCTTGCTCCCACGGCGAGCACCACCGTTGCCATGGCCATGGGAGACGCGCTCGCCATCGCGCTGCTGGACCGCCGCGGCTTCAAACCTGACGATTTCGCTGCGCTTCATCCCGCCGGACGCCTCGGAAAAAAGCTCCTTCGCGTGGAACATCTCATGCACGCGGGCGATGCCATACCGTGCGTTTCCCCGGAAACTCCTATGCCCGCCACTTTCCACGAAATGTCCGCCAAGAAACTCGGGATGACCACGGTGATAACCCCGGATGGCAAACTGGCGGGAATCCTTACCGACGGCGACCTTCGCCGCCTCATGGAAAAACATGGCGGTGCCACCCTGTCCATGACTGCTGGTGACTGCATGGTGCGCACCCCGCAAACGATCAACCCGAGCCTCCTCGCAAGCGAAGCCCTCAACCTCATGGAAAAGAAAAAGATTACTTCCATTGTGGTGGTAGACCCTGCCTCCAAAAAGGTCATCGGCGTTGTTCATCTCCACGATCTCTGGACCCTCGAACTCATCTAACCCCCGTGTGATCGCTCGTCGCTGATTCGCTGATGACGGCTCTCTGCTATCCGTCGCATTCCTGCTAAACTTTACGATTCGCTGATCGAAGGGAGGCTCCCTTGGCTCGAAGCCCAAAGATCTCACCCGCTCTCAAGAAGCGCGCTGCGCAAATCAAAGTCCTGTTGATGGACGTCGATGGCACCATGACCGATGGAGGGGTGATTCTTCTGTCTCAGCCGGACGGCTCCGCCTTGGAAATCAAGAAGTTTGACGCCCACGACGGCCAGGGCCTTACCCTCGCCCACACCGCGGGCATTCGCACCGGCTGCATCACGGGACGCCAAAGCCCCGCATTGCTGCGCCGCGCCAACGAAATGAAAATAGAATTTGTTTACATGCAGCAGCCAACCAAAATTCCTGCGTACGAGGAAATTCTTCGTAAAGCCGGCGTTCCCGAATCCGCGGTCGCCTATGTCGGAGATGATCTTCCCGATCTTCCGGTGATGCGTCGAGTCGGCCTGGCGGTCGCGGTTGGTGATGCGGTACCGGAGGTGAAAAAGGCCGCGCATTTCACCACGAGATCTGTTGCCGGGCGCGGCGCCATTCGCGACGCTGTGGAACTCATCCTCAAATCCAAAGGCATCTGGGAAGAGATGATCGAGAAAGCCCGCGCCTGATGCCCTGGTCTGGTGTCGATGCAACTATCTTGACTTCCCGCAGCGCTGGTTACAGACTCTGCGCAACGAAGCGCCGACCCTCCTGCTGTTCTTTCTTGCGGCGCTCACGAGAGAGGATCCTTCATGCGAACCAATTACCCGGCCGTCCTCGTCGCTGCCATCGCCTACTGGCTTCTCGGAGCCTTATGGTACGGGGTTCTGTTCAACAAGCCCTGGATGGCTCTTGAGAACATGACCATCGAACAGGCGAACAGCATCAATCCCGTGATTCCCTACATTGTTTCTTTTCTTTTGGAATTGTTGATCGCCTATTCCGTGGCGCAACTCTGCATCTGGCGCAACGCCAATACGGCGGGGCGCGGTGCCTCCATCGGCGTTCTCGTGTGGATCGGTTTCGTTGGCCCGATTGCCTTCATGAACTATATGTTCGAGATGCGCCCAAAGACCCTTTTTGCCATTAATGAGTTCTATCCCCTTGCCGGGCTTGTCCTGATGGGCGCAATTCTCGGCGCCTGGACCAAGAAAATCGCTTAATTTCTAGCCTTACGCTTTCCGCCATTCTCAGGCGATAATGGTGCGGACTAGTCCGATAGCGAGGCCGCACCTTGATGCACCCTTGGCACGACGTTTCTCCGGGCAACGAATTGCCCCGCGATTTCCAGGCGCTAATCGAAATCCCGCTGGGTTCCAACGTCAAATACGAATTGGATAAACCAACCGGCCTGCTGAAGGTCGATCGCATCATTCATTCCGCCGTTTTCTATCCTGCGAATTACGGCTTCATCCCGCAGACCTATGCAGAGGACAACGACCCTCTCGATGTTCTCGTTCTCTGCCAGGAAGCCGTGCAACCCCTCGCTCTCATCAAAGCACGCGCCATCGGCGTCATGACCATGATCGATTCCGGCGCCAGCGACGACAAGATCATCGCCGTCGCCACCAACGACCCGGAATTCAGCGACTACATTGAGGCCCGCGATCTTCCTCCACACCGCTTGCTGGTGGTGAAGCGTTTCTTCCAGGATTACAAGCAACTCGAAGGCAAGCAGGTCCAGGTGGAGGACATTCGCCCCGCCTATGCCGCGATGAACATCATCGAAAAAGCCCTGGCGCGCTACAAAGTCATGCGCGACGAACTTCGCGCTCCACATCACTAACCGGAAACTTCATGTCACCTGCCCTCAAATGGACCTTGATCTCACTCGCGGCACTTCTCGTCGCCGTCTACGTGCTCCTCAGCGTTATGGCCGGTGGCCCGAAGGACGCCCTCTACATGGTCCGCTATGCCCTTCCGCACATGCATCGCGGCGACCTGAAGGTCGGTGACCAAGCTCCAGACGCCAAGCTTGTCGGCCTCGACGGATCCACGCGTTTCCACATTCGCCAAAGGACCGCCGGCCGGCCGCTTGTCCTCGTCTTCGGCAGCTTTACTTGACCGCCCTTCCGTCGCCAGGTTGGCGACATTGCGCAGCTCTACAACGATTACAAGGACCACGTTGCTTTTCTGACCATCTACATTCGCGAAGCCCATCCCACGGACGAGTGGCAGATGAAGTCCAACGCAAAGGAAAAAGACAACGTCTGCTACGCGCAGCCCAAGCGCATCGAAGACCGCATCGCCATCGCCAACGACTTCACACAACGCTACAAGTTCTCCGTCCCCTTCGGCATCGATGAAATGTCCAACGCCGCGAATGATGCGTACTCCGCTTGGCCGGAGCGGCTCTACATCATTGACGAAAACGGGCGCATCTCCTACAAAGGCGGAAACGGTCCCTTCAAGTATGATCCCAAGGAAGTTCGCGCCTGGCTTGCCCAGCGCTACGGCGAAGTCAAACACCCCGAGCCCACTCCGGAGAAGAAGAGCTGAACTTTGTTGTAGCTCCCGTGAAACCCAAACGCGCCCACCCCGCTGGTGCTCCAGAATCTGCAACGAAACACGTCGGTCTTGCCCGTGCCCTCTGCAAACTCGGTTTCTGCTCTCGCTCGCAAGCCTTCACCTTGGTTCGCGAAGGCAAAGTGCGGCTCAACGGTTCCCTTGTCAAGAATCCGGAGTCTCCCGTCCGCCTCGGTAAGGATCGTATCGAGGTAGACGGCAAATCCCTAGATGCTGCCGAAAAAATCTATCTTGTTCTTAACAAACCTCGCGGCATCGTCACCACAGCCTCCGATGAAAAAGGCCGCGACACCGTCTATTTACTCCTGCCTTCCGGTCTTCCCTGGATCGCCCCAGTCGGCCGACTCGATCGTGCCAGCGAGGGCCTCCTTCTTCTTACCAATGACTCCGAATGGGCGGCGCGCATTAGCGATCCCGCATCTCATCTCGACAAGACGTATCACGTGCAGATCGACGCCATTGCCGATGATCGTCTCCTCGAAGCCCTCCAGCGCGGCATCGAAAATCCCAAAGACGAGCTACTGAGGGCCAAGCGTGTCACGACTCTCCGCTCCGGCGAAAAGCATTCCTGGCTTGAAATCGTCCTCGATGAAGGCAAGAACCGCCAGATTCGCCGCATGCTCAATGCCCTCGGCATCCAAGTCCTGCGCCTGATTCGCGTTTCCATCGGCCCTTTACGGCTCGGCGATCTGCCCAAGGGCTCTCACCGCCCTCTTCGTCACGAAGAGAAGCTTGAGCTCGACCATGCCTTGCGCCATCATTTGAGCTGATCCAGGACCTGCAAGCCGCCAGACATGCCCTCGAAAAAAGAGGATATGAAGAATGATCGCGTCGCGCCGTCGCTTTCTAAGAACGATTGCCACCTCTGGAGCGATGACGTCGCTGTGCGTGCCTAGGTATCTGTTGCGCCAACCCCAACTGACCGACAAGCGAATTCAGCTCGAGCAGATTGCGGCCGATCCCTTACGTCCGCAGTTTCATCTGCTTCCCGCCCGCAATTGGATGAACGATCCGAACGGACCCATTTACTGGAAGGGCGGCTATCACATGTTTTTCCAGTACAACCCCAACGCGGCTGTTTGGGGTGACATGCATTGGGCTCACGCGATCAGTCCCGACATGATTCATTGGAAGCATTTACCCGTGGCGCTCGCTCCCACCCCCGGCGGCTACGACCAGGAGGGCTGCTTTTCCGGCAGCGCGGTGGATAATCACGGCACCGCCACTATTCTCTACACCGGCGTGAAACTGGCGCCGCCAGAGCAGGCTACGCTGCGTGATGGCACGCACAATTTTCTCGAAGTGCAATGCTTGGCCACGTCCACGGATCGCGATCTGCGAACCTGGCAAAAGCATTCCCAGCCTGTTCTTCTACCTCCCAAGGATTCTCGCATTACTGGATTTCGCGACCCCTGTCCGTGGCGGGCGGGAAGCTCCTGGTTCCTGGGGATCGGCTCAGGCATTCGTGGGGAAGGTGGCCGGGTATTGTTGTACCGGTCGGCGGACTTGTTGCACTGGGAGTATCTGCATCCCTTGGCGAGTGGGAACCGAAATGGCAAGCCGACGAATGATCCAGTAGATGCGGGTGAAATGTGGGAATGCCCGGATTTTTTTCCGCTCGGCAAAAAACACGTGCTGCTGTACTCCACAGAGCGAAAGGTGTACTGGGAGAGCGGCGAATTCGACCCGAAGGAGCTGAAGTTTCACACAGAGAAGCAAGGACTCCTGGACCATGGCTCCTGCTATGCAGCAAAGAGCCAGCAGGATGCGCATGGGCGGAGAATCCTGTGGGGCTGGGTGACCGAAACGCGCCCCGAAGCGGAATATAGCGCCGCCGGTTGGGCTGGATGCATGTCTTTGCCCCGGGTCCTGACTCTTGCAGACGACGGGTCCCTCCGGATGGCGGCAATTGCGGGAACGGGAGATGTCCCTTCCGCAAAAGAATCCGGCGGGAAATGCCGAAGTGGATGCGCTCAACAGAATCGAACTAAAAAGTGCAACGGCAGAAATCGAGTTACTCTTTCGACCCAAACCTTTCCATCTCCGGATTTCCGACGGCACTCAAGAGATCTTCGGCGTGACGTTTGATCCCAGTCGTAGAGGCAAGGAGCTTCAGATTGGCGACATCGCTTTAAATTGTCCGGTCACAGGCACAGCACCACATCGCATGCGCGTTTTTCTGGACAGCTCTGTCGTGGAGTGTTTTCTGGACGGGGTGTTTGCATGGACTTCGCGAACCTATCGCGCGCCAAAAGCGAATTTGCATATTCGACTTCCGGCGGTTGACCTTGCCGCTGTAGAGTCTCTGCGTGTATGGCCCCTACGGCCCATTTCGCCCGACCGGCTGACGACCTGACACTCTACTTTGCCGTTTCCAGCTCGCTGGTGCCGTAAATAGGCGAATCCTTCGGTATCGGTTCGTTCCATATATAGTGATTGAACCAATCGAGATTGGACTGCAACAGCGCCCGCGCCGATTTTGGCTTATTGATGCCGTGTCCAAAACCCGTGTACAGAACCATGCGCGACTCCACTCCCTGGTCCTGCAATCCTCGATACAGCTCGTAACTGTCCGGCACGGGCACGCGTTTGTCGTTACTTCCCTGCTGGATCAGAGTCGGAGTCTTGGCCTGCTTGATCGATGTGATTGGCGAAGTCTTGGCATAGATCTCCGGGTCGTCCCAAGGAGTCGCGTGCAGATACTGGCGGGTGAACGGTGTAATGTCTGTGTTGACGTAGTAGGTCATCCAATCGCTAATTCCCGCTCCCTCCGAAATTGCTTTGAACCGGTCTGTGTGCGTGGTCAAAAACGAGGAGATGTAGCCGCCCTCGGACCAACCCATCGCTCCCATTCGGCTGGAGTCCACCATGCCTTTGGCGATCAGGTAATCCACTCCGCTCATTACATCCCACATGTCGCCTACGCCCAGGTTCCGCACGTTCAAAGCGCGAAATGCCGCTCCGTAGCCCGCGCTGCCACGGTAGTTCGGTTCGAGCACCAGCGCACCCTTTGCTAAAAATATCTGCACGGGATAGGCGTATTCGCCGGGCGAGAGAATCGGTCGCGAGGTTCCTGTTGGTCCACCGTGGATCTTAACCAGCAGCGGATATTTTCGTGCCGGGTCATAATCTGCCGGCTTATGCAGCACGCCTTCAATGACAGTCCCATCTTGGCTTTTCCAGGAAATCACCTCCACGGTGCCGAGACTCCAGTCCTTGACCTGTGCGGTCATGTCCGTCAATTTCTTCGGCGCAAACGGCGACACGCTAGAGACGAAAAGTTCTGCCATGTGCGTGGGATCCTGGGTGACGAATGCCACGGTCTTGCAATCCGGGGTGAAGGAACCCTCTTCCATCATCAACGAGTCTGGAGAGGTAATCCGGTGAATCTCGCCACTTTTTGGATCTACACGAAACAGGTGCACACTCATCTTTTGCAGTCCGGCGAAAAAGACCCCGTCCGGCCCCCACTCCAACGGGTAAGGATCTTCGTCAAATTTACCGGTCAGGTCGCGTACATCAGAAGGTGTCGTGGCAGTTTTGTCCAAAATGGTGGCGAGTTCGACGACCGCGATGTGACTGTTCGCATAGTAGTAGTAGGGCTGAGCCAGCGAGGTCTGAAACGCTAGTTCCTTGCCGTCCGGCGAAAATGTCGGGTTTGAATCTGGACCCGCAAGAGCCACGATTTTCTTCACGGAATTGTTCTTCGAGAGATTCAGTAAGTAAATATCTTGATCGCCGCGGAATGCTAGAAATGGATTGGCTGTCGCGCTGAAAGCGATTTGCGTGGAGTCCGGCGACCACGCAAAATCGGTGACGTTGATCGACAAGTCCGTTATCAGCCGCTTCGCCTCCAATGGGAGGTAATTCTTCACAGCTTCCGTGACATCCACCGACCACAATTGGTTTTGCCGATAGTCCTTCTCAATTACCTCGTATTCGCTGTATTTCTCCTTGCGATCCTTGCTGGACTTGCTCTCAGGAGCATTTGCCGTGAAGGCGATGAGCTTGGAATCCTTTGACCAATGAAACTCGTTCACATCCGCCTCTGATTTCGTCAATTGCCAGGCTTCTCCGCCCTCCGGTGAAATCAGCCATATCTGCGTTCCGGCCGGCTTCGCACTCTCCTTTTCACCCTCCTTCTTCTCGTCTTTTTTCTCGTCCTTCTTTTCTTCCGCCTTCCCCGCCGATGGAACGGGTTCGATTGCTGCCGGTTCCCGTTCCGTTACAAAAGCCAGCCACTTCCCGTCCGGTGACCAATCCGCCCCGCCCGCCGATTTTTTGCCCCTGGTAAGTTGAAAGCTTTTCCCCGTGGCTACATTCACAAGCCACAGTTGATGCACAAACTCGTTGTCTTTCCAGTTCGCCTCTCGCACCTCATAGGCCACGAACCGGCCGTCGGGCGAGATCTTGGGCGCACCAATGGACTTCAAGCTCAAGGACTCTTCGAGCGTCGGGGTGTGTTTCGCTTGTCCCACCGCAAATTCGGGAAGCATCATCCCAGCCACCATGCTCATCGCTACAATCACCACCGTCTTTTTCACGACTGTTCCCTCCCTGCCAAGTGCGGTTCGAGTGTACCTGCAAACGTCTACCCGAAGGTACGCAACTCATTCCACGGATGTTTCATGGCCGGCGGGGACTTGCGCGCGACCCCGTCGACCTATTTGCGGCTTTTGCACAAGCCTCTGACGATTTCCCACGAATCTACACAAGAAGCTGCTAAAATAGATATTGATTATGAGCATCTTTTCCACTCTGAAACACGATAAGACTTTTTCCCAGCCCGTCAATTGGGGCGTTACCGCCATCATGATCGCCCTGCATTTGTGCGCTCTAGGCGCGATCTTCTTCTTCACCTGGAAGGCATTGTTCGTCTGCATCGCCATGTGGTGGGTTGCAGGTAGTTTGGGTATCGGCATGGGTTATCACCGGCTGCTGACGCATCGAGGTTATAAGACCCCGAAGTGGATGGAGTATTTCCTCACCACCTGCGGCACCTTGGCTTTTGAAGGCGGACCCATCGCTTGGGTCGCTACCCATCGCATCCATCACCAGAACACCGATAAAGAGGGAGATCCCCATTCTCCCCGCGATGGCGGGATCTGGTCGCACATGGGCTGGATCATCACCGGCCGCGCCATGCACCGCGACCGCACCGAGCTTCTTCCCTACGTACCTGATCTTCGCAAAGACAAGTTTCATCTCTGGATCAGCAAGTGGCACGTTATTCCTTCGATTGTCGTCGCCGTCATCTTCTACGCCATCGGCGGCTGGCCTTGGCTTTTCTGGGGTGTCTTCCTCCGCTCTGTCATGAGCTTGCACTTCACCTGGCTGGTCAATTCCGCCACGCATATCTGGGGCTCGCAGCGTTTCGACACCGGCGACACTTCCACGAACAGCTTCTGGGTGGCGATCCTGACCTTCGGTGAAGGGTGGCACAATAATCATCACGCTCACCCGCAGGCCGCCCGCCACGGCTATACCTGGTATGAAGTGGACATGAACTGGTATGGCATCTGGACCCTGCGCACGCTCGGTCTGGCTTGGGACATCAAAATGCCTAAGCTCGAAGCCGAATCCGCCGGCCGCCTCGCCGCCTAATCAGAACGCAAGGCGAGCCTTCCAAAGTCAGCGGCATTTCTAGCTCACAAATCGCTGAGTTTAGTGCCGTGGTGTGGGCAATTGTAGGTCCGACGGGTTAACCGACTCTGTCGGCGATTCCAACGCCGTTGTCGGGAAATCCAGCACTTCCTCACCCTCATTCCTCGTAAGTCATTGATATCCCGTATCGGTTATGGACGTGCACCTCCTATGTTCAGTTGATGCATTTGTGGACGGGAGGATTCTCAAAATGTCCAACTATGATTGGGTCTTCTGGCTAAACGTAACCAACATCGCCCTCGGCGTCATTGTCGTCCTGGCTGTCCTGTTGGTCGCTTACGGAGTCGTTTGGGAACTGGTGATCCGGCACAAGAAGCACAGTGGTGTGCGAGACGTCAACGCAGAGATGCAGGCGATGTTGCACGACGAATTTTCCCACAGTTTGGCCGTCCCCGAATTGGGGTTGACCATGGCCGACGGCGGCGAACATGTGAAATCTACCTCCAATAAACCGGCGGAAGATAAGAAATCGAAGTGAGTGTGACGCCATGCCGTGCCCGTTTCTGAGAGAAGGTCGCGCGCAGTACTGCCATGCAGCTCCTCTTGGTAAGTTGATCCTCGAGGGTCCGGGATTCTCGGGCGTAGGACGCTGTACATCGCCCGAATACGAACGCTGCGATTTGGTAAAGAAAGACGAGATGGGAAAGCAACGCTGTCCCCATCTCGAAGATGTCCATGTCCAGTACTGCGGTGTCACCACTCCGGTCAAACTTATCCCGTTCAGCGAATCGCAACTCTCGAGCTGCGGTACGGATGGCTATCGTTATTGCGAGTCCTACCTGACGCTGGCGCGGCCTCATGGTGCGATGGTCCCCGCCGCGAACCTTCTCTATAGCCCGAACCACTTCTGGCTGGCGGCCGAGGAATCCGGGCTCTGTCACATCGGAATCGACGCGTTTTTGGCTGAATTGGTGGGAAACGTTGACGGGATAACGTTTGTGACCACGCACGGCACGCAACGGCCCGTTATCGCGTTAACCGTCCACGGCGTGGAATGGCCTCTCACTTTCCCCAATCCGCTGCTGATTCAGAAAGTGAATGGCCACCTCCGCGGCGATCCCGCGCGCTTGACCACCGACCCTTACGGCTCCGGCTGGTTGTTTTCCGGCTGGGAATTGCCGGGCCAAACGAGGACCGGCCTGATCTCCGGGCCTCCAGCGGCAGCATGGCAAGCAGAAGAAGACGAGCGTTTGGCCCGGGAGATCCACGAAACGCTTCAATTGAATTGTGACGGTGGCCGTCCGGTTCGAGGAATCGGCCAGTTGCTGTCGCGCCAGCAGTTGGTGTGTTCGCTCCAACACTTTTTTTCCAACAGAAATTGGGTGCCAAAGGAATAATCGTGCGGAGATATCTACTTGTTTTTGGGTTTGGTTTTGCTCTTGCTCTCTTCGTGGGTTGGGTCGCTTTCCCCCGGGCTCTCTACGTTCGTCATCCACAGCCATTGGACTTCCACCACAAGACGCACGTCGAAAAATCGGGCCTCGCGCAGTGCGATAGTTGCCATGTTCTCGGCAGTGATGGCCAATTCAGCGGCATACCCCGCATGGAAGTCTGTGCCGGGTGCCACACAGATAAGCTCGGTACTTCACAATCGGAAGCCCTTCTTGTGGATAACTACGTGAAGCAATCAAAAGAGACGCCTTGGCTGGTCTATTCCCAGCAGCCCGCAAACGTCTTTTTCTCCCACTCGATTCACACTCGCCGCGCGGGCTTGGCCTGCACGGATTGCCATGGAAACTATGGCGATTCCGACCAGACACGGGTTTACGAACAGGACCGCATCAGCGGTTACAGCCGTGACATTTGGGGGCATTCCATCTCTCGCCTCCGGCGCGCTCCACACGATGGCATGAAGATGACCGACTGCGAGAGTTGCCACCGTCGCCATAAGGTCGAAGTTGGCTGCTTCGGTTGTCATCAATGAAGGAGCGATCCATGAAGGTTTCCAGGCGTGACTTACTCATCGGCACTGCCGGAGTCACCGCAGGTATCATTTTTACTCCCGTCCCGTGGAAGTTGTTGGGCGACGTCTCGGTCTGGACGCAGAATTGGCCTTGGATTCCACAACCCGCACGTGGGCCGGTCGACACGAAACAGTCTGCCTGCACCTTCTGTGCCGCCGGCTGCGGCATTCGCGTGCGCATGGCCGCGGGTTGGCCCGTCGGGATTTCCGGCGTTAGCACTCATCCCTTGTCCAAAGGCGCTTTGTGCCCGCTCGGCTTCGCAGCTCAACAGTTGAATTGGCATCCTCGGCGGCTGCGCGAAGTGCGACACCGCGGCCGTGCTGCATCCTGGACTGATGCTCAGGCCGCCTTTGAAAAAGCTTGCGCCGAAGGACCTGTGGCGATCGTCGATGGCCGGCCGGGAAGATCAGCCTCCTCAATTCTGGAGGCGTTCGCGGCAAAACATAGCGCCAGCTATCGAGTCGTGCTGAGCGAAGAAAGCCGGGCTCTGACTCCGTATGCAGTTTGGAGTGGAGTTCCGGTGGCCGCGCTGGGCTACGATTTGGAAAACGCGCGAACCATCGTCAGTTTCGGAGCTCCGCTTTTGGATGGATGGGGCACGCCGGGCCGTTTCACCCGACTTTGGAGCCAGCGGGCCGCGGGCGCGTCAGATCCTCAACTGCGCTTGATTCAGATCGAGCCCTCTTCGTCGCGCACCGCTGCACGCGCATGGCGTTGGGTACCGGTTGCTGAGGGAAGTGAGTCCGCTCTGGCTTCAGCCGTAGCGCGCGTTCTGATCGAAGAGTACCTTGTAAAGCGGCAAGGGCCCATGCCGCAAATCACGCTCGAAGCGGCCGCGGTGCAAACGGGTTTAGGCACTGACGCAATTCGCGAGCTTGCGCGGACTATGGTCGAGCGTCGGCCGGTTCTAGCGGTTGCGCCGGATACCAATCCGGCTATCGCCGCTTTGAATGTTCTACTTGGTGCGGTAGCTGCGCAGGGCGGCATTGTTCAGAAGAATAAAACTTCTCGGGCGCAGATCCCGCTCGAAGCTAGCCCAGCCTCATATCGCGCGCTGCTGGTTGATTCGACCGTTCCTTGGGAATTTGTCGCACAAACCGAACGCCGAGGTGTTTCGCTTCGCCGCATGGGATGGCGGCGGAAACATAGCCGGCTGGCTGCTGCCTTCCCCTGGCTTCCTCGAAGAACTCACGGACGTTCCTAGCCTCCTACGTCCGCAGTCGACAGCTACGCCATCGCCGTGAATCTGATTACGCAACCAGAGGAAGCAAAAACGCCAGTGCAATTTCTGGGGCAGAGCGATTCCACCCTGCCCGATCTGGAAAAAGCCATCCACGCACGTTGCGAGAGAATTTTCAAGGCCAAGCGGGCACGGTCTTCGCCGAGCAACCCATCCCGGTGACGAAATTGACTCGGCTCAAAAATTGGAAGAGCAACTCCGCAAGGGCGGGGTTTGGGTCGACGATCCGCCGCCTCTCGGCCAGCTTTCGTTGCGAATTGAAGGAATGGCCGCGACACTCACTGCGCCCAGCTCCTCTCTCAATTGGGCCGCGACATGGGTTCCCCCGGTATTTCCGCCACTGGCCGCCAAACTCTACCAAGAGTCGAACTTGCGTGACGTGCCGGCAGGGAGGCTAGGATGAGCGCCCGCTACGGAATCGTGATTGATTTGGACCGCTGCACGGGCTGCGGCGCGTGCATGGTGGCTTGCGCTGCGGAAAACAACGTTCCCCCGGCTAATCCGCGCGCTACGTCTCGAACGGGCATTGACACCGATGCTGGTTCGCAAGGTTTCCAACGGCATGGAGGGAGCGGACAGCCGCGAGGCGTTCATTCCCATCGCCTGCATGCACTGCGGAGAACGAAACACCTTGCGTGGCCGTTTGCCCGCAGCAAGCCGTGGAAGTGGACAAGGCTACCGGCATCGTGATGCAGATGCCGCAGCGCTGCCTGGGTTGCCGCTATTGCATGACCGCTTGTCCCTATCATGCCCGTTACTTCAATTGGTGGGATCCGCCGTGGCCGGCGGGCATGGAGAAAAGCCTCAATCCGGGAGTTGCCGTTCGCATGCGCGGCGTCGTGGAGAAGTGCAACATGTGCCCCTCACGGTACACAGCGCCAGGGAAAAAGCCGCGGCCGCGGGAAGAAAGGAAATCGATCCGGCCGACTACATCCCCGCTTGCGTGGAAGCGTGCCCCACCGGGGCCATCCTGTTTGGGAATTTGGCGGACGAAAACGATCCGGTCTCTTCCGCCGCGCATTCTCCGATGCGTTTCGGCTGCTGGCGCGGATCGGCACGGAGCCCAAGATTTACTACAAACCGCAGCAAGCCTGGGTGCGAGCGCTGGCGGATCGCGATTCGGATCTCGCCACGGAGGCCCAGCATGGCTGAAATACTTCTCATCGATCGGCGTTTGATCGCCCGCGGGGTCGAGCGCGCCTCGACGATTCGCTTCCTTCTGTGGCTCGCTCCGTGGGTTTTCCTCCTGCTTCTCGGAATTTACGCCGCGGGTTTGTGCCTATATTACGGTTTGAACCAAACCCACATGGACAATCGCTTCGCCTTCGGGATGTGGATCTTCTTGGACCTGGGAATTATCGCCATGGGCGCCGGCGCCTTCTTCACCGGCTTTCTCGTTTACATCCTCAGGCAAGAGGATCTTAAAGCCCGTCCTTAACAGCGCGGTTGTCATGGGCCTGATTTGCTATAGCGGCGCGGTAGCGGTGCTGATGGTGGACGTCGGGCAGCCGTTGCGCGCATGGTTCACATTCTGGTACCCGAACACCCACTCGATGCTCACGGAAGTTACCTTCTGCATCTACCTGTTATCTTGCTCGTGCTTATTCTGGAATACATCCCGGTTCTGCTTGCGAAACCGGCAATTGCACAAAGTCCCGTCCTTCCTCGTGTTTGAACACCAGCTTCACAAGTTGGTTCCCGTTCTCGCCGGCGTCGGGCGCTTCCTTTCCTTTCTTCCACCAGGGATCGCTTGGAGGACTTTACGGCGTGTTGCGCGGCCGGCCCTTCGCGTTTCGTCAGGGATTTGCCATTTGGCCATCCACGTTCTTTCTTTTTATCCTTTCCGCAATCGCCGTGGGGCCGAGTTTCCTGATGCTGGTGACCGCCGCGGCGGAAACAGTAACTGGACGGCAACTGGTGCAGCCAAGCGTCTTTCGCAAGCTGGGATTCATCTCCGGGAGTGCTTCTTGCCGTATATGTCGCGGCCAAAGCGATTGACACTCTATGTCTGGCTCAACATCACTTCTCCGGCCGTTGGCTTTGGCCCGTGGGACTTCTACTCCTACAAGCCGTTCAGTTCAGCTCTGCTCTTTCTGGCGATCGTGCCCTTAGGATTGCTTCCTGCATTTCTTCTCATCATGCCCTTCACCGCGCGAAAGCGTGGTTGGCTGCTCTGCGGTGCGGCCCTGGCTTGTGGCGGAGTGCTGCTGAACCGCTTCGTTCTCACCGTGCAGACCCTCGCTCTTCCAACACTTTCGTTCGACGAGTTCCTGCAGTACACGCCGAGTTGGCAGGAGGTCGCCACCTTCGGCGGAGTGATCGCCTACGGCGTAATTGTGTATTCCCTGTCTTACCGGTATTTACCGCTGTTTGAATCTCCAAAAGGAGTGGACAAAAATGTTTCCCTGGATTGATGGATTCCACTGGACCGCCACGCACATTATCTTTTTATCGCTGTTCTTCTCGGCCTTGTTGGTCATCCTCTCCACCGTCGTCTCGGCTATTTGGGCACGTGTTTTCCGATTTCCGCGCGCATCGCGCCGCCGAAATGTGCTGGCACGGCAATTTCGAAGAGCTGCCCGAAGGGGAACGGCGCTGCCGCCACCAACTTGCGGGCCGCGTGGCTCACCGCACATGCGACAACGCCTTCGATTGCCGCAGTTGCGTGAACTACCCGCGCTTTGCTTCCTTGCCCGCCAACGCCCCCCCCAAAAGTGCCGCGGTCAACTACTCCGACCAGCTGCTTTATCATCGCGGCCACACATGGGTCCGCCCCGAATGGGATGGCACCTATTCTGTTGGGCTCGATGAATTTGCCAACCACCTGATAGGCCGTCCCGACTCCGTTGCATTGCCCAACCCCTGCGAGGACATCGAAAGCGAAGGTATTGCCTGGCGCATGACGAAAAACGGCCATGAGATTCGCGTTCGTTCCCCACTCAGCGGCACGGTGATTTCCACGGGCGGTCCGGACAGCGGCTGGTATCTGAAGATTCTCCCCCACGGTCCGGCGAATCTCCGCCATCTTCTGAGTGGTCCAGAGGTACCGGGATGGCTCGCTTCAGAAACCGATCGGCTACAACGACAGATTTCCGCGCCCCGTGCTGGACCATGCCTGGCCGACGGCGGAACTCTCATGTCCGACCTGATGGATGCCGAGCCAAAAGCCGACTGGGATACCGTCCTGGCCGCGACCTTCCTGGATAGCTAAACTAAATCATCCTGAGATTGCGCTGTGTGGTCGCGAAGGATCTCAGCGTACAAACGACCGCCGGACTGTCTGTTGAAATTGCTCGGGTCGTGAATATCTCGTGAGGATTATGATTCAGTGAGCGATCTCGTAGCGCTTCAGCTTGTCGTAAAGCGTCGAGCGGTCGATCCCGAGTGACGCGGCCGCTTCCTTCACGTTGCCCCGCTTCCGCTCGAGAACTGCAATAATCGCACGCCGCTCTAATTCTGACAAAGGTACGTCCGGCACATCCCAGTCCTGCCCGGCACTGTTGTGCTGCGTTAGCCAAGTAAAATCGCCCTCCACCAGCGTCCCATTTCGTGAAGTTACAATGCCCCGCTCGATTACGTTCTCCAGTTCGCGCACGTTTCCGGGCCAGTCGTAGTCAATCAGTACCTTCAGGGCATCTGCGGAAATTCCGCTTATCTCTTTCCCCAGTTCGGAGGCGATACGCTGCACAAAATGCTCTGCCAGCAAAGGTATGTCTTCGCGCCGTTCCCGCAGTGCTGGAATCCGGATCTCGATTACATTCAGCCGGTAATATAAATCGTCGCGAAAACGTCCTTCTTTCACTTCCTCGGGCAGGTTCTTATTCGTCGCCGCAATCACTCGCACATCCACGCTGACCTCATCCGATCCTCCCACTCGATAAAAGCGCCGTTCCTGTAAAACGCGCAGCAAATCTGCCTGCAACTTCGGCGAAATATCCCCGATTTCATCCAGAAAAATTGTCCCACCGTCCGCCAGCTCAAACTTTCCTTTCGTTTGCCCCTCAGCACCGGTGAACGAGCCTTTTTCATGCCCGAACAATTCGCTTTCAAGCAATGTTTCTGTCAGTGCAGCGCAGCTCACGCTCACAAACGGTTTCTCGGCGCGTGCTCCCGAATAATGGATGGCCCGGGCAACCAGTTCCTTCCCGGTTCCGCTTTCCCCGCAAATCAACACGGTGCTGCGCAGACTGGCGATATCCTGCGTCAGGGACAGAATCTCTTCCATTCGCGGATTCTTGGTGATGATGTCGTGATGCCGGTATTTCCGGCTGATCCTCTTGCGCAAAATCACATTCTCGCTTTGCAGCTTCTTCAATTTCAGGATGCGCGAAACCAACATCGAGATTTCCTGCGGGTGGCAAGGCTTCACGATGTACTCCTGCGCCCCTTCTTTCATCGCCTGGATGGCCGTGTCCACCGTCGCGTAGGCGGTAATAATGATGATCGAAGCCTCCGGCCGAAGACGCCGCATTTCCATCATGGTCTCGATGCCGTCCATGCCCCCCGGCATTTTCAAATCGATAAAGGAGATGGCATAGTCCGTGGTTTTCGCCAGTTCCACGGCCGCTTGCCCGTTGGACGCGGTGTCAACGCGATAACCATCCTCGCGCAGCCACGCCGCCATCGATTCACTCATCACTTCCTCATCGTCTACCACGAGGATCGGCCAAACTTTTTTCATTTCGATTCTCCATCAGGAGCTGCAAACCTCCGCACGAGGTGCCCGCCGCATCGTGCGCAGTAACGCTCTTCCTTGCTATCCACCAGCCCGATATGTGTAGCCAGGCTCATCGCGCACTTTGATTCCGAACAATGCGTCAGTCCAAACGTATGACCCAGCTCGTGGAGCACTTCTTTGACCACCCGTTCGCGCAGCACATTCTCATCGCTGGGCAACCCGTAAAACTCCTGTCGCAACCGCGATAGCGATACCACTGCGACCGGCCCGTCCAGCTGCGCTTGCCCAAACACAAACGTCAACGTCGGAATCGCCAAGTCCCCCTCCGTCACTCCCAAGATCCGCGCAGCATCGGCCGGCGTGCATTGAGCCACGGCTTTCATGACCTCCACCGATTTGTATTGGCCGCGCTTTGCCTCATAGCTGCCCTCGGGAAATCCCAGCGGTGGCAAACGCCGGACCGGCCAGGGACACCACTCGGAGACGGTTCCTTCGATCCAGTCCAGTACCTGACTCGGCACGCTGCCAATCGCTACCAGATAAACCGCGCTCACTCTGCATGTACCTGGACTTCCTTCTGTTCTGGGGCTACAATGCGCGCCTTCAGGGGTAGGGTGACCGTGAACGAGGTGCCTTGATTACGCCTGCTCGCCACTTCAACCTCACCATCATGCGCCTTCACGATCCCGTACAGCACGGCCAATCCCAACCCGACTCCTTTTCCTTCAGGCTTCGTAGTGAAGAAAGGGTCGAATATCTTTGCAAGGTTTTCCGGGGCGATGCCTTCACCGGTATCCTGCACGCACAGTTCAGCACTATCTTCATCCCGAAGCACGCGCGTCCGGATGCGCAGTTCGCCTCCGCCTTTTGACTGCATCGCTTGAGCCCCATTAAGGACGAGGTTGAGGATCACCTGTTGAATCTGCGAAGGGTCGCATTCCACCAACGGCAAGTCCTCCTGCAGTTCCAGAATTGTTTCGGCATTGATGAGCTTCAGCTTGTGGCCTACAAGGCCCAGCGTGCTGCGAACGAGCTTGTTCAAATCGGCGGGTACGCGCTGTGGTTTGGACCTGCGCGAAAAGGCCAGCAGATCGGAGACGATTCGTCCCACTCGTGCCGTCTCTGCGGAGATCTGGCCGAGATACTTGCGGAACTCCGCTTCTCGTCCCGCGGGAAATTCGCCGCTGGCCATCAGCCGCTCCAACAGGATGGATAGGTTCAGCACGCCTGACACCGGGTTGTTGATCTCATGTGCCACGCTTGCCGCCAATTGACCCAACGAGGCAAGCCGGTCGTTCTGCAGCAGCTTGCGGTGGGCCACCTGCAATTGCGCTGTCCTCTCCGCCACTTTGCTTTCCAATGTCTGCTGCATCTCGTTCAATTCATCCACCGCGACCTTCAATCGTTCGCGCATTCGGTTGAACGAATCCACTAATTCGTCCAACTCCTGGCTACGACGGGAGATTTCGATATTGTGGTCGAGTTGCATGGCGCTCAATGCTCTCGTCCCTGTAATCAGTTCGCGGATCGGCGTGGCCACAAATCTCCGTGTGAACAAGATCACAAACCCTGCCCCAATGATTACAACCACCAGGGTCGACAGGATCGCCTGCAAGGTAATGGCCCGCGTCTGCTGCTGCACGGGATCCAGCCTGAGCGCCACGTCCAGAATTCCCAGTACTCGGGTGCTCGCCTCGTGAGCGTGGCAACTCGCATTGCTGCACGACGGTTCGTTGTAGATCGGGGTCACTATGTTCAGCGTCTTGATCCCCGTAGGCGAAGTCCCATAACGTACCCGTGAGTTCACTGCCGGCTTGGTCCGAATCGGGGTTGCTCCATGGCAGCCAGCGCAGACCTCGCTGGTAGGGTTGGCGAATGTAGGCTGCTCTTGCGCGTCGGTCGAAAATACCAGCCTGCCCTCGCGGTTGAACATTCGAATCCGGTCCACGCCATGTTTGTCCGCGATCACCTTCATGCTCTCGTACGCGCCTTTCCGGTCGTCGTCGAGCATGGCGTGCCAGGTCGCGCTGGTGATGCTGCGTGAAAGCTGGTCCGCGCCGAGAATCATGGTTTCCACCAACTGGTTCTTCTGCATGCGCAGGTTCAGGAGGCCACTGACACAACTGATGGCAACGATCAGGACAGTAAGCGAGAGGATCAGCTTGAAGTCGAGTCGGCGGGGCATTTTGGCCCTTCGTACCTCATGAGTCGGCACGCCTTCGGGCACGCCCGACAAGGAACAGTGAGGAGAGGAATTGTGCCTAATTACGAGAGTACAGAAGGGGTTGCGGCCGAACAGTGATTCGCAAACACCGGGTTCGTGACATCCGTCACACACCCCTAGTCCGCACTATCCCCTCCCCTCAGCACCGCGTCCGTAGGCTATTGCGAATGCGACTCTTATCTGTCTCCTGGCCTAGGGGTACCTCATAGGTACTCCGCTCCCTGAGGCCAGGGCCGGTCTTGCCCTAGTCTTATGAGAGGAGGAGCTGCAAAGGGCAAATAGGAAGCGAGCCCGGCCTTACGCGTTTTGATGGGCACTAAGCGTGATCCAGGACCGTCTCGCTTGCGGCATCCCAGTACAACTTCTTCCCTGACCAGTAGGACTGAGCGGCCATGATGCAGGCCACTGAATGGGCAAATCCAGTCTGAACCGTGCAATGAGGCTGTTGGCGCGAGCGCAGACATTCGAACCAGTTCGCCATGTGTTCGGTGCTCATATCATCGATGCCCATCGGCGGAAGCCCGGTTTGGCCTGGCAGCAGAACATATTTCGAACTGCGCTGCTTGTCGACTTCGGGATCGTCTTCATGATTCCCTTTTTCTTCGACCAACTGATAGAGAGGGCTGCCCTCGCCCCCGATGTTGAAGAGCGTCGCCTTTTTCCCCATATAGCGCGTAAAGCCAGGCGCGTCGTTGCCGAAGCTGGTGGAATAGCTGACCAGAAAGCCTTTGGGATATTCCAGCAGGGCTTGGAAGGTATCCGCATTCTCGCGCCCATCGTGCCACGCGTAGATGCCGCCATTCGCGACCACCGAATGCGGAAAGTTATCGTCCATGTACCAATGCACCAGGTCAATCGCATGACTCATCCACTGGTCCGGAATCCCGCTGGAAAACTCCTTGTACAAACGGAATTCGCAATAAATTTGCGGATCGAAGGGACGATACGGCTTGGTCAACAGCCACTTGCGCCAGTCGGTGTCTGCCTCGCGGATGAGCTTCGACTCCGGGCGTCCTCTCCATCGCGGTCCGTGGTAATTCCAGACAATCTCTACTTTGCTCACATCTCCCAAGACCCCCGTCTGTATTAGCTCGTACGCAGCTCGGGGATAGGGTTCGCTGCGATGCTGCGTGCCGACCTGGACGATGCGGCCACTTTTTGTGACGGCGTCACGCGCGGCCTTGGCCTCCGCCAGCACGTTGCCCATCGGCTTTTCCACGTACGCGTCCTTGCCCGCCTCTACCGCCATTTTCAGGATGGGCGAGTGGGAGTGCTCCGGCGTCGAGATAATTACCGCGTCCACATCTTTCAATGCCAGGACCTCCTCGAAGTACTGAAATCCACGCGGCGTGCGCCCATAATATTTTGCATTGGTCGCGATGGCCTTTTCGCGGTTCACTCGCCACAAATCGCACACGGTGGTCATTTCTACATTGTGGCTTGTCCTCAACTGCGATGCGATCACGTCCAATTCTTCTCCCCGGCTTCCATTCCCGATGTGGCACAACGAAATGCGATCGTTTGCGCCCGCAATTCTGCTATACGAAAGAGCCGAGCTCGCAAGTGCTGCACCTCCGGCAAGCAGCACCGCGGATTTGGTTAAAAACGCCTTCCGGTCCATTGTGTTTTCTGGGTCGCTCATGGTTCCCCTCTGCAAGATTCAGTTCGTTCTTAGCTCGCACGCCGCGCACGGACACCTTGTGTACGGAAAAAAGTGTTGCTGCGAGAAAGAACATCACGCCGCTGGTATGATGTCAAGGCACCGAACGCTGGACAGGACCCGTACATATGATTCTCAAGGTATTTGAGGACAAGAACTCCTTAGCCAGAACGGCAGCCGCTCAGGCCGCGTTGGCAATCACTTCTGCGATCACTTTTCGCGGTCGCGCCCGTGTTGTCGCCGCTACAGGAGCGTCCCAGTTCGAGTTCCTCGAGGTGTTGACCGCAACGCCGTGCATAGACTGGAAAAAGGTCGAGCTCTTTCATTTGGACGAATACATCGGCTTGCCTATGAACCATCCCGCCAGCTTTTGCAAATTTCTTCAAGAACGGCTGATCGATAAGACTGGGATCCGCGCTACGCACCTCCTGAACGGCAGCGCCAATCCCGCTGAAATGATCCATCTCGCCAGCGACGCGATCACTCGGTCGCCTATCGATATTGCATTCGTCGGTATCGGCGAGAACGGGCATCTGGCTTTCAATGATCCCCCCGCCGATTTCCAAACCGAGGAACCTTACATCATCGTCCATCTTGATGAGCCATGCCGGCGTCAGCAGGTGGGCGAAGGTTGGTTCCACGAACTTTCCGAGGTTCCCAAGCGGGCAATTTCCATGTCCATTCGGCAGATCCTGAAGGCCAAGGAGATCATCTGCGTCGCGCCAGATGCCCGCAAGGCGAAAGCGATCCAGGCATGCTTTGAAGGCGAGATCGGCCCACTGGCGCCAGCTTCGATTTTGCGCACCCATCCCAACGCCATCATCTATCTAGATCGAGAATCCGCAGGATTGCTTAGTCCCGCTGCGCTTTCTGCATTCATCGAATCGCCATGAGAGATAGAGGTTTTAATGCAGGGCGCTTCACAAACTGATCCCGTGGAGCAAAATTCCCGAAGACGACGCCCGATTCACCGTTTGCGATGGTGGATTGGAGGAATCCTGTTTGCCTCCACGGTCATCAATTACGTGGACCGCCAGACTCTCTCTCTCCTCGCTCCCTATCTCAAGTTGGAATACCACTGGACCAACACCGATTACGCCAATATCGTCGTGGCATTTCGCGTGGCCTACTCGATTGGCCAGACCGTCTGCGGCAGGTTCCTGGATCGCGTTGGAACAAAACTTGGTTTGACGATTACCGTTCTGTGGTATTCGATCGTTTCGGTTCTTACGCCGCTCGCCAGAGGCTATGCAAGTTTCCTGGGATTTCGATTTCTTCTGGGCGCCGGTGAATCCGGCAATTGGCCCGGTGCAACCAAAGCGGTTTCTGAGTGGTTTCCCAAACAAGAACGCGGCTTGGCCACGGCCCTGTTTGACAGTGGCTCATCGATCGGCGGTGCCATTGCGCCCTTTGTTGTTCTTTGGATTTATTTCCGTTGGGGCCCTCGGCCGGCATTCATCGTGCCCGGCCTGCTTGGATTCGTCTGGCTCATCGCCTGGCGTTGGCTTTATTACAAGCCTCAGGAGCATCCACGCATCGGCGATGCGGAGCTTCGCATAATCCTTGCGGACACCCAGGACACTCAGATGCAACAAAATATCCGGCCACGTTGGCGAGACCTTCTCAAACTCCCGCAAACCTGGGGCACCATAATCGCCAGAACGTTCACTGATCCCGTTTTCTTTTTTATCGCGGATTGGTTTCCGATCTACCTTGTCGCCAAAGGAATCTCTTTAAGAAGCGGGCTGGTTGCTGTCTGGATTCCCTTCATCGCCGCCGACCTGGGAAATTTCTTTAGCGGAGCCGTCTCCGGCTCCCTCATCAAACGCGGCTGGTCTGTTGGAAAGGCGCGCAAGGCCCTCGTTATATTCGGCGGCATCGGCGTCACGCTCCTGATTCCCACCATTTTTACCGTCAAATTATCATTGCTTACGATTCTCTTCGCATTGGCCACTTTTTCTTACGCTTGCTTTACTACCATTGCTAATGTGCTGCCTTCTGATCTTTTTGCCAGCGACTCTGTCGCGTCCGTCAGCGGCTTGAGCGGAACCGGCGCGTCTCTCGGCACCATCATTGTCTTCGAATTGGCTGGTCGTCTTTCCGACGCCCGCATCGCTACGGGCACACATCTCTTTGACCCACTCATGATTCTGGCGGGCCTGATCCCTCTCGCAGGAATGTTTCTTGTGCTGCTCTTGGTTCGCAATACGCAAGCGACGGAACGCGGCTTGGTGCGCAGGATTTGATAGTGACTGACCTACCGGAGTCCTACACCGATTTTCCTCTCCGAGTACGAAGCGATTTGGCTCAGTCCGGCTCCAACATCATGATTTTTATCGAACAAACACAATACGAATCGAAGAAGTTCGAGATGTCCCGGTTTACGGTCTATATTCGGAAGACGGCCGCGTGGTTAGGCTTTACAGCAACCTACAAGACCGAGGGGACTGCCAAACTATGAATAAGTCGTACAAGACATCTCATGTTGTGGGTTTTCCCTGGGATGCTGGACTGAGATACCTTCAGTGAAAGTCAGACCCACGAGCGAATAAGGTCAGGATTGAGTGCGGTTCAGCGATAGAGACGCTGAGATCTCTGTGCTCAAAACGAGACAGACAGAAAACCCTGTACCTCAGAAGATTACCTAGAACTGGGATGCTGGTGCGACATCGAGGGAATCGCAATGATGAGTTGCCCGCTGTGCCGAAGTGAACGAATCCATCAATCCAAGCGCAAGGGATCATGGAAAGACGAATTTTGGCCATAATATTCGTTAGGCCGTTTCGCTGCGAAGGATGCGACTACCGATTCTTCCGTTGGTCTTTGACAACAAATCCCAATGCATCTCGGACGGCCGCGACAAATTAATCTAGGTCGTTCCCTCCGATCTGGATTGATGGCCGAATTGATGTCAACCATACCTCTCTACAGACATCTGTCCCCTGCGTTGCTCGTTGGATCGGGATTGCGCCTTTTTCTAATCTGGAGATTCCCCTTTGCCTCCGGGGACAGCGCTTGCTATGAAGAAGTTGCCCGTAATTGGCTCAGATATGGGGTTTGCGGGCTTTCACCGTGACCCGCACCGCCTTCCTGACGCAAATGCAGACGTGTACACCGCGCTACGTCCTGGTGTGCTTACCTGCATTCTTGGCTATGGGGCCACGTCATGTCGCGATCGTCCCTGGAAATTGGCCAGGACTGCTCTGCCCGGCGTTCCACGCGTTCAGCTCGCGTCCGCCCTCCCCGTGTGCAGCCAACAAGAAATGAGATGGGAGTAGAACCAGAACCCGGGCTTACAGAGTGATGAAACGCAACGGGGCAACAGCCGCGGGATTTTAAATTGCTTTATGTGCCGGAAGCGCCACAGCTGCCGACTATGCGGACCTGATGGCCCCAAAAAAATGAGCGGCCCTAGAATGTTTCATGTGCCGCTCATTTGAATTTGTGAGCTCTGTCCGGACCATTCAGTTTTACTGAAACTAAGGCTTTTTCTCTTCGCGAGGCTCGCTCTGATGCGACGGCTCGGACTTCGGCGCGCTTTCAGTGTGAGGAGGCGCCGGATGTGACGATTGTGAGATGGTGTTCGTGTGAACGGGTTTGGTCTCCGGTCGAGCCGACACTGGTTTTACCTGTGGGCCCTTGTTCTCATTCGCGTGAGTCGTCGCTGCCTTATTCTCGGCTGCTTTATTGTTCTCGGCTGATTTCTTCTCAGCTGCCTTATTCTCATTCGCGTGTGTCGCCGCTGCCTTATTCTCGGCTGATTTATTGTTCTCGGCTGATTTCTTCTCAGCTGCCTTATTCTCATCCGCGTGTGTCGCCGCTGCCTTATTCTCGGCCTTGTTATTCTCAGCTGACTTCCTTTCAGCCGCCTTATTCTCATCGGCGTGTGTTGCGGCTGCCTTACTCTCGGCCTTATTGTTCTCGGCTGATTTCTTCTCAGCTGCCTTATTCTCATCCGCGTGTGTTGCGGCTGCCTTACTCTCGGCCTTATTGTTCTCGGCTGATTTCTTCTCAGCTGCCTTATTCTCATTCGCGTGTGTCGCCACTGCCTTATTCTCGGCTGCTTTATTGTTCTCGGCTGATTTCTTCTCAGCTGCCTTATCCTCATTCGCGTGTGTCGCCACTGCCTTATTCTCGGCTGCTTTATTGTTCTCGGCTGATTTCTTCTCAGCTGCCCTATTCTCATTCGCGTGTGTCGCCACTGCCTTATTCTCGGCTGCTTTATTGTTCTCGGCTGATTTCTTCTCAGCTGCCCTATTCTCATTCGCGTGTGTCGCCACTGCCTTATTCTCGGCTGCTTTATTGTTCTCGGCTGATTTCTTCTCAGCTGCCCTATTCTCATTCGCGTGTGTCGCCACTGCCTTACTCTCGGCCTTATTGTTCTCGGCTGATTTCTTCTCAGCTGCCCTATTCTCATTCGCGTGTGTCGCCACTGCCTTATTCTCGGCTGCTTTATTGTTCTCGGCTGATTTCTTCTCAGCTGCCTTGTTCTCATTCGCGTGTGTCGCCGCTGCCTTCTCGGTGGCCTTGGTCTCGCCCTTCGTAGCACCCTTAGCTGCCACCGCGCCCTTGCCGGTAAACTCTCCAGGTTTGGATGTTGCAGCGATAGGTGGCTTGCCATGATTCACGGAAGCCAAGAGTTCGTGGTCCCCGCTGGCGGATCTTTCATGCCCTGTTTGCGCGGCCGTAGCTGGAGTGTGGCGCTCACGAACCGCGGTCTCTTCGGCAGCGCTCGCTCGAGCGGTTGATCCGCCCGATCCGCCGTTGTAGCTGACGCCGTTTCCCGCCCTGCCATTTATTACGGACTTTTGATAGGTGTTGTGAAAGTTCCTTGAATCGATGTTATTCACCGATCGGTTGTAGTTGAACTGGCTGTTTCTCCAGTACCCACCTTCATAGCCGGAACCGCCGTAGCCATAACCATAGTTAATGCCGCCGTAAAATCCGACGGTGGGACCCCAGTAGCCCTCGTTCCAAAGGTATGCGTCATTACCCCAACCCCAGTAACCAGGTGTCCAGAGCAGGCCAAGGGTGGGCGGCTCGACCCATGTGCCAGGTACCCAGAAATAACCGTCGCGACCGTAAGCCCAGTAACCAGGTGTCCACAGATAGCCTTGCTGAGGACAAATCGGTTGCGAGTACGCTACCAACTCTGGAGGAGCGACCGTGATAGAGACGCCGATCTGTGCGAATGAAGTTGCCGGTATGGCCAACAGCACGAAAAGGAATAACAGAAAATGAACAGAGCGCTGCATACGCATCTTTATTACCTTGCCAGATCATCCTTCGATTGCCCGATCTTGCTTTACATTTGCGGGTTGCGCGGATTAGGAGGCTGCGAGACACACACAAAATGACACATGAACATTCCGAAAGCTGTCCAATAAGACTCACTTCTTGCAAATGCCCAAAAAAGGATAAGAAATCGTCAGGCAAGTGCGATGAAGCTGTGCTGCGTGTTGCCAGTCTTCAGTCGCTCAGGTCCGATTCGGATTGTGTGAGCAGGCTGCCCGCTGCACCGATTGATTCAACGAGACAAAATCTTCCAGTTTCCGATTAGCCCAGGTCACGCGACTGCTGCGAACAGCCACCCGACCCCTGCAGTGAGCGCCATGGCGAGCGCACCCCAGAACGTGACGCGTATCGCGCCAATGGTTACGCCTGCGCCGCCGGCGCGAGCGGCCAGCCCACCGAGAAGCGCAAGGAAAAGAAGTGAAGTTCCAGAGACAAACGGAATCAACCTAACCGCCGGAGCTATGGCCGTAACCAGCAGCGGCATGGCTGCCCCGGTAGCGAAGCTCCCGGCCGAAGTCAACGCAGCCTGAATGGGACGAGCACGGAACGTCTCGGAAATGCCGAGTTCGTCGCGCGCGTGAGAGCCTAAAGCATCATGGGCCATCAACTGCTCGGCAACCTGTTTCGCGAGCGAATGATCGAGACCGCGAGCGATGTAGATTGCCGTGAGTTCATTGTGTTCGCCCTTGTTGTCTGATTTCAGTTCGGCGCGTTCTAGATTCAGTTCAGCCTGTTCGGTGTCCGCCTGCGAGTGGACAGAGACGTACTCACCCGCGGCCATAGACATCGCCCCAGCCACCAGGCCGGCGACGCCTGCGACGACGACGCTACTATGAGTGGCATGAGCAGCTGCGACGCCGAGCACCAAACTCGACGTAGAAAGGATCCCGTCGTTCGCGCCCAGCACTGCAGCGCGCAGCCAGCCGATGCGTCCCGTGTGGTGGAGTTCCTTGTTGCCTATAGGCATATTGCGACCTCCTTGATGTGGGAACCGCCGGAAACAATGAAACACCTTTGGCTTTGGGAGCCGGTCCTCGGATTCCCAAGCAACAGCTTTAGCCTAAATTCATCTCCGCGTTGACTGCCCCTATAAAGACGGACGGTCCCGGGCCGCTGGCCGTTGCTGCCATCCCGGAACCAGCGGGTTAGATCCATTGCCTTCGCAGCAGCCATGCTTTGATGATTTGCGTAAGGCCCATGTAGCCGAGCAGCGTGAGCATCAGGATTGGCCAGTACATCCGCGGCAAGTGCGTGAAGCCCAGCGCAGAGGCCAAAGGCGAATACGGCAGCCACATTCCAAGGGCCATGATGGATATTGTCGTGGCCGTCAGCGCCCAACTCGCACGGCTCTGCAGAAATGGAATCTTATTTGTGCGAATGACGTGGATGATGAGCGTCTGTGTCATCAAAGACTCGACAAACCAGCCAGTCTGAAATAGTGACGCCCGGGATGGATCCCAGCACTTAAAGACCCAGAGCATGACAAAGAAAGTTGTATAGTCGAAAATTGAGCTGATGGGGCCAATAAATAGAATGAACCGCTTGATCTCCGCGATGTTCCAGGGCCGCGGGCGGGCAACTTGTTCCTCGTCCACAGCGTCCGCTGGGATGGGCACCTGCGAAAAATCATACAGCAGGTTGTTCGTCAGCACCTGAATGGGAGCCATCGGCAGGAATGGGAGGAAGGCGCTCGCCCCAAGCACACTGAACATGTTTCCAAAGTTAGAACTCGCTCCCATGCGGATGTACTTGACGATGTTCGCAAAGACCTTACGTCCTTCGATAACTCCCCCTTCCAGCACCATGAGATCCTTCTCAAGCAAGATCAAGTCCGCGGACTCCTTGGCGATGTCAGTAGCGGTGTCCACGGAGATGCCGACGTCCGAAGCGCGCAACGCAGGAGCGTCATTGATTCCGTCGCCCAGAAATCCGACGACGTGCCCCTTGCTTCGAAGGACGCGAATGACCCGCTCTTTATGCGCGGGAGAGAGGCGGGCGAACAGCGCGGCTTTCTCCGCTGCCTCGGCCAGTGCGGCGTCGGACATTTTCTCCACGTCGCCGCCTACCAGCATGGGGTCGGCAGAGAGGCCGACGTCCGTACACACCTTGCGGCTGATAAGGTGGTTATCCCCTGTGAGAATTTTTACAGTCACACCATGCTTGTGGAGGGCCGCCAGGGCATGGGCTGCTGTATCCTTGGGCGGGTCCAGAAATGCGACGTAACCCCTAAGCACGAGATCGCACTCGTCCTCTTTTGCGCAAACTTGCTTTTCAGGCAGCCCCTTTGCTGCTACCGCCAGCACGCGGAAGCCATCGTTGCTAAGGCTGTCGTATTCTTGCTTTAGTCCGACTACCAGGTCTGGATCCATTGCAGACAACTTGCCATCGAGTTCAAAATGCGAGCAGCGGAGGAACACCTCTTCCGGCGCCCCCTTCGTTAGGAGGATTGCCTTACCATCGGGGTCAGCGACCATGACCGACATCATTCGTCGAGTGAAGTCGAACGGGAGCTCATCCAGCTTTTTATATTTTTCAACAACTGCTTTCGCGTGGAAGTCGGGACTATCCAGAATCGCCCGGTCGAGCAGGTTTTTGAGACCGGTCTGGAAATAGCTGATCAAGTATCCGTCCAGCAGTACCTCCTCCGATTCGCGCCCCGCGACGTTGCAATGCCGCATGAGGACGACCCGGTCTTCGGTCAGCGTACCTGTCTTGTCAGTGCACAAGACGTCCATGGCTCCGAAATTCTGGATTGAGTTAATCCGCTTTACGATTACCTTTTTGCGGCTCATGGCGAGCGCACCGTTGGAGAGGCAGACGGAGACAATCATCGGAAGCATCTCAGGAGTGAGGCCCACGGCCACGGCCAATGCGAAGAAGAAAGCTCCCTTCCAATCGTGCTTGGTGAAACCGTTGATGAAAAAAACCAGGGGCACCATCACACTCATAAACTGCATCATCAGCCATGTAAACCTGTTGAGGCCCTGGTCGAAGCTGGTTTGCACCCGTTCCCCAGTTATTGAGTGCGCCATACTGCCGAGGTAGGTTTGTACACCCGTCACGACCACAACTGCCGTCGCGGTGCCGCTCTCGACGCTCGTGCCCATAAAGCATGTGTTCTTAAGTTCCGTTGGGGAGCTTTCCAGATTGGTTTCGGGATCGTGGAACTTCTCGACTGGGAGTGATTCACCGGTAAGGCTGCCTTGGCTCACGAAGAGGTCTTTCGAAGACAAAAGGCGGACGTCACCCGGAATCATATCGCCGGCAGCGAGTTTAATGATCTCACCGGGCACCAAGTCCCGGAGCGGTAACTCCCTCGCAACACCGTCCCGAACGACGGTAGCGGTCACGTGGATCATCGCCTTTAACTTTTGTGCAGCGGAGTCCGCCCGGGCCTCCTGCCAGAAGCGGAGTCCCACACTCAACGCCACCATGCCCGCCATCACGGAACCGGCGCGCACGTCGCCCGTAAGGTAGGAGATTGCCGACAGAGTCGTCAGCAAGATAACCAATGGGTTGCGGATGATTTTCAGGGCGCGGATCAGCCAGCCTTGCTTGCGCTCTTGTGCCACCTCATTCGGACCGGTCGCCCGCGCCCGTTCCTCGGCCTCCGTTTGGGTTAGGCCACTCAAAGATGTTCGCAAGTCTCGGAGTAGAGCTTCGCCGTCTTTCCTGGCGGCCTCCAGGACAGCAGACGAAACATGAATATGCTGGTCTTTTGTCTTCGTCGGAGTCGAGGGCTCGTTCGGGCGAGCCTGCGAAACGGCGAGTTTTGAACCTGATGAACCAGCGCCGTTAGTCAAAGCCCCTGCCGCGCTATCCGTATCCGGTGTCGTCATCGTTTCATTAGCCGCTCTGCGGGTGAACCTGTTAATCGATGAACCGCTCAGCCGATTCAGCAATCCTACTCATTTACAAAAACCGATCGGCCTCTTTCATTCTTAACAGCAAAGATGGTATCCCGAGGGGTGTGTGGTAGTTCGCACCTGTGTGTCGAGGAGAAGACCAGCTTTGCCGAACAGTCTTCTTCTCCACTATCAACGAGTCGCGGCACGCCGAGCGGACTCATGGATCCCGTCGCATCTTTCGGCGGGAGATCCCCTCTCAGATAGGCGTCAATGTTTGCTTCCATCTCTGCAGGAAATCGCGGAGTGGGGCCGACTAAGTGCTCATTGTAAACCTTCAAAATGATTTCTCGGAACACCGGGAGCGCGACCAGAGCGCCGGTTTCCCGTGGGCCCAACGAGCGGGTATCGTCAAAGCCGATGCGCACTGCCACAGTAATACCGTTGGGTCCGAATGTGGAGCCCACAAATAAAGCATCTCGATAACTGTTCGTGGTGCCGGTCTTGCCCATCACTGGAATGGGGAAAGAATGGGAATCAAGGGCGTGCGCGGTGCCGGATGGAATGCGCACGACGCCGCGCAATCCTTCCTGGATCTGGGATAGCTCTAGTTCGTTCTCGTTGCTTGAGCAACAAAGTGAGTGGTGGCTGTAAAGAACCTCTCCCCCATTGTGCTCGATCTTTGCGATTACGTAAGGCTCCGCATATATGCCGCTAGCCATCACTCGGTAAGAGTTCGCAAGCTCCAATAAAGTGACTTCCGATGCGCCGAGAGCCGTCGTCTCATAGTGATGTAATGGAGTTCGGATGCCGACGTCTCTGGCAGTTTTCAAGACAGAATCGATCCCAATCTGTTGAACGATCCAAATGGCGACGGCATTTCGCGATTCCGCCAGCGCCTGGCGGGCCGGGATGATGCCCTTAAATCGATTATCGAAATTGGAGATCCACTTGAGCGGGCGGTCTCCCGATGTCGTCACCGCGATGGGCTCGTCGGGCACGGGAGTGTCGAGATTGATGGCGCCCTCGCGAAAAGCCGCTAGATAAACAATCGGCTTCATGGCCGAACCAGGCTGGCGCAGAGACTGAGTTGCCCGGTTGTAGTCGCTGTACGCGGCATTGTGACCATTATATGTGCGCCGCCCGCCTGCCTCGGCGAGAATGGCGGAGTCGCTGTTCCGCAGGACCACGACAGAGCCCTGAATCAGGCCGGCACTCTGCGGATGTCGTTTTTCATAAAGGCTCAGGCCGTTTTCGAGCGCGGCGTTCACGAATCGCTGGATCTGATCGTCAATCGTTGAATCAATCTGGATGTGGCCTTCCAGCAGCTGGTTAACTCCGATATCGGGGGCGAGGATGGCGTCAAGCCCTTTGAGCTCATCGAGAACACTTCCCACGGCTGCGGGCGCTTCGATTGGGCCAGTGAAATGTGTAGCCAAACGAATTGGAGCCTGTTGGCAGCGTCCAGCTGTCTGTGCGGAAAGAAAATGGTTTTTAACCATGAGCGCTAAGATCTGGTTTCGTCTCCGAAGTGGTTTTTGATTGTCTGCCAGGGTGGGTGCATACTCACCCGGCGACTTGGTGATGCCCGCCAAAAGTGCCGCCTTGTCAGCATCCTCCGCAGTGAGATCTGTCACCGGTATGCCGAAATAATACTGCGAGGCGGCGGCGAAACCGTACCGGCCGTTTCCCAGGTAAATGAAGCTGGCGTAACGAGCGAATAGTTCTTCCTTGGCCCTGCGCTTGGATCCAAAGTGCTCCCGCATCTTTCCTTCAATCCACAAGGAAAGGCGCATTTCTTCCAGTTTGAGCAAGCACCTGTTGGTGGCGGGCACCCCGATAACCAAGGCGAGAACATACGGGAGAAGACCCCTGTGTTGAAGTACTTTTCCATTTTTCGTGCTTGTGAGTTTTTGCAGGAAGTATCCACGCACAAGCTGCTGCGTAATCGTCGAGCCACCTTGGGGAAACAACGACACGCGATCCGCGGTATTTTCGCCGTCTGAAGCGCCCTGACGGCCCCTCAAAGCGCGAACGTTGATCTTGGCGAACAATCGGGGGAAGACAGAATAATCCACTCCTGAATGCGAGAAAAAGTTCTCGTCCTCGGCCGAAAGGATAGCTTGCCGCAGAACGTCAGGAATGTTCGAATATTGGAGAATTTCCCGACGCTCTCTTCCTAATTCGATGAGGATGTGGCCATTCGCATCGTAGATGTGACCGGAAGAGGAAGGCTCAAAGCGGATGAACGCCTCTAGATCAGGCAAATCTGCCCGATTGCAAGTAACGTAGATAATCCCACAGAACACCATCACAAATACGATGGATGCTAATAGAGAAGCAATGCGGAGCACCCGACTCTTTTTGTAAGTCCTCTCTATTCCAAGCAGCAACCTGTGAACAGTGCGACGGAACCATAGAAACATTGGCTGCGTTTCAAGTAGGAAACCTGCTGCTAACCGGAGTGCCAGGTGTGCTGATTTTTGATTCCGCACTTCGCGCACTTTTCCGCCACCTTCCTGTCCAAGGCACTCAGCCTCTCACAGCAAGGGCTTGGATTCTGTTCGATATGGGTCACATCCAAGTGTTCACAAGTGTACAGATTGCAAACGCGAGTGGTTCCAAGATGAAGGAAGAACCCAAGGATGGAAAATGCTATGCCAAACGAATCGCACCGAAGGGCTGCTGAATTCCACGAACTCGCCGCACATGCACATCGAACTGCCGCCATGCATCACGGAAAAGGAGATCACCAGACTGGACACGAGCATTCGAAGCAAGCAATGGAACATTCCAATAAAGCTGTGCAATGGTCGCAAGAAGCTCATCGAAAATCTGAAGAGTCAACGGGAAAGCCATAAGGATACGCGGTCCCTCCGTGGGAATGGTGCAATTATGCGACGAAGGAACAAAGTGGCTTCCCATCTCAGGCGGTTCTCTTCTGGAGCCAGTCTGGGCGGGAAAGTTTCGCACTATCGAAACAAACAAAACATCTACACCCAAGGTGCGCGTGCCTACACCCTTTTCTACATTCAAGAAGGAGGGGTGCGGCTCACCACCCGAACGAAACATCAACCATCGGCAGTCACTGCCATTCTTGGCGCGCATGATTTTTTTGGCGAGCTTTGCCTCGCAGGCTATCCCCTTCGCATGTCCACGGCTGTCGCGTTGACCGCCAGCTCGATACGGACTATCAAGAAAGCGAAGATGCTTCAGATCCTTCGCAGAAAAAACAAGACCTCGAATTCCCTCGTGGCCTACCTTCTGTCAAGTGTCAAGAACTACCAGGATCACGTCGCGCACCTGCTGACTTCCTCCGCGGAACAACGGCTCGCGCGCGTGCTACTGCGGCTAGCTCACCTGGACAGAAAAGGTCCAGCAGTTGCTGAAATTCCCGTTTTAAGTCATCAGGTTCTGGCCGAGATGATCGGGACGACGCGCCCGAGAGTCAATCTCTTCATGAATCGATTTAGAATGAAGGGCTACATAGACTACGATGGGGGATTAGAAGTGCACCAATCGCTGCGAACAGTGCTCCGAACGGGCTAGAAATCGACTGTAATTTGCTGATGTTCCAAGACTTATCGGAGTTCCAGTCGCAAATTGCAAGAATGCGTCAATTGACACAAAGTGTTCAATATTGAACAGTCAGCCGGCTCGGTCCTTTGCTAGTGTTCAGGCATCATGGTGTCGTCGGTAGCACCTATACGTGTATCCGTCAACGCCCTTCGCCCTACCAAAAAAGCGAATCCGACTACGCCTGTTTTCGAGGTGAAGTTGTTTCTCGACTCCGCCGGTCTGGGAAGAAGGGTAGAGAAGTTCCGATCAAGACAGACCATCTTCAGGCAGGGCGATCCCGCGAGGAATGTCATATACATCCGAGAAGGCGGCGTGAAGCTTTCTGTTGTCAATAAAATCGGCAAAGAAGCGGTTGTGGCAGTCCTTGGACCTGGCGATTTTCTGGGGGAAGGATCCCTTGCCGGGCAGAGCATTTGCATGGCGACCGCGACGACCATTGCGCCCACGACCGTGCTAGTGATTGAGAAAAGCGAGATGATTCGGGTACTCCACAGGGAACATGAGTTCTCCGATCGCTTCATCGCATATATGCTGGCACGAAACATCCGGGTCGAGGCAGACCTGGTCGACCAGCTCTTTAACTCCAGTGAGAAAAGGCTAGCGCGCACTCTATTATTGCTCGCGCGCTATGGCTCGCCGGGGCAGACTCAAAAGGCACTTCCGAAAGTATCGCAGGAGATGCTGGCGGAGATGATTGGCACGACGCGGTCCCGAGTCAATTTTTTCATGAACAAATTCAGGAAACTGGGTTTTATCCAATACGACGGCGAGATTCGCATCAACGATTCCCTCCTGAGTGTCGTACTGCACGAGTAAGCTAATTTGCAAGTCCCGCGATAACTGCCTGCATCTCATTGGGGCGGTATCGCCTCAGACTTTGTTAAGCCTCGTCTTGTCTGAGTCCCTCCCGCGACGGCCCCAATTTCTTTTGCACCTCTGGTGGAGACAGCGATTTCAGTTCGTCCTTGGCATCGGGCCCCGACCGCTGTTTTGGTTGGGCAACAACAGGTTTCATTTGGGATTGCTCCACTTCCAGTTGCGGACTTCCGGCAGATCTTGACCATGCATGTCGATGTAGTGCTTGTGCTCGATCAGCTTGTCCTGCATCTGCTGCTTCAGGTAAGCCCCCTTGGAGCCCAAGTGGGGTAGCCGATCCACCACGTCTTGCACCAAGTGGAACCGATCCAGGTCGTTCTGCACCCTGATATCAAAGGCTGTCGTGATGGTGCCCTCTTCCTTGTAGCCCCGGACGTGAAGGTTGCTGTTGGCGCGGCGGTAGGTTAGCCGGTGGACCAATTGCGGATACCCATGAAAGCCGAAGATGATGTGTTTATCTTTAGTGAAAAGCGAATCGTAATCCGTGTCGCTGAGTCCGTGCGGATGCTCGCTTTTCGATTGCAGTTTCATCAGATCAACAACATTGATTACCCGGATTTTGAGGTCGGGCAGATGTTGGCGAAGGATGGAAACAGCGGCCAGAATCTCTAGCGTGGGCGTATCGCCGCAACAGGCCATGACCACGTCCGGCTCCGCGCCCTGGTCGTTGCTCGCCCATTGCCAGATGCCAATTCCTTCTGTGCAATGCACGACTGCCGCATCCATGGTGAGCCACTGTGGGAGGGCGTGTTTTCCTGCAACCACGACGTTGACGTAATGTCGGCTGCGCAAACAGTGGTCAAAAACTGACAGCAAACAGTTGGCATCGGGCGGTAGGTAAACGCGCACAATATCAGCCTTCTTGTTGATAACGTGATCGAGAAAACCGGGGTCCTGATGGGTAAAGCCGTTGTGATCCTGTTGCCAGACGTGTGAGGCAAGCAGATAATTCAGCGAGGCAATCTTCCGGCGCCATGGCAGCTCCAAGGTTACCTTTAGCCACTTGGCGTGCTGGCTAAACATCGAGTCGACGATGCGAATGAAGGCCTCATAGCTGTTGAACAAACCGTGCCGGCCCGTCAGAAGATATCCCTCCAACCAACCCTCGCACTGGTGTTCGCTGAGCATCGAATCCAGAACACGACCAGAGGGCGCGAGGAATTCATCATCTTTTACTTCTCGGGCGTCCCATTGACGGTTGGTGACTTCAAAAACTGCACCCAAGAGATTCGAGACCGTCTCATCGGGACCGAAGACACGGAAATTACGCTGATCCTGATTCAGCTTGGTCACATCGCGGAGGAATTTACCTAGGACGAGTGTATCTTGGCCGTCAACGGCGCCCGGCGAAGGAACATTCACCGCGTGGACGTGGAAATCCGGCATGCGCAGATCGCGCAGTAGAATTCCCCCGTTGGTGTGGGGATTGGCGCCCATCCGGCGATGGCCCTTCGGAGCGAGTTCGGCCAACTCCGTGATGAACCGGCCATTTTCATCGAACAACTCCTCGGCCTTGTAACTTTTCATCCAACTTTCAAGCTGCTTGACGTGATCGGGATGCTCGGAATCCACAAGAAGAGGCACCTGATGCGCTCGGAAAGTGCCCTCGACTTGCAGGCCATCGACGACTTTCGGACCCGTCCAGCCCTTGGGTGACCTCAAGACGATCAGAGGCCAGCGCGGGCGAGCGGGGTCGTTGTTGCTCCGTGCATTCTTATGTATTTGCTGGATGTTCTCGACGGCCTTTTCCAAAGCAGTGGCCATAAGCTGATGCATCGCTTCGGGCTCATCGCCTTCCACAAAGTAAGGCGTCCAACCGCAGCCTCGTAGAAATTGATCCAATTCTTCATGCTCGATGCGGGCCAGGACGGTCGGATTGCTGATCTTGTAGCCATTCAGGTGCAGGATCGGCAACACGGCTCCATCGGAAATTGGGTTAAGAAACTTGTTGGACTGCCATGCGGTCGCCAAAGGACCGGTTTCCGCTTCACCATCACCTATGACACAGGCGACAATCAGATCAGGATTGTCGAATGCGGCCCCAAATGCATGGCTGAGGGAGTAGCCTAGCTCGCCACCTTCGTGAATCGATCCCGGCGTCGTCGGCGCAACGTGGCTGGAAATGCCACCGGGAAACGAAAACTGCTTGAACAAGTTCTTCAAGCCTGCTTCGTCCTGGCTGATGTTCGGATAAATTTCACTGTAGGTGCCCTCGAGATATACATTGCCCACCAGCGCGGGGCCACCATGGCCCGGACCGGCGATGTAGAACATATCCAGGTCATACTTCTTGATGACCCGGTTCAGGTGCACGTAGATAAAATTCTGGCCAGGCGTGGTGCCCCAGTGTCCGACCACCAATGGCTTTACGTGCGACAACTTCAGCGGTTCCTTCAGCAATGGATTATCGTAGAGATAAATCTGGCCGACCGAGAGATAGTTGGCGGCCCTCCAGTAGGCATTCATCTTCTGGAGAAGCTCCTTAGTGAGTACATCGATGTTCAACGTCATCTCTTCTTTGTGTGCTGTGCCGGCTTTCTTGTCGCGCGGCTCCGGAGTAAGTGCGTTCATTCTCATGGTTTGAATCTCCTTTTTCAGTCAAAGCCAAGAACGCGGCAAACCGACTTGGCGATCATGCGTTCTTCATCGGTGCGAATGATGCGAACCGCAACTCGTCTTACCGCCGAGGAAATGACGCCCCCACGCTTTCCTCATCCCTTCTTCTTTTGTCAATCTCATAATCGTTGCCAAGGGATTCTTTGGCATTCCAATGGAACTGCCAAGACGGAGTGCTGAGGTATCACTCGTGCCGTGTAGTCTCCTGCGGTGCGTGTAGTGGGTACCGTAGCGTGAAACTCTTCAGCGGCCCTGCGGTATCCTCACGACCTCTACGGAACAACGCGCATGACGGGCGACCGTCTCCGAAACACTCCCCATCAAAAAACGGTCAAGGGCTTTTCGTCCATGGGAGCCAAGCACGATCAAGTCCGCATGCCACTCTTCCGAAGTATCGATGATCATGGATTTGGGGTCGCCCTGTTGGACCGCCGTAGTGACATGAATTCCGCGTGAGCGCAACGTTTCCGCAGTCTTGGCGACCAGAGCTTGCGCCTGCTTTGTTTCTTCGTCCCAAACTGCTTCCAGAGCCGGTTCATAACCACCCATGTCACGGGCGACCAGGAGGGAGGGTGGTTCTACGACGTGCAGTACCCTTACCTCTGTATCCCGCGAATGGGCTTGCCTGATCACGGCCTGCATGGCCGCGTCGGAGAGTTTGGAGTCGTCGATCGCCAGCAAGATCTTCATAGGTCTGTCCTTTCTTTTTTTCCGTATTCCCTGCGCCAAAACAACAACACTCTAGGCCGCGTGGCAGACTCGGAGCAGTGAACAGGAAAAAGAATTCATCGCATTGCTGGCTCTGGAACCGATCCCAAGCAACACACCGTTTCGTCTAAATATCTTAGAAGATGCGATCAGTGCGCGCTGTTCCCTTTCGTACACCTTCGCGCAGCAAGTATTCCTGGCTGCCGTCGCGAATTTCCGACCGCGATGGCGCGGTGTTCTCAATTGGACAGCTTGGCATCTTTCGACCAGCTAAGATTTTAAGTCGGCTGAATATCTCGATTCACAACTCTGGGTGAGACAATGCCTGCCACTGCCATCTCGCCTGTCCTGGCGAGTACACCACATGTGAGTGGTGACGATATCGAGTCGCCGGGCCTCACGGGCGATGAAGCCCGAGCTCGACTTGCGAAGTACGGCCCGAATGACATGCCGGACATCGCCGTACGGCCATGGCGTATGGCCCTGGCCAAATTTTGGGCGCCAGTTCCATGGATGCTAGAAGCCGCGATCATCCTCCAAATTGTGCTCCACGAGTACATCGAAGGCGCAGTGATCGCTGGGCTTCTGGTCTTCAATGCCGCAATAGAATTCCTTCAAGAGGGACGCGCACAAGCGACTCTTGCCGCGCTGAAATCGCGGCTGGCGCTTAAGGCCTCGGTGCGACGCGACGGCGCCTGGAAGAACATACCCGCTACGGAACTGGTGCCAGGTGACTCAGTGAAGCTATCGCTCGGTGGCGTGGTCGCTGCCGACGTAAAGCTAGTCGGCGGATCGATTCTGCTGGATCAGTCCGAGCTCACCGGGGAATCCGTTCCGATCGAAGCTGGCCCTGGCCTGCAAACTTATGCCGGGGCGCTAGTGCGGCGCGGAGAGGCCACGGCCACCGTCACCGCAACGGGGGCAAGCACGAAGTTTGGTCATAGCGCGGAACTCGTGCGCATTGCCCACGTCGAGAGTACCCAGCAAAAAACCGTAATGCGTGTGGTACGAAATCTCGCCATTTGCAATGGTGTGATCATCCTCTTGCTGGTGGCGTATGCCCATGCTCGCAAGATGCCGATTGGCGAAATTATTCCCCTCGTTCTCACGGCTGTTCTGGCTTCGATTCCTATAGCGCTGCCCGCCACGTTTACGCTTGCCGCGGCGGTGGGCGCAAGAGCACTGGCACGCTTGGGTGTACTTCCAACGCGTTTGTCCGCGGTGGACGAGGCGGCCACGCTCGAAGTCCTTTGTTCGGACAAAACGGGGACGTTAACGCGCAACGAACTGACGGTGACTGCTATCTGCGCTCAACCTGGCTTCGATGAAGCCCACGTGCTGACAATGGCGGCGCTGGCGAGCTCCGAAGGGGGACAGGACCCCGTAGATGTTGCCATCCGCGCTGCCGCGTTGAAAAGGAACACGGCTAAACTTCCACAAGTGACCAAATTTGTTCCCTTTGATCCAGCGAGAAAAATGTCCGAGGCAACAGCGGTGGATGCGAATGGAGGAACACTGTGTGCGGTGAAAGGTGCGTTTGGGGCGGTTATCAAATTGACAGAGCCAGTGACAACAGCGGGCGCCAAAGCGCACGAACTCGAAACCAAGGGCTTTCGGGTTTTGGCCGTTGCTGTTGGCACGCCAACGCCGATGCGGCTTGCGGGAATAATCGCGCTAAGCGATCCACCTCGCACGGATGCGGCCGAGCTCATTAAAGAGTTGGACAGTTTGGGCGTGCGCACCGTGATGGTGACCGGCGATGCACCGGCGACGGCGGCAATCATCGCGCAGGCGGTGGGGCTCCATGGCCCTATCTGTCCCCCAGGACCAATCCCGGCAAGTGTACGTCCAGAAGATTACTCAGTCTTTGCCGGAGTTCTTCCCGAGGATAAGTATCACCTCGTTCAGGCGTTCCAGAAAAGCGGCCACACTGTGGGCATGTGCGGCGATGGAGCCAACGACGCGCCCGCGCTACGCCAGGCGCAGATGGGAATTGCGGTTTCGACGGCGACGGACGTCGCCAAGTCGGCCGCCGGAATCGTGCTGACCAAGCCGGGAATTGAAGGTGTTGTGGCCGCTGTGAGGGAAGGCCGGCGAACGTTCCAACGCATCCTGACTTACACATTGAATTCCGTGACAAAAAAGGTCGTGCAGGTGCTCTTCCTAGCGGTGGGGCTGTTCCTGACCGGACACGCGATCCTAACACCAATGTTAATGGTGATTATTATGATTACTGGTGATTTCCTTGGCATGTCCTTGACGACGGATAACGTGCGGCCGTCTCCGATGCCTAATGAATGGCGCGTTGGCAACTTGACGATTGCGGGCGTTTTTATGGGCATTTCCGAATTGTTGTTGTGCACCGCCGTGCTGGCTGTCGGCAAATTCCACTATGGTTTTGAAATTGAAACATTAAGAACTCTCGCCTTCGTGGTCATCGTGTTCGGCAATCAAGCAACGACCTATACGAATCGAGCTCGCCACCGCCTGTGGTCGACTCGCCCAAGTCTCTGGCTAGTGCTTTCTTCGGTCGTTGATCTGTCGATTGCCTCAACGATGGCGAATCGTGGGATCGCCATGGCGCCTCTGCCATTGCTTTTAATAGGTGGAACACTTCTGGGGGCGGTGATCTTTGCCTTCCTGGTCGACATCGTTAAGGTTCCTGTCTTCCATCGCCTCAAGATCGCATGAAAAGCAAGGAAGCGCACTCTGGAAAAAACAGCATCTAAGAGACCAGTCGTAAAACCACAAAGCATATGCCAACCGATTTGTACCAAGGAGCTGAAGCGGTGAAGGTGTTCCTTTCAGTACAGAAACTTCCCCCCTTGTGGACTAGGATACAGGCGCGAATCGAATGACAAAACTCAGAGTTGGGAGAAATGAAATGACCCCTTCAATAGCCGTGAAGTGTGCACATCCAGTTTGTTCCTGTTTGACAACGTCGGGCAAATATTGCAGCGTCGAATGCGAGGTCATGGAAAAAACGCCAGACATCGAATGCCACTGCGAACACCCCGGATGCAAAGGCGAGATAGACCAGCTTAGTTAATCTCTGCTCTTCCATCTTCGATTTAGGAACGGAAGGATTGTGAAAAAGCTGGTTGTGTTTGACCTGGACGGAACTCTAGCCGAGAGCAAATCGGCTCTTGACGCCGAGATGGCAAAGCTACTGAATAACCTCCTCGGCATCGTCAGGGTAGCTGTGATTTCGGGCGGGGATTGGCCACAGTTTGAAGAGCAACTACTCTCCCACCTTCCAAAGAATAAACTCCTCGTAAATCTATATCTTCTTCCAACGTGTGGAACCAAGTTCTTTCAATATGTGGGTGACTGGAAGAAGATTTATTCAGAAGACTTCACGACAGAGGAAAAGCAGAAAATCGTCAGCTCGCTTGAAAGAGCAATTGGCGCAGCGGGTTTCAGCGTTGAAAGGACCTGGGGAGACGTAATTGAGGACCGTGGAAGCCAGATCACATTTTCCGCATTAGGCCAGCAGGCCCCTCTGAAAGAGAAGACCAAATGGGATCTCGATTTAATGGGCACCACAGGGGAGAGAGAGCGGAGCACACGTCCAAACAGTTGGGCTGAATGCCGAAAAAGGTTCGACATTAAGCCGAAGGGGAGCTGTTTTTTCTTGACATTCCTTTTTATAGGACTTTTCCGATTTCGTTTACCAGTTGAGCCTTCTCTCATTGAAACACCGCATTTTGACTGTCTGGAGATACGCAGGAGCGAAGACACTTGCGACAAATGATTCGAGCGGCGTAGGTGTCGTATTTCCCGCCGAGAGTTCCTGTTGGCATCTCACCGGAGGATTTGCGGGCGCACGAACAACGCGTTTCCGACACCTACGCCACAGCAATCACTAACGCCCATATCCAGTTTGTCGTTAATCTAAGCAGTAAAGGCGAGTTCAATTGAGTGGCGTTATCGTGAGGGAACACGATGACCGGAGAGAACAGAACTGCGTAAATCGGTGAGCGCGGTTGGAGGAGCGGTGGGCCGAACACAGGGGAAGCAGTGGCTCGCAGTTCTGAGCGTGGCGCTCTTTCCTGCTCTGTGCATGGCGGGACAGGCAGGGCAGGCTGCACAGGTACAACCGGCACAAGCGCCGGCGCCGATTCGCGTGCGGGTGAATGTCGTGGAAGTTCGCGTGGTCGTGCGCGACGAGCACGGCAAGCCGGTGGCGAACCTCACGCGCGAGGACTTCCAGCTGTACGACGACGGCAAGCTGCAGACCATCGCGAACTTCACGGTGGAAACGCCGGAGGTGAGATCCGCGGAAGCGACAGCCGCTCCAGCGGCAGGGCCCACAGAAGAGTTGATGCCAGCTGGCGCTCCGGAGCGGTTCGTGGCCCTGGTGTTTGACGACACACATCTTTCGTTTGCGGACCTGATGTACGCGAGAAATTCGGCGACGGCGTTCCTGGACGGGCTGGAGCCGGGGGACCGCGTCGGGCTATACTCGGTCTCGGGAAGCCTGAACCACAATTTCACGGCGAACAAGCCAGAGTTGAAGAAAGCGCTGGCGGGGCTGTCGTCGCACTTCGCGATGGTTAGCCGGCAAGGAGATTGCCCGAAGGTGTCGTATTACCTGGCGAACCAGGTGGACACGATTCAAGACGAGACCGCATTCCGACTGATCGTGAACGACGCGCTGCACTGCGCGTACGGCAATGACCCGAAGATGATGGTTCAAGCGGAGATGCTGGCACGCAACGCAGTGCAGCAGGCGATGGCGCTGGGACAGGCGGACAACAACCAGGTGTACGACCAGTTGATGGCGATCGTGAAATGGATGGAAACGAAGCCGGGCCGGCGCACCGTGGTGTTCATTTCGCCGGGGGTTTCGCTGACGAATGACCGGACACGGTTGCAGCGCGTGGTGGAAGAGGCGAACCGACAAAGGATCGTGATCAATACGCTGGATGCGCGGGGCGTGTTCACGGAGGGCGCGTTCTCCGGCGACAGCGGCGCGCCACAAACACCCCGAGCTATGGCGCTCAATTCGCAGGAAGCGACGGAACAGCTGGACCTGCTCATCAATTTGGCGGATGGCACCGGAGGAACGCACTACCTCTACTCGAACGACATCGCAGGCGGGCTGAAGCAGTTAGGAGATGATCCGGCGATTACCTACATCCTGACGTTTTCGCCGACGGCGGCGAAGGGCGACGGAGCGTTTCACAAGCTGAAAGTGGGGCTGACGGAAAAGCGGCACTACCAGATCGTGGCGAGAAACGGATACTACGACGAAAAGAAAGTGGGCGACTCGAAACAGCAGGTGGAGGCGGAGATTCGTAGAGTGCTCTACTCCGGGACCGAACCGCTCGACATGCCGATGGACCTGAAGTTGGCGGCGGTGAAGAACGCGACAGAAGAGACGAAGATCCAAATCACGGTGATGCTGGGGATCAAGGACGTACCGTTCCGAAAAGAGCAGGACCGCAACTGCAACGTGCTGATGACTTCCGTGGCGATTTTCGACGACGACGGAAATTACATGATGGGCGGCGAGAAAGACTTGGAACTTCGGCTCACGGCACCGACCTACGAGAAGTTTCTAAATACGGGCGTGCCGATGCGGGCGGAATATACGGTCAAGCCAGGCAGATACCTGGTGCGGCAACTGGTCCGGGAAGGAGAGGGCGGGCGGCTGTCCGTGCGGGAAGGGATGGTGGAGGTGCCGCAGTAGCGGCGACGTCCGGGGAAAGTTCTGCACTGAACGAAACGCGATTCCCATCGAAACGGCAGACAACTGACCGAACATTAAGTTTCTTCTCATCCCATCTGTCCTTTAGGGCCTCCGGCCCGCGAAACCTCATGAAAGAAGTGCAGAGCAACGATGGCTCGGTCGCTGCACCAAGTCCTTTGTTTTCAGGTCGGCCGTGATCGCCACCATAGCTCTTTTCGACTCTGGTTAAAGGCTTGCTGCATTAGTCAGGAGTTGGAGTCGGATTCGCCTGGTTCTAAGCCTTGCGACTGTTCCACGCGCATGACTCAGAGCCGGTGTGGCTTGCTAGGCCTTCACCGTACGGCTCTTTCATCCGCACCTCCACGCCGGTTTATCCCGGCGCACTGCTCATCGTACCCGCCACTGCTCAGAGCACGGCGACCAACTCAATCTCGACCAGCGCGTCTTTCGGTAGCCCGGCGACCTGCACGGTCGAACGCGCCGGGGCGGCTACGGGGAAATACTCTGCGTACACTTCGTTCATTGCCGCAAAATCGTTCATGTCTTTCAGGAACACCGTGGTTTTCACAACGTGAGCGAGAGTCAGTCCAGCATGCGTCAGAATCGCCTTCAAGTTTTCCAGCACGCGTTCAGTTTGCTTCGCCACACTCCCTTCGAGCAGTGTATTCGTCTTCGGGTCCAGCGCGATCTGTGCGGTGAACAGAAGTCCATTCGCTCGTACGGCCTGCGAATAGGGACCGATTGGCTTCGGGGCATGGTCCGTTACGATTATCTCTTTCATGGCGTGATCCCCCTCGTGGATGGAGCGAAAAGAATATCACGAGGCATCAACACGGCCGCATACTCAGATGATCCGTCTGTCTGCTGGGCGAGCTGATGACTCCTGGAGAGTCGCATTACCGCACGAGTGGCTACCAGCACCAAGGGCAGTCTCTAATCGACTTTCTGCTCCTAACTCTCAGTTCTTCGGCGCAAAGACTACTGAAAGTCACGTCACCTTCGAGGCACGATCTGGTCCTTCGCCTTCCTTTGGAGATAGATTTGATGCGGAGGGTTCATGAACATCTTAGCGGCAGTTAAACGTGAAGAGCGCAAACTCGAAAAGCAGCTAGGTAAATTGCAGCGAGAGTTGGAAAGTCTACGAGCCGCCGGAAAAGCCTTAGGAAATTCGGCAAGCCGTGAATCAACAGTAGTAAAGAAGCGTGTCCTTTCTGCGGCTGGTCGGGCGAAGATCTCAAAAGCTGCGAAGAAGCGATGGGCGAAGGTGAGGGCGCAGGCTAAAAAGGTCGTCGCTTAGTTGGTGTAGTTAAAGAGCCCTTCATATCGAAATGGAGCTACTCACCATCTTAACAGGAGATAATTCTCAACTCCTGGTCGGGTCTGGTCGGCTACTGCCAGATCTTGGTACTAGCCTCGATTTTTCCGGTAACGTCGTTTGGACATAGCCGCCCGGCGGCGGACGCTACGCATGAGCGAGCGGAGCAGTGATTGCCAAGCGGTTTTGATATAAGTGTGGGTCACGATTGGGGAGGAGGTGCTCCCGTGACCCCGCCGGTGCTCGAGATTGCCGATCTCATCCGCACTGCTGGAGCTGCCTTCGTCGAGCGAAACCGCCAGTGGATAGTGGATCCCTTGGAAGCATGTCGAAGTGCTGCGGGCCATAGCGCGGTGTCATACGGCTGCGCTCGGCGGACATCTCGATGAGTACATACGCTGCGCACATCGTCTACCCATCTCGTATAACAGCTGCCGTGATCGCCACTGTCCAAAGTGTCACGGATCAGCTCTGCAGCTTGAAACTATTCTCTCCAACTCCAACACTCCGCGCTCTTTTGCGCGCTACGCCCCTCTCCTCCTAGTCGCAACACAATTTCCTTCATGCAGCCTCATCAACGACAGTTTTCACAACGCGGTTTCACCGTAGCCATTTTCTGGGTCCGCGGTGTGACAGGTCATGCTCCACGGGGCAGCCGTCGCACACATCAAAACCGTCCCTTCCCACAATTGAATTTGCATAGGGTCCGCGTCCACCGCAACCATGGGCGGTCACATCCAAACGGCTTAACCGGACGCGCAAGAGGCTCCTTGACTCGTTCACTCCGCAGTGAGAACGCGGATACGGTAAAGCAGCGTTTATTGGTTAGATAACGTCGTCGGCTCCCTCGAACGAGTAGACTTGGCGAAGGTGATCGACCAAGGCTCGGAGGAAAGGAGCCGAGTGATGCTTATTATAAGGGTTGCGATTTCCATTTACGCTTCCAGCAAATCGCCATGCTGAATCCCGCAACCGTCGAGGTTGTCGAGCGCCGGTTGGAACATGAGCGATTTGGTGGTTCACTGTTCGCCACTATTTCAGATAGCCGACTATAATTGCGGAGACCGCTCACGATGGGCAGCAGTAGCTATGAACATGTAAGGATCACAGACTGGTCAGATTGCAAAAAGTTGCGTGGGTCAAACTATATGGGAACGAGAAATGAAGTGAATCGAAGATTATTTCTGAAATGGGCAAGCCTGGTTGGGCTGGCCGGCTGGTTTCCAGCGGAGTCAAGCCCGATCCCGATGCAAGACACAAACCCTTTGCATCCCGGAGAAGCTTCCCAAACGAAGGAGCTGCGTTCACCAGAAACAATTCTCCTCAAAGACTACCGTCCGAAATCGATCTATAAAATTCCCGTCACCGTGATCGATAAGGCCAAATACCCCATCATCGACATGCACTCTCATCCATACGCCAAGACTGCGCAGCAGATTGAGGAATGGATCAAGAACATGGATGAGGTTGGCGTTCAGAAAACTATCATCCTTACCATGGTTACTGGCACAGAGTTTGATGATATCTACCGTAAGTATTCGAAGTATCCGGATCGCTTTGAGATGTGGTGTGGTTTGGATCTGTCTCGTTACGACAAGCAGGGATTCGGCCCTGCCGCCGTCAAGGAACTGGAGCGCTGCCGGCAAGTGGGCGCGCGCGGCGTGGGTGAAATCCACGATAAGGGGAGCGGACTAGTCTCAGGCAAGTCCAAGTCACCCGGAATGCATCCCGACGACACGCGCATGGATGCACTGTGGGCGAGATGCGGCGAGCTTGGCATGCCTATCAGTCTCCATGTCGGCGACCCCATCTGGATGTACCAGAGGATGGACAACACGAACGACGGCCTGATGAACGCCTACCACTGGCGACTCGACAATAAGCCGAACATCGTCAGCCTGTCCGGGATGATCGACATTCTTAACCGCACACTCGCGAGGCACCGAGGGACAACGTTCATTGCGTGCCACTTCGCAAACCTGGACTACGATTTGGCGCGGCTGGGCGCGATGTTCGAATGCAATCCTAATTTGCATGCTGACATCTCAGCGCGTTACGCTGAGACGGCGCCGATTCCGCGGTTCGTTTCGAGGTTTTATGAAAAGTATGCCGAACGACTCGTCTATGGGACCGATATGGGTTTTGAGAAGCCGATGTACCGTGTCACGTTCAGAATCCTTGAATCGCTGGACGAACACTTCTACGAAATCGAGCAGTTCGACTACCACTGGAGCCTAAATGGATTCGGGCTTAGCGGAGAGACTCTGAAACAGATTTATCATGGCAACGCGACAAAGTTGCTTGCCGCGCGCACGGACTACGCCGGATAGAACAAAGAAGGGAAACTCACTCGGATGGTAGATCGAGTTACCGTCAGCGCAAAATCTCTAACGAGGTCGGCCGGTGTCAAGAGTTTTCTTCATCTTTTTTTGAATTTCTCCATCTTTTTTGTGAATCTCTGCATCTTTTTCTTCTCGATCAGGCACACCCCTGGGCGTGCGCGGGAGCATCCCTTCGCTGGACGGATCTTTTGCCGTCGTCGATCTCTGCTTTGTGTCCACCCTACGCGCTTAGCCCCGTCACTTCATCACTTGGGTGCTGCCCACCAAACATCTCTTCGATCCTGACGGACCATGACGAGCTATTCGAACTCCCTGGCTATCCAAGGAGGGCGGGTCGCCTAATCAACCGGACGGTGACTGTTCGCACCATTCGCGACGTCAAGCATCCCCGCACAGGCTGCACTACCGTGGTGCTTCTGTCCGCGACGACAGAACTCTTCGTAGTCAATCTCGTCCCGCAACATGATCCACAGTCGGATCCCGAGCTTGCGGGCTATCGCCACGCGCGCTCTTCCCAGACCTTTCTGAACCAATTTGCGGCGATAGAAACGCTGCAACTCCGGATCTTTGCGTACTGCATGAGCACCGGCTTCACACCAAAGAAACCGCAACAGCGGACTGCCTTGCTTCGTGATTCTACCGAGCCGCTGGTTTCCTCCACTGGAGTACTCCCTCGGGATGATCCCCACGTAACTGGCCAGCGCCTTGCCATCCACGAACCGCCCCGGGTCGCCCAGGAAGACGTCGGTCGCCAGTGCCGTGACCGGCCCCACTCCCGGATGGGTCATGAGCCGTCGTGCTCGGGTGCGTTGCTCCGCTTGCTCGGCGACTTGCTTCGTCAGGTTTTCGATTTCCTCTTCCATCTTCCGGTACATGGCCTGCAACGCGCTTCGCCGACAGGAGGCATGGGGCGGCAACGGCAAAAAGGCGATCTTGGCTTGCCCGTCGTAGCTCCACAGTCCAGGACCTCGGCGTAACCCGTTGGCCAAGGCCATGGCCTGCAGTGCGTTTTGAATCCGTGTCCGGATCCTCACCCACTGATGCCGGTGCAGGAGCAGCGCCCGTAGATCCAGCAGTTCCTTCGTGGGCAGCCAGATCGCCGGAAAACGGTTCTCCACCAGCAGCTTTAAAATTAACTCCGCATCGCGCCGGTCATGTTTCTGCTTGCGGGGCTCGGCCGCTCGAATCGTGGCGGGATGGCCGACTCGGCATTCGATTCCCAACTCCTCCATCAGGTTTAGAAACCACTGCATCGATCCGGTGGCTTCGATGCCCACAAGCACTGGGCGCGGAAGCTGGGAATAGAATTCCCGCATTTCGTTGCCTTCGTGCATTAGTGTCAGATTCACCACTTCTCCCGTTGTCGTCTCCAGCATTGCTAACGTTTGCTGGCGGTCGAATCACTATCAACGGCACAGAAAACGTCAATACCTATCAGAAGAATTCCCGCATCGGAGCGACCGCCTCCATTCCTTTTACCAAGCACCAGAGCCTAAAGTTTAGCTACAGCAATGGCGATTACGTCCTTTATGGCGGAAACTATCAGAGCGTTACAGTTGCCTGGCAATATGCCTGGTTGGGAAGACCCAACTAGACGCTGAAACCGGGTCAACTCCAGGAGCGCATTTACCAAGCGTTGACGACGGTGACGGATCTAAGCAAATGGCACACGGCGAAGATCGACGGCGACGCCGCCTTGGGTGGAATCCTTCGGATTCATCCGCAGGATGGACCCGCATTCGAGTGGAAGGTGACGAAGGCAGAACCGGCGCGAAGGGTTGAATGGAAATGTATCAAAGGACCGGGCAATTCTGCTGGCACAACCGCGAGTTTTAGCCTTTCGCCTGCGGACAAAGGCCGCACCTTTTTGGAATTTGCACATTCCAATTGGCCAGATACAACTGGCAGCTTTCGGAGGCGCAATACATTGTGGGCAATCCTCCTCTATCACCTGCAATAGTACGCAGAGACGCAAAAGTCAGACCCTCTCTTCGCTTAATCAAAAAGAGAGTTTCTTGGTGAACGTCCGGCCGAGGAGGCCCAGGGAATTTCACCCCGGAGCCCCCCACAGAGACGTGCTTGACTGTCTCCAATCACACGGCTCGTGCCACCCAGTGAAGGTTGCTACCTTCCGTTCTAACCAGTCGGTTCTTCCTCCAGAACCGTTATTTGAGACAATCACCTCGCATCTTCGCCTGGGCGATTTATAAGCACGAGTGATTAGCCCGTTTTCACGGCTAGATCCCGGGAAATCGCGTATCGGAAAAGTCAATCGGAAATCAAGTCAGCCTAGTACTCTAAGTTTCCGATTACGCCAGGACGTGCAGTCCGATCTTCAGTAGGGGGAGAACATTCGCTTGCTGGCCGCCATCAACATCGCCTGAACGGTGGGGTGCTCGTTGGCGTACACAATGTCGTCCTGATAGATTTGCAAGTACTGAACGGGAGCCCTGCCGTCTTGTGAGCCATAGAAATGTCCGTAGGGCGTGCCGGCGAAAAAGATGGCCAATACATTGGCGAGCGCCTGCTCCGGAGTGGTGCTCTGACAGGTGGGCAACGAAGGATCGTCAATTTTGCACCCTTCCCGCGCCGGGTTACGCGCAAAACCAGTGGCAAACTCTCCTCCACCGAGGATTCGGGGATAGAACGTCGTATCCGCTGACATCTCTTTTACCGGCCTCATCGTCAGGGGATGAGCCGCCGTTATGCCGTTATTCTGCGTCGCCTTTGCATTTGAACCCACGGGTTGCCGCGCGAAATAGGCCGCGATCTCCAATGTTGAAGTCTCGTGCCCACCACGCCAAGTTGGATTGAAGGGAAGACCCGCCGCACGCGTCAACGCTAGAGTAATACTGCTGAAGATTCTTCCGTAATCGTCGATCGCCGCCTTCCACTCTTCGACAAACGCCTTGTTCGACCGATGGTAGGACGTATCGCTGTAGAACCCTTCCAACAGTCGCGCCCACTTCTCCGTCTCGCCAGGTCCGTCGTGCGGCATAATGATTTCTTCGGATTGCGACGTGGGACCCGCGACTGCAATAGACACAAAGGCCTCGCGTTGCCCGAACCTTCTCGCAAACTCGACAAGAAACGTGTGCCAGTGCTTCTTGTATTCAGGGTTCCATGGTAACGGCAACTCATGCATCTCGCCCTTGCGCGCTTCGCCTTCAGGAAACCCAAACGTGGCTTTTCCGCATTGCGGTGGTGCGGGGCCCCTTCTCCCACCGGAAGCCAACCATGTATCGCAGGATGGGAGTTTGTCCAGGAGCCAGCGTGGCGTCGAAAAGCCGGGAAGCAGCGCGAGTTGAATGGTCTTGTGCTTCGAGTCTGCGACCGTAAACACTTCTTCCAGTAAATTGAAATCGAATTGACCTTCCTTGGGCTCCAAGGTCGCCCAATCAAAGTAAAGAAACAGTCCCGAGACCACCGGATTGTCAATGGCGGCCTTGTAAGGATGACGGTCGGAGGCCAGCACAACGGCGTAGATGCCCCGAGGCTGACGGGCAGAGATCTGTCTCGGCGCCTTCTGTAGCTTTGCTTTGTCCTGGCCCAATGCCATAGAGGCGGAAAGAAGAAACGCTAAGATCACTGTTGTTGTCACGCTTTTGTTCATCATTACTTCTCTTTCCTGAAAAAGTCACTCGACCGCGTGGACTCGATGATCAGTGGGGAGCCCGGCTTTTTTCCAATCTCGCCGCAATTTCCTCTGAACCCAACGCTTCTCTTTTGCCATGAAAACGGCACCACAGTACACCCGTCTGCCCGGTTTGCGACACCCTGAATCGATTTCAATCGGGACGACTCCCCAGTCTCGGAGAAGTCGGCCCAGTACTTCGGCGATTACCTCGTTAACGGGACTTTGCAGCAAACGTGTGCCATTTAGACAATTAAGCAGCGCCGGTGAACCTCCGGTGTGAATATCGCAAACATGGGAAAAGTTTCTCCTCCCGAAATGGGAGAAAGTTCAGTGGACATGGCAGCAAGTGTTTCTCCTCTGCGTTGCTGCGTATTTGTTTATTGACCAATTTTTTATTCCTTCAGTACGAGACGGAGACCCGGGCAGGGGCAACGAAGGAATTTTGGTACTGATAATCGTTTTCCGCGCTTTATCTACATATGAGCTTCCAGCTGTCGTGGTGGTTGCGGCTAGCTGTCTCGCTGCACTAGTCAGTGCAATGAATCATGACGTCTTGAAGTCGCCCAGCGTGATTTGGACACCGCCGCGTTCGTTCTCTTGGGAATCTTGGTGTTCTGGGGCGAATACGCCAGCCTTCCTTGGACACACCTCCACGCCGGTTTATCCCGGCGCACTGGCTCCCAGTACTTGACTTTACCGTTTGCCAGGACACTGACTGACAAATCCACACGACTAGGGTAGAAGTGAGGGATGAAAGCGCGGCATGATTGTGACTGCCCATGTCACATAAGTGGTTGGATTCCCGTGGTTGGCTGGGTACTTGTGCGGGCTGGCTGGGTGCGCATCCTGGTGGTCGCCGCTTGCGCACCGGTGTTTGTAGGCGCCGCCAACTGGACGTATTTGAGCGCACTTCCCTCCAGATTTTTTGCCGAGCGGGCAACGACACCGGATCTGGGAGACTGGAAGACTGTATGCACGATACCCGATATGGAGGTGGCTGAAGTGCGGTCTCCTCCTGACACATCGGTGGCACTCGCTGGACAAGCCTGGTTGCGAGCAAAAGAGGACTACGTCGTTCTGACAATGCCTAGCTGTCACACACGTTTGATCAGAAAGCCGGATGGCGACACACAGGTTGACCTGGATTTCGTTTCTCCGGCTGGTGTCTACCTAATAAGGAACTGGGACAACAAAACGAGACAAACACACTGGTGGGCGGGCAACGGATCTTTGCGACTGTTGTCCCGCTTACCTGAGGGGTCAACAATACTCGGCATGCCAGTTTTGTCGAACGACGGGCACTGGGTGGCCTGGATGGAGTTGATCCCTGGTTCGAAACGTCGCCGCGCCGTCGTCCAATCGCTCACCGACGAACGGGAGCACTTCGTGGACATCCCTGACCAACGCCTCCTGGAATGGGGACTTCTTGCTGCAGATATGGAACGCAAGGAGCTGACTTTCTACAAGTACGATTACACCACGCGGCGCAGCTCCTTGACCACGCTCGGCCTCGGCTCCGAGCAGCAGGGTGATTCGATAGTCGTCCAAGGCGTTGATGCGCAATTTACGACTTTACTTCGAGTGGGCTCCGGCTGGGTTGCATGGGATGCCACACGTGAGCCAGGCAAACGCTATCGAGTCGCCTGGTCGCTGGCCAACGGGCGGGGGGTACATGAAGCATTAAAAGGCCGCAGCATCACTGCCGTCAAAGTGGATCCGGATGGCACATTTGTTGCCATCAGCGAGAGCAACGCGATCCGCGATAATAGCCTCCAGGATGCCGTCTACGTCCTTCGCGCAAGTGATGGCAAGGAAGTCTGGCACCGGAATCTACCGAGGTATGTTCGCAGTTCGGTGTCCTTTCTGGGCGAGAAGTTGTTCGTCTACACCGACTCGGACGGAGCGCATTCTACAGTGCGAGTCTTGCAGATACCAGATTGAGTCTTCTCAACTACAGAGTGCAAAAGACGAACCGCCGGAAGACCGGCTGGTTTGTCTCCGATTTGTCCACATTTTCTTCGTGGATTCGTAATCTCAGCCCCGGCTTCACAGAAGCGCGAGGCTCCCTGTGCTAGTGTAGCGTATCCGTCCGGCGAACGCAGATTACGGTCTGCAGATTTCTTCGCTCCTCTTGCTGATGGCATGTGCCCGGCGATATAGTTACTCGCCATGGAGTTTCACATGGACTTTCACAAGATCTGGGAAGAGCAGTGCGAGGCCACCCTCACGATTCGTGAACGTTTCGGCATTGAGAAGGCGCTCGACTATTTGATCGGCGAGAAGTTATTGAATTTTGCCAAGGCCGCAGATCAAGACCCCGATTTCGCTGCCGAGCTCCCGCGCTTTCAAGCGGCAGTGTGGGAGATCTTCAACCCCTACGAACTCCGCGGCTATGTAGCCAGCCTTAAGCCCGCCGCGCGGAAGAAACTCCAGAAGCTACTTTACGTTTCTTCATGAGCGAGTGAGACCTTCCTCTGCGCCACAAGCCACTTGTCGGGAAGCAATTCATCGAGGTGGCTGTCAGTCGCGAGACACTCTTTTCCGAGAGTTCGAAGCCCAACTTTGTTTTCGGAGAGGGGCTCCCGGACCCGTGAGCCGCAATCCAAGGACCAGTCGACTCTTGATCCTGAGCGGTTCAGCTGCGGGCAAAGACAACGAAGCCATTCGCAGGGATCACTACGTTTGCCGAGGCTATGAAGCCGTGCAATGGCGGACCCGATGCGAAGATGCCTCCCGCGTTACCCGCCACGATTGGATTCACAAAGTTGTCGTAGACATCACTGTTGAACACCTCGCGCCACGGACCCGCGAATGGGAAGCCAATTCCGTAGTTGTACCAAGTATCTTCGTCGAGGGTCGCCACGACAATCACGTCCTGCCCGGTACCTTCTAGCCAGCGATGAAATGCGATTACACGATTCTGATTATGAATGTGGAAAGGATTGACGTTGTCGCCTCGCAAGGCCGGGTAACTCCACCGCAGCCGGATCAAGTCTTGAGTAAATCGTAGATGATCGGCCCTGGCGGTATCGGCCCCTGGGTTTACGCCAGCCCACCAGATCAGGTTCGGCGAAGTAGGATCCCAATTCCATTGCTTATCCTCCAAGAACTCCTGCCCCATGAAGATCTGGGGAATTCCTGGAGCAGTCAGTAGCAGGCCGGTGGCAAATCGCGAGCGGCTGCGCGCATACCACGATTCGTGATTCGAGGCATCAGCAAGTGTAGGAATGCGCAGGTCTGTCCCGACCTTCACAATGTCATGATTCTCGACGCACGGCACAGCCTGCCAGCCATGAGCAAAGCCCTGAGGGTACAGGTTCGAGGCTATAGCGTCGCAGTTGGTGACGGCGCTCTGACCAAAAGAAGCTGCCGCGACTGCATTGCGAACAGCGCCGCGCAATCCATCATGTTGAGCAACGTCGAAGCCCGCGCCACCACTGGAGGTGGGAGTTACAATTGACGGCCAAGACTTGGGGTAATTGCCGACCTCGCCTGGCCAAAACTCTGCGTTCTGCAATAAGCGGGGTTTCACAAATCGAAGCGTGCTGGTCAGATTGCAGCAAAACGTCCAGCCAGAATCGCAGTTCATTGAAATCAGATCACTGATTTCGTCGTAGCGGAATCCATCCGCGTGGAATTCGGTGATGTAGTACAGAGCATTGTTGATCAGGAATTGGCTGACATCATTTTTCCAGAGCGCGAATGAGAGCCCTCCGGTTCCGCGATCCTGATCAGTGAAATACAAGCTATCGTTGTTATTGCCTACGTTTTTGGCACGGTCCCAGTAGTAGACGCAGTTGTCGTCCAACGAGCCGTTCACTGTGAATCCACCGGCATGGTTGTAGACCACGTCGAAAACGATCGCTATCCCATAGATGTGGCAGAGGTCGACCAAAGCCTTGAGCTGGGCCGGACCTGGGGTGATGTCCCGGAGCGCAAGCGGCGCGCAGCCCTTAGCACTGAGCAAGGCGTTGATCGTCGTGAGATAGCCATTCAGAGTGACCGGGTCGATGACGACGTAAGGGAAGTCCGGGGAAAACAAGTCAGCGCCGTTATAGCCCATCGAAGGATCGGTCTCCATCTCATCAACGGGAAGCGGTTGCAGGACATTTATGCCAAGTTCAGCAAGATACGGAATCTTTCCGATGACATCGAGGAAATTCGATGGGGCACCGGGCGCAGCTGGGTTGTAGGTACCAATGTGCAACTGGTAGATGATCATGTTGCTGAAGTCGGGCGTATCAAATGCCGCATCATGCCAGGGATAGCCACTAGCGGATCGAATCAGATTGCTACAGTTAGGGAATGCGGATGCTGGTGCCAGCTCTCGCGCATACGGATCGCGCTTCGGTCCGGTGCCGCCGGGGCCGACTACCAAGAAAGTGTAGCCATCGCCTTCCTGAGCAGAACTAACAAAACCAGTCCAGTATCCATTGGCATCCTTCGCCAACAGCAGATTGTCGGTCTGTCCCGTCAAAGAAGAGCCGCCGAATGTGCCATTGATATACACCGCGGTCGCCAGCGGTGCCCAGGCGCGAAATGTGGCCCCGCCTCCCAGCACCAGATTCGCGCCCATAGCTGTATTCGTGGAAATGTTGGATTGAGAGATCATGGAAAGCTCCAGTGAAATTGTAATGATGCACAGCCCCATTTGACCCTCCCTCACTTTGACGCACGCGCCAGCGGCGTTCGATTAGTGGGGGAAAAACTTCCCGCAATATACCAAACCCCTTGCCATAATCGTGCCGCTCAAGGTGGACGCGGGCGTGCGCGATAAGCCCCGAGAAGGAGGAAATCGAAGAACGATCGACAGGGGTAGCGCTCCGCTCCTGCCCAATATTATCTCGAGCCATTCTCACCTGGATCCGCCGGGGCGGCGGCGCAGCGTTTTTGAAAAACACCATTCGCAATTGGCCCGTAGGGATCGCAAGCTCCGGCTGCGAGATCGGTTGGGGGTCCATTCAAGAAGTCGGAGATCTTTTCGCTGACCTTTGCTTCCACAGCGCTCCAGGCCTCCTTAATGGAATTCTGTTCGATCGTGGTCAGGTGCCAGGAGAGCGGCGGATTGTTCGCGTAGGGATTGTTCTTTTCGCTAGGGGGGGGCTCATACCGCACCAGCAGCCATGTGGTTTGAAATCCGCTTTCATTGAACATGGTTTGTAAGTCCTCTCCGGAGCTTTTGTCGCGAACGACTTGAGCTTCGGAACGCACATTGAGCATGGTTTCGAGGGGTGAAGATACCTGGTAATACCACCGTTTCGAGGTTTCCATGTCGCGGTTCGCGGAATCCGGGAAAGCATCAAGCTCCAAAAACAAAATTCGTTTCTTGCTCGGGTGTTCTTTAACTGCCTCTTTGAGCCACTCGGACAGCGCAAAAACGCCGGAGTTATCGAAGTAGCCGCCATCGCCAAGATGCACGCCATTCTTGGCCGCCAGATTATCCGGTCGCGCTTCTGGAGAAACGTACGGAAAGGCCGCGGACATGCGAACGGCGGTTTCCAAAAAAACGTCCCTGTCGCCGCCCGCGGTGTCGCGGAAATTATTGATATCATGTTTTGCCGGCTTTGTGGGATCGGGCGGATGATAAGCAAAGTCACTGTTCGTGAAGACAACGGGGTCTCCGGTCTGCGCGTCGCTAGAGTTCAGCAGAAGTACCGGACGGCGCAGATTGTCGTCGGTCAACACCAAACGTTCGTGATTCTTAAATTGCGCGCTCTTCAGAAGAGCTCGCTCGAGCGCCCAACCCCGGTCTGCGACGCGCCACGATTCTGGCGACCAGGGGAAAAAGATACGCTGGAGGTCCGGATGCGTGAGTCCCCAAGCCACGGCTTCCAGGCTGGAATTCTCCGCCCAATCGGCAGGCGAAACATCTCCCTCCTCTGTTTCGAGGCAACGCAAATAAAACATCGTCCCGACGGAACCGCCGGAGACCCCGCTGATGACCAGAATGTGCGATTCAAAGTCGTTCGTCTTGTTGCTGGTGGTGGGCCGGAAGTTGGCGCGCAATCCGCAGAGCACTCTGCTGGTCCACGCCGCCGATTGAATACCCCCGCCGGCCGCGGCTACCACGATCACCGGGTCAAGAGCGTCCTGGAAGATTTGCGGGGGCGCCAAAAGCTGAGAATTGGCTGGTCTTCGGAAAGTGTAGAAGAAATGATCCGAACCTCCCGGCTGCGCAATGAGCCAAAAGACCAGGCTGAGGACAACCAGAGGAGGAATACGAAACCGATCAACGAAAAAAGTAAGCCCGGAGAGCAGCGAACACCAAAAGATCAGAAGCAACAAAAGAAAATTCAGGACCGTATTGGGTACGTTGTGCTCCGGCCATGGGCCAGGATTTTCCAGCTGGTGGAAGGTGCTTTTTCCCGAGGCCCAATAAGCGATTAGGAGAACAACCAGAAAGATCGTGGCGGTCCGAAAGCCGGAGTGTATTCGATTGGGATGCTCCGAAGTTGGCGACGAAGCATACCCGGGTCCAAGGATCGAAGCCAGGATCCGACTCAAACGGCCATCATGTGCCGCAAAACTGCCGGGCGGCGCTTGCGAGCGAGTACCATGTTTGAACGAGCGTATCCAGGAATCTTCAAAAAACTGCCGAATGACGTAAAACGCAGGAAACGCGTACACTTCGAGCGCATCGTCGTTGTCAGGCTTGGCAAAGCGCAAATCCAGCAAAAAGAACATCCCTGTGAGCAGCATTCCGGCAATCCATCCCGACAGGGACCACAGGAAGAACCGAGGCACACCAACGTTTACCACGCGCCCTGCTGTGCTCATGAAATCGCAAGTCGAGAACAGAAATGAGATGTAGCAAATGGCGCCGTAAGCGTATAACGATGCTACCAACCAGGGCGAGATGCGTTGCTGTGGCTTTGGTCGCTCGGCCCAGCCGTCGGCGCGCTCTTCTCCATACAGCAAAACGAGAAAACAACTGCTTATCGCGGAGTTGATCAGGATGCAGGCAAGAAAAGCGGCCCATGCGAGTTGTGGATAGGATAGATCGGCCACGCCGTGAAACATGGAGGTTGTGAAACCCCAGGGAAGAAGAAAGCCGATCACCGCCATGAAGAGCAGCGGAATGCGCATCATGTAAAGAAGCAAAAAACGCCTGCGCCAAGATTGCATAGGGACCTCCCGTTATGGGCGCGAAGGGAACGGAATCGAGCGAATTGTCCTCTGGTCAGCGAACCGCTAGCCGCTAATAGATAGGTGACGTGGCGGCGATGGTACTAGCCTCAGCTAATAATGTCAAGACCTTTGACACCAAGAAAGGCCAGGATGCCGCCTATAATTGAAGTGCGGAGGACCAATGTTTATCGCGTTATCCGCAACCTCGAGGATAGTATTTACTGGAAACCCTGCCGGCTCCTTACCAATCTTCCCGGCCAAATAGAGATCGCTTATTTTGCTGTGAAACTGGAGGGCGTGGAGGTAAGGGTAAAGCACACCGAAGGAACAACGAAAAACCTCTCCAGAAAAAACGTGAAGATTTCTGAGAGACAGATTGCCAATGTGACGACAGAATGATGGCAGAGCCGAGGAACAGTGCAACTAATAGCACCGTGTTGATAGCAAATATCCATGGCTTAAATGGTGACCGAAAGAAAAAGATATTTCTCTACGGCTCGTCCCAAACCACGTAACGGCATTGCGCTCGTTCATGTCCCCCGTCGACAGCATTCAATTTATTCCCTTGAGGGGAAATTTAACAGACACGAATTCGGCCGCAGACAGGTTACTGTAAGCCTCGGCAACTTTCTCCAATACTCCCCGAGCGCTTTCGTCGTTTGCGTTTTCTTTTTCCCGGTCAAACGGCTCGGTAGGGTCCTGATCTCTGAACTCCGGACTCTCCTTAGACTCTGACTTGTACACCGCCCATGAGCATGTCGTTCGGCAGGATAACGAAATACATTGTTGTCACGATGGGCCCTGTGTGGAACACGGCTGTCGGCGTGCCATCCTTACCGTGATCGGCGTGGTGCCCCAGTCGCAATCGACAGGGGCACACGAGCCCCAAGCGTGCGCATCCAGACCACCATTCTTAGTGCTGATCACGATTTGGGTCACACCCAGAGTGGACGAATCGTGATTAACCATGTCCCGATCATTCGGCTTGTGTAATCGGGCGAGAACTGGAGGGAAGCGATCAACGCGAGAAGCAGAATCATTTTGAACCTCACGCAGCCAAACAGCAGCCGCTCCAAATTTTAAGCAAGCAGAGGAGTTGCCGCAACTCAACTGCGTCTTAGACGCGTCGCTAGTGCCAGAAACTTGTCTAGCCTGAATAATTCGCGAATTTAGAGATACGAAAAGCCTCCCTCATGGTAAAAAGCTGTTGTCTACGCAGTCTTTACACCAATCCGGAGGCTTTCGTGCCCGAGCATACCACGACACAGTGTGTTCTCTTTCCGGGAATTTTTAAGCGACCTGTAATTGCCAAGTTCGATCAATCGCAAGGCAGCTCCGATGGGGGAGCAGTGTTGCTCAAAGCCGCCGACCGGGAGTTAGGTCTAATAACGGCGTTGGCAGATTGTCTGAAAGATGACCGCCAAGAGGCTAAGGTCCGTCACGAAATCGATGAGCTGCTTACCCAGCGGATTATGGCCATCGCCTGTGGTTACGAAGATGCCAACGATGCCGCCCGACTAGCGTGCGACCCGGTGCACAAATTATTGGTCGGTCGGGATCCCGTGGAAGGGGAAGATTTGGCTTCGCAATCGACCCTTTCGCGGTTTGAAAATAGCGTGGATCGTAAAGAATTGTTTCGCATGGCCGAAGCCCTGGCGGACACGGTGATCGAACGCCATTGCAAGCGGCTGCGCGGTCGGGCTGGTCTGATCACCCTGGATCTGGATCCGACCGACGATGCTACGCATGGTGCGCAGCAATTGACGTTTTTCAATTGGCATTACGACACCTACTGCTACCTACCGATGGTAGGTTTTCTGACCTTCAACCACGAGGCGGAGCAGTATCTGGTCACCGCGGTGTTGCGTCCGGGGAACGCGCCGGGCTCGGCGGGAGCGGTGGGCCTGCTGCGCCGTTTGATCGAGCGGCTGACCGAAGCTTTTCCGAAGGCCAAGATCCGGGTGCGCTTGGATGGTGGTTTTGCGACGCCGCAAGTTCTGGATTTTTTGGACTGCGAGCCGAAGGTGGAATACCTCGTCAATTTCGCAGGTAATACGGTGTTGAAGCGTAAAGCCGAGTCGGCCATGAAGTGCGTCCGTCGTGATTCGAAGATCTCCGGGCAGACCGAGCATGTCTACGCTGAATGTCAGTACCGGACGCGCAAGAGTTGGCCGTGGAAACGTCGCGTCATCTATAAAGCGGAGGTGGTGCGGGCGCAGGGCAAGAAACCCAAGGACAATCCGCGCTTCGTGGTGACCAACATGAAGCAGAGTCCACAGTGGCTCTACGAGGAAGTGTATTGTCAACGAGGAGACCTCGAGAATCGCATTAAGGAACTGCATTACGGGATGGAAATCGGACGCACCAGTTGCACGAGCTTCTGGGCCAATCAGTTGCGTGTCTTGATGACCGCGGCAGCCTACGTGTTGATGCAGGAACTGCGCTCCGGCCTGGCCGGCACCGCTTCTGCGCGTGCGCAAGTCTCCACGTTGCGGGAGCGTTTTCTGAAACTCGGAGCTTACGTGATCGCGTCGGTGCGTCGAATCGTGCTGCACTTGCCGCGATCGTTTCCTTATCTTGATAGCTTCCATCGCCTCGCGTTGCACTTGGGCGCGCGAAGCGGCTAGTCGACCAGCGGAGCGTCGGAAGGTCGCAGGAAATTTTAACTTGTCACGCGATGATACTGTTGTCACCTTTTCAGCAAAAAGTGTGCCTCGCGACTTAGCTAAATGCTTCAGAATCAAGCACTCGGTTTCCCAGAAAGTTTCGCGTAGTCAAATAGGGTCTCACGACGGAAGAAAAACAGGAAAATTGTTCACGAAATCACTCTTCGTGAATAAAGCAGGCTAGAGATCTCTCCTCTGCCAGTGTGTGTTCCTGGATTCGATTCGGCAAGCTAAGGCCGATAAACGACATGGCGTTTCGTGCCCGACGGTAAGCAGGCTCCGGTACTAGCGATCGCTTCACCCCGTCGTGAGCGTCTTTCAAACCATTGTCCGAGCAAGGTGACGACATCACCGACGAGCACACCAACCGCTGACGATGTCATGACAACTAGCCAAGTATTCATGTGAGCGACTTCCCCCACCATGCTCAAAACAATAGGCGAAGACTCGGACAAGACCTGAACAGTCTGGGCATCCCTGACGCTTCCGAAACTCCCGTACCATCGCGGACAGTGCCGTCGTTCCATTCTCGACATATGCCTGCGCGTCGTACCCTCTCAGTGAAAGGAGAACATCGTGAGACGCACGAGCATTTGGATGACCACCGAACTTCTCGACAACCTGCGTCGTCTATCCCAACAAAAACGTGCTCCAGTCGCAGTGCTTATCCGCATTGCAGTCGCCGAGTACATCAATGCAAGTTGAAGATGTAATGCGCTCGCCGCTTGCATCACGGATTTGAAGGCAAAGGAGAACTGCGAATGACACGAAACGTTAAGGTCGCTTTGTTGGTTTTCGCCTTCGTTGCCGTGGCAATGATTGCGCGCCGCATCGGTCAGGCAGAAGAAAAAGATGCGATTATGCAAGTTGAATCGATGTGCGAATATGGCAACGTGCGAGCCTGTGCCGTTCTTGGACGCGAGATAAGAGCGTATCGGGTGCGGAACAACGTTGACCCGTTGGACGCTCTTGACCCAGTGGACGCCGTATTCACTGATGACAAGCCCAAGAACAAGTAAGAGAAGGGAGTAGCAGTCGAGTCGCTTGTCAGCGCACCTCTGAGTCCCTGCGGGCACTAAGACTTGATTGCATAACAATGTCGGCTCCTCGACCCGAGTAAACTGTGGTTGCTTGACGACCACAGGCTCGGGAGAGTCGGAGTAGGGATCACAGTTGCCTATGACCCCCTCCACGGATCCGGACGAGCGGATTTCCCGCATCCGGCTCTTACCTTAGGTGACAACGCCCATGCGGCGCAGAGGATAAGGATGATAGATGCGAACAGGATGCAGCCAGTGGGCAATGAGCCGATGCATTCGATCCCAGGGGACATGGCCGTTCTGACTGCGGCGTGATAAAGCCCGGTGCCACAGCCGTCCTACTTGGAGTCGAAAAAGATGCAGCGCAGCGTCGTTCATGGGCACACCATAGTAGCGATTGTGTCCATCAACTACTGATCGTAGCCACTGACCTATTTCGGGGATAGGGTGGTGCATGCGTCGCCGAAGCTCGGCTTTTACCTCGTTCAGCTTCGCTTGTAACCGTTTGCGGACCGTCTGCCGTAACACTGTGAAACGCCCTGAGCTCCTTTTCTTTCCGCAAATATGCGTAAAGCCAAGGAAGTTGAACGTTTCAGGTCTCCCCTCTCCACGCCGCTGGCGGTTCCGGACCGCAAATGGTCCGAACTCCAGTAGGCGCGTTTTCTCGGGATGCAGCTCGAGGTCGAACTTCCGCATTCGTTCCGTCAGTTCTGTCTGGAACCGCTTGGCATCCGATTTTCCCTGGAATCCAACAACGATGTCGTCTGCAAATCGCACGATGATGACATCACCGTGTGCTTGCTTTCGGCGCCACAATTGAACCCATAGGTCGAATACGTAATGGAGATAGACGTTGGCCAGCAGCTCGACCGTCGCACGCTGGACGATCTTATCTTCCAGCGCCGTTACTCCTAGCGGTCTTTGCCGCCCGTCGGCCTTTGGGATGTACACCCTTTTCACCGGTTTTGCTTGGTACGCTCCTTGCTTCAGCCTCTCGCAGAGGTTTTGGAGGTGATTTTCCAGTTGCTCTCCGTAGTGCCGCCACGTCTCCCCGTCCACACCTGGCGAGGCTTCCTTCTTCAAATGGAAATAGGCCATGCGAAGTGTTTCTAGGTTGTAGATGTGGTGCAGGAGTGCTGTGAACCGTAGCTTCTTATCTTTTCTTGCTGCCTGACGTACCCGCTCCAGCGCATTGGGCGCAACGATCCGGCTCGGTGTCCGGGTTGCGTTTTGCTGTGGCAGGTTCCCTTTGGTCAAACCTCTTCCCTCCATCCCCTCCGCATCCAGTTTCCCAGTCTTGTTCGGGGATTTCTCAGGTACTACAGGTCTGTCCGACTTCCCGTGTTCGTTCATCGTCGGCGTACGTCTTTGGACTTCCCGACGCGTCCCGGTCTTGTTACCTCCGGGTGAACACGGGATCTCCCGGTTCCCTTGCGAGGTGCTTCCATACGTGCGCGGGGTCTATGACCGCGCGGGACCCCGTCACACCTCACGATATCGGTGTGCCTGGTAGTGCCTTCCGCTTCTCCTTACAGCGTCAACGTCCCGGAGTTAGTTCTTACGCGGCTGAATACCCGTCCCATATTTTCCCCTGTCAACGCTTCGACGCCACCCTCGCGGGAGGCTCCGCATGACTCGGGGTCGATGTGGCTCGTTATTCCTTCATCGTGTGATTTTGCATTCACTTCACCTCGCCGGTTTCCACGGCGCACAAGGAGCCGGACATGATGATTATTGGAGTAGATTATCACCCGAGCTTTCAGACGATTGCGTTTTTGATTGAAGAGACTGGTGAATATGGTGAACAGGAATTGAACCACAGTGATGGACAAGCAGAAAGATTCTATCGAGACCTGAAACAGCGAGGAATCTGCGTGCGAGTAGGAATGGAGGCTACCGGATATTCCCGCTGGTTCGAGCGACTGCTGGCAGAGTTAGGGTTCGAAGTACGGATCGAAGAGATGTTTGGGTCGGACTGAAGCCGACCGAAAGATTACGAACGAGCCGTGGTCGGGGGACTTAGACTACAAAGTGCCTACATAGAGGGCCTCAGGTTATGATCCGCGATTCGACTGTTCAGACCATGCATGGTCAGTCCGTCAGTTTTGCACGACTGCACTCAATGATCATTTGATCCCGGCTCTTTGAACAAGCCGAGTTGACGGTACAGATCGAGGTCATTAGAGAACACTCATTCTTCAGCGATCCCCTCCGTCCACAAAGCGCCACACGGTCATGGCCGAGAGTTCATAGCGCTTTCCCGTTGCAGGAACGCCCTGAAAAACTCCGTCATGGGTTCCTTTAGCAGTAAAGCACACTGCGACCTTGTCTTCTTCGGCAATCATCCAGTTCTCTGTAAACGTAAGATCGGAGGACGAATCAATCGTCTCTGCTCCTGTGATCATTCCCATCAGCATGATGATTGCGCATCATGTTGGACATCAGCCACCTAAACACATACAAGCTGGTCCACAATTCCTACAACTGGATGTTCGTCATCGAGGACAGCGGCGACCACTACGGCCAGCTCGTGGTGTACTATCGCGCCAACAACATGGTGCCGCCGGCATCGCGGCCGCGATAAGGCCCTTGAAAGTTCTCGACTGAAATTCCTAACTCCAGAATTGTCGGTACTAATCTCCTCGATGAGTGGATCGGCGATTTACCGCTCATCACGGAGGTCGTAGCAAGCCAATTGGCAAAGATCACTTGCCCAACGGGCCGGCAATACATCGAGAACTGGTTCCACGGCAATCCGCATCACCCGGTCCCTGATGCCAGGGCCTCCGCCGTGACGGCTCGCGCTCCTGCACAGGTTGCGGTAGCACTCTAATCGTCCCAAGGAAGCCTATTTGTTAAACCATGCACCCAGCTGCGATACGCGGCGCATGGGCAAGCATAAATTAGCGGAGGTGTCAGGGTTCAGAGATCAGGAAACAAAAATCGGGAACTCCAAAATCCACACTTGACATCGACGGATAATTCACTACCATATGGTTGTGGATAGGTTAGATACAACATTTGCGGCTCTGTCTGATCCAACCCGCCGGGCGATGATCGAACGACTCTCCCATGGGCCTGCCTCTGTGCATGGATTGACGGAACCGTTTGCACTCTCGCAGCAGATGATTTCAAAACATATTGCCTACCTAGTGCGGGCGCGGATTGTGATCAAGACGAAGCGTGGAAGAGAGAGCGTGTGCACGCTTAGGCCGGAGGCGATAAAGACAGTCAGCGACTGGGCGATTAGCTATCGCCAATTCTGGGAAGAGAGTTTCGACAAGTTGGATGTGGTTGTGAATCAAATGAAAAAAGCGGAGGTCAGAGATGACAAAAAACACGGTTAAGGAGAAAGAGCGGATGGTGGTCACCAGAGTTCTTGACGCTCCACGCGCATTGGTTTGGAAGGCGTGGACAGACCCGCAATATGTGATGCAGTGGTGGGGGCCGAAGGGTTTTACTGCGCCTTTTTGCGAGATGGATTTTCGCGTAGGAGGAAAATTTCTCTGCTGCATGAGAGCGCCGGATGGGCAGGAGTTCTGGAATGGCGGGGAATACCACGAGATTGTTCTGCACGAGAAGATCGTTTCCTCCATGTACTTTTCCGACTCGAAGGGAAACAAGGTTGAGCCTGCGCACTATGGAATAGAACATGAGGCCATAGACGATGCGCACGACGTGGTTATTTTTGAGGATTTTGGAAACGGCCGGACGAAACTCACCTTCATTGGAAATGAAACCATGAAGAGCGCAAGAAAGAGCGGGCAAGTGGAGGGCTGGAATCAGATACTCGATAAAGTTGCCGCAGTTGTTGTGGGGCTAGCGCAGGCGATATAAGAAGATGAAATTTTGATGATCGTCCTCGCGACCAAAGAGCGGGCCAAACTTGATCCACTCGCGAGTTTGCTCTCGCCTTTACCGCGCGTTGTTCTACTCTCCATAGGACAATGCGAGCATCGGGGTGGTTCATGAACGCCGAAGAAACAGTTACGCCCTGTTTAGATCAAGCTCTCGTGCGTAGGAACACTGTCACCTGGCCTAAACTACGCGGAATCCTGCTGGTTCTGGCCGCAGTGTTGTTGCCTGGGTCTGCAACGATGCAAGCTCAACTACCGGTTGATCAGCTTGCCAAGCCGCCATCCGAAGCGCAGGCGTTCACAATACTCTCGACGGCGGGCATGAACGGAAAAGCGTTCCTCTGGACCGCTGACGACGGCAGCCGAATGTCACGCGACAGCTTACTTCTACGCGGACAGGTATGGGAGCTGGACCAGAAAGTCGAGCTCGGCAGCGACGGCATGCCGCGGACGCTTGTTGTGCGCGGCGTCACTCCCCAAGGGGACGCGGCCGAGACTTTTCAGGTTAGTGGAGGCAAGGCGACATGGAAGAGCCCTGTAGACGCTGGGGGAAGCGTGTACACTTCCCCGGCGTTCTATGTCACTCAGGGTGGCACGTTTTCCGCATCCTTTCAGCTTCTGATCGAAGCACTGCTCGCGTCGCCGGACAAGTCGTTGCCGTTGCTGCCGAGTGGCCGCGCACGAGCCGAGCGACTCACGGAGGTGGTTGTTGGGCAAGGCGCGGCGAAGAAGGTCGTCACCGCCTGGGCAGTAATCGGCCTATCGCCCTCACCTATTCCCTTGTGGGCGACGGCGGAAGGTAAGTTTTTCGGTTGGGTCGATGGACTCGCGATCCTCCCGGCGGGTTATGAAGGCGAACTAAAGACTTTGGATAAGGCACAAGATGATGCGCTTGCGGCCCGCAGTCCAGCGCTGGTAAAGACGCTCCTCAAGATCCCTGAGGGTCCGGTTGCTTTCACCCACGTCCGCGCTTTCCTCGATGGGACACGATTTGTGGATGACCAGACACTGGTGGTCAACAACGGGTTGATTGTCGAGATCGGTCCAGCGCGCAGCACACCCACGCCGAAGAATGCGCAAATCCTCGACGGCGCCGGAAAGACATTGGTTCCTGGCCTGTGGGATTCACACCAGCATTTCAGCGATGATTCCGCGGGGCCTTTTCTTTTGTCTCTCGGCATCACCTCAGTCCGCGATCCTGGTAACGACAATCCGTTGACCCTGGCTCGCGCGGCGCGCCGCGCAAAAGGCGACTTGCTCTCGCCTAAGGTCTACCCGTCGATGCTGATCGATGGCAAGGGGCCGAACAGTGCCCAATTCGGAACCATAGTTACCTCGTCAGAGGAGGCGATTGCCGCGGTGCAAAAGGCGAAAGCCGAAGGCTTTGCTGGTATCAAGTTTTACGGCACATACAATCCGTCGTGGGTAGCACCAGCGGCGGCAGAAGCGCACAAGCTGGGTCTTCACGTTCACGGCCACGTTCCCGCGGGAATGCGTCCATCCCAGGCAATATTAGCGGGATACGACGAGCTGACTCATATCTACTTCGTAATGATGGAAGCGATGCCTGATGCAGTGGTCGCAACATCAAATGGCATAAATCGCTTTGAAGGAACGGGGCGTTACGCGAAAGACGTAGATCTGAACGCTCCGCCGATCAAGCCGCTGATCGCCCTAATGGCCACACGCAAAATTGTCTCGGACCCTACTCTTGTGGTGGCCGAATCCTTGTTCGTCCCGGAGAATGGCGATCTCTCCCCGGCTTATGCGCCCTATGTCGGCATACTTCCTCCGGCGACTGAGCGAGGCTTCCGTCAGGGTGGCTTCGCCGTGCCGAAGGATCTGACTCGCGATGACTATCGCAGGAGTTTCGCCAAACTGTCAGCTCTTGTAGAGCTTATGCACAAATCGGGTATCGAGATCGTTGCCGGTACTGACGGTTCCGGACTAGAACTTGTCCGCGAGCTCGAACTCTACGTCAAAGCTGGGTTCACCCCAGGGGAGGCACTCGCATCGGCAACGATTGTTCCCGCGCGTCTTCTCCAGGTCGACAAAACCACCGGTTCCATAGCCGTCGGCAAGGCAGCCGATCTAGTGCTGGTCGAGGGGGACCCGTCTCGGCGGATCGGCGATCTCAGGAACACTCGTACCGTGATGATGAATGGCAGGCTTATGGATGCCGACGCTCTGCGTGCGGCTGGCGGCTTCTCAGGGCGACCAAAACCGACGGACTGAGAACGTCTCAGTCTTCTCCCATCTTTTGGCGATCTCCGTGGCGTTTGAATTTGAATGGACTTGCTCAGCATCCGCAGCTTAGACTTTGGTCAGATTATTCCGAACGAATGGCCTAACTTTCTCCAGACGGTCACCTCCCGGGAAGTCGGCAATCCAGGAACTATCCCGAAACTATCCAGAGACGGCGTTCGAGGACTGCGACCCTGTTGGAAATGATTGTCTGACAAGGAGGAAATCGATCAGACCGTGCGTCCCGTCGCACGTAGCCTACGAGGTTGGAGCGGCGAGGCAACAGACCGTTCGAAGCCCTCGGACAATGTACCCACACTCGCAAGAGTGGCACTGAAACCGTGAGGCCACGGTGTATCTGCCAGCATAAGGTGGAGAGGGCCTAGGCTTGACACGAGAGAACTTGGCTAATCGGCTCAATGAGGCAAGGCAGATGACAACAGCGCGAGCTGTTGGTGCGGTCTCACGCGAGGCGGCGGAATGGTATGCCATTGATTGGTCAACCGTTCACCGCAACGTTCGCCGACTCCAAGTGCGTATCGTGCAGGCAACGAAGGAACGCAGATGGGGCAGGGTGCGAGCCCTGCAACGTTTGCTGAGCCACTCCTACAGCGGCAAAGTTCTCGCCGTTCGAAGAGTGACGGAAAACAATGGCAAGGCAACCCCGGGTGTGGACCAAGAAATTTGGGATACACCAGAGAAGAAGACACAGGCAGTACATGCACTCAAGCGTAGGGGTTATCGATCTCAACCCCTGCGGCGTGTCTATATACCCAAGTCAGATGGCAAAACGATGCGGCCGCTCGGAATTCCCACAATGATCGATCGAGCGCAGCAGGCACTTTCCTTGCTTGCACTGGATCCCGTTGTGGAAACCACTGCTGACAGAAACTCTTACGGGTTTCGTGAGAAGCGGTCCTGCGCCGACGCGATTGCGCCCACCGCCAATGGGATCAGCAAGGGGATTTGATGAATTTGTGTGATCCTTCCGCCCCCCACACTCAGATGCACTGACATCAGAAGCTTGGGGACGAAACAATAAGACCATGGTATTGACGATATTTTGGTACTAGTCCACGACACCAGCAGGATTAACTGTTGTAACGATGCGCGAGCCGCGGGCCGTGTATCCCCTATAATGCAAATACCGATAACCATCTGAATTGGCAGTTCCGGTGTCTTGCGTTTCTGATATCAAGGTAGCGCCGATACTTTCGTCCAATTGCCTCCTGCTCATCCATCTGGCCAACTTACACGTGGGCTAAGTCCAACCCACCACACTTGGTCCTGAGAGCGATCACGGAGAGGTTCTCGTGGATTTAGCAGTTCTGAGGATGTTGACTGGCGATCGCGCAAAGTTGTGCTGTAAGTTGATCGCACTCTGCGTCGCTTTGTTCGTAGGAACTCCGCTTTACGGACAGTCTGAATTGACTGCTCCGAGCCAACGGACCGTGCCCTACGGGGCTGGTTCCACCTCAGATTTTCAATTGGAGAATCCCTACTTGGGAGGAGTTCCCAGGGGCACACCGAGTCCGACAGCTCTATCGCTTTCCCTGGAAGACGCCGTGGCGCGGGGCCTGGGACAAAACCTTGGCGGGTTGCTGTCCGCCGATGCGGTATCGAGCGCGCGAGGCGAGCGCTGGCAGGCACTCAGCGCGTTGCTGCCAAATTTAACCACCATTACTAGTTTCGGCGTTAAACAAACCGATCTGAAGGCCACCATTGGCATTGATGTCCCCGGCCACCCGCCCGTTATCGGTCCTTTTGGGGTCTTCGACACGCGTGCTTACCTAGATCAGTCCATTTTCAACTGGGAGTCCATCGAACGTGCACGGTCTTCTGCTGCCCAGGTGAAATCGGCCCAATACAGCTACAAGAATGCCCGAGAACTGATTGTCCTTGTTGTGGTGTCCAACTATTTGCTGGTCATTGCCGACCAGTCCCAAGTGGAGTCCGCTTTAGCGGAGCGCGACACGGCAAAGGTGATCCTCGGGCAGACCACCGACCAGAAGATGGCCGGGCTTGCGGCTGCCGTTGACGTACTGCGGTCCGAAGTCGAGCTTCAGGCACGAGAACAAAGGTTGATCGTCGCGCGGAATAATCTGGCCAAGCAGAAGTTGGTGCTGGCGCGGGCCATTGGACTTCCGCCGGGTCAGAAGTTCGACATAACCACGAACGTTGCATATCAGCCGCTTACGACTTCAACCCTCGATGAAGCATTACGACAGGCTTACACTACTCGCGCCGACTTTAAAAGCCAAACCGAGCAAGTACGTTCCGCTGAGTTGCAAAAGAAGGCCGCTTCCGCGGAGCGCTACCCAGCACTATCGGCCGTTGCGGATTACGGATCCATCGGTACAAATTTTGCCTCGAATCATGGCACCGTGAACGCCGCCGCGGAGCTCCGAATACCCATTTTCCAGGGAGGCAGGGTTCACGGAGATAACCTCGTCTCAGATTCTCTTCTGGCACAGGCCAAGCAACGGCTGGAAGACCTGCGCGCCACGATCGACCAGGAGGTCCGGGACGCTTTCCTTGACTTGCAAGATACCGCGCAGGAAGTTTCCGTCGAGCAGAATGCCATCCGGCTTGCTACCGAGACCCTGCAGCAATCGCGTGATCGCTTCGTGTCGGGAGTAACGGACAACATCGAAGTCGTTCAGGCGCAGGAATCTCTCGCGGATGCTAATGACGCATATATCGCCAGCCTCTACCGCTATAACAACGCAAAGATCTTTCTGGCGCGAGCAATCGGTGTCGCGGAATCGAACTACGCGCTGTATTTGAAAGGAAAATGAAATGCCCGACCAAAGGACGGACACCACACAGAAAAGTTCATCGCCCTCCACGCCCGATACCGCAGCGGAAATTCCCACCACTCCGCCCGTCGTCTATCCCAGCCGGCGTTCCCATAAGCGATGGATTATTATCGCTACCGTCGTGGTGGTTCTTGTCGGCGGCATCTTCCTGTGGCACTACTTCTCGGGTTTCGAGAGCACCGACGATGCCCAAGTCGATGTTCACCTCTATCCCGTGAGCGCACGGATCTCCGGCTACGTTCTGGCCGTGCACGCGGAAGACAACCAGTATGTGCAAGAAGGCGCCACGCTGGTGGAGATTGACCCGCAAGACTATCAAGTCGCGGTGGCGAAGGCGCAAGCTAACCTCGAAACCGCCCAGGCCGCCGCTCGTGCCCTCAACATCGATGTGCCCATCAGCTCGGTGGACACCACCAGCCAACTCAAATTCACCTCTTCGGACATTGAAAACGCCAAAGCGGCAATTATCGCCGGTGAAAAGCAAGTTGCCGCCGCACAGGCACGGATACGGGAAGCCGAGGCGGAAAACGTGAAGGCCCAGGATGACGTCCAGCGCTACCACCTTCTGTTGGTCAAGGACGAAGTGCCTAAGCAGATTTACGACCACGCGGTAGCCGCCGCAGAAACCGACACTGCCGCGGTAGCAGCCGCCAAGGCGGAGGAAGCGAGTGCCGAACAAAATGTCCTGCAGGCGCGCAGCCGCCTCAGCGAAGCGATTGCCCGGGATGAGTCCGCCCAGGCGGGACCGCAACGCGTGGCCTCCACCCGTGCCCGCGCGCTTTCAGCCGTTGCCGACGTTCGGCAGAAGCAGGCCGAACTCAAGCAGGACGAGCTTAACCTCGGATACACCAGGATATTAGCGCCAGTTAGCGGCGAGGTGAACAAGAAAGTGGTTGTCGGTTTGAATGTCGACCCCGGCGAACAACTGCTCACCGTGGTTCCCCTGGACCAGGTATGGATCACCGCGAACTTCAAAGAAACGCAACTCAAGCAGATGCGCGTGGGCCAGAAGGCAGAGATTCACCTTGACTCGAACGGCCGCACTTACCACGCCCACGTCGATAGCATCGCAGGTGCCACCGGGCCCCTCTTTAGCTTGCTGCCTCCAGAAAATGCTACGGGCAACTACGTAAAGATCGTTCAGCGCGTGCCGGTGAAGATTGTTCTGGAACCCGAGGAAAATCGTGACCATCAGCTTCGGCCCGGCATGAACGTCGAGGCGAAAGTTTACTTGCGATGAGCTCCCAAGCGCTGACCTTCGAGCAAGTCGTCTGGCGTCCGAAGGTAAGTCCTTGGGCGATTGCCGCCACCGTTTCCATGGCGGCATTTATCGAAATTTTAGATACCACCGTGGCCAACGTTGCCTTGCCATACATCGCAGGAGGTTTAGGAGCCAGTTACGACGACAGCACATGGGTGCTCACGTCATATCTTGCAGCAAACGCCATCATTCTACCCATGAGCGGATGGCTTGCCGAAATAATCGGCCGCAAGCGGTATTTCATGCTCTCCCTCTTTGTTTTCACGATGAGTTCTTTGCTTTGTGGATTCGCGCCGAGTCTGCCTGTATTGCTCTTATTCCGGGGTGTGCAAGGCCTCGCAGGAGGCGGATTGCAGCCGATGGCGCAAGCGATTCTCAACGATGCTTTTCCTCCCGAGAAGCGCGCGATCGCATTTGCTCTCTACGGCATTTCTGCGGTTCTTGCCCCGACGGTGGGCCCGATGCTCGGAGGATGGATCATCGACAGTTATTCCTGGCGCTGGATCTTTTTCATTACCTTGCCCGTAGTTTCTCTTGCTCTCTATTTGACCTATAGGCTGGTCGAAGATCCGCCGTTCCTCCCGCGGTTAAAAAGAGGAGGTATTCGCGTAGACTTCATCGGAATATCCATGCTGACGCTCGGAGTTGGTTCGCTGCAGGTGCTTCTGGATAAGGGGCAGGAAGACGATTGGTTCGGCTCGCATTTCATCACCACCCTAGCGGCAACCGCGGCGGTTTGCTTAATCACACTGGTCATCTGGGAATGGTTCCGAGAAGATCCGATCATCGACGTCCGTATGTTCAAGAGCTTTAACTTCGCCGCGGCCAACCTGATGATGTTCATGATGGGCTTTCTGCTTTTCAGCACCTTGGTTCTGATTCCCGAATTTCTGCAAACACTGATGGGTTACACAGCCGGACTCGCAGGTCTTGTTCTATCCGGAGGCGGACTCGTCTTGTTGATAATGATGCCTATCACTGGCCGGCTAACTTCAAAGATTCAGGCCAGATACTTGATTGCGGCGGGATGGCTGAGTCTCGCCATCGGACTATTCTACTCGGCTCACCAACTCGATTTATTCATTAACTTCCGTTTTGCCATGTGGCTGCGCATCACGCAAGTCGTGGGCATCGGATTTCTTTTCGTCCCCATCACCGCGGCAGGTTACATCGGAGTTCCTCCAGAGAAAGGCAACAACGTCTCCGGAATGATCAACTTCATGCGCAACATCGGCGGCAGTATAGGAACTTCATTGGCGACCACTCTGATTGTCCGGCGATCTCAATATCACCAGCAAATCCTCGTCGGGCATCTCACTCCTGGCACTCCTGCTTTTCGTTCCTCATTGCATGCCCTGAGCTCACAAATCGCACATTCTGGACTTCGCGCCACGGACGCCCACAATCAGGCCATTGCGAGGTTCTACGACTTAGTGAATCAACAAGCACACGTGCTGTCTTACATGGACACCTTTTGGATCCTGGGTGTGTTTTGCTCGTTGATGTTCGCTCTCGCATTTTTTTTGAAGAAGAATGACCCAGGAGCGGGCGGCCAGGTTGCGGCCGGTTAGGCATTATCATGCTGATGCGAGCCATAACAATTGAACGTGAGTTTGGCTGCGGCGGTTCGGAGATTGCTGCAAAGCTGGCCGAACTTCTGGGTTGGAAGCTGTGGGACCACCAACTAACTCAGGAAATCGCGCGGCTGACCAATAGTACGCCGCGAGCGGTCGAGCAGCGGGAATGGAAAAATGATCCTGCGGTTTATCGCGTCTTTAAGTCTTTCCTTAGAGGAGCATTCGAGGGGGCCCTACCGCCAACCGATCGGCTGGACCTGCTTGATGCGCGCCGAATCGCCACGGTTTCCGAGCTGGCCGTCAATCACGCACTTTCTGGCGGCTCTTGCGTAATCGTTGGCCGGGGATCGCAATATTTTCTTCGCAATCGTAAGGATGTATTTCGGACGTTTCTCTTTGCTTCACGTACGTCTAAGATCCACAGGCTGATCACAACTGGAACACCACAAGAAAAGGCAATAACGGACGTTGACACGATTGACAGGGATCGCGCCGCGTTTGTGAAGAGATACCTTAAGCTGGATTGGCCCGAGTATGAATTGTACGATGCAATGTTTAATACAGAGAGGGGTGATTCCTATGTAGCAGAAATGCTCGCTTACTGCGCTCAACAAGTAGCCCAGGCATGAGCAGATTTCAGTTTCCCCAAATTCTCGTTAGCACTCCCTCCGTCACCATTTTCTTGAATGCCCCATTTCGTCAGCTGAGCTGAAGATCTTTGGCCCGGTTGGCCGGAAAACGCGCTATACGCAGAAGTGGTCGCACTTGACGCCTCGATCCAAGCTGACACGCGAAATGGCTTCCTGACCGTCGGCAATCCGGAGGGAAGCTATCCAGAAACGTTAGAGGTGTATCGGACGCGCGTTTCCACGAAGGTGTGACCTGAGGAGCGGTGCTCTGAGCGCGTTCGATACAGCCGTTTGAAGGAAGCCGCTCGGGGTTGCGGCGGGCGCGGGCTTATGCAAATTCAATAGGGGGAAGAGTGAGTTTGGTGATGCTTTGGGGATGGGCAGCGGAGTAGAGAACCGAACCAAGATAGAAGGGGAATGGCTGAACAGGAAAATGTGCCGCCGAAGGATGTCCTGGGAGAAGGCGAGAAGGGATTGGTTGAACAAAAAGACAAAAAGAGAGGGAGCGAGCCGAAGCACGCAAAAGATTTCGTGATGTCGACGGTCTGCTCATGCCGCGACGGCATCCGGGGTCGGTGGAGAACGCAGCTGGATCTCTGCAGTCGTAAGTCTCTCGATGACCAGCATCGGACCACCGCACTTGGGGCAAGTCCAAAGATCGCTGGGACTGGCGGTGGAGACCTCTTGCTCGGTTTGTGGTGTTGAACCGAGCGATTGAAAGCAAAGTGGCAAAGTGGTTAATGTAGGTGAGTTACAGAGGGTTCTAAGGCGATATGGAATTTCCGGTTTTGTCGCGCATGTGGACATAGAGCCAACGCGAGAATGGCAGGACGAGATCGAATTTGCACTTCTCTCGATGGACGCACTTGCGGCAATCATGATGCCCGGTTTTAAGGAAAGCAATTGGACAGACCAAGAGGTTGGGGCGGCAATTGGCCGGTGCGTTTTGGTCATTCCCATAATGCGCGGCGCAACGCCACACGGTTTCATTGGAAAATTTCAGGGATTGAACGCAGAAGGCAAAAGTGTCGGGCAGATTGCAGAAAGCATTTTCAATATCCTGACTACTTCCCCGAGCACACGCAGTCGGATGTTTGCCTCTCTGGTGGATACGATCACGCAGGCCACGTCGGAGCGAGAAGCCAGTGGTAGGCTGGCGGTGCTGGCATCCCTTCCTAATATACCGGAAGGGTTCATTATTCGCCTTCGTGAAGGCGTCATGCGATCCCAAGTATTTGGAGGTTCTGCATCACTTTTGGCTGGACTCAACGATGTTCTTCGCAGATGGGGGGCTGAAGAAGTATCGGTTGCCGGGGGCATCGAACTTGTTGGGCCAGGCGACGAAATCCCGTTTTAATTGTCTTTTGACTACTTATAATTAGAATTAGGCGTGCTTCCTCGTATCCAACCAATGCGCCTCACCCGTGTCGGCAAGCCATTCGACGATCCCGACTACGTTTTTGAGTTGAAACATGACGGCTTCCGTGCGCTCGCTCACATCGATGCTGGCGAATGCGAACTGATCTCTCGGACCCTGAACCGCTTCAAGTCGTTTGAGTCTCTGAAGAAATCTCTCGACAAACTGCCCGTACAGAACGCGATTCTCGACGGTGAAATCGTGTGCCTCGATTCACACGGCGTCAGTCAGTTCAATCAACTGTTCTCGCGCCGAGGCGCACCGATGTTCTATGCCTTCGATCTGCTGTGGCTCGATGGTGAAGATTTGCGTGGCTTGCCGCTCATCGAGCGTAAGGGACGATTGCGCGAATTAGTCAAAAGGAGTGGGTGCGAGCGACTGGTCTATGCACAGCACATCGAAACCCAGGGGATCGCCTTCTTCCAAGAAATTTGCGCGCGGGATCTGGAAGGAATCGTCTGCAAACGAAAACGCAGCATCTACAAAAGCAACGGCACAGGATGGGTAAAGGTAAAAAATCCGAGGTACTCTCAGGCTGAGGGCAGGCACGATTTATTCGACTCGCGTCGGCGCAAAAAATAGCGAAACTCTTGGGTCGACTGCGCGGACCAGTACACAATTCGGCGGTTACAATCATGTGGTCGGCTCGTTTGTCTTGCTCTAGGCGTTGTCTCTTACTGGGTTGGCAATTTTCATCACGGCGCATTTTTAACTACAGGTGTGCCAGCACGTGCGTCTTGCTACGGTAGCCAGCTTGCTGGAAACGCCGCAAAAAGCAACGACACTAGACTCAAGTGGTCGAGGCAAATATCTGGGTCATCGACGATGGCAGGCTCGTGTGCGCGAGGATTGCGAACACCTTGGACGCCTCCGGTGAAAATGAAGCGTAAGTGTGATGGGGTGAGGGGCTGAGGGATGTCGGCGTGCGATATGGCTGTGATATTGTCGGGCCAAGCAGGAGGCCGCCCAGCCATGAGCATGTTTTGCAACAAGTGTGGAACAGAATTACCGGACGATTCACGCTTCTGCGCCAAATGCGGACAATCGCTTCCGTCTACACCACACGCCACCGAGCAACAAGCGTCGGTTCCGGCTGCCCCTGCCAACAAACCCGTACCGACGACTGTTAACATCGAAACTGAAGTTATAAATATACAGACAGAACAAGCCACAATACATACAGAACACAGCGAGGAGCAGAGAAAAACAAGCGAGAACTCGGGCAAGCCACTTCTGACCATGAGTGATTTTCCGATGATTGCACTGACCGCTATCATTGCAATAGCGACCATAGCTAACGTCGTGGTCTTCTACCTCGAATCTGAAGATGCTGGGAGACAGACTGAGAAACTTGCTGGCTACGCTAGTCAGCAAGTATGCGCTGCCAATCGTAGCGCCAAAGCCGCGAGCGACTTCGCGGGGACGGCTGCTTTGATAAACGCTAGTATTGGGAATGCCGTCAAGAAGTTGGACCTTCAAGCGAAGGCCACCCAAAAGTCGGCCAATGCTGCGAGAAAGGCTGCCGATATTGCTGGAGACGCCTTTGTAATAGGCAACAGACCTTGGATAAAGGTTGACCTCCGACAAACTGCGCCGCTCGAATTCCTCCCCGATGGTTCGGCCAAAATGGGTATTCAAGAAAAAATTGAGAATGTCGGGTCTAGTGTCGCTTTGCATGTGGAGTCTTGGTTTAACATAGTCCCACTCGGTTCAACGTCGAATACTTTCCTCGCTGCAAAAGCTAGACAAAAAGAAGGGTGCGACGCAATTAGATTCCCTAAATCTGCCATTCTGGAAGGCGAAGAAATGTTCCCGCATGACCCCATGCTCTATTCCTTTGCCGAGACAATTTTGAAGGACCAAATCGTTCCTATCAGAGACAACGCCCCTGGGATGGGAGGGCAGGTAGGGCAAGTGGGTGCGTATTCCGATGAAGGTGATCAGGATTCCGAACTGATCGTGATCAGCGTTCCGGGATTGATGTGATCAGTCCTCGGAGCGAAGCGACGCTGGCGGTTGCATTTTGCAGAAAGTGATCACGATCGTCAAGGTTGTTGTTGTTGAAGCTGTGCGAAAAGTGGAAATCCCGCGCCGTTTGCGGGATTTCCAAGCGGAGTGGGAACCCCGCTTTTTGGGGTTTCCACGGAGCGGCTTTTCCACAGCTTTGGCGCCGGACGATTTTTTTTGCAAAAATCTTCGCATCAGGATCGTCTAGAAACGATGATCGCCGGCTCGGTCGGCCCACAGCATGTGCTGTTTGTTCTCCTCCCGCCTCTTTATACCTTTTTGTCGTTTCCCTGCTTGCGCATCGAGTCGCCGCGCAGCTCGATGCGATGGGCGTTGTGCACCAAGCGATCCAGGATGGCGTCCGCCAGCGTGGGATCCCCGATCTGTTCGTGCCAGCGGGACACTGGCAGTTGCGAGGTCAGGATCATCGAGCGGGCCTGGTAACGATCTTCCGCGATCTCCCAGAAATCCCGCCGTTCCGATTCTGCCATCGGGGCCATCGCCCAGTCGTCCACCGCGAGCACGTCGATGCGATTCAGCCGCCTCAGGAGTTGCCGTAGGCTGCCATCGGCCCGCGCCAGGTTCAGATCTCGGAACAGCGCGGCCGTCCGGGTGTAGTAGACCGAGTAGCCGTCCCGGCAGGCTTTCTGCGCCAGGGCCGAAGCCACATAGCTTTTGCCTACGCCGGTTGGACCGAGAACGAAGATGTGTTCGTGGTTCTTCACCCAAGCAGAGTCTTGGGCGAGTGCACGGATTACACTGCGATTCAACCCGCGTTCGGCGCGGTAATCAATGTTTTCCACGCAAGCAGAGCCCTTCAGGCGAGAGGTCTTGAGCCGTCGGGCCAACACTTGGTTCTGCCGCCAGGTCCACTGCTGATCGACCAGCAACGCCAAGCGATCCAGAAAGCTCAGCTCCCGCGAGGCGACGTCTTGTTCTTGTTGTTCGAGTCCTTCGATCATCCCTTGCAGCCTGAGAGATTGGAGTTTTTCCATCATCGGTTGCTGTAGCATGACGCTCCCCTCCTTACTCGAAGTACTCGCCGCCACGAATGTTGTCGTGTGGCGGCGGTGGCGGCAACGCAGGGAGTTGTGTGAATGGTTGCTGGTCGAGCGAGTTCTTCAGGATCGATTTCACGCTCTGGTAGCGGCAGGCATTGCTTTCCAAGGCTCGCTGGGCGGCTGCTTCCATGCGCGTTGCCGAGTGGCGTTCGGCGAGCCGGATGATGCCCAGGCACGAGCGATAACCCATCTCTGGATGCGGCTTCTCCGACAGAATGCGCTCGATGAGTTGAGCAGTGTGCGGTCCGATCTGTTCCGCCCAGTGCACCATGCGTGTGGGAGTCCACTCCAGATGTGCCTGATGGCTCTTTGGTCGGTGCTCATTCTGCGTGATGGCCTGATCTTTCCCGCGGCCACGGGGATGCGATGCCACGCGCTTCCCCTTGTGGAAGATCTCTACCGTGGTCGGTGTCGATCGAACTTCCACCGGTTCCTCCGTAAGGCGGTACGGCACGCTGTAGAAGTTGTGGTCGAAGGCGATGTGATAATCGATGTTCACCCGTGCGTGCGACCACTGACTCATGTCGAACGGCTCAGCCGGGAGGGGCCGCATGGCGGCACGCTCGACGTTTTCGAATACACTCGCGCGCGATCCGTCACGTTTTTTGAAGCGTCGATGATTCAGCTTTTCCAGCAGTTCCCGGATCGCGTGGTTCAAATCCTCGAGCCGGAAGAAGGTGCGATGACGCAGAGCGGCGATGATCCAACGTTCGGCTACGAGCACCCCTGACTCTACTTTGGCCTTGCCGAAAGTCATCGACTGCAGGCTGTGTCGGAATTACACAAGTCCGTTTCCGCATAACCCATCCCTTTCATCCACTACGTGGCCTCGAGTACGAATTGGTGACACGGAGGCTCAACTGGGGTGAGGATCGAGTCTTCTACTACGACCAGGCAGGCGGGCTAAAGTCCTTTCTGACCAACGTGACGGATTTAATGACTGAGGATGCTTTCTCTCGCATCTCCGCTGGTCGATCCGCTTTCCGTATAGACGATCTTCTGGAACTTCGATGCCTTTTGGATAGGCGCCGACGAACCGAAGGTGGAACGTAAGATGTGTAAGGTAAATATCGCCGCACATGACAGAAGAATTTTGCCGCATAGGCAGCGGATCAGTGCAGCGGGTTATTTTGTTTGGCCAGGTATATTCCTAAAGTATGCCGGTAAAATGAAGCGGAAAGCCTCAACCCGAGGAAATAGGGCGAAATTTATGCTTGACTTAACAAGGAGTATGAGGCGTAATAAGACTTACATACTTGACGCTCGGCGAGTAGATGGTAAAACGGAAAAAACCCGACCACAAAACGCTGGAGCTCAAACGCACCGGTACCATGAACTCGCGCCCCGACTCGATTTCCGACGCCTTGTTCAGAGAAAACCCATTCTTCGACCCCAAGGATCTTCTCCAGGTCCGTTACGAAATGTTGCGCCGACACGACGTGGAAGGAATCTCGATCGTCGACGTGGCTGTCAGGTTCGGTGTTTCGCGCCCGACCTTCTATCAGACGCAGGCGGCATTCCAGCAAGCAGGCCTAGGCGGACTGCTTCCCAAGCATCGCGGGCCCAAGGGAGGGCACAAGCTCTCCACCAGCGTCATCGAATATGTGCGGAGCTTGCGGGCCACCGAGTCGGGCATGACGACCGTCGCCTGTATCAAAGCGGTTCAGGAAAAGTTTGGAATCACAGTTCACCGCCGCAGCCTGGAACGGGCGTTGGCGAGCAAAAAAAAACCGCGCAAGCCGGCGTAGTTTCGCGGATTTTCGAAGGAGCAGTGAGCGCTTACGAAGGACTGCGTCTGCAAGCGGTCCAGCCGGATGGCCGCGTAAGGCAGTTAGCAAACTGCAGTGTCCTTATGCGTTGTGGCTTGGCGGCTTGGGCGCAACGCGGACCATCAACAGTATCGATACGTCTACCCGAACCACTTTGCGAATTGCCGGCCCTCGCCTCGCCTGGAGGTGAACTCATCCGGCTGCTAGCCAGTTTGATTCTCAATACTCGACAGGAGAAATTTTTGCATGCCTGAACCAAAAGTTACCGCGCAGCATCTGGAGCACGATGCCTACCTCTATATTCGACAGTCAACGCCGCGTCAGGTTCTGGAGAACACCGAGAGCACGCAACGACAGTACGCCCTGCGAGATCGCGCCGTGGCACTGGGCTGGCCGCTTGAACGTATCCATGTGCTCGACAGTGATCTCGGCAAGTCCGGTTCGCAGGCGGCTGGGCGGGATGGTTTTCAGAAGCTTGTCAGTGAGGTCGCCCTCGGCAAAGCGGGCATGGTCATGGGGCTGGAGGTATCACGCTTGGCCCGGAACTCCGCCGATTGGCACAGGCTGATCGAGCTGTGCTCTCTGGCCGGCGCGCTCATTCTTGACGAAGACGGGATATACGATCCAGCGAATTTTAATGACAGACTCCTGCTCGGTTTAAAAGGCACCATGTCGGAAGCAGAACTTCACTTCCTTAAGGCCAGAATGAGAGGCGGGATGCTCAACAAAGCTAGACGCGGCGAACTCGAGATGCGGCCACCGGTCGGTCTTGTTTATCGGGACGATGGTGTTTTGATTCTCGATCCAGATACCGAAGTCCAGACTGCCATACGTCTGGTCTTCGAAACATTCGAGCGGGCCGGATCAGCGATGCAAACCGTGAAGTTGTTTCATGATCAGGGTCTCCGGTTTCCGCGGCGGATCCGCAAAGGAGTGAATAAGGGCGAGTTGCACTGGGTGCGGGCGGCGCATCCTCGCATCCTTCAGGTGTTGCACAACCCTCGCTACGCTGGCGCCTTCGTGTATGGTCGCGTGCGCACACGCCATTTGCCGGACGGGAAAAACAGTACGAGGAAGGTTCCACGATCGGAGTGGCAGTTTGTGATTCCTGGGATCCATACCGGCTACATCACCTGGGAACAGTTTGAAGCTAATCAAAAGCGACTGGCCGAAAACGCACTTGGATTCGGTGGAGCGCGAAAGGCCGGTCCGGCACGCGAGGGGCCGGCGCTTTTGCAGGGCCGCGTCCTATGCGGCATCTGCGGAGAACGCATGGGCGTACATTACAACATCGCCTATCACCAGGTGACCCCAACCTATGTCTGCGACGAAGCATCCGTTCGAAACGCAGAAAAGGTCTGTCAACGCGTGCCTGGTGCGGTTGTCGATCAGGCGATCAGTGGGCTGCTGCTGGAACTGATGCAGCCCATGACCCTGGAAGTTGCCCTTGCGGTTCAGCAGGAAGTCGAGGCGCGGATCACCGAGACCGATGCGTTACGGCGGAAGCACGTCGAGCGGGCACAATACGAAGCTGAACTCTCGCGGCGACGTTACATGAATGTGGACCCCGCGAACAGGCTTGTGGCTGACAGCCTGGAAGCGGAGTGGAACGACAAGCTCCGCATCCTGGCCGAAGCGCAGGCGCAGTACGAACAACAGACACAGAAACAGCGCCTTCTGATCGATTCCCAAGCTCGCGAGCAACTGTTGTCTCTCGCCAGCGACTTCCCACGAATATGGAATGATCCATCTGTCGAACCTCGGGAACGAAAACGTATTCTCCGCCTCCTCATCGAGGATGTGACGCTGCTTAACGGAGAAACGATCCAGGTCCATGTGCGGCTACGCGGCGGCGCCACTCGAAGTCTCATTTTGGCCAAGCCATTGCCAATCGCTCAGATTCGGAAAACAAAGCCGGAGGTCGTCGCCGAAATCGATCAGCTCTTGGACCACTACTGTGATCGCGAGGTTGCAGAGGTTCTAAACCAGGAAGGGCGACGGACTTGGCAGAACGAACCGTTCAACCTCAAAAAGATTGCTCACATCCGACAGTCCTTTACTCTGAAGTGTCGCTATAGCAGGTTGCGAGCTAGGGGGCTGCTCACTACTAAAGAGATGAGTGTGCGGCACGGCGTGACAGCCACTACAATCAACCTCTGGGCCAGAGAAGGTCGCCTGCAAAAGCACCGTTACGACAATTTTCGCCGTTGCCTATATGAACCGCTGGAAAAAGGTGCGATTCTCAGAGGCTGCGGAGGCAGAGGGGCCAAACAGCCGACTTTCAACGTTGCACAAGCGGGACCAGGTGCAGTATGAAACGTAAGCCTTGTCCCTTGGACGATACGGACGTGCCGGAACAACTCCGACGCTGTAATGCATCGCCATTTCCTGGTACGTTGGGTTGAGATCCGGATCATAGCGGCACGCGCGGCTCACACCGGTTCGTGTATTATCGGGAACCAGCAGCCTCGGCACGCCTCCAAAATATTCAAAAGCGTGAATGTGGCAACGCAGCCAGGCGGCCATCTGCTGATCCAAGGTGGCTTCGGCATAGGTGTAGCTGCTCGCGCCCAACACCATCAGAAACAGCGAAGCTCCACGGATTTCGCCCGTTTGAGGATTCTGGAGGGGGATGGTTCTTCCGGCCCAATCGACGAAACCCTTCTCTCCAGGGGTGTGGTTCTGGCGTAGAACCACGTCCTGCTTCTGGAGCCACCGCCCGTACAGTTCGCAGAAGCGGCTGTAGCCGTATCCGTCCAGATGGACTTGCCGATACTCTTCCCAAGCCAACTGCAGGGTTAGATGACGATGTTGTTGGAACTGCTCGTGGAGCGCGGGAAAGTCGGGAAGGGTGCGTTGCCGCCGTTCGATGGGATGGCGATCACCGAAAAGTGTTTTTTCGATGCGTTTTTCATCCCAGTCTTCCGGCGGCGGCCAGCCGATCCCAGCCGCTGCGGCTTTCTTCAGATAGTTATGGACTGCACCCTGGCTAATCGAACAAGCGCGGGCGATCTCTCGCTGGCCCAGCTGCAGTTCGAAGCGGAGGCGCAGGACTTCCTTGATCTTACGCATGGACATTCTCCTGGTTGGCACTCGGTCTCTCCCGTAAGGTACATAGGAGAAACAGTTTGCCTGGTGTGATGTCCAGCGCCACCTCGCCCTGTGGAAAACATTCCAAGTTGATCGTGATCACCATTCCGGAGATCACGAAAAACTGATCAGGATCACATCGGAATCGGTGATCACGATCAGTTCGGAACACTGATCACGATCATCCCGGAATCGTGATCACGATCGCCCGGAATCACTGATCACGATGCCCCGGAATACGCAAGTGGGGTTCATATTGGTGGGGTGCGTAACCTATCGCTCGTCTTTTGAAGACTCCACAGTCCCGAGTCACGAAACCCTTTTTGAATATTGGATTGCAAAACCAGCAGAGAGAGGAGGCGTTATCCCCTTTCTTAACCCATCTGGCACGCATTCTGATTACAGCCTGTTTCGACTTCAGAATGGGCTCACGGCTAATTAGCAGCCCTATTACTACAAGAGCAACGATGACCCAAATTAGGACACTACCCACGTTTGCTCTCTGTTGACCCGGTCAACCTAGCGCAGTAGACTGAGGTGCTCCCCATCCTTCGGACCAAAATTTAGCCTTATTAAGGTGGATCGCTGTCTGCAAAACATTATAGATAGATCCTTGTTGTTGGGCCTGTGGGAACTGTGAAAAAGCCGAGCGTCTTTTGCGAGGCTCTTTTCAAGCTGCTGTGGGAATCCGCGCTCTTTGCGGATTTCCATCAGCAGCGTCAGTTTCCACAGGCCCTCTTTTCTTTCTTTTTTGCTACTTTTTTCTTTCTTCGTGCTTCGCCCTCGTTTTCCACAGAGAAATTCCGCGCCAGGATCGCCCAGGAACGACGATCCCCAACTCCGTCGACCCACGGCATACGCTGTTTGTCCCTCTTCAAACGCATTTCACCTTCCCAAAGTAGATCGCCGCCGGCGTCTGATAGCCCAACGACTGATGCGGGCGTTCGTGATTGTAAAAAGTGAAATAGCTTTTGAGATTGGAGACCGCTTCTAACACCCCGCCGTAATCCTTCAGATATACCTCTTCGTATTTCACCGTCCGCCATAAACGTTCGATGAAAATGTTGTCGATCGCTCGTCCACGTCCGTCCATGCTGATCGTGATGTCCTGCTTCTCGAGACGGTTCGTAAACACCTCGCTGGTGAACTGCGCCCCTTGGTCGGTATTGAAGATCTCCGGCTGCGTCGTCGTCAATGCCCAGTCCAGTGCCGCCACACAAAAGGCGCTCTCCAACGATATCGATACTTCCCACGCCAGCACGTAGCGGCTGAACCAATCCATGATCGCCACCAGATAAACAAAGCCCTGCCGCAGGCGAATGTAGGTGATATCGCTGGCCCAAACGTGGTCGGGCCGATCGATCTTGAGGCGGCGCAGCCGATACGGATAGATCTTGTGTCCTAACCCAGGATCCGACAGCCGTGGCTTCGGATAGAGCGCCTCCAGCCCCATCTCCCGCATCAGCCGGCGTACCCGTTTCGCGTTGACCGCGTATCCTTGCTCGCCGAGCCACCAACCCATCCTCCGGATTCCGTAAAACGGCGTGCGTGTGTATTGCTCGTCGATCAACCGCATCAGGAGCAAATTCTCGGCCGCTTCCGGTTCCGCCTCGTAATACCACCCCGACCGCGAAACCACCGCCAAGCGGCACTGCTGCCGGATGCTCAGGTCTTTGTGCGATGCAATCCATCCCTGCCTCTGCTCTAACGCGATAAACCGGACTTTTTTTTAAGCCAGTCCAGCTCCACCTGCAGCTGCCCGATCTGCTGGTACAGCTCCGCCTTTAGTGCTTCCTCGCTCGTGTCCGGCTGCGAGCGCCGATCCACGAACAGTTCCGGCGCTCCTTGAATCGCTTGTCGTTTCCAGTTCGCCACCTGGCCGGGATGTACGCCGTAATGCGAAGCGATTTCCTGAATGGTCTTCTGCTCCTTGATCGCCTCCAGCGCGATGCGTGCTTTCATTTCCGCGCTGAAGGTCCGCCGTTGCCTCGATTTCATTTCTGCACCCTTTCCGAGACAGCGATTTTATACCTTAATGAGTGGTCCGAATTTTGGGGAGCACTTCAGACTGCTCTCCCCCACCTCTGCCGCAAACTCTTGCGGAGAATCCCGATGGAAAATGAACTGTTAGATATGGCCCAGCAGTGGAAGAAAACCGCTTTGGAAGAACTTGCAAAGTGCGAACCAGCAAGCAGATCGGAATTCGCTAATCAGATGCTGCTGGCGTGCGCGAAGATGCTGGAGTGGAAGGTACTTGACGCTGGTTCGCACGCGATGGTATGACTCGTTCACTGTGAATCGCCCGTCGAAGTCAGGATCCTAATGAGGTCTATTATTTTGCTGTCCTTTTTGTGCTTGGCCAACGTTGTTCAAGCGCAGACAGCACGGGATTACTTCAACGAACTAAAAGCTGCGAACGCATTCAATCGGTACAGCGATGAGTATGTTTGCTTTCGCGATGATGATATTCCGTCCTTTGTAGTCATCGCCAAGGGAAACACCATCATTGAACACATGAAGAAAGCGGGAGTTACTCCTACTAAGGAAATCGTGGAGGCAAAGGACGATATATTTTTGCAAAGCTATCACAAAGGAGTGGCAAACAGCGAAGGCGAACTCTATTCGCATGTCCCAAAGACAGAGTCAGATTACGAAATTGAGTTTATGAAACCCTTGCATGGACCCTCCGTCTATTCAATCAACTGGCTAACGGGACGCTATCGCTATTTTCTTTATGCCTTGGAAAGCAAGACGCTTCCCATGCTTGAAAGCTCCGGTAAGTGTGAACGCATTCACGCGGACGTGTTCTAGCGATCTTTTTTAACCCCGTGCCTGATTCAGCGTAAAATAGTCAGTGAATTCAGGAAGAGTGCAGCTTTCCCTGGATTATCATTAATCCTCGCACTGACCGAAACCATGTTGTGTCCATCCACAACATAGATGGAAGATATGGTTGATCCAGTAGACAATTCCTTCGAGGTTGTTGCTATCGCGTCGACTTCCCTGCCTGTCGCAGGTGCGCGCAGTTTGAAACGATGATTTTCCAGCATCTTGACGCCGTTCAATGCTAACAATCCTGGATTCGGCACCAACTCATCATCTGGATTGAGAATTTCCTTATAGCTTGTCGCCTCGGCTGTGTAGTAGTCCTTCGCTACAATCTTTTCGTGATTGAGTTCCCAGCGGTTCTTTGGAAGACCCTCGTCGTTGACCTTGTTTACTTCTGTTGGCGCTTCGGGGAACTCGACGGAGAAATTGTACTTCTCTGATACCAGCCGATAGCTCTCAGACTTGCCACAGGCAAGCATAGTGGCGCACAGGAAGAAAAAGCCCAAGTACCAACGAAGTGAGGGCATGGGGCCTCCTTCGGAATGCAGTTGGCCAAATACTAACATGTTCTTTGTTGCTGCTGTATCATCTGCTTTGGCTGCAGGAGGCACGCGGTGCTTCAAACTGACTTCATCGTCGGCCAAAACAATCTCGAAGACATTCAGGTTCCTCCCACCCCATATAGCGGCATCGAAATTATCACGTTCGATGAACTATTTGAACGAGCGCGTTTTATCGTAGTTCACTCCGCTTAGCGTGCGCCGGAATGCTAGCGTGGAAGCTCACGGTTACGCGCCATAACCAGCGAATCGGCGCGGAAACATGGGTACCGTGACCGACCCGTCAAATGTCGCTTTGCGACGCAGGTTTTGGAGGATTGACTCGGAGACGTACCTTACTTCCATCTGGCACACTTGCGATTTGTCTATGGAGGTCTCCAAGAAAAGAAACGTGCTCATAGATGTCCGCAATGAAAGCTGTAGCGGGGGTGCCACCTTCGGCAAAAACCGCAGGCACACCAAAGCCGATACACTGCGTCGAACCCGGAACAAGACCGAGTTGTGAGTAGTTAATCGCTTCCTTTTCGACGAACCACTCTCGTCGCTTTTCGGCGGTCTCAGCTAATTCCAGAAATTCTGAATGTGAGTTTGAAATTCTGCTTAATTTTCCTTTGGTTGTATCCAACCAAAAGACTGAGCCAGTTTCGTCTTGTAGAAACAATTCACCAAACACATTTCTCGCAACAAGCAAGAGCCGAGACGGACATAGCCAACGCCATTCGGTAAGGAGCCGCTCAGTATCGAGTCCGGCCACCTCAAACCATTTTTCCATAACGCCACCTGACAGTGTTCATCTTACATGATGCACGGTCAGTGCCTGGTATGTCGCGTATCTCTAAGGAGGTCGGTCGTTGCAAGAGCTTTTTTCTTGGGTATTGGCCTCTTCGGGACACACCCGTGTGATGTTGCACTGACGCTGCCACCATGGACTTCTGCCTCTACTGATGTGCGCAAGTCACATGGTCGTTCCAGTCCACGAACGGGCCCTTGGGATTGTCGCGCCAGGCCCAGACGTGGAGTTCGTAGAACGGCGGTAGCCCGTAACGGTTCGGGGCGTCGACGAAAACCATCAGGTGACCATCCACCTGCGGAGGGGCGTTCGGCGGAATTGGGGGAAGAGCGCTCGCCAGGATAATAAACTCGACGCCAACTAGCTTGAGTTGACCGTTCGACGACGGCTCATAGATCAGAGCTTGCGGGTGCGTGGGGTCAATAGGGCCGTTAACCAGACTGCCATTGACGTAGTGGATACCCATGGCGCCATGGTCCGAACCGCTGACGCAGCCGAGGGCAGCACCATAGCCAGCGCTTTTGGCCGCCTCGACGTTGTCCACGTACTGCGCGGTGGCATTGCGAACAATCTCAACGAGCTTGTCTTGGCCCCCCTGCCCCTCTGGCTGCTGAGCCAAGGCAAAAGAGGTAAGTGCCAGCAGGGTAGCCAACAGCATAGGCATATGCGACAGTTTTTTCATGTTTGACTCTCCTTGTTTCTGTAGCGAAGTTTTTCCTGTAGCGAATTCTCACAAACGACTTGCCGGGCGTGGCACTCTCGATTCGTGAGCCGCAAAAAAACAACCGAACTTTCGTTGGTTCCGGCATGGAGTGCAATCCCCGCGGCCTCCATCCATCCCCAAAGTTTTCTCCATCGTTAAGCTACTGAAGATAATAGTGTTCCGGCCCTTACCAAACCTGTCTCTCGGCCCCGAGAAGTGTGATAGACTCGGCCAACTTTGCGGGTGTTATATGCTTACTTCCCCACCAGGAGCGCGAATACTACGTTTCGATGGTTTTGAACTGGATGTTCGCGCTGGCCAGCTCCGAAAACACGGTGTGAAGCTCCGCCTACAGGGCCAACCGTTGCAAGTCTTGGCCGCTTTGCTAAATCGCGCCGGAGATGTGGTCACCCGCGAGGAGCTGCGAGCGCAGATCTGGACCACCGACACTTTTGTCGATTTCGACCATAGCCTTCACAATGCGATTGCGCGCCTTCGCGAGGTGCTCGGCGACTCTGCGGAGACACCGCGATATATTGAAACACTTCCGCGCCGCGGATACAGGTTTATCGCTCAGGTGGACAGGACAGAGTTTCAATCTCCATCTCCTTCCACCCCGTCTGGACGGCCTGAAGTAGCACCTGCCGACCTACGGCCTAGCGGATCCCGCACACTCCTGGCCGTCACAACCCTTACGCTTCTGGTTATAGCCGTTGTCGTCGGGCTGGCGCACACGGGTACGCACCCTGCAAATGCTGCTTCCCGCTTAAATTCCATCGCCGTTCTCCCCCTCGCCAATTTGTCCGGCGATCCGTCAGAGGAATTCTTCGCGGATGGCATGACGGACCAGTTGATTACCGACCTTGCGAAGGTCGGGTCGCTGCGGGTCATCTCGCGAACCTCCGTCATGCAATACAAAGGCGCAAAGAAGCCCTTGCCAGAAATTGCGCGAGAATTGAACGTTGACGCCATCGTTGAAGGTTCGGTGATCCGTTCGGGTCAACGAGTGCGTGTTACCGCCAAACTCATTCAAGCACCTACGGACCAGCACCTGTGGGCAGAGACCTACGACCGCGATCTTGGCGACATCCTGAAGCTACAAGGCGAGGTGGCGGACGCCATCGCGGGGCAAGTCCGCGCGCAACTCACTCCAACGCAGCAGGCTCTGATTCGCCGGGCCCACCCGGTGAACCCAGACGCATACGATGCCTATCTCAAAGGGCGACTTTACTTTGTCAACGAGTTCACCAACCCTGATTCACTCAAGAAGGCACAACGCTACTTTGAAGAGTCGATCCAGAAAGACCCAAACTTCGCTCTTGCTTATGCGGGACTCGCAGACACTTACGTCTACTCGGCGTATGCGGGAGCGTTGCAAAAGGATCAGGCCTACCGGTTGGCCAAGGAGGAATTAGCCAAGGCAATAGAACTGGACGATAGCATCGGCGAAGCTTACGACACCCTTGGCGCGCTGAGTTGGCGGTTTGACTGGGACTGGGATGCTGCCGATCGAGAGTTCAACCGTGCCATTGCTCTGGCACCCAGCTACAGCTGCGCACATGAGGACCGCGCCATGTTCCTCGGCTTTATGGGCCGGCGCGACGAAGTTCTGGCCGAGATCGCGAAAATCGACCAGCTGGACTACAGCCCAATTTCGGCCGGTGTAGAATCTGCAACGTATTCTCTGCTTCGGGATTACCCCCGGTTGATTGAAGCAAGCAAGCGAGCGCTACTGTTGGACCCGAAAGATGGGTCGCAACATTACAATCTCGGTGTCGGGTACGAAGGTACGGGTAAGCTGCAGGAAGCGATCTCTGAATACCAGAAAGCCATCGAGTTGTCAGGTGGTTCCCAGGGTGTTATTGCACTGGCACACGCCTATTCAGCTGCAGGCAAAAAAGCCGATGCGGAAAAAATCCTTCACGACTTGGAGCGCAAATTAAAAGGGACCTCTGCGTCGCCTTACACGATGGCCACCATATACGCCGGCCTCGGCGAAAAAGACAAAGCTTTCGAGTTCCTGGAGAAGGCTTACTCAGAGAAGTCATTAGACATTTCCTGGTCCCTCAAATCCGACTTCTTGCTTGACAGTCTGCGCCCCGATCCGCGCTTCAAAACCATGCTTCGACGAATCGGTTTGACCACCTAGACCTCTACCCACATTTTCCGGTAGATATAGGAGGCAAAACAGCCCGCAGGCTTACGGGATAGTTGCTTCTAGCTGCTTGGAACGCCCTGTTTCGCCGACCTTTACTAAAAGAACCAAAAATGAAACTGCGGCAACATACTCGAGGGGGGCTTCATTCCTGGTTCATTCGTTGCACCACAACGTCCGAACGATAACTTTCGATCACTTTCGAGTTTTGGATCTGCCCGTCGGGCCCGATCAGCACATAGACCGTCACCCCGCCTGTCGAAGAGATTCCCTTCGGATGACGAGGCCATACTGAATGCTGTTGCAACTGCTCGATTCCAGGTGGCCACGTGCAACGGCGCTCCGACGGATTTGAAAGACTCGACCGCTCTCATCTGGCGGCCCTTCATGGAACAGAGTACGGCCCCGCCGCGAAGCTTAGGCCAGTGGTCCTGCCAAACGGGCTCGAAAAACTCGACAATTGGCGTGCTATCGTAAGCGGGTATGAGTCACCGAAAGATCAAGAATCCGAAAAAGAAGGCGAAGCCGATCCGCAGCTGGAAAGCTCTGTCCCTTTCGGTTGGGCTCACAGAGAAGCAATCGAGGTGGGCGTTGGCCTTCGCTCGATCACGGAATAAGGCTAGGGCCGCAGTGCTTGCTGGGTACAAAGGTGATCCGGCAGCTGCAGGCTATCAGGTGTTTAAAGCTCTGCAGAAGAAAGCACCGGATGTCGTTGCATCCATGGGAATTGAACTCGAGAACATCATAGAGAATTATATAGTTCCGAAGATGGACGCAACGGAGCTGAAACAGTTCGAGATCGACGGCAAGAAAGTGGTGGTGGAGCTCCTCGCGCACACAGTGAACTTGGCAGCCACGCGCATGCTGCTCGAGCTGATGAACGCATTCCCGCCCGAAGATCCCGCCGCCGCACAGCGCATCGACGTGACCCACATCGTTGTGGATATACCCCGCCCGATCTGGCCAAACGCGAACAACTACGACGTCGGGCCAACGTATGGAAATGCGCCGAAGAAAGAGCTCGCGGCTGAAAAGCCGGTTCCCCGCCCGAAGGACTGACACACCCGATTGGATGATTTCAGCGGATAATTCAAAGCACCTGATTTTTGTCACACCGCACGTTACTTGGTCTGGGATCTTACAAAAGTGATCGCTAACCGCTGGAGAAACGGCCCCTGAATCAGGGACGTTGGGTACTCTCGTACTATTCCTGGATGCCCGGGGTTTCAGCACACTGGGGGCTAGGCAAGGCCACTGCGTCCACCACGCGTGAAATCAGCCGATGAGGAATATCGGGGCTATTTCTGCTCGGACGATTGAGGAATAGAATCTAAACGAAGAGGAGGTAACCACCATGGCGAAGGTCAATTATCTTGGTCCCGCGCAACCTGACAGCCCAATCTACAAACGCGGTTACACTGTGAATCTCAATCCTAAGCCGCCTGCAAAGCCTCCCGAGAAACCCGCCGAGAAAAAAGAGGAGTAGCGTTCTGCCTTTATTCCTCTTTCAGCGCACCTGGCGGGTGTTTTCTGAACGTTTCACTCATCGTTTTCTCAATCGGGCAAAGTTTCCCGAACGCTTTTATCACGAACTCGCGTTGTAAAATTGGCGTAAGGCACTACGCTGGATCGCAGGAAAATAGGAACGTTGTTCTAATTGTGAGGTTCCGATGCCCGATAAACTAATCACCCCCACCGATCTCAGGAACATCGCACGGCAGCTGCTCCGCGACGGCAAGATGCCGTCCCCACAGGTTTTCGCTGAAACGATGGCTGAGGTTCGCGAGGAGTACGTCCCCCCACTCAAGAAGCTCCGCGAACAAAAAAAGGAGACTTCGTGCGAACTGCTTCCGTTCACTCTCTTTTTCCTTCATTGAGCTCCAGCCTTCCAGGCCGAGAGATAATTGTCCAATTGACCAGTTTCGGTTAGCCATTTACCCAGCGGAGTTATTACCCAAACTGGTTGAACCTCTCCGTTGGGTGCCGTTCTGAACTTGCCATTTTTTTCTACCAATCCTTTGGATTCCAGCGAATCTAATACTTCATCCGCGAATGTCTTTGGAATGGGCATTGATACTCTCCTTCACTGAACTCTCAAGGGCTTGGCATAATCTCAACTCCGCTTGTATACCTCCCGGTACTGTGAGAATCGCAAAGCTCTCCTATTTGCCACTTCCGCCCGATATTCTCTCTTGGCTTGCCAAACGCTCTCCAGCGCTGCGTAGATACCCTCTCTTTCGGCCACCGTGTCGCCCAATTTTCGACGATCTCTCCAGAGGGCATGACCAATGCGTATGAGTCGCGCTTCGCCTCGATCAAGGTTCCGGTAATCGAATTTCTGCCTGGCTCTTAATTTCATTTGGTTCTCACAGGCACGCATCGTTTTTCGCGTCCAATTGAAGAAAGAAACGTGAAATCGCGTCCAACTGCGTCCAAAACGCGGCACTTAATGGATCAAATTGAGGGTGGAAAGCCAGTAAGGCCAACTGCATCAACAGGATTTATGGAGCGGGCGATGGGAATCGAACCCACGTCCGAAGCTTGGGAAGCTTCTATACTGCCATTGTACGACGCCCGCTCAAGCTCTCTAGCTTATTGATTATATACAACAAGCAGACTGCTCGTACAGATCGGCTATTTTCCATATCTTCCAATTCCATGCTCGAAAACGCCGCCCGTACCTGTCCGCGTGGAATTGTCCAGCATATCTTGCGTCATTACCGCATAGCTATGGCTCATTTGTTGAACAGCCGACAAAGGCGTAACGGCAGCAGCGATGTTGAGAGGGTAAGAGCCCAAGGGAAAGGACGCTCAATTGTCCGTGTGGAAGTCCGAGGTTCAGCCCGTATGACGCGGCCGCCAACACTGCGCAGTAAAGCAACTGTGTTCTGATCGCATATGTCCCGACCGCACTGAGAAGGTCTTTTCGCAAACAACTTAAATTGAATTCGAAGGAACCAGCAAAGCCAGAGGAAATTCTTCGAAGACTTCGGAGAGCGAGAGGCGGCCTTCAGATTTGACTTCGACCGACGCCGACGCGTTCCCGCCCAATACATTCACCCAGCATATTGACGAGCCCGCAGGTAACAGCAGATCGGTATTCTGCCAGAATTTGCGGCGACATTCGCTGGGTGTCACCGGGCCATGCACGGAGGCCATGCAGCGCGGAAAGATCGTGATCGCCGACGCTTCGTCGTGTTCGCGCGCGAATGCAAAGACGCGGCTAGCGTGCTCCCCCCGTCGCAGCTAAGACTTTGTATCTACCGAGGCGAAAAAAATCGGGCATCTGCCGGCGCGCGTTCAGCACATGCGACAACACGTGCATTTTCACGCGTCCGTCACGCCATTTCGAGAGTAAGTCTTCGACGTCGCTGCGGCTCTGCGCTTTGGGCGAAGAATCTGTTGCCGGAAGCGAGGCGACCCGGCGATCGAAGTCGATCAGCCCGCGGTTATCGGGATCGACTAGGCGTAAGTCCCAGAGCTCCGAGCCTTGATACGTGTCAGGCACGCCGGGGCAAGTACACTTGAGCAGCGTCTGGTCCAGGCCGTTCAACATTCCGTAGAGGCCGACCCAATCCATCAGATGTTCCACGCTCTCGCAGAATTGGCGATTCGCTTCGCGATCGAGCGTGCGTGCGACAAATTCGCGCAGGGCGGATTCGTGGGGCTCGTTCGGCGCGGCCCATCGCGTGCGGACGTTGGCTTCGCGGGAAGCCTTGATGAAGTAATCCTGGAGACGAGGGACTAGAGCGGGCCAATCGTCCTCTTGGAGCGGCCACGCCCCGATAAGCGTTCGATAAAACAGATACTCTTCGTTCCGATCCGGGACCACATTTCTGTCGAGTTTCTTCGTGTGGCGTTCGTTCATGCGTGACCATTCGTACAGACATTCAGCCCACCGCTCTGGAATTTCTGAAAGGACTGAAGTGCGGGCGCGTGTGTCTTCGGAGCGCTTCGTATCGTGGGTCGTCGTGGCATTCAGGCTATTCGGCCATTTTTCCTGGCGCGCGGCGACGAATTGATGAAACGCGGCAGGGCCATCGTCGGCTGCGCGCGGGTCACCGCCGACTTCGTTCAGAGATGCGAGCGGAAAATATACGTACAGCGCCGTGTCCTCGAGGCCCTTGGCCATGATCGAGCCGGTGAATTGCTGCTACGGAGGGCAGCACAAGATGGCAGTGACCATTCAGCCCAAACCAAAAATCAAACAACCTACCGACGTGATTTTGCGTGTGACGACCGCAGGGATCTGCGGTGGCGATCTGCACAGATACGACGGCCGAACGGCGCTAGACAAAGGCACCGTGGTCGGTAACGAATTCATGGGCGTAATCGCGATGAAGTCGGGCGACGCCGGGCCAGGTATCAAAGCCGGTGAGGCGCAAACAGTCAGTGCGTCATGGCATAGACGACGTAGTTGATGCCGATGCGAATGCCAAGGGCGGAGAAGCGCTCCGGGTAGGATGGGCGATCGGACCATTCCCACGAATCGCCGATGTCTGAATTGAAGGAGACGGCGACCATGATGCGGCCTTTGTCGTCATAGATGGCGCGCCAGCGGGCTCCCTTTCCATCATTGGGGCCCTGTGAATAGTCCGGCACTTTGTAGCCGCGGCGTAAGTGCGCCTCGCCGGGAATCTGATAGCGGTCGTCGAGATCGAACAGAGTGTGGAATATAGGATCGTTATCCGGGATGTCGACGATAGGACGATCGGGAAAAACCATGCGCATACGCTGGAGGAACATCTGCCACTCGTAGGCGCCGTGAAAATCGTCGGCCATCAGGAAGCCGCCCCGCAACAGATAGTCTCGCAAAACATCCGCCTGGTGCTGCGTGATTCCCCATTCGCCCACCTGGACAGCGTAAAGCCACGGCCAATTGCAGACCTCGTCGCCATCATCGAGATTGACGTCCTGTTCCACAGATCGCGCGTCGATGCGTGTGAGGCGGCGCACAGCAGCGGCCATTGCACGATCGGCCGGAGGCCCATCCTGAGTCCACAATGACATTCCTTGCCGCCAATCGCCGTCGAAACGGCCACGATAACCGTCATTAGGACCAGGTGGGTACATGAGTCGCGCAAAAGCCCATTCACCCGGGCGCTGCCAGTCTGACGGCAGCGGCGTCGATTCACCATATTCGACCGATGGATATTGGTGGAACGGACGCTGGGCAAACATGGCAACCACAAGGCCGAGGCTGCAACAGAGAGGCAACGCGAGTTTGATCAGGCCTCGGGAGGTATGTTTCATGTCTTGGCTCCCTACGGATTCTTGCTGAGGCGTTTGTAATATTCGGCGACGGATTCCTGATAGCCCGACGGAACAGCGGAAGACTTTCCAGTGCGGGCCTGGGTAGAGGCAGCATCGCGTTGTAACTGGAGTTCCAGCCTGTCGACGGAGCTGAGCACATCCCTGTGCATTTGCTCCAGCACGGCTGGATTGCCCGGAAAGCGGCTCGGATCGAGCAATTGCATCTGGCGCGCTAGTTCCGCCACCTCTTTCGCCGCCTCCGGATCATCCCGGACCATCTGCCGGAGCTGGTTCAAGGCACGCACGCTCTGCCGAAAGATGCGTTCGGTAGCGGCGGGCTTGCCAAGGGTTTCCGGAGAAGCAGTTGGCTGGCCCGGCTGGCCATAGCGATTGTTTCCGGTATTGATGTTGTTCCACGCGGTGCCATCCGAATTGTGCCCGTCACCGTTGCGGACATCTCCGCCCTGGACGGCGCGATTCTGTCCCTGCTCTCCGCCGCGCTGGCCGTCTTGCGACAGGGCCATGGCTTCCAACCATTGACGCAAGCCTTCGAGCTGATCGAGCGCGGTTGTTTCGCCGTCCTTGTCTATGCCCCGCTGCACCGGCCCGTCCTTATCCACTTTTTGTTGTGCCTGCTGGAGCTGCTGATTTAGTTTCGCGAGACCTTGCGCGATTTCGCTTTCAGTGCCGTTTGCATTCGGATTGATCCCCCTTCGCAACCAGTCCGCGGTTCTTTGCACGCGATTGTCAAGATCGGACTCATCCATTTGCGTCAGCGCGTCGCGCAACTTTTGAGCAGCGCCTGGTTGTGCCGAAGCCATTTCGCGCGCAGCTTCGCGGACATTTCTCTGCAGATTTGACAGGTCATTGGAGAGTTGCTGCCGGTCCTTCGCCAGCCGATCGCGCTCGTGAAGGCGTCCCACCATGGCATCCATATTTGTCGCATTGAGATCGGGCTGCTGGGCAAATTTGTTGATCCGGTCCGCTTGCGCGCGTTCCTCCTGCGCCAAACGGTCGGCCTCGCGCGAGAGAGCGCCTACCTTGCCCGAGGCGAGCCGCAGCTGCGTGCCGGCCAGCAGACTCGACGCCTTGCGCAACTGTTCCGCGGCCTGCTCCCCGGCGGCGCTCTGTTGCGGATTCCCGTTGTGCTTCATGTCATCGGTCGCTTGTTGCAATCGTTTAAGCGCCTGCTCGATCCGCTGATCCCCGGATGCGCCCGCCGATGATCGGGTAGAGGGACTCCCGGGCTGTCGGTGTGATGATTGCGAACCGTTCTGCGAAGAGAGAGTCTGCTGCTGCGAATCCTGTTGTGATCCGTTGTAACCCTGCTGGCCGCTTCGCGCCAACTGTTCCATTTGCCGTTGCAACTGTTCTGCTTCGCGCCGCAGCATTTCCTGTTGCCAGCGCTCCTGGAAGCTCTGCTGCGGGTTGTGTTGCTGGTTGGCCAACTCCTCCTGGCGCTTGGCCAGCGCATCGAGTTTTTCGAGCGCATCCTCCACATCCTTCTCATGCTGCTGGGCTGGAGAGGCGGTTTGTGTCGTCTCGTACTGATTTTTTTCCGTGTCTAATTCCAGGTCGAAGAGACTCGCCAGGTCGCGGCCCGCATTGCCGCCACTTCCTCCAGCGCCTCCCTGTTGACCGAAAGCAACCTCTATTTTCCGGAAAGTCGCTTCGGCTCGGAGCAAAGCCTGAAGTGCTTTCTGCTCCAATGGAATCGCATCCTTCCACTGCATGCCCTTCAACTTTTCGGCAGAGGGTGCCATGGCCGCGGCGGCATCCTGCATGTCCTTATCGAAATCGGTGAATTCCTGGTTGGCCTCGGAGATATCGCGGCTCTGCATACGGATCGAGAGAGCCGCAACCTGATCGCGGAGCTTCTCCTGCGCGTCAGAGAGGAACTGTCCGGCTGCCGCCGCGTCTTTGGGAGTGGCGGTCTTGTCGTTTTGCTGCTTCCAGGTAGCGCCAATAAGTTCCTTCTCGCGCTTCGAAATTTCCGTCTGGTTGTTCGCTCCCCCACCTCCACCGGCACCACCGCCGCTTTGCTGCGACTGTGAAAACTCGCGTTCAAAAGGTTCGACTTGAATGAACGCAATGTCGGTGCGCGCTTCACTGTGGCCGTCCCTCGCAGTAGCGTAGAGGCTTACCAAATCACCGGGCAACAGCTTGTAGTCCTCCAACGGAAGCGTGTAGGAGCCATTAGCGCTTTTTGCACCGGGTGTTTTGAGCAAATCCACATCGCGGTTCGGTCCACCATTCACGGAATAGTGAAGGTGAAGTTCATGCAGGCCGAACTGGTCGGCGGCCTTCACGCCCACCGTGACTTCTTCGATGGGGCTGGCCCGGTAGTCGCCACCAGGACGGTCGATCGAGATCTCCGGCGGCAAAGCCTTGTCTGTTGCGATAAAGTAGTCTTCCGAGAGCCGCACCAGCTGGCCTTCGTCCGTTTCGGCCAAATGGTACGCGCCGTCCCTCTGCAAATGGATCGAACCCTTGTACGTGTTGCTCGCGTCGCCCGTAAGAGGAATAACCTCGCCGTTGTCCAATGTGAGTTGGCCATCCTTCAGAGGGCGATCCATCTTCACTTCAATGGCGGCGTCTGTTCCTTCGATTGCGCGCAAATCACCGGAATTTTCCTCGGTCGCGGGCTTCATCTCCGTCCACGCCGGATAGTGGTAAGTGACGCGGATGTCCTTAACGGATGGAAGATCGACCACGTGCATCTTGAAATGCGAAGAGACGAGCGGACCGGCGGTTACGTAATATTCTACGTTTTCCGGCAGCCCCGCGAAAACGAATTGGTAGGTCGCGCCGCCGCCGGAGTCGGGGGCGGCTTGCATTGAAGTGGGTTCCCAAACCTTGGAGCTCTGATAACGCGCGAAGAGTTGTGCCTTCCCGGGCCGTAAGCGGGTGACATGGGCAGTGATCAGCTGATCGCTGTTCCGCCGCACGGTTGTGTTGCCTGGAGTGACTGAGATTGCATACAGGGGAGCTGCGTTCGCCTTCGTCCAAAGCAGCGAAGCTCCATAGCCGAGATAGCCCGGGCCAGCGGCGATCATCCACACCAGCACGGCAAGACAAGATAACCCTGCGCCGCCAAGAGCGAATAGACGGTTATCCGGAACCAGCGAAGATGGTTGTGTGTCGCGCGTGCGCGCCAGCGTATCGGCCGCTAATAGTTCCAGGAATGGATCGTTGCTCTTGCTTGCACGCTCCTGAAACGTCGTCAGCCGCTGCTCCAGGGCAGGATTCGCGGATTCGGCGTTGCGCACCGTCCACTCTCTGGTCACCCGGACCAATGGGACGGCGATGCCGAACACCGCTACCGCGGTAAGTGCGACGAAGATAGTCAGTCGTGCCGCCGTGACGCCATGCGCCGGGAAAGCAAAACGGTTGAGCAGCAGTACCAGCAATACAGTGACAATGAGCGCGGTTCCGGCAAAGATAGCTGCGCCGCGCAGCCACGCACCCAGCCGCAACCTTTTCTGCAGCTTCGCAATATATGAACTGAGCTCGCTGTGGTTGCTCATACTTCCTCCCGCGGCGTGCTCATGTAGCCGCTGGCAAATACCACCTCTGCTAGAACGGCCAGCAACGCAAGCAGCATAACGTACCACCATAAGCTGATGTCCCGGTATTGCGTTGCTTCCACCGTCGCTGTTGAGGCCGCCTGCGATCCGGCGCCTTGGGAACTTCCACTCCAAAGTTTCTGGACATCTTCGGCCAATGGTTCCAGATCCGATTCGCGCCGGTCAGGATTGACGGCGATAACCGCGTCGCGTCCGTTCGCAAAGCGAATCTGATAGAAACCCGCGCGCGCCAAGCGGAACGACTGCAGCGTTCGCGCCTCGGTCAGCGAAAGAGCCCTTTGACCATCAGGATTAATTACTTCGATGCTCGTGGCTGCACCAACCGGCTCACCGCCAGAACGCAGTTGGACGAACGAATCCACGAGCCTCGATCCACTGAGCCGTTCGCTGCCCGACAGATATCGCGCCGTGCGGTCCACAAAAGCAACAAACACTGGATGAAGAGGCAGGTCATTGGTCAGATTTTCGAGGCCCGAAGTGAGTAGCACCACGTGCCCCTCGCCCAATTGCTTATCGACCAGAAGAGGTGTGCCGTCCGCGAGTTGCGCGGCCACTCGCGCCTGGCCCACGTCCAACACTGCCGCGTAAGAGATTTTCACGTCCGCCCATCCACCGTTATCGTGCCCGGGCTGCTCTTGCGCAAGCCCGGGATAGCTGAAGTCCACCTGGCCAACAGTGGCCGGATTGCCCGCACGCGCATACTCGTGCACGTCCTTCACCGCGCCGCTCCACAGCGGAATCCGCGCATTGTGGGCCGCAGTGGTGCCCAGCGAAATCAGCACGCTGCCACCCTTCGCTACATACTGTGCAAGCGCGTGTTCGAAAATTGAAGGAAGCACGACAGCATCCGAGAGCACCACGAAGGCGTACTTCGATGGATCAAGGTCAGTGGCCTGCTCCGCAGCCACGGACTGCAACACAAACGCGCCTTGCGCCGCTGCTTCCAACGCAGACCCAAAGTAGAGCGCCGAACGCGTCTCACCACCAGCGTGAACGAACAGAACGCGCTCCGGGTCTGAGCGTCGCACGGCAAATACGCTCGCATCATCGGCCGGGAAAGCATCCCCGCCCTCGATCCGCACCTCGCAGCGGTTGATTCCGTATCCCACATCGAGAGGCGCAAACTCGACGGTCGCGCGACCGTTCGCCGGCACATCCACCTTGCGCGTGGCAATGACTTTGCCGTTTACCACCAGCGAGACCATCTTCGAAACTGCCAGAGTATGGAACCCCACAACCACTGCTTTCACACGGGACCGCACGGGATCTTTCGGATCGGGCAGAACTGCAGGAGCGTCCACGTTCTCGACGGTCCAGTTCGGCGGTGCCGTACCTTTCGCGACAGGTTGCAGGAATAGAGTCACGTTGTTTGGCAGAACCATGTCCGCAAAGTTCGCGGGCATCGCCGAGCGTTGCATATCGCTGAACAGGTGAAGTTCGATTGGCCCGCGCTCCGTCTCCGAGAGTTGCCGGATGGCGCGTCCGAGTTCGCCAAAATTCGCCCGCCCGTCTTCAGGTTGTACGCTCTCGAGAGCCACTCGAAGTTGTGTCTCGTCGGCGATTGCTTGCGTCAACACGCCCAACTGGCCACCGAGAGTCATGATCTGCGCCTTCTGCGTATGCGGTTTCGATGACAGAACGGCCAGTGCCTGCTGCTTCGCGTCCGTGAACCGCGTTCCGGCGCGCATGCTGAACGAGTTATCCAATACGATTAAAAGCAGCCGGCCGTTTGCCTCCGTCGCCGCACGCCGCAGAAACGGATTGGCAAATGCAAGCACCACCAGCAGCACCAGCGCAAATCGCAGCGCAAACAAGACCACATGCCTTAGCCGCCGGTACCGCGTCGAACTCTGCGTGCCTCGCTCGAAGAACATCAGTGAGCCTACCGGCCGCGGCGTTGCCCGGTGGTGCCGAAGCAGGTGCAAAAACACCGGCACCCCCAGGGCCGCTAGCCCACCCAGAAACCATGGCGCGAGGAAGCCCATCAGTTGCCTGCCTGCCGCAGCGAAAGATACTCGCGCAACGCCCGATCGAGAGCCTGGTCGGTAACGAGCAAGTGATAATCCATGCCCGCCCCTCGCGCAAGCGAGCGAAGTCGGTCGACATGCGCGTCGATCTTCGCGCGATATGTGGTCTTCGTATATTCCGGTATGACTTCGATCCTACGATCGGTTTCGAGATCAACGAGAATCGCAGATCCGTTGAGCACCGGCCGAACCTCTTGCGGGTCGAGAATATGAAATAGGACAACGTCATTCCCCCGAAATCGCATCGGCGCAATGGTGTGGATGATGGTTCCAGGATCCTCATAGAAATCCGATATCACAATCGCAATGCCGCGACGGTGCCGAAAACTCTCAAGGTGTTTGAAGGGTTTGGCAAAATTTGTCAACGCGCGCGGCTCGGCTTGCTCCAATCCTGCGAAGAGTCGGGCAAGTTGTCCCGGACGCGTGGAAGGCTTGATGTACTCGCGGACCTCGTCGTCAAAAATGATCAAGCCCGCCGCATCGCGCTGATTGTGGATGGCCAGATAAAAGAGGGATGCGGCGATGTAGCGCGCATAGTCCATCTTTCTGGGCGGACCGGAGGTGTACTGCATGGAGTTACTGGCGTCCAGCAGCACGGTGAGCTGGCTGTTGGTTTCTCCACGATAGCGCTTCAGGTAACAACGTTCAGTGCGCGCGAACAGGTTCCAGTCCACGTGGCGCAGGTCGTCTCCAGGAGTATAGGCGCGATACTCCGCGAATTCCTGGCTGAAACCAAAGTCTGGTGAGCGATGAAGGCCGGCCACAAAGCCATCCACTACCGTCTTCGCCACCAGGTCCAGCGAAGAGATGCCCGCGAGAACTTGGGGATCAAGGAACCGCTGCATCATCCCTCCAGTGGCCGCAGCACGTGCGCGATGAGTCTTTTGAGGATTTCGTCCGCGTTGATTCGGTCGGATTCGGCGTGGAAGTTCAACAAAATGCGATGCCGCAACACTGGCACCACGACCGAGGTGATGTCCTCGTAAGTCACGTGATAGCGTTTGCGGGAGAGCGCCCGCGCCTTTGAGGCCAGTACCACAAATTGAGCTGCCCTGACACTGGCTCCGTAATTTACATATTTTCTTACGAACTCAGGCGCATTCTCGCTTTTCGGCCGCGTGGAACGAATCAGGTTCACGACGTAGCGCGAAAGTGTTTCAGCGACGGGGACCATGCGCACGAGTTGCTGAAAGTCGAGTAAATCTTCGGCCGTGGCCACGGCTTCGATCTTCGTAACTCGCGTTGCCGTCGTCAGGTCGATAACCTTCAATTCGTCTTCCGCACTGAGGTCGTCCAGGATTGCATTGAACAGGAATCTGTCCAATTGCGCTTCGGGTAGTGGGTATGTTCCTTCCAATTCGATAGGATTCTGGGTGGCCAGTACGAAGAATGGCGCCGGTAACTGGTGGAGGTGCCCGCGTACGGTGCAGGAATGCTCCTGCATCGCCTCAAGAAGAGCGGATTGGGTCTTCGGCGGGGTGCGGTTAATCTCGTCGGCCAACAGGATGTTACCGAAGATCGGCCCTTCGACGAAGGTCCACTTGCGATGGCCGGTGGTGAGATCTTCTTCGATGATATCCGTGCCGGTGATATCGGATGGCATCAAGTCTGGCGTGAACTGGATACGACGGAATTGCAGCCCCAGCGCTTCGGCGATTGTCCGCACCATCAGTGTCTTTGCGGTGCCGGGCATGCCGGTCAGGAGGCAGTGTCCGCCAATGAAGATGCCGATCAATATCTGGTCGAGCACTTCCTGCTGGCCCACGATGACCTCGCGCACCTGCTTCAGGATTTCTTCGCGCACCACGTGAAAGCGCTCGATACGCTTCTGGAGAGCGACTGCGTCTTTGTTTAATCCGGCAATGGAAGCCATCGATTTTCTTCCTCTTCAGTTTGATTTTGCGGGCGGCCGTTGCAACTCCAGCAATAGTTTTTGCGCCGGCCGGTAGCCGGGAGCGGTTTCGAGCGCGGCCAGCACACTTTCCTCTGCTTTGTCCTTCTGTCCAGCGGCAAAATACGCTTGCGCCAAATTGAACTCGGCGCCAGCCTTATCCACGGGATTCGATGCGACACGAGCGTTGTATTCGCGGATCGCTCCGCCATACTGTTTTTCCGCAAACAGCAGATCGCCTAGCCGACGATGCAAATCCTCATCCTTGACCGGGTAAATGTAATTCACGCGCTCGAGTGTCGCCGCCGCTTCGGCAGGCTTTCCCGCGGCTTCTTCCAATGCAGCCAGGCGCTTCAGCGACTCTGGCATCTGTCCGCCTTCATGTTCATACGCCGTGAGAATGACTGCCTCAGATTTGCTGTCCCCTTTTGCTTTATCCGCATCGGCCATTAGGACGTAGACGTTTGCTTCGTCCACATATTCGGGATACATCGCCAGGATTGCAGGACCTAGCTCCAACACGACGTCATACTGATTCTGTTGAGCCGCGGCAAAGAGCGCCCTGAGCTTTTGCCGCCACTCGTCGAAGTGCGCAGCCTCCGTCCCGTATTTTTGGCCGATCCAGGCGAGATACTGTTTATCGAAATCGTCGGACGCAATTCCAAGATTCTGGTGGATCACCTGCGGAGTCGCTTGTAACTCCGCATAGGAGTGTGCCATGTCGAGCAATTTTCCTTCACCCCACTTCTCCTTCACAAAATCGCAGATGCTGCCCGCCTGGAAGTAGGAAACGATTACCTGAGAGGGGTACTCCGGGGAGACAAAGCCGCGATCGAGCGCACCCACCGACAGCAGCTTTTTGTCGCGAATGGCGAGCAGCACTTCTGGAGTCACGCGGTTCTTCCACTCCGGCGAGCGCTCCCCTTCCTCGTGCACAGCCAGCCCTTCGGTGAACCAGCGCGGCACACGATGATTCGTGGCCGTCAGAATGAATACGTGGCTCATTTCGTGCCATAGCGTGGAACCCCAGTTGAAATCCCCGGGCTTGCGTGCAGAAGGGCTGTCCATCGCCACCACTTCACCGAACGTGACTCCCAGGGCGCCCAGTCCGGGCATTCCCAAGGTGCGCACCGCGAAATCCTCGTGGTTCGGATAAACCTCCACCTGCACGGGGCCAGGAAGTTTCATGCGATATTTTTTCTCGTAAGTGGCAAGAATCGTATGGAGCTCCGCTTGCATATACGGCAGCAGCAGAGCGGCTTCGGTCTTGTTCAGCTTCAGGATGGTCGCGTTGTCGCGAAACGTCGCGAAGTTCTTATAGCTGTCCAACAGGCGCAAGCTATTCACGGTTGGGGCGTCGCGATAGCCGTTGTTGTAGCTGAGCGCAAGCTCCTTGAACGGCTCCGCTTCCTTGCCCAAGCGCATCAGGTCGATTCCGAGCGCCGAATGCGCGGCCCACAACTGCGGATCAATCTCAATCGCTTTGCGGAAGTAGCTGACAGCGTCCTCGTAACGGTAGTGCAACTCGAGCTGGCGCCCCACGCGAGCATAGGCTTCGCCATATCCCGGATTGACTGCCCGGATTTTTGTAAACCAGGCATCTGGCAAACGATCTGCAATCAGCTCAATTGCCGCGCGAACCGCCATCGCATCAAGCGCATCGTTCTCGAGCGCGATAGCTTTGTCGGCTTCCGCCGTGGCGATGTCAAGATCGTCGTTCGCGAGCGCAAGGTCGGCCATGAGTTCATGCGCGGTTGCCAGCTTCGGATCGAGCTGGATGGCCTTCGCCAAATATTCCACGGCTTTGCCGTCGAATCCATCGGCAGATACCATAGCCAGTCCGAGATACGCGCCGGCATTTGCCGGGTCCTTTGCCAGCGCTTCGCCGAAGAGGCCCGCAGCGTCGGTATCGTTGAAGCGCTCGTGCAGCAGCAGTCCCCATCGCACTTTATAGAGAGCTTGGCTGCTCGCGGGTTGCGTGGCCAGGCGGAACTGTTCGTTTGCCTGTCCCCAAGCTTCCAGGCCCCAGAAACCTTCGGCGCGAAAATACGCATCGCCGCTTCGTGTCAGACTCTCGAAACACGTTTGCGCTTCCGCCGGATGCCCATGCTTGCGCAGATTCCAGCAATCGGCTGGAACAGTCGCCTGCAAACACGCAACGGATGCGAACAGGAAGACTGCAGTGAGAGCGAGGAGCTTTCTCATTTGTCCAGCTCCTCCTGCACTTTTGCCAATTCCACAAGCGCGTCTGTCAGTTGCTTTTTGTAATCCTCGGGATCCATGGCGGCTTTTTGGTACTTCAACGTGTCAATCTTTTGTTCCAATTCCTCTTTCATCTGGAGCGACGCGCGCTTTGCCGGATCGTTTGCCGCCTGCTGGCTTGTGCCCAGGCGCAGCAGGGTGAAGCTGGACATGAGCGCGCCCTGCCCATTGCCGGCTTCGCGCATGGGCTCACCTGTGCCTACATCGTTGTAAACTGCATGCTCGGTGGCGAGGCGCTTCTGCGAATCATAAAATGCCGCGATTTTCTTGGCGGCATACGTAAACGCCTCCATGGCGCTGATGGAGTCGCTCTTGTCCGCGTCCGCTGCCGGGTCCTGCAGCGCTTCCACCCAATAACGCACAAATACCGTAGCGTTTTTTTCCGTTCCTGACTTGGTTGCGGTGATCACGGCGCGCCCCGGGCGCTCCAAAACCTGCAATGCCCCGCCGCTTGCGCTTGTTGTGTCCACCACAAGCTGACGCTTTGCCGCAATGCGGTCGCACATCCCAGCGATCTGTGCCGCCGTTACATCCGGCCCCACGAGATTGAACTTATATTCAACTCCGTCGAACGAGCCATGGCCAATCAGGATTAGGGCAAAGTCGTCGTCCGCCTTGGCTTCTCGCGCGATTGTGCTCATGGTCTCGGTCATCTGCGTTGCCGTTGCCTGCGTCCCAGCCAACGTATAAACATGCGCCGTTGGGCCGGCCGCTTTGAAGATCCGGTCCAGATCTTTCGCGGCTGCCGTAAAGCGTTGCTCGTAATCCGGCTCACCGCCCAATCCTGCCACGATGACGTAATACGTAGCGGCGCGCGCCTGGATTGCGATCGCACATGCCATCACCAAAAGCAAAACGCGCTTCATATCACACCCCACTTCCGGCGCAGCAGCCACTCGCCAATCGGCAGCCCGAGCAACAGCAGGAACACGATCGGCATATCCCAGAGTTCCTTGGTGCTGCGAACTGAGATGCCCGCCTCGGAGTATGAGATATCCCGCGGAAGATTCTTCAAGTCAGACGATTTCCAGTAACGGCCGCCGGTCTCTGAAGCCAGTTGTTCCAGTAAATGCCGGTTTTGTCCGGTATGGAAACTTTCGGCGACTCCGTCTTCGCGTTGAAACATCACGACGTCGCGCCCCAGTTCCTGCGGCTGGTTGCCAGCGGATTCCGCCACGACTTCCGCAACGTAGGTGCCAGGCTTCTCGGCGGTCCATTCGGTTTGATACAGGCCAAGCGTTCCCTCAGAGGGCGTGAGGTCCACAAGCGCACTGACGCCTTCCGGCCCCAGAATATGAGCGGTGACACGTGCATTGGCAGCCTGCTGAAACTGCTGGTCGCGCACTTGCGCCGTGAACCGCGCCTGCCCTTCATCCATCAGCAGCCGCTCCGGCATCGAAGCGACAACCGGCCCGGGGGTCTCTGCGATCAGCCAACGCAAAAGCTGCTGCCAGAAAAGATCGTGCGACGGATCGCCCAGGGCCTCGCTCATCTGCCAACGCCAGGTTCCGCCAGTTGCCAAGATCGCGGTGCGGCCGTGGCCATAGCTCTCCGTGACCAGCAGAGGTAACTTACGCCGGCCCGCATTCATATCGGCAAGCACAGTGGCGCCAGGTTTGGGAGCGCCGGGGTCTTCATAGTCGGCCAGGTACGTCAGCTTCTTCCAGCGCAGTGCGTTTTTAGCCGGATCATCCAAGATCTGCGTGATCGGCGAGTCCACCCCTTCCGGAGTCAATTCAACAGTCGCGGCGTTGCGATGAAAATTGTGATTTCCAGGCGGCAGAAATGTGGGAAGCAAATCGTTAAGGCTCGATGCTGCCCAGCCTCCGTCACTCAGCGAATAGCGGCCACCCAGAAACAGAATGCCACCGCCGCGGCGATCGACGTACTCGCGCAGCAGTTCCTGTTGCAGCGGGGTAAAATAATTCGCATCCACCGAGCCAATAATGATGCCCGCATAGCTGAACAGATCTTCCGGCCGCGACGGAAACCCGTCCGCCAGCTCACTCGCATCTCGAATTCCCTGGCGGTAAATCTTGTTCTCACTGGTACGCAGCATGGACACCAGCTGCACAGTGGGATCATCTTCTTCAGCTCGTCGAATGAACTTGTATTCCCAGCGAGGCTCGCCCTCGACATACAGAATCCTTCTGTTCGCATCGCTTACGAGAATGGGACGAGTGACCGAATTATTCGCCAGGTTTTCTTCGCCGGGAAGCGGTTCCACGCGGAACGTCAGGCTTTTCGCACCCGCGTCGCCGATGGGAAAGAAGAGTGGCTCGGTCTGGACGAGGCCATCGGACGGCAAGTTGATTTCGCGTTCCGCGAGCGACTTTTCACCGTCACGCACGGTGAGCTTCGCCTTCTGGCCCGAATAGCCGTACTGCATCAGGCTGACGGTGGCGGCGATACGCGCACGGGCCGTGGCGGTCGCTGCCACGCTGACATCTTCAATCTCAATATCGCGCGCGGGTTCCGCTTTGCCAAAGCCCACGGTGTGCACCGGCAGGCGCCGGTTCCGAAGTGCCTGCATGGCATCCAAACTTATTCCCGAGCCACCAGTCCCTGCCGTATTTTGGCTGCCGTCGCTGAGCAAGAGGATGGCTCCTACTGGCAGGTCCGCGGTCTCCGTAGCCAGACGCTTCAAACCTTCCCCGATGTGTGTGGCCGTCTCGACCGGGGCGATCTTCTGCAGCCCATCGACGCGCGTGAGTTCGCTGCCCAGCCGGTACAGCCGTGTCTGGAAACGTCTTTGCAGACCCGCGAGAACACCATCCTCAAGCGCCGCAATCGTCGCGGCTTCGCGGGTCTTCCCGTCACTGTCTGCGATGCGCATGCTGCGCGAATCGTCCACGACCACAGCGATAATGTTCTGCTGAGAGTTCAACTCGCTTACCAGCATCGCCGGCTGCCAGAGCAGCAAGAGCACCAGTGCGACCAGCGCGGACTGCAGTCCCCAAATCAGCCACCCGCGCCAGCTTCGCAGTTCAGGCGTGGCCCGACGCAACCTCCAGCGGATCAAGAAAGCCAGTCCCCCGGCGGCGAGAACAATGAATACAGCCAGTGCCCATGCCGGCCAACCAGCGAGCAGCATGAACCGTCCCTTCGTGAATACGGGAACCGGGTACTTGAAAAAGAATTGGAACATCCACCCTTCTAGTCCTACTATTCTGATTTACACTCTCGCCGGATCTGTCGTCCGCCCTAATGCGTCAACCCGTAGAGGATGTAGTCCAGCCCCACGCGAAACGCCATCGACGCAAACGTCTCCGGGTAATTCGGGTCGTCGGCCCACTCCCATGCGTCGCCAAGGTGCATGTTATGGCAGATGGCGACGATGATGCGGCCCTTGTCGTCGCGAATGGCACGCCACTTCGGCTGGTAGCCATCCTTCTCATAGGTGCGGCCGGACCAGACGTACTGCTCTCCGGGAATCTGCATCTTGTCGTCGATGTCATAAAGGGTGTGGAAGATCTCATCCCCGCTTCGCAAATCCTCGACCGGCCGGTCGGGAAGAACCTGGCGCATACCGTTCATGAAATTCTCCCAATCCTCGGTGCCATGAAAATCGTCGACCATCAGGAAACCGCCCTTCAACAGGTACTCACGCAATCGTATGGCTTCAGAGTCAGTAAACGTCCAGTTCTGCACCTGGACCGCGTAGATCCAGGGATAGTTGAAGATGTCGTTGTTATTTAGCGTAACCACTTGTTCTGTCGGGCGTCCGTCAATGCGAGTCAGCCGATGCATGGCGATCAGAAACTGGCGGTCCGCTTTCGGATAGTCACGCGACCAGGATCGGTACCATCCATGTCTCGCATATGAGTTGATGCTGGCCATATTTGAGGAGTAGGCGAGACGTGACCAGTAGAACTCCGCCTTCACGTTCGTGGGCGAATCATCATCGCCGAACCCGAAGTTTGCCGTGCGCTGCGCCCACAGCCCCACACAGCAGACAGCAGCTGCGACACCTGCGAGCGCAACACGTGAAAACTTCATGCGGGACCTCCGCAGCGGGGCGTTGACGGGGCGAGAAATGTTAGACGATAAATATCTGCTGTTGGTTGCAGTTTCACCCATAATCCCCTGGCTTGTCCCGCTGCCTTCCGCATGAGACCATCCAACAATGTCCAGCCCGGGCGAAAGCGACGATTATGCAGAGGCGCAATTTCCTCCAACTCGGCGGCATGGCCCTGGCCCACGCCGGAATGGCGCGACTGCCGCTCGGAGCGCAGGCCGAATCTTCTCAGGACCCGGCGCCCGATAGTAAGGCCGATCATACACTGCGCGTTGGTCCCGTCACCGTGGAACTGGACCGCTCCCACATAGTCTCGACCATTGGCTATAGCAACTCCGCACCAGGGCCCGTGCTGCGCATGCGGGAAGGAAAGCCGGTGACTGTCGAGGTGATCAATGAAACGGACACGCCCGAACTCGTGCATTGGCACGGCATGCTCATCCCGCCGGAAGTGGATGGCACAGAGGAAGAGGGTTCGCCGCTCGTGCCGCCGCACGGACGACGCCGGTTTCAATTCGCGCCCCGTCCCGCGGGAAGCCGTTGGTACCACTCGCATGCCATGGCTATGGCGGACCTTCATAAGGGTGCTTACACCGGCCAGTTTGGCTTTGTCTACGTTGACGGAACGGGCGATCCCGGCCAATACGATCAGGAACTCTTCCTCGCGTTGCGTGATTGGGAACCGTTCTTCACGACGACCATGGATGACGAAGACGACGATACCCACGATGGACCGCTGCTCGAAAAGCCTGCCACTCTGAACACCGACCCCGACGGCCTCGAGGTCGGTTCGATAACCTATTCGATCAACGACAAAGCGCTGGGATCCGGGGATCCGATTCGCGTCCGTGAAGGCCAGCGCCTGTTGGTGCATTTCCTCAACGCCAGTGCCATTGAAAACCGCCGCATCGCACTGGCAGGGCACAAAATGAAGGTGATCGCGCTCGACGGCAACCCGGTGCCTTCTCCGCGAGAACTCGACTCCGTCTTCCTCGGTGCGGGTGAGCGCGCGGACGTAGTGATCGAGATGAACCATCCTGGAATCTGGGTTCTCGGTTCAACGGAGAAGATGATCCGCGATTCAGGACTCGGCACCGTCGTGGAGTACGCCGGGCAGCATCGTCAGCCGCAATGGATCGATCCGCCCAAATTTGCGTGGGACTATACGATCTTTGGAACTGGCTTCGGAACCGGCAGCCCGACTTCGCCCCCGCCGCAGCAGACCATCGAAATGGCATTCGAAAAGATTCCAGGTGGAGCGGGTAAATTCAATTTGTGGCTGGTCAACGGCAAGCCGTATCCCCACGAGCGTGAGTTCGTACTACAACAAGGAACCCGCTACCGAGTGGTTATGCGCAATCGTACCGACGACGCTCATCCCCTGCATCTTCACCGGCACAGTTTCGAACTGGCTGAGTTCAATGGAAAGAAAACTGCCGGAGTCATGAAGGATACGGTTGTGGTTCCTTATTATGGGCGTGCCGTTGTGGACTTTACCGCCGATCAGCCTGGCCTCTCGCTGTTTCACTGCCATATTCAACAGCACATGGACTACGGCTTCAAAGCGCTGTTTCGTTACGCCTGAGCGTACCAGGCCTCGACTCAGATTAAGCTCTCGGATTTGTAATCGACCCTGTTAACTTCAGATAAATGCCGCCAGCTCAGTGCGTTAGAGGTTGCTAGAGGTAGCTTGGGAAGCTTCTATGCTGCCACTGCACGACCCCCGCTCATTTCTCGGCTTTTTGCTCATACATAAGCAAACGATTGCTCGTACAGTCCGGCGATTCTGGCTATTTTCGAATCTCCAATGGTTCTTTCGAAAAGGCCGCCCGCACCCGTTCGAGTGCAATTTCTCCGGTGAAGGCGGCTCTTTTCGCTTTCTTATTTGTGAGGTTTGTCCTCGCTCGGTTTGGATTTGGCAGGTTCTTTATAAGCCTTGGCGTGCTCCGCTTCCTGTTTCTGTTTTAAGCTCTGCTGTTGCTGCTCGTGTTTCTGGTTGAGTTGCTCGAGCTGCTCCTGCTGTTTCTGCTGAACTACTTTCTGTTGTTCCGCTTGGGTGTTTTGCTGCTGAACTTTCTGTTGCTCTTCATTCTGCTTCTGCTGCAGCTTCTGGTATTCCTGGTCCTGCTTCTGCTGCAGTTGCTGAATCTGCTGCTGGTGTTTCTGCTCAAGCTGCGAATTTACGGTCGTGCCCGTGGGGCGCGATGTCGGCGGTCGATCATTATAGCTTTGGGCGTTCGCAGGTTTGTTGGTCGTACCGTTGGGTTGGCCCGCTTTGTTGGCAGGCCGGGTCGTATTCAGAGGCCCTGGCTCGCCATTCCCTTTGTTGCCGCCGACTGCATTTACGCGAGGCGTACCTGGAGTGGCTGGCGGCGCGACTTTGACAGCTGCGGCCGTGGTGTGCGATTGCACAGGCTGAAGTTGACGTTCTTCGGTAGCCGATATCGGCCTGCCCTGATTTTTCTCGATAGCTGCCTGCCGCGTGGCAAATGTGGGCGGCGGAGGCGGGGGAGTGGTTTTGGCAACCACGGCACGGTTTTGAATCGCCGCTGGCGGATGCACATTGGTTGCCGCTCCTGCGCCCAGAACGGCCTGCTTCGGCGGCACAACCGCTGGCGCGCGAACCACCGAGGGCGCGCTTGCGACCTCCTGCTGGTTGACCGCAACCAAATTCCGTCCCACCGGCTGTGCCGATGTAAAAGCATGTGGCGATGTCGCCGTCACGGCACCCGGAACGCTTTGGTTGACGTACTTAGTGTTATTTACCGTGACGTTCTTGTTGACGACCGTGGTGTTGTAATAATTGTTGATCACCGTCTGATTCACTGTGGTATTCGAAATATTCACGTTGTTGACGTAGGTCCGGCTCACTGGATACGAAGGCACGAACACTTCACGCGGACCAAGTGGGAACCACCCAACGTTCACCCCGACCGCAAATCCACCACCTCCCGCGAAACCTACTCCGGCGGCAAAGTGGGGTCCTCCCACCCAAGCGACCAGCGCTGGCGCATAGACCGGCCGCACATAGGCCACTGCGACAACTGGTGGTGGGCATGGCACCCAACCCCAGCCTCCGCCCACAAACACCCATCGTCCATAATGGAATGGCGCGAATCCCCACGGCGCGTCATCCACCCAAGTCCAGCCCCAGGGCGAAACCCAAGCCCAGTGTCCGAATCGGTAAGGAGCCCAGCCCACAACGCTCACATGTGGAAACCACACCGTCCCGTAATCTGGCACGGGGCGCCAGCCGCCGTAATCATCGAGATCCTCGTAGCCAATCACATCGTCGGAAACGTAGCGCCGCGCCACGGAATGATCCTCGCGCAGATCGCGCTCATCGCACCAGGAATCGAAGCTGTCCAAATCCGGCAGCGGTTCGATATCCGCGTTCACTGTGTCCGTGCCCGTAAAAATGCCTTGTTGGCCGGGATGCACGGTGTAGGAGGAACCACCACCTGTAACGTCACCATCGCCGTCACGGACATTGATGACGGTCGTATCTCCCGCTTCGTTCACATTGATGCGATAGTGGCCCGGCTGAAGAATAGAGAATGCCAGGTTAGGAGTATCGACCTCAATGGACTCTTCCTGCCCGAGGCGCCGCACACGCAAGTTGATCGTGCCTTCGGTAAGACGGACTTGCATCATGCGGTCATCGAGATTCAAGAAAGAAAAGCCTGTTTGTTCGCCAAGTCGAACCGCGGCGGAACCCACGTGAAGCTCGGCGCGGCTATTCTGGTCGGTCCAGAGTTTGTCTCCCGTCGTGACCGGACGATTCAGAGTTGCGGCTACCCAATCATCGGTGCCGGTTGGGCTGAACGACACTTGCCCGTCGAGAAAGCTTAGACGGGCCACACGGCTAGGCGGATCATCGCCATCGGCAAGAGCGCGCTTGGGCGCGAGCATGAGAAAAGTGAAAAGGATACTGAGCAGGATCAGCCAATTTTCTGCGCGTGTCTTCATTTTGCCTTCATCTCCCGTAGAAGCCTTCACGGCGCCAAAGCAGAAACCCCGGAAGAGGATGTGCGATGACGATGTGAGATTTTGGTGCTGCCGGGCCAGGAATAGTTTTTCCGTGCGGAAGCGCTTCCGGCTGGTGCGAGAACTTGACCTGAAAGCCCGTCATCATTATGTGTAACACGCCAGAAGCAAAAGAGTTGTGAGAAGCGCGGCGGTGGTCGCGAAAGAGGCACCGTCGCAAAAATAAGGCCCGCTCCAAATTTGCAGGAGCGGGCCAACGACTGTTCAAAGCTAATTAGTGATGCCCACCGCCGCCGCCGCCGCCGTGGGCGCCACCGCCTGCACCACCACCGTGTGAACCACCGCCTCCACCGGAGCTACGCGGTGCTGAGGAAGAACGCGGTGCCGAATAGCCACGTGGAGCCGAGCCGGACGATCGTGGGGCCGAATAACCGCGATTCCCGTTGTACGACGGAGGGCTGTAGGAGCGATTCCCGTTATAAGAAGACGGCGGCCGATTTGTCGAATTGTGTTGTGACCCGCCGTAGTTGGAACCCGATCCCGCCCATGGCGGACGATTCCCAGAATTGTTGTGCATGCCGCTCACAGAGTTCGATGGGCGATTGGAGTTGCCGAAACCCTGCGGCGCTCGCCCTGAATCTGTGGTGTTGCCTTGCGCACTCCAGGAGCGTCCGGAATTGCCGGGACGAGCCGAGTTGTTTGTCGTCGCTCCAGTTCTTGTCCCAGGTTGCGTCGCATTAGATGGACGGCTGGCAGAGAGTTCGGATTGACGGCTTGGAGTCAAACCGTGCGAGGTGTTCGACATCGAATGCGCAACCGTCGTGCTAGTCCCACGCCCTCCCGCATAGGCAGAAGTGTTCATGGTATGAACCGCTGAATGAGACGCGGCCGCTGCCGGCGTGCTTCGCGCCATCACGCTGCGATTCTCCACACTCGATGACGGAGTTGCAACGTGTCCTCCCATATTAGCTGCGCCAAGAGAGCTGGCGCGCGTTGGAGAAGCGTGGATGCCGCTGGTAACCTGAGCGCTCCTCAAGGAAGCTTCGTTCAGATGTTGCCCGTTGCGATTGATCGCTTGGCCGTTCACAAAGGCGTTGTGAGACGCAGTTGTGACTGCATGCGTGTTATGCGCGTACGCATAATTGAAATTGTTGTAGCCGCCCGGATGACCATTGAAGTTGTGAAAATAGGCGTTGTGTACATTGATGCCGCGATAGTAGCCCCACCCGCAGCGATACCACGGACGAAATGGCTCTCCCCATCCGAGCGGGAACCAACCATAGCCACCGCCCCAGCCAAATCCAAATCCGAAGCCGAAGCCGCCCAGCCAGCCCACGAATGCCGGCCCATAAAAAGGTGACGCATAAATCGGTCCTGGGCACCAACCCCAGTAAGAACCGAAATAACGCCAGCGGCCGTAGTGGTACGGCGCAAAACCCCAAGGTTCATAGCCTACCCAGCTCCATCCCCAAGGGGCCACATAAGCCCAGTTGCCGTTGCTGTAGGGAGCCCAGTCGGAAGGCTCATTGTTGGGGACCCACACGTTGCCGTAGGTATCGTCCTGTTTCCAGCTGCCATAATCGTCGAGATCGCTGTAGCCAACGGTGTCGCGGTTCACATACTTCGCGGAAGCCGAATTGTCTTCGCCGAGGTCCCGCTGTTGCGCCCACTGGTCCAGCGTATCCGGCCCGGGGGCGCTCCCTGTGGAAACCTTCACATTACCTTCGAGTCCAGTAACATCGATTCGCTCGCCAGCTTTTACCGGGTAGACCTGCCCTGAAGCAGCAATTTCGCCTGAGCCGCGAATCGCGGTAATGCTGGTGAAATCGCCGTTCTCATTCACGTCGATGCGGAATGCGCCCGCTTCCTTCACAGTAAACGCCAGATTGGGCGTATCTACTTCGTAGTTTTCCCCTTGGCGAATTTCTCGAACGCGGAAGTTCATTTTTCCTTCGGGAATCCGAATCTGGGTTATGTTCTGATCCAGGTTGAGAAAGGAAAGTGCCGTCATGCCTCCCAAATGGATGGCGATTTGGCCAGCCTGCAGTTCCGCGCGAGAATCCTTGTCGACCCACACCTTGTCACCAATCGTGACAGGGCGGTTCTTTTGGGCCATACCCCAATCACCGGTGCCACCGGGCTGCAGGGAAACCGAACCATCCGTGAAGCTGATGCGCGCAACGCGAGAAGGTGGATTGTGTGATTCGTCGTCAGTAATATTCTCATCGACCGCCGGTAGATTGGAGTTGGTTTGCATTTGCCCCTGGTCTTGCACTTGAGGCTGAGCCTGATCCTGCCGCTGCGGTTGGTCCTGGGCGCGAAGTGAAGGCGCCGCCAGGAAGAGCACCGCGGCCAAGCTGCTCAGTACCGCGCCTGCCTTGGAACGTGTCGAGATAGCGTTCATAACCATGTCCCCTGAAGAGCCCACAACTAAGGTTCGGGCCCAGGAAGCCTGCCGTCAGTATGCTCGGAATAGGCCTCCAAAGGGTAGAACACAAGATGGGGAAAGAAGTTGCCATAGCCCACCAGGCCATTCTGGTACTACTTAGTACTAGTACGGAACCTCCTTGCCCCCAATCTGGCCCTTTGTACAGCATTGCTTACCCGCTCTCTTCCGTAGACTTACGACTTGTGGGCTTAGTGCCCTTAGGGGAGAATCGGATGCATATGAAACGTGCACTTCTCAGTTTGGGTTTCGCGGCTCTAGCCGCTAGCTGTGCCAGTTCCATTTCGGCGCAGGTCTGGAGACAAGCCGGGCCTCCGGGCGGCACTGTCATCTCTCTCGCGGCCGACCCGAATAACACCAGTAAACTCTTTCTTGGTACCTCCGACGGCCACGTCTTTACCTCCAACGATGAGGGTTTGCACTGGCAGATGATCAGCCGGATCGGCTCCGGCCAGGACGATGTGATCACTCACATCATCGTGGACCAACGTGATGCTAACCGTCTCTATGCCAGCAGCTGGACGCTCTATTCCGGTGGCGGCGGCGTGTATCGTAGCGACGACGGCGGAAAGTCCTGGAACATTATTGGGCTGGCGCATGAAACCGTTCGCGCGCTCGCGCAATCACCCACGGATCCCAAGCTGCTCCTCGCGGGCTCTCTCACGGGCGTCTATCGCTCGCTGGATGAAGGTGCGAGCTGGGAAAAAATCACTCCGGACAATCACCCGGACCTGAACCGCTTTGACTCCGTGGCGTTCGATCCCAAGGACAACAACGTCATTTACGCTGGAACATATCACCTGCCCTGGAAGACTTCCGACGGCGGCAAGAATTGGTTCCCGGTCGTGAAGGGCATGATCGACGATTCCGACGTAATGAACATCATCGTGGATCCGGCCAACTCCGACAACGTCCACGCGGTCGCTTGCTCCGGCATCTATCATAGCTTGAACGGCGGCACGGAATGGGTGAAGTACAAGAGCATCCCCAACGTTTTCCGTCGCACGCAGCTGATTCGAATGGATCCAACGAACGCCGACATTCTCTACGCAGGCACGACCAGCGGCTTGTGGAAGACCGTCAATGAGCGAGACTTCCGGCGCATCACTCCAGGCGATTGGATCATCAACGCGATGATCGTCGACAAGAAGAATCCCCAAAAGCTGATCATCGGCACGGAACGCGAAGGCGTGCAGATCAGCACCGACGGCGGCGAATCCTTTACCGCAGCCAACAACGGTTTCCACCACATGCACATTTCCGATGTGGCCGTGGATCGCGAACATCCCGACCGCGCACTCGTCGTGCTCACCTTCGACGAAAACGCCTTCATCGCCACGAAAGACGGCGGCAACTCCTGGACCACGCTTGGCCCGGGCTTGAAGCGTACCGAACTCCGTCACGTCTACTCCACACCCTCAGGCTGGTGGGCTTCCCGCACCAACGGCGGCTGGTCGAAGTATGACGAGACCACCAAAAAGTGGGAGCGCGCCGGCATGTACGTTCCCGATCCAGCTCCTGCTCCGGCCGCAACCACCGCTTCTAAGGGCAAAAAATCTGCCGCCGCAAAAGCTCCCGTGGCGAAGAAGCCCGTTCCCGTCATCTCCGCTTTCCTCGTCAACGATATGGCCTTTGGGAATGATGCATGGTACGCCGCGACCACCGGCGGACTGCTGATCTCCACCGACCACGGCGCCACGTGGAAGACCGACGGCAAAGATCCTCTCGTTCGCAAGCTTGCGCAGTCCGTGGAAGTTTCCGCGGATGGCAATTCCGCGTGGGCCATTGTCGACAGCAACTTGCTCTTCTCCGCCGACAAGGGCGCAACTTGGGATGCCCAGCAACTTTCCTTCGGCTCCGCGGGCAACCTCAGGCTGCACCGCATCGATGATTCTTCCTTGTTCATCACCACCAACATGGGCCTTTATGGAACTCACGATGGTGGCAAGAGCTGGAACCGCGCTGAAGTTCGCGAACTTTCCTTCCAATCCGTTGCCGGCAACAGCACCGCACTGGTTGCGGCGTTGCAAAAGCACGGGCTGGTCGCTTCCTTCGACGGTGGAAAGTCCTGGCAAAAGCTGGATGATCCGCTCTCTCAGAGCTACTTCCCCGCGGTCTGGACGCGCCACGACGGTTCCATCGTCGCCGTTTCCGCCACGGAAGGCTTGTTGAGCCTGGACCCAAACGCAAAGTCCGCTAGCTCCGCTTCCGGCACGGGCATGCGCTAGAACGATTTCCCTTCTCCGCTGCTTCAAGGGCGCCCCGAGAAATCGCGGCGCCCTTCTTTTTTGTATCGACTCTTGTAGCTCCCCTCTCTTGAGTTTGCCTGTGTAGAAGCCGCCTTACGCCGCCATCTTGAGCCCTTTCTGGCAACATCTGCGCTGGGCTGCGATTCAGGGCCGAAACTTCGTGTTGCGAAATCCAAGTAGCTCCCTTCCGAACGCCCTCGCAGAAATTTATCTTTCGTGTTTTCTGCAGGTTTCTTCGCTTTTCCTAAGCGTATCCTCAGTGTTTCCACAAGCTGACGCGGGGTGCTCTTGCGCCGGTCCGTGCATTCTTGCACAGTAGCGCTTCACCCTAAATTCCCTGCCCCGGGAGGAACTTCATGCTGTTCGCTATTGTCCGTCGCGGTAAGAATTCGGGAACCCGCCTGCTCCCGCATCGTTTTGAAGACGATCGCTATCGCGTCAGTTTGACCAGGCAAGGCCCCGACATCCCTCTCGCCAATCCCCAGGACATCCTAGACTATCTCGCCAACGGCTATTCCCTTCGCATGAGCAGCGCGAATCAAAACAGCAAGCCAACTTTAATTAGTCCAAAATCTATCAAAGGGTGGAAGTAACTGGTTGAGCGCAAAACTCTCGAGCGCGTTCAGCAGGGAGGCTTGTCCCAAAAATCGGGGATCGGTTCCGAAAACTCCACGGCGACGCCCGTCCTGTTCAAATAGGTGCGCCCGCGGCGAACCACCGTGCACTTCTCTTCCTTGTCGTTCACTTTGTTGAACAGCAAGAGCGTCTGGCCGGGCTTTACCGCCGTCGTCAGGGTGATGAGCCCGCCGCGCGCGTTCACCGAAACCGCCTCCGTTCCCTCGTGAAACGGCTCCTCGGTAGTTCCGTACCCGTACACCAAGACCGGCACATTCGGCAAAACCCGCTTCGTCGCCCGCCGCTCGACCACCAGGTCGAGTCGATCCCGCGGGCTCTCTGTATGAATTTGCCTGTTCCGGACACGTTCCACTTCCCGGAGGGCTTCCCAGATCTTACTCATACCGACACTCCTATTTCCCCGACATTCAAAACCGAGCAGAACCCTGGACGCGTACCATTTGCACAAGAGGTATTTTTGCGGAGAGCAATCGTCGGTACGTCGAATTGCCATTTGTATATCTCAACTATCGGCAAAAATCAATCGGTCACTTAGATAGATCACGCTTATGGATCTTGCCCCGGCGGCGCTTATCACCTCTGACCTCTATGCCTTGACTCCATGCTATCAGTTCGAAAATGCAGCACCCCCTTCCGCCCAATAGCGCCTTCGAATATGGTACCTATTTATACTTAGTATATGGCGTGCTATCGGAGGCCCTGGCAGCTCGGGATCAGTGTCGCTTCTCCTCACGCTCCTTCGTAGTGTGCCCCACCGCTCTTGCCGTTTCATTCCGAGGCCATCGGCCTTCTCATCCCCTACACACTCGTCATCCTGAGCGCATCGAAGGATCTACTCAAGTATTTACGCTTCGTACCGTACAAATAGAGCGGGAGGGGGTCAGCCTAGATGATGGCTGCCGCCGATTTGGTGTAGCCGACGCCGCGAATCGTGCGGATCAGCGGGTGGTCTGAACCAGCATCAATCTTGCGCCGGAGATAACTAATGTAGACATCGACGACATTGGTGTTGGCGCCACCGTGCATCCGCCAAACCTCTTCGATGATGGTGTTGCGAGGAACGGGGCGGCTGGGATTGCGCAGGAGGAATTCCAGGAGAGCGTACTCCTTGGGGCTAAGCTCGATGAAGCGGCCCGCGCGGCGCACCTGGTGCGAGACGCGATTGATCTGAAGATCCTCGAAAATAAAGACATCCTGAAGCAGTCGGCTTCGTCGGCGTGGTACCGCATGGGCGCGAGCCACCAGCTCCGCCACGGCGAACGGCTTGAACACGAAATCGTCAGCGCTCGCGTTCAGGCCGCGGATACGTTCTTCCACCGCGGTTCCTGCCGAGAGCAGAATGACCTGCGTATCGGGCCAGCGATGCAGAAAAACGCGGAGTGGATCACCACCAGGCGCGACGGGAAGATTGGTGTCCAGAAGAACGAGATCGAACGACGCCCGCTCGCGTTGACCTTCCTCCTCAAACCCGATACTGTCTCCCCACCATTTCCTCTCCGGAGGCTCATCGCTCTTGCCCGAAGTTCTCGCCGTTCCAAGCGACTCGCACTCTCCCCCAAAACGCGTGATGGGTTTTCGAGACCTTGTGCTTTTCTACGTTGTAACGGGAGTAAGCCTGCGATGGATCGCCATGGCCGCCAGGTACGGGCCGTCGTCGCTGATCATTTGGCTGCTTGGGTGGCTATTTCTTTATGTTCCCCTCGCTTTTTCAGTGATCGAGCTTTCTTCACGCTACCCGGACGAAGGTGGCTTCTATGTCTGGACAAAAAAAGCGTTTGGAGAAGGCGCTGGATTTCTCTCGGCGTGGAGCTATTGGGTCAGCAATCTGCCGTATTTCCCGGGCGTTCTCTATTTCGCCGCCAGCAATATTCTTTTCCTCAGCCCGACCTTGCAGCGGTATTCGCAGAAACCCGGGTATTTCGTGATTTTTTCTGTGTTCGTACTCGCGGTCCTTACGATTCTCAATATTCTGGGATTGAATCTAGCCAAGTGGGCGCACAACCTCGGAGCCCTAGCCATGTGGATCCCGGTTCTGATCGTCATTTTTCTCGGAATAATCGCCTGGCGGCAGTTTGGTCCAGCCAATTCCTTCACCCTGCGTACCCTCACCCCCACCATCCATGTTCAGGACATGATCTTCTGGTCAGTGATCATTTTTTCGTTCATTGGGTGTGAATCTGCCTCCTTGATGGCCGAAGAAATCAAGAATGCACGGCGGAATATCCCTCCTGCGCTACTGTTGGCCGGGATGACCGTTGCGATCTGCTACATGTTCGGGACCCTTGCTGTTCTTCTTGCGCTGCCGGCGGCGGAATCTTCCAACCTCGACGGCCTCGCTCAGGCAATCCAACGTACATGCTCCCGGCTGCACATCGGCGGTCTCACCTCCTTCGCTGCCCTCGTAATCGCCTTCAGCAATATTGGAGCGGCCGGGGCGTATCTCGCCGCCGCTGCTCGGCTCCCCTTCGTGGCTGGCCTGGACGGCTACCTGCCCCGCGTATTTGGCCGACTTCACCCGCGCTACAAAACGCCATGGGCTTCTGTTCTCGTGCAGGGTTTGTTCGGAATTCTCTTTGTATTTCTTGGGCAAGCCGGGACGAGCGTGGCGGGGGCGTACACAATCCTGGTCGCCATTGCCGTGGTCATCACTATGGTTCCGTTTATGTTTTTGTTTGCTTCCATGATTCGTCTGCAGAAAGTACCCGCTCCCATAGGCTCCTTCCGTGTTCCCGGCGGCCGGCCGGTTGCGATTCTTCTTGGATGTGTTGGATTTGCAACCGCCGCCTTCGCCACGTTTCTTTCACTCGTCCCGCCGCTTGAAGAACCCCACAAACAACTTTTCGTTATCAAAATCCTTGCCTCGACGGCAGCCCTGGTGGGCTTGGGACTCTTTCTCTACTTCATCGCGCGCCGCCGTAACCCGAGGAACGCTTCTCCGCCCGCAACTTAGTCGTCGCCATAACGTTTTTCTCGGGTCATAATGTCGTGCAGATGGAGGAATCTCCGAATGAACCCGAATGACGAAATTTCACGCCGTAGTTTTATCCGCAGTGCCGCTGTAACTGGTGCAGCCATCTCGATTGTGCCCCGCCATGTACTTGGAAGAGGTTTTACTCCGCCAAGCGACATACTGAACATTGCATGCGTTGGCGTTGGCGGGATGGGCCGCAGCAACCTCATCAATCTCGCCAGCCAGAACATCGTCGCTCTTTGTGATGTGGACTGGGGCTATACAGACAAGAACCTTTCTCGCCTGGATACGGACGTCGCCAACCTTCAAGGGCATATCGATCATCCCGATGCCGCTCCCGCCAATGGCAAACCCGCAGCCAAAATCGATACCGAAAAGGACAAGGCGCGCCTCGCCGACATCTTGCATCTGAAAAATGATTTGATTCCCAAGGCCAAGCGTTACTCCGACTTCCGGAAAATGCTGGACCAACAGAAGGACCTTGATGCGGTGGTGATTGCCACGCCGGACCACATGCACGCGCCCATCGCTCTTGCTTGCATGGATCTGAAAAAAGCTGTTTATGTCCAGAAGCCGCTGTGTTGGTCGGTCGATGAAGCGCGCCGCCTCGCCAAACGCGCTGCTGAAACGAAGGTCGCTACGCAAATGGGGAATCAGGGCAGGTCGTTGGATGACACCCGAACCGCCGTCGAATATATCTGGTCCGGCGCGATCGGCGAAGTCCGGGAGATCCATGTCTGGACTGACCGCCCCGTCGGCTTCTGGCCTCAAGGCGTGCCGCGTCCGAAAACGGCTGTCGAGCCACTGGATACGCTTAAGTGGGATCAGTCCGGTGTGGATGCGCGGCTGGCTGCGGCGATGGCGGGAAGCTACCCAATCCCTGAAACACTTTCCTGGGATCTTTTCCTTGGCGTCGGCCCAGAGGTTCCTTACCACCCCATCTACCACCCCTTTAATTGGCGCGGATGGACGGATTGGGGATGTGGGGCCATCGGGGATATGGGCGCGCATCTGCTCGACGTTTCCATGTGGGCATTGAACCTCGGCCTGCCCACCTCCATCGAAACTGTTTCGACTCCGTTCAACGGTGCTTCGTATCCGAGCGGTGAACTCATTTTCTACGAATTCCCGGCGCGCGGTTCCATGCCACCCGTCAAACTCACCTGGTATGACGGCGGGCTTATGCCTCCAAAGCCGGAAGAACTGGGAGCAGAGGAATTGATAAAGGAAGGTGGCGCGATACTGGTCGGCAGCAAGGGCAAGCTGATGCACGACACCTACGGTGCACATCCACGTCTGCTACCGCAGTCGTTGCAGGCTTCCGTGGGCAAACCAGCTGAAAAGCTGGCACGCATCCCCAAAGAAGAACACGAAATGAACTGGGTGGATGCGGTCAAGGGCAAGACGCAGACTACCTCGCCGTTTGAGTATGCCGCAAAACTCACCGAAGTGATGCTGCTCGGCGTGGTTGCTTTGCGCGCCGGCAAGAAGATCCTCTATGACGGCGCCAACATGCGCGTAACCAACGTCCCCGAAGCCAACCAATACTTGAGCCGGCAATACCGACAGGGCTGGTAGCGCGCTGCGCTCTTTTATTTAGTGGGGGAGCAGCACCGCTGCGCCCCCCTTGAGAGCAAGATGCCGGCCAGAGGGTGCGGCACAGCAGCTGTCGAGACTTATCGTTTCGGCCCGACACTCAGTTTGGAAATTTTATCCCGGAGGGATTTCGCGCGAATTAGTTCTGATCGACCTTGCGGCTAACGATTCCGGCCGCTTGTGGTACCCCACTGGCCATCGAGTTGGCTGCATACTTTGTTCGAAGGCTCTCTACCATTTCCATCACCAGTTCGCGGATTCGAGGATCCCGCGTGATCGATTGATGCCCGACTCCGGCCACGGTTATGTCTGCTATCAATTTGGTGTAGTTTGGATCTTCCCGTTGTACGTGCTTCGTGGTCATGAACATCAACACATCGTTCGCGTGGAAGATTGCGGCCGATTTTACATTCCGCGGTATCGTGTAGTCCGTAATTCCGACGCTGTCCACCTGGATGGTTAATTCTACAGGGATGTCGCGACTGCGCAGCTCGCGCGCCACGCTCATCATCGCCCAGCCCCCCATGCTGTGCCCCACCAGGATTACTTTCGGGGATTGCTGCAATTCTTCCGGCGTCAGAGCCCCGGCATGCCCCGGGAAATGCTTTAGCAGCCAATCGCGCCCGTCCATCCAAACGTAGGGCGAAAACGAGTTCGCACACACATCGGAATATTCTTTTCCCTGCAACGTCTTGCGAATCTGGACTATGCCGGAAAATTTATTATTGGCGGGCTCTAATGCGCCGACAAAGCCCAGGTAGATGATTCGGCATTTTGTGGAATTGCTGGTGTCGGGGGCACTCGGCGGCACCTTAGGAACCGCAGCCTTGATATCCTGCCCTTGAAGGACGATTCGGCCATACACAAAAAGCAGCAAGACCGCCATCCAGGCAGTTCGCACGGTGACCCGGCATACATAACCGCCTCGATTGGAGTTTTTCAAGATGTGGCTTCGATTAAACTCAATACAACGCTATCCTGCCGGGTTGCTGCCGTCAAGCGGCGACTGCTCAAAAGCAGCAGTCTGCCACGAAGACTCGATGGGCCGTCCCCGCCGGGACATGGCCGTAACTTGGCTGGGGTAATTTCATCCTCGCCATCGATGTGCTTTATCATTTTAGACGATCCAGAACGTAGTTACGGATGTCCAGGCTTAGATCTTCCATCGGGGCGTAATAGCCAAACTCATGCACTCGCGAACTGGTTCCCTGCTGCACGCGTCTGCAGATGGCCCAGTCTTGCCGGCTGACCAGGTCCCAGAAATCCACGGCGTCTCTCGGATCAAACCCCGCCTTCTTCATCTCATCTGGATGAAACAGAAAATCGCAGTTGATGATTGTGAGCTGCGGGCCCCGCGGCAATAGCGTGAAGGCTGCCACATGGTCGCACGCCAGGCTCAACATCAGGTTGGGATAAATCAATTCCCCTTTGTGCCGCACTTTCTCGTCCTCGTTCAGACCCGGGAATGCCGCGCGGCTAGTTTGTCCTGTCCACGTGAACGTCACCGCTCCTTCTTTATGTGGTACCCCCCGTTCCCATTCCAGCCCCGCGCCTCCCTGCAGGCGAAATGCAGGCACAACCTCGCAGAGTTCCGGGTGCACTCCTCCGCAGTGGTAGCATTCGTTGTAGTTCTCGAGAACGATCTTCCAGTTCGCCTCTACCTCATAAGTGATTCGCTTGGCTGTTCGCAACTCAGCAAGTGGATAGCGCTTTACTCGGTCGCTTGTCTCTCCAAGTTGCGTTCTCAGTGTTCGCCCTTCCTGTGCTGCTCCCGTTGGCGAGAGATTCAGAAAAATAAATCCGCCCCAAGATTCCACACCGACGGGGTAAAGAGAGAATTCGGCTTTGCAGAACCCTTCGCCTTCCTTGGTGTGCGGCGCGTTCAGCAGACTTCCATCAAGGCTGTATGTCCACTGGTGATAGGGGCAGCGAATTCCGCTCGCGCCCAGCATCCCGCCGCCCAGTCTGACGTTGGTCTTTTCTTCCTCTCCGGGCCCAGGCACCAACCGTGATCCGCGGTGGCGGCAAACGTTGTAGTGCGCTTTTACTTCGCCTTCCTTAGTTCGCACGATCAGAATACTTTCGCCGACTACGTCGAGGACTAGGTAATCGCCAGCCTTCGCCAATTGATCTTCCCTGGCTGCGCAGAACCATTCGCGGCAGAAGATTTTCTCCTTCTCCTGCGCAAAGATTTCCGCCGATTGATAGTAAGTGCTCGGCAACGACTTCTGAAGTGTTGTGGGCGCCGTGGGATTCTCCGTCATCGTCTGCTCTCCACCGCTAGTTTCCTCTCCTGGGACCACGTTTCCGGTCGCGTAGTACCTGCCTCGCCGCATTGCGGCCCGGCGCGCCGGTGACACCTCCGCCAGGATGCGCGCCGGCTCCACACAAGTACAGTCCGCAGATGGGCATGCGGTATTGCGACCAGCCAGGAACGGGGCGCATGAAAAATAACTGCTGTAGACTCAAATCGCCATGAAAAATATTGCCTTCCGTGAGTCCATAAATATTTTCCAAATCGAGCGGCGTCAAAACCTGTCGCGCCACAATCGAGGTCGCCACATTCGGCGCATATTCCGCAATTTTCTTGACTACCCGATCGCCGAGTAGTTCGCGCTTTTCGTCCCAACCTCCTCCGCGCAGTCTATAGGGAACGTATTGTACGAAACAGGTCATCACGTGCTTCCCTGGCGGAGCGAGCGAATCGTCCGCATTGGATGCGATCACGCAATCCACCCACAATTCCTCTGGGAACTCGCCAAGCTTCGCGATGTCGTAACACCTCTCCGCATATTCAAGCGATGGCACCAGCGTGAACAGCGACCGCTCCTGGGGCGAATGGGAAGAAGGTGTCCCCGTGAATCGAGGTTCTTCGCTTAACACCATGTTCACTTTCGCGCACGGGCCCGCCATTTTGATTCCCCGGATCGCCTGCACAAATTCCGAAGGCAATTCCTTAGGATCGATCAGATTCAGAAATGTGCGCTTCGGATCGGCGTTGGAGAGCACGGTTTGTGCGCGGAATTCCGAACCATCTTCCAACGTAACTCCGCATACCGTCCCATTCCACGAATCGATTTTCGCAACCGGCGCGCCGGTGCGAATCTCAACGCCAACACTCCGGCCCGACGCCGCTAGAGCCTGCGTGATCGCGCCCATGCCGCCGATCACGTGGCCGTAAAATCCCTGCATCTCCTGTTCGCCACCACTCAGAAGGTGAAACAACAATCCAATCGCTGTACCCGGCTGATACGGGCCTCCATGTTTTCCGTACACGTTGTTCGCCAAAAACATCGTCTTCATCTTTTCCGATTCGTAATTGTGATCCAGAAAGTCGCCCAGGCTCCCGGTCAGAAACGACACCAGTTGGGCGGTTTCCGCATTCGTGATACCACGGAACCGATTTCCCAACCGCAGAAGCTCGCTCCATCCATGAAGCGAACCGGTGTTCACCTCCGGCGGAGGTTCCATGAAAAATGGCTGCAGATAACGCGCCAATTTCTTCAACTGATCATCGACCTGAACGAAACGTGCAGCATCTTTTTCCGAATGCTTGCGGAACTCCTGGACTGCCCGCTCGCGATTCGCCCACCAGGGCACAACCTGGCCGTCCGGGAATGGCACCTGCAGCGCGGGGTCGCATGGCACCATGCGCAGTCCGAACTCCGCGAGGCGCAGTTCGCGAATGACTTCCGGACGGAGCATGCTGGCAATATAGGAGGTCGTGGAAGCTCGACAGCCTGGGGCAATCTCCTCCGTGACACAGCAGCCACCGGCAATTTCGCGGCGTTCCAACACCAGCGTTTTTAGCCCCGCCCGCGTCAAATAGCCTGCAGCCGTTAACCCGTTGTGGCCCGCACCAATCACAATGGCGTCATAAGATGAAGGGGATGGAGACATTTATGAATGGTCCTGCCTGAATCAGGACAGCGGGAAACGCAACTCTTTTATCACAAAGTGTCGGCCAACGCGAAAATCAGAATAATCCTGGCGTGTCGAAGGGAAGCCCCACATAGTTTTCGGCAAGCGTGGTCGAAGCGGCGCGCGAACTAGTCACATAGTCGAGCTCGGCATGATGAATATTGTGGGAGAAGCTGTCCTCCTGAGGAAAACGGTGCAGCATCGACGTCATCCACCAGGAAAACCGCTGACACTGCCAGACCCGCCGTAAGCAGCGTTCCGTATATTGCCGCAGCGGTTCGCGGTTTCCGTGCTTATAAAATTCCACCAGTCCTCGTGTCAAGACGCGCACATCCGCGACTGCAAGATTTAATCCCTTGGCGCCGGTTGGCGGAACAATGTGGGCGGCATCGCCAAGCAGAAATAACTTTCCGAGCTGCATTGGCGTGGTAACAAAGCTCCGCATGGGAGTGATGCCCTTCTGGAGGATTGGGCCGTCCTTCAACACAAAACCGTCCCGGGTCGTCATGCGCGTCCGCAATTCTTCCCAGATACGTTCATCCGGCCATTTTTCAATATCCTCGTCAGGCGCGCACTGCAGATACAACCGCGAAACTTCTGGAGACCTCATGCTGAGCAGTGAAAACCCGCGCTCGTGATATGTATAAATCAGTTCGTGGGAAGCGGGAGGCACGCGCGCAAGAATACCCAGCCACGCAAATGGATAATGTCGCTCGTGGATTTGCAGTTGGCCCTCGGGAATTGCGGGACGGCAGATGCCGTGGAATCCATCGCACCCGGCAATGAAATCACAGTCGATCTCATGGCCTTCGCCTTCGTGCCGATAGTGGATCTTCGGCTCCGCATCGTGATTATCAATGCGCATGGCCTCAGATTCAAAATGGATGGGTGCTTGATAACCAAGGCGCGCGGCGATCAAATCCTTGACGACTTCTTGTTGCGCATAAACGGTGATGGATTTGCCAACCAGATTCTGAAAATCAATGCGATGGCCTTGTCCATCGAAGCGAAGTTCGACCCCCTGATGCTGCAGGCCCTCTCGCTTCAGGCGCTCGCCCACTCCGGAACCAGAGAGAATGTCCACCGTGCCCTGCTCCAACACGCCGGCACGCACACGAGTTTCCACGTGTTCGCGCGTGTGTCGTTCCAGAACTATGGATTCAATACCTTGAAGGTGCAAGAGGTGAGCCAGCGTCAAACCCGCAGGTCCGGCGCCGATGATCCCGACTTGTGTGCGGAGGTTCGCCATTGCGGCTGAAGTCAGACGCCGAGAACTAGTTGAACTTGTCGATCACTTCTTTGGGGATGGCCTGGCCCTTGGCCTGCGGGGGGTCGCCGGGCAACCGCGCGGTCCACACGCGTTTTTCGATACCCTCGACGGCCAGAGTTTCCCCGCGAAAGAGCTTATGCTGCACGGTGAAGCTGCTATTGCCCCAGTGAGTCACGCAGGAATCCACATGCACGACGTCGCCGAACGAGGACGGCACAAAAAAATTGCAACTGGCCTGCACAAGAGGGATCCCTGCGATGTGGTAGTGGCGAAGCATCTCGGCCTTTTTAATTCCCAACGCACGGTGAAAAAGTGCATTTGTACAGGCGTCAAAATATGCAAAATAACGCGGAAAAAAGACAATCCCGAAGGGATCGCAGTCTCCCCACTCAATCTGTATTCCTTTTCGATGGACGAGCATAGTCGCTGAGCACAGCCCCCGGCCAGTGTGGCCCTCGCCGAGTCTATCGTAGACCGCTTTCCGTTGCATGGGATTTGGTTTTCGCGTGTGTGTTTACGGTAGACTAAAGCGAGGAACAACTCATAAGCCATGACCAATGCCTATATCTGTGATGCGATTCGTACGCCCTTTGGGCGGTACGCCGGCGCCCTCTCCAGCGTGAGAACCGACGACCTCGCTGCCATCCCCATCAGAATTCTCGCGGAACGCAATCCGACGATCGATTGGAACGCACTCGACGACGTTGTCTACGGCTGCGCCAATCAGGCCGGTGAAGATAACCGCAATGTGGCCCGCATGGCTTTGCTTCTGGCTGGTTTGCCAAAGGAAATCTCCGGAAGCACGGTCAATCGACTTTGCGGCTCCAGCCTCGACGCTCTTGCGGTTGCTTCGCGCGGAATCAAAAGCGGTGAAATCGACTTGGTGATTGCCGGAGGTGTCGAAAGCATGTCTCGCGCGCCATTCGTGATGGGCAAAGCGGACAGCGCCTTTTCGCGTGCAATGAAGATTGAAGATACGACTATCGGCTGGCGCTTCGTGAACCCCTCCCTGAAGGCAAAGTACGGAACCGACGCGATGCCCGAGACAGCCGAAATCGTCGCCGAAGAATATAAAGTAGCCCGCGGGGATCAAGATGCGTTTGCCATGCGCAGCCAGCAGCGCACCGCAGCAGCCATGAAGGCGGGCCGGCTGGCAGAAGAAATTGCGAGCGTGAGTGTACCGCAGAAAAAAGGAGATCCACTTCTTGTGACCGTGGACGAGCAGCCGCGGCCAGACACTACGCTGGAGGGGCTTGCTAGATTGAAGGGCATTGTGAAGCCCGACGGAACGGTTACCGCGGGCAATGCTTCGGGTGTTAATGACGGCGCTTGTGCGTTACTCCTGGCCTCCGATGCAGCCGTGAAGAAATATGCACTTACACCAAGGGCTCGCGTGATTGCCGCCGCTACAGCGGGGGTTGCACCACGCATCATGGGAATGGGCCCCGTGCCCGCCAGCCGAAAAGTCTTGGCGAAAGCCGGAATGGCGATTGGCCAAATGGATGTGATCGAACTAAACGAGGCGTTTGCAGCCCAGGCGCTCGCCGTCCTTCGCGAGCTTGGATTGCCGGACGATGCCGCGCACGTAAATCCCAATGGCGGAGCAATCTCCATCGGTCATCCGCTCGGTGCCAGTGGAGCTCGCCTGGCAACTGCTGCGGTCTATCAGCTGAAGCGCACGAACAGTCGGTATGCACTCTGCACTATGTGCATTGGCGTCGGTCAAGGAATCGCCGTAATTCTGGAACGCGTCTAGCCGAGGAGCAAAACGTGAAGCCATTGCGGGGATATCGAAGGCCAACGCCGGGGACGCAACCAGAGTATCTCCATCCACCCTACGTTTCTTCGCGTAAGCGCGCCCCCACACAACCGTTGGTTCCTCTTCCCGACACGCTTTCGGAGATCACCGGCCCTATTTTCCGCAAGGAAATTGTGGCTGTAAACGCGTTCGATCTCACGCGCCAGGGCAAAGGCGAGCCGCTCGGGGAGCGCATTGTTGTCAGCGGGCAAGTCCTTGATGAGGATAGCCGACCGGTCCGCGGAGCTCTGGTTGAGATCTGGCAGGCCAATTCCGCAGGGCGTTATCTGCACAAGATCGATCAGCACGACGCGCCCCTGGACCCGAACTTCGTGGGTGTTGGACGAACATTCACAGACGGCAAAGGCCGCTACCGGTTTGTCACGATTCGTCCGGGAGCATACCCGTGGCGGAATCATCCTAACGCGTGGCGGCCGCAGCACATTCACTTTTCGCTGTTTGGACCAGCTTTCGCCACACGCCTGGTCACCCAGATGTATTTTCAGGGCGATCCACTATTGGAGTTCGATCCGATTTTCAACAGCGTGCCCGATACAGCGGCCAGAAACAGTTTGATCTCGAAATTCGATTGGGCCACAACCGCGCCGGACATCGCTTTGGGCTTCCGATTCGATATCATCCTGTGCGGTCGCAACGCCACGCCGATGGAGAAGTAAATGAGCGGTCGAACAACACCTTCGCAAACCGTTGGGCCTTTTTTCAGCATCGGCTTTGCGTGGCTGGAACGTACGGACCTGACCGAAGGCGCCGGGGCCGATAAACGCATCACAATCCGTGGACGAGTACTTGATGGGGATGGCCAGTCCGTGCCGGATGCCGTGCTGGAAATCTGGCAAGCCGATTCCGACGGCCGTTACGCGCATCCGGAAGATGCAGCCGAACGAATGGCCGCAGACAAGTTTTTCGGGTTCGGCCGTGTTTCCGTGAGCGATAAGGGCGAGTTTCGCTTCACCACCATCAAGCCTGGCAGCGTCGGTGGCCCGGAGGGCGCCCCGCAAGCGCCGCATCTGGTAGTCTCCGTGTTCATGCGCGGCCTGCTACGCCGTTTGATCACGCGAATTTATTTTTCAGGAGAGCCAGCGAACCAGACAGATGCAGTGCTTGCCCGAGTTCCTGCTCAACGACGTCACACTTTAATCGCACACCCAAATGGCGCGGATGGGGAAACACTCGTTTGGGATGTACACTTGCAAGGCGATGAAGAAACGGTTTTCTTTGAATATTGATGCGCGGAGCTGCCACGGCCCATGACCCTCTTCGACGAACTTTTCTCCTACCGCGCGCTCGAACAAATTCTTTCCGACGAATCCCGCGTGAAAGGGATGCTGCAATTTGAGGCAGCTCTGGCAACAGCAGAGTCCCAAACTGGTGTGATTCCCGAAGGCTCCGCAAAGAACATTGCGGCACATTGCCACACGAGTCAATTTGAACTCTCGGTGATCGCAAAAGAAGCGGCCTTCGCTGGAAACATTGCTATCGCTCTCATAAAAATGTTGACCGAAGCCGTGGCGCGGCAGGATAAGGACGCGGCGCGCTTCGTTCATTGGGGCGCGACGAGCCAGGATGCCATCGACACCGGCTTCATTCTTCAGTTGCGCGATGTCCTCACCTTGGTAGAAGAAGACTTGGCTCGGCTAAGCGAAACTCTGGCAGCGCTGGCGAACACACATCGCGCAACGGTGGTCGTCGCGCGCACCTGGATGCAGCAAGCGCTCCCCACCACCTTTGGGTTCATCGTGGCCGGCTGGCTCGATGCAGTCTTGCGCCACCGGCGGCGGCTAGTGGAGATTCGTCCGCACGTGTTGTCCCAGCAATTCGGCGGTGCTGTTGGTACGCTGGCGGCATTGGGTGGTGATGGCCCCGAAGTCGCCAGAGCGCTCGCCGCCGAGCTCCAGTTAACGCTGCCCACGGCGCCCTGGCACGCGCATCGCGACCGCATGGCCGAGGTCGCAACATTTTTCGGTATTCTCACCGGAACACTTGCCAAAATTGCCCGCGATATTTCCATGCAAACGCAGACTGAGGTCGCTGAGCTGTTCGAGCCCGGGGGCCAGGGTCGCGGCGGTTCCTCAACGATGCCGCAAAAGCGCAATCCCGTCACCTGTTCGGTTGTGTTAGCCGCGGCTACGCGAGTTCCGGGATTGGTTGGTACTATGCTTTCTGCTATGCCGCAGGAGCAACAACGCGGACTAGGCGGGTGGCAGGCCGAATGGGAGACGCTTCCCGAAATTATCCGGTTGGCCGGAGGAGCGTTGCACCACTTGACGGAAATGATGCCTCACTTGGAGGTTGACGCGGAACGAATGCGACAAAACCTCGATGCAACCAAAGGACTGATTTTCGCGGAGGCAGTGAGCATGGCGTTGGCCAATCGCATGGGCAAGATGCCTGCTCACCTACTGGTCGAAGCCGCATGCAAAAAAGCGCGTGCGGAAAACCGCTCCTTAAAGGAAGTTTTGCGCGAAGAGCCGAGGCTGCACGGTCATTTCGCACCCGCAGATTTGGAAAGTTTGTTCGACGCAAGAAATTATTTAGGGAGCGCCGAGGAATTCGTGGACCGTGTCACTGCCCAAGCTCGCGAATTTCCACCTGCTGGCTAAGCTCCCAAAGGATTGGTCATGCCATTTGCAAACTTACCAGACGTTAGAATTCATTACGAATTCGCGGGCGCGGAGCATCTTCCCGTCCTGGTGCTCTCGAATTGTCTGGGCACGAATCTGACGATGTGGGACTCTCAAATCGAGGCATTTTCCCAGCGTTTTCGAATTCTTCGGTACGACACCAGGGGTCTCGGCCAATCGGGTGTTACTCCCGGACCGTACACTATCGGACAATTAGGTTGGGACGTTGTGGGCCTTTTGGATGCATTGCACCTCAACCGTGTCCATTTTTGCGGCCTTTCCATGGGAGGGATGACCGGTATGTTCCTTGGAGCGAACGCTCCGAACAGATTTCACAAGCTCGTGCTCTGCAACACGGCAGCAAAGATCGGCACAGCGGAAACCTGGAACGCTCGCATTCAGGCCGTACAAAACGGCGGGATGAAGGCGGTAGCAGCCTCCGTGATTGAGCGCTGGCTTACACCCGGTTTCCGTTCCTCGCATCCAGTGGAGTCACAGGCTGTTCTGGCGATGCTACAGGCGGCCAATCCGCAGGGATATATGGCAAACTGTGCCGCGGTACGGGACACGGATCAACGGAAAGCGCTGAGCACTATTTGCGTGCCGTGTTTGGTTATCGCCGGGACGCACGACCCGGCAGCAACGCCGGCGGAAGGCCGCTCGCTGACAAAATCCATTTCCGGCGCTGCCTATGTGGAGTTGCCAACCTCTCATCTTTCCAACATCGAGGCGCGGGACGAGTTCAACCGCCAGGCTCTGCAGTTTCTTGTAGCCTAAAGGAGTTAGCAATGGATGATCGGAAGCGCTATGCGAAAGGGATGAAAGTGCGGCGCGAGGTGCTTGGAGATGCACATGTCGATCGCGCTCGTGCCAAGGAAAATGGCTTCACTTCACCATTTCAGAACCTGATTACACGTTATGCCTGGGGAGAAATTTGGACCCGTCCGGGATTACCGCGAAAAACCCGCAGCATGATTACGATCGCGATGATGGTGGCGATGAATCGCACCGAAGAACTGCGTCTGCACCTGCGAGCGGCTGCCAATAACGGCGTGACTCACAAGGAGATTCAAGAAGTCCTGCTGCAAACGGCGATTTATTGCGGAGTGCCCTCGGCGAATTCCGCATTCTACATTGCCGAGGAAGTATTTGCGGAATCTAAATAATGAACGGGCATGCTCAGGCCATGACAGGAGCATCGGCGAGCACTTCGGTGACCTAAACGCACGGAACGCAAATACAAATCCGGGAGGAACTCCTTATGCAAGCCGATGTGCCGCGCCGAGTGCGCCAACTGCTCTCAGGTTCCGGATTCATAATCGAGCACTACCTCAAAGATCGGCGGGTACCTGCTGGATTTTCCAAGTAATGCTTTCTTGGTTTCTTCATCGACGGGAATTTCCGCCAGCACATCGATCACGCGCACTTTCAGCAACGCATCCATCGCGGACCACAAGCCGAGCGGGAACAACTCGTTTGTCTCTTGAATCATGCCGATTTTCTTCCCAATCAACTCGCAAAACATGGCCCGCAGAAGCGGTAATCGCAGGAGACCATCGGCCAGTTCGTCGCCGAGCGCCGCGACGCTCACCAGGGATATCCATTTGCGCATAGCCCGTTCGTCGAGGAGCTTCAGAGCATGGGGGATCGAATGAATCTGGGTCTAGAAAGCAAACGCGGCGGAGTTCAAAGATCGTAACAGACGGTAGCTCAGTGACACGTCGCGGCGACAAATCATCGAGATTTCGTGAACATCAAACGCTGTGGCGTTCGCCTGAGTCTTTGTTCTAGGTTTTTCAGTCGTTAAAGACGTTTGCGCGCAGCGTATAAGAGCTGAGCACTTTCATGTAGTTCCCGCGCTCAAAGGCGCTGGGATCCGGGACGGCTCCGTGGCTCATGCTTCCGCACATCTGTTGCACCGAGCTGTACTCATGCTCGTCGAGCCAGCGGTCGAGTTCCGTCAAGACGTGGGCCGCATGGTGCACGCCATTGCGCAGCAGCGCCGATGTCATGAACGCAACCTTGGCCCCCGCGAGGATGCACTTAATCAGGTCCCGTGAGCTGTGAACTCCGCCTGTAATTCCAAGGTCAGCCCTCACGTGTCCACAGAGAATGGCTGTCCAGTGCAGGCGCAGAAGCAATTCTTCCGGCCGGCTCAGGGACAGGCTGGGCGATATTTCCATATGGTCGATATCGAAATCGGGCTGATAGAACCGGTTAAATAGCACGATTCCGTCCGCACGTGCCTCGTCCAGGCGCACGCCCATGTTCGCGGGCGCACTGAAGAAGGGAGAGAGTTTTACTGCGACCGGAATGCGGATGCTGCGTTTCAACTGACGCACCAGGTCGATATAGTCTTGTTCCACTTCGCTGCCGCTAACTGCCGGATCCGTCGCAATGGAATAGATGTTCAACTCGATGGCGTCCGCGCCGGCCTCTTCCATTAACCGCGCGTACTGTAACCAGCCGCCTTTCGACACGCCATTCAGGCTGGCGATGATCGGTATACCCACGCTCTCCTTTGCGAGGCGAATCAGCTCGAGATAACCATCCGGCCCGAGATTGTAGGTTTGTAGATCCGGGAAGAAATTTGTCGATTCCGGAAAACTTTCGACGCCGCGCGTTAGATCGGAATCAACACTCAAGCTTTCCAACTGTAGTTGCTCCTCAAAAAGGGACGGCAAGACAACCGCCGAAAGATTTTGATCCTCCAGCCGTTTAATGTTGTCGACCGACTCACTGAGAGGAGAGGCGGAAGCCAGCAGGGGTGATTTCAGAATCAGGCCAAGGTATTTTGTTGAGAGGTCGCTCATTCCTCTTCTCCCTTCTTTACTGGTTCGGGAGCAGATTCCGGCGCTTCCGGTGCGATGTGAGGTGATTCCGAACGGCCGGCCATGGCGGCGCGATTCGCGTAAACGCGCCACTGGCGTTCCACATCGTCTTGAGCAAGTTTCAGCAACTCACGGGCGGCTTCGGGATCGCTGCGAACCAGCATGGTGTAGCGCGCTTCCTGGTAGGCATATTGCTTCAGAGGAATGCTCGGCGCCTTGGAATCGAGCAGGAATGGGTTCTTGCCTTCGAGGCGAAGCGCCGGATTGTAGCGCATCAATGGCCAATACCCGCTCTGTACCGCTTTCTTTTGTTGGTCCAAACCGAGGACCATGTCATACCCATGAGCGATGCAGTGGCTGTACGCGATGATGAGCGAAGGACCGTCGTGCGCTTCCGCTTCGATGAATGCCTTCACAGTATGCGTATCACTAGAACCCATCGCAACGCGGGCTACGTAGACGTATCCGTAACTCACCGCTTCCATCGCCAGGTCTTTCTTCGCCGTGTGTTTTCCACCGGTTGCGAACTTCGCAACCGCAGCGCGGGGCGTAGCTTTGGACATCTGGCCGCCCGTGTTGGAATATACTTCCGTGTCCAAAACTAGAACATTGACGTTGCGGCCGGAGCCGAGCACGTGGTCCAGTCCGCCGAAGCCGATGTCATACGCCCAACCATCTCCACCAACGAGCCAGACACTTCTCCGCACAAGAGCGTCAGCCACAGATTGCAAAGCTAGCGCTTCCGGCACATTGATACCGGCTAGTTTTTTCTTCAATTCCGCAACACGCCGGCGTTGCTCTTCAATGCCCGTTTCTTTCGATTGATCCGCTTCGAGCAAACCTTTCACCAGCGCGTCGCCGAGTCGCCCGTTCAAACGAGTCACTAACTCGCGTGCATAATGATTCTGCTCATCCACGGCAAGGCGCATGCCCAAGCCAAACTCAGCATTGTCTTCAAACAGAGAGTTCGACCAGGTTGGCCCACGCCCGTCCTTGTTCTTTGAGTACGGTGTAGTTGGGAGGTTGCCACCGTAAATCGAAGAGCAACCGGTGGCGTTGGCAATCATCAAACGGTCGCCGAACAACTGCGTCAACAATTTAAGGTAGGGCGTTTCGCCGCAACCAGCGCACGCGCCGGAGAACTCAAACAGGGGCTCCAAAAGCTGCGAGTCCTTCACTTGCGCATGCGATATCCGGTTGCGATCAAATTCGGGAAGCGACAAGAAGTATTCCCAATTGAGGCTTTCCGGCTGGCGCAACGGATCCTGTGGCTCCATGTTGATGGCCTTATGTTTTACTTCGGTCTTGCTCTTCGCCGGGCAGACTTCCACGCACAGTTTGCAACCGGTGCAATCTTCCGGCGCCACCTGAAGCGTGTAGCGGAGAGTCTCAAACTCGCGCCAACGGGGTTTGGCGGACTTGAAGGTTGCTGGTTTATTGTTGAGCAAAGTAGAGTCATACACCTTCGCGCGAATCACTGCATGCGGGCAAACCAGCACGCACTTGCCACACTGGATGCACAGGTCCTCGTCCCATACGGGAATTTCCTTGGCGATATTGCGCTTTTCCCACATCGCCGTGCCCGTGGGGAACGATCCATCGATCGGCATCGCACTGACAGGCAATGAATCGCCATTGCCCGTGATAATTGTGCCCAAGACGTTGCGAACAAACTCGGGTGCTTGTGGGGCCACTGCCGGCAGCATGTCAAACGTCGCGCTCACCTTATCCGGCACCCTCACTTCATGCATGTGTGCCAACGCCTGGTCCACGGCTGAGAAGTTCTTCTGCACCACCGCTTCGCCGCGTTTGCCGTAAGTGTCCGATATGGCCTTTTTGATCGCGGCAATGGCTTCTTCACGCGGCAACACGCCACTGATCGCGAAAAAGCAAGTCTGCATGATGGTATTGATGCGGCTGCCCATGCCGGCCGCGCGCGCCACCGTGTAACCGTCAATCACGTAGAAACGCAGCTTCTTCTTTATGATGGTTTCCTGTACCTGACGCGGAATATGCTGCCAGATTTCCTCCGGGCCAAAAGGAGCGTTCAACAAGAAAGTTGCTCCGGGTTCAGCTGCCGACAAGACATCAATGCGGTCAAGGAACTGGAACTGGTGACAAGCCACAAAGTTAGCTTTTGTGATCAGGTACGTGGATCGGATCGGATCTGGCCCAAATCGCAAGTGAGAAACAGTGATCGCCCCGGCCTTCTTCGAGTCGTAGACAAAATAGCCCTGCGCAAAATTGCTAGTTCCCTTTCCGATGATCTTGATGGAGTTCTTGTTGGCACCGACGGTTCCGTCGGACCCAAGGCCATAGAAAAGTGCCCGAACCGTCCGGGGATCTTCGGTCGAAAAGTTCGGGTCATACGTCAGGCTGGTATGCGTCACGTCATCCACAATGCCAATCGTGAAATGATTTTTCGGCTCCGGCTTCTTCAGTTCATCGAAAACTGCCTTGACCATGGCGGGCGTGAATTCCTTGGAAGAGAGTCCATATCTTCCGCCGATGATCCGCGGAATGCCCGCGGCCGGATTGACCGAGTGGCGTTCCATGTAAGCCGTCAGAATATCCTGGTAGAGCGGTTCGCCAAGCGCGCCGGGCTCCTTGGTTCGATCGAGTACGGCAATCGACTTCACGCTGGGCGGAATGGCCTTCAACAACACATCGGCAGCAAACGGACGGAACAACCGCACTTTCAGCAGACCCACTCTTTCGTCCGATTTCCGCAACACGTCGACTGCTTCTTCCGCAGCTCCTACGCCCGAGCCCATCAAGATGACCAAGCGTTCTGCATCGGCCGGGCCGTAGTAGTCGAACAGTTTGTACTCGCGCCCTGTATGCTTCGCGAAACGGTCCATCACGTCCTGCACGATGGTCGGGCAAGCACGGTAGTACGGGTTGCAGGCTTCGCGCGCCTGGAAAAACACATCGGGATTCTGCGCGGTGCCGCGTAGAACGGGGCGGTCCGGAGTCATGGCGCGCTCGCGGTGTTGCCTGACGAACTTGTCATCAACGAGAGCACGAAGATCGTCATCGCTCAAAGGATCAATCATGTTGACTTCGTGCGAGGTGCGAAAACCATCGAAGAAATGCACAAAGGGGATACGCGATTCCAGCGTGGCAGCCTGGGCGATACAGGCAAAATCACTCGCTTCCTGAACAGAATTCGAAGCAAGCAGCGCAAATCCGGTTGCCCTCGTGGACATGACGTCGCTGTGATCGCCGAAAATGGAGAGCGCGTGAGTAGCCAAGGTGCGCGCCGCTACGTGAATGACCGCAGCCGTTAATTCGCCAGCGATCTTGTACATATTGGGGATCATCAGCAGCAGGCCTTGGGAGGCGGTAAAAGTTGTGCCGAGCGCTCCAGCCTGAAGCGCACCATGCAGGGCACCGGCTGCTCCGCCTTCGCTCTGCATTTCAACTACGTCAGGGATCGCGCCCCAAATATTCTGCTTCCGCTCCGAATTCCACTGATCCGACCACTCCCCCATGGGGGACGAGGGGGTGATCGGGTAAATTGCAATCACTTCGTTTAGGCGGTATGCGACCGCGGCGGCGGCTTCATTGCCGTCGACGATAGACATTTTTCGGGCCATTGGATTCTCCGTGTGGCAAATATGTGTTCAAGAAAATGGTAGGCTGCGGCAGGGTTGAAAGCAATGAAAAGCTGCGAAAAATAAGGGTAAACGCGCATCTGTGACGGGCATCACTGCGTCTCGGTCAACATATCAGGTGGCGTGGTTTCTCTCCGCCGGCGGCCGAAAGATCCGCTTCGCGCACGAAACTCAGGTTTAATGCGGTGCAGCTCGATACCCAGCTGCAATGCACATGGAATCCCGCCAACGTTCACGATAGGGAACGGCGTTTGAGAATGTGATACGCAAGAACGCGCAGGGTATGCCGCTACACGCCCTCATCAAAGCTGATTTCCGGTTCGGGGAGCTTGTCACCGTCTCGCGCGATCCAGACGTACAGCGTCGGCAACAGAAAGATGCTCAGTATCAAATCAGAGATAAGGCCGCCGACGATAACGATGGCGAAGGGCCGTTGTGAATCCGAACCGATGGCGTGAGAGAGTGCCGCTGGTAATAATCCGAGAGTGGCCACAAGCATGGTCATCATAATCGGCCTAAGCCGGAGAACCGCACCCTCGATGGCAGAGTCCTCAATCGAATGTCCTTGCACGCGGAGCTGGTTGATGTACTCAAGCATGATCACACCAGTCTGCACGGACACGCCAAAAAGCGCCAAGAAGCCTACCCCGGAGGACACGCTAAAGTGTGTCTCGGCGATCATTAGAGCGAGCGTGCCGCCGATGGGCGCCAACGCCACGTTGGCGAGAATAAGCAACGCCCATTTGAACGAGCGAAACATCGAGTACAGAATGATAAAAATCAGCAGGATGGTCAGGGGTACGATGAAGAAAAGCCGCCTCCCTGCCCGTTTCTCACTCTCGTATTCCCCTTCCCAATTGATGTGATACCCGCGCGGCAACTGAACCTGTGCGGTGACCTTCTGAATCGCTTCCTCGACAGTGCCACCAAGGTCGCGTCCCCGCACACTGTACTTGATGGCAATAAAACGCTGGTTGCCCTCACGATAGATTTCCGAACCACCGTCCTTATGTTCAATTTTGCAGAGTTGAGCGAGCGAGACCCGTTCGCCGGACGGAGACAACAAACGAATATTCTCGATGGCTGTCTTTGTGTCGCGGTACTGCGGCAAATAACGTAACACCAAGTCGTAGCGCGCCTCATCCTTCAAGACTTGCGTGAGTGCGCCTCCCCCCACGGCAGTCTGGATGGCATCCTGGACGTCAGACACGTTGACCTGATAGCGAGCAGCCTGCTGTCGGTCGACGGTTATGTTCAGATTAGGTTGCCCAAGAACCTGGAAAACTCCGAGGTCTTCGATTCCCTTGACCCCGCGCATGATGTTGACTACTTCGTCTGCCTTCCCTTCCAGAACCTTCAAGTCGTCGCCATAAACCTTGGTGGCAAGCTCACCTTTAACGCCACTGACCGCTTCTTCCATGTTGTCTTCAATGGGTTGCGAAAAGCCCCAGACTGCACCGGGAATTTTATCGAGTTCGCGTTGCATTGCCGCGATCAGCTCGTCCTTGTCCTCGTGGAACACCGGGCGCCACTGTTCCTTTGGCTTCAAATCAACGAAGTATTCCGTGTTGAAAAAGCCTGTGGTATCGGTTCCATCATCCGGACGCCCGACCTGACTGGTGCATTGTGTAACCTCGGGAAAGGAGCAGAGCAGGATTCGCGCCTGGTTCGAAACCCGGGTACCTTCCGTGGGCCCCGTGCTTGGAGCGAGGGTGCCACGCACCCAGAGGGCACCTTCATCCAAGTGCGGAAGAAACTCGGAACCGATGGCACCCCCAAACGAAAGATACATAGCGACAAGGAAACCGAGCGCCGCGACACTCACAGTTATGATGCGGTGCTCGATGGCCCATTTCACTGCTTCGCGATACAGTTTTCTCAGGAACTCCATGACGGGGTTGTGCCACTCCCGTGCACCTCTGGGGAAGAAGAAACTGGAAAGCACCGGCGCGATGAGCATGGAAAAAAGTAAGGCGCCGAGCAAGGCAAAGGCCACGGTCCAGGCCATGGGTTTGAAGAGGCGCCCTTCGACGCGTTGCAGTGTGAAGATCGGCAGGTATGCGGTGATAATAATCCCGATCGCATAGAACACAGGACGCTGCACCTCGTGCGCCGCATCCCGGATGCGCTCCATCGGGGTCTTAAGGGAGTTATCCTGGTGGCCCAAATGACGGATAATATTTTCCACCATCACCACAGCACCATCCACGACCATCCCAAAATCCAGCGCGCCGAGAGAGAGAAGGTTGGCGGGAATGCCCTTGAGTTTGAGGCAGGTAGCGGCGAACAATAAAGAAAATGGGATGGTCAGTGCGACAATGATGGCCCCGCGAACATTTCCAAGAAACAAAAACAGAATAATGACAACCAGGAAGATGCCTTCGGTAAGGTTGTGCAACACGGTGTGGGTCGTGAATTGCAACAAATCGCTGCGGTCAATGAACGGCACAACCTTAACGCCAGAAGGCAAAATACGTTCATTCAACTCAGTGACCTTCGCGTGGATTCCGGCGAGAGCCTCATCCGCGTTTGCGCCTTTGCGCAAAAGCACGATGCCAGAAACTACGTCGTCGTTGTCAACAATCTTCCCATCCTCGCGATGAATCGCTCTGGCGAACTGGCCGAGCCTGATCTTTGGGCCCTGAGCAACGACGGCAATGTCCTTTATCCGAATTGGCGTGCCGCTCTTGGTCAGCATCACTGTGTTTTCGATATCCCGTACGTTCCTGACCAGTCCGACCTCTCGAATATTGATCTGCTGTAGTCCCTCTTCAATAAAGCTACCGCCTGCGTTGGCATTGCTATTGGAGAGTTGCTGCTCCACTTGCGCCAAACTCAGGCCATAGGAGACTAATTTATTCGGGTCAACGCGAACTTGATATTCCCGCGTCGGGCCTCCGAAACTGGAAACATCAACCACATCCGGGACGGCCTTGAAGTTTTTCTCAATGACCCAGTCTTCGATGGACTTGAGCTCCATCACGTCGTAGCTCGGATTCGTGCTTTTCAGCGTGAAGAAGTAGATTTGTCCGACGGGGCTCCAGTCCGTCCCCATCTGTGGCGAAACGTTCGGAGGAAGGGTAACTTCAGAAAGCCGCTCGAGGACTCTTTCCCTGTTCCAAGCATTGTCTTCTTCGTCATCGAAAATCAGCTTCAGGTCTGAGAGTCCGAAAAGAGAAAATGAGCGCAAATGAGTCACGTGCGGGATGCCGTTCATTACGATTTCGAGCGGGATCGTGACCTGCTGCTCGATTTGTTCCGCGGAAATTCCAGGCCACTGGGTAATGATCTCAACGTAGTTGTCCGCGACGTCCGGATACGCTTCGACGGGTAGCTGATGAAACGAAACCGCGCCCCAGACAAAGAGCAAGAGAGCAACCGCGAGAACAAGAAGGCGGTTCTCCAGTGCGAAATCGACGATTTTGCGGATCATCTACTGCTCCACCGTATTCTCAAACATGAGGGCACTCTGAACGACTTGGTCGCCCGACTTAAGGCCGGAAGTGATCTCTTGCCAGCCGTTCGGAAGCATGTCACCCGCCACGACTTCGACGCGCCGGAATTTGCCTTCCCCCAGTGGCGTGAAGACCCAATCCCGGTCGTGCAAATGAAGGATCGCCGTAGCGGGAACTGCCGCGCGCAGTTCGGGCTGCTTACCGTAAAACGTAGCGGTAACAAACATACCAATGCGCATCAGTCTCCCCGGGTTCTCGACTTCGAGACGGACCTTCGCCGTGCGAATATTGGGATCCAGAATCGGGAATATATTATCGATCCGCCCTTTCAAGGCCTTGTTGGGATAGGCATTGAGATGGATGTCGGCATACTCACCCAGATGCACAGCGTCAAGATCATTTTCGTACACGTCACACATAATCCAGACATACGACAGGTCGGAAATCGTGAACGGGTTCGGGCCTGGCAATCCCTGGACGCCTGCGGCATTGGTTACCTGCTGGTCGGTGATCACGCCGGAGATTGGCGCGGTGATGTCAACGACACCCGAAGGATGATCTCTATCCACACCGAGGAGGCGCAACTGCTCGGTCGCCGCATCGAGATCGACCTTGGCATCCTGCTCAGTGTCCTCAGCTTGTTCAAGGGCGCTTTTCGCGATGGCACCTTTTTCGTAGAGGATCTTGGCTCGCTCGAGCTGCAATCGTGCCAACCGCTCATCATTCTCGGCCTTTAAATACACTTGGTAAGCGCCGGACACATCGCCGCTCCGAACTCGCAGTAGTAACTGGCCTTTTTTCACCTCGTCGCCCAGCCGTGCTTTGATTTCCACCACGCGACCCGTAGCTAATGAGAGCACCGGCACGGCTCGCGCGATATCAGGCTGTATCACGCCAGTGACGTTCAGGGCAGGCACTACTTTGCGCTCAACGGCCGTCGCTAACACAAACTGTTCCGGGTGATCCACTTTGAAGTTGTTGGGGTTCATCTCAGGCACGACAACGGCGGCCGGAGGAGCCTCGGCCTTCGTGTTGTCCTTGCCCTCATTGCAACTTAGAAGGAGTAGGCTCAAGGGCAACCAAAGAGTTGTCACTAGAATCGGGCTGACAAATCTGGTTTTCATTGAATAGCCTCCCGGCCCACGGCCAGATTCAGTTGTGCTGCTGCCGTTAAGTAAGCGCCAATCAGGTTCACATAGTTGAGTTCAACGCCGCGATAGTCGTTCTCCGCGCTCAAGAAATCCAGCAGGGAAGCCCCACCATGTTGGTAAGCAAAAGAAACCGTGTCGCGGACGTGCACCGCTTGCTGGAGATATTTGGCTTTGTAAGGTCGCAGCAGGATCACATTGCTGTTTACCAGGGCATAGGCCGAGTCCACGTCGCTGAACACCTGGGCTTGCGTCGCGTCCAGTAGCTTTTGATTGCGGTCCACGTCCAGTTGCGTGCGGAGCTTTTCGCCTTGATTCCGGTCGAAAATTCGGAGTGGGATGCTTACGCTCACGCCAAAGTATTGGTCGATCGGAGGGTTGCGCCCCACATCGACACCAAGCGTCGGGTCCGTCGATCCATTCGCCACGGCTAGCTGGTGGTCCGTCCTTGCCTTATCCACCGCTTGCACTGCCGCCTTCAAGTCCGGCCGGTTATCCAGCGCAGTCTGCCGAAACTGATCCAATGGAGGGAGCTGATCGCTAAACTCGAAGAGGCCAAGTACGTCGAACTGATCGATGGGCGTCCGGTCGTTCAGCAGCATCAGGAGCTGGATCTTTGCGGTTCGAAGGTTGACCTCGGCGGTCTGGACGTCGGATTCGAATTGCACGCGCTGCAGTTCCAGGCGGTCCAGATCGATCTGCGCAATGTCCCCGGCGTCGTACCGGTCCTGACTGATCTTCAGAACTTGGTCCCAATATTCCAAGTTATCCGTAGCTACGCGCAGAACAGCCTCGGCCTGCAGTGTCCCCACGAACGCGCTGCGTAAACTAAAAGTCAAATTCCTATCCAAGTCCGCTTGGCCGGAGACTGCAATTCCAGTAGCTTTCTGCGCGCTTTCCTGGCGCAATTCGCGCTTGTGAGCCCTCTCGTGCAAATAATTGACTGTTGCCGATGGCAAGAAGTACGCAAATGGTCCGTGCGAAGGGCCTCCGGGAAAGGGATCGATCTGATCACCGAGCAACGTCAAGGTAGGATTGGGTCGCAAATAGGCAGAGATTTCGTTGGCCTTCGATTCGTCAATACCGATTTGTCCCGCACGCAGCGTGGGGTTATTCGCCTCGAATCTCATTTTCACTTCGTCCCACGTCAGGGCCTTTTGCGCCTGCGCCTGGCTTGTAATTCCAAACGCCAAGATCGTGGCCAGGCATACACCCGGGATAAATCGCCACATGACTCTACCCTCACACCCTTTGATCATTTGTGAATGCGGACACTGGGTGGTGTCAGTATTCTATTTGGTCCGGGAAATTAGCGCACCAACGGCGCATGCCCGGGGTAAGTAATTAACCCTGGTGACAGTGGCCACCCTGGCCTTAAGAATGTATAACAGCCAGAGATATGGATGGTTACGAAAGTGTGACCGAAATAGGTGGGGAACGGCCCTGCCGCGAGAGAGCAGCCCTGCGCACAATGCGATGAGACTTCGAATGAGGCCAAGCGCTGGATAGAAAAACCTGATCAAAGTCGCAATCCTGCACGACTCCGTCGTCAAGTGAGGAGCCAACGGAGGCAAGCGTGACGCCATCCGCCTGAGGTCCTGCGGGACTGGTCAGGGCCTCCTCGCATTCTTTTTCCATCCATGCGAAATCGCCGGGCGCTGCGACTGAAAAATTACCCTGACCGTCGTTCAACAGAATCTCGACAAAACTGGCATCCAGATTGGAGGTGACAATCAGATCGATGTTGTCATCTCCGTTCACATCATGGGCAGAAAGTCGAAGCCCCCCGATCGGCCCGTCAACCCCGATCGCAGACTCCATTCCCCGACTAAGTTTCAAACGTATGGAATAGTTGGTCTTGGCGGATGGTTCATTTCCCAACTCCACGAGGACCGTATCAGGTTTATCGTCTCCATCGAGATCGGCAAGCACCAGCCGTGCACCGTTATGAGGAGAGAGCGAAGCACCACCGGAAGCACGCCCTGAGCCATCATTCGCGAGACGAACGATAGTAGTTGCGGCAATGCAGGCAATGCAAAGGAGGCAAGTCAGTGCTAACTGGAACAGCAGTCCGAAGGTCTTGGCGCCCTTCTGCATGATTGTCTTTCGAAAATTCTACTCTCGATCGGTTCAAAACAACCGACGGTCTGAACAGGATACACGGGCTTTGAACGAGAGGAAAGGGGCCGCCGTTGGTGTGACGCAGGTCACAAAGAGTTGTGACGCATGGCGCGGCACAGCGTTCTCTTTACCACCTACCCTCTTCTCGAAGCCTTCGCTGTCCCCCTTTCCCGGCCTTTTCTTCTGATCCGCGACGGGTTCGGCAGGCTCTCGATCCGTTGTCATTTTTTGCAGACAACTATAATAAAATGAATGCATTAGAGGATTTTGGCGACTTTTGATAATTCAGGAGCAGCTTCGCATGCCCACAACACCCGGAACCAGTCCCTTGAACGTCGGTCTGCCGGCAAAACAGGTCTATGGGATTGCCACGATCTGCTTGCTCGTCGGCTTGTTGGTGGGCTACTACCTCTTGGGTAGCCATGCCACTCCCCGCATCCATCAGACCGCAACACCAGCGAGTGCTCCCAATGCTCTAGCCGCTTACGACGGCGGCCACCCCAAATTGACCCTGGAGCAAATGAAACAGATGGCAGATGTGCAGGCGTCCAGCCTGCTGGAGAAGTCCAGGTCTGACCCTAAGAATGCCGCCCTCCTGATCCAAGTTGCAGGAATCTATCAAGCCTCCCATCAGTTCAAGGATGCCGCAGGCTACTTTGAAAAAGCTCTGAGGATTGACCCCAAGAACGTTCCGGCTCGCACGGAACTGGCGTCCTGCCTATATTATTCCGATGACACCGATGGTGCCTTAGCCCAGCTGAATCAAGCGCTGAAATACAATCCTAAGGACGTAAATGCGTTGTTCAATCTCGGAATGATCAAGTATCGAGGCAAAAAAGATGCCGCGGGAGCAATCGCTGCGTGGCAGCAGCTCTTGAAAGCAAATCCCAATCTCGACCGCAAACCCGTCGTGGAACAAATGATTGCCGATGCAAAGGCCAGTAGTGAAACAAAAAACTGACCGCTTGGCTTTTCTGGGGAGGGGTGACGGACAGTGACGGAACTAAAAACAACAACCAGCAATTCCTGGAGCCCAGCGCATGCGGGGATGCTTGCTGTAATCTGCCTGTTCCTGGGCGCCTGCGGTGGGTGGTTGATCCGCAGGTCCTTTGCCCTGCCTGTACCGGAAACTTCGCGGGTCACGTCGGCTCCTGCGCTCAACGTCGCCCCTAGCCAGCCGGTGCCAACGAACTTCAGCTCGGTTCCGGCCGTGCCAAGTGCCGGGGTGCTGAAGCAGGCTGCGGACTCCCAAGCAGCTCCCTTACTCGAGCAATTGAAAGCGGACCCCAGCAATGCCGCGCTGTTGTCCCAAGCGGGTAACCTTTATTACGACGCGAAGCAATACCCCACGGCCATCGAGTATTACGAGCGTTCTCTAAAATTCCAGCCAACAGATACCTCGGTGCGCACGGACTTGGGCACGGCCTACTGGTACAACGGCGACGCAGATGCCGCCATCGTGCAGTACAACAAAGTCCTAGCCAGCGCGCCCACCAAGGCCGACACACTTTTCAATCTTGGTATTGTAAAGTGGCAAGGTAAGAAAGATGCCCAGGGAGCCATCGCCGCGTGGCAGAAATTGCTGGACACCAATCCGGGCTATGCAAACAAGGAAGACGTAGTGCGACTGATTGCCCAGGCCCAGTCGCATTGAAACCTCGTGACATCTCCCATACCAGCTTTGGCGTCACCACACCTAATACAACAATCAGGATCACGCCATGATGACGGCACTGCTTGCCGCCCGAAATATTCTCGCGGGCAAACAAATTTACGATGTCTGGAGTGTCAACGAAGAAGCTGAATATCACGAGTCCGGGTCAGCAAGCGCGAATTCAGCGAATGGGCAGAATGATCTGGCGGCTACGGGGCGGTTATGAAACTGTTTTGCGCATCGACGACTCTCGCGCGCATGAGATGATCCTATGGTGACCGCGACAACATCCCCACCCAGGCCCACCCCTCGATTGCGCTTCTGGATTCCCCGTTTAGCGGTGGCTATTCTGGCGCCCGTTCTGCTCCTGTCATTGACCGAAGGTGCCTTGCGTGTATTCCACGTTGGTCATTCCACTGCCCTGATGGAGCCTTGCACGATACACGGTCGGCCCTTCTCCTGCTATAACTTATTCTTCGCCGCACCTTTTTTCCCGCCTGGAATGATTAAGACGCCACAATTCTTCTCCATCCCCCTGGAGAAACCGAAGAATACTTACCGCATTTTCATTCTTGGCGAATCCGCAGCCATGGGCGATCCCGATTTCGCCTACGGTTTCAGCCGCTATTTGCAGGTCATGCTTCGGCAGCGATTCCCCACGATGAAATTTGAAGTGGTCAACACCGGAATGGTGGCCGTCAATTCGCATGTGCTGTTGGAAATGACACGTCAGCTCGCCGATTACCAGCCGGACCTTTTCCTGGTCTATGCGGGAAGCAATGAAGTTGTGGGGCCCTACGGCCCTGGCACCGTTCTCACTGGTGCTTCCATGAGTCCGGCGTTCATCCGCGCCAGCATTTTTGTGCGCTCAACGCGTCTCGGACAATTGCTCACCGAGACGGGCAAGCCTCGCACGGAATGGCGCGGCATGGAAATGTTTCTCGATAAACAGGTGCGTGCCAATTCTCCCCGCATGGAACCGGCTTACCGCAATTTCGCCAGCAACCTCACAGAAATGACCAACGTTGGCAGTGCTTCGGGTGCCCGTGTGTTGCTGAGCACGATCGCCACTAACATACGCGACTCCGCTCCGTTCGCCTCTCTCCATCGCGAGGGCCTCAGCTCCGACAGTTTGCAGTCCTGGTCATCTCTCGTGAAGCAAGGAGCCGCTCTGGAAAGTGTCGGGGCTTATGCCGACGCCTTGAAGTTATACAACTCGGCTGCTCAGATCGATGACCAGTTTGCCGAACTGCAATTCCGCATAGCTCGTTGCCAGTGGGATTTGGGCGATTATGCCGCTGCAAAAGACCACTACATTCGGGCGCGCGACCTCGACACTCTGCGCTTTCGCGCCGATTCCCGCATTAATGAGATCATCCAGTCGGTCGCCACTTCCTCCGGACCGAATGTGCAGCTCCTCGATGCGCAATCCTTGTTTGCGTCGCAGAGCCATAACGGGGTAACTGGAGGCGAGCTTTTGTATGACCATGTGCACCTTACCCCTCTCGGAAATTACATCCTGGCGCTCGCCGCATTCGAACGCATCGTCAACTTGTTTCCCGCGAACGGTACGAGGACCGCCTCCACGATTGACCCACCCTCTGAAGTTGAGTGCGAGCGCTTGCTTGCATTCACAGGACATGATCGCGCGCGCGTTGCCGCGGAAATGGTCGATCGGCTGCAGCGTCCGCCGTTCACCAACCAGTTGAACCATACCAGTCAGCTACAAAGCCTGATGATTCGCGCCGCCGGCTCAACGGAAAGCCCTCAAGATACGGCCGCCCAATATCAGTGGGCCATTGCGCAAGCCCCGGACGACCTGACGCTGCACTATAAATTTGGGCTATTTCTCTTCAACTATGACCGGATGGCTGCCGCGCAACAGTTGATGGTTGCGAGGCCAAACGACGACTTCCCTGTATTTCTACCCGACGGCACGCGCATCCAATAACGGCAGCCAGCGGTTCACGCGCGCCTTCGCATATCTAAAATTGCGAATAAATGAATTGAGAATTGTTCTGATCGAAGAGCAGGAAAAGAAGCAGGCCGAATAAATAGACGAGGGGACGTACCAGGATGCGAAATGGGGAAGGACCGGTTCGGCCGGCTCGATCCTCGATCTCACTCAACTTCTGCAAAAGTCCAGGCTCGATGACGCAGAATAAGACCATGAGCAACGTAAATGCGTAAGACTCCGGTCCATAGGCCCTTCCCGCACTGAGGCGATAGAACATGGAAGAAAGGATTGCGCCGGCCTTCGCGATGGTCGGCGCCCTGAACACAACCCAGGCACACAGGACTCCAATCAACGTGAGCACGCGCCAGATGCCGCGAGCGATTTGCGAATCGTTTGCAGTGGCACGTAACGGGTTCCAGCTTTCGTACGTTCGATAGAGGACAAGGTACGATCCGTGCAGCACGCCCCAGAGAATAAAGTTCCAACCAGCACCATGCCACAACCCCACAAGCGCCATTACGCCGAGAAGGCTCAGATAGAGAGGCAAGGGAGCTCCTTGCCACTTTGCATTGGTCGGAAAAAAAAGATAGTCACGAATCCAGCGCGAGAGGCTCATGTGCCAGCGCGCCCAGAATTCCGGCGGGGTGGCCGCGTGATAAGGGTGGCGAAAATTTTCCGGCAAAGCCACACCGAGCAATCGCGCGGTGCCGATGGCCATGTTCGTGTAGCCTGCGAAATCGAAGTAGATCTGAAGTCCGAACGCAATCGACAGAAACCAACCATCCATCGTGAATGTTCGTGCCGTCACCGCCGGAGCGAATCCCTTGTCCACCCAGTTGCCAAGCACATTCGCGATCACAACCTTCTGCACGAGGCCCCAGATCACTCGGTCCATTCCTTCGAACAAATATCGCGCTTCAAACGCTTTGTTGAAATTTAACTGCGGCATAAGTTCGCGTGCCCGTAGGATCGGTCCGGAAAGGATGTTTGGCCAGAACAGAAAAAAAAGGACCAAATTCAGAAATTTGGGCAATTTCACGCGGCCCTGGCGGACATCGATGAGGTAGCCAATCGCTTCGAATGTGTAGAAGGAGATGCCCATGGGGAACGCAATCGCTGTGGCGATCGAAAAGTGGCGTGCGCCAAATAGAAGGGCCAGCAGGTTCCAATTGAGCGCAAGAAAGGGGCGGTATTTGAAGAAGATCAGAAGAACCAGCAAGCAGCTTATTCCCAGCCACAGCCAACCTTTCGCCTTCGCCGCATTGGCATCGACCTGTTTGCCGATCAGGTACACCAGTCCCGCAACTGCCAGCGGCACCCAAACAAAAATGATGCCCCAGCTTGCATAAAAGGCCATGCTTGTCGCGAATACGAAAACAGGCCGAAAACGCACTGGCAGCAGCCAATAAAGGGCCACCACGGCTGCGAGCAACACAAGATACGGTAAGGAATTAAATGGCATCGACGGATTTTTCCAAGATGAGCTCTTCAGGCCGTAGACTTCGCCACTCTTTCCACCGTCTCCACAATCAGGTCCAAGTCGTCAAAATCCTCGGGCTGAAGAGTTTCGGGCGGAATGGTCACACGTAGTTTCTTCTCGAGGAGCACAATGAGTTTCAGCACAGAGAGCGAGTCGATCAACCCGGAAGAGACCAGGCGCTGTCCTACGGTAATTGGCCTTCGGGTAAGCTCCGACGCGGCCTCCCGCGCGGCATTGCGAATCGTGGCGCTATCGGGCAGCACGATTTCACCTCCCTTCAATCCAATGTGAGCTGTTCGCGAAGGAATCTCTCACGCGTCGCTCGCCGCGAGATTTTTCCCGCGGTGCTTTTCACAATCCATCGCTGGGGCACGACTGAAACATATCGCGGCGCAGTGCCAATCGCGGAAAGCACAAGCTTACGAATGGAAGCTTCCAATTCCTGCGCCGCTTCCTCGCAAAAATCGTTTTTCAGTTCCGCGATAACGCCAAGGCTCTGCGTGCCATATTGCTTATCCTCAACTCCGAACGCCACCACTCGCCCGGGATAAACGCCCGGGATGGTGTTGACCAAAGCCTCCACGTCTTCCGGGAAAATGTTGTTTCCACCCACGATGACGATATCCTTAAAACGGCCGATCACGAACAGTTCCCCGTCCGCAAGGAAACCATAGTCGCCCGTGGCATGCCACCCATCGCACAATGAGTGCGTTTGAAAGCCCTCGATACCCCAGTAGCCAGAAAAAAGCGATGAGGAGTGCACATAAATTTCACCTGCGACGGACTCGGCGCACGTCGAACCATCCGCGCCCATGATCTTAATCTCGGTCTTGGCGAGTGGCACGCCGGAGGAAACGTACACATCGTCAAATAGATCAAACGCCAGTTCCGGGTAGAGTTGGCCACCGTGATTTACACGGTTCCGCGGCACAGTCTTCAATTCCCTGCCCAATTGAGTCTGCGTAACCGCAAATACGGTTTCCGCCATCGCATAGGAGGCCTGAACACTTTCCCGCCGCACACCCCAAGCCGCAAACGTGTCGGCAAACTGTTTGACGGACCGATGTCGAACCGGCTCCGAACAATTGATCCATGCGCGCACACTATCCTGGGAATGAGCTTGCATCTGTTCACGCCGCTGGCTTAGGTATGAAAAAGAAAAATTCGGCAGCCAGCAAAAAGTGGCACGGTAGCAGGAAATGTAGTTCAGCAGGAGTTCCGGATTGATGACCCAATCATTCGCCGCCAGTTGCAAGGATGGCGCCCCGTGCCACAATGGCATCCAGTAACATGCGATCAAACCCATATCGTGATACAGCGGCAACCACGACACAACTCCATCCTCACTGGTAAACTGCAGCGCTTCGCCGAGCTGTTTCAACTGCTCCGTCAGCATCGTGGCCGTCACCACAATCGCTTTCTGTGTTCCTGTTGTGCCACCGGAGAACTGCAAAAACAGCGCTTCCGGAACGGGTCGTGTGTCTTGTGCGATCACTTTAGACGGCTCGAGTTGTTCCCGGATGGGGCGCGCGGGGAACTGCTTCTCAAACGCTGCGCTGTTTTGAAGCGGCAAGCCCATTGCATGATACGGCAGACTTTCCGCCAGATTCGCCGCCAACTGCGGCAGCGTGATGAGCCGATCCGCCGGCAAATGGCTTAATTGGTGCACCAGATTTTGCTGATACTTCTCTGGATCAACGCGGCTGGTCGGCCAAGCCAAAACCGCTGGAACATGGCCCTTCATGACCAGGCCGAGTTGCAGAAGAAATAATTCTGGAGCGTGCGGCAAAAGCAGCAAGACCACTTCCCGTTCCTTTTGCAGGCCGCAGGAGCCAACCAGTCGCTCGGCTTGTTCCAGCATGGATTTCCCCGTGAACTCCTCTGGCCAATCAAATTTGGGAGAAACCACGACGCGAAGAAGTACTCTTTCCTGATTGCTCAGGAGCCGTTCGCGCAATTGCTGACAGAACTCGGTGCGCGTCGTCACGCTGGTTACATTCCTCCTTGCAAGAATCCATCTGCTTCACTTGGCCGCAGCGGCTGCCGGAGATACCACTCGCGCGGTCGATTCGCACAGCTCATGGGCAATAACCTCCGCTGCCAAGCGATGCCCGGTTTCGTTCCAATGGCCAGCGCCAAAATTGGCGCTGTTGAAACCATTCAGATAGACCTGGTGTGCTTCGGCATACGCCGCAAGCGCCGGGGCAAGACTCGTCACGGGTATGTCTTCCTGTTCGCCGAACTCACGAATTCGCTCATCGGCATAAGAAAGTTCGGCGACCCCAAATTTGTGCATGATCTCCTGCCGTTTGGCGCGGTCGGGAAGGACCTGAGGGCGGGTCGCCAGGGTCACGATTCGGAATTCAGCGCCGTGAGACCTCACTTGGTCGCGCAGCAATAAAAACAGCCCCTCGGTCACTCTCCACGCGGACTGCATTGTTGCGTCTGATGGTGGTGCGTAGATGGTGTACTCCAGATTGTCGACGCCGGACTTCTGCGCTTTGGCACTAGCCTCCATCATCGCAAGGCGAATCCTCCCGAGTCGCTGCACCGCCGCAATCGCTTGAAGAAGATGAACGTGCTGGCCCACCCGGTAGCGGATGTTTTGAAAAAGCATTTGACGCTCATCGAACACTGGAAGCGATCGAAAGGAATCATCCAGGACGAGCTCATTCTGGCGATACACAAAGTACGGAGACTGCTCCGGGTTTACAGCATTGTTCAACTCACGCAGGTTATTGGCAATATCGCGGGCAGGGTAGAACGCAAGCAAAACAATATCCGGATGGTAGTTCCAGACCTCCTGCTGCAGCGCGAGCAGTTCTTGCGCAGTCGAATAGCCCGCCACTCCAAAATTCAAAACCTCCACCTGCTTCGGGGCAAAGCAGGCGCTCTCGCGCACTTTCTGCTCCAATACTGTGGTATAGGTCTTCTCGAGTGCAACTTGTAGCGCCTCCGTCCAGGAATTACCCAACACCGCGATACGCAGGGTATTCGCCGGTTTGTCGTAGGCCCGCTCTCGATCGCGAAAGCCGTGAGAATTGATTTGGACGAATTGTCTGTTTTCGGAGGTGACCACGCCGCTTGCACCGGCGCGCAGTTTCCACCCGAGTAACCGGTCCGCGGTATACAGTTGTGGTTCAAATTGTAACCGCGCCATGCGAAGCGCCACTTCCACAATCGCGGGAATCGCGATGAGCACAAGCGCGGCCAAGACCACTTCTTTCTTGGTGGGTGGCATAGCTTAACACGTACGAAAGTAAGACAAACGGCTCAGAAACGTGGTCGGGTACATCTCCGGGTCGGCCGCTTCTAAATGCCCCAGCACGTAGAAAACTCCGATTAACAGAAATAGTACTACCATGGGCAGCAGCCACCACGACCTGTGCTGCCATAGGATGCGGAACATCCCTCGCGCTTCCGCCGATTGTGGTGATTCACTTTCTACTGTTCTCATGCGTTGCATTTCCCGAACACAACTCTTGATCCGTAGCACCAAGAGAATCACTGAAAATCCTAGACAATTTCTCAGGCAGCACAGAAACCGTCACAGGAGACCCGCACCGCCCGGCAATTATTTTCGAATCGGTGCAATGGCTGCCGCCGCAATAGAGCCGTTCGCGTTGTGCGCCGTATTATGGCAGACCAACGTACAGGTATTCGTTGCCCGATTATACGAAATGGGTACCCCATGATTCTGGCCCACCACAGAGACGTCAAAATTGATGAGTCTCTGCCCGGAAATGCCCGCGCTTACCGAACCCAATCCGTGCGCCGTGTGGCAGACCGAGCAGCTAAAGCCGTCCGCCGAAATGTGGCGGCTGTGCAGGCTCCAGCTCGTGTTAGAGAGAATGCTCGTCAGGTCGTGGCACTTCGCGCAGAGCGCATAGGGCCCTTGGGGACTCAGATCCGGCGTCGGGAAGGTGTTGCTCACCGTTCCACCCGGAGTGGCCGCTTGGCTAAACTGGTAATTTCGCTCGAGAATGTGCGGGTACGTGGAACCGTGCGGCCCGTTCGGTCCCGTTCCTCCAAATTCACGATTGTCATCGCTGCTATGGCAATCGGTACAGAAGATCCGAGTGCCCATCAGCCTAGTGGATTGTGTGCCGTTCAAATTCAGCATATTCGTCAACAGGCTCGGCTGGGGCAGCGGGCTGTTACGATCATGAGCCACTGGATGGCTGGACATGGAGTTAATACTGAATTGCGGCACCAGGTTCAGCGCGTCGCCAGTGAACACCAGTCGCGTCGGCAAATATCCGTACTTCAGCAACACTTGTTTTCCCACGCTCGTTCCGTGGCATCGGAAGCAGTTTTCATACTGGTTGGTCGCAGGCGTAAGGACCGTTATTCCATCGACGGCACTGACGCCAGTCACTCCCGTCTGCGGGGGACGAATAGCGGGAGGCGCCGCGAATAACGTCAGCTGATTTGACGCATGCGGATTGTGACAATCTACGCATGTGGCGTGCCGGTTGTTATTCAACACCCCGGACTCCGCCTGATCGTGCGCATTAACCCCCGCCGGCAACAAGTGCGAGATCTTGGCGAATTCCGCGTACACATTCGGCGCCGCCGGGGACACACTTGACCCGCCGGAGTGACAGGTAATGCAGTCCTGCGTCGCCGCATCGACACCCGGAGTCGGTGGGGTTGCGGGCCGCAACAGTCGTGCCGCCCCTCCGGAATTGTGTTCCATATGGCAGGAAGTGCAGGCGTTCACCCCAACCGTCTGATAAGGGCCCACATGAGCGGCGTTCACCACTTGGTTTGTCGCCACAGCATGGCTGCTTCCGGTCCAGCCACTTAATAAGTTAGGTCGACCAGTAACCACACGGTTGGGATCGTGACACGCGAGGCACATCTGTCCACTAGAGCTGTCGCGCACCAGAAAGTTCTGTGCGATTTTATCGGTCACCTGGACATGCGGATTGTGGCAACTCGTGCATTCCACATTTCCGGCCACCAGCTTCACTGCACCGGTTGGGTCAGCGGTAACGCCTTTGGCGACAAGCGATGCCACGAGATCCGGCGCGTCCTTGATCGGCAACACCAGACTGAACGGGTGGGAACCGCTCAAATTTGTGCCAAGCACATCTTGATTGTTCAGCGTGCCGGATACCGCTATCTTTCCATATGCGGCCGTCTGGCCCACCGCCACTGTTCCGTCATGACAGCTCAAGCACAGGCTGCTGGATTTTCCAAGCATGGGCTGAGCGCTTCCTTGCTGCTTGTAGGTGGTACTCGTGTACGGCGTGTATGTCTGGCTGGACAGCTTCTGGTTCCACAGTGGCGTGACTCCCCCGAGTCCGCTGTGCGGCGCGTGGCAAAACGTGCAGCCGAGGCTGCCCGGCGCCGTAACCGAGGATCCGCTCGGAACCGACATATTGTGCATACCAAGGGTGTCGCCCGAAGGGGGCGGCGGTGTCTGCCCCAGGGCCATTCCACTGGTCATCAGAATCAGCAGCGCGGGAATCCACGGTACGCGTCTCACTGCGGCCTCCCACTCGCCGCACCTGTTCCATAGTAATGAAATACCTCGACTCGCCGGTTAAATGAATCCACGACGTAAATGCGGTCTTGCTGGTCGATTCGCAATCCCGCCGGGAGCTGAAAAGTGCCGGGTGCCGTGCCTACCGTACCGAAGTAATACAGCAACTGGCCTTCGCGGTTGAAGACCTGCACGGCGCTCCAGGTACCATCGACTACATACAGGTGCCCTTCAGAATCGAACGCAACGCCTTTGGGACGGAACATCCCTCCCACGTCATCCCCGATTTTTCCGATGGAGTAAAGAAATTCGCCATTCTTATCCAGCACCTGCACGCGAAAATTCATGGCGTCGACCACCGCCAGGTTGTCTCCATGGAGCCGCAGCTCCGTCGGGAAGTTGAATTCGCCATTCCCGGTGCCAGGTTGGCCAATCCTTTTCAAAACGCTGCCTTGCATATCCATCTCAAAAATCTGGTTCCGCAGGGTATCGCTCACGTAAATTCGTTGCGCCACCGAATCCACGGCAATGCCGGTAGGCCGTTTGAAGTAGCCTTCCCCGTATTTCAAACTGCCAATCGTTCTTTCGAATTTCCCACTCGGCTCGAAAACAAAGATTTTGCCTGCTTCAGAATCCGTTACATAAATCTTGTCCTGGGCGTCCACCGTCACGCATTGCGGCGACACCAGTGGGTCATTGCCCGTGTCGCGCCGCGAGAGGAACTTGTACTTCTGTTTGTCAAAATCGAAAATGTGCACCCCGTGCGCGCCTGGATCGGTGATGATGATTCGTCCTTTCGAATCCGTCGTGATGCTGTACGGCCGAACCATGCTCTTGTAATCAGGCGCGCCGACGACGACGTCCACCACCTTGTTCAAGAATCCCCTGTTGGGTTTGACCTCGTGCTCGTTGCTGAAACTCCGCTCAAAACTCAGCTTCCTGCCGCCGTCCATCAACAGGTCTGGCACCTGAACCGTGGCTGCCTCTTTCTTTTTATCCTTTGCTGCAAAGGCAGGGCACAGAAGGAGCGTTCCTGCGGCGCAAAAGGCCAAAAGCTTCCCCCGAAGCTTTGCTCTGTCAACTCGTATTAGAAGAAGTTTATGTATCGGGACACTCCGACAAAATACGAGTACTGGCTCCCTGGGGGAACGCCCGCCGCACTGATCCCCTGAGAAAACTTGGTGTACCCAGCCAGTAGGTTGATCTGCCTCAGCCGGTATTGCATTTGCCCGTAGAAGATCTCCGTGCGGTTATTCGAGCCGGTACCTCCGCTGAGCGTGTCGCTCGTCGCGTGAGAATAATTTCCGGAGATGGTCAACCGGCGAAAGGGTGTCACCGCGACTCCCGCTCCATAGCTTTCACCATTGTAGAGAATCAGGCCCAAGGGAGCCAGTCCGGGTGTTGTGATCGGCTGAATTCCCGTGCTGGTAAGCAGTGCTTGTCCCCGAAATTTGATGTAATTGGCGTTCAGATCTATCCGGTGCCACCCCAAGGAGGTCGAAAATCCCTCGCTCTGATTTATTGTTCCCGGTTCTTGACTGAAGCCGCTATGCGATCCGTTGAATGCGCCTGTCCACTGTGAACTTCCGATTCGCCGGTGAACGTTCCCGTTGTAGTTGTAATACGAGGTAGTGTACGTTACCAGCAGCGTCTGCACGTTCTGCGCGTAACTAAACCCTCCGGACAGTTCCCACAGCCCGAAGCGCTTATAAGCGTTCAAATTTCCAATGAATCCGAGTGAGCTATTCGCAAATTGGTTCGAACTCTCGATCACCGATGCTGAAACCGTGAAAATATTCAGAATCCTCTTTCCGTACCCCACTGTACCGGTGAAGTAAGTTCCCTGATAACTGTTTCCAAAATAGGTCTGGTCATAATAAGTGATCTGTGCCTGGCCGTACAAATTCTTTGTGAAACTGTAGTTTGCTCCGGCACTGATCAGGGAGGAATTGGATTGCGTGCCAAGCTGCAGAAGAGGTACACCCCCACCGCTATTTGCGATGCTCTGATAGAGGAATCCATTCAGATTGTCGGTATAAGATTGATTGGCGTAGAGTACGAGTTTCGGAGTTGGCCGAAAGGTAGCGTAAGCCGTCTCAATGTTGGTCGTGTAATTGTTCACTCCGTTATTCAGTCCTAATGTAGACGCGAAATCGCCCGAATAGTTGGAATGATTGAAAGTAATCGAAAGCGAACCGTTCCACGGCAGATTGTGATTCCCGTTGATTCCAAAGTCGTTTCCGCTGAAATCCGAAGTGTTCATCCCCGCCTGCACGCCTAAAAACAACGGAAAATTGGTTGAGATATCCAGATGATCGTACTGCGCATTCAGGTGCCAACCAGCCAATTCGTAGGTCGACCGGACATTCAGGGTACGGGTTGAGGAATTAGACTCCTCGTTTGTGCCGTAGATTGTACCGTTCCCGGTGCCTTGAGAATAATTCACGGAGAAGGTGGGCCAATCTGGTATGAGCGCGCTCCACCCGACCCCGAACCCTTGGCTCTTGCCTACAGTTGTAAAATTCGGACTCCCCACCAGCCCAAACGTGCCGGTGCTGTTGTCGAGATAACTGTAACTTGCGTATCCTGGAAAACGGCTGCCCGTGAACAAGTTCACATTTGCAGTCACGCCGCTGCTATCGGTCAGCGACTGAAAACTCGAGTTCGCCTGGGATTGGTTATAGAAGGGTGAGATTGTGAAATTTACAAAATTGGGGTTGTAGTAGGAACCATTGAGAGTAGCGTTTCCGCCAAACTCCAGACCATGAGTTGAGGGAATATCGTCGCCGTAGTTCCCGGTGTAGCCGGCCGTGATCAGCCCATTCAGGTTCATTCGCACGTCATCGCCAACCTGCATTTGCGCTTGCGCCCCTTGCGCAAGAACAAGGAGCAGCAAGCAGCCCGCATATTTGGCGATCCGATTCACCTCGCTTAGACCCTCCCTCTCCTCTGCCAGCGGTCCCTAGGGGACTTGGTACTAACCCTGTGACTGCACACTCCGTGCCAAGTGCTATCTGTCACAGAAAATTCTTATCTCCCTCATATCTCAGCACTTAGTCGCCATTTTCACCCTTTCTTCTTCCCGATTTATGTGCTCCATGCGAAATCTCACTCACCTGAAGTGCTTAATTCCTCAGCACTCCAACCCTGACCACCTGCAGATCTTGCACTTGCAGAGAAGACAGGCATCTCCGCTTCCGCTTCGAATTCAATTCCGCTGTACTGAGAGAAATCAGGAAGGAAACACTCGTGCGACACTCGTGCGCTCTGCCTTGCAACCTACTGCCTTGTCATTACCGGGGGCTCTCGAGAGGGATGCCAGTCTCATCGCGTCCGCTCGCGTTACAACACCTCCACCTTTGCGTTTTCCCGCAAACGCTTGTCCAGCGCGGCGCGGAGTTGTTCATATTTGTTCTTCTGGAGGTCGGTGCGTAGGCTGCTCTTCACTTCATCAAACGGCTGTACTTTCGCCGGTGTGTGCGCGTTCAACCGAATGATCGTGTATGCCTGTTCCACTTGAATGACATCGCTCACTTGCCCGGGTTTCATGCTCATCAGAGCCTTCACGACTTGAGGGGGAAGTTTGTCCTTTTCCACAGATTTGTGATCACCCATGTTCACGCGGAAATCGTCTTCGGATACCTTCTCGGCCAAGAGTCCAAATTCCTGGTAACTACTCGTGGCTTTCGCCGCCTTCCACGCATCGTTAGCCCGCCGCAGGCCCTCCTTTTGCTGATCCAGGTTCGGATTTCGTGGCGGCAAGATGGAAATTAGCTGGAAGCTGAACGATTCCGGCACCAAGAATTTGGCGCTATTCTTGTCGTAATAGGCCCTCACTTCGGCCAAACTCACCACAGACTTGTTTTCTATGTCGCTCTTCAGCACTTGCTCGATCAGCAGAGACCTCTTGATTTTGTACTTTACGTTTTGCTCTGACCCGTCCATCTCTCTCGCCAAATACTGGTGATACTCATCCGCCGAATGGAACTGCTTCTTGAAATCGGCTTCCGCTTGGTTCAATTCCTGAGCGGGCACCGTCAGTTTTCGACGCAAAGCTTCCTGGTACACCAGTTCTTCGAAAATAATCATCTGTAGCGCGCCCTGGCGGATGGAGGCCTCTTGCTCTTTGGGGAATCCGTTGTGCTGGCTTGCGTAAGGAAAGATTTGCAGCATTTCCCGCAGCAGATCGCGGTCCGTCAGCACAGTTCCGTTGACGCGAGCTACGGCTTTGTTACTGACTTGAAAGGCCGACTCTGAGGATGACTTTGCGGCTCCGGTCGGAGTGTGGGATGAAACTCGAGCGCTTGCACTAACAGCGGTGGCTAGTAGTAGAGCGAAAACTACCAGGGACTTCATGAAATCCTCCTGCAGCAATCTCTAACAAAAAAGGGGAGAGAGTATCCTCTCTCCCCTGCTCAGTCAATCGTCCTACTGGAAGACGGTCTTAATGGTGTTTGTGTTATTGGACTCGTTCGCTTCGCCAAAGTGGCACTGACGGCAGAACTGAGTCGAAGAAGGCGCGTTGGTGTTCGCTACGTTGTTGATGTTGGGGTTGTAGGGACCGTTCACGAAGAACAAGGTGTAGTAGTACTTGCCGCCGCCGTCACCTGCGATTGGGCTGTTCTTTGAGGACGTATACACGGTCATGACGTGCTGGTTATGGCAGGTGGTGCAGAGGACGTAAGGCTTTCCACCGGCAGTCACGCCGTAGGGATTGCTCCAGGTGCCGGGCGCGAGCGCTGGATAGCCATAGTTTGCGACGAACTGAGCGTAGGGGGATCCGGGTGTCGGGGGGGAGAAGGCAGTGCCGGTCCAGACCAAGCCTTTCATCGTGGTACTAATGTTTGCGTTCTGTCCTACTGGGTGATCGTTTGTATAGTTGCCGGGAGTGGTGCCGTCCTTGCCGAGCAATGTCGGAATTGGGTTGGGGCCGTAAGTGCTGCTCAGGAGACCAATCCTCTGTTCATAGGACTGGTTGGCCATCATGTTGGTTGGGGTTACGTTGCCATCATGGCAGCTCAGGCACAGCAAAATACCGCCGACTTCTTGTGAACCTGAGGCGATCGAGGATGGCAAAACTTCGGTGTAACTGCCATTATCGCCAAATGCAATCGTTTTTCCGTATAGGGGCGAAGCGTCCTGTCCCCACAATGCATAGCTCCCGGTGTCCGACCCCGTCGTTGCCGTTCCGTGACCGGAACCGTAGGCGCCGCTGTGGGGCTGGTGACAGCCCGCGCAACCGCGGCCATTGTTGTTATGTGCGCCGAGGACGTCGATCGGCGAAGACCAATTCTGACCCATCGCCAAGCCGGCGCTGGCCAGAAGGAAAAGCCCTACTAGAATCGCTCTCTTCATAACCGTGTAAAACCTCCGTGTGTGCTGCAAAACGCTACTCCACTTCGACCAGCTGGGGCCTTAAGCGATCCCAGCATGCGTCCCAAAGAAGTGCACCCGCGCTGCCGAAGTGAAACAAAAAGCACCTACTGCCTTCCTGAAACATAAACGACTTAGTTTCAGTAAGTTGCTGGACATGATGGGGTCAAAAGTAGAAAACTACGGTTCACTTTCTCATCTGCTGTTTGGGTGATATGGCCCAATTGTGACGCAAAATCACACATCCTGCTGTTGCGAAAATGAGCAGTTTCCTAGGTACTGATTGGGCAAGTTTCACACTGTAAGCGCCAGTCTGTTGAAAAACTACTCAGAAGATGTTTCGGGTCAGATTCAGAGATCGCAATTATCGTCAACGGCATGGGGTGGAGGAGCACGGAGCTCTGTGCCAGCTGGGCAGAACCGCCAATCCCAAGTGCTTCTGGAAGATCTATTTTGGTTTCGCCGCGGGCGTAGCGGCAGGGGCAGCTTGCGATGGATTCTCTGCACCTTTTCTCTCGGCAGCAGCCTTCTCTCGTTCGGCGGCGCGTTTTTCGCGCTCTTGATCGGCTTGCGCGTCAGTCACGTATTGGAATTGCTGCGCCCTTCCCGGGAAAATCTCACTCGTAAACACGCGATTGCGTTTATCAATTGTGATACCCACGAGGCCCTGGAACTGCCCCGGCAGAAGCCCGTGTCCGCCAAAGGAAATCAACAACTGTCCGTCCTTGTTGAACACCTGCACGCGGTCCTGCATCCCATCGGCGACCCAAATATGTCCGTCGCCATCGATCGCTATGCCTTTCGGGCGCGAAAAGTATCCGGGTCCATCGCCGGCCTTGCCAAACGTACTGACAAAACTACCGTCAGCATCGAAAATCTCCACGCGGTTGTTATAAGTATCCGCAACGTAGAGATTCCCTTCTGCGTCGACGGCAACAGCCGCAGGTTTCGAAAAATCGCCCGGGGAGGTCAGTTCATGATTGTGCCCGGTTGTGCCAATTTTCCGGAGCAGTTTTAGACTATCCGCGTCATATACGAGGACCTGATCGAGCTGCACGTCGGCCACATACAGCAATCGATTCTCGGTATCGATCGCCAACCCACCGGGATCCACAATGCCATCGGTGATCACGTCCTCTGGCTTATGGTCCTTATCGAAGACCAGAATGTGCCGAAGACCTGGATCGGAAACGAACAAGCGATCACTATCATCCATCGCCAGCCCGATAATGCGCGCAAAATGAGCATGTACGCTGTTCTTGATGAGGTCCACTTCCCGCGTTTCCGTGTTGAATATGAAAATGGCTCCGACCTTTTGATCGGCGATATACAGGCCTCCCTTTGAATCGACGGCAAGTCCGTACGGCTGGAGCAGTTGAAAGGGCTGCGTAAAGACCTCATCGTTAGACTGAGTTCCTGCCAGGCGGTCCATCCAACCGGATTTTTTCTGTTTGTTACCCTGGAGATCCCGCATCGATTTATCGGAAGCATACCAAGTCGTGAACTTGATGCGTGTTATAGCCGGAGGATTCGGCCAGACAATATTAGAGTAGTCAATAGCCTTGATCTTGGCTTCTGTCTCTGCGGCTGTGTCCGCTTTTTTCTTTTTGTCCGCGTGAAGCGTCAGTGGCGAGGTAATCGCCAGCATCAGAATCGCCACCGCGGCCAGCACTCGCCCCGTCCATTCGAATTTTGCTGTGTTTCTCTGCATGACGACTTCTCCTCAGACCTACTTTCTTAACGTTTGGTGAGATCCTTGTGACACGTCGCGCAAAACGCCGTATTGTTTTCCTGGTCGTTCACCAATAGATTGGCATGCGCCGAAGCGTGCGGCTGGTGGCAACTTAGGCAGCTCAGTTTATATCTTATCTTCGTCACGTCGGTTGGATCCACCACGTCGGAAACCGGATGGCCTACAATCGGATGCCCTTTTCCGTAACGCAGGGGCAGCACCACCACTTTGTTCTTCTTGAAGTAGTCGTCGGGCAGGCGCAACGTTCCGCTGAAGATTTTCAGCACTCCCGCACTCTTGTCTTCTTGTGGCACTGAATCCTGTCCATGGCATTCCAGGCACAGCGCGTTCCCCTGCGCCCTGAGCAGTTTCTCTCGTTCTCCGCCGTGGGGCTCGTGGCAAGTGGCGCAGCCCTGCACAAACGCCGGCTGGTGATGCACCTGTTTCTTCGCCAGGTCCGCAATGTCCACATGGCAACCCAGGCAAATCTCCACGCCATTGGTTTTCGGCAATCCAGGGAACTTGCTTGCGTGGGGATTGTGGCAATCCGTGCAATCTCCCGCAGCACCGGGGTGCTGCACTTTCGCAGTTTCAATTTGCTTGGCTTTCTCGTCGTGGCACGTGACGCAGAGCGACTTCGCGTCCGCCTGTGTCAGCACGACCTTCCCATCTTTTGCCGGTGCATGGCAGACTTCGCATTGCTTGTCTGCAAATGGTGGATGCGTAAACTTGGCTAAAAGCTTTGGCATGGCGGATTGGTGCGGGTCATGGCACTGCACGCAGTTGGCGGTGCCAAACGGCTGGTTCTGATGCGCCTTCTGCAGACCTTCGTCTTTGGGATCGTGGCAGTCGATGCACAATGCCGGTGGGCTCTTGGTCAGGTGGTAATCGAATTCCGGATTACCCGGCGCGCCGGTCTTGTGGGTCACATGGCAAGTCTCGCAGCCCATGTCCAGCGCGGCGTGTCGGCTACCCTTCTCTGGCACGTTTAGCCCCGTGGTATGGCAACTGAGGCACAGGTTTTCCTTCTGGGCGCCGACCGTGGGCTTCAGCAATTGGTACTTATTGTCCGATTCATGCGGGTCATGGCACTTGACGCAATCCCGCACAGCGGGGGGATGTACCGTGCCCTTTAACTCCGCTGCGTTCTTGTCCTTGTGGCAGGTCAGGCAGAGCCCATACGTCGTAGCCGTGATCAATTTGACCCGCGTCACGTCTCGATTCACGCGCACTTCATGGCAACTCGTGCATCCGGTGGAAATCGCCGTATGCACAAACTTCCCTTTTGCCTTTTCCGCGTGGCACTCCAAACACTTCGCCGAATCTGCGTTCTTTTCGAGTGGTACCGGATGAATGTCCGCGTAAATAGGAGCTGCTATGAGGAGGGCGCCGCCGAGCAGCCCTAGCCCGATTCCGCTATAACTTCTGGAACGGACCAAGTTTTCAAACATTGCTCGTCCCCCGCAGGCAAACGACGCGCAGCGTGGGAACGGTGTTCGTCTCGAGGGTACTTGTCTTATTTCCTTCCGGATTTCTCTCGCCTGCCAAGACCAGTGCGGTGGTCAGCGCAACGGCAAAGAGCAGCAGCATGACTAAATATGCGATCCGGTGGGAGCGATTTGTTGTTTTCACCGTCATACCCATTCTTCCTGCGGGCCCCAGCCTCGGAGATCTTGGCACAGGCCGATCTCGTCTGTTTCAGAAATAGGGGGTAACCCCGAATTACGCTATTGCTGGTTGCACCTGCTGTGCCGAAAGAGGCCTGAATGATGCAATTTACCACATATCCTTCAAATCCTTTTCCTTGAAAGAGTTAGGGCCTCCCAAAATTGTGACGGCGGTCACAAGCTCTCCCGCCGGTTGGACGTTTCCTGGGTGATTTTCCTCAAATGTGACGTAAAAAGACACATCGTTTTTCATCTCTATTCTTGCTCATAACGATCCACGATGATCGACGAGTTCCAATTTCGCGATTCACCATTTTTCCTGTAAACTAGTACTTCCTCGCCTGTTTTCTCTTTCGTCCCTTCGCTTCTTGTTTGGAGGATTCGCTTCTTGAAGACGATCATCGCATTTTTGCTCTCTCCCTTGGTCCTTTTTCTCGTTGCATTCACTTGCAGCGGTTCCAGCCTCGCCGCCGATTCCCCTGCTTCAGAGGAGCATCACCTACGCCTTTATCACACGCATACAGGGGAGCATATTGACATCGTGTACCGTCGAGGCGATCGCTATCTTCCCGAGGCTGAAGAGCAGCTCGATCATTTTCTACGCGATCATCGCACCGGTGATGTAAAGCATTATGATCCCCATGTTTTCGACATACTTTCCGATCTGGCTGCTGCTGTCGGACATCCAAATGCGGAGATTGATATCATCTGCGGCTATCGCACTCCGTGGAGCAATGAATTTCTTCGCGCACGCTCACCTGGTGTGGCGAAGAACAGCCAGCATATGCAGGCTCACGCGATTGATATTCGCATCCCTGGAGTCGATGCCCTGACGCTCTACAATACCGCCCTTACTCTCGGCCGCGGCGGCGTCGGCTATTACCCTCGTTCGGCCTTCGTTCATGTCGATACAGGCCGAGTCCGTACGTGGTGCTACGGCTGCTCCTCTTCTCACGCAAACGCGGAATAGATTGTCCAAGCGCAAAGAACGTCCCTGGGTCAGCGCATGAGTTCTTCGCAAGCACAGGAGAACGTCATCTTGCCCCCGATTAGTTCTTTGACGCGTAGGCCTGGTCAAATAGCTTTCCCATGGCTTTATCGTATCCGTAGATGTCATCGAAAAAGAACACCCGGCCATCTTCCTTGGCCACGGCTGTCCCGTAGACGATCAACACGGGAATCTGATGCGTTAGATTTACCTGCTGCTGCTTTTCTGCTTTAAACGCTGCTTCAATCCGTTCTCGCGTCCATCCCGGATTATTTCGCAGCACCCACTCCGCCAGGGCCTTCGGATCCTCCACGCGAATGCAACCGTGGCTGAAATCGCGCCGGCTTTCACTGAAGAGCGACTGAGACGGTGTCGAGTGTAAGTAAACGTTCTGATCGTTGGGAAAAATAAATTTGATCAGGCCTAACGCGTTCTTAGGTCCAGGTTTCTGCCGCACCATTAACTTTCCGGCCCGCAGTTGCGTCAACACTTCTTCGCTTACCACTCCGTCGGTCACCACCCCCCCGGAATACGTAGTCACTTCAAAATTGTTTTTCTGAATATACGCCGGATCCTTGCTGATCTTCGGAATGATCTCCCCGCGCAAAATGCTCGGTGGCACATTCCAGTAAGGCCAGAAAATCAGGTATTTCATGTCTTCTTCAAGCACCGGTGTTTGCGTTCGCATGGCCCGCCCCACCACCACCCGCATCATCACCGCTGGCTTCCCAGGGGCATCGTACGCTCGCAGAACAAATTCCGGGATATTCACGATGATCGGCGGCTGGGTGAAGTTGTCTGGTATCCACCGCCAGCGCTCCAGCGTGAGCCGCAACGCTTCGACCCGGTCACTCATTGGCCGGTTTAGCTCCGTGATTGTTTGTGGCCCAATCTTGCCCGCCGCTTCCAATCCATGCCGCGACTGAAACCGTTTCACGCCCTCCACGACTTCGCCAGAATAAATCTGCGAATTCTCCGGCACCAGCACTGAAGCGGGCAGGTCCCCTAGAAATTGCAGCCTCCGCACAAGTTTCCCCGTGCCTTCGTATTCCTGTCCCGGCGTGACCGGTTTTTTCACTTGCGGCAGAGGATCAGGCACTTCCTCCTTGGCCATCTGCAAATACTTTTTCAGCGCCACAAGCGTCCGCTGGTAACCGGGGTATGGCGGTTCAATCGACGTCAGGGCTTCCTTCACGCTCTGGGCCCCCACCACGTTTTTCCAAAGAAATTCTCCGGCATTGTGTTTTTCGCGTTCCGGATCGAAATCCTTGTGCAGGACCTTCGGATCCACCTTTCCCAAGTGCAGATCGGATCCATAACGAATCGCGGACACCGTCAGAGCCACATCAAATTTCACGAGCGCCGATTCTGTCGCCCCGCCCGGGCTCTGCAAAGCTCTCAGCCGCTCCGGCCACTTCGCGCCGTCGTAATCCTTACTGTCGAGCCCCTTTTGGTCCGCCTCCTCCAGGATCCCAATCGACTCTATGGCCTGAGGCGTCGGTTTTCCGCCCCGGCTCCATCCCAGCCTATACGCCGACTCATCGTAGAATTCCTTGACCGCCGCGCTGTCCTCCGAAAAATTTGGCCACTGCAGGTCATTTAATTTTCCGCTCTCTACGATTGCTCGCAACTCCTGTTCGCCCGCAGAGCTGAGGGATTCCGGGGCGCCGGAGCTCTGAGCTCCAACCGCTCCCTCACGCTTCGCGCCAGAGGAAGTTGTCCCGCCAGAGCATGCCGTAAATCCCACTCCGATTGCCAGAATCAGCACCAGCCGCTTTTTCATTGGGCAGTTCATTCCTTCCCTCGAGTTTTCAGGATTGTACCTGCAATACCGCTGCTCCAGGTATTGCATCGTTCTTCAGTGCGTTCAATGCGCGGTTCGCTTCGCTCAGCGGATAAACCTGAACATGGGTCCGGATCGGAATTTCAGCGGCCAGTTTCAAGAACTCTTGGCCGTCCCGCCGCGTATTATTCGCCACGCTGCGGATCATTCGCTCCTGATACAACAACCTATACGCGAATGAAGGTATGTCGCTCATGTGGATACCCCCGAGGATCAAGCGACCGCCCTTTCGCAGCGCTTTCAGCGCTTCCGGTACAATTTCTCCAGCGGGCGCAAATACAATGGACGCATCCAACTTTGCCGGGGGAGTATCCACCGCGCCTCCAGCCCACTTCGCCCCCAGTTCCATCGCCAGCTTTTGGTGGCTCACATCGCGAGTTGCGGCGTACACTTCGACCCCCCAATAATTCGCCACTTGGATCGCCACATGCGCTGCCGCGCCAAACCCATAGAATCCCAGCCTCGCTCCGCGACCCACTTCGGCCATGCGCAAGCAGCGGTAGCCGATGATCCCGGCGCAGAGTAGCGGTGCTGCATGTTCGTCAGCGAGTCCTTCCGGAATTGGATAGACGAATCGTTCCGGCGCGACAATCCATTCGGCGTACCCGCCATCCACGCTATAGCCAGTGAACAACAGTGCATCGCACAAATTCTCTTCCCCTCGGCGGCAATACTCGCATGTCTCGTCCACCTGGTGCAGCCAGGCAATTCCCACGCGCGCGCCTTTCGAAAATTGCGTCGTCCCAACTCCAGTTTGTTCGATCTTTCCCACTACCTGGTGTCCCGGGATTACCGGAGATCTCATGGGTGGCAATTCTCCTTCCACGACATGCAGGTCCGTACGGCAGACCCCGCATGCATGGACGCGCACAAGAACCTGCCCGGCGGCAGGTTTCGGCACTGCTACGTCTTCATAGCTAAGTGGATTTTGTTCGATTCGCGCGGGCGTGCGCAGCAGACAGGCCTTCATGTTTCAACCCCAACTTCTGCTTGCTTCGCACACCCAAAATAGGCGGCCAACACACGTGTTCCAAGCATAATACTCCGAACTCCGACGGAGAGGAAGCCCAATTCCCGCCACACCCGCCACAAGGATGGCTCAGTTTCCAAGTATGCGACTCACCACACCTTAGTAGAAAAAGACATCTCTGATAGGGAATGAGCGAGAATCTTATGGCTTCTGCCCTGACATGGCAAAGTCATTCCTCTCAAAGATGAAATAGGAGGAATGCAACCCCCCCGACGTGCTCTTTGAAACACCCACTGGCATTCGCTGCAGAGGATTCTCGAACTCGTTGGCGTCCATCTGAGCCATCTGAGGATGGCTTGCTTTCCGGAGCGCGAACTCCTAACCTGATTCACTTATGCCAAATCTCACTCCCCAGTTCCTGGCGCTTGGCTTCATCTACTACGCTGTTTTCCTTTTCTCCACCACATGTCATGAAGCTGCCCACGCGCTTGTTGCCAAGCTTGGCGGCGACAATACTGCGGATCTCGGCGGTCAGGTTTCCTTGAACCCCATCCCTCACATTCGCCGGTCTCCGTATGGCATGGTAGTGTTCCCGCTGCTTAGCTTCTTTCTTCTCAATGGGGGCATGATCGGGTTTGCCAGTGCGCCGTATGATCCGAACTGGGCGCAGCGGCATCCACATCGCTCCGCCGCAATGGCCCTCGCGGGTCCTGCCACTAATTTCTTCCTTATGGTTCTGGGGGCAGTTGGCCTGCGCGCTGGAGCGGCTCTTCACTTCATCCAATGGGATAGTTACAACGGGCCCCATGGCTTCCCTGCCGTTCTTCTTTATGTTTTGTTTTCTCTGAATCTGCTTCTCGGCGTATTCAACCTTCTTCCGGTTCCTCCACTCGATGGGAGCTCCGCTATCATGCTGCTGATGAGCGAAGACCGGGCCCGCGGCTACCTCAATTGGATTCGCGGCGGCACCTATGCCATGCCCGGCATTCTCGTGAGCTTGGTGATTTTCCGTTACATTTTCCCTCCCGTGGAAAGTTTCATTCAGTCCTTGCTCCTCTAATAACCGCCCCGAATGAAGAGGACAAGAGATGATTCCGAGCGAGGCGAGGAATCTGCTTATCTCCAGAATCTCGCTAAAAGTCTTTACATCCTGAAAATAATCTAACTCATGCCGGTACCACACTCTGCCATGCAAGCTAAATTTCGCGGGTAATTCAGAATTGCGAAATCCAGAATGTCGGTGCGCCGGAAATTAAGCTGTCAACGGCGGTTCAATCGCCACCACCAACCGGGGCCTTTGCGCTGACTTTATTTCCGGGCGCTTACGCGAAGATTTGTTCGGCCGCCTGAGCTCGATTCAGATTCGCACACACTCACTCGCCGAGCGCCTTGAGGATATTCCGCTCCTCGTTCATTTCTTCCTGAAAAAATGTAACGACGCGTGTACAGGAGAGATACCGCAGGGCACTGCAAATGTGCGATGGCAATCGTTTGCGCGCAGCGCATATCCTGGGCATTGGTAGCACCAGTCTTTACCGCTACCTGAAGCGCGAAGCTTGCCATATTCCTTCGCGGACACAAGGCAAAAGCGCTACCGCTTGAGCAGTTTTTTGGAGGTGGGTCCCGGAAACCCAGAAGAGTGCGCTATTTCACCGGAACGAGCCCATGCTTTGGGCTCCACGACTTTTGCGTTTAGGCTTTTGCGGAATCGTTCGAATTGCAGCCCGCATGGCTGGGAGTTATTTCTGCAGTTTGTCGCTGTCTGCCTCGTGGCAGGAGCCAACCGCGCCACCCTCGGGAAGTTCCACGGGTGTTCCAATCGCCAGGTGGGTGTAATCGACGATTGTTGGATTTGCACTTGCCAGGCAGGTCCAGGCGCTGCCCTGCCCCAGATATGCGTATGCCAGGGACCACAAGGAATCGCCCCGATGCAATTTGATTGTCCGCCGCGGGGGAACGTCACTTTTCGCGATTTGCGGTACCAACACCGTGCTTCCGAGCTTGAGCAATTCCGGCGGGCCGCCCAAATCCGGATTCAGTCTTCTCAACTCAGGCCAACGAGCGCCACTCCCCAAATAAAGCTCGGACAATTTCCACCAACTCTGTCCCCGTTGGACTTCGACTTGTTGCATCCCAGGAGTGTCCGGGATCGCTCGAGCATTCTTACTCATCGGGCGCACGGCTTTTGGCGCCCGAGTGGGTAGCACCGGCACAACAATGAAAGTGCTTGACGGAACAGAGGGCGATCCATGGAGTGGCCGAGGTTGGAAGGGAGAAATCCGCCGACCCGAGCCAGCATCCGGCGGAAACAAACGGGGAGCGGCGTGACGAACCGCAGGCATTGCTCGTCCGTCCACTTCTATGCCCGATTCAGGTCCGACAAGCGGTGCATTTCCTGCCTTTGGCTCAGCCAATGAACTATCAGGAGCATTGTACTGGAAGGGCGTAAATTTCTTTTTCGATGCTTCTTCTGCCGCACGCGCACTCTTTTCCTGGCGATAACGCCGTGCGATCTCGCCAAGCGATTCACTCGGCGGATTGGTGTCGTCCAGTAGTTGTTGCGCATTTTGTTCGGCAGGCGGAGCGTTCTGCAGACGCTTTCGCGTTTCCGCACGCGCTTGATCTTCTGGGGTGAGAATAACTTGTCGCTTTAGATCTTCTTCTGTGTATACGTGACGTGGAGATTTCTGCTCCGCGGTCTTGCGGGCTTTTTCCTGCCTTGCAGCTTCCGTCAAATCTTGCGCGCGCGTCTGCAGCACGCAGAAAGAAGACAGCAGAACAGCGCACAAAATCGTTCTGCGCCATTCGCACAAGGGCCCCCGTGCTGGACCACTCACTCGCATCCACTCACACCCACACTCTGGACTTTGACCGGGGGGACGAACCGGCCTACCTATAGAGACATTGTCTCTCTCCCGCCATTTCTCTGCAACTGTCTTTTGCGGCCGGACGGGCGTCCGGACTATCCCACATCCATCCTGCCCGAAACCTGTACCTTGTCGCCAATTTCCACATCATTCCGAGATTCTCATGTTGACTTCCCGCCCGTCCTTTTGCAAGAATTTACACCCTGTTAGCAAAGTGGCTGAAGGTGGGCCATGGCGGGACAGCACACACGGTCCTGGGTGAAGACGGTGAGCTCGATGCAAGTAAAAACCGGCCCCTCCCGCAGACGAATGTCTCGTATCCCCATTTCCAATGAGGTATGGGTTTACTGGGAATCTCCTTCCGGTCGCGATGTTTCTCGCGTCAAAGATCTTAGTCCCTCTGGCTTATTCATAGAAACGCGAGCGCGCAAACGCGAGGGCGATTTGATGAATCTCCACTTTCTCGTGCAGGAAGGGCAAATCCGCGCCGAGGCCGTCGTTCGCCACGCGGCCGCCAGTCGTGGCCTGGGCATGAAAATTAGCTCCGTGCCTTCACAGGATGCCCCGCAGTTGCACCGCTTGCTCACGCGCCTTCGCGAGGCACCTAAGCCACCCCCGATCCGCTGACGATCGTCGCAGAACGGAGTCACTTTTTGTTCGCAGTACCATTGACACGTCGCGCTCGTAGGTTTAAGTTTTCTTTTGGTCCTCCCTCTGGTTGTAATCCTTCCGGTGAGGTTTTTATGTCCGCTCCGACCGTAGAAACATCAACAACGCTTTCACGCCAATTCGAAGATCGTTGGGCGAAGATGCGTTCTCATAAACGCGCTGTCGCCAGCCTACGCTTCCTTGTCGAATGGGAAGAAGATAACAAGCGGCGCTGCGCGAATGCGATCACGGTCGACGTAAGCCATTCCGGTTGCATGGCCGTTGTCGGCGCAGATCTACCTCTCCGCCGCAAGGTGCGCCTGGTGCTCCCCGAGAATGGCCGCAGCGCTCAGGGTGAGGTCGTCTGGCGCGGGCACGAAGCATGGGACATTGGGATCGCGCTCACTGAACCCGACGCCTCCTTCTGGGGCGTCAAAATCTAGCTTCAGCCTCGCTCCGTCCCGGTGTGAACACGACATTGAGCGGCCAGGCACCGGCAGCAACGGCTGCGTTCTCTTCTTATCTTCCCGAAGGGGACTCGGCTCTTCCATTCAATGCGGTGGCATACAGCATGCGGGCCTTGGCCTGATGACACCCGCGGCCAGAAATGCTCCTGCACCCTGGCTTCCGAAAACCACGCGCTAACCTCGGCAAGCCACAGCTGCACAACCGGCAATAAGTGGTAGCAACGTTTCTGCCGTAGTTGCAAAGCGAGGGATCTCTTCGGCTCTGGCCTTGTCGCGGCGGGGCTTTACAACGATAGGTTTCTCTCGTTATCCTACGCGCCGCGTCGCACCGGATTGATCCCGCGACCGACATTCCGTGCGAAGGGAGCAGCGCAATTCCATGAACCGAAGAGCGTTCTTAGAGAAATCCGCCTTAGCCGCCCTTCTGCCCCTAAGCCCACGTGGACTGTTCGCAGATGCCGCCTTTCGTCGGCGGCGTCCGTCCGATGCAAATTGGCCCTCAAAAACAGCATGGCAGCAGCTAAACGACGCGACGGGTGGAAATTTAATTCAAGTGAATTCTCCGCTCGCTGGGTGTTCGACGACGCAGGGAGACGCCGCCTGCAAAGAACTCTTTGAGAGTTTGCGAAATCCCTACTACATCGGGGACAACCCGGGCGTCACGCAAACTTTGGGTTGGGTTGGCGCGTGGGCCACAAAGCCCAGCGTATACGCCGTTGTGGCAAGAAATGCACAAGACATTGCCGCGGCTGTGAAGTTTGCCAGCGAGAACGATTTGCGACTTGTCGTGAAAGGCGGCGGCCATAGCTATCAAGGCACCTCGAACGCTCCCGATTCTCTGCTGATTTGGACCCGCCACATGAATGACGTCGCGATGCACACGGCATTTGTTCCGCAGGGGTGCGAGGGCAATCACCCGCCGCAGCCTGCGGTGACTCTCGGGGCAGGAACGATTTGGATGCAAGCGTACGATGCAGTTACCTCCAAGGGCGGCGCCTACGTTCAAGGCGGAGGCTGCACCACTGTTGGCGTGGCCGGACTTATACAAAGCGGCGGCTTCGGCAGTTTCTCGAAGCATTATGGCCTCGCGGCCGCGGGCTTGCTGGAAGCGGAAGTTGTCACCGCCGACGGTAAAATTCGCGTCGCAAATGCCTGCACGAATCCCGATCTCTTTTGGGCACTCAAAGGCGGAGGCGGCGGCAGCTTTGGCGTGGTGAGCACGGTTACTCTGCGGGTGCGCGAACTGCCCGAGTTCGGCGGCGGTGCCATCTTCACGATCAAGGCCTCATCAGACGACGCGTGTCGGCGGCTTCTTCGCCGCTTCGTCAGCTTCTACCGCGAAAATCTCTTCAACGATCATTGGGGCGAACAAGCACGCATACGACCGGACAACTCCCTTGGCATCAGCATGGTTTCGCTAGGTCTGGATACCGAGCAAGCGAGAAAGGTTTGGCAGCCTTTCCTGGACTGGCTGGCAAGCTCGCCGGCTGATTACACCATCGATTCGCCCCTGATTATCGGGAGTCTACCCGCGCGGAATTGGTGGAACGTCGAATGGCGCGCCGCGCATCACCAACCCGTTTTTGTTTCGGACTCACGCGCCAGTGCGAGCCCCAACAACGTGTGGTGGACAGGCGATGGCGGTCAGGTAGCTTGGTTCATTTACGGCTATGAGTCCCTTTGGCTACCCGCTTCCCTGCTCGAGGACGATTCACGAGAGCGTCTCGCCAATGCGCTCTTTGCAGCTTCCCGCCACCACGGAGTGTCGCTGCATTTCAATAAAGGGCTCGCAGGAGCTCCACTGGATGCCATCGAGGCGGCCAGAGATACAGCTATGAACCCTGCCGTGTTGACCGCCTTTGCCCTGGCGATAAGTGCGGACGGCGAAGGCCCGTCCTATCCCGGCCTGCCGGGCCATGAGCCAGACGTGGCAAGTGGCCGAAAATTCGCCGATCACGTTCATCGTTGTATGAATGAACTCCGTGCCATAGTGCCGAACGGCGGTGCGTACGTATCCGAAAGCAATTTCTTCGAGGAGGCGTACCAACGTTCCTATTGGGGAAGCAATTACCCGCGCCTCGCATCCATAAAAAAGAAATACGATCCCGCAGGCCTCTTTTTTGTCCACAATGGAGTCGGCTCCGAACTGTGGAGCACCGACGGCTTCACAAAACTGTAATCCGCATAGGTCAACCGAGGCTCTGCCACTGCCGCAACTCTTATGGCCGTGCGCGGAAATGCGCATGGGCATGCCACGAGTTCTATGAACTGTGGGTTGTCAACTGTGGATTCAGATAGGGTGAAGCCCTACTGCGGATACTGTTTAATGATTGTGACTCGATCTCCGGTGAAGTGTACAAACACGGTCTTGTCCGGGGGATGGCCGTAGATCCAGTCCTCAGTATCATTGCCCTGAGAGTCGCGCTCGCGTACCTTGCGGTCCGGTTTGCCAATCGCCGCCACCACTTCGTCGCGGTCCATTCCGACCATCGCTTGCCGCTCGGTGATGGCCTTTTTCATCTCGGGCGGCAGCGTGTCAAACCATTGCACAGAAGCCGACCGCACCTTGGTAAAATCGAGGAAGGGCGCAAGCAGCGACTTTAGTTCCTCGGGTGTAAGGTCCGGCACATTCTTTGCAAATTGCAGGTAGATCGTACCGCCGCGACCCTCCTGGAATCCCGGCGGGCCCGAGTCCTGACCGCTCGCCGGCGTTGTCGTTGTAGTGCTGGTGGGCATCGTGCCGCCCATTCCAAATTGAATATGATCGCGCCAATTTTTCCTCGGCCGCCCACCACCGTTCACATCAACAATAATCATGTGTTCTCGGAATTCCAGCTTGGTGATCTGGACATTGTCCCCGCTATTTACGGCTGCACCATGAACAGTGACTGCGCGGTTCAAGCTCTCCTCATCGAAGGGTTTTTCGGCGTGCAAGGTGATTCCATCTTTTCCGCTGGGCAGGGGTTTCTTGGCCTTGGCGAATTCTCCAGAGACGTATCGGATCAGCGAAAGCTTGGATGTTTCCTGTAGGGTGTCGCTTTTCTTTGCGCCTGTTTGGGGCGATTTACCCTGTTCCTGAGGATCTTCTGTAACCATCGACGGATAAAGGGGAATGCGGTCGTCCGGAGTGAAGGCACCCGCGCTCGACTGCTCCGCCGAATGTGGGGGAAGCACGTGCGGCACGTCGGGCACGTCGCCGTAGACGAACAAGAGCAAACCCAGCGGGATGGCGAATCGGAAGAGCATGAATTTAAAACAAGCCCTTTTCCCAGGCTCCCATTATTTTACGATGCTCCGAGGGCCTTGAGTAGTGCTGAATTTTTCAATCTCTACTGCGCGACTACCTGCACCCCTTGTCTATCAATATGCATCGGCAGCAGTTGCCCGCCGGCCTCCACAACCGCTTTCTCCACACGTTCCCGCGCATCCGGCTCAATCAACAGCACGACGCAGCCTCCGCCCCCCGCACCGCACACTTTGCCCGCCAGTGCGCCTTTGCGCCTCGTGTTCTCGATAATCCGGTCTATGACTTTGGTCGAGATGGTCGGCAAATTCCTGCGTCGAAACTGCCATTCTGCGTGCATCAATTTTCCTGTCTCCGTCCAATTCCCCGCCACTAACGCATCTCGCAACTTCTGCGCGATCTGGGAAATCCGCTCCAGGTTGCTCACGACCGCCCGCTTGTTGTCGATATGTGCCTTGAACACGCCCCAATTATTAATTGCTGATTGCCGCGGCTTTCCCGTGTAGCAGACCACCAGGCGTCGTTCCAGTTCGTCCAGATTCACGTTGATCTCAATGCGCCGCTCTCCCCCTGGAATCAACTCAATGGCGGCCGCGCCACCGAACGCTGGCGGGTAATGGTCCTGCATGCCGGTGGGAATGTGAATGACGATGGCCTCCGCGTCACGGCTGATGTGAACCCAGTCCACTTTGCTCCGGCCAGCTCCCGTGAAGCGGTCGAGCGCCGCGCAGATCGCTACTGCCATGGCACTGGATCCCCCAATCCCCGCCCCCGCCGGAGCTTCCGAGTTGGTGGTGAGGGAAAACCCGCCTTGCGGATGGAAGAACTTCACAATTTCCGCCAGCAGCGGCAAACGGTAGTGTTTCGCCTTGAACAAATCCTCCAGCGAGGCAAACGATTCCGAGCGATTGGTGTCCAACGACACCAACTTGATGCGGTCGTCTCCCACGGGGTGAGTTTCCACCACGCACGACGCATAACGCGAAATCGCCGCGTTTACCGTAACGGCGCCAGGATGAAACAAATACAACGGCCAGATATCCAGCGTGCTTCCAGCAAGGTCGACCCGTGTTGGTGCTTTTGATTCGATGCGCATGGTTATCCTTGTATGAACGCGAAATATCGGAGCAGGTTCTGGAGCGAATGCTACTACTTTACTACGCGCCGCCCGAGATCGCGCGGTTCCGGGTCAGGACCTTGGGTCCGTTTTCCTGGCGAGCTTGCGCGGGATTCGGTTCAAAGCAGCGCCGGCATCGCGCCTCGTACGCACCGCTGGCGCCGACCACGATCAGTTCCTCGTTTTCCACCATCCGCTGCGTATGCACTGCGGGATTTCCGCAGCGCACGCAAATCGCTAGCAGTTTGGTGATTTCTTCCGCCACTGCCAGGAGACGTGGCATGGGCTCAAAGGGTCGCCCACGAAAATCCGTGTCCAGTCCCGCAACGATGACGCGTTTGCCGAGATTTGCGAGTTTGGTGCAAACCTCGACTAATTCCTCGCCTAAGAATTGAGCCTCATCAATGCCCACCACCTCAGTGCGTGGCTGGAGTTTCTCCAGAATCTCGGAGGCCTTTGTCACATTGTCGGAAGGAATGCCCAACCCGGAGTGCGAAACAATTTCGTTGGCCGCAAACCTGGAGTCGATTGAAGGCTTGAAAATCTGTACCCGCTGACGGGCAATTTCCGCTCGCCGCAATCTGCGAATCAACTCTTCGCTCTTCCCCGAAAACATCGGGCCGACCACAACTTCGATCCAGCCCATGTTGCCCTTCACGATATCCACGTGTTTTGTCCTCCGTCTCTCTGGGCAAGCCTGTGGCACGTCGCTCTATCTCACAGAATACACTTTCCTCCGCGACTTGCCCACCTTCCACCCCACGCGGATTTTCTGTCATCTCCCCGCAGCCGCGGACACCCGGTACATTTTAGCGTTATAAAACGGTGCGAACGCCGCCACCACCGCCAGCCGGAACGATTCCTGGCGCGAAATCAAGTTTCGGGAAAGCACGCCCCACGCCCCTTGCCCGTCGCGGATTCCCACTTTGCCGGCAAACTGGTCAATCGCCTGGGAAAGTTCCGTTTTGCGCGACAGCACTTCTTCGGCTAGCGTTTCGGGCAACTCGATACTGCCGGAGCAGCCGAAATGTCCCCTGCTGCCATCACTCACGTATGCCCAGCTTTCCAAAAACACTCGTTTCACACCATTTTCCACAACCACGTCCAAGCCGCCTTCCAGTCCGATGAAGAAGTCAGCGGCCATTCCCTGGGCGCGCGAACTTTCCTGCATGGCTTCAACACGCTGTCGCGCGCCTTGCATCAACTCTTTCCGGGAAGTGGGTGTGTGGCTCACTCCGCTTTCCCCCTCGTAGCCCGTGACGTCCAGCCCCGTCCCTTCGCCCAACAAGGGTTCAATTTGCGACGCTGCTTCTTTCACCGCATTCAGCTTTGGGCGTCGCATGCTGCCCACGGCGATCTTCCAGGTTTTCATATGTGTGACAATCCTCTTCGCGGATTCTATCGAGAATCCTGGAATTGTTCACAAGGATTATGGGGAGGCCTGAGGATATTCTCAAAAATCGCTTCCATTTAGAATCAACTGCGCTCGGTGTCTATCTTCTCCCTCCCTGCGAGCGGTGCATGGAAATCATCCAATCCACGAACTCTCCTCTCTTGACCACGCCATTCTTCTTCTCTGCTCCTTGCGCGAACGACGCGAGCGCTGACCATTCCAGCACAGCATGCGCTGCGAGCCCCGCTGTTGAAGGAAATGAAGAACCAAGATTCAGAGTGGCCAATTTGTTCAGCGCAAATGCCGCCTCCTTGCCGTTGATTGTTTCCTCTGCTTCGAACTTTAGAGAGTCAATTGGCAATTCAAGTAGTCCCAGAGCGGCTGTGAATTGCGCGCCCTGGAAGTGTGGTGAGTCGAGCGGCACGTCATCGAGCCACACCAGCGGTTGGCCTTGGACAATCAAGTCCCACTGCAGTTTGCGCAAACGCGCGGGAGCGATATCGATGTCCTTCGGCGTTACATGCTGGCTAACCGCAGCCGCGGCAACAGCACCTGCCGCGGAGCCGATGGCCCATTCCGTTGGATGAACGCGATAGGCGCCATTGGTAATGTGCGTCGTTCCGATATTCTTGGAAGCGGCAACCAGATTGGAGATGTTAGCGGAAATCAGAGCGCCGAGTGGAATTTGATAGGGTTTCGATGGAGGGAGATGCGGACTGTTGCCACACGCATGAATATCGATGGGATACTGCCCGATGCCTACGGAATCCTCGAAGGCGACGGCTCGCGCACCCGTGGTCGCGAGATCTTGTTCGTGTATGGTGCGCAGCGCTTTCAAACGCCGTGCCTCTCTCACGTAAGGAAATTGCGATAATCCATCTTTGCTACCTAACGCCGATCTGACGATCTCTACGTCGGGATATCCAGTGCCCTTCCCGTCATCGCGTGGAACATCGTGCTGTAACCACCAGGCAAACGCGAGCGATACCTGTTTCGCATGCTGTAATGCTTTCGCCTGATCACCAGGATTGGCCGAAAGCAACCCCTGATCGCAGACATCGTTGCTATCCCAATTGATCATGCTGAGATCGGAGGGAAAGATCTTCGACTTGAATTGCTCTTTGGCAATCAGCCGCCGGTAATTCCAAAAGGAGCCGGGAGTGTTTGGCAAGTTCGCGTACATGCCGTAAGAAAGGGTCTGGCCATCGGCATCCGTCGCCTGGAATGAGAAATGCGAAATGTAGCGGTCATAACCAACCGGGTTCGGTAAATCGTGGGTTGAGCCCCCTCGTTCGAGAATGAAGGGGTACGTGAAACCTTGGGCAGCGCTGGGATCGGCTTGCAGCGGAGCATCCGGCTCGCCCGTCTCTGCCCGCGATTCGGCACCGGTCACAAAATCCGCGCCAGCTAAGGGCAGGAATTCGCCCAATTCCGTCGCATCAATGAAGACCGTGCCTCTCAAACGAAGAAAACGACGACTCGCAAAGTGATATACCGTTACGTCCTGAATCCGGTTGCCTCGCCGTTCCACTGCCACCGGTGCAGTTCGCAATAAGATCAACAGTTTTCCACGATGTACGTACGGCTCCAACATAGAGAGCAGCATGGCATGATCCACAGTCGCTTCTGAGCATTCGTAGCTCACCCAGCACAAGCCCGGATTTAGCCTGCTGTCGGCCTTCACTCCTTCCCGGAGCATGGGCGCATAGTAATCCCGTATTTTTTGCCGCAATACTCGGAAAGACCGCGTCGCTCCAGTGGTTTCAATCCACTCATTGTCGTCGAACGCCGAGATCCCCTGAGAGGTCATCTGTCCGCCCACCCAGTTGGTTGGCTCAGTCATGCATACACGCCCGGCCGTCTGCGAAGAGGTCAAAGCGGCAGCACTTCCGCCCAACCCTCCGCCCAAAATCACGACATCACAGGTCTGTTCAGGTATCGACGAAGGGAGAGTCAACGATAGCACTGCCTGCAAAGGATCGCCGTCGGCTCGGATGGACAGGGGATCGACAATTCGGATTGTTTGCCCATTCACTGTGACGCCATACAATAGGGCCGCAACGAACAAACAGGGGCGTGCGAAAACCCATATTCGCTTCATAAGATCTTACAGATAACCGAAGAATGCTCAGTTAACCACAAGTTAGCGTTCGTCACTGTGTTTTCCCCACTGCCGACACCATCCCTTACTTGGCAGCCATTCATTCCAATCTGAGTGTTCGAACGGGTTCCAGCGACTTAGTCGTTTACGTTCCAGATGTACAAAAAGTTGGCGTCGCTAGCGGTCGCGACTTTGAGTCTAGCTTTCCGAGTGACCCGATTCAGCGCGGAACGTACTTTCTCTTTCGATTCGGCCAATTCGGCCAAAGGTATTTTCATCGCTGCGCCCTCGTTCAATTGGGCAAGGTCTTTGACAATCGCAGTGACAATCGCTTTGTGCTTTCCGTGGCGTCCCTTCGGGACGTCTGCCTGCAACATTGTTTTGAATTGCTTCGGTTCTCTTTTGGCTGAATGTCTTGGCATAACGAAGTCCTCCCACTACGCTATCCCTAACGGGGCGCTATCCTAGCAAAGCGTAAAGAGGCCTGCAACTAAAACTCAATTCCTATCTGTCTGTCGGATCAGAGGCGACTGGCTTCGCTAAACCCCAACATTGCGGCCCCTAAAGCTACAGCATTACGGAATTAAGGAAGACCGTAGATTCTTTAAAGATTTAACCCGTACGAGTCGGAGCTTGTTAGCGTTGAGGTGTGCGCTGGAGGGAGGATGTGATGCTCAGACCAAGAACACACTTCGAGCAAGTGCCACTGGCGTTCGCGAAGAAGATTCTTGTTGAGGAACTCAAGAAAAAGCTGGCGGCAGAGCAAGCGCAAGCCCGAAAGATAAAGAACTGGAAAAGGCCCCTTTAGGAGAAAACTCGATGATGATTCGGCGGAAATGGAGGTTGAAATGGCGACAGCGGCGTTTCACATTTTCCAAATAGGAGGCGACCGCGTCCTTCGGGGTAAGTCGGTAAAAGCCATTGAGGACAGAAAAGGAAAGGGTGCCGCATGAACATCCCTGCGTATGACATCTTTTCAGGTCGGTTTGGCCGCGACGCGATATGGATAGAGGCTGTTGAAGGATTGGCAATCGCCGTTGAGAAGATGAAAACGTATGCGAACAAATCGCCCGGTCCTTATTTCGTGATCTCTGCGCATTCACACGAGGTTCTCGCATCGGTCGATACATCAATTCAATCGGACGTTGAAAGCACCCAATCTGCCTGATGCTATTCACGGGCTGGCGGGGAATACCGTGCGCTCACCACGCAGCCCGTGCCGATCTTCAGGCGCAGACTTCATGTTCATGGTGACACGATGAGAAATAATGCGGATGTGCGCGATGCAGTTCTATTGCTCGTTAATGCATGTAATGATTACCAAACCCGATATCTAGCTATTGCCTCCGCGTTTCGTGCGCTGCAAAAATACCCGGCTGATAAGAGGATTAGTCTCTGCGAGAGCGACTTACAGGCTGAGGCATTGAAAGCCTACAACGATGCAGAGGCTACGGTTGAAGCTCAAGCCAAGGAAGTAAAGTCAGCATTAGGGGGCTCAGGGCCCTTTCTCGATGTTCTGACAAAGTTCGCAACTCGCCACTATTCAGAGTTCGAGCAATTCTTGCCACGGCCGCCCCGCCACTAATCCGCACTCTTCGACGCGGTAAAATATAAACTCGGTACTGGCCGGACTTGCCCGGCAAGGCGACGCAATATGGATAGCGTGAAGTATATCGGTATGGATGTTCACAAGGAAGCGATCTCCATCGCAGTTCTAAATTCTTCTGGCAAGTTGGTGATGGAATGCATCATCGAAACCAAGGCGGCCACGATTCTTCAGTTTTTCGAAGGACTACGCGGAAGCTTGCACGTCACCTTTGAAGAAGGGACCTGGGCGACCTGGTTATATGATCTGCTGAAGCCGCACGTTGCAAAGCTCGTGGTATGTAATCCCCGCCGGAATGCTCTTTTAAAAGAAGGCAGCAAGAGTGATCGTATCGATGCTCGGAAGCTCGCCGAGTTATTGCGTTCAAATCTTCTTCGTCCGGTTTATCACGGGGAGCATGGCGTACGAGCGTTGAAGGAGCTGGCGCGCAGTTATCTGACCATCAGCAAAGATCTCGGACGAGTGATGAGTCGAGTGAAGGCTATCTACCGCAGCTGGGGAATTCCCTGCGCGGGGAAGGAGGTCTATGGAACGCGCCATCGCTCGGAGTGGCTCGGCAAGTTCGAAGTGGCCGGCGTGCGCCGCCGCGCGGAGTTCTACTACCAACAACTGGACGCACTGCGGCCGCTGCGACAACAAGTACGGCAAGAGTTGCTCGCTGATGCCAAAAAACATGACGCATGGAAATTGTTACGCGGGATCCCCTCGATCGGCCCGATCCGGGCGGCACTCATCATTGCGATCCTGCAGACACCACACCGTTTTCGTGCCAAGCGACCGCTCTGGACGTATATCGGCTTTGGAATTGACACCCACGGCAGTGCTGAGTCCCGCTATGTCGATGGGAAGCTGCAACGCTCGAAGAAGCCGGTTTCGATTCGCGGGCTGAATCGCAATCACAATCACGATCTGAAGAACTTGTTCAAGAGTGCGGCGACCATCGCTGCGGTCAAGCCCGGACCGTTCCGAGAGTTTTACGATGCGCTAGTGGCCAAGGGGATCAAGCCGGAGATGGCGCGCCTGACGCTGGCGCGCAAGATCGCTGCGATCACTTTGACCGTCTGGAAGAAAGGGGTGAGCTTCGACGCCAAATATTTGAAACCACAAACAGCTTGAGTGTTTCTGGCCATCCGTTCCATCCCTGGGATCCATTCTGGCGGTGGTCCGTTGGGTTCTTGAGACACTCGGGATAGAGGGTGAGTCTCAGCTGATTTGTTAGGCGCTGTGTGCTTCGGGCACTAGTCTCTCACGCGACCCTAGGCCCCCTCGCACCACCCGAAAAAGCTATGGGCCACGAGTCCCCGATAGAACCATGGTGAGCAACTGACCAAGGAACTGCTTTGCTGGTTTCAGAACAAACTGGCCTCGTCGCGAAGAAGCGATGAAAACCGCTGGAAGACGAACCCAAACATGCTACACACCTGTGCGTAGCAAACCGAGCCCATGGAGCGGAGGGTTAGAACAAATCCTGCTCAATCGTGCGGGCTGGAGAGCGAGAAAAAATCCGGCCAGAGGAGAGGTTTTTTTCTTGACATTCCCTTTTATAGAACATATCAGGATTTGGCCGGTCACTGCTGCCGAAAATCGCTCGGATTCGCGGACCCTAGCATTCCGCCGTCATCGCTCATGCCCGGGGTCTGTTCGGAGGGTTTGTAATTAGACTCATGTTGGACCCACACCTCGGCTGCGCGGGTTACCGGTACCGCTGTCAAAAGCAGATAATCCTGACCATCCACGGTAAATTTGACTTGGCTCGCAAACACTGTACCTCTAACCGCACCTATGAATGGCGCGGATGATAAGAGAAATCGTCCCGCGCCGGGCCAATACACAAAAACTCCGGTGCCACTGCCAGTGGGAACCGACGATGCGACTCCAGCCATGTTGAAGACAAGCTCTTTCCCGCGGATGAGCACAGGTGACACAACGCGAAATTCATTTGGTCCCGGGTCGACCGTATCTTCCGGCGAAAAGAAGCCTGGCGGTTCGTGGTCGATAAAATCTCCTGCGAATTCGATCGACCCTAAGCCTGGAACAGAAATCTCGGTGTTCTTTCCCGGCTCAATCCAAAGGCTCTGTTCGGCAACGCCATTAAGTCTGTCGTGGGCATTCCCAGAGAAGCGGGGCATAGGGTTCTCGTACAAGACTCTTACTCCTAATTGAACCCGGTCACCTTCTCTGCGAAGGAAGTGGACGCTCATCGACAAGACACCGCCACTCGGTAACAATTGGAAATTCGCAAATCCGTCTCTGCCGGGAGGTCCGTCGGTCCTTATGGCCGCATGAAGAGACTTGCCTTCAGGGGGGAGTTTGGCGGCCAGCCACAATACCGACCCTCCTGCGTTTGCGCGGGCACGCACCATCACCAGGCCTCCCGAAAGCAAGACAATCGCTGCCAGCATGGACACAAACGCAAATCGCGGGATGCGAATCGACTCTCGGCCTTTACCCCACCAGCTTGATTGTGCCGGTCGGCTCTTCTCCCACGTGGCGGGCTCTAGGTCCATTGGTTCGCTCAAACAAGCGACTCGCCGCAACTCTGCCCCAATGACTGAGTAGGTCGCCAGCCGCGCAGCACAAGCTTCGCAGGCTCCAAGGTGTTGAGCTACTTCTCGAGGTATTTTCTCTCCATCGTACAGAGCGGAAACAAACGTCGCCGCATCCTCGCATCTCATGCGCCCTCCCTTCTAGCTGGCGATGTAGAACGCCACACCTTGCGCAACTCTTCGCGCGCCGTAAAAAGTCTCGACCGCACCGTGCCCACCGGTATCTCCAGAATCTGTGCGAGTTCAGCGTAGGACTGGCCCTCGACTTCCCTCAGCCAGAGCAAGCTTCGTTGATCTTCGGGTAGTCGCTGAAAAGCATCGCCCACTAGCGATGCAGTCTCTGCCTTGCATTCGGTGCCTTCCTCGAGAATGTTGCTGCCGGCTGATTCACTGTTCCGCCACCATTCGGCTGCCCGCTTTCTTCCCACTCCAAACAAATAAGCTTGCAAGGTCCCTCTCTCTGGCATAAAGCCGTTGGGGCTTCTCCACATTTGGCTAAAGGTCTCTTGCATCACGTCTTCGGCCGCTTGCCGATTGCCAACGATCTGTCGCAGATAACGCAGCAGACGAGGCCCCATTTCTCTATAAAGCGCATCGAACGCCTGCGGTTCACGGCGGCGAATTCCCTCCCACAGTTGGCTATCCTCAACCATGTCTTCAGCCAATTCCTCTCTCCATACTCTTATTCGGGTTTGCTGCCCAAAAAGTTCATCACAAATCGCAATTGTGGCGCACTTGAGACTAACCGGCCTTCTCATGGGAAGGACTTGAGCTTGCATGCCCCGTGCTGTTCTTATGGCAGCAAGGCGATGCGGCAGAAAAATCTTGGAATCGGGGTGTGAACTCCAACCTGTCGGCTGTTTACTAAGGAATGATCGCCGCAAGGCGCCTGTCCTGCGTACCCCAGGCGATTGATTGGAAATCCATGGTCAGCTTCTCCATGGAGGTGCGGGCTGACCGAAGAGTGGTTGCCGGCACGAAGGTCTTACCGGACAGCTCGGAGAGGATGTCCGAGTTTTAGTTGATTGCAGCGACTCTCGATGTTCGGCACTGTAAGCTTTTTCTATTGCCCGGTCAAACTCTCTAGAAGTGCTCCTTTTTTCTTTTCTCCTGCCGACTTCTGTTTTTCTCGAGAAAATTCCGCGCCAGGATGCTCTAGGAGGGACGATTCCCACCTCGTTCGACCTATAGCATCCCTGGTTCAAGCGACTTCTACTGTCCGGACCTCCTTCTGCTGAATGCGAGACGGATTCAGCCGTTCCTTTAGCAACAGGATTTCTTGATAGCCTTTGATGCGCCGGAACTTCTTCTCTGCTTCCAATAGCCCGGTGGCGGTCCAGCGCAGCGGTTGATCTCCTTCTCGCCAGCGTTTTACGTTGCGCGCCACCCGCTGCACCGTGGACAGGCACGATTCGATCGGGTTGGTGGTCGCCAGTTTCCGCCGCAACACCCCTCCGATACCTAAGCGATGCACCGTCAGCGTTTCTTCCAGCCCTTCTTCCAGGCTCCGGGCCGCGCTTGGATTGATCCGTTCCAGTTGCCGGAAGATTTTTCCTAGCGCCTCTTTGGCGTCCGCGTAATTGTTCATCGCGTAGGCATTCCTCATCCGACGGTCGTAGTCTTTCTGGCAGTTCTCCGGCAAATACTCCTTCACATTCCGCCGCTTGTGGATCTGGCAGCGCTGCACTTCCACTTGGTCTCCGAAAACCCGCTCCACACCGGCTCGCAACGCTTTCGATCCATCCATCACCACCAGATACCGCCGTTGACGATCCAGTCCGCGGTCCAGTAGATCTTCCAACAGACCTTTCACCACCGTAGTGTTCTCTGTGGCTCCTTGCCACACTCCCAAAACGTGCTTTTCTCCGCCTTCGGCGATACCCAGAGCTACCACCAGCACCTGACCGCCAAAGTGAATGCCATCGATCATCAGCACCACCAGGTTCAGATCTTCCAGGCGCCGTTCGCACAGCACGCGTAGCTGATTGCTACTGGCCGCGACAAACTGCCGGCTCACGCTGCTCTTCTCGATCCCGTAGCCTTCCACAACACTCTCCACCGCTCGCCGATAGTTCCGCGTGGACAACCCCGCCACCATGCGTTCCTGCACCGCTCGTTGCAGTTTTCCGTCTTGCTGCAACTGCCCGTAGCTCTCCAGTTCCACTTCCTGGCCCTCACGGGTTCGTACTCGCGGTCGTTCCAGCGGGATTTTCTGCCCCGCAAAAACTACATACCCCGGCTGCTTCCCCCAGCGCACACAGCCCGCAGTAGGATCGGGCCGATGCGGTGGCCCCACCCGACGCGTGACTTCGTTTTCCAGAATGGCCCGCAGGATCTGCAGGCCCGCTTTACCGGTCAGCTCTTCCACCTGTGCTTGCATCTCCGCCCACACCTCGGCGATGGGCAAAGGCACCCGCACCAGCAACTCTTGCTCTCCCACGACCTCGAACTTGTGATTGGACTTGCGCTCTTTCCTCTGGTATTTGTTTCTCACGGCGGCTCTCTCCTTTAAAAGGGATTCGCAACCCGAACTCTATCTGAGTTCGGGCGAGAGCCGCTGCTTCTTGTTCTCAAGTTTCAACTAAACCCGGGGCATCCTCCAGCTCGGACCTTAGTCTGAACTTCACCGGTGAGCCGACTAACCAAGACTTAGCCACGTCGTCTAGCGTTAAGTTCCGACGAGCACCATTCGTCACTCCCGACGATGTTCCTCACCTTCGCGAATTTTCGGAACCAATGATTCGAGGGGAGGAATTGAGAATGACGCAGTCAAGAAATGTTCCGGCGGTTGGGTTCTCTCCTGCATTGCCTTTGCGAGAATCTCCATAGCCTGTCCCGCAAGCGGCGGAATGTGAATCGTCGCCGCGAGCCATTTTTCGCGTACCCAGACTTGACCCGTCGCCGGCTGTCCATCACATCCGGTGAATGGCAAACTCAGCCATCGCGAACGCTCTGCTTCGTTGGTGATCTCCTGAAAAGCTCTGCGAGCGCCCATGGCCATCGAGTCATCCTGCGCGCCGATGAGCTTAATTGACGCGCTAAGTGAAGTAGCCAGTTTTAGCCAGGACCGCACCGACCGACCGGCGCTTTCCTCTGTCCACTCGCCCTTCAGCATCGCCAATTGAATGTTCGGCGGCTTCGTCTCCAGCATCCCCAGCTCACGCTCCCGCGCCGATGGACTCTGCGAAGGTCCTTTGATGTAAAGAACAGAACCGCCTCCGGGCAGCAACGCAGCGAATTGTCGCCCTTGAATCCGTCCAATCTCGAAGTGATCGGAACAGGCAGCAAAAATGGGTGCGGTTGCCGTCCGCCGGAGGTCCGACAAGTAATCCGGCCTCTTGTTCAGGACCGCCCAGCCTATTCCGGCGGCGCAGGCGGCCCGAGCCACCTGCGGCATGGCAGTGCTCCCAACCGGTTCCACCACAATCGCATCAGGTCGAGACTGCACCGGGCCTTGGATTGCCTTTAGAAGTTGGGTACTCTGATTCACGGCGTCGTTCTCAGCAAAGACGATTTCCGCGTCGCTCCTCAATTTCCTCGCCGAATCTGTTGCGGATTGACCTTGTGCCACTTGGAAATCGTTCTCGCGGGTGTGCAGCGATACTAGAAAACGGAGCTTTTTCATCATTTCGCGAGTTTACCTCTGACCGCCTTTTAACGATATGAACGGTTTACTGGAGGTCGGTCCCAGTACGAGGAATGCGTTCTGGTCGGTAACAACCGTTATTTGATTAACTCTCCCATGCTTCCGGGAATCAAGAAAAACAGCGACGGCTCTCTGATGTTTTACATTCAGAAAGACGCACCAGAAGCCGACAAGAAAGCGAACTGGCTGCCGGCTCCCAACGGCCCCATTTATCTGGTGATGCACTTGTACTGGCCAAAGGAAACGCCACCTTCGATTTTGCCTGCTGGCGATGGGACGTGGCAGCCACCCGCCATCGCAGTTGCAAAATAAATATTCCATTTCGACAAATGGCAGGGCAGCTCACCCGGGGCTGCCCTTTTTTCACGCTAGTTGAAGACAAGTCCTTCCATGAGAAGGCCGGTTAGTGTCAAGCCATTATTCTCTTTTCTCCTCTTTTCTCATTCCTCGAGTTTTCCGTAGAGAAATCTCACACCAGGATCGCCTAGCATCGACGATCGCCAGCGCCGTCGACCCACAGCACCCCCTGTTTTGACCCTTTCCTCAAACGGTCGGTAAGGGTTAGGCCGGTTCTTCCATCTTTCCCGCGGTTGTTCCCCGTTCGCTAAGCCCGCCCCTGTCGCCATCCTTCCATCCGCACTCTTTGGTGAGCGATATTCGCTCGGTGCAAGGTGGGTGTTCTCGTTTCAGTCCTTTAGGGCCTGCGGCCCGCGAAACGTTATGAAAATCACTCTGAGGTAAGATTGCGATGGCCCGGAGAGGCGAGATCGAACCTACATTGGAGAAGTCGAGGCCGTGTTTCAGTCTGACCCGGAGCGTGCGTGTTTGAGCGAATAATTGGGCGTCGTTGTTCTCCCCTGGGGAGCGGCGATAGCCCGCGACCCTGCTTAAGGTAAGCGCAGCACGCTCTCCGCTCCCGGCCAGGAGGAACTATGTCCTACAGAATAGCGGGAATTGACGTTCATAAAAAGATACTGGCCGTAGTTGTGTGCGACGTAGAAGTCGACGGTGAATATCAGTTTGCGCGACGAATGTTTGGCAGCAACCCCGAACAACTGCGATCGCTGGCTGCATGGCTAGTCGAGCAAGAGGCCGAGGAAGTAGTCATGGAATCGACGACCCAATATTGGAAACCAGTTTGGGAAACGCTGGAAAGGTATTGGAAGCCGCTGCGCGAGAAGCGAGAAGGCGCAAGGCGGAGGTCCGGAACGTTGCACCTTGCGCAGGCCCAGTCCAATCGCGGACGACGGGGACGCAAGAGGGATTTCGCCGATGCCGAACGCCTGGTAAAGCGGCTGGTGGCCCGAGAATTGACGCTGAGCTTTGTGCCCGATGCCGAGCAGCGTCTATGGCGAACGGTAACGCGCAAGAAGTACCAGCTGAGGCGTGAGCGGGTGCGGCTGCACAACCAATTGGAGTCTCTGCTGGAAGAGGCCCATATCAAGTTGTCCAGCCTAGTCTCAGATCTGCTCGGCGCCAGTGCCCGGCGCATGTTGAAGGCGCTGGCTGACGGAGAAACCAATCCGGCAGCTCTGGCCGCTTTGGCCGATCAGAAGTTACGCGCTACGCCCGAACAATTGTGTGATGCGCTTGGTGCGTGCACGGACCTGAAGCCCGTGTACCGACGGCTCTTGAAGATGGCGCTGGAGCAGTTGCAATTCCTCGAGCAGCAGATCGGTCAACTGGACCAAGAGCTAGCCGCTCTGCTCCATCCGCACCAGGATGCGGTCCAGCGGTTAGCGGAGGTGCCAGGCCTGGGAGTGGATTCAGCGCAACAGATCATTGCCGAAGTCGGTCCCACGGCAGCAGTCTTTCCTTTGGCCAAGCAGCTCTCCTCGTGGGTGGGCGCCTGCCCTGGCGAAGAAGAGAGCGCCGGCGTGAACTACAGCCACCGCTCTCCGAAGGGCAACCGCCACATGCGGCGCCTACTCAATCAGGCTGCTAACGCCGCAGCCAAAGCCAAAGGAAGCATCTTCGAGATCGTGTATCGCCGCTCGGTCACGCGCCTGGGACATAATCAAGCCATCGGGGTCATTGCCCATCGACAGTGTCGCCTGATCTGGCTAATCCTGCACCGGGGAGTCCGTTACGAAGAACGAGGCCCCGCCGTCAACAAACAGTCGAAGCAAAGGCGCACCTGGAAAATGATCCGGCAACTTCGAAGCCTGGGCTATCGAATCGACCCACCAAATCCTGAACAACCCAGTCAAGCACAAGGGCAGTGATTTTCGACCCAGTAGGTGCTGCTACCTGATAAGCGTCCTCTCCTCCTACCTTTTGGGTGGGAGTCGGGCCCCAGGACTTAGCCGCAGTCACCTGGACTCGGCGGTCGAGCTCAGCTGTTCGGATTAAAACTCTTTAGGCCACAGCGCGTATTGCTTTTTGGCTATTGCGCAATGGTTCGTAGACCTCTCCGCTTACCCACAACCGATGGAGCAGTACTGCCAGCTTTCTTGCCACGGCAACTACCGCTCGCTTCTTGGCATTTTTTCCTCCTCGCTCCGCAAGCTTCAGTCCCCATCTTCGGAGATCACTGTCTTCCCCAAAAGGTCCCAGAATATAGTGTGCTCCCTGCACCATCATCGTTCGCAGATACCGGTCTCCTTCCTTGCTGATTTTCTTCTGTGGTTCACTCTTTCCGGAGTTCCTCCGGCCAGGTTTTAGCCCGAGAAAACAACCTACTTCTCGACTTTTCAGGAACCGATGCGGGTCTTCAATCGTCAGAACATAGGTCAGCGCGATCTGTGTTCCTACACCCTTCACCTGCTGGAGCAAGGACGTTTCCGGGTACACCTCCTTGGCGATTTTTTCCATCCGTTCGTCGTATTCCTTGATGGGCTCGTTTAGTGATTCGATTTGTCTGAGTAGCGGTACCAGCACATCGCGCAACTCCGCACTCAATCCCTCGGCCAGTTTCTCGTTCACCTGATACGTGCCACATTTAGGTAGTCGTTCGCCAAAAGACTTCACCAACCCGCGGGCTGCGTTCACCAAGGCCGTTCGCGCACTTACCAATTCTGCTCGCGCACGGATCACCGTCAGGTGAATTTGCGCCTTTGCACTGCGATGCCGCACCGGCCCCAATAGCTCGGGATCGAAACGCGCCAGTCTTGCCAAGGTCCGCGCATCGTGTCGATCGTCTTTTCGATTGCTCTTGGTGATCAATTCCACTTTTTGTGCGTGCGCCACAATCACTTCGTATCCCAACTCTGTTAACAGCCGGCTTACCCAAGGAGAATGTGTTCCTGTCTCCATGGCAATCAGACTCCTCGGGATCTTTCCAAAGGTCTGCTTCATCGCTTCCTGTGTTGTTGCTACTTTCTGTTCCAGAATGATTTTGCCTGCTTCATCTAGGACACAATAGAACGACCAACTATCTCCTAGATCCATACCGATCGTTAGCTTTTGCTCCTTCAAAATCTCATTACTAAATGCCTGCATAGTGCTAATCTTCTTCATCGCCGGTCTCCTTTTCATTGTGCCTCGAGCACGTCGAACATTGGGAGCGTATCGCATCCCGCGGGAGACCGGCCTTCTCATCCCATCTGATAACCGTTATCGGGAAAGTTTTGGTACGAACATGGATGATTTGGCTTACCGAGCACTCACTGGGCGTCGAGCTGCGCATTGGCGGCGGGTTGCCTTCATTTTTGTTTTTCGGGCCAGGCGTTGAGCAGGCGGCGCAGCAGGATGAGTTGGCCGAGGTGGTAGGCGTTGTGATCAAGGAGCAGAATGGTTTTGGAGGCCAGTGATTGGTTGTTGGCGTGGCGGATGGGGGCGAGTATATCGGATTTTTCCAGGGCGGCGACCAATTTTTTGCGGTCGGCGCTGAAGGATGCGACGGATCTGTCCCAGGCTTTTCCGTGGGGAGGTTCGGGGAATTTCGGCCAGTAGCCGTCGGGAAAATTCGGAGATTTGTGATTGGGGTTGAGGGCATATTCGACGATGTCCCATTGGGCGATACGAAGATGTTCGACAAGTTGGTAGGCGGAGTGGGATATACCTTGGGGGCGTTCGCCCCGGAGATTGGCAGGGAGGTTTTTGACGGCGGCCTCGAAGCCCGCGTGGGCGTTCTCTTTGGTGAGAAGAGAGATCAGTTCCTTGCGGAAAGAGGTGGATTCTTTTTTTGATTTTTGTGGCATGGTGGTGTCCTCCCTCTGGAGTTTTTGGACACACGTTGGATGAATTGAGAAGCTGAGTCGGCACACGGATTGATTGTGACAAGACGCGATGGTTGGGGTCATTTCCTGTAGTTGGGGAATGCCTTCAGCCGAGTTAGACTGAGGTTTTCTCGGGACTGCGGCTCCGGAGGAAGGATCTTGATTCCCCTGTTCCGAAACTGGTCTATTGACCAGTAGCATCCGCATACGCGGAGTTTCATCATTGGCACTCCAAACAATCTGTGGGCTCTTTATTTTCGTCCAGCGTGATGCGGAGGCGACGAAGGGGGTGCCAAGATGTCTCGCAGTTTACCTCCCCAACGAAACTTTGAAGATATTAGGAAGGAAGCTAGAGAACTGTTGCATGACTTGCGACGATGGGACGCCGCCGCCCTCAGACGGCATTATTCGCTGGATTGCGAAGCTGGAAATTTCCCTGCAAAGCTTGCCGACGCCCAGTACATAGTCGCACGGGAATACGGCTATAGAAGTTGGCAGAAACTGAAACAACGCCTGGAAGCCAACCACCAAGACATATCGACAAGCCTGACAAACTCCAAGCTGAATTGTTAATTTGCCTCGTCTCACCGGTCAAGTGAACAGCTCGTTAGAAACCTCTCCGGGGTGCGTAAGGGGCCGACCCGGAGGCCCCTCCAGATCTGACACCTCTGGCCAGCATTTTTACGGTTATTTCACACGACGTACATCATTGGCCTTATTGCTGCGAAGAGTTTCGCTCTGCACATTTGCCAGCAAGGAGTAGGCCATGCAATCTCGCGAGCTTTGGCGACCCTTGCCATGTTCCTAATTGCTCTCATAGGAAGTAAAGAAAAGCCCTCGGCCTTAAAGATCACTGCGACCTTGCCTGGAATAGCCACAGAAGTTCCTCGGGGACAAACTCCTGAGGAATGCGCACAAATGTGCCTCAGTAGATCGATCACCATTGTTCCGGCAATTTTCCCGGGGTTACGTAAGGCCCGATCCATAGTGCCATTTGGAGTTGCATGGATTTACACCAAGCGCGGTGCATTTTGTCGACTTCTTCAGCAGAATGCCCTTTTGCTGCGAGGTGGGGCTTGATGGTTTCGTTCATCACCGCGACAAACCCCAGAACATCGCGCAGCGGCACGCACGCCGTGGACCGCACTCCGTCCACCTTGTTCTTCTTCGCGGAGGTATGACGCAGGGCGATTTCCTGCTGATAGTTGATCCAGTCTTGATCGTATGGCCGCAGGCAAGTGTCAAGGATCCATTGTTCAAAGCGGCGATTGCTGTTGGCGAGATATTCTGGGATCGCGTTTCCCTCGGGCGTGCGGGAGTGACGGGCTAGATTGGGAATGCTGGCGATGATGCCGCTACGCCAGTGATTAACGATTTGCGTGGTCTGGTCTGCCAGCACAGCACCCGCGATGCGCAGGTAGCGCTCATCTTCTTCTCCAAACCCGGCGCTAATCTTCAACCGTTCCAGGTCCTGGATCAAGACGGGTGATCTCGCTACTTCCGACGAACCATAGGAGTATCCCGGAATGCGTTCGGTAGTCATTGCCACAGACCATCCTTATTTGTTGGCCTTGAAACCCAGCCGACGCCATTCGGATGTTTCAGTTGGGAAAGAAGATAAGTTTTTTTTAAAAGCAGGAGGAATCATCTGGGTCGCGGCCCAGGTGTGAGGAACCACGAGTGCCTGCCTAGCGACAGAAGGGGAGTTACCATTTTCAGAGTGAACCACGAATACCAGGTCCATCGTTCAGGCGTCTTGGACGCGGCAGAAAGCACGGGCAACTCCCATCTGTCCTTTAGGGCCTCCGGCCCGCGAAACCTCATGAAAGAAGTGCAGAGCAACGATGGCTCGGTCGCTGCACCAAGTCCTTTGTTTTCAGGTCGGCCGTGATCGCCACCATAGCTCTTTTCGACTCTGTCCCTCGGGCATAATCAAGCCATTGGGGTCATGCGCATCGACAGTGCCGGCTGATATGGCTCATCCTGCACCAGGGAGTTCGTTACGAAGAACGGGGCCCAGCAGTCACCAAACGATCCAGATATCAGCGCACGTGGAGGATGATTCGGCAACTCCGAAATCTCGGTTATCGGATCGAATTACCGAATTCTCAAGCCAGCCAAGCACAGGCGCAGTGATTTTCGAGCCTGGTAAACGTGGTATCGTCCGCGTACTGGGACCGGACTTACTTGGCATGTGGAGGCAACGTTGGTGGCTTTCCATCTTGAGGAGATTCCCGCCCGCTGGGCCATGTCAATGGTTGGCGCGTTCATAGTTTTGAACAGGCCTGTAGAGCAAGCGTTTTTTCTATTTCCATGATTTTGGTTTGGTCAGGAAAGCCGTAAACATGAATTACAAAGTAAACGCCGCCTTTCTTGACGTGCAACTGGGCGGTGCTGTACCCGGAAGCATCGACCGATACGGCATAGACCGCGTCATCGCAGACGCCACTGGCAGGCACGGCCTTCGTACTGCTCACGACCGGTGTCTTTGCAAATCCAAAAGCTCGCTCGCTAGAAATCGTGAGTATGGCCATTCTTGCATTTACGGGGTTCGGCTGCTTCGGTGTAGCCCATCGGCACAATTTTTGCGCGTCGAGATGCGGTGCTTCTACTGTCGCTCCGAGCGCAGCACTCAGCTGCGCTTGGGTCAAAAGAGAACAGGGGTCGGGTGGCGGCACACCATAGGCGCCACGCGCACTGCAAATGCTGAAACTGAATAGAAAAACAACAGCCGCGAGGAACGAATATTTCGAGTCCATACACATCTCCTGCGAGTCGTAGCTATTCTATAAGCTAAAAACTGCGTTTCCCACTCCGATCACGGTGACGGCCACAGTGATTAACGTAACCGCTAAAGTCGGTTCTCGCACCGAAAGGCTGAGATAAAGGAAGTAACATAGAACTGGCTATGTGAATATCGGACCCCGAAGAATATCAGCGGAGAAACCACCATGCGGAAGCGGCAAGAAAAACAAGAAGTGCTGTTTGGGAAAAGGACGCTGGCAGTGGCGCAGATCCGGAACCTCGCCGAGGGGGGATACCTAAGTCGGAGTGAGCCGATTATCTTTCTTGGGAAACCGGAACGGGTAAGACACACATGGCGACGGGGCTAGCAATAGCTGCTTGTCGCCAGAGAAAACAGGTACGGTTCACAACGGCGGCGCAGCTGGTGAACGAACCTACGGAAGCAAAGGGAGTCGTACCGTTTTGATAGGTCGCTGTAATTGCGGAGTGCATTTTAATGAATAACCCATTGACGATAAGTAATGGCAAAGGCCCGACAAGCCAAATAGCAAACGCCAGTTTGACAGTTGCGTTGTACGAATGGAGATTTAGGCGGGCGCACAAAAGTGTGAAGACCGCGCAGGTGATGAAAGGCAGAGGGGCCGACCACGCGATAGCTTTCATTTCTCCCTGACCATGCGGATGCCGCCAGATTTCAGGATGCTGGTCATATCGCTTGTAGAGCCAATCACCCATGAACAGCCAATCAGTCAGCGATGCGACGAACCCCCCGGCAAACACTGTCAACGCCACGCGAGTCCAATTTCATGACGCCCCCTTTGCCCTCGCAAGCGTCCCCCTGATGCCCGGAGTATAATCCGCTTACGAATCAGAAGGCGTGCAATGCGACTTTGAAGCCTAGTTGACGCCGATTCGCGGCAACCCTAAAATCCGTTGCACTGGAGCCGCAATGAACAGACAAGCCGCCTTTGCCGTTGTGGCGATTTGCCTCCTTTCGGTAGCCTTCACCCAGACTTCCACGGAACTTGAGAATCACGGGATAGTGGTCGCCTACACGGATCGCTCGGTGAAGCCCGGTGACGACTTCTACCACTACGCTAACGTCGGGTGGATCAAGCAAGCCCAACTCCCCCTTGATAGCGGTTTCATTGCCGTTGCCGGGTGGACGGAAGACCAATCAAGCGACTTAACCCGGAAGCGTTCCTCTGAGTTGATTCAAGAAGCAATCAAAGCCAACGCCCCCGCTGGTTCTAACGTTCGCAAAATCGCGGACCTTTATCGCTCGTACATCAACGAAGCCGAAATCGAAGCCAGAGGGTTAGCTCCACTGCGACCACATCTGGAGAGAATTGCAGCCATCCGCGATAGGCACGACTTGGCGCGAGCTTTGGGTGAAAGTCTCCGCGTGGATGTCGATCCACTGAACTGGAGTTTCTTTCACACTCCGAAGCTTACACTTAAGGCGCTTCCCACCACCAACCGTATAGGACTTTCAAGAAGAAACCCATAACGAGAGATATTGACAGTCCAAGTGGATAGTTCAACGCCGGGAAAATCCATAGCGGAAAAGTATAATTTCACAGGGACACGAAGGGGATATCGAACACTCACGCGGTGTTCTGGGAGAGTCATGTTTTCATTTTTCGATTTGAGCGTTACTCCGTTGCTGTTCAACGACACCGTTCTTCTCTGACATTTGCAGTTAGTCTCTAATTGGAGCTTCGGCGAAGGTGCGAGAGCAGAATAGGGAATCGGGAAAACTGCAAGCGGAAGCGGTAGTTTTGGAGAGCGCTTGTCACGATAGAGAGCGCGGTCCGCCGCAGCCAGCAACTCATCGATAGTCTTCCCATCCTGCGGGAATATCGCGACACCCGCACTTACGGAGATCGGTGGGTGCACGCCGTCGTTTCTCACCTCATGGCAGATTCTCTTCGCCACGTGCTGAGCCGCCTCGAATTCCGTCTCTGGAAGAATCACCGCGAATTCATCGCCTCCATATCGCGCAGCGGTATCAATTTGGCGACAATGGAGTTTTAGAATATCAGCTACCCGGCCGAGCGCCCGGCTTCCCACCAGATGACCATGGGCATCATTCATCTGCTTAAGCCCATCCAAATCGAGCAACAAGACTGCAAAGGATCGCCCGGTGCGGTCGCACCTGTTCATTTCCGAGTCAAGTACGTCAAGAAGCCGCCGATAGTTGCCAAGTCCGGTCAGCGGATCAGTCAAGGCAAGCTGGCGAATCTGCTCTTCGGCTTGTTTGCGGTCGGTAATATCCAGCTTGATGGCAATGAAGTGCGTAATCTCGCCTCCCCTATTTTTCACCGGAGTGATGGTCATCTCCTCTTGGTAGAGACTTCCATCCTTGCGTCGATTGAACAATTCTCCTCGCCATTTCTCGCCGGATAGAACTGTTTCCCACATGTTTTTGTAGAAGGAGGAGGGATGTTGTCCTGACTTTAGCAAGTTGGCGCTTTGACCAACAGCCTCTTCCCTCGTATAACCGGAAAGCTGCTCGAATGCTTGGTTGACCCAGATTATTGTCCCGTCGCGTCTGCTGATGAATGGGATTCGCGGCGGCTTCAAGCGCAACAACCTGCAATTGCAGCAAATCCTCCGCCGCGCCGAGATCGCCGGAGATTTGATGTTTGGTTCGATCAAGTTGCATGCTAGCTCTTTCGGGCGGGTCGGAAGAGACCTGAAAACAAGCTCCTACTCCGTTCTTCCGAGCGACTATACGTGAATGTACTGCATCGCACAGTGGTACTCGCCCAGTTAGTCACTAGGCAGGTCCGCACTGAAAGGGGTTTACGTACGTATCTACTGTTGTTGATGCCGCGCAAATTGGATTGGATTGAAATGTCAGCCGCCAAGGAGATCAGAGAGCGACTCCCTGAAATTCCAATCCTGCTGCTTTCGATGAATGATTCTCGTCAGATGGACCGAATTTCACGGTCAGCAGGCGCGCAATTCACGGCGAGCACTTCCTGATATCTCTACGGGAACGCGCAATAATTCCAGCAAATTCATCCATGCTTCGTCAGTCTTCTGTAGGTAGATGACGAATAGGTCACATGTGATGCAGCGCACAACCCCGAAATCACTGTCCTCATACACTAACAAGGTCGTGGCAAACATTTACTATTGCCATTCTTCGAACCGTCAGGGTATTTTGCGTGCCGTCTTGACTTCGGAAGAGGGCCGATCCTTGTTAAATAAACACCCTGCCCATTACTTCGGACAACAACTGCCCACGACGGATCAAGACCCGAGACATGATTTTGCGGTACTACGGATATTCGAAGGAGAGGTAAGCGAGCAATGTCGCTCTGGTTTCTATCTATTTGATGAAAACATCATGCAGGTCGAAGAGGAAGTACACGCCTGCGACGTAATGCAATCCCACTGTGCAGTTTAATCACTTGGGCTTTCAAGCTCGCCATTCGCAGAAACTCTCGCTGGCTCCATCGCTGGCGACTGCAAATGTTCTCTGCGCACTGTTCCGGAAAACCGATCTTCTGCTAGGCCTTTTCTATCGCTCGAACGGTCGGGCCGCACTAGAGTGTGTGCCCTTCGTCACATACCCCTCTGCCGCCAAACTCCGACTATTGAAGTGGGGCCTGCCAAACGGCAAGGGACGGAATTGCCCTTGAACTGACAGTCCGTAAGTTCGCTCCTTGGCAGTCCCTTTTCGAGGGGCTGGTCAGGAAAGATGGAATGGACGACCAAACGAAATTAAACTTCGCGGTCACGCGCTTCGCCGCATTCGTTTCCAACTTGCCGCTTTCACCGGACGAAGACGATATTTTGGAGTATCACGAAATAATAAGGCTTTTCGAAGAAGACTTCCGGCAAGACCTATCTCAATTCAGAATTGCGCCGGGCCGAGTACAACCAGAGGCAGACAGAACAGCGGTCGGCTTGTATAGCGGAAGCTGGCAAACACGGCACCACAAGAAGAATCTTATCGAGTACGCCTATTTTCGCCGTCAAGTCAGGGGACTTATTGCCTGCCTGATGACGGTTCTAGAAAACCGACCCTGTTGAGAGAGTCTCGAATACGAGCGAGTCGGAATGATGGAATTATTTGGCTGGAGAATTTCGTGCTATTGCTTCTGCAAGCAAAAGAAACTATTAACGGCAAGGTTCACTTGAATGTCTACGAAATACGTACATATCCTTTTGTTTGTCTGTCCCGCATGTAATCTCCCTGTTGCGATTAGTCGAGTCAGCGATGAGCGGAATGCGGAAGCAATTGATGCGGAGCGACTCCACATAACTTGCAGTTACTGCGACAAGTCATTGAACGTAAGCGCAGTCACGGCCAAGAAACATTACGTTGAGGTGTGGTCCTAGCACCAAAGAACAAGCCAGACAAACGAGTCAAAGTCGGCCCCCTACTGACTAGCGTTCTATGTATCGGCGCGAACGTACCGTTTAAAGCGGACTTTCGTCGCGCAGCGGGTCGTCCGTTCAGTCGGCGCGTGAGCCGCTGCGCCACTTCGCGGCATACGGCAGCACGAACAAGTACATACCGGTGAAAAATTGCAGGGCGAGCGGGAATACCGCCAAGAGGCCCAGCGAGGCCGTGTACTTCTTCTGTGCCACCGCGACGCCATTGATGATGACGGCCACCAAGAAGGCAATGGACAGCCAGCGGTGGGTCTGCCGAACCCATTTGTTCCAACTCATTGGACCACCTCCATCAGTCAGTGAGTGTATGTCACGCATCGCAGCGGCTCTTAAAAAGCTCCCCGTGCACGTGGACCACCTGTCTTGATCCCGCCTGCAAAGACAGGCAGCCGTTAATTAACCGAGGTGGTGAAACTCACGGGCAATTCATTCCTTTGTCTCAGGTGCAATGTGTACGCAGTCACTTGCTAGGCTGGTGCCGTCCACTTTAACGAAGCCCAGTTCATGCAGTGCGTAGTATTCGGCATCTGCTTCGCTTTTGGCGATTATCAGCCCAACAGTGTGGCCTTGGACGTTCCAGCCCATTACAGAAAAGAGCTTGCGTTCCTCTGCACTGCGCTGCGCAGGAGATAGTTGGTCTGCCAAGGGCGGTCTCCTTGCCATTCATTATGTGAGTCACTGATAGCAGTTTCAGCCAGCCTCGTATATTGGCTAAAGTACCAATGCGCGGGTGGGGGCATGGGGAGAAAGGAATGACCTTTCCGCCCAGCACTCAGAAGCGGCACGTATGAACACGGCCAAGGCATTCACAGACACGATTCTGTACGGGGGGCGATCAGTGATGGTCGTCCTTACCGTAACAACCAATTCAACGACTTCAAAAATTCTGACGTTCGAGCATCCAAACCTATCGTATCGCTATCAGGAGGCCACCGCTGATGCCAAGCGATTGCTCGTGCCCACGACCAAAGTTGTACTCGTAGCTTGGTTCGAGGTACCAACCGAATCTGCGCTTGGCCGAAGGCCAGAACATAAAGTCCAGAACCGCTTCACCGCTAACGGAGTTCGGTGTCCGTCCGTATTCGTTGGTATGGACCCACTCGGGACCAACGCCAACCATAAACTCTGCTTTTTTGGACAGGGTCCAAGGCTTCTTGAATAGAAGGTCGGTGCCCCATTCCGTGGAGCGACGGTTGAATAGTGGCGTAACACCAGCCTCGAGTTCCAGCCAATTCTCTATCGGCGTAACTTCAACCGCCAGAGTCGGTCCAGCGCTTGGCGTAGCGTCTTTGACGTTCACAGCGGTGGCTCCGCCAAGCTCGATGATTGCAGCAGGCTCCTTATCCGAGGACTGCGCCAAAGCATTCCGGGAGCAGAACAGCAAAGCTGTCAAGAAGAAGGTAAACTGGTGGCTCATAGTACCAACGTTTCTGGCTATTCAGCGTCAATCATCATATCCGCTATCGCTATGGAGGATAAATGCGAATCTGTCTCTCGGCTTGCTTCCTCGTTCTTTTCTGTGCCGCCTCTTTAGCACATCAATCCTCGACGTCCGGTCAATCGCGTCAAGACGGGGTCGATCAGCGAGGAGACCATGTCATGGGCTTCTCGCATGACTTGACCACACATCACTTCCATTTGCTGAAGGATGGTGGCGAAATTGTTGTAACAGCAAACGACCCGAAGGACACAGCGAGCGTTGAGCAGATTCGGATGCACCTGAGCCACATCGTGGGCATGTTCTCGAATGGGAATTTCAATGCCCCGATGCTGATTCATGACACCAACCCACCCGGCGTAGCGACTATGGTCCGTCTGAAGTCGGATATTCGGTACACCATCTTTGAAATACCGCGGGGTGCAAAGATTCGCATCGAAACATCAAGTCCAGAGACGACCGACGCTGTACACGCATTCCTGCTGTTTCAAATCGTGGACCATAAGACGGGAGATGCTCCTACAATAGGAAGCTAAAGGTTGGTGCCGAGAACCCACAAAACTGCTCCGCCCAAGCCGTTTCATAAGCTCCCAGCTTACGAACCATAACCGATCTTCACGCGAATTCAATATTTCATTTCTACTAGTTGGTCCGTGCGGAGCATCAAGTTGTCTTTGCCGCAATCGATGTAGAGCATTTTTTCCGTCGTCTAACCGGAATGTGAGGCCTTCCCCGCCCAATCAATCGAGTTTCGCCGCTTTCGGCTAAAACCGCCGCCGCTAAGTCGTTGAAAAATCGTGGGGGTTCAAAATGGTCTTTGCCGCAGTGATCGTAAGCCGCTGAATCTATTGCCCTGTTTTTTGAAGTTTTTGCGCGTCTTAGAAGAATCCTTTTGGCCGTGTTGGAATTAGGCAGGAGCCATCGTGTGCTGCGCCTCGATGCTGTCTGCATCGGTCTCAATGTCCTCGCCTTTCGAGCGATTAAGTTAAATCCGCAGAGACCCTCACCAAGTGCAGTGCCCCCACCGGGCGTGAGACTACCGAACTAATCCGGTCTAACTTGAGACGCCGTGCAGCTTTTCCCGGCGATTCATACCTCAACCCGGGCCATCCTCATGTGGTCCCAGAGTTCTCCACAGCACGCGTGAGCGGCAAAATCCCGATTAATCGCCTCTTTATCGTGTGGCTTTGGATTCCTGCTCATCCCGCTATTACGCCATGTCTTCCTTTGCTCGGGGAAGACGAGCCTTCTCCATTTCCAGACGGTGCTTACGCAGCCGCTCCACGGTGTCGTTCGCCACGATCCGCAGCGATTCGACATCGGACGCGGTTCGGATCGCACCGATCAGAGTCTTGATCTCGTCTTCGAGAAACTTCAACTGCGCCACGTATCTTTCCGCGTCCTTGGCTGCGTTTGCGATGAGCAGGTCGGAGAGGGACTGTTCGGACTGCATGTTCACCTCGCTGGGGATTCGAGGCAGAGGAAGGGGTCGTCAGAATAGCACGGGTTTGGCGTCCTGAAGAAGCATAGTTCGGGAAGTACTGTATCAAGACCGCGCTGGTAGGATGTGAGCTAGAATTCACCCTGCCATGGCCAAAGCACTAGGATGAAGCGCGAAGATTTCGTCAAGGCGGTCGAGGAGGCGTTGGATTCGCTCCCGCGAGAATTTCGCAGGCGCATTCGCAATGTTGCTGTGCTGGTGGAGGACACGCCGCCGAACCAACCGTCGCCGCAGTCGGGGCAGCAAAGGAAGCTGGTTCTGGGTCTCTTTCACGGCGTGCCCACGACCAATAAGAGCGCATTCCACCTGCCAACCGGTCCGGACTACGTTGTGCTGCACCAGAAGAACATTGAAGCAGTCTGCTCCAGCGAGGCCGAAATCCGCGAACAAATCCGCCTAACTGTCATCCATGAACTGGGCCACTATTTCGGGATGGACGAGAACCACGAGAACCAACTGAAGGACGTTTAGCCGAGAACTGACTGGACTACAGGTTCGCCTCGTAACCAAGCGCTGTGATGGCCGTCACTGGCTCGTCAACCTATCCACAAGTTCCGGGAAAAGAGTACGTGCGGTCCATTCCGCATCGCTCTTGCGGAACCTAACCTGAGAGCGAGGGAATCCGGGTCCAGATGGAAGGTAAAAACATGAAAATATCGCTTGTCGTGGGTGTGTTCATCGTAAGTATGGCGTCCGCGCCAACAGCGTTTGCGCAGCATAAAGCATGGAAGGAACAGAAAGAGAAACTCGTCCCGCAGCAGCAATGCCGCCGCGTTGACAAAGAAGCGGCTCTTGACGCCGACGAATCACTGGTTGGGGACGGCAACGGATACAAGGCCTGCAAGGTGATCATGGTGAAACCGGGGGATGTCGTCATCAATGACCCGCAGCCAGCGGAGAAAACAAACTCTAACAAACCCTAACCAATGAAGGGGTGTACGCCGAAGGGCCACGCAGTGTGATTAAGCCGTACGCGACTTCTACTTAATTCCTAAGAGCAACGGTCTGAGTCAGCCAACGTTCTTCAACTCTTGTGAGGGCTTGCTGCAAATCCATTTTTTCTTTGCTGGCGTACCGAAGGGCGATCCGCAAGCGATATACCTGCTGCGAGGAAAGGAACGGCCTTCCGCGCTTTACCGTGGATTCCAGAAGTCCTTTGCTGTGAAGCTGGGCTAACGTGCTCTCGGCAATCCCGCATATCTGGGCTACTTGCTGAAAATTGTAGTAATCAGCCATGACTGTGGGCCTCCTCCATGGAGATGTTGGCCTTGTCGTGGATGGCTCACCGGACTGCCTGCGATGCTAACCACTCTCTTAGTCCAGCGGTTGTGCGAAACGTCTTCGATTCGGCTTTTCCGAGGCTGGTCATCCAGTAGACTGTGACGCTGTTCGTCACGCTGTCCACGCAAATGCGCTGGTCCGGCGATTGTCGCCTGAGCCACAGAACAGTGCTGTTCTCGGATTCTTTCAGATCAACGAATCCGCCATCGTGAGCTATGTTCTTGAACGATTGAAGTCCTTCCACGATGCTTCAAGCATGTTCTTGTTTCAGCACCTCATATGTGACGACGGGCACAGTCCCACGAAACCTGTGCGCACAAATGAACTGGCCTTCCTAACTTCCGTCGAGCCGTGAGTGCTTCCGATTCCTCTTCCGCTTCGACAACTATGTATACCGCCTAGCCCTATGCGACACGGTTGTTCCTATTCAGCTTTTTGCGGATCATCTCGTCAATACGAAACACAATCTGGGCGAGAACTGGTAGTGTCCTGATTTCGATCTCCAGTGCGATGAACGGCTTCTTGATTGGCAATAGACCGAAATAGTACAATTTGGGCGATTTCAGCAGTTCAGTCTGATGATCACCAGCATCCACACCCTGATTTATTCCGACGATGCCCCAGCAACGCGCGCATTCCTTCGCGACGTACTCGGCTGGCCCTACGTCGAGGATGCGCTCGGCGGAGGCGCGGGTTGGCTGATCTTCAAGACCGGGCGGAGTGAGATGGGCGTGCACCCGACCCACAGCGTCTACGATGGCAAGACGTACGAATCGCCGCGGCACCATCTGATCTCCCTGATGTGCGACGACATCTCACAGACGGTCGCTGAACTGAAGGGCAAAGGAGCGGAGTTCCACGGCGAAGTTCAGGATCACGGGTACGGACTCGTGGTCATGATGGCCGTACCCGGCGCGGACGACATCATGCTTTACGAGCCCAAGCATCCGCTGGCATATAGCCTTTGACCGATAGATGATTACCGGATCCCATGCTCGCTCACCTTCTCAGATGCCGTGACGTACTATCGGACGGAGTTCGGTCCTATGATGCATCGTGATTCTACACTCGATACTTGGGATGGCCGAATCAGAAATCATCTTGAAAAGGACTGGAATGACGTTCCGATAGAACACATCACGATTCAGGTGGTCAATGAGTGGGCTCTGAAGAAACGGCAAGCGGGTCTTTCGTGGGGGACTATTAAAGACGCTTTGAGGACTATGCAGAGGGTCTTATCGGCACTTCCGAAAAATACCGTGCCGCCGTTGTCTTTGAAGGGTCTCAGGATACCGGAGAAAGACAAGCTGAAGATGCAAATAGACAGCCGTCAGCGAGTATCGTTCTCGTGAGCACAAGCAATGCAGATTGCCGAGTATATTTGCAATCTGGATAGCTTGGGTGAAAAACGACGCGAACAGTATTCCACTATCGTTCTATTAGCACCAGCTTCGGGACTCCGTACCGAAGAATTGCTCGCTTTGAAGAGGAATGACATTGACTTCACAGCGAGCACGATTCGAGTAGATGAATCTTCAGACCAGAGGAACGGCGGGAAGATAGGTCCGTGCAAGAACGTAACGGCCTATCGCACCGTCCACTTGGGGGACGCTGAGGGTCGTATGGCAATGGAGAGGCTCAAGCGGTTCCTGACACTCTATCCTGCAAGCCATGACTCTCTAGTCTTTCACTCAAAGCGCGGAGCACCACTCTTAGAGACCACCATACTAAGTCAAGGGCTGTATCCGGCTCTTAAGGCGCTCAATCTCAAGAAAGCAGGGCTGCACGCCTTTCGTCGGGGGTGCAACCGCAGGTGGGAACTCGCCGGGATTAACCCCGCCGTCCTTCGCCAGCAGATGGGGCATGCGTCCGCTGCGATGACGGCGCTTTACACCGGGGAGATTCCACTTGAGCACGTACAGGCTGAATTTCCCTCCAAATCTGGCAATCAAATTGTAGTTTTGGAAAATATGGAAAATGAGGCATCTGCGTAAGTGCTTGATTTAATGGAGCGGCCTATGAGAATCGAACTCACGCCTGAACCTTGGCAAGGTTCCGTACTACCATTATACTAAGGCCGCTCTGAGCCTCTATTTTTATAGCACGCCTGCACGCCAAAACCAAGTCAGCTTGCCGTTTCGTGCGTGGGAAGTCTTATCTTTTAGGAAACTTGTGTAACGCGGGCGGATTTGACGATTGGGGAACGCCGCTGCCGTTCTGCAAACCGAGTCGCCTTTTCCTTATCCGTATACACTCGCCCAAACGTCTCTCCGTCCGCGTAGTTCACTGTTACCAAAAAATGATGGTGACGCCGCCGACGGTCCTTCCCGAACTCTGACTTCTCATCCCGCACGGTCTTTCGCGGTGTTTTACTCGCTGTTTTAGCCACGGGATTTTCCTCAGTCTCTGAACGCCTCAGGTCCGTTACTATCGCAAGAATCCTTCCTTTGCGCAAGTACAGCGAAACCCGAAAGTTTCACACACTTGATTTTTGGATGACAATTCTTGCTGTCAAGATACCTGCCAATCCCTAGGGAGGCCGACTACTGATAACGGAAACATAATCAAAAGTTGAGGTCCTGTCCACTGGTTAATCTCCTGCCAACCCTCGGCAAACGGCCAACTCCCCGCCCAGTTGGTATATTTCATGAAACATTTTGCGAGATTATGCGTCTTTATTAATGAGAATTGGTTATGCTTCTTGCGGCGATAAAGGACGCTACCATGATTGTTATTGAAAAACAGCCGCCCCTCCTCGAGGATCTCCGGAAACATGCTCCGGAGCAGTTGGCGGAAGTGCGTTTCTTGTTGAACGCAGGTATTAGTGGACGGCCGGATGTCCGTCGGCCGGGGTTTTACGAACTCGATGGAACGGACCACGTTTACTACATTTTCCGTTATCCCACGGGCCACAAAGTATTGCTCGTCGCCGCTTGGCAAAGAGAATTTGACCCCGTGGCGGAGATGGTGGCCTATAGCCGCCCCGCTGCGTGACGTTAGGTTTCAGAAACGCTCATTCCGAATAGGAAAAGGCGGACTCGAGGGTCCGCCCTATTTTTTGTCCAGCTTCAATGCCACGGAATTAATGCAATAGCGCAGTCCGGTTGGCTTGGGCCCGTCGTCGAACACATGCCCCAGGTGTGCGCCACAACGGCTGCAAGTAATCTCCGTCCGCACCATCCCGTGAGAAGTGTCCTTGGTTTCTTCCACGACATCGGGATTCGCCGGGTCATAAAAGCTCGGCCACCCGCAACCCGAGTGGAACTTGGTCTCGGAACGGAACAGCTCTTGCCCGCAACAGACGCATTTGTACGTCCCCGGTGTTTCGGTGGATTCATACTCCCCGCTGAAGGGTGGCTCGGTGCCCTTCTGGCGGGTTACATAGTATTGATTGGATGAGAGTAACTTCTGCCACTCCGCCTCCGTCTTCTGTATCTTCTCGCTCATTCTGCCCCCTCTGCTTGTTCGCTATCATCTCATCAGTATCAGATTCGGCGCATGGTCTTGACGTTTCAGTCCCCGCACCCAATGATGGTAAGTGCTCGGTCAGTGCTTGCGGGGACGTATTATGCCTGAAGAGATCGCAACTCAATTTAAAGAAGCGCGACGCAGCCGCCGTGCAAAGATCGCCAAACCCCTGCGTGTGCGTCCTTCAGAACCCCGCGATGAGCATTTTGAGGACCTCCCAATCAGCATAAACGCCTCAAAAGAAGGCATTTACTTCCACACGCGACGTAGCAACTATTACAAGGGAATGCGCGTCTTTGTCACCTTTCCGTTCACTTCGGCCCATGACCCGATGAACTGCGAATATGTCGCGGAAGTCGTTCGCGTGGAAAACCTAGCCAATGGCCGGTTTGGGGTTGCCTTGCACCTGAAAATGACAATGAACTATAGCTCCGGCGCACCCCCCAGTCACATCTCGCGCGCCTAGCATCGAAATTTCCGATTCCTGATACATGAAATTTTGAATTGCATCTCCCTTCACTGCTCGTGTATCTTCGCATTCTTATGACATTTCGGGCGCATCGACACTATCATTACCACGGCTTCTCGCCGCGCCCGTCCTCGTCTGTCTAGCGCTTACTGGAATTTGAGCTCTACTCGGCCCGCTGGCGCGAATCGCCCCGGCGGGTTTTTTGTTTTGGGAGGCAATTGTGGAACTGGCATTTGAAAAGCTCGGCGGGCTGATACCCGGGGTGGTGCAGGATCATCAGACTGGCGAAGTCCTGATGCTCGGCTACCTGAACTCCGAGGCGTTTGAAGAAACGCAACGCACCGGCGAAGTTCACTTTTTCTCTCGCTCCCGCAATCGGCTTTGGAAGAAAGGCGAAACCAGTGGCCATGTCCTGCGCGTCCGGGAAGTTCGCGTGGATTGCGACGCCGATTCCCTGTTGTTCCTCGTCGAACCCCTCGGTCCCGGTGTTTGCCACGAAGGCTACCGAACCTGCTTCTTTCGATCCCTTGAATCGGACGGCAGTTCGCTAGTCATCTCCGAGCGAGTCTTTGTTCCCATGGACATCTATGGCAAAAAGGATGTTCAATGAGCCTCCTTAAACTGGGTATCCCCAAGGGCAGTCTGCAAGATGCGACCATCGATCTTTTGGCTCGCGCTGGCTGGAAGGTTACGCTTAGTTCGCGCAGCTACGTCCCGGCCATCGATGATCCGGAAATGAATTGCTTGCTCGTGCGTGCGCAGGAAATGGCCCGCTACGTAGAAACCGGTGCGCTGGACGCGGGCATCACCGGCCATGACTGGGTCCAGGAGACCGGCGCAGATGTGCTCGAGTTGGCCGAACTGGTTTACGCCAGGCAGAGGCTCGCACGCGTGAAATGGGTCCTCGCAGTCCCAGAGGATTCCGCGATCCGCACGCCGAGGGATCTGGAGGGCAAAGTCATCGCCACCGAAGTCGTGGGCATCACCCAGCAGTACCTAGCGAAGCATGGCGTGAAAGCGCGCGTGGAATTTTCCTGGGGCGCCACGGAAGTGAAGGTCCCGCAGCTTGCCGATGCCATTGTAGAAGTGACGGAAACCGGGTCCTCTCTACGTGCCAACCGCCTGCGCATCATGGACACCGTGTTGGAATCCTCTACCGTGTTCATTATGAATCGTAAGTCCGCGAATGACCCAACCAAGCGGGAAAAGGCAGAAAGTCTCGTGCTCATGCTCCAGGGCGCCATCGCGGCAGCTACGCGCGTCGGTTTGATGCTCAACGTGCGCCGCGAAGACCTGGCCACTGTCCTCGCCGTGTTGCCTGCTCTGAAAAACCCCACCATTTCCGAGCTAAGCGATTCCGATTGGGTGGCAGTCAACACCATCATCGAAGAGGCCGTTGTTCGACAGATATTGCCTCGCTTGAAAGCGGCAAAAGCACAAGGCATCGTCGAGTATCCCTTGAACAAGATCGTGCTCTGATGCGCATCCTGAAACTCACGCCGCAAACGGAAGCAAACTTGATGGAAAGACGCGAAGGCCAAGATCGCCAAGCGCATCGCGTGGCCGCGCGCATCGTGACCGACGTGAGACATCGGGGCGACGCCGCGGTGGACGAGTGGACTTACAAGCTAGACGGGGTAGATGTGCGTGGAAAACGCCTTTGGGTCACTCGCCGGGAAATCGCCGCAGCCGCAAAAAGGGTAGAGCGCGAATTCCTGAGCGCCGTCGAGCATGCCGCCTGGAATGTGCGCCGCGTGGCGCAAAAGCAATTGCCTCGCGAGTGGTCGCTCGAAGTGGAACACGGAGTAAACGTTGCGCAGCTGATCCGCCCCATCGGCTCCATCGGGTGCTACATTCCCGGCGGGCGTTTCGCGCTGTTTTCAACCATGATTATGACTGTAGTGCCTGCGCAGGTGGCGGGCGTGAACCGCATTGTCGTTGTCTGTCCCCGGGCCAATGACGAAGTCTTGGCGACCGCAAACCTGCTTGGTGTAACGCACTTGGCGCGAGTCGGCGGCGCGCAGGCAATTGCGGCACTCGCCTACGGAACTAAACGAATTGCAGCCGTGGAAAAAATTCTGGGTCCGGGCAATCGCTTTGTCAACGCGGCGAAGCGGTTGGTTAGTTCCGATTGCGCGATTGATCTACCAGCAGGTCCGACCGAGGCCATCGTTTTAGCTCGCTCCGGCAATCCGCGCTGGATTGCCGCGGATTTGCTGGCACAGGCCGAGCACGCGCCGGATGCGGGAAGCTATCTTGTGACCACATCAGCAAAGCTGGCCGAGCAGGTACAAGGGGAGATCACGACTCAATTGCAACGTTTGCCGCACACGAATCCCGCCCGCGTTTCCAGTGAAAAAGCCGGCGCAATTTTTCTGGCCCGCTCCTGGGAGGAAGGTATCGCGTTTGTCAATCGTTTCGCGCCAGAGCATTTGTCTTTGCCGGAAAGTTCGCCAGCTCTGCTCAAAAAGATCCGTTCCGCGGGTACCGTCTTTGTGGGACATCTCAGTGCGCAATCTTTCGGCGATTATGCCAGCGGCAGCAATCACGTTCTGCCGACGGGCGGCTGGGCGCGGCGCCGCGGCGGGCTCTCTGCGGGTGAATTTGTGAAGCAGATCAGCGTGCAGTCCGTCAGTTCCGCCGGCTACCGCCGCTTGGCTCGCCATGTGCAGACCATGGCCCGCGCCGAAGGTCTGCTTGCACACGCTAACGCCGTTGAGGTACGCAAATGAAAGTTCACCTCCCCGTGCGCAAGGCCATCCTTCTTCGCCGCACCTACGAGGCACCTGCCGAGGGACGCGCGGGAAAGATTCGACTCGATTTCAACGAGAACACCACCGGCTGCGGCGCCGCGGCGCGAAAAGCGCTCGCCCGCCTTACCGCCAAGCAAATCGCCACTTACCCTGAATACGAAGTTCCCACACGAAAGATGGCTCGTTATTTCCACGTGCAACCTGACGAACTTCTTCTCACCAACGGCGGAGACGATGCCTTGCGCGTTTTCTTTGACACCTTTGTCGAACCGCGCACGGATGTGCTCATTTGCGAACCCACTTTCCCAATGTACCGTTACTATGCCGAAATCGCCGGGGCGAGGGTAAGAGTCATTCGCTATGGCCCAAATATGGAATTCCCCTTTGGCGAAGCTCTTGCCGCCCTTCGCAAGAAACCCCGGTTGTTTTTCCTCGCTAATCCCAATAACCCGACCGGCACATTTGTTCCCAGTGTTATGGTCCGCAGGCTGCTTCGCTCGGCTCCGCACACTGTAGTGGTGCTGGACGAAGCCTATTCCGAATTTTCTCCTGAATCCGTCGTCCCTTGGGTCCGCCGCTATCCCCATCTTTTCGTCGCCCGCACGTTTTCGAAAGCGGAAGGAATGGCCGGTCTGCGGCTTGGGGCCGTGATTGGCCGGCGCGATTCCCTCTCGTTCGTACGCCGTGCCATGCCGCCTTATCCGGTAAATCTGGCCGCATTGGCTGCGGGCGTGGCTGCTGTCGAAGAACGCAAGACCATCGCGCGTTATGTGAGCGACGTGAAACACTTACGCTCTTGGTTGGTCCGCGAACTGGAACAACGCGGCGTCCGTGTGTTTCCCAGCGCTGCAAATTTCCTGCTCGCGGATTTCGGCAAGCCCGGTCCCGCATTTTTCAAGAAGCTCGCCCGCCACAATATCCTGGTGCGCGAACGAAGTCATGACCTCGGCCCCGGTTACGCCCGCATTACCATTGGCACGCAGGCCGAACTCCAAAAGCTCCTTGAGATTCTCGGCCCCGCCGCTAGGAACATCCATGCCCAGAACCGCGCACATTAGACGCAAGACCAAAGAAACTCAGATCGACCTGCGGCTTAACCTCGATGGCCGCGGCAAATCCGAGATCTCCACCGGGATTCCCTTCTTCGACCACATGCTGGACTTGGTCACGCGCCACGGCGGCTTCGATCTTCGGATCAAAGCAAAGGGCGATCTCGATGTCGATCAGCATCATACGGTCGAGGACGTCGGCATCGCCTTAGGTGAGGCCGTCAACTCTGCTCTTGGGAATAGGCGTGGCATACTTCGAGCCGGCTATTTTCTGATGCCGATGGATGAAACTCTCGCAGCTGCGGCTATCGATTTTGGGAGCCGCGCCTACTGCGTGGTGAAAGCGAAATTCTCTGCCCCAACCGTTGGCGGCTTTCAGACCGAACTCGTCGAGGATTTTTTCCAAGGTTTCGCGCAGTCCGCTCGCGCCAATGTCCACCTTCGCGTCCTCTATGGTCGCTCTTCGCATCACCAAGTGGAAGCCATTTTCAAAGCGTTTGGCCGCTCTTTGCGCTTTGCGGTTTCACGCGACAAGCGCCTGCGCAACGTCCTTCCGAGCACCAAGGAACTCCTGTGATCGTCACGCTCATCGATTACGGCGCAGGGAACGTCACCTCCGTCGCGCGAGCGCTGCGTCGCCTGGGTGCTGATGTCCGCACGACCGATCAACCGGAAGAGTTGACCACCGCGACCTGCCTGATTCTCCCCGGCGTCGGCCACTGCGCAGCGTTGCTGAGGTCGCTGGACGCTCATGGGTTGCGCCATCCGCTTCTCACGGTGATTTCCCGCGGAACACCATTCCTTGGCATCTGCCTCGGTTTGCAGGCGCTCTACAAAAGCAGCGCGGAAGCGCCCGAACTCACCGGCCTCGGCCTCCTGCACGGCAACGTCGATCTCTTGCCGCAAACTGTGAAACTGCCTCACATGGGTTGGAATCAGGTGCGGCCGCTTCGCGATTGCAGGCTCCTTAGCAATATTCCCTGCGGCGCCTATTTTTATTTCGCGCATTCCTACGCCGCGCCTGCGGGCGGTCCAGCAACTGCTGCCACTTGCGAACATGGCCACGAATTCACCGCGATTCTGGAAACCGAGCGGATTTTCGGTGTCCAGTTCCATCCTGAAAAAAGCGGCACTCCCGGTGCCACACTGCTCGATAATTTTCTGAGGCTCGCGGAATGAGCCTGGCTCATCGCATCATCCCCTGCCTTGATACGGACGGTTCCCGCGTCGTGAAAGGCGTTCACTTTGAAGGCTTGCGCGACGCCGGCGATCCCGTGGAACTGGCCGCTCGCTACAATGCCGAAGGCGCCGACGAACTCGTCGTGTTGGACATTGCCGCCGCGCGCGATAATCGCCCTACTTTTCTCGAAACCATTCGCCGTGTGGCCGAACAACTCAACATCCCTCTCTCTGCCGGCGGCGGCATCCGTTCGCTCGACGACGCTCGCTCGGTAGTGCGTGCGGGTGCCGACAAAGTCACAGTGAACACCGCCGCCGTCGAACGCCCCGAGTTGATCGGTGAACTTTCGCGCGAGTTTGGCGCTCAGGCGGTTGTGCTGGCGATCGATGCCAAGCGCGAGAATGAGTCTTGGCGGGTTCGCGTGCGCGGTGGCCGAGTCGCCACCCCGTGGAATGCGCTGGACTGGGCGCGGCGGGGCGTGGAATTAGGTGCAGGAGAAATTCTGCTCACCTCTGTCGACCGCGACGGCACGCAGTCCGGCTTCGATCTTGCACTTACAGCCGCCATCAGCCGGGGTATCACGGTCCCGGTGATTGCCTCCGGAGGGGCAAAACTCCCTCAGCATTTCCTAGAGGTTTTCATCGAAGGCGCAGCCGACGCTGCCCTCGCAGCCTCCATCTTTCACGATCAGGTGCAATCCATCCGAGCGCTGAAATCATACCTGCAGTCCAACGGCGTCGAAGTGAGGCTGCCGTGCTGATTCCCTGCATCGATCTGCAGTGCGGCCAGGCCGTTCAACTTGTTCACGGGCGCAGGCGCGAACTCGCTGTCGCGGATGTTCTGGGCCTGCTCGAACGCTTCTCGCGCTACCAGTGGCTACACGTCATCGATCTCGACGCTGCCATGCGCAAGGGGCAGAACAACGCGCTCGTCCGGCAACTATGTGTGGAGGCGCGGCGCAAGTACGGAATGGGGGTGCGCGTGGGCGGCGGCATTCGCACCGTTCGTCGTGCGGAAGAGCTCAAGAAGCTAGGCGCGCGACAGGTGATTATCGGCAGCGCCGCGTTCCGGAGAGGCCGCCCGAATCTCCCCTTTCTGAAAAAACTCGCTGCGCGCATCGGGAAAAAACATGTCCTCATTGCCCTGGACACGGCCAAGGGCCGCGTGGTCACGCACGGCTGGCGCACCGCTCTGCGCGTCGAACCGGCCAATGTATTTGGAGCGTTCGCGCCTTACTGCGGCGGTTTTCTCTGCACCGATGTAGATCGCGAAGGCACCATGGGCGGAGTGAACCTTAAGTGGTTCCGTTCTCTCCGCGCCGCCACCAAACTTCCCATCGTGGCGGCTGGCGGCATTTCCACAACACGCGAAATCCGCGCCCTAGAAAACATCGGCATGCACTCCGCCGTCGGCATGGCCCTGTACAAAAACCGCATCGCTTGAAACCCTTGCCGCGCTCCCGGCAAGACCCGGCAAGACCTTTTCGCGGCTGCGGACCTGCAGTACGATAGACATCCAACAGTGAGGTCCTATGCTTGTTACTTTCCGCCCCTGCGGTCCCAAAGATCATAAAGCGCTGCTGAAACTTATCGTCGCCTACTACCGGTTCGACAAAATTCCCTACAACATAAATTCACTGAGCCGCGGCCTGGATACACTGCTGCGCAATCTCTCGCTGGGCCAAGCCTGGCTGATGGAAAACCACAAGAAGCCCGTGGGCTACACCCTGCTGACCTATAACTTTGATCTGGAATATGGTGGCGTGGAGGGCATGCTCACGGAAGTGTACGTGGAAAAGCGGTTTCGCAATCACGGCGTGGGCACCTTGGCACTTTATGAAGTGGAGGATTTTTGCAGAGAACGCGGCATTCGCAACGTCGAGTTACAAGTGTTGAACCACAACAAGCATGCGGAAAAGTTTTATCGCAAGGCCGGCTTCCACGTCCTGTCCCGCAAAGTGATGATCATGCAAGTACGCCCCGAGGAAAAACGGCCGCCGCGCTATCGTAAATAGGCATCCGTAATATATTGCTGTACCATGCGTTGGGTGTTGAAGAATGACCCGTTGATGGCGATGGCGTGCTGCATCACGGCGAGGTAGCGGTTGCGGTCCTCGTAGAACATTGGGAGGATCACGCTCTCCAATTTCGAATACAGACTTTCGGCATCCAACGCGTTGTCCGCCACGGTTTCGGGCGAAGGATCGCGGCGATGTGATTCTCCAATCGACCATCCTGTCACGCCCTCAATATGCCCCTCCACCCACCAGCCATCCAGGATGCTCAGGCTAGGCACCCCATTCAGCGCCGCTTTCATGCCACTCGTGCCGGAAGCCTCCAACGGATATTGCGGCGTATTCAGCCACAGATCGCCGCCGGAAGTGAGTTTGCCTCCGAGATCCAGATTGTAGTCGTCGAGGAAAACGATGTTGATGCTTTTCTTCAGCGCTTTCTTGGCCTTGAAGATCCGGCGGATGATGTCTTTGCCGCCCGCGTCTTGAGGATGCGCCTTGCCCGCAAAAACAATCTGGAACTCACCCGCGTTCTTGGCAATGCGCCGCAGACGATCCAGATCGCTCAGGATCAAGTCGGCGCGCTTGTAGCCGGTCGCGCGGCGCGCAAATCCAATCGTAAACGCTTCCGGGTCCAGCTTCAGCCCGGTCTTCCTCCGCACCGCTTCCATCAGATCGTGTTTCGCCAGAAGGTGCGCTGCCCAAACCTCCTCCGGCGGTAAGCCCAGCGCGCCGCGCAGACTGTAGTTGTCCTCTCGCCACGACGGGATATGGCGGTCGAAGAGGTCCTGGAACGGGGGTGAAGCCCAGGTCGCTGCGTGCACTCCATTCGTAATGGCTTCGATGGGCACGTTCGGAAACATCCGCCGCGAAACTTCACCATGCAGTTTGGCCACGCCATTCACGTAGTTGCTCAAGCTCAACGCCAGGTACGTCATGTTCAGCGAAGCACCCCGTTTCGCAGCTTCCACCAGATCCGGGTAACTTTGCTCAACTTGCAGAATGCTCTTGATCAGCTCCACGGAGGATGCGTCTTTCTCGTCGAAAATACGCGCCTGGTCGGGATAAAGCCTCGTCAGGAACTCAACTGGAAACTTGTCATGCCCCGCAGGCACCGGCGTATGCGTGGTGAAGACGCATTTGCTGCGCACCCGCTCGATATCCTCCCCCTTAATCGAGCTGCGGCCAGCGCGCTTGGCTTCTTCTTCCAGCAATTCCAGGGTAAGAAGAGCCGCGTGCCCTTCGTTCATGTGGTAGCGCATCAACTCTGTGTGGCCTAGCGCGCGCAACATTCGCACGCCGCCTATCCCCAAGAGCATTTCCTGGGATAACCGGTAGTATGGATCTCCGCCATACAGCGCGCCGGTCAGCTCCCTATCGCGCGTGTCATTGTCAGAAAGATCTGCATCCAGAAAGTAAATCGGCACTTCATATCCGCGCACGCCCTTCACCATGTATCGCCACGCCCGCAATTCCACTCGCCGGTTTTCTAGTGTGACCGTCACGCGCGGCGCCTCTTCCGTCAGGAACTTCGCCACATCCCATTCCACTGGCTCTTCGGTCTGCGATCCATCTTCGGCCAACCTCTGTGTAAAAAATCCTCTCCGGTACAGCAGTGACACCGCCACCATCGGCAGGCGAACATCCGCAGCGGCCCGAATCGTATCACCGGCGAGTACACCAAGCCCTCCGCTGTAGCTCGGCATGGAATTTTGCAGCGCAATTTCCATGGAGAAATAAGCAACAAATCGTTTAGGTGGGTGTGCCAGGTTGGCCATCGTTCGCGGGTCTCCGTCCTGCGCCCTACTTTTGCGTTCTCTTGAACTTCCTGTTCTTCTGCAGACTTTCTATTGTCTGAGAACATCCCTCCTCAAGCAAGGGAAGCTGCTCTTTTGAGTTCTCTGCCAATCCGCTTGCCGCGCGATCCATCTGATTCGTTATAATTCTGTTCCATGCCCATGCTGCTCGACGGAATCCAGGTTGTCGAACTTACCGAGGCTCTCGCCGGCCCTTACTGCGCCATGATGTTGGGCGATTTTGGCGCTGAGGTTGTCAAGGTCGAGCGCCCCGGCGTAGGAGACCAGTCTCGCACCTGGGGTCCCCCGTTCATTGGTTCAGAATCCGCCTATTTCCTCGCCACCAACCGCAACAAACGTTCCATCACGCTCAACTATGATCATCCCGCGGGCGCAGGGATCTTGCAGCGCCTGCTGGCCAAAGCCGATGTATTCATCTGCAATCAGCCTTCTCTCGCTTCCCTGCAACGACGCGGCATCGATCCCGTCATTCTTCGGGCACAACACCCCCGCTTGATTTATTGCGCAATCAGCGGCTACGGCCTCACAGGTCCGAGGGCTGGCCAACCGGGCTACGACATTCTTGCTCAAGCCGAGTCGGGAGTCATGAGCTTTACCGGAGAACCCGATGGCGCTCCCATGCGCTTTCCTATCGCTATTGCGGATATGACCACGGGAATGTACGCGGCAATGGGGATCTTGGCGGCTTTGTATGCGCGCGAGCGCAACGGCAATGGCGATTTTCTCGACATGGCCCTCTTCGATTCCCAATTGACCTGGCTCGCCAATATAGGCAGCAGCTTTCTAAACTCTGGCATCTCTCCCTCCCGCTGGGGCAATGCCCATCCGAGTATCGTTCCCTACCAATTGTTTCAGGGTGCCGACGCGCGTGCATTCGTCGTCGCCGTGGGCACCCAGCCGCTGTGGCAGCGGCTTTTGCAGCTTCTTGACCTGGAGAAGGAGCTCGGCTCCGACTCTCGTTTTGCCACCAATGCGGATCGCATCCAGCATCGTCACTTGCTGATCCCCCTGCTCCAACGGCATTTTGCGACACTACCCACTGCAACTTGGATCAGCCGCTTGGTGGCCGCCGATATTCCTGCAGCGCCGATCCAAACCGTCGGCGAAGCTCTGAAGGATCCACAAACTCTGTCACGTGCTCTAATCGTCGAACTCAAGCATCCCACGCTCAAGGTCGTGCGCAGCATCGCTAACCCCATCCGCCTCGAATCTCAACCGATTGTTTATCGGCTTCCGCCACCCTTGCTCGGCGAGCATAATCGCCAAATTCTTCGCGAGCTTCGTTTCCCGGATTCCGAGGTTGAACTTGCGATGCGAACTGCTTGTTCTACTTCGCAGCCCAGCAATTCGCCATCCTAGACTTTTGCACAATTCTCCCCATTATCATGTGTACTTATGCTTTAACTAATTACTATTATAATAGAATTTAATGAAGGCAATCTAGCCGATGTATACGTGCTGTTCGAGGATCCGGCGGCATCATCAAGGGTGTCCCTGTCGAAACAGAGCTTGTTTCTCTCCGCACATTGGGTACTCCCTAGGGATTTTCGGCTGGGCAAAAGCAGAATGCTTGAGGCTCTTTCGGAGCTTACTTCACACCGATCAGCTTTTCGAACTCCTCTTCCGTCAAAATCGTCACGCCCAGTCCTTTTGCCTTTTCATACTTCGACCCCGGGTCCGTCCCTACGACCACGTAGTCCGTCTTTTTGCTCACCGACCCGCTCACCTTCCCGCCATGTTGCAGCACCAATTCCCCAGCTTCCTCTCGCGAGCGGTTCGCCAAACCACCCGTGAATACGAGACTTTTCCCCGCAAGCTTCTGGCTTTTCACTTCGCGCTTTTCCGCCGTTGGCCGTACTCCTGCTTTACTTAGCTTCTTGATCAAATTGCGGTTGGCCGGCTCGGAGAAAAATTCCGTAATACTCGCCGCCACCTTTGGTCCCACTTCCGGAACGTTTTCCAACTCTTCGGCTCCAGCCGCTGCCAACTCCTCCAACGACGAAAAATGTTCCGCAAGCAATTGACCCGTCCGCTCGCCCACAAACTGAATGCCGGACGCGTAAATCAGCCGTGAAAGAGGGCTCTTCTTGCTACCCTCAATTTCGTCCAGCAAGTTCTGTGCGGATTTCTCTCCCATCCGCTCCAGCTCCGCCACTTCCTCCAGTTGGAGCGAATACAGGTCCGCTACATCCTTCACCATCCCTTTTTCAACCAACTGGTCCACAATCTTCTCACCCAAGCCATCAATATTCATTGCGTGCCGTCCTGCATAGTGCTGCAGCGACTCCTTCAGCTTCGCCGGGCACGCCGCATTGACGCAGCGGTAAGCCACTTCCCCTTCCACGCGGTGCACCGCGCTTCCGCAGACCGGACACTTCTTCGGCATATGGAACGCTCTCCGGTTTTTTCCTTCTTTCACCACTTTCAACACGTGCGGAATCACTTCCCCTGCGCGCTCAATCAGCACGGTATCCCCAATATGAAGGCCTAGACGATCGATTTCATCCATGTTGTGCAAGGTGGACCGGCTCACGGTCACGCCCCCCACCTGGACAGGTTCCAGCATCGCCACCGGCGTCAGCGTCCCGGTTCGCCCCACCTGCACGATAATATCGTTCACCACCGTCTGTTCCTGCCGCGCGGGGTATTTGTACGCGATCGCCCACCGCGGCGCCTTCGCCGTATATCCCAGCTCGTTCTGCAGCGCGGTGCAGTTCAACTTGATCACCACGCCATCAATTTCATAAGGCAGCTTTTCCCGCTTCGTGTCCCACGACTCACAATATTCGATGACCGCATCAATTCCATCGCACAGTTTCCAATCGTCCGAGGCGCGAAACCTCATTTGCTTCAGCGCCGCCAGCGAATCCGAATGTTTCCTAAACGGCACCTTTCCCTCCACGTATAGGAAGTATGCGAAGAAATCCAACTTCCGCTGCGCGCTAATCGTTGGGTCCAACACGCGCACTGCGCCCGCCGCCGCATTGCGTGGGTTCACGAAAATCTTTCCCCCGGTCTCTTCCTGCTGACGGTTCAGCGCCTCGAACGACTTCCTCGTCATCATGATCTCGCCGCGTACCTCAAAGCTCTTCGTCAGCTTCACTTTCTTCAGCGTCGCCGCATTCACTTGCAGTGGAATCGACCGGATGGTCTTGACGTTTGGGGTGACATCCTCACCCGTAGTTCCGTCGCCGCGCGTTACGCCGCGCACCAGCACGCCATCCTCATATTGCAGCGAAATACTCAGCCCGTCGAATTTATGCTCGGCGATATATTCATTCACTAGCCTCCCCGTTCCTTCTCTCACCCGCCGGTCCCAATCTCTCAGCGCCTCAAACGAAAATGCATTGTCCAGGCTCAGCATTGCCCGGGCATGCCGTACCGTTGTGAATCCTTCGCGCGGCGCACCCCCCACACGTACCGTTGGCGAGTCCGGCGTCACCAAATCCGGGTGCTCCGCCTCCAGCAACTTCAGACGGTTCATCAGCTTGTCGAATACCGCGTCCGAAACCTCCGGCTCGTCCGCCACATAGTACAAATATTCGTGTCGCCGGATTTCCTCCCGGAGCTTCTCCGTTTCTTTCTTCACTTTTCCGTTGGCCTTTGCCATTTTCGCTTTCGCCATACCCGCCTCGCACGAGCTGAAGTCCAAACCGCCTGTTATTATAAGTGAGCAATCGGTGGCCGATGCCAATTGAATCCTTTATGGATAGGGCTTTCTATCCACTGGTCACTGCGGACCCACCATTTTAACGGCCACCCGATACCGCCGATAATCCGTGTAGTGGTGCACGTTCCGGAACTCCTCCGCAGGCCGATCGAGATACTTTCCGAGTTTGAGGAACACGTTCACGTCGTGTGGCAGCCACAAGGGCGTGGCGACGTCCGTAAATTGCACTTCACTGAAATCCACTTTTGTCGTCTGCTGCTCCAGGCCAATATAGGGTTGACACGCCAGCAAATCGGTCCTCATCCGTACAATGTGGAAATTTTTCTTATCCACCCACGCGATTCCCTGCGTCAGAATGTGCGCGTCGGAACCTCTCGGTCCCTTCATCGTGATTGTGTAGCTGGCTTTGTCGGGCCGCTGGGCAAACGCCACCACGTACGTTTCTCGCCCAGCAATTATTTCATCGCCAAGATACCGGAAACTCGAATCCGGTTGAAACCCCGCCGAGAAATGAGCGGAGATCAATGCGAATCCCCAGGTTACGAGAAATCCCCTTGCCAATCCTACCTGGTCCAGTCGATTCCCTTCTTCGTCCGTGCGAAATTCATCGAAGTCCGCTCGCGTGCCGTTCCCATGACGCAGGATCAAGTAGCTGTCTCGTACCCGCTCGTGCGCTGTAGTAAAACCAAGGCTCCCCAATCGTTCCTGCTGAATCTCCTCGTGCGCCACCAGGTCCACCGCATTATCAAAGAATTCATCCACCTCCTTGCCTGTTTTCTCCAGAATCATTGGCAACTCTTGCTGGTCTGCGGCCGGTCGAATTCCCTTCAGTTCCGGAACGCTTTTCATCAGCGTTTTTAGGGGTTCATCGAGATAGGGATGCATACGTGCATCCGCACTCTGCTCAGTCTGCTGCGCGGAACTTGTCGCGGTTCCCTCTTGCACGCGTGGTCCCCCCGAACCTGTAATTGCAAAGTTGAGTAAAATGGAAAGGAAGAAAACCGTTTGCGCGGAATTCAAACGGTACAGACATGACCTCGTAAAAGTTGCCTTGACACCGATGGGCATGGTGCTCGCCTGGGAACGCGATTCGCTCAGTCCTTAGCGTACGTCCCGTCTCAAAGGCATCCGCCAACATAACACATCAACTGTCAGCTTTCCGTGTTACCTAGCAAGTCCGGTTAGCGCTGGCTTCGTCCTAGCTCCCTTCCTCTTGTGCCATTGCTTCCTTTCGCGAGTGGTCCTTCACGTGCCTCCGTCTTTTTCGGTTACAATGATGGTTTGAACGACGCCCGAGAATCTGTGGACACGCTCATCCATAACGCTCTTCTAATCCACAACCCCAATGCCGGTAACGGCGGGAACGGCCGGCGCAAGCTCATTGACGAGGCTCGCCAAATTCTCGCTTCTAATGGAATCGAAGCTGACCTCGCCGAAACCACCGGCCCCGGCCACGCCACGGAGATTGCCCAACAAGCTGTTCGCGATCAACGCCAACTCGTCATCGCCTGTGGCGGCGATGGCACGCTAAACGAAGTCGTCAATGGCCTCGCCAACTACGCCAACGGCCACCGTGTTCCCCTGGCACTTCTTCCCGGCGGAACCGCCAACGTCCTCGCCAAGGAACTTGATCTTCCCTGGGACATTCCCCGCGCCGCCCGCCGCCTTATCCATGGCGAAATTCGCGAGATCGCCCTCGGCCTCGCGACTCCGCTCGAACAGCCTGAGCGTAAACGTTTTTTCCTTTCTCTCTCCGGCGCTGGCCCGGATGGCATGATCGTCTATTCCGTCGACCTCGGCTTGAAAGCGCGCGTCGGCATCCTCGCCTACTGGTGGCAGGGCGCCCGCGAGGTTTTGCGCTACACATTTCCACGCTTTCGCGTGAGCGCCGATGATCGTCAGATGGAAGCCACTCTCGTCGTCGTCGGCCGCACCAAGAACTACGGTGGTCCTTTCAAAATCACCGACCAAGCCGACCTATTCGAAGACCGCTTCGAAGTAATGGCGCTGACCACACAAAGCGGCTTCCGTTATCTGAGTTATCTACCAACCCTGTGGATGGGAAATCTCCGTAAAGAGGAAGACGTGCACTTCTGGAAGGCCGAGTCTCTCATCTGCGAACCACTCGACGCTAACCCAGTCTATGCGCAGGTCGATGGCGAACCGCTGGCCCGCCTGCCCATCGAATTTTCGATTGTGCCTCGCGCCTTGAAACTGCTCGTACCTAGCGGCTCCGTAGCATCAGACGGCGCTGCTGCCTCGAAAGGCTAATCGTGGACATTGCCACGCATACGCTTGCTTCCTATGCTCTCGTGCGTGGATTTTTTCCTCACCGCCGCTGGCCCCTCATTCTCGGCATGCTCGTCGCCGGTACCCTTGCCGGCATCGATCTTCTCAGTGCCTTCTTCGGCCCTTCGGCATACTTCGCCGCTCATCGCTCGTACACGCACTCACTTCTCGGGACTGTCGCTGTAATTGTCTTAGCCCTTTTATTCACGCGCTATCTCGCCAGGAAACAATCCGAACCATTTCTCCCGCTTATCTTGCCTCTCACCCTCGCTGCCGGACTTCATGTCGTACTCGATCTCTTTCAATCAGAAGGCGTCGCACTTCTCTCGCCTTTCCGCCCTGCACGCTTTGCGATGGATTGGCTGCCCAGCATCGATCCATGGATTCTCGCGATATTGATTGCTGGAATCCTGGTTCCGGAGCTGTTCCGGCTGGTGACTTCGGAAATTGGCGCAAAGCAGAACTCTCCGCGAGGCCGCAACGGCGCCATTGTTGCCTTGGCCCTAATCGCCCTCTATATTGGAGCGCGCGCGCTGCTCCACTCCGGCAGCATTGCCTCCCTCGAGGCTCATTCCTACCACGGTGAATCCGCCCGCCGAGTGGGTGCCTTCCCCGACGCCCTCTCCATCACTACGTGGCATGGCGTTGTGGAGACAGAGTCGTTCCTCTGCCTTGCCGAAGTCCCGTCTGGACCCGGGAAGAGTTTTGATCCGGAGAGCGCCGAATGCCTGCACAAGCCTGAACCCTCCCCGGAGCTAGACGCCGCCCAGAGGACCCATGTCTCCAACGAGTACCTTCGCTCCGTGCCCTTCCCACGAGCCATAGTGGCCAAAACGGAAGATGGCTATGAAGTGGTGATTCGTTCAGCGCGCGATCTTGCTGAAAATGAAATCTACCATCGCGTCGCCGCTCGCATTCTTCTCGATTCACAATTTGCGATCACCAGCCAGGACCTTGTCTGGTCCAGCGATATTCGTTTACGCTGATTTGGCTTTTGAAGTTCCCGATCTTTAGATCGGCCAGGTACTGCTAAGTCGCTCTGTTGTCCTGCTTATCACGCAAGATCAGCCGCGACAATCCGTAGCTCACCACCACGAACACAATCACCCCTGCCGCCACTTGCATCTTGTGCTGGCCGATGAACGGCATTGCCTGCTCACCGTACCGAATCGCCAGGTAGCCCATTCCAAAGTACCGGATCGCCCTGGCCAGTGCGATTGCTGATGCAAAACTGCTCAACGGAACTTCAAACACCCCTGCGGCAAACACAAAAATCTTGAAAGGGGTGGGCGGCGGCAGTAGCGCCGCGGCCAGCATTCCCCCAAATCCATTTTTCACCACCCACCGCCGGATCGCATGCGCGCGTTCCCCCGCCTTTTTATGAAAGAACGCTTCCCCGCCCTTCTTGGCGATGTAATACAGCAGCACGCATCCCAGCACCGAACCCGTCATGGCCATCGCCGCATACAGTGGCATGCGTAACGGCTTTTGAATACTCAGTTCAATTAACAGCAAATCGTTGATTACCGGAAATGTCAGCACGGAAGAATCCAAGAAGGAAATCAGGAACAACCCCGGCGCGCCCAGCGCTCCCGCAAACCCCACAATTTTCTGCTTCCAGCCGTTCAACGGCATCGCCAAAAGAGATCCTCCGTGAGATCGCCTTTCAGTCTACCAGACGTGCGACGGGCCTTTCTTGCGATGAAAAGACTGGCATTGTGCCAAACTTCCGGATGTTCCTTGACTCACAAGACGTCAAGCAGCTGCTCTCAACTAGCTGGTGTGGCCTTTCCCAGTGCATGGTTTTTGATTGGAAGTTCCCGGATGCGAACGCCCGTAGCGGCAAAGATCGCATTCGTCACCGCGGGCGCAACTGGCGGTATTCCGGGTTCACCGGCGCCCCCGAGCGGGGCATCGCTCTCATGAATGTGCACCTCGATGGCCGGGCATTCGGCAAGGCGCACCACGTCATAGTCTGGGAAGTTCTGCTGAACGGCGGCGCCATGATCGATGGTGATCTCTCCGTAAAGTGCCGCGCTTAGGCCAAAAATGACGCCGCCCTCCATCTGCGCTTTAAACCCATCCGGATTCACCGCCATGCCACAGTCCACTGCTGTCGTGAAGCGGCGAACTTTCACCGCGCCGCCTTCCGTGACCTCGACCTCAGCAACGTGCACCACGATAGTGCCGAAGCATTCCACCATCGCAATTCCCCGTCCGCAACCAGCGGACAGGGGCATGCCCCATCCCGCCTGCTCGGCCGCTAGGCTCAGCGTGGCGCTGTGCCGGGGCTTCTCCTTCAAGAGTGCCAAGCGGTATTCGAGCGGATCCCGATTGGCTTGATGAGCCAGCTCGTCGATGAAGGACTCGATAAAAAATCCATGCCAGGAGGCCTCGACGCTACGCCATGGGCCTGTTGGTACGTGCATCGGGATTTTGACCGTGCCGTAGGCTTGATTGGGCACGCCGTATAAGATGTGCGCCTCGTTATTTGGGTCGTCGTTGGTGGTGTAGTTGTTCACCCAGGCCACCGGTATGCCATCCCTATCCACTGCGGCCCTGAAGCGGCTGGTCACATTTGGGCGGTAGAAATCGTGCTGCATGTCCTGCTCGCGGGTGTAGATGAGCTTCACTGGCACGCCTGGCACAGCCATGGCGGTTTTCACCGCATATGCCAGGAAGTCCCACAGGTCCGGCAAGCGTCGTCCGTAGCTGCCGCCACTCGGCAATAAGTGAAATGTCACCTTGTCCATATGCAGCCCAGCCGTCTTGGCGCAGAACACCCGCGATCCCAGACCGTCTTGCGTGCCCGACCAAACTTCGAGCGTGCCCTCCTTCTTGTACAACGCGGTGGCGTTCACGGGCTCCATTGGGGCGTGGGCGAGATAAGGCACGTTGTAAACACGCTCCACGACAGTCCCGTTTTTCAGCGCGTCGGCACCGCTCCCGGTCGAACGGTCCTTTTTCACTTTTCCATTATTCAGCGCGGCCAGGTGTTGGTCGCGGATGGTCTTCGAGGAGACGTCTCCCTTGCCTCCATTATCAAAGACTGGTTCGAGCGCATTGATCGCGTTGCGAGCGCGCCAGAAGCGATCGGCCAGCACGACCACCGCATCGTCCAGCCTCACCACCTTCTTGACGCCGCGACTCTGTGCAATCGGTGCTTCGCTCACAGATACAAGCTTGCCACCAAATACTGGCGATATCCTGATGGCGCCATACCACATGTCCGGCAGTTGTGTGTCGATGCCATACTGCGTGGCACCATTGACCTTGGCTGGTATATCGATGCGTTGCAAGGGTTTGCCAATCAGTTTGAGTGCGCTCCTTGCCTTGAATTTGGGATGCGCAGACGGACTATACACGGCAGCCTCCGCCGCCAGTTCCCCGTAAACGAAGCTCTCTCCGGAAGGCACATGGATCACCCGGCTCACTTCGGTGCGAAATGCTTCCACCGGCACATTCATCCGTGCCGCCGCTGCCTTTACCAGCATTTCGCGCACGGCGGCGCCGGCGATGCGCATGCCATACATGCCCGTGAAACGCACAGCACAAGAGCCACCGGTCGTTTGCAGGTCCATGTATTCTGCGATGAGGCGCATCGAGTTCACGGCCGGTCCCCGTAGAGAGTTAGGGATGGACTCAAGAGCCATGTTCTCTTCTTCGAGCGCGAATCCCTCCGCCATCGCACTATTTGCAAAAAGCGGATCGCTCGGCGCGGTTTCCGCTCGTATCTTGGTCCAATCGGCGTCGAGCTCATCCGCCGCCATTTGTGAAAGAGAGGTGAATATGCCGGTGCCCATATCGCAATGGGGGACGACAATCGTGATAGTGCCGTCGTTAGCGAGCTTGATCCACGTAGCGGCAAAGCGCTCGCCGGGTTTGGCAGCCAGCAGATTTGCCCGGCCAAGTCGTCCACTCGGCCAAACCGCGTACCCGACGATCAGCGCACCGGCTGCCGTCGCGCCGCCGATCAGAAACTTCCTTCGATTCATCTTGGGCCACCCTCACCCTTGCGGGCCGCCAAGCTGCGCACTGCCGCGCGGATGCGTGGAAGGGTGCCGCAGCGGCAAATGTTAGTAATGGCGGCGGCAATCTGGTCATCCGTGGGCGCGGGATTGGTCTCCAGGAATGCGCTGACCGCCATAATCATGCCCGATTGGCAATAGCCGCATTGGGGCACCTGGTGTTCGATCCACGCCTCCTGAACAGCGTTCAACGAGCTGGCGCCGAGGTCCTCGATCGTTCTAATATCCTCGTTCGCTACCGAGCCAACGGGAACGCTGCAACTCCTCATCGCTTTGCCGTTCACATGCACGGTGCAGGCTCCGCAAGCCGCGATCCCACAGCCGAATTTCGTGCCGGTCAAATTCAGTTCATCACGAATGACCCAGAGCAACGGCGCGTCTGGCTCAACATCAAGGTCGTGGACCACCCCATTCACTTTTAAGCGGATCTCCACGGGTTATCCTCGCAAATGGCGGCGTGGTAGAGCGCCGCAATCACAGCAGGCCCTTTGAGCAAAACACTCTAGATAAGCTAGACGCGTCTACTGCTGCCGCGCTTGTCATTCTCCCCGCAGCATATTGTCTTGTCTTGAACGATAATGACCTTCCGCGTAGGCGGCGGGCGTCATGCCGGTTACCCGCTTGAACCGGCGATGGAAATGACTCTGATCGGCAAATCCCAGTTCCATGGCAACTTCGCTTATCGGGCTGCCTTTTTGTAGGCTTTTTCTTGCTTCTTCGATCCTCAATTGGAGAAGCCACTCGTATGGTGGCATGCCCACCAGGCGGCGGAAAGAACGAATCACGTAGGCCTTGGATAGCCCGGTCAAAGCAGAAAGCTCCTCCAACCGGACATTACGGTGAAGATTCGCGCGCAGATACTCTTGCACCAGAGCAACATGATCTGCCTCGCGCCCCATAGACTCGCGAGCTTTGGCGTGGCCATGCCGCAGGAAAAGTAGGCCCAGATCAGAAAGGAGCTGAGTTTCCGCCGCAAGGCAAGGAGCGCCATATTCCAGAGAACGACAGAGGCGGCGCAAACTTGAAGCGAGGACTGGATCGCGAATCGCTATCCCTGGGAATATGGGTGGCGCGGTGACGTCCGGCAATATCTCTTTCACGAGTTCGTGATCCACGTACAGCATTGAATAGCTGATCCCGCCCTTTTGCAGCGGATATCCCGTATGCACCTCGCCTGGATTTATGGCGATTATTTCGTCAGGTCCGCCTCGCTCGTTCGCTCCCCGATACCAGATGCCTCCAGTACCGTCATCGACCACACCGATTGCCCAAGTCGCATGACTGTGTCGGGGATATTCGTGGACAAAACGGACCACTCGGAAGCATTCGAGATGGGGAATCTCAGGCACCGTCCACGAGCGTGTCATGCTGGCCGGCATAGTTTTCCGAGTATGCCATGAACGGCGGCGGGTTTTCTCGGAATCACGCTACTAAAGCAGGGTTTCGATAGATTCCACGATCACGTCGTAAACGCGATGTAATTCGTCCGGCTCAATCACATACGGAGGCAAAACATATACGACGTTGCCCAGCGGTCTCAGCAGTACCCCATGCTCCAGAAAAAAACTGTACAACTTCGACCGCAGCGCAGAAAGATATCCGGCATCTTCCGCCATCAGCTCGATGGCGCCCATCGTCCCAATCTGCCGCACGTTGCCCACTTGATGCATGAGTCGCAATTGGGCCAATCGCTCCCCATGGATTTTCGAAATGGTCGCAATCCGGTCAAACACCGGCTCGTCTTCAAAAATTTGCAGGTTGGCATTCGCCGCCGCACACGCCAGGGCGTTTCCCGTGTACGAATGCCCATGATAAAACGTGTGCATGCGGTTTTCGCTGCGAAACGCCGCTTCCACGCGGTCCGTGCACAGAGTCACGCCCATGGTCAGGAATCCGCCGGTAATGCCCTTCGAAATGCACATCAGATCCGGCACGGCATTTGCCAAGTCGCACGCAAACATTTTCCCGGTGCGACCAAATCCTGTCAGCACTTCATCCGCGATCAGCAGCACATCGTATTTTGTGCACAGTGCGCGCACTTTCTGCAGAAACTCTACTGGATGCACGATCATCCCGCCCGCGCCCTGTAGCAATGGTTCTACAATCACTGCGGCGATCTGTTCGCCCCGCTCCTCCAGCAACCTCTCCAGTTGCTGGCCACATTCAATGTGACAGCTCACCCGCTCCAATCCTACTGGACACCGGTAGCAGTACGCCGAATTCACCCGATGCACGGGATAGCGCATTGACTGGAATGGCTCTGTGAATGGTGAGTCGTCGCTCACCGACATGGCACCAGCGGTGTCTCCGTGGTATCCGTGGGCCAGCGCCACAATTTCCGTCTTTTCCCCCCGAGACAAGTTTTGGAAATGTTGCACCGCCAGCTTCAGCGCGACTTCCACAGCGGTCGAACCGTCATCCGAAAAAAACATGTACGTCAGTTCTCTTGGCAGCCACTTGCTGAGCCTCCCCGCCAGTTCCTCTGCCGCCTCGTGCGAAAAGCCCGCTAGGATTACGTGCTCCAGCTTCCGACCTTGCTCCGCAATCGCTGCCGCAATGCGCGGATTCGCGTGACCGTGCAAATTCACCCACCAGGACGAGATCGCATCAATGATTTTTCGCCCGTTCTCTAAATGCAGGTACACGCCCTCCGCCGTCCGCACCTGCAGCGGCTCGGGATCGAGCGCACTATTCGTGAATGGGTGCCAAATCTGTAGCGGAGACTTCATTGTGAAAATGCGGATCGGTCGAAGTGGTTCAGGAAGACCTGCATGAGCGCGGTGCGGTGCAAGTTGGGAAGTTTCGGAATCTCGCCGATCACTCGGACGTGGCCGAACTTTTCGATGGTCTCGCGGTTCTCGCGGTTCTGATCGCCGATCAGTACGACCCCGTGCACCGGCAATTCCGCCGCGTGCAGCGCTGCCAATGTGAGTAACGTGTGATTAATGGTCCCCAGCCCGCTCCGCGCCGCCAGTATCACAGGCAGCTTGAATTTCACCATCATATCCAGCATAAACTGCTTCGAATTGATCGGCACCAACACTCCCCCGGCGCCTTCCACAATCAACCAGTCGTTTAGCAAACTCGCCGGCGGGTTGATCCGCCCCAGATCGATCTCCACGCCCGCCCATCGCGCAGCCAGATCTGGCGAAACCGGCGGCACAAATTTGTACACTTCTTCGAGGGTGCGGTCCGTCCCGATCCCCGCTAGCCTCATGACCGTTACCCGGTCCGACCCTTCCAGCGTTCCCGTCTGTATCGGCTTCCAATACACGGCGTCGAGTGCAGCACAGAGCAGTGCCGCTAGCGTCGTCTTGCCGACTCCCGTGTCAGTCCCGGTAATAAAGAAGTGCCGTCTCATGCGTATCTCACCGTCATCCGCGCCGATTTTCCTTCGCGCCACTCCACTAACGACTTCACCAGCCGATCCAGCTCTTCTTCGGCAATTCGCGTCGTCAACGACAGCCGTAAACGCGCGCGCCCCGTTGGCACTGTCGGCGGCCGGATTGCACGCACGGCAAATCCTCTCCGTTGTATGTGCTCCGCCGCCTGCAGCGCGTCCTGATTACTTCCCAAAACCACCGGCACGATCTGGCTGGCACTTTCACCCGTATCGAAACCGGCTCGCCGCAGTGCATGATTCAATCCGCGGGCCCGCTTCAATAAGGTCTGCCGCTCCTTGTCCATCGCAGCAGCGAGCCTCACGGCGGCGCTGATCTGTTCCGCGAAATATGGCGGCAGCGCTGTGCTGAATATGAATGTCCGCGCATGATTAATCAGGTGATCTTTCATCACTGCCGGCCCGCACACAAAGGCTCCCGCTGAACCTAGCGCCTTTCCACAAGTATGAATCGTCGCCAAAACCTGCGGCAGAATCCCCGCTTGCGCTGCCAGCCCGCATCCGCCCTTGCCCTGCACTCCGGTGGCATGAGCCTCGTCCACGATCATCGCTGCGCCAAATTTCTCCGCCAGGGCGGCCATCTCCTTCAAGGGGGCGACATCCCCGTCCATACTAAATACACTTTCCGTAATGATGATTCTCCGCCAGGGTGCCCCTGCGTCCTGCCGAAGCGAGTCTTCCAGCACACTGAGGTTGAGGTGAGGATAGATGACTTTCCTTGCTCCCGACAAGCGCATTCCGTCAATTAGGCTCGCATGATTCAATACGTCCGAATACACCACGTCGTCTCGCCCAACCAGAGCCGACAGCAATCCCATGTTTGCCGCATAGCCACTGCCGAAAAACAGCGCCGCCTCCGTCCCCGCAAATCCGGCAAACTCCTCTTCCAGTTTGCGCCAGCCTTCCGTCTGCCCCGATAGCAGACGTGACGCGGTTCCACCCACTCTCGTCGAGTTTTGCACCGCCCGCACCACCGCTTCCCGCAACGCAGGGTGCTCCGCCAATCCCAAATAATCATTGGAGCAAAAATCGATCCCGTGAATTTGTGCAAGGGTCCGCCGCTGGTGCTGCTCGTCGAGCGTTTGCAGCCCTTTTCCAAGCGTTGCTTTCCACGCAGATAGAACGTCATCCGGCATGAGATTCCAGCGGTTTCATCCCCAGGCTTTGCAATAACTGCTCATCTTCATCCGGACCTGGATTGGGAGTGGTCAACAACTTCTCCCCAACAAAAATCGAATTTGCGCCGGCCAGGAAGCATAGCGTTACCGCTTCCGGCGACAATTGCTTGCGTCCCGCTGCCAATCGAACCCTGGAACTCGGCATCAGGATACGTGCTGTCGCGATCGCCCGTACCATCTCCAGAGGGTCCAGCGCCGGCATGGACGCCAGCGGCGTGCCCTCCACCCTCACCAGCATATTGATTGGCACGCTCTCGGGATGCGGCTCCAACGTGGCCAATTGATGCAGCAAACCCACTCGGTCGCTCGCTTTTTCGCCCATCCCCAGGATTCCACCGCAGCAGACCGTGATTCCCGCCTTGCGCACCGCCGCCAGTGTTCTCAATCGCTCGTCATACACCCGCGTCGTAATAATCGACCCATAAAACTCCGGCGAGGTATCCAAATTGTGGTTGTACGCCGTCAGCCCCGCTTCCTTCAGCCGCGTCGCTTGCTCTTCGGTCAGCATCCCCAGCGTGCAACACACTTCCATGCCCAGTGCCGATACCCCGCGCACCATCTCCAGCACCTTGTCGAATTCCCTGCCTTGCGGGGCCTCGCGCCACGCCGCCCCCATGCAGAAGCGCGTTACCCCTCGCTCCACGGCTTCCCGTGCCACGCCGATCACATGCTGCGGATCCAGCAGTCCTTGTCGTTCCACGTCCGCATCATAGTGCGCACTTTGTGGACAATACGCGCAGTCCTCCGGACAGCCACCGGTCTTGATCGAAATCAGTTGGCACGTCTGTACGCGATCCGGTTCGTGGAATTCCCGGTGCACCGTCTGCGCGCGATACACCAATTCCGGAAGCGGCGTGTCATAAATCGCCTGAACTTCACCCTTCTTCCAGTCGTGCCGCAGCGCGCGCGTGTTACTCCTCTGTGCCAACACGTCCATTTCCCTATCCATTCTCTCTTTTTCACCTGGCTGGCAGTTCCCATCACCCGCTTCGTAGCTCTTCATACTATCATTGCTGTTCCCCTCGGACCATTTCTCCCAATTGGCTCGTGAGTCAGGTCACGTGTGTAGCATGTCAAACCTGACTGCGAACCCTTCTTCCATAAAGATTGCTTGGGCGGCCACGGAAAGACTGCAGAGGGCTGCCATTTCGGTGGCCCGTCGCTTCACTCCGAAACGACCGCTGCCACGTCCGTCGAAGACCAGCGCAAAATCATCTCCGATGGCAAAGGCCATCTGCCCAAGTTCGCCGGAAATCGACTCGCTGGTTCTGCAAATTCCGGCGTTGAACAAGAAGTGAATAGTCGGTAGTGCCTGCCGTTCAGCCGCCCGAGAAGTTGACCCAGCCAGTGATCTGCCTTGCGGCTCGATACGTACTCATTGGGTCTGCAGGCAAAAGAGAAGCCCTCGTTCCCTTTTGCGTTTTTCCTACAACGGCTCTGGTTCTTTCTCTTTTTCCTTTCTGCTGCCGCCCAGGTATTTTTCCAAACACTTCCGAGCCAGCTCTTGACCACCCAGCCCGAAAGCGATCGCTAGACCCAGCATCGTCGCCCCAAAAACGATCGAGAATGCCGAGATCACGGTTTGCCTTGCCAAACCAAGCTCTTCCAGCGCCATCGTGATTGCTAGGATCCAAATACCGATGCGAATCGCCCAGCTTACTACCCGCGCGGAGGCGTGCCCCGCGTTCACCGCTGCAAGCAACGCGGCACGCGATAGAAAATTCGCAATCGCCACTCCTAAGAACAACACCAGGATTGCCACCAGCACCTCGGGTAGAAAACGCAGCAATCGCGAAATCTGTTCCTGAAGACTGGCGATACCAAGGACGCCCAGCCCCACCACAATAAAGCAAAGCCAGGTCACCCAGAACAACGAGCGGCTTAGCAGTTCCGTCATGGGAGGAAGGTGGGCCAATCGAAGAACGCTGGTAGCCCCGGCTTGTTCCGAAACTCGATCGAGTTTCGTGAGGCGCAGAAGGGCTCGCAGAATGTACTTGAGCGCAAGCGCCACAAGTAGGCCCATAGCAATAATAATCAACATCACCAGGAAGCGCGGGAGAAATTCAGCAATCATGCGTCCCAAATTTCTGTATGCCTGCTCCAGGCCCTGCAGGATGGTCTCTCTCATGATTTCACCTCCACTATTGCCTTCCATCTCTCCCTTAAATATGGCTTTTGTAGCTCGAATTCGGCACAGAGCATCTCGTTCGCGGCCTCGATCTCCGCTGGGGAGGAATCGGCATGTTCCACGAGAAAAGAATGGGTCATGCCTCGATAGAGAGGTGCCAATGCCTGCACCAGATGATCCCGGTTGATGACAGCGTGATGATAGGAAGCTGCAAAATCGTACAGCGTCCTGACCCAGAGGTCGGATTTGAATCGGAATTTCCCTTCCTCGATAGATATGAGTCTCTTGATTTCTGAATGGGTTTCGGGATCCAACACTGAACTTAAAACTGGCTCCAGGTCTGTTACGCCGCTTCGGAACATCTCGAAGATTCTATGTTGATCCATGTCGGTCGACTCGGAGGTGAGCTCGTGGGCTGGTCCGATCGTGGGTACAGGGATCGGAGATCTGTCGCTCTCTAACCACAACCGTTGCTGCGACTCCAAACACCAGAATAATGTCCCGACCGTCTGCCGCAGGACTTCGACGATGTCCGTTCCAAGACCCCTTTTTACCGGCGTTTTTTCGCCGAGAAAAACCTGGCAACAGCGAAAATCGGAGCAATTCGCCGTAATTGCCATCCATGCTTCTGGTTGTACCCGAATGGCATCCTCGTGCCACACGTCCTGATTGAGACAGTACCTTGCCAGGCGTCCAGAAAAACCCCATTCCGCTGGAAAAATCTCGCGGATTCCGCAGCCAAACACCGCATGGCTCATGGGATAGAGAAGATTCCGCATCAGCAGGCCTTGAAACTTGTGTCGCGCGTAGAGAGGCGCGACAAAATCAAGTTTTTCCCGGTACACCGGCGTCAAAAGATTGGCAATCGAGTCGGAGTTCAGATCGGACACGGCAGCGGAAACCACCGCACACGCCCGCGCTTGCAACAGATCCGCCACCGCCAAAATAGTCCGCAGCGCGATTCCGGGAGAAGGCGGACTGGAAAAGTTCGCTGCGACTCGATGGATTGTGCGCAGCGAGGTTATTCCGGGTGAACGCACACGCTTTTCTTCCGGGTTCTCCAGGCTTGCCCCGGCGACGGCATTTTCGTCCTTGGTTCCACCATCCAGCAGGACGATCACGACTCGCTGCCTGATGAACTGTCGCTGAATGCTTTGTTCCACTGCTTGGACGGCTTGGCCGACCGCGTCCCCCGCGTCGTGCGAGGAGATTCCCACGAGAAGGTCCACTTCGCCAACACTCATTAACTGGCGAAACAAATCATCCGCTAAAAAACTATCTTCGGCCATAGCGACTAGATTGTTACTTTCCTTCCGTAATTTCCGGCGAGCATCAGCCGTCGCCCCATCAAATTCGTCGGAGCTGAAACCAATAATACTGATAAGGACCCAGCGTCAGTAAGTACGGCTGATTTCCAAATCGAGGAAACAGGCTCCTCCCAGACATCTCAATCGGCACGTAGCCCTTGTACCGCTGCACATCGAGTTCCACAGCCTGCGCGGTACTCGACAGGTTATTCACCACCAGGACGATTTCTTCGCCATATTCACGGATGTACGCCAGAACCCGGTGATTCGCCGGATGCAAAAAATGAATTGTTCCGCGCCCAAAAACCCGCAACGCATTGCGCACCTGAATGAGAGATTTCATCCAACGAAGCAAGGAATGCTCGAACCTTTCCTGCGCTTCTACATTGATTGCCTTGTAGCCATACACATCGTTGGAAATTACCGGCGCGTACAAACGTTCCGGGTCAGCCAACGAGAAGCCCGCGTTCATTCTGCTATTCCATTGCATCGGAGTTCGCACTCCGTTCCGGTCACCAAGATAGATGTTGTCCCCCATGCCGATTTCGTCGCCGTAGTAAACAATCGGCGTTCCCGGCATGGACATCAGCAATCCGTTCAGCAGTTCTACTCGCCTCCTGTCGTTGTTCATCATCGGGGCCAGCCGGCGGCGGATGCCACGGTTGATCCGCATGGTCTTGTCCTTGGCGTACTCGTCATACATATAGTCGCGTTCTACATTCGTCACCATCTCCAGGGTGAGCTCATCATGATTGCGAAGGAAAATGAACCACTGGCAGCTATCCGGTATTTCGGGCGTCTGGTCGAGGATTTCGATGATCGGCTTGCGGTCCTCCAGTTTTACCGCCATGAACATTCGCGGCATCAGCGGAAAATGAAACGCTGCGTGAAATTCGTCGCTGTCACCGAAATAGGCTCGGACATCAGCAGGCCATTGGTTGGCTTCAGCCAGCAGCATGGTATCGGGATAGGACATCTCCAGTCGTTTGCGAATCTCCCGGATGATCGCGTGGGTTTCCGGTAAGTTTTCGCACGTTGTTCCTTCTCGCTCCACCAAAAAGGCAACGGCGTCCAGCCGGAAACCGTCCACGCCGAGTTCCAGCCAGAACTTCATTACGTCCCACACCGCCTCGAAAACGGCGGGATTATCGAAATTTAGATCCGGTTGGTGGCTGAAAAATCGGTGCCAGTAATACGACTTCGAGGTCGCATCCCAAGCCCAGTTGGAGGTCTCGGTGTCGACAAATACGATGGGCACTCCGTGGTAACGAGTGTCCGTTTCGCTCCATACGTACCAATCTCGCTTGAGGTTCTCGCGGGAACTTCGCGCCTCCCGGAACCATGGGTGTTGGTCCGAGGTATGGTTCAGCACCATCTCAATGATGACTCGGATTCCTCGGTCATGCGCTGCCGTCAGGAACTCCTTGAAATCTTCCATTGAGCCGTAACTTGCGTGCACCGACCGATAATCTGCAATGTCGTACCCATCGTCCCGAAGTGGCGATGGGTAAAAAGGGAGAAGCCAGATCGCAGTGATTCCAAGTTCTTGCAGGTAGTCGAGTCGTTGTGTCAGGCCCGCGAAATCCCCAATGCCGTCCCCGTTGCTGTCACAGAAGGTCCTTACATGAAGCTGATAAATAACGGCGTCTTTGTACCAGAGATTGTCCCTTTGCAGCGCCAACGGTAAACTCCCCTCCGCGATCTGCCAACCGCCTCTCAATCCCTGCTTACTTGTCGGGGTTGCCGCGCTTTGAAAGCGTGGGCGAAACGGTCAACATCTTCAGCATTACCTTCTTTCTGTTTCCTTTCCGAAGATATCTTGTATCTGTCGGCAAGTCATCCCCCCGAATGTCAATGTTCTGCTTCTATGGAATGGGAAGCTGGGTACTGGAACCACCAAAGACGCGATGATCTTCCTTGATGCGTCATAGGTTCAAGCGAGTAGCGCTCCTAGAGAGGAATTTACGGCTCGCTGCCTGTCCATCCTGGATCTCCTGCCAAAGCGTTTGACCCGCCATTACCGAAATGCTATAAATCATCGTTATCCATTCGCTCTCCTACGACAAAGGGTATTGTCGGGGTGGTCTTGACCCGCCCAGGGGTCTGCGGGAATCGTCGGCGAGTCGGTGGATTCCTTTCTCGTTCAGATTCGTGGGACTCTCGCCTGTATCCGTGAGATGCTTCCCCGACGTTAGTGGATAACGATATTGCGGGTTCAATGGACTTCGCTCACCGTTGGGCCGCTAGTGTGTGTTCTCGGAGTGGTTGGGGCCCCAACGGGCTTTCCGCTCGGACGCTCTGCCCCACAATATGAAACGTCAAGGTTCTGGAGGACTTTCCATGCGCATCTCGAACGTCCCTGTTTGGGCCAAACTCGGCACTCTTGCGAAACGCTTCTCTGCGGCGCTTGCCTTCTCGCTTTTTTCTGGCACCGCATTGCTCGCTGCTCCTGCCGACGAAGTTGGGGGTGAAGCGAATCTCCAGCTCCCCGATCTTTCATCTGTCTCCTTCCTCGGTATCGATGGCCACAAACTCCTTCTCTTCGGCATCGGCATCTGTATCCTCGGCTTGTTGTTCGGCATGACCATTTTCACTCGTCTCAAGAACATGCCGGTGCATCGCTCGATGCGCGAGATTTCCGAGCTCATCTACGAAACCTGCAAAACCTACCTCATCACTCAGGGCAAATTCCTCCTGCTCCTCTGGATCTTCATCGCCATTGTCATCGTGCTCTATTTCGGCGTTCTTGCTCCTGTTCCGGGCAAGTCGGTGTTCGTCACACTCCCCGTCATCCTCATCTTTAGCCTCATTGGCATGGGCGGCAGCTACAGCGTGGCCTGGTTCGGCATTCGCGTGAATACTTTCGCCAATTCCCGCACCGCTTTCGCCGGACTCCGCGGCATCCCCTACCCCATCAATAAAATCCCTCTCCAGGCAGGAATGAGCGTCGGCATGATGCTTATCAGCGTCGAACTCCTGATGATGCTCATCATTCTCCTCTTTATCCCAGGCGATTACGCGGGCCCCTGCTTCATCGGTTTCGCCATCGGCGAATCTCTCGGTGCCGCCGCACTCCGAATCGCGGGCGGCATCTTCACCAAAATCGCCGACATCGGCTCTGACTTGATGAAAATCGTCTTCAAGATCAAGGAAGACGATGCTCGCAACCCCGGCGTCATCGCCGATTGCACCGGCGACAACGCGGGAGACTCAGTCGGCCCCACCGCCGACGGGTTCGAGACTTACGGCGTTACCGGCGTTGCCCTCATTACTTTCATCCTTCTCGCTGTTAAAAGTCCCACCATCCAGGTTCAGCTCCTCGTCTGGATATTCGTCATGCGCGTCATCATGCTCATCGCCAGCGCCCTCGCCTACTTCATCAACGGCGCCATCCAGAAGGCTCGCTTCAGCAACGCCAAGGACATGAACTTCGAAACTCCTCTCACCTGGCTGGTCTGGATCACCTCTTTCGTCTCCATCGCTCTCACCTACCTGGTTTCCGCTTTCATTATTCCGGTTCTCGGTGGCGATCCCTCACAGTGGTGGAAACTGGCCACCATCATCTCCTGCGGTACCCTCGCCGGCGCCGTCATTCCGGAACTAGTTAAAGTTTTCACCTCAACGGAATCGCGCCATGTCAGGGAAGTAGTCACCTCCGCTCAGGAAGGCGGCGCATCCCTCGGCATCCTTTCCGGCTTCGTCGCTGGCAATTTCTCAGCTTACTACCTCGGTGGCGCCATGGTATCTCTGATGTCCATCGGCTATCTCATCAGCAACCACGGCCTCGCTAATCTTATGCTCGCCCCGGCCGTCTTCGCCTTCGGCCTGGTGGCCTTCGGCTTCCTCGGCATGGGACCCGTCACCATCGCCGTCGATTCCTACGGTCCAGTTACAGACAATGCGCAATCCGTTTACGAACTCTCGCTGATCGAACAAATTCCCAACATCAAGCAGGAACTGAAGAGGGATTACGATATTGACGTCGACTTCGAACGTGCCAAACACCTCCTCGAAGCCAACGACGGTGCCGGCAACACTTTCAAAGCTACCGCCAAGCCCGTGCTCATCGGCACTGCTGTCGTCGGTGCGACTACTATGATTTTCTCCATCATCATGGCGCTCACCCACGGCTTGACCTCCGGCGTCAATAATCTTTCTCTTCTTCACGCTCCCTTTGTGCTCGGTCTGATCACCGGCGGCGCCATGATTTACTGGTTCACCGGCGCTTCCACTCAGGCCGTGACCACCGGCGCTTACCGCGCAGTCGAGTTCATCAAGTCTCACATCAAGCTCGAGGGATCCGAAAAAGCCAGTGTTGCCGACTCCAAGAAAGTCGTCGAAATCTGCACCCAGTACGCGCAGAAGGGAATGCTCAACATCTTTATTGCTGTCTTCTTCGCTACTCTGGCTTTCGCCTTTGTCGAGCCCTTCTTCTTCATCGGCTATCTCTTCTCCATCGCCATCTTCGGCCTTTATCAGGCCATCTTCATGGCCGATGCCGGCGCGGCATGGGACAACGCGAAGAAAATCGTCGAAGTTGAGCTCAAGCAAAAAGGGACTCCCCTTCACGACGCCACCGTGATTGGCGACACCGTCGGCGATCCTTTCAAGGACACCTCGTCCGTCGCTCTCAACCCGGTCATCAAGTTCACCACCCTCTTCGGCTTGCTTGCCGTTGAACTCGCGGTGAAACTCACTTCCGATACCGGCGGCGGTCTCTCGCATATTCTGGCCGCCGTTTTCTTCCTCATCTCCTTCCTTTTCGTCTATCGCTCCTTCTTCGGTATGCGCATCAAAGGCGCACAAGCCCACTAGCGCAATCCTGCATCCTCACGAATCCTGGCGCCCGGATGGTTCCGGGCGCCTCTTTTTTTGAGTGTGTCCCGCCGTCCTCACATCCTGAACGACTCAGCGGATGGTACAATCGCGTGCAGTTCTATCCGAGGTGTATCTCATGAAGAAGTATCCATGCTCTACATTCGTCTGCGTTCTTTCTTTGCTGTTTGCCAGTGCTTCCCATGCACAAGTCAACACCAAATGGAAAATCCACGATCTCAACCGTCCTGTGCCTTCCGTCATCACTCCCGGGACCGCCAGCACCCAGGACTCTCCCGGCAAAGCTCCCTCCGACGCCATCGTTCTCTTTGGTGGGAAGGACCTCTCTCAGTGGCTCGATAAAGACGGCTCTGCCGCAAAGTGGAAAGTGGAAAATGGCTACATCCAGGTCGTTCCCGAAACCGGCTACATCCACACAAAAACCCCCTTCGGCGATTGCCAGCTACACGTCGAGTTTTCCGAGCCCGTTCCTCCTAAAGGTGAGAGCCAAGAGCGCGGCAATAGTGGTGTTTTTCTGATGGGACTCTACGAAATTCAGGTACTCGACTCCTACGAAAACAAAACTTACGCCGATGGCCAGGCCGCTGCCGTCTATGGCCAGTATCCCCCGCTCGTCAATGCCTCGCGGCCGCCCGGCCAGTGGCAGTCCTACGACATCGTCTTTCACGCTCCGCAATTCGACCACTCGGGAAAATTGCTTAAGTCAGCCCGCGTTACCGTCTTCCACAATGGCGTCCTTGTGCAAGACAATGTCGAAATCAGGGGCCGAACCGCCATTGGAGATATTCCGACTTACGTGCCTGGCCCGGACAAATTGCCCCTGGCGTTGCAGGACCACGGCGATCTCGTACGCTACCGCAATATTTGGATCCGCGAATTGTGATTTGGAGTACGGTGGCTTGCCGCCGGTTTTAGAGTTTCAATGCCATTGCCGCTAGCAGGGTGCGAGCGCAACCTTTTCTGCCTCAGGCCGTGTTACGCGCGCACCAATCCTGTAAATTTCCGCGGGCTATTATCGAATCCCGGAAATACCGGCGCCAAGTCTCTCACGCTGAGATGCTTCGTCAAGATTTCACCCACCACGGATCGGAAGTCCGTGGTCAGCGCCAAATCCCGGCCTTCATTCAGCTGGTGATCATTCAACCCCGGCCATTTTCCGTACACTTTTCCACCCTTCACATCGCCGCCCATCACAAACATGCAGTTGGCATGTCCGTGGTCGGTGCCGCGGTTTCCATTCTCTTTTGCCGTCCGCCCGAATTCACTCATCGTCACCACGACAATATCCGCCATTCGGTCGCCCATATCCTGATGAAACGACGCCAGCGATTGCCCTAGGTCCCTGAGCAGATTCGCCAACTGACCCTGAGCTCCTCCCTCGTTCACGTGGTTATCCCAGCCGCCGCAGTCCAGAAACAATACCTCCGCCCCGATATTCGCTTTGATCATCACGCCAATTTGCTGCAACCGCTGTCCCACCGCGCTCTTGGGATACTCCGCCCCGTTCTCCGGTGGATATTTTGTCGTATCGATTTTCCGCAGCATGTCGATGGCTTCGAATGTTTCCGCGCCTGTGCCGTGCAACGCGTGGTCCACCGACTGCGAGTACATCGCTTCAAATCCAACTTCCGCCACGCCGGCCATCGCGGCAGACTGCGGCTGCACCTTGAATTGCCTCAAGTCCGGTATCGCGATCGCCCCAGTGCTCCCCTGCAACATACGTGGCAGGTTCGCTCCCATAGCCACCGCCCGGAATGGCGACGCATTTTCTTCCGGCACCGTTCCAATGGCACGATCCAGCCACCCGTCTTCCGTTGCTTTCACTCCGGGCGTGCCGGACTCCATGTAATCCTGTGCGTCAAAATGTGATCGCGTCGGATCCGGTGATCCCGCCGCATGCACGATGGCCAATTGGTTTTTCTGGAACAGCGGCGTCAGCGCCTCCAGTCCAGGGTGCAGCCCGAAAAATCCGTCGAGGTCAATCGCCGCATCCACTCCTGCGCGCTTGGGCTGTGGGATCGCAATCGAAGGCCTCATCCGGTAATAATTCGGCTCCGCGAACGGCACCACAATATTCAATCCATCCGCCGCTCCTCGCTGGAACAGCACCACGAGCTGTTTCTTTCCCGCCCCAGGCGTCGATGCAACCGCGCGCTGCAAGAACGCCGGCATCGTACTTAATCCCACAAGCCCGATCCCGCCCTGCTTCAAAAAATATCGGCGCGAGAATTTCGCCGTCCGAACCCCCTCGCAGCATTGGTCAGGCATGATTCCTCACTTCTTCCGTCTCCCGGATCGCGAATCACTGTTCTATCTTCTCTGAAACTCCGGCGCACCCAGCACTAATCCCGTTACCACTCCCAGATCCACCTGTTTTACCGGGTCATCCAGCTTCGCCTGCAGCACCTGTGGATTCTCCAACTGCATCTGCAACGTATCCACCGTTGCCGGCCCCGCTTCTCCCAAAAATACTTCCACCGCGCGATCTAGGGTTTTTTTCGGGTCGCTCTCGCTATCGCTTCCCAACAGAGCCGCCACGTCGCTTCTGGAACCGCGCACCTTATTTCCCGCCAGCGCCAGCGAGAAATTCAGCCGGTTCAGCAGCGCTCCCGAATTTACCCACGTTTCCGCCTTGTCCGAATACCCAGTTGGCGGCTGGCATTGGTACAGCGGTTCTCCGATTCGCCCGACCCATTGCACCAGGGGCATCGGCGTATCCACATCCGTGCCTAGCGCTCGCACCGACGACACCACAAGTTCATATGGCGTCTTCACCTTCGCTCGGTACGCGTCGCGCGACCAAAACTCCGGCGAGTAAATCATCACCCTCATCACTTCCCGGATATCTCCACCAGACTTCTGGAAACTCTTCGCCATCCGCTCCACAAGGGCGGGCGGCGGGGTATCGGAAACGAATCGGCGGGCCAGTTTGGTTGAGATAAACTTCGCCGTGCTCGGATTCTTCGCCAGCAACTCGATCACTTCCTGGCCATCTTTCATTCCCCCGGCATGAATCCTCTTTCCCAGCACCACTTTTGGGTCTGGATCATGTACCTTCTCATCAAACTTGAATTGCGCCAGTTCCCGGGGCTTTTCGATCGTCCACCCCGTGAAGCACCGTGCCACTTCCGTGACATCCTTCTGCGTATAGCCCCCATCCACGCCCAGCGTGTGCAACTCCATCAGTTCGCGCCCGTAATTTTCGTTCAGCCCGCGCTGCGGTTTCTTGTTTTGCGTCTGCGCCGGCTTCGGCGGATAGCCATACGGTCCCCGCCTCATCTGCTGCCGCATTGCCCGTTCCGCCGCCAGTCGCTGGGCGGCATTCGGATCGGCACTGAGGAAATTATCCAGGTAGAACAGCATTGCCGGACTTTTTGCCGTTGCTGTCAACAAATCCTGAAACTTGCCCAACGCGTTCGGTTGGATTACGTCGCGCTCGTACGACGTTAGGTACCACCTTACTTCACCCTTCCCCGCAAACACGTTGAAGTGGTTCAGCCAGAAATCGTCCATCACCTGCTGCAGCTGCCGGTCGCTGTAAATCGCGCGCGTCATTTTCGCCATCGCCAGCTCTTCCACCACGCGCGCCGGTCGTTTGCTGTCGTCCGAGATCGCTCTTGGCACAGCGTTCGGATCCATGCCAAGGGCATCTCTTTGGCCAATCCCCCTTGTCGCCGGGTTCAGCTTCATTGGCGAGGGCCTATCGGCTTCTGGCCCCGCGGCAGCGCTGGTCATCCCGCCATTGTTCTCGCCAGCATCACTCGCCGCACCGCCATTTGCATCCATATCTCGCGCCATCGCCGCGATGGCTTCGTCCGCCTGTTTCTGTGCGGCTTGCTCGGGCGTAGGCGCCTGTTTCGCTTGTTCTGCCTGTTTCCCCGCCTGCTTCGGATTCGGGTATCCGGTCAGTATCTGTGCTGTCGACATCGTCAAGGTGGGGTAGATGTTCAGCCGCGCTTCCACCGCGCTATCGGTAATCGACCTGGGATTCAGTTGCTGGTCAATCCACCTCGCCAAGCCCATTTGCCGCACGCGTTCCACTTCTCCCGGCCGCGGACCGTACCCCAGTCGGTTCAATGCATGTTGAATCGCTTCATCGGTGCTGAGTTCCGTGATGGGCAGACCCTTTAGCACCGGATCTTGGATTTTCTTTTTGTTCTTGGTGGTATTCGCGGCCAGTGCCGGCGCGTCCAGCACCAACGTGAAAATACAAGATAATGTCACGAGAATTGCCACTAGCGCACGGGGTGAGTAGGAAATGCGGTTAGGCGAACAGCCGCTCGCGCAGCCCGCTCTTTCCATTTGACTGAGGATACGGTCTGTCGACATATCCTTCAGATTAACCCTGTCGCACCTGGAAAGTTGCTGCCCCTAAGGGCAAGTGTTACCTATAGATAGACCCTCTTTCCGCCACTAATTCACGGTAAATTCCACTGGTCTTTGCGGCGCCTGGTTATTCTTGTCATCCACCGCCAGGAGCACCAGGCGATAGCTGCCGGGCTGCAGGTCTTTGGTTTCCACCTTGAGCGCAAACGGGACGACGGGATTGCCTTTCTCCACAAAGCTCTCCAGCGGTATCACACCCGTGAAGAAAACCTGTTTGTCCGTGGACTTATCAAAGATCCGGTAGCCGGTTGCAATTCTGGTCGTCGGGACCGTTTTCAAAAGGGGCTCATAGATCTCTGAATACAGCGTTATATTGTCTGTTTTTTTGAATTGGTAACTCGCTGCCGGCGTTATCTGCGTGCCCTTCACGATTAGCGGCTTGCGGTCCTCCAGCAGGGCGGCATCCACCTCGGTCGGAATTTCATCCACACGCTGCAGACTCGCGGAAAGTACCACTCCCCCGAGCGTGAACTTGTTCCCGTCGTACGCATCGATCTGCAGCGGTGTTTCCAGCTTCGCAAACCCTTGCCCACCCGAACTCAACACCACCGTCAGCTTGTAATTCCCGGGTGCCGCGTCGAACTCATTCTGGTAACGGTACGGCCCCTTGGTGAACTCTTTCCAGTCGTCCTTTTCCATTTCCATATTCAGCGTGTCGCTGAAGCGCGCTCCCACGCTTCCGTCCAGCTTGTACGCGATTCCCAGAATATTCACGTTCGCGTGATATTTCCCCTTGTCCTTGTTGAAGACAACCGCGTCGCCGGGAATCTCCATCGTCAGGTTCACCCGCGCCACGTTCGGCGCTGAATAAAAATATGGCGCCTGCATGCTCGCATGGATCGTTCCCATCGTTGCTCCGGTCGCCTGGGCCTCCATCTGTTTTTCCAGTGGCTTCCCTTCCAACGGATCTGCCGGCCGCACGTTGCAGTACCCGCTGCGCGAACGGACTTCCATGCCGCCTCTATTCAACTTCACCTTAAGCGTATGGCAGCTTCCCTCCTCGGTCTCGCGAGGCACATAGCCCAGTACATAGAATTGATTCATTTCCGCCGCGATCCGCTGCAATCCCCCCAGCAGGTCGTTTGTGTTGTAAATCGTGAATCCGCCCGTGCCATCCGCCAACATCTGCATTACCTGTTGGTTCAGTGAAGTTGAGGCTGGAATCTTGGGGAGCAACACTTGCGGCTGGTTCATCGGGTTGTTGTAATAATTTGAATACGGGGATCCCGCCGTACTAGTTGTCCCTCCTCCTTTTCCGCCTGTTCCTGTGCCTGTTCCCGTGCCTGTTCCCGTGCCGGTGCCGGTTCCTCCTTTACCTCCACCTGTTCCCCCGCCGGTGCCACCCGTTCCCCCCGTGCCCCCGGTGCCGTGGCCGCCGCCGCCACCCGTGCCGCCACCGCCGCCCGTTCCTCCGCCTCCTCCTCCGGGCTTCTGTGGTTCCAGCATTGAGCTGTTGCTGTAACTTGCCAGCACCAACTTCGGCTCTCTCGTGGCCGCTCCGTTTTCCGAAGGCGTGGAAAGCTTTGCGCTTCCTGGGGGAGTAATTCCCGTCGTCAAACCTCGTACGTCCACCGGATAGACCGCCACGTTCGCCTTATTGCACACGTCGATCGTCGCCGTCAGTTCGGAAGTATTCTCCACGCTCAACGGAAATCCTGCGGTGAACAGGATCAACATCTTTCGCCCCGGCACTCCTCGCAAGTCTTTGGCCAAGCTCCGGATCGAGAGCAACATCGACCGCGCACCAAAATCGGCCTCCGCATGGCTGATCGAAGGCATGCCGCCGGAAGCCACCATCACCGGCTGTGATGTCTGCCCGTTCGTTTCGATTGACGGCGCCTTGCTCCCACTCACGGCTGCCTTTAGTAGCGCCGCATTCGCCGTGAAATTCTGTTGAATCACCAGGGTTCCGCCAAAATTCACCACCGCCATCATTCGATCTGCTCCCGCATTGCTCTCCACAAACTTTGTCGCGGCATCCCGCGCTTGCATCTGATCCGCCATCTCCATCGACGCATTATCGAAGAAGAGAATCATGTAATGTCTCTGGTTGGCAGCCTGTATCGCTGGGTCCGAGCCCGAGGAAAAACTCGTTATCGTCTGTTCCTTGTTATCTTCAAATACCTTGAAGTCTCCTTGCCTGAGGTCCGTAACGTAATGACCCTTCTTGTCGGTCACCACCGTGTCCACCAGGACTATTCTCGATTCCGAGCGAATCACCGTGTCGGTACGCACCGCCCCCTGTTCTGTTCCCGTCGCCGGCTTCTGAGCTTCCTGCGTTTGCGCCAGCATTCCTCGTGCGCTCACCAGCAGCCACGCCAGCATCACAACGGTCGTAAATTTCTTCTCTGCACCCATCGTTTGCGTTCTTCTCATCTTGCCCCCCGTAAGCTCTTAGTACGGAATGACTACCGCTCCATTCTTCGCCGCCATTTGGGCCCCTTCCGAATCACGAATTACCTGTCTCACCATGTATTTTCCCGGTTTCAGCTCAAAACTCGATTTCATGACCAAACCCGTCTGGCTGAGTCGACTGTAGGTCTTGTCTAACAGTCGCATTTCGAGGACTTTTTCTCCGCTTGTCACGTAATTGCCATTTTCGTCAAAGATCACGGTCGCTACAGTGAGATTGTCGTAGTTTCGTCCGTCTGCCTTTCGAAAATGCATCCCCTTCACGTCGATCTTTGAAACCACGCTCAACTGGGCTCCCGCATCGCCGGACTTGAAGTATTGCGTCTGCAAATCCAGCGGCAGGTCCTGAATCTCGTCTTGCGAAAACACCGCCTCTTGCATTTCTGCCATCGCCTGTTCCTGAGGATCGTTTACTTTCTTTGGGGCGTAATATCCTCGCCGCGCTTGTACGCTGTATTTCCGTTTCTCGGTAATTACCACTTTAATGGTGTGGTACTTCCCATCCATTCTCTGGTTCTGGGGCGAAAATCCTAGGATGTAGGAAACTTCTGGCGTCGCACCGGCTCGATTCAGCCCGGTGTCTAGGTCATTCGAGTTATGAAAAAATGTTCCTCCTGTGCCATACGCAAAATCCATCAGCACGTAGGCGTTTTCCGTCTGCTCAGCCGTCCGGTACGTATCCTTCAGCCCAGTCGTCTGGACCGTATCTGTATGAGGTTGGGAGATGTCTCCGCCAATGTCGGGTGTATAGAGTCCTCGAGCGTCCACCGTATTGATCACGATACTCGCCTTGTTTGCTCGATCGACGATCCCCATCTCGTCCGAATACTGGGTGCTCAACAAAAACCCAGGCGACGCCAGCACCAACACGCGCTCCCCCGGCATGACTCCTAATCGTCTTATAACGTCTTCCAGTGCCCGGTACGTAAACTCATTGTCTGTGTCTCCCGCAACCAACTCCTGCTGCAACGAAGACTGCGCCACCTGCTGTGCAGTCGTAATGAACAGTGGGTTGTTCTGAAACATGCATGCCAGCGTTTCTGTCGCCACTACCCCGAACACCGTGCTGTCGTTCTTATTGATCCACTGGTCCGCCATGTAGTGACTCACATCCGGACAATTCGTCGTCTGGTTGATCTTCCCCATTTTCGGGCGCGGGATTACTTGCAGTAGTGCTTGCTCGAGCGCGGCCTTGTCACTCGTGTATTCCACCTTCAACTGTTCGGAAGTCCCGAAGATTCCGATGCGATCCGTTGGCGTCATACTCTCGATCAGCTTTTTTGCGCTGGAGCGCACGAACGTCGCGTCTTCAATCTTCAAGTGAATATCGTCGAACACCAGCGCCACAAACCGTTCCGGAAGTGTCGCTTTCTCTACTGCAACCTCTTCATCGGTGCCCCGCTGTGTCTTCGCTGCCGCTTCCAGCCTCTTTCTTCGCGATTCCGGAGTTTCCACCCCAAACGTCGTTATCGCCTGCAGCTTTCCCTGATCGAATACCTCAAAATCCTCTCGCTTCAAATCCCGAACCAGCTCTCCCTTGCTATCGCGCACCACTACCTTCACCTGTACCAGGTTCACCCGCAACTTAAACGTTGTATTCGTGTCCTTGCTGGAGAATTCTGTCTTCGGCTCGCTGGTCTTTGATTGTTGTTCGCTCGGTGAGTCCCCTGCGCTCTTGGGAGTGGCTGCGGTTCCGGTTGGCTGCCCGCTGGCCGGTACGCCACTCGCATCTTGCGCGCGTGCTCCGGCCGTCCCCATGAACAGCAACACAAGGACAGTTAGCCGCACCATCCCGTGAAAGCTGCACTTCTCGTGGGCAGGTCCGAACGTGCTCCCCTCCCTTGCCCCCATTGATGACCTCCTGACCTGACACCCCGCCAGGTTTGGTTGGTCACTGCAACGCGGGGGGAGACTCCCTGACTATAGGTCTTGCCATTTTTCGTGTCAACGCGCCCAAAACATGCTTAAACATGCTTCCAGATCACGGCAAGGATCCGGGGCCCAGAAACTACCTGTCCCTGGACCGCGTAAACCTAACATTCACCAAGTTTGCGGCACCAGTTCCTGGCTGAGGAATCTCGGTTGCTTGGCATACTCTCGTCCGTTACCAGCCGTTTAACTTCTGGATTTGGGGATCAGATTCTGAATCTTCTGGATTCGCATTCGTTGGGGCAGAAACTCGGGGAATGTCCGCGGAAACGCATCGAAACAACATTTAATGGGAGGCGCAAAGCAAGAAGCCACTCGAGGCTTATAAGACTCTACTGGTCGAATAGGTCCTATCTCACGGAACTCACTGGACGATTAATCAGAAGAACTGGCTTTATGCGCTGCTGTACAGCCTTCCCTCGCCGTCTCGTCTGGCGCGCTACTTTTCTATCTCTTCGACAGGATGAATCTCCCACCAGTGTGTGCCAACCTTGGCGTCGTACTGGGTAATGCCTTTCACCGTGATCGGCCTGCCAACTTGCGGAAGGTCGCAGGGAAGCTTGGGTATGCACTTGGCCACGATGCACCGAGCGCGATCCATGCCTTCCACTTTGGGATTTTCGCAAATGCGAATGTCCGTGTCGCCGTCGTCCCCTTTGGCCACCTGGGTGATGAAACCACCTATGGACGCACGGGTGGACATTTTGTCCGACCACCGATTCGCATCTTCGGCGATCAATTCTCCAATGGTCAATTCCGCGTACAGGGTTTTTGGCGGTTGCTCCACGGGCTTAGCCACGGTGCTTGCCGACTTCGTCGAGGAACTGGAACTCTTCTTGGAAACAGGCTTGGGTTGTACGCCCTGCCCAGCACACAGTGCAGGAAGAGCCAGAAGGGCTCCCGTCAGGATTAGAAGCGATACTCTCATTTTGCACCTCGCGAAATTCTATTCGGGCGGACTCCCAGACCATCATAATGGTCGGGTGCGCGCGAACCAGTATCTTGGGAACGCGGTAAAGTCCAAAAAGTACCCGGACTTAAGGACAGGGGAAATGGGACCGACTTCAGCAGGCTCCTTTCGTTAATGCATACAACCGGGGGAGCCGGAGGCAATTTAAAAGTCCAGCCACGATAACGCCGATATGCTATCTGGGTCTGGAAGGTTCGGGCTGCGGTGGCGTGGCTGGAACGTGAACACGGCCTGGACGCATTGAAAGTGAAAGGCCAGATTGCACTTATCTCCGGTCGCATGCTGGCTTCGATTACCCCCAATACATCGGATGAACCAGACGCCGTGGCTAAACTTAAGAAGGCTGCCAAGGACGTATTGAACATCAGCGCATGAGGAGCGCTCGCATGAACTGGCACTTGATTCAAGCTGAAGCTTTGGCCGCACTCGCCGTCTGCCTCTTCGTCGGCGTTGTCGGCATCCTGACGCTGATGAACTACAGCTTCGCCCATAACCCGCAAGCCTTGGCGGTTGAGTCCGCATCTGGCGCAGGTAAGCTCTTTCAAATTTTGGAGGCAAGGGAAATCAGCAAAATGACCGTTGTCAGCCAGATCATGCACGCAATCCCTCAGATTTACGATGCCCTCGCAGCCCAGGATCGCACCAGCTCCTGGATCTGACCGCTCCACTCTAACTGAGCTTGAAGAGCGAAGGCTTTACCAACTGGATGTTCCACACTCCCGAGCCAGATATGGCCGTCTTCCTTGGTCTCCACAACCCCGCGAAATTTGGCGACCACCACAATCGATTCATGGACAAAGAAACCATGCGTACCCATTCCATCGTCGTTGGCAACGAATTGGCCAAGGCAAAGTGCTAGCTATTCCGTGGGATGCGAGATGGAGGAACGAGCGTAGATTGCAACAACTGGAGTGCATCCCATCATTCTGACCATCATCTCCGGTTAACTCCCGGCCCCGTTTGTGTCCAGATCAGGGAAAGGGTTATGATGCGCCAGCCATACGTCATATCCAGGAGTTCCCGATCAGACATCCGGGAACTACCAGTGAATTCAGGAGAGTTCATGCACAGGTCTTGTCTGACCGGAGCACTCGCATTTTTGTTCTTCACGCTTCCCGCGCATGCTCAGAGCACAACCACTGCAACTGTCCACACATATTACGTGGCTGCCGACGAAGTGGACTGGAACTACACCCCGCTGGGTATCAATAAAATGATGATGGGCATGGAGTTTTCCGGGTACCCCAAGGTTTTCACTGAACGTGGCCCCCATCGTATCGGGAGCACATACCGCAAAGCCCTTTACCGTGAGTACACCGACGAGACCTTTACGAAGCTGAAATCGCGCACACCGGAATGGGAACATCTCGGCATGCTCGGACCGGTCCTGCGTGCTGAAGTGGGCGACACGATCCGTGTCGTTTTCAAGAATAATGCCTCCCATCCTTTCTCTATGCATCCACATGGGGTTTTATACGCGAAGGATTCCGAGGGTGCCGGTTACGACGATGGCACTTCGGAACACGACAAAATGGGCGTTCCTCCGGGCAAGACTCACATCTACACCTGGATGGTCCCCGAGCGCGCCGGACCTGGTCCAAACGACCCTAGCTCCATCGTCTGGCTCTATCATTCGCACGCTGACGAACCGAAGGACGTGGAGAGTGGCTTGGTCGGCGTAATCATCATCAGTCGGAAGGGCATGGCCGGGCCGACCGGCAGGCCGACAGACGTCGATCGCGAATTCGTCAATCTCTTCATGATCGTCGATGAAAATACCAGTTGGTATCTGCAGGACAACATCGATACCTACACGAGTGACCCCAAAGGGGTCCCGAAGCTCGAAAACTCCCCCTCGGATCATTTGGGCAATTTCAATCTTTTCGGGTCAGGTTTTGCCTTTGCCAATTTCAGGTCTTCGATCAATGGATTCATGTACGCCAACATGCCGATGATGACCATGAAGAAGGGCGAGCGCGTCCGGTGGTACGTGGTGACCATTGGGGAAGGGTTGAACCTGCACACGCCTCACTGGCATGGCAATGTCGTGCTGCAGAATGGCAAACGAACCGACGTCATCTTCATCGGACCCGCCCAAATGGAGACCGTCGACATGATTCCTGATGATCCCGGAATTTGGATGTATCACTGTCACTTTGACGATCATATGCAGGCCGGGATGGCGGCTCTTTACCAGGTCGAACGGTAATCACCCTTTTTCTTCGCATGTACCAAACTGCCCTTAGCGTTTTCCATTGGTTCCCGTCACGAGGCAATGTGATATGCCGGACAGAGTTTGCCTTCGGATAAGTCCAGCCTTTGCCTGATAGAACGCTCTCCGCGCAGATGGGTCTGCGGGCCCTCCAACCGCGCCGAATTTCACAGATCTGGGCCCCCCACTCGCCGTTCCTTGAACCTGCCTCAAGGTAATTTTCCGGAGGACCGGGCTGGTTCAGAATTACTGCTATTGGGTAAACAAATGCCCATTCGGAGCCGTGTGATTTTCGTGTCTCTGCTCGGAATCGTTATAGCGGGGGCAATGCTTGCATCACCAGGATTCTTGTTCGCGCAGACCGGCGGCCCAAACGACGCGCTAGCCAACTCTGTAAGCGACGTCAAAGAACACAAATCATGGTGGAGAGGCATCACTGCCGACGGATTCCTGTCGTTCTCCGACACCTATAACACGAACGATCCCATTCCAAAGCTGAATCAATTTCGAGTCTTCGATTTTAACGATGACGATCCTCAACTCGATGTGGCCCAGGTTGTGATTCAGCACCCAGTCAGAGATCCGGGACAGTTTGGTTTTCGGCTAATCATGATTGCCGGATCAGCGGTCCCAGAGGTTACAGCCTCTTATGGTCTCTTTCGAGACGAGCAGACAGGCGTCGCCCACAATTTCGATATAACCGAAATGTATTTGAGCTACGTTGTGCCGGTCGGAAAAGGACTGCGCCTTGATGGCGGAAAGTTCGTGACCCATATGGGTTACGAAGTCATCGGCGGGTACGATGGATACAACGATAATTTCAGCCGCGGGTTCATTTTCGGCTACGGCATTCCGTTCACCCAGACAGGTGTGAAGGCGAGTTACCCATTCACCAGCAAGATCTCCGCCGAATTGTTGCTTACCAATGGTTGCGACGCCGTGAAAAATCTCAATGGACATTTGACTTTCGGCGGGCAACTCGCGCTAGCACCCGCGAAGACTGTAAACGTGACCTTCAATTTCCTGCATGGCCCCGAGAAGCCGCACAACGGCCATGACCTCCGAAGCGTGTACGAAGTTACTGGTGCCTGGAGAGTAGTCCCGCGATTCGTCCTGGGGATCGATACTCTTTATGCCGACGAAGAACACGCCGCCAGCAATGGAAGTGATGCCATCTGGAAAGGCATCGCGGGATATTCGACCTACCTGTTCAGCAAGAGTTTCTCCCTCGCGTTTCGTGGTGAGGTCTTTGCCGATATCGGTGGCAGCCGCACCGGAACGTCTCAAACCCTGCGCGGATTCCCACTCACTCCGCAATACGTACTACCAACAAAGCTCTCGAGCCTGAAATCCGAGTTCAGGCACTTCGACGGCAAATTTGTGATTCGTTGCGATTTCCGCAAGGACTTTTCTGACCAGGATACCTTTCGCATGGGCACGGGCTTCACCATCCACCAGTACACCACGGCGGTAAATCTGATTTACCCATTCTGACCACGACCCTTCGCCAGGAAAGCCAGAACTTGCTCTAATTCGCCCCAGTTCGGTATCCTTCCAGGCTCCAAACATCTTGTGCTTCCACATGCCTCAGCACGTACCGGTCGCCGCCACCCACTCGCACACGGAAATACGTCTCTCCCGGTGAATACCACCGGTCTTCCACTTCCACGACGTCCAATGTTTGTTCTCCCAGTTTCAGCCGCATTGGCCGTTCGTCGGCTTTATACCCGGAGTAGCTCTCCACTTCTACTTTGGTCATTTCCCACCCATCACCCGCCGTTGCTTTTCGCCGCCGCCTCTTCCGCATTCCACGCCGCGCCAAGAAATACAATTAGTGCCGAAATCTGCATCCACACCAGCAAACCAATCACCGCCGCCAAGCCCCCATACACCACATTGGCTGGCATCCGCCGCACGTAAAATCCAAATAAGGCATTCACCAGCCACCACAGCAGGGTGGCCACCGCCGCCCCCGGCAGAACACGCCACAGGTGTTTCTCCCTGGGCCGCGCCACCCAATAAATCACCGTCAACGCTAGCATCGCCAGCACCATCGCCACCAACGGAAAAAACACCAGCCACATCACATGTACCGGAGCGTTCCTCCACAACTGTCCAGTCACCCAATGCCGCAACGGCCTGCCGAATACACCTAAAATTCCCGCCGCTACGATTGGCGCCATGGTGATCAGCAGCAGCAGCAACCCGCGCAATTGCCGGTGTACGAACCCGATCCGCTCTTCTTCACCATAGATTCGGTGGATCCCCTGCATCAGCAGCCTCATTACCTGCGTTCCGCCGATCAGAGCGCCCGCCGCACCTGCCAACGCGTACTTCCACACGTCCGGTCCACGCCGCTCCAGAAAATCCGCAACGATTCCCTGGCTTCCGGGCGGCAAAAAATCCGTGAAGTTCCGGAACGCCTCCAATGTGCCCGATTTGTTCCCAATCCAGGTCGACGCAAATCCCACCACCAATAGCAGCGTCGGGAAAAATGCCAGAAACACGTTGTACGCAATCGCTTGCGTTATCATGTTGCACTGCGGGTACACTCGCCCCACCATCCGCCACACTCGCTTCGCCAATTCGCCCCCTCACTCCCCTCCGCATTATAGCCACTGTCCGTCCCCACCGGCGATCCCGAACGATAGCGAGGGATCCCTCTTCCTAAACTCGTGAACTTCCCACTACCGACTCCTGGCCGACTCTCCTATTCCCGCAGCATCTCATCAATCCTCACCAACTCGTATCCTCGCGACCGCAACTCTTTCATCATTGGCTCCAGCAAGCGATACAGTTTGTCTTTCCGGTCGGCACCCAAATGAATCAGCAGGATGTACCCGTTCAATCTATGCCGATCTTTTATCTCGTACGCCAGAGTATCTTCAAGGATCCTCTCCAAAGACACAACCTTCGGATCGCTTTCCGACATGTAGTCTCGGTTCGACCTACTCCCCGGAGAAAAATTGAACATCAGCACGCCCATCTCCTTTGCCCATTTCACCTGGTTGCCATTGAACCATTCATACGATGGAATGAAATAGACCGGCCCGGAAGCCAGCGGCGAAGTTGCTTCAGGTCCAAACTATTTCTCTCGAGGTCCTTCTTAAACTCCGACTCGCTGATTAGCGATTTCTGTCGATCGTCCCAGGCGCAGTACAGCGGATGCGGATCCGCGTGCGGCCCCACAGAGTGCCCTTCCTTAAGCGCCCGCCGCCCCGTCATCCAGCGAAGATCGCATCGCATCATCGCCAGTGGATTGCTGCCGCCCCGCGCCGGGTAAAATCCAAATTAGGCAGTTGAAAATCGAGATTGCGAGGAAAAGCCGCCAAGTGGTTTTCACAGCAACATTGTACGCCCCCGTTCCCTCCCTTCCTTACTTCCTCGCTTCGCTCAGCACCCCTTCATCACTGCGGCGAGTCCTCTTCATCCTTTTCATCCTTGCTTCCAGGCTCCTCGCCTCCGCCTCCTACCCCTGAACTTCCTTAACCTCCCTCCTTGTTTTGCACAGCTATGCACAGATATGCACAGGAAGTCGTGTCGAAACCTCTTGCCAAGCCCAAAGGCGAGGAATACAGTGTGGCCAGATTGAGCCGGGGAGCCTCAAAAACTTCGCGGCACAATTTAAAGAGGGCGCCAGAATCGCAAGGTTCCAGCGCCCTCAATTTTTTTGCCCTCGCTCGTTCACATGCACTCCAGGATTCAGCCCTCTCCCCGCCCCCTCACTGGGCACGCTCCGTGTGCTTGTGTCGTACACTTTGAAGATGGTGGACGCACGAGGGATGAGCAGATGACGCCTACGAGCGCGGGTGGAGGCAAATCGGCTACGGTCGATTTCCGGAAATCGCTGCTGGAAACGTTCGCGATCAGAGAGAAAGCCATTCAGCTGCTTATCAGCCATGTAGCCGATGTCGGATGGCAAGCGCCTCCGCCTTGCGGCAAGGGCCGTTCAATTGGCGCCATTGCCGCACACATTCATCACGTAAGACTGATGTGGCTTTCCGCTGCAGACAAGTCGGCGAAGCAACCCGCCGAGCTGGGCCCGGACAATGCCAGGCGCGCACAAGTGCAAGCCGCGTTGAGCGCCAGCGCGGAGGCTATCCACGCGTTGCTGGAAAAAGCCCTGAGCGATCCTGCGGGCAAAGTACCGCTCTTCAAGCCGGACGTGGTGGCGTGTGTCGGCTACTTGATTGTTCGCGATTCGCACCATCGCGGACAAATTGCCATGCTTGCGCGGCAGGTAGGACATCCGCTGCCTACGCAAACGGGATTCGGATTGTGGGAGTGGGGCAGCTTGTGGCGCGCATGTGGTTTCGGCCTATGAACGCGGCTTTCCGATTCTCTATGCCCTGCTCTGTGGCTGTGGTGCTTTTGCTTATGCCTTGCGTCTCTGCGCGCTTACAGGCACAAGCTCAATCGGAGAATTCAAAGAAGCTCATCTGGCACACGCTTGAATTTGCCATCCTGAAGTTCAATGACAGCGCTCCCAACTCCTGGAACATCTATCATTCGGAGAAAAAAGGCGTGCTCCTGGTGCGCCTGTGGAAGCGCTACATGCTGGTGAACGTCCAGGATCAGGAGGTCTTCGACATTGACCCGCAAAAAATCAAGGTGATCGGCGATACCGTGGAATGGTCGCTCGCGGATGTGCCGGACAAGCCAATTGACACGCCCGATTTCATGGGTCGAAATGTCGGCTCCATGGAGCGGATCAGGTTTCGACTAGGCAAGGATGGCCACTTTCTGGAATTGCAAATTCCCCTTGGAATGAACGGCCGACCGATCTACTGATTCCGAGGAGGCGGCGCGTCGATCGGTGGAGTTTTTGGCTTGTCCGCATTCATATGAGTCTCCGCCGGTAGCGGCACCCGCGCTTGTCCGGCGCGATAGACGCCATAGAACCAGGGAATCCCCAGCGCCCCGGGCTCTTCCCCCACATTGATTTTGTCGCCCTCGTGGAAACGGTCAAAGTCGTCGGAGTCCACCGCCAAGCGCTCGATCTTGTGCCCCCCCCGCCAGGAATAGACGAACAGCCGCCGGGTGCCGCGCACAATGCCCTTCATCAGGTAACGCCCTTCGACCGATGTTTGGTGATAATCCACCTTCTTGGGAGAATCCAGGCGGCCATTGAGGAACAACGCCGCCGAAAGGATAAACGGAATCGGAATCAAGCCCGTAAACAGATGCCGCAAAACCTCAATATCCTTGCGCGCCCGCGCTTGGCGATCCAGAAACACGGTCAAGGTCAGCCCGGCGAAAAATACCAGCCCAAAAAAGACCAACATGGCGTCCAGATCGAGCGGAGGATAGACTTGGCTGATATACGGAAAAAACAGCGAGCCGGCCAGGAAGATGGCCATTTGAAAGAGGAGCCGGCGGCGGAACACAAGCTCGGCGGCGTCGGAGGTCAAGCCACAGTTGGGACACTGATCGCTGGTGCGCGGTGAGCCACAATCCAGGCAGCGTGTCATAAACTCTAGTATACGTGATGACTAGCTCGCCGCCAGTTTCGCGAGTAAGTCCCGGTAATGGCGCTGGCTCTGATCTTCTCGAAGTTCAACCGTTACACCCATTCCCAAGCCCGGTTCGACGCGCTTCACCGAGCAGTCCATCCAGAAAGGGCTATCCACCGCGAGGCGTGCCCGGAAACCGGCGCCCACCCAGAGGAGATCATCCGCCTCTATGAACATTCCCCCTTCGCTGATGTCGCGCGTGCGTGCTCGCAGTCGAGCGGAACCCCACTCGATTTCCAGGACAGCCTGGTAGCGGTAGCGCGGCGCCCTCCGCCGCTCCAAACCGTTCACTCCCGAATTTCCCATTTTCATGGACGCGGCATCCTCAGGGTGTACGATGGCGCGCAAAGGTCGAACCCGTGCAGCGTGCCTCTGCCATGAAGATACGACGGGAAGAGCTACGTTGTTTCAGACACCGCGATGAAATGTTTTGTTCCCGCCATTTGCGACTTGGGCACATCGGCAGTCGCGGCTTACTTCACGAGGGGAGACGTTTAATGGCCTTTTGTGCGGACTCGCGCGAGATGTGAGTTAAGATTTCTGCTGTACTTTTGAGGCGAACTTTCAAGGCAGCGTATGGAAGCGGACTTGGCTCTGGAAAATGGACTGCTGCGGCACTTGATTGCAGAGAATTATACACCCGAGAGCCTAGCGAACATCAAAAAGGTCCTGGCAGAGTACCGCGCTCATGAAATCCTGCCGGTGGCAAATGGGTTGTTCGCCGCTAGCTCCAGCCAGGCGCCGGATTCCGTTACCGGCTATCAGAACGTGTGGATTCGCGACAGCATTATGGTGGCGGATTCTTTCCGTCGTCGTGGCCAGTTTGCCCTGCCGATTGCCTGCATCGAGGGATTAACACGCTTTTTCGAAAAGCAGTTGCCGAGGTTTCGCGAGATTATCGAGGATCCGGTGCGGACGTACCGCGAAGACGCGAACCGCCGGCCGCACATCCGGTTTACAGCGCAAACGCTGGGGGAATTGCCGGAAAAGTGGCCGCATGCGCAGAATGATGCCCTGGGCCACGCTCTTTGGTTTCGCTTCCTCCTCGCCAATTCTGGCGTGCTGCCGGTGACCGCCGCCGATTACAAAATCTATTCTATTTTTCCCGCCTACTTTGAGGCCATTGCCTACTGGCTGGACCGGGACAGCGGAGCATGGGAAGAGGGCCGCAAGGTCAACAACTCGAGTGTGGGCGCGGTTGTGGCCGGCCTGGAAGAGATGCGCAAGTTTCACGACGTTTACAGCAGAGATCGAGAGCAAGTGCCGGTTTCTGTTAGCGCGGCGGAAATGGACAAATTGCGTCAAATGATCGCCATGGGGCGCGAACGACTGGACACCACGTTGCCTTTTGAATCTCCGCCGGAACGAATGGTGGATGCGGCTCTCCTTTTCCTGATTCATCCGCTGGATGTAGTGCGAGCGCGGGAAATGGAAGATGCAATCCTTGGTTTGATCCAGGCGCGGCTGAAAGGCGAAATCGGAATCAAACGCTATGCCGGAGACTCTTACTTTTGTCAGGACTACGATGAATGGTTTCCTCCGGAAAAGATGAGCACTGACTTCGGCGAGCGCCTGGATTTTCGCGACGCGCATCTGCAGCCGAATTGTGAGGCGCAATGGTGCATCTTCGATCCGCTACTCTCCATCATATACGGCCAGCGCTTTCTTGCGAACCGGTTCGACAACGCGAGCTTTCATAAGCAAGTGCACTACTTCAACCGCTCGCTGGCACACGTGACGGCGACGGGCAAGTGTCCCGAGCTTTATTTCCTGAGACATGGAGGATATATTGCAAATGTTCATACGCCGCTGGCATGGACCCAGGCAAACCAGGCGCTCGCTCTCTACCTGATGGAAAAGTCCATAGGAGAAAACAGATGATCAGGAATTGGACGCGCTGGATGTCACTCGGGGTCCTAATGTTCGTAGCGATTTTCTTTGGAAGCACGGCAAATGCACAAATCGAACGCAATTCCCTGGCGCAGACTCCGCCCATGGGATGGAATAGCTGGAATAAATTTGGGTGCAACGTCAGCGAAGAACTGATCAAGTCCGTGGCCGACGCCATCGCAAGCAACGGCATGAAGGAGGTCGGCTACCGATATGTGGTGATCGATGATTGCTGGCAGGTGAGCCGCGATGAAAATGGCTTTATTGTGGCGGACCCGCAACACTTCCCTTCTGGAATCAAAGCGCTGGCGGATTACGTCCACTCGAAAGGATTGAAGTTTGGCCTTTACTCCGATGCAGGCACGAAAACTTGCGCAGGTCGCCCAGGCAGTCAGGGACATGAGTATCAGGACGCCCTGCAATATGCGCGTTGGGGCGTGGATTACCTGAAGTACGATTGGTGCAACACCGGTACACGCAATGCCGAGGAAGCCTACTCGACTATGAGCAATGCCCTGCTCGCCGCGGGCCGCCCGATCGTTTTTAGTATGTGCGAATGGGGCACCGCCAAGCCGTGGCTGTGGGGCAAGGGCATTGGAAATCTGTGGCGCACGACTGGTGACATCAGCGACACATGGACCAGCAATAAAAAGTGGCCCGATGGGAGCTGTTGTCAATACGGGATGGTGGACATTCTGGATTTGCAGGTGGACCTTGCGCCCTACGCCGGCCCGGGGCATTGGAACGATCCGGACATGCTGGAAGTGGGCAACGGCGGCATGACCATTCCGGAGTACCGCGCCCATTTCAGTTTTTGGGCTTTGCTGACTGCGCCCCTGATTGCCGGCAACGACGTGCGTTCAATGACTCCGGAGATCAAAGAGATTTTGGCGAATGCGGAAGTCATCGGCGTCAACCAGGATAAGTTAGGACGTGAGGGCCAGCGCGTAGTAAAAAATGGCGATCTGGAAGTTTGGGCTAAAACTTTGAATGATGGCAGCCGTGCCGTGATCCTTTTCAATCGTGGCGCATCGGAAAGCGAAGTGAGCGTTTCGTGGGAACAGATTGGCTATCCAAATCACATTTCAGGCAAAGTGCGCGACCTCTGGGCACACAAGGAGGTGGGCTCCTTCACCGGTAGCTACTCCGCCAAGGTGGGTTCGCATTCTGTCGTGATGGTGAAAATTACACCCTGAAGACGTAGTGGACCTTTCGCAAGCTCTGCCGCTAGAAAGGACTTCCGATGCAATCCCTGGAAAATTATCACGCCAGTCCTTCGGATTTCCTGGCGGTGGAGCGCACCTTTCTCGCTTGGATCAGAACGGGGCTGGCCCTGATGGCGTTGGGATTCGTGCTGGCGCGATTTGGATTATTCTTGCAAGAATTTAACGCAGTGCGCCCGGATGTGCATGCCGTTTCCTATGGCCATTCCCTCTGGTTTGGAACCGTATTGATTCTCCTGGGTGTGCTGGTTTCCGCACTGTCGCTGGCTCGTTACCTGCGTTTGGTGGCCCAGCTCAGAAACGGGGCTCGATCATTTGACAACGCGTCTTCGCTTGCCGTGGCAGTCTCGATTTTGCTCGGTGTGCTCGGGCTCGCCATGAGCTATTATCTGATCGCGACACGCCATGTTACGGTGATTAATCCGTCGAAGGTCAAGGAGGCTCCGATGACCGCAGTTCCCGCAGCAGTCCACGAAAATGGCATCGTGCGTATTGCCAGCGTGCACTCCGTGCAAGAGACCGTCGCCAAGCTGGAAGCGATTCTATTGGCTAAAAATGTCAAGCTCTTCACCATTGTTGATCATAGCGGCGAAGCGGAAAAAGCTGGCCTGACCATGCCTAATACCAAGTTATTAATCTTTGGCAATCCCAAGGGCGGAACGCCTCTGATGCTCGCATCGCCAGGCGTAGCGCTGGATCTACCACTGAAAATCCTCATCGCAGAGGATACCGCCGGCAAAGTCTGGATCTCCTACAATGCTCCGGCATGGCTCCAGCAGCGCCACAATCTTCCAGACAACCTCGTCCCCAACATTGCCGTCATTGAAGCCATGGCCGCGAACGCAGCGCAATCGCAAGCAAGCGTTTAGAAGGCGGCCGGGTGTTTTGGGGTTTTGTTCAGGAACTGCTCGATCTTCTCTACCGGCTGGATGCCCCCACGAGCGCCGACGGCGGTGCAATTGAGAGCAGCGGCGGCACAGGCAAATTCGAGTTGGTGCTGCAGTGACCACCCTTGCAGGAAACCGTAGATAAAACCTGCATGAAACGTGTCGCCCGCGCCGGTGGTGTCCACTGGCTCGACGCAGTAAGCAGCGGCATAGTGAAAACGCCCGCCATCCCAGGCCAGGACCCCATCTTGTCCTAACGTGGCCGCTGCCAGGCGGCAACCGTAGCGTTTGTGCACCTGCGGGAGCGAATGCCGCAGATCAGACTCGTTTGTCAGGCGGGTCGGGATGTCTCGGCTGGTGATGAGGAAATCAATGTTGGGCAAAAGGGATTCGTAGCTGGGGTAGAGATCGTCAAGATCCGCGACCACCGGAATTCCTTCCTCACGCGCCCATTGCGCTGCTTGCGCGGCTGCGTTCGTGTCGTGGCCATCCAGGTGCAGGGCGCGGGCATTCACAATCCATGCGCGATTGATTTCTTCTGGTAGCAGGCTCAGGCGGGGATCGCGTTTCCAAAGCACGGTGCGCTCGCCGGAAGGATCGACGAGAATGAATGCTTGCTGGCTAGGACATTTGCGGGCAGTGAACAAGTGCGTCTCCACGCCGAGGCGCTCAAATTCCGTGCGATGAAGCAGCGCCGCGTGATCCTCGCCGAGCTTCCCGACGTAACGCGTACGCAAGCCCCATTGCTGACACGCCGCCATCGCCGAGGCGACTTGTCCACCCAAAAGCGCATTCGCCGAATGAATTTCCACCTTCGACCCGCTCTTGGGGAAATGCGGAACAGGAATGAGCGTATCGGTGGCATTTAGGCCGACACCCACAACATCTACTTTTGGAATATCCGCCATCGTCGAAAGAATACTTTATCAGTGAAAGCGCGTCGTACGCCAAAGCTTCCAGCCACAAAGGAGAAAGAGTAGAAGAAGTGCAGCCATTAGAACCAACGACGGCAGCCATCGAATGGAAATCTCCGGAACGCGCGCCATCCGGGCAAACGCCACAAGAACGGCCGTCGCAGCGCTAACGAGCAGCCAATCCAGTGCCGTTCGCCTCGGCTTCACTTCATTCGCGGCCTGGCGTCCTTCGAACCGAGCGGCTACATAATCGGCTGCGACACCGTAACGATCGCTTTCGCGTTTCGCCGCTTCCTTCCAATGCTTCTGCTCCTGGCCGGTGGCGGAGGAAAGCGCGATGGCCGCGACTCCAATCATCATCAGGAGAGAACCACCAATCACTTGCGCATACGTTGTATGGCTCTTTCCGTGCAATTCGCCGAACACGAGAATTCCCCAAAGCAATCCCCAGAGCTGGTTCGTGTTGGAAAGAGGAATGCCTCTGCTGATGCCCACATATTTCGCGGCATATTGCTGGAAGAGATCGCCAATCACCCAGATAAAGCCGCCGAGCATCAACCAGAAGACCACCGTGCGCGCCAATACGAGTTCGTTCCAGAGCCGCGCGAGGCCGTTATAGCTGATGGCCAGCGCGCTCATCATTCCCAGCTCACCGAAGGTGAAAAATGTAACGAACGTTAGCGGATTCATTCCCGTGAGATAGGCCTTACGATAGGGAATGTACATGGTGCCCCAAAGCACTCCAGCGCCGAGCGCCGCCCACACGCCGTTTAAGGAATGGGCGGAACTAGACTGGGAAGCGGAAGCGATGGCGAGAACTGCTGCGCCAACGCACATGAGCAACGCGCCGCCAAGAACGCCTGCCCACCTTCGCCAGCCGGCCTGGCGCAGTTCGTTAAAAAAAAGAAAGCCCCAGAAAATGCCGAGTAGGCTGTTGGAATTCCACAGTGGAAACGCGATGCTCAGGCCGACATCACGGATGGCAAAAATCGTGAGCGTGTTGGCTACGGCCCAGAGGCAACCGGCAAGTAATGCCCAAATAATGAGGTGCGGCGCGCGGCGCACGTCGGCACGAACGGAGGACGTGCCGAGGACGAGGGCTGGCAGGCTCCAGCGCGCTAGAAATACCCCAATGACCATGATCAGCGAAATCACGATCGGCGAAACCCCGATGGAAACGAGCTTCGTAGGTGCTTCCGCGGCGCCCAGCCATGCTCCAGCTGTAAATCCGCATAGAATGCCGAGAAGCTGCAGGCTGCGATGCCGTGTTGTGTCTTTACATTGTGCGGGCAAAGCGGGCGTCGAATCGGCGGGCATGAGTCTCCGGAAAAATTTAGTGAATAAACCTCAGTAACAGCAGCCCCCCGAGAAGGACGGCGGCAGGCACCCAGAAATGGACATCCGACAGAATATCTGCGGCACGGCAGCGTGCTGGTTTATTCGTACTCATAGGATTGCTGTGACTCCGACGAAAAGACCCGCCAGATGGAGATTATCTTAACCGGGATTTAGCTGGGATGTCGTGTTGCAATTGGTTTGGAGACTTCGAATCGTACCTGATTCGATTCGAGGTGAGGGTCCCGATTCAAAAAGGCATGAGCGCGATCCTTTCCTGTCGAGATTTGCATCGCGTCGGGCAGCACCTTTGCCGGTCGGACTGAGCCTCCAGGGAATAGTTCCGGGCTTCACTATGACGGCGCAGTGAATCAGCATGCTTTCCACACGCGCCAAAAAATGAGGGTTGCGGGTGTGAGAACAGCGTGCTAGCCTGAGCGAACAAAAGGCGAATGACTGGAGATTTTCTCTATGCCTGACTCTCTCGCCGTACGCTTGGCCAAGGTCACTCCCATTGCGCCTGCTCGGACTTCTACGGCGCTGGCACGGGATGTGTCGCAGGTGCTGGACAGCTTTGCGGAGCGCGATTCGAACGGGGAGGTCCTGACCGCGGTGCGGCACTATCCCGCGCGGGCGGCGCAATGGTCGGAATTCCCTGGCTGGGTTCATGAGGATTTGCGAGCCGCGTATTTGGCCAAGGGAATTCGTCAGCTCTACACGCACCAGGCTTCGGCTTCAGAAGCGGTGCGTGCGGGGAGAAATGTGGTGATTGTGACGCCGACGGCCAGCGGAAAGACGTTGTGCTACAACCTGCCGGTGCTGGACGCGATTCTGGGCGATTCGGATACGCGGGCACTGTACCTTTTTCCGACGAAGGCGCTGGCACAAGACCAACTGGCGGAGTTGTACGATTTGAATCAGCGTCTGGAAAATCGCTTTGGCGTTTTCACGTACGACGGCGATACGCCCAGCGACTCGCGGAAGGCCATTCGCGAGAAGAGCCACATCGTTCTGAGCAATCCGGACATGCTGCACACAGGGATTTTGCCGCACCATACGCGCTGGACGCGGCTGTTTGAGAATTTGCGCTACGTCGTCATCGATGAGTTGCACACCTATCGCGGCGTCTTCGGCAGCCACTTGTGCAACGTGTTGCGGCGGCTGAAGCGCATTGCGCAATTTTACGGGCGCACCCCGCAAATCATCTGCTGCTCGGCCACGATCGCGAATCCGGGGGAACTGGCTTCCCGGCTGATCGAGGATGCGGTGGAGGTGCAATCCGAGAATGGCGCGCCGGCGGCGGAGAAGACCTTCGTCTTCTATAATCCGCCTGTAGTAAATCGCGCACTCGGAATTCGCCGGAGCTACATCAACGAAGCGTCGCGCGTCTCGCAGGAATTTCTCAAGCACGACCTCCAGACCATGGTGTTTGCCAATTCGCGCCTGCACACGGAAATCATTTTGACCTATCTGCAGCAGGCCAATCCACAATTTCCGGGCAAGCCGGAAACGATTCGCGGCTACCGGGGCGGCTACCTGCCAAACGAGCGGCGTGAGATTGAACGCGGCCTGCGCGATGGGCGAATTCGCGGTGTGGTCACCACCTCCGCCATGGAGTTGGGTATCGATGTGGGATCACTCGATGCCGTGGTAATGGCTGGTTATCCCGGCACAATCGCGGCTACCTGGCAGCGGGCCGGGCGAGCGGGACGCCGCAGCGGAAGCTCTTGCGCGGTGCTGGTAGCTTCATCGGCGCCGCTCGATCAATTCATTGTTCGCTATCCAGACTATTTCTTCGGTAACACGCCGGAACACGCATTCATCCAGCCGGACAACTTGGAAATCCTGATCAATCATTTGAAATGCGCCGCGTTTGAGCTGCCCATCGCGCCCCGCGAGAAATTTGGCGAAGTGGACGTGCAGGATTTGTGCGCACGGCTGGCAGAGGCGGGTTACCTGCACCGCGCTGGCGAAAATTATCATTGGACTCAGGAAGCGTATCCGGCAGACACCATAAGCCTGCGGTCGGTTACCAGCGACAATTTCATCATCATCGATATCACCGGCGCGCCACTGGTGATTGGCGAAGTGGACTTTGTAAGCGCGCTGACCACCGTCCACGAGAAGGCGATTTACCTCCACGGCGGGCAACAGTATCACGTGGAGCATCTGGATTTTAAGGAGCGCAAAGCCTACGTCAAGCGGGTGGAAGTGGATTATTACACGGACGCGATCCGCTACACGCAGGTGCGCGTTCTGGAAATTGCAGCGACTGTCCCTTCATCTTCCTCTGAAAATGCCGTCCTGAGCGAAGCGCAGGATCGCAACGCCAGGGCAAACACCAAATCCTCAGCCTATAGTCATTGCCACGGCGATGTTCTTGTCCGTTCGCAAGTGGTCGGTTTCAAGAAAATTAAATTCTTCACCAACGAGAACATCGGCGCCGGCAAGCTAGAGCTCCCCGAAAACGAAATGCACACTACCTCTTACTGGATGACGCTAGAGCGGTCGCTGCTGGAATCCCTGCCCTACTCAATCAGCGAGCGCCAATCCGGAATGTTCGGCCTGCTGCACGCCATGGAATCCGTGGCCACGCTGCTACTGATGTGCGATGGGCGCGACCTGGGCGCCGCCATCGGCGAGCGGCCGCCCGTTCCCGGCACCGACCAGCCTGTCCTTCTGAGCGAAGCGGGAGATCTCAGCGCTAACTCTTCGGAACCCTGGATGAGCGGACAAAAAGAATACTTTGAGCCAAATTTGTATTTGTACGATGCCTATCCGGGAGGAATTGGATTTTCGGAACCGCTGTTCCGGGCGCACGACCTCCTGATTCAGAAAACTGGCGAATTGATTCGAGCCTGCCCGTGCGAAGCCGGGTGCCCCTCCTGCGTGGGACCTGCGGGAGATCTTGCTCCCCGGGCCAAGGAAGCGGCCTTGGCGATCCTGAATCGACTGATGGTTTGAAACGTAATCTTCCGCATGATACGGAAAGGACCTGAGTGAGCACAGTAGACAAATTCGCGCGACTCGCCGCCCTGAAACCCACGCGCATATTTCCCGTGCGGCCGCCGGATTTGCGTTTACCAGACGAGACCGATCCCATTAGCTTATTGCTGGGCGGCGGCATTACTCGAAATCACTACGGAGAGCATCTGTCGATACGCAATTGGTTCTCCACGCCAGAATTCTTTCCGCCTTCGCCGGTGGCATTGGAATTGTTGTCGCGCACGCGCGTTGAGAAAATCAGCCGCCGCACTCGCGCAGCGTTGCAGGATCCGGACAAGTGGTTGTTCCTGGACACCGAAACCACCGGTCTGGCCGGCGGCACAGGCACCTACGCCTTTCTCGTCGGCCTGGCTTGGTGGGATGCCGGCGGTTTGCAGGTGGAGCAGCTCTTCCTCAGGGACCTTCACGAGGAGTATTCCTTACTGCAGGAACTTTCGACACGCATAGCGGAGCGGCCGGTGCTCGTTACCTTCAATGGAAAATGCTTTGATTGGCCCCTGCTGGAAAACCGTTTCATGATGACGCGAGCGATTCGCGTCCCGCAGCTCGCGGCTCATTTGGATTTGTTGCATCCTGCGCGTGCCTTGTGGAAATTACGATTGGGCTCGGTGCGATTAGTCGAACTTGAGCGCCACGTGCTGGATGCAACGCGGCTAGGCTGGCGCCGCGAAGATGATGTGCCGTCGGCATTCATCCCACAGTACTATTTCGATTATTTGAGGGGCGGCGGCGGGCAATCTCTAGCGGGAGTCGTGAAGCACAATCAGATGGATCTGCGCGGTCTTGCCGCACTCTTTGGAAAGATCAATTTCCTTCTGGAATCTCGCGAAAACGCATTTGGGGAAACGAATTCGCTGGACCTGTTTGGCTTGTCGAAGTTCCTGCATCGCAAGGGTGAAAAAGAACTCGCTCACTCCGCCTGCCTCCAGGCGCTGGATGCGGGGCTTCCCGGCGCATTCCGGTCGCAGGCAACACGGGAATTGGCATTGATGGCCAAACGGCGCGGCGATCGGGAACACGCCGCCTCCCTGTGGCACGAACTTATTGCTAATTCGCAGGAAACTGTGCTGGCCTGCGAGCAACTGTCGATGCATTACGAGCGTCACACTGGCGATCTCGCGCGTGCCTTGGAATTCGCTCAGCTTGGACTGAAGACATTACAGCGCCAGCTGGCCACTTCCCGAGATCCTTATTCCAGCGTGCGCCAAGGTCGCCATGCAGAAAAATTCGTGTGCCGCGTGGAGCGTTTGTTGCATCGCATAGAGAGCACGAATGCAGACTCCGGCGCCCCGCTGCTGGCCCAAGCCGCGGTCGCTAACGGGTCCCGGCGCCGCACTCGCTGAGTTTCCGCAACCTCTGCGATGCTGCTTGAATTTGGAGGTACAAACCGGATGGATTCCCCAGGCACAGCTCGGCAATCTAGTAGTGGAGGGACCACGGCCACTTCCGAGAATGCCTATTTCCGCACGGAACTCGAACTTCGCCGCGAACGACTGCTCGCAGCTTCGCGGGACAACGCCGCCGACGGCTCTCTCAACCAATTGCTCGCCAGCGTTGACGCGGCACTTTCTCGGTTACAGTCAGGCACGTTCGGCATTTGCGAGAATTGTCATGACTCCATCGAAGCCGAGCGCCTCCTGTGTAATCCGTTGGTCCGCTTCTGCTTGGACCACCTTTCCGCCGACGAACAGCGCGCTCTGGAAAAAGACCTGCTCTTGGCCGCAGGCATCCAGAAGGCGCTTTTGCCCCGTCAAGAGTGGTCGGTGGATGGCTGGCACGCCAGCTATCACTACCAGCCCGCCAATCTCGTCAGCGGAGATTACTGCGACTTGATTGAAAATGATGACGGGTTTCTATTTTTGCTGGGCGATGTTTCGGGAAAGGGCGTGGCCGCTTCCATGCTCATGAGTCATCTCCACGCAACTTTCCGCACTCTCGCCGAGCAAAATCTTCCCCTTCAAAAAATGATGGAACACGCAAATCGGCTGTTCGCCGAAAGCACCACGGCAGGCCAGTTCGCCACCATGATCGTGGGCAGCGCCAGGCCAGATGGAAAAGTCGCGTATGTCAGTGCCGGCCATTTGCCTCTGTTCCATATTTCGGCTGCGCGCGTGCGCCCGTGCGAGTCCACCGGAGTGCCTCTGGGTATGTTCTGCACTACGCATTTCCAGGCCTGTGAAATCGCCCTCGCGCCAGGCGACAAGCTTCTCCTTTATACCGACGGGCTGACCGAAGTGTTCAACGCCGCAGGGGATGAGTACGGAATTGCTCGTGTGCAATCGCTTGCCAGGAAGCATGCGTCGATGGAGCCAAATGCACTGCTGAACGCGTGCTTGGACGAGATTCACAATTTTTCGGCCACTGCAAAGCAAACGGATGATCTGACGCTGATGGTTTTGCACCGGTCCCATTAACGTCAAGGCTTACATTCCTTTTTTTAGACTTGGAACAATCGCCGCCGATCGTTCAGTGAAGCAGGGTCGCCGCACTGGCGGGAGCGGGCGAAGGTGCAATCCAGCCAAGCGTCTTGGTCCACTGCGACAGCAGGCTCTGGTCACCACTCTCAAGCGTGATGCACTCGGTGGCCTCACACCTGAAGAAAACGCCGCCGGACGACGTATTGAATTCCAGATCGCCTTTGCTGTCGGCAATCGGCGTCCGCTCGCCATACTTTTTCTGCAAAGCTTCTCTGTACGCATCGAAAAAGTCAAAAGCCATTTCCTTCGTATCGAAACGCTCGCGCGTGAACAACATCAGGTGCTGCTTGTTGTCTTTTTGTTCGTAGGTGGCATAGTCGTCCCCGTTCCATCCCGCGGCTATCTTTTTTGCGCGCTCTTCCCCCAAAAACTGCTTCAGCACTTCCTTCCAGCCAAATTCTCCCATGGCATTTTCTTCCAGTTTGTTCCAACCCGCACCCGGCACTCCATTTGGAAGGTCCACCTTGAGCGGCGCAGGAATCTTGTCCGCGCGGTAGAGCTCAGGGTGCATGATCTGTTGGGTATTGGCTGGCGGCTTGGCGAAGATAGCGTCGAACCCCCCCCAGCCCCCGATGCGCAACACGGACATGGAAAAACGCAGCCCGTCGAAGTACGGAAACATCAACGAATCTTTGATGAAAGGCGGTGCCTTCTTCAGCATGGGGGTTTCCGTTAGGTCGCCGACGAAAATGGAGGGGTCGATGTCCGGGAGATCTCGCAGTTTCAAGCCTTTGTCCCTAAGCGTGTACTCCAGCATGCCGGCCATAGCGCTGCCTTCCAGTACGGATTCGCGGGCCAATTCCGCATCATCGTTGGGCTTGGCCGCGCGTGCCCAGGCCTCGATATGAAAATACTGATCCTGCAAGGCATGGGTGAGTTCGTGAGACATCACCATGCGTTGCTCGTCCGGCTCAATCCAATCCGCGATATAAAACTCATGTTTCTTTGGATCGTAGAGTCCGGCGATTTGCTCGGTCAAAAGGTCGACCAGGAAATTATCAAGATCGAAGCCCTTCGGAATCAGGCCGAAGGCTTCGGCGCTGCGTGCTGAAGCGTACCGCTCCTTTGCATCTTTCTCATCATCCATCTCGGACAGGATATAGGCGTGAATCTCTTCTCGCGTGCGAATGGATTTCTTGAGCGGAGACTTGAGGCGCCAACCGGTGATTTCGCTCATTTCGCCCAGGACTTCGTCGGCGGTTGCAAGAAATTCAGGGTTGCTACTGGACGCCGCCGGAGCCGATGGAGATGGCGCTGCTTGCTGCGGGTAAACCGGAACAACACTGACCAAGCCGACGCACAACGATAGGACGAAAAGCTGCCCAAAATCACGGAATCCAGGTCTCAAATGCATAGGGAATCAGGATAGCAGATTCTGGCCGAAGGACCCGCGGCCTGTTCACGACGTTTGTTTTCATCTACATAGGACCCCTGCCAATTCTCGCATGCAAAAAACCTCCTCGCTTGAAAAGCAGATAAAGAGCTCCTTTTCAGACTTGCGCTGGGCCATTCCCCTATAAACATGCATCCGCCGAGGTACCGGGACTTTCCTCAGATTCCACAGATGGTTTCTTGCTCCGCATTCGTAACATACTGGTAATTTATTACGGTTTGCCCAGGGCAACCTCACTTCACCCCAAAGGAGCACTTCATGAACCCACCAGGCCTTCGATTACGACAAACTCGCGAAGCGCTCGGCCTCACCTATCGTGATGTTGAGAGAGCCAGCTACCAGATTGCCGTGAACCGTGGCCGTCCGGACTTTATCCTGCACATCAGCCGCTTGGCCGACATCGAGAATCGCGGTGTGGTGCCAAGCCTACACAAACTCTACTCGCTGGCGGCCATCCTGCATCTCGATGCTCTCGAAATCTCCAGTTGGTACGAAGCCCCATTCCGTCAAACTTCTAACGATGGAGCATCTTTCCCTCCTCCACGCACGTATCTGAGCTCGTCCCCCCTCCCGCCTGTCCTCCCCCATCCGACCGAGAATCCCCTCGGCTCAGAGAATACCGAATTACTCCAGCGACGTCCCGCCACAGTCGTTCCCATGCCACAGGCCGAAGGCCATGGCTACGGAAAACATCGTTATGGCTTCGTAGGTTTGTCTGACCGGCGGATGATGCCTTTGCTTCGGCCGGGCAGCACAGTGTTGATCGACACAACGCTGCGACGCATTGAAGACGCTGAATGGTCCAATGAATATGATCGTCCCATGTATTTCGTGGAAATACGCAATGGCTATCGCTGCGGCTGGTTCCAGAAGGACAAAACCCGGCTGATCATGCAACCTCACACGCTTTCGCGTTGTGCGCCAGAGGCTTGGCGTACCCCCGATGACGCGGAGGTTGTCGGACAAGTGGTGGGTGTGATCAGCTATTTGGGCGAGCCGTGGACGTATCGCCCTGCAGCAATTCCAGAAGGACATCCAGATTGGAGCCGTAAAGCTCTCTGAAATAGCTGGGAGCTTGCGGTGGAATCCAATCCTTGCAAGTCTCCCGGCAAAGAATCACATTCCCTTCAAAGGTTCCGGGCAATGACCCCAGGTGCTTGCGCAAGTCCTCTCCCTGCGCATTCAACGGCATTTCGAGCAGGCGCTCGAATACCTCTTCGTGACATTCAGCGATCACCTGGTCCACCACCCCTGCACCATACACGCCGCGAAGACCCTCGTGTACATACTTGCCGGATTTAGCCTCCCGTAGAGCAGCGAGATAGGCCAGCCGCTGATAAGCACCATTCAAGGGCTCAAGATAATTGGCGGTTAGATCGAACAAAATCTGTTGGTAAGTCTGAATTTGCTCGAACATCGCGAGTACAAGACCTCTGACAAGCGTTCCGTTCTCAGAACTTTTTTCTGCGCGAAGGATGAATCGTGGGGAATGGCTGCACCTTCCACAACCAGGAGGGTTCCTCATGAAAAAACACGTCCTTACCCTGGTTCTTCTGTTCTCAGCAAGCTTAATCCTACTTTCTGTCGTAGTCCCGGTCAATCCTCCAGCTGTGCTCGCGTCGCCGCAAGGCGTCACTATACGGCTGGCCGATGGCCCCGGGCCGCCTCCAATTCCGCCAACAAAACCGCTCAGTTCTCAAGTGGCCGAAGCAACGATGTTGTCTTCGGTCCGGTCTTGGACATAGCTGGCAAAGACAAACGACGAACGGGGTACGTCAGCATGAGCATGCAACTTTCCTGATGACAGGTGCTCTTCAAGTCCCGCGCAAAGGGCTCTATTTACTTCCGAGTAAACTAGTGATACTATGCCCGGGATGGATGTACCCCTCATCCTTCGTAACCTCCCCTGGGCCTTCTCTACGCTCTTGGAAGCCGTACTGTTGTTCTTTCTCGTCCGGCGAAAGCTCTTTCGCACTCAGACTGCTTTCTTCATTTACATATTGGCCGTGATTCTTCAGGGACTCTTGACGGCGTTGGCCAACTCACACTGGGGTATCCATAGCATGCAAGCTTGGGTTGTCTACTGGGTCGCTCAGATTGTCGTGATTTGTGGACGTTGGTTCGCGGTAATGGGTATTGCGCGAGGAGTTCTATCCACGTACGCCGGCATTTGGTCCTTAGCCAGCCGCATTCTGTTCTTGCTGGCCGTCAGCGTGCTCATCTACTCATTCGCTTTCTCCCAGTACCACTGGACTCTCATGGTTTTGAATGCCGATCGGGCCGTAGAACTGTGCATCGCCACCTTCATCGTTGGCATGTTTGTCTTTGTGAGATATTACCGCGTGCCTATGGCCAATCTGGAACGCATGTTGGCCATTGGCTTCTGCCTCTATTCCTGCTCTTGGGTAATCAACGATTCGGTTATCGAGAAATGGTCCAATTCTGCCTGGGATCTCTTCTATTACATGAATGCTTTCGCGTTTCTTGCCAGCTTGCTCCTGTGGATTGGCGCGGTTCGCAGGCCCGCGGAAGCGTCGACCACGATGACGCGAGAGCCCCTGTCGCCCGAGATGTACGGGGAACTTTCCCAGCAGTTGAATTCTCGCTTGCACGTCCTCAACCATCGTTTGGACCACCTGTTCCATTCCGAGGATTCACGATCATGAGTCTGCCGCTACTTCTCTTCATCGCCCTTCCGATCGTCCTGATTCTGTTGCTGGCCTGGTCGGTCAGGCCACCAAAGAAATTATTGCTATCGGTAGATGACATGTTCGACGCCCTCTCCCAGAAACGGCACTATGCCAGGCTGCCGCAAATCCTTCAGTCCCTGCGACCGGAAGATACGGATTTCCTGCATGGCAGGGGCCACGACGAACTCGCCGGCCGTATGCGCCGGGAACGCAAACGCATTGCACTGCGCTATCTCAATTATCTCCAGGAGGAATATCAGCTTCTCCTCGAGGTTTCGCGAATTTTGGCCAAGGTCGCCCCGGAGGTTTCTCCGATGGACGAGTATGAGCGCTTCCGGTTGAACGTCCGCTTTGTGTTCGCCTGCCGCTATTTGCGCTGGCGCTTGCGTCTTGGTTTGCAGCCTTGGGATGTCTTTGGGATCCTCTCGGATATGGAGGGAGATATGACTCTCCGCCTGGAGGCCGCCACCACTCGCATGGGAGAGCGCGCCGCGATCGCTTCCGAATTTCCCCTATTCCTGGAGAATCGCGACCGCGAATAGCTTCGACTCCACCGCCGCATACAGCTCACCTGGCTGAAACGGCTTCTGCAAAATGGCCGCGTCCGGCGCAAGAAATCGGGATGGTCCTTTTTCCTTTGCTGAAACCGAGGTTGTCCACAGCACCCGGGGTCCCAAGCCGTGCTCCTCGGGGCCACCAACCGGCTTGGTATGCGCTGACTCGTTCTGGTAAACCGTCTGCCAATCGGCCACCACCAGATCAAACTCTTTCGTCGCGACCAACTTGCGAGCCTCCGGCAAAGACCTCGAGGTGGTCACCAGGTGGTTATTCCCGGAAAGCAGCTCCGCGATCGTTTCCAGGACGGATTCGTTGGCATCTACCACCAAAATTCGCCCGCTGCGTGTCGCTCGCGGCGCTTCCACTTCCGCGTTCTTCCCCTTCCGCATTTCCGATCGCAGAGGCAATTCGATCCGGAATGCCGCACCTCGCTCCGGCACATTCTTGACTTGGATTGTGCCTCCGTGCTCGGTGATAATTCCATAGCAGATGCTGAGGCCGAGTCCAGTCCCCTTTCCTACTGGCTTTGTGGTGTAGAACGGATCGAAGACGCGGGATGGGTCCTTTACGCCTGGCCCGCTATCTGTCAATTCTACGAACACCTGACGCCCTTCGGTCCCCGTGCGCACCCAGAGATCGCCCTCGGACCCGGTTTCCAAAATCGCATCGACTGCGTTGTTGATGAGATTGAGGAAGACTTGCTGAAGCTGATGCGGATCGGCCGGCACCTCGGGTAATTCGCCCGCGAGATCCAGATGCACATGGATGTGGCTCATGCGCAAGTCATAATCGCGCAGCGCCAGAGTATCTTCCAGGACGCCATTCAGTCGGACCGGTACACGCTCGGGTTTGTGCTGGCGCGCAAAGCTCAAAAGGTTTTGCACGATGCGATGAGTTCGCAGAGCCTGCTTATACAACTTCTCGCTGTATCCCAGAGCCTGTGGCCCGACTTCTCCGCTGGCTGACAACAGTTGGCTATAGCCGAGAATTGCGGTGAGCGGATTGTTCAGCTCGTGGGCGACTCCGGAGATAAGCTGGCCGACCGCTGCAAGCTTCTCGCTATGAACCAATTGTTCCTGAGTGCGTCGGAGATTCTCGTAAGCTTGGCGCGTCTCCTCGTACAACCGGCTATGGTCGACTGCACTTGCCACCTGGCTGCCCACGGCGGTAAGCAAGCTGATGTCCGCCACCGAAAACTCCCTCACCTGCCGGCTGCCCACCACTAGCCCTCCGATGATTTTTTCCTTGGCCCAAAGTGTGACCACGTAAGCAGACTCGATTCCTTCTTGCTTCTGCATCTCCCGAACGATTGGAGGTAATGGAAGGCCCTGGACTGACAAAAACGTTGCATGAGTGGCGCGAAGCTGTTGGATCAATCCCGTCGGAAGGGAGAGCACCGGAAAACTCCTGGCCAGATCCGAGCGATGCCCGACCGAAGCCACGCGGCGGATGGTGACGTCGTCCTTGTCGAACAGGTAGAGCGAAGCTGCATCAAGATCAAAAAGCTCGAGCATCTGCCGCAGAGTGCGATGCACGGACTCGCTCAAATCCAGAGTGTACGACAGCGTCTCCGCGATAGAGTTCAGCACCACCAATTCGCGATTCCTTCGCCGGATCTGCTGTTCTGCCCGCCGGCGCTCGCTCACGTCCAGCAGGAACCCCTGATAGGCAATGACATTTCCTGCGGAATCCCGCACGGCTGTCGAGGATTCGCTTACTGTCCGGACTTCGCCGTCCTTGCGCCGGATATCGAACTCGAAGTCGTTCACGGCGCCGTGTTCATGCAACAGTTTTTTCAGCCTTTCGTACTCGCCGACGTTTACAAAGAGCTTCTGCCCGATATCAAGACTCAAAAGGTCATCCCGGTTTTCATAGCCGGTGATGCGCATCATGGCGTCGTTGAAATCAAGGAATCGGCCGTTCACCGTGGCGATAAACACACCTTCTTGCACACTTGCCACCAACGTCCGATATTTTTCTTCCGCCTTTTTCCGTTCTGTGATGTCTTTCAACACGTGGATGGTGCCTAGTTTGCGCCCCGCGGGATCAGTGAACTGCGAATTCGATGCCAGAAAATAGCCCTGCAGCCATGGATCGGGTTCGTCCCCCTCTCCGGAAATGCCTTCACAATAAGGGCAGATGGTGAACGGCTCCTCGCGCGCGTTGAACAACTCGCTCACCGCGCGTCCAAATATCGACTTGCTCTTTCGGTCGAGTAGATCGGCAAGCCGCGCATTGCTGCGCACGATGCGGCCCTCCTGGTCATGCACCAGGATGGGATCGCCGATGGAATCGAAAGTGTACATCCACTGTTGCTGCACTGACTTGACCTGCTCAAACAGGTTCACGTTTTCAATCGTGGTACCCAGAAAATTCGCCACGTTCACCAGATACGCCAACTCGTCTTCCTGGAACCGCTTGCCGGGGACCGCGCCGACATTCAGCACGCCTACCGGTCCTTCTTTTCCACACAGCGGCACACTGACCAGTTGCGTGATTCCCGCATCCGCCATCTTTCGTCGGACTCTGAGATCCTTTTCATCTTCAAACCGCGCGATTCTGTATTCCGCCTTCAGGACCTCTTGCATCCACGCCCCGTTCAGGGAAATTCGCTGGTACTGTTTCAGGTAGTTTTGTGAGAATCCGACGGACGCACATACTACAAACTCCCCTGTATCCCTTTCGCCCTCCAGCAGGCGGATGGTTCCATGACTGGCATTCACGCTTCCTGTTATCTGCGTTAACACTCTCTGCAATAGCTCAGACAAGGACACCGACTGGCTGCTGGAGGCCGTCAGCATTGTGAATTGCCTCATTTTTTCGCTGATTTCCTCTGAGCGCACTCGGGCAGACTCGAGGAGCATGACGATCATTCCGATCCCCAAGCCCGCATTCAGGAAATGGTCGAACGCGTAACGCAGCAGATGTACTTCTTCTTGCGTCCATATCTTGCGATCCAGGTTGTTCAGTCCCAGAAGCAAGAATGCTCCCGCCAGCAATTTGCCTCCGTGTCCGCTCTCTGTACTGGATGCGCGCCAGAGAATCCATCCCGCGCCGAGACAGATGGCGCTCGTTAGGATGGCGATTTCCCAACGGGTTTCACCCCAACGTTGGACTTTCATCTGGTCGTAGCCCACCGTCAGGGCAATTAAGATCGTTAGCCACCACATCGGCCAGTAAAGCCGGTTCGGCGCTATCGCGTACTGAACAATAGAAGCCAGAAAAAGTGCCAGCGCCGCGGCTCCCGTGGTAGAAAACACCGCCTGTAGCAACCAGTGCGGCTGGTAGAACGTCGCCAACTCTGCAAAGGAGGAGACCGTTAAGCAAACCCAACCCAACAGCCAAAGATGAAAGAACTTGCCGGGGTTATCGCGTCTCAAGTGAACAAACAACACAAGTAGAGTGAGGCAGACGGTTGCCTCAAAGAAGGCAATACCCTGGAGGCCTTGGTTCGGCACCACAGCGGATCCTCCCAGTGGTGATACGGAATGAGAATTGGTACGGGACCCTGGGCCTGCTCTCGTGAAGGAAGCAGACGCCGCGTTCTACTGACGCTAACACGCTATTTTCTGACTGGGCAAGAGTACCCAAAAGACCTTGTGCCGTCCCGTATAATGCTAGTTGGGAGAAAGACCACCGTGGACTCCGACCATATCTTGGTAGTAGACGACGAAGAGGCCATTCGCGAAGTTGTATCGACCATGCTCGAATCGCGGGGCTATCGCTGTACCGCGGTGAGTAATGGGCGCTCCGCTCAGGAGTATGTCCGCAAAGAAACTCCCGACCTGGTTCTAAGCGACATGATCATGCCGGAAATGGACGGCATCAAGCTCCTGGATTGGCTCCATGGCTTCGACCCAGAAGTACCAGTCATTATGGTGACCGCGATCCACGATATCTCCACCGCTCTCGAGGCCATTCGCCGCGGCGCTTACGACTACATCCTGAAACCTTTTGAGAAAGATCAGCTGTACCACGGTGTCGAGCGAGCCCTGCAGCATCGACGCCTGGTCGTCGAAGTTCGCAATTACCAGGCTGACTTGGAGCGGAAAGTCGAAGAGCGCACAGCTGCTCTTGAGGCCAAGCGCGTGGAATTGGAACAGTCCTACGACGACACGCTTGAAGCTCTCGGTAGCGCTCTAGACTTGAAGGACGCGGAAACTGAGGGCCACTGCCAGCGCGTCACCGCCTTCACCATTTCCATTGCGCAAACCGTTCCAGTACCGCTTACCTATCTGCCCATCCTCGCCCGCGCGGCTTTCCTTCACGATATTGGCAAAATGGCCATTCCAGACTCCATTCTGCGCAAGCCTGGCCCCCTCGACAACGATGAAAAGCAGATCATGCGCACTCACTGCGAGATCGGCTATAACGTCCTGACGCGCATTCCCTTCCTTCGGGATGCCGCAGAAATTGTCCTGGCCCACCAGGAATTTTTTGACGGCACTGGCTATCCTCGCGGTCTTCGCGGCGAGCAAATTCCCCTCGGCGCTCGAATCTTTTCGATTGCCGACGCGCTGGACGCCATGATCAGCGACCGCCCGTACCGCAAAGCTCTGCCTATGCGACATGCCTGTGAAGAGATTCGCCGATGCTCCGGCTCGCAGTTCGACCCCAAGATTGTCGAGGTCTTTCTCTCGATTCCGGAACAGAACTGGATCCAGCTCCGTGAGAATCTCGGTTCGCCTTTTAGGTTGACGCAGCTGAAAAATCTGCGCTCGTAACAAGAGCCGCCCTTTTCTCTTCGCCCGCCTTCCCCTGCATGTTATCTTCTGTGGAGTGATTTCATGGCCCTCATACCCATAAAAACCGCTTCCGAAACTGGCTATTGCGACTGCATCTGTGGCTGCTACGAACTGGCGAGCCAGCGCGACGAAGACAACGGCAAAGGCTACTGCCCCATTTGCGCCAAGGAACATTTGGAACGCAATGCCGGCGTCGGCGTTCCACAACCGGCCCCCGTCAAAGTCGAAGCCAACAGCGTCTCGCCATCAGCAGTTAAGTCCCTTCCTCCGTGCGCGGACCCTCCCGCTCGTCTGCGCTAGGTTTTTCCTTCCCAATTAGCCACAACCACGAACGAAACTGTCTTGTTTTCCTAGACTCGATGTTAAACTGTGCCCCATCTAAACGGACTGGGGGGGCCCTCCCTGAAGTATGTTTCCCGTGGTTTCGTGTGGTTTCCCTGCAGTCAGGTCCGAACTTTCTTCCGCCGAGTACGGCCGCAATAATGGTTCGGTCATCCAAGTGCTCACTCGCAGTGGTACCAACGATTACCACGGAGATGCCTATTGGTTCGGCCGCTACAACGCGCTCGGCGCACGCGATTTCTTCAATCCAGCTTCCAATGGTCCGCAAAACCGGTACACCCGCAACGATTTTGGAGCTTCCGTGGGTGGACCGATCATCAAGGACAGAGCATTTTGGTTCGTGAATTACGAAAGGCGACGCTTTATTACCACCCTAACCAATGTCAGCACGGTTCCCACCGCCGCATACAAAACAGGGATTTTCACGGTTACCGACCCTGTCACAGGTCTCCCCGACCCGGTGAACGTCAGCACTCCCACCAGCCCGGACAATGCCCTCGGCTATCCACTTGATCCTACGATGCAGAAGATCCTCGCGTTATTCCCCAATCCTAATGGGCCCGCTGTTACTCCCGGCCTCTCCGGAACTCTCTTCTTTCCCAGCACTTCGCGCCTTCAATCAGACAGCGGTACCGTCAGGGTGGACTACAACCTGTCCAAGAAGGAGATGCTCAGCGTTCGATACTCCTTCAACCAGCAAAGCGATCCTAATTTCGAACACAGCGATTTCCTGCCCAACGACTTGGGGGCAACCAGCCTGTACGTTCGCAATCAGAACGTCAGCATCGGCCTGACTTCCACACTGACCGACCGGCTGATTAATGAGTTTCGCTTTGGCGCCAATCGCTCGGACCAACAATACGGTTGTGACGGATACAAAATCTTCCACAGCTTTGGCCAGATCGATCCCATCGGCATCGGGGCCGACTATGGCATTCCGTTCGGCACTTCTTCGAGTCCTGGCTTTGGCTGCCTAGCACTGACGGATTTCAACGGGCAAGCCCGGTATACCGGAACCTACCAGATGCTAGAAAGTATGTCTTACGCTCGCGGCCGCCATCTTTTTAAGTGGGGCGGGGAGTTCCGCGACGTCTATTCCAATTCCTATGATAATTTTTCTACGCGCGCTTATTTGGATTTCCAGGCCTATACCTATTCCGGAATTTTCGCTCTCCCTCCCAGTTCGCCCCTATACTACGATGCGGCTACAGAAGACGCCGTGTTCACACTGTTGGGCTATGTGGACACGCAGTATCAAACGCAATACTTTAACAAGCAGAATGAACGCACTAGTTCGGACCTGCGCGGATTCCGCCAGCGGGAATGGGCGGGCTTTGTGCAAGACACCTGGAAGGTGTTGCCGAATCTGACCGCCTCGTATGGTCTGCGTTATGAGTATTACGGCGTGCCCTTCGAAGTGAACAACAACCTCTCCAATTTGTTCGCAAATCCGAGTGGCCCCGCTCCGTTCACTTTCACGATTGTGGGTCCCGGCACAGGCCACACCCTGTACAACAACCAGTATGATAATTTTGAGCCCCGCATCGGCCTGGCCTGGGATCCCCTCAAAGATGGGCGTACTTCCGTGCGCGCCGGCTATGGCATCTTCCATGACCGGGTCTACGGCAACCTCCTCGGCATTTCCCGCGGAAACCCTCCATTTTCGCTTTCACCAACCTACGACCAGTATCAGCCCTTATCTCAATTTACCGCGCCGGCAACAATTCACCAGAACGATCCCTTGGTCGTACCGAACGAATCCTTCTATTACGTAGACCTGATCGACCCGAGCCTGAAAACCCCCTACAGTCAGAACTGGAATTTGGGCGTCCAGCACGCCATCACCCCGACGTTGTCCGTGGAAGTAAACTATGTTGGGGTAAAGGGCACACATCTTTTCCGCGCGGTAGACGGAGATCCGCCCCAGCCGAATCTGGTGTCGAAGCTGCTCGCCTTCTGCGTTCCAATAACCCCTTAAATACGGGGTTTGCCACGACCACGGGACAGTGCGACACCACCACGCTTCAATTTGCCAATCTCTGGGCTGGCCAGGATTTCTACGGCACTCTTCCCTTCAACGCCGTCAATAACAACGCCTTTTATTCTGGCGGCGGCCCCGGAGCCTTTTTGTACAAATCCATTGGCAACTCCATTTACAACGGTATGCAGGTCAATCTGCAGAAGCAGTTTTCACATGGCTTGCAATTCCAGGCGGCGTACACCTTTTCTCATGCCATTGATGACATCAATGACCCTCTTCAGCCGGCGCAGGGGAATGCAAATTTGCCTCGCAATTCCTTCGACCTGCAGGCGGAGCGCGGCAATTCGGATTACGATATTCGCCACCGCGCGGTCGTCAATTTCATTTATGAACCGAACATCGGACGCGGCCGTGGCCACATGAATGAGGGAGTCGTTGGCCGGCTACTCGAAGGCTGGGGGCTCTCCGGAATCATCACCGCGCAAACTGGCCATCCTTACGATATTTACGGACAGACTGATAGCAATCACACGGGGGAGTTCGCGCGCGTGAGCCGGAAAACGTTTATCAGCCAGCCGCCTGGCACGGACAAAACCTACACCGGTCCGGCGCTGTCTAGCATTTACAACACGCCATTTGATGTCCTGCCCAACACCGGCAAGAATTCATTCTATGGTCCGGGTCTTGTGAATATCGATACGGCCGCTTTGAAAAACACCGCTCTGACGGAAAAGCTCACCTTACAGTTCCGCTTGGAGGCGTACAACCTCTTCAATCACACGCAATTTGAGCAGCCGAACAGTCAATATATGCCTGGAAGCCCTACTTTCGGTGAGTCACTTTCCACGATCGTCCGTCCCGACGGCACCACCAGCGCTCGTCAGCTTCAAGTGGCCCTGAAGTTGATCTTTTGACACGACACGAGTGATTATTTGCCCAGATACATCAGCGCCAGAAGGAACAGCCAGAGTGCGTCCATAAAGTGCCAGTAGTACGAAGTCACTTCGGCCGCCACGGTCCGCGTTATTTTCGCCATGTCAAAATTCCGTCGCGCCACGAAAATCAAGGCGCAAACTCCGCCCAGCAGATGCACGCCGTGCGCGCCAGTGAAAATATAAAAGAAGCTGCTTGCCGGATTACTGGCCAGGTAAATTCCCTGCTTCACCAGAATTCGCCACGCCACCACCTGCCCGATTAGGAAAATTACGCCGAGGACGGTGGTCACCAGCCAGAACCGCTTGAAGCCCGGCACATCCGAAAAGGCGAGTCGTTTTATTGCCAGTTCCAAGGTGCCGCTGCTCGCCAGCAGAACGACCGTGTTCACCCAGAGCAGCGCGGGAATGTGCACGGGCACCCAATCCGCTCCTCCCTTGCGCACCAGAAACGCACTCGCCAACGCCATGAAAAACATCAAAACCGAAATAATGCCAATGGCGATGCCCGTGTAATACCGACCCGGCGAATTGGGACGATTGGGGCGTTTCTTGCCATCGTCACCACCACCTCCACTTCCACCACCGGGCGGCAGTTTTCCTCCCCCACCGCCGTTCTTCCTTTCGATGATCAGTTCGATCTCGGGTGTTGAAGTTGTGCCCGGCATGCTCTTCCTTTCACTCGCTCAACGCGCTTTCTGTGCCAGCAACCCGTGCGAGAGGTGCTGCGGCGCAAGCTCATCCGATGATGGTTCCGTGAACTCATACGCCCCGCGGTAAACCACGGGGGCCTGCCCACGGAAATTCTCTTCCGGAGCGGGCGATGGGACACTCCATTCGAGTGTCGAAGCTCTCCAGGGGTTATCCGCTTCCACGGTCTTCCGCCGCACCAAACTGCCGAAGAAATTCACCGCGAACAGCATTTGGGCCCCCACCGTCCAGATCGTCGCCACCGTGACCACCGTACGGATCGATTCGCCGGCTGACGCCAGCGCCATCCGCTGCGCCTCTGGCAGTAACGTCGACTGTGTCAACAGCCCCATCCAGTGCATCGGCATGAAGATGCAGTACACGCCCGTAAACGTCAGCCAGAAATGCGTCTTCCCCAGCGTTTCATTCATCCGGCAACCAAATAATTTTGGGAACCAGAAAAACAGTCCCGCAAGGATCGCGAATGTTGCCGCCACTCCCATCACTAAGTGGAAATGCCCGATCACGAAATCCTGGCTCACCGCCGCGCGCGAGAGATCGTGCCGCGCCAGAAAAATCCCGGATAATCCACCTGCAATAAATAATGAGATAAAACCAATCGCAAAGAGCACCGAGGTAGTGAACTGGATCCGCGCATTCCACAATGTTCCCAGCCAACTGGCCAGCAGGAACGTGGCGGGAACTCCCAGGGACGAAGCCAAAACGGAGAAAACCAGCGGCGCGTAGGGATTCATCCCCGTGGCGAACATGTGATAGCCCCAGACGCAAAATCCGATCACTCCCACGCCGCAGATGGACAGCACCACCAGGCGTTCTTTCCAGACCGGCTTGCGCGAGAACGTAGCCACAAGATGCGTGATGATCCCAAAGCATGGCAGCATCGCCACATACACTTCCGCCTGCGCGAAATACCAGAATAGCCGTTGCCAGAGCACCGGCAAGCTCGCCTGCCGCACCAGATTCGCCGGCTGTTGTGCCAGGAACGCCGCTGTGCCGAAAAAATTGGACCCGAGCATGCGGTCGGAGAGAATCGCCGTGCATCCGGCAAGCAGCACGCTGAAGATCAGCATGCTCAAAATGGCGTTGATGAACCAGGCCCACACTGTCGCCGGCATTCGCGGAAGGGTCATGCCCGTAGTGCGCAAGGTGATAGTGGTAACGCAAAAATTCAGCGCGCTGAATAGCGCGGCTAGCGAAAAAATTGCAGCGCTCACAAGCCACAGGTCCATACCTTCACTCAGCGGCCGGAAGAACGAGGCGGTCATACCCGCGAGCGATGCGACCGTCAGCCACAAGGAGAGGCGATTCAGCGAAGGGAAGGCCATCTCTTCCGCCCCAATTTGCAGAGGCAGAAGAAAGTTGCCGAAGCCAAGTTGCGGTGCAGCGGTCAGTACGAAAAACACCATCAGTGAACCGTGCAGCAAACGTACCGCGGCAAAGCGCTCCGGGGTAGTCTCTAGATCGCCAAGAAATGGAATGGCGGAGTCCGGCCACGAGGCATGAATCCGCAACAGCGCGGAAAGCACCATGCCTACGAACACGCTGGCCAGCGAAACCCAAAGATATTGCAGCCCGATCGTCTTATGCCGGGTGGAAAACACACGGCCAGATAGACCAGAACCGGTAGGTGTAGAGGCGTTTCCGCCTTCGTCGTAAGTTACCATTTTCGAAGCAGTTCGCTCGCTGGGGACCGTGAACCAATTTTGTATCTTACCGCCTGCCCCGGAAATTGCAAGAATGCCCCATCCGGTCAGCGGCCCTCCACAATGTGCAATAGAATGGAGCGGAGGCTAAAGGCATGGCAGACGACAAGTGGGCAAATCCACAGAAAATGTGGGATGAGCGGTTCTCTCAGGCAGAACCTGTCTATGGCGAGCAGCCAAATACCTTTCTGGCAGCGCAAGTTTCCCGGTTCCAGCCGGGCATGAAGTTTCTTGTTCCCGCCGATGGCTACGGCCGCAACGGCATCTGGCTGGCCAAGCAGGGATTTCAGGTTCACACCGTGGATCTATCTTCGGTGGGAGTTGCCCGCGCTCGCAAAGCTGCGGAGGCTGCAGGCGTCGCAATGGCCATTGAACAAGCCGATCTTTCCTCCTGGAACTGGCCGGCACAACACTTTGACGGCGTCGCTGCGATTTTTCTCCATCTGCCTCCCGATATGCGCGCGAAAATTCACGCCTCCATGCTGCACTCGCTGAAACCCGGTGGGCTGGTGATTCTGGAGGCCTTCACTCCAGCACAGTTGCAACACTCCTCTGGAGGTCCCAAGCAAGTGGATTTGCTCTACACAGCGGATATCCTGCGCCGAGATTTCGCCTTCGCGGAGGCGCTAGAGCTTCAGGAAAAGGAAATTCACATCGACGAAGGCCACATGCACCGCGGTCTCGCCGCTGTGGTGCAGGCCATCTTCCGGAAAAAATAAATCCGGAGAATTAGGATTGGAATTGCTTCTGGAATGCGGCGAACTGTTCCCGCAATGTCTCCAACTCCCGCTGCAATTGGCTCACTTCACTTTCCAGATCGCTGATGCGGTCTGCATTGGCCGAGGAGAAGACCATCGCATTTTCATCACGCACTTGCACAGCCTCATTCGGTGCGGATCTTGTTTCCACGGGAGCAGCATCGCCCGAGAGCAAGTGCATGTAGCGCGATTCCTTAGTTCCCGCCTGGCGCGGCAGCACTTTAATCAGCGGCGGTTCGCGCCTCATCAAGAGGTTCAGCGCCGCGTGCACCGCGTCCAGGTCCTCGAACGCAAACAGCCGCTCCGACCGGGTGCGCAGTTCCCCAGGCGTCTGTGGTCCGCGCAGCAGCAGCACGCACAACACGGCAATCTCGTGGCGGTGAAAGTTATACAACTCGTTCAACCGATGCTCGAACTTCGCTACTCGTGAATCACCACTCGCCGAACGCACCATGGCCTGCTCGGTCAACGAACGCAACGCCTTCCTCACAGACTCCTCGTCCAGCGTCATCACCGGATCCCGATTCGATTTCTGGTTACACGCATTGATCAACGCGTTCACAGACAGCGGATAATATTCTGGCGTGGTCGTTTCCTTTTCGACCAACGCGCCCAGCACGCGCACTTCAGCTTCCGACAGTTCAAGTCCCATACCAAAATGATAGCAGCCGCAAGACTCCCGGCGAAGTTAGCGTACTCTTAATTTTGTTTCGCCGAACGATCCAGCAGTTCTCTCAGATACGATTGCCAGACCGCCGCCCAGGTATGCGTCCCGTGGCCGTGGGTTTGCTCGGAAGCTGGGAGCAGCACGAACTCGCCGTTTTTCACTCGCTTGATCTCGTGCGTCGCGATATCTAAATCCGGCGGGTTAATGAAGTCATCGGCAGAGTTGATGTACATCACCGCAGCCTGGATTATTTCCAGCTTCGCGGAAGGGTCGTAGTTTCGAGACGAACTCACCGCGTACAGGAAATCATTCGCGTCCAGGCTTGCCGTGACTCTCTTCATATAGTCCTCCAGGTACTTATCGGCGGCATCTCGCGTGGGCAGTTCTTCCTGCATATGCAGCGGCGCGCTCCCCGCAATCAGCAAAAAATCCGCAGCGATCTGCAAACCTGCGCGCGGCGCGCTTGTGTAGTCGCCGTTTTTCCAATCCGGATCCTGGCGGATCCCATCGATGACCATCTTGCGCCAGATGCGGTTGCGCCCGGCAATCTGCACCGGCTGGCAGGCCAGCGGCATCAACGCGTCCATGAAATCCGGGTAAGTTTCGCCCCACAGCCAGGAATGCATGCAGCCCATGGAGGTGCCGAGGATCAGCCGCAGGTGGTTCACACCCAGTCCTTTTTCCACCAACTCATGTTGCAGCGCGACCATGTCCGCGTATTCGTACTGCGGAAAACGAGCATGCAATCCATCGCTTGGTTTGCTGGATTTTCCGTGGCCCACGTTGTCGGGCAGAATCAGGTAATATTTTGTGGCATCCAGAAGCTGGCCCGGACCGAACAGTACGCCGGCAAAGATCGGCCGGAGGAAGCTATTGCCGCTGCCGCCAGTGCCATGGAGAATCAACACCGCGTTGGTCGTCTGCCCGCTGGAATTCTTTACCGGCTTTCCGAGTGTGTAGTAATGAACCCGCATTTCGGGCAAGGTTTCACCCGACTGGAAATGGAAATCGCGCACCACATAATCGCCTTCCTGCGGCGCGGGCCACGTTTGCGCGGACCCACCCGCCTGCTGGCCTCGCAGCTGCGGCACACTCCACAAGAAAGTAACCACCAAAAACGATGCGAACATTCGAACCACGTTTTTCATCTGGCCCCCAAGGCAGTCGTGCCGCTCCTCGTCCCGCAGCAGCGACAGATCGTGTAAACGTTTGGAGTGTACACCGATTGCGGGGAGCGCCATGCATCCAGGCATATCGTCAGTGGGGCAACAGGCCGGCAACACGCAATCCGTCATCGCATTGCAGCACGAAAAATGGCATCCTAAGGCTCCCGATTCTTTCTAAGAGGAGAATAAGATGCGCAAACAGGTCTTGGCCTTCGCAGTATTGGCTCTCAGCGCTTCTCTTGCTTCGGCTGATAACAAGCTCGCCCAGACGGCGACCATCGTTTCTCAAACCTCGGTCGACTGCGGCACAAAGAAGCAGGGCAAGAAACAGTCTACGAGTGTCCTCTGCCAGCAATACACCGTTCGCACATCCACTACCGAATATCAGATCCGCCAGCAGAAGCCCGGCAGTATGAACATCTTCCCGCCAAATACGCCCATCGACTTTACGCTCGACAAAGACAAAATGAAGTTCAAAGCGAACGGCAAGAAATACGAATTCCTGGTGGTTGGCACCTCGGCCATTCCCACCGCGCCAGCCCCAGCCACTAACAGACCCACTCCCTAGTACATTTGCCGGGTGGCCGACAGATTGAGCCGCGAGGTGGCTTTGCGTGCTGCTTGGTGTTCCAAGCAAAGAAATAGTTCCTGACCAAATCCCTCGCTCAACCTCGTAAAGTCCAATGACCGTATTGCACACTCTCGCCGAAATATATTTCTGTGTTTGAGGGAAGGAGTCAGACTCATGTCGCAGAGGAAGGCGTATTCGGCACCACGTGCTATTCGGCACGAATTTGGTGAATGGATTACAAAGGGACTCGAATCCCGTGTTCAGGAACTAGACGGCGCGTTTCCGCAGCGCATGGTTGAATCTGACTATGTAACGGTCGTGAATAACGATAGGAAGTTTGTCGAAGTTTCAGACAGTTTTTGCCAATTGGTTGGATATGAACGCGAAGAACTGATTGGGCTGCGATATGATGAATTGACTGCGCCAAATACGAACGATATCGAAAAAGTTCATCGCTTGTTCTCAAGACTCGGATATATGCATGGTTTGTGGATGCTGGTTACTCGCGGGCGTACGCGCATTTTGGTGCGTTATGAAGCATGGCTTCGACCCGACTCCTTGATTGAGGCTCGCATTGAGCTAGTAGGCGCTGGTTACTAACGACCAAAGGCAAAAGAGATGAAGGCCTGACGTCGGGTCGAGGAGCCGACATTGTTATGCAATCAAGTTGGTTTTAGTACGAACTTGCCAGGTTAGACGCCGACCCACGAGTCTGTACTAAAATTGCACAGTTCGCAGGCTGTTGCTTGTGGAAGAATGTTTCTCGCGGCAAGGCTAGGGGAGAAAAAGAAATGAAAAGACTGATTTTTCTTACGTTCATTTTGTTTTTGATGAGTGGTTCGTCTCTGTTCGCGCAGGATGTTCGTTACAACTTCGACAGCAAAGCCGACTTCACTACATTCAAGACCTACAAGTGGGTTGACATTAAGGGTGCCGATAAACCAAATGCACTCGTGCAAAAACAAATCACCGACACTATTGATGCTGAGTTGGCCAAGAAGGGTCTGACCAAAACGGATTCCGATACCGCGGACCTCCTTATCGGTTATCAGACTGCTGTCGGCAGTGAGAAGCAGTTCACTTCCTACAATACCAGCTGGGGCTACGGCCCAGGCTGGGGCGGCGGTTGGTACGGTGGTGGCGGCATGACAACAACCACTGGATCCACTTCCACCATCTACATCGGCCAATTGGACCTCGATATGTACAGCAGTTCCGGCAAGGATCTGGTTTGGAGAGGCACGGCCACCAAAACCCTCGATCTGAAGGCAAAACCAGATAAGCAGCAGAAGAATCTTACGAAAGCTGTTGCAAAGCTTTTAAAGAACTATCCGCCCCCGAAGAAATGAACTTTGGACAGTGGGGTGGCAAATGGACGTCCACCCCTTGTAACTATTTCATCTCCACATCTTCGGTTTCCAGACAATGGCACTCACCAGTCGCATTGGCAGACACCAGAATCACTGTGTTTGCCGGGATCGTGAAAGAAATCGCGCCAGTGCCTTCCATCTGATAAACGGCGCGATCGTCCATGTGGCGCCCCAGACCTAAGCGTCTGTGTCGCTCGGTCGCTCCTGGTCATTTGCACTTGGCCAAGCGTCATTGTATTGTGCAACTGAACCCTCCGTGCATTTCGTCCACTGGAAAGGCCAGGCCGCTACAGTGAACCTGACAAGAGCCCGAATTTACCTGCTGCTTGCGTTCATACTGGCGCTTGCCGCCTCGCCGGCCCTGCCCAAGACATTGATCGATTTCGATCCCAATCTCGACTTTTCCAAATTCAAGACCTTTGCCTACCTGGGCGGCGTGGAACATTTAGCCATGATGCCTCTCAATCCCGACCAGATTCGCGATGAAATTCATGCCGCAGTCACCCGCGAGCTCACCAAACGTGGCCTGAAGGAAGTGAACCCGAGTCAGCATCCGGATTTGGCGGTGCGCTATCGGGTCAACACCCAGGCAGAGGAGAATTACGCCCCTACTGGGGACTGGAATGGCTTCGCTTTTTATATGGGAGACTATTGGGCTTATACCATCGATCTTATGAACGCCCAAGATATCCAGGGCGGCTCTCTCCTTATCGATCTTATCGATGTGAAGGCCAAAAACCTCGCCTGGCGCGTGCTCCTCGAGCAGAAAGTTCTCAACGCCAATGACGTGTGGAAGAAAGTGAACGAAGAAATTTCTAAAGCCTTTGCCAGTTTTCCGCCATCGGAAAAGCAGAGGGAAGAGAAGCGCAAAGAGCGCTCCGAACATCCGCCTAAGCCCCCGCAATCCTAGTCCGCTCTTCCCCGTTTAATCAGCCGCTGCCTTCACGGCAACGAAAATTTGTGACTGTTCTCGCAGTCTGATGCCTTCAGTGTTTGGGATTTTCACTTCAGGACCTGATTCGCTTCAACGGCAAGACCGGAACTGTGGAGGCATACGACACAAAGATGGCCACAGTTAACATCCTTGACTCCGGTACAGTTCGTCTGCGCTTCCACTCGCCTCAAATAAAACTACGATGCCGAAGCTAGAGCGTGTCGGTCGCGGTATGAAGCACGCGTAAAAGTCATTTACGCCGAATGATAAACGCGAATCCAGCGTGTGCTTTGTGCCAGAAGGCCGATGGCTGAAAAATACAGGGTCGACAATGCCGTGATGGTCCGCTTGCACGACGGGCGCATCATCGAGGGGAAATCCGCGCCGTGATCGAACACACTGCCGGATTGCGCTTGCCAGTGGATTTATGGGCGCGACGAAATCGCGCTGGTTCAAGAACGGTACATTGTGAAGGACTAAAGTGCTCCTGTTTACGATCATTGTTGGTTTGTTCGGTATCGCTGGCGGAATCTTCGGCATGTTGAGTTTCTTCTATGCCCGCCGCCAGACGGAACTGGCTCGTCACCAGACGGAGATGATGGAGGGGGATATCAACGACAGGAAGAAACAGTACGCAGAAGATGACCAGCGGGCACAAAGATTTGGGGCGCTCAGCACCAAGCTTCGCCGGATAAACCCACGTTTGCAGGTGCAGGAACCCAGCGTTTTAGGAACGACGTGGATTTACACCGCGATGTACCCGGACCCAAGGTTCAGAGTAGACGTTGAGAATTACATCGTGCAGTTGGACTTGGCGGCGACGATATTTTCGCCGCGCAAGCCACAGCTTATGAATGTCGGTCAAAGCGAATGCGGGAAACAATAGAGAAGGCCGAAACCTTGATGGAGAAGGTTGTTCAAGAACACCGGTTTTGCAAACTGCATCTTTAAGGTTAAGCGACTTCTCCCATCCCGTTGCCAGTGTGTTGCCAATGAGCCCGATTTTAGACTCCCACCCGACTCCCGGCGACTCCGAGCCGTTCCTTCAAAATATGCTGTTTTATTGGGGAAAATGACTACTTTCGCGGTATTACGGTACTTCTAAAAAGAGATGGTGCGGTCGAGTGGATTCGAACCACCACGGTATTGCTACCGCCAGCCCCTCAAGCTGGTGCGTCTGCCAGTTCCGCCACGACCGCACTGAGGAAATCGTCTTCATTGTAGCCGCACTATCAAACTGCGGCAAGGCGCTCGTCCCCTGTTTTTCCGCGCATGCTACCGACTTGGCGAGAGGCGCTGACTATTCAAATGCGGGACGATGGCTCCCGAACTCTCGAACTTACTTCTTGCCCCCGGGAGCCGGTGCCGGCTGTTGCGGCGTTGCCGGAGCCGGAGTAACCGGTGCGGACTTCGCCGGCGCGGGCTTCGAATATTTCTGCAGGATCGAGTTACCCGACTCCACTCCGCGGTCAACACGTACGACCATGGCCAGCGCGCAAACCATGAACATGACCGCGCACCACGCTGTCGCCTGCGATAGCACCGTGGCTGCTCCCCGCGGGCCAAACGCCGTCTGGCTGCCCGCGCCTCCAAAGGCGCCGGCAAGATCCGCGGCTTTCCCGCTCTGCAGCAGCACCACAATGATCAGCACCAGGCAGTTCATCACGAAAAACGCGGTGAGCAGCCATGGCGCCCAGCGGAATCCAACCACGATAATCACGAAACCCACGAGCAACGCGAACGCCCATTTCATCCAACCTGGCATTTCCTGCACCTCAATCCTCAATCACATTTCCCAGCGAGTCGCCGGGGTTCACTTCCACTCTCGGGGCCAATCCCTCACAAGACTGGCAAACGACTTGGGGTCCAGGCTCGCTCCGCCCACCAGCGCGCCGTCGAGTTCTTCCTGCGCCATCAATCCCTGAATATTGTCGGGCTTGACGCTTCCGCCGTAGAGAATCCGTAACGCGGAAGCATGGCTTGCGGAAAACTGCGCCGCGGCACACTGTCGAACGAACTTGTGCACCGCCGCCGCGATTTCCGGTGTTGCTGTGCGGCCAGTGCCAATCGCCCAGACCGGTTCGTAAGATATCAGAATACGGGAGAATTCTTCCGGGGTCAACGCGCCCACACTGCCCTTAAACTGTTCTTCGATGACCTTTTCGGTGTTCCCGGCTTCCCGGTCCGCCAGCATCTCTCCCATGCAGACAATCGGCGTAAGTCCTGCAGCCAGAGCAGCTTTCGTCTTCTTCAGCACGGTTTCGTTGGTCTCGCCAAAAAACTGGCGCCGCTCCGAATGCCCGATAATGGCGTATCTGCAGCCCGCCTCAACCAGCATCCCGGTCGATATTTGGCCCGTGTACGCCCCCTCTTTTTCCCAGAACGCATCTTGTGAGGAAATGCCGATCGTGGTGCCCTTGGCGGCCTTGACCGCCGCGGGAATGTCGGTGAACGGGGGAGCAACGACGATGTCGCAATCCGTCACTCCCACCACCAGTGGCTTGAATGCCCGGAAGAACGCGCGGGTCTGCTTCTGATTCTTGTACATCTTCCAATTGCCGGCGATTACCCGGCGACGTTTGGTTCCGCTCATTTGTTGGTTAATGCCTCCACGCCGGGGAGTTTGCGGCCACCGAGAAATTCCAGCGACGCGCCACCGCCGGTCGAAATATGTGAAATCTGTTTTGCCAAACCTGACTGATGTACAGCGGCCACGGAATCTCCTCCGCCGATAATCGAGGTTGCGCCCGCACGGGTGGCATCGGCAACGGCCTTTGCAATCTCCAGAGTTCCTTTGGCGAACGCCGGCATTTCAAACACGCCCATCGGACCGTTCCAGACGATGGTCTTGGCCCTGGCGATTTCCGCCTTGTACGCCGCGATCGTCTTCGGCCCGATATCCAACCCTATCTGCCCCGCCGGCATCGCGGTGGAGTCAACAATCGTTGACGGCGCGTCCGCCTTGAATTCCGGCGCAATCACGTTGTCGGTAGGCAGCAGAAACTTGAAATTTTTCTGCTTCGCGTCTGCCAGGATCCTCTTTGCCAACTCGATTTTGTCCTCTTCGACCAACGATTTCCCAATACCTAGTCCTTGCGCCTTCAGGAACGTGTACGCCATTCCTCCGCCAATCAACATGGCATCGGCAATCTTCATCAGGTTTTCGACCACCTCGATCTTGTCGCTGACTTTCGCGCCGCCCAGAATCGCCACGAATGGCCGCGTCGGGTTGCTCACCGCTTTCCCGATATACGCGAGTTCTTTTTCCATCAGCAGTCCCGCTGCGGCCTGCTTCACGAATTTGGTGATGCCGACAACCGAGGCATGCGCGCGATGCGCGGAACCGAACGCGTCGCACACAAACACCCCGTCGCACAGTGCCGCAAGCTGCTTCGAGAACGCCTCATCGTTCTTTTCTTCCTCGGGGTGGAAGCGCACGTTCTCCAGCACGAGTATGCCGCCATCCTTCAGCTCCTTGCTCTTCGCTTCCGCCTCCGCGCTCACGCAATCCGCAGCGAACGCAACCGGCTTGCCTAGCAACTCCTCCAGCTTCTTTGCCACAGGTTTCATCGAGTACTTCGGATCTGGCCCACCCTTCGGACGCCCCAGATGCGATGCCAGCACCAGCCGCCCGCCCTTTTCAATCGCCAATTTCAGCGTAGGCAGCGTCTCGCGGATGCGGGTATCGTCGGTGACCACGCCATCCTTCAACGGCACATTGAAATCCACGCGAATAAACACACGCTTCCCGCGCAAATCGAGATCTTGAATCGTAAGTTTGTTCATGGTGCATTCGCTTTCTGTAACTAAGTGTCAGAATCAGAGAACGGATATCCGGTATGAGCGACCAGATATCCGGAATCAGCCCTGGGTTCGGAGTTAAGCCAGCACTGAAGTAAAAATCACTTGCTAGGGGGGTCGGAGCTTCAGCTCCGACACTCAGCCGCAACTTCCTTGGGCTTCAGCACTTAAGGAATCCACCGCTATCCCGATCCGCGCCGCGGCCCGTTTCACACGGGCCACGGAACACAGTTCACGAACGACGTCTTAAGACTTCTTCCCCAGCAGCTTGATCAGGTCGCGCACACGGCAGGAATAGCCCCATTCATTGTCGTACCACGCCAGCACCTTGATGCACTTGTCGCCAACGACCTTGGTGTAGCCCGCATCCACGATGGACGAGTTCGAATTGCCTTTGAAGTCGCAGGAAACCAGTTCTTCTTCCGTATAGCCCAAGATACCCTTCAGCGGACCATTCGCCGCGGCCTTCAGCGCCGCGTTCACACTTGCTACCGTGGCTGGCTTCTCGACGAACACGGTGAGGTCCACCACGCTGACATTCGGCGTGGGCACGCGCATTGAGTATCCGTCCAGCTTGCCATCCAGATCCGGAATGACCAGTTTCAGCGCCTTGGCTGCTCCGGTTGTGCTGGGGATCATGTTCAAGGCCGCGGCGCGCGCGCGCCTCAGGTCCTTGTGCGGAAGATCCAGCAACCTCTGATCGTTTGTGTACGAGTGGATCGTCGTCATCGTGCCGCTGATGATCTTGAAGGTGTCATTCAACACTTTGGCCACGGGCGCCAGGCAGTTCGTTGTGCACGAGGCATTCGATACCACATGGTGCTTCGCCGAATCATAGGTTTTGTCGTTCACACCGATCACAAACGTGGCATCCGGATCCGTTGCCGGCGCAGAAATAATCACCTTCTTCACTGGACCACGGATGTGCTTCCGTGCATCGGCGCCCTTGGTGAACAGACCCGTGGACTCTACCACAATGTCGGCTCCCACACTGGCCCAGTCGATCTCCGCAGGGTCCTTGGTCTTGAACACCTTGAAGCTCTTCCCGTCCACGCTGATGCTGTCGTCGGTATGCGTGATTGTGTTCGGAAGGTTCCCGAGGACCGAGTCATATTTGAGCAGGTGCGCGAGGGTTTTGGCGTCCGTGATGTCGTTCACGGCCACGAACTGGATATCCTTGTCATCCAGCGCTGTGCGCACAATATTGCGACCGATTCGGCCGAAGCCGTTGATTCCAACCTTGATAGGCATTACTTCCTCCGGTGCGGGGTGTAGTGTGCGGCGTCAGAGTGAGCGGAGCAGCGCCGCAGGTAGAACAGAAAATGCTATGGGTAGTGTAGCCAAAAGTCAACGTAACCCGGCGTGCGCTACGTCACGTCCCTTTGGGTTGGCCCATCTGCGCTTGTTCCTCTTCAATGCGCACCTGTACCTCTTCTTCCTGGGCACCAGCGACCCCGTTCGTGATACTCGGCTGAGTGTCTTAGTTCGAGGCCTGCGACTTTGTCGACCCTGCGTCCGCGCTGAACAGTGTCACTTCCACTCGCCGGTTCTCTTTGCGTTCGTCGCGCGTCTTTTCGTCATTGACCGGCTTGTCTTTCCCCAAACCGACAATCTGAATCCGGTAGACCGGCACATCGTGCTGCGCCACCAGATACGTTTGTACCGCTTCGGCTCGCCGCCGGCTCAGTTCCAGGTTGTATTCCGGCGATCCTGTCTTGTCCGTGAAACCTTGCACCGCGATGAAGTAGCGCTTTGCGCCGCTTAGTGATCCCGTGGTCATCTGATCTAGTTGCTGCTTGGCTTCATCAGACAGTGCGAACGAATTGACCTTGAACAGCACGGTGGCGGTGGTTGCGGCTTTGTAGTCGTCCAGATTGGCGATGCGGTCGTTCAACTCCGCGTGGAGCTGATCCCGTACCTGATCCGCCTTCTTCGATGCAGCGTCGGCGCGACCCTGTGCGTCGGTTGCTCGAGCGTCTGCCGAGGTAGCCTTTTCATCCGCCGCACTGATTCGCGGTTCGGCTTCATCCAACTGCTTTTGTGTTTTTTGCTGGTTCTGGTCTACTTCGCTGACTTTGGCATTCACCGGATCCACCGTCTTCGCTACGTATTTTTTTGTAGCGCATCCCCCCAGCAATGCCACACTCAAGACTAAACAGATTCCAGTCGGCCACTTCATTGTGTCTCCTCACAAGTTGAATTGGCTGGGTCAAGCGTCGTAATCCGCACTTCGAGCGGCTGGGATATTCGAAAGGCTGGGGGGACGGCAAGAACTCGTTGCCAATGGCAATCGAGTATCTCATCGCTCTTAATAGCCTATTCGTTTTACCCCCTTTCCGCCATACCTTCTTCCCCGCAGACGCAGCCGCGTCGAGACCCGCCATTGTTCTGGCCAGCAGGAAGGCGACAAGCGCTGATGCGACAATGGAACGCCTCAACGAAGGTGCGACCGGGTGTTTCTGTTTAGTTGTTCCGTCTAGTTAACTTTTCCTCTGGTTCCACGTGAACAAGAACCTCTTTGACTTGCGGCAATGCTTTGAGAATTTCATCTTCGACCTTGTGCGAGAGCAGATGTCCGTCGCGCACGGTCATCTCTCCGTTGACAATAATGTGAAGGTCCACGTAGAAACTGAATCCCATTTTACGAACGAAACATTTGTCTAAACCAAGGATTCCCGGCACAGTTCCGGCGATCGCTCTGATCTGTCCTTCGAGGCTCACGTCTGGGGCAATGTCAGCAAGTTCAAGCACCGCGGGCCGCAATTGCTTCCACGCGTTATGGAGAAGCACTAGCGCCGCACAGAGAGCTGCCCACCCATCCGCCGCCTCCCAACCCGGCCCTCCAAGCAGCGCGATGGAAATCCCGACGAACGCAAACGCCGAGGTGAGTGCATCGCTTCTGTGGTGCCAGGCATCACTCTTGACCGCGATGCTCCCGATCGATTCGCCCACGGACCCCACGTGCCGGAATAGCAGTTCCTTAATGATGAGCACGCCGGCCAGCACCACCAGTGTGTAAGGCGCAGGTGTGGCATGCGGGTCGTTTATTTCATGAATGCCTTCATAGATGATGCCGAATGCAGCCGCCATCAAGGCGAGACTCACAACCACTGCGGCAATAGGTTCGGCTTTCCCATGACCGTACGGATGGTCTGCATCCGGCGGCTTCACCGCGATTTTCAGGCCAAAGTAAACAACCAGACCGCTGAATACATCTGTGACAGATTCTAAGCCATCCGCCACCAACGCAAATGAATTCCCAAGCAAACCAGCAGAGCACTTGACCAGGGCCAATCCCACATTCACAAGAATGCCCAACACCGTGGACTTCGTGCCTCGGTCGGCAGCGCTCTTCGCGGGATCGCTATTGGGGTTCAGGGACACAGATTGAGCGATACTATACTCTGCTCTTTTCGCAGTCCAAATTACAGGAGTTCACAGATTCATGAATTCGTCATTTGCTCGCCTCGGCATAACTGTTGCCATCGTCCTGGCCTTTGCATTTTCTGGTACCTCAAAAATTCTGGCGGACACCGGCGCCGAAATCTTCCAACAGGCCGCCAAGCTAAATCATCGGGGCCTCGATCAACTCCACAAAAAGGAATATGAACAGGCCATCGCCAGCTTCCGCGAGGCCCTGCAGCTGCACCCGGAGTTTCCTGAGGCTCTGGACAACCTCGGCATAGCACTCGAAGCCACTGGCAAAGATGGCGAAGCCGTCGTCGACTTCGACAAGGCTATCCAATTGGCTCCTGAGAATGCCGCCGTCTATGCCGACAAAGGTATGGCTTTAATTCACGAGGGGAAATACGAAGAAGCGGCCGCTGCCTATCGCCAGGCTCTCGAACATCACAAGAATTTTTCCGAAGCGCAGAACGGCCTGGGAGCTGCGCTTCTCCATCTGGGAAAAACTGATGAAGCCATTTCTGCCTTTCGCTCCGCCATCGCGACCAATCCCAAAAACGCCGACGCCCTCGGCAATCTCGGCTCCACGCTGCTTTCCGAGAATAAACCGCAAGATGCCCTCCCATTTCTTCGTAGAGCTCACTCTCTTCAGCCGGACGTAGCCGCGTTTCTCGAAAATTACGCAGTCGTCCTGGATGAAACCGGCCAGACCCACGAAGCAATCGCGGCATACCACAAGCTCACCACCAAGCATCCCGATCAGCCTGATGCCTGGGCGCACCTCGGGCATCTCTATTACAAGTCCAAACGTTACGATCGAGCCTCTTCCGCCTTCCAGAGGAGCCTTTCTCTCAAACCGGCTCAACCGGAGGTTCTCGTGGCCCTCGGCCAGACGCAGCTCGACCAGAACAAGCTCCCCGATGCCATCCAGTCCTTCGAGAAGTGCCTCGTTCTCAAACCGGAGGAGTTCTACGCACTCTATAATCTGGGAAACGCGTACTACGCGCAAAAAGACTACGCCAAGTCTGCCACTTACTACGAAAAGGCCTTCGCGCAAAAGCCCGATTTTCCTGACTCTCTCGTCGGCCTCGCCGCCAGCCAGTTAGCTGCCAACAAGTTTGACGATGCCATTGCCACTTACAAAAAATTGATACCTCTAAAGCCGGAGGACGCCAATATCCGATTCAATTGCGGCACCGCGTTTTTCAACAGCGGAAAATTCCAGGATGCCGCCGCCAGTTATCGCGAAGCTGTCCGTCTCAATCCGTCGTTCGCCCACGCACACTACAACCTGGGGATGGCGCTGCTTCGCCTAAACGACTCCAAGTCCGCCCAGGCAGAATTCGCCGAAGCCCAGCGCCTCGACCCCAATCTCAATCCCCCCGCCGCTACGAAATAGCACGAGCCTGGCTGGCCGCCCCTACACGGACAAACGATTCGGAGCCGTCATTCCCACGCATCCCTCCGCCACAAATCCAAAAAGTCTATTAATTCGGCACACCTGTCCTTTGGTACGGTGGGCGGCCCAGTCCTTTCCACGCACACTTCAATCATCGAGCTGGAGGCCGGGATGACTCAACGAAGCAGCTTTGCCGACATGAAAGCTGAACAGGCAAGAATGACACAAAGCTGGAAAGCCGAAGGGCGCCAGAGCGAGCCATGGGCTATCGCTGATCCGGAAATTGTCGAGATTTTCTCTGCTGGAATCGCCTTTGGTTTGGACGTAGCCCGCCGCAAAGACCGCGATCCCTTATATTCGCCGGACGAATGGCGCAAAGCGCTACGCGAAGCCATAGAAAAAGCCGCTGTTCTTGAAGAGAATCTCCAAAGAGCCAAAGACGGCATGCAGGCAAGGTAACAACTAGGCCCACCCAGTCAGGCTGAACAAATCCAACCAAAAGTTCTCGCATCGTATCTCTGCATTAGGGGGCAATGGCCCGATCTGCCTCCCCGCCAAAAACAAAACCCCACTTCCGCCAAAGCGAAAGTGGGGTCGATACATCGATGGACACTTTGGAACGCGCTCTAGAACATGTTCCACAGGAACTGGTTGTACACCTCGTGGTGGAATTGCACTTCGGGAGCCTTCACAAACGTGCCGAGGTCCCGCGCACAGCGGTCCGCCGAAGCTTTCTTCAAGTCCGAGTAACGCCCCTTGACGTCCGCGCCGAGCAGCCTGCTGATCCACTCCGCTTTGTTGAAGTTCTCTAAAGCGGTGTAGATGTTGTCCGGCAAATAGCGTTCCGCCGAACGCAGGTTCTTGATTTTCGCGGTTTCTCCCTCCAGGCCGGTCTTGAAGATCGAATACATCACGAGATACGGATTGGCGTCGGGAGCGACGGATCGGAATTCAACGCGCATGCTTCGCTCGTTGCCGATCGGGATACGAATCATAGCCCCGCGATCCACAGCGGAAGCCTTGAGCTGATTGGGCGCCTCGAAGTGCGGATCCAGACGGCGATACGAATTTACGCTGGAGTTCATCAGCAGGCAGAGATCGTTGCCATGTGTGAGTATTTTGTCCACAAAGCCCCATCCAAACTTGCTGAGCTTTTCCTCACCCTTGGGATCCCAGAACAGATTTTTGCTGTCCTTGGAAATGGACACATTGGTGTGCATGCCGCTGCCGTTGACCCCCACGACAGGCTTCGGCAAGAAGCTGGCAGTCAGCCCCATTTTGTTGGCCACCTGACGGCAGATCAGTTTGTATAGTTGAATCTGATCGGCCGCGCCGACTACATCCGTATAGCTGTAGTTGATTTCAAACTGCGAGGGAGCTACCTCGGGATGGTCCTTTTCATTCTGGAAGCCCATCGCACGCTGGACTTCGGCGGTGGTGTCAATGAACGTGCGCAGCGGGTCACCGGGCAGCGAATGGTAATAGCCGCCGGTGTTCACATATTCGAACTTCTGCGTCTCGTAGTAGTGACGCTCCGCATCCGGGCCCTTGAACAGGAAACCTTCAATCTCGTTGGCTGCGTTCAGCGTGTAGTCTTCCTTTTTGAACAGCGCGTCCGCGTACCCCTTCAGCACGCCTCGAATGTCGGCGCTATAGGGAGTGCCGTCTTTGTCGATGACATCGCCGAAGACAAGTACCTTGCCGTTGCCGAAGATGTCGGAAGGTGCCCAATAAAACGAGGCCCAATCCATCCCGAGGCGAAGATCGCTTTCGCGCTGTGCCGTGAAACCGCGAATCGAAGAGCCGTCAAACGTGAGATTGTCAAAGCTCTTGATCAGGAACTTCTTGTCGTAGTCCAACATGTGCAGGCGGCCTTCGAGGTCGGTAAATAGAACCGTGACGGCCTTGATGCGCTTTTCGTCGGTGAGGTACTTCAGGCGTTCTTCCTGGATCTTGTGAATGGGAGTGCGCTTCTTGCGTTGTTCTTTGGCTTTCAAATTGAGTTCTTCGAGCTCCTCATAAGAGAGGGCTAGAAAATTACGCAAATCGGTCGACATGTATCTCCTCTAGAAATTTTATTGGAAATCTGCAGTGGCAAATGCGGAAGCGGCATGCCTGGCCTTTCGGTAGTTAAAGTATCGCGCCGGTCCGTTGGGGGTCAAATAGAAAACAGTGGAAAACCGCAACGAAAAATGAATGGAATGAATGAAAAAAGCAGATGGTTGAGGGATGAAAGGATTCGCGGCGGTCGTAGGAAGAGATGATTGCCCGAACGAGGCTGCAAACCGGGACAGACTCCCGTCCTGATGCAACATTCGGTCTCTCACCGCTGTGCTAAGTCGCCTATTTGCTGCCTATTTGTTCTTTCACGGTTTGGCACATGGCCTGCGCTTCGATAGCCTGACGTTTGGACCAAGCTCGAATTCCAGGCGTACCAAATCTCAGGCAGTAGGGCGCCGGAATACTGCAGAGACCCTGCCAGAACCCCCAACGGGCACCGATGATCTACCCCCCAGTTACAATCGGCGCCCGAACCTTCCTCTTCCCAAATTGTGCCGCGCCGTTCCGCCTCAAACACCAACCGCCCGGCCTAAACCAGCGCCGGGTGGTGCAAGGGTGAAGCTGTGTCCCTGCTGTCTACTGCGAGCTGGTATTTCTGGCGCCCTCCGGTACGATACTAGCAGCAACGAACGGAACGCTGATCGTGTTGTCCATGCGCGTCAACATACCGCTGTTCGCCGGCAGGTCGATTTCCTTCCCCTTGCGCGCGACGACATAGACCGCGCCGGCAGCAAAACCGATCCCCAGTCCGCGGCCCACGTTGCTGAAAATGAGTCCGACCAGCGAGCCACCACCACCACCAACGGCCATGCCAATCGCGTCGCCCTTGTAGTCATGCTTCTCTTCCAGGACTTCGCCTTCAGTAATTTTCATGTCCTTGCGCGGCTTGCTGTAGGAATCGACCCGCGGCTGGCCAATCGCAAGGATGCTCATCTGAACGGGGATGAGCCGGCTGTCGACTTCGACGGTTTTGAAGGTCAGGTTCATATACGCCTGGCCGCGGAAAATCGAAAAGTTTTTCGCTTTCTGGATGGTGCCGATGACGCCGTTCACACGCGTGCCGGCGGGAAGAATGATGCGGCTATCGAACACAACCGGCTGAGCGAGGACGGCGACGAAGGGATCGCCTTCCTTGGAGTGAGAAGAACTGATCGGAGTAGTAAGCGTGAGATGAATTTCGGTGCCTTGTAATACTTGACGTGGCTCGGCGTAGATGGGCGGGGCGGCCGTGCACACTAAAACGAATGCGAGAACGAGCGAAAGAACTACTTTCATGAACTTCCTCCTGCTTGCACAGTGGTGCAGCGTATCCCCGTGACGTGGGGTGTTGGTCCCGGCGGGTAGGGACCGAGCGCTGGCGCGCGGACCGTGCGACTGTTTCTGACGGCCGCAAGGCGGTTGGGGAGGAACTCCAACCGGAAGCAAGTGTAGGACACGGGCGAAGGAAAAGGGGAAGCGGAGAAGGGCGTGTGCTTAGTTGAGCAAGGCGGCGGTTTCGACTCGTCGTAGGGTCGCAGTCTTGTCTCCCCTGAGCTGCAAGGGCTGCGCCCCATGTTTTCACGTCCCCTCGGCCTGCTTTTCTACTCGACCCCAAAAACCTGTCATCCCGAGCGCAGTGAGGGATCTGCTTTTCCCTTTCACCGCCGCGCGCTCGACTAGCCTTCTATAAGTGGAGCGGCTCTAGCCCCTGTGTTAGACTTTTGTTTGCAGTCGCGAACCTCGACGACTGCTGAAACGTGGAACTTCGGGCTCCGTGCAACGAGGTCCCGCGAACCCCGCCAGGCCCGGAAGGGAGCAACGGTACCGGGTAAGCCGAGTGTGCCGCGGAGACTCCGAAGTTCCTCGAATTGAAGAAGGTTTTCGCTGTTAGCTGCCTCCTTCGCATTCTTTGCCTTTTCCTAAAAAATCATCTGACCAGCGAGTGGCGCGAGCCTCGGACTTCCGGCCGGTGTAAGCCACGACGATAACGGTTTAGCCTGTTGTTCGATGTTGCGTTTCCTTCCCTCGAGCGGTGCCCCGCCGCAGGTTGCGGCAAGATAGCAAGGCGACCACCGGGCATTGTTGTCGTAGCTCTTGTCGATCCGACGCAAGCGGCGACGCGAACATAGCTCGAGGCTCGCGTTAGGATCTGCCTCCGTGCCTCGGCAGCCTGGCCATCCAGGCTGCACCTGCGGGACTTGGTCACGAGTCGGACAGGAAGTGCCTCGAGCTGGACCAGGGGAACAGCCGCATGCGGTTGCCGAAACTCGGCTGGGTACACTACCGCAACAGTCGCGCCGTGCTCGGGCATTGGCTCGGATGAAGCTGCCATGATGAAGACGCATGCGCCTCTAAAAGACGAACCCGTTGCGTGAAAATATCTCGAGCTTCTGCTGGATGCTTTCGCACCAAGTCTGGTCCGACGCGGTGGATTTGGGTGCCCTTCATTCTCGCTGGGGTAGGATAATTTTCGGTGAATTGGACGACCGGAGAACTGTTTCTTCGGATTTGGGTCATCCGCACGCCATGCGCTAGCGTCACCACGGCGCTCCACAGTCCATGGATAATCGGAGTGAGTCTACCGATTGGGGCCCTGATGTACCTAAGTGAGCGCTGGAGAGAGAAAGTGCTGGGTGAATCTGATTCCGATCATGAAATCCAGCTCGCATGGGACTCGCTCCGCCAAAAATGAGTGTGAGAACGATTCAACAGAGGTTTTGACTTTTTCGGAGCGGACGCCGAAAATGCAAGACACATATGAACTACCAAGTGATCGCCCGGAAATGGCGGCCGCAGACGTTTGCGGACCTAGTTGGACAACAGCACGTAACCGAAACATTGCAGAACGCGATCAAAAATAATCGCGTGGCGCATGCCTATATCTTCTCCGGAGCGCGCGGCGTCGGAAAAACCACGGCAGCGCGCATCCTGGCAAAGGCCCTCAACTGCGTGAAGGGCCCAACGCCGGAACCGTGCGGAGAATGCGATTCCTGCAAAGAGATCGCCACCGGCACTTCGCTCGACGTGATTGAAATCGACGCGGCATCGAATCGCGGGATCGACCAGATCCGCGAACTGCGCGAAATGGTGCGCTACGCACCAGCAGCGGCGCGGCACAAAGTGGTGATTCTCGACGAAGCGCACATGCTCACCGGCGAAGCTTCGAATGCGCTGCTAAAGACTCTGGAAGAGCCTCCCGACCGCGTGATTTTCGTGTTGGCCACGACGGAACCGGAAAACCTGGAAGACACGATCCGCTCCCGGTCGCAACATTTTCATTTTCGCGCGCTGACCTTCCTGGAAATCACAGATCGGTTAAAGCACATCGCGCAGAAAGAAAATCTGAAGATTGACGTTGGAGCCCTGAGCGTGATCGCGCGGATGGCGGAAGGAAGTATGCGCGATGCGCTGTCCCTCCTCGAGCAAGCGCGCGCGTATTGCGGAGACGATATTCAAGATAAAGAGGTACGCGAACTGCTGGGCGTTGTACCGGAAGACGCGCTGCAGGAATTAGTGGCGGCGATTGCGGAGCGCTCAGCGGAACGCGCCTTGGGCCTGGTGCACCGCTTCCAGCGAGAAGGGCGGAACCTGCAACACTTCTGCCGCGAGGCAATTCGGCATATGAGGAATTTGCTGATCGTCCGTGTGTGCGGCGCGGATTCGGACTTGATTGCGGCAACACCAGAGCAGCGTCCGGGGCTGGCAAAAGCGGCGGCACTCTTCACAGAAGAAGACCTGACGCGATACTTCCAGATTTTGCTGCAAACGGATAATGAAGTGCGCCGCGAGATGGATCCGCGCGTGCATTTGGAAATGGGATTGTTGCGGCTAGTGAACGCCGCGCGTCTGGCTCCGTTGGAGGAATTGCTGGCAGATCTTGGCAGCGGAATAAACGGAAAGGCGGGTGGCGGATCGGCGCCGCGAAGCACATCCAGTGCTGCAGCTCCGCAGTCCCCTTCCCGGACGGCGTCTACCTCGGCGCAATCGGCGAGCGCCTCTGTTATGACCGAACCCAGACTGAGGGCCACGGAAGACTTGAGGGCGCGGAACGTGGAGCGCTCAACCACACCCGCGGCCCCAGCGACAGCATTCGGTGCGGGAGGCTCGGCGGCGGCCGCTGCTCCAGCGAGAAAACCCCTGGAGAGTGTCGCGGTTTCCAGCGAAGTGGGCAAAGTGGAAATAGTGGCAACGGGACTGAGCGCGGAGCAGGTTGCGGAAATCAAGTCGGCGATCCAGACGCAACAGAAATTCATCGGTGAATTGCTGGAGCATGCGTCGCGTTGGGAATTAGAAGGCAGCGAACTGCAAATCTGTTTTCCATCGGAAGAGAGCGCGTTTGCGGGATTGATCGAAGGGAGAGAAACATTAGAAAAGATCCGTACCTCATCGAGCAAGGTACTGGGGCGCGCGGTGCGCGTCTGTGCTAAGCTTGAAACCGGTGCGGCAAGTGGAGCAAATCCGCGCGCTGCGACCACGCAGGAGATGCGAGCGCAGTTTGAGAACGATCCGATGGTGAAATCCATGTTGCAAAGATTTGGCGGCAGAATTTCCGAAGTGCGGCGGCGCACAGGCGAGTAAGCAAAAGGGAGGCATGAAATGAACATGGAAGTCAGCGCTCTCCAACAGATGCTCTCGCGGCTGCGACAGGTCCAGGAAGACCTGCAGCGGCAAGTGAATTCCGTTGCTGTCGAAGCTTCTGCCGGCGGGGGCATGGTAACAGTGAGAATGAACGGCCAGAAGCAAGTGTTGGATGTGAAAATCGAGCCGGATGTTTTTGCAAGCAAAGATCAAGAAATGCTGCAGGATCTGGTTCGCGCCGCAGTGAACGAGGCTTCGCGCCGCGTGGATGAAGAGCTCGCCAATCAGATGAAAAGCCTCGCCGGAGGTCTTCCTGGCCTGTCGGGATTGAAAATACCGGGATTGTTCTAGATTCTCCTAGAACTTAACAAACGATTTTCGTTTCCAATCAGACTTCCCTTCCGCATAATCGCCTTAATAGTTCAGTTTTGGATGCCGCCTGTAATTCCGGGTTGGGGGGAACTAAGGACATGGCGCCGAACTCTTCCGTCGATCTCCATAACTTCATCGCCGCAGCCAAGGAACAGGGGGCGAGTGACGAATCTCTCGCCGCTATCCTAGAAAACGCAGGCTGGCCCAAAGCCGAGATCTGGGGAGCGCTGGGGGCTCTGGTGTCCGCATTCCCGTCGGCAAGAAAACAACAACACCGGCAAAAGATGCATTCCTCTATCTGTTGTCGTTCTCGACGCTCGCCACTTGGACCATTTCTCTCGGTTCCATCTGCTATTCACTGATAGACGACTGGATTCGCGATCCTCTGACACGAAACAATTACGGCGTGAGCCTCTCCTATCAAATCTCAACGGAACTGGCATGCCTGCTGGTTACTTTCCCTCTCTATCTGTTCGTGATGCGCGTGATTATCTCCGAGACAAGGCAGGCGCCGGAGAAATCGGACTCCAGCGTCCGCAAATGGCTCACCTACATCGCTCTGCTCATTGCCGCGGGAGTCATGATCGGCGACGTGGTTACCTTCCTGGCGTTTTATCTTCGGGGGGATCTCACTTCTCGGTTCGTTGCCAAGGTCGCGGTAACGTTGCTTATTTCCGGAGGAGTCTTCTGGTATTACCTGGGCTCACTACGAGACGTGCGCAAAGGAGCGACCAATGCACTTTAATCGGGATAGCATTGCCGCACTCCTGGCGACTGCCGTGTTCGTAATTGTCGTATCCCTCGGGTTTTGGAAAACGCGCGGACCGAGCACACAGCGACTGGTGAGGACCGATGAGAAAAGAATCCAGAACGTGAGTCAGCTTGCAAACGAGATCAACGAGCACTACAGACAACATGATAAGCCCGAGAAATTGAGTGACTTTCAGAAAACGAGGTTCGCAGACCCTGTCACAGGGAAGCCGCCGGAATACACTCCCAAGCCTCCCGCTGATTACATGGTGTGCACTGAGTTTGTCACCGACGGCTCGAAGGAAGATCTCACTGGAATCCTTGCTTTTTGGAACCATCCAACAGGACCGAAATGTTTCGAGTTCCATGCCGCCGAGCAAGTCCCTCCGGCGCCCTATTTTTACCGCTGATTGATTCGAGAAAACAGAGACAACTGGAGCGCGTTTGCGTCGATGAGCGGCCTTGTGCTACACAAGGGACATGCCTGATTTCGCCGCACCTGTCGAACGACTCATCGATGAACTGAAACACCTGCCCGGCATCGGACAGAAAACCGCTCAGCGCCTGGCGTTCTACCTGCTTCGCATCGCGCCGGAAGACGCACTGGCACTGGCGGATGCCATCCGCGACGCGAAGGAAAAAATCCGCACCTGCACGACCTGTCACAACATCACCGACACGGATCCTTGCCTCTATTGCGTCGGGCCAACGCGGAGCAAGCGAACGATCTGCGTTGTCGAAGAACCTCACAACATCCTGGCAATCGAAAAAACGCGCACCTACAGCGGCATGTACCACGTGCTCGGCGGTTCGCTTTCCCCTCTGCAGGGACGCGGCCCGGAACAATTGAACATCAAGAGTCTGATCGAGCGATTGAAGGGCGGCGCCGTCGAAGAAATTATTATAGCCACCAATCCAACGGCGGAAGGCGAAGCGACGGCCGTCTACCTGTCGAAATTGCTAAAGCCACTCGGCGTTCGGGTCACGCGTATCGGGGTGGGAATTCCGGTAGGAGCAGATTTGGAGTACGCCGACGAAGTCACCATGCTGAAGGCGATGGAGGGGCGGCGGGATTTATAGCCGCGCGAGGAATGAGAGAGGCACCGGCATCCGGCTGGAATTCGCGTGCAAGATTTCTTCAGTTATGCGTTCCAGATAATATGAGTCCCCGGAACCGGCAGAGGAGCACTGATTATGCTTTGGAACGAAACGAGCAGGACGGCTGGAATTTCATTGCTAGCCGATGCGCTCGCTTGCCTCTCGCCAGGCATTTTGCAGGCGCAATCGCAGAGACGGTTCAGGGGATCAGAGAACTTTGGTTTGCGTGGACCAGTTCACACGGTCGTGGAAACCAGCAAATCGCTCGATCCTTGTGTCGTGGAGGTTGAGTCCGGACTTCCGGTGCGCCGAAAGGCAAACGGAAGTCGGAGTCTTCAACTGGAATGCGCCTGAGCTCAGATTTCAAACATACTTCACACTGCGCTGTCCGCGAACTCTGAAAATTACGGTGCTTCATCACTCGAGTAAAGACGGAAGCATCCAGAACGATGACGAGGAGCGCCGAATCGAAGATGGGGCGCTGCTGGAAAGCGGCAGGCTGGGAATAAAGCGGAAAAACGCTTGATAGAACCAGATAGACCAATGTCCTAGTACGTACAGAATGATTGTCTCTCTAGGCAAAAACTAGAAATCAGGATAAAGTCCAGTTCCACGGTGGACGTCCCCGCCAATCGTTGCCAGTTCCCGCAGGAGCTGGAGTAGGAGGTGCGCTTTGCCGGGATTAGCGCACTATATGAGTCAGTATGACCACGAACACAGTTCGGGGTGGAACAAACTGCTGCACGGAATCGGTATCCCGCTGATTTTTGCGGGAATCGTCCTTCTGGCGCTAATGCGCTGGAAAGCGGGAGCAGCCTGCTTCATCGGAGGCTGGGTGTTTTTGTTCCTCGGACACAGAATCGAAGGGAATAAACCGGCGTTTTTCCAAGGACCAGTCTACTTGCTGGTCGGGCCAGTGTGGGTCGCCAAGGAACTGTGGTCGTTCCTGACCGGAACACATCGCGGTCAGAGCCCTGAGGGCCTGCCTCTGAAGAAATCCTAGAGGAGCGAGACGCACAGGCTACATTGCTAAGGTACGGCGACAATGCTGAATGACGAAGAGAGCCCCGACTTGGCGGACGAGAGTACCGATATGTCTACCGAAGGTGCTGTAAACGCTGGTACCGAGCTGCGTAAGCGACGCAGCACAAGGATTGTTCAGGCAGTGCCCTTGGTCGTGACGGGCGTGGATGCTTTGGGGCGGCCGTTTGCCGAGCGCACTTCGACTCTGATCATTAATTGCCACGGCTGCCGCTACCAGTCGAAGCATTACGTCCTGAAGAATATGTGGGTCAACCTGGAAGTGCCGCACTCCGAGCCCGGGCACGCGCCTAGACGCGTGCGTGGAAAAGTGGCGTGGATCCAGCGGCCACGGACGGTCCGCCAGTTGTTTCAGGTGGCTTTGGAATTGGAAGCGCCGGGGAATGTGTGGGGGATCGGATTTCCTCCTGAAGACTGGTTCGTGTTTCCTGAGGATACTCCTTTCCTGCCCAACGCCCTGGCGCCGGCCGATTCGAGCGGGGCTCCATTGCCGTCAACGCCGACCGGAACCTCACTGCCAATTGAAGAAGTGGAACCCGGGGTAGCGGCACCCGACAACATTCGAGTGTTCCCTGCACCGGGAAGCGCGACCGACGCTTCCATGCAACTCGCTCGGCAAGTGGCAAGACTGCTTTCGGAGGCCCGGCAGCAGATTCACGCGGCGGCTCGCGAAGCTGCGGCGCAAGCCGTCAATGCGGAGCGCCGCCTTGCCTTCGAACAATGGGAACAAAAGTTTGCGACCTTCCGAGAAGAAGTGGCGAGAGAGACTGCCCACGCTGTTGGCACGATCCACGAAGAAACCGAGACGCGTGCCCGCACGGCACAGGCAGCAGCGGCGGAAGCGTTGAAAAATGAGTTGCCACGATGGCTGGCTCCGCAGCTTGAACAACTGACGCACCAGTTGACCGCACAACTGGCAAGAGAAGGTGCCATCCAGCGGGATCAGCATGAAAAACAACTCTCCGGCGCTCAGGAAGCGTTGCAGACACTGTGCGCCCAGGCAGACGAAGCCGCCGCAAAACTGCGGACGCAAGCGGAGATGGCAGAGACGCAAGTCTCCGCGCGCTTGGAAGCGGCAGTCAACAATGCACTCGAAGTGGCACGCCAGCGGGAAGAAACAGCGGGGGCGTATCGCGAAACGTTAAACGCAGCGGTCGCCGAAATGCATCAACAAGCGGCAGCCACTCAAAATGAAGCGCAAAACGCCCTTCGCGAACAACTAACTCAGGAAGTGCAAGCCGCGCAATCCCGCTGGCAGGAGCAACTGGAAAAGGGCTTGAGCGCGGCCCAGGAGCACGCGGAAGAGAGTCTGCGGCTCCAGGCGGAAGAACTGCGCAAGCGAGTTGAAGAAGAGGGCGCGAAGCAGAGCGGGGCCGTGCGCGAGTCGCTGGAAGCTCAGGCAAAGCGCCTGGGAGAAACCCTGGCACAAGCCAAAGAGGCTACCGAAAGGCTGGAGCAACTCCCGGCTCGCATCGAAACCGTTCAGCATCAAGCCGTGATCGGATTCCAATCGCAACTGGACGACGTCCTGAGCCTGCACCGCAATGAACTACACAGGCGGTCAGAGACGATCTTCGAAGAAATTCATGCGCGCATCCGGAGCAGTTTTGAAGCAGCCAACAGCGAGTCGCTCGAGAAATTCGACGAGCAGATTCAGTCGATGGTCGCGCCACACATTCAGCAGACGGAAGAAGCCGTTCACCGGCTGGCGGGCGGACGATCCTTGCTGGATGCTGCGATGACCATGCAGCAGGATCGCATCCGCAACTCCGCGGACGATGCCTTCGCGGAATCACTGGCCCGCTTCCGGGAGAATCTGGGTAGCGTGGAGCAGGTGCTGAACGAATCGTCCCATGCCATCACCTCGCGTCACCTGGAAGATCTGGAGAATAAAGCCGCGAACTTGAAGCATCACTCGGTGGAAGAGTTGTACAAGTCCGCCGAATGGTACGAGAAGAAGACCCAAACGCAATTGCAGACTTTGTCGGAAAAGCTACTGGAGGATTCCGGGAAGCAATTGCGCGAGAAAGCGGGAGAAGTTTCCGGCGTATTCGCGAACGAACTGAACAACACCAGCCATAGCTTCCTGGGCCAAACGCGGCAACAACTGGAAGAAGCGGTGGGCGAATCGTTCGAGCGCGTCCGCATGCTGTTTGCGGAGGCCGCGGATACCACTTCGGCGGCGTTTACGGACGAAATCCAGCGCAACGCGCGTCAGGAATTGGAAGGCTTCAACGAACTCACGAACCGCTCGTTGGAGGAATCCCGGGAACGGCTGGACATCGCGCGCTCGGAGTTCAGTCAAAAGCTCTCCACGCAACAGGAGGAATTTCTCCGACGCTTCCAGGGAGAGATGAACGAAGCGCTGGGCAGAGGTGTTCTGGACGCACGCGAAAAAGTGGAAGCGGGTTTTTCGGATTTGTGGGATTCGTGGAAAAAGTTGAACGAGGCAAATATGACGGAGATGCAAGGCTCTCTCGGCAAGCTCAGCAACGAGGGCGCCGAGCAGTACCGCGCGCGGCTGGAAAACATTTCAAATTCCTGGATGGTGGCGACCGTGGCAACACTTGATCATCAATCCCGAGATGTGATTGCAAAGATTGCAACGACGGCGGAAGAAAGATTACGCGAAGCGACTTCGGAGGTCTTTGCCCGGTTCGGCGAGACTTTGCGCGAGCGTCTGCAGCAGATTGCTATAGGTTTCGACAAGCCCGCTCCCCCGAAGCCATGAAAAGCGATCAGTTTTCGGTCACGGATAAACCAGGAAAAGTATAGGGCGAGATTCGGTACGAGCTTCACTCAACTGGCGTGGATGCGCCCTCAATCTTCTCCTGGACCCAAAAAGTCTTCTTCCCACTCATACAACTGAAAAATCTGTTCGTTGTCGGGATGCCGGCACATTCGGGGTTAGTCGATAAAGCCTCTACGCCTGTATAATTCGGAAGTCCAACTATGGCGAACCGGGCTTATCTGCGCGTATGGACGCGCGACTTCTCCGAGCAGACCATGATCGCGGAATTTGCGCGATTCCTCACAAGCGCTCCCCTCACCGAAGGCCAAGGGAATTTCCAACAGCTCACCGTGCAGGCAGTAGATTCCACGGAAATCCCCGTGGACGATTGGGATCTGAAGGAAGGCACTTTCGGACCGGCTGAGGTGGCGGCATTGGCGGCTCAGCACATTAACGATGACACCGCCTACATCGTTCAGGCTCGATGGGATTTGTGGAGCTTTGACGTTGAAAGTATGACGTGGAGGCTCGGGCCTGAACCGCTGGTGCTCACCTGCCAGGGCAGAGCGTATGACGAAGGTGTGGCGGCCACCGATGGGCATTTCCACTCCGACCTGGGATTTGAGCATTTCTTCACGGGGCACGCGGGCTTGCTTGCGCCGGGCGCGGCAAAGAATCCGTTCGAAAGCTCTGATCACCCCGTTGAGAGAACCTTCCGGAGCTGGATGGCTGCTCCTGAGAACCTCAAGCAGTATCACCAGAAGACCCGTGAAAACATCCAAAAGCTGTTCGGCTGGGTGGAGGCCGTGGAAGCGGCATTGCCGGTGGAGCGAAGCGAATTGTGGAGCGAAGGCGAGGAGAATTTTGAGGCGCGGCTGGATGCGATCCTGGCCCAACGGTAATTCTTTGGTGCGTTTTTGTGGCGGCCGCCTTCTGAGACAGTCGCTTTTGGCTTTTTGCGTAATCGTCACCTTCGCAAGCGCACGGAAAGGACAAAAGCCAGTTGCGAAGAAGGCGGCGGCGCAACGGGCAAATGAAATGGCTCTTGCGGGCTTGCGACCGGGTCGCGATAGCCTGGCACGCGCCGCTCAACTGAATAAACAATTTGGCGAGGGCAAGGAGTTGGCCGGAAGTCAGACGGTCTGGTTGGACACCTGCAGAGACTTGTCGCTGACTTTGGATAGTGACAAGCAAAGGCAAATTGAGGTTATTCGCGTAGGTCACTATTACGGATCGACAGTGGATTGCGCCGTTTCTTCCCCAAGCCCGTGGAAGACGGGGCGCGGATTGCATGTGGAAGACCCGGCTGCGAAGGTGGTGCAGCTGTACGGCCAGCCAGATTCGAAGAGCCCTAGCACGCGGGACGGCCAGCCGTTAGAATTGTGGTATTACGCCTTTGACTGGGCCGGACCGGACGTGCCCCAGGTAATGGAAGTGCTCTGCACGCGGCAAAACGACGGTCAGCCAGGTCGGGTGGTCGAAATCACCCTGGCGGCGCCTAGCTTGTAGCGGAGTAGAATGACCGGTGCTTTTGGTGGTTACGGCTCGCAGCTTTGTGCGTCTACTTTGGAAAGGACCTGGATGAACGGCTCCCTGATCGCTTTACTGCCATCTCGGAAAAATGGTCAGATCCCTCGAACTCTAACGGGTGGGGGCCTTCCCTTCTGGTCTCAATGCTGGTGCTGTGCGGCGATCCTCATGGCAGGCCTGATTTTCGTTGGCTGTAGCTCCGAATCGCCCAAGTCGGCTGCCCAAGCCGAGAAGCCCGCCGAACCCGCCGCTCCCCAGGAAGTGCAAGATGCCGCCACGGCATTGTTAGGCAGCGATGCCCAGGTATTGCTCTTTGGCGACTTGGCAAAGACTGGGACAGAACAAATGCTGGCGGCCAACGTCGTACCTAATACACCGAAGAGTACGGTAGCAGGAACGGTGGTGACGAGAGCCGTGATCGCCGAGAATGTCGATGGAAAGTGGACCGAGTTGTTCCGCGCGGATGAGTATCTCAAGAACCAGAAAGGGTATCTCGCTTTGACACCGCTCCAGGCCGTGACCGGTTGGAAACTGCAATATGAAAATAGTCCGGCAACGGGCATGGCGCTCTATTTCACTCCCGTGAAACAGGGAAGCAGCGAGAAAACCTTGCCGATCGCGGTGAGATGGAATCCGGCCAACAAACGCTACCAGTCCATGGACCTCTCCTACGAACACTTTCTGAACGAGTCGCCCTCAATTGGGAACGCGAGGTCCACGTTGCGATGAGCGCGGCGCCAACAACACGAACCGCAGGAAAGGCCGCGAAGACCTCGGCGGGGAAAAACCTGCGCGGGTTACTTCCCTATTTGGGAAAGTACAAGGGCGCGATTGCATTTGGTTTGCTCACCCTCGCGTTGATGGGATTGATCGGCAACATCGTGCCGTTGACGACGGGGATTATCACGGACACTCTGGCCGGAAGCACTCGGCCGTTTGAGATCGCGACGCATGGAGCGCACGACGTTACGCCCCTGAATTGGCTGAGTAATCTTGTGCCTTACTACCAGCCACACAGCCGGCGCTCGCTCTGGATTTATAGTTTGATTCTGATTGGCTGTATCACGTTGAAGGGTTTGATGTCCTTCAGTACCCGTTGGATTCTGATTGGCGTTTCCCGCGACATTGAATTTGACATCCGCAGCGACCTGTTGGACCGGCTTTTGGTGATGGAGCCGGAATTTTACGTGCGTAATCGTACGGGAGAGCTGATGTCGCGTGCGACGAACGATTTGAATTCAGTGCGCATGGTTTTAGGACCAGGAATCATGTACAGCGGCACCACCTTCGTCACAATGGTTTTGTCGGTCTCGGTGATGTTAATTCTGTCGAAATCTTTGACTTTGTGGGTGCTGCTGCCGGCCCCGCTGGTGGCCGTGGCGGTCTGGTACTTCGGAAAAGTGATCCATGAGTTGTACGAGATCATTCAGGCAGCGCTGGCCACGCTTTCGGCAAAAGTTCAGGAGAACCTCTCCGGCGTGAGGGTCATCCGCGCCTATGCCCAGGAAGAGGCGGAAATCAAAGGGTTCGATGCGCCCAATCGAGACTATGTAGCCAAAAACGTACGGTTGATCCGGACCTGGAGCATGTTCATGCCATCTCTGATGGCGATGGTAGGGACAACGTTCGTGATTGTCCTGTGGCAGGGGGGAAGCCGTGTTCTCACTGGCCAGATGTCGCTAGGCTCGTTGATTACATTTAATTTCTATCTGGGATTTCTAGTCTGGCCCATGATCGCACTGGGTTGGGTCACCAATATTTTCCAGCGCGGTGCGGCATCAATGGGTCGTTTGAACTACATTCTGACGGCTGAGCCACAAATTGATGATCGCGACGCGAAAATCCCGAAAGGTACGCCGATTGCCGGTGAAATTGAGTTCCGTAATCTGACGTTCACCTACCCCACTGCAATTTCAGGCAATGGAAATGGCGGTTCAAATGGTCACGGAGCGGAGTCTCGCCCGGTGTTGCGAAACATTAATTTGAAAATCCCGCCCGGAACTACACTTGCCATCGTAGGACCGACGGGCAGCGGAAAGACGACGTTGGCGGCTTTGGTTACGCGGCTTTGGGAAGCGCCGGAGGGACAGATTCTGATCGACGGGCGTCCCATCCGGGAATGGCCGCTGGAAACCTTGAGGCGGGCGATTGGTTACGTACCGCAGGATACCTATCTGTTCAGCGAGACGGTTGGGGAAAATATCGCGTTCGGACTGGAACAGCATCAGGAGCCGCAAATTCTGGAAGCGGCCCAGATCGCCAACGTGCACGAGGATGTACAAGATTTCGCAAACCGTTATGAAACCATGGTGGGCGAGCGCGGCATCACTTTGTCCGGCGGCCAGAAACAACGCTCGGCTATCGCCCGCGCGGTGATTCGCGACCCCCGCATCCTCATCTTGGACGATTCCCTTTCCGCCGTCGACACCCAGACGGAAGAGAAAATTCTGGGGCGTTTGCGCGGCGTTATGCGCGGCAGAACCACGATTCTGATCGCCCACCGCACGTCGACAGTCCGGGATGCGGATCAGATCGTCGTCGTCAAGGACGGGGCAATTATCGAATCCGGAACGCATGAGGAATTGCTGGCGCGCGGCGGGTATTACGCGGACCTGTACCAGAAGCAGTTATTGGAGGAAGAGCTCGAACGGGCATGAGCAATATCCACGAAGAAGAGGCACTTGGCAAAGCGTATGATTCACGCCTCATGCGGCGGCTGCTGGAGTATATGCGGCCGTACAAATGGCGTGTGATCTTTGCGCTGGTGCTGGTGGCGGTGGTGACACCGTTGGAACTTGCCCCGCCCGCACTGTTCGGCAAGGCCATCGACAAATACCTGGTGCCAGCAACATCGCACAATATCAGTTTGGCAGGAGCAAAACACGGCATCGCCCTGATCAGCGCAATCTGGTTGCTCGTTATCGCATTTGATTTCCTGGCTCAGTACATCCAGATTCGCATCATGCAGAGGGTGGGCCAGCAAACTATGTATGACATGCGCGCCGAGATTTTCGGGCGCCTGCAGCGGCTCCCCATGAGTTACTTCGACCGGAATCCCGTGGGACGCTTGATGACCCGCGTAACCACCGACGTCGACGCCCTAAATGACCTTTTCGCCGCTGGCGTTGTCACCATGATTAACGATTTTTTCCTGCTTGCGGTCATGGCCATTTTGTTATTTTCCGTGGATCGAAAACTGGCCGTGGATGCGCTTGCAGTTTTACCCTTCATTTTCGTGGTGACGCTGGTTTTTCGGAAATATGTGCGCGACGCGAACCGCAAAATTCGCACGGCGATCGCACGTATCAATGCCTTTCTGCAGGAATACATCTCCGGAATGAGCGTGGTTCAGCTCTTTAATCGAGAACGTAAGGCGCGTGAGGAGTTTGCCCGGCGGAACAAGGACAACATGCTGGCTTGGCGTGATGCCATCCTCGCCTATGCTCTGTTTTATCCGGCCGTGGAATTCCTGAACTTTGCCACCATTGCTCTGATCTACTGGGCTGGCGGACATCGCATCTTGAATGGGACCCTGACACTGGGCGTGCTTACCGCGTTCACCATGTACGCGCAGCGGTTCTTCCGGCCCATTCAGGACTTGAGCGAGAAGTTCAATATTCTACAGTCGGCAATGGCCGCTTCCGAGCGTATCTTCAAGCTTTTGGATGAACCTATCTCCATCGATTCCAACGCGAATGCACAGAAGTTGGTCTCACCCCGCGGAGAAATCGAATTTCGCAATGTGTGGTTCAGCTATAAGAACGTTGCGGAGCCGGCCGACGAGGATTGGGTGCTTCGCGATATCTCCTTTCGCATTTCCGCGGGCCAGTCCTTTGCGATCGTGGGCCACACGGGTGCCGGCAAGACCACGCTGATCTCCCTTCTTTTGCGGTTCTACGATATCCAGCGCGGGCAAATCCTGCTGGACGGTATCGATATCCGATTCCTGAATTTGCAGGACCTGCGCAGGCAATTCGGAATTGTCTTGCAGGATCCCTTCCTGTTTTCGGGAACGATCGAGAGCAACGTTCGCTTGGGCACTCCGGGAATCACTCGCAATGGCGTGGAGTTTGCCTTGGACGAGGTTGGCCTTGGCGATTACGTCAAAACCTTGCCGCAAGGCGTTGCCTCCGAAGTGAACGAGCGGGGTTCCACCCTTTCAGTCGGTCAACGGCAACTGATCAGTTTCGCGCGAGCCCTGGCTCACAATCCTCGCTTCCTGATTCTGGATGAAGCCACATCCAGCGTGGACACGAAAACCGAGTTGCAGATTCGCGAGGCCTTGGGCCGCTTGTTGTCCGGCCGAACCGCATTGGTCATCGCTCACCGGCTCAGCACCATTCAACACGCCGATCAGATTCTGGTATTTCATAAAGGCCGTTTGCGCGAAGAGGGCGCGCACCAGGAATTGTTGGCGCTGCGGGGCATTTATTTCCGGCTGTACCAACTGCAATACAAAGAGCAGGAATTGCACAATGGCAATGGTTCCCATCCGGCGGAGGGCTCGTCGGCCTTGCCGGCTCCTTTGCCTGCCAGCGATTAAACGATCCACTTTCGATGCCACCGATTCCCTTACTCCTCTCAGCCGGTGAAGCTTCCGGAGATATGTACGCGGCGCAGCTCGCCACGGCCCTGCAAGCTCGCCTGGACGCGCAGATTTTCGGCATGGGCGGACCGCTGATGCAGGCAGCCGGAGTCGAAATCATCACGAGTTACGAAGAAGTGTCCGTCGTCGGCATCACCGAAATCCTTAAGCACCTGCCTTCGCTGATGAAAGCGATGGATCGTATCGTCGCAGAAGCCGGGAAGCGCAAACCGGCGCTGGCGATCCTGACTGATTTCCCAGGCTTTCATTTGCGCCTGGCACGGAAGCTTCAACCAAAGGGAATCCGCAATGTGTATTACATTTGCCCGCAATTCTGGGCCTGGCGGCCATGGCGGGCAAAGCTGATCCGGCGCCGCTTCGTAAAAGCGCTATGCATTTTCCCGTTTGAGAAGGATTTTTTCAGCAACGCGGGAATTCCAACACAGTTTATCGGCCATCCTCTGGTTGGGACCGTTTCGGCGCCAAAGGACCGCAGGCAGTTCTGCGAAGCACATGCGCTGGTGTCCGCCCGGCCGGTGGTGACGGTGCTCCCAGGGAGCAGAAGTGCAGAGTTGGCGCACCATCTTCCGGTGCTACAGGAAGCCTGCGCACGGATTTACGCAAAAATGCCGGTGCAATTTGTGCTGGCGGCGGCGCATCCGAAAGATGTAAGCCTCTTGAAGACCGGTTGGCCGCACGCGCTGAGACCCTGTGTCGTCGAAGGAGAAACATACAATGCTTTGGCGGCGGCTGATGCCTCCATTGTGTCCAGCGGTACCGCCACGGTGGAAGCGGCCCTGCTCGACGCTCCCATGGTCGTCGTCTATCGCGTGTCACCCCTTACGGCAGCGCTGGCGAAACCGCTTGTCCGAACGCCTTATTTCGCGATGGTCAACCTGATCGCGGAGAAGAAAGTTGTGCCGGAACTGGTTCAGAATGATTTCACACCCGAACGCGTAGCCGCCGAGATCCTCCGGCTTTTACAGGACCCGAACGCGCGTAGCACAATGAGAACGGGTTTGGCCGAGGTCCGGAAACACCTGGGTCCACCCGGCGCCGCGGAACGCGCAGCGGATGCCATCACGGCATTATTGGGGAGGGGCGCTGGCAACGATTCTTGAGCCCTTGTTATCCTATATAAGGCTTACCCGTGAACGATCTTGAAAGGACATCGATGACCCTTCGCCAATGGACATGGGCCCCTCGCGCTCTGCCCCTGTTGTTTTTGTGTGCACTGTGCATCGCCGCAGCGCAGGCCCAGGTGCAACCAGTGCCCGGTTTCCTCGCTGACAACTATGAGGTTTCCGCCTATCTAGACACGGTGGCTCAAGGCATCAACGCGGTAGCGAAGGTGGAATTTCGTGCTCAGGAAGTTTCGCAGATCGTACGGGTGGAACTCCATGAAAACCTGGAAATTCGGGACGTCAAAGGGCCGGATGGAAAAACACTCCCGTTTCAGCGCGAGCCCCAAAATCCTCTATATCTAGTGGTGACTCTTCCCTCTCCCATCGCCGCGGGGCAGAAAGTCACATTGACCTTCACCTACGGGGGTTTGCTGGCCAACGAAGAAAACAGCCCAGTACCTAACCTGCGCGTAGCCTCGGTCAATAAAGATTGGTCGTACCTGCTTCTGCCGTCTCGGTGGTTTCCGCTGACCAATTACCCTTCCAATCGATACACAGCAACCTTCAAGCTGAATGTTCCAGACAGTGTGGCGGCTGTAGGAGATGGAAAAGCGGACCCGCCTCAGCCGATGCCGGAGCGCTCGCCTGCGGAGGGCAAGCGACTGATGTACACGTTTCATGGAGTAAAGCCGGCTCCGTATGGCTCGTTCGTCATCGGGCCGCTTCAGTTGAACCCCAAACAAGCGGAAGGAATTAACGTGGCCGTGTACGCTCCTCCGGCGCAGTCCGGAAAGGCCCAGGAGTTCGCGAATGACGTTGCGCACCAGGAAATCATTTTCTCCGATATGTTCGGCGAGTTGCCGGACCCGGATTTGACCGTGGTGCAATTGCCGGATGGTACATTGCGGGATTTTGCGGGACCGGGCGTAGTCATGCTCTCGCATCGCATCTGGGATCCCAAGGCGAGCGATCGCACCTTGAGTCAGTTGGTAGCTTCGCAGTGGTGGGGCATTGGAGTTCTTCCGGCCAGCACGGCCGATACGTGGATCAGCGATGGGCTGGCGCGCTATTCCGAAGAGCTTTATGCCGAGCAAGCCATCGGAAAGGAAGCTGGCTTGCGGGCGATTGACGAATTTGCCGTTGGCGCCCTGATGTTTGACAATTCCGCGCCTGTGGCGCAATCCGCGCGTCTGGTTCCTTACTCTCCCGAGTACCGCTCCGTGGTAATGAACAAGGGGGCCATGCTGTTCCACATGCTGCGAGCGCAGATGGGAGATGCGCCGTTCAAGTCCCTGCTTCACCAGTTCTATGCAAAATACCAGGGCAAGACGGCCACGATTGCCGATTTCGAGAACCTGGCAGTTGCTCAGGCGAGCGCGAGCACGAAACAAGGAGCGGATCCACCTAACCTCCAGGGCTTTTTTGCACAATGGCTGAATTCCACGGGAATTCCTGAATTCACGCTTGACTACGTCGTTTACCGCACTCGAAAAGGTTTTCGAGTGCTCGGAAAAATCAAGCAGCCGATTGACACCTTCAGCATGCCCATGCAAATTCGCATCGACACCGAAGGAAATCCAGAAACCAAGACCGTTGATGTAGCGGGAACCGAATCGCCTTTCATGGTGGAGACCTTCGGCAGGCCAAAGCCTGGTGGAATCCATGTGGATCCGAACAATACGATCCTGAAGAGCACCCCGGCTCTGCGAGCCAGAGCGGCTATTGCTCGTGGTGAGGAATTGGCCGAAGTCGGTAAGTATTACGACGCCGTGCAACAGTATCAAAAGGCGCTGAGCATTCAGCCCAACCGCTCCTTAGCAAACTTCCGAATGGGCGAAGCGTTTTTCTACCAGAAGAACTATCAGGCTTCCGCAAATGCGTTCCGCGAAGATTTGGCAACGGTTCCGGAACCCTCCGAGAAATGGACCGAGGTTTGGAGTCACATCTATTTGGGGAAGATTTTCGACTTGTTGGGCCAGCGCGAGCGCGCCCTGCATGAGTACGACAAAGCGCGCCAGACCAACGACAATACCGGCGGGGCGCAACAATATGTGGAAGCCTTGATTAAGAAGCCCTACACCGAAGGCGCGCCGATTCCGGTCAGTAACCCAGGCAGCACTACGCCAGACAACACCAAGAGCGGCAAGCAGGCGGATATCCCCGAACCAAGTTCGGGAGATAAACCAGTGCTCAAGAAACCGAATCCATAAACCTTCCGACGGGACCGGCTCCATGAGGGTCCACTCCAGCATAAAAGCCGGTGTACCTGAAACTTATCCCCGACCCTGTGCGTAGTAGCATTTGAAACGCGTGTGGTTTTCGTGTGCGTACCGGACCCAACCGAGCGCCCCACGTCTAATGAGCATCGGGGTGAAGTATGAACGGATTCCGAAGATGGCTGTGGATAGCCTTCACGCTTGGCGTCATTTCGGTTCCTTACAGCCTACGCGCGAACACCTCCACAGCTGAAAAGATACCTCCGCTGCGGAAGCCTGACGCAGCCACGATTGCCGCGTTGAAGAAACAAGTGCCAGGGCTGTTAAAGGAAGGCACGGTGTCAGGGCTTTCACTGGCTTTGATTCGCGCCGGCAAGACCTACTGGCTGCATTCCTTTGGCGTTCGCGATGCCAAGACCGGTCAGCCAGTGACGGAAGAAACCATCTTCGAAGCCGCTTCGCTGAGTAAGCCTGTCTTTGCCTATGGCGTGCTCAAGCTCGTGGATCAGGGGAAGCTGGACCTGGACATGCCCCTGTCCAAGTATCTGCCCAAACCATACATAGAGGGTGACGACCGCCTTGACAAGATCACGGCGCGAATTGTGCTGAGCCACAGAACTGGGTTTCCAAATTGGCGTGGCGACGGGAATTCTCTGACAATTCACTTCACCCCAGGCGAGCGTTTCAGCTATTCGGGCGAAGGTTTCGTCTATCTGCAAAAGGTCGTCGAGGAAATCACCGGAAAATCGCTAAACGATTATATGACTGAAGCTGTTTTCCACCCGTTGGGCATGACCAGCAGCAGTTACGTCTGGCGCTCGGATTTTGACGCGCGCACCGCGCTACCACACGACTCGGCCGGCCAACCTGGAGAGAAATTCAAGCCAAAGGATGCGAACGCAGCTGCCAGCTTGCATACAACAGCGGGGGATTACGCCCTGTTCGTGGAAGCTCTGCTCAACGGCACCGGCCTGAAATCTCAAACGCTTCAGGAAATGGAAAAACCCCAGGTCGCCGTGGACCCCCAGTGCACAAATTGCACCGAGCGTGTGCCAGAAGAGCTTTCGAAGAGTGTGTTTTGGGGCCTGGGCATCGGAATCCAGAAGACGGCGCAGGGCGAATCACTTTGGCACTGGGGCGATAACGGGCGATTCAAATGTTACATCGTGGCTTATCCAAAACAGAAAATCGGCGTGGTGCTCTTCATGGACGGAGAAAACGGGCTCTCCATCACCAGTGAATTTCTGCGCACGGCAATTGGCGGAGAGCAACCGGCGCTGCGATGGATCAAGTACGACAGCTATGACTCGCCCGCCATGCAGTTTGCCAAAGCTGCTCGAGAAAAAGGGGCAGCGGCGGCCATCAACGAATTCCGCCCGGCACTGATGCGCGGCGACATCTCCGAAAGCGCGATCAACTCCACTGCCTACCAACTGCTGGGGTCGAAGAAATTGCCGGAATCCATCCGCATCTTTCAATTGAACGTGGAGTTGCATCCGGAGTCGTCGAATGCCTACGACAGCCTGGGCGAAGCCTACATGAACAACGGCGATAAGGAACTGGCTATTCAGAGTTACAAGAAATCGCTCGATTTGGATCCAAAGAACGACAACGCCACGGCAATGCTGAAGAAACTACAGGAAAACTAAATACCAGTGAAACCTGTCAATGTTGCGCGCGGTTCTCCTTTTTGCTGGACGAGCACCTGGAATCGTTCGCCCATTCCCTCCGGGAAAATCAGGGTTTTAAGCTGGAGGCGGGCGCGCACGCGTGCCGTTTCGTCCATTCCTTCATCGTACAAGTCCGCGAATTCGTTTCCCCGGCCCAAGGCGAGCAGAAACGCCGTTTGCGAGACCATTCCTAGTGTGACAAGGCCAGTGCGCGCCCCCCACAAGCGCACCGCCGTAAAGTCCACGTGGGCAGTCAGATCCTGCTTGCCGGGCGCGGAGTAAAAATCCTCACTGGCGCGATGGCCCGCATAGGCGAGAACTGTGCCTGCCATGTGATTCGCATCGAACAACTCGGAAGCTTCGTGACCATAGTCGATCGTAAGAACGAAACCGCGCTCCAGGCGCCGGCCAATCTCACTGATCCAGTCGCAAGCTTCAAGAGCAGCTTCGGCTTGTTGCCCTTCGATTAGATCGACCTCTTGCGCGGCGAAGTAGTCAGAGATAGCGCAAGTGGAGAGCGGCATCCGCACTTCCGAGAATGCCGCGCCATCGCTTGCCAGAAAAATTTCTTGAAGCTTGCCATTCTCCCGAATGACGCGATGAACCGGCAGTGCATCCAGGAGCTCATTCGAAAAAACGCAGCCGACGGGAGTCTTTGCGGGCATTCCTATGGAGGTTTGGCAGCGCCCTCTCCCAATATGCGCTGCCAGGCGAGCAGCCAACTGATCGCAACGCGCAGGAGATCGTTCGACTGCGACGTAGTGCAGCGCCCCGTAAAACTCCGGCGACTTCGCTTGCGCAAAATCCAGGATATGGCCTGCAAGCCGGCCGGTGGCCGCCGCGCATTCGACGAGATAAAACTCCGCGGGGTGCTTAAGTTGTTCCCACATTTGCGCAAACTGTCGGGCCAACAAACGGCCAAAAATCGGATGGACATCCACACTGGTGTAGTAATCCGCGAAGCCGCGCGATTCAGGCTGGCTATAGTAGCCATGCAAGGGATGGTACAGGCATTCGCGCATGTATTCCGCGAAGGTAATCGGGCCGAACCGGCGGATGCGTTCGGCCAGCAGCGCGGCGAGGGGAGTCACGTTCCGACGGCTCCGGCAGCCAGGTCTTTCTGCAACTTTTCCCACGTGCGTTGGAAAGTGTCCCTGGCGGGCGCGTCAAAAAGCACAAAATAAACGGTTTCAAGCGAGGTTTCGCCTTTGAGGTGCTGGGCCGCTTCCGCGAGCATGATTTGGGCGCATTCGTCCATGGGGAAGCCGGAAACACCCGTGCCGACGGCTGGAAACGCGATGCTCTTCAGCCTGCGCTCCGCCGCCAAGCGAAGAGAGTGCGCGGCAGAAGTGCGAAGGGATTTCGCCGTAGTGCGGACCTCACCCAGCCCCATGCTGGCGGCGTGAATCACGAAGCGAGCTTTGAGCTTGCCGCCGCCGGTGATCGCCGCATAGCCAACGGGAATGCTGCCGATCTCGTTGCACTCTTCTTGAATGGAAGCCCCGCCTTTGCGCAATATTGCTCCAGCCACCCCCGCACCCAGAATGAGGTCATTGTTGGCGGCGTTCACGATCGCGTCGACGTCCATCTCCGTGAGGTCACCTTTCTGAATGAGAATGCGTCCCTTGAAGGGTTTCATGATTCGCTTTCCGGCCGGAGCAGGCTACGGCTTTCCATGGTGCGGGTCGTGATGCGTGTAATCATACACGCCGCGTCCGGCTTTGCGGCCTAGGCGGCCTTCCAGAACATATTGTCTAAGCAGCGGGCTGGGGCGGTATTTTTCACCAAGCGTCTGGTGCAAGTATTCGAGGATCTTCAGCCGGACATCGAGCCCCACAAGATCCACCATTTCGAATGGGCCCATAGGATGATTCAGTCCGAGCTTGATGGCCTTGTCGATATCACCCGCGGAAGCGACGCCGGTTTCTAGCATCGCAAACGCTTCGTTTCCGATGAGTGCGTTGATCCGTGAGGTGATGAAGCCCGGAGATTCATTCACAATGACGGTTTCTTTGTGCATGCGGTGCGCGACCGCAGCGCAGGTCGCCACGGTCTGGTCCGAACTGTGCCGTGTACGGATGATTTCAACAAGGCGCATCTTGGGCACAGGGTTGAAGAAATGCATACCGATGCAGCGGTCCCGCGCGCTGACCGCACCGGTGAAATCGCTGATGGAGAGTGAGGACGTATTACTGGCAAAAATGGCATTGCGCTTGGCAAACTTGTCGAAGATGGTGAAGAGTTCCAGCTTCATTTCCACTTCTTCGGGAACCGCTTCGATGATGAGCTCGGCATCGCGAACGGCCTGCTTCACAACACGTGAAGTGCTGATCCGGGCAATCGCCTCATCGCGGGCAGAGGCTTCCACCTTCCCCCGCTTGACGCCCTCGTCAAAGACTTCTTGAATCCAGTCCATCGCCTTCGCCAGGACGGAATCGTCCAGATCTTCGAGAATTGTCTGGAAACCGCCGAGCGATGCCGCGTAAGCGATGCCGCGGCCCATGGTGCCCGCACCAACAACGGCGATAGTTTTCACTTCCACGCGATTCTCCAGTGGCGAAGAAACACTATCGGCTCAACTTGCGGTAAGCCGCCTCATCAAAGCCGATAATGATTTGCGATCCGGAAATAAGCAGGGGCCTGCGAATCAGGTTAGGCTCCTTGGCCATCAGCTTCAGGGCCTCGGGACGAGTGGGCGTGTGTTCGCCCATGTTGCGTGTACGGTATAGCTCGTTGCGTGGATTGAGAAAATCCTTATAGTCCCGCTGGCCGATCAGCCGATCCAGTTCGGATTCGCTGAGCTTCTCTTTGTCCAGATCGCGCGATGTGAAATCGAGCTTGAGTTCCTGCAAAAGAGATTTTGCTTTGCGACAAGTGGTACATGTGGGCTTTTGGTAGAACGCAATTTTTGCGGTGGCCATTTTTTCTCTCAATTTAATGACTTCAGTAACGGGGAACCATAGGATCGATCTCCACCGACCAGCGGTCGATGCCGCCAGACATGGACCTGGCGGATTTCACGCCCTGGGCGCGAAGCCAGTTGGCTACATCCAGACTGCGCATTCCATGGTGACAGAAACAGATTACGTCTTCATCCAGGTCCAACCGCTGGAGATTCGCGGGAATCGTCCGCATGGGAATTAACACCGCCCCTTCGATGTTACAGATGGCGTGCTCGTGGGGCTCACGCACATCCACGAGGAGCAGTTTGTCCCCGCGGTCGAGCATCTGCTTTACCTCGCGCGGCATTATCTCCAGGTCGTTCATTTCGCTCCTTACGCGGCTCATTCTGAGCACGTCCACAAAATCCACTCGAGAATCCGGCTCACTCGATTCAGTGGCTTTTTTAATCGCCGGAAAACAAACCGCTGAGAACCGCAACCATCATGAACAGCATCACTGCCACGACCAGACAACCAAAAAACAGACCAACGAGTTTCCCTCTGCTACGTCGTGCCATATGCAGTTGCCCTTGCGGAATACCGCTGAGCGGCTTTGTTCTGCACCGCGAAATTGCAGCTGTTTCAGCTGGTTACTGGATCGAACCCTTGGGCGATATCCACTCTTTCTCGATGGATTGGATTTCAGTCACCAGTGCAAGGTCCTCCGGCTGCGGCAGCATTTCCTTCAGGTGCTCTTCATATATGCTCGCGCTCAACAATTCTCCGGTCACGCCGTACGGCTGGAGCGCGTGTTCGCCGATATACCGGTTGAACTTCACGTCTGGGACATAAAGTTTTGGTTGGCCCGCAGGCAGATTCTTGTTGATCATCTCCACGAGCTTGACGCATTCCTGGCGATAGAGTTCGCGGCTGTGCTCGTTCATGCGCTCCAGGTTGGCGTCGGCTTGCGCCGTTGCTTCGTCGTAGCGGCCCTTCAGCCCCCAAACGTAAAACCAATGCGCGGAGCTCGAGCGGTCCACCCCGAAAAGGTCCAGGCTCACCGGAATCCATTTGTTGATGTATTTCTGGATGATCTGCTGCGGAATCACGCCCGCCTTGACGATGCGCTTGATGCCGTCCTGACCCGTTCCCAGATGGAAGGACTCCTCCTTCAGCATGGGAATCATGGACTGCGCCAGCGGTGCGAAGCCCGAGAAGCTGAGCATGGTGAGCTGATATTTCCCGTCGCGATCGACAAAGTCCGTATACACAAAAAAGTCCAGCCAGTTGTTGACGTCCTGGTTGAACGCGCCAAGCAATCGCTTCTGATCAAATGCACGGCGCTCCAGCATTTTCTGCGCTTCCACGCGCCCGCTGTAGCCAAAGTGGTTCATCAACAGGTAGCACATCTGCCACCCGTGGCGCATCTCTTCGGTCACCACGCGGCAAAGAGACTGACGATCGTGCTCGCTGGGCGCGGTTTCAAACAGCCGGCGCTGTTGCTCCACCGAAGCGAATTCCGTGTCGCCCTGGTAGACGATCAGATTCAAAAGCGCGTCGCGCATGCGTTGATCGGGAATCTGCATCACCTTTTCCCATTTCGGACGGCCTTTGTATGCACCGAACTCAATCTCGTTTGATCGCGTCGGGCCAAACTTGGCTTCAAACTGGTAATTCGCGATTTCCGGGTACGCAACACCAATGTCCTTTTGCCAAACTCGGAACAGGTCGACCCAATCATCAAATGTGGATAAGCGAGTTGCCGGCATGCTTCAACCTCCTGGGAGCGAAATTTTTCTGCCTCGTGGACCTGCCCCGCGGCACAGCAAGTTAAAGTACTTCTCCATCATTCCCCGCGAAAGATCGGCGGGCGCTTTTCGAGGAACGCGCGAATCCCTTCCATGCAATCATGCGAATGGAAGCACTTGAGCTGATGCTCCACTTCCTTTTCCAGAGCCTCGACCAGGACTTTTTCATCGCGTGCAAAAATGGTTTGCTTCACCGCGCGAATGGCCACTTGCGGGCCGATCGCGATCTTAGTGGCCAAGCTCTGCACCTCAGCGTCAAAACGATCGGCCGGAAAAACATGATTGACGATGCCCAGGCGCAGTGCGGTCTTGGCGTCGATCATGTCGCCTGTATAGCAAAGCTCAGCCGCCTTCGCAGGACCAACCAGTTGCGGAAGAAAGTAGGTGCCCCCGTAATCCGGGAAAAGTCCGACCTTCGCGAAATTCTGTCCGAAGACGGCTTCCTCCACTGCCACGCGGATATCCGCCGCAAGTGCCAGGTTCATTCCCGCACCCGCGGCAGGTCCATTCACGGCCGCGATCACCGGTTGCGGCATGGTGCGGATCTTTAGAACCGCTTGCATCCCTGAGCGCAGGATGGGGGCAAGTTCCGTCTCGTCTCCCATTGCGCGGCCTTTGCCAATCATAGCCAAATCCCCGCCCGCGCAGAACGCGCGGCCCGTGCCTGTCAGAATCACGACATGAATCGTGTGGTCGGCGGCAATCCGCGACAGCGCCTCATTCAGGGCCGTCGAAAGCTGGTTGTCCAGCGCATTCAGGCGCTCGGGCCGGTTCATCGTCAAAGTTACAATGGGACCCTTACACGATTCTTGAAGAACCGGCGAGGGTGCGGCGGAACGGCTGGCATGGCTCACTTGAACCTTCTCCTTCCCCTCTTGCTCAAACCCGCTGTGCTTCTTTGGCCTTCATGGATTGCTCGACCAACCGCGCAAGTCCGCGAAAGTGCCTAATTCGGTCCGCTTTGCCGGCGGCGATCTGTCCGCTTGTGGACGGCAGGACGTAGACCCGTGCTCCATACAATAGTTCCTTCTGTAGTCCGAACTTGCACTTGCGCTGCGCAAATTGTTCGTAGGTCGTCTTGCCGTTAAACGCCACGACGCGCGGACTGAATTCCTCAAGCTTCTGAGAAAGCACGATCCGTCCTTCGGCGAAGTCCTCGCGCCTCAATTCTTCCGCGCTCTTGGTGGGCCGCTTCACCAAGTCGGTAAGCCCGATGCCGAATTCTATGATCCGCCGGTCATCCGGATAATCGAACGGCTCTGGAACCACGCCGCTCTCAAACAGCGTCGGCCAAAACAAGTTATTGCGCCCGGCGTAATAGTGGCCAGCGCGCACCGAAGATTCGCTGGGATTACAGCCCACGATAATGAGCTTCATCCCCTTTCGAAGGTAGTCAGGCAGCGTTTTCATTCGTGCTTCACTCGATCCCAAACCTTGGAAATCAACTGCACCAGAAGTTTACTTCCCTTTGAAGTTTGCGGCGCGTTTTTCGACATACGCCGCCAGCCCTTCCTTGGCATCTTCGCTGGTGAACAGCAATTGCTGCAATTCCCGCTCCAGGCCCAGCGCTTCGGCAAACGGTATTTCCATGCCGGTGACCACCGAGCGCTTGATGCGGCCAACCGCCCGGGAGGCTTTATTGGGCGGGCAGAACTGCCGGGCATAGGCCAGGACGTCCTCCCAATACGATTCCCTCTCGTAAATATAGTGGATCAGCCCCATTTCCAGTGCCTCTTCGAAACTGAAGGTACGGCCTGTAGCCATCAGTTCTATCGCGTGGGCCCGGCCAACAGCGCGGGCAAATCGCTGCGTGCCACCCGTCCCTGGGAGCACTCCGAGGTTCACCTCGGGCAGGCCGATCTTTCCGCCCTCCTTTTTCGCGATCCGGATGTCGCAGGCTAGGGCAATTTCCAGTCCGCCGCCAACCGTATGTCCATTCAACGCGGCAATCACGAGTTTTGGGGTTTGCTCCAGCCGGCAAAGCGTTTCGTTCGCGTGCAGGCAGAAATAGTATTTAAACTGAGGATCGACTTTCGCAAGCATCGGGATGCTCGCACCCGCGGAGAAAAACTTCTCGCCGCCACCCCGAATCACGATGACATGAACGGACTCATTCATTCGCGCGTTCAAAATGGCCGTGTCGAGTTGCTGCATCATCTCGTAGGTGTACGTGTTGGCGGGCTGGTCGTCCATTTCAAAGATCGCCACACCCTCTTCCACGCGGTATTTCACGAGCTCTTTTGTCACAACACTGCTGGTCGCCATACCTAAGTTCTCCTCGTTTCTCCGTCAGAATCCTCGGTCCGGTCCCAAGCTCTTTAATTATGGGTGGGCAGGGGAACCCGACGTGGACAGCACAGTCTCTTCTGCAGGCGCCTTCCTGACTCCATGAAGAAAAATGCCGACGATCCCGTCCGTCAGTTCATCCGCGCTCGGGTCAATCTTGGAGTTATGCCATTTATAAACCCAGTTCATCATTCCGAAAAGACTGAGGACGGCGACGCGAGGATTAAGACCCTCCGCCAGTCCTTCCGCTGCCAGCCCATCGAAGATCTCTCGGGCCAGTGTGTAGTACCTTCGTTTAATCGACGCCACTTCATCGTTATAAGGCGCGTCCAACGCCTCCTCCTCGTGAGAAAGGACCTTCATCTCGTTCGGGTGCGACAGGAAATATTCGATATGGTTTTGAACCAGAACTCGCAGGCGAGCCTCGGGTTCATGGACGTGGTCAAGGCGCGCTTGCAACCTCGTTAGTATAAAGCTAAACGCTGTATTTTGAATTAGATATAGAAGCTTCTGCTTGCTTTCAAAGTAATAGTAAAGTCCGGAGAGCGAAACTCCCGTGGCTCGGCTGATGTCCCGTATGGACGCCCCCTCAAACCCCCGTTCCGCGAAGATCTGGGCAGAATGCAGCAAGATATGTTGGAGTTTGGCTTCGGAGTCGCGAGGGGTGGGCAGCGAGGGGGCCATGGTATTCTCGAACGTTCGTTCAACTACTCTAGGGTTATGCTTCCCTGCTGTCAAGCCTTTCGAGAATATCTTCACGTCAAAATCTACTCAACCGTGGTGTACAGCGGTAGCTGCCTGCCCAAGCCCTTTTCCTTGGCCAAGGTGTAGACCTTTTCCGCCACGGCGATATCCCAGGCAGCAATCCCATTCGATTTGAAGAGCGTAATTTGGGCGTCGTTTCCGCGACCCGGTGCTTTCCCAGCAACGAGATCGGACAGCTCGCGCACGCTGGCCCAACGCTGTGGTTGCTTGCTGAACGGGACGATCAAATCGCCGGCTTCCTGCTGGGATTGTGCCAGGGAATCCACAAAGATCAGGTTGGCTTTGGCGACGGCGGCTTCATCCAGCTCCTGTTTGTGAGCGTGATTTGCTCCGATGGCGTTGATGTGTACGCCTTGCGCCAGGTCTTCACCGTGAAGCACGGGGTGAGCGGAAGTTGTTGCGGTGCAGATGATTTCCGCGTTGCGCACTGCAGCTGCGGATGATTCCACCGGGTAAACGTTGATCCCCAGGCGCTCGGACATTTCCTCGCTGAACTGGTTCCTGCGCTGCGGATCGCGGCCGTACACGAACACCGAGTCGAGCATGCGCACACAGTGAATTGCTTCCAACTGCGTGCGCGCCTGGCCGCCGGTACCAAGAATGCCAGCCACTTTCGCAAGTTTCCTTGCCAGATATTTGGTTGCTACCCCTGAGGCGGCACCTGTGCGCAATTGGCCCATGTAGTCAGCTTCGATCAGGGCGACCAATTCCCCGGAGATCGCGGAATAAAGCGGGACAAGAAAACGCAGCTTTCCCTTTACATAGGTGTACTGCTTCATCCCCACATATCCCGCGGCGCTATCGAGTGCGGCCATGTAATGAAAAAAACCATGATCCGGCAGCTCAAACCGCCGGCGCGGGTGCACGATCACGCTGCCTTCGGCTTGCTTCCGCGAGATTTCTTCGACCGCAGCTATAGCCATTTGCATGGTCAACAGTTGGCGCACTTCCGCTTCATTGATGTGCAGCGTCATGGCTTCGGTCCCCGGACGTCGGTACTTTCTGATGCGGGATGAAATTCTACAAGTTGGAGCTCGGTGTCGGCCACGGTTCCATGGTGATGGTACTCATAACTCAGCAAACCAATACCGGGAACAAGCTCCATCGTCGTGTCATCGGGATTGGTGCGGTATTGCAATTGGAACACAGCTTGCTCGTTCGCTGGAGCACCCTGTACTGACTTCAGATTTTTTGATGTCACTTCCGTCACCACCCAGCAATACATCTCGTCCTCGCGCTTTTTCGCTTCCTCGTCGCAGAATTTCGCGCCCTGTCGAAGCGGCCACTGGAAAAGGAAATTGTCGTTTACTCGAAACTTATCGAAAACGTGCTCGTCCCCGTTCAACTTTGCGAGGTCATAGTTCGGACCAAGATTCTCGTAGTAAACACGGTGCCCTTCGTCTTCTAGGATTAGCCATGGCTTCGGTTCCACTTTTCCGCCCGACCAATCGAGATCGGCAGGAAATCCAGTCACGACGGCAGCCACGATTCCCTTCTTTCGAATCACACGCTCCACCGACATCTTCCACGTGACCTCCGTGCTAACTGGCTTTTCCTCTTCAGCCTCTTCCCAGCGCACTGTGCCCTTGTACACCCAATACGTGCCTGGGGTGAGTGGGAAGAATTCGCTCGGCGAAACAGGTTTCTGAGCGTCCAACCAACTGAACCCAATGAGGCACAACACAAACGTGGAGACTAACGTTCTCATGATGAGGAAACTCCCCAAAATTGTAGAGGATTAGATGCCATCTGCGCTCTCAGGGCATCCCTCAGTGTTTCCCTCTGAGGGCTTTTCGGGCACCGGCAGAACCCTTTGGGGATTCCTCTCGAACACGGCGTATGACCGTTTGCACCAGGTGATAGACACGCTCTTCTTTGGCGCTGTCCATGACATGGAAACGAAATTCCGGCTCGCCCTTCGGGCCTTTCCCGACTTGGACGGGCAAAGCGCCGCAGAGATCATTTTCGATATACGCCGTTTCGTAGCGGGATTTTTTGAGGTTCCAGGTGTACACACGTAAAGCTGTGAAATCGCAAGGCTGGCCTTCCGGGCTGCGGGTGCCCGCGACGAGGTACTGCGAATGTTCGCCGGCGTCATCGCTCACTCGATTCAACTCGAACCACGCAACTGTCCGCTCATTGGCGGCGCTCATCCCTTCGTTCACCGGATCCGGCAGATCGAGCGAAATGAATCGCGCCACCACCCACCCCGCAATGGGGATCGTCTGATCTCCAGGCTGCGTCGTGTTCATGATTGCCGAATTTCGAATCGCGCCCTCGCCTGGCGGCCGAGTGGCAATTCCCCGGACCAGATACCAATCTTCCTTCTTGTTAGGTTCACCTTCGGCGGCTTCTTTTTCATCCGTAACTTGAACCCAATCCGCCACCGATCTGCCAAATATCTCTACTTCTGTGCCACGGCTGAACTGGTAAAGGCGCGGCTCGGTTCTACCGGGTGCAATGCGAAGATTGGTGGTGGTCTTGGTTCGGCCCCGGGCTTGCACCGTCATCCCTTTAGACTGCTCGATCAGTTTCTCGCTGCGTTGCCAAAGGCCTGGGTCCATCAAATAGCGGCTATCGACCCAACCTTCGACCCCCGAGGCCGTGCGCACCTTCGCATTATCATTTCGATGGGCCAGCACCTCCACGTGGTCGCCGTAGTAAAGCACTCCAAGCTGCTCACGAACCTGGGCAATGCTGCTAAACAGCGTGACACTTCGCTCGCTGATATAGGCATCCCCAAGTGTTTCGTGTTTGGGCCGGAACAGCCACGCCAGCACCACCACAAGACACAGCAGTGGTACTGCCACCAACAATTTTCGCTTCATGCAGAGTCCCCGAAGGTGGCTCCGACGGCCCGCGCGGCATGTACGGTCTCGCTGCTGGGATCGATCTGCTTCATCTTCTCTAGAGCTTCGTCGAGTGACACCGACTCCATTTTGCCAGCTTTCAGGCAAACCATGCGTCCGAAATGCTGTTTGGCGACCAAATCGGTAGTGGCCGCCCCGAAGCGCGTCCCCGGTATGCGATCAAACGGAGCGGGCGAGCTTCCGCGTTGCATCACACTCCGAGGAAGTGTAACCGATTCCCACACTTGGCCGACGTGACACAGGGCACTCCCGTACGGCTGGAATCAAAATAAAATCACACGTATGGTGATACTGAGGGAGAGGTCTGATGAAATTCATGAAGAGTCTGGAGCCGCTGGCGTTGCTGGGGTTGCGCGCAGTCCTGGGATTGATCTTTCTGGTTCACGGTTATCCCAAATTGGTTCACCCCACCCCGGCCATGCACGAGTTTTTCATCGCCCACGGCCTCCCTGGCTATTTCTTAAGTGTTGCCGGGATCCTCGAGTCTTTCGGCGCGGTGCTTCTATTTTTAGGACTGTTTACTCGGCCGGCCGCTTTGCTCCTGACCAGCGAGATGGCCGTTGCAATCTGGAAGGTCCATAGCGTCCGCGGAATCATGGCCGTCAAAGAATATGAGTTCCCTCTGGCTTTGGCCGCCGGCTGTTTCATTTTGGCAACAATTGGTGCTGGCCTGCCCTCGGCAGATCATCTGGTCTTTGGCGAAGACGGCAAACGGCGCCGAGCGCCGAAAAGTTCCAGAGAATAGCGTTTGCCTGGTCAGCCCTGCACCGTAGTTGTTGGCACCACCACCACGGGCGTGACTGCGGGTGCCAGCGGCAACACAATCCATAGCACCAGGTACAGAAGGAAGCCCGTCCCGCCCAAGAAAATCGCCAGCAACCAAACCACGCGGACGATGGTCGGATCCAGGTCGAAATAATCCGCAACGCCGGCGCACACCCCACCAATTTTCTTATCCCGGCTGGAACGCATCAGGCGCTTGGCCGGCGGCGCGGCCGCCGGACCTTGCGCTGGCGCGCCGGCGCCAAGCCGCGCGCCACAGCTATAGCAGAAATTAGAACCGTCGACGATCTCCTTCTTACAATTTGGGCAAAGCATGGGAGCACCCCCGCACAGTAACGTCCAACTCGGATTCTAATCGGATGTACGAAGGAAAGGCGGGAAAAGTTTCTCAGGTGAAGGGTGTAAATCGGTCGAACGGGGATTGTTGGTTTTTGGCTGCAGAAAATAGCAGTTCGCAATATTCACTTCGAAAAATTCTTTCGCTCGGCCTTTCAGTATTCAAGCAGGCGGTGGACCGCCGCCATGATGTCGTCCGTTTGCGGCAGGATCGCATCTTCGAGCTTAGGTTGGTACGCACAAAAGGTGTCCCGCGCAGCCACGCGCTTCACCGGCGCATCAAGTTCTTCGAATAGTTCTTCGGCAATGCGCGCTGCAATTTCTGCCCCGTATCCCCAACTCATCATGTCTTCATAAGCCACGATCACGCGGTGCGTCTTGCGCACAGTTGCGGAGATGGCCTCCCAATCAAATGGAGAAAGAGAACGCAGGTCGATAATCTCCACGGAGACGCCTTCGCGCTCCAGCGCCGCCGCGACTACTTCTGCCCGGTGCACCACCGCCCCGTAAGTGATTATGCTGACCTGGCTGCCTTCCTTGACTACTCGCGCTTTGCCGAACGGAATCGTGAAATCCGCTCCGGGGTACTCCGACCGATTATACGGCTGCCGGTAAAGATGCTTGTGCTCCAGGAACATCACCGGGTCGTCGCAGCGAATCGCTGTTCGCAGCAACCCCGCGACGTCCAACGCCGTCGAGGGCATGACGACTCGCAGCCCCGGACAGTGCGTGAAGATCGACTCACCGCTCTGGCTGTGGTAAACCGCGCCGCCGGTCAAGTAGCCGCCGGTTGCCACGCGCAGCACGGCCGGTGCCTTGAACACACCGTTCGAGCGCCAGCGCATCACGCAAAGCTCATCGCGAATCTGCATCATGGCCGGCCAGATGTAATCGAAGAATTGAATTTCCGCCACGGGCTTCAATCCGCGCGTGGCCATTCCGATCGCTCGGCCCACAATGCTTGCCTCGGCCAGGGGCGTGTTGAACACGCGGTCCGCGCCATATTTGCGCTGCAATCCTGCAGTCGCCTTAAAAACTCCGCCTTTCCCCTTCACTTCGCGCAGATTCTCTTCGCGGCTGGCGTCCGCAACATCCTCGCCAAACACGATAATCCGTTCATCGCGTCCCATTTCATCGAACAGCGTCGCGGCAACCATTTCCACCATTGTCTTCGGTGTACCCTGCGCCTGTGGCTGCGTGGCAAACGCCTCAGATGTTGGATCGATGTCGGGTGAATACACATTCAATTTGATGGACTCGACTTCCGGCGGATCGGCGGCGAGTGCCTGATCCGCGGCTTCGCGCACTTCTCGATCCACGGCGGCCTCCAGCGCCTCAATCTCCTTCTGGTCCATCAACCCTTCCCGAATCAGGAGAAGTGAAAATTTTGAGAGTGGGTCGCGGCGAGCTTCCTCCTCACGTTCTTCGGGGGTCTTGTATAGTTTTTCATCGTCCGATAGCGAATGAGAATACGGCCGCGTCACATGTGCGTGGACTAGTGCCGGACCGCGACGCTCGCGCACGTAGCGGATGGCCTCCTTGCAAGTCGCGTAGCTCTCCAACGGATCAGTTCCGTCACACTCGGCGACATGCAGGCCAGGGAAACCCTTCACCAGCCGCGAGATGCTGGAACCCGCCGTTTGTACTTCGATTGGAACCGAGATCGCGTAACCGTTGTCCTCTACCAGATAAAAAATCGGCAGCCTCTTCGAACATGCCGCGTTCAACGATTCCCAGAACTCCCCCTCGCTGGTAGCCCCATCGCCGGAAGAAACGTACACAATTTCCGCTGGCTCGTAGCCCACATACTGACCCAAAGGCGCACGCTTGGCCTCCGCCAGTGCTTTTGGATGATGCTCGCAATAGAGTGTCGCTTCCGCTGCGCCCACTGCCTGCACATACTGCGTCCCTGTGCAGGATGATTTGCTCACGATATTCCACTTCGGATGGCCCCAATGCGACGGCATCTGCCGTCCCCCGGAACTTGGGTCATCCTTTCCACCCACGGCTTGCAGGAGGGTATCGAGCGGAGTCATTCCGAGCATGAGGCACAGGGCCCGATCGCGGTAATACGAGTAAATCCAGTCCACGCCCGGCCGAAGAAGCAACCCCGCAGCCGCAGTCACGCCTTCGTGGCCAGCACTGGAAATTTGAAAGTAAATTTTATTCTGCCGTTTGAGCTGGATTTCCCGGTCATCCAGCCGCCGCGAAAGATACATGGTGCGGTACAAACGAACCAGGGTGTCGCGGTCGAGACCTTGGTATTTCTGGGATTCCGCTTTGGCTACTTTCACGCGCGTCTGCACTGCCATTCGGTCTGACCTCTTCGGAGAAATGGGAGTGATTCGGGCCGCGAATCTGAATTATACCGGAGGAGGCTTCCGGCTCGGCAACAGAACCTCCAGGCCCTTGTGCAAAAACCAGAGTACTAGTCCAGGTCCTCGAACTGCTTTTCCGTGGCCTCAAATTTGGCCTCACCCGGCTTCACGACCACCGGAGAAGCTTCGCGGAACGGCTCTTCGGTCGGAATGCGGTCCACCCAGCGCTGTTCGGACAGTTTCTCATGCCCCGAAAATCCGAGTCGAACCAACAACCGGATGTCCTCGTTCGAGGCGGGTGTCGCTTCTGTGTCGGCCTTGGCTTCGCCTTTACCCTTCCCTTTGACCTTCGCCTTCTTCGTTGGCTTTGCCTCGCCGTCGGTCGGTTCCGCCGCAATTCGCTCCAATTTGTAGAGTAGCTTCTTATCCAAGCGGAAGGCTTGCTTCCAAGTCTCCAGCTTGTGACGTGCCAGTTGTGCCTTTTCCTCGTCCTTGGCAAACTCAAATAATAAATAAATGTGCGCCATGGTTTCAGTGTGCAACCGGGCCGCAGCCAAGTCAAGAAACCCATTTCCTGGCTCATTGCCACGGCTTTCGCCAAATTGGTCTGCTTTAGGTTCCCCGACCGGCACGTTCTCCCTTTGCCTCTTGGCTCGCTTCTCTGACTGCCTTGCTACGGAGGTTTCGCCGCTTATGCTCCAGGCGGCACCACCTCGAACCCAATCCGTCGCAATTCGTCTCGTAATTGCTCTGTGCTCTGGAAGCGAATTGCTCTTATCCCGATGGACCTTGCGGTGATCACATTCACTTCGCGGTCATCCACAAACAACGCTTCTTTTGGTCGAACGCCAACGCGCTCGATGCAGTGATGAAAAATCGCCGGATCCGGCTTGATCAGTCCTACCTCGCACGACAGGATTTGATGATCGATTCGTTTTAGCCAATCAAAATTCTTCCGGACAAACACGCTCATGTCATGCTGCATGTTCGAAAGCAGTGCGGTCGTCAGTCCAGCCTCCTTCAGCATCCCCACCCACTCCGTCATTTCCGGGCTTGTCGTGCTCCACATCTGCGTATCCAGTGTCCGCAGTTGCTGGATGACCTCCCCATCGATTTCCGCATTTGCACGCCTCGCGAACTCTTCCCAATACTGATCCGCCCTCATCACTCCTTGGTCGTACGGGTCACGGCTTTCTGCGTATAGCGCAAGAAACTTGCCCTCATCGATTCCAAGCACCTCTGCCATCCCCTGCAACGCCTCCATTTTCGGCCGTTGGCACAGCACCTCGCCGTAATCCAAAATCACCGCGCGGATTTGCGAAGCTTTCTTGCTCTGATAGTTGTTCCCGGAGCCGCCCATGAATTCCTCCATTAACAAACTCGCGTCAGACTATCCTTCGTCCAAGGAATTTAGAATCCTTCTGTGACAACTCCCGATTATGTACCTGGACACAGCAGAACTACGGCTGTTTCTGGATTTCTCATGCCCTTATCTTGACCGTCGATGTGCAGCCAGCCGGGCAACGTGCCCCACTCTCGTGCGAAACCCATTCTGGCGGTCACCCTGACAGTTGTTGTAAACTTCCATTTCTAACTCATGGCGTCGTCGCTCCCATCTCCTATCGATCCGGGAAGAAAAGCCGCCGCGTGGGTGTGTCTCATCGCAGCAATTCTTCTCTAGTCCCCTCTGTGGGCCGCGGCATGGCAGTCACACGGACTAAACTGTTGTGAAAACGGGATATGCGCCGTACACGGTCATTCGAAGCCAAGCAACCACCGTCCGCGGCAAACCACCTCTCAGGAAACACCGATGACCTGCGAGCACCAAGGGACCAGCGGAGTAAGCCCGTGCTCCATATCCTGCTGCCAGAGCGACGTACACTTTTTTGTCGCTTCCATCTTGTTTGTTTTGCCGGCCTCGTTACTGCTGTCGCGCTCCCTTCGCTTTGTTACTCCCTTGATGGTCTCCGGTGAACGCGAGATTCTTCCTGAAATCACACCGCCGGATCGTCCTCCTCGCCTGCTTCCCTCCTGACCGAAACTGCACCCCTTGCGATTTCACTTGTTCGCGGATTCCCATCCGCCGCGGCATTTTTGCCGCCCCCTCACAGGAGGATTTTTGTGTTTCACAAGGTTCTGCTTCTTCTGGCTATCTCCGCGCTCGGGATAAGCGCAGCGTTCGCTTCCGTGTTCGGAACGGTTCGTGGTGTGGTGCACGACCCTCAGCACCGGCCGGTTGCCAATGCCAGAGTCACGATCAAGTCGGCGACCTCCGACTGGACCCAAACAATGCAATCGGACCAGGATGGAGCGTTTTCCTTTACCACCGTGCCTCTCGGAGACTACGTCGTGTCGGTAACAAAGGTTGGCTTTGCCGACGAACCGCAAGCGCTTGCGGTGATCTCAGGCTCCTCGCCTATGCTCCATTTCCAACTCAGGCTCACCACCGTGAGCCAGACTACCACTGTCGTAGCAGAAGCTCCGGGAACGGTCGAAAACGTCGATTCCGTCACTCCCACGACACTCGTCAATCGCGTGGACATTGCGCAAACTCCCGGCGCGGACCGCTCCAACAGCCTCGCCATGATCACCGACTACGTACCTTCGGCCTATGTAACTCACGACATGTTGCACATCCGCGGTGGCCACCAGGTCGACTGGCTGGTTGACGGCGTGCCCATACCGAACACGAACATCGCCAACAATCTCGGTCCGCAGATTGATCCAAAGGACATCGATTACTTGGAAGTTCAACGAGGCAGTTATGAATCCGAGTATGGGGACCGTACCTGTGGCATTTTCAATCTTGTGCCTCGCACCGGTTTCGAACGAAACAATGACGCGGAACTGGTCTTAAGTTTCGGAAACTTCTATCAAACAAACGATCAGATCAATTTTGGAAGCCACACGGAGCGCTTCGCCTATTACGCCAGCTTAAATGGAAATCGCAGCGACTACGGACTGCAAACCCCCATTGGGCAAGTTTTTCACGATGCAGAAAACGGTTACGGAGGCTTCGCTTCGTTTATTTTCAACCCCAGCACCAAGAACCAGTTTCGCCTCGTCACGTCTCTACGGCGGGATCATTACCAGATTCCCATCGACCCCGACCCCAACTCACCGGACAAGCAAATCTACAACACCAGTCAGCTTCGCGATGGCCAGCATGAGACCGACGGCTACGTTGCGTTCTCCTGGATCCATACGTTTAATCCAAATCTTTTGCTTACGGTCTCGCCCTTTTACCACTATAACCTTGCCAACTACCAAGGCTCTCCTACGGATTACCCCGTCATCACCAATGCCAATCAGACTTCTAACTATGGCGGCATTCAGGCAAGCCTCGACGCAAATGTTAAGAAAAACGAAATTCAAGTCGGCATCTATGGGTTCGCCCAGTCCCAGAACAACTACTTCAGCAACCAATTCACCAACGGCAACCAGAACTTCCTCCGTCTTCGGCTTCGGTCACAGGAGGCCTTGAAGAAATATTCGTCAGCGACAAATTCAAGCCGACCTCGTGGCTGACGCTGATCGCAGGCTTCCGGCAATCGCACTTTACGGCCGACATCGTGGAAGATGCGGTAGACCCTCGCTTTGGCATTGCGCTAAAAGTTCCCCGGCTCAATTGGGTCTTCCACGCTTTTTATGGTCATTTTTACCAACCGCCTCCGCTCTTGACGGCCACCGGCCCATTGCTCGGTTTGGCCAACAGTCAGAATTTGACCTTCGCTCCGTTGCACGGTGAGCGGGATGAAGAGTACCAGTTTGGCGTTACGATTCCCTTCCGTGGCTAGCAATATCGGGGAATCCAATCTATTCTGGCCCCTCACTTGGTATCAAGCCTTGATTCAGAGTTGGGAACTCACACTCCGCTCTCCCCGCCTCTGGCACCGCGGCCAATTCCATCTCGCTTACGCGAATCAAATCGCAAAGGCCGAGGGGCCATTCACCGGAGGTTTGACTTGCCCTACTCCTGCACCTCCCGGTTGCGAACCACCGCTGGGCTACGCCCCGGTCGACCACGATCAGAGAAACACTCTGAATCTGGGTTTCAACGCAAATCTTCCCTGGCAATCGTTTGCCTCGGTCAACCTGTACTACGGCTCGGGCCTCACGAATGGCATGCCGGACGTCCAATATCCGGGGAACTATCTCCCATCCCACACTACATTTGATCTTTCGATCGGCAAAACCTTCCGTGCGAAATACAGTGTTGCCGTGAATGCGCTGAACGTGGGCGATCGACGCGTCCTGCTGGACAACAGCCTCACCTTCGGTGGTTTTCACTACAACGATCCGCGCGAAATCTACGCCGAATTCCGATACCGTTTTCATTACTGAGGAGATCGCGATGAAAAGGACGATTCTGCTCGCTCTCTTGGACCTCGCGGTCGTCGCAGCCGGTTGCCAATCCGCGCCAGAGAAACACTATCCGCTGCAGGCCCAAGTCATCTCGGCGGACGCCCCAAGAGCTCTGATCATCGTGAAACATGGAGAAATCCCGGGACTCATGCCGGCGATGACTATGCAATATTCCGTGGCCGATCCAAAGCAGATTGAGAATCTTCAGCCGGGCGACAAAATCACGGCAGACCTTGTCGTCAGGGAAAGCAAAGGCCGACTGGAAAACATTGTGTTGGTGAGCAAAGCAGAAGTTCATCCGAAAAGCCAATAGCCGGATATGCAAATCGTCGAAGAAAGCCCAAACCTGGTCCGACTGACGCGTTTTCGCATGTTCAACTGCTTTTTGGTGCGAGAAGAAAACGGCTGCACATTAATCGATACCAACGTCGGTGGCTCGGCCGCATCCATTCTGCGTGCATCGCAGGATATAGGTTGGCCGATCCGGAGAATCCTCCTTACACACGCGCATTTCGACCACGTTGCTTCTCTCGACGAGCTGGTAGAATCTCTTCCGCAGGTGGAAGTGGCCATCGGCGAACGGGAATCGCGGTTCTTGGAAGGTGATTTCGCTCTGGAATCCACCGAACACGGTAAGCCTCTTTTTGGCTTCAAGCGCGTGAAAACCAAGGTATCCCGAAAATTGCGGGACGGCGATTTGCTAGGTTCCTTGCGCGCCATCAGTTCCGCAGGCCATACTCCAGGGCATTTTTCCTATTTGGACATTCGGGATGACACGCTGATCGCCGGGGATGCCTTCATAACCCAGACCGGTGTCGTGGCGGCTGGCGTATTCAGCTGGTTTTTCCCCATGCCTGCGCTGTTCTCCTGGAATGGCAGCTTGTCTGCCCGAAGCGCGGCGAAGCTTCGTGACGTAAAGCCCACTCGACTCGCCGTTGGGCACGGCAACACGATCGAAAATCCAGGAGCGGCCTTGGAAAGGGCAGTCGCCCTGGCCTTTCAACAGCATCCTGATGCCAGTACTGTTTAGATAGGCCGCCATTGCACGAGGCAATGCGCTCACGATAAGCTGACAAAGAATTCAATGGCGATGGAGTTCGCCAGAACCGCCTCGGCTTACACTGCCAAGGCTGATGACTCCTGGCTGCGGCGCGGCACCAGGAGTTTTTTTCTATACTGCGCCGGAGCCGGATTGGAGACGCTTTGCGTTTTTTGCTGATCGCGTTATTCGGCGCTGTCGGAACCTTGGCGCGTTATGGTCTTCAGGGCGTGGTCCAAATCAAAATGGGGAGCACCTTCCCCTACGGAACCCTGCTGATCAATCTGACCGGCTGCTTCTTTCTCGGCCTGATCGGTCAGCTCACCTTGAATCGCATCATTGTTCCTCCGGAATGGCGCATCGCCATCGCCGTCGGTTTTTTCGGCGGCTACACCACTTTTTCCAGCTTTGGGTGGGAAACCGCCAAGATGTTCGAAGCTGGCGAGTGGCTGCGCGCCTCAACTTACGTCACTGCCAGCGTCGTGCTGGGGCTGCTTCTTTCCGTGGCCGGGATTCGCCTGGCCAACCGTTTCTAGGGGTACGCTATGACACACGAAAAATTCGAAGGCGAACGCACGCTGATGCGCATCCACGTTGGCGAATCTGATAAGTGGCACGGGAAACCACTACACGAAGCCATTGTGGGACTTCTCCGCAAAGAAGGTTTTTCCGGCGCTACCGTTTTGCGCGGCGTGGGCGGCTACGGTGGTTCGAGCATCTATCACACCGACAAGCTCTTGCGCCTGTCGCAAGACCTTCCCATCATCGTCGAAATCATCGAAACCCAGGAACGCATCGACCAAATTCTCCCGCGCTTGGACGAAATGGTGGAGGGCGGCCTGATCACCCTCGAAAAAGTCCGCGTCATTTTGTATCGTGTCGCTAAGAAATAGGGGAATACCGCTCCACAACAAGCCTTAGAAACAAAAATCGCCGACCTCGCAGAGACGGCTGCGCTACACTGTGACTCCGTGAATCGGGAACCCGCACCTCCAAAAGAAAACTGGCTCACTCGCACGGTTCTGGGCGTGGGCCTCACCAGCTTATTCAGCGATTGGAGCCACGAAACCGCAACCGCCGTGCTTCCCGCGTTCCTGGCCGCAATTGGCGCGGGACCCGGCTGGCTCGGAGCCATCGAAGGAATTGCAGACGGTCTCTCCAGCTTTACCAAACTTGGCGCGGGCCACTATACCGACCAGCTTAAGCGTCGAAAACCGCTTGCGGTCTTCGGCTATGCCTTTACCGCGCTGGCCACAGCTTCGTTTGCCTTCGCAACCCACGCCTATCACGTTCTGATTGGCCGCGCCGCCGCATGGCTGGGCCGCGGTGTCCGCTCTCCCGTCAAAAAAACATTGCTTGCGGGGGACGTTCCACCGTCAGCGTACGGCCGCGCCTTTGGCCTGGAACGTCTGATGGATACGGTTGGAGCAATCGCCGGTCCGCTGACCGCACTGTGGCTCCTACAAATCACCCACCACAACTACCGCGCCGTATTTCTCTGGACCCTTCTTCCCGGCATGATCGCGGTCGCAAGTTTCTGGCTTCTCGTGCGCGAACGGCCCGTGGCAGCAAGAAAAAAGCAGTCCTTCCTCACTGGTTTGCGCTCGCTGCCGGGGACATTCTGCCGTTTTCTCCTTGGCGTAGGCGTCTTCGGTTCCGGCGATTTTTCGCATACACTGCTGATCCTTTACGCCACTCGCATGCTGGCTCCCGCACAAGGCATGGCGCGCGCGGCAAGTTTTGCCGTGGGCCTCTATACGCTGCACAACGTTTTCTACGCGGGTTCCGCTTATTTAAGCGGCTGGGTCAGCGATCATGTACCGCACCGCAAAATCGTTCTGGCTGCTGGCTACGCTCTCGCCGGTGTGACCGCGATCCTTTTAACTACCGCACCGAATCGGCTATGGCTCCTCGCAGTGATCTTCATTCTCGCTGGTCTCTATGTCGGCACCGAAGAGGCGCTCGAAGATTCCCTCGCCGCGGAACTAATCCCCAAAGGGCAGCACGGCATGGCCTTCGGCACGCTGGCCGCCGTCAACGCTGTGGGCGACTTGCTCTCAAGCCTCGCCGTCGGCTTCCTCTGGTCTACGGTTTCTGTGCGGGCCGCGTTTTCCTTTTCCGCCGTTCTTTTTTTCCTCGGTGCCCTGATCGTTCTTCGCGTCCGGCGGTAACCCCCGATGGTTCTCAGCCAGATGGCGCGCCGCGTGTTTCTGCGAAGCCAGCATGCGCCGTCGCACTTCCGCCAAAAGATATTTTCGAAGATTCTCGGCAACAATTCCCGGTTCCGCCAGCACGCGCAAATCATTCACGGTCAGGTGCGGCAGGAAACCCAAAACAATCGAAATCGGCGTGGAAGGATTCCGCACAATGGCCAGCCGTACGTTGTAGCACTGCGACCACTTGCGATGATTCGCCAAGGCCTGCACCACGACAACCGGCACCTTCTCGCGCGCCAGCGTCTTCAACACCTGCGCTTCCGTCAGGTATGGATTTTCCAACGCGATCGGCATCACCTGCGCATGGCCATCCGCCACCAGCGCCCCGGCCACTCGGCTTGGTCCGCGCCGCGCCAGCGTAATCTTCTGCCCCAGCGGCATTTGTGGCAGCCGCGCAACGATCTGTTCTTCCGCGTAGCGCTTGAGTTCCATCGAGACCGCGGGTGACAGTGCAAACTGCACCAGATCCATCAAATAAAGTTCTTTCAGTAGGCGCAAACCAACCAACCGAGGCGTTCGCGGATGCAGCAGCAGGCTCTTTTTCACCGCATAGCTTTTTAGGAATGTCTTACGTCTTGCCACCTCGTCCAGAATTTCTGCAGGAAGGTCCTTCCGTGACAGCAGAAGTATCAGCTTGGTTTCGTCGAGGGCTGGATTATCCAGCAACGTCAAAAGCACCCCGGGCACCGGGTGGTAGATGAGCGCGTTAAGGTCATCGCCATTGGCTACCCTCGCGCACTCTACATCTCTCTCGTACTCCGCCACGTTACACCCCTTCTTCAGCCGGTGCCAAAAGAAGTCGAAGTGCCAGCCGTGCGGCGGCCTGCGCGGCGGTTATCACCAGCGCGCCGAACTCCGCTTTGGGCGCGGCGCGGCGCAACCGCTCATCGAGCAGCTTATCGAAATATTCGGAGCGTCCTACCATTCCGCCGCTCTTTACCAACAGGAATTTTTCGTCTTTCAATTCCAGCCTCTCCATCAGATCGACCACCAGCCCGGCCAGCTCGCCCGCGGCATTTTGTAGCAGCACACGGGCCGTCGAGTCTCCCTCATCGGCCGCGGCGGTCACCACGGGAAAAATCCTCGGGAACACTTCGTCGGGTACACGGTACACGCGCAGTTGCAAATCCTCCCAATCCACAGCGCGCAGGTCACGCAAAATCCTCGCGGCCAGCGGCGAATCGGCCAAGCCCCGGTCGCACGCGCGCAATGCTGCAATGGCCGCCCGTCGACCCACGTCATACGCGCTGCCTTCATCGCCAAGCAGCGGCCCATGGCCGCCCACCCGGATCACTTGCCCGCTGAGGTCTCGCCCGACGGCAGCCGACCCGGTTCCGGCGATCAGCACGATGGCCCGGCCCTCGCCCGTAGCTTCCAGCGTCAGATCCAGGTCCGTGCACACATGCACCACTTGACCCGGGAATTCTTCGGCTAGGAGTTTCTTCATCTTTCGTTGGGATTCCGGCTGCGCCGTGCCCGCCAGTCCCGCACAGACCACGCAGATGTCCTCTGGCGAGAGCTTGGCGTTCTGAATTGCGGTTCGCCCCGCTTCGCAAACTGCGGCCAGCGCGCCGCCAAATCCTACTCGCATCGGATTGGACGGGCCGCTGCGCCCTTCCGCGCGGACCAGGCCCGCCTCGTCCATCAATACGCATTCCGTCTTTGTGCCGCCACCGTCTAAACCAAGGACGAATCGCATACCCAAAGCATACGCGAGGCGGGCACTTTCCGCGTAGTGCCGGGAATGGCGGTGCTGAATCGGTTTAGGATTTCTGGACACTCCCTCGCTGTGGCTTCTTGACGCTCCGCGCTTCCGACACTATCCTCGTTTCACTTCGCTGAGAAACCTCGCAACTTTGCGAAGCCGGAGCTTGATGCGCATTCATCCGCTCGACCTGATCATCGTTATTGCTTATTTGTTGGGCGTCACTCTTCTGGGCCTCCGGTTTCGGAAACAACAGCACAATGTAAATGACTATTTCCTCGGAGGACGAACGACTCCCTGGTGGGCACTGGCGCTTTCCATCGTGGCAACGGAAACCTCTACGCTCACCATCATTGGTACGCCTGCCATCGCTTACGCCACCAATCTGACCTTCATTCAGCTCGTCTTTGGGTACATCGTTGGCCGCTTCCTGATCTCCTTTTTGTTTCTCCCGGGCTACTTTCGCGGCGATTTCCTCACTGCTTACGCCCTCATCGAAAAACGCTTTGGCACAAAAATGCGCGCCGTGGCGGCCTTGACGTTTCTCGGCACTCGCACCCTGGCGGAAGGTGTGCGCGTTTCTGCAATCGCCCTAGTCGTCAGCGTCGCTCTGGGAACCTCCGAGCGCTTAGCCGTCTTTATCGTGATTGGTCTGACGATCCTCTACACGTTCGAAGGTGGCATGAAAGCCGTCATCTGGACAGACGTGGCGCAATTCTTGCTCTATCTCACCGGAAGCCTCTTTACGCTCGGACTGCTCTTACACAAAATCCCAGGGGGCTGGCCTGAAATCTCGCATGTTGCCGCAGTCAACGGCGACAAATTCCAGTTCCTGGATTTCAGTTGGAATCTAGCTACGAATTACACGGTTTGGTCCGGTGTGATTGGCGGAGCCTTCCTCACCATGGCCACCCACGGCACAGACCAGACCATCGTGCAGCGTCTCCTCGCTGCCCGCAATCAGCGCGACAGCAGCCGCGCTATTATCGCCAGCGGTTTCATTGTGCTTTTCCAGTTCGCCATTTTCCTGCTCGTCGGCGTTCTGCTTTTTGTATTCGCTCAGCACACTCCTCTTCTCGCCCCCGGCGACCGCACGGATCGCATTTTGCCCCTCTTCCTAGTTCGAGAGATGCCCACGGGCTTGGCCGGCCTGCTTCTCGCCTCGATTCTCGCCGTCGCCATGTCCAACGCCAGCGGTTCGCTCAATTCTCTTGCCGCCTCCAGCGTTTTGGACTTGAACGCATTGCGTGGCCGTCCCATTGATCCCGCAAAATTCCTGAAACTTTCCCGGCGTATGACCCTCGTTTGGGGCGTGGTTCTGATCTTTTTTGGACTGGTTCGGTGGCAGCACTCCTTACTGGAAACTGGCTTGGCCATCGCTTCTCTGCCCTTCGGCAGCCTATTAGGACTGTTCCTTCTCGGCACGCTCGATTCCCGCGCCAATTCGGAAGGTTGCCTTGTCGGCATGTTTGCCGGACTCGCCGTGGTTCTGGCTGTGTACTTCGGCACCACCGTGGCTTACACCTGGAATTTTTTGATTGGGTCGTGTGTTACCTTCGCGGTGGGTGCCTTGATTAGCCGTTTCTTTCCTGAACCACGCGCGGCGGCTTGACGCAAAAGGGCTGCGCGATGGTCTACACTCGTTGGCCATGAATCTGCGCGGAGGAGTATGAGCGAAAAGCGTCTCGAACTTGTCAGGGGCCTCGGACCGTGGGCATCGACAGCCATCGTCGTCGGCACCATGGTGGGCACTGGCATTTTCCTGAAACCCGCCGAAATGGCTCGCGAAGGTCGTTTCGTCTCCATCGTCTTTGCTGCGTGGATTGTCGGTGCCGTCTTGTCGATTTTTGGTGCCCTGGCCTACGCCGAGCTCGGTGCCGCAATTCCCGAAGCGGGTGGCGAGTACGCCTACCTACGCCGTGGTTTCAGCCCTGTGTGGGGATTTCTTTTCGGTTGGATGCATTCCATTGTCGGGCGCCCGTCTTCGGTAGCGTCGATCGCTGCCGGAATGATGCGTTTCCTCAGCTTTTTTATTCCCGCTGTGGCTGCTCCGCTCTTCACTGTGCACATTGCTATCCCCGGTCTCACTGCCTGGATCCATCCGTATGATTTCGTTTTCACCTGGGCGCAGCCTCTCGCCGTGTTCTGGTTGCTTCTCATGACCGGCGTCAACTATCTCGGTGTGCGGCTAGGCGGCGAGGTCCAGGTCTTTCTTACGAGCATCAAGGTTCTCAGCGTTGCGCTGATCATCGGTGTGGCGTTTCTTCTTCCGAATACCGGGCCGCATCCTCCAGACCCGGTGTGGCCCTCTTCGGCGAGCACCGGCTTGCTGACCGCTTTTCTCGCTGCCCTGGCGGCCGCATTATGGGCTTACGATGGATGGGAGGATCTAAATCTTGTCGGCTCCGAAGTGAAGGATCCCCAACGCAATTTCCCTCGCGCCCTCGTTGGAGGCGTTTCCTTTGTCGCTCTGCTGTACCTTCTCTTCAGCGCCGCTTGCTTGAAGGTCCTGCCATTTGCTAGCGTTGCAAACTCGCAACACGTTGCGTCCGACGTCGTGGAACGCGTCATCGGTCACGGTGCCGCCTTCTGGATCACCCTGGCCATGGCTATCTCCGCGCTCGGCTCCATGAATTCCTCCATCCTCAGCGGCGCTCGCGTGCCTTACGCAATGGCCCGTGACCGCATTTTCTTCAAAGTTGCTGATGGCATTCACCCGAAATACCGCACCCCGGGCCGCGCCCTCATTTTTCAGGGAGTCCTCGCAAGCATCATGGCCCTCTCAGGAACATTCGAGGAGCTCACCAACCTCTTCATCTTCGCTGGCTGGATTTTCTACGGACTCGCAGTGGTTGCTCTGTTCCGCTTGCGCAAACTCGAGCCCGGCCTCGAGCGCCCCTATCGCTGCTGGGGCTATCCCTGGGTGCCAGGGCTATTCGTTCTTGGCGCGCTCGTCCTCACCATCAATCTGTGGCTCGTCCGCCCTGGCCGCTCCACCATCGGCCTCCTCCTCATTCTCGCCGGCCTTCCCTTTTACCGCTACTGGACTCGTCGTACCACTCTAACTGTGGAATAGCTAAGGATTCACGACTGGATGCAAGACTGCGTCTCTTTTTCGTAACACCTGTCCGTTAGAACAAGGTGACTTCGCTCATAGATTACTTAGAATGCTGGCATCAGCGATAAATCAGGAGGTGAGTTGTGGACACGACCTGTCGCCCAAAGAGCGTGAAATTTTCGTTGGTTATCGCTGGCGGTGTCGCTCGCCGCCTGTTTGCTGCTCTCCTCATGCGGTTCCAGCGCCAAAAACATCGTACTGGCCAAAGCCGCGGTCGAGGAGTTTCACTCGCAACTTGACACGGAAGAATACGGCGCGATTTACGACTCTACCGATCGAAAATTCCAGAACGTCACAAGTCAATCGGAATTCACCAAGCTTCTCACCGCCGTACATCAAAAACTAGGAACCGTTCAGCACACGAATACGCGCAATGTTGGGGTCGCGTGGTATACCGGTCAAGGCGCGACCGTCACGCTGGTCTATGACACGACTTTCAGTGCCGGGACTGGAACGGAGCAGTTTGTTTGGCACGTGAACAACGCTCAGGCCACCTTGTACGGCTATCACATCGCCTCCAATGATCTCATCACTAAATGAATTTGCAGTGAAGGCCCTCTGTTCACCTTGAGCAGCGAAGATACCGCCCACGTCAGCGGAAGGCCGTCCACTGTTCGCTTCACTTTTCGTTATGCCACGACCTGTTGTGCCATCACAAAGCCCAACCAAGGCGACTTCAGCCGCTGAGGGAAGCCTTCTCAGAATTGTGAATGCAAGAACTTCAAGAAACTCCGACTCCAGCCGACCGTCGATACGCCGACCCGTCCCCAATCGTCCTAAACGCTGCTTCCGCTTTCTTACGCACGTTCAGCGCCGGGTGCATCGCCTTCGCCATCGCTTCTATCCCGGTCACCAGCCGCCCAGCGGGCCGCGACACAACTCCATTCGCATCCAGCGCATACACGCGTCCATCGCGCACCGCCGGAATACCTCGCCACGTTTCCGGGAATTGCATGGAGAGATATTCCTTCCGCGCTTGCTCCGCGTTGTATCCGCACGGTCCGATAAACAAAACTTCCGGTGCGGCAGCAACAATTTCTTCCAGCGTCACGCGATACGAAGGCGTCTTAGCCTTGCCCAAAACATTGATCCCGCCAGCGTGCCCAATCATCTCTGGCACCCAGTGTCCGCCTGCGTAGAAGGGTTCCAGCCACTCCAGCAAAACGACCCGCGGACGCTCCTCCACCTGTGCCACATGCGCATCGATCTGCGCCAATCGCTCACCAATCTTCTCCACGAACTCCTGCGCTCGTTCTCGCCGTCCCGTCGCCTCGCCAATCCACAAAATATCTCGCCAGACGTCGCCCAGATCCAATGGGTCGAGGCTTAGCACCTCGGGGCGTTTGGAGATTTGCGCCAGCGCCGCCGCCAATTCATCGGGAGTAGCAGCGCACACATGGCACAGGTCCTGCGTGATGATCAGGTCGGGCGCGAGCGCTTCGAGCAGGTCTCGATCCACCGCATAGATCGATTCCCCGCGCTCCACGTGTTGCCGCACCAACCGATCCGTTTCTGCCGGAGTCACGTCTTTCGGCAAGCGCGAGCGCACCACGCACGTCTTCGTCTTCGCTTGTTCGGGAAAATCGCATTCATGGCTGACGCCCACGATCTCTTTATCGAACCCCAAGGCAAACAAAGCTTCCGTGGCCGATGGCAGCAGGGACACAATGCGCATCCCCGGACTCTAGCACAAACCCCACGCAGAATGTTCGAATTGCTTTGTACCGCGGGCCTTCCAGGCGGCTCGTTGGCCTGCTCCGCTGAAAGTCTCTCGGTCCCCGCAGTCAGCTCACTTGTAGAGAAAATACTTGCGGCGCAATTGCTCGAACGCCGCCAAGTCCGCGCTCCAGCTCGCGATAATCTGCTCGGGTGGTGTTTCTGCTTTCAATTGCTGCACGGTCGCGTCGTTTCCCAGCAACAGGATCGTCTTCGTCACATCAAACTGTTCCGGATATTTTTTTTGCAGCAGCTCGGCGATTTCCAGCCCAATTCGCATCGACCGAACTGCTGCGCGATCGGTCACGCGGATGCCCACGCCGCCGCAGTGCTGCCCTGCATACAATCCGCTCACCGGAATGTACGGCTGATTAGCGAAGTGTACCCCGGGAAGATTTCGTGCATTCAGCGACTCTGCCACTTCTTCCCCGTTGATCCAAGGCGCACCAAACTCCTCAAAGGGCGCTTCGGTCCCGCGCCCCACGGACACTCCCGCGTTCTGGAGAATCTCCAGCCCCGGATACAGGATTGCCCCTTTCAACGTTCGCAAATTGGGCGATGGTGGAATCCAGCGAATGCTCGTGCTTTCATAAAAAAAATTACGGTGCCAATTTTTCATCGCGATGACGTGGAGTTCGCAATTGATGTGTTTCTCCTGGTTGAACAACTGCGCCAACTCTCCAATCGTTAACCCGTATCTCACCGGCAGCGGGTAATACGCGACAAACCCGGTCTTGTCCGCATCGAGCATCGGGCCCTCCACAACTTCACCATTGATCGGGTTGGGCCGGTCCAACACGTAGACCGGGATACCGCGTTTCGCCGCTTCCTCCATGCAATAGCCCATCGTTGTCGTATACGTGTAGAAGCGCACACCGGCGTCCTGCACATCAAATACGAGCGCGTCGATCCCCACAAGCATCTCGTCGGTCGGCCGCAGATGCTCTCCATACAAGCTGAAAATCGGTAAGCCTGTCGAAGAATCCTTCGACGAAGCCACTTTTTCGTCCGCGTGCCCCGCAATTCCATGCTCCGGGCTAAACAGCGCGACCAACTGAACACCCGGCGCGTGCGCCAGAACTTCAATCGTCGTTCTGCCCTGATAGTCCACACCGGTGTGATTGGTGATCAGCCCGACGTGTTTGCCGCGCAAGGGCACATACTTCTCCGCTTCTAGCACGTCCAATCCGGTCTGCACGTGCCCGCCGCCTCTGCTCGGGGGCCGCCCGTGCCGCTGTTCTCCAGTCGGCTCTCCACCCCAAGCAATTCTCGCCAGTGACAGGAGTAGAAACAGAAAGAAGATCCCGCGCGCCCTTGAGCCGAGTCTCTGTAATGGTTTCATAGTCCTCAATGATATTCTGGAACGTGCCGTTCGTACCTTCATTGTGAGCGTCCAGTGCGCGTGCTATATACAGTCAGGGCGCTGGGCGAGCGGCCGGGAGAATTTCCAAAAATGAATAGGCGCTACGCCGCTCTTGTGCTTTTGCCCCTCTTGTTCCTTTCGATTATGACAGCTAAAGCTCGCAGCCACACTCGCCCCAAGAATTACGCCACTCCTGCCGCCTCCCCAGCGGACTCTCAATCCAGTTCTCCTCTCGTCCCTCTCACTTCCGAGCAAAGCAAGTGGGTCGAATCTTCGCTTCGCCACATGACCCTCGAGGAAAAAGTCGGTCAGCTTCTGTTCACCACTTACCACGGCAGCTTTACTCCCTCCGATTCCGGAACTTATGCCCAAATGATGCACGACATCAACGACCTGCACGTCGGCGGATTCATTACCATCACTCACGGTTCGCCCCTCGGCATCATCAAGGATCAGGCTTACCCAACCGCAGTTCTCGCGAATCAGTTGCAATCCAAATCCAAGCTCCCTCTTTTAATCGGCGCTGACTACGAACGCGGCACTGCCATGCGCCAGGACGAAGGAACTTCTTTCCCTACCGCCATGGCTCTCGCCGCCGCCGGAAATCCCAAGGACGCCTACACCATGGGCAAAATCACCGCGCTCGAGGCCCGCGCCGTTGGCGTGCAGTGGATCTACGCTCCTGTCAGCGATGTGAACAACAATCCAGGAAATCCCATCATCAATACGCGCTCCTTCGGCGAAGATCCCGCGCGCGTTTCCGAGTTTGTGAGCGAATTCATCCGTGGCGTTCAGGAAAATGGTGCTCTCGCCACTGCCAAGCATTTTCCGGGTCATGGCGACACAGCCACCGATTCGCACATTGATCTTCCTACCATCAAAGCAGACCGGGAACGCCTAGAGAGTCTCGAACTGGTTCCCTTTCGCGCCGCGATTTCTGCTGGCGTTGGCAGCATCATGACTGGCCATCTCAACGTTCCAGCGTTTGAGCCGGACCCCAACATCCCCGCAACTCTCTCCGCAAATATTTTGACGGAGCTCCTGCGCAAACAACTTGGCTTTCAGGGCCTCGTTATTACCGATGCTCTCGACATGGGCGGAATCACGGTGCGCTATGCGCCGGGTGACGCCGCCGTGCGCGCTTTCCTCGCTGGCGCCGATGCCTTGCTCATGCCGCCGGTTCCGGACGCTTCCTACCAGGCCGTTCTAGCCGCCGCAAAATCCGGCCGAATCTCTCAGGAACGGTTGGACACCTCCATTCGCCGCATTCTGCAAGCCAAAGCGCGTTTGGGACTAAACAAAAATCGCCTTGTGGACATCGATACCCTCAACGAGAAGTTCGGTAAGACCGCTTGGCAGGATACAGCGCAGGAAATTTCCGATCGCGGCATCACCCTCCTTCGCGACAAGCAACATCTTCTCCCCCTCGACGGAACCAGGCCCACGCGCGCTCTACTCGTCAATCTCTACTCTGACCCGGAGGCTTATCCCGGCGAGGATCTCGAGCCCCAGCTTCGCGCACGATTCGATTCGCTGGTGACTCTGCGCGCGGACACCAGATTTGTTCAAGCTGACACCCTCAAACTCCCGCCGCCCGACTCTTACGACGTTGCCATCCTTGCTCTCTTCGTCCGGGTCAGCGATCGCAAGGGTGATATCGATGTTCCTGCCGATCAGATTCCCCTCATTGGCCAAATCTACAAATCCGGCAGACCCGTGATCACCCTCGGTTTCGGCAGTCCCTATCTCATCGAACGCTTTCCCGAGGCAGAAACCTGGCTCTCAGCCTTCGGCATTAGCGATGTCGCGCAGATTTCTATGGCCCGCGCCCTGTTCGGTGAAATCCCCATCGCAGGCCATTTGCCCGTCACCATTCCGGGCGTTGACCTGAAAGCCGGCTTCGGCATCGACCTGCCCGCCGATCCCATGAAGCTCCAGCCCATGGACGTCCGCGGCGATGCCCAATTGCAGCCCGCCTTCACCGTGATCGAGGGTGCCATTGCCGATAAAGCGTTCCCCGGCGCCGCCCTCGCCGTCGGCTATCGCGGCAAAGTTTCCTATCACGCCTTCGGCAAGCTCAGCTACGACAAGGACTCCCCAGCCGTCAAAATTGAGACCATGTACGACCTGGCCTCCCTCACCAAAGTGGTCGTCACCACCACTCTTGTCGAAAAGCTGGTCGAAGGCGATTTCGAATCTCCTCTCGATCTCAACGCCCCCATCGAGCGCTACCTTCCCGAGTGGGCGCATGGGCCGCAACCCGAATGGCGGCACAAAGTCACCGTACTCAACCTCATGACCCACACTTCCGGCCTGCCTCCTTTTAAGGAATATTGGCGTACCTCCAAAAACAAGCAAGATACGCTCGACAAGATCTTTGTCGAACCACTCGAATATGAGCCCGGCACGAAAGTGGTCTATTCCGACCTCGGCATCATCCTCATGGCCGAAATCATTCAGCGTTTGACCGGCAAGCCGCTCGATCAGCTTGCGAACGAATATTTATTCGATCCCCTCGGCATGAAAAACTCGATGTACAACCCGCCGAAAAAAATCTGGCCTGAAATTGCCCCTACGGAAGTGGACGACCGCTTCCGTCACCGCCTGATCCAGGGCGAAGTTCACGATGAAAATGCTTATGCCATTGGTGGTGTCTCCGGTCACGCGGGAGTCTTTAGCACTGCGCCGGACCTTTCCGCTTTCTGCCAGATGCTCCTGAACGGCGGAGTCTATGCGCACAATCGGATCGTGAAGCGCTCCACAATTGCAGAATTCACCACGCCGCAGCCTCTCGCAAAGAATACTCGCACCATCGGTTGGGTCGTGCCCACCGAAGGTAGCTCCAGCGGCCACTATTTCTCCGTGCATAGTTACGGCCACACCGGCTTTACCGGCACAACGATCTGGATCGATCCGGATCGCCAGCTCTTCGTAGTACTCCTGACCAACCGCGTGAATCCCACGCGCGAAAACATGAAAATCGCCCAGGTGCGCCCTGCGGTCCACGACGCGATTATGAAAGCGCTGGGCCTGGCCGCCGAACCGATTCATTGATTTGCGTAATTTGCAGAACTACGGGAAGAGTTTTTTCGCGAAGTCCTCGTCGGCCTGCTGTAGCTGGTCCAGCTTGCCTAAATCCCGCCAGTAATAGTTGTCTGCGCGAAAGCTTTGAATGTTCTCTCCCTGGCCGGCCAGCCGCAGATACAAATCGACGATCGAAAATGCACCGTCTTCTTTCATCATCCCAAGCAGCCGCGGTGAAATCACATGGATCCCCGTGAACGCCAAAGCTTCCCGTTTTTCGGTCTTGCGCACTATTTCTTCTCTCTGCTCCCTCACAATCCTTCGGCCGCAGAGTTGCGCCTCTTCATTGAAGAGCAAATACCGCGATGTCTCCCGCTCCTGCACCGCAAGCGTAGCCAGGGCCTGATTCTCATTGTGCTTCTTCGTCATGCACACAAGGTCGATTGTGCTGATCACATCCACATTGTGCAAAAGGAAAGCCTGTTCCTTTCGCGCCATGTCCTCGAGGAAAAACCACCCCGCCTTCTTCAATCCGCCGCCTGTATCGAGCAGCACTTCTTCGATGGAAACCTCAATGCTCATGCCGAAATTGTTGTTCGTTTTCAGGAAGTTCAGAATCGTGCCGGCAAAGTGATGCACGTTGATAATCACTTCGCGAATTCCAAGGGTGCGCAAACTAGTGAGCGTAATCTCCAGCAGCGTCCGCCCACCCACTTCCACCAGTGCCTTGGGGCAGTGATCGGTCAGCGGCCGCAGGCGCGTGCCCAATCCAGCCGCCAGCACCATGGCCTTCATTGGCCCATCTTCTCCAACTCCAGGTGCTGCACCTCAACCTGGACCCCATTCCTTCCGCGCAATCGCTTCACCAGTTGCTCGGCGAGGTACACCGAACGATGCTGCCCGCCTGTGCAACCAAACGACACCATCAGATTCTTGAACCCCCGCTGCTGGTAATTGCTGACGCTGGCGTCAACCAGCGACAACACGCTCGCCAGAAACTGGTGAACGCTCTCCTGCTGGTTTAGGTATTCCATGACCGGCGCGTCCTTGCCCGTCAGTGATTTAAAGCGCTCTTCGCGGCCGGGATTCGGAAGGCTGCGCCCGTCAAATACGAATCCGCCGCCATTCCCGCTCGCATCCTTGGGAAAGCCACGGTGAAACGAAAAACTGTAGACCCGGACGACCAGATTTTGCGCTTCGGCGGCAAGTCCCAGCAACTTTTCGGAAGCCAGCATGCTGCGGAATGCATCCATCAGTGTTGGCAACTCGATCGGCAATTTCACATTGTGAAGCAACCACCGTAAATTCTTCAGCGCATAGGGTACGCTTTGCAGGAAATGCGCCTTGCGTTCGTAGAAACCCCGAAAACCATACGCGCCCAGGGCCTGCAGGATGCGCACATAGACATAAGCGTAGTAATGGCGAAGAAACTCCTCGCGGTCCAGGTCGATAAAGCTCCCTAGCGCATCCAGATAATCATCGAGCAGTTGCTGTCGAACCGCGGGTGGAAGATCGGCCTTGGCATCGTACAGCAAAGAAGCAATATCGTATTGCAGAGCGCCTTTGCGCCCGCCCTGGTAGTCCACAAAGTATGGCTTGCCTCTGCGCAACATGATGTTTCGGGACTGAAAATCGCGATACAGAAAGTAATCGCTCGGCGCGGTCAGCAGAAAATCCGTCAGCCTCCCAAAATCATCCTCCAGCGCCTGCTCGCTGAACGGAATGGCGGCCAGTCGAAGGAAGTAATACTTGAAGTAGTTCAAATCCCATGCAATCGACTGGCGATCGAAGCCGCCGCGTGGATAGCACACCCGGTAATCCAAATCCCGCCCGGCCTCCACTTGAAACCGCGGTAGCGCGGCAACCGCTTTCCGGTAAGCCTCGATTACCTCCGGCGCGATCTTTTCCCCAGAACGGTTTCTCGAGAGAAACTCGAACAGAGTCGTGTCGCCCAGGTCCTCTTCTAGATACGCTCCCTGGTCCAGATCCTCCGCATAGATGTCCGGCACTGGCAATCCGTGTCTCCGGAAATGCCGGGAAAACGAAAGGAACGCAACATTTTCTTCGCGGATACCATAAAGAATGCCGATAGCCGTCGTCTTGCCCGCGGAAAGGCGTAGGATATTTCGCCCGGATCCGCCAAGCTCCCCTTGCAGAGCTTGCATCCGCTCCATCGGCAAGTGGAAGTGTTCTTCAAACAGTTTCTTAAGTGCGTCCATGAATTTTTTCCGGCGCTTCCGTTTTGTGCAGCGGAGAACCTAACATAGTTCTACCACACCTATTTCCAGGAAAAGGATTTGCTTCTGCAAGAGTTGCCCTATTCGCCGCGCATTTCCTAACTGCTGCGAGCCACAGCTATACTTTAGGGATGGCCACTCTAAACAAGCTGCGCAGTCGCAAGGACCAGCGCCGTACGGAACAGCGAAACCGTGCCTCGAAGAACCTCGATCATATGTCATCGAGAGAGATTGTCCATTTGATGAGCCGCGAAGACCAAAAAGTGCCGTCTGCCGTTGCGCATGAACTTCCCGCCATCGCGCGTGCTGTCGACGGCATTGTGGACCGCCTCCGCAACGGTGGTCGCTTGATTTATGTCGGAGCGGGAACCAGCGGGCGCCTCGCAGTTCTCGATGCCTCCGAGTGCCCGCCTACCTTTGGTACTTCTCCAAAACTCGTGCGAGCGTTGATCGCCGGTGGCAAGAAAGCCGTCACCGAACCGGTTGAGGGAGCCGAAGACAGCAAGTCCAACGGGCGTCGCGATTTGAAAAGAATTCACCTCACGAAAAAAGATTCTGTCGTGGGGCTCGCCGCCAGCGGCACCACTCCCTACGCGTTGGCAGCGATTTCCTACGCAAAACGCCACGGTGCGCTCACCATTGCCGTGACCGCCAATTGCAAATCACCGCTCGCAAAAGCCGCGGATATCGCCATCACCCCGGATGTTGGACCCGAAGTCCTGACGGGTTCCACCCGTCTGAAAGCCGGAACCGCTCAGAAGATGGTCCTCAACATGCTCTCTACCGCTACCATGGTGCGCCTCGGCCACGCCTACGAGAATCTGATGATTGACCTCACCAAGACAAATCGCAAGCTTAGAGATCGGGCTCGGCGCATTCTCATGGAAGCAACCGGGAAAAGTGTGTCTGAGACGGAACACGCTTTGCGGCAAAGCAAACACAACCTGCGCGTCGCGTTAATTATTCTCAAGCGGCGCATTTCTGCCGAGCGCGCCCATAAAGCACTGGGAGCCGCCAATGGCGATCTGCGCCGTGCCCTCGGCGAATAGGCTGGCAATCTCCAATGGACAAATTTCGCATTCGAGGTGGCAAACCCCTTCACGGTACAGTGCCTATTGCCGGTGCGAAGAACTCTGCGCTGCCTCTAATGGCTGCCGCGCTCCTGACCCCCGAACCGGTGACCCTGCACAATATTCCGATGGTGCGCGACATCGTCACCATGGCAAAGCTGTTGACATTCATGTCCGCAAACGTTTCTACTGCTGAATTTCCCGCGAGCACTTACACCATCCACTCGGAGACGCTGAATGACGCGATTGCTCCCTACGAACTCGTCAAAACCATGCGCGCTTCGATTCTCACTCTCGGGCCTGCCCTCGCCCGCTCCGGTGTCGCTCACGTCTCCTTGCCTGGCGGTTGCGCGATCGGAGCACGTCCCGTGGATTTGCATCTGGCCGCGCTCGAAAAAATGGGGGCGGTGATTGCCACTGAACACGGCTACATCCAGGCGCGTGTTCCGCAAGGCGGCCGTCTGAAGGGCGCACACATCGTTTTCGAGCGAATTACCGTCACCGGCACGGAAAATATCTTGATGGCTGCCGCGCTCGCCGATGGCCTCACCATTCTTGAAAATTCTGCCCGCGAACCGGAAATCACCGATCTTATCCACCTCCTGCGTAAAATGGGCTCACACATTGAGGATGAAGGCACCAGCACTCTAAAAATTCGTGGGGTCGAAAAACTTCACGGCGCAGCTCATTCGGTGATCCCAGACCGCATCGAGGCCGGTACTTTTTTGATTGCTGGGGCCATCACGAACGGTGACCTCACCATCGCCCACTGTGCCCCTGGGCACCTGGGCGCCGTCATCGCGAAACTGCAAGGAGCCGGCGTGCCTGTAGAATTTCTGGATGCTTCCACCATCCGCGTTCATGATGGCCACAAACTCGTCGCCGCCGATGTGACTACCGAGGAGTATCCGGGCTTTGCCACCGATATGCAGGCGCAATACATGGCCCTGGCAACCCAGGCCCAAGGCACTTCGGTTATCTCGGAAACAATATTTGAGAATCGCTTTCTCCACGCCAGCGAAATGATTCGCATGGGCGCCCACATCTCCATCGACGGACACCGCGCGGTCGTCCGCGGTCCGGCTCCGCTTTCCGGCACCGTCGTGCAAGCTTCTGATTTGCGTGCCAGCGCCGGCCTGGTCCTCGCTGCCTTGGTCGCTTCCGGCGAAACCATTATCGACCGCGTCTATCACATCGACCGCGGCTATGAACGCATCGTCGATAAGCTCTCGGCCGTCGGCGCGGACATTGAGCGCCTCCACGCCAAGGAATGAGCGGGACTTCCTATTCTGACCAACAATTTCCCACGAACTCTGGTACAATCCCGCAATCGAACTGACAGCGGATAGCGGCTGGCAGAAAGCCATGTCGCCACAAACTACGGGAGGGATGACCATGCGAAACGCCCAACTTCTCGAGAAGATCGATGCCGCCATCGCCGAGAAGAGCCTTCTGAAGCATCCTTTCTACCAGGATTGGCAGATGGGCAAGTTGAATCGCCAAGCTCTGCAATTGTATGCCGCGCAATACTACCGTCATGTCGAAGCCTTCCCCCAGCATCTCCGCGTTCTCGCCGCTCGCACCGAAGGCCCTATTCGCGACATTATCCTCGAAAACCTCGCGGAAGAAGAGAACCCCTCGCGGCCTCATCCCAAACTCTGGCGCGATTTCGCCGCCACCCTCGGCGTCAATGAAGAGGACATCACCTCGTGCCCGGCGCTTCCCGGCACGCAAACTGTCGTCGAAACCTTCCGCGAGATTGTGGGAGATCGTCCGGTCGCCGAGGCAGTCGCGGCACTCTACGCCTACGAATCGCAGGTGCCCGAAATCGCTACGACAAAGATTGAAGGCTTACAGAAGTTCTACGGGGTCCATTCCGCCAAGGGTTTGGCCTACTTCACTGTGCATGAGGAAGCCGACAAGACCCACCGCGCGGCATGGCGTGGCTGGCTCGAGGAGCATGCCCCTGGCGATGAAGAGGAAATCCTAGCCACTACCAACGAAGCACTCGATGCACTGTGGGGCGCTCTCGACGCGGTCCACTGCCCCCACGTCCAATCTGTGTAGATCCCAAGACTTTTTCATTCCAAGGGCCGTCTTTGCCCGAGGATTTGTTTTTTTCGAGGTTCACCCTAAACCCAGAATCGACTAATTGCCCTTCACGCGGCTGATAAAGAGCTGCAAGAATCGCTCCGCGTCGGAACTTAGGCATACCCGCGCATTGTTCTGCAAAGGCTCGATCCCATCGATTTCGTAGTGGTCCCCGTGCAACACATTTTTTTCGTTCGAGCCCATGCGGTTCGCCACCGTCTCCCCGCGCGTAAATTCGCCTCTCGTCTCCACATCCACGTGCATGTCCTTTAGCTTCACCAAAGTCGAGTCGATTACCACGCCCACCGCCAGCGGATCGTACATCGCTGCTCCGTCCCACCCGTTTTTCTCCGAGCGTTCGATGTAAAATCTCGCGATCTTTGTGACCATGTCGTTTTGCGGGCCATGCCCGGACTGCAACTCCGTCAGATGTTTGCGCGTCATCAGCGTTCGCTCACCCACGTCGGACCCAACCATCGTCACCATCCATCCCGCGTCGAATACGATCTGCGCCGCTTCCGGATCGCCGAAAATGTTCGCCTCTGCGGCTCCGTTGACATTCCCTCCAGAAATCGACCCTCCCATGATGACAATATCTTTCACTAACCGAACGATGGACGGATCTTTGGAAACCGCCAGAGCGATATTCGTCAGCGGACCAATCGGAATCAGCGTGATTTCATGCGGGTATTTATGCACAAGCTCAATGATGAGATCGGGAGCGAAGCGAGGATCCACTTTGCAGTTCGAAGGCGGCAACTCAATATCCGCAAGCCCATTGTTCCCATGCCAATACAGCGCCGTATAGGTCTTTTGCATCAGCGGATGCTGCGCCCCGGCCGCCACAGGAATGTCGCAACGTCCCGCCAGGCTCACCAACTTCAGCGCATTATCCAAGCCCTGCTTTGCGACTACATTCCCAGGAACTACGGAGACTGCTTCCACCTTTAACTCAGGCGAGTTCAATGCCAGAAGAATAGCCATGGCATCATCGGTTCCAGGGTCGGTATCGATAATGACCCGGCGCTTCTCCGCCTGCCCTCGCACGGGCAAAGTCATCAGCAATGCCATTCCCATCCCTACCAAAATTCGTCCGAGCTTCATTGAAGGGTTTCTCCGCATCTCAGGTATCTCTCATCCATTTAAGACGCGATGCTGCAAACTTGCAAGCCGCCCCACTCCGAACTATTTCAAATTGGTCATTCCGAACGGAGTCCGCGATGAGGAACACCTCTTCGATCTTTCAGAGGCGTCCAAAGAAAAAAAAGGCCCCCGATTGGGGGCCTTCCGGAGTTGGATTGGCTGTCTAAAAACTAGAAGCCATCTCATAAATGCCTCAGGAGGATAACAGCACAAGCGAGCTGAACCATCCCGAGGAAATTCTCTGGGTAGTATTCCCAGCGAATGACGATGCGACGAAAGTTATGAAGCCACGCGAACAGACGCTCGATCTTCCAGCGACGACGGTAACGGCGCAGGCGGCGACCGTCTTGAGTTGCCGGGGCCACGCGCACAAATTTGTGCGGCGCGATGAGTTGCACACCGTAACGTTCCTGGATGCGCTGGTCCAACGGATCGCTGTCGTAAGCGCGGTCACCAATCATTCGCTCGGGAGTTTCCCTGAGGAAGCGTTGCTCGAGCGTAGGTTCAACGAGTTTTGTTTCATGAGGCGAAGCGCTGGCCACGTGCACGGCGAAAGGAAGACCATGGCCGTCTGCGATTGCCATGATTTTGCTGCCTTTGCCGCGCTTTGTAGGGCCGACACCAGAGCCCCCTTTTTCGCCCCGCTGAAGCTGGCGTCGATGAAGGATTCGCTGAGATCGAGCTTTCCTCGGTCTCGTAAGTCCTCGGCGAGTTTTTGCAGCAAGCGTGACAGCATCCCGCTGCGCTGCCAGGATTGGAAGCGTCGATGACAGGTTTGATAGGGCGGATAGCGAGAGGGGAGATCGTGCCAAGGAGCACCGGTGCGTAACACCCAAAATACCCCGTTCAAAACCGCACGCGTGTCCTGCCAAGGCCTCCCGCGTCCATCGGCCCGTCGCTTCGGACGGAACAACGGTTCGAGAACCGCCCACTGGGCGTCGGTAATGTCCATGTTCTCGATTTACGCCATTAGCCATAAGTTTCAAGCACTCAGTCTGTTCTGAGTGTTTATGAGATAATTTCTAGTTGCCTTCGGTTGTGGTCGTTGTCGGAGTAGGCGCTCCCGCCAACGCGCCCTGGGTCTTTAGCGCCTGCTTCTCGCGCGCTTCCTTGATAAGTGCTTTGCGGGACAGCCGGATTTTATTCCCCTCGATCGCCAGCACCTTCACCAACACCTGGTCGCCGAGTTTCAGTTCGTCGCGCACGTCGCGAATCCGGTGTTCGGAGATTTCGCTGATGTGTAGCAAACCGTCGGTTCCGGGGAACAACTCCACAAACGCCCCGAACTCCGCCAGCCGCACCACCTTGCCGAGATAGGTCTTCCCCACCTCCGCGCTGGCCGTGACGTCGCGCACCATCTGCAATGCCTGGTCGCCTCCAGCTCCACTGGTCGAGAAGATGTGCACGGTGCCGTCTTCCAGCACGTCAATCTTCACACCCGTCTGTTCGATGATGGACTTGATCTTCTTCCCTCCCGGACCGATTAGGTCGCGGATCTTGTCTGTGGGGATGCTCAGCTTGTACAGGCGTGGAGCGTATGTCGAAATCGTCTCGCGGTGCGAACTCAGCGTCTTTTCCATGATGTCCAGAATTTCCAGCCGGGCCTTCTTGGCCTGCGCCAGAGCCTCTCGCATCATCGCGACACTGATGCTGGTCACCTTGATGTCCATCTGCAGTGCCGTGATGCCTTCGCGCGTACCGGCAACCTTAAAGTCCATGTCGCCGTAGTGATCCTCGGCACCGGCGATGTCCGTCAGGATCGAGTACTTGCCGTCATCGCTCACCACCAACCCCATGGCGATACCTGCGCAGGGGGCCTTCATGGGCACGCCTGCATCCATCAACGCCAGCGATCCGCCGCAAACTGTGGCCATCGAAGACGAACCGTTGGACTCCAGAATGTCGCTCACCACGCGCATCGCGTACGGAAACTCTACTTCCGGTGGCAGCAGGTTGGCCAGCGCCCGCTCCGCCAGCGCCCCGTGTCCGATTTCCCGCCGGCCCGCGCCGCGCAGCGGCTTCACTTCGCCCACACTGAACGGAGGAAAATTGTAATGGAGCATAAAGCGTTTGAACTGGTCCTGTTCAAACAGCAAGTCCAGACGCTGCATATCTTCTTTTGTGCCCAGCGTCAGCGTCGCCAGCGCCTGCGTCTCTCCTCTTGTAAACAGCGCGGAACCGTGCACGCGTGGCAGCAATCCCGCCTCGCAAGTAATCTTACGGATCTGGTCAAATGCGCGGCCATCCGGGCGCCTCTTGGCCTTCAGCACTTCCTCACGGAAGAAGTCTTCCCGCAGGCGTTCGAAGGCCCGCTTCGTCAATTTCAGTTTGTCTTCGTCGTCCTCAGGAATCGTCTTCAGGATTTCATCCTGCAGCGCGTCCACCAGGTGATAGCTTTCCTTCTTTGGATGCTTCTCGGTGTTCAACGCATCCTTCAACCGCGTCCCATATTTCGTTTTCATACCGTCGTAGATCGCCTGATCAAACGGAAATGGCTCGATCACGATCTTGGTCGGCTTAATTTGCGCGTGTAACTCCTTAATCCCCGCAACGATCTTTTTGATCTGTTCATGGCCAAATTCCAGCGCTTCCGCGACTTTCTCTTCGGAAACCTCGAAGGCTCCCGATTCCACCATCACGATGCCTTTTTCCGTCGCGGCCACCACAATATTCAGCTTGCTGGTCTTCTGCTCGGCCACCGTTGGATTGGCCACGAGGGTCCCATCCAGCAGTCCTACGCGAACCGCCGCAATGGGGTCCGCGAATGGCAGGTCAGAACAGTAGGCCGCCGCTGACGCCGCGGTCATCGCGATTACGTCGGGGTCATTTGCGCTGTCCGCCGACAACACCAAGGCAATAATTTGCGTCTCATTTCTCAAAGATTCCGGAAACAGCGGCCGCATCGGCCGGTCGATCTGCCGCGACACAAGAATTTCCTTCTCTGTCGGCCTTCCTTCTCTCTTGAAAAAGCCTCCGGGGATCTTTCCTGCCGAATAGGTATTCTCGCGGTAGTCCACGGTCAGCGGCAAAAAGTCGCGGTCACTCGCTTTTGGAGCGATGCAGGCTGTTACCAACACCACAGTGTCACCGTACCGCGCTGTGACAGCTCCATTTGCTTGCTTGGCGATCTTCCCTGTTTCCAGATACAGGGTGCGCCCTCCTACTTCAATCGATACCTGGTGCGGCGCGGGTGTGTGATTGTTCTCAGACATGTTTTTTCCTTTGGCCCCTCTCGAGAGGGGTCCGTGCGCCATGAGCGCGTTATCTCAAAGAAAAAAGGAGGGTTTGCCGCAAAACAGAACCATTTCGCAGACAATTACACCAAGACAAACGCCGCGCAGCCTGCCGTCACAGACCGCGTTTCTTCACGCCCAACCGTCATCCGGTTGGCGTACAGACTCCATTTGGAATTTGTGCGTTCGTGAAATTGCAAGTTGTACTGCTTACTGTTTTGCAGTCCCTTACTTGCGTAGGCTAAGGCGTTCAACAATCTGGTGATACCGATCCGGGTCTCGCCGGTTGAGATAGTCCAGCAGGCGCCGCCGCTTGTTTACCATCATGATCAGCCCCCGGCGCGATGCATGGTCTTTTACGTGCGACTTGAGGTGCGTCGTCAGGTAGTTGATGCGCTCGCTCAGCAGTGCGATTTGCACCTCTGGCGATCCCGTATCCTTTACGTGTGTCCGGAACTGTTCGATCAACATTACTTTGGCGTCGCTCAAGTGCCCCCCACCGTCGTCCCTTGAAATTTCCTCTTTTCTTCGACCTCTTAAAAATAGCACAGGTTTGAAGGGGGTGTAAAGGGCGCGAAACACACCTCGAAGCCCGTTCGGCCAATTCCACTCCTTGCAACTCCTCCCTAAATCTTGTTCAATGCTAGCGGTAAGCCCTCAGACTTACCGGCACGCTCTCGCCCGTCGAGCACCTGCCATCCCATAGGAGAAAATAATGCGCAAAGCAATCGCCACGTTTTCGTCACTTTGCCTCGGACTGGTCCTTTTTGCCGCGGCCTGCCACGCCCACCAGGATAAATCCAAGCGCCCAAGCCCCCCCGCCACAGCCACTCTCGACCTCGGTGGCGGCAAATCCATCACCATCGATTACTCGAGCCCACGCCTCAAAGGCCGCCATGTTGGCGGAGAAATTGCCCCCTTTGGACAGGTTTGGAGAGTCGGCGCAAATGAAGCGACCACCTTCGTCACCACCGCGGACGTCACTGTCGGCGGCGCACATGTGCCGGCGGGCAACTACACCCTCTTCGCCATTCCCAACAAAGATAAGTGGGTTCTCATCATCAGCAAGAAGACCGGCGAATGGGGCACCAATTATGCTGGCCCCTCCGAAGACCTCGCCCGGGTGGACATGAAGGTATCGACAGTTCCCTCGCCCGTCGAGAATTTCACGATTTCTTTCGACAAGTCCGCCAACGGCGGCACCTTGAACCTCGATTGGGAAACAACTCGCGCCTCCGTCCCCATCGTCAAATAGTAGCTCAAGCTCGCGCGACTCCCGGCGCATCAATAGAATCAATCCGCGTCATTGCGAACGTAATCTGCGGAGTGAAGGATCCCTCCTCCTTCCGATCCGAGCAGGGATTCCTCACCATCCGCAGTCCTCGTCACGTTCGCGATGACCGCGCTGTCGTGCTTTGTCCTATCGTCAAGATGTTTGCATCTCTCATTTCCAGTTCACCCGGCCGCGTCCCCGCTCCGGCTACGTAGAGGATCGACTCCCTCACTCCATCGATTCCCAGCCACTCCTCCCATTTTGTATCCGTTTGTGCCATTGTGCAGAATGGCGCCAGCCCGAGCCACGTCGCCGTTAAGCAAAACGTCTGGCATAGATGTCCCGCTTCGAGCAAAATCCCTCTGTAAACGCGCGGAAAATCGTACTTCCACTGCGTTCTCCCAAACACGGCGGTCATGAGCACCAGAAATGCCCCGCGCGCGAACCACCATTGGCTTCCCAGGTTCCGCTCCAGCGCCGGCCGCGCAATTCCTTTTCGCAGCCACTCCAGTTCATGCTTCGCCGCATTGTAGTGATAAATCCCGCGCTTCAAACCGCGGACCCGCCGCACCAACACGTACGCCTCGATCGGATGCAAGTCCCCGCCCGACGGCGAAGTCTTGATTGCTGCTCGCCCCAAGCCCGGCACGTCCACCCAACCCTGAATTCCAAATGTGAGTTCCAGCGTCTGCGCTAGCGCCTCGAGCGGCACAGCTCTGCGCCCGTATTTTCTCCACGTCCGCCGGGTTCTTAACACCTCTGCAAATTCTCCCTTCGCGCACACCTGCGGCAGCTTCGTCCGAGGCGTTTTCGCATAATTCTTCACAGGCAGCGGCATTGGGTCGTGCTTTGTCCGTCGCTTCAACTCCTCGAACGCTCCCAACTGGTCCGCATCGAGTTCGGTGTCCTTGGTGGAAAAGTGAAAAAAGCCTGCTGCAGGATTCCACGCTGCCCAGCTTTCCATGGCCTCCACACGTGGATGACGCTTCTGCTCCGATCGTTCCAATAACCCGTTTTCGCAAAGATTGTTCAGAGTCTTGAGCACCGAGGTTTCTGCGTAATCTCTCAGGTGGGAAGCGACATCATCAACCGACCGCCACCCGCCGCAAAAATGAAGAATCGCGCAAACCAGGGGAGCCGCGCTGACTCGCGTGCGCAGCGCGAAATTCTCGAATACCAGCTCTCCCTCGAGCCAATACAACACCAACGGCGCGCTCCGCCGGTACTTCGCCTTAACGCATTTTTGTCGGCTTCGGCTGGAAGTGCCCGCTCTCAGGGCCAACGCGGTAGTGTCTCTGCCGGATGGAATAAGAAATGTCTCGAACCGCTACTCTACGATCGCCACGATCGTGTACCCCTTTTTGCCTTTCGGGCAGAGGGGTTGAATCTTGCTGATCAGCGCTTTCAGCTTCTTTGCCTTTCCCGTCAGTTTCTTCTTTTCTGCGGCCGTGGTCGCTTTGGCCGCTGCATTCGAGAGCTCTCCCACGGTTGTTTTGATCTCATCGACAATCGGTTTTAGCGGGATCTTGACCTGTTTCGGCATGGAGTTTCCCTCCTTGAAAATCACGGTTTCGCGGCGAGCATCGCGGGGAACTGATGGACGTCCGGGCGCAGACCGCGGCGAGAGCGCAGTCTATGCCACAGCCCTTTCTCCGTCAAGAAAAGACTGCCGCAGAGAACTGTTTCGGCCAGGCTATCGCTCTGCCTTAGCGATGAGTTTTGTTCCCCAAATCTTCTCGATGATGATCTGGAATCTCGGTTCCTTCCGCAGAAATGCAAATTGTGGGTGCACCGCGAGATTGACCAATCTTCCGTTCCGCTCTACATATCCTTTTTCGAGCCACTCCAAGGTCTTGCTCACATCCCGCATGCCCGCATACACAACCGCAAAATCATAGGTAGAAACGTATTTGTGCCCTTGCGCATTCTCCATCTCGTGCAATATTTCTTCCGCATCCCTTTTCTTCCCCGAAATTGCATACCCGTGCCCCAAGTCCGCCTGTCCCGCTATGTCTCCGGGCGACAACGACACGGCTGTTCGGAACTCGTCTATCGCCTCTCTGTATTGCTTCTTCTCCACATAAATCTGTCCGAGATACCCGTGCGCCGAAATAAAACTTGGATCCATTTGAATAGTATTCTTTTCCGCCTCTTCTGCCCGGTTATAGTCCCCTGCCAGGTAGTACAAAAAACCCACGTTCGCATTGATGATCAGAGATTTCGGATCAATAGCGCGTGCGAGTTTGATCTCCCGGATCGAGTCCTCTTTCCGCCCGATCGCGGCTAGGTACAACGCATACCAATGAATCCCCTGCGCATACCCGGGGTCCAATGCGATGGCTCGCTGGAATTCTTCTTCAATCTCGCCACCTTCCAGATGGTAAAAACGAATGGCAGCCAACGAGGTATGCGCCTGCGCTAACCGGTCATCCAATCGCAGTGCCTTTTCCACCGCTTGTTTGGCTTTCGGAATAAGCGCCTCCGCCGGTTCCATCTGGTAATTGCACATGTGCAAATAAGTGTCGGCGAGTCCCGCATACGCGGCGGCAAAGGTGTTATCTTTCTCGATCGCTTTCTGGAAATAACTCGCGGCGTCCTGAAATGCTTCCGGCGTCCGCTTCTCCAATTCGTACTTTCCTTTCAGGTACGCTTCATACGCTTCCGGCACCACGCTTCGGCTCCTCGCCAACTGATTCTGTTCCGTCGCCGATAGCTCCACTTGGATTCCTCGCGCAATCGCCGTCGCCACGTCGCTTTGCAGCGTTAATACGTCCGTGAAATTCCTCTCGAAATTGCCGGTCCACAACGATCCCTCTATATTCGTCTGGAATAGCTTCGCGGAGATACGCACCCGCTCTCCCGCGCGCACGACCGTTCCTTCCACAATTGCGTCCACATTCAATTCCTGTGCGATCTGGTCCAATGACTTTTGCGTATGTTTGTACTGCATCACCGAAGTCCGCGAAATTACCCGCAACTTGCGAATCTGTGACAGCTCGGTGATCAGCGCGTCGGTCATTCCGTCCGCAAAATAATCCTGCGAAGGATCGCCCGAAAGATTCTCCAGCGGTAAGACCGCGATGGATTGAATGGCACCGGGTAAAGGCACCGTGCGTTTACTTTTCGCAACTCCTCCATGCAGCCAGTAATACAGCCCTCCTGCCAATCCCGCTAACAGGCACACTAGGATGAGATTTCTCGCGGAAAACAGGCCCGAACCCTCTGGCTTCTTCCCCCCTACCGTCGTGAAATCATGCGTGCGCGACGCCGTGGTTGACGCTTCCAGCGCCGCTCTCACTTCTCCCGCGCTCTGGTATCTTTGCCCGGGATCTTTGTCCAGGGACTTGTCGATCACGCTCTTCAGCACCGGAGGTAACGGCGGCGAAATCTCCGGAGCCCGTTCGCGCAGGATGGCCGCGCTCAATTCGAAAGCGGTTGCGCCTCGGAACGGCCGTTGGCCTGCCGCCATTTCATACAGCAGCACCCCGAGCGACCAGATGTCACTCCGCACGTCCGCATCCTGTCCCTTCAGGATCTCCGGAGCAATGTACGGCAAGGTGCCCGTAAAGGTGTGTTGCGATTCCCACGATTGGTCCAGCACCGTGGTTCCGTCACCCATCCGTCCCGGCTCGAATCGTTGCGATATTCCGAAATCGAGAACCTTCAGGCGCCCGCTCGGAGTCAGAATGACGTTCGCTGCTTTCAAATCCCGGTGAATCACGCCACGGCTATGCGCGTGCGCCAGCGCGTCGGCAAGTTGCAAGCCATAGCGTTCCACCTGTTCCAAGGAAAGCCCCGTGGAAGGAATCTCCAGGCTCAGTGGCCGGCCTTCCACATACTCCATGGCGATGAACGGTCTTCCGTCGACTTCGCCGACTTCGTACACCGTGCAGATGTTCGGGTGATTCAGTGCCGAAATGGCACGGGCTTCCTGCAGCGCTCGTTCGTGGCTGGCGGAAGTTCCCGTGGGTAGCGTCTCCAAAAACTTTAACGCTACATCGCGCTGCAACTTCTCGTCGCGCGCACGGTACACCACACCCATGCCACCTTCGCCGAGCTTCTGTACGATCACATAGTGGCCCAGTCTCTGACCTAGCATGGTGGTTTCGTATTGCAAAGTTCATCACACCCATGCGCCTGGTAGCAAGCGAAAGTCTATTTATTTCTGAGATTTGCGGGAATGATTAGGTCAATCGCTGCAGCCGGTTTGTCCCGCGGTCCACCAGCACCACCGCCGCCACCACTAGGGCAGCTGCCAAGCCCACTCGCATCGTCAGCGCTTCTCCGCCATACGCCCAGCCCAACAGCACTGCTACCACGGGGTTCACGTACGTGTGTGTGGCCACCAGCGTTGGTGAGTAATGCTCCAGCAGCCAACTGTACGCCGAAAAGGCGATCACCGAACCGAACAGGATCAGGTATCCCAGTGCCAGCACCGATTTCCGACTCACTTGCGAAATCGAAAATCCCCGCGCTTCACCTGCGATTGTCGCCGCCGTCAACAACATAACTGCCCCGGTCAACAGCGATAGCGCCGATAACAATAACGGATTGCCGGAAAGGTGCGACCTCCGCGAGTAGATGATTCCTACCGACCACGAGAACGCTCCCACAAGAATCATAATCGATCCGAGCATCATGCCATGCTCTGGCGCTCGCACCGTTCCGCGAACCAGCATTCCCACTCCGACTAACCCCATCAAGATGCCGGTCAACAGCATTCCGTTCAGTTTCCACGTCCGCGCAGCCGCCGATGACAGCAGAAAAACGAAAATCGGCTCCACGGCGATCAGCAGCGATGCAAGTCCGCTCGGCACAATGCGCTCCGCCCAGTGCAGCGAGCCATGGCCCACAAGAAAAAAGAAGAAACCAATGACCACGCTTGCCCGAATCTGCTCCCACGTTGGCCTCAATCCCTTCGCGAGTGCCCATGCCAGCAGGATCGATCCAGCGCAAAGATGCCGAACCCCCGCCGTGTACAACGGTGGAATCGTCTCCACCGCATACCGGATGGCCAGATACGTCGATCCCCAAATCACATAGATGGAAAGAAAGCTGAGGAAGACCAAAACACGATGTTCAGACGCTCGGGCGCCGGCCACCGAAAGGCTTTCGCTGCTGGAAGTCGTCGCCATGATCAAAGGTAATCCAGCGCGCTCTCAGCGGTCCAGCGCCAAAATGGATTCTTCACCCGCCCGCAAACTCATTCGAATCCGTGGCAGCGCCTCCTCCGCCAGACCCGACTCGGCACCTAAATCTCAAAGTAAATAATTATTACCTCGACATTGCCGTGCGTTCGCTATCGAGCATCGCCATCTGTCTTGCGTCGTACCTCGTTCCGGCAACACGCTCCGCAGGAACAGCCTCCGCAATGCGGCTTAGTTCCTCTTGTGAAAGCTTTATCTGCAATGCTCCCATCGCCTCGCGAAGCTGTTCCCTCGTGTGCGATCCCAATAGCGGAATGATGTCTCCGCCCTGATGCAGTACCCAGGCAATAGCCAATTGTGGCCCGGTAATGTCACGCTCTCGGGCGATGCGCTTCAAGGTTTCGACCATTCCTGCGTTCTGCTGCATGTTTTCGGATGTGAACCGCGGAAAGTGCGAGCGAATATCATTGGCGACTGCGGGTTTCGATCCGCTCAAAAGGCCCCGCGAAAGCACGCCGTAGGCAGTGACCCCAATCCCCAATTCGCGCAAGCCGGGCAGAATCTGCCGTTCGATTCCTCGGCTCACCAGGGAATATTCGATCTGCAGATCGACGATGGGATGAACTCTGCTGGCGCGCTTCGCGGTCTCCACCGACACTTCAGACAGCCCGATAGAGCGGACGCATCCCTCTTTAACCAGCTCCGCTATCGCTCCGATGGTTTCTTCGATAGGCACATTTGGATCGAGCCGCGAAGGTCGGTAAATATCAATGTGGTTCACTCCCAGCCGTTGAAGGCTATATGCCGCAAAATTCTTGACCGCCGCGGGCCGCCCATCGAATCCAGTGAACAGCCCTGAAGGCATCCGCATGGCACCGAATTTCACGGAGAGCAGTACCTTCTCTCGACGCCCATGAATCGCTCGGCCGATCAACATCTCGTTGTGGCCCATCCCATAGAAGTCGCCGGTGTCGAGCAGATTGATGCCCTGATCGATGGCTTCTTGAATCGTTGAGATGGATTCGCTGTCCTCCGCCGGTCCGTACATACCGGACATGGCCATGCAACCAAGTCCAATTTCCGATACGACAGGGCCTGCGGCCCCAAGTTGTCTCTGATTCACGGAGGCACCTCTTGCGCAGTGCCAGGTTTCGACACGGCTCTGTTGGAGTGGCTTTAGCTCTTTTGCGCGCGCACCAGCGACAAAAATTCGTCGCGTGTCTGCTTGTTATGGCGGAAAGACCCCAGCATCGCGCTGGTCACCGCTTGGCCGTGCTGTTTCTCGACGCCCCGCATCTGCATGCACAGGTGCCGCGCTTCGATAATTACGCCCACGCCCTCCGGACTGATCTTTTCGCAAATGGCGTCTGCGATCTGGCTGGTCATGCGCTCCTGGATCTGCAGCCTTCGCGCAAACATATTGACCAGGCGCGCGATTTTGCTGAGCCCGAGCACCTTCTTGCTCGGCAGGTACGCCACATGGGCTTTCCCGAAAAACGGCAGCAGGTGATGCTCGCACAGGCTGAAGAATTCTATGTCCTTTACCACAACCATCTCATCGTAGTGAACGCTGAAAGTCGCTCCATTCAGCACCGATTCCAGATTCTGATTGTAGCCGCTGGTCAGAAACTTCAGCGCTTTCTCATACCGCTCCGGCGTCTTCCTCAGCCCCTCGCGGTTCGGGTCTTCGCCCAGCAGCACAATCATCTTGCGTATCAGGTCGGCAATGCTCTCCTTTGGCACTTCCACGTTCGCTTCGTGCAACATGATTTCCGTTGGCTTTGTCACTGGCATATTCCCCTCTTTAGTGGACCGCCACGCGATCCTGGATTTCTTCCCCCGCATACTCGAACGCATTGTTGGAAGTCTCTTCCACCCGAACGCGCTCCAGTTTGGCCAGCGGGAAGTGTTTCAGGCGCAGGTAAATCTCCTTGCAAAGGTTCTCCGTTGTCGGCACGGTCGCGCGAAAAACCTCGACGTCTTCGTTCAGCGATTTGTGATCGAATGCTTCGATCACTTCGCCTTGCACAAAGCTATCAAGGTCCGTCAAATTTACGATCATGCCTGTGGCGGGATCCACCGTCCCCGACACACTGATTTCCACCACATAGTTATGTCCGTGTCCGTAAGGATTGTTGCACTTCCCGTAGACACGGCAATTCTCTTCATCGCTCAGCTTCTCGCTGTGCAGCCGGTGCGACGCCGCAAACCGGTAACGGCGCCCAAACACGATCTTGAGATCGTCACTCACGCGTGGCTTGCTCCGTTCCGGTAACACTCAGCGAAAATGTCGGCCGATTCGTACAGCCGAACCTTGTGCAACCGTCCTTGCGTGATCTTCGGCTCCAAAAGCTTCCAGATGACGCGAGCGATGTTTTCGCAAGTGGGAATCTGGCCTTTCAATTCCGCCACCTCATAATTCAGAAACCGGTGATCCATGCGCTCCGTTATTTCGCGCTCCAGGATCGCTTTCAGCTCCTTCAAATCCAGCACCATTCCGGTCACGGGGTCCGGCTCGCCCGCCACCGTCACTTCCAGCGTGTAGTTGTGTCCATGCCCATGCGGGTTATTGCATTTGCCGAAAATCCGCCGATTCTCTTCGGCGCTCAGCGCCGGGTTGTGGTACAGATGCGAAGCGGAAAACTCGATTTTGCGCGTTAGATACATCATAGCCTTAGTTCGCCACCTATTTCGATGCACCGGGGGTACCCACTGGATACTCCCTGCCCTTCCATGCCAGCCTACCGCTTCTATGGCTGCGATAGGAATCCCACAATGCACCGGCGAATAGCAGCCTGCCCGGAATCCCGTAGTAGATCAGACTGGCCGGAAACTGATTCTTCTTCAATTCTCCATTGTATGAGAGCGAACTACAGATGAACCCCAGTGCCAGAACGCAGACTGCGACCAAAAACGATTCTGCCAACCACCCAGTCGTGATGGCGAGAATCAAAGTCGCGAAAATGGGCACCAAGGCCCGGGCAAACTCCCTCCCGATCGCCCCGGAACTCTCTCCCATCAGCGGATACAGGTTTTTCTTCCAGCCTTCCCACATCGCGCCGAAGGTTCGGTACATTCGCACACGTACGATTCCCCTTCCACTGCCAAACCAGATGCGGTATCCCGCGCCTTTCACTCGCTTCGCCAGCGCCACGTCTTCCAGAACCTCACCGGCGACGCTCGCGTGCCCGCCCACGGCTTCATAAACAGCTCTTCGGATCATCAGAAACTGCCCATTCGCCGCGGCGGCAGATTTTCCCACGTCATTCACTTCGGCAAATGAAAACTTCCTCCCCAGCCGGCAATACACATAGGGAATTAACGATTTTTCGTACCACGTCTCCATTACCTGCTCCGGTGAAAACGAGACCATCACCGCATTCTCTTTTGCGGCAATCGCCAAGGCGTTGCCAGCCGAATCTCTCTTGTGCACCGCGTCCGCATCCGTGAACAACAGCCATTCGCCCTTTGCCTCGCGCGCTCCCAGCCAGACCGCATGATTCTTGCCGACCCAGCCCTGTGGCAACTCCTTCGTTTCCAGCAGCCGAAGTTGCGGAACCATCGTCAATTTTTCTCGAACGATCGCAGCGGTCTCATCCGTGGATTGATCGTCGACCACCAGAATTTCCCCGATTTCTGCTTGCCCCACGAGAGACTCCACACACGCGCCAATGACCGCTTCCTCATTGCGCGCCGGCACGATAGCGCTCACTTGATTTGAGTTTTGGGAGGAAACGCTCATGACCTTCGCGGGAGTTTCCAGGCTTTCTCGCTGCGGCTTCTCTGCGCTATTATAGCGATATATGAACACGGTCCTACGGAAAATCATGGCTTGGGGCAGCATGCTCGGGGCCTTCGCTGTTATCTACTTTTTTACTTTCCCGCACTATCGCCAGGGTGAAGCCTCCGTCGCCGGGAAAAAGGCTTCAGACTTTGCAATGGACTTGAATGGCAAGCCCGAGCACCTTTCGGATCTTCGTGGAAAGGTGATCGTGCTGAATTTCTGGGCCACCTGGTGCCCGCCTTGCGTGGAAGAAACTCCTGCGCTCAATCGCTTGCAGCAATACATCGCGGCGCGCAATGGTGTAGTCGTTGGGGTCGCTGCCGACCGGGATCAGGCGGCATACGAGAAATTCCTTCGTGATAATAGCGTGGTATTTCCTACATACCGCGATCCGGGCACGGATGACGACCGCCGCTCGCCGATTGCGCAAGACTACGGTACCTCGATGTACCCTGAAACCTACATCATCAATCGTAAGGGTGTCATTCTCCGCAAGATCATCGGTCCACAGGACTGGAATTCCCCTGAAATGCTCGCTTATTTCGACGCCATCCTCGGCCAGACTTAGTCCAGATCGCTCTTCACAGAGTCTTCAGCCACTCCGCCGCCGTCGCCGTTTTCGCGCCCGCCTGCTTCAATTCCTCGAGCACTCGCGGTGTCTCCGCCGCCTGCACCGCCCGAATCAGATCGGTCAGAACCACAGTCTCAAATCCCGAGCGCAGTCCATCGAGCGCGGTCGCCCGAACACAATATTCCGTCGCGATTCCGCTCACGCCAACGCGCGCGACTTTCAATTCCCTTAAGCGCTCCTGCAATCCAGTTAGCTCAAAGCCCGAATAACCCGCGCCATCCGCGCGAATTCCCTTGTGAACGACGAGTTCGTCCGCTTCTGCCTTGAGGGGCGGCATGAGTTCTCCACCGGAACTGGCCGACACACAATGCACCGGCCATGGACCGCCATTCGCTTGAAAGGAGCTGTGGTTGTCCGGGTGCCAATCCTTCGTATAGACAATCACGACCCCTGCCCGCCGCGCGGCCTGGATGCATTCCTGCAGTGGTCCCAACAATGACAGTGTGTCTGCGGCAGCCAACGCTCCCCCTTCGCAGAAGTCTCTCTGCACATCCACAACGATCAGCGCCGCTTTTCCCACCCTGCCTTACCTCCGAGTCCAACTGCGGACTTCGCCATCAACTTTCGTGGTAATCCATCAATATCAAGCCAACCATGATGAAACACACCGGCCAAACCCAGGCCAGATACTTCCGTGTCGAATTGTCTTCCGGAAGTCGCAACTCCAGCCAGCGCGACCAACCCGCCATAATCCCGAATATTGCCAGCGGGGTGTGGCTCAACTCGGCGAACAACTCCTCCTTCACATTACTCAACGCATGCGTGTGCGTCAGTAGCACAACTCCGCCAAGCGCGCATACCGCCGGAAAGACCAGCGCCGCGGCCATCGATTTCACACGCTTCGTTTCCACCCGATACTGAAAAATGGCAAAGACAATGATCAGCACGACCGCAATGCGATGTTGCAAAACATCCGTCACGGCAAAACTCGCCCAAAATCCATTTGGCCCCATCGGCCAATTCTCGGGATCCGCTCGAAAGAATAAAAACACCGCTAGCAGTAGAAATGACAGTGGCCAGATCTTCGCCCACGAAAAATACCGGCTCCGGGACAGTAGCGCCAGAAAACCCATCAGGAATACCACCAGGCCGGCCCAATTGTGGTTATATTCCGACCATGCCCGATCGGCGGGCGTGTCCGTGTAGATACCGAAACCTCCCGGAACGAACGACGTTGGAAGGGTACGCCCCTGTGCGGCGGCTCGCTCGATCAGTTGCGCGTTCGTGGGAGAAATATCTTTCACATCAGGGCTCGAGAATCTGGGCATGCGTGGCCCAAACCGCTGGGCTATCTCATGTGGGGTCACGCGGTCCTGCGTCAGATCCACGGCGGGCGGCTGCGCCGTCATCGATGCCGCTGTAAGAATAATGGTGAGGCCGATTCCGATTTCTGCCTCACCAAACCTCAACAGGCTGGCGGCGCCAGTCCCGGTATCGGTACGCAACCCTCGCACGATGTAATAATTTGCCGCGCCCATCAGCAGCAATGCCACCAACAAAACAATTTTCGCGTCCAGCATCACTCCGTAGGCGGTGCCATACATTGCATTCCACGAACCTATGTACACCAAACTCATTCCCAACCCGGCCAAGATCAGAACCGCAACGCTGATCTGCGCCAGTTGCGAAAAATTCCGCATAATCTGGGTTTTGGCCTCAGGGTCAGGTATCCGCTTCGCCGACAGCAACAGGTACGGCAGTCCGCCTATCCAGCTTGCCGTAGCCAGATAATGCAGAGTCGTCAAGCTCACCAGCATCGCGCGGTCTTCCATCCGCGAGGCAGAATGGCTGGTCATCACCGAAGCCGCCAGGATTACTGCACCCGGCAGCATCGCCCAAAGATTCACGCTTTTCCTCAGCGCGTCCGGCCAGGCCGTGAGGGCCAACCCCGCGACGATCGCCAGCACTGCCGCCCACACATAGTTGGCGCTCAGCACGTTGCTCAGCGGAATGTCCGTCGAGTACGTCAGCACCAGGGAGTTCGCCATGACGAAAAATAGTTGTGAAATCGCCAGTCCCAGCGCGCTCGCCCGGATTAATTTCCAGCTCGAGCGCAGTAATTCTTCGCTTCGCTGCTCCTTCCTTCGCGTCACCACGGTCAAAAAGAAAATTCCGCCGATTGCCACGGTTTGAAAACACAAGATCGCCGCACGGAGTAATACCACTAGAAACCCGAATATGCCAATCAGTTGGACCATAGGTTTTTGCTCAAGAGCCCGTGACCGTAAACGGAATTTCGCCTCGCGTAATATGTCCGTCCGGCGCCAGCACCTGCCAACGGATACGATACTCGCCAGATTTCAATCCCGTGGCTTTCGAGTTCAAAGTGTCGGCGGAGGATTGCGCCTCAATGGTCAAATCGCTCGTGGAATTGTCTGGATGAAGCAATTGTAGTTTCGAGAGCTTCGCGTCAATGCGCACGTTATATTTCAGCATGATTGGTACGTCCGGCCCCGCCACCTTGCTGTTCGCCGCCGGACGCGACTCTTTCAAGATCGCGTGGCCTTCCATAATTCCACTAACCAGCAGGAATATCCCAATCAGCGCTAATCCCGAAACGACCCGAAAACTCGTCAGCTTGCCTCGCCCCATTTTTCCTCTCTATCACGCCAGGGCCGCTCTTCGATGCCGAGCAGCTCTACAAATATAGCAGGATGGACCCCAGGAAGGAGGACTGGCATGACATTTGATAGATTAGGTGAAACCAGTTTCCCACTGATTTGTCTTTTTATTTATTCTTGACGGGCACGCACATCATTGTGTGCGCAACGCGTTATTCGTAGCGCAGGGCTTCCACTGGGTCGAGTTTCGCGGCTTGCATCGCGGGCAGCCAGCCGCTGATCACTCCAACTACAATCAGAATTAAGGTGGACAAAAACAGTGTGGTGGTGGAAAGCGCCAAGTGGATGTCCACCTTGCCGCTATCATCCTCGTAGGCAGGCCCGAGGAAAGGCAGCGTCCCGATGGCTGACGTCAGGCACCACGAGATGAGCATTCCAACCGCTCCCGCTGCCAACGTCAGCACCAGCGCTTCCATTAGAAATTGCCAACGGATATGCCATTTCCGGGCTCCCAGCGCCCGCCGCAGGCCGATTTCCCGCACCCGCTCCTCGACGGACACCAGCATGATATTCATCACGCCTACGCCGCCGATTCCCAACGTCATTGCGCCGATTAAAAAAAGTAGCCCTTCGATTCCAAGTGTGATTCCGTCGTAAATAGGCTTGAACTCCTGCCGGCCGAACATTGTTATGGCCCTTTTGTCATTTGGCGAGAAATGCTGCCGGTTCGCCACCGCGGTGCGGAATTGCTGCATCGACTGCGCCTCAAACTGAGGCGCTACTGGCTCAAAGACCATCACGCTGGCATAGCGCGCATCCCAGATGTCCGCCGCGGCGGTGTACGGAATAAACGCAGACTCGTCGTCGCAGTTGAAATAGCAACTATCGGAGAATTTCATGTCCATGGTGCCGATGACCGTGAAGCGCACTCCGTTAATGCGCACGGTTTCGTCCACCGCTGGCTCACCGCTGAAGAGTTTTTTCTTCAGCCGGGCTCCCAAAACGACGACCCGCCGACGTTCCGCCACGTCCTCGGCCGAAATCCAGCGGCCTTCGGAAGGGACCTCGTTCCGCATCTCGCCATATTCTGGAAAAACGCCGCGCGTCGCCGAATCCGAGAGCCTTTCGTCATGGGAAATCCCCTCGAAGCGCACGGTTTCCAGGGTCACGCGCTTGATCAATGGCGATTGCGCCTTCACCCAATCCGCATCCTCCTGCTCGAAGCGCACTTCCTTCCCTGCGCGCTCCCCTCCGGCTTGTTCGCTCGTCGTTCCCGGCCAGCAGATAACCGCCGCCTTGCCAAACACTTCAAAGGTATAAAGCAGCACGCTCCGAAAACCGGCGCCATAACTCAACAACAGGGTCACCGCCACGATCCCCCAAGAAATCCCGGTCATTGTCAAAAGACTGCGAACACGATTGCGTCCCAGCGCGACCCAAGCCTCTTTGAACACTTCCGTGAACATCACCCACCTGCCTCAAAACGAAGCGCTTCGATCGGATCGACGGACGCTGCTCGGTTCGCCGGGTACAGCGCGGAAAGTACCGCAATCAAGCCCAAGAGGCTTATCGTCAGGGCGGCAAGTTTCCAGCTCGCATCCAGTCCATCGAAATACGGGATCTTCGGCAGCAGGTTGACCAGCCCGCACAGGCCGTATGAGATAATCAATCCCGTCCCTCCGCTGATAAACACGACAATTACCGTCTCTAGAAAGAACTGCCTCAGGATTGATTCTCTTGTGGCTCCCAGCGCTTTTCGCACTCCAATTTCCCTTGTGCGCTCGCGCACGCTCACAAGCATTACGTTCATTACGCCAAGCCCGCCGAGAAAAATTGTGGCCACGCCCACTGCGCCCATGAACACTTCCATGCCTACAAAGATCATCCGGTTTGCCTGGGCATTTTTCACCGTGTCCCAGATGCTCGCCGCTTCCTCGTCGCGCGCATCGAAATTGTGCAACCGCCCCAGAGTGCGGCGAATCTGACGCACGCAATCCGGATGCGTTTCGAGCGACCAGGGAGCAGCCAGCAATCGGTCGACCGAATGCTCTGCCGCCGGTGGTTTGTTCGGGAAATCCCGCTTCATGGAGTTGAAGGGAATGAAGATTTTGCGAATGTCCACTCCGTCATAGCTTGAATTCTGGTCTTTCGTCTTCATCACTCCGATGACGGTGTATGGTGTGCCATTCAGCTCAATTGTTTGCCCCAAGGCCTCGCGATCTGCAAAGAGTTGCTTTTTCGCGTCGCTTCCTAGGAACGCAACGCGCCGGCCTTGGTCGTTGTCTTCGTAATTGTAAAAGCGGCCCTGAGCAACGGAGATGCTGCGAATTTCGGTAAAAGGCGGAAGCGAACCGACGGTATCGAGGTCACCGCTGTTGAACGCGCTGTGCACCTTCACGTTGTTGCCCAACTCCGGCATCACGTATTTGCAAGCCGGCGCTTCTTTGGCCACTTCTCTATAGTCGTCCTCCATCCAATGGACGACGCGGCCGGACCGCGCGCCGCCCGCCTGCATGCTGGTGCGCCCGGAGAAAATGATCATCACATCTTTGCCGAAATTCTCTTGTTGTTTCTGGATGCCGCGGCCCAAGCCCTCCCCCGCGGCCACCATCAGGGTGATCGAGATGATCCCCCACGCGATCCCGAACATGGTCAGCAGCGTCCGCCGCTTATGTGCCCAGAGGGTCGCAAGCGTGTCCCGCAAAAGATCGCGAAAGGTCATGAGGCCCCGTTATTGGAGAACGACTTGCTGCTTCTCGTTCAAGCCGGAAACGATCTCGGTTTTTACGCCGTTTGAAATTCCCAACTTTACCGGCACTTTTTTCCGGCCATTCTCGGCCTTTGGATCCGGCAACTCCACGGACGCATTGCGGTCTTTGTCGTAGATCAACGAAGCCTCGGGCACCATCAGCACGTTTTTCTTTTCCTCGAGAATGATTTCGGCGTTTGCGCTCATATTGGCCTTGAGTTCGCCCGTGGGATTGGAGATCGATACGCGCACTTCAAAAGTGGTGACGTTGTCTTTTTCCTTCCCGAACGGCGAAATCCGGGTAACCTTTCCAACGAACTTTTTGTCCTTGAAAGATTCCACCACGATTCGCGCCGGCTGGCCCAGATAGACCTTGCCGATATCCGCTTCATCCACTTTTCCCTGGACGTACACTTCGCTCGTATCGCCTAGAGTCATAACCAGCGTGGCTTGCGAACCTAAAATCAGTATCGAGCTAACACCGTCTCCCACGCTCACATCCCGCGAAAGAACTAGCCCGTCAATGGGGCTCACGATTGTGGAATTCCGCAAGTCCTCTTCTGCATTTTCGAGCGCGGCCTTAGCTTGGGCCACTTGCGCTTCGGACTTGGCAATCTCCGCGCGCGATACCAGCAGGTTCCGCTGCGCGCTCATCTGCTTATTTAGGGCGAGTTGATAGTTTTTCTCGGCGTCCTCGACGAAACTCTTGGACATTACCCCGTCCTTATACATCTGCTCAGCGCGCTCCATGTTCAGCTTCAGAAAGGGCACATCCGGACCCTCTGCATCCACCTTGTTCCGTTCGAGCTGAGCTTTGCTGGAATCGAGCGACGCTTGCGCGGCCTGATAATTTGCTTGAGCCTCCCGGACTACGGCCTCCAGCTGCACTTTGTCGAGTTCCACGAGAGTCTGGCCGTGCTTCACCTTGTCGTCGTAATCAACGAACAGCTTCTTCACCATGCCGCTGGCCTTCGACTTCACCTCCACCTTCGACAAGGGTTGAATCTTTCCGGTGGCCACAACTACGCGGGCCAGGTCGCCGCGCTCCGCCACCGCTAGTTTCGAGGGATCAATGTCGTGGCTAGGGCGAAGTGCCGCATACACGCCATACCCGCCGCCGATCAGGACCAGTAAAGCCACCGCCGCAAGGATGATTCTCCGGCGCCGTTTTTTGGCCGCTTTACCGTTTGTTAAACCATTCCCATTGCTAGACATAACCGACCCCCGCTTGTATCTCTGCTTTGCACACTCATCCATTGATACGAAGCACCTCGTAACAATGTTCCCGCTTCTAGTTCTATAGACGTTGAAATGAATCGAAAGTCAGGTGATTTAGAGCTTGGAGTTACAGCCGTGCACGGCGCAAACGAAGTGCGTTTGTGATGACCGAGACCGAACTGAAGCTCATCGCTGCGCTGGCAATCATCGGGCTCAGCAGCCAGCCGAACACCGGGTAAAAAATACCCGCGGCGATTGGGATTCCCAGCAAGTTGTAAACGAAGGCAAAGGCCAGATTCTGCTTGATATTGCCAACGGTTGCATGCGAGAGCCGCCGGGCCCTCACTATCCCGCGCAGATCACCCTTCACTAGCGTGATCCCTGCATTTTCGATGGCCACGTCGGTTCCGGTGCCCATGGCGATCCCCACGTCCGCAGCTGCAAGTGCCGGAGCATCGTTGATACCGTCTCCAGCCATGGCCACGATGTGCCCTTCGCTGCGCAACTTCTTCACCACTTCCCCTTTTTCTTGCGGTAAAACCTCCGACTGAACCTGGTCAATTCCGAGCGCTGACGCCACGCGTTGCGCCGCCTCGCGTCGGTCTCCCGTCAGCATCACCACGCGTAATCCCTCGGCTTTCAAAGCGCGGATTGCCTCTGGAGTCGAAGCCTTCATCTTGTCCGATAAGAAAAGAATCCCGGCGACGCGGCCATCCACAGCGACATAAATCGCCGTCAATCCCACAGCATCTGAGGAATCGGCGGCATTTCCCGGCATTTCCACCGCGATGCCCTGTTCTCTCAAAAATCGCGCCGTTCCCGCCATGACCAGTTTGCTCAGCACGCGCCCTCGCACGCCTCCGCCGGGCGTCGCGTCAAATTCGCTCACCGGCGCGAGGGGCAGCTTCCGTTCTTCTGCGGCGCGCACAATCGCCCGGGCAAGTGGGTGTTCGCTGGACCGCTCTACACTGGCCGCCAGCGACAACATGGCATTTTCGGGCAGTCCCGCTCGTTCCACTAATTGAATCCGGGTCACGGATGGCTTGCCCTGGGTCAATGTTCCGGTTTTGTCCACCACCAACGTATCCACACGCGCCAGCGTTTCTAACGCTTCGGCGTCTCGAACGAGCACACCCGCTGTCGCCCCTCGTCCCACCGCCACCATAATCGACATCGGCGTGGCCAATCCCAACGCGCACGGGCACGCAATAATCAGCACGGAAACCGCTGCCAGCAGAGCGTGCGCCAATCGTGGCTCAGGGCCCCAGATGGCCCAGCTTAGGAATGCCAGAATTGCCGCAATCACCACGCCGGGAACGAAATACCCTGCCACTCGATCGGCCAGCCGCTGCATTGGCGCGCGGCTACGTTGCGCTTCGCTGACCACCTTCACGATTTGCGCGAGAAGAGTTTCACTCCCGACCCGTTCCGCCACCATCACAAAACTTCCGTTGGAATTGAGAGTTCCACCGGTCACCCTGTCGCCAACGACCTTCTCGACAGGCAGCGGCTCGCCCGTGACCATCGATTCGTCCACCGCGCTCTCGCCTTCTCTCAACGTCCCATCCACCGGCACGCGCTCTCCGGGGCGTATTCGCAATAAATCTCCTTGCTTCACTTTATCCAGCGCGACTTCCGTATCGCCGCTTGCGGAAACCCGATGCGCCGTCTGGGGCGCAAGATGCAGCAACTCGCGGATTGCGCCGCTCGTCCGGTGCCGGGCCCTCAACTCCAACACCTGCCCAAGCAGCACCAGTGTGGTGATCACTGCAGCCGCTTCGAAGTAAACTGCCACTCCTCCATGCATGTCCCGGAACGACGCTGGGAAGAACTGGGGGCGCACTGTGGCGGCAACGCTATAAAGAAAGGCCGCACCGGTGCCCAAGCCGATCAACGTAAACATGTTCGGACTGCGATTGACCAGTGAGTTCCAGAAGCGCTGGAAAAACGGCCAGCCGCACCACAACACCACGGGCGTCGCCAACAGAAGCTCCATGGTGTTTCTGGTCGCGCTCTCCCAATGGAGTCCCAGTGCCTCTCCGAACATCGACAAAACTAGAATCGGCAACGAGAACGCAGCGCTCACCCAGAAGCGCTTCCGCATCGATTCGTATTCTGCATCGGGCTGCTCTTCCGCCACGAGGTCCATCGGTTCCAGCGCCATCCCGCAGATCGGGCAAGCCCCGGGCCCGATCTGCACAATTTCCGGATCCATCGGGCAGGTGTACCGCACGCTCTTTGCAGGGGCGGGAGGCGCCGTCTTCGGGAGCGGCCGGTGTTCCATTCCTGCGGCGCCTGGGGACGCCAGAAACTTCTCCGGCTCATTCTGAAATCGCTCCGCACATCGCGATGAACAGAAATAGTAGGTTTTCCCCGCGTGCTCCACTTTCCCCACGGCTTTTTGTGGGTCCACCATCATCCCGCACACGGGATCCTCCTCCTTCGGCGCGGAGGGCAAGATGGGCAAACTGGACAGTTGAGGATTCGACATAAGGATTGTCTCGGTTAGCTTACTATGTTGGATGTCTACTGGTGATGTTCTGGCACGCTGCGGGAATGGGAGAGGACTGGTATAATTTCTGCATGACGCTCCTCGAAATCACTTACGAACTGCAGTCTCCCTTGAGCCTTGATCAACTCAGCCGCCTCGGCGAGTTCGCCAATACGTATGGCCTACGCAAATTTCACGTCGACGAACAGAGAAACCATCTTACTTTCGAATACGATGCCTCGCGCTTGCGGGATACGCAGATTGCCCACGTCCTCGGACAGGCTGGCATCGCCGTCACGCGCAAAGTGAATTAGCTCCTGCGGGCCATACCGCGAAACAGTTCTCGCCGCAGCCGGGAAGATCACGCAATGAGATATCGGCGCTGAATAACCCGCTGGCTCGCCAGCCGAGTTTGATCGGCTACTATCTTGAGACGGTAATTTCGATGTTTCGCCCTGATTCCGTGGAAGAGGCAACCGATGCGTCTGCGCACTCATCCACCCAAAGGACTGATACGAAGCATTCGAGAAAGGGTTTTAGGAGTTTATTGATCTGTGTGGAAAACCATTTTGCAGAGCTTTGCTGTCCTTTCGGCATTCTCTTTTTTTAAAACCGCAAACTGTTCGGTGGACCCGTCCTACAGGAGATCGAAGTTTCGTTCTGCCGCCCTCGCCTTGGCCCTGTTTGCTACAACTTTGCCAACTCAGGCGAACGACCAAACCGTAACATTCAAGATTCCTCCTGTGAAGATTCCCGCGAGTATCAAAGACCAACACATCACGATGGTGGCCTCCGGACTCATTACCTTGATCACAAAGAAACAGGGGCTGAACATCCTGAATCTGCAACTGACCGCGGACCTCTCCGACCTGCAGCAAAATATGACTGACCTTCTCAGCGCGGAACTCGATAAAGACGATCATTGCGGTGATCGCATCGCCATCGAGCACGCCACGCTCACTCCCACCGAACCAGCCAGCCTGGCTGTGGTGCAGCTGCACTATGAACGCCGGGCGTGCGCCAAGGTTTTTGGAAAACAGGAGGCCAAGCGAGTGGTTGGAGGCAACGCAGTCATGCAGATGACACTTACTCCAACCGTCGAGGAGGACAACACGGAACTGCGACTTGTTCCGGAGGTTGGTCCCATCCAGGCGGATGGTTCCCTGGGTGAATTGCTTCGCTCTGGAACTCTTGGCGACATGCTGCGCGAAAAAATCCGAAAGGCAATTCTGTCTGCCTTGCAAAAGGGAACGGATTTGAGTGCGACGCTTCCTCCGGCAGTTCAAGGCTACGCCAAGATCAAGGATGCGCGATTTAAGGACGCGGGCTCTGGGCGTTTGCTTGTGCTTCTTGACGGCCAAATCCAAATCACGAACGAACAGGTCCAGGCGCTCTCCAAACAGGTCAAGGAACGACACGCAACAGCCCAGTAGAGTTTCCGCAGTGGGCTCACAAGGATGCTCTCAGAACTTTGTGAGTCGCTAGGTTGTTGTCGTATCGATTGGAGAGGAAGAAAGACTGCAGAAAAAACAGGGCTCTCGCTTGGGACCGGCAGCCCCGGAAGGCGCAACTCAATGCCAGTGTCGTTTTCACGCTGGCGCGTGGGGTCACCCATCCTAGCTTCCCTCCCAGAGGCAGGTGGCTACGAACTTCTGAAGCCGCGAGCAAGCCCCTTCCCCCTCGCTTGCAGCTCCCCCCTGAGCCAGGTTACTGAATCGCGCCCACGCTTGCGTTACTGGACGAACAGCGCCAGCTTCTGGATTTCCTACTACCTAATCAACTCATGGACAATATATGGGTTAAACCAATGGGGCAATCCTCGCCTCGGTCCCGAATCAGTTCCCTCAATTCATTTCGGACCCCGATTCGGAGATCTTCTCGATAAACCCGCCTAGTACCATCAGAACCATAGTTACAATTTAATTTGGTAAGGCGGGACTATCGGTTTTATTTCCTTCCCGGATGAAACTTCTCCCATGCAAGCCTCTATTCTCCTTCGGCTCCGGCGTATCGCTCTTTGGCTCGTCTTCGACCTCCTTCTTGCTTCTGTGTTGCTCGCCTTTGCAGCTTGGGCCGACACCTCCTCGAAGCAGCTCCAGCCATCCGTTAGCGGCTGCTACTGCGGATGCGCTTTGTCGAAGACTTCGGTTGGTTGTTGGAAGGTGTGCGACCTGCCCAAGTTTGCCTCGCGCCGATGGGCGGTTACCTGTTCGAAACCCCGCGCGAGCGTCCCCGTGGAAACTCCCAATGCGCAGCCTCACCTGCCTCATCCCTCGCGTGCGGAGCGCGCGAGCAATTAGGAACTGATCTGCTAGTCATCCAGTAACTCTGCGAAAATTTCTGGGATCTCAAAAATGGCACGGTTGTTCAGCGCCCCCGTATTGCGGCGAAACTCAGCGAGCTTTCCTGGCTCCAGCAACTGCTTCACGCCGCTGACGATCTCTCCAAATTCATGCAGCACAATCCCCACTTTATTCTCCTTCACCCACTCCGTGTTATAGCGCTCCTGCGGCAACGTCCATGCGTTGCATTCCAGAATGACTGGCAGCCGTCGGACCATCGCTTCCGCCACGCTCCCGGGACCAGGCTTACCGATCAGGAAGTCCGCCGCGCGCATCAGCCGGTGCACTTCTTTCGTGAATCCCACGATGTGCAGCGGCATTCTCCAGGTGCGCCCTTGGAATTTCTTCGCAAGGTCTTCGTTCCGTCCGCAGATGACGATCAATTGCAGCGGTAACTCAGCAGCTTCCAGCCGTTCCACGATCTCAACCATCACCCTGGACCCGAATCCGCCGAACAAAAGCATGCCCGTGGGCAAATCCGGACGTAAATTCAGTTCATGGCAGAGAGCGATAGGATCTGTATTGTCTTCTTGATAAAAATCCGGGCGTAGGATCATCCCCGACGTCGCAAAAATGTGGGATGAATCCTTCCCGATTTGGCGCGCCTGCTCGACGGCCCGCGCCGTCCCACAAATCACGTACTGCTCCTCGATCGGCTCGATCCAGAAATGTGGCGGAAAATCCGCAAGGTCCGTAATGATGGTCACAAAGGGCCGTTCCGGGTAGCACGCGCTCCACGCCTCGGCGATTTCCCGATTGAAATGGGGAATGACGGAGACCATCAGGTCTGCCGGACGTTCCTGGAACTGTTTGGTGAGGAGTTTCACCATCGGGCCATGGAACAATCGAATCGTCGCTTGCAACACGCGCAACAATTCCGTGGCCCCGAGCGTCCAGCCGTTTCTCAAAAGAGTGTTGTACTGCTCCTGAATCCGAATCCCGGTCAATTTCCGAAGCACGTCCAGGTGGTCGGTGAGGTCCTGAAACTGAACCAATTCCACTTGCCAGGGCCGTTGCTGCTGCGCGATGACGGTCTGTAACGCTACGGCCGCATTGCGGTGCCCCCCTCCCGCATCATGAAAGAGGATTTGAATTTTTTTCATGGAGGCATTCTCGCACAGCATTTTGGAGGAAGCGCAAGAGCATTCAACATGCCATGTGGAAAACTCAAAAACTCATTTGTGCTCAATGAGTTCCACCGGTTTTTTCACCCACATTTCGCCCACTCTTCATGGTTTGTTCATATCTTGCGCCTAATCTTTTCACATGCGCTGCGACCTTCATGTACATACCACAGGCTCTGGGATGTGCAATACCCCGGGCCTCACACGCATTTGCCGTGAGTCCTATAACCAACCCGAGGACGTCTACCATCACTGCAAGCAGCGGGGGATGTCCATCGTGACTGTGACCGATCACGATTCCATTGAAGCCGCGGAGGTTCTCCGCAAATACCCTGACTTTTTCCTGAGCGAAGAAGTCACCGTTCATCTGCCCAGCGGGACGGAAATGCATCTGGGTGTCTACGGCATCACGGAAAAAGACCATTTGGAAATTCAGCGTCGCCGCAACGACTTTATTGCCCTGCTGATGTACCTCACAGAACGCAAGCTCTTCTTCAGCACCAACCATGTGTTTTCCGGGCTAACGGGCAGGCGCGAATTGGAAGACTTCAATTGGTTTGCTTCCTACGTCCCCGCCTTTGAAGTCCGCAATGGCCAGATGTGGAGCGAAGCCAATCGGAGCGCCGAGCTCCTGGCAAAAAGACTCGGCAAGATCGGCGTCGCGGGTAGCGATTCGCACACGCTTACAGGTGTGGCTCTGACATTTACTCAAGTACCGGGTTCGCGAACGGTCGAGGAATATTTCACGGGGTTGCGCGCCGGGCTCGGCGTCGTTCACGGGGAACACGGGTCCTACAGGAAACTCACCCTGGACGTCTGTCGATTCGCAGGAGCTGTGCTCCAGGAAAATCCTCTGGCTGCGGCGCTTCTTCCATTCACCGTATTCATGCCTGCCATTACGGCAAGCCACTGGCTGAACGAGATTCGCTTCTGCAGAAAATGGGCCGCGCCACTCCTTGGGGAGACTCGCCGGCCGCGCATGCTCTGGGACGTCGATTCACGACTCGCGGCCAACTGGGCTCGCTGAGAGGCGGTCATGGCCGTAGCAAAAACTGTCTGGGGATTCATCCAAAACCGCGACCACCGCGTCATGCGTCGCATGAACGGTTGGAAGGCGCCGCGATGGATCCGCTTTTGGATGCTGACGGCCACGCGCATGGGCGACGGTTGGCTCTGGTACAGTCTCGGCGTCCTGCTCCTTGCGTTTGGCGGTTCGCGCGGCTATGCGGCTTTCGGCGCTTCGGGCGCGGCTGCCATCCTTGGCATCTTGGTATTCAAGGCTCTGAAAAGACTCAGCCACCGTCCGCGGCCCTGCCAGTTCCAACCCCACTGCTGGGCTAAGGTTCTGCCTCCCGACCAGTTTTCCTTTCCTTCCGGCCACACCATGACGGCGTTCTCGATTGCGCTCGTGGTGAGTTACTTTTATCCGGGGCTCGAAGGGCCGCTGTATTTCCTGGCTGGGAGTATCGGCCTATCCCGGATTGTCCTGGGGATGCATTTTCTCAGCGACGTCCTGGCCGGCGCGGTCCTGGGCTCGGCACTCGGAATCGCCGCCATCGTCACTTTCGCGGCCTACGGGCTCGCTTGAGCTTCTGTTGCGTGCTACAGAACCGGCTTCGGATGTTCGGCGAGTGCTTTCTGGAATGCGGCCAGGTTGCTCGAGTCAATCACTGCCGTTCCTGTGTCCACAAAAGTCGGTAGAGGCGCGGTCGGTGCCGTGGCCCAATCCTTAAAGTCGTGCACTACGTTGTGGTGCAGGTCATCGAGGAATCTCACACCATAGAAAGCCATCACATAAGGTTTTTGGACCACCGTTGCGGTGATCCACTTGCGCTCAATTCCCTCCAACGTCTGCGGGTCTTTATCAAATGCCACGATTTTGATCTTCTCCGTCATGTCCAGACGGTGAAGCGCGTCGGCAGCTCCTTCTCCACCCGATGCTTCAAGGCAGATGATACCGTCGATTTTCTCCTTTTTCACGAGCAACGCTGAGATGGCATCTTCCGCTACCCGCGCATCCCCTTTATCATCGATAGTGTCCACAACCTGGACGCCGGGATATTTCTTCAGCGAGTCATTGACGCCGCGCACCCGTTCCTCGCTGTTCAGCTGTCCGCTCAGGGTGATGAGCACTATGTGGCCTTGTCCCCCGAGCAGCGTGGCCATTCGCTTTCCGCTCTCTTGGCCGGCGCGGAAATTGTCCGTGCCAATGAATAGAACGCGCTTTGAGTCTGGTGCATCCGCATCGATGCAGATCACCGGAATCCCTTGCAGAATGGCGTTGTCGATCGGTTCCCTGAGTAGCTTTGGATCGCTCACAGAGACGAGAATGCCCGAGGGATGCTGGGCCACAACTTGCTGGAACGCGGTGAGTTCCTCACTCGGAGAAAATGTCGTGGGCCCGACCATTTCCACTTTTACCCCGGCAGTCTTCCCGATGTCGGTCAGTCCGGCCGAAGCCTCCTGCCAATAGGGAAGTTCAATATTCGAAGCCACAAGGACGTACCGTTCGTCCTGTTGGTGATAGGGCTTCTCACAACCACCGACTGCCATCGCCAGTATCGCGAAACTTGCTCCCAAAGCAATTCGATTCAGTTTCATTTTCGGTCTCCATTTCAGAGGCTCCCCGCTGAGGTACTTCTCCTGGGAAGAGACCAGTTTTATTCAGCAGAAGCCTAACACAAGCGTGGGGCGAGGGCGACGGGTTGGCCGCAGTACCTCCAGTGTCTCTTCCGCGCGTTGAGTTGGCCATCAGCACAGTTGCATATCGCAGCTGCGCGGAGTATATAAAACCAAGCCCTCCCTTTCTAGCAAAGGTGCTAACTTGGCTCTCGAACTGATCCTCGAAATCACAGTTGAATCTCTGGACACGGCCTTGGCCGCGGAACGCGGCGGAGCAGATCGTATCGAACTCTGCGCCGACCTGGTTCACGGGGGACTGACACCCTCAGTGGCCGCTATGCGCAAGGTGCATGATGAGTTGGAGATCCCCGTTTTTCCCATCATTCGCCCGCGTGCAAGCGATTTTGTTTACAGCGAAACCGAATTTGCCACCATGAAACGTGACATTTCCATTGCTCGCGACCTGGCCATGGATGGTGTGGTCTTCGGAATCCTTCGCGCCGATCGCTCCATTGACATCGAGCGCACCACCGAACTGGTCCAATGGGCGCGCCCTCTTGAAGTCACCTTCCACCGCGCGTTTGACCAGACTCCCGACCTTCTCCAAGCGCTTGAGGACGTCATCGCCACAGGCGCCACGCGCATCCTCACCGGAGGTGGGCCCGGAACTGCCCTACAAGGCGTGAAGACTTTACAGAAACTCGTGAAGGCCGCCGGCAATCGCATCGTGATCATGCCCGGGGGTGGCATCGACGCGAAAAACATCACCAAGATCATCGCCGACGCCCAGGCGCCGGAGTTTCACTCTGGCTTAGGCAGCGTGCTTCCCTACGGCAGCAGCAATCTGCAGCTGTTTGAAGCCGAAATTCAGGCCATGAAGCGGCATTCCAGAGAAGTCAGCCGGTCTGCTTAACGGTTTGTCCTCGAGAAATGACCAAGTATCACGATGATTCGTTCTTCCTGTCAGCTCTTGGCGATCTATCTATCGGTCTGACGCCAATAAAAAACGGGGCACGATCGCCCGTGCCCCGCTGAATATTTCAAACTCCCCAAATGCGTCAGGCTTTCTGCGCTTGCCGCCGCAAGAACGTCGGCACATCCAGATCGTCCTTCGATACTTCCGGTGTAGCCTCGCGAATATTCTGCTTCACCTGGTTCACGACGTTCGGAGGCGTCACCGGCAATTCCTCCTGCTCCGGCAGATCGCGTCCTGCCTTCCATGTTCTCGGCAGAAACGTCTGCTTCTGCTGCATTTGCTTCTTCGCCGTTTCCTTGAACCCGGCAGCGATCACGGTGATTTTCACCATGTCTTTCATCGCCTCATCCATCACCGCCCCGAAAATGATGTTTGCATTTTCATGCGCGGCCTTCTGAATCACGCTGGAGGCTTCATGCACCTCCTGCAAGGAAAGCGAGGAGCTGCCACAAATATTGATTAGGATGCCCTGAGCGCCCTGGATTGAATTATCTTCCAACAACGGGCTGGAAATCGCCCGGTTCGCCGCGTCCACGGCTCGATTCGATCCACTGGCGACCGCTGTGCCCATCACCGCGTAGCCCTGACCATGCATAATGGCTTTCACATCGGCAAAGTCCCGGTTGATGATGCCCGGCACCGTAATGATGTCTGAGATTCCCTGAACCGCCTGGCGTAAAATGTCGTCCGCAATTCGGAACGCGTCGAAGAAACTTGTTCCCGGTTCCACAGTCTCCATCAACCGCTCATTGGGTATCACGATCACGGTGTCAACGGCGCCAATCAGTTCTTGCAGAGCCTGCTCCGCCTGCAGCATCCGCCGCTTTCCTTCGAATGCAAACGGTTTCGTCACCACCGCTACGCTCAGCGCGCCCAATTCACTAGCCAACGACGCGACCACCGGCGCAGCACCGCTTCCGGTTCCGCCTCCCAGCCCGGACGTAATGAAAATCATGTCCGAACCTTCCAGCGCCTCAATAATTTTTTCCGTGTCCTCGAGCGCCGCTTTCCTGCCGATCTCGGGATTGGCGCCCGCGCCAAGTCCCTTCGTCAACTTCGCGCCCAACTGCAATTTTATGGGAGCTTGCGACATTTTCAGCGCCTGCAAATCCGTGTTCGCGGTAATGAACTCCACGCCTTCAACTTTGGCGCGGATCATCCGGTTCACGGCGTTGCAGCCACCGCCGCCGACACCAATCACCTTTAGCTTTGCGGGCTGCAACTCCTCGCTAAAGCTCATCCGGATTCCTGCATCTTTCGCTGTCATGCGTTTCCCCCTGTCCGGCTGGTGAAAGTCCTTTATAAATCCCGTGTTAACGCGTTTCCACAGCCAGTTTTTCCAGCCTGTGGAAAACACCCTTTTGGCTGTGTTTGCCTTGCACGGGAGCTCTAGGCCCCAGCAAACATCGCCCGCAGCTTTGACACCAAACTCCCCGGCTTCGCCGGCCCCGCCCGCCGCGCCTTCGCTGCGCTCAGAACCAATCCCACCACGGTTGCATACTCCGGTTGAGCTACCTGTTCCGGCAGGTCTGCAACACCGCGCGGTTGCGCCATGCGCACCGGCAAATGGAAGCTTTGCTCGACCAGGTCCTGCAATCCATTCAACCGCGAGCCGCCTCCCGCCAAAACGAACCCGGCCGGAATTTGCCGATCCATTCCCGCGCGCTTCAGGTCGTCTCCCAACAACGCCAGCAATTCCAGTGCGCGCGGTTCGATAATCTCGGTCAGCATATGCGCAAAAATCATTCGTGGGGGCCGGTCACCGACACTGGCAATCTCAATGGACCCATCGTCGCGAAGTAAAGCAGCGGCTGCACAGCCATGATGCCTCTTGATCCGTTCCGCCTCCGGAATAGGGGTTCGAAGTCCCACGGCCAAATCATTCGTGAAATGGTCGCCGCCTATCCCCACCGCGCCTGTATGTCGTACCACTCCTCCACCGTAAACGATTAATTCTGTCGTGCCACCACCGATATCCAATAGGCAGCAACCAAGCTCACGTTCGTCCTGTGTGAGGCAGGCCTCTGCCGAAGCGAGTGGTTCCAACACCGTGTCGTTGATCAGGATTCCCGCCTTGTTCGCTGCGGTCACTAGGTTTTGCGTCGCGGAACTGGATGCCGTCACAATGTGCACGTTGGCTTCCAGCCGTTGTCCCACCATCCCGATCGGGTCGCGAATTCCTTCCTGGGCATCCACGCGAAATTCGTGAGGCAGCACATGCAAGACCTCACGGTCCTCCGGCAAGGAAATGTTCCTAGCCGTATCAATTGCTCGCCGCACGTCTTCGCGCTCGATATCACGCGGCCGCGGTCCTAGAGACACCCCGCCCCGGCTATTCACCCCGCGCACGTGGCTGCCAGCCACGCCAATCACGGCAGACTCTACCGGAACATTCGCAACGCTCTCTGCCTCTTCTACCGCGCGCCGGATGGAGCTGACCGTGGAGTCCAGGTTCACGATGAGCCCCTTGCGAAGCCCCTTGGATTCTGCCGCGCCTAAAGCCAGAAAACGCACCTGCTCGTCTTCCATCTCGGCGAGCAAAGCGCACGTTTTTGTGCTGCCGATGTCCAGGCCGACCAGATATTTATCTTTCTTTGCCAAAATCGTCTCCTGCCGAATCGCTATCTGTTTTTCGCGACGGGTGAGATGGTGTCGGGGTTCACCACTACCTGCCGGGAATACTGAAGATCAATGGAGTGCACGGAGCCAGAGTTGGCCTGCCACTGCGCAAAATTTTCCACTAGCTTCCGGTATTTACCGGTTAAGTCGCCTTGTCCAAAGTGCACCGTCACTGCGTGCGCGTCCGCGTTTCCACCCAGGCCCGTCAGTACCACACGCAAATCCCGCGGGTTACTCAAATCCAATTCGCTTACTCGGTCGGATGACCCCGGCTTCACCAGGTCTATGTCTTTTATGAATTCCTGGTAGGTCTGCATGCGCTTCTCCCGCTCTTCTCTCGGCAAGCTTTCCGACAGCCCGGTCACAATCGGAAAATGAAAGTCCTCGCCGTCCGGCCGGTCCAGCAACACGCCATGGGCATCGATCAGGGTCAGTTCGGTTCCATTCCGGAAAAATGCAATCGGTGTGCGTTCCGTTATGAGCACCCTCACGCGGTTCGGCAATATCCGTTGGACGCTCGCATCTTCCACCCAGGGCAGTTCTTCGATTTCCGCGCGGCGTTTATCCAACGGAATTTTCAACACACTAGCGTTCCGATCACGCGTGAACAGCTTTTGTATATCTTCCCGCGCTACGACATGGTTCCCGTTCACTTCAATCTGATCCGGCTTCACCAGCAGCATCTGCGGAGAGTAGAGCAAGTAGCGTACCGAAAAGACCCCCACGCCCATCGCCACCGCTCCTGCAAGCGTCCATACGAATACTCGACGGTAATACGTGCCCGTCTTACCGCTGAATTTCTTGCGCCGAATCTCCACGGGTTTCTGGCGGCGCAGGTATCGCGGCTCGTCCTCGGAGACCAGTTCCGGCCGGTACGGCTCGTGCTCCGCCGCCGCTGCGGTCGAAGCGTTCCGCTGCATGGGCTTTACGCGTTCCAAACGACCACCTCGTTTTCGAGAGTTACACCGTAAACTCGTTGAACTCGCCTGCGCACATCTGCAATCAGCTGCAGCATATCCGCGGCGGAGGCGCAGCCCGCATTCACGAAAAAGTTTGCGTGCCGGTCGCTGACCCGTGCGTCTCCCACCGAAAACCCCTTCAAACCCAGCTCATCAATCATCCGCCCTGCGGACGCTCCCGGGGGATTCTTGAAGATGCAGCCCGCGCTCTTCTGCCCCAATGGCTGGCTTGCGCGCCGCTTTTCATTGCAGATACGAATGCCTTGGAGAATTTCCTGGTACGGCTTGGAGAGAAGTTCGAGCTTCACTGACAGCATCATATCATCCGGTGCAAACGAAGTGTGCCTGTATTCGAAGGAAATTTGTTCTCCCTTCAACGTCTCCAGCTTGCGCGCGGCTGCCCGGTAAACCTTTACTTCCCGAACGTACGAGCCGATCTGTATCCCATACGCTCCGGCGTTCATCCGCAAGGCTCCTCCCACCGTTCCCGGGACGCCGATCAATCCTTCCATCCCGCCAAGGTTGTTTTTCGCGCAGAATGTCACCGTTCTACCCAAATCCGCCGCCGCATCCACACTGGCGATATTCCCCTCAACCACAAGATCCGGATCCGGCCGCCCCAACTGCAGCACGACGAACGGCAGTTCCCCATCCATCACGAGTAAGTTTGACCCGCCGCCCAGAAATTTGTGAGCAACTCCATTTTCATCTAGAAAATTGAGCAGTTCCGGAATGAAGTCATGGCCATCGATCCGCAACAAATCCGTCGTGCCGCCGATGCCCAGATAGGTTAATTCCGCCAGCGATACGTCGCGCCGCAGTTCCACCTGCAACTTCGGCAACGCCTCCAGAATTTTGCTGCTTTCAATGTGCATCCTTCACTCCGTCGTTCACCCGGAAGTCCGTTCCCAGCAGAACCATTAGCTCGTTGCTTGCACGGCTTACGTTCCCCGCCCCAATCGTCAGAATCGCGTCTCCTGGGCGCGCCTCGTGCAGCAGAAATTCGATGGCATTTTGCATGGACTCGAAGTAGTTCACGTTTTTATGTCCCGCCTCGCGAATACTGTTTGCCAGGGCCTCACTGGTAATCCCCGGAATCGGGCTTTCGCTTGCGGCGTATATGTCCATCAGTGCCAAAATGTCCGCCTGATTGAAGGCCCGCGAAAAATCGTCCCACAAGTGTTGCGTTCGCGTGTACCGGTGCGGTTGAAACAGCACCAGCAACCGGTTGAATTTGCAGCCACGTGCCGCCTCCAGAGTCGCGCGGATTTCCGCCGGGTGATGGCCGTAATCATCCACGACGGTGATTTCGTTGACGGATCCCTTGATGTCGAACCGGCGCCCCACACCCGCAAATTTTGCCAGCCCTTCGCGAATTAAGTCGGACGCCACATTCAGGTACAACGCCACGGCCGCCGCTGCAGCCGCATTCCGGACGTTATGGATTCCTGGCGGGTGCGGCAACTCGAATATCCCCAGGTCCTCGCCCTTATAGGTCAGCCGGAACGCGCTGCCCAATCCTTTCAACTGGATATCGCTGATCAACAGGTCCGCCTGGCTCGACGTGCCGTAGGTAATAATGGGCCGTTTCACATTTGGAATAATGGCCTGCACGTTGGGCTCATCCAAGCAGAGGACCGCTGCACCATAAAAGGGCACGCGGTTGACGAATTGCAAAAACGCGCTCTGAATATCCTCGAGCGACGCGTACTGGTCGAGGTGCTCGCGATCGATCGTCGTCACCACCGCCACTACCGGAGCAAACATCAGGAAACTCCTGTCGCTCTCATCCGCCTCGACCACAAAATATTCGCCCTTGCCGACACGCGCCGTCGTCCCCGCCTGGTTGACCCTACCTCCCACAACGAACGTGGGGTCAAGATGTGCCGCCGCCAAAATCGAAGCCACCATGGACGTCGTGGTGGTCTTGCCATGGGCCCCGGCCACAGCAATTCCGTATTTCAAGCGCATCAATTCCGCCAACATCTCTGCTCGCGGAATCACCGGTATTTTCCGCCGGTGCGCTTCCACCACTTCCGGGTTGTCGGGTTTCACCGCCGACGACATCACGACCACGTGGGCGCCTTCCACGTTCTCGGCCCGGTGTCCATCGAAAATGGTCGCGCCCAGATCCTGCAGCCGCTCGGTAATTGTCGAGGGTTTTGTGTCGGAACCCGAAACCGAGTAGCCGAGTGTTAGCAGCACCTCGGCGATCCCGCTCATGCCAATGCCGCCGATTCCCACCATGTGAATCCGCTGAAAATTGCGAAACGATACCATCATGTTCCTCTGGGTTCTTTCCGGCTCGGCCGCCGCTCGGCCTCTTCGATCAAATTGACGATTTCACGCACAGCATTAGGGCGGGCAAGGCTGCGCGCCTTCGTCGCAAGTTTTTCGATCTCTCCAGGCTGGTCCAGGAGTGAGAAAATTTCACTGGTCAAGCGTTGCGCGTTCAGTTCCGGCTCCGCAATCAGCCGACCCGCGCCTGCGTTCGTCATTTCCTGCGCGTTGCGTAACTGGTGACTGTCCGTCGCCGCCCCAAACGGAATGAAAATCGCTGCTCGGCCCGCTGCTGCCACTTCCGCCGCTGTGATGGCTCCTGCCCGGCAAACGATCACATCGGCCCAGGCAAAGCGCTCGGCCATGTCGGCCAGGAACGGCGCGACTTCTACCGGCATCTCCTGTCGCGCATACGCGGCCCGCACATTATTATAATCGCGCTCACCGGTCTGGTGCACAATCTGCATCTCCGTTTTTCTTTTCGCCAGAAGTTCCGCCGCGTCCATAAATGTCCGGTTGATCGGCAGAGCTCCCTGACTTCCTCCGGTTATTAAGAGGCGGAATGGTTTCGCCGGCGTTCGGGCTTGAATCGCAAAAAATTCCGGACGAACGGGACATCCAGTCACTACGGCTCTTGCCCCCCAGGCCTGCGCTGAAATCTCATATCCCGTGGCGATCCGCTGCGCCAATCTTGCGAGCAGCTTGTTCGTCAGTCCCGGCTCTGCGTTCGGCTCAAAGATCACGTTGGGTATCCCGCGCAACCAGGTTGCCAGCAGCATCGGCCCCGCCGCGTAACCCCCAACGCCAAACGCCACCGCGGGTTTGTGCCGTTTCATCACACCGAGCGCATCCGAGAGTCCTGTTCCCAGCATGCCCAAATTCTTCAGCAGCGTTGCGCCGCCCTTCCCTTTCAATCCAGCGACGCGGATCGTCTCCAGCGGCAATCCTGCCGCGGGGACCAACTTCATTTCGATTCCGCGTTGTGTCCCTACCAAAACCACTTCTCGCTCCTTGCCCCGCGACAACCACTCCTGCGCAATCGCGATCGCCGGAAATACGTGCCCGCCCGTGCCGCCTCCCGCGATCAGCAATTTCACTCTCGGCCTCTCAAGCCTGCAGGCCTGCGTTGCTGCTGCCCTGGTGCGCTATATTGAGAAGCACACCCGTCGCTAGGAGCATCACCAGCAAACTCGATCCACCGTAGCTCACAAACGGCAGAGGAATCCCTTTTGTCGGCATCATTCCCAGCACCACGGCAAAGTTGATCAACGATTGAAATAACACCATGGCGGTGGCCCCCAGCGCCAGCATCCTGCCAAATCCGTCTGGAGCGTTGAACGACGCCCGCAGTCCTCGCCAGGCATACACGGCAAACAACGCAATGACAATTGCTGCGCCGATGAATCCGAGTTCCTCGCAGATCACCGCGTAAATAAAATCCGTGTGTGCTTCCGGCAAGTAAAACAGCTTTTGCTTGCTCTCCATCAACCCAACGCCCGTGAACCCTCCGGAACCAACAGCGATCAAGGATTGCAGCAACTGGAACCCCGCTCCCTGAGGATCACTTTCCGGATGCAGGAAAGCGGTCAACCTCGCCTGGCGGTAAGACACATGCGTGATCAAAACAATGAGCATCGGTAGCGCCACCCCTGCTCCCACCGCAATCCACCTCCAGGAGAGCCCCGCGACAAATAGAATCGCCGTCATGATTAGCACGATGTCCACAGACGTACCCAGATCCGGTTGCAATACGATCAACGCTACACAAACCAGAATGGGAGCTACGGCCGGCAAAATCGTGTGCAGCAGATCTCCTTTGCAAAATTCCAAACTGGTTGCGGCTCGCCGTTTCAGATCGAGGAACCAAGCCAGGTACAGAATTACCGCGAGCTTCGTAAGCTCCGATGGCTGGATTTGCGCGGGCCCCAGCTTGATCCACCGATGGGTGGCGTGCGACTTATCCAGGAAAAATGTGCCGATGAGCATGATCACAACGACGCATAGCACCGTATAAACCACCGCAGGTTCGCGCAATTTGTGATAATCCAGCTTCATCAGAGCGAACATACCGAGCAGGCCGACTACCAGCCACATTACTTGGCGAAGGACAAAGTGATAGGAATGGCCGAACTGTTGTTCCGCGGTAACCGCCGAGGCGCTGAAGATCATCACGGCGCCAAGCAGGCACAACATGAGCGTTACCCCAAATAGCCACCGGTCGGTTTCAGAGCGTCTGGCCACCTTGGTTATCCCTTTCCCGAAGAATCTTCGGTAGCATTTTTGCCGAGCCTGCGAACCAGTTCCTTAAAAACCTGTCCGCGCTGCTCGTAGTTCTGAAACTGGTCAAAGCTCGCGCAGGCTGGGGCCAGCAAGACGACGTCGCCGGCCTTCGCGGCCTGGGACGCTACCTGCACAGCGTGTTCAAGCGTTCCTGCACGCTCGATCGCCACGCTGCCCATGATTTGCTTCTCGATTTTGTCGGAAGCCGCTCCAATCAGGAGTGCAAGGATGGCTTTTTCGCGGAGAGGCTTTTGCAGCGCAGTGTAATCGCTGCCCTTGTCCTTGCCTCCGAGGATCACCAAAATCCTGCCGGGAAAGGCATCCAGTGCCTTTAAGGTGGCGTCCACGTTTGTCGCCTTCGAGTCGTTGAAGTAGCGCACGCCGCCAATTTCCGTCACAAACTCCAGCCGATGCTCCACCCCCGCAAAACTTCTCACCGCATTTCCGATGGTCGCCGCGTCCACATTCGCTAGCCGCGCCACCATCGCCGCTGCCAGAACATTCTCGACATTGTGTGCTCCCGCCAGCGGGATCTCTGCGATTTTCATTACGAACTCTTCCTTGCCCCCATGCACGATCACAACATCTTCTCCACGCACGCACGCGCCTTTCTCTACGAGATGCTTCTGGCTGAACCAAAACACTTGCGGCTTCTTCGGGGCCATCGCTACGGTCGGCGCATCGTCTGCATTCAGCACCGCTGCATCAAGTTCGGTCTGCTTCAAGAAAATCCGCGCTTTTGCCGCTGCATAAGCCTCCAGCGTCTTGTGCCGGTCCAGATGGTCGGGCGTCAGATTCAAGAACACTCCGATGTCAGGCCGAAACTTGTCGGTCAATTCCAGTTGAAAGCTACTCAATTCCACCACCGAGACAGTTTTCGCGTTCATCGCTTCCACGCACGCAATCAGTGGTGTGCCCACGTTCCCGGCAAGAATCGCCTTCAAACCCGCAGTTTTCAAAATGTGGTACACCAAAGTAGTTGTCGTCGTCTTCCCATTCGACCCCGTGATGCCGATCAATTCGCCTTCCAGAAAGCGGTAGGCCAGCTCGATCTCGCTCCAAACCGTGATTCCCTTGGAACGCGCTTTCACCAACAGCGGATCATCCGCAGGCACGCCCGGGCTCGGTACGATCAGATCCTGCCTCAGATACGTTTTCTCTACGTGGCCGCCCAGTTCCAGAGTTATTCCCGCCTCACGCAATTTGGCGGGAGCGTCACCGAGTTCGCTTTCCGGCCGCGTATCCGTCGCGGTTACGATGGCATTGTGTTTTGCACAAAATAACGCTGTCGCCTCTCCCGTCCGCGCCAGGCCTACAACCAGCACGCGCATCTTCCTCAGCTCAATCGATCCCGGCATCCTTGTACCCGTGCATTCCTCTGCAAAGAACTCAACGCAATTTTAAGGTCGTTAGAGCAAACAGTGCGAATACCAGTGCCACAATCCAAAATCGCACAATCACTTTGCTCTCACTCCATCCCAGCAACTCAAAATGGTGATGAATCGGCGCCATGCGAAAAATCCGCTTTCCGCGCAGTTTGAATGATCCCACCTGCAGAATCACGGAGAGGGCTTCCACCACAAAGATCCCGCCCACGAACACCAAGAGCACTTCCTGTTTGATGATGACGGCCACCGTGCCCAGGGTGCCGCCCAACGCCAGCGATCCTACGTCTCCCATGAACACTTCCGCGGGGTGCGCGTTGTACCACAGGAATCCCAGCGATGCTCCTACAAGGGCCCCACAAAACACCGTCAATTCTCCCACGCGCGGGATGTACTGAATTTCCAGATAGGTTGACCAGCGAAAATTGCTGCTCACATACGTCAACACAGTCAGTGCGCCCGCCGCAATCACGGTGCAGCCGATGGCCAGCCCATCCAATCCATCGGTCAGGTTCACGGCATTCGAACTGCCTGTAATTACCAGCGCCACAAACGCCATGAAAGGCAAAAAAGCGAGTGGCCAAAAAGTTCTCACATGCAGCAGGCTGTGAATCACCAAATCCGGCCGGAATCGTTTCAAGAACGGGACAATCAACTGCGTCGAATAGGCACTATGCGATACGAGCACCAGCAGCACAAAGCCAACAAACGAACTCACCGCAATCTGCAACAAAATCTTGCTCTTTCCCGACAATCCCAAATTTCGCCGCTTTGCTACTTTTGCGTAATCATCGATGAATCCGATGGCCGCAAATGCTAGCAGGGCAAACAGCGCCAGCATCACAAACGGATTCGACAGGTCCGCCCACATCACCACCGGCACCGCCGTCGAAATGACGATCAGCACACCGCCCATGGTTGGCGTGCCCGCTTTCTTCTTGTGCTCTTGCGGTCCTTCCTCGCGGATGTATTGCCCGATTTGCAGTTCCCGCAGCTTGCGAATCAGCCATGGCCCGAACACCAGCGCAAGAAACATCGCCGTCAAGCTCGCATACACCGTCCGGACAGTGATGTAGCGAAACACGTTCAGTGGACTGAAATATTTCTGCAAGACGTGGTAGAGGAGGTAGTACAACATCTCAGTGCCCCCCTCCCGACTTCGAAGGCGCATCGGCCGGCGCAAACCGCGCCAGTAGTCCCTCGACGATGCGCTCCATCTTCACGCTCCGGGAACCCTTCACCAGCAACAAATCATCCGGCTGGACAAATTCCGCCAGAAATTGCGCGGCTTCCGCGGGCGTCGCGAAAAGTTTTGTCCGCTCGCGTGGCATGCCCGCCGCCACCACCCCTTCCACAATTTGCGCGGCATCGCCCTGCACGCCGATCACGTAATCGATTTTGCCGGTCTTTGCCGCATGCTCCCCAGCTTCACGATGTAATTTCGGTGAACTCGGCCCCAGTTCCCGCATTTCCCCTGCCGCCAGAATCCGCCTTTGGAATCCAGGCGTTGCCGCCAGCAAACTGATCATTGCTTGCAGCGCCGCCGGGCTCGAGTTATACGAATCATTGATCAATGCGAATCCGTTGGCGAAGCGAATCAGCTCTCCGCGCATGGCCGGTGTATGCAATCGGCGAAGCACGCTTTGCGCTTCGACCGCGCCAATATTCCAGACACTTGCCGCGGCGATGGCTGCCAGCGCATTCCACACCACATGTCGTCCTGGGAGTGGCAGCTCCATCCGCGTCCGTTTGCCCCGGTGCACCAAGGTGAATGAACTCCCCAGCGCACCGCGGTCCTCAATTTCCTCCGCGGTAAATTCCGCCGGCTTTTCCACTCCGTAGAAGATCACTCGGCCTGGAGCGACCACTGCCATCGCCGCAACCCGGGCATCGTCCGCGTTCAGCACCGCCACCGAATTAGCCCCGCGCAGGCCTTCGACCAGTTCGCGCTTTGCCAGTGCGATCTCGTCCACGGAACTGAAATTCAGCAAGTGCGCCGGGCTTACCCGTGTTTCGATCGCCACGTTCGGAAGCGCAATAGCCGCGAGGCGCTTTAACTCTCCCGGAAACGACATCCCCATTTCCAGCACTGCCACATCATCTGTTTCCTGCAGGCGAAACAGCGTCAGCGGCAGCCCGTATTCGTTATTAAAATTCCCTTCGCTCTTCAGCACCCGTAACTTCGAACCAAGCAGTGCCGCCACGATCTCTTTCGTGGTGGTCTTACCGACCGAGCCGGTGATCCCACACAGCTTTTTGCCCCATTCCTTTCGCACCGCTCGCGCCAGCCTGTGCAGTGCCTCGAGAGTGTCTGCAACGGTGATGCAGCGGTCCTGAAGCCATCCTGGGTACCGCGAGACCAGGGGCTCCGCGACCACTGCCGCCACCGCTCCGCTCTCCATTGCCCCGGCCACGTGGTCGTGTCCATCGTGAATCGGACCGTGAATGGCGATGAAGAGTTCTCCGGCACGTAACGTGCGAGAATCAATCGAGACGCCGGCCAGCCGGGCCAAGGGGTCAAGTCCATGCCCGCATTTGCCCGCCACCGCGTCAGCCACTTGTGTAACCGTCCACCGCATAGTTTCCTCAAAAGGTTGGCTTTCTCCTGGGTTCGGCCGAGGTATTGTCCTCGTCCGTACAAGGGTACTTTTCTGTCCGTTCTCACCGGTTGAGGGCTCCTCCTTGGTTCTGCGAGTCACTGCACTGGCCCGCAGGCCCTCGTCTCTCGTTCGGACAAGACGTGAGCGCGCTACGTGCCAAACCCTGCGCCGCCGTTCGGCGTTGCCATGTACCCCCGATCGCCGAGCGCTTGCCTTGCCACTTCGCGATCGTCAAAGTGAATCGTGCGATCTGCAAAAATCTGATAGTCCTCGTGGCCCTTGCCTGCCAGCAAAACCATGTCGCCCTCGCGCGCTTCTTCAATGGCCAAGTGTATGGCTTTTGCGCGGTCCGGCTCGATCATGTATTTCCCGCTGGTCTTCTGCATCCCCACTACAATGTCGCTAATGATTTTCAGTGGATCCTCTTGCCGGGGATTGTCGCTCGTCAGTATCGACAGGTCGCTCAGCCGGCCAGAAAGCTCGCCCATGATCGGCCGCTTTGTCCTGTCACGAGACCCGCCGCAACCAAACACCGTGATAATTCTCCCTTTTGAATTCAGCTCTCGCGCTGTCCGAATCAGGTTCTCCAGCGCATCATCGGTATGTGCGTAGTCCACAACCACCAGGAACGGCTGCCCAAGATCCACGCGCTGGAATCTTCCCGCCACCGCGTGCAGGTTCCGGATTCCGGCCTCAATCACTCCGTTGGAGAGCCCCAATCCGATTCCCGCTCCAATTGCCGCAAGGATGTTGTAAACGTTGATCCGCCCTACCAGGGCCGATTCCACCGGGATGACCCCGTTCGGGGTTTGCGCGGCAAAGTTCAAACCTTTGAAGCTCAATTGGAACTTCTTTGCCTTCAAATCGGAACCATTCTGCAAACCATATGTCAGCGTCTTTTTGCCCAAGCCCACCAGCATTTTTCCCCATTCGTCATCGGTGTTAATCACCGACACATCAGGGGCGCCTGCGCCCGTGCCTTCAAATAGTCGCCGCTTGGCTGCGAAATAGTTTTCGAACGTCTTGTGATAATCGATATGGTCCCGCGTCAGATTCGTGAATACGGCTACCGCAAAATGGCAACCCCACAATCGCTCCATCGCAAGAGCGTGTGAACTTGCCTCCAGGCTCGCGTAAGTCCCACCCACATCCCGGATTTCCGCAAAGAAGTTCTGGAGCTCCAGCGATTCCGGCGTGGTATTCGGGGCGGGATGCTCACCGCGCGGCGTGTGGTAGGCAATGGTTCCGAACAGCCCAGTCTTCGCTCCCGAAGTCCGCAGAATTGAATCAATCAGCGATGTCGTAGTTGTCTTTCCATTCGTTCCAGTCACCCCTACCAATTTCAACGCCTTTGACGGCTGGCCGTAAAAATTTGCCGCTGTAGTCGCCAGCGCTTTGCGGCTTTCGTTCACCTGTATCCAGGGAACTGCCCGCGGCCAATCTACTGGCGTAGGATTCTCGCTCATCACCGCAGTGGCCCCGCGTGCGGCCGCATCCTTCGCATACAGATTGCCGTCGGTAGCCACTCCGTGTATCGCCACGAACAATGCGCCCGTCTGCACTTTTCTGGAGTCATTGGCTATCTGGTGGATGCGCAAAGCCTTCTCGGGCAGTCCAGAGCGGACCTGCACGCCCTCCAATAAGGTCGTAAGCGCTACCCCGGTCTGTTCCTGCGCAGCCACAGTCTGTTGCCGTTCCGCCTCTCCATACTGACTTCGAGTCTTTACTACCACTGGTGTACTGCTGATTCCTGTCGGCATCGCGGTCTTAAGCCCTTTTCCTATTTCGACTTGCCCGAATGTGCCGGGGCATCGCCAAACTCTACCGTCACCTTCGTGCCACGGCGCACTTTAGCTCCCGCCGCCGGTGTCTGTTGAATTGCAACATTCGTGCCAATCAAAACCGGATCAAGGCCCAAGCGCACGCACCCTTCAGTTACCTCCCTCATGGTCTTTCCAGAAAAGTCTGGCACCACGATGTCGCCACCTTCATCGGCCGCCAACACCACTTCCAGCGATTTCGGCATCTGTGCCTTAGCCAGCTCGGGCTCCGCGGATTCTTCGGCCGATTGGGGTTGCGCATTAAAATCAACTTGCGACAGGTCATCGAGGGACCCATCTTCGGTCTCGTTTTTCTTTTGATAGGCGGTCTGAACCAGCTGCGGATTTAAAGGCACGTCTCGCGGCACATCCAAATAGGGCAGCACTTGTTCCGCAATTCTCTTGAATACCGGTGCGGCTACCTCTCCTCCGCCATGCGGGTACCCGCCGGGCGAATCGATGGAAACAAGAATCGTCACCGCCGGATTGTTAATTGGAGCAAACCCAGTAAAGGACGCAATGACTTTCGTCGGCGAATATCTTCCGGTCGATGGATCGATCTTCTGTGCCGTGCCCGTTTTTCCAGCAGCCGTCCAGCCGTCCAGCCGCGCTTTAGGTCCAGTCCCGTGCAGTATCACGCCTTCCATCAAACTTCGCAGCATGGCCGCTGTTTCCGGCCGGACCACGCGCTTGGGCTCGGCGAGCGACGAGGGGCCCTCGAGCGGTAGAGCCGCGTCGCCGCGCCGCATCTCCTCTACCACGTGCGGCTTGTAGAGCAAGCCTCCGTTGGCGATGGACGAAACCGCCGTAATCATCTGGAGAGGCGTCACCCCGACTTCCTGTCCCATCGAAATCGATGCAATCGAATAGGAGCCCCAATGCTCCAGCCGGCTCACCAATCCACGGCTCTCTCCCGGCAGGTCGACACCGGTGGGCTCGCCAAATCCGAATCCCCGGATGTAGTCGTAAAATTTCGGCGAGCCTAAGCGCAGTGCGATCTTGATCGCTCCGACATCGCTCGAATTCGCCAAAATGTCCGCCACCGTCAACAATCCGTACTTTTTATGGTCGTGGATCAAATGCCCTGCTACGGTGACCGCGCCGTTTTCGCAGTTGAACACCTCATCCGCGCGGATCAGGTTCTGATCGAACGCCGCCGCCAGGGTTATCAGCTTGAATGTGGATCCGGGCTCGTAAATCGCGCTGATCGCCCGGTTCATCCTGGTTTCTGTGGGAACTTCCGTGGCCGAGTTCGGATTGAATTTTGGCCAGTTCGCCAACGCCAGAATGGCCCCGCTATTCGGGTCTTGCACGATCACCGTGCCCGCCGGGGCGTGCGTCTTTTCAATTGCGGCTGCGAGTTCCCTCTCCGCGATATACTGAATCTTCTCGTCCAGCGTGAGCACCACGTTCACGCCGCGATCTCGCTGTGCTTCGCCGCCGTCAAACCAGCGCTGGTGCGCATCCGCCATCACCACAACCTTTTCTTCCTTTCCGCGAATCAGCTTGTCGTATTCGTGCTCGATGCCGCCCAGCCCTTTTTCGTCCACGTCCACAAATCCCAAAACGTGAGCGGCCAGATCGCGTTTCGGGTAATACCGCTGATTTTCCTCCTGCGTGTAAATTCCCTTCAAATTGAGAGATTCCACAGCCTCTGACTTCGCCGGGGGAAGCTTCCGCTTGATCCACACGAAGGGGCTCCCGGAATCCAATTTTTCGCGAATCTCTTCCGCTGGCATTCCCAGCGCGCCGGAGAGCAGGTGTGCCGCCATCTCCCTGTCTTTCACTTCGGTCGGGATAGCAAACGCCGATTGCACCGGAACGCTCATCGCTAACGGGAGCATATTGCGGTCAAAAAGGACGCCACGTTTTGGATAGATGTCGATGGTGTGCCGCTGCTGGCGGGCAGCTCGAGAAAGGTATTCGCTATGAAGGAATAATTGCAGGTAGACGACCCGCCCAAAGATCGCAGTCATCCAGAACAGCACAAACCCGGCAAGAAACAGCAAACGAACGTGGACTTTTTCTTGCTCCATGGTTCCTGGCTTCCGGCTAGCGCTCCGTGCGGATTTCATCCTTGCTTCAGAACTCGTTATTTGGCGCCCGCGGATGGTCAGGCGAGCTTAGGGCGCGCGGTTCGGCCGCACATACTGTACTGCGGCCACTTCCGCTCCGTCCGGGTTGGCGTAGTCGCGCACCTGGTTTGCGGTGGGCTGCGTCAATCCCAATTGGCGGCGCGCGATCACGTCGATGCGGTGGGGATCCCGCAGGTAGGCAATTTCCAGCTTCAGCTTGCTGTTCAACGATTGCGCCTGCTGCGTCTTCGACCTCAAATCCTCCAGTTGGAAACTCATGTCAATGCAGCGGAAGTGCTGATAGATGTAGAGCATGCAAAATGCGGCAATGATTCCGCCAAGCGCCACCGTCTTGTACAGGTTGCGCATCTTCACGGGCTCGACGTGCCGCACCAGCCGCGAATTATCAATTCTCTTCACGGTGTAAAATTCCACGACCGCTAGCGATTTCCCGCGTTTGCCCGTCGCCGTTGGGGAAATCAGTTGTCGCTTTTTCTTTTCGAGATCTCTGGATTGCCCAGCAGCCAGGATCTCTTTGTTCCCTGGCCCTCCCCACAAGTATGCTGTCGCCATGTTCACACCTTCTCTGCGCACCGGAGTTTCGCGCTTCGCGATCTCGGGTTCGCTTGCTGCTCCTCTTCGCTGGGAACAATCACGTGCTTGGTGAGCACTTTCAGCGTTCCTTCCCTCTCGCCTTCCTGGAACGCGCGCTTCACTGGGCGGTCTTCCCGCGAGTGGTATGTCAGCATCACCCAACGGCCGCCGGAATTTATTGTGGCAGGGGTCCGGTAAAGAAACTGCCCGAGTTCCTCCATCTCTCGATTCACCGCTATCCGCAGCGCCAGAAACGTTTTTGTCGCGGGATGCAGTCTCTGCCTTCCCCACTGCTTCCGGGCACCTGCCACAACCGTTGCCAGGTGCGCTGTATCCCGAATGGGCCGCGCTTTCACGATCGCCCTGGCGATCCTTCTGGAATCGTGCTCCTCCGCTTCGCTATAGAGCAGGTCGGCTACTTCTTTCTCCGGCCACCGATTCACAATCTCATCTGCCGTCAGCGTGTCTTCTTCCGCTTCCCCACTGCTCATCCTCATGTCTAACGGCCCCGCCTCCCGGAACGAAAATCCCCGTTCCGGACGGTCAAGTTGCATGCTCGAAACTCCCAAGTCGGCCAAGACCCCGTCCACCTTCGCTATCCCCAACCCGTGCACGGCCTCCGAAATCCTCGAAAACCCCGTTTGGACGAAGCTCACTTTGCTCGCAAATTCTCTCAGCCGCTCCCGCGCGATCTGCAGCGCCTGTCCGTCCCGGTCCAGGCTGATCAACCGGCCCGAGGATAAGCGCGCGGCGATGGCTTCGGAATGCCCCGCAGCTCCGGCCGTGGCGTCTACGTAGATCCCGTCGGGCTTTATTTGCAGCCATTCCAACACCTCTTCCAACATCACCGGCGTATGCAGTGCGCCCAATTCTGTTTGCCCGTCCGCCTGACTCGCCCGCCCTCTGCGCTATGCCCACATAGAACTGAAAACGAAAGACTTAAGTCTACTAAATTCCCAAATCTTCAAGAATCTTATCGTCCTCTGCCGTGTAGGGCTCATTCTTCAACTGGTCCAGAACCCTGGTATGGTTCATCACTTCTAAGTAATCGAGTTTCCCGAACACATCCACGTCGCCCTTCGTCTGGGCCGACTCTCTGAGGACCGCAGGCAACAAAACTCTTCCCTGTCCATCCAACTCCACGACTTGCCCGAAGTAGCTCGTCCGCATCAAGAACTTGTTCTTGGCCGGGTTGGTACTGGGTACCTTGGCCAACTTGTCTTCGATCTCGCTCCAAACCTTCATCGGGTAAACGCGTGCCGACTCGCCCGTGGTACTGGTGATGTAAAACTGGTTGCCAAATTCCTTTAGTTCTTCTAAAAAGGACGCGGGGATCTTCAGACGACCCTTCTCGTCGACCTTCGTCGGAGAATTTCCCCTTAGTTTCATGAGACCCGTCTCGTTGGAGGACCAGTTTGCCCACTTCGACCACTGCCCCCTAAGATGCCCTACTTCCTTCTACTAACGACCACTTTGCCCCACTTTTCTCCACAGCATAGGCTGTTTTTGATTTAAGTCAAGGGAAATCCACATCTCATGTGGAAAATTTGTTGATTTTAACGAGACAGCTTGAGTGTCATTCCCTCCACGACATCCAGTGGCCCGACGCGAATCCGTTCACAACAGCTTGTAGCCCTTATTCTCGTGGTCCTAGAGCAGAACTTTCCTCCCCGGCGCCGCCTTCCACTACCTCCCTGTTTTCGTCATGTGCCTTGGCCCGTGCTATTTTTGTAGGGTACTCGGCTTCGCGGCTGTGAGTGCAGGCCAACGGGAGAGATTGATGATCAAACCGGAACTGTCGGCGACACCGCGACTCGCTCCCGGGATTCGTTTGGACGAGAAAAACCTGCAGCCGCGCATGCTGTTGATAGGTGGACGCGAACTTCGGCTTAGCGGTCCAAGCCTGGAAATTGTGCTGCTCTGCGACGGAAAACACACGGTGCAGCAGATTGCCGAAAAGCTACACACTCTCTATGCAAAGGCGGAACCGCAGCGCATCACGCGGGATCTTCTGAATTATCTGGCGCTTTTGCACGACCAGCATGCCGTCGACTTCTGAGTCTTGCTTGCTAGCTCGAGGGATCCACTCCACTCCGCTTCGGCATTCGAACATCCTGGCTAGGGTAAGGCCGGGGTCGGCTTCTCGTTCTTCACTTTCATTATGACGCGGGAGACGAAGACCAGGCATCCGATCAGGACGGCTACCCCAAAGATCAGCAACGTGTGCGGCGCACCAATGTGCTTGGCGATGATGCCGGCGATCAGAGCGCCAATCGGCATGACGCCCATGAACAGAGTGGCGTACACGGCCATGAGCCTGCTGCGCATTTCGTCGGGCACGCGCTGCTGAATGATGGTGTTCGTGGCAGCCATCTGCGAGGTGGCGGCAAAGCCGACGATGAAAAGCACTGCGGCGCACAGCCAGAACGAATTCGCAAAGGAGAAGACCAGCAATCCAAGACCGCAGGTAGTGCACGTAGCAGCGATCCAGCGTGCCAGTCCCTTGTATTCCGTGCGTGCCGCAAATTGCAACGCGCCCAAAACCGCTCCCACGCCTGCAGCGCTCATCAGCAATCCGAGAGTTCTGGCACCGCCGTGAAGAATGTCGCTCGCGTAGATGGGAAGGAACACGGAGTATTGCAAGCCGAACAGGCTGAGCAGGCTAAGCAGGAACAATGCCGAGCGGATCGGAATATCGTTCATGGCGAAGCGGAATCCCCCGATGAAGCCGCGCACGGGCGATTCCGCCATCACTCTAGATTCGGTCCGCTCAATCCGCATCGTCAGCAGCGCGATGATCACGGCAACGAAGCTAAGGCCATTGAGAAAGAAGCACCAGCCTTCCCCGACCAGCACGATGGTGAATCCGGCAATGGCGGGACCAATGACGCGCGCGCCATTGAAGATGGAGGAGTTCAGCGCGATGGCATTCGGCAAATCGTCCTTTCCGACCATGTGGACGAAAAAAGCCTGGCGGATAGGCACGTCAAAGGCGTTGACGATACCCACAAGAAAAGCGATGAAAATCAGGTGCCATGTTTTGATGAGGTGGGCGAGCGTAAGGAATGCCAGAGCGAAAGCCAAGATCATGGACAACGTTTGCGTCGTGATTACGCCGCGATGCCGGTTGTAGCGGTCACCAACGTAGCCGCCCATCCAGGCCAGACCGAGCATGGGCAACTGGCTGGCAAATCCAAACAGGCCCAGGAGCGCGGCCGAACCTGTCAAGCGATAGACTAACCACTGCTGACCCGTGATTTGCATCCACGTGCCAATCAGCGAAATCAGTTGCCCGATGGTGAACAATTGAAAGTTCCGGTGTTTCAGCGCGCGGAACCGTGTGGACAAGTCCAGAATCGAATTCATCCTTATCCTTGGATGATGGCAAAGGCCAATAGTCACGATGCCGCGAGTGTTCCGCACTTGTCAACGCGGGACATCGGATTCTCACTGACCTGATCTGCTTTTGCTGAGGAGTGCTCTTGACCGAGTTCCACACACCGCGTACTCTCTGTTCTATACCTACAGGAAAATACCGGGATGCCGGCTTCAAATCACAGCCTGTTGCCGCGACTTGGAAGTGCTTCTGCGCTTCTGGCAACGCTGCTGCTCGGTTGTCCTCTCTGGGGTCAAACACAGACGGGGCTTACAAACACAATAATGCAGGCCCACCAGGATACTGTTCTGGTCAAGGTGCGTGTGCTGGACGAAGGTGGTCTGCCATTGGATAATCCGGCGCAAGTCCGGATCTTCTCAATTGTTCGACCGGTCAACCTGACTGCCTCCACGCAGCAAGCTATCGCTGCCATCACCGACGTGCAGCCGGGAGACTACGAAATCGAAGTGAGCTCCCCGGGCTTCAAGAAATCGACGCAACATCTGCACGTCGTGAACCTGGGCGACGACTTTTCTGTGTTTGTTTACATGCACTTCGAGTCGGAGTCGGACTCCAGCGGCCCGTCGAAGTCCGCCGTTCCCGTGAAACCCAAATTGCAAGGAGAAATCAATAAGGGACTTGAGCTCTATCAGAAGAAGCGCTACGAAAAAGCCTATGCCGAATTTGCGAAGGCCAGCAACTCCGCGCCTGAAAATCCCAATCTATGGTACCTGCAGGGGACCGCGGAACTCAGCCTGCAGCGAAAAGACGCTGCCAGAAAAGATTTCGAACAGGCGCTTTCTCTGGATCCTACCCATGAAAAAACCCTGTTGGCGATCGCTCAATTGCAACTGGATGCCGGTGAGACTTCACAAGCAATCAAAACTCTCGAGAAAGTCTATCGTAATGACGGAGCGGGATGGAGAACGCACTACCTGCTTGCATCCGCAATGGCCCAGGATAATCGCTTTCCCGACGCGGAAGATCACGCCATCCGTGCCGCCAATCTCGCTGGGCGTGACGGAGCTCCCGCGCTGATGCTCCTCGCGGACATTCAATACCACGAGGGAAAGAAAAGCGACGCGAGGCGGATATGGGCACGCGTGTCCACACAATTCCCGGGCAGCGCCGCTGCCGCTGAAGCAAAGGCAAGGAGTGTGAAAACTGCTGGTGAACCGGACCAGACTGCGGATTTGATCGCCGGAAGCTTGCCACTCAGGCCGCTTCCTGAGCCGGCCGCGACTGCCCGTGAGGAAGTGGTCTGGGCTCCTCCGGACGTTGACAGCAGGGAATATCAGACCGCGACGGCGGTGACCTGCAAGACGGAGGAGGTGCTGGATCTGGCGCAGAACCGGCTGAATTCGCAATTGCGGAACTTCGAAAAATTCACCGCCACGGAACATGTCGTGCACCAGGAAATTGATCGCGACGGTGTGCCAAGCGCTCCGAAAGAAAAGGACTTCTCCTATATCGTGTTCGTATTCCCGTACGGCGGGAATTCTCTTTACTTGGAAGAAAGCAGGGATGGTGGCATAGACTACTCCGCTTTCCCTACACCCGTGGTGACTACGGGCCTCAATAGTTTGGGCGTCTCCGTGTTGCAGCCCGCCAACCGCAAGGGATTCATTTACAAGTGCGAAGGATTAACGAGCCTGCGCGGCCAAGCCGCATGGCAGATTCGTTTTGAAGAGAAAAAGGACTCCACCGTGACCATCCGGCGGTGGCAGAGAAACAAAACCGCGTACAATCTCCCCCTGAAAGGCAGGATATGGGTGTCGTCAGCCACTTACGACATGCTGCAGATCGAAACTGATCTGCGTGAGCCGGTGCGAGAGTTGGGGCTGACGCGCGATCATCTGCAGGTGAAGTATGGTCCCGTGAGCTTTCAGGACGGAAAACAGTGGCTCTGGTTACCTTGGGGTGCTGAGATGTACATGGAGTATGGCCACCGGCGTTACCACCACCAGCACTTTCTGACGAACTACATGCTCTTTGGCGTGGACACGAACGAAAAAGTCCATAATCCAAAAGCTCCACCGCCGGATCCTGAGGCCCCGAGCTAGTCGCCGAGCAGGCCGGCAGCAGAGGGAAACGCTGTTTTGGGAGGAGTTCGGACCAGCCGGCTTTGCCCCTTCGTTCTGTTTCGCACGCAGATCAATTGAAACAAGAGGCCCTCTGACGCTCAGAGGGCCTTTTCCTTTTTGCTTCTCAGAACAATCCTGAACCTTATTCGCCGGGAGCGTCGGGGGCGCCAACGTGGGTGTGACTCAGATCTCGCAGCATCGACTTTTCGTCGTCGCTCATGCCTCGCGTGAAGTTCGGATCGTTGAGGCGCTGATTACGTGCGGATTCCGGCATGTTCTGGAGCACGCCCAGCTTCTGCTTCATTACTTGCTGGCGGTCCCAAGGCATTTGACGCCACTTAGGCAGTACATCGTTCTTGATGTGATCCCGCTGCTCAGGAGACAAACTTCGCCAGGTTTGTTCCTTGTCACGAAGATCGGCTCGCTGGTTGGGACTCATGTGGTCCCACTGGTTGAACTGCTGACGGATCTTGTTCTGCTTATCCGGGGAAAGGTTCTGAAATGCGCGGCTGTTCTGCAGCACGCGGTCGCGTTGTTGCGGCGAGAGATCGCGCATCGTGTCGACCCAGGGTCGAGGGGCCCCAACGCCCACCTGTTGCCTTGGGTTCAAATTTGCTCCGCCATTCGGCGGGCGGCTGGTATTGTTGAAATTCGCTTGTGGGGCGATATGCGATTGTGGCGCATGGGTGTTGCCTGAATTCGCTGGCGGGCGGTTGGCATTCTCCGAGGGCCGGTTGGCCTTTTGGTTCTGATTCTGGGAATGCGCAGGAACCGGATGAGTTTGCGGCGGCCGATCGGAATGAGTTTGCGGCGGACGGTCCGGATGGGGCTTCTGCGCCCAAACATTCCCGGCCAGTGCGACACAAGCAACCACTACCAGAATGGCCACACCGAGTTGGAACCCGCTTAGCCGCATTTTCCTAACTTCCGCTCTCCGTCATTCCTTCAACACTTCTCTTACATTTGCTGCTGCGATTCGGAAGCTTCCTCCGCCTGCACTGGTGGCGGCAATTCCTTCAACGGCTCGAAATTGGAAAGCACATCGTGATCTTCCAGGACCGGCAAATCCTGCATCATCTGCTCATCAGCGACCTGAGAATTGCCGCCCCACGGCAACGGCTGTTGAGGCCGCTGATAAAACCCGAGCCAGAGGGAAGCCAACAGAAGCATAGAAGCCGCAATGGCCACGCGGGGCGAAACTCGCATCCAGGCCCACCAACTCTGCTTTACTGGCTCAGCAGCGACCAGCGCGTGGACGCGCGCATCAAAAGCGGTCGAAGGTTCGATCACCGGTAGTTCATCGAGGAGCCCGGAAACCGCGCGGAATTCTTCAACGCGCAACTGGCACGACGCACATGCCGCCAGATGCTTTTCGGCATCCAGCCGTTCGCTTTCTTTCAACCGGCCATCGAGGTAGCTCAGAATCCGGCTTTCCATTTTTTCGCAACTCATAACAGCCTGCTTTCCCTACACCTGGTTCTTGACTTGCTGCGCCACGAGTGGGGCTAGTTCCACTCGGAGCGACTCATACGCCCGGAAGAGCAGCGATTTTAGCGCGCTCTCCGAACAACTGAGAATCTTGGCAATCTCCGCATAATCCAGCTCCTGATACTTGTGGAGCAGGACCGCGGCGCGCTGCTTTTCCGGCAGCTTGTCGATCGCGTGGCGAATCATTTTCTTCCGCGCGTCCTCAACGAGATGCTGCTCGATATTCGGATGTTTCTCCGGAATGTCCAGCGGCCTTTCGTCGCCATCTTCAGCATCCACGGTGACCGGCGCATCGATGGAAACCTCCAACTTCTGATAGCGGTTATCGCGCACTGAGTTGAGCGCCAGATTCGTCGCGATGCGAAACAGCCAAGTGGTGAACTTGGCGCTCGGGACGTAATCTTCGCGCGCGCGATACACGCGCAGGAAAACATCTTGGGCGAGATCTTCCGCCTGCTCCCTGTTCCGCACCATGCGGTACAGGAAGTTGACGAGTGGAGTGCGATAGCGGTGCAGCAGAAGCTCAAAAGAAGCTTCGTCACCAGCTTTCACGTCCAGCATCAGTTGGACGTCGGTCCTGGCCATAGCACCCACACTGTAGCAAACACGTTTGTTCTCAGAAAGTTGCGGTTCGAGGGAAGGGAGCGAGGAAGGTACGCGTACATCGCGAGCCTCACTCACACGTGGAATAACACCTTTAAAATCAACAAACTAGCCACTCCAATGAAAACCAGAAATGCCATTCGCCAGTTGGGTTCACGGTTCACCTCTGGGAGCAAGTCCGTGGCCGCGACATACACGGTCACGCCACCGGACAGTGGCAGCGCGTATTTGAGCTGGCCTTGAAGTTGGCTCGTGAGGAGTACTCCGGCCAACGTGGCGGCTCCGAGCAGGCCGGCCGCGCGAACGGCATTGCGCTTGCCTTGACCGCTTGCGAGCACGACGGAAGCAATGGTAAATCCTTCCGGCAATTTGTGAAGGAAGACGGCTAGGAAGATAACCATACCCAACCAGTTGGAAACCAGAAAGCCGGCTGCGATGGCCACGCCATCGAAAAAAGTGTGGATGGCCATTCCCAGGAGCACCGTGCGCCGCGCGTGGCGACCGTGCATTTCTTCCGTGTGAGTCTCTTCCCCAAAATGAAAATGGGGCGCGATGGTGTGCTCGAAGAGATGAATGAGGAAATAGCCGATGAGAACGGACAACAGCGCGTTCTCTCCAGCCAGGTGGACTGATTCAGGAATCACTTCGACGAATGCGACGCTGAGCATATAGCCGGCGCCCAAGGCGAGAAAATATTGCAAGTACTTGCGCGGCCATTCTCGACGCACCACGAAGTAGCCACCGAGGACGTTTCCACCGGCAGCGACCAGACCCAGCAGGGCCGCAAGCGCAATGCGAAATGGGAGTTCGTGGATCAAAGGAGTTTTAGGTTATAAGTTTTCATTCGTCAGTTACGGAAGTCCCGTCCAAGAACGACACACAACAGAAAACCATTGGGAAATGAAGACTGAGAACTCAGAACTGTTCATCCGCTATGGCGGAAAAGAATAACATCTCCCTCTTGCACAATGTATTCTTTCCCTTCAAGGCGGACTTGGGCTTTTTCTTTTGCGACGGCGATGCTTCCTGCGGCGAGGAGGTCCTCGCAGCGGACGACCTCAGCGCGAATAAATCCCTTTTCAATATCGCTGTGAATTTCTCCCGCGGCTTTCACGGCCGTGGAGCCCTTTCGAATGGTCCAGGCGCGAACTTCGGGCTCCCCCGCGGTGAAGAAAGGAAACAGGCCCATGAGGTCGTAGGTGGCGCGAATCATGCGATTGAGGCCCGGTTCTTTCAGACCATAGGACGAGAGAAGTTCCGCGGCTTCTTTTTCGTCCATCTCAGCCAGCTCGGCTTCCAGGCGCCCGCAGACAGCCACGACGGCGGTGTTGGGCCGCCCCTGCAACGCGGATAGCTTGTGCTTCTCTACAGCTTTGCCCATCTCGGCAGCTTCGTCGTCCCCAAGATTCAGCACATACAGCATCGGACGCTGGGACAAGAAAAGAAAACCACCAATGGGCTTGCGCTCCTCAGCAGTCAGTTCCAATTCGCGCAGTGGTCTTTCGGCCTCAAGATGCGACTTGCACTTTTCGAGAACCGTTTTCTCCAGTTCGAACTGGGGATCTTTCTTTTTCTTCAGGTCTTTTTCAAGGCGTTCCAGGCGCTTGGTGATCTGTTCGTGGTCAGAGAGGATAAGCTCCAGGTCCAGGTTGGTGACGTCACGAAGGGGATCGATGGTCCCCTCGGAATGCGGCACACTGGGATCGTCGAAAACCCGGATCACATGGGCAATGGTGTCAACGTCGCGTAGGGTGGCCAGGCTCTCGCGCATCCGTTCCTTTTGCACGCCAGGGAGGTCGACGTACTGTACCGAGGCGTAGGTAATTTTCTTCGGGTTATAGAGCTTCGCCAGCTCCAGCAGCCGTGGCTCGGGAACTTTTGCGACACCCACATGAGTTGCCTGTGCGCCCTTGGCGTCGACATTAGCCTTTGTCAAAATTCGGAATAAGGTAGTTTTTCCGACTTGCGGCAATCCAATAATGCCTGTTTGCATGAATCTAGCGATCCTTCACTCGAGATGCCATGTCAGGTGATTGGTTCTTGAAGAGAACCACCGGTGACAGACCACGGATTTCTCAAAAATCGATCATTTGATTTTAGCACAGGGGTCTGCAGAGCCGCGTTCGCCTCCCGTGCTGGCCTCTTTGGCGCTTACCAACGCAGTCTATTTGTATTATCTTTATCGGCCGACTATGACAGTCAACACACCGCCCCAAAACCTGGCCTTTGATCTTGCCGAAGCATTGCGGCATTTGCGCGACCGCGACGAACAGCTCAAACGCCTGATCGCGGAGACCGCTGCTTTCCAAATCGATATGGAAGACGCGCAATCTCCCTATGAAGTTCTCCTCGAATCTATCGCGTATCAATCCATATCCGGCAAGGCAGCGGCGACAATTTTCGGCCGTATCAAAGCGCTCGGAGAGAATGGGCGTCCGCCTACACCGGAGAAAATGGTGAAGATCCCGACGGCGAAACTGCGGAAGGCTGGACTTTCTGGGGCAAAGGCCGCAGCCATGAAGGATCTGGCGAAGAAGGCAATGGCGGGAATCGTTCCGACCCACGAAGAGGCGTTGCGTCTGTCTGACGAAGAGTTGGTCAGACGGCTGGTATCCGTGCGTGGAATCGGCGCGTGGACCGTGGAAATGTTTCTGATTTTCCGATTGGGGCGGCCGGATGTGCTGCCTATTCACGATCTGGGCGTGAAAAAAGGATGGTCCGTGGCTTACGGAAAAAAACATATGCCAACGCCAAAGGAATTGTTGAAATTTGGCGAGCGCTGGCGGCCGTATCGCACGGTCGCAAGTTGGTATATGTGGCGTGCCTTCGAAAGGGCAGGCTACGCCTTCACGAACAAAATCCGACCCCGTAAGCCCCGCCGGAAAAGACGACTGCCGAGCCGAAGCCGTAAACGAACTTAAAAACGCTTCATGCTTTTGCCGCAACTTCCCTGACCAGCAAGAACATTCCCGCGAAGCCGAGCAGTAGGACTGCGCCTTCGTAGGTGACGGACAGGTGATGCAAGCGGTTGAATTCGACTCGCTGGGGATCAGTCTCAGGGGTGTTCTGCACAGAAACCATCTGTTTCTTGAGGCGTTCCATGCGGTTGCTAACGGTGAATTGCGAGGCCGCGGAGAGAATCACCATCAACACCACACAGAGCGCAGCGGCAGTTGTGAAACTGGCAAAATCACGGGTGCGCAACAGGCGTGCCACAAGAAAGAGAAGTCCCAGGAAAATACCCGCAAAGTGAAGACGCGCAAGGGAATAGCCCACCATCATGCCCGCGGCATCGCGGTTCCCGAGGATGGAAAACGCTCCCGGCGCCACAACAAAGCTCAAGAATGCATCGCCGCCCAGCCAAAGGCCTAAGCTCAAAAACTCAATTGCGCGAAAAATTGTCTGCATGCGGCCACTATACAAGACGCCTGCCCCGGCGGCCAAATGGCAAAAAGGTCACAGAAGATCCAGGATGATACCGCACTTACGTCCGAGGATATGGGAGAATTTAAGAGATGGTGGGCGATAAAGGATTTGAACCTTTGACCTCTCGCGTGTGAGGCGAGCGCTCTAACCGCTGAGCTAATCGCCCGTCGGGAAACGGGTGAAGATGTTGCGATTTGCACGAAACGACAAAGCAACACCCTTCATCTATTTGTAACAGGAAGACTAAGGGTTTTCAACCGATGCCGACCGTCACCTCTCAGGTGGTCACACAACTGCAGCGTTCCATCGCCCGCGCCATTTTCGGTAAGGAGGATGTGATTCAACTGGCGCTGGTCACGCTCCTGGCCCGTGGACATCTGCTAATCGAAGACGTTCCCGGTGTTGGGAAAACCACCCTGGCGCAGGCCCTGGCCCGGTCGTTCCACTGCACGTTTCAGCGCGTCCAATTTACTTCCGACCTTTTGCCGAGCGACGTGCTTGGCGTGAGCGTCTACAATCCTGAATCACGGGACTTTGAATTTCGTCCTGGCCCCATCTTCGCTAACGTGGTGCTCGCCGACGAAATAAACCGCACCACTCCGCGCACGCAATCGGCCTTGTTGGAGGCGATGAACGAGGCGCAAGTCACAGTGGATGGGCGCACGCTTCCCTTACCCAAGCCGTTTCTGGTGATTGCGACGCAGAATCCGGTGGAACATCACGGGACTTATCCTCTTCCGGAATCCCAACTGGATCGCTTCCTAATGCGCATCAAGATGGGTTATCCCTCGCACGAGACGGAGCGGCAGATTCTGCGCAGCCGCACGACGGAGGAATCGGTCGGGGCGCTTGAGCCGATTGCCGACGTTTCCGATGTGCTCGCGATGCAGGAAGCAGTGACACGCATCAAGGTGGATAGCAGTTTGCACGACTATGCGCTGGAAATTGTGAATCGCACCCGCAAGTCCGACCAACTCGCACTTGGCGTGAGCCCACGGGGGACCCTGATGCTGCAGCGGGCGGCACAAGCGCGCGCCTTTTTGGAAGGGCGCGGATACTGCCTGCCCGACGATTTCAAGCAGTTGGCGGTAGCTGTTTTTTCGCACCGCGTTGTGGCCAGCACCCGGCATGCTTCCTTGCAAAAAAAGTCGGAGACCACCGAATCCGTTCTCCGCGAGATTGTCGATTCTGTCCGCGTACCCCTGTGAACCTGCGCGCCTCTCTCGCGAACGCCTGGGAAAAAGCTGACCGCCCGGGAGTGCGTGCGTTCCTTCTTTCCATGGCAGCGCTCAGCGTCGCCTTCATTCTCGCATTGTATTCCGGGGCGGCCGCGCGAATCGGCAATCTGGCACTGGCGAGCGCGACGGCTTTGTCCGCCCTGCTGGTGGCGGGTTGGGTCGGACTGACGCTGGTGCCGGTGTTGGCGAAACGGACGCCCCTGCGCTGGATCAGTTATCGGATGGAGTATCGGCTCCCGCGTCAAGGGTGGATTTACATTGGCGGCATCGTCCTGGTGGCCCTGGCCGCCATCAATACCGGAAACAATCTTTTGTTTCTGATTCTCGCTTGCCTGATCGCAAGCATCCTAATGTCCGGAATTCTTTCGTCGCTTACGCTGGCAGGCGTGGAATTGAACCTGGAGCTTCCGGAGCACATTTTTGCAGGGCAAACCGTGCGCGGCATCGTGGAACTGAAAAACGAAAAACAGACACTGCCGTCGTTTTCACTGCGCGTGGAAGGCACGAAGAAAAAAGATGCGGACGCAGCAGTGCTTCTGGCGACCCCGGTTTACTTTCCTTATTTGCCGCGTCGCGAATCCGTCAGGCAATCCATGCCACTGCGATTTGCTCGGCGCGGGTTGTACCGGGAAGAAGCGTTCCGGATTGTCACGCGTTTTCCATTTGGTTTTCTGCAAAAAGCGCGCCGGCTGGATATCGCCTCTGAGGCATTGGTTTATCCGTCCGTGGAAGCGACACCGGAATTTCTGGAGGTGCTGCCCGGAATTCAAGGAGCGATTGAGAGCCTAGCGAAGGGGCGCGGCCAGGATCTTTACGCGCTGCGCGACTACCTCCCCACCGATAGCGCGCGCCATGTTCATTGGAAAGCTTCAGCGCGTCTGGGCTCGCTCATGGTGAGGGAGTTTGCGCGCGAGGACGACACTCGCGTACTGCTGGTGCTCGATCCGCACAGCGAAGCCGCTAAGCCGAACGCAATCGCAGTCGAGAAAGAACGATTCGAGCGAACGGTCGAGCTTTGCGCGGCCATCGCTTGGAGTTTTCACGAGCGCGGGGCGTTGATGGAATTCCGCAGTGCGTCGGCCACAGTTCCTCTGGCTTCGGCCACAGAAAACATTTTCGCGGTGTTGCGCCACCTGGCCTTGGTCCAGGCGCTTCCGGTGGATGCAAAGCAGCATCGACTCACGGAGTTGGCGGCCGAAGCAGAGTCGTTCAAGATTGTGGTGACCTCGCAGCCGCGCGGGTCCATTCCAGCAGAAGTGTGGAACGCCTCGTACGTGGTCTTCGCCGAGGAGATCTCTTCCTAAGTTTTTCGAGCGGAGCGGCTTATCCCCGAAGCATAGTTTCCCGGCATTTATGCGAAACTATCCGGACGATATGCTGACTGGCTCGGCACTTTCTCACTTTCGGAAAAATCTCCTTGCGTGGTTCGCTGAGTTTCGGCGCGACCTGCCGTGGCGCCGCACAAAAGACCCTTATCGCATTTGGCTTTCGGAAATCATGCTGCAGCAGACGCGCGTGGCAGCAGCAATTCCCTACTACGAGCGATTTCTGGAGCACTTTCCGGAAATTAGAATTCTGGCAGAGGCTACCGAAGAGGAAGTTCTGCGGCAGTGGGCCGGCTTGGGCTACTATTCGCGCGCAAGGAATTTGCAGAAGGCCGCGCGGCAGATTGTGGCCAAACATGAATCGAAATTTCCAGATGCAGTCGAACCAGCACTCGCTCTCCCCGGGATCGGAGCGTACACGGCAGCGGCAATTCTCAGCATTGCCTATGAAAAAAGATTGGCCGTTCTTGATGGCAACGTGGCGCGGGTGATCGCTCGACTCCTCGCCATACATGGCGACTTGAGAGCCGGCTCCTGCTGGCAGCAATTGCAGAAGAGGGCAGGTGAACTGCTTGCGCCGCGCGCCTCTGGCGACTGGAATCAAGCGATGATGGAACTGGGAGCGACGATCTGCACGCCACGTTCGCCGCAATGTCTGCTGTGCCCGGTCGCTGAATTTTGTGAGGCCCGGAAATTGGGCCTGACCGAGATGATCCCCGAAAAGCGAATTAAACGGGCCGCAGTCGAGATCACGCTGGCAGCGCTCGTCCTCGCCGACCCACGCGGCAGGACTCTCCTTCTGCCCCCACCTAGTTCCGACGCAAAGGCGACGGCCACGCATGATGTAGCGACTCTGCTTTCCCGGATGTGGCACTTCCCCACGATCCAAGTGCAAGAGGATGCCGCCCGGGAACTCCGCGCGTACGTAAGAAGATCGATCCTCGCCAAGATGAAGTTCCCGGCAAGCTTCCGCGCGCTGCCGAAGGTCCGGCACGCGGTGACTTATCGTCAAATCACGCTGCTTCCCTTTTACTTGGAGATTGCGAAGCTTCCGCGGGCACGCTGCGGGCGAGCGTTGCCGCTAGACGATCTATCCGCCGTGCCGATTTCAAACTTGACGCGCAAGGTAGCGCGAGCGGCGCTGTCCCTGGTAGGAACCGGAAGGAAAGCTACAACTATACGCACAGCAACTCTCCCTTCCTGAACCCGTCCACTCGTACCGTTATCCTTTGGATGGAGTCCTGACGGCCGGCATTCCCAAAATGTTATTCTAAAGTTCACGCTATGGCTTCCTCGCTCGCAACGCCGAATGGTGCACTGCCCGCGGATCGATTTTACCGCACCGCCTTATTTTTCCTGGTGCTGACTTCAGTGATGACACTGGTGGGAACGGGAAAACTCGACCTGCTCACCACCATCCTCGTCCCGGCTCTGGTCCTGTACAAAGGAATTCGTTGGTGGCGAGGTCATCCCGCCGAATTGAAGCATTCGATGGCAACGCGCCTCGTTGTAGCCTATGTTTTTGTATTCCCCGCCGACCTTTTCTTCGTCTCGCGCGCCTTGGCCGTCGGAGCACCAAATCCTGGGCTGTATGCCGCGCTGCTCGCCGTGGTGCATTTTCTTTTATTCGTGACCCTGGTGCGCTTCTACAGCGTAACTACCGACCGCGATGCCCTGTTCCTCTCCATGCTGGCGTTCGCCGGCGTACTGGCCTCCGCGATTTTCACTGTGGACACTTCTTTCCTGGCCTACTTCGTAGCTTTTCTAGTGTTTGCGGTGGCGGTGTTTGTGGGACTGGAGATCCGGCGGGGCGCCAGCGGAGCGGTGTTTCCGCTCCTGGGGGTAGACCTTCGAGGGGAACGAAAGTTTCACCAGGCACTCTCTCTGGCAGCGCTGAGTGTGTCCTTGGGCGCAGTTGTGATTGGCTCCGTGCTGTTTTTCGTGTTTCCTCGGTTTAGCGCTGGATATTTTGCGCGCACCGGGATGCAGCCATCGTTTATGAGCGGCTTCACGGACAATGTCGAGCTCGGACAAATCGGTGAAATCAAGAAAGACAGCACGGTTGTAATGCGCGTACAAACCGGAACCCCCGTGAATTATCCGCTGTTGCGCTGGCGCGGCATCGCCCTGACGAATTTCGATGGGCGCCGATGGTCCTCATCGGAATCGAAAGTGAAAAAGGACTCCGCGTCAAACGGCTGGATCACCCTGGCATCCCGAAATGAATTGCAAGGCCGGCCCGCTGTTCAGGTCGAATTCTTAGTTTTACTGCAACCGTTGGCTAGCGATTCCTTATTCGTACCTGCACAGGTAATGACGCTGCGAGGCAATTTCTCCGGCGAAGCGGGTACGTACTATGGCGCGGTGCGGCACAGTTTTCTGCAGATTGATTCAACCGGCTCCATTTCCAATCCGTTCCACAATTTCTCCCAAATTCGTTACGAGGGATTCTCACTTCTTCCGGTGGCGCGCCCGGCGCAGGCCCGGTTTGCAGGGACGGATTATCCCGAAGAGATTCGAGGGACATACTTGCAATTGCCGCCGCAACTGGATCGGCGCATCCCCGAGTTGGCGCGCAAAATTTCTGCCGGAGCGGACAACCCCTATGATCAATCGTTAGCGATGGAAAATTACTTGCGAAGAAATTTTACGTACACGCTTAACCTGACGGGGAAGCCCGGGACTGACCCTCTGGCGCACTTCTTGTTCGAAACCAAGGCGGGGCATTGCGAATATTTTGCCACGGCCATGGCGGTCATGCTTCGCACTCTCGGAATTCCTTCGAGGGAAGTGAACGGATTTTTGCCCGGCGAATACAATTACGTTGCTGGAGATTACATCGTGCGCGCCAGCGACGCGCACAGTTGGGTGGAAGCATATTTTCCCGGCAGCGGTTGGGTTACGTTTGACCCGACACCCCCTTCCAACGATCAGGCAACTGGACTGCTTTCGCGCCTGGCGCTCTACGTAGACTGGTTCCAGCTGACTTGGAACGAATGGGTGATCAATTACGATTTTTCGCACCAGGTATCCTTGGCGAGAAACGTGGGCCAGGTGTCCACGGATTGGAAGGAGCAGTGGCGCAGAAAGATACACCGCTTGGAAGAGCGCACCATGGAGCGAGTGATGGGATGGCAACGCTCGCACGGATTGCTGCGCTTCCTGTTTCCTATTTTTCTGGTCCTATCGCTCGGGTTGCTCCGGTTAGGTTGGTTGCGGTCGTTTTTTCGATGGTTGAGATTCGCCTGGCTGCCCAATTTGCCAGAGAAGGAACGCAATAATCCGCAGATGGCGTCGCGTCTTTATACTGAACTCTTGCGGCTGCTTGAAAAACGCGGATTCTCGCGGCGCGACACGCAGACGCCGCGCGAATTCGCTGCGTCTCTTGCCTTGCAAGGCGGACTTGCTCCCACCGTCCAGGAATTCACGGACATCTACGTGCAGTCGCGGTTCGGTGGCCTTCCCTGCGACGCATTCCGGCTACGCGCGCTGCTCGAGCAGGTTCGCTCCGCCCCGCGTCCGCGCTGACCTCGATTTGAAACTTTTCCTTTAGAGTGATTGAACACGAAAACGGAGAAGTATTTCTTCCTGGCACCAAGGCGACGGAGTGTGGTGATTAGGGACGGCCTGCGGCGCATGTTAAAATTAAAGGGTTACGCCAAGGTAGAAAGCGCTCCATGCCAAAGGTCGGATTCATTTCGCTCGGTTGCCCGAAGAATCTCGTTGATAGCGAGGTGATGATGGGCATTCTGGCGCGCGAGGGCTACGAACTGACGCCGCGCGCGGACGAAGCCGAGATCCTTGTCGTCAACACGTGCAGCTTCATCGAACCCGCTCAAAAGGAATCGGTCGACGCCATCCTGGAGATGGCGGAACACAAGAAATTTGGCGCGGCCAAGAAATTAATTGTGGCCGGCTGCCTGGTGGAGCGTTACCGCGAGCAAATCTTGGAACAGGTGCCGGAAGTCGATGCCGTAGTCGGCACTGGAGAAGTCGAGCGCATCCTTGAAGCTGTGCGCGGCGACCTAAAAATCCTTCCAGCGGCGCCACCATCGTTTCTGTATCACGACTTGACGCCGCGGGTTATCACCACGCCAAAACATCAGGCCTACATCAAGATCGCCGAGGGCTGCGACCATCCGTGTTCGTTCTGCATCATCCCGCAATTGCGCGGAGCGTTCCGCAGCCGGCGATTCGAATCCGTTGTGCGCGAAGCGGAAAACCTGGCCGCTGCAGGGACACGAGAGGTCACGCTCATCGGGCAAGACACGACCTCCTATGGCGAAGATCTTGGCCTGCGCGATGGGCTTGCACAGCTCCTGGAGAAGCTGGCGGAAATCGACGAACTGTTGTGGGTGCGTTTTCTCTACGCATATCCGAACCGAGTGACGCAAAAGTTGCTGGACACGCTGGCGGCGCATCCGCGGCTGGCGAGCTATTTCGACATGCCGTTGCAACACGCTAGCCGCAACGTGCTGGCGCGCATGAAACGCGGATCCAACGGCGATGCTTTCCTGAAGCTGCTCGAACGAGTTCGGAAGACGATTCCCGGCGTGACGCTGCGCACCAGTTTTATCGTTGGATTCCCAGGCGAAACCAAGGACGACTTCGAGGAACTCTATCAGTTCGTGGCCGCCGCGAAAATCGATTGGATGGGCGTTTTTGAATACTCCGACGTGGACAATGCTGCCAGCTATCCCCTTGATGGAAAAGTGGATGCGGAGACGATCGCAGAGCGGCGCGCCCGGTTAATGGCGCTGCAGAGGAAAATTTCGCGTGAAAATTTGCGCGCCTTCAAGGGAGGCACGGAAATCGGGCTGGTCGAAGGTCCTTCAAAGGACAATCCGCTGGTGTGGGAAGCACGCCTGGAAAGCATGGCTCCGGACATCGATGGCAAGCTCTACCTGACCGACATTGAGCTCGCGAGCGGCGAACTGGCAGCCACCGGTGATGCCGTAAAGGTTGAAATTACGAAGACCGACGCATACGACCTGATTGGCCGAGTAGTGGAGATTCTTCCTCGGCCAGCTATCCGGCCGATAGCTGCTGTCACGGCTCTGCCACCGCCTGGAAAACTTACGCGCATTTCCACGGGCGCGGCGTTGCGGGTCTTAAGCTAGAAGCAGCATAAGTCTTTTTGTTCTCTGTCCTCTCTGTGGTAAAACACTCTGTTCACTATGAAACACAAATGCCCAATCTGTAAGAAGGCGACGGATTCGGACAAGGACGCGGAGTTTCCGTTCTGCTCGGAACGCTGCCGGTTGCTGGACCTGGGTGCCTGGTCCTCGGAAAAATACGTTGTGTCCGATCCCATTTTCGACGAAGAAGAACTCCCAGAGACAGACCGTCGGGCCCTGCGAGAAGGTATTCGGAAAGCCGATGAAACCATCCAATGAAGAATCTGTAGCCGCAGGCGCAGAGAAGCCTCGCTTCGCCTATGCTGTCGCTACGGTATTGGGCACAGGTTATCTGAAGCCCGGCCCGGGCACCTGGGGCTCGCTGGCAGGAGTAGTCATCGCGGTGATCTCGCATCCATACAGTTGGTTTATTTTCCTGGGCAAAGGCATTCAGGTCAGCATGGGCGCCGATGCACCTCTGCTGTCGGGAACTTTGGGGATGCTGGTTTTGCTGGTGCCCTCGATTGCCGTTTGGTTGCTTCTGGCGTATCTCGGAGTTCATTGCAGCACGCAAGTTGCGGACTTTGCGCGCGTGAAGGATCCGCAGTACGTGGTGATCGATGAAGTCTCCGGCGTGCATCTGGCGCTGATTTTGGGACTGGCGCCGCTGGCCACTCCGGCAACATTCTTGCATGCCTCCGACGCGGGGATGTTCGCGCTGTACACCGGGATGAGCCTTCTAAACTGGAAATACCTTCTCGCGGGATTTGTGTTGTTCCGGATTTTTGACATTACCAAGCCTTTTCCGTGCCGCCGATTGGAGGGGCTTTCCGGTGGTTGGGGGATCATGGCAGACGACTGGATGGCAGGGGTCTATGCTGCCATTTGCTTGCGTCTCGCGCTACACTTTCATGTGCTATGAAGTTTGGTTTCGGAAGTCCACAGGAAAAGAACGGTATCCCGCATATTGAGCGGATTGTGCCGACGGCCGCGTTGCCTGGCGGCGAAATTACAATCTACGGGAGTTCGTTTATTTCACGTCCTGGGGGGCGACCGGTGGTGCGTTTCGGCGAGACGGAAGCGCCGCTTGCCCTGGCGAGCAGCAACCGGCTGATCGCCCGCGTGCCGGAGAATGTGACTGCCGGAACGATCCAGGTCGTCAACGCCAAGCACGAAAGCCAGCCGTATCCCGTAGCCCTTGCCTATCAGATTGCGGATAACCTTCATCCCGTAGCCAATCCGGCGGTCGATGCTCTGGGGAATATGTATGTGACATTTAGCGGGCCACGAGGGCAGCGTGTGCCGGTGTCTCTTTATAAAATCGGGCCGAACTTTGCGGTGAAGCCTTATGTTACGTCCTTGATCAATCCCACGGGCTTGGCGATTGGGCCAAATGGAGACTTATTCGTTTCGTGCCGTCATGATGGCACGATTCATCGCGTGGCACAGAATGGCCAAACCGAAGAATGGATCGAGGGCATGGGAATTGCCACGGGGCTGGCGTTCGACCGCACCGGAAATCTTTTTGTCGGGGATCGCAGTGGAACAATTTTCAAGATTAGTCCGCAGCGTGAGATTTTTGTTTTCGCCACGTTGGAACCTTCCATGGCGGCATACCATCTGGCATTTCATCCTAGTGGAGAGCTGTACGTCACTGGGCCGACCACCTCAAGTTACGACCGGGTGTACCGTATCACGCAAGGTGGCGAAGTGCATGTGTTTTACCGCGGATTGGGGCGCCCGCAAGGGATGGCCTTCGATCAAGACACAAATCTTTATATCGCCGCGTCGTTCTCCGGGCGGCGTGGCATTGTGCGCATCACGCCGCAGGGCCACGCCGAGCATGTCCTGAGTGGACCGGCGCTTGTCGGCATGGCGCTTCTCCCGAGTGGACGCGCGATCCTCGCGGCTAACAGCGCGCTGTACACGCTCGATTGGAACGTCCGCGGCCTGCCCCTTCTGGGCTGAGTACCGGTCAACTGTCCAAGAGGTTTCTGGCGTGCGACGTCCCTGCACGTTGTCTGAGCTACAATATTGTCCATGAAAGCGGAAATCATTGCGGTTGGATCGGAGCTTTTGACGCCGGATCGGATTGATACCAATTCGCTGTTTCTTACGGAAGAACTGAACAAGCTCGGCATCGAGGTCTTGCGCAAAACAATCGTTGGCGATAATCGAGAGCTACTGGCTGAAGCGTTTCGCGATGCGCTGAACCGTGTGCCGGTGGTGATTGCGAGCGGCGGATTGGGGCCTACCGAGGATGACCTGACGCGAGAAACGGTGGCTGAACTCCTGGGACGCAGGCTAAAGCGAAATGAAGAAGTTGTGCGTGCGATCGAAGCGCGGTTTCGGAGCTTCAAGCGAGACATGCCGGCGGTGAATCTCCGTCAGGCGATGGTGCCGGAAGGGGCCGAAGTGTTGGAGAACCCGCGAGGCACTGCGCCGGGGTTATGGCTGGAAGACAAGGGGCGCATGATGGCTCTGCTTCCTGGGCCGCCGCGCGAGCTGAAACCGCTTTTCCTGGAGCAGGTCTTGCCGCGGTTGCAGCGACGGGCCAGCGCGGTGCGCATGTTTCATCGCGAATTGCGCGTTACGGGGCTCGGCGAATCACATGTGGAAGAGCGCATTCGGCCGGTCTACACGCGCTATGTGGATGTGAACACTACGATCCTGGCGGTGCCGGGGGAAATCCAAATCCATCTGCGGCGCTGGAGTGAGGACGCTGTTGAGGCCAACGCAACCCTGGATGAACTCGTGCGCAGCTTCGAACTTGCCTTGGGTGAGCGCATCTTTGCACACGGCGCAACACCTCTGGAAGAGGTCGTCGCGAAACTGCTGATAGACCACCGCGCTACCATTGCAGCGGCGGAAAGCTGCACGGGAGGCTTGCTGGCACAAAGGCTTACGAGCATTCCCGGCAGTTCGAATTATTTCCTGGGCGGCGTGGTTTGTTACAGCAACGAGATGAAAACGGCCTGGGCTGATGTGCCACCGGAACTCATCGCCGCAAAGGGTGCCGTGAGCGGCGAGGTGGCCATTGCTTTGGCCGAAGGCATTCGCCGGCGGGTAGGAAGCACGTTGGGCGTGGGGATCACCGGAATTGCCGGGCCTGGCGGCGGCAGTGAAGAAAAACCTGTCGGCACCGTGCACATTGCCGTGGCCGGACCGGCCGGAGTGAAGGAAAAACTGTTGCACTTGCCGGGGGACCGCGAGGGCATCCGGTATTATGCTTCGCAGCTTGGGCTGGACATGGTGCGCATGCATTTTCTGTATAACGCCCACCCGCAACCCCGCCGCGTCTCAAATTCCTGAACAGGGTATTCCCGATGCGTTTGTTCATCGCCATCGAAATTCCCGGCGCAATTCGCAATGCGCTGGCAACATTTTTGAAGGAATTGCGTGAAATTGCCCCACAGGTGAAATGGGTGCGCGCGGAAAATCTTCATGTGACCCTAAAATTTCTGGGCGAAACGGACGGAAAGAAACTGGGGGAAATCGAGACCACCCTGAGGGCCATTCGCAGTTCTCAACCCATCACAATGGAGTTCCTCGGGCTCGGGTTTTTCCCGAATGAAAAACGTCCGCGCGTGTTCTGGACCGGTATGGATTCGTCCGCGAACCTGTCTCAACTGGCCGGGGCGATCGACCATGGGCTGCACCAATGCGGTTTTCCCCTGGAAGACCGACCATTCCTGCCACACCTCACGCTGGCGCGCTTTAATCCTCCGGGCCTCCCGCCAAAACTCGTCGCGGCCGCCAAGGAACATGGTCTTCGGAGTTTCGGCTCGCTGACTGCCCGCGAGTTTCATCTCATCGAAAGCAGACTCAAATCGACTGGAGCGGAGTACACTACGGTGCAGTCGTTCCCTTTTGTGACGGAGACTTAGCGTTTGATGGCCGGAATTTCCGCGACAACCTTGCTCCTCGCGCTCGCCGGGTATCTTCTCGGTTCCATCCCCTTTGGCCTGATTCTCGCGAAACTCTTCGGTGGAAAAGACGTGCGGGAACACGGCAGCGGCAATATTGGTGCGACCAACGTCTCCCGCGTGGTTGGGCCTCTGGCGGGGATTCTCACACTGCTCCTGGACGCCGCTAAAGGTGCAGTGGCGGTTTGCCTCGCCGCAAGACTCACCGGCGATGCGGCAAGCGCCATGATCCTTGCGGGAGTGGGAGCACTCTTGGGCCACTGTTTTCCGGTGTGGCTGAGGTTTAAAGGCGGCAAGGGAGTAGCCACGGCGTTGGGCGTGTTTAGTGCACTATGCCCGCTGGCCGCGGTGGCTGCATTTTTTTTGTTTCTACTGGTCGTAGCGTTCTGGCGCTATGTGTCACTTGGATCGCTCGCGGCGGCGGCGGCAATGCCGCTATTGATCTACTTTCTCTGGGCCCCAGGCCACGCACCACCCTTGGTGATTACGCTCGGCACGCTATTTGCCGCTGCCTTACTCTTCTACAAGCATGACGCCAATCTGCAAAGATTGGTTGACGGTACCGAGCCCAAACTGTCTCTGGGCAAATCAAAAGGCGAAGATACATGAGCCGAATCGCCATTCTTGGTGGCGGGAGTTGGGGAACGGGACTCTCGGTCGTGTTAGCGCATAGCCGCCGCAAGCACGAAATCCGGATTTGGGTGCGGGAAACCTCGATCGCACAATCCATGCAGGAAAGCCGTGAGAACGCGACCTATCTGCCGGGCATTCCCATCCCCGCGTGTGTGCAAGCTTCGAACGATCTCTGCGAGGTGTTGCGCGACGCGCAAATTGTAGTTGGCGTGGTGCCGTCGGCGCACGCTCGCGCGATTTATGTGAAAGCAGTTCCCTATCTTTCGCCGGATACAGCCATGGTGAGCGCAACGAAGGGGCTCGAACCCGCGACCCATCTGCGCATGAGCGAAGTGATTACACAGGTTTTCGCCTTAAATTTTATTCCGCGCATCGGAGTGCTTTCCGGCCCTTCGTTCGCGTTGGAGGCGGCACGCGGCGACCCAACCGCTGTTGTGTTGGCATCGGAGGATCGCGCGTTGGCGGCGTTTCTTCAGGAGGAATTTGCCGGGCCAACTTTCCGGCTCTACACAAACGAAGATGTGTTGGGCGTGGAGTTGGCGGGAGCAATGAAAAACGTCATAGCAATTGCCGCGGGAGCTTGCCAGGGATTGGGTCTGGGAGCGAATTCGCTGGCAGCTTTGATTACGCGAGGCCTGTCGGAAATGGCCCGCCTGACTGTGGCGATGGGAGGCAAACCCGAAACGCTGAGCGGTCTCGCGGGATTGGGCGACCTGGTGCTGACATGCCATGGATCATTGAGCCGAAATCGGCACGTCGGATTTGAACTGGGCCGCGGCCGCGCTTTGCCGGAGATCCTCGGGGAAATGAGCATGGTGGCCGAAGGCGTAGGAACCGCGGAGGCATTATTGGGTTTGGCACGGGGACGAAATATCGAACTACCCATAACCGAACAGGTCCACAGCATTCTGCACTTGGGCAATTCGCCGCAGGACGCCATCCGGGCGATCATGGAGCGTCCCTTGAAGCGGGAATAAAAGCTAAGCCCTTGGCCTGTAGTACGTTGGTCCCAGTGGCATTTGCGCGTCGCCTGTCCTTTAGGCCAGCCAGTCTGCGACAAACTAGTCCTCTAAAATCTACATGTTGCAATGGCGGTCTCACTTCCATCCCTGTTGACGCGCCTTCGTACCGGCCGGGTGCGCATTTTATGGCTTATGCTCGGTGCGCTCCTGCTTGTCAGCGCTCTCCCGATTGGTCTGTATCATCGCCAGGTTCTTGAGCTGAGCCAGGAAAAACTGGTGGACATGGAGCGCGTGCAGCAGACCGAACTGACGCGTTCGCTCGCCCAGGAAGTCCAATTCTTTGAATCGAATCTGACGCAACAGTTGATCAGCCAGCGGCAGATCCTCGCGCTGACGGGCCTGATCGACAACGTAACTGACCCCGCGGCAGAGCCCAAAGTCACGCGACTGCTGGAGAACTTCGTCGATTCCAACCGAAATACATTCGTCTACCTGACGGCTGTGGGCCGCGATGGCAAAGGAACCAGCGCTTCACAGGGAAATTTCCGGGCCGAGCAAGATCCGTTCGTGGCCAAAGCGCTGCAACGGGCGTTTGTGAGTTCGATGCAGTCGGTAAAGTTTCGCAGCGATCCTCTGGCGTTGGCACCCGATAACCGTCCGGCGTTCGTCATCGCCGTGCCTCTGACGGATACGCAGAATAATTTCACAGGGATGCTGGCAGCAGTGGTTTCGCTCGATCCGATACTGCGCCGGCTACAAGATGCGAGCGTGCGGGGCCGGACCGTGTTTGTTGTGGACCATTTTGGCCACATCGTGGCGCATCCAGAGACAAAACATTTTGTGCCTGGAGAAGACCTCAGCGAGAAGTCGCACCTTGTCCGGCAAATCAAGGACCTCCCGAGGGAACTGCGCACCACGGAGACCGTGCGGTTCACGGAAAAAGAAAACAAGCATGATGTGGAAATGGTGGGTACGTACAGCACCTTCCCGGAAGTGAACTGGGCGGTAATCGCCGAGCGAAGCGTGAATGAAGCGCGCGCCGATGCTGGCGTGACGGAATTGAACCGCCAGGCGCTCGCGTTCGTGAGCGTGGTCGTGTTGATCGCGGTGCTGTTCGGGTACTTCTTCGCTGTAGGTATCAGCGGCCCGATTCGCAGCCTGGCCGCCTCCACGAGAGCCATCAGCCGCGGCGAATTTCACCAGCGCACGCCCGTTCGCGGAGCCGCCGAAATCAGCGAGTTGGCGGAAAACTTTAATTTGATGGCGAGTGACATCGAGGAGTACATCGAGCGACTAAAGGAAGCGGCGGAAGAAAACCGCGAGCTGTTCATCGGCTCCATCCGCATGCTCTCGGCCGCAATCGACGAAAAGGATCCGTATACGCGTGGTCACTCCGGGCGCGTGGCCAAGTACTCGACTGTGATTGCACAGGAATTGCGCTTGTCCGCCGAGGATCTGGACAAGCTGAAAATTAGCGCACTGCTGCATGATGTGGGCAAAATTGGCGTGGATGACCGTGTTTTAAAGAAGCCCGGTTCACTGACACCAGAAGAATTCGAAATCATGAAGACGCACACGACCAAGGGCGCCAACATCATGCGCCCGGTTTCGCAGCTGAAAGACATGCTGCCCGGCATCGAACTGCACCACGAGCATCTGGACGGCCGCGGGTACCCCTATGGACTTTCTGGACCTCAGATTCCGCTGATGGCGCGCATTATTGCCGTCGCGGATACCTTGGATGCGATGACCACCAACCGGCCCTACCAGTCGGCGATGGACCTGGAATACGCGCTGGGCCGCATCAAGGCGCTGACGGGATCGAAGTTCGACCAGTCGGTGGTCAATGCGCTGGAATCCGCGGTGAAAGCGGGCAAGCTCCGCCTTTCTGCCGTTGAAGTTCACGTCTAAGCCTCCCCTGCTCTCCCATCTGTTACAATTTTGTGTTGCGCCTCTGGATGCGCGTCGAACTGTATGATTACCCTCTTTGGCAAACCCGAACCTAGGCTGCTCGAACGCCTGAAGGATTCCGTCAGCAAAACAAAAAATGCGCTGGCCGACACGCTGGACAATGTCACCAAGGGCGGGCGGCAGATCGATCCATCCGTTCTGAAGGAGGTGGAAACCGCGCTGCTTTCCGCTGATCTGGGAGTGAAGACCACGCGGGAAATTCTGGATTCCGTGAGGGAACAGATTGCCCGGAATGCCCTTGCCGATGGCGCGCAGTTAAAACGGGAGATCAAGGGGCACGTGTTCAGAACGCTCAACGTTTACGGCAACACACCCACACTGGTTGGGGCGGCGAATGGCAACGATCCTCGCGTGATTTTCATTGTGGGTGTGAATGGCGCTGGGAAGACCACCAGCATCGGGAAACTGGCGAACCGGCTACGGCAGGAAGGGCGAAGCGTCGTGCTCTGCGCGGCAGATACCTTCCGCGCGGCGGCCGTCGAGCAACTGGAAATTTGGGCGCAACGAAATGGCATGGAAGTGATCAAGCAGAAGCCGGGCGCTGATCCCGCGGCGGTAGTTTACGACGCGATGGCCGCAGCCAAGGCGCGGAATGTCGACGCCGTGATTGTGGATACAGCGGGCCGGCTGCACACGAAATCGAACCTGATGACCGAACTGGAAAAAATGAAACGGACCGCGGCGAAGGTGATTCCGGGCGCGCCGCACGACGTGCTGCTGGTGCTGGACGCGACGACCGGGCAGAACGGCTTGGCGCAGGCGCGGGAATTTACGACCTCCGTCGGTGTGACGGGCATCATTCTGACCAAGCTCGACGGCACTGCAAAGGGCGGAATTGTAGTGGCAATCTCCCGTGAGTTGGGATTGCCGATTCGCTTTGTCGGCACCGGCGAACAGCTCAACGACCTCGTGCCGTTCGATGCTCAGACATACGCGGATTCGCTGTTCGACTAATACCGTGAACAATCACGATTTGCATTTCATGGAGCATGCGCTGGATTTGGCGCGCAAAGGCGTAGGGTTGGCGAGCCCCAATCCTACGGTGGGCTGCGTCATCGTCAAAGATGGCGTGATCGTAGGCGATGGCTTTCACCAGTATGCCGGGCGCGATCACGCAGAGATTGTGGCGATGCATCAAGCCGGAGAGAAAGCGCGCGGGGCCACGCTCTACGTCACCCTGGAGCCTTGTAACCATCCGGGTCGAACTGGGCCCTGCACGGAAGCCATCATCGCTGCAGGAATTTCCCGTGTCGTGGCGGCGATGGAAGACCCGAATCCCAAGACGCGGGGTAGTGGGTTCACGCGTTTGCGCGGCGCCGGAATTGAGGTGGAAACCGGCGTGCTCGAGACCGAAGCGGAAAAATTGAATGAGGCGTTTGCCTGCTGGATCACGACTCATAAACCGTTCCTGACGCTGAAATCGGCGCTCACGCTCGACGGCCAGCTTTCCATTCCACAAGCACGCGGGAGCAAAAAACGCGAGTGGATTACCAGTGAGGACTCGCGCACGGAAGTGCAACGCATGCGGCACGCCTCGGACGCACTGTTGACAGGGATCGGCACCATCCTTGTCGATGACCCGCTCTTGACCGACCGCAGCGGGTTACCGCGGCGGAGGCGCTTGCTCCGTGTGATCCTCGATGCAAAGTTGCGGCTTGCTCCCAAGTCTCGCATCGTCGAATCTGCCAAGAATGATCTCCTTGTGTTCACCGCAGTACCGCTGAAATCGCCGAAAGCGCGCAAATTACAGGCTGCCGGCGTCGAACTGATTTCCCAGAGCGCGCGTGCCGGGAAAATCGACTTGAATGCTGTACTCAAGGAGTTAGGCAAACGGGAACTCCTGAGCGTGCTGCTCGAAGCCGGCCCGCAATTAAACGGCGCTGCCCTTGCGTCTGCCTTGGTGCATAAGCTGGTACTATTTTACGCACCCAAAGTCGTGGGAAAGCTTGGACTTCCTTTTGTCCACCTGTCGGACGCAATTCTTCCTCCATTGCACATCCGTTCGGTACGGCAATTCGGCCCAGATATCGCCATCGAAGCCGTCGTTCGGAATTCATCCTCTAGATAGATTGTGTAGTTCCCCGACCTAGGGATTCTCTCTTCGTTTTGAGATCGAGACCGTGGCTTTCGGTGACCGCGTTCCAAAGCACAACCGCAAAAGAAAAATCTACTCAAGCGAGCGGTTCTCTGCGACCATTTGGCATCGCATCGAACGCCGCCTACTTCCTGAACTGGAGAACCTTAGGGCATGCCTGACGCTCCTCGTTCCTGGCGCATCGGATTCTGGAGCCTGATCGCCACGCAATTTCAAGGCGCGTTCAACGACAACGGCCTGAAATTTCTCATCCTCTATCTGATCATCGGCACGAATCTGACTCCCGACGAAGAAGAGACCAAGGTTTTGCTGGTGGGTGCGCTTTTCGCGCTGCCCTTCATCTTGTTTTCGATGACCGGGGGATACTTCGCGGATCGCTTCAGCAAGCGCTCCGTTACCATCGGAACAAAGCTCTTCGAAATTGGCGTCATGCTCTTTGCCATTGCGGGCTTTGCCCTGCAGAGCATGACTATGTCCCTGGCGGCGTTGTTTCTGGCAAGCACACAGGGAGCCCTCTTTGGACCATCAAAGTACGGTCTGCTGCCGGAAATCCTCCCGGAAGGCCGGCTGTCGTGGGGCAATGGGGTCATTGAATTGGGGACATTCCTCGCCGCCATCGTTGGAACTGTGGTGGCTGGGCAACTTCCGAAGCTGTTTGGTGCACACCAGGAATATTCGGGCGTCTTCTTCCTTGCCTGCTCTGCCGTTGGGCTGGTCACCAGTCTCGGGATTACGCGAGTGCACGCGGCGGATCCGGCGAAGAAATTCCAACTCAATTTTCTGGGCGATCTGTGGACGAACGGTGAACGCATTTCTCGGGATCGCGTCTTGTGGCTCGCCGTCGCGGGAAATACCTACTTCTTTTTTCTGGGTGCGCTGCTCCAGTTTGACATCGTCTTTTACGGGCGCGACGTGCTGCGCCTCGCTTCGACGCGAGGGAGCTTGCTGCAGGCCGCTATCGCCATCGGCATTGGCTTGGGGAGCTTGGCCGCAGGCTATCTCTCCGGTGGGAAAATCGAATATGGTTTGATTCCCTTGGGCGCGACAGGCATCACCGTCTTCGGATTTCTGCTCGCTCTTCCAGGCCTGTCATTCACCACCGTATTGGTTTTCCTTGGTTTACTGGGGTTCTTCGGCGGTTTTTTTATCGTGCCGATCAGCGCGCTGTTGCAGCACCGCCCGGAGGAGCAGCATCGTGGCGGTGTGCTGGCCAGCGCCAATCTTTTGTCTTTCGTCGGAATTCTGGCCGCCTCGGTTGTCTATTACCTTTGTAAACATTTTCTGCACCTTGGCCCCGAGGAAATTTTCTTCTGGGCTGCGGGGGGGACTCTTGCTGCCCTGGCTTACGTGCTCTGGCTGCTGCCGGATTCGTTGCTCCGTCTACTGCTGTGGATGGCGGCGCACACGATTTACCGGCTGGACCTGAAGGGCCAGGAAATGATTCCCGCGCGCGGGGGTGCCCTGCTCACCCCGAACCATGCTTCCTGGGTAGACGCCGTGTTGCTCATTGCCGCCACCGACCGGCCGATCCGCTTCCTTATGTTCAAGGGCGTCTACGACAATCCCGTGATTAAGCCATTTGCAAAGATGTTGAAAATCATTCCCATCGCCTCCGATCAAGGACCGCGCGAAATGATTCATTCGCTGCGCGAAGCTTCCGAAGCATTGCGCAATGGCGAAGTAGTTTGCATTTTCCCAGAGGGAGAAATCACGCGCATCGGCCAGATGCTGCCCTTCCGGCGGGGGTTCGAACGCATCATCAAAGGGATCGACGTACCTATTATTCCCGTAAACCTCGACGGGATTTGGGGCTCCATCTTCAGCTTCTCCGGCGGGCACTTCCTCTGGAAATGGCCGCGGACGATTCCCTACCCCGTGCGGATTACCTTCGGCAAGCCTCTGCCATCGACGGCGACAGCACCCGAAGTTCGGCAAGCAGTGCAGGAGTTGGGCGTGGACGCCTTTCAACGCCGGCGTCGCTACATGAAACCGCTGACGCGCTCGTTTATGCAGGCGGCGCGGCGCCATCCCCGCCGCTTCGCCATGGCTGACGGACGCACACCAAAACTCACCTTTGGCGATTCGCTGACCAAGACCGTATTCCTTGCCCGGCGTCTCCGGCCGCTCTGGCGTGATCAAAGAATGGTCGGCATCCTGCTTCCGCCGTCCATTCCCGGAGCGCTGGTGAATTGGGCGGCGCTGCTGCTCGGCAAAGTGCCGATCAATCTGAATTATACCTCTTCGAATGAATCAATCGCTTCCAGCGCGAAGCAGTGCGAACTGAAGACAGTGGTCACCTCGCGGCAATTCCTGGAAAAAGTGCCTATACAACCTCCCGGTGAATTGATTTATGCAGAGGACTTGGCGCTAAACCCAGGCTTCGTGGAGAAGATCGCGGCACTGCTTGCGGCAAAACTGCTTCCGGCCCGCTTGCTGGAACTCTTCCTGGGAGTATCGCGGCCACCTTCGCTCGATGACATCGCGACCGTCATTTTTTCCAGCGGATCCACGGGAGAGCCGAAAGGCGTGTTGCTCTCGCATTTCAACCTCGCCTCAAACGTCGAGCAACTCGAGCAGGTCTTTCATCTACACGACGGCGATCGCATCCTGGGTATACTTCCCTTTTTCCATTCGTTCGGTTTCACGGGCACGCTGTGCTTGCCGCCACTGGCCGGGATGGGCGTGGTTTTCCATGTAAGCCCCCTGGACGCACAGGCGATCGGCGCTTTAGTCAGTAAATATTCAGTCACCATGCTGCTTTCCACGCCGACGTTTCTGAATACTTATGCTCGGCGTATTCCGCCAGAAGCGTTCGGCAGTTTACGCATCGTGATGGCGGGGGCGGAGAAACTGCCGGAACGCGTGGCGCAGGGCTTTGAAGATCACTTCGGCGTTCGTCCGCTGGAAGGATACGGTTGCACGGAATGTTCGCCGGTGGTGGCCGTAAACACCTATGATTTTCGCGCGGCGTATTTTCGGCAGGTCGGGGCCAAGCGTGGCACGATCGGCCATCCGTTGCCTGGAATCGGCGTGCGCATCATCGATCCAGAAAGCAGCGAATCCCTACCGGTGGACAAGCCGGGCTTGCTGCTGGTTCGCGGGCCGAATGTCATGGTTGGTTACCTGAACCGGCCGGAAAAAACCGCCGAAGTATTGAAAGACGGTTGGTACAACACTGGCGACATTGCTACCGTGGATGAGGACGGCTTCCTGCGCATCACCGACCGGTTAAGTCGATTTAGTAAAATCGGCGGCGAGATGGTGCCACACATCCGGGTAGAGGAAAAGCTTCACGAATTGCTGGGGGCCGATGGGCAAGTGTTGGCGGTGACCGCTATTCCGGACGAGAAAAAGGGTGAGCGGTTGGTGGTTGTTCACACTCTGAAAGAGGATGCGTTGCGAGACTTGCTGGAAAAGCTGGCGAAAAGCGACTTGCCGGCTCTGTGGAAACCGCGACCGGATCAGTTCCTCTTCGTGGAAAAATTGCCGTATCTGGGAACGGGGAAACTGGACTTGCGCAAATTGCGGGAGATCGCCCAGGCAGGAAGCGATGCTGCCAAACAGCGGTAAAATCCGGTATTAGGAGTTCAATCGCGATTGAGCGACTGGAACGCCGGGACTCGCCAAGAACGGGTGGGATCACTCTCCCGTATCAAAATCACGCAACAGGCAGCTCATGGCGCATTTCACTTCGCCATTCGGCAACAGGGAGCACTCGGCGACCGACCAATCCGCGTCTTCTCCTTGCATTTTCACAGCGGCTATATGGGCTACTTTGTCTTTGTTGGGGCAGAGTACATTGCGAAAGCGGAAGCTGCAACTCTCCAGGATGCGGTCAAGAATTTCCGGGTCGTTCATTCCTTCCTCCGTCAAGAATGTAAGTAACAGGCCAGATTTTCCCCAGGCTGCACCGCGTTTGCCCCCTAATCCGGGGTAAACGCGAGCACAGAAATTCTTCGCTGCTTCCTCTTGGACCCACCCGAGAGCAGTCCCTATTCTTCCTTCACCCGCGCCTGCGACAAACAATCCATTCCGCAATGGACAGCGCCCGGCGGCAAAAGCGAGCAATCGATGACGCGCCAGCCGCTCCAACCCTCTTCGCTCATAGCCCAGTTGGCAACGATGACTGCTGCGCTGCGGTTGTAAACGGAACAATGTACTTTTTGCGGGTAGGTTTTTGCCGCTTCCGGATGTGCGTCGGTCAGTTTCGGTTCAAACATGAACCACCTCCGACCAGGAGCGTGGTCTGACCACATCTTCTACCCAGTCCACGTGCTCGTCAAGGACTTCCCTCACGTTTCGCGGTATCCTACTGTTTCGCGCGAGGTTCTCATGTTCACCGGCATCATCGAGCATCTCGGCACCATCGATTCCCTCAAACTCCTCGAAGCAGGCGGGCGGCTGACGATTCACGCTCCGACCGTGGCCCCTCATCTCGCGATCGCCAACAGCATTGCCGTGGATGGGTGCTGCTTAACTGTGGTCGCGCGGGATGGCGAGCGGTTCTCCGCCGACCTATCTGCCGAAACGATTCGCAAAACGTCTATCGGCGAGTGGAAACCTGGTCTGCACGTAAATCTGGAACAGCCCATGACCGCGGGCAAGGAATTCGGTGGGCACTTCGTGCTGGGACATGTAGATACGACCGGCCGAGTCTCGCGGCTCGAAGCTGAAGGCGAAAACTGGTGGTACGGCGTTGAGGTGCCGGAATCCTTTGTGAGGTCCATCGTTCCCCAAGGATCCATCGCAATCGATGGAATCAGCCTGACCGTGGCGCGCTGGAATGGCCGCGTGGCGGAAATCGCGATTATTCCCTTCACTCACGAACACACCAACATCCGTGACAAGAAAATCGGCGACGCCGTGAACCTCGAAGGCGATGTTTTGGGAAAATATGTGGAGCGCTACTTAGAAGCAAGGAACGGCGCGAAGCCGGCTTCGAACTTGAGCATCGAACAATTGGTCAGCCAGGGCTTCTGAGATCGCGGGGACCTCAAACTGATTTCTTTGACCGGGCGCCGCGCCAGTAAAGTATTAATCCCAGAAAAATCGAAACAACTGTTCCACCGACGAGACGGAGTTCAAAACTCCATTTGTTCACAGTCTCGCCCGGAGGCACGAGCGAAACAAAGATTCCGATCAGGACGACGAAGAAGCCCAGAATACCGCAAAGCCACAATCCAATTTTGCCGCCTGGAATCAGAACTGCATGCGCGTTTTCCGCACGGTCCTTGCGGCCAGCCAACTTAATGACTGCGGCGAACATATACAAGAACGGGATGAAGTAGAGGATAATGGCCGCGTCAATGAGGATCTGGTAGGCAGCCTGAACAGTCTCGCTCCGAATCTGGCTGAGGAGCAAGATAGCGCCGGAAAGGCCGGCCTGCACGAGGATGGAAACGTAAGGGGTTTTCCAGCGCGAGTGAATCTTCCCGAAAAACGATGGCAAGTAGCGATCAATGCCCACGACAAAAGGCACGCGTGCGATGCCAGCTACGGTACTGCCAACGCCGCCGGCATTGCCCACGGAAACGAGCACGGCCGCCAAAATCCCTACAAAACCGATTTTAAGGGCGACGGAGCCCAGTGTAATGGCGTTGAAAACGCCGCTCTGCGGATCGATCCCGGAAGCCGGGACGAGCGAGAGAACAGCGAAGGTGCCAACGATATAAGCAAGAGCGATCATCGCCCCGGCCCCAAAGACCGCGCGGGGCAGAGTACGTCGCGGGTCGCGCACCTCTTCGCTCATTGCCGAAACCAACTCTAGCCCGGTGAACGCAAATGCAATTTGCGACCAAAAATTCACAGTATCCCAATTCCACGAGGGCATCATGTTCGACCAGGTGAAGTGCGTTACGGCACCATGTTTGAAACAAACGACCAACGCAACAACCACCAGCATGAGCAGTGGCAAATACGTGCCCACGCCTCCGGCATTTTGCAGCCATTTGCCGATGTTCAGACCGATGATGTTCAGCACAACCGCTACCAGGAGCAAACCGAGGGAGACCCACAGGAGAAAAGCGCGGTCCTGGGAAAGCAACACGCCCTTCGCCCCAAAGACATAGGCGCTCATCGAAGCGCTCGCCAGCAGCAGGCCCGGAAAATAAAACACCGTGTAAATCCAGTAGGTCCAGCCAGCCACGAAACCGTGAAAATCGCCGAACGCCTCCTTAGCCCAGACGTACAAACCGCCTTCATTCGGAAAGCGCGATGACAATTCATTGATCACGAACGCGCCCGGCACAAAAAAGAAAACTGCGGCGATAACCCAAAGGCTGATGGAAGAAGTGCCATTGTGCCCGGCGGCCGCGATCCAGCGTGGGCCGAGAACAGTGGCGATGTTGAACAGCAGCACGTCCCAGAAACCCATTGTTTTTCGAAGTTGTGCCTTGGGATCTTTTGGCGGCGGAGAAATGGTCACAAAATCACATCCAGGGCGGGAATGAGTTCATCCTGCAAGAGGAAGTCGCGAAGAAACGGGTCTGTGGAGCCTTCAAATTCCGTCCATGACCCGAATATCTGCGCTTTGCCATCTTGCAAAAAGACGACCGTGTCGGCGAGGCGTCTGGCCAGATGCGTATCATGAGTCACGACGATGGAGGTCTTGTGAAATGCTTCTTTGAGCCGCGAGATCAGGTCGCCCATGTGTCCGGCCATTATAGGATCCACCATGGTGGTGGGCTCGTCGTAAAGAATCGCTTCGGGATTCTGCGCTAATGCTCGTGCGATAGCCACGGCGCGTTTGGTCCCCGTGGAAAGTTCGCTGGGAACTTTTTCGAGAACGTCTTCCACTTCCAGCTTTTTCGCAAGCTTCATCACGTAAGCAGCGACGTCTTCGTCAGTCAGCCCAGGCTGACCTTCGAGCGGGAAGGCAATGTTTTCGGCGACGGTGAGGGAATCGAACAACGCCCCGGATTGAAAGACCATGGTGACCTTTTTGCGGATTTCCTCAAACTGGCGTTCCGTAAAATCCGTGACGTCCACTCCATCGATGAATACGCGGCCTGAATCCGCATGAAGAAAACCCATAATGTGTTTCAAGGAAACCGATTTGCCAACCCCGCTGCGGCCCATGATCACGCAAGTTTCCCCGCGCTTGACTTTGAAACTGACGTTATTCAGCACCATGCGTTCGTCGAACCCTTTGTTCACCCCGCGAAATTCGAAATAGTATTCCGAACCCTTTTGCCCGGAGTGGGCGGACGTCAACCCGGCTTGATGGAGCTCTTCACTCATCGATCCTCGTCTCCAGTATGCGGCGCGCCTCGGCAAAGTCCGCGGGCGTGTTCATGTTCCAGAACAACCGGCCATCGCTATCAAATCGTTTCCAGGCCGACTCGTCAAGCACTTCCAGGGGCAAGCGTTTCATGGCCTCGGTAACCTTCCGAATGCCCGAGTCGAATGAGGTTCGAATGGCAGCCACAGCATCGGTGCGCCAGCAGGCACACAGGGGTTCGAGATCATTGACGGACTGAGGCACGACGACCTGCGCATTGCTTCGCGATGCCTTATCCACCAAAAAGGCGAGGAATTCTTGGGTGAGGAAAGGCATATCACAACTGACAATGAGGGCCCAAGAACGTACCGCGTGGTCGTTGATTCTTGTTTTGTCCAACGGAACAAGCTGGTTTGTCTGCAGCAACGCGGTCAGGATGCCCCCGAGTGGGCCTTCTCCCGGCCAACGATCGGCAATCAGAGGCCAAGGCAAATTCACATACTTTCCTGGAGGCGCGACAATCGAAATCTCAGAGCAAACGCTTCCCAGAAGTGCGCCAGTTCGCTGCAGCATCGTCTTGCCGGCTAATTCCACAAGTGCTTTGTCCGTCCCGAAACGCGTGCTGCCGCCGCCCGCTTGAAGAAAGCCGTGGCGGATCATCCTTCGTCATCCTCTACAGGAATTTCCTGGCCGGGACGGCGGATGCCGAGTTCGCGCAGGCGTTCCTGCAGGCTCTGGCGATGCAGCCCGATCGTGGCCGCCGTGCGGGAAATATTCCAGCGATGCGCGGCAAGTTGGCGGCGCAGATAGGCGATCTCAAATTTGCGTTTGGCTTCGCGAAAATCACTTTCGCTCAAGCCAAGATCCGCGCCTTCCTCACCGCTCTTGGGCAGTATCGGCGCGCCCTTGATCACTTCCTCAGGAAGATCACTGACACCAACTTGGTCTTCTCGGCACAGCACCATGGCGCGCTCGATCACGTTTTTCAATTCGCGGACGTTACCGGGCCAGTCATAACGCTCCAGAGTTGTGAGCGCTTCCTTCGTCAGCCGTCCCGTGCGCCCGAGCCGCGCGCCATGAATCTGGAGAAACGCTTCGGCCAGCGCGGCTATGTCTTCCTTGTGAGCTCGCAGCGCAGGAAGTTCGACGGTCACCACGCGCAAACGGTAGAAAAGATCCTCTCGAAATTTTCCATCGCGAATTGCCTGCGGCAGATTGCGATGCGTCGCACTGATGACACGTACATCTACAGGAATGGATTGCGTACCCCCGAGGCGCTCGATGGTGCGATTTTCCAAAGCCCGCAACACCTTCGACTGCGTGACCGGATTCATGTCACCGATTTCGTCAAGGAAGAGCGTGCCGCCATGGGCTTGCTCGAAGCGTCCTTTTTTTTGCTGCGCGGCCCCGGTGAACGCGCCACGCTCGAACCCAAACAGCTCGGATTCGATCAAGGTCTCGGGCAGCGCCGCGCAATTCACGGCCACGCAAGCTTTCCCCTTTCGTAGGGAGCGCGCATGAATTTCTTGCGCCAGCAAATCCTTGCCCGTGCCGCTTTCACCCAGAATCAGTACGGTCGAATCGGTGACAGCCACACGGTCCGCCATTTCGAATGCCCGCCGCATCGCCGCGGAACGACCGATCATCCGGCCGAACTGCCCTTCGGTGGCCAGGCGGCGCCGTAGAGAATCGTTCTCCTGCTCCAGGGTGGACAGCTTCAAAAGGTTCGATACGCGGGTGCGCAACTCTTCGAGTTCGAAGCCCTTCACAAGATAATCTGCCGCGCCAAATTGCAACGCTTCTACTGCCGGCTTCGCTGTATCCAGTGCGGAAACCATTAGCACAGGCAACTGGTGGCCTTCGCTCCGCAGCCATTTCAGAAAAGATAAGCCGTCTTCCCCCGGCATGACTACATCCAGCAACAGCAGGTCTGGTGTATCCGCCGCCAAAGCCGAGCGCGCGGCTGCCGCCGAATCCGCCTCCAGCACCCGATAGCGGCTTTCGAGTGCCCGCCGCAAACCGTAACGCGCCGCGGGCTCATCATCGAGAATTAGAATCGTTTTCATATGCAGGCCTGGCCCTTGAAGACACGATCCTGGCGCGTCCCGTACGACAGGGCTCGAATTAATTTTGGCTTAAGGTTGGTGATTGAAATCGCGTTAGTGCAAACCGCCCCGCGATTTCGCCCCAAAGTACGGCGGCGAAGTACACGCTTAATAGCAAAAGCTCGGGCTCGAGTAAGTGGCGATATTTCACGGAAGGGTAGGCAAGATAGTAGGGAATCGGATAAATCAGGAGAAGAGCCGACAGGAGGATCCAACCGCGCGGCCTTCGAGTGAGAACAAAAAGCAATCCCAACCAGCCCAGGAGCGACAGCGGCCAAAACTTCCAGGGTGCCCACCACTCGAGCGGCCCATAGTACATCAATGATGTACCGTCCCAGAACCATAAGGTACGGTATGCAGTCAGATCCAGGAATTCTCTGGGGTACTTTCGGACGAAATCGAAGGCGTCTTTTTTGTAGTAGTCGATGAACTGCGGTTCGCCCCATTTCAAATATTGGGCTAGCACCGCAGGGTTGTTGCTCGGATGCTTCCCGCTGAAACCGATCCCGTTGCTGAAGTGATAGTTGCCCAGGTGAAATTCGAACCAATAGTTGCTGCGGATGAAAACGGGGCGATGAAATACAACGTAATTGCGGATCAGCCACGGGGACACCAGCGCGGCGAACAACGCCCCTGAATACACCAAAGGACGAATCCATTTTGCCCCGGCTTTGTAATTGGTATAGGCCGCATACAGCACGGTGAACGGCATAATGCTGATCGGCGCAGGATTGGTTAGGGCAATGAGTGCCCAGATAGCCCCAAGCCGCAGCCACATCTTCGACGTTCCTTTTTCTGCAACGTCCAGGGTGACCACTAATACCCAGGAGACCAACAACGCACTTGCCGTAAAATCCCAAATCCAGGAGACCGGCCATCGAAAAAAGATCGGACTGACCGTCCAAATCCACGCCGCCCACAGCCCGAGCCTGGCACCAACTGTGCGGGTGCCCAGGGCATAGATCGAGATTCCCGTGGCACCGGCCATCATGCATTGCAACGCAATCATGACAAATGCCGATGCTGCTGACCATACTCCGAAAACGCGAAAAAGCAGGGCCATCAGGTACGGATAAACTGGCGCTATCCACGCCGTTGGACCGCTTTCGATATAGAAGGGCGAACTGAATCCCCTTCCTTCCGCTATCCGCTCGGCGATGCTGCAAATCTCGGCTCGGCAAGGCAAAATGCCACCGTGCACCGTCAGGTAGGTGTGCTTCCATATTGCAAAACCGATGCGCAGCCCAAATCCAACCAGAAACAGGGACCAGAAAAGCACGCGCTTGTTGACGTGGAGTGCGGCTTGTGGAGCGACGAAGCTGTCGCCTGACCGGAGACCAGTCCGGTCTTCGGCCTTCCCGCGAGTCCCAACGATCGTCGCTGCTGCCATACCAAATAGTGTCTCGGGTACCCTGCATAGTGGCAAGCCATGTTTCCCTCACAGGTGTCCAGAGCACCAAGATGGAACGCATTTTCTGTTCGTCATTTCTCAGGTTCTCCGCTTCGCTGTTCCACTTCCTTATGATTTTCAAGTGGTGCCGCTTCCGTGCTCGCCGTCAGTGCGATCCTGAATTTCGTTCCAGTCCCATGCTCCGTGGGGCTCTGCCATTCCATTGCGCCACCCAACTCCTCGAGGCGCCGCTGCACAATCGCCAAGCCCAAGCCCGTACCCAGCGGTTTCGTTGTGAAGAAGGGTTTCAGGACTTTCTCTCTCAGTTCGGCCGGTATGCCTGGCCCATCGTCTTCCACCGTCACCTCGCAGTTGCGTCCGGCCGCCTGGAGCGCGATCGCTACATGGCCCCCCGCGGGCGTCGCTTCGATGGCATTCAGTACAAGGTTTGTGAGTATATCGTTGGCCGCCTCGCCGCCTGCCGTCACCCAGTGCTCCGCCTCGGTGGCGTGTAATTCGAGAGCGACTTTGCACTTCTCCGATTCCGGACGCAACACGCTGACCACGTTCTGAGCCACCTGCTTCAGGCTGCAGCGTACGCCGCCTTGCCCTGTTCGGACTCCCGGACGGCTGAACTGCAACAGTTGATTCAGCTTCGCAGACAGCCGATTGATTTCGTCCAGGACCATTTGCGTCTCGCAGCGGAGCGAATCAGGCAAGTCCGCGCTTTCCAACTGCACCTGCAGGATGGTCTTGATCGAACCGAGCGGATTTTTCAGATTGTGAGAGATGCTGGCAGCCATCTGGCCCACCAGCGCCAGCCGCTCGCGTTCTGCCAATTCTCTTTCCAATTCCAGTTTCTCTTCAATCAACCGGCAAAGATCGAAGGCCGCCGGCAGTTGTTCGCAAAGGAATTCCAGCGCTGCGTAGGTTTCGCCCGAAATCATCGCGCCATGCGCGCGTACCTGCAGCGAACCAACGTGCTGTCCGCCTCGCCGTATTTCGAAAGTTTCCGCTGAACCCCCCACTGGTGCATCTGTGACTCGCGGCTGGGCGCCGGCACTGCCAAGTCCGAGGTGCACTTCTGCGAGTTGTACTTGTTCCGCAATCCACCGCTCGCAAAATTTCTCCAGTTTGCTCTGATCCCCCAGCCGAGCCACCTCATTGATCGGCCCCATCAATTTTTGTGCCCGGTCCACTTCGGTTTGTGCCGTCTTCTGCAAGAGCCTCCTCATCACCCGCTGCATGGGCTCCAGAAAAACCACCGGCAAAAAAAGGAGGAGCGCGGCAGTCGCTTCGGGCGGAAAGTACGCCTCCAGCCACAGGCTCGCCCGCCGCACCAAACTCAGATACAGCAAGGCCACAAAGACCAGGAAGACGGCGTAGATCAAGTTCCGCTGCCGCCCGATCTGCAGGAAATTGAACCGCTGTACCTGGGTGATCAAAACAATGAGCGGCACCAGCGCAAAAAGCATGACGATCAGAGAGCTCCAGGGATCCTCGCCTGTGGAGAAGAACCGAAACCCAAATATGACGATCAACAAGATCGCCAGGGCACCGAGATTGCCACTGAGAAGCCTGTGAAAAATTCGCTGTGTTAGGTCCGGCGCAGTCTTCTCAAATCGCCATTGCCAGATTGCTCCGAGCCCCAACGAAACCACGAGCCATAGTTGATATGGAATGCCGAGCCGTTGAGAAGGAATGTAGAAATTAAATTCCCGGTCGGACCTCAGTGCCCCGATCAGGAATGGGATTAACAATAGTGCGGGCGCCCATGCGTACACGAGCCAAGCGGTCTTTCGCATTCCAGGAGAGATCAGTTCACGGATCGATGCGTACTCGGCATGCAGATGTACGACCAGTGGTGGGATAAGCCATAGGCCGAGACAGAGAAACGTCCAGGCAAATCGCAGCAATCCCGATGGCGGGGTGCCGTAATAAAGTTGCGCGTTCAGCGCCAAGAGGCTGCTGCCAAAGAAACAAGTCAGGGCCAGGCAGAGGAAGAAAAATATGCGCTCGAAATTGCGCTGCCTCCGATGCCCGAGGATCACCACCATCCAGAAGAAAGGCAACAATGTACCGGCGGTCAGAAGTACAAGTCGCAGATAAGGCGGCCAGCGCATGGAGAACAATGCCGCGAGTCTAACGCTGCAGGAAATGCAGGGCAATGACCAAGTGCAAGGAAAATCTGGCGGTCGTATCTATTGTAAATAGTGGGGTTAAGGGAATCCAACCAAATGAAGGGGCAAGAGGCGCACAGAGGAAGAGTCAGGAAAACGCTTGACTGGAAAGGAAAAGGTGGTATATTAGCACTCGGTGGCGAGGAGTGCTAAACACACCATTCAGCCCCGACCACTGTAGTTTCGGTCACACCGCAAGTTCACCAAAATGGAGGTTTTTCCAAGATGGCAGTCAATCTGACACCGCTACACGACCGTGTCATCGTGAAGCGCATTGAAGAGAAGGAAACCGTGAAGGGCGGGATCATCATCCCCGACTCCGCGAAAGAGAAACCGCAAGAGGGCGAAGTGATTGCCGTCGGCGCGGGCAAGCGCGAGAAGGGCGAACGGATTCCCCTGGACGTGAATGTTGGCGATCGCGTGCTGTTCGGCAAGTACAGCGGCAGCGAAATCAAGATCGATGGCGAAGAGCTCCTCATCCTCCGGGAAGAAGAGATTCTCGCGAAGCTGGGCGGAGCCGCAAAGGCAGCAAAGAAGTAACGAACCACGGAAGTGCCGAAGTAAAGAGTTTCAGGAACAAATCTCAGGAGGAATTAAGCAATGGCGAAGCAGATTGTTACCGGGGAGAATTCCCGCCAAGCGATTCTACGCGGCGTGAATGCCCTTGCGGATGCAGTAAAAATCACCCTCGGCCCCAAGGGCCGCAACGCGGTGATTGAAAAGAAGTTCGGCGCGCCGATCATCACCAAGGACGGCGTGACCGTTGCCAAGGAAATCGAATTGCGCGATCCGCTCGAGAACATGGGCGCGCAGATGGTCCGCGAAGTCGCCAGCAAGACCAGCGACGTCGCCGGCGATGGCACCACCACCGCCACCGTTCTGGCGCAGGCTATCTTCCGCGAAGGCGTGAAGACGGTTGCAGCCGGCGCGAGCCCCACCGCCCTCAAGCGCGGAATCGACCGGGCCGTCGAAGTGGCCGTCGAGGAAATCAAGAAGCTTCACAAGGACGTCAAAGGCGACATGATCGCTCAGGTCGGCACCATTTCCGCCAACAATGACAAGCAGATCGGCGGAATCATTGCCGAAGCCATGAAGAAGGTCGGCAAGGACGGCGTGATTACCGTGGAAGAGTCCAAAACCATGGACACCACGCTGGAAGTCGTGGAAGGCATGCAGTTCGACCGCGGCTACCTCTCTCCCTACTTCATCACCGATCCGGAGCGCATGGAATGCGTGCTGGAAAACGCGTTGATCCTTATCCATGAGAAGAAGATCAGCTCGATGAAGGACCTGCTCCCGTTGCTCGAGCAGATTGCCAAGCTCGGCAAACCCCTTCTGATTATCGCCGAGGAAGTGGAAGGCGAAGCGCTGGCCACTCTCGTGGTGAACAAGCTGCGCGGCACCCTGCAGTGCAGCGCCGTCAAGGCCCCCGGCTTTGGCGATCGCCGCAAGGCCATGCTGGAAGACATTGCCACGCTGACCGGCGGCAAGGCCATCACGGAAGACCTCGGCATCAAGCTCGAGAATGTCAAGATCGAAGACCTCGGCAAGGCCAAGAAGGTCACCATCGATAAGGACAACACCACGATCGTCGAAGGCGCCGGCAAGGCAGGCGAAATCGAAGGCCGTGTAAAGCAGATCCGCCAGCAGGTGGAAAACACCACTTCCGACTACGACCGCGAGAAGCTCCAGGAACGCCTGGCCAAGCTTGTTGGCGGCGTTGCAGTCATCAAGGTGGGCGCGGCAACCGAAACCGAGCTGAAGGAGAAAAAGGCTCGCGTTGAGGACGCTATGCACGCCACTCGTGCAGCCGTTGAGGAAGGCATTGTTCCCGGCGGCGGCGCTGCACTGCTCCGCGCACTCCCGGCCCTGGATAGAATCAAGGCCGAAGGCGATGAGCACGTCGGTGTGGGAATCGTGAAGCGCGCGCTCGAAGAGCCCGCTCGCCAGATCGCACACAACGCCGGTTTTGAAGGCGCGGTGGTGATCGGCAAGATCCGCGAGTCCAAGGACGATCACTTCGGCTTCAACGCCGACACCGGCGAATATGTCGACCTCGTCAAGGCCGGCGTTATTGATCCGGCCAAGGTCACCCGTTTGGCGCTGCAGAACGCCGCGTCCATCGCGGGCCTGATGCTCACCACCGAGGCACTCGTGGCCGAGTTGAAGGAAGACGACAAGAAGGCCGCTGCTGCCGCTGGTCCAGGTGGTCCAGGCGGCATGGGCGGCATGTACTAAGGTTTGTCCAGCTAAACCAGAAATCTCAATCCGCCGAGGGCGGTCGAAATTTGGCCGCCCTTTTTATTTCGATGGGATATTTTTCACACCTTAGCACCAAAAAGCTGTACCGAATCTGTACTCTTCCCCAATTGACGCATTCGCTGTTCCGACATAAATTCACCGTCATCCTACCCAGCTGATTTTGCATTTGGCGCAAAGCGGGAATTAATACTCTCGCTTTCAATACTGTCCCTTCAGGTTACCCCACATCGCTAGAGCGCCGTCGGTCGCGTCGTTGGCCACGAAGCGAGCAAGGAGGAGAAAGGGCTGCCAGGTCATTTTGCCGGGAATAGTTCCCGGATTCAATTCCTCGCTGTGCGAACCGCAGGATTGCGATTCCCAGACTGACGCCGTTCCTCCGTACTCGTACTGCGCCTCTGTGAGGTCTGGGGCAGCGAATCTTCTTTTTGCACGATGGGCGCTCGGGGCCCGCGAACGGTGGACTAGTCAACGCCATCCAACAACACGCCAGCAACGGCTCGGAGGCCAACAATGTGTTCGAGCCAGCGTGCAGAAGAGTCCTTGTGCACGCTGTTCTCTCCTCGCCGGGCAGCCAGGTCAGCACCCGGTGAAGGGACTTGCGCCAGAGTCATGACACGCCTGCTTGCCTGCGCTTCCTCGCTCCGATAGACTTCTCTATGTCACACCTCGCTCCTCAGGGGAAGATCTAAGCAGCATGCCAGGTTTCTTGCAGCGGTTCATGCCGCATGACGGAGATTTTTTCGTCCTTTTTCAGAAGCAGGCGGAAAACATTGTCGTGGGCGCTCAGGCCTTCGTCAGCATGCTGGAGCATTACACTGGCGTTCCCGAACAGGTGCAAATTATCAAAGCCATCGAGCACAACGGCGACGAAATCACCCACCAGATTTTCCGGAAACTCAATCAGACCTTTATCACTCCGTTTGACCGCGAGGACATTCACGAACTTTGCAGCACCATGGACGACGTCATTGACCTGATCGACGCCGCAGCCAGCCGCTTTGTTCTCTACCGAGTCGGCGAAATTCGCCATGGAACGATCGAGCTTTGCAAAGTCCTGGCGGCCACGACCTCAGAGGTCAAGGACGCCATTTACGCCATGGAGTCGCCAGACAAGGCCTTACACCGGGTCATCGAAATCAACAGGTTGGAGAATGAGAGTGACCGTATCTGCCGCACTTTGATTGCCCAACTGTTTGAGGAAGAGAAGAACCCGGTGGAAATCATCAAATGGAAAGAGATTTTTGAAGTGATTGAAACCGCTGTCGATAAATGTGAAGACGTTTCAAACGTAATTGAGAGTGTCATCCTGAAGAACGCCTGATCCCCGTGAACAGTTTCACACTGGTTCTTATTACTGTTTTTCTGACTCTTGCCTTCGAGTTCTCGAATGGCTGGCATGACGCCGCAAATTCCATTGCGACCGTGGTTTCCACTCGCGTGCTCACTCCTTTTCGCGCTGTTGCTTGGGCCTCCTTCTGGAATTTCGTCGCCGCTTTCGGCTTTGGCACCGCCGTTGCTAATACCATCGGCAAGGGTATGGTCCACATAGAAATGGTGGATTCCAGGGTTCTGCTGGCCGGTCTTGTCGGTGCCATTATCTGGAATCTGATCACGCTTACACTGGGTCTCCCCACGAGCTCTTCTCACGCCTTAATGGGTGGGTATGGTGGCGCGGCGGTCGCTCACGCTGGCTTCAAAGCACTGATTCTCTCTGGATGGAAAATGCCGGTACTTTTCATTTTCCTTTCTCCTATCATCGGCATGGTGATCGCCATTCTTGTCACAATATTGACGACTTGGATTGTCAAAGATCAGCGGCCGAAGCCGGTTGATCGGTGGTTCCGGCGCCTCCAACTGCTCTCCGCCGCTGGTTATAGCTTGGGTCACGGGACCAATGATGCCCAAAAAGGGATGGGCATCATTACAGCTGCTTTAGTGGCGGGCGGGCTCATGAAGTCGTATCAAGTGCCCTTCTGGGTGATCATTTGCTGCCATTTAGCCATGGGCGGCGGGACGATGGCCGGAGGATGGCGCATCATCAAAACAATGGGCCAGCGGATCACCAAACTTACTCCCTTTGGTGGATTTGCCGCAGAGACGGCCGGCGCACTCACACTTTTCACTACCGCACGGTTTGGCATTCCCGTCAGCACGACACACACCATAACCGGGGCCATAGTCGGCGTCGGAGCATCCCGTCGCCTCACCGCTGTGCGATGGGGAGTAACTCACAGGATTGTCTGGGCTTGGGTGCTGACGATTCCCGGCGCGGCTATTCTCGGCGCAGGCCTCTTCCGCCTTTTCGCTCCGCTCCTACGGTAGCGCGTGCTCCTGCAGCGGACTTCTGTTTTAGCTATTCGCGCTCTTCTGCTTGCTGTCCGCCAGATGAGCCTTTACCGCTAGCACCTCGAGCTTGTGAATCTCCGGGTCTTTGGCAAAGAGTTCTTTCGCCCTCGAAACCAGGCCCTTGGCGATGTCCCCAGTCAGGTGCGCTTCACGGCCGCTCTCAGCCGCAAATGTGTCGAATATAGCGAACTTCGTGGGGGCAATTTTCACGGCATACCATGTGAGTGTCCCTTCCTCCTTTTCTGCCAGAGGTTGCGCGGACTTCAGGAATTGTTCCACTTCCCGCTCCTTCCCCGCTTTGCTTTCCAGCATTACCCAAATCGCGAATTTTGCCATGATGAAATCCTCCTGCCCCATGGGATGCATGGGATCGGAAACAGTTCCCCCCGGCAATGTAAGATTATCGATTTTGTTTGTGAATGTCGTAACGGAGCTACCTCTTCTTTGCCGACGGTTTTGAACAACCGCCCGAACGCCGGCCTGGGATGGATTAGCCGCAACTTCCGGTATAATCGAAAGTGCCGGGGTTACCATGAGCACTGTGCCTAATGCCTTCTGCAGTGTCGAAGAAGCGGTGGAGGAAATTCGCCAAGGGCGGATGATTGTCCTGGTAGACGATGAGGATCGCGAAAACGAAGGCGACCTCACTCTTGCTGCGGAGAAAATCACTCCAGAAGCGATCAATTACATGGCCAAGTTTGGTCGCGGACTTATCTGCCTGGCGCTGACCGAACAGCGCTGCGACGAGTTGAACCTGCCGCTGATGTCACCCATTAACACTTCCGTCCACGGCACCGCCTTTTGCGAGGCAGTTGACGCGAAACTCGGGGTGACCACCGGTATCAGCGCCTCCGACCGCGCCATAACGATCCTTACCGCCATTGACCCGAAGACTCGCCCGCAAGACCTGGCGCGTCCAGGGCACATGTTCCCTTTGCGCGCACGGAACGGAGGGGTCCTGGTTCGCGCCGGGCAAACCGAAGCTTCTGTGGACTTGGCGCGCATCGCCGGTTTAAATCCCTCCGGCGTGATCTGCGAAATCATGAATGAAGACGGCACCATGGCGCGAGTGCCGCAATTAATCGATTTCTGCCGGGAGCACAGCCTGAAAATGCTGACCGTGGCGGATTTGATCCGCTATCGCATGCAGCACGAGCGCTACGTGCGGCGCATCGCCGAAGCGATTCTGCCTACGCTGTACGGTAATTTCCGCATGATTGCTTACTCCAGCGACGTGGATCACGATCAGCATATCGCGCTGGTGCGGGGCGAGCTCGAAGGCCCTACGCCTCCACTCGTTCGCGTGCATTCTCACTGCATCACCGGTGATGTATTCGGTTCTGTCGCCTGTGACTGCAACTTATTGGTAAGCAAGTCCCTCGAATTGATCGCCAAGGAAAATCGCGGCGTGTTTCTGTACCTGCATCACACGGGCCGCGGATTCACCATCGACACGCCGGAAACTCCTGGCTCTTTGCCTAAAATTCACTTTCACAAGCGCGGACAACTGGATCGCGAAGTCGCTCGCCAGCGCATGGTTCAGCACGAGAGCGGGACAGGAGCCCAGATCCTGATCGACCTGGGTTTGAAAGACATTCGCGTGGTCACCAACCACCCGAAGAAAGTCGTTGCTCTCGAAGGCTACGGCATTCGTATCGCGGATCAGGTTCCTCTGGACCTTAGCTCTCCAAAACCCACTCACCAGTGGAGCTAAGCCACTCGCGCAGGTCGCGCGCAATCGAGCGCGATCTCACAAGGATCGAATTCGATTCACAACCGAAATAGGATCTTAGGGTTCTTCTTTGCTGTTAGCAGGCGGAGGCGTCTTTACGACAGAGGAAGGCTTCGCGGCAGGATTTTTCGCGGGAGCGGCAGCCTGAGTGTTGGCATGCATAGGCTGCGGCGGCGTCCCTGCGCTCAGGTACGTCTGTATTTTATCCAGGTTCCTTGTACCGCTGCCGCGTAGAGCCTGCAGATCGTTCACGCTTTTGAATCTGCCGTAGGATTTTCGCGCCTGGAGAATTTCGTCCGCGATGGCAGGCCCGATGCCAGGCACCTGTTGGAGTTCCGCGGCCGCGGCGGTGTTCAGTTTGACGGGGTGCTGAGGCGGTTTCTTCTTCGCACAAATACCCTGGGTCGCCCCGAGCACAAGGATGGTGAGGAGGAAATAATTGGACTCTAACCACTGAGGCGCTTCCCTTGATTGTCGTAGAGCTCGATTTCGCCAAAAAGCGAAACCTGCTCCTCAATCCGGGCACGGTCGCCGACGATGACAATTTGCATGTTGGCTGAATCGAGGTATTTTCTTGCTGTGGACAATAAATCGGCGGAGGTCAGGGCCCGCACCTTGCCTCGATACGTTTCGAGGTAATCCCCGGGGAGATCGTTCAGTTCCACCCCCGAGAATTGCGACAGCAATCCCTGTTGCGTCGCCAGTCCCATTGAGAACAGGCCCGTCAAGTAATTTTGCGCGTCTGCCAATTCCGACTCTGGCACAGACAAGGAGCGCAGCTTGTCGAGTTCGTAGAATATTTCAGTGAGGGATGCGGCCACAACATCGTTGCGCACCGCTGCCGAAATCGAAAAGTAACCGTGTTGCCGCATAGGCATGACCCCGCTGCGAGGACTGTATGTGTAACCCTTATCCTCACGAATGTTCATCACCAGCCGCGAATTAAAGGCCCCGCCGAACAGACTGTTGGTCAGCCCCAGCCGGATCCAGTCCGGATGCTTGCGCGTGATTGCGTGACAGCCTACCAGGATCTGCGTCTGCACAGAGCCGGGGTTATGCACCAGGTAGACGCGGCGGCCGCTGAATTTTGGCAAAGCTGGCGCTTCCTTCGAGGCAGATCTCTTCCCTTTCCAATCTCTAAATGTCCTTTCCGCGATTTTCAGCAGCTCTTGAGTCTCAAAATCGCCGACTAGAACCAGTAACGCATTTTCGGGACTGTAGATTTCCCGATAAACGCGCTCCAGGTCCTCGCGCTTGTATTCCGCCACTTGCTCTTCGCTCGGTGAAATCCGCGCGTAAGGATGCTTCCCAAACAGAACCTTGCGTAGCCGCTCGCCCGCCAAGAATCCCGGCGATGTGCGTTCCAATTTTACTTCCTCGAGCTTCTGCCGGCGTTCTCGCTCAAATTCCGGCTCGGGAAAAGCTGCCTCGCGCGCCAATTCGTTCACCAACTGCAAAAGCGGCTCGGCGAATTCGCTAAGTCCGGCGAACGAGATGCCACTGTTGTCCTGCCCCGCCGATGCACCCAGATCGGCGCCCACGCGCCGCAAATCTTCTTCAATTTGCCGGCTGGTGCGCCTTAGAGTGCCCGTGCGCAAAACGGTGGCAGTCATCTGTGCGAGCCCTACCGATCGATCCGATACCAACGCTTCGCCAGCACGGAAAAACAGCTCGCCATGAAATTTCGGTATAGAGCGCGCTTCCGCCAGAACGATTTCCAGGCCGTTCGAAAGCCGCGCACGCGTCCTGTTCGGCCAGGTGACCGCCCGCTCAGGAGCAAGTGCAGGAGCTGCGATTGCCACTTCCGGGGCTCGAGTCGCCATTACGCGGCCTCCTTCACGTCTCTGTTGACCGGTGTGCGGAAAACGATAGCCCGATTTTCCGGCTGCAGGTATCTCTTGGCGCTCTCCTGGATTTCTTCGCGTTTCACCGCAAGGAATCCTTCCAATATCGTGTTTGCCAGTTGCGGCTCATTATCGAAGAGCGTAAAACACGCCAACAGATGCATCAGCCCGTAGCGGGGCATGGAGCCGCCTCGCCCACCCTCCAACGTCGAGTAATAATCGGAACGCCATTTCACTTTCAGTTGGTCCAATTCTTCCTGGCTGATTCCCTTTTCACGGACCTGCTGCAGCAGTTCATCAAATGCCGCAAGCGTCTGTTCTGCGGAAAACTCTGGTTTATGCAAGATGCGCGTTGTCATTTGAGAAGGTCCGTTGTAGCCGAACACATCATCCACGCCGCCATCCGCTTCCACGGCGATCTGCTTTTCCAGCACAAGTTCCCGATAAATCCGTCCCGCCCTGCCGCCGTGCAACGCCTGATCCAGAAGGACCATCGCGTACCAGTCTGGAGTGCGGCGTTGCGGCAGCACGTAACCGATGGCCATCGCTGGAAGCGTTCCAAACTTCTCGTCCACATGCCCGCGGCGCTCCTCCATTTGCGGGGGCTCCGTGGGATCGGCGAAGGGTGGCGTGGCTCCGGCAGGGATCGACCCAAAGTATTTCTCGGCGAGAGGCAGCCCCTCTTGCGGATTCACGTCTCCAAGTAAGAGAAGCACCGCGTTGTTTGGCACGTAGTAGGTGCGAAAGAATTTTTGCACATCGGCAAGGCTCGCGGCATCGAGGTCCGCGAAATCACCATAAAAATTGTGGGCGTTGGCCCAATTGCGAAACGCTACAGGCGGCATATCCAGCCACGGGAAGCCGCCATAAGGCTCGTTCAACACATTTACGCGTACCTCTTCTTTCACGACGTCACGCTGGTTGATCAGATTCTCTTCGTCCACCTTGAGGGCGCGCATGCGGTCCGCCTCCAGCCAGAGCACGCGTTCCAGCGCATTCGAGGGCACGGCCTCGTAATAGTTCGTCACGTCATACATGGTCGAACCGTTCAGCACGCCGCCACTGGAGTTGATCAGCTTGATATGCTGCATTTTCGGAGCATTCTCCGAGCCCTGGAACATCATGTGCTCGAACAAGTGCGCAAAGCCGCTGCGCCCTTGTGGTTCCAGGCGAAAGCCGATCTTGTAGTACACGCCCACGGTTACCACCGGCGCAGTGGCGTCCGGCGCGATCACCACGCGCAGGCCATTCTGCAGTGTGTCGCTGTGAATTGGAATTTGCAGTCGAGTCACTCGTAACCCCTTTCGGCTTTTGCAACAAGTTTCACATTTCCTGAAATCATGTCCAACTCTCGCAACACCGCTGCGGGATCGTAGGCCAGTACCCTTGCCGACAGCCGGCTGACAGCACGGTATGCTTCCAGAAATTCCGGCCGGAGCTCGCTTAAAGCCCTTTCGTGCGACGCCACCACGCCAAAATCACCTCGCGCCAGCGGGCCAGTCCATGCTTTTTGTGGCCCCAGTTTTTCGTAATGCTCAAGCACCTGCCGCGTCAATGAGAGAAGCGCTTTCTGCGCCTCGCGCCGCTTGAGTCCCGCGCTCATTAATATCCTCACGCCCGCTTCTTCCATGGCCAGGCTCAATCCCGCGGCGAATGCGCCAGCGGCGTGATACAACGGTTTCTTCGCGGCGGCAATTCCCACCGGTATGCCGCCGAGAGATCGAGCGATCCTTCGCGCCACACGCACGGCAAGTTCGTCGCCCTCGATTGCGAATACTTTGCCCTCCAACGGTGGCACGCTCACACCATTGAACGACTGCAGTGGGTGCATGGAACCCACAGCCGCGCCACGAGAACGAACCGGCTCGAGAACAGAGGCGTCTAGCGCTCCGCTGGTATGCAGCACGACCTTCCCGCAAAGGGTTTCACCCGCATTGCGCGCGAGTTCGGTGGCCGCCAGCGCGATGGCATCATCCGGCACGGTAAGCAAAATGGTGGAGGCAACCGCAAGTGTCCCTGGAATACCCGCTGCGGGTCTGCCTCCGCCAATAAAATGCGCTCCCCGTTTTGCGCTGTTCTCGGACCGCGCTGCCACCACGGTAATTTGCCAACCTGTTTCCCGCAGCCGCCGCCCAAGCGCGCTTCCCACTCGTCCGGTACCGACAATAGCAAGGCTCTTTGTCATCCATGCTAGGATACCCTGAGGCTGGGTTACGACTCCAATCGGCATGCACTTCTTCGGGATACTTTTATTCGGACTGATCGCGTTTTTCTGGATTACCTATGGATTGAAAGTAGCCTACGGCGCGGTTCGACTGCCCTGGCTGAAGGATTACGCCCCGGCCCTAAATGCAGCTTGTCCGAAGATTTCCGTGATTTTCGCCGCTCGCGATGAACAGGCAAAACTCCCCGCTGCGTTGGCCACGCTCGTCTCGATCGATTATCCCGCTCTGGAGATTGTCGCCGTAGACGATCGTTCCAGCGATGCCACCGCACAGATCCTGGATGATTTTGCCGCACAACATCCTCAACTGAAAGTCGTTCACGTCCATGAACTGCCAAAGGGCTGGCTGGGAAAGCCGCACGCACTGCAAAGTGGCTATGAACTCTCCAGTGGCGAACTATTGGTATTCACGGATGCCGATGTGAAGTTCGAGCGGGATGCGCTGCGCAGGGTCGTGACGCTGCTCCGCGAGCGTGGGTTGGATCATCTGACTCTTCTCGGCGATGTGGAATGCAGCGGCTTTTGGGACACTGTGCTCATTTCATTCTTCGGCATGGGTTTTCAACTGGCCACGGATCCCTATAATGTCAGCAATCCCAATTCGCGATCGTATGTCGGCGTGGGTGCCTTTCAAATGCTGCGCCGCGCGGCCTATGAAGCTAGCGGCACCCACCGCCGCCTGGCGCTGGAAGTAGTCGATGACATGAAACTCGGCAAAATTGTGAAAATGTCCGGCTTCCGTTCGAGTGTCGCCGTAGCACAAAACTATGTTTCCGTTGCATGGCACTTGGGCTTAGGCAATCTGGTGCGCGGCGTGGAAAAGAATTTCTTTGCCGGGGCGCAATTTCGAGTATCCGTGGTAGCGGGGCAAATCCTGGGGCTTCTTGTAATGAATGTTCTCCCCTTTGCAGGCATGATTTTCGGGCACGGCTGGATCCGGGCATTCGCGGCGATTTCCGTGCTGATTGCGATGTGTTTTCACTTGGGCGTGGATGTCGTGATGCGCGTTTCGCCCCTCTATTGTTTGACGCTGCCCCTTGGGGCACTGATCTTCGCGTACATGATATTGCGTTCAACGATCATTACGCTGCGCCAGGGCGGCATCGTCTGGCGCGACACTTTTTATCCGCTTGATGAGTTGCGACGTGGCCTGGTCTAACGTCGGGGGACCGCGCTTCAGGCGCTAGCGGGCGGCCCTTCTGGCGCTTCTTTTCCGAATAATCCGGCAAGGTCTTGCTGCTTAAGAGATTTAATGCGATCGCGGAATTGCGCCGCTTTCTCAAATTCGAATTTCTTCGCAGCTTCACGCATCTGGCTTTCGAGCTGCGTCAGAAGCTCTGCGAGTTGCGCTTCGGATTTGACGGACGCGGCGGCGGCGTCGAGGGCGACCGTATCCAGCGGGACGGTCACGTAGTCGGCCTCAACGATATGCGCCAGTTCCATGTCCACGCCCTTGATGATGGATTGCGGCGTAATGTTGTTCTCCTGGTTGTAGGCCAATTGCTTCGCGCGCCGACGATTGGTTTCGCTGATGGCCTCATTCATGGATTTTGTCCGCACGTCCGCGTAGAGAATGGCACGCCCTTCCACGTGTCGCGCGCATCGGCCCATGGTCTGGATCAAAGAAGTCGTGCTGCGCAGGTAGCCCTCCTTGTCCGCATCCAGAATGGCGACCAGGGAAACCTCCGGCAGGTCCAGGCCTTCGCGCAACAGGTTGATGCCGATCAACACGTCAAACTCGCCCTTGCGCAGATCGCGCAGAATCTTGATTCGATCAAGCGTTTCAACTTCGGAATGCAAATACCGGCAGCGAACGCCGATTTCGCTGAAGTATTCGCTTAAGTCCTCCGCCATGCGTTTCGTCAACGTGGTCACTAACACACGCTCATTTTTTTCGGCGCGGATGCGAATCTCCTCCAACAAGTCATCCACTTGCCCTTTTACGGGGCGAATTTCCACCTCTGGATCGATCAGCCCCGTCGGGCGAATCACCTGCTCCACAAACACGCCGCCGGACTTCGTCAATTCGTAAGGCCCCGGCGTAGCGGAAACGTAGACGGCTTGGTTCACCCGGTGCTCAAACTCCTCGAACGTCAGCGGCCGGTTGTCCAGCGCGGAGGGCATGCGAAAACCGTAGTCCACCAGCGTCTGTTTCCGCGAGCGGTCACCGTGATACATCCCGCGCACCTGCGGAATCGTGGCGTGCGATTCATCCACAAACAAAAGAAAATCCTGAGGCACATAGTCCAGCAATGTGGGCGGCGCTTCACCCGGCAAACGTCCGCTCAGGTGTCGGGAATAATTCTCAATGCCGTGGCAATAACCGATCGTGCGCATCATTTCCATATCGAACATAGTGCGCTGCACGACGCGCTGCGCTTCCACGTACTTCCCCTGCTTTTCCAGTTCTTTCTTCCACCAATCCAGCTCCTCTTGAATGCCAACGATCGCGCGGTCGCGTTGATCCTGCGGCATCACGTAGTGCGTCTTCGGATAAATGGGGACACGCGTCAGATCTTCCTGGCCGGAGCGGATTTCCCCGGTCAGCGGATCGATCTGCCGGATCGTGTCGATCTGGTCGCCCCACATCTCGAAGCGATAGCCCTGATCTTCGTAGGTCGGATAGATCTCGATGATATCGCCGCGCACGCGAAATGTGCCGCGCCGCAGGTCTTCGCTGCGCTCGTACTGTATATCGACAAATCGCCGCAGCAGCGCCTCCCGCGAAGTTTGTTGCCCCTTTTCGACCATCACCAGCATTCCGTAATACGCTTCCGGCGAACCGAGGCCATAGATGCAGGAGACAGAGGCAACAATCACGACATCGCGCCGTTCAAAGAGCGACCGAGTTGCGCTCATCCGCAATTTATCCAACTCGTCGTTGATGGTCGCTTCCTTGTCGATATAAAGATCGGCAGACGGCACATAGGCTTCCGGCTGGTAAAAATCGTAGTAGCTCACAAAATATTCAACCGCGTTCTCCGGGAAAAACCCTTTGAACTCGTGGTAGAGCTGCGCGGCAAGTGTTTTATTATGGGCCAGTATGAGCGCGGGGCGATTCGCCGCCGCGATGACTTTCGCCATCGTGAAAGTTTTGCCCGATCCGGTCACCCCTAGAAGGACCTGGCTCTTATCCCCCGCTTCCAGCCCTTTGGTGAGCTGGTCAATCGCAGCGGGTTGGTCTCCGCGAGGCTGATAATTACTGCGCAGCTTGAAGTTCATTCCCAGGTCTCCTGCGGCCGCGTCGGCCCGTGCCGAAACCCCCATTATAGCGCGCCTGGCAAATCCAGCCGGGCTCACCCGCGCGAGCGCAATTCTTAAGGCTGGGATGGACTGACGGGAGGGATAAACACGGTCTCGAAATGGCTGGTTACGTCGACCAAATATTGCACCTGATTGCTGCCATCGGCTTTCGCAATGGTGACATCCAGAGATTGCTGGACGTCTTCGCTGGCGCGCAGGAGCAGGCCTGTTTTTCGCGAAATGTAAGCGATGGTCTCGTTCGTCCCTTTGGCAGTTCCGGAGGTTTTAAGTTCGTGGAGTCGGTAATCCTCGGGAGTCGTGTCGGCGGGATCCGATTTTTGCTTAAGGGTCGCGATGGTCAGGAAGACCGCACACTGCTGGTCCGGAAGAATCGGGCATTTGTCGTCCTGGACGTAGGTGGTCTCGCGCTCCCACACGAGTTTGGTAATCGGTGTGGGCGTGGTCTCGACCTCGACGGATTTCCATTTCTCGCCCGGTTTTACGCCGGAAGCGGGGAGCGTCCAGCCAAACGCGAATTGCGCAACCCAGAACTGCCACGCCAGGCGCTGTTCCGGAGCTAGATCATCGAGCCCGTCGGCGTGTGTGAGGCCGCCATCCCCGCCGATGGTGAAGTCCACTTTTAAGGGATGTTGCGTAGCGCTACTGGCGGCTGGAGGCTCCGGGGAGAGCAATTGCGTTTCTGCGGCCATCATCGGCCGATTGTCCAGCGCGTGGAAGTCTTGGACAGAAAGCTGCAAATTCGTCGAACAGTCGACGTGCAAGGGTGTAGGTTCGAACATTGTAGCGACGCTGCTCTTGGTTCTGACGTAGCGGTTGAGGCGCGCGTGGCTCTCGTAACGCAATGTGTCTCCATTCTGCACGCGCGGGAACAACTGGAAATGGTCGTCGCTTTGCCCCTCCGCAACCAGCAAAAGCATTGACGTCGCCACGAGCCACAACACCGCGAATTGGTTGCATCCCCGGTGGCGCAGCCCTCGGTTCACTTTTGTGAAGCACCCAATCTTCGATCGAAGAAATTGCCGCTGGCTTGGCAACCCCGGAGCCAGCTTCGATAGAGCAGGAAGTCATGCACTTCGTCTGGAAAGATCAGTTGTTCGATGGAGACGCCTTGAGCGCGAAGCCGCGCCACCAGATCGACCGTCTGAGAGAACATCACATTGCGATCGTCGTCGCCATGGATGAACAGTACCGGTGATTTCCAGGTGTTCACCGCGGATACCGGGGAAGAATCGTGTGCGAGCTTTACCAGGTCTTCAGGAATGTGCTTCCCTTCCCAATTATCGGCCGGCCAGTCATGAACTCCGTGAAAATCCACGCCGGCCGCAAACAGATCCGAATTGCGGCCCAGGCCCAAGGCGGTCAAATAGCCTCCGTAACTGCCGCCCCAGAGCCCTATACGCCTGAAGTCGACATCGCTGCGGCTTTGTAGGTATTTTCCCGCCGCCACGACGTCCTGATATTCGGAAGCACCACGCCCCGCGCGGCCGGGAGCTTCCCTAAACGCACGCCCGTAGCCGATGCCGCTGCGATAATTAATGGCCAGCACGATGTAGCCGCGAGTCGCCAGATATTGGTTCATGGCGTAGCTGTTCGCGTAGTAGTACATGTAATGCCAACCCAGCAACATTTGGCGCATCGGACCACCATGCAGAAAAATCAGCGCCGGCCGCTTCTCTCCCGGCTTCAGATTCCTGGGCACGAACAATTGCCCGTGGATCTCCAAACCGTCTGCAGAGACGAAAAGCGCCTGTTGGGGCTTAGCCAGTTGCTCCGCAGGAAAGCCGGCGGGCATCGAAGTGGGGGCAATTTCGGAAGGATTCGCATCGCTCGTCAACGTCCGCAGAAACGGACGCCCCGGACGCGTAGCGTCTGAGGAGAAATAGGCGACGTGTTGTCCATCGCTCAATTCCACCGCCCCCCATTCAACGGACTCTCCGGCGGTGCGCTGGACAGCGATTCCGCCGTTTGCAGCTACTGTCCACAGATGCCGGCGGTCCACGTCGCCACAATTGGAATTGAAAAGAATGGTGGCCTTGTCTGGTGAAAACGACCATTCTTCCACTTCGCAATTTCCAGGAGTCAACAATTTGGCGGCGGTTCCGTCCGTGGGAATGGAATATAGATGCTGCCAGCCGTCGGATTCACTCGCAAAGACGAGGCGATCATCCGCTGACCAGTGCAGCACGCCCCCGCCCGTGTCTCGCGCCATATAGGGAAACGAATCCTGCATGGCCGTTCCGCTGTGCCAAGCTTCGCGCGCAATTCCGCTTTCCGCGTCCGCCAACCAGATAGACCACGGATGCGGCCGGTCCGGTTCGATGAAATATCCTTCCGGCGTATCGCGCGGAATAGCTGGCCGGCGCACAAAAGCAACACGCTTCGCGTCTCCAGACCATGAAGGGTCGCTGTCTGAATCGACCGAAGGGGCAAGAAATCTCACGCTCTGTGCTTCCACATCATAAATACCAATGAAACTGTGATCACCCCGGTCGGTCACGAATAGCAATCGCGTGCCATCCGCCGACCATTCCACTGGATAATTCTTCCCGCGGACTTCAATCTGCTTCGGTTTTTCTTCCGCTTTCAGCGAAGACAGCCACATCTCTCCACCGCGCCCGTAAGCGATTCGTCCCTGGGGCGAGACCTCTGGTGAATTTCCCGCGTCGATTTTCACGGGCACGCCACCATTCCAGTCGATTGCCCACACCGTTTGTTCCTCACCCGCAGGATTGCTGGTTGGATTCGCATACGCACCGGCGGAGTCTTTGCCCTCACCGCGGACATACACAATCGTGCTCGCGTCCGCCGAGAAGCTCAGATCTGACAATTCACCACCGTCATCCCCCGGATAGGAAGTCAACTGCCGCGCAGTAAAACCGGGGCCCTCTGCCACCCAGATATTGCGCCTTCCTTGCTGGTTAGACGTCCAGGCAATGCGATTGCCGCTCTTGGCCGCCACCAAGTTCGAATTGAAAGGCGCGCTCAGCACTTGCTCCAGCCTGATTGACTCCTGTGCTGAAATACATTGCGCGCACAAAAGAGTTAGGACTGCCGCTGCAGATCGCGATTGATTCATGCTCACCACCTAAAGGCGCAGATTTCTATAATCCATTTTGCGTCATGGTCGCGCTTGCACGGATTCGACCGGCAACACTGCCACCGTTGGATTTTCCAGTTGGCCAGTGAAGCGCAGTTCCCGCGCTTGGAAAATTGTGTGCGTTCCGGAGGTGACCCTCGGCCTGGGAACAAACGTCAGGTTGCCATCCATGCCGAACGAAATGGTTCCCGCCAATTGCGTACTCTGGTGGGGTGCATCCAGCCGAAATCCATCCAGAGTCAACTTCTGCTCGCTCAATTGGAAGTCCCCTTCGCCGCTCGCCCAGCGGGAAGCGCCCGCGGATGGTCCTCCCGATTCCGCGCTTAACTCCACGTCCCAGCCGCGAAATTCAACCTTGTTCAACTTCACGTTCCCGCCGCCGGTTAGTTGTTTCAGTAATTCTTCTCTCCCCACCCCGGCGGTGGTCAGGTGAACTCTTCCGGAGGCCAGGCCACTCCAACGCTCAGCCCAACGCGGTGGCCAGGGCAATTGCGCCATGTTGACGTTTTCGATCTGTGCATCCACCTCATATTTGGGAAGCGGCGAGAACAACGCCTGCATTCCGCCATGGACGGTTCCCCCCGCCCATTGCGCCTCCGCATCCCGAACATCGAGATGCAAAGCGTGGAGGGCGACCTTTCCATGCGCCTTGACCAGTTTGAGTTTCTCAATTGTCAGCGTGTCCGCGGTCAAATCTCCTTCCGCAGACACTCGCCTCAACAATTCGCTGGCGCGCGCTGCATTCGCATCGCCCAAGAGCGACGGCAACAACCGCTGCAACCAATTCGGGCGAGACCGCGGACCAGTCCAGTGGTCTAATTCCGTTGCGTCCAGATGATCGGCGTGAAGTTGAAAACGCCATTTGTTTTCCTCACTTCCTAGGCCCTCAACAGCTTCCAAGATCGCGCCGGACCATGACGCCCCGAATGCATCCACTTTTACAATCGCGGCGCTGCGAAGTCCATCCTTCCATTCCAACCGCGCTTCTTCCACCTTCAGCGGTTCATTCAATCCCGCCACCTGCAACCGGGCCTTCGTCAGTTCGAGCGAACCGCTGCGACGCGCTTCCCGCAGGTTGCTTCCCCACTTCCACGCAACGAGCCCGAAGGCGGCCCCGGTGTACTCCCAACCCTTGTTCAAAGGATAGCCAAATGCCGCAGTCAGCTTGAACACAGGGGTAACATCGGCCAGATGCAAGTTCAATCGAAGTCCCCCCAGGTGGGCCGCCGAGTCATGAGTCAATGCGGCTTCGATGGTATCTTCTGGCGCCGGATTGGCCCGTGGCCTTGGCGCGCTTTTTTCCGCTTTCTCGTTGGCCGTTGCAGCGGGCACTTCCACCGGCAGTCTCAGGCGGAAACCCTCGACATCGAACTTTCCATTACGAACGGATCCATGAAATGGATCGAGGCGCACCGTCCTCAGCCCCGGAAGCTGCAGCATGCCCGTAGTGCTCTGAATGGCGCCATCTTCCCACCGCAATGGCCAGCCGCCGGCAGTCACCGAGCCAGTAATCATATCGTTCAGCCTAACTTCCTCTGCCACGTCCAATTGAAATGCGCGGTACCACGCCAGCAAATCCTCGCCCTGGACGGCTATGCTCTGGAAATGTGCCTGCCAGTTGGCGGGGACAGAGGTCCGCAGGACGGCCGAGCCAACAAAGTTCGATCGCGGCAGTTCCACGCGGAGTTCTTCCGCCCGAGCCTCGTCCGTGGCAAGGTCCCACAGTCCTTTTACGCTCACGTTGACGCGTGGATTGTCATCGCGCTCCGTCAAATCCCAGCGGTGAATGTGCGCCGCTCTCGCCTGCAAAACAAACCGCCATGCGCTGGCAGTCGTGTCTGACGCCGCCGCTCCCATTCCCACGCTGGCTATTCCATCCACCGCAAGTTCGCCGCGCATTCCTGAATCGTTTCCGGTGATCAGGCGGAACAGGTCGGCGAGCGACACCTTCCCCCAATGCAAACGAATTTGCGCCGGTTGTAAGCGAGCGGAAGTGCCCGCGACATATCCCGCCACTTGGACAGTGCCCGTCGATTGCAGCGCCACACCACTGCGCCATGGCTGGGCTTCCAATTGCAATTGCCAACGGCCCGAGGAATCCTGCTCCACGCTTCCGGAGACATTCGTAAATGCAAACGGCCGCTTCTCGGCCCCTTGTTTAAAGCTAATTCTGCCTTCGTCGAAATCAATCTTCTGCAGGTGATGAGTGGATTCCGCGGGCGTTTGGGGAACGTCCGAAGAGCCACGGGCTACCGGACGTGCCGGAGGTAACCAGCCTTCCAGATTCCAGCGTCCATCTGCGTTGCGTATCAACGTCAAGCTAGGTCGCGTGAAGGACATGGTTCCAAATTCAAAGTGACCGCCAAGCAATCCCAGCCACCGGAGACGCGCGGTCATCTGCTCCGCCCGCAAAAAATACTCATTCCCGAAGGCCGGGTCTTCTCCAATCGTAACCGCGTCCACATCCAACTCCGGTATCGGCAGGATCTGGACGGAAAATCGCCCCGCCTGCACAGGGCGTCCGAACGCGCTTTCCAGGTGCACGATCAAGTATCCCCTCATGCGGTGCGTGCGTACCACAAGGGACACGGCTGCTTGAACTGCAAGCAGCGCCGCCAGTAGCAGCAGTGCGATTCCACCATATTTGCGAAGACGAATCATGTCGATGGGAGTCTCTCAGACCTGGCAAAGAAAGTGCAGTATCGCGCAGCCAATGGGATTCAGTGCACGGTGTGCAGCATGCGGTTCCATCGTGTGCGCGCCGGAAGGTGCATCAAAGTGTCAAAAATGCCCCAGATCCTTTGTCCGAAAGTGGTATTGCCATAGTCCGCGCTATTCGCGTCGATGGACCAGTAGATCAGAAACGGACGCCCCATGATGGCATCGCGATCCACAAACCCCCAATAGCGGCTATCCAGGCTGTGGTCCCGGTTATCGCCCATGGCGAAATACTTCCCGGGCGGCACCACGAGTTCATCGCCCTGAATATTCTTGCGGATGTCGTGGGCCCACTCGGGCTCGAGCGACGATAAATACATCTGATTGCCAACGGGAGGAAAGTTGTAATTGAGGGGATCGCCGTATCCGGAGGAGGGATCGTGTACCACATATGGCTCGTCCAAAGGTTTCCCGTTTACGTACACTTGCTGATCCACGATCTTGAGGTGATCTCCAGGCAATCCAATCACGCGTTTCACAAAGTGCGGATGGTCCTGGAAAGGAAATTTGAAAACGATGATGTCGCCGCGTTGTAGCTCCCGATACGGCAGAAATTTGTCATACCACGTGCCGCGTCCGCCAAAAATGAATTTGTTCACCAGCAGATGATCACCTACCAGCAGCGTCCGCTCCATGGATGGGGATGGAATCTTGAAGGCCTGCACTACAAAACTCGTCCCAAACAGCGCCAGAATTACCGTGACCAGCAGAGATTCCAGATATTCGGATATCGTCGTTTGATTTGCGTGCGCGTAAACTTCCTGTTCCGCTTCGGCTGACACAGGAGTTTCCTGCGCAGGCACATCTTGTGCCGCTACGTTTTCCGGTGTCAGGATCTCATCCGCCATTCGGCCCAACCTCTTCCTTCGCTTTGGATTCTGCCTTCTGCAACCTTTCGAGTGCCTGGCGAGCCGCCTTTTGTTCCGCTTCTTTCTTTGTGCTTCCCTCCGCGCTAGACATGCGCTCCCCTTTTACCCACACTTCCACCAAGAAGGTTTTCTGGTGATCCGGGCCACTTTCCCCGGCAAGCCGGTATTCTGCCAGTTGACCGCCCTTACCCTGTAGAAACTCCTGCAGGGCGCTCTTACGGTCGGACTCGGAAATGCGTTCGCCGTCTCCACTAGCCTGAACCAGAACCGTTTTCTTCAATAATTCACGTGCCGGCTCCAAGCCTCCATCGAGGTAAATGGCCGCCACTACGGCTTCAAAAGCGTCGGCAAGAAGCGCGGGCTTATCGCGTCCGCCCGTTTTCTCCTCTCCGCGCCCGAGGCGCAAGTATTCCCCAATCCCCAAGGCCCGCGCTGCAATCTCCAGCGAATGGGCATTCACGATCCGAGCGCGGCTCTTCGAGAGTTGCCCTTCTGTCCATTCCGGAAAATGAGTCAGCAGAAATTCGCTGGTGAGCAATTCCAGCACCGCATCACCCAAAAATTCCAGCCGCTCGTTGTCCTGAACGGCGGAACCTGTGAAGGCAATATCTTCCCCGCGCGCGGCGCGCAATTCCGGAACCGCCGAACTGTGCGTCAGGGCGCGGTCCAACAGACTTGGGTCACGGAATTGGTAACCCAGCCGTTCCATCAAACGTTCATCCTCACCGCGGACCATGTGATGACTCCGCTCCTGCCTTACCGCTGCCTTACCCCTGCCTTACCGCGGCACGGCCGCCTTATTTCGGCGCGGTTAACTGCGTTGCGCCGGACTTTTTTGCCTCATCAATGCCTGTCTTGCAGGTCGCTTGCAATGCGCTCGGGATCTCCGAGCACTTGGTAAATGCCGCCACCGCATCATCAAAATGCGAAGCCTTTTCGTTGCAGATTCCCAGCAAATAGTAATTCACTGGGTCTGGTTGAGGATCCACCTGGACTGACTTCTCGAAGTTCGGAATGGCGTCCGCGAACTTCCCTCTGCGGAACGCCACCGTTCCGAGTCCGCTATAGGCCAGCGCCGATATCACATTTTTCCCTTTTGTGAATGTCTCCTCGGTCATGTTGTCTGGCTTCGTAAGGGTCGGCAGCAAGTCCAGCGCCTTCTGCGAGTATTGTTCGGCCTTCGCCAGGCGCTTCTGCGGGTCCGGTGTGTTGGCATTCATCGCACGGGGCAACGCCGAGCCTACGATCGCCAGGGTTTGCGCGTCGTTGGGAATGAGTTCGAGTTCTTTGTCCCCCGCCGCCTCCATTTTGTCGATCTGCCCCTTACTGAAATAATATTTCACCTGCCAGCCGTAGACCTGGGAGCGATAACGGCTCAGCGGGTATTTCTGCAGAAAATCAATTCCAGATTGGTCTTTCTTGGCAGGATCATCGTTCGGCATGTCGTTAAAAGCCTTAAAAGCGGCTTCCTCTTCGGCACTGACAGGCGGAGGCGCGCCCTCCAGCGTCAGCGGCGCGGATTGCGGACTGTTGGGCTTAGTCGTCGGCGCCGGAGTCTGAGTAGGAGCGGGCTGCGACGTCGGTGCTTGCCCCAAGATCACAGAGCTTCCGAGCAGCGACGCTGCCAGGAACAGAGTCATCTTCAACTGGTTGCAACTTGCTTTCATATCCCGTTCTCCTTTTCGATCATCTTTATTCATGGCCGTTCAGACTGCTTTCTCAGGTCCAGGTCGCCTAACCCCTTTTGCGCCGCATCTTGCGCCTGCGCAGGGGCCCCCTGAACCGTCAGCACGGCTTGATATTCCGACTTCGCTCGATCCAACTGTCCTTCGTCCTCAAAAATTCGCGCCAAATAAATGTGGGACCAAGCCATCACCAACGGATCTCCGGATGCCGCGTACTGTCCTGTCGTCAAGCGTCCGAAAACTTCCTTGGCCCGCTCGGCATCGTGGTCCAGCACGGCTACCATGCCCAGCCCATACCAGGCACGCGGCTGGTTGGGATACTTCGCCAGAACACTCTTGAAGGAAGCCTCCGCCGCGCGGGGATTCTTCTCCGAGAGCCTCTTTTCGCCTTCGGTCAGGGCCGCAATCGCTTCTGAATCGTTCGGCAGAGCGGTGACACGTGCGCGATTTCGTGCCAGAACTTCCGTGCTCAAATCCTTACTCTGCGTTTCCAGTTGTGCGGGTGCAAATTTGATTGCGGCGACGCGCGTCTGTTCTGTCTTTACGTCGATTGCCCGAACGAGGTCCGGAAAGTAATCCCGAAACTGTGGCTCGGACTTCTCATATTCGGTCAGACCCAGAAAGATGGGGCGCACCAGGATATATCCATCCGCATCGTTGCTCTGCAACGCCGCTTCGCGTTCACCGGGAGACATTTTCTTGAGTTTGATTTCCACTGCTCGCACCACACATTCCCCAAACCAGGACGGGAAATCGTCTTTCAGATCTGGCGCCAGGCGGGGTGCTTTCGCCGCCATCTCGTAGAGCGGCCGCTTCACTGCAATCACATGCGGATACTCCATTGGAAGACCATCAAGCAGGAAATGCAGATACGCATGCCGCACCACATCCGTAGGTATTTCTTCCGTTCCGCTCAAGATAACGGCATAGTGATCCACAAAGTTTCTGACGTTTGTGATTCTTCCCACGAGCGGCTCGACAATAATTGTGAAGGTCTTGGGCATCGCAGGATCCACTAAGGCGCGAAGATAGGTCCCGGACTGAAACAGGATCTGCGAGACCGAGTCGTGTAGCCTCTCAATTTCTCGGTTGTACAACGGCTGGACTTCGCGAAACATCCGCCCAATGTTCTGTTCGGTGTAATAATTCGACAAAATATCGCTGAAACCTTCCAGATCCAGAACGTCGGGGGGGAGTTGGTCCCGTCGCAAGACCGCACGGAATTTCGGCGCAGGACCAGACACAAGTCCGAACCACACGAACCGGGACAGCATCGCGCCCGGATCGCGGAATTGATGGCCGCGATAGAACTCCTTCAATGCGTCAACTGCGGGTCCCCGCTGCGCCCTCAACCGCTCTCGCATCTGTGAGCGATAGGCGCCCCAATTGTCAGGGTTGATGTCGCCTTCATACCCGGCGGCATAAAGTGCGCACATGGTTGCAAACATGGCTTCGCTGGTGTCAATCGTGGCGGCGGTGGCCGGGGCGGCTGTTGGTCTAGGTCGCGCCGCGGGCCCCTGCGCGCGGCAAAGACCGGCGCATGCGGCCACGAGCAGCAGAATCACACAAGTCTTTTCGCTGATTTTTCTTGGCATCTCTTATTTGGCTGGTGCGACAGTCCCCTGAGACAACTTGCAGGCCTGGGCAGGTTCATGAGGCTTGGATGGCGGTATCGCCGGTTGATACGGACATTCAGGAATCACGCTGCCGCGTCCCTTAGCCAATGTACAGGCGCCTCAGCTGCGAGTCAAGAAAGTGTACCCGGCCCGGAAGAGGTGGTCTAACTCAGGCAACGTGAGACGCTCTGGCCTGCTCTATCGGTAGATGAGCCTGGGCAAATTGGGCATTGTCCGATGATCTGCACAATTCCGCTAACCTCATCGGGCACTTGCCAGCCCTGCCTCGTTTTGTTAGGAATAGTACGCCGCCCGAAAAGGACAATCCCTATGAAGCGAATGCAAATCTTCACCTCGCTCTTCTTTTTCTTGCTTCCCTTCGCTTTGTTGAGCCTGCCACATCGTCTATCCGCTCAGGCGGCCAGTTCCACGAATGCATCGGATGCTAAGGCTACATCCAGCACTGCGCCTGCGACGAAGCAACTTGAGGCAAAGAGTTTCACGTTGGAAGGCGGCAAGGTCTGGACAGACACCGGTATCACCCTCGAGCCCGGCCAACGAGTCGTCTTCAGCGCAAAAGGAACCCTGCGTTACTCCGATGCAAAGGTGGACAACGGTCCTGAAGGCCTGACCCGCGGCTTTAAGGACTTGATCCGCATCCTTCCGTTCAATGATGCCGGGCGGGGCGCGCTCATCGGCAGAATTGGAGACGAGGATGTTGCGCAGCCCTTTCTGATCGGAGCGAGCAAAGATGTCACCGCTCCGGTCAGCGGAAAGCTATCCATCGGCATCAATCAGGCCACCATCGACACGGGCGACGGCTCCTACACGGTGAAAGTTACGGTCTATGCGGCCGACGCCAATGCGCCGAAGGAAGTGGCACGCGAGGTCTCTTCCATGCCCGGGATCGACAATTCCCTCTTCGCCAAAATCCCTCGTCGCAATGGCGACAAGGAAGGCAATCTCGGAGATATGGTGAACTTCCTGATCATCGGCAGCGAAGCGGAAATGAAGAAAGTCTTCACAACCGCTGGATGGGTCACGGTAGATGCCGACGTGAAATCCACCGTTTTGGCCGGAGCGCTGGCCAGTTTCTCCAAAGAGTCTTATCTGACGATGCCGATGAGCCAGCTTTATCTTTTCGGCCGGCCGCAAGATTACGGTTGGGCGCACGCGGAACCCATCACCGTGGTCGCTTCCCGCAATCATCTGCGCATCTGGAAAGCACCGTTCACCGTCGATGGCCAGACTCTGTGGGTCGGCGCAGCCACGCACGATATCGGCTTTGAAAAAGACCAGCGCAACAATGGCCTGACGCACAAAATCGATCCCGACATTGACCTCGAGCGCGATTATGTGGAGAAAACGCTCTCAGGCACCGGCTTGGTGGCAGAGGTTACCCACTTTCTACCAACAAACCCGCTTCTCGAAGCAAAGACCGCTACGGGCGGCAGCTTCCACTCCAATGGAAAGGTTTTGATCCTGAAGCTGGCAAACACCGGGAACACTTCGACCGCTTCCAATTAAAGAGGCCGCATCGATTTGCGGCTGAGCAGAGCAGTTCTGCCGTAGTGTTCACCTTCCAATATGCGCACTTCGCACCAGCCCGCGCTTCCCTCGAGCGCCAGGAGCCGCACGCTCTTCCCCGCCTCCAATAGCAGAAGACGCTTTTCCGTGATCATCATGGACACGCCAACGTCATCATTCAGCACAAGGAGCCGGCGCCACTCTTCCAGCGATTTGCCGTCCACGGGAGCGAGCACGCACTCCGTGCCTTCTGCCGCGACCAGGGTGAACACTTTGCCCTCCATTGGGCTGGCCGGCGTCCGGATCACCGGCGTTTCGTCGGCTACTTCCACATTCGCCACAAACCGATAGCCGCGCCTCGGCAGTGTCTCAACAAACCTGGAATTGGTGGCACGGTCACCCAGGGCCAGTCGCAATTTCTTGATTGCAGTGTTCAAGCTGTGCTCGAAGTCGACGAAGGTATCTGCCGGCCAGATTTTTTGGCGTAATTCTTCGCGAGTTACGATCTGTCCGGGATTTTCCAGCAGCACCAGCAGCACTTGCATCGGTTGGTGCTGCAATTTGATCTTCTTCCCACGACCGTATAGCTCCCCCGCGCGGGAGTCGACGACAAAATTCGCAAATTTACGTGTGCCGCTTTCGTGCGCTGGCGAAGTCATGCCCCGTCCCGGAATCAGCGGGGAATATACCAAACTTTGGGAATCTCCGTAACAAGCATGGGGTCAGGCGGGCGCCCCACTGTGGGAACTGAATAAGCAACGCCATGTCAATAAGTTAGCCACTAAAGAGAATTCACCTTGGGTGCATCCACGGTTCACCCCTGGTGCATTGTCGGTCTCCTAGTCTTGAGGCAAAGTGCTGCCTGTCATTCAGCAAACGCCATTGGGAAGGCCACCGTAGCCGAGAAGAACCCTTGCGGTTGAGAGGATAGATGGCAAAACTGATCTCTTCTTACGAAAACGATAGCCTGTCTCTGCCGGCGCCAGACATGGCCAAAAAGCGGAATTTCCAAGGATTGTCCACGGCCGATTTCCGTCGCCTCCTTTCGGAACTGAAACGCAGGCCGCCGTCGCAACGTGCATTCCTGCGAAAGCTTTTAAGTCGTGCAATCGCCAATGGCGCGCCGACAGATTTCCCCGTTGCAAGCCGCGTTGTTCATGACCCCGTAGGTCCTTCCTAACTAACCCACCACCGGAGGTGGCGTGTAATCCCTGGCGCAACCTTCGGAACCCTGAACCAGACGGAGCCCGGGCGAAAGCCCGGGCTTCGCTCTTTTTGGAGGGCTTCTTGCCAGAGGACTGGGGTTCAGGAGTCATTGACAGGCAGTTTGCAATTTGCTAAATCTCTCGCCTCCTCGACTCCATTGCTAAATCGATTCAAAAGCGTTCTCGCCGTGGAGGTTGGTTTCATGAAAACCATGGAGATACTTTGCGCATTGCTGTTGTTGGCCGGTGTTCCAATGCTTGCTCAGGAGTGGCCGCGCCCACCGGATGACCAGGACCGTCCCCCCGCGCCATAAGTTGTTGGGTACTTCCCGCAATGGGGCGTGTATGGCGGCTACGTGTTGGGAAGGTATTTTGTCAAAAACGTGATCACCACCGGCTCTGCGACGCGCTTGACCCATCTCAATTACGCTTTCGCAAACGTGGTCAACAATCAATGCGCGAGTTTCGATACGTATGCCGACTATCAATACGCTTTCACGGCCGATGAAACCGTGGACGGCAAGGCTGACAGCCTGGAGCCCAATGCTTTCGTCGATAATTTTCATCAGCTTAAGGAGCTCAAGAGGCGCTTTCCCGATTTGCACCTCGTGATGTCCATTGGCGGGGGAAGCGCGGACCCGAACGCTTTCAGCACCGCCGCCCTTCCCGCGAATCGCGAAGGCTTCGTGAAGAGCTGTATCGAAATGTATATCCGCAATTTTGCACCCGGGATCCACGAGCCCGGCATCTTTGACGGCCTGGACATCGACTGGGAATACTCAGCCAGCAACGCTGATATGACGAATTTCACGGCACTGCTGAGGGAGTTCCGAAGACAGCTCGATGCCATTCACCCTGGCATGACTCTTTCTATCGTGGCGCCTGCCGGTAGTTGGGCGTGCCAGTTCATCGATCACAGGACAATTCAGCATTCGCTGAGCTTCCTCAACTTGATGAACTACGAATTCGACGGTCCATGGAATTACACCACCGGCTTTGTTGCGCCGCGTTACCAAGCAACGCTGGATCCCGACCCGACGAACAACGCCAATTATGCCGTGGAGTCGTATCTCGGCTTGGGCGTGGCACCGGAAAAAATCGTTTTCGGCGTGCCGTTCTATGGATACCAGTGGACCGACGTGCCGAATAGCAACGATTGGTTGTTCGAGCCCGGCACACCGGTGGGCTCGGGGTCCGAATACAATTACATTGTTACGATCGAGAACCAACTCACGAAATTCCGCAATCCCATCACGAAGGCGGCGTGGCTCTACGACGGCACCAATTTCTGGACCTAGGATGATGCCGTGTCTCTGGAATTTAAGATGGATTACGTCCAGAAACACCAACTCGCTGGTGTGATGATCTGGGAAATCAGCGGGGATATGCCCGACGGCACGCTGCTGAAAACGCTGGTTAAGGGATTGCAGCCCAAGCCCTGCGACCAATAAGAATTTCTTCGCATTACTTTGATTTTTGTACCTCAGGCTTCCACCCGGCACGCGCTTCAAGGTGCGGGTTTAGAGTCTGCTTCAGGCAACTCCCGCCGACTTATCCCGCCCCCTCGCGGGTTCTCACGCAGACGGGGCGTTTCCGCTTCCCTCCCCGGAATTTCCTTGACCCGTGTTATTCAACCTAACCAGTTAGAGTCAGAGACTGGATTTGGGATTTTTGTTGAGTGCGGAAGCGAATTAGCGTGCGGAGACGGCTTCTTCCCTGGTGCGAGAGAGCTTCCAGAGGGTGATGTAGGGCTTCAGGTCGTCCATCATGCGGGCGAACTGAGATAGTTCGAGGGATTGCGCGCCATCACTGATGGCTTTTTCAGGAGCGGGGTGGGCTTCGATGATAAGGCCATCCGCGCCGATGGCAACTCCGGCGCGAGAGAGGGCGGGAACGAGGCTTCGCTTGCCCGTGGCGTGGCTGGGATCGAGGATCACGGGAAGGTGGGTGAGCTCGTTCAGGACGGGGATTGCGGAAATGTCACAAGTGTTGCGGGTGGCGGTTTCAAAAGTGCGGATGCCTCGTTCGCACAGGATGACGTCGGGATTGCCGTGAGCGGTGATGTACTCGGCGCTCATGAGCAGTTCCTTGACGGTGCTGCTGAGGCCGCGCTTTAGTAGCACGGGCTTGCCGCACTTGCCCAGCGCTTTGAGGAGCATGAAGTTCTGCATATTGCGCGCGCCTACTTGCATGACATCGGCATAGCTGGCGACCAGGTCTACGTCGCGATCGCCCATGACTTCGGTGACGATGGCGAGGCCGGTGGCTTTCTTGGCTTTCTGAAGGAGTTTCAGGCCTTCTTCTTCCATCCCCTGAAAATCGTAGGGAGAAGTGCGAGGCTTGAAGGCCCCGCCGCGGAGGAGCTTCGCGCCGGCTTTGGCTACCGATTCGGCGGAGCGCATGATTTGCTCTTCGCTTTCTACCGAACACGGCCCGGCGATGACGATGAATTCGTCGCCGCCGATTTCCGTGTCATTCACCTTGATGCGCGTTTTGCCTTTGCGAAATTCCTTGCTGACGAACTTATAGGGTGCGGTGATGCGCATGACGTTTTCAACTTGCGGGAGGGATTCGACCGATTCGAGGCAGAGGGTCACGTCGCCGACGCCAACAACGCCGATGACGACGCGCTCTTCGCCTTCGATGGAATGGACTTTGTAGCCAAAGTTCTTGACGATGGCGCAAACCTCGTCGATTTCCTCGCGTGTTGCCTGCAGCTTCATGGAAATGATCATGTTGGTTCCCTGTTTCTTTCTCCGGATGAGCCGGCGGAAAATAAAAAAGCCCACTCAGTGCGAGTGGGCCGAATATCGCTGAATCATCTTGCTTAGACGGCGGCCCCTCGCATCCGGAAGGTCCGGTAGGTAAATCGCCACCCATTGGAGCAGGCCGTGAAAATCATGGGAGTGAGTGTAGCGGGTCTTGTGGAAAAGGCAAATGCGAATTCGTTATGCCCGGTATTAGCGAAGAGAATGAAAGGCTAGACTAGAAAAGCAGGATGGCGACGCGGAAGCGGGCGAATTCGGTTGAGCCGGTGGCAGGACACGCGCCGACGGCGGCGGATTGGAACTTGCCCGAGGCAACCTTCTGCATGACCTCGTCGGGAAGATGGGCGAGATCAGACATCTCGTAGCGAAGGACTGCGGCGGGTTTGGGGCCAGACCAGCCGCGATCGAGTTCGCAGGTTTTACGAGCATCAGCATCGGTAACCACGCGGAAGCCGTGAGCGGAAAGTTGCGAGGCGACCTGCTGCTCTTGCTCGCTCAAGGAGAGTGTCGGGACTGCGGTGGAGAAATCTTCCACAGCGAAGAGCATGTTTCCTGACTGGACGACAGAGATGCCGACGGCGTTCAGTTCGGGATCGAGGAGATTGGCGCGGTGCGGGGGAGAGTTCATCCATTGCGTGTGCATGCCGGTCACGGTGGGACCTTGCGCCACATTCTCCGCGATCAGGCTGAAACGGGCGCCCGCCTGTCGAGCGCGATCTTGCATGGGCGGTTCGCCGGGAAACTGGTGAGAGAGTTGATTTGCCTGAGCCATGCGCAGAGCGTGTTGATGAGCAGCTCTAGCAAGGGCGTGATCCCATTTCAGTGGAGGCAAGCCTGCAGCGGCGCGGTCGTGATTGGCAGCGCTCAAAAGGGTTTGGTCCGCGGTACTGGTTTGCGGAGGCGCGGCCAAGAGCGGGGGAATGAGTAGCACGATGACGGCGATGATGGTCAGGCAACGCAGGGCACTAGCCACAAGGATGCTCCTGCTTTTATTGAACACTGGCGAGTGGAAAAAGGCGCATGAAAAATTAGCCAGGGCTAACTCGAAGAGCTAGCTGGCCTTCGGGACAGGCCGGTTGTCAAGGCTTCGGATAGTGGCGAGGCGGGCGCGACTGAAGTCGTGCAACCAGCTTGTTAGAAGTTATCCCCGGACGTGGACGGCGCTAAAGCTGAGGACTACATGGCCACCGGCGATCGGACGGCCGAAGCTCAGCATGGGACGGAAGCGAGAGAAGATCAACATCTGATCGAGTTGATGACGGACGTCCGACGAATCCGAGCCAGAAATAATGTCGTAGGTCGTCATCTGGCCATTGGCATCCACGGTGACATCGACCAAGAGGTCGTTCTGCAGATCGAGGTCGGGATGTTGCATCTGGGCGACGACGGCCTCTGGATAATCGGAGAGCGAAAGGAGTTCGGCAGGCTGCAGCAAGCCTGTAGGAATGTCATTGGGATCGGCGCGCACAGTCATACCAGGGGCGATCATGTGAAGCACAAAGACAAAGATGACGAGGGCGGAAAAGAGACCGCCGGTCGCGGGCACGGTGAGGGGACGAAACACGTTATCCAGCAGGATTTCCGCGCGATCCTTGATGCGCTGCCAACGGCGCTCCCAGCCCTGCGATTCCTGAGCCTGGGCAGCAGCCACTTTAATGCGCACAGCAAGATCGACCGGCGGGACGACACGCGGCATACGAGAAAGGAGAACGGACAAGCGGCGATAGCGCTGCAATTCTTCCCTGCAACCGTCGCAACGATCCAAATGTTGGCCAATCTTGCGGCGGTCCTCAGGACCAGGAGCGTTGACCAAGGCATCATCGAGATACCCAGCGAGCCGAGTACGAATAGTCTTGCAACTCATGATAGGTCCTCTCGCGTCCTGTCCAGACGCAGGTCTTCCTCGGCCCCGGTCCAATCCGTGGATCGCACATAGGCGACCTGGAGGCCGACGTGCACACCGAATGGGGTTCCAGGGACGGTGTGCGCTGCAGCACCCGCGTGCGGTTCCTTGTGTGCGACGGACTGGCGCTCCCCGAGCAACGGCTCCAGAATTTCCTTGAGGGCGCGGCGACCGCGAAGAATCCGGGACTTTACGGTGCCCACACTGACTTCCAGAACCTCGGCGACTTCTTCGTAGCTCAAGCCTTCGAGGTCCCGAAGGATCACCGCGCTGCGAAACACCTCCGGCACCTGCTGAAGGGCGCCCTGCACAGCGACTTGGATTTCCTGGGCGGCAAGCTGATCGAAGGGAGTCGCGCCGAGATCCTCGACATCAATTTGCGCGAATCCATCTTCGGGCTCGGCATCAATCGAGACATTTTTCTGCAGATGGCGCTTGAACCAACGGCGGTGATTCAATGCCTCGCGGATGGCGATGCGGTAGAGCCAGGTCTTGAGCGAACTTCCTTGACGGAAGTGCCGAATACCCTTGAACGCTTTTAAGAAAACTTCCTGAGCGGCATCGGCAGCATCGGCAGTATCGCCGAGCATACCGAGGATCAGGTTAAAGACGGGACCATGGTAGTGCGTAACCAGCCAGTCGAATGCCGTTTCCGAGCCGGCTTGCAGCTCGGTGACGAGTTCGGCTTCATCCCTGCCCCAAGAAAGGGCGCTGGCCCAATCGGACACGGTGTGCCTTTCTTCGCCTATGCCAAAAATCGCGGCGGCGAACTGGCCTATCTCGGCTGGGCTGGCAGCCCAACCTTTGTCCGCTCTATCTATTAGACACCGCAGCGAGCGGAAGTGTTTCCTGGCGGTGGCTGGCCCAAGAGAGGGGCCCGCAGATTTATTGTGGCACTGAGGGTTTGCGAGCGCAATGGGTTGACGGTAATGGGAGGCAAAGCCCGAGGTCCGGGGGACGAGCATTCTGATGTAAGCCTGATTAGCCATAATTGTTAGGGCCCCACCGTACATCCTGCTAACTGATTGAAATTAGATGAGTTATGGGACGCTCGCTAGTGTTGATGTGTGGGAAACAAAGCAGATGCGGGTGCATAGAGATTTCCAGAGAAAATGAACATAACGGTGGGAGCGGAAGCAAGACGAGTTTGAAGAGTGGGCAAGTGTTAGGTTGCGCTCAGGAGTCCCGAGGGGGGCCGTGGTCCTCCCGATCGATCCGTTTGCGAATGGCGTCGCATTGCGTAAGGCTGAGCTTGGCGGATGACCACGCTCAGGCGATTGAGCACTGCAACCCGCTCGGAGGAAATGCACCCTTCGGCGAAAGCGCGATAGGGCGCGCTCAGCGCGATGGAGAACGGCGCCGCGGGTAGACCAGGGGCCAAGGGCGAAGGATCACGGAGGAGGCCGTCTTGGCGAGAGGCGCGAGGCCGGAAGGTGCCGTGCTAAAAGCAGAGACCGTCAAATTTGTCATGGGCCGGGACCCGGCAGCGGCGGCCAACCGGAAAGGTGAAGCGGCAAAGGGGAGAGCTGTCTGAGCTGGTACGTTACATGAACACGGAGAACGCGTAACAAATAAGTAATAAACCGACAGTAACTGGTAGGGAAAAATAGTGCCAGTACCGGTGGAGATTCGAAGGTTATTTCGCCGTCGGTCTGTAGTCCACACACTTGCATTCGGGGAAGTAGCAGGGGTGGCGGAGCTTGCCCTTCTTGTCGCGCTCGACGCGGTGAATCGATTTACCGTGAGTGCACTTGCATGGTTGCTTTTTCTTTGGGTTAGTCATGGGATCTGTGGAGAGCATTCTACTACCAGGCCCGGGAAATGAGCGAGGGAAATTGCTGGGGGCTCGGCCGGTCGCCTCCAATCGGACGCTGCCAGCATCCTGGATGCAAAAAGCTTTCAATCGAAGCGGAAGACGATTCCGGCGCCGAACCTGAAATTGTTCTGCCGGTTGTTGAGGCCATCCGGGATTTTTGTCAGGAAGTACTCAGCTTGAACTGGACGAATCGAGAAGTGCTTGGAGACACTGACGTCAATTCCCCCACCGGCAGTCATGGCGAAATGGTTTTGCCATCCAGACTGCACAATCCCAGAGCTGGTCACGACGCCTCCGAAAAGAACCTGAACGAAGGGCGTAACCTTGCCGTGGCGGAAGTTTGCCCTGGGGCCGAAGAGATAAGGGATCGCCGCTCCTTGATTGGCCGCATTCGTGGCCCAAATTCCGCTGACGTCTCCGAGAACGCCGAGCCAGTTGTTCACGTTGTAGACCAGTTGGCCACCGCCGCCATTTCCATTCAACGTTTGCGAAGGCGGCTGGCCGCTGGTATTGGCGTTTATATTGAAGCGCACGTAGTCGTAACCACCATAGAGTTCGAGTTTCGACGGCGCGTCCTGCGCCCAGAGAGGAGGCGCAGCGCTGATAGCCGCGAAGAACAACACAACCGCAAGAGAGTTCCTCAATTTCATAAGTCTCCCTGGCGTACGATTCGACTGCCCCGCTGGTATAAACCCCGGATGGTTCTTACGAAGCTCACGGCGGGTGAATCGTTGCCTGTTGGTTTAGGGCTTGGGTGGAGATTCTATGGGGATTGGTGCTTGCGTTCCCATTTTGGCGAGGTCGCCACCACCCAACAATCAAATGACACAACCACCCGCAAGGTTCATTTCCCCGCAGCCTGTACTCTTAATTCCGGCTCATTCGTAGAGGCTTGCAGTGGCACCTCAGCGAGAATCTCCGTCCCGCGCATGACTTCCGACATTACCAGGAGCCTTCCGCCCACAAGGCGAATCCTCTCGTGCATGCCGATCAGACCAATTCCGACTGCCGGTTCGCTGCGATCGGTATTAAAACCCTTGCCATCATCCTTGATGCGAAGACTCACGCCTGCGGCGTTCATAGCGAGTTGAACGTGCACGTTCTTCCCCTGACTATGCTTGGCGACGTTGCCTAACGCTTCCTGGGCAACACGGAAGAGGCACAGGGCGACATCTTTCGGGATCTTCAGACGAGTGTCGCCCTCGCTGAAGTGCACCGCAAACATCTGCTTCTCGCCAAATTCCTTGCAAAGGCCAGCGAGAGCGGAGACCAGGCCGACATGCTCGAGCCGGCTTGAGTGCAGTTGATGAGACAGGGAATGCAGATCAGAGGACAATTCCTTGGTTCCCTTGAGCATGCTGTGGACAAGATCGCGTTCTTTCCCCTCTGACTTGGGAAGCATTCTCCATAACTGATCGAGGCCAATTCCAAGAAGGGCCAAGCGCTGGCTGAAATCGTCGTGTAGCTCCCTGGCGATCCGCGCGCGCTCTTCCTCCTGGGCATGAATCAGACGGCCACTCAATGTATGGAGAGAATCTTCGGACAACTTGCGTACCGTAATGTCGACGCACGAACCGATGTAGCCGCAAAAGGTTCCATCGGTTTCAAACCGGGGAACGCCATAGTCAAGAATCCAGTGGTACTCGCCATCGTAGCGTTGGAGACGGTACTCCATTTCGAAGTCGACCCGAGCGTCAAACGAGGCGGTGTAAACATCCAAACAGCGGTCCAGGTCGTCGGGGTGAACTCTCTCAGCCCATCCGTTCCCTAGCTCTTGCTCCAGAGTGCGACCGGTAAACTTCAGCCAGCCCTTATTGAAAAAGGTGCAAAGTTTGTCTGTGCCAGACATCCAGATCAGCACAGGAGCACTGTCGGCTACCAACCGGAAGCGTTTTTCGCTTTCGCGAAGGTCCTGTTCGTCCTGCCGATGTCCTTCGACAAGGGCCGCGAGAAACATGAAGGGTACCGCGGTCGAGAGCAAGAATAGCTGCAGCCAGAGCACGTTGTTGATTGGGGCAGTGCCAGTGAAGGGACCGCGACCGTGAGCCGCACCCCATACAGAAAGAAAGGCAACGATGGTTGCCGAAGTGCCAGCTCCCGTGGAGCCAAAGCGCAATGCAGACCACAACAGAAATGGGACAAGGAGAAAGGGGAGTGCCGGCCGAGTGCTCGCCAAAGGAGCCAGGAACACGAAATAGCTCAACGAAATGATGATAGCGAGCAACCCGGCTGCTTCCACGTAAAAGGAACGAGACGCGCGCACCGTTGACCAGATATGGCCAACCCAACCCAAAATCGCAGGCATTATAGTGAAGAAGGCTATGGCTTCTGAAAAAAAAGAAATCCGCCAGTTCGTCCAATAGCTTCCACCTGCCGCAAACGCCCCCAGAAATGCACTTGTAGATGGCGCGAGGACACCTGCGACAAATGAAAACTTGGCCAGTGCCCTGACGCTGTTTAACTTCGGCACACCCCCAAAGAGATAGCTGAGGCCGAATCCGGCTATGAGGACTTCGACGGTGTCAGTCAGAATGAGCAGAGCAGTTGAGCGAATGGCCATGCCTTCCTGGATGTCGTAGAGCACAAAGGTGCCAAGGGCTACGGATATAAGAACCGGCCAAACTCTACGAGGTGCGAGGAGCAAGATTGAGACGACAATCACATTACCTGGCCAAAATGGCCAGTTCGCCTGCGGAAGTATGAGGAGAGTGCCACCAATTCTAGCAGTAAGGTAAGCCAGGATGGCGATCAGGCAAGCCAGGAGACAGATCTGCAACCGAGAATCTAGATTCGTGAAGATCCCCGACGATTCTCTATGCTTGGTTTCCATAACCTGTGCTCAACGACATGAGTGCGGCTGGAGTCTACAAGAGACCGGGCGTCGCGTCAGATTCAACGGTGATCTTCAGAACAGGAAGTAAGGGCTTTTGCGACGAATACCGCGCAGGGTGCACTATACCTCATTATTTAGCCGCAAAAAAACAGCAAATCATCCGGCTTGGAGGGTGCCAAATCACCACCCTGTTAGGAGAACCTAGAGAAGCAAGCCACTTTCTGTGGGATATGGCGCCTTAAGCTGCATCCAGCTGCGAGCTTGGGAGGCAGATGGGCTGGAAGAGATGCAGTGGCACTCTGGCGCCGCATGGCAAAAGGGGATGAAAGACAAGACCACACAAGCGATTCGCGAAAGCTACGACTGTGGGGCCGAGCCATCTCCATGGATTTCTTTCTATTTTAGGCTGCGGCCATAGAGCGATTGGTCGAAGCCGCCGGGTTGGTGATTGAAGAGGTTGTCGAAGGGGGCCATACGCCGGAAGTGGAGTATCAAAGCCAAAGGGCTTACATTTTTGCGCGGAAGCCGGGAGTCCTCTGAAAGTCGACGGGAGGGGGAGCTTGCAATTAGGCAGCTAGCAAAAAAAAGCAGAGCGGGGGATCCACCCCGCTCTGCCGAATTACATCTAGACCAGCGATTTAGAGCGCCGAGCTAGCGTTGGTGCAGGCCGTGCCGCTACCGTTGTAGTAGAGAACGCCAGACTGATCAGAGCAATAGGCGTTCTGACCGGTTTGGCCTTGGACCTGAGGCGTAGCAAGGGACGTGTACGTCACGGCCGGTACTCCGCCACCGCCAGCCGCTGCGAAAACGTACCCGCTCTTCGTGCCGGTCGCGAGAACGTTGTCGATCAAGCAAGCCTGAGCAGACGTTGCCGAGGTAGCACCCGTGCAGGAACTCGCGGCGCCGCCAAGGACTGCCAAGGTGGCTGCATATCCAACGCCAGGATAGTTCGTCGAATAGGTCACCATCGCGGTATTGATGGTACGGAGAGAACCGACGGCCGAAGACTGATTCGCTGCCATCTTCGAGCGCATCAAGTTCGGGATTGCGATGGCGGCGATGATCAAGATGATCGCCACAACGATCAGCAATTCGATAAGTGAAAAACCCTTCTGCTTCTTCATGAGAGAGATCTCCTTAAGATCCAGCTGAGAGAGTATAAGTCTGTGCAAGAGCGCTTGCACGCCGATGAGTAGTGCATGTGCATGGCCAACGTAGTACTGGTGGGACCGGCTCCCTTACACTTTGTAACATATTGTAAAAACAATGGTTTACGGAGATGTCCCAAATCAGCAGATCTTAAGGATTTTCAATTGGGGTGCTCCGGTCGTCTCAGGTCGACATTTATCGTCTGTTCCGATGACATAAAATGTCATTTCTGGAATGAGATTACGTACTGGGCAGCGTGCGGTGTCTGGGTGAGGGCTCCGAAAAGGAAAAGGGGGCTGCAACGCTTAAGGTGTGCCCTGGCGCGCGCAGCCCCGATTATGCATGACTTCTACCCAGAGAAGATTGCAGGTCATCATAGAGACGGATGGGGGACTCTACTATGACGCTCATCACACGAGTGTTGCCGTTTTCGGCACTCCGGCCTGGCAGGCTGTGCGTCTTGATTGCGTACGGGGAGAGCTAGGTGCGTCAAAAGTGAAAGGACATTGAGGGCCAGAGACTACCTTTTGAGATGGGCAAGGCTGGCAGAACGAAAGGCTTCGTTGATTTTGCGGAGGAGAGTCTCGCGGGTAAAAGGCTTTTCGAGAAAGAGACTTTCGCCAGTGAATGTGTGGTCCTGTTCCACGTACTCGAGGTAGCCGGACATGAAGATAACTTTGAGATCGGGGAGGAGAGCGGTGAGCCGGTTGGCGAGTTCGGTTCCGCGCATCCTGGGCATGACGACGTCGGTGAGCAAAGCACTGATGGAGGGGCCGAATTCCCTGGCGATTTGGAAGGCTTCGACGCCATCCTGGGCGGCCAGTACGTGGAAGCCGGCGGTGTCCAGGAAGCGGCAAGCAAGTTCTCGAACGGCGGCATCGTCTTCGACCACCAGGATCGTGTGCGCCTCCGAAATCTGGGGAAGAGGAATCAGGTTCGGGGCAGCGGGAGAACCCGGGTCTTGCACTTGCGGAAGATAAACTTCAAAGCAAGTTCCCTGCCCCGGGGCTGATTCGACCCAGATGAAGCCGCCACTCTGCTTGACGATTCCGTAGACGGTGGAAAGGCCCAAACCCGTGCCTCTGCCGACTTCCTTGGTGGTGAAAAAAGGTTCAAAGATGCGGGCTTGGGTCATTGCGTCCATACCGTGGCCGGTATCGGTGGCGGAGAGCAAAACATACGACCCCTGGAGCAATCCGGGACGTGACAAGGCATGAGCTTCGTCCACGGCCACGTTGTGGGTTTCGATGGTGAGTTTTCCGCCCTGGGGCATGGCATCGCAGGCATTGACGGTCAAATTCATCAAAACCTGCTCCATTTGGCCGGGGTCAGCCTTAACGCTTTTTAGGTCAGAAGCAGCCAGAAAAGTGAATTCGACGTCTTCGCGAATCAGGCGGCGGAGGAGTTTGTCCATCTCTTTGACGAGGACATTCAAGTCCAACACTTTGGGCTGAAGAATTTGCCGCCTGCTGAAGACCAGCAATTGGCGGGTGAGGGAGGAAGCACGGTCAGCGGCTTTGTGGATCTGTTCGCCGCTTTTGTAGGAGCCATCGGAGACGTTGAGGCGATCCAATAAGAGTTCGCTGTGCCCCTTGATGATAGTCAGGAGGTTATTGAAGTCATGAGCAACGCCTCCCGCCAGGCGGCCCAGCGCTTCCATCTTCTGGGATTGACGAAGTTGCTCTTCCAGTTGTTTACGCTCGGATTCATTGTGCTGCAAGGTGTGGCGCATGCGTTCAAAAGCGAGGGTCACCTTGGCAACTTCGCCGCCCCCGCGGATTTGCAATTGATAGTTGTAGTCGCCACGTTCGAGAGCACGAACACCAGCAACGAGCGTGCCAAGTGGCTTAGTAAAGGTATTGGAGATGAGGAAGGCCAGGAAACCGCCGACAAGGACGGCGAAAAAACCGACACGAAGGAGCAAGTGATTGAGGCGCGCCAAGAAGGCCATGGTGTCAGCGTCTGAGCGGAAGACGATCAGGGTGGCGCGGTTCGGCAGATCGGCGGTTAATTCGACGGAACTGGCGAAGAATCTGTCGCCGCCGAGGAGAATCTGGTCGGGCGGGGTACGACTACGCAATTGAGAAGAAAGTTGAGCTTCGCGAAATGGGTCAAGAGTGCTGACCACGGTGCGGCCGTCATAACGGAGAGCAACTTCGCTGGAGAGGAGGTGGCCGAGATCGTGGATGGCTCGCTCATCGAGTTCCTGACCTACGACCACGGTGGAGGATTGAGCGTGATTCTGTGTGCCGAGGGGACCAATAGATTGGAGTTCGACCTGGTAGAGGTGGCCCTGGTGAAACCACCAATCTGAAGTGAGTTTTCTGGCTAAAGAAGAGCGCAGCAAATCCTCGACAGATTGAGGAGAAAAACCGGAACGGGCGTGGAGGGCAAGAATTTTGCCGCTAGCGTCAGCCAGTGCCATTAAATCGGTTTGGGAGGTATCGAGGGGATTGTTTGTGGAATCGGTGAAGGAGTTGGCATCGTCATCTGAAAGAAAGGCGGAGGTGGCGAGAAGGTCGGCCTTGTGCGACATCAGGAGTTGGCGCTGATGCTGGAGTATTTGGAACATCACGAGGGAATTGTGCGCACTGTTGGTCAATTCCTGATGAGCGTGCTCCTGGACGGTGTGGCGGACAACTAGGAGGGAGACCCCGGTAAGTCCCGCAATCACGAGGACCATGGAGAGCAAGAACTTGGTCCGTAAGCGAAGATTGGCGAAGATTCTAGCCATTGTCTCTGCGGAAGCCTCGGACTTAACTGGGCTTGGTTCAGGAGGTCACATGGTGTCATTGCTCAATCAATTGGGGAATAGGACTCCGGTACTAATTTCCTTGGCGAATGTACCAGCGGCGGTAAGGGCACATGGCGATGGGAGGGATAGCTTGAGCGGAGTCCATGGAGAGGGGTGGCTTGTGGGGTAGACTTTGCCCTGGTCTTTGCGCTGGTTTTGGGAATGGCAGGAGACAAAATGCCAAGGAGAGGCGCGGGAAACGTGTGGATGCTATGGAGCCTGATTGCGGCTTACATAGGAGCCGATGTGCTGTTTCTGTTGGCAGGGCTGTACCCAGGGCACGTGCCCGTAGTTGTTTCTGTGGCGCTTCACATTTTTCCCCCGCTGGTGTTTGCGCTGGTTCATGGAGCGAAGGTGTATGGCTGGCGCGGGATTCTGACATTCACGGGATTATCCGTGGTCGTGGGCAATGTGTTCGAAAATCTGAGCATTCGAACGGGCTTTCCCTTTGGGTACTACACATTCACAGAACGAATGGGGCCAAAGATATTCGAAGTGCCAATTCTGCTGGGATTGGCGTACGTGGGAATGGGGTACCTGTCATGGATGGTGGCGCGACCGATTCTGGGAGTGTGGCGCAATGGGCTTACCGGCTGGCGGGTGGCGGGGTTGCCGTTGTTGGCAAGCGTGGTGATGGCGGCGTGGGATGTGGCCATGGATCCGATCTGGTCAACGGTTGGCCACTTGTGGATCTGGGGGCAGGGCGGGGGATACTTCGGCGTGCCGGCGAGCAATTATTGGGGATGGCTGGTGACGAATTATGTGATCTACCAGTTGTTCGTGCTCGCGGTCTTGCGCGGACGCGCCACAAGCATGATCCCGGGCGAAATGGAAAAGAACGCCGTCGAAAACTTGACGGTGAACTACTGGCGTGTGCCACTGATCTTTTATGGGGTAACCGCTATCGGGAATTTACTGTTGGGGATTCCCACGCCGCGCCACCCCGTGGTAAGCGATGCGGCGGGCAAAGCGTGGCGGGTAAGCGATATCACGGCGGCATGCGCAGTGGCATCGGTTGTTCTTATGGGAGGGTTCGCAGCGAGCGCATGGGTTCGACTGGGCGAGGGTTGCCGCGAAGATGAACAGAAGGTGAACCGGTAGGCGCGCGACCCAGGTGAAGATTATTTGGGAGCGAAGAAGAGATAGTCGGCGGAGTAGGGCGAGCGGAATTCCTTGTCCAGATGATCGGCGTCACAGCCGGAGGCGGGAGCTTTGCCGCCCTTAGTGTTGATGCGCTGGATGGAAGTGGCCCGGGAAAGGACGCCGTTGCCCTCGTGGCTGACCACGTGGACAAGGAGCCAGGGAATCGAATCGGGATCAGGGGAAGGGGCGTTGGCGAGGGCTTTGCCGTTGACGCGGCTTGTATCACTGGCCATCCAAGAGGGTCCGGCGAAATGCTTGCCGAAAGCATTGCCGTCGGCGTCGAAGAGATCGGCGTCGGGAGCTTTCAGAACCCAGGCAAATTGGGAACCATCCTGTTTACAGGCGTAAACCTGATCACCCTTGGCGTGGAGGGTGAGGAAGAGTTGTTCGCCGACGGGAGGCTGCAGCTGTGGGGGGACTTGTTGCGCGGCAGCAGGGAAGGAGAGTGAGGCAAATACGAGAGCGAAGAAAGCAACTGCACGGATTCGGTGGAGCACGGGAAGATTCCTCCTTAAAAAACGAGCATGCCAGCGGCGAAGAAGAATATAACTCAGATGAGTAGTGGTAGTGGCGAGGAATCGACGGAGACGGCGTCTAAGCCCGTGTGGTGAGGGGAGAGGAAGATGAGACAAGCGTGGATCGTGATGATTCTGGCTGGGGCAAGTTCCCTGCTCGGGCCGGCAAGGGCGCGCGAGGCGGAAATGCTCAGCGATGCGGCTGAAGTGAAGATCGGGCGCGTCTTGGCACAGAAATATGAAACAGCAAATGGAATTGGGACCAGCGAGCAGACCCGGAAAATCGAGACGTATCTGCAAAAGGTGGGAGAGAAGGTGGCTGCCGGGGCAGAGCGGAAATTACCGTATCAGTTTCATTTTGATGCGAACCCGGCGTTTCGCAGCGCTGTGGGTTTGCCGGGAGGGCAGATTTACGTAGGCGCGGGGATCTTGTCGTACATAGATACGGAGGACCAACTAGCGGCGGTGTTAGGGCACGAGATTGAGCACATAAATTTGAGTCAGTGCCGGGAACGACTGGAGAAAATTCTGGCGGAGGGGCATCTGACAGCGGAGGATGCGGAGAAATTGGAGATTGATCCGTTTCTGGATGGATATGGACACGACAGCGAATTTGCGGCGGATCGCGAAGGGGTAAAGCTGGCTGCAACGGCTGGGTATTCGGCGGAGGGAGCGGTGCGGCTGCTGCGGACTTTCGTGATCCTGGGAGAGCAGATGCCGAATTCGCCTAAAGAAGCAAAGGAAAATCTGGAGGCAAGAATCGCGCAGATCCAGCCGATGGCGGAGCAGAGCCTGGCGCTGAGACGCACGGAGAAGCCGCTGGGGTTGGCACCATAAGACCGTGTAGGGGCTAGACATCGAACTGCCGACACAAGCATGCTGTGACACCCGAATTGCGAATACGGTTTGTGGTGTTAAAGCGAACGGCCGGCAGCGGCAGCGGAGGCCCAGGCCCACTGGAAATTGAAACCACCGAGATGGCCGGTGACATCGACGACTTCGCCGATGAAGAAGAGGCCTGGAACGAGACGGGATTCCATGGATTTGCCGGAGAGCTCGTGGGTGTCGACGCCTCCCGCGGTTACTTCGGCTTTTTCGTAGCCTTCGGTGGAGGCGGGGACGATTGACCAAGCATGAAGCTGCTTTTCGAGCGTGGCGAGGGCGGGATTGCTGTACCGCGGAGGAGCATGGAATTCGAGCCAGCGCTCGGCCAGGCGATTGGGTAGAAATTGCTGGAGGGCTTTGCGGGCGACGGCAAGGTCGCGACGAGTGGAAGATCGCAGTGGGGCGGTGGCGTCGCGCTGGGGCGCGAGATCGAGACAGATCGGCTGGCCGTCTTTCCAGTAGGAAGAGATTTGGAGAATGGCGGGGCCGCTAAGTCCACGATGTGTGAAAAGCATCTTTTCGCGGAAGGAATTTTTTGCGACGGAGGCAATGACTTCCATGGAGACGCCAGCGAATTCAGAGTAGCGATGATGATCGGCGCGATTGAAGACGAGAGGAACGAGGGCGGGGCGCGTAGGGATGATTTTGTGACCGAACTGACGAGCGAGGTCGTAGCCGAAGGAAGTGGCTCCCATTTTGGGGATGGAGAGGCCACCGGTGGCGACGACGAGAATGGGGGCGCGGAATTTGGCGGCATTGGAGTGGAGGAGAAACTCAGTGGTGCGTTTTACTTCCGTGATGCGGGCGTTGAGGAAGATCTGGACTCCGGCGACACGGCATTCGGATTCGAGAAGACCAGTGATGTCGGTCGCAGAATTGTCGCAGAAGAGTTGGCCGAGCGTTTTTTCGTGGTAGGGGATGCGATGTTTTTGGATGAGAACGAGAAAATCGTTGGGCGTGAAAAGGGCGAGAGCGGATTTGGCAAAGTGTGGGTTTCCGGAGAGGAAATTTTCTGGCGTGGTGTGAATGTTGGTGAAATTGCAACGGCCACCGCCGGAGATCAGGATTTTTTTGCCGATGCGGTCGGCATGTTCGATTAGGGCGACACGGCGGCCGCGTTTGGCCGCCTCGATGGCACAGAAAAGGCCTGCGGCGCCAGCGCCAAGGATCAGGACGTCGAAGGAACGAGACAGAAGGGCCTCACGGATACGAAGGTCAGTGTAGGCCAGAAGAGTTCAGTGGAGAAGAAAAAAGCCGAGAGCAGACAGAATGCAGGCGTTACCAAGGCTAGTCGAAGGAAGTGGGCAGGGCGGGGTTGCGGAAGTGGTCGAAGAGATGGGCGATTTCGGAGGGAGTGACGCGACTGAGGGAGAGTGTGGGGAGATGGTCCTCGGGGAAAAATTGGGCGTCCGTGGTTTCGTTACTATTTTGGGGAGAGCCACCTGCGAGTTCGGCGAGAAAAAAAAGTTTGTAGGAATGAAAGACGTGGGGAGGATGGCCGTGGAAGTTGCAGTCAAAGACGGCTGCGAGTTTGCTGATGCGAACCTCATAGCCGGATTCCTCGCGGGCTTCACGGATGGCAGCGAGGGAAGGAGGTTCACCCACATCGGCCCAGCCTCCGGGGAGGGTCCAGCAACCGTCTTGGAGTTCGCGGACGAGGAGGATGCAACCATCCTTGAAGGCAGCGACGCGGACATCGACTTTGGGAGTGGCGTAACCGGATTGCTCGGCAAAAAGTTTTTCCAGGAAATCGGCACTGGCGAGAGCCGAAGGAGTGGTCAGCATTTCCGCGGCTATGGCGCGGATCTCGTGGTAGCGCTGGACATCGAATTTGTCCTGAGAATAGGTGAGGCCGGATTGGGCGATGGCCTGGAGCCGTCGCGCCCAGGTGAGCCATTGAGGAACGGACATGAGGGTATTCTGGCAGCGAGCGCGGAGAGGAACAAGCCAAACGCACGGAGGAACGGTTAGAAGTTTAGAGAGGACATCCAGGGGAGGACGAGATGGCGTACTATGAGGGAGAAAAGAGAAACGGGACGGTGGCGTGACGCCGCAGGGCACAACGGGAGGAACCACGACGGATTGGTCGTTGCTGGCGCGTATAGGGCAGAGAGATGAAGAGGCTCTGTCCGCGCTCTACGACCGATACAGTGGGCTGGTGTTTTCCGAAGCGAAGAGGATCTTACGAGATACTGGAGCGGCGGAAGAGATCCTGCAGGATTTGTTTTACCAAATATGGCGCACTTCGGAGCGGTTTGATCCTGCAAAAGGATCGCTGGCTGGATGGTTGCTGGTGGCAGCACGGAACCGTGCAATCTCGAAGTTGCGGCGGAGGAGCGGGATCAGCGAGGAATTGGACGAAAACGGAGTGACCCTGAGCGTGGACGTGGAACTACACGCGGCACAAAATCTGCTACTCGATAAAGTAAAAGCGGTAATGGGAAGCCTGCCGGAGAACCAGCGGGAGGCTTTGGAGTGTGCGTATTTTGAGGGAATGTCGCACACAGAAATTGCAAAAAAGACGGGCCAGCCGCTGGGAACGGTGAAGACGAGGATACGGAGCGCGATGGAGGCGCTGAAAAAGGTGCTGAGTTGAGTAACGGAGAGCACATCCAATTGGAAGAACTGGAGCTGTTCGCCCTGGGTGCGTTGTCAGAGGACGACGCAGCGGCGTTGCAAGCCCACGTGTCTGGATGCGAAGAATGCGCGACGAAGCTGACGCAGGCACGCGGCAGCGCGGCGCTGTTGGCATTCGCGGCGGAGCAAGGCCGGCCAGCAGGGACAGTGAAAGCGGAATTGATGGCGCGGATTCGGGCGAATCGCGAGGCGGAGCGGAGGTACGCGTGGCCATCGAAAATAGAAGCGCCGGGAGGAGGCGGGAGCACAACGAAGCCAGATACGAAGAGAAACTGGTGGAACTGGGTGCTGGTGCCAGCAGCCGTGGCGTTAGCGCTTGTGAGTTTTGCATTGTCGTGGCAGAACCGAAGAATCGCTGCGGAATTGCAGAAAGAGCAGAAGGCAGCGGAATCCATGATTCGTGACCGGCAGCAGGTTGAGAAAATGGTAGGGGTGCTAGCCTCGGCGGATACGGTGACGGTGAAACTGGTGGGAACGGGAGATGAGCGAACCGTCAGCGGGCTCGTGAAATTTAATGCGAAAGCGGGAATTGTGATGTACGTGGCGGATCTGCCGGCGTTACCAGCAGACAAGAGTTATCAAATGTGGCTGGTGCCGGCGAGCGGCACGCCGATCAGTGCTGGATTGTTGGGACCGGGCGGGCATGCCTGGGGAAATATGTGGACTGGGGAAGTTCCGATAAATACACAAGCGAAGGCGTTCGCAGTCACGATTGAGCCGGTCGGCGGGATGGCCCAACCGACGGGCCCGAAGGTGTTGCTGGGAGCGACGTAACCTCCCGTGATTGAAAATTGATCGGCAGTCGTCTGTAAGATTCTCTTTCTTGAACATTCTTCGAAATACCTAAATCCAAAAATGAAGCAGGGGCGTACTTGAGATGGAACGACACAGTTTCGCTTTGTCAGTCCCATGGGGAGTCGGGCGCCACCGCTTCCCCACAAATTTCGAAAATGGTCTGAGCGAAGGAAGCCATACTGGCTGAGGAGGAATTGTGTCCTTGAAAGAAGGAGGGGGAAAGATGAAAGAAATCGAGAAGAAATCGGGAGTTGAAGCCGGAGGTTTGGGACGACGGCATTTCTTGCAGAAAACGGGGCTGACCGCGGCGGGTTTCACGGGGCTGGGGCTGTTGGCCGGAATGGATGCGACCGCGGGGACATTGCTGCGAGCAGAGGAGAGGTGGGGAGGCGATCGAGATGACGGGAATTCAGACACAGTGCAACAAATCTTTACGGCAGCGCTCATCGCGGAAGATCTGGCGACGACGATGTACTACAACTCGCTGGTGGGCGGAGTGATTGAAGATCCGAACCTGGCCGGGCCCAGCGGAACATTGAGCAATCCGGCGAGCCTCGCAAATGTGGGATATCTGCAGGGAGCGTTATCGGCGGAAATCGCTCACGCGAATCTTCTGCGGGAGCTGACTGGCGGAACGATAGCGGCAAAGGACCCCGTGCAGACGTTCTACTTTCCAACGGGGACATTCGACAACCTGACGAATTTTTTGCCAATACTGATTGCCCTCGAGGATGCGTTCATTGGGGCGTACCTGACGGCGGTACATGAGTTCAGCTTGATGGCGGCTAGGATTGAACCTTACGATCGCGAACAAAAGGATCCAAGTGGGAAACCGTACAAGCACTCCGAGCTCGCGTATTTTGCGCAGGTAGCGTCCGCGATCCAGGGAGTGGAGAGTGAGCACAGAACGCTTGCGCGCGCGATTCCCGGGATTTCACCAGGAAATACAACGTTTGCGGGCATCAACCTGTTTCCTGCGGACAACCTGACATACGAACAGACCGATGGATTGACGGCAGTGTACAACGGCACAACTTCCGCCGTCGCAGCGCTGACTCCGTTTATCACGCCAGGATCGGGGAAGATGGCGTTTTCGTTCGGCAAGGCGCGGGCGGATTCGGGAAAAGTGTCCGAGCCGACCACCGGAGGTCTTCCGTAGCCCGTCAACGGGAGGAAGCGAGGCCGCCGGTACGAGCAAGCACGGAAGTGCCGGCGGTTTCGCGAAGAAAAGCAGAGGCACCGAGGCCAGAGCTACATAGGGATGGGGTCGTTGGCGTGACGGATCATGTACCAGCATGGACGATTGCCGCCCTGGGGAAATATGGAGTGGCTACAAGGGACATCCTCTTCAGGATGGACGGAATCGATTTCGTATTCAATTTTGTTGCCCTTGGCAGAGATGGCAAGAAGCCGGATGCGATGAACGGAGCCGGTGGTCGGTCCTAGTTTGGAAACGAGAACGCGGAGTTCATACCAGGCAGAGTCGACGAGGTAGAGCAGAACGAAGAGGGTGACAAGAGCAAGGAGAACGCGGCGGGCGGAGAAAGTTTTGGAACGTGGCGAAACTGGCGTTGTGGCCATGAGATTGTGCACCCTCCAGTGCCTCCGGAATTCTACACGGAGTCGTTAGACAAAAACGGCAATGGTGATGCCTTCGTTGCTGCGATTGAGATCGCGGTCGTGGCGGAGCTCGGGGCAGCGTTCGATTGCATAGCGGGCATCCTCCTCGAAGACACTCCATTTTTCACCAAAAATGACGCGCGTAACGAGGTCTTCCTTCTTGCGACGGAGCAAGGAGGTACGCAAGGCTCCACGAAGGGCGCCGCCTTTCCCGGTGGAACCGTAACCGTGGATGATCTTGACGGCGAGCACTCCGGACTGCTTTGCTTGGCGGAGTTCCGCAAGGAGAAGGCGGCGGGCCTCATCAACGGTGGGAAGGCTGGCTTCAATATTGAGGGTCTTGAGAGCGGGCATGAGGAAACCACGGGAATTGTGCATGAGGAAAGAGTGTAATACAAACGAGATGGGTGGGAAGGCGCAGGAAAGAGAGGAATGGCGCATAGGAGAAGGGGAGAGAGAAAAAGTGCACTGAGGACAAGGGAGTTAGAAGGCACGGGAACGGTGCTCCCGGTGCACAACAAAGCGTGGACTGGTCTGGCGTGGGGTTTACTTCTCCCAGTGCCTGAGTCCAGTTCACGTTCACGTTCAACCCCACGCTTTCCAACTACGAGAATCTACACAGCCAATCATTCCGAGGAGTAGTAGAGTACTGAGCGGAGCGTAAAGGCGTCGGCTTCCGAAGAGATGCTGCGATTTCGCCCTGGGGTAATCGTTTGTTTGAGCGGATGTTCGCCAGGGAGCAAGCGGTGAGGCAGGATGCTGAAGAGGTTGGGAGGAGAGTACATGAGAATCCTGGTGGCGGTAGATGGATCAAGCTCCTCAGATGCGGTGATTCGCGAAGTAGCGAGACGGCCGTGGCCTGGCGGGTCAGAGTTTGCGGTAGTGATCGTGGTCGACCCGTATTTTTTTACCAAGGCGCCGCTGCTGCTGGAAGAAGCAAGACAGAGCACGCGAAAATCGTTGGAGGAATTAGCACAGCCGTTGGTCGACGCGGGATGGAAAGTGGATCCGAATGTAATTCTGGATAACCCGAGACATGCGTTGCCGCGTGCGGCCAAGGAATGGAAAGCGGAATTAGTGATGATGGGATCACACGGGGTAGGGGCGGTGGGGCGGCTATTGGTAGGGAGTACGGCGCAAGCGGTGTTGCGGCACGCGGAATGTTCGGTGGAGATTGTGCGAAACAGGCAAGAAAGCGCGAGCGGAGATGGTGGCATGCGCGTGCTGGTGCCGACGGACGGATCGGAACACGCGGAAGCGGCGATAAGGGCGGTTGCAGCGAGGCCGTGGCCGCACGGGAGCGAGTTTAAAGTGATTGCGAGCCCGGAATATCCGGTGCTGGTGGGCGAATATCCGTATTACGCGCCGGAACAATTGGCGGACCTGACGAAAAGCAGCCGAACACAGGCGAGCTCGGCTGCAAAGATCGGAGCAGCGGCCTTAACGAAGGCGGGATTGAGCGTGGGAGACGAAGTGGCGGAGCCAAAGGACACGCCGGCTCAATCGATACTAACGGAAGCCGAGAGATGGAATGCTGACTTGATCGTGATGGGGTCGCACGGACGCCGAGGATTTGACCGGCTAATCCTAGGAAGCGTGTCGGAGACAGTGGCGCTCCATGCCAAGTGTTCGGTGGAAGTGGTACGGATGCCGCTTGCGATGATGTAAGGGGGCGCAGATCAACGCGAACAAGCAGAACCTGAGTTCACCAGTTCCCTGAGACAGAGAAAGTCGAACTCTTCAAGAAACAGGATAAAATCTAATTAAACGGCGGTGTGCGCTAGGCGGTCCGAAGAAGGCGCCTGTGCGAATGTGCAATCGACAATCTGATCGATCGCGTAGATCGATTCCCTTTCACAGGAACGGCAACGAAGAACGAAAACACGAGAGATGAGCTGGAATTGCGTATCATCGCTTGCGTGATGGCCGTGATTTTCGCTGTCTTTGCGCAAAACGATATTGGGGATGCGGACGGGCTTACCGCAGTGACGGCATAAGACCCCGCGGAACTGCTGCGACGACAATTCGACAGACATGAAGACTGCTCCTTAGACAAGTCCGGCCGAGCTTGGAACTGGAGGATACTGAATGGCTGGGGATTTTGTCCACGGGGAAGATAGCAGAAGACTGAGGAAAAGGACGGTGATGGTGGTCACAGGGGCAAGAATGACTAACCCGTTTTACATCAGATAGATAAGCTGGAATTAAGGGCAATACCAGGCAAAAGAATACGCAGGGTTGTGGATGAAAAGCAGCGAATTTAACAGGACTGTAACATTGCCGAGGGGGGTGCACTTCAGCCTCAACAGTGATCGCAAATACTGAGAAGCGCTTGAGAATTCGACGTTGGGCAGGAAAAGTGAGGTAACTGAGTTTTGCCTGCGAGTGCGGCCGTGTGCGGGTGTGGTAGACTACATTTTGTTGACGGTGGGGCCGTGGCGCAGTTGGGAGCGCGCCTCGATGGCATCGAGGAGGTCGTGGGTTCGAATCCCATCGGCTCCACCAACATTCTGTTGTACAGTCCGGACAGATCCTTTACAGAACGTTCCTGAGACATAGTTTACACTTTTGGGCCAAAAGGGTTCTCTAAGGGCTGCAGAGTCTTCTCCTCAAGATCGATGTAACCGAGATCATAATCCATAAAGCTAACCAGCCAAATACCCTCGTCGACCTCCTTAATTCCCACAGCTTGACCTGCGAGAGAAGTGCTGAGATTTATTTTCCTTTTGAAAATGCAGATCCTTCCGCAGTAGGTAACCAGAACTGTCCGATCATGGAGAGGATAGGAGAGTTCTCCGATGCCCTGATAGGGCCGTGTGGAAGGCGTATAGACTTCGACCGGGCACTTCATATCGAGAGCCTCATGCGGGCGCTCGTGGTTAAACTCGTGAACGAAGACATCGAACTTGGCTTGTTGCTGAAGGAAGTTGGAACCGGCAGGCCGTGTAGCTGCCATCTTTAAAGTTCGGTGCATGCGTTCGTGGCGGCCGTTCTGTTGCGGATGGCCTGGTTGGATACGCTCGATGGTAATGCCGAGGCGAAGCCACCAAACGGCGAGCCTGCTTAGGTTGAAGAGACCGTTAGGTGATGAAAGAACGTCGGAGGCAGTTTGCCCTTGTATTCCTGCTTAACCGCGCCGGGGAACCAAGGATTCCGCAGTCGGATGCCGCTTCCAAACAGTGAGGCGAGAACGGGGTCCCTGTTCACCAAGTGAACTACCGTCAGCACCGCCATCTCTTGCCTCCACTTAGCTCGCAGCGACCAAGCTAGCCTTCTTAATTACTTCTAGGAAATTCTTTCCGTCGGGTGTGATCGTCCGACTCACGTTTCGTCCGTTTCGTTCGTGTGCGACCAGCCCCAAGTCTGTCATCCGACCCAGGACACCGCTTCTCTGCGTATTGACAAATTCCTTTTCTTCGTCTGCATCCCTGCCCGGACTTAACAGCTTGAACAGCTCGTTATTCATTGTTTCCGGCGACCCGACTCCTCTCGCCAGCATTCCCAGAATTACCGAATAAGCGAACCTCTCCGCAAACACGCAACTGTTTATGTGCTCCAGCAGAAAACGGGTCTCGGCAGTACTAAACCGCTCAGCTGTTCCCGACGAACTATCATCAAGAATGGGGCTCTCAAGGAGTGCGAAATCCCAGCCAGCTTTAGTTGGCATGATGCAAGGTCTATTCTTAACAACCTGGATGGCGGCCAGTTTCAACGCCACCAACAATCCCCCTTGCTCCCCCTTGACGGTGTGTCCGACAAAATGGTTTTGATACCTCACTCGACCCTTTTGTCCGTCAGCGCCCGTCTCAGGAAACGCCGTGGAGATGGCCTCGTCGCGATGAGCGCCAAGCTTGGAATCGAGCAAACGGAGGTAATCACCGAAGGCGGCCGCTGTTTCGGCGACCCTCGCCGACGCTGACTCCAACTTCAGAGAGTCTTTGCCCTCCGCCGAAGCTATTGAACAGAGACCGCGGACGCTTATTTTTGCTGGCAACAAACGGTTGTATTGCCCAAACAACCAGCGGTCAACCGGGATGGTCCCGTTTGGACCGAAGAGGTCCGGCGCTGGATCTGGCAGCGCAAAAGGAACCTTCCGAGCGATCTGATTGAGCAAGAGCTCTTGGGGAACTCCGATGGTTCCCTCGCTTTGCATGGTTACGACTGCTATGGCCGGGACATTTTGCTTTGTCTCCGTCACTGGACCCGAAGGCTTCGTCCCTCTGTCTTGAGCCCCTCTCTCGCGAGGCGACTTCTTCCCGCCAACCTGTTCACGCAAAGCCGGTCCGTGGCCCTCCGTAGTGTTTTCCTCCAACAGCAGTTGGTTCTCGAGGGCTACTTCGCAAAAGGCCGAAAAATCCGGGTATAGCCCTTTGTCAAGTATGCGATCGAGTCTCTGTTTTAAAGTCGGGGAACACCTAAAGCTGAGAATCATTGTCGCTGGCCCTCCAACCAGTGGCACATTACTTTATCCCATGTTTGCTTGTCAATATACAAAGTTTACTTATTATCGTAGCGCCCCGACCTTTATTTGCCTTATCTTTGGAAGCCTATATGGCGAGCTATTGGTTCTCCTAATCAGTAAAATGTGTTATTTAGGAAAACTTTCCTTTACAGAGTGGTTTCCCATTTGCGAAAATACATTTCGTGCAAGCTAAAGGCTTACAACTCGAAAAGGAAGTCGTGCAGGCTCTCCGAAAACAGGACCCAGTGCGAGACCTTCCGGGTGTGCGGATTCGCGACGTGAAGGCTCAGCCAAAGGACGGCTTCGACGTGGAGTTTCAGCTTGAATCGGGTAAGCGCCGCATCCTTGTATATGGAGAAATTAAGCCAACCGCATCTCCCAAACTTCTCGAACAGTTGGCTCCCTGGATTCGCCGTATGCGCTCGCTACGCAACGACGCCGCGTTCGCGCTGATCTGCCCCGTTCTGTCTCCCAGGTCCCAATCCTACTGCATCGAAAACGGCATCAACTTCCTCGACTTGGCAGGAAACATTTCCATCAATGTTCCAGGCGCATTTACGCTCCAACGCCTCGGTTTGCGTGGGGAAGCACCCGCGACGGGCACAAACCAGCTTCCCGCCACGAATGTCTTCTCGGGCCGATCTTCCCGAATACTCCGGGTATTGCTTGAGCGCCTCAAGCCATGGACATTGACTGCAATCGCGAACGAGCTTGAAGCGGAAACCAATCGAATTGGCAGCGAATTCTCAACGAAGAACCTGTCCTTTGCAGTTAGCCTCGGAGCCATCTCCAAAGCTCTTTCCAGTCTCGAAGAGCAGTTGTGGATTCGCCGACAAAATTCCGCTGTTGTCGTGCCCGAACCTCGCCGCCTCTTGATTGAATGGGCGGAAAAATACAAGGAACGCTACCGCTGGCGTCTTCGCAGTTCCTTCGAGACCTCGAATCCCCTCGGAAAAACGCCTGCCGAAATCAACCCAAGACTCCAATCGTTGCTCACCACTCCATACGTGTTTACTGGAGCAGCCGCCGCTACCGAGGCCCCCTTCATTGACCTCGACCGTATCGACATCTTTGTTCTTGCGAATCAAGACGACGCCAAACTTCGCCAACTCAGCCCCGGTCCGGCCTTCCAAGGAGCTCCCAAACTCCGCTTCATTTACCCGTATGACGAAGGCGTGTTCCTCTACTCGAAACGCGAATCAACTTTCCCAAGAGTCTCGAACATTCAGGCATATCTCGATCTATACGCGCAAGGCGGCCGAGACCTAAAACAAGCCGACGTTTTGCTCGATACGGCCATTGCGCCACGCTGGAACTCTATATGATTCCCGAACCGCAACGGACCTACGTTCTGGAACTCATGGCCGCCCTCGGGACGGCGGCGGACGACTTCGTGGTCGCAGGCGCGCAAGCCATGAAATTCACGGTCGAAAAGGCCCGAGGCACAAAGGACGTTGATTTCATCCTGAATGTGATCGCTTTACGTGAGGAACCTCTCCAACTCGCCGAAGTATTCGAGAGTCTCGGGTACAAGCCGGTTCCGGAGTCGCGCAACTTCCAGTTCGTGAAGCCCATTCCGAACAGCTCCGAAACCATGCGCATCGAATTCATGGCGCCCGAAGAATTCAAACGCCACAACGACATTCGAGTTGACATTCAGGACGGTGTCCACGCGCGAGCTTGCACAGGCGGCTCGATCGCGATAACACAATCCGACCGGCACACCATCTCCGGCAACCTGCCAAACGGTACGCCTTTCACCGGACAAATTCGCGTCACCCGGCCCCATGCGCTCGTGATGCTCAAACTCCTTGCGCTCGCGGACCGCTACAACAATCTTAGAGGACCCAAGGAGGCACGCCATGACCGCGAGGAGGCTCAGACGCATGCCTCGGACATCGTCGCCATCCTTGCTGCTCTTCCTGACTTACCGGCATTCAATACCCAGTTCATCGGCCAATTTCAACAGGATCCGATCCTCAGCATCCACGTTCTGTCGATTCTCCTGAACTTCTTTCGTGATATCGCATCGCCTGGCCTGCTTGTGTATTCCGAGCACGTCGCCGCCAATCTTCCGCAAGACCGCGCGACCCCAGCGGTGGTGCGCGCCGAAACTGAAGTTGCACAAAAGCTCGTCGCTCGAATTATCCCCCCGCCTGAATTCTTTGCTGTCGCCGCGGCCATCAACGACAGCACCAACCATTCACAAGGCGGGCCGATCGTAGACGAATATCTATCCAATCTGGAAAACGCTCGGATGCCCATCAACGACCCTCTCGCCCTCCAATCCTTGCCCGCAGCCGCATTCAGCGGAGCTTATAGTCCTGGCGCAACATTCGTGATGAGCGCCTCCGAACTGATTGCCAAGCTCTCGCAGACGCAACGCGAGTTGCTCCATGCCTATCTCCAATCGAAACTCAGTGCATTGAGGACGGATGAGTCTCTCCGCAAGAAGTATCCGCATACATTGAAACACTGACGCACCTTCAGCATTCTTCCTAGACGTGCTCGTTTTGCATTTCGAACTTACCTAGATTGCCCTTCCTGGCAAAGACTGCGCCTAGACCGCCCGCTTCTTCCGTCAAGGGCTTGCGCTTCGCTCCAGTGAACGCCACACTCCGGCGCCTTGGCTAGGAAGGGCAATTTGCTCTGAATGCCCCGCTTACGGCGGGGCCTCGAAGCAAAAAATTCAAACCTCTCCTCAGAAGTTCCCATGCAGCAAACATCTGGCGGGCGAGCAGCCCCACCTCTCGTCCCTGCTCGATGACCGCTTCGCTGGCGGCGTCCGGTTCCGCTGCCAGTTCGGGCTGGCGAACCTGAAAATAGAGACGTTTGAGGCACTGGCGACCTGCCATGAATTTAGTTTTGCTGATTCTCATGCTCAGCGTACCGCTTCCTCTTGCATCACCTTCACAATGTCTCGGAATTCCGATCAGGCGTCGGCGCGAAGCTTTCTTTCCCCAGCGTCGAGCGCGAATGCGGCAATATAGACAAGCGCTGCAACCTTTGGATGATTGCCGGCCTCAGTGATTACTGCCCCGCCATAGCTGTGGCCCACCAAAACCACCGGCCCCGACTGCCGGTCGATCACGGCCTTTGTGAACTTGATGTCTTCCGCGTACGATGTCTCTGGGTGCTGCACCACCGACACCGTGTACCCATCTTTCTTGAGGATGTTAGCGACGGCTTCCCAACCGGAGCCGTCGGCGAAAGCACCATGCACCAGAACCACGTTTTTGATCGTCATTATTTTCTCCTTTTTCCTTTCATTACTTTTCACATGCATCAGATCTTCTAAGCCGACGTCGTTCGTGTGACATAATGCCGGTTACAACGCTTCCGGACGGTCTTTCGGTCGGCTTCTCTCCTGCAGCATCCATTCCCTGATGTATGGCGAACAGTGTAGGATCGAGATCCCCGCCGACTCACACGCGTTGAGAAAACGAACACCTTCGATATCCACCAGATCAAGTTCCTCCAAATCCAAGGTGACGCGTGGTCCGCCACGCTCGACCTCAGACTTCAACTGATCGAGGTGCTCAGATCGAAGCTGCCCGCTCAAACAAATGCGGATCTCGCGCTTGCCAGCAACCTGTTTGATCTTCAGCGTCATGGATCTCTGTTCTGAAGAACAGTCGAACGAATGCAATAACCAAGCCATTCGCAATTCCTTGCAGGAATGGAAGTTAAAGCTATGTGCAGTCCTGAATTTTCAGGAATTCCTGTCCGATGAGGAAAACGCGATTGGCTTAATTAGGTCTCCGCAGGAGATTAGTCAGCCTGTGGGGTTTTGAATCGATATTTGTTAACTTTCAAACGCTTGATCTTCGAGTCGAGGGTCCGTGCTGGCAGCCCTAGTTTAGCTGCCGCACCTGCGGGCCCTGAAATTCGGCCCTGGCTTTCTGCCAAGGCGGCTTCAATCATTTCCTTCTCCTGCCTTAAAAGGGTGACGTCCAGTGTGCGCGGCCGCACTGGATTTTGGGCCGGATCCCACTTCAGCCATTTCTCGTCCACGGCCAAGGTGTCGTCATCGCTGAGGATCACGGCGCGCTCGATTACATTTTGTAGTTCACGGACGTTGCCTGGCCATCCATATGCCTGAAACGCTTTTAGAAATTTCTTGTCGATGGTTCTGAACTTCTTTCCAGCCCTCTTTCCAAATCGATCGATGAAGTACTCAACCAGCAAGGGAATATCAGCTACTCGCTGGCGCAATGGCGGCATTTCGATAGGCACGACATTCAGACGGTACAGTAGATCTTGGCGAAACTTGCCTTCGGCAACAAGCGCGTTCAAATCGCGATGCGTGGCTGCAACCACTCTCACGTCGATCGGGATTGGCCGGCTGCTCCCTACTCGTTCGATCTCACGCTCCTGCAGAACTCGCAACAGCGCAATCTGGATTTCCGCAGGTAAGTCGCCGACTTCGTCGAGAAAGATCGTCCCTTCGTTGGCCGATTCAAACCGCCCCATGCGGCGTTGCGTTGCACCCGTAAAAGCGCCTTTTTCGTGGCCGAAGAGTTCCGACGCAATTAAAGAAGGCGGGATGGCGGCGCAATTCACCCCGATGAACGCTCGTTCCGCACGCCTGGATCGCTTGTGGATGGCGCGAGCTATCAATTCTTTACCCGTGCCAGTTTCGCCCAGAATCAAAACGGTGGAGTCGGAAGCGGCCACCTTGTCGACCTGACGAAGCACCTTACGGAGTGCTTCAGAAGAGCCGACTATATCCTCAAACATCGAGTCGCGATCGATTTGTTCTCGCAACGCCACGTTTTCGTTCCGCGTTCTCTCTTCCGCTCGGACGCGGTCATCAATGTCGGTTCCCGTCGCGTACCAGCGAATCACCTGCCCCTGCTCATTTCGGAATGGGTTGTAACGAGTGAGGAACCAGCGGTACAGACCGTCTTTGCGAAGCGCCCGGTGTTCGACTTCGAAGGGGAGTCCCCGCCTGAGAGCAACCTTTCGCTGGTCTCGCAATCTTTCGAGGTCCTCTGGGTGAAAGATTCGCTCTCGAAAATTGGGAGCGATCACGTCTTCGCTGCTGAGCCCCGTGTACTCAAGCGTCGCCTCGTTCGCGTACAGTGGCGTTCCGGATGGGTCCAAGACAACGATCGTTTGCGGTATGGCGTCCGTAATCCGCCTGAGCTCGCGTTCATCCTCACGCAGTTTCTCCTCAGTCTGTTTGAGGGTCTCGATGTCAGTGCTTACTCCATACCACATGGCGATCTTCCCGGTTTCGTCGCGGAATGGCTCAAAGCGAATCAGGAACCAATGAAAGATCCCGTCATGGCGGCGCATGCGCGCTTCGATGTCACCTGGTTCGCCAGAGCGCAACAGTTCCCGCCATTTTTCCATGGGTGACGGTAAATCCTCCGGATGAATTGCAGCCTGCCAGCCCCAACCTTGCGATTGTTCAGCAGAAAGACCTGCGTATTCACGCCATCGTTGATTAACGAACTCCACGGACCCCTCCGGATGAGTTGACCACGTAAACGCAGGAATTCGGTCAACCAGAAGGCGACTGTCCAGCGACTGTCCTGGTAATGACATTGGCAGATTATAGTCCGGAATACCCTTCGTGCTGCCCGGCAAGCGCCGCGGTTCACAGAAAGCAGAATGCGGTGTTTCACCGGCCGCGCCGTCGCGCACCGGTGACTGGCAACCTGTACCTAAACGGCCAGCACTAGCGTCTTCGGAGCATTGCAAGCCCCCGCAACCATCGGAAGTCGCCGGTCGGAATCGTTGGATCGATCGTGGAACAACTTCGGAACATTTGAGGGAGAAGATTGGCTTTCCGATAACCGCAAGCGACGGCTGAACAATGGCTTATGGATTTGAAATCGAATCTGTTAACCGAAGGGTTGCTAGTTCGAATCTAGCCCGGGGAGCCAACCTTCTCCTTATTTTTCAAATGCTTGCAGTAACCTCCGTTTCTTGAAATCTCGGAACACTCGGAACAACTTCGACCGTTTTGGCCTTCGGCAATTCAAAACCGAGTCCAATTCGCTCCGCAACATCCGCACGGAATTTCGTGTCTTTCCCCATCTTGATGTATTTGTCGGTGACGGTCTGTCGAACTATTTCCCCGTCACTCGATTTGGCATGGCCCGGCCAATACTTCACTAGGGCGGGTGGCACACAGCTAGATTCAAGGTGGGTGACACGGAATCGGCGGAAGCTGTGGAAGCCCTGTTTCTCGATTTCGAGTTCTTCGAGAATCGGATACAGAGAGCTACGAAGGAAGTTCGATTGAAGAAATGGTGTCCCCGTGCGAGTCCGAAAGAGAAAGCCCTGTTTCCGGTCGCCAATGAAATCCCGGAGCATTGCCGCAACGGTAGGAATCAGCAAGTCCCCTCGTTGAAGCAACCCTCCTCCCGAAAATCATCAATAAACACATGCGGACTCACCCTCCGTGCCAACATCTCTGAGACAAGTCTAGTACCCTTAATTAATGAGCAGTAGGGCGAGAAAGAAGAGATCAGAGATGAATGGGAATTCTCTTGGTGTTGTTCTTTCCCCTGGGGGTTTGGCTGCCGCGGAACGAAGCGAAGGCGAGCGAAGCGAGCCGCAGCGGAGTGCAGCGGCAGCCAAAGCGGGCGCCGATCCGGGGCCGGCTTCGCGGCCGGATCCCGAAGTAGTTGCCCAACCGAAGCGGCGGACCTACACAGCGGAGTACAAACAACGCATCTTACAAGAAGCCGAAGTCGCTGCGACGACGCGAGGTGGCCTTGGCGCCCTTCTCCGCCGCGAAGGTCTGTACTCGTCTCTGCTGACCTACTGGCGGCGAGAGCAGGCCCAGGGAATCCTCGAGGCTCTAACCCCACAGAAACGCGGGCCGAAGTCCAAGCGCAACCCATTCGAAGAAGAGAATCAGAAGTTGCGCCGTCAGAATGCGCGTTTGACGGAAGACCTGCGTAAGGCGCACATCATCATCGACGTCCAAAAAAAAGTGGCAGCGCTGTTGGGTCATCCGATTCCGGAGCAGGACCCGGAGGAGAAATCCTGATGGCGGCGATCGCCGCGCTAGCTCTCGACGTCGGCACCAGCGCTGCTTGCCAAGCTCTGTGTATGCCTCGCGCATCTTACTACCGGGATGGCCGTAAGACTTCTTCTCCGGCGGTGAGCGCGTCGAGGCCTTCGCCGGCACGCGCACTCCGCCCGGCGGAACGGGATGCGGTTCTGGCTCGTCTACACGAAGAACGTTTCCAGGATCGTTCTCCCGCCGCTGTTTATGCGACGTTGCTCGATGAAGGCGAGTATCACTGCTCGATTCGCACCATGTATCGCTTGCTCGACGAGCACGGCGAGGTTCGCGAGCGCCGCGATCAGTTGACGCATCCGCCCTACCAGAAGCCCGAGCTCCTGGCCACCGCCCCCAATCAATTGTGGAGCTGGGATATAACCAAGCTACTCGGCCCCGCGAAATGGACTTATTTCTACCTTAATGCAGGGAGTATTGTTATGCGGGCTCTCCATGCCGGAGAGCCCGTGGTTCTGCTATTTTGAGCGTTGTTCTCTCCTCATAAAGGAGCGCGTTGTCAGGGAAGCAATCAACTTGTCGCTGGCGCGGAAGCGTCCCGACCTCAGCTTCGGCGGTGTGATTGCTTCAAGCGCCTCTAGCTTTATGGATGGATCAGCGCGCGTGTAAATCTCGGTTGTTTGTATGTTGGCATGACCGAGCCACAGCGAGACCTTTCGCAGGTCTTTGGTTGCTTCCAATACGGTGAGAGCACAACTGTGTCTCAAGACGTGCGGAGATATGCGCTTTGTCGTTAGGGACGGGCAGTGTTTTCTCGCCACCAGAACATACTTCTCCAGGATGTATTCGAACCCGTAACGGGTCATGGGCTCACGTTGCACATTAACGAACAGTTCTGGCGCCAGGACCTTACCCCGGACAGCCAACCACGCTCGTAGCGCCGCAGCCGTCTGCTTCCACAAAGGCAAGCAGCGTTCGCGGCGCCCTTTTCCGTGCACGAGAATGCTGGCCTGAGGATGCAGAGATAAGTCTTCGAGGCGGAGGCTGGTGAGTTCAGACACGCGCAATCCGCCGGCGAAACACAGGTGCAGCATGGCACGATCCCGGATACCCGCCCAATCGGTGGGTATAGGGGCATCCAGAAGCGCTTGAACCTCCTCGGTCGAGAGGTGCCGCACAAGACGCGAATCGGTTTTTTTCATGGGGATCGCGAGAATGCGCCGAATCTGTTCCAGAGCCGACGGTACACGATACTCCATGAAGTGCATGAATGACTTGATGGCCGCAAGACGCACGTTTCGAGAGCTTGCTCCGTTGGAACGTGTCGTCTCCAGATGGTTCAGGAAACTGAGCACCAGGGGTGCGTCGATCTGTTCCCACTCTAATCGGGACGGCACAACTTTCAGACGCTTACTCGCGTAACTCAGGAGCAGCTGGAAGGCGTAGGCATAAGAGTCACAGGTATGAACGCTCGCGCGGCGTTCGAGGGTGAGACGTTCTTGAAAGAACGCGGTGACATGCGGGGCAAGAGCAGTCATGATTTGCCTCCCGCAAGGTGTGCTTCGCTTTGCTCGGCGATATTTCGCATGAGCTCTGGCACGGCTTCCAGATACCAGTAAGTCAGTGCCGGGGTGCTATGCCCCAGATAGGTTGAGAGCATAAGCATGTGCTGGGTGATATGATCCCGTCCATCCGGGCACGTCTGTAGCGCTCGGACGGCAAAGGCGTGCCTCAAAGAATGGGGAGTGGGGCGATGTTGCCCTCGTCCAACTGGCAATCCCATCTTTTTAGCCACTGTTCGAAATGCCTTTCCTACATCCCTGAGCAGTAGCGGTTTGCGTCGCAGCGAAATAAACACGTGATCATTGAAGGGAGCGAAGGGGCGTCTTTTTTGCAGGTAGCGTTCGAGTCCGGCTCGAGCAGTCTCATGCAAGGGAACCAGCCGGCTTTTGTGAAACTTGGAACAGCGGACCACCAGCCCGTCCGGTGTGATGTCGTTGTATCTCAATCGGATGGCCTCAGAGACGCGAAGGCCCGTACAGGACAGCAATGCGAAAAACGTGCTGTAGGTCTGCCGGCGCAGAGTGCGGTAACCCGACTGCGCGGCCAATCGGATGATCTCCCTGATCTGTTCCTCCGAAGGAATGTAGGGAGCAAGTCGCGGTTGACGCTCAGGGCCGAAGACCGCGGGGGGTATTTCATGACGCGCGTTTTCCGCCTGCAGATAGCGAGCAAAACGCGCGACGTCAGCCAGCCGTTGAGCTCGTGAACACTTCGAAGGCACTTGCCGTGCCCACTCGATGGCGGTCTGCGAGTTCACGTAGCGCTGACTCTTTGCGTCTGAATAGGCGGCGAAGCTTCTGAGGTGAAACTCCACGCACTTGAGGTTGAAGCCGGCCGATCGACGCACCGACAAATAAGACTGCACGGCGCGAACTAACATGACGACACCTCCGGCCACGGCTGGGCAATCTGCTGCAACCGAGCAATATCGACCTTGGCATAAATCTGCGTGGTCTCGACGCTGGAGTGACGCAGCAGAACCGCAATGTCCTGCAGTGATGCCCCTTGCCGCAACATCGAAGTCGCAAGAGAGTGACGCAGCAGGTGCGCCGCACCTCGGCTCGGACGTATGATTCCAGCCCGTCGTATGGCCTTGTCGACCAGCGTCGAGACGGCACTATGGGACGCTAGAGCGCCGAAGGGAGCACAACTGCGGATAAACAGTGCATCGGTGCGAGCCTGAGGGCGACCCTGTTTCAAGTACGCCACAATCGCCTGGCCCACCTCCTGACTCAAGGGCAGTCGCGTCTCACGGTGATTTTTCCCGCTGACATGAATCCACGCTCCTTTCCAGTCAATGTCCTGCAGCCGCAACTGTACGATGTCGCCTGCCCGAAGTCCCAAGCGGGCGAGCAGAAGAAGTATCGCCCGATCCCTTTTGCCTACCGGCGAGGACAGATCACATAAGGCGATAAGACGCTCTACATCCTCTGGTGGCAGGTATCGCGGTAGAGAAGTGAGACGCCAATGCGCCAAGACGGGAATGGCCCCCAGGAGACCCGGGCGACACCGGCCCTCGGCAACTAAAAACCGTAGGAACATACGCAGAGCGGTCGTGCATCTCTTTGCTACCGTCCACCCAGTGGTTCGACTTTGTTGCAGTACGAACTGTCGTAGTCGGTGGGCATCCAGTTTGCTCGGGTTCTCGCCGAGGCGCCGGATCAGCTCTCGAATCGGTATACCGTAGCAGTAGAGCGTCTGGTCACTTGTGCCGCGCTGCGCACGCATCCACGCACAAAATGCTGTCAACAATGCCGGTTCGGGCGCGGTTGTCCTGGTAACCCGAATAGCATCCCCATTTACGCCCTGAACATGATTTAAAAACAACCGCGCACCGGTCAGAATAACCGCTCGATCGGTACGAGAATAACGACCGCAACGACATCGGGTGAGGTGAGTACCGAAGTGATTAAGCGCAGTTCCATTTACATCTCCCAGAGATAGACATTCGCGGACTGCCCAATGAATAATATGTTGCGCCGAACGAAGGTGTTTGCGGGCAGATATCCTTCCATAGCCACTTTCAAGCAGGCGATTCGCGAAGCTTTCAAGCAGTGCTCCAGAAGGACCACTGCGAATTGCGCGGATCCGCGCGGATGACTTAAAGTACTCAGAGAGCATGACGACCTCCTTGGATAGTCTTGTTGGCCGGGAGAGGAGGTCGATTATTATGCGGAGTATCTCTGCCTCAAAGCGGGAGCATCAACAGCGGAAACGCACAGTCTGGCCGGTGCTTCGTCACAGAACCCTGCATAAGAATAGTCGCCGCATTAAGGTAGAAATGCAGTGCACTGCATTTCTACCTGTACGTAATCCTCGATATCTTCAGCCGTTATATCACCGGTTGGATGGTCGCTTATCGCGAAAGCGCCGAGCTGGCCAAGCGGCTGATCGAAGAGAGCTGTAAGAAACAACACATCCAGCCCGGTCAACTCACCCTGCATGCCGATCGCGGCACCTCGATGAGGTCCAAACCGGTGGCATTTTTGCTGGCCGATCTGGGAGTGACCAAGACGCATAGTCGGCCGCACGTCTCGAACGACAATCCGTACTCGGAAAGCCAATTCCGCACCCTGAAGTATCGGCCGGAGTTCCCGGACCGTTTCGGGTGCATTCAGGATAGCCGTGCTTTCAGTCAGGGATTTTTTCGTTGGTACAACGAGGAACATCGCCACTCCGGCCTGGGCTTGCTTACGCCGGCGATGGTGCACTATGGCCAAGCGGAAAACATTCTGCGGCAACGCCAGGAAGTACTCAATGTTGCCTACCAACTTCATCCGGAGCGCTTCGTACGAAGCGCTCCCAAACCGCCGGCTCTTCCCAGCGAGGTTTGGATTAACAGACCCGCTCTGGAACAGCTGACCGCAGCGATCGACTCTGAAAATGCGAAATGCGTTTGAAGAAGGCCAAAAGCGGGGATGCTGTGGGTCGACCGAGTTGGAGATCGTCGCTCCCAGGCGATCCTGGCGCGACATTTTTTTGTGGAAAACCCCAACACATGAAAAACTCACTAAACTTCGCGAACACCTGTCTCAAAGTCGTTGACACGCGCCGTCATCAGGATCTAAGAAGACCTACGCCACGTCCACCGCAGGGTAGCTTTCGACGTACTCTTCGCCCGTCGCTCGCAGCTACAGGACTTCAGCGTCTCGTTCTTAGATTACGAAAGATGGTCTCGCCCTGACGACACAAACCATAAACCGCTTACACCGATTTACTAGAACATCTAGAGCGTCTGGAGAGCAAGTCGTTGTGCGGACTTGTCTTTGGTGTCTTTGGTGTCTGTTTGAAGCCGAAATTTAGCCCAAACAATCGAAATCATTGTCCTCTGGATTTTGCGGGCTTCAGACCACCCACTCGTTGTGTCTTATGCGTTAAACTTCTTAATCGATCGCACGGCGGCCCAAGAACCACATGAGCGCACAGGGATCCATTCCGCAGCGGACAGACGGTCGACGATATGAGGCACTGCTTCGACTTGGCGAAGCCCTTTCTTTGTGCCAAGAGCCCGAGGACCTGACGAAGATCCTCTCTGAACAGTTGCGCGAATTCCTCGTCTTCTTACAGTTTTACATCGTAGTCTACAAGGAGAACTCCACTGAAGTCGAATGGGCTGTGGTCGGGCGAGAGAAGAGCCTCGTATCGGCATACGCGGATGTGCCAGTTGAACAGCGGCCCTCGTGGCAGGCATATACCAGGCAGGAACCGATCTACATTCGCGACTGGAACACCGATGAAGGAATACCCATCCACCTCAAGCAAGGGATTGCAGCTCAAGGGCTTGACGTCGGGCCGCTCGTCTTTGTTCCCCTCACCACGCCACAGCGCCGCCTCGGCGCTCTGGGCATGTCGGGACACCCTGGAATTAGTTACACCAGCGATGACATTAGCTTCTTGCGACTAATTGGTCGAGTTGTCGCCTTCGCAATCGACGACAATTTCAACCTCAAACGAGCAGAGGCCGCAAACGCGGAATTGCAACGTCAGAACGAACGGCTGAAGCGCAGTGAGCGAGAGCTGCGCGAGGTTATAGAAACCATTCCGTGTATGGCATGGTCGGCCTCAGCCGATGGGGCTGCTCAATTTTTCAACCGCCGCTGGTTGGATTACGCTGGCCTTGCGGCAGATCAAGTGGAGGGTTGGGGCTGGACAGTCGCAGTTCATCCCGACGATCTGAACGCGCTCGTAGATTACTGGCGAACCGCGATAGCCTCCAGCCAGCCGGGTGAAATCGAAGCGCGCTTGCGTCGTTTCGACGGGGTATACCGCTGGTTTTTGTTCCGAGCGACTCCATCCTTCGACGACAAAGGCAAGGTCGCGAAATGGTATGGCACAAATACCGATATCGATGATCGCAAAAAAGCAGAGCAAGCTCTAATCATTCAAAACAATCGACTCCAGCTACTCCTCAAACTGACTAATCGGATTACGTCGAAACTAGACCTTCGCGAAGTGCTGCGCGCCATTACAGCCACCGTTCGTGAATTGACGGATTCGGACGCTGTACACATCTCGCTCCCTGAAGCAGACTCCGCACAGTTTCGCGTGTACGCATTAGATTTCCCAGAAGGAAAAGGCCTTATTAAGGAAGAGATGCTCATCGAGCCGGTGGGCATCGCCAGGGAAGCCCTTGAAAAACTCAAACCAGTCGTTAGAACCATAACCCATGCCGATGAGTTTCCTTCCGACTACTACAAGTTGCTCGTCGCTGAGGGTGTGAAGAGTCAATGTGTGATACCGCTCGTGAATCGGGGCCGAGCCGTCGGAGTTTTGGCGATTGCTCGGACTCGGAACAATTCCTTCGAGTCAGAGGAAGTCGAATTCATAGGGGAGGCTTCGGGGCAGATAGCCGTGGCCATTGAGAATTGTCTCGCATACCGCGAGCTTTGCGAACTCAAAGAGAGACTGGCCCAAGAGAATCTTTATCTCGAACAAGAGATCCGCGGCGACGTGGATTTCGGGCAAATTGTGGGGAGCAGTCCGCCTCTCAAGCAAGTCTTGCAACTGGTCGAAACTGTTGCGCCCACTGATTCAACCGTTTTGCTCCTCGGCGAAACAGGAACGGGAAAGGAATTGATCGCCCGCGCAGTTCACGAACATAGCCGTCGCAAGGACCGCATATTCGTCAAGGTTAACTGTGCTGCTATTCCGACCGGGCTGTTGGAAAGCGAATTGTTTGGACATGAAAGGGGTGCGTTCACAGGCGCTATCAGCCAGAAAATTGGGAGGCTGGAGTTGGCGGATGGCGGTACGCTCTTCCTGGACGAGGTGGCGGACATTCCCTCGGAAATCCAGCCAAAGCTTTTGCGAGCTCTTCAGGAACAGGAGTTTGAACGGCTAGGGAGCACGCGGACTCTGAAGGTGAACGTTCGCTTGATTGCTGCGACCAACCGCGACCTGGTCAGGATGGTTGCGAAGGGCGAATTTCGCAGCGATCTGTACTACCGCCTCAATGTTTTTCCGATTCAACTCCCACCTCTTCGGGAGCGTAAAGAAGATATTCCACTGCTGGTCGGTTATTTTGTGCAGAAATTCGCGAAGCAGCTTCAGAAAGACATCAAAAGAATACCGCCGTCTGTAATGAAGGCATTCACAACCTGGGAATGGCCAGGAAACATCCGCGAGTTGGAGAACTTGGTGGAACGCTCTGTCATCCTAACCCGTAGCAAGTCGCTTGACGCGCCGCTTATGGAAATGCGGAAGTTGAGCGGAGAAGAACATGAGCGCGAAACGAAGGATTCACGTCGTGACGAAATAGCGGAAATTGTAAGGGGTACGCTTCAGGCACTAAACGGAAAACAGGGGCTGGCCAGCAATCAAAGCAAGAAGATGGCCGATGGGCGCGCGAAGAAAAGCGCGGAACGTGCGAAGAAACAGCGGGAAGAGATTATGCGAGCGCTCACGTTAAGCAAGGGCCGCGTGGGCGGGAGTAATGGAGCTGCTGCACGCCTGGGCATCAATCGCACGACACTCCTGGCGCGGATAAGAAAGCTTGGTATTGATCCCAGAGACTACGCCGCGTGATCGGGCCGCCCGGCCCGGCCGAGCCGTGTCAAAACTCATAGATTGACACCTTCGACTTCATTCCTGCCGATTTCAATGCCGTCCTGAAATTTAAAGTAGTTACAGCTGCAAAGTTTGGGGGGAGTGTTGCACTCTCGGACCTACAAGGAAGAGTGTGGCATGTTCAAGATCTCTGTCATTAACAGCCCACGCCAATGCCGACTGGTGGTCGAAGGTATTCTCGTTGAGCCTTGGATAGCCGAACTCCTTAGCGAGTATACAAAGGCCAAAGAGCTTCTTGACGGTCGTGAACTTGTCATCGATATCACAAACCTCAGTGCCATCAGTGCAGCCGGGGAAGATGCTCTCCTGGAACTGATCGACGATCATGCCAGATTCCACTGTGGCGTCTTTACGAAGGAAGTCTTAAGGCAACTCGCGTCGAAGCGTCGCTCGAAATGAACCTTGGGAAAATCACGGCGTCGACGACTACGACAACGTTGCGCCCATTAAGTTGGGGTCCGCAGTGTCAAGGTTTCAATTTTGACAGTTTTGACAATTGAGCGGCGCTTCGCGCTTTGCCTGCACCGGTGCAGTTAAGTATCAATCAGTTAGCGAAAGAAAATTATTTGGCATCGGTATTGCCATCACCAACTGTATATGGACGCCAATCACGATCTTTTGGTCATCAGCAAGATTTTCCCTGAACCGAGGCAGAGAGGAAAATATTATGAATGCACTTAAGGCCGACTACTTCGATGCCTATCGCAGTCTGAAGCTCACGCGAGATTCCAAGGGTGTGCTCGTCGCTGAATTCCACACCAACGGCGGACCGTTCATCATGACCGCGCAATCTCACACAGAATTTGTCGATGCCTTCTACCGGATTGCGCAAGATAGAGCGAACAAGATCGTAATCCTGACGGGCGCAAGTGGGGAATTCATTACTGATGTCGATTGGTCCTCTTTCGGCGATGTCACCGATCCCGGCGTCTGGAGTCAGGTTCACGACGAAGGCGTTCAGGTTTTGGAAAACATAGCCAACATACGAGTGCCGGTCATCGCGGCTATCGAGGGACGTGCCCATGTGCATTCAGACTACGCGCTACTTGCCAGTGTAATTGTGGCGGCGGATGGTGCGACCTTCCAGGATGTGGCCCACTTCTCCGCGGGCGTTGCGCCCGGCGACGGAATCTTTACCACCTGGAGTTATCGCGCTGGAGCGGGACGAGCAGAGGCGTTCCTGCTGAACCCACAGCCGCTCCCGGCGCGTACCGCTTACGAATGGGGAGTGGTTGCCGAAGTTGTGCCGAGCGGTAAGGCGCTCAGCCGGGTGCGCGAACTCGCCGAGTTGTACCTGAAAGCGCCGGAAGTTACGCGCCGCAACACGCGCATCCACTTTATTCAACCATTGAAGGAGCGCATTGTGCGTGAAGTCGGCTATGGATTGTCGCTCGAAGGAGCATCCTCGGCCGCCCTCATCAAATCGAAGCAGGCCAAAGCATAGCCAAGTGCTGAGAAGGGGAAAGTCGCATAAGCACCAACCGAACAGATCAATGCGGGCATGCTTGCCTTCTTCAAAACCACAAGAAGTGCAGCGGCGAATCGTTCGTATGGTAAGCGATTTTAAGCCAGAGGAAATGAAGCAAGGAAGGGGCAGCAACTTCTGAGATTTGAACGAGGTCACGTTCAACTCATGAATAGCATAGGCAAGGGGTCGCTCAATCGGGTTTTGGAAAGAAGTTCCGTAAGTCCAGTCTCATCAATGGAGGAATCAAAAATGAGTCCAAGCAACATCGGTCCAAAGCGCAGTGAAAAAGGGTTACTCACTCCCGACAATTGCGTTGTGGCGTTGATCGACCATCAGCCACAAATGCTGTTCGGAGTCAGCAATTCCGACCGCCAGGGGATTATCAATAGCGTGATCGCGCTCGCTAAGGCCACAAGAGTATTCGAACTGCCGGTTGTACTCTCGACTGTCGAAACGAAGTCTTTCAGCGGAAATATGTGGCCTCAGCTCCGGGCGGTCTTTCCCGGCAAGGAACCCATCGAACGGTCGTCGATGAATTCCTGGGATGACAAGAACTTCGTGGCAGCGATCGAAAAAACTGGCCGCAAGAAGATCGTTTTGGCCGGACTGTGGACGGAAACCTGCGTAGCTCTCCCGACGGTACAGGCGATACACGACGGCTACGAAGTCTACGTCGTCGAGGATTGCTGCGGTGACGTAAGCCAGTTGGCGCACGACAACGCGATGAAGCGTGTAATTCAAGCGGGCGCAAAGCCCGTAACGGCTCTTTCCACGATGCTCGAATGGCAGCGCGATTGGGCTCTCAGGGGAACCTATGACGCGGTCATGGACATCGTGAAGACACACTTCGGTGCCTACGGCGTCGGGGTCGAATACGCCTACACCATGGTGCACGGTTTACCGGCAACACAGTTTGCGGAATACATCGTTCCCCTCGCCGCAGCCGCACACAAATAAACGAGCCGGGAGGGCAGACCAGCCCTTGCCTTCCAGAACCCGATTTTAATTGCAGAAGGAGATTCCCATGTCTGTTGACACAATACTTCACAACGCAAGAATCGCAACGAACCAGGTTCCGTCGTTTGTCGAGGCTGTTGCAATATCCGCCGGAAAGATCTCAGCTGCCGGCAATGACGACGAGATTCTCCGTCTGCGTGAGACGGGAACGCAAGTCATCGATGCGAACCGCCGCACGGTGATTCCCGGGCTGAATGACTCGCACATGCATCCGATTCGCGGGGGCCTAAACTACAACATGGAGTTGCGCTGGGACGGCGTGCCTTCCTTAGCCGACGCACTGCGCATGCTGAAAGAGCAAGCGGCCAGGACCCCCGCGCCTCAGTGGGTACGGGTAGTCGGCGGGTGGACCGAATTTCAGTTTGCCGAGCGACGTATGCCCACTCTTGACGAGATCAACGCCGCCGCTCCTGACACGCCGGTCTTTGTTCTCCATCTCTACGACCGCGCCTTGTTGAACGGAGCTGCCCTGCGTGCAGTCGGTTATGGCAAGGACTCACCAGAATTTCCAGCCGGAGAGGTGCAACGCGACAAGCACGGTAATCCGACCGGCCTTCTCATCGCCAAGCCCAACGCCAACATTCTCTATTCAACGCTGGCCAAGGGACCCAAGCTCTCGCGCCAAGATCAACTCAACTCGTCGAGGCTCTTCTTCCGAGAACTGAACCGCTTTGGCATCACCAGCGTCATCGACGCCGGCGGCGGCTTCCAGAACTATCCCGACGACTATGGCGTCGTAAACGAACTGCATCGGAATGGGGACTTGTCGGTTCGCCTGGCCTACAACCTCTTCACTCAGAAACCCAAACAGGAGCTTCGGGATTTTCAGAACTGGACCAAGATGACCAAGCCCGGGGATGGAGATGACTTCTATCACGTCAATGGTGCGGGCGAAAATTTGGTCTTTAACGCAGCCGACTTTGAAGATTTCCTCCAACCCCGTCCCGACATGCTCCCAGTCATGGAGAGTGAACTGAAAGCCGTGGTCCGTCATCTCGTCGAAAACCGCTGGCCGTTTCGTTTGCACACCACCTACAACGAAACGATCGAAAGGGCCTTGAATGTCTACGAAGAGGTGAACCGGGAGGTTCCGTTTGACGGCCTGCATTGGTTTTTCGATCATTGCGAAACAATCACGGATCGCAACATCGAACGCGTGAAGGCGCTTGGTGGGGGCATTGCCATCCAGAACCGCATGGCCTTCCAGGGCGAATACTTCGTTGAACGCTATGGTGCGCAGCAGGCGAAGCGCACGCCGCCCATTCGGCGCATGCTTGAAATGGGTGTTCCTGTCGGAGCCGGCACGGACGCGACCCGAGTGTCGAGTTACAATCCATTCCTCTCGCTCTACTGGCTCGTCACCGGTAAGACGATCGGGGGCTTGAGTCTCTACGCCTCTGAGAATCGCTTCGATCGAGGCGAAGCTTTGAAGCTCTACACGCTCGGGAGCAGTTGGTTCTCGACGGAAAACGACAAGAAGGGGGCGGTCGCGCGAGGACAACTAGCGGATTTCGCCGCCCTTTCTGCGGACTACTTTTCCATCCCGGAAGAGGACATTAAGCGACTTGAATCGGTCCTCACAGTCGTTGGCGGGAAGGTCGTTTACGCCGCTGCTGAATTCTCCAAACTCGCACCGCCAGCCCTGCCCGTGAGTCCGGACTGGTCTCCCGTCAAACAGTATGGCGGATATGCGAAGCCTTCGGATCAGGCTCTAGGGGCCTCCCACTCCGCTGCCTGCACCCATCTGCCGAACCACTCCCAACAGGAAAAGAGCTGGCACCTGCCTGTTTTGGGAGACTTGGGGCTATGGGAACTGGGTTGCGATTGTTTCGCGTTCTAATGTTAGTCTCCATCGCCGGATTCAGAAAACAGGGAAGGAGTGCTGTGCATGAAGGTACTCTTCGTTTCATTTCTTGTAGGCCTGTTTGTCGGCGTTCTGTATGGAGTAATCCGCGTGAAAAGCCCGGCGCCGCCCATTGTGGCTCTGCTCGGCCTTCTGGGAATGGTGCTCGGGGAGCAACTCGGCGGCTGGATTCTTGCAAAAAAGATCAGTCTCGCACACGCTGCTTCGGTTTGCCTCGTGGCTAAGCATTGGGATCAGCCGGCGAGTGCGCAACCGGTGGCGCAGCCGCAGCCTCACGCTCACGCAGACTGAGAAGGCGTCAACGGATCATATGGCAGGCTCGCCGGGACTTTGCCATACCTGCCATCCAAACAGGAGGAGCATTGCGATGAAAAGAAGTAGAGCGCTTGGGACGATGTTTTTCGGGATCGTTGTGCTTGTTGCAGGCAGCCGCCTGCGAACTTGGCACAATTCTGCCCCCGTTCTCGCGCAGGCTACTGCGGCAACGCCGGACGTTGCGGTCGGACCGCAGTACGATACGACTCATGTCTATGTCGCGCCGGACCAGTTTGACCGCTTCGTCTCGAGCCTGTTGGCTACGTTCGGCGGCACCTCCACGAAACAAGGCGTGTTTACGGTGACTCCGACGCCAAGCAGCACAATGTCGCAATTGGTTTTGACTCCTGTTGGGTCCATATCCGTGTTCGGTTTCAAGACGCCCATCCCATATCCGTTTGGCCTGGAGCGCACGGGCTATCTTGTCACGGACCTGGATTCGGCTATTCGTGCAGCTCGCTCAACCGGTGCGGATGTCCTCGTCTCTCCCTTCAACGACCCTATTGGGAGAGACGCAATCATCCAGTGGCCGGGCGGCGTCAATACACAGCTCTATTGGCATACCACCGCGCCATCCTACGGATCACTTCAGTCGATTCCTGAAAATCGCGTCTATGTCTCCACTGATAAGGCAGACGAGTTCGTTCGTAGCTTTCTTGCATTCTCGCACGGCAGAGTCGCCTCCGACGATGCGCATGCTCCGGGCGTAGAAATCGGACGATCGGGAGACACCTACCGCCGAGTAAGGATTTCGTCGCAATTTGGCAAGCTCACCGCGTTCATCACAGACGGGCACCTTCCTTATCCCTACGGCCGGGAAATGACCGGATATGAGGTGGCGAATCTGGCGGATACGCTCGCTAAGGCCAAAGGAGCGGGGGTCGAGATATTGGTCCCACCGTACACCACGAACGACCGAGATGCAGCCATCGTGCAATTCCCGGGAGGATACATCGCAGAGATCCACTCAACGGCAAAACCCTAGATAGGACGAAGTGCAGCGACCAAACTCAATCCGCGCCGTCACTGCATTGACGCTGACGCTCCTTTTCAACGTCTGCTGCGCATATGGGCAGGCAGCTTCAATTGCCGATTCTCCTAGCCCGGACCGCAGCTTTCATCTGCTAAGGGAAGACGAGGATTGGAGCTTCCTGGCCGACCCTAAGCTTCGGCAGGATTTTTGGGATCCCATCAAGTACATGCGCCTTCGTCACGGGCACAGTGATTGGTTTCTCACAATGAGCGGGGAGGCTCGTGAAGTCTGGGAGCAGACTGGCAACAACAACTGGGGTCAACAGCCGTATTGGAACAACTTCTTCCTTGAACGCTATGTACTAGGGCTTGACGCACATTTCGGTAAGCATGTTCGCACCTTTGTTCAGTTCAAATCTGGTCTGGAGTCGTTCAGGATAGGTGGCCCTCGCCCTATTGATGAGAAGAAGCTGGATTTCCAAAACGCTTTTGTGGATCTCACCACTGCAGGCGACCACAACTGGCTAACCCTACGCGTTGGCATCCAAGAGATGGAGTACGGGGCTGGACGCTTGATTGACGTTCGCGAGGGCCCAAACGTTCGCCTTAGCTTCATCGGCTTCCGGTTACTCAATAAGCTGGGGGCATGGCGCGTGGACGCATTTGCGGTTAGACCACGGTTGGACAACTTTGGATTCTTCGACGACTACCCCAATCATCAAGTCGAGTTTTGGGGAGTATACGGATGGAGACCATTGTTCCGAGGAGTTTCCATCGACGCCTACTATTTGGGTCTTAATCGCGCACAAGCGAGCTATGAGCGAGGAACAGCGCCTGAGCAGCGGGAGAGTTTGGGAATGAGGTTTTCCCGCCCGATCGCGGAAAAGGAACGTGGATGGGATTTCGACTACGAAGGCGTCTGGCAATTCGGAAGCTTCGGGTCCGCGGGCATCGAAGCATGGACCCTGGCAAGTGATACGGGTTACACAGTTCCCACCTGGCGGCTTAAGCCAAGATTTAGCCTCAAGGCTGATATTTCAAGTGGGGACAAACCGAGAGCCAACACGCTGGGCACGTTTTATCCTCTCTTCCCAATCGGGAATTACTTTGGTGTGATTGCCGACACGGGTCCCGGCCCGCTCAACTTTAGAGACCTGCACCCTCGCGTGTTAACGGACTGGGGACATGGTGTAACCATCTCAGCAGACTGGATTTTCTATTGGCGCCAGAGTTTGGATGACGGCGTTTATTCCGTGCCGGGAATGCTAATCAGAGCGTCTGGAAGCAGCAACGCACGATTTGTGGGCGACCGGCCCGGGGCCGAGATGCGCTGGCAGGCGACTCGTCATCTATGGTTTCAAGCTGACTACGGAATTTTCTACGCGGGACAGTTTTTGAAGCAGACCCAACCAGGGCGCAATCTGAATTACTGGGCGCTCTGGGCCGGATACAAGTTTTAGGAGCAAGCAAGATGGGCCGTAATTGTCGCGGATGCTGGATTTCAGACGCCTCTTGCCATGCGCCGAACGTTTCTACGTGTTCTCGGCATTACTGCCGGCGAATATGCAAGCCGCTTTAAGCGGTCGCAAAGCCAGTCCGAAGTGCATAGATGAAGCCAATGCCGGATATCTGATCACAAGTTGCATGCTGGTTGCGCGGGGCGCGGCGTGCGATTTCGACATAGCTACGACTTCGCAACGAGTTCTTATATCCTGAGGAACCGATTGCGAATAATAGGAGGATGAATGGCGCAAGTTTGGTTAGTGACTGGCAGTTCTCGCGGTCTGGGTCGCGCGATTGTCGAAGCGGGCCTTGCGGCGGGTAATAAAGTATTGGCGACAGCTAGAGACATCGAGTCTCTAAATGACCTATCGGAGCGCCACGGTGACCAGATCAAGCTCTTCGCGCTGGACGTGACCGACGAGTCCGCGGCAGCGAGCGCAGTGAAGGCGGCGATCGGTGCCTTTGGCTCGCTGGAGGTTGTTATCAACAACGCAGGATACGGCAATCTCTCGTCCGTCGAAGACACGCCGATGTCGGATTTTCGCGCACAAATCGAAACGAATCTCTTCGGGACGATCATCGTGACGAAGGCTGCTCTTCCCTACTTTCGCCAAAGGAAAGCCGGTCATTTTGTTCAGTTTTCGTCGATGGGCGGAAGGATCGGGCCTCCAGGGCGTGGGCCCTATTCGGCTGCGAAATGGGGCGTCGAGGGTTTCTCAGAAGTGTTGTCGCGCGAAGTGGCGCCGCTAGGCATCAAGGTCACCATCGTTGAGCCGGGGGGCTTCCGCACGGAGTTCGCCGGCAGTTCCACCAAACTGAGCGAAGGAAATCCCGACTACGACTCGACTGTTGGAGCCACCGCCAGGTTTCAACGCGACTACAACGGTAAGCAGCCCGGTGATCCGAAAAAGGCGGCTCAAGCGATCGTGCGACTGACGCAGGAACAGAAACCTCCATTGCGACTGTTGCTCGGCAGCGATGCGTACAACGGGGCGGAGAAAAACGACCTCGCACGCCTAGAAGAAGCAAGGTCCTGGAAAGAACTGAGCCTGTCCACTGATTTCGAGTCGAAGCCCTCACACCCGGAGCGACCAAAGTGAACCTACCTTCGCGGGAATCCGGCCCACGGACGTGCCGCCTTTTCGCGCCGCGCAAATCGTGGGAGCACGCTTCGCATTTTTTGTTTCGCTGGCTCATGTCAAAGACCGCCTAAAGCAAGGCGAGCTCTCGGACGAGCGCAGGGCCGATGAATCCGGTTGCTCCTGTCACGAATATCTTCATAAATCGCTCCTTTAGACATACGGAAAGCAAAATCAGTGCGCAGCCTGACGCGCAGCCGGTGACGCATTCTTGGCGATGGCGTTGAGCTCGGCGATGGTGGCCGAAGGCAATTCCAACGATGCCGCGCCAAGATTTTCTCGAAGATGGTTTAGCGAAGATGTGCCGGGTATCAGCAGAATGTTGGGAGAACGCTGCAGAAGCCACGCCAGTGCGACTTGCATTGGAGTGGCTTGCAACGACGCCGCGAGCCCGTCGAGCACGGAGGACTGCAACGGCGTGAATCCTCCCAGCGGGAAAAAGGGAACAACTACGAGCTCGATAGCAGCCACGTGCCGATGCTAGCGTAGCAGGTCGGGACTATGACTTAATTTCGGGGTTATTTCGAGAATCGCTTATGATTTTTCAATCTAAATCCAATTGCGTAGAGAGGCTGAAGCTAACCAGGGGCGGCTTCGATGTGTTGAGCAGAAGAGGCGAACCGGTGCCAAATGACACGCAAGGCAGCGATTAATGGCACGGAAAGATAAACCCCAACGATTCCCCCGACCGCGCCCCCAATCATGACCGTGAAAATGGCCAGAAGGGGATGGATCTCCAGTTCGTGGCCCATGACGCGAGGGGAAATTCCGTAGTCCATGACCATCCGCCAAAGGCCCAGTAGCGCTGCCATCCAAATCCAGTGGGAGTGCGTAAGCATCCCAACCGTGGCGATGGCGATTAGCGCGGTGATCCAACCGGCCACGGGAATGAATTCAAGGACTCCGGCCATGAGCCCCAGGGCAAGTGCATGCGGGAAACTCAGGGACAGCATGGCGACGGAGCAAAAGGTGAGCGACAGGACGGCAAGGATGACCTTGGCCCGAATGTAGTGTCGCAGCATGTTGTTTAGGTCCGCGGCTAAGGCCTTGGCTTTTTCGTACGTTTCCCTGGTCGTGACGAGTTGAATGACTCCATTCGCCATCTTCTCGCCGTCACTCAGGAAAAAAAGACCGAGAATCGGAATCAGTACAATTCCACCAAACGCAACGGATACAAACCGCAGAGCGGAATCCACCAAACCGCGGACACTTTCCTTACGTTGATGCAAGAAAACTTTTGCGCGAAGCGACTGTGCCTCGTCCCAGCCATTCCGGTGTCCCAGATCAATGGCAATATCGCCTGAATAAACATTTTCCATCATCGCCGGTGAGTCCCGGACGAGCTGCTCCACCCGCGGGATGAGTTGCGGAGCGAAATTGTGGGTAATGAACCCGAGAAGAATCAGGAGCGCCAGGTAGGCTTCCGCAACATGCGGGCCCCGCAGATTTTTGAAAAACAACGAGTGGCTCTGCAGAAACCTCACGATGGGATTAATCAGGTAAGCGAACAGAATCGAGAAAGCAAAAATCACGATGATGACGCGGGCGACGTACACAATCGCCAGCACCAAACCGAACAGCAGCGCGGTCATCAGCATGTTCAGGGTGCGGCGATCCGGGAACGCCATATTCATCACCTTGGGTGATTCGATGATTGCGCTTGAGACTCGAGTTTCTGCTTGATGGAAGCCAGGGCCTTTTCCAGCGAAGAGCGAGTTTTATCCACTGCGACTTTCCTCACAATTCCACCCTTCAAACCGGTCAGGCCCGCCTGTTGTGATCCCTTCATGGTTATCAGGTAGAAGCCGGGATGAACCGGGTTTTCGTCGTCTTTGACGCACACAGTCAGGTCCAGCGCGCTTTCGAAGTAGTGGCTCGCGTACAGCTGTTTCACGGCTACGGCATACGTGGGCCGTTCCGACGACTTGCCTTGATAAACGATCGCTTGCACTACGCGCAGGGTCGGCTTTAGTCCAAAATTAACTTTTTCCCAATAGAACTCAGATCGGATATTACCGGAATCGGCCTTTGGATAGTTGAGGAGGTATTCATGCAATTCGGGCAGATACGCAGGGAGTGCCTTCGAGCGGCTGAGCAAAGTAGCAAACGTTTGCGCCACGACGGCTGGGTGATCTTTGTCGTGATAGGTTCCCAGGGCCGCGTTGCCGCCCTGTTCGTATTTGAGGAGGGCTTGCAGAGCCATTTGTTGCGCCAAGCGATTAGCCTGATCGTTGGCATCCGGCGCAGACCAATTCACGGAACGCTGGAACTCTTCCATTGCTTCGGTCGGCAGTTGCACCTCGCAACGGCTTGGCTTGCAATTTTTCAGTTGCTTGAAATCTTCTTCATCCATCGTGAAGTTGGTAAGGTCGGAAAGCTGCGGAGGATCGCTGAACTTTCGGATTGCGAGGTAACTCGGGAGTTTGCGCAGAGCATCGATATCCGATGCGAATTCAAGGTAACGCTCCGCCGTCGAATTTATGTAGACAGAGCCAAAAACAAATACCTGATCTGCAGTCGGAGAGTCCAATATCTTCGCGATTGGCTTTCCTTCGCGGATTTCCTTGATTTGGTCGTCGTTCAGGCCAATGAACTCGTGGAAAAACTTGTCGGGCTCGGCCAGCTTTTCCGTTGACGGAATTCCCGATCCGATGACGGGAGAAAATAGCAGGGCGAGCACAACCACATTCGCGATTCTTCCGTGCATGAGGCGATTCTCCGATACCGGGTTTTAAAGCCAGAAAATGGCTTTTTCCCGCTCTAGGCTTATGCCGCCGCGCCACGCTCTAATTCTTCCGCCAAAAGCGTGACGCCAAGATTGCAAGCCTGCACTCCCTGCACCACGCCGAGCTTTAGAACTTCCATGATTTCCTCCACAGTTGCACCAGCCCTGAACGCGTTCTTGATATGGCGCCGCGTGCCCGGGCCATAAATGTGTACGTAAGCGGCGTCGAAAGCAACGAGCAGAAGTTCCAGTTCTTTTGGAGGAAGAACGTTTTCGGCGTACAGCGAGGTACACATCGCCATGTATTGATCGGTCCAAACGGGGTCAAGAAATAAAACGGAATCCCACTCTTCGCTCCAGTGTCCTATTTCCTTCATCTTTTCCACGGACGGCGTGGCGTTTTCAACTCTTTCCAACTGCTTCTTCCGAAAGACACTGAAGTCTTCCAAGCTACCCATGCTGGCTACCTGAATCAGGAGGGAAGCATTAAAGCTAAAGGAATGAATGGACATTACGGAGGCGCACTTGAGAACAAATAAGATCTCCTGACGGCTCGCACCCGCGGCGAGGGCAGCTCGAATGTGGCGGCGCGTGCCCTCCGGGTTCAGGTTTGTGCGGGAAGCATTTAAGCCGACGCTGACCAATTCTATGAACCTGATGGATAAAATCCCGTCCGTCTGCGGATTCGAGGTCACCTTCACGGTATGTTCCGCCCAGGCTGGATCCCATTCTTTGAGTTGGTTAAGTGCCGCCGCCCAGAGGCTTACCGGCTGCTGATTCGCTGAGGCTTTCGCCTGACTACTTTCCGTTGCCATCTTTCCTCCTCTATATCCGTCTTTTGCCAGACCGGATGCTTCTTTTGAATCATTGGATAAACGAGTCAGCTAAATGGTGCTTTTTTTGTCTGGTCGCTCCGAGGAGCTGCTGCTGAATTCTTCGATTCCGATTTCACAAATTCACCTGATCTTCACTGACTACAAGGGATGGCGCGGGCATACCAGCCAGCACCGCATCAATGTTGTCCAGTGCAAGCATGCCCATTACCGTCCGAGTTTCGACGGTGGCGCTGCCAATGTGGGGCAGGAGGAATGTGTTCTTGAGGTCAAGATACCCCGGGTGAAGTTTTGGTTCGCCTTCAAACACGTCCAGCCCGGCCGCCGCAATCTGACCGCTTTTTAGCGCGGCGATCAGATCTTCGTCCACAACCAATCCACCCCGAGCTGTGTTGACTATGATGGCTCCCTTTGGCAAAAGTTTGATGGTTTCGGCATTCAGAAAATGATGGGTTTCCGGCGTCTCCGGAGCATGCAAGCTTAGGAATTGACTTTCACGAAGTAAATCTCGAGGACTCTCGTGAAATACGGCGTCACCTGCGACTCCGTCCGGCAATCTCGATGAATTGGAATAGTGGATCTTCATTCCAAAAGCCCTCGCCCGTCTCGCTACGGTTTGCCCCACGCGTCCCATTCCAAAAATGCCCAAGTTTTTTCCGCCAGCCTGCCAGCCCAGCAGCACATTGGGACTCGACGGTCTCCACGCACCCGTGCGAAGGATTTCTTGCGCCTCGTAGGCTCGCCGTGACGCACCGAGCATGAGTAATATGGCGATGTCGGCGGTTGCTTCATGGTTGACACCGGGAGTATAGGCGATGGCAATCTTTCTACGGACAGCCGCTGCCAAATCGATGTGCTCAAATCCAACGGAATAAGTCGCAATCACTTTTACCGAAGGTGAGACGCTCTTGAAGAACTCCGAGTCGAGTCTGTCAACGGGCGTGATGAACAATGCGTCGGCTCCATCCGCTGCCGCGAGCAAGGCTTGCCGACCGAATGGAGCTGAGTTTGGATTACGGCGGGCGTCGTAATTCCGGTCTATGCGCTCCTCCACCTCTTTGACGTGTTGGGTCGTCACGACGAGAACCGGTTTGCGCATAGTGCATTCTCCCCCTTCGGTCAGACGTTTGAATCGACTCTTCGCAATTTCTTTCGCAAACCTGATGCGAGGCATCTTTCAGACCTCGATCACTCCTGGTTTGGCGGCACACCTCCAAGTTTCGTCCGCGGGACTTTCCACCTCGATCAGAGGGACCGGCCATCAAGACCGAATGACTCACTCCGGAGTTGCCCCCATCGCACGGACGAACTCGTCATGGGCACGTGCATAGTCCAACTGCGATTGCAGCAGAAGTGCCTTGGCGTCGAATTCTTGAGCACTCGCCGTGGCGGCCTGCGACTTGAGAGCGGCTCCTTGCAATAGTTCTTGCTGCTGAACGCGGTTCGATTCGTGTCGAAGTGCCAGGAGCTCTTCAGAGACCTTTAGCATCTGCTGAGTCCGTTCCAGTTTGTTGTAGGCGGTTTGCACCTGCAGTTCGACTTCATCGGTGACTTTCGCAAGGTTTTCCTTCGCCTCGGACAACTGGGAGTTGCGTTCATGCAGAATGTCGCGCTTATGGCCGGCATCAAACAGGTCGTAGCTGAAATGAACGCCGAATGTGCCGAAGTTGTGCGCGAGAAACGGAACATTGTTCTGGTAGCTGTAGCGGCCAAACGCGTCAACGTCGGGTAGCCAGATGTCGGTCTTGGCCAAACGCGCCGCGGCTACCGCTTTGTCGACCTCGGCGCGGGCGGCTCGTATTTCCGGGTGTGAGTTCTTCGCCGTGGCAACACATTCCTCGCGTGGACAGCTCTCCTGAACTTCGCCAACCGTTGGATCGAGATCAATCGCCGTGTTCAGAGGCAGGCCCATGAGGTCGTTGAGTTTCAGCTTGAGGTCCGTCAACTGAAGATCCGTGGTCAATAATTCCTGCTTCGCTTGCAAGAAATTCGCCCGGCTTTCGATGGACTCCTGTTCGAGAGAAGCGCCGAACTTGACTTGCTCGGTGCGTTCGCTTTCAAGGTCCTGAGCGGCTTGGATTCTCGCCTCGGTGGCGCTGCGATGAGCTTGGGTGATGAGAACCGCGTAGTACACCTCATGCACCGCCAGGGCCACGTCATTGCTTGTCAGTTGCGCTTTCGCGCGTGACACTTCTACCTCGGCCTGGGCCATATCGTTCGCCCGTCTGATTTTCAGCAGCGAGGTGAGCGGCTGAGTGATCTGGGTCCCGCTGGTCGTCAGGCTGCGTCCACCTTGGTTGATGATGCTGTTCCCCACGGGAATCGGCGTGCCGTCCACCGTGCCCAGGCTGCCGGCTTGAATCTCAATCAGCTGCGTATCCGTCAGCCGGGCAAAGTTGCTGTCGTTATGGATGGACGGGAAATACGAACTTTTTTCGGCCTCTTTCGCGTGCTGTTTTTCGTCGACGGAAAATCCGGCAAGCCGCACGTTGTGGTTGTGTTTTAGCGCCATCTCGACGGCTTCGGTCAGCGTAATGTGACGCGGCCCTGCTGAACCTGGTGTCTGAGCAGGCGCACTGGGAGAAGTCCAGAGCGTCACCGCCACCAGGAGAGCGAGTGCGTTTCGCTTCATGATTTTGACTCCTTCGGGACAGACAATGTTTGCTGGATGGCCTTAAGGTCGCCGAAGTCCAGAGGCGATTTGCGCAGCAGGGCCACCATGAGCAATGCGCACGCGCAACTCCAGGCGATCAATAGAAAGCCGTCGACAATACTCAGACTGTAGGCTTGGAGACGCAGCCGCGCCGCGATCAAATCCACCGCACGCTCTCCGGCAGTCGCCATACCGGCTGTTTTCGCAGCTAACCCAGCCGTCATCGCACGTAAATTCAGAGTAGTGATCCAATCTCCGGCACTTACGTGTAGCCCCAGCAGATTGGAATGTAGTTTTTCGCGCTGAGCCAGGAAGTGGCCCATGTAGATAGCGCCCGCTGTTCCGCCAAACAGGCGGACCACATGGAAGAAGGCCGAGAACGTAAGAACCCACTCGGGCTTCGACAACCCACCTGTGAATATGGCCTGCAAGACGATGCACCCGACGAGGCCGATGAAAGCAAATGCTTGTCCAACTCCAATCAGCAATTCTGTGGGGTAAAAATTCTCGGCCGCCCAGGTACTGCTGTACTGCGCGTTCAACCAGGCAGCGTATGCGGTACAAGCTAGACCGGCGGCTAAAAGCAAACGCGGATCGACTTTGCGTAGCAAGAGATACCCAGCCGTAAAAGCGACTGGTAAAAGCGGGAGGGCACTCCAAATAATCGCCGGCCCGATCTGATCGGCTTCGAACCCGCGTATCGCCAGGGACTGAGGAATAAGAATGATGGTCGTGCACAGAGTGAAGCGAAACCAAAAAAGTAGGCCGCCCAACAACACGGTGTTCCACTTCGCCAGATACGGCAGTGCCACCAGGGGGTTGGGGCCGCGCAACCTCCGAACGAGCGCGCACATGAGAAAAAACATGCCGCACCAAAACCAGGCGCTGAACACCCCGGAACGGAACCAATCGAGTCGTTGACCTTGCTGCAAAGCGGCGAATACGAATGCCAAACCCAGGCTCAGGTACAGGAAGCCGGCAAAGCTTGGGGCAGGCCCGGTCTTCTTGTGTGGCGGCGTCGGGGGAATTCCCAGGTACACGCAGAGAATCATGATGGGCGCGATGGCCGCCGAGTTCCAGAACATCCAATGCCACGACAGGTGGTCTCGGTACCAGCCGTAGAGCGATGGCGCGATATTCACCGCGCCGTCGACAAAAGTGGCATACAGGGCAATCGTAAAGGGCAGATAGCGCAACGGAATGTTGCGGAGCGCGAACGTCAACGTGAGCGGATAAAAGGTGCCGGAAGTCATCCCGGCAAGCACCAGCGCGGCGAGGAGCAGCGTGTAGCTGTGTACGAAGGGAAGAAAGGCGCTAGTTAGAGCGAAGATTCCGGCGGCGCTGAGCAGGATACGGCGCGGCCCCAGCAATCCTCCGAGATAGACGGTGAACGGCCCGATGAACATCAGCGATGCGTTGAAGGCGCTGTCCAGCCAGGCGCCATCGTCGAAGCTTAGGCCGACGTGGCCCTTTAGATCCGCAAGGCCAAGACTCAACATGCGGCCGGCGAGCGTCACCAGTCCCGCGCCGAGCACGACGCCAAGAATCCCGAACAAGGGACGCGTCGACACTTCCGATGGGATAGCCGCAGCGGCACCATGCGCAATGTCAAGTGCGGAGGGGCGGATGGAAATGCTCGAAGTTCCCATGGTTACGGCTACGGTCTCGTCCGGACGGTTGCTATCACGGAGAGCCCGGGACGCAGTTTCGCAGCGGAGCTGGGATCATCGAGCGCAATCTTGACTGGAATCCGCTGCACGACTTTGGTGAAATTCCCGGTGGCATTGTCGGGTGGAAGCAGAGCGAATTGCGATCCGCTGGCGGGGGCAATCTCCAACACTTTTCCGTGAATGACTTGCCCGGGGAATTGATCGATTCGAAGTTCGGCAGGGTCGCCCACCTTCACATTGGTCAACTGGGTTTCCCGATAATTGGCTTGTACCCACTTCGTGACATCAACGAAGGAGATAACTTGCGTGCCGGGTGAAACGAGTTGCCCGACGCGGACTTGCCGTTCGCCTACAGTCCCGTCGCCCGGCGCCAGAATCTTTGTGTATCCCAGATTGACTGCGGCGGCAGCCAAGTTCGCCTGCTTTGCGCGCAGATCGGCCTGTAATTGCAGGTCCTGCGATTCGAGGACGGCCTTCGAGCGGCGCTCGGCTTCGGCGCCGAGTTCATTGCTACGCAACAGGGTCTGGGCTTGTGCCAGGTCGGCGTCGCGGCTGGCGAACTGTGCCGTGAGGCGCCCTTCGTCAGCTACGGCTGACTCGAGTTTCTGCTGTGTGGTTGAATGCGTTTGATAGAGGTCTTCCTGGCGCTTACGTTCGGAGCGGGCGTGAATCAGATCGGCTTCCACGGCCTCCTTTCCGGCTTGAGCCGCCGCAATTTGAGACATTGCCTGATCGATGCCAGCCAGGGCCTTGTCGATGCGTGTATCCTGCAACTCGCGTTGCCGGCGATTGTTCTCGATCGCAGCTCGAGCTGCCTCGACAGCCGCTTTGGCTTGATCCACCTGCGCCCGGTAATCGTCATCCTGCAATTCGACAATCAGATCGCCTTTGTGAACTTGTTGATAGTCGGCGACGTGGACCGCGCGAACGATGCCCGCCACCTTGGTGCTCAACGGCGTCAGATCGCCGCGAACGTAGGCGTCATCTGTAACCTGCTCCGCTTTTCCGCCCTCCCAGGCATTCCAGTTACGCGTAAGCGTAATCAGAATGGCCAGTGCGAGCAGAAGGACTACCAGGGGAGTTACGAGTTTTCTCCATCCGGCCTCAGTCCGAGGGACGCTCTGAGTTTTCTCGTGCTCAGACACCGGTTTCGCGGAGGATGTGTCAGATTTGACGGGCGCGGGTGTAGAGGACATCAACCAGCTCCTTGACAGCAAGCCACTTTCTATAGCCGCAATCGTTCCAACGCTCCCCTATGCGGCGGCGTTAGGAATTAGAATCAACTTCTTGTTCGCAAACTCTTCCAGGCCAAGGTTTGAAAGCTCTTTCCTGTGGCTAGAACGTTCAAAGTGGCAAGCGGCGTGCCAAATGCATCGAAACGACAGCGGCCGCAAGATGCTGGAGGGAAAGGCCTTGCCGTGAGCACGATATCGTTCGCGCCCCTTACTGATTTCCCCCTGCCAACCGTTTAGCGTTTTCGCCACCTGATTGACACCGGCATATTTCCAGCGGTTGCTAATCGACCGGAAAGCGTGAATCACGCCAAAGGCCCGGGGTGACCTGCATTCCGAACTCGGACTAGCGAGGGCTCAACGCCAGGAAGCAGGACAGGTGGTGCTCTTTCACGAAGGCAGCCTACAGAAACGACGGTCGGCCAGGTCCGGCTGCAAGCTTCCGTCGACGGATCGGTGCAACCATAACTCGCGGTACTTGCCGGGCAAGCTGCCGTCTCGCACGCAAAAGCCGGGCTTTGAAGGTACTGCTGGGAACGCTCAGTAGCGCGCAAGCTTCTCGGATCGATAAGCCCTCGAAATAGACCATGATGAAGGCCTGTCGAAGCAAAGGCTTCATGGCCTCGAGGCGCTTGTTGACCAGTTGTAGGGTTTCTTGTTCTCCGTGCGCTACTTCCGGATCGGGTTGCAAGCTGACGATCCGTTCGGTCCAGTCGGATTCGTGCGGCATATTCGTTTCAGGAAACGGGAAGACTCGCGATGGCCTGCGTTTTCGTTGAACCATCAACGCCGCGTTAACCACGATCCGCGTGAACCACGTCGTAAGCGCAGACCGGCCCTCGAAACCCCGCAGGTTCAGATAGCCGGAAAGATAAGCATTCTGGACAGCATCTTCGGCGTCCTCTGTGTTTCGAACGATGGCACGGGCGAGTGCCAGGAATCTCAGTCGAGAGGTCTCGAACATTTTCTGAAAAGCTTCTCTCTGAAGCTCGTCTGTGTGACGCCGCGCAGGATTCGGGATCTCGATGGCTGCCGGGTGGCGAGAAACTGAGGCGGTATTCCTCCTTCGCGACCGAAGTAGACGCAGAGCATTGCTCGAGGCATCCACGCCTGCATCTCGTTGGAATCTCACCGACTCTAATTCACATGTGATCATCAGCAGCTCCGCATGTCTCACGACTTGGTTGAGCAAATCGATATCCAAACAGAGTCGCAAGTTGAATCCGTCAGGCAATCAGTGTTGTGGCTTGATTTCAAAGGGAGATGCGCATATGCGCCTTCCCTCCCTAGAGACAAAGGAGTTCTACTGGCGGAGGAAGTTCGCGGCGGTGCTTTGACAGTGGCGTCGATTGTGTGACTTGGTGTAGCGCTGCGCTGGCAGCGGCTATGGTGTACACGGACATTCGTGTCACCTGCGACGTGCTGCGCGTCTAAGCGGCTCAAAACTCAAATGATTTTTGATCCCTAGAGGTCCAAGGGGGGATTGTCGGGGGAAAACTCACATCCGCTGTGTTTTTCGAAACAAAGGCGCAGCGGCAGCAAGAACGCGTGATGCAAATTGGTACTCACTGGCAGAGATTCGAAGATGATCTCTAGCTCTTGACTGAAAGCCTTCAGGTTTCTGGATCGGCCTTGAAGCGATTCTTGTCGATTTTCAGCGACTTAATCTTCGATTCCAGCGTCGACCGCGGTATACCCAATTTGGCCGCGGCCCCGTTAGGTCCAAATACACGCCCACAGCTTGCTTTTAGTGCCTCCTCGATGATGTTCTTCTCTTGTGCCTCGAGTCTTCGAGGCAGCTCAATATGGCGGTTCGATTCGGTTGCCGCAGGCGGCAGTGGTAACCAGCTTTCGTCAATCGAGAATATGTCTGACTCGCAAAGGATCACCGAACGTTCGATAACGTTCTGTAATTCGCGGATATTTCCGGGCCAAGGATATGACTGGAGTACTTGAAGCGTTTTCTTCTCGACCTTCTTGAAGTGCTTGCTCGCTTTTCGCGCATAGCGATCGATAAAGTACTCCACCAGCAGAGGAATGTCCTGTTTTCGTTGCCGAAGGGAAGGCATATCAATCGGAAAGACATGCAGCCGATAAAACAAATCACCTCGAAAGGACCCAGTGCTAATAGCGGCCTGCAAGTCACGGTTTGTGGCGGCGATCACCCGAACGTCAGTGCGCATCGGGCGTGTCCCGCCGACGCGGTCAAATTCATGCTCTTGCAATACACGCAGGAGGGCAATTTGGGTCTCGGTTGGAAGTTCTCCGACTTCGTCGAGAAAGATCGTGCCTCCGCTTGCCAGTTCAAACCGACCAAGACGCTGCTGAGTCGCGCCGGTGAAGGCGCCCTTCTCATGGCCGAACAACTCAGAAGCGATAAGGTCACGGGGGATTGCCGCACAGTTCACGCCGACGAACGGGCGTGAGGCCCGATCTGATCCGCGGTGGATGGCACGTGCAACGAGCTCTTTGCCCGTTCCCGTTTCGCCGGTGATCAAAACCGTCGAATCCGTTGCAGCCACTTTGATCACTCGCGAGAGTACCGCCTGCAACGAAGGCGAAGTTCCCACAATCTCTTCAAACATGGAGACCCGATCCACTTCACCCCGTAGAGCCAGGTTCTCCTTGTCGAGTTGCTCCCTTAAGAACTCTAATTCCTGTGCTGCGAATTCTAGGGCTGCCCTTGTTTCAAGATGCCCGGTCCCATCCCAGAAGGAGAATGCCGAATCCCCGAGTTTGGCCCTACCTAGGAAATCCAAAGCTAGCTTCACGGCAGCGCAGATGCCGAAGATCCTCTCGGAGTCCTGGAGACAATTGTGGCTTGCCCTGAGCTTGTTTCGGCGTTGCGGTCGGTCCAAGCCGTCATGGGTTTTAAAACGTTCGCGAACGACATCGAGGTCAACGACAGCCTGATGACGCTCTCGGAAAGGTACCGTTTGCGTGGCCATCAATCCAAGCCCCCTTGTCGGATCCGGGGTGCCACCAGCTTTGGCTGGTTTGTAGAGTCCAGTCGCGTGACGCTTCCTGCATTGGACCAGGCACCTCATCGAACGCCAGTCTCGTGCAGATCAGCGCGAACGTAAATTCACTAACGGTCATTTTCCAGTCAAACGGTATAACTGCATGATATACAGGGCTTTGTGCCTCCTCTCTGCTGGGCTACAGATGTCGATAGGCCTAAAACATCTCCATTTGGGGTTGTCCGTCCTATCTCCCCTGTTGCATAGTTTCAACCCTATGATTGACGTACCGCCCAACGCCAGGAAGGATATGCCCTCCGACCGTGTCCGATTTGGACGGTTTGAACTGAATGTTCGCACGGGCGAGCTATACCCCGTGGACACGACGGACGGTTCCCAGAGGGTTCTCCTTCGAGAACAGCCATTCCAGATTCTGCGAATCCTGATCGAGCGTGGAGGCAAGGTCGTAACCCGGGATGAAATCAAAGCTAAGCTTTGGCCAAACGACACCATCGTCGATTTCGGACACAGCATCAACGTTGCCATGGGTGTTCTCCGGCGAGCGCTTGGCGACTCCGCCGACAGTCCTCGGTATATCGAAACACTAGCGCGACGAGGTTACCGCCTCACGGTCGATACGGAGTGGCTTGCCAGTGAAGCGAAGGCGGCTGCTCCCGATGGAGACGTCCAGCCCGCGGCCCCCGCATTTCACTCAGCGGCCCAGGACAGCGGACTCATCGGCAAGAAGCTCTCCCACTACCGCGTGCTGGAGCTCATCGGCGGTGGCGGTATGGGAATGGTGTACAAAGCCGAGGATTTGAAACTTGGTCGGCGGGTCGCTCTCAAGTTTCTTCCCGAAGAACTCAGCGGCGATTCGATCGCCCTACAGCGTTTTGAACGTGAGGCCCAAACGGCTTCCGCTCTGAATCATCCGAACATCTGCACGATTTATGAAATCGAAGAGTACAACGGACAACCTTTTATTGTTATGGAATTGCTCGAAGGCAATACGTTGCAACAGTCTTTGCGGAACGTAGCGCCAGGTCCGATCGCACTTGATCAGCTGCTGGATATCGCGATGCAAATCTGTGATGGCCTGGAGGTCGCCCACCAAGGAGGCGTGATACATCGGGACATCAAGCCGGCCAATATCTATCTCACAAGCCGGGGTCAAGTGAAGATCCTCGACTTTGGACTGGCGAAGCTGGTGGCAAGCGAAGAACCCGCCGGAAATGATCCGGCTGAGGAAGCGAAGAACCACCATGATGGGCCGAGTGCGCAAAATGTCCGCGAGCACGCAAAGATCGCTGAAAGGCTAACGGGGCACGGGATTACGGCGGGCACCGCCGGTTACATGTCGCCGGAGCAGGTGCGCAAGGAAAAGTTGGATGCCCGAACCGACCTATTTTCCTTTGGAATGGTGCTGTACGAGATGGCGGCGGGCCGGCGCGCGTTCGAGGGCGAAACGGTAGCGGAGATTCACGATGCAATTCTCAATCAGACGCCCGCCCCTGCGCACGACGCCAATCCTGATGTCTCTCCCGCTTTGGATGCAGTCATCAGCAAGGCCCTGGAAAAGGACCGCGAGCGCCGTTACCAATCAGCCGCCGAGATGCACACGGATCTGGCGCGCGTCCGGAAGCAGGCACCTCGTCACGGATTGCGCAAATGGTTCGCGGCGGCCGCGCCGTTGGCCGTGATCGCTGCGGCGTTCTGGTTGTACTGGAGTTACCGCCGCCCAGTGACGCTCTCCGCCACGGACACTATTGTTCTCGCCGATGTCAAAAACGAGACCAGCGATCCGGTGTTCGACGACGCATTGGACGCAGCTTTGCGTTACGAAATGGAGCAGACGCCCTATCTGAACATTCTGGGTATCGATAAGGTCCTCGGGACCCTGGCGGAACTCAAGCTCCCGACCACAAAGTTGACGCCCGAGTTGGCACTCCAGATCTGCGGCAAGACCAACAGCAAGATGGTGATCTCCCAATCGATCGCCGATGCCGGTAATGGCTACCGTTTGCAGATGCGGGCGCTCGACTGCGGTTCGGGAGCAACCTTGGCCAAAGAACAGGTGGACATCGGCAAGCGGAATGAGGTCGTACACGAATTGGGGGTGACAGCCGCACGGCTTCGCGTGAAGCTGGGGGAGCCCGCAGGTTCGCTGGCGCGCTTTAATCAGCCGCTCGAAAAGGCGCTCAGCTCTTCGCTCGAGGCTTTGCAAGCCAGCACTCAAGGGCAAAAACTCGCCCTTGCCGGTGACGCTAAGGGAGCACTCAAACTCTTTCAGCGAGCTGTCGAACTGGATTCAAGCCTTGCCGTAACGTATGGGCGTATGGGCGCGGTCTATCTTTTCCTTGGCAACACCGAGTTGTCGGCGTCTTCGTACACGCGTGCGTACCAACTCCGCGACCGGTTGACCGAGAAAAACCGGTTGAATACCGAAATCGACTATTACGGCCGGGTGACCGGCGACTGGGAGAAAGAATATTCTTCCGTGCTACGTCTCCTAGAGATATTTCCTCGGGATGTGAGCGCTCATTCCAACCTTAGGGCTGCATTCGTGTATCGCGGCCAGCCAGACCGCGCCGCTGACGAAGCGGCTGAGATCGCACGGTTGCATCCTAGCAGTGCATATTATTTCGGTAGCGCGATCCAGTCGATCAGGTTCGCCAGCAGATTTAATGAGGCAAAGTCATGGCTCGCCAGAGCGGCCGCCCTTAAACTCGACAACTCACTCATCCGGCGGGAGAGGCTGATCGTAGCATTCGCTACAGGTGACCAGGACAACGTCGAAAAGATGCTCAAGGAGGAGGTGCGAGGCAGCTATCGAGAAGACTTCCTGCATGAACATTCCTTGACCGAGATTCAGCAGGGTCGCTTTCACTCCGCCGAACGGCTGCGCCTGCAAGCTTTGGGGCCAGCCTCGAAGACTAGCAATGATGACTGGTGGGTGGTCCTATCGGCCCTGGAGGATGCCGAAGCCGGGAAGGACGTGCAAGCACGACGCTATGAAAGCGAGGCAGCTCGAAGCAAGCTAGACCGTAATAATAGGGTTGCCCTCGCGCTGGCACTCGCGAGGTCAGGACGAACAGAGGAAGCCGGTCAGCTCGCAGACCAAATCAGCGCGGAAAGGCCCGAGGACACGCTCGTGCAGTATTACTTCATTCCCACCATCCAGGCTGCGATCAAGTTGCGGCAACACGATCCGGCGGCATCCGTTGATCTGCTCCGCGGCACTGCAAAGTACGATCTAGCGTTCACGGGGTCGTTCGACTATGTGTACCCCGCCTACATCCGCGGACTGGCCTATCTGAAGCTCAACGATGGCCGATCGGCCGCGGCTCAGTTCCAAAAGCTGATCGACAACCCCGGTATTACCGTGAGGCATGTTACGGGCCCCTTGGCCTGGCTCCAGCTTGGCCGCGCGCAGAGGGTCATGGGCGATTACGTCGCTGCGCGGAAGTCCTACGAGACTTTCTTGGTTTTTTGGAAGAACGCCGATCCCGACATTCCCATATACCAACAAGCGAAAGCCGAGTACGCCAAACTCCGAAAATGAATTGAACAGACTCTACGGAGTCGGACGGGAGTCCTCAAGCTCCCGAAGATAACCTGAAGCGATTCTTGTTGATCTTTAACGAACGGATCTTCGATTCCAGCGTGGACCGCGGTATTCCCAACTTGACCGCAGCCCCGGTGGGCCCCGATACGCGCCCACGGGTTTCTTTCAGTGCAGCCTCGATCATAGCCTTCTCTTGCACGAGGAGTCTCCGGGGCAGCTCAACTTGTTGTTTCGGTTCCGGTGTCAGAAACGGAGACTGCGGTAACCAGTTCTCGTCTATAGAGAAAATCTCTGTTTCGCAGAGGATTACCGAACGCTCGATGACGTTCTGCAGTTCGCGGATGTTTCCGGGCCAAGGATAGGACTGAAGCAATTCCAGGGTCTTTTTGTTTACACGTTTTATGTTCTTGCCAGCTTTTCTCGCATAGTTATCGATGAAGTATTCCACCAGCAGCGGAATGTCCCCTCTTCGCTCTCGAAGGGAAGGTATGTCAATCGGGAAAACATTCAGCCGGTAAAACAGATCGCTTCGGAACGATCCGGCGCGGATGGCGGCTTCCAAATCACGATTGGTTGCCGCGATCACCCGGACGTCAGCGCGGATTCGACGAGTGCCCCCGATGCGCTCAAACTCATGCTCTTGCAATACGCGCAGCAGGGCTATTTGAGTCTCGCCTGGAAGTTCCCCGACTTCGTCCAGGAAAAGCGTACCGCCATTTGCCAATTCAAACCGGCCTGGGCGCTGCTGCGTCGCGCCGGTAAAGGCGCCCTTCTCATGCCCAAACAACTCGGAGGCCACCAGGTCATGGGGGATCGCGGCACAGTTCACGCTAACGAAGGGACGTGAGAGCCGATCTGAGCGCCGATGGATAGCGCGTGCGACAAGCTCTTTTCCCGTTCCTGTTTCGCCGGTGATCAGCACCGTGGAATCGCTTGGCGCGACTTTGGAGATGCGCGAGAGTACGCCTTTCAAAGCGTCGGATGTTCCCACAATCTCCTCAAACATGGACACTTTGGCAAATTCTTCACGTAGCGCGACGTTTTCGCGGAGAAGAGTATCCTCAGCCTGCTTGCGATCTTCGATGTCCGTTGCTGTAAAATACCAACGCGCAATCTGTCCCTGTTCGTCCCGCAATGGGTTAAGACGAGCCAAGAACCAGCGATAGGATCCATCACGTTTGTGTAGTCGCAACTCCAACTCGTCAGCCGTGCCACTTGATAAAGCGCGATCCGCGCAGACCTTGAGCCGTTCCGAGTCGTCAGGGTGAGCACTAGCCGCAAAATTCTTCTGCCGCCATTCGTCCAGACTTATACCGAGGTAATCGAGCGCGGTGCGGTTTGCATAGAGCCGTTCCCGTTTAGGCCCGTATACCGCAATAAGTTGAGGCACAAGGTCGACGATCTGGCGGAGCTCTGCTTCTTGTTCTCGGATCTTTTCTTCCGCATTCTTACGTTCGGTGATGTCGCTTACCGCCCCGACAAACTCGCGATTGCCAGAGGCATCTTGTAAAACGTGCGCGATGGCGTGGACGTGCTTGACTCGCCCACTAGGGAGTAGCAAGGGATAGGTATGCTCGAAATCTGTCGCTCCTGCAAGGGCACGATGAATGACCTGTTCGAAGTCAGCGCGATCCCCGGGATGGACGCGTTGCGCCACTGAATCTAATGTCGGCTTCACAGAGCGTTCGTACTCAAAGATACGGTAGGTTTCGTCTGACCAGACTATCTCGCCAGTGTCAGGTTTCCAGCCGAAGCTGCCTGTGTGACTGAGTCTTTGGGCTTCGGCAAGATAGGCTTCGCTTCGCCGGATCGCGTCTTCGGCAACTTTGCGCTCTGTGACGTCCATTATCGCGCCGACAACTTCCTCGTTACCCGCCTCATCCCTCAAATGATGCGAAAGATTGTAGATATGCTTTATCGAACCATCCGGCATCAGCAGCCGGTGCTCAAAGTCAAAGTCACTTCCGCCGTGCGCCGCCCGCTCCAAAACGTTTTTGAGGAGGTCCACATCATCAGGATGGACTCGCTGCAATATCAAATCGGGCGTCGGTTCCGTCCCTGGAGGATACCCGTAGATCCGCGCCGCTTCCTCGGACCAAAATATCTGCTTCGTACTTCCTTCCATTCCGACACTTCCGGTGCGACTGAGTCTCTGCGCATCTGTTAAGTGTGCTTTGCTCCGTCGAAGTTGGACTTCGATCTGTTTCTGCGCGGTGACATCCATTACCGCGCCAATGATGTCAATGCTTCCCGTTTTATCCCTCTCCGCTTTTCCAACCACGTGTAAATGCTTGATCCTGCCGTCCGGCATCAGCAGCCGAAGCTCAAGGTCAATTCCTTCTCCCCGGTTAGCAGCGGCTATTGCCGTTTCCGCCGAAGGTCTGTCCTGCGGATGAACGCGCTCCAAAATCATTGGCAATGAAATCTTCGAAGAAGCAGCGAATTGGAAAATCCGGAAAGTCTCGTCGGACCAGAAGTGCTCGTCCCCGGAAACATTCCATCCGAAGCTGCCCGTGTGACTGAGTCTTTGGGCTTCGGCAAGGTATGCTTCACGCCGCCGTAGATCCTGAGTCAGGAGCTCGTGCTCCGTGACGTCTATGGCGCTGCCGACGAACTTTTTCAGGCTGTGGTTTCCGACAACGGGAGCACCGACGCAGCGAATGTACCGGACCTCACCATTGGGTCGCACGATGCGCTTTGTGGCATCAAAGGGCGAAGCTTTCGCTAAGATTCCCTCGATCAGGTCTGCCATGGACTCGCGATCGTGTGGGTGGACACAATCCAGGTGCTCTTGGACGCTAGGCGGCTTGCTGGCCGGATCGAGTCCGTGCATCCGAAATAATTCGGGAGACCAATAGTAGAAACCGTCGGGATCGAAGGCCCAGCTTCCCATGTGGGCAAGACGCTGCCCTTCAGCAAGATAAGACTCGCTTCTTTGCAGCTCCTCGGCGTTGCGGCGGAGCTGTTCTTCCGCCGTCTTGCGCTCGTCAATATCCAGACTCGACCCATACCACTTCACGATATTGCCCTTTGCATCACGAACTGGCACTTTCCGATGGAACATCCACCGGTATTCTCCATTTGCTCTACGGACGCGAGTTTCGTACTCGAAGATATGCCCTGTAGCGAGGGAGGCTCGCCACTTGGTCAGGATCCCCTCGAGATCGTCAGGGTGAATGAAGGCTGTCCAATTCCAGCCCTGGACTTTATCCAAAGTGACGCCAAGATAATCCAGCCAAGGCATATTGAAGTAATCGAGGTAGCCGTCGGGCCGGGCCGTGTGAATAAGCGCAGGAATCGAGTCGACAAGTACTTGAATATCTACCGAGTCGAATTCCCGCCGTGGAGACGACATAGCGCGCATCATACACCCCCATATCCGCGCATCGATAAGAACGATAGAACCTAGCTTCCCCGCAGCCGGAGCCCGGCCAGCGTTCGATTCCTTGCGGAGTCGTTGACTGCTTTTTACCGGAGCACAGTATCGACACTGGCGATGAATTTGTACAGGCCCTCGCCAATTGTCGAAAGTTCGGCATTGGCCCCGTCTCTAATGAACAGATTTTAAAGTACTTACGATTGGCGCCTGGATTGCGCTTTACTCGGAAAGGTCGTGATGAGGAACCCGATGCTGAGGATCACGAGGAAGGGCAACGGCGAAGTGGGTTTTAAGGTCAGCGGTCAGCTGAATTCACACAATGTGGCGGAGATTGAAACGCTGATCGAAGCTGAGAAGAAAGGGAGTCGAATTGTCTTGGACTTGGCAGATTTGAGGTCGGTAGATGGTGAGGCGATTAAGTTTCTGGAGCAATGGGAAGCTGACTCGATCAAGCTGAAGAACTGTGGCCTTTACATCCGAGAGCGGATCAGGAGAGAGCGACTGGAAAGAAAATCTGGCAAGAGTCCCGGACATAAGGAATGAACGCGTCCCATGCGATTTGAGCGTTGGCGCGAACATAGGAGTGAAAAATGAGCTCAGCCATTAATTCCGCGATGCAAATTAACGGAAATGCAGGAAACATAACGATGAACACGCTCATGTATCGTAGTGACGAGTTACTCGCCCGCAAGGACGAGCACGAGGAACTTCCGTTTGTCGAGACAATCGTGGGTCGACGTGGGAGTCTCCGTGGCATCCTGGCTCTTGTCGAAGCGGTCGCGCCCACGAATACGACAGTTCTGATCGCGGGCGAAACCGGTACTGGCAAGGAAATCATCGCTCGTGCGATCCACGAGTTTAGCCCGCGCCGGAACCGCAGTCTGGTGAAGTTGAATTGCGCGGCGATCCCCGCGAGCCTTCTTGAAAGCGAACTCTTCGGGCACGAGCGCGGAGCCTTTACAGGCGCCGTCAACTCTCATGTCGGCCGCTTTGTGTTGGCCGATCGCGGCACTCTGTTTCTCGATGAAATTGGAGACATGCCATTAGAGCTTCAACCCAAGCTGCTCCGCGTCATACAAGAGCGCGAGTTTGAGGCAGTCGGCAGCACGCGCACAACGCGAGTCGACGTTCGCGTCGTCGCTGCGACCAACCAAGACTTGAAGCGAATGGCTCAGGATCGTGAATTCCGCGCAGACTTATACTACCGGCTGAATGTTTTCCCGATTTATCTGCCGCCGCTACGCGAAAGAAAAGCCGATATCCCCGAGCTAGTGGAATATTTCGTTCAACAGTTTGCCGCCTCGATGGACAAATCGATCGAATCGATTCCTCAGGAGACCATGCGGTCCCTGGTGCGTCACCACTGGCCAGGTAACATTCGAGAGCTGCAAAACTACATAGCGCGCGGCGTCATTCTCTCGAATGATGGCATCTTTGAACCAGCACCTCTCGAAAGCTACGAGCAATCGGAACCCGAGATTTCAAACCCCACTCTCGAAGATAAGGTGCGTAGAGAAATTCTGACTGCTTGCCAGCGTGCCAATTGGAAGCTCGGAGGTCCCCGAGGGGCAGCTGCAAGACTTGGCCTGAAGCGCACCACGCTCTTTTACAAAATGAAGCGACTTGGCATTGCGGCGCCAGAAGACCATTCGCAGGACTAGGAGAGCATCCCCGCCGTCAAAGCTTAGGCAGTTGAGTGAACGTGTTGACAGCGATTCTGCAGCCCAAATGAAATCGGAAAAAGCAACGCATTGTTTTTCAGCCACCTAAGCCAACAGCATCTTTGGCCGACAGGATGCTTTTAGCCGTCACGCATACATGACAACGCAAAGTAAAGGGACAACAGGAAACTTCATGGCGAGTCCAAGTATCTAGGCGGAAATTGCCTCGCATAAGGAGATTGGCATGTCGAAAAAAGTCGCAGATGTCTTGTGTGAGATGCTCGCCAACGTCGGCGTCAAACGCTGCTATGGAATTGTCGGAGACGCACTCAACCCGTTTATCGATGCCCTTCGCCGAAACGGCAGGATCGATTTCATCCATGTCCGTCACGAGGAATATGGAGTTTTTGCTGCTGTTGCCGAAGCCTACTTGTCGGGCAATCCGGTGGCAGTATGTGGAACCGCTGGTCCCGGGGTCACTCATCTGTTTAACGGATTGATGGATGCACGCAAGGAGGGTGCGCCGATTATCGCAATTGCGGGCGACGTCGAAACAAGCATCTTGGACACGTTCACGCTTGAGGAACTCAATCCGTACAAATTCTTCGATACTGCGTCTCTCTATACTGCACGGGTCGTCGATCCCGAGCAGGCTCGTTCCGTGTTCAACACCGCAATTTTAACGGCGATCTTGGAAAAAGGCCCCACGGTCATTTCTCTCCCCGGCAACATCGCGTCCATGGATGTGGAGGTCGATTCGACCAAGATAACGATTCCGGCTACCCCGCTTTTGCGCCCCGCCGATCCGGACTTAGATCGACTCGTGGAAATGATCAACGATGCAAGTACCGTAACAATTTTCGGAGGTGATGGCTGCAGGTTCGCACGTGATGAGGTGGTTGAACTTGCAAAAAGATTAAAAGCACCAGTCGGGTATGCGCTCCGAGGCAAGCAGTGGCTGGAGCATAGCAATCCTAATGCTGTGGGCATGACAGGCCTGATCGGTTACGGTGGAGCCTACAACGCAGTGAATGAGGCCGAGCTCTTGCTCTTGCTTGGCACAGACTTTCCATTTTCCGAGTTCCTCCCCGGTGACAAGGTGAAAAAAGTCCAGATTGACAAGAACCCGAAACATATTGGGCGGCGCACGAGTATTGATCTTGGCCTTGTGGGCGACATCAAGACCACTGTGAATGCGCTGCTCGATCGCGTGCGGGAGAAAACCGACAGGAGCTTCCTGGAAAAGCATATCGAGGAAACAAACTCGTTCCACGGCCTTTTGCAGCACTACGTTGACAAAGGTCCCCAGATCAAGCCCATACGTCCGGAGTTCTTGGCCAAAACCCTCAGCGATCTTGCCTCCGATGACGCCCTTTTTTTTGCTGATACAGGAACGGCCGTTATATGGCTGGCCCGACATATCAGTGGTGGCAAGGATCGGAGGCTTTTCGGCTCGTTCTCGTGGGCATCCATGGCCAACGCCGCGCCCAATGCTTTTGGCGCACAGATGGCATATCCAGGGCGCCAAACAATCGCCCTATGTGGCGACGGGGGCTACGCCATGCTTGCCCTTGGCGATCTTTTGACGCAGGTGGAACGAAGAACTCCGGTGGTTCAGATCGTCCTCAACAACGATTCTTTTGACTTCGTCAAGATCGAACAGCAAGAGGCTGGCATTGTCCCCTTCGGGGTGGATTTCAAAAGCCCGGACTTTGCGAAGGTTGCCGAAGCGATGGGAGCAAAGGGAATCCGCATCGAGGAGCCTGGCGACGTTCGAGATGCCCTTGCCGAGGCTCTTGCCTACAAGAAAGGCCCTGTTGTCGTGGATGCAGTAGTGGATCCGTTCGCCCTGGCATTGCCGTCGCACGTTCCGTTTCACACCGTGAAAGGCTTCACGTTAAGCATGGCGAAGCAGGTGCTGAACGGCAGGATGGACTCAATCATCAGGACGATGGAACGCAATATCAGGCTCGTTTGAACTGTTCGGTGGCGCGCAAGCTTCGCGATGAACCAGTCTTGAGGAAATTGCAGAGTGAGTCGGAGCAATAAGAGGAAACATCAGGGAGCATCATGCATAAGCTACTTTCCGAAGACCCCACACGCCTCGGCCGTCCGGATGTGCCTCCCTGTTCGGATGCTGTAGACGAAGCGCTTGTCGGGGGAACTCCGATAGCGCTTAAGAGCGATCTGATCGAGATACTTGGCGAGGATGTTGTCCGGCACCGTATCAGCGACTTGGTCCGCTATGCATCGGATGCCAGCCCCTATCGGTACATCCCGAAAGCGGTCATACAACCGAAGAACATCGATCATGTAGCGGCCATTTTTCGATACTGCGCTCTCAAAAATCACCATGCGACCTTCCGGGCTGGCGGAACCAGCTTGAATGGTCAATCGCAAGGCGACGACATCCTCATCGATGTAAGGCAACACTGGAGCGGCTGGCGAGTCGAGGACAACGGCCTGCAAATCCGCTGCAAAGTTGGTACCACTCTTGGACGAATTAACGAAGTGTTGAAGCCTTACGCCCGCCGTATGGGGCCGGATCCTGCGAGCTTTAACGCCGCGACAATCGGAGGCGTACTGGCCAACAACGCGGGCGGTATGCGTTGCCGGCCAGCGATCGATTCCTACCATTCGGTCGTGGGCATGAAGATCGTTCTCACGACCGGCACGATTATCGATACCGAGGACCCACACGCGGAGGAACGCTTTGCCGCCACCGAGCCAGAAATGGCGGCGGGACTGCTGAAGATCCGTGAGGAGCTTCTTGCTGACAAGGAGCTCTCTGATCGCATTATTCGAAAGTATGGGATGCGTAACACCACTGGATACGCCATGCATGCGTTTCTCGACGGTGAAACACCGGTAGAAATCCTGCGGGGCTTGATGGTTGGATCAGAGGGCACGCTTGGCTTCGTGGCTGAAGCCATTTACAAGACTTATCATTTGCCAGCAAAAACGGTGGTGACATGGCTGCCATTCGACACCATCGACGCAGCGGTCGAGCAGGTCGGAAAGTTGGTCGAACTCGGAGCGCACGCAGTCGAGCTGATGGTCGCTTCCTCGCTGACTGCAGCCTCCAATCTAATGAAAGGTACGCCAAGGTATTGGAAAACTCTCGATCCGAAGAACGCCGCGCTACTCGTTGAATTCGGCTTCGATAGCGAGCCGGAATTTGCGGCGATCCAAAAGAGGGTTGGGGATGCCCTACGCGACGTAAAAATGTTGCAGCGGTTGGAATTCATTCGCGAAACTGAAGCTATCGAACTTGCATGGCACATTCGCGATGGTCTCCTCGGCCTTGTCGGTGAAATGCGTCCCCAAGGCACAAATCTCATCATTGAAGACGTTTGCTTTCCACCTGAACAGCTTGCGAACGCTACTCGAGATTTGCTCGATCTTCTGGCCAAACATGGATATACGCCTTCCGCTGCGGGACACGCTGCCTACGGGAACCTGCATTTCGTGATGATTGCGCGATTGAGCGAAGACGCAAGCCGTCAGCAGTACGACGGTTTCATGCGTGACCTTGTTGAGCTGGTAGTGGGCAAGTATGACGGCTCTTTGAAGGCGGAGCATGGAACAGGTGTTAACATGGCTCCCTTTGTCAGGCGCGAATGGGGTAACAAGCTTACGGACATGATGTGGCGTGTAAAGCGCATCCTTGATCCACACGGGATCCTCGCTCCAAATGTATTGCTGAGCCATGATCCACAGATACACCTGAAGAACCTCAAGACTACTCCAGCGATTGAAGACGTTCATTCTGCTTCACATTGCATTGAGTGTGGCTTCTGCGAACCTGTGTGCCCCAGCCGAAACGTCACAGTCACCCCAAGACAACGAATCGTTCTTCGTCGCGAGATGTCACGCCAGCCCGAATGGTCGAAGCTGCTGACCCAACTGCAGCACGAGTACGAGTATGACGGTATCGAGACCTGCGCGGTCGACGGTACCTGTGCGGATGTCTGTCCCATCGGAATCAACACAGGTGCCCTGATCAAACAGTTCCGGAAGATGCAGCACTCCGCGGGTGCCGAAGAAGTTGCCCTCGATGTGGCCAGGAAGTGGGCGGAGGTGGAGAAGTTGGCGCGCCACGGTGTGAAGGCGGCCGACGTCGTGCAAACAATAACCAGCCCGCATCTTCTTCAGGCCGGGGCGGATGTGGCTCGCAGCATTGTCAGCAACGATCTGGTTCCGGCAGTTGCCGGACCTATGCCCCATGCCGCTCCCGCCGAGTTTCCCGAGACAAGACGTGAGGGCGCCGCAGCCGTGTATTTTCCAGCATGCATCAATCGCATCTTCGGTAGGGACAACACCAAACCAGCGTCGCCCGCTCTTCCTGCCACGTTCGTGGCTCTCTCTGAACGCGCGGGGAAGCCTCTCTGGATTCCCGGTGATGTGAGAGGTCTTTGCTGCTCGACTCCGTGGAGTTCCAAGGGCTACAAACGCGGTCAGACGTGGATGTCCGAACAGATGAGCGATGCGCTGTGGCGTTGGAGTGATGGAGGAAAATTGCCGGTAGTGGTGGACGCGGCTTCCTGCACGCTAGGTCTCAAGGATGACATGTTAGAGCACCTCGACGATGAACGTAGGGACCGAATGAAAGTTGTCACAATTGTCGATTCGGTTGCTTGGTGCAAAGATCTTCTGCCCTCATTGTACATTCACAAAACGATTCCCAAAATCTTAGTTCATCCCACCTGTTCGACGATGCACCTCGGGCTCAGCAACACACTCCTCGAAATCGCCAGTGCTCTGGCGGAAAGCGCCCAAATACCGTTGGGAACGACCTGTTGCGGAACCGCGGGCGACCGCGGCCTGCTGCATCCGGAGCTGGTTCACTCCGCCACGCGCGATACAGTCGTACAGATCCAGAGCTCTGGACACGGCACATGTTTCGTTTCTGCAAATCGGACCTGCGAGTTGGGTATGCGTCAAACTACTGGCAAGGTGTATGAATCATTTATTTACGCGCTTGAAGAGGCCACACGCTTGCCCGAGTGACTCAAACTGAGGACAGGTTGCCTCAGATGCGTTCAAGGTTCGAGGAACTGGGTCGTCCAGAGGCGAGATAACGGAGCACTCGTATGCGCATTGCCCATTTCGAAATGCGTAGCGTCCCCGGAATTGCAGCGGATGAAGGCTCGGGTTGGCATGGCCTAACTCAGCGGGACGACCGATTTCCAGGCACCTTGCCCGAGCTGATCGCACAAGGTGCAGACCTGTTGCGCATCGGCAAAAACCTCGGGCAATCACCGACAATCGACCTAAACGTCGTTCGGTTGCTGCCGCCCGTGCCCGTACCTCCGAAAATTCTGTGCGTCGGTCTTAATTACGATGATCACCTCGAGGAAAGCGGGCTGAAGAAGCCGGCCTATCCGGAAATCTTCGCCCGCTTCGCGACGAGTCTGATCGCTCATCAAGAGCCAATCCGGCGGCCCCGTGAATCAAGTGCGCTCGACTATGAAGCCGAGCTGGCAGTGGTGATCGGCAAGCCGGGGCGCCGCATCCCCCAGAAGCAAGCCCTCGATCACGTAGCAGGCTACTCCCTGTTCAATGATGCGAGCGTGCGTGATTTTCAGCTCCGCACACCGCAATGGACGATGGGCAAGAATTTCGATGGTACCGGATCGTTCGGGCCGTGGCTGGTGACGCCCGATGCCGTGCCGCCAGGGGCACGCGGATTGCATATCCAGGGCCGCTTGAATGGCCGCGTGATGCAGGATGCGCGCACGGACCTACTCATCTTCAGTGTCCCAGTGCTGATTGAAATGATCAGTGTCGCGATGAGTCTGGAGCGAGGTGATGTGATCATCACCGGCACGCCGGGTGGGGTCGGAGTGGCGCGTAAGCCGCCCGTTTTCATGCGGCCCGGCGATATCTTCGAAGTGGAAATCGAGGAACTCGGTGTCCTCATCAACCCCGTGCAGGACGGTTGAGTCAATTGCGAAGCAGGAACTGTACGGTCAGCACATTGCCGATCGCGGACGGACGCCCTTCCATTGCCGGTCTAGGGCGTTCCCATATCTCGCGTGAGGCCATGACTAGGAGAAAAGAGAACATAGATCAGGCCGAAATGGGCCTCGAAGAGACAGTCACCGAATGGAGCCACTCTCATGCCATATTCTGATTACAAGTGTTTCCGGTTCAGGTTTGATTCTGGAGTCGCATTCGTTAGTATCGATCACCCGCCGATAAATCTTCTTGACGAGGTTCTGTCGCAAGAATTCGACAAACTCGGCAGGGAGCTCGAGGCCGATGAGAGTTTAAGGGTTGTCGTCTTGCAGAGCGCGCTTCCTGATTTCTTCATAGCCCACTCCGGTTTGAACCGCGTTAGAGCCGCTTCCAAAATGGTGTCTCATACCCGTAGCTTTCGTTTCACGCAGACGATTGGCGAGCGGTTCAGGAACATGCCTAAGGTAACCATTGCCAAGATCGAGGGACGGGCCCGCGGAGGAGGGAGTGAGATCGCGCTGGCCGTGGACCTTTGTTTTGCTGCCGCTGGCAAAGCGATCTTCGGCCATCCAGAGGTCGCGATTGGGCTGGTTCCGGGCGGCGGCGCTACGCAAAGATTGCCACGGCTCATGGGGCGGGGACGCGCCTTGGAAGTGCTCCTGGGTTGCAATGATTTCTCGGCGGAGCTGGCAGAGCGTTACGGTTATATCAATCGAGTATTGCCAGCTGACGAGCTGGCGACTTTTGTCGAGAAACTGGCTCACCGCATCGCCTCATTTCCTGCACATTCCATCGCCCACGCCAAGGCCGCCGTGGATAGGGGAGCATTTAGTTCCATAGCAGAGGGGCTTCTTGTGGAAGCCCATGAGTCCGACTTGAGTGTCGCTAGCGAGGTGACGCAAGCGCGCGTAACGGAAGTATTGAAGGTCGGAGCCGAAACTTATGAAGGCGAGCTGGAGATGGATTATTTATCGAGACTCTGCCCGATAAGATGATCCTCGAGTGCGGATTAACATTTCTGAGTGCTTCAAACTCTTTTCCCACTCGGGAAGGCACCAGCGTGTGCGGACGTCGCCATCCTTCATCATTGGAAAACTCTTACGCCATTATTCACCATGACGAGTCTGTCTACTGGCCTCAAATTTTCGTATGTCTAAGGACGTCCGAGTTCAACTCAGGGTAGCGAGTCGAAAAAGAGATAAAGGGCGGCAATCCGGCCGTCCCGGGCAATGATGAAATCGGTCCCGGCGTAAGCTGGCGCCTCACCAGGGCGGCCCGCTACCCATCGGACCCGTCCGCCGTTGCCCGTTTCCTCGGGCTCGGCAATTGGCTGATACCGAAAGTCAAGGTGGGTAGCCCTGATCTCGCCCGCGATGCGGTCGATCTCGTTGCGGCCACGATAGACTCCCTTGCTCGGATCGTAGAACACACCATCTTCCGTGTAGAGATCTTGAACGGCCGCGCGCCGGCGCGCGGGGTCGTTTTCACCGAAGACTTCTTGAAGATTGCGGGTCAGCAAGGTCGCTATGCTGTAGGACATGGCTTGTCTGATCCTCCGTTCTTATGTCAAAGCTCGCGCTGGGCGGTGCGCAGTAATTCACAATGAGCCCTGCCAAACCAGAGAGTCCAAGAAAACTCGCAGTGAACACTACACGTATCGCTTGCATTTTATCTACCGCAATCAGCGTGGTGCTGACTTGGCATTCTCTGAAGCCGGGAAATTTACTCGAGCCCACGCCGAAAACTTGGTTGGCTGCCGGCCTGTTACTTTGTTGGCGAGCGCGATTTGTTCGCGTGAATCAGAACCTACTGAGTCCCGCATAATATAGGGTCATTCTGGCCACAAAGAAGATTGCTTCCAGAAGGCGGTGATCAGCCGCGGACGACGGCGCATGCGACGTAGCGTTCGTCGGGCTGCTTCGCTCAGGTGCCAGAAGTCCTGGGGGCAGACATTGGGTAACTCGTGCTGCTTCCAGTAACCCCAGATGTACTCGACCGGGTTCAGTTCCGGTGCGTAGGGCGGAAGATAGGCAGTAGAAATCCAGCCCTGCAAACTGGCAATGTAATCCTGCACCAGCCGGCTACGGTGCCCCGGCAGGCGATCCCACACGATCAGTAACGGCTGGTCCAGGTGACGCACCAAGGCCTTCAGAAAGTCCACGACCTGTTCCTTCTTGATGGTCCCGGCATAGATACGAAAGTAAAAGTTCCACAAGGTGAGGCCGGCAGCCACCGACAGACTCTTCCAATTGAAGTTGTATTGTAAGATGGGGGTCTGTCCACGAGGTGCCCAGGTACGACAACGATGCGGTCGCTGACTCAGTCCGCTTTCATCGATGAAGACGAGGATACGCCCTTCCCGGCGCGCTTTTTTTTTAGCGCTGGCCAGACGTTCTTCTTCCAATTGAGGATCTGCTCTCCATTGCGTTCTCGTGCTCGCCCCTCCGGTCGCTGTGGGCTCCAGCCCAGACCAACCAGAATTTTCCAGACATGGCCTTCGTGATAGCGAACGTTAAATTCCTGCTCGATCAAATGAGCCACACGGGGACAGGTCCACAACGGGGTCTCATAGCCGAGCCGCTCCGGACCTGCGACCAGGTACTTCTCTAACTGCTGCCGCTGCTTCTCAGTCAAGCGCGGCATGCGCCCAGCGCGCCCCGCTTTGCGCAGTGCGGACTTACCTTCGGTGCGATAGTCATGCACCCAACGAGCTACCGTCTGCCGGACAACGCGGAGTTGCCGAGCAATCTCGGCTTGACTCAGTCCACGCTCCAACATCTGTATGGCTTGAAAGCGTCGTTTCTCTAAGGCTTCAAAATCGCGAGGTACTCCAGCAGCGTTTCCCATATCCAGTTAGACGCAGGATACCGGAAAAAGGTTCGCTATATTATGCGGGACTCAATAAGTACGTGTGTGCTTGAAAGTAGGCGAACATTTCCGCGATCTCGACAGCTCCAGGAAAGAAACCCGAGAAGACTTCCTTCGGCACTTGATGGAAAGAGAAGTTGTGGCCCTCTCGATTGAGCGTATCGACGATTTCATTAAAGCTCAGGAAATCGCCGACTAGGGGGAGATACTCGCCATGGCCGGCCTGTTCGGGGTGAGCAAATGCTCCGGCCACGATGCCACCAAGCTCGGTAATGTCGGCCATGTGAATGCTCCGAACTGTTGGGTCTAGCGGGAGAGTCCAGCCGGCGGACCCGTTAGGCTGCTTTTGCGGACCAAGAACGCCGACTAGATTCTGGTAGTAGAAAGGCGCGATGACGAACGTATGATTCGCAAACCCGGCTTCTCTCACTATCCGATCAAGCTTGGCCTTACCAGTAAAGTGGGGAACGTCGAATTTGCCTTTGCCGATCGCTTCTACGTCCGGCAGAGTGGACCACACGAAATGCTTGACGCCGGCATCCTTGGCAGCGCGTACGGCAGCGGTTGCCTGCTTCAGTTCGTCCGCTCCGTGCTCCTGGAAGTTGGTTACCAGAAATACGCCATGCGCCCCATCAAATGCGGATGCGAGGGTTTCGGGGCGATTCAAGTCAGCTTCGACGACTTCGTCGGCGAGTGAGCGATGCTTGGCCGGATTGCGAGTCAGGGCGCGTACCTTGAATTGATTGCTGGCTTGAAGGGCGCGTACTACGGCGCCTCCTTGTTGTCCCGTTGCGCCGACCACGGCGATGAGCTTCTTATCTGTGGTTCCCATATGCAGTGTGCCTCTCTTTCTTACTATCTATTGATTCCGATTCTATTGACATAGATACATTCTACTGGACATCAGTTACATGAAGGAGCAAGATAGTTTTTGCCATGGACAAGAACTCACGAGACCCGATTCACTGTTGGTTGGTATTGATGAAGGCCTTCCACGCGACCGTGAAGTATCTTTATGCGGGACTTGAGAAGACGGGAATTGACGAGACTGACTTCCGGGTACTGGAAGTGCTTCTAAATAAAGGACCCTTGCCCGTAAATACGATCGGCCCAAAGGTCAACCTTACCCCCGGGTCGATCAGTACGGCCGTTGATCGTCTTGTCGAAAGGGGTCTCGTAAGCCGGATCGAGAGCCCAGAGGATCGGCGCGTGCGAGTAGTTTCGCTAACCACCAAAGGCAAAGATTTGATCGCGCCGATTTTTCGCAAACACGCAGCCGAAATCAGGACTGTCTTTGCCAAGACGAGCCCGAAAGAATTGCGAGCACTTGAAGCGACATTGAAAAAGATTGGCAAGCGTGCCGAGAACTTGGCCAGCGAGGCCAATCCGACGTCCTTACGCCGACGATGACATAGCCGGGTACTGAAACTGCATTGTCAAAGGACCGTTTTGAGTGGTTTGGCACTTGAGCGGTCCCAAAACAGAGTAAATCCCCGAGACCTTCATCGTTAGCGCTCATAAAGGGCGTACTTTGACCGCAGCAACATTGGAAATTTTAATGTGAAGATAGGTGTCCTAACGATGTATCTATGTAAATAGAATTGGCATCAAAGTATGAAGACCCAGCTGAAAGCCTGGGCCACGAGGAGAAGAATATGAAAATCGCCGCCACTATCGCGCGTTATCTGTTGGGTGTGATTTTTTTGACGTTCGGGCTTAATGGTTTTCTGCATTTTATTCCCATGCCCCCGCCTACAGGCGTCGCGGCACAGTTCTTCGGGGCCCTGTTCGTGTCCCGGCTTTATGTCGTTATTTTCCTTCTACAGATCGTGCCTGCGGTCCTGCTGCTTGTGAACCGTTACGTTCCGCTAGCTCTTACGATTCTGGGGCCAGTCATCTTCAACATACTGTGCTTTCACATCTTCATGGCGCCAGCCGGATTGCCATTGGCTCTCTTCGTCACCGTTCTCTGGGTTCTCGTGGTTTCGAGCGTTTGGCCAGCGTTCAAAGGCATTTTTCAGCGCTGAGATAACACGATGAAAATCGGAATCGATAGCTTTGTCGCGGCGGTGCCGGACGCGCTCACCGGCGAGAATCTCGGCTCCGCCGATCGGCTGAAGCTTCTTGTCGACGAAATCGAATTTGCTGACCGCGTGGGGCTCGATGTGTTTGGCGTTGGAGAGCATCACCGGGCGGAGTTTCTCGATTCTGCTCCTGAAACGATTCTAGCTGCGGCGGCAGCCAGGACCGAGCGCATCCGTCTCACCAGTGCGGTTACGGTGTTGAGTGCAAACGACCCGGTTCGTGTGTTCCAGCAATTCGCAACGATAGACCTTCTATCCCGCGGACGCGCCGAAATGATTGTCGGTCGTGGATCGTTCGTCGAAGCGTTTCCTTTGTTCGGTCTCAATCTTTCCGACTACGATTCGCTCTTCGCAAGCAAGCTGGACTTGCTGCTGAAGATTCGAGACAACACGCACGTTCATTGGTCTGGTCCGCACCGCGCGCCTCTCACCGGACAGGCTGTATTCCCACGGCCCTATCAGGAACGTCTCCCCATTTGGCTGGGCGTGGGAGGGACACCTGCGTCTTTTGTGCGCGCAGGAACTCTCGGACTCCCGCTAATGGTCGCTATCATCGGTGGCGAACCACGCCGGTTTCGCCCCTTGATTGATCTCTATCGCGAGGCTGGTCGGCGAGCGGGGTATTCTCCGGATCAGTTGAAGGTTGGAATTCACGTGCTGGGCCATGTTGCTGATAGCGACCAACAGGCAGCGGATGAATTCTTTCCGGGCTACGCCAGGGCTTTCACCGAGATTGGCAGAGAGCGTGGTTGGCCGCCGATTACCCGTCGTCAGTTTGAAGCACTGCTTGAGCCTGACGGCGCGTTGTTTGTCGGCAATCCGCGATCTGTCGCGGATAAATTCCTCCTAGCGAACGAGACCCTCGGAGGGATCGAGACGGCCAGCCTCCAAATGAGCGTTGCGTCGCTGCCGCACGCGAAGAGAATGTACGCGACGGAATTACTCGCTACGAAAGTAGCCCCTGCCGTTCGCGACCGTTTGGTTTGCGACTCTGGTGTAGATTCCAACGAAGATCAAGCCCGAGCCGTTAGTGGATGAGTGAAGTATGACGAATAGGCTTCCCCCGGCGGCGGCTCCAGTCTTGGCTCCCGCGATTTCACCCCGACACCCTCTCGTTTAACCGCAGTCCGTCTCCCTCATGTCCGGCCCGAACCTTTTGCCTTCGACTTCTGGGCGGTCGGGGCGTCCTGTCAACGGCGCTGCCCGCTCCCTTCGCTCCACAGCCGGCCCGGACGGCGTGACATTGCTCAACAGGTTCGGGTTACTCTCACTCCTAATGAACGACAGCGCTTGGCCACCGCTGGTGCAGTGGATCCCGCGGCTTACGAGAGTTATCTCCGCCGACACTCGTTTTGGAATCAGCGTAGCGAAGCAAGCTTGCTGAAGGCTATTGACCAGTTCAACAAAGCAGTTGAAGTGGATGCTGGATACGCGCCCGCCTACTCGGGACTAGCCGACTGCTACACCACGCTCGCCTACTTGAGCTACCTTGACCCGCTGGACGCATTTCCTCGGGCTCGCGATGCCGCCATCAAGGCGCTTGAACTCGATTCTAGCCTGGCCGAGGCGCATACGTCGCTCGCTTACTACGACCTCTATCACGCCTGGAACTGGGTCGAAGCCGAGAACGAGTTCAAGAAAGCCATCGAGCTGAATCCAAATTACGCAACCGCTCATGACTGGTATAGCTACTACCCGACGGCAATGGGCCGGTTTGATGAGGCTTGGAAAGAGGTGAATCGCGCACACGAATTGGACCCTCTGTCGGTCATCATCTCCACCGACATAGGCTTCAACTATTATTACCAGCGGAAATATGACGAAGCAATTAGCCAGTTGCGCGGCACTTTGTCGGTCAGCCCCAAATTTCCATTGGCGCACCTGTAGCTCGGCCGCGCTTATCAGCAGAAGAAGATGTACTCTGAGGCGATCGATGAATTCAACCAGACTGACGCTGCTCTGCCGGGATGGGTCGTTACCATCGCCGGAATGGGAAACGCTTACGGTGAATGGGGACGCCGAGCCGAAGCGCAACAGGTGCTGATCCGCTTAAACGAGATGGCGCGTGCGAAATACGTGACGCCGTACGGAATTGCTCTCGTATACGCCGGACTCGGCGATAAGAATGAGGCATTCGTCTGGCTCAACAAAGCGGTCGAGGGGCGCAGTCATCGGCTGGTCTGGCTCAACCGTGATCCGCGCTGGGACCGGCTGCGCTCCGATTCTCGTTTTGACGAACTGAAAAGGCGCGTTGGACTTCCCTAATCACAGTTACAGGAGAATTCAGAATGAAAACCACTCGCGGCAGAAGCCATCGCTTCCTCAAGACGAAGAACCGCGAGAAACATGCGGTATAGATTGATAACGGAGACCTCGATCGTCTAGGGGAATATCAAGAGAGGATAGGAGTACCTGTTTCAGAAAGCATCAGGCGGACGGTCACGGCGTACGTCGAAGCCTGAAGAATCGCAAGCCATTTAGATTCTTTTTCTCTAATTACCCCGGAAGGACTAGCTCAGAGTTCCGAAACGGAGTCCCATTCATGGATATCTATCTCATTGACGGCACCTACGAACTCTTCCGCTACTTCTATGCCGTGCCGTCCTCCAAAGATTCCGGTGGCCAGGAGATTGGTGCGGTACGCGGCGTGCTTGGATCGATTCTCACGATGATGGAGGGAGGAGCAACGCACGTCGGAGTTGCGACCGACCATGTGATTGAGTCTTTTCGGAACGATCTCTATCCAGGTTACAAGACTGGCGAAGGCGTCGATGCGGCACTCTTGTCTCAGTTTCCCATTCTCGAAAAGGCACTGCAATCGATGGGAGTACTGGTGTGGCCGATGGTCAAATTCGAGGCCGACGATGCACTCGCTTCTGCCGCGGCGAAAGCAGCGAAGGATAAGCGGGTCCGACAAGTTATCATTTGCACTCCTGACAAGGACCTCAGCCAATGCGTCGTGAGGTCCCGTGTCGTCCAACTGGATCGCCGACGCGAGATCCTGCGCGACGAGGCTGGCGTAATCGCAAAGTTCGGAATAAAGCCGTCCTCCATTCCCGACTATCTGGCCGTGGTCGGCGACAGTGCGGATGGTTACCCCGGCATATCAGGATGGGGGTCTAAGGCTGCGGCGGCTGTTTTTTCTCGCTATCCCCACCTAGAAGATATTCCCAAGGATTGGCGTCGCTGGGATCCGACGGTGCGCAAAGCGCGTCCCCTGAGTGAGGCGCTTCTCGCCGCCTGGGACGATGCGGTCCTGTTTCGCACGCTCGCGACGCTTCGTGTCGACGTTCCCGTATTCAAATCTATAGACGATTTGTGGTGGAAAGGGCCTACCAAGGATTTCAAGCGAACCAGTGAGCGGCTGAAGGCTCCCAACCTCCTCAACCGCGCCTTGGCAAGGAAAGCGAGCCTAAGGACCTAGTCGTGGCCCAATGGGCATGACGGGCTTTAATGGCGAATTGAGAGCCACGAAGGTTATGGTCCCCGGCAGTTCCTTAGATTAGCTGACACCCTCAACAACGAGTCCGTGATAGATTGCCCCGTGTTTGCGGTGCTCGGCAACGCTTTGGTAGGCCTCGCTGTAATACCAATCCTTTGCCGCTTTCACGTTGGGGAATTTCGCAATGACGATCCCCTCAATCGGATCACCTTCAAGGACTTCGTGTTTTCCATAGGCGACGAGGACTTCGATAGGATGACCCTTCATCGTTGCATTGATTCCAGTCCAATATTTTTCGAGCTCTTCTTGATCGATGGTTTTAGATCTTGTGAAGACAACGTATGCAGACATGATCGTTCTCCCTCCGCGTTGTTAACTCAGTCAAATATCAAGTGTCCTGCCAGCGGGCTCACACTGTCGGCATCGTTCCGCTGTCAATAACGTAATCGGCGCCATATATCGAGGCTGCGCGGGGAGACGGCTTTCGGAGGCAGCCTAACCTATAACCTGGCCCGTTTGACCTAGGCTCTTACCGGCAGTATGATAATTATATGACACAGCATCATACAAAGATTGAGAAACCCGTCCGGGCCTTCCGTCGGGAACGCAAAGAAAGGGTGACCGTCACTCTTTCGAGGCATTCTGCCGAATACGTTCGGAGCATCAGCGCCAAGGAGCGATCTCATGTGAGCACGGTCATGGAACGAATGATTCAGATGGCCCGCCATGCAGAAGAGCTGATGCAATTGAACGCAGGCATTTCCGCATTCTACGATGCCCTGCCCGACGCGGTGGTGACGGAACATGCCGCATGGGGAGAGGTCGGCACGGCGGGACTTGCTGCGTTTGTCGAAGCCGGCACTGACCAGATCTCCAGGGAACCCAAGCCAAAGAGGCGCGCTCGATAGATGGCATTCGTCGCAACTCCGGTGTTCCCAAAACCGAGTCAAGGCGAAATTTGGGTGGTGAAACTCCCGACCGAGCCGCCGGAGGAGGGGCTCCGGTACGTGATCGTAGTTTCTTCCGATGCGCAAAACCATCATCCACGTGCTTCTACGGTAGTGGTCGTTCCCATCGGGACGACTCTTCGTCAAAACTCGTGTCTACAGTTGACACCGGGCCAAACCGGCCTGGCGGAAACGTCCGAAGTCTGGGCACAAGCCATCTCGACCGTTGCCAAGAAAGATTTGAAACCACCACGAAATCCGCTTCGCAGGCTCAGCCGCAGAATGGTAATCAGAATCCTACGGTGTGTTGTCGAGGCGATGGGCGTCTTGCCATCCGAGGTTGCGGCGGACAAAGAGTCGCTACGTTGACAGAGCGAACGGATGTTTTGCCACACCTCCACATGGGATCGGAACGACGACTAGGCAAGGCTTTTGGCCCTCACTATCCTCTGTGTTTGCGCGATTGGCGACAATTCCTGCGATGCGCAAGGCCTTGATTCCCGTCCTATTCGTTCTCATCGAGAACTTCTAAAGAAGGAACAGCTATGAGTTGGTTTGGTTGCCGTCCTATTCGAGTCCTGGGCATGAGCGGCGACTTCAAAGAAAAGAAAGCAGGTGATAATCCAAGCGATCAATAGGTAAATCTTTTTCATCCTCAACATCGTGTTTCTCCTTATTCCAAAGATGTCTTACCGTCCGTTCAAAACGGACTTCACAATCAGAACGCAGCCATGTCCCGTATCCTTCGACGCTTTGAAAGAATGTCGCCGCACCCCATACCATGCCGCTACCAAGCTTCCGTCCCTGTCCCTCTTCCAAGTCATTTTCAGTTCTTGCGCTCTTTGCATAGTCTTCCAGCCTCACGTCGATTCTTCTTCCTTCCCATCGAGCGATAGGAGTGCAGCCGAGATGCCATATCAAGCAAAGACACAATTGGCGGAAGTGATTGAACAACAGGTGGTTAGTAAAGAGACCCAAGGATTAAAAGCCGGGCCGAAGAGCCCTAAAGTCCAAAGGATTGGACTCCTGCCAGCACACTGACAGAATGCCCGTCAGATCTGAGAATCATTTTTCTCGCGGAAACCTGGAAGGCCAGCGAACACACCTGGGACCGCAGGCAATTCAAAATGCCTGTCGGAGGGTTCTGTTCTTAAATTTGCTTTGAGGAACAGCTGCTCATTCGAACAAGATTTTTGCCATCATTCCTTTGTCTTCGTGGTTAAGAAGATGGCAATGAAAAACGGACATGCCCTTGATCACAGGGTTGGTGAAATCCATGACCACATCGACTGTACCGCCGTAGGGCACGTTCACCGTGTCTAACCACACTGGGTTGGCTATGGTTTTGTCGTTTTCGGCGTAGGCTAGAAAATGGACCTGATGGATGTGCATGGGGTGGAGTTCCCGAGTAGCGTTCACGATCCTCCAATGCTGCAATGACCCAACCTTCACGCGCACCATTGGAGCGGCATTGGGTGAGAATTTCTCACCGTTGATATAGAAGCCGTTCTTGTCTTCCGTGAAGGTCACGACAAATTGGGGAGGCGCTTTTTCTTCGACAGTTAGATCAAATTTCTTTGAATCAGGTTGTAAAAGGCTTCGCGGAACCCTCGCCACCGTCTTGGCAGCGCGGCGCGGCGAGATATCGGCTAGTATCATTCCTGGATTCGGGTCGCCTTCCGGCCCTGTATCCACACAACGAGAAATTAGGTGCGCAGAAGTGCCGGCTGCTGGTCCGGTCACGATCGCTTCCAGTCTGCCGGCGGGGGGTAGCAAGACGTGACCGGCGACGCGCGTCCGATGATTGGGGTCGTATTCGGCAATCGGGTCTCCGTCCATCGCTACGATTTCCAGCGGCTGTCCTTCTAGTTCTACGTCCAGGTAGCGATCGGATGAGGCGTTGACCAAACGCCAGAACTGGCGTTCACCAGGAGCAAGGTCGATTTGTGGCCGTGCAGCGCCGTTTACTGTAAATATTTCGTCAGGCGCTCCTGCGGCGCTCCCGCAATCATTCGCGCTGATTGAGACTCTCTGTTTCAATTCGTAGGAGCGTTCATCGTTCCCGATGGAACGGCCTCGTATGATGAGAACGCGCTCCGGCAAACCATCTAACTCGGGAAAATACGATTCCAATCCTTCAATTACAATTGCGCCGGACATTCCGTCGAGAACCTGACGATGGCTCTCGCCATGGGGATGCGTGTGGTACCAATACAATCCTGGCGGGTGGTCCTTGGGAATTTGCACGGTGTAGCTTAACGATTGCCCAGGGGCAGCCATCATAGTTAAGACATCATCCTGTGGGGCATTGGGGGAAACTTCAAAGCCGTGGAAATGTAAATTGGTCATATCCATGCACGGGTCAATCGCGCATGTTTTCTTTGGTTTGACGGGAAGATCATTGATGTAGGAAATTTTGAGCTGATCACCAGGGGAAAGTCGCAGCGTGGGTGCGACCGGCCTGCCATCAAAATAAAAGGCGTCCTCCCCATCCGGCGTGACGCCCGCATGCAAAGTCAGGGATAACGTGTGAAGGGTTGCGCGGAGCTCTGGAGGATTTGCAAGCGAAGTTCGGAGACTTCCCATTAGTTTGGGGAAACAGAACACTGCAATCGCCAAGGCAGAGACAGCCGGAAATACTGTTTTTACAGAAACAATAGGTCGTGACATCGGCGACTCCAATAGGCGTAGGCGGGTTACTTCGACTCTGAACCAGACGGGAAATCTCGCTGACTGCGCGAGATACCAAGCTTGTGCATCCGGAAGTAAAGGGTGGATCTTTTGATTCCCAAACGGGCGGCCGCTCCGTTGGGGCCCGAAACTACCCACCGGGTTTGCTCGAGAATCTTGCGAATATGGTCGCGCTCTGCGTCCTCGAGCGTAGTTGCCCCCGCCGATTCCGGCATCGCTGCGCTGTCCAAGCTCTTAAGAGGAGGGCGGAGAACGTTCCCTGAAGTGAGGATCACGCTGCGCTCGATGAAATTTTGGAGTTCGCGAATGTTCCCCGGCCATGGATAGGAAGCCAGGGCGGACATCGTTTCAGGAGAAATCTCGTCGATCCGTTTATTCATCTTGCGCGCATACGTCTCGACAAAGTGTTCGACTAATGCGGGGATGTCTTCGCGCCGCTCCCGCAAAGATGGCAGAGGAATCGGAAACACATTCAGACGGTAGTAAAGATCGCTACGATATTCGTTTCGCTTCACCATTTCAGCCAGATTGCGGTTCGTTGCAGCTACCAGGCGGACATCCACCTGGTGAGTCCGGGTGCTGCCAAGGCGTTCGAACTCCTGTTCTTGCAGGACACGAAGCAGTTTGGGCTGCAAGGCTGATGGAATATCTCCCACCTCATCCAGGAAGAGCGTGCCTTTGTCCGCTAACTCGAAACGGCCGACCTTTTGCGATATCGCACCCGTAAACGCGCCCCGTTCGTGACCAAAAAGCTCGCTTTCCAACAGATCGAAAGGAATGGCAGCGCAATTCAACTTAACGAAAGTCCGGCCCAACCGCATGCTCAGATTATGAATCGCGCGCGCAATAAGTTCTTTACCAGTGCCTGTTTCTCCTTGGATCAAGACCGTGGAATCGGTTGGGCCGACGCGCTCGACCTGTTCGAGCACCGTTTCGAGAGCAGGGCTGCTACCAATGATCTGTTCAAATTTGCGCGGATTACGGTCCCCTTCTGCGGACTTGAATGTTGCGACGGCAGTCACTCGGGACCTCCTCTCTGCGCTCTAGGCGTAACTTGCCGCTCAGCTTTCCAGAGCGGCGCGGACACTTTCGAGGAGCACTTCGTCGTCGAACGGTTTCGCCATGAATTCGACCGCGCCTGCCCGCAACGCCTGCATGCGCATTTTTTCGTCGCCATGAGCCGTAAGGAATATGATGGGAACCCTGCAATGATCGGCATTCAGCTTCGCCTGCAGTTCGAGACCAGACATCCCGGGCATACGGATGTCGGCGATCAAACAAGCGATTTGATGCTGCTGTCCTGAGTCTAGAAACTCTTCTGCCGAAGAAAACGCCCGGGCTGGCAATCCAACGACGCGCAACATTCCGAGTAGCGCATTGCGCATCGAATCGTCATCGTCGACGATGGCTACGAGCTTCGTTCTTGGTTGAAAGGCCATATCCAGAAAGTAGCAGGAACACTAGCATTAAGGCAATTATACGTTGGTATGAGCATGAAATCGGGAGGCGCGTAGGGCGGGGACGGTCGAATTGAGACATGGAAAGGATTGGCAATTACTGTGTGCGGGACAGTAGTTCGAGCTCGGACGCCATTTTGACTAAGTCCGCGAGTGAATCGGCCTGCATCTTGCGCATCACCTGACCGCGATGGATCTTTACAGTAATTTCGCTGGTTCCCAACGCAAACGCTATCTGCTTATTAAGCTTGCCTGAAACCACTAGACCCATAACCTCGCGCTGGCGCGCGGTCAGTGTGTTGTAGCGTTTTCGCAAATCGACAGTCTTGGCGCGCTCTTCGCGCAGGGCGCGGTCGCGCTCCAAAGCTTGATGGATTGCCTCGAGCAACTCCTCGTCTCGAAAAGGCTTGGTTAGAAACTCCATCGCACCCGACTTGATGGCCTTCACACTCATCGGAATATCGCCGTGACCTGTGATGAAGATGATCGGAATGCGCAGGCCTGCGTCAATGAGTTGGCGCTGAAATTGCAAACCGTTGATTCCAGGAAGATCCACGTCCAAAACCAGGCAGCTTGGTCCGTCGGGTCGTTTGCTGCTTAAGAACTCTTCGGCCGCGACGAAGGACGCAGACTGCAAGTTTGCCGACTTGAGAAGCCCTTGGATGGACTCTCGCACGGAGGCGTCATCATCAACAATGAACACCGTCGGAGAGTCCGTGCGCTTCATTCATTTGCCTCGATGTTGATGGGAAGAACAAAACAAAAACTTGCTCCACGCGGAGCGTTGCCGCTGGCCCACAGCCGACCGCCATGCGATTCAACGATGGAACGGCTGATGGATAGTCCCATGCCGGTACCGTGAGATTTCGTGGTGAAGAATGCACTAAAAATCTGATCCCTTTGCTCTGCTGGTAGCCCGACGCCGGTGTCGCTGACGCTTATCAATATTTTCCCCTCGTCATCTCGCTGCGATTTGATCGTGAGTGCTCGGTTGCCTTCGACATCCTTCATCGCATCGATGCTATTCATGATGAGGTTCATCATGACCTGCTGTAGTTGGACGCGATCCCCCCATACCGTCGAAAGTCCCTGTGCAAGGTCCGCTTCAACCGAGATCTTGTATCGCGTTGTCTCACCGTGCAAAAGCATGATCATTTCTCGAATGACTTCGTTTAGATCGACGGACTCGCGTTCTGCCGTGCCCTTTTTAAAGAGCAGGCGGATGCGACTTATGATTTCAGCTGCACGCCTGCCGTCTTTTACGACTCGGAGGGCAGCCGCCCGCGCCTCGTCGAGGTTGGGGTTGTCGCCCGCCAACCAGCGAATGCAGGTATTGGCGTTGGTGACGGCAGCGCCAATCGGTTGATTCACCTCGTGCGCGAGCGAGGCAGTGAGTTCTCCCATCGTGGTTACCCGGTTGACGCGTGCGATGTCGGCTTGTGCCTGGCGCAATCTCTCGCGTTCCTCGTCAGCCCGCTTGCGTTCGGTTACATCCATTATGGTGCCGACAAACTCGACAACATCGCCGGACGCGTTGACGACGGGATGGCCTATCGCGTGAATATCACGGAGCTCACCGCCCGGTTGTAAAAACCGGTAATCCAACTCGAATTCCACTTTGTCGCGCCCTGATCGCTCGACCGCTTCCCTGACTTTGCTTTGATCTTCGGGATGGATGCGCTGAAAGAATGTCTCGTATCGGAGCTGTTCGCCCTTCGGATCAAAACCCAGCACGCGGTAACATTCTTCAGACAAGTACTTTATCTCGCCTGCGGCAGGCACTGACGCCCAACTCCCCGTATGGCTCAACCTTTGCGCTTCTGCCAGATAGCCTTCGCTTCTTCGCAAGGTCTCTTCCGCCTCTTTTCGGTCATGGATATCTGTGTCGCTGCCGTACCATCCGAGGATGTGACCAGAACGGTCAACTAGAGGACAGCAACGACTGAGGAACCAGCGGTATTCTCCATCGAATCTTCTCAGGCGTGACTCTATCTCCCTGGGCTTTCCTTCCTTGATGAGCGTTTGCCACTTACTCAACACCCGTTGAATATCATCGGGGTGCACCATATTCGTCCAGCCCCAGCCCACGGCTTGCTCGAGCGTCATCCCCGTATAATCTACCCAGCGGCGATTCACAGAATCGACCACGCCTGCTGGGGTCTCAGTCCAGAGCTGCGCTGGTACCGTATCGATAATCAGCCGAATGCGTTCCTCTGCTTCCTTTGCGCCGGTGATGTCGGTCAAGGCTCCTACAAATTCAATCTCGCCCGATTCGTCCCTGACGGCGTGTCCTACGACTCTTACGTGTTTTATGGAGCCATCTTGCATCAGCAACCGATGTTCCATGTCGAAGTCCTTCTGTTCCTCTGAGGCGCGCTCGATGGTTTCTTTCACAAACGCGATGTCTTCCGGATGAACCCTTTGCAGTATGACTTCTAGTGTCACCTTTGTGTCGGGGTCATATTCGAAGATTCGAAATGTTTCCTCCGACCAGCGGATCCCTCCGCTCTGGACATTCCACCCAAAACTACCGGTGTGGGCCAGCCTTTGGGCCTCAGACAAATACGCCTCGCTTCGACGTAGGCGGTTCTCTACTTGTATCCTTTCGCGACTCTCTGCTTGCAATGCCTCGTTAACCCGCTGGATCTCCTGAATTCTCAACCTCAGGTCATCGCGTGCGCGCCGCGCCGACTCCGTGGCAGTTCTTTGCGCGCCGCTTAGTGCCCCGACAAAAAGCGCGGACAAAAGAAACAAGAATAACCGGGGAAACTGTTCCGGCTTTGAAGCCAGAGAGTCGATCGGTGGCAAGAAACTATAGTAAAAAACCAGCCCAGACAGGACGACCGCCAGTAAACCAGGACCAGCCCCCCCAAACCAGGCACTGAATATAACGGCGCAGAGTAGCAATGACACCGGCGCAGACTCTAAGTGAAGCGCCGGCAAATGTGAAACGACCGTCGCGGTGGCAACGGAGAGTACCGCAGCTCCGTACGCCCACGCGATCGGTGCCTTCCGCCACAAGAGAGGAGGGGTACTGTGCATACAGGTTATCCCCTGTCGCAAAACCAGTCCGAGACCACATCATCCTAGCAGTGAACTAGCCACTCAGACGAGTGCGGCACCGGAATGGCGCGGGAATACGACTTCGTTTTGCCAAATTCTTGTTAGCGAACCGCGACCAACTGAGGAACGCGAGACAGCGCTTCATATTCTTGATCCGTCAAGCGCAGAGAAGCTGCCGCGATGTTCTCCTCCAGATGTGCTACGGACGACGTGCCTGGTATGGGCAGCATAATCGGCGATCGTTTCAATAGCCACGCTACGGCCACCTGGTGTCCGGTCGATTGATGTGCTCGCGCGACCTGATCGAGTGCCTGTCCGGCCACCCTGCCTGCGCCCAGCGGGAACCACGGGATGAAAGCGATTCCGTTACGTTCGCAATAGCTCACCACGTAGTCCCATTCACGATCGGCAAAGCTGTAGCGATTCTGCACCGAAACGATTGGGACGATCTTTCGCGCGCGTTCGATGTGCTCTTGCGTGACATTAGAAAGCGCCACCAGGCGAATTTTTCCCGCTTCCTTCAACCGCGCGAGCGTACTCACCGAATCCTCGAACGACACAACGGGGTCGGGAATGTGCAATTGATAAACGTCGATTCGTTCCAGCCGCATTCTCTTAAGACTGCCTTCGACGGCCTCGCGCAAATGCGCCGGAGTAGCATCGTGCGTCCATTGGTTCGGCCCGGGACGGTTCCAGCCGCCCTTGGTCGCAATGACCAGGCCAGACGGATAGGGAAACAAAGCCTCGGCAATCAACTCCTCGCTTATGTGCGGACCATAAGAATCCGCGGTATCGATAAAATTGACGCCAAGTTCCACGGCGCGGCGTAGAACCGCCAGCGCCGCGTTCCGGTCCTTTGGCGGACCCCAAATGCCTTGGCCAGTAAGACGCATGGCGCCGAAGCCCAGGCGATGTACGCGAAGTTCCGCTCCAAGGAGGAGGTTTCCTGCGGCGTTTGCTGAGAGTTTCTCGTCATTCATGATTGCCTCCAAAATTCTGCCTTTCCGTTCATGCGACACTGAGTTCAACAGGTTCATGGGTTTCCCGGGCCGGCGGAGCCATGAACTCGGGTCCCACCGGATTGCGGATCGTCTCGCGCAAAATCGCCTCGATTGCCGCGAAATCGCTTTTCGCTAAAGTCCAACCGCTCACCTCGCTGATGGCTGCGAGCTGTTCGGGACGACGCGCGCCCCAGAGCGCGACGTCAACACCCGGCTGGTCAAGAAGCCAACGGACTGCCAAATGGATTACCCGCTTGCCAAAATTTTCCTGGGCGAATGCGTCCAACCTGCTTGCCGCCCTCAAGTATTCGTCGAAATGGGGTGCGTGGAACTTGGGATCAGTGGCCTTGCGCATGTCGTCTTTTGAAAATTGGCGATCAGCGCGCATGGCTCCACTGAGCAATCCGCGGCAAAGAGCGCCATACGTAAGCGTGGTAATCCTGCGGCTGAGAGCGTACGGCAAGATATCGTGCTCGATTTCGCGCTCGAAGAGATTATAGGGCGGTTGAATTGTATGCAGAGGCGCAGCTGCTTGGAATTGTCTTACCTGGTCGGTGGAATAGTTGCTGACGCCGATGGCGCGGATCTTGCCCTGCTCGTAAAGCTCACCAAGTGTGGAGGCGGTCTCTTCGATAGGGACTTGAGGATCCGGCCAATGGACCTGGTAAACATCAATGTAGTCGGTTTCGAGGCGCCGGAGTGAATCATCGAATTCCTTCAGAATGCGTTCGCGCGTGGAATTGCGTTCGATTCGGCCAGTCGTCCAGTCAACTCCGACTTTCGTGGCAATCAGGAAACTGTGCCTTCGACCGTATTTGCGAATGGCTTCGCCGACGATCTCTTCAGAACGGCCGTAACCGTAGATGGGAGCGGTGTCGATCAGATTGATGCCCATGTCAAGCGCGGCATGAATCGTGCGAATCGATTCCTTCCGATCGGTGCCACCCCACATCCAGCCGCCTATGGCCCAGGTGCCCAGACCGATCCGAGTACTGACGAGTGTTGTGTCTCTAATCTCTGTGTATTCCAACATGTGGTCATCTCCTTTTATTCTTCTTTCGAAATCCTTGCGTTTGCTAGCCAAGCCACTGCGGATTAGCTACGGTGCCGTCAAAGCGGTGACTCGTTTTATAAAGCTCGAACTGACCCGTTTCGGCAGCCTTCACCGTTTTTGCGAGAAGGTTCGCAACCTGAGCAGCATCCATCGGTTGAAAGCTGCGCGCCGCTTGGAGCGCTTGCTCGAGAATCGTGAGCGAGTCGCAGCCGGTGATCACGACACTAGTCGGCAGGTTCATCGCATAGTGAAGGCACTCCACCGGCGTAACCGTTTTGCTATCGAGTATGAAATGGTCCCCCATCGGTTTCATCCCGAGCACGCCGATGTCGTTCTTGACTAGCTCTGGCAGAACCTTTTTTTCAAAGCTGTCGAAGTGCGCATCCATTACATTGAGCGGCATCTGTACGGCATCAAACGTGAAGCCGTGCGCTGAAGCAGTGGCGAGCATTTTCAGATGGATGTCGGGACTCTTGTGCCCCGTGAAACCGATAAAGCGGACCTTGCCCGCCTTTTTTGCTTCGAGAGCGGCTTCCATCGCTCCCCCTTCTGCAAAAACACGGTCCGGGTCTGTATCGCGAATCACTTCGTGAAACTGCAGAAGGTCAAGCCGGTCGGTTTGTAGGCGGCGGAGAGACTCCTCGATTTGGCGCGCGGCGGTCGTCTTGTTTCGTCCGTCGATTTTCGACATGAGAAACGCCTTTTGACGATAGCCATCGAGTAGCGCTTTCCCCATGCGAACTTCGCTCTCGCCGCCGTTGTAATCCCAGCAGTTGTCGAGGAAATTCACTCCTTCATCGAGGCCGGTGCGGATGATGCGAATGCTTTCCTGTGGCTCAGCTTGCTTGCCCAAATGATAGCCGCCGAGCCCAATGACAGAGACTTTGTCTCTTGTCCGACCAAGGGTGCGGTAGGGAATGCCATTTTTGGAATCGGACTGCGTCGAGTCCGGTTCGACGTGCGTCAAAACAATTGAGGCTGTGGCAAATGCTAGGAACTCACGTCGCGATAGACCCGCGCCTGTGCCGTCGCCGGCTGCCGAAGCTGAAATGAGATTTTCTTGCTTGAATACGTCAGTCATGGTCTTTCTACCTTTCCGATTTCACGGTGCCTGCGAAATCGCATAACGGTCTCGGCTATTTTACATATGGATCGATCAGTGTCAGGTCCGTTGCTGGGTCAAATCGCTTCTGCATGGTCATCGGATCTTCCGTAACCATGACTTCGAGCGTCGGTGATACGTACGCCTCGAGAACATGGCCTGCGTGCGTTCGCCCGTCGGAATCCCCCACAACCATGTGCGTATGGACTACGGGCTTTCCTTGGTAAAGGGCGATGTCGCCGCTCATCCCGATAACTTCATGTTGACCAGTGATGGGAATTTTCTTGTACATTTTGCGATCGGGATCGAAGTACCCCAAGGTGGCGCCGTTCAGCGCGCCAATCGCGGTGAAGTGAGCGCTTGTAACGTGATACTTTTCGGCAAATTCCAGCAGTCCAGAGAAAGCCTCGTCTCCCTGATAGAAGATGACCGCATATTCTTTGCTTGGTTCCCCGGGGTTGAGTAATTCAACCTTCATGTTGGGCGCTTTACCCCTCGGGACGGCCTCTGAAGGAGCAACGTATGCGTTCGCAGGCTGACGCGAATATGCCGCCAAACCGGCCACCCCCACCATCAGTAGGAATACATATATAACTGTTTTCATTTTGATCATGGACTTATCCTCGAATTCAAACTTTCGCCTCCACATCGACGTGGTCACGCTTTTCCATTTGCAGAATCACGGCCGAAAAGTCTTGCTCTGGCCCCATTTCCATTTGCCTTCGATTAACGTCAAAAGCCGCGTCTGCCGCAGGCATCCGCGCTCCCACGGCAGACGCGAGGCGGAGGATTAGCCCGAAATCCTTGTTCATGAGCCGAATTGGAAATTGCGGACTGTAGTCGCCGTTAGCGACTCTCCCGAGTTTGCCAACGTGTGCTGGCGAGACCACGGCCGTTTCTGAAAGCACGTCCAGCAGGCGTTTGCGCTCGAGTCCGGCTTTTTCACCGAGTGCGATGGCCTCTGCCATGGCCTGCATTCCAATTCCGAGTAGCGTATTTACGACAAGCTTCATGATGGATCCGGAACCAGCCGGCCCTACATAAAAAGACCTTCGTGAGATCGCGCGAAAAATGGGCTGGGCGACCTCAAAGCATCCTTGGTCGCCACCTCCAAACAAGGTCAGCAACCCTTTTTCCGCGACCGGCGTGCTTCCCGATATGGTTACGTCGAGGACATGCACTCCGCGCTCCGAACCCAATCTCGAGAGTTCTCGCGACGTCTCCGGATACACGGTGCTCATATCGATGATCAGCGAGCCCCGACCCGCGGTTGCGAACACCCCGTTTGGCCCTTTATAGACGTTGAGAACGGCATCATCACTGGGAAGACAGGACAGCACGACCGTGCAATGGGACGTGAGTTCCGCCACGTTTTCGGCGACCACAACTCCGTACGGATTGAGTTCTTCTGCCTTGCCCCGGTCCTGGTCATAAGCGATGAGCTTGAACCCCGCTTCAAGCAATCGCTGTGCGATCGGCCGGCCCATGTAGCCGATTCCGATAAATCCGAGCGTGTTGTTTTTCAAATTGATTGGTTTCATGGCTGCGTAGTCCTTGGCCGAGGGTAATTTTGTCTCGGACACTTAACAAAGGCATGTAACGTGCCGTTCCGACAAGATGGCTGTTTTTTTTCAAACGATTGCTAAAGAAGGAATTAGCAGCGCTGACAGACTCGCGATAGAAAAATAATGTAAGTCAGCCTGTCGGGCCTTGAGACACCCTGTCTAACTGGCTGGCACCCTACCCTGCGTTATCGGTCTAGCAGGTTTCTATTTTCAGTCAGTTACACCGCATGGCCGACGGCGAGGGCGCGATTCCCGTTCGATATTCGAAGTTGAACCCGGGGCATTTCCAGCAGGCGAATGGATTGACGTTGGTCTAGATGCCCGAGAGGCCTTATGGACACGGCTCTTTCTGTTCATCAAGTTGCATGCCCGGGCCCGCCCATTCCTACTGTGGTCGCGCCTGGCCGGCCGGCTACTACCGAAGTCCTTTGCTTGCAGCGGTGGAAAGAATCCCCCCCTCTCAACCATTCCTCGATTGCCGGCGAGAAAGAAGAAGACCGCCTGGATTACCCCGCCATAGAACTTCGTAGTACGCAGATGAGCACTTGCTTTCCGCAGTGGGCGGGCGGATTATGCTACCGGGGAACTGCTACCGGATGTTTCGCGTTTCCGAAGTAAAAACTGGCATCGCCAAATGCTAAGTTGTTCCGGGTGAACAAGGGTAGAGCCTCCCATCGGCTCCACCAATTGAAGAAAAGCAAAGAAGTTACCTCAGAAAACCGCTAACTGTAACCACGTACTGTTGCCACATTTCGATTTTCCTCTTGCATTCAAATATGAATCTCTCAAGCTCTGCGAGGAAAACAAATATGGCGAACTACACGCTCATCGCACGCATCAATGCCGGCAACGGAAACTTTCCCTTTGTCAATGTGCAGATTTCGAAGAATCATCGTCCGATTCCCATTGAAGGAGCAACGTACTACCTTCGTCCGACGACTCGCGGAAATCGCACTCCCATCCGAATGGGCAAGGATGTCGCCGCGGCTCACACGGCGATGATCAACATGGACTGCGGCCGACCGCTTGAACGCCCGGCCGTGCGAGCGGTCCATCCGCCGACGGTGTTTGCAGGCACGGTCTCTCGAAAGACAGTGGAACAAGCCGCGCGTGAATACATCGACCGCAGCAAACAGAAATCGCGCAATACGTATCTTGGCTATCGCACAGCCGTCAACCTATTTGTCGCAAGCTGCAAGAAAACCTATTTTGACAAAATCTGCCGCGACGACATGCTCGACTTTCTTCACGATTTGAGGACTCGGCCGTCGGGAGAAACAGGTAATCCGATAGGCGAGTCAACCCGTGTTTAATTACTTCCTCAAGGCGATGGTCTTCCTGAACGACCGGGGTATTGGCAGACATGTGCCGAGCGAAGAATGGGTGCAGAAGAAAGACTGGCCCATCAATGTGGACAAACGAAACAAGAACAAAAAGTATGCAACGTACAAGGAGCAGGAGGTCGCAGCCATGCTCCACGTAGCAGACAGCGCCGGGGAAGTTCTCGTGCGTTTTCTTGCGGGGACTGGTTTTCGTATTGGCGAAGCTGCGGTTGCAGAGTGGACGGACATTGACTGGGAGGAGAAGACTATCTCCGTGCGCTTCAAACCGAAATACACCTTCAAGCCGAAGGATTAGTTTTCGACAATTGAAGTCTGGAAGAACTCGAATGGTCATCCAGAGAATGTGCTGGCTTAGTGGGCAAGTCCAATAGTTTGTCGGTCGGGGCCTATAGATGGGAGTTATACCCTGAGGCTAGACAGCCCGAGATGCGGACCGGGCTGACAGTGGTCCTTGACGCTGGTCGTGAATTCACACCTGCCAGAACGCACCCAGAGCCTGTAGCGTCCCGTGGCGTCGGCGTCGACGTGTATGTATGTGTACGTCGCCGGGCATGTTCCTCCGAACTCCGCTTTCCGATACCCTTGCGACTCTAGTTCAGGTTCTCGGGGTGGGACGAAACGTCGCAACCCGCCAATTGGCAGTGTACTAGGAAGCTGGATTGCGGTTTCAACAAAATCCGGGCACAAAGGAGCATTTCAGGGGAGAAACATCGAGGTGGTGTGAAGCGATTAAGCTAAGAGAGAGAAGAATTTTCTCGCTGCCCTAAGGAAGACGCTGATTGCGATTCACCACCGCTGCACGACTGCCCGCAGAGTCCGGGCGGGGCACATTAGAATCATTCCTTAAGTGATCCGGAAGCACCGAGTGATGGAACACTCGGTCCGGAAGTCGCCACAGGGAATCTGCACTATTTGGACCCGCCGTCTCCTGCGCATTTGTATAGGGGTGCCGGGACTTTATAGGTTGCTGGTAACCCGAGTCAGAGTGCCGGCGCTTTGCGAGTTGATTAAGTAGAGGTCACGCGTTTGCGGCTCCTCTGTAGAAGCAGGCGTGTACGCTTCAAAGAAGCCAGTGCGCTGCGAATTGCGAAACGTGTCAGTGCCAAATGTGGCGGTGGAACTCGGGAACGTGCCCAGCGTGGCGATGGTTTGATTGGACATAGCGTCAATGGAGACTAGTGTGCCACCGCTGATCGCGTCTTCAACGTATTGCTCCCCGGTCGTGGAGTTGCGAACCGTAACCGTGGATAGTCCCTGAACTTGAAAAACGGTGATCGTCGGTGTTTGAGTTGTGACCGTGTCGGCGGGCCATGGCGCCGCTTCTATGGTGCTCAGGAACGTGGAATTCGGCATTGGCTGCTGGATCACGTTGCCGTTGACGCCGACGATGCCGCTCGTCGTGCCGTTGCGCGTGAAGATGTTCGTTGCGGAGTCGAAGGATGCATTCCAGGTGGTGTAGTAGACGGTGGTTGCCGTGGCGATAAAGGTGCCGTCGGCGTTGGTGCTGCTTGCCAGCACGGTGGTATTGCCCCCTGCGAGCGGCATGGACTCGACGGAATAACTCTTGTCTTCGATGCCCCACAGTAGATCGGTGGAGTTTACCGGCACAGAGAGAGTGACGATGTGCCCCGGCTCATTGTGGATGACCGTGGGTGCGGCAGAGCCGTCAGCGGGCATGGAATAGATGCTAGCCGAGGCAGGAGTCTGGCCGCTCGCGGGGGTGTTAATCGCGAAATACAGCGTGGTGGGCGAAGCGGCGTAGATGGCAGCGGCGTTCGTGGTTGTCCAACTCGGAATCGTGAAAAGGGGCGCGGAGACTTTCGGCGAGGAGTAGTTGACGTACGCAATGTTGCCGTCGACTACAAAGAGCTGACCCGTGGGATAGCCCTGAATCGTGCCGACTGGCAGCGCAACGGCGACGCCAATCGTATTCGTAAATGTTCCGAGCGTCACCGGGTTGGCGGCGTTGCTGTCGACCAACGTAAGATTATTGCCATTCTTCACCACAAAGCCCGTAAGCGCGCCGGAGGAATTGTGCACCGCGATTACCGGCATGCCCGTGGCAACGATGGGCGCCGTCGTCGAGTTCCATCCGGTCTTCACCATGTGAATGATGTCATCGGCTGTATTGCAGACACCGTCGGGGCCAGGGAGACGGTAGAAATAGGAGGAATTGGTTGGCGTCTGAAGGTCGGCGGTAAAGAATATGCCCGCGTAATCGTAATTCACGCCAGTGCCAGCCGATGTACCGGTGAAGCTGCAAAGATCGTCCGTAGTAGCCGCAGTTTCAGAGGAGATTTGCACCGCGGCTGGAGTGGAAGTCGAAGTCACATCGAGAGCATAGATGTGACCATCGGAGCCTTTGTAGACCTCAACGCCCGCCGCCTGGGAAAGATTTGCACCGCTAAGGAAATCGACCGAGCCGTGCAACACCTGCTTTTTCCCCGCATATGTACCCATGCTGGCGTATGCGTAATTGCCGGAGGACGGGTCGGCATAGGCCACGAAGTAGCCGGTGGTTCCGGCGTAGCTGGTGTAGCTGGGAGGAGGATTGTGGCCGCCCCCGGAGCTACCATTGCTTCCACAGCCCATAAGTGAAAAAGAAAACAGCACACTTAGTGCGAAATAAGAGATTACGCGACGCATTGCGACCCTCCTGAAGGTCAGATCCCGGGCGCGAGACACAACAGCACTTGTAAAAATCAGCAAAAGACACACAGCAGCGCGTTCTCCACGTAAGACCTTTAGCGAGGATGATCCGCCTGCCTAGCTGGGTCTGAAGCCCCCATGATTACTTGCTTGGCAATGAAAACACTAACGGCAGAAGAAAGTTGCAGGTGCAAAAGGCTACGTCCATTTTGGGTACTCAGCCCATCTCAGGTGTTGGCCCTCTGACTTTATCGAGGTGCCGGCTCCATTCCTGGGCGCTTTCCTCTACTAAACTGATCCCTCTCCCGTTGCCTAAGGTTGCACATTCCACGTGCCTCGGTGAGCAGAACCCAAGGACAAAAGTTTTGGGCGTGACGGAACTCAGAGGCGGATACGCTAGAAATTTCCTAAAGATATTTGCTGACGAGCTTCTGGATAAGAAAGATCTTGAAACTAAGCTAATCACGACGTTAAGGTTCGTGGCTCGAGGAGAGAGCTAACCTATTCTTTGACGGGGCCACGCGTTCCATTACCAACATGTCCGGAGATGTTTTCCCCCGGCGGGCATCAGGGACGCCAAGAGAATTCCATTATCCGAACTTGTGCCAGAAACGTCTCGTGGCGTTGGCCGATAGTGAGTTTACTGCAGACCATCAGCCCGACCCTGAGAGCGCGTCTGTTATCTTTAAGTTTTCTACGACGAAAGCAATCACTCTTGATGAATTACTAGTAGAGAACCGCGGTGCGATTGAGTCTGGTGTGCGAGTGTAATCTGTCGCGACCCAACGTCAAACTAGGGCAGTTCCAGATCGAGAGCGTAAATTTCGTCAGTACTCAAGTCACGGACCAAGAGAGCAGAGCCGTCGGGGGCAACATTGCTCCAGGGACCAGCGGCGCGACTCTTGAATCTGGTCAAAGCCTTCAAATCGGCCAGAAGCTCTGGGCGAGTCTGGCCGACCTGTATGCGGTGAAAAGTAGGATGGTCGCTGAACGCAATGTCGTAGTAAAGGTAGTGCCCGTCTCGTGACCAGTTGGGAAATCCGAACGCTCCCGGTTCCGTGATCCAGTTCGACCATTTCTGGGTTTTGAAGCTGAACAGGAGGAGTTTTGTAGAGTCCTGGCTGAGCGCGGCCAGATATTGCCCATCGGGCGACCAACGGGGACTGTACAGATTTTCGGAGCCGGGGATGGTCGAGGCCTGCCGAGTAGCGAGATTCACAATCTGGATCAGTAGTGGTTCCGTCTGTCCTGTTTCCTGGGTTCGACCCAAGGCGAGCTTCTTGCCGTCGGGGGACCAACTTGGATCTACCTGAGTGTGGTTTTCTGGGAGAACTTCCTTGGGCGAACCACCTTGGGCGGAGATCAGAAACGCCTTCCAGGGCCGGCCCGGCTGGGTGTCAACGTAAGCGATCTGCGTGCCGTCGGGAGACCAGCGAGGCAGACCGGCAGAAACTGGCGGGTAGGTTAACTGCAAACGCTCGCTGCCGTCCGTGCGGCTACGCCAGAGCGTGTATTCGGGGTAGGAAACGTAAGTGACCCACCTGCCATCGCGGGAGAAGTCCAGTTCTCCGGCTGAAATCCCGGAAAGAAAGGGCACAAACTGATAAGACTTGGCATCGTAGCGGACAAGTTCGCCGCGACCCTGCGACCCATGCGCAAACAATTTCTTGCCATCTGCACTGGGCGTCAACGACGTGAAGGACAACGGACCGGTGGTCAGTTGAAAGGGCATGGAAGAACGCCTGCGAAAAAGTCCTGTCGTTTCGCGTAAAGCCCAAACGTCGCTTCCGGGAAAGCCGCTCACGAAAAGATAGTAACGGCCATCCGGCGTCCACACGCCGCAGCATTCGACCGGCGGACTGCGCCATCCCGGAAACATGGGATGAAGATCGCTTCCATTGGAACGCATCTCCCAGAGCGCGGACGAGTCGCTCTCGGGCTTTGCGATGGAGAAGCTGATGCGAGAGCCATCCGGGGAAAAGTGGAGTCCGTTGGGCTCACCTGAAACGGTGGCCAGCTTGTGCGGATCGGTGCCATCGGCGTTAGCCTGATAGATGTCTGATCCAGTGCAGTACGCGACGTGCCGACCGTCGGGTGACCATGTGCCGCTGTGGCCGGCAAGATCGCCGAGACGGCGAGGTACTCCGGAAGGCAGGGGTACACTCCAGAACTTCGACTCGGTCTCGCTGCCCACGCTGTCCAGGACCAAAAGCTGGCTGTGATCGGGCGAAATCGAATTAACGACCGGGTTGGCAACAAATGGAGTGGGAATCGGCGAAGTCTCGCCGCCATTCGCGGAAACCTCAACGATCCGGTCTGCGTTGCCCGACTCTGTTGTGTACAGCCGGGAGCCATCGGTCAGCACCTCGACCTTGGGGATGCCATCGCGAGTGAGTTGCGTAGTGGCCGTCACTCTGGGCGGAGGCGGCGGAGAGTCGAGCCAGGCAAATGCCGCGGCGCCGACAAAAGTTACCAGTATGATTGCGGCCGCCCACTGCCAGGTTAGCTTGCGCGCTGGACCGGTTACGGCCACGACCTTCCCGGAAGTAGTGTCCCGGCTGAGACGTTTCAAATCGGCGTGCAATTCGGCTGCACTTTGGAGGCGGACTTCACGATCTTTTTCCAAGGCCTTGTTAATGATGCGTTCCAATTCCGAGGGTAGTTCAGGATTCACGCGCGCTGCCGGAGTTGGCGTTGCACCCCCTGGGTCACCGCTTTCTGCTGGCAGGACATCCTTCGCAGAGTCTCTGTCCCCCAAAACTGGCGCTGCAGTAGGATCGTCGTCCCGCACCGAGGCGATAAACCGATAACCCCTCTTCATGATTGTCTCTATAAACTCAGGGTCATCGGGCCTGTCGCCGAGCGCTTTGCGAATCTCCAGAATGTATTTGCGAAGAACTTCTTGGTTTACGTAGGTTTCCGGCCAAAGTGATTCCAGTAACTCATTTTGGGTAACAAGACGCCCTGCGCGCTCCACCAGATACCGAAGAACATCGAATGCCTTGGGGGTTAGAGAAACGCGCTCGTCTCCGTGTAAGAGGAGATGATTTGCTGTGTCAAGCCGGAATGACTGAAACGATTTCATTTGCCAAACCCGAACCCGACTAGGGACGGCCTACCACGGGACTGCCTTGGTCCGGTTTGATTCTAACAAGTAAAGCGCAGGTTACACGACCGCTCCAGCCAACTTTTGGAGGTCATTTCCGAAATTCGTGGGTATTTTGGTCAACTTTGCCGACTAGAACAGGGATTCAACGGGAACGGAACGGAACTGTCACACCTCAGATTGGCTCAGCCTCTACTCTTTGCAGCGACATACCCAAGCTTTTCCTAAGGGCCCGCAACTCCCGATTGCCCATATTTTGGCACTAATGCGGACAAACGGAGAAGCGCGTGGGCAGAGAGGTAGAGGGAATATATGTCAGGAGCATGTGAAATGGCTGTTCGGACGCAGGGCGGGTACAGGGCACCTACGGGCGCTTTGTGGAAAAAACAAGGGAGCAAATACGGGCGCGGTCGATTCGCCCGAGAGTTGTTTAATGGACGGTATCAACCGGGTGAACTGTTACAGCTGTCCAATACCGCTGCGACATACGAAATCGACGAGGAGGCATTGCTGAACATATTTTTGGAATGCCAGTCGCTCGGTTTGGTGACGCTGTCGAAAAAGAAAACTGCAATCGTCTGTGCGCCAAATCCCAAAGAGATGCAGGAGGCTTACGAAATACGCGCCGGTTTGGAAGAAATCAGCGGGCGGACCGCAGCGACTGCATTCAAAGGGAACACCGGGCGACTGCGCTATGAGCTAGCCGCTATGAGAGCTGCGCTCGAAGAGCGCGATCTCGACGCCTGCGCAGAACACGACGTGCGATTCCACCGAGCTATTCTGCGGGCATCACAGAACGACGTGCTTTTGCGTGTTTGGGATGCCTTGGCAGTCGATCTCCGCATGCGAGCAACAATAGGAAAGGTGACGCAGAATCTACCTGCGGTGGTGGACTCTCATCAGCCCATTGTAGAGGCGCTTGATCGCGGCCAGGGCAGAGAAGCCGGATTGCTGCTGCGTAATCACGTAGAAACCGTTATGCAATTCCTAAAGAAGGCGGATTTCGACTCCGGAGTTCAACGGGCGGTTGCCAAGGACCTGGAGACCGCGAAGGATATTCAAAACGCCCTTTTCCCGCCTCAGAGTTTCTCGATTCCTTGCCTCTCCTGTGAAGCCTTCTACCAGCCAGCTCGTGGCATCGGCGGCGACTATTATGACTTCCTTTCTCTGTCTGCCGGACGTTGGGGCATCGCCATTGGAGACGTGTCCGGAAAAGGAATTGGGGCCGCCCTGCTCATGGCCAGTCTACAGGCCTCCCTCAGAGCACAAGCGCTACACCCACATTTGGATCTTTCGGCGATTATTGGCGGCGTCAACCATCTCGTTCACGAATCATCCCCGACGGGTGTTTTTGCGTCGCTCTTCTATGCAGAGTACGAGCCATCGAGTCGCAGGTTGCAATATGTGAATGCTGGCCATAATCCGCCGATCATCGTGAGGCCCCGGACGCAATGCTGCGAACTGTTTCACTTGCGTGCACAAGCTGTGCCTATCGGCATGTACGCGGAGGTTCAGTTCGAGGCAACGCAGTTCCAATTGGCGAAAGACGACATTGTGGTGGCATACACAGACGGAATCACGGAGGCGGCCAACCCTTCTGGCCAACTCTGGGGAGTGGAAAGGCTCGAGAGCCTGCTGCGGTCTTGCAGCCGAATGGCGCCAAGGGAACTCGTTGAACGCATCCTGGCCGAAGTATCCGACTTTGCAAATGACGAGCCACAGCGTGACGATGTGACGCTTGTAGTAATGAAGGTTCAGGAGGGGTGCGACATTTGAGGTTGCTTGATAATCTCGAGCTGTCGATCGCATTAGCGACTATTAGTTGAAATAATTCCCTGAACACTCAGCGGGAGATTTCTGTATTCTTCTCAGATGAGGGGCAACACAGAAATAATCAGATTAGGGAAGCGTTACCGACAGTTCGGAGACAAATGGTAATGGCGAGCGGTCTCTTGGCCCGTGTGCTGAGCGTTAGTCCGACAAGCACTGCTTTTGCAGTTCCGGCGAGCTGACCTAGCGTCTGAGGCGACCGATGAAACCGATGAAGATGAAACGATACGGCAGCTTCGATGAATACTTCGCCGACCAGTCACCGAAGAACCGTTCAATAATCCGGACGTTGCGCACGTTCGTGAAGTGCGTCGCACCCGGCCTCCAGGAATCGGTAAAGTGGGGAAACGGCTGCTGGGTGATGAGCAACGTGCCGGTCGCCTACGTCTACTCGGCTCCGGACCACGTCCAGTTTGGCTTCTTTCGCGGCTCCAGCTTGAAGGATCCTCAGCGGATGCTCGAAGGCAAAGGCCAGTACGTGCGGCATATCAAGGTGCGCAAAGCCTCCGACATCGACGAGGACGCGTTCAGGGTGCTCTTACGGCAAGCGGCGCGCAAACGCTAATCTGTCGTACCCGCGGCACTCGCAGCCCGTCTACAGGGCCGGATGACGGGCCCTACTCCCGCGACATCACCCGATCATTGATCGGTGGCATGGAGGCCATCGATCATGAAGCGGAAACCGTACTCACGAAGAAACGAACACCACAAAATCTGTCCTGCGCCTGCCAGACCTCGAGCACGCCAAAGCCGCAGTCTTGAATAGCCTCAACAGCCTGGACGCTCCAACGAGGTTATCGTTACGCCATCGATGAATTCGTTGATTGGTATTGTTCGGAACTTCGCTTGGCACTGAACAGAATTGTCGTGCTGCGCCATCGGTCTCATCTCGAATCCCGTCAACTTGCACCTGGCATCGTCAACCTACGTCTCGGTGCCGTACGTCGGCTCGCATACGCGGCCGCCGATTGCGGACTCCACAGCGCCGATTTGGCGGCTGGCATTCGCCGCGTTAAAGGCGTGAATTGGACTGACCACCGCCAAGGGATTGCAGACACTGGATCGAGCATCGAAACTTCTCGCCCTGCATCGAACCTCCGGAGGTTCTCCATGCGACCTGACATCACCTTTGGCGCCGTGTTCCCCGACTACGAGCTTTCCGACCACACTGGGAAACATCGCAAGCTCTCTGAACTGCAAGGACCGCATCCCATGATCCTCGTCCTCAGCCGCGGCGGGTTCTGCCCCAAGGACCGCCGCCAGTCCGAACTCCTCGTTCAATTCCATCGCGAGATCGAGGTCGCCTACACTCGTCTCGTCACCATCAGCACCGACAACCTTACCGCGACAAGTGAATATCGCACCGGCGTGGGGGCGCACTGGCCATTCCTCTCCGACCCGGGCCGCATGGTCCAAAAAGACCTCGACATCGCTGAATACACGGATCCGCTCCACAATCCCATGATTCCGCATGTGATCGTTCTCGAGCCCGGCCTCGTAATTTATAAGATTTACATGGGCTACTGGTTCTGGGGGCGCCCCACGATGGAAGATCTCCGTCAGGATCTCCGCGTCGTGACCAAGAAATGCCGACCCGACTGGGACATCGCCACGACTGAAATGAAAGCGGCTTGGCAGCAGGGCCGAAAAGACCTGTTCTATCCCTACGGTGAGACATTCGCCCAAACCTTAGGGGAACAGGATTAAGGATCTGCGAATCGCGTGGTCCGCCAGTGTGGTTGACACATTTGCGATGCTGCCGCCGATGGCCGAGTGACGGGCCAACTGGAAGTTGGCTGCGTTTTCGTGATTCGTACCGACAAACGCGCCACTGGTTAGGAGATCGGGACAGGATCACGCTTTTCGCCGCGGCAAGCGGAGGCCGCTTCCAATGGCGAAGAGCAAACGCAAACGAGTTCCGAAAACAATCCTCAAATTACCCGATCTAGAACAATCGAAATCTGCGGTCTTGAACAGCCTCACGTCGGCGAGTTCAAAGCGCTCGTACGACCATGCCATTCGTGAATTCATCGACTGGTGCTGTTCGGAGCCCAGGCTAGCCTTCAACAGGAGCGTGGTCACACGCTACCGAATCGCACTCGAACAGCACCCGTACGCCCCGTCGACGATAAACCTGAGATTGGCGGCGCTGGTGTGAAGCGGTCCCCTCGACGAATACCTGGCTACTCATCCAAACGGATACGGCTTGTAGGCTCGCGCAATGATGTGAAGAAAACTTAGTTGTCTCTACGTCACGGTTGCGGTAAGAGCGCGGATAGCCGCGCTCTTACCTAGAGTTAGCGAATCCTCTGAACCTACCGATCGTTTTAAATGTCACCTAGAGCGCGCATCGCGTGCCTCACGACGAAATTCGCCACGTTCCTACCCAAGGTGTTGCCAAGGTCGCAGGAAGTGCGGAAATGGATGCCGCCAAACACGCGAGCGTCGGCGATTTCTGAAACGGCGCTGGAGAAACTGGAGAACGAACGAGTGCCGGGGCGCGATTCGGAGGTAACGGTGAAGGAGGTGTTGTCTCCGAAAGTGGAGGCAAGGATGAACGCCGCGGAGCCGCTAATTGAGGCGTGGGCTGAGGGATACTCCGGAAAGGCAGGAGTGCCGGGTGGAAAGAAGTCGAGCCAAGGCTCCCAGGTGGGGTCGGCATCGGCTGGGATGAGACCTTCCTGGATCGCGGTAATCGGTCGCCAGAAGCTGTAGCGGTATTTGGAATCCCAGCAGGCGATGACGGCGTCAGCCATGGTGACATTCAACAAGGCAAAGAGGTAGACGTTCTCGTGGAATGAGAGACCGCGCTCCGCGGAAATCTGAGCGGCGACCCGGTTCCAGGTGAGCGGCGTATTGCTTTGCCAAAAAAGCGCGAGTTCGGATTGATCCGCTGTCCGCGGAGAGCCGGAAAAGGCACCCCAGGTTTTCGTTTCATTCAGATCCGCCGCGTACTGGGCGCTGTCAAGGGAGTAAGGAGGCGGCAGGCGGAACTGGGAGGCCCGCACGAGAACCCAAGGAGTCATGGTCGCTAACTGAGTACCGGCTCCTGGCGCATTGGGCGGAGGAGTGGGACGCCAGTAGCCGATGGCGGCAGGGGTTCCGACAATGCCGAGGACGCCTTCAAAGGGAGGAGGCGGTGGCGCAAACCCGTCCGTTTGTCTCCACTCCCAGATGGCGTCGGCGACGGTTTGTCCCCAAGCGACCCCGGCGGCGATGGAATGCGCACTTTCGGTCAGAGCCAGCGTGGACAAGGATGCATTAAGCTGCGTGGTGAGCGCTGAGATCTGGGCCGGATAGGCATCAGCAAGAATCACATACGCGGCTTGAATCGCAGCAGCGCGTTGCGAAGCACCATCTGGTGCATTCGGCGGCGCGTGCACAGGCTGAAACCGCGGGTCAATGCCGTTGACAGCGTCGAAGACCGATGCCGATACCATCGCTGCAGTGCGGCTTGTAAAGAACGGACTCGTACCTCCCGCTAGGACCGTGTCGTTCATGATGCCGATCCATTGCAGGACCGGGTCGGGCGTCGCGGCTAGCGCGGACGGGCGTGAAGCCCCAAACAGAAACACGAGGACTAACACAGTTACGGCGAAACGTGTGACTGCTCTCATTCTGCTCATGGCCATTCCTCCAGTGCTGTCGGTCAATTCAAGTGCGTCGTTGCCGGGGGAGAAAGCAGTACCGCTTACCTCGGCGACTTTTTCGAACACTCGCCGCAGCGCGCCGACAGTGCCTCGACCTGCTCTCGCGCGCAATGGCGAGGAGGTGGCCCGCTTCTGTTTTGTTTCTGATCGTCTAGGTCATTGAATTAGAGCACGTTGCACACAAACGGCCCGAACAGCAACTTTCGCATTAATTGATGATAAACTGGCGCGACGTTTGTGGAACCCTCACGTGGAACCTCCGGCCCAAGCCACCAGGATGTGCTTCGGTCCCTTCGAAGCGGACTTGCGGTCAGGTGAATTGCCCAAACACAGCGTCCGCCTGAAACTTCAGGATCAACCCTTCCAGGTACTAGCGCTGTTGCTGGAGCATGCCGGCGATGTCGTTACGCGCGAAGAACTCCGCCAGCGGCTCTGGCCCGCGGACACCTTCGTCGATTTCGATACCGGCTTGAACAGCGCTGTAAAGAGGCTGCGCGACGTGCTCGCGGATTCGGCCGACGAACCCCGCTACATTGAAACCATTCCCCGGCGTGGTTACCGGTTCATAGCTCCTCTAGTTGATCCGAATCTCGCCACGCTGCCTTCGTCAGCGCCCGAGCCAGGTCTCCGCCTCGCACACGAAACTGCCTCCTCTCAGCCACCTGATTCAGTCGTAACGTCAGCAGAGAGTTTCTTTCTTACACGCTTGAGGTTGCTATTCAGTGCAGCGGCGCTCCTGCTTCTTCTCGTCGCCGGCTTCCTGGTGTATCGCAATACCGGCGCCGGAGGAACAAAGAAGCCAGTAATCAAGTCGCTCGCTGTGTTGCCTCTCAACAACCTCTCTGGCGACGCGTCGCAGGACTATCTCGCCGACGGAATGACCGAGGCTCTGATCGGAACCCTTTCGGGGATACACAATCTCCGCGTGACATCCCGCACCTCCGTGATGCGCTTCAAGGACACACACTTATCGGTGCCAGAGATTGCCAGAACCCTTCAGGTAGATGCCATCGTCGAAGGCTCCGTAGTCCATGACGGTACCCGCATCCGCGTTCAAGCTCAGTTGATTCGCGCCGCAACCGACGAGCACTTCTGGTCGGAGGCTTATGATCGCGAGCTGCGCGACGTTCTCAGCCTGCAGAGCGACGTAGCGCAATCCATCGCGCGAAAAGTCGAAGTCACGGTCACTGGAGAGGAACACGCGAGGCTTAGCTCCGCCCGCACGGTAGACCCGGAAGCGTACAAAGCCTACTTGAAAGGCCGCTATTACTGGAACAAGCGGACCGCCGACAGCATGCCCAAAGCGGCCCTTTATTTCGAACAAGCAATAAGCAAAGACCCGGGCTACGGCGCCGCCTACTCGGGATTAGCCGATTGCAACAGTGGACTGGCTTGGCACGGGTTTATGTCTCCGGCGGAGGTGCTTCCGAAAGCATACGCAGCAGCTCAAAAGGCTGTTGAAATCGATCCGCTATCTGCTGAGGCTCACGCCTCTCTAGCTCTGGTTCTTGATCACAAGTGGGCTTGGGCTGCAGCGGAGGTTGAGTTCAAGCGCGCATTGGACTTGAACCCTCAATACGCCAATGCGCACCACTGGTACGGCGATTATCTGTCGATCCAGGGGCGGCATGATGAAGCTCTGGTTGAGGCCAAACGCGCACTCGAACTCGATCCACTAAATCTCATGATCGGGACTTGGGTCGGTTTACGCTACTACCTTGCGAGCAGATATGACGGCGCAATCGAACAAAGCCAGAACACAGTCGACTTAGATCCGAACTTTGCAGCCGCCCACCTCATCCTCGGCGAAAGCTACGTACATCAGGGGAAGCACAAGGAAGGTCTCGACGAGCTGCAGAAAGCCGCCAGCCTGTCCGGAGATAGCCCACTTTACATGGCCCAGGTCGGAGTGAGTCTAGGTCTGGCCGGAGAAAAAAAGGAAGCCCTTCGCGCCATTCGTGAGCTGCAAGACATTTCTGGCAAACGCTATGTTTCGCCATACGGCGTCGCACAGATCTACGCCGCTCTCAATGATAAAGAGCAGACGTACAAATGGCTTGAGACTGCCTATCGTGATCGTGCTGTCTGGATGTCGTATCTCGCCGTGGATCCAGTGTTTGATTCGATTCGCTCGGAAAAGCGCTTCCGGGATTTGCTTCACCGCGTCGGCCTCGACTAAGCACGTAGCCCGCATTGCGAGGGATTGGCTGTGCATCGCCCATGAAGCCAGGGATCTTTGCCGCTACATTGTGACTTTGAGGAACGAAATTGTGATGGCAGGGCTTGAGTCTCCAGCCAGTGCCAATCATCCGTCGCATTGGCGTTATGCGAGTCAGGTTCCGGGTGGTCGGCAATGCGGAAGTAATCTAGGAACTGTCAACACCTCGCTCGGGGTTCAAACGGCGTTCGAGGAAATCACTGGCGATGTCCTCGAACGAGACTTGAACGAAGCCGGCCGCGCGGCGGACGCTGCGCGTGACGTGATGGAGCAGTAGTTGCCTGTTGGTTGAGATAAGTTGTCGGGTCATAGGAGGTCCCCATGACCCGACTTCGAAAAATGATGTTGGAAGAACTCCAACGTCGTAATTACGCCGAGACTACCATAGATTGCTATATTCGCGTCGTTGAAGATTTTTCCCGATACTTCAACTGTTCCCCGGATCGCTTAGGCCCTCGACACATTCGTGAATATCAAGCCGCGTTGTTTCAGAAGCGGAAGTTCTCTCCGAACACGGTGGCACAACATTTGGCCGCTCTACGCTTTTTCTACGTCAAGACACTCAAGAAAGCCTGGAGCATTACGGAAACGCCCTACCCGAAGAAGGCCGTTCACCTGCCAACGATCCTCAGCCAGGAGGAAGTGGCGCGACTCATCGATGCGGCTCACCCTCCCTTGCATCGCACACTGCTGATGACCCTCTATGCCACAGGACTCCGGCGTGCCGAACTCGCGCGCTTGAAAGTGAGCGACGTCGACAGTCAGCGGATGGTCATCCACGTCCAGGGTGGTAAAGGCCGCAAAGACCGCGATGTGTTGCTCAGCCCAAAGTTGCTCGACGAACTCAAGCGACACTGGCGCCGCTTGCGGCGAAAGTCCACATGGCTGTTCCCTAGCAATCATGATCGTACCAGTGATCGCCCCATCACTCCGAAGGTGATCTACCATGCTTGCAAAAGAGCTGTCCGGCGGGCCGCGCTTCCGAAAGACGTGCACCCACACACGCTGCGCCATTGCTTTGCGACTCATCTCCTCGAAGCAGGCGCAGATCTGCGCACCATCCAGACGCTGTTAGGCCATAGTGATCTCGAAGAGACCACTCTCTATCTGCATCTCTCGCAACGCCGTCTGAACGCGACCGCCAGTCCGCTGGACTCGCTGAAGCTGAAAGACGAATCGCCACAGGACCAGTAGGTGAGCCGGCCACCGCTGGAGGTGGCCGATCTGGTCCGCGCTGCGGGAAACGCATTCATCGAACGAAGCCGTAAATGGATCACCTGGAAGCACGTCAAAGTGCTCCTGGCCATTGCGCGGTGTCGCACCGCCGCGCTCGGTGGACATCTCGATGAATGCACCCGCTGTGGACATCGTGTCATCTCGTTCAACTCATGCAGAAATCGGCATTGCCCAAAGTGTCAGGCAGGAGCTCGCGACCGTTGGCTGGAAAAGCGTCGCCGGGAACTGCTCCCGACTCGCTACGTCCATGTGGTCTTCACGCTGCCTCGCGAGTTGGCACCACTGGCCTTGCAGAACAACAAGGTCATCTACGATCTCCTGTTTCGCGCCAGCGCGGAAACCCTTCTCGAAGTCGCTCGCGATCCCAAACATCTCGGCGCAAAGATCGGCTTCTTCAGCGTACTGCACACTTGGAATCAAAAGCTCGAACTTCACCCGCATGTCCATTGCGTGGTCCCTGCCGGCGGACTCTCCGTTGATCACACCCGCTGGATCAAAACTCGCTATGCCTTCTTTCTTCCCGTCAAGGTGCTTAGTCGCGTCTTTCGTGGCAAGTTTGTTGCGGCTCTCAAGCGCGCCTTTTGCGACGGCCGATTGCGATTCCATGGAGATCTGACGCCCCTGGCTCAGCCAAAGACGTTCTCCTCGTGGCTGAGACCGCTGTTCCGAAAGGACTGGGTGGTCTACTCAAAACGCCCATTCGGCGGCCCACAACATGTGCTCCACTACCTGGGCCGCTATACCCATCGCGTGGCCATCTCCAACCATCGCCTGATCTCGTTTGCTGACGGCAAGGTCACGTTTCGGTGGCGCGATTCCGCTCACAACAACGAACAGAAACTCATGACCCTTGTGCTCGATGAGTTCTTGCGCCGTTTCCTGTTGCATCTGCTCCCTGATGGGTTCGTGCGTATCCGGAACTTCGGCTTCCTGGCCAATCGCAAACGTGCCACCAACTTGCCACTCTGTTTTCAGCTGCTCGGCGCGGCTACAACTCCGTCAACCGAACAAGACACGTCGGGCGCTAGCAACGCGAGCGATCTTTGGCTCTGCCCCAAGTGTGCCGGACCGATGGTGGTGGTTGAGAGGCTAACGGCTGCCGAGACGCAACTTCGTTCTCCACCTGTGGTCACCGCTGCCGCATGAAACTACTCTCGATATCACGAACCCTCTACGTGTTTCGGCACGGCCGGTCGATTCTCGTCTTATCGCCGAACAAATTTCTTCTTCCGGGCTCTTCACCCACTCTCTTTACAACATTTTCTCGTCGCAGCCGACTTTTTCATGCATCGTGTCAGCAGTTGTGCTCCGCCGCACCACACCAGCACACCACCACGCACCCTCTCCACTCCATTCAATTTGCATAGGGCCCGCATCCGCCGCAATCACGGCGGCTCCCTTCAAGTCGTTGTATCGAAAGCGCGCAATCACGCCAAGCTCGCGCACGCCCTTCGTTGATCACGCTTCCGATACAACACTAGGACTTCTGGCCAGAAATTCCGACCGCGCCGCAACTGGCGACAGTCACGAACGTAGCTTCGCACTTTCCTAAACGGGGGTGCGAGTCTAGGGGAGATTTTGTTTCGACAAGTCGCGGGCAGGGCGGGAACCGGCTGACGAACTATTCGTTCCGCAGGGCCACCATGGGATCCACGGAAGCAGCGCGGCGCGCCGGAATCACGCTGGCCAGGAGCGCAATGAGCGGCACGCCCAACAAGGCGCCCGCAAACGATAGCGCATCTCTGGGCGCGACGCCGAAGAGCATTGAGCGCATCACTTGAGCGCCGGCGAGCGCCAGCGGCAAGCCCACAAGGACGGCTGCAGCGCTAACCATCAAACTTTCTCTCAGTACCATCCAGAGCACTTGCAATTGCTGGGCGCCGAGCGCCATGCGCACGCCGATTTCGGGGGTGCGCCGACTAACGCGATAGGCCAGCGTGCCGTACAACCCGGTGGCCGCCAACACGACAGCGATGATGCCGAAGAACATCGAGAGCCGGGCGAAGAGGCGCGGCTGCGAGAAGGATTCATCGAATTGCGCCCGTTGCGTCATGGGCTTCTGCATGGGAAGGTTGGGATCCAGATCGTGGAGCACCGAGCGGACGCTCGGTACCAGTGCGTCAGCATTGCCGTTCGTGTGGAGCTCCACCTGCATGTCTGAAATCGCCTGCGATTGGGAATAGTCGAAATAGACCATGGGTATCGGTTTTTCGCCGACACTGGTGTACTTGCTGTCTGCCGCAACAGCGACGATTGTGTACATTTGTTCCGGCTTGGTGCCTCCTACGGAGTGACCTAGCACTTCACCGTGCGGGAAAAATTTCTTCACGAAGGACTGATTGACGACGGCGACTTTCGGGGCCGAGCGTCGATCCGAGTCGGCAATATCGCGGCCCTGCAGAATCGGGATGCCGAAGACATGGAAGTAATCCGGGCCGACATCGTTCGATCGCACACCAATGTCCTGAAATGAACCGGTGGGTAGCACCCCATCGATCGCGTAGACGTTGTTGTCGCTCCAGCCTGCTCCCAGCCGGTTCTCGAGGACCGTCGCGGACTCCACGCCGGGCACTACGCGGAGTCGCTCCAGGAGCGTCTGGTAAAAGCGCGCTTTCTCCTCGTCGGAGTGGGTATTCAGAGGGCTGGTGCCGAAGACGAGCAATCCATCGGTGCGCAGGCCCAGCGGCAAGTTCTCATAGTTGTGTAACGAGCGAATCAGCAAGCCTGCACCGACGAGTAAAATCATGCACAGGGCCAATTGGGCTGCGACGACCAGCTTGCCAGCCCAGGCGCTTCGTTTGTCGCGGCGAGCGCTCACATTCGAGCCCTTTACGCCTAAGCCAACCGCCACACCCGTCGCGCTACGCAAAGGCACCAAACCAAACACAACCGCGCACACCAGCGAGATTGCAAGAGTGAAAATGAGCACATTTGCGTCCAACGAAAACGGCACCTCCAGATCCGACCAGGCCGCTAGTGCCCGGCTGCCCACAATCGCAAACAACCATCCCAGTAAGGCTCCCCCGGTGACGAGCAGCAGACTTTCCGTCAACAATTGCCATAACAGGCGCTTGCGTCCGGCACCCAAGGTTATGCGCATAAAAAATTCCCGCTGTCGCGTGGAGTTCCTTGCCGCCAGAATCATGGCAACATTTCCGCAGGCGATGGCCAAGACAAGTACGACCATGGCCATGAGGATCTTGATGGGCTGCTCGTACTGATCACTGTAGTCTTCGATGCCCTTGGCCGGGGCCAGGGCCAGAATGGTTTCCGAGCTTTTTGGATCGGGAGTGCCCAGGCCAATTAACGCGGCATTTTGGAAGGCGGGATCCAATTGCGCGAGTGCCTGAGTTTGTGTGACATGAGGGGCGAAACGACCGATCAGCTTCAAGCACCACCAATTCGGCGTGCCGTAGAGCGTGTTCAGCGACGGTGGCTGACCCCACGCGTTCAATTCCGGCCGATTTTGGAGTGGAATCCAAAAGTCGGTGGAGCTTCCCGGCTCGACGCCATAGAAATCTTGAACTGCCACGCCGACGATTGTGAATGGCAATCCCTTGATGAAGATGGTCTGGCCGATCGCCGAGGGATCGCGGGCGAAACGGCCGGTCCAGTAGGAGTAACTGAGGACGGCGACGGGGGCGTGCGTGGTTTCATCCGCGAGGGTAAGAGCGCGGCCACGGGCCAAGGCAACTCCCAGACCGGAGAAGAAATTGCCGCTCACCATATCCCCTTCGGCCTCTTCGGGTTCTTCGCCAATGCGCACGGCTACTTTGTCGAAAGAAAGAGGCACGTAGGCGATCAAGTCCGAAAATACACTGCGTTGCTTGCGAAGCGCTTCGAAGACCGGTTCCGAAAAAGAAGTTTCGCTACTGCCCGTGCTGCTGGCACCGGCAGGCTGCCACTTCGGCAGACGCAGATGCACCAACTGCTCCGGCTGAGGCAAGGGCAGGCTGCGAAGAAGAACCGTGTTCATAGCGCTGAACACAGCGCTGTTCGCGCCGATCCCCAGGGCAATCGTGAGGATGGCGATGCAGGAGAAACCGGGATTCTTGCGGAGCATGCGCAGGCCGAAGCGCCCATCTGTCCAGAGTGATTCCAGCCAGAAGCCGGCACGTTCTTCGCGGCATTCCTCTTTTGCGCGTTCGTAGGTGCCGAAGGCGATGCGTGCGCGGCGTTCGGCTTCGCGGCGGGGCAGACCGGAGCGTTCGAGATCATCGGCGTGACGTTCGATATGCGCTCGAAATTCCTCGTCCATTTCGCGGTCCGCTCGAGCGCGATTGAAGAGCGTGGAAACAAGTGAGCGCAGGTAAGTGAGGAGTCTCATACTTCCTCGGGTTCCGCCCCGAGCACCGAGCCCATGGCCGCGACCAGGCGGTTCCAACCATCCTGTTCTTCGCGGAGGCGCTTGCGGCCCGTGGGCGTCAACTCGTAATACTTCGCGCGGCGGTTGTTGTCGGAGGTGCCCCAGCTTGCCTTTAGAAGGCCTTGGCGCACGAGGCGGAACAGCGCAGGATAGAGCGCGCCTTGTTCGATGAGAAGGGCTCCGCGGGAGATTTGCTCGATGCGGAGAAGAATACCGTAGCCGTGCAGGGAGCCGAGGGAGACAGCCTTGAGGATGAGGAGATCGAGAGTGCCGGGGAGAAGATCGGCTTGAGCAGGCATGTGGACTCCTAAGATGATTAGGAGGGTAGCGCACGCTTTCCTAATTTGTCAAGGGGAGCGGGCCCCTACCGGCCCCTACCTGCCCGAGGATACATACCAAGGTAGTCAGCCGCAGGTTGAAGTGCCCTCAACTGTCAGACTCCCCATAAACGGCGTTTTGGGAGATGAAGCTATGCATTGGCGTCGGTCTGACGCATAAGACGCGTGAAGGTGAAATACCAATGTCGGGCTGTCAGCGCCGCTGAGTATCACTAAGTTCCAGCAAATTGCCACTCTGCCACTGCCGGAGACCGCGAAGTTAGTAGAACATGGGAAATGACCCAGCTTGTCCGACAGCCCCCAAACTGCATTGCTCCCGAACGACGATCCACCCGGAAGTAATCCGTGTGCCTGATTTACGCCCCCGAAAACATCAGTTCTAGACCCCGACTCTCCGGGCGTCCAGATACCAGAAGCACGACACGCCGCAACTGTTGTGGGTTCCGGAAATTCTGAGCCGCTAATTCCGGAAATTCTGGCACGGTCTGCACCTACCGGCAAGGTCTCTTCTAGGTTGAGATGACGAGTTCTCCCGGAGGGGCCATCGAGATGGATGTAGCGACCTCGTTCTAGGACCCGGTCGAGGATGGCTGCTGCCATATCTTCGTCGTGTAATACCTTTCCCCACTCGTTCAGAGGCTTGTTGGTTGTGAAGATCATCGGCCGCTTTCTCAGATGGCGATCATTCACGACATGGAAGAGCACGTTGGCAGCTTCCGGCCCGTAGGTCAGATAGCCGACCTCGTCGATCAGCAATACATGAGGGCGGGTATAGGTCGTGAGCGACTCCTGGAGGTGCCCTCGCTTACTGGCAACTTCGCGATGCAAGTTCATTCACTCGTACCCAAGAATCTAGGAGACCAAAGAATCCATGGAAAGACGCAATCACTACCTAGGAAGTACGCCGAACCTCGCCGTTCGACGGCTGGCACTCGCCGTCGGTGGCACGCTTTCAACCGCAGCGGGAACATACTCCCAGGCACAGGGCACTTCGCCTTGGGAAAACGCCGTCAACGTTCTACAGACATCATTCACCGGACCGATCGCGAAGGGACTCGGCTTGGTAGCCATCGTGATCGGCGGCCTGACGTTTGCGTTTGCGCCATTAAGACCAACATCGGTGAGTCCGTCAACGTTGTCATTCACATCGAGCGCCGACCAGGACGCCGATTTGTGTCCGAAGTCCTTGAAATCAACGGATACAACCCGGATGCGGATCTTTTCGACTACTCCGCGATTTTCCAGAAAGGAGAACCCTAGATCGTGACAATACTTGAAAACCATCGCAAGTAACAGCCCACACCGCCGGAATATATTCGCCCGAGCTTCGATCCCGCTGTTCGCCGCTCGAAACGCTAAATACTCAATGATTCAAGCGGTTTCCTCGTTTCGAGAATGGCAAGAATGGGCGTTTTTAGGCGTAGTTGTTACCAAGGATGTTAGCAAGTTCCCTGCCCTTCACAATTTGATCTGGAACCTGCTTCGGGCGGTGGGATCTTCAGTCGGCCGCTGTCGGCTGCGAGATGCATCCGTAAGCCGGCGACGGGCAATAACAATATTAGTGCGTCGCCAAACAAATACTGCAATTTGGCGTTCTCGGCTTTCGCTTCTTCCAGGATGGAGACGTCAGGGATCCAAGCTTGAACAAACACTTGATTTCGGCACGGCTGATTGTGGCAAGTCAGTTGGGGCGGAGCACACCGTCAATTAACACCGAGAATGAGTCTTCCAAGGTGAGGCCGGACTCTAGCAGGGGCTTGACGTAGAGCTCGTGGAACTCTTCCGGATAGTTTTTGGTTTCGGCGAAGATGTAGTCGAGTGTTTGCAGCTTCAGACCCATGTCTTTGTCGATCAGGTCGAGCCGTTTACGGATGTCCTTGGACATGATCTTGCTTTCCGTTTTGCCGTTCTTGCGCATCTTGCGATCTTTCATTTCCTTCTACACTTTCCTCTTTTTCTCGGGCGGAGAATCTCTCAATTGCTTGCGGCTTTACGCCTTGTGGCTCGCTTCCATCCCTGTGCCAGCCTTGAGCGGATTGCTGGCACAGGACCTCTCTGGAAGCGCAGGAATTACGCGGTGATATAGAGCGTTCTACCGCCGCGATTGACGAGCAACAGCGGCTCGTCGCCACCCTTCTTGAGCGCGTTCTGGAACTCAGAAACGTTCTTCACAGACTGGTGATTTACTTCCTGAATCACATCGCCTCGGTTCAAACCGGACTCCGCCATCTTGCTGGAAGGATCCACAGCCGCCACCACGACTCCTGCCGTACTGGCGGGCAGGCCCAGTTCTTGGGCGATTTCGGGGTTGAGGTTTGAGACTTCAACGCCCTCCAGAGCCTTGCTCCCGCCTTCTTTCGGCGAATTCAGCTTGGCTGTCTCTGTGGGCATTTCCGCGAGTTTGACCGTAAGGTCTCGCTCATTGCCATTGCGCAGAGTCCTCAAGTTTACGCTGCTGCCTGGCGCCATCATGGAAATCGTCATGCGCAGTTGGTTACTGTCGCTCACTGGCTTGCCGTTCAACTCCAGAATGATGTCGCCACGCTGAATGCCGCTCTCTTGTGCAGGGCTGCTGGGAGAAACGTCGCCAACGACGATGCCTTTGGCTTCTTTCTCTCCAAACGCCTTTGCCATGCTGGGGGTGACGTCCTGCGGCAGAATTCCAAGATACGCACGGACAACTTTTCCGTTCTTCAGAATTTGGTCCATCACCTGTCGGGCGAGATTCGCGGGAACCGCAAACCCAATTCCTTGGCTGCCGCCTGAACCGTGCGAAATAATCGCTGTGTTGATGCCGATCAGTTCGCCGCGATCATTGACGAGCGCGCCCCCGGAATTACCGGGATTGATGGGTGCATCTGTCTGCAGGAAATCCTCGTAGTCCTCGATTCCGAGACCTCCGCGGCCCTTTGCACTGATAATGCCTTTGGTCACGGTCTGACCGACGCCGAACGGATCGCCTACGGCAATCGCCACGTCGCCCACTTCGACCTTGGAGGAATCGCCAATCGTCAACGGAACAACATTGCTGGCCTCAATCTTGAGCACGGCAACGTCTGTCTTCGGATCGGTGCCGACGATGCGTGCCTGGAATTCGCGCTTATCGGAGAGTGTAATCTTTACGTCAGTTGCGCCCTCCACCACGTGATTGTTCGTAAGAATGTAGCCTTCTGGGCTGACAATCACGCCGGAGCCGAGAGCCTTCTCACGACGATCCTTGGGTACTTCCATGCCACCCTGACCGAAAAACTGGCGAAGCATTGGGTCCATTTGCATTTGTTCCATATCTTCGGCGCTGGCTTTGACGACCTTCGATGAGGAAATGTTTACAACCGAAGGCAGAACAGCCTTCACGATTGGTGCAAAACTTGTTTTGCTCACTCCTTCGTTGACATCCGCCAACTTCAAAGTAGCGGGAGGATTTGTCTCTACCTTCTCCGTCGCTGCCTTCGTGCCTTCTCCTGCTTTTTGAATCGTATGTGCAAAACCCACTCCAGCGACTCCCAATGCCAATCCGAGAGCGAGAGCGGCCGGTCTTGATCTGAGGGAAATCATATTTGCTTTCATCTGTCCGTCCTTAGGCGTTTTTGCGCAGCCTTCCACCATGATTTGGTGGATGCGCTTCTTTGGTCGCACCTAAATAAGATGTTCCTAAGCAGGCAAACACTCCTCCCCAGCAGTGGGTATCTTTGTACCCCGTGATTGGGTAGTGCCGGGAACTCGTTGGCAGATGTGGGCTTAGGTAGGGGTTACTTCAATTTAAGAAATAATGCCTTTGCGCGCAGCGTAAAGAATCAACTCTGGAACCCCATGTAAGTTCAGTTTTTCCATGGTGTTCGAGCGGTGTGTCTCCACCGTATAAACACTCAAACCCAAGAGCTGCGCCACCTCCTTGTTTGATTTGCCCTCGGCCACAAGCTGCAAAACTTCCCTTTCTCGCGGCGTCAGCAGATCGTAGGGATCCTCGGTCCCGGAACGCTTCAGTTTACGAACGTAGTCGTCCAACAGAACTTTGCTAACCGCGGGGCTGAAAAAGGACTTGCCCTCGGCGACCGAATGCACCGCGCGTATCAGATCCGCCTCTGCAGAATCCTTCAGGAGATATCCTTTGGCGCCCGCCTTCAGTGCCCGCAAGACATAGCTCTCATCGGAATGCATGCTCAACATCACAATCGCGAGCTGCGGATGACTTTGCGCAATCTGTGTTGCCGCTTCAATGCCATTCAGGCTCGGCATCCCGATGTCCATCACCAGCACGTCCGGCCTCTGCGACGCGGCTAGCGCCACTGCCTCCCGCCCATCCGAGGCTTCTCCCACGACCGTTAAGTCCGCCTGCTGTTCGAGCAAGACGCGCAGTCCGCTTCTCATCAACTTATGATCATCAGCAAGCAGAATCCGTATTTTCCTCATGATTTCAAGCCGACTCCAAGCGCTGCGCAGGGATCTCAGCAAGAACAGTTGTGCCTTTTCCTCGCGCCGACTTAATAGCCACGCTTCCACCCAATCGCTTCACCCGTTCTTCCATCCCCAAAATTCCCATGCCCCGGACGTGTTCTGCGGCAAATCCATTTCCGTCGTCGACAATTTGCACACGAATCTTTTCCCCGCTTTGGGCCACGGAAACCTGCGCATGTTTTGCGCCGGAATGCCGCGCTGCGTTCGTCAGGGCTTCTTGCACTAGCCGGTAAACACAAACCTTCACATCGTCGGCAAGCTGCTCAGACACGGCTTCAGAATAGACGTCAACTTCCATATCGCCACGGCGCGAAATTTCTCGTCCTTGCCATTCCAACGCTGGAACTAGCCCCAGGTCGTCCAACATGGGAGGTCGCAACAGCAGCGCGAGATTCCGAATCGATTTCACGGCCGTTTCTACAATGGACTTGATCCTTGCGATGTGCCCCTGTAGGAAATTGTCCTCTGCCGGCACAAGTTTGGCCAATTGCCCTAAATCTACAAGCAGTGCACCCAATGTCTGGCCAACCTCATCATGCAATTCCCGCGAAATCGAACGTCGTTCCTCCTCTTGCGCGTCCACCAACCGTGTCGACAACGCTTCCAGTTCTTGCCGGCTGGCAACAAGCTCCTCATAGCGAGTGCGGCTCTGCCTCTCCAGCCTCAAAATATAAAATCCTCCCAGCAGCGACAAAAGCAGCCCAGCCAATAGTGACAGCGCAACCATCGACATCAGCCGGGTCTGCACATTGCGAAAACTGCCGGCCAGAGACTGCTTTGCCTCCATCAGCTTGTGGTCATTCAGAGAAGAAACTTCCCTGGAAATTCGCAGTATATACGCACGGCGTAACATCATCTGTTCGCCCATGCGCTCCAGCCTCTCCTGGGGTCTTTCACCGGCCCGTTGCCTAACCAATATGATGAACGAATTCTCCTGCTCAGTGAATTTCTGCTGTATCTCGGACAACAGTGCTTGTTCATCTGGCTGTGAATCCGCAGGATACTCTTGCAAGGCGTCCCGAACTTTCGCGCCACAGTTCTGCACATCGTCAGCGTCTATACTGCCTTCGGAACTTCCCCCATTTAGTAGGTACCGCTCCATCTGGTCATGATAGACGTGCACCGAAATCAGTATCGTCGTCAGTGCCTGCGTGTGCGTGGAATACCGTTGGTTCACTTGGCGTTCGATTCCGTCCAGTTGTCGCAACGAATGCAACGCATCCAAACCAGCGACCACCATCAGCGTGAGCAAACCGCCGAAAGCCAATAACAAAATCATTCGTAGCTTTCGTGCTCGCTTTTTTAATTGCAAATCGTCTCCGACCACCTTAGTTGACACGATCTTCCTCGCATACCTAAATCTAGCACTAGGATAATGCAATCGATTTCTTGCAGTGAAATTTTATCCTTGTCCGAGATTTGCTTCTTCACTCATTCCCTTCTCGGTCGTCCTAACTTTGCCTGCCTGCACGACCACTCGACCCATAGCAACCCGCGATTAATTGAAACTTGAGAGCAGGAAGCAGCGAGCCTTCGATCTTGGTGACAGCAGATGGGATAGGTCCTAGATTCCCACTAGCATTTCTGATCCAAAATTAGTCGAATTTCTTATCGATCTCGAACTAACGCGCTTCCCTAGGGAACCGTGACCGCATTATAGAGGCTGGAAACTTCATCGGGGAATCGAGTACATATTCGAGGTTCACATGAGCACGCCCCCATCCCCAGTCGCGCGCTGGATTTTTCGCTGACATCCATGCGATCTCAATAAGCTGAGGTGAACCGGATTCCCTGTTTACTAGGGGTTTGAGCGTATACTCGCTCTATGTCGCATAGTCATCCGAAAATGCTCGTCCTGCTGTCGAACTGACCGATGCGCCAACTGCAAGGTAGGTAGGTAGATGGAATCTAATGCAAGTTTGTCGATAAAGGAAAGGCGAGCGCAAGGAAAAGCTCTTCGCGATAAATGCACGCGTTCAGTGCACGCCGAGTGGAAACGCCGCTCGCGTTCGCACGACCCAATCAAGTTACTCGAGGAAACCGCCGCTGACAGAATTCCGGGCCTGGTACCCCTGCGCTACGAACGGATGTCTGCGTCGCCCTTCAAATTTTTCCGCGGCTCGGCAATCATTCAAGCGCGAGACGTGGCGAGTTCGCCAGTATCAGGCATCATCGTACAGGCGTGTGGAGATTGCCACCTCATGAATTTTGGAGGTTTTGCGACTCCGGAAAGAGCGCTGGTGTTCGATATCAATGACTTCGATGAGACGTTTCCCGCTCCATGGGAGTGGGACATCAAGCGCTTGGGTGCCAGCTTGGTGTTGGCGGCAAGAGATGATGGCTTTTCAAAAGATATCGCAAAGGACGCAGTTCGCGCTGCGACCGCTTCCTACCGGGAACGCATGTCTGAATGCGTCGATAAGTCTGAACTTGATCGATGGTACCAACAAATTACTGTTCAAGATCTTCTGCAGTTTTTCCGCAAAGATCAGCACTTCACAGATCACCTGAAGGCAAAGCAAAAGGCAGCTCGCTCGTCGACCTCTGAGGCGGTATTTCCCAAGCTCACGGCGGTTGCGGATGGGCACCGGAAAATCAAAGACAATCCTCCGGTAATCTTCCATTTCCAGGAACTCAGTCGAGAATTCCAAAAGCAGCAGGGGCCGTTCTGGGAACAATACAAAAAATCGTTGCAAGGGGATCGCCGCAAATTGCTTGATCGTTACCAGTGGCAGGACGGCGCGATCAAAGTTGTCGGAGTCGGCAGTGTCGGAACGCGCTGCTATGTCGCGCTCTTTCTCGCCTCCGATGATGATCCGCTATTTCTTCAGGTAAAAGAGGCGGGCAGGTCCGTACTGGAATCGCCGAAAGGCAAGAGCCGTTACGCCCACCAAGGCCTTCGCGTTGTAGAAGGACAGCGCATGATGCAAGCCGCCAGCGACATTTTCCTCGGCTGGGCCAGCAGTTCCCGTCACGATTATTACGTCCGGCAATTTCGAGATATGAAGGTCGCGGCTGAACCTGAAAACTTCAAGCCGAGCTCTCTGCTGTCGTATGCCACGATGTGCGGATGGGCTCTTGCGTGGGCCCACGCCCGAGCGGGTGATGCGGTGATGATCGCCGGATATCTGGGCTCCAAAGACACGTTCGATGAAGCCCTAGTGAAGTATTCCACGGCGTACGCAGACCAGGCGGAAAGTGATTTTGCTTTATTCAAGGCGGCGGTCCGTTCGGGCCGTCTCCGCACGAAACCAGACAAAGCCAGCGGTCTCGAATTTCTGATCTAGCACGCTGCCGCTAAGTCGGGTGGTCCAATGGGTCGATGCAACACTCAGCTCGAACCCAACTTGCGGTGAAAACAAAGGCTAAAATCGCTCGCTAAGCTTAGATCGGACGGAAGACTGCCATGGCTAGGTTTTTACCGAGTACAGCCAAACAGGTGAGCTCTTCCGGGGAAGCATTGTCGAATCAACTCATTGGATGGTGTTGCATCGACCGTCTGAGCTGGCACCGTTCATTAGAGTTCACTCAAGAGAATCTTCCTTCCCTAGGTACTTTTGACAATACCCTCTGCAGTCTTCGCCCGACACACTGCCAGACAGTTTTTTGCTACGTGGGGGGAGCGCTGCCCAAGTTCTACGGGACGGCAGTGAAAGGCGTCTCCTCTTTTATTTATATTGTGTACGTTTACCAGGCCCGGCTCCGTCCCCTGTCACTTCTGACAATTGCGGTCGCCAACGTCGGGTGGGAGCATTGCGGGTTGAGTGTTGCCTTTTTTTTGTTTAGGAGGAATTCCATGCGATTAGCGGTTTTATGTCTATTAGTATCCACCATGCTTCCGTCAGTATGCCTCGCCCAGGTTCCTGTGTTTACGATCACCCCGGAGGAAAGCGACGTTAAATTCTTCGTGAAGGCTTCTGTGGCCATCGACGGTAAGTTCAAAAAGTGGGATGCCACGCTGACCTTTCCGTCCACGGACCCCGAGTCAGGCGTACTCGACATCAAGATTTATGCCGACTCCGTAGATACCGGAAGCGGCATGAAAGACGACAAATTGAAGAGCAAAGACTTCTTCAACGCCAAGGATGATCCGTACATAACCTTTCACTCCACAAAAGTTGCGCAGACCAGTCCGATTACCTTTGATGTGCAAGGCACTTTCACAATCCGGGGTGTTTCCAAGCCCGAAACGCTGACCCTAACACTTGACCCCAAGAAAAAAGGAACGGGCAACGGCGAAATTAAGGGCAGCATGGCGTTTGACCGCAAGGAATTTGGCATGAACAGCGGGATCCCATTCATCAAGATAGCCGACCGCGTCCAAGTCGACGTTGCCCTCCAGGGCCATCAGGTAAGCGGACCTCGACTGGTTTTCAAGGAATAGCCCAATGCCCGAAACTGGGGGTTCCACTTTGCCGATATCCTGACCTATTAAATCGGACCTGACCATCCACCCATGATGCTCGTCATTTTTGACAATACCTACCTCCCAGGCCTTTAGGGAGACTAGCAGCCACAATCAACGGCCCTCGCATCCCTCCGCGACGAGCGACTCTGTTTTCGTTTTAGAGGAACTAATGGGAAGGCAGCTCATGAACGGGAGCGGAAAACTCAGACTGAGCCCGCGCTGAGTTCCGCACGAACGGATTATTCGCGTGGCTCTGGAGTTCGTAGATGGTTACGAGGGGGACTACACGCTGGAGCAGCTCGCCACTGCTACGGGAGTCTCTGAGCGGACTCTTCGAAATGCTTTTCATTGGCGGTTTGGCATCCGGCCCATCCAATATCTCAACCTGCGAACCCTCCACCAAGTTCACAACGCACTCAAAGCGGCTGCCCCTTCCATGACTACCGTCACCCAGATTGCTACCCAGTTTGGTATTTGGCAGTTCGGCCGCATGGCGCGGGATTATCGCATCCTGTTTGGTGAACTTCCTTCTGACACACTCGCACGCGACTGCAATGCTTGATGGGAACCCACAACACGTCTTCCAATAGATATTTTCTTTTTCGGAGGTGCGTATGGGCCGATTCAATAAAGGGACACTCGTTGCTCTTCTCCCGAGCCTGATCTTGCTTTCCGGCTGTCATGACCTGACCCCACATGACCCACGGAGTTTACTTTTCCCCAGTCTTCATCGGTCGGAGGTCTTTGGCTTTCTGGCGGGATTTGGAACGACCTTTGCATCTATGCCGGACTTGATCGCGATGCTCAAGCGTCGATCAAGCGCAGGTATGAACCCTAGGATGGCCGCAATCATGGGCGCCTTTCAGATCCTCTGGGTCTACTACGGCTTATTGATTGCTTCGCGACCGGTGATCCTATGGAACGTGGTTGCGGTGTTGGTTAATTCCCTAAGCGTGGGCGCGTACCTTTATTTCGTCCACAGAGAACAATAGTGACCGCATTCCGCGATTCGAACCATCAGGTGGCTAATTTGTCGTTACGGGTAACTGTTGACAATTGAGGTGATAGCGCCGACTCAACTACTATGGCACGATTCTGGATTAACTTTGGTGAGTCATGCAAATTCGCTTCGTGGTGATATTGCTAGTTTCACTCGCGTCAGTGGCTGCGCAGCTTTCCGCGCAAGACCTGGCACCACGAGCCTATGTAATAACAGCAGTGCACACCAACGCAATTAATACCACTTGGTCCTTCTATGACGGAGGCGTGAACTTCAACGGAACAATACCGGTCACGAACGCGACCGGTACCTACAACATATCGATCTTCAGCTACTACCACTCGCTGAATTTCTTTGGACGCTCCGCAAACATCGTGGCCTACCTCCCCTACGGGGTGGGAACCTTTCAGGGTGACCTGTCCGAGCAACACAGATCGGTGTACCGTTCGGGTCTGCTGGATTCCAGCTTTCGCTTTTCCGTGAACCTGATGGGCGGCCCGGCGATGCAACCGAAGGAATTTGCAACATGGAAGCAAAAGCGGTTGTTGGGATTGAGTCTAAGGATGGTTGCGCCCACCGGGCAATACAGCGGCAAGAAGCTGGTCAACTGGGGCAGCAATCGGTGGGCGTTCAAACCGGAACTGGGGTATTCCGAACGCTGGGGCCATTGGGTGCTCGACGGCTATGCTGGAGTGTGGTTCTACACCACAAACTCGGCATTTTACGCTGGCCCGGTCACCAAACCCCAGGATGAAGCGCCGATCGGCGCTTTGGAGGGGCATTTGAGCTACGACGTGAAGCCGCGTTTGTGGCTGTCGCTGGACGCCAACTTCTGGTCGGGCGGCATTACTAGCCTGAGCGGCATACGGAACCTAGCGACCAAGCAGACCGGTTCGCGCATTGGAGGCACGGTTTCATTCCCAATCAGCAAACATCAATCCATCAAAGTTAGCTATAGCAATGGCACATATATTATCTTCGGCGGAAACTATCAAAATGTATCTGTATCGTGGCAGTATTCCTGGTTGGGTCGGCCGAATTAAGAAAAGGGAATTCGGGCCGCGGTCTCCTCAAAGGACAAGCCTAATGTTTATCGCGCGGTTCCACGTCACGGAAACTTGTGTGTTTGCCCGCGCAACTGTATCAGGCGAAGCTTGGCACCAAGCCAGACAGGTGGAATCGCAAGCGCGATGAACGCGAGGGGATACCAGTGGTAGTCTTGCGTTCGCTTACTTTGGGGAACGGGATTGTTCTAGCGTCAGCTTATAGGCGATGTAGTATTTGTAGATATTGCTGACGTACTGGACGGTTTCCTGTCCGACTTCTTTCGCTACAACAAGCTCGACATCCCCGAACCATCGATTGGGGTCAAGACCTTCCGCGCTTGCCTGTTTCCGTAGGTGCGCAATTCGATTGGGCCCGGCGTTGTAGGAAGCGAAAACCATAAGAGTCTTGTTCAGAGGGTCGAGCTTGGGATCATTAAAATACGTGTCTGCAATGTTGCGCAGCATCTTTGCGCCAGCCTCGATGTTGTATTGGGCCGTATCCACATTGGGAATGCTGATTGGTGGTGCGGCAGCGTTCTTGGGAATCACCTGCATGATGCCCACCGCGCCACTTGGATTCTTCCGACTTTGGTCCAGAAGCGATTCCTGATATCCCTGGGCAACCAACATCAGATAGTCAAAATTGTACTCCGCCGCGTACTTTTGAAAGTAACGCACATAAGCCTGGAACTTTGCCATTTCTTCGGGGGAGGTTGAATCTCTCACCCATTTGGTATTTTGCGCATAGCGGCGCACCAACGTATTGCCGAACGAGGTCCCAACGGCGCGGCCCTTGATGAATTCATCGAGGAGCTCTCTGAGGTGCGGACTGTCCTTGCGAGTTGCCCAGGCCAACTGGCCTTCCTCTTTGACGACGATATCGGAATGCACCGTCAAGTGAGTGAATATTTTGGACCAGAAGTTTGCCCGGATGCTTAGCGTTACCGTAGCAGGAATCAATCCGGCGTTGACCATCTCCAACATGTCTTCATCGTTCAGATTGGGATCGGCCGCTTTTACGAGAATGGGTGGTTTCCCGGCTTTTTGGAGCGACTCGCTCAGGCGTTGCAAGTTTTCGTAGTAGACAGTCAACGGATTGGCGTAGACCTCTTTACCGCTCAAGTCTTCGAGAGTTGTAATCTGCGACAACTTAGGACCGGTGACGATCACCTGCTTTACGTCAGGATCGATTGGGGTAGTGAAGAGGGCGACTTGCTGGCGTTCCGGCGTGACAATCAACGGGAAACCTATGACATCACCCATCCCCTGCAAGAGAGCTTGTTCCAGCTGCTCGATTCTTACCGGAAGATAGGTGACATTAATCTTCAAGCTCCCGGACTTGTACTTGCTGTTCACGAAGCGCTGAAACTCATCGAATGCTTCGTAATAGATTCCGTGTGGCTGGCCTTTATCGTAGAAAAAGCCGGAACGGCTTGGGATAACGAGGACACGAATCTGACGCCTTTTTAGCATGCCATCCAGATCGCCCAAATGTCGTTCGAAATTGATTGGCAATTCCAGTGAAGCACTCGATTGGGAAGGACCATTGTGCGGGGACGTCGTCGTTGACTGCTGTTTTGGATCGGACTGCAGAGCACCTGCGCTACCCAACGTTGCAAAATAAGACGCGACAAGTAATGCCGCGGTTCCTACAATCATCAGTCCGACTCGGGGATTTGGCATTGTCCACTCGAAACCAGATAACTTCAGTGTGCGCTAACGATCCAGAGTAGAAGTGTAAGCGAGAAACCGGTTTCACCCCATCTTTTTTCACACCAAGGCGACTAGCATTGTCGGCTTGCAGGCCGACATAGTAGAATCCAGTCTCCGCCAGAGGAAGTGTTCTATGACGCAAGAAAGCCAACGGTTACAAGAAGCACGTGAAGGAACTGTCTGGCGAAAATGGGGACCTTATCTGAGCGAACGGCAGTGGGGTACTGTTCGCGAGGATTACAGCAAGGACGGCAACGCTTGGGATTATTTCAGTCATGATCAGGCTCGTTCGCGTGCCTACCGGTGGGGTGAGGACGGACTTGCCGGGATTTCCGATGATCACCAGAATCTTTGTTTTGGACTGGCACTGTGGAATGGCAAGGATCCTATCCTCAAAGAACGGCTATTCGGACTGACAAACAGTGAGGGCAATCACGGGGAAGATGTGAAGGAGTATTACTTCTACCTCGATAGCACACCGACCCACTCGTACATGAAGTACCTCTATAAATATCCTCAAGGGGCATTTCCCTACGACGAATTGGTGGCCACTAACAGGAAGCGGACACGCCACGATTTCGAGTACGAACTGCTGGACACGGGGCTCTTCGATGGCGACCGGTATTTTGATGTTTTCGTGGAATACGCGAAGCATACTCCAGAAGATATTCTCGTTAAGATCAGTGTGTGGAATCGCGGACCCGAGCCGGCTTCGCTCCATATTCTTCCAACACTCTGGTTCCGCAACACGTGGTCGTGGGCTGAAGGGGTGGTCGTCAGACCAAGTCTTCGCAGAACCGCAGATACGGGGGCTGTGAGTGTCGTGGCCGCATCACATCCGGAATTGGGAGAGCGATTCCTCTATTGCGAGGGAGACGTGCCTCTGCTCTTTACGGAAAATGAAACGAATAGCGAGCGTATTTTTGGCACACCAAACCGCACGCCGTACGTGAAGGACGCAATCAACAACTTCCTTGTGCATCAACAATCTGCTGGAGTGAATCCGGAGGAGACGGGGACAAAGGTTTCGCCGCACTATCGCGCAACAGTGAACCCCGGTCAATGCGAAGTCATACGCCTGCGGCTGAACGACATCGCCCCCAAAGACCTAAACACAACCTACGCAACGGCGAAGGGCAATCCCTTCGGGGAGCATTTCGATGCGACTTTAGGAACCCGCCAGGAAGAGGCCGACCAGTTCTACGCCACGGTTATTCCATCGAAACTAGATGCTGACGCACGGATGGTAATGCGCCAAGCGGTGGGGGGAATGCTTTGGTCGAAGCAATATTACAACTTCGATGTCGACAAATGGCTTGTGGAGCATGGCGCAGACCCGTTCAAGCCGAAGCAGCGCGCCCCGCGGAACGACCACTGGCAACACATGCAGAACGCAGACATCATTTCGATGCCGGATAAGTGGGAATATCCTTGGTATGCGGCTTGGGACCTGGCGTTCCATATCCTCGCGCTTACCCTCGTGGATGAGGAGTTTGGCAAACAGCAATTGGACCTGATGCTTGAGGGACGCTACTTACACCCAAATGGACAGCTTCCAGCGTACGAGTGGAACTTCGGTGACGTTAACCCGCCGGTGCATGCCTGGTCTACCATCTTCACCTATCGCCTTGAGCAAGCGCGTCATGGGCGCGGTGACCTTGACTGGTTGCAGCGTTGCTTTCACAAGCTGTTGCTCAACTTCACTTGGTGGGTAAACCGCAAGGACCGCACGGGCAAGAACGCATTCGAGGGTGGCTTTCTCGGACTGGACAATATTGGAGTATTTGATCGCAGCGCACCTCTGCCGACTGGCGGCTACCTGGAGCAGGCGGATGGCACTGCCTGGATGGTGCTTTTTTGTCAAAATATGTTGGACATTGCAACGCAGTTGGCACTGGAGCGACCAGCCTACACGGAAATGTGCGTCAAGTTCTTGGAGCACTTCCTGTGGATCGCTTCAGCGATGGTCCATGCGGGCGAAGACACAGGGATGTGGGATGAGGAAGATGGCTTCTTCTATGACGTGCTGCGTCTGCCGGACGGATCGTCGCAGCGTCTGAAGGTTCGTTCCATGGTCGGATTGCTCCCCCTCTGCGCAGTCACCGTTCTTGAAGGGGAACTGAGAACAAAATATCCGGAGGCGCTCCACAATTTGCGGCGATTGATTTCCGCTCGTCCGGAGCTGACAGCATCCATCCACGACCCGGCCAAGGCGGGCTGCTCCGGTCGGTTAATGGCTGCGGTTTTGAACGAGACGAAACTGCGTCGGGTGCTGACCAAAATGCTCGATGAGAATGAGTTTCTGAGCCCTTACGGCATCCGCTCTCTCTCCCGTTACCACGCTGAGCACCCCTACGTATTTCATGCGGGGAACCAGGAATACAGCGTGTCCTATCTGCCGGCAGAATCGGATACAGGCATGTTCGGGGGCAATTCAAATTGGCGTGGTCCGATTTGGATGCCGGTCAACGGGCTGATCATCAGGGCTCTGTTGATGTACTTCATGTATTACGGGGAAGGTTTCACCATCGAATGTCCAACGGGTTCGGGGAGAAAGATGAACTTGTACCAGGTTGCTGAGGAAATCGCGCGGCGAGGGTCAGGCATTTTTCTCCGGGGTAAAGATGGCCGTAGACCCGTCTACGGGGAAACCGCGAAATTCCAGCAAGACCCGCATTGGCGCGACTGTCTGCTGTTCTACGAATACTTCCATGGAGACAATGGAGCTGGCCTTGGCGCGAGCCATCAGACTGGATGGACAGGGATTATTGCCAGGGCTATGCATCTCTTTGCAACCACAACACCAGAACAAATCCTGCAACTCGGGAAAAAAGCAGTAGTGACCGAGGTTGAAGACCGAGCGGCGAGACGATTTGCTGCTGGTAGCACCTAAAGAATTACTCATGGCGGATGGTTAATTGCCCGCGCAGATGTTGCGTTCGCCTTCCTCAAGTCCTTTAAGAAGTTCCATCTCGCGATACAGATCGGCGAATCGCTGATTGTTACTTTTGACAATTACCCCCACATAAGACTTAGTGCATCCTCGCGCACAGGTCTGATTTCGCGCCATTTCCTAAAGGTTAAATCGAATGCCTAAGCAAACCTTCTCTTCGTTCGAGGCTTTCTTTGAGGCGTTCCGGTTCGCAAATATGCGCGCGATGGTTCTAGGGCCCGCTGGTGAAAATTGGGCGCTCTCCACCCTGGTTCTCAACAATTTGAGCATTCAATGGGGACAGGCGGAAGCCAAGGCGGTCGTTGAGGGAGCTCCGAGGGCGGCTGGCGTCTCGATCTTCCTTCCTACCCGGACGCCTGAGGCATGGTGGTGTAATGGGTGTCAGTGTGACGAACTTTCTCTGATGGTCGATGTGCCGGGCGCCGATTTCTGCTTAGCAACCGCTGCCATCCCGAGGAGTTGGTGTGGTCTCTATATTCCGAATCAGGTGCTTGCGGACGCAAACGGAGATGGGACAACCGCTGTCGGTTCCAAGCGTGGCTTTTTTCAAGTGTCACGTCAGCGGATCATGAGGTTTCGATCGGTCATTGGGCAGCTCGAAGCGATAGTTGAGAGAGAGCCCACGGTCTTGGAATCAGCCGTTGGGCAGAGGGCAGCGGGGCAGAAACTGCTTCGAGAGGTCCGCAACTTGCTTGCTGCTGCACCGAACACAGTCGAACTCACACCTGGCCGCCACGTGGTACCGCGAAGACAGATCATTCGCATGGCCATGGATTTCGTCGAACAGCATGACCGCGAGTGCCTGTCCGTGGAACAGCTCGGTGCTGCGGCAGGTGTGTCTGAGCGAACACTCCGTGATGCCTTTCTCAAGTACTTCGGGGTCCCGCCGGTGCAATATCTAAATCGGAGATCACTGCACCAAATTCGGAAAGCCCTTTTAGCCGCTGATCCCTCAACAGCAAAAGTCACCGAAATTGCCACCCAATTCGGTGTCTGGCATTTCGGCCGCATGGCCCGGGATTATCGCCTCCTCTTTGGTGAACTTCCCTCCGAGACTCTGCGCTACCGGCATTAGGTACCACTGTAATTGCGGGTGGCAACGGACGGGCGTGTTGAGCAGAAAATTCGATGCGTAAGAGCAGTCTTGCAACGGGCCCTTGAAAAAGATGCGAATTATTTCATTTTTGCCGAAATTGGATAGCCAGCGAGGAAGCGATCTCGTATTCTCCGGACCCAGATCAGTTCACATGTAATTTGCAGCTGAATCGCTGTTGAACAGACGGATTTTAGATAACAGTCATGATCAGACCAGAGGACATTGGGCCGCTTACAGATTTCAACCGCAATACTAAGGCGCATCTGAAGAGGCTCAGGCGGACAGGTCGCCCCGAACTGCTGACGGTCAACGGAAAAGCTGAGGTGGTTGTGCAAAGTGCTTCCGCATACCAGAGATTGCTCACCTCGCTAGAAAAGCTCAAGCGCAATTCGTCGCGAATCGGCTGAAGAAGGAGGAGAAATGAACAGATTTGACTGGACGCGAGTATGCGCGAGGGGCTTGTTGGCTGTAGCAGCACTGTCCGGGATCGCCCAAGCGCAAGAGGGACCGGGAAATCACGCGCGGAAATACTTATGCAGAAAGGAAACCACAGTGAATTCTCGAATTAAATTTCCGATCAGCGTCGTTGCACTCATTTTGCTGGTATGTGCTTCGTCTGCTCCAGCGCAGTTAAAACCTCAGTGGATGCCCGGCCAGATCGGACTGAATGCAGGAATCCTGCCGTCTCCCGGATTCACCTACGTGAACATTACCGAGAATTATGACGCCGGAGCTTTTAACAATTCTAAAGGCAACGCCGTCCCGGTCACCGGCACGTATAACATCTGGGCCGTTGAAAATTTGTTCTATTACGTGCCCAACATCAAAGCTCTCGGCGGAAATTTCGGGGTGAACATCATGTTTCCCACTCCCGCTACCGGTTCTCTCGTTGCCGATCTCAATGTCCAAGGTGTACCGAACCTAGGTGCTGCCGGGGGCGGTTCCGGCATCGCTGATCTTTGGGTGCAACCCTTCACCTTAGGATGGCACTTGAAGCGATGGGACGTGCAGGTGGGAGACGCCTTCATGATTCCCACCGGGCGTTACTCGCCCGGAGCCTCGAATAACGTAGGGTCCGGGTACTTTGGCAACCATCTGCAAACGGGCACCACCTTCTACATCACCAAAAACAAGGGTACCAGCGCGAACCTGTTCACGGACTGGGAGGTTCACGGAACACGGGAAGGTACCAACAACACTTACAAGACGCCAGGTCAGGCCTTCACCGATGAATGGGGACTTGGACAGATACTGCCGCTAAAAAAAGACCTGAGCCGACTGCTGCAGGTCGGAGTTGTGGGATACGACCAGTGGCAGGTCACCGCCAACGGCGGTCAAATTCCGGTTGGCTCAACCGGATTAACGCTGCCTGCAAGTCTGCTGCCTTATTACTCGGTCCACGCCGTCGGTGGTCAACTGACCTACATTCTTCCCAAAAAAAATCTCAGCCTATTCTTTAAGGGCTATCACGAGTACTCGGCTTCTTTTCACACGGTAGGGAACACCTTCACCTTCGGCGGCGCCTGGACTTTGGCCATTCCTAAGCCAGCGCCGACGTCGTGAGGGGAGGACACCAGCAGGAGAGATACACGGCCCAAAACAAGTTTTTGGTTCAAAAAAAAGGAGAGATCAGATTATGAATAGCAAAAGAATGAGAATCCTAGTGGGGCTGGTGGGAGTGTGCTTTGTCGCACTGCTGTCAGCAAATGCACAGGGGGAGAAAACTAAGGTGAAGGGGCTGATCACCGCTCGCACGGGCGATACGATCGTCCTCAAGACCACCGACGGAAGCAGCGTCACCGTCACTCTGGATGACGACACCAAGGTACAGCAGCCAAAGGGGCTCGGCGTGCGCAAGAAGCAGATGTCTGCTGCTGCGCTCATCCCCGGCCTCAAGGTATCGGTTGACGGTACAAGCCAGGACGCCACGCATGTGCTTGCAAAATCTATCACCTTCGATAAAGACGATCTGCAGACGGCGGAGATGATCCAGGCCGGTCTCAACCCCACTGAGCACAAGGTCGCCGCTAACCAACAGAACATTGCCACAAACCAACAGAACATCGCGCAAAACCAACAAAACATTGAAGCGAATAAGCAGACCACCGCCGCAAATCAGCAGAATATCGCTGCCAACAAAACGGCCATTGACGCCAACGCCGTGGAGACCAGCAAGCGCTTTTCGGAATTGACCGAATACGACACCAAGGATCAGCTGGATGTCCGCTTTGCCAGTGGGAGCACCACGATTTCCGCAGCGGATAACGAGGCGTTAAAAAAGTTAGCTCACAACGCCGTCAATTTGACGGGCTACATCATTCAAGTAAAAGGCTTTGCCGATTCGAGCGGGAATGCAGCAATGAATCAGAAGCTCAGCATGGAGCGCGCACAAAACGTAATCGCGTTTTTGCTGCAGAACTGTAACGTGCCGGTTCGGCACATTATTGCGCCAGGAGCCATGGGCGAGGCGGCTCCAGTCGGCTCTAACGAGACCGCACAAGGACGCGCAGAAAACCGCCGCGTCGAAGTGAAGGTGCTCGTCAATAAGGGCTTGAGCGGAAACTGATTCTCGCATTCCAAGCGAGAGGGTGCGCCACCCGCACCCTCTTGCTTGTGTTTCGCATTCGGAAATGGAAAGCGGCAGGAGGAATCAAATGAAATCCTTCACCAAACACGTTCTGACTCTGGTATTCACCATTTCTTGCACGGGATGTCTGTTTGCCCAAGGCAAGCCGCAAGTTCCAGACTCCGACGTCGTTCAGAAGTCCATCACGGCAGTTGGTTATGCAGTCGGCGGTGGGTCTACCCAGGTGGTTTTTGTCGGTACTCCGGCAGCGCCAAATGCGAGCGGCGCCGCAAAGGTCGACGCCAAAAAAGGTAGTACCGCGATTGAAGTGAAGGTTCAAGGATTGCCACAGCCCTCGACTTTGGGGGCTGAATTCCTAACCTACGTTCTCTGGAGCGTCACGCCCGATGGTGCCACAACCAGCCTGGGCGAGATTCGCGTGGACAAGAACGGCGACGGCAAGCTAAACACCACGGCACAATCGCAAACGTTCGCATTGGGAGTGACTGCAGAGCCCTATTTTGCGGTCGCTTTGCCAAGTGAAGTCGTCGTGCTTGTCAATAACACCAAGAAGAACACCAAGGGCAAGATTTATCCCGAGAACAGCTACAAGCTGATGAAGCGCAGCCAGTACGCCAAACTCGGGAATCCGCTCGCACTCACCCTTGACCTGAAGAACGTGCCGCTCGACATGTATGAGGCTCGGAATGCGGTAGAAATTGCGAGATCTCAGGGAGCCCAGCAGTACGCGCCGGATATTTTCAGTAAGGCTACCAGCAGTCTGCAAATGGCGGAGAACTCACTGGCTTCGAAGGAGGACAAGGGCAAGATAATCACGAACGCCCGGCAGACCATTCAGTTTGCCGAGGATGCACGCGCTCTCTCCGCGGAACGTCAGGAAGCCGAACGTATTCAGAAGGAAAAGGACGCGGCTGCGGCTGCGGCGAAGGCTAAAGCCGAGGAACAAGCAGCGATTGAGGCGAAGCGTCAGGCGGAACTGACGGCAGCCAAAGAAGCGCAAATGAAGGCAGAGGCTGCTCAAGCCCAAGCAGAGGCGGAAGCAAAACAAGCCGCCGAGAAGGCTAAGGCGCAGGCGGCCAGAGAAGACGCGGAACGGGCTCGAGCGGCCACTGCAGCTCTTCGCGCGCAACTGCTGCAGCAACTAAACAGCGTGCTGCAGACCACCGACTCACCACGAGGCTTGGTTGTGAATATGGCGGATGTGCTCTTTGACTTCGGCAGATACGACCTGAAACCGGACGCCAAGATCAAACTAGCGAAACTCGCCGGAATCATTCAGGCGCACCCGGGACTGAACCTGGCCATCGAAGGTCACACCGACAATATCGGCAGTGACGAGGCAAACATGAAGCTATCTCAGCAGCGCGGCGACGCAGTGCGTGATTTTTTGGTCCAGCAAGGCCTCGGGGCTGACACGGTGACAGCGGTTGGGTTGGGCAAAGCTGAGCCCGTGGCAGATAACACCACGAACGAGGGACGACAGAAAAACCGTCGCGTCGAGATCATCGTCTCCGGCGAAGTCATTGGAGCGAAGATCGGTTAAGCCATAACCGTCACCAACAACACCATTCATCGTGAGTAGCGATAGCGGGGCCGTACCGCAAGTCTGGGAAGTACCGATGGTGCGTGGCGCGGTGAATTGCGGTCGCAAGGTGAAGAAGGAGTGCAGCAATGAAAAGTCAAAACAAGTATTTGGTCTTCGCCGCAGCGGCTTGCGCGCTGGCATTGGCTACACATGCCGCCGAAAGCGACAAGGAAAAGCAGCAGACAGAGATACGCAACATGGCTCAAGGCACCCTTCAACAACTTTACAAAACCGAGCCAAAGACCAAAGCAGCGGTCAGCCACGCGGCTGGCTACGCCGTCTTCAGCAATATGGGAGTAAAGATCCTTGTGGCTGGCTCTGGCAACGGAAAAGGGATCGCCGTGAACAACCGGAGCAAGCAGGAAACGTTTATGAAAATGCTCCAGGTTCAGGCTGGGCTTGGAATGGGAGTCAAGAAATTTCGGGTTGTGTTTGTTTTCGACAATGAGAAAGCGCTTGATAGTTTCGTCAATTCAGGTTGGCAATTGGGCGGGCAATCCACGGCTGCAGCCAAAACCGGGGACAAGGGTGGATCGATGGCCGGAGCGGCTTCCGTTTCGGAAGGAGTCTGGATGTACCAGTTGACGGACAAAGGATTAGCGGCGGAGATCAGCGCCACGGGCACCAAGTACTACAAGGACAGTGACCTGAATTAGACCGTTAATCGGTGGCTACAGAGGCAATCACAATTTCATGGGAAACACCGGAGTAAAGCAGGACCAAAGGAGAGCACGATGGAAAATGACAATAACAAGGCAGAGCGGCCGCAAAGCGATCTGAGTCGACGCGAGATGCTCAAAGGCGCGATTGCGGGTGCAGCAGCGGCTGGTATATCTGCCGTTACCCCCAGCGGGGCGGAGGCGCAGGCAAAGACAGACTCGCCCCAGCCCGTAAATCCATACGGCGGAGGGCCGAGCAAAGGCCTGCAGTTCCCGCCGTACTACCAGCCGACGGCATCCGTCCGCAGCCGGATGAATTATTTCCCCGGCAGTGAGCAGATCGGGAAGGACGAGATGCGCATCTCGTTCGTCGGCAGCTGCCCGTTCCCTCCCCGGCGCGACCAAGCCGGCACCTGCATCATGGTGGAACTCGGCAATGGCGACCGTTTCTTCTTCGACTTCGGTCCCGGCTGCGTCAAGAACATTCTCGCAATGGGCGTCCCGGTCCCCGCAATCAACGATATCTTCATCACCCATCTGCACGTCGATCACTACCACGACCTCTCGTATCTGCTGCCATTTTCGGCGTGGTCCGGACGCTGGAAGATGCCGCTGCGAGTTACCGGTCCTTCCGGGCGCACCCCGGAGCTTGGCACCAAGGGCATGGTCGCCGGGATGAAGCAGATGCTCAAGTGGCACCTGGAAGCCTTTGACGCCTGCCCCATCGGCGATGGCTACGAAGTCGAAGTCAACGAGTTCGACTGGAAAGACGAGAACGGTATTTGCTACGACAAGAATGGCGTCACGGTTCGCCATTGGCGCCGCTCACACGTCAAGGACGGCGCTTCAGCTTACCGACTGGATTGGAACGGCCTCTCGTTTGTATGGACCGGCGACGGCCGGCCAGACGATCTGACCGCCAAGTACGCCAAGAATGTCGATGTATTTGTCACCGAACTCCAACCCGATCTGGCGCTCATCAATCAGCTCAAGTACGGGCTGCCCCAATTTCTCTTCAACTACACTGTGGACATCCACCATACGGTGGCTTACGCCACGGGCTACCTTATTAACCAGGTCAACCCGCGCGTCGGTATGGCCACGCACCTCTGTTTTGACGACGACACGCTCAACGAGCAAACTGCGGACATTCGCGCCCACTGGCAGGGGCTTTTTCTCTATGGCGCGCCAGACGTAGTGACCGTCAACGTGACCAAGGACGCGATCTGGCAACGGGACGCCGTGCTGCCAGGATTCGCCGGACAGCCCTTACCGAATCCCACGCTGCTCTTCGGCGACCCACTGCCACTCAATACAGGTCAGGGCGTCGTGCCCCAGCCAAGGTTGCCGCGCGAGCAACAGCAGGAGCAATTGACACGCGACCTTGAGATTGATCCGCATAAGTACTATCCGCCGAACGTTTACCGCGAGCCGCTCACCAAGCTCCCGAATCCGCAGCTCGTCGACCTCATAGAGATGGCCAAGGTGATGGGAATCGATATAAGCAAATTCAAGAAATAGTGTGCTCAGAGCGCCCCGCCGCGCTTGTCGCGGCGGGACGCCTCTGACTGTGTCGCGGATGACTTTTTTCTGGCCGTCATCTTTGAGAGGAAGACTTAATCAATGGAAATCATAAACGACAACGGGAAGACTGTTCCGATAACGATCCTCACTGGCTTTCTTGGCGCGGGAAAGACGACGCTCCTGAATCGTATCCTCACGGGGAATCACGGCCTGCGCGTGGGAGTGCTGGTGAACGACTTTGGCTCGATCAACATCGACGCTGAACTCGTCGTCGGAGTGGACAACAATATGGTCAGCCTGGCGAATGGCTGTGTCTGCTGCCAGATTCGCGACGACCTCATCGAGTCAGTGGATGCATTGCTCGCACGCCCTGAGGGCATCGAATACATCGTGCTCGAGGCCAGTGGCGTCGCCGATCCCGCCGGTATCTTTGCTACCTTCAGCGATGCAAATCTGCGGGGCCGCATCCGGCTGGACAGTGTCATCTGCGTAGTGGATGCGGAACAAGTCTTCGCGCACCCCGAATACCCTCCGCTGATGGAGCTCAAGCTGCATCAGGTGGGGTTCGCGGATATGCTAATCCTGAACAAGGTAGACCTTGCCGGTCCCGACCAGGTCGCCAGGGTCCGGGCCTGGCTCGACGAACATTTCAACCGCCTGCGTATCGTCGAGACCAACTATTGCGAGGTTCCTTACGAGATTCTGCTGGGTGTAGGGCGTTTTGATCCCACGCGAGCGGGTCTGAACTCGTACGCTGTGGACAGCAGCTGCAGCGATGCAAATTGCCATGATGAGGACCACGGGCACAACCACCACGGCCAGGACCACTCCAAGGTATTTAGCACTTGGAGCTACCAGACGGACCAGCCACTCGCGCTCGAAGCGTTGCGGGACAAACTGCGGAAGTTACCGGGGACTGTTTACCGAGCCAAAGGGGTGGTCTACAGCTCGGACGCGCCCCAGCGGCGGACAGTGCTGCAGGTGGTCGGCAGGCGGGTGGACATTTCCATTCAAGAGGAATGGGGCCTGCGCGCACCTCGCACGCAGATTGTTGCCATTGGTGCGGCTGGCAGTCTCGACACGAGTCTGCTGGAAAAGACGTTCGCCTCCTGTATTACCGCCGCCGCGCACGGATGAACATGAATTCGGGGAATCAATATTGCTACTATGAACATCGATAAGAATCCGTCGCCGAGCATTGTTTCCGTGGACGATTCCGTGGTGCGTGGAGGTCCCTTTTATCGGATGCAGCGCACGATCGGGCTAATGGGTGCTAACCAATGGAACCTCGCCCGCCGCATCATCGTCCTGCTCGCTATTTCCTGGCTGCCCCTCCTTCTAATCACCGCAATCACAAATCCTGACGCCTTGCTTTCCCTGCTGAAGGATTATCGCGTCCATTCCCGCTCGCTTATTGCCATTCCTGTTCTATTAGTCGGCGAAATTCTGATGGATAGTCGCTTCCGCACTGTATTCGCACATCTCCACAAAGCGGCGCTATTGGATGCTTCGGACCTCGCGCGTCTGGACGAGATAGTCACCAGACTTGTTCGCCTGCGCGATTCCCTTCTCCCCGAGTTCGCAATCCTCCTGCTAGCCATTTTCCATACCGCAACCGCCTACAAAGGCTTGGTGGACGCCACACCCTGGCTTGGGCACGGGTCCAGCACCGGATTTCACTTAACCGCGGCAGGCTGGTACGCAGTGGTGCTTTGTACACCTATTTTCCAGTTCTTGCTCGGCCTCGGACTTTGGCGATGGTTGCTTTGGACTATCTTCGCGTTCGCGTTGTCGAGAACGAATTTGAAGCTGGTCCCTACTCATCCTGATCAGCACGGGGGGCTAGGTTTTCTAGGAATGACTTCAGCTGCCTTCGCGCCCATCGCCTTGAGCGCAACTGCCGTCATCGCGGCAACCTGGCGCAACGAAATCCTCCATCATGGTGCTCACCTCACAAACTTCAAGTTACCCGCAATTGTCCTAGTTGCTCTCATCACACTGGTGGCGTTCGGACCGCTGGCCTTTTTTGTTCCTCGCCTGGCAGGCCTGCGTCGCAAAGGAATCCTAGAATATGGAATTCTGGGACAACTTCACAGTACGGAGTTCCACGAAAAGTGGATTCTGCACCGGGCTGGGCATGAAACTGAGTTTCTTGTGGCTTCCGAGAGCAGCACTCTCAACGATTATGGTGATGCTTACGACAAGATTAACAATATGAGTCCCTTTCTGGTCGACAAGGGAGGGCTTTACACCCTGGCTGCCGCGGTGCTCATTCCTGCGCTACCCATGATTCTCGCAGAGATCCCCATTGGCGTCGTCTTAAGCGACTTGTTAAAGGCACTTCGATGATTCGGTTCGCAACCATGAGGTTCCGTTGTTAAACCCCTCTGCAGGTATCGTGTGCCGCCAAACCACAACCGTTTGACCATCGCGGCCCGTGAAGTGCCGCGACGACCCCAGTCGAGCCAGGCCTTACCGCACTGCTGCCTCGCGCTTTTGAGGCGGTCTTCTGGATTCGACGCGGTTCATCGCCTGCGAGATGCAGGAAATTGTCCTAAGCAGTACAGGAATAATGAGATACCCGTTCGTTGTTTTGGCTATTTCTCTGGTGGCGTTGTGGCCCTCAGTGCAGATCGGCGTTTCCTTTCGTAATACGCGTAAGAGCATCGAAGAAAATGAGCGGGAGGATTTCGGCATTATCATGGCCGCGGTCCTGACGCTGCTCGGTCTCATCATCGGATTCAGCTTTTCGATGGCCATTTCCCGATACGATCAACGCAAGAACTTGGAGGAGACGGAGGCCAACGCAATCGGTACGGAATACGTTCGAGCGGATTTCCTGCATGGCCCCGCCGCGGCGAGAGTGCGTGCGCTTAAGAACTATCTCGATCAGCGTCTTTTATTCTATAAAACTCGGGATGACGGCCAGCTTCGGGAGATCGATGCCGCTACTACTCAGCTGGAGACCGACCTGTGGTCCGCTGTCCAAGCCCCGGCTGCGGGGCAACCTGCACCATTGGTCACCATTGCTGTCACGGGCATGAACGATGTGTTGCACTCCAAGGGATACACCCAAGCCGCGTGGTGGAACCGTATTCCTAATGCAGCATGGGGTCTGTCTAATGGCAGCAATTGCTATCTGTTGCCACCTGCTGGTCGGTTATGGTGTGCGTAAGGGTGAAGCGAAAAGGACGTTGCTTCTCGTTCTACAGGTTGTTGTCTCCATCTCCTTCGCTCTGATAGCGGACATTGATAGCCCGCGTGGCGGCATCGTTCGAGTGAGTGCGCAAAATCTAACAAGCCTTTCTCAGTCCCTGCAAAGGCACTAACTTGAAAGGCTGGGCCGACTCTTCCAGCGTTAATCAAGTGCTGAGACAGCCGGGTGAACTTGGGAATTGGTACTTTTGACAATTATGTTCATGAGTTCCGCCCGACATGCTACGAGACGAACGATTTCTTTCAAGGGGGACGCTGCCCAAGTCCTGCAGGACGGTCTTGAAAGGTGGTGTCCCCTTTTAAAACTGGGGATCTAAATGAAAACAAGCCAATTGGGTCGTCGTAATGCGTATGGCTATGGATTTCGTAGACGGACATGAGCACGACCGCCTGACATTGGTTCAACTCGCCACAGCGACGGGAGTTTCTGAGCGAACTCTTCGGAATGCCTTTCATTGGTGCTTTGGCATTCCGCCCATGCAATATTTGCACCGGAGAACCATCAGGCAGGTCCGGAAAGCTCTCAAAGGCGCTAACCCTTCCGAGACCACTGTGACACAGATTGCGACGCAGTTCGGTATTTGTCAGTTCGGAGGCATCGCACGGGATTATCGGATCCTGCTTGGGGAACTTCCTTCGGAGTCTCTGCGAGACCGGGCGTTTGCCGACAGGTGCTCGAACGCTGACCAGTAACTCTGATTTTGAAGATCACGCGACGAACAAGGAGAGTTCTAATGAATCTGAAAACTAAATGCATGATGATCATTGGTGGGGTAGCACTTCTGTCCGCTGCCCCTGCATTTCCACAGAATCCTGAACTTCAGCAGAAGCTTGCAGCCGTAAAGCAGTCTGTTGCGGAAAACAAGCAAAAACTGCTCCAGTATGAATGGACCGAGACACAACAATTGACGCTCAAGGGAGATGCGAAGCCTCCATCTAAGAATTTGTGCCGGTATGGTCCCGATGGAAGTGTTCAGAAAACTGCAATTGGCGCTCCGCCGGAACAACCGAGTGGTGGCAGGATGAAACAAAAAGTCATCGCGAAGAAAAAAGCCGAAATGAAAGATTACATGCAGGACGTGAAGGCCGTCCTCAGTTTGTATGTGCCGCCCGATCCTCAAAAAATGCAGGCAGCCTACCAGTCCGGAAAGCTCTCCTTCAACCCCGTGCCTGGCGCAGTGAACTTAATCTTCGCTGATTATGCCCAGCCCGGAGATAAAATGACCCTCACATTTGACACTGCCACTAAGAAAATCACCGCCTTGAACATTAGTACATACATGGGCCAAGAGAAAGATGCCGTGACGTTGCAGGTGCAGATGGGCAGCCTCCCGGATGGCACTAATTACACGCAACGGACCGTTCTTAACGCAACTGCGAAACAACTCGTCGTGACCACCACGAATTCCGATTACCAGAAACTGTGATCTATTGTCGATTTCGGGTAACACAGACTCCGGGCAAAAATCGTAAGGGCCCTGAAACGGCTCTACGAGGAGGACAATGCTAAAGGCGTGCCCCCCCGATACCGTGGATAAGCTCCGCAAGATGTTGGCGTTTCTCGATGACATGCAGGAGCCGGAGGAGGTGCGCGCCCTTCCCTCTTGGAAAGTACACGCGCTGACGGGCGACCGTAAAGGAACTTGGAGCCTCTGCGTTACTCGCAACCGGCGCTTGACGTTTCGCATCGATACCGCAGAACAGGAAGTCTGCGATTTGAATTTGGAAGACTATCACTGAGACGAGAGGACTGGGAAGGCCCAGCGTCAGGGAATGAAGTTCAACGGAATCGTTGCGCTGCACACCGTACTCGAACAGAACAATTGGTCTTTCAATCCGGATCGGCATTTTTGGCCTGGCCGGGAGGAGCGAGGGCCGCAGGAGACGACTCATCAACGCAGCGCTCGACGCAACAGCGTTCTGAAAGCGGCTTACTCGGAGCGCAGAGCCTGCACCGCGTCCACCCTGGCGGCGCGAATCGCAGGAAAAGCCGACGCAATCGCCGCGGCGACAAGCAGTACCGCCGCCGACGCAACCAAGGGCAGCAGGCCGGGCAAATGCAAATCCGCAACGTACTTCCCGATCCCGCGCAGAAAGGCAAATCCAACGAGAACTCCGGCAGCCACGCCAATGCTCGCCATCACCAAGCCCTCCAGAAGAACATTGGCGAGAATGCTGCGCGGCTCAGCTCCCAGAGCGAGGCGGATTCCGAACTCGCGCGTGCGCCCACTCACCGAGAAGGCGAGCACACCCGCGACGCCAACCACGGAAATCAGCAATGCGAGGGAAGCAAATCCGCCGAATACGATGGCATTGAGGCGGTTGGGTGTCAAAACCTCCGCGCGAATGTCGTCCAAGGTGCTGGCGCGCTCGACGGGCTGGTCCGCGGCCATCTCGCGGATCGTGCTGGTAATGGTGGGAACGAAGGCGTAGGGATCATTCTTCGTTCGCACAAACAGGCGGCCGTTCCAGCCCTCCTGGTCGCACGGCTGGTACACGGTCATTGACGGCGATGGAATGATGTTCTCATCGTCAAGGTCGGGGACCACACCGACGATGCGCCTCGGCTCGTAGCTGATGCCGATGAACTTCATCACGCCGTCGGTCCAGCGCAGTTGGCGGTTCAAAGCGTCTTGCCCGGGGAATAACTGCTGCGCGAGGCTCTGACTAACGATTACCACGCTTGCGGCCCCATCCCGGTCGGTGTCGCGGAAATCGCGGCCTTCCAGAACCGGAACACCCAGCGTTTCGAAAAACCCCGGGGAAACCGAGCGGAATCGCGCGACAGGCTCTTCCTGGCCGTTCTCGCGCGGCGCGCCCTCCACCGCGAAGGAGAAGCTGATGTTCAGCGCCCGACCGTCGCGCCACGGAACGCTAAAACCCGAAGAGACGTGCTCAACTCCCGGCAGCACGCTGATGCGACGCTGTACGTCGCGGTAAAATTCGCGCACCTGCTCCTGCGTTCGCCCCTCGACCATGACCGGCAAGTTCACCGCCAGAACGTGGGCGGTGTCGAACGGCGGCTGAGTTTCTTCGAGCATCATCAGAGTCTTCAGTAGCGCACCTGCTCCGGCAAGAAGCAGAAACGACGCGGTGATTTGAGTGACAGCAAAGATGCGCAGCCGGCTGCGGCGTCCGCCGGCAACCCGGGAGCCACTGCTCGATAGGCCTAGCCCCCCCGACGTGCCCGTGGATGGCAGGCGCGGAACAAATGCCAGGAAGACAGCGGCGATTAATGCAAGCGCAACCCCAATCCAGACCAAGGTGAAATCGAGTTTGAGACCAATGGCGCGGGCGGAAAAACGGGACGCATAGCGCGCTAGCACGGCTACCATCGGGGCCCCAATGAGGACGCCCGCCAACGCGCCGCTGCCGCAGAGCACAACACATTCCGCCAACAGCGAGCGGCGGAGCAAGGCTTTGGTCGCTCCCAATGCCGAGCGCAAGGCCAGCTCGGGTTCGCGGCGCACGGTTCGTGCCAGAATCAGGTTGGCCACATTGGAGCAGGCAATCACGAACAACAAGCCGGAAGCCGCGAAGAGAACCCACAAGATGGTGGTCGCGCGCGAATTGATCTGGTCATGCATCCGCGTCACTTCGATTCTGAAATGGTCCCTCGCCTTATAGACCTCCGGGTGTGCGGAAATCATCGCTGTGTACACAGTGCGGAGCTCTGTGCGCGCCGACTCGAGACTTGCGCCAGGAGCGAGACGCGCGAACACCTCGGTCATGCGATGCTCGCGGCCAGTCTCCATCGTGGCGGACAGGTGATGCAGACTGGTCACGATATTGGCGATCAGCTCGGTTTCCACCGGATAGGGCACCGATGGCTCCACAACTCCAACGATGAGCGCGGAACGAGTGCCCTCGAAGCTGCCCAGCCGGATCGTTTTGCCAATCACTCTGGGATCGGAGTGCAACGAGGTGCTCCAAAACCGATACGTCAGCACTGCTGCACCCGCGGCACTCGGGCTGTCGTCCCCGGGATTGAGCAGGCGTCCCCTGACCGGCCGCAGCCCCATCACGTCGAAGTAGTTGCCATCCACAACACCGGCGTGAATCTCCCGCGGCGCACCGAGCCCCACAACGGTGAAGTCCAGTTCGGAAAAAGTGCCGAGCTCCTTGATGGTTTTCAACCCCTTACCAATGTCCTGGATTTCCGGAATGGAGAAAGTGGCATTGTCGACGCCTACGCCCGGGACGCTTTGGCGGATGTAAAGCAAGCGATCTTCGTCGCGATTCACAAGCGGCCGCAGCAGCACCCCGCGCACGACACTGAAGATTGCAGCATTCGCGCCGATCCCCAGCGCCAGGGTGAGCACCGCCACGGCGGTGAAGCCCGGATTCTTGCCCATCATTCGCAAGCCGAACCTTACGTCTCTCCACAGCGATTCCAGCCAGAAGCCGGCGCGTTCTTCCCGGCATTCCTCTTTCGTCCGCTGGTACCCCCCGAACGCGATGCGCGCGCGCCGCTCGGCTTCCGGGCGCGGCAGGCCGGAACGCTCGAGATCATCAGCGTGCCTTTCGATGTGCGAGCGCAGTTCCTCGTCCAATTCGCTCTCTTCCTCAGCGTGCTGAAAAAACGTGCCTGCCAGGGAGCGCAGGTAGGCTAGTAGTTTCATGCTTCCTCCTGTCGAGCACCGAGTGCGGCACCCATCGCGGCGACCAGGCGATTCCAGCCATCTTCTTCCTCGCGCAGGTGCTTGCGGCCTGCGGAAGTCAATTCGTAATATTTCGCGCGACGGTTATTATCGGACGTGCCCCAGCTGGCATTTAAATGCCCCTGGCGCACCAAGCGAAGCAACGCTGGGTACAGCGCCCCCTGTTCGATCAACAGAGCCCCGCGAGAAATTTGCTCAATGCGTAAGAGAATACCGTAGCCGTGGAGAGAGCCGAGAGAGACCGCCTTTAAGATGAGCAGATCGAGAGTGCCGGGGAGAAGTTCAGCAGAAGGATTCACGCGTCCTCCTAAGAGGCTTAGGAGGGTAAAACATGCTCTCCGAGGTTGTCAAGGGCGGCTTTGGGCGGGTTTGGACACGCTATTCGAAATACCCGATTGCGGAACCAGAGAAGGCGCTGCTCGATTTTACAGACGGGTCCAAAAACTAACCTGGATGAGGTCGAATTCAAGTCCATCAACAAGCAAAAACTCGCCAAGTATCTGAGCAAGTACCGTAAATCGAGTCTCCACGGGCCTACCATCGTTTTCACCTAGGTGCCGGGCCGCTCAAACTAAGGAAAAATTTCAAGAAAACTCCGCCTCTAATTCTTCACCTGTATTCTTGCCTTGTTGACACCTCCTTTTCCCCAGCACATAATCTGCCCCCCGGGAATCTCACTAAGGAGGGTAGAGATGGCTGTTGACATGGACAAACTGAATAGCTTTCTCGGCAATTTCGTTGGGGACCTTGGTGCCGCGGTGCATACGGGGATGGTTGTGATCGGCGAGAAACTCGGGTTGTACAAGGCGCTCGCGGTTGGACCAATGACGTCGGCCGAACTTGCCGCTAAAACGCGGACCGATGAACGTTATCTGCGGGAATGGCTGTCCTCTCAGGCGGCTGGGGGCTATGTGACATTCGACGAGAAGACAAACAAGTTCAGCCTCACCGAAGAACAGGCGTTCGCTCTCGCGATTGAGGACAGCCCGGCTTATCTCCCCGGCGCATTCCAACTAGCGTTAGGAGCATTGGCGGCAGTTCCACGGATCGCGGAGTCCTTTCGCAGTGGTGCTGGGATGGGCTGGCACGAACATGATGACGGCGTGTTTCACGGCTGCGAGAAGTTTTTCCGTCCCGGCTATGCTGCGAATCTTGTCAGTTCATGGATCCCCGCGCTCCATGACGTGAAGCAAAAGCTGGAAGCAGGGGCACGGGTGGCGGACGTTGGTTGTGGGAAAGGAGCTTCCACAGTCTTGATGGCAAACGCATTTCCGAAGTCCCAATTCTTTGGGTTTGACTACCACGATAAATCAATCGAAGCGGCTCGCGAGACTGCCAAACGGGAAGGCCTTGCCGCCCGGGTCACATTTGAAGTGGCTAAAGCCAAGGAATATCCTGGAAAGGGTTATGATTTCGTGGCTGTTTTCGACTGTCTGCACGATATGGGGGATCCTGTCGGAGCGGCAGCGCACGTTCGGGAATCACTGAGCGCAGATGGCACATGGATGATCGTCGAACCATTCGCGAATGATCAGCTGAAAGACAATCTAAATCCTGTGGGCCGGGTCTACTACTCTTTCTCAACGCTGCTGTGTACGCCGTGTTCGCGATCACAGGAAGTAGGACTCTGCTTGGGGGCGCAATCCGGCGAGGCACGCATGCGACAAGTAATAACGTCCGCGGGATTCAGTCGTTTTCGGCGAGCCACGGAAACACCGTTCAACATAGTTTACGAAGCCCGGCCGTGATGACTCTCTGGCTGGAACCGAAGTCTCCAGCGGCAGGGTTGCTCGAGACTGGGTCAGTCTGGGGTTCCCGTCCAAAACTCGTGGCAAGCGAGTCTCCACGGATCTGCCAAATTGACATCGGTGCCGCGTTTCTGGAACTTGCCTGATTTGCACGGCACACCGATAACTTGGGTACCGGAACCCACTTGATGGAAGGTTTCGTCGTTTACCACGAGTTGGCCGCCCTTATTGTGACTGTGGTCGCATATCGATGTAGCTGCCTCACATGGTGATCACATGAGTCCCAGAACACTCTTGACGCATCTAATCCCAAGGAGGAAGCGAGCGGCAGTGCCGATGTTCTGCAAATTACGGCAATGAACAGGAAGCGAAGTCGGGTCCGATGCTCTTGGTTGGTCTTATGGCTCCTACTCTGCTGCAAGCCGGCTTGGTCGCAACAGGCTCCGGCCCCGCAGGGTCCAGAAAGCGCTTCTACTGAGCCACAGAAGATGGATCCGGCTGCAGACGAGCAGCAAGCTCCGTCTCAAGCAACTGGAAAAATCAGAGGAAAAGTCGTGGATCAAACCGGCGACATCATCGTCGGCGCTGCGGTGGAGCTCACGCGCGAAACTAACTCTACGGGGCAGGACGCAATAACCGACGAGGAAGGTAAATTCTATTTTTTCAATGTCCCGCCCGGCGCGTTTCACCTCACATTTTCGTCTCCCGGTCTTGCGACGCGTGAGGTCTCGGGAACCCTCGATCCGGGAGAGTCTTACGTCACACCGTTGATGATGCTATCCGTCGCCACGCTAGCGACGGAGGTGCGCGTGGCGCTGACGCCCGAAGAAGTGGCGACCGCCGAGGTCAAAGAGCAGGAGAAGCAGCGAGTGTTGGGCATTATCCCGAATTTTTACGTCAGCTATTCACCGCATCCGGCTCCTCTGACAACGAAGCTGAAATTTGAGCTTGCGTGGAAGTCTTCGACCGATCCGTTCACTTTTGTTGCCGTCGGCATGGTCGCTGGTTTCGCACAGGCGGGCGATCGCTGGGGTGCCTACGGACAAGGCGCGGAAGGCTACGCCAAGCGTTTCGGCGCAACGTACGGGGATGTTGTCACGGGCACGTTTATTGGCGGAGCCATACTGCCTTCGATCCTGAAGCAAGACCCGCGCTATTTTTATAGGGGATCCGGAACCAAGAAATCTCGGCTTCTCTACGCGCTATCGAACTCGGTCATCTGCAAGGGCGACAACGGCCGATGGCAACCAAATTACTCCAGCATTCTGGGCAATATCGCCGCTGGCGGAATCTCCAACCTCTACTATCCTTCCAACGATCGCAATTCAGCCGGAGTCATCTTCTCGACAGCTTTTATTCGAATGGGCGAGATGGCGGTTGCAAACATCTTCCAGGAGTTTATCGTTCCCAAGCTCACGCCAAACCTCCCTACGCGAGCTCCGCAGTCCGAGATCCCTCCGACCTTTTGATCAGGCAGAGTCGTAACCGGCAAAGTTGTCGCCGCGCCAAAATCAACTTCGAAGGTAATCCCGTTACCAGACTGAGAACAAACTCGAAGTGTAATCTGGTGCTGCTTTATCCTGGCTTTGTGGACTTGGCATTGGTCGCAATTTATGATGCCCGAACTAAACGGAGGAGACTGCTCCGCATTGCCACGTTTTGAGAAGCCGAGCGGTACATGGCATTCGCAGGGTTGGGTCGTGGAATCGCCAGCGATCAGGATTGTCAGGCCGGGCAGGAGAATTGTGCCGGGCCTCGAGAGAAGCGGCACCTGCCTGATCTAGGGGGTGCAGGAAGCCGCCGGGATTACCTTGACTCCGACGACCTCCTGCTCTTTGCCCGGGGTGTTGGGCATACCTTGCCAAAGTTGCTGAATAGTGGCGTTCGTGCTTCCTGTATTCAAGAAAACCGCAACGCCAGTGCCCTTCCCGTCGCTAGCTTGCTACATTCAAGCTCCGGCTATCTTTCTTCACAGTGCGACGACTCGTTCAAAGTAGAACCTCAGCGCTCATCCTTGGGCGTAGCAGCCGTCCCGTCAGACCAGTGGCCGACTGGAATCATGAACTCGGTTATTGGCTCCGGTGCGCCCTGAAATTGTGGATTCAACATAACCGGGGAGCCAGGCAGATCCGCACCCCAAACCCTGGGATCTGTTAGGGGGATGTAAAACATCAAATGCGGAAGCCAATGCCCGGCGGAGTCGTTTAGGTATCCTTGGCTCGACATCATGTAGCACATTGCGCCCGGTTCCAGGGCTGGCAGTTCTTTCGTCTCGAATGCCTTGATGCCATCGATAATCTCTGCTTTGGACAGTCCAGCCAAGACCAAGTTAGTCCTCTTGATCGTAAGTGGCAGGATGGATCGCGCCGCCGGCGGATTGAAACAGATCGGACCCCGCATCTTGGGGTTCCAGAACTCCGGGAAGTCGAATGGAGACATCCATGATCGCTCTACGACACACACGAAACCGTTCTTGCCTTTGATCGCCGTTTCGTAGCCATGTCGCGCGAGGACCAAGACCTCGGCATCGCCTGAGATGGAGTCGGGCGCAGCACTCCGCGCCAGCTTTATCTCCTCGTTCCGATCCGGCATCAGATAGTGTTCGACCGGGGCCATGCTCGGATACGGTGCTTTGGTGTCTTGAGCTTTTGCTTCCCACGCCGCACCGAACATGACGATCAGAGCGATGCTCCTTAATGCAATCGTCTTCACTCTTCTTCGTTCCATGCCTTCTCCTGATTTCTGAAGACCAGGGCATCGATGCGGGATGATCTTACTTCCCCTCCAGCAGCACTATTTCGCCTAGAGTCGCCGCGCTTGCCATGCAAAATGAATCGTCCTACTTGGCAATATACATTGATATCAACGTACCATGCGTTAAGGCCTCTTGGCAAGATACGTTGATATCCATATTATTTGTCTATGGTCACTTTTGCGGACCCTGCCTTTGAGACAACGCTCGAAGTCCGCGATTCCTGTCTCTGTCTTCACGTGCAGCGAGCGGCAAGGGCGTTGGCACGGCGCTTCGACGATGCGTTGCGTCCACTCGGTCTGACAAACGGACAATTCTCCCTATTGATGTCTCTGAACCGTCTGAAACCACCAGGTATGGCGGCCGTGGCCTCGCTACTTGCGATGGATCGAACCACATTGACGGCCGCTCTCAAGCCCTTGCGGCGGCGCGGTCTGCTCAAGATCACGGCAGACCCAGCGGACGGTCGCGGCCGTCTGATGACCCTGACGGCAAAGGGGCGAAGGTTGCTTGCACGCGCCGTTCCAGTCTGGAGGGATACCCACACCGCAGTCGAGGCACTTCTGCGCGATGGCGATTCAGATCGCCTCCGGAACAATCTACGCGCACTCTCCTGATGATCCCAAGAGGTCGCGAATCACCTCGCCCGTTGCGGTGTCCAGCATCGCCAACGTCCGCTGGCGATTTCTTGAAGGATATGAAACGACAGTTCAGGCCTCAGTCTTGGTTCCCTATTAGCATCCGGGATTCCGCTTGTAAATCCTGACCTGCTCCCCGTTTTGATCCAGTCATAAAGTTAGCACTCTGGGGTTCTTGCGCCTGGGCCCACAAGTGCGCTGGCATGGCCGCGTAAGAGCAACCTTGAAATTGCGTGCCGCTGCAGGAGGCGCAGCGCTGCCCAGAGGTCAAGCCCCGGTCGTGAATACAACTCTTCGGTCTCGGCTTTCCGATCGACTGAACCCAAGAGATCTTCACGAATCGTTGTTCCAAGCGCTAAAACTTTTCCTGATGGCTTAGTGGTAAAAAAAGCTGTCCAGTTTTGGAGCAATCCAGTTAGATTTTTAAGTTTCAACTGGACGGTAGATCGAACGATTCATTTTTAAAAGTTAGCGGAGTCTACTTTCCAAACACGCTCGTCCATATTGTAGACAATCGAACTTTCAGCTCGCGACTAACTCATTCGTTTCCCATCAGTTAGATATTCTGGATTCACGAGTCCTTCTGGCAGAGGAATTGCTGTTCTCGTCCCCGTGGAAATGCGTCTTCATCATTCGCTCCGTAACCTAGTTGTGGAATCGCCGAGGTCACTTTGGTTAACATCAAGATCCATACTAGCGCTCTAGCTCCCACTCCTTCAGACGCGCTGGATGCTGAAGTTGACTATTGTCTCCGATACTGGATTGGCAAGGATCCCCAGTCAGCCACTCCCCAAGATGTATACAAAGCGCTGGCCTATGCCCTGCGTCCACGACTCATGGCAGGATTGGAGCAATCCGAGAAGCGCTACAAAGGCGCATTCTCAAAGAGACTTTACTATCTTTCTGCGGAATTCTTGATTGGGCAATCGCTGCGCAACAACCTCTTCAATCTCGGCCTCTCGGACGCTGCTCAAGAAGTCTGCCGTTCTTTCGGATTTGAACTGAATGAAGTTGAAAATTCCGAGCCAGACGCCAGTCTGGGCAACGGCGGCCTGGGCCGACTGGCCGCTTGTTTTCTCGAATCACTCGCCAGTATGGCCCTCCCTGGATTCGGTTACGGCATAAATTACGAATTCGGCCTCTTCAAGCAGGAAATCCACCGCGGACATCAACAAGAACATCCTGACCAATGGCTTCGCGAGCCTTCCCCTTGGGAAATTGGGCGCATGGATGAAGCCTGCATTATTCCTCTCTATGGCCGCATAGAGAATTCTGAGGATCACAACGGTCGATATAACCCGATGTGGATTGATTGGAAGTTTGTGCTCGGGGTACCGTACGATATTCCGATTGCCGGTTACCACGGTCATACGGTGAACAAGCTCCGACTCTATTCGGCTCGCGCTTCCGATGAGTTCGACATCCAGGTCTTCAATGGCGGTGACTACCTCAAAGCAGTCGAGGCAAAAATTCAGTCGGAGACGATTTCGAAGGTTCTTTACCCCAGCGACTCCTCCCAATCCGGCAAGGAATTACGCCTTGTACAGGAATACTTCATGGTCGCCTGCGCGCTGCGTGACATATTGGGCCAGTTCCTTTGCCGAACAACGGACCTTGAGACCCTCCCGCAAAAAGTTGCCATTCAGATGAATGATACACACCCTGCGCTAGCCGTTGCGGAGCTTATGCGACTCCTCGTAGATGAGCATTCCGTGCCTTGGAATAGTGCTTGGGAAATAACTCGGAATTCTTGCGCTTTCACAAACCACACCCTAATGCCCGAAGCCCTCGAAAAGTGGCCCGTCGACCTTCTGGAGAGAGTATTGCCGCGCCATTTGCAGATTATGTATGAAATTAATCAACGATTTCTCCAAGAAGTTGAGTGTAGGTTCCCGGGAGATGTTGCGCGCCGATCTCGAATGTCCATGATCGAGGAATCCATGCCACGTCAAGTTCGCATGGCTCATTTGGCGATTATTGGAAGCCACGCCGTCAACGGCGTTGCCAAGCTTCACTCTGAACTCGTGAAAAAGATCCTTGTCCCGGATTTTTATGTTCTTTGGCCGGATCGCTTTACCAACGTGACCAACGGCGTTACTCACCGGCGGTGGCTCGCTTGCGCCAATCCCGCCCTCTCTTCTTTTATCACCAAGTTCGTCGGGTCCGGTTGGGAAATTGATTTCCAGCGCATTCGCGAGCTGGAGAAGTACGCTTCGGCGCCTGACACTCAGCGCGAATTTCTAGCCATTAAGCGTGCCTGCAAGGTGAGATTATCAAATTCAATCCACAGAGAAATTCATCTTCTGGTAGATCCGGAGTCCATCTTCGACGTCCACGTCAAGCGCATTCACGAATACAAGCGGCAACTCTTGAATGTCCTTAGGGTGATTCACCTTTACAAAAGCATCATTGAGGAAGGCCAGATGCCTCGTGTCCCACGCACAGTCATCTTTGGGGGGAAAGCTGCTCCTGGCTACCATATAGCTAAACTCATCATCAAGTTGATTAACAACATCGCCGAGGTGATAAATAGAGATCCAAAGGTAAAAGGAATGTTGAAAGTTGTGTTCCTCCCAAACTATCGAGTGTCTCTCGCTGAAGTAATCATACCTGGAACGGACTTGAGCGAACAGATTTCAACTGCGGGCACTGAGGCCTCCGGTACTAGCAACATGAAGTTCGCTATGAACGGAGCGCTCACCATCGGCACATTAGATGGCGCGAACATAGAAATTCGCGAACAAGTTGGCGCGGACAATTTCTATCTATTTGGACTGGATACCGACCAGGTCGCCGAGACTCGCAAGCATCATAATCCTCGGCAGCTTTTTGACTCCGATACAGACATTCGCGGAGTTATAGATTACCTGGTGAGTCGGAAATTCTCGTTCAACGACCCGGACATTTTTGGAGATATTCGCGCAGTCCTTCTGGATCGGGGTGACCACTATCTTCACCTTGCTGATTTTCATTCTTACCTTGACGCCCATGCCCGTGCCGAGGAGGACTACTTGAATCGTCCGTTATGGGGTCAAAAGGCCTTATTAAACGTCGCTCGCTCGTGCGAATTCACCAGTGACCAAAGCATTGGCCACTACGCCAAGCGCATTTGGAACATCGTTCCTGCAATCGATTGAGGAATCAACCGTTGAGCGGCCACTCCACAACCTACCATTCATCTGCGGTCCTATCGCTGATCTCTGACTCGTTTCAAATTCACCCGGGCAGCCCCCTACCCCTCGGCGCGACTGTATTGCGAGATGGAGTCCGCTTTGCGATCGTATCGCAAAGCGCTACCTCGGCCACGCTTGTCCTTTTCTACCCCGGAGCTGACGAGCCTGCTATGGAATTTCCTCTGGATCCGGTTCTCAATCGAACCGGAAATATCTGGCATATATTTCTGGAAGGGCTCGATCCCGGTGTCGAATACGGATTTCGCTTCGATCGATTTCCCAACGAACTTCCCCAACGCTTTCGCTTTGATCGACGCCGAGTCCTGATCGATCCATACGCACTCGCGACCAGCAGGCATTGGGAATGGGGCAGAAAGGATGAGAAGCGCTCCCTTCGATCCGTCGTTGTAGACAGCAATTTTAATTGGGGCCTGGACAGAGCTCTGAACACGCCTCTTGCGAGCACGGTCATCTACGAACTCCATGTCCGTGCTTTCACCCAACACCCATCCTCGCGCGTATCTCATCCTGGCACCTTTATGGGCTTAATAGAAAAAATTCCCCATCTGAAGGAACTGGGTGTGACGGCGGTCGAGCTGATGCCAGTTTGCGAATTCGACGAGACGGATGCTGACAGGACGAATCCACATACAGGGGAACCCCTCCTAAATATGTGGGGTTATCATCCCTTGGCCTTCTTTTCCCCCAATGCTGCATATTCCACGGATGCTACGGGTCGAAGTGCAGTTTGCGAATTAAAAGAAATGGTTAGGGCGTTCCATGCAGCGGGAATTGAAGTCATTCTTGATGTGGTTTTTAACCATACGGGAGAGGGCAATCCCACGGGACCTACCATAAGCTTCCGGGGGATCGATAATCCGTTGTATTACATGGTACAACCCGGCTCCGGGAGCTATCTTGATTTCACAGGATGCGGGAATACCCTAAATTGTTCCAACTCCGTCGTCCGCGAGATGATTCTGGATGTCCTCAAACATTGGGTTGCTGAATATCATATCGACGGATTCCGCTTTGACCTTGCATCGGCGCTCGGCAGGGGACCATGCGGAGAAGTACTGTCCAACCCTCCAATCCTCGAACGTATCGTTTCTGACCCATGCCTTTCCGACGTCAAGTTAATTGCTGAGGCTTGGGATGCAGGCGGTCTCTATCAGGTAGGGAACTTCCCCGCTTATGGCAGATGGGCAGAATGGAACGGAAAGTATCGCGACGATGTCAGGCGTTTTATCAAAGGTGATCCCGGCATGGTTCCTCGTCTCGCAGCGCGTTTGACTGGAAGCCCTGATCTGTATCAAGAAAATGCCAGACAGCCGTTCCATAGCATCAATTTCGTCACATCCCACGACGGTTTTAGCCTGGCCGATCTTGTCGCCTATCAGGACAAGCACAACGAGGTAAACGGTGAATCCAACCGAGACGGGATTTCTGAGAACCATAGCTGGAATTGTGGGTGGGAGGGCCCAACGGACGACTTGGCCATCCTAAAGCTCCGCAGTCGCCAGGCCCGTAATATGGCAGCACTCCTCATCCTGTCGCATGGGGTTCCCATGCTCTTATATGGAGACGAAGTGGGGCGCTCGCAGCAAGGTAACAACAACGCTTACTGCCAAGATAATGAGTCGACCTGGATGAATTGGAATTGGACCGCAGCGCAACGCGACCTTTTTCGGTTCTTTAAAAACCTTATTGCCTTTAGGCGGCGACACGCTGTCGTCCGTCGCGAACAGTTTGCATCCAGTTCTAAAGAGCGCCAGCTCAAAATGGATTGGCACGGCACTCATCTTTTTCACGCGGACTTTAGCCCTGATTCGCACTCGCTTGCTCTCCATCTTCACTGGGCTCCTGCTCCCGCTGCTCCGGACCATGTGTTTCTAATTGCTAATTCTTTTTGGGACGACCTTCGTTTCGAGCTGCCAGAACTCGATGGTTATCTTTGGTCGCGCTTTCTTGATACTGCCCTCGATCCGCCAAGAGATATCTGTGTGCCGGGCCAAGAACAGAGCCTCGGGGGGCAGCGTTCCTACCTTGCAGGACCTCGTTCAGTCATCGTACTCGTAGCAAATCCAGTGTTGAAGGACCTGGTCATATGAAAGCCTTTCCCAGTCGGAACAGTTTTGCGTGGTCCCCCCTCCTCACGCACACCCGCGAATCTATCGTTGACAATTCGGCGTCGTGTTCGACAGCAGAGATTAAGAAGTCAGAGATTCTAATCGTCGACGACAGCCCGGTTCAGCGCGCTCTACTCAGTCACTTATTGAAATCCTGCGGATATTCAGTCGTAGAAGCCACCGATGGCGTTCAAGCCTTGAACCTTTTGAAGCAGGGCAAGATTCGCATCGTTTTTACGGATTGGATTATGCCGAATATGTCGGGCATTGAACTCATCGAGAAAATTCGCGAGGAAAATTTGGGATTTTACGTTTACGTCATTCTTTGTAGCTGCAAAAACTCGAAGACAGATGTTATAGCAGGCGTCCGAATGGGGGCCGATGATTTCCTAACAAAGCCCGCGATACCTGAGGAGTTGTTTGCCCGGCTTCATGCCGGGGAACGCGTAATCAAATTGCAAAACAAAATTGCGGAGGAAGAACAAAAGGTGGAGCGGGCTTACGCGTCCCTTTCGAAGGCGCACCAAAAACTTCGCTCCGACCTCGACGCCGCCGCAAAGCTCCAACTTAGCCTCCTTCCGCACCCCGCATCCTTAAGCAAGATTCACTTTGATTGGGTCTTCAGACCGACGAATGAAGTCGCTGGCGACACCTTCAATGTGTTTCAGCTCGACGCAACGCACATCGGGTTCTATCAACTCGACGTCTCTGGGCATGGCATCCCCTCTGCCATGCTTTCCTTTTATCTAAGTAAGATCCTTCAAGGCAGTCCTCTTCGCGACTCCTTCTTGAAACGCCCTATGCCACAGGAGCCGTTCTACCGGATTGTTCCACCAGATGAGGTCGTAAGCGATCTGAATAAGAGGTTTCAAAATGAGGAGGACATGTTTTTCACCATCATATACGGTGTCCTTAATACTCTTTCGGGTAAGCTCCAATTTACTCAGGCAGGCCACCCGAATCCGATCCTCTGCCGCCCACATGGTCCCACAATGCTCCTGGGAAACACCGGCTTTCCCGTAGGCGCGTTGCCCAATATTGAATTCGAGCTGGTCGAAGAACAACTCCTGCCTGGAGATCGAGTGATTCTTTGTTCTGATGGAATCACTGAGTGCATGAATGACCATAATGAACAATTCGGCATGAGCCGCATGACCGAATGCGTGAAGGCAGCAGAAGATCAGCAGCTCCGGGACTTCGTCGGAGGATTCGTCGAAAGTCTCACGGGCTGGCGAGGGCACGATGAATTCGACGACGATATCTCATTGCTCGTCATGGAGTACGAGAGTGCAAACTGAATTTAAAGAGTAAGTTACGTATCGATCAAAAGCGAGAACCGGAAAACGTTGTCGAAAGAATGTCAAGGAGACAGGTATGAATTTCGAGACTAGAGCAAGCGGATGCTACCTCGTTGTCACCATTCTCGAGGACCGACTTGGGGCAGATCGCGCCTTGAGTTTCAAGGAATCCATAACCCAACTGATCGACAATGGCCACCGCGCGTTCGTAGTCGACTTTTCACAAGTTACATTCATTGATAGTTCAGGGCTGGGAGCCATACTCTCGATAGCAAAACGACTGGGCACTGCCGGAGACTTTCTCATTGCAGGAACCTGTGAAACCGTTGGTAGCATGTTCAAGCTCACTCGGATGAATCGGATCTTTCCCATGTTCGCGACCGTGGAGGAAGCTCTCGCGGCCCCACGTGTATGTCCATGATTAATGGAGCTATAAATCTTCCCCAGATGAGTCTGATTCTAAACAGTCGGCTAGACTGCGTTGCAGTTGCCGGCATTCTGGCGAGGACTTTTTGTGAGTGCACTGGATTTTCTCCACTGGAGAGTAGACAAATCGAACTGTGCGTCGTCGAAGCCATGAATAATTGCATCATTCACGCTTACAAACTTCATCCGGGGAATACGGTTGAACTGCAGATATCAACCAAGGGTTCAGCTCTCATTTTCGAGATATGTGATCGTGGGGACGGTATGGATCCACGTCGACTGTGTGACACCTACAGGAAACCCCTTGATCTGGATCCCAACCCCACCTTAAATGACATGCCCGAAAATGGGCGCGGCCTTTCCATCATCCAATCTCTAATGGATACTGTTGAATACACCTCGGCAAACAATACCAATCGTCTGACCATGACAAAACATTTCGGAAGGACGTTCGGAAATCAGAGGTGAGTGTTCTCCGGAGTTCCAAATCGCGGAGACGGAGGTTTTTAATCGTCCGGAGCCTGTCGCCGCGGTTGCCGCCAACCATAGAAAAAATCCACCCGCAATTACCCAATTCACGTTCGACAGGGAGCTGCGATGGAAAGACTCCCGCGATCCACGTAGTTGATAAAAACTGAAATCGCGAGCAAGACGAGGACCGCCCGGAGAGTGGCTGGGATAGCCTCAAGCTGTGATGAGCTGGAAATTGGCATGAAAAATGGATTCATCTCCTCCGGCATCAAAGCCGGTCACAACTTGTTTTGTGGGTGCCCCTCTCATGGTGTGCTGGTCGAATGGCCTACTCGATGATGCCGCTCACTCCTGGTAGGTCGGCAAACCGGGGTAGTACTTCAAATTGCCGGTTTGGATTGTCAGTGTAAATCAGGGCTTTCGCGCCTATTCTTGACAGTTTCCGATGTTGCCGCTATAGTGCCGCCACTCCGCATTTCGTATACCGGACGCTTTTCGCAGAATGGCGTAAAGACTCAAATTTGCAGCGTTCTGAGGGGACAAAATTCTGTGGCCATTGGAAACGCAGGGCTAGCTCATTCTATTGAGAAAGAAGGAAGCACAACGAACCAGTTCATGACATTCTTGGGCCGGTATTTCTATCTCTGCATGTCGCTGGTGTTGGCCGCACTTGTGATTTCGGGCTTCAGCCGCACGGCCAACACCAACCTGTTCCACGCGAACCCGCCAAGGCCGCTGCTCTTATGGATACACGGCGCCGCGTTCTCAACCTGGGTGATCTTCTTCATCGCTCAGTCGGCTCTGGTGCGTGCACGAAAAGTCAGCGTGCACCGCTTGCTCGGCTGGTTTGGAGCGGGGTTGGCCGTGGTGATGGTTGTGTTGGGCTTCAGAATCGCGGTGGTGATGACCCGGTTCGATACCGTTGTGCTACAGCAGAAGGGCGTAGATGCTTTCTTGTCGATTCCGTTCGCCGACATGTTCATTTTCGGCTCGTGCATCGCGATGGCAATTTATTGGAGAAAGAAGCCGGAATACCATCGGCGGCTAATCTTCATAGCGAGTTGTCAACTTATGGACGCTGCCATCGGCAGATTCGATTTCATGTTCAACCACAACCTCTTCTTCCCCGCGTTAGACTGTCTGCTTGTGCTCGGCGTGGTGCGTGACTGGGTGGTGGATAAGCGCGTCCATAAGGTGTATCTGTATGCGCTCCCCTCGTTGATCGTTTTGCAGAGTCTTGCAATCTACGCCTGGAGGATCAATCCAAAGTGGTGGCAAGGGATCACACAGGCGATTATGGGATGGTGACGGCTTCGTCGGGTTACTCGAGATCAGGTACTATTGAATCCCGCATAATATAGGGAACCTTTTTCCAGTATCCTGCGTCTAACTGGATATGGGAAACGCTGCTGGAGTACCTCGCGATTTTGAAGCCTTAGAGAAACGACGCTTTCAAGCCATTCAGATGTTGGAGCGCGGACTGAGTCAAGCCGAGATTGCTCGGCAACTCCGCGTTGTCCGGCAGACGGTAGCTCGTTGGGTGCATGACTATCGCACCGAAGGTAAGTCCGCACTTCGGAAAGCGGGGCGCGCTGGGCGCATGCCGCGCTTGAGTGAGAAGCAGCGGCAGCAGTTAGAGAAGCACCTGGTCGCAGGTCCGGAGCGGCTCGGCTATGAGACCCCGTTGTGGACCTGTCCCCGGGTAGCTCATTTGATCGAGCAGGAATTTAACGTTCGCTATCACGAAGGCCATGTCTGGAAAATTCTGGTTGGTCTAGGCTGGAGCCCCCAGCGACCGGAGGGGCGAGCACGAGAACGCAATGAAAAGCAGATCCTCAATTGGAAGAAGAAGGTCTGGCCAGAACTAAAAAAAAAGCGCGCCGGGAAGGGCGTATCCTCGTCTTCATCGATGAAAGCGGACTGAGTCAGCGACCGCATCGTTGTCGCACTTGGGCTCCTCGTGGACAGACTCCCATCTTGCAATACAACTTCAATTGGAAGAGTCTGTCGGTCGCTGCTGGCCTCACCTTGTGGAACTTCTACTTTCGAATCTATGCCGGGACCATCAAGAAGGAACAGGTCGTGGACTTTCTGAAGGCCTTGGTGCGTCACCTGGATCAGCCGTTACTAATCGTGTGGGATCGCCTGCCCGGTCATCGCAGCCGGCTGGTGCAGGACTACATTGCCGGTTTGCAAGGTTGGATTTCCACTGCCTATCTTCCGCCCTACGCTCCGGAACTAAACCCGGTCGAGTACATCTGGGGTTACTGGAAGCAGCACGAGCTACCCAATGTCTGCCCCCAGGACTACTGGCACCTGAGCGAAGCAGCGCGACGAACGCTACGTCGCATGCGCCGCCGTCCGCGGCTGATCACCGCATTCTGGAAGCAATCTTCTTTGTGGTCAGAATGACTTTATATTATGCGGGACTCAGTAGGCTGGACCTGATCGGTTCTCGCGTTAATCCGGTACTTGGCCTAAGCTTAGCTCTGGATTCGGTAGGAAAATGCATCCTCGACGGGAGGATGCATTTTTTGTTTGTATCGAGGAGAACGACAAAAGCAAGATGGATGCCTCACAGGGCACAGATGCTGACTTCCTTTCCACAGGTGTGGGCGAGAGGTGGATCTCACTCACATCATTTGGAAGTCGTTGTGGAGTCCAGCGAATCACGACGAACAACTCGAACCCCGCCTGTCATAGCTTCCAATTCATCGATATCAAATTCTTTGTAAAGATCCAGACAGAACAGATCCGCAGCATCATCGAATCGGACGGGGAGGTTAATGAGATAGCTAAAACTCGACATTTCATGCCTGGTTACAACCTCTGAAAAAAGCGTAGGCTCCAAGGCTGCTGCGAGCAGCGCGACGGTCTGACTCCGAATCCCCCAACTCTCTATACGAATTGTTGGATGGGAGGAGCGTGCGCGGAGCCATTTGGCCTGCTCAAGAACCTCGGCTACCTCGATTCCGAGCGCACGGTCCCCCACGGTATCGAAAACCTGGGCATAGACGGCCAGACTGCCCATTGCGCTGCCTATTGTTCCCACACCGTCCGCCTGCTTGGTCATTGCTCTTTCGTCTGTGAAGAGCAGGTTTGCCGCCAATACCTGCTCCCCGCGGTCCACGCGTGCCGCGACTTCGGCAAATGCCATTCCCCGCCCACGGTCATCCAGCACAAGAGTTGCAGGCGCGGTTGTATTTGTATCAGTCGCCTTGAGCAGAACACCGGATAGACTCAGCCCATCCTTCATTTCAAATAAGTAGGACAAGGAATCAATCCCGTCGTGGTGCGTTGTGTCCAGTTGCCATGCCCGCGTCAGTGGGGTCGGCTTGTAGCGAAGCACTGCACGGAGTTTTTCTCGCTTACGGGTAGACCATTCTTCGCGGGAAGCGGCCCCTGGTGGGGCAACGGAAGGGTGGAATCCGGCGGCAATTTTCTGGGCCAGGCTCAACAAGGTAAGATTTTCCGGGGGAAAACCGATAGCGAGTTCCTCATAGGTTCGAACCTCGTCGTCGGAGAGAATTTCCCTATTTTGCAAAGGAGTCTGCAAATACTTTCCAAAAAACTTATATGCCTGCTCGCGATTGTCCCGCTGGTAGTTGTGCGTTCCAGGATTTTCGTTGACATACCAACTCAAGGCATCTTCTTGTCCGTATAACTTGAAGATTGGTCTTATGGCGTCGAAGACAAGAGGCTTGGACAGAGCGGCTCGGAAGCAACAGTCGTCGTTGGCGTTGTAAATCAGGAGAGTGGGCCGGGGTGCGCGCAGTGCGGTGAGATGCGTGTAGTCATACCCGTCGAATACGTCGGAAGAAACTTGCTCCAAGTCTCCTATGCTGTTTAATTCCTCCAGTTCTTCTAAGCGTTGCTGTATTGATGAATAACCGGCGACAGGCACTGCTGCCGCAACCCGTTCATCGAGTCCGCTTAAGAACACAGTTTGCCAACCGCCGCCAGACAGACCGGTAACTCCCAGGCGACTCGGGTCGACATTCTGGTGGGACCCAAGATAGTCGAGTCCCTTACGCATGGCCAGGTAGAACAATCCGTCATCCTGCAATCCGACGAGATTAAGTTGAGCCCCAAAAGAATGGTCATTGCCGGGCTTATTCAGCTCGCCGGTGTCAATAAACTCTAAACTTAGAGCCATGATTTGCTGCTTGGCAAAGTTTATGCAAATTTTCTGCATGTAATCTGCAGACTTCCCAACCACAAGATCATGCCCCAGCACATTCAGAATTCCGGGAACTCGTCCGGTCAGTTTTTCCGGTTCGTAGAGTAGAGCTCCAGCGTAGTATCCGGGCACGACTTCATAGCGAAACTTGCGCACCCGGTATCCTTTGCCGGTCTCTATTACGCCCACCTCTTCAAATTTCGGGCTGGCCTCGATCCATTCCTGCGGCCACCCGTAAAAAATCCTCTGTAGAAATTCGGCCCGGATTTGTTTCGCTTCCTTTGTCCATGCAGCTGCGGATTGGGGAGTTGGAGGTTGAGCGATTCGCCCAAGAAGATATTGACGCAGTTGGTAGACCAACACATCGTGTGGCAACAGCGGCCGTTCCAGGGCAGAGCGCACATATCGGTCAGTACTTTGCGCAGCCGCACCGGGTACGGCCAAGAGAAACATGACCAAGATGCAAAACATGGACCGATTGCAAGGAAAGTTCATTGGTTCCTCGATATGCCCTGACAAAATGATCCTCTGCCCACCTTATAGAAAGACTTAGCCGAGGATGTGTCAAACAAAATATATTTAACGCAGGCTATATTGTTCTTGAATCACGGTCCGGCTGACTCTCGAGCCGCGAATCCCCTGCACTTCAATCGTTGAAATGTTTTTCGTGTGCAAGTAAATTCAATTAAATCACACCTGCAAAAGTTCTTGGTTGATTCTGCCATACCGATACCTCAGACTGCCGAGCGCCGATGTTCATATCCTTCCAAAGAGAGGGGGAATAAATGCGACTTAGAAGGTTGCTCGGGTTTCTGAACAGCGCGAGCGTGAGGAGCATTGGCGCCAAATGCCGGGCAGTATCCATCCTCCTTGTCTTTGTGGCTGCGTTAAGTGCGGGGGGAAGAGCGCAAACGACAGCCACCACGACAATCGAATCAGAACAACCGGCCTTGCCAGGTTGGCTGAAATCCGGGACGGTTCGTTTTGCGCGCTTTGACGGAGGACCGATTGAAGCCCAAAAGGCGTTGCGATCAGCCTGGGCCGCTAGGTTTTCTCCCCGGGATCTCGACGTATTAACGAATCTCTACGGAACGCATGGAGATCGGATGATTGATCTCCTAGTTCAGGCCAAGATCAATTTTGTTTGGGTCACCTACAGCGTTGGTTTTTCCTGGAAAGACGAGGAAGCGCAACGAGTCGCAGTAAGAGAAATCGTCAAGAAACTCCATGCGCACGGAATAAAAGTAGCTGCCTACATGTGTGCCACTACAATGTTCTGGGAAAGCATGTTCAAAGACGCTCCTCAATCCGTGAAATGGATCATGATTGGCAGCGACGGCGTCCCCTACAGGTATTCAGACGGGCGCGATGCAATGCGTTTTGTCGCTGATATCAATAGCGCCGGCTGGATTGAATATCAGAAACATCGGGTAGGAGCGATCATAGACGATGGTCTTGATGCGATCTTCTTCGACAATCCAAATCTTGATGAGCATCCCAACGAGGAAAGCAGTGTCTTTCACTTCTTTGATCAGCTCCTAAATTATGCTCGCCGGGATATGAAGTCGAATATCCCATTTTTCACAAATCTTGGTCTCCACCCACCCTTTAATATCTTGAATCACCAGATGGATTTCATTTTCACCGAAGGATGGGTGGAACCCGGAGCTTGGGAAAATCAGTGGGAGGTTTCCAACATTCGGCGCGACCGGTTAGTAAAAGGGCTGAACCCTGGCTTAAAACCTATCATTTCGGAATACTCACATTTTCATAAAGGCGACCGCAACGATTCTTATCTAGGGGCGCGAGCAGCAAAATTGGCAATTGCCGAAGGGGCGGCGTTCGGCACCTCCTACACATGGGACATGGAAGGCCCGTTCGATACGGCGCTGGCTGCCCAAGATCCCAAAGCATTGGGATCCTGGGCGGCTATTAGCCAATACAACGGATTTTTGGCTGAACATCCTGAATTATATGCCGATGCAGACAACGTCGTTCCTTGGGTCGTTCTGCTTCCTGACAGTCTTGATCCCGACTTCGATTGGACGGGCAGCTCGACGCGCCTGGACTTTCTTGCCAGAAACAGCGTGTTGGGTGACTTTAAGTTTGCTAGTCGCGTGACGAAGACGGACTTGGCCGCGTATCTAGGCGTCATTGTTCCCGCTTATGTATCACTGTCGGCGGAGCAGAAGGAGATGATCGACGACTATCAGCGCGGCGGAGGGAAGATCTCTGTCCTCGCCGAGACAGCAAGCGCAAGTGGTTTGAATGCGGAGATCTTGGCGCCATCTCAAATCAATTCGTCGAACGCCAAATCGGCTGAAGCTCAAGTTCTGGCGGAAATCAATTCTCTTACGCTGGATGCAACGCGTATTGATGTTGGGAATCCGACGAATCATGTGCTTGCCAACGTCACATCCGCGCACAGTGGTGGAACGCTTGTCGTCCACCTACTCAATTATGGACAGACTTCAGTCGGCGATTTGAAGGTCAGGTTGGTCCTAGGAAAAGCTTTCCAAAAACTCGCGGGACGTAAGCCAGCGCTACTCTCTCCGGATGCCAGAAGTCCAGTATTCCGGGACGTTCAATGGCACGGCTCAACGCTGGAGCTGACGCTGGCTTCCATCGACAGTTATTCCATTGTTGTCTTGCAGTGACCGAGCCTCCGGTTGCTGGTGCTCGGCAGGAGATGTAGCGCCCTAGCCAAACTCGGATACTTACCTGGCCTCAGGCCCAGACGACCGGCGTTCGGGTTAAAGCGTGTGCAGCATACCGTATACTCTCCCCTCGCATTCTGCAGAGACGGGCACGATTGAAATTGACTGCGTTGTTTCAGGAGAGATTCCTCCACGGCCGAGTCTCGTCCCAGGCCTCATAGAAAGCTTTGATGGTTGTGTCGTAGAATGTCCAGCCATGGAATTGCGCCAACTCGAAACTTTCCGGATCGTAATGGCCACGATGAGCATGACGGAAGCGGCCAAGCGAGTGTACCTCTCACCTGCGGCAGTCAGCCTTCAGATGAAACGCCTTAGCGATGAACTCGGTGCGGATCTTTTCACTCGGGTTGGCAATAAGTTGGTCCCGACCTCAGCGGCAACGAGGATGCATCAACATCTCGGTGTTCTTTTGGATATGTTGCATACCATTCGCGAAGATTTTCCTCTCGACGCGAGATGTGATTCCAGACCTTTCGTGCTCGGGACCGGACCTACAACCCTCATTTATCAGTTGCGCGAACCATTGCGCCATCTACGCAAAAAATTCCCACGAAACGAAATCCTCGTGCATGTTGCGCCGACCCAGGACATCATCTATGAGTTGGAATGGAAACAGATTGATTTGGGAATCGTGTCACTCCCAGTGGAGGCGCCAACAGTACGCCTCACACCGCTGTTTAAGGAGGAAATGCTGGTTCTGATAAACGCTCGTGCTGCGCCGAAACGGGGGAAGAGTATAAGTCTGCGAGATCTGGTAAATATCCCGATGATTCTTTACTCCCGCGGAAGTAGTACGCGCACTCTGATTGACGCGATGATGCAGAAGCACAAGCTGTCCTTGCGGGTTACGATGGAGGCGGATGACACCGAGTCCATCAAGAAACTTGTTGAAGCTGGTTTCGGAGCTTCCATTCTCCCAGAGAAAGCCTTGCACAATTCCCCGCTGATACGAACTTTTAGAATTCAGGGCGAACAGCTTTATCGGGAAATCGCGTTCGCTACTCCTGTCAATGTTCATCCGCGTAGACTCACGACTGCTATCACCGACTATCTCAAGAAGCGTCTTGTCGCTCAGCATCGAAAGTAAATTTCCTTGCTGGAAAAGCTACGATTCGCTTTCCATGTCTCGGATGTCGTCGGATTTGCCTGGATGTCCGTGCGCATACGGGCACGATCAATAGTTTGCACGTTGGAAGCTGGAATCCCGCTTAAGTTCAATTAAACACCACCATCAAGAAGTCTTGGTTGATTCTGCTTGGTCCATGTCAGAGACTGCCCGGCGCAGATTGAACTCCGGTAACCGCGAAGGACCAGGGAAGTAGTGATCGACCGATGACCCTGCGGGCAGTACGTCCCAACAATACGAGTGGAAGGAGAAAACAAGATGGCGAAGGGCGCGATTGGCGTGCAAGAAAAAAAGTTATATCAGGAACAAGGCTATGTCTTGGTGACCGGGATGTTCCACGAACAAGAAATTAGGCTGCTCCAACGCGCTGCAAAGGAAGACAGAGCCCTAGACGAACATGGCTACGGAAAGGCGGACGGCGAAGGCGGGGTAGTGCGTTTGGCGTTATGGAATCATCCCGGCGATACAATTTACGGAATGTACGCGCGGTGTGAATCTGTGGTTCGCTCCTGCGAATTGCTGCTTGGCGGCGAGGTGTATCACTACCACTCGAAGATGATCATGAAAGAACCACGTATCGGAGGGGCTTGGACCTGGCATCAGGACTATGGTTATTGGTATCAAAACGGTGTCTTATTTCCGTTGCTTACCAGCGTTTTTATTGCGGTGGACCGTGCCACGAAGGAGAATGGGTGCCTCCAGGTGATCGCTAGGTCTCACGAATTGGGGCGCATTGATCACAACTTGACTGGCCAGCAGGCGGGCGCTGATAAGGATCGGGTAGACGAAATTCTCAAGGTTCTGCCGCTGGTCTACGTGGAGATGCAACCGGGCGATGCACTGTTCTTCCATCCCAATCTGCTGCATCGCAGCGATCAAAACCGGTCAGAGAATGCGCGCTGGTCAATGATCTGTTGCTACAACGCTGCCCGCAACAACCCGTATAAGGAATCTCATCATCCCCGGTACACCCCACTTCACATGGTTCCCGATTCAGCCATCTTGGATGCCGCCAAGAAACGCTTCGCAGACGATCCGAATGCTGCCTGGCTTGATCCCAGCAAAGATGCCAGTGCATCTAGCCTCGGGAACAACAATTCTCGATGACCAGTGCACCTCTTCTGCGGTGTTATGCAAACCGATCTCGGTGCCCACAAGGCGGGCCACGCGAAAGGCAATCTCCTTTATATGTTCAAAAATAACTACCGCTGGATTATTTGTGGATTACTGTTGCTTGGAACCACAAAGAATTACGTGGATCGCCAAATGTTAGGCGTGCTGAAGGTATCTCTGCAATCGAATTTCGGTTGGTCGGAAATTGACTACAGCAATTTAATTCTCGTGTTTCAGGGTTCGTATGCGATCGGAATGCTTGTCGTAGGAAGACTGATCGACCGCGTGGGAACCCGGATCGGTTACGCGCTTGCAATGTTTTTCTGGAGCGTCGCCTCGATGGCCCACGCGGCCTGCGGCTCGCTTTTGGGCTTTGCGTTCGCGCGGGGAGCATTGGGCTTCTGGGAAGCCGGAGTGTTTCCGGCAAGCACAAAATGCGTTTCAGAGTGGTTCCCCGCAAAAGAAAGGGCAACTGCGAATGGAATATTCAACGCCGGAACAAATTTAGGCGCAATGCTAACGCCACTTTTCGTGCCGTGGGTGGTTTTTCATTTGGGATGGAGATGGGCTTTTCTTACTGTTGGATCGCTAGGGTTTGCATGGCTTCTTTTGTGGCTTGGGATTTATAGAAGACCACAAGTGCACCCGGACTGCACACGGGAGGAGTTGGCGCACATCGGCGACGGTTTGTCCCAGGCATCCGTCAGAATTCCATGGCGAATCTTGCTCAGTGTCCAACAGACTTGGGCAATTATCGGTGCAAAGTTCCTGGTAGACCCGATCTGGTGGTTTTATCTTTTCTGGATTCCTGACTTTTTGCACCGCCGCTTCGGATTAAGCCTTTCACAGATCGGGCCTCCGATCGTAGTTATTTACGTTATCTCCGATATCGGGAGCATCGCCGGTGGCTGGTCCTCGTCGCGAATGATGAAGGCCGGTTGGTCCGCAAATACAAGCCGGAAAACGACGATGCTGCTGTGCGCACTTCTCGCATTACCAGTCATGGGCGCCTACCGTGTTACAGGATTCTGGGTTGCAATATCCATCATCGCGCTGGCGGCTGCCGCACATTCGGGCTTTTCCGCTAATCTCTACACGCTGGCTTCGGATCTCTTTCCTTCCCAGGCAGTAGGATCCGTCATAGGGATCGGTGGATTCGCGGCTGGTCTCGGCGGCATGCTAATTGCCAGGATTGTGGGCTACGTCTTGCAGCGGACCGGGAGTTACATGGCTCCCTTCTTCATTGCGGGAATGGCCTATCTCTGTGCACTGCTGGTTATCCATCTCTTGAGTCCGAAGCTTGAAGCGGTAAGCGTTTTTTCATCGACAAACTGATGGGAAAGCAAAAATGGCAGATTGCCGTTACACGCTGGTTAACCCTGCCTCTGCCGGCGCGATTGCCAACTTTTTTGTCAGTGGTCTTATTGCATAATCCGGAAATGTGAGGGCTACCGACCATACACCAATCAGCTTGTCGAGACCACAACCAACGCTTTCACCGCTTTGGACGGGTCGATGCTTCCCACATCCGGACTTGAACGAAGCCGGCCGCGCGGCGGACGCTGCGCGTGACGTGATGGAGCAGTAGTTGCCTGTTGGTTGAGATAAGTTGTCGGGTCATAGGAGGTCCCCATGACCCGACTTCGAAAAATGATGTTGGAAGAACTCCAACGTCGTAATTACGCCGAGACTACCATAGATTGCTATATTCGCGTCGTTGAAGATTTTTCCCGATACTTCAACTGTTCCCCGGATCGCTTAGGCCCTCGACACATTCGTGAATATCAAGCCGCGTTGTTTCAGAAGCGGAAGTTCTCTCCGAACACGGTGGCACAACATTTGGCCGCTCTACGCTTTTTCTACGTCAAGACACTCAAGAAAGCCTGGAGCATTACGGAAACGCCCTACCCGAAGAAGGCCGTTCACCTGCCAACGATCCTCAGCCAGGAGGAAGTGGCGCGACTCATCGATGCGGCTCACCCTCCCTTGCATCGCACACTGCTGATGACCCTCTATGCCACAGGACTCCGGCGTGCCGAACTCGCGCGCTTGAAAGTGAGCGACGTCGACAGTCAGCGGATGGTCATCCACGTCCAGGGTGGTAAAGGCCGCAAAGACCGCGATGTGTTGCTCAGCCCAAAGTTGCTCGACGAACTCAAGCGACACTGGCGCCGCTTGCGGCGAAAGTCCACATGGCTGTTCCCTAGCAATCATGATCGTACCAGTGATCGCCCCATCACTCCGAAGGTGATCTACCATGCTTGCAAAAGAGCTGTCCGGCGGGCCGCGCTTCCGAAAGACGTGCACCCACACACGCTGCGCCATTGCTTTGCGACTCATCTCCTCGAAGCAGGCGCAGATCTGCGCACCATCCAGACGCTGTTAGGCCATAGTGATCTCGAAGAGACCACTCTCTATCTGCATCTCTCGCAACGCCGTCTGAACGCGACCGCCAGTCCGCTGGACTCGCTGAAGCTGAAAGACGAATCGCCACAGGACCAGTAGGTGAGCCGGCCACCGCTGGAGGTGGCCGATCTGGTCCGCGCTGCGGGAAACGCATTCATCGAACGAAGCCGTAAATGGATCACCTGGAAGCACGTCAAAGTGCTCCTGGCCATTGCGCGGTGTCGCACCGCCGCGCTCGGTGGACATCTCGATGAATGCACCCGCTGTGGACATCGTGTCATCTCGTTCAACTCATGCAGAAATCGGCATTGCCCAAAGTGTCAGGCAGGAGCTCGCGACCGTTGGCTGGAAAAGCGTCGCCGGGAACTGCTCCCGACTCGCTACGTCCATGTGGTCTTCACGCTGCCTCGCGAGTTGGCACCACTGGCCTTGCAGAACAACAAGGTCATCTACGATCTCCTGTTTCGCGCCAGCGCGGAAACCCTTCTCGAAGTCGCTCGCGATCCCAAACATCTCGGCGCAAAGATCGGCTTCTTCAGCGTACTGCACACTTGGAATCAAAAGCTCGAACTTCACCCGCATGTCCATTGCGTGGTCCCTGCCGGCGGACTCTCCGTTGATCACACCCGCTGGATCAAAACTCGCTATGCCTTCTTTCTTCCCGTCAAGGTGCTTAGTCGCGTCTTTCGTGGCAAGTTTGTTGCGGCTCTCAAGCGCGCCTTTTGCGACGGCCGATTGCGATTCCATGGAGATCTGACGCCCCTGGCTCAGCCAAAGACGTTCTCCTCGTGGCTGAGACCGCTGTTCCGAAAGGACTGGGTGGTCTACTCAAAACGCCCATTCGGCGGCCCACAACATGTGCTCCACTACCTGGGCCGCTATACCCATCGCGTGGCCATCTCCAACCATCGCCTGATCTCGTTTGCTGACGGCAAGGTCACGTTTCGGTGGCGCGATTCCGCTCACAACAACGAACAGAAACTCATGACCCTTGTGCTCGATGAGTTCTTGCGCCGTTTCCTGTTGCATCTGCTCCCTGATGGGTTCGTGCGTATCCGGAACTTCGGCTTCCTGGCCAATCGCAAACGTGCCACCAACTTGCCACTCTGTTTTCAGCTGCTCGGCGCGGCTACAACTCCGTCAACCGAACAAGACACGTCGGGCGCTAGCAACGCGAGCGATCTTTGGCTCTGCCCCAAGTGTGCCGGACCGATGGTGGTGGTTGAGAGGCTAACGGCTGCCGAGACGCAACTTCGTTCTCCACCTGTGGTCACCGCTGCCGCATGAAACTACTCTCGATATCACGAACCCTCTACGTGTTTCGGCACGGCCGGTCGATTCTCGTCTTATCGCCGAACAAATTTCTTCTTCCGGGCTCTTCACCCACTCTCTTTACAACATTTTCTCGTCGCAGCCGACTTTTTCATGCATCGTGTCAGCAGTTGTGCTCCGCCGCACCACACCAGCACACCACCACGCACCCTCTCCACTCCATTCAATTTGCATAGGGCCCGCATCCGCCGCAATCACGGCGGCTCCCTTCAAGTCGTTGTATCGAAAGCGCGCAATCACGCCAAGCTCGCGCACGCCCTTCGTTGATCACGCTTCCGATACAACACTAGGACTTCGGGACGACTGCCTGAAGCCACATCTACGTGTAGCCCGTTCCTCATCCATTCGGGTGTCTCAGTTTTCGAGGCTTGCCCAGCGTTAACCGTAGGTGAGATCGGTGCTCTGTCCGACTTCGATAATATAGCCGTCAGGATCGCGAATGTAGCAGCGAATCCCGCCTTTAAGTTCATGCGATTTCTGGCGCCTTTTCAACTAGGGACAACCATCCATCATGCGCGAGGAAACATTCGCATCAGCGGTTATGGCTGGGGGAATCCGAACATCAACCACGACTGATTGGCTACCCAATGCGGGTATAGCTCCGTCATCTGATCGAACAGCTCTTGGTCGGACGTCGCAGTTTTCTGGACCCGATCGAAGTCCTGCAGGTAACGCTTGGTGTCTTGGATCGCCGAGGGAGAGTCGGGCGCGCCAGGCTTCTTGTGACCGGCGACAACAATCGCCGGGTTCAGCGCCGCTAACCGGTCTAGCGCCGCGATCCAATTCTTTCGGCTCTCGGGGGTGGTGTCGCCGACGTACATGCGGCATTGGTTGTACACAACGTCGCCGGCCACGATCAGGCCGATCGATGGAACGTACAGAGACGTCGTAGCGGGACTATCGGTGTGGCCCTGCTCGATGATGCGCAATTCGTGGCTCTCGAGGGTGAACGTGTCGTGCTCATAGGGCTCAGGTGCAACCAACTTAGTGGCCACTTGCCCAGGAAAGAGCCGGCGGGCTAACCGCTCCACAAGGGGAGAGAAAGACATCTGCATGGCGTTCACCGTCTGGGGCGTTGCTATCGCCCGAGCGCCCGGAAAACGGTCGAGCAGAATGCTCAGACCGTAGAAGTGGTCGAAATGGCCGTGCGTTATATAGATGGTCTCCAAGTTGCGGTTGTGCAGAGCAACCCAATCCGCGAGAGCCTCGGCCTCAGCCACCGTCGTCATTGCGTCCACCAGCACCGCGTCGTACTCGCCGAAGATTAAAGTGGACGTGATCGGGTCAAAGCCGAGTGCTTCGCCGAAGGGCTTTGGCCGCTCGCCGACCATAGCCTTTCCGGGGGCGGTAAAAACGTTCACACTAAGCGTGTTCGACGCGACAGGCGCGACGCGTGTGCTCTCTTTCGGTCCATTTGTGCCGTCCATTGGTACTCCTTTCGATGTCAGAGTGACTGTTCAAGGGAAGATTGGCAGGAGCGCGACCACGAGTCTATTGGACGAACGTATCGAGGGATACCAAAGTATTGGTTGGATATTCGGCGCAGAGTCGGCGTCCTTGTTCAACCGGAATCAAGGTGAGACGCCGCTCGATATCCTGTGGAGGGATGAGGGCTGCGGATAGGTACCAGTCGGCGCCGCTTCCGGAGAACCGCGCCATATCTAAATTCACATATCTAAATTCAAAAATTGACGTGGGCGCTTTCCGCAGGTAGACTTTTGGGAATTTCAGTTCCCACATATTGTGTGAACTGTAGATTTAAACCTTGGAGGCGCCTGTGCGAACCAACACCGAAGTTCTCGCGGGTGGGTGTGTTTCCATGGTTGATGTGAATTGATCGAGTCGCCCCTCCCGCATTTACAATCTGTGAAAACTAGAGCGGTTCAGTTCTGGGCACTAACGGTAGTCGTGTGCTGTGTTGCGGCTGCGGGAGGATGCATCCGTGTCTCTTTGTCAATGGGGATGGAATTCGTATTTTCAGGCAATGTGGAGCGAAGGAGAGCGGGAGAATTCCATGCCAGCCCGTGTTGTGTCACAGCAACGTAAGTTCTGGCGCGTTGCAGGAGCGTTCGGCATATGTTTGGCGGAGGCCAGCGGCAAGCTGCGTCTTGCTGCGGAAGAAGGCGCAGCATGGCCGGCTGTGGGCGATTGGGTATCGGTGGAACTGCGAGCAGGCGCGGCGGCAGTGATCCGAGCGGTCTTGACGCGTCGGAACCGCTTTATCCGCAAGTGGCCCGGCAAAATGATCGTAGAACAGGTAATCGCAGCGAATGTGGACACGGCGCTAGTCATATCTGCGCTGGATGGGGATTTCAATCCGCGCCGCGTTGAACGCTACCTCGCGCAGTGTTGGGACTCTGCAGTGAAGCCAGTCCTCATTTTAAATAAAGCCGACGCGTGCGAAAACACGCGTGAGAGGGCGGCCGAAATGGAACGAGTGGTGTTGGGTACCCGTGTATTCGTTGTCAGCGCAAAAACCGGTCAGGGAATCGAGGCATTCAAGTCTTTGCTCATACCGGGGCAGACGATAGTAATGCTGGGTTCATCTGGCGTCGGGAAATCGACGCTGACAAACCGACTCCTAGGAGAATCGCTCCAGAAAGTAAATGACGTGCGTGCGAATGACAGTCGCGGCCAACATACCACGACTGCCCGCGAACTCTTCGCTTTGCCAGGCGGGGCGCTACTCATCGACACCCCAGGATTGCGCGAATTACAGCTTTGGGATGCGGAGGAAGGTTTGGCACAGGCTTTTGCGGATATTAGCTTGCTGGCGACACAGTGCCGATTCAACGATTGCCGTCACGAGACGGAGCCAGGTTGTGCAGTGCAAGCGGCAGTGCAAGCTGGAATATTGGATTTGGCGAGGCTCGAAAATCACAGAAAGCTCTTGCGCGAGCAGGAATTTCTCCGGCGGAAGATGGATCCCGAAGTGCGATCGCAAGAGAAGCAGCGCATCAAACGACTGACCAGGGAAGCCCGTGCGACTTTCCGGCTCAAAAAACCTGATTAATGCTGGGAAGCGTCGCACGATCGGACAAGTGTGGGTCACTGGCCAGAAACGGCGTTCGCGGAGATAACAAGTGAAGCGCCGTTTTGGTGAAAGCTCAGTTCCCACATCGGGACTTGAACGAAGCCGGCCGCGCGGCGGACGCTGCGCGTGACGTGATGGAGCAGTAGTTGCCTGTTGGTTGAGATAAGTTGTCGGGTCATAGGAGGTCCCCATGACCCGACTTCGAAAAATGATGTTGGAAGAACTCCAACGTCGTAATTACGCCGAGACTACCATAGATTGCTATATTCGCGTCGTTGAAGATTTTTCCCGATACTTCAACTGTTCCCCGGATCGCTTAGGCCCTCGACACATTCGTGAATATCAAGCCGCGTTGTTTCAGAAGCGGAAGTTCTCTCCGAACACGGTGGCACAACATTTGGCCGCTCTACGCTTTTTCTACGTCAAGACACTCAAGAAAGCCTGGAGCATTACGGAAACGCCCTACCCGAAGAAGGCCGTTCACCTGCCAACGATCCTCAGCCAGGAGGAAGTGGCGCGACTCATCGATGCGGCTCACCCTCCCTTGCATCGCACACTGCTGATGACCCTCTATGCCACAGGACTCCGGCGTGCCGAACTCGCGCGCTTGAAAGTGAGCGACGTCGACAGTCAGCGGATGGTCATCCACGTCCAGGGTGGTAAAGGCCGCAAAGACCGCGATGTGTTGCTCAGCCCAAAGTTGCTCGACGAACTCAAGCGACACTGGCGCCGCTTGCGGCGAAAGTCCACATGGCTGTTCCCTAGCAATCATGATCGTACCAGTGATCGCCCCATCACTCCGAAGGTGATCTACCATGCTTGCAAAAGAGCTGTCCGGCGGGCCGCGCTTCCGAAAGACGTGCACCCACACACGCTGCGCCATTGCTTTGCGACTCATCTCCTCGAAGCAGGCGCAGATCTGCGCACCATCCAGACGCTGTTAGGCCATAGTGATCTCGAAGAGACCACTCTCTATCTGCATCTCTCGCAACGCCGTCTGAACGCGACCGCCAGTCCGCTGGACTCGCTGAAGCTGAAAGACGAATCGCCACAGGACCAGTAGGTGAGCCGGCCACCGCTGGAGGTGGCCGATCTGGTCCGCGCTGCGGGAAACGCATTCATCGAACGAAGCCGTAAATGGATCACCTGGAAGCACGTCAAAGTGCTCCTGGCCATTGCGCGGTGTCGCACCGCCGCGCTCGGTGGACATCTCGATGAATGCACCCGCTGTGGACATCGTGTCATCTCGTTCAACTCATGCAGAAATCGGCATTGCCCAAAGTGTCAGGCAGGAGCTCGCGACCGTTGGCTGGAAAAGCGTCGCCGGGAACTGCTCCCGACTCGCTACGTCCATGTGGTCTTCACGCTGCCTCGCGAGTTGGCACCACTGGCCTTGCAGAACAACAAGGTCATCTACGATCTCCTGTTTCGCGCCAGCGCGGAAACCCTTCTCGAAGTCGCTCGCGATCCCAAACATCTCGGCGCAAAGATCGGCTTCTTCAGCGTACTGCACACTTGGAATCAAAAGCTCGAACTTCACCCGCATGTCCATTGCGTGGTCCCTGCCGGCGGACTCTCCGTTGATCACACCCGCTGGATCAAAACTCGCTATGCCTTCTTTCTTCCCGTCAAGGTGCTTAGTCGCGTCTTTCGTGGCAAGTTTGTTGCGGCTCTCAAGCGCGCCTTTTGCGACGGCCGATTGCGATTCCATGGAGATCTGACGCCCCTGGCTCAGCCAAAGACGTTCTCCTCGTGGCTGAGACCGCTGTTCCGAAAGGACTGGGTGGTCTACTCAAAACGCCCATTCGGCGGCCCACAACATGTGCTCCACTACCTGGGCCGCTATACCCATCGCGTGGCCATCTCCAACCATCGCCTGATCTCGTTTGCTGACGGCAAGGTCACGTTTCGGTGGCGCGATTCCGCTCACAACAACGAACAGAAACTCATGACCCTTGTGCTCGATGAGTTCTTGCGCCGTTTCCTGTTGCATCTGCTCCCTGATGGGTTCGTGCGTATCCGGAACTTCGGCTTCCTGGCCAATCGCAAACGTGCCACCAACTTGCCACTCTGTTTTCAGCTGCTCGGCGCGGCTACAACTCCGTCAACCGAACAAGACACGTCGGGCGCTAGCAACGCGAGCGATCTTTGGCTCTGCCCCAAGTGTGCCGGACCGATGGTGGTGGTTGAGAGGCTAACGGCTGCCGAGACGCAACTTCGTTCTCCACCTGTGGTCACCGCTGCCGCATGAAACTACTCTCGATATCACGAACCCTCTACGTGTTTCGGCACGGCCGGTCGATTCTCGTCTTATCGCCGAACAAATTTCTTCTTCCGGGCTCTTCACCCACTCTCTTTACAACATTTTCTCGTCGCAGCCGACTTTTTCATGCATCGTGTCAGCAGTTGTGCTCCGCCGCACCACACCAGCACACCACCACGCACCCTCTCCACTCCATTCAATTTGCATAGGGCCCGCATCCGCCGCAATCACGGCGGCTCCCTTCAAGTCGTTGTATCGAAAGCGCGCAATCACGCCAAGCTCGCGCACGCCCTTCGTTGATCACGCTTCCGATACAACACTAGGACTTCTGGCCCGGAATAACTTCCGGTTAGGTCGTGATTCGCCTGGAATCTCTGGCAAGAGTTAATGGAGCTAGGAAATCCCCACGAAGTGGCAAATCCTCACCAATATCCTTGTCAGTCTTATTTGTGCTCTGCTGGTCAGGGTAGTGTGAAGGCAACGAGAGTATCACTCAGCGACTCTTCCGTGATTTTTGCATGGCCTCCGGCGGCAATCAGCAAGTATTGCTTGCTGTTTGCGCCCAGGCTATAAGTCATCGGGGTAGCGTTGGCGCTGGCAGGTAGCTTTGCTTTCCACAACTCCTTGCCGGTTTCCACATCGAAGCCACGAATGAAAGAATCGGTGGTGCCGGCGATAAACACGACTCCGCCCGCGGTAATGATGTAACTCCAAATCTGTACCTGTGGCGTTTGGGGTGGCGTGGTGCCAAAACATTCTATGGCGGGGACGACGGTACGCTACCTGGCACCGGGGTAATAGACAATCACGTACAAACTGTTCGCCAAGAGATTCGTCCCTTGGAAGCCGTTCCCAAAGGAAAAATTCCACTCGAACTCTTCGGCGGGCCCAGAGGTCTGGCAAGCGGATATGGCCGATTCCCCTTCGCACGCCCAGTAAAGATAAGGCTGAATGTCGTGGAACGGACCGACCTTAACGTCCGGAGCCGCGACCACGGACTCGCCCCGGTGCAGTCCCAGTTGTTTATAAAACAACTCCCCCATTGCGCTGCCCGTGCAGTCAAAGCCGGTCGTCCCTTTCATGCTGCAGGATGGATCGGGCGGCCCAGTCTCTGGCAATTGCCAGTCCCTTTGACCGAGGTATCCGCGGCCTCCATCGGCTTTGTTCATCGCAGCGACCCAATCTACCGCTGCCGCGTGCTCCATCGCACCATCAGGGTTGATGTTTGCAACTCCAAATGTTTGTTTAGCCGCCAGGTCGGCGTCCGTGAGCCAGGTGACTTGTGCAATTGGATCATAGACGGTTTGTCCGCCGGGGTTGGCTTGCAATCCTTTGCCAGCAGCGGGCGGCAAGCCCGGCAGCTTGCCTTTGATCATCGGCAGCACGTAGAGATAATTCCGCCATACGTTGGCTCCTTGAAATCCGCTGTTGAACGAAAAGCTTACAAATCCTTGCTTCGGATCGGCGGCCGGAGACCCGGACCAATATAAATAGGGCTGAAAATCCTTAAATGGGCCCACCGTATTGGCGGGTATGCGAACGACTGTGTTCGGCTCGCGAAAACCCAACGATCGATAATACAAGGATCCCAGCGCGCTGCCCCAACAATGGAACCCGAACGATTCGCCGTTCCGTCCAGTACGTGCGCAGCTCTCGTCTTTGACTGGCACGGTCGGAAGCTGCCAATTATTGTGACCGAGGTATCCGCGGCCTCCATCGGCTTTGTTCATCGCAGCGACCCATCGGACCGCCGTCGCATAGTCCATAGAGCCACTTTTGTTGATATTGGAAACTCCGAACGTTTGCTTGCCGGCCAGATTGCCGTCGGCGAGCCAGGTCACTTTCAGATTGGGATCATAGACGGTCTGACCGTCGGCGGCGGGCGCCAGCGGTGCGCCCGCAGGCGCCGCGACGGGAGCTGAGTCGCTCCCTTCACGGCATGCGTCCACCAATTGCGGGTTTATCCTCGGCAGAGGTCTCGATGCGGACCTCGGCTGCGCTGTCCCTTGGACGATAGGTTGGAAGCAATCCAGCAACAGCCCGTTACGAGCTCCGCCGCCTTGAACGAAACCTGCACTCTTGCATGCGGCTTTTATCTGGTCACACGCGACTTGATCGGCTCGCACCTGGTTGCCGTTGAAAACCAGGTTTAATCCAAACAACATGATCAGCGGTATCAGCACGTGGACGAGGGTGCATCGCATGGAATCCATCAAAACCCCCGCGTTCGCAAAGCATCAGTCAGAACGATACATTAATTTCGGATGCCCGGATATGACCTTTGATGTCTGAACGACTCCCGATCACCACTCAACGAACCACGCGACAAAGCTGCTGAGTCCCGTGCACTCGGAAAAGTGCGGATCACGGGCAAGAAACGGCGTTCGCGGAGATGGGACCAATCGATCTTCCGCGAAACGCCATTTCCCTGAACGAGACTTCTCGCGGGAGTCTGCAAGATTTCACGTGTCATAATACCCATATGTCTGCGGAAGTGAAGACCATCCCACCGGAAGTGCTTCAGCGCGTAATTTGGATTCAAACGCTAACGATCATCTGGATGAGTGTGGAAGCGTTGGTGTCGTTGGGCGCGGCTTGGGATGCCGGCAGTCCAGCCCTTCTTGGTTTTGGTGGGGACAGCGCGGTCGAACTTCTGTCTGCAGCAGTCGTCCTCTGGCGCTTCTACTCACCATCTCGCAGAGACCATGCGGAGCAGCGAGCTGCCAGAATTGCAGGCGGTTTGCTCTTTGTTCTCGCAGCCTTTGTTGCCATCACCTCTATCCTGACCTTATTAGGCCACGTCGAAGCCCGGCACAGTCCCATCGGAATAGTGCTGCTCATTCTTGCCGCAGTGGTCATGCCTTTGCTAGCAAGGAGGAAGCGGCAACTCTCAATTGCGACAGCCAGCGCCGCGTTGAGGGCTGATGCTGCAGAGTCCTCCATCTGTGGGTATCTGGCGTTGATCGCTCTGGCAGGTCTCGTCATCAATGCGGTCTGGAACGTGAGTTGGGCAGACCCCGTTGCGGCCTTAGCATTGTTGCCGCTGATTGCGCGTGAGGGCTGGGAGGCAAGCAAGGGCAAGCCCTGCTGCTAACCCGACAAGCACGCACGTGGACGTCCAGTTAGCAACACCACGCTTCATCCAACCGGACTTCTGACCTCAAGCAGTTTTCCGCTTTGTTTTCCTTGGAAGATTATTGCTTCTCACACTCCTCGATGCCCCCAAGTTTTCCGACCGCAACGACTTTCTTCTTCGGCTCTGTTCGCTCGCGTGCTTCCTTCACAAATCCCGAAAAACGAAGCGCCAATTCCCGAATGCGTTTTGCTTGCCGCCGCTCAATGGCCTCGGTCGGGATCAGTTCCGTCCCCACGCCGATGGCCGTGGCGCCGGCCAAAATGTAATTTGCCGCTGTTTGTTGATTGACGCCTCCCGCTGCAATTAGAGGAATCTGTGGCAGCGCCAGTCTCAGCGCCTTAATATAACGTTCACCACCAAGCTCCGCACAGGGAAAGACCTTGACGAAGTCCGCTCCTGCCTCCCACGCTTCGATGACCTCCGTGGGGGTCAATGCTCCTGGTAAAACCGCCATCCCTCTCTTGGCCGCGAACTCAATTACTTTCATGCTGCGTCCAGGACTCGTGAGAAAACTTACGCCTGCATCCAGACACTTAGTCGCGAGATCGGTATTGAGGACAGTCCCGGCCCCGACGATCATCTTTGGATGGTAGTGAACAAGGTGAGCGATCAACTCCACCGCCCCGCTCACCGTAAGGGTGATCTCCACGATGGGAATTCCGCCACTCGCAATTGCCTCGGCGGCGAAGTGTGCCTCTTCCGCAGAAGATACCCGAATCGCCGGGATGATGGCGATTTCCTTGATGAGTGCGCAAACCTCGGCTTTGTTCATATCGTTGTTTCCTTCCGATGGTCAATAAACAGCTGAACCCCATTTGCCCAGTTATTCGATGTCATCCTAAGTCGCTCGCAAGAAAAATGACCCCACCGTCCGCCGTATTCTCATAGCGGTTCCTCCCCTTCAGGGATCGGAAGCTGATCACCCGTACGTGCAAACCAGACATACAATGTGGGCAGCAGAATAATGCTCATGACAAGATCGGAGATCAGTCCCCCGACAATGACAATTGCAAAAGGTCGCTGGGAGTCTGAGCCGATCCCGTGGGATAGCGCAGCGGGAAGAAGTCCCAGAGTTGCGACTAACATCGTCATCAAAATGGGCCTGAGTCGCAGCACTGCGCCTTCGACTGAAGCCTCGTCGATGGAATAACCTCTGGCGCGAAGCTGGTTGATGTACTCCACCATGATGACGCCGGTCTGGACCGAAACGCCGAATAGCGCAAGGAAACCGACTCCGGAAGAAACGCTGAAGTTCGTGTGCGTAATGAGCAGAGCGAGCAATCCGCCAATTCTAGCCATCGCCACGTTTGTGAGGATGAGAAGCGCCCACTTCATCGATCTAAACATGGAATAGAGAATGATGAAAATCAGAAGGACGGTGATCGGCAATACAAGCAGCAGCCGTCGCTGTGAGCGCTGTTGACTTTCATATTCGCCTGCCCAATCAATGGTGTAGCCGGGCGGCAATTTCACAGTCGCATTCACCTTCTTAATCGCTTCTTCGACTGTGCTTCCCAGGTCCCTTCCTCGCACGCTGTACTTAACTGCGATGTATCGCGAATTTGCTTCACGGTAGATTTCCGAACCTCCATCGGTTACGGTCACTTTGGTTAACTGTGCAAGAGAAACACGCTCTCCTGTTGGGGCCAATAAGCGAATCTTTTCGATCGCTTCCTTCGTATCGCGATACTCCGGTAGGTAGCGCAAAACGAGGTCATACCGTTGTTCGCCAACGAGTACTTGGGTAAGCGCATTGCCGCCGACGGCAGTTTGAATGGCGTCCTGAACGTCCGAGACATTGATCCCGTAACGAGCGGCTTCATCACGGTCGACAGAGAAGTCAAGATTCGGCTGGCCGAGTACCCGAAACAGGCCGAGATCCTCAACCCCGCGAATGTCCTTCATAACATCAACGATCTGAGCTCCCTTCTCCTCCAGCGTTTTCAGGTCGTCGCCATAGATCTTTACTGCCAGAGCGCCTTTGACACCGCTTACCGCTTCTTCCAGGTTGTCCGAGATAGGTTGGGAGAAATTCCAGATGACCCCGGTAATCTTTTCCAGTTCGCGATTCATGGCGGCGATCAGTCGCTCCTTGTCCTGGTGGAACACAGGCCGCCATTGTTCCTTGGGCAGAAGGTCGACAAAGTACTCGGTATTAAAAAAGCCCGTTGTGTCCGTTCCATCGTCGGGACGCCCGATCTGCTCGACAACCTGCGGGACCTCGGGAAAAGAAGCGAGGACTTCGCGAGCCCGCTCGGCGATGCGCGCGCTCTCGGTGGGTCCCGTACTGGGAGCCAATGTTCCGCGCACCCAGATTGCACCCTCGTCGAGATGCGGCAGGAACTCCGATCCGATCATACCGCCGAAGGCCAGGAAAATGGCGCCCAGAAATGCAACGACGGCAACCCCGACCGTCAACCAGCGATTGCGAATCGCCCAGGCAACGTCCTTTCTGTAGCGAACTGCCAGGAATTTCATGAGGGGGTTTTCCCACTGCTTTACCTCTCCCCGAAACAGGAAGCTCGCGAGCGCAGGCGCGAAGAGCATCGAAAAGAGCAACGCTCCCAGCAAGGCGAACGCCACAGTCCATGCCATGGGGCGGAACAGTTTTCCTTCAACTCTCTGCAAGGTGAAGATGGGCAGATAGGCGGTGATAATGATGGCGATGGCGTAGAAAACGGGTCGCTGGACTTCATGCGCCGCCGAGCGAATCTTGTCCAGCAGCGTGCGCGATCCTTCCTCCCGGCGGTGCAGGTGGCGGACGATATTCTCGACCATCACGACAGAACCATCCACAACCATACCGAAATCCAGCGCGCCTAAAGACAGGAGGTTCGCGGAAATATGGCGCAAATCCAGGCAAATGGACGCAAATAACAGCGCGAAAGGAATGGTCAGAGCGACAATGATGGCTCCCCGGACATTACCAAGAAAAATAAACAAAATGATGACGACGAGGATCATCCCCTCGGCGAGGTTATGCAGTACCGTGTGTGTTGTGTAATGGACCAGATCATCTCGATCCAAGTACGGGACGATTTTGATGCCCGGCGGAAGGATGTACGTATTCAACCGGTTCACCATGGCGTGAATGCCTTGCAGCGTTGTCGCGGTATCCGCGCCTTTCCGGAGAAACACAATGCCTTCGACTACATCGTCATCGTCAACGACCACACCGTCCTTTCGGTGGATAGCCTTACCTATTTGGCCGAGGCGAATCTTGGGACCTTGCGTCACCACCCCGATGTCCTTGATCCGGAGCGCTGTCCCGTTCTGCGTCTTGATTACGGTCTTCTCGATGTCCGTAACATTCCGGACCAATCCCACGGCCCGCACGTTGATCTGTTGCGATCCTTGCTCGATAAAGCTTCCGCCCGCGTTGGCGTTGGCATTGGTGAGTTGTTGTTCCAGCTGTGCCAGGCTTAAACCGTAGGAGATCAACTTGTCAGGGTCGATGCGAATCTGATATTCACGCGTGATCCCGCCGAACGAAGAGTCGTCCACGACGTCCGGCACAGATTTGATGTACTTGCTGATGACCCAATCCTGGATCGATTTGAGTTCCATCACATCGTACGCAGGATGGCTGCTTTCCAGCGTGTACCAGTAGATGGAGCCAATCGGACTGAAATCAGGACCGATGCTTGCATTGACATTGGGTGGCAGAGTGACCTGTGCCAGATGCTCCAAAACTTTCTGGCGATCCCAGTCGTTGTCGGAATCGTCATCGAAGATGAGATTGACTACCGAGAGCCCAGACAAAGAAGCCGAGCGCACATGTTGAAGGTGAGGCATGCCGTTCATCTGGATTTCGATCGGTACGGTCACCTGTTGTTCCACTTCCTCGGCAGCGCGCCCCGGCCACTGGGTAATTACCTGGACCCACGTGTTCGCAACGTCGGGGTAGGCCTCGACCGGCAGTTTCTTGAATGCAATTGCCCCCCAAATGAACAGCAGCAGCATAAAGCTCAAGACGATGAAACGATTGTTGAGTGAGGAGTCGACCAGCTTGCGAATCATTACTGTTCCACCGTGTTCTGGAATTGCAGCGCATTTAGTACCACCTGCTGGCCGGGGGTGAGACCCGAGACGATTTCCTGCATACCGCCAGGGAGCATATCCCCAGCTGAAACTGCCACTAGTCGAAACTGGCTATCCTTTTCAGGTATGTAGACCCAGTCACGATCGTGCAGATGCAGGATTGCCGTCGCGGGCAGAGCTGTGCGTGCCTCTTTCTTTTGACCGTGAAATGACGCTGTCACGAACATGCCCGGGCGCATCAAGCCTTCGTTGCGTACCTCAATGCGCACTTTCGCCGTTCGGATGTTCGGATCCAGCACCGGTCCGATGTTGCTGATCGTTCCCGTGAACACCTTGTCCGGGTAAGCTTTCAGAACAATGTCGGCCTTTTCCCCCAGGTGGACATTCGAGAGATCGTTCTCATACACATCGCATAGAATCCAGACGTAGCTCAGGTCGGAAATCGTAAATGGGTTCGGAGAACCCAAGCCTGCGACTCCCGCAGCATTTGTGACCTGCTGATCGGTGATCACGCCTGAGACCGGAGCGCGAATCTCGACGATCCCGGTCGGCTGATCCAAATTTTGACTACCGAGAACGCGCAGCTTTTCCGCCGTTGTCTTCACATCGACTTTGGCCTTGGCGTCCGTGTCTTGGGCTACCTGCAGATCGTTCAGGGAGATGGCGCCTTTGTCGTACAGAAGCTGGGCGCGTTCGAGCTGGGTGCGAGTAAGTTGCTCATCAGCAACAGCCTTCTGATAGTCCGAATAGGCGCCAGTGATGTCCGCGCTTTGCACCCGCAGCAACACCTGGCCCTTTTTGACGGTGTCGCCTAAACGAGCGCCGATTTCCACAATGCGCCCGGTAGCGATGGAAATCACGGGAACGGTGCGGGCGATGTCCGGATTGACGGTGCCCGTTGCTCTTAGTTGGGAGGTCGCATCATGCGGCACTGCCTCCGCCAGAGCGAACTGGTCAGGACGATCCACTTTGAACAGATTGCGATCCTCGACCTTTTGGACTTTCAAAGGCGGAGGTGCTTCCGCCTGGTAGTTGGGTTTGGAATCATTGCAGCCCATGACCGCCAGGCTCAAATAGACGGCAGGGATTGCTATGTTTCGCCAGTTCATTGGATGACCTCACGTCCCACGGCAAGATTCAGTTGGCCTGCCGCATTCAGATAGGAAGCAATCAGATTGAGATAGTTGACCTGCACGCTCCGGTAGTCAGCCTGTGCATCCAGAAAATCCAAAAGCGAGGCGGCTCCGTGTTGGTACGAGAAGGAAATCGTATCCCGAATCCTTGCCGCTTGCTTCAGATACCGGTCTTTGTAGGGCTGCAACAGAATAATGTTGCTATTGACCATGGCATAGGCAGAATCCACGTCGCTGAAAACTTGTGCCCGTGCCGCATCCGCCAATCTTTCATTGCGGTTGATGTCCAGTTCGGTCCGCTGCTTTTCTCCCTGATTCCGGTCGAAAATTCGCAAGGGAATACTCACGCTGACGCCAAAGTATTGGTCGATGGGCGGATTGCGCCCAAAATCGAATGCGAACGTGGGATCGGTTGACCCGTTGGAAATGGCGAGCTTGTGATCTGTCCTTGCCTTGTCGACAGACTGTATTGCGGCCTTCAAGTCGGGGCGGTTTTCGATGGCTTTTTGGCGAATCTCGTCGAGCGGAGCAAGTTGGTTAGAAAAGTTGAACGGTCCGGTAACGTCAAACTGATCGACTGGCGTGCGGTCATTCAAGAGGGTAAGAAGCTGAATCTTTGCCGTGCGGAGGTTCACTTCCGCTGTCTGTAAGTCGGATTCGTACTGCACACGCTGGATTTCAAGTCTGTCCAAGTCCACTTGGGCAATTCCACCTGCTCTGTAGCGCTCCCGATTCACATCCAGGACGTGGTCATAATAGGCGAGGTTTTCCTTTGCCAAGTCGAGAATGGCCTTCTCTTGGAGGGCCTGCACGAAAGCTATTCGCAAGTTAAAGATGAGATTCCTCTCCAGATCAGTTTGGCTCGACGTGGCAATGCCCGTAGCTTTCTGTGCGCTTTCGAGACGTAGTTCGCGCTTATGCTGGCGTTCGTGCAAGTAGCTGACGGTAGCCGAGCCAAGCAAGTATGCGAACGGGCCGTGGGGCGAACCGCCGTTGAAAGGATCGATCTGATCCGCGAGCAAACCCAGATTTGGATTTGGGCGTAAATAGGCGGTGGTTTCCTGGGCACGAAATTCGTCCACGCCAATTTGCCCCGCCTGCAGTGTCGGGTTAGCAGCCTCAAACTTGACTCGAACCTCCTCCCAGGTGAAGGCTTTCTGCGCGAAAACGCAGTCCGCCAAAATTCCAGCGATAATCATCACAATGCATAGGCGCGTTAACACATACCGCATTGCTCCTCCTCGTACTCTTCGCCCGAGCTTTAGCGAGGTTCGTCTTGCAATCTGGTAGGCTCTGACGTGTCCGCCTCTCGGAAGCGTTCGGTGGGGCGAATTAGAACCCAGAAACATGAATTGCTTGTAACAGCCGCTTGTAGATACTATACTGGGTATAGTATGTCAAGGAGGATCGTCATGGCCCATACCGTCGAGGAGAAGAAAAAGCTTCTTGCTCGTGTAAATCGGATTGAGGGGCAGTTGCAAAGTATTCGGGAAGCAATCGAGGAGGAAAAGGAGTGTGCTGATGTACTTCAGCAAATTGCCGCCTGCCGAGGTGCCGTGAACGGCCTTTTGGTAGAGATCGTCGAAGGCGAGATCAAATTCCACGTTCTTAGCAAGGATGCAAAAGTCGGATCCCGTGAATCGAAGGCCGCCGAAAGCTTGGTGGAGATTCTCCATCGCTATATAAAATAAACCACGCGGAACTAGAACTAGACTCCCTTTCCGAACATGAAAAGTGATTCAACTCGCAAAAAGCCTCTAAATCGGCTTCCCGCCCGGAATAACTACCGGTTAGCCCGTGATCCAGGCAGCATGGCCAAAGTGATCTGGTAGACCACCCCTCCGGCTTACCGACTACTCGGCCCGGTGTCATTAGATTCCGATCGGATAAGGCAGGCCACTTCGGTTTACATAGCCTTTGAAAACACCGAAGTAGGCTGCTAGTCTGCTCCTCGTTAGTTGATGGATAGGCCGCGAGAAGTAGGTCGGGGAGAATCTTTGACGTGTCCCAGAAAGTGGATCTCTACGACAGTGCGTACGGGAACTATGAGTCGGACGGTTACCGACTGGTGCGCATCGAGACCTATGGGGAGGACCTTGGGCAAACAAGCTGGGTCACAACGGAAGAGTCCAACGAAATCCCCCAACTGCTTGACCTGAGACTCAATTCGTCCGTCTTGGAGGTTGGGTGCGGTTCGGGGGGATATGCGCTGCACCTTGCGGAAAAAGTCGGCTGCTGCCTCATAGGGTTGGACATTAATGCAGCCGGAGTTCGCAATGCGAACCAACTTGCGCTGACAAGAGGTCTAGCTTCACGGGCGCATTTCGAGCAGTGCGACGCTTCGAAGAATCTCCCTTTCGACGACAAGACCTTTAATGCCGTGTTTTCGAATGACGTTTTGTGCCATCTTCCAGGTCGGCCTGAGGTCTTGGGTGAGATCTTTCGCGTACTGAAACCGGGCGGACGGATGCTGTTCAGTGACGCTCTGGTAGTCGGCGGAATGCTTTCCAACGAAGAAATCGCCACTCGCAGCTCAATCGGCTTTTACGTGTACAGCCCGCCTGGAGAGAATGAACGACTCATTGCGCGAGCAGGGTTTTGCCAGATCCGCATAACCGACACAACCGACTGCGCGGCGCGGATCGCGCAGCGCTGGCATCATGCACGGGAGAAAAGGAAAGAGGAACTGGTCGCAGCGGAAGGCAACATCAACTTCGACGGCCTGCAACGGTTCCTGTCCTGTGTACAACTCTTGACGAGCGAAAAGCGCCTGCTGAGGTATCTGTACATTGCGCGTAAGGAGCCCTGAGGTGATCTCACCCGGCGATTGCGGGGACTGACTGTCGGCAAAGTGCTGAACGACGCGCCGTGCCTTAAAGTGTCGTTCACGCCCGGCACATCCCGGGCGTATCGTCGGCAAACGAGAAGTAATGCGGTTCCTTCCTGTTTGCTCGTCACTCGGGAAGAATCTATGTCGTTACCCCGAACGCTCCAAGCGACAAACCGCCTGCTCACTGAGGCTCCACTCCGGCGGCCTTGATGATGCGCTTTGCTCTTTCGCTCTCTTTCAGGACGAAGCGCGCGAACTCAGGTTGTGCCATGCTCATCCGATCGGCCCCATGCTCTTCTAGCCAATCGCGCAGTTCCGGCGCCGCCAAGACCCGCGCGATGTCCTTTGCTAACTTGTCCACCACTTCGGCAGGAGTGCCAGCGGGCACCCACACTCCATACCAAATCGGAAAATCGAAGCCGGGGACACCAGCCTCCGCGATGGTTGGTACCTCAGGTAGTAAATGAGTGCGAGTCTTGGTGGTTACCCCAAGGGCACGCAGTTTGCCTGAACGGATATCAGTCAGGGCGAGCTGAATGGGAGCCATCATGTAAGTAGCACCCCCGGCAACCGTCTTGGCGATCACGTCGGTGATCGCGTCGCCCGCCTTAGCGGGTACGTGTACGGCCTTAATGCCCGCCTCTAGATTGAATTTCTCAATTCCTAAATGAGTGCCAGTGCCCACACCAGTGGAGGCAAATTTTAGCTCATTTGGCTTCGCCTTTGCCGTGGCAATCAATTCGCCCACGGTGGCGATGCCCGACGATTTGCCTGCGACCAGTACGTAGGGCTGGCTCGTGAGTGGAGCGACCGGAATGAAGTCCTTCAGGGGGTCATAGGGCAGGTTTTTCAAGAGTGCGGCGCTGTACGTCTGAGCGCTGGTGTTAACGAGCAACGTGTAACCGTCAGCTGGCGACTTGGCGACCAGGGCGGGGGCCGCTGTACTCCCTGCGCCGGGATGATTCTCGACTGTAACGGGTTGGCCCCAAAGCTCCGATAGCTTTGGGCTGACCGCGCGGGCTATCAAGTCAGGACCACCCCCCGCCCCGAATGGTTCGATCATGCGCACAGGCTTCGAGGGGTAATCCTGCGAAACTTGCAATATCGCTGTTAACGAAAAAACGAATCTCAGAGCGATTCGAGTCAACATGCTTTACCCCTACAGAAATCGTGACCTCGCGACTGTCTCCGTGATGAATCCGGTATGCGCTTGCTGAGGTTCGTCCGCATATTTGCTTGAGAAGCTAAGTGTAAAATGCTTCATCCGTATGCGACAGATATATCTTTTGCCCATCATCAGTGAGGAACGAACACGAGACTCCGGACGGATTGTCGCTCAGAATCCTAGGATGCCAAGCAGCTCAATCCGAGAGAGAAGTATTATTTGCAACTTCCTCGCAGGCCATTCATCATCGCAGGAGACATAAGAGTGAATTCGGTTCTTGTGTGAACCTTCATCCCATCCCCCCAGCTCTTTGCCCATCCCCGAAATCGTGATAGATTGCATTTCACTTTTGGCTCCACGTCCGGGCTCCTGCTCTGGGACCAGGCATCCTGCCGAAAGCGGCCCCCGAAGTCTTTAGAGAAATTTCAGAAATTTATCAGGCGGGTCATGAACAACCAGGGAAAGGAGTTATACGAGTTTGGTCCTTTCTGCCTGGACCCCGCCAAGCGCCTCCTTCTCCTCAACAACCAGCCCGTTCCTTTACAATTGAAGGCCTTCGAGACCCTGCTCGTCCTGGTGCGCAACAGCGAACAAGTCGTTTTGAAGGATGACCTGATGAAAAGTGTCTGGCCGGACACGTTCGTCGAGGAGTCCAACCTCGCCCAGAACGTCTTCGTCCTCAGGAAAACTCTTGGTCAAACGACAGGCCAGCATCGCTACATCGACACTATTCCAGGCCGAGGTTACCGCTTTGTCGCCAAGGTGCGTGTCTTCAACCAGGAAGAGAACCTCATTGTCCAGAGTCACGAACACTCTCGACTGGTGATTGAACAAAGCCGGCCGCGCCAGAGCTGGGCGATCCCCGTGATCGCGGTTGCGTTGTTGGCGGGACTCGGGATAACCGCAGCTTTCCATTATCAGGGGTTGAGGCGCACGCCAGGGCATTCGACATCGTCGGTCGGGCCCGTGCCAATCCGGTCACGGCGATCGGTGGCAGTGCTTGGGTTCCAGAACCTGTCAGGCCGGAACGATGCCGCCTGGCTTTCCACCGCGTTCTCCGAGATGCTGACCACTGAATTGGGAGCTGGCGATCAGTTGCGTACGATCTCGTCTGAGGAGATAGCGCAATTGAAAAGCAGTTCCTCCATTTCCAGCGGTGGCACTCTTTCCCCGAACACCCTGGCGCGGATACGCCAAACGCTCGGTGCGGACATGGTCGTACTCGGCTCCTATAGCGACCTGGGGAAACAGTCCCAAGGACGGATCCGCCTCGACATACAACTCCAGGACACCGCCGCCGGGGAAACCGTCGTGGCCATTTCAGAAACGGGCAGCGAAACGGACCTGTTCCAACTCGTTTCCCGCGCTGGTGCACGCCTGCGTGAGAAGATGGCCGTCCCCGAAATCACCGGAAATCAACTCGCCGCGGTTCAAGCTTCGCGCCCCTCCAACACGGAAGCGGCGCGGTTGTACGCACTTGGACTGGAGAAACTACAACACTTCGACGCGCTCGCCGCTCGCGACTTCCTGAATCAAGCCATTCAAGCTGACTCTACCTACGCCCTGGCGCACTCAGCTCTCGCTGAGGCTTGGTCGAAATTGGGCTACGAAGTTAGGGCAAAAACTGCAGCCCAAAAGTCCTTCGAGCTGTCCGACAAGCTCCTCCATAAAGACCGCCTGTTCGTCGAAGCACGCTACCGCGGCATGAACAACGAGTGGCCGAAAGCCATCGAGCTTTACCACACCTTGTTCGATTTCTTTCCCGATGACATCGAATATGGCCTGCGTTTAGCCGATGCCCAGACGCAAGGTGGCAAGAGAGATGACGCGCTAGCCACCATCCAGTCGCTCCGCAACTTGCCGTCTCCCGCACGGGACGATGCCCGTATCGATCTGGCCGAAGAAATGAACTACATCCGACTTGGCCAATACGCCACCGCTCGTGGCGTAGCCGTTCGCGCTGTCGCAAAGACTCGCGACAGCGGCTCCGACTTACTCCTGGCAAGGGCCCTTTACCTCGAATCCGCCTGTTTGGCACCTCTGGGTGAGGAGGAAAATGCGATTGCCGCCGCCGAGGAAGCCAAGAAAATCTATGACAAGGCTGGAGATCAATGGGGAGTATCCAATGCCTTGGAATACATCGCCTATGTCTACTCCATACGTGGTGAATCCAAGGAAGCCGAGAAGATTTATGAACAGGCGCTGGCGGTCAATCGCAGGACTGGAAGCAAAACGGGCGAGGCAATCGATCTCAATTCGATCGCGGCGCAGCGCGGCGCGCGAGGAGACGTGGCAGGCATCAAGAAATTGGATGAGCAAGCCCTCGCCATTTATCGCGAAATTGGCGACAGAAATCGCGAGGGTTGGGCGTTGCTGGGTGTCGCGTGGGCCCTTGCCGCTGAGGGCAGTCTCGCGGCGAGTCTGAGCATGGACGATCAGGCGTTGACTATCTTTACGGATATGGCGGATGACCAAGGTGCTGCTTACGCCTTGAACGAGAAAACCAGCCAGCTCACTATGCTTGGGGATCTCGCCCAGGCGAGGGGCAGTTGTCAGCGCTCGCTTGCTCTCGCCCGCAAGGACGGCAACAAGCACATGATCGTCGCCGATCTCTTCTACCTCGGGAATATCGCAAAACTAGAAGGCAACCTCGATGAAGCACAAAAGACTTTCTCCGACGCACTCCCCCTGGTTCGAGAAGCCGGTGGCTCGGCTTTGACTGCCCAGTTCGAGCAAGGACTTGCCGAGGTAGCCGAGGCGCAAAACCAGCGCGACGAAGCCAGGCGGCGGATCACCGAACTCCTATCCTCTCTTCACGAGCATAAAGACCCTACCAACGAAATCGCCGCACAGACGTTGCTCGCCAAGATTGCTTTAGACCAAGGGGACACCGCAGCAGCCACTCGGGCAATCGCGGCTGCTCGCTCTTTGCTTCGCCAGAGTCGGGGGTCAGAGGAGCGCTTCCTGTTTGGCATCGCAGATGCCCGCATTCAGGCAGCTGCCGGCAGACTCGACGACGCTCGACAGTCTCTGAACACTGTCATTGCAGAAACCACCAAAAACGGAAACATCCGCTACCAGTTGGAGGCCCGCCTCGCGTTGTGCGAAGTCGAGGCGAAGACGGATCCCACCGCTGCCCGAGCCCACGCGCACACTCTCGAAGAACAGGCTAGATCCAAGGGTTTTGGATTGATCGCGCGCAAGGCGCTCACTATCGGAATCTGAATCTACGGCGAGGCCTTAGATTCCGCGTTTTCTTGTGTTTCGTAACGAGCTTCGACATGGCGGAACGGCAGAAACGGACAAGTATGGTGCCCGACCGATCAACTCCGTTAGCGATTTTCGGAGTTCGAGAGTAGGCGCTGACCCGCGCGTGATCGGGGAGACCTGCTGCCTCGCTAAGTAGAAATGAGCCGCAACTTGCTCATCAGTCGCAGCTCTTCACAAAGACCCGCGATGAGAATACGGCCTGAACAACTCGGCAGGCCGCGCAAGCATGCGTAAACACTGGCGCCATAACGTTTCGGTGTTTGCGCTGGTCGCTTTGCCGGTGGCCGCATCTCTGCTATCATCTGGGGCGTGATGACTCCTGCCACCGATCCAAACGACAGGGGATTGGCGATTTTTGGCGAATTTTTTCTGGATCTGGTCTTCTACGACCTTCCAAGGGTTCCGCGATTGGGGGAAGAGGTCAAAACCGCAAGTTTCGCCAGGTTCCCAGGAGGCGGCCTCGCGACAACGGCCATGGTGGCCTCGCGGCTAGGTACGCCAACCCGGATTATAACCAAAGTTGGCCTGGATATACTTTCGACCCAGGAATGGCAAAAGCTGGTCCAAAGCGGGGTGTCCATCCAGGGTTGTGAAATCGATCCCAAACTGCCAACCGCAATGACGGTCTGCGCGGCCTTTGATGGGGACCGCATGATGATTACCTGCGACAAGATCAATCAGAAATTGGAAAAGCTTTTGTTACGCAGCAGCGCGCAGAACCAGATCCGGTCCGCGAAGCATCTGCATCTCGCATGCTCGATGTCGCCGCCAGATAAATGGCTGCCTTTGATTCACAAATTGCGCCGAACAGGACTGACCCTTTCCGCAGATATGGGATGGAATCCCGAGCTACTCGAGTCACCGCGATTGCCCTCTTTGCTAAGCTCATTCGAATTTGTGTTTCCAAATGCAGCTGAGGCGAAGGCCATGACCGGAGAACAGAGTGTTGAGGCGGCTGCACGAAAATTGGCTCGCTGGGTGCGGGTACCCGTAATCAAGCTTGGCCACGCTGGCTCTCTGGCTTTCCGCGAAGGAAAAATCCTACGAATCAAGTCGATTAGTGTCCGCACCGTGGATGCGACGGGTTCCGGTGATGCATTCAATGGAGGTTTTCTTTACGGCTATCTCGCTGGGTGGCCGCTGGAAGAGTGCCTGCGGGGCGGCAATGTTTGCGGCGCGTTAGCTACGACTCGGGCAGGAGGATCTTCTGCGATACCTACCCTAAGGAGACTTAGGGAGTTGATGAAGAAAATCCACTGAAGCGTAGTGGAAGGCATAGGAACGCGAATTTCGAGGTACGTGGGTATGGTTTCGCAAGCAATCGTTTGGAAGGATAAAGGGCCATCATGAAGGTCACAGTGATCGGGGCTGCAGGGGTCAGGACTCCCCTTCTGGTCCACGGCTTGGCAGGCGCCGGGGACAACGTGCGACTGGAAGAGTTAGCGTTTTGGGATACGGACTCGGAACGCTTGAAAATAATGTCGAGGGTTGCCGGTACGATGGGCAAGCGCAGCGGACTCGATGCGCGCATCAGAACATTTTCCGATCCTGAGCATGCCCTTGAGGGAGCGGACTATGTGATTACAAGCATTCGCGCTGGCGGTATTGAGGCGCGAGTGAAAGACGAAACCATCGCACTCGCTCATGGATTGGTCGGCCAAGAAACCGTGGGCGCGGGCGGATTCGCCTGTGCCATGCGAAACCTGGCGATTATGCTGGAGTATGCAAGACTGATCGAACGCGTTGCTCCGCGGGCAACGGTCATTAACTTTACAAATCCTGTAGGAATTATTTCCCAAGGCCTTTTGAATCATTCCCGGGTAAAACTGCTGGGCGTCTGTGATACACCCTTGGAAACTTTCGAGGCGATCGCCCATGCCTTGGGCCGAAATCCCTTCGACTTACATTTCGACTACCTTGGCCTGAACCATCTGGGCTGGGTTCGTTCCATCCGTGACGAGTCGAACACGGAACTGCTGCCCAAAGTGCTGTCTTCTCCAGAAATCATCCAGAAATGTTACCGGCATGGGCTTTTCCCCACCGAATTTATTCAGCAACTCGGTCTACTGCCCACGGAATACCTCTATTTCTACTACTTTCCTCAGGCGGCTTATAAAAATACAGAACGGAGCGGGCAATCCCGCGGCCAGGCCATCGCAGGAATGAACTCCCGTTTGTTCCACAATCTGGCGCAGGCTTCTGAACCACACCTGGTCGATATCTACGAAGACTATCTGCGTGAACGAAATGCCTCGTATTTCAGCATCGAGGCCACGGCAGGAGAAAAGCGGAGGGAAAATCAAGAACTCTATTCGGAGTTTTCCGGGTATGAGCGGATTGCTGTGCTTGTGCTTCAGGGTCTCCAGGCCGAAAAGCCTTCCTTGATTCCTCTCACGGTGCGTAACGGCAAAGCCTTGGTAGACCTTGATCCCGACGATGCCGTCGAACTCCCCTGCCAGGTTTCCTCGGGTGGTGTTCAAGTGTCTCCGGTGGGGCACGCCCCAGAGACCGTGCGTCCCTTACTGCTGCAGGTGAAGGAATATGAGCGTCTGACAGTCCGTGCTTCAATCGAACACTCTCGTGAGGCGGCGCTGGCCGCGCTTGTGAAGAATCCCCTTGTCGGCCGCCCGGAAATCGCCCAGCAAGTGCTAACGGAATACGTTCAGGCGTTCGGCCAACAAATGAATCTGCAAGCAGCGTGAGCCGGCCAGTTTTCTGGAAGCAGTATCGGCCCAGTCTTTGGCTACTTCGGATTGGCTTGTAGCCTTCAGTTTGGCTATGGCGTCCTTCCTATAACTCAGGCTGGCACGCATACTTTCCACAGGCGGGACGTCCGTCGAGCCGTAAACCACATCCTGTTCGACAACCCTCCACCCTAAATATTGATCTCGTGCCAACAATCGCAAGAATCTTTCAAAATCGATGCAACCTTGTCCGATCGGAGAGAATATTCCCGCGCCTACTGCTTCCTGCAAATCGAAATTCCTCCGACGGGATTCGCCAAGCACACGTGCATTGATGTCCTGCGTTCATAAGGTTGCTTCGAAGCTGGCCCGGGATGGTCCTGAACTCCCCAACGAACAGGAGCCGAAGCAAATTGAACTCGATCGGAAAACTTGCGCATATCACACCTTGCTCACGGGTGCTCCGAGGTGGACACGTTCTCCATCCTTCGCGCTCTTGTAGCAGGCTTCGATCAACTGTACGACTTGATAGCCATCCTCGGCAGAAACGGCCACAGGCGATTTGCCATCGAGCGCGTCAACAAAAAGGCGGTCTTCCTCGATATAGCCCCACTGTTCGTGCATGCCTGCGAGGGAAAAATCGTAAGTAGTCGTTTTGGATTCCAAGCCATTCGTGAAGGAGATACTCTCCATTTCAAATGTTTCGTAGGTTGCGTGCATTCCGTAGACCTCAAAACGCTCAAAGGGAAAGTGCCAACTTGCATGCGCGTAGGTTTTCATGGTCGCCTGCAAACCCGACTGAAAATTCAACATGATGGAAAAGTCGTCCAATTCCCCGTGATCGTGAGCACGAGCGGCCACCTGCACCCATTCGACCTTTCCAAAGAAAAAAGTCATGAGATCAAACATGTGAACCGGGGTTTCATACAGAAAGCCACCGGTTAACGCTGCATTCCACACCCACGGAGGATTCACCAACTCTCCGCGGTTCATCTTCGCGTGGACGGAAAGGGGGCGAAGTTCATTCGTTTCGATGGCACCCTTTAAGATTTTGTAGACTGGCGCAAAACGGCGGTTGTGCCCTACCTGGTAGATCAGTCCAGAACGGATAGCTTTGTCGCGTAACCTGGTGGCAGAAGCTAAATTCAGCGCAAACGGCTTTTCGCAAAAAACGTGTTTCCCCGCATTCAGAACCTGCGTGGCTACCTCTTCGTGTGTGGTGTTTGGAGTACAAACGAAAACGGCATCGCTCTGCTCGAGCAGCTCCACGAGCGTACCTGCCGCATGACCCCCAAATCGGGCAGCTAACGCTTGCGAACGTACCGCCTCCACATCAAAGAAACTATGCACCTTGACGCGCGAGTCCTTCGTTAATATGGCGGCGTGGACCCCGGCGACGCCTCCCGCTCCAACAAGGCCTATCTTGTGTGACATGTCCAAATTCTCCTTCCCAAAATCCCAGGTGCGAAGCGGAGCCATCGGTAGAATTCCTGGACGGAGACCACAAACGCAGCGTTCAAAGAAGTTGCCTTCTATTCCGACCCTCTCGGCGCAACCACATTATTCGGGAACTTGATCGCGGGCCGGACCGCTGCTACTCGATGTGCTAACGCCACCTCCACTCCTTGATGGAGTCTTCTCCCACCCGGAATCTGGACCAGAAACGTCCGAAAAAATGCGGGAACGGTTTTCCGCCGTTCCCGCACATGGGACTAGAAGTAAAACTTCAGCGCCAGTTGAATCTCACGAGGATCACCTGGCCCTCCCGAATCGGTACCCAAAATCGGGGCGAGCGTGTTGGAGACCTTCCCAAATGAGCCTGGCGAGGCAATATTCGCGCTCGGGTTTGCGAAGTTGGGATGATTGAAAGCGTTGAAAAATTCAGCTCTAAATTGAAGCTGATATCTTTCCGTGAATTTGAATTGCTTGAACAGGCTCAAGTCCCACATCTGGATGCCCGGCCCGTGAAACAGTCGGGGAGCACAATTCCCGAAAGTTCCCGGCCCTGGCTGCGCGAACGCAGCGGGATTAATCAGGAAACCTGTGGTCGTGTAGGAATTGTGATCGGTGGTCGCGCCGGCGAATGGATTTCCAATGCAGTTTGCATAGACAGGATTATTTGGGTCCACCAAGCCGTCATTCGCGGCAGTGACACTGTAGGGAGTTCCCGTCTGCAGGGTGACGATACCGTTAAACTGCCAATCACCCAGCCACCGGCTGGCTGCATTCGGATCGGACAGGAATCGCTTTCCCTGGCCGAAAGGCAAATCCCAGATGAAATTCCCAACAAAACGGCTACGAATGTCGAGAATGGAATTGCTCATCTCCGCAGCGTAGTTGTAAGAGTTTTGAGGCAATTGTGTTGTGGTTAGGTTGTCGCCAAAATTGGCGAGTCCATGACTGAGCGTGTAGCCCAAATTGAAGCTTAAATCCCGGGACATCCTCCTTCGCAAGGAGACCTCGAGACCGTTGTAATCGGTATTTCCATCGGTGCTGGCGTATTCAAGGTAAGCATGTTGGCCACTAGTCGCGCATTGGCCGAAAACAGCAGTCGAGGTATTGATATTCGTGACGGTGTTCAGGTTGGCGTATGGATACAGCAAAATTGGACAGCCATTATCAAACCCCGTTATTTGTGGCTGGTTGTAATCGCGTACGCGATACATCTTGCGGCCCCAATTGCCAACGTAGCTGGCCGAAGCCACGGTGTCTTTCGCAACTTGATATTCCAATCCAAAGCTCGTTTGCTCAACATAACTGGCACGCTGATTGGGATCCTGGGCGCGGATCTGAAGTCCAGGCAAATTTATCCCAGAATTAACGATGGAATCGTACGGGAAACCATCCTGGAGTTGAAATACAGTGCTGGCACCGCTGCGATTGAGCTGTGTGTCAAGAAGGAAGGGCGGGTTGAGCTGAAGCAGACTTTCCGAACCAATTCGGTCGTTGTGTTGGAAGAAAACACCGTATCCACCCCGCCAGACGAGGCGATCGGTCATCTGGTAGGCAAAGCCGAGACGGGGCGCAAAATTGTCCAGGTCTGGATGAATCAGCGAACGGTTATACCAACCAGACGCATTGCTGGCCGCCGTGACGAGTCCTCCACCGTTGGCGGGGGTGAAGTTCGTGGTGTCGTTAGCCCTATCCATGATCGGTGCGAAAAGCTCGTAGCGGAGACCGTAGGTAAGAGTGAGTTTCGAAGTCGTTCTCCAGCTGTCCATGGCATAGAAGGAATTCCCCGGCTGGTAGTAATGGACGACATGAGGGGTCGTGAAGTGCACGCCATCTACATTCCCGAGCAGGAAATCGGGCAAGCCGAACGCTCCGCCGGCAGAGTAAACTCCGTTAATTTGTATTTCTCCCTGCGGGGCTCTTATATCGAGGAAATTGTCAGACCTTTTCAGATATTGATATCCGAACTTGAAGCTGTGATTGCCCTTCAGCCAGCTCAAGTTGTCAATGAAGTTCCAAGCTTGCGCAACCTGATACTGAGGTCGCCAGGGCGACGTGCCGATGCGTGTCAGGCCATTAATCTCAATCGGCGGTAAGCCTGCGGTGCCCGGACCGTTAGGGATTCCTGTCAAACCGATGAGCGATTCGGCCTCGGAGGTACCAAGAGCCACGCCCACCGGGTCGCTATGAGCGTAGTCGCGATTAAAGCCGAACCGTGCATCGTTCGATAACGTGGTTGAAAGAGTATGTGTCCAACCCATCGCGACCAACTGCTGGTGCCAGCGATAAGCGGTTGCAAAGTTCCCGTTGCCGACTACGGCATTGCTAGTCCATGGGGGATCCTCACGGTCCACATGACGATAGCTGTAGCTGCCATAAATTTGATTAGTCGAATTGAGATTGTAATCGACGCGGCCGTCCGTGGAGTAGACGTCATCGGGTACCGGCGTGGAATAAACGTAATTCGGGAGTCCGGTCCAGCTCCCCGGAGTGCCCTGTACCGCTACTAGCGACGCAACATTAGGGGCTGGAAGCAAAGCCATCGTCTTGGCAGCAACGGGGTCGAGACACGTGTGGCCGGTCGAACTCGAAGACTGAAGAATATTGTTGATATAACAGCCGGACTGACCGGGGATGAGTGAATGGGTCAAAGGAAATGGCCATTCCGTGAAATTACCTTCCTTCATCAATGGCGTTGGAACAACGCTCGATATGGTCGTAGACTGCCGGCTGCTGAAGCGTTCGTAGTCGCCAAAGAAAAACAGCTTGTCCTTCAGGATCGGACCACCGATTGTTCCCCCGTATTGATTCTGCGTGAAGCGACCACGTTTCAGGTTATTTGCATCGTTGATCCAAGAGTTTGCGTCAAACACGGCATTCCGGGCAAACTCAAACAGATCTCCATGAAATCCGTTGGTGCCGGATTTGATGGACACATTCACCACCGCTCCCGCGGAATTGCCGAATTCTGAGGAGTACGTCCTGGTCTGAATTTTAAATTCCTGAATCGCGTCAGGCGGAGGCTGCACCACTTGGACCGACAATTCCTGCAGATTTTCTGACCAAGAGTTGTTGTCAATGCCATTAATTAGAAAATTATTCTGCAGTTCGAGATTCCCGTTGACGCTAAACCGATCGGGTGCAGGATTGGCGGCGCCATAATACTTTTGTACCCCGGGTTCCAATAGCGCCAGATCCGCATAACGGCGCCCGTTGAGCGGCAGATCATTGACCTGCTCTTCGTTAATCACACCCCCCACGTCGGCTGTCTGCGTCTGGAGGAGCGGTTCTCCGCCACTGACCACTATCTCCTGGCTTACTGACCCCACCTTTAGCACAAAGCCTATAGAAAGGCGGTCCTGTACGTGCACTTCGATGTCATCCTGCACAGCGGTTTGAAAACCGTCCGCGGTAACCTTTACGGTATAGTTGCCCGGGATCAATCCAAGAACCTGGTAGTCCCCGGCGTCGTTGACTGGCGTTGTCTGTGCGACACCAGTAGCCTTATTGGTTACCGTCACAGTTGCTTTAGGCACAATCGCGCCGGAGGCATCCAGTATTTTCCCAACGATGGCGCCACGATCGATTTGCCCCATCGCCGGAAGAGCACACAGAACCAGCGCAGCCAAGAGCAAAATCCCCCAGTGAAATAATCTTGGAGAACCAATCCGTCGTTTCATTGCAGCCTCCACTGTTCAGATTCGAAGAGCTGTCCCCTACGTCTGACTGACATCGGCAGCCGTCACTCGCTTTGAAATCTGGGCGAGCCATTTTGCGTCGGCTTCCGATCTTCGCACCCTGAAATATGGCTTCGCCGGAAAGCACCAGCCACCCCCAACGGCCCGCCTCTACGGGCCCAGAGCAGCACACTTCCAGCAACTACCACGCCGCAAAACGCATCGTCACGCAAAGGATGGAAGACAGGTAGAGAACGGTTGATTCGTCCCTCAGCGCCCCACCCCTGGGCATGCCGAAACGATTCGGCTCGAATTTGTGGAGAAATATCATCCGTATATTGTCTTGTCAAGACTAATTTTGCGCGAATCGTTTCTGTTGCAGTATTTGGTATGGTTCCTAATAAGGCAATTGCCCGCAAACCGCCCCTCTTTTAGTGGTGCCAAAACGTTTTGGGATTTTTATTGACTTTACCTCTCGCAAACGTACAATTCCGTCTTTCAAGCGAAAATTGGAGGTCAGGTCACGCGTGCACATCTCGTTCTATTTCGTATTCCTTCGTGAGCTGCAGAGCGGAAATTCGCCGCGCGCTTTGCTTCGCGTCCCGTCTCCATGGCCGCAATCACTGAGAATGGCACGAGGCAGCTGTCGGTGAGTGCGTGATCTCACGATTGCTCACCACAGGCGCAGCTTGCAATATCAACAATTGAGAAGAGCCACGCGGGACATTTTGGAGAAGGCAGAGGAGGGAGAATGACATCAGGATCTCGAAAGTTGCCACCGATATTTCTTGTCGCCACGGCTTTCACGCTGCTTGTATTCCGATCGGCACTGATGGCGCAATCGCCGACTGCTGTCAGCGCGAAGCCCGCCGCTGCGGCGCAGGCAATTTCATTTGACCGTGGCGCCGCCGCGCTCTGGCAGAGTTTGCAGAAACTCCATACCCGCGCCAGCATGCTGTATGTTACTGCCCATCCCGATGACGAAGACGGAGGTATGTTGACCTACGAATCGCGCGGACAAGGAGCCCGCGTCATCCTGTTAACGTTGAATCGCGGCGAGGGCGGTGCGAACGTCATGTCTTCGGATTACTTCGATGCGCTCGGTTTGGTCCGTACGGAAGAGCTTCTGGCGGCGGATCGTTACTATGGCACGCAGCAGTTCTGGACCCGTGTGATCGACTACGGTTTCTCCAAGACAAGAGAAGAAGCTCTGGAAAAGTGGGGCCATGACCGGGTCCTGTCGGATGTCGTCCGAGTTGTCCGCATGACTCGCCCCATCGTCATCGCTTCGGTATTTGTCGGTGGGCGCACGGATGGTCACGGCAATCACCAGGTTGCAGGACAAATGGCGCAGGAAGTCTTCAAGGCTGCAGGCGACCCGAATATGTTTCCCGAACAGATTAAGGAAGGCCTGCATCCGTGGAAGCCGCTGAAAGACTATGCGCGTGTACCGTTTGCCCGGATCACCGATAAGGGAATTTACGACTATGCCGACGGGAAGTATTATCCCGCGGAATTTCGAAACTATACGGACGGCTCGGTCATCAAGGGCGAATTGTCTGCCTCAGTCGAAGTTCCAGCAGGGGAGTACAACCCGCTTCTTGGCTTAACCTATGTCCAAGTCTCTCGCCTCGGGTTGGGTAACCAGAAATCACAGAACGGCGGCACTGGCTTGCCACCAGCCGAAGCCGAAATGAATCCCTATCACCGCTTTGCCTCTCAAGTCTCCGTTCCAGACAAGGAAGCTTCGATCTTCGATGGCATCGATGTTTCGCTCATGGGCATTGCCAGCCTGGTAGAGGGCGGCGCTCCTGCGTTCCTGAAGGATGGGTTGACTCAAATCAATTCGCTCGTCGAGAAAGCCACGGCTGATTTTTCCGCTCAGCGTCCAGAAGCAATCGCACCCACCTTGGCGGCGGGCCTGAAGGCAACGAACGCCCTCATCGAAAAAGTTGCTGTCAGCGAATTGAGCGCGGATTCGAAGTTTGACGTCACACACGAACTAAAAGTTAAGCAAGCACAATTTGAAAATGCACTCGCAGAATCCCTGGGATTGTCTCTTTTGGCCACGGTCGCCCCTGAAAAAGAACCGACCGGCCCCTTTGCGCGCTTCTTCGGAAATCCAGCGAGCTTCCAGATCGCGATCCCGGGACAAGAATTCTGGGTGAAAGTCCACGCCACAAACCCCACTGGCGTTCCGGTGCAACTGGAGAATGTGGAATTGCAGACTCCCCAAGGTGAGCAATGGACGATCGATCCCACAAATCAATTGGGCGGTGCGCTCATAGGGAACCAATCCAAGGATTTACGGTTCACCGTCCACGTCCCTCAGAACGCCGGCTTCACACGGCCGTATTTCACTCGACCAGACATCGAACAGCCTTATTACGACATCCTGGAACCAAAGTATCTCAGTCTGCCTTTGGCTCCCTATCCGATTTCAGCCACGCTGCACTTCACCTTTGACGGCGTGCCGTTTGAAATCTCGCAAGTTGTCCAGTCTGTTAGTCGCGTGAACGGCTCAGGAACAGTGTTTGGGCCGCTCGCCCTGGGCCCGGCTGTTTCTGTTTCTATTGCGCCACAAGCGGGAATAGTTCCTCTGGGCGAGAAGTCTTTCGATCTTACAGTCACGATTCACAGCAACGTCAAGGGTCCTGCAAAAGGAACTGTGAAACTCGATTTGCCGGAAGGTTGGAAAGCGCCGCAGGAGGAGTTTTCAACCGCGAAGGATGGCGATGATCAGACTCTTAGCTTCCATGTAACTCCCGGTCGTCTGGAAGAAAAGCATTACACGCTCACGGCCGTGGCCACCTACGATGGCCGCGAATACAAAGAGGGCTACCACACCGTCGGTTATTCAGGCCTGCGCCCTTACAATCTCTATCGCGCTTCAACCTATCGCACCACCGGTGTTGACGCAAAAGTTGCCCCCGGTCTGAACATCGCGTATGTCGTGGGCGCGGGCGATGAAGTGCCCGAGTCTCTGGAAAATCTGGGGATCAAGGTCCACTTCCTCAGTTCGGGAGATCTCGCCAGCGGAAGCCTTTCTAAATTTGACGCCATTATTTTGGGCGTGCGCGCCTACGCTGCGCGCGAGGACCTCAAGGCCAATAACGGCCGTATCCTCGATTACGTGAAGAACGGAGGAGTCGTCATCGTCCAATACAATACTCCGGAATACGATCACAATTACGGCCCATATCCCTACAAAATGGGATCGAACCCAGAAGAAGTTACCGACGAAAATTCCAAGATGGAAATTCTTGCTCCAACCAATCCTGTGTTCAATTGGCCCAACAAAATCACCGGCAAGGATTTCGAACATTGGGTCGAGGAACGCGGCTCAAAATTCCTGGAAAGTTGGGACGCATCCTATGTGCCTCTGTTGGAAACCCACGATCCCGGCCAGGAACCTCAGAAAGGCGGCCTGGTATACGCAAGATACGGCAAGGGCGTGTACATCTACAATGCCTACGCGTTTTATCGTCAATTGCCCGAAGGCGTGCCTGGAGCCTACCGACTCTTTGCCAACATGGTAAGTCTCGCCAAAAATCCTCAGCGGGTTGGCGCTCACTCTGAGATCACCCACACCCCGGTGAAGAAGTCTACTCCCTGAGCATCACACGAATGGAGTGGACTTGCGGGACACCGGACCATTTCTCTAATGGTCCGGTGTCTGCTTCTCGATGGTGAACAGGAACGTCTTCATTGTTTCGTCACGCCGAGCATTTTCATCGGCAACGCGTTTTGAAGCCGCCTCGTACAGACTCATTTCCTGTTTCGCTCGTTCCGGCTGACCCTCGTGGTGATAAATCTGCCCCAGCCGATAGTGGGCTTGTGCGGAGTCCGGATCCAACCGCGCGCACACTTCCGATTCGCGAAGTGCCGCATGCCATTGTTCTAGCCAGCGGTAAGCCTTCCCGAGTTCGCAGTGCGGCGTAGGGTCGTTGGGAAGCCGGGCCGCCGCGGCGTTCAATCGCCGAAGAATATCAGGCATACTCGCTTTGTCTTCAGACGCGTAATCTCTTTTAAAAAGCAGGGCGCCACAGTAATACTGCATAGAAGCTTCCTTGGGATGGAGGTCAGCATATTTGCACAACTGTGAGAGCACCACGGGATCGGGCCCGGCGGCTCGATCCATCTGAATGTCGCCCACATACTTTAGTGCAAGAGGCGGTTCGGGCGACAACTCAGCCGCGTGAAGAAGAATTCGGCTGGCCTCTTCCTCATTCCCTGCAAAATACTCGACCATTCCTAGGGCGAAGTGAATCCGCCACGAATCCAGATGCAATCCTTCGGCTTGCTGGAGAACGGCTTTGGCAGCGTCGAAGCTCTTATGCCGTATCAATTCTAGGGCGAGCGACAGCCGGTATTTCTCCTCGTCAGGAGCAAATGCAACGGCTGCCTGGTAAGCCTTCACGGCGGCGAGATTGTCCCCTCGCGCTTCCTGAATATCTCCAACTAAATCCTCCAAATCGGCGCTGTCCCCAAGTTCTATGCTCTTCTGCGCGCTTGCCAATGCGTCATCCAAACGACCGCCCCTGAATTGCGCCAGAGCCAGATTGAACAGCAGGTCCGCGCGACCGGGATCGAGTTCTACGGCTTTCTGGAAATCCTCAATGGATTCGGAGAATTCGTTGTGAGAGACAAGCAATTCCGCCAAGCGTTGCCTGATCTCCAATTCCTCCGGAGTGTTCGAGGCGTTTGAGCGAAGTAAATCGAGCGTTGGTTGAAAATTCGCACTCGCTCCCAGTTGCGCTTCCAGGAGTATCATCCCCGGTGCAGGGTCGTGAGTCCTGGCGAATACTGGTTTGGTGAGATCTGCGGCGCGTTGCCAATTGCTGGATCGCAATTGCGCCGCCGCAGTCGCCAATGTAAGTTCTTCGTCATCTGGCTTCAGAACGAGCGCCTTCTCCATTTCTGAAGCGGCTGCAACGGCATTTCCCAGCCCCAGGGCCACAGAGGCCTTCAGCCTATAGAATTCAATCTTTTCCTCGCGATCATTTGGCGGCAGCAGCCCCCACAAAGCGGTCTGTGCTTTCTGGTACTCGTGGAGATGCGCGAGGACAACTGCCCACTCCATCCGAATCTGCGAAATGCCGTGGCTAGCCTTTACGGCGCGCCCGAGCAGTGGTTCTGCCCTCTCTGGCTGTCCAGTTCGTTCATAGATCTCGCCAAGTGCGGCTAGGGCGACGTAATTGTCAGGTGCGGTCTTCAGTACCGTTTGGAATTCTTCCTCCGCGCGGCCAATTTGCCCGACGCGAGTATAAGCTTGCCCGAGTGCAAGTCGCGCGCGGGAATCCTGAGGGTGAGTTTGGAGATAGTTCGACAGCATTCCTATTGCTTCTTCCGGATTTCCCTGTTCGACAGCAGACTGAGCAGCACGAAGTGATCCGGAAGACTGTTGCTGATTCTCCTGAGTAGCCGATCCGTTTGGCGCGCGGCCAAGCCATGGCAGCAGGCAAAGGAGCAGTGAACCCTCAACCACCACAGTACACCGCTTAAAAAATCGATTCCGAGGCACTGTAATCACTTTTCCTGGCCCCTCGATCCATTGGTGCTGAATCCCGGTCCGCGGAAGGTCAACTACCTTGATCTCCGCGCATCCCACCTACCAACTCCCGGGGGCCTCGCTGTTGTGCAGCCAATTCTCGATCAGCTGCACGATTCCATCTTCGCTGATTTTCACGATTTGTTGCCCTTTTTCAGCTGAAGCTTCACTCACATGGCCGGAATATCCAGGCCAGCCAGTTGCTGAGGACTTTTGGAGGAAATAAGGAGCTCCGCCGGAGAGGTCGGGCGACTCAGGTAAATCCGGAGCTTTGTCCAGGTGAATCAACTCCGGTCGGAAAGCAGCCACGGCAGAAGTCTCGAGTGGTCCCCCATGGCCGTGGCCGCCGTTCGCCTGATGGAATAAACCCAAGGAATGCATCTTCTCGCCCGAAACAAATTCCCACCAACTGGCAAATAACAACGCGGCATCCTTTACCTCATTCGCCACCTGGGCAACCGCGCCGCGCCCAGCTCCGATGTTACCGTCATGCCCGTTCAGGATGAATACCTTACGGAATCCGAGCTGAAGAATGCTTCGAAAAATGTCAGCAAAGTACATGGTCATTACTTCAGGACGGACCGATAAAGTTCCTTGAAAGTGGATCGTATGCGCGGGGCACTGCGTGAACTTAACGACAGGAAAAAGCAACCCGTTCGTGCGAACTGCGACGTGATCCGCAATTCCTGAGATGATGATGGAGTCTGATCCCAATGGATTGTGCGGGCCATGGAATTCCAAGCTACCCAAAGGCACAATCGCCAGGCGGTATTTAGAAACGACTTCCGCTACTTCAAAACCGGCAAGCTCCTCAAATCGTTTCGGCTTTTCGGTGTCCTCCTTGACGTGGAACTTTCGAAACGTGGTGTCGACAATTCCGGGTAACGCGAGCCCTGCGAGCAAAACATTTCTTCTGCTGGTTTTTTCCATGTTCTCGGGCCTCAATTTGGCCCGCAGGTTAGCGCAACGCTCCCGGACTTGTCCACGGCCATTTCCAATTCAAGCTGAGCTTCTAAGGCCGCTTTCACCCTCTCGAGTGCTCAAGTGTGCTTTGTGCCGAAACGTTTCAGTATTTTTCATGGTATCTTCCCTTGCCGGTTGGCCAAGACGCTGTTATATTGCGCCTCGTTATCCAAATCTCTGTTTCATCCTGGATCGTTGACTTGGCCGAAATTCCTTCACCCCATCTTCCTCCTGAGATCGCCCGCGCTTCTGAAAAGCTAGTGCGGAGCATGGGACTGATTCAGTCCACCGCCGTCAACATGCTGGAGATGATCGGAATTGGCCCGTTCATCACCATTGGGGTCATTATCTCCGCGATGGGCGGACCTCAGGCTATCCTTGGTTGGTTTCTCGGTGCCCTCTTTTCCGTTTGTGACGGAATGGTGTACGCGGAGCTTGGCGCAGCCATGCCCGGCGCCGGGGGTGCGTATATCTATTTCCGAGAAGCTTTCAACCCTCGCACCTGGGGGCGGCTATTCTCCTTTCTTTTCTTGTGGGAAACCATTTTTGTCGCGCCGCTCGCGATTTCCGCAGCGTGCGTGGGTTTCGCGGATTACACGCATTACGTTTTGCCCAGCTTGACTCATGCCGGCGTCGGATCTGTCGCAGCAGGGGTCTGCGTTTTGATTACCTTCCTGCTTTATCGCCCCATCAAAACAGTCGGGCGCCTCTCTGTGGTGATGCTCACGGTTGTTTTGACCGCGATGCTTTGGGTAATTAGTGCCGGGATCATTCACATGAATACGAAGATTGCGTTCGATTTCCCTCCGGGAGCTTTCCATCCTTCGAAGGCATTTTTCTATGGGCTGGCCAGCGCCACATTAATCGCCATGTACAACTATGGCGGGTACAACAACATCACTTACCTCGGCGGCGAAGTAAAAAATCCGACCAGAAATATTCCACGCGCCATCGTATTGTCCGTCCTGGTCGTCGCCGTTCTCTATCTTTTGATGAGCGTGGTGATTATCGGAACGATTCCCTGGCGAGAAGCAGCAATGTCGCACGCCGTGGTTTCGGAGTTCATCGGCAAGATCCACGGATCCCGTGCGGCTTCGGTCATGACAGGTCTGATTCTCGCTGCAACCCTCGGCGGTATTTTTACCATGAGCCTGGGGTATTCCAGAATTCTCTACGCCGCGGGAGCAGAAGGAAACTTCTTTAAGATTCTAGGAAGCGTTCATTCCAAAGGGCACTTCCCCACCGTTTCGCTTCTGGTCATCAATGCCCTGGCGATTCCCCTCTGTTGGTTTTCTCTGGAGCGCTTGGTTTCCGCGCTCATGATCATTCAAATCGTCTTCCAATTCATTCCACAGGTCTTTGCGATATTTGCGGTGCGCCGGTACCGCAGAGAAATTGCTCTTCCTTTTAGAATGTGGCTGTATCCGCTCCCTGCGCTCATTGCACTCATCGGATGGATCTACGTGGCAGCCACACCGGACCAGCGTCAGTATCTCGGCACCGCGTTCATCCTATTGCTGCTAGGACTTAGTGTGTACTTCCTTCGAGCCAGACTGATGAAGTCATGGCCGCTCGAAGATAGTTCGGGATAGCGTCTTTTTTCAGGCTAGAATTCTTCCTCAACTCGGTTCCATTTCTGATCTTGAACAAGAATTTGGAGGATTCATCGGATGATTATCGAGGTTGTGGTGTCTTCGGAGGACAACAGGAGTCCCGGACCATAAGTTGAGTCGCGAGCAATGTGGGCGTGGGAACGCTCGGCCGACCTTCGAGGTGGTCGATTAACATTCGCGCCGCAATCATTCCCACTTCTCTTGCGGGCTGACGAACCACGGTCAGTCTCGGGCGCAACAGAGTCGCCCAGTAAAAATCGTCAAACCCGAGCAGACTGATCTCCTCAGGACACACGAGGCCGATTTCTTGTATGGCAGCCAAGGCACCCAAAGCCATCATATTATTTGTACAGAAAATCGCCGTGGGGCGGTCGGCCCTCGTCAAGAGTTGCATAGTGTGGACGTGCCCACTTTCCATGTCGTTGTGACCCCGATGAATCATGGACCGGTCCGGACGAATTCCAGCAGTCCGAACCGCTTGCAGGAATCCTTCCAACCGGTCGACTGAAGTTCCGCTGGAGGCATCGCCAGTAATGATGCCCATTTTTCGGTGACCTAAGCTAAGGAGATAGCGGGTCGCGCTATCGGCCGCCCGCCGATTATCTACGCCCACCCGTCCTACGTAGCTATCACGCGAGAGTGGATAACGGTCTGCGTAGACGACTGGAAGATTCCCGAGGTCGGTTTTCCCCTTTCCTTTCAGAGCATCAATAGCAGGAACCCGCACGATTCCATCAACGCGCCGCCTCTGAAACGAGTCCAAATAATTGCGCTCCTCTTCCCAACTCTCCCTCGAATCACCAATCAAAACTGTATAGTTCGCTGAGGCCGAGTAATCTTTGGCTCCCCTCACCAACTCGATATAAAAGTTATTCGATAAGTCGGGCACAACAATTGCGATCGAGTGTGTTTTTTGAAGCCGGAGTCCCCGCGCCAGGTCATTGGGGCGGTACTTGAGCTCCTTGATCGCGTTCTCAATGCGGCTCCGCATTTCCACGCTGACATAGTCGGAATTGTTCAGCGCCGCCGAAATCGTAGAAACAGAAGCACCCGCCGCCTTCGCCACCTCTCGAATGGTAACGTGTCGCCGCACCCGCTTGCTCTTTGCCTTCAAATTGCTTCTCCCCAGTGCCTTTCCAAAGAAATTTACTCTAAGAAGAGCACCATTCTCGCGCGACTTCCGCCCTCCTGCTATTCCCGGAGGAACTCTTCGCAGGAAACTATTGCCTTTGTTTACTCTAGTTTACTTTTTTGCCGAAACATTTCGATACTGATCCATTGCGACTCCGGAGAGTTTAATACTGCGGTTCGGAATTGACCAGCGAGTGGCGCAAGCCCCGGACTTCAGGCCGGGGTAAGCCACGACGATAACGGTTTAGCCTGCTGTTCGATGGTGCGTTTCCTTCCCTCGTGCGGTGCACCGCCGCAGGTTGCGGCAAGGTAGCAAGGCGACCACCGGGCATTGTTCCCGTAGCTCTAGCCGATCCGACGCAAGCGGCGGCGCAGAACATCGCTCGAAGCACGCGTTAGGAGTTCCCCTCGGAGAGAGACGCACACCTTCGGAGGGTATTCACGAGCAGGGGTACGGGGTCACCCTCCCCGTTCATCGGTACCAACTGTGCTGCGATGGCTCTATAGACCTTATTGAGGATCTGCCTCCGTGCCTCGGCAGCCTGGCCATCCAGGCTGCAGCTGCAGGCGCACCTGTCCGGTCTCGCCGGGTGGATGCGGTCACGTGTCCGAAGAGAACCGCAAGACGCAAGAGAAATTCGTGTGTGTCGCGTGCGGGTTCAGAGCGAATGCGGATTGGGTCGGTGCTGTAAACATCCGAGAGGCGGGGCTCGCCTCGATAGCCTGTTCGTCGTCTTCGCATGCCGTAGGTGCGTCGTGTCAGGAACCCACCGAAGCGACTCCGGTGCAGCAATGTGCCTGAGAGCAGTAGGAATCCCCTTTCCTTCAGGGTTCTTCAGGGAGGGGAGGAGGTCAATAGCCCGCGTTGTCGATGATTCCTATCGGGATTGCGATGGTCTTCATTGTCAAAGGAAAGGCTCAGGAGCACCGGCAATGGATAACTCGCAGCTTTGCGGTCGCACTGGTTTATCTCGAGGGGCGAGTGATCGGCGCTGTCACCCGTTGTACCAGAAAAGGCTTTCCCGGGAAGTCGAGTAGCTCTGAGTGGATCGTCGGCAAACAGGTGCCCCGTAGGAGAGATGAAAATGCGACTTCTTGACACCAATAGGATGACGGCTGTAATCTGATGGCCTGATATGCGCTACGACCCTGATCACAAAGCGAGCACACACCGCACAATTGTCCGAAACGCCTCTCGCGAGTTGCGGACCAAAGGATTAAACGGGCCCGCGGTGACCACCCTGATGAAGGCTTCCGGCCTGACGCATGGGGGTTTTTACAAGCACTTTGGCAGCCGTGACGACCTGGTGATTGAGGCGATCGAAGAGAGCCTTCAAGAGCTTGGCGACAGGCTGGTTGCTGCGGCAAAACAGGCGGACCCCGGTGAAGGCTGGAAAGCCATGGTCAAGAGGTACCTGTCTCTCGAACTCTGCGACCGTCCGGGGGAGGGTTGTCCTATTGCCGCGCTGGCTCCGGACATGGCTCGTACTCAACCAGCGCTGAGGCAACGAATCGCCGCGGCGGTACTAAAGCTTCGCCAGGAGCTCTTACCGTTCATGCCGGGGCGCAATGCGGAGCAGAAGGCAGAGAACTTTCTTGCGATTTTTCCGTTAATGGTAGGGACCATTGCTATTGCACGGACAATGCCAGATCCGGCCGTCCGGCGAAGGATTCTGAACACCGCCCGGAATCATCTGCTCAAGAGTTTTTAGCAAATTTTTTTGTGACGATAGAATGATATATATCATCTTATGATGGCGGAGCGGAGCGAAACGGTTCTGACGAGCAAACATGAATTACCACGCATACTCGACGACGAGCCGCAGAAGGAGACGATCATGATCAAGCCAAGGATCATGGTGACCGGCGCGACCGGGAAAACGGGCACCGTCGTCGTTGCTGAACTGCTGAAGGCCGGCCATCCCGTCCGCGCTCTGGTCAGCGGAGATGATGGCCCCCATCAGCCCAGGCTTCAATTTGGATCGCTACGATCGCGAACTGCGACGTCCGTTCCCGTCGGCGCCGCAGCTCGCGCTCGAATCCCAGGTCTGGCGGAGCGAACATGTGCGTGAGGGAACGAGGCGCATTAATGGCTGAAGCGCGCAAGATGCTCGCTTAGTTCTTGGGCGGGGTCAGCGGCTGGAATTCTTAATAAGGAGACACAAATGCTACCGCAAATCTGCTTTTTCGTGAGCATCGCATTCAATTTCATCACGTGGGGGATCGTCAGCGCCCGATACATCTGGCCGGAACTCCATCTCCGGCAGCGGGCCGATGCGTTGCGGCCTCTGCTCATCCTGCACAGCTTCCGTTTCATCGGGTTGGCATTCCTGGTTCCAGGCGTCGTGTCACCTGATTTGCCGTCTGCCTTCGCGCGTTCCGCGGCCTATGGGGACGTCCTTGCGGCAACACTCGCCTTGCTTTCGCTGCTATCGCTGACCCGTGGGACTGGGGTTGTCATCGCGTGGATCTTCAATCTCTGGGGCTCAGCCGATCTTTTGAACGCTTTCTACCAAGCCAATCATGCGGGTCTCTTGGCGGGGCAATTGGGAGCCACCTACTTCATTCCGACTCTTGTTGTGCCACTACTGCTGATCACCCACGGGCTTGTTTTCCGTATTCTTCTACAACACCAAAAGAACTTCGCAATGCAAGAAAGCAGGCACGCAGCATAAGGCACCTCGGCCATCACGAAGACTCGCGGTCGCGGGCTACTCCTACAACCAACGGACGACAATGACGGCACCCGACTCCAAGGAGGCTTCCATCGAACTGGAAGAATGCGTCAGTCAGTGGCCCGGTCATGCGGACCGCATCCTGATTCAAAAGGGCGTCTGTGCAACCCAAGGCTATCGGCGTTTGCGCAGTGCTGGATCGCGATCGCGCCATTCGGATGCGAGTGCTTGGGAAGCCGCATACTGGGAAAAGTGCGGTTTACGTTCAAACGGGGTTGGCGGAGATGAGAACGCGGTCGGCCTTCTTCGAAAGGTCAGATCGCAGTGCAGCGTTGTACGTCGTTGAGATTGTTGCACTGACTAAGCGCCGAAGCGCTGACGGCGATGAGTTCCTGTCCTTCGCCAGCGACGGGTTCGTTGAAGTCTCCATATACGGGCGACTTGCCGGCTACCTTGATGATTCCTGCTTTCATGCAATTTCTCGATTGTGCTCGAGCCAAAATCTGAGCCCTATGCGTCTATGAGGGCTCGAAATCAGTTCCAGAAGCATCAACGGGATGTGTAGGTTCGCCTGCGAATGCCGTAACAGGTTGCATCCCGATTGAGGCGATATAACCGTCAGGACGGATCAGGATTCGTGTCCCCTCTCGCATCACGAACTCCGTGGCGTGGGTGCCTCGCATCTGTTCGAAAAGCCTGGTGCCGTCAACGAGTCTCACATCCGGCATCCGGTCTCCGGGGTGCAGCCGTCCAAGGGTTTTACCCGAAGACAATGCACTCTTCCGGTAATGGAGCCTGAGCTGATTTGTCTCTCCACCGCGCCTGAGCGAGCGCGTGCGATAGATCTGCTTGCTCAGCCCCAGCACGGCAGCTGCAACAGGAAGGCGCTCAGCCTCGTAGGTGTCAAGCAGTGACTGAGGACCGCCGCGCAGAACGTGCGCAAGCTTCCACCCCAGGTTGTAAGCGTCCTGGACTCCGGTGTTCAATCCTTGGCCGCCAGTGGGCGGGTGTAAATGCGCCGCATCACCCGCAAGGAAGACGCGGCCCACTCTCAAGCGATCGACCATACGGATCGCAGGCCGGTACATCGAACTCCACGCGATCCGCGAAACATGGCACCTCGCAGTTCTTTGGATCGCCGACTCAATGCCTTCCACAGGCTCTCTGCGCGACATCATTTGAAAGAGCGACGGGTCAGGGTCGGGCAGCGGACAAAGGCCGATGGAACCTCCTTTTGCGAAGGGCCATACATGCCAATCTGTGTGGTCGAGTTCTTCGATGCTGACATCGGCAACGAACGCGGCCTCTGTGCCAAGAGTCTCTCCGCGCAGGGCCAATCCGAGCGCCTTCCTGACCGCGCTGTGACCGCCATCGCAGCCAATAAGATATTCCGCTGTCACCAACTCCCCGGTGGAGAGACGGACCTGTACTCCTTGCATTTTCAGTGACACCTCCTCGAATGCCGTGCCAAACTCAACCCGACCACCTAGCTGTGCCAGGCGCTCTCGCAGGATCTCCTCCGTGCGAGTTTGCGGAATCAGCCAGAGGTTTGGATAGGGCACGCCCTCTGTCGCTTGTTTGCGCCCTCCCAAGGGCCCAAGCCGCAGCGACAGATGGCCTACATGCACGCGGAATCCCGGATACGGCATGCCCGCTTGGAGGATCGTTCCGATGATCCCGAGATCTTCGAAGACCTCCAGCGTGCGCGGTTGAATCCCTTTTCCTCGTGAGCCGCGGAAGGGTGCTTCAGCCGCGTCAATCAGACGAAAAGCGATGGAACGCCGAGCAAGTTCGATGCCGAGTGTTAAACCGGTAGGTCCAGCCCCGACGATGATTACCTGTGTTTCGTACATTGTACGAACAGATTAATGGTACAGTGTACGAATGTCAAGACCCTCCCAACTCAGCCGAGACAAGATCGCCGCCACGGCTCTTGCGATAGCCGACACCGAGGGTTTCGAATCGATTTCCATGCGGCGGGTCGCTCAGGAAATGGGCGTCGGTACGATGAGCCTCTACTACTACGTCAAGACCAAGGCCGACCTGATTGCTGCAATGGACGACGCACTTATGGGTGAAGTGTTGTTAGCGGCTCTACCCGGCAACTGGCGCGAGGCACTGACCGTGATCGCAGTCCGCACACGAGATGTCTTCTTGCGGCACCCCTGGGCGCTCTCCTCCATGTTGTTGGCTTCCCCCGGCGTCAACGCGATGCGCCATATGGAACAATGCCTGCAGGCGCTTGCTCGGACAACCATGACCATCAGAGAAAAGCTCGCGTTGCTTGCACTCATCGATGACTTCGTTTTCGGATATGCCCTTCGCGAAGCAGGGAGCGACCCGAAGGTCGATCTGAAGTTCGCCAGGGCGCAACTCGCAACGGGGGCCTTTCCCCGGCTCAAAGAGGCCTTTGGCAAAGGACGCCCGGCCGCCATGCCGGACCGTTTTCAAATGGGTTTGCGGGCACTTCTGGATTTGGTGAAGGGGACCAGAGAATGAGCTACAAAGGGATCCGTTACGACGGCAGCATTGTCGGCAAAGCGGATGTTGGCCAGGAACGGCGTTCGAGGGGATCGCAGGGTGAACTGTGGTCGGAGGTACCGCATTTTCCCCAACGGGACTTGGGGCTCGTTTCACCGGATTCAAGATTACGAGTAGCGCGCTTTCTAGGATTCTGGCCCAGAAACTTATCCGCACTACCGGTGCGGAATCCGAACCCGGGCTAGCGCTATCTCGTCTTATCGCCGACGGTGTTCTTGTAGATCCTGCCGTCTTTCATAATCACAACAAGATTCTTGCCGGGCTCCTCGAGCAGCTTGATATTGGCGATTGGATCTCCCTTGACCAGCAATAGGTCAGCAAGCGCTCCCTCTTCAATAACTCCTAATTTGCCAGGGTAAGGATTGCGTGGTCCAGAAAGTGCAAGAAGTTCCGCGTTATCCGCAGTGGCCATCTTCAACACTTCGGCAGGCGTGTACCATTTCACCATCTCCGTGAGCTGTAGATTTTGCGCAGCGAGATTCTCCGCATCGAACACGATGTCCGTGCCCCAGGCGGTTTTGATTTTGTATTTTTTCGCTAAGCCGTACGCTGTGTCCGTTCCAGCGAACATGGTTAATTGCTTGGTGCGATTTAACGATCCTTCAGGATAAGCCGATGGTTTATCGTCGGTGAAGGGTTGCAAACTCCACCAAATGCCCTTTTCGGCCATCAACTTCGCGGTGGCGTCGTCGAGAAGCTGTCCATGATCAATACACCTTACGCCAGCCTCGATCGCTTGCCGGACGGCGCGTGGGGTATAAGCGTGAACGGTGACGTAAGTGCCCCAGTTTTCCGCCGCTTCCACTGCGGCGTGGACTTCCTCCACCGTATACTGGGTGACGTCAAGCGGATCATAACTGGATGCAACACCGCCACCTGCCATCAACTTGATTTGGCTGGCACCCAATGCCAACTGCTCGCGAACACGACGGCGAACCGTTCCTGGATCGTCAGCGATCTCAGTAGCTCCGACTTGCTCCGAGTGGGTAAAGCTGCCGGGAGCGGCTGGTAGGTCGGTAGGAAACCGGAAGTCGCCGTGTCCGCCCGACTGAGAGATCATCGCGCCTGAAGGCCAGATGCGTGGGCCAACGACCATGTCGAGGTCAATGGGCTTCTTAAGACCGAACGACGGACCGCCGAGGTCGCGCACGCTAGTGTAGCCGCGTATGAGCATGCCACCTGCAGCCTTGCCGGAGGCTAGATTGACGAAACCGATGTCACTGACCATGATTGCCATTTGCGAAAGGCTGTTAAACATCATGTGCACGTGAGCGTCTATCAGGCCCGGCATGAGTGTGCGACCTGCGCCGTCGATTTTGGTGATCGTGGTTCCCTCCGGCACGGTAATCGGCCCGGGCGAGATTTTGGCGATCTTGTTGCCCACCACGAGGACATTCGTTGGCACCGATAACCTGTCAGTGCCATCGAAAACGTGAACGTTCTGGAACAAAACCGCAGACGGGGGAGCGGCCTACGGCAACGAAGGATATGCAAAGCACAAAGCCCCAGAAACAAGCGCCAGAATGCGAGGAGCGAACTGAGAGATGTGCTTCTGCCACTCGGAAAGTCTCATGAAGAGTCTCCTATTTAGTGCAACAATCGCTGCTTCCCTGAGGGGCGGACTCGATTCTGGAAGCACCAAACAGACCTGCAGGAAGGGTTCAACGAGAACATCGTAACACCGCTCACAGCCTTTCAATCGCATTACGAATTGGAGGAGGTCCAACTGCTCGCTAACTCGCGGTAAGTTGGGCACTCAACCCAGGCCACAGAGGGGATTCTAGGAAGGTAAGTGAGTTTTTCCCGAACTGCACTAACTCCTGATCAACGGTATAGTCGGGCTTGATCGGCAACCATCCTTTGATACGCTCTTTTAGCCGACAGTTGAAATCTACGATTATCTAAATGCCTGGTTTGCCCGTATGGTGATCTCAGGATTCACGCTACATGACCTGGCTCGAATATCATGAATTGACGAAGCACAGTGCAGAGTCGCTGCGACGGACTCAGCACTACCTCGATTGGGCGAATATGCCCAATCCGTTTCGGCATTATGAAGGCGTTCCGGTCGTGGATTTGTCGGCCGACCCTCCGGCTCCGCAGATTTCAGCTCTCGAAGTACTCGAGGGTAGAACAGGAAATACTTTGGCGAGGGACGGTGCGGAATTCCTTTCGCAGTTGATGTTCTATTCAGCCTCGATTAGCGCGTTCAAGCGAGTCCCCTCCACCGGAGCTATCTACTCTCTGCGCATCAATCCTTCTTCCGGTAATCTCCATCCGACCGAATTTCACTTCTGCACGCGAAGATTGGTCGATTGGCCCGATGGCCTCTATCATTACCGCCCCTCATCCCACATGGCAGAACAGCGTGCCATCGGAGATGTTGGCGCGAAACTTGTCAACAACTCTGCACCACTCATTTTTGTTCTGACCAGTATTGCTTGGCGCGAAGCCTGGAAATACGGGGACCGGGCTTATCGGTATTGCTTACACGACATCGGACATGCTTGGCAGGCTCTCGCGCTTGCGGCTCGATCTCTCGGTAGCGAGAGCTTTGCTATTGGGCATTTTGGGGATGACAGGGTGGCGGAATCGTGTCTCCTCAGCGCGGACGAGTGGCCCATGTTAATCGTCGGGCTTCACGGCGCGTCCATTCCGGTAAACAAGCGGCATGCAGACGAGGCGGTTGTGTTTGGGGGCCAGCCCAACCGATTGTCGGAGGAGCAAAGAGCTTACCCTCCGATCGAACGCATTCACACTGCCACGAAGCTCAGCACAGTATCCAGCATCCCCTCTCTTGGCGAGCCGAGGGTATCCGGGCGCGGGGGAGTCAGCCTGCCGCCTCCTGTCTCCACAAACCGCAGTTTCGGTGACGTCGTTCATAAGCGGCGTTCTGCTCTTGACTTCAGGGGCGGGGGCGAATCGATCTCCTTCCCTCAACTTGCGACTCTCCTGTCCGCCACAAAGGAGCCTCTCTTCGCCGATTTCGCTACACATCGTTACGTCCATCTTTATCTTTACGTCCATCGCGTCGAAGGCTTGCAGCCGGGTGTTTATCGCTTCTGGCCGGAGCATGCAGAGCTGGAGAGAATCAGAGCAGGGGACCAACGCCTGGTGGCGGCAGCTCTTAGTTTGGGGCAAGACCTGGCGGGTAATGCCTGCCTGGCGTTTTCCATGATCGGCGATTTTGAGAATGCTGCGAGCAGGTACGGAGATCGTGGCTATCGTTACGTGCATTTCGAGGCAGGAGCAATCGGCCAACGAATGTATCTCGCTGCCGAGGCTCTTGGACTGGGAGCAACAGGCATCGGAGCATTTTTTGATGAAGAAGTGAACCGATATCTGGGCCTCTCACCTGAGCAAGGACAAGTCGTCTACCATTTCGCAATCGGTTACCCGGTTGCTGATCCGCGCCTGGAGGCCTGAAATCGTATGGTCGGCATCCTCGTACACGGAAACAACCACTTCATTCTGTCGGGGCCGGTGCCTGACGAAGCAGCTGCGTTGGCGCTGGTGCGGCACTGGTCCATTGTCCAAATTGGCGAGGCGAAGTCGTCGTCTTTCGGGCAGTGGCAGATTAGGTCGAAAGAGTTTCGAGAAAACTTGGAATGGGCAGTCATTGTTCCGGGCGACCGTGAGACCTCTCCAGGAGTCGCGCAAGTACTTGAAGAACTTTCGGCTCGCGGGGTAACCATCCGGAGATTGTGTAGTGGCTGCTGGTAGGAGAGAGCAGCGTCCCCCAATCGACAGAGTAGAGGCTCTTCCAAGGAACGGCGTTCGTGTACGTCTCACGCGACTCTATCAAAACTGTTCCATCTCAGTTAAGCCTGGCGGAAGATAATACTGTTCTCTTTGCACCACTGGATGGCCATCTGCTGAAGTTCGGCTTGCTTGAACTGATTCCAAGCGTCCCACAAGTTGTATTCGGTGAGTAGGCGTTTGAATAGGCGGAAGGCGCCTGCGCCGCGAATACTACCATGGAAATCATTTCGTAACTGCGCGTCTCTCAGTGTCATGGAGAAGCGGTCCATGATGGCCCACTCGTGGACATCGAACTTGCTAGGTAAAGCCAGGTATCGCTGACCCTCCTGTTGCTGGATGCTCCGTGCGAGTTTAACTGCCTCACGCTGCCAGTCCGGCAGTTCCTCGACGGCTGTCTTCGAATCCTCCGCAAAGTCGAACTCTTCTTCCGCGATCGAGTGCACTTCGCCTGTTTCTACATCCAGATAGGACGAGATCGAATCGTCGGCCGTTTCGAGCGCTTCAATGATCACCTCAAGCTTCACTTCAGTGGCCATGGCAAACCGATTCTACTCCCGATCAGGCGGAAACTTACGTCCGACTCCTGCCTGGCAGATTCTATGGCTTTTCTGCGGCGCATCAAATTCGTTTTCTCGAATTGGCGGGCAACAGCATCAGGCTACCTCGAACCAGGCTTCCGGCTCGCTTCGTGGGATTTTCTTTGATGAACCTCAGCCCCGGCATCTGTGCCTTGTCCAATTTTAACCATGTGTTGTTAGCCACCGGTAATCGCTGGCACAATCGAGACTTGTGCGCCGGCTGAAACAGCTGTGGCGAGTCCACCGGTGTAGCGTACGTTCTCGTTGCCCACAAAGATATTCACGTGCCGTCGAGTTTCGCCCGTTTCGGTTAGAACTCTGTCGCGCAGCCCCGGGTATTCAACAAACAGCGCTTGCAAGACTTGGAGCAGATTGGCGCCTGCTTCCACCTCGACGCACACGGCGCGCTGATTTCCTGTGAACTCTTGAAGTGGACCCGGAATTTTGAACAAGACCTGCATCAGTCCGATTTCCCGCGTCTTAGTCTTTTCGTACGCACACTTCTCCGCTTTTTCGTGATTCTTGATTTCAGAGTTGGATTCGCGGCTGGCGCCCCGTCGATGTGGACGACCGCAGCCTTCACGCACAAGATTTGCGGAAGTCCTTCCACTATTTTCTTCCAGCTTTTTCCTTCATTTTTCGATCCGTAGACCTTTCCGCTGCGCGTTCCAAAATAAATTCCCGCCGGATCCAATGAATCGGACGACAAAGCATCTCGTAATACTGTTTCGTAAGCACCTTTTTGGGGTAATCCCCGGCTCAAAGCCTCCCAGGAACCGCCCGCATTTCTCGTGCGGTAAACTCGCAAATGTCCCTCGGGAGTGCAACGAAACTCATCCGATTCCACCGGCACGATGTACACGCAGTCCGCATCGTGCGGGTGCATCAGCATCGCGAAACCAAAATCCGAGGGCACTCCATGCGCGATGTCCTGCCACGAATCACCGTGATTATCGGAGCGGTATAGGCCCCAGTGGTTTTGCAAAAACAACCGCTCGGGCCGCGATTCGTGGAGGGCAATCTTATGCACGCACTGTCCAAACTCTGGATATTTCTCGGGCAGGAACACAACGCGTACTCCATTGTTGCGGGCCAGCCAGGTGCCCCCGGCATCCTCCGTGCGATAGACACCACCGGCTGACACGGCCACATACATGCGATCCTTGTTGCAAGGATCTGGCAGAATAGTGTGCAGAATCAATCCGCCATTGCCCGGCATCCAACGTGGCCGATGCGGATGATCGTACAACCCGCGGACCAGCGACCATGATTCGCCATCATCTCTCGATTCGAACAAAGCTGCGGGTTCCACTCCACAATAGAGTTTCTCCGGCTCATCCTCTCGGCCCAGACAAATTTGCCAAATGTTCCTCAGTGAAGCGCCGGACTCCGTGGGAAACCGGATGCTCGCCTCCAGAGGATTGGTCCAAATTCTGCCGAAGTCATCGCTGGATCGCAGAAACGCGCCCCACATCACATTATTTGCGGAAACCCACAAGCGGTGCCGGCCGCTTCGTCCGTCATAGGCCATCGCATAGATGCCTTGGCCATGAAAATAGGGCCCCGCAACGTCCCATTTCGAGCGGTCGCGGGACGAGCGCAGAAAAAACGCTCCCTTGTTCGTGCCGACGAGCAAAAGCACGTCTCCGTTCTTCACAGAGAGGTGTTCCATGCCCCGGAGTACAAGTGTTCGAGGCCCACGGGTTTCTTCCGAAGGATGGCGGCTTTGCAGTACCGCGCCCTGAACCGTCTCGAGGGCCGCGCGGACTTCAGTGGCGCGCTGGTAACGCCCCGCGCGTTCCTTCATCAAGCAGCGTTGGATTACTGCTGCCAGCCCGTACGGCACCGTTGAAGGAAGCGGGGGAGGCGTCTCGCGCAGGATCGCCGAGGTCACCTCAAAGCCGGTGTTCCCGCGAAACGGTAGCTTCCCCGCCGCCGCCTCATAGAGCAAGACACCGAGCGACCACACGTCGCTCAGGTAATCCCCCTTTTGTCCGCGTAAGACCTCGGGTGCCATGTACGGCAGCGTTCCCACCAGCTTACTTTCGAGCGAGGAATGAGAAAGTGTGAGCTCGCTGATTTCTTCACGCTCTAGCCGCGTGGCTAGCCCGAAATCAAGCACCTTCACACGTCCTTCGGGCGTTACCATTACGTTCGAGCCCTTCAGGTCGCGATGCACGATTCCGCGGTCATGCGCGTGGGCCAGTGCGTCCGCGATTTGCGTGCCGTAGCGCGTCACTGTTTCCATTGAGAGGCCTGTGGCCGTGATCAAATCACTGAGCGACCGCCCCTCAATCAATTCCATCACCACGTAGAAGTCGTTGCCCGTTTCTCCAACCTGGTGAATCGTGCAAATATTCGGATGACTGAGGGATGAGGCTGTCTGCGCTTCGCGTAGCAGATGACCGGGGCCAACCTTTTCGAGCGCTCCTTTGCCAAGCAGCTTCAGTGCCACATCGCGGTTTAAAACCTCATCCCGCGCGCGGTACACAACTCCCATGCCGCCTTCGCCAATCTGTGCAAGGATTCGGTAGTGATCTAGCGTTCGTCCAATCATGGAATCGATCAACGGGTCATCGTATCATGCCCGCAACCTCAATCAGGACTTCGTCGATCATGGAACCGTCGTATGGGCATGCGATCAATGAATTCATCGGATGGTATTGTTCTGAGCCGGGTTTGGCCTTCAACCATAGTGTTGTCCCTCGTTATCGATTCATTTACTCATTTACGGAGCGAGGCTTGTAGTCGCAGGATTCGTTTCAGTCCCTCACGCGCCACGCCCTATGTGGCTACGTTGCCTCTTACAGCGCGCGATACATCACCAACGCATCCACGTATCCCAGCCTCGGATGCAAAAACGCATCCGGCAACCGCCCCACAATCTCAAAGCCGCAACTTTGCCAAAGCCGTACCGCATTCTCGTTTGTCGCCACCACAAAATTGAACTGCATCGCCCGAAACGCGCGTGCTTTCGCGCGTTCGATCGAATGGTCGCACATCATCCGCGCGAGTCCTCGTCCCTGTGCCGCTGCCGCCGTCACGTAGCCGCAGTTGGCCACGTGGGCCCCGCCGCCCTTCTGATTCGCCTTCAAAAAATATGTGCCGACAATTTCTCCATCCTCTTCGGCGACAAACACCTCATGGTCGGCTCCCGTCCAATAGGCAAGCGCTTCATCTTTGCTCATTTCCCGTGACAGCGTGTAGGTCTCTCCTGCCCGCACCATTGGCTCTAAGATCCGCCAGATCGCGTCCGCATCCTCGAGTTTCGCTCCTCGTACAATTCTCATAAACCTAATGTAGCACCCCTCCGGTTCACTGCAGGTTGAACCTCCAATCTTCGAGAGATAAGGCCATGGTCCAAACTTCAGCGCCATCCCTACTCCATTCTTGCCGGTAGTTGCTCGCGCAAATGACGACCCAACGCGAACCCGCTCTCTCGATATGACAAGCTATTAACAGAGGAAGTTTCTAATGGCACGGAAGATGAGTTCAGGCGTTTGCGAGCGGTTGCTTGTACTAGGGAAGTTCGATCGCCCAGGCTACAATCTGCCAACGGTTCTTTTCCTGCGCCCATAGAAGGACCAGAGCGGGCGATTCTTCATCTCCGAGGTTCAGGCGGCTCGCTGTGGTGTAGTAGGTTCCGTATCTCGCCTCCCCGGGTTGCAGATTCGGAGAAACTTCCGGAAGATGGCGACGTTCGCACAAGAAACTCGCAGCCATCTGGTCTGGCACGGCCATAATTGCAAAGGCCTCCGCGTTATCGTGATCGACCTGGCGCACAACTTCGTTTACCGGTTGGACGGCAGACATCATGTCTGACAAGTTCTCTCCGCGAGGCAATTCTGTGAGAGCTTGCACTAATGCAAGGCGGATACGCTCTGAAGGTCGTCCTCCGCCCGTCTTCTCATCTGCGCTCGGAGGCAGGCAACCATACGAGCGTGCAGAGACGTATCGCATGGCGCCGTGTACGTCGCGCCTCGCGAGCCACAAGTTAAAGAAGTCTGTAATGTCTCTAGTTGCTCTGGGATCGCCGGAGATCTTCTCCGGTACGGATTCTGTAACCGCTGGCGCGATGGGCACATGGGGCGTAATGCTGGCGTCACTCGCATCGAGCGCGCTGATGGCGACAATCCGCCAGTATTTGCGCTCTTCGACCCAGAGGAGATTCACAACCGTGTTCCGACCAGGTACCTTTTCCCGAAATTCGGTAGCATAGAACTTCTCTTTGGACTTTTGAACGGGTTCGGCGTTCAGTTCGGGAACGCACTCAGTCGCCAAACCTAGATCTGTCGGGACAGATACTACGTGGAATTCCGTGGGGTAGGCATTCTTCACTTCCTTTAGACCTGGGGACCAGGTGTCTGCCGCTTCGAAGACTTCAGCGACGGAAGTGACCACGCCTGCGGATTTGTTCAGTTCGTCCATCGCCATTTTCAGGCGTAGGCGAACCATGCCCGGGGCGACCGGCTTGTTCCTCGCGGTGGCGATCTCTTCCAAACACGAATAACTGCGACGAGAAAAATAGGCGATGGCGTCATTAGGCTTTTTGTCGACGACCCAAGCTTTCAGAAAATCGTGCGCAGCCTCATCGACCCCTCGGTTCGATTTCAAACGCGGGTTCAGAGGGACGCCAGTCGTGCTCCGTGTCTGTACTTCCTTGGGAGGTTTGCTGCCAACATCTCCGAGCGAAAACCCAAAGACATCGCGCCACCAGCCGTTCAATCCTTGCCAGCGCCCATCGTGGCGGTCCAGATTGTTTCCGGCTCGCACGTCTGAATTTCCTGCGCTGAGGTGTCCGTTGAACAGCGCCTGGGGGAATCTTGAAGAGCGGTAATCGACGTCAATGTCAGCCATGCGGCGGTCCCGCGAAATGGAGACCTGGATAGAGGGCGGCCCGTTCTCGAGACGAAAACAGATAGGAAATCCCTTGTGATACATCGTATTGTCACGATCGCGTTTGAACTCAAGGCTTTGACTGAGTACCTCGAATGCATTGGGCTTGAGGTAGACGTACAGGCGGAACTGGCGATCGCCGCCCACGTCGGGTTCTTCACCCATCACATCGTCGAGACTCGCGACGATATCGATCGCGTGGCCCAGGCTTTTGCCGTGCTCATCCGTGATCTGGGCGTTCAGGAGTGCATGAGTCACTGCATCGAAGGTAGTGCGGATCGAAAGACGCGCGGCGTCGTAGGCAGAGGGAGCGATGATCTGACTGCCTGTGGTGGTGTTGTAATTGCGAATGTAATCGTCAATCAGTTGCCTTTGCACTGGACGCAAAGTCTCGTAGGATTTCCCAAACTCCTGGGTCGCGCTTGCTTGATTCGGCGACACGTTGGTCTGTGCGGCGAAGGTAGACTCCTGTGTCAGTCCAGATCCCGCCACGACCAGAAGAACTCCAATAATCGTAAAGAAATCTTTGAACCCTTGATACATCAGGACTCCCAAAGTTAGTTCGAGGAGACTTTCTTCGGTAGCAGCCCGTCTTTCTCCATTTGCTTTGGTACTTCTTTGACAAGGCCATCGACGATTTTTTTCGCTGACTTCGGATTGAACGACTTGCTGACGCCGTTCCACACCAGGTCACCGTCTGGCTTGCTTGTGGCGTAAACGTTGGTCTCGACGCTAACGGTCGTATCTTCCCGCGTGTATCCCGGATCGTAAACCATGGGATACACAGCGCCCAGGTACCCGTAGAAAGAGTAGTAGTAGGGGTACGGGGCAATGTAAGTCGAGCTCGGGACGATCGTGACTTTCTTATCGACGTTCCGCAGACGTGAGACGACTATGGCGTCAATGTGATTGTCACGGATCTGCCCACGTAAGTAGTCGAGGTCAGGTTTCGCGTTTGGGTCTGGCCGCAACAGGATGTGGTTGCCAGGAATGGTCTCGATGCCTGTACGCGCAATCTGGGCGGCCATTTCATCTTCGAAGTCGGCACGCACCTCCAGGTTTTGAGCGACGCCGATGACCAGTATTTTGCGGAACGTCTGTCCTCTGTAATTAGGGTTGAACCAACTCATGATCATCTTGACGGACTTGCCATCACTGGTAGTGAGAACAGCCAACGAAAAGAAGAAAAGAAGCGCGGAGCGAAAGATCTGACGACTCGTGAAATATGGAAATGTCATGGATTCATCTTGCTGAACTGAATCGCCCTTAGCAAGTGATTCCGCGCGACACAGAGGGTTCCGTGCAAGAAGTCGGAAATCTCAAGAGGACGGACAACTTGGTTTTGATTGTAAACGACCTCCGCAGGGACATGGGCAACAGTAATTGTAAAAAAACGGATTGGTGCCCACTTCCGCAGAGTGGTCAGGCCAACTCCTGAGTGGCAAACTCGGAAAAGTGCCGGTCACGTGCGAGAAACGGCGTTCGAGGAGATCGCAGCGTGAACTGCGGTCGGAAGTACCGCATTTCCCCAACGAGACTTCCATGATAGGTCCTTGTCAAGAGAAAAAAGCTCTCCTGACGCGCTCTGGAGGAGTGCGTGAAAAGTTTTTTCAAGTTCTTCCGCTCGCGGTTTTTGCCTCTCGGCGATTGTTCCTGCTCGATGCAGAACCAGACATCCATTTGCTGTCTCAGCCACGATGGCCTCCACAGAAGATTGAGTTAGTGATCTCCTGCCAGTCTCGAAACATCTGGAGAGAGCATCGGGAGCTTGCGCTCCGTCGCCCAGTCCCGTTGAGGCGAGACCTGGCAGGCCGCGTGCCGAATAAACTCGATTGTTTTTGCCGCGGCCGTTTTACGCTACGGCGCGGTCCTCCTTCTCCACGACAAGAAAACCCTCCTGGCGGCGATCGATGGCCATCAAATACGCCACCAGCTTCCGTGCCACCGCCAGGGTTGCGCGATTGGCATTCCCTTTTGCCTTGGCCTGGTCATACAGTTGCGCCAGTGCTGGACTCAGGCGCGGGGCCATCTTGGCCGCCTCCACCAGCACGGTTTGCAAATGCTTGTTGCGCTGCTTGGAAATCGGAGTCCGTTTGCGGATGCCTGCGGAACTCTTCTCGTCGCCACACAGCCCACAATAACTGATGGCCTTTTTGATCGAGGAAAAGCGCTTTACGTCACCTACTTCAAGCGCCCAGGTTAGTGCCGTGATCGGGCCCACCGCGGGAATAGTCATCAGTCGTTCCACGCGTTTAGCCAAGAAGGGATCTCGCTCGAGTGACCGTACCAGCGCACCTTCCGTCTTCCGCAAACGGACCAGCGCCTCCCGGCACTGGTGCAAGAGTCGCCGCAGGCTCTCGTCGATGTCCGGGTTGGTTGTCAGGAGCTCTTTGAAATATCCCGCATGGTGCAATTTCTCTTGGTTATAGGTCACGCCGGCTTGCATCAACACACAGGAGATCCGATTCTTCAGCTGCACAGCTTGCTGCACCAGCAGATTGCGATACCGCAAGGTGCGCCGCCGTTCGCGAATTTCCGTCGAGACCATGTAGCTTTCCGGCAGAAAATCACATCGCAGGGCGTCACAGATCTTGTCCGCATCGATCCGATCATTCTTCTTTTTTGCCACAGCGATGGCCCGTAGCATCAGTGGATGGGCCACTTTCAGCTCCACGGCGTGGGGCTTCAGATGATCGTAGATCCAGCCCGTGAACATGGTGGCTTCCATTGCTGCCATCCACGGCCCGGGAAGCGTTTTCATCCACACGTCCAGGTCGTAGCGCGTGGCAGCAATCTTGCCTTGCGCGTGAATTCGACCGCTCGCATCTTTCACACAGTAAGCGATCAATTTCTTGTGAACATCTAAGCCGATGTAATACATACTTTCCATGGGGAGCCTCCTTGGTTGTCTCTGAATCAGCGCGGTCGCTGAGTTCAGCTTTTGTACACCAAGCGCTCCTCCCCGACCTATACATTCAAACATCTGGCCCGAAAGTACTTCCGCCTAACCCGTGACTCGGGAACTCGGATGTGTCTATTGCATTTGAGTGATCTTCTGAATCGCCTTCGCTGCACACCAAGGGGGGCACCGAATCGCTTAGTTCCGTAAAGGTGTGCTCTATCGCACAGCAAAGCGGTCGCTAAGAGAACACAATAAGAAGAATGAAGACAGAAAACGTGAGCGGCTGCGGGAGCGTTGTATCGAATTACTTCGGATTCTTCACGATCAATAGGGATTGAACCACTTTCCCTCATAGCGCGCTACCCAGACGATAACTCCCGGTTTGTCAGCACCCCAAAGTCGTGAACGGTCCCCAGGTAGGTATGCCGTGACCGCCCGGGGCCAACATATCGGTATGCGCTGGGCGACCTTCGTCGGGGTCAGCCGCATTTGCCCGGCTGTGCGCGGCGGGGAGCCTGTGCGCGCCGGTTTTGTGGCAGAATGCGGTTGTGTCCGAACGACTGACCGATCGCAAGGAATGGAAGTTTTTCGAAGTCCTGGCGAAGGCGGATCCTGGCCTCGCCGCGATGTGGTGGACGATCCTCCTTCTCAGGGGAATCCTGCCGGCGGCGTTCGCTATCGCGATGGGCGTGCTCGTCGGTGCCGTGCAGCGCGGCAATGCTCTCACGGGCCCACTCGCGTTTGTCGGCGCGATCTTTGTGCTGCTGCAGGTGCTCAGCCCGATTCATCAGGCGGTCAGCGCCAACCTCGGCGACCGCACTGCCGCATGGCTCTACGACCGGCTCACCGAGGCTTGCGTGCGCCCGCCGGGCATGGGGCACCTAGAGGATCCAACACTCACCAGCGACCTCACCGTCGCACGCGACTTCGACCTCGGCATGACCGGCCCGCCGCTGTCGATCTCCATGGAGTTCATTGCGAACGGCATGGTCGAGATGATCGGTGGCATTGCCTGCGCCATGATCCTCGCCGGGTACGCGTGGTGGGCACCGGTCGTGCTCGCTGGTGCGTGGCTGGCGACGCACTGGCTTCTACGCGAGAGCGCAGTCTGGCGCGACCGCAACACCGAGGCGGTGCGCGGAGCACAGCGGGATGCCGATTACGCGTACCGGCTGGCAGTAGACCCGCCCGCGAGCAAGGAGCTGCGGTTGTTCGGCCTGGCCGACTGGACGATCGACCGTTTCATCGCCAGACGCACTCGATTGCACGAGCTTCAGTATGCAGCCACACGTCTGCGCGAGCGACCCATTAGTTGGAGCATGCTTCTCGTCCTCTCCGCGAATGTCCTCATATTCTGGTTATTGGCTAGCGCCGCCTCCCACGGCCGCATTACTCTCGGGGAAGCCGTCGTCTACGTGCAGAGCGCCGTCGGTGTATCGATGATCGCATTCGGCGGATTCAGTTGGGCGCTCGACGGAGCGGCTGCCCCAGTCGCCGCGGTGCTCCGACTTGAGCCGGCGATGCGCCCGGCTGGCGCGCTACGCCCTGGCGATCGCCCCGCGGACGCGAGGCCTGTGCGCGAGATTCGTCTCCGTGATGTCACTTTCGCGTACCCTGCAGGCTCGACTGTGCTAGAGCACTTCGAACTCACGATCCCCGCCGGCTCGTCGCTCGCGATCGTTGGACAGAACGGTGCAGGCAAGACAACAATCGCAAAGCTGCTGTGCCGGTTGTACGATCCGCAGTCGGGTGCGATCGAAATCGACGGTGTCGACATTCGCGAGTTCAATCTCGCGTCCTGGCGCTCGCGCGTCGCGGCCGTGTTCCAGGACTTCATCCGCCTCGAGCTGCCTCTGCGCGACAATGTGGCACCGGCCGGCGCGCCAGACAATGTTGTGCGCGCTGCGCTCGAATCGGCAGGAGCCACGAACTTGGCGTCATTGGACACCGTCTTAGCCCGCGGATACGACGGCGGTACCGACCTGTCGGGTGGCCAATGGCAGCGTATTGCACTCGCCCGAGCGTTGGCAGCTGTCAAGCTCGGTGCCGGCGTCGTACTGCTCGACGAGCCGACCGCGCAGCTCGATGTGCGCGGAGAAGCGGAGATCTTCGATCGCCTTCTCGCTGCGACGCGGCATTGCACGACCATACTGATCTCCCATCGTTTCTCTACAGTCCGCCATGCCGATCGTATCTGCGTGCTTGAACACGGCCGGGTCATCGAGCTCGGCACGCATGACGAGTTAATGGCGCTCGCCGGTCGCTATAGGACAATGTTCGATCTGCAGGCGCAGCGCTTCAAGGTCCCGGACGAGGAGTTGGGCTCCACTTATGACGTCCTCTCCTGATCGAGATCGCGCGATCGAGCCGCTACCTCCCGCACTGTCGTCGATGTGGCGACTGTGCAAGCTAGGGTATCGCCACGAACCGCGCTTGATGGTCGAGGCACTGGTACTGTCGCAGCTCGCTGCGCTGCCCGATGCGCTCCTTGCGTTGTGGATGATGCTGCTCGGCAAAGGCGTCCTCGAGCACAGACCCGGCCTGGTGCAAGGCGCGGCGCTTGGGCTCGGTGTTTCGGCTGCGGCTACGTGGTTTCTCCGCACGGTTAGCACGCGCGTGCAGCGCCGCTTCCGCGACAAGGTGACCATTGCGCTCGAGTCGCACGTTGCACAACTGCAGGCATCGGTCGCTACGATCACACATCAGGAACGCCCGGAGTATCTCGATCGACTGTCCATGCTTCGCAATCAGGTGTTCGTTCTAGACCACATGTACATGTCGGTGTTTTCTACTCTCGGGTGGATCTTGCGGCTGGGCGTGACGATGACGCTGCTGGCTTCGATTCACCCGGCGCTTATCCTGTTAGCGGTGTTCGCGATACCGACCGCATTGACCTCGACGTGGCGGCCGGATGTAGAGCGATCCGCACAGGAGGGCGGGGCACAAAGTAATCGGCTGGCGCGTCACCTGTTCACGATCGCAACGACCGCGCCACCCGGCAAGGAAGTGCGGGTCACTGACATCGGAGAGCGCCTCGTTACAGAGCGTCGAGCAGCGTGGGAGAGCTGGTATAGACCGGTAGCGACGGCTCGGTGGGGCTCGGCGTTGTGGCACGCGCTGGCGTGGGCGATATTTGGTTTAGCGTATGTCGGCGCGGTCGTGTTCGTGTCGTCCGGCCTCGGCGCGCCGGCGAGTGCGGTGCTGCTGGTACTTGCCGCAGGCGCACGCCTGTCGGCGTATATCGGCGCCACCGTCGGCGAGATTGGATTCCTGCGCGGATTCTGGATGGACGGCTCGCGGCGGCTCGCGTGGCTCGAGGATTACGCCGCCTCCGTCGCTGCGTCTGGCGATCTGGCGGTTCCCGCCGTGTTGCGCCGTGGCATCCGGCTCGACCACGTGTCGTTCGCGTACCCCGGCACGTCGCGCGTTGTGCTGGATGACGTGTCGTTGACGCTCCCGGCTGGTGCGGTCGTTGCGATCGTTGGCGAGAACGGCGCCGGCAAGACGACGCTGGCCAAGCTGCTCGCGAAGATGTATGAGCCATCATCTGGTTCAATCCTCGTGGACGACACGCCACTGGCGCGCTTGCCAGCCGACGAGTGGCGGGCATGTCTCGCGGGAGCGTTCCAGGATTTCTTTCGCTTCGAATTCCGTGCGGGGCAGACGGTCGGATTGGGCGACGTCCCCCGATTGGACGATGAGCCCGCCGTGGTCGCGGCTGTCGACCGGGCCGGCGCTGGCGACGTCCTCGCCCGTCTGACCTCAGGCCTCGACACTCAGCTCGGTCCGACGTGGCCGTGCGGAGTTGAGCTATCGTTCGGCCAGTGGCAGAAGCTGGCACTGGCGCGTGGCTTCATGCGCGATCAGCCGCTGCTGCTGATCCTCGACGAACCGACTGCAGCGCTGGACGCGGAAACAGAACACGCGCTGTTCGAGCGCTACGCCGCAGCGTCGCGCGTCACCGGTGACAGCAACAACGGCCGCATCACGATCCTCGTCTCCCACCGTTTCTCGACGGTCCGCATGGCGAACCTCATCGTCGTGCTCGATGAGGCCCGACTCGCGGAGGTCGGCACGCATGATGAGCTGATGGCCAAGAGTGGTCAGTACTCGGAGCTATACAGCATCCAGGCCGCCGCCTACCGCTGACCACCTAGTATCTGTCGTGGGTCATCGGAATTCCACACCGGATTGGAACGCCCGTACGTTCTCTTTTGGACGATCGCATCCAGCCGTATCGGTCCTAGGTCCTAACGAACGCAATCGTTTAGACCGAAACCAGAATGGTCGGTTACCGGAAGCTATCCAGAAACGTCGTTCGGGTCCGTAGCCTGCTAAGTGGACGACCATACTGAACGCGGCGCAGGAGGCCGCCAGTATGGGACGTGGGAAAAAGACAAGCAAACACTCACGGTCGAAAACAATACTTCGGCTGCCCGATTTGGAACAGTCGAAGAATGCAGTTCTAAACTCGCTCGCAGCCGCGAGCTCGCAAGCATCGTATGGGCATGCCATCGATGAATTCATCGGGTGGTACTGTTCTGAGCCAGGCTTGGCCTTCAACCGTAGCGTTGTCCTTCGTTATCGATTCTTTCTCGAACAGAAGAACCTGGCGCCTTCGACAATCAACGTGCGCTTAGCGGCCGTTAGACGACTCGCGTTCGAAGGAGCTGATACAGGCCTCCTCAGTCCCGAATTGGCAGCCGGAATCGGTCGCGTTAAAGGCGCAAACGCCTGGGTGCTCGGATCGGAAACTGGCTGACCTCGAACAGTCCAGAACTTTGCTAGCAGAATCGAGCGGAGATGGCCTGCGAAGCAAACGTGATCGAGCAATTCTGGCGTTGCTCATTGGATGCGGCCTGCGACGCGCCGAACTGGTCGGACTCGGACCGGAAGATTTTCAGGTCCGCGAGGAGCACTGGGTGATCGAGACTTATCGCGTCGCGTCAGAGTTGCCCGTCATCCGCTCGAAATTCGGTTCGTGGGACTTTTGACGCGCCTTGTTTGTATTTTTGAGCAGAATCGGCCTTTCCTGGCACTGGGGATTGGGGCTTTCTGCCCTAAGTTTGATGGCTATTATCGAAACTGGGTATGCCAGAGAGATTTTCCGTAACTCGGTAGAAGAAGAGAAGAAGAAGGAGAACACCGAGCATGAAATCACGCATCACAATTTCGCTGTTATTCAATCTGACCGCAAAGCGTTCACCACCAGCGGTCACCGCGCGCGGCTACAAAATTCCGCCAGACATAGTCCCACGGCACGACGAACAGGAAGATCACGCTCATCAGGCAGGCAAATGTTGTGTCCCAGGTGTCTGCGTCCATGGTGCGGCTCTGCCAGGCAGGCAGCGCCACCGCGAGAAGCCATGTGGCCTTCCACGCTATTTCCCAGAACAGAAGCGGCAGCATTTTCAAGGGATAGCGTAGCCCTAGGACCGCCAGCAGCACTAGAGCGAGCAGCATGGAATTGACCACGCCATGCATCAGCTCCCAGGGCTTGTGATGAAGGAAGGCAGGAACCTTCTGCATTCCCATGCCGACGGCAATCAAGAGGTATCCGGCCCTCAGAAGATAAATTCGCCACAGGGCGATCTCCTGCGCCGGAGTTTCGTTCCGGTCCCGCGTGCCCAAGGCTAATGCTGGCGATGAATTGGTTTTCATTTGCGTATCTCCCAATCCGACTCGCATCGGCGGCGTCCGTTAAGTTAGCCGACATTCCCCACACGACCCTCGTTTCAAACTGGAATCGTATATCCATGATAGCTGGAGCAACATCACCATAGCTCACAACACTGAATAAGGTCATTAAGCGGCTGGTCGGCAAACCTTACCTCGTGATTACTTCAGAGTGTCTCGTCATTCATTTATAAAGGTCCCTTTATCGCTCCCAATCTTGCGACGAAGATATGCTTCGATTTCTGTCCTGCCCGCATGTCTCGCCCAATCGGCCGGGGTAGCCCGCCAGAGAATGTCCTTCAAGTCCAATCTTGCACCACGTTCGACAAGGAGCCGGACTACTTCATCGTGCCCTCTCCCGGCAGCTTGGTGTAGCGGTGTCGTGTGGGAATGGCCTCCCACCGGGTTGTATCGGTTTGGATCTTCGCCCGCGTCGAGCAGCAATCGAACGATCTCGACATGACCAAAATCCGCTGCCAAAGTGAGGGCCAAATGGCGGTCCTTGCTGTTGGCGCCCGCAAGCAGCCGACGGGCATCTTCGATGCGCCCCAAGGCCGCTGCCACCGGAAAATCGATTCGAGCGCCGCGCCTGATCAAAGCGTTCATCGATTCGAACTCGCCGTGCAAGGCAGTTGCTTGTAAAGCGCTGTTGGGATCCGCTCCGTAATCGCAGAGGAGATCGATCAACGGAAGCTGCAGGTGACATTCACGCGCTACACTCCCAGTCGAAACGAGCATGAGCGTCTCGTCCTCCGCGGATTGGCTCGGACCAGCATCGAGAATGACCTTGGTCACCTCAACGATGTTCGCCGGCAGAGTGCCATGACGAACCGGATTCTCAGCGACGAATTCCAACAGTGTTGGATCCCGAAAGTAGTTCCCGCCTTCGAAAAGGACGTGTAGATGCACAAGATTCGGATGCCGATTCAAGTGCGCGCGCAAACCAACTACGTCACCTGCATCGAGGAGTTCCACGGCACGGTGAAATGTTGCATTTTCAATCCGCTGATGGTGTGGCAAATCCAATCGATCGGAGAGCATTGGTTTTTCAATGTGTCGCTTCAACCTCGTCCAGCTCGGAAATCCATATTCGCGGGCGATGGTAAGCTGCGCGTCACTGAGGCTGAGCTGGGTGTCGAAGATTTCAGCGTCTGTGGCCCGAAGGAAACGTGGGTGAAATTCCCTGATCCGCTGGGCTGCTTCGAGAGTGTGGGCGGTGCGCTCTTTTAGCAAGTCCTTCGCTTGATACTTGAGATGATCGAGGTTCGGATTCAATGGGAGGGGTCTTACCGGCATGACGAACTTCCTTTCGTGAGCCCGAGGTCCGCAATTTATGGGCAGAAAGTTAGTTCGTGAAAACGAATTCTTGCGATCAGGTGGACTTCTGTCCTTTCCGCGGACCGGATGCGCCCTTCGCGCTTCGGTGATCTTATCACGAGAGAAGAGAAGTCGGCACTACGGTCGCACCAGTCCTGTCGCGCCAGCCCAACGTCCAGCAGCCCCGGAGTCGCGCTTGTTTTTAGACCGCTGGTCGGGCGCGAAAACTCCCGGATTGTCGGTAAACCTCACCTTACCGGTTTGTGTCAGGGTTGTCCGTCACTCGCCCCGTGGAAGCAACTTAACCTATTTCCTCAATTCAAGGGCCATGTAGCGGCGGCGTGGATTGCGGTGGTTTGCGTGCGTGCGTCGCCTGCTCGAAGCCGTAGGCGATCTGCAACAACTGCGGCTCGCTAAACGGCGGACCAAGGAACTCGATCCCGACCGGCACTCCGATCGGCGCGCTCTCCGTGGGCGTGGAAAATCCTGCTGGAACCGTAATGGCCGGAAATCCCGCGAGTGAGGCTAGGATGCCATTGCGCTCCGCCTGATTCATCTCGCCGATCATCACCGGCAAGCGCTTCTGGTGTGGATAGAGCAGTACGACCACGTTGTTTCTTGCCATCACGTTCGCCAACTGAACCCTCAGGTCATCGATCTTGATGCGCCGGTCTTTGTAGTCGGGCTCGTTCAGGCCATTCTCGTAGCTTTCGGCCGAAGCCAGGAACTTCTCCAGCGTAGGCTTGTGGTAATTGCCCGTAGCGACGAGCTCGGCAAGCGAGTGCACCGGCGGATTGGGCTGAGCATCGAGGTAATTGTTGAGAACGAACTTGTATTCGTACTTTTGCACATCGAGGTCAGAGATCAGCTTACCGGTGTCAAAAGCCGCGTCGTCAATATCTACCAGAATTGCGCCCTGGTTCTTGAGCTCTTCGAGAGCATTGGCCATCACGCGGTTGACCTCCTGGTGGTCGGGGCCGGTGCCGAACAATGTGCGCAGCACGCCAATGCGCGCGCCTTTCAGGGTAGTGCGGTCGAGAAAAGCAGTATAGGTCCTGGGAATCTTGCCGAGACCCAGCGCGGTTACGGGATCGTCGGGATCGTAGCCGACCATCACGTCGAGCATGACTGCAGCGTCGGCTACGGTTCGCGCCAGAGGCCCGGAGGCATCCTGTGTAAACGAGACGGGGATGACACCGGCGCGACTGATCAGCCCCCGCGTGGGACGAATGCCGACCAAGCAGTTGGCGGAGGACGGCGAGCGAATCGAGTTCATCGTGTCCGAACCGGTGCCCACGGCAGCGAAGTTGGCGGCCAAGGCAGCGCCGGTGCCGCCGGAAGACCCGCCCGGCGTGCGTGTCAGTTCATAGGGGTTCTTCGTCTGCCCACCCAGCGAACTCACCGTTAGACCGGTGATCGCCAGCTCATGCATGTTCGTTTTCCCGAGAATCAGGGCTCCGGCCTGGCGTAGGCGCGCCACGGTGAATGCATCCTTGGCCGGCTGCATGCCCTTGAGTGCCAGCGACGCGCCCGTGGTCGGCATATCGGCGGTGTCGAAGTTGTCCTTCAGCACCACAGGAATGCACTGTAGCGGCTTGAGCTTAGTGCCGCGTTTGAGCTGCTTGTCCATGGCATCGGCCTGTTCCAGCACATTGGGGTTCAGGTACAGCATGGCATTGATAGCGGGCCCCTGCTGGTCGTACGCCTGGATGCGGTCGAGGTAGTGCTGCACCAGGCTGTGGCAAGTCAGCTTGCCGCTCTCGAAGCCGCGATGAATTTCGTCGATGGAAGTTTCCATGACCTGAAATTGCTGTCCGGCGGCGCTTGCGACCATAAGCATCACCCCCACTGCCAGAACGAAACACTTCGCTTCATGACGCACGCATTGCCTCCTATGAGTTCATTGAACATTGAACACTTAAGCTTACCGAATTGGGGAAGGTTTGCCCGTCTTCCACCCGCAATCTGCGAAGGCTGGGACTGGTTATTGGACTTCACCCAAAGGCAAGTTAAAGTAGAGTTTCGAGAGTCTTCCGCTCCGCAAGTAAATTCTGAATGGAAACAGTGGATCGGAAAGATCAAATCACGAGACGCGGTTTCTTGGAACTCAGTTCGGCGGCCTTTGCGACCGCGGGACTACTCCCAGATGCCAACGCGTCACAAGCCGTGCCCGATCCCGGAAATCGGGTGGATGCGGCCAAGGCTGATTCATCGTTAATGACCGGGAAAATTGCGCTGGAAGAACACCTCTTCCTCCCCGATACTTCTGAACTCGACAACAGCCTAGGTTACACACTTTTCAGCTCGGAACTGCCCGCCAACTGAAAGACATGGGCAGCGGACGGATCGCTGAGATGGACAAAGGGCTCGCGGCGTTGCCACTGCAGGATCAGTTTTCCAGCTAAAGAAGTGCGTGGCATCCTACTGGAGGCGCTGCAAAGATATACGCAGTTTCTGCTCCAGGCCGTCGGCGACCGAACCACAGAGACACTCTTAAGTATGATGGAGGCTACAGGCGGGGCGGACGCTTGGTCGCAACGGCGGCTGTAAAAAGGTCGACGAGCGCGAAGTGTGTAGGATTTTGGACAACGATTACACCGAGCTTCTTTGCGCGCGGGATCAGGTCAGGCATCAGGCCATCGCCGTGTTCAACGCTGCCGATTCCGTTTCGCTCTCTCTTGGAGGCAGGAATACCACTCGCAATTGCTACAGATGGCGTTCCGGATATCCCGCCTTTGAATCCCTACCTGAATATCATGCTCGCGAGCGCATATACCGGAAAACCGTGGCAATCTTTGACGCGCGAACAAGCAGTAATCGCCTTCACTTGCACTGCAGCGAATGCCGAGTTTGCCGAGAACAGCAAAGGACACTAGAGGCAGGAAAGCGCGCAGACTTAGTCGTGCTTTCACAAAACATCTTCCAAGTTCCGCTCGACGAGATTCCGAAAACCGAGTCGGCTCTGACGATTACGGACCTCGGAGAGAAGTTCTAAGGCTATAATCCAAAGCACTTATGCCTCTTGCTTCAGGTACTCGGCTTGGGCCCTATGAGATAGCTGGAACGCTGGGCGCGGGCGGAATGGGAGAGGTGTACCGCGCGAAGGATACGAGATTAGGGCGGGAAGTGGCAATCAAAGTTCTCCCTGCACACTTTTCGTTTGACCCGGTGCGAAGGCAGCGGTTCGAGCGCGAAGCAAAAACCATTTCCGGATTAAATCACCCAAACATTTGCGTATTGTATGACATCGGTCATCAGGATGGAGTGGACTACCTGGTGATGGAGTATATCGACGGAGAAACGCTCGGGAAACGCCTGGAACGTGGACCCTTGCCCGCGGAACAGGTGGCGACGATTGGACGGGAGATCGCAGGAGCGTTGGATCGGGCACACCGCGCTGGAATCATCCACCGAGATTTGAAACCAGGAAACATCATTGTGACGAAGACCGGGGCGAAGCTGCTGGATTTTGGTTTGGCCCGGCCGACGACCGACGCGGCGTCAATGGCAACATTGACGATGGCAGCGCCGGTGGAGTCTGTGACGCAACAGGGAATGATTGTGGGGACCATTAGATACATGTCGCCCGAACAGCTAGAAGGACAAGAGCTGGATGGAAGGAGTGACATTTTTTCGCTCGGGGCGGTGTTATATGAAGCATTAACAGGGGAAAAGGCCTTTCCGGGAAAGAACCAACTGAGCGTGGCATCGGCGATTTTAGAGAAGGAACCGGCTCCGATATTGACGGTGAAACCGATGACTCCGGCGGCGCTGGAACATACGATACGGCGCTGCTTGGCGAAAGATCGAGAAGAGAGGTGGCAGACGGCCCGGGATTTAGAGGGGGAGTTGAAGTGGATAGGAGAGGGAGTTTCAAGCAGCACTTTGATGCTGCGGAGAGATGGGCGTGGCCCATGGCGAGAGCGAATCGCGTGGGGGTTAGCAGCCATGCTGGCACTAGCCACGATTCTAATGGCGATGGGAGTGGGGCGACGCGCGACGGGACCTCTACAGATGTTGCGGGTGACGCTACAACCGCCGATGGGTGCGTCGTTTCTGCCGTATAACTTTGCGATCTCGCCGGACGGAACACGGTTGGCGTTTGTGGCGCTGGGAGCAGAGGGGAGGACGGCGCTGTGGTTGAGAGGATTATCGTCGACGAATTCATTGGAGCTCACGGGAACGGAGGAAGCGACGTATCCATTCTGGTCGCCGGACGGGCAGCAGATAGGATTTTTTGCGCAGGGAAGAATGAAGGCGGTGGAGTTGACGAACTCGTCGGTGCGGAACGTTTGCGAAGCAATCCAGGGATTCGGGGGGACATGGAACCAAGATGGGATCATTGTATTTGCGCCGGGAATAACGGGACCAATGTACCGGGTATCGGCGAACGGGGGGACGCCGGAAGCGGTAACGAAGACTGGAGCGCGCGTGACGGAGTCGCATCACTGGCCATATTTTTTGCCGGACGGAAAGCACTTCCTTTACTTCGTGAATTGGAGCGGGCCCGAGAGCGCACAGAGGAACGGGATTTATGTCGGGTCGCTGGATGGTTCGACGAAACTAATTTCGGCGGAAGTTACCGGCAACGTGCAGTACGCGCAGGGCCATTTGGTCTATGTGCGCGATCGAACCGTGATGGCGCAGCCGTTTGACGTGGCGAGTTTGCAGACAACCGGCTCAGCGAGCGCACTAACGCAACAGGAACTGGACAAATTTTTCGATTTTTGGCAATCGAGCTTCTCGATCTCGCAAGACGGCAAGTTGGTGTTTGCGTCGGCTGCGGACGCGCCAGCGCGATTGGTGTGGTACGACAACACGGGAAAAGAGTTGGGTCAATTCCCGGAGATTGGCTACGGTGGACCGCAATTCTCCCCAGACGGACGATTCCTAGCGGCGCACGCCGACGACGAACACAATGGAAAACATTTTATTCGTGTGTACGACCTGCAACGTGGAGTCAGTTCGCGATTGACGGAGGGCGGAAACGAGAGCAACCCGGTGTGGTCGCCAGATGGAAAGTCCGTGGCCTACCGAGATGCGACTTCGAGCATCGCGGTTGCACCGGTGGACGGATCGGCGCCCCCGAAGGTGCTGATGAGCGGAGTGAATGTAATTCCGTGCGACTGGTCGCCGGATGGACACCTGATTTTTATGAGTCTGGGAGGAGCGCCGTATCCAAGTTTGGACGTGTTTTCCGTGCAAGATCAGACGACGGCAAAGGTAGTGAAAATGGGAGCGGAGCCGCAGTTTTCGCCGGATGGAAAATGGTTGGCGTATGTTGGGGTGCCGATGAGGCAGGTGGTGGTGCAGCGTTTTCCTGCCCCGGGGGCGCATATACAAATTTCCAGCATAGCGGGATCAGCACAACCGCGCTGGAGCCGCGATGGGAAGCGAATTTATTTCACGCAGCCAGATCGGAAGATAATGGTTGTATCATTCGACGCGATCAAAGAATCAGCGAGCCCGCCGGAGTTGGTGGCGCAAACGCGTGTGACTACATCGGCGTTCGGATGGTTTCAATATGGGGTAGCTCCCGACGGAAGATTGTTGGTGAACTCATTGCCAGCAAGCAATTCGTCGCCGCTGACGTTGATTGTGAATTGGGGCCAAGAAATAAGGAACAGATGAGGGCAAAAGGCTCGTTTTCACAAGCTGTAAGTATTTGCAACGAATTGACCAAGGTAAAGTCCCGACAAGTCGGCACCTGGTCAGGAAATCAAGCACTGACGAGATGCGCGTTTATCCGATCTGGTAAAACTCCAGAAGCCGCCTTCTGGCTCGGGATAGCTTCGGAGTTGCCTGTGATCGAGACACAATCGCGGGACGAGTCTACCAGTACAATTAACCGAGAGTCGCCGGTGATGCGCGAAAGACTACTCGTATCTCAACGCCACCATGGGATCGACGCGCGTGGCGCGCCGCGCGGGAATGAAGCTGGCCCCAAAGCCAATCGCGGCGAGAATAACAATAGCGAGCACGAGCGTCAGCGGATCGTGCGGCTTGAGCCCAAAGAGCAGCGAAGTGGCCGCTTTGGTGGCAGCAAGCGTGCCTGCGCCAACGACAACGCCAATCGCAATCAGCACCGCCACCTCTCCGAAGATCAGCCCAATTACGCCGGAGCGCTAGCGATCCTCGCCGAGACCTCGCCTCCCGCATCGGACTTCTGGCTCGTTTAGTCCGATTCACAGTGCAGCGTTTATCGCGACTTGAGTACAACGATTTGCCTGCTTGTGCTCTTCCAGGGTTATAATCCCGGCACATATGCCTCTTGCTCCAGGCACAAAACTTGGCCCCTACGAGATTCTTTCACCCGTGGGGGCCGGCGGCATGGGCGAAGTATACCGTGCGCGCGATAGCCGCCTCGGCCGAACCGTAGCCATCAAGGTCCTCCCCGAGCGCCTCTCCCAGGAGCCCGATCTACGCATTCGCCTTGAGAATGAAGCGTGCACTATCTCCAAACTTTCGCATCCCAATATTTGCACGCTCCACGACATCGGTCACGACGGCGGCATAGACTTCCTGGTGCTCGAGTTCGTCGAAGGGAAGACGTTGCGAGAGTTGCTTGTTTCAGGAACTCTTCCCATCCGCAAGGTCATTGCCATTGCCGTCCAGATTGCCGAAGGGTTGGCCAAGGCACACGACGCAGGCGTCACTCACAGGGACCTAAAGCCCGAGAACCTGATGGTCTCATCAGAAACCGTCAAGATACTCGATTTTGGTTTGGCGAAACTCGGGCTTGGCGCTGAGGAGTCACCGGATGCTTGTACGACCGCGGTTTTCCACACTCAACCTGGCACGGTACTCGGGACGATCAGATATATGTCTCCGGAGCAAGTGGCCGGCAAGTCGCTTGATTTCCGGTCCGACCAGTTTTCATTTGGATTACTTCTCTACGAAATGGCAACCGGCAGGCATCCCTTTCAAAAACAAACGCAAGCCCAGACAATGTTGGCCATTGTTCGGGATGAGCCAAAGCCGGTCAGCTCATTGAACCCGGAGGTTCCTCCCCCGCTCTGCTGGGTTATTGAACGCTGCTTAGCGAAGGAACCGGAGAATCGTTACTTCTCCACGCGCGACCTGGTACGCGACTTGACGGCAATCCGGGACCGCCTTTCGGATCTACGCTTTAAACACCCGGAAATCCGCCCAAGCAATTTGCCGGTTCCGAGTACTGCCTTTGTCGGACGGGATAGGGAACTTGCCGCAGTGAAACAACTTTTGCTGCGGCGCGGTGTCCGCCTAGTGACGATCACTGGCCCCGGAGGAATTGGCAAATCGCGTTTGGCGATCGAGGTCGCGCGCGAGATGGCCGACCACTTCTCTTTTGGCGTTTACTTCGTGCCCCTGGCTGCGGTGACCGACCCCAGCCTGGTCACTCTCGCCATTGCTCAAACGCTCGGCGTTCGTGAAACCGGAGGTCAGTCACCGTTTGAGGCCTTGAAGGAATATTTGCGAATTTCCATCAGTGCACCCCTATTGCTCCTGATTGACAACTTCGAACACATACTTGCGGCGGCTCCGATGCTGGCGGAACTCCTTAACCTTGCACCCAGTCTAAATCTTCTGGTGACCAGTCGTGCCGCCCTGCATGTTTCCAACGAACACGAGTTCCCCCTCGAGTCGCTAGGCTTGCCGGATTCCAGATCTTTGTCTTCCCCTGAGGCGCTTGCACAGTATTCAGCGATTTCCCTGTTTGTCCAACGCGCCGCGGCGGTCAAGCCGGACTTTGAGCTTAACGAAGAGAACGCAGGCGCCGTGGCCGAAATTTGCGCGCGTCTCGACGGCCTTCCTCTAGCAATCGAACTTGCCGCTGCCCGGGTCAAGCTACTCTCGCCCTCTGCCATGCGCAGGCGACTCGCGAGTCGCCTGCAACTCTTGACCGGTGGCGCTAGGGACCTGCCCTCGCGACAGCAGACGCTCCGGCAAGCCATCGATTGGAGCTACGATCTTCTGAACCAACCCGAGCAGAAACTTTTCAGAAGGCTCTCCGTTTTCCTGGGTGGATGCACCTTGGAAGCTGTGGAATCCGTGTGTGACACAAGAAAGGACCTCGGGTTGGATGTGCTTGATGGCATGGCGTCGATGGTCGACAAAAGCTTGGTGCGACAGATTGAGCAAAGGGACGGAGAGCCGCGTTTTGTGATGCTAGAAACAGTTCGCGAGTATGGACTAGAAAAATTAACGGCTAGTGGAGAAGAGCCGCTGACAAGACGCGCACAGGCTGCCTACTGTCTGGTGTTGGCAGAAGAAGGGGCAGCAGAGGACGTAGGGGAGAAACAGAAAGAATGGCTGGATCGGTTTGAGATTGAGCATGACAACTTTCGCACCGCCCTCGAGTGGCTTACACAAACCGGCAACGTAGACTGGGGGCTGCGTTTGGGCGTAGCACTATTCCGCTTCTGGGAGATGCGGGAATATCTCGCGGAAGGGCGTGAACGTTTAGAAAAACTGTTAAAACTTGATTGGGCCTCGGCACAAACCAACCTGCGGCTAAGAGCTCTTTTTGCCGCGGGAGTTTTGGCCGCTGGACAGGGGGACTACGTTGTCTCGGACAGACTCTTTGAGGAAAATTTGGAGTCCGCCCGGCAGTTAGATGACAAGCGAAGCGTGGCCGTATCGTTGAACGCCATGGCAGTCACGATTCGCGACCGAGGTGACTTAGCGGCTTCGCGCGCTCTTTTAGAAGAGAGCTTGGCGTTGTGGAGGGATTTACACGATGCGCAGGCTGTCGCTCGCGGACTCAGCAACCTCGCAAATGTCGTTAGGTTACAGGAGGACTATACACACGCACGTACTCTCAATGAGGAATGCTTGTCGATCTTCCGGAAACTGGATGACAAGGCAGGAATCGGCTGGGCCCTCAACCACCAGGGAGATGTGGCGCGTGACCAGGGCGACTTGGCTGCGGCGCGGTGTTTGTACGAACAGAGTTTGCTTTCTTTTCGGGAACTGATCGACCGCTGGGGCGTCGCCGGCACTCTTGTCGATCTGGGCAACCTTGCGAGGGAGCAAAGAGACTACCGTTTGGCGGATTCGCTATACCGGGAGAGCCTCAAGGTATTCCAGGAGTTAGAGCACAAACGCGGAGTTGCCCGTCTACTGGAGTGTTTCGCGGGCTCTGCAGGGGCTCAATCGGAGCCGGAGCGCGCGTTGCGGCTCGCGGGTGCGGCGGCCGCGCTCCGGCAGTCGATTGGTGCCCCGCTTACACCGGCGGAGCAAGGAGAACTTGAAAGAAGTCTGGAGCCTGCTCGGCAAGTGTTGACTACTGCAGCTAGTAGAACAGCATGGTTGGAGGGGTGGGTGATGCCAATCGAAAAAGCTCTTGAGGGCTTGCTAAAGCCCGACTCAACCCTGAGTCCGCACTCGCGCTCAAATTAAGAAAGCAAACGGGCCCATCTAGGCTCATATCCAAATTGTTGCCAGCTCGTGAAGAAACCTGTAGGCGCTTATTCCGCAGTGGTGGGGTCAATGAGCCGCCTCACGGCCGATATGCGATTCGCCGGAATGCCTGTCCGCTTTGCATGTTCTCGGATCGTGATCTCATCCGGAGCGAGGTACACACAATAGACCTTGTCACCGGTAACATAGCTTTGCAGCCATTGAATTTCAGGACCCATGCCTTTGAGAACAGCCACGGACTTTCGGGAGATTTCCTGCAGCTCTGCATCGGATAATTTTCCCGCGCCCGGAATTTCCCGCTCGATCACGAACTTCGGCATGTGGTAACCTCCCGTACACGAATGCTAGCAAGTCAATGGATTTGCGACAAGCCTACTTTGCTTGCGGCGTATGCGCCATCACATATTTTTTGCGACGAGCCCGGAGGTCATCATGGATCTTAAGTCTGTTCAGAAGCCGCTGAAGCAGCAGTACCGCGATGACCCCTCCGCCTCGCAAATCACTCTGAAGGCCAGGGGTGGCCAAACCGAAACTCCGATTGCCTGTTCGGTTGCTATCGGGCGCGCCATCTATAATGCGGAAGCTCACTCCGGAGTGGGCGGAGCGGGAACCGCGGCTTGTTCCGGCGACCTACTCCTCGGTGCCTTATCGGCCTGCGCACAAATCACCTGCCAGATGGTGGCGGCGGCCATGGGAATTCCGACGGAAAGAATTGAGGCCACGGTTGAAGGGGATTTGGATCTTCGGGGCACGCTCGGGATAGCAAAGGACGTGCCAGTCGGTTTTCAACGCATCCGTCTCCGATTTGACATTTTGGCACCCCAGGCGACGCCGGAACAGTTGCATGGATTGCGGGAGAAGACGGAACAATATTGTGTAGTCATGCAGACTTTGGTCCAACCCCCAGACTTGCGAACAGACTGGGTCACCGTAAAATAGCTTTCGGATCCGATATACATAGCTTCTTTCCCGAGCATACTGCTTGTTCTTGACACGATGGCGGAATAATCAAAACTCACTTACGTCACAGATTTACTCGTGGAGGTGACGATGCTGAACGAGGCGAATATTGCAGCTTTCAAGGCTAGCTTGCGCGGGGGCCTGATCGAGCCAAGCGATCCGAGGTACGAGGCAGCACGCAAGGTGTACAACGGAATGATCGAACGGCACCCGCGACTGATTGCCCGTTGCGCCGATGTGGCCGACGTTATGGCTGCCGTAAAATTCGGCCGGGAAGAAAAGCTCCTGGTGGCCATCCGCGGCGGGGGGCACAACGCGGCCGGTTTAGGAGTGTGCGACGACGGCTTAGTGATCGATCTTTCGCCGATGAACTATGTTCACGTGGACCCGAAGAAGAAGTCGGTGCTGGTGGGCGGTGGCGCGTTGTGGCGCGACGTGGATCATGCCACCCATGCGTTCGGTCTAGCAGTTCCATCGGGCATCATTTCGACAACCGGTGTAGCCGGATTGACCTTGGGCGGCGGGATTGGTTATTTGACGCGACAATACGGCCTGACGATCGACAATCTATTGGCTGTCGAAATGGTGCTGGCTGACGGGCGATTTGTCACCGCCAGTGCCAAGGAAAATACAGACTTGTTCTGGGCGGTGCGCGGCGGGGGCGGCAACTTCGGTGTGGTCACGTCATTTCTGTTCAAGGCGCAGCATGTGCACACCAGTTACGGTGGGCCGATGCTGTGGAGGATGGAAGACGCGGCGGAGATGTTGCGCTGGTACCGCAGCTTTATCGAGACGGCGCCCGATACCATCTATGGGTTCTTTGCTTTCCTCACCGTCCCGCCATGGCCGCCCTTCCCAGAGCATCTGTATGACAAGAAGATGTGCGGCATAGTGTGGTGCTACACCGGATCACTCAGGAGGGCGGAGAAGGTGTTCAAGGCCATTCGGAGGTTTAAGGCCCCCGCGCTCGACCTGGTTGGTCCGATTCCACATCCGGTACTGCAAAGTCTGTTCGATCGTCTCTATCCACCGGGTCTGCAGTGGTATTGGAAAGCTGACTTCGTGCGTGCACTCCCGGACGAAGCCATCGCGCAGCATATAAAATACGCTGAGACAATACCGACGGCGAAATCAACTATGCACCTCTACCCAATCAACGGTGCAGCGAGCCGTGTGAAGAAAAGCGCAACGCCGTGGTGGCATCGCGACGCGGTGTGGGCCGAGGTAATTGTTGGAGTCGATCCGGACCCCGCGAACAAGGGAAAAATCTCCGCCTGGGCGAAAGAATATTGGAACGCGCTGCACCCTTACTCTACCGGTGGCGCATATATCAACTTCCTGATGGACGAGGGCCAAGATCGCATTCGGGCGACCTACGGCAAGAATTACGACCGCCTCGCGAAGATCAAGAAGCGCTACGACCCGGCGAACATGTTCCGTGTAAATCAGAACATCCAGGCGAAATGAAGAGGGCCCGGAGCTTCAAACTCCTATCAACCGTAGGCAGAAACTATCTAGAAGCCATCTCATAAATGCCTCAGGAGGATAACAGCACAAGCGAGCTGAACCATCCCGAGGAAATTCTCTGGGTAGTATTCCCAGCGAATGACGATGCGACGAAAGTTATGAAGCCACGCGAACAGACGCTCGATCTTCCAGCGACGACGGTAACGGCGCGGGCGGCGACCGTCTTGAGTTGCCGGGGCCACGCGCACAAATTTGTGCGGCGCGATGAGTTGCACACCGTAACGTTCCTGGATGCGCTGGTCCAACGGATCGCTGTCGTAAGCGCGGTCACCAATCATTCGCTCGGGAGTTTCCCTGAGGAAGCGTTGCTCGAGCGTAGGTTCAACGAGTTTTGTTTCATGAGGCGAAGCGCTGGCCACGTGCACGGCGAAAGGAAGACCATGGCCGTCTGCGATTGCCATGATTTTGCTGCCTTTGCCGCGCTTTGTAGGGCCGACACCAGAGCCCCCTTTTTCGCCCCGCTGAAGCTGGCGTCGATGAAGGATTCGCTGAGATCGAGCTTTCCTCGGTCTCGTAAGTCCTCGGCGAGTTTTTGCAGCAAGCGTGACAGCATCCCGCTGCGCTGCCAGGATTGGAAGCGTCGATGACAGGTTTGATAGGGCGGATAGCGAGAGGGGAGATCGTGCCAAGGAGCACCGGTGCGTAACACCCAAAATACCCCGTTCAAAACCGCACGCGTGTCCTGCCAAGGCCTCCCGCGTCCATCGGCCCGTCGCTTCGGACGGAACAACGGTTCGAGAACCGCCCACTGGGCGTCGGTAATGTCCATGTTCTCGATTTACGCCATTAGCCATAAGTTTCAAGCACTCAGTCTGTTCAGAGTGTTTATGAGATAACTTCTAGTTAGAAACGGCGTTCGGAGAGGTCACTGGCGATGTCCGCGAACGGGCTCGTTTCGCCAGATTCACACCGGCGAGAGCGGCGTTTATCAGGGCTTCGTTTTGCCGAGGAAGAAAAAAGCAAAAAGCACCAAGGCTGGGATGGATCCCTACTCTTGCCCTACGTCGCAAACCTTCATGAGAATAGAACTCTTAACGGAGATCATTGGCAACCATGATATCGGCACCCGCCTCGTCGATTTGTGAATACCTCATGTATCGCCCATCGGACGAAATGGACATACCGTCAGACAGATCTTTGTCGGCCCGGAAAACTTCGCGAGTCTTCCGCGAGGAAAATTCGTAAAAGCAGATGTTTCGAGAATTGTTGAGCGGAGTGAAGTAGATTCCGTCGGCCACCACAGCCCACTGAGATGAGCTAAAGATTTGGCCTATTTGGGGAATTGTTTGCGGAGCCGCGGCAGGACGGTCCAGGGGGAGCATCGTGAGATCGTTTTGCACGAAACTCCAGGCGAAATAGAGGACCTTCCCATCCATAGACACGATGGTGAAGCAAGGAGAAAAGCCTCTTATAGAAAACAAAAAACGCGCCCTGGCGACTCGCACGCGGCACCCACCCCTTCTCTTTTATGACTCCCCGGCCAACGGGAAATGTGAAGATCGCCTGGGCCACACGCCTTTTGTCATTGCCTCTTCCACGGTCAATCGCATCATCGTTGCCACAGGATTCGTTGACATTCCAGGGGAACTGCCGCGCCCGAGAGTTGAGGTACCACTCGCACCGTGTAGTCTCCTGCGGGGCGTATTGTGGGCACCGTTGCGTGATAGATGCAGCGACGGTAGGCGTCAGGAAACGGTCCCGCGCACTTCATTTCCAGCCGGATTGGATCTCCACCGTTCATTCCGTCCGCGAAGAGCTCAACTCGCACCACATTGGGATCGAGATCGTCGAGAAAAGTTTCGACTTCAAAGACGTGGTGATCTGCGTGGGTTTCGACCCGCAAGTCCCCGAAGCGCAAGGAAGCCCACTTGCGATCCAGAGCATGCTGCCAATCAACCACTTGCCTGCCGATTGCACCTTTATTGGCAATCCGCGAACGGAAGGCAGTCGCTGCTGGGAGGTAGTGTTGCTCGGTGTATTCGCGCACCGCGCGGTCGGCAGAGAAGCGCGGTGTCAACCGCGCCATACTTTCCCGCATCCGCTTGACCCATCCGGTGGGAATACCGCTTTCGTCTCTGGTATAAAATTCGGGGATCACTTCCCGCTCGAGAAGGTCGTACAGGGCTTCTGCATCGGCTGCGTCCCACGCCGGATCGTCTCCATGTTCCCGGCCATCCCCCAACGCCCAACCGACATCTGGCATATAGGCTTCTGCCCACCAGCCGTCCAGTTCCGAAAGATTGATGCCGCCATTTACAAGCACTTTCATCCCGCTGGTTCCACAAGCTTCCCATGGCCGGCGCGGAGTATTGATCCAGACATCCACTCCCTGCACTAGGAGCTCCGTCAAGTGCATATCGTAGTCACTCAGGAAGATCACATGGGGACGAGACTCGGCGCGACGGATAAATTGCACCCATTCCTGGATCAGGGCTTGCCCAGGCTGATCGGCCGGGTGTGCTTTTCCGGCGATGATGAGTTGCACGGGACGCTGCGAATTGCTCAATAGACGAAGCAGACGCTGTGGGTCGTGCAGCAACAGGTTTGGTCGCTTGTAGGTTGCAAAGCGGCGTGCAAATCCTAACGTCAGGGCGTTGGGATCAAACAGGTGTTTCGCATCGTCGACTTCCCCCGGCGGCGCACCTGAGGCCGCCAGCAGCCGAGATAGTCGCGCGCGCGCGTGTTCAATCAGAGATTTGCTGGCTGTGATGCGGAATTGCCAAAGATTGGCGTCGGAGACGCGGCGAATGTCTTGCTCCAGGTTTTCCGTTGTACCCAACCAGCGCCCCTTGCCGCAGGCTCCTGTCCACAGATCATCGGCGAGTGCCGAGTCCCAGGTGGGCATGTGGACTCCATTAGTTACATGCCTGACAGGAATTTCATCCGCGGGCCATCGCTGGAAAAGAGGTGCAAACAGCTGCCGGCTGACTTTCCCGTGCAAGCGACTCACACCATTCACCGCGCCGCTCCCACGAATTGCCAGGTAAGCCATGTTGAAACTCTCCGAAGAATCGTTCGGATTCTGACGGCCAAGTGCCAGCAAATCGTGGAGTGAGATGCCGAGTTTCTGCTTGGCATAAGCGCCGAGGTACTGCTCGATGAGGGTTGGAGCAAAACGGTCAAAGCCAGCGGCTACCGCCGTATGAGTGGTGAAGAGATTGCCGACTCGAGTGGCGGCCAATGCCACTTCGAAGGGTTGGCCTGTCTCCTCCATAAAGCTCCAGGCGCGATCGAGGACAGCGAAGGCCGCGTGCCCTTCATTCAGGTGACAGACCTCGGGATTGATGCTGAGGGCGCGGAGCAATCGCCATCCGCCGATGCCGAGGAGCAGCTCTTGCTTGAGGCGCAGCTCCGGGCCGCCCCCGTAGAGCTCACTTGTAATCCCTCGATGAGCGGGAAAGTTGGCCGCATCATTGCTGTCCAGCAGGTAAAGCTTGACTCGGCCGACTTGGACCTGCCAAGCGCGCAGCCAGACGGAGTAACCGGGCAAGGCGATTTCCAAGCGCAGCCACTCGCCATTCGGGTGGCGTAGTGGAGTGATTGGCAACTGTCCGGGATCGTTGTACGGATAAAGAGCTAGTTGCCCCCCATTCTTGTCGATCTCCTGGCGAAAATAGCCTTGTTGGTAGAGGAGTCCCACTCCGACCACTGGCACGCCCAGATCGCTGGCAGCCTTGAGCTGATCGCCAGCCACGTTGCCAAGTCCTCCGGAATAAATCGGGAGCGCTTCACTCAACATAAATTCCATACTGAAATAGGCGACACAGGTCAATGGAGCTTGCGGATGCGTTTGTTGAAACCATGCGGGCTTTTCCGCGGTGTGGTGTTTAGCTCGCAGCAAATCATCCACATTCTTACGAAAGGCAGGATCGGCCAGTACGCGTTCGAGTTGGTCTCGCGAGACTGTCTGCAGGACAACCCAGGGATTCTGGGTGAGCTCCCAAAGGGTGGGATCAAGCGTGCGCCAGACTCCGTCCGCGGCATGGTTCCACGACCAGCGCATGTCCAGGGCAAGCTCTGCCAGGGAATCGAACCTCTCGACTTCGGTGGGTAGAAGAGAGTAGATCGGGTGACTAACTCGTGTGTGTTTGCTCATGGGTTCTCACGCGAATCTGTTTTGGACCAATGTTCGATAGAGTCTGTAAGGATTTCCCTCGTTACGGCCCACTTCCTTGACTTCGCTTGTCGTCTGTTGAAGAAGCATCCGGCGACGGGGGCCCTTGGTCCGGCTTCGGCACCGCCGCCAAGGCGTCGCTGACAATCGTCTGGGCTTCCTCGAGAATGCGGCGCAAATGGTCCGCTCCCCGAAAACTCTCCGCATAAATCTTGTAGATATTCTCGGTTCCCGACGGACGCGCGGCGAACCAACCGCTTTCGGCGATTACCTTCAGGCCACCGATGGGCGCGCCGTTGCCCGACGCCCGAGTGAGGACTGTCTGGATTTTTTCGCCTGCCAACCGGGTGAGCTTGACCTGCTGAGGAGAGAGTTGCGCCAAGAGTTCCTTTTGCTCCGGGGTGGCAGGCGCGTCAACGCGGTCATAGGCAGGCTCACCAAATTCGCGCGTAAGCTCGCGATAGATTTCGCCCGGATCGCGGCCCATGCAGGCTGTGATTTCCGCCGCCAACAAGGCCGGGACAATCCCGTCTTTGTCCGTCGTCCAAACAGTTCCATCCAAGCGGGCAAAAGAGGCGCCAGCGCTTTCTTCGCCACCAAAGCCGAGCGAACCGTCGAGCAGACCAGCAACGAACCACTTGAAGCCAACCGGCACCTCGTAGAGCTTCCGGTCAAGCTTTGCGGCGACGCGGTCGATCATCTGACTGCTCACTACAGTTTTGCCGACTGCCGATTCCTTCCGCCACTTCGCTCGGTGTTGGAAGAGATAGAAAATAGCGACAGAAAGGTAATGGTTGGGCGGCAGCAATCCCGCGCTTTTGGTGACAATGCCATGCCGGTCGTGGTCAGTGTCGCAGGCGAAGGACAAGTCAAAACGATCCTTCATCTCGATCAATCGCTGCATCGCATAGGGTGAGGACGGGTCCATGCGGATCTGGCCATCCCAATCCACGGTCATGAATCGAAAGGTCGGATCGACGGCGTCATTCACAGTCGAGAGATTCAATCCGAATCGATCGGCAATTGGCGGCCAGTAATGGACCCCGGCACCGCCGAGCGGGTCCACACCGAGACTGATCTTCGAGGCGCGAATGGCGTCCATGTCGAGCACGTTGGCGAGATCGGAAATATAAGCGTTAAGGTAGTCGTGCCGGTGAGTCGTGGAAGCGCGCAGAGCCTTCTCGAATGGAATTTTCTTTACTTCCACAAGGCCATTCTCGAGAAACTTATTTGCCTTCGCCTCAATCCATGCGGTGGTCGAGGATTCCGCCGGGCCACCGTTGGGGGGATTGTACTTGAACCCACCGTCATGTGGCGGATTGTGCGACGGGGTGATGACGATGCCGTCGGCGAGTCCGGTCTTGCGTCCGCGGTTGTGAGTCAGAATCGCGTGGGAAATGGCGGGCGTAGGGGTAAACTCGTCCCCTTCCGCGATCATGACTTCCACACCATTGGCGGCCAACACCTCAAGCGCGCTCGCCAGCGCCGGCACCGAAAGCGCATGCGTGTCCATTCCCAGAAACAGTGGACCATCAATCTGGTGCTGCTTTCGGTACAGGCAGATTGCCTGACTGATGGCTAAGATATGCCGTTCATTGAAAGCCTTCTCAAAGGAGGAACCACGATGCCCTGAAGTGCCGAAAGCAACCCTTTGTTCTGGCACAGCCGGGTCAGGTATCTCTGCATAGTAGGCCGTGACGAGCCTGGGTACGTTCACCAGGATCGACTCTTCGGCCGGCTTGCCTGCAGAAGGACTTACTTTCATGACTCTCCCGCTGAATGTTGAGATAGTCCCACTAATTCAGGGCGGAGGAAACCTAAACTTTTGCCGCCACTAATTCCCAACGAGAACTCCTGGACCGCGCCCACTACGATACTGTCCGCCATTGTACAGGGTGTGCGGAGAAGCTTGGCCTCCCTTCTGATTCAATGTTGATTCTTGCTCATTCCAGATGACTGTCGCGTGCATATTTCTTTAAAACCTCATCGCCGCTGAAACTCTTCGCCGGCCCTGCAGTACCCTCACGAATGTCCGCCGTGGACGAGGCAGCGGACACAGTGTGCTAACTTTCACGGGTTGCGCGGGCGGCAGCCGCCGACGACAGGGAGAGCTTGTGCGTATCCAATTATGGATATATAATGCTCCATATATGGAGAGCGCGAAGAGGAGCCGTGATGGCGACCATCCATCAACGACCAGCGGGCATTGCCTGGGAAAAACCGGCAGATCTTTCCAGCAAGGATGTGCTGAAGCAATTGAGTCCTCCAGCAGTAAGGGCGTTTTTGAAGATTCGCGAGCTTTGGCAATTGCGTGATGAGGACGCGAGGCAATTGCTGGGGGGTATCTCAAACGGGGCCTTTTACGAATTGAAGAAAAAGACACGCGGAACGCTTGATCAGGATCGACTGACAAGAATTTCTCTTCTGATCGGGATTTTCAAGGGCCTGAACATCCTATACAGCAAGAAGCTGGCGGACCAATGGATTCAATTGCCGAATGAAAATCCGATGTTTGAAGGTGAGACGCCGCTGAGCTACATGACCAAAGGTGGGTTGCCGGCGATGTTGCGAGTGCGGCAACTACTGGATTCCCGCCGTGGTGGGCGATAGGTTGTTACCCCGCGTTTCCGATGTCGTTCGTGATGACACGCATCGTTTAATCCCCTCGCGCTATCTCGACCGGGACGAGAGCGTCCTTACCCGGCTGACGGAGGATGCCGAGGATTTGAACGCGTTATTCGAACTTGAGGGAGCAACCAATGATCGCCTTCTAGGAGAAGCTGGCCTACTTCCAGGTATTTCCGTCCGGGAACTGGTCTTTGGGCTCTCTTACGCGCATATCGTAAATGCCGCATTCACACACGCAAGTCCCTTCGGGAGCCGCTTCAACAGGCCGGAACGCGGGGCGTGGTACGCCGCATTTGCGCGCGAGACCTCAGAGCGGGAAGTGGCATACCACAGGAGCAAGGAACTTCAGGAAATCAATTGGCAAGCGAAAGAGACTTTTTCTTATGTCGATTTCCTGGCTGATTTTCGAGGTACATGGCACGACATTCGTGGCGACGCGCGTTTTGGCGATTGTCTGGATGCAGACAGTTATAAGGCATCTCAACGATTGGCAGGGGAACTCCTGGAGAGAGGATCAGCTGGTGTTATCTATCCGAGCGTGCGGCATAAAGGCGGGACTTGCATCGCCTGTTTCAGGCCCGCTCTGGTTAACAATGTGCGGAAAGGTTCCACGATCTCGATCATTTTCGAGAACGCCTTAGCTGTTCCGGAAATTCGAGAAATCAAGTAATAGAGCCGCCGTCAGAAAGCCGGCGATATCACCAGCGCGACGCGGCTTGTCTTCTGCCTTCAATGGCGATGCTCATTCTCGCGGCGCTTTGATGGAGTCGGAGGACTCATCGATGGCGCGAACGCCCGTCATCGAATCAATGTGGATGCGGAAGAAGAGTGGGGCAATGGAGTGGTCGCCCAATCTTAGTTGACGCTGCCCTAATGCGTTCAGCCACCACTGATAGCGCGTCTCCAGGAGAGAGCGCGCATGTTCTCTTTCGTCGGTATATCGCGGCTCAGTCAATTCCTGGTACCGCCCAGTGACAAGCACGCTGACCCACTGCGACTGGTTCACGATCTCGTCAACTTCGAGGCAGACTTTGGGATTCAAGCGCATCCATTCGGTCTTTTGCCCGAAGGTCGAGAAGATATAAATGTTCTCTGGCTCGTAGACGAAGTAAATGGGAACCACATATGGCTGGTTATCAAGTGAGCAGCCGAGTCTTCCGAGCGAGGCGTTTGCCAGAAACGCGCCACACTCTTGCATTGTCATTTCATTGACCACCATAGCCCCACCACCGTCCTATCGATGAGATATCTACAACCGGCCAGGCCGCAGTTAAATAGTACCTCGATAACTGCTTGCATCCCATTAGGGCATAGTGTCTCGGACGTTTCTGCCTTCATTGCACGATAATTTTGCCCGTCATCTTCGGGTGAACCGAGCAGAAGTAGGGAAACGATCCCGTCTTGTTGAAGGTGAAAGAGAACTTTTGATCGGTGTCGAGGACTTTGGATTTGAAGGAACCTCCGATGCTGACAACGGTGTGAGGGATGTCGTCACGATTGATCCAAGTTACCGTAGTGCCAACAGGCACGGTAAGGCTTCCAGGGCCAAAACTGAAATTATCGATCTTCACCTCCGCGGCCTCGGGCTTCGGCTGCGCACTGGCCATGAAGTTTGACCGCGCGGCCCGTAAGCCTGCAAATCCAGCCGCGACTGCCAACAACAAAACTGCACGAGACACAGTTCTCCTCATATTATTTTCTTCCTTTCCTATTGGACTTTGGATTTCCGAAAGATTTTGATTGGGTAAGTCGACCTTTATGCGAGGGGGAAATCCACGACAGCCAGGGCGTGCCGACCCCGCAGGTAATTCACATCGGTGATTCCGAGCAGGCTTCTCAACTGCTCCGCCGGCACTTTCATGGGACCAGGTGAATCGGCTTTGCCCGGCTGGGGTTGCGGAAACGCAGTTGAGGCCGCGGTATGAAATGTCACGTTGCCTTCGACCTTCTGCATGGTCTGGTGAATATGGCCATTCAGAACGGTGACGGACCCAAACTTCTTCAAATGCGCCAACGCCTGGGCGCTGTCTTCGGTACCCCAGCCCCAGTCAGGATAGACCGACCAGAGAGGGACGTGAGCAAAGACGACGATCGGCGTGCTGTGTTTGAGAGGCTGGAGGTCATTTTTCAACCAGTCGAGTTGTTCCGGCCCCAGCGTGCCGAGCCCTCCAGCCTTCAAATTCAGAACATTCACCAAGCCGATAAAATGGACGCCTTTTTTGTCGAAGCTGTACCATCCCGCGCCGTTGCTGCTCTTGCCATAGCGCTCGAGGAACTGCTTGCCTTCATCGTTAAGCATGTCGTGTTCGCCTGGGACGTAGAACACCTCCTGGGGAGTGGCGCTCTTCACAATCTGATCGACGGTATCGAACTCTTCGGGTTTGGAGAGATGAGTGATGTCACCGGTGTGGAGGATGAATTCTGGCGGCAGGGACAAACCGTTAATCTTGTTGATTGCGGCCTGCAGCGTTCCCACAACATCCGGATTCGCGGCCTTGTTGAATCCCATGTGGCTGTCGCTAATTTGCACGAAGCTCAGTTCGCCGGCTGGAGCCGCTTTGCCTCCTGACTGCGACATCTGGCTGAGGCTGTATGATTTCAGGACGCCGCCTTGTATGACGCAGAGGGCTCCTGTGCCTGCCCATGCCATGCATTTTAGGAAACCCCGCCGGTCTACTCCATCCCTGTTGTGATCATGCAGGAGTTCGTCTTTGATCTTCCCAGCCATAATTCCTCCTCGACGTTACTTTTTGGAGCTTGCTATTGTTCGTCCGCGTTTCTTTGGAACGAGCGGCGCAGGGCCGAAGAAATCGAAACATGCCTGCGCCGCTCTCGGACGTGTTCCACCTGTTTAAACCGCAGGCCGGGGGGCTTTATTCCCAGAAAGCGACAGGTAGCTTTTTTTCAGAGACGTCCATCAAAGTGGGAGCGAATGGGAATAAAATCAGCCGTGCCGCGGTTCCTATTCATGAGCGATCTTGTGCAGGAGAAGGGTACGGACGTGCTGCACTCACAGGAGCAAGTGCGCTTCGAGATGCTGGTTCTGCCGCATCTCGATGCCGCATTCAATTTAGCCCGCTGGCTATTGCGGAATGGAGCGGATGCGGAAGACGTGGCGCAAGAAGCGATGCTGCGCTCGTACCGTTTTTTCAGTGGCTTTCATGGAGGAGATGTGCGGGCGTGGCTGCTGCAAATCGTGCGAAATACTTGCTACACGTGGCTGGAGAAGAATCGCCACGAGAAAGATATGACGGAATTCGACGAGGAATTACACCGGATCGCAAGTCCAACACCCGAGACACTTGCGATTGCCGGGAACAATCGTGAACGGGTTACGCGCGCACTAGAATCCTTGCCGGCACGCTACCGGGAGGTAATCGTGCTTCGCGAACTGGAAGGGTGTTCCTACAAGGAGATTGCCACGATTACTGGGATTCCCATGGGTACGGTTATGTCCACCCTTTCCCGCGCCCGCCGGCAACTTCAGGCGGCACTTGTGGACCCCGACGGAAAGGAGGCCACCCGTGAGCTGTGAGCGCGCTGATACCCTTCTGCACGGCTACTTCGATAACGAACTCGATGCTGCCAGTGCGGCCGAATTCGAAAGGCATCTGGAACGATGCTCGGAATGTGCTGAGGGACTCGAAGCACTGAAGACTTTGCGGTCGTCGATGAACGCTGCGAATCTCTACGAGAGAGCGCCTGCGTCGCTTCGCAAGAGGGTAGTGACTAAGGCACAAAAGGCAAGGCCCGTCGAAATTGTCGCGGCTCGCAAGGCGTGGCAATGGCTTGCGGTCGCGGCTGCATTCGTTCTGCTTGCGTATGCGGCCTGGCGAGGGATTTCCGTTTACCGCGTCGACAGCCAGGACAAAGAGCTAGCCGCGGAGGTTGTGGACGCACATCTGCGGTCGCTGCAGCCCGGACATCTCACCGACGTCGTCTCGACCGATCAACACACGGTAAAACCATGGTTCGACGGAAAACTCGCCTTCGCCCCCCCCGTGCGGGATTTTGCGGGTAAGGGATTTTCGCTGCAGGGCGGGCGGCTAGACGTTGTGCACCGGCGCACCACCGCGGCGTTGGTCTACGGGAGGCGCAAACATCTGGTGAACGTTTTCATCTGGTCGACGAGCGAGGAGGACGCGCCACCGCGCAAAGGGTCGAGTCAAGGTTACCAATGGATCGAATGGCGCAAGGGTGGGATGGAATTCTGGGTGGTCTCCGACGCGGCGTCCAGTGACCTTGAACAGCTTCAGAGACTTTTCGCCGAGTAATCAAGAAGGAAGGCGCGATGGGACACTCGGTTTGCACTTTGGTCTCAATAGGCATTCTTATTCATGAAACCCCGGAAAAAGGTGAGGAGGATAATCAGGAGATCGAAAGCCGGAGTCCAGTGGCGGACATAATAAAGATCGTACTCGACGCGTTTTTCGATGGAAGTGTCGCCGCGCCAGCCATTGACCTGGGCCCAGCCGGTAATACCAACCTTCAGATAGTGACGCATGTTGTAGTTGCCGACAGACTGCATGAAGCGTTGCACGAGGATGGGGCGTTCGGGCCGAGGGCCGACGACACTCATATCTCCTTTGAGCACATTGACGAATTGGGGCAGCTCATCGAGTCCGGTTTGCCGAAGAATCTTACCAACCTTGGTGCAGCGAGGATCGCCCTTGACGGTCCAGCGCGTGTCGCTATCCCGCGGTGAAGTCACTCGCATGGTTCGAAATTTGTACATGCGGAAGAGTTTGCCGTTCAAGCCGACGCGGTCTTGCACAAAGATGATTGGCCCGGGGGAACTGAGGCGCACAGCCAGAGCGATGAGGACAAGCACCGGCGCCGTGAGGAACAGCACAAGAGCGGAAAAGGCGAGATCAAAGGCGCGCTTCAAGATCATGTAGAGCGCTGACTCGGCCGGTGTGAGCTGGAGATCGAGCATTAACAAGCTGCCGAAATGAAACAGGCGCTGGCCTGTTTGGATGTCGTCGCCGACATCGAGCACCAGGCGCATCGGCACGCAAAGAGGGGCGAGTTGTGAGCGCAGGCTTGGCAAATCCGCCGAGCGATCCGGAGGAATGGCGAGGATCACGTCGGTGAAGCCTTCCCCCACGGCGAGTTTTTCCACCTCGGAGAGTTCGAAGACGGGACGATTGTGGATGACGGAAGTTTGGCCGGGAAGGCGAATGTGCCCTCTGATGCCGCAAGGAGCGATGCGGCTGGAAACAAAAGAGTCCGCAACGCGTGCCGCGAATGCATCCGCGCCGACAATCAAGAGGAGACCAGAAGTGCTTTGGGGGGAAGCGCTACGGTACCACAATTTCCGGAACAGGACAGAAACCAGCAGGGCCAGAACAACAATATTCATGCTGCTGAGCCAGATGAAGACGCGGGAAAAGGAAGTGTCACGATAAAAAAAAGTTACGGAAAGAACGGTGACATACGTGGAGAGACAGGCGAGCAGGATGCGACGGAGATTGCCCTGAGGATGCAGATGATTCTCGACGGAAGTGAGTCCGTAATACTCGGCGCCCAGGGCCCAGAGAATGGTGGTTAATACCAGCAATCCGAAGTAGGGCCTCGGCTCTGCGTCCGTGGAATAGCGAGGCAGCACCCGCGTGGCGAAACGCAAAACAGCGGACACGACGAAAGAAGCCAGCGGCACGGAAAACACCGCGACAGTAAGAAAGAATTGCGCGCGTTTGAGTTGACCACGAATCATGGTTCCAGACCACCGGCGTGAAATTCACGCAATTTCTGTGACAAAAAGCTTGCCATGTTCTGGCGGAAATGCGACACGTCGAACCGCTCCGCGCTGCGCCTAATGAGGAAGGGAGAGAATTCGTCTTCGACATTTTCAAATGCAAGGATCGCTTCACTGAGCGATTCCGGCGACTGCTGGCGGAAGAAAATGCCGGAAGAATCAGCGGCGGGAAAAGGGCGGCCGGGATAAAAACCATTGACAGTTTCGGTTGCGCCGCCGCGGCCGTAAGCAAGGACCGGGCGGCCAAAAGATAACGCTTCGACGGGCACAATTCCAAAGTCTTCCTCGGCGGGAAAGAGCAGAGCGCGACAGTGAGCGTACTGTTCTCTGAGATCGTGGTCGGAAAGCGGGCCACAGAAAACAATCGATGGGCCGGCGAGCCGCCGGAGTCTGCGGTATTGTTCGCCTTCGCCGACGATATGAAGACGGCGGCCAAGGCGATTACAGGCCTCGATCGCGAGGTCGGCGCGTTTATAGTCGACAAGTTCTCCGACGAAAAGGTAGTAATCGTCGATACGGTTTGAGAGGTGGCCAGCGCGCACATGGACCGGGGGATGAATGACCGGGGCCTGCCGTCGGTAGTGCTTGCGGATACGGGCCGCGACATTCCGGGAATTTGCCACGAAATAATCAACACGCTGCGCGGAAGCGGCATCCCACAAACGTAAATAGTGCGCGGCAAGCGAGAAAACCGGTCGTGAGAACATTCCCAGGCTTTGACCGTCGCGGTAGCCATGGTAGAAGTCCCACAAATAACGCATGGGGGAGTGGCAATAGCAGACGTGGCAGGTTCGGGAAGTGGTGAGAACACCTTTCGCCGGGCCGGACTCGGAGCTGAGGACCAGATCGTACTCGCTGAGGTCGAATTGTTCCAATGCCATGGGGTAAAGAGGAAGCAAATGGCGGTGCCAGCGATTGCTTCCCGGGAGATTCTGCAGGAAAGAGGTTTTGATGCCGCGTTCACGAAGAGCGGGAGGAGCCTTTTCGGGATTTACGATCAAGGAGAAGAGGTCAGCCTGCGGAAACATCTCGGCCAGGACTTCAACGACTCGCTCGCCGCCTCTGCGATTGACGAACCAATAGTGCACGATGGCAATGCGCAATTTCCGCAAGGAGGCAATGGCCTGCTGCGAACCGCTGACAGGAGAGGAAACCATCTCTTGCGGAAAGGAGAGATTCATGACGAAAATGCCCGCTTGGAGGCCCTGCAAAGCATGTAACGCAGGTAGGCCGTGGAAGGACAATTCATGCCTGCGCCTCCGCGACTGGGCGCAAGGACGCGACAAGCGAAGCCACGCGGTACTTCCACCCAACAAGATTTAAGAGCAAGCCGAGAAGCGTAAAGATGGTGAGCGAACTGACCGCGGTTCCCATCATGTGCTCGGTCATACTCATCAGAAATTGCAGGACGATGCACGCTTGGAGAGCCTGAGCGAGGCAATAGCCGAAAGACCCCTCCGCAAATATCTTCTTCTTGAGGCTGACCCAGTGAAGCGCGGAAATCCAAACTGCGAGCATGAGACCTGCGCCAAGGACTCCTCCTTCGGCGAGGAAGTGGAGATAGGAATTGTGGGCGTGCGAGGGGTCGTTCACGACGGTGGCTGAGGTGACGAAGTAAACGAGGTGAGGTATGCCCGAATACACTTTCAATTCATCGTTGAAGCGGCCAAAGCCAGTGCCGACAATCGGACTCTGAATAAAATCGTTCCAGGCGCGCTGGTAATAGAGAAACCGGATGACCACATTGGGATCCTCAAGATTGGAGACCGTTTCCGTGCGATGGTTGACCGCGGGTTGCACAAGGAGAAAGCACAGAAGCGGCGCGAGGATGAAGGAGCCAAACTTGAGGGCCTTCCACCAGACTTTGCGACTGCGAAAAAAAACAAAAAGAAGCGTGATGAGAAAGGCGACATAGGCGGTACGCGATTGTGTTAGAACAAGGCCAATGAAGTTGCAGCCGAGCCAGAAAGCGCGTAGGGACAAAAGGGAGGAGTCGTTGCCGAGGACGAGCAGAGCAAAGGCAAGAAGCGTTGCCATCGCGTAAATGGCCCCAGCGGCGTTGTGCGCCTGAAAAAATCCATGAAAGATGTCCGTGGCGAGAGGACCATTGTGGATGAGTTGCAAAGGCTCCGGGAGGGCGGATAGGCCAAGAGGAAGGACCGAAGCGTCAACGAATTCTGCGAGCCCAAGGAGAGCCACAGCCGACAAAATGGTCAGAAAAAGGCCAATGGTCTGGCGAACGAAGGCAGGTTCGAGTCGGAAATCGGTGAGAAGCAGGAGTGGGAGATAGGCAATCAGGGGAGCGCCGTCGTAACGGAGAAATTCAAAAGAAAAAAGATTGTCAAGAGGCGCGCCTGTCGCCACGTAGCTGAGCAGCCAGTAGGAACAGGCAAGCAGAAGATAAAATCTGGCACGGACTGGACCGTAGGGAGTCGTTCCGGGAGCCGAAGCCTCCCGACTGACGAGGAAAAGCGGAAAGAGGCTAGAAATGGCAAGGATATTGAGGAGCGGGAAAATATTCCCGGTGAGACTGACGACCATCAAGGTTGTTACGGACTTTTTCATAAGGCAACCGGCAAGATGGCCGTAATTCCTTTCACGTGTTCACCACTTCAGCGAGATCTGAGCTTGATTTGAAGGGCGCGGCCGGTTGACCGTGCTTCGCAGGCAGAGTTCTCAGTCGAACAAACGCGAGAGTAATGGCGAACTCTCTAAGGACGATGGAGACGGCAATGCCGGCAATTCCAAAGCGCCAACCGAGTAAGAAGTTAAGCGCCAACGAAAGAGCAGCGGCTGCAGCGTAGACCGTTAAATATACGGAAGCGGCACTGCGCGCGACGGCACGACTAAGAAAGGCGGCGTTTAAGAAAATAAAGGGGACTGCTACGCACATGATCGCTGCCGGCAAGCCCGCCGCGGCAAAACTCTTTCCATACAGCAGGCGAATGGCTGGAGAAGCAACCAGCATGGCTGCTACAGCCAACGGAATGCAAAGTGCAAGGATTGCAATAACGCACCTGCGAAATTCTGCATCGGACTCAGCCGGCGTCGAACTGAGCCGGCCGAGATCCGCAAGAAGAACGCCACTGAACAGCCAAGCAACAACGTAGACCACGACTAACCCATTGTCCGCAGCGGAAAAAGTACCAAGCAAAGAGGCAGTGGCCAGGAGGGAGAGAACGAGAATATCTCCGCGAAGCATGAGTGTCGACAAGGTATAGGTGAGACCGATCGGGGTGGAGCGCCGAGCGAGATTCCAACAGAGTTCGGAAGAAGCTGCACCGAAGCGCACCCCGAGGATCCGCAAATTGCGGAGGGAGAGCAGAAATTCCACAAACTGAGCCACCAGCAAACAGATCAAAAGAAACGCGAGACTCTCTCCGCGTAAATAGACAAAAGCGATTGCGAAGCAAAGAACGAGGAAATGCATGGATTGAATGCGAGCGATCAGCGGGGCCTTGTCCAAGGCTTTCAAGAGCCCGTTATTTAATCGACAGTAGGAATAGAGAAAGGTCCGCAGAGTGAGAATAGAGGCAATCAACCAGTGGCTGCCAGAGAGTCCAGTGGCCCAGCCGAGAGCCGCCAGGGCGCCGATCGCGAATAGGGAGAAAATGGTTTTGTTGATGTACAGGGCGGTTGCGTTACGACTGATATTTGCGGGATGGCGGCTGGTTTCCGCGATTCCGGCAATTTCCAAACCATTGTCGGAAAGGCGCTCGGCAAGCGTGGCGACGGCCAGGATTGCAGCGTAAACGCCTAAACTCGCGGCGCCAAAGACACGGGCAATGAGAACGGCAACGCCGAAGTTTGCAAGACGAAGCAGCATTTCGCCGCCAATCACGTGCAACAGGTTGCGCGGGGTATTTCGGAGCCGGTCCATGGGAGACAAGTGTCCGTGATTCCCTTCTATTGTTTGGTTTCGGCGGGGGAAATATCCCCGGCGAAGCGTTCCACGAATTTCCTGGTGCGCATGGCGAAAGTGACGCGACGTTGCGCAACATATTCAAGCTGCGGCTTCACACTGCGCGCCATATCCAAAACTAGTAGTTTTCCCGGGTCCTGCGGATCAATTTTCTTCCAGTCGTCCGTCAGCAGAATCCACGCCACCCCGATGGCGATGGCAAGAATGGCACCTGCAAGGACGAACAGGAGACGCGGCGGGAACACTTTTTTCTCCGGAATGTCCGGGGGATCCAAGACTTTCACGCTGGGAATTTCCTTGGCTTCCTGGACTTTGGCGAGCTCGTATTGACGGGTGAGTGTTTCGAACACGGCCTCTTCCACTTTTGTATGGCGGAAGAGATCCGCATAGGTCACGCCAAGGAGAGGAAGTTTGCGAATGGAGGGATAAAGCTGATTGTCCGGGGAGGCAGCGGTCTCTTCAGCTTCCCCCGCGCCGCCCATTTTGCGGAGTTGGAATTCCAGTTCGTTCACGCGCGCCTGCATGGAGCGAACGCGCACATTATTATCCGTATAGATTTGGCGCAGGCCCTGGACTTCCGTGCGGGCGGCGATCAATTGACCCTCAAGGAGCGCAGCGGCTTCGACCATGGCTTTGCCTTGCTCATGAATATCGATCGCCCCATTTTTGCTGGCGAATTGACTGAACTCCTTTTCCGCCGATTCCAGTTCATTTTTCACTTCGGAGATGCGCTCCTCGAGAAAGACACGCTCGCGATGAGCGGAGGAAGTGTTGAGCTGGGTCACGACGTCGTTCAGTTGAGCGACATATTCCTGGGCCATAGCGCTGGCGCGATATGGATCGTGATCTGTCACCTGGATCGTAAGCACGCCACTCTTGCGATCGATGGAGATATCCGTCTGCCGGGTTAACTCTTTTCTGGCATCCACCCAACGCCGCTCTTTATAGACTTTGCGCAGCTCGAATTTGTTAATGAGCTGGTCTTGAACAGTTCGACTGAGCAGAACCTCAGAAAAAAGATCGGCCGAAGTATTCAAGCCGAGGAGACTACTGCCGAGCGAGCCGAGACTTCCGCCAACAGCCCCCGAGAGCGCGGCAACCATGGCCATGCCCTGCCCTTGTGACGAATCTGGCGGCATCAAGCGAGTTGTGGACGCGTAACGCGAGGGAATCAAGAATGCGATGAGCAGAGAGGCAGCAGCCCCCCAGCCGGCGAATTTGCCCAAGAGCCTTCTGTGCATCCAAAGATGGCCGGCCCGCGCAATTCTGCGGACGCGAATCTGCTCCTGATCCTGACGCAGCCGATGTGTGAGCAGTTGATCGATATCCACTTCACGCAAGGCTTCTGGAATCGACTTCACCTCGGTGGAATTCATCGGGACGGCTCCTGTGACTCCGAATTGGGCGGGGTAGCACCACTAGAAGGGGCGTTTTGGTGGCGGCCCCATTGCGGAAGAAATCCAAGTTCGATGGAAGCGACGAGATTGTTGCGGGAACCGGGGAAGAGCAATGGAAAAGAGTAAATATGTTCGAATTGCACGAGGCTCTTCAGATACAAGCCGGAGCGCGACGTATAGGAATAGCCAGCTTGATAGTCCTGCCATTTGGCTCCGCCAGGGATGTAATCCTGAAGGACGATGCTTTGTTTCCAGGAGAGATCCAGTGTTTTGCGCGAGGAAATCCAAAAGCGTGTCCAAACTTGGAGGCTGACACCCTCTCGACCGACGGTGTTGCCCATCAGGCCGCCGTCGTTGGTGTAGCCGTTGGGATATTCCAGGTTCCAGTAGTTGAGATCGCCGTGATTCTGAAAGGAAGCGCGGCCCGGCGTGGTGGAGCTGGTGTACTCAAAATGGAGATCCCACTTCGGCAAGAGGGGCAGCCGGGGGAGGTAGAGGCCAGGGCGCAGAACGTTTTTTGTAAAATTTTGAAAAGGAATCAGATCGTCATCGTCTTCGAGCTCGCCGTAGAGGGTCGCCCAATCGTGGATTATGGGAGGCCGCCAGGTCCATTCGACAGCAGTACGCGAATCACCCGGGACGCTGTTTTCGGCGGCGTTCACACGACCAAACAAACTCTCGAAGAATAGAGCTGAGGTCAGCGGGTACTCTGTGCCGCCGATGAGAGTGGTCCGGCCGTAAGCAAACTCGAGCGAGTGGAATGGTTTGAAACTGATTTTCTGGCCGTAAATCCAAGGTTGGGAACGCCCGGAAAATCCATTGATGCGCCCGTAAAGCTGTTCGAGGTGGAAAGGGCCAAGAATTTTGGAAAGGCCAGGAATCTCCACGGGATTTTCCGAGGACATGCGCACCATCGGAAAGGGAGCAGCATTGTCACTCAGGAGCAGCGAACCGCCGATGCCGGGCCCCCAGGAAAGGCTCTGATTGCCAAACAAGATTTGCCAGCCGTGAACATTGATGCCGGCGTAGGCATCGAGGAGCTGAAATTGATTGATCGGAGAGAAGGGTGTATCGGGCGGAGGAGAGGATTTGTCGCGGTCGGCGATAAATTGAATTTCCGCGGGAGAGAGCGCCGCCGCCGCCGGGGCGTGCTGGTATTCACCGCTGACATAGAAGAACAGGCTGCCGTAGGTTGCGCTGGCCGAACCACCGTCGATGAGGTTGGTTCCCTGCCGGAAAGGCCGGCCGAAATCGTAAGCGAAGGTTTGACCAAAGTGGTAGCCGTCATCGAGAACGGTGCCGCTGGCGCTCAAGACGCGGGTGAACAGAGAGTCGAGCTGGAGGGATGCGTTGTCGCCGAGGGAGATACTCTCTTCTCGGGCAAATTCGTGATGTAAGGCGAGAAGAAGCGCACGCGTCTGCGAATCGATGGAAGCGTGGGAGCCGGCATTTCTTTCCAGAAGATCTTCGGCATCCTGGAGGAGGTGAGCGCATTGTTCCCGCGACCACGGGCGCGTTCCCTGAAACGCGGAGTCTACGTAACCTAACGCGGCGAGCCGGTCGAAGGCCCGATACACCCAGCTATCCAGGGGAACGTAGGGAGAGCCGGGATATTGGACGGGGCCGGATGAATCGCCGTGAATCAACGTACCAACGGGGTTCCATGCGGAGCCGCCCAGCTCCGCATGGTGGTGAGTGCGGTAAACATATTCGGAAACGAGCCAACCCATTCCGCTGCCAATGAAGACATCCGAGGCAAAGTGCTGCTTACTGCCGACGCTGGCGATGCTGACGGTGGAGGCGAGTCCATACGCGAGCAGCTTGGTCATCGTTCCGGAATATTCGTGCGCCAGGATTCCGGCGGCGGACCAAGCAGCGGCAGAGTGTTGCGAGGGGAATGAAGTTCCGCCTTGGGAGAAGTTTCCTTGACCGTTTGCCTGGTCGGGCCGCTCTCGTCCCGCGACATACTTAACGCCTTCTGTCAGGACCAGGCTGTCGAAAATGGCTTCGCCGGCAAGTAAACCGGTTTCGCGTTGATGCGGGTCATGCGTGTGCAGGCTCCAAATGTAAAAGCCGGCCGACGCGGCACCAAGGGTGGCAACACTTCCTGTGCGAATCTCTTTTAAGAGATTCAACGTGCCGGATTCGTTGGAAAGGCTATGGCTGAGACTAACATCGGTAAGAATCAACCCGGCTGTGATTCCCGCGACAGGGACGAGCCACTCGGCATCCGACCAGCGGAGGCGCGCCGGACTTGTCCAAATCTCCTTTTGATCGCCGAGAAGCCTCTTGCCCGCGCCTTGCAAAGGCGATTCTGGTTTGAGGAGCCAATCGTTCTGTAGAGTCTGCGCGGTTGTGGATTGGACCGGTTGTGCGGATTCGGTAGAGGTTGCAGGACCGTGAGGCAGCACGGCTAGTTCCTGCGCCTGCTGAGGGGGAGGCGCGGCCGCGAGTCTCGCGGCCAACGGCGCATTCGTCAGGATAAGTCCAACCCACATGGGAATTTTCTTCATAATTCCTTTGAAAATTTTCCTCACGGTTTGAGATACGCGACAGCGAGCGCGATGGATGTGGCAACCTGAGCGGATTGCATGAGCGGCGCCCAATTCCGGGGACCGATCTTCGGAGCCTTTTCCGGAACAACGATGGCGTCGCCCGGCAGGAGCACGGCGCTGAGCGGATCACCGGACCACATGGTGCCGTTGTTCTTGGCGGAGAGAATCGATCCGTTGGCGCGGATAACGAACACCGCGTTCTTGTCCGCTAGCTGCGTCAAGCCACCCGCCTGCCCGAGGTACCACTTGGCGCTTCGTTCAGGAACGAAGCCGACGGCGGTAGCGTTTAAAACTTGGCCGTTGACGAGGACATAGTTAGCGTTTTTTGGCACCACGATGACATCGCCGTTGCGAAGCGGTGTTTCCGTAGCGGCCTTTTCAAAGGTTTTCAAGTCTGGGGACGACTGAATGACAACGCGACCGACGGGGAGATTGGCTTGAAGTTGCGTAAGAGCGGTGTCGGTTTGCGCGATGGCGGTCAGTTTGGCGTTCTTCTGGTCTTCGTCGGTTTCAGGCAAGGCCTTCAATTGGGCTTCTTCTGCCTTGACGCGCTGGATGAGTTCGTCGTGTGTTTTCAGTTCGAGGTCACGCACATCACGGCGGGTGAGAATTGTGCCGTAGGGATATGCCTCAGAGGTGAAGCCTCCGGCTTTGGTCAATACGGCAGCGAGGGACTCCCCTGGACGAATGCCGTAGGTACCGGGGTGCAAGACTTCGCCGCGAAGGGTAACGTTGGCGCCGAGATTATTCCACCCGGGCGACTGACGAATGGTGAGCACATCTCCATTGTTCAGCGGTGGATTGTCGCCAGGGACACCTGACATGGCCCCGGCAAGATGGATAGTCAGACTCGACGCCGGTGAGTCGAGTGCTGGAGTTTCCCCTTCCTGAGTGAGAATGGCGTCTTGTGAGTCGGCGCTACGCTTCAGGCCACCAGCCACGCGCACCAAATCCTCGACATGCATGTTCGAAGTCAGAGGATAGCGGCCCGGCTTGGCCACTTCGCCTTTGACATAAACCGTGGGAGGATCCAGATTTGCGGAATTACGCTGAACGATGATGCGATCGTGGGGGTTCAACAGTAAGTTGTCCGCAGGATTTCCGGCCAGCGCTTGCGACAAATTCACGCTAAGAATCTTCATGGTTCCGTCTTTTGAGGTACGGAACAGTTGTGCGGAATCCAGCGCTGCGCCGGGGGTAACTCCACCGGCGAGATAGATAGCGTCGCGGAGTCTTATCTGGCCGGAGGTTGTATACAGGCCGGGTTGGCGAACTTCGCCGGTGATCCAAACATCGGGAGTGGGCTCGAAATCGTATTTGCTGAAGATCCGCACGGTATCGAGCGGCTTGAGTTGGGGAGCAGACTCGGGGTTTTCTAAAGCCGCGGTGAGGTCGAAGCTTTCCACGGTCGGGCGAAAATCCGGTGGATTGAGGCGAATGATTTCTGCATATTTGCCGGCAGGCTCCGGAAGCAGATCGGAATACGAAGTGACCAAGTCGCTGAACTTCATGCCATCGCGGTAGGAGTAACGGCCTGGACGAAGGACGTGGCCCTGAAGATAAATGGCCTGATCGCTGTATGGGGCGATGGGGAAAATGCGGATGCGATCACCATCTTGCACGTGAAAGTTACTGAGCTTTGCGGTGATGGCATCAACGCCGTCCACCTGGGACAGATCAAGGCTGAACATGGTGCGCTTCTGATGGGCAACGAGGCGCTCGACTTCCACATGCTGCAAAGAAGCAGCAGGCAGAACGCCACCGGCAAGCTCGAGAGCGTCTTCCAGGGTGGTTTCGCCGCTTAGCTCGTAAATGGCAGGGCGGCGAACCATTCCTTCGAGAGTGATTTGCGGACCTGCGGGAGGAACGAGCAGGGAGTCCCCGGTTTCGAGGCGCTTCTGATCCGAACCTACGCCGCGGAGCAAGAGGTCGTACGCATCGACGACTTCGATGAGTTGATTTCCGCGATAGTGTTTCAGGGAACGAAGAGAGCCGCGCTGGGTTACGCCACCCGCGGCGACAAGGGCGTTGAGCGGCGTCGAGAGCGAGCTAATGTCATAAGCGCCCGGCTGGGCAACTTCGCCGACGACGTACACGCGAATTGTCCGTAAACGCGAAAGAGACACATCCGCGGAAGCATCGCGATATTCCGAGCGCAACACCTGCTGGACGGTTGATTGAACATCGCCGAGAGTCCTACCGCTAACGAGGAGTGGGCCAGCTTCGGGAAGAGAAATTCGTCCTTGACGATCGACAACGCGAAGCATGCGCTGTGAGACGCCACCCCAAAGATCAATCGCCAAGCTGTCGCCAGGACCGACAACGTAGTCCGGCCCAACAGGCAAATCCATGGGAATCGCGTCCGGCTCGCGGAGACCTTGACTCAGGATGTTGATCCCGAAACGCTCGGGAGGGCGGTCCCGAGTGGAAACCTGGACGTACAAATCGTAAAGCGAGGGAACATCTGCATAGGGATTTTGTTTGTGAAGGATTGCGCCTGGCGAGGGATCTTTGTTGGGATCCAGCGAATTGGAAACGCGGCTGCGGCTTTCAAAAGAATTCGAGCGCCTGGGTTCGAACGTGGATCCGCTCGGGAAACGGGAAGAACCGGGATCCACTCCCGCAGATGAACCACTCAAGCCATCCGCCAGACTTGCAGCATCCGCCAAGGAAGTCCGAGAAGGAAGAAGATCACGCGATGCAGCCAACGAAGCAAGGCGTATGGAATCGCCCGAATTGTTCAGGCCGAGCGCGGAGGCATCGGACGAATCAGAATTAACTCTCGCGCGCAAGAGTGGCGAAGACGTGGATGGTTCGTTCGGGGAGGGCTCACCTTGTGTGCCAGGATTCGGGCGATCAGGAGCGTTTGGCCCTCGGATGGTTTGGCGCGCTCGTTGAGGGAGACTCTCGTCACAATCTTCTTGCGCGCGTGGATCGCATGAGGCCTCACGTTGGGTGGTTTGCTGCGTATCTTGGTCCCTGGGCCGCTTAAGAGATTCGGCGTCTTCCTGGGCTTCAATCTGAACCAGGCGCCGCGCTCGCTCTTTCAGTACGAGCTGCTGTTGTGTTCCGAGCTCTGAATCCGGGTTCACGCTCGGCAAAAGGTAGCCAAAACTTTGCAGCAGGCGAGTAGCGTTAGAGCGAAAGACCATATCGTAGTCCAACCGATCGAATATGGCCTGCTCGGTCAGGTCCGCATCGTCAACAATTTGACCGTTGGAAGTGGCCTCTTTGGCAACCCAGCGCTTCAATTCGACCAGGAGGCCAGGATCTTTCGCGAGAACGGCGCGAATCTGCTGAGGTGAAGCGGCAACATGATCTGCGTTCTCTTTGTCGAGTTCGAACAAATTGGGCTTCGTGGCAGCCGACCGGAGTCCGGGATTGGTTGGCGCGGAGTTAGCCTGTTGCGCGCACAAGCCCGTGCAGCAGGTCAGGAGCGCAAGACTAAGCAAGGACGCGCGGAACTGGACGTCCAACAAGAATGCCCTCCTTTTCGCGCTTGATACATTCACGAAAGGCTCCTTCTCACATCGCTGGGGTTACGAACCGCGTTCAGAATTCCCTGCGGGGAAGCTTCGATGTCGTTGGAATGAATATCGAAGGAGGCCCAATAGCAAATGGTGCGATCCTCACGCGATGCCACTGCGATGACGCGTACCCCGGGATATTCGCGCAGAACGCGATCACAAATCTGGGGGCGCGTTCCCGTCTCGTCCAGGGCAACGAACACCAGATCCGGAAGAGTCGCATGGACCCGGGGAAGAATATCGGTCTCATCGGACACTTCGCCGACAATTTCAATGCCGGGCTGGTCGGCGAGTGTCGCTACGACCACCTCTCGCATGAGTTTTGGCGTGTTCGCCACCAGGATGCGCGTTGCTTTATCCATCGAGTTGCCCTCGCAAGGCGAGTATCCGCGGATCGGCGGTGGGATTTCAGGCCTAATCGTGGATAGGCAAAGGGGCTAATTGGCACTAACAGGTAAGTACTCATTCGGACTATTCGCGTGCTGATTCGATTTTTATCCAAAGATGACAAGCAGAAAGGTGACTTTAGCTTGACTTCGCCGTGACAACCGGACGCAAGCGAAAACAATAGGATTGAGTTCGCGTCATGAACAGCGTTCTCTATCAATCTGATTGCAGCAACAAAGCGCAAAGAGAGCCCCTTTGATGAAACTCCACACAATACTGATGGCCAGCATTTCGTACGCGGTGCTGGCAGTCTGCGCCGTCCCGGGAGCAACGCAAGCGCCGAAAGAGATCACCATCACCGCGAGCCGATTCGCCTTTGCACCAAACGAAATCACAGTCAAAAAGGGGGAGGAAGTTACGCTCCTCATCCATTCGACAGATGTTACCCACGGATTGGTTGTGGAAGACTTGGGCCTTCGGACCGACATTAAGAAAAAAGAAACAGCATCGATTACATTTACTCCAAACACGGTGGGGACGTTTCAAGGCAAATGCGCACATTTCTGCGGTAAGGGACATGGATCGATGACCTTGATTGTGCATGTTGTCGAGTGAGGACTACAGTGAGGCTCCACGCACTTATTACTGGGCTCGCGTTCAGCATGACGGTCGCTGGATGCAAGGTTTCCACGCCAGGAAAATGGGAAACCGCGACGATGACGCGCATTAAGCATTCCGTGACGATACGAGGGAAAGCCGTTCAGAATCCATTGACGGATTCTCCACAGACGATTGAGAGCGGAAAAGCGGCGTTTTCCCACTATTGCGTGGCATGTCACGGCCTGGACGGACAAAACACGGGCGTACCCTTCTCCGATCAAATGTCGCCTCCGGTACCATCGCTGAAGTCGGCGACGGTGCAGTCGTACACCGATGGACAACTCAATTGGATCGTGGAGAATGGAATTTCGCCCTCAGGGATGCCCGCATCCAAAGGAATTCTGACGGAAAAGGAAATATGGTCGATCGTCGTCTACCTTCGGCATTTGCCGGAAGCCGGGAGTTTAGGAGAACCGGCAATGTATTCGGGCGACGAGCCCACGCCGTGTGATACGAGCGCGGATCAGAAACGGTAGTGCAACGAGCAGACGCAGCGATTGCAAATCGCATTGTTGGGAATGTCGAGCGAGGCGCGGAAATCGCTTGCCAGTGGTCCGTTAATGATGGCTTCCAGGCTTTGTTCGTTGAGATTACCCAAAGACTTGTGAAAGAAACAGGGCCGCACAGTCCCGTCGGTTTCAATTACCGCAGACACCCACGGCGCGTTGCAGAGAGGCGACTCCGCTTTCTCCAGACCGAGCTGGACGCGAAAGTGTCGCGCAATGCGGCGCAGCTTTTCCGGTGTTTCGACGATGAAGCCGCGTTCCCCTTCTTGCGCGGAAAAATAAATCAGCGATTCGATCTCCGTGTCCAGTGCGTCGAGTTCCCGTAAGGACAGGCCAACTTCCTCCTGGCGAGCGATGGGCCATACCAGCGGCCGGTTAAAGGCTGCAGAAGTGAGATCCGCAGCGAGGAACGAAATGGCATTCAGCTTGAGGAGCCTTGCGCCGCTCGCCGTTTCCCGTAAATGGCAGTGGTTGGCTTTCTGCACCACCGTGCGGGCGGTAATCCGAAAATCCTCGCTCCGCTTGCGCAATGCGTCGATGCCGGCATGGATGAGCGAAAACGCACCCTCGACACGGCGGATTGCGTCGTGGATTTTCGGTGGCCCGTCAAGCGACACGATCACGTCATCGAAACTTTCCACGACCGCATCAGCGTTCTTTTCCAAAAGCAATCCCGTGGTCAGGAGGGTCAAGTGAATTTTCTCCTCGCGGAGAATGGAACAGAGCAGGGGAAGGTCCGGGTTCAGCAGGGGCTCTCCGCCGGAAAAAACGAGCCAACGAACACGCAGTCGACGAATCGAAGCAAGATGCGGCTGCAAATCCCGGGCGCGGAACGGCTTGCCTGGACGCGTTTTCCAGATGTCACACATCAGGCAGCGACAGTTGCATGAACTGTGCGCATGCACGACGAGTACGGGCAGGGTTCGAATTGCGCGGCGATCGCCGAGGTCCTGTACTGTTTCTAAGGCTATTTCAGTGATGGATTGCAACACTCACCCGCTTTCCGCCGAGAGAGATTCCGTCTGGTAGATGTGGAGCGGTTTCGCGGACCAAGCGATCCAGGGGGGCGCGAACCCAACGCACGGTGTCTTCCAGCAGGAGGGGCTGCAAGCCCTTGTGCATGTTCGAGGGGAGACGCCGCAGCATTTCGTCCGAAGCCAAATGGACGCGCCCACCGATCACCACGAGTTGCACGTCGCGATGGGAGAGATTGGCCAGAGTGGCTGCAGGGGATTGCGCCTTGTCGCGCACGGCCACGAGATCAGCCAGACCTCCAACTCGGAGAGTTCCCTGCCCTTCCGGGAGTCTGAGGAGTTGTGCCGCTCGTCGCGTTGTAAAGTCGTAGAGCGTTTCGGCGGGAAGTTCCGAGACGCCGTGGGCAAACCGAAGTTCGTCGAGCAAATCACCTTCAGCGGTCAATGATGAATCGCTGCCAAGCGCTACCTGGGAGAGGAAAAGAATGTCGCGCGGAGCAAGGGTTCGCCCAAAAAGAAACATATTGGAACTGGGACACCAGATTAACCCTGCCCCCGAATCGCGCAACAACTGCAGGCCTCTTTTGTTCAGCGCGAGGCCGTGGATCACGACTGTTTCTTTGTCCAATGCGCCGGCATTGTGAAGCTCGCACGCTTCGTTTTCGGTTTGTTCGTCGATGCCCTCTGCGAGATGAATCAGGAATGGTTGCCCAGGAGGAGTTTGTCGTCTCTTCTCAGCAGCGCTCGCGTCCATCGATAAGGAGTGTGCCCAGCCATAGTCGCGCACGACGCGAACAACGAAATCCGCCTCGAAGACATGGGGGACGTAGGGGTTGTGATGAGAAACGGTAGTCACCCCGCAAGTAAGATTGCGGATCCCGCCCCACCAGAGACGCACGTCCTTCGGAATCTGGCGATGCTTGGCGATGACAGCGGCGTCCGCTCGATGAATGTCCTCGGCCCAGTCATTGCAATTCCTGTAGTTGCCGTTTCCAAGCCGGGGGAAAAGAGCAAATTCGAGATGATCGTGGGCATTCACTAACCCGGGCAACAATAGATAGCCATTGAGATCGACAATGGAATTTGCATGCTCGGTAGAGAAATCACCATCAGCTTCAGTGCCAAGTGTTTCTATCCTGGCGTTAGAGATTGTGAGTGTTCCTTGAAGGCATTCCTGCGGACCGATGGCAAGCCGAGCATTGCGAATGGAGTCGATCGCGTCCTCGGCTAGATTTTGGCTGACGCGGGCATGCATCTTGGGCAGCGGTCGAAATTGAAGAATATAAATCGCAGGATGACCGAGGGCCCGCTCAAAATACTTCAACTTCCCCGCGGCAGCGAATATCTCGCGCTCAGGCTCGCCAAAGCAAGGCTCCAGACGTGCGCAAAGTTGCAGGCCAGCGCCTTCGCAGAATGCGATTATGGCATCCATGGAACACGGGGTTGTGCGAATCTCCTGAAATCCGGCTTTGGCATGGATGCCGCGTCGCCATTGCAGAGCAGCGCTTGTTCCAGGGTGGACATCGGTGAGAAAGAATGACCCATTTTCCCGAAGCGCGATTCGCACATTGGAAAGGAGTGCGGCTGGATTCTCTACGTAGCTCAGCATAATGTTGCAAAGCACGAGATCGGCGCTGACCGGAGCGAGGGGCGCCGCAGCACCATCAGCGTGCAAGAGCCTGGCAGCATTTTTCAGTTTTCTTTTTGCTTGCCACAACATCTCACGGGAAGAATCGATGCCCAGCAAACTTCGTGGGGCGGTGGCCTTCAGGATTTCCATCCACCGCCCCGTGCCGCACCCCAAATCGACCACATCCAATCCACGTACATGAGGAAGCAGAGCTTCCAGAAAACGTCGTTCCAAGGACAGAATCGGATTCGTCTCGGTGTCGTATCTGTGGGCGCCCAAGCGGTATCCTTCCCGAGAAGAGACGACAGGAGTTGGGGAACGGCTGGCCATAGTGCGTTGCAACTGGCTCTACAGGCTTTCCTGCTTCGGCTTGCGAAGCGTGATGAACTGCTGCGCCCAGCGAAGTTCCTTTGGAAACGCATAGATCCGCGCGGCGTAGCGCCAGGCACTGAGCGATTGCAGTAAGGTGCGGCTCCAGCGCGGCGCGCGAATGTCTTGCACCGTCGGCCAGCGGGAATTGATGACGACTTCAAAATTATCGATCAGCTTTTTAGTTTTGCGGGTCAACCAGGGCGTGTTCGGGTCGATGCGCAGCGTGAAGTCCATCCATCGTTTGGTCGTCCACTCTTCGGGACTCGATGGAAACGAGACTTTGCCGTCAATTTCCCCGTACATCGAAGTTCGCTGGGGCACGGGTGTGTAATGATAAATGATGATTTCTGATTTTGCGTTTATTCTTTTCAGCTTGCGGATGAATTGCAGAGTCTCGCGCGTATCACGCTCCGGATCGCGAGGATTTCCGATGACGAAGGAGAACTCGGGAATAATTCCGAAATGCCGGATACGCTTGGCCACGGCTATTGTTTGCTCCGTGGTGATGTCCTTCTGCATTTCTTTCAAGACCCAATCGGAGCCTGACTCCGCGCCAAAAAAGATCATCGCGCATCCCGCGCGCTTCAGTGCCTCGAGTGCAGCGTCGGAATAGCGGTTGAAGATATCCACGCGCGCTTCGCACCACCAGCGCATGCGGAGGGGCTCAATCCGGGCGGCCAGCTCTCGGGCGTGGTTTTCTCCCATCAGGAAGTTCATGTCATAAAACTGAACCGAATCAGCCCCATATTCGGTTCTGAGATGGCGAAGAATCGCCTCTGTCCGCGCCGGGCTTTCCAGAAGCTCCCGGGTACCATAAGCAGCATGGACGCCGCAAAAACTGCAGCGAAAGGGACAACCAATACTGGCATGGTGAGCGGCCGTTCGCTTCCCAAAGAACGAAGGTCGCAGGTATTTCTCGACCGGAACACGGTGGAAAGGGGACCTAGGAAATGCATCGGGCCCCTTCATCAGCCGCTCTGCATTGTGGCGATGCAATCCGAAGATGTCTTTGTAAGATAGCCCGAGAATTCCTTCGAGCGCACGCTTCCCGCGGATGGCATCGATCAGTTCAAGTAAGGTATCCTCGCCCTGACCACGCACAACGTAATCCACGTAGCGCGCATTTAACGCCGCATCCGTGTAGAGGGAAGGAAAATAGCCGCCCCAAACGATGGGGAGGTTCGGATGAAGCTGGCGGATGGCGCGGGAAACGATGATCGCCGCAGCCATTTGCGGACCCGGCATGACGGTGACGCCGAGCAATTCCACATCTCGAGTGCGGATTAGATCAAGGATGGTCTGTGTTGGATTATCGTCGATATTGCCATCCACAATTTCGTACTCTTCTCGGCCTTCCAAAACAGCGCCGAGGGCCATCACGGATAGAGGAAATCGGCGATTGCGCGGCTTTGTGGCTCGTGGATTCAGAAGGATGATCATTGCGCTTTCACCTCAGCTGTGTAGAGAACAAGCTGAGAAGGTTCACGCCGCTTTTTCCATTTCGCCAGCCACGGGCGACACGCCCAACGCAAGCCGTACCAGATGCGGTGGGAACTCCACTCCAGGTTGTGGCGAACCTCGAGCGCCATTAAGCGCTCTGGGGTCAAGTATTCGCAACTGTTTAATGCGTCCGAGCGAAATCCAAATCGTTTCAGGAAACTATCTTGGCGCTCCTGTTGCATCTGCTGGCCGCCAGACTCGGTTGAGTACGTCGGCGAATCCGCGACGAGAATCGTGCCACCTGGGCGCAGGCAACGAATCGTTTCCGCCAGCGTGCGATCGTAGTCTTCCGAATAGTGGAAGGACGCGTTAAAGATCCCGCAGTCAAACTGTTCATCGGCGAAAGGGAGATGGTCGAGTTCCGCCTGAAAACGTGGGAATAGCTCCGGTAAGACGCCCTGGTAGTGGAAGGCGGCGCCAAGACCATCATCGGAATTGGTAAGCAGATCAACGGCAACGGGGCGATGCCCCAAACGCGCCAGGCGATGAGACATCCAACCGTTCCCTGCCCCGAGATCGAGAATCGTTAGGGGAGCGTTTGCCTTCCGGCTCAATTTGGGCAGAATGGCTTGCTCGATGTAGCGAAACGTTTTTCCGCGGATGGCCCACTGCCAGGAGTTGCTGCCGGTAAGATCGCGAAACGGCAAAGCGAGATAAAAGTCCGAATCGGTACTGCCTCTCCCCTCCGCTCTTCGGATTTGCTTGTACTCTCTGATAAACTGCGCAAAATACGCCTGGCGTGACGGCGGTAGGGCAAGCCAAATTCCGTGTTCCTGCTTGAACGTGGTGGAGCATTCGCCGCAAGAAAAACTCGAAAGATCTCGCGCGAGGGAACGATAAGAAATCGAAGCGAGATACTCGTGGCATTCGGGACAACGCAACTCCATTGACGGAGCTTCGCCGGGCACTCGTGGAGAAAGCTCAGGCATTCCAGAGATGCCCGCATGCGATAACGTAGCGGTCAGTGACTGCATCGTGTGAACTCCAAAAGGACGTGATCGCCGACGTCGCGAAAGACAGGCAGACGCGCAAAGAGGCGGTCCATTTTTTCGAGGTGTGCAAGGGCGGTTCCGTGTTCTCGCGCCCAGCCTTCGACATAGGATGGCGGCACGAACAGCCCAATGGCGCTGCGCCGTTCTAGCTGGAACCACGGGGAGAAGATTCGTTGCACATCACCTCCGGTGGGGTACGAGACGTTAATGTGGAATTCACCGATTCTGGCTGTCGCTTTGCCCGTGAATCGCCGAAACGCCTTGCTGGCTTGTCCGTGGATGAGGTACCAGACGAGTTCCGCCACGCAGACACGGCTCCATAAACAGAGCAACACGCGCCCACCCGGCCGGACGAGCGAGGCCAGGTTGCGCGCAACGGGCTGCAGATCGGCCATGCAGTTCAGCCCCGAGAAATTCGAATACGCCCCATCAAAGAGCTTTTGGCGCGACAACATTCCCAAATCTTCGTTCGCAAGTTGCCGGAATGTGATGTCTACGCCTTTTGCCTCTTGCTCAGTGCGCGCGCCGGCAATGGCAATCATTCGCGCGGAGGCGTCGCATGCAACGATGCTACTTCCCCGCAGGGCAAGGAATCTTGCGTCTTCGCCCGTACCGCAATTCAGTTCCAGGATTCTATTGTTCGGCGCAAACACACGTAGAAGCCTTCGCCACACCTGCTTGCGTTGCGCCTGGCCAATTACGGTCCGCGTGAACAAATCATCATAAGAATCAGCGACGCGGTCAAAAGCGCTTGCGGCGGTGGACCAATTCACAGTGGTCGCTTCACTCATGCGGACACCTCGCTGGCGTAAAGCGATTCACGCAACACACGCACCTCTTGCTGCAAATTAAGCTCGGCGTCACCGCTCTTTCCAGTGCGGCGGAGCCGCGCGAGTTGCACCTCGCGTTGTAATAGACTGTCCGCATTCTCATAGAACTGCGCGGAACGGCGGCCACGCAGAGCGAGCTCGCGGTCGGACGAAATACCCCAAGGCTTCAATTGCACAAGCGAGCTAGCAACGCGCTCGTAGTACGGAGTTCCCTTGATGGGATAGGACACCGTCGTAAAGAAAATGTCCGGATCTGTGCGCTTCACGTGCTCGATGGTCGCCTCGATATCTTGGAGCTCTTCGCCCTCGTAGCCCCACATCAGAAACATGCCGGTTTGAATGCCACGCTCTTTGCAGAGATCCACCGCGGCGTGCACCTGTTCCACGGTTACACCGCGCTCCATGGCGTCCAGGATTCTCTGAGAACCACTTTCCGAACCGATCCACAGGCGAAAACAGCCAAGCTGAGCTAACAGATCGGCCGCTTCCGAATTCAAGCGATCCGCGCGAGATATGCATTCAAAAGGGATATGTAAACCACGCCTGCGCATTTCGGCAGCGTACTTGCGGAGCCATCCGTGATGGATGGTAAAGACGTCATCGGCGATCCAAACCATGTCGGGCTGATAGTGGGAGAGCAGCCATTCCACTTCGTCAACCACTTTGATTGGGTTGCGCCGCCGGTGAGTCATGCCAAATACCTGATGGCTGCACCAACGGCAGCGATACGGGCAGCCGCGCGCGGTGATGAACGAGAGAGAACTTTTCCCATGGGCTTCGCGCCACGTTTGCAAGTAGCGCCAGATGTCCACGGTGTCACGCGCAGGCCAGGGTTGGGAGTCAATATCGGAAATTTGCGGACGTTCGCTCGTACGATGAATACGCCCGTTTTCGTCAAGAAATGCAATTCCGCGTACGCCATGCAGAAAAGCACGCGAGCCAGCACTTAAAACGGGGAGAAGTTCTTCCATGGTTTCTTCGCCTTCGCCAACTACAACGACGTCGGCGCCTGCGTCGAGATATTCCGTGATGTACGCGCCTGGCTCCGGCCCACCGACGATGGCTTTCCAACCAGATGCACGAGCCACAGAAAGAATCTCAATGACTTTCTTTCGAGTCATGAGATTGGCGTAGATTCCTACGACCGAGGGCCGTTCGGTCTGCAAATGCCGGGTCAGATCAGCAGTGGTCGAAAACGTGGTGTCGAAAACGTCCACGGTGAAGCCTTTGCGGCGAAGATGAGAGCAGATATAGAGAATCCCCAGTGGCACATAAGGTTTACGGATCTGGAGTTCCTTGGTGTCCTCTGCCATGAAATAGCCGTGAGTGAGGAGGAGATCACTCATTGATTCCTCCTGCCGGTTCAGACTGCGTGTGCAGGCAAACGAGTTGTGAATGCGGCACGACTGGAAAATCGAACACGGCATTTGAGTCGCCGGGAAATTCCGTGGCATCAGGATTCCGGCATAGCGGTTCCAGCTCCACAACGTCCTTCCATAAATCCGGACGAACCTTTTGAGAGGCACCAGATTTCCAGCCTTCCACTTCCTCATGCAGAGCGTCACGTACGGCTCGGTAAAACTGGTCTGTGTACGCACCTTTGAACATGACGCAGAGATCTTCGCTGTCCGACCAGTTCTGTTTTGCGCCGAGTTGTTGTTTCACGCGGCTGTAAAACCGGGTATTGGGAAGCGGGTAAGAGAACGAGACACCCACATCGTCAGGGCGGGTCTCAAGAACAAGAGCGATTGTTTTTTGAAGGTCCTCCCAATGCTCGCCGGGGTAACCCAATTGGAGGAAATAACAGGCGCGAATCCCCAAGCGCTTGAGGTGCGCGCGCGCAGCGATTACTTCTTCCACACGGAGCCCTTTCTCCATCGCATCCAACACTTTTTGCGAACCGGACTCCACGCCCATCCACACTTCCGTACACCCCGCGCGTTTCAGAGCCTGCGCACTTTCCATCGTCAGCAGATCGGCGCGGGCTTGGATTTTGAAAGGGACGGCAGAATCGTACTCTTCAACGCAACGCGCAAAATCCTGCACCCAATGGCGATTCAGTCCAAAGATGTCATCGGCAAACCACAAGTGTTCCGCGCCGTAGATTTTCTTCAACAGCTTCATCTCCAAAGCTACTTCGGGGGCAGGGCGCAGTTGAAAGGCGTCTCCAAAGATGGGTTTTGCACACCAATTGCACCGGAACGGACATCCCCGGCTGGCAATGAGATTCAACGAGAAGGGGCGACCCGTACTCTTCCAGGCAGAGCGATACAGCGAGATGTCGATCAGGTCGCGCGCCGGAAAAGGCAGGCTTTTGGACAGCGGCGCGGCCCTGCGCGTGCTGGCCACCTCTGAAACAGAATTCGCAGTGTGCTTCAGCCATTTCACGCTGGAGACGGTTGTCGGATCGCCGCCGTTCAGCATCGCCTTCACAACATTCAGCAGGGTGTACTCGGCTTCGCCGGCCAAAACAAAATCGCACCCACGGCGCAGATACTCTGCGGCGTGATCTGTGGCGTCGGAACCATGAACGATAATTCTCGCGCCGGACTGGCGGGCGGTATCGATCATTTGCCACGCCACTTCCCGCATGCGGGTCAAGCACATCTTTGTGAGGAAATTGAAATCGTCCTCATAAATAACCACAATCCGAGGCCGGTGCTTCTGGAGTGCTTCCCGAAATCCGGCGTGTGGCTCCTGCAGCATAGTGTCGAACACCGCGACCGAATCTCCGTTGGTACGCAGCAGGCCCGCGGCGTAAAGCGTGCCGAGCGGAGGATACGGCTCCATCTTCCTCGATTGCTTGCGGTCGAACGGCAAGTGGTAGGAATGGGTCAGGAGGACATCAAGCATAGTTCCCTCCCCCGCGGGACGGCCAGGCCTGGAGAAGAATGTTCAGCATGCTTCGGCGCCCTCCGGTTTCAGAGGTTGACCGGTCACCAGCGACCTCCGGGTGATAATGTTTTCGAATTTTTGGGCGATCCACAGCTCCCACGGAAAGGAGTAGCGGTTCGATCGGATTCGCCAGCGCAGCGGGGCGCCGAGAACTCGGCGGAGTCCTGTGCGAAGCCTTGGATGATTTCTGGTGGCTTTCCGCAATTGATTGTTGAGAAGGAAGAAATCGAGCATTCTCTGCAGGCGCCGTAATTCTTCGCCCTTCAACCACGGCAGTGTGTTGCGGCCCAACGGCAATTCGGCCCACTCCTGCAAGGATTGCGGCTCGCGTAGACCCAAGGCGCGAAGTTCTGGCCAGATGGGGATTCCCGGATAGGGAGTGAAAATATTGGGAGAAAAACTCACGTTCCAGAAGTGACGGGCAATATCACTCATAGTGCGAAGGGTGTGGACGCGATCTGTTTCCGTTTCTCCCGGATACCCGAAGATCAGGTTGAAAGTGACGTGAATTCCGCCGAGGCTCGCCTTGCGTGCGGTTTCGTACATTTCATCCACGCGTTGATGTCGCTTGTTCATCAGCTTCAGTACGGTGCTCGAGGTGGATTCCGTGCCAAAGCCCATGTGAGACACGCCGCTTTGGCCGAGGAGCTTCACGTCGTCGTCGCTCATGCGGCAAAGAAAATCGGTGGAAGCCTGGAAGGTCCAGCGAAATGAGGTTTTGGCTTCAACGAACCCTCGCGCAATTTCGAGAGCGCGGCGCCAATCGACGGGCAGGTTGGAGTCAAGCATGGCAACTTCGTCGATGCGGTAACGGCTCGCCAATTCCGCAACTTCGCTGACGACACGGTTTGGCGACAGCGCATTAAAGCGCCGCTTGTAGAAAACCATGTCCGTACAGTAGTTGCAGGCGTACGGGCAACCCACGCTCGTGGCATAGGCGAGTTTTCGTTCCCCTGACACGCGCTCGTAGGCATCAAAGTCGGCGAGTTCGAATGCGGGAGTCGGCAGATCATCGAGCAGAGCGACGCGCCGTTCGGGCGAGTGCCGGGGCAGACCAAATAGTTGCGAGGACACTCCAGCGACGCCGCGAAAATCTCTTCCTGCGGCTAGCGCTTCCGCTACTTCCCGGAGGGTAAGTTCTCCTTGTCCGCGGACGATAGCGTCGACGTAAGTTTCCTGCAGCGTCTGCGCGGGCGAAAGGCTTGCGTGCCAGCCACCGAAAATCACTGGAACGCGAGGAGCTTCCTTCTTAACGGCTTTTGCCATGCGAATGGCGCCGACAATCATGGGGCCGGTAAGAACGGAAATCCCAAGGCAGAGCGCATCGCGCACTTCACGGAGAACCGTGTGAAACCATTGCGGATCGATGGCCGCATCGATCAGCGCCACTTCGAACCCAGCCTGGAGAAGTGGTGAGGCCAAACTGAGGAGACAGAGAGGAGCGCCCAACGGCGGGCCGTCGTAGGGCGGATAGAAAAGCACGACTTTGCGTTTCTTCAGCACGCCGCCTCGCTCGTTGCGGTCTCCAGGCGCTTTGCGTCCACAGCTGGCTTAAGGGCCACCATTTTGCGTTTTAAGCGCTCGTTAATCCACAATTCGGCGGGAAAACGGTAAGCATCGTGATCGAGTCTCCAGCGCGCTGGAAGCGAGATTACCCTTTGGATGATGCGGGTCGAGCGCTTGCGCGTATCTGCGGCAATGGGGACACGGTCAAAGGCGATACGCAGATACTCGCGCATGACCTGAAGGCGCTTGTGTTCCGCTCCACTCAACCATGGGAGGACGGTATAACGGGGGAAGAAATCCGCCCAGCCCTCGAAGGAGGATGGCACGCGAATGCCAAGTTCCTCGGCGTGCTCCATGATGGGAGAGCCGGGATAGGGAGTGAAAATGTTCGTCCAGAACTCCGCGCCCTGGAATCGCCGGCAAACATCCATCATGAAATCGATGGTCTCGCGACGCTCTTTGATGCCTTCCCCAGGGTAAGCAAAAATAATGTTGAAGGAGGGCCGAATTCCTGCCTGCAGGCAGCGGGTCGCGCTTTCATAGATCGAGTCAAAATCCTGAAACGTCTTATTCATCAACTTCAGGATTTTTTCGGAACCTGAATCCACGCCTTGACAAATCTGGTGCAGGCCGCCTCGCCGCAACAGCTTCAAGTCCTCCAGGCTGAGGCGTGCGGTCAAGTTCGTTGTGGCTTGAATGCTCCACTTGAAGTCCGCGTTGGCGCGCACCAGTCCCTCGGCAATAGCGCGGGCGCGGTCGAGATCGACCAGAAAGTTGTCGTCAACAACCCAGAGCATTTCCAAACCGTAGCGCCGGGTGAGATCGACGGTTTCTTCGACAAATTGCTCCGGCGGCAACGCATTCCATTTCCGCCCGTACACGGCGGCGTTTGTGCAGTAGGCGCAATTGAAAGGGCAAGCAAGGCTGGAAATGTACATGGCCCATCGCCTTCCGCAACTGCGTTGGTAGGCATCGAAATCGGCGAGATGATAAGCCTTCGGTGGCAGGTCCACGATGGGCCGTAACGGGCGCTCCGTCGTGAAAACCAATTTGCCGTTTCTCTTGAAGCCCAGGCCCGGAACCAGATCGAGCGGGGCGCGATCTTCGAGATGGCGAACGAGTTCGAGAAATGTTTCTTCTCCTTGGCCGCGGACGACGAAGTCGATGTAGGGGGCTTCCAGCGTCTGCTTCGGCAGGAGAGAGGGATGCCAGCCACCGAGAATAATCGGAAATTCGGGGTTCCACGCTTTCACGGCGCGCGCGATCTCAACGGTCTCACGGATCATGGGACCGGTTACCAGAGAAATCGCGAGGCACAAAGCGTCTTTGACCTCATTTAAAACGCGCTTTTTGAAATGCGCGGTGATTGTGGAATCGACGAGCGTTACAGAATATCCGTCGCGAAGAAGCGGCGTGGCAACGGCGAGAATACCCAGGGGAGCGGTGGCTTCCGAACTGGCAAACGAAGGGAAAAAGAAGACTACTTTCTTGGACATCGGCCTCGTCTCAGAACCGCACGAGCTACGTTAGCCGAGCCCACCGGGCAACATTGTCACGGCCATGTCACATGCCTGTCATTTCTTCGGCCAGAGCGGTTTGTACGCTCGATTTCGCGCTACAGTGAACAACATTGTGACAGCAACTTTTGTTTGCGATCGAAGAACGCTCCCGTTTCGCACGGAGTTTTCCCTTGCGGGAACGCGCTGCCTGCTCTCCACAAATTCGTACAACGCCTTACGGCTCTCGATGCCGTGGCAATCTGTGCTGAATGGATGTGGCGCAAATTTTTTTCAAATGAAGATCATTGAGAGCGCAACTTTTGAATCGGATGCATCAGCGCTTCCGCATTTTCGCGGGCTAGGCCACTTAGTGTTTGCGATGCTCGGATCGAAAGGTTTTTTGAATTTCGATTTGCTGCGAAGGCGCGTCATTGGCGTCCTTCCTCCGGCAGCGGCGCGCGATGCACACTTCTGGAATACGCAGTTGCTGCCTATGACGATTGGCCTGCTGGGAACAACAGTAGGGGTTGCACCCCTCCACTGCGCATGCCTGGATCGGGACGGCAGCGGGCTGCTGGTTGCTGGGAATTCCGGCGCAGGAAAGTCCACGCTCACTGCGGCATTGGCAAAACGCGGTTTTGCAGTAGTGTCTGACGATTGGACGTACATTCGCTGCCAAGCGGACAAGCTGTTGGCGCATGGAATGTTCGCGCCCGTCAAGTTGCTCCCGGACACGATTCGGTACTTCCCGGAGTTGCGCCATGCGGAGGCGAAGAAGACCATGAACGGCGAGATTGCGCATGAGGTCGATGCTACAAAGATGTTTCGTTCAAAAGTGAAAGCACAATCCGATCCGAAATGGATTTTAATTCTGGAACGCGCACGGGTGGCCGGTTGCTCCTTTGTACCCTGCCGCCCGGAAACTCTCGCGCAGTTTTTTGAGAAGAATGCGGAAAAACTTCCGCAAGAGCTACCGGAAGCGGTCCGCATGCGATCCGGGATCATCCGACAACTCTCTGCCTGTGATTGCTGGGTTCTTCGCACCGGAGAAGATCCGATGCAGACAGCCGCCGCGATCGATACATTTCTTTCGGAGATGTGAAATGTTCCTGCGTGATTCGGCAAACTACCAGGATCCACTGGATCTTTTGCGGCGCTTTATTCCCACCCCATACCGGACCCGCTTCCGCGTTGGCGGCGCATCCGTAGTGGTAGAGACAAATGATTTTGCGCTGCTGCCAGAACTCCCTCTGGAAACGGAATCGGATGAGTCTCTTCCTCCAAATCTTTCTTGGAAATTGGTGCGAGACCACGATGCGCATGGTCTCTTGCAGGAACCCTTGCACCTGATGTGCGGTGGACTTACCGTTGTCGCCATGGGTGCGGCGTGCCTGCTAGGAGTGGATCGAGAGCGCCGCGAACTCGTCGGTTTTATTGGAGCGGAAATCGACCCGCGGACATTCCACGAATCGCTGGTTCCTTTGCTTTGCCGGTTATCTTTGGAAGCGCTGGAAACGGATGCTGAGGAATGGCTTGACGATTGGAACGAGGACGCCGCGGATGCCTAACATCCACGAAAAACGAGCACTGCTTCGCGCGCTACAGAGCGGGCCTGATTTCCTGGGTTTGGCCGCGCTGCCCTTAATTCAGGCCAAGGAAGGCCGGGAACTGCTGCGATGGTTGGATCAGAGTGGGCTGGCCCTGAGTTTTCTGAGGCGCATTTCCGCCAGAGGAGAAGGCGCAGACATTCCGAGCGAATGGCGCGATGCGCTGGAACGAAGAAGGGAGCGAAACGCGATCAGGATGTTGGATATGTTGGAAGAATTCCGGCGGCTGAACGAGGCGTTTCGAGCCCAAGGCATCCTGACCGTTACCTTAAAGGGGTTTTCACTCGTACCGGACTTTTGCGAAGACCCATGCGATCGCCATCAAACCGATTTTGACCTCCTAGTCGAGCCGGCCAACGTCGAAGGCGCTGCGGAAGTTCTCCAATCACTCGGATACTCAACGGCCCGGTTGTCTCGATCTGAAGAATCTTGCTTCACTACGCCACTTCGTCACATCCCGTCGTACAAAGATGATCTCTACGCAGTTCAACACCACCGGCAAGTGGATTTGCACGTTTCGCTTTCGGATAGCAGCAGCTGGACCGAGTTAGACGTTCCCGGCGACTGCATGCTGCACGCCGAACCGTTGACTCTATGCGGCGTGAACTTTCACGCAGTGTCGCTTGCCGATCGTTTTCTTGGGCAAGTATTGCACGCGTTTCGGCACTCGTTTCGTTCCTGGATCCGGCTGTCGTGGTTGATGGAAATCGGGCGGTGTATGGATCTACATGGGGAAAATGAGGATTTGTGGGGGCGGGTGGTCGAGCGAGCCGGCGACCGTCTGCTGTCAAAGCGCGTCTTTGCATTCGTTTTGTCCCTGACCAATCGCCTTTTCCGATATCGAATTCCCTGGCAGCTCCGCTCTTGGGCTGCGGAAGGCATGAGGCCATCCTTGCGCGCATGGCTGGATCACTTTTCTGTGCGCTGGGCAATCGCCGACTGGCCGGGAAATCTCGGCAACTTGTTTTTGGCGCCTGAGTTCATTCCCGACCGAAAACTGCGAAGACAATATGTAACTAGCCGGTTGTTGCCCAAGAGGGCGCAAATGTCGATCGGGACGATGGCAAGGGGGGAAAAGAACAAGTCGGTTGCGTGGAATCTTGAGAGGTGGCAATACGTTGCACACCGGTCAGGGGTGCATTGCCGAGACTTGTTCCGACTGCCATGGGATCAGCTACGTTGGAAACGGGCGCTGGCCGCCGTCAATACGGACCCGTGCGGTTTGGAATCATGAAGTGTCGGCGAATCATGGAGGAGTATCATGATCAAGGCCACTCGCACTTCTAACTGGAATGACATTTCGTCACCCAGCAACGACATTCGACGAGGAGAGGCAAGGACAATGACGGCAGACACGGTCCTGGTCGTGGAAGACAGCCGGCCAATGCAGCGCACGCTTCAGCGGTTGTTCGAAGCGGACTCGCTTCAGGTGCAAATTGCGTCCGATGGGCCGAGCGGGCTGGAATTCTTCCGCAAGCAGCTCCCCTGCGTAGTCGTGCTCGACCTGAAACTTCCTGGCATATCCGGGAAGGAACTCTGCCGGGAGTTTAAAGCCATCGCGGCGTCAGTCCCGATCGTGATTCTGAGCGCAAATTCCGAGGTCGAGGACAAAGTACTGTTGCTGGAACTTGGCGCGGACGATTACGTAACGAAGCCATTTAGCCCCAAAGAACTCCTGGCGCGCGTGCGCCGGGCAATGCGCCGTACGGAGGCGGTCCCCTCGGCGGTAACGCAAGTGCCCACAAAATCCGTGAACCACGAAATTCTTGCATTTGGCGACGCGCGAATCGACTTCACCAGCATGGAAGCAACAAGGGCGGCAAAGCCCATTACCTTAACGACTCAGGAATTCAAACTATTGAAATATCTGGCCGCGTCCGCGGATCGTGTTGTTTCCCGCGAAGAGTTGCTCAACGAAGTGTGGGGCTATCAGAACTACCCTTCCACGCGAACCGTGGACAATCATATCCTTCGGCTACGGCAAAAACTCGAGCCGGATCCCGCCTCGCCCCGTTACCTGATGACCATGAAGGGTGCTGGATACAAGTTTTCTCCTGGGGGTTCAGCCAACGCCTAAGATGCTTGAACGCGTGGATGGACGGCGCTGATCCGGGGACAGAATCTTGACATGCTTTTGACACGGAGAAGATTGACCCTCACCCGGCGTCCACGTAAGGTCTTAACATCCGCTGATGGACAATTGGACTAATTTCACCAGCGGCCGCCCTAAACCATGAGAACGCTCAGAGAGACGCACGCGAGGCCAGCCACAAGGCTGTTTCTTGTAATCGAGAATCGCATGCTGCGTGAGGCGATGACCTCCATCTTTCACAAGCAATCTGAATTCTCGGTGGTCGGCTCAATCCGCTACGGCGCTGACGCGTACGCGTTAGCCACTGCGTGCCAATGCGACATTTTTCTTGCCGACCAGGCTTCGGCCGCTGCCTTCCCCAACAACTTCATCGGTGATCTCTTGCGTGGGGCGGAGGGAAGAAAAGCCGTACTGTTCGGCATGGAGGATGATCCAGAGATTTTCTTGCAAGCTGTCCGGTCAGGCGTCAGCGGGTATCTTCTGGGAGAAGCTAGCGCGGAGGACATGATCGCGACGGTGCGTCGGGTGGCCGAGGGCGAGGCGGTTTGCCCGCCCAAGTTGTGCCATCACCTCTTTCAATTTGTGGCACGCGCAACACGCGAAGGTTCCATGATCCTGAACCAGCGCTTGTGCATGAAGCTTGGATTGACGGCGCGGCAGCAGCAAATCGTGGCACTTCTCGCTCGTGGTTTCACAAACAAGGAAATTGCGGGGAGCATGAGCCTGTCCGAATTCACAGTTAAAAATCACGTGCATCGGATTATGCGGCAAGTAAACGCGAATAGCCGCCACGCGGCCGTGCAAACTGTGTGTGATCGAAACCCGGCCGTGGCGCTATAGTCCTGGCAAGAAAACCTCAGATCCATAGAATGTCAGGTGTTTACTGCCTGTGTCGTATCGCTCGAGACGCGCACGGCTCGTGGCAATTTGACGAGAAAAGTCGTTCCGGAGGGGGACGTTTCCTCGACAGTCACAGAGCCGCCATGGTCGTGGATCACTTTGTCCACAATGGCGAGTCCCAACCCTGTTCCATTGGATTTCCCGAAGCTGACGAAAGGATCAAACAACGTATTGCGAATGGGCGCCGGTACTCCAGACCCACGATCGATAACGCGTATCTCGAACTGACCCGAGTGCGATCGAATATCGATCACCGTTTCTCCCTGGGTTTGTGCCGACGCTTCGCATGCATTCAGGATGAGATTAAAGAAAGCCCGTTCGATTTTTTGCGGATCAAACGTGCCCGACAGTTCTCCTGACGAATGCATCGAGATTACGCGGCTTCTCATTTCCGGTCGGGCCCGGACGGTATCGACCGCGTGACAGATAGTTTGATCGATTGCGGCCGGCCGCGGAGAGATGGAACCTTCGGCTTTGGACAGTTCTCTCAGGGAATCCAGCAGGTCGGTCATTTGCTCGGAGGCGGTCTTGATTTCACCGTAGATTTCGTCGCGATTGAGCTTCAGTTTCTCCGCTTCATACAGGAATTCCGCATTGGCCACCACGGCAGCAAGATAATGGCGTAGATCATGGGATATGGAGCTGGCAGCTCTGCCGAAAGCGGCGATTCGCTCCGTCGCGAAGCGGCGTTGCTCGGAAATAAGCAATTCGCCGCGCATTTTCGAAAACGCTTCGCCAAGTTCGGCGACTTCGCTGCTGCCGCGAGGATTTATGGAGTATGCATAATCGCCTTCAGCCAGCGCTCGAACGCCGGCAACAAGATCGTCGAGGGGGTGGGTGATTGTTCGCGATACAAACCCGAGAAGCAAACCCGCGAACACAATGGCCGAAAGACCCAAAAAAAGAATTGTACGGTTGAATCGCTCGAGGAAGGCATTAGCGGGCTGAAGGGACATGAGTACATAGCACTTCACATTGGCCGGGGGGCCTTCGTGAAGCAGAACAGTAGCGGCCTGATAGGAATCCGCGCCGAGAACGACTTCCCGGGAACTGTTTACTGCGTCCCAGTCCGGCTGCATTTTACCCTGCAACTCCTGCTCTTCGGAAGGAGAAAGGGTGGTCGCGATAATTTTATCGCTTGTGGCCAGGGCGATCTGGCTGCCCGATGCCAGCGCCAACTGTTCCGCCACTGTGGAATCGATTTGATAGCCGACGGCGATGATGCCGACCTGGCGCTGAGTATTACCACTGCCAGCGAGAATGGTGTGCAGAAAGACCCGATAGAGCTGGCCGTTGCCATACCACCAGGCAGAGTCGTCTTCCCGTTCGATAGATTTCTTCAAGTCCGCTTCAGCGAGACTTGCATCCCATCCGGGCTTGGACACATGAAACGCAAAGACCCGGCCATCCGGACTGGAAAGCACGAAAAGTTGGCCTCCGGCCAGCTTCCAGAATGGTTCGGAGGCATCCTGAATCGTGGGTGCGTGGCCCAAAGGCATCATGGCCTTCAACGTGGGCAATTCAGCCAGCAAAGCTGCGGTTCGGGAGAGTTGCAGATCGCGTTCCTGCTGGACATTCTCAAAGGCATGGCGCGAGGCGTCTGTGCTTTGCTGCACTCCCTCCGCAATGGCCGTTCGCGCGGTATTGCGGACGAACATAAGAAGGGTTCCGAGAAAGCCGCAGATAATCAGGAGCGTGGCAATAAGAAGTTCAGTGCGTAATCGCAGGCGCGCCATGAATCTCCTGGCAGTCCTATTTCGCGGGGGCGAGACCCAGATGTCCGGGCACGAATTTATAGCCGGTGCCGTACATCGTAAGAAGGTAACACGGGTTTGCCGGATTGGGCTCCAGCTTCTGCCTCAAGCGAAGTACGTGGTTATCCACCGTGCGCGTGGATGGATAGTTTTCGTACCCCCAAACCTCATTCAGCAATTCTTCTCTGGAAATAACACGGCAGGGAGAATTTGCGAAGTACTTCAAGAGCTTGAATTCCTGAGCGGTAAAGCTCAGGGGTCTTGAGCCGCAAGCAGCCACCATGCTCGTGAAATCGATGCGGACCTCGTCGAAAGTGAGGATGTCATGTTGGACGTGGGAAGTAGTGAGCGTGGTCACGTCTGGCCCTTGGCTAGCAGCACGCCGCATCGCACGGCGCACGCGCGCCAACAGTTCCTTGGGGCTGAACGGCTTGGTGACATAATCATCCGCGCCGAGTTCGAGTAGGAGCACTTTGTCTTCCACTTCATTGTCCGCACTCAGGATAACCACCGGCACCGATGCGGCATGGGCTTTGAAGGCCCTACAGACTTCTTTCCCAGGCAAGCGCGGAAGCTTCAAGTCCAGCACGGCAATGCTGGGAGTTTGCTTTCGAAAACTTTCAACACCTTCGAGGCCGTCCGCAGCAATTTCCACATGGAGACCGCCCGCCTCGAACAGGCGCTGGAGAGTACGCTGCATCGGCCGGCTGTCTTCGACAACCAATACTGTGTTCATGTGATCCCTTCGGATGGAAAAGCATATTTCCTATCGAGCAGATTTCCGTTATTTTATCGCCGCCCCGCTGCGCCAATTCTTGGGGTCCATTGCACGCAGCAGGGCCGGCGCTCGTGGTTCAGAGATTGTTCCTAGTGGAGAAGGTTCAGCGTATTTGTGACGTCGTCCACAAACACGACTCCGCGGCCAGGTACGTGGATAAGGCCGAATAACGCACCGGATCCCGGCGGCGTGCCGGTATTGTCGAGAAGGGTCTTGGCGATCTGGGCGCCTTCCGGTGTTATTTCCGTGATGAAGCCGTCGCCGCCATTGACGGTGAGGATGTGCCCACCTTCCGTGACCGTCAGCCCGAGCGGACCATTCAGACTTCCAGCCTTCGTGAGCGTGGTTCCATTTCCCGCGGAGTTAGTCCGCGAGATGGCATGTGGAATCACGGTAACGCGATTGTTGAGAGTGTCCGCCACATACAACACGGGTTCACCATGGCTTCCCCATGCGTCACTGCAGTCATCTGCGTCCGAATCGGCGCAATTCGGGCTAAGCCCGACTCCCGTCGGCCCAATGACCAACGCCGCCGGATCCGTACGCTCAGAGAAGCCTGATCCAATCACGGTCATGGATTCGATCCAGGGCATCTGCTTCGCGGAGACGCCGAGATTTATACGTACTACGGTCCCTTGATGCACTACAGAGCCGTTCGCCGCTACCGTCCCGTTGAGCACATTCGTGACGAAGAGCGATGCCTGATCTCCACCGTCAAAGGCCGTCATGTCCCATGGACCGTTGATCAACGAGCCGTAGAAGGTTTCCACGGGAATGCCCGTGCTGTCGAGAACGATCAAGCAGCCGGCCTGCGCCGTTGCGGAGGTGCCGTCTGAAGTCGGCAAACTACCGACAACCACCCATCCGGAACGAAGAACAACAAGAGCGGTAGTCAGCCCAACGCCTCCGGTACACGGACCAGGAAGCGTGGCCGCATTGATTTGGGAGAAAAGACTGACTGAACCGTTGGGCGCCACGTCGACGATGGTGGTGCCTGTGCCTTGTAAATTGGAAACATTGTTAAAGTTGCTCACCAGGACGTGTCCCTCGGTGAGGTTTCCAATCGTGTGCTTCACCTTTGCCACGCCGTAGGGGTTCACATCCTGGTTCGAAGGAACAGTGGATGCGATCGTGGATACCGTGTGCAGATTTTTCAGAATATCGTCATCGTCCGCTGCGACAGCGAGCGAACTTGCCACAAAAGCAGCCAGCAAGACAAACAAGAGCCCGTGTAGAACGCGCAAGTTTCTCCGCATCTAAATCTCCTTGAAGTTCAAAAGTCGAATTCGTGGACCCAGGCGTAAGCATTGAGGGACCATACTCAGCCAATTGTTCCGGGGAAAGAATCGGGAGCTCAGCAGAAGTCGTGAGGCGATGCACGTTGCTGGATTCCGAGTATGTCCCCAAGAAAAGGTAAAGGAGTCCGAAACTGGCCATGTCAGGGAGCTGTCTACTCATTGTCAATTGTGGGTAAAATCAACGGATACCGGCAGAATAAGCCCCAGAAAGCGGCCGGCTAAATCCTGGCCGCTGGCATGAACAGCTGGAGTAATTTAGGGGCGATCGTAATCGGGGTTTGGCGGGGGAACGTAGTCCAAGCCGTACTTGTTTTTGTGAGTGGGCGTGAAATTAGGATTCTCAAGGACGCGAATTTGCCCCAAAGTACGAGTGGAGCTTGATATCTCCACTACCCGTGTCAATCCTTTCAGGAATTCCGGCATGCTACGTTCATACCAAACATTCAATTGGTAGCGCCCATCTGGAACATTGAGAATGATCACATTTCCGGAGCGATCCGAAAGACCAAAATAAGGGGTATCGACCGAGAGCACTACGGCGCTCATTTCCGCGTGAATGTTGCAGAAGAGGAAGCTCACTCCAGGACGGTCGAAAAGGACGGAGCGCGTAGATCCGGCTTCATAAAGGCCAAGATCGAAGCGCCGCCCATCGTAGAGAGAAAAAATGTTGTGGAAGAATGGGTCCTTGTTTGGAAACTCAACCCTTGTACCTGCGCGCACGATGAGAATGTGCGGCTCGAAGGTTTTGTTCCGTTGAAGCAGCTTGGGCAGCTTCTCCGATGAATCCGGGCCAGCGGCATTGATTACGGGACGATCGAGAGGAGTGAGCCACACCGCGACATTGGATGCGTCCGGCAACCTTCTAGCCGCTTTCTTGGCATTGGTTGTCTCCGTTTCGGTAATGGACACATTCAGGGAGACAGACCTCTCTTGCGCCCGGATTTGCGCCCCGATGCTGCAGGCAGCCAAGAGAAGCAGGTAGCTCGCAATTTTGAAACTTCGGCTCATCGGCTCTCACACGTCAAAACAAATAACCCAGGTTGACGCCAATCTGATTGGCGATATTGGCGTTGCTGTCGAGCACATAGGTCTGCAGCCTTCTGTATTCGATAGAAAAGAGCACATCGGAGCGTACTCGATAAATGAAATTCACAAATGGGCTGAAGTTTCGCGAGAGTGAGGCGGAATAATAATAAGCGCTTGCAGGGTACGCTCTCAGTTCACTGGCAAATGGGTTATCCTGCCCAAAGGCAAAATTCACTTCGAAATTGGTCTTCGGTTTGTACTTGAGTTGGACCCAGCCTCCCATGGAATCGAGGCCATGAATCGAAGTCGTTGGATCTGTGATGGCGCCCGAGAGCAGGATGCTTTGGCCAATTCCACCGCCCAGTCCTCCAATTGCCCGTCCGCGATAAAATTCGGCGGTCAGATCGAATTGGTTTCCTAGCGGGAAGGTCACATCGGTTGTGCCGGCCCAACCGTCGAGATATCTGCCACTTCCCCAGTTCTGGCGCCCATAATACCCACCAAGACCAATCGTCAATTCCCTGCCAAACGTGCGACGGTTCCAGGAAACACGTGCCGCGTAGGCTGGTTGGCCGGATTGCTCGCCCACGGTTGGATACCGGTAATCGACGTAAGGGATGTCTCCGGTCATTGAATCCAGAATACCCGCTTGCATCAGCAAATTGGAATTGTCGGATAGTGCCTGACGATGCTCGACGCGGATTTGCGGTGTCCAGCTCCACAGGTTACCAGCATAGGAAAGTGCTGGAATCGCGAGAGAGGACAACGATGTTGGAGTGAGGGGAGCAAAGAAAATAGAGTCTTGCCCCACGACGAGTGAGGTTTGTTCCCAGTCCAAACGGATCGCCCCGGTGCGTAAGCGAACTACGCCAAACGCCACACCATTAGGCACGTTCGGAAAGCCACCTGCAAAATCAAATTTAACGTTTGCGCTGGTGTGCGCTCCAGCGATGTCTGGCCCGAACGCTTCAATTCCGATTTGCGATTGCCGGAGTGATCCTGAGAAAGCTCCTGATGTCCCAGGCGTCTCCGGTGGCATCGCCATTTGCGGGAAATCCAGGTTGTCAACCGAGCCGCGCGTTATGTCTGTGTTGAGTAGTACGATTCCGGAGAGGCGTACGCGGTATTTCGACCCGCTCTCGACTTTAGTTTGGCTCTGCTCGGTGATTTTGTCGTTCATCACGCCTTGGTCGTCTTCTAGCTTGGAAACTCGTTGATCCAGGGACGTGCCCTGTGTTTGCATCCCTTGCGATGGAGTTGCGGTTGCAGACGAGGAGGACGGCTGCGATGGAAGCGTCCCCGATGTCCTGGGCTCGACACTCGCAGTCGAGACTAACGGTGCTTTTGTGCGATTCAACTCGGCGCGAAGCTGTTCTGCTTCGAGCAAGGCTTGTTGCTGGGCCGTGCGCAGTTCACTCACTTCAGAATTCAGCGTTTGCACCTGGGACTGAAGTAGACTGACGGACGCCGCCAGGGACTTGAGATCCGGCGCCAACTCAGTGGAGTCGGGATTGTTCACACTTTGGCTTCTTGCCAGGAAGGGCGAGAGGAGCAGTAAACTCGCAGCCATGAGCGAGTTGCAATAAAGTGGGGTGCGCCGTTTGATCTGCATCGTGGACCTCCTGGGCAATTCGACTAAGCTCTAATACTCGAGCACATCAATTGGGAAATATAGCCTCTGAGTTGTCGGGTAAACAAGCAAACGTGACGCAAACGGACGCGCTCACCAGCTATCTGCCATGGCGGAATTCTGAAAATCGCTGCAGGGCTGACCTCGAATCACGGCGGCTTCGCCGAGTCCCGGGATAAGAAAAGTTCCGCGAGGGTTCGCCATACTCACAGACAGGCACCGGACGGAATTTCTCTATGTTGCTGGAAAACATCGCTACAATATCTCGCTGTGTCTGGTATTCAGCCAGCATTTTATTTTTTGTGGCGATTTCCGTCTGCGAAGGACTCAAGGAGATTTCACCCTCTTGGATGTCCCGAAACTTCTGAAAAACGTCTTGCCCAGTTTCGTCTTTCCAATAGAGCGGAAATTCAAAATGCTCCAATGAAAGTATATCTGCAGCGTGTTTCGCCAGATGGTAGCAGGCATCGTGATCGATGTGTCCACCTTCAAAGGCATGGGAAACAATCGCATCGGGCAAGAACACCCGGGCAATGCTCACCAATGAATCGGCTGCCTCTTCCAAATGCGCGAAGAGCTGACGGTCGGGAAAGTAGGTTCCGCATCGGGTATTCAGCCGTCGAAATGAGCTATTCCGCGCCAGGCGCAAAGCACGGCCCGCCTCGTTGAAGCGTTCTGCAGAATAGTTTTTGAGGCTTCCGAATTTGCCCTCTATGCCATAGCCTGCAGGAGCCCCATCCACGGCAAACACAACCAAGGCAGCGGGCACGCGCTGCAGAAGGACTCCACATCCGATGATTTCATCATCCGGATGAGCAACGAAAACGAGCAGGCGCTTAGCATCTTCAACCAGCATGCGCCACCTTCTCCGGCCCCATACATTCCTTTCCAGTACGCCTGTGTATGCGGCGAGCGATTTCCGATTGTCGGACAGCCTCAGCGACGTCTGCGTCTTCCGCATGAAACGCGACCACGTCGCAAAATCCACCTATCTTTGCAAAGTATTGATGAATATCTTCGAGAATGGTCCATTGTCCGGATTCAACGCGAAGCAGATATCTTCCCGTATTTTCATAAATCATCACGATCGAATATCCAATTTCGAAAAGTCGCATGAATACAGGAAATGGGTCATATCCGGCGGCTGCGCAGAGTGGGGGATGGTACTCAAAAAAGAGAAGAGGTTTGTTGCGCGCGAGGAACTGGGATTCGCAAAAGATGATTTTGCAATCGAAGCCTTCAGCGTCGAGTTTCAAAAACTTTGTCCGAGCGAAGCGGGGATGCCGGGAAATGACCTCCGTCAAGGTGCGCAGGGGCAGCCGAGTGGATCCGGCCCCTAATTCAATTCGAGCTGTGCCTCGTTCGAGATGCACCGCACTGGCTTGATCGCCATCAGCACCGAGAAAGGCATGCTCCAGTTCGATGTCGACCAGATCCCGGGTATTTGCTTCGAGGAGCCGAAAAAAACGATCTTCGCCTTCAACACAGAGAATGGGCACGTGGGTATGCGCACGAACTATCGCCACGGAGTCACCTATGTTAGCGCCTACATCGATCATCGTGAGATTGCGGTATTTCCCATGAGCAATCTCGGCAATCCTCCCCAAGTTCAGGGCGTATTGAGGCAAGTTCCTCCGATAAAGAGGCAATTCGTGGGACAAAGGCAGGATCAGAGTCAATTTCTCCAGACGAAAGCGAACCAAGGGGTCAGAGAAGCACAATCGAACGTGGCGCATTGCAGATAACGAACGAAACCACCCGCGGCTCATTATTCGGTTCCTAGGGGCGGCAACAAGAAGGTCAAGTAGCCATTGATCCCATTTTCCGGTTCGCACAGTTTTCCTTTCAAGCATCTGGCGGCCCGCAAGTTCTGGCTTCTGATTTCGGATCTCCCGTTCGAGCAAAACGCAAACGGCTTTCCCTCAACCGCCTGGATAAGCCGACTGGAAGAAAACTTAGTCCGCATTTGATCCATGCACGCCAATGGATCGGCCAGCGTCGCAAGGCTTCGGTCAATTTTGTTCGTGATTCATAGGGGAGGCCGGCGACGAGTAGATGGGAACCATAGACGTAATAACGTTCTGCAATCGCTTTTTGCAAAGCGCGAGCTTCGCCCGGTGAGAGTCCGTTGCAGGACGATTTCACATTTTCCAGAGCGGCTATTCCATTCTCCAAATAGATTTCTGGCCGAGTGCTTAGTGACAAACCTTCTGGCCGAGTGTCTCTGACGGCGAGCACTCCCGGAACCACGGCAATCTCCCAGCGGGCCGCAATGCGCAGCCACAGGTCGAAATCCTCACTGACTACCAGTGATTCATGGAACAGGCCCACTTCTTCCAGGCACTGACGGCGCACCACTACAGTTGGAGTAAAAACAAAGCATTCGCGCGTCAGCCGAGCAAAGAGTTTTCCAGTGCGCGGCGGTTTGCTATTTCCAAAGTACGAGCCTGCCAAGGTTCCGTTTTTTATCGTGGCGCAATCCGAGGAAGCGAGTCCCACGCTCGGGTTCCGTTCCAATACGGCAATTTGGCGTTCCAGTTTGTCGGGCAGCCAGTAATCGTCCGCGTCGAGAAAAGCGATGTAAGTGGATCTGGACATGCGGATGCCGAGGTTACGTGCAGCCGCTTGGCCTCGGTGCTCCTGCCGCAAATAAAGAGCGCAGTCCAAATAGTGCTCCAGAATATTTGGGGTTTCGTCCGTCGAGCCATCGTCAACAACGTAGATGTGGAAATTGGGGTGCGTCTGCGCCAGAACACTATCCAGCGCTCTCGCAAGGTAGTTCGCCGCGTTATAGCAGGGGAGGACCACAGCTACTTCGCAAAGTTGATTGGAAGCTGTCAAGGGGGAATGCAAATTGATCGCGCCCAAATCTGCCCGTGCCTACATTCGCGTTCCATGGACTGCAAGGTGGGGATGATAGAACGAGCCGAGGAAAACTTGTCATCGCGAGGTAACGGCGATGTCATTTCTTGCCCCGATGCAGGACGCACAGCGGGAAGCACAATCATTTGCCTTCTAGAAGTAATGACCTCGATTTGACGTTCTCATGACACATGCAATTTGCCGGCTGATTACTCTTTTCTCCGTGAAGCTCGGGAGCCAAACTGTATGAAAAGAAGCCGGTACCTGCATCTTTGGGCAGGTCTACTACTCGTGGTATTTGGAGCAAGTCCGTCCAGAGGACAGGATCTTGTGCCCGTGATTACCGGGGCGGCAGGTTTTATATATTCAAAAGACGCCGGCCAGACGGCATTGCAGCCCATCATTAACCCCATATTGCTGTTTCCCCTCGGATCCAAATTCCTTGTAGAAGCTGACGCCTTTTTGCAGGGGTACGTGGCGCGTTCAAGTCCTGGCGGCTCTTATGAGTGGCAATCGTTCAACTCCATTGAATACCTGCAACTCGATTACGTCGTGAGCTCACACATCACCATCGTGGCGGGGCGTTTTTTGACGCCGTTCAATATTTACAACGAACGCCTCGGCCCCATCTGGATTCACAATTTCCAGGATGATCCGATCATCTATCCCATCGGAACGCGCACAACCGGCTCGAGCGATGGAGGAATGGTGCGTGGCGTGGCAGTTTCCCGTCCTGATTGGCTGCTGAACTACACCGCTTTCTTTTCTGCACTCAGCAACACCAGCCACTTTGGGGCGGGCCGGGCATTCGGGGCCCGGGTGGGAGTTTTTCTGCCCAAAGGCAATTTGGAAATTGGCACTTCCTACCAGCGGTTCCTTCAGGATCAGCACACGAATTCCTATGGTGCCTATCTTGCCTGGAAGCCCTTAGCTCTTGTCGACGTCAAAGGGGAATACGCGCATTCGCCGCACGGTCAGGGCTATTGGATCGAGGGCGCATACCGATTCAGCGAATCGGCACCGCTGGGACGCATTCTTAAGAATATTCAGCCGGTGATCCGTGGCCAACAGTTTTTCCGATTGGCGCCTGGCATGAACGACCAGTTGCCGCAAGCGGATACCCAGCGAGTGGACTTTGGGCTCAATTATTATTTCCCGCATGAAATCCGCTTGAACGGAAGCTACGGGCGGCAGTTCAGCAGCACCGGCAATTCCAATAACTGGACGCTCGATCTCACATACCGTTTTCTATTTCCCATGCCGTTCTGGCCCAAAGGTGGACAGTGAAACTTTCAAGTTCCAAATTCGTTGTGCTAGCTCCGCTCTTGCTATTGTCGTTTCTGGCGCTGAGAAGCAACGCCCGGCCGCAGCAAGGGAATGTGGTCCCGCGAAAGGCCGTGCCCAAAGTAGACGAAGCCAAGGAAGGCGAAAAACGTTTTCAGAGCAATTGTGGGCGCTGCCATCACCCTCCAGAAGATTTGTCACCGCGCGAAGCGCGCGTCGTGGTTCGTCAAATGAGGGTTCGCGCCATGCTGAGTGACGAAGACGAACGTCTCATCTTGAAGTTCCTGGCGCCCTAGGGCTTGTGAGCGGAATGCGCTCGAATCCCAAAAAATCTGTTTTCGTGGTGAGCGAGCCCACCGGCGGTGAACTACGAACCGACCGAACAGCTTCGGCGGACCGACGCAAGACAAGAGCTATGTAGAGTGGCCAATTCGGTGAATGTCGCTCGACCCGCTTCTTGTTTGTGGCGAACTTGACAAACGCCTTCAACATGGTACCTTGGTACATAGTTACCTTGGTCGTTAGGAGGCTTTATGATCGAAGTCCAACGGGTACAAACCGGTGTGCGGATGGAGAAGGGGTTGCTGAAAGTATTGAAGGCGTTTGCGGAGTTGAAAGACATCACATTGGGCGACCTGCTGGAAGGGATCGTGCTACATGCGTTCGAGGGTAAGGCGCCGTTCGGCAAAGGGTCGCTGGCACAGATCGGGGAGTTGAAGAAGATTTATGGGATGACGCTGCGCGCGACGGACAGCCACAAGCTGAAGGAGAAGGCGTCGTGAGAGGCGCGTGGCTGTTTGTGTTAGGGGCAGCCTGCGGAGTGGCAGCCATGGCGATACCCAGAAGTTTCTCCCGATTGCAAGCTGCGCTGCTCGGAACTCATGGTGGCATGGCTTCGCCTGGTGCGGAGCGAGTGCACACGGAGGAAAAATTTGCATTCACGGCGCAGGCACCAATGGGGGAAGTGACACCCATGTTTGGCGCGGACAAGGAACGCGTATGGTCTCCAGGATGGAATCCGCAGTTTATCCATCCGCTCCCGGCGGCGGATGAGCAAGGCATGGTATTCACAGTGGCCCACGACCATTTGAAGTCTGTGTGGGTGAACACGGAGTTTGATCAGAAGAATGGCCGGATTCAGTATGCATATGTGATTCCGGACGCGCTGGTCACCGTGATTACACTGCAATTGACCCCACATGGGAACCACACGCTGGTTGAGGTGCAGTACGACCGCACGGCGCTGAGCGTGGAAGCCGCTGCCCATGTGCGGCACATGGCCGAAGGGGATCGAGACGAGGGCCCAAACTGGGAAAGGTTAGTGAATGGGTATTTGGAGAAAGTCAGTCGTAGATAAGGGAATAAGGAGCCTGCAGTCGATAGCCGAGAGCGGAATACGATATGCAATGATGAGTAAGGAAACGGGACGGGCTAAGAGGCTCGCCCGTTTTTATTTTGGGCGTGTCCGCGGGGGAGGTGATTAGGATAAGGTGGTGGGAGCAAGTAACTACTTGGGTGAGAGAGTCCATGGCGAAACTGACATTTTTGGGTGCGGCAGGCTGTGTCACGGGTTCGAAATACCTGGTGGAGGCCGCGGGAAAGAAGTTGTTAGTGGATTGCGGGCTGTTCCAGGGGACGGAAGATCTCAAGGACCGGAACTGGAAGCCGCTGCCTGTAGACCCAAAAACGATTGATTACCTGGTGCTGACTCACGCGCACCTGGACCACACCGGCTGGCTGCCGGTGCTTGTGCGGGATGGTTACAGTAAGACGATATTTGCAAATCCGGCAACGATCGATCTGACCGGGTTGCTGTTGAAAGACTCTGGGCACTTGCAGCAAGAAGAAACCGAAGACGCGCAGAAACACAAGTGGAGCAAGCACCCGCAACCGCAGGCGCTTTATACCTCCGAGGATATCGACCCAGTGCTGCGACTGCTGAAGCCGATGACGCGTAGCGGCGGATTCGATATTTCTCCGGAATTTCATGTGGAATCGTATGACGCGGGACACATCCTAGGCTCATCGAGTCTGGAATTAACGATTACGGAAAATGGAAGGAAGAGCGTAGTGGTGTTTTCGGGGGACGTGGGAAGATACGGCCAGCCGATCCTGAATGATCCAAGGACGCCGAGCACAAAACAGATCGACCTGGTGTTGTGCGAATCGACGTATGGCGACCGGGAGCATGAAGCGGGCGATCCGCTGCAAGTGCTGGGGGATACGGTGAACCGCGTGGTAAAGCGCGGCGGATCGATCGTGATTCCGGCGTTTGCGATCGGGCGTACGCAGACGTTCATGTACTACCTGAAGCAACTGGAAAACCTGCAGCGCGTTCCCAAGGTGCCCGTGTATGTGGACAGTCCGATGGCGCTGAGCGCGACGGATCTTTACTTGAAATATAAGGAGGATCACGACGCACAGTTTGCGCGGGACGAGCAAAATGGCGGAGACCCTCTGAGCGTGCACGAATTCCATTTGGCGCGGAGCGTGGAAGATTCGAAACAGATCAATAACGTGAAGACACCCTGCATCATTATCTCCGCAAGCGGGATGGTGACCGGCGGACGCGTGCTGCACCACCTGGCAAACCGGTTGGGAGATGCGAGGAATTGCGTGATCTTGGGCGGATTCCAAGCCGAGGGAACGCGGGGTCGAGCGCTGCAAGAGGGGGCGAAAACGCTGAATTTGTTTGGGAAACCCGTGGCGGTGATGGCGGAAATCGCGGAGATGGGACAGTTTTCGGCGCATGGGGGTCGGAGCGAATTGCTGCGATGGCTGACGGGATTCCAGGTGCCACCGAAGCAGGTGTATCTGACGCACGGGGAACCAGCGGCAGCACAATCACTGCAGCAAGCGATCGTGCAGAACTTCAAGTGGAAGGCGGCAGTGGCGCGGTATTTAGACACTGTGGAGATATAAAAAATGGGATACAAAAAATGGGATTAGAGGGCGGCAGTCCCAAGGTCAAATTGGCCTAGTAAACGGATTTAATTGAAAAAATCTTTAGGGATCGAGGAAACATTTCGGAAGGGACTATCGTCTATAGATGCAAGACCACTCGCGGGGTAGGAAACTGACCACCACAGGGCAACCGACCAACAGTTTCCTACCCCTTTCTCCTAAGAGAAGCCGACCTCACTGCACCCCAAAACGCCGAATCAGGACTGAGCAATGGGGGTTTCGTGTCCCACCCCCATGGGGGTCACCTCAACCAGTTCCAATGTTGCAACAAACATCGGTGTTGGCGCAACGCGTCCCCAGCGATTGAGTTCCCACTTCGCGCGCAGGAACTTTACTTCCGTGCGTGAAGATATGTCCAGTACCATTTTCGTGGTGCCGCGATAAAACTGCTGTGGAATTTTGAGGATCGGCCTTTTGCCGAAATCCTGGCCGTCAGGGGAGCCCCAGATCGAGACGTCAAGGGATTCTTGTTCGAGTTGATCGGTGATGGTGAGATGGCAGAGGAAGGTGCGAGTCTCACTGGCAGAGATGTCGAACGATTCGCCGTTGGCGTTTGATTCGAGTTTGGTGTTTGTGGGGATTAAAGAAAGATTAGGAGCCACGGTTTCGTTCCCTTCCCTATTCAGCGGCAGTGTAACACATGGCGAAAAATGGGCGTGTGATGAATGCCAGACCCGCCAGCCGCGTCTGACTGCTGCAAAACCGTACGCGGCACGCGATCAAGCATGGAGGTTGGCGAAGCGGGCTTCGGCGGCAGCCAGGGTTTCTTCTTTCTTGCAGAAGGTGAAGCGAACCTGGAAGGCGCCGTCCTGGGCGTCGTTGTAGAAGCTGGAGCCGGGGACGCACGCCACACCGATATGCTCGACGAGGTATTTGGCGAAGGAAACGTCGCGAGAATCGGCGGGATATTTGGCTTCGTCAAAATGAAAGCGGGAGATGTCGGTCATGATGTAATAGGCGCCGCGTGGCTTGTATACCGTGAAGCCAGACTTTTCGAGAATGCTGAGGAGACGCGCCCGCTTCTTGGCATAGGTGGCGGCGAGATGGTCGTAATAGGTTTGCGGGAGTTTCAGCGCGAGGGCGCCGGCTTGCTGGAGGGGAGCGGCGGCCCCGACGGTGAGGAAGTCGTGAACCTTGCGGATCGCTTGGGTGACATCGGGGGGAGCGATGGCCCAGCCGACGCGCCAACCGGTGACGCTGTACGTTTTGGACATGCCGTTGATAACGATGGTGCGGTCGCGCATGCCGTCGATCGCGGCCATGGTGATGTGTTCGGTGCCATCGTAGAGGATGTGCTCGTAAATTTCGTCGGTGATGCAGTAGCAGTTCCAGCGAACGCAAAGATCGCGGATGAATTCGAATTCGGCGCGAGTGAAAACCTTGCCTGTGGGATTGTTGGGCGTGTTCAGGATTATGGCTTTAGTGTGTGGTCCGAAGGCTGCGGCCAGTTCCCTTTCGTCGAAGGACCATACGTCGTTCTCATTTCGCGGCGGACGCATTTTCACGAAGCGCGGAGTGGCGCCGGAGAGAATGGCGTCTGGGCCGTAATTTTCGTAGAAGGGTTCGAAGACCACGATTTCATCGCCAGGATTTATGATAGCCATCATGGAGGACATCATGGCCTCTGTAGAACCGCAGCAGATGGTGAGTTCGCGTTCTGGATCGACGGTGACGCCCTGGGTGGCGGCGAATTTTTCAACGATGGCATCGCGCAACGGCTTAGCACCCCAGGTGATGGCGTACTGATTGATGTCGTCGGAGATGGCCTGGCGCGCGGCTTCCTTCACTTCATTGGGCGCAGCGAAATCGGGAAAGCCCTGGGAGAGATTGACGGCGTCATGCTTGAGGGCTAGGCGGGTCATTTCGCGGATGACGGATTCGGTGAACTGTTCGGCCTTAGCGGACAGCATGCGTCGGGCGATTTGGGTCATGTTGGTTTCAGGTGCGGACATGGGGAAATATTGTAGCGCACGTGGGGGGAATCGCGAGAACCGGATCCCGAAAGTCGTAGAAGTTCAGCCCAGTGCAGTCTACAACCTCAACCAGCAGGTGTGACCTGATAGACGTATCATCGGCAGCTATCGCGTGACTCGGGTCACAGATTGTTCCGGCATTTTTCATAACTCTTAAGCCGAGTAGGCTTAGAAGTAGCCTCCTCCTTCTTGGCTTAAGGAGTGATTACAATTCCCTACCAAACTCTTGCTATTGGCGAGAACTCCGAGAAAGAAGGCTCGCCCGCCGTCAGACGAGTCCTCTCAGTCGATATCTTTCGCGGTTTGAATATCCTGCTGATGATTTTTGTGAATAATCTCGCAGAGGTGAGAGGACTGCCATGGTGGACGTACCACCGGGGCGACGTCAACGGAATGACATACGTAGACATGGTGTTTCCCGGTTTCCTGTTTTTGATGGGAATTTCCATTCCACTCGCCATGGATGCTCGCGTGGCGCAAGGAAAAAGCAAAGCGACGATCTGGGCACATGTAGCCACACGGTCGCTGAGCTTGCTGGTGCTCGGCCTGTTTATCGCCAACGCGTCGCATGTGGATGCGCGCTATACGCACATGAATGCAGGGTGGTGGACGGTCTTAGGATTCGTGGGGATTGCGTTGGGCTGGATGCGCTATCCCGGAGAAGTGAAGCGAAAGAGGCTGTATCAGGCCATTCGTTACTCCGGCTTCGCAATGATGGCGGTTCTCTTTGTCCTGTTTCGTAAGTCTACTCCGGAAGGCCAGCCCGGGCGGTTGGACTTTTCCTATTGGGAAATATTGGGATTGTTGGGATGGGCATACCTTTTAGTCAGCACGTTATATCTGTTGATTGGGAAGCGATTCAAGATCCTGGTTGCAGTGTTTGCGGCGCTGGTAGCGATCAACGCGCTCTCAACGTTGGGTTGGTTAAATTGGATGGACACCGGGCCGTTTCGCTGGAATCCATTTGAGGCGGGCTTATCGTCGCTGACAATGGCCGGCGTCCTCGCTGCGTTCGTAATTGCCGGAAACACGATTGCGAGGAGTTTCCGGGAAAAAGCGCGGTGGATACTCGGCGCCGCCGGGATGCTGTTCATACTTGGTTTTGCATTGCAGCCGCTAGGGATTTCGAAGAACCGAGACACACCAACGTGGTGCTTGTACTGCACAGCCGCCAATCTTTTGATTGCCTTGCTGCTGTACTGGCTCGGGGACGTGAAGGGCTGGAGTACTTGGGCAAACTTTGCCAAGCCAGCCGGCGAGAACCCATTGCTCGCCTATATTTTGGCCTACATTCCGTTCCTGGTGCCGCATCTGACCTGGCTGAGCGCCAGTGCTGCATGGGGATTGTGGGGAGTGCTCAAATCGGCGCTGCTCACGGGGCTTGCTCTGGTGGTCACGAGGTTGCTGCTGCGCTGTGGAGTAACGTTGAGGGTGTAGCGGATAGCGTCTGGCAAGTGCCAGTGTCCCCAGGACAGCCAAACGATGCCACAAGCCGAAGCCAAAACCCCGCCTAGCGAATAGAGGGTTGAGGCGCTGAAATCTGAGTATGCTGGCTTTGCTCCATCTCCACTTGATGCTAGCGGCTGGGGTGGGTGCCGGTGTGGATGGAGGCGGAGACAGTGTTCTTGGTCGTTTCGCCGTACAGCTTGCGGTACATGCCCGCGTTGCGGATGACGATCTGGACGTACTCGCGGGTTTCGGTGAAAGGGATGGATTCGACGAACTCGGGAATTTCGTCGTAGGTGCGCTCGCTCTTCCACAAGGCGAGGCGATCTTCACCGGCGTTATAAGCGGCGGCCGCATACTCCGGCGCGCCGGTGCTGCGGGTGAGTTCCGCAATATACAGCATGCCGAGCTCAATGTTGATGCTCGGATCGAAGAGAGAAGCTTTGGTGTAGCGCACTTTGCGCTGCTTGGCGAGGCGGCGCGCTTCCTTGGGCAGAATCTGCATCAAACCGATGGCGTTGGCATGAGAAACTACGTCCGCCTGGAAGGTTGATTCCTGGCGGATCAGGCCGGCGGCAAACATGGGATCGAAATCGTTGCGCTCGGCTTCACGGCGGAGCTGGGCCTCATAGGGAAGCGGGAAGAGCACTTTCCAGACGTTGGCGGGGACATCGTTGAATTTGCGCGAATCAAAACTGGAAATCGCCTGGCGCCCATAGTTCATTCCGGCCGCGAAGTGGCCCTGATCGAAGGCTGCTTGCGCGGCTTCCACGAGGAAACGCGGCGATGCGGTGGCGGCGTAGGCAGCCTTGAGTTCCAGTTCGGCGGAAGCATCAAAAGCGATGGTGCGAAGAGCCTGAGCACGATTCCAGCGATCGAGAACGTTGGGAGCGATCGGTTCGTCGAACGGACGCAGCGGTGTAGCAGGAGGAATCTGCGCGAGGAAATCCGGAGCTTCTTCTTCGCCGGGACCGAGTTTGCCGAGACGAGTTTGCGCGGCGTCGGCGAAATAACTGGTGGGGAAACGGTCGATGGTTTTCTTAAAGTAGGCGCGGGCATGAGCAGGGTTGCCGCTACGTTCGGCATTGCGGCCCAGCCAGTAGAGGGCGTTCACAGCACCGCCGGAAACAGGATATTTGCGAAGGAAGACGGAGATCTTGTCGTCGGCGTAAGGCTGGCGATCGAGGTAAGCCACCCAGGCGATACGCCACTCCGCGTTGTACGCGTTCTTGTCACCGGGAAAATTTTCGAGAACGCGCTCGTAATAATGAGAGGCTTTGGTGCGATCGAGAAGAACCCAATAATAATTGCCAGCTGCCATCAGGGCTTCTTCCGTCCAGTGGCTCTTGGGATATTTTTCTGCGACCTTTTCGATGTTGGTGAGCATCTCGCTCTCGTTCTTTTCGGAACGATACGCCTGCGACAGAAGATAGAGGCGCTCGGCACCGGCTTCCGGATCGCTCAGATCCAAATGGGCAAGAAGAGAGGGCGCAGCCTTGGGATGCTGGCGGGATTCGGCTGAGAGTACAAGAGCGTGTTGGCGCGTAGGATTGCCGGGATCCTTGAGCATGGAAATAAGCTTTTCGTATTCGGTGCGCGCTTCTTTCCATTTGTGAAGATCGTAGAAAACTTCCGCGCGCTGATTTTGCAGCTCAGCGGTGGCGTACGGGAATTCGCTGTGGAGTTGTTTATTGAGTTTTGGGAGCGCGAGCGCAGCGTCCTTCGATTCATCCGATAAGGGGAATCGATAATAGAGGGCCTGGTAGTCCTTGACGGCATCGACGAGCTTGTGATCAGACTCGCAGGCGCGCGCACGAACGAGAAGAAGAGCTGGCTTGGAAGAGGTCGCGGGGTAAGTAGCGAGCGCCTCGAGGGCATCCTGAGGACGCCCGATATCAACGGCAGTGGGCGCGTAGGCTTCGAGGATCTGCTCTTTAATGACTGTGTTTGGATAGTCCTTCAAGAGAGTGGCAAATTCCTGAGCGGCCTCACCGTTTTTGCGCAGCGCGCGTTCGATTTGAGCAGTCCAGAACAGCGCGTACTCGCGGAGGAGTGGATCGGACTTAGCTTTCTCGAGCCAGTTGAGCGCTTGTGGGAACCGAGCTTTGGAGTAATCGTCGTAGCCGAGAGCCAGGGCGGCGCGCTGTCCCCAGACGCTGGAGGCATTTTTATTGGCGAAGGCAACAAGCTTGTCGTAGGATCCGGGAGTTCCGTGATGAAGATCGCGGGCGAGGAGCGCCACTTCCTTTTGCGCTGCTGCGTCCTCCGGAGTAGCCGCGTCGAGAGCGGGAACGGTTGTATCTGGCTTGCATCCGGTTTGGCAGGCAGGCGATTTCGGATGAGTGGATTTTTTCTTTTTGTGGGAAGTGGTCTGAGCGAGGGCGCCGGAGACAAAGAGGAGAGACGCGCAAATGAGCAAGGCCAGGGGGCGCGAAGCGAGGGAGGAGAGAGTGCGTGTGTTAGCGCGACTTGCCGGCCGTGGCGTAGGGATATTCACCGAGGGAAGAAGCATCTCCATCAGCGAGGATTTCCACCAGCCAGCGGTAAAAGTAGTCCACCGGGTGGTCCATGATTGGTCTGAATCTACGATCGTATTCTCGATGAGCTTTCTCAATGTCGTCTTTCAATCGAATGCAAATATCTTTGTGTTCGCGGCCCAGTTTAACCTGTTCCGGACGTAACATTTTAATATCTTGCATCGAAACTTTGGCCACGCGATTTGCACGCCGGTGAAGCTCCTGTTCTTCAGGAGTTAACCGGTTGATGTCGAATTCCGCGTCGGCGGCGATGGCAACATCCGCTTGTTCCAATTCTACCGGAAACTTTGGCGACTCCGTGGGAGTAAAGTCCTGGGCCTGCAGCTCCACAGGTACTGAGGGCGAGGGAGCGGCTGCCTGCGGCGCCTGAACCACGGGTGTGGGCCGAGCGGGAGCAGGAGGTGCCTCGGGAACTTGGAGGCCGATGGCCTGGGTAATCCTCTCCTCGAGGGGGCTACGCGGTCCGGGCTGAAGAGCCAGGGCGATAAAGCGGGCCAGAACTTCGAGCGTGGCGGAAAGCGAAGCTGAGGAAGCCTGAGCGCGCAAAAGTGGTGGCAAGGCGTTGGTGGGCCTGGAGCTGGAGCAAGCGGCGACCACGTCGTTAATGGCCTGCTGGAGTTCGAGGCCCGCGCGTTGGATACCCTCAAGGTTGTCGCGAAGTGCACGCGCGACGGCTTGTTCGACCGCGTTGGGTTCTGGTGTCATACCTGTTTTCGAGGCCTTTTGCCGAAATTCCCCCTGTTTTGTCATTTTGGGGGTGGGGGGAAGGGGCGTCAACGGCAGAGGGGAGCAGGTGTGCCTAAAGGGGTGATGCGGAATAGGGGGAATAGAGGAGGAACGCGGAGTCTCGAGGTGAGATGGGCGTTCTCGCCGAGCAGGGGTATGCCCCCTGCCGGGCGGGGAAGAAGAACCTTCGCTTCGAGTACCGCTAGGGGACGACCGGGAGTGATAGGGCGGATGGGTGAGCTGCGTCGTGAAGAATCGTGTTGGTGGCCGTAGTCCATTTGGCGGAATTGGCGCCGGATTCGCCGGTGTTCAGGTTGCGGTCGAAGCGCGGGAAATTGCTGCCGGAAATTTCCAGACGGATGCGGTGCCCAGCTTGAAATACGTTACTGGTGGCCCAAAGGTCGATAGTCAATGGATAGACCTTGCCAGGAATAATAGGCGTGGCCGTTGCTTGAGAGTCGCGATACTTGGCGCGGAGGATTCCTTCGGTGAGATTGATGGCAGTGCCATCGGGCGCGACGTCGACTAGCTTAGCAGTGAAATCCGTGTCGACGGCGGAAGACGAGGCGAAGAAATCGAGCCGGACGGGTCCTGTAACTTCGAGGCCGTGATCGAGTGGAGGAGTGGAGTAGACAAGGACGTCGCCGCGGTCCTCAACACTGCGTTGGTCGCGGGGGCCGGCAGCAAGATGACGGGCGTCGCAGCAGAGTGGCCCGCCATCGGTGGGCACGGGCTTGGCGGGATCGTACGTGAACTTGTCTGACGGCTCAGACGAAGGAACGGAAGTGGAGAGAGAGCCGTCGCCGCGGGAAGAGTTGGCTGTGCCCTGAGAATGCAGGAAATATTTGATGGACCTGGCGCGGGCGAGCGGCCATGCGTCTTCCTCGCGCCACTGGTTGATGCCCATGACGAAAATCTTGACGCGCTTGCCGGTAGAGAATTCGTTCTGCACACCTTTGAAGAGAAAGTTGTACCAGTGAAGGGTGATTTCGTTTTCGTCGAACTTCTCCGCTTCCGGGCCGAAATCCACGGCCCCGATCTTGCGGCCGACGCCGGAGTGACCGCCAACAGTTATGAGAAGGCGTTGGCCCTCACGGGCTTCCTCCGTGCCGCCGGCCGATTGGATGCCAAGGTAATTGCGGATAGTGCCGCCAAGGAAGATGTCGTACCAGGCCCCAACGTGCAAGGCGGGGACCCGGATATCCGCGTAATGTTCCTCTATGGATAAGCGCTTCCAGTAATCGTCGTAGGCGGGATGCGCGAGCCAATCGAGAAAATAAGGGGCAACGGCGGCTGCGGAAGCGTCAACGGCCCCAGGGGGATTGAGGTTGAAGACAGGATAAGCCGTGAGAGGAAGGGCGTTCACGTCTTCCTGTGAGTTGGGGAGGTGTTCGACTTTACGTGCGAGTGTGTCTTGCGCGAGGCCCGTCGTCCAGGATTCGTTGAACCATTGTTCGAAGGCGCCGCCCTGGTAGGTCCAACCATCGTGATAATTGCTGGCGGTGACCACGGGGCAAATTCCTGCTAGATGTGGCGGGTGGGTGATGGCCGCAAGCATCTGCGTGGCACCGACATAAGAACCGCCGAACATGCCGACCTTGCCGTTGGAGTAAGGTTGCGTGGCAATCCACTCGATGGTGTCGTAGCCGTCTTCGGATTCGTGCACGAAGGGGACCCAGTCGCCATCGGAGGTGTAGCGTCCACGGACGTCCTGGATAAAAACGACGTAGCCATGGGAGGCCGCGCGCTGCGCGAAATCGATGTCGTAGCCCCAGGGGGATTTCCGGTACGGCGTGCGTTGCAACAACACCGGGAATTTTCCTTCGGCGTCGGGACGGAAGATGTCGCCACGAAGAATGACGCCATCGCGCATTTTGATAGAGACGTCGCGCTGGACTTTTACGGCGTAAGTGTCATTCGCGAGGGTAGGCAAGGCGAGAATCACTAAAAGAAAAAGGAGCGAGACGGGGCGGAAAAGAGACAATTTGAAGTTCATCCAGGAGCCTCCGGCACCGAGAAGTCATGTGCTTAGGGATTTGGTCATTAAATAGCGTTGGTGGTCAACAAATCCACGGCGACGGTAGAGTTCGACGGCGCGATTGCCGTAGTTTACCTCGAGGTGCAGGAATTGCGCGTGGTTTTCGCGGGAAGTGCGTTCGGCCAGATCTAGAAGTTGGGAACCAATTCCCTGCCCTCGATGCGAGGGTTCGACAAACAGCTCATCGATCCAGGCGCCCTTTCCGCGATATTCGAAACTGAAATCAAAGCAGATGACCAGGTAGGCAACGGGAGTTTGCTGGTCGCGAGCCAGATAAACGAAGCCATAGTGGGAGTTTTGGAGGAGATCGGAAACATTCTTGCGCACGATGGCTTCGTTGAAGGGTTCGGACCAAGGATCGTCGGTTTGCATACGCCTCATCATGAGTAGTACCGAATCGAGGTCGGCGAGAATGGCCGGTTGAATCGAGATGGGCATAAGAATCAGCGATGCGCGAATGCAGGTTGCAGGCTAAGCCACGCAAGGCAAATTTGGAAGAGGGCAAATGCGGGAAAGATAAAGGATACGGTTGAAGAACCTTGACCAAACGGCACGTTTTCACTGCCTTTTCTTAGGGACGTGTGTCACAGACATGCTGGGCCAAGGATGCTACGAGTGAGAGCATGGGGGCGCCTTTCATCATTGGTGAAGCCTTTCTGCTCGGGTTAGCATCTGGGCCTGCCTGCGTTGCGTCCTGCGGCCCGGTTGTGTTTCCTCCCCTGCTTTCGGAGGGCACGGGTTGGCGCTTGAATGTGCGTTTTCTTTCCCTCTTTCTAGGCACACGGTTCCTGGGCTACCTGCTATTTGCGGCGATTGCATGGGAGTTTAGTGTATTGGTGTCACCTCCGCCCGCCGCACGCGGGCTGATTTACGGCGGAATTCATGTGCTGCTCGGAGTGTTCTTGTTCTTGTACGCGTATTCCGTGGGACGAGGCTGCGCGCACAAATGCGCAGGCACCGCACTGGTAAGGATTGGCCCTGCTGGAAAACGCGGGGTGCCAGGGGCCGCGGTATTGGGTTTCCTGACTGGAATTAGCCTGTGCCCGCCGTTTGTCGCAGCGGGGTTGCGGGCAGCGGAACTGGGCAGCCTCGTAGCGGCGCTGCTCTTTTTCGGGGTGTTTTTTGTCGGAACGACTGTGTGGTTCTTACCATTCGTGGGATTGGGGTGCGTGAAGCGAAACGAATCGGTCGTCTTCGTCGCGCGAGCGGCGATCGTGCTGATCGCCGTGTATTACCTGCTGGCCGGGATAGCCATGCTTGCAGGGAGGAGGATCTATGGCTGACGCGAAGTGTGCAAGGCTTCCCGGAACGACGCCACCCCGGACCTGGGGCAGAGCGGTGCTTTTGACGTTGCCTATTGCGATCTGGTCGCTGCTCATGTCCTCGCACGGGATGGTGCATGCGGATCGTCCCCTGAAAATGGCGAGCGCGCTAACTGCCGCATTCCTGATCGCGCTGTTTTTCCTGATGATGAAGACGGCGAATACTTATCGCTGGCGAAGATGGTATTTCGTGACGTTGGGGATACTGTTCCCCATAGAGTTCATCCACAACGTAATGGTTTTGCGGGGAAGCATGGGCATTCCCATCGAAGAGATGATTGCCGGGCGCACGCCGTTCTGTTTCTTGCCGATCCCCCTGCTGATTCTGCCGGCGGCCCTGACGAAAACACTGGTTTTTCCGGGCTCCATTCTCCCCGGGGAAGGCATGGCCGGCAGCGGCATGGCCATAATGGTGGGGCTTTGGCTGGCGATCACGTTAGTAGTTGGCAAAGGGTGGTGCAGTTATGCCTGCTTCTTCGGGGGAATCGAAGAAGGAATGGCGGCACTGCCAAAGAAGGCCAAGTGGAGCAAACTCGATCCTCGCTTGAGAATGGTGCCTTGGGCAGTGCTGTTGGCAATGGTGCTGCTGTCGCTGGCGCTGTTTGAGCCCGCCTACTGCATGTGGCTGTGCCCGTTCAAGGCTGTTTCGGAGTACGTGGCGGCGCGAAATACCGTAGGGTTGGTGCAGAACGGTATTTTCGTAGTGTTGTTTGCGGCGCTGGTGATTGTGCTGCCGCTGCTGACGAAGAAGCGCACGCAATGCACTTTCCTGTGCCCCTTTGGAGCTTTCCAATCGATTTTTAACAAGACGACTGCGTTCGACATCAAGATTGATCGCACGCGCTGCTCGCCCTGCGTGCTGTGCCAGAAAAGCTGCCCGACGATGTCTCTCACGGACGATTCCATCAAGAAGGGCGAGACGCTGATGTCCTGCATGAAGTGCGGCGCGTGCGTAGACGCGTGTCCGAAAGGCGCAGCGGTGTGGCACATCAAGGGGACGGAGGTGGCGGTGAAACCGGAGAGGGCACGCCTGATGTTTCTTTACGCCGCGTGGGCGACGGCGGTGATGTTCGGCGGCACCGTCATTACCCAGGGTCTCGCGACCCTATTGCAACGCGTGATGTAGGAGGTCAGCATGAAAATGCCAATTTCAAAACTCGGATACACGGCTGCGGGACTGACATTGGTTATGGCAATGCTGGTGCCCTTCCTTCTGATGGGACTGTTCGCAAAGGGCTTCACCAAACTTGGGTTGCATGTGGACGAGATGTACTCTGGCGGGCCGACAGTGCGGACAATACAGAAAGAGGGTTACACGATTGCGATCCATCGGGCTGTCTATCCGCACATGATGCAGACGGAAAGGCCGTTTGTGCAGATGGATTGGAAACCAGTCGCAGCCTTGCCAGATCATGTGAGCGATACCGTGGACATCGATGGCGAAGGCCGTCCCGGTGTTCGCGTGAGCTTTGATGTGCCCAAGGATCCGAAGGTACCCTTACGCGTGAATGTGGATTCACTGGACCCGCGTTACCAGGCAATACGCAGTGTGGGAAAACCGAAATTTTCAGAGCTGATCGTTCGCGTGGATGACAGTATCATCGTGCGTGTGCCACTTACGGGGAGGTAACCAACTCTGTTGTGGGGAGTCGCGTATAGGCTGCAGAAAGAGGGCCAATTGCCGCGAGTGTGAGGATGAGCGCTGCGGGGCAAATGGCGTGGTAAAATATGAGCTTCAGGGGGCGACACGGTTTCGACGGAAGCTGTCGCGTCCCGGAGGCATGCCGGGGGCCAACCGCCCGTAACTGGTCGGAAACTAGAACTGCCAACAACAACTTGGCACTTGCTGCTTAATTAATTAAGCGCACGCTTCCCCGGGCTTTGCTCGCGGGCCCGGAAAGAAGCGTCGTACAGTGAGCTGGCCTAAACCTTTCGGTCCGTAAGGCTTGGGCGAGAACCATCGGACTAGCCGGCGGCGTTTCTTGCTCGTTCCAAGCGCGGCTGGCGAACCAAACGAACTGAGATAAGCATGTAGGCTCCGTGGCGTAGCGCTTTTCGGACGGGGGTTCGACTCCCCCCGCCTCCACCATTCTATCTGTTGCCTTTTGTTTCAGTTAACCTAGCCGGTTTTCTCGTGTACCTGTGGTATACCCTTCGACTCGATCGGGGCTTCGATCCATGTCCGTCGCACGTCAGCCTCGAGTTGTTCCTGGCGACTAAGATTCCACGCCGAATAGTACCTCTCTGTGACCTTCACGCTCCGATGGCCTAGCATCGCAGCAACGCGCTCCACCGGCACCCCAGCTTGCAACAACTCGACAGCAAAAGTATGCCGGAAGCGGTGGGCGTGCCCGGTGGGCACTCCGGCCAAAACAAACAGTCGCCTAAGCGCTCGTTGCCAATTCCCTACTGTGCTCTTCGGTTTTGAATGCCCAGTCCAAAAAAAGCAATCCCCTTTCGGAGGGATCACATCGAGCGCCGCAAGCACAGCTGGGGGGAGTGGACACCATACAAGTGTCCCTGTTTTCGCAGTGTAAAGAAGCAACTTGTCACCATCTGTAGCAGCTCTGCGGTCACTTCATGACCAATATTTCGCAGAAAAGTCGCAATTTGTGGAATTTGTGGCGCTCTGCAACCGATAGCCGTTTTCTGGCGATAAATGAGGGCTCCACGGGACAAACTTGGGACGCCCTTGCATATCCAAAATATTCCGGTACCGATGGATCTGGCACCGGCGATGCCTGCTCGTTAGCCGATAGGGATAGACGGAGTACTAGTGACAACCTTTCCGATAGGCGACTTACAAAGCCTGAGCGGCACTCAACTAGCCGCAATCGCGATCATATGCGGTTCTACCGTGTGTTAAAGTCCCTCAGCTCACAAGACAACGCTGCCCGGAGTCCTTGATCTGTACCAGCACAGGCGCTCTTTTCGGGACGAGACTGTGCGAAAACCGTCAGCCTGCCATCGAAGTGATGAATTATCGCCTTCCCCACAGAGGTGCGGCGCTCATGGTCAGTAGTGGAAGCGGTAGCGGAATTCGGCATAGACCTGGCGTGGATCGTTGTAGTGGAAACCGCCGAAGGTGAGGCTATTGTCGAGTAGGACGCGAGTGTCGCCAATATTGATGGCGTTAACGGCGAGGCTGTATTTCTCGCCGAAGGACTTCCCGACGGCGAGATCCACGCTGGTGTGCGCAGGCAGATACGCCCCGGGGTATTGGGCGTCGGGCATACCGTTGGTAAAACCAGAGCCATAGTAGACGTTGACCGACGCAAACGATTGCCAGGGCAGATTGCCGTTGAAGCCCACGTTGAGTGTGTTGCGCTGATCGTGGTCTACGGGAGAATAGCCCGGAGGAATGTCCAGGCCACACGTGGGCGAGACCGGAGGAGGACAGACCAAGCCGCCGGTGATGGGGGAAGTGGCCTGAGCGATTTGATTAGCGTAGGCCAAGTGGAATTGTCCGATATTCCAAAGGCGCGGAGAACGCAGGGTGAGTTCCCAAGCTTGGATTTTGGCGGCGTACCACGTGATGGGCCAGAAGATGTTGGATTCGCCGATGTTGTTATGATCGAGCCAGTTGGATGCGAGAGTTTGGTACGTATCGGCAGCGAGAACCCAACCGCGGAAGGGAATGGTGACGCCGAATTGGTACTCCTCGTCGCGCTCGCCGTGCAGTGGAGCAAACGTGAAACTCTGTCCGGCGGCTAAATCGAGAAGCGGGCCGGTGACCGTCAAGAGCGGAGGCGGCTGGTAATACTTGCCCCAAAAGGCGTGAAAGATCCACTTCAGTTTGGGAACTTGCACGGCCACACCGAAGCGCGGATACACGGCATTTTCTGTGATATCGGCAGAGAAATGTGTTTGGCGCACACCGGCAATTAAGGTGAGCCAGGGAGTGACTCGGAATTTGTCACCGATGAAGGTTTCTTCGACACCTCCGGTGATTGAGGCGGCGGTAACGGTCGGGTTGTTTTGTGGAGTGCAAGGCAAGACGCACGGTTGGAAAGAGTTGTAGAAGTAGTTGCTCTGGTTCTGAGCGAAGCCGTAGACACCGCCTTCGATTTCATTTTTCCAAATACTGGCGTTGAAGGAGCCTTGCATGCCACCGTAATTGGACGTTTGATTGACGTCGGAAACCACAGGGATGTCATTGGGCGAGGCCTGATAATGGGCGTCGGTGTAATGGTAGAAGGGTGAAAGCGTGAAATAGAAGTTGGAGCTGACGTTATGAACCCAGGAAAAAGTCGCGTAGCCGTCGGTCTCCTGCTCTCCGTCGCGCAAGCCAGAGGTGGGATAGACCTGGTTGCCAGATGAGTTTGGATCGGGATCGATGGGAATTTGGTAATAGTCCTGGCGCAAAGACATCACCACCCGAAGTTGGTCCTTCGGACTCAAGTTGAACATGAGCGTGGAAAAACCGCCGTAGCCGTGTTCCGCGTCATGGACGACCTCTGCGATTGGAGTTTGCAGGCCGTAATTGCTGCTGTTGCCGTTGACGCTGACATAGTAGGCGAAGCGATCGGTGTGGCTGCCAAAATTAATCTGATCGTTGGTCTGATAGAAGTTACCGAAGCTGAGAATTAATTCGCCCTGGTTGTTGCTCTCGAAGCCAGTGCGCGGAACGATGTTGAACATGCCATAGGTGCGGTCGCCGTAATCGGGTTCGTAGCTCCCGCGCAGGATATCGAGATAATCGATGTCTTTCGGATCGATCTGCGGGCCCAGATTGGTGGCGATGTTGGTGTTGGGAATAGGGACGCCGTCGATGAGCCAGTTGACCTGGTGCCCGCCACGCATGTGCAACATGTCGTGGGTGACGTAGGTGGCGGGAACGTAGTCCGTGATCATGGCCATGCTGTTGGTGCGGTCGGCACCTGGCGTCCTGGCAATATCCTGACGATCGACGAGAGTGGTCGGTGTGACGGAATCGATGCCTTCGACTTCGAGAGGGGAAGTGGCTACGACAGTAGTGGTTTGCGTGACGGTTCCGATCTTCAGTTGGAAATGAAGCGAGGGCCAGGAGTCGGCGACCACGGTGACGGGTTGTCGTTCGTCGACGAAGCCCGTTTTGGTGACCGATATGAAGTAGTCGCCGACAGGAACCGCGGCAAGGGTGAACAAGCCGTTGGCATCGGTTTGTGTGCTCGCGGTCCAATCCGAACTGGCTGACTTGATTTTTACGGTGGCGTCGGCGACCGGCCTATGCTGTGGGTCGTGCACCACGCCATGAATGTTTCCGAAATCACTGGCCAAAAGCGAGCTAGTAGCAACCGCGACAACAACCAGGAAATGCAAAATCTTCTGCAACACGAATCCTCCTTGAGCGATGGCGGCGAACGCCACGGCGGATACGATGATCTGCGAACGAGTTGAACGAGCAGTGTGTCAGTCAGTTAGGTGTGGTTAAGAAAAAAGCGAGCGCGGGGGGAGATCGGGAGGAGCAACGGTCGAAAGAATTTCGTGTGCGGAGTTAGCTGAGCGAGGAGCAAGGAAGATAGGCACAGGCGAAGACGCAGGAGAAGCAGGTAAAACAAAGACGACGGCGGTAACAAAAGAGCGCATTTCCGTGTGGGAGCAGGACATGGAGCACTGGATCAGGCCAAGGCCAGCGTGATGGTCGCAAGGCGCGGGCTGCTCCGGCGTGTTGTTCTGCGACGGAATCTGGTTGCTATGGCGATGGGCCGGACACATTCCGCCTGCGCAGCAGTTCATCGCCCCGGAATGCCAAGCAGCGGCCCACGAAGGAAACCAGAGCAGTATGGCGGCGAGCAAGCACACGCAGGCATTGATTTTTTCTCGCCAAGAGACTGGGAATGAGCAGGAAGATCTCATGTGGCGGGCGATATTGTACAACAGCAAGCGTGTGGCCGCTAGACTGTGATTGGATCGCGGCGCCGATGTGGGACTCCTGGTAAACGTTAGTCAGCGCTTTACCGGATGCGCGTTCTCGCTGAGGAGTGATCGGGTGCGGGGAGTTCTGCGCGCGTTCGGTAAAGCCTTAGTCCAAAACATTTTTAGCTCACCGGCCGGCCTCAGTCACGTTTCCACTCTGCTTACGCCTACTATCGGCATGCCGCCAAGCTAAAAATGCTCTGCCTTGAACGTGGCCGCCCGTGGTTGCGGTGGACTCGGGCCCTATGCAAATTCAATTGTGGGAAGAAGCGGCGTTGAAGTGTACCGAGACTGCGCTGCAGGGCACGACACATGACAAGTTGAGCGTCAAAAGTGACTCGGGCCACAAAGTGTCGCGAAAACCGTAGGTGAAGAAGCACCAAGAAGGGATCGATCGGGCGACAAGGCACAGCAGTAGGGAGCTCCGAAGAACGCGGAGTTTTCGAGTTGGGGAGAGTAGTCTCATAAAACCGCCACCTTCCCTTATAGGGGGCGGCGGTTTTACGGTTTCAGATAGTTTTCCTCTGGAATGACTTGAAAATAGCCCACTTTTGACCATATTCCAAATAGTTCTGAAGAACCAAAAACCATTTTGAAATACAGCAGCGAGAAAAGAACTGAAAAATACGAGGTCAAATCTGTATAGAAACTCCGCAGTTGGAGAGTGCCAGCGCTTGATTCGGTCACTGTCTAGCTCAGAAAAGCGGAGTCGCCATCTGTAGCAGCTCTGCAGTCACTTCATGACCAATATTTCGCAGAAAAGTCGCAATTTGTGGAATTTGTGGCGCTCTGCAACCGATAGCCGTTTTCTGGCGATAAATGAGGGCTCCACGGGACAAACTTGGGACGCCCTTGCATATCCAAAATATTCCGGTACCGATGGATCTGGCACCGGCGATGCCTCTGCTTACCGCGTACAGATGTGACTGTCGCCTGAACGGGGTCCCGTCTTCGAAATTCGCTTGTAGAAGCGGCCGACATCAACCAGATGTTTCCGCAGGTACCTGCTTTTGAGCCCCCACTGGTCGGTTGTCTTCACAATACCGTGAAGCAGCTCGGCAAATGCCGTAACAATTTCCCTTACGTCCTCGTCGTATGGATTGTCCAAGACGGCGTCGTTGAGGTTACGCATAAGGTGAAGCAAGCACTTCTGCTGGGAGCACGGCATCGAGTCGTACGCGGCGTAGAAATCGGAGACCAAGACACCCTTGAACCCAGCTAGAGCATTTTGGACTAGGCTTCCTTCGCGCGTCTCCGAGTAAAAGTAGACCACTTCTCGGAGCGTAGCGAAGACCCAGACGTAAGCAGTCTTTGCATGCAACCTAATTCGTGTTTCATCGGCATGGATCAGGTCGCCCTTAACCATCTCCGCAAGGATGTTCTCCCGAGTTTCCCGGTAGTATTCAGCCCCCCGCTGCTTGAATCGAGCTACGACCTTCTCGTTCATTTGGAAACCGAAGAGTCTATTCAGGGTTTGAGTCACAGAACGCTGAGAAACGCAAAGCTCAATGATTTCAAAAAGGGAGAATGCAGCCATGTTGCGACCATACATGCTTCGATCCGAGAATTCCTTCGGCCAAGGGCTGAATTCCCGGCAAACCGGACACCAGAAAACCTGAAACTGATACTTCACCACCCATCCGGTGACTCCCGACCTGCTAAACCTCAGATCGTGGAGGCACTTCGTTATTCTCCGAAACGTCTGGGTCGCCTTCCTTTGGCAACGCGGACACACACGCAATGGTTCGCAGACCACTACTTTGCTAACGCGGATGGTCCTTTTCGCCGGGCTCGTGCCTTTCCGCTTGGCTCTTTTCAACTTCGCGTCGGATCTGATGTAGATGGTGTTGCGTTGGTAATCCCAGCGGGCAGCCCTATTGATAGCCTCGAACCCATCGATGGAACTCCTGAATCTAGGCCACAAGGACACTTTGGAATCCAGGTTGTCAGCAACCACAAACTCTAAACGCTCTGCTCCTCCCGAACTCGGTCTGATATCTTGTCGGCTGGCTTGTACAACGGCACCAGTAACGAGTTCCAGCGCTGCACAATCCTCCAAGTTATAAACGACGAGTTTTTCTTTGACCAATGATGCTTTTGTTTGTTCCCACGCATCACGCCATCTAACAGACTGCACACCAGAAACGTCCGGATCTGACCATTTGAACCCGAGCCAGCCGGCAATATCCTTCAATCCATTAGAGTAGGTTGGAAAATAGATCTGTCCGAAGATAACGGAGAGGAGGTTGATAGGTGATTCGAGTGCTTTGGCCGCACGAGAGCCATTTGGCGGGGCACCTTATCTTTGGCGCATTCGCTTGAGGTAGACAGTCTCAAAGCTGCCGTAGTGGATCAACACTGGGTTCTCGATCTCCATTAGCTTGGACAAGAACTCCCTCCAGACGTTGCCCTCGTCCGTAGGACTTTCAGCCCAAAGGCTATGTTGAACGACAGAGTCGCTCTCTTTGAATCGAATGCCAATCAGGTAGTAGAAGTCCCGGGCGGGCAAACCCTCGACATCCATGTAAACAGATGTTCCCTGGATCTTCAGTTCTGGGTTGCCGACGATATGGATTTTCTTTTCCCGGATTGCAAGCGCTTTCAAGGAGTGGTGGTATCTCTCTTTCTTGGACCGTAGTCCTTGTGGCCGGCGGCGTGGTCGGAAGGTGTAGGAGAGTTGGGTAACAGTGAAGATACCCTTGCTGTTGAAATCGGTGCGCTCCTTCTCTGTCATAGCGGTGAGCAAGCTCAGGTCATCTTTTTCAATTGCCTCTTGTCGGCAGCGGCTTTGAAACTCGCACTCGGCACAGTGTCAGTTCAGAACCAGGTCGGGAGGCGAGGGACTGGCAAGCAGCGTTCCAATCTTGTCCGTCAACTTGCCTATATCACGCGCCAGAGCCGAGGTCTTCACTTTCAGGGTTGAATAGTTCTCCCCATAGACGATCTTGCCAAGAACAACCTCTCGGCCAAGCACTCCGGACAATACTCGCGCATCAAATGCTAGTAGGAGTTTGTCGTCTCGGGTAAGCTTGTTGCTTAGCACAAATCGAATCGGGACAAACTGCGCGGTTCGGCCTCGGCCGGCTGGAGGAATTTGTTCCACCATGTGAAAGGAATATTGCAATTCCTGATTTAGGACAGTGAAATCTATAGCCAATCGCCATTGGGCCGGTTTAAGTCCCTCCATGGCCTGCCTGCCAGTGACACATTTTTCGGTCGCGACCCCTCGCACCAGTCGTTTGACCCCTTCGATGCGGAAGAAGTCGTTTTTAGTTCGAATCCAGGCTGCATAAGCGTTTCCCGTCGCAGCTTCCCCGCATGACCGAAGGAAGCATTTGGTAGGACACTTAAGAAAGGTTTCTACGAGCTCAAAAGTGATGGCCATATTCACCAGCAGACAAGGTGACAAATTCCGACGGCTCTTTACAGCACGGTACTTGCCAGCAGACTCGCGATAGCCAGTACCAGATCCACGCTCGTGTACCGCTCAGCAAGGTCGCAGAAGCATCGGTGTAACAATGCAACTAATACCTATAGCTCGTGTAAGCGGACTTACCTTGAGGTAGAGGCCCTTGCATATCCAAAATATTCCGGTACCGATGGATCTGGCACCGGCAAGATCTGCTCATAAGAGATTGTTGAATGACAATCAAACGCGGTGTTTACCTTACCGATGTTCTGTGACGCAGAGCACATATCTGCTTTCCGCTTAATCACAGACTCGTGCATACGCTCCGGCTGTAAAGAAGGGCAGACCTGCCTTCCCTCACCCGCACCATCACTCTTCGGAGCGTCTGATTCTGGGCTGGAGAATGCTGTGGTTTCGCAAGAGACAACAGAAACGTTGCGGCTCTATTAGCAATGGACGAACGGTGGGTGCAACATGATCGGTCAGTATGTCCGCATGGTCGCGGCCCCGAATACCAGAATGGGGACTATCAAAGCAGCTCGTTTCGAGCGGAGCCACGTTAGCCTTCTGTTTCATCAAGACCCACGACTCGTATACACACTTCCTGATGTTTGGATGCAAGAGGCCGAACTTGAGGAATGCAGACGGCTAACCGATGAACAGGTCGCAATGATCAACAACATGGGGATTCAGGACTAACAATCATGCTAATTGCGTTGTTCTAATTAAAACGAGTTTGTATTTCATTTCTAAGGAGTGTCTGGAAATGAAACCCCAAATATTGACATCGATTTTGCTCGCTGGGAGTTTATGTGGCTGTCAGAGGCACAAAAATACGATATTCCTTGAGCATCCATGGAATCGCGATTACGCCAAGAACGCTTGTGAGATATACAAGCGCAACTACAATGTTGCTTGCATCAAGACTCCCGAACAGATGGCAACGGAGTTAAAGCGGAGGTTCGCGTCAGCCGTTCTGCAGAGCCCGGCTTGTAAGCATGTGACGATAAGTTACGCGCCGGTCGGCGAAGAAGATATGAAAGACTATTTAGACGGCTGGAGTCTTGCCTTTAATGTAGGAATTGATATTCGTGATATCGACTATGCTAACTCTGCCTGGCAGATGCTCGACAACAAGACAAAGAAGCGATTCGAGGGTTCTTTCAATGATGCGGCTGAAGCGGCAACACAAATCTGCACTGTTACGACAGAACGAGGTTCGGTTTCGCAGTAGGTATGACGGAACCCCCGCTCCAGACTTCGTCTTCTGATGGCCCTAATGTTCGTATGTCGTCTCTTCGCTGCTTGGATTTTGGAATCTTTGCGCGATGAATTGACCGGACCCACACCTTGTTCCTACCGAGAAGCGTTTAAGAACAAACTGGGTTCTAGCAGTGCTCTGAGTTTACGATTCCAGCTGCACCACCTTCTTCACCTTGCTCGAGAGCGCAGCGATGCTCCACTTCGTCTTCGGCGTGGACTGCGCAGAACCACTTCCCACAAATGCCGCAATCGCACGTGACGGAAGTATCACAAGGCTCGCCTGTGGCGGATAGCGCCTGACAGACCCATTCGAAGTTCGGGGACTGTGTCTGATTTTCCTGCCGCAGCATGGCTCCCTCCTAACGAAAAATACGCGAGAGTCTCGGGATTACTGAAGGTCTTTGGGGTCGAAATGTCCCTCAAGCAGGTAATATCCGGCTTCGTGGCCGGGAACGTCCACCAAGATGTACGGCATAGGCATCACAGTCACGAAATCCGGAAGCAACTGGACGGACTGGTCACGTTAACTTCGGCTCATCCCTGCAGAATCTTGAGGCAGAGGAGGCTGAACATGACCGTATCACCGCAACGCACTAATAACCATGTAAAAGAGCCAACCCACGGAAACAATCGTGACAATCACAAATACCAAAGCAAATGTGAAAAATCCGAATGCCGCACCGCAATCCGCAGAGCTGTTTCTCTCGTGGTGCACCTCCTGCGGACAGAAACTGGGGCGGCAACTTCACACACGTCGGCTCATGGCCGTCTCTGCGCTTACCCGTTCTTTGAGCGGATGTACATGGCCGCCATAAGCGCAACGACCGAGCAGACAAAACAAAGGAGTATGACTATGGGATTGCGATACTCGTGCCTCATCGGACGGACCGCTAGGCACAGGCCGACATAAGCGAGAGCAAGACTGAGAAGAACGGCGACCGAAATCAAGATGGTGTCATACATCAACTGCCTACCCCCTGGGGCAACAGCAGGGTCCGAGTTGGTTCCCTCCCTGCGGGACTGATCACACCATGTGACACTTTTCGACACGCTCTGCAGTGCTCTTTCTCGACTCCAGAAGCATGCTGATAAGTTCTCTGAAATCAGTAATTCGGTTTGGGCAAGTTTCTGACACTAGCGACGCGTCGAAGACACAGTTAAAGCTTATCAGGAGCTGACCGCCAGCTCGCGATGAATTTGGATTGGCGATTGCCTCGTCGCGTCATCAGGAGGCGCTGCACCTTGCTATAGTTAGCCGATGGCTTCAAATTCCAAGTTATGACAAGGCCAGTAGAAGCTTGCTGTACCTCGCCAGCAGCGATCTGCTACTGGTTCATAGTCTCGCTGACTACGTGGGGAGTGCTAAGCCTCATAGGAATCTATTGGCGTCCTCTCCATGCGCCGTCAGCGGCTGCGTGCCTTTTCGCCGTGGCCATCGGCTGCCTCGCCAACTGGCTCAAAAATCGGTCTTTTCACTGCGTCATGACTGGCCCACTCTTTCTCATCGCCGGGGTCGCTTTCCTGCTCGCAGGCGTTCGCATGATCCACATCAACACTCTTTTGGTTTGGCGATTCGTTCTCATCGGAATCGGCATAGCGTTTTTCCTGGAATGGCGGTATGCGAAACGTTCTGCGTCCTAGTTTTGTGGACGCAAATTCAAGTTAGGATGACCTTCCCGTCCCGGACAGCGTTACTAGATACTCGCTGAGGTTTGTAATGTTCGAGCACGTGTGGATTGTGCTGCCGTGCTTTACAATGAATGTCTCACCAGAGTGAGGTGCTCCCCATCCTTCGGACCAAAATTTAGCCTTATTAAGGTGGATCGCTGTCTGCAAAACATTATAGATAGATCCTTGTTGTTGGGCCTGTGGGAACTGTGAAAAAGCCGAGCGTCTTTTGCGAGGCTCTTTTCAAGCTGCTGTGGGAATCCGCGCTCTTTGCGGATTTCCATCAGCAGCGTCAGTTTCCACAGGCCCTCTTTTCTTTCTTTTTTGCTACTTTTTTCTTTCTTCGTGCTTCGCCCTCGTTTTCCACAGAGAAATTCCGCGCCAGGATCGCCCAGGAACGACGATCCCCAACTCCGTCGACCCACGGCATACGCTGTTTGTCCCTCTTCAAACGCATTTCACCTTCCCAAAGTAGATCGCCGCCGGCGTCTGATAGCCCAACGACTGATGCGGGCGTTCGTGATTGTAAAAAGTGAAATAGCTTTTGAGATTGGAGACCGCTTCTAACACCCCGCCGTAATCCTTCAGATATACCTCTTCGTATTTCACCGTCCGCCATAAACGTTCGATGAAAATGTTGTCGATCGCTCGTCCACGTCCGTCCATGCTGATCGTGATGTCCTGCTTCTCGAGACGGTTCGTAAACACCTCGCTGGTGAACTGCGCCCCTTGGTCGGTATTGAAGATCTCCGGCTGCGTCGTCGTCAATGCCCAGTCCAGTGCCGCCACACAAAAGGCGCTCTCCAACGATATCGATACTTCCCACGCCAGCACGTAGCGGCTGAACCAATCCATGATCGCCACCAGATAAACAAAGCCCTGCCGCAGGCGAATGTAGGTGATATCGCTGGCCCAAACGTGGTCGGGCCGATCGATCTTGAGGCGGCGCAGCCGATACGGATAGATCTTGTGTCCTAACCCAGGATCCGACAGCCGTGGCTTCGGATAGAGCGCCTCCAGCCCCATCTCCCGCATCAGCCGGCGTACCCGTTTCGCGTTGACCGCGTATCCTTGCTCGCCGAGCCACCAACCCATCCTCCGGATTCCGTAAAACGGCGTGCGTGTGTATTGCTCGTCGATCAACCGCATCAGGAGCAAATTCTCGGCCGCTTCCGGTTCCGCCTCGTAATACCACCCCGACCGCGAAACCACCGCCAAGCGGCACTGCTGCCGGATGCTCAGGTCTTTGTGCGATGCAATCCATCCCTGCCTCTGCTCTAACGCGATAAACCGGACTTTTTTTTAAGCCAGTCCAGCTCCACCTGCAGCTGCCCGATCTGCTGGTACAGCTCCGCCTTTAGTGCTTCCTCGCTCGTGTCCGGCTGCGAGCGCCGATCCACGAACAGTTCCGGCGCTCCTTGAATCGCTTGTCGTTTCCAGTTCGCCACCTGGCCGGGATGTACGCCGTAATGCGAAGCGATTTCCTGAATGGTCTTCTGCTCCTTGATCGCCTCCAGCGCGATGCGTGCTTTCATTTCCGCGCTGAAGGTCCGCCGTTGCCTCGATTTCATTTCTGCACCCTTTCCGAGACAGCGATTTTATACCTTAATGAGTGGTCCGAATTTTGGGGAGCACTTCAGAGTCCCGGGTTTCAATGCTTAGACCTGACTTCTCAAATCTAATCGTCGCAAGTCCTGCGTGTGTCTTCTTTAAGCCATGCTGACGCATGAGTTGTTCAAATTTGTCTTCTCCCATTGCTTCCCCCGCTCGTTCGTCATCATAGGCTCCGTATTGCTTCTGTCAAGCAGTGCTCAGCCTCGACACAAATTTCCTTTAAGCTGCCAGAAAGGCAACTCTGAAAGGAAAACCGTTCGGCGGGCCGCCCAGCCGTCTCCCCGTGTGGTAAAACTCCAACGATGCCCAAAGGGACCAGGAGGCAACCTTGCCGCTGTACTCACGGCAAAGCGATTCACCACGCGAAGCGTCTCACGATTAGAAATGAAAATGTGTTTCGCAGTCCGTGTAATTTCCCCGGCTGCAAATGCGGCGATTACACCCCGGAGAAGAAGTAGAGCAAGTCACATTTAGGTGAGTGAAGAGGAGTTGCTCATGGAGTTGGCATCCTTGAAAAGCTTGTCAATTTCAGGCTGAGATATCCCGACCGCCTGGAGTACGGTACGAACCTCGCCTTCTGTTCCAAACTCAGCTTTTTGAGGTGTCGTAGGGTCCTTCAAAACTAGCAAGAACTTCTGCGGTTTAGTGTCCGCAATTTTACGCAATTTGAGCACGTGTATCATGGCGACTCCTGCACAGCATAGCGGTGGGAGCTTTAGCTTAACACCATCCGTTGGGTTGACCATCGGTGGAACATGCCTTTTAATTGCTTGTAGTCCACAGAACTAAAGACTACGCTCACGCTAACGGTTGATGGGGTTGACCAATTCCTCTATTTCGCTACCGTTAGTTAAGCCACTCTTCTTGCAGCCCCATCTTTTTCTTGGTTGGGCCCCACTTCGGATTTGAAAGCATCATTTTGCGCAAGGAAGCCAATCGAACTCTCGGTGTGGATCGGGCCGCTCTTGCGTGAATCATATGCTGAGGGTTCTATGGCCGACAGAATGTATTGGGCCGCACGCTGCAAGAAGTGCAGCGGCATGGTCGGGTACCGAGATGTGAGCAATACCTTTGATGCACGAGGAGCGAGAGTGGAAGAGAAGCTTCCCGTCGGGATAATCGAGAGGCGGTGCGACCATTGTGGGACAGTTGGTGTTTTCGACTTGAGTCAGCTTCGGCCAACTTCTGTGAAACTCCTTGTCCCGAGGCTACCGTAGAAAAGGTAAGCCCGTTGTGGATAGTGTGACCGCGCACGCGCGGATACTATAGAATGGCAAAACATCTCCATTTTTTGAAAAGATTTTATAACTTTCCTCGGGTTTCTGGAGTCAGATGAGGTAGGTCATACCTCCGATTGACCTTCTCCGTCGGGCTAATCGGATTCCCCGAAAAGGGAATAAATGGGAGGCAGGTTGACTTGGCTTGCCTCCCTTCTTTCTTACTCTTACCTGTGCCCCACATCACAGACGCCTTTAACCAAGGAAGTTAGCTTCATGATGGCGGGTTTTCCGTGTAACTAGGGACACGATCGCCCTCTCGAATAACTCAAGTTCGCCTTTGGGAGCCCCGCGAATACTTCCATTGTGACGTGCAAGGAATGCTCGACCAAACGAAGTGGAAATTGGCTCTCACCCACTTCGGAGGGTTCGTTACAGGGTTGCCGCGTTTGCCGGACGAACACGACATTCTGCAATTTCACAGCATCATCGAGCTTTTCGAAAAAGCTGGTGAGACTGACTTATCTCAGTTTAGAATCGCACCAGACCGAATAATTCAACCAACGGACAGCGCGAGAATGACACCGCGTGCGGGCTGGCAGACGCGTCACCCCAAGAAAAGGTCCGTTGATCCGCAGTATTTTCATGGCCAAGTTCGGAAGCTCATTGAACACTTGAAGGGCACACTCGGCTTCGTATCCTGAGTGATGATACTGCTCTATTGTCCACCAACACTTAGCGTTGCCGCCCCAACGCCTGGCGACAATCAAAACACTTTTGATAATACAAATCAGGAGTAACGTTCATAACGTTCGCGGATTTATCGGCTTGTTATAGGGGTGGTTTTGGTGCAATCCACTCCTGTAGCTCGGAGGGAGAACGAAATATCTTCGAATCCATAATCCCATTGCTGGATATCCGATAGACGGTCGCGCTGTTTGTCAGGCTGTCTATGCACATACGCTCATACATGTTCGCGGCGTCTCGTATTTTCCGCTTGAGCCACAAAACAGCACCCTCATCGCACTTTCTTTCGTCAGCAAATCCCATCGTGTGAGCTGTCGTTTGGAATTCCTGAAGTCTTAACACAGTGCACCCAGTATAGGTCGTTAACCAATACGGTATTTGTGACGCAGGGCACAGCCTCAGGGGATGTGTGCCTATAACACTAAGAAAGTTATGGCGAACATCTACTATTCCCATCCCTCCAATCGTCGGGGTTTTTTACGCGCTGTCTTGTCTACGGACGAAGGCAAGTCCATCTGAAAAGAGCATTCAGCCCGGTACGCCGGCGAGCAGTTCCCGACAACGGGACACGATGCGGGTGATGAGTTCGTTGTCCTTCGCTTATTCGATGGAGAAATCAGCGGCAAATAGCAAGTGGGTTTCTATATCTTTGACGAGGGCATCATCCGAATTGAAGAAGCAGTGCAATCATGCACGCGAGACTGCGGCAGGTGAGTATGCAACTGCCACCGGGACATCACTGGGACGGGTTCCCGAAGTTTTTGTGGGCAACTGCACTGACTATGACTGACTATGGAGACTTCCGACTGACCTTCTCATCGGGAGGCGGTCCCCAAAGATTCGCATCGAGAAGCCTCCTCAACTGCTCCTTGCGAGGCGTGTTCCTGTGGCCGCGCCGCCCCCCGGTCTAGCCACCCAAGCACCTTTTCGAGATTTGCGTGAAACGTCCTTGACTCCTCCCACAAATCTACGACGAACTCCTCAGCCTTATACGACTCCTCTTCGGTTTGTTCCGAAGACTTGAAGATCGCCCATGCACGGCAGGCAGCCTCGTAGACACTCGACGCTCGAACCTCCGTTTTATGTTCGACACCCCGGCGATCACGAAACTGAACGGTGCATGCACACACGCGCACTGGTTTATCCTGAATTTGGATTCACAGCAGAGGGGAAGCGGGGCTACAGTTTACTTCTTCTTTTCCTCAAATACAGTTGCGGCTGGCTCAGCCTGAAATGGAAAGAAGGCGCTTTCCATTATTGAGTGTTCCGCCCCTCAGGCGCGCATTTTCAAGGCATCAAAGGTCTTATCTGGTCCAACATTCGAAATTAATGTATCGTTCAGAACGCTGCATTGCGAACGCAGGGGTTGTGATGGATTCCATGCGACGCACCCTCGTCCACGTACTGATACTGCTGATGGTGATGTTTGGATTAAGCATGGTCTTCACCGGCGATCAGGTGCGAGCCGATCGAGCCGCGTGCGAGCAGATCAAAGCCGCATGCAAGAATGCGGGCTTCGTTCTAGGCGGCGCAGCTCGCAACGGGCTGTTGCTGGATTGCTTCCAACCGATCGTCCAAGGGACAGCGCAGCCGAAGTCGGCATCGAGACCTCTGCCGAAGATAAATCCGCAATTGGTGGACGCATGCCGGGAAGGGAGCGACTCAGCCCCCGCCGCGATTCCTGCGAGCGCACCGCTGGTGCCTGCCGCCGACGGTCAGACCGTCTATGATCCGAATCTGAAGGTGACCTGGCTCGCCGACGGCAATCTGGCCGGTAAGCAAACTTTCGGAACTTCCAACATCAATAAGAGCGGCTCGATGGACTATGCGGCGGCGGTGCAATGGGTGGAGGCGATGAACAAGGCCGATCAAGGCCGCGGATACCTCGGCCACAATAATTGGCAGCTTCCGACCGTGCCAGTCAAAGACGAGAGCTGCGCACGTACTGGAAGGAACGGCGAATCGTTCGGGTTTCATTGTTGGGGGAGTGCGCTGGGATCTTTGTACTATAGATCGTTTGGTCTGCCGAACACGGTCGTTCGCATGCCCGCCAATACGGTGGGCCCATTCCACGATTTCCAACCGTATTTATATTGGTCAGGGTCTGCGGCCGCCGATCCAAAGCAAGGATTTGTGAGCTTTTCGTTCAACAGCGGATTTCAAGGGGCCAACGTATGGCGGAATTATCTCTACGTGCTGCCGATGATCAAGGGCAAGCTACCGGGCACGACGCCCGCCGCTGGCAAAGGGTTGCAAGTCAACCCCGGCGGACAAACCGTCTACGATCCCATTGCACAAGTCACGTGGCTCGCGGACGCCAATTTGGCGGCCAAACAAACATTCGGTGTTGCAGAAATCAACCCGGATGGTGCGATGGAACACACGACGGCTGTGGAGTGGGTCGCCGCCATGAACGAAGCCGATGGAGGTCGCGGATACCTCGGTCGAAGGGACTGGCAATTGCCAGAGACCGGGACGACCGATCCAACCTGCAGTATGAAAGGGACGACTGGTTTTGACTGCGTGGGTAGCGCGATGGGGGAGTTGTTCTATAAGCAATTGGGGCTGCACCGGGGCGAATCCGTCGTGGCGGCCCCGGACGTCAAGGTCGGACCCTTTCACAATATTCAGCCTTATCTCTACTGGGCGTGCGAAGGGGAAACCGCCATGTCGGCTTGCCAGAGCAATGGGCCCGCCGAAGGATTCGAGTGGGATTTTTCGTTTGGAAACGGCTTCCAGGGGACGAATCTCCTGGGAAACAATTTGTACGTGGTCGTCTATTACCGCGGTGCCATCTAGAGTACCATCTCCCCGCCGAAGGATGTTTGGCCGCAGTGCAAACCGTGGTGGCTGTCAGTAGGCCGCTATCCCTTCCAGACGTACTTACCGCAGGGACAGGAAAGCGTCTCCGCGGGATGTTTCTTTTCCAAGAGTTTCTGACACGCCGGACACTTTCTCTGCCACATATTCAAACCTGTCTTTCCTCTTACGAACAGGCCCGCAAAGACAGTAAGTTTAGTAAGCTGGGATTCGCCTGTCTGTCGCTTTTTGCACACATCTTCGGTTCTCGACCCGTGAAGGCGTCAAGGTGTACCTGGCCATCGCCACCAAGGGCGAAAAAGGCGCCAACGATTTTGCCAAGATTCCCGCCGGAGATGCTCTCGCCGAGGCCCGCCGCGCAGAAGCCACTTGCGCCTGCAATGAACTCGGCATCGAGCCACCGATCTTCTTCAATCTCAATGACGGCGAACTCGGCGCTATGACCAGACCCCTCGCGAAAAACGTCCAGGCCGCCGCAGACAACGTCGAAAAACTAATCGACCAGCTCCAGCCCCAAGTAATCGTCACCTGGGGACCCGAGGGTGGCTATGGGCATCCCGATCATCGCCTCGTCTCTGATGCCGTCACCCAAGTCGTGCAATCCCAAAACTCAGGCATCAAGCTCTACTATCCTGGCCTCTCACCTGCCCAAGCCAGGCCTCTCAACTCGGTCTGGCCCGCTTTGCTGCCATTCCATACCACTGATCCCGCCTACCTCACCGTTACCATCTCTTACACTCCCAAAGATCTTGAGAATTACAATCGCGCCTTCGAATGCCACAAGTCCCAGTACACTCCCGGGAAGTTTAAAGCGTTAGAGAAAGCCGTGGACGAGGGCTGGCATGGAGCGGTTTCCTTCCGCGAATGGAACTCTACCCGCCGGGCGACCGATCTTTTCGAATGAGCTTACGACCACGTACGCTTCAGTCGTACTTTGGCTGACAGCCAGATCCTGATAGGTCGGATTACCAGAGAAGTGGCGGCTAAGTACTCTGCACTTCCCTGACCTGTTCGGTGCCTATCAGCCATTCGGCGGTGAGAATCCTTCCCTGCTCAACACCGGTCACAGTGGAACCATCTCAACCGTTCATGCCAACTCCGCCGCCCAGGGAATTTCGCGCTTCACGACCTGCGTATTACAAAGTGACGTCGGAATTCCGTATCGCGCCATCAAGACGAATATCGCAGATTCGTTAGATGTCATCGTTCAAATTGAGCGCAGACCAGGTATGCGATTTATCTCTGAAGTTATTGAAATCAACGGCTACGATTCTGATGCCGATCCCTTCGATCACTGCGCAATCTACCAAAGGCGGGAGACTCACGTATGACACCTGCCGAAGACGAGAACAAAAAGGGCATCTTCGCTGTCGAGTACGTCCGAACTAACTTCCAGTCCTCGGACAGGCTTGACGTTCTGGTGCGCGATCGCAACCGCGGGGAACCAATCCAACGCGTCACGACTTCGGTACGAATCGCCGAGCCGGCGTTTCAGGAATGGCTCGAGCTCAAGAATCAAAAGGAATCGTGCGACATCTACTCCGTTACTGCAAGGCGTGCGAGGAGGAGATATTCAAATCGGTGCGAATATTGCAATTAATTTGTTCAAAGAATTCAGTCCTGAACTAAGCCGCTTTAATCCCTTCCGGAGACCTACGGAACCGCAGTAGTTTCACTGTTGACGATCCGCGCATCCAAGCTCGGTGCTCTGGTCCAAGGGCCGTTCGATGCCCTCCACGGTTTTGATCGGGGAAAGAACTTCGTAGGGGGTCCCGACTAACTGGGCATTGTTATGCGATCACTGACTCGCAAGCCCTTGCACGCCCACCTGACCTAAAGAACGGCTAACCGATGCGATATTGGTTGACAGTCTGAGCGAATAATACGTGGCGTGAAAGCCTAAAATACAAAATACGGTCAAGCCGAAATGACTTCCGGAAATCAGTTGCTTAGGGGGTCACATGAGCCAATCACACCTCATCAGTACTCCTACAAATTCCGTGGCGGCAGGGTCGCGTCGCAGCACGCGCATCGAGAAATCCGTCCCACTGATCGTCTTAGGTCAGAATCAGATGGGAGAGCCCTTCATGGAGAGGACGGTCTCGGTCTGCCTTAATATGCACGGTTGTCGGTATCCCTCGCGCCATGATTACGGCGTTGGAACCTGGGTTACGCTGCAGGTTGTGGAATTAATGAATTCCAAGGAAAAACCTGCGACAGTGCGGGCGATGGTGCGGTCGGTCCATCCGCCCGCGAGCTTGCGCGAACTCCCAACGGTTGGCGTGGAGCTGGAAACACCTGGGAATGTGTGGGGGATTGCGTCGCCGCCAACGGATTGGCAGAGCGCCCAAGAAACGAATCCGTCGACGGCCCAACTCCCGGTGGTGAGTGTCCCTGCTCAAGAATCTGCGACGAAGAAGGAAGGCCTCGGTGAGATCCAGATGAAGCGAGAGCCTAAGATGGCCGAGATCGGCAGTTTTTCGTCTCCGTCGCCAGTAGCCGCTCGTCCCCCAATCCCAAAGGTCCTGGAACCTCCGCACCCACAGCGCGTCGTGGTCACACCCGACGGGCTGATTTCCGCGCTGCAGGGAAAACTGCAACAAGAGGCCGAGAAGGCCGTGCATGCAGCGGTAGCGAAGCAGGTGAACGATGTAATCCGGGAGGCACTCAGGTCAATTGATGATGCCCGCCATTCGAGCGTGCAAGAAGTGCAGACTCTGGTGCAAAGTGCGGTGAATTCCGGTCTGGAGGAATTCCGGCGGGAGGCGAACCTGCATGTGAATATGGCGCTCGCCGAGACGAAGGCACGCGCAGTTTCCTTGCTCTCATCGCTCGATGCGGATAGTCGAGCCACTTGTGATACACGGCGCCAGGTACTGGAGACCGAGCTGGCGCGTTCCGCTGAACGGGCGACGGAACAATTCCGCAAAGGAATGAAAGCCTTCCTGGACTCCTTGGCGGTCACCGTCGGCGCTGTGGGTGAAGACTCCAAAACGACGCTCGAAGGGCACTTTAAAGATGACGGAAGAACTCTGCACGAGGCCCGAAGCAAGTAGGCGCGCTCACGATGAAGATATAATTATTTCCATGCGGATCGCGGCGTCTGAAGTGGCGGGAGCATGGTCTAGAACCGGATGTTACAAAACACTCGCAGGTCGTCGCGGCGTTCCTACCTCTACAGTAAACTTGCAAGAATGTTCCTCAAACCTGCTGTTGAAGCGGATTACGCTGAGATCATTGACCTCGTAAACCTCGCCTTTCGAGGCAGTGGCCCTTCAGCCAGTTGGAACGTCGAGGCGGGAATCATCGAGGGGCAGAGGCTCGATGAATCTGTTCTCCGAGAAGACTTGACCGCAAAGCCGACGGCATGCCTGCTAACACCACTTCCTCAACAATCCCGCGATAGCCACCCCCCTTTATTGGACATTCCCCACCCACGGGATGCGGAACCACAGAAGAAATAGATATACGCGGCGTGCCAGGGAATTCCCCGTCTCAGTCACAAAAACCGTTGCCCTGGGCCGAATGGTCGAGGGTGTTGCTGGCGAAGTACGTGGGCTTTAAGATCGATAGGTGACCACGGCGGCGATCGGAATCGACTTTGGCACAACGAATAGCTCGATTGCTCGCGCCAACCGCACAGGCGAGGTCGAGCTCGCCCACTTCCCCTACTTGGACGACCTGACCGCCTCCTACCGGTCGCTTCTCTATCTCGAGCAAAGGAAAGAACGCGGCGTCAACGCGCTCAAATCGTGGAGTGGACCAGAGGGAATTGAACACTACCTCGCCGCAGACCACAAAGGCCGGCTGATTCAATCGCTGAAGTCCTTTCTGAGTAATCGCAACCTCCAGCGCACGGACGTTTTTGGCCGGAAATATACACTTGAGGAACTGATCGCGCGTATCCTGCGAGACCTGCGGGAAAAGGCCGCTTCGCAGTTTGGCGTCCCAATTTCAAAAGCCGTCGTTGGCAGACCGGTACGATTTGTCGGAGCCGACACCGAGGATGAGGGCGGCTATGCGGAAAACCGACTGCGAAAGGCATTCGAGATTGCGGGATATGAGTCCGTGCACTTCGAATATGAGCCCGTTGCGGCGGCGCACTACTACGAGTCGACGCTGGATCACGATGAACTCATTCTGATCGGAGACTTCGGAGGTGGCACGAGCGACTTTTCCTTGGTGCGGGTTGGTCCCAGTGTTCGTCGTAGGGGTCGAAGCGCGGCGGACCTTCTGGGTAACGCGGGCGTCGGCGTAGCCGGCGATTCGTTCGATGCCAAGCTCATTCGGCATCTCATGTCTCCCGCGCTCGGCGCCGGAACGGACATGCGTTCGATGCAGAGGCTTTTGCCGGTGCCTTCCTGGATTTATGGCAAGCTCGAACGCTGGCATCATCTCTCCTTTCTGAGGGCCAAGAACGTGATGGATTTGCTCACCCGGATCAAGACAGATGCAGTCGAGCCTCAGAAAATCGCCGCCTTACTCCATCTCATCAAAGAGGATCTCGGGTATCAATTGCATCAGTCTGTCCAGGCGGTTAAGTACGAATTATCGAACGAGCTGGCGGCAACCTTTCGTTTTCATGATGGAACGGTTGATGTGATGGTCAAAGTAAAGCGTTCTTCGTTTGAAGCGTGGATCACCGAGGAACTGAAGCAGATCGAGTCCTGTCTGGACTCCTTGCTTAGAGCGAGTGGGGTCGACCCGAGAAACGTGGATGCCGTGTTTCTCACAGGCGGATCGTCCTTCGTACCAGCAGTAAGAAGAATCTTTGCGACTCGCTTCGGAGAGCAGCGGATCAGGACGGGAAATCAATTCACCTCAGTAGCGTGGGGTTTGGCTCTCCGAGCGGCTGCCGTGGAAGGGGTCGGTTCGGTCAAAGCGGCTGAGTGATGGCTGGCGCCTTCGGCTTAGCTTTGCACGAATTGCTGGAAGTTTTGCGGTACTGACTTGAATGGCCTTCAAGAGTCATGATATCGGTATCGAACTAGTATAATCCAACCTGCCATTCTCCGTGGCCTCCCTTGGAACCTTGGCTGGACAAATTGATGTCATCCCTCAATTCGGAGAAAAGCTAAGCAGACGCAGTCAGCCTGCCTCGATTGCTACACCATAAACATTGGCGTTGGTGCCGTGGGTGGGAATCGAACTAAGGGCGGGTATTGAAAGCGCGCAAGTTATTCATTTCACGTAACACTAAAAACGCTCAATTTGCGGAAGTGGGGTACACGGCGGGTACACGGGGCAGGGCGGGGCAGCTTTTGGTCGGGGTCCAGCAGACTGACTTTGCATTCGCTTGGACGCGGATAATCGACGCTCAATGACCTCCCATAACCGGTACTGATCCCCGCTGGACTACTTCGGGTTTGCCTACGATTCGTTCAAGATGCAAAATTGAATGTTGACGCGCTGTTTAAACGCTCTTTAGCATAAGGAGCATAAATCGAGATTTCCATGCGCGCGAGGCGCGATTCACAGCGATGGACATTCGGAGGGACGGGGAGTCGGATCAAGAACAACGGTGAATATGAGCAGACTGTCTGAGAAAGGGGGCGATGACAATGGCAACTCTTCAGGAACGGCTGGACGAGTTTAAGAAGGCATTTGAATCCGGGGCTCCACCGTACAACGCGCCGCACGAGGCAATCGAAAAGATGCATCGCGCGACAGCCGAGCTCAAGGCTTCGGGCATCGAAAAAACAGCGCTGAAAGTCGGGGACCGTGCGCCGGCCTTTAACTTATTCAATCAGGATCACGCGCAGGTTAGTTCCAGCGACCTTCTACGCGAAGGACCTTTGGTGGTCAGCTTCTTCCGAGGGCATTGGTGACCGTACTGCAATATGGAGCTGGAGGCTCTACAGCAGATCCATTCAGAAGTCAAAGCATTGGGAGCGCAGATCGTCGTGATCACGCCTGAGCTCGAACGGTACACGCGCGCTCTTCACAGGAAGCTGAACCTGACCTACGACATCCTGACTGATCTTCACCTCAAGACGGCGGAGCAGTTCAGGCTAGTGTTCACACTGCCGGATTACTTGCGCGAGCTTTACAAGTCGTTCGGGAGCACTCTGGACAGATTCAATGACGAACCGGAATACCGATTGCCGATGCCTGCCCGTTACATCATCGATAAGGACAGCATTATCCGCGCGGCGGATGTGAACGCGGATTATACGATTCGTCCTGATCCTGCCGAAACTCTCAGGCACTTGCGGACATTGACTCCGGCCCCAGCAAACTAGAAAGAGCAATTCACCGTCCGGGTCCACAACGAAGCGTTGCGCCGTAGCGAAGCCGATTCCGCTGTTGCCTCCGGTGATGACTGCTACTTTCCCTTCCAGCCTACTCATAAGCTCTCTCCCGATACCTTCCGGTTAGCCGACATAACCGGCCAATCTCTGCCCATGTTCAGGGTGTCGTGAGCTTGCGAGCTTCGCTAAGGATTTTGGTGAGGCGGTTGGAGAGCCGGTCCAGGTGACGGCGAGAAGTTCCGTTTGGCAGCGCGCGGCGGAACATCTCGAGCACATGTTGAGTAGCAAGCAAAGAATCGAGCACTCCGCCGAGGCCAGTTCGAAGCGGGACAGACGGCACCCTCGGTTGTGGAACCAGATGCCGAGGTTTTGAGCGAGCTAGCTCAAATGCCCTCTGGAGATCATTCAACGTCACATCAAGATATAGCATGGTCATTTCGGGAGAGGTGTGACCGAGTAATTTCATCACGGCAGGCAAGCCAACACCGTTTCGAAGCATCTCCGAGGCATAGGTGTGGCGAAGCTGGTGAGGGACGATGCGTGTGGAAAGGCCGAGCGCGTGGCAGACTTGATGCAAGTAATCACGAAAGTGACGAACGAGCGCTGCTTTGGTGTTCGGACGGGACAGAAGACGTCCATCGGCAGGCAGCGAATCAAGGGAACGAAAGAATCGGAGGCGTTGGACGAGTTCACACACAAAGGAGTCCACGGGGACCATGCGTTCCGTTTTGAGTTTGCCGAGCGGCACGTGGACTGCCCATTGACCTGGGCGCGTGCAGCGAAGGCAGTCAGAGGACAGATCGGCACACTCACCAATACGCATGCCGGTGTGGCGAATCAACAGAAAGGCATTGCCACCCAGGTCGTTGCGGCGGAGGAATTCCTTCTGCAGGAGTTCATCCTGTTCTGCCGTGAGTGGGCGTGGAAGTCTGTGCGGAGGACGCGGAATGTCTTCGCGGCGGATCAGATGAGCGAGTTCAGAAAGCTGTTCGGTCCAAGCCAGTTCGTTGCAGATGCCGCGCAGACCGATGAGCAGGTTGATATAGGACTCTGTCGCGAGCGCGGGTGTATGCGAGTGCAGGCGGGACATCCAGCCGAGGATGTGGGGTTCACGGCGTAATTGGTCCAGGCGCTGCACCCCAGGATGATCAGCGCCGAGATAGCTCAGGAAATTGCGGGCGGTTCCACGGTAGTGGCGAGTCGTGTCGAGACTGAGTGCCACGCCGAGAGAATCGACCGCGCGATCGAAGACCGGAGCAAGAGGATGTTGGAGCGGAGAGCGTCGCGCGCGGTTCATGAGGAGATCACCGGAAGGGGACGAATGTGCTGCGCCACGGCACGTGCATACTCAAGGTAGACGTCTTGTGGAGTGACCTGCACATAGATGAGCGTGGTCTGGATGTCTGCGTGACCCATCAGTTGCATGAGCGCGGGCAGACTCATACCCGCACGAATCATGTCCGAGGCAAAGGTGTGCCGAAAGCGATGAGGGTTGGCGAGCTGGATGCCGGTGCCCTGGCGATGGTAACGGAATAAGGAACGCAATCCTGCGGCGGTCATGCGCGTTCCACGCGCGTGTCCTTTGAGTGAGACGAAGAGCGCGGCGGAGCAGGGATTCGGTCGTTCCAGTCGCAGATAGTGTTCGAGTAGTTGCACGGTTTCCGGTGCCAACGGCAGGAAGCGAAATTTGTTGCCTTTGCCAGGAACACGAAGCTGTGCTTCCGAAAGCAAGGCGTCGTCGCGATTCAAAGCCAATACCTCGGCGGAGCGGAGCCCTTGCAGAAGCATCAAGCCCACGATGGCCAACTCGCGCGAAGTGCGGAAACTGGACCAGAAGCGCGAGACTTCATTCACCGAGAGCGGCACGATGTTGCGTTTAGGCACCTTCACTCGCAACCGGCTCATCGCTACTCGCGGCCGGCCAAGACCCAACGGCCTTCGCCGCAAAAAAGCTTGATGAAAGCCGCGGGCGATTTGGCAAGGAGCATCGGGGAACTCATTGCGGATGGCGCGTTCGGCGATGGCCACGCGGTCATTGATGGTGGAAGGGGATGGCCGCGGTTGTTGGCTGGACTGGAAGCGCACGTAATCCAGGAGCGTGGACTCGGTAAGGTCACCTTCCCTAATGTCGCCGGTGGGATGAACGCTCTCCCACCAGCGAACAAAGTGCAGCAGGTTGTAAGCGCAGATGCGCAGGGTGGTGTTCGCCAGACGGCGAACATACTCGCGGTCCAGATAACGATTGATCCAGCCGACTCCCCGGCCGGAGGTCTGCTCGACGACACGAACCGGACTTTGTGCGTTATGGGAGCTCTGCTGGTAGATCACACAGAACTTCATGGCTGAGCAGCTTCCAGGAAAGAGTGGAACTGTCGCGCATCACCGCCCTGGACGAAGAAGGAGTTCGGATCGTGGCCATCTGGCAAGAGGACGTGGCGAGTGAGGATACCTTGCGCGCGCAGACGCTGTGCTAGCTGCTGCGAGGCTTGTTGGCCGCTGCCGTTGGCATCGACATCGAAAGTGAGATAAACAGTGCGCGGGCGGTCGCACAGCTGTTGAAACTGGTCAGCGTTGAGATGCGTGCCCAACGAGCAGGTGACATGGCGAAAACCTGCCTGCCACAACACGGCATAGTCGAACAGTCCCTCGACCAGAATCACCTCGGGGCAGTTCTGAACCTGCTCCCAAGCATACAAGCCACCCTTGGAGCCCGAGAGGAATCGATGGGCGAAGGCGGCAGCGATACTGCGGCCGTAGAGGTTGACGACGCGTCCGCCTTGGCAGCACGGGAAGATAACGCGCCGGTAGAAGGCATCATGACCCTGCGAGTTGAGCAGGCCGAGACGCTGTAGGAGATCAAAGGAATAGCCTTGGGCCGTGAGATGACGGCGCAAGCTCCCACCAGGGGCATAACCGATTCGCAGTTCTTTGATCAGGGCGGGATCGTGCAGTCCTCGTTGCTCAAGATATCGCAGTGCCTCAGGGTAGCGTTCGAGTTGCTGTTGATAGAACGTGGCGGCTTGCTCGAGTATAGCGGCAGGGTCGGCTGTAAGAGCGCTTTGCTGGTCGAGATAGGCGAGACTTTGGCGGAAGGATAGATGGCGGGACAACTGGACAAAGCGAAGGAGATCGCCGCCCCGGCCGCAACCGTGACAGTAAAAGAGATTTTTGCGGGCATTGACATAGAACGAAGGGCGGGTTTCCGGATGAAGGGGACAGAGTCCGACGAACTCGGGGCCGTGAGAGGCGGGCCGAGCGACCCAATTCTGCTGCCGCAGATAATCGAGCAGCGAAAGGCGCTGTTTCAATTTTTCGACGTCCTCGCCCACAACGCAATTTTGCCTCTGGAGGCGAGCGTAGGAGACTGTTGCCAGCATTTCCAGGCAAGGATGGTGGGTGGAGAAATTTTCTCAGAGCCGCAGGGGCCAGAGAATTTGCAAAACCGGAGTCAGCCAAGACAAAGGCCCAGCTTGGTGATCGGCGGGATCGCCACGCGCCAGCAAGTGAGCCATGCGGGCGAGCGTTTGGTGGAGAAAGGAAAGTGCCGGTTGGGAGCGGTCCAGGCCGTGGGCCCAGCGGCGAAGTGTAGAAGGATCGGGCACGCGATTAGGATCTGTGAGCGTAGGCGTTGCCTCTTCCCAGGAGCAGTGCTCCACCAAGCGCCGCCGCAATGCCTGACAGCGCGCCAGCAAACTGTAGTGCGTGTAAGGGAGAGAAAGCGGCGGCAGGAAGGTAAAGGTTCTCTTGCAACCGGGGCAGCGGCCGCGACGAATGTCAATCCAATCGTGATGCTCATCATGCGCTTGCTTGCGGCGGCGTCCGTGGCCGATGATCGAATCCATTTCACATGCCGAACATCTTCGCAGAATAACCTCGGCGCAGCTCGCGGCCCAATCTGTTTCGAGCTTGTACGGCGGTGCGGAAAGTGGGATAAACACAATCGTAGCTCATTGGAGCTCTGCCCCACCGGCGTTGACCTGCCAAGATCTGAACCGGAAGTGGAGCTCCTTCCTCCTGAAACAAAAAATCCAACTGGAAGAGAATAACCCTTCTGGCCTGCAGCTTTTAGGGGTGAGATTCAGAATATTGGCCGGTTATAACCGACCATCCGGAAGCTATCTCGCGTGGTGCTTGGATCGAGTCGGCCCAAGTCTAACAACTTCCGCGCCTGGCGCGTTTACCAGGCATCACTGACTCGCCTGGCCGCGTAGCTTCCCGCAGCAATCACGTGCCGTGAGGTATCCTCAGGAAAACGAAGGCATGTGCATTGCGACCCAGGCCGCGAAGCTCTGCCAGGCGGCTGTGTGGCCGAGCGGATGGCGGATTTGTTGCACGACGAGCATGAAAATCGTCGACCAGATCGTTACGCGCTGCACCTTGCCGCTGGACCACCAGTCGTAACCGATCATGAGCAGGAGCAGCGGTGTGAAGCAGATCAGGTTCACAATCGAAAGCGAGTAAGGATCAAAGACCGGCCAGCGGTCGAAACCCGCATCCAGCAGTGAGAGCGTTGCGAACCACATCAACCGCTTGTGCACTGCTGGTTGGACACGGTTGCGATAACCGAAATAGACGAACGTGGAGAACATGACCATGTCGAAGAGCGGGACGGCATAAAACGCACGCACTTCCTCGACCGTATCCGTCCCCGGTTGCGCCATATGCCGAGCAAGGCGGTCGCTCGCGGTCACCGTGCCCAGCAAGATCATGACAGTGGCGAGCACGAAGCCGAGCAGGCCGAAACGACGATGAAGATCCACGCGGCCGGCCGTCACCAGCGAATTCTGCGCAATGAAGAGGATAATCCAAAGCGTGAACGCTACGGCATGGATGTGCACCAGCAGGTTGGGAAGAGGAGCGTTGAATACTCCCGCGAGATAGTAAGTCCGCGCAAAGCCTGTAAATATTACGACGAGAAAGACGGCAGCCATGGTTCCGAAGAATCGATTTTCGTGGCGGAGATTGCACGCCCGCCAGAGCGAAGGACGTTGTTCAGTGTGCAAGGTAGCCATTCATTGTCAGCCAGGGTACGGCTAATGCCGCCGAGACCTAATACGCTCAGCGGCATTCTCCGAAGTCGTTTTCACAGGGGTCTTCTCCATAGCTGAAACATCGACTATTTCCGAGCGTTGGCGCGGGGGTCGCCATGAAACAAGGGGGCGGCACGGGGAATGAGCGACGGATCGCTGCTGCCACAATCATTGCGTAACTCGTTGGGGGAGCCAGCGGGCGGCGGGGCGAAGTTATTGTCGATGCAGGGGATTACGCTCAGATACTCGTAGATAGCTTCGATCTGATGGTCGGTCATATTGTGAAGCAGCGGCCAGGGCATGACCTGCAGTTTGCTGCCGTCCACGGGAGGCGGAACGCAAATGCCCAGCGCGATATTGGGGTCCGTGTCCGATAGACAGGTTGGATGGATGTTATCGAAATCGGTGCCATTCCGCAGAATTTGCTTAAATTGTTCCAGCGTGCGTCCTCCCTCCGGACGCCCATTTTTGTCCGGCGTTAGGTTGCGGGAGATGATGACAGGACCGGCATACGGAAATCCGGTGGCGGGATCAATAGGATATCCGGCTGGCGGATAAGAGGATGGTACAGAACCAGGCGGGAACCCACCCACAGAGGCGCTGGAAGGCACAGCCTGACCGAAAGGGCTGCCTCCGGCGAGGTAAGTGGTGGGGTCTGTCTTTGTCCCTAGTGGCTGGTTCAAAAAGTAGGGGTTCCCGTTGTTCGCGTAATTGAAGTTTGGAGGTGCGCCACCGGTGTGGCAGCCGTTGCAGTCAGCCTGGGCGTTGACTATGTAGCTGCCAAGTCCCACCAAGCGGCGTTGTTCGGGGTTTTTCCCTTCGAGCTTTAGTGGGACGGGAGCTATCGCGTAACCGGTGTGGATGAGCTGATCCTCGCCACTGTTTCCTTCATCTTGGGCCTGCACGTGACTAGGGGTGTTCATCATTCCCGCAAAAACCATAGCGGCTACCGCGACAACAGTTCCCGCAAACCACTTGATAACGAAACGTGTCTTCATGGTGGTTCTCCTGTTGATCTGAAAGACGCTGCGGGCGAAAAGTAGCGCTTTGCCGGCGGGGCCACAATTCACAGGGAGTCAATTAGAAGTCAATTTCTAGGTCAGCGGGTAAACCACTTGGGTGACAGGACTTAAATCGAGCAGCAATAGATAACGCAATTTAACGGGCAGATCAACGATGGTAAACTTCGACGTCCCCCCACAGTGTTTTCATGGCCGTCAGCACCCAGCGCCGCGTGTTCAGCTTCTCAGACTTCACCCTTGATCTGCGAGCAAGAGAACTCCGCCGTAATGGAATCCGCCTGAAACTGCCTGGCCAGCCATTCGCCGTACTGGCTATGCTACTGACACATCCGGGAGAACTGGTCACGCGGGAGGAGCTTCGCGCACTTCTATGGCAGAAGGAAACGTTCGTCGACTTCGACCATAGTCTCAACGTAGCCATCAACAAGCTCCGCGAAACTCTCTGCGATTCGGCCGAGCAACCGCGCTTCATCGAAACGATTCCACGAGCAGGGTACAGATTCATCGGACCAGTCACCGAATCCTCTGCTAAGGAACAAGAAAAGGAGCGGGAAGGAGATTCAGCAGCCGCTGCAACAACAGCAGAGGCCGGAACCGAAACTGACGTTCGAAAGCGATGGAAGATGGTCGTTGCTGCTGCCGTGACTGTGCCAGCGCTGGTACTGGCTGCCTACCTCTGTTTTCATCGCGCGCTCAAGCTAACTGACAAAGACACGATTGTCCTCGCGGATTTCGCGAACACGACGGGCGACCCTGTCTTCGACGACACCTTGCGGCAAGGCTTGGCAGTGCAACTTGAGCAGTCACCATTCCTCAGCCTTATCTCCGATGAGCGGATCAATCAGGTGCTGAAGCTGATGGCCAAGCCAGCCGACGCACGACTTACCCCAGAGGTCTCCCGGGAAATCTGCGAACGAACTGCAAGTGCCGCCGTTCTCGACGGCTCGATTGCAAGCCTTGGGAGCCAGTACGTGTTGACGCTGCGGGCAAAGGACTGCCGAAGTGGAGATGTGCTCGACGAGGAGCAGGCGCAAGCCGCAAGAAAAGAAGATGTTCTCAACTCCCTAAGTCAAATCGCAACTAGATTCAGAGCCCGAATTGGTGAATCGCTCTCAACGGTCAAGAGTCATGACAAACCTCTTGCCGAGGCTACCACCCCCGCACTCGAAGCCTTGAAAGCCTACAGCGTGGGCTGGCAGGTCTCTTTTTCATCTGGTTCGGCTGCCTCCGTGCCATTTTTCAAGCGCGCCATCGAAATTGACACAAACTTCGCCAGTGCCTACGCGGCACTCGGCCGCATGTATGGCGACATCGGGGAAACCGCCCTATCTGCGGCGAACACCAGCAAAGCCTATCAACTCCGGGATCGCGCCAGCGACCAGGAGATGTTCTTTATCTCCCTGACCTACGATTTGCAGGTCACGGGAAACCTGGAGAAGGCGCAACAAACCTGCGACTTGTGGATTCAAGCTTATCCGCGGGCGTGGTTGCCACACGGACTGCTGTCAGGAGCGATTTACAACACCCTCGGCAAATATGAAAACTCAGTCGACGAAGCAAAGATCGCTATAGAGATCGACCCAGACTTTTCCATCGGATATAGCATCCTCGCTGGCAGCCTTCTGGCGCTCGGACGTACAGGTGAAGCGGAGAACGCGCTCCAACGAGCGGCCGATCGCGAGCTTGATATCCCTGATTTCCATGTCCAGCGATACGTCCTTGCCTTCTTGAAAAACGACAAGACAGCAATGGAGCGGGAAACCGCTCAGTCTCGGGAAAAGCCCAGTGTCGATGACTGGATGTCCAACGCCGAAGGATTCGTATCCGCTTATTCCGGTCACTTGGAAGAGGCCAGGAAGAAGTCGCGGCTGGCAACGGATCTAGCTCGGAAGGAGGGACGGCAGGATACGCAAGGGCTTTATGAAACGGATGCTGCGGTGCGGGAAGCTCTGTTCGGGAATGTGTCCGTTGCAAGGCAAAGAGCAGCGGACGCTCTGGAACTCTCTAAGAGTCGGGATGTGGAATACGGAGCTGTTTTTGCGCTTGCTCTCTCGGGAGATTCTTCTCGCTGTCAAACGGTGATCGATGATCTCTCCAAGCGCTTCCCGGAGGATACGGTAGTCCAATTCACATATTTGTCGGTGCTCCGCGCACTTCTGGCTTTGAACCGCGGCCAACCGGCAAACGCTGTCGAAATGCTTCAAACGGCAATTGCTTATGAGGGTGGGACTACGACCGAGGGCGGTTCCGAGGTGCTTCTGGGCGCGGGTAATCTTGACGCCGCCTATGTTCGTGGCCTAGCCCATCTGGCCGCACATCATGGTGATGAGGCAGCCGCGGAATTCCAAAAGATTCTCGGTCACCGAGGCATCGTGCTCTGTGATCCGATAGGCGCGCTCGCGCACTGGCAATTGGGCAGGGCGTACGCGATGTCCGGAGACCGAAGCAAGGCAACATCCGCTTATAACAACTTCCTAACACTTTGGAAAAACGCCGACCCCGACATTCCCGTCCTGAAGCGAGCCCAGGCGGAGTACGGAAAGCTGCAATAGCTGTCTATGCTAGGAAACAGTCATTTCAAATCACTCTGTTTACTGACTATGACGCAACAAGTTCTATGGTTGCTCAATCATTAGCGAATGACGGGCTACACGGAAATTGACAAGAATATCGACGCTTGGGACGTGGGCCCGCTAGGCGAGCCCATGGCGGCAAGCCGCCTAGGCGCGGGCCGCCTTTTGTTCCCGATAGGCTGGCGTGAAAACTTCGGCTACAAAAGTCTCCAGCGTTGTGAGAGTGGTGTTCCTTGGGGAGCGTGGCTCGAGCGCCTTTAGGTAGCCCGAATTCTGCGCGTCCGCCAACTCAAACAGCTGGTCCGCCATATTCGAAGACATGCCCATCTGCATGAAACCGGGCTTCAACTGTGCCGCGAGCATCTGCTTATATGTCAGGTCGGGCTTGGCGGTCACCGAGCATATCGACATCGGGCATGTATTCGAGATGACATGGACGCCCGCGCGCGTGGGCAACTGGCTCTTCCACTGCCACATGGTTGTCCACATGTCGCGCACAGGGGAAGTGGCTCACAGAGACTATCGCTGTGCACCTGATGGTGAAACAGCAGCAGGTGCGGGTGTAATGAGTTTGCTGTATTCGACTTTGGCTTGACGAAGTATCGGGATATCCGGGTCCGCATCCTTCCAAGTGTTGAAGAAATCGTCGTAGGCTTTGCGGCTCTTTTCGGAGTCGCCTTGTTTCGCGTAGGCCTGCGCGAGACCGAGTTGCGAAAGCGGCTTAAACACTCCCCAGTCCGGCCAACCCGGGTGGTCGATGAGGGTCTGAAAGTCGGCAACTGCTTTGGCCTGATCTCCCGCGGCCATATAGGCGCGAGCTCGACCGTAGAAGACCGCGACATTCGCAAACTGCGTGGCCGGAGAGAGTAAGTCCACTGCGGCCTTGAGATTTCCCCGTGCTCGCTGGATGGTGGAGTAAACGACAGGGAGGCGGACCTTCTGCTGGAAAGTGTCCTCGGGCAAGAGTTCATTCAGTTTCGCGGCGAGTGCTTCTGCGGCGGATGTGTCCGCGGCCTGTGCGAGAGCCTGCGAGCACCCAAAAAGTCCGAGAGCGCTATTATTCCCGGCTTCGTCGGCCTGGGCGCACAGTTTGTGGACTAGCTGATAGTTTCCAAGGTAGGCCTCCACATCGGCATGGTAGGCGAGCTCCGTGGCAACGTCTTCCATTTTATTGGCCTTCCTCTGACGACTGATCAGTGCGTCGCTGAGGGAACGAAGTGTCGCGACATCGCCGCGAAGGAATGCCAGGTTCTTCTGGAGATCGACCCAGGGCTTATACTCGGCGGAAATTTCGCGAGCAAGCCGATCCATGGTAGCGGCGTCGTGTTCGATGAAAGCGATGCGGTAAAGCAACATCAACTGAAATGGAGTGAGTGAACCCTGCTGGCGCCATTGGTCGAGGAGTTTCTTGGCGTCGTCAAAGCGGCCGAGGAGGATCAGGGCCTGGGCCGCATTGGAGTAGTATGAGGCGGAAGGCACCGGGGAATGAGCGATGGCCCATTGGAACTCCTGCAAGGCCTCCTCCGCTTTGCCCATGCCTGCATAAGTAATGCCCAGGAGATTGGCAGCATCCACGCTGCGCGGGTAGATTTGGCGGTACAAAAGGACGACAGGGGCCTCTTTTTCAAGATTGCCGGTGATGGCCGAAAAGTAGAGCGCAGTAATTTGAAAATTTTCCTCCTGGGTGAGGCGGCGATCTTTGAGCTCGAAGGCGCGCGCGAAGCTGGCCCGCTCCTCCTGGCTTTGGCCTATGCTGTGTTGCGCTCTGCCGAGCTTGTCGTAGGCGGAGCAAAACTGGGGGTCAAGCTCGACGGCTCTTTCAAAAAATGGGATGGCTTCCGCGCTCTTTCCGGAGCGATAGAGGGTAAGCCCGGAGCGGTAGGCTTGCAAAGCCTCGAGCGAACTGGTGGTAGCAAGATCAAGGGGCGCGTCAAATTTTTGGAGAGAGCTTAGATCCTCGCCAAGCCGTTTTCGCAACTGCGAGCCTGCTTTGCCCAGGGCCGCGACCACTTGATCCTTGTTGTTTGCCTCGACTTGCTGCCGCGCAATGAGTTTTTGGTTGTGCGCATCAATGGCATCCAAGGTGATGATAAAGGCGCTGCCGATCACGGCAATTTCCGGAACGACGAGGGCCTTCAGCCCACGGCGTTTGCAGATTTCGACGCCCAGATCCAGAGTCACGCGCTCGTCGGGATTGCGGCGCATCATCCGCATGGTAGAGGCGACGTCAGCCTCTGAAAGAAGGCTGAGGAACGGGGATTCGTTAAGTTTGACTTCGAGGGGTTTGTCGAGGGAGTTGTCAAAGATGGGGTCGCCGGTCTTGTTGACAAAACTCGCCAGGAGAATGACATCGCTCCCGGTCAGCACAGGCCGGGGGAAAAAGACGCGCCATGAAACTACGGCGACGACAAGAAAAAGGACGAAGGCAGCAATACCAAGAACACGCCAGCGCTGGGTCAAGGAGCCCGGCGTTGCTAAGGGAACAAGCGCGGGCTTTTCATGGACAGCGGCGAGTGCGGTTAAGTCTCCGTTTTCGACTGGAGCGATGAACCGGTAACCGCGGCGGGGCAGAGTCTCGATGTAGCGTGGTTTTTCCGCTGAATCGCCCAGCGCGTCGCGCAACTTCTTGATGGCGCTGTTCAGACCGGTATCAAAGTCAACAAACGTGTCCGCAGGCCAGAGTTTCTGACGGAGTTCCTCACGCGTGATTACTTCCCCTGGATGCTCCAACAAAAGTGCAAGCACTCGGAAGGGCTGGTCCTGAAGCTTCAGGCGGATGCCGTGTTTGTGCAGCTCGCCCGAACGCAAGTCCACATCAAACGCGCCGAAGCGGGACCGTTGGGTTCGGGTATTGGCTTCCATGGAGACTCTCGACCGTGCCGGTACTCTACCACCAATTGTTCAGAGCTGAAACGATATGTACCGGGCCTAAGCCTTGTTACCCGCAACTCCCCTGAATCCAGAGAGCTACACGATCAGAAGCAAAACAGATGCAGAGCAGCCTCTGACCATTGTGCCGCAAGCCGCTTCGCGCCAATGTCGGGTAAGTCCGGAGAGTCCATGGCCGAACAAATAGCAAAGAAGTCGGCCATGCAAGGAATGAGCCATGAAGAGCGAAGCAGCGGCAAAGAGAAAGCTCGTGATTTTTGGAATCGTGAACCTAGTATTCCTTGCTGGATGCGGGGGCGGCACGAATCAGCCCGTATCCAGCGAATCTCATCCCACTCCAACAATCACCACAATCTCGCCGACCGGTACCGTTGCTGGTAGTGCGGCTTTCACGCTCACGATCAATGGGGGTAATTTCGTCGCAGGCTCTGTGGTCTACTTCGGAGGGTCGGCGCCCGGCACCACGTTCGTCAACTCCACGCAATTGACTGCGACCATCGCTGCTGCCAGCATCGCCTCAACCGGTACGATAGCCGTGACCGTGGCCAACCCCGCTCCCGGCGGTGGAACTTCCAATGCGAAAAACTTCACCGTCACCACCGGCGGTAACCCCGTCCCGGCGATCGATCTTTTGTATCCAAGCTGCGCTCCCGCAGGAGAACAGTTCGTTGATTCAGTAGATAATCAGTTGACGGTAGTTGGGAATGATTTTGTGGCTAGTTCAGTCGTGCGCTGGAACGGCAGCGACCGGCCGACCACTAGTAATGGCAGCATTAACGGACTGATTGCTCAGATTTCGGCGAGTGACATTGCCGCAGCCGGGACAGCCGCGATCACAGTCTTCAATCCTACACCCGGCGGGGGTAGCTCGAATCCGTTGACCTTCACCATAACGACAGGAGCAGTTTCTCCGGAGTCAATCGCGGTGGACCCTGCCGGAAAGTTCGCCTATGTGGCGAGTTTGGGCTGCACCGGCGGCGTTGGTGGCTACGTGTCAATGTACACGATCAACCCCACCACGGGTGCCCTAGCGTCCATAGGACCACCGGTGCCTTCAAATGACGAATTTACCGACTCCGTGACCGTAGATCCTTTTGGCAAGTTCGCCTACGTGGCGAGTTCGGGGGATGTGTGGGATATCGATTTTGGCAGCGTCTTGACGTACACCATCAATCCCACGACCGGGGCCTTAACGTCCACCACAGGAGGGATAAACGGAACAGGGATAAACGGAACTCCGGAGTTCTTCAATTCGGTGGCGTTGGATCCATCCGGCAAGTTCGCTTATGCGGCGGATGGGGGAGCTTTCCCGGCGGGCAGCTTCGGCGGTTCATCCAGCGTCTCGATGTACACCATCAACAGCACTACCGGGGCCATGACGTCCACTGGGATGATCGCCGCTGGTACAGGTCCCGACTCCGTGGCCGTCGATCCTGCGGGCAAGTTTGCCTATGTGACGAATTCCGGCTCGAACGACGTCTCGATGTACGCCATCGACGCCACGACTGGGGCCTTAGCGTCCATAGGGACGATCGCCGCTGGAACTCAGCCTGTCTCAGTGGCCGTGGATCCAGCGGGCAAGTTTGCCTATGTGACGAATTCCGGCTCGAACGACGTCTCGATGTACACCATCGACGGCACGACTGGGGCCTTAACATCTATAGGGTCGATCGCCGCTGGAACACAGCCTGTCTCAGTGGCCGTGGATCCTGCGGGCAAGTTTGCCTATGTGGCAAATTGGACAGGGTATGACACTGACGGTAGCATCTCGATGTACACCATCGATGCCACGACTGGGGGCTTAGCGCCCATAGGAACGATAGCTACAGAGTTATCTCCTACCTCGATAGCCATCCATCCCTCCGGTAAGTTCGCCTATGTGACGAATTCCGGCTCGAACAGCGTCTCGATGTACAGCATTGATGGTGCCACCGGGACCTTGACGCTCATAGGGACAATAGGCACATGAAGGGGGCCGGCTCGGGAGAGAGTCATGCTCGCAGCTGGGGCGTGACGGGATGCCACCGAAAAGGCCCGCCGTCTGCATCCGATACCATAGCCGAGCCTCTCCGGTTTGCCCGAGTCTCGCTAAGGTCCCCTTTGCCTTATACTTGCCATCCTCGGCATCAAAATTACAGGTGAGACCAAAACCAAGATGGAATGGCTTGCGACACGCCACTGTGACGGAATCCTGCTTCAACTGAAAGACTTCTTTCTCTGTCCTGCTGATTGTGTGGACGACCTCCCGGACAAAATCGAACCGAACTCGCAGTACTTCAGTCTGTTTATCGCAATGGATGCGCGGCGCCTCGATGATGGCACAATCCTCGAAGTTGCCAAGAGGCTTCTTTCAAAGGGATTCGCCTGTCTGTGCGCATGGGGACCCAACTGCGAGAGGGTTCGCGACCTTTTTGATAGTGCCGCTCGGGAAATTAATGATGAATTGTCTGGCGATGACGTCATCATGACCTCGTGGCATGCGAGCGGGTCTCTAGAAGAAGCGCTATGGTTCTTCGTTCATTCGGCATTTGTCACTACAAAGTTCGAGAAAACGTGCACGGATTGGGTACTGGCGCCTATCGCAAATCCGGGATGGGAACAGTTAATGCGAAATAGGATTCAAGAGATTATTACGGTGAGCGAAGACAACGATTGAATGAAGAGTTCATGTATTAGAAGACCTTCCGCGGTCCAGATACGGCGTTCGAGGAGATCGCAGCGAGACCGCTTCATCGAGGGAACTCATTTCCCCCATCGGGACTTGAACGAAGCCGGCCGCGCGGCGGACGCTGCGCGTGACGTGATGGAGCAGTAGTTGCCTGTTGGTTGAGATAAGTTGTCGGGTCATAGGAGGTCCCCATGACCCGACTTCGAAAAATGATGTTGGAAGAACTCCAACGTCGTAATTACGCCGAGACTACCATAGATTGCTATATTCGCGTCGTTGAAGATTTTTCCCGATACTTCAACTGTTCCCCGGATCGCTTAGGCCCTCGACACATTCGTGAATATCAAGCCGCGTTGTTTCAGAAGCGGAAGTTCTCTCCGAACACGGTGGCACAACATTTGGCCGCTCTACGCTTTTTCTACGTCAAGACACTCAAGAAAGCCTGGAGCATTACGGAAACGCCCTACCCGAAGAAGGCCGTTCACCTGCCAACGATCCTCAGCCAGGAGGAAGTGGCGCGACTCATCGATGCGGCTCACCCTCCCTTGCATCGCACACTGCTGATGACCCTCTATGCCACAGGACTCCGGCGTGCCGAACTCGCGCGCTTGAAAGTGAGCGACGTCGACAGTCAGCGGATGGTCATCCACGTCCAGGGTGGTAAAGGCCGCAAAGACCGCGATGTGTTGCTCAGCCCAAAGTTGCTCGACGAACTCAAGCGACACTGGCGCCGCTTGCGGCGAAAGTCCACATGGCTGTTCCCTAGCAATCATGATCGTACCAGTGATCGCCCCATCACTCCGAAGGTGATCTACCATGCTTGCAAAAGAGCTGTCCGGCGGGCCGCGCTTCCGAAAGACGTGCACCCACACACGCTGCGCCATTGCTTTGCGACTCATCTCCTCGAAGCAGGCGCAGATCTGCGCACCATCCAGACGCTGTTAGGCCATAGTGATCTCGAAGAGACCACTCTCTATCTGCATCTCTCGCAACGCCGTCTGAACGCGACCGCCAGTCCGCTGGACTCGCTGAAGCTGAAAGACGAATCGCCACAGGACCAGTAGGTGAGCCGGCCACCGCTGGAGGTGGCCGATCTGGTCCGCGCTGCGGGAAACGCATTCATCGAACGAAGCCGTAAATGGATCACCTGGAAGCACGTCAAAGTGCTCCTGGCCATTGCGCGGTGTCGCACCGCCGCGCTCGGTGGACATCTCGATGAATGCACCCGCTGTGGACATCGTGTCATCTCGTTCAACTCATGCAGAAATCGGCATTGCCCAAAGTGTCAGGCAGGAGCTCGCGACCGTTGGCTGGAAAAGCGTCGCCGGGAACTGCTCCCGACTCGCTACGTCCATGTGGTCTTCACGCTGCCTCGCGAGTTGGCACCACTGGCCTTGCAGAACAACAAGGTCATCTACGATCTCCTGTTTCGCGCCAGCGCGGAAACCCTTCTCGAAGTCGCTCGCGATCCCAAACATCTCGGCGCAAAGATCGGCTTCTTCAGCGTACTGCACACTTGGAATCAAAAGCTCGAACTTCACCCGCATGTCCATTGCGTGGTCCCTGCCGGCGGACTCTCCGTTGATCACACCCGCTGGATCAAAACTCGCTATGCCTTCTTTCTTCCCGTCAAGGTGCTTAGTCGCGTCTTTCGTGGCAAGTTTGTTGCGGCTCTCAAGCGCGCCTTTTGCGACGGCCGATTGCGATTCCATGGAGATCTGACGCCCCTGGCTCAGCCAAAGACGTTCTCCTCGTGGCTGAGACCGCTGTTCCGAAAGGACTGGGTGGTCTACTCAAAACGCCCATTCGGCGGCCCACAACATGTGCTCCACTACCTGGGCCGCTATACCCATCGCGTGGCCATCTCCAACCATCGCCTGATCTCGTTTGCTGACGGCAAGGTCACGTTTCGGTGGCGCGATTCCGCTCACAACAACGAACAGAAACTCATGACCCTTGTGCTCGATGAGTTCTTGCGCCGTTTCCTGTTGCATCTGCTCCCTGATGGGTTCGTGCGTATCCGGAACTTCGGCTTCCTGGCCAATCGCAAACGTGCCACCAACTTGCCACTCTGTTTTCAGCTGCTCGGCGCGGCTACAACTCCGTCAACCGAACAAGACACGTCGGGCGCTAGCAACGCGAGCGATCTTTGGCTCTGCCCCAAGTGTGCCGGACCGATGGTGGTGGTTGAGAGGCTAACGGCTGCCGAGACGCAACTTCGTTCTCCACCTGTGGTCACCGCTGCCGCATGAAACTACTCTCGATATCACGAACCCTCTACGTGTTTCGGCACGGCCGGTCGATTCTCGTCTTATCGCCGAACAAATTTCTTCTTCCGGGCTCTTCACCCACTCTCTTTACAACATTTTCTCGTCGCAGCCGACTTTTTCATGCATCGTGTCAGCAGTTGTGCTCCGCCGCACCACACCAGCACACCACCACGCACCCTCTCCACTCCATTCAATTTGCATAGGGCCCGCATCCGCCGCAATCACGGCGGCTCCCTTCAAGTCGTTGTATCGAAAGCGCGCAATCACGCCAAGCTCGCGCACGCCCTTCGTTGATCACGCTTCCGATACAACACTAGGACTTCCGGGGCGTTTCACCAGATTTACATCGACGAATAGCAGGTTAACCAGACTTGAGGTCACACCTTTGCAAGTGCGGGCCCAGAGAGATTAGGCGGCCCGCTAACTCCGGATTGCGTCGGCTACTCGTACAAGCGCCCGGTGCTGGCCAGAAACGGCATTCGGGGCGAGGAGTGGGCTTCACTTCCCCGAACCGCCAAGTGAACAGTTTCCGCTGTAATTCCTCCCGGGTCACGACTGTTCCCGACCGCGACAGCAGCATCGTAAGAATCTCTGATGGTTGCTTCGGGCGACGCAAGAGGCCTGACGTGGCGTGCGCGCTACTCAACGACCTCCCACTCGGCGGTTGGGTTGTATTCCCGGATCGAGGCCGTGACTTTGCTCGTCTGCTTTCCTAGGTCCTGCTGGTACACGTCGCCTTCCTGGTTGATGATGAATGTCATGATTCCCGACTCCCCATACTTGACCGGGGAGGCGATGACAGCGAACCCTCCAATCAATTTGCCGTTGATGATGTAATTCTTCGCTCCGCCTTGCGCCGCATATCCTCGCGCGGTCAAGATGCGGAATGTGTAGCCATCGATCACCGGCGTTTCATTTGGGGTCGGTAGTGCATCCGCGGCAAACTCATTGACTCTGCCCAGCGGGCTGAGTTCCTTGTCCTCAGGAACCTTCCAGTACAAACCGTCCTGCTTCCCCGGGGTGCTGAGGATCTTCGTGGTGTAGGGGCCTGCCGGATTTCCGTCGTGAGAAGTCCGGGCATAGATATCCTCGGCGTACGCAATGGCGCAAATAGCGTCGATGGCCAGCAATTCATTTCGGCCGATCCGCCGTGCCAGGATTTCATCGGCACCGCTATGGGTGTCGAAGAACCACTTGGACGAACTGTTCTGCCGCAGAGGGATCGGGAACGGATAATTGTCCGCCCCGATTTTGAGGATTTCCGTCCCGTCGGTCATCGACACCCAGCGATTCATTTCATCGTACTTGCTGACGAATTCCTGCAAGGCGTCCGCATCGTGCTTGAGATCACCGGAACTCAAAATCGCCTTCGATTCGGCCCCCAGGATTGAACCTAAGGCGCTTTCGTCTCCCTTCTGCGCCGCGTTCCGAAGGGCTGTGCCAGCTTCCGCGGGGCTGGCAAAAGTGGCCTGGTCCATCGTGCGGGCCGATGCGGCATTGGCGGCATGAAACCCGACGATTCCCAAAGCCAAGAGAACCATCAACAACCAGTACCCCCTACTTCTGCTCTCTGCTACTGTCGCTTGCGGATTCATTTTCGCGCCCTCGCTTCCTATGTGTGACCCATTCTTCCTCTTAATTTGTGCAATCCGTCTCGTATTCAGGTCCAGAGTTTCATCTTCCGGCACCTGTTATCGCGGGCGACCGGATGGGTGCGGATGCGACACGGGCGGATGCGAAACGTGGGTTCCCGCTGAGCGGTGCGCGCTGCTTCGTCCGCGATCGCTTTCGGCGCGAGCGCGTCCGCCATCGCCACTCCAGGAACTGCGGCCGCTCGAAGATGTCGGGCGCTGCTGGGCACCCTCTGGGGCGCCGCCGCGCGTCTCATTGTGGTAGCCGCCCGCGGGCGCAACGCCGGGTCCGTTCATCCCCGCATTGGGATTTTGGACGCTGCCCTTGCCGCCGATTAACCCGCGATTGCCGTTGTTACCGCCATTAGGCATATCCTTCGTAGGGATCTGGGCATTCGGGTGCCAGCCGCCGTCGGGACCATAATACCCGTTCGCGTGATAGGCGCCACCAGGGCCGTAGTGCGTGTCCTGGCCTGGATGCCAGCCAGCGTCGGCGTGATAGTAACCGCTCGGGCCATAGTATCCGTGAGGGTTGTAGGGATGATCGCCATTGGGGACGGCGCCGCCCCCCCGGTTCGGTCCCCAAGGATGGTAGTTGTTGTAATTCGCGCCGTGCCAATTGTTAATATTCGTCCTGTTGATGTAGGTGTTGTTGTTGAAAATGACGGTTCCACCGCTGCCACCGCCGCCCCAGTTGCAGCCCCACGCGTGCCAGCCCCAACCGAACCCCACGCCTCCGACAACGGCACCTCCCCCGCCGAAGAATCCGATTGAAACGCCGCCCCCAAATGAAATGCCAGTGCCAACCACAACTCCGGCGAAGACCGGCGGCGTGTAGAAGGGCACGACATACGGCACGCCATAAACGACCGCCGGGTTGTATTGCGGCACATAAACGACCTGTGGATCAGCAGGCTGAATCATGATGGAGCTTGGGGACTGCTGAACAACTTGGATCTGCGGCGTGGACGCTAACGTCCCGGCCGCTTGTGCTTTGGCACGCATGACCTGAATCGCCGCCATCACGTCGGCCTCCTGATTGTGGAAGGCCTCTCCGAGGTTCGAAGTCCAGGTGAGGTTGGAAGCCAAAGTGTTTAGCACTGTGGGAAATTGCGTGATTGCCTTGACACTTGGGTCCCAAGGTTCCTGGTCCGCTGCCTGGGCCAGGGCCTGACCCGTTAAGTTCTTGTTCTGTGCCAGCCAATAATCGGCAAACGAAATTTGCTCAGGGTAGCTGGCAGCGGCAAGCACTTGCGCAACCAGCGAGTCCGGATAAAGTGCGATTGGGGCAACAAGAGCTTGCAGTTGCTCGGGAGTCTGGGACGCTGGGGCTGGGGCTGAGCTGTTTTGTGCTGTCGTGGCAGGCGGCGCCGCTGTCTGTGCTGCAGCTGCGGGCGCAGGCGGCGGTGGCGTAGGCGCAGAAGGTGGAATGGGAGTCAGCATAGGCATGCCAGAAAGCACGGTGCCCGTCGGATAATCCTGCCTGGACGCGGTCGTGCGAATGGCTTCCCACGAGGCGCGCCGGCCATGGATTCCGTAGGATCCAGTCATGGTGTCTCCAAAAATATTGCCGCCAAAATTGAGCACATTGCGAGTTACGGTGCTGAACCGTATGCGATGTACATGGACCTCCCCTTCGATCGCGCCCGACTGCTCGGGCCCGTCGAAGTGACCCGTGATTTGGTTGTCAGACTGTACGATCTGAACGTGCTTGACGACGACCTGCCCATGCTCGACATTTGTTGAGTAAATAATCCAATCGCCTGCCACGTTGTCCGGCGGCTGCTGTGCCTGTGTCGCGCTGCAAACCAGGAGGGAAAATAGAGCAAGACCAACCAGCCTCAGCGTGGCGCTGATTTTCTTCATCACGTTCTCCTGCTTCTCTTTGCGAGGCTATTTTTGGTTTTATCACATGGCCTGGGTAATGCAAAGCATTATACGCAAACACCACTGACCCGAAGCAGTGGGGCGCGACGCATTCCGGCAAATACCAGAGCTCGCGCTCTGGCTGCACCATCATTACGATCGAGCCGCCTAGTTCGTATCGCCTCTCGGCTGATCTTTATATATGTGTGCTCCACGCACACGATGGAAGGAGCTAGCCGGGAATGGCCAATTCCACTTGAGCCGAGGCTGGTGTAAGCCCTACGCTACTCCACTAACTGCAGATTCAGCGCGATACGCACTCCGTTCACCAACACCTGTCCTTTATCGAGGAGTTCCTGATTTGTAATGTCAGAATTGGCGAATTTCTGCGCAAGATTCTTAGGCAGGAGAAATTCGACAGCCTCCGACCGCTCTTTGCCGCCCGAGCCTGGAACGAGAGGATTCACGACGGAAAAATCGTAATAATCCACTGGCACATCATTCGGGATTCCCTCCAACACATCTTTCATTTTGGGTGCCACAAACAGGTCGAATGTCAGTGCAGCTCTTTTGTAGATCGAAGTTTTCTCCGGATCGTACCGCGCGGTGTTCTTCATGGTCATTTGCAGCACCATCTGCTTGCTGACAACAACAAAAGTCGGCGGATCGTAATCCACGAAGCCAAATTTGGCCTGCCCCGCATTCGAAAGTGCGTCGAGTTGATGCTGGTATTGAGTCTGAAGCTTTTCGGCATCGGCCGGTGTCGCCGCCGGTTTAGACTGCGACAAATCGACCTTTGGCGCGGTCAAAACGTTAGGATCCACGGGATTTCCCGCTTCTGATGGCAAAAGATTCGGATTGCTCCGAATCAGCCGGCTCGCCGAACTGGAAGAACTCGCTGTTGCTGTCGCGTCAATCTTGGTGGATTTCGAGCGCGCCTGCATGTCTACCACCATGGGATCGCGATCCAGCAGGGACAGCCCATATTCTTGTCCCCCCAGATAAATCAGCGATCGGTTCAAAATCTCCTGGCGCGCGTTGTCATCCTTCTCCAGCACTATCTGGAATGCATCTTTGCGGTCCAGCACAACCACCAGGATTTCATTTCCCTCATAGTCATAGCTCTTTGTTACATCGCGCACGTGGTACGACACCTCAATACCAATGGAATCGCAATCCACATCGGGCGGGATACTCCGCGTAATGCTTTGAAGGACCGGAAGGAACACATCGCGGAACGTGCGTGCTGCTCGCTCATTCCTGGTGAATTGCTTCGAGTCATAGGCCGCGTTGTAATTTCCAGTAGCTTTGAGGATCACGCGGTCTTTAAAACGTCTGAACTCCAAGCCGCGCGTGTCAGCTTCGATCTGCTGAGCAGGATCCAGCCCGACCACGCGATTGAGATTGAAGGGAAACGGAAAACTTGATCTTGCAATCTCCTGATTGATGGTCTTCAGCTGGGCGAAGTACTCCTTCTCGAGTGCTTTCAGTTGCGGATCTAGGATTTCATTCGGGCTCACCTGGGCTGCGGAATGAATTGCACACCCGCTACTCAGGACAGCTATCCACACAAATTTGAGCACACAACTCCATGCGCTTAAGCGCATTGTTTTCATCCCCTGATCTTAGCATTCACTGCTTGGTCGTGTACTGCGGCCCCGGCCGTCCCGGCTTCTGGTAAGCAGGCTGTGCAATGGCGCGCGTAAATGCAATGGCCGCTTTGATCTCATCTGCGCTCAGAGTTTTTCCATAAGGTGGCATCATCGCCGACTTCCCCAACGCGCTGCCTCCAAGGGTGATGATGTTCTGCATGTACTCGTCACTCTCGCCGTTGAGTTTCTCCCCGTCGTTCATGAGTGGCGGCATCGGAGAGACATTGCTGCGGTTTGACGGACCCGCCGGACTGGCATCCGCGTGGCACCACACACAGTATTGGTAGAACACGCGCTTGCCCTGCGATTCCTGGTAACCAAGTTTCACCAGTTTAGTGTTGTCATTCCAATCGGGCTCTGTGTCGTACGCGCCAAACGCCACCTCCGGATTCACCACCGCTGCCGTTTTCTTGCACCCTGAAAGCGCCAGTACAAGCACGCTGCACAAAAGAGCTGCGACAATCAAGAGTTTAGCTTTCATCGGCTGGTTCCCCGGGCGACCACGTGAGTGTTAGCCGCGCTTTTCGAAGCCTCCGGTTTGATTCCTACGCGCAAGGTCATCAGATATGCCGTCAGCGCTTTTATTTCTTCCTCCGTGAAATTGCGCCGCGGCTCGATGGTATCCGCTTGCAGGGCTTGGGGATTGCGCAGCCACGCCTCGATCCATGCCGGCGTCAGCCAATTTCCAGCGTTGTTCAGGTTCGGACCAACGTACCCACCGGTGGCGCCAATCGTGTGGCAGGACTGGCATTGATACTTCACTTCGTACAATTGTTTGCCCATGGAGGCCATCGCCGGCGTGAACTGGCGCACATCCACACTCTCAGGGTCGATATCGGGTTTCTGCACCGCCATCGACAAGTACTCCGCGGCAATCGCCGCATCCTTGTCCGGCATGTTGAATTGCGGCATGCGCAAAGTCAGCGTCGGCCGGATCGTCTGCGGACTTTTCAGGAAATCCGCGATCCATTTCTTCTGTGCTCGGCTGCCTTCGTAGGAAAGGTCCGGCGCCAGAACTCCACCGTAGCCATTGAATCGATGACAGGCGTAGCATTTGTAGCGCTCATACACTTGCGCGAAGGCGCCCACCGCCTGGAACGAAACGTCTTTCTTCGACACGACGAGGTGTTGCAGCGCACTGGTCGGCACGGGTCCAGTCTGACTCAGCAACGCCGTGGTCACCGCTTCCAGATCCCCCTGATTCCAGCTGTATTGCGGCATCCGCGCCGGCGGATTCACAGCAACCGGGTCCTGCAGCTTCGCTTGGATGTAAGAGACAAGATTGTGGTCAATTCTCGCTTTACCGAATTCCAGCTCCGAGGCATTCTTCGCTCCCAGTGCGGTCAGATCGGGACCAAAGTCTTGTTGCCTCCCCTCTCCATTCAGACTGTGGCAGCTTGCACAGCCCTTCTCCGTGAACAGCCGTTTCCCGGTGGTCACCTCTTCATCGCTAGCCGCGCCGAGTTGTGGCAGATTTGCTAGTAGGTCGGAATCCGTCAGCTTGTTCATCACATATTGCGACACTTTGTATAGGTCTTCGTCGCTCCAGCCATATCGAGGCATGTTCGTATGCGTCAGATAAGCCTGCGGGTTCCGCAACCACGCAATCAGCCATTCTTCGCTGACCTTGCTGCCAACCTTCGTCAATTCCGGCCCGATGCTGCCGCCAATCAGCTTCGTTTCCCCGGCGCGCGTCACCGCCAGCGGATGGCATGTGGTGCACATCATTTGCCGGAACCGCACTTCTCCATCGGAAATCAACTCTGGCTTCTTGCTCCACGCCGCCACCACCGCCGGATTGACCTTGTACGCTTCGATGGGTTTGGCCTTCTGCACGCTAAGGAACGCGGAAAGAGCCCTTATCTCCTCGTCCTTCAGCCGGAATTTCGGCATGCGGGATTCGTCGCCACTCTCGTAGCCGTTCGCAGTCACGTTCCCGTCTTTGTCGAGTTCCGTACGCGGCTCCTTTAACCACTTATAAATCCATTCGCGCGTAACCTTCGTTCCCACGCTCGAGAGATCGGGACCAAGCATCGATCGGTCCAGGTTGTTCAATCTATGGCATCCCTGGCAGTTCAAGCGCACCAGCAATTCCCGGCCACGGGTAAGCTGCGGGGTCTCTTTGATGTCCGCTTGGTGGCAACTCCCGCAGGAAGCCTGTAAGAAATGGGCGGGCAAAATAGGCTGTTCCCATGCAAGCGTAGTTTCGTGGGCTTCGGCCACTTCCGTTGCCGGACCTTGGCCACGGTGGCAAACGGTGCAGCCCCAATCGCGCACGTTGTGCGGAATCGGCGGATGTGCCCGGAAGGGTTGCGGCACCGCAACGTCGCTGAGGCTTGCCTGGGTGATGCCCTGGTGGCAGGTAGTGCAGCGGTCAGTCACATTCATTCCCGGCAACCACACCTGATCAATACTCGGGTTGTAATCCGCGAGCAACTTCTTCGTATCCGGCCGGCCCTGTGCGAATTTCACAAAGGAGCGCTTGTAGTGCTTCCATTCTGCGAGGAAGTCCTTCACCGGCGAGATTGCCAGCACTAGCACGCAAACGACTGTAGAAATCGCGAAGGTAAGCCGCAATCTCTCCGATAACTTACCCATTTCTTCAGCCGGCATGAGTCCCCCAAGGCCATACCCAGGACCAGCCTGGGCCGCGAAAAAATGTACCCACCACCGTCAGACAAACAGCCGTTGCAATGAACCAGGTCATCACCCACCAGGAAAGCGGCTTGGTACGCAAGACTGCCATCCACCCTCCCGTCGCTTTGGATTGGTACGACACCAGCAGCAGCGCCGCCACCAGCACCGTCGGTACAATGATCGTCCAGGCGTCGACCACCGTCAGGAGGAGCAGCAAGGCAACCAACACTCCGAGGATAATTCCCAGCCGCTTGGAGGCGTGCTCGCCCCACAGCGGTTCGCCTTCCACATTGACGTGAAAGTAAGGAATCACGATCAGCGCCAGCACCACCAGCGTGGGGATCAGAATCCCAGCCACAAATGGTGGGAAAAAGTGCAGCAGTTCCTGTAAGCCCAGAAAATACCATGGCGCTTTTGCAGGGTTGGGCGTCAGAAGGGGATTGGCCAGCTGTTCTAGCGGTGCATCCCAGAACAGTGCGATCAGCACCATCACGACGATCAGCACTTCGAAAACAATGGCTCTCGCGAATTAACAGATGCGGATAAGTCATCAGCTGCAGTCCGCGTTCATCTTTCACTTTCGCGGACGTGTTCCGGGTAATGAATACGATCCGGCGCGGTTCCTTCTTCGCGTCTGAGCTGAATCCCGACTCGATTTTAGTTTTTTCCATCATCGTCTTCTGACCGTACCGTCAGCCCGCCGTCCTTCTGCACTCGCCAGAAATGCACGCCGATGAAAAGAAACGCGAGTAACGGGAGAATGACCACGTGTAGCACGTAAAACCGGAGCAGGGCGTTGTCCCCAACGATGTTTCCACCAAGAGCCACGAAACGAACCTTGCTGCCGATAATCGGCATGGCCGAAATGATGTTCGTTCCCACTGTCACCGCCCAGAATGCCAACTGATCCCAGGGCAGCAGGTAGCCCGTATAACTGAGGAAGAGAGTAAGCATCAGCAGCACGACTCCTATCACCCAGTTGAACTCGTGTGGCGGCTTGTATCCGCCCCGGTAAAACACGTGGAACATGTGCCAGAACACCAACAGCACCATCAGGTGCGCCCCGATGCGGTGCATGTTTCTCAGAAACACTCCGTTGGACACGACAAAGCGCAAATCCTTCATGTCGTGGTAAGCATTCGGCACTGCGGGGTGGTAATAGAACATCAACAACACGCCGGTCACCACGAGGATGATAAACAGCAACAACGAGAGAGAACCTAGGTAGTACGCGGCTCGCACTCGTAATGACTTCTCGCGCACCTTTACTGGCATCCAGTGCAGGAACAGGTTGCCGAACACGGCTAGGCTTCGGGTACGGTTGGTGAGTGCCGGGCCGCGCCGGAAGATCGATTTCCACACCCGCGTGGTCCGCAGGTTTTCAAGAGCAGTATGGATAGTGGTGGCCATGGTTCTCCTCAAGCCTTCAGGACCTTGTCTGGTTTGATGGTTTCCAGCTTATTTACCTGCAGTTCGCCATCGGCCGTCAGATTGATGGCGTAGTGCGGTAAGGGACGCGGCGCCGGGCCTTCGATTTTCTTTCCGTCCCGGTGGAACTTGCTGCCGTGGCATGGGCACGCAATCATGTTCGCGTCCGGCTTCCACTGGGTGATGCAACCGAGGTGCGTGCACACGGCCGATACCGCGTAGAATCCCGTATCGGTTCGCACGATGTACACCAACTGGTCCTGAAGGAATGTGACTGAGTTCATCGGGTACAAATCCGGATTCCCTGCGCGAAACGTGGACGATGGTTCGAACAATACGTTGGGAGAGAAATACTGATAGGTCAGCGCCGCGCTACCCAGCCCTGCGACTCCAAGAGCCCCCAGGGTCACTTCGTTGAGAAAATCTCTTCGAGTCACGACTGGCTTGCCGATGGCATGTTCCGGCGCCGGGTTTTCCTTGATGTCGCTCATGGCTTCAGAACAATCTCCTCTTGAGTTAGCAGACCTGAATCCTGGTCGAATACTTCGAAGGCTTCCATCGAGATGGTGTTGGCCGGGCAGCGTTCCGCGCACAAGCCGCAGCGGATGCAGATGGTCTCGTCTTTTACCATCACGGCCCCTTCCACTTGATTTAATTCTTCAGGCGAAATATGTTGCAAATCGACGGTACGAAATTCCCGCTCCTCGCTTAGCCGTTTCTTCTCCTCTTCGCTGAATGCAAAATCCTTCAGAGGAACCAAGGCCAGGCAATTCTCCGGGCAAACATCCACGCAACCGCCGCAGAGGATGCATTCGGTCCCATTCGCTTCATTGCCCTCGAAGATGGTGTTGATCCAGCACTGCAAGCAACGGCTGGCCTCCGTGCACGCCTGCTCCTCGGTGTAGCCGGTCTCGACTTCTGCTACGCCGGTGCGCCGTTCTATTGGCAGTGCAGGTATCGTGAGGCGCGAATATTCGTCGTAGTGTGCTGCCATCTCATGATGGTTGAGCACCGTGATTTGCACGAACTTGTCTTTCGGCTTCCATTCCGGTCCGCGCAAAAACTTGTCGATCTCCGCCGCCGCTTTTTTCCCGTCGGCAACTGCGTTGATGATTAGTCGTGGCCCAAAGGCAATATCACCAGCGGCGAAAATTCCGGGAGCTGTGGTCATCAGCGTGTCCGAATTGATCTTCAATGTGCCCTGCCGCGTTATCTCGATGCCATCCTCAGGCTTCAAGAAGGAAAGATCGGAAGACTGGCCGATAGCCAAAATCACGGTGTCGCAAGGAATCAGAAATTCCGTGCCGGCTTCGAATTTCGGATTGAACCGCTTGTTCTCGTCGAAAACGGAAAGGCACTTTGTCACTTCCAATCCCGTCAGCTTGCCATTCGTCCCGACAAACTGCTTTGGCCCCAACGAAGGGCGCAGCTTCATGCCTTCCAACACGCCTTCCTCGATCTCTTCCTCGGATGCGGGCATTTCCGTCCGCGATTCCAGGCATACCAACTGCACTTCTCGAGCACCCATGCGCAACGCCGCCCGCGAGACGTCCATGAACTCTTTCATGGCCACATCCATTTCGCTCGAGGTTAGTTCGTTTGGGAGCCCGCTTTCCGCCGCCATTTGCTGTTGAGCGCGCACCGCCGAACGCGCCACGTCGATGGCCACGTTTCCGCCACCAATCACCACCACGCTTTTGCCGACTTCAAAGCGGTAACCCAAGTTGACGTTCAGGAGAAAGTCAATTCCCTTGACCACTCCATCCAGCTCATGACCCGGAAGATTCAGATCGCGGCTGCGGTGGAGCCCAAACGCCATCAACACCGCTTTGTATCCTTGGTGCAGCAAGTCTTCGAGCGTGAAATCCTGTCCCAACCGCATGTTCAATTTCAGCTGCGGTCCCAGGTCTAGAATTTCCCGGATCTGTGCCTGCAAAACATCTCGAGGCAGGCGATACTCGGGAATGCCGAGGTGCATCATGCCCCCCGGCACGGCTGCGGCTTCAAAAATGGTTACGGAATAGCCGAGCAACGCCAGATCATGAGCTGCCGACATTCCCGCTGGACCTGAACCAATCACTGCCACTTTCTCGGCGTACTTAACCTCTTGTTTTCCGCCGAAGACATCGATCGGATTTCTTGACTCCGGCCCATGGCGCTCGGTGACAAACCGCTTCAGGGCGCGAATTGAGATGGGCAAGTCAAACTGGCCGCGACGGCAGGCAGGCTCGCAGGGATGTCCACAAACGCGGCCGCAAATGGATGCGAAAGGGTTGGGAGTCCGGGCGTAGCGGTAGGCTTCTTCATACCTCCCCTGGGCGATGAGCGAAACGTATCGTCCAGCTTGGGTGTGCACGGGGCACGCCTGCATGCAAGGAAAGTTGGACTCCAGCCACTCCAGATCGACGAGCTTTGTTCGCGTTGTCAGCTGGCACGCTCCGGACCCTGAGTTTGCGGTTCTTATTTCTTGACCGTGAGATCGGCTGTCGCTGCGCCTTCACCCACCTCGACCGTCTGCGTCGTGACTTTACCCTCCTCACTCCAGGTCTTGAGCGTGTACTTGCCGGGAGGAACATTCTTGATTTCATATGCTCCACTCTTGTCGGTCACCGCGAAGTAGGGTGTCGGGGAGACCACGACATAACCATTCATCTCCGGGTGCACGTTGCAGAGCAGGCTCGCCACTCCAACGTCGTTAAACTGGAAGCTTTTCTTCTCGCCCTTTGGCCACGTGCCCATGTTGTGGGCGAGCTTCTTGTTCCCGCTGATGCTGGGCCAATAAACGTTGTGGCCAACTGGATCACTGTTCAGAAAGTCCACCGTGGTCCCCACCTGTACCACCATCACGTGTGGTGAGAAGGTCATTTTTGTCTGATCCATCACCGGCTTGGCTGTCGGCGCATCGAACTTCTTGTCCGGAATCGCATCAACATACACAGCAATATTTTCTGCCGACTTAATCCCCTGCACACTGACCTTACCCTTGATTTCTCCTGACAAGCTCGCGCCCGCAAGGAGCAGGACTACGCCGCTGACAACAGCTGCTTTGACTGCAACAAGACCTAGCTTCATTGTTTCCCCTCTCGTTTCCCCGGATTTTTGTACCAGAGACCTTTTGGCTCGCGAACGCTGCTTAGAACGCGTAGTCGATGCCTGTTATGAATGTGTTTGGGCGGTAGAAAGATGGGGTCAATGATCCGTTCTGGTAGAAAGGCACTCCCCAATAATGTTCATACTCGCCGATGATCTTGATATTTGCGCGGACCAGAATGGTATAGCTCGGGCTAAATCGATTCCGCGTTTGGGATTCGGAGACCAAATTGATCCAGTCTGACGGCGAATTCACAAAGTCATACCGCATCGTTGCGATCAACCAGGGATAAATCCAGTAATTGGCAGCCGCGAACCCGCCCGTAAACGTCACTGCGTTCGCACTCGTGACGGTGCCCACACTGGTGTTCACCAGGTGGTTGTTGTCATGACCATGCATGCCTACTCCATATATCTCGAACTTGCTGCGAAACCTGTATCGGATGTCGCCTCCTACCCGATAGAAGGGATCGTTTATCGTCCCGGTAAACGAGTAGGTGTTGCCGCCAAAATTCTGTTGGTTGGTACCATGGTAGTAAAAGGCGCCGACTCGAATGGAGGTGTGGTCCGTCGGGCCCGTTGGCCCCGCGGCCATTACCGCATTCCGGCTCTCTGCATTACGCTCCAGGTTGAATTGATAGGAAGTGCGCAGGTAAACATCTTTTGTATTCCGCGCGACAAGCGCAGTATCCTGACCATAAGCCGAATTCGTGCCGTCTACGTAGGCCACGGACCATACGAAGTTGCCATTATTCGGATAGCCTCCGAATTCGATCCCGCGTTGCGGATTACCCAGCACGAAGGGATTATTTGTGGTACCGCACACCATGACCGAGCCGCCACATGCCAAGCCCTGTGCGTGCGCGCCCTGACTGAATACGTCGTATCCAGTCAGGTAGGGGGTTCGCGCCTGTGTGAAAGGCAGATCCAGCTCAAACTGCCCGAACCGCACGTTCAGTGCGTTGGTCGGTAAGTGGAAAATGTGCCCCAGGTCGTTGTACTTCAGATAACCATCCCCAAGCCCTCCACCTGCTCCTGTGGCACCCGCCGAAATGTCGTCGTCAATCCAGAATGAGAAATTCGGTCCGAAACTCCCCGCGCTGATGATCGTAAACGTATTCGGGATAAACAAATCTGTGCGCGGAACATACCCTGTTGTTGTCACCACTGGCGGAGGCTGCTGGGCGTTCCACATAAAATTCCCTTCGTACCGGAAAGCGATAGGTATCGTCCCAGGAATTTCTCCCGGGTACACGGCACTTGGGAAGGCCTCCTTTTGCGCCTTTGATCCCAGCATTACAGGTTCCTGCTTGACGAAAACCTCGTCATCCTTGGGAAACTTGAACCCGTTCTTCTTGAATGCCAGCCCAAAATCGTTTAATTCAGGGTAATTGTTGTGACAAGTAGTGCAGGAGGTCTGGTATTTCCTCGAAAACGCGGGAATGGCTTTGCCAGACGGCACCATGACAAACAGCGCGAATGCCACGAGCATCGCAAATAGCAGTACGCAGACGCCCTTCACAACGAGCTTCCCATTGTTGTCCACTTAACCCAGCCTTAGCCCCTGAGCGGGCTCGAATTTGTGACCGAAGAGGTGAAGTCGCGTGCAATTGCGCGAATATTCTCGGCCGAACGTTACATTAGTGCGGTGACCTCCGGCACTATCTAATGTGACCGCTGTCACATGCCGCTCTTTTCGTCATGAGTCTCAATCGATACCGTCGGCTTGCAGGGTTGCAATACTCTCTTCGTGCCACGGCGGAAGTATTTTGATGAGCACGAAAAGAATGGCGAAGGGAAGCACTACTAAAATGATCGCGGGCAACAGTCCTTCTCGTGTGACGAAATCCATCTTGTACGTGGTATAGCCCAGAAAACTCTTGGAGAACAACTGGCCCCCGATCACCACGTTCCACCGCATGGCGAAAATTCCCACCATGGTCAGAATCCCGGCCAGTGCATAAATCCGCTTTCGCGCCGCCTCGCTGAACCCTACGAATTGCGTTAGTGCCAGCAGCGCTATGGGCGCCAACGTGCCAACGAAAATCTGCAGAACGATCTGTGAAACGAACAGCCGCGTGTGCACCATGAAGTCGAGACTGCGGAACGATTCGTCCGCCTCGTAAATCCGGTGAATCAGGTCCAACATTTCTAGCGTGAAATCAATGATAAATGTGTACAGCAGGTATTTTGCAATGGTGTCCAGGCAGCGCATATCAATCGCCTTTCGCCGCATAAACGAAGTGACCATGTACATAAAAAGAACCAGCGCGATTCCCGAAACCATCGCCGAGAACAGGAACACCACCGGCATCAACGGCGTCGACCACCAGGGATTCGCTTTCACCGACCCAAAGATAAAACCAACATACCCATGCAACAGGAACGCCGAAGGAATGCCAATCAGCGTAATCAGCCAGCCCACCCGATCGTCCACTCGTAACGCCTCCGGGCTGATGTTATAAGAACCCAGCGTCAGCAGCCGGTAAAGTGGACGCCTCCAGCCATGGCTGGACTGTGCCAGCAGCACAATGTCGCGCCGGTAATCGAGCCAGATTTCCAGCACCAGAACCGCCATCAGGTACCACACGTACACAAATCCGAACATGGCCATCGCCGACGAGCGGTGCGGCGTCAAATACATCTCGAACGAGCGCTCCGGATGTCCCAGATGGAGTTGCAGCGGCAACGGCGCCACAATCAAAAACGCCAGCGCGGTGAGCAGCGCCAGCCGGTACGTGGGCTTTACTGCCTCTACGCGGAATACCCGTTCCAACGACGCAAGGATGAAGGCGCCGGCAACCAGTCCGGTGAGAAACGGATAAAGAACGATCAGCACGCTCCACTGGAGCTCCACTTCGTTCGGATACATGAATCCTTCCATCAGTGTGGTCTCCCTAGCGAACTGAGCCGTCCAGGCCGTTGTAAAACATCTTCGCGCCTGTGGCGAGATGCGGTTTCAAGACTTGCACGTTGTGCGTCCTCAAAAACGCATGGATTGGATCTTTGGGATCTTTCAGGTCAATTAATTGCCGCGCGCCGGTTGGACACACTTCACAGCACGCCGTCGTCAGACCTTTTGTGATTCGGTGATAGCACAACGTGCATTTATCGGCTGTGTGCTTGGCGGGATGAAAGAAGCGGCACCCGTAGGGACACGCTTGAATGCAGTAGCGGCATCCCAAACAATAGTTGTAATCGATCAGCACCACTCCATCGGGCGTGTGGAACGTGGCGCCCACCGGACAAACCTGCGTGCACGGGGAATCGGTGCAATGGTTGCACAGCTTGGGCACAAAAAAGTTTTTTCCGTCGGTTTCAGCATTCTCCGGGAACCCCTCTTTGCCACCATCCGGTGAATCGACCAGCGGATTTTCAATGTGCCAGTCTGACACGTGGTACCGCTCGATCCACGTTCGGAAGTAGCCATCCGGTACCTCATTTTCCATCGCGCAGGCCCGCACACAACTGCCACACCCGATGCATTTGGTGATGTCCAGAAGCATGCCCCACCAATGTTCTGTCATGGTGTAGTTGGGCGCGGCTTCGGGTTTCCTGGCAAGCACCGATTCCCAGGCCACCGCGGCGGCGGGAAGCAACAGAAGCACCTGGCGACGATTGAGGTTCACTTTGTGCCTCCGGTGTCGAGCCCCGGACTATGTGGCTGGTGACAGGTCTTGCAAGGCTGGCCTTGCGAATGTTCCTTGGCGTCGACTTGACGGAATCCCACTGGTTTTGCGGCGTTTTGCGAATGGCATCGCACGCAGAGCGTAGCCGTATCGGGTAACACCGGCTGTACAGTACCGGGATCTTCCGCGTGTTTCGATTGTGGCCCGTGGCAAGACTCGCAGTTCACTCCCGCGTGTACGCCCTTGGATTTCATCTCTTGAACATCGGGGTGGCAGTTTGCGCAGACATCGTGTCCCGCAAACACCACCGGGCGCGAGGTGATCTCGCCGAGCGCGGCTCCTCGGTACGGCCCGTACTGCCCAAAACTCTTCGGAATCACCGTTGCCCGGATTGCCACAAACGCCATACCTCCCAGCAGAAAAACGCCGGCCACGCGAATCAGGTGCGCCGAGTCCCGGAATTTACTCATTTTGCGCTCCACAGAAAGTTGGAGGAGGAAACGCCCACAAATCCGGCTCTGTTCGTGCCAGCGCCAGAGAGACTCTCAGTGGCGAGACGCTTTCAATGGAATCCATTGACCTTCGCGGCGGTTGAGAAACCATGAAGAGCCTAACTGGAGCGATATGTCGAACGTACGTTCATTAGACGCTATCGCTCACCCTATATTGGTGATGACCGTCACTTCACAATGTGAGTCCAGTTACAACCCGCCCTTCCACGAAATCTGTGTCACAACTCGTGTTTTGTCCTCACGGCACGGCTTCAGTTCACGCTGAGCGAAGGGCCGTGCCGTAAATGGCGCAGTTCACCGCGGCTTCAGCCTCTGAGGGCTGCCTTGCGTCGGTTGGCCGATGCTGAGGTCACCAGGGAGGGGCGGCACAGCCGAAATTGTCATCCCAAGCGTAGTTGGCCCGTGCATTTTCATTCGCCCGATTTATGCGCGGCGGGCCACGCAGAGGGACCTGCTTTTTCTTCCCTCAACGCACAACTCCAGTTCACCCTGAGCGTCGAAGCGCCGAACATAAACTAACCGCGTCTCAGGCACTTTGCGGAAAAATGTCCTTGGCACCGGGCACCGGATTTCACCCCTCGTCTTTTTTCATCCAAAGAAAACGCACGCCGCTCAGCACCCTCATACCTCGATCCTTCCAAACCGCGTCACCCGCGGCAGTAAAATCAGTATGAGTCCATAAAACAGGAGCGACACCATCAGTGTTCCCGCGCTTCCAAAGCGCAAGTCTTCTACGATCAGTTTTAGCGCTCCTAATCCGATCGCTCCGTACGCCACCCAGCCCAGTTCCACCCGGTTCCATCGCGATCCTGCGTATCCCAATCCCAGTGCGATCACGCACGTTACCCCCGTGCGCACCATCGACAATCTCGACGCGTTCAATTCCCCTGCGCCCAGCCCCGCAATCCCTGCGACGATCAACGCTGCCACAGCACTCCCCACCACCGCCGCAGGCACCACCCACAGCATCCGCTCTCGCCATCCTTCGCCCGATGCTCGTGATCCCAGCACATAACTCAGCAACCCGGCCAACGAAACAGCCCAGAAACTCCACTCGGGCCAAACCGGTACCCTCCCCGCAAGCACGCTGGCTGTGTAGGAGAACAATCCACATTCCATCCCCGCAACCAATAGATAAAATGTTCCATGAATCCCGAGGCTCAAGTATTTCGTACGCGTGAACACTGCCACCGCTGCCACGGCGGCCACACTCAACGCCAGCGCCTGCAAATTTCCCTTCAGCAATAGCAGACTGGCCGCCAGCACCAGCCCTGCCGCAAAGTTTGCGCACACGCGCCGGTTCCGTCGCTCCTCTGCTCCCGCAAATCTCTTCAGCGCGCCCCAGTAACACACCATCGCCAACAGCAGGAACACCGCTCCCAGCACGCTCGCTGATCCTCCGTGCGTTGCTCGCAGGCTGACCCATGTCCCTAGCAAAAATGCCACCACGGCCTGCATCACTTCACTAAGTGTCAGTCTCCTCCGCATTACAAATGCGCGCACTCCGATGCTCGCGCCGTAAATGATCATCAGCGCGGCACAATAGGCGTTCAACTCCGCCGCACCCATCGCCCGGTAGCTCTCCGGAACTCCGTCCTCGGACGTCATCACCACTCCAACCAAACACACCGCATAATCTGCTGCTACCGCTGTCACCACGCGTAAGCCCGGCCAGCGTCCGCTCGCGGCCACCGCCTCTGTCACCAATGCCAACGCCAACAGTGTTGTCGTCAACGGGCGTAACTCGTGCGTGGCAATGATCAACGCAAATACAGTCATCACCGCTACCAGCGTCCCGATCCAGGGAATAGCCTCAAGCTTCTCCTTCCAGGCCAGCCCCAGGCATAGCAAAACCGCGCCCGCAAGCACCGCGGAGGTAAGGCTGACAGGCAGCTCGTGAAAACGCACCGTGCCTTCCCAGAGCAGTGGCGGAAGGATGACCGCCGCGGTCAATCCAAAAATCACGCTCGCAAAATGGCTGCGCTGGTGACTTCGCACCGCCCACACCAGCCACACTGCGGCATACGCGATCCCGGCCACCAGCATCATCCGCAGCGATGCCGCACCTGACTCTGCAATCGCGCGCAACAGGTACGCCCCCGCAATCCCCAGCACTGCCTTACCCAGTACCGGCCCGACGCTGGTCGATCCTGTTCGCTTCTCTTTTTCTTTGGGCATTACTCCGGCGTAGGCTTTTACCGGAGCATTTGTGGGTGACTCCCCCTGCTTCTCCAACGTTCCTACTCGTCTCTCTAACTCCTCGAGACGTTCAGAGATCCGTTCCAGCCCCTGCGCGACATTCTCTGGCTGCTCTGGCACGGGTCGCCCACCTTTTTGTCTTATCCTGACGGCCTTCGAGAGCTACGTGCTCACCCTGGATTGCTTTTCTGCCAAACCGCAACCGTCCCACCTCGATACCTGCTCCAAAGCACTTCGGTCCATGACTGCGGTCACTCTATGCTGTGACGACTGTCACCAGGAGGACTCCAACGCCATGGACTCAGGCCGCGTGGGCGGTTTTGGGTTACGCAATTCGCAACATGGAGAGCTTTGGCGTAGGTACTGACGCTCCATCCAATCCCGAGCGGCTCAACTCAACTCCTCAATGCAGATGTAAGAGGAAATTTGGTGCCTCTGACGGCGGAGGCCATCACTCCGTTGTCGTTGTCGCAGTTCTGGTGAAATCTGCTCGAGCAGTTGCCGAGTGTTCAAGGTGTGCGCATGCGATGAGAGTTGGTTACTCTGTCCTAGACACAAGCAGGCGTAGTTGAGACCAGAAACTCGTAATCGCAAAAAATACTTCACAAAATATCATGAACAAATTGGAAAGTTTTGGTACTCCCACGTTCAGTTACGTTCCAGTTGACCGCAATTTGGCCGTTTTTGGCGTTTTTGGCTTCTCGTATTTTCAATAAGTTGCGCGTTCTCAATACGCCTTTAATTTTCGACTCCCCAGTACGAATCCGGCCAACTTCCTCGAACGCCGTTTCTTACCAGTGATGTGCCACCTTTCGTCAAACTCTTCGACTCGCAAAACCCAATCCAGTCGCCTCGCTCAAGTCTTAGCTGGAGGAGATCCTTTGAGAATGGTGGCACTGCTGCTCAGCGCGCGCCAGTGCCCGCGATCAATGATGATATGCGTACCGCGCGCCTCTAAGCCAAACGACTCCGCACACGGAACAGCTAGGCTTTCGAGAGGCTGGGATATCTAGTGTTTATCTCCATCACGTTCGTCTGACTTATGAGGGATGCGAACGACGCCGTGGATGGCCTGGGACCCGAAATGCTTTGAGGCAGGCGACCCGAGTTGCAGTGTGATGTTGGCATAAGGCACGCCGGTACCTCCGCTGAGACACAGCGTCAGCTGCGAGGACTGGCCCTGTGGTGCGAAGGGTGTGTCTGTCTGTCCGTTCGCCGTCACACTGGCTGGACCGCTCACCACTAGGACGGGGCCGCTCGTAGCAGGGCTGAACGTAGGGCAGCCGCTGGCCTCAATTGTCTCAAAGCTGGTGACAGTAGCGTCGTTCATTGTGATGTGGTGGGTATGCTGAGCTAGGGCAACCGCCGAGACGGTTGTTGTGCTCTGTCCGAGGACGGACAACTCCATGGTCACAGCCGCCGAAAAATCGGCCAGGCCGGATTCCCCTTTCAACTTCAGGGTCCACGAGCCGCGAACTTCCCACGCGGTCGTACCCGATATCGGCGTATAGTCGTTGATTATACCGCTCAAGTGCTTGGGCGTCGGAGCTTGAGCCTGAGCGCTGGAATCTACCGCAAAAACCAGAACCGCGATGATTCGTACGGCCTTCGAGAATGCTTTGCTGTTCATGAAAGACCTCCAAGATTTTGAGACTCGCGCCTTTTTCCACTTAAGACGTTCGGATACCTTGGGACAGCCTGGTGGGCATCGTCAAACCGCAAGGCGCAGAATTGCAGCAGTGCCGCTAAATGCCGCCGAATGCCATGGCTTGCCGCCGTGTGGGGCTGACGTTACAATCCGTGCGACTCCCGACCAACCGGGGACCAATCAGGAGAGTGCATGGGGGACTCATCTCTTGGCACGCCGCCATCCGTAAAACCTAGCGAAGACCGCCTGGATTCGTGGAAGGAAATCGCGGCCTACCTCAACCGCGACGTGACGACAGTCCAGCGGTGGGAGAAGCGGGAGCGGATGCCCGTTCACCGGCATCTGCACGACAGGATGGGCTCGGTCTACGCTTTCCGGGCGGAGCTAGATGCATGGGTGCGTGGCCGGAATCTTCAAGCACCGCAGGAGAACGGAAACGAGGGTCCCTCGCCTAATCCTCCTTCGACTTCACTCACTGCGATACCGACCTCTCAAATCAGATGGAGGTTCGTTTTGCCGCTGGCAGCGGCCGGAGTCGTTCTGGCGATTGGCACAGGCCTCTGGATTCAGAGGACGGAGTATTTTTGGCGAAACCCGATCGCCGACGCGCGAATTCAGACCGTCACGGACTTTGATGGAGCAGAACAGGACGCTGCGGTCTCCCGCGACGGTCAGTTTGTGGCGTTTCTGTCGGACCGGGACGGACGGATGGACGTCTGGGTTACGCAGATCGGTTCTGGACAGTTTCACAATTTGACTCGGGGGAGCGCGGCGGAACTCGTCAATCCATCGATCCGTACTCTTGGCTTTTCGCCCGATGGGGCCTTTGTCACGTTTTGGGTTCGCAAGCAAAACGGCTCCGGCGGCGGCGACATCAGCATCTGGGCGGTGCCAACTCTGGGCGGATCACCGAAGCCGTACCTCGAAGGCGTGGCCGAGTACGACTGGTCACACGACGGATCCCGACTGGCCTACCACACGCCCGGACCCGGAGACCCGCTGTTCGTATCAGACGGCAGTCGGCGATCGGAGGGTCGGCCCATTTTTACTGCGCCTGCCAGTCTCCACTGTCACTTTCCGTTGTGGGCGCCCGACGGCGCGTTCATCTACTTCGTTCAGGGTTCCCTGCCGGACAAATTGGACATCTGGCGCATCACTCCCAGCGGCGGAAGCCCCGAACGGATCACGTCGCACGATGGGCGACTAACTCATCCCGTCCTATTGGATAGGCGGACGCTGCTGTACCTCGCAAACGATCCCGATGGTTCGGGACCGTGGCTCTATAGCACGGACGTCGAGCGCCGCATTCCCCACCGGCTAACCTCTGGGGTTGACCGGTACACGTCGCTGGCGGCCAGCGCTGATGGCCGGCGTGTGGTTGCCACGCTGGCAAGCCCGAAGACAACACTCTGGCGCATGCGGATCGCTGATTCACCTGCCGAGGATTCGTCGGCTGCTCGAATCTCGCTGACAACCAGCACTGGGTTCTCCCCGCGACTCGGTCCAGATTATCTTCTGTATGTTTCATCGACTGGTACGAGCGAGAGCATATGGAAGCTCGCCAACGACGGGACTGGAACGGAGTTGTGGAGCGGTCAGAGAGCGCGAGTCTTTGGCGGCCCGACAATCTCGCCCGATGGACGGTCTATCGCATTCTCAGTCCGGCAAAATGGGCAGACGCTCCTGTACCAGATGCAGGCCGACGGAACGAACGCGCGGATTGTGACTGATTCACTCGACCTGCAGGGTGCTCCAGCATGGGCACCCGACGGCAAATCGATCACGACGGCGGTCGGCGATCATGGCGTCCCGCACCTCTTCCGGGTGCCAGTTGATGGCCGCTCTCCCATTCTCTTTGTCCAGGAGTACTCGGTCGATCCCGCTTGGGCGCCCGACGGAGGCTTCGTTATGTACTCCGGGCCAGACATCGGAACCACGTTTTCGGTAAAAGCCGCCACGGCTGATGGCGCGGCGCATCCGCTGCCAGCTCTGACTCTGACACGAGGGGCTCGACATCTGGCCTTTTTGCCCGCAGGACGAGCAGTCGTGATCCTGCGAGGAGAGATTCAGCACAAAAATCTCTGGCTCATCGACCTGGAGACGGGTGCCGAGCGGCAGTTGACGAACCTTTCGCCCGGCTTCGATATTCGCGACTTCGACATCTCGTCAGATGGCCGTGAAGTTGTCCTCGAACGAGTGCAGGAGCGCTCGGATGTTGTGCTGCTGGATCTTCCCCGACCGTAACTATGTTTCAACCAAGCGGAATATCGGGTCGCGCGAGTGTCAGGACCAACGCCCAAGTAAGGATCCCCGACAATATGTATTACATCGGCTTAGATGTTCACAAGAAATCGATCAGTTACTGCGTGAAAGGTGCGAGCGGTCGAATTCACGCGCAAGACAAGATTGCTGCCACACGCTACGACCTGCACGTATGGATGAAAACGCTTCCCGGGTCGTGGATGGCAGCAATGGAAGCCACCATGTTCACGGGCTGGATCTACGATCATCTGAAGCCCCACGCCGTGGCGCTGAAAGTGGCCCATCCACTGATGCTGCGGGCCATCGCTGTGGCAAAAGAAGAATGATCGGATCGATGCGGACAAGATCTGCGACGTCTTGCGATGTGATTTTCTGCCGGAAAGCTGCATGGTCTCGACGGAGATTCGCGAACGGCGGCGCGCCCTGCGGTATCGCAATCTGCTGGTGCGGCAAGCCGTGCAACTAAAGAATCGGATCTCCTGTGTGTTGATGCAAGCCAGCGTGACCTATAAGCAAGAGAAATTGCACAATACGGGCTATTTAAAAGAGCTCCTGACAACCAACCCGGACATGGACGAGAGCCTGCGGCGACTCCTGCACCAGTGCCGGGAGCGCTGGTCCGTTTGCGGAAGACGGAAGGTGCGCTGGTTCGATCCCTTGAGCGAGATCCCTTCTTGGCGGAACGCGTGGAACGACTGACGAGCATTCCCGCGGTGGGCCCGATCACGTCACTAACTTGGGCGCTCGAAGTAGGTCACGTAAGCGTTTTTCCTCGATCAAAAAGGCCATCAGTTATTGTGGGCTGTGTGGCGACGAGAAGAGTTCCGTAGGCATCCACAAGCGGACTTCGATTTCCAAGCAGCGCAACAAGCATTTGCAAACCGTGCTGGTGGAGGCCGCCAAGATGGCCCCACGACTGAGTCCGGCACTGGCGCAACTGTATGACCAGGCCAAGCAGAAAGGAAATGCCAATCGCGCAACCCTGGCGGTGGCACGGAAGCTGGTAGCGTATTTGATGGCCATCGATCGCCGCCAGGAGGGTTTTCTTGTCGTGGAGAAGGAGGACCGCGCCGTAGCGTAAAACGGCCGCGGCAAAAACAATCGAGTTTATTCGGCACGCGGCCTGCCAGGTCTCGCCTCAACGGGACTGGGCGACGGAGCGCAAGCTCCCGATGCTCTCTCCAGATGTTTCGAGACTGGCAGGAGATCACTAACTCAATCTTCTGTGGAGGCCATCGTGGCTGAGACAGCAAATGGATGTCTGGTTCTGCATCGAGCAGGAACAATCGCCGAGAGGCAAAAACCGCGAGCGGAAGAACTTGAAAAAACTTTTCACGCGCTTTTCCAAAGTGCGCAAGGAGAGCTTTTTTCTTTTGACGAAGACCTATCATGGAAGTCCGGTTGTGGGAAGTCTCACCAAATGGGTAACGACAAACGCGCTAGGGTTCAGGAATGCCATTGAGCAGCACTCCACTTAAGCCAATGCTCGCCATCGCGGACAATTGCTCCATCCAATCCCGAGCCGCTCAGCCAACCCCTCAATGCAGATGTAAGAGGAAATTTGGTGGCTCTGATGGCGGAGGCCATCACTCCGTTGTCGTTGTCGCAGTTCTGGTGAAATCTGCTCTCTAGCAGTTGCCGAGTGTTCAAGGTGTGCGCATGCGATGAGAGTTGGTTACTCTGTCTTAGACACAAGCAGGCGTAGTTGAGACCAGACACTCGCAATCGCAAAAAATACTTCACAAAATATCATGAACAAATTGGAAAGTTTTGGTACTCCCACGATCCAGTTACGTTCCAGTTGACCGCAATTTGGCCGTTTTTGCGTTTTTGGCTTCTCGTATTTTCAGTAAGTTGCGCGTTTTCAATACGCCTTTAATTTTCGACTCCCCCCGCCTCCACGAAATTGTGCTTTTCCTGCAGTTTTTGAATGGAAGAGTCTTGTACTAGCCATTCCTCGCGCAGAATGCCACGGCGCCTGATTAGATCCTTATAGGGCCCCAAACGAGAATTTCGTTCTCGCAGCGGTTACATTTCTAGGCTGCTTTCAAACCGACAACATCGACGAGGTCATCCAGAGCCTGAATCACTGCGGTATATCGTTGGTCGAGGGCGGTGATCTTTTCTCTGGGAATGGACTGGTCCGCGGCAAAGGGCCGCAGGATGCCGGCCGTCAGTGGGGCATAAATCTTTTCATAAAGCTTCAGGAAAACCAGGCAGATCTGATAGCCGTGCGCGAGGAGCCGGTAGCGGCGGGAATGAGGGATCTTTTCGACTAAGCCCTTGGCGCGCAGCTTCCAGAGGTCATAACGCAGGGAGGCAAGTTTGTACTGTTCCGGTGTCATGTGCAGGGCCTGCAGGGTTTGTGGATACAAGTCGCGGGTGGTGAAGGTGCCTTCGGCGGCGAGGTAGCAGAAGCGCACCAGGGAGTGCATGACGGCCAACTGTCGAGGCTGATCCAGCTTCAGACCAGGGATGCGCCTGCCGTTGGGAAGAATCGTAGGCTGCGTGAGATGGTGAAGTTGCTCACGGTCCACGAAGGTTTCCAGAATATCTTGCTGCACCTCCAGATAGCGGTCGATGATGCCGCTTAACGTCTGGCGTAATTGAGGAAGATTGTCCACGGCCTTGCCGATGCCGTAATCGGTGGAGATATTGTTGGTGGCCGTTTCTGTGCGCAGGATGAAACGATCGCGGACGTATTGTTTGAGGAAGCCCTTGCGGTAGTGGCTGCGAATCACGGGATTGGGCAGGTTGAGATCCTCGATCACGGTCTGGAGCTTGCCGCCATGATACCGCGTGATGCGACGACCGAAGATGAGGGTAAGTTTGCTGGGTTGACCGATGGTGCGATTGGCGTCGAGCAGTCGTTGCTCGAGGGCATCGACGGCGGCACGACGACGGAAGAGCAGATTATCGCAGTACTCTACCTGCGCAAAAAACAGCCGGTGCTGAACGCCGGCGTGCTTTCTCTCCTCGGAAGTGAAAAAGGGGGTGAAGCGAGTCAACCATTTCTGAGCACCGGTGATCATCTCGTCGGCGGTGAGGGAATCGGCGAGTTTCTGAAGGGCTTCCGGATCGGAACACTGCAAGAAAGCGTTGGCACCCTGTTGGAAGCGGATGTCGCGCTCCCGCATGCGCAGAGCCAGCCAGTAATGCTGATTGAGACAGACGCGAGCGGAGAAGGGGAAATAGGGGCAGACGCGCACAAACATTTGACCCCAACGGGAGTCCTGGACGTAGAAGTTGTATTGATCCACCCAGCGTCGCTTCATTTCCAGATGCCAACGGTCGTCTTTCCCGATGGCGGTCATGATGGTGGCGGGTTCGCGGGCTTTGATGATGGCCACCACCTGATCGGGTTGGGCACGCCGGAAGTAGCGATCCACGAAATCATCACGTCGTCCAGGAGGATCTTCTTGAATGGGTACACCCCATTTCTGAGAACGGTTTTTGGCCCAGTTGTGGTATTGCGTGGCGATGTCGCGTAACACTTGCCGACTCACGGGATAGATCTGGCGATAGCTCCAGAAAAAGCCCACGGCGCGCTGTTCCTGTTGAAAGGGCTGGATCATGGCGTGCAGCAGGATACGATCGAAGCAACGATAGGCGAAACGGATGTTATCCTTATGGTGTTCGTAAAAGGCGTTCATGGGGTCCTCCAATGGGGTGAGATCCTTGGAGCATACCCCACTGAACGCCTCTGTTTTATGCCTGCCCCCAAAACTCCGGCACGAACCTTTCAGGATCTCGTGGTGTGGCGCAAGGCGCACGAGTTGGTGTTAGCGGTGTACTCGTTCTCAGCGACCTTTCCGAAGCAGGAAACTTACGGCTTGGCGTTGCAAATGCGACGGGCTGCGGTCTCCGTCCCTGCCAACATTGCGGAAGGATTTCGTCGGCGTGGGAAAGCTGACAAAGCTCGCTATATGAATATGGCCGAGGCTTCCCTGGAGGAGAGTCGCTATTACTTGATCCTGGCGCAAGATCTTGGATACGGTGACACCCGCAGTCTCACAACTTCACTCGAGGAAGTCAGCCGCTTACTCAACGCCTATACAAAGGCTATTCTGGCTTCGGACTCCTGACTTCTATATCCCGAAGGGATATCAAGGGCGAAGCCCTTGTCTAGTTTGAATGTATAGCTCGGCTCACTTGCCGCTTGCTGGCATGGAGTTCTTTCTTGCGAGCTGTATTTCCAGTAGCGTGACGGAAAATGGATCGAAGCCGTAAGTAAATTCGTGCTGGCTCAACTCTGCTGTCCCGTTTTGTACCGCGACGCGATGCCGCTGGTCCGGCAAGTTCATGGCCTCGGAATCGGGAACGGGATTGCTGTCGCGAAGCACGAAAACCCGAGTCGATTGCACCCGGCCGAAACTGACCGGCAAAGTGAACTTGACGCTACGCAGCTCCGGGGTTGAGTTAACCGTATAAACCCGCAGCGTCTTGCCGTCTCCACTGATAGTTGCATCCAGGTCCGGTTCCCTAAGGTAGAAAGAAAGCGAACTGCTACGGTCAACGCGGAGCGAATAAGACCCCGCCGCCCGTTGATAGAGCAACTGTGCATAGTAATCGGGGATCATGTACAGCCATCCGGGCCCGGGCTGCAGTTGGCCGCCGGCGAAACTGTGCGACATGTTTGACAGGTTCGCGATCTCGATCAGGTCGCTATAGCGGTGCATCATGTTCTGATACCGAGAACAGACCAGAGCATTCCCTAGGGTGTGGAGCATGCCACGCTTCAGTCCCCAGTCTCCGGCAGTCGCATTCCATTCTGTCACCGATAAGCGAATGTCCTTACCGTTGCCGTCGCGTTTTATGTCTTCCTGCAACTGTTTGAGCTCGGTTTCGGTTCCGTTGAGATCTCCTACGGAGTATTGGTGAGGGGACAGGAAATCCAAAACTCTTCCTGCGAGCCGCACTGTGGCGCGGCTGGGAAACGACGAGGAAATTTTGATACTTGGGTCGACCTGCCGCATAGCCTCGCCAAATGCAACCAGCGAGGCATCGTACTCCGGTCCCCCCACTTCATTTCCAACCTGCCAGTACTTGACGTGATAGGGCTCGCGGTGGCCATTTCTGGCTCGTAATCCTCCCCATTTGGTGTCGGCGCCACCGTTGAAATACTCCACCTCGTTGGCAGCATCTTGCGGCGTTCTTCCCGTCCAACGCAAACAGATCAAAGGCTCAGCACCCACGAATTGGACAAGCCGCACAAACTCTTCCACGCCAACAAAATTTTCCTGCAAGCCTCCCCAAGGCGGGTCCGGGAAGGGTGTCCTGGTATCCCAATCGCCGATGGTGTCCGACCATTCGAATTCCTCAATGTTGCTACCTCCCAGCCGTACGATGCCGGGATCCATGGCTTTTAAAGCTTGCACCACGTCTGGACGCCATAGACCCAAGACCGCATTGCTATCGATCAGATACACGCGGTCCAGCCAGAGCGTTCCCGGTCCCTCAAATTCTATGGTGAGCGTGGCGTTGCTTACCGTCCGTTTGGCCGTCAGCAGAGCCTCGGCGCTTGTCCACTCTGAGGCTGCTTTTCCAAGCAAAACAGGGCCGGCGATTATCTCGCCGTCGCCGTGAAGCGATGCTCGCACCGGGACGTTTCCCACACTGCGCACGTGAAGCCGCAACCGATAGCTGTGATTCGCATCCAGGTAGAACCCGTCTTGCGAGATGCCGGCCCAAGTTTTCGCCAGAGGCAATTCAATTTTTTGCGAGCGCTTGCCGTTGAATGGCTTGTTCGTATCCAAAGAATAGGTGGCCGCGTGTACCGTTCCGTCGGGATACCACGGGCGATACGGCTTGTCGACTTCCGCTTTGTACGAATAGTTCCAGGGGGTTTCCTCTTCGAAGCTCGTTGATTGCACCTGTTGCGCAATCATCGAGGGCATTACATCGCATAGCGGCTCGATGAATTGCCCACCCTGCTTCCGATCAATCGGGCGACGGTTCAAATGCTGGTCCGAGATGACCACCGACTCCGTTTCCAATGCTTCCGAAACAGGTTCAAGCTCGATGCCGTCCAGCCACACTTTGCCGCTTTGATTGTTAAACACATTCAGCGCGATAGTAATCCTGCCCGGCGAGGGCACACGGAACAGGAAGCTCGCCTGCTGCCATTCTCCTGTGCTCGCTACGGATTGGCTGAAACCCTGATCCCCTACTTGCGCTTCGATTCCGATTCGTGGCCCTGCAACGGGCATCTCAGCGTGGTCATTCCCCGTGCTTGCCGGGGAGGCCTCGGACTTTTCCCATCCGGTCAGTCGCCAAAGCGTTCCGATCGGAAGAAATACCTCCTGGCGAAGAGTCAAGTTCACGGGCTGCGCAGCGGTAATCAAAAGCGACTGCTGTCCTTCTTTTACGGCCGTACCGTCGAGACTCAGCGAAAATGCATGTTTCGCTTCTTCGGGATCAACTAGCCAGAACTCACCAGGAACCGAGCTTTCGAATCCTCCGTTTCGAATGTTCCGCGTCGGCGCGTCTCCCTTGAGTACGACAACAAAAAGGGTTGCTCCCAGCGAGACCAAGCCGAGAACACCAAATGTCAGAACAATGGAGCTTTTCCGTCTGCGGGGGAGTTTCGGCCCGGTCAATCCCAATGCTCGATTTCTCAACGACGCCTCTCTATGAACGAATGTCTAGATCTGAACGGCGTACCGACGGCTCCTACACTTTTGGCTGTGCCGCTCCTTGCTCCCATCCTCGAATAAAACAGTCGACGAGGAGTCTCGAGAACATAAGTGCGTCGACGGAATTCTTGCGCACCACACCTCTTTCAATGAGAATGCCGCGGAACGACTTTGCGGATGTCGTGATAGTGCAGCGCAAAGTCCAAGCAGGCGCCCGTTTCCAATTGCCCAACCTGCTCCCGGTAAAGCTGCTCCCAGGGAGAGTTGTTGTGAATCTCGAAAGGCCGAAGATCAGCTCGGCGTTTTGCGATTTCGGCATCGCTCAATAGAGCATCGACTCGCCGTGCCCTCAGGTCTACTTTGATCTTGTCCCCCGTGCGCAAAATAGCCAGGTTGCCGCCCACCGCCGACTCCGGCGAGATATTCAGGATGGATGGTGAGTCCGAAGTGCCGCTCTGGCGGCCGTCACCCATACACGGCAGCATCCTGATGCCGGAGCGGACGAGCTCGCCAGGTGGGGTCATGTTTACAACCTCGGCCGATCCGGGGTAGCCGACCGGACCGGCACCCCGAACCACGAGCATACAATCGGCGTCGATGTGAAGATCGGGATCCTCGATCCGAGCACGGTAATCCTCAGGACCCTCAAACACGATTGCCCGAGCGGTGAAGCAGCCCTCCGCTCCCGGTTCGGAGAGATAGCGGCTGCGGAACTCGTCGCTAATCACCGACGTTTTCAAGATTGCCGACGAGAAGAGATTGCCCCTGACTACCATGAAGCCTGCATGCTCCTTCAATGGCCGGTCGTACGGCCGAATCACGTTCTGATCCAAGCTTCGACACTGGCCGCAGTTTTCTCCGATGGTCTTCCCTGTGACCGTAAGCGCTTCGGAATGGATCTTACCCGCATGGATCAGTTCGCCTAAAATGGACGAAACTCCGCCCGCGCGGTGAAATGCTTCGCTTAGGTATTCACCCGAGGGCTGAATATTCAGAATCAGGTGGATGCTGTGGCCGATGGTGTCCCAGTCCTGAATGTCGAGTCTTACGCCGATGTGCCGGGCGATCGCGTTGACGTGAATGGGGCAGTTGCTCGATCCGCCAATCGCCGAATTCACTACAATCGCGTTTTCAAACGCCGCCCGCGTCAAAATACGCGACGGGGTAAGATCCTCGTCCACCATCTCGACGATCCGTCGGCCGGTGGTGTAAGCCATTTGGGCGCGTTCGGCGTACGGCGCGGGAATGGTGCCGCACCTGGGCAGTGACATACCTAGCGCTTCCGCAATCGAGTTCATGGTAGAAGCCGTTCCCATCGTGTTGCAATATCCAGCGCTCGGGATACCGTCGATCACGCGATCGATCAACTGCGCTTCGGTAATGATGCCGGCCGCCAGTTCGCGCCTGGCTTCCCAGAGAATCATTCCGCTTCCGGCTAGTTTGCCGTTAAGGTAGCTATCGAGCATTGGGCCGGCTGTGAGTACGATCGCAGGGAGATTCACTGTGGCAGCCGCCATCAAACATGCCGGCGTGGTTTTATCGCATCCTGTCGTTAGAACTACGCCGTCCAGGGGATAGCCGCAAAGGACTTCGACCAGACTCAAATAGGCGAGATTACGATCCAACGCGGCTGTCGGGCGACGGCAGGTTTCCTGCAGCGGGTGAACAGGAAACTCCATCGGCACTCCGCCCGCATCGCGAATTCCGTCTTTGACTCGCTCAGCCAGGGAAAGATGAATCCGGTTACAAGGGACCAGATCGTTTCCCGTCTGCGCGATTCCAATAATGGGACGCGACGATCGCAGTTCGCCACGGGTAATCCCATAATTGGCGAACCGCTCGAGATACACAGCAGTCTCGGCGGGATCCTTCGTATCGCGAAACCAGAGTTCGCTATGCAGTTTGCCGCTTCGCTTATTTGTCATGATGTAAGGTATTATCCGCGAGCCAACAGGCCTCCATCCACAACCAGCCATGTCCCCGTGATGTAGGACGCGTCATCCGATGCCAACATTCGAACTGCTTTGGCAATGTCCTCGGGCGTGGCGAGCCTTCCCAGTGGGATGGTGGCTAGCAATCGCTGTTCGTCTTCAGGGCAACGCTCGAAGTGATAGCGCAGGAGGGGCGTATCCGTAGCCCCAGGGATCAAACAGTTGACACGGATTCCATCAGCTGCATAGTCAAGCGCTGCCGCTCGCATGAAAGCCAGCAGCCCACCCTTGGTGGCGGCGTACGCGCTATAGCCTGGATAACTTTGAAAAGCGTGTCCTGAGGAACTGATCACGATGCACCCGTGGCGCTGCCGGCGCATAGCGGGGATTACCTCGCGGCAGCACAGAAATGCGCCTGTGAGGTTGACTTCCATCATTCGGTTCCAGTCTTTTTCAGTTGTCTGTTCAAGGGGACCGTTAATCTGAATCGCAGCATTGGAAAACAGGATGTCGATCCTGCCGAATTCCTGGATCATGGTCTCGACCGCACGGCGGACGTCGGCCGAGGAGCTCACGTCCGCCGGAATAGCTAAAGCACGCCCCCCCGCCTGTTCAACCAGAGCCGCTGACTCCGCTGTGCGCAAGGCATCGCAATCGACAACACCCACGTTGGCCTCCTCGCGGCCAAACAAAACGGCTGTGGCACGGCCGATGCCGGAACCACCGCCGGTAACGAGCACGCCTTTTCGTCGGAACTCACTGAGCATTTTTTTTGAATTGTTAACCGTCGCCCTTTGCCTGCCAGAGTAATAAATCAATTTTTGTCTGGATCTTATGCCTTGTCAAGATAAAATCGGCATGCATTCCGCTTTATGTTTTGACGGCCGAAACCGATTCCACGGGATTCCAGCCAAGCATCCGCGAAATCCGCCGCGCGGTTTCACGAACTGCCGTGCGCATGGACTCCGCTTGCGCGCCCATGCGGACACTAGGCCCGGAAATGCTGATTGCCGCAATGAGGGCCCAATCCTTTCCGAAGAGAGGAGCTGCGAAGCATTCTACGCCCTCGACGTCCTCTTGGTTGTCGTGACTCACCCCGGCCTGACGAACTGTCGCAAGATCCGCCATCAGCGACTCGGTACTCGTTATAGTGCGACTTGTTCTCGCCGGCAGTCCATGTTTCAGCAGCGCGCGCTCGAGTTCCTCGGGCAGCAGATATGCCGCAATGGATTTGCCCATGCCCGTGCAGTGCAGATTCGCCCGGTTCCCGATGGTCGCCGTAACGCGGTAGGGCTTGGGACTGTCGATTGCAAAGATGTGTGCCACCATACCCTCGTCATACACTCCCAGGTTCACCGACTCACCAAATGTGAGCATGAGCGAGTGTAGAAAAGGTTTTGCAATCGAGATGAGCCGTTGGTATGGCAGGCCGCTGTTCGCCAAAGCGAAAAACCGCTCCCCCAGCGAATAACACCCGGTTTCGCTGTTCTGAGTCAGAAATCCACACTTCTCGAGGGACTGCAGAAGGCGGAAGGAGGTGCTTTTGGGCAGACCATTTAGCCGGGTAATCTGATCCAGACTCAATTCGCCCTGACGAAAATTCGTGAACGTTTCCAGCGTGGTGAACAGTCTTTCTGCGACCGCCAGAAAGCTCTTGTCACGCGCAGTCTCGCTGCGCAGTGGCTTCTTGGCCGTCCCCCGGGGCTTCACGCGCACCTCCGTTGCCTCTCAATCGTTTTTCGCATCCTGCAAGACCCTCCTAAATCTACCCGGCGTCACTTGCGGGACGTATCCCGCACCATGGTCTTTGTCTTCTAATGGAGAATCATAACATTGGAATTCATCCCGTAGGTGAATCTGCACGAAGAGAGCGGTTTTAAGCGATGTCACATTGGGCCTGGGAAAGGCCAGCATGTCTCGCTCCTAAGGCAAGCATCGTGGACGGTAACGGACGGACGAGGGGAATCCCGGGTTTTAGAGACTTTGCGCGCTCAATCTTGGCAGCGGGAACTGCCCGTCTTGTAGCCCTCGCACCTCCGTGTCGAGCGCGAACACGCTCCCGGAGTATTGCTCGGCTGACCGGGCACTGGTGATGTAAAGTGTCTTACGATCGAACCCTCCAAACGTGCACGTTGTGGGCTTTGATACGGGTAATCGCACAATGTGGTCGATGCGACCATCGGGTGCAATCCTGATTAGGCATCCAGCATCGGGGCGCGCATTCCAAAGAAATCCCTCTTGATCCATGGCCGAGCCATCCGGAGCGCCAAGCCCGTGCCCGACAAAAAGCAGCTTCTCATTGGAAATCTTCCCCGTCCGGTCGTCGTAGGCGAACGAGTAAATAACGTTAGCCGGACTGTCGCCGAAGTAGAATGTCTTACGGTCGGGGCTCCACGCAACCGTGTTCGAGATTCCTACACCACTCTTCCACTCGCTTACCCCTCCGTCGGGATCGATCCGGTAGAGAATTCCGCCAGTAAACTCGACAGCCAAATCCTCTCCGCTCGGACCGACATTGTTGCGCATGGTTCCAGCCCAGAGCGACCCGCGCGGATCCACGCGCGCGTCATTGAAGCGCATCTGCGGCGCAGCCGGCAAGCGAAAGATAGTCTGGATATGCGGATGAGCGCGCGGGGACCACAATCCGACTTGCGATGCAAAAACCAGCAGCAAGATGTCTGGATGAGTGGTCAGGTTCACGGACGTGACGGGCTCTTCGAAAAACCACGTCTGCGTTGTCCGACCGTGTGGCTCGAACCGGTGGACAAGGAACCTGTTGATGTCCGTCCAGTACAGGGCGCGCTGCTCGAGGTGCCATACCGCGCCTTCGCCGCAAATGTCGCCAGTCGGCACAACGCATTGTATCTCATCCTTCATTTCAACCCCTGAGCTTGCTCGTCCTAAGCAGCTATTGCCTCCATCTCCGAGGGCCTAGACCCTTGCGCACCGGCGGGTCACCGGTTTCAGGAGAAGTGCGACTGTTCATACCCCAGGATTGCGGTCCGATGCTGGTCAATATACCGCTCAACAATCGCTCTCTTCTCCGGAGAGTAATCCGCGAGCGGGTCGCTGAGCACGGGGCTGCAAATGCCCAAAAGGCCCAGTCCGCACTTCAATCCACGCAAGGGATTATTGCCGTGATAGATTGCACGACCGAACTCCAACACTTCCTGATGCAGCGTCTTCACACGGGCCATGTCGCCGGCGACCGCGGCGTTGTACAGATCCACGAAGAGCCGCGGATAAATGTTGGACCCTGCCGCCATGCTTCCATGGCCACCGAGCAGGATGCATTCTGCCAAGAACTCCTCGGGTCCTACCAACAGGCTGAAATCGCCGCGCGCCGCCAGGCCGCCGTGCAGTTCGCGGAAGTAGTTCATGTCCATTCCGCTGTCTTTAAGTCCAACCACGTTCTCGATCTCGGCGGCCCGTCTCACAGTGTCGGGCGTAATCGTGTGGTGAGTGTTGCCAGGTGCGTTGTAGAGGAGAAGTGGCATCCCCGCCTGGCGAACTAGCTTTTCGACGTAGCATAGAATTTCGTCCTGCGTAACCGGGTAGTAGTGGGGCGGGGCCGTCGAGATGGCCACTGCCCCGCAGTCTTTGGCCTTCTGTGCGAGGCGCGTCGCTTCCACCAGGGAGGTATCGGTGACGCAGACCACGACAGGAACCCGCCCCTCGGCCAATCGGCACACCTGTGTAATCATGTCCATGCGCAAATCCATGGGAAGGGCCGAGGCTTCGCCCGTGGTGCCGAGCGGAAACAGGCCGTGAACACCGCCTGCAATCAGATGTTCGATAAGCCGCACCAGGCCCTGCCGATCGAGGGTATGTTGATCTGTAAGAGGGGTAATCATCGCGGTGATGATTCCCCTAAAATGTGGCCGATGCTGCGTCATGCCGCTGTGGTCCTTCCCTTAGCGAAAGAGAATATTCAGAATCGCGAAAACGACTAGAACAGCGGCGGCAAAGAAAGCCGGAGTCCGCCACCAAGCGAGCTTCGCATTTCCCTCACTACGATCCGCATTGGGATCGAAGACCAACCCCTTGAGCGCTGCGGTCTCGGGCGCGCGCGTCAGGAACGCCAGGGGGACGATCACAACCAGACCACCGCCCAGCCCCCACACTGCGGACCATAGGTTGGCTGCCATGGGCGAGGCATAGTGCAGTAGGCCCGCGCGATACAGAACATACTGTGACGCGGCCGCGCCCAAGCCCCCCAGCATCCCGTAGAACCCGGCCGTTGCCGAGGGTCGCTTCCAGAGCATCCCCAAAAGAAAAACGATGAAAAATGGCGAGATAAACAGAATGGAAATCAACGCCATGTAATCCATCAGGTTGTTGAAGTAGAGAACGATGAAGGATGAAGCGCAAGCCAGTGCTGTTCCGGCAATTGTGGCGATCTTGCCGACAGTCAGATAATGCCAGTCCGGTCTGTCCTTGGCCAGATACGTCTGATATATGTCGTACGTGACCACCGTATTGAAGGCCGTCATGTTTCCCGCCATTCCCGACATAAAACTTGCTAGAAGAGCTGTAATCCCTACGCCCAGCATTCCCTCCCCGTAGAACTTCGCCATCATGACCGGCAGCGCCAAGTTGTAGTCTCGGCGCACGATCTCGGGTGCGATCGCCAGCGCGATCATGCCCTGTATCGTGACTATGGCCGGGAAAAACATCTTCGGAAAGGCCGCTACGAGCGGTGTTTTGCGCGCCGAATCGACGTCGCGCGCGGCCATAGCGCGCTGGACCAGCAGAAAATCAGTACACCAGTACGCCGGAGCGGCGCAGAGGCCATTGCCCACCACCATCACCCACCAGGGCACGCCCAGCGGATCGCCCGCCTTTCCCATCCCCACCCAGGTGTGTACATTGCCAGCAGGCAGTAGTCTCAGGAGACTGTGCCAGCCGCCGACCGCATGTAAACCAAAAAAAGTCAGTGGAAGGAATCCAACGACAATCAGGAAGAATTGAATACACTCGTTGTAGATTGAGGAAGAAAGTCCACCCCAAAAAACGAACAAGAGCACCACGGAACTAGCCAGCAGGACACTAAGAGCAAATGGCCAACCCAAGATGCTCTTAAAGACAACCGCAAAGGCGAACATGTCCACGCCCGCCATCAGCACCGTGACCACAGCAAAGCTAACCGAGTTCAGCAGGTGAGCGCGATGGTCGTACCGTAAGCGCAGGTACTCCGGCACGCTGCGGATGCCGTTGGCGTAGTAAAAGCGCACCATGAACAGGCCCAAAAAGACCATCGCGGGAATCGCGCCCACCCAGTACCAGTGGTTGGTTCTCATGCCATATTTCGCGCCATTGGCTGTGTGCCCCATCACCTCTAGCGCACCCAGATTGGCCGACATGAAAGCAATACCCGTTACCCAGTGAGAAAAATTACGTTTGGAAAGCAGGAAATCGGACGAGGTCTTCATCTTGCCTTTGAGAAAGAAGCCAACGCCGAGAACCACAGCGAAGTAGCAAGAAATGATGGCGAAATCGATAAATGCGAGATGGATATGCATTCGTGACCTCGTCTCGTTCGGCCAACTCATCGCTTGTCGATGCCACGGTGTAGCGTGCCTAAAGCGCGCAACTCCCGTTGAGAGCTTGAAATGGCCTCTACTCTGACAGCTTGACTTTGCTTTTGTCAATACTGTTCGGAATGCGTGCCGCATAAATTTATTATTGCTACTGGATTGCCCAGCTCTGCCTCTGAAGCAGTCAAGGTGGAGAGCCGAGGAATGGTCCAAGGTCCTGACGCCACTCAGTATCTCCTGCGGCACCAGTGCCGATTGTAGAGGCTCACGTAAAACCGGGCACAATTTCGTGGCGACAGTTCCGCACGCGGTAGCCGTGATCGGTTCCGAGTCCAACACCTGAAGCTCTAGCAACTTCGAGTCACCCTCTCTCAAATTAGAATCAGGTACTTGCTTAGTCGAAAGAAAGGAATACCAATGGCACAGTGGATGAAAATGTAGCCACCAAATTCCAAATAAACCATTGGCATCCACCCGCAAAGGAAAACTTAAAAATTGATTAGCCGCATGTTGGACGAGAGCGGTTAGCGGAAAAAATGTTCGCGCTCAGACAGACCGAGAAAGGTGAGTCGCTCCCTGCACCACTTTCACTAAACTCAAGACAGGAACTTAAAAAACGTCCGTTCCAGTTAGGCGCAATTTCAGCGTTTCTTGCGCTCTTGGCGCCTCACGAAATCAATAAGTTCCGTGTTTTCAATACGCGTGAATATTCCGACTCCCCCGCGTCCACCATTTTGTTACTGAATATAAATGGCGTATTTTGACAGAAAAGGCCACTCAAGCAGTGAGAGGCGTTTCCCATTTCCGCCGCTCGGACCGAACCAAATAACCTTCCACGACCTTATCGATGGCGGAAATCACCAGTTCAGGTTCTTCTTGCATGATCCAGTGGTTGCTTTTCCTTGCGATCACATGAATTCCACGGTCTAAACGCTGCGCCATGGCGGCATGCTCGTTCTGGCGATGCTCCGATGAAGTATGTGCCGATAGGATCGCTACAGGCTTGTCGTAAGAGTCTCCTTCCGCTGCCAATGCAGCGCTGACATGCAGATTCTCCAGTTGGCTCGCAATGGTTGAGGAGAACTTCTTTTGAACCCAAAAGATGCGCGCCATATCTCTTTCCCTCGCGGGCAAGGCCAAAAACCAAGGGCTCGAAACCGACCCCGCATCGGCAGGCGCACCTCGACTAATAAGCCGGACGAGATTTGCAGCTAGCTTCTTGCCAGTACTCGTGGTGAGAAGAAAAGCCACGAATCGAATCAGTCCTATGCGCGAGAGCACGGCCGCCCGTCTGCACACCTTGGCTCCGATGTGCGCGAGCTTCCTGTCGTGTTCCGAAGGAGGATTCCATTCCGCTGGTGCCACTGGATCCACGAGGACCATCCCCGCTACCTCGTCCGGGTACCGCGCAGCAAACAGCGGCATGGTCAATCCGCCGAAGGAATGTCCCACCAAGATATAGGGAGGAGCCATTTCCGCTCGCTCCAGCAAAGTGTGTAGCTCCTCCACGATCCGATCTGCCGTTCGAGGCATTGGACCTAAATCGCTCCAACCCAGTCCTGCGCGGTCATAGCTGACAACGTGAAAAGAACGGCTCAACTCACGCTGGAGCTCATTCCAACTCAAAACTGTGGACATGAGTCCGGCTTCCAGCACGATGGTTGGACTCCCCTCGCCCGATTCCAGTAGGTGCAGTCGATGGCTTCCCAGCGAGACCAGTCTACCCGGTGGCGGGTAGGCTCTGCGGTCTCGGCGTGCTCCTAGAATCTCGTAAACCACACCCAGGAGCACTCCCATCACCACGATGCACAAAAACAAAGCCACTATTTGAATCAACTCTGCCGCTCCTCGAAATAATCTCTTTCCATGTTAGATGTTTTTGTTCTCGAGTTGGATATGTAATTCCTCTGCGGCGAGAAAGGCACATTCAACGCAATCGCCTATGGAGCGGCCCCTAAGAAAGTTCCCAGTGACATACAGGTTGGGAATCGCGCGCAAAATGCTGTGCATCTCGGCGACTCGACGTGCATGGCCAACGTTATACTGCGGGAGTGCCCGAGAATCTTTCCAAACCACGCGATCGACGGGATCGCCCGTGATCCCCAGTATTCTGGCGTTTTCGACCTCGACCGTCCGTCGACACTCTTCCTCGCTCGTACCCATTCTGGCAAAGCTAGTCAATAACACTTTGCCCTCTGGGGCGCGCTGTGGAAAAAGAGAGGAATTCCAAAACGTGCAAAACGCTTGCGAACTCTCTCGGCGGGGAATCATGAAACCAAATCCATCCAAGGAGTGCGCCACCTTGGAACGGTCGTAGGCACAGGACACAGCGCACATCGGAGCGTACTCAATGGCACGGAGTTGAGAAGCAAGATGCGGCACGCTGCTCGCCAGCAGTCGTGCAGCGACGTACGCCGGCACTGCTAGCACTAAATTGTCCGCTATGACCTTCTCCCCGTTTGCCAAGCCTATTTCCCAAGTGGTATTTGGGGCGCCATTCCCGTTCTGTAATGGCGCGATGGATTCGATCTGGGCTTTGTACCGAATCTCGGGTTGAGATCCCTCCGCGAGCTTTTCCGGTAGAGTTCCCATTCCTGACATGAAGGAACCAAGGGATGGAAGACCGTCGGTGACGTGCAAGGTATTGCGATTTCCACTCGGACCTGAAGGTGCCGATGAAACATCGGAGGTCGCCGCGTTTTGCCGGGATTTGCGCGATCGAATCGCGCCTCGTACTAGGCTTCCCTGTTTCCGTTCCCACTCCACCAAGGCGGGAAAGGCGCTCTCCATACCCATCTTGCGAGAATCGCCAAGAAAGATGGTGGAGATCAACGGGTCGACCAGATTCTCTAATACTTCCAACCCGAATTTCCGTTGGACAAACTCGGCCAGGCTTTCCTCATAGCGAGGGGGAGACGAAGATCGAAAGGCTTCAGTGAGAATTCGGAATTTAGACCCAAGCCCAACCAACCTGGTCGCCAGCAGACCCTTTGGGGAGAATGGTGCAAGATGAAGGCGCCCGTGGCGGAGAATATACCGCTTTGCTTTCGGGTCGCCAGGCACAAACTTGTTTTCCAGATTTAACTCGCGCACGACTCGCCACACCGAGGGTGGAAATCGCGGGCATTGTGGTCCGGTTTCAAACAAGAAACCGTTTCGGCGGATCGTCCCAATTACACCACCGGGGCGGTCCCTAGCTTCGAGGACAAGAGATGGGATTCCCAATTGCCTGAGGCGATAAGCACAGCTCAGGCCGGAGATCCCAGCACCTATCACGGCGACTTTTTCTGTGTATCCCATCAGGGCAAAACCTTATCAAACGATTTGAGGCAGCCAACGTGCATGGAAGTCCCCACTTCTTCTAGGAGATAGATGTTTCTGATGGCCCCGGAGTCACTCCTTAATTTCGTTGAAACCACTTATGCCAGACACGGCGACCAGATTGCCGTGCGACAGAGGCGTGGCTACCGCATGGAGAGTTGGACTTATGGGCGGATTGTGGAGGAGGCGAACCGCCTGGCCAGGGAGCTAGACGACCGTGGCATAGGAAAAGGCGATGCAGTTCTGCTGTGGGGCGAAAACTCTGCTGAGTGGATCATCGTCTTTCTGGGGTGCATGTTTTGTGGTGTTGTCGTTGTGCCGATCGATCACGGCTCGCCCGCGGACTTTACCCGCCGGGTGGCTCAGGAAGTGAACGCAAAGCTCATCTTCCGGTCGCCTGCGCACAAGGAATGTTCAACCATCCCCTCTATCGGTTTGGAGTCGATTGCCGCAATCGCGGCTCGACATCATTCTTCCCGCTATCCCTCGCCACCTCTTTCGCGCGAAGACACGTTGGAGATCATCTATACCTCCGGTACTACCGCGGATCCTCGTGGCGTCGTGATTTCGCACGGGAACGTGCTCGCGAACATTGCACCCCTGCAGGGGGAAATCCAGAAGTATCTTCGCTATGAAAAACTTGTTCACCCACTGCGGTTCTTGAATCTGCTTCCGCTCAGTCACGTCTTCGGTCAAATGCTCGCTGTGTTCATCCCTCCTATGATGGCGGGTACGGTTGTTTTCCTCGATTCGTTGCGGCCCGCGGAAGTTGTGGACACAATCCGGCGAGAGCGGGTCTCTGTCCTGGTTGGGGTACCGCGTTTCATTGAATCGCTCGAACGCGAAGTCGAACGCCAACAGGAGCGCGACGGAGAAATTGAGCAGTTTCGAAGGGACTTCGACGGGGCCGACGGTCGACATTTTCTTCTTCGTTGGTGGCGATTCCGACGGATCCATGCACGTTTTGGCTGGAAATTCTGGGCTTTCATATCTGGCGGAGCCGCACTGCCGGAGAAAGCGGAGACCTTCTGGAATCGTTTGGGGTTCGCGGTGATTCAGGGATATGGAATGACGGAAACCACGTCGCTCATCAGCCTCAATCATCCATTCCGTTCCGCGAGAGGATCCATCGGCAAAGTGTTTCCAGGCATGGAAGTGCGCGTCGACGACAACGGCGAGATTTTCGTACGTGGAGAGAACGTGGCCACGGCTTATCGCCATAACGGCCAAATCGTTTCTGTGGCCGAATCTGATGGTTGGTTCCGAACGGGTGACGTCGCGGAGAAAGACGAGATTGGCCGCCTGTATTTCAAGGGCCGCCGGAAAAACGTCATCGTCACTCCGGCAGGTATGAATGTCTACCCCGAAGATCTCGAGAAAGCCTTGCGGTCGCAACCCGGTATTCGCGACTGCGTCGTGATCGGGCTTGAAAGAGAAGGCAATGCCGAGCCCTGCGCCGTACTCTTGCTGAACGGCTCGAGCAGTGACCCGGCCGCGGTGGTCGAGGCCGCGAATCAATCACTGATCGGATATCAAAGAATGCACCACTGGTTTGTTTGGCAAGAGCACGATTTCCCAAGGACACCAACGCAAAAGCCAATCCTCCCTCGCATTCGTGACGCAGTCCGAAATGCGAAAAACCGCACCCCCGAAACCCTTCCCTCGGCGGATTCACTCGCTGGATTAATCAGTCAGATTACTGGCCGCCCCGTCCAGATTGACTCCAGGAACAGCAATCTCGAAACCGATTTACACCTTACTTCCCTCGATCGAGTCGAACTCATGAATGTCCTGGAAGAGCGCCATCAAGTGGCATTGAATGAAGCGCAGTTTCAAGACGCCGCCACAGTTGCGCAACTTGAAAAGCTACTGGCCCAAGGCACTTCTTCTACGGTTCAGCACATGTACCCGACATGGCCGCAACATTGGCTTACGACTGCGATGCGCCTTGCCATCTATTACTCCCTTGCGTGGCCCGCGACCTATCTTCTCGCAGCTCCATGCATTCGTGGCCGCGAGAATCTCCGAGGACTACGTGGACCGGTCCTCGTGATCTCCAATCACGTTACCTATCTCGACATCGCCTGGATCCTGCCCGCGCTGCCGGCGAGATTGCGAAACCGCCTTGCAGCCGCAATGGGCGGTGAAAGACTTGCAAGAATGCGGCGTCCTTCAAGCGGCTTGAGTCTCTTAGAGCGTTTCCTCGAACGCTTAAGATACTTTCTCGCACTAAGCCTCTTCAATGTCTTCCCACTGCCGCAGCAATCCGGATTCCTCCAGAGCTTTACCTTTGCGGGTGATCTTGCCGACCGCCGCTGGAATGTCTTGGTTTTCCCGGAAGGCAAGACGACGGACGATGGAGGCATGTCGGCCTTTCGCTCGGGCATCGGCCTGCTCGCCAAGCAGCTGAATCTTCCGGTTGTTCCGATCTCCTTGCAGGGACTTTATGACTTGAAACGGAAGCAACGCATCTTCGCGCGACCCGGGCTCGTGCAGGTCACGATCGGAGCCCCGGTGCGTTTTACACCTCACCAGGACGCCAACGAAATCGCGCGGGAGCTTGAGCGCCGCGTTCGCGAACTTCAATTTGTCTGAGAAGCCTCTCTCCGGCGGAAGACCGGCAGGCGGCGAATTACCAGGAAAACCAGGACAAGGCCAAGGGCAAGCGCGACGGAAGCCCATTTCTGGTTCACCATAAACTCCTTTGCAGCGACCCCATAGCGCGCTCCCAGAAAGCCTTCGAAGAAGAACAGCAAGCCGCGGCCAACGAGAGTGCCAATTACAAAGGTCACAAAGGATACTTGAAAAACTCCTTGCGCAATGACGAAGGGTTTGAACGGCACCGGAAACGGGGCAACGGCGGGAAGAAAAACACTCGCCATCGGGTGAGCTTCTATGAGTCTTCGAATCCTGCCCGGGACATGTTTTGGCCTCTTGCGATAATAGGCTTGCCCGCTTTTCCGAGCCAGCCAGTAGATCCAGATGCATCCTCCTAGCGAACCGAGCGCGGCCATCGCCGCGTAATACGGCATGCGAACAGGGTGACGACTGGAAAGCTCCATCAGGACCAAATCCGTGACCAAGGGAAGCGGAACAAACGACGAATCAACAAACGCAGAAATGAGCAGGCCGAATCCACCGAGCGACGGCAACGCTAACTTCAACCAGGACCTGAATTGCACCCATCCCACGGTGACCTCAACTTCCCCGATCACTCGCTGTTCGATTCTTGAGCATGAGCGAGCTGATCCTGTTTGCGGTTTTTGGAATGCTTGCGAAGATCCGGCCAAAATTCCTTAATCATGTTGCATCCCAGCCCATCTGTGAGCCCCATACGATCACTACGTTTCCAAAGCCTCGCTCGCTTTGCGGGTGATAGCTGTAAGTCGAAATCGCCGCCGCAGACAATGCCCCTCCGAGCTCGGAATAATTCAGTTGTTTCTCGCCAGAATCAGCGCGCGCAATCAGTCCGCGGCCCACAGCATGTTTGACGCGGCGCCAGAAACCACCGAACTCGAGTTGACAGGAACGGGGATCTTGGTGGAGAACCGACGGAAAACCACGCGCCATGAAGTTTTCGATCGCGTTGTCGGCATAGGCTGTCCCGTAGCGCATTGCATACCCCTGCATCCGCTCACCAGAGGAAGGATTACTGTTGCTCGCCTGGTTGATGCCCGTCACAAAGCCAACCACAACAAACTCGAACGGGTCAAATACGCCTGCGCCGAGGCTAGCTGGCCCGTTGTTAACAGCACAACCAGTGCGATCCACTGAATTCGCATCACGGCAGTTCACTTCGCGGAACTCCCGGGTGTCCTTCCTACCCGGATTCCCATCCATATATGGATGCATCGTGCCCTCAAAGGGTCGCACAAATTTCCAGGGTCAAATTCCAATATTTTTGTCCCTCCATGTATCTCTCTGGCGGCTCCGTATATCCAAATCTTTGTTACCGGGGGCGCGCCAGTGCTTCTTTGGCATCTCTTAAGCAGTCATGAGGGGTGCTGATCGAATCCAGCCGGCATTGGTGCGTTCACTGGCGGGCCCGCAGAGCCAGAGCACCGGCCATTCTATGCAAAGGAGAGGTCTGATTCATGTCCACAGTGGAACAAGCGCTCCCAACCGTTCCCGCACAACCATTTCGTCTTGACGTACCGCTTCATAATCTTCTCCAGCAGCCTTCACGGCCGCCGTCACCCTACCTCACAAAGGAGGTCGAGGCGCTTCCCGTCCCCGTTTTTCCGCAGCACCCGGAGCTATTGCACGAGTTGAACGCAACCGACATTGCGGCTCATGACCACGTGTTGCGGACCGGGAAAAGGCATTGGCCTGTTTCTCGCATTCTCAAAACCATGCGAGGTTGGATGGTGCCGTACTTCAAATCGCGTGTTTTGCCGGGAGATTTCCAACCGATCATCGCGTATCTATTCACCGAGTGGAAATGCAATCTGGATTGCCACTACTGCTGGTCGTATGACAATCGCGTGAAGGGAATGAACGAAGAAACCTCTCGGCGCGCTATCGACTGGCTGGAGTCAACGCCTTGCCGTGTGCTGGCTCCCACAGGCGGAGAACCGCTGCTGCGCCCTGATTTTGTGCATAAGGTGATTTACTATGCCGCGAAAAAGGACTTCTGGGTCTATTTGGCCACGAATGCCCGTCTGCTTCGCCCTGAGGTAACCGATCGCCTCGCAGATGCAGGAATCGCAACTATCAATTTTGCAGTGGACACGATCAAGGAGAGACCCGGCCTGCCGAAGGCATTTGAGCACGTGCGGTCATACTTCGATTATCTGGTGAAACGGCAGTACCGCTACGGCTATACAGTCTTCTTCAATACAAACATTTGCCGGACCAATATCGAGGATGTGAAACAACTCGTGGAGATAGCCCATGATCACGGCATTTCTCTCACCTTCCATATCAACGAAGCTCCCATGATGGAGCAATCCCATTTCAAGCATCTACACGAAAATGACACGTACATTCGCCCCCAAGATTTTCCCATGGTCGATGATCTTTTGGACTGGCTCATCGACAAACAGCGCCAAGGGTACAAGATGGTGGATTCCATCCCGCGGCTACAAAACATGAAAGGATTCATGCGCGGAGTGGGCGAGAACTGGGGCTGCCGGGCCGGTCAAAACTGGCTGATCATTCGCACTGATGGAACGCTTGCGCCCTGCTTTCCCATGTACAACGCGAACTATGATTGGGGCACCGTGGACAACCAGAAGTTCGACCTCAAACAACTCGCCGAGATGAAAAAAGGCTGCGAGCCACACTGTTTTTCAACGCTTGGATATAACGTCGCGTACTGTTACAGCGCCGCGCGCGTCATGAAGTGGCTGCTTAAGCAGGCGCTCCACGGATTCCAGGGAGTGACCGGCAGTTTCGAATAGTCTCCGGATGCAAAATCGTGTGAAAGGTGGAACAAGAGGATTGGAGAAATAGGACGTCACGCCACAATGCAAGCCCTCAGCGCATCGAGAATATGCTTCCTGGCAGCTTTGCTGGCGTTTGCACTGACGGCCGCGGCAATTCGCACATCCGGGCAATCTAGCCGAACCGAAAGAGAGTTCGCACCGTCAGAATCGCTTCAACCTTTTCAGCCGCTTGCCAGCGGAGACCAGATCTTCGCTGACCTCGTTAAGCACAATGAGGTTCGTGACGCCGGTTTGCGCGAGTATTCCGTGGTGCGAACCTATGCCGTGACCGATCTCGACGGCAAAGTCCAGGCGCAGGAGACTGTGCGAATGGATTATGTCGCCCCTGACAGGAAGAAGTTCGTGACAATCGCCGAGGCGGGCTCAGCCGCGGTCCGTCATCTCGCGCTAAACCGCTTGATGGAGAGCGAGGCCTCCGCGGTGGCCGGACAGGACCACCGCGATAGTTCGATCTCTCCTGCGAACTATGGCTTTCGTGCGCTCGGCGAAGAGGATCTGGGTAACCGCCACTGCTTCGTCGTTGAGGCACTTCCCAAACGAAAGGACAAGTATCTCTTCGAAGGGAAGTTATGGATTGACAGCAGTGAATTCGCAGTCGTCAAAATTGTTGGACATCCGGTAAAGAACCCTTCCTTCTGGATCACGAGGGCCGATTTCGTGAGGGAATATGAGAAAATCGGTGACTTTTGGCTCCCCGCGAGCGACGAAACCTTCGTGGAGGTAAGAATTTACGGTAAGAGAATTCTCAGCATCAAGTACCACATTGACAGCGTCAATGGTGTGATGAGTACAGTGTTGGCCGGACAGAAATCCTCCACCGGCGACTTTTTTGTGAGCAGGCCTTGATGAGTACCTGTGCCCTTTCCCCGCTTGATTGAATTAGAGCGGCGACAATAGGTAATCTGCGGTTCGGAGACGTTGTATTCAAATTTCAGCTTCTCAGGACCACCGGTCTCATACAGCACCACTGCCCTCATAGCGTATCTCCAATTTCAACTCGCAGACCTTGCAGGCATGTGCAGCCTCTAGATCAGATGCGCGCGGCGGGAGCCGACTTGGGTATGTCGAGGGTAGATTCCGGATTGCCAGTCCCGCTCGCTTCTTTCGTAAGTAAAAATACGGATGACTGAGGCGACAATCGGTCGTTGGTTTCATTGACGAACTTCGTGAAGCACTCTACTGTTCAGGTAAATGAAAACTCCCAACCAAATCGCCGGTACTCTCTTACTGAACGAAGATTCGCAACATCCTCTGCCGAACAACGCACCAAGACACAAAGTCCGCAAAGCTGTCCTACCGGCGGCCGGTCTTGGCACGCGATTCCTGCCCGCCACCAAAGCACAGCCGAAGGAAATGTTAAGTGTTGTGGATAAGCCTCAAATCCAATACGTCGTGGAAGAATGCGTCGCTTCTGGGATCGAACACGTCATCATTGTGACTGGCAAGGGCAAGAATTCCATCGAGGATCATTTCGACAATTCGCCGTTGCTGGAGTGTTTTTTGCGAGATAGAGGCAAAACCGAGCAGGCGGATATGCTACACCGGATCAGCAACATGGTTCAGGTCAGCTACACCCGGCAAAAGGAGCCGTTGGGCCTCGGGCATGCGGTACTTGTAGCAAAAGACCTCGTCGGAGACGAGCCTTTCGTCGTGTTGCTTGGCGACGTGCTCATTCCAGGACAGAACCCTGCCACCAAACAATTGATCGAGGTCTACAACGCGACCGGCATCGGCGCCATAGCCGTGGAGAAAGTGCCCGCGAATAAAACACAGCTGTACGGAATTGTAGCCGGCGAACCTGCCCATCAGCCGCCGTTTGGAGAGCGGTTGCTCCAGATTCGCGAATTGGTGGAAAAGCCGAAGCCGGAGGATGCTCCTTCGAACCTTGCGATCACTGGGCGATACTTGCTTCCGCCTGAAATATTCTATTGCTTGGAGCGGACGAAACCTGGGGCTGGAGGCGAAATCCAGTTGACGGATGCGCTACGGATCCTTGCCAAAGAACAAGGCCTTTGGGCACTGATCTATGAGGGAATTTCCTATGATGCGGGAGAGAAGCTAGGATTTCTGAAAGCCACAGTGGAAATTGCGCTTCAAAACAAGATATTTGGCGATGACTTCCGCGAATATCTGAAGGCATTGAAGCTTTAGTCTTTGTGGGGTTGGCACTGGCGAAGGCGTGCTTGCCGAATCTACTGGAGAATCCAGTCGCCTTTTTTCTCAATGAAGTGAAATCCGAATTTCTGCGAGGGAGCCCCTGACGGGTCTTTGCGCGCCACTCTGGCCAGCCCGATCCGTTGCCCGGCATGTCCGCCCAGGTAATCTTCGACCACGATATCTTTAGCCAAACGCGCGTCGCAAGCGCACAGGAAGCCTGTTACGCTTACATCATCGGTGATTGTCAGTTCTTCAAACGGCAATCCATTCTCATCTTTGCCACAAAGCCTCAGGGCCAGTTGAATTTTGAAGCGTAAGTTTGTCCGGCGTTCGGGACGTTTTCTTCTCGTAGTCTCACCCAGGCTTCTTAACCAAGAAACCATTGCACGATAGAAATCATCTGAATTATCGCCGTATTGGTGAGCAAACCGACTGGCCCTGTGGCAGAAACTGATTAATTGCTTTTACTTGATAAGGTTGCGACCAAGAGGCAGCTTTTACGTGGCAATGCATACTCCAAAGTTCAGTACCCTGTCCAAATTCTAGACAGATTGAGGCGAGTTCTCATCCCGGTCGGAAGTAATTCGTGTGGCCTTTGCTCGCTGCATCACATTTCCTAGACAATGGTTTCAAGAGAGAGGCGTCTACTGTAAATAGCTAACAATATATGTTATTGTTCGAATAGTGAACCTTCTCTTTGTGACCTGGGTGCGGCGGCATCGAAATGAGCCGTCTGTTTGCGGTCAAAGGGGGCGGACATGAACCAGTTGGAGGACCCTCTTTTAGGCTCGTACGATTATCGCCTTGTCGCTCTTTCCATTTTCATAGCCATCTCGACATCGTATGCAGCACTCGATCTAGGTGGGCGTGTGACCACCGCGCGCGGTTGGGTGCGTTCGACTTGGTTGGCCGGTGGCGCCACGGCTATGGGAATTGGAATCTGGTCGATGCACTTCACTGGCATGCTGGCCTTCAGCCTACCGATCCCCGTCGCTTACCACTGGCCGACGGTTCTTCTCTCACTCCTGGCGGCCATTCTCGGCGCAGCGACAGCGCTTTGGGTGGTAAGTCGTCGCGAGAAAATGGGTCTTGTCCTAGCATTGATCGGCAGCGTCCTCATGGGATTTGCGATTGCCGGTATGCACTACATCGGCATGGCCGCCATGCGCCTCCCGGCGGTCTGTCGGTACAATGCGCTGCTGGTCGGCGTCTCGATTTTGATTGCAGTCATTGCCTCCCTCGCCGCCATAGTTTTCGCTTTCGACTACCGAGAGGATTTCAGAGGAGCCACACTAGCAAAGCTCTTGAGTGCCGGAGTGATGGGCACCGTTATATTCTTGATGCATTCCACAGGGATGATGTCGGCGACTTTTTTCCCCTCAGCGGTGCTCTCGGACGTGTCCCACGTGATGAGCATTTCTTCGCTTGGCCTAGGTGGGATTGCTGCAACCACATTGTTGGTCCAGGGCGCCGCCGTCTTGACCTCGTCAATGGACCGGCGGTTCGCGAGAGAGGCGAAGGAACTCCAGAGTAGCGAACGATTCCGCCAGATTGCAGACAACTTAAAGGAGGTGCTGGCGCTTGCTAACAGCGATATGAGCAAACTTCTGTACGTCAGTCCGAGCTACGAGGAGATCTGGGGTCGGACGATCAAGAGTTTCTATGCCAACCCACTCTCGTTCTTGGAAGGTCTCCACGAAGACGACCGCGAGCGCGTCAAGGAGCTTGTGCAAGGCTTGATCGCTGGGACGCCAATCGAGAGTGTCGAATGCAGGGTGATTCGGCCGGACGGCTCCATTCGTTGGGTCGAATGCCGTGGATTCCCAGTCCTTGATTCCACGGGCAAGCGGTACAGAATAGTGGGCAGCGCCCAGGACATCACCAAACGGAAGCAGGCAGAGGAAGATCTGGATCTTCTTTCGGGACGCATCCTGCAACTACAGGACGAAGAGCGACGGAGAATCGCAAGAGACCTGCATGATTCGACCGGACAATGCATGGTCGCCTTAGAAACGAATCTGGGTTTACTGCAAAATTCACTTCCATCCGCTGCCAAGAAGGAGCGAATCATGCTGCACGAGTGTCAAGAGTTGGTCAGTCAGGCCATCCACGAGATGCGTACGCTTTCCTATTTATTGCACCCTCCAATGTTGGATGAAACCGGGCTTGGCGATGCGATTCGCCATTATGTAGGCGGTTTTACTAAGCGCACTGGGATCCAAGTACAACTAGAAGTGGACCCGCTGTTTGGGCGACTTAAAGGAGACGTAGAATTGGCCCTGTTCCGCGTGGTCCAAGAAAGTCTTGCAAATATCCATCGCCACTCAGGAAGTCGTTTAGTCAAGATACTACTGGAGCGTCACTCGGATCGTGTCACGGTGGAGGTGAGGGACACCGGCAGGGAAACATCAAAAGAGGATCCTAGCACCAGCGCTGGAATGCCGATAGAAAAAGGTGTTGGCATCTCCAGTATGAAAGAACGCGTGAAACTGATTGGAGGCCACCTACTGATTGATTTTGGGGCTAGCGGCACAAGAGTGCGGGTAACGGTCCCGACCGTGACGGAGAAATACAATCGAGCCTCAAATTCCAGCAGTTAGAAGGTTCCCCAGAGCGCTCAAATTATGTAATCGAGTTCAAGAATCGGACAGTGGACAATCCTGAAACATTTCATAACACAGGCAAGCTATTGAATTGAAAGCGTTTCGAATGATTGCAGACATGAAACTGACTGGCAACTGCATTGCTCCATCGTATCTGGGCCCGATTTCGCTCTTGAGATCGGGCTGTTGGGAAATCAGGCAGAAACTCTGTTCCCTTCGTAAGTTTGGCGTGGCGTGGGCTGATTGGGTGATTCTACCGCTTTCTGGCATAGCATCAGCAGTCAGAGGCGGAATTCAGATGTTCCGGCTACAGTTTTGCTCGGCGATTCGCTGAGAACGAAAATGCGGGGATGAGATGTTAGAGTTTCAAAGGCTACAGGCGATTGCGCTCGCTAACGGGTTCAAGAAGAGCAGGGTGTCCCAGGATGGAACCACGACATGGCTGTGCAAGACCAGCGATTGCACTGGCAATACGCATAAAAAGATGTGCATTGATTCTGTGACTCGAAGTGCAACTACCTTCCGTCTGAAAGGCGATCAGGTTCTCGATAGCAAGACCTTTCGGAACGGACAAGAAATGCAAGCATGGCTCGACTTGGCGCAATCCTCAGCGACTGTTCCCCAGCGTTGAACTCTGGGGCGAGCGGTCCGAGGGACACCAGGCTATAGACAGAAACGAAGTCCAAATCTGACTGGCGATGTGACTTTCAAAAGAGGAAGGGCCCCTGGGGACACCAAGGGCCCTCAAGCCACAATCCTAATAGCTTGAGCAGAACCGTCAAGCCAGGGATAGTCCACCTTTCCCTGCCCCAGGTCAAAGTGGACACGATCCACAGAGTCAGTTAACTAAGCCCTTCCCCTCTCCGTTAGCCAACCAGGAAGACCGTAGGGTTGCAGCTGAACTGAATCATTACTTATTAGGCGGATACAGTGCCAAATAAGTGACATCTCTATAAGACGCTTATCTGTTTTCGAAGCAATACCGAGAATTACGTAGAACGATTTGCGCTGTTAAGCTTGGCGACTAAACCGCCATTTAGCCATTGAAACCGGATTACTTTATGTTTAGAATATGTAGATTATAATAATCATTTCCGCCCAGGAAATGTTTTTCGTCGGTCGTGGCAGGTCCGGTCCAAGCACTTCTTTCTTGCTCATTCTGCATATCGTGAAATCAATTTGATGATTAAGGAAGAGTCTGGCCATGAAAAAAGTCAAGATTCTGATTGCAGATGACCACGAATTGATCCGGCGGGGCGTCCGGACCATATTGGAATCGTCCCGCGACGTTGAAATCGTGGGAGAAGCAACGAACGGTATCCAGGCAGTTGAACAAGCCGAGAAACTGAGACCGGACGTGGTCATTATGGACCTGGTTATGCCGGGGCTCGATGGAATCGAAGCGACCCGCCGAATCCACGCAGCCAATTCAGGGACCCGCGTAATTATCCTGACCATGCATGATTCGGAGGTCCTGGTGCGCAGGGTGCTCATCGCTGGAGCGGACGGCTACGTGCTGAAATCGGATCTGGCCAACCAGCTCAAGACAGCGGTCAAGTCTGTATGTCGGGGACAACGGTATTTGAGCGGTCAAATCTCCGAAGGATTAGTAGATGGTTATCTTCAGCAGGATGTGCCGGAGCGAAACGCGACATCCGCCAGCTTAACGAGCCGGGAGCTTGAAGTGGCCCGGCTCCTGTCCTTGGGAAAAAGCAGCAAGGAGATTGGTGCTGCTTTGAGGATTACAGTGAGGACGGTCGAAACTCACCGCGCAAACATTATGCGAAAGTGGAATGTGCACAGCGTTACGGAACTCCTTCACTACGCGTCGGCGCACGGACTCGTTCGGAGCGACTCGGAAGAATCCTTGCAAAACTACACTTCGCGAACCATGCACGAGAGCGCAGAACATCGTGTCTCTTCTAGGGAAACTGGGAAAGACAATTAGCGATTACGTAGTTCTACGTACATCAAAACCATCCGCGGTTCCTTAAACTGCAAGGGGCTAGAGTAATGTCTAATTCCCCTGCGGCGGCTTGCGCTCTGAAATCCTGCAGCTGTAGATGTATTTCATGAACCAACCTGTCAGCGATTTCTCAAGCGAGGGCAAGCTGCGAGTCAGATATCTTTCGACTCGACCGTTCGCCTGGATGATATATGGAAAGCAAATTGGCAGTGCTGAGCCGGGAGAAGAACATGCCGATTGACCACGCGCGCGTTCCACTCCTGGCAATTGACGATGACCCTGCCACGCTTGAAATTATTCAGGAGGCCCTAGCCGGGGCCGACCTGGATATTCATACTGCATTAGAACCTGAAGCGGGTCTGGAAGCCTTCAAAAACCTACGACCTCGCATCGTTCTGGTCGATCTAATGATGCCCGTTTTGACGGGCATGGATCTTCTCGAAAGGATGCTTACCAAGGATCCCGGCGTCGAAGTCATTCTGATGACCGGGCATTACTCGACGAATTCTGCAGTTGAGGCCATTCAAAGGGGTGCGCGGGACTATCTGGCTAAACCACTGAATCTTGAGAAACTCCGCTCTCGGATTTCTGGGCTAATTGATGAGGTGCGGGAAAAGGAAACTGCTTTCCAATTGGAACGCAAGCTTGTCGATGCATTTCAGTTCGAGGGCATGATTGGCCGCAGCCCGTTAATGCTCGATGTTTTCTCAAAGATTCGACGGGTCGCTCCGCATTTTCAAACTATTCTCATCACCGGGCAAACCGGCACCGGAAAGGAACTGGTCGCCAAGGCTCTTCATCACCTTCGAAACTCTGGCTCTGGCCCATTCGCCATTTGCAACTGCGCTGCGGTGGTCGAAACGTTGTTCGAGAGCGAATTGTTCGGTTACGTGAAAGGCGCATTTACTGGGGCAACCGAGGACAAAGTTGGGCTATTCGAATATGCCAGCCGTGGGACTGTCTTTCTCGATGAAATCGGCGAGATGCCACTCCCTGCACAGGCCAAACTCCTTCGCGTGATCCAGCATCAGGAGGTTCACCGCGTTGGGTCTCCAATCCCGCGCAAGGTGGACGTGAGGGTGGTCGCTGCCACTAACCGGGATCTTCGATCTCTGATCAAGGAAGGGAAATTCAGGGAAGATCTGTACTTCCGCCTTGGCATGATCGAAATCAACTTGCCCCGGCTCGTGGACCGCAAAGAAGATATTCAGCTTCTTGAGCGGTTCATGGTGGAGAAATATTCCAAACAATATGGAAAGAAAATCAACGGCATCACGCGGCGGGCTCAGACATGCCTGTCCGCTTACTCATGGCCGGGAAACATCCGAGAACTGGAGAACGTTCTCAGCTTAGCCATCATGATGGCAGAGGAAAATGTGATCGATCTCAGTGATCTGCCGAAGTCACTTTTGGCGAACGATGCAGAACCTGCGCCACAAGATGGGAAGCTACTGACCTTCGAGGAATTGCAACGCCGTCATCTGCAGCGCGTACTGGAGCACGTGGAGGGAGACAAGACGCGTGCTGCGGAAATTCTGGGGATTAGCCGCTCCACACTCTATAACCTACTGGCGCGGATTAAGAATTGAGTTGGCGTTAAGAAACCTGTGCGAAGTGTGGCCCTAGATTTCGAGCCGCACTTCGCGGTAGAACCTGGCCAGGCTGCTTTACGGCTATTACCGTTGGCCGATGTCATCTGAATGATGATGGTGGTGACGGTGTTTGTGGAATCTGTGGTGCGGGTTCCCATTGTTGTGCGGCAGAAGGTCCAGCTTTTCGAAGCTCACGCAATGCCTGACAGTTTCTTGCGGCGCTCGAGTCTGTCGTGGAGTCTCTCGAGACCGGTCCTGCCGCTCACGTTCGGCACCTCGAGAATTTTGGGCAAAAATCGAGAAAATGGGCTTGGAATACGGGGAGATCAAGCAACTCTGCAACGACTATCGGGGCATATTTTGTATTGACAATCCTTCCCCAAGCGCTTATTTTGCGCATGAGTAAGCTATGCCCCAAGTTACTCATTAAACCCAGATCGGCCTAAACAGCGGTCGCCTTTCCCGACCCGACGAATTGAGCAGCGATTCTCGAGTTCTCTCGAGAATTGGTGCACAAATGTGTGTGCAGTTTTGAGATGAGCATTCGTACTCGCGTTCGGCTGGCCAGCAGCGGAGCCGGGGCGCAGTTCCATTCTTGCCGGGAGATGTGGATGATGCTTGCTTTTATTTTTCCTTTCAAGGGGAGCGCCACAATCATTTAGAACGGTTCGCGCGAGTTTCTGGGATGAGACGGGTAACTACACTCTTCGAAATTATCGTGTCTGCTGCGCTCCTCGCCGGCGGGCTCTATCTGTTGCACGAAGGTCTCTTGAACAATTCGAGCGTTTCAGAGCCTGTCGTGATCTTCGGCGCCGTATGTTTTACTTTGAGTTTGCTAGTGCTAACCGGCGCTCTCAAATCCATCCTTTGGCATCGGCGTATGCTGCGGCACGCGTCGCCAAAGAGACGATAGACACACACCTGAACGAAAAAGCACTGAAGCGACCTCAGCCATTATCAAAAGGACAAACCACCAGATTTTAGACACGCGTAGTGAGATTGGACAGACGGTCGAGGAATCGGCGGCAGCCGGGCTTCAGTTCGCCTTCAGGATTTTCCTCGTACGCGGTTGAAATGACAAAGGTTTGCGCCGCTCCCCGGATCAAAGCCAAGGATTCCTCAAGTTTGGAAGCGCCAATGCAATGACACCCCTCAGGACGGTGTTGTGATGGAACCCCTCAGTGGTCTTACCAGCGCAATATTCCTGTCAATCGCAGGAAGCAGTTCCGATTCCAGCGCGCCACTCCTCCTCTATGTTCCACCTACCCTCACCCTGGCTGAAAAATCTATAGGTAACGGAACTGCGTCAGTTGGGGACCTTTTGCTCAGGCTGGTTAGCCGGAATCCGATAGGCACTACCCTGGCTCTTATCTCAAAAGCTTGCGGAAACAGAGCGAAGTTCTGATGGCCTCCGAAAACACAAGCATCATCAGCCCTGTTTCAAAGCCTATCGATGTTGTCGGCGTTATACCAGACCCCGACAAGATCGTTGAGAGCGTTGGGGAGCTTGTTGCGGCCACCGACCTGGATGGGACACTCACCTATGCGAATCGCGAGTTCCTGAGGAAGTTGGCCATAAGCGCGAATCCCCTGGACAGGCTAAAGACTAAGCTGGAAATCCTTTCTCCTGTCAGTTTCCTTACTATCAATCCAGAAGTTTTGTCAGAGACCCTTGAGCTTGGCTCTTGGACGGGCGAATGCGAACTCCTCTGCCAGGATGGAGGAACTCTGCCGGTCCGATTGAAGACCGGGCGCATTCCGCTCGAGAATGGCGCGGTGGTCGGAATACACTACATTGCCACCGATCTTACGGAAAAACGGGAGAACGAACGGCAACTTCAGCTCCTTTCGTCCATCGTGCAATGTTCGGGATCAGCCCTCGTTGGTTTGACTACTCGCGGCATTGTGTTCAGTTGGAATAAAGAAGCTGAACTACTTTTTGGTTACCCCGCGAGAGACATCCTCGGCAGATCTGGCGATGTGTTACTACCGTTTGATCGAAGGAAAGAAGGCGCTGCCCTGCTCGAAAGGCTCAATCGCGGAGAACGCATCCAAAATTTGGAAACGGTCCGGGTTCGACGCGACGGGGCAGTTCTCCACGTCTCGATTGCAATCTCGCCCATCCTGGACCGCAATGGATATATAGCTGGGTCTTCCATGGCTGTGCGTGACATCAGCGAGACGAGAACAATGCAGACGCAGCTTAAGCACGCCTTGAAATTTGAATCTACTGGGCGACTGGCCGGTGGAGTCGCGCATGAATTCAACAATATGCACAGCGTCATTCTGGGTTACTGCGACATCCTCTCGGAAATGCCATCCCTAGACCAACGCACTGCCGGTTACGTCGAACAGATCAGGAAAGCCGCCCAGCACGCCGCCACGGTGACTCAACAACTACTTGCCTTCAGTCAAAAACAGATTTTGGATCCCCGGGTAATTGATTTGGGAAGAGCGGTCAAGGGGATGGAAGGACTTTTGAAGAACATGGTTGGTGACGATGTTGAGCTCGTGATCCGGGATTCCTCGAGCGGATGCCATGTCAACAGCGATCCTTCGCAGATTGAGCAAGTAATCATGAAGCTAGCCAGCAACGGGCGCGAGGCAATGCCCAGGGGCGGCACACTTTCCATTGCTACCGAAAATGTAGTTCTCGCTGATAGCTACATATTGAGGCACGTCTATGCCCTGCCCGGCGAGTACTGTCTTTTGACGATTAAAGATACGGGCGTCGGAATGGACGAAGCAACACAGGCCAGCATTTTCGATCCATTTTTTACGGCAAAAGGTCAGGGTCCGGGTACGGACTTTGGACTGGCCGTAGTATACGGAATCGTGAAGCAAAGCGGCGGCTTTATCGATGTCGAAAGCAGATTGGGAACTGGCACCACGTTTAACATTTATCTGCCTAAGACCAACCAGCCTGTATCCCCACCATCCGCTCGCTCTCCCCTTATGGATCTACCGCGCGGAACAGAAACCATTCTCCTCGTCGACGATAACGAGACTTTTCGGAAAATGAACCGAATTCTTATCGAGAGATTTGGCTATACCGTGCTTGAAGCTGCCAATGGGCCTGAAGCGATGGAACTGGCCCGGCGCTTCGAAGGTTCCATCGATTTGCTTTTAACTGACGTTGTTATGCCCGGGATGGACGGCCCTACCCTTGCCTCGCGGATGAAAGACATCAGGCCAGACATCAAGATCTTGTATATGTCCGGCTACTCGAGTGCTTTATTGACAGCACACGTTGGCCAGGATTCGGCGATTGCTCTCCTGGTGAAGCCATTCTCGAGAAGCACGTTGGCTCTCAAATTGCGCGAAGGGCTGTCCGCATCATCCCAAATACACATGGTCGATCTATCGTAAATTCAATTGCCGCTATCTACACACAAACCCGTGAAGCAACCAGATCATCTCGATGGGCTAGACAACTCAACCGAGAAGCAGTTCTTAGCGATTGAAATTCGAGAGTGGGGATTGCTGGCGACGGCCATCACCATCACACTATTACTGACCGCAGGAATTATCTCTTTCGCGCTTCCCTCTTTTCGAAATATCTCAGTTTTGCCAGCTGAGCCTTCGGAGCATGTCTTGCGTGGCCTGGTCGGGCTGGTTTTGTTATTTGACCTCTACACCATCTACCAACAGATTCAAATTCAAAGGATGCGAAACCATCTTCTACGGCGCGCGGAGCTTTTCCGCCTGATCAGTGAAAATGCCGCCGATATGATTGCCGTCGTCGATAAAGATGGCAATCGCCTTTATAACAGTCCTTCATATCAGAAAATTCTCGGTTATTCCCCGGAAGAACTCGAGCGTACCTCTTCACTCGAACAGATTCACCCGGACGACAGGGAAAAGGTCCTGGCCGCAGCGGTGTACGCACACGAACATGGCGAGGGGCAAACCATTGAGTACCGGATGCGCGACAAAGCTGGGCAATGGCATGTCCTCGAGTCAACCGCGAGCGTGATTCGCAACAAAAGCGGAGAAGTGGATAAGTTGGTTATCGTGAACCGCGACGTCAGTGAAGGTCGCTTGCTCGAAAGACAGTTTCTTCAGGCTCAAAAAATGGAGGCAATCGGTCGACTGTCTGGTGGAGTGGCGCACGACTTTAACAACTTGCTCGGAGTGATCATCGGTTATGCCGAGTTACTCGAGGAGGAATTACCTAAACCATCAACTCTTCGCGAAAGCGTGGACCAAATCCTCAGCGCGGGACACCAGGCGGCTTCGCTTACCAAACAACTTCTGGCCTTTAGCCGACAACAAGTTCTGGAGCCCAAAATCGTAGATGTAAACACAATTGTGCAGGACACGCAAAAGATGCTACGGCGGCTGATTGGCGAAGACATCGAGCTGATTACGCAACTTGATAAGAACCTGGGTCGGGTCAAGGTGGACCAGGGACAACTGGAGCAGGCCATTATCAACATGGCCGTGAACGCCAGAGATGCCATGCCAAATGGCGGTCAGCTAAGGATTCAGACGGGCAATTTTGAAATCGATGCAGCGGCGGCACGCAATTATCAATATCCAGTGCAAGTGGGTTCCTATGTGCGACTCAGTATTTCAGACACTGGGGTGGGAATGAGCAAGGAGACGCTGGCACGCGCGTTCGAGCCGTTCTTTACGACAAAGGAAAAAGGAAAGGGGACGGGGCTAGGTCTCGCAATGGTCTACGGATTCGTGAAACAGAGTGGCGGTTACATAGACTTGACGAGTAACTTGGGGTCCGGAACTACAGTAAATATTTGGCTCCCGAGGACGGAACAGCACTCCGCCGAGAATGAAGCAGGGTGTGCTTCCAGAGAATGCTTCGTCGGTAACGGTACCATCCTTCTAGTCGAAGACGATGCTGCCCTCCGCAAGCTGACGGTTCACCTTCTTCAATCATTTGGCTACAGAGTTCTTGAAGCCGAAGATGCGGCTTCGGCGCTTGCATTGAGCCAAAAAGAGGGAGAAGACGTTGCACTCTTATTAACCGACGTGGTTTTGCCTAAGATCAGTGGACGGGCACTTGCTGGAATTTTGCGGGAAAAACGGCCAACGATTCGAGTTCTATTCACCTCTGGTTACACCGGCCAGAATTATGAGGGGCACGCCAGACTGGACGAAAACTGTCACTTTCTTCCCAAGCCATATACACGGACAAGCCTGGCAGAAAAGGTACGCGAAGTGATGAAGGGCCAATCCGCGTCAGAAATGAGCAGTCTTCTCGTTAAAGATCGGATCCGGAAGGGGATCTAGCATGAAAAAGCTGGTAATAATCGACGACGACCCAAAGGTACGCAATCTGATCCGCACACGCCTGCAATCCAGTTATGAAATCTTTGATACAGGCAACCCGGAAGAGGCCTTCGCGCTCGTTATGGCGCACAAACCCGATGCTATCCTGCTGGACCTGTTAATGCCAGGTCATACAGGGTTTGAATTGTGTCAGTGTCTACACAGCGTAAGGTATAGCGCGCAAATCCCGATATTCATCGTCACGGGTGAGGATGGGACCAAATTCAAAGAGCATTGCGAGAGCCTTGGCGCCCGTGGATACTTCGAAAAGCCAATCGATTTCGCGGCCTTGAGAAAGGCTATTGAATCTGAGTCCAGCAATCACAGGCAGGAACGACGTGCGCACCTGCGAGTTCAGTTACGAGTGGCGCTGAAACTTGTCGATCGGGGCAAAGACAATCATCTCAAGACCGAAACGGTCACTACAGAGAACATAAGTGCGGGGGGATTTCTTTGTACTTGCGTAACTCCTCTCGTCAAAGGAACCGTTATGGAGGTTTTCCTGAGCGGTAAGGAGGAACGTTACGTGGGCAAAGCTCGCGTCGTTCGGAAGGAAGACTCCGGTACTCCCTGGCAGAAATTTGGATTTGAATTTATCGAGAAGACCGAGGATTGGCTATTGCAATAATTTGAAGGGTGAAGTGCTCCCCAAAATTCGGACCACTCATTAAGGTATAGAATCGCTGTCTCGGAAAGGGTGCAGAAATGAAATCGAGGCAACGGCGGACCTTCAGCGCGGAAATGAAAGCACGCATCGCGCTGGAGGCGATCAAGGAGCAGAAGACCATTCAGGAAATCGCTTCGCATTACGGCGTACATCCCGGCCAGGTGGCGAACTGGAAACGACAAGCGATTCAAGGAGCGCCGGAACTGTTCGTGGATCGGCGCTCGCAGCCGGACACGAGCGAGGAAGCACTAAAGGCGGAGCTGTACCAGCAGATTGGGCAGCTGCAGGTGGAGCTGGACTGGCTTAAAAAAAAGTCCGGTTTATCGCGTTAGAGCAGAGGCAGGGATGGATTGCATCGCACAAAGACCTGAGCATCCGGCAGCAGTGCCGCTTGGCGGTGGTTTCGCGGTCGGGGTGGTATTACGAGGCGGAACCGGAAGCGGCCGAGAATTTGCTCCTGATGCGGTTGATCGACGAGCAATACACACGGACGCCGTTTTACGGAATCCGGAGGATGGGTTGGTGGCTCGGCGAGCAAGGATACGCGGTCAACGCGAAACGGGTACGCCGGCTGATGCGGGAGATGGGGCTGGAGGCGCTCTATCCGAAGCCACGGCTGTCGGATCCCGGGTTAGGACACAAGATCTATCCGTATCGGCTGCGCAGCCTCAAGATCGATCGGCCCGACCACGTTTGGGCCAGCGATATCACCTACATTCGCCTGCGGCAGGGCTTTGTTTATCTGGTGGCGATCATGGATTGGTTCAGCCGCTACGTGCTGGCGTGGGAAGTATCGATATCGTTGGAGAGCGCCTTTTGTGTGGCGGCACTGGACTGGGCATTGACGACGACGCAGCCGGAGATCTTCAATACCGACCAAGGGGCGCAGTTCACCAGCGAGGTGTTTACGAACCGTCTCGAGAAGCAGGACATCACGATCAGCATGGACGGACGTGGACGAGCGATCGACAACATTTTCATCGAACGTTTATGGCGGACGGTGAAATACGAAGAGGTGTATCTGAAGGATTACGGCGGAGTGTTAGAAGCGGTCTCCAATCTCAAAAGCTATTTCACTTTTTACAATCACGAACGCCCGCATCAGTCGTTGGGCTATCAGACGCCGGCGGCGATTTACTTTGGGAAGGTGAAATGCGTTTGAGGAGGGACAAAACAGCGTATGCCGTGGGTCGACCGAGTTGGGGATCGTCGTTCCTGGGCGATCCTGGCGCGGAATTTCTCTGTGGAAAACGAGAGCGAAGCACGAAGAAAGAAAAAAGTAGCAAAAAAGAAAGAAAAGAGGGCCTGTGGAAACTGACGCTGCTGATGGAAATCCGCAAAGAGCGCGGGTTCCCACAGCAGCTTGAAAAGAGCCTCGCAAAAGACGCTCGGCTTTTTCACAGTTCCCACAGGCCCAACAACAAGGATCTATCTATAATGTTTTGCAAACAGCGATCCACCTTAATAAGGCTAAATTTTGGTCCGAAGGATGGGGAGCACCTCAGGGTGGAGAAAGCGATGCTCTTGTTCACAACGGTAATCCACCCTCAAGGCTCTCCGAGGAGCATAGAATGCTAAAGCTAAAAGTCGACGGCATCACCCCATCAAAGTGGTGTTCCGCCTCGAAAGACGACCTCCGGGAGGCAGTCCAGTGCCTGCGGGATAATTTCATAGACTATATTGGACCGTATGTGATCAATTCCGGCATTGCGGTTTTCAGAGTATCCGCCTACATCGTAACTGTCGACGAATTAGTCCATCTGCATAAATCCGGCTACCTTACCCAGGAGGGCCTGAGGAGATTCGCGGAGAATCCCGATGCGGCGGAAGATCGCCGTTGCCTGGATAGCCGGCGTTAACCGGCGAGATGCAGTCGGTATTATGGAATAGGAGGCGTGATCGGGGCTCCTCTCGTTTCCCAACCGTTTGCGATCCAATGCGTGATCTTTTAGTGCGGACAATGTTGATGGCACCTTAGGCGTCTAGATGCTCTTAACAAAAAAAACAAATTTAAATTGCAGACGGATTTGTTCAATCTTCGGATTTTAACGAACCTTTGTAGCAAGAAGTCGTTGGATTTCCGTACGAGTGTCGGGATTTTGAACAACAATTCCACCTGAACGAGCGATACTACGAGACTTCTTTAACCCAAATCGTCTTTGAAGTCACTGAAAGTGGAGGGAGTTCGAGACTCTTGGTCTTGTTGGACACCTACTTCCTTCTTTTGGCATCCGTGGTGCATATGGATCGAAGAGGCCTCCTGTGTCCTCGCGGACAAAGTGCGCCACAGGAGTGTCTTCCTTAGTGAACTCTTCTGCGATTCTTAAACGGTTTTTTCCGAGGAGAGCTCGAACCAACCTGTCCTTGGCCCCATGAGCGTTTATGAGAGCCTCGAACAGGGACAACGCTGTTTGAGATGAAGACCCACCAAATAACCATGCCGATGCTTCAGACACTGACGAAGTTACTAGCTCAACCAGCCCCAGTTGTTGACTTCCAGGACAACGAGGGCAGAGTTATACAGCATTCGCTCCGGTACGATGGTCGAATCGTCAGACACGCCATTCTCTTCATAAGCACTTTTTTTCTCTACCTTCTTCTCAACCGGCCGGAGGTCATTCTCTTATCCAAGCTGGGGTCGACGGCCTGGTACCCCGCCGCAGGATTACTCTTCGCTGTAATGTTAGCCATCAGCCCTCGGTACATGGTGGTGTTTGCTCTCGCCAACGCTCTGGCGGGAATGCTTATCTTTCATCAGCCTTTCTACTCGTGGGGTACGCTCGTCGGGGCCCCGACTGAAACCGGGATCTACGCATTGGCTGCGTGCTTGTTGCGGGGTCCGATAAAGATAGACAGCTCGCTCGGCCAAAGGCGGGATGTAAATCGGTACGTGTTTGTTACATCAGGGGCAGCCATTTTTTCTACGCTAACGGGAATCCTATGTCTTTTGGCAGACCATACGATTCAGCCGAATCAATTTTGGGACGATGCTTTGCTCTGGTACAGTGGCGACACCATTGGCTTGCTTAGCGTTGCTCCCTTCCTGCTGATTCACGTCCTACCTTGGATCAACAACAGCTTGGAGGCTCCATCCGTGCAGGCCGATCAACCAAGGGATAATGCGAGTAAAGCTCTACCCGGGATCACGCCCCTGAACATTCTGGAGTACAGCGGGCAGGCATTCGCATTTGCTCTGGTTCTCTGGATAATGTTTGGCGCGCCCGCTCCCAAACAGTTTTATTATTTGGCATTTTTGCCGATCACCTGGATCGCGATGCGTCAAGGAATCCGGGGCTCGGTCATCGGGCTGCTTGCGCTCAATTTTGGCATCGTGGTCAGCCTCCGGTTCGCATCCGTTTCCGGGGAAGGTTTGACGAAACTCACATTCCTGATGCTCGCTATTTCTGCTACGGGACTGACACTGGGTTCAGTGGTTACGGAGCGCAATCGGATCGCGAACGATTTGAAAGAACGAACGATTTTTCTGAATTCCCTCATCAATAACAGTCCGTTTGGCATCGTGGTCCAAAATGGGATGGGCAAGATACAACTCTACAACGATGCATTCGCAAACCTATTTCTATACAACGCTTCGGAGATAACCGGGCAAGATTTGGGTGAGCTTATTATTCCAGCCGAACAACGGAGCGAGGCCATGCAAATGAACTTAGAAGTTAGCTCCGGACAGACAATTCATAAAGCCGTACGCCGAAAGCGCAGGGATGGACAGGTCATGGATGTAGATGTCCATATTTCACCGACCTTCCAGGGCGGCAGAGTTCACGGTGCCTATATCATCTACAAGGACATTTCAGACCAGGTTAAGGCTACCGTGGCAGCGAGAGAACATACGGAAGAGATGAATCGATGGGTGGGTGAACTGCAATTGCGCACTTTGCAGATAACCCTATTGAATGAGTTGGGTGGACTATTGCAATGCGCCGAAAGCAGCGAAGAGGCGTATAACGTTGTTGGCCAATCAGCAAAGAAATTGTTTGTTGGAACTTCGTGGGGGGCGCTGTTTGTTCGAAAACCTTCGCAGCGCTCATTGGAAATCGCGGTTGCTTGGGGAAACCCTGCTTTTGTGGAGCCGGAGTTCGCGCCCGACGATTGTTGGTCGCTGCGTCTGGGGCAACCGTACTGGAGCGAATGCCCCAGTCGGGGGGTTATCTGCGCCCATGTGAACAACTCCCACTCAGCGAACTACTTATGTATCCCGATGATGGCGCAGGGGGAGGCGCTTGGCGTACTTCATATTTGTTGCGATCCCGATGCAATTGCCGGGGATGCCGAGGCCGACCAGAAATTTCGTGAATCTCAAAAACGACTGGCGGTCGCCGCGGCCAGCCAGATTGCATTGTCACTTGCAAATTTACGGCTACGAGAAACGCTCCGCGATCAATCGATTCGAGACCCGCTGACCGGTTTGTACAACCGCCGATTTATGCATGAGGCGCTAGACAAGGAACTTCAGCGCGCAAAACGTAAAAATCGGTCGCTCGCCATCGTCTTCCTGGATATTGACCACTTCAAACGCTTCAACGACGTATATGGACATGATGCTGGTGACAGAGTCCTCCAGTCTGTCGCCGACGTTTTTCGCCTGAATTTCCGCGCTGAAGACGTGATCTGCCGTTACGGTGGAGAAGAGTTTGCGGTAATCCTCCCCGAAGCTTCGACGAAGGACGCGTATATCCGCGCAGAAACACTGCGAATGGCGGCAAGAGGGCTGAAGTTGGTTCATCGCGGGATGCTTCTTGAGCCCGTGACTCTCTCTATAGGAATCGCAGGATTTCCGGAGCATGGGGAAAACGCTCAAGAATTACTGGATCGGGCCGACAAGTGCACGTACGAATCGAAGGCCAACGGCCGTGATTGCGTAACGCTCGCCACACCCTGAAGCCCAAGATAATTCTCGCTCGCTGCAGGTATTAAACTCTATGAGCGATGCACGCCGCCTAAGCAAGTGTGCCAGAGGCTCTTCAAGCCCGCCAGGAATACGAATTGCACGTTAGCCACAGTCCATGGCTTGAGCTGTCTTCAATACGATTCAAGTCTGTCGATTCAGGTCGAGAGCGTTTCGAATCATCTGGCTGAGCTTTGAGACGTCGTAAGGTTTCTGTAGAAACATCACTCCTTTTTCCAGGAGGGCGCTCAGATTTCCCGCTTCAGCCGCGTAACCACTCGTGAAGATCACAGCAATTTCTGGCCGGACTGCGGACATTTCCCGATACGCTTCCAAGCCGCTTTTCGAGGGCATGACAACGTCCATGACCACTAAATCGATTTGTTTCACATTTTCTTCGAACAGTGCGATGGCTTTCTTGCCATCGAATGCGGAAATGACTCGATAGCCAAGACTTTGCAGCATTTCCTGAACCGACTCACGCAAGCCATCGTGGTCTTCCGCCAGTAGAATCGTCTCCGTGCCCTTCAGCGCCTTTTCACCATTGCTTGGCTCGCGCGGCTCATGAGTTCCCGCCTCGGCGGGAAAATAGACGCGAAATGAAGATCCTTTGCCTGGTTCAGTGTCAACGAAGATAAACCCATGATGCTGTTTCACAATACCGTAAACTGTAGCGAGACCTAACCCCGTACCTCTACCGAGTTCCTTCGTCGTAAAAAACGGCTCAAAGATATGATCGACGGTGACAGCATCCATTCCAGTCCCCGTATCGGTTACGGAAAAGGAGACGTATCTTCCCGGTGTGGCGTGCACGTTGATTCGGCAGAAGTCTTCGTCAATCGTAACGTTTTTGGTTTCGATCGTGAGTTGCCCACCCGCAGGCATGGCGTCCCGGGCATTCAAGCAGAGATTCATAAACACCTGCTGGAGTTGCGTGGGGTCGGCGTGAATCACCCGAAGATCTGGCGAGCATTCCGTTCTGACATCAATATTCTCTCCAATCACTTTTCCCAAAAAGTTCATCTCTTCTTGGATAAAAACATTGAGATTCACTTTGCTCGGCTGCAACACTTGCCGCCTTCCAAACGCAAGTAATTGCGATGTTAGCTTTGCAGCACGGTTAGATTGTTCGCGAATTTTCTTGAATCGCTCGCGGAGTTTGGTACCCGGGCCTGCTTCTTCATAGCCTAATTCGGCCCAGCCCAGGACTGCGCCGATCATATTATTGAAGTCGTGCGCGATTCCGCCGGACAGCCTGCCAATCGCTTCAAATTTTTGGAGCTGTTGCACATGTTTTTCGAGGCGCTTCCGTTCCTGAGTCTGCTCGTAGTCTCGAAGTTCGCGCTGTATCGCCGGAACCAATCTCTTCAAATTTCCTTTCATCAGATAATCCTGGGCACCGTTTCTCATTGCCGAGACAGCGGTTTCTTCACCCATCGTCCCCGAAACAAATATGAATGGCACTCCCAAATGCCTTGACCTGACAAAGTGTAAGGCATCCGTGCCAGAGAAATGAGGCATCGAGAAATCGGAGATGATCAGATCCCATTCTTTCAAATCGCAGGCAAGGCTTAGAGCACCGGGAGTGTCCACTCGCTGATACTCCACATCGTATCCACCCTCTTGTAACTCGCGAGCGATTAAGAGGGCATCATCCTCGGAATCCTCAATCATGAGTACACGAATAGGAACACCCATTTACGGTCTCCCGATCGGTGGCGTTTCATTCAACACCAGCCAATACAAGCCCAACTGCACGGCCGCTTCCATGAACTGCTTGAAATCCACCGGTTTGCGTACATAACTGTTGGCACCAAGGCCGTAGGTTGCCACACGGTCACTTTCCTCATTCGATGAAGTAAGAATGACAACGGGAAGTAGCCTTGTGCGTTCATCATTGCGAATGCGTTGGAGCAGCCCGAGGCCATCGAGCTTGGGAAGTTTTAGATCGAGAAGGATCAACTGTGGAATCAGAATTGGTTGGTGATTAACGTATGGACCTGTTCCCGAAAGGAGGTTCCAGGCTTCTACGCCATCCCGAGCAACGACTACTTCGTTCAAGATATTCGTTTTGCTCAGAGCTCGCAGGGTGAGAGCTTCGTCATCCGGATTATCTTCGACAAGGAGAATAATTTTTTTGCCCATTTCTGCTTCCTCAAGTATGCGGGTCCGCCAAAGTGAAATAAAAAGTCGCTCCTTTATTGACGGCACCCTCGGCCCAAATCTGTCCCCCATGCCTGCGGATGATGCGTTGGACCGTCGCTAGTCCGACCCCGGTCCCAGGGAACTCCGCCACAGTGTGAAGCCGCTGGAAAGCGCCAAATAGCCGGTCGGCGTAAGCTGGGTCGAATCCCGCTCCGTTATCCCGGATAAAATAGGCCGAAGCCCCGTTCGCATTTGTTTTGCCAAAATCGATGCGGGCCAGCGGGCACTTCGAGGTAAATTTCCAGGCGTTATTCAACAGATTTTCCAGCGCGACGCGCAGCAATCTCTGATCGGCTTGCACTTGTAGTCCCTCATCAATCTCGAACTCGATTCGGCGATGCGGATGCGCCCTACCGAGACTATCGAGGATGGAATGGACTAGACCGCTGATATTCAAATCCTCGAGGTGTATTTCACCGCGAGTGATCCGCGAAAGATTTAGAAGATCATCGATGAGCATCCCCATTCTCTGGGTAGCGGCACGGATGCGCTTTAAATAATCCTGCCCTGCATCCGTGAGTTTATCGGCACAATCCTCAAGCAGCGCGTGACTGAAGCCATCAATACTCCTCAGAGGTGCTCGCAAATCGTGGGAGACGGAGTAACTGAAAGACTCCAATTCCTTATTAGTCTCGATAAGTTCAGCGTTAGAATGCGCCAGTTGCCTCCTTTGTTCCTCGAGTCTTTCTTCAATCTCCTTTCGCTCGGTCATATCGCGCGTTACTTTGCCGAAACCTCGTAATCGACCGGACCCGTCGCGCAGTGCTGTAATCACCGCATTTGCCCAGAATCGGGTACCATCTTTCCGTATTCTCCAACCCTCGTCCTCACATCTTCCCTCTTGTGCCGCGAGCCTAAGTTCATCGACGGGCTTGCCAAGGGCCACATCTTCTTTGGAATAGAATTGAGAGAAATGCCGGCCGAGAATTTCTTCCGCGAGGTAACCCTTAATTCGTTGCGCTCCCGCGTTCCAACTCACAACATGCCCTACGGGGTCGAGCATGAATATCGCATAGTCCGTTATTCCTGTAACAATCAGGCGAAACCTCTCTTCCTGTTCATGGAATCGCATTTCTAGTTGTTTGCGCTGAGTAATGTCTCGGATTGCACTCGAGATCAGAGTCCCTTCAGCGGTATCGATGGGGCTCAGACTAATTTCTACCGGAAACTCTTTGCCATCCTTGCGCACAGCGCACAGTTCGCGCCCCTCGGCCATTCCTCTCGCTGTCGGGAGGGCTAGGTATTCGCTCCTATGCGTAATGTGTAGTACTTGGAGACTCTGCGGAATTAGAATTTCCACGGGGCGGCCAAGAATTTCCTGCCTGGTGTAACCAAACAGCTTTTCTGTCTGCGCATTCACAAATTGAATCACGCCGGCTTGATTCACAATGACCATCGCATCGGGAGCGGCCTCCAGAAGGCTTCGAAACCTACTTTCTTCTTGCCTCCTGTGCGTGACATCGCGATTACTCTCCAGAACCGCGGCTGGTTTGCCGCTCAGATCGGTTCGTAGCGCCCACCGGCTATTGACGACAACCTTCACTCCATCGCGGCGCTTGTGGACCAGTTCGCCCTCCCAATAACCCTTTTCCAGGAACTGAGCTTCAATCACATCGAATGGTTGAGGGAAGACTGTCTCAAGCAGATCCGAGGATACTTTTCCCCGGACTTCCTCCTCCTGCCAGCCGTAAAGTCTCTCCGCTCCTCTGTTCCAATACGTGATTTGCCCTCTGAGGTTTCGCGCGAAAATGGCGTCATGCGTCAAGTCCAGAAGCTCGATTACCTCGCGGTAGCGCGCCTCGCTAGTACGAAGATCCAGTTCCAACTCCTTGTGCTCGTGCAACTCCTGAATAAGAAAAGCATTCGTTTCCGCCCACTGGCGATTACTCGGCAATTCGAGTGCTTGCGGAATGAGTTGAGCGAGAAAGAAAGCCGTAGGAATGGAGACGGCTGCTGTGACGGCTTTAACCGCACCGGCAAGCCAATATTGGGCGTGCCAGAGATTCCACACTTCCATTAAATGGGTGGTCCCACAGGCAACGATGAACACACCGAAGAGGGTGAACACCCAACTAAAAGGCAGATCACGGCGTTTGCGAATAAACCAGATGAGTACGACCGGAATTGCGAAATAGGCGAGTGCGATGGACAGATCGGAAGCAACGTTTAGCCAGACCAAGCCCTTGTTCCATAGGTAGCAGTAACCATGAGGGTAAAAATCTCCGGAGGCAAGCGAATGAACCGACACGTTTATCGTACTTGCATAAATGGCCGAAAGCATTCCAAGTGCCTACTACTTTCCTGGCGGCCTTGCATGCCGCTCAAATCCCGGTCGGGTGGAGACAGGTTCAGGGACACAGTAGAGCATTAGATTCCTTGGGAGATTCCCCAGCTTGACTGCTTTTAGCCCCATTTTGGCGATAGTGCAGAGCGGCTCAATCCCAAGAATTACGTAGGTATGTTGTTTTGTGTGTAATCAATACAGTCCTACGAAGCGAATAAGAACAATGAGGACACTTCTGGGTAATGCCCAATTTCCAGACGGATGCGTCCACGAATCGGACTTGTGATTCCCCCGAGTGAGGTTAAGTGATTTGTTTCGACCTATTTGAGTGGTTCACATTTTGGATTGGTGTTGGCAGAGCAATTGCCCTTCTTGTCCCTGAGGAAACGTGTCTACTCAGTTTGCCGCACAAAGATAGTCATGGACAAGAAAAGCTCCGATCCACGCAACTCAGCGGCCCTGCAGGATTCCGAACCAAAGGAAAACCGCAAGGTGGCTGCGGTTCCAGACGATTTATCTGCCCTGCTTCATCGCGCTTCCTTGGGAAAGTCCTCGTATCGGGAATTTCCGAACGCGCTGCAGGCTCGTCGAGGATCACGAGCTGTAGATGAGGCTACGGCAGACCGCCAAGCCACGGAGTCAGCCGCCGCGAAACAATCAGGAAAAGTAGGAGAAGAAGCCATCGAGCCTGGGTCCAACCGGAAACAGCCGGACCAGGCTCCAGACGCTGTTCCGAGTAAATCAATGCAGTCTGCGACCAACCGAGGCAACTTGGGCTCGACGCAGGTCACATCTCCGGATGCGAGAAGAATAGCCGTTCAAACAGAAAATAATTCCACGCAATCCCAGGAGGCTAGTGCAAAGAAAATAAATCGCCTGATCCGAGCCTCCGTCACTCCGTGGCCTGCTCTGGACAATCTTTTCTTCAGAAACAAACAGAGCTTCAACCTCATTCAAGGCCTGGCGGCAAACATCAAGATCCCGTTGGTATTCGTTTCGTCTTTAGCCGGCGGGGCCGGAGGAACGACCATCAGCGCAACGTTGGGCCGGTGCCTGGCCGGTTGGGGAGACCGGGTAGCCATTGCAGAAACTCAGGCCTCTCTCGTTCTGCCTTACCACTACAGCGCGCGTGAGAGTGGCGATTCTGAAATCCTTCGATTCGATGTGCCGGGTTCTCATCAAAGTGTGCAAGTCATCCGAGGCGTTGCAAGAAGTCAGACAATGACGGCGAACACCCCGAACCTTGCCGCAGAAGTTGCACTTTTGGAGCGGCTGCGGGAATCCGCGGCGGTTTCGGACCGCCTATTCCTCGATGCCAGCCGATTGTCAGTGGAAGACATTCTCGCAACTGATGGGTCAATGCAAACGATACTGATTCCTATTGTTCCAGATCTCGTCTGCGCCCTAAACGTTCTGGATCTTGAGGAACGGCTTGCTCCAGAACTTGCAAATCTCTCCCGGTCCAATCCTCCTTACTACGTTTTGAACAAGTTCGACAGCACTCTTGCGCTTCATCGCGATATTCAGGTGCTGTTAAAGAGCAGTCTCGGCAATCGGCTTTTGCCAATTCTCATCCACAGTAGCGATGCGGTCCCCGAAGCATTGGCCAGAGGGATGACGGTGATTGATTACTGCCCCGAAGCGGGAGTTGCGCAGGATTTTCTCCAGTTGGCGGAATGGGTACGAACTGTCACCCCGGGGATTGAGACGGAGGCGGGCGATCCATGATTGGAGTTCCTCAGCCGGGCCAGGGAGATCGAGTGCTCGCGAAGACCTCCACCTCGCTCCGCGCGCTCCGCTTTGTCTGTTTTGCGTTGCCTTGCTGCGTCCTGCTGTATCTAGTATCGCTTCCCCTCGATTGGAGGCAACAGCTCTTTGTAAGTGTTTGTCTTGTGGTGGTCGCCGTTCTTGTGAATCGCTTATCGAAAAGCGCAGCCGCAACGATTGGCCTTGCTGCCCTTTCCATCTTGTGTTCAACGCGCTACATCTATTACCGAGTCACCAGCACCTTCGGATTTGGCATGGAAACGGGACCCCAACCATCCCGCGTCGATATGATCTTCATGCTCATACTCCTGAGCGCCGAATCCTACGCCTATGTAATTATGATTCTCGGATATTTTCAGACAGTCCGTCCGCTGAAGCGAACCCCCGTCTCGTTGCCTGCCAATTCGGACGAATGGCCCACCGTGGATATTTTTGTACCGACTTACAACGAGCCTTTGAGCGTGGTGCGTTATACGGTCTGGGCCGCGATGAATATCGATTGGCCGGCCGACAAAGTTCACGTTTGCATTCTGGACGACGGCAGACGCGAAGAGTTTCGCAAGTTCGCTTTCGAAGCCGGATGCGGGTACATGACCAGGACAAACAACGCCCACGCAAAGGCGGGAAACATAAACCACGCGCTGGGAAAAACCAACGGAGAGTTTGTAGCGATCTTTGATTGTGACCACGTTCCCACACGTTCCTTTCTTCAGATGACTGTTGGCTGGTTCCTTAAGGACTCACGGCTGGCCATGTTGCAAACGCCGCATCATTTTTATTCGCCCGACCCTTTTGAGAGGAATCTCAAGCAATTTCGCAAGATTCCGAACGAAGGTGAATTGTTTTACGGGTTGATTCAGGATGGGAACGATCTTTGGAATGCGACTTTTTTCTGCGGCTCCTGCGCAGTTCTACGGCGCAGCGCTTTGGAGGAAATTGGCGGGATCGCAGTGGAGACCGTGACCGAAGATGCGCACACCTCGCTGCGCATGCAGATTCGCGGATGGAATACCGCCTACATCAACATTCCACAGGCAGCCGGCCTCGCAACAGAAAGCCTTTCCAGCCACGTCGGCCAGCGCATCCGTTGGGCAAGAGGGATGGTTCAAATCCTGCGTGTCGATAATCCGCTTACCCGCAAAAAGCTTGGGATTGCGCAGCGCCTCTGTTACTTCAACGCAATGGTTCATTTTCTCTATGCGATTCCGCGATTGATATTCCTCACATCTCCGCTGGTCTTTTTGCTCTTGCGCCACAAAAACATCCGCGGCTATTCACTTACGATCATGGCGTACGCGCTTTCCCATATCGTCTTGTCCAGCCTTAGCAATTCCCGAATTCAAGGTCAGTTTCGACACTCCTTCTGGAATGAAGTCTACGAGGCGGTGCTGGCGCCCTACATTTTGATGCCGACCATGATGGCGCTCCTGAATCCGCGCCTGGGCAAATTCAACGTCACCGCCAAAGGCGGTTTGGTTCCGAAGTCATTTTTCGACAGAAAGATTGCATGGCCGTACATCGTGCTTCTGCTCCTAAACATTCTTGGACTCGTTTCTTCGATACCGGCATTCTTTTATTGGGGTGTGGCTCACACCGGGACTATCGCGATGAACCTGATTTGGACGCTCTACAACATCATTATCCTCGGCACTGCCTGTGCGGTGGCATTTGAATCAGAACAAAAGCGCGAACATGTGCGGGTGGCATTGCAGATTCCGGTCGAGGTTCATTCCCAAAATGCCGGGGATCTCCGCGGGGAGACAATCGACTTTTCCAATGGCGGCCTGGCGGTGCGCATTCCCAAGGGGCTGGATATCGATGAAGGTGAGTCGGTCAAACTCAGCTTTACTTCAAACTTTGTCAAGGAGGACATTCCCGCCACGGTCGTGGGATATGAAAACGGGCGTTTGAGGTTCCGGTTTAACCCATTGAGCCTTCACCAGGAGGAAACCTTAACAAAAATCCTTTATTCACGTGCCGATTCCTGGCTGAATTGGAACGAGAAACGCGAGCGTGACCGCCCCCTGCGCAGCCTCTTACTGATCACCAGGTTATCCTTCCATGGCGTCTGGCTGGCGATATCGAGTTTGTTCAAACGGGCCGGGAACTCTGCAACATTTGAAAATGAAACGGCGGAGCTCACACCGACTCCGTCCGCTAGCCGGGCCGCATTGCTCGTTCTGCTCGGTTTTCTTTTGTTAGGAACGCATGCAAACGCTGCTAATTCGGTTGCAAGCGTATCGAAGGATCACCCCACCGGCCAATCCTTTCGTATTACCAAAGATTTCAAATCGTTGGGAAGCACGAAGCAGATTGTGCTCCGGGGTCTGCAGGGACAGCACACCTTGAATTTCAGTATCCCAAGTTCACAGGTTGCGACCATCGGGAAGCTGCATTTGAAATATCAATTGGGAGCCGGTCTTGAAGCTTTCATCAGCCAACTGATTGTTTCTGTAAACGGAATAAAGGTCGCCTCGGTCCGGCTTGTTCACACTCCGCCCAACTCTCCCGCCGAAGCAAACGTGGACATACCGGCGGACTTTCTGTTGCCGGAGAATTCCGTGACGCTTGAGTTGGCTGGGATGTGCTTAACCAGGTGCGCCGGCCAAGAGTTCATTACAACCATCGAACGGGATTCTACACTTGAGCTGGCGGGACAAAGGTTGAAACTGAACAGCGACCTCAGCCAATTGCCTGCTCCTTTTCTGTACCCTCAAATGCAGAATGTGACAGTGTGTTTCTCTCTGCCGGACAATCCCGGGGCCCTGACTCTTGAGGCCGCCGGAATCATTGCCTCCTGGCTTACAGTCTCGACGAATAGTCGTTCGATCCGTTTTCCGGTTGTTCTCGGTGCCATCCCGCAAGAGGATATCGTGCTTGTTGGACCAGCTCAGAATCTTCCTTCTTCGCTCGGACTAGGAGAAGTCAAGACTCCTCTAATCGCACTTCGGCGGCATCCCGCTGATGAATACAGCACGGTGCTGGTCGTTACCGGGGCCGATGAAAAGCAGGTGCGAGCAGCAGCCGAAGCATTGGCGCAGGGCGACTTCAAAAAGGTGGGCCAGAACGCGGAAATTCTTGATTCCGCAGTCGCCTCCTCCTCAGGGCCAGATCGATCAAAGCTGTGGCTGGACACTCGACACCCGGCAACGTTTGGCGACTCATTTCCTGAAGGTCAATTGGTATTCACTGCCTTTAGTGCGCAAACCTATTTCTTCAAACTCCCCCCCGATCTCTATTTCGGGAATCGCGGCGGCATTCCTCTGCAGTTGAACTTTCGCGTTCAAAATCTCCCTTCTCATCTGCGGCCGGAGCTCAGCATAGCGTTGAATGGTATTCCTGTAGCGAACCTGCACCCTGCTGAGGATGCCGAGCCCATTCAGCACGCAACTGTTTTCTTGCCAGTTTCCGCGTTGAAGCCGTATTCCAATCAATTACGCGTGGAGTGGAAAGGAGACCAAGCATTCGCCTCGGCAGGCAATCCGGATTTGCAGATTATGCGCAATTCTTCGATCGATCTGCGGGAAATCCCGCACTTTGTCGAGATGCCACAACTGGAGCGATTTTCAGAGGCCGGCTATCCTTTCAGTCTCTCTGGCGATCTATCGCACACCGCGTTTGTGCTCGCCAATCCGCGTTCTCCGGAACAGATTGGTTTGTACCTCGAATTGGTATCCCACATCGCGCGCCAGACAGGTTATCCAGCAATGCGATTTGTGGTCGAGCCTGCAAGCGCTGTCGATATTCTAGTTGATAGAGACTTGCTCGTGATTGGTGAGTTTGGAGATTCCGTCCTGGCGGAGAAGTTGGGGCGCGAGTTTCCGTTTCGATTCGTGAATGGCGCGCCCGCCTTTGCGGTCTCGGACAACCCGTGGAAGCGCATCCGGCGTAGCGCGTGGAATATTCGTGGCCGAACACGTCAATCCATAGAGGATCTTCTCAATTCTGATCCCAAGCCAGAAGCCATAATCGCGGGCTTCGAGTCTCCCACAGGGCATAGCCAAAGCGGTGTGGCCATCTTTGGCAATGGTCCAGATGGAGTCGACGCAATCGCTGAACAGTTGGCAAGTTCCAATCGCGAAGGAGCGATCTACGGGTCCGTGAGTGTTCTCTATGACGGCCGGTTCGAATCGCTGTACTTGACCCGGAACGAATACCGGATTGGTTCTCTCCCCTGGAGTGAATGGCTGACCTCCTGGTTTCTTAACCACGTTTTTCTGGTTCCCATGGTGATCGTTGTCTGCTGCGCTTTGCCTGCGTGGTGGATTCTGTCGTGGCTGGAGTATCGCGCATACCGCCGACTGGTCGTCCTCCAATGAAATTCCGTACAACATGCGCGATAACCTTACTTTTTTTTGTTGCGAGTTCCGCGTGCGCAAGCGCATTACCACAGCGAACAGATTCTTGGCCGCTCTGGGAGAACTACAAACGGTGGTTCGTGGCCCATGAAGGTCGCGTGATCGATTGGCACTCGAATGGATGCACGACGTCGGAGGGGCAAGCATACGCGCTTTTCTTCGCCCTCGTAGCGAACGACCCGTCGACCTTCAAAAATATTCTGGATTGGACACAAGCAAATCTTGCCCGGGGAAGTTTGAGAGGGCAGTTGCCTGCCTGGCGCTGGGAACAAGATTCCGGCTTGGGCGGAGGTGTGACAGACCTTAACTCCGCCTCTGACGCCGACCTGTGGATTGCGTATGTTCTCATCACCGCTGGCCGTGCGTGGAAAGTCCCGGAGTATACATCTCTTGGCCGCCTCTTAGCAGATCGCATCGCACAAGAGGAGGTAGTCATTCTGCCTTCCGGCGGCCCAATGCTTCTGCCCGGGCGTACAGGATTCCAAGTCGATTCCCAGACATATGTGGTTAATCCAAGTTATCTCGTTCCTCAGCTTCTGCGCGGGCTGTCCGCGGAAATGCCACAGGGCCCTTGGGGAACGATCGCCGGTAACTTGCCTGCCATGTTGTCCAAAGAAGTGGGAAACGGCTTTGCCATGGACTGGGTCTCATACCAGGCCACGACAGGATACTCGCCTGCGGTTGGCACTGGCTCGGAATCGGGTGGCAGTTATGACGCAATCCGAGTTTATTTGTGGGCTGGAATGCTGGATCCCCAGTCGCTGGAGTACAACGATCTGCTGCGATCCCTCTCGGGCATGGAGCAGTACATGCGAAACCACCCGATCCCTCCGGAGCGGGTCGCGCCCAATGGAAGAATTATTTCTGACCAAAGCCCGGTTGGTTTTTCGGCAGCGGTGACGCCTTTTCTTTTGGCCTCAGGCAATACGAGGGGCGCAGCTGAGCAGCAGGCGCGCCTGAAAAGAGAACTGTCAGCGGTTACGGGCTTGTACGGAAAGGAGCCCAGATATTACGACCAGAATCTGGCTCTTTTTGCCGAAGGTTGGGCGGATGGACGATTTCGTTTTGACTCATCAGGCCGGCTCCAATTGCAGTGGAGGAAGTAATGAGGAAGTTCATAGGAATACTAACGATTTTGGGGCTTCTGACGGCCCTCTGCGCCGCACGCGGCAGCTTTGCGCAGACCAGTTCGACTCAAATTCTGCTGGAGCGGGCACGCAATCTGGAAAACCATGGCCACCTCGACCTTGCCGCCCGTGTTTGGAAGCAAGTGTTGCTGTCTGACCCAGACACAGTCGAAGCACTGACTGGGCTCGCTCGCTTCGCGGAACAACAGGGGAACGCGACAGAAGCAAAGATGTATTTGGACAAGGCGAAAGCGATCGATCCGGAGGCAACCGCCACACCTCATTCCTCGCCATTGCCTCGGTCTACCGTAGATTCGACAATTTTGACTCCTGATCAAAACGCCCGATTACAAGAAGCAGCTCGTCTTTCAGCCGATCAGAAATCGGAAGAAGCAATGCAGTTGTACCGTGAAGTGTTCGAGGACCGTCCACCGGATGGCGACCTGGCGTTGGCTTACTACGAGACAATGGCGAGTACACCCGGGGGAAGGGAGCGTGCCATTGCCAAGCTTCAGGAGCTTGCGAACCATCATCCCGAGGATCTTCGGTACCGACTGACAGCCGCGCGTCTACTCACCTACTCTCCACAAACGCGCGCTCAAGGGCTTCGCGAATTGGAATCAATCCATGGCGATCCGGCGGAGATGGAGGCGGCCCGAATCGCGTGGCGACAGGTTCTTGTTTGGGAAAAGGGTAGTGCTGCCTATGAGGGGTCACTTCTTCGCTATTTGAAACTATATCCAGATAGTTCATTAGAAGAGGCATTTGGCCCGATAAAGGCGCAACGTCCGCCCGAAGAAACTGCACGTGACAAGGACGAACAGGCAGCGTTCAAGGCGCTTCAACAGGGAAATATAGAAGATGCCGAATTGCAGTTTGAGAAATTACGCGCTACCTCCGCTGATGACCCGCGAACCCTCATGGGCCTCGGCTTTGTCAGGATGAAACAGCAACGCTTTGCAGAAGCCGCGGACTTATTGGAAGCCGCCAGCGCTCATTCTCCTCAAAAGGACAAAAACCTGCAGCAAGCGCTGGAAACGGCGCGGTTCTGGAAGAACATGCAGGAGGGCGCTGCTTTTCTCGAACAGGATCGCTTTGAACAGGCTAGCGCTAGTTTTCATCAGGCGCTTTTGCAACGTCCCGACAATCCGGACGCCATTCGAGGCATCGCCGGAACTCTGATGAAAGAAGGCGAATTCAGTGAAGCCGCACCGATGTACCGTAAACTCATCGAAAAAAACAGCGCAGACAAGGATGCCTGGAAATCGTGGCTTCGCGCATTGCAACAGTCCGGTGATCCAGCGGGAGCAATTGCTGGCGCAAAAGCGATGCCGGCGACCATACGAACGGCATTTGCCGACGATCCTGAACTGCTGGTGATTCTTGCCGCAGCCTACGAAGCAACAGGTGGAACTGCGCAATCCAGGCAACTCCTGCAGAAGGCGATTGAGCTAACCGGCAAAAATCAGGCCCCCGCAGGAACCCAGATGCAAATGGCTTCTTTGTTAGCCCAGGCCGGGATGATTACGCAGGCCACTGAAATGTATGTCCGGCTGGCAGACCAGAATCCGCAAAGTCTAGACGTTTGGCTCGGATTGATGGCTGCACTTCACGCAGCGGAAAAGGATTCTCAGGCGCTGGCGGTAAGCCTTCGGATGCCTCGTGCGTTGTATCAAGAAGCCACCAAAAAAGCGAACTTCCTTTCCCTGATGGCGTCCATTTACGAGGCGGAAGGACAGTTGGAGCCTGCTCACCGGTTTCTTGAACAGGCCATCCAAATGAATGCTGCAGGTGGAAAAGAAATTTCCGTCAGTCTTCAATTGCAGGCCGCCGGATTGTGGCTGAGAGAAAAGGAATACTCGAAAGCGGCTGAAGTCTTTGATCAGGTGATACGGAGGAATCCCGAAAATACGGATGCGTGGCGCGGCGCACTGACGTCGTTACATGCCGCGCACCGAGACGATGAAGTGATTGCCGATTTTTCCGCGATGGACCCGGGAGTGCGGGAACGACTGCTAGCCGACCCCATTATTTCTGGGCTGTTGGCTGGTGCCTATGCGGCTCAAGGACAGAAGGATGTTGCGCTACGGATGATTCGCCGCACTGCCTGGCAATATGAGTCGATGCGCAAACCGCTTCCAGTGGATCTGCAGATTCAGACCTGCTGGATCCTTATGGATGCCGGCGAAGACTCCAATCTGAATTCGGAATTGCGGACGCTTACCGCCCGGAAAGATCTGACAACCGTTCAGACCGCCAGTGCAGAGCAGATTTGGGCCGCCTGGAGCCAAAAACGATCAGAGCGTCTTGCCAGTCTGGGCGAATATCACGAGGCTCTTTCCATTTTATATGCTGCTCGTCGCGCCTTTCCCGCGGATATGTCATTGCGCGCCTCATTTGCGAATATGTTACTCCGAGCTGGATACACGCGGCGTTCTTATGAAGACTATGTCTCCTGGGGGCTAGTCGGAGCCTCGCGCGATGACTACTTGAGCGGAATCGGCGCAGCAATGTCCGTGCGGGAATTCAAAACAGCAGAAGTGTGGCTGCAGACGGCGCTGCGCCAGTGGCCAGACGATTCCAAAATATTGTTAATGGGTGCAAAAGTCGCAGCGGCACGTGGAGATTACGGAAAGGCCAACAAATATTATCAAGCGGCGAGACTCGCTTCTCCCCCGAGCCAGCAAGATAACCTCAGTTCGCAGGGAGGCGAAAGCTCACAAAACCAAGCCGTAAAGACACTCGCCGACCTTCTTGCACCCGTAGGCTCTGCGGAAAAAAGTGGCTCTCGTTCTTCCACACCTTCGCAAAAGAGCGATAGTCTCGATGACATTCTGTCTGGGCTCCCGGGTGGGGCAGGAACTCCTCACACCCGCGATCTTGCCACTAGCCAAGTGGCACCACCGGCGACGAAAAACAGTTTCGAAACTGAATCTTCCTGGGACACTCCTGGTGTGCAATCTCCCGTTGGCCCTTCTCCGAGGCCAGCTCGAGTATCTTCCGGTTCCGCGGTGGATCCTTTGGCTACCCGCGACAATTCTTTAGATCTGTACCTGAATTCTGGTTCCAACTCGAGCATGAAAAACGTCCAAGAAAGGACGGGCAGCGTTTCCGACGAGATCTCTGGGACACCAGTAGCCAATCTGGCAGCTGCCGACCTTTCCCATTCCGCGATCTCCCCAAACGACGATGAGTTCGGCACTCCGGGTGCGAAAGTCGCAAATCCCGCCAGCTATACGGCTGGTTCGACAATTTCCGCCACGCCTCACTCCGAAGTTCAATCGGAAATCGACGCCATGTCCGCCCAGTTCAGTCCTTATGTGGGGTTAGGGGGCTTCGTTTCTGGGCGTTCCGGTCAATCGGGCTTCGACCATTTGATTGATCTGGAATCCGATGTGGAAGCGAGCACAACTTTGGGCAATGAAGTGCGCCTGACAGCAATTGCGCGACCCGTCGTACTTGACGCTGGTGCACCGGCCAGCAATGCGACTCTACAGTTAGGCACGTTGCCGCTAAAGAGTTCGTTTGCAGCCCTGGGAGCCTCGGGTTTAGGCGGAGAAGTGCAGGTGGCGACACAAAACTTCGACGCCCGACTTGGAGTCACACCTCAAGGTTTCCTGGTAAGCAATTTCCTCGGTGGGATTGACTTCCGACCTGCGGGTGGACCGGTTCAGATATCGCTCACTCGGGATGCGGTTCGCGACACGCTTCTTTCCTACGCAGGTATCCGTGATCCGGGCACGAATCAAGTCTGGGGAGGCGTGATTGCCAATGGCGCTTCGGGGACAGCTTCGTGGAACATGGTGGACTCCGGCCTTTATGCGCAACTTGGGTATCAATACATCACCGGCGATCAAGTAGAAACAAATCACAAGATCGATGGCACTACCGGCGCGTACTGGCGTGTATTGACGAGGCCGTACGGCACGCTCACAGTCGGAATGAATTTTTCTGCGATGCACTACGACGAAAACCTGCGCTACTTTACTTTCGGTCAGGGAGGGTACTTCAGCCCGCAAAGCTATTTCTTGTTTAACGTTCCCTTGCATTGGAGAGGCACGTACCACAACCGGTTCGAATACTCTGTAGACGCAAGCTTTGGTTCACAACACTTTTCCGAAGACTCCACGCCATACTACCCGCTGGAGGTGGGCGCGCAAACCTCGTCCGCGGCGGTTCGCACTGACTCCACTCGGGAAGCTGACCTGCGCATTTGGAATCCGCCGGCCACCCCCACACCAGTCGTACCGGCTATGCCCTATTATCCCGGGCAGACAGTTACAAGCGTAAATTACAGCCTGACCCTGAAGGGTGGCTACCGATTGACGCAGAATTGGTTTCTGGACGGCTTCGTGGATCTCAATAACGCACTGGACTACTCGTCTAAGGCCGTGGGAGTCTGCGCACGCTACCAACTGCGGCCCACGCCACTTGATACGCCTTTGACCGACACCGCGATACCAGAGTGGAATTCCATCCGCAAGCTGATATTACCTTGATTTGCGGACTCTCCCACTTTCACCATTTTGCATTCCCGCTTTAGTCGCTGTTCACCTGCGATGGTCGGCGAATTCGGCAGCCGCCTTCAACTCCTGGTCAGCTGCTTCCATGTGGTCTTTTGCTTTTTGGGCATGGCCACCCAGCTCATCCTTGTTTTCCTTTTGCGCTTCATCGGCCTTTCCCCAGGCTTGCTGAAGATGGTGCTGTGCCTCGGCTAGATTGGGGTGGCGATGCGGGTCAATATTTTCGACTGGTCGTTGCGCCAACAGCGCGCCACCACAAAACGATCCCACGCACAACAGACTGCTCAGAAAAATGTTTTTTCTCGTCATGAACTCCACTCCGCAAAGGAATTTGCCTTGGCTGAGCAAAAACGTAGGCATAGGGATATCAGCTTACGCTGTTTTTCTCGGCGCAGTACAACTACTTCTTGCCAGAGTATGAAACCGATTATGAGTGCCAATAAAGGCGCTCCGGCGTCAGGGGCAAACGTCATTTGTTATTCGGAAAGCATCAGACTCAGCGTGGGCTTCAGCCCATCGTAGGCGCCAGCGAAATCCCCAAACTGGAACAGTTCGTGCCAATCTCGCACTCTCCTCTATCCATAGCTCGCCGGCTTACTCTTCTCCTGTAATTGCGGGCGAAGAGTTTTCCTTGCAACATCTTCTGAACGTACATGGACGCAGGTTGTCCATGCGCATGGTGCTCAGATTCAACTGCATGAACCGGAGGTTATCGGACAGACGCTGAGGATGAAGAATCTGGCAACCAACGAAGAAGTAGCTTGCACCGTTGTTGACATTAATCCCGGATTCACGGAATTTCCGGAAATTGGAGTTGCATTCTCCAAACCGTCGCCAAGTTTTTGGTGTCTTTTCCGCCGGAGGACTGGAGTCGCGATGCCCGGAAGCAGAGCAACTTTCTTCCCTCGCCAGGCCGGTAGGGCCGGCAGTGGTTAAAAATTTAGGTCCGCGCGCAAGCCTGAGGCCGCCCATACTCGCATCCAACCCTAGTGTCAAAGCCGGACAATTCTGGTATTGTCTGCGGGGGTGAGTTATGAGGAAACTGCGCATGCTGATCATTTTAGGTGCCATCATTGTGGCAGTAGGAGGGCTAGCGCTGCTGGCCATGAACCTTCGCGCCGGGGATAAGGCGCCGGCGGTGGGAACGGAAGCGCCGGATTTCACGCTGAATTCGCAGGACGGCAAGCCGGTCAGCCTGCACGATCTTCGTGGCAAATGGGTAGTGTTGTACTTTTACCCGAAGGACATGACTCCCGGTTGCACCATCGAGGCGCACAACTTTCAGCGGGACCTTAACAAGTACGAAGCGAAGAACGCTATTATCCTTGGCGTGAGTGTACAGGATGAAAAGTCGCATCAGGAGTTTTGCGCGAAGGAAAGCCTGAGCTTCAAGTTGCTCGCGGATACGAAGCAGGAAGTCTCCCAGAAATACGACTCGATCACGAATTTTGGCGTGATGAGACTCTCCGCGCGCCACACATTCCTCATTGATCCCACGGGCAAGGTCCGCAAAGTGTGGACGGACGTGGACGTAAAGACACATAGCGACGACGTGCTCGCATCTCTCGAAGAACTCGGCAAGGGCTAATCAAAACAAAGCCGGAAATCCCTAATCGGGAGTGGCGCCTCGAGTACGGGTGGGATCGAACTGGAAATTGACGAGGGTCGATCTTGATTTCCAGTTTCCAGAGCATGGCAAATCCCAGAATACCCGAAACCTCAGTTCCCAAGGAATTACTGATTCCCTTTCTATCAAAAGCAACAATATCGTTCATGTCTTGCCGGAACTTACCAAAAGTGAGGGTCACAAATCCGCTCGAATAGACTTTGTTCACCTCTCCGGCGAGTCCCTTCATTTTAATCGACATGGACCTTGCCGACTTCCCGCGCAGCCGCAGGAGTGATGGTGTTGTCCCAGGATTCAGTGTCCAGCAGGAATAGTTTGTCCGGGACCTTGTTCACCTGGGTCAGAAGCAGAATATCGCTGCCAAAGCGATGGATCAGTATCGACGGCCAGATCTAGAAGTGAGGTCGTTTATCAGCGGGCATGAGCGGAGTTGGGATTTAAAGACCCTTACCGTTGAACAGCACTTGAGGCTATTTTCGATGGACGTTCCTAGCATGTCAATTCCTGTAACGGGGAAGCCCTGAAATCACCATTCCAGCATTAAGATTTTCCTTTGCTGGCAATTCTGGCGGAGGCCCGCTACAATGCTCAACGTTTTCCCGCAGGAGGTTCACCAGGATGCGCCGCGCTCTAGTTCTCACCGTTTTCCTTTGTTTGGTCATGTGCTCCGCCGCGTTATTTACTGCCGTGGCAGCAAACACGCAAACCGTCAGCTACAAGAGCGGCGACGCAACCATCAGTGGCTACTTGGCTTTACCCGAGGGCGGTGGCAAGCATCCCGCCATTATTGTCATTCACGAATTCTGGGGACTGAATGACTGGGTGAAGGATCAGGCGCAGCGATTTGCGGCCGAGGGCTATGTTGCTCTGGCCGTGGATCTTTATCGCGGCAAAGTGGGCACGACGCCCGATGAAGCACACATCCTGATGCGTGGACTGCCGGACGATCGTGGTTTGCGTGATCTGGAAGCGGCGTTTTCGTACTTGAGTTCACGGCCCGATGTGGAGGTCAACAAGATTGGCGCGATTGGCTGGTGCATGGGCGGCAGTTGGTCGATCAAACTGGCGGAAGACCAACCGAAGCTCGCGGCGTTTGTTGTGAATTACGGTGCCCTCCCCACAGACCCGGTCACCATTGCGAAGATCAAAGCGCCGATGCTGGGAAACTTTGGCGCAGATGATAAAGGCATTCCGCCGGAGAGCGTGCACGCCTTCGAGGCAGCGATGAAGGCGGCCGGCAAGAGCGCGGACATCAAGATTTATGATGGCGCCGGGCACGCATTTCAAAACCCCAATAATAAGGATGGTTACCGGAAAGAAGCAACCGAGGACGCCGACAAGCGCATCACTACGTTCTTTCAGAAGGATCTTCATTAATCCCGCGTTCGGGTTCGCTTTCGTTTAAAGGAGCGCCTGCAGGGTGAAGTACGCCCAGCTTCGGAAGTCTGGGTGATCTTTGGAAAGCACTATCTCCAGTCCTATAAGATTCTGTCGAATCTCATAGCGGTGAAACTTCGTCCGGGGAATCATCTCTTCGAATTCCCCTTTTGTGTAAGCGCGCTTCAACAGCATGTGGCGAAACGTCAGTTTGGTTATCAGGCCGTTCACCGCCCCGACTTTCATCTCCTTCACGGCTTGGCTGATCGATTCCATGGACGCATCTCTGCGTAGATCGATAATCAGGGCTTGGCCGCCGGGCTTGAGAACGCGGTGCATTTCTTCGAGAGCACGCTCCGGTTCGCTGAAGTTCTTGAAGGCGGCTCGACAGAGAAGGAAATCGAACGATTCATCCCCGAATGGCATATCGGAAGCATTTCCTTGGCGAAAATCGACGCGCACACCCGCTTTTGCGGCATTCGCGCGAGCTATTGCGACAAACGTTTCGCTGATATCCAACCCCGTGATCGAATAGTTGCCAAGTTTCGCTAATTCGATGGCGAAATATCCTGGACCAGGTGCGACTTCAAGGACACTTCCTCCGGAAGGAATGTGCTCCGCTGTGCGCCGCGCCAGCCCGCGAAAGTCCTCAAGAGATTCTTTGGTCAGCGCGGCGTACCATCTGGCCACCACGCCCTCCATTCCCATCCCTTTGTAGGGTTTTACTGCGGATGCGTAAACAGACATGAGATCCTCCTTGTCTGCCACGATCCTAGCCCGCCTCGCAACCGCGCTAAATGCTCATTCGGCGAACGCGTGCTTGAAATCGGCGAATGTCGCCTTCTGACCGGCGAAGATCAGGGGCATGGGATGCCCATGTTTATGGTTCGTCGTCTCCATCTGAAGCGCCGCCCAATTCCTCGCCCAGCGGCTTCAGAGGATCGATAGATGCGAGGGCTGCTTTGTTCAGTCCCTTATTCAAATCGGGGATGTCCCGCTCGCGGATGGCGCTCCAGCGGCGGCGCAGTGCGGTTTCACTCTGTTCGAGGTCTTGGTAGGCGGAGGTGGCCTGAGTAGTCGGGGCCGCGTCAGCGCTATCAGCTACGGCGAGGATCGCGGAAAAATGCTGATTGAGCGTGGACAGGTTCTCAGGTTGCTTGCCATTGGTGGGCACACCATAGAAACTGCGCTGTGTGGCGCCTTCCAGCTCGGCGCACTGGCTGTCGAGCGCTGCGAGTTGCTTCCCGAGCTTGTCCTTCCCGGCAACTTTCTTCAAGAGATCTTTGATCTGCGCGCGCACGGACTTAACCTGCTCCAGCGACTCGTAGCTATCATCCATCCCCTCGACAGCGCCCATTTCCATTTCATGCTGCTTGCGAAGATCCTCGAGGGGCGTCTGAATTCGCGGATCCATTTTGAGAATCAACGGCTGCGTATAGCTCATGGCGTTCACAGTAAGCTTTACAGTGTACGAACCAGGAAGCGCCCACGTGCCTAGCGGAACAAGCGGGGTGTTATTCACAATAGCGGAAATCGGGAATTCATATTCGAGGGCCTTCGGTGGCGCGTAGTGCACGTTCCAAACGAAACGGTGCATGCCCTTCTCCGGCGAAAGAATCTGCGTCGGGCGAACCCAGTACATCGGTATGGGGTGCTCAGCAGCCAATTTTTCCATGAGAGGTGGTTTTTCCGTGCTGGAATAGCGTCGAACTAGTTCGCCGTTCGAATCCAGAATCTCGAGCGTGACCGGGCCTTGCGCATTGGCCGCCAAATAATAATCCAGGATGGCGCCATCGGGCGGATTCTTCCCCGCTGGGACTTCAGGGGGCAGTGGGGTGTCGGGATTGCGATTCCAGCGCCAACGCAGGGCGACTTCCGGCGCGTAAAGAAATGCTTGTTGCTGCGCCAGTCTGTCGTCCAACTGCCGCAATGGCGTGATGTCATCTAGAATCCAGAACGAGCGGCCATGGGTAGCGACGATCAGGTCATCGCCATGGATGGTAAGGTCTCGCATTGAGGTGTGCGGCAGGTTGAGCTGCAGCGGCTGCCAGGAGTCGCCGTCATTGAATGACACGTACACAGAGTTTTCCGTACCGACAAAAAGTAAGCCTTTGTGCTGTGGATCTTCGCGCACCACATCTGAAGGGGCATTCGGCGAAAGTCCGGAGACAATTTCCTGCCATGTTGCACCGTAATCGCGTGTGCGGAGAATGTGCGGGCGCAAGTCGTCCAGGCGGAACGTGTTGACGGCGGCGTACACCGTTCCGGCCTCGAAATGCGAAGCTTCCAGAATGGAGACTTTCGCCCATGGTGTGAGCTGCGGCGGCGTGACATTCTTCCAGGTCTTGCCGCCATCGCGGGTAAGCTGAATCACGCCGTCGTCGGTCCCAGCCCAGATGGTGCCCGATTCTTTGAAGGATGGTGCCACGGCATAAATCGTGCCGCGATGCTTGCCCTTCTCCGGATCGCCGGCTGAAAACGGACCGAGATTCGCGGGCATTTCGTAGGATTCGCGGGTCAGGTCCGGGCTCATGATCGTCCAACTGCGACCCTGGTCGGTGGTCTTGAAGAGCACGTTGGCGCCGAAGTAGAGCGTTTTGGAATCCAGCGGCGAAAAAATGAGGGGGAGAGTGCGATTGTAGCGATACTCGCCGCGACGGATGGGTTCGGGGGCAACATCAGCCACTTCGCCGATATCCTGCTGAGTGCGCGTCAGTTTCGCGCCGAAAACGACGTTTGGATCTTTGGGGTCAACGACAACTCTGCCGTATTCGAAGACGCCGGGCAGACTCCAATCGCGAAAGGAAATTTCCCCGTAGTCACTGCGGCTTTTTATAGCCACGCTTCCGGATTCCTGCTGCCCCCCATAAACCCAGTAGGGGAAGCGATTGTCAGTGTTCACGTCGTAGAACTGAGCGGTGGGTTGGTTGTACCAACTGCTCCAGGTATCGCCGCCATTCACGCTGATGGCTGCGCCTTGATCGGCGGAAATAGCGATGATCTGCGGATCTTCTGTGCTGATCCAGATGCGCTGGTAATCATCGCCGCCGGGCGCGCCTTTCCAGCCAACAAATGTTTTACCGGCATCCGTGGATTTCCAGGAAGCGGTGTTGGCGACATAGAGCACATCCGGATTGTCGGGAGCAACGGCAATGCCCATGGCACCGGGGCCACGCCCCCCGATACGATGATCACTGTTCACCAATTGCCAGGATTCTCCCGCGTCGTCCGAGCGATAGATGCCGGGCTTGTCTTTCTTGGTCTCCACGTTGAGATACATGCGTTTCGGATTGCTCGGCGCGATGGCAATGCCGATGCGCGAGAGGCCGTCTTCCGCCGTTGGCAGTCCCTGGGCGATCGGCCGCCAAGTGCTGCCTCCATCGGTGGACTTGTATAGGCCGCTGCCGGGAATGATGAAGTATTCTCCGCTGCGAACTTCCCAGGGAGCGACGCGTGCCGCCCACAGAGCGGCGAAAAGAACTTGCGGGTCGCTTGGATCCATCACCACATCGGCGGCACCGGTGTTCTCATCCTTATATAGGACCTTTTCGAAGGTTTTCCCTCCGTCCACGGAACGAAACACGCCTCGGACAGGATTGGGGCCGTAGGGGTGGCCTTCCGCGGAGACAAAAACGCGGTCCGGATTCTTCGGATCGACGACGATTGCGGTGATCTGCTGGGCATCACTCAGATCAAGGTGCGTCCAAGTTTTTCCGGCGTCCATGGATTTGTAGATTCCATCTCCCACCGAAAGATCCGGCCGCTGCAAGCCCTCGCCGCTTCCAACATAGATGATGCTCGGATTCGAAGGGGCAACCGCAATGGCACCGACCGAAGCCGTAGGTTCGTCGTCAAAGATGGGATTCCAGGTGTTGCCAAAATCGTCGGACTTCCAGACGCCGCCATTCACGGGCGCCATATAAAAAACATTGGGCTGATGCGGTACGCCGGTAATTGCCACCGTGCGTCCACCGCGAAACGGGCCAATGCATCGCCACTGCATCGCAGAAAAAAGTTTCTGGTCGTACTGTTGCGCGCACAACGGAATCGTCGTTGACACCGCTAAGCTTGCGAACACAATCCAACGCGCGATTTTTGCGGAACCCATCGGTTTCCTCCATGGACCAAGGGAGAATAACTCGTGTCATCGCTCAGGGCAAACTGACTGTTCCAGCGCACCACCAAGAGTGCGCCAACCAGAAACAGGTATCGAGCTGCGCACAGACTGTTGTAGTCTCTCTGCCACGCGAGTTAATCCGAATTTCCATGGCGAATGAACCAAAACTTGTCCATCCGAAGGAGGAGGGAGCAGGTAATCCCTTCACGCTAGCAGTTCTCTCGCTTCTTGTAGGAGCAGTTGCCGGTTTGTTGGGAGCGAGCTTTCGGATCGGACTCAAGCACTTTGATGTTTGGCGCACGGCTTTGATTGGCTGGCTTCATGGATGGGGATGGGTCGGAATCGTGGTGGTCATGACAGGCACCTCGCTGGCCGCGGCGATTGCGTCATGGATGGTGAGAACCCTGGCCCCGGAATCGAAGGGAAGCGGGATCCCTTACGTGGAAACGCAATTGAGGGAGGGTTGGTTCGGCAACCCTATTCGCATCGTCCTGGTGAAATTCTTGGGTGGGTGGCTCGCGATCGGTAGCGGACTAGCCTTGGGGCGTGAAGGTCCGACTGTTCAAATCGGCTCGGTGATCGGACACCTGCTCGGGGAAACGTTCAAACGGAATGGCAATGACCGCCGAGTACTTTTGGCTGCGGGAGCAGGGGCAGGATTGGCGACAGCATTCAATGCCCCGATTGCCGGAGCCGTTTTCGTCCTGGAAGAATTGCTCGGGGCATTCGACGTCCCCATCTCGATTGCGACTTTGGGAACTTCCGCGGGGGCCATCGGAATAGCAAGACTATTGTTAGGCCGGGCACCCGATTTCACTGTGGGCAACCTGGAACCTTTGGAAGTTGGAACGGTATTCGTTCACCTGATGTTGGGTATCGTGTTCGGACTTTTGGGTGTCGCCTACTGTCGGACGATTCTGGGTGCCATTGCTCTGCAAGCGCGCCTGAACAAAATCGCTGTGGAGTGGCGCGCGGCAGCAGTCGGAGCCCTAATTGGCTTGCTGGGATGGTTTGCGCCAAGCCTGATTGGCGGAGGGGATAGCCTAACCCAGCAAGCTCTCACCGGCAATGTAATGGTTGGCACAGTGGCCATTTTCTTTTTGATTCGATTTGTGCTCGGCCCCATTTCTTACTCAGCGGAAACTCCGGGCGGCTTATTTGCGCCAATGCTGACGATCGGTTCACAAGGAGGATTGCTCCTGGGGTGGCTATGGATTCGCGTGTTTCATGGCAGAGCCTATCTTCTTCAAGACTTTGCCATTGTAGGAATGGCAGCGTTCTTCACTGCGGTGGTACGCGCTCCAGTAACAGGACTCATCCTGGTGATCGAGCTAACGGGGAGTTCCGTTCTCCTCCTGCCGATGTTGGCCGCGGTATTCGCCGCAATGACTGTGGCGACAGTTCTGAAACAGTCGCCGATCTACAGTTCGCTAAGAGTTGTGCGGTAACCAAGGCTTCCACGGACAAACGAAGAGTAGCGAATAGACCGAAAGGAGGAGCTTGTTAAACATGAGCGGAGCGGGGTGATCCCATGAGCCTGATATCGAGAATAATTCTGCAGTGTGTAGCGGCCTTTGTCGTGGCCTTTGGGCTTCTTTTCCTTCCTGCCTGGACGCTGGATTTTTGGGAAGCGTGGGTGTACCTCGGAATCGTCTTCATTCTGATGGTGGTTTTTTCTGTTTATTACTACAAACACGATCCTGCGCTCGTGGAACGCCGCATGCAGTTCCGCGAAAAGGTAAACGAGCAAAAGTGGATTATGCGCGCAGGAACATTGATTTCGCTTATAGGGTTGGTCATTCCCAGCCTAGATCATCGTTTCGGGTGGACGCGCCAGCTATTTGGTGCGGTTCCGCTTCGGGTGAAAATCGTGGCGCAAGTGCTGGCCTTGACGGGTTACTTAGTGACAATGTGGGTGATCCATGTGAATCGTTTCGCGGCCCGCACCATCCGAGTCGAAAAGGGCCAACAGGTGATTTCCAGCAGGCCCTATCGTGTGGTCCACCATCCGCTTTTTGCCGGTGGCGTGGTGATGTGGTTGGCCAGTGCGCCCGCACTCGGATCGTATGTGGCATTGCCCTTTTTCGCATTGCTCATTCCAATCTTTGTAGCGCGGTTATTGAGTGAGGAAAAGGTGCTGCGACAAGAATTGCCCGGATACGCGGAATATTGTGAGGGAACCCGGTACAGGTTGGTTCCGTATATCTGGTAGCAGAACGGCTGGGTCTTCGCGGGCAAGGACTCGACCCGAACAATCAGAATGCCGTCGAAATGCTGAACAAATTAAAGGAAACAAATAATGGAGGGGACCATGCTTCGTTCCGCGGCGATCATTGGATTACTTGGAGTATGGCTTACGGTTGGATTGCCAGGTGCGCGGGGACAAGCAACCGCGCCTGTCAAGACAAAGAATTGTGTTGGCAAAGCGAACAAGGCAAAGATTTCCGCATATGTCATGTTGTTGCGCCTTCGCTGGGACCTCTACGCTAAGTGGAAAGACACCGGCAAATGGCCCGCGGATCCGGAAACGGACAAGGCACTGGAGGCCCACGCCGAGTATTGGGCAATGCAGCTGAAAGAGGGGCGCGCCATCTTGGCTGGTGGCATGAACGGCGACTACTGGGACAATGTTGCGCTCATTATTTTTGAGGCAGCTTCGCAGGAAGAAGCAGAAGCGCTCGCGAAGAATGATCCGGCGGTAAAGGCCTACGCGTTCCAGGCGCAGGTGCGTCCCTTTGACGTCCACTGGCTGACCAACAAGTTTCAACCGGGTGTGGAGGCTTGCGCGGAAGGAAACGCAAATCCGTCAAAGTAAATGCTACCAGGGGGTGCGGCCCGCGCCATTTGCAAAGAAACAAACTGCCGTGCTTGAAATTAGGATAGAATCAGTGCGTCGCCGATCGCCCTGGCCCGCGCATTACTGGCGATCGATCCCATCAGGAGAACCATAATGAATCGTCTTTTGAAGGTATCTCTGCCCATCGTGTGCGTGTGTCTAGCCGCCAGCTTTGGCAATGCTCAGAGTAAGAAGGAAATCCCCGCTTCAGATGTGATCAGCAGGTCCATCAAAGCCGTGGGATATGAAGTTGGTGGAGGGGCCACCAAAGTGGTCTTCGTCGGCACAAGCGCCGCGTCCCAAGCCAGTGGCGAAGCAAAAGTGGATGCTAAAAAAGCTGGCACAGACATTGATCTGAAGGTCAACTCGTTGCCGCAGCCCACGACGCTGGGCGCGGAGTTTTTGACCTACGTTCTTTGGACCATCACGCCGGATGGCAGCACCACCAACCTCGGCGAAATTCCCATCGATAAGAATGGCAATGGCAAGTTAAGCGTGACGGCTCAATCACAAACGTTCGCGATGATCGTGACGGCAGAGCCGTATTTCGCAGTACAGTTGCCCAGTGAAGTGGTGGTGTTGGAGAACGACACGAAGAAGAACACCAAAGGAAAGATCTACCCGGATAACAATTACCTGCTGATGAAGCGCAGCCAGTATGCCAAGTTGGGGAATCCGCTCGCCCTGACACCTGACTTCAAAAAAGTGCCGCTGGACATGTATGAGGCCCGTAACGCCGTGGACATCGCGAAATCACAAAAGGCCGAGCAGTACGCCCCCGAAGTGTTCACCAAGGCGACAAGCAGCCTGCAGATGGCAGAGAATTCACTGTCTTCCGGAGCTAGCAAATCCCAGATCATCACCAACGCCCGCCAGACCATCCAATTTGCTGAGGATGCACGTGCGCTTTCCGCCGAGCGGCAAGAGGCAGAGCGGATACTGAACGAAAAGAACGCTGCCGCGGCTGCTGCCGCCGCCAAAGCAAAGTCGGAAGCCGACGCTGCCGCCGCCGCGGAGGCCCGACGGCAAGCGGAATTGACTTCCGCCAAAGAAGCCCAGATGAAGGCGGAAGCCGACGCGCGAGCCGCGCAACAGAAGGCCGCTGCGGATGCGGCTGCGCAGCAGGCAGCAGCACAACAAGCAGTTTTGCAAGCGAAAGAGCAGGCCGCCAGAGACGAGGCAGCTCGCGCCCAAGCCGCGACCGCCGCATTGCGCGCTCAAATCCTTCAGCAGCTTAACGAGGTTCTGCAGACCACCGACACGCCGCGCGGGCTGGTCGTGAACATGGCGGACGTGCTTTTTGAAACCAACAAATATGCCTTGAGCCAGGATGCCCAGCTCAAGCTGGCCAAACTCTCCGGAATCATTCAGGCGCATCCGGGATTGAACCTGGCAATCGAAGGCTATACGGACACCACCGGCACGCCTGACTATAACCTGAAGTTGTCCCAACAACGCGCGGACGCTGTGCGTGTTTTCCTGATTTCCCAAGGATTGTCAGCAGATATCATCACCTCAAAGGGATTGGGACAAGCCGATCCCGTTGCGGACAACAGCACAGCGGCAGGACGTAAGCAGAACCGGCGCGTGGAAATCATCGTTTCCGGCGAAGTGATCGGGACAAAAATGGGAAAATAGAAACCGAAAGAAAAAGGCCGGTCTCCGCGCGAGGCCGGCCTTTTTTGATTTTAGCGCTCAGCCCGATGCGCCAATTCTCTTTCCGTACTGCTGACACAGTCAGAATCTCGACCGTCGCTAATTTGCGGTCTTGGATTGAGCGGCCGGCTTCTCCGCTGGGCGTGCCGGGGTTCCGTCAGCCTTGACGTAATGCGCATACCAAGCCAGGTACCGCTCGTTCAGATCCTTGATGTGGCTGGGCGTCTTGAACCCGTGGTATTCGTCCGGATAAACGACCAGCAGCGTGTCACGGCCTAGCGCCTTCAGCGATTCATACATCTGCTCGCCTCCCAAAATCGGCACGTTCGCGTCCATATTGCCGCCCATAAACATTGTCGGGGTGTGAATATCCTTCACGTGCCAGAAAGGCGCGACGTGCTCCCAGGTTTCGCGATGCTCCCAGGGAACGCCGAGTTCGGTCATGTAATCCCGAACGTACTCGTCATGGCCCCACAAGCTGGTAAACTCCGCGGCGCCTGCACCGGAGATGGCGGCCTTAAAACGATTCGTATGGCCGATGATAAAGTCGGTGGAGATGCCGCCGTAGGACCAACCGCCCACGCCGAGTTTGTCCGGGTCCGCGAGACCCTGGGCAATGGCGTAATCGACGAGGGCCATGTCATCCTGGTAGTCCTTATTTCCCCAGTCCGCATAAATCGCCTTGCAAAAGTCTTCGCCGTAGCCCGAAGAACCGCGCGGGTTCGGAAAGAGGACGACATATCCATTGGCCGCGAGAAGCTGGGCAAGGTCCTGAAATTCGGCGTAATAGGCCCAGACGGGTCCCCCATGCGGCCGGAGGATTGTCGGATATTTCTTTCCCGCCACATAGTCCAGGGGTTTGTAGATATAACCGTGAACCGTGGTGCCGTCTTTGGACTTGAAGGAGACGTATTCGCCGGGCGAAAGCGTGAACGCGCTGAGCCAAGGGTCGTTGACGTGGGTCAGCCGTGTCAGTTTGCCGCCCGGAGCCGTGTACAGCTCAAAGGGTCGATCCATGGTGGAAAGAGTGGCAGCAAATGTGCCGTCCTTCGCTACAGTGAAGCTGTCCAGCATCAGGCGTCCGCCAATGGGCCGCGTGAGTTTGTTATCGGCTAGACTCACTTGAGCAAGATTTTGCGTGCCGTCGTCATCCACGATGAAGTAGATGGACTTGCCGTCCGGCGCAAAGCGTGGATTCACGGCATTGCGGTCCAAAGCCAACGTGACCACTTTGGCCTGCCCGCCCTTAGAGGGCGCCACAGCAATGTGTTTTGTGCCGTAGTCGAAAAGTTTGGGATCGAGTTGGGTGGAGAAGGCGATCCAGTTGCCATCGGGTGACCAAACGGGCTGATGATCCCCGGCCATCCCGGTCGTCACTTGTGTCGGAGTTGAGCCCTTATCGTTGTTATCCGCAGCTACCACCCAGATGTTCTCGGCGTAGGTCGCGTCCGGATCGGGCTTTGAGCGATTACTGGAAAACGCCAGGAGTTTGCCATCCGGGGACCAAGCGGGATCGTCGTCGTCATAATCCCCCGAGGTGACTTGCTTCATGGATTTTGTCGCGATGTCAAAAACATAGAGGTGGGTGCGCCGGCGCTCCAAGTAGCCTACGTTGTCTTCCTTGAAGAGTAGCCGGTCGATGACCCAGGGACGCTGCGCCTTCGATTTCTTTGAGACGGCCTTATCGGCGCCATCTTCGTCTTTTTCGTCTTTACCCCTTGCAGAGGCGGCTTCGAGCTCTTCGGGCGAGGGATCGCGAAGAATCAAGACCAGGTGTTTGCCGTCAGGCGACCACGCGAAATCGTCGACGTCCTGGTTTGTGTCGGTCAAACGCTCGGCCTCGCCTCCCTGCCGGTTCAGCAAGTACACCTGATTCTTGCCATCGTTGCCGTCAGCATCCCTGCGGGTGGACAGAAAAGCCAGGAATGTCCCGTTCGGGGACCACCGAGGATGATCGGAGTTGACATCTTCCGCGGTAAGGGGAATTGCATCGCCGCCACCGACTGGGATCATCCAAATCCGCTCCTCACCTTTGTCATCCTTTAGGGAAGCAGAGTTAATGGTGTAAGCGATCCATTGCGCGTCCGGAGAGATTTGAGAATCGTGCACCTCGCGAATCCCGAACAGGTCGTCCACTCCGACGGGGCGTGGCGCGCCAGGTTGCTGGGCCCGGGTAATGGAACTAGTTATGGCAAGAACGACAAGCAGAACGACTGGGCGGAGTCTCATGCAGATAATTCCCCCGAAGTATGAAGAATAATTGCGAATGAGCTGAGTGTAGCACGGCCGCCGGGTTCAGTTGACAAGGCTCTGCAGAAGCTGGAGCGCAATCGCGCAGGAAGGCAAATCGTCCCGCAAGCAGTCAGGCAGCGGGGATATCGGCAATGGAGCAGTCCCAAAGTACAGTCGGCTCACCTAAAACTTTCTTTCGATTCGTGCATTTTTTTCTTGCGTGCGCGCACAGAACTTGTATTCTTCAAAAAGTGCACTTGCTTTGCATAAAGGGATAGCGAGATGCGCCTTTAGGAGGACGAGAGAAAAAATTGAGTACCATATCGCTCCCCGCACAAGTTCCCTCCCAAGTATTTCCCACAACAAGAAAGGCAGTCGCGAAGCTGACTCTCTGGCCGCTGGTTGCCGCCACGTTCTTCATGGTGTCCGGGGGCACCTATGGAACTGAGTCCATCATTGCTGGGGCGGGATATGGTCGTGGAATTTTGGTTTTGCTGTTTCTTCCGGTCCTCTGGTGCCTGCCGACCGCGTTCATGATCGGCGAACTGTCCAGTGCGCTCCCTGAAGAAGGCGGTTACTACGCCTGGGTACGTCGCGGGCTGGGCAATTTCTGGGGATTCCAGGAAGCGTGGCTGTCGCTCGCTGCGAGCATCTTTGATATGGCGATTTACCCCACTCTGTTTGTGTTCTACCTGAGGCAGATGGCGCCGTGGTTCGGTGAAGGTCATCATGACATTTATGCCGGTCTGTTCGTGGTGGTGACCTGCGCGGCACTGAATTTGGCGGGAATCCGGGTTGTGGGGATCACCTCGCTCTGGCTATTTTTCCTGCTGTCCCTGCCGTTTGGCCTGGTCGTCCTTTTGTCGCCGGTCAGGGCCGGAGCCTTTGTGGACGCCCAGGCAGCATCTGCCGGCGTGAGCATGGGGCTTCTGGGCGCTGTGCTCGTGGCCATGTGGAATTACATGGGCTGGGATAACGCCTCGACCATCGCACAAGAAGTGGAGCGGCCGCAGAAAACCTATCCGCGGGCGATGATTGCCGCAGTAATCCTCGTCTCTCTCACCTACATTCTTCCCTTTGTGGCCGTGTACTTCACTGGAACTCCGGCGTCGGCGTTTGCCGAGGACGGCTCCTGGGCATCGGTGGCGGGGCGGCTCGGCGGAACGATCATGGGCTTTCAGTGGTTGCGCTTCCTGGTGACCGTTGGCGGCATGATGAGCGCCTTCGGCATGTTCAATGCCCTGGTGATGAGTTATTCGCGCCTGCCGCTGGCCATGGCGCGGGACGGCATGATGCCGACACTTTTCGGTAAAGTAACGAAGAAAAACGAGACTCCCTGGGTGGCCATTGTGGTTTTGGCGAGCTGCTGGGCGCTCTGCCTTGGGCTGGGATTCAAGCGCTTGGTCACGCTGGACATCATGCTCTACGGGGCGGCGCTGATGTTGGAGTTCGTCACCCTGGTGGCACTGCGAATCCGCGAACCGAAATTGCGACGTGCCTTCCGCGTGCCCGGCGGTATGGCCGGAGCCGTTAGCTGTGGAATCTTTCCCCTGGCCTTGCTGATCCTGGCGATGGTGGAGAGCGAACACGAGTCTATTCTGAACATGAATGGCCTGCTCTTTGGGGTCTTCATTATTCTGGCGGGCTTCGGCCTCTATTTCGCCACGGGCAAGCTGGGCTTCCGCCGCAGCACGGAAGAAGTTCTGCCACAACCCAGCCATGCGGATTAACGGCCACGCCAGTTCTGACGCTCAGCTATTTAGATTTGAAATGCCCGGTTCATCAGGATCGGGCGCTTCTGCGTTTTGGCTTTAAACTGCTAAGGTCTCTCTTTCGAGACCAACCGCCACGAGAATCAGCGGCAAGGCACCAAGATTTGGTATTCTGCTCGTTGTGAGAGGCTTCCACGGACAAAGTAGATTGCTTTCTGTTCCCCTGCTGGGGCTGGCGCTTGTTCTGGGCATTTTCATTGATGGAATTCGCGCCACACCGCAAACTCCCGGTAATCCGCAGAGCGCACAGCAAACCGCTCCCAGCTCAGTTCCAACTCCTGCACAAACTCCCGGTGCAAATCCGCCTGGGACAACTCCACTGCGTGATGCACCCAGTGTGGGGTTGAACATTGTAGTGCTCGACCCCGGTCACGGCGGAACCGATCTAGGCGCGCGCGGAACAGAAGGCATTCGCGAAAGCGAAGTCGTGCTGCAATTTGCTGCACAGGTTCGCAGAGCGCTGGAGGGTCAGGGATTTCAGGTCATTCAGACACGTGAAAGCAACGAAAACCCGTCGTTCGACGACCGCTCGGCGCGAGCCAATGCGCAGCGGGGCGCCGTCTTCATCACGCTGCACATTGCTTCTACGGGGCTGGCGGGAACCGCTCGCACCTATGTGATGCCGGAGAGCCCGGCTCTGCATGACCCCTCTGGGCTGATTCTGTGGGAACAGGCGCAGGCTCCGTTCGTAACGCTAAGCCATAAGCTTGGCGATCTGGTGCAAGCTGAACTTGCCAAGCGTTTCAAGGGCTCGCCCGACATGGCGCAGATGGCACCCATTCGCCAACTGCGTACCACCGCCGCTCCGGCGATCGCCGTGGAAATTTCCAGTGTTTCCGTGGGAGATCGCGCGGACTTGGACCGCATGGTTCCGGGAGTGTCGGAAGCGATCGCGCACGGCGTGGCGGCCTTCCGTCCATCCTATGTCGTGCCGGTTATGCCGGGAACGCCTCTGGTGCCGCAGCCATGAATCCAAAGTGGCGCTTCTGGCTGGCAGGTGGGCTTCTCGCGGCGGTGATTGGTGCGGCGCTGTACTTCCCCGCGCTGCGCGGGCAAGTGGAAAAGGCCAAAAATTTAACCGAAAAAACAGCGGAGCAGGCGCGGCGCGAACTTCTGCCCCCTTCGCCAGTCACCAGCAGCGAGCCCAGGGTGAAAGCCCAGATGTATTGGGGATCGACGGGGACCGATGCAACCCTCGTGCCAGTAACCGTGGAACTACCACTTTCGAACGACCCGACCCTGCGCGCAAAAGAGATTTTAAACACATTGCTGGCCGGGCCTGTTGATCCGGAAGCACGGACGTTGCCGCCGGACGCCGCGCTTCTTGCATTTTATATTTTGCCGGATGGCACGGCCGTGGCGGATTTTTCCGAAGCGCTGGCCACTGCTATCCCCTCAGGAATTCAGAGTGAGCAACTGGCCGTCGATTCCATCACCCGGACGCTTCAGGCGAATGTGCCGCAAGTGCAGCGATTGAGAATCCTGATTCATGGGCAGGAAGTCGATACCCTCGCTGGGCATCTGGATTTGACCCAGCCGTTTCAAGTGAATGGGATGGCAGCGCAGACAGGGACAAGTCATTCCGGGGTATCGGTGCTCACCGCGCCGATCAAAAAGGCAATTGATAAAGTGAAGGGTGCCACAAAGCGCCAATAAACAAGAAACTTGGCGGATCGCGTAAAGAGAACCATAGCCCTCCAAGGCATTCCAGACTATTCTTTGGGCAATCGATTCAAGCAGATCTTCAGGAGGACCCGTGAGAAGCGACGGTCGTAGCGCGGACCAGATTCGGCAATTGAAGATCACGCCGGACTTCATTTCGCAGGCAGAAGGCAGCGTCCTGATTGAACTTGGCAAAACGCGCGTGATTTGCACGGCGACGGTGGACGACGGTGTACCCTCCTTTTTGAAGGGCACTGGCAAGGGCTGGGTAACCAGCGAATACGGTATGTTGCCGCGCGCCACCGAGGAGCGCACACCTCGCGAGGCCTCGCGCGGAAAACAGTCCGGACGTACGCTGGAAATTCAGCGCTTGATCGGGCGATCCTTGCGAGCGGTGACCGACCAGGAAGCTCTCGGCGAAAAAACCGTATGGATCGATTGCGACGTCATCGAGGCGGATGGCGGAACCCGCACCGCCTCCATTACAGGGGCATTTGTGGCACTGGCGTTGGCAATGGAGCGGTTGGTGGCTGCAGGTATGTTGCGCACTTCCCCACTGATTGATTCCGTCGCGGCGACCAGCGTGGGAATTGTCGATGACGTGTCGCTCCTGGACCTTTGTTACGAGGAAGACTCGCGCGCGGAAGTCGATATGAACGTCGTCATGACGGGGAGCGGCGATTTTGTGGAGATTCAAGCCACTGCCGAAGGCCGTCCTTTCACTGGCGGGGAGATGCAGGACTTATTAGCCCTCGCGGCTGCCGGGATTCGCCGGCTGAACCAGGAGCAACGCACCGTGTTGCCGGCAAAATTCCTGGGCGGCCGATGAGTGGATTGCGGGCTGTGCGAAAGCTGGTTCTGGCATCTGGAAATCCTGGCAAATTGAAGGAGTATAAGGTTTTGGCGGCGGGCCATGCGCTGGAGCTGGATTTATTGCCAGACTTTGCGGCGCTGCCTGAATTTCCGGAGGATGCGCCCACTTTTGCCGAGAATGCCGCCGGCAAGGCGCTGTACTACTCGAAGCACTCTCGACAGATGGTATTCGCCGATGATTCTGGGTTGGTGGTGCCCGCCCTGGGCGGTGCGCCGGGGGTGCTCTCCGCGCGGTATGCAGGGCCGGGCGCGAGCAGCGAAGAGCGAAATAATAAGTTGTTGGTGGGGTTGCTTGGGAAGCAGGGGGCGGAACGAGCTGCCTATTTTGTGTGCGTGATCACGCTGGCCCTGCAGGGCCGCTGCTTGGCTGTAATTTCCGGCAAAGTGGATGGCGAAATCCTCGAGCAAGCGCGCGGAACCCGCGGGTTCGGGTATGATCCCGTATTCTACTTTCCATCGTTGGGAAAATCATTTGCGGAATTGAACGCGGAAGAAAAAAATCAGCACAGCCACAGAGGCAATGCGTTCCGGCGTTTGATGGAAGTGTTGGAATAAATTGACTCATCACAGAGAGCACAGAGGATACAGACAAGAGGGTGCGATGGCAGCAAAGAAAAAGGCAAAACCGGCAAAAAAGAAAGCCACGAAAAATCCGTCACGCGGCAAACCGGGCGCAAAGAAAGCTGCGAGCGTGGCTGCGGGTACCGATCCGAAGCGCGTGACTGCGATTCTGGCGAAGCTCGACGAAGCGTATCCCGCGGCCACTTGTGAACTGAAGCACGACAACGCGTTCCAACTGCTGATTTCCACGATTCTCTCCGCGCAATGCACCGACGTACGCGTGAATCAGGTGACCCAGGAACTCTACAAGAAATATAAGACGCCGGAAGATTTTGCTTACGCGGACCCTTCGGAATTGGAAAGGGAAATTCGCCCCACAGGCTTCTTCCGCAATAAAACGAAATCCATCATGGGCGCAAGCAAAGGGATTATCGATCAATTTGGTGGGCAGGTCCCGCGCACGATGGAAGAAATCTTGACGCTACCCGGCGTGGCACGTAAAACTGCCAACGTTGTACTGGGTACGGCCTACGGAATCGCCAGCGGCGTGGTCGTCGATACGCACGTAATCCGGCTCTCGCAACGGCTTGATCTCACCCGCAACCAAGATCCCAAGAAGATCGAGCCGGACCTCATGGCTGTCATCCCAAAGGACAAGTGGATCACCTTCTCCCACCAGATCATTTGGCATGGCCGTCGCGTTTGCTTTGCCCGTAAACCCAACTGCGCCGCCTGCAACCTCGAATCCTTGTGCTACTCCAAGGACAAGACCGTTTAGGCTTAGCACTCGCAAGTTCGTTGCAGCTTTGACAGAACATAAATGTCGTGCGATAAGTTAAGGTAATGACGGCTTCGCCGAAGCCGGGTTTCGCTTCCTCCAAAGAAACGCTGATCGCCGGATTCACGCTTGTTGCAATAACCTTGCATGTCGTCCTGAACTACGCCCTGCACTTCCCTCCCCTCCCTGCCAACCTGCCGTTGTTCGCCGCTCTACTGGCGGGGACGCCGCTCCTGTGGGAATTACTGAAAAAACTGGTGAAGCGGGAATTCGGGTCGGACTTGCTAGCCGGCATCTCGATTCTCACTGCGGTTCTGCTGCGTGAATATCTTGTGGCGGCAATCGTGGTGCTGATGCTCTCCGGAGGTGCGGCTCTGGAGGGATTTGCCACCGCCCGCGCTTCGTCCGTGCTGGACGCGCTGGCGCGGCGGATGCCCAGCGTCGCTCACCGCAAAGCAGCTGGCAATCTCGTTGATGTAAAGCTCGCAGACATCCACGTGGGCGACGAACTCGCGGTCCTGCCTCACGAAATCTGTCCCGTGGACGGCACTGTTCTCGAAGGCCACGGCATCATGGACGAGGCCTATCTGACCGGCGAGCCTTACGAAATTTCCAAAACGCCCGGTTCGATGGTCATTTCCGGCGCCATCAACGGAGAAGCGCTGCTTACGATTCGCGCCGACAAGCTCGCCGAAGATTCACGTTACGCCCGCATCATGCAGGTAATGCACCAGACCGAGCAGCAGCGGCCGCAGTTACGCCGTTTGGGCGACCAACTCGGCGCGTGGTACACCCCTATTGCGCTCGGCGTAGCTGTCGCTGCGGCGTTGCTCAGCGGTCAATCGGAGCGCTTTCTCTCCGTGGTGGTGATCGCCACGCCTTGCCCTCTTCTGCTCGCGATTCCCACGGCGATCATCGGGGCCATTTCCCTGGCGGCGCGGCGCGCGATCATCATTAAGAATCCCGCTGTGCTGGAGCAGATCGAAAAGTGCCAGACACTGATCTTCGACAAAACCGGTACGCTCACGTATGGCAGACCCACACTCACCGAAGTGCTTTGCGCGAAGGGTTTCGAGCGCACGCAGGTGCTGCAACTCGCGGCCAGCCTGGAGCAGTACTCAAAGCACCCGCTGGCCAGCGCCATAGTTTCGGAAGCGAAGCGCGAAACTGTCGAGGTCCTGCCGGTGGACAAAATCAGCGAGCGTCCCGGCGCGGGTCTGCGCGGTAGTATTTCCGGCCAATTGGTCCAGATCACCGGGCGAAATAAGGTGGAAGACATGAAGCTCCCCCTGCCACCACTCGAAAGTGGACTGGAATGCCTGGTGTTCATCGGCGGCAAGTACGCGGCGGCAATTCGCTTTCACGACGCGCCGCGCAAAGATAGCGCCTCCTTCATCCAGCACCTCGAACCGAAGCACGGCGTGCGCAAAGTGATGCTCGTCTCCGGCGACCGCGAGTCAGAGGTGAAGTATCTAGCCGAGAGCGTAGGAATCGCGGAGGTTCACGCCGGGAAAAGCCCGGAAGAAAAAGTGGCCATTGTTAAGGTCGAAACCGCGAAAGCGCGCACCCTCTTCGTCGGCGACGGAATCAACGATGCCCCAGCTCTCATGGCCGCCACGGTAGGGGTGGCGTTCGGCTCGCAGAACGACATCACTACGGAAGCTGCCGATGCGGTGATCCTCGAAGCCGCGCTGGAAAAAATCGACGAACTCATGCACATTGCACGGCGCATGCGGCACATCGCCCTACAAAGCGCGCTGGGAGGAATGGCCGTCAGCATAATTGGAATGCTCGCCGCGGCGTTCGGTTTCCTCCCGCCGATCTGGGGGGCCATTGGACAAGAAGTGATTGATCTCCTCGCCGTGTTGAACGCCGTGCGCGTAGCATTACCGACAGACGATTTACAGGATTTTTAGCAGCGCAAGTTCAGATAGCAGCGCATCCGCCACCACTTCCGCTCACGGCTTTGTATTGCTCGAAGGTTGCTGCGATGGTTGCTGTGAGCTTGACGGCTGTTGCTGCGTCTGCGCCGGAGGCTGCGCGCTGTTCAGAATCGAATTGAAGTCCGGATGATTCGCGGGCATCTGGCCGCTGGTTCCACCGGTTGACGGATGCCCCGGTGGCATAGTGCCCTGCGGAGGCATCTCGCCCGGCCCGGGATGCTGCATTCCTCCCGTGGGCTGACCCTTGACCACTACCCACTCATTGCCCTGCTTCTGAAGCTCGTAGCTGAGCTGCATCGCCGGCGCATTCGCATCGCTGTTCTTTGCGCGGATATCGACGTCGGCCTGTGCCTTATCGCCATCGATGGTGGTTTTTGTCACCGTGATGGTCATGTTGTTCACGTTCAAGCCGTTCATGCCCGCAATGTGCTTGATCACGCCGTCACGGATAGCGTTATTGGTGTCCACCTTCGATTTGCAGCCGCACGGCAGGAGCAGGAAGCTGCCCAGCAACGCCAAGAGAAATGCCCGATTCATGAAAATTTCCTTTCACAAACGAAGAATAGTGCTGGGGTTTAGACCTGCTTCTTTGATGGTAGCGCAACCGTCTTAGGAACGCGACGCCCTTACTTCGCAAAGTGACCGATCCAAGCAGTTACAGCTTTGCATCTCAGTGTTGGCAGAAACAAACAGGACCGGCCCGATCTTCTGAGCCGGCCCCCTGCCATTTTTGTTCTATGTTTTTGTCGTCCGATGTACATCCCGCTTTCAGTTCATTTCCCTTGGGTTGTGAAGAGAGCTTTCACCTCCGGGCTATGAAACCTGCTTGGCACACCCGAGGGGCCCCGTCTTGCAACGGGGCCCTGGCCTACTGAACCGCACTAATCCGGAACTATCGGAGAATTCACGACATCCAACTTGGTCCCGGCCTGACATTCTCTCTGACTGTTGTCGCTGGTAAGACTCAACTCTTTTTCCGGCTGTCGGCCCGGGCCGCCTGATCGATCGCGCGCGTTGATTCCCGCACTGCCAGCTCGGGTTCCACCAGAATCAGCTTCCGGAAGGGCTCCGACCCATTGAGTTGGCTAAGCACACATTGTGCAGCTATCCTGCCCATGTTTGAGAGCGGTTGGCGAATCGTGGTGAGCCTCGGATTGTTAAACGCCGCAACCTTTATGTCATCGAATCCGATCACGGATACATCGCGGGGCACGCTCAAGCCGAGGTCTTGCAATGCGCGGATGGCCCCAATTGCCGACATGTCATTAAACGCAACAAGCGCCGTAAACGTCCTCCCGCCGGAAAGAAGCTGCTGCACCACCGGATAGCCCAGCTCCGGTGAGGAAATGTCTCGGTCGAGCTGCACAACCAGTTCGGGTTTGATGGTGATGCCAATTTCATCCGCGGCTGCAACGATGCTGTTCCACCGCTCTGCGGAGTCGGAGCTGAACGACTGGCCACGTATGAATGCAATATTGCGGTGTCCCAGCGAATACAGATGCGTCAGTGTCAATTGCGCGGCGAATCGATGGTCTAGCGTGACGTTGGTGATCCCATTGATGATGCGATGTCCGGCAACTGCCGCTACCGGCACGGAGAAGTCGTGCTCGAGCGCGGTGTCAATTGCGATTAGTGCTTCCGCACCGCGCCCCAAAAGCATTTGGCTGTACTCTTCGACCAGATCCTTCCGGTGCCGGTGATGTGCCGTGAAATAAAAGTACCCCGCCTCCATCAAGTGGTCGCCGATTCCGCTCATCACTTGCGTGTGATAACCATCTCCTAATTCCGGCACCAAAATTCCAATCGTGAACGTTCGCCGGTTGCGCAGTGATCGTGCCAGGAGGCTCGGCTGGTAATTGAACTTCTTTGCCGCGGCTTTGATGCGATCTCGAGTCGCCAGGGGTATGGATCGGCCGGGGACTTCGTTCAGAACAACCGAGACAGTCGTGGGATTCAAACCGAGATGGGCCGCAAGCTTCTTCAGCCCGATCGGCTTCTTTGTGGTCTGTGATCTCTTATCCGGCTGTTTTTTTGGCTTGTCCATGCTCTTGATGCTTTCATCAAACCGCAGGGAATTCTCCCCACTCCCGGGCAGGCCCTCAGTGCGACTTTCATCGACGGAAGGCCTACCAACACCATGGCGTTCCTTTAGTTGGTCGGTTGGACTCATCCTAGCGTAAATCCCTTTGTTTTCATAAGACATCAATAGAAATCCATGGATTCGTCGCGGCCAGCGTCATGCCGGCGGCAAGTCGCAAGAACTCTCTACGCGTGTTGTTTGGCATGGATCTCCCTCCTTGCTGAAGCAAAACGACCGTAGCAAGGCGGTTTGTCCGGAGCGAGTGAACCAAGCGGCCGTTGGAGACAAACGATTGTCCAAAGATTTACTCATTTTTCTTGGGAAAGGCAATCAAAAAAGCGTTTCCGGATAAGCCAGTTCCCTTCGACCGGGTCTTACGGCAGTCGATCCTTTATTTGGCTTTCTCACTGATGAAGGTTTGCAAGAGGAATGTAACCCGTTCCACTATTCCCAAGCTGGACCTCAAGAAGCTGGAGGATTAAAGATTGCCTGGCATACTCTTCAGGAAATTCTTTCAATCCGTGAACTCGAAGGCATAGCGGGTGCCCTGCCAGTCGATTGGCGCACCACGAATTCGGGTTCTACAGCGATTTCTTGCACAAACTCTCCGCTCCCTTCGATTCGAGCCAACAACGTGCGCGCCGCTAGCTCTCCCATTTTCTGGAGTGGCTGACGCACGGTTGTAAGGCTGGGGATGTTGTGCACCGCAATTTGAATATCGTCGAATCCCACTACGGAGACGTCTTCGGGAACCCGCAGCCTGGCTTCCTGAAAGGCGCGCATGGATCCAATAGCGGAAATGTCGTTATAGGCAAACAGTGCCGTGAACGATTTGCCGCGAGCGAGCAGCTCCTTCGCGAAAGGATAGCCCAACTGGGGTGTAGGGTCATCGCCTTCCAGCTGAACGATCAGTTCGGGCCGCAAGGGCACCCCGAGCTCTTCCGCTACTTCACGGATCGCTTTCCAGCGAACCTCCGAATCTGAGCTGAGCCTGGACCCTCTCATGAAGGCGATTTCCCGGTGCCCCAGTTCTTTCAAATGGCTCAGAGCCAGCCGTGCGGCGCGCCGATGATCCAGAACAACGTTGGTCACCCCTTTCACAGGGAGGTGTCCGGCAACAGCAATTGTCGGCAGCGATAGGGAATGGTTTAAGAAAGTATCGACGGTAATAAAACCCTCCACGCCACGGTCTCCTAGAATCTGCTCATAGTGTTCAAGAAGTTTCGGTTCGTGGCGGTAGGCAACGGTCAGAAAGAAGAAATTCCGCTCGCGCAGATATCGTTCAATTCCGCTGATGATCGGTGAACTGTAAAAATCGCCGATTTCCTGCGTGACCACGCCGATCATGTAGGTTCGCTTGATACTGAGGTTACGCGCGTAAAAGCTGGGCCGGTACTTCAGCTCGCGTGCCGCCTGCAGAACGCGCTCTTTTGTGTGTTGCGGGATAGACCGAGATGCATGGGAATTGTTTAATACTGCGGAACAAGTCCCTTTCGTGAGCCCCACGCGGTCCGCTACCGTTTGCAGGGTCACATGTCGGAGTGCCTTGCGGTTTCTCCTCTTCCCCTTTTTAATTTTCATTCGGCAATCGCTCCTGACGCGTCTGGAAAACTGGCGCTTCGAAACGGCACCGGGGCGCGGTACTTCGTTGCCAAGATTCTACTCCTCTTTTGAACCGTAGGGTGAATACATTCGCTTAGCCCTCCCTCACAAATGCCCTAGAATACCAGTATTCTAGAATGACACGAGTTAGAATACCGGTATTTTTCGCTTGACAACACGAACAGCCAGCTGTTAAATGGGCCGGGGTGGTGGAAAAATACGAATAGGCTCAATCGTAACAATTCTCGCCGAGGGCAGTAATTGACGAGCGCAGCCTGGCTCCGGGCGTAATGCGAATCTTAAGTAAGTTCGCTGCGAAAGGACCTGCTGCGAAAGACAATCGTTTGTCCTCAGGCCAAATCCTTTTCCCCGCCAAAGTCAGTGGAAAAAAGGGTTGCGGCCGGGAAATGTCTTGAAACGTTCCCGTTTTTAGACAATCGATTGACTAAATGAAATCTATCGCATTTTTTGCTTGACAACTTCCCCGAGTGGGTTTGTAATGCGGGCAGAGTAGTACATAAACATTAGGAACGTGCCATAACAATAAATGAAAGTAAACGAGCCGCCTGCACTAGAAAAATGCGGGCAGGTGGTTGGTTGTTGAGGTGCGTCCTTTTGCCGGTGCTCGGCGGATTTCCCCAGTTCACGTTTGTAAATAGGTTCCTGGTCGAGGACGTTTTCAATTGTTACTTGGAGGAAATGAATGAGGACAGCACTGCGGCTCGCGATTGCCATCTGTTTTCTGGCATTCGCTGCTAACCTAACCTTCGCTCAAAGCACAAACTCAGGCGACGTTCGCGGAACGGTTACCGATCCCAGCGGTGCCGTCGTTGCCGGAGCTACCGTAACCTTGATTAATACGGATACCGGCGAAACCAAAGACTTCGTTACCAACGATAGCGGCATCTATGACACGGTTTCGACGCGGCCCGGGAACTATAAACTTGTTTTCACCAAGGCCGGTTTCAAGAAGTCCACTTATGGACCCATCGTTGTGCAGGTTTCCACGATCGCGGTCGACGCCACACTTGAAGTCGGGCAGATTCAGGAAGAGGTAACCGTGGTTGAAGCCGGGGCCATTCTGCTGCAGACCGAATCCGGCCACCTCGGCACCATTCAGGAAGCAGAGACCATGGCTAAGTTGCCTCAGATCGGCGCTGGCATCACCGGCAATGACTGGGCCAACTTTAATATCCTCCTCCCGGGAGCTGCCGGCTCGCCAACCGCCCCTGGTTCGGAAGGTAGCGGCGCCTACAATGCCGGCGACGCGATTTCCATTAACGGCAACCTCCCCAACTATGCGAACTACCTCCAGGATGGCGGGGTGGTCCAGTTGCCAGTTAGCAATAACGTGGACAACACTTTGTTCTCCGCCTTGCAAGAGGTCCAGATTACAACGTCGTCTTTCTCCGCTCAGTACGGTATCGGTGGCGCTGTCTTTAACCAGATTACCAAGAGCGGTACGAGCGATTTCCATGGATCAGCTTACGAGTACTGGCAAAACTCCGTTCTCGAGGCCCGACCCTTTTTCTGGGCTCAAACCAGCACCGGGTTTGGTCCCCAACCGGTCCCTTATCTTCGCTACGACGAATACGGTGGCACGGTCGGAGGGCCGATCATTAAGAAAAAGCTGTTTTTCTTTTTCGCGGTCGACAAGATCTACAACAACGGAGCTTCGGGCGTGACCCAAGGCAACGTTCCCACACTGGCGGAAATAGGAAAAGGTACCGCTTATCCAGGCGCTTACGATTTCACCGGACTCCCGACCATCTACGATCCCCTGAGCTGCGGCACGCCGGGTTGTATACGAAAATCATTCGCGTCAGAAAACACTGGAACGTTGGCTGGTGTGAATGCCATTCCGGCCAGTCGCATAGATCCGGTGGCGCTGAAGATTCTCGGTCTCTATCCTGCCCCAAATGCGGGAGGCCCTGGAGCGCTAACAAAGAATTTCAGCACAATTCTGCCTACCCCGAACCCGAATCTGCGCTATTTTGGACGCATCGATTACACTTTCTCGCAGACGAACACGATGAATTTCTCCATCAGCGCCAAGAACAATCCTGGCGTCAATAAGTATGGGCCTCTCTCATGTCCGATCAACTGTTTTTCTGGGGACATTGACGGTTACAACGTGCAGTATACCGACACCTGGACGATCAGCCCGACGTTGGTGAACGAATTCCGCATGGCTTACACCAAGCAAGGCAACTGGTTTATTCCGGACTCGGTTGGGTACAATGCCTCAACCAACCTGGGCTTGCAATACGCCAAGGCGGATATCCTTCCTACCATAAATATCGGCGGCCCTGGATTGTGTTGTTCCCAGATTGCTCCAGGCACAAACGCAATCTATATCGAGAATCTGTATGACCCATCGGATGTCGTCACCATGATCAAGGGCAAGCACATTCTGCGCTTTGGGGTTGAGGTGCTCATGGGCCAGGGCAATACCACACCGTGGGGCAACCTGCAGTCCGGTAATTTCACCTTCAACGGTCTCTACACGGCGCAAAATGGCGCCATGCCGGGGACCACTGGTGTGGGCTTGGCCGATTTCCTGCTTGGCGACGTCCAACAGTGGAGTGCCACCAATCAGGCGGTGTCATACGCCCGGCTTAAGAGCCCTCAGCTTTTTGTTCAGGATGACTATAAGGTCAAATCCAATCTCACGATCAACCTGGGTCTTCGCTATACCGCCACCACAGGTTTTACAGAGATCCATAACTCCATCGGCGGCTTCGATCCGAACATCCCGCTCACCTATCCCTGCCCCACGGCGACAGTCACCAACTGCTCGTACGAAGGCAGTCTGGGTTCAATGTGGTTCGCTGGCCAGAACGATCGAAACTCATCGCAAAAACCTATTTACGATATATTCCTGCCTCGCGTTGGTTTTGCTTGGTCCTTTATGCCCAACACCGTTCTCCGCGGTGGCTTCGGGATGTATTCGTATAACTTCAGCCAGGATGTTTACGGCGCCGGTATAGGCGCTGGCTCCTTGTATACAAGTACGGGTAGCGCTTCGGACCCGAACCAGGGTACTGGACCGAACCCCCTGATCTATTTGAACTCGTCGGCGGCCGTAGCCAACTCCGTCCTCAATTACGTTGTCGGCTCGCCGAACTCGAGGACTCCTTACACGTATCTCAACCTTGCCTCTCCTTCAAATCAGACCTATGTTCCTTATAACGTTCCAGTGGGTCGCATCAACCAATGGCAGTTAAGCCTCGAGCGTCAATTCGCCGGCAATTTCTTGGCTTCCATTGCGTATGTGGGGAGCCACGGCATGAATTTGCAATTCCCGACAGACATCAACCAAATAACGAGCGCGACAGGTCTCGCTGCAAGCTCGGCAGCTGGAAGCGCCGTCCAGGCAGATCGACCCTTCCCCGCCTGGGGAACCATCTCCGGTAATTACTTTAATGCGATCTCAAACTACAACGCCCTGCAGGCACAAATCACAAAGCGTTACACCAACGGTCTTCTCTTTAGCGCCAACTTCGTCTGGTCGCACATGCTGGATGACCAGGATTCGGGTGGTTGGGGCAGCCGCGGAGGGACGCAGTATTGGCAGATCGGGAACAACCCCGCAGCCAATTACGGCAATTCGAATTTCGACATCCCCATCGCGTTCAAGGCGTATGCCTCTTACGATCTGCCCTTTGGCCAAGGCAAGCGATTTCTCAGCGATGATGGCCGAGTGGTGGACATGCTCGTCGGTGGATGGCGTCTTGCTGGAACATTCATCGCCCAGAGCGGAAATCCCTTCACCGTGGTCATGAACACCAATGCGAACCAGACAATTACAGGCTGCAGCGTCGGCGGCACCGCCTCCGGCGGCGACGTTAACAACGGCTGCAATTGGTTCGCCAATGTCGTCGGCAACACCAATGGTCCCAAAACCTCCGCTGAGTGGTTTAACACGTCAGCGTTTACCACTCCTTCTTCGAAACCGTTTGAATTCGGCAACGAGGGCAGGAACGACCTCAGGGGACCAAGACTCTCAGTTTTTAACCTTTCTCTGGCGAAAGCCGTGAGCTTTAAGGAACGATTCCACCTCGAGTTGCGCGCGGACTTTGTCAACGCTCTGAATCATCCGAGCCTCGGCCTTCCGGGCCAGGTGTTGGGAGCGGCTAACTTCGGAGAGATCAATGCCCAAACGCAAAATGGTGGCGTCTCGGTCGCTCCCCGGAGCGGTCAATTGAGTGCAGTATTTTCCTTCTAACCTAGTCAACATGTCGAGGGAGAGGACGGCCCACCCCGCCGTCCTCTCTTTTTTTGCCCAGAACCACGCATGGCTATCCCTTTCGTTCGCCGTATACTAGCGATATGAAGAAATCAGAAGTCATCGTTTTGCTGTGGGCTACACTCTTCTTTGCCGCTCCCTGCTTTTCCCAGTCCTCCCCCACGCGCCAGCAGCAAATCGATTCGCACCTGAAGCAGGCCCAGGCTTATTTAAATCAGAACAAGCCGGATCTCGCGGCCGCCGAATTTCAAGCCATTGTTGCGCTTGACCCCAAGAACGTCGACGCTCGCGGCAACCTTGGCGTCCTGCTCTTTTTCCAGGGAAAATATTCCGAGTCGATTCCCCACCTGCGCGCCGCCCTCAAGCTCCAATCGACTCTTTGGAAAATTCAGGCGCTACTTGGCATCGCTGAAAAACGCACGGGTGACGTCACAAGCGCTCTCCCAGATTTGGAAAAATCCTTTGCCAATCTGAAGGAACAGAAGATTCGCACCGAAACCGGCATGGAATTGATCGATACCTATTCCAACACGGGCGATCTTCCCAAAGCCGTTCCCATCATCTCCACCCTTCGAGACCTGGACCCCACCAACGTTGAACTGATCTATACGGCATACCGCATCGATTCGGATCTCAGCGACGAGGCCAGACTCAGCTTAATTGTCGTCGCACCGAATTCCGCGCGCGTGCACCAGATGATGGCCCACGAACTCGCCAGGCAAGGTAATACCGATGAAGCGATCGCAAATTACCGCGAAGCGCTTAAAATCGATCCGAACGCCTCCGGCCTTCACTTTGAACTCGCAGAAATGCTCAATAGCTCCTCAGTCCCCGGCGGGCACGAGGAAGCGGAGAAGGAATACCACGCCGCTCTCGCTGTTAACCCCAACGACGAAAAAGCGGAATGCAAGCTCGGTGATCTTGCCGCCCTTCGGGGGGACCAAAACGCCGCTGCCGAGCACTACGAACGCGCCTTGAAACTTCAACCGAACGACTCCGATGCGATCATTGGACTCGCCAAGACCCTCATGAACCTGAATCAGCCGGACAAGGCCCTGCCCCTTCTCGAGCAGGCCGTCAAAATCGACCCCACCAACGCCGTTGCGCATTTTCGCCTCAGTACCCTTTATCGGAAAATGGGACGCACCGACGACGCTAATCGTGAACTTGCTGAATACCAGAAATTTAAGGCCATGAAGGAAAAACTTCGAGACACTTACCGGCAGATGCGTTTGCAGCCGGACAAGAAGGAACAGGAAGACGACGCTCGGAACTAGCTTCTTGCGCGGATTCCAGAGGCACATTCCCCATTCCACACCTTCCTCACCAGTATCAGATCTCGGGCAGCTTAATAAGCGTCCGTAGATCGTCCTCCATCGCCGCCGTGCTGGGTCTGATGGCCGCGAGTGCGCTCTTTCCTCAATCTCCCGTAAAACCTCTTCCACTGCCACAGGCGCGCTCTACAACGGCCCCTAACACTGTCAGCGGGTCAAAGGCTGACCCCACGACTTCTCCTTTACCCCAACTTGTAGACATCACCGGTTCAACCGGTATCCATTTTCAGCATCTTTCCAGCCCGGAGCAAAAATTCATCATGGAATCCATGAGCGGTGGAGTTGCCCTCATTGACTATGATCGAGACGGCTGGCCTGACATCTATTTCACGAACGCCCAAAGTGTGGAGATGGCCCAAAGTGGCAAGAAAGCCCGCAGTGCTCTCTTCCACAACAATCACGACGGCACCTTCACCGATGTCACGGATAAGGCCGGAGTGGGTTTCCCCTGCTGGGCCAATGGTGTCTCCGTCGGCGACTACAACAATGATGGCTGGCCCGATCTGCTGGTCACTTGCTTCGACGGCGTTGTACTCTACCGCAACAACGGAGACGGCACCTTCACTGACGTCACCAAACAAGCCGGTTTGGCGTTCGAAAAGGGCTGGGCCATGGGTTCCACATTCGGTGACTATGACGGCGATGGTTGGGTTGACCTGTTTGTTTCCCGCTATGTTGACATCAGCCTCGACAATCTCCCCGTCTTTGGTTCCAGCAAAACCTGCCAGTACCACGGCATTGACGTCCAGTGCGGCCCACGCGGCCTCAAAGGCCTCCCCGATTCTCTCTATCACAACAATGGTGACGGCACCTTCACCGAAGTCTCGAACGACGCCGGCGTTTCCGATCCGCAAAAGCGCTTCGGTTTGACGGCCGTCTGGACGGATTTCGATCAGGATGGCCACCTCGACCTCTTCGTGACCAACGATGGTCAGCCCAACTATCTCTACCGCAACGATGGCACCGGCCACTTCAAGGACGTTGCCTACAACGCCGGTGTCGCCGTTAGCCAGGATGGGGTCGAACAAGCCAACATGGGTGTCGCTCTCGGCGACTATCTCCACACCGGCCGTTTCAGTATTTTCATCACCCATTTCAGTGATGAATACGCTGTCCTCTACCGCAACGATGGCGAGATGAACTTCACGGACGAATCTTACGCTTCCGGCATCGCGGCTAAGACAACTCCATACGTCAGTTGGGGTGACGCGTTCGTCGACTGGCAGAATGATGGCTGGCAGGATGTATTCCTGGTGAACGGACACGTCTACCCCCAGGTCGACTCCGTGGAAATCGGCACCAAATATCAGGAGCCGATGTTGCTGTTCGAGAACCAGCGTGACGGCACCTTCAAAGAAATCAGCAAGTTGGTTGGTCCTGCGATTCAGATTCCTCGAGTCGGCAGAGGAGTAGCTTGCGGCGATTTGTTCAATGATGGTCGCATCGAAATTGTCGTCGAGACCCTGAAGGGTGAGCCTCTAATTCTTCAGCCGCAAGGTGGCCCGCCGAATCACTGGATCAGCTTTCAACTGGAAGGAACTCAAAGCAACCGCCTGGCGTTGAACGCCCGCGTGAAAGCGATAGCCGGCGATCTTGTTCAAACAGACCAGGTCCTCAGCGGCGGCAGTTATCTCTCTCAGCATGATCTTCGCATTCACTTCGGCCTGGGCACTCACGATCACGTAGACAAAGCCGAAATCGTATGGCCCAGCGGAAAGGTGGAAATCTTCATGAATTTGCCTGCAGACCATTTTTACAAATTGAAAGAAGGCCAAGGGATCGTGAATTCCGACACTCCACCACACCTCGCGCCCAAGCGTTAGTTCCCATAATCTGCGACTTAGAAGTTAAAGTCTCTTCTGGCACAGCCACGAATCAGTAAAATCTTTCGGTACAGTGAGGTCAGAACTGGGATTAGCAGTAAAGTTGGAAAGTGCTTTAGAATGAAGTATGCACTTCATGTCGGGGCGTAGCGCAGCCTGGTAGCGCGCCTGCCTTGGGCGCAGGAGGTCCCGAGTTCAAATCTCGGCGCCCCGACCACTAACTCACTGAATTAACTGACTTTCTTTTTTCGCGATTTTTCCGCAACTCTCCAACTTGGGAACATTTGGGAACAATTGCTCTTCGAGTAGGTTCACAGCGTCTCTTTGTGCACTCCCACTGGCGTGTGTATAGATCTCCAAAGTTGTCGCCATATGTGAATGGCCAAGCTGAGCCTGTGCAACTTTCAAAGGAGTTCCCTGCGAATGCAGCAACGTACCGTGCGTGTGACGTAGAGTGTGCCAATCGATTCGCTGCAGACCAGCTCTCCTGCACGCGGTTCTTAGTGCCTTTTTTCTGAGATTATCCGCCGCGAGCGGAACGCCTTGGCTTCTGGCAAATACCAATGCGTCCGGTGAGTGTTCTGCTGAACGCGAATAGTGGTCTTTCAGTTCACGCACAACCGCGGGAGCCAATGGAACTTCACGTCGGCTTGCTCGTGTTTTCGGCGATCCGAAGTGCCCTTTGTAACATGTCTCTGCCACGCGCAATGTCCCGAGTAGAAGGTCAATTCGCCCCCATCGTAACGCAAGAATTTCACCAATCCGCAGTCCGGTCATTGTCGCGAGAATAATGATCGTGCGGAGAGGTTCGTTGCTTGCGGCTACGAGTTGCCGCACTTCTTGTGCTGAAAGGAACCTATGCGGACGTTTCAACGTCCTTTCTGGCATCTTTACGCCGCGCACAGGGTTATTCAGGACGTAGTCCCAATTAACGGCTGTTCCCATCACTTTGCTTAGGAGGTGTCGCAGATGGTTTGTGGTTTCCCATGCGAATCCTTGTTTGAGTTTCTCCAAGAGGTACTGCTGAACTTCGACTCTGGAGATGTCGCATAGGCGATGTCCACCAAACCGTGGAATCAAGTGTTTGCGCAGAAGGAGTGAATAAATCTCCCGCGTCGCATACTTGAGTGTCGGCAGCACTCCTGGTTCAAAGCAGTCCGTAATGAATCGCGAAAACAGCATCGTGCTTTCTGGACGGTACTGCCCTTGGTTAACGGGGTTGAGATGAGCGTCTAGCAGTCTGCGAGCTTCACGACGGCCGGCGATTTCGCTCACAGGGCCGAGCACAACCGAGCGCATCACTCGGCCGGCTGATCCATCAGCGAGAACCACTTCTTCCCTCCATCGTCCTACCCACACTTTCCGACGCTTGCCACGAGTAAACAAACAACCATTCTGGTATTGGCTACGAGCCATTTTTATCCTCTCCATTCTGAGGTTGGCTCGTCTGCCTTTTCCTATGTCGCTTCCGAGTGTACCGCGGACGTCAAGTTGCATGCGAGTCCCTTCGGTGGGACGCGACCCACGTCAGCACTTCTTCCTTTTGGAAGCGCCAGTATTTCCCGAGACGATAGCCCGGCAGACGCTCACGGGATCGACTGCGCATTCGCCCGTAGACCCAGGACACCGGAACGCGAAGTATGGCGGCCACTTCTTGGACCGTCAGTAAGTAGCCAGTTCCGTTTCCGCTGCTCAAGGTGGCTTCAATGTCGGAGAGTGCGGGCTGGTATGCTGGTATTTCGCATGGCACCTTCTTCTGTGAACTCTCAAACTCGTTGAATGCTCCGAGCGAATGCGAATTTATAGTGAGGCGCAATCCATGCACCCGTGGCGGGTCGGGGTTCCTACACGGGTCGGATTGGGTATTTCGGACTTTCATTGGTCACTTCCCTGTTGTCGGGGGGCAATTATCAGCAAGTAGCCTTTGGTCGAGCCTCACCGGTCGAAGCCGTTGCCCTTGTGACGGCGAGTCTTCCTTATTGTCTTCATTCCGCGACTGAACGACTGAGCTCTCGAGCCGATCCGACTCTAGAATGTGGATGGGAGAGGGGTCCAATACTTTGTTGCACGAGCCCTATAGCTTGGCTCTATAGGTTGATGTGTGGAAGGCGTGCCAAGGGCCCTCAAACCGGAGTGGCATGATTATTCAGGTATACCGGCTTATGTTCAGCGATATGCCCGGAAACCAAATGAAGAATGGCGATTTCTTTAGAGACTTTCTACGAAAAATGGGCAGGGGGGCAGTGCAAAATGATGAAATGTGTCTTTCTGGAGCCATCCACCACACCAAAGGTCTTGGGGAAATTTAGGGCACGGAAATACGGCAATTCACTGTCTGGCTTTTATCCTGCGCGCGAGGTATCGGGTGAAAGATCACCGGAAAAATTGAGAAACCCATTTTCACCTCGATTTTCACCTTCATTTTCACGGCAATGTCAGTGCAAGGCTCAGAGATACAAGCCCTTGAGTGGCGGCGGAGCGTCGGATTGGGACGGGAAAAACTAGACTTTTGGGCGGTAGCGACCCCACTTTGTGCGGCTTTGAGCCGCCCAACGCCATTGGCGCCGGGGGTCGCTACCGCCCAGGTTATTCAGCAGATCTGCTGGCTCCGTCGACTGCATAGTTGTAGGAGAAACAGACAGAAATTAGTCTCCACGATTGTCGACGAAGAGGATCACAGGATGCTTCTGTTGCAGCCTGCCCAAAAACACATATGAGTCTGTTCAAAACTGGACCGGAGCAGATTCCATTAGGGGCGACTAGCCCTGTCGTGCTGTTAGGCGCTGCAGGGAGGACAACGCTGATGATGGGTCAGCAGAGCCGTCCAGAAGGTAGTGAGCACATTCTTTCCTTCGTGGTTTTGAGGGTACGTGACACGAATCTTGCTGCCGGCAGCAGTCCTGCTTTCCTTCAGGCTCGGAGGCAGCCATACTACCGGCATTGGCCATGAGCGAACACTTTCGTTTTTCCGATCTTCGTGAGCTGCTTGCAAAGGCGAATGAAGAAAAATCCGGCGATCAACTCGCCGCGATCGCTGCCGGTTCGGAGCGTGAGCGGGTGGCCGCAAAGAGCGCTCTGGCTGTTTTGCCACTGAAGGATCTGCTGAACAATCCTGTGATTCCCCCGGAAACGGACGAGGTCACGCGGTTGATTCTCGAATCACACGATTCGTCTGCCTTCGAGCGAATCCAGAGTATGACCGTCGGCGAGTTTCGCGAATTCATCCTCGACAGCCGAACTACAGAAACTGACTTGAAGGCTCTCAAGTGGGGCATCACACCCGAGATGGCGGCAGCCGTAGCGAAGTTGATGGGCAACAAGGACCTGGTTCTTGCGGCAGCTAAGATTCGCAACGTTACCCGTTGTCGAAATACTATCGGCGAGCGAGGCGTATTGGCGATACGCTTGCAACCCAACCATCCATCCGATGACGTCGGCGGCATTTTGCTCAGTGCGTTTGACGGTCTGATGTACGGCTGTGGAGATGCCGTCATCGGAGTGAATCCAGCCACGGATTCCGTCTCGGGCGTTTCGGCTATTCTCAGAGCGCTCGATCGACTGATTACCGAGTTTGCCATCCCGACGCAGGCGTGTTGCCTCGCGCACATCACGACCCAATTGGCTTGTTTGGATCTCGGCGTTCCCATCGATTTGCTCTTTCAATCTATCGCCGGCACCCAAGATGCCAACGCTAGCTTTGGCATCAATCTTGCCATGCTGCGAGAAGGGCGCGAACGTGTTCTGGAACATCACCGCTCGCGGAGTGTTCCGTGGATAGGCAACAACGTGATGTACTTCGAGACCGGCCAGGGCAGCGCTCTCTCGGCCGAAGCCCATCACGGAGTCGACCAACTGACACTGGAAGCGCGCGCCTACGGCGTCGCTCGGGCCTTAGAGCCATTTTTGGTCAATAGTGTAGTGGGTTTCATTGGCCCAGAGTATCTATACGACGAGCGCCAGATCATTCGCGCGGGACTCGAAGATCACTTCATGGGCAAGTTGCTGGGGCTGCCGATGGGTTGTGACGTTTGCTATACCAATCACGCACTCGCCGATCAGAACTCCGCCGACAATCTTATGCTCTTGCTTGCGGCCGCTGGCTCTAATTACTTCATGGGCGTGCCCGGTGCTGACGACGTCATGCTGAACTACCAGTCCACCAGCTTTCATGACGCACTTGCAGTTCGCAAGATCTTTAACCTTCGTCCTGCCCCGCAATTCCTCGATTGGCTCGAGCGCATCGGTATTTACCGTGACGGAGAGCCCATAGCGCTGGACGCAGGTATTCGGCAAAAGCTGTTGCACGGACTCGAAGGAGTGTTACTAACACCTGCTGCGTGGGCTAATTTGAAATATGAGTGACGACCACAATCTTGCCCCTCCTCCCACTTGGTCTGAAATCGTCCAGAAAATCCGGTCGAGCACACCTGCGCGCATTTTCGTGGCTCGAGGACCCTCCTACACCACACAAATGGGACTAGAGCTTCGAGCTGCTCACGCCAGAGCGGTCGATGCAGTCTGGACTGAGTTCGACCTGCAAAAGGACCTTCCACCTAATTTCATCACGCAGTCGTGCCTTTTTCAGGTTTCAAGTCAGGCTGAATCGAAATCGCAGTACTTGCTTCGTCCTGATTTAGGCCGGAAACTCAGCGACGACGCTAAAAGCCTCATCGCCCAGCGTTGTCCCAAAGCGCCTGACTTCCAGATCGTGATAGGAGACGGCCTGTCTGTAGCTGCGCTGTCGGAACAGGTGCCCACTTTGTTTCCACTTCTGCAGCAGAAAGCTACGGCCGATGGGTGGTCGACGGGCCTCTCTTTCGCCATAGGCTATTGCAGGGTAGGCATAATGAATGACATAGGTGACCTTCTCGCACCGCGCGTGCTGGTGTTGTTGATCGGCGAGAGGCCCGGCTTGGCGACCGCCGTAAGTCTTTCCGCCTATATGGCGTACTGCCCTCACTCTGGACACACGGATGCTGACAGAAACCTCATCTCTAACATTCACCCTCGTGGTGTTCGCGTCGAAGATGCGGCGGATCGCATCATAGACCTCGCATCTCGCATGATGGCACTGAAACGTAGTGGCACGACCTTCAACCTCACTGCCCCAATGACTTAGCCCTGCCGTCGGACTACAAGGTTGTGACAGTGACGGACGGGGCGCTTCACTCCGACCTATTCTTCCTGGCTGAATCAGGTCGAGCTGTGGTTCAGCAAGATCGATCGTGACGTCATCGCACGAGGGGTATTCACTTCCGTGTCTGACCTGAAGAGAAAGCTCTTGCGCTACATCCGGCATTACAACAAATCGCCCCGTACCGTGAAGTGGAAATATGCCGATCCATCACGTCATCTCGGTACACAATCAGTTGGTACAGGCCACTAACATCACACACCCTCGAACCGGAATTGTGCCCCACATGATTTCCGAGAGCGCCCAGATCCCGGCCAAATCCTGAGAAGTGCCAACTGCGAGCATGTACAGTCCAATTCAAATGACCTTCTTCTGCCCAGGAGTGCTTACTCCCTTCTTGAGCATTTCAATGGCTTTCTCCAGTCTCCTCAATCGCGTTTCTTCCTTCTTAGCTTCCTTAATCCAGCAGCAGTACTCCTTGCGGTGGGTGTAACTCAGTTTCTTGAAAACTGTAAACAGGCCTTCTTTCTTCATCAAGTTTTCAAATTGAGCAGGAACTTCGATGGGTCTTACCACTTCGTCTCTCCAGACGACGACTTCAATAGTCTCGCCCGGTCCTTTCCCAGTTTTCTCGCGTATGGTTTTAAGCATGCCCAGCATATGAAGCGGATTACTGTATTTGATAAGGGAACCCGTATAGGGCACACCATTGAAAGTCGCCTTTACGGGCACCCTCCCTTTGGTGGCGAATTCCTTAACGGTATCGTAAGGAAAAAGCAGATAAGCCCCTCCGCCATCGCCGACTTCAATTTTCGCCTTGAATTTGTATTTCTTCATTGCTTTCCCAGCTTTCTCACTCTCCGGCCATCGATCAGTCGGGATTAGACCACTTTCCCTTAGCGCGCGCTACCTAGTCGGCAAATCTCGGCTTCCACAAACGGCCTTCGGGGAGTTCGTTCCACTGGACGGTCACAGGCATCACATCTCTTCGAACGGGGCTGTAATTCACATTTGGATCTCAGAAAGAATGCACTAAAATCACGAAATGCGGATTACCTTCCCGGTTGTTCTGACGGTTGGCCCGCTAGCTATTAGCGCCCACCTAATCTTCGAGTCCCTGGCCTACGCCGTCGGGTTCTATATGTACAGTCGAAGTCGCCGGCTGGACGGGGATTTCCTTTCTACCCCGGATCGCTTCAGCGTGATCACTGCCGCCGTAATAGGGGCGGCACTAGGCAGCAGAATTCTTTACTGGTTTGAAGACCCTGTATTGACCCTGCGGTACATCTTCGAGCCGTTCTACTTGCTTGCCGGTAAAACCGTGGTTGGTGGACTGCTGGGCGGTACCTTCGCAGTGGAATGGGTGAAACGGAGAGCCGGGATCACTCGCAGAACCGGAGATCTCTTCGCGATTCCGATTGTGGTGGCGATAGCCATCGGACGTGTGGGATGCTTTTTAGAGGGCCTCCCAGACAATACCTATGGAATCGCAACCGCGCTGCCCTGGGGCATCGATTTCGGAGACGGTATTCACCGTCATCCGACGCAGCTATATGAAGTGCTATTCCTGCTTGCCCTTGCCTTTTGGCTGCGCAGACCGCGCGATCGCGAGGGTGATCGATACCGCATCTTTCTTCTCGCCTACCTCACGTTCCGGCTTGCCATTGACTTCTTGAAGCCCGGTGAGGCGTTCGCCGGTCTTACCTGTATTCAATGGGCATGTGCGATCGGTATACTTACGTACTGGCGCGATGTCCCGTTCCTCCTAGCGCCGGTAAGGGGCTGGTTCTCATGGGTGACCGAGTCCGTCCCTATCTCTTCTACGACACAGCCACTTCCATCTGCTCGCAGTGCTACCGCCGCAGTGACGCCAAAATCGTCTTCGCCGACGAAAACGTCTATCTCCTGAAACGTTGCCCTCATCATGGCTTCGAGCGCGTGCTGATAGCGGAAGACGTGGACTATTATCGCCGTTGCCGTGAGGTATTCCTTAAGCCCCCGGAAATGCCTATTGTTTACAACACGCCCGTGAAATGGGGCTGTCCCTACGATTGTGGATTGTGCTCGGATCATGAACAGCACTCTTGCCTGACACTGCTCGAAATTAACGACCACTGCAATTTGGAGTGCCCTATCTGTTATGCATCGAGCGGTCCGGGGCGGCCCGAGTTTCGCGATCTCTCCCTTTTGGAGGCAATGCTGGATGCCATCGTGCGCAATGAAGGCAAGCCGGACGTGGTGCAGATCTCCGGCGGTGAACCTACACTTCATCCCGATTTTTTTTCCGTGCTGGATCTGGCCAAGGCGCGTCCCATCCAGCACCTGATGGTGAATACCAATGGCATTCGCATCGCGAAAGACACCGAGTTTGTCAATCGCCTAGCGGAATATCGGCCCGGGTTTGAGATCTATCTCCAATTCGATTCTCTCGAGGCCGGCCCGCTGATCGATCTCCGCGGTTCGGACCTGCGGAACATACGCAGGCTTGCCATTGACAACCTAAATCAAGCCGAGGTGTCGACAACCCTTGTGGTCACCGTGAAGAAGGGTGTGAACGACAGCGAACTTGGGGCTATCATCGACTACGCCCTGCAACAGCCATGCGTTCGCGGCGTAACCTTTCAACCGATTCAGGCCGCGGGCAGACTGGGGCGCTTCGACCCCGCGACCGACCGACTGACCCTGACCGGGATTCGTCGCCGTATTCTCGAACAAACTCGAGTCTTTCGACCCGAAGACGTGATTCCGGTTCCATGCCACCCGGATAGCCTGGCCATGGCATATGCTCTTAAGATCGACGGTAAAGTGATCCCGTTGACGGGCATGGTTGATCCCCAGGTTCTCATCAACGGCGGCCGCAATACGATAGTTTTTGAGACTGACGATGCGGTCCGCGATAGCTTGTTCAAAGTTTTCGCCACGAACCATTCGCCGCAATCCGGCGCGGCCAGCCTGCGCGATCTGCTATGCTGCCTTCCGCACGTCGACGCTCCCGAGCTGGCTTATGACAATGTGTTTCGGGTTCTGATTATGCAGTTTATCGATGCGCATTCTTTTGATGTGCGTTCGGTTAAAAAGACCTGTGTCCACATTGCGCATCCGGACGGCCGGATCATTCCGTTCGATACTTACAATTTGTTCTACCGCGACGACCTGGAGCGCACTCGGTTGAACCCGCTGCGGCGCGAGAGGGAAACTGCCGGCTATGTTTGAGTTAGAGTGCATTCCCCCAAAGTTTCATGGGTCTGTGGGTCGCGGTGTTTTCCTCGGTTTGGTATTACACCTATTTCAGATCCTCGTTGTACCGGTAATATTGATTTTATTTGACGTGTTTTACCCCGCTCACAAAGAACCAGGCGCAGCAGGACTTCTATTCTGCATTTACGCATGGAGTGTTACCCAGTTTCTGTATCTGGGGCCAGCAGCTTGGCTGGCCTATCGCAAGGGCCAGACGGAAACAAGCAAAGGATTTCTGATCGTTGCGGCCGTCGGCGTTTTGATAAACGGAACTTGCGATGCCTTGTTCTTTAGCGCCGCGCGGTGAGGGATTGAAACCCAGCGGTCCCGACACTCATATCGAAATGAAGTGCCCACCCGTGGGTGGCTGGCCAGTCAGGCTTCCCAGGGCAGTAGATTGTTCCAGAAGTTTGAATTCGAGGCACGAACTTGCTCCTTGCGAACTGTCGGCAACCCGGAGGTTATGGCAAAAGTCGCGCCAAGTCCCGGGTAACTTACCGGGACCTAGCGGGTAGCATCTTTGGAGTAGCACGCAGAATCATCCGGTCAGGGGTAATTGGCTTTTTGCCGACCGCAATCTGTGACGTGCCATGTCACGATCAGCCAGTTACCAGAGATGTGGACATTAGTGGGAGTAATTCCCTACTTGGGCCACCCAGGATTCGACCCTATTCAAATTCTCCTCCGACGCCGCCGTCGGTGGTAAGCACTCGAAAGCAAATAAGCGCGTTGCGTGACAATGCATGATGATCTCTTGATTGAGTTGCGCGTCACCGCACTTCAAAGAATTGCACCAGGCATGAACAATGGATCCTGCAGGCTTCCCTCAGAGCACCTTCGAGACCGCAGAAGCTAATGAGGTTGCTCCTCGATCGTAAATATGTAGAGCAGCGGATCAGTACCTGTAGCATTATCGATGGCAAAGATCTGCGTTCCATTGGTGAGGATTGCCCACGAGGCTGATATTCCCTGGTGGGTTAATCCTTCGGAGAACGACAAAATCCCGGAGCCGTCCGTGTTCACCGTGAACGTTCCGGTCGTTGTTTCTCCCGGTGTCTGCTGCCCGGCTCCGAAAAAGGCATTGTCATCAATGACGGCGGAATATTTGCTGACGCCGTCGAACGTGAAAACGCCGTCGATCGCTTCGTTGAGGCCATCCACATTCTCGTCGCTACTCATCGCGAACGAGGAATTGAGATTCGTCGCTGAAAAATTCGGGGCCGCGGTCGTTTGCAGGTAACCGGCGCCAGAAGTGGCGAATATATCCGTGCCGACGAAGAAGCTGATGATATTTTCATCGCTTGAGGGGCCTGTGAGATAACAGACGGGTGCTCCGGAGCCTGTCGCAGTGATTGTTGTTCGTCCGCTTGTCTGCGTGACGTACGTGCCGCCTGAGATGGCTTGGATCCCGAAATCGTCAGCGTCGTTGAGATAGATGTTACCGCCAATAATGGCTCCCGCGCTGCTTGCTTGGAAGTTGCCAATCTCAGCTACGTTGCCCCCCCCATAGCCGTATAGGAATGCGTTTGTGTCAAAACCTAAACCAGCGAGCAAATAGAAGCCGTTGAGTGAGCCGGGAGTGAAAGAAGCCTTCGTGGCAAGGGCTTGACCGCTGAGGAGCCCCGATGAATCGGTGACAGCGGTGAGCGGATCGGTGGAGACTATGTAAAAATCCGAGCCGTTGACAATGTAAAAGGAGAAATCAAATGCGAGAAAAGTATTTTCCCCCAGTGGCACGGAGATTGACCCTGTTCCGCGGCCGGTAGAACCGTCAATGGTAGCGTTGATCGTACCGTTGCCGCCGTCGAGCTCTCCGGAAACAGACGGTTCAAGACCCAGGTCATTGTAATCGGCCACGCCGCCGGAGAGAGCACCGGAAGTGTTAATGAACGTACCGGCGAGAGCAAGTCGGTTGACTTCCGGATCCCATCCGTCGACAGCGAAGGCGTAGTTGGATTGAAAAGACGCTAGTGTAAAGGCGGCAGGCGTTTGCACATGCATCTTTCCTGCAGTAATGGAGCCGCCCGTCGCCGTACGATCGAACTCAATAATGCGGCCGCTCTGGAAACCACTACCGGTTTTCTCTCCCAGAACAAAGCTGAAGGTAATGGAAGGGGGAGGTGTCGCGAGGGCAGTCTCCGTGCGCTCTTTTCGAGCGGATATTTTCTTGAACTGCGGGGCCAGACCAGCCTTGCGAGCGCTCATTGCCGCGGCTTGGACAGGCGAAACCGCGAGAGTCAAGCATCCGCGGTTATCGCTGCCGAAGGAATAAGAACTCATCGCAAGATTGACGGATAGCTGTACGTGCCCGGTGCTAAAGCCGGTGTAATCGGCAGAACTCGCCTTGATTGTCCCATCGCCGTTCGGCGTAAAGCTGCCCGCGATCGCAATGGGCTTGCCATTAGCATCGTACCCTTTCACCAAAAAAGCAAAAGGAACGGAAGCAGTTAAGACGGATTCGTTGCCACGGGCGGTGCATCGGACGACGGCCGTGGTGGCGGAAATGACGACCATAAAAGTTTGTGACGCGCTAAGTCCGCTTGAATCGCTCAGACTCACCGACACAGTGGAGGTGGCCGCGGTGGTTGGCGTGCCCATTACCGTTTCAGTTGCGGTGGTACTTGCCGCGGGGGTCACCACCCCGGCCGGCAACCCGGTGACGACCCACGTGTATGGGGCCACTCCGCCTACCGCGCTTAGCGTTCCAGTGTAGACCGCGCCAACAGTGCCGGTACTTGGCAGTGTCCCCGAAATAGAGAGCGTTTTCTGCGTGCCGCCGCCCCCACCGCCGCCTGAATTACTGCTGCCACCATTGCATCCACTTAGGACGCACAGAGCAAATATTGAGACCGCCGCCGATAGAAAGCGTGTCATGGTCCCTCCCGTCAAGCGTGGTCTCTCCATGGAGGATGCCCGGGACTTCGTACCGCGACATTGGCGCGAGAGCGCTTGCGGCGCAATGGTGAGGATATGGTCTGTACCTGTTTCTTGTCTGATCGAGCAGCTCTCTGAATCCAGGTGGCTTGCAGGCACTCCCGCACATATTCCTTAGGTGATAAGCAGTTGGTGATAGACGCCCGAAAGACATTAGTGGAATTGCGGGAAAAGCTGGCTTTGACAACATCACCGATCACCGGTTCCACCAAAACCTCGTTAGGTTCTCTAAGCCTGATCTCAGCTATCGCAGGGGCGTTAGTAACCCCAGGGAGACGAGGAGTTTATTGTCAGCACCCCACGCCCGTAGTCCCCAGGGCAGCTAGCCGCAGTCGCTTCAAATTTGTAGCTGAAATTGAAACTGTCAATGCTCAGATTCGGCAGGGCGATGATGTCCACTTTGTTCACCGAGTCCGTGACGCTGAATGCGCTCCCAATCGCTTGCCCCGAGAGAGTAAGTGAAGTAATACAGGGCGAATTCATAACGCTCGCATTCCCTATCAATGTGTGCGAGGTGGCGCCCAGTCCGAGTTCCACAGAAATGCTCGGAGGTATCGACAGGGGACTCAAAGTCGAATTAAACGTCCCAGTGTAATCATTGACGGTTTCGGAGTTAGCGAATATTGGGGTCGCGGCGGTGGCAGTCCAAGTTCCGGCGTCTCCTACACTGTCGGTGTAGTTCCCGTTGAGAGCACCAGTTCCCGTAGCGGACCCGACCATATTCAAAGTTGTAGTACCAGTTTGACCCGGAAAGGAAACTGCCATTGTCACGTCGGTGCCGTTGACTGTTCCGCTTAAAGTGATGGAGCCGTATATGCACTGCGAGGGATCATTTGAGGGGCAGACGAGTGTATTTGCGTCACCTGCAAATGTCGTTCCGGTTTGCGTAAAGTTCACGTAGATGCTCGTCGTGTCGTGTCCGCCAGCAGACGTCAGGACCAGATTGTATTGCCCAACAACACTGGCACTCTGGGTGGATGGCCTCATCTGGGACGTAGAACTCGCACCGCCGCAGCCTGCGAACAAGGTGGCCGCAAGAGCCGTCAACATAGCAACCGAAACGTTCGCGTTTAGCCTAAGTTGTCGCATGAGGTTGTCCTCCTTTGTTTCTCTTCGGCTCGTCGCCAAGGCCATCGGCGTTGGCGTGAAGGCGCTAGGTGCACTAGATTCGGAGAGAAACGGGTCGCGGCGCAATGCCCCGGGCGTGATTTGTGTCTGTTTTCCCTCTGATCATGCAAGCCTTTGAACTCAGGATGGTTAGGTGGCAGATCGCTATCGGCAGTAGCCTAATTTTAGTTGTGGCCGTGCATCCCGCAATGAACTCCTTAGAGGTCCCGATTTACGGCATAATCGCCTAAGTCGATTTTAGCGTCGGGTCGATTTTAGCGGGTCCAGTACCTATGTTCTATAAAGGTAGAAGTCAAGAGAAAACACGTCCCCTGCGGCTGGAATTTTTCTTGCTTCGCAGCCCAACTGATCAAGCGAGATCTGTTTCGATCTCCGGCACCATGTGCTTGGTTGTCCTGGTAAACGCGGTGGTCTCAATGGGTCGACGCAACACTCAGGTGGAACCCGACTTGCATTGAAAACAAAGGCTAAATCGCTCGCCAGGGTTAGATCAGCCGGAACACTACCCTGGCTAGGCTTTGACCAAGTGCAGCCAAACAAGTCGCTTCTCCCTGGGGAGCATTGTCGAATCAACGCAGTAAATGGTGCATCGACCGTCTGAGCTAGCAGCGGAAATCGGAAACATGGGTATCAGTACCCGGGCTTTCGGTGGTCGCCTTCTACCGGTCACTCGCGGAATCGTCCGGAAAAATGCGCGTTCCTTCGATTTTGCTGAACCGCCTGCTGATGTGCGGACGCATAAGCAGGACCAGTCCGATACCAATAGGCACAATCGAGAGCCAAGTTAAAGCCACATACAAGTCGCTGGAAGAAGGGTGGGTCTGTACTTTCAATCTCGGATTGAGGGCATTGAGACAACTTGCCCCCGGCAAGATTTCGACATCGAAAGAATACCGCGTTTTTTCGCTATATAGGACAGCAATCGTAAGACCCGTATCCTCCCACGGGCTTGAGCCCTGCTGCGCTATCGCATCGCTGGATAGGACCCATCGCGTGCTCACCACAGAGCGCGGTTCACAGTGTGAACGAATTGGTGACCGTTTCCCAAGTTCGACGTCGAGATAGTACAAGGTGCCAGGATTCACGCTGAAATTGCCCGTGATTAAGTGCCCCGGCGAAAGTGAAACGGGCATCTCCAATGCCACATGCGGATGAGGGGCCAACCAGTGAATTGCGGAGCCCATCAATGCAGCGCCCACAAGAATGAGAGTAATGGCAATTCGCCCAGTCACGGATACGAGCATATCTATTCAGACTCCACAACCACAGAGCCTGTTCCTTGATTGGCTTGACCTGCATTGACAATAAGAAATCAGGCTTGGTTGAGCGTCAATTGACGAAAAGGACGCACGGAGCGGGGTGGTAATCAGGTAAGCCCCTTAATGAGAAGGCCGGTTAGTGTCAAGCCATTATTCTCTTTTCTCCTCTTTTCTCATTCCTCGAGTTTTCCGTAGAGAAATCTCACACCAGGATCGCCTAGCATCGACGATCGCCAGCGCCGTCGACCCACAGCACCCCCTGTTTTGACCCTTTCCTCAAACGGTCGGTAAGGGTTAGGCCGGTTCTTCCATCTTTCCCGCGGTTGTTCCCCGTTCGCTAAGCCCGCCCCTGTCGCCATCCTTCCATCCGCACTCTTTGGTGAGCGATATTCGCTCGGTGCAAGGTGGGTGTTCTCGTTTCAGTCCTTTAGGGCCTGCGGCCCGCGAAACGTTATGAAAATCACTCTGAGGTAAGATTGCGATGGCCCGGAGAGGCGAGATCGAACCTACATTGGAGAAGTCGAGGCCGTGTTTCAGTCTGACCCGGAGCGTGCGTGTTTGAGCGAATAATTGGGCGTCGTTGTTCTCCCCTGGGGAGCGGCGATAGCCCGCGACCCTGCTTAAGGTAAGCGCAGCACGCTCTCCGCTCCCGGCCAGGAGGAACTATGTCCTACAGAATAGCGGGAATTGACGTTCATAAAAAGATACTGGCCGTAGTTGTGTGCGACGTAGAAGTCGACGGTGAATATCAGTTTGCGCGACGGCCCTTGCGAGCCGCCCCCTCGTGAAGGTCACTTCGGTTTACTGGGCGTTACCTTTGCTCGCCGCCTCAGCCTGGGCCATCTTGGCGGCCATTTCGGCTTTCAGGGCATCGAGGTTGAAACTTGCGCCACGTTGCATCGGCGGGTATTCCAAGAAGGTCTGGATTTCCTTGGCCATCATTTGCTGGACGAAGACAAAACGCCAGAATTGATACATATACCAATCGCTGAAAAATAACAGCGACCCACCCTTCGTCAAGTCTTCTGGAAAGGCCATTTTCTCGTACGGATCAAGGCGTAGATTGACAATCGTAGGCACGTCAGGATGGGTCTTGACCCCCAGCCAGCCTTGGGGTTGGTCGATGAAACGATACTTATAGTCGTCAATGCGCACCGCGCCAATCGTGCTTTCGCCAAGGTAGAAGATTTCATGACGCGTGGACGGGCCTTTGCCGGTGAGCATGGCGGTCTGGTCGTAGCCATCAAGATGGTTCTTGTAGGTCCGGTCGCCGAGTTTCACCCCTTTGAGCAATTGCTGGGTGATGTTCGGGTTTCCGGCGATAGCAAGGAACGTGGGTAACCAGTCCATGCCGGACATGATGCCGTTCTGCACGGAATCCGCCGGGACATGGCCGGGCCAGCGGACGATGCACGGCACGCGGAAGCCGCCTTCCATGACCGTCCCTTTCCCCTGTGCGAACGGCGTGGTGCCGCCATCGGGCCAGGTGAACCCTTCGGGGCCGTTATCGCTGGTGAAAACGACAATCGTGTTGTCGTCCAACCCCGCGTCCTTGAGGTGTTGCATCACGAGGCCGATGTCGTCGTCCAGCTGCGCCATGCCGGCTTCTTCGATGGTCCAACCGTTCTCCGAGGTCATCATTGCCGCGTATTTGGGCGAGAGGTGGGTGACCACGTGCATGCGCGTCGTGTTCATCCAGACAAAGAATGGCTTGCCATCGGCCTTGGCCTTGTCCATAAACTGGATGGAGAGGTCGCGGATCGTGTCGTCCACCGTCTCCATGTTGTATTTGACGCCGGCAATGGGGTGCGGCGGCAACGGCCCTTCATCAACAATCTTCTGCTTGCCGATCTTGCCCCAGCGCGGCATCTCGGTGGGGTCATCCACGTCAGTGGCCCAGGAATGAACCAGGTTGCGCGGGCCCACCGTATTTAACAACTTCTGCGGATAATTGGGGTGGTACGGGTCTTCCATGGCGTCCAGGTGATACAGATAGCCGAAGAAATCATCGAAGCCGTGGACGGTGGGCAGGAACTCATTCTTGTCACCAAGATGGTTCTTACCGAACTGGCCGGTCGCATAGCCCTGCGCTTTCAGCGCGGTGGCAATCGTGACGGCTTCCGCCGGGATGCCGATCGCCGCGCCTGCCTGGCCGACGGTGGTCATTCCCGTGCGGATCGGCAGTTCACCCATGATGAAGTTCGCGCGACCCGCCGTGCAACTTGCCTCGGCGTAATAGTCGGTGAAGAGCATTCCCTCCTTGGCTAGCTTGTCGAGGTTCGGAGTCCTACCGGCCATTAAGCCGCGGCCATAGGCGCCGATGTTCGATATTCCGATGTCATCGCCCATGATCACAAGGATGTTTGTTTTTTTCTCCTGCGCCTTCGCGGCAGGCACTCCGGCCACTCCGAAAAGCGTGGCCACAGCAGCCAAAGCGAGGCTTATTTTTCCACTCCAATGCATGGTCTTTCCTCCTATTCGGTGCTTTCACCCTCAAGAGAAAATGAAGCTAGATTGTTTCGCCTATCTAGAGGTGAGGTGTGAAAGAGATTGCAATCTGCGCTTTGGGAATGTGGGCTGCTATTGTTAAAAGTGACAGGTGGGTCTTTTTCTGAACGTTCAAGTGGACTCAAGTCCTGGGAAACGACATAACCGGAGATCAAGTAGGTACGAGGCTATGTAGCTAAGACCCGGCGGTACTAAGTGGAGGAAGGTTTTCTAACTCTGCGCGGTTCCAATGGGCAAGATTAGCGGCCCCATCGTAGGTGCTTTGACAGAAATCCAGAAGGGTCTGCTCTGGATATTCCGACAATCGAACGTCGTCATACATCAAGAAAAATTCATTCTTATCCGGGCTGTAGAATGTCTTTGCGGGCCGCACCACGCTGTCCCTGAAACCTGGCGGTTCGGGTGCCGCATAGGCATAAAACGCTGCGTCTTTTATTATTTCGCCATCACCTGGCCAAAATCCCACACTGATAAGCTCATGGGAGTAGCCTTCGCGGGTGATAAAGTCGGCATTGGACCGCTCTGGTGCGCGTTTGCCAGAAAATCGCGATACCGCTAGATCAAAGCTCCCCCAGAAGAAATGTACTGGACTGGCCTTCCCAATAAACCCCGCTCGAAACCTCTGGAAGATTGGGTTCACGGTTGCAAGTATCTGCCAAAACCGATGTGCGTATTCGCAATCGTAAGAAGCATGAAGATCATCGAGTTTGAATCGAACAGGTCTGGGAACTTCAACGGGCATCCCCCAGATCTTCACATCAATGCCCAAAGAATGTAGAGCGCCTTGGAGTTTTTCGTAAAAATCGGCAACGGTGCGCGGCATGAGACGAAACGAACTGCTTTCGCCACGGCTGGTCTCGATTTGTAAAGAATGCGCGACGAAATCGAAGTGAATCTCGAAAAGTCCTCTCTCGTAAGGTATCGCAGAAGTGGTCAAACCGCGGGCCGTCACATAGAAAGCGCACCCCCACCAATGATTGATGTTTGGGCTGAGTGCCAGACGGATCTTACCCACGATCTGGGTCCACATGTGCAGAGTTGCGTAGGTGTCCTTCCATGCAGCCAAAGGCAGTTCAGGCCAAGCCATTGATTGTTTCATGTCAACCCCCGCCGGTAATTTGCAGGCTGGAGATGCGCATCGTATCACGGACCGACTTTTAGTTGAGCAGTGCTTGATTAACGACATAACCGTCCACATAAAGTTCTAGGAATTCGTGGAAGAACTCCGCGGGATGAACATCACCCCGCATGTGGCGCAGAACGACAAGAGCCGCAGGAGCGCCGTGGATCAGCGGACCACAAGGCATCCCGGGTACGAGATAAGTCAGCAGAAGCGAAAACGAATAGAGCAATCGTTCGGGTGGATGAAGATGGTCGGGATGTTAAGGAAAGTGAAATTGCGAGGGATCGACAAGGCTGGGTGGCTGTTCACCTTCACTGGGGCTGCTTACAACCACCGCCGATTGCGAAACCTGATGGCAGAAGCATGACAACGGGTTCCGCCTCGGGCCAGCTGAGCGGATAGAACAACCAAACGGCTCCTATGCGATGCAGTGATAACTTTTGAAATTCAGAAGCGAAGTCTCACAAAACTCAGTTCTTCAACAAACTGCTAGAACTTGACTTCTCCGGTTACGCGACCTAACCGACCTAACTGTCGGATAGGAGTCTAATCTTCCTTTTTGTATTATTCTCTCGTTAATTATCGCCGAATGGTCGCATTCCTAGATGAACAAAAATGTAAATTCGACGGCTTACGTTTACAGGGTTCATCAAGTCGCTCCTTTAATTTTGCCGAGCTCAGTGGCGGATGTGTCGTCGGTAATGCTGACTGGATGCTTAGGCCCCTCGTCTACGTGCAATCGAAAAATGTCGGGACGGGAATAGTGACCGACGACATCGAAATCGTATTTGCCGCAAATGATCTGCCCGAGATCGATTTCGGCAACGAGAATTGCTTCGCCATCGGTGTTGGGTCCAGTAAGGAAATTGCCAAAGGGATCGACGATGCAACTGCCACCGCGACAGACTACGGTTTCAGGGTCATTGCCGAAGTGTGCGTGGTAATCGCTCGGATAGTCCCGACAGCGCTGGTACTGATTGCAAGAAAGCACGAAGCAGCGACCCTCAACGGCGATGTGGCGGACGGTGGCGAGCCAAGAGTCGCGTGAGTCGGCGGTCGGTGCGCAATAAAGCTGGATGCCCTTGGAATACATAGTGGTACGAAGCAAGGGCATATAGTTCTCCCAACAAATGACTGCGCCGAGTCTGCCGAATGGTGTGGCAAATACAGGCAGCGTAGATCCATCGCCGTAGCCCCAGACGAGACGCTCAGAAGCGGTGGGCATAACCTTGCGGTGTTTGCCGAGGAACGAGCCGTCCGGAGCGAAAAAGAGGACAGTGCAATAGAGAGTGCCTGCGTCGCGTTCTACGACGCCAACGATGAGATAAATGTTGTTAGTGTGAGCGGTTCGAGAGAGATCATTGAAAGCAGGGCCGGGAACATCAACGCTGCTTTCCCAGTAACGACGGAAATCTTCACGGCCCGTATCTGTGCGCGAGCCGACCACCGCACCGAAGTCGAGGCCGCGGGGGTAAGCGGAGACAAAGGCCTCGGGGAACAGGACGAGATTCGCACCTTGCTTCGCGGCTTCGTGCGCCAATGTAGAGAGTTTCTCGACGGTGCGCTCGCGATCGAAAACAACGGGTGAAGCTTGCACGACAGCTACTTTTGAAGTCATAGAGACCGTGATCCCCTCCGTATTTTTAGGAATGGCTTGTCGCCGTAACTGGGAAGGTTGCGACGGAGGATGTTGGCGCATCATATCACAGGAGTTTCACCCGAAATTCCTCATGGGTCAGTCTCTCGTATACACGAGGCCGGTCGGATTGAGTAATTTTCCGGATAGGTCCCGATTAACGCTATGACTCAATCGGAAGTGCCCCGAGAGGGACACAGGAAGTGGGCTCAGTTGTAAGCCGGGGCACTTTCGATTGGGGCGTTTGAAGTAAGGCGCTGGTGGTTGCGGCGGACGCGGGCCATCTATGGGTTTTGAATCGACCTTGCGGGGCAGGGAGAGGGTTGGATTAGCGACCGATGATGTGTTTGGGGTGGGCTGGCGGAAGCACGAACGTTCCTCGGGTGTTTTTTTTTGGCGCGTGACAGCAGGTGATGTGCCTGTTTTTGTTGTTTTGCGCTGCGCAGACACACTTCCAGGGCCCGCGCCGAAGCACGCGGAAAGTTGGCCATGGAGTATCGGTCAGGAACTGTCAAAGGAATCGCTCACTCGGGCTGGTTGCTCGTCGATCTCTTCTGCTGAGAACCGTTCAACGAGGACCATTTCGCCGCCACAATTTGGACACAGCCAGGTAGCGGGTTGCTTGGCCTCTTCGGCACGGAGTGTTGCGAGGCTCGGAAGCGGACTGACGTCGATCAACTTTCGGCAGAGAGGCAGGAGTTTCTTTCGTCGCCGGTTGGCCAGGAATCCGAAGAAGCGGATACGTACGAAGCCCCGCGGCAGCACGTGCAACAGGAAGCGGCGAAGGAACTCTTCGCCACGGAGCACCATGGTTCTTTGCTTACCGCCCCGAGCGTAGTCCTTCCACCGGAAGGTCACCTTGCCGTCGAGCACGTTGAGAATTCGGTGATTGGAAATGGCCACGCGATGGGTGTAGCGGGCCAGGTAGTGCAGGACATGCTCGGGCCCTCCGAACGGCGGTTTGGCATAGACCACCCAATCGTGACGGAAGAGCGATCGCAGGAAGAGGCGGAAGGCCTTTTCCTCTGCCAGTGGACCGAGGCTTCCAGGAAAGTAGAGTTTTCCGTCCTGAAAGGCGCGCTTCAGGCTGGCGATGAACTTGCCACGAAACACCCGGCTGAGCACCTTCACCGGCAGGAAGAACGGGTAGCGCGGCCGGATCCAGTGTGAGCCGTCGCTCTCGAGCCCTCCGGTGGGGATCACACAGTGGATGTGCGGGTGCTGGAGAAGATTCTGTCCCCATGTATGCAGCACGCTCAGGAAACCGATCTGCGCGCCGAGATGCTTGGCATCGGCGGCGACTTCCAGCAGCGTGGCCGCGCTGGTGCGGAACAGAACGTCGTATACGACCTTCTTGTTTTGCAGAGCCAACCAGGAAAGTTCATGCGGAAGAGTGAAGACCAGGTGGAAATAGCCGACCGGCAAGAGTTCCCGGTGACGCTCTGCCAGCCAGCGGTCGCGAGCGCGGGTCAGACACTTCGGGCAATGACGATTACGGCAGGAGTTATAGGAGATGGCGCGATAGTCGCAACGAGAACAACGGTCGAGATGGCCGCCCAGAGCCGAGGTGCGGCAGTGCGCGATGGCCTGAAGCACGCGTCGGTGGTCCCACGTCAGCCAGGCACCATTCCTCTCGATGAAACCGCTTCCTTGTTGTCGAATAATCTGGGCCACCTCGAAGGGTGGCCGCTTCACCGCTTCTGCAACTTTCGCGAGAGTGTAACGCCTTCTGGGCCGGAGACGCTCAGCGTGTCCAAAGGATTCGCCACCGCCGTCAAATGCCTCCGGGAAAGATGCAGATAAATGGTGGTGTGCTCAATCTTGCTATGACCGAGAAGCACTTGAATGGTGCGCAGGTCGGCGCCCGCTTCGAGCAGATGGGTTGCAAAACAATGGCGTAGCGTATGCGGCGCGATGCGCGTGGTGATCCCGGCGCGCTTGGCGGCCTGTCGGCAAGCTTGCCATGGGACCTTGGTGGTCAGTGGAACATCCGCTCGCCGGTTCTGCACTGTGCCGGGAAAGAGATACCGCCTCGGCTTCATCCATCGCCAGTAGACACGAAGGGTCTCTAACAGCTTCTCGCTCAAGGGCACATCGCGATCATGTCCGCCCTTCCCTTTGCGAATGTGTACGATCATCCGTCGACTGTCGATATCGCTGACCTGCAGGCGACACATCTCCGCCCGGCGCACACCCGTCGAATACAGAGTCATGAGCATGGCGCGGTGGAAGAGGTTGCTGGCCGAGTCGATTAACTTCGCGACTTCTTCCAAGCTCAAAATCTGGGGGAGTTTGCGAGGCCGCTTAGGCCAAGGAAGATCTTCGTGCAGATACGGTCGCTTCAGAGTTTTGAGATAGAAGAAGCGCAGCGCGGCCACATGCTGCTGCACCGTGCCGGCATCTAACTTCCTATCCTGAAAAAGATAGGCCTGATACTGACGCAGGTGTTGTGGCCCCAGCTGGACGGGAGATTGATGAAAATGGTTGGCGAATTCCCCAACTATTCGGACATAGGCTTTTACGGTAGTCTCGGCGTAGTTACGACGCCGCAGTTCCTCCAACATGATCTTTCGTAAATAGGTCACAGAGACCTCCTTTCTCTGTGAACCTAAGCTATCCCGCCAATCGCTGCTCGTTGCCTACGCGTAGCGTCCGCCGCGCGAGCGGCTTAGTTCAAACGCCGTAACCGGTAGAGTCAAGTACTGGGAGCCAAGTTACCGTAATCCGACTTCCCGGGAGTTGTAGGTCCGCAACGGCTGGCATGGACAAAAAATACCTACGGTCGTAAGCTGCACTCATAAAAAATCATGCTCGCCGACAAACTGGAACGACAATTCGCAAAGAGATTGAAGGAGGCCCTCAATCGCCTTGGCACAGCCGTCCTTAACATTGCCTCTTGTAGCGTTTGCATGCGTCATTCTGCTCATTCTTGTTGCCGTCGTTATGTCGGCGTGGCGCACGGCAGTAGAGCCTACGCTTTGGTAATGACGGGCTTGTCGGAAAAGCTGTTCCAGTACCCAAGTTACCCGCTGCGGTAGATATGGGTCACTGTGTAACGATAAACTCCGGCGGTCTCCTAAGTTGCAAGATGAGGCCAAAAGATCAATTTGGTTCACTCGGAAAAGTGTTCGGTGTATAAGAGGGGCCATCCGGGAGGGCAAAATGGAAATCCCAGTTGAAAACGTTAGGATAGCCACCCCTTTCGAGGCGGACACTTTGCTCACTCAGTTTTGCCGTCTCACGTTTGGTGTCGTTGCGCTGCTCTTGCTCGCGCCTTTCTCCCTTTCACAGTCGGCTCGCCACCCTCTCGACGCGCTCACCACTGACGAATACTGGGCCGTATACGATGTCATCACCGCCACCGGCCACCTCGATCCCGACACTCAGTTCACCAGCATCCTTCTGCACGAACCCGACAAGTCCGCTGTCCTCGCCTGGAAACCGGGCACTCCCTTCACCCGCGAGGCCGACGTTGTCCTCCAAAGGAAAGAAAAGGTCATCGAAGCCTTCGTCGACATTTCCTCCCGCAAACTCGAATCTTGGAAAGAAGTCCCCGGCGTGCAGGGTGCTTTCTCCTTGAACCAAATCCTCGGCATGACTGGTACCATCCTCGCCGACGATCGCGTCAAGCAGGCTCTTGCCAAGCGCGGCGTTACCGACCTCAATTCCGTCGAGTGCGCCGCGCTCCCCATCGGCTTCCGCGCTTTCCCGGATCAGGCCACCAAACGCATCGGCTGGGCCGAGTGCTCCCTCCTGCACGGCAGCTATCACCCTTGGGGCCGTTACATCCCGGGCGTCGAAATCAAAGTCGACATCGCGAACAAAAAAATCCTGGAAGTCCACGACGAAGAAGTCGCCCCCCTCCCCGGCCCCAGCAACTATGAAGAACTGCCCGAAATCCCGCGTCTCGGCACGAAGCCTGCTATCATCTCTCAACCCCTCGGCCCCGGTTTCCAAATCAACGACGGCGAGGTCTCCTGGCAAAACTGGCATTTCCGCTTCCGTCTCGATTCGCGCGTTGGCCCCATCGTGAATCTCGTCAGCATCGACGATGGCGGCAAGCGCCGCTCGGTCCTCTACGAAGGCATGCTCTCCGAACTCTTCGTCCCTTACATGGACCCGACGCGCGGCTGGTCCACGCGCTCCTTCATCGATGCTGGTGAGTTTTACCCTAGTGGGGTGTTGCAAACGCTTAGTGAAGGGCTCGACTGTCCCGCCAACGCCATCTACTTCGACGGCCTTTCCTCGAACGAGAGGGGAAATCCCATCTTCAAGTCCCATCAGGCCTGCTTGTTCGAGCGCTTTTCCGGCGAAGTCGCCTGGCGCCATGGCGATGCACCTGACGTCTGGGGACGCCCTGCCCGCACGCTCGTTCTGCGCTCCGCTGCCGTCATCGGCAACTACGATTACCTTGTTGACTGGCGCTTCGAGCAAGACGGCTCAATTCGCGTCGCGGTTGGCGCCACCGGAATTATCGAGACGCGCCAAGTCAACCAGGAAAAATCAACCGGTCACACTCACGACTCCGTCGAGCAATACGGGCAGCTCGTCGCCAAGAACACGCTCGGTGTCGATCACGATCACTTCTTCTCATTTCGACTGGATCTCGATGTCGACGGCCCGCAAAACAGCTTCATGATCCATCGCCTCGTGCGTAAGGACCTGCCCGCCGACAGTCCCCGCAAATCCATTTGGGTCACCGAGCCTCACGTCGCAGCGCACGAAGCGGACGCCATGATGAACATCTATTTTGACAAACCTTCCATGTGGATGTTCATCAACCCCAATGTTCTCGGCCCCCTCGGCCATTTCACTGGCTATGAAATCATGCCGGGTGTCACTGCGGCTTCCATTCTTAGCCCCGACGACGGTGTGCAGAAGGTCGGTGCGTTCTCAGACCACCAACTCTGGGTCACGCCGTACCGCCCCAACGAACTCTACGCCTCTGGCAACTATCCCAACTCAAGCCTGGGCGACGACGGCTTGGCCACCTGGACCAAGCAGAATCGTCCAATCGAAAACACTGATATCGTCGCCTGGTACACCATGGGTTTTCATCATGTGCCGCGCGAGGAGGATTGGCCCGTCATGCCCACTATGTGGCACGACTTCGTCATCCGTCCGTTCCACTTTTTTCCGCAGAATCCGGTGTTGACTCTGCCCAAAGAGCCATAGTCGCCGGCACTAACGAGGTTTTCTTCGTCCACGCTCCTACGAATTGGTAAGCGGGATTTCTGGCGACTTCCGCCGCCCTTATGGAAACGGCTATAGCATTGGAGCTCACCAGCCAAGGATTCGTTGGAAGTAGCGATCTCATTGTTAGGTAGGTCACCATTGTGAAACCCAGGAACGGCTTATCAGATTGGCTTGCTGCACAGAAACCCGGCTACTTCGCTGGCCATGTCCTGGTAAACGACGTAATCGTCCACATAAAGTTCTAGAACTTGACTCACCCAAGGGGGTCACCTCAAGACTTGGGAACAACTTGGGAACAAACACTGACAAATACCGTACAAAACCGTGATGCAAGACATAGGAAAATGCTAGACGAACCAACTACTTAGCCTTTCTGTTCTTACCTTGGGCGCAGGAGGTCCCGAGTTCAAATCTCGGCGCCCCGACCACTTGGTTTCCTTGTCTAGTACGATCCGGGCATCCCCCCGCCATAGCCTGCGCCGGCGGATTGCGCCTTTTCTTCCCCGTCCTTGAAGTCGGCGATCAGAACTTCCGTGGTCAACATAAGTGAAACAACGGAGGCGGCGTTCTGGAGTGCGAGACGGGTGACCTTCGCTGGGTCGATTACACCAGCCTTGACGAGATCGCCAAATTCGCCTGTTTCTGCATTGAAACCAAAGTTCTCTTCCTTCGATTCGCGCACGCGTCCGACTATCACCGCCCCTTCGTGCCCGGCATTCAGGGCGATCTGGCGCAGCGGCTCTTCGAGCGCGCGCTTGACGATGTTCACACCAACAGCTTCATCTCCGCCGAGTTTTAGTTTTCCTAGAGCCGGTAGACAACGCAGGAGAGCGGTGCCGCCGCCGGCAACGATGCCCTCTTCGACGGCTGCACGAGTAGCGTGCATGGCGTCTTCGACGCGAGCCTTTTTCTCTTTCAACTCAGTCTCAGTGGCTGCACCCACCTTGATGATGGCCACACCGCCGACGAGTTTGGCCAGGCGCTCTTGAAGCTTTTCCTTGTCGTAATCGGATGTCGTGTCTTCAATCTGAACCCGGAGCTGCTTGATCCGCCCTTCGACCTCACTCGATTTACCCGCCCCGGCGATGATCGTCGTATTGTCCTTATCGATGGTCACCCTTTTGGCGCTGCCGAGTTCTTCTATTTTGACGTTCTCGAGCTTCAAGCCGAGGTCCTCTGTGATGGCTTTCCCACCAGTGAGAATGGCAATGTCCTCGAGCATGGCCTTGCGGCGATCGCCAAAGCCGGGAGCTTTAACGGCGGCGCACTGCAAGGTGCCGCGTAGTTTATTCACAACCAAAGTTGCCAGAGCTTCCCCTTCGATATCCTCGGAAATGATCAGCAATGGCTTGCTCAGCTTGGCCGTCTGCTCGAGCAGAGGCAGCAGGTCCTTCATCGAACTGATTTTCTTTTCGTGAATAAGAATGCGGACGTCCTCCAGAACACACTCCATGCGCTCCGGGTCGGTGACGAAATACGGAGAGAGATAGCCGCGGTCGAATTGCATGCCCTCGACGATTTCAAGGGTTGTGTCCATCGTTTTGGATTCTTCGATGGTGATGACGCCATCCTTGCCGACCTTTTTCATGGCCTCCGCAATGATGTCGCCAACTTGCTTATCCGTGTTAGCGCTGATTGAACCCACCTGGGCAATCATGTCGCCCTTCACCTCGCAAGAAAGCCTCTTGATCTCTCCCACGGCAACTTCCACGGCCTGGTCGATGCCACGCTTAAGCGCCATCGGGCTTGCGCCTGCGGCAACTGTTCGGACACCCTCCCGGAAGATTGCTTGGGCCAACACGGTCGCGGTGGTGGTGCCGTCGCCAGCCACATCCGAGGTCTTGGAGGCAACCTCTCGCACCATCTGTGCACCCAAGTTCTCTAGCGGGTCCTGCAGATCAATTTCCTTTGCCACGGTTACGCCATCTTTTGTGATGATCGGAGCCCCAAACTTCTTCTCGATCACGGCGTTGCGCCCCTTCGGCCCGAGTGTGATTTTCACTGCGTCCGCCAGAATGTTGACACCCCGCAAGATCGCCTGACGCGAATTTTCACCAGTTACAATTTGTTTTGCCATAAGATTTCACCCTCCCGGGTGATCGACCTTTTCGCTCCATCCGATATCATTACCGATTGCTGCTATTACTTCTTGCCCGCCGCTTTGGCAATACCACCGACCTTAGCCAGGATTTCTTCCTCGCGGAGGATTAGATATTCCTGGTCGTCGATCTTGATGTCGTTTCCGGTGTATTTGCCAAACAAGATCCGGTCGCCGACCTTCACGTCGAGCGGCACACGATGGCCTTTTTCCATCTTGCCCGATCCAATTGCGATTACTTCACCCTCATGCGGCTTCTCCTTCGCCGTATCGGGGATAATGATTCCGCCTTTTGCAGTTTCTTTTTCTTCCAACCTGCGCACAAGGACGCGGTCATGAAGAGGAATAATATTCATAGACATTTCGTTGACCTCCAAAAGATCAAAACTAAAGACTCGAACTCCATCTCTCCAACTTGAATTTCGAACACCGCTGAATCCTCGTCTGACCCTTGTCTGCATGCCGTGGCTGTTTGGCCGCCCTCGGCACTCTACAGGAAGAGACAGGAGACCTTGCTCAACGCACCTGGTCGAGTTGTGAGGGAAGCTCGATTTCGGGAATCGCGGTCAAATGGACCGCGAAACGACGAATGCTACCCAACCCCCGCCCGTGCCGGTCAGTACCGCTCTGTCTCGTCGTCTATGCTGATCTTAATGAATGTCCTTGATCCGTGCTGTTCACTTTTGAACAGTCTGGCGAACATCTTCTTGGTAAATTGCACCTCGCCGCGGAAAGCCTGCGGGGGAGTATCCTGAGATCTAACTATGAAGTCAAAGAAACCAATGAACAATCGAACTACTGGTTCGTTCAATGCACAGGATTTTCTCGACACCGCCGGGGTGGCCAGAAAAGTGACTGAGTATCGGCGAAACGAATCCATTTACGCGCAAGGCGACGCTGCAGAAACCGTGATGTATATCCAGAAGGGCGGCGTCAAACTGTCTGTGGTGAACGGCTCCGGAAAGGAAGCTGTCGTTGCGATGTTTGGCCCGACGGACTTCTTCGGTGAGGGCTGCATGGCGGGTCAGACACTGAGGATGGGCACGACAACAGCCGTCACACCCACTACCTTGCTTGTCATCCAGAAAGAAGAATTGCTGCGCGTGCTTCACTCCGAGCATGACTTATCCGATCATTTCATCGCATACATGCTGTCGCACAACATCCGGGTCGAAGAAGATCTGATTGATCAACTCTTCAACTCAAGTGAAAAACGCCTGGCGCGCACGCTCCTACTTCTCGCGCGCTATGGGAAGCAGGAACAACCTGATCGCATACTGCCAAAGGTTTCCCAGGAGACCCTGGCAAGCATGGTCGGGACCACGCGATCCCGCATAAACTTCTTCATGAACAAATTCCGCAAGCTGGGCTTCATTGAATACAACGGCAAAATCAAGGTGAACAAATCCTTGCTGAGCGTTGTTCTGCACGAGTAACCAGCTCTTCGATTCACGGTTGCCTACCCAGATCCCAACGATCCCGGTTCCAAGGTCGCACTCTTGCCTGTTTCAATAAAAGCTTTATGGCTTAATTTGCGGAGCCGGCGACTGCCGCAGGGGCAGGAATCTGAACGGGGGTTGGAAGAGTTGATTTTTCCAAAACTGCCGGCAGACTCAACGGCTGAGCCATTTCCACCACCTGAGACTGTTGCCCGGGAGCCGCCCAGACCTTAACCCCCGGACCTTGGTCAGTCTTTCGTAACTCACCGGCAACTAGCATCGCCCCGACCATTGAGGAAGGCCCGCGGTTTAATTCTAGAAAAAGCATTCTGCTGTCAGAGTAATAGGTCTGTCCGGTGGCTGTTTGCGCGTTGAATACAGGTTTACCACACTGCAAAAATTGTTCGCGAGTAAGTTGCGACGTCTTTGCCAGGTCCATTGCGATGAAGTCGCGCTCGGCATCCACATTCGGATCAATTCTGTGAAAGAGCCGAAACTTGCGCTTCACAAATTCAATGGCAACATCGTGCGTTGCGGCACCGACCCAAAGAGGAACGCCGTCCACTACCCGATCTGTTTTCCAGATTCGCAGGTGGTGTCGTCGCGCAACGATGGACAAGGGATCAGGCAGCGCGTACGAATAGTCTTGCGCCCTTCCAAAAACGTAGAGCTTATCCATTGGCAACTTCGTGTAGTGCTTTCGTTTCCACAATAAATGCCAAATGATTTGGGGTGTGGATTTCTCTACTTTCACCCAACCGGCTTGCCCGAACGCTTCTTGCAAATCGTCTTCCTTGGCTGCGAATATCAAATTCAGCATATCGCCCTCGCGGCCTTCCCCGTTCAGAACCCGTGGCGGCAACAATTTGATCATCTCGCTCAGATCTGAGTCTGTTCCCCGGGCAATTGGCAGGTTTCTCGCCTCTACAAGGAAATCACCCTTCGTGTACGCTGTCACTTCCGTGCCTTTCAAGACCGTGCTGTCTCGCCCAGGCGTCAGCAGGAACGCGGGTGCAGCAGGCAAATAGATGGCCGCCGTTATGGCCATCCCCACAGCCATGCGAATGGTCCGCGATCTCCCTTTAAATTCCTTGTGCGCCATCAGTTGAGCTGTCTCGCCTGTCGCAAGTTCAACAGAATCCAACTTGATGATCACGTCTCCTGCAATCCCCAAGGGGCGTTTCCCTTTCACTTTGATCACCGAACCTTCCGCCTTGGCCCCAGCGCAGATTACTGTGAGACCCGCGATCTCCACGTCTTTTTCAACTACAAAGTCAAGACGATCACTCTTATGCGCATGGGCAGAGGAGATCGTCTGTGCCAGTTGAAGTTTTACGGGAGTACCACTTGTCAAAATAAGGTTGGTGAAGCTTAGTGACGATCCCTGGCTATAAAGCCCAGGCGGCAAGAGGAGGAGTAGTGCATAGGCCGGTAGGACTAGCCGTTTCGCGCGGAACATCTGGCACTGCCTTTCTCTTGAGGCTAAACCGATAATTCGCGAGCCCCAAGAGCGGCCGTCCTTTTGTCGCGTTCGGTCTAGGCTATTCGAATTAAATGCCAGTTGTGGATTGAAAATCTGTTCAGAATTGGACAATGCGGCGCTTCCACAGGGATAAGAAACTGTTTTCAACAATGAGCAGTCTGCCGGAGTAGGAAATACCCCGGCAAACTGGCAAAATCATCTATTTGTTCGAAGCGGCTTCCCTCGATTCATTGCGTGGTGCGCTCTTTTCCAGAGCATTGACGAGTTCACGGCCTGTTTCAGGCACGACCACCTTCTCGCCTCTCACGATATTCTTTGCGGTGATGGCGTGGCCATAGATCTGTTCATTTGCATCGTCGTCGGGACGAAGCGTAGTCCCCTCGACGGAGACTCCGGCAAACAGGCCACGGGAACGCGAATAACTAAGGATCTCGGCTCGCATCCAGGCGTCTGTGTCTGCGGAAGCATCGCGACCCACGGGGCCACCGGCTACAGAGGCATCTGCTCCCAGTTTGACCTTACTGCTTAGAATCGATTCCATGCCCCTGTCATTCATGACCAGCAAGACCAAGTCGGTAGCTTCGGCTCCGATTTGGAAACCAAAACTGCCGCCTTCTAACGCATACATGGCGGGAGCCCCCCACGGTCCTCGGAACTTCTCGCCCGTCCGGCAAACCATGGCTCCGCGTCCGTATTGAGCTCCGACTACGAATGCCGCTTTCATTAGGGATGGGAACACAATGACGCATTCCGCCCTTTCCAACAGATCATGAGGAATGTTGTCTGGAATGTTCAACACTTCCTGCAGGACCACGCCACTCGATTCGAGGCGTCTCTGCTCCTTATTCAAGTCTTGGGCAGATGCAACCACTGCTGCCAAGGTGACACAGGCTGCTGCAATTAGATGTTTCTTCATCGATATTCTCCATGCTCAAGAATTCTTTTGCGAATGCGATTTATTGCGAGTTTCCAGATGTCCGGTTGAAGGACCTTCAACGCAGTTCAAGTCAAGAGGTTCAGAGAAGGTTATGCGTTACCCGATTCTCAAACGGGCTCCATTGCAGTGTAGAGCTAAGAACTTTTCCTGCTTCCAACAACGAGCATGGCAATTCCTCCAAGCAACGCCAATCCGCCGAGTATCGGAGAAATGTAAACGCGCTGGTGTTTATCGGCGGTGGCGTGGATGGGCCCGACATCGAGAACATTTTCCCGATGGGTGTACGAGAATCCTTGATAGGCAAGTGCAAAACCACCCAGAAGAATGAAGAGAATTCCTCCCCAAAGGAAAGGTTTCATATCGATCGCGCCGGCTAAACCGGGCGTCTCCTACCTTGAATCATATTAATCACGAATATGGCCAGTGCTACGACGAGAAGAACGTGGATCAGCCCACCCATGGTGTACGACGTGACCATGCCGAGAAGCCAAAGCACGCACAGAATAACGAATATTGTCCAAAGCATTGTGGTTCCAATCTCACAAGTGGCCCATACCACCAGCGCTTGTGCCGCACCGGGAATTCACGTGCCCTGTTTCCCGGATGATTCATAGTAGACGAGCTGAAACCATGGGTCTGTTCACTTGAGCACACATTCTGCTTTACTTGGCGGAATCGCGGCGAGGACTGGAGTGCGGGTGGCCAGTTTCAACTGGTCCAGAGATAACAAAACGCTTTGCCACTGAGTAGGATCTTTCTTGGTTTCCAGTGGAAGAGAAAGGTCGGAATAGAAGTTCAGGATATTACTTCGCAGATCGGTTGATGTCAGATCGAATTTTCGCTTAGTCAGCTGTCCCAACAATTTCGCGTAGCTATCGTCGGTCAGAGAATATTCCGCGGCCTTGGTTTCTTTGCCAGTGTCAAAATCCATGTTGGTCAATTCCAGGGTGCCGCCACGCACTTGCTGGAGATAAATGCGATATTGATCGACGCTGCTGTTAATGCTCTTAAAGTACAGGTCCTCTGTCTGCGCGGTGGGGTTGTTGAAGGCCATCGCCTTGAAGGGTCCAATTTTGGGCATGTATCGTAGGAGCAGGGCGCACAGGCGAGTTCCAAAACCCGGCTTCGAGTAGTCTTTTCCCCATTCTTTTTCATATTCCGAACGCGACAGGCGGTAGAGGAACTCCTTTTTCGCAAAATCGGGCCTCTCCTTCATTATGTCCTTCTTGTGTGTTCGCAGCGCGATCTGCGTCATCTGCGGAATCATTTGGCTCACAGCAAAGCGATAGGAACCAATCGAGAGATCCTCGTGGGCCAACACGTCTTTCAACTCCACCCCGTAAACGATAGGAAAAGTGCGCTCCAACAGAGGTTTAGACACCTGGAATCCAATGAAATCGTGATACCGCTGCGACGCATACCGATTTTTGGCAACTTGCACCATGTCAAATCCGAACTCCGTCTTCAGGTGGGCGGTGTGGTCCTCAGCGTATTTGACGGAATCGCCGTACCTCGCGCGCAGTTTGGGATATTGGATTGAAACAGCCAGGTTGACTGCCGGATGACCGCCTATGTCCGAAGCGTAGTGAGCCAGAGCACCCAAAGCAAAGGCGTACTCGTTGGCATCCTGGCTCTGTAGCAACAACTCTCGAACGAAATCGCCGCTACGAACGTAGTGCACCAATTCACTGAACTCCACGCTCCCAAAGGGATAGTAACCAAGGTCTTGTATGACCGCCCCGCCATAAGCGTAACTGTGCGCCTCAGTCAATTGGTCTTCCGTGAGCGCTGGAAACCGCTCGAGAAGAAGTGGACGGAGTTCGTCGGTCCATACCAAGTCAACGATTTCTTCGTGGGTGAGAACGGAATATCCGAACAAACCACCGCAACAGAAGAGGGAGACCAAAAAGGATACCAATAAGCGAATATCCCATCGGGTTCGGCCGCCGGAGGCAACCGCGCGAGAGAGTTCAGCCCTAATTTGACCTTTTGAGCTCGCAGACAAGTTTTTTCGCTTCTTTCATTCTTTCTTTGTAGAACAAGGGACACATCAGAACGGTTGACGCACCCACCCGCACATGTTGCTTGATACCCTTCTTCGACAGGAATAACGATAGGGCCGTGTACGTTTTGATTTCTTTCTCCAAAAACTTAACTGCACATCGTTTGGACTCATCCATCACGCACCTCCGACTTGGCAGCCACGACCTGCCTGAAAAGACGAACATCGACTGTCACGACCCACCGGTAATTTCGGAGCATCTCAGAGAATTGCTAACAGCACACGTGCTCTTGACCAGCTTTCTAGATACGGCCAATGAGCACGAGAATGACCACGACGAAAAGAACGAGGCCTACGCCACCACTCGGGACATAGCCCCAATCCCGGCTGTGCGACCACCGCGGAAACACACCCAAAAGTGCCAAGATCAAAATCACGATCAGTACGGTTCCAAGCATTGGTCCGTTCCTTCCACTCGAGTAAATTTTTTTGTTCGATGCTTCGATCGCTCCGGCCCAGCGGCTTTCCTGATTTGAAAGCTGGCCGCGCTAGGCCTGAGTCGTATTCATTTCACGCGCCGGATCAGACGTTAGATCACGACAGTGATTGCGAAGCGAGCGCCAGGATAATACGGGTCATACATGTAATAGCCGCCATCGACGTAATCGATATAGAACTGGTCGGTGTAATACCAGCCGGCCGGCCACGGTTGAACGTATCCAAACCAATAACCGCCATACTGGAAGCGAGAATAGCCGCTAACAATAACAGGATTTCCCATGCGGAACTCGTGGCCCTGGCCAAAGTGAGAATGGAATTGCGCGTCGGGAATTCGTCCGCTACCCCTGGAACTTAGGCGAAGTTGCGGTTGTGCGTGTTGTGTAGCCGTTTCCTCTTGAGTGCGCTGAGGGCCCTTTGAAGAGGCGGAGTGCTGCTGCCCTTGCTGTTGCTGCTGTCCCTTCGCTTGCTGCTCCTGTTTGGGAGCCTTCGCTTGCTGTTGTTTTTCGGACTTAGCTTGTTGCTCCTGTTTCGGAGCCTTGGCCTCTTGCTGTTTTTCCGGCGTTGCCTGCTGTTCCTGCTTTGGAGCCTTTGCTTGCTGTTGTTTTTCGGACTTAGCTTGTTGCTCCTGTTTCGGAGCCTTGGCCTCTTGCTGTTTTTCCGGCGTTGCCTGCTGTTCCTGCTTTGGAGCCTTTGCTTGCTGTTGTTTTTCGGACTTAGCTTGTTGCTCCTGTTTCGGAGCCTTGGCCTCTTGCTGTTTTTCCGGCGTTGCCTGCTGTTCCTGCTTCGGGGCCTTTGCTTGCTCCTGCTTTTCCGGCTTAGCTTGTTGTTCTTGCTTTGGCGCCTTGGAATTTTCTTCTGGTTTTTCCTGTCCTGCGTAACATGGGGCAGTAAACCCCAGTATGAGGAACACCGTAGTTGCACCGATCAATCGAGTCAGTCTCATCTCGCCATCTCCTTTACCGCGTGCGCGCGTTATTCTGCGCATCTGACGCAGTCCATATTGCCGACCACGAATCCCGTTCCGTGCATCGCGCATCTGTCTTGCACCGATCCCCCATCACGCGTTTACGTACCGACGCGGATGTTCGAGAGGGAATGAAATAATCCAAATACGTTCAGAAGCCACAACACCACGGCAATGACCACGACCCCGTTCAGGATCGACTTAATGCTGCCCTGCATAGGGATAAAACTATTCACCAACCACAGCAGAACGCCCACGACGATCAGGGCTATTAAAATTTGCATTAGGGGCATATTTTTTCTACCTTTCTGTCCTTCTAGCCAGACATTTCGAACCGGGAGGTCGACCTATTCCAGGCGTTTTCTTGTGAAAAACACCAAGAGACTCTTTGGCTTGACAAAAGCTTGGTCCGTCACTTCCACCAGGCTGACTGCTCAAATTGTCGTTCGATATCCTTGACGCTTGCGGCCACCGTGGGGAATAAGCTTCGGGGATGGACCGTCCAACAAAACAGTCCTTTTACGGCAAGTCCATACTAACGATAGTCAAGACACATATCTGTTCACTTATGGACATGTTTGCGGTTTGCGCGTTCGGCCCACTCATCCCGCGTTTTTCTCGAGCGTGCTACAATACGTCTTGAAGCACCCTTGAATTGTTTGCTTGGCTCAACTTATTCGCTTATGAGGTACAGCAAGCATGCCCAAGGCAACCCCCAAAAAGATCCGCCGGACTCGTCCGAAAAAGCCATCTTTCGATTTGCAGGTCTTCCTTGATACCACCGGCGCCACGCGTCGACTTCTGAAGTTCCGCCGAGCAGAGAAGATCTACAGTCAGGGTGATCCGGCAAAAAGTGTAGAGTACATCCAACAGGGCGGCGTCAGACTTTCCGTAATTAATGAGAATGGTAAAGAAGCCGTTGTGGCCGTCCTCGGCCCGGGCGATTTTTTTGGTGAGGGGTGCCTGGCAGGTCAGCCGATTTGTATGGGAACGGCCACGGCCATCGTGCCAACATCCATCCTGGCGATTGACAAGGATGAGATGATGCGACTGCTCCGCACCGAACATGCTCTCTCGGACCTCTTTATTTCCCATATGCTGACTCGGAACATTCGAATCGAAGAGGACCTCGTTGATCAGCTCTTTAATTCCAGCGAGAAACGGCTGGCTCGGGCACTCCTGTTGCTTGCGCGCTACGGCAAAGACGACCAGCCTCATGGCGTGCTTCCCAAAGTGTCACAAGAGATGTTGGCGGAGACGATTGGTACAACTCGATCGCGAGTCAATTTTTTCATGAACAAGTTCAGGAAGTTGGGCTTCATCAAGTACAACGGCGGTCTGCAGATTAACACTTCCCTTTTGAGCGTCGTGCTACACGATTGACGCAGGCAACAATTTGGTAAATGGCTCGGCCGCAACACATGTGCATTGATTCTCTAGGAGACCAGCCATTCATGCGCTCAGAGACTAGTTCACAGGAAGTGGCCATTCGAGCAAATGGCCGCGAATGGACTGATCCCCACTCAGGCCGCCATCCCTCGGATGGTCCCCTTCGTGATCGAGCTTGATCGCAATTGCGGCCAGACATGCCGCCCGCTGTATGGATCGAAATTCTCTAGCAGAAGGGCTCCGGGGCACACAACAGTACATCTCCAGATATCCTACGAGTTCATGATTTCCGGCGACAAGGCCTTCAGAACAGAAAGCATGCAAGCCTAAAAGCGCCGCGTTCGTGCCCATTGGGGCAACCTCGTCCGAATTATCCTCGCGCAGGGAAATGAACGTGAACACATTGCCAATTTGATGATCGAGAGCGCAACAGATTCCCTCCAGCACTTCGGGGAGAGGTGCGCGCGTTGAAATTGAGTGGAGGATCTGTTCTTCCGTTACTAGCAAATATTGAATTTCGCTTTCAGAACGAAAGTGCCGCCCGAATTGTCGCGGCTTGCCGCTCGTTCGGAAATAGGCCTTATTCATGTGTGCCTTCCCTTTTTCAACTCGCCTTCCTGCCAGTACCAATCAGTTCGGAGCTCGGGGTGTCGAATCTGTCTAGGACAAAGAAGAAGCCTGGGCGGCTCGAACGTGACATGGCCTTCTTGACTTCATCGCATAGAGGGCTCGATCCGCTGCGTAGAGCAGCGCTGCAACGCTATCCGCTTCTCGCGGATAGCTCGCGACTCCCACACTGACGGAAAGCACGGGTTCTTCCATATCTTTCGCAAGAAGTTCACAAATGCGTTGTGCTACAAGGGTCGCGGCGGCTATACCGGTTTCCGGAAGCACCACAGCAAACTCGTCCCCCCCATGCCTCGCAGCAGTGTCCACGGATCGGCAGCAATCTGCCAGTATCTGTCCCAGACGGCAGAGCGCCCTGTTTCCCACTAAATGTCCGAATCGATCGTTGATCTCTTTCAATCCATCCAGGTCCAGCAGAACAAGCGAGAATTCGCGCTCCGTGCGGTTGGTTCGGCAAACTTCCGCGTGCAACACATCGAAAAGACGGCGGTGGTTGGCCAGCCCGGTGAGCGAATCGCTCCATGCCTGGTGGCGCAGCTGATCCTCAAGGGTCCGTTGTTCCGTGATATCCACGACGATCATTTCATGGCCCGCAAAATTTCCCTGCTCGTCATAGAAACCCCGACCGCTTAACCTCCCTCTCAGGATCGTGCCGTCCTTCCGCTTCCACTCAGTTTCGACTGGCTCGATTCGCTGCGTCTCTGGGGAGCGGCCAGCAAGGGAGGAACCATCCGGTAGACCGGGAATAATTGCGGACACCTGATTCGCCGCCAGAAGTTGTTCTTTGGATTCATACCCCAGCATCTTTACCAGCGCCTGATTTACGTCCAGCAATTCCCCTCGTGCACTGCAACGGAATACTCCATAGGTGGGGTTGTCCACCAACGCCCGGTACAGCGATTGCGAATGCTGCAAGGCCTTCCGGGCCTCTTCCAGTTCCTCCCGCAGTTTCTTTTCGTTTAGTACCCTCCGGACGGCCATAGGCAACTGAGCGATGTGCTCTCGTTCCACACACTCCAGCGCGCCTAACGCGCTCAGCTCCACGACGGACCCGCTCGCTAGCCGGGTGGTCAGGAAGATGACAGGGACCTCCCCCAAGGCCTGACCAAAGTCTTGCCATGTTTGCGACCCCCGGTACTCAGGTCTGGGGTAGAGGACGACGATGACATCATAGGATTGGGTGTGCAGCCGGTCGGCGAACTGAGCCAGGTCCGACACCACATCGGATGTAACAGTGAATTGCCCTTTCTCGAGTTCTTCCAGGCAACAGTCTATTGCCTCGGTATCACAATGAACAAAAAGGACGTTGAGAGTTCGACGCCTGTGGGAAGACGTGTTCTTTGGGCACACACTCCCAAGCGCAGACTGTGACTCGGACTGAGCCAGTTTAGTCATGGGGACCCCACGCGGACTCACCGAAGCCGTCAATGAAATGCATCGGTAAGCAGCGACAGGCTAAATCTCTCCATCAGCATCATCAGGTTGCGAGAAGAGGATGTCTGTCCAATTTTGAACAGGTACCGTTCTGGACACCTCAAGGCCGGGCGAGAGCCGGACATCGAGAGCCGAAAAAGTCATCCAGAATGCCGCTTGAGGCGAAAATGCAGCCGTTCCGGGGGCCCGTATTGATATACGACTAAATGTGTCTTATATTTCTTAGATGCAAGTGATTTGCAGCAGGACCCCTTTTCCTGCTTTTCTGCTTTGCAACTCTTGCTCGTAACGCTTGGCTGCTCTTCGGGAGTCACCCTTAGGGGCTTGTCTTGATTTCAGGCCTCGGAAGGAAGATCTGGTGAAAGCTGTTCGGTATCGAACTCTTCGGTTTCCTTCTTCAAACAATAGGACTTCCTTCTCCTTAACCCACCAATGGCCGCAGGCGTTCCTGCTTGGCCTAGCCTTCGGCTTACTGCTTTCCGCCACTCTGTTGGCAGGGGAAGGCGGTCTAATTTCAGGAACGATCCGAGACCCGAGCGGCGCCGTCATCACAGGAGTGCGGGTGACCGTGATGAATGTTGAGAGAGGTTCTACGCGCTCGACCACCACAGACAACTCCGGAGCCTACACTTTCGCCGACCTTGCCGTGGGTCACTACGACATTTCGATGGAATGCCCAGGATTCAGGCCTTACCGCCGAACTGGACTGGCTCTTTACGTCAACAGCTCCCTGCTAATCGACGCCAGGTTAGAGGTTGGACGAGAGCCGCAAACGGTTGAAGTTGAGGAGGGCGCTGTTCATGTCGAGACCTCAGACACTCAGCTGGGAGAAGTCATCACTGGCAAGAAGATGACTACCGTGCCATTGGATGGACGAAGTTATACCGACCTACTGGCTCTTCAACCCGGAGTCACGCCGGCAACTTCGCTCACTTCCGACACCCAGCAGGATGTAGGGGTCAGCGCTCTCTCACCTTCGGGGGGATTGAACCCCGGAACGATTTCAATAAACGGACAGCGGGAATTTGCCAACGCTTACATCGTGAACGGGAGCGACACGGAAGAGGATGTCAATTCTGGAACGGCAATTATTCCGAATCTCGACTCGATTGCCGAGTTTCGGATTCTCACCGGTAACGTCAGTGCGGAGTCCGGCGAGTACAGCGGAGGACAGATCAACGTCGTCACCAAATCAGGTACCAATGAATTCCACGGCAATGCTTTCGAATTTTTGCGAAATACGGATCTGGACGCCAAGAATTTCTTCTCCCCTGCCCGCGGAATATTTCAGCAGAATCAGTTCGGTGGCACCTTTGGTGGACCGATTGTTCGGAAAAAACTGTTTTTCTTCGTGGATTACCAGGGAACTCGCATGAAGCAGGGCATCGACACCGGATTGATTGCGGTGCCATCTACGCAAGACCGGTCCGGCAATCTCTCTGATATGGCAAAAGCATTGACGGGAGTCGTCGACGGTCAATACTGGGCTGGTCTGCTATCCCAGAAGCTGGGGTACGCTGTCATTCCCGACGAATCGTATTACAAGGCGGGTTGCACTAGTTCATCCGAGTGTGTGTTTCCGCACGCCACGATTCCGGAAAGTGCCTGGTCCGCGCCGAGCAAGTATTTGCTGCAATACCTACCCCAGCCAAATGCCGGCGCCAATACGTTTTCGACATCGTTGCGGAACGAAATTCTGGCAGACGACAAAGGGGCTTCGCGCATTGACTATGAAAACCGGTGGGGGCTCGTCTCGCTCTACTATTTTATTGACCAATATTCGTTGGACAATCCCTACCCCGTGGCGCAAAGCGGCGCAAGCGTTCCCGGATTCAACGCGCTCAATACCGGTCGGGCCCAGTTGTTCAGCCTTGGCGACGCGAAAACCTTGGGTTCTTCAATGGTCAACGAATTCCACGCCAGTTTCATGCGGGCGAACAATGATCTGGGCCAGCCCGAGGGCGGAAAGGGGATCAGTCTCGCCTCGCAGGGGTTTGCGGCTGGGCCGGGGACATCCGGGATCGTGCCACTCAATCCTGCAGGAGAGGGTGTCGAAAACATCGTCTTCAACGCATTTTCCATCGGAACCAATGCCAACGAGCTGAAGCAGGTGAACAACACCTATCAAGTGCTCGATAATCTTTCCCGCATAGTGCGCGGCCACACCTTCAGATTCGGCGGCGAGTTCCACTACGATCAGGTCAACACGCATCCAATCGCGCAATTCAACGGCAACTTTCTTTTCACAGGAAGCGAGACAGGTTCAGATTTCGCTGATTTTTTGTTAGGCATTCCCAGCCAATACAATCAGAGCCAGTTGAACCCCTTCTATGGGAGAAACAAATACGCGGGGATCTTCGCTCAAGATAATTGGCGCGTCCGCCCCGACCTGACCTTGAACTTTGGCCTCCGTTGGGACCGCATCGAACCCTGGTACGAGAAGTACAATGGGATTTCCACCTTCATCCCGGGAAGGCAGTCGCTCGTTTTCCCCGGCGCGCCGGAGGGCATCCGGTTTCCGACCGATCCGGGCGTGTCTCGCACAATTGCCCCTCCTGGCAATTTGGATTTTTCACCGCGGATCGGCTTAGCGTGGTCACCTGCCGCAAGCCCAGACGGAATTCTCGGCAAACTCCTCGGTGGTTCAGGCAAAACCAGTGTTCGAGCCGGTTTCGGAACGTACTACACAGCGATTGAAGCGCTGACCATCGGGATACTCGCCGGAAATCCCCCATTCGGAATCACTTATTCGAGTCCCGCGCCACCGCTGTTTTCCACCCCTTTCATTACGGCGTCGAACGGGCAAATTAACCCTCAACCCTTTCCAGCGACGCTGGCCAGCCAAAATGCGTCGAGCAAAAATCCTGACTCGAGTATCAACTGGTCACAGTTTCTTCCGATTTCTGGCGTTCCCGGCTACGCGACAACAAATCGAATCCCTTACGCGGAGGAATATACGTTGTCGCTCGAGCGGCAAATCGGAGCGAACACGGTTGTCAGCGCGAGTTACATGGGGGCGCAGGCGCATCGATTACTCGTACTTCAAGAGGCCAATCCTGGAGATTCCGCATTGTGCCTGAGTCTCAGCCAACCGAGCCAAGTAGCTCCCGGATCTGCAACTTGTGGACCGTTCGGGGAGAATAGTGTGTACACCTCGGCTTCCGGGCATGTACTCTATGGCACTCGCGGGCCCTTTGGCCCTGCCTATGGGAGCGACACTTACCAAACCACGATCGGAAATTCCAATTACAACGCATTGCAATTGAGTTTGCGCCACAACAGTAAATCGCTGGAGATTTTTGCGGGATACACCTATAGCAAATCCCTTGACAATGCCTCCAATCTCGGCGAAGAGGTGAATCCAATTGATCCTTCACTCAGCAAGGCCTTGTCGGCTTTTGATATGACGCATAATTTCGTCGTCAGCTATGACTATCAACTTCCTCTCATAAAGTTTCTGCCGTCTAACCGCTGGACCAAAGGCTGGTCTCTGTCAGGCATCTCGCGATTCAGCACCGGATTCCCGGTCACACTCTACAGTCTGGGCGATAATTCTCTATTAGGTGCGGAGCCAAATGGGATCAACAACTATGGCATCGACCTGCCGGATTACACTCCCGGCCCACTCAATTTGAATAACAATCCGCGAAAAAATGGCCAGCTTTATTTCAACTCCGCTTTGTTCAGCATGAATGCCCTCGGCACTCCCGGAACCGCCAGCCGCAGGTTCTTCCATGGCCCCGGGATCAACAATCACGACATGGCTTTAGCCAAAACAATCCCAATCACGGAATCAAAATTGCTTTTGTTCCGCATCGAGACATTCAACACGTTCAATCATGCCCAATTTTATGGGCCGGCCTCAGTCGACGGGAACATCAGCGACCTCGGCACCACCTTCGGACACGTAGTGAGTTCCGCTCCAGGGCGCGTCATGCAGTTTGCGGCAAAATTCACCTTCTAAAAAGCTAGAAAAAAATGGCCGATCGCAAAGACCGGCCATTTTTCTGTTGAGTTGTCAGCAACTGCGAATTATTTGCTCTTGTTCACCGGAGTAGCTTTCTGCAAAGTGGCAAGCAGTGTTTTGGCGCTATCGGGCACAGGGACGGCCTTCTTAAACACGATGTCCGATGCGCTTACTTCCTTGCCATACAGGTTCTTATTCGCGCTGTTGTCGGGCCTCAACGTAGAACCTTCAAGCGAAATACCGGCAAAGAGTCCACGAGCTCGCGAATAAGAGAGGATTTCAGCACGCAGAGTGACATCGGATTCGGCGGAGGCTGTGCGTCCGACGGGGCCCGCCGCGGCCGATGCGTCGCCACCGAGTTTCACCTTGCTCTTGAGCATGTTGGTTGCGGAACGGGGGGACATCATCAGCAGCACAAAGTCGGTCGCAGAGCCGCCCAACTGCAACCCCGCACTGCCGCCTTCCAGCGCCATCATGGTTGGGGCGCCCCAAGGACCATGGAAGGTGCTGCCGCCGCGGCAAGTCATTACCCCGCGTCCGTAGCTGCCCCCAAATCCGATCGCGAATTTCAGCACGGAAGGTAGAATGACAACGCAATCCGCCTTGTCGAGAACACTCTGCGGAATGCTGTCGGGAGCGTTCAGAATTTCCTGCATGACCTTTCCCGCATTTTCCACGCGATCTGACTCTTTGTCCTGCGCGAAAATCGGTAAGGCCAGCGCGAGAGCCAAGCTAAAACCGAGCAATGTTTTTCTCATCGTTGATCCTCAGATTCTTTCCATACGCCCGAAGGCGAATTTCACTGTGAGATGGCTAATCTTGGGCGGAGCATAAACAGAGGGATGATACCGCTTCAACGAGCAATCTACCAGAGCAGGGGTCAATCGCGGACTCTTCAGTCCTTGAACAGGCCGCTGATCTCCCGGAAGCTCACGGCCTTCTCCGCGAATGTGAAGGTTCCACACTCACGCATCTCCCGGGCAGCACGCAAGAACGCACCATAAGCAGCTCGAGAAAGCGCGCTGCCGACGCTCACGCGACGGACCCCTATCTCTGAAAGTATGTCCAGGTTCAGTGCAACACCTTGCAAACCCATCAGTACGTTCACAGGGCGATCCACAGACCTCACCACGGTCAGAATATCGCCACGGTTAATAAGACCCGGTGCATAAAGAACATCCGCGCCTGCCTCTTGATAGGCTTGCAGACGCGCGATGGTGTCTTTCAAGTCAATCCGGCCGTGGAGGTAGTTCTCCGCGCGCGCCGTCAGCGCAAAATCAAACGGTAGGGAACGCGCCGCCTCCGCCGCCGCTCGGATTCGTTCTACGGCGTGCTCGTGCTCATAGATAGGATCATGCGCTCGCCCCGTGGCATCTTCGATCGAGCCCCCTACCGCTCCGGCTGCTGCCGCGAGCCGGATGGTTTCCGCGGCGACTTCCGGAGCGTCTCCAAAGCCGTTCCCTAAATCTGCGCTAACCGGCAGCTCATTGACAGATGCAATTGCCGTTATATGCTCCATCATCTGGCGGCGATCCACCGTGTTGTCCTGTTGTCCAACGGAGAACGCATAGCCGGCGCTGGTGGTGGCCAGCGCCTCAAATCCCAAGCGCTCCAGTAGCCGAGCGGTTCCGGCGTCCCATGGATTCGGAATGAGGAATGCTCCCGCTCTCGCATGTAACGCCAGGAACTCCTCTCCCTTTTGTTTCTGCGTTTTCATTTGAGGTTAGTCTCCTCTCGATAACTTGGATGGAATCTCGAACGTTCCGTCTACAACCTCCACGAAGTTTCTTTCCTCGCGAATGATCAACCGCTTGGCAACCGCCATCGCGAAATTCTCCCGCCCTTCCACATCGCCTCGCAATCGTTCCCGGTAGGCCTCATACGCCGCCAGACTTTCGAATGCTATTAATCCCCAGGCAATGTCGTTTGTGCCTTCATGGGGCAAAAAATAGCCTACAAGATGACCGCCGCACCGGGGAATAATGCGTCCCCAATTCTCTGCGTACCGCTTGAACTCCTCCCGCTGGTACGGATCAATCTGGTAGCGAATCACGCACGTCATCGTCATCACTGTTCTCCTCATGCCCCGCCGACTCTGTATCGGTGTCGAACAGCAGACCCGCCCCCATGCCGCCCTACTTGCAAGGCCTTCGCGGCGGCTGATCGCTCTGCGGGATTGCTTGGCCTGCACGTCCCGAGTCTGCCCATTGTCTTACACGGACAATTCGTTTACCATCAAAGTATGGATGTTGCACCGCACCCGGATGATGCCGTTTCGACCATTGCCGCCGCGATCGGCGAGCAGGCGCGCGCGCGCATGCTCTTTTGCCTGATGGATGGCCATGCCCGGACCAGCACCGAACTTGCGGTCGTGGCTGGCGTGTGCCCATCAACCGCGAGCGTCCACCTGCATCGATTGAAAGCAGCGCATCTTGTCAAAGTCCTTGGCCAGGGCAAGCATCGTTTCTATAGCCTGGAAGGTCCCGACGTGGCCAGCGCGCTGGAAGGGTTGAGTGTCCTCGCGGGCGCTCCCCCCAAAAAATTCGTTCCAAGCACGCCGAGCCGCCTTCGCGCCGCCAGGACTTGCTACGATCACTTGGCCGGCATGCTGGGTGTAGCCCTCCACGACCGATTCCAGACAGTTGGCTGGCTCTCCGCCGCTGCAACGCGGAGTGGCAAAGACGACGCATATAGCGTTACCCAGACGGGAACAAAGGGTTTTGAGGCTCTTGGCATTGACCTTGAAGCCACACGCGCGCTACGCCGCCGCTTTGCATGCCCCTGCCTTGATTGGAGTGAGCGCCGGCCTCACGTCGGCGGTGCGCTTGGTGCCGCCGTCTTGAAAATCGCATTAAAGCGAAAATGGGTGGTTCAGGAACTCGACAGCCGAGCCCTAAGGATCACGAGCCTTGGCCGCCGTGAAATGCTGACACGGTTTGGCGTTCAGGTTTGAGTGTTTCACACGTAAGGGTAAAGGAAGAGTTGGATGAAACATGCAATGGTTCAGGCGAATGGCGCATCGTTTCACACCGTCGAAACTGGACATGGTGCGCCTCTTTTGTTCCTCCATGGTTGGCCCGAGTTTTGGTTGACCTGGGAACCCCTTATGGCCCGCTTGGCCAACCGCTACAAGCTCATTGCTCCTGATCTGCGCGGATTCGGCGATGGCGATAAGCCGAACGGGCCATTCGGCGCGCAGGATCACGCTGCGGATATCCTGACGCTGCTAGACGCACTTGGGATTGAACGCGTGGGTCCAATCGGCCACGACGTGGGGGGCGCAGCTATGCAGCCGCTTGCGCGCAAGGCGCCGGAACGCTTGGTGGGCTTGTTCTTCTTTGATTTCGTCTATCCTGGAATTGGGTCGCGCATGGCTGCCCCTGACCGACTGAATGAGATCTGGTATCAGTCCTTCAATCAGATGGAGATGGCACCAACGCTGGTAGGCGCTTCGCAGGAGACTTGCCGCGCCTACATCTCGCATTTCCTCCGCCACTGGGCCTACCGCAAGAATGCGTTTGACGACGCGCTTTCGGCCTTCATAGAAAACTTCATGAAGCCTGGAAACCTTGCCGGTGGCTTCGCTCACTACAAGGCGAGCCACGCAGGTCGCGTCGCTATGTTGAAAGGACAAGCGCAAGCATTGCCGCCGATCACACCGCCGACCTGTGTGCGGTGGCCGGAGCAGGATCCGCTGTTACCATACGAATGGACCGATCGGCTCGGCGAGACGTTCGTCAACCTAGACCTTGCGCCATTCCCTGATGTGGGGCACTTCCCACATCGCGAAGATCCGGATCGCGCCGCTACCGAGATTTCCGCTTTTTTCGATCGACTTGGCTGGCGATAAACACTAGGTGGATTGGGGCTATTGACCTAGTATCCATGAAATGCTCGCTTTCCAGATAATATCTCTACTGTAAAAAAGTAAGGTTTACGCTACACTATCCCTCCGAGCTCTCCCAGAAGTCAGCGAGTTTTCGGACGGAGTATCCTTCATGGCCATTGCCACCATCAATCCCGCAACGGGCGAATTCATAAAACAATTCGATGCGCTGACAGACGCGCAGGTCGACGAAAGAATTCACAGGGCTGCCAAGACATTCCAGAGCTTCCGAAAGACTTCGTTTGCCGATCGTTCCCGTTGGATGACCAAGGCCGCCGAAATTCTCGAGGCCGAAAAGGGAGCGCTGGGCCGGTTGATGACCCTCGAAATGGGTAAGACCCTGGGTTCCGCCATCGCCGAAGCCGAAAAGTGTGCGGGCGCTTGTCGCTATTACGCCGAGCATTCCTCGAAATTTATCGCTGATGAAGTTATCGCGACCTCTGCATCCAAAAGCTTCATCCGCTACCAGCCGCTCGGCATTGTTCTCGCCGTCATGCCGTGGAACTTCCCTTTCTGGCAGGTTTTCCGCTTTATCGCCCCCGGCTTGATGGCTGGCAACGTCGGCTTGTTGAAGCATGCCTCCAACGTTCCGCAATGCGCCCTCAAAATCGAAGACATTCTTCTCCGCGCTGGTTTTCCCGGTGGCGTGTTCCAAACCCTTCTAATTGGCGCCGCGCAAGTTGACCGCATCCTGAACGATCCGCGCGTCGCGGCCGCAACTCTCACGGGAAGTGAACAGGCCGGCATCCAGGTGGGAATTTCTGCTGCAAGACGCATCAAAAAAGTCGTCCTGGAACTCGGCGGTAGCGATCCGTTCATCGTCATGCCCAGCGCCAATCTGGAGGAAGCTGCTGCCACCGCCGTGAAGGCACGCGTACTCAACAACGGTCAGTCCTGCATCGCGGCCAAACGTTTCATTGTTCACGAGCAGATCGCAGACGCCTTCGAAAAAGAGTTTGTCCGCCGCATGCAATCTCTCAGGTTGGGCGACCCCTTCGACGCCGATACCGACGTCGGCCCTCTGGCCACCCCTGATGCCGTGAAGGATATCGACTCGGACGTGCAGAAAACGATTCAAGCCGGCGCCAAACTGCTGACGGGCGGTAAGCCTCTGGCAGGCCCAGGCAATTTCTATCCGCCCACTGTTCTCACTGACATTCCCAAGGATTCGCCTGCTTACCGTGAAGAGTTCTTTGGCCCCGTGGCCAGCATCTTCCGAGTGAAGGACGTCGACGGCGCGCTGGCCATCGCCAATGACAGCCGCTTCGGCCTTGGCGCCAGCGCTTGGACCAATGATCCTGCCGAGTGCGACCGTTTTATCAACGACCTGGAAGCCGGCATGGTCTTCATCAACCAGATGGTCGCTTCGGACTCGCGCTTGCCCTTCGGCGGCGTAAAGGCTTCCGGCCACGGTCGCGAGCTCGGCCCCTACGGCATCCGCGAATTCACCAACACCAAGACCGTTTGGATCCGCGACCTCAACAAATAATCCTCTGCGTTTCCGTGGTTAGTTCCCACCAGCCACCCCTCCCTTCTGTCCGCCACGCTCCACCACCCTGCCGATTGACGCGGCAAGTCCGGTAGTAGGATGATTCTCCCTCTGGCCCTGGACCTGGCGCTGGCTGCCCGGCCTCTTGCTCGCTGCAAGCAATGCGCTCCTCCCTGCGCAAAGTCTACGGCCTAGCGTCGTCTTCAAGCTCAGTGGAGAGAGTGCCGTGCCGAAAACCCTGGAGAAGAAGCAGTCCGAATCCAAACCTCACGCCAAGAAACCCGCTTTGACCGAGGCGCAGATTGCGGTTCATTGGAAAGAAGAGGATTACATTCGCCCCCCAGCACGGTTCATTGCGCAGGCCAATCTTAACGATCCCCGTGTCGCCGAGCGCTTCAGCGAAAAAAATTTTCCTGAGTGTTTCCGCGAATACGCCGAACTCCTCCATTGGGATCAATATTGGCACACTACGCTCGACACAGAGCATCCTCCTTTCTGGAAATGGTTTGTGGGCGGCAAGCTGAATGCCAGTTACAACTGCGTCGACCGCCACCTCGCGAAATGGAAGAACAAGGCCGCTTTGATCTTTGTGCCGGAACCCGAGGACGAGCATCACGTCGTCATAACCTTCCAGGAGCTTTATCGTCGGGTCAACGAAGTGGCCGCTGTGCTCCGCGATTTTGCTGGCCTGCAAAAAGGCGACCGCGTCACTATTCATATGCCCATGATCCCCGAGCTGCCCATCACGATGCTGGCCTGCGCTCGCTTGGGTGTAATTCATTCTGTAGTCTTCGGTGGATTCTCCGGCGAAGCCTGTGGCCTCCGCGCCGCTGATTCCGGTAGCCGCGTATTAATCTACGCTGACGGCTACCACCGCAATGGCCGCTGGGTGGACCACAAGTCCAGCGCCGACCTCGCCGTGCAAACTGCAAAAAAAGAAGGTCAGCGCATCGATAAGGTTCTCGTCTGGAAGCGTTACCCCCACAGGTACACATCCGACTCGCCCATGATTCTCGAGCGCGACTATTTCATCGACGATCTCCTGAATGATTACAGGAATCGCGTCGTCGAGCCCGTTTCCATGGATGCCGAAGATCCCCTCTTTCTCATGTACACCAGCGGCACCACCGGCAAACCAAAAGGCTGCCAACACCGCACCGGTGGTTACCTGGCCTACGTCGCGGGCACTTCCAAGTTTTATCAGGACATTCATCCCGAAGATGTCTACTGGTGTATGGCCGATATCGGTTGGATTACCGGCCACTCCTATATCGTCTACGGCCCGCTTGCTCTCGCCGCGACCAGCGTTCTTTACGAAGGCGTGCCGCAATTCCCGGACGCCGGCCGCCCCTGGCGCATTGCCGAACGCCTCGATGTCAATATCTTCCACACCTCTCCGACCGCTATACGCATGCTGCGCAAGGCTGGTGCCGACGAGCCCAAGAAGCACAATTACCGCTTCAAACACATGACCACCGTCGGCGAACCCATCGAGCCCGAAGTCTGGCGTTGGTATTACGAGGTCGTCGGCAAAAGCGAAGCCGTCATCGTCGACACCTGGTGGCAAACCGAAACCGGCGGCTTCCTCTGCACCACCAAGCCCGCTCTCGATTCCATGAAGCCCGGTAGCGCCGGTCCCGCCTGTCTTGGAATTTACCCCGTCATCTGGGACGAGGAAGGTAAGGAAGTTTCGACGGCATCCCACAACGCGGGCAACATCTGCATTCGCAATCCCTGGCCGGGCATCATGCAGACGATCTGGGGCGACCCACACCGGTTCCTCAACAATTACTACAAGAAGTACAACAAGAATCCCCAAAGCAAGGATTGGCGCGATTGGCCTTACTACGCTGCCGATGGCGCGGTCCTTCCGCCCGACGGCTACTACCGCATCCTGGGTCGCGTCGATGACGTTATCAATGTCGCCGGCCACCGCCTCGGCACCAAGGAACTTGAGTCCGCCTGCCTTACCATCAGCGAAATTGCAGAGGCCGCCGTGGTCCCCGTGGTCGATGAAGTTAAAGGTCGCGTGCCGGAGATCTACATTTCACTGAAGCCCGGCGTATTGCCAAAGAGGGCAGTACTCGAAAAGGTCACCGCCACCATCGAGACGATGATCGGCAAGATCGCTCGGCCCAAGCGCATTCACATCGTTCCCGATATGCCCAAGACGCGCTCTGGCAAAATCATGCGCCGTGTTCTCGCTGCCATCTCCAATAACATGGACACCGGGGATATCACTACGCTCGCCAATCCAGACATCGTCGGACAAATTCGCCAGCTGGTTCAAGGCCGTGAGGTAATGCCGCTGAACGAAGGTCCCGAAGACATCAAGCGCTTCGGTGAAGAAGGGTAGCCGGCTAGCGTGAGCTACCTCTGGTAGATGATCTGACCGCCGCGAATGGTGTATGCGACTTTAGCCAAGTTGCGGATGTCTGCCGCGGGGTCGGCCTCAAGCACCACGAGATCGGCGTCAAAACCCTTTTCCACGCGGCCTTTGTTATCCGCCTTGAAATAACCTGCGGGATTTGTAGTGAGGGAAGCGAGCACTTCCTGCACAGACAGGGCTCGATGCATGAATTCGACTTCGAGCGAAGTGTCGTAGACGGTGATGAAGCCTACATCCGTACCGAAAAGAATCGTGCCTCCGTTCGCAGAAAATGCTTTGAGTTCGTCCACGCCCGCTTGAACCACTTGGGCTGTTATCGTCGGATCGCTAACGATGGTTGTCCAGAGAGTGAGCGTAGGCACCAGGACCGTGTGCTGGGCTTTGAAGTGAGCAAGCTCTTCCGTTGTGTAGTGAAACTCCGTGTTGGGAATCGTGTGAGCGAGAATATCGACCCCTCCGTCGACGGCATTGTCTACGCCGACCCGGTTCTGTGGATGTGCGAATACCGGCTTGCCCTGTTCGTGCGCCACGTCAACCGCAGCTTTCACGATGGCAGTGCCCATATTCACGACGGGTTTGTCGCCCATGAATGCTCCGGTGAATAACTTCAGGCCGTCGAGACCCTTTATGAAATAGTCTCGAGTCATTTGGGCAGCTTCGTCGGGCGTTGCTGCCTCAGGGAGTTTCATTTCGGGTGGCAAGTAAACTGGATGGCCGTTCTTCGGAAAAATGTCGCCAGCGAGAAGGAGTTTGGGGCCGGGGACCTCCCCCGACTCCACGCGCCGGCGAAGTGCTAGAGTATTGTTTGGATCAGAGCCGAGGTCCCAGATCGTGGTGAAGCCCCAGCGAGTGAGCATCTCCTGCATGTGTTTTTCGAGGGTTTCGGCAGGAGCCGTGGCCGCCTCGTTCCAAGCAGATTCGATGAAATGTACGTGACTATTCCAAAAACCGGCAACGATGGTCTTCCCGGTGCAATCGATGACCTTGGCGTCCTTAGGGATTTTCACTTCACTGCGCTTGCCGACAACAATGATCTTGCCTTCGGAAATGAGCACAACCGCATCAGGAATTGGCGTGGAGGTTGGCGAGGAGTAGACCGTTGCGCCGACCAGAGCGAGAGTACGAGGCGTGTCTGCGCGTGTCAGCGATGACGCTGAAACCATAAGCAGTAATAGAAAAAGGGTGTGACGGCAATAATGAATCATAAGCAGGGTCCTTTTCTAGTTTTTTGGGACGTAAATCGCATACCAGCTTGCCCGTTTTCGCGGCAACATTAAAGCATCTTTGGGATCACTGAAGGCTGCCTGGTCTATTGCCGCATTGTCAGATCCTGCCTGTCGGGGTACACCTGGTTCGCTTCCTCCTCGCGTCCACTGGCCCGCAGAGCTTTTGCCCGCCGTGGCCGATATTCTCGAAGTCCGGCACTTTCTCCAGCAGGTCCTGATATTTCCGGATGGCTTCCAGATAGCGTTCCGTTGCCAGGTACGCGTTTCCTCATCCATCTCTATCGGCAGACTATGAGCTTTCCTCCTAATTGGCCACCCGTTTTTCCCTGCTCCGGCACTGTCACAAATGGCTGAACTTGGGCGTATAACTTATAGAATCACAGGGGAACCAAACCGTGCTTGAAAGTGTAATAGATACCTTACCGAAGACAGCACCTACTATGTCCACTCCGGCCTTGGGCTCCGGCAAACTCTCCACCCAGACCTTTGAAGAGCTATTCCTCTCCACCTATCCCCGTCTGGTCTTCTTGCTCCGTCGGATGCTCGGCGATTCGGGCCGGGCAGAAGAGCTGGCCAACGAAGCGTTCCTGAAATTGCACGGTACTGTGCTTCCTCCCTCGGTACGCGCCAATGTTCCCGGATGGCTCTATCGCACTGCCATGAATCTGGGCATCGACGATTTGCGCGCTCGGACGCGTCACACTCGGGTCGCCCGAGAGGCTTCGAAAGCCATTTCCGCCTCTGGCCAACCCGAAAGCGGCTTGCAACTCCTTCTCCGCGCTGAAACCCAGCAGCGCGTCCGCCTGGTTCTCTCCAAACTCAAACCGGAATGGGCGCAAATTCTTCTCCTCCGCACTTTCGGCTATTCCTATAAGGAAATCGCCTCTCATCTCGATGTTCCTTCTTCTTCTGTCGGAACCTTGTTGATTCGCGCGGAGGCCGGCTTTGAAAAATGCTATGTGGAACTTTTTGGTGAAAAGGATTCGGAGGTCTTATGAATTGCCCTAACGATAGCACCCTGCGCGCTTATCTCGACACGGAGCTCAATCCTGTCGAGATCTCGGAATTGAAAGATCATCTACAAGCCTGTTGCTTGTGCCAAGTCCGCAGCCAGTCTCTCTCGGCAGCGGCCCAGCGAGTCACCTCGCAGATTGCCTCCTTGGACGCACCGCCTTCCGCCGCCGAAGCAAATCCGCAAATCGCTTTGGCGCGCTTCAAAGCCAATCTCCCCGCCCCGGAAGAGCAACTACCCTTCTTCGCACGGATCTTCTCTGGCCGCTGGCGTTTGGTCTGGGCTGTTTCTCTTGCCGTTGCAGTGCTTGCAGTCTCCCTGATGTTCCCCGCCACGCGCAGCTTCGCCCAACGCCTTCTCGCCACGCTTCGCGTCGAGCGCGTTCAGACCGTCAGCCTCGATTTCGGATCTGTCAATTCTGGAACCTCCCGCCAGCCCCTAGAAGCCTTATCAAAGTTGCTTTCCGAAAACGCCGTCGTGACTGCCAACGAAAAGGAATTCTCTGCTGATTCGCGGGATGCCGCCACGCAGGCTGCGGGCTTTCCCGTTCGCCTGCTCTCTACACGGACAGACGCGCCTAGGTTTGAAGTTTCCGGCGCTCATGCTTTCCATCTCACCTTGGACCGCTCTCGCCTGCAGGACATCCTTGACCAAGCCGGCCGACCCGATCTTCTGCTTCCCGCAACCCTCGATGGCGCCACCGTTTCCGTTCAGGTTCCCCGCGCTGTCGCGCTCAAGTACGGCGATTGCAAAAAGGGAGACCAAGAGAGCACGGATCAAACGCCCGCAGCGTCTTCCTCCTCGAACGCCAATCCATGCCTTGTAGTCATCCAGGCCCCTAGTCCCACTGTGAATGTTCCTTCTGACCTGAACATTCAGCAATTGGCGGAAATTGGTCTTCAATTGGCTGGATGGAGCCCCGTAAAAGCTCGCGAATTCTGCCAATCCGTGGACTGGAAGTCCACCCTGGTTCTGCCGATTCCGCGCACCGTGCAATCCTACGAAACCGTCACCGTTCATGGCCTGCGCGGCACGCTCATGCATTTTCCCAGCTCCAACAACAACGAGCGCCCTTCGTTCGCACTCATCTGGATTGACAACGGAGTCATCTATAGCCTCATTGGCCAAGGCGATGCAAGTTCGGCAGTACAATTAGCCAGCTCGCTCCAGTATTAGACGGAGGACTCTCTGCCGCCGACCGATTACCTGGCCATCGAGACCATCGGCCTTCGCAAACAGTTCGGCTCCAAGGTCGCCGTCCGTAACCTTTCTCTTCGCGTGCGTCGCGGTGAGATTTTCGGCTTTCTCGGTCCCAACGGCGCCGGAAAAAGCACTTCTATCAAGATGCTCCTGGGGCTGGTAAAGCCCACCAGCGGCCAGGCGCAAATTCTCGGCTGCAATTTCTCTAATGTCGAAGTCCGCCGGAAGGTCGGTTTTCTTCCCGAAGATTTTCGCTTCTACGATTGGCTGACCGCTTCCGAACTCCTCGCTCTCCATGGGCGCCTCTGCGGACTTAGCTCAGCCCAGCTTCGTGATCGTGTCCCCGCCTATCTCGATCTCGTCGGCCTCACTCCTCATCGCGACGGCCGTCTTCGCGGCTTCTCCAAGGGCATGATGCAGCGCATTGGCCTCGCCCAAGCCCTGATTCATGGACCCGACCTGGTTTTCCTCGATGAGCCCACCTCCGGACTCGATCCCATGGGCCGCCACCTTGTCCGCGACATCATCCGCAATGAACGCAACCGTGGCGCCACCGTCTTTCTCAACTCGCATCTTTTAAGCGAAGTCGAAATCACCTGTGACACCGTCGTCTTCATCAAGCAAGGCGAAGTCATCGGCTCCCGCGATTTGCATACTTCTCCGGAAGGCGAAATCCATGTTCAGGTCCGCGCCCACAATTTGCGCCCGGAAATTCTTCCCGGCCTTTCCCAGTGGACGAATTCCGCTCACTTTCAGGATGATCGCCTCTACCTCACCACAAATTCCATGGACGTACTCCCCGAAGTTCTTCGCTACCTCATTTCCTCGAAAGTCGACGTATTCGAATTCACTCCCCAGCGCCTTTCGCTCGAGGAATCCTTCTTAAAAATCATGGGGGAGGATCAGGGCCTGTGATGCAACTGTGGATCATCGCCGGTGTCACTTTTCGCGAAGCCGCGCGTAGAAAAATCCTTTGGACCGCACTATTCGCCGCTGCTGCGTTCCTGGCACTTTTCGGCACCGGCATGCACTTCCAGGTAAAGGACCCGCATTTCTCCAGGATTCCTCCCGTCATTCGCTACCAGATTCTTACTTCCTTCTTGCAGATTGGCTTTTACGCCATCGACATGCTTGCCGTCCTGATGACCGTTCTTACCAGCGTTGACTCTATTTCCGGTGAAATTGCCTCGTCCACCATTCATGCCGTTGCCACCAAACCCATCCATCGCTGGCAGTTGCTTCTCGGCAAATGGTTTGGCTTTGCGGCCATGATCGCCGTCTATGTCGCTCTCGTTTTTGGCGGGGTCGTTGCCATTGGCTACTTCATCGGCGGCATCCGGCAGCACGGCACACTGCAAGGAGCTTCGCTCATCTACCTCGAGTGCCTGGTGGTGTTAACGGCGACGTTTCTCTTCGGCACCGTGTTTTCTACGCTTACGAACGGCGTCATCGTTCTCGGGTTGCACGGCATTGCTTTCATCGGCGGATGGCTCGAGCAGATTGGCACGGTCACGCAATCCAATCGCCTCGTTACGCTCGGCATTCTCTCCAGCGTCTTGATGCCCAGCGAATCGATTTGGCGCCGCGCTTCCTACGTCATGCAGTCATCCATCACCCGCACGATGGACTTTTCTCCGTTTGGCACGCGCTCCGCCCCGAGCGTCATCATGATGCTCTACGCCATCGCCTACCTACTCGTCGCGCTCTCCCTAGCCCTCTTCCGCTTCGAGCAACGCGATCTGTAGTAGCGGGCAAGTCACTGAGCACCGCGGTCTCTCCTTTGTTGTCCTCCTGAGCGTCGCGCCATTCGACGCGAAGGATCTCGACCGAGCTAATCTGCTCGAACGTAATGTTCAAAGAGGAAGGTTTAAAAGGAATTCAGATTACTGTTGCGCATTTACCTGCTGCGCCCCACAACTCTGCTCCACCGCCGCCTGCACATCCGCGTCAAACTGTGCCCCGCGCCATCCCTGCGTCGAGCACACCTGCCACGCTTCCAACCCGAGCGCTCCATGAAAGTCTGCCCCCATCACGTTCGCGCCATCTAATTTCGCTTGACGCAGCACAGCTCCCACAAACGTCGCCCCGCGCAAGTCCGCCTTTGAAAGGTCGGCCTCCAGAAATATCGTTCCCCTGGCCTCTGCTCCGGTCAAGTTTGCTCCTATCATTTTTGCCGCCGAAAAATCCGTCTGTTCCATCTTGGCCAGCGATAGTACCGCGTCCTCCAGCCTCGCATCGCGCAAATCCGTGTGCGTCAGTACCGCCCGCAGCAAGTTCGCTTGCCGCAGGTTCACCGCATACATCGTCGCTCCCGTCAGATTCGTGGTGGTTAGCGTCGCTCCCTGCAGGTTTGCAAACGACCAATCCGAGCCCTCGAAATCTCCCCCGTTCAATGCCGCGCCTTGCGCGTCGGCGCTCACCAGGTTGGCCTTGGCCGCAAGCACGTGATCCAGTTTCGCCGAGCGCAAATTCGCCTCGCGGAGATTTGCCCCGCGAAAATCCGTTTCCGCCAAGCTGCTGCCCTCGAGGTCGGCTCGCCACATCCGTGCATTAGCGAACGCAGCGTGATACCCACGGGAATACCGCAAATTTATTTCGTTCAACCGCGGCCCACTCGCTTCGTTTCCTTGCCCCGTCCCAGTTGTCGAATTTTCGCGGTGTTCCGAAATGCTCTCGTCGGTCAGGTCCGCATACGGCCGGTAACCGACAAACTGAAATGCCGTCGCCGCCCATCGCCGTGGGTCGCCTCTTCCCACTTCTGATCGTACAGTGGTGTCTCCCGGCAGACCCCGAATCACGCCCAGGGACAGAAGAAAGAGAGTCAATCCCACAAGTACCGGCACTCGCGTGGCCCTCAGCACATCCCGCAGAAATTGCGGCGTGCTTTCCTCCGTCCAGTCTCCGGGGCGCAGCACTCTCTTCACGATGCGCGGCAATCCGCAAGCCGCGGCGCTCGCCACCGTGAACAAAAACACCTGCAGCAAAGTCCCGCGATAGTCCTGCATAACCAGATACCGCAGCCAGAAGAAGAACAGCACGGCCGGTACCACCCAATACGCCAGCCCTATCGCTACGTAGCATTCCACCATTCCCACCGCCGAATGTGGATCACGTGTCCACCGCAGGTACGGCCGGATCGGGCCCATCAGGTACCAGCGCCCATCCTTCTCCGGCGTTTGCCCATCCGGAAACACCGCCGGCAACGCGCCCATGCTTCCCCAAAGTCGCAGCAGCAAGAATTGCAAACGTAGGTAAAACATCGTCAACAACAGGGGCGCTCCCAGGTAGAATCCTTTTAGAGGAAGGATGTTCGGAATGCGCGCTGTGACCGTCGCTGATTCGTCCAGCAGCAGTCGCACGTCGGTGGTCAGCGCGACTAACCCGCAGGCACCCACGCATACCGCAATCAACAGCAGGTAGAACCATCGCGCCGATTGCGTGAATTGCTCAATGGTTCTCCGGCCGTTCAGCGTCGCCACTGCTTCCGGCAGCGTGGCATCGAACAGATTCGTTCCTCCTAGCCGGCCCGCCCACAGTCCTTGCGCTCCATACAGGTTTGCGCCCATTAAATTTGCGCCAGAAAATTCCGTGCCCAGCAAATTTGTCTCGCGCAAATCCGCTTCGACAAGGTTGGCGTTGCGCAAGTTAGCCATCGAAAGATCCGCGCCCCGCAAGTTCACTTTCTGAAGTTCCGCCCCCTGCAGGTTCGCAGCCGTGAGGTCCACACCAGGCAGGTCCGCCCCGGAGAAGTGCCCCTGCACTCCTTCGCTTCCACCAGACTCCACCCACATGCGGTGTTGGTCCAGCGCTTCCGCAAATTCAAGCAGATCGGTTGAAGCCACCGGCGATCCCGCCGCCACGCCAAAATCTTCGAGAGCTTCCACAACCGGCGTTTCCACCACCACATCGTCCACTGCCGCAGGCTCGACGGCGCTTTCCACCGCCGTCTCGATCCGTGGATCGTCGATACTTTCGGTTATTACTTCGGAAATTGGGTGAACCGGTTCACACACCGGCTTAGCCGCAGTCTCTTCCAGGATAATCCCCGCCGCAAACTCGTTCTTCTGCGCCTCCGCAGGTTCATTCGCTTTCACTGGTATCTCCGTTTTGTTTTCGGTTGCGGCGGCTGGGGAACCGGCTAAAACCGTCTGGGCTGGAGCTTCTCTGATCAGGTCTTGCAACAACTGCTCTTCGAACAGCGCAAGTATCTTCGCTTCCGTAATTGGGTCGGGGCCGAGGGCTCCATATTCCGCGAGTTCCTCGGGGGTGGCAAGCCTTTCCGCGTGCTTCGCCCCGCTGCCCCATGTAAATCCTAAAAAGCTATTGGCCGGTTGGTCCGGCATAATGGCCGTTCCTGTCGCTTCCCCCACACCAGAAGCATGAAGATTTCACCCGTTTCACGGGATAACGGCATCTTCGCCTATCGCTCTGAGAAAAGCGCCTGCCCCAAAGGACAGGCGCTTCCTGGGCAGCAACTTCCGCTCCGCGCTTAAATGTCTGGAAAATAACGAAGTCGATAACAGCAATCCGATATCGGAGGTCCTGCAGCAAACGTCGCTGCTCGCGCTAGTCCGCCAAACCATCTGGGCGTGACAATGGATCACCCCATAAATAATTCAGCCGGGGCGCTCCGCTGAGGGGCCGAGGCACCCCGGCTATTCCCGCCCGCCTCCGCAGTGAGCGAGCAAGGAAATCCGTACTGCAGAATCTCTGTGCGATTCCGTTGCGATTAGTGCTCTTCGCTACCCCGCAAAAACTCGTAGCGCTCGATTGCCGCGACCACTCCCACCGCACCTTCTTCGCGCGGCTCCGTGCGCTGTACTCGGCCCAGGCAACGTACTTTTACCGGTCCGGCCAGCGTGATCTCATTCGGCAATGTCAGCAGGATCTCCACGGGAGACCCTTCTTTTACGTCTTTGGATAGGAAGAAATACACCCCGCGCGAGCTTACGTCGCGGGATTCGGTGCTTGTTTCCCCAACTGCTGCCCCTGTTGTCCAACGCACTGTTAGCGGCAGCCGCATGGAAAACCTCTGGGTTGTGCGGCGCTCTGAGCCTGTCAAGGCGGACCTCCCTTATTTAAAGAGTGAGTCTATCCGCCTATCACCTAGAGAACAATAGAACTCGGGATACAAAGTTTTCCCAGGAGAAAAAAGTACTTATGTACTAGAACCACCCCTGTGCCGGTCTCCAGAACTTCAAAATTCCCTTAATTTAGCTAGTCCGTACCTTGCGGGTGGGAAACTGGGTCCGAGCTCGTGCAGCGTGTTGAGGGCGGGAGCCTCCCGCCTGAAAACCGGCTAGGCGCCGTCCCCGAAGACTGGGCTTTTCTCTCCGCACAGGAACGACAGGGTTTGTGTTTGTTTAGCGGGCCCTTGACCTAAAAAGCGAATTTCAACGCAAGTTGTACGATGCGTCCCGGCTGGGCCGCAACAATCTGCCCAAAGCCCGGGGAGTTTATATCGTTGTTCGGCAATTCGAAGTTCACATTGTTGAAAATGTTAAAAATCTCCGCACGGAATTGCAGATTCATGCCCTCATGGATGGGAATGGTCTTAATCGCTGAAAAATCCCATTGCTGAAATGCCGGCCCATCCAGCGTGTTGCGCCCCACGTCTCCAAACGTCCCCATCGCCGCATGTTGAAATGCATTCGTATTGAACCAGCATTGTGCCGTCCGTACCGGAGCGCCTGCCGCACACGACCCCGTGTTCGGATTGCCCACAATATTCGGGCGACTGCTGTAAAATCCGGAAATTTCCGGCGCGCTTCCTTGCAACGAAGGGTTGCTGGAGTCATACACCGTGAACGGCGTGTTGCTCATCAGCGTAGTGATCCCGTTCACCTGCCATCCTCCCAGAACATGTGCGTACCACCGGTCTGAATGCTGATAAAACGGCAAATCCCACTGGTAGCTGATCACCAGCCGTTGCCGCGCGTCGAACATCGACCGTCCCCACTCCGCCTTCACATCAAACGGATTCTGCGCCAGGTCGTTCTCGCCCGCCACGCTCTGCGACGCCGATCCCGTAATGTTAAACGACGATACGTCATCCAGCGTCTTCGAGAAGGTATACGAAGCCAGCATCGAAAATCCTTGCGCAAATCGCTTCTTCAAGCTCACCTGCAGTGCGTTGTACGACGAATCCGCTATCCCCGCGATTTCGCCCACGGACGAATATGTGCACGTTGGGTTCGTTTCTTCTACTGTGCAGCCCGAATGCAAACGCCGTTGGTCGGCGTTATTTTGCGTCGATTCTCCCGGGATGTACACCGCCGGATTCGCCTCTATAAACCTCGGCAGCTTCGTCCCCTTCGTCCCGATGTAGCCCACTTCCAGCAGCCAATCGCGTCCCAGTGCCCGCTCGACATTCAGGTTGTAGTCCTGCGCGTACGGCAACCGCAGATTGGGATTCAGCACCAGCAGCGTCATATCTGGCGAGAAACCACCCGTAAACGGATTCTGCCCGTTAAACGGATCCGCGAAATTCGGCAGGCTTACCTGCGGTGTTTGCAGATACGGTGGCGCGCTCAGTGGGTCCTGCAGTGGGCCGCCTTCTCCCGTGTAGTACGGGTCATAGAAAATCCCATACGCCGCGGTCAACAGCCACTTGCCATCTCCACGCACGTCCCAGGCTAATCCCACGCGCGGCGCCCACCCGGCCCGGTCCGTAGGGATCAACCCTCGCGGCACTCCCGGATCGCCGGGATAGAGCAAGCCCTCCGGCGCGCTCGGAAACACTTTCGATTTCCGCCCCGGAATCCACAGATTCTGATAATTGTGAATTTCCGTTGCCGGCGACGGCACTTCATACCGCAACCCGTAGTTCACCGTCAGCCGCGAAGTCACTTTCCACGTGTCCTGCGCATACAAGTTGAACGCTTGCCACCTTAACCAACGGTTGAAATCTCCACCACCCTGCAAGAACACCACTGGCTGTCCAACCAAAAAATCCGCGATCGCGGGTCCCGCGCCCTGCAAGTTGCCCACCGGAAATGTCGAAAACACAAAAAATCCATTCGTGGCGATGCCATTCAGAAAATTAATCTGGTCATACTGATAGCCGCCCCCGAATTTGTATTGGTGCCGCCCCTTGATCCACGTCAGTCCGCCAGAAAAGTCCCACGTGTTCTGATAGGTATTCCGTGGTCCTGTAATCGGGTTTCCGATGGACGCATATCCGCCCACTTGGATGAACGGCGGCCCAATCGCGTTTTCCAAACTCGGTGCGTAGGCGAATCCCAGGCTTGCCGGGTCGGTATGATTCAGATTATTTCCCAGTAGGAATTTGTTCCGCAGATAAGAGGCTCTCAGAGTTCCCACCAACGTCGGTGAAAATGTGTGCGTCTCTTGCGCCACAAAATTTTGTTCCCGTTCATTCGTCGCTACCGGGAACCCCGGCACATTCGCTCCTCCTTGGGGAAGGGGATCGGTCTCCGCCGACTGGCCGAAACTGTAGCGGAAGTTCAGCATGTCCCGGTCCGTCAGGTAATGATCCACGCGCACACCGAACTGATCCGAATTGTCAGTAAACATCTGCGTGCCCACGTACGTGAACGCTCCCGAATTGGCTAGCGGATAAAACTGCAGCAGCTTCTGCGAAAGCGGGCTGATGGACGGCAGTTGATTAAACGGCAGCGGCTGCGGTGGGGTGTTCGGCGGCACAAAAAAGTTGAACAGTTGCCCGGTTTGGCTGATCTGTCCGGTGACGTTGTCCATGCACAACCCCTGCGCGTTAAACGTCCCGTTGTTCAACGTACATTGATCCCCAAAATTCCCCGTGCGTTCCGCGTTTGACGGCACGGTGGTCCGCGTCGTCTCTCCTTGTCCGTCGCGAACTCCTTCGTAATATAGAAAGAAAAACGTCTTATCCTTTTTGATCGGTCCGCCAAACACCCCGCCAAACTGATTGCGTCGCAACGGCTCCACGCTGTCCGCGAAAAAGCTTTTCGCGTCCATCGCGTTGTTCCGCAGGAATTCCCACGAAGTGCCGTGATACTCGTTGGTTCCCGAACGCGTGATGATGTTCGTCGTCGATCCCGTGCTGTGTCCGAACTCCGCGTTCGCGGTGTGCGTCAGGATGCGGAATTCCGCAATGGCATCAATCGGCGGCTCCAGAACCAACCCGCCGTCCACGGTGTCGAAGTTATCCGCTCCATCGATCAGAAAATTATTCGATTCAGGCCGCTGTCCATTCACCGCGTAGGCCTGCCCCGCGCGCGCCGGACCGCCTGCCTCCAACAATCCCGGCGTCAGGGGCACTACGCCCGTCTGCAACAATCCCAATTGAGTGAATTCACGCCCATTGAGTGGCAGGTCCAGAATCTCCCGCTCTCTCACGGTCTGACCCAGGTTCGTCGACGTACTCTCAATGATCGGCGCGTCAGACGTCACTTCGATCTCCTGCGTCGCCGTTCCCACCGTCAGGTGAACTGCCACCGTCGCCTGCTGGTTCACATCCAGCGAAATTCCTTCCTGCACGTACTTCTTGAATCCCTGCGCCTCCGCTTCCACCCGATAATGTCCCACGGGCAGTTCCACCAGCACATACGCTCCCTGCGAATTACTCACTGTCGTCCGCCGCAATCCCGTATCGGCATTGATGGCCGCCACTCTTACCTCAGACACCGATCCGCCGCTTTTGTCTGTCACCGTTCCGAGTATGCTGCCAGTAATTTCCTGGCCCTGTAGCTGCCATGCCGCCACCATCGACAGCAACAACATCCTCAGCACTCTCCCGGAATTCCTCATTCCTCCTCCTTCTCTTTTTGCCAATGTTCTTCTGGCTTGGGTACCCGGTGAATTTAGGGAACGTCCTGTATCCAAGAAAAATCGCGCAACAACTGGATAACACCCCTCCCAAGCTATGCACGACGGGAGCAAAAGTCGTCACGCTTCAAATCAGAATCTTCAGCTTCTTCCCTAAGCCTTTAGCCACACCACTACTTCACCGCCATTTACTGCCTTGGCGGTCTGCACCGTTTCTTTTTTTCAGGTCTGTGGCCTCACCCACAGCGGAACACTTTCCCAATTCTCGCGTGAGGATACGAGTCCCTCTCACTCAAGGCAATAATGGAAAAGAATTATCTTCGTACGCACACACGTTCGTATGTTTGAGGAGGGTTACTCTGTTCTATTTAAGTGGAGGGTTGGCTTTAGGTCTGGTCAATCAGCCGGTGGTGAATCGCATACAGCGCCAATTCCAGCCGGTCTGACACTCCCAATTTATCGAAAATGTTATGCAGGTGGTTCTTCACTGTCTGCTCGGAAATGAACAGCTTCTCGCCAATTTCCTTGTTGCGAAATCCCTGCGCCACCAATTGCACAATCTCTTTTTCGCGATCCGAAAGCAGCGGCTTCTCGCGCCGCGGCCCCGATTCCGACGACTTTGCGAAAGCTTTCATCACTTCCGCCGTCATCCGGTTGTCCAGCCAGATCTCGCCCGCGTGCACTCTGTGGATGCTCTTGACCAGCAGGTCGGTGGCGGACTGCTTCAGGACCACGCCGCGTGCTCCCAGTCGCATGGCCCGCACCACGTCGCGGTCATCCTCGGCCGCTGTCAACACGATCACCCGCGTCGGCATCTGGTCAAAATTCACTTCTTCCAGCACTGCGAGTCCGTCCTTCTCCGGCATGCGCAAATCGAGCAGAAGAATATCCGGCTTCAACTTCGCCAGCATCTTGATGCACTCGGCGCCATTCTGCGCCTCGCCCACGATGGTGATTTCGTCGTCGCCATCGAGCAGTTTTCGCAGGCCGTCGCGGAATATCGCGTGGTCATCAGCCATCAATACGCGGATTTGCTGTTTTGTCTTCGCCATAATTAGCCGAGCGGAACCTCAATCGTTAGACGTGCGCCATGCCCCGGATTTGACTCTACGGTCAAAACTCCCCCGACCGTGCGCGTTCGTTCCTTGATGGAAATCGGACCCAGCCGTAGGCGGTCTAGCTCATCCCCCGTGAATCGCCCGGCAAAGCTGAATCCTTCGCCGTTATCGTCCACTACCAGGGAAAGACGGCTGTCATCCTGCGTCAGTTTTACCACGACATGGGAAGCCTTGGCATGCTTTTTTATGTTGTTGAGTGCTTCTCGGTAAATCTGGAAAATCTCCCGGCAGACCCTGTCCGGAGCCTGCAAATCCACCGAATCCACCAGTAAGTCCAGCGCCAGGGCCGATTCGTTTCGGAAGCGCTCCGCGAATCCCCGCATCAGGTCTACCAAATCCGCCGATTGCACTCGCAGCGGCCGCAGGTCGGTTACCAGGTGACGTAACTCCGCCCCCTCGTTTCGAACCGTCTGCTGCAGCGATGTCAGCCCCGCTTGCAACTGCTCCGGCTGCGATGCCACCTTGCGTCTCAGCACATCGAGCTGTATTTCGATGCTTAAAAGTGTTTGCAAAATTCCATCGTGCAGATCCCTCGAGATCCTCGAACGCTCCGCTTCGATCGCGCGCACCCGCAGGTGCCTCAACAGGAACACGTTTTCCAGCGGTGCGCTCACTTGCCGCGCCACCTTCTCAAACCAAGCCAACTCGTCCTTGTTGAACGGCTGCCGCCCGCCTCGCCGGTTCACCAAAAACAGCCGCCCCACCGGGTGATTCCCCTGATCGAACGTCACCGTAAGAAAATTTCGCATTCGAAACTCTTGCTGGGTTGTCCCGGGGATCCGTGGCAGGATTTTCAGCTTCTGCATGTTCCGCCGGTCCCATCCAAACCCGGCCCCGCGCCCCTCCAGTGAGTTCCAGCAGAGCGACGCATCCAGGTCATCCAACAGGAATCCATCCGCGCGCGTTAGCGGCAGGTTTTCCGGCGTCATTCGCTCGCTTTCGCCGGATTTGAATTGCCACAGGAAAATCCGCTCCAGGTCCGCATCCCGATAAGCCAACAGTGCTTCTTCGGTATGAAACTCGGTGCATAGATCCTCCAGCAGCAACCGCAAGGACTCTGCCAGCCCCAGTTCCACATGCATTGTTCCGGAGACCCGGTTCAAGAATTCCTGCTGCTCTGTGAATCGCCGGTTGCGGTCCCCCAGGAACGCCATCCCTCCTGCACCCAGCAGCGTCGCCGCAAAAACGGGTAGATAGAAAAACGCAACAGGTTCCGGCCCGGCCGGGCTCAGCCGGTTCAGCCGCAATGCCACCGCCAGAAGCAACAGTCCGAACGACAGGAACATCGCTAGCTTCAAGTTCCAGCGGTAGCCCGCCGCGAACGCCACGAAAAACACCAGAAACCAGGCCGGCATCATTTCCGGCGAAAAGTAAAGATACAGTCCCACCACCAGAACGTCACACGCCAGCGGCAGATGCCAGTTGTAGGCCCGTAGCACCCGTTCTAACCCCAATACCACTACCGCCGCCACCAAGTACGCTGTCAGCAGGGCCAGCGCCCGTTCCACGTCCCTCATCGAACGCAGCTCCAACAGGCACGAGATCGCCAGGAGCGCGACCGCTGGCCGCGCGTATGCGATCTGCATCTCGAAATGGAGTCTATCCGTCGCTTGCGGGTTCATGTGTGGGGACACACACCCCTACACAAGTCTAACCATCCTCGGCGTTTCCCTTTGCCCCAGCCTTGCTCCGCGTTTCCTCCTCGTTATCACCTAATCGAGCAATCCGCCACCCTCTCCGGGGCGGTCATTCTGGAGTGATCCGACGAGCTCCCCGAAACTCAACCGCTGACACTTCATTCCGACGCCCGCACGTCTCCAATTCATCGCTTCCTACTCTCGGATCGCTGATAGTCTGCTATCCACGCGCCTACCCTAGAACCCCCGACCAGCACGTTTTCTCGTCCTCCGCGGTCATGTTAAACTAATCGCCGGTGGTGGGAGTAGCTCAGCTGGTAGAGCGTCGGTCTGTGGCACCGAATGTCGTGGGTTCAAATCCCATCTCCCACCCCAACTGTCTTTCTGAGCTCTCCTTCTCAAAATACTTTGACCTTCTGGCCCCACTTGCGCTTCCGATGACTCAAATTACCTGCAAAGCCCTTCTCGTCGATATGGATGGCGTCCTCGTCGATTCCACCCCTGCTGTTGCCCGCGTCTGGACTCGTTGGGCTCTCAAGCACAATCTCGATCCCGACTACGTCGTCCACTTCGCCCACGGCCGCACCAGTCTCGCCTCTATCCGTGAACTGCTTCCCCACGCCGATCCCGCCGTCCATCTCGAAGAAAATCGCTGGATGGAGCGCGGCGAAATCGAGGAAATCACCGATGTAATCGCGCTCCCCGGCGCTAAAGAACTACTTGTGGCCGTTCCATCGTCCCAGCTAGCCGTAGTCACCTCCTCCACCCGTGCCCTGGCCGAAGTCCGTCTCCGCGTTACCGGCCTCTGGCGGCACGTCCATCACCTCGTCACCGCTAGCGAAATCCAGCGAGGCAAACCCGATCCCGAGCCCTATCTCAAAGGCGCCGAGACTCTCAGCCTCGATCCACACTTCTGTATCGTCATCGAAGACGCCCCGTTTGGCATTTGTTCCGGCAAGGCCTGTGGTGCCCACGTTCTCGCGCTGCGCACCACTGTGGATGACGCCGCGCTGCTTGGCGCCGGCGCCGACTGGGTCGTCAATGATTGCTCTTCCCTCCGCATTTCGCCCGCCTCCCTACCCGGGCAACTCGTCATTGAGATCTTCACCGATGAGCCACCCCGCCTGCCCGTAATGCGATAGAATGCGTCGCATCATTTTTCGTTCCGTCCCCCTAAAAGGAGAAATTGGCGCATGAAAACAAATACTTGGCCGCGCGCACTGTTTGCCTCAACATTACTTCTTTCTCTGAACGCCTGCGCTTTGCTCCCCCAGGACCAGGAAAAGGACACCAAGGACGCGAAGCCCGCCGAGAAATCCGTACCAACTCCGGCGCCCAAGGAAGAGTTCTCCGTCACCGAGCACTCCATCAAGATCGCTGGTCAAACCATCCCCTATAAGGCCACCGCCGGCAGCATTCTCCTGAAAAACGATAAGGACGAACCCGAAGCACTCATCTACTACACCGCTTACACTCGCACGGACGCCAAGGACCCCAGCCTCAGACCCATTTCTTTCCTCTACAACGGTGGCCCCGGCTCTTCTTCACTCTGGCTTCACATGGGCTCGTTCGGCCCCAAACGCGTTCTCACCGCCAACGCCGGCATCACTCCCCCGGCTCCCTACAAGCTCGAAGACAATCCCAACTGTCTTCTGGACAAGTCAGACCTTGTCTTCATCGACCCCGTCGGCACCGGTTTCAGCAAAGCGGTCGGCAAAGCTCAGGACAAGGATTTCTGGGGTGTCGATCAGGACGCCAAGTCTCTCGCGCAATTCGTGCAATCCTATGTCACCCGCAATGGCCGCTGGAATTCCCCCAAGTTCCTCATCGGCGAAAGCTACGGTACCTTCCGCAACGCCGCCCTCGCCAATCTCCTTCAGACTGAAAACGGCATCTATCTCAACGGCATCGTAATGGTCTCTTCTGTTTGGGATCTGGGCACGATCTCCTTTTATCCTGGCCAGGATCTCGCCTTCATCCTCTATCTCCCCAGTTATGCCGCAACCGCCTGGTACCACAAAGTCCTCAAGGATCGCCCGGACAATCTTGAAGCCTTTCTCGACGAAGCACGCACCTTTGCAAAAGGCGAGTACGCCGACGCCTTACTCAAAGGCGACACCCTAAGCGACGCCGATAAAGCCATCGTCGCCAAGAAACTCTCGCGTTTCACGGGACTCAGCGAAGATTACCTGATCAGGTCAAATCTCCGCGTGCGCTTAGGCCGCTTTATGCAGGAACTTCAGCTCAGCCGCGGCCTGACGACCGGCCGCCTCGATGCTCGTTTCTCGGGACCCACCTATGATCTGATCGACTCCGCCGCCGACTACGACCCGCAGTCAACTGCCATTACCGGCGCTTTTGTTGCCGCCTTCAACATGTATCTTCGCGACGATCTCAAATTCGGCCAGGACAAGCCGTATCATCTCTTCGCCGACTTCAAAGATAATCACTGGGACTGGAAGCATCACAGCGCTGGCCCCTCATTCTTCCCCGGGTCGCCCAACGTCATGCTCGATCTCGCCAATGCCATTATCACCAATCCCAAACTCCAGGTTGAAATGGAAGATGGTTATTACGACCTCGCCACCCCTTTCTTCGAATCCGAATACGCCACGGGGCATCTCGGCCTCCCGGAGAATCTCCAGAAAAACATTCAGCACAAATACTACGAGGCTGGACACATGATGTATCTCCGCGGGGAGGACCTCACCAAGCTTAAAGGCAACGTCGCCTCCTTCATTGATTCCGCCACTAAACCCATGTAAGGCATGGACCTTGTAGGGGCCCGCCTCCTTCCTCGGTCCGTGCTCCTTGGAAGCAGCCAACGCTGGGCGCGGTCATGCTTCGGCCACATACTCTTCACTTCCCTGCTTCCTTACATCGTTGCTACATGGCCTCCTCTTTTCTCCTCTTTCTTCCATCTTGCATTTTCCCCGCACAAACGTATGATGACCGATACTTCCATCTCCCATGAGACTCCCTATTGTCGACGCCTACTGACTCCTTTTCCGCCGAACTCCCGGTGCGCCCAACGCATCCACGCAAGGAAAAGGGCAAACTCCTGCAAGTTCTCGGTGTGGGTTTTGGCATCGCCGTCGCCGTCGGCAATACCATCTCTGCTGGCATCGTTCGCACGCCGGGCGACATCGCCGCGCGCCTGCCCAATCGCTGGCTCTTCTTCAGTGTCTGGTTCGGCGGCGCCCTCTACGCCCTCGTCAGCGCCTTTCAACTCGCTGAACTAGGCTCCGCTATCCCCAGAAGCGGCGGCCAATACAATTTCTCCCGCCGCGCCATCGGTGATTTCGCGGGCTTCATCGTGGGCTGGAGCGATTGGCTCTCCACCTGTGGCACTACCGGCGCCGTCGGCATTGTCATTGGCGAGTACATGGCTCACCTTTTTCCTGCCATGGACGGCGTCCAGAAAATTAAAATCACTGCTGTCTCCGTAATCATCATCTTCGCTCTGCTTCAGTGGAAGAGTATCAGCATGGGCAGTAAAGTTCAGAATTTCACTACTGTTTTGAAGGCTCTCGCTTTCTTCGCCATCGTTGTCTCCTGCTTCGCTCTCGGTGGTCATCTCCATCACGCCGCCGAAGCCGCCGCCCCTCAATCCGTCATTCCCGAAGTCATCCCCGTCGGCGCGGCTCTCCTCACCGCCCTTCTGTTCGGCGTCCAGGCCACCATCTATACCTACGACGGCTGGGACGGCGTCATCTACTTCGGAGATGAAATCAAGAATCCCGGGTATCTCGTTCCGCGAGCCATCTTCGCCAGTCTGTTCTCCATCGTTTTCATCTATCTACTCGTGAACGCCGCAGTGCTCTACGTCCTGCCTATGAACGAAATCGCGGGAAACAATTTCTCGCTCGGCCTTGCTGCTCAGCGCGTCTTTGGTCATCACGGTGATTTCATTTTCCGTTCCGTCATGGTTCTCGCCCTATTTAGTAGCCTGAACGCACTTCACCTCATGGGCGCACGCGTTATCTACGCCATGAGTCGCGACGGACTCTTCTTTCGCGCCGTCTCCCGCGTGAACAAGGGCGGCACGCCCACAGTCGGCCTCCTCCTCAGCGCTCTCGTCGGATTGGTCTTTGCAATTTTCAGCTTCGAACGCGTCATTGCCATGCTCGCTTTCTTCTTCGTTACCAATTACCTGCTCTCGTTCATCTCCCTGTTCCTCCTCCGTCGCCGTGAACCCGCTCTTGCCCGCCCCTATTGCGCCTGGGGCTATCCCTATACCACCGCCCTCGCTCTTTTCGGTTCCATCGGTTTCCTGATCGAAGCCATCCGCGAAGATCCTACCAACAGCTACCTCACACTAATCGCTCTAGCCTGCAGCTATCCCGCCTATCGCATCCTCAAAATGGCCTCCAGCGCCCAAGATATCGCCTCCGCAGAATGAAAAAGGGGCGGAGTTTCCTCCGCCCCTCTCAGACATCCGCATACTTCCTAAACTTCCTTTACTTCTTCTACTTCATTAACTTACTTTCTCCGCCACTGCCTTCGCCTGCAAAAACAGTAGGAGATAGTCCTTCCCGCCGGTCTTCGAATCAGTACCGCTCATGTTGAATCCACCGAACGGATGCGCACCCACCATCGCTCCTGTGCACTTCCGGTTTAAGTACAAATTTCCCACGTGGAAATCTTCTTCGGCCCGCCGAATCTTCTCCGGATTCTTCGAATACAACGAGCCCGTCAATCCAAATTCGGTATTGTTCGCAATCTCCATCGCCTGATCGAAATTCTTCGCTTTGATCACCGCGAGCACGGGTCCAAACACCTCTTCCTGCGCCAGCCGCGCTTTCGGATCGACGTCCGCAATCACCGTCGGTTCCACGAAGAAGCCATCGCCCGCCGCACGTCCACCTCCGGCCACCAGTCGCCCTTCCCTCTTCCCGATCTCGATGTAATCCATGATCGTCTTTAGCGCCGATTCATTAATGACCGGTCCCATGTAGTTGTTCGGATCGTCGCTCGGCCCCACCTTGATCTTCTTCGTCCGCTCCACCAGCTTCTTCAGGAACGTGTCGTACACCTTTTCGCTTACAATCACCCGCGAGCACGCCGAGCACTTTTGTCCCTGATACCCGAATGCCGCCGCCACGGTCCCTTCCACCGCCGCGTCAATATCGGCTTCTTCGTCCACCACGATTCCGTCCTTGCCGCCCATCTCCAACACTGTCCGCTTAATCCAGATCTGCCCGGGTGATGGTCTTGACGCCAGCTCCGCAATCCGTAAGCCGATTTCCTTCGACCCTGTGAACCCGATATACCGCGTCTTTGGATGCTGTACGATGGTGTCGCCCACCGCCGCTCCCGACCCGGTCACGAATTGCACCGCTTCCTTCGGCACTCCCGCCTCAAACAAAATATCGATAAACTTCGCCGCAATCGTCGGCGAATCTGACGCTGGCTTCAGTACCACCGTATTCCCCGTTACCAGCGACGACACGACCAACCCCGCCATAATCGCCATCGGAAAATTCCATGGCGGAATGACTGCTCCCACTCCCAGCGGGATGTACGTAAGGTAATTCCTTTCCCCCTTCATCGGGGTCAACTTTTGTGGTTCGCCCAGCCGCAGCATTTCCCGCGCGTAAAACTCGCAAAAATCGATGGTCTCCGCGATGTCCGCTTCGGCCTCAAACCACGACTTCCCCACTTCGTAACACACCAGGGCATCCAGTTCGAATTTCCGCTCCCGCACTATCGCGGCCGCCTTGAACAGGCACTTTACGCGATCCGCCACCGGCACTTTCTTCCAGACTTCAAAATATTTATCGGCCGCTTCAATTGCCTGAACTGCCTGTTCCTTCGACGCATCCTGGAACACGCCAATCACTTCCGACGGCTTTGACGGGTTTGTCGACTTCCTTTTCCCCGCCGTAATCACCTTCTTTCCCCCGATCCACATGGGGTACTCGTGCCCGAACTCGGCGCGCACTTTCTTCAGCGACGCTTCCATCTTCTTTTTATTTTCCGGCTTCGAAAAGTCAATAAACGGTTCGTTCGTAAACTCCGCCACATGTCCATGCAACTTCGCTTTTGCTGTCGCCATGGTCGTCGTTCCTCCTGTGTACGTGACTCTCAATTATAGGTCCGCTGCTCCAACCACGACAAGCAAACCCCTTTGCTCGCTCCCCCTACCAACGTGGGATAATCATTCGATGCCGCAATCGCTCGCTCACATCACGTTGCTCGTCCGCGATTACGACGAAGCCCTTACTTTTTTCACGGAAGCCCTCGGTTTCCGCATTGTGGAAGACTCAACCCTTCCCGCCGGCAAACGCTGGCTCGTCGTCGCTCCCCCCGGCTCTCGCAGCGCAAGCCTGCTCCTCGCCGCAGCCGCCACCCCCGAGCAGCTCCAGCAGGTCGGCCATCAAGCAAGTGACCGCGTTTTCCTCTTTCTTCATACCGACGATTTCTGGCGCGATTACCGTCTCATGCAAGCTTCCAATGTAAGATTCTTAGAGTCGCCCCGCCAGGAGTCCTACGGCACAGTCGCCGTCTTCGAGGATCTCTACGGCAACAAGTGGGACCTCCTGCAACCCAGTGGCTCATCCTCCCCTCAGCCGAAGCCACGGGAGACGCGGTGACTCTCTCGACGGTGTGGCAACTGCTCTTCTGGGCTTGGTTCGCGTCGGAACTCATCGTCGGCGTCGCCACGCGCACAACGCACAACGCGGGAAAAGTCCACGACCGCGGCTCGCTCGTCCTTCTCTGGATCGTCATATGTACTTCCATTACCACGGCCATCTCGATCAGTGAAGCCACGCCCCCAACAATGTTCGGCGGAGTTCATGCCCTAAAAACCGCTGGCTTGGTTGTCTTAATCATCGCACTTATCATTCGATGGTCAGCGATCATTACTCTCGGCAAGTCTTTCAGTTCCAACGTCGCCATTCACGATTCACAGCAAATCAATCGTTCGGGCCTTTATCGCTTTATCCGCCACCCTTCCTACCTTGGTCTCTTACTAGCCTTTCTTGCCATCGGTCTGCATTCCCGCAATTGGCTCAGTTTCGGGATTGTCCTCCTGCCAACCACCGCCGTTGTCCTTTACCGCATCCGCGTCGAAGAATCTGCGCTGATCCAAGCCTTCGGCGAGCAATACGTTGCCTATAGCAAAGTCACAAATTGCCTGATCCCTGGCGTCTACTAATCGCGCCTCGCTTAGTCCTCTTTGCCATCCAACGCTCTGCAAGTTTCCCCGGCTTGATCGTTCTAGGTTAGAAGCAGGCCCTCTCTTCAATCCGTAGGAGGCTCCATGATCCGTCTCAGCCGAGTATTCTCCTCTCGAATCGCAATCTTCCTTCCCCTTTTTTTTGGTGTCACTCATCTCGCGGCGCAAACTCCCGCACCACCGGCAACTCCGTCGCAAATCCACGTCAAAATCGTCGTTACCCTCGAGGATTCTCCCTGTCCTAACTCAGAAGTAGTGATCAAGCCAATGGGCCCCGCTGAAGGATGGCCCGAAGGCAAATCCCGAATCGTGCTAACAACCGATGCCAAGGGCCATGCTTCCGTGCAACTTGGCCCGGGAAAGTACCGGGCCATCGCGCACGATCCAGGCAACACCAAGCTGCCCGCCGACGGTTGGTTTCTCATCAAGCCCGGCCAGCGCCTGCCAGAAAAAATCCACCTCAATCTGCTTTATTGGGATTGCAGTAAGATAACTTGCATGCTCTGAGAGCACGGCCATCTAATTCCCTGCCAGCGCCTTGTACTGTTCCGCCGTCAGCGGTACCACAGACAATCTTCCAATCCTTACCAGCGGCGAGTCCGCAAACAATCTATTTTTCTTAATCTCATCCAGCGTCACGGGTCTCCCCAGCGCTTTTCCCGCCTTTATTTTCACCACCGGTTTCTTCAAGTTCTTCGCATCCACGGAAACCACCGTGGCCGTTCCCACCGCCGTGCGCATATCCCCGGTCTCATAAATGATCAGACGCGCGCCCGGCTTCATCTCGTCCAGATGTCTCACCGCCACGGGATTGCTCACTCCATCCCACTCCGTCTCCCCATCCTTCAGCAATTTCGCAAACGAATACTCCGATGGTTCCGTTTTCAACAAATAGTATTCCGCCATAATCCTCTCCATTTTGTCTTAGCGCTGCGAAACCCCGCCAGTATACGCCAAGCCACTTCGCGCCGTTCCATTGTCCCTTGCCTTGGACTGTGCTCTAATCCGCAGTGACTCCACCGCCATGGGACTTTTCTTCATTCTCGTTCCACTCTTTCTCATTGGCACCATCATTGCTTTCGTCGCACTTTCCGCCGTTCGCCGCATCGAATCCACATTGAAACCGTTCCCCCTCAACGAACTCACCTTCCGTGTCTACCAACTCGAACAAAAACTTGCTGCCCTCCAGAAACAGCTCGCCTCCGCCGCTCCTCCTTCTCGCGAGCCTCCGCCCCCAGGAAGCGTTCACGCCACCCCGGAGCCGCAACTCCCGGCACGCACCGAACATTTCCAAGGTCTCCAAACACCGGCGCCACCGGTCATTCCTCCCACTACATCGACCCCCTCCCCAACGCCGCACCCCCTTCCCCACTCAATTCCCACTGTACCCAAAATTCCCAAAGAACCCTCTTCCGCTGACCTCGAAGCGCTCATTGGCGGGCGTTGGTTCAATCGTATCGGCATCATCGCGCTTCTCTTTGCTGTCTCATACTTCCTGAAGCTTGCCTTCGACAACAACTGGATCGGCCCAGCCGGACGTGTCGCCATCGGCATTCTCCTCGGCCTCCTCATGCTGCCTTGGAGCGACTGGCTCCTCTCCCGCGATTACGCTTACTTTTCCGAAGGAATCGCGGGCCTCGGCGAAGCCACGCTTTTTGTTTCCGTGTGGGCCGGCTGCCAGTACTACACGCTCTTCTCCCGCGAAATTGGCTTCATCGCCCTCGTCGCGGTCACTTCCATCATGGCCTTCCTCGCGCTTCGCCGTAATTCCGAGCGCATCGCCTTTCTCTCTCTCCTCGGCGGACTCCTCACCCCCGCGCTTATGAGCACCGGCAAGAACGAGCAGGTCGTCCTCTTCAGCTATTTACTTCTTCTGGGGGCCGCCGCTCTGTACGTCAGTTGGCGCAAGGATTGGCAGACCCTTCTTCCCCTCGCCTTCGGTGGCACGCATCTCTATTTCTGGCAGTGGTACGACCAGTTCTACACGAGATTCGGCTTCCTCGGCAGCACCCTCTTTTTTGCCACCCTCATTTTTCTTCTCTTCGCCGTCATTCCTGCTGCGCGCGCACTCCTTCACCGTCGGCTTCGTACTTGGGATGTTCTTCTCGTCCTTGCCAACGCCTTCGCCTACGTCGCCATTCTCTACACCCTACTGTGGCCGAGCGACCGCTGGCCGCTCACCCTACTGTTCCTCGCTCTGGCTATTGCCCATGAGGCCATCGCCCTGCTCCTTCCCGAGCCAAACGCAGAAGAGGCCTCCACGCCACGGTTCCTCTACACTGGTTTGGCCGCCGCCTGTTTCACCCTGGCCATTCCCGCCAAGCTCGAACACAATGCCATCACTCTTGCCCTCGCCGTCGAAGGCGCTGTTCTTGTCTGGACCGGCTTCCGTTTTCTCGGCAATCTTCTGCGTCCTTTCGGCTATTTCTTGCTCTTTCTCGCTGCCGCCCATCTCCTGGTCCAACCCCCTACCGCCGGCACTTTCCTCTTCAACGAGCGCTTCGCCACCTACCTCGTTCTTGTCGCCGCCCTCGCCGTCTGTCTCTGGTCGGCTGTGGTGTCCTCAACCTCGTTATTCCGAGCGGAGCTCGGGCAGCGAGGAACCCCTGTTGGATCGATGCACGACGCCAACCGGCCCCCCGTCTCGCAATCGGACAGCGTCCGCATCGAAGCCGCGCTCCTCAGCATTGCCATCAATTTCTTCGCTCTCCTGGCACTCAGCCAGGAATTCTGGGACTTCTTCGGCGGTCCGCGCAATGTCTCCAACTCCCTTGCTCAGCATCTCTCCATCTCCATCCTCTGGACCGTCTATGCTGGCCTTCTCCTCCTCCTCGGCATGCAGCGCCAATTACCCATCCTTCGCTGGCAGGCCCTCATCCTTCTCGGCATCGTCGTCGTCAAAGTCTTCCTTTACGACCTTTCCTTCCTCGATCGCGCCTATCGCATCCTTTCCTTCCTCATCCTCGGCTCCGCCCTCCTCGCCGTCTCCTTCTTCTACCAACGAAGACTCGCTCGAGACCGCTCCGGCCCCTGATAGGTGTTTTCTCCCTTATTTCCACTTTGGCCAGCGAGGATTTTTTTAAATACAAAATTTCTCGTGTTATAGATCAAGTTGAACTGCGGCCAACTCAGGCTTCAAGATGTAGGCCAGCCCTTATAGCTACTTCTCTGCCGTCTTCGCTCCTGGCGTGGGTCTCGACAGCAGCTCCACGTACTCCTTATAAAACTTTGCCTTGTCCAGATCGTCCTGCACATTCACCAGAATCTCTCCAGCTCCTGGCTGGCTTCCTGGCTTCCACACCAGCGTGTTCCCATAGCCTGCTCCGTGGTCCGAGTCCACGTCCATATACAACTTCTTCCATTTCGTGATGATCGTGGGATCGAGCCAGGCGACCGCCGCCAGTTCATCCCATAAATAATTGGGCTCCGCATATTTCGCGACATACTGAGCCGCCGGCGTCGGGCTTTTCCGAATTTCCTCAATTAGCTCTTTTTCCATGCGCGTCTTCACCGAAATGTCCACCGTCGTTACCGCCACGTGAGGCCAGTGCGCATGCAGCACCGCCTTGGACGCTTCTGGGTCCATCCAAAAATTAAATTCGTGCGTAGGTGACAAAGCAAACTCCGGATCGTCTGTGTGCGGGTTGATGCTTCCTCCCATCACGATCAGTTCCTTGCTCAGCTCCGGAAATTCCGGGTCCAACGCGATCGCCATGGCCAGATCGGTCATCGGCCCGGCGGCATAGATGGTTACCTCATGCGGATACTGTCGCACCATCCGCACCAGAAAATTCGCCGCGGTTTCCGTGGACGGTTTGATCGTCGGCTGCCCTTCCGGCATGGGCGGAACTTCGTAAGGACCATGTACCGCGTGCCATCGCGCAAAATTCCACGCTCCTTTATAGACCAGCTTTCCATACATCGTTTCCCACTTCGCGATGTACTCCTTTGTGTTTACCAACGGAAACATCGCGCCCGGAACCACCGGAATATCCGTCCGCCCAATGATCTCCATCAGCCGCAGCGTGTGCTGCACCTCTTCATCGCGCCACGCGTCTCCCGTCAGGATCGTAATCCCCAAAACATCCGTGTCCGCCGAGTTCACCAGCGACAGAATCGCCTGCATATCCGAGCCGCCCGGCCCCGACGCATCTTGGTCAATGATCACTCTACGCTTGCCTTGCGCCTCCACAACGAACGCACACCAGGCCAACAACACACCGAACAAGCACACCCGATAAAGCCATTTCATGAGCGCATTCCTTTCCTCTCCTTCAATTGTCACGGAAATTCTAATACATGATCGTGCGTGTCAAGTGATGCGGCCATGTCGTCGTGTGAAAGTGCGTCCAGAACCGGGCGTCAATCTGCGGAATGATCACTTGCAAATCCCCCGGACGGCGCTTGTTGATCTCCTCCGTCAGCACCGCTGTGGCGTAAATGCAGTGTGCCCGAATCTCGATTTCCCAGCGCGAATCCCGTGGAATCAGTTGATGGGAATTGATGGCTGTTTCCAGCTTGTCGGAATAGCTGGTGATCCCATGAAGCCGTAGAGCTACGGGCACGATGTAATCCGCGAACGCCGTCATTTTTTGCGGATCGTCCAGGCGAAACTTCCCCTCGCGGTGCAACGTCGCATACAGCATCCACACGCCAAGCTGCGCAAGCTTGTAAAATTTGATTTCGTGCCCATCCAGCATGCTCACGTCGTTGAATCGCGGGAATTCCGTCACCAGCCGATCGATCAAGCCATTCCCGTTGTCGTACAGTTTTCGCGAACAGGAGTTCACAAACGTGTGGAATCGCCCATTGTATTTCTCTGCCAGCACCTTGCCGACTTGGTGCAGCACTTCCAGCTTCTCGTCCAGCATGGGCATCTGTATGTTGCCTTCGAACACTTTGTTCAGTTCCGCTCTCGTTATCCTCGCCAGGTAATTGCCGTCCAGAAATGGCACGCCATTGTCCAACGCTCTCTTGATGCAGGCGAATTCTGCGTCGGAATCTGACCAGTGCTCTCCCGCGTACTCCACTTGGAATTTTTCATGACTCCTGAAGTCCGTGAAGGCCGTGTCTATCGAATCTGCTACCATCACGAAATCGATCGCCTCGTCCGCGTCCCTCTGTCCGACGCCGAATGGCAGCGCGAACTCCGGCATCGGCAGTTCCTCATACGCCATCCACGATGCCACCTCCACAATCTTCTCGTAATGTGTCTGTACATCGCGCGAGGATTCCGCCGCATAGCGCACACTGTCCAGCACCGGACTTCCAATCGATTTCGGCCAATACATATAAAAGTGTCTCAAGAAAGGACTCATTCATGAATAAATCGCAACTTCCGTTTTTAGGATGTCCGGGCCAGGATAATCAGCACGAGTCCAACCAGGAAACATCCAAACATCGCTGCAATCAATCGCGAGGTGCCCGCGGGCGCCGTGCGGAACTCCTTCCAGATAAACACGCCCCACAGCGCCGCGACCATCGTCGCGCCCTGTCCCAATCCATACGAAATTGCAAAACCCGCTCTTCCCGATGCAATGATGTTGAACGACATTCCAACTCCCCAAATGACCCCACCGAGAATTCCCGTGAGATGCGTGCCCAGGCTTCCTTTGAAATAATCCGCGTACGAAACCGGCGCCCCAACGAACGGCTTCTTCATCACAAACGTGTTGATGATGAAGTTGCTCAGGAAAATTCCTACCGCGAAAATGAACACGGCCGCATACGGCCCGAGCTTGCCCGGTTCAGGATGCGTGAAATTCGGATACATGGAGGCCGCCACAAACCGGTAGAAAAACCCCATCAGCACGCCGCATGCAACAGACAGTACAAGACCCTTGGTACTGACTCCCCCCGCACCCCCAGGAATTTTGCGATAGGCCACGGCGTCCAGAGTGATTGCGAGTACCACCAGCACAACGCCCGTGAACAGCAGCGTCGCATTTCCCACCGGATCGGCGACATAGTTCAACAGCACACCAAGAACCAGCGCGATTCCGATGCCCACGGGAAACGCCACGGACATGCCCGCGATGTCGATCGCCGCAACCAAAAGAATGTTGGCCAAATTGAATATCGCTCCACCCAGTAGCGCGGATACCACGCTCGCGTTGGCAGCCTGATGAAGATCCTCCACGAACGGCCGCCCCGCGGTTCCGTGATTTCCCATGGTATGCGCAAGAATCAGCGTCAGCAGCAGCACGCCGATCGTATAGTCCCAATAGAACAGCTCAAACCGCCAGCCCTTCTTGGCTAACTTCTGGGTATTCGCCCACGACCCCCAGCAAAACATCGTGATCACGCAGAATACTACTGCCCACGGATAACTCTCCAAAACGAACATTTTGGCTCCTTTGCCTGTTCTTGCCTTTTAACCTGGCCCCTGGCGGCTATTGCTTCCGGCCTCGACGCGCCCATTCGGTCTCAAACTCAGCGCGCTTCGGAAACGATTTCTGCGTGCCGACGCGTGTCGTCGAGAGTCCGGCGTAAAGATTCGCGCGCGACAGCGCTTCTCTTTCGGGCAAACCTTCTGCCAGAAAAACGGAAAAGCTTCCGATGAAAGCATCCCCGGCGCCCGTCGTGTCCTTCGGGGTCACCTGAAACGGAGGGATAAGGTCCTCCCCTCCTTCGCCAACAATCAGGGAACCACGCGCGCCCAAAGTCAAAATGACCTTCCGAAAACCTTTTGACCGCAACGTTGCGGCGCAACTTTTCGCTTCTTCGATCGAATGCACTGGCATCCCTGCAATCACTTCCGCTTCCGTCTCGTTGGGCACGAAGTAATCTGCTGCAGCCAACTCCGCAAGTTGAACCGGCTGTGCCGGCGCGGGATTCACTATGCATCGGATATTGTGTTTGCGGGCGAACTGCACGGTGTAATAGACCGTCTCCAGCGGGATCTCAAACTGCAGAATGATGACGTCGACGTTCTGCAACGAGCTCGCTGCCGCATCCACGTCCGCAGGCTTCAGAGTGTCATTTGCTCCCTTCACCACGATGATACGGTTTTGCCCATTGGGCTCCACAAAAATAGGAGCAACGCCGCTGGAAACACCGTCCACAATCCGCACGTGCGTCGCATCAATGCCCAGCGACGCGAAGTTTTTAACCGTTGCTTCCCCGAACAGGTCGTTGCCCACTTTGGCAACCATGACCACATCGGCACCGCAGTACCGCGCAGCCACTGCCTGGTTCGCTCCTTTGCCCCCAAAGCCAAGGTCGAAGCTCTTGCCGAAGATTGTTTCTCCTGGCCGGGGAAACGTGTCGCTAAACGTCGTCAAATCCGTATTGGCACTGCCCACCACAGCAATGCGGGGTGACCTGGACATACTTTCTCCTTTGTAAGTGGCAAGCCGCGAAAGTATAACAGCACGGAAGGATGAGCAAGTGGGACGAGATCACCAAGTCGGATGAGAATGAATGACCTGTAAGCGGGTTCGTTGACGCCTGTATCCGCGAATGTTAGTCTCGCACTTCGTTTTCATTCGCATGCGCGCCGTTGACCTTATCCGAAAAAAACGCGATTCCGGGGAGCACTCCCTCGAAGAAATCAATTACCTCGTTTCCGGCTATACTCGGGGCGACATCCCCGATTACCAGATAGCCGCGTGGCTGATGGCCGTTTGGATTCGCGGCTTGAGCCCCGCGGAGACAGCTTCTCTCACCGAAGCCATGCTCCATTCCGGCGAGGTCGTCGACCACTCGTACCTTCCAATGAAAAAGGTGGACAAGCATTCCACCGGCGGCGTTGGGGATAACACTTCGCTCATTCTTGCTCCCATCGTTGCTGCTGGCGGCCTGGCCGTGCCCATGATCAGCGGCCGAGGCCTCGGACACACAGGCGGCACGTTGGACAAGCTCGAAGCCATTCCCGGCTTCAACACCTCGTTAACGCTGGCCGACTTCCGCCGTGTTCTGCAGGAATGCGGTATGGGCCTGATCGGGCAAACCGGAGAAATTGCTCCGGCGGACAAGAAAATCTATGCTCTGCGCGACGCCACCTCCACCGTGGAGAATATCGGTCTGATTTGCGCCTCGATCATGAGCAAGAAACTGGCCGAAGGAATTGATGCCCTCGTACTGGATGTCAAAACTGGCTCTGGTGCTTTCATGGCCAAGGAAGAAGACGCCGTCCGCCTCGCCGAAGTCATGGTGGATACCGCTCGGCGCACCGGCAAGAAAGCCGTGGCTCTTCTCACGGATATGAGCCAACCGCTCGGCCGCATGGCTGGCCACTCCAACGAAGTGATTGAGGCCATTGACGTCTTGAAAGGAAATGGGCCGGACGATCTGCGCGAACTCAGCCTGGAGCTTTCCGCCTGGATGTTCTATCTCGGCGAGCGCACAAAGTCAGTTGAAGAAGGCCGACACCTCGCGGAAGAAATGTTAGTTTCGGGCAAGGCTCTACAGCGATTTCGTCAATGCATACGATTGCAAGGTGGAAATGAGCGGATTCTGGACGATACTTCCCTGTTGCCGATGGCGAAGTCGCAATTCATGGTGAATAGCCGTAAGTCTGGTCACATCGGGGCCACTCGTTGCCGGGATTTCGGAATTGCCCTGGCCTTGCTCGAGGGAGGCCGCAGCAAAAAAGAAGACCGCATCGATCATGGCGTTGGCCTGGAATTCCACAGGCGCATCGGAGACAAGGTGAAAGCCGGCGAGAAACTGGTCACAATCCAATACAATTCAGGCGCGAAGCTTGCCGAGGCCCAGAGCCTGATTGTTTCTGCCTTCGAAATCGGCGATGTCGCAGTGCCTTCGCCTCAGTTGATCAGCCGCATCATTGGCGGCTAGTCACGAAATTGAGCGATCGAGTATGGGGGCTCGGAACATTTTTCAGGTCAGGCCAAATAGCACTGCCGTCAACGGAGGAAGGGAGTCAGGATGGCCAGATTCACAGGTTTGCTGGGAATGGCTGTGCTGGTCGGGCTCGCCTATCTTTTTTCCACCTCGCGAAAATCGATCAAACTAAAAACGGTTCTTTGGGGCATGGGTCTGCAGTTGGCTTTTGGTGTTTTCGTGCTCAAGTTCGGACTGGGGCGGAGGATTTTTCAGTTTTTGGGCGACGTTGTCAACAAGTTGCTTAGCTTCGCGTTTGTGGGTTCGCAATTTGTTTTCGGCGGACTCGGCTTGCAGAAGTCCACCTTTGGATTCATCTTCGCCTTCCAGGTGCTCCCTACGATCATTTTCATCGCCGCGGTATTTGCTTTTCTTTACCACATCGGCGTGATGCAGGTTTTCATCCGGGCCTTCGCCTGGGTTATGACGCGCGTCATGGGTGCAAGCGGCGCGGAGTCGTTAGACATTGCGGCCAGCATCTTCATGGGACAGACCGAAGCCCCTCTGACGATCAGGCCGTTTTTGAACAAACTGACAAAATCGGAACTAATGTGCGTTATGACCTGCGGAATGGCACACGTTTCCGGCGGAATCATGGCCGCCTACATTGCTTCCGGGGTCGAAGCCAAGCATCTCTTGACCGCGGTGATCATGACTGCTCCCGGCACATTGCTGATGGCCAAAATGCTCGTGCCGGAAACCGAACAGCCGTTAACCGCCGGAAAAGTGCAAATGCCGGAGATGGAAAAGGAAGCAAATTTCCTGGGCGCCATCTCGCGTGGAACCTCCGACGGTCTGCAACTTGCCATCAATGTCGGCGCGATGTTGATCTCCTTTATCGCACTACTGGCTCTCGTAGACTACATGATCGGTGGAACGCACAACTGGCTCGCCCTGCATCATTTCCGTTTTTTCCCTGAGAGCCTGGAACAATTCTTCGGCTGGATTTTTGCTCCCATCGCGTGGCTCATTGGCATTCCATGGAAAGATGCGCCTGTGATCGGCAATCTATTGGGAACGCGCATGACCATCAATGAGGTGGTCGCCTTTGCGAAGCTCGGGCAGATGAGAGACACGCTGGACCCGCGCTCTTTTACGATCGCCACCTTTGCTCTGTGTGGTTTTGCCAATTTCAGTTCCATCGGTATTCAAATCGGCGGCATCGGTGCTTTGGCACCAGAGCAACGCGGGCAACTCGCCAAATTTGGCATCCGCGCCATGCTGGCGGGAACTATGGCAAACTTGATGTCTGCCTGCATCGTGGGAATTCTCTCATGAACTTCAAGGGCAATCAGGAATCCATATCCCGTCCGGGGGTGGAGTTTGCGCGCGCGGAAGCGGCCGCAAAATTCATTCAGAAAAAGACGAAACTGCGGCCAAAGATCGCCTTGGTATTGGGATCGGGTCTTGGGGGATTTGCTGATGAATTTACAAATCCCGTGCGAATTCCCTACGCGAAAATTCCCGATTTCCCTCGTTCTACGGCCATCGGCCATTTGGGGCAATTGGTTCTGGGAACCGTCGAAAGCGTTGATGTTGTCGGCATGCAGGGGCGCGTGCACCTTTACGAAGGTTACTCCGTAAAGGACGTGGCCTTCCCGATACGCGTCTTTGCTCGAATGGGCGTGAAGGCGGTTATCCTGACGAATGCCGCAGGTGGAATTAAAAAAGAGTTCACTCAGGGACGCCTCGTTGTCATAAGCGATCATATCAACCTGCAAGGAGCAAATCCGCTCATTGGTCCGAACGACGAAAACTTGGGAGTTCGTTTCCCGGATATGAGCCATGCCTACGACAAAAAATTCCGCGACTTGACCCTTGCGGAAGGCCGTCTTCTCGGTATCAATCTTGGTGAAGGCGTTTATGCGGCTCTCGCCGGGCCAAGTTACGAAACACCTGCCGAGATACGCTACCTGCGCAGCATTGGAGCGGATCTCGTCGGCATGTCTACGGTGCCGGAGGTAATCGCGGCACGTCATAGCGGAATCCGTGTTCTTGGTATTTCTTGCGTGACCAATGCGGCTGCCGGCGTTCTGGATCAGCCCCTCGATCACAAAGAAGTGCTGGAAACCGCCGAGCGCATCAAAGGACAGTTCATTGGCCTTCTCCGCGCGGTGATTCCGGATATCGCCTCGGCCTTATGATGGTGGCCAGAACGGCCACGCAGCGAAGTGGCTCCCAATCCAGGAGGGCAATCGTGTCCGAATATGATCCACTGATCACAACGGCCAAGCATGCCAGGGAAAATGCTCACGCAAAATTTTCAAACTTCAAGGTGGGCGCTGGGCTACGCGCAACTTCGGGCAAAGTCTATGGCGGCTGCAACGTCGAAAATGCCACCTACGGCCTGACTGTGTGCGCCGAACGTGTCGCCATTTTCAAGGCCATCAGCGAAGGCGAGAGAAAGTTCGATGCCATCGCCGTGGTTACAGACACCGACGCGCTGACGCCTCCTTGTGGAGCTTGCCGCCAACTGATCTGGGAATTTTGTGGCGATGTCCCCGTGGTAATGGCAAACCTCAAGGGCAAAATCGAAGTGATTCGTATGCGGGAATTATTCCCAAAGCCGTTTGACGCATTGAATTTGTGAGTCCTGCTGGGCCTCAGTCCGCTTGCTATCAGGGTATCTATAGAGGGGGAATGAATGAAGGCGAAACTGGTTTTCGCCGGGTTGGCCATCATGGCACTTCTCGGCCTCGTGCTCGGAGCGCAAGCTCAAGTCAAGAAAGAATCCGTCGATCTGCTGGTGAGCGGCGCCACCATCGTCACCATGGATGGAGATCGGCACGTCTTCGACAATGACGCCATCGCCGTGAAAGGCGACGCCATTGTTGCCATCGGCCCCGGCCAGGAAATTCTGGCGAAATATGAAGCGCCACAGAAGATCGATGCCAAGGGAAAGCTGGTCATGCCCGGGCTAATCAACGGCCATACGCATATTCCCATGGTGCTGATGCGCGGATTGATCGATGACGTGACCCTGGACGACTGGCTGCGCAAATATATATTCCCCGCTGAAGCGCGAAACGTCACCGAAGACTATGTTCGGTGGGGTTCTCGCCTCGCTTTGGCCGAAATGATTCGTGGCGGCACGACGACTTTTGCCGACATGTACTACTTCGAAGATGCTGAAGCCGAGGAGACCAAAGCTGCAGGCCTACGTGGTTTTCTCGGAGAAACCTGGATCGATTTCCCCGCGCCCGACAATAAGACCGGAGCCGAAATGGCCGCGTACACCGAAAACTTTCTGAAAAAGTGGCAGGGCGATCCCCTGATCCATGCCTCAGTCGCGCCTCATTCGATTTATACCTGCTCGGAAAAAACACTGCGCGATTCTGCGGCGCTCGCCCGCAAGTATCACGCGCCTATCTTGATCCACGTCGCCGAAATGCGGAAAGAATACGTCGACAGCCTGGCGAAAAACGGAGCCACTCCTGTTCAATACCTCGAACGCATCAATTTCCTGGGCCCCGATGTGCTTGCCGCTCATTGCATCTGGGTGGATTACACCGATATGAAGATTCTTGCCGAACGCCAGGTGGGCTGCGTACACAATCCTTCTAGCAACATGATGCTGGCCAGCGGCGTGGCTCCAGTCGTCGATGAGCGCGCCGCTGGGGTGCGCGTGGGGCTGGGCACAGATGGTCCCGCGGGGAGTAACAATGATCTGGACATGATGGAAGAGATGGACCTGGCATCAAAGCTGCAAAAAACCTATCGGGTCGATCCGCGCGCCCTCGGCGCCAAAGGTGCTTTGGAAATGGCCACCATCGAAGGAGCGCGTGCCCTTCACATGGAGAAACAGATTGGCTCGCTCGAAATCGGCAAAAAGGCCGATTTTGTAATTCTCAATCTCGACGTCCCGAACGCCGTGCCCATGTACGACGTCTATTCCCAGATTGTCTACGCTTTGAAGGCCAGCGAAGTCGAAACCGTGGTCGTGGCCGGCAAAACCTTGCTTAAGGACGGAAGGCTGTTAACCGTGGATGAAGCTCAAGCGATGGCGAAGGCCAAGGAGTACGCCAAGAAAGTAGAAGCCTCCCTAAAACAGTAAATTGGGACGTCTGGCGCGCTCAAAACGTGACGCCGTGCACAGCGCTTTGTGACGCCCATCACTAGTTTGGCCCTAATAATTGTTTCGTATTATTGTCCCGCACTCCCCTCTGAGGCTAAGTGGATGCTATAGACATTCGCTCCTCTCACTACGCTGCGTATTGCAAGAGAGACAGGTCCTCTCCTTACCCGCGAAGTGCGATCGTCTGGTAGCTATCGAACTCAAAGTTTTGAACGGAGTGGGTGGGTGGTGGGCCAGGGTCTGGGTAAAACGCGAGGTTTTGCTTTTGTTTGGGCTAGCATAGCCATTGTCATCTGCCTGTCGCTCTTAGGACATCCCACTGCATCGCCGCAAACCGCGCCTGCAAAACACGCTTTGTCCGCCGTGAGCCTCCCGGATATCGTCTTCGTTCAAACTCCCAAGCTCGCGTCCGGGTCTTTGGCACAACGTTTACCGCAAGGCAGCACGATCGTCCGTTGGAGTCCATCATCGTCGCAGCGCAGACTGCTCCCCTTGACGGATGGATTTTTTGCTGCCGCCGATCCGCAAGTGAGTTTCGACGCTACCAAGATACTTTTCTCAGGCCAGAAGGGGCAAAGCGACCGCTGGCAGGTTTGGGAAATGGATCGGGATGGCACCCACAAGCGTCAAGTCACGCAATGCCCGGAGAATTGCTTACGCGGCGCATACCTGCCAGCAGATGAAGTCGCACTCACTGTGGAGGAAACCAAGGGAAAGCAACCTTTTTCTTATCTGGCAGTCATCAAGACAGACGGCTCGGGGCTTCATAGGATCAGTTTCGGGAGCGCTCCGTTTCAACTGGAAACGGTGCTCAGAGATGGCCGACTCGTCGCCTCCGCACCATGGCCGTTAGTTGGAACTAGGCAAACCGGCGGCACTCGGATGCTTTATACGTTGCGGCCAGACGGCACCGCTCTCGAATCCTTTCGCTGCGAGCACAGTGAATTCCAGTCCCAGCAAGATGTAGAGGAGTTGACGGACGGCTCGCTGGTAATTGTTCGAAAGGCGCTCGCGGGAGCATCCTCGGGCGGCGAATTAATACAAATCCGGGAGGGAACTCCAGGCGGCGTACCTCTCGGATCTCTTCGGGTTTTATTCCAATCGGCGCGCCAACTCTCCGAGTCAGAATTGGTCGTCGCAAAACAGACAGTCACCCCCACGAACTCTGCGGGACGGTTCGACCTTTACCTGTTTCATCTGAAAACCGCGACATTGGCCGAGTGTCTCTATGCCGATCCGCAACTCTCCAGCATTCAGCCAGTCCTCGTGGCAGCTCACACAGTTCCAAAGCGTTACTGGAACACGCTGAATCCGGAATCGAGTAGCGGCAATTTCATCTCGCTGAACAGTTATCTGTCCGCCGATGCTCCACACGGTCACATCTCAACGCCAATTTCGCGGGTTCGTGTCCTCACTCTGATTTCACCAAATGGCCAAGAGCGGAATCTGGGAGAAGCCCCGGTGGAAGCGGATGGTTCCTTCTTTGTGCAGGTTCCCGCCAACTGGCCGGTCCGGTTCATCCTGCTGGATGCACAGGGCCAGATCATTCGCGAAGAGCGCGGCTGGATCTGGACGCGTCCGGGGGAACAACGCGGCTGCAGCGGATGCCATGGGGACAAGGCAATCGCTCCAGAAAATCATTGGCCACAGACGTTACGGAGATTCGATACGCCGACATCGCTTGGAGAAATCGATCATGGCTCCGCAACAGCTCAAGCGAACTAAAATGCGCTATCTTCTCCGGCTAACTCTAATTTCCGCGGTCAGTCTGCCCCTTTTTCTCATCGGCCTTGGAAAAGTTTCTTCGCCCCAATCCGGGGTGCGAACCTCCGCGGCGAGCAAGTGGCCGACCTTCGAAGACGTCACAGACAAAGCAAATATCCATTTTCGCCATTCGTTTGGGGAGCAGAAACTGAGTTCCGTTCTGGAAGCCACCGGTTCGGGCTGCGTGTGGTTTGACTACAACAATGACGGCTTGCTCGATCTCTACGTGTTGAGCGGCCGTTATCTTGACGGTGTAACCAACCATTCCAAGGCCGACGGCTTGGACGCGACAAATCATCTCTATCGCAACAATGGCGATGGAACCTTCACGGATGTGACCGCGCAAGCCGGCGTGGCAGGCAAAGGGTTTGCGATTGGCGTGACCGTCGGCGATTACGACAACGACGGCTACGAAGATATCTACGTCACGAACTGGAACTCCGCCATTCTCTATCACAACAACGGCGATGGCACCTTTACCGACGTTACCGAAGCCGCCGGGGTGCAGAACAATCACTTTGGCGTGGGCGCCGCCTTTCTCGATTTCGACCGCGACGGGCGCCTGGACCTGTTCGTGGGCAATTACCTGAAGTTCGATCCGAACTCGAAGAAACCATATTACTCCGCCGAGGCGTTTGCCGGCCCTCTCGATTACGAAGGCGATGCCAACCGGCTGTTCCACAACAATGGCGACGGCACGTTCACCGACGTTTCAGAAAAAGCGGGCATCGCGAATCCCTCTGGCCGTGCCATGGGTGTGACCGTGGGCGATTACAACAACGATGGCTGGCCAGACATCTACGTCGCGAATGATCAGATGGAAAGCTATCTCTATCGCAACAATCACGATGGAACTTTCACCAACGTAGCCGTCGAGCAAGGCGTGGCCTACGGAACCAATGGGGACACTCCCTCCGCCATGGGGCCCATCTTCACCGACTACAACAATGATGGCGCGCTGGACGTCTTCGTTTCCGACATGCGCTATCACCGCCTGTTTCGCAATTCCCTGAAGGAAGGGTTCTTCGTTGACACGACCTCCGAGTCCGGCATCGCGCAAATGAGCGGCCAGTATGTTGGTTGGGGCGATGCGTTCTTCGATTTCGATAACGATGGCTGGAAAGACGCGTTCATCGTGAATGGCGGACTGCATTGGATGGTGCCGATGGAGCCTTTGCTCCTTCGCAACAATGCCAATGGCACGTTTACGGATGTCTCTGGGGACGTAGGGAGCGCCTTCAAGACGAAAAGCGTTGGCCGAGGAGCCTGTTTTGCCGACTATGACAACGACGGGTACATCGACGCGTTCATTGTGGTGCTCGGTGGAAACGGAATTCTGTTGCATGCCAAGCCGCCTGTTGGCCCGCGAAATCACTGGCTGACGCTGAAGCTCATCGGGACGGTCAGCAATCGCGACGGATTCGGCGCCCGTATCGAAGCAGAAGCTGACGATCTGTACCAAGTGGTAGAAAATGTGCCGCAATCCGGTTATCTCTCACAGAATGACCCGCGGCCTCACTTCGGACTGGGTTCACACGCCGAGGTGGACCTGCTCACCATTCACTGGCCGAGCGGGACGGTACAGAAACTGGAGCACGTGAAGGCCGATCAAATCCTCACGATTACCGAACCCGGACAGCGGCCTTCTCCCGCAAAGGGAGGCAAAGCACGATGAAGCTAGTCTCCACGGCACGCAGTAGACGAAGCTCACGGTCACCTGCTGTGCTCGCCGCCATCGTGGTTGCCTTTGTGCTCTTCCCGGCGGGGACGGGAAATGCTCAGGTAAATTCTTCGGCAAGCACAGCTCAGATCAACTATCTCACTCCCATTGCAGCCAAACTCTCACCGGATGGTGTGATGTTGTTTGTCGTCTGCGAGGACGATGATTCCGTGCTGGCAATCGATTTGCGGTCACAGCGGGTCGTGAAAAAAGCAAGGGTCGGCCACAAGCCAAAAGATCTCGCGGTGTCCCCCGATGGCAAGACCCTCTATGTCTCCAATGAGTGGAGCGACACCGTCAGCGTGATTGATACCACCGCGTTTCAAGTGCGGAAAACACTGGCGACCGGATGGGGCCCGAGAGGACTGACGACGGATCGACTTGGGAAAATCCTGTACGTGGCGAACAGCATTGGAAACGACGTCTCCGTCATTGACTCAGCCACGGGCACTGAACTGAAGCGCCTCATGGCTTTGCGCTCGCCACACTATGTCCAGCTTTCCCGAGATGGCCGTCACGTCTATGTCTCGAACCTCCTGGCCCATCTTGGGTCGCCGGATGAATCGCCAGTTTCGGAACTGATGGTCATTGATTCACAAAAGCAGACCGTAGCCGAGCGCATTTTGATTCCTGGTGTCCTGGAGCTGCGGCACATTGCCGAAGCGCCGGGCCCGCAAGGCGGTTACCTGCTGGTTCCCTTTATGAGGCCAAAGAATTTGAATCCGCTGATTCAAGTGGATAACGGGTGGATTTTGACTCATGGAGTGGCGCTCGTGCGCCCGGCAAAGACCGCCTCGGGAACCTCATCCCCCGCCGAAGTCACCCAGATTCTGCTGGACGATATCGATCGCTACTACGCTGGTGCGGACGGCGCGGCCTTCACCCCCGACGGCCGCTATGCTTTGATCACCCACGCAGAAGCAGCAACCGTTTCGGTGATCGATACAAAATTACTGTGGCAGCGTCTGCGCAGCGTTCCGGCTGTGGACTTGCCCAATCGACTGGATACGGCTCGCCAAATCGTTGTGCATCGTTTGCCCACGCAGTCCAATCCAACGGACGTAGTTGTCTCCCCTGACGGACGTTCGGCCTACGTCGTCAATCGGTTGGATGACAGCCTCACGGTACTGGATATTCCCCGGTTTAAAATTCGAGCGCAAATCGATCTAGGTGGCCCAAAGGAAATATCCGCGCTACGCCAGGGCGAGCGCCTTTTTCACGATGCAAAATTTTGCTTTCAAGGCCAGTTTGCCTGTTCCACTTGCCATCCCGATAACCATATTGATGGCGTAGCTTGGAATCTGGAAACGCCACAACTGGGCCGCGACCGCGTAGCCAACCGGACCCTGCGCAACATTGCGGAGACTGCGCCCTACAAGTGGAACGGCCACAATCCTGACTTGGAGACTCAATGCGGTCCGCGCATCGCCAAGTTCCTGTTTCATTCCGAAGGCTTCAATTCTGAGCAGTTGGCAAACCTCGTGGCATTCATCAAATCGATACCGCTTTCTCCTAATCGTCACCTGTCCCTCGATGGGCAACTGACAGCCGCGCAGGAACGTGGCCGCGACATTTTCTTCCGGAAGGCTTGCGATACCTGCCACCCGCCCGCGACGCATTACACCTCCAAAACCAGCTTTGACGTGGGTACTGCCTCGAAGTACGACACCTCAGGTTTATTAGACGTTCCTCAGCTTGATCGCATTTATGAGAAGCCGCCGTACCTGCACAACGGCGAGGCGCGTTCTCTGGAAGAAATTTGGACGCTCTACAACCCAACGGATAAGCATGGGGTCACCTCGGATATGTCCAAAGAGCAATTGAATGATCTGGTGGAATTTTTGAGGACTCTGTAGCAGGAGCCCGAAGGCAATTGAACGGAGCAGGAACAATGCGAATCACGCAGCGAACTCGGTGGTTGCTGGGGGTAGTCGGGTTTCTATGGTTCACGCCCTCTGTGCCTGGGCAGACGCCAAACCTCTACACGAAATGGGAGAACTTCACGACAGCAAACGGCATGCCGGATGCCAAAGTCTTCAGCGTGGCTGTGGACGGTGAGCGTGTTTGGGCCGGCACGGAAAACGGGTTGGTGCTGATTGAACACTCAAAAGTTTCAAAGGTATTCACAACCGCCGACGGTTTGCCCAATCGGGTTGTAACCGGTATTGCGGTTGACCAGAAAACCGGCGATGTGTGGTTATCAACTTTCGGCGGCCTGAGTCAGTTCTCTGGAGGTAAGTTTCAAAACTACACCAGCATGACCACAGGCTTGGCCAACGACATCGTCTACGGCGTGGCCATTCAAGACGACTTTGTGTGGGTTGCCACCACCGCGGGCATCAACCGCTTGAATACCCGCACGGGAGAGTGGTCGATTTTCAGCGAAAAAACCGCGCCTATGCATGAGCCCTGGTCCTACGGCATCGCTGTAGGCGAACAAAAAGTCTACGTGGCCGTGTGGGGCGGCGGCGTTTTGGAATATGACATCGCCGGCGGCTACTGGAAGCCATACGACGATCCTGACGGGGAAATGGAACTTGTGCTCTTCAAGAACCAAGGCTTGATTCATGACATCGTCAGCGGAATTTCCTACAACCACGACACCAAAATGTTCTGGGCGTCCACATATTTCGGAATGAGCGGTTACGACGGCCACAATTGGTTCAACTACCTCTCAACGGATAGCGGCCTGGCATCGGATTTTGTCAACGCCACACAAACCCGGGGCGACGACGTGTGGGCCTGCACAGACAAAGGGCTAAGTCATCTCAATTTCAAAACAAACACCTGGGTCACCTATCGTCCCAATAAGGAAACCGGAAAAGGCGAAATTGTAATTACTGCTGCGGATAAGAAGATGACCAGGATCGAAACCCGGACTTCTCTCGCTCACAACTATGTGCTGAATCTGGCGTTTCAAGGCGAAGACATTTGGGTGGCCACAGCCGCGGGGCTGAGCCACGGTATCCATGAATCCCACAAGGAAGGTAAATCCGATGAGCAAGCAAGAGCTAGTCGTTGAACCCGTTATACCGGCCGAAAGCGCTGTTGTGTCGATCCGCAAAAAGGCCATCGAAGCGCCGACGGTCCTGAACGAAGCCCATAAGTATCCAAGGCCATCCTCGTTCTCTCGGGGAATGCGCCTGGATATCAATGGCATGACCATTTTGCTGATTTCTGGTACAGCCAGCATCGATGAAAATGGCAACTCGGTCCACATTGGCGATTTTCGCGCTCAGGTTTTGCGCACTTATTGGAACATCACGGGCTTACTCGCTGCGGAAGGAGCCACTTGGAAGGATATCGTTAGGACCACTTGCTACCTGCGGGATATCGAGCGCGATTATGCCGAATTCAATGAAATTCGCACGCAATTCTTCAAGGAGTTGGGCTTGGAGATCCTGCCCGCGTCCACGGGTATCCAAGCGATCCTCTGTCGGCCGGAACTGCTGATTGAAATCGAAGCGATCGCGATGTTTCCGACGGACCGTAAGTCGTAGACCAGGCGGATTTCACGTGCTCGCGCTGTTGGTTTTGTCGCCCAGATTCTTTTCTTCCCACGAAGAGTCTGGAGAAGGAAGGGTTCCATGAGCATTGCGGGAAATGTTGATTTGGCAGATCTGCCCCGGATCTGTCCGTTGATCAGCCGGAGAGTGCAACGGTCCATGAACGCAGAGGAAACTCGTATCGTGGTCGTCAGAACCGTGCGATTTGGAGACGTTCGTCCCGTCGTCATCGCCGGCCCCTGCGCCGTGGAGAGCTTCGAGCAGACTCTTGCCATTGCTCGGGCAGTGAAGCATGCAGGCGCAGTAATGCTACGTGGCGGGGCATTCAAGCCGCGCACTTCCCCGCACGATTTCCAGGGACTGGGAATAGAGGGATTGCGAATTCTCCGCGAAGTCAGCCGCGAAACTGGCTTGCCGATCGTTACCGAAGTGATGGACCCACGGCTCGTGGAAACGATTGGTGAGTACGCCGATATGCTTCAGATCGGTTCGCGCAATATGCAGAATTATCCTCTGCTAATTGAGGCAGGAAAGTCTGGCAAGCCAGTCCTGCTGAAGCGTGGCATGGCAGCCAGCCTGTGTGAATGGCTTGGAGCCGCCGAGTATCTCGCGAAAGAAGGAAACCTGGACGTCGTCCTGTGCGAGCGCGGGATCAAGGCTTTTCCCTCCGGCGAATATTCCCGCAACGTATTGGACTTGAGCGTGATCTCAGCGGTCAAGGAGCAGACATTCTTGCCCGTCATCGTGGATCCCAGTCACGCCACGGGCGTCGCCGGCATGGTGGAATCAGCAAGTTGCGCGGCAATTGCTTCGGGCAGCCATGGGCTCATTATCGAGGTGGCTTGCGACTACCCCGGAGCAGCAAAGCCAAGGTGCGACGCGGTTCAGGCCATTTCTCCTGCAACGCTGGCCAACATTGTCCGGTTCATCGATATGCGCATGGAACATTTCGCCTTGAGGAGTGCCCATGCTGTCTAATCGAAATCACCTAAACATAATCTTTTGTTCAGGCTGCTTCTGTGCATTTTTCCTGCTCACTGGCGCACTTGGCCTCGCGCAATCTCCCGACGCGGAAAAGTCCGGTAGCCAAGCGCCCGCCAGGACTCAGCGCTACGCCAACATGCCCGAGGATGCCGTTCCCTATCGGAAATTCACCAAGCCTTACAAAGAGTGGTACCTGACAGAGGACACGCTCGCATACAGCGGCGCAGCACGCGAACGGCCCTCTGCGGATCTGGAGAATGCGGAAACTGTCCGCATTGGCTTTCTCGGCCCGCTCGAAAACAACCCGGAAGCCCCTTACGGGATTGCCATGCTCCACGGTGCAGAGCTTGCTCTCGAACAAGCAAATGCCACAGGCGGATACCGAGCGCCGGGAGCAACGCGAGCGAAGCTCTATGAATTGAAAGTGCACCCTGATTCTGCGCAGTGGGGTGCCTCCTCGACGGTGCCGGTCAAAATGCTCTTTGAGGAAAACGTGGTGGGCGTCCTCGGATCCGTCGATGGAGCATCCACGCACATCATGTTGCGGGTGAGCTTGAAGCTCGAATTTCCCATCATGGATACCGGCACGACCGATCCCACGGTCACGGAGACACGTATTCCTTGGCTGATGCACGATTTTCCGGATGATCGCCAACAGGGTTATGCACTTGCCGCTGCAGTTTTCAAGGAACGAAATCTAAAGCGGATCGGCGTAATCCGCACACAAAGCCGCTACGCGCGCGTCGGCGTACAGAAGTTCTTCGACGAAGCCAAACGCCTGGGTCGTGTGCCGGTCCTCGAGGTGAAATTCGAGCGTGGTGATCAGGATTTCTCCACGCAATTGCGCTTGCTGCAAAATGCCCATGTCGATGGCGTGGTCATCTGGGGCGAAGTTCCCGAGGCCGCCAGGATACTGAAGCAAATGCGAGCCATGGGGATGAAGCAGACGGTGTTTGGCCCCAGCCGCCTGTGTTACCCCCTAATCATTGATCTCGCCGGTCCCGCCGCAGAAGGCCTGGTGACCACGGCGGCGATCGACCCCACACGCAATGATCCGCAGTGGCTGCAATTTCAAAAAGACTATCGGGCCAAGTTCCATGAACAGCCCGATGCTTATGCCGCCTACGCCTACGACGGCATGACTATTTTGATTGCAGCCGTCCAGAAGGCCGGCCTGAATCGCGGGAAAATCATGGATGTCCTTCGAGACCATCAGGGAAAGGAATATGAAGGGGTTGCGGGCCGTGCGCGCTTTGACCACACCTTGAATAACATCGCGCCGATCCCCATCGCGCGCGTAGAAGGTGGAAAATTTCTATATTCGCTGGCTAAAGTGCAGCCCGCGGCCCCGGCAGATGGGGATGTCGGAGCGCATTAATGTGCCTTCCCTGCACATTGCAACAGATTGGGAGGTGGCCACTTTGTCGTGCGCCTTTATTTCGGCGAGTGCGAGTTCTTCCTTGGCTCCTTTCGTTGCTTGGCCTTTTTGCCATGGCTACGCCCGCGCTGGCACAGTCTGACGCTGCCACTCCAAAGCCGTACGCAACTCTCGATCGTCAAAGCGTCGCCTATCGCGGCCCGGTGAGCGCGACCGAAAAGGACCTTCCAGATGGCACGGCGGTAATCGGGTTGATACTTCCCTTAAGGGGCCGACAACAATTGGAAGGCAAGTTGCTGCTCGCGGCGGCACAACTGGCGATTGAGGAAGAACAGTCCCTCGGGCCGCTGGCAGATGGCCGCCGGCTGGGACTTGTGGCCCGCGACGAGAGTGGTCCGTGGGGTCAGGCTAGCTCGGAGATCCTGAAGCTCATCGAGCAAGATCACGCGCTCGTACTCCTCACCTCCGCTAACGGAACTTCCACCCACCTGGCGGAACAAATCGCCAACAAGATCAGCATCCCCATCCTCACGCTTTCGAGCGACCCATCCACCACGCAGGCCAATCTTCCTTGGCTCTTTCGTCTGGGCCCGAGCGATGCCGACCAGGCACGCGCTTATTGCCAGCGCATTTATTCCGATCTTGGCTTGAAAAGAGTACTTCTGATCGTGCAAATGGATCATGACGGCAGGATCGGTGGGGCGGAGTTCGAGAAGGCGGCGAAAGAGGTTAATGTCCCTGCTCCGCTCCGCTTCGTGCGCACGGATTCGCCGACAAACCTGGAATCGTTCCGAGAAATACTGAGGACAAATGAGCCCGATGCGATCGTGTTTTGGACCGACGCTCCTGCGGCGAATGAATTGCTCCCCCTCGTTCGCGGCACTGGGCCATCGACTCCGGTCTTTCTCTGCCGAAAGGCCGCTCAATTGGACGCTCGGGGCACGCACACCGAGTCTGCGGCTGAGTCAAAGCAACAGGCGCAACGTTCGGGGGAACTGTTCACCGTTGATTTGGCAGAGCAAGGACAAGCCTCCACGCAGACCAAGTTCGAGCGACTGTACTTTGCTCAAACAGGAACCTATGCAGGTCTAGGGGCCATTGAGATCTACGTTGCTGTCCACATGATCGCAGCCGCAGTGCGCAGCACTGGACCCAACCGGGTCCTCCTGCGCGATTACTTTGCCTACGAAGGAAAGTCCCACCGTACGGAGGGTAATGCGCTCTTCGATCCGGCGGGGAATAGCCTGCGGGAATTCACCATCGTTACCCTTCAAGAGCCCGGCTTAGCTAAGCCTTGAGCTGCCTATAGCGCCGAATCACAGCATTGGTCGAGCTGTCATGTTTCAGCGGCGGCTCCGTTTTGTTCTCCAGCTCCGGAATAATTCGCTGCGCCAGCACCTTACCGAGCTCAACTCCCCACTGGTCGAAAGAATCGATCTGCCAGATCGCGCCTTGCGTGAACACTGCATGCTCGTATAGAGCAACCAACTTCCCCAGCGCTTCCGGCGTTAAACGCTCCAATAAGATTGTGTTTGACGGGCGATTCCCTTCAAAAACGCGGTGCGGTACAAGCCAATCCGGAGTACCCTCGGCTTTGACCTGCGCCGGTGTTTTCCCGAACGCAAGCGCTTCGCTCTGCGCGCAAACATTGGCTACCAGCATGTCGTGATGCCGCCCCAGCGGATTCAGGGACTTGCCGAAAGCAATGAAATCGCACGGTATGAGTCTGGTGCCCTGGTGGATCAATTGATAGAAGGAATGTTGGCCGTTGGTTCCCGGCTCGCCCCAGAAGATCTGGCCGGTATCGTAATTGACTCTCGCCCCCTCCAGAGTAACGTGTTTGCCGTTGCTCTCCATCGTCAATTGCTGAAGATACGCGGGAAAACGCTTCAGATATTGCTCGTAGGGCAGAACCGAAATGGTCTGCGCACCAAAAAAATCCGTATACCAAAGAGCGAGCAGCCCGAGCAAAACTGGAAGATTTCTCTCCAATGGAGCAGTGCGGAAGTGCTCATCCATCTCGTGAAAACCGCTCAGCATGGCCCGGAAATTATCTGGACCGATGGCCAGCATGGTGGATAGACCGATCGCGGAGTCCATGGAATAGCGGCCGCCTACCCAGTCCCAGAATCCAAACATGTTGGCGGTATCGATCCCAAACTTGGAGACCTCAACTGCGTTTGTGGACACAGCCACGAAATGTTTCGCCACGGCCTTTTCGTCACCGCCTAGGCCCTTCAGCGCCCATTCACGAGCCGTGTGGGCATTGGTCATGGTTTCTAGCGTAGTAAAGGTCTTTGAAGAAATAATAAAGAGAGTTTCCGCGGGGTCCAGGTCAATCACCGCTTCCGCGAAATCCGTGCCATCGACATTCGAAACGAAACGAAAGCTCATGTTCCGTTCGCTATAGAATTTCAGCGCTTCATACGCCATCACCGGGCCCAAGTCCGACCCTCCGATGCCAATGTTGATCACATTGCGGATGCGTTTTCCGGTATGTCCTTTCCACGCTCCGCCACGCACACGATTAGAAAAGTCTGCCATTTTGTCAAGCACCGCATGGACTTCCGGCACAACGTTCTTGCCATCGACGACGATAGACGCATTCTCCGGCGCTCGCAGCGCGATGTGGAGCACGGCACGGTTCTCGGTAATGTTGATTTTTTCACCGCGAAACATCGCGTCCCGCCGCTCTTCTAAACCCGATTCTCGCGCGAGATCAAGAAGCAGATTGGTGGTTTTCTCGGTTAGCAGGTTCTTGGAATAGTCCAGGTAAATGCCCACGGCATCGACCGTAAAGCGCTGCCCGCGCTTGGCATCTTCAGCGAAAAGCTTTCTCAGATGGGTGCTCTGAATTTTCTTGTGATGGGCTTTGAGCGCTGCCCATGCTTTGCGCTTGGTCAACGGCTTGACGGTCGGGGCTTTTGAGGTGCGTTTGGTAGTTGCTACCATGGTCGGACTCCTTCCTGTTCTCGAGATTACCGTGAGTGTGGCTTCTTCGGTGGTTTGATGTCTTTCCCGGCCTCGACGTTCCACAGCCGGAACCCCCCTAGAAATGCGTTGAAGTTGTCTCCCGCCCGGCAATGTGGCGGCAATACCTTGAGCTTCTTTACGTTGCCTCCACCCAGCACAACTTCGTCCGGCTCGAGCGCAAAGCTCAGTTTCTCGACCACATCCGCCACCTGCTTGCGCCACTGCTTCTTTCCCCTCTTTTGCAAACCGCGCAGCCCCACATAGTCTTCGTAGGTTCCCTTTTTGTAGGGAAGGTGCCCTAACTCCATTGGCTCGAGTACCCCATCCACGACAAGAGCAGTTCCTAAACCGGTGCCGAGACCAAGAAAAAGCATCCGGCCCTTTTTGTAACTGCCCAGAGCCTGCATGGCCGCATCATTCACAATTTTTATGGGACATCCGAAGGCATGCTCAAAATGGAATCCCACCCAACCCTCCCCTAGATTGTATGGATCCATGACTGGCCGATTGCGTACCACCGGTCCGGGGTATCCCATGGAGATAGCATCGTAGTTCCAGTCTTTTGTTATCTGCTGCACGCCCTTGACCATTTTGCTCGGTGTAAGTTCAGGCCCAGAGTCAAACTTGCGCGGCGTGTCCTCACCACTCAGCAGCACCTTCACGTGAGTTCCACCAACATCGATTGCAAGGACCCTCATTTCTTAGCCTCCCTTTGAGAAGAGCCTCCTGGCGTCAAACCTCGACGTATCGGCCCTCAAGAGTGTACCGAAAATTGCCACTTCTGGGCTCTCCAGAAGCGATTGAGAATCGAAAAAAGCCTCCGCGTGCACAAATGAATGGCCCACGCCTGCGACTCTCATCACGACGACCGGCGGAAGATTCCAGGTCGGGATGACTTCGGAAACCAAACGATTGCCATTCAAAGTCTTGCACAGGGTTTCCTCAACATCCGCTTGACAGAGACCGTAATGAGAAGTAATTTTCCACAATGTTTTTCCATGGAATCAAAGCTTGATTCCTGTCGTTGGGGTGTTTGCGGGACGGAGAGCCGAGGAACCACGAGTCAGGACGTTTCTTCATAATTTCGGGCGGCCAAAGTTTCCCGAGCCCGGTGCTTGATTCTTTTTTTGCGTTCCGAATTCGGGGAATTAGTTGTTGGTGAACGCCGAGAGGGGTGAGGGGAATGAGTAAGAGATTTTTGTTTGCTCTGGGGTTCTGTGCTGCACTTTTCTGTTGCTGTGGACAGCGCGCTTACGGCCAGGCTACCGGCAGTTTCTTGGGCACGGTGACGGACAAATCCGGCTCGGCAATTTCGGGCGCCACAGTCACAGTCACCTCGCAAGGCACGGGCGCAACGCGCCAAACCAACACAGATGACGCGGGCCATTACAGCATCAATCTTTTGCCCATTACCGTTTACACCGTCCGCGTTGAGTTTAAGGGTTTCCAGACATCGGCGACGAAAGATGTGAAGCTGCAGGTGGATGAGCAGCGCGAGTTGGATTTTAGCTTGTCCCCAGCTACCGTCAGTTCTTCCGTGGAAGTGGTGGCCAATGAAGTGGCTGTCGAAACCACGAATCCTTCTCTCGGCCAGGTCATTACCTCTCAACAAGTCGCTCAACTTCCGCTGAACGGGCGCGATTTCGTGCAACTCGCCACTCTGACCCCCGGCACTACCCAGGAAACGAACCCCGGCAGCTTTTTCACCAGCGCAGCCAGCAGCGAAGTTGCCGCGCGTGGTCCCTTCTCCCTCTCCGTCGGTGGTTCGCGGCCTAATAGCACCGACTGGCTGATCGACGGTGTGGACAACAACGAATTAACCGCAGGCGGTATTTCCATTCTCTCTTCGATCGACTCCATTCAGGAATTTAAGGTTCTCACCTACAACTATTCCGCGGAATACGGCACCCGTGCAGGACCGACAGTTCTCCTTACCACCAAATCCGGCAGCAATGCCTTTCACGGAAGCCTTTACGAGTTCCTCCGCAATACCTCCCTCGATGCGCGCAGCTTCTTCGCCTCATCCACCGAAAAGTTCAATTTGAATCAGTTTGGCGGCTCCCTTGGCGGACCTATCCGCAAGAACAAAACCTTTTTCTTCCTGGACGGCGAGCAAAAATACCAGCGTCACGGCATTCCCTTCACTGGGTTAGTACCCTCCGAAGCCATGCGGAATGGCGATTTCTCCGCCGATGCTCTGGGCAATCCGATTTCGGGCATAGCCATTATCAATCCGAATATGGTCGGCACTTCCACCAATCCCGCGGTCTACCCCAATATTTACTTCCAGTGCGATCCAGGCGGCAATCCACTACCGGCAAACGCGGCTGGACTCCAGCCCCAAGGGACGCCTTGCAATAAGATTCCTGCGAGTCTGTTCAATTCCGTCGGCCACGCTATGATCAACCTGTATCCGGCACCTAACGTGACAGGCAACTCCAGCTACAACTTTGCGGATGTGCCGGTTCGCAAACTGGATGAAACTAAGTTTGACATTCGTCTCGACCACAACTTCTCCAGCAATGACAACCTGTTCGCTCGCTTCAGTTACGATCAGGCCGGCTCTTTCGTCCCCGGCGGCGCGCCGGGATTTGCCGAGCAGAGTGCCTTCGGCAGCAACCAGGGTATCCTCAATCACGCCCGAAATGTCTCCATCGGTGAGACTCACATTATTTCGCCAATAACCGTCAACCAATTCACCTTCGGCTACAATCGCATCTTCGACTACATCACTTCCACGGGCACGGGTACCTGCGAATCTGCGATCCTCGGCATCGCCAACGCCAACCTGGGTTGTCCAAATGGCAGCACCACCTGTATCCCCGGTGCCTACAGCTGCGGTCTCGTTAGTGTACTGATGACAGGCGGCTATTGGTCCCTCGGCGACCGCGGCTACTCCCCCTTCCAGGGTGGCACCAACATCTTTACCGTGAATGACTCGCTCGACATGATCCGTGGAAAGCACGATATCAAGTTCGGTATCGGCATCCGCGCGAACCAGATGAACGTCGGCACCGAAGCTTTCCAGGATGGGTTTTTGATCCCGGGGGCCATTGGTAATTTCACGGGCTATTCAAGCCCTACCGTAAACGTTGCTGGTAATCCGGAAGCCGATTTCCTGCTTGGCTTAGCCGGCGTCTCGGAGCACGATCAAACATACAACGGCGCGGTTGGCGGACGGCGATGGAAGATCTACCGGCCGTTCATCCAGGATGATTGGAGAATCAATAGAGACCTGACCCTTAATCTAGGCTTGGCGTGGGATATCACCAATCCAATCACCGAAGTTGATGGTCGCATGGCCAACTACGATCCCTACCTGAACCAGCTTCTGGTTGCCGGCCAGAACGGCGCGTCTTGGTCCGCAGGTGTTCAAAAGAGCTGGACAGCCTTGGAACCGCGCCTGGGCCTCGCTTATAAACTGTTTGGCAGCGACAAAACTGTTCTTCGAGCGGGATACGGTATCTTCCACGATTCCGCCTGGAGTATGGGCGCTCAAGGCCTGTGGCAGAATCCACCGTTCTTCGCTGAGGCGGATGCTCTCGGGTTCGCTCAGCAGTCAGGAATTACCTTTGGACCTCAGCCAGTCGGGTGCCCCACTGCAACCTCCTACTGCGCCACATTGCCTAACGGCAATGCGGTTACCGGCGCTCCGATTGACTCCTTCCAGGCTCTTCCCAGTCCGCCCAGCCTCTCGACCTTCACGGGTACGCTCTTTTACCAGCCGCGGAACTTCAAACTCGGGAAGGTCCAGCAATTCAACGTCAACCTGGAACGCCAGGTTCCCGGTAACATTGTGGTAACCGTTGGCTATGCGGGGGCGCGGGGCAATCACATCCTCGTCGCCGGAAATAACCTCAACACGAATAGCCCGCTCAGCGGGAACGGTATCGGCCCAACTGCGTGCGGCACAGTTAGCGGTTACACTGTCGGGTGTAACGCCGATGGCAGTCCTTATGTGTCGCCGTTTGCGGTCGGCAACGCTATTTTGGAGTTCGGCGATCTCGGCAAAACCACGTACGACTCACTACAAGTCAAAGCCGAGACCAAAACCCCAAAGTACGGCCTGTACGCTTTGATTGGCTATACCTATTCGCACACCTACGACAACGGCCTGACCGACGGCTTGGGTTCCTTGCTCAGCGCTCCTTACTTCCCCCTGCCCAACTGGGAGAAACTCGACTGGGCTCCTTCACAAGTCGATTTGCGTAATAACTTCACCGCCAGCGTCATTTACGATCTGCCCTTCGGCAAGGGTAAGAAATTCGGCAATGATTGGAACAACGTCACCAATTCTCTCCTGGGCGGTTGGCAGCTCACCGTGATCGAGAAGATCACTTCCGGTTTCCCGGTTCCGCTGATCGACAGCCTCGACCAGTCGGGCGTAACCTTCAACAACGGCGGCAACGGTAACAACTTTAACCGCCCGAACCAGGTATCCGGTTGCAATCCCTATGCTGCCAATCACAGCCAACTCCAGTACATTAATTCCGCCTGCTTTGTGGCACCAGCTCCTGGCCAGCTCGGGAATGCTTCGCGCCTTCCCGTCTATGGTCCTGACTTCGTCAACACGGACTTCTCCGTCATCAAGCAATTCGCCCTGCCTTGGGAGAATATGGGCCTGAACTTCAGAGCGGAGATCTTCAACTTGTTTAACCATGCGCAGTTCGGTTTGCCGGTTAACGACATCAGCGCGCCGGGCTTTGGATCCGTGAACTCAACGGTGAACAACCCACGGCTTGTGCAGTTCGGGTTGAAACTTACGTTCTAACGCTCAACCAAAACATAAACCCCTTTACCGCCCCATCAGATTCCTGGTGGGGCAGTTCTTTTTTACGAAGCAAGGGAATGTCCTCTGCTCAGTGCGAAGCAGGCGTCGACGGCTGGGAAGCGGGACTCTGTTCTCGCAAGGTATACACAAATTGCGGAATCTCGTGGCGCTCGCGCTCCGCCTCCTCGTTCTTTTGTTCCGAGAGTTGTTTGAACAACTCGATTTCCTTGCGGGCTTTGTCAACTTCACCTGTGCGCCGGTAAACCTGCGCCAAGCGGTAATGTGCTTCTTCCGGGACAGGGGAGAATTTAACGGCTTTTTGGAGCTCGGCAATTGCTCCCGGAAAATCATCCTGCTCCGAACGGAGAATGCCCAGTTGCAAGTAGGCGTCGCCGAAATGCGAATCGAGTTTGATCGCAGCTTCCAGTTCTGCGTCCGCCACATCTAGACGTTCCGGATGTCCGTCTTGTTTCATAAGCGCAACGGCGTAGAGGTAATGCGCCATAGCCGTGTCGGGATGCAGGCTGGCGAACCGCTTCATTCTGTCGGTCCATCCGGGAGGCACCACCTGTTCCGTCGTCTGCAACCTGCCAAGAAATAGATACGGGGTCGGATCTGCCGGATTCAGGTCACAAGCTTCCAGAAAAACCTGCACAGCCTGCTCCTTGGAGCGTTGCGCGTACAACGCTGCGCCCAGGCCCAGCATCATTCTGCTGGACTGCGGATAGTGCCGGTGTCCCTTCGCGAAAACCTCCATGGCGGGCTCGGGTGCATGATGCAGCAGAAGTTCCGCACCCCAGGCGAAGAGATGCGGCTCGGTAGGCTGCATTTCCACTGCGCGCTGGTAATCCTGGACGGCCTCAAGTGGGCGGCCTTCACTTTCTTCAATCCCCGCAAGTTGTGCGTGCAAGTCCGCCGTGTCTTCGCGCGCGAGCATGGCTCGAATGGCAACTTCCTGCGTGGGTTCCTCATGGCCAGGCTCCCGCGACGAGGCGTTGGGCGGGACAGCGCCATCGCCAGCTAAAGATGCGGTTTCCTTGGATAAGGCATTGCTGTTCCGTACGATCGGACCCGAACCATGTCCGCCCAGAGCCGTTGTATCGGTAACTCCCGCAACCGTGAACGCGGGCTCGTCTGAAAATGCAATGGCATTGGAAGTATCTTTGCCGGATGCCGGCGCCTGCGCTTTTGACAACCGCAGTACGATTGATTTTGTTTCGTGATCGTAGAGCACGAACGGCCCTTCCTTGCATTCCTGATAACCTGAGAGCTTCGCACGGACCGTATAACTCCCAACAGTCACGCCTTCAAAATGAAATTGTCCCTGAGAATCCGCCGTGGAAGTAAGCGTGCGACTGGGATCGGTTCCCTCGAGCAAGATTTCAGCAGCGGCAACGGGGCGATTCCGAGGGTCCAGAACTTCACCTTCCACCACGGCCGAAGCAGTTTTGCCGCCTGTCTGGCCGGCGAGCTGCGCGACGGACACTGCAATTAGCGCGCCGAGAATGCCGACATTACGAAGCGATCTAAAGGAAGGCGTGTTCATGAGCTAGCAGAATACCCAATTCCGGGGCGAGCTTTTATTCTAACGACGGATTACGGGCCAAGCAATCGGCAGAGTGGACCAGGCTATTGTTCGAGTTGTTTCAACTCTTCCTTGGCCTGCGCATGATCCGGATGTTGCTTGAGAAGCTCCTGAAGAACGGCCTTGGCCTTCTCTCGATCCCCCTCGATGGCATATACGCGTGCCAGATTCAGGTAGGCTTGATCGTAAACCGGTGCAACGCGGATAGATTGTTCGAAGCTTTGTATTGCCTCGGCCGGTCGCCGCGTACGCAAATAGAGAATCCCGAGGTTATTCAGTGCCTCTGGATACGCCGGACGCGAAGCGATTGCCTTTTGTAGATAATCGTAGGCACGCTCCGTATCGTTCTCCTGGGCATAAACCATCCCGAGACTGTAATTCGCCTCAGGATCATCAGCATTCAAGGCCAAAGCACTTTCGAGCGCACTCTTGGCTTGCGGCCAGTCTTTCTTTTGGCGGTAGGCACTCCCCAGGTTCTGCAGGGCGATGGAGTGTTTCGGATCGATCTGAAGAACGTGTTGGAAATATTGGATGGCCAGATCGTAGTTCCCTTCCCGTGCCGCCAAGATGCCCAGGTTATTCCAACAATTGGGCAGGGTACCCGGATAAGTGGCGTTGAGCCTTAGCGCGCGCTCGAAACATTCCCGAGCCTCCTTCGTTTTTTGCAGCTGCAGGTAGGCACTGCCGAGACCGTAGAGAGCCTCCGCGCTGCTTGGATCGTCCTTCAAGGCTTGCCCGAAAAACTCCTCGGCCTGCTCGAAATAGCCACGTTCGAAGAACACGAACCCGAACGAAAGGTAATTGCGCCCGAAGTCGTAAGTCTCTCGCAGTCCTGCGAAAGGCAGCGCTTTTGTTAATCGCTCTGAATCACTCCTCGGGATACTCAGAAAATCGGCCTCGATCTTCTCGCTCGAAACTTCCCCTTGATAAATCTTGACGATCTTTCCGGCCGGCTCGACCAGAAACGAAATAGGAACGCTCATGTCGCGATGGCGGTCGAACAACTGTCGGAAAAGCAGGTTGTAGACGGCGATGACGTCCGGAGATGCCTTGAGAACTGGGAAAGAATAATAATCTTGAAGCATTTGCGCTTTGCCGTTGCTCTCGTTCTGCGCGGGGTCCACATTAACCGTGAGGAGTTGCAGTCCTCTTTGCGCCCACTTTTCATATGACTGTTCAAGTTCCTTCAGATCGTTTTGAGAATCTGCCAACGATGCCGACCAGAAATGAAGAAGCACTACATTGCCACGAAGAGAAGAGAGGCTCTTGCTGTGCCCGGCAGTGTCTGGGAGAGAAAAATTGGGAGCAGGAACCGACACGAGGAGCCAGGTTTCCACCTGCTTTGGCAAAACTTCTCCCCTGGCCGCTTCCGCCGTGTTTGCCGGAAGGCTTGCGGGCTTACGGAAAGGCTCCATTCGCGATGGTGGAAGTCCTTCTTCCACCCAGATGCGGTGTTGGGTGGGCAAATCCTTCAGTTTTTGAGTGATTCCGCTGGGCCATTCTATTGTGGCTTGCACTGGCGACGTGGCATCTCCCAAGCCGACAAAAACCTCTTTTGTGTGCTGCGCCAGAAAACCGGATCCAGCTCGAATTGTACGTGTCTGTCGGCTAGATTTGGTTTCGACGGTGACCTTCGCTCCTATCGCGTCGCGATTGCTCTTCTTTCCAGTCAGGCGAAAGGAAATGGCGGGCGGCAGATCAGGCAGCACGTTTTTCAGGTAGCGCAACTGCGGGCTGTTTCGGTTCTTCAGAACAATCTCCAGCCGTCCATCCGAATCGAAATCACCCAGCGCAAAAGTGCGGCTGTCCTCCACATAATCCAGCCCGGCAGCGCCTGAGACATCGGAAAAGGTTCCGTCATGATTATTGATATAGAGCACATTGCGCTCGAATCCGCTCCAGGTCCAGTCCGAACGGATAAGGTCGTTAACGGCATTCCATGTTTGCTCATATTCGTGGCTAGGCTTCGAATCACTCGGTGAATTGGCCACAACTTGCCGCCAGAAAAAACTGTTCAGGTCCTCGCGAATCGTGCCCGTGACCATTCCATTCGCGATGTAGATATCCGGGAATCCATCGTGATTGAAATCCCAGGCATCGCTCGACCAGGCCCATCGCCCCATGTTCGTCCCGGAACGCATTCCGGAATCGTCAAAGTGATCGCCTTTGTTTTGAAACAGCCAGTTGCCCATGGCGTGTTTTTGGTAAAGCGCGCGGACTTCCGGACTGGCTTCCTTCTGGAAAATATCCTGTTCCGATACGCGAATTCCCGCTGCCGTCCACATGTTGGCCACGTAGAGATCCTCGCGGCCATCATTATCAAAATCGATCCAGGCGCCGCTCATGCCCGCACCAATGTCTTCGACTCCGGCCTCCGCAGCTACGTCGGTAAAGGTGCCGTCACCGTTATTTCGATAGAGGTTTTTGCGTCCGAAATCATTCACCACGTAGAGGTCCGGCCAGTTGTCGCCGTTGTAATCGCCCCAGGTACAACAGAAACTGAAGCGTGTATTGTTCTGGTTTAGGCCGGACTGTTTCGTGACATCGTGGAAAGTCTGGTCGCGATTATTGCGCATCAAGAAATTTGGCGGACCATTCTCCGCATCGAAGTAGGGCATTGGATAACGGTATTGGTCCGCGCCCTGGTAATAGGAGTAGAGGCAAAAGTAAATGTCCAGCCATCCGTCGCGGTCATAATCGGCAATGGCCGCGCCAGTGAATGTACCTTGGAGAGGATTCGCAAATTGAAATGCGTCGGCCTTCAATCGAAATTTTCCACCCCCCTGGTTGAGGAAGAGGAGCGGGCCGGTAGCACGAACAACAATCAGGTCCTGTCGTCCGTCGTTGTTAATATCGGCGAATAAAGCGCATGCAGAGTACTCCAGAACGCCAACTCCAGCGGAATCTGTAATGTCTTCAAAGGTGCCATCTCCGCGATTCCGAAAAAGCCGGTTAGGGAGTCCAGCGGGCTGGCAAACATAAATGTCGTCAAGACCGTCGCCGTCAACATCAGCAACCGAGACTCCGTTGTGTCCATAAATATCTATTCCGCTCGCGCCATCAAGGACCGTTCGCCAATAGTCTATCCCGGGGATCATCTGCGCAGCGTACGAAGGATTGCGCCCGAAGGCATGTGAAGTAAGGTCCCGGAAAGCAGGAACCGATGAGCGGCTGCGTTCCTCGTCGAGCGTCCGCCATTTCAGGACTCGCATCTCTCTGGCAGGAAGCTTCTCCCACTGCAGCTCCCAGTGCCCAACTCGCTGCTCACGATGGAATCCGCTACCGGAGCCCACAATCTCGAAACGCACGGTTGTCGTGAGTGGAATGGACTGTGTTCTGAGATCGGCCGAACCTGCCTCCACGCGTACGCGGATGACCTGAAATTCTGCCGAAATGAGCCCTGAAAAAGTGGCGAGAGAGGATTGCAGTTCCGCGAGAAACGCTTTACCTCCAAGGGTAACTTCTGCGGGATACTCCACTTTCCACGCCTTCATAAAGGGCGATTCGTTGACCGTACGTTCCTGGCTGGGTTTCAGGCTGCTGCCCAGAAAGCTTGTGGCCACCACCCTGCCCAATGCCTCCACATCCTGTGGTGACTTCAGGAGTTGAGAAGTCCACTCCCTGAAAATGGCTTCTATTTGATCCTGATATTTCTCGGTCACAAAATCGTCAAAACCGGCAGGAACCTTGCGCAATATTGCATCCATCCCTCTTTTTACGCGGTATTCTGGGTGAAGTTGCAATTCGACCGGTGCAACCGTCTTGTCTCCAGGAACGGATGAGAGTAAGGAATGGAACGGAATCCCCGCCGGAAAAAAGGTGAGTGGAACTCCCTGACAGTATTGGAGAAATTTGCGGCGGCTAAGATCGACGGGACGGCGTTTCTTCCACGAACTGCTCAGACAGAGGCTCCCTGAAGTGTGTTTGCGAAAACGGCAATGTAGCATCGGGGTGAGACCGCGTCAAGTTTGCGAGTTTGCCGGGGGGACTAGGACTTCCCTGAGTGGCCATCCGATCACCGCCCACCTCTAACCCCAAAATTCATCTTTGTCCTTCATCTTCCAAGAGTATAATGCCGCCGTATTCCCGCCCCGCAGTCTTCACTTCAGAACAGACATGCTTAGAGGGAGAAAGATCCATGACTTCTATATTAGATGGGGTTCTGGCTATGGTGACTCCAGAGATGAAACAGTCAATCGCTTCACGACTGGGGGAATCTCCAACAGCCATTCAATCCGGATTGGGTACAGCGGCAGCAGCAACCCTGGGCGGGTTGGTCAGCAAGGCAGAGGACAGCAACTTTCTCAACCAGATTCTCGGGTTAGTCAGCGGTTCCTCTGGACAGAATATTCTCAGCAGTTTGTCCAACCTTGGTTCCACCGGTCCCACGGGCGGCATGAGCGATATCGTCAGCAAATTCCTACCCATGGTCTTTGGCGGCCAGCAAAATCAGGTGACCAGCCTCATGTCACAAAGGGCTGGCATTAGCTCCTCGGCAGCTACCGGTCTCCTGCAGACCATAGTTCCGCTTATTCTCGGTTTCTTCGCCAAAATGCATGCCAGCGGTTCGCTGAGCACCAATTCTCTGAGCAGCATGTTGACCGCGGAGGGCCCCAACCTTCAGAAGTTCCTTCCCACTGGCTTCCTCAGCAATTTGACGTCTGCCGGGTCAGGCGTGGCCAGCAGGGTCGTCGCCGGCGAGCACGCCGTCGAGGAAAAAGCCAAGGGCATGAACTGGATGGCCTTGCTCGGGGTTCTCGTGGCTCTCCTCATCGTGTGGTTCGTTTATCGCGCCCTGCAAGGCTCCAAGGTCGATACCAAGCCCGTGACCACCGCCGCGACAGATGCCGTCAACTCCGCCAGCAACGCTGCCAACTCTGCCTGGGCTGCACTCGGTTCGTTCTTCAAGACCACACTGCCTGACGGCACCGAGCTTAATATTCCTCAGTACGGTGTCGAGAACAAGCTGATTCAATATTTGCAGGACCCCTCCAAGCCCGTCGACAAGGACACTTGGTTTGACTTTGATCGTCTGCTCTTCGATACCGGCCAAGCCACCCTTCAGCCTGCCTCCGACGAACAACTACATAACATCGCAGCGATCTTGAAAGCCTACCCTAAGGTAAAAATCAAGATTGGAGGCTACACGGACAATACGGGCGACAAGGCTGCGAATCTCAAGCTGTCTCAAGACCGTGCCGACAACGTCAAAGCCGAACTCGAAAAATTGGGCGTCGCGCCCGATCGCCTGGAGTCTCAGGGTTACGGAGAAGACCACCCGGTTGCGGACAACAGCACGGAGGAGGGGCGCCAGAAGAATCGCCGAATCTCCCTTCGCGTTACCGAGAAGTAGCGTCAAATCGACCGACAACCTACATGCTGCAAACCCCACGCCGTTCGCGATGCGTGGGGTTTTGCTTTTGGCGGCCCGACGACCTCCGAATTCTCCTGTGTGTACTGCGCGCGTGTGCTTTGGGAGCAGCTGTGATCTAGATCGATCAGGAAGCCGTGGTCAGCATGCTGCATTTCCATGTACCCGTCCCATTGGTGACGGAAGCGTTGCATGTCACTCTGTCCCACATTCGCTTCCCAGCGCCAACGCTTCTCGTGCGCCACTTCTGTTTTATCGCACGGATGATGCCGGACATCGTCGGAGATTCCTCTATGTCAGCCCCTCGATCAGCGGCCAAAAGTCATCGAGAAGGTACGTCCGCATGTAGTTTGGAGTGTTCGTTTTGAGCCTTCAAACTTCCTTCGACGTACTCTGCCACTGATCGCGCAACAAACTGGTTTCCCAAGGGAGAAAGATGCATCCACTTGTCGATGTAAACCGGTTCCTTCACGGAATCAAAAATGTTTCCGAGAAACATGAATTCACCATCCGTCTGCGCTCGCCTCTCCGCATGCTGATAGACCGTATTTAAAATATGAAAGGTGCCTTTTGTGGCCTGGTTACCCGCAATTCTCACCTCGAATGGATCAAGTGTCTTGTGTCCATAAACAAAGGCAGGTTGCCAGAAGCAGAAGACCCGAAAACCATAAGCTTCGCCAAAGATTCGCGCGATGCGCAGATTAGCTTCGTAATTATCTAGCGTGGCCGCAGCTCTTGACCTGGTCTCCTCAGCTCCTGGTTCGGCTGCACCCGATCGCCGTAGAGAATTAACGGCAGTCATTGCCAACTGCAAAGCGGACGAATTTCGCAGAAAATCGATCCTGCCAGCAAGTGAACCTTCCACCCGCGCCTTAATATTTGCGAGGGACATGTGCGCGCTTGGAACACCAGGCGAAACTGCTCCAGCGAAGGAATCATTCAAGCCGTCATAAAAAACGACGATGCCGGGGCGTCTCCCTATTTTTAGTTGTTCGATCAGCAGCATTACCTCTTGATTCGTTACATAGCCTTCTGTACCAAAATTGGTCACTTCCATGCACCCTAGCCCTGCGGAGTTCAGGTCCCGCGACACGAAGGATGGTAAGGTCGCCCAATCCGGAACACCTGTACCATAGAGAGTTGAGCCTCCAAACATCCAGACATCGATCCTTGGTTGTTTTTCACAGCCAACGGGGTTCACTGTTCTGCGCAAGGTACCATTCGGACTGTCGTCAGTATTTATGTACTTGCTGTGCCACGGTGCCACTCCCCAGATTCGGAAGGGTTCATAACTGCCATGTTGCGACTTCCAGCGCGATTTTTCCTCTTTCCAGAATTCTGACGCCCAGGGATATCCGTTATAGGCAGGGCTGGTGTCCGCAAAATTGTCCTGAGTGTCGTTCCAAACCCAATGATAAGCAGAAAGCACGACGAAAGCCCCGAACTCTACAAGTAAACTCACGATGATCAAGCTGATGACGGCATATCCAAAGAAGGCAATGAACGGCCGTAATCCCACTCGCCACACCCTCATTCCGTTCTCCTCGAACTAGCCCGCGGGGATCGTTCCAGTTCCGTTCATGCTCCAATCGCTCGCCTGGCGCATATCAAGAGGTCTTCTCGATCAGGAAATCGCCAATCACAAGGCACTCCATTTCGCTCCTGAAAAATGTGCTTACGGCATCAGCGGGGGTGTTGGCCAAAGGCTCGCCTTTAAGGTTAAACGAGGTATTGAGAACGACCGGAACTCCGGTCGCTTGGCCGAATCGTTCGATCAAGTCGTAGTATCGCTGGTTTTGTTTCCCGGAAACGGTCTGCACACGCGCTGTACCGTCTACGTGCGTGACCGCGGCCAAATTCTCACGCTGATTTTCCTTCGTCGGCACCACATACAGCATGTACCGCGCCGGATAGTGTTTCCTTGCCTCGGGCAGGTCGAAATAGAATTCTGCCTGCTGCGCCAGCACCGAAGGGGCGAACGGCCTATAAGGCTCGCGGAATTTGATCTTGGAATTTACAACGTCTTTCATCTCAGCATTACGCGGGTCCGCCAGGATACTGCGGTTTCCGAGTGCGCGCGGTCCCCACTCGGATCGCCCTTGAAACCAGCCCACAACTTTTCCCCGCGTTAGTTCCCTCACTACCCGGTCCAGCAGTTCATCTGTATTCTCCACTCGCCGGTGAGTAATGCTCTGCCGTGTCAGAGAAGCGCTTATTTCAGCCCCAGAGAATTCCTCCCCCCAATATGCGTGTTCCAGGGAGAAGCTCCTTGGCCTTCCCAAAAGTGAGTGATACGCCCACAGCGCCGCCCCCAAGGCACCGCCGGCATCCCCCGCCGCAGGCTGGATAAAGATCTCCTCAAAATTCGTTTCGCGGAGGACGCGACTGTTGGCGACGCTGTTCAGTCCTACGCCGCCGGCGATGCATAACTTCTTCAAGCCTGTCTCCCTGGATAGATTCCGCGCCATTCCTACCAGCAATTCCTCCGTGACATGTTGGACGCTGGCGGCGATATCCGCATAGTGCTCGTTGATTCGGCACATTTCCGCGTAGTTTGCAGGTGGCTGGCCGAAGCATTTTGGGTAAGTGCTGGGGCACGTAAAAAAAGGCATGTCCGATGGCCGCGCATCTCCGAAAAGCTCGGTAAAGCGGCCGTTGAACATGCAGTCGGCAGAGTGATGAAAGCAAAAATAGTCCATATCGAGTGCGAACGACCCGTCGACATTTTGCCGCACGAGTTTCCAAACCTTGTCGGCATAGCGAGGCCGTCCGTACGGCGCCATGCCCATCACTTTGTACTCTCCCTCGTTCACTTCGAACCCCAGGAATGCGGTGAATGTGCTGTACAGCAGTCCTAAAGAATGAGGAAATTCCATTTGCTTCGTAAGACGTATCTGATTGTTTTTACCCACTCCGCAGGCTGTCGTGACCCACTCTCCTACGCCATCCACCGTGAGGATGGCTGCTTCCGTAAAGGGAGAACAAAGAAAGGCGCTCGCAGCATGGGAGAGATGATGCTCTGAGAACAGAACCCTATTTCGGTCGATCCCCAATTCGGATTGCAACGTACTGGCAATCCACAGTTTATCGAGAACCCAGCCAATCATGGATTCGCGAAACACTTTTAAAGACTTCGGATACGTCTGGAGAACGGACGCAAGGATACGGTCCAGCTTACGAAAGGGTTTTTCGAAAAACACAACGTAGTCCAGGTCTCGGCCGCGGACTTTGCCCACTTTCAAACAGAATCGGATGGCGTTTTGAGGAAAGCTTGAATCATGTTTCACTCGCGAAAAGCGCTCTTCTTCCGCCGCCGATATTAGCTGGCCGTCCTGCAGAAGAGCGGCCGCGGCGTCATGGTAGTAGCAGGAAACCCCCAGGATATTCATTAGGTCACTGTTTTTGGGCCCAAAGCATGTCGACTTTTTGTTGCGGGCGACCCTGCCACTCCGTCGGCGGCTCGGTAGTACGAAGTGTATTTGCAAACAACCGGGCACAGATACCGAACGGAAGCAGCACGACGCTATAGAGAATGGTCAACAGCACGCGCGCCTGGAAAGTGCCGACCCCATGGGCCAGCCGTGCCCATGATTTCCACAGGACCTGGACCTTGTTTTGGGCGTGTTTCCTCATGGACTTTCACCCTATCAATGAGAACTAGAAAAATGGGTACAGAAACGGCGCGAAAGCCGAGCTCTGCGCCAGAATAATCAGGCCCGCCGCCAGCAGCACTACGATAATCACAGGCAGCATCCACCAGTGCCGGTGGCCCGTGAAAAAAATCACAAGTTCGCCTGCAATTCCAAATCGCCTTCCGGCGGAGCGAACGAACCCCATCTTCTCTACCCTCCTCGTTAGCAGGCAATTCAGTGGGGCCTGCTGTGAGTAGCGAAATGTTAGGACCGAATGAAACGAGATTTGTCAGATTTGTGTCACCCTGATGTCAAAAAGATGTGTCTTCACGCCCGGAACCTAAAGCAGGCCGCTCGGTCACGGCACGGATGCTCGGCTCTTGTCGGCGGACGGGTGCGGTGGGCACAACCCGCGCCCTTGGGCAAATCAAAGATTCTGGGCTTAGTTGAGGATCAAATGAGTGGTAGAAAATTTGGCTGGGAGGCCTGGACTCGAACCAGGATAGCCAGATCCAGAGTCTGGAGTCCTACCAATTGGACGACCTCCCAGCCGATGGGAGACTGCAGGAAGTAGCAGAAGCAGGAAAGGATTCGCACCCGCACTTCAACCTTCCTAGAGTAAACGGGACTTTGCCCTCCGTCAACTTAAGCGGACCGCCTTCTGAGCCCACACGCGCATCACCTGATAAAGTCAATGCCCGGTGAAAGTTGGTTGCAGGAGAAAGACAGCCGTGATATTTTGCCCCGCACATCCTGGGCTCCTTTGGCCACGGTCGCTGCGATGTCGCGGTGAAACTGATCAAAACTAAGGCCTTAACTGTATTCGCAAGGACGCAAAAGAAGCCGGCTAGGAATGTCCATTACCGCTGAGAATGCTCAAACCTGAAGCGGCATCAGGGAAAAGGACAAAGATCATGAAGTCTCGCCAACTTAGCATCCGTCCAACATGCCTCATTTCCGCCTGCTTCGTTCTCGGGGCATCGCTCTTATCACCAACCGCTTTTCCCCAAGCCCCCGCAGGTGCAGGCACTGGTCGAACAACCTTGCCAGATTCGCCCCAACCCAAACCACAGGGCGCTACAAATCCAGCTGTGGAGACAACTTCTCGCTTCGTCGGCTACGTGACTAACAAGTCGATCATCTTCCCCGATATCGCCACCAGCGAGGGCCCGATGACCAGCGGCGAAAAATTCAGGCTTTTCGTGAATCAGAGTATTTCGCCTGCTTATATCGTCGCGGCAGGAGTCAGTGCCGCTTACAGCCAGGCAAGAGACGTCCCTGCGGCCTACGGACAGGGTTGGGACGCTTATGGAAATCGCTATGGTGCGACGATTGCCAGAGCTTCTTCAAACAGCTTCTTTAGCAGCTATCTTCTCGCCTCCGTTTTGCATGAGGACCCTCGCTTCTTCCCACAGAGCCGTCCCTCTCTTTGGGGCAGCATCAAGTACTCTGCCGAGCGTGTGTTCGTTACTCGAACTGATTCGGGAAGAGACACGTTCAATACCTCGAGCATTGCGGGCACCATGGCGTCAGAGGCGCTGGCAAATTCATACTTGCCCGTCTCCCAACAAACTGTCGGCAAAACTTTTGAGCGGATCGGAACAGACCTGGCCTGGAAGTTTGCTGCAAACATGTTCAAGAATTATTGGCCGACTCTGTTTCACAGCATGGGATTGAATCGCTTGAAAGTCATCCCAGACCCAGGCTCGCCGGACAATTCGCCAAACCCGCCGAAAAATTAAGCTGGGCTCCGAATGCGCTAGCCTTTTGCTTATCACTCTTTTTCAAGATGCTTCCGCGCTTCCTTCAATTCGGAGAGTTCCGCGGCCGTCATCTTTGGATATTCCAGATTCATTCGGTCCAGCGTATCCACGACTGTGGCAACCACCAGTAGCCGGCTGAACCACTTATTGTCCGCCGGCACCACGACCCATGGCGCGTATTCTGTCGCCGTGTTGCGGATCATTTTTTCGTAGGCATCCTGATACTCATCCCAATATTTGCGCTCTTTTAAATCGGCGCCCGAAAACTTCCAGTTTTTCTCCTTGTTGTTCAACCGCCCCATGAAGCGTCTCTTCTGTTCTTTCTTCGAAAGGTGCAGAAAGAATTTGCAAACAGCGATCCCGTTTCGCGTGAGGTAGCGCTCGAAAGCGCTGATGTCCTCATAACGGTTCTTCCAGAAGTGATCTCCTCGCAACGAATCGGGTAATCTCTGCTTCTGCAGATACTCAGGGTGAACGCGGACCACCAACACCTCCTCGTAATAGGAGCGATTGAAGATGCCAATTTTGCCTCGGGACGGCATGCATCGGTTGGTTCGCCAGAGAAAATCATGGGCTAATTCCTCACTCGAAGGAGATTTGAACGAAGTGACGTCCACGCCCTGCGGATTTACGCCGGACATCACGTGCTTGATTGTGCCGTCTTTTCCCGCTGCATCCATGGCCTGGAAAACCAACAATAGGCCCCATGTGCCCTGCGCATAGAGCACTTGCTGAAGATCGGCCAAAAGCGATACGCCTTGCTCCAACCACTTCTTGGCTTCCGGTTTGTCTTCGGAATTGAGATGGTGTGTGTCTTCCGGGTGATAGTCCTTCAGCCGAAAGTCCTTCCCTGACGTTACGAGGTACGGCTTGATGAATTTGTGGATGTTCTTCAGTTTCGCTTTTGCCATTTTTTCTCCTGGCAGAAAATCGGCCTTCTCGTGGGGATTAACTGGGGCGGCAGTAAGCGAGTCAGTCGATGCGGTGCCCGCATGATGACATCGAACTCGGATGGGATTCAAGGACCTTCAACTTACAAAAGATCGGATCGGGTGGTGCGATGAGAGGGCGGCTACTAGTGGACAGCTTTGCGTCTGCGGCCACTTCAGTAATTTCTGTCCCAACTTCAGGAATTGGAGTATGCTGTGGCGCGCGTGGAAGGCTGCAACTTCACCGTAAAGGTGATGTCCTTCGACTGAGTTCCTAAACAGGAACTCCGATCACTGTCCGCAGTTTTCCATGATACGAATGCGCGACAAGACAGTTGTGGACGACCGCGATCGGCGATTTTCACCTTTGCTCGCATCCTGGTTCGTGATAAGTTTGCTGCCAATTACGGGTCCGCCCACCAAGAATACTTTGGAACTTTTATGACTGAACTTCAATTCCGTGCGGGATTGCATGATGATGTTTCCTCGCCCCGGAAGCGTCGCAAGTCTGTTCTAGCCGTCATGGCAATCTCATTTGCGTTTTGCGGTGGTTGCGAAAAGGAAAAGCCCGTTGAAGCCGCCCCTCCCGTTGTGGAGGTTGTTGATGTCATGCAAAAAGACGTGCCGATTACCAGGCAATGGGTAGCCACGCTCACGGGTAAAGTGAACGCCCAGATTCGCGCGCAAGTCGCCGGCTATTTGATGAAGCAGACTTATCTTAACGGCGCATTTGTGAAAAAGGGAGAACCTCTCTTTCAATTGGATCCGCGCACCTTCCAGGCCGCGGTCGATCAGGCTAGGGGCGTTTTGGAGCAAGCGAAAGGTGAATTCGCTCGGGCTCAGGCTCAACAGGGCAAGTCCCAATTGGATGTCAACCGCTATACCCCGCTGGCGGCACAGGGCGCCATAAGCAAGCAAGAACTCGATGACGCGGTCCAAAACAATTTGTCTGCGCTAGCCCAGATGGAATCGGCGAAGGCGGCAATGGCTTCAGCAGAAGCTTCTCTCGAATCCGCGAAATTGAACCTTGGATTCAGCGCCATTATCTCACCCATCGATGGCGTGGCTGGAATCGCCAACGCGCAAGTTGGTGATTTCATCAGCCCGCAAAGTGCGAATCCGTTGACGACAGTATCCACGGTCAATCCCATCCTGGTTAACTTCACCCCAAGCGAACAGGAATATCTGAAATCCATGCGGGAAACCGAAAAAGCTGGAGAGACTGATACGCAGGCACTCGGCAGACTGAACTGGGAGTTGGAACTGACGGATGGCTCCGTCTATCCGCTTAAGGGAAAGTTCTATGCCCTTGATCGCCAAGTGGACATCAGCACCGGCTCCATCCTCGTACAAGTCGAGTTCCCTAATCCTAATAGACTTCTACGCCCGGGCGGCTTTGGAAACATCCGTTCCGTCATTCGAGTCGACAAAGGCGCTCTGCTCGTACCCCAGCGTGCGGTCACCGATGTACAGGGCAAATACTTGGTTGCCGTCGTGGAAGCCGACAACAAAGTGAACGTCCGCCCGGTGACCGTGGGGGAGCGGGTCGGGACTTCTTGGATTATCACCGAGGGTCTGAAGCCGGGCGATCGCATTGTCGCCGAGGGCATCCAGAAAGTTCAAGATGGCACCCACGTGAACCCGAAACCCTATCAATCGGCCTCTATGCCTTCCACAATTTCTGACAAAGGCACTGCTCAATAACCGGGGACCATGTATAAAATTTTCATTGATCGTCCCATTGTAGCCATGGTGATTTCCATCATCATGGTCATTGTCGGGGCCGTCGCCGTCCTGGGCCTTCCCACTTCGCAATTCCCAAACATTGCCGACCCTCAGATCCAAGTTCTCGCCACCTACGTGGGTGCCGACGCCCTGACCGTCGAGCAGTCCGTTGCCACTCCCATCGAGCAGCAAATGAGCGGTGTGGACAACATGGAGTATATGTACTCCCTCAATGCCAATAACGGCACCATGAATCTGACCGTCGACTTTGATGTCAAGACCGACGCCAGCACCGATCAGATTCTCGCGCAGATGCGCCAAAATCAGGCCACCTCGCAACTCCCCGCGGCCGTCAACAATTTTGGCGTTACTGTTCAAAAATCCACCTCCGCGCCAATGATGTTGTTCGATCTGTATTCTCCAAATGGCACCTATGACTCGCAATTTCTCGCCAACTATACCTATATCAATTTGTATGATGGATTGACTCAGGTGCCGGGCATTGCCAGCGTATCGGTCTTTGGCGCTGGCCAATATGCCATGCGTTTGTGGGTGAAGCCGGACCAACTCGCGAAACTCCAGATCACCGTGCCGGAAATCATCAACGCCGTGCAGGTCCAGAACAATGTCAATCCCGCCGGTCAGATTGGCGGCGAACCCGTTCCCAAGGGCCAGGAGTTCACGTATGCCGTGCGCGCTCAGGGACGTCTGATCTCCGAGGAAGAGTTCGGCAGGATCGTTGTTCGCGCGCAACCCGACGGCTCTCTCGTTCGGCTTAAGGATGTCGCCCGCATCGAACTCGGTGCACAGGTTTACAGCATGCAGGGCCGGTTGGATGGCAAGCCCTCCGCAGTCATCGCCGTCTATCAGATGCCGGGATCCAACGCCGTTGCTGCTGCCCAAGGCGCTCGCGACTACATGGAAAAGATGAAGAAGAGTTTCCCTCCGGGCCTCGATTATGTCGTGGCTCTGGACACCACTCTTCCCGTAACCGAAGGCATCAAGGAAATCGAGCATACCCTGGTCGAGGCTTTGGTACTCGTTATCCTGGTCGTGTATATCTTCCTGCAGGGCTGGCGTGCGACGCTCATCCCGTTGTTGGCCGTGCCGGTCTCACTGATCGGGACGTTTATGGTCTTCCCGCTTCTCGGTTTTTCCGTGAACACGCTTTCGCTGTTTGGCTTGGTGCTGGCCATCGGCTTGGTGGTCGACGACGCAATTGTTGTCGTGGAGGCAGTCGAACATCACATCGAGCACGGGCTTTCCCCTAAAGATGCCGCGGTTAAGGCTATGGACGAGGTGGCCGCACCTGTCATTGGGATCGCCGTCATTCTCGCTGCAGTTTTCATCCCCACCGCATTTATTCCAGGAATTACCGGGCGCCTTTACCAGCAATTTGCCGTTACCATCGCCGTTTCCGTCATTATCTCCGCTTTTAACGCGCTCACTCTCAGTCCCGCACTTTCCGCGCTCCTGCTGCGGCCCAAAAAAGAGGCACGCGGCCCCTTAGCCAAGTTCTTTGCCTGGTTTAACCGTGTCTTCACCAGTGCCACGAATGATTACGTCAAGATTTGTCGTTTCTTTATCCACAAGGGTATTGTTGCCATCATCCTGCTGGTGGGCTTCGCTGTTCTCGCTGGATTTTTTGGCGGCAAGCTCCCGACAAGTTTTCTGCCCGACGAAGACCAGGGGTACGTTTTCGTCGTCCAGCAATTGCCCGATGCTTCTTCCCTTCAACGGAGCGGCGCCGCCGCTCAACGGGTTGAAGACATCCTCTTGAAAACGCCCGGTATCGCTCACGTCACGACCGTTGTGGGCTTTAGCATGCTCAGCGGTGTTCAGAACACTTACAGCACTTTTTTCTGGGTCACCTTCAAGCCCTGGGCGGAGCGCACCACCGCCGATGAGCAATACTTCAATCTCATCATGCATTTCAATGATGTTCTTGGAAAGCTACCGGAAGGCACCACAGTCGCTTTTCCTCCGCCCGCTATTCCCGGTGTTGGCACGTCGGGTGGCGTCACTTATATTCTCGAAGACCGCGGCGGACATGACGTAGAGTTCCTCGCGACCAATACGGAAAAATTCCTGGAAGCCGCTCGAAAGCGCCCGGAAATCGCCCGAGTCTTTACCACCTTGCTTCCTTCGGTTCCTCAGGTGTATGTGAATGTGGACAGAGACAAGGTCCTAACTCAGGGCGTGCAGCTAAAAGATGTGTACGGCACCCTACAGGCCTTCATGGGCGGCGCTTTCATTAATTATTTCAACCGCTTTGGCCGTCAGTGGCAGGTTTACACACAAGCAGAAGGCAGCTACCGCACCAGGGCTGAGAACCTGGGCCAGTTCTATGTCAGAAATTCGCGCGGCGGCATGGTGCCGCTATCCGCTGTCACTTCCATCGAGCAAAGAAGTGGACCGGAATTCACTATGCGCTACAACTTGCACCGTTCCGCACAAATCAACGCCACTGCCACGCGCGGGTACAGCTCCGCCCAGGCTATGAAGGCTCTCGAAGAGGTCTACGCCCAGACAATGCCGCCCGGAATGGGATTCGACTACCTTGGCATGTCCTTCCAGGAGAAAAAAGCGCAGCAAGGTGTCTCGCCGTTCGCCATTTTCGGGCTCTCGATCCTCTTTGCCTTCCTTATCCTGGCGGCCTTGTACGAGAGTTGGACATTGCCCTTCAGCGTGCTTCTCAGCGTGCCCATCGCCGTTTTTGGCGCCTTTGCTGCCCTTTTCATCCGCCGTGTCGTGGATCTGCTTGTATTCAAGCAATATTCGAGTCTTGGCTTGGAGAACAACGTCTACGCTCAAATCGGTCTGGTGATGCTCATTGGCCTCGCAGCCAAGAACGCGATTCTCATCGTTGAATTCGCCAAAGCTGAATACGAAAAAGGCCGCACCCTCTCCGATGCGGCCCTCGAAGGCGCCCGGCTTCGTCTTCGCCCCATCTTGATGACCTCTTTCGCATTTATCCTTGGTTGCGTTCCTCTCTGGCGCGCATCTGGGTCTGGCGCCGTCTCCCGTCAGGTGATGGGCACGGCCGTCATTGGTGGCATGCTCGCTGCCAGTGCAATCGCTATTTTGATTATTCCTGCGCTGTTCTACCTGGTGGAACGGCTCGGAGGGGCAAAGGTGGAGGGCTTTAAGGCGGTCGAACCCGGCGCACCAGGCTTGGCTCCTCCTAGCCCCGGACACGCAGATTGAGACCGCAGTGTCGAAACGGAGAATGAGTTACGTCCGATGAACAGAAGAAGCATTGATTCGAGGGAATACCGGTTCGGTGCAGCTCCACCGAGGCATTCCCTGCTCGCCGCGTTCCTCTCGGTTACGCTCCTGTTTTCTGGTTGTGCGGTAGGCCCAAACTACGTACGCCCAAAGGTCAATGTCCCGGCCGATTTTCGGGGCGCAGAGGGCGCCGCGCAGCAGGCTTCCTATGCGGATCTGCCTTGGTGGGAAGCTTTTAAAGATGAACAACTGAAATCGCTCATTGATACCGCCCTTGCGAATAACTATGATCTGGCCATCGCTGTTTCTCGAGTTGAACAGGCGCGTCAGCTTGCCGCCGTGGCCCGTTCTCAATACCTTCCGGCAGTAAATTATTCTGTTGGCGCAAGCGACGGCAAGAACGAATTCCTCGGCACTGTGGCCCCTTCAGGCCTCGCCACAACCAAGGGCGCATTCCTGGCCGCTGGCAGCGTGGCATGGGAGGCGGACATCTGGGGCCGCATTCGCCGCCTCAATGAGTCCGCGCGCGCGCAATACCTCGCCACTGAAGAAGCTCGCCGTGGCGTTATGCTCACGCTTGCGAGTGAGGTCGCCCAGGCTTACTTCCAACTCCTCGGTTTGGAACTGCAACTTCAGATCGCTAAGGAAACCACCGCTTCGTTTACCGACACCCTCAAACTGTTCACCCAACGTTACGAAGGCGGCGTCGCCTCCAAGCTAGACACTTCTCGTGCCGAAGCTGCGCAAGCTGCCGCTGCCGCTGTTATCCCGGAATATGAGCGCCAAATTGCTCTGCAAGAAAACGTGATCAGTGTCCTCTTGGGAAGCAATCCCCAGCCCGTTGCTCATACGGCCGATTTGCTCGATGAAATTGTCCCGCCGGAGATTCCGGTGGGATTGCCTTCTGCCCTGCTGGAAAGGCGCCCGGACGTCCTGACTGCCGAACAGCAGGTGCGCGCAGCCAACGCCCAGGTTGGCGTAGCGATCGCTAATTTCTTCCCGCAGATTGGCCTCACCGCCCTTCTCGGGCAAGCCAGCACCCCTCTTTCCCAAATCACTGCCGGCAGCGCCAATGTTTGGAGCATTGCGGGCAACTTCGCGGGTCCCATTTACGAAGGTGGCGCCCTCACGGCTCAGAAGCGTCAGGCAATTGCAGCCTGGCAGCAAGCCAAGCTGCAATATGAACAAGCCGCCCTCAATGCCTTCACGGACGTTTCGAACGCACTGATTTCGCGCCAGAAGTTCGAAGCGATTCGCATCGAGCAGACTCGCTCTGTGGCCGCCTACCAGCAAGCTGTCACGGTGTCGCTACAGCGCTATACGGCGGGAAAGGCCAGCTACTTTGAAGTGCTCGATGCTCAGCAACAGTTGTATCCGGAACAGAATTCTCTGGCGCAGACCGAGATAAATCGTCGTCTCGTGGTCGTTCAGCTTTATCTGGCTCTCGGCGGAGGATGGAATCTCACCGATTCCGATTGGCTGAAACACAGCGTCACACCAGTCGCGACGAATCCCTCGAGTTCACATCCCTGAGTTAGATTTTTGATTTGCTATTAGGGTATGACTTCGCTCATTTTACCGTTTTTGATGACGTACTCAACCCCACCCCATCTCACTCGATTGGATGTAAAACCTGCCAACCACACGACAAAATGAACCGCATCGCGCAGCGGTATGAGCCACAATTTCCTCCGCAGAATATCATCCCCTAGTCCCCAAACCCCGGCCACCCAGGCCATGGATAGCCTCAGCAGGAGATAAGCCATTGGGTAGGCAAATGCCACCCACCAATTGGGCGCCACCAACGCCGCCGCCACGGCCCATGGCAACCCATGTGTCACGATTAGCCCCAAAAACGAAGCGGGACGGACTAATCTTACCGTTCGCGCCCACCGCACTTGATGTTCCCAAAACTCTCCAAAATTTAACGCTGGATACATCGTCCAGACTGCTTCTCGCGAAAGCAGGACCTTACCCCCCGCTTTGTGTACGCGGTTGCCGATCTCATAATCGTCTGCCAGGAAGTTTGCCAACGCCTCGTATCCGCCCATCTTTCCTAGCCACCCCTTTGTCGTAGCCACTGATGCTCCGAGGGCGAACGTCACGCCCTCCATCCAATCGGCAACCATGGCTCCCGCAAAAAAGTCGCTCGTCGCTCCGACTGCCTCGATTTCGGCAGCCAGATTCGGTTGTGCAACCCCGCGATAAAAACAACTCACCACGCCTACCCTAGAATCTCTAAATGGCGCGATCACTTCCTTCAAATAATTTGGCCCGACGCGCACATCACCGTCGCTCTGCACCAGGAAGTCATGCTTAGCCTCTCTTGCAAGCAGGGCCAGATTGTTTACCTTGCGGTTTGTGCCAAGCTGAGTTGCACCCGAAAGGACGCGAATGCTCCGTCCTGGAAATTCCGCCATCACTCGCTGAATAACTGGAATCGCAGCGTCAGACATCTCGTTAACGCAAAATAAGATCTCGTAGTCTTCATAGTTTTGCCGGCAAAAACTCGAAAAATTCTCATACGTACCAAAATCGACTCCACGTACGGGCTTCAGTATGCTGACAGGCGGCCGGAACTCGGCGAGCGGCTTTTTTCTCTCTCTTCGGAAGAAGCGGATAGCTGCCAGGATGGCCACCGCGTAGTAAGCAAGGGGTGCGATTGCCAGCAAAAGAATCACGACACGCCATATGGCCATGTGATGCATCATTCAGCCGAATAAATCAGAGCGGTGCAAGTATTTGCCTTGGCGGTCCTGCAGGTTGGCATGCCCATCGCGGCCAAATTCATCTGACAGGCGTGTTTTGGTGCGCAGATCGAACTGGCTCCAGAAACGGCCCTCGCAGCCTGTACGACACTCCACGCCACTCCACCGTATTCGAAAAGAAACTACCAACATACAATCCTAAGTTCAACGCGTCCCGCACTAGCGGCAGCCACGGCCTTCTTCTCACCGTGGGATCTCCCAGTCCCCACACCCCAATCAGCCATGCTACGGAAAGCCGAAGCACGATGTAGGCCGCGAAATAACTTCCAACTATCGTCCACGACGGCACTATCGCCGCAACCAACAAGGACCACGCGAAACCAAACGTCAGAAACATCCCTAGATATCCGACCAATCTTAGGTTTTTCAATTGAATCATCCATCGCAATTCGTGCGCCAGAAATTCCTTCATCGTTTCTTCCGGGAATACCATCCAGACTGCCTCTCGCATCAACTCGATCCGGTAGCCCTGCTTTGCCACTTCATTTCCCAGCGCAAAATCGTCTGAGTGCATGTTGATTAACGCAGCAAACCCGCCGATCTCCTCCAGACGCGCTTTGGTAATCGCCATCGTCCAGCCCAGCGCGAAGTCGAGCTTGCCAAATTTCCATGCCACCAGCGTGTTCGCCGAAGAGTCCGTCGGCACTCCCACCGCGTCCACGTCCGCAGCAAATCCTCCATCAGTTTTGCTCCGAAACAGTGCCGTCACCACCCCCACTTTGGGATCCTTAAACGGGGCAACGACGTCCCACAGATATTCCTTTTCCACTCTCACATCGCTGTCGTTCATCACCAGCAGGTCATATTTCGCTTCCTTCACTAACCGGCAAAGGCTGTTGGTCTTTCGGCTGTTCCCGAGCTGCTCAATGCCCGCGATAAGTCGGATGGATCGCTTCGGGAACTCCAGCTGAAGCTTTCGAATGAGCTCAATGACCGGATCGTCCGCCTCCGCCACCGCAAACACAATTTCATACTGTTCGTAATCGATCTCGCACATACTTGCGAAGTTCTCGTACGCCTCCCGGTCAACGCCTCGAACAGGCTTCAAGATACTGACGGGGGGTGCGAAAGAGCGGTCATACCGAGGCAATCTCTTTTTTCTGCAAAAAAAACTCCAACCCGCATAGATGGCCATAAGGTAGTAAATCAACGGCGCCAACGCTGGCAGCAAGATCAGATAGCAAAGGATAGTCTGCCACACGCTGCTGTTTGCTCCTGGGCGGAGTTCGAGCTTTCCGGAATCCGCAACTTCTCACTATCAGACTGGACGAGGTATTGAACGCATAGGATAACATGCATCTTAGAGCAGTTGGTGCATCGAACACCCTCCGCGGGACCATATGCCCTTCTTTGCCCAACCCTTAACCCTAGATTCCACCCGTGTCAGGTTTTTGCTCCATGCTAAACTTGTCTGTTCCGCTCACTGCTGTGTTTTTTACTGAATCTCCGTGTCTTGAGGCGATCATCCGGCATGGACCGTTCGTTAGGGCAACGAGTTGGGCTCTCGCTCCTGATCCTTACAATCATCTGGATCTCTATCTATGGGCCCGGTCTCTTTCGTCCGCCACTTATGGACGACGCGGACGCGGCGCACGCCGATGCCGGACGGGAGATCTTGACCCGCGGCGACTGGGTCACCCTTCACGAAAACGGTATCCGCTACCTTGAAAAGGCTCCGCTTCCCTACTGGGGCATGGCCGTTGCGTTCCAGGTCTTTGGTGTCGCCACGTGGACGGCGCGGCTTTTGCTCCATTTCAGTGTTCTGTTTCTCGCCTGGTTCGTATATCAGTTTGGCCGTCGCTACCTCTCCGCGCAAGCTGGCCTCTGGGCTGGCATCTTATTCCTGGCTTCGATTGGTCCTTATCTCTTTACGCGTCTCACAATCCCGGATGTCACGGTAGGTCTCTGGTGCGGCGTTTGTCTTTATTTCTTTTTGGCGGGCTGGCAAACCGAAAGGCCCTCTCTGTTTTCCTGTTGGGCAATCGCCGCGGCCATTGGCTTGAATGTTCTAACCAAAGGTTTGATCGGCGTGGTCTTTCCGTGCGCCATCATCTTTTTTTTCCTGTTGCTTGTGGGCGATCTTCGCCATCTGCTCAAGATGCGGCTTATTTCCAGCACTCTTGTATTTCTTCTGGTTGCCGCGCCCTGGCATATCCTTGCCGCGCTTCGAAATCCTCCGGCGGGCCAGGCCAAGGGATTTCTCTGGTTTTATTTTGTCAATGAGCAGTTTTTGCGTTATTTGGGCAAACGCTACCCGGTGGACTATGGTACCGTCCCGCTCATACCCTTCTATGGACTTCTCCTGGTGTGGTTCCTGCCCTGGAGCTCTTTTCTTCCTCAAGCGCTTGCTCAAATCCGCTTGCGACTGCCACGCGTCGCAGGGGTGCGAAAATCTAGCGAAGCTGTCCTTCTTTTGCTGTTCTGCTGGGCAGCCGTGATTCTTCTCTTCTTCAGCTTTTCCACCCGGCAGGAGTACTACATCGCGCCGGCTTTGCCCGCATTCGCTCTCCTCCTCGGGAACTGGCTCGCCCGCGAGGAACAAGCTCCCAAAGGTTCGCCGATTGCCCGTAGCGGGCGCATTTCTGCCACGGTGCTGCTCGTTTTCGGCCTCTTGATTGCCGGAATCACAGGAGCTCTCGCCCTCATCTCCCACGCACCCAGGCCCAGCATCGAACTCGCCGATCTTCTCAACAAAAATCCCGACGCCTACGTTCTTTCTCTCGGGCATTTTCTGGATCTTACCGGCGACGCCATGGGCTTCTTCCGCGGTCCGCTGATCGGCACGGCGGTTGCCTTTTTCTTCGGAACCGGATTGAACTGGTTTTTCCGCCGCCGGGGCAAAACTGCCGCTGCAAACTGGGCTTTGGTGGGGATGATTGCTCTCTTCATCGAATGCGCGCACATCTCCTTGGGCGTTTTTTATCCGGTTCTGGGCTCTCAGCCGCTCGCTGCCGCGATTGAACGGACCCTGCAACCTGGAGAGCAAATCATTTGTGACGGAGAGTATTCGCTCGCTTCGTCAGTTAACTTCTACACCGGCGCGCAGATGCTGATTTACAGCGGCCGCATCAATGGCCTGTGGTTTGGCTCGCTTTTTCCGGACGCGCCGCCAATCTTCCTGGAGGATCCCCAACTCACCGAGCTATGGAAAGGTCCCAACAGGCTATACTTTGTGACAGGAGATGAGAAGAGGAAGGAATTCCTGGAGAAACTCGGGCCAGTTTACGCGCTTGCTGAATCGGGCGGCAAGTTTGTCTTCACAAACCGGCAATCCTCATTCTAAGACATGCTTTCACGGGCAGATGCCCTGCGCCTATTATTTTCCGGTGAGGAGCACCAATGTCACGCCGATACATACCATCGCCACGCCCATCCATCGCTTTGCTGATACTTGCTCCTTTAGCAGGTGCTTTGCTCCGAATGTTCCCACCACGTAGTTGAATGCGGAAGCCGGAATCACCACGCTTAGCGGCGCCCAGGACAACAAAATCAGCAAAGAATAAAAAGAAGCGGCCAGCAGTGGCATTGCAAACCATACCCAGACGTTCCTCACCGCTTTTCCTATAAAACGCAACAGCGCCATCGGCCGGAAGCTTTCCGGTTCTCCGACTTGTTTCATTCCATAGGTCATTGCAATTTCTCCGCCGGTGCTGCAACAGATAAAGAACATTAGCATCAGGCCCACTTTGATCACGGCGTCACCGGCTTGGTGTTTGTGGTCGTCGGGTGTGTCTGGCCTACCAGCAATACGCCTGTCACGATCAGCACCACGCCGATCCATCGTTGGGTATTCACTGCTTCATGCAAGAGAACAACCGCCAGCATGGTTTGTATCGCGTAGCCGAAGGCGCCCGCAGGCATTACGTAGCTGTAATCCGCCCAACTCACCGCCGTCATATAGCAAAGCGTGAACCCGACAAGAAAGAATATTCCCAGCCAGATTGTGCCGTTGTGAATGGTGGAAAGCAGCGCATGCCAGATCCCTGCTCCGGAAATCTGCACTGCACCAATTTGCAGCATTCCTCGCTTCAGCATGAGATCGCCGAGATTGGCGCACACCACCATCAGCAAGACCATGAAGAGGGTCTTGATCCTTAGCCTGTGCTCGTGGCTCATTCTTTGTCGTTAGTCGTTACCACTGGCTGAGGAAGCCCCGGATACCGCCACCATCGTCTTTGGCGTTTCCCCGCCATTGCGTACCCACTTCATGCGCTCCGAGCGCAACTTCAGAAAGTCGGTTGCCTCATGGTACAAGCGCTTTCGCTCGTGGTCGTCCCACAGCGCATCCTTTACGATTCGCCAAACAACTTTGGGACGGAAATAATATTCATCGTAGAACCGCGTGACGCCAGCCATCATGTCCGCCTTGGAGAGGTGCGGGAACTCAATGTGCGGCAACTGGTGGCCACCCTGATCCGCCAATGCTTCCACTCGCAGAAATCCTTCCTTGGACATCTGTTCGTGAAGCTCGGTACCTGGCATGGCGTGAGCGAGGGAAACCTGGATGGTTTCGCAATCCAGCTCTTTGGCGAAATCGATGGTCTTGTTGATGGTTTCCTTCGTTTCGCCCGGCAAGCCAATAATGAAGTCGCCGTGCACCTTGATGCCGACTTTCTTGCAGTTCTTCATGAATTCGCGCGCCATCTCAATGGTCGCGCCCTTCTTGATGTTCTTCAGGATCTGTGGGTCTCCGGACTCGAATCCCACGATGAACAGTCGCGCGCCTCCATCGGCCATGGCTTTCAATTCCTCGTATTTGCTGTGGCAACGCGCTGTGCAGGACCACTGGAACTTTAAGGGCTTGAACTTCCGGCTCATCTCGATGGCGCGGTCCTTCCGGATGTTGAAGGTGTCGTCATCGAAGAATATTTCTTTCATCTGCGGAAAATATTCGAGCGCGTTTTTCACTTCTTGTACCACGTTGTCCACGGAGCGAACTCGCCAAGCATGCCCCGAAAGGGTCTGAGGCCACATGCAGAATGTGCACAGCGCCGGACACCCCCGCGAACTGTAGAACGAAACGAAGGGATTCAAGAGGAACGGCACGTTATACCGCTCGATCTGCAAATCCCGCTTGTAGATGTCCGTCGCGAACGGCAGCGCGTCCAGCTCTTCCGTGTGCAGCTGCGGCCGTGGAGCGTTGTGGACGATCTTTCCGTCTTTCTTGTAGCTCGCGCCCAGGATTTGGTCCAGCGGCTTGCCGTGAGCATACTCCGCCACCGCGTGGTCGAATTCGCCACGCACTATAAACTCAATGTCTTCGCTGGCGTTCAAGGTCTCGTCCGGCCTGATATGTCCATGAGGCCCAACGAACGCCACTTTCATCGACGGGTTCGATTCCTTCATCTTTCTCAGCAACTTGACGTCGCTCTCGAAACCCACCGTGGAGGTGAATAGCACCAGGAATTCGTAGTCCTTGGCAATTTCGACTGTTTGCTGCCAATTGATCTTGTGGGGGGAGGCGTCCAGGAGCCGGCTGCCTGGGATCAATCCGGCGGGATAGCTCAACCACACTGGAAACCAATAGGACTCAATCTCGCGCGTCGCGGGCCAGCGTGAACTCGCGCCGCCGTCGAAGTTTTCAAAACTCGGCGGATTCAAGAGCAATGTCTTCAATACATCTGGCATTCTTCACCCTCAGGCTGATTCAGAATTCAAAGCGCAAAACTTTCCCCTTGGCGGCCACACAAATAGAACACAGGTCTGCGGCCGGTTTTGCTACGCCACAAGTCTAGATATTAGTTTACCGAACTTGGTTGCATCCGGGCACGCCTTTCTACCAAAAGCGCCAAAGATGCATCTAACGGCTAAATCCCGCATTAAGTGGAACTTGCCAAGATATTCGACCCAAAACGATAAGAACTCGCTCCCCGCCCAAATCTGCCTAACCTTGCAAAACCGCCTGCATTGAGTCCGACAGGATGGCCCAGATCGGGGCGATCCAATCGCGATGCTCGGGCTTCATGAGCACGGACCGAAGGCACGTCACGCGCTCTTGATCTTTCCTCATCCCCGTGATCCCCGTTTCGAAGAATTCGAACGGCAGTTCAGCCACGGCCAGATGCAGGTTCCTCTTCGCCGCAAGCGCAAAAACTTTCCTGCTAAGGGTAGACGCAACGCTGGCGCTCTCCGCCCGCGGGGCAAAAATCACAATATCGAGTTCGGGCGGAAATCCTGCCACGAATCTGTAGTCACCCGAGATTCTCCCGTGAAAATCCAGTGCCGCCTCCCTGCACTGCTCTAGTCCCTTCGCAAACTTTCCGCCTTTTACCAATGGCAGAAGTTCTTGAGTGGCCCACAGCGCCACCGCCGCCGCTCCTGGCCTCGAGCATTCCAGGCTGATTTCGCCGAGGTGCAATTCCTTCGAACTGAAGTAGGTGTAGGGCGAATCGTGCTGGTAAAGACTTCCCACACTCGGATCATGGAACAGCACGCATCCGCAACCATACGGCTGTAATCCATGCTTATGAGGATCAATCACGATTGAATCCGCATCCCGCATTCGATCGAGTGCCCTGCCCGTTCCCTCGGCGAGATTTTCGGCGAGTCCGTAATATCCGCCATAGGCCGCATCACAATGGAGTCGGAAACCATGCTGCCCTCTCAGATCAAGGATTTCTGCAAGCGGGTCCACGGAGCCGGTCGCAGTCGTCCCCATGGTAGCTACCACGGTCCCGACGTCACCTTTAGCCAAGCGCTGCTTCAGAGCTCCGACGTCCATCCGCGCGCGACCATCGCACGGAACCGACTCGAACGGTAACTGCAGCACACCGCTGATCCGGTGGTGAGTGTAATGAGCCTGTTCACTCGCAAGAATAGTCGTTCCTGGCTTCAATTGACCGGCCACCCAGAGCGCCTCGAGATTGGCCATGGTGCCACCGCCCGTCAAATGTCCAAGATGTTCGTTCCAACCAAACATCCGGGCCAGCGCACTCACGGCGTCTTTTTCCATCGCCGAGGAAGCGCGCCCTCCATCAAGCGCATGATTATTCGGATTGATCCATTGCGCCAACGCATAGGCTAGGCGCGCAACTGGATGGGGCGGCTTCAGCATCTGCCCGGCATAGAGCGGATGAAAATAAGGATAGTTATCTTGAAGCCGTTCCGCGGTCGTCGCTAAGACCTCTGCAATGCGCTCGATACCGGGAGTCTCGGAGGAATTTTCGGGCAGCGAAGTAAAACCAGACTCCAATTTAACCAACGCCTGCCGCAATAGCTCCAAGCTGTCTTTTTCGAGCATGCGCTTCATTCCAGCGCTTTTTCGAGTTGCCCGGCCGTTCTCAACAATTCCAATTGAGCCTGCTGTCGCTGGAAATTGGCATCCAGATAGGCCATCCACTTCTCGTTTTCGTCTAACCTGGCTTTTTCCACGTCGCGCAGATTCGCTTTGCCTTCACCGAATTGGGACTGCAGTACCGCCAGGTTTTGCTGAGCCAACTGCAATTCCAGCCGCGCCACTTCTTTGGCCGCATAGGTCTCTTGTACTTTTCTCGAGCGCTGGCGAATGTCCGCGCTGACCTGCGAGCGCTTGTTGGCCAGGTTCAGCTTTGCGGCATCCAGATTGGCCTGGGCCAAAGCAATATTCGCGCGTGTCGTCGAGCTGAATATGGGAACGTTGATGTTCACGCCGGCATTTAGGTTGTTGTATGTGAAATTGTTATAAATCTGCGCGTAATTCCTGAAATTGTATTTAATCAATACGTCGTAGACGCTGACCAACTGTAACGTCGGCCAATACCCTTTTTTCTCACCCGCCAACCGGAATTCCTTCGCCTTCACATCGGATTCCGCAAAGGCCAGACTCGTATTCCCCTGGAACGCCATCGCCACCAGATTTGCCCCTTCCTGCTCCGCTGAACCCGGCAATTCCTCCGGCGTAACCTCCATCGGTTGGTCCGGCGCTAATCCAAGCTGATTGCGCAGAAACACTTCCAACTCATCCTGCCGCCCTTCGAGTTGCAGAATCCGCTGAACAACTTGCGCCTTCGTCAGTTGCGCCTTCGTGACTTCCGTGGGCAATTCATATCCTTCGCCCTGACGTTCCTGCGTCACGCCCACAATCTTTTCTGCGCTTTCGTTTTCCTTGCGGAGCAGTTCGAGCGAATGTCTCACTTTTACCAGTTCCAGGTACGAGGTTGCCACCCGATCGATCACTATGTCGCGAGTGTCTGCAAGCACCAAACTCTGCGCCCGGGCTTGCTCCTGCTGTTCTTTTGCCAAGCCCCGCAGCGGTCCATTGAGCACGTCCTCGGTGTACGTCAGTCTGAATATCGCTGGGGGTTGTCCTCCAGGCGTGTCCGGCAAACCATACGTATAACCGCCTCCCGAACCCGCATACACATTGGGTAGAAATGCGGCCTTGGTTAGATTCGCGGAGTTATCGGCGACGCGCGCCTGGATCTTCGCTAACTGGATATCTTTGCTGTTCTGCAAGGCAAGACCGATGCTGCGCTTCAACGTCAGCACAATGGTTGTGGAACTCGTTTGGTCCGAGGAGTTTTGCGCCCATACCGTCGCGCAACTTGCCGCCGCACACAGAATCGCGCACCCCGCACGACGTTTCCAAGCCATACTTTTCCTCCTGCTTACCCACAAACCTCTATTCCTACTCGTACCGCAACGATTCCACCGGATCGAGTTTCGCGGCCTGGCTCGCGGGTAACCATCCAAAAAAAAGCCCCGTCGAACATGACACCAGAAACGACACAATTACGCTCGCTGTGGAAATTGGCACGCGCATATTTCCAGGCAACAATTGCTGAACGGCGACCGGGATCGCAAGTCCAATCAATATTCCCAGCACAGCCCCGCCCCCGCTGATCAGGAATGCCTCCATCAGGAACTGCGCCATGATTTCCTCTTTCGAAGCACCAACGGCTTTTCTGACCCCAATTTCTCGCGTCCGTTCCCGTACCGTAACCAGCATGATATTCATAATCCCCACTCCGCTGATCAGCAGCGCGATGAACGCTATCACCACCAGCATGATGGTCAACCCCAGGGAGATCTTGCGAGCTGCCGACAAGATTCCCGTCAACGTCTGCACGTTCCACTCCGCCTCCGGCGGATGCCGGCTCACCAGGAGATCTTTCACGCGCCTCTCCACCATGGGAACTTCCTCCGGATTAGCTGCCTGCGCCTGCAGGGTTCCCAGGTGGCTGTCTCCTGTGTAGTACTTCATCAGCATGAAGGGGATGATTACCGTCTCCTTTTGAATTTCAGAGATGCCATAGGTTGAACTTCGCTCGTGAAAGACCCCAACCACGGTGAACGTGAGATCGCCAACCCGGAGATCTTGTCCTACGGGGTTCTCCATCCCAAAAACGCGGACCGCTAACTCCTTGGTGATTAAGCAGACCTTGCCTCGTCCCTCCATATCGCCCGCGTCGAAATAGCGGCCACTCGTCACCACTAACCGCCGGATCGTCTGGTACCCGTCCGTCGCGCCAATCAGGCTCACCGGCCGTTCCTGGCCATTCACGATGACGGTCATCGGAATATCGGTGAACCCGGCCGTTGCGCTCAAGTCCGGTATGCTCTCTTTGACGGCTTCGAGATCTCCCAGCGTGAGTTCGTGACTAAGCGGCTGCGTTTTACCAGGTCGCTTTACCAACTCTACCCAAACCAGGTTCGACCCCATCGCTTCGATCTGCGAAATCACGAACTTCTGACTGGTTAATGCTACCGTCACCACCAGGACGATCGAAGCACTGCCAATAATCACTCCGATCGAGGTCAACACAGCGCGCAATTTATTCGCTCGCAGCGCGTCCACCGCCAGAGTCAATGTTTCTTTGAGTTGCATTTCGCCCGGTTAACCTGTGTCGTTTTACTGTCCGCCAAGATGTTTTAGCGCTTCCTGAGCTCTTTTGTATTTCGGATTCAGCTTCAGCGCTTCCTGATACTCACTCTTGGCTCCAGCCGTATTTTTTTGCGCTGCATTCAGCCGACCCAGCCAGTAATGCGCGTCCCAGGGATTCGGATAGGTGGAGCGGTATGGCCCCGCCGCCAGATATTCCCGCAACTGCTTCTCCGCATCCAGGTATTTTTCACCCTTCAGAATCCACCCCACGGCACGATAGTACTTTCCTCGCGGATCCGAGGGTGCCAACGCTTCCCCAGCCGCTGCTGCCTCCAGTAGCTTTTCTCCCTGCCCGCGTTGCAGGAAATAGTCTCCTATGTCGTAAATGCGGTCCGTTGTTTTTGGCTTGTTTTCCAGCGCCTTGGCATATTCTGCGTCCGCCCCGGCATAATCCTTTTTTACGGCTTTGCAAACACCCGCTCCGAAGTGCCCTTCCGCGGCATCCAGGCTAATCAACTTCTGGATCAGCGGTTGCGCTTTGTCTTCTCCGCCGCCAACCATCGAGGGGGCCGTGCAATCGTATTCGATGAGGTCCTGCACTGCATCGAAATTTCGTTCGTTTAACTGTACTGCGATTTCAAATTCTTTTTGCGTTTTGCGCGCCCAGGAATACGCGCTCAGCATGGATACGTGATCGGCCTTCCCGCCGTCGGCTTCTCCCAACCACTGGTGATACACCGAGTTCTTCGGGTCGACGGCGACAGCCCTTTCGGCGCTGCTGACTGCATTGTCGTACTGATTGGATTCCAGATAGGATTTCGCAAGCAGTAGCTCAATTTCTCCATTCGCGGGTTCTTTAGTGGCTGCATTCTGCAAAATTTCAATCGCCTTTGGATAGTCGCCCTTCTCGTAAGCGCTTCTGGCGACATCCAACGGAGCTTCTTGTGCCTCGCCGCGCGCTTGCCATGCGAACAGGCAAAGCACCGCTGCGAGAACCGCTTTAGAACTCCGCGTCCTTTTCGCCTTTGACATTGGAATTGTCCATGTTCACAACTTTAACGATCATCCCGTCCTTTAATTCTACGTCGCCTGGCAGCGCCACAACCTCGTTTCCCTGCAGCCCCCCCAGCACTTCAAAGCTCGTCGCATCCGCAATCCCGACCTGAATCTCGCGTTTTTCCAACTTCGCGTCCCTTACTCCACTTCGCACCACAAACACATACCGCTTGCCATTTTGTGATTCTACCGCCCCGCGTGGAACGGTGACCACCTTCAGCCGTTCTTTCGAATTGATCTTGACGTTGACATTGGTGTTCGGCAGCAATTGCAATTTGTCATTGTCCACTGAACACAGCAACTCCCCCACGCTGCGTAAACCGTGTGCCACCACTTGCTTGGGAATGATTTCCGTCTTACCCTGCCAGAAATTATTCGGCAGCGCATCCCAGGTAATTCTCACCGGCAGGTCCGGCTCCAGCCCTCCCAAATCAGGCTCATCGATAAATGCCCGTACACGCACCTTGTGCAGGTCCGCCATTTCGGCCAGCAGATCCCCAGTTTTCACGTATTCCCCCGTTTTCACCGGCAGGGAATATAAAGTGCAATCGATCGGCGCCGTGATCCTCCCCTGTCGCACTTTTTCTTCGAGCGCGGCGACGTCGCTCTGAGCCTGTTGCACAGCCAATGCCGCTCGGGATCCGTCTAAATTTACCTGGCGGGCGAATTCCTGTTTCGCGGCGGTGAATTTTTCCACGTCAGCGCGGGCTTTCGCCAATACCAGTTCGTTCGCCGCCAATTCGTCCTTGGTCGCCGCGCCTTGAGCGAGCAGCCGCTCCAAAGAATCATGCTCCTTCTGCAAACGATCTCGGTCGGCCTGTGCCTTTGCTAGGTCACTCGAGACGCGGGCCACGTCATCCGCTCGCCCTCCCGCTTGGGACGCTCGCAGATCTTCTTGGGCGCGCAACAACTTCCCCCTGGCGGCGGCCAACTGCGCCGTGGCATCCCTCACATCCAGCTTCAGCAGCAACTGGCCTTTTTTTACGTTCTGCCCCTCGGCCGCGTACACCTTTTCAACGAACGTATCTGATTGCGACCTCACGACGTAAGGCGCTATCGGCTCCACTTTTCCGTTACTGCTGATCAACAACGTGATGTTCTGCCTGACTGGGCTCGTGGCCGAAATTTTGGCCACCGGCTGGTGCCCACTCACCCGAATCAGCACAAACGCCACCACCGCTGCCAATCCGAGCAGCAACAGCGTCCGGTTTCTCAACTTCCTATCCATAATTCCCTATCATCTTCTTTCGTTCCGCATAAGCACGCCGCAGCCTTGTCTCCGCGCACTCCTTGCGCCGGAACACCTCTTCCCTAGATGGAGCTTGCTGGCCGGTTTCGTGTGGCGGTCGCCTGCTAACCTAAAGTCTATCAGGAGGTTACTCCATTTCTCCACACACTTCCCTCCTGTCCCTGCGCTTTCTGAGGCCCATTCACATTTCCTTGGATGCCGCCCCTTGGACTTGCCACGCGTGATAGAATGCCGCCATGAGTGACGTATCCAGCACCGCCACCAACATTTCACCCGAAGGTCCTGGACCGTCCACCAAGCCTGTGCCCGGCTTCATCCATCGCGTCTGCATCCAATGCAACAACGTCTTTCGAGTGCCCGCTGATAGGTTCGATGCGAAACAGTGCCCAAACTGCCACAAAGGATAGGCCTATCCTGCCCCACCCCTTCCCCCCCTGTTTGCTGATATTTATCACTAAGTTGTTTCGTATTTCCTCTGGCACCCGGTTGCCTACCACTCTGCTCTGTGAGGAGAGGAAGGTCCCATGATCGAAGCGCGTGGCCTTATCAAGCTTTTTCACGACAAAAAGCGCGGCCAAATCCGGGCCGTGGATAACGTCACATTTACCTGCAAGCCGGGACAGATCTACGGTTTACTCGGTGCCAACGGCGCGGGCAAAACTACCACGCTCCGCATGCTTGCCACCATCCTGGAGCCCACCGACGGCACCGCCATCATCTGTGGCCACGACATCATCGACGAACCCGAGAAAGTCCGCGCCAACGTAGGGTTTCTCTCCACCGCGACGGCACTGTATCCCCGCCTCACCTCCCAGGAAATGGTCGAATACTTTGGCCGCTTGAATGGCCTCGATGAACCCACTTTGAAAAAACGTCTCGATGAAATCTTCTCCCGCCTGGACATGAACTCCTTCCGCGATCGCCGCTGCGATAAGCTCTCCACGGGTATGAAGCAGAAAACCTCGATCGCCCGCACTCTCATTCACGATCCTCAGGTCATGATCTTTGATGAACCGACGATTGGCCTCGACATCATGACTGCCCGCACGATCATCGAATTCATCCGCGAATGCCGCCAGCGCGGCAAAACCGTAATCTTCTCCACCCACGTCATGAGCGAGGTCGAAAAGCTTTGCGACGTCATCGGCATCATCCAGTCCGGCAAGCTCCTTGCTGAAGGTTCGCTCCCCGAACTCCGTGACCGGCACCACGAACACGACCTCGAAGAGATTTTCGTCCAGGTCGTGACCCCGTACCAGAACAGTTCGGAGGCCTGAATCCATGAATCTTTCTGCTATTTCTGTCGTCTACCGCAAGGAGCTCACCGAGTGGCTGCGCGATCGCCGCACTCTAATCTCCACTGTCCTCGTGCCTCTGCTGGCTTTTCCGCTGTTGATGGTTGGCATCACAGCCCTGGCCACCGTCATGATCGGCAATGCCGAAAAGGAAATCCCCAAGGTCATGATCCTCGGCGGCGAAGATTCTCCGCAACTTCTCGATCGCCTGCACAAGCTGGATAAGCTTGCTATTGTTCCTTATGCCGACAATTGGAAAGACCAGATTTCCAATAAAGAAATCCGAGCCGCGATCGAAATCCCTAAGGGCTTCCAGGCGGCACTTGCGGAAGGTACTGCTCCAACTGTAGATATTTATTATTATGAGGGGGAAATCAAATCCTCTTTTGGCGCGGACCATCTGCAAGATGCCATCAAGGATTATCGGGAAGACGTCGTAAAGGAACGCCTCACCGCCAACAATCTCCCTGCCAGCGTTCTTTCACCTTTTGAAATCAAACGGCAAAATGTCGCTCCACTGGAAAAGGTCGGCGGCGCAAGCATCGGCGGCTTCATTGGTTATGCCGTTATACTGCTCTGTCTTACCGGGGCCATGTATCCGGCTATCGACCTCACTGCTGGTGAAAAAGAGCGTGGCACGATTGAGACCATTCTCTCCAGCCCAATATCTCGTATCGACCTGGTTCTGGGCAAGTTTCTTCTCGTCTTTTCCGCCTCTCTGGTTTCCGCCATTCTTTCCGTCACTTCGATGGGGACTTCTTTCGCCCTACTCGGCCATTCCCACCTGATGACCTCCTCGGGTGGACAAAGCCTCAACCTCAGCCTGGGACCCCTCTCCGTTGCTGCCGTTTTCTTCATGGCCCTTCCTCTTGCCGTGTTGTTCTCGGCCGTGCTGATGACTATCGCCCTTTTTGCCAAAACCTATAAAGAAGCGCAGAGCTACTTGACGCCGCTGACCTTTCTTGTCGTTATCCCCGCGATTGCTTCCATCATGCCCGGTGTCGAGCTCACTCCGAAGCTCGCGCTCATTCCCGTCCTCAACACCAGCCTTGTCTGCAAGGAAATCATTAGCGGCACGTACCACTGGAATTCCATCCTCCTGATCTTCGCTTCCACCTGCGTTTACGCCGCTGCGGCAATCTTCCTCGCGGTAAAAATGTTTCAGCGCGAAGATGTCCTCTTCCGCTCTTGAGCTCAGCACTCTCTGCCGCTACCCTCGGGTCCGGAACATCAAGCGCCAGCGTGAACGTCTGGCAACTCATCAGCACGCGACCGTCAACCGCACGCACATTGCTTTTGCGAGTTCCACGGTTCATGGTTGCTGAGGCCTACGTCTTCTTGAACTTCTAGGAACCAATATGGGAAAAATTGCCGGCGGATCTCGAGCAAGCCCGGCGCTGGCTTCCCCCTCAGCTTGTCTATCCTGACGCCGATAATCGACATCCCGTTTATGGACGCTGTTCGTACGGTCGCGATCCGCTGACTTCCCTGTCGAAATTTGCACACGTGCAGTGGGGATGCCAGTTTCGTCTATTGGCTCTTCCGCCCAGCGGGTTCCAGTCAACGGAACGAATCTCCTTCTCTCTTCGTACTCATAGATTAGAAACCTATGCGCCGGCGAACCATCCGCATCCTGCTCCTCTCGCTTCTCGTCCCACCCCTCGTTGCCATGGTGCTCGGCTGGCTGGTTGCCCCATCTTTCCTGCATCCCATCCGGCGCCCTCTCACCCCTGATCTTATCCAGCAGGCTGACGCTTCCTTCGCGCAAATCGGTGTTCAGCGCGAGACGTTCGATGTTCGTGCTCTGGACGACACTCTACTTCGTGGTTGGAAGGTTCGCGCGGCGCATCCCAACGGTTCCTGGGTCTTGCTCTTCCACGGCGTCGCCGATAACCGCATGGGCGTCCTTGAGCACGCGCTCATCCTCCTGCGGGCCGGCTATGGAGTCACGCTAATGGATGCGCGCGCACGTGGCGAAAGCGAAGACCCAATCGCCACCTATGGTTGGCTCGAACGTAACGATACCCGTGCCACCCTGGACGCTCTTGTGTTTTCAGAGCATCCCGTTCATATTTTTGCTCTAGGCGAGTCCATGGGCGCAGGCGTCGCATTGCAATCCGCTGCCGTCGATCCGCGCATCGAAGCGGTCGTTTCCGAATCGTCCTTCGCCAACCTGCGCGAGGCGTCCTACGACTACACCGGCCTTCAGAAATTTCCGTGGCTTGGCAGAACTCTTTTCGCCCCCGGCGCATGGGTGATGCTTGCACACGGACAATCTCTCGCCGGATTCCCTGCTGCGGACGTTTCTCCGGCGCAGGCGGTCGCTACACGAGCTTTCCCTGTCCTTCTGATTTGGGATGCCGCGGACACGACACTTCCCTGCCGCCACTCCCAGAAAATCTACGCCGCTGCTCTTGGGCCCAAATCGCTTTGGGTCGTGCCTGATGCGTTTCACACGGCCGCGCTTGGCTATCAGCCCGCCGAATTCAAGCGCCGCGTCCTTAATTTCCTCGCGAATCCGGCTTTGGCTCTTGATTAGCAGAAAGATCGGGCTAGGCCAGCGTTTGCGGTGCAATATCTCTCACAGATTCCTGCTTAAGTTTCATTACCGGTGCTGTCCACTCGAAGGGGTGGCCCTCGTGTCATGACGGGGAAGTCTCCATTCCCGTTCAGGGCCAATGTCTTGTATTGTCAAGTCCTTAACTATTGATGAGGATTCTTTTGAAGAGTATAGCAAACTGGAACTTCCAGCCCTCTTCTATCTCGCGCCTGTTGCTGCGGTTTTCTCATTCCACTCCAACCGCAACACCCCTTCACTTTGCGATCCTGCCAGAATCGACCCATTCGCTGTCCTCACCAAGCCAGTGAACCTGCTCCGCTCGGCATCTTGATCAACTCGCTTCCAAGAGCCGCCACTGTCTTCCGAGATATAAAGCCCTCCATCGCGTTCGCTCACCGCCCAGACTCGGGGACAACGCAACCACTGCCCCACTGCTCCCGCCGGCAGTCCTCCTTCGACTCTCTTCCACGTGGCGTTTGAGGCGCGCAAAGAAAAAAGGCCTTCGCTCGTACCCAGGTACATCATTTTCTCGGAAACGCCATCCACGGCATCGAGCCAAAAGGTTTGTTCGGTTGAAACAGGGAGATCGCGCCACGAGGCGGTTTCGCCTCCGTCGGAAGACAACCCTAACTTCCCATCCATTACCACGCCTATTCCGCGGCCTTCAGGGGACAGCCAAACGGCGCGGACTCTTCCCTTGCTGCCAAATGCCCTCACGCGTACACAGATCCCCGACTCATGGCATAGCATCAAACCTTCACTCGTCGGAACTACCGCCTCCTTCTGCGAAAAAGCAATCGTTGTCCCTGGCGTCAATAGTCGCGACACATCGCCTTTTGTGGTCCTCGCGGTCCCGACATTCATGCCTTTGCGCACTGCCACAGGCAACGACAATTTCCATTCTCTCCAAGATTTCTTGTTCTCCTCCCATATCCAGATCTGCCCATTCTCCAATCGCATCAGCCAGCCCCACGGGCTTGCGAGGATCTCCCGCACCTGGTCCGCGTTTAGTGTCGCCACTTTTCCATGTTGCACCGCCGCCAGGGAAATGCTTGCCCAGCTTTTCCCAACATCATGGCTCTCCAGAATTTCCGAAGTGCTTCGCTCGATCACCATCAACATTGACCCGTCTGCGCGCCCATCGGCAACCAATTGCTTCACGATGACATGAGTAAACCCGCGATTTGCTTCTATAAAGTTCACTCCGGCGTCGTCACTCACTTGCACTCCCTGCCCCTCTGTGCCAAGCACGACTCGGCCCGGTCCTCCATTCTTGTTGCCAAGTACGATCAGGCTATTCACAACCCAGTCCTTTGACGACGTGCGCGCCCAGTTTTCTCCGCCGTCTCTCGTCACCCACAGTCCCTCCGTCGTTCCGGCGTATAACGTCTTTGGGCTTGCCGGGTCTTGCACAATCACCTGAGTTCTCCGCGCGGCATAGGGAATCCCTTGAAGCTTCGTCCACTCTCCACCCTGGTTTTCGCTGCGATAAATACCAGAGCACGCGCTCATATAGACGCGCCCGGGATTAGTCGCATCCAACCTCAGGCTCATAATGTCCGAATCGTCGATGATCCCCGCAATCACCGACTTCCAGTTTTTCCCGCCGTCCCGTGTCAGCCACGGCAAATGATAAGTTCCCACGTAGATAACTCCAGAGTCGCGTGGATCGATCGCCAGTGAATCCACATTCCGTAATTCCTCGTCGCCTTCAGGAGAAATCCTCCTCCAGGTCTTGCCCCCGTCAGAGGAAAGAAACACGCCACTTCGCGTCCCCGCGACAAGTTCGTCCGGCTGCGACGGCGCGATTTCTAGCGCGCGCACCTCTTCTCCGTTCAGTCCCGCTAGTCTCCAATGCTGTCCCCTGTCTTCACTTTCAAATACTCCACCGCCTGCTCCCTGCTCCCGATACCACACTGCGGCGAACATCCGATCCCCTTCCCGAGGATCAAGCACGATGTGCGTTACCACTGCATCGAGCCGACTTCCCACCCGGCCACGGAGCTCCCAGGACTGCCCGCTGTCTTTGCTGGCAAAAACGTGGCCGTCCGCCGTTCCCAAGTAGACCTCGTTCTCAGGTCCGGCTCCCAGGGAAACCACCATGCCACCCTCTGGGCCCAACCTCTCCCACTTCTGGGCACAAATCCCTCTGCTCACGCATAGCGTCAACAACATTCCAACCAAGATCCTCAATCGCAAGCTGCGCGCTCCATCCCGGCTCTTCCTCTCGCCGCCAAAGCAAAACGGGCTCCCCGAAGCCTTCCTCGGAGAGCCCGTTTCTGGTAACTGTTTAACGCCCGCTGCGAGTGCATTCCCACTCGTCGCGGACATAGGTTTTTAGTAGGTTGCGCCTTCCGGCACGAAGATGAAGTCAACTCGGCGGTTTTCCTTCTCCGAGCCCTTCTCGGTTGACGCCGTTCCGACGCGCGTCGAGATTCGCGAAGCATCGATGCCCTTTTCGCCCAAGTACTTCTTGGCGCCATCGGCACGCTGCTGCGCGAGTTTGTCTGGCTTTGGTTCCTTCTTGTCGGCGTAGCCAATGATGACTACCTTGGCATTCGGCTCGTTCTTCAGCCGCAGGGCCACGTCGTCTCCGACGCGCTTGCAAGCGTTGTCGAACCGTCCTGCCCCGACCTTGGTGTAGCCGCAATCGCCGACCTTCGTCGCCTGCGGTGGCGGTGCTGGCTGTTGCACGTCAACCGTCGTCGTAGCGCTGGTGCGCCCGCCTTGACCGTCATCCGCCGTGCACGTCACCGTGTAGCTGCCGGCCGAGAGTCCGGTCGAGTCAAACTGCGCCACGGGGCCGTTACCCGAAACCTGTCCGCCCGTTGCCGAGTAGCTGTAGGCGATTGGATCGCCGTCTGGATCGCTTGCTGTCGAGTTGATTGCTACGCGTTCGCCAGCGATGATCGGGTTCCGTTCCGGCGCGCACGAGATCACCGGTGGCCGGTTCGGACGCTTGTTGACGGCAACATCTGCCGCGCACGTTGCCGTGCCGCCATGACCGTTGTCCACTTTGACGTTGACTGTGTACGTCCCGAGCGCCAACCCTGACGGGTTCCAGCGTGCATCCGCACCTGTTCCATCTACCGTCCCACCTGTTGCGCTGTAGCTGTAAGTTAGTCCGACCTTATCCACGTCTGTTGCGTCCACATGAATGGTCACTGGCTCCGTCGAACCCTGATAGACCGAAGTCGGGTTCGCCGAGCAGGCGGCCGTCGGCGGGTGAATCGGCTTCGGCGGTTCCGGCGGATAGCCCCAACGCAGAACCACCCCGGTGCCGATGCGGAAGCTGTTCTGACGCCCCTGGGGACTCAGCGTTGCCCCGCTGAAGTTCGTCATAAAGTAGTCCGCTTCGAAAACGCGCCAAGCCAAGTTCTTGATGAGGACCGCGTCCACACCGCCTCCCGCAGCCAACGCGAACGAGCCCTGTGTCGACGTGCCTGTAAGCTGTGGTCCCGCATGGGCCGCGCCAAACAACACTTCGACGAATGGCACAAGGTGGTCCCAATGACGGAAGTTGACGCGGGGCCCAAACAAGTAGCTCTGGAAACTCCCCGTGATGGAGTTCAGCGTGTAGTTCCCGGACGAGTTCAGCGCGTAGATCTGCCGCGTGAAGTGGTATCCGCCAGCCTCGGCCGTCAGACCTAACCACTTATTTGCGTTGTAAGTGAACGAACCGGTTGCCCCAAAGGTATTGAAGTTTGGAAACGTGCAAGGGCAAAAATTGATGTACTGGAACATCCCCGATACCTCGAACTTCGGTGTTAACAATCCCCAGGCACGCCGATTCCAGGGGTTGTTATCCCAATCCGAATAAATGTCCGCCGGGTTAGCCGCAGCGGCGGCGGGCATCGCAAACAGCGTTGTCGATGCCGGAGCGATACTAAAATCGCTCGCTGTTGCATTGGCGGTCGAAGTGTTTTCGGTAGTTCCATTCGTATTACTTGCTGTGCCAGCTTCCTTCTGCTGCGCACAGAGCGGCAGGGCTAACAACGCTCCCATTGCCACAGTTGCACACCAATTGCGCATAGTCTCTTCCTCCCTAAAGTTACCTAAAGAATCTCGTAGATTTCACTTGTCTTGCCTCTGGACCACCTAAACGTGATGAACGGAGGCCACAGGACAACTCCCAGCGTTCCGCTTGTTCCTCTAACCTTGGGCGGTTCCGCAAAGAACATGACTCGCTCAGCGCGAGACGGATCGAACAAGTCGCTGTGGTCCAAAGCATAGTCTATAACTTCATCATTCTGCAAGTGTTTCCTCACCCTCCACCCAACTTTCTCCCGGGCCAGCCTGCCCCCCTCCCGGATGGCCCAATTTTCGATACTTCTTTCTCTGCTTGCGTTAAACTCCCGTAACACGTGCACTCGACCACTGCCATTGATCTACACTGGGCCGGCCATCCTCGCTCGATTGCCTGCGCACTGCTCCGCTCGGAACAGCACAACGCGCTTGTCGATCCCGGACCGGCTTCCACCCTCGCAACTCTTCAGCAACAACTTGAGCTGCAGGGTCTAGGCGTTTCCGACCTCAGCGCTATCTTCTTGACTCATATCCATCTCGATCATGCCTCCGCGACTGGCGCCCTCGTCCGCTTGAATCCGTCCCTCAAGGTTTACGTCCACGCGCGCGGTTTACCTCACCTGATTGACCCTTCCAAGCTTCTTCAAAGTGCTTCGCGCCTTTACGGGGATAACATGGAGCGCTTATTCGGCGAGTTTTTGCCCGTTCCCCTTGCGAATCTTCATGCCCTCCAGGGTGGCGAGGTCCTCACTCTAGGCTCGCGGCAACTTCACATCCTCTACACCCCGGGCCATGCTTCTCATCACGTCACTTATTTTGACCCCGCTGACTCCACCGCTTTTGTTGGGGATACTGCGGGCATCTCGATCGATGGCCATCCCTTTATACTCCCGGCAACGCCTCCTCCGGACATTTCTATGGAACTCTGGGATGCCTCTCTTGATTCGATTGCCGGCCTTCACCCGAAAAAACTCTTTCTTACTCACTTTTCTTTCTCGGACGATCCGGCAGTCCATATCGCGAGCTACCGTGAGCGCCTCCACCGCTGGCGAGACCTCTCGGCCAGCATTCTTGCCCGTAATCTCGAGGATTCTGCTGCCATGCATCGTTTTGCCCAGGAGATTGCGGCCGAAGCGGCACAATTTTTGTCTCCCGAAGAAATCTCCCACTATGTCTTCAATGGCGCCCTGAATCTCTCTTGGTGGGGTTTGGCGCGGTATCACCGCAAACGCGCGGAAGCCTCCACAGAATTCGCCGCATCCTGAGCCCGTTCTTCCCTAAGCACTAGTTTTATTGGCAATCCGGCTTGGTTCATTCCCCTGATTTATGCAAGCCGAATTCGCGGTGCAGAGTTCGCAGCGCCGGCACAACCGATTGTTCTTCAATGACAAACGAAATATTCGTTTCCGATGACCCCTGCGCGATGGCGATCAGGTTTACCCCTTCCTTACCAATCGCGTTAAACGTTTTGCCGGCAATCCCGGGAATCCCGCACATGTTCTGCCCCACCACCGCGACTATTGCAATCTGTGGATCCACTCGAATGTGTTCCACTTTGTGGTGATCTAGATCCTGCGCAAATTCCTTGCGCAGGGCATCCACGGTCCTCCGTGCGTCCGCGCTAAACACACCGAAACAGATGTCATTTTGCGAAGAAGACTGGGAAATCAGAAGTACGTTCGCTCGAACTTCCGCAGTTGTCGAAAACGTTCGGCCTACCACATCCGGCAAGCCCACAATTCCGGGTCCTCCCACGCTGATAAGCGTCACGTCCCGAATCGCGGTCAGAGCTTTCACTCCTCCACCGATGTTTTGCCCTTGCGATGTAATCTTTGTCCCTGATTTCTCCGGCGCAAAACTGTTTCGGATCCATACCGGAATCCCTGCTTGGACCACGGGTCTCAGCGTTTTCGGATGCAGCACCTTCGCGCCAAAATACGCCAGCTCCGCCGCTTCCCGGTAGGAAATCTCAGGAATGGTTTGCGCCTCCGCCACCAGCCGCGGGTCTGCTGTCAACACGCCATCCACATCCGTCCAGATGATCACTTCGTCCGCGTCCAGCGCCGCACCGAGGATTGTCGCTGAAAAATCGGATCCCCCTCTTCCCAAGGTGGTGAGCTCCCCACTCGCAGTCGCTCCCAGGAACCCCGTCACCACCGGCACGATTCCGCGCTGCAGCAATGGCAGAATCCGGGCATGTGATTTTGCCCGGGTCTGCTCCATCTGTGGTTCTGCGCCGCCGTGAAATTCATCGGTCACAATTAATTCTGTCGCTTCCACCGGTTCGCTCTGCGGTCCCAGCTCTTTTACCGCGGCCGATACAAGCGGTGCAGACAAACGCTCCCCAAGGCTGGAAATCGCATCCATGGTTCGCGGAGAAAGTTCCCTCAGCAACGCTGTCCCTTCGCAGAATCGCAAGCCTTCCGCTAGCACCGCGTCCAATTTCTTGCGCACTCGCGCTGTTTCGTCCTCGTGATTGACCAGGCTAGCCAGTGCGGTCTCATGCTGGGAGCGCAACGCCTCCATCACCGCGATTGCCGCGCTTCCATCTCCCATCTGCGCGGTTTTTGCCGCCTCGATCAACCGGTTTGTCACGCCGCTCATGGCCGACACGACGGCCACGCAACGCCCTTCGCGTGCGCTTTGCGCGATAATTCTCGCCGCCCTCGCAATGCATTCCGCATTGGCAACAGACGTTCCACCAAACTTCATCACTTGCAGCCGTGCATTCATCTCACTCCATCTTTCAGCTGATTTTCATTCAACACACGCTCGTCACGAGCCGTTCTTTCATTCTATCTTCTGACAGCTCCTTCCGGTACGTTTGATTCCATTCATCAAACTTTCCAATCTGCCAAATTCTAATTTTTTCTTCAGGAATGCCCGGGCCCGGCGTCCGTGCAAAGCAAGCGAAAATGGGAGCAGCGCTATGGCGATCGACAGCTGCGGGTGTCAGTAAAGAGTGGCAGGCGCCGGATCAGCAAGCCCGTTTGATCGATTGCGGGGTACTAACTAGACAAGGGCTTCGCCCTTGATATCCCTTCGGGATATAGAAGTCAGGAGTCCGAAGCCAGAATAGCCTTTGTATAGGCGTTGAGTAAGCGGCTGACTTCCTCGAGTGAAGTTGTGAGACTGCGGGTGTCACCGTATCCAAGATCTTGCGCCAGGATCAAGTAATAGCGACTCTCCTCCAGGGAAGCCTCGGCCATATTCATATAGCGAGCTTTGTCAGCTTTCCCACGCCGACGAAATCCTTCCGCAATGTTGGCAGGGACGGAGACCGCAGCCCGTCGCATTTGCAACGCCAAGCCGTAAGTTTCCTGCTTCGGAAAGGTCGCTGAGAACGAGTACACCGCTAACACCAACTCGTGCGCCTTGCGCCACACCACGAGATCCTGAAAGGTTCGTGCCGGAGTTTTGGGGGCAGGCATAAAACAGAGGCGTTCAGTGGGGTATGCTCCAAGGATCTCACCCCATTGGAGGACCCCATGAACGCCTTTTACGAACACCATAAGGATAACATCCGTTTCGCCTATCGTTGCTTCGATCGTATCCTGCTGCACGCCATGATCCAGCCCTTTCAACAGGAACAGCGCGCCGTGGGCTTTTTCTGGAGCTATCGCCAGATCTATCCCGTGAGTCGGCAAGTGTTACGCGACATCGCCACGCAATACCACAACTGGGCCAAAAACCGTTCTCAGAAATGGGGTGTACCCATTCAAGAAGATCCTCCTGGACGACGTGATGATTTCGTGGATCGCTACTTCCGGCGTGCCCAACCCGATCAGGTGGTGGCCATCATCAAAGCCCGCGAACCCGCCACCATCATGACCGCCATCGGGAAAGACGACCGTTGGCATCTGGAAATGAAGCGACGCTGGGTGGATCAATACAACTTCTACGTCCAGGACTCCCGTTGGGGTCAAATGTTTGTGCGCGTCTGCCCCTATTTCCCCTTCTCCGCTCGCGTCTGTCTCAATCAGCATTACTGGCTGGCTCTGCGCATGCGGGAGCGCGACATCCGCTTCCAACAGGGTGCCAACGCTTTCTTGCAGTGTTCCGATCCGGAAGCCCTTCAGAAACTCGCCGATTCCCTCACCGCCGACGAGATGATCACCGGTGCTCAGAAATGGTTGACTCGCTTCACCCCCTTTTTCACTCCCGAGGAGAGAAAGCACGCCGGCGTTCAGCACCGGCTGTTTTTTGCGCAGGTAGAGTACTGCGATAATCTGCTCTTCCGTCGTCGTGCCGCCGTCGATGCCCTCGAGCAACGACTGCTCGACGCCAATCGCACCATCGGTCAACCCAGCAAACTTACCCTCATCTTCGGTCGTCGCATCACGCGGTATCATGGCGGCAAGCTCCAGACCGTGATCGAGGATCTCAACCTGCCCAATCCCGTGATTCGCAGCCACTACCGCAAGGGCTTCCTCAAACAATACGTCCGCGATCGTTTCATCCTGCGCACAGAAACGGCCACCAACAATATCTCCACCGATTACGGCATCGGCAAGGCCGTGGACAATCTTCCTCAATTACGCCAGACGTTAAGCGGCATCATCGACCGCTATCTGGAGGTGCAGCAAGATATTCTGGAAACCTTCGTGGACCGTGAGCAACTTCACCATCTCACGCAGCCTACGATTCTTCCCAACGGCAGGCGCATCCCTGGTCTGAAGCTGGATCAGCCTCGACAGTTGGCCGTCATGCACTCCCTGGTGCGCTTCTGCTACCTCGCCGCCGAAGGCACCTTCACCACCCGCGACTTGTATCCACAAACCCTGCAGGCCCTGCACATGACACCGGAACAGTACAAACTTGCCTCCCTGCGTTATGACCTCTGGAAGCTGCGCGCCAAGGGCTTAGTCGAAAAGATCCCTCATTCCCGCCGCTACCGGCTCCTCGCGCACGGCTATCAGATCTGCCTGGTTTTCCTGAAGCTTTATGAAAAGATTTATGCCCCACTGACGGCCGGCATCCTGCGGCCCTTTGCCGCGGACCAGTCCATTCCCAGAGAAAAGATCACCGCCCTCGAGCAACGATATACCGCAGTGATTCAGGCTCTGGATGACCTCGTCGATGTTGTCGGTTTGAAAGCAGCCTAGAAATGTAACCGCTGCGAGAACGAAATTCTCGTTTGGGGCCCTATAAGGATCTAACAGCGATGGGCTACGAGGCTCTCGCCTGGATTGCGGCTACGCGTTTTAGGAAAAATACTGTGGCAGAGGGATTAAGGATCGTGGCGGCGAATCAGCGCGTTCGACAGGCTCTCAAAATCCAAGCCGCCCACTTTTGAGATGTATTGACATGTCTGACAAAATTTCTCATGGCTCTCGAGCAACGCATACGCTCGCACATATTCTTCCTGGAGGCGCTGAAGTTGTGCGCGTAGTCTCTGGCTGACCAAGGGGTCTCGCTGAGCAAGCGAACGGCGCTGCTGCCAAGCCGCTAAAGATCTTTGACAGGAGTCCAGTAAACCCTGATACTCCCGGCAGGCTCCTGCTAGGGGCGCTACGGCTGCTGCGGACATGGGATCCCCCTTTTGAAGTTTGCCTGATAAAGAGCATTCCTTTCGCCACTACCTTAAGTCTTGCATTTGCTCTTCAAGCTTGCTGTAGGGACAGGGCCGTTGCACTGCACATAGTACGAAATATTTCTCCAGCACCATAAACTTTTCGGTAATTATTACCCAACTAGACCTGCTCTAAGGGTCTTCGCCGATGCTACCTGTCAATCTTAAAGCGCTCAGGCCGTCGTCGAGTCGGAAGGCTCCGGCGTAGTTGGGCCCTCTGCAGCTCCGCTAGGCGTAGCTGGCTGTACAAGAGCGGCAAATCGGGCGGCGAGAGCTTCCGTTAGAAGTTCCACCAATTTTTTCGCAGCGTTCCTATCGGGGTCTTTTTCGGGATTGTATTGGGCGAGGTCGAGCCCGAGAAGATTTTTTTGCTTCGCGAACTCAGTCAAGGACTCCTTAACATCAGTGAAGGATAGTCCACCGCTCCCGGGAACGTTCGTGGCGGAAAATTCCGCCTCCGCTATCACGTCGAGATCGAGATGCAGCATGAATTCGCGCGCATCCGTGTGTAGTTGCGCGAGTGCGTTTTGCGCGGCGCTCCTGGCGCCTTTCTGCTGAATGTCAACGGCGTACATATAACGAACAGGCGAACGGGACAGAAATTCCTGTTCGGGAGGGTCCACCTGTTGGAGGCCGTAGAGGAGAGTATCCGGCTCGCGAATGAGAGGCGGTTCGCCCCAGAAGCGCACCAACTCGGCAGAGCCCCTGCCTTGAATGGCCGCGAGGGCCATGCCATCAAGACGGCCGGAAGGTGTGCTCGCTGGGGTATTCAGATCGGCGTGGCGATCGAACCACAGGAGGCTGATGTGCTTGTAGTAGCGCCGCGCTCCGGTCAGAATGGCAACACTCTGGACACAATCCCCACCCAGGACAAGTATCAGGCCGCCCGTCTTCGCAGCAAGTTCGGCGCGGGGCTTGAGGTCGTTGAGTCCTGCGACGATTTCAGGGATATTGCGTGCGCGCTGGTGCTCGTCATCATCGGCGAAGAGACGCGGTGCGCAATCACCGAAGTCAATTACTTCATATCCAATAGACTGGAGTTTCTCTACCAAGCCGGCGGCTCGGAGAACGGCTGGCGCCTTTTCCGTACCTGGGGCGAACCCTGCTGCACTGGATGGCGCGCCTATCAAAGCAATCTTGTTCGGCTGACGGACAATTTTGACCGCCAAAGTGCGCTCCTTTTGAAGCGATAGATTGTGCCGGGCTACAGCAACGACGCCGGGTATTCCCCTGCCCGGCAATACAAAAACTCAAGCTCATTCCGTCGCTAGAAAATCCTAGCGGCGCGGAGCCGGTGCGATCGAAGCAAGCTCCGCAGGCAGCGTAAAGCGCACGTCCTCTCGGATCAGGTCCAGATCCCGTTGGTCCGTAAACCCAAATTGCGCCAGCCGTTCACTCACCTGCTCGACTAGGACTTCTGGCGCGGAGGCTCCGGCAGTCAGCCCGATCCGCCGCACTCCATCGAGCCAAGTTGGATCGATATGCGCGGCAGAATCAATCAGCCGCGCTTTCACGTTAAGCCGCTCCGCAAGCTCCACCAGCCGGTTGCTGTTCGAGCTGTTTTGCGAGCCCACCACCAGTATCAAATCAACGTCCTTCGCCACCTGCTCAACGGCTTCCTGGCGGTTTTGCGTTGCATAGCAGATGTCGTCGCTCGCAGGTCCAAGAATCTTCGGAAACCGCTGGCGTAGTCTCGCCACTATTTCTTGGGTGTCATACAGGCTGAGTGTTGTCTGTGTCAGAAATGCCAGCTTTTCTGGATCCTCGACCTCCAGGGCATCGACCGCCGCGATAGAATCGACCACCAGCGTGTGATCGGGAGCTTCGCCGGAAGTGCCGACAATTTCCTGGTGATCTTTGTGACCGATTAGGATAATCGTGCGCTTTTCACGCGCAAATTTAAGCGCTTCCAGGTGCACCTTGGTCACCAGCGGGCACGTCGCGTCTATCACCCGAAGCAAGCGCTCCTTTGCCTCTTGGCGAACCGTGGGTGGCACACCGTGGGCGCTAAACACCAGCACTGACCCGGAGGGCACTTCCCCTATGGTCTCCACGAAAATGGCTCCGCGCCGCCGGAGCTGCTCCACGACGTACGTATTGTGCACGATCTCGTGGTGCACGTAGACCGGCGCGCCGTAGGCTTCTAAAGCCAGTTCCACGATGTCAACCGCCCGGACTACCCCGGCACAAAATCCACGGGGGCGGACGCGAAGCAAGGTCTTCGTTTCAGTTTGTATTGCCATCTCTTCCCTATGCTGCTGAATTTTCAAAATTCTATCATACCAAAGTCGCTCTTCTGACGCTTGGTTTCTGCAAAAGCGCTCCGAAAACGACGCATCCTGCCTGATAGGCCAGTTCGCCCGGGGCCTATATAGGGGTAAAATGGCGTAGTAAGGATTCGCTAATCTATGCCCTCACCACAGGATCGACGCAGAAGCGAGCGGGTAGTCCTGCGCATGACCGTGCTGCTCGTGGCCGAAGACGAGGAGCGCAAACAAGTCCAGGAAAAGGCGGAGACCCAGGTTGTCAATGCTCACGGCGGCCTTCTAAGGATGAGGCAGCATCTGCATGTGGGACAGTCGTTTCTCCTCAATAATCCCCAAAAAAACTTGGAGATGAGCTGCCGGGTCGTGCGCACCGAGGAAGACGGAATGGATTTTTATAGGGTCGCGTTCGAATTCGACCGGCCTGCTCCGAATTTTTGGCCAATTGTGTTTCCTCCTGCCGACTGGGCCGCTTCCGAAGTAAAGTAGTACTGCTCAAAATAGGAGCCAACTTTTTAGCTGCATTGGTGTTTCCTATAGTGTGGAGGTATGTGACGTGGAACTGGGGAAACAAAGAGTACGTGCAGGATTGATGGCAGCCGTGCTTTTGGGGGGCATGGTTCTGGCCGGTTGTGATGATAACGTCGAGATACTGCGAGATCCGGACGTTCGGGTCGCGAAGGGCATGACGTGGGCGTGGCGTCCGATGACTCCGCCTCCCGCGCCGGCACAACGCGATTCCGACGGTCGTCCCGTGGTGTCACGAGACGTGATCACTCCGGCTCGTCCTCCGCAACAACACATGGAAAGCAACCGGGACTGGAATACCGAAGCCAATCGCGATCAGCTAAGGCAAGCGATTGAACGGGCCTTGAAGTCCAAGGGCCTGGCACAGGTGAACGACCCCGCCACGGCTGATTTCCTCGTCGATTATCACCTTGCGGTGAAAACTCAAAAGGCCACTGTCGGCACGATGTATCCCGGTGGGTACCCCGGATTTGCTTGCGGACCCTATGGCTGCTGGTCTGGCTGGGGTTGGGGGCCACCGGAGATGGAATATCGGACGGTTCGGTGGCATGAGGGAACGTTTGTTCTGGATATCGCTCTCCGGAACCCTAAAAAGCTGGCGTACCGGGCGATCAGTCAAAAAGAGCTGAAAAACAAACCCACCATTACGCCGTACCAGGCGGAGAAAGCAGTGAACCATCTGCTAAAGGGCCTGAAGGTCAACCCTAAGTAGAAACCGAGTCATAGCTTCTAGCATGCAAAAGCCGGGAGGGTCGAGGAGACGGCGCTTCCCGGCTTTTGTTTTCTGATCCTGTCCCCGACGGGCCAAGAGCGCTTATTGTGGCTTGGCTTCTGGAGCTGCCTCAGGCTGCGCCTTTGGCTGTGCTTCTGGAGCCGTTCCCGGTGCAGGTGCTGGCTTGGCTTCCCCCTTCGGCTGGATGGACAACAGTTCCACCTCGAAGATCAGTGTTGCATCGGGCCCGATGGGGCCTCCATTCGTTCCCGCTTCGCCATATCCCAACGTGGGAGGAATATATAGCTGCCACTTGGAACCAACCGGCATCATCTCCAGAGCTTCCGTCCATCCCTTGATGACCCTCCCGACGGGAATTGAGGCAGGCTTGCCACGCTTGTAGGAGCTGTCGAATTCTGTGCCGTCAATCAGTGTCCCCTTGTAATTGCAGATTACGACGTCATTCGCCGTAGGTTTGGGACCATTCCCTTCGGTAATAATCTTGTATTGCAGGCCGCTGGGCAGCGTCACCACTCCAGGCTTCGCTTTGTTCGCCGCCAGGAATGCGGTTCCTGCGCTCGAATTCTTCGCCACTTCTGCGTCGTGGAGTTCTTGCTGGTGTTTGCGCAAATCGTTCTGAAGTGTAGTCAGCGCAGCTTGGATTTGTTCATCGGTGAGAAGCGACTTGTTGCCGGCGAGGGCATCCTTCAGGCCCCGCAGGAGGATGTCATTGTTTACCTCCACCTGGTCCTTCTTCATGTTTTCCGCCAAACCCTTGCCAATATTCATTCCGATGGCGTAGCTGGCCTTATCCTTCTCTGTCTTCAAAACCAGCGGAGCAGGCGTTTTTTTCGCAGCGGTCGTCCCGGATTTTGCCGTCGTCGAAGTTTGCGTTTTCGGCGTGGCGGGAGTGGTGGTCGACGCTGCTGGTGGATTGGTTGGGGGCGCGGAAGACTGTTGAGCGAGGCTGATTCCACAGAGCAGCATTCCGGCCAGGGAAATTGTCAGGGCGCGATTTAATGTTTTGCACATCTTTTTATTGTTACATCCTTGTGGGGGAGGCGCAAATGAAGATTAAGTGACGGATGTCACAAGGTGGCAGGAAAGGTGAAAAGGCTGGTATCGTCTCAACATCATGTTATTGAACAACAAGGTTGCCTTGATTACTGGCTCGGGACGCGGCATCGGGCGCGCTATAGCCAAACTGTTTGCTCAGGAAGGCGCTCACGTTTTCCTGTCGGCGCGTACGGAACCGGAATTGGCCTCGGCCGTCAACGAGATCGTCTCCGGTAACGGGAAAGCCGCCTATCTCGTCGCGGATATTTCGCGCGAATCCGATTGTTCACGAATTGTGGCAGCCGCGCGCGAAAAGTTTGGGCGCGTCGATACTCTGGTTAATAACGCCGGTCATTATGGCCCGGTTGTGCCGGTCGAAGAGTACCCGCTCGAACAGTTCGACAAAGTGATCGCGGTCCATTTGCGCGCCGCGTTTGTGTTGAGCAAGCTGGTCTTGCCCGAAATGTATTCGCGCAAATCCGGCGTCATTCTGAACATTTCCAGCCTTTCCGCGAAATCGGCCTTCGGCTGGGGCTCCGCCTATGCCGCGGCCAAAGCGGGGCTGCTTGGGCTGACACGCGTAATAGCCGCCGAAGCCTCGCGCCAGGGCGTGCGCGTGAATGCCATTTGCCCCGGCCCCGTGACCGAAACGGAAATGAGCAAGGAACTCGGCAAAACGCTCGCGGAGAGATTAGGAGTCAGCCCGGAGGAGCAATTGAGAGGCTTCCTCAGCTCCCTCTTGCAGGGCCGAGGCCAGACAGCCAATGAAATCGCGCAGGCTGCCCTGTTCTTGTGTTCGGATCTGTCCAGTGCCATGGTTGGCCAATCCATCAACGTAGACGGCGGCGGCGCCTTTTTCTGATGAGTGCATCTGAAATCGGCGCGTCTCTTTTGCCGTCGATCAGGCGCCCCGCTCGAATCGCCACTCGCTACGGCGCAGACATGGCCGTCTGCTGAGCGTTTACGCGGATGCTGAAAACAGTGAGGACAGGAAGAGCCACTAGTCTGCTCCTGGCACTGGTGCCTCCCACAAATGGCGATTGCCTGAAAGACGCACCACAAAAAGCAAAGGGGCCAGCCGCTCTCTCAGGACGGCTGGCCCTCACTCTCGATTGCCGATTCAAGATCTACCAAACGCCATGCATGGATCCCAGATCGGCGCGCTCTGGCGAACACGGATGAAGCAAAAACAGCCTACCGCGCAGGCTCCGAATCCGGCCGACGAATCGGACGCCTGGCCATGTCTTCCATGGCGGCCATGCTACGGCGAGCCACTAAAAACACAGGGTGCCTGCTGGCAACGGCCCAACTGACTCCTGCTTCCCAAATCTTGTGGAGGAAATAGAGCAAGCCAACGCACATGGCGATCGCCCCAAACCCAAGGATGAAAATGGCAAAAGCCGCAACGAGTTCGCGAACAGCATAGAGCTGGAACGCGGCGAGGACGACCAGGAACAGCCACATCCACTTCCGGAGGTTATCTTTCATGCTCATTTCTGATTCAACTCCCTCTTCCAAGGACCCGTTGATGGGTTCAAGAAGCCGAGGAGAAGACTGGAGACCCTCGAATGGCCCCTGTCCAAAGGGGCTACTTTCTTGACCTGCCCCATTAGACAGGTGGTCGGAAGGAAAACCTATGGTACAGGAGAACTAAAATTAGAATTAAACGATTGTTCTAGTACGTCTTGAAAGGGGGAGAAAATTTCATAACTAATTGATTTACCTATGCTTAACTTTGCCGCAACCGCGCCCTGCTGTCACTTTAAAATCGTCTCTCTTCCTGCCTTGTGGAAAACCTGCCCTTTCGTACAGGGTACAGGCCCAATTTTGCCTCAAAATAGAACCGCGCCGAATCCCTCCTTGGGCTCTCAGCGCGGTTCCACTTTATCCAAATCTACTGTGCTCAGGCCTTCTTGATCAACCGGGTGATCCAAACCAGGATCACCGCTCCAACAAACGCCACGATGATCGCGCCAATGATTCCCCCTCCCGGCCAGAGATGGAGCAAGCTGAAAACCCAGCCGCCTACAAATCCGCCCAGGATGCCAAGGATGATGTCCACCAGCACACCATAGCCACCACCCTTCATCACCTGACCCGCCAACCAGCCCGCAATGAGACCCACTACGATCCAAGTGAGAAAGCTCATAAGCATTTCCTCCTGGACTCCCACCATGGAGTCAAGTTCAGATCAAAGTCGCTACAGTTTGGCCTTTCCCCAAGTCACGCGCAAGCCCGTTGAGAGCACTAGGTCGTTGCCTTTGAGGCCCGGGGGAGGATAGCTGATATACCGATCACTGAACGTGGTCTGCCAGCTCAACCAAGCCTTCATCTGCACGGCAAGTGTGCTGTCGAATTGCATGCGGTACTCTCCGGTATGGGAGAGGTTGGGGAAGAAAGAGAATCGCTCGTTCAACATCGAGCGCTTCGACAGTTTGGAATCGAACTCCTCGCCCACAAGAGCTTCTGCGCTGTTCTGGTTGTACGCAGCTACAGCGAGAATGAGCGGTGGAGGTGTCGGGTTTGCGTACGTATAGCTGCCAAACTCGTCGCGATCAAAGTCCGCGCCGCCAAAAATATCGAAAACGGTCTGATCGGTTTTGATCACGTGATATCCGAACCCACCGCCATAATCCTGTCGGAGACTCAAGTGTTGTAACTGGTTGGTTGCAAAATCACCAAACGCAAAAACGAACGTGCGCGGCCCGACGTTCAGGTCGCCCCGGATGCCCGCTTGGAACAAATTAGCCGTCGTGGTAGATGGTGGGGTGGTGTCATTATTGGCGAAAATATAGTTGCCGTAGACCGTCAGCTTATCGCGCGGCGTCTCGCGAATCGCCTTGGCATCAAGCGTGTAGCTCGCCGTCGAAGAATTGCCCCTCGTCAGAGCCAAGCCCGTGTCGAACATTCCTCCCCAGAAATAGGTGAATTTCGGATGCGCCATTCTCTCGGCGGCGATGTCGGCGTTTTTCTGCTCCGCGTCGTTACGGACCGCAACGATCGTATCCTTCGTTGCAGGAGCTGTCGCGGTGGGCGCCGCGCCGGCCACTACGAATTTCCCATCTGTGGTGGTGATTTTGCCGGACAGCTTCGTGCCATCTTTCAGTGTCAGGTTCAGATTTTGCATGGATTCAATCCCGACGATGGCGTCCCACTGAATGGTTATGTCACCAGCAAATTCCGTCTTCAGAAGCAGGGTTTTTCCATCTCCGGAGACAATGTCTCCGCTCAGGCGGTCTCCGTTCTTCAGCGTAACGTGATCGGCAACGGCAACCGATGCGAACATCAACACCAATACCAATACACACAAGAAACTCCGACGCATCTGCGTCCTCCTTACGATTCCCATCTAAATTGGACACGAGCTGGACTTCACGCGGGCGGACGAGAAGCGATCCTCAAACCTCGTTCTGCTGTGCAAAACAAGCCAGACTATTCTAGTGAATCCGCTCACTCCTCGCAATCATTCTGATTCGCCCTACGAGGGTTGACCTTTCCCGCCGGGCATCGCCTATAATTAAGGCACGTCAGGGGTGAAGTTCCGCGCTGTACGGTAGCGCACCCAACAACGGAATTGAGTGAATTGAACATCGCGGGAGACCATTGGGCTTTATCGGGCTCCCACGCGCTGTGTTCCTGAACTCCATCAGGCAGCCAGCAGACTAACTGAATTGGGGGCAACATTGAAACGGATACTCAGGATTGGTGTTTTCCAGGGATTTCTGATTGTTTGCATTTTCCTCTTGGGGTGCGCCAAGCCGCAGCCGGAGATCCAAAATTCTGCAGCGAAAGCGGCTTCGCGGCCCACAATCGTCTTCATGACGGACTTTGGCGTGGCGAACGATGCCGTGGCAATCTGCAAAGCCGTCATGGTAGGTATCACTCCCGACGCGCGCATCATGGACATCACCCATCAAGTGACTCCCTTCTCGATCGAGGAGGGTGCGAGGTTCTTGAGTGGTGTGACCCCGTACTATCCAGCCGGAACAGTTTTTGTTGTCGTCATCGATCCGGGGGTAGGCACATCGCGCAAAGCCGTAATCGTAAAAACGAAAAAAGGGCAGTACTTCGTTTTGCCGGACAATGGCTTGATTTCTCCGGTGATTGAACGGGACGGCCTGGAAGCTGCCCGAGAAATAACGAACACGGGTTGGATGATCGGCGACGCGATCTCGTCTACCTTCCATGGGCGCGATATCTTCTCTCCCGCTGGCGCGCATCTGGCCGCTGGTTGGGACTACACCCTCGTTGGCCCTGAAATTCAGCAACTTGTGCGCCTCACACCCGCTGTCGCCACCATTACCGACAAGGGCATCGAAGGCCAAGTGATGGCCCTCGACGACCCCTACGGTTCGCTGATCACGGACATCCCGGGCGATGACTTCAAAAAACTGGGCTACCAACTCGGCGACAAGGTCACGGTGCAATTAGACAAGAAGCCCTTCACACTTCCTTACGTGAAAACGTTTATGGACGTGCCCGTAGGAGAGCCTCTGCTCTACCAGGATTCCCGCGGCCGAATCGGCCTTGCACTGAACGAGCGGAATTTTTCCCAAATCCACAAAATGACTCCACCCGTGTCGCTGTTTATCCCGAAAAAGGGAGCGGTGCTTAGAGGTAAGTAATGAGCGGAAAGTCTGAAATTCCGAGAAACAGGCTCCGCCGATGTAGCCAGGCGCGGCGATGTCGCCGCATGTGGCGTCCGAAGGACTGAATCTTCCGCTGCGGTTTTGAGCTTCACCGGGGATGCTTCAACTGCACCGGCGCTCCGCCAGTGCACGGGGCCCATCACTGATGGCCCCCACTCTTAAAGGACACAGGTCATGAACGTACGAAACGGATTTTTCTTGGGTTTGCAGTGGGTATTCGTCTTCTTGTTTGCGATGATTCTCTCGAGCACCGGAGCGCGCTTATCTGCGCAATCGTTCCGCGGCTCGATCCGAGGAGAGGTGACCGACTCGCAAGGCCTCCATGTCGCGGGAGCAAAGATTGTGGCAAGGAATCTTGGCACGAGCGAATCGCGGGAAGTTACTGCCGATGAGCAGGGCGAGTATCGTTTCCTGGAATTGCCCGCTGGCGAGTATGAAGTGTCGGCCGTGGCCACTGGGTTTGAGGAGGTCCGTGCCCCAGAGGTGCGCGTGGAAGTGGGCGTGGAAACGCTCGTCAACCTTGCTCTCTCCAAGGTCAAAGGTCAGCAACAGAGCGTGGAAGTAGTGGAAAGCGTGCCGCTGGTGGAGACTTCCAGCACGACCCTCTCTCAAGTCGTCGACCGCCAACTCGTGCAGGAATTGCCTCTCAATGGCCGAGATTTTGGCAAGCTCGTGGCCCTCACTCCCGGTGTCACCGTGGAGGGCTCGGGCGTGGCCGGTTCGGAAAAGGGCTTTGGCCAATTCAACATCGACGGCAACCGCGACCGCTCGAATAACTACAATCTGGACGGCACGGACAACAACGACCCGTTCTTCAACAATTCTGCCCTGAATCAGGTCGGTATCACCGGAGCGCCGGCGACCCTGCTTCCGCTCGACGCGATTCAGGAATTCAACCTGCAATCGCAGTTTGGCGCGGAATACGGACGTAACTCCGGTTCGGTGATCAATATCATCACGCGCTCCGGTTCCAACGATTTTCACGGCTCGCTCTACGAGTTCAACCGGAATTCCTTCTTCGACGCCAGAAATTACTTCAACACTAAATTTCAGTCCGACGGAACACCGAACCCACAATCGCCTTTCAACAATAACAATTTCGGTGGCTCCCTCGGCGGCCGTATCATGAGGGACAAGCTCTTTTTCTTCTTTGCCTACGAAGGACAACGCGAGCGTGTCGGCTCCGACTTCGCCCTGACCGTCCCTTCGCAAGCCCAGATCGCCCAGGCCCAGCTGATCGCTGTCGACAATCCCTACTCTACGGTGCCATCTGTGAATCCAGCGCTAATCAAAATCACCAACCTCTTCCCCACCAGCGACTCGAATTCCCTCGCTTATTCCGTCCGCGATAGAAACGACGGCGACAACCTCATCGGCAAAATAGACTACCGCATCAATCAAAGCAATTCTCTGAGCGCGCGCTATGCCTTTGGCCAGAGTGACCAGGAATTCCCTCTTGGTTCTCTCGGTGGCTATGGCAGCGGATCGCGCCTCGCCAGTTTCGAACAGATCTCTCCTACCCGCGTCCAAGTCGTGTCTGTCAACTGGCTTACGACATTTTCCCCTACGCAGATAAACGAAATTCGTTTCGGCTATTCACGCTTCCGCACAAGTTTCAATTCCGCCGACGCTACTCCTGGCAATCCCAATTTTATCGATCCGGCCGCCCTCGGCTTGAATATGGGCACCGATCACGCAGGCTTGCCGGAAATCGATTTCAACGGCGACCTGGAAAACCTCGGAGCTACGGCCTATAGCGTTCCCCGCGGCCGCGTCAGCGAAACTCTTCAGGTGCTGGACAATTTCACGTTGATCCAGGGCCGCAATACATATAAATTGGGCGGCGAATTCCACCGTTACGACGTCCAGAGCTTCAATGACAACCTCGAGCGCGGGCTTCTGGACGTAAATACCTGTGTCTCTCTCTCCAATGGCAGCTGCCCGGCGCTTTCCGCCGACCCCATCGTGAATGAATTGGCTAATTTTTATATCGGCAACATCTACGGCATCGGGAACATCGGCAACACTCAGCGCTTCACTTTCAACAACAATCTTGGCTTCTTTGCGCAGGATGAAATCCGCGTTCGTTCGAACTTGACCGTCACCGCAGGGTTGCGCTGGGAATATTTTTCTCCCCTGTCGGAAAAGCATGACTTGCTTTCCAATTTCAATGCCAGCGGAAATTTGGTGCAAGTCGGTTCGCCTTCCTTGCCGCTCCTCTATCACCGCGACCTCAATAATTTTGGGCCCAGGCTGGGAGTTTCCTGGAGTCCACTCAAGAACACGGTAGTTCGTATGGCGTACGGCATCTATTACGACTACACCCCGCAAAACAATTTAATCGCGAACTACACCAATTCCGCCGGTGTCGCCACCAATCCCGTCTCCTCTCTCGCGAACAGCCCCTATTTCGTCGGCGCGATGGACTTCAACTCCGCCTCTTGGAACGGCACCGCAACTGGCCCCGTGTTCACTCCAACGATTTACCCGCAGTCCATCTTCGTGACGGATCCCGGCTTGCGCACGCCGTACGTGCAAAGTTGGAATCTGAATATCCAACGCGAAGTCAATCATGAACTGGCGTTCGAAATCGGCTATGTGGGCAGCAAAGGCACTCGACTCACGCGCCTCTACGACGCCAATCAGGGCCGCGATCCCGGCATCAATAATCTCGCCTATCCTCAGTACGCCGCCGTTGATGTTTTTTCGGATAGCGCGAACTCCACTTATCACGGCCTGCAAACCACCGTACGATTCCAGCAGTTCCATGGCTTCTCCGGCTTTTCCACTTATACTTTTTCCAAGTCGCTCGATGGCGCTTCTGACGGCATCAATTTCAATTTTGCCAACGCCGCCTTCCCGCAAGACTCAACGAATCTGGCCGCGGAGAAGGGGCCGTCAACGTTCGACACCCGGCACCGTTGGACCACGGCTGCCAATTACGCTGTGCCTGACCTTCACCATCTTCCTCACGTAATCGGCGCGGGCTGGCAGCTCAATTCTGTCATCACCGTGCAGTCCGGCCGTCCCATCAACATCATCACCGATGCGGGTGGTGTAAATTCGAACTTCGTTGAACGCCCGGATATCCTGCCTGGCGTCAATCCCCTCCTCTCGCACTGGACCCCCACTACGGGCTACCTCAATCCCAACGCATTCGCCTATCCGGCCATCACAGCCGCTGATCCCAATGGATATTTCGGCGACCTCGGACGGGATGAGATTTACGGCCCGGGCTTCTGGAATTATGACTTTTCCGCGACCAAGATTTTCCGGTTGCGCAAACATTTGCAGCTCCAATTCCGCGCGGAATTCTTTAATATCTTCAATCACCCGAATTTTGCCTTGCCTTCGAATGTGATCACCCCAGGTTTCCTGGCAGACCATGTCACCCCAAATCCCAACGCGAGTACAGCAGGTCTGATTACGCAAACACCAGACGTGGCCCAGGGCAATCCTGGCCTCGGCGGCGGCGGTCCACGCGTTATGCAGTTTGGCTTGCGCTTGCAGTTCTAATCGAGGCAATCGTTACAGTTTCAAAGGAAGGGCGGTCCGATCATGCCTGGGGTGCCCTTCTTTTACAAGATTTGCTTTTTTTTAAACAGCGGCCGAAAATCGGAGGATCGCTCGGAAAGAGGTTTGCCATGGCCGAAGCCGTAATCGTTTCATCCGTCAGAACCCCAGTCGGACGGGGCTACAAAGGCTCACTGCGCACCAGCAGACCCGATGATCTGGCCGCGCTGGTGATCAAGGAAGCGCTGGCGCGCGTGCCAGGCCTCGATCCGAAAGAGATTGACGACGTCATCCTCGGCTGCGCCATGCCCGAAGGTGAGCAAGGGATGAACGTTGCCCGCATCGCCGCTCTTCGTGCAGGCTTACCCGTGGAAACCTCGGCCATGACAGTCAATCGCTTCTGCGCCAGCGGTCTGCAAGCCATTGCCCTCGCTGCCGAACGAATTCGCGGTGGCTCGGCTCAAGTCATCATCGCTGGTGGCACGGAATCGATGTCGCTGGTACCCATGGGTGGGAATAAGATTTCTCCGAATCCCTGGCTCGTGGATCACTATCCTGATGCCTACATCAATATGGGTCTGGGAACCGAGAATCTTGCGCGCAAATTCGGTATTACGCGCGAGCACGCCGACCAGTTCGCTGTTGATTCGCACAAAAAGGCAGTCGCTGCCCTCGCCGCAGACAAGTTCAAGGACGAAACCGTTCCCGTCGAAGTGAAGATCACCGCCCTGCACAATGGAAACGGCGCAAAAGGGAAGCCCGCGCCTAAACCCGCCACGCAATCCTTTGTCTTCGATAAAGATGAAATGCCGCGTCCAGACACTTCCATGGAAGTCTTGGGTGGATTGAAGCCGGCCTTTCACGTGAAGGGCACGGTCACAGCGGGCAACAGCTCGCCCATGAGCGATGGCGCTGCCGCAGTTGTGTTGGTGAGCGATGCAAAAGCAAAGCAATTGGGCCTGAAGCCTCAAGCGCGTTTTGTTTCCTACGCGACCGCCGGCTGCCCGCCGGAAGAGTTCGGCATCGGTCCGGTTTACGCCATTCCGAAAGCCTTAAGTCTCGCGGGACTCTCCCTGAATGATTTGGCGGTGATTGAATTGAATGAAGCCTTCGCCGCTCAATCGCTGGCCGTGATTCAGCAGGCGAACCTCGATAGCGCGCGAGTTAATCCCAATGGAGGGGCCATCGCCCTCGGCCACCCTCTTGGCTGCACCGGTTCAAAGCTTACCGCCTCGCTCATGCGCGAACTCCAACGCCGCAACGCCCGCTACGGCATGGTCACCATGTGCATCGGTGGCGGCATGGGCGCCGCAGGCATCTTCGAGCGCCTCTGAGCCTCCGACTCGAATCCATTTTTCCTATTGACTCGCACGTCGTTTTGGTCCAATATGTCGCCTGACGACATGTCGCAGGAGGACATATGACGCCCTCGCCGATGTCTGAGCCGGTCTTTCTAATCCTCCTTAGCCTTGCCGGACATCCTCGCCACGGTTACGCCATCCTTCGAGATACCCAGGAGATGAGCGGAGGCCGTGTCCGCCTCAGCACCGGCACACTCTACGGCGCCTTGCACCGCTTGCTCCAGGACGGTTGGATTGAACGCTTCCGTGAAGAGGATAACTCCCGCGGCAAGCAAGCCTATCGGCTTAGTCCGCTCGGCCGCCGAAATCTCCAGCAGGAAGTGAGCCGAATGAAGCATCTCACGCAAGTCGCCAGCCTGCGCACGGTACGGAAGGAAACTTAGCCCATGCAGACGCTCTTCCGCTGCATCCTGAATCTGTATCCCTCCGCCTACCGTGATGAATTCAGCGAGGAGATGATGACCGTGCTCATGGAAGTGCAAGCAGGAGTGCGAAAGAAGGGCCATCTGGCGCAGGCAGTCTCCTATGCCAGCGAAGCCGGAGGATTATTGCGCGGCGCACTGCTGGAGCATGTTCGAACTATCTTTTTCTCCCAAGGTATTCCGGTCTTTTCTGAAAGGGGGCTTACGATGCGTTCCGAATTTAGATTTCCCAAAGTTACGGTCGCTCTGATGACCACCATTCTTGCGGCAGTCGCGATGACAATTGAAAAAGCAAAAGCCATCTCCCAATCGGTTCCCCATAGCAATCCTCCCGTTGGTCCGATACAGCCAGCTCACATCACGATTGTGCCAACGTTCCTAATCGCTTTGGTTGCTGTGTGCGTGGGCGGAGCACTTCTGTGGGGCGTTTTGTTTGTGCTGCACCGCTCGGGCATGCAACGCCTTTCGGATCTCAATCCTTCCTCCCGGCCACACTCTGGGAGCGGCATGCCGGGTTGAGCTGCCATTAATCCGCCTACCCTAGCGGCCCGGACAGGAGCGAACCACAGGCCTAAGGTTTGGCCTTCCACAATCCAACAGTGTTTCCGTTGAGATCCTCCATCCAGGCAAACGTGCCCGTTGGAATGTCTACAGGCGGGACCAACGTCTTGCCTCCGAGCGCCTCCGCTTTTTTCAAGGTGGCAGCCACGTCCTCCACATCCACGTAAAAGATTGTGTAGTGGTGCGGTTCGTGCCCCATTGCAGTGATGTGGCCGCCCACACCGCCGTTTTCCGGCGCGATCATGGCCGCCGGGCCGAATGCTTCGATCTTCCAGTCGAACAGCTTTTTGTAAAACTCCTGGGTTTTCGCAGAATCGCGGCACCCAATCTCAAAGTGCACCACCGCTCGTCCCATCTTTCATTCCTCCTCGGCCGGCGCAAACGCAGTTACGCGAAGGAGTCTGCCACAGAAAGCTCAAAACTGCACCTACCAGCGCATTCCAATCCCTGCGAACCTCGGATAATGGAAGCGAATCAGCCCTATTGCGGAATGGGCTCTCCAAAGGGTAGAATCCCCAGATTGGATTTTTCAAACGGTTGTTTGAATTTTATCGCGGCATAAGGCCGGCAAGGAGCAATACCCATGGCGACCTCCGTTCTCCCCAAACCCGCAGCGAAAGGTGGCAGTTTCCTTCTCGAATCTCCCACCCCACAGGACGTTTTCACTCCGGCGGACCTGACGGACGACCAGAAATTGATCGGTCAAACTGCCGAAGAATTTGTGCTCAAGGAAGTCCTGCCGCTGGCGAAAGAACTCGAGGCAAAGAAGCCCGGTCTGATGGCGGAATTGACCCGCAAGGCGGCCGAGCTTGGCCTGATGAGCGGCGGCACCCCCGAGGAGTACGGCGGCGCGGGGCTCGATAAAGTCGCGGCAACGATGCTAACCGAGAAGATTGCTCTGTATGGCGGGTTCGCGGTGACACATGGCGCTCACGCCGGAATCGGCACTCTTCCCCTCGTCTATTTCGGTACGGAAGAACAAAAGAGAAAATATCTGCCGAAGCTGGCCAGCGGCGAATTCATCGGTGCCTATTGCCTCTCCGAACCTCAAGCCGGCAGCGACGCCCAAAATCTCTTGACTCGCGCGGAACTGAACAAGGAAGGCACACACTACATCCTGAACGGCCAGAAGATGTGGATCACCAACGGGGGCTTCGCAGATCTATACATCGTGTTCGCGAAAGTGGACGGGGAGAAACTGACCGCCTTCCTCGTCGAACGGACTTTCCCCGGCTGTAAGCCCGGCAATGAAGAGCACAAGATGGGCATCCACGGGAGTTCCACCACGCCTGTGTTTCTGGAAAATTGTCTGGTGCCGAAAGAAAACGTGCTGCACGAAATCGGCCGCGGCCACATCGTCGCCTTCAACGTTTTGAACGCCGGCCGTTTCACCTTGGGCGCTTCCTGCGTGGGCGGCTCCAAGCACGTGCTCATGACCGCCTCAAAATATTCCAAGGAACGCAAGGCATTCGGGAAACAAATCGGCGACTTTGGCTTGATCAAAGAGAAGCTTGCCGAGATGGCCATCCGGATTTTCGCCGTCGAATCGATGATCTATCGCAGCGCCGGCTATATGGAAGCCGCCATGAACGCAGCCGCCGGTTCCGGCAACAAAGCCCAGAACACCATGAAGGCCCTCGAGGAATACGCCATCGAAAGTTCTATCGCCAAGGTCTACGGCAGCGAGATGCTAGATTTCGTTACCGATGAGGCGGTCCAGATCTTCGGTGGCTATGGCTTCCACGAAGACTACCCGGTTTGTCGCGCGTATCGCGACTCCCGCATCAATCGCATTTTCGAAGGCACCAACGAAATCAACCGCATGCTCATCATTCAGATGCTGATGAAACGCGCCATGGGCGGACAACTTCCCCTGATCCCCGCTGCCATGAAGCTGGCGGATGAAATCCTGGCCGGCCCTTCGTTTGAGGAAACTCCCGAAGGTGTGCTCGCCGAGGAAGCGCGCATCATTGCGAACGCCAAGAAGATGTTCCTGCAGGCCGCTGGAGGTGCGCTGCAGAAATATCGCGAAAAGCTGGCCGAGGAACAGGAATTGATTGCGGCGTTGGCAAACATCGTGATGGAAATCTATGCCATGGAATCCAGCCTGCTTCGCGCGCAAAAGGCTGCGGCCACCAGGGGAGAACCCGCTGCTGCGGTCATGATCGATGCCGCGCGCGTGTTCATTGCTGACGCTGCCGAGCGCGTCGAGCACGAAGCGAAGCGCGCCATTGCCTCCGTCCATGAAGGCGACATGCTGACGACACAATTGGCAGTACTGAAACGCTTCGGCAAACGGCCGGTTGTTGACACCATTGCCCTACGGCGCCGCGTCGCCGCTGCCGTTCAAGCCCAGGATCGCTATCCCTTCGAGGGCCGCTAGCGGGTTCATCACAACCAAACCTCGCGGCTCCCACTAGGAAGACACCCATGAGTGCGGGTAGGGCATCTCATTCTGTCTGTTTGCGCTCCAGCACTGTATATCCACCTGGGCGATAACGAGCCAGACACAAGCCCAAACAGTACGCCCTCCCCTCAGGGGAACACCTTTACAATATTAAGGATTAAGTACTAGGACCATTATTTGAGCCTCCACCCATTTCCTCGCTCCCTGGCCCTTGTGGCTCTAGTTATCGTGGCCTCCCACGTCTGCTCCATCGTGTTTCTTGGTACTTCCAGTTCTGGGGCATTGGTGGGAAACGCCCTCCAGATTTTCTCCAGCTTTGTGGCAGCCGCGATGTGTTTTCGCGCCGCCCGCCGGTCTTCGGGCTTCAACCAGTCCTTCTGGACTTTGATCGGCTTTGGGATGGCCATTTGGGGAGTGGCTGATTTGGGCTGGTCCTATTACGAAGTCATTTTGCGAACTGAGCCACCCGCTGGCTCTCTTATCCGGTTCCTTTTTGACACCCACGGCATGTTCTTTGTCATGGCCATCTTTCTGGATCAGGAGAAGATCGATTCCCATGTCGAAACCGAGGAAGCCCTCGATTTTATCCAGGTGGGCATTCTCTTCTTCCTGGTTTACTTTGGCACGTATTACCTGCCGTCCCTCAGCCTCTCGCAACAAACCGCCTTCACTCGCGAAATGACCGTCGCCTTCTGGGGCGATTTCGGAATCATTTTTCTGGCTGTGCTGCAGTGGCGCCGTGCCCGCTTCCCGGGAGTTCGGAAACTCTTTGGTGGCCTCGCCCTCTACCAACTGATCTACACCATTGGTACGCACTCCCTCGATGGGTTCCAGGCGCAGCAAGAAATCCCTACAGGCACTTGGTATGACTTAACTTGGTCTGTTCCCCTGCTCTATGGTGCATTTTGGGCTGCTACTTGGCGGCCGGATTCGTTGCGCGACTCGCCAGCCAGCGTCCGCAGGAACTCGCTCGCTAACATTTTAATCACCAACGGAATGTTTGCTTTTGTACCACTCGCGGTTCTTTTTCTTGTCGCCGAGCTCGGGCCTGGCTGGAAACTGTTGCGATTCAGTCTGCTTGGAGTTTCCTTCGGCTGCTATGCACTGCGCATAGCCTTAATGCAGTTCCGCCAACAGCTCGGTGAAGAAACAGTACGTAGGCAGACTTTGGCCATGGACAACTCCGTGGATGGGATCGCCCTGCTTGACGAAAAAGGCATCCACATCTACGCAAATTCAGCCTTCGCGAGCATCTTCGGATTTGATAGCCCCGCGTACATCATAGGGCAACCCTGGCGCATGGTTTACGCATTCCAGGAAATCAACCAGCTGGAGCCGCAAATCCGCCGTTCGCTCGCGCAATCCGGCAAATGGTCCTCCCAACTTTCCCTGCAACGCCCAAACGGAACCATGCTTTCCACGGAAATGACTGTGGCCCTAATGTCAGACGGTGGGACCGTGTGCGCCTGCCGCGACCTCTCGCAGCGGGAAGAAGCTGAAAAGGCACGCGCTCAAGCGGAAGCCAAGTACCGGACGCTTGTCGAACAGGTCAACGCCATCACCTACATCGCCGAAATTGGAATCAACGGCCAGTGGCATTACGTCAGTCCTCAAATTGAGTCCATTCTCGGCTACACCCCGGAAGAATGGCTGGCGGTATCTCGCCAGTGGGCTGAACTGATTCATCCCGACGACCTTGCGATTGTTAAAGCGGCGGAAGAGGGCAGTGAGAAAGGCGAGCCCTTCCAAGCCGAATTCCGCGTCAAACGGAAAGATGGGCGGGAAGTCTGGTTGAACGACACCGGCGTCGTCGTTCGAGGCAACAACTTCCATCCGGTCATGGAAGGCATCATCGTTGACATCACCGAGCGCAAAATCCTGGAAACACAGCTTCAGCAATCGCGAAAGATGGAAGCAGTGGGACGCCTTGCCGGCGGAATCGCTCACGACTTTAACAACCTGCTCACCATCATCACCGGCTACACAGACCTGGCTCTGAGCCGAGCATCTGTCCCCTTGGATTTGCGAAATGACATTGAACGCATCGAGAACGCGGCCGCACGTGCGGCTGCTCTGGTCCGGCAATTGCTCGCCTTCAGCCGCAAGCAAGTTCTCCAGCCGAAAACTCTGGACTTGAACGCCATCGTTGTCAATATGGACAAACTTCTGCGCCGGCTCATTGACGACCACATTGAGATGATCACGCGTGTCCACGACAATCTGGGCAAAGTCAAAGCGGATCCCGCCCAGATCGAGCAGGTCATCATGAATTTGGTCGTGAACGCTCGTGATGCCATGCCTAACGGGGGGCGCCTTATCCTCGAAACTTCCAATGTCGATTTGGATTCCGGCTACGCCGTCGATCATGTTTCGGTTAAACCTGGCCGCTATGTGATGCTCGCCGTTTCCGATACCGGCGTAGGAATGGATGCGGGTACCGTCGCCCACATCTTCGAGCCGTTCTACACAACTAAGGAAAGCGGGCGCGGAACGGGTCTGGGTCTCTCCACTGTCTATGGCATCGTCAAGCAGAGTGGCGGCTACATTTGGGTTTACAGCGAACCAGGCAATGGCAGCACCTTCAAGGTGTATCTCCCCCGCGTGGAGGACTTGGTCGAACACGAGGAGCCGAAACTTGTGCCCTTTGTCGAACAGCGCGGCACGGAAGTGGTTCTGCTCGTTGAAGATGAAGAGGCCGTCCGCGATTTGGTGCACACTATTCTCACAGGACAAGGTTACGATGTGATTGTTGCTCTCGATCCTCGGCATGCAGAGGAGATCGCAAAAAATTATCCTGGCGAGATTCACATGTTGTTGACCGACGTGGTTATGCCCCTTACCAGCGGACGTGAACTGGCCGCGCGAATCATGAAGACGCGTCCGGGTATCCGCGTTCTTTACATGTCGGGCTACACGGAAAATGTCATTACCAGCGGAGGATTGTTGGAACGTGGCTTGGCGTTTCTACAGAAGCCATTTTCGCCCGCTGTCCTCGTGCAGAAAGTCCGCGAGGTCCTCATCCCCCTAGGAACGAATTAAGGCTTGGAAGGCGCCTCCGCCGGTTCCTTCGGCTTGTTGATAGTGCTCAGGGTCTCGACATTGAAGCGTTTGTAGTCGGAATATTTCGTCGTGACATTCACTTTGAAGCCCTTCACAAGTAGCACTCGGACTCCCACATGCGCCTCAACGTAGGTCGGCAGCCAAACCTCATTGTTTATGTACGCTTGTTCAAATACAAAGCTGGTTCCCTTCTGCAGGTTGGCCAGCACTCCCCCGCCAATGTGAACGTCACCCACAAAATAGGCCTCCAGGCGCACTACATCTTTCGCCTTTTCATCAACCCAGATCACTCCCGCCAGTTCTTTCACAACCCGTTCTTCCAGGTTCTTCGGTTGATATTCGGGATTGGGCTCAAAATCAAAAACTAGCACGTCTTGACCCCGGAATCGCTCTCGCCGGGGGTTCACAAACTCGCAGACACGCAGAAACACCTCGATGCCCGGGTCTTCGCTATCCTTTGACTCTTTCCCTTCTTCCTTTGCCTTCTCTTCTTTCTCTTCCTTTTTCTTTTCCTTCTTCTGTTCCTCCGCGATTCGCTTTTGCGTCTTCTCATTCTCTTTCTTTTGCTCTTCTTCGCTCAGTTGCTTTCCATCCTTCTTCACAAGCGTTGTGATCTCGTCGCCGTTCAGATAGAAAAAAGTGTATTCGTTGGTTTCTTTCTTGGTTATTTTCCCGGCCTTGTCGTATTCCGTCTCTTCTTCCACCTGAGTCCCGGCATAGTTTTCTTTAACCTTGTCGATCTCCTTCTGATTGGCGTCAATTTCTTCGAAGAGTTTTTTCAAATCGGGCAGCTTCACTTGGGATTGAATCGGAAAATCGAAGACGCGCTCGCCGACGGTCTCGTTGGTTTCCGCCCGCGTTACGCTGACGATATAAACTTCTGCGCCGCGGTGAATCTCTATCTTATACGGCAGCTTCACGCCATTCGTTGTTCGGTAATCGTCGTAATAAGTCTCACGAGGCACCCCGCCGGAGGTAGACTTTTCTGCCACAATCAGATGGCTCTGCTGGTCAAAGTAAACTTCCCACTGAATGCCTGTCGGATAGGTCAATTCAACCTGATAAGTTTCGTGACCGTTCAAGGTCGCCGTTCCCTTGTATGCCACTCCGATTTTTTGCTTTGAAAGACCAGACAGACGCGCGTTGTAATACTCCGCGGCCGCCTCTATTTCCAGGGCGTTCGGCCCAAGTAGCGTGGCAATCTGGCCGGACTCCGTTCGACTCCACGCTGACTTGCCGTTATACGCTTCAATCTCTATTTTCCCCCCGCTGCGCACTTCGGTGTAGTAGCGGTTCGGCAATTTCACACGGAAACTGTAGGTACCCGTCTTCTCATCGCCAGCAGCCTGGATTGTCCCGTCGACCAAAACCGTCCGAAGCTTGCCTAACGTCTTTGCCCCACCCGCTGCCTTCACGGACTGATCGATGATTTTGGAAGCGTCTTGAGCGCAGCATACGCGGGGCAAAAACAACGCAAGCCCGAAGAGGGACAGGATCGAAAGGAGTCGGCGCATGACCTATCTAAGATACGAACCAAGCGTGGAAAAGTTGCGTAGCAAAGGTACCGGCCACCACCCTTATGCCGTTGCAGAACCCTGGGTGGACTGCTCGTAGACGGGTTTCAAATCTGCTCGCTGTAATACTTTCTCGGCACCCTGTTCCTTCTTGATTTCATCCAGCATGTTGGCAGCCTGCCGGTATTCTGCCGCGGCGCCCGCTGCGTCGGCCTTTTGCTTCAGCACATTGCCAAGCTGATAATGAATCAAGGCCGTCTGCAACCGAACGCCTAGTTTTTCGCTGGTGTTGAGGGCCTGGTCCAGCACCTCTCTGGCGTGCCCATAATCCTTACTGTTGACCATTGCCGTGGCTAGATCCACGGAACTAACCAGCGCCAAATACTTCATGCCTTGCCTGTCCGCCTCTTGCGATATCGTACGCAAGTCACCGACCGCCGAGGAAGAGCGTCCTTCCGCAATCGCTACGCGTGCCAAGTTCAGTTTGGAGACAAGCACAGTTTCTGGCGCCTTGGCACGCAAAGCCGTCTGAAGTGCCTGCTGGTATTGTTCCTTGGCGGCCTTGATGTCTCCAGCGTAGAAAGCAAGATCCCCCTGGGTGTTATGCACATCGGCGATCAGTTTGTCATTTTTCAGTTCCGTAGCCAGGCCCTGTGCTTCCTCAAGCGTTTTCCCCACTTCGTCGCCCCGGCCCGATCGTGCCAACGCATCCGCGTAGTCGATCAGCACCTGCGCCATGTTCCGGCTGCGATCCTTTGCCGCGCGGAAGCCCTGCACCGATTCATTCAGATTGCTGACGGCTGGACCAAATCGTCCCTGATTCAGGAAGACCATCCCTATGCTGTGCTGATCCAGTGCGACGTTATGGGCGTCATTCGCGTTGCGCCGCAACTGCAATCCCCTGAAGTAAGAAGCCATGGCCTGGTCGTATTGCGCTGTTCTTGTATATGCCTCGCCCAGATCGTGCAATGTATCGGCTATATCGGCGGGATTATTCAGTTTTTCGCGTAATTGCAGCGCTTGTTGGTAATAGGTGAGCGCATCTTCACTTTGCCCCTTTGCCAAGTACACATTCCCGATATTATTCAGGCAAACCGCCTGCAGCGCCGCATCCCCGACGTCTCTCTGTGTCTGCAGCGATTCCTTGTACATGTCGAGCGCTTTATCGTAGTCCCCGCGATCCTCGTATAGGCTCCCGATGCTGATCAGGCTGCTCGCTGCATCTTTCTTCGCCCCGATCTCCCGTCGAAGTTTCAGCGATTCGTTGTAAGCCGCCAGGGCAAGCTCGGGCTTTCCCAAATGCGTCTGTACGTCGCCAATCTCGGCATAATTGCCGGCGGCGGCGGCCTTGTTGCCCAATCGCTTGTTGATATCGAGGGATTGCTGCACGCTTCGCAGCGCTTCGTCGTACTTGTTCAATCCATCGTACGCGACTCCGAGCGCCTGGAACACCTGGGCCTTTTGCTCATCATTGTCCAACTCGATCGCCAGGCTCATTGCGCGGTTGAGTGGCTCCAAACCCGCCTGCGGTTTGCCGTCTTGCACTTCCAGCCAACCTGTTTGTAGAAGCGCTGTCAGGTTCTTGGGATCGTTCTTGAGCACCTTGGCGTATTGGGCCCGCGCTTTATCGAATTCTCCTGTGTCGAGGTACAGGCTCCCCAGTGCAAACTGCACGTCGCTGTCTCCGGGAAGGCTCGCTGCAAGCTTCTCGTACGTCTCGATAGCCTTTTTGTTGTCTTTCATCACTCGGGCGTGATCCGCTTCGATCAGATACTTCTCCGCGAGCGGAAGTTGCGAATCGAGTTCCATCGCTTTCCGCGAGGCCTGCTCCGCCTGCGAGTCATACCCAAGCGCGGAATCCGTTTCCGCCAGGCCCGAGTACGCCAGCGCGAACTCCGGGTCTTGCTGCACCGCGGTCTGGAACAATTTCACCGCTTCCAGGTTCTTGCCTTGCCGCCGCATCTGCGCTCCCTGCATGTAGGCGCTCAAGGCAGCGGCGGACTTCGAGGTGGGTTGGAAGGCACTGGCCTTTAATTCCTTCTGCACGTCCGAGGAGATCGCCAGATTCTGTCGAATCAACTCCGCCAATTGATTCACCGGCGCGGTGATATCGTTCTGGCTGCTCGCATCCAGATTAATGGGCACGTCCCGGCCTTGCTTCATGTCCCGTACTGTGGCTTGGATGTGGATCTTGTCACCGTTCTTAAAGTACTTTCCCCACACCAACGTGTCCGCATTGCTGAACTTAGCGATGTTCGAAATAATCGTCGGATCGAACGGGGTTCCCGGCGTAACCCGCAAGTCCGTCAGCACTTGGTGCAGCCGGTCTGGTGAAACAATCCGCAGGTGCGCCGATTGCCCAACGGCTGTTGTCAGCATATCCGCCAAATTCGATCCCCACTGATCAAGCGACGTATCTCCCGAGCTGTTCTGAAACGGCAGAATGGCAAGCGACAACTCTGGTCCTTTAGCCTCCGCAGTCGCGCCAGAAGAGTTGGAATGAAATACTCCGGATTTAAAAGCCCAGCCTCCACCCATCACGGCAATAACCAGCGCGCCAATGGCAATCCACTTCCACGGCATCGCCGGCTTGGCAGGCGCAATCGGAACCGGAAGCGAAATCGACGCCAGCGTCGGCCGGGCGCCCTGAAATGCGTCCAGGTCATGCAGGATCTCCTGCACATTCTGGTATCGATGCTCCAAATCGCGTTCCAAGCATTTCGAAACAATGTCGCTCAGCGCCTTTGAAACAGAGGAGTCTAGTTCAGCCGCGGGCACCGCGCGTTCCTGATTGCGTCGCAACAGGCTGGCCATCGCCGTGTCGGCCTTGTACGGCGTCTTGCCTATCAGCAGTTCGTAGAAAATCAATCCGACCGCAAAAATATCGGAGCGCTGGTCCAGGGTTTTCCCCATGGATTGCTCGGGAGACATGTATTCGATTGTTCCAAGCAACGCACCTGTCTGCGTCATGCCATCGCCGCCGATGGTGCGCGCCAGACCGAAATCCATCACCAGGATTCGGCCTGTCTTCGCTTCCTCCATAATGTTTTGCGGCTTCAGGTCGCGGTGGATAATGCCTGCGCTATGCGCCGCATCCAGCGCAAGACAGACCTGCCGAACGATCTCCACGGCTCTTTCGGTGGGAAGCTTTCCGTTATCAGTGAGGATGCGCCGAAGGTCGTGGCCCTCCACGAACTCCATGGTGATGAACTTCACGCCATCCGCTTCCGAAATATCGTAAATGCGGATCACGTTCTTGTGCGTAACCTGGTGCGCCGTGAGCAGCTCTTGCTTGAATCGCGCCAGGATTGCCGGGTTCGACGCCAGTTCCGGCCGGATCAACTTGAGCGCCACCGTACGATCCACTTCCCGGTCCAGGGCCTTGTACACCGCCCCCATCCCACCTTCGCCCAGAAGGGACAATATCTCGTAGCGCGCCCCAATCAGGTCGCCCGGCTGCAAGATCGCTTCCTTCATGTAAATGCCGGAAAGTGGACGTCCACCAGTCGAAGCCGGCGTGGCGGGAAGGCTGTCGGAAATCGTCGCGTCTGGATTCGCTACCTTAGAAGGTGGCTTGGCTGGCGGAGCGGGGGTTACTGGCACGTCGGAAATCGTCGCACCATCGTCAAAGGGTGAATTGCCTGCTGAACTATCGCCCTTGGCAGGGACACCCACGCCCTGTGGACCTCCTGCACCCAGGCTATCTCGGCCACTCTTCTTGGACTTAGGGTCTTCCATGAAGCGACATTTATCCTATGTTCAGTTGTGCGGATAAAATTCCAGTAAACCGCCAACAAGCACAGCTGGCTAAGTATATAGACTTGTTGCCCAAAACGCAGCCATTTGGGACGCGAGGATAACCCCTTATAACCGGCATGCCCTTCAATCGATTTCTCGATTCAGCCTCGGTAGCTCAAACTATCCAACGCCTGGATTCTGATCGCTAGCCCCAATTAAAAAGGGACAGGCGCATTGGCTTGTCCCTTTCAATTGATCCGTGTGTGTCCATCTCACGGCTTTTTCTTTTTGCCCAACAGCCCGCCGAGCTGGTTGATGGTCCCCGCAGCGTTTCCACCTCCCGCCGCTCCGGCCAATCCGGAGGCCAAGCCTCCTACATTGCCCACTCCACCGGCGCAGGCGAGTTCCGACTTCAACATGCTGGCTGCCGCGCCGCCTACATCAGGCACGAACTGTGGGTTCGAGGTGGTTCCGTGAACTTGCAACGGCACCTTAATCCCGCCGTTCTTGCAACTAGTGCCGCCCCCAAGCGCTTTGCCGGCCAGGCCTCCCACCGAACCGGCTTCGGCGCCCGCTGCATTACTAAGAACCGACGAATTCACTGTCGCCACCAGTTTGAAATCCATGTTGTTCTTTGAATCCAGTGTCCCCCCACCAACCACCGTGCCCAGTGACGGAACCACCAGGTCCAGGTTATCGGCTTTCAATCCCGTCGGCGCCATGTGTACGTTGCTCGTGAACTTCTCGATGTCCAGATCCTGCCCGGTTTTCAGTCCGGCCAACGATCCTACGCTGGACATCTTCTGGCCAAGGTTAAACCCGGACAATTTCCCGTTGTACAGACCGATAGTCCCGTCGGTTACCAGTTTGTTGGTAGGCCCGCTCACATGAAGATCTGTGCTCAATGTGCCTGCCGTAAGTTTGGAACCGGAGGGCAGATTGATTCCCAGTGCCGGCAGGAATGTCTCCAGATCCGTTGCCGGCAATCCCTGGCCATTGACCTTCATGTCGACGACAAACTCGTCGCCTATCGACTTGTAGGTTCCGTTCAAATTGGTCTTGGCATTGCCGATCTTCAACGTGGAGGGATTCAGCACGCCGGAGCCTGCCGCCATATCGTAATTGGTATCGAAGTCAATCACCGCCGGGACGCCGGAGGGACTACCGCCCGCAACGAGGACGGCCTTCGAAAGCTTTAATTGTCCCTTCGTCGCCATGTGTCCGCTCTGGCTGACAAGGTTTGCATCCATATCCACCATCCCCGCAAGCCCAAGGCTGGGATCAAGAAAACCGGTAGATGCGAGATTCAGATTGCTGACAGTCAGCTTTACATCCTGTGGCGTGAACGCAGCATTGGTCTGGTCGACTGGCCCAATTTTCCCGTCAGTCTTCATGGTCCCCCCTCCGGGCAGTTCCATGGAAAAGAGAATCGGAAAATTATTGTTCATGGCTACGTCTGTAGCCGTAAGGTTGACCTTGCTGTAGACGCTGCGTTTCTTCGAGTCCGTGTTTCCGAGGGTAATCTGCCCATCCTCCAGTGACAGTTTCTTGATGGACACCGCCTGTGCCGAACTGCTACCGCTTCCACTTGCTTGCGGCTTGTTTGCCGTGGATGCGGAATTGCCCCCGATAGACGAAAAATTCCATTTCCCGCTCGGATCCTTCAGCATTACCACTTGTGGATTGACAATCGAGATCTCCGTGACGTTTACCTGCTTCGAAAAAATCAGCGGCATCAATTCCACGCCGACTTTGACTTCCTTTGCCGTCAGGAACGGTCCTGAATTGAATTTCGGGTCGTCACTGATCGACAGATCGTTCATCCCCAACGAGCCGCCCAGGATCGACAGGCTCAAATTGCCGACCGTCACCTGCCGGCCAAGCGCTTCGGACGCTTTTTGCTCGATCGTCGGACGGAACTTGTTCACGGGGATCAGGAAAGGCAGGACAAATAAAAGCAAAATCACTACAAGGATGGCAATGCCGATCCATTTCAGTTTGCTGCTCATGTTGGCCTCCGGGAGGCAAGGCGTAGGCGGGCGCCCCACTCGTATGCGGCTGGATAATACCACACTCCGTTTGCCCAAAGACCTAGTCGATTTTGCGCAAAATCAAATTTGCTTTGCCCTTTCTACCAAAATGCATCCAAGTAAGTCGTGGTAAAATCCTCTTGCGGGGCCGTTGCTTAAATGGATAAAGCACAGGTTTCCTAAACCTGCAATCCCGGTTCAAGTCCGGGCGGTCCCACCAGTTTCCGCGACACGCGACATCGGGACCTAAGAACTATCCGACATCCACAGCAGGATAATTCTCGATGTATTCCTCCCCCGCCGCACCATAGTAGATGCACGTTCGCCCCGCGAAATCGATGTCGTAGCGGACGACTCCTGCACGCCATGATGCATTCAGGAACTCCAGAAACGTACTCTGTCCGGCCTGATCATTTCGCAGCGCGGTGATCAAGGCTTCGCGGTCGAATCTCGGAACATCCGCTGTCCCAGCCACGAGCGGCGTGCCCAAGGACACAACCGGACCATGTCCTGTTAGATAGAGACTCTGGCAAGCGGGCAGGTACCAGAGGTTTCGCGTCACGCCAGCCCGCCTAAGAGTCTCGGCGAGATACGGGAAACCGCCAACCTTGGGCCGATCCGCCATGCCGCGCTGTATCGCCGCTTGCAAGACTTCAATTGATTCACTCACTCTGTTCTCCTCGTTGTCAAATCTGCGTGGGATCGACCTTTTCCCGCCCGGTGCAGATTAGAGAGTATCGGAAGGAGAATACTAGGAACCTGTAGCGGGGCGTCGTTCTCAATTGACAACTGCTGACACCGTCGCAGATACTGCAATCTTCGCATGTAGGATGCAACGGCACGTCGCCGAAGGGCAATGCCCACCTACGATTTCATCGTGGAGGCCTACATGCCCAATTTAGAGAACCTCAAAAAGCAGGCCAAGCTCATCCTGCGTTGGCATCGTGAGCGGCACTATCCCGTCGCCGCACAAATCCGCGGGCTTATGCCTCGTTTCTTGAATATGCCCGACTCGGAGATTCTTGCGGCGAACTTTAAGCTCAGCGATGCGCAAGAAATGGTCGCAAGACAGCACGGCTTCGATAGTTGGCAGGCTCTGAAAGCTGGACTTTCCGCCACGTCGCACAAGGTGAAATTGTCGCCATCCAAAGCGACGATTGTCTGTGCAGAGCCGCAACTGTTCGTCACCGATATCAAAAGATCATGCGAATTTTTCCGTGAGAAGTTAGGCTTTTCGCTTGCACTTAGTTACGGCAAGCCTTCCTACTATGCACAGGTGCGTCGCGACGCAGCCCGTCTCAATCTAAGATGTGTCGAGCAACCAGTAATCGAGTCGACGGTCCGTGATCGGGAGGAACTGTTGTCGGTATCGATGACCGTCGCTACAGCACACGAGATTAAGCTGCTGTTTCTTGAGTTTCAGTCCGCTGGTGTTGCCTTTCACCAGACGCTGAAAAAGCAGCCTTGGGGCGCCAAGAATTTCGTCGTCAAGGATCCGGATGGGAATCTGTTGCTATTTGCTGGACCCGCAAACTAACAGCGACCAAGCCGAAGTGTGCTGATCTATTGCTCCTCAACAAATGCTCCCATCGTCACGAGGTTATCGACGAGCATGTCGTAGTCTCCTGCTTGGAAGCTTGGACGTCCGTCTCGTTCCCGGGTCTCCGGGAGGCCAACGGCGATTTATCTATCTAAACTAGTCGGCAGCCGATCAAAATTCGCTCTTTCGCCGCCGCCATTGCCGCTTTTTTCGAAGTTCTTTGAAATTGTAATTCGATTACTCAGGCAAGGCCGGGCAGCCAGGAAATGCAGCAAGTGCCGTGTTTCCAATATACCTCAGATCTTCAATGCCAATTTTCGAAGTATAAAATCCATCGCATGTCATCAAGCGAAGCTTGGCGAAAAACGCGATTCCCTGGCGCAACGTCCTATCGTTATTCGCGTTTTTCCGGTAGGCAATAAGATCAAGCACTTCCTTCTGCTGTTCCCGAGCGCACTCTAGAAACGGATGGTCATAGCGATCGGCGCAGAAGTTATCTAGCCACATCAATCCCCCACCTAGGATGCTCTGATAATCTTCGTTTTCGCTGGCGAGCAAATCAATAAACTCGGGCGCGCCCGCTTCCACCGCACCGCCCGAAACTTCGTCTTTCGGAAGTATGGCATCGCAAAGAAGCAACAATGTCTGATACTGGTGCGCTGAGAAAAACTTCGGCGCATACTTCCCTGCCGGCGAAGCGGCCTTCTCCTTCTGAATCATTTCGTGCGCCAGTTCGGCGGCTTTCGCCGGAATCATGTGCAGCACCGATCCCGCTGTAGCGCCAACTGCTATATTTCGAAGCATGTCGCGCCGGGAAATACCGCGCGCGGTTTTAGCTTGGCTTTTCGATTCACCCATTTTCACAGATTCCCCTTCTTGGCTTCATCCAGGAGGTATTCCGAGGTGCGCCAGGAAAGCGCCATGATCGTCAACGTCGGATTCTTGTCGGGATTGGTGACCAGCGGGCCCCCGTCCGTTACAAACACGTTTTTCACGTCATGTGACTGGCAATATCCATTCACAACGGATGTCTTAGGATCCGCGCCCATCCGCGCCGTGCCCACCTCGTGAATTATCTTTCCTCCCGGTTGAATTCCGAAAGGATAGGGGCCATCGGTCTGCGTTCGTGTCAAATATCGTCCGCCGGCCGCCTCGACAATGGCTCTGAAGGTCTCCTGCATATCCTTCGCCTGCCGCAGCTCGTAGTCGCTCCACTGGAAGTGAAAGCGCAGTACGGGAATTCCAAATTGGTCGACAACTTCAGGATCAATTTCACAAAAGGTATCGGGATTCGCCACCATTTCCCCGCGGCCCGAAAACGAAATTGTTGTTCCGTAACGCTCACGGCATGTTGCCTTCAGGCCCGCGCCATATCCTTCAAATTCTTCGCACAGGTCGTCGAACAGCCCCGCCCCTGGCATTTCGCGCCCACCGCCCAATTCAATGTGGTAGCCGCGCGGAAAATCGTTCTGGCGCGCGTACTTCCACCACGGAATATACAGATGCATGCCGCCAGTGCCGTCATGATTGTGCGGTGGCATCTTCTCCATTTGAGGGAAATAGCCTTCGCCGTCACTGCCGACGGAATCCGTCAGGTTCCGGCCCACTTGCCCCGACGAATTTGCAAGCCCGTCGGGGAACAGTCGCGATTTGGAATTCAGCAATAATCGCGCCGATTCGCAGGCGCTCGCCGCGAGAACGACTGCCCGAGCTGAAATTCTCTTCTCCGTCAGGGTTGTCTTGTCAATGTAGGAAACGCCGCTGGCTTTGCCGTCCGCCCCCATCCTTATTTCGCGCGCCATCGCATGCGGAATCAGCGTGAGTCTTCCTGTCTCCAGCGCAGGAGGAATCAGCACCTGACTGGAACTGAAATTGGAAGCTGTTCCACACCCCCGATCGCACTGGCCGCAATAATGGCAAGAAGGTCGGCCGTTGAGGGGCTTGGTAAGAATCGCAAGCCGCGCCGGAATGCACGGAATGTTCAGCTTATCGCATGCCTTCTTGACGACCAGTTCGGTACAACGCGGTTTGGGAGGCGGGAGAAATACACCGTCAGGCGCGCTAGGAAGATTCTCTTTCGATCCAAATACGCCTATATACGATTCCACCTTGTCGTAGTAGGGCGCAATGTCTTCGTAACTGATGGGCCAGTTCTCGGCAATCCCATCGCGCGTTCTCGATTTAAAATCGATGGGGGAATACCGGAGCGCAATCCGTCCCCAATGGTTCGTGCGGCCTCCCACGATGCGCGAACGGAACCACTGAAAATTGGCGCCGGGAACCGATGTGTACGGCTCACCCTCGATCTTCCACGCCCCATTCGGTGCAAGGAATTCCCCGAAATTCTCCGCCGCCCGCCCTCCCACACCTACCCCTCGGTGCGCCAAGTCGTAGGGCCACAGGAACATCTTGTAGTCCTTGTCCGGGCTCACCGGGCCACCCGCCTCAAGTAACGCCACAGTGAGCCCGCCCTCGGTAAGGACCTTCGCGGCCATGCCACCGCCCGCGCCGGAGCCAATCACGCACACGTCATACATTTTTGGCGAACGAATCACTTGAGTCATGGAATGCGTCGCAACACTTCGTCCTTCTTCAGTTTCGAAACAGCGCCGTCACCCGCGCGCGATAGCCAACCGAACTGGGTCAAGCCGATCCACTCGAAATTTTATGAATGGGTGTCCGCGCGACCATCTTTCGGCCTTCGGTGAAGTATTTCTCTGCGAATTCCCGTGCGGCGCGAAGTTCACTCACGGCATCGCCGGTCGGAAGGAATTCCATGGCGATGTAGCGGGAATAGCCAAGCTGTCCGAGCTTGCGAAAAATATTGGCGTAATTGATCTCGCCGGTGCCAGGCGCGTGTCGCCCCGGCACATCGGCGACATGCACCAAGCCGATAAGATCGAGATTTGTTTCGAGCTTTGCAATGAGGTTGCCTTCCGCAACCTGCTCGTGAAAAAAGTCGTAGAGAAATTTGACGCCATGTCGATTTATTTCCCTGATGATCTGAAGACCCTCCGCCACTGACGTGAGAAAGTACTTGGAATTTTCTTCCGGGTCGATGTTTTCCAGGAGAATTTCCACGTTTTTCGGCGCACAGAGATCCGCTGCACGATTGAGTGCATCGACACAACTGCTGCGCATCTGTTCGTGGTTCAGGCCCGGGACCAAATTACCGGTAAGCAGGATTAAACGAGTGCACTCCAGGTCAGAAAGCACGCGTAATTTGGCTCGGACTTGCTGCAGGAGGCTGTCCCGCTGTGCCGGATCGACAAGGCTCGCATCGATGCCGTTACAGGCATCGACGACGATGTCCTGTTTGTGAAGTTGCTGGCGAAGGCGGACAAAGTCAGATGGATTCCAGGCATCGTATTCGCCAACCAGTTCAATGGCGTGGTAGCCCGCCTCCGCAACTTTCGCAACGCGCTGCTCGAAAGGGAGTCTTGGCTCCAAGGTCCACAGCATCACCGAGAGGAGAATCTCCGTGGCCGCAGAGGGTGGATCGACCAACTCCTCAGCCAGCGCAACTTCCCCAGAGCGCATCGCGGCAACTCCCAACGCCGCGGCGGCGCATGCGCCAACAAATTGGCGGCGATGTACCTCAGGCACCGAGTATCTCGTTGCGCACGTTCTTCAGCACATAGGCAGCGCGTTCGACTCCGACTTCGCCGGAAAGGATCGGATCCTCATTTTCAATGCTGAGAATCCCTTCGTAGTTGATGTCCATGTAAGCCTGAAGGATCATTTTCCATGTCGCGGCGCCATGCCCGTACCCGACCGCGCGGAAAGCATCGGAGGCGAGCGGCAAATCCGCTTTCTCAAATACGAAATTGAGAACGCCATACTTGGCGACATTCTCCGGATACATAACCGTATCCTTCATGTGCGCGTGAAAAATCATGCCCTGCTTCCCCAGAAAATGGATCACTTCCACAGCATCGCAACCCTGCCAGAAGAGATGGCTTAGGTCGCAGTTCGCGCCAATCTCTTCGCCCACGGCTTCGCGCAACCTTAGTAACGTGCGCGGATTGTAGACCACAAAATTAGGGTGCATCTCAAACGCCAACCGATGGACTCCGTGTTCTCGCGCGAATTTGGCCGCTTCTTTCCAGTACGGCACCACCTTTTCTTTCCACTGCCACTGCAACATCTGGTCATACTCTTCCGGCCACCGGTACGTGATCCAGTTTGGCTGCGTGTCCGTAGGGGATCCGCCGGGACATCCGGAGAAGCCAACGATGACTTTGACTCCAATGCGCTCCGCAAGTTGAACGGTCCTGCGAAAACTTTCGGCATCGCGAGCAGCATGCTTGGGATCCGGATGAACGGGATTGCCGTGGCAACTGAGAGTCGCCACGCGAATGCCGCGGTCCTCAAATTTCTTTACCCATGCTTTAGCTTTCGCAGAATCATTGTAGATCTCGTCGATCGGGCAGTGGTTCGACCCCGGATAGCCTCCCGTCCCAATTTCGACAGCTTCGAGACCCAGGGCGCTGATTTTGTCGATCATTGCGTCCGTCGACAGATCCGCGTACACCGGGTCAAAAACGCCAATGGGAATTTTCTTCTTCGCTCCGGTTGACGCCTGAGGGGAATGCGGCGAAGCATTCTCATTTGGCCTAATACCGTCCGTTTCCGCGAAATGGGAACCGCCGGGTATCGCTGCGGCCAGCAACCCCGTGCCCGTCGTAGATAGAAATTGTCTGCGATCAAGATCGACAGATGAATTCGGATGATTCGGACGGCGTGCGCTCATGCGAGACCCTCCAGGAGTGGTGAAACCGTATGCAATGGTAGAGACGTAAAAATTATACGCCCGTACGAGAGTGCGGCGGAAACAATACTGAGGATTACCTGCGGGGACGCAGGGCTTCGAGTGCTGGAACGGAGACCGCATTGGTCAAGGCTCGCTCGGGTTGCGCCTTTCCGTTTTGCAGCGCATCCACGAGCATTTCCATCGCCTGCCCGCTGTTCGGTGGAATAAATATCGTCGCGGTCAACAGGCCGCTGCGCACCCAGGATTGGCCCGTGTTCGGCAAACCGTCGCAGCCAAGGAACGGAAGGCCAAGCCAACGCTCGCGCTCAATTTCCGATGGCAACTCCTGGAATGCCTTGCGGGCGCCTATAGCCATCGAATCGTCTTGCGCGGCAATCAGATCGATATTTGACTTCTGCGACGTTGTGAGTTTTAACCAGGAACGAACCGCTCGTTGTGCGCTCTCCTCGGTCCATTGGCCCTTGAGCATTACGAGGTGAATATTGCTGGGCTTAGCTTCCTGCATGCCCAGCGTGCGCTCTTTCGCCGCGGAATTTTCCGATGGGCCCTGGACGTAAAGAACCGAACCGCCGGTGGGAAGAAGGGCAGCACACTGGCGTCCTTGAATTCGGCCGATCTCCACGTGGTCGGAACTCACGGTGAATACGGGAGTCTTGCTGCTGTTCCGGAGTTCGGAAACATAGTTGGCGTCTCGATTGAGCACCGCCCAACCAATTCCTGCGCTGACAGCGGCACGCGCCACTTGGGGCAACGCGGTGCCGCCAACTGGTTCAAAGATAATCGCGTCCGGACGTTCCTCGGGCACCGATTGGACAGCCTTCAGGATTTGCGTACTTTGATTGATCGCATCGTTATCAGCGTAGAGAATCTGAAGATCCACATTGAATTTCTTCGCCGCCTGCTCCGCAGAACGTGCCTGTTCAATCTGATAGTCGTTGTCGTTTGTCGTCAGAGCGACCAAAAACCGTAGCTTTCGCATGGACTCCCCAATTGTCTATTTCTCAATTCTTTACGATACACCTCTGCTGGACGGAATGCGCACAATCCTCGGTCCAGGTTTCGAAGCGGAAAACGGTGTTCGGAGGGCACAGACCAAGGGCTGCCTGAACACCGTTGACATCGGACCGGCTTGCGCAGCGTTGGGTAAAGCAGCGCATAGAATAGTCCGGAATGAGTCAAAAGGCGCAATGAAGCCTATAAGCAAAACTTTTGTCGGCTATAAGTCCTTACCGCACAATGGATTAGTCCTGGGTCCCCCTGCAGCTCATGGTAACCCACTTGCACTCCCCTACAAGGAGGCAGCGTCTGTGGAGATGCTGACGGAGCTCATCACGTGCGTTCCTGAGGGGAACCTCTCTCTTCCCCTGCGTCCTATCCCTAAGGCAATCCTGCGAGTATCCGAAGCCGTTTGGTCACATTCCACGCCAATGGACAGCATCTTTTTTGGCAGCAGTCCCACAAGATTCGGCTCTTCCGGAGGGCAACAATGAATTGGCGAGACGAATATCGGCGAAAGACACTGAGCGCTGAGGAAGCTGTCCAATGCATTCAGTCCAACATGCGCGTTTATATCCATCCCGGCTGCGCGGAACCAGAAACGCTGGTGGAAGCGCTGATGGCGCGTGCGCCCTTTGTGAAAAATGTGGAGATTCTTCACCTGATGACCGCAGGCCGCGCAGATTACATCGCACCCCAGTTTGAGGGACATTTCCGGCACAATGCCATGTTCATTGGCTCAAACGTGCGCCAGGCGATTAACGACGGCAGGGCGGACTATACACCGATATTTCTGAGCCAGGTGGAAGAGCTGTTCGAGAGCGGCCAGATGCCGATCGACGTTGCGTTGATTCAAGTCTCTCCGCCAGACGCCCATGGATTCTGCAGTTTTGGCATAGGAGTGGATGCGACATTAACAGCGGCCCGCTGCGCTAAGTTCGTGGTCGCCCAAGTGAACGAGCAAATGCCGCGCACGTTTGGGGATTGCTTCCTCCACGTAAAAGACGTCGACGCAGTGGTGGAAGTTTCGCGTCCACCGTGCGAATTGAAACCGATTGAAATCACCGAAATTCACCACGCCATCGGAAGAAACGTAGCCGGCCTGATTGAGGACGGATCCACGTTGCAACTAGGAATTGGTGGCATTCCGGACGCGGTATTGCTGGAGCTGACGCACCATCATGACCTGGGCGTCCAGACCGAGTTGGTAGGAGACAGTGTAATTCAGCTGATCGAGTCGGGAGTCCTCAACGGAAGCCGCAAGACCATCCACCGCGGAAAGATCATTCTGGCGTTTGTGCTGGGCTCAAAGAAGCTCTTCGATTACGTGAACAACAACCCCATGTTTGAATTCCATCCGAACCGTTACACCAATGATCCCTGGGTGATTTCACAGAACGACAAAATGGTAGCTGTGAATTCGGCCTTGCAGGTCGATATTACCGGCCAAGTTTGCGCGGACTCGATAGGCACCTACTTTTACAGCGGCATCGGCGGGCAGGTGGATTTCATCCGCGGAGCATCGCGTTCCAAGGGCGGCAAGCCCATCATCGCGATTCCGGCAACGGCAAAGAACGGCACGATCTCAAGAATTGCCCCGATGCTGGACCCGGGAGCGGGTGTGGTGACCTCGCGCGGCGCGGTGCACTACGTCGTCACCGAATTCGGCGTCGCCTATCTGCATGGACGCACCATCCGGCAGCGCGCCGAAGCTCTGATCCAAATTGCGCATCCGAAATTCCGCGATGAATTGTACGCATACTGTGAAAAGACACGCTGGCTGCAACGGCCCGCGCTTCAGGAGAGGTGAGCTATGGCTACCCAAGCTCGAGGCAAAGTCACCATCGACACCGAAGAATGCAAGGGCTGTGGCGTTTGCGTGGATGCCTGCCCCCCAAAGTGCCTTCTTCTGTTGCCGGAATTGAATGCATACGGCGTGCACCCGGCGCACTACACGGGCGAAAGCTGCTCCGGTTGCGGCATCTGCTTTTATGTTTGCCCGGAACCGGGAGCCATCACAGTATTCCGGCTGATCGTGCCAAAAACGGTCAATCCGCAAATGGAGGGAAGCCATGCGGCAACTTTGTAAGGGCAACGTGGCGGTTGTTAAGGGAGCAGTCCTGGCTGGTTGCAAGGCTTACTACGGCTACCCGATTACGCCGGCGAGCGAGATTGCGGAAGCGGCGGCGGAATACCTGCCGCAGATCGGTGGCACGTTTCTGCAAGCCGAGAGCGAAGTCGCCGCGATCAACATGGTGTATGGAGCAGCATCCGCGGGTCTGAGGGTCATGACTGCCTCCTCGGGTCCCGGCCTAAGCCTGATGCAGGAGGGTATGTCGTACCTGGCGGGTTCCGAGCTACCCTGCGTGGTTGTCGACGTCGTCCGTGGCGGCCCGGGACTTGGAAATATCGCGCCCGAACAAAGCGACTATTTCGCCATGGTGAAAGGTGGCGGCCACGGGAACTACAAAAATCTCGTGCTCGCGCCCGCTTCCGTACAGGAGATGGCAGATCTCACGATGCTGGCCTTTGATTTGGCAGACCGCTACCGCAATCCAGCCGTTGTGCTCACCGATGGCTTCATCGGTCAGATGATGGAGCCTCTCGAACTGGAGGCGAGGGAAATCCAACTACCGGCAAAACCGTGGGCGGTGCGCGGGACCGCCGAGACTCGGAAAAATTTGATCTCCTCGATCTTCCTGGAGGCAGACGAACTGGAAGCTCACGTCATGAAACTTGACGCGAAATACAAGAAAGCCGCGGAGCTAGAGCCGCGCCACGAGCTGTATAACGCGGAAAATCCTGAAGTACTGCTGGTCGGTTACGGAATTACATCGCGCGTGCTACGAACCGTCGTGGATACCGTGAGGAAAGAGGGAATCCGCGCGGGATTGTTCCGTCCGATTACCTTGTGGCCTTTCCCCGCCGACGCCCTGCGGAAGGCGGCACGGCGCGCACAAATCGTGCTGGTGGTGGAGATGAGCACCGGCCAAATGGTGGAGGATGTGCGGCTGGCGCTGGATGGACGAGTAGACGTGGAGTTTTACGGGAGAGCGGGAGGAAATGTTCCGCTGGCGGACGAAGTGTGCAAGGAACTGTTCGAACGCATGGGCATGGTCACGGAGTGGGGCGTCTGATCTGCACTGCACAAAAAAATGGAAGAGGTGGCATCGTGGACGAATTCAAAGTGGTCGAGTCAAAGTCACCCGTCTTTTATGAAAAGTACGAGCGGAAGGCCGAGCTGCAGAATCAGACCCACTATTGCCCGGGGTGCGGGCATGGCGTCGTTCATAAGCTGATCGCTGAAGCCATTGCGGACATGGGTGTGCAGGATCGTTCCATCTTCGTCAGTCCGGTGGGCTGTTCCGTGTTTGCTTACTATTATTTCGATATGGGCAACGTGCAGGCCGCTCACGGACGCACACCCGCGGTTGCGACGGCGCTAAAGCGTTCGAATCCGGGAAGTATGGTGATTGCGTATCAAGGCGATGGCGATTTGGCGGCGATCGGCACTGCCGAAATCATTCATGCAGCGAACCGCGGCGAAAAGATCACTGTGTTCTTTGTAAACAATGCGATCTACGGTATGACCGGTGGCCAGATGGCGCCGACCACGCTGGTGGGCCAGCAAAGCACGACGTCACCTTGGGGCCGGCGCCCAACCAACGAGGGGTACCCATTGCACATGGCGGAACTGCTCTCCACGCTCGAGGCACCCGTGTACGTCGAGCGAGTAGCACTAAACGACAACAAGAACATCATGAAAGCGCGGAAAGCGGTTCGGAAGGCGCTGGAATTGCAGCGCGACGGTGCCGGATTCACTTTCGTGGAAATCTTGTCTCCTTGCCCGACGATTTGGAAAATGACCCCGCAGGAATCGCGCAAGTGGATTGAAGAGAAGATGCTGGCGGTTTTTCCACTTGGTGTGCTTCGCGACCGTAAACTTGCGCCGGTGGACGATGCTGTTCCACAGGTGACGGTGAACCAACTCTTCGGGCTGGAAGAGACAAAGGAAGAAGTGCCACCGGTAATGGTTCCCGCAGAGCCGCATCCCGATTTGCGTGTGAATATCGCGGGATTTGGCGGACAGGGCGTGTTGTTGCTCGGGCAAATCCTGGCGGAGATGGGCATGCGCGCCGGGCGCGAAGTGAGCTGGCTACCGTCCTATGGGCCGGAGATGCGCAGCGGCAGCGCGCATTGTTACGTTTGCCTGTCGAGTGAACGCGTTGGCGCTCCGGTAGTGGAACATCCCGATGTGCTGATTGCCATGAATGAAATCTCACTGCACAAGTTCGCAAAGCAGGTGGGACCGCACGGCACCGTGCTCTACAACAGCGCGAAGTTGCCCACCGGTTTTCCGCCGCAGCAGGCCATGATTTACTGCGTGCCGGCAGCTGAGATTGCCGACAAGCTCGGCACCACGAAGGCCACCAACATGGTTATGTTCGGCGCATTGCTGGAATTGACCCACACTCTACCGAAAGAAAGCGCTATGGCCCTATTGAAGGCGAAAGTGCGCAACCAGAAACTGCTTGACGCAGATTGCCAAGCCATCGATGAAGGCATGCAATGCCTGCGCCAACAACGGGATGCCATCTTGGCGGACGCGCATAAGCAAGAAAGCCTATTGACCCACAGCAGGTAACCTTTCGACGTGCTTCTCTCGTTTGTTACGCATGGCGCGCGCGATTGCGAGGTTTCGAACATAAAGTAGGGCGAGCTATAGATAGCTTCTTTGCGTCGGCGATTTTGGTCGGCGTACCGATATAGTTAGCTAGATAAATCTGAACTCGACTGATGTTTAATCCTCGCGAAAGCTGCTAGAATCCTGTGCATCTCATGGGTAGAGAGCGCACGGTCGTTCTGATTGTCTTGGCAATCCTGATTTGCTCTTCACTAATAGCCGGCCTAGCAGCGCAAAACTCCCATCCTGTGGCCCAGTCTGGCGATGCCGTAAGAGGACAGATAGGCAAAGCGGACTCCACACTGAATGCCCAGATGTTTTTCCGAGACGTTGCCTCCGAGGTTGGAGTCACAACCATGCCCAATTCCCAGACGGACCGGCGATATGTTCTGGAGACAATGGGCGGCGGCGGAATCGCCCTGTTTGATTGTGACAATGACGGTAAGTTGGACCTGGCGGTAGTCAATGACTCGACCATCGACCAGTACCGTCGAGGTGGAGACTTGATGATCACGCTGTACCACCAGGACGGCGACTCTTCCGCGATTCATTTCACAGATGTAACAAAAGCATCCGGCTTGACCACCCGAGGGTGGGGAATGGCGATCGCGGTGGGAGATTACGATAACGATGGGCTTCCGGACTTGTATGTAACTGGCTACGGCCACAACGTCCTCTATCACAATCTCGGAAACTGCAAATTCGAGGACGTGACCGCGAAGGCCGGAGTGCAGGGCGGGGGATTTAGCACGGGCGCTGCTTGGGCTGATTATGACCGTGATGGGAATCTGGACTTATTCGTCGCACGGTACGTAAAGACGGATGTGAATCATCTTCCAGACCCGGCGCGGAGTTTTCGTGGCTACAGGGGAGTGCCGTTCGAATTGCCTGACAGAATGGAGGGAGAAACCGACCTCCTATTTCGCAATCGCGGGGATGGCACGTTCGAAGAAGTATCCGAAAAGGCGGGGGTAAACGATCCCGGCAAACTTCATGGGATGGGAGTGGCGTGGGGCGACTATGACGGGGACGGCTGGCCCGACCTCTACGTCACCAACGATTATGGGGCGACCTTCCTGTACCACAATCGTCATAACGGCACGTTTGAAGAAGTCGGAGGTCCCTCGGGAACGGGCTTGGGGCCAGACGGACAGGCTTACGGAAACATGGCGGGCGATTTCGGGGATTTTGATCGCGATGGCAAGCTCGACCTTTTTGTTACCCGTGCTGACAATCAACCTGCCAGCCTCTATTGGAATCAGGGTGACGACCACTTCATAGACATCGCCCGTAAAGCGGGAATAGCCAGCCTGACCATGACACACGTGAAATGGGGGACCGGCTTTGGCGATTTTGACAATGACGGATGGCCCGACATACTGGTGGCCAACGGAAACTTTTCGTCCCTCCTGGACACGCTCCCAAAGGAGGAACGGTTCGCCGAGCCGATTCAACTCTTTCGCAACCGAGGCAATCTCACATTTGATGAAGTTGCTGATCAGTCGGGCCTCAATACCGGGCGACTCTATTCCCGTCGAGGAACGGCCTTCGGCGACATAAACAATGATGGGAATCTGGATGCAGTGGTCTTCAATGCTGACGCTCCACCCTCTGTGTTTCTGAACGAAACTAAGAACTCAAACCACCGCGTGCTTTTCCGGCTCATCGGCACGAAAAGCAACCGCGCCGCCATCGGCGCTCGGGTGCGCGTAACGGGCTCCAAAATGACGCAAATCGACGAGGTCCACGGGGGGGGCAGCTACAATTCGACGAGCGACACCCGGCTGCACTTTGGGCTCGGAACCGAAGCGACCATGAATAAAATAGAAGTCTTTTGGCCAAGCGGTTTACGCCAGGAATTCAGCGAAATTCAGGGCGACGCGATCTACGAGATCAGAGAAGGTGAGCCTATTCGGAAGGCCGCACAGTTGCCAGCGTTATGAACAGCGCCTAAGCCCTACCTGGTCGGATTTCACTGTGGATTCGGAGTCCCGGCTGTTGTGAGCCTGCGGTGGATGGCGAATTCTTTTTCTGCCTCTTCCTTCTGCCCTGTAAGGTTGAGTGCGGTTGCCAAACTATAATGCACTGCGGGATTCCCTGGCATCAGTCGCTCGGCCTCCCGTAATGGAGCAATCGCCTCTTCGTATTTCTTGACCGTTACTAGGCAGAAGCCCCATCCAAGATAGGCCTCCGCAAAGGTTGGATCGAGTTTGGCAGCCTGCGAGAATTGGGGGATAGCTTCGTCGCACTTCTCGTCCCGGCGTGCCAATTCCCCCAAGACGTAGTGGGCACCAGCATTCTTCGGGTCAATCTCCAATTCCTTTTGGAATTCCTGCTTCGCCTGCTCCATGGTTTTTGCATCGGCACCAGGGCGCGATAGCAATAATCGGCCAAGCAAAAAATGAAGGCCCACGGCGTTAGGCTCTTTTTGGATCATAAGCTCATATTCGCGCTGGGCTTCGCTCCAATTCCCCTGCATCTCGAAGGCTTCAGCATTCAATTTGTGGGCGGGCAGGGAGTTTGGGGCAGTGCGTGCGAGCTCCTGGGCGGTTCGGGAAGAAAGATCGGAGTAGGCGTGAACGATGATGAAGAGGATATCCGGGTCGCGAGGGAATTGCTTCGTGAGCAAATGGATAAAATCCATGGCCGAGTCGCGATTGTCTACGGCTAAGGAACAGCGAAGTCCAGCTGCCCCGGCCTGCTTTCGAGTGTCTTCCAGACCTTGGGCAGTGAGGGCGTGTTTTAGGGCGGGTAAGGCTTCTTTGCAGTGGCCTTGTCCTGCCAACGCCAGTGCCTGCTCGGCGGACATGGCGGTCGGGGTGGCAGCCGGGGGAGTAGCTTTGGGCTGTTGGGCCAAGAGAGGAAGAGCAGGAAGGTAAGAGCAGAAGAAGAGTGCAGCGGTGCCTAGGTTTCTGAACATTGGTTTGGGGCGCGGTCGTTTCTGGAACTAACTCCACCGTGATCGGTCATTGCAAAAAAATGAGGCAGGCGGGGGTGATCGCCTGCCTCAGTATACGCGGTTTATGTTTAGTAGTAGAGCTTCAGCGCAAACTGTATGTTCCTTGAGGGTTGGGCGCTGGTGACCTGTCCCATCGTGGCGCCAAGGCCCATGTTCGGTGCGTTGGCCTGGACGTGGTTAAACGCATTAATGAAGTCGCTGCGGAACTGCAGCTTGAAGCGTTCTGTGAGTTGGAAGTCCTTATGCAGACTCAAGTCCACATCGGTGTAATGCGGCCCTCGAACTCCTGCGAGCTGAGGAGCACAATTGCCGAAGGTCCCAATGGCGGGGTTGGTGAAGTTGCCATCGTTGGTGAACCACTGGTAACCACCCGTTCCTGGGAAGGCGCTCTGGCTGATTGGGGTTGCTCCAGTAATCGCAGGGAGACCGTTGCAGTCGGCACGCGAACCGCGAGAAAACGTCCCGGAATTATCCGCTGCGCCATAAACTGGCTCTGGGAAACCGGTGTGGAAGGAAACGATCGGGCTGACCGACCAGCCTCCGACCGCGGCGTTCAGGGCCTTATTCATGTTATTGCCAATGGCTTTGCCGCGGCCAAAAGGAAGGTCATACACAGCGTATCCGGATATAATGTGGGTGGCATCGTAATAGCACGGCGCCCATTCTGACTTGGGATCGTAGATGTTCTGCCAGTAAGCTGAGGCACTGAGGGCATTGTTCCAAGCACCATAGTACCCGGTGCTATTGGACATGCACTTGGAGTAGGTGTAGGAAATCTGATATTGCAACCCCTTGCTCAGTTCCTTCTGGAGGACGGCCTGCAACGAGTTGTACCCCATGGTGCCGTTGGACTGGGTCCCGCCGGTTACCGTAGAAATTGTGTTGTAAAACGTTGGGTTTTCGGCGAAGAAGGGGCTGGGAGCGGTGCACGGCGGAGTCGCGCAAGTTGAATTGGGAAGGAGTACTCTTTGAGTATAAGAGAACGGCACCATCAAGTGCGTGGCTCGCTGACCAACGTACCCAATCTGGAAGGTGGTATTCCCCCAGAATTGGTGCTGGACTGCCAGGTTCCACTGATCGTCGATCGCCGGCTGAACGTTGGGATCCCAAAGGTCCATAATGGCATCTTTAAAGCACGAATAGTTCAGACAGCTGCTCGTTGGAGGCGTGGCGGGAATGCCGTCCGTGGTGGTCGAACCAGGCAATGCTAAGTTGTTGTAAGTAGTATTGATCTGGGCTGGAGTAAAGGGCGGGTTCTGAGGCAAACGCAGGTTCGTACCCGTCCCCTCCAGATAAGAGGAGATGGTGAACGCGCCGCGTATCACCGTATGGGTGCCCAGCATCGCGGGGGTCCATGCAAACCCGATGCGCGGCTGGAAGTCCTTTCCTCCATAGACGCCATTGTAGAGAGACCTGCTGGCTCCATTCTGGTTGGCGAGCTCTACAGCGCCCGTGGCGAAATTATAATTCGACTGTTGGTCGTTCACTTCAACCCATGGAGTAAACAACTGGTAGCGCAGACCGAGATTCAGGGTCAAGCGGTCGCTGACTTTCCAGGTGTCTTCAACGTAGAGGCCGAGAATATTATCGGTCTGTGTCCAGGTTTTGCCGGTGCTGACGCCACGGCCAATTTGATAAGGGAGGCCGAGGACGAAATCAGCTGCGCCGTCCCCAGTGCCGGTGCTGGTACTACCGATGGTGTTGCTCGTGAACCTGCCATCAAAGTCCATCAGGCCAAGTTCCCCGTTGTTACCGGGATAGAAGGTCTTGATGATCTCATGATTGAATTCGGCGCCGAATTTGAAGGTGTGGCGGCTGTGGGTCCAGGTAACCGCATCCTCGGCCTGCCAGACCTTGTCATTGAAGCTTTCACCCGTCTCTGCGTTTCCCAAGTTCGAGACGGAGGTATTGCTTAAATTGAGGGCCAGCAAACCATCGAGGCCGGCAGGGTTACCATTCCCAATGCCGATGGTATTGCCATATTGTCCCACGCCCGAAGCCCAGCTAGTGCCGTTGTTCAGCGTAATATGGCTCCAACCGAAGCGGGCATCATTGACAAGGTTGCTGCTGATGGTGCGAGTCCAATCGCCAACCGTATTATAGATCGGCGTAGTCGAGAATCCGTTACCTAATAATGCGTAGGAATTGGCCGACGGGTTGTTCTGGAAGGCGCGAGTAAAGCGACCCGAAATGCTGTCTTTGTCAGAGATCTTGTAGTCAATCTTGATATCGCCCTGGTCCACGTTCTGCTGCGCGTTCGTGGTATACACGGCATTATTCGTCAGGTTGGTCGGGCCGCCGATGGCTGCCGGATACAGCGAGGAGGCGAAGAGATTCTTCGCTACTGGGCTAATCATTGCCGCAGGAATGATGTTGAACGGGAAAGGCTGGCGAACGGTGGCTGCGGGAGAGGAAGAAGTGCAGACGGCTGTAAAGGACACGCACGGGTTATACAACTGCGTGTTCGCACCCTTCGTTGATGTACAAACGCCGGCAGAGTTGAATCCTGCAGAGCAGAGCGCACCAAAGTTGCCTGCGCGCTCCTCATTTGTGTACACATTGGTCGTGGCTAATGAACTAGGAGTGTCGAAGCGCTGGCCCTGGTAATCAACAAAGAAGAAAAGTTTGTTCTTAATGACGGGGCCGCCCAAGGTGGCGCCAAACATATTCCAGCGCAATTGGGCTTTGGCAAGCGGATCCCACACCGTTCCATTGTCGAGGGTATGGAAGTTGTTGGACCAACTGTTCGCATTCAAAATGTTGTTCCGGAAAAATTCCCAAATATCTCCATGAAAACTGTTGGTGCCGGACTTGATTGTAGCGCTGACAACGCCACCCATGAACGTGCCGAATTCCGCCGGCGCGTTATTGGTGATCAGGTTGAATTCTTCAATGGCATCCGGGGCAGGGGTATAACCCAAGAGGTTATCCGAGACCTGGTTGTTATCCATGCCGTCGAGCAAGAAGTAGTTGGCCTGTTCGCGGTTGCCGTTGATCAGCGGACGACCGCCGTAACCACCGGTGTTGTTGCCATTGTTAAAGCTGCTGGGATCGGTGGATACCGAGCCAGGCGCGAGAAGTGTCAATTGGACATAATTGCGCGAGGCGAGCGGTAGATTATCGTTCGTGGACGCATTGATGATGGTGTCGACTTGGGTCGATTCCGTCTTCAACACCGGCGCTGCCCCAGTCACTTCGATTGTCTGGCTAACTTGGCCGACTTTGAGTTCGACATTGATGACGGCCACTTGGTTCAGCACAAGAGTAAATGCGGGATAGAGGGAAGTCTGAAACCCGGTTTTCTCCACGCGAAGCTCGTAATTGCCGACCGGGAGCTGGGCGATGCGGAAAAGGCCTGAATCATTAGTGGTCGCGGTATAACTGATTCCGCGTTCCACTGACTTGGCCGTGGCAGTGGCGCCCGCAACGGCTGCACCGCTCGGATCGGTCACAGTTCCTGTGATCGTGGCGGTAACTTCCTGAGCGAAGGTGGCGTTCGCTCCACAAATCAGTACGACGAGCGCTAGGCAACAGAGTGCTAGCGCTACCGACTGCAAGTTCTTCATAAGGATCCTCCCATGCTGGCTCGCGGAATGCGAGCAGGTTCTCCCCGGCTTGTTACAGAAAAAAGTCAACGACAAGCACCCCAAGTCAGCAAACAAGCTGACGCGTTAGTAGTAGCTATATAGCACCATTAAACACTTGTCAAGCGGAAATTCTTAATTTATAAGAGAACCAAGACACGTGCGCTATAGCACCTGTGGGCTCGAACCTTTGTCGAGAGTAATTGCCGCAGGGGAGGGGGTGCACCCTTCCCTGCCTAGGGGCAAGAACAACCCACAGGCAGGGCGCACGGAAGAGAAGAGGCAGGGCCATGGGTGTGGATTTGGGGACCAGGTTTTTGCATCGGAATATCGGTTTTGTAGTTGCTTTTCCACATCCTCGCCGCCTGTCGAGGAAAATCAAATGCCGGTAAAAGCTCGTAATGGCGTTCCCGCATACCAAAGGATCCAAGGGGTCATCCGCAAAGTCATCGACACCGGGGGACTGCGGCCGGGAGATGCAGTTCCTTCCGAACGTGAGTTAGCCCGGATTCACGAAGTGAGCTTGATGACCGCACGACATGCTCTTGCGACATTGGAACAGGAGGGCGTGGTCGAAAGACGGCGCGGTGTGGGCACATTTGTTTCCACACCAAAAATTCATTTCAACAAATTAATGAGCTACACGGAGCAGATGAGAAGCCGGAGTTTGACGGCTGGCTCCAAGGTGCTCTTCTCGGAGATTGTCGACGATGAAGCCGAAGCGACTGCACGGCTATCGCTATCTCCCAAGAGCCATGTGTTGAAGCTCGAGCGGCTGCGGCACACTTCCGGAGAGCCGTTCGCGCTAGAGACGTGCTATTTTTCGGCCAAACATTTTGCAAGCCTGCTTTCCGAGCAGCTGGAGCGCGAATCCCTGTTCGGAATTCTGGAGCGCCGTTATAACGTTGTGCTTGGTTACGCCGACGAAGAGGTGGACGCGACTGCGGCCGATCCTCGCACGGCCGAACTGCTCGGCGTACCCAAACGCGAGCCGCTGCTCCGAATAAGGCAGGTGATCTATTCCACAAAAGGCACTGTGATCGTATACGTGCTAGGCCTGTATCGCTCCGACCGCCACAACCTGGTGATTCGCCGTTTCCGCTAAAATAAAGGCGATTCCTCGTTTCCCATCAACTTGCCGCGCGTAACTGTCCAGCCGCCAGTTTTGCCTTTACCAGTCATTGAGCGTTTCATGTTGTCGCCGCCTACAGTTCCCTCGTAATCTAGCGGGGCACGCGTGTGCTGGACCTGAAAATCGTCAAGTGGGAAGGTCCGGACAAAGGGCTGAATTCGGGGAGCTCCACTGCTCCGAAAGGTGAACCCCATTGAAATTAGGATCAATGCATGGCGACTGCCATTTGCGGTTTTTGCGCGGCTTTTTCTTCCTTGTAATTCCCTGTGCTCTTCTGTTGGCCGGCGACGCGCACTCGCAGACACCCCCAGCAAAGGCAGGTGTGGATGTCATCCATGAGATGAGCGCCGCCTTCGAATCGCTGGTGAAGCGCGTATCGCCGGCGGTGGTGGAAGTTTTGGTTACGGGGTTCGGTTCGGAGGATGAAGAGGAAGACGAAACAAAAGGACCGAGCCCTTTCGGCCGGGAACGGAGCCTTGGTTCAGGGGTCATCATTGATCCGGACGGCTATATTGTTACAAATTTCCACGTGGTCAAAGGCGCGGACCGCGTGCGAGTTGTCCTCACACCGCAAGTAAGCGAAGAAGAATCCCAAGCTCCTGCGATGCTGAAGTCCAAAGGCCGTATCCTGAACGCGCGCGTTGTAGGCTCCAGTAAGACCATTGACCTGGCGGTGTTGAAGGTGGAGGCAACGGGATTGCCGACGCTTCCTTTTGCTCGCTACGATCGGCTCCACAAAGGAGAAGTTGTTCTGGCGTTTGGCAGCCCGGAAGGCCTGGAAAACTCGGTCACCTTTGGACTCGTGAGCTCCGTTCTCCGGCAACCCGATCCGGACGATCCAATGGTGTACATTCAAACCGATGCCGCGATCAATCCGGGCAATAGCGGGGGGCCATTGGTGGATGTCGAAGGCAACGTGGTGGGTATCGACACTTTTATCTACACGAAATCAGGGGGTAATGAGGGCATCGGTTTCGCAATTCCCAGCGGAATCGCACGCTATGCGTACGAACAGATTCGGCAATACGGCCGCGTGCGGCGCCGAACGATTGGTGCAGACCTGCAATCGCTCACCCCAGACTTGGCGGGAGGGCTAGGGTTGACGGAAACTCCCGGAGTTGTTGTCGCGGATGTAGAGGAGGACGGTCCCGCGGAGCGCGGAGGAGTTCGCGTTGGTGATGTGATCGAAGCCATCGACGGGATGCCCGTGGACAATGTTGCGCTATTCACACTGAGCCTGTACTTGCGCACCACCGGGGATAAAGTGAATCTGCAGGTGGTGCGCGGCGGCAAGCGGCTCAGTTTGGACGTTACTGTGGTGGAACCGCTCCATGACCTCAGCCGCCTTGCGGACCTCTCCAATCCGGCAACGGATTTGATCCCACGCCTGGGAATTATTGGAGCTACGATTAATCCGGAAATCACAGAACTGGTGGGACCGCTGCGGATTCCATCCGGCGTCCTGGTCACGGCCACTGTTGCCAATCGGCTGGCCGTGGATTCCGGGCTGCAGGAAGGCGATATCATCCACACCCTGAATCGCGCTGCGATCAAAAGCCTGGACGATCTACGTACCGCTTTCAACAGACTCAAGCCCGGCGACCCGGCCGCTCTTCAAGTGGAGCGCAATGGCAAACTGACCTTTCTGACATTTGAGATGGAATAATAAATTGGAAAACCGTTTTACTGGAATCGGAATACCGGCGCGCCTTCGACTTTCTGAACAATCATTAATTAGTGCTTGAAGGACACCTGGATTGCTGTTATTTTCGCGAAGAAGTTGCTTTGCAGGCGAATGTCGCGAGTTCTTCCCAACCCGCAGTGGGCCTTGTCTATTTTTCATGCACATCGCGTCGCTCCACGGATGGCCCTGGCCGCAGTTCCTATGGAGGTTTTCAAGATGCATCCAACCCCTCGGCGTTCCATCGGAACATTACTTATGCGGCTGTTCTTCCTGGCGCTTGCGCTTGTGTGTTTGCCGAACAGTGCCGTCGCTCAGGGTAAGGTGCCGCGCTTTCGCGTGATTGCGCTGGCGGAACATGGCGGCATCCACCAGCCTTTTGTCGACGCTGCCAAAATCTGGCTGGCGAAATTGGCGGACGAAAACAATTTCACGGTTGACTACATCGAGGATACTAAGAAGATCAACGACGATTTCCTGGCCAAATACAATCTGTTCATTCAGTTGAACTACCCCCCGTACAACTGGACAGACACGGCCAAGGCCGCGTTCATCAAATACATCCAAGAAGGCAAAGGAGGATGGATCGGATTTCATCATGCCACCTTGCTTGGAGAATTTGATGGATTCCAGATCTGGCCGTGGTATCGCGACTTTATGGGAGGAATCCGCTTTAAGAATTACATCGCCACATTCGTCACGGGGACAGTTACCATCGAAGACAAGAATCATCCAGCTATGAAAGGCGTCAAATCTCCGTTCGTGATCGAAAACGAAGAATTTTACACCTACGACAAATCTCCGCGCCCGAATGTGCATGTCCTGGCAAGCGTTGATGAGAACACGTACATCCCTTCCACGGACATCAAGATGGGCGATCATCCCGTGATCTGGACCAATGAGCACGTGAAAGCCAGAAACATCTACATTTTTATGGGGCATCATCCGGAGTTGTTCCAGAATCCGGCGTTCGCGCAGATCGTAGCGAATTCAATCTTCTGGGCCGCAGGCAAGTAGGAGATCGTGACCATGCGAACAAACAATCTTTCTCGCGTGCTTTTTGGGACGCTCCTACTGCTCTTCCTCTGGACTGCCAGCGCGATGGCACAGACACCGGCTTTTCGCGCCCTGGCCTTCTATTCCACCAATGTTGAACCCGATCATGTTCGTACGGGGAATGAGGGTCTGGCTTTTTTTCGCGAACTCGCAATGAAAGACAATTTCGTCTTCGACACCACGACGGATTGGGACAAACTCAACGACAACGACCTCAAGCCGTATCGGGTGATTTTGTGGATCAACGATTTTCCGCATAGCGCAGCGCAGCGCGCCGCGTTTGAAAAATATATGGAAAATGGTGGAGGGTGGCTGGGGCTGCACATTGCCGGATATAACGATGAATCGACAAAATGGCCGTGGTTCGTGGATTTTCTGGGAGGAGCGGTGTTTTATACGAATAATTGGCCGGTTCAAAAGGCGAAATTAACGGTGGATGACCGCACCCATCCTGTGACCAAAGGGCTGCCGGAAAATTACGAGGCCCCGTCGAACGAGTGGTACCAGTGGAAACCGAGCCCACGGCTCAACAAGAACGTGCGCGTGCTGGTGACGCTCGATCCCTCCAACTATCCTATAGGGGTTAAGGATGTGATCACTATCGGCGACATGCCGATCGTATGGACGAACACGAAATACAGGATGGTCTACATGAACCAAGGCCACGGAGAAAACGTTTTTGGAAATGCCACGCAAAACAAGCTGTTCGAAAACGCGATACTCTGGCTGGGAAGAAAGAAGTAGAGGACGGGACAAGGACGGCTACTAATGAAAATTCTACGCATGGCAATATTTGTTGTTGCCGTCGCGATTGGCGCTCGTTGCTTCGCGCAGGCCGAGGTCCATCCGAAAAAGCATTTGCTGGTGATTGGCGAAGAAAAGGGCTACCGGCATGACGCGGTTTCCCATGCCATGGCCACCATCGAGCGCCTGGGCCGCGAATCCGGCTTGTGGGACACCACCCTCCGCACCGACACGGAGGCACTCACCAAGAAAAAATTAGAATTCAACGCCAAGAACCTGAACGATTTCGACGCCGTGCTCTTCTACACCGGCGGCGAATTGGAGATGAACGACGAGCAGAAAGCCGCCTTTCTTTCCTTCGTCCATGACGATGGCAAGGGATTTATTGGCGTGCACAGCGCCACTATCACTTTCACGAACTGGCCCGAATACGGCGAGATGATCGGCGGTTATTTCGACGAACATCCCTGGGGCACGTTTGATGCGCCCATTATTGTCGAAGACGCAAATTTCCCGGGCATGCAGCAATGGCCCAAGTCGTTTGTTCTGCGCGATGAAATTTATCAGATGAAGGATTTTTCGCGGGACAAGGTGCGCGTGTTGATGCGGCTAGATGCCAGCAAACTGGACTTGAACAATCCTCGGGTTCACCGCAAGGACCACGACTTTGCCGTGACTTGGGCCAAACCATATGGCAAGGGTCGGGTCTACTACTCCACGCTGGGGCACGTGGAACAGAACTGGGATGATCCGCGGATTCAAAAAATGTATTTGGAAGCTATCAAGTGGGCCATGGGGCTTGTCGACGCCGACGTGACTCCCCGGCCGCTTCCAAACCAGACTAGCAATATGCGAGATGGTGCTTTGTCCGCCGGCGCCAGTTCCGCGGCACGCTGAGCGTAAAATTGAATTTGGCCCTGGCCCCGGTGGGCGGCGAATCGTTCGCAGGCCAGAGCTTGGAGGTTTCAACCAAATGTGGCGCGCGATTTTACTTTCATTGCTGTCTTTCCCAGTGTTTGCACAGGCAGTGCATCCGATCCTGCCTTTGGGATCTCAAGCGCCGGATTTTGCCTTGCCCGGAGTGGACGGAAAAGCCCACCACCTCAGCGATTATGCTGCCAGCCCAGTACTCGCCATCGTGTTTGCATGCAACCATTGCCCTATCTCGCAAATGTACGAGCATCGCATCCAGCAACTGGCGGACGACTACCGGGACCGCGGCGTGGCGGTGGTTGCGATCCAGCCCAACGACCCCAAGGCCATTCGCATCGATGAACTGGATTCTTCTGATATCAGCGACTCCCTGGAAGAAATGAAGATTCGCGTCGAGTACAAGCACCTGCGCTATCCCTATTTGTATGACGGTGAAACACAATCAGTAACGCGCGCTTACGGTCCGCAAGCCACGCCACACATTTTTATTTTCGATCAAGACCGCAAGCTGCGCTACGAAGGCCGCATCGACAACAGTTACCGCATCGAGCAGGTGAAAACGAACGATGCGCGAAACGCGATCGATGCGTTGCTAGCCGGTCGCGAAGTGGAAGTAACGCATACGGGCGTGTTTGGCTGCTCCACAAAATGGCAAGAGAAGGCAGCGTCGCGTGTAGAAGCGCTGCGCAAGATCGAAGAGCAACCTGTGACCGTGGAAATGGCCACACCTGACGATTTAAAGAAACTCCGCAGCAATCCCGCAAAACACATGCTGTTGGTGAGCTTCTGGGCCACCTGGTGCGGCTCGTGCATCGACGAATTCTCCGACTTCCAGGACACCTACCAGATGTATAAGGTGCGCGATTTTGACTTAGTTACCGTGTCTGCCAATATGCCCGACGAGAAGAACAACGTCCTGAAAATGCTGGAGAAAAAGCACGCTACGAGCCGCAATCTGCTCTTTGCTTCCGAGGATACGGCGGGACTGCAGAAAGCATTCGACCCCACATGGGAATCCGCGGTTCCCTATACCGTCTTGATCGATCCCGACGGGAAAATTCTCTACAAACGTATCGGAAGCATCGACATGCTGGAGCTTCGTCGCACGATCCTGGCGAATCTACCCTCCGACTACAGCGGTTTCAATAAATACTGGCAAATCGGTAATGCTGATGATCGCGTCGGGAAAAGCCGGTAGCCGTAACCTACAGAGCTAGCATCGACGTTGTTGCCCAATCCAAACGCTGTTCGGTTCGCAAGTGATCCCCACGCTGCGCCAGACCGCTTAGCTAAATAAAGGTCAGCCTATGGCATTGGCCAATTGATATCGCGACAAGTCTGGGCGAACTTTTCGCAATCGGGAATCAGCGGATCGTCGGGGGTGGCTGGGCGCGGCTGGGAAGTTTGGTGCGTTTCGCCGTCCTGATCGAGAAGGAAGCTGCGTATGCAGGCGTCACCGTAGCTTTGGCAGAGAGCGGAAAGAGTGTAGCGGGTCGCGTTGGCTGGGGTGGGAGGGATATAGTTCAGCTCATAGGGGCCCACACGCGTGACATCGGGGTCGCTGGCGGCGTTGTTATCTGGATTCCAACCCAAATTCGAGAGCGATGCCGGAGGGGTACCACCGTTTTTTTGCATGAAGAATCGAACTGCACCGCGGAGGAGAAGCACTTTTGATGCAAACAGGTCATCGGGAGTCTCAACGAGCTGGGGTGTAAAGTCCGGCTGTCGATCCATAACCGACCATCCTATGTACGTGAAGATTCTCCCGCGGCTATCAACGACCATGGGGTCAACGTGCGGAAGGCCTTTCTTGAGAGGAATGGCAAGCAAACGGAAATCGCTGAAGCTGCTGGCGTTGGAAGGGTCCTGCTGAGGGGTGTAGGTGAGTGTGTAGTCCGCGACCACGCCGGGACTGACGAGGTTGGAATCGCAAGCGGTTCCGCCGGCAAGCTGAAGGTCGCGCGGCAACGCGCCGAGAGACGCAGGGAAGCCGACGTTGGGATGGGCCGCGTGGTATTCGATGAGGCAGCCGGTGAGAAGAGCGAGGGCCCGGTGGGCATCATAATTTGTTTTCAGTGAGGAAACGTTGAACGCTTCAGCAGCGCGTTGCTGATTCTGTTCGACGCGATATTCGGTCAATCGTAGGCTTCTTTGGCCTACGCAGAGATAGACCACTGTGGCGCAAGCAGCGACGGCGAAAGTTATCCACTGACTTTTGCCGTTCCGGAAAGCGCACCAGACGACCCAGACGCTGATCGGAATGAGTCCGAGAAGCACCAAGAGCGCGTGTGACAATCCCGGGTCAGAAGCGCCGGACATCTGGTTGGCGGAAAGGCCGAGAAGCATAAACATCGACAAGAGAGCAAAAGGCGAAACCAGGAGAAACAATCCGAAAATCCCGAGGGCAATTCCGGATCCCGTGGCCATCAGTGTTTGCCTGCGTGTCTGGAAGAGCAGGACAAAGGCCGTCAAGAACGGAAGCAATAGGAAGGAGCACTCAAGAGCAATTAGCCATACGGGAGTTCCTGGCAGCAGCGAATGAGCGTGATCGTGCCGGGTGGCGGGGGCTGTTTCGAAGGAATATATCAAAGCACAAGTGGCCAGGAATGCGAGGACAAAGCCGACTCGAATGCCGATGCGCCAGACAGGTGGCGTTGCGCCTGGTGGCAGTGCGCTGGTAACCGAGGCACTTCTATGAAGTGAAAAGGCCATGGCGTGAGGACGACACCCAGTTTCCATTAGATTAAACGAGAAGAACCGTCGTGTCGGACCTGTTTTGTGAGCGTCACCTTATCACTAACAAGTGTGTCGCTGGAGGATACAAGCTAAGCTCGATTGACGATCGACGGCTGAATAGTCGCGCTGTATCGACGAACTTCTGCGTGAAAAAGTGTGGCTCAATCCCTTATTGTCAAGACCGGGCAGCGTGCACCGCACACGACTTTGTAAGCAACGGCCCACGGCATATGGGACTCCGTCTCAATATGCGTGTGGTGCGTCAAACCCAAAACGATGAGATCGGCTTTGAGATCGTGAGAGGCCTGCAAGATCTGTTCGCCAGGGATCCCGAACTTGACCATAAGTTCAGGCTTGATTGCCATTGGGCCATTCTGCAAAGTCAGTTCCTCGAACCGTTTTTGGCTAGCCAAGCGGGCTTGATCTCGCATCTGCAGGAGATTGCCCGTGCTGGACCAATGAAAACCCTCTGCAAGCGGGGCTGCGGGAAGAACGTGGAGCGCAACGAGTCTTGCTCCGAAATGATTGGCGAATGACGTGGCGTAGGGCAGAGCATGCAAGGAGGCCGGTCCGAAATTCGTAGCAAACAAAAAGGGGCGAACAGCCTGAGTTTTCTCGACCAGAGAATCCTCAGAAGAACCTGGACCCACAGTCACGACAAAACAATCTGCATGACGAAAGATCTTTTCCGCTATGGACCCGAGCAACAACTTCCCCAGACTTCCTCGACCGTGTGTACCGACCACCACAAGGTCCACTTGCTTCTGCCGGATGACAAGCTCCAATTCTTCCCAGACACTGCCCTCTCGAACGATGAACTCGTAATTCAGACCCGCAAGCGCCCCACTCTCGAGCAGCTCATGCTCCAGTTCTTGTTCATCTCTCCGTGTCTTTTCAGTTGCCAATTGCAATGCTTCCGGTCCCGCGATTGTGTATCCGATATGAGAGAGCACATGCGCCAAATAAAATTTGGCTCCATAATGACGGGCAATAGCGAGTGCATGGCGTAGGGGCTTTTGAGATGCTTCCGAGAAATCAGTGGCAATCAGAACCGATTTTATTTCACGACCCAAAGGCGCCGCGGCGCTTGGCATATCGGCCCTCCTTGCCAGCATTGAGCGGCCACTAGCCTTCTCAGCGTATTTGATATCACCAGGTCGAGACCACCGCTGTGACGATTGGGCCACGAGGGGATTCCTCCACAGGTTACGGCGAGATTAGTCCGCATTTAGCGGGTGCGATATTGCACTTATTCGACCCGCGGTTGTTGCACGGAAACCAAGCTGCCGTTGGTAATTGAGTCAGAGGGATTCTCGATGACAGAATCCGCCGGCGTGAGACCGGAAAGCACCTCTACGCTGTTGCCGAAATCGCGGCCGATCTGGATACCCTGAATGTGAACACTTCCATCAGTCTGGACGAGCGCTACCTGAGTGCCTTGTGCGCGGAAAAGCACAGTGCTTGAAGGAATGATCAGTGTGGGCTTGCCGTTATGGAGATGGAAAGTGACCTCGCCGAACTCTCCGGGAACCAGAATGAGTTTTGGATTGGGTACCTTGATCTCGGTGAGCAGAGTGCGGGAAGCAGGGTCAATCGCCCCCGCAGTGCGGACAACCTGGCCACTGAATTTATTTCCGTGCACTTCCGGAGTTTCCAGATCGACGGAAACACCGGGGGCAATATCCTTGCTATTGGCCTCGGGTACGTTGGCGTAAACGCGCAACGTGGAAGTGTCCGCCAATCGGAACAGAATCGTGTTGGTGCCAGAGGCAATCAAAGCGCCCGTATCGATATAGCGCGCCGTAATTGTGCCGGCGAAAGGGGCCGTTACTTTTTCGAAGGACTGCATTTCTTTCAACTGATCGACGTTTGCAATCGCGGCTTTGACGTTAGCTTCAAGGGCATGGAGCGTGCCCATGGCTTGATCCGTATCCTGCTTCGAGACGGCGTCGTTTTTCAGCAGGTCCTGATAGCGGGCAGCGGTAGTGCGAGCGAGATCCAGGTTAGCCTGAGCCTGAGCTTGCGCCGCTTCCGCCTGGCGCAGCTGCTGATCCAATTCCGGGGTTTCGATTTCCGCCAGAAGTTCGCCACGGTTCACGCGGGCGCCAATGTCCACGAACCAGCGCCTAATGTAACCGTTGGTGCGGGCGTAGATGGGAGTTTCGATGTACGCCTGAATATTCGCGGGAAACGTGACGCTGAGTTGCGAGGAGTTCAACTGCGGATGAGTCACGCTAACGGGTGTCCGGGCCTGATCGCGCGCATCAGCGGCAAGACCGGCGCGGACGGCGCGCTGATGACCCAGTCCAAAGAGCAAGGCGATAGCAAAGAAGGCCGCTGCCAAGATGGCCAAAGTCGCGATACTCTTGCCCGCCCTCGACCAATGCTTTGGATTGGAGGATTTTGTGGAACCGTTGGCCAGATCCACCGGACTCTCTTCTTCGTTTGGGATGACGCTCGCCATCGTCTCACCTACTCCCTTTTGCTCTCGTACAAGTCGTCCACTTGGAGCTGTCCTTCACCCTCTGCTTACTGCCCAGGCTCTGGCTCTCCTTCTTCCGTAGCCAGCCGGTGATATCCCGTGTGGTGCAGATAGCTGAATACCAGTGGGACGAAAAAGAGAGTCGCGATCGTCGCGATCAATAGACCGCCGATGACGGCGCGTCCGAGAGGGGCATTTTGTTCTGCCCCTTCGCCAATCCCCATGGCCATGGGCACCATTCCGATAATCATGGCGAGCGCGGTCATGATGACGGGGCGCAACCGCACAAGACCGGCCTGCAACGCCGCGTCCATTGAATTCTTGCCTTCCCTGAGTTCTCCAGTCGCAAAGGTCACCAGCAAAATGCTGTTCGAGGTGGCTACACCGATGCACATGATCGCGCCCATCAAAGAGGGAACGTTGAGCGTTGTCCGGGTGATGAAGAGCATCCAGACAATTCCGGCCAAGGCCGCCGGGAGTGCCGTAATGATGATGAAAGGATCCATCCAAGACTGGAAGTTCACCACCATCAGCAAGTACACCAGAATTACGGCAAACAGGATGCCGAACCCCAGGCCACGAAAAGCCGCCTGCATGGTCTCCACTTGGCCGCGCTCAACCATGAAACTTCCGCGAGGCAGTTTCCCTCGGTATTCGTCCATGACCTTGCGCACCTCTGAGGCAATGCCACCCAAGTCTCTGCCCTGGCCCGCAGCGTAGATATCAATGACGCGCTGGATGTCGTAATGGCTGACCACGGCCGGTGCTTGCCCGCGGTGAATATTCGCCAGATTGCCCAGCACCTGGGGTTGCGAAACGTTACCGCCAGAAACGGGGATGTTTCGGAAATCGCCAAGGGTATCCATGCGGAATTGAGGCGTTTGGGTCACCACGGAATAACTCACGCCCTGTGGGCTCAACCAGAAACTGGGTGCAGTCTGGAAGCTGTTCGTGACCGCCACGAGCGCATCACTGGCTACGTTCGCCTGGGTAAACCCCATCTCCTGAGCCTTGGTCCTGTCCACATCCACTTTGACCACAGGCTCGTCCAGCGCTTGCTGAATGTGCACATCAGCCGCTCCGGGGATCTGACGGATGCGCGAGACCATTTCATTGGCAACCTTGAAATTTCCCATCATGTCCGCGCCAACAAGCTGAATATCGATGGGCGATGGAAGCCCGAAATTCAGAATCTGGCCGACAATGTCAGCAGGTTGGAAGAAGAACTGCGTGCCAGGGAATTCTTTCGGCAGCCTTCGGCGAAGATCGCGGATGTACTCCGGCGATGAACGATGCCCAGGATTCAGCGAGACCAGAATCTCGGCATCCGACGTCCCGATGACTCCGCTGTTGCTGTAGGTCAAGTTGATGCCGCTGTACGGCATTCCTTCATTGTCCAGAATCGTGTTCACTTCGGTGCGCGGTATCTCTTCACGAATGGCCCCCTCGACGCGTTGGCACAGCGCCGAAGTCTCTTCGATCCGCAATCCCGTTGGGGCCCGCAAATGCAACCGGATCTGGCCTGCATCAACATAGGGAAACAAATCCGATCCGAGCAGAGGAACCAGCGCCAGGCTAGCAACGCAGAACCCCAGAAACACCGTCCCGAACAACATCCGGTGATGCAGACTCCATTCCAGCAAAACACCGTATCGCTCTCGGAACCGACGGAAACCGTCTTCGAACCGTTCGTGAAAACGGCGGAAAACACCGGGTTCCCGATGCGGCTTATTTCGTTTCTTCGCCTCCAACAGCCGCTCCGCTCGATAGAAGTAAAACATCATGGTGGGGACGAGCGTCCGGGAAAGCAGGTAGGAAGCGAGCATGGCAAAGGCTACGGCTTCGGCGAGCGGCCGAAAAAGAAAACCCGGAATTCCCGTCAGGAACATGATAGGTACAAAAACGATGCAGATCGCGAGGGTAGCCACCAGGGCGGGAGTCGCAATCTGACTGGCGCTGGTGAGAATGGTTTCTCGTAAGGATCGGCCTTCCGGCAGGAGGCGATTGGTGTTTTCCACTTCAACCGTAGCGTCGTCCACAAGGATCCCAACGGCGAGGGCAAGGCCCCCCAAAGTCATGAGGTTGATGGTCTCGCCGAGAGAAGCAAACGTCAGCAAAGAGGTTAGGATGGCAAGCGGAATCGAAATTGATACCACAAAGGTCATCCGCCAGCTGCCCAGAAAAATCAGAATCATCAAGGCGGTTAAAAGTGCGGCGACAACGGCTTCCCGAAGCACTCCCTTGATTGCTCCACGTACGAATAGGGACTGGTCAGCGATGGGATTGATTTTCAATGCGGGTGGAAGCCCCGCTTGAATTCGGGGCAGCTCCGCGTAGACGCGCGAAACGATATCCAGGGTAGAGGCCTTTCCGGTCTTGAAGACACTCAGCAGGGCAGAGCGATGACCATCCACGTGGACGATGTTGGTTTGGAACTGGAAGCCATCATGAACGTGCGCGACATCGCGAATGTAAACCATACTGCCGTTCACCATCTTTATCGGTAGATCGTTCAGTTCCGACACTTGCACCGGACTGCTGTTGAGCGCGACGTCATATTCGCGTGCCCCAAGTTTGATCGTGCCCTGCGGCAGAATCAGATTCTGGGCGCTTACGGCATTCACTACATCAGCCCCAGAAACTCCTAGCGCTGTCATCGCGCTAGGATCGAGATCAACGCTGACCTGCCGCGGTTTCCCCCCAAAGGGAGTCGGGATGGCCGCTCCCTCAATGTCGGCGAGTTGGACACGAAGAAAATTGACGCCCAAGTCGAAGAGCTGTCCCTCGGAGAGACTTTGACTGCTCAAACCCAACTGCAAAATAGGCACACTTGAGGCGGTGTAAGCGATGACCAACGGGGGCGTCGTGCCGGGCGGCATGGACCTAAGACCTGCCTGGGCAATCGCGGTTGTCTGGGCAACCGCTCCGTTGATGTCTGTACCCTGCTGGAAGAAGATCTTGACGACACCGATCCCGTAATAGGACTGGGACTCGATGTGCTCGATATCGTTGACGGTGGTGGTAATGCCTCGCTCAGAGAGGGTAACCATGCGTCGTTCCATCTCTTCGGGAGCCAGACCTGTATAACCCCACACTACGCTGACAACGGGGATGTTAATGTCGGGGAAAATGTCAGTCGGGGTGCGGACAACAGCTACGACGCTAAGGATTAGAATCAGTATGGACGCCACTATGAACGTATAAGGGCGATTCAGCGCAAGTCTTACGAGCCACATCATGACGGGGGTCTCTCACGGAAAGAGCTCCGCGTTCTGTCTGCAGTCTTAAACTACATTGTCGCATCTGCGGAGAGCGCTTCTGTGACCGGCATCACACGCGCAGGAGTGTGTCGCTTCGAGCAAGCCCACATGGAAAGGGCTCCACGCGAAGCCGCTAGACCATGACGAACGGTAGCACCGCGTTCACATTGCTCGGGTCTTCTTCGGTATATAGCTTGATTTTTGCGTATCAGAGCTCCTTCCATGAGAAGGCCGGTGAGTGTCAAGTCTTTCCTTTCATTTTGTCTCTTTTTTCTTTCTTCTTTGTTTCTTCTTTTGCATATTGTTCCCATTCAGCCAAGCCGCCTCTGTCGCCAACCTTCCATCCGCACTCTTTGTTGAGCGATTGTCGCTCGGTGTAAGGTGGGTGTACTTGATTCTGCGATTCCGGAGGATGCTAAGTGCGGGCTTGAATGAGTTCTTCGCTCGAACATACGTTTCCCGCCGCGGAAGGTATGTCGAGGAAGTGGGCTATTGATTTACTTCTAACCGTGGAGCAGCGACGGAATCGCGTCTTTTCGCAAATCGAATTCCTGCCTCGTTGCATCCTGGATTACGGTGCCTCTGCTGGCATGCCGCAAGGTGGCGTGTCCCAGGTCACAGAGAAAAAGGCATTACCTCCGCCACTATGGATGCAGGCACAAAAACCGGGCGCACAGAGGTACTACTAACAACGCGTTGTCTGTGCGCCCAAAGCCAACCCTCTGATATAGGGTTCTGAATGAAGAACCAAGCGCGCGAGAAATCAGAAATCTCCAGTTCAGTTGCTGTGAAGAAGAGATCGCCAGCTTACATCCACTGCTGGCATGAATGTCCGATCTGCCACAGAACCTGGTTCCACCAGCTTTGCAATCGCTGCAACGTGGCTCCAGACCGCTATCTTTCAAAATGCGCGAATTGCATCGACTCTAAGTGCGATCACCGCCGCGCAGTGGTCCTCGGGGAATCGACTCCATAACTGCGTTGCTCCCATCTCCACGAGGAAATTGATGTCCGCCTTGAAGGCTAGCTGGCGTAAATCATAAATGTCGAAGGGGTAAATAAGTGGTGCGCCCAGGGAGATTCCACTTTAAAGACCGCGTCGGCGTTCGGGATAGGTGAAGCAGGCGGCAAACTGGCGGAGGATCCCGACCCGTTTCTCGATCTCTCTGAGGAGCAAACCAGCGCCGTCGCACGTGATCGCTCCACCGTCGAACTGCGCCGAATCTCGGGTCCCTTTTGGGGATGAAATCCGAAGACAAACTGGTTACACACTGTGGTCATAAAGGCTGTCGCTCCTTCTTGGCAACATCTTTCTAGACAAAAGAGTTATGCCAAGAAGTGACAGCCTTTTTCTATTTATTATGAGAATTTCAGGTTAGGGTGGGCCAAATCAGGGCTCTGCCGCAAATTTGGTGCAGTGAGTTGGAGAGTGGGGCTAATCATGGCGTCCATACTTCTTCCAGAACCAACTGTTGCTCTCTGACCACACTCAGGCGGCTACAAGCGTGTGCTGGAGGATGTGTAATAATGGCCGATAGGCCATAAACTTTTGGACCCTCTCGTTGTCAGGCTCACCAGAGACAAATCCCCCGAATGTTAGGGGTAGTTCTCGGTCGCTCTGCGGAGTGGCCGGTGGCGGGTTTTAATTCAAACGCTAGCGGTTGTGCAATGCTTGGGTTCGGGACGATGGCAGCTTCGTCGCCTATTCTCTTTCGCAGAAAACGCCTCCCTTTGAAGTACAGATAGCCCACGTTTGCAATTGCCGTGGCGCGGTCTTGCGCTTCAGTCCCTGTGCGTAGCGGGGGAGGACGAACATGCCTGCAGCTCCGGTTCCGGAGCAACCGTACCGGCCGCTTCCGGTGCTTCGGGAGTGAAGCGCACCTCGTGATAATCCATCTCCGTGTTTACGTCCCAGATATTCGATTTGTCTTTCCGGCTGGCAATAATATTGTCGACAGCCGTCATGGCCGTCAGCATCGAGTGGTCCTGATTGTTGTACCGATGCATTCCGTTCCTGCCTATTGGATAGAGGTTCTCAAACGTATCTAAGAATTGGCGGACTTCGTTAAACCGCGAATAAGTTCCGAAATATGCGGGATAGGCTTTTGGCATGCGTAACACCACGGAATCGAGCAAGGCGCCCTCTTGAATGATGCCGATTCGAACGAGCTCCTCCACGGCCAGACGCTTCATCTGCTCATCACTGCGAGACCACAGTTGGTCACCCTCATTACAGAAGTATTCCACGCCAATCCACACCTTTCCCGGGTCGCTCACCATCCAGGGACTCCAATTGTTGAAGATCTGCAAACGTCCAGCCAGGACATCGGGCTCCTGAATGTAAATCCAAGTGTCCGGAATCAACTTTTTGTCCTGCGCCGTCTCCTCCTTGATCTTCAGTTCTTCCAAGAGCAAGCCTACAGTGATGAAATCCCGATACATCAGCCCATCGCTCACTTCCTGTACGTTGCAAGGCACCTTAATCTTCAAAGAACGCAGCAAATCTCGTATCGGCATGGTTGAGAAGAAGAAGTCGCCCTCGTAACTGTGAGAATTCCCTTGGCAATCAACCGTGGTCACACCAACAATTCGTCCTTCGCCCGCATGTATCTCCCGGACTCCCTGCTCCATGATCAAGGTGCCGCCCATCTCCTGAATTTTCCGGGAGACCTCTTCCCACATCTGGCCAGGCCCGTATTTTGGGTAAAGGAACCGTTCTATTAGCGAAGTTTCTGTGTCCTTCTGTGATACCTCCGAAGGCTTGCGCCACAGCTTCATCCTGAGGAAGTGTTTCACGGTCCTCCAGACCGAAAGCTCTTTGATTCGCTGCCTTCCCCATTCCACGTCGATCTGCGTGCACGGCACGCCCCAGACCTTCTCCGTGTAGGACTTGAAGAACGTGCTGTAAAGTTTCTCGCCGAAGCGATTGATAAAGAATTGCTCAAGATTTTTCTCTTCCTTCAGAGGAAACACCACGCGCCGGATGTAGCTAAGGCCAATTCCGGCGATCCGGATCAGGCCGAGCTTCTTGATGGTGTCCGGGCTCAGCGAGACGGGATAATCAAAGAACTTGCGCAAAAAATAAATTCGAGACTTACGCTCGCGCACGAGCATCACGAGTTCTCGCTGCCTTGGTTCGACTGCTTGCGGCGCGGCGACTTCACGCGACTTCCCTTGATAATTCACGCGCACCGGCGATTCCGATTCCTGCAGGACCAAATGTTGAAACCACCAATTCATTACCCGGTCGCTCTTGGAGAAAAACCGGTGCCCTCCGATGTCGATCCGGTTGCCCCGGTAGTTCACCGTGCAGGAGATGCCGCCGATCCGGTCGCTTGCTTCGATCACCACCGGCCGAATATCGGATCGTGTGAGGAGTTCGTAAGCAGCGGTCAGCCCCGCGGGACCCGCTCCGATAATGATGGCAGTTCGTGGACGATTCATAATTTCGCTTTCACCGGGATTGCGGGGAACTCGTTCCGGGTATCGTGCCCTCAAGCGCTAGCTTGATGGGAGCCATGACTTGATCGTAGGGCAAGATGAGCGCCGCTGCATCGCCCCGGTCGGTGTACCAGGCTTGTCGGTGCGGATAGTAGTTCAGTAGCTCTTTGTTCTTCAAGTAGCCCATGTCACGGGCCCAGATCACGCGGGCATGATTGATATCCGCGTCATTATAAATCCAGTCTTGTGTGGGCTCTCCCCTTTGATAATGCACGATAATCAGATGCTCTCCGCTGCGTGCCGCGAGGTCTGCCTGAATTCGCGCGCGTTGAATCTGCAAAGGTATCGGAAGCGCTTCGAGTTTGGTTACTTTGGCCCAAGAGTAGTTGGGGCTGAGCATATAGGGGTCTCGCAAGGCCTCGGCAATCGGGCTGAACATCCATGCTGCAAGCACAATGGCGAGAGCCCGCGAACCCCAAACGGCGTGCTTGAACTGTGAAGTCCTGAAATGGCGCACGCTAAACAGCAGCGCGAGAATCACCGCGCCAGCGGCTGGGGCGGCGTAATGCGCGTGGGGCTGCCAGATTTGTGCAAACAGGCCGGCGGCCAGGAGCGCCATGGAGAGCAGGACCACGCGCATCTCGCTGCGCCAGATGGCAAAGACGCAAGGTCCAATCAGGAGAAGGAAAGGCCAAAAGAAGAATCCGTAGTAAACGCTGGCCTTCTCCCGGAGGATAAATCCAACGTCATACTTGGATATGAGTGTGTATGGAAGCTCATGAAGGACGTAGAACTCGCGCATCGAGGCGTGCCGGTATTCCGGAATTGGATTGGGCTTCTGAAATAGGAACGGCTTGCTGATGTGATAGGTCTGGAAATTCACCTGATAGGGCGTGAGCAGTGGATTTCCGGTCCCTCGCCAGTTGTAGTACAGCATCCACCCGGCGCCGACAACCAATAGAGCCAGTGCTAGCATGATTGTTCTCGCCGTCGCTCCCCAGGTCGCTCTTCCACTTTTGATTTCTTTGATCAAGACTAGAGCGGCAGCCAGAACAAGCGGAAGGCTGAACAGCAACCCTTCGAATGGGCGGCTGTTTGCCAGGATCAGCAGCCCGGAGCCCAGGACGAGCGCAGTCTGGATTCTCGGTCCACTCCGAAAGCGGGGTAGCGCTCCTAGGACGAGCGCTCCACCGAGCGCCGCAACCGCCCCGCCCCAATAAGAATTTATCCAATAAGAGAAAATCCCGAAACGCACGCAGGCGAAGACCCCGCCCAGCCATGCCCAAGGCGCGGGTAACCAGCCGAGTAACATCCAGTAGATCGCGCCGCACAGCAGCGCCGTGCTCAGAAGTACTCCAATCCACGGCACGTTTGCCAACTTTTGCCCGATCGCGAGCACCAGTCCTTGCGCCGGCGGATACATGGATTGATAGGTAGGCAGCATATTGATGTGAAAGGACTCAAAATGCACCCACATAGGGTTGGGGGGATTCGTCAGCCGCCCATGCGCGAAGGTGTCCGAAGCGAGCAGGTAGCTGAACTCGTCGTGGATGAACGGCACGGGAACAGGAATCCAAGGAAGCAGTACAACGCGGATGAAGATGACACCGAGGACGAAAGCCGCTAACCAGAACCGCTTGTGCTGGCTAGCCCGGCGAATACGGATTTCGGACTTCTCCAGCAGCATGGGCCGATATCGAACCAGCAAGATGGTAAGGAGAATTACGATGGCCCAAAACAGCACCTCCAGCTCGAGCAACCGTAAACCCGGGCTTTCTTCGATGCCATACATCGGGCGGGGCAGCAGTCCTAGCATCTCATCGCTTCCCATTACGTGGCTCCGTTTCGGTGCGGGACCGCCTTGCTTGAGCTGACTGCGGCTTACTCTTTATACGATAGAGGTCTCTTGGTCTGCTGGGAATAGACAGCAAGTACGAGTGTGTCTAAATCGCATGCAAGCTCTCGAGAACAGCAGGACAGTCTTGTACGTCTCGCCGCGATCCGTAATTGCAATGAATTTTCCCAGTTGATAGTCGCGAGTTCGCCGAGTTCAAATCACAGCTGTTTCTGCGGCCGCACTGGCGCGATAGCGCCAAAGTCCAATCAACCCCAGCACAGTGGTCACAAAATAGCCTACCGCCTGGGCCACCAGAATGTAGGCAATCGCATCGGTTTGCGTGAAGTTAAATGGCATCAACACCGTAACTGCGGCGAACTGGGAAATGCCGATGGCTCCCGGCGTGGAGGGCAACACGTTTCCCAGCGCCAAGCCTGTTGATAGCAACAGCGCCACGGAGAAGAGCAACTGCATCCCGAGCGCATGCGCCAGAATCACTGCCGCGGTTGCGTCCAGCATCCAGACGAGAGCCGTAGCCCCACAGACCCGCAATGACCTCAGGGGATCCCGAAGCGCAGTCAGCGCCAGCGTCACGCTCCCGGCAATGCCGTGCAACAGGTCTTTCATTTTGCTGCCCAACGGAAGACGTGCGATGAATCCTGTCCGGGTGCGATCGATTCCGGGCAAAAGCAAGAGGAGAGCAATTCCGGCAATCGCGCCAACCGTCGTGAAAAGCATCAGCCGGGCCAACCACACTGGTCTGTAGGCGAGGGTCAATGACGTGAGCGAAGCCATGAGCACCAGGATAACGAGTTCGAGCACGCGCTCCGTCATGACGGTAGTGAAAACGTAGGTCTTCGAGAGCCGCGAGCGCGAACTAATCATCCCTGTGCGCACCAGCTCACCGGCACGGGCGGGAAGATAATTGTTGGCCAGATAGCCGGCGGAATTCGCCCATAAGACTGTCGTGTAAGCAAGCCTTTCTTGCGCGTTGAGCAGAATGCGCCAGCGCTTGGCCCGCACCAGGTAGGAAAGAGTGGCGCAACCGCACGCGAGCATCAGATAACCGACGCGGCACCGGGCGACGATGTTGCCTACGCGCCTCCACTCCACGCCGCGAAGGGCAAGATAGAGCAGGACCCCGGCCAGACCGAACGCAATCGGCCACTTCCAATAGGGATGCAGAGATTTCTGTTGAGCGATCTGCCTTTTGGAAACGGCGCGCGGCACCTGGGCAGCCGACTGCAACGCTATCCCCGCCCCGCTGTGCTTTCAACGGAAGAAGCCGTGCGCAGGGCATCGCCCGGCTCGTACTCGAAGTTGATGCGCTCCTGCTCGATGACCAAAGGCCGCCGCTGCACCAAGGTATGAATCATCCCGACGTATTCGCCGATGATGCCGATAAACATCATCTGGAGCGACATAAAGAAAAACAGTCCGATGACCAGAGGCGCCATGCCGGCCGAAAACCTGCTCCAGAAAATGAGTTTATAGACGAGATAAACAAGCGACACTATTACACACAACAGCGAACAGGTGAAGCCTGAGAAGGTCACAATGCGCAAGGGAACTTTAGAGAGATTTGTGATCGCGAGCATCGCCAGATCGTACAGCGAATAGAAATTGTTTTTGGTGATGCCGCGCTTCCGTGTCGGCTGATGATATGGAATCTCAAAGTGGGGCATCCCGATTTCCGCGATCATCCCGCGAAAGTACGGATACGGATCATCGAACTGCTTGATAGCCTCCACGACCTTGCGATCGAAAAGGCCGAAGCCGGTGAAGTTCTCGTATGTCTCGACGCCGGAAAGACGGTTCACCAGCTTGTAATACTGCTTGCGAATCCAGAACATCACGCCGTTTTCGTCGCTGGATGCCTTGACTCCGATCACAACCGGGTAGCCTTCCTCCCATTTTCGGATGAGATCCACGATCATCTCGGGCGGGTCCTGCAGGTCAGCGGCAATTCCGATTACAGCGTCACCGCGGGACTGATAGAGCGCGTGCATAGGCGAACGGACGTGGCCGAAGTTTCGCGCGTTTCGGATTATCTTGACGTTTTTGTCGACGGCTGCAATTACCTTGAGTTCCCGCAATGTGTTGTCTCGCGACGCATTATCAATGAAGATGTGTTCGTACCTATAGTCTCCCGCTGCAATGATCGCTGACCGCACCCGTTCGTACTGTTCGCGGACGTTGCTCTCCTCGTTATAACAAGGAGTAATGATCGTGATGGTTTTATTGCCTGCCATTTAGGCCGCTTCGTTCCCTCACAACAGAATCTGTTTCGTACAACAAAATCAACTCGTTCGGCAGATTCAGTCCGCGAATCTGGTCCGCGATCTCTTGCTGGAAAGCACACGACGAAATCAGGATCGGCTCAACGCAATTCTTCAGCGCCTCTGGCCGGAGCACAGGGATTCCCCGCAGTTGGTGATTCTGGTATTTCGGATTTGAATCCGCAAACGCCACGATGTTGGCAACATTCAGGGCGCCGGTGGCGAGGAGCCGCTGCGTATGCGTCCCCACGCCCCAGACGATGAAATTGCGGTGTTTGCTGACGGCCTCATCAATTCTTCGCCTCAGATCCGCATCCATCCCCCGGCACTTGCTGATGTACCGCTGCAAACCAGCTTCAGCTTCGAAGTCGCGTGCAAAACTTGTCCGTCGAGCACCTGAATTCTCGAAGAAGCCGGATACGACAGCCGACGGCTTGCCGGTTCTAGCCGGGCGCACCACAGACTTCGCTTCGATCGTTTGGAAACCTGCCGATTCCATAAAAAAACGGAGGGCGGTAGGCGAAAAGAAGTTGATGTGCTCCATACTGAATTCCTGGAACGGTGCATCACACTCGGCAATCAAATTCGTGGCATCCGGGACTTCGACGTAGACATGCCCCGAGGCCGTCAGAAGCCCTCGAATCGTTTGCGCAGCCAAACTCACATCACGGATGTGCTCAAGAACCCCCAGCAGGACGAGAAAATCGTACCCCGCCTGTACAAGCGGCATGGCAAATACGGAGCCCGTAAGCACCCTGACTCCGTACCGGTTGAGTGCCGCTTCCGCGCAATCTGGTGAAGGGTCAAGGCCGAAAACGTTCTGATATCCGGCTGCTTTCAAAATCCCTAAGAGACTGCCATTCGCGCAGCCAATCTCAAGAATGCGAGTACTGCGACTCGGTATGAGCGACTGAAGCGTATTCGCTACTTGGCGCAAACGCCATTCGTCATCGGGCGATTCTTTCCCCCCGCGATGCTCGTAGGCGTATTTTGAGAGATCGCGATAATACTGGTCGAACTGCGACTGCCGTGGGATCAGGTCGGCAAATGTTGTGCCACACCTTTGGCAAGCTACCACATCGTAACCATCCAGCAATCCGATCTGATCTACGGCCTGAAACGTCTGCCGGAATAATGGCCTTGTAGAATCGCCCCCGCATACCGGACAAGGCCGATGTTCGCTGATTGTAAGCAGAGCAGCACCATTATTTGCTTTGATTTGCATGGTCAGCCTGCAGTTCTGGATCCACGACGCTCATTCCTCCTCAATAGGCGGCACAATCATCATGGCCCGAAACTCCTCGCGTTCCAGAAACGGCCACATATCTTCCATCGGCTTGGAGACGAAGGTACCGTCCGGACGAACCATCGATGTGACTCTGGGAGAGGTCCGCTCTTCGGGCGAAACGTCAACGGCGCAGACCGTCGGGCCGGGCGCCGAAAGAACGGCGCGGACCTGGTTGCGAATATCGCTATGGTCGTGGAGGTGTGCGGTCGGGATGCCGTAAGCCGCGGCCACGCGGTTGATATTGGGAAGCGTGAGATGGCTGGAGGGCTCGCTTCCGGTAAAGTGCCCCTGAAAATAATTTCGCTGCGTAGCCATAATTGAAGCATAGCCGCCATTGCACAGCACAAAATACTTAATGGGAAGATTCAGACGGCGCACGGTCTCCAGCTCCTGAATATTAAGCTGAAATCCTCCGTCACCGTTGACACAGGTCGTGCGTTTGCGTCCGCTGGCCAGGCAGGCGCCAATAGATGCGGGTAAGCCGGTCCCCATTGCACCGAGGCTATTCGAGTTCACAATTCTCTGCCCCGATTTGACCCGGAATGCTTGCATGAGAATCTCGCTGCAGGGCCCCGAACTGCCGGGTACGATGAGGTCGTCGGCGCTCAGTTCGTCTGAGAGAACATCTATGAGAACGTAGGTGCTCACGACTCCCTTAGCGTTTTCCCAGTACTCCGGCAGGACCACCGGATATTTCTTTTGCCACCCCTCGGTGCGCTTGAGCCAGCAGGAGCGGTCTTTCTTGACCAGCTTATCGGACTGCTGCAGAAATACCTCGATGAAGTCCGCGGCATCGGCACAGACGGGCACATCGATGCGCATGTCAAACTTGGCAATCTCGTGAGGATCCAAGTCCACCAGGATCTTCGTGGCCGATCGCGCAAACTTCTGGTAGCTGAATGCCGTCTGTGGGCGATCCAGCCGCGCGCCCAAAATCAACAGGCAATCGGAATTTTGTTGGGTGAAGTTGGCGCCACGCTGGCCTACGGTTCCGGGCCGCCCGGCATAGAACTCGCCGTCGTCCGGCAACGCATCGATGAACTTCCACGTCGTCAGCACCGGAATACGCAAAATTTCGACTAACGTGGTAACCAATCCGCGACCATGAGCGGAGCGCGCACCATTGCCAAGGAAAAGCACCGGACGTTCGGAGCGATTCAGCAGGTCAATCACTTGCGACACCTGTTCCCCCAGGCGAAGCGGTTCGCTGGCCGGCGCTTCGCTACCGGGATCAAATCCCTGGAGGTCTTTCTCGTCAATAGCAGTCGCTTGAACGTCAAGTGGAATATCCATCCAGACCGGACCGCGGCGGCCATGCGTGGCTAAATAGACCGCCTTTTCCAGTTCATAGCGGATCGTCTCTGGCTCCTGGATAGTCTTCGCATACTTGGTAATGGGACGGACGATGGAGACGATGTCCACTTCCTGCTGGCCCATCGAGCGAACGCCGCTCGACCCGATGAGATCCGCACGTTTGGCCTGACCGGAAATAAAAAGACAGCTTGCAGATTCCAACCAGGCTGCGGCTAGACCCGTCACCGTGTTTGTCCCTCCGGGACCCGTGGTGACTAGGGCCACGCCAAGGCCGTTGGTGTACTCCGCATAGGCTTCAGCGGCGAAGGCGCACGCTTGCTCATGCAGGCAGCACACGTATTCGATGCGCGAGTTGCGGCCGACCGAATCTGTCAGGTGCATACACCCGCCACCGGTCAGCATGAAGATGTGCTGGACGCCGGCGTTGGCGACGAATTCAGCAACGTAATCGGAGAGCTTCTTCAATTTGTCTCCGCAAAATGGGCAAGAGACTCCAGAGTTTCGCGGACTGAATGCGAAGAGGAATTCCACGGCTGCGGGTAGAGCACACACCGGATGCCGAGTTCCGCAGCTGCCCGGAGATTCTCTTCGCTGTCGTCGACTAGGATCTCGGCCTTTCCAAACCAGCGCAAGAAATCGCCCTTGTCACGGTCGTAGGCAGGCACGCCGGGAGACAGCCGCGTCGGAACAACGCCGAAGCCTCGTACGTAGGCTCCGAAGTGGTGGAAAACCCACTCCGCTGCATGGGAGGCGCTCTCCAAAGGGCGCGCTGATAGCGCCATGTGCCGGTATCCGGAACCGCAATTCTGCAGCCAATCGAGCACCACGGGGTTGGGCTGCATTTTCCGGGCACGGTCCGACACTCGAAATGCGTCCAATGAAAAAAGATATTCTGGTCGCGTCACACCGAGCACACGGTCAGGAGGATTTTCGGTGATATCCAAGTAGGATAGTTCGCACGCCGGATGCGAGGGCTTCCATGACTCGGTGAACCAGGTCTGCATAAGCTCATTGAGCACGTCGTCCACGTCCCAAACAATGGTGAGCATTCAATTCATCCAATATGCTACCAGGGTCTTGCGGGCCTGATTCGCGTTGATGACGGGATCGGTGTAGAAAGAGTCCACCCTGTTGTGACTGGAAGAAACCTCTTCGATGACGGCCCCCGTGCGAGTAGTGAATTCGTGTCTTACTTTCCGGGGAATCACAATGACATCATTGGCTTTACATACTCGCGAAACGCCGTCCAAGCTCAGGGTGAGCTCGCCGTAGAGAATATGGAAAGTTTCATCTTTCTGCTCATGGTACTGCTCGGGGTGCATTTGCCCCGGCAGCATAACGATTATCTTTTTGCAGTATTCGCGATTGACCACCGTGATCATGGTAAGACCAAATTTGGCGTAGTGCTCTATCCCGTAGTGGTGGGAGATTTCCAATTCGCACTGTCCGGGGACGACAACCTTGCTGCGCTTCAACATCTTCTTGACTTCGCCGACAATCTGGAGCACTTGGCGCATACGGTCGCACGTCTGCAGGTTCGTGGATAAGGCGGGAGCACCAACGGGAATGGGCTCCGTCGTTCTAAAGTCCGTGTATTTGGAGAAGTCGTTCGCGACAATTTGAGTCGGAGTATTTGGAATGGCGAAGAAAACGTTCGCCGCTTCGAGCCTCTCCCCGCTCTGAATTTCCTTCTTTGCGAAAACGCCGCGCTGCAAATCCCGCAGCGTCTGCACTTCGAGTGGTGTAAATGGGTAACGCTCGTTCTTGGCGCCGCACATGCCGTACGCATCAGCGGCGGATTGCAGCCAGGCGCGGACCTGCCCGGGGTCTGCCGAATATGCATTCAGCTCGATGCCCTCGGTTGGTACGCCCACGTGCTTTTCAAATAGCGTCACTCCCATCCCGATGGCAATCTTGACCGCATCCAAGTTGCCGGGGCGCTCGTGAGTCGAGTAGCCGATCTCAACATCGTGATACCGCTCTCTCAATAGACGAATCTGCCCCAAGTGAAGGTTCTCATCTCGGGTGGGATATTCACCGACACAATGCAGGATGGAGAAAATCTTGTCGCGATGGCGAAGGAAACTCACGACGCGGTCAATGTCCGCCAGGCTCACCCCAGCGGTGGAGGCAATGACCGGCTTGTTCGACTTGGCGATCCGCTCCAGCAGCGGCCAGTCGGTGAGATAGCAGCTTGGGATCTTGATAAGGTCGTAGCCGTGCTCCTCGATCCGGTCCACGGATATTTCATCCCAAGGTGTGCAGACAGAAATGAAGCCGGCTTCGTCGATGGCGTTTTTGATCTGTTCGTACTGCTTCCACGACAGCCGGGTTTCCGAAAAGCGCTTAACGAACTTGAGGTCGCGGCGGTTGCGGTAATCCGGGTGAATGAAGGTATCGAGGTCCCGGTATTGGAGTTTGACCGCGAATGAGAAAGGGAAACCGCGCGACGCCTCGCGCATCGCTTCCACAATGCGCAGGCCGTGTTCCACATGGCCCATATGGTTATTCGCCATTTCGAAAACAAATAGAGGTCTGGCGGAAAGGTCCCTCATCGATTTTGTAACTCCCCGGGGCTTTGGGCACGGTTCCACTCGACCGTTCTCTCGATCGCCGAACCAAGCGAGACCGTGCAGCGCAGCCCCAGTTCCTGTTGTGCTCGCGCCGTGCTGGGGACGTAACGCGCGACCGAGGCGCCTGCCAGTGGCATGCCGAAAACTTCGACCGGCGTGTGCGCGGAACCCGTTTCGGCCACGCTTCCGGCGAGCTCGCCAATGCTGATGCTCTCTTCCGAGCCGACGTTATAAGCCCGGCAAGAATTGCCGCGGAACAATATCGTCCATAGCCAGATCATCAGGTCGCTGGCATACATGTAAGAGCGGACCGGCGTGCTGTCGCCACGCACCCGAATCGGTGCGCCTTCCAGGTGGTCGCGGATAAAATTGCCAATGGCGAAATGCGCGTCCAGTTTCATGTACGGGCCGACGAATGCGAAGCATCGCGCAATTTTCACTTGCAGGCCCGTCTGTTTGGCCGCAAGGACACAAAGCAATTCGGCCGCACGCTTTCCTTGGGCATAGGCGGAATCCGGCTCAAGCGGGTCCGGGCCGCCGGTGAAATCCTCGGGTACGCGGGTCAGATCCGATGGCTGTTTGCCGTAGACTGCGCCAGAACTGGTCAGAAGAAATTTCGTGGCGCCCGAGCTGACGGCGAAATCCAGGCAATGACGCGTGCCTTCGACGATGGTATCGAACATCAGTTGCGGCTGCTGCGCATTTAATTCGGCGCTCGATTCGGTAGCGGCGTGGATGATGTGGGAGAACTCGTTATCGGGAAACGTAAAATTGCGTACGTCACCAACAACGATTTCCAGGCCGCGATCAGCCAGATGCGGCACTCTTTGTCTCAACTTCTGGGGATTTCTGGTCAATAGGACGGCGGTTGAGTCCAGGGCAAGATTCTTGTTCGCCCACGCGAACGTCTCCAGCAGCCAGCATCCAAAGAATCCTGTAGCGCCGGTGATGAAAATGCGCCGGCCTCGAAGCTCTTCCCATAGATCCGACGTGCTTGCCAGTACGTGCTCAAGGTCCCGGGCGAGCACATCGCACGTCTTCATCATCAGTCCCTCGCTTCCTTATTTGCGGTCGAGGAGAATGAAAGTGGTAGCGCGTGCAGAATCTCGATCACGTAGTCCAGCATCTGGTCACTAAGGCCTGGATGTACACCGATCCAAAACAACTGGTTCATGATCAGATCAGAATTGGAGAGGTCGCCGACTACCCGGTACTGCACGTTACGGTAAGCGGGCTGGCGGACTAGATTGCCTCCGAATAAAGCACGGCTGTCGATTTTGTTCTTCTCGAGGAAGTGGATCAGTTCGGCACGGGAAAAGGGCGCGCTCGGTCTCACCAAAATTGGAAATCCAAACCAACTTGGGTCGGAGTTAGGCGTCGCCTCCGGCAAAATGAAGAATTCGCTTAAATCCTGCAACCCTGACCGCAAACGGGAATAGTTGCGTTTGCGCGTGGAGATGAACAGCGGCAACTTCTTAAGTTGGGCCACGCCGACGGATGCTTGCATGTCGGTTGCCTTCAGGTTGTAACCGATATGCGAAAAAATGTATTTGTGATCGTAACCGTGAGGGAGTTGACCCAGATTCCAGTCAAAGCGTTTGCCACAGGTGTTCGCCTTGCCCGGTTCACACCAACAATCGCGGCCCCAGTCGCGAAAAGACTCGACCAGGGTCCTCAGCATCGGCTTGTCTCCAAGCACTGCCCCACCTTCACCCATGGTCATGTGGTGGGCAGGGTAAAAACTGGCTGTGGACAGATCGCCGAATGTGCCCACAAGCTTGTTGTTATAGATGGAGCCCAGGGCGTCACAGCAATCTTCGATGAACCAAAGTCCATGGCGCTCGGCAAAGCTTGTCACCGCCGCCACATCGAAGGGATTGCCTAACGTGTGGGCGAGAACGATGGCGCGCGTGCGCTTTGACCAGGCTGGTTCGAGCTGCCGCACGTCGATGTTGTAGGTGGGCACCTCGACGTCCACGAAAACAGGCACCATTCCAAGCTGGATAATCGGATTGAGCGTGGTGGGGAACCCTGCTGAAACAGTGATGACTTCATCTCCCGGACGAATGCGCCTTTCACCTAACTTCGGCGAAGTCAGGGCCGACAGCGCAAGCAGGTTTGCCGAAGAGCCAGAGTTGGTGAGGGCACTAAAGTGCCGTCCGAAGAATGCGGCGAACTCCTGTTCAAACTGCTTTGCGAACCGGCCGGTTGTCAGCCAGAAATCAAGGGAGGAATCGACAAGATGCTGCATTTCGTCATAATCGAAGACTCGGCCCGAAACTGGCACGGGAGTCGTACCTGGAACAAATTTGACAGGCGCAAATGCCTCGGCCCAATACTCCGCCACTAGGGAGAGGATTTGTTCGCGAAGACGAGAAAGGGTGTCCACGTTACTTTAGAACCTCCCGGTACCACGCGATTGTGCGCTCCAAACCCTGCTTGAGAGTGAACTCCGGGGTCCAGTTCAGCAGAGAACGAGCGCGTTCCGAACTGAGGTATTGGTGGTGAATCTCATTTGTCGCCTGATCTTGGATCTCCGGCGTCAGCTCCGAACCCATCATCTTCAGGATGAGGCTGACAAGGTCAAGCACGCTAATCTGATTCTCATTGGAAAAGTTGAACGCTTGACCTTGCAGCTCCGGTTTGCAGGTTAGCGATTCGGCTAACAGCATGTAAGCCGTCGCCGCGTCCTGGACGTAGAGGTAGTCTCGCACGCACTTGCCATCGGAGCGGATGATGGGCCGCTGACCACGAATCGCGGAACGTATGGTGCCCGGAACCAGACGGTTGTAATTCAGGTCGCCGCCACCATAAAAATTGCCGCAACGAGTGATGGCGACCGGCAGATTGAAGGTCTTGGCGTAGGTCTGTGCGATGAGATCTGCGCACGACTTGCTCACCTCGTAGGGGTGCAGTCCCTGCAAAGGCATGTCTTCGGAGTAAGGCAGCGCCGGCTGGTCACCGTAGGCCTTGTCCGAAGAAGCCAAGACGAGCGCGCGAATCTTTGGCGACCGGCGACATGCTTCCAAAACATTCCACGTGCCGCGTATGTTGGTTTCAAAAGTAGAAACCGGGTTGCGATTGGCTATGGTTACAATCGCCTGGGCGGCAAGGTGAAATACCGTCTCGATTTCGTATTCGCCCAGCGTGCGCTCCAGTAGATCGCGGTCTTCCACCTCGCCGCGCACTACGATCACTTTCTCGACCAGTCCCGTGCGTACCAGTTCGCACTGCGGCACCCAATCGCGAACGAGGCACACGACGGACGCTCGGCTCGCGTGCAGGCGACGAACTAGCCAACCGCCGAGCATGCCCGTTCCTCCGGTCACAAAAACCGCATGATCCTGCCAGTAACACGCGTCCATCACCATACCTTCCAAGGTGCCTGATTTCTTGCCCACAGGTCGTTCAAGTGTTTGTATTCGCGGTACGTATCCATCACGTAAAAAAACCCTTCGTGCTCATAGGCCATCAATTGTCCATCAGCGGCAAGCCGCTGAAGGGGCCCTTGTTCAAGAATGCACTTATCGCCATCGAGATATTCGAAGACCTCGCGCTGGAAAACAAAAAATCCCGCACTTGCGAACGAAGGTGTCTGTGGCTTTTCCAGGAACTCCATTATCTGCCCGCTGCTGCCCATCTCGACAATACCAAACCGCGATATTGGCCTGACCGTTGTCACCGTCGCTATCTTGCCGTGCTGGTTGTGAAAAGCTAACAGCCGCTGCAGATCGATGTCCGCAACGCCATCGCCGTAGGTCAGCATAAACGTCTCGCCATCGATGTACTTGCTAACACGCCGAAGACGTCCGCCCGTCATCGTGTCCAAGCCGGTTTCGGCCAGCGTCACCTCGAAGCCCTGTTCGGCATGAGTGCCGTTATAGCTGACATGTGACTCCCGGCCGAGGCAGATCGTGAAGTCGTTGTTCATTGCCTCATAGTTCAGGAAATAGTCCTTGATCATGCTGCCGCGATATCCCAAACAGAGCACGAATTCGCGGAAGCCGCTATGGGCATAGACTTTCATGATGTGCCAGAGAATAGGGCGTGCCCCGATCTCGACCATCGGCTTCGGCCGAAACTCGGTTTCCTCGCGCAAGCGAGTTCCCAAACCACCGCACAACACGACTACCTTCATTCAAGTTCTCCGAGATTTCTCTGCATCTCAGTTCCCGATACCATATCGTTTAACCACGGCAGTGTCTTATCTCCCGGATACGAATCGCTCCGGCAGGCGCGGATCACCGCACGCGAAGGCGCGCACGTGTTCATTGGCTAGAATGGGTTTCCGAGTCCACACCCAGCTATCGCGCTCTCCCCAAACTGTGTCAAGGTCATCAACCAACATCACGTTAATGCCGAACTCATTGCAGGTGATGTCGAGACTCGCACTTTGGGCCTGCGAGGGCCTCACGAACATTGGCGAAACACGTCTTATGCGACCCACGCATTGGGAGACATACCCCCCGAAGACAGCACCGCAGAATGGCAGCCCCATCGCGGCGTCATGCCCAGAGTAGAGCTGGTGAGGGATGAATGAGGTCGCAGACGGATTGTATTGCACAATGGCATCAGGAGGCAGGGAGTTTCCCAGCGACTCGTAAACCGAACGTAACGCATAGGTGCGCTGACCGAGCAGGTGATCCTGATCCAGCCAACCCGCCATTTCCGGATTGATCGTGCCCTTGTCGACCAGAATCGGATAGGCGCGCAGCATGGATACCTGATAGATCGTTCCGATCACCCCGATCGCTGCCAGTATCACCGCGAACTTTGTTGCTGCGGGTCTCCTGCCGGTGGCAACACACCGATTGTTCCACCAATCGTCGATGAACAAAGCAGCCCAAAGCAGCAATACAAATTGTGCTTGCAGGAAGCACCGCCAACCCAGGTCGTTATAGTCAAGCGTCGTCGAGCGCAGAAAGCTTCCAATCAAGAAGCTGATGGCCACCATCATCCATCCGGTTTCTTCTTCGCGGGTCATCCGTGTAGAGCCGGCGCGAATGCTGCGGATACGGAGCACGCCTACAACAAAAAAGAGCCCCAGCTCAAGGAAATAATTCAGCGGCAGGAGAAGCAGGCGAATCAGCCCCGGAGCAAACAGTTGCTGGGGGGATGTGTGAAACATCCAAGATATTAGCCTCATTCCCAGCGGGAAATTCCTGATCGCTACGGCAAAATATTGGCCACCACCCCCGGAGCTATCAGCGCCCCGCCTCATGACTATGCTCAGAAACGGCAATGCCGCGACAAGACCGATCGCACCTGCTCCCAGTAATCCCGTCACGTCATCCCACCATTTCCGGAGCGCCGCAAACAGCAGCCAGAGCGCGGCAAATGCGGCAAATGTGAAACTCGCCAGAAGCGAGAGTCCGGCCGCGCTCGCAAAAGCCAACCCCGCAATCAAAATGGCGAGAACGCGCTGATACTTTGTGGAGGCCGGCTGGCGTATCAGCAGCAAACCGACCAGGCAGGCCACGAAACTCATGAGGTGGTGCGGCGTCCACAGCAGCCCATCCACCCACGAAGTGATTTGCTCGTTCCACCATTCCATGTCGGGATTCACTTGGCGCCAGCGCAGATAGAGAAAGGCGGTCGGCAGTATGTCGAGTCCCGTTACCAGCAGCAGGCCACAACCGATCAATGTCTTCCGTTCAAGGTGCTCGCGGGCACAAACAAAGAATTTCAACGAGATCCCAATCAGCGACATTAAAGCAATGCCGCCCCACACGGTGCCACCGCACAGCGCCTGTCGCGGACTCACATTGCCCAGGCGCGTAACCAAGCCACATACCAGCATCCAGAAATAGTGGTATCGAAGAGGCACTGGCGGGCCACCAGCGAAAAATGGGTTGACCGGCGGTATGGCTCTGGTTGCGGCAGCGGTGAAGGCGGTGCGGGTCGAGTAATCGTAGGCGGTAGCGCTGAAGTAAAGACGATCCTTGAATTGCAGGTCGACCAGCGTGGCGATGGCAATAAAAGCCCAAGCAAGCGCGAAAGCGCCGCCTATCCACACCGCTGGTGGCACTCGACTTTTGCGAATCTGCCGCCATCGCTTCCAAATTTGGCGAAGCAGGAGGACAAAAACGAACCAACTTGCTCCCAAAAGAACCCATAGCACCTTGGGATAGCGCCCAAGAAGAAAAATGAGAACGGGAACCACGGCCACTGCCAAGGGCGTACTGAGCAAGGCTTGTGTTTCGAGGCGGCGATTACGGAAGTCAAACACGTTCGAGAGCCAGCCGACGACATACCCGGGAATAAGCAGGATGAGTGTCAACAGAAGCGAAGCTTCGACACTGCCGACGATATCTGCGGCTGTAAAATTTCCGGGCATCTGGTGCTCTTTTCTAGCTAAAGTATAAAGCCTTCCAGTCTGCGACAATTTGAGACAATGGCACGAATCCCCAAAGAGTTAACTTGAAGTCGACCAAATGCGGGTTTGTTATTTGTGCCTAAGGCAACCACCAACTGTCGAATCCACAAGCCTGGCGGAGAAAAGCGCTAGTTGGGACGTCCAGCTTTTGGGCGGGAAGCGTCGCGTACCGCAATTTTCCAAATTCGCGCGTGCGCGGGGAAAGCTCCATCGGCAATTCGATCGAATACAAGCGCGCGATTGTCTAACCATCTTAGATCGTAGGTGTAGCTGAGTTTTTCTCTGCGACGGCAGAGGCTTTTCCATCGTGAGCCAGCGGAAGTATCCAAATGATGGTTCCGCCCCAGAGCTGCAGAGCCGGATTCGCCTCCTCGGGACTGGATCGAAGCTCAGGTATGCTACGTATTCTCCATCGGGCGAGGGAGTTGCGAGTCCGACGTGTCCATTGATCGGGATAGTACTTTTCGCTTTTCCATCGGGTTCGCTGATTACCAGAGCGGATCCTGGACTATAAGCGAGTTCCATCGGGCGATGGGAGCAGAGTATCTTGAATTCCAGCAAACTCACGCCAAAACTCGAGTCCCCCCTTCTAACCCATGCGTCCGGGTCGGACAGAAGTTAAGTGGTGCGCCCAGGGAAATTCGAACTCCTGACTCTTGCTTCGGAGATAAATCCACACGCGCTATCTTATTGCTTTTCCTTGGCTCTGCGCACTTCTTGTACCACCGTTTTGCATGGTATTCGGCCGTTATTGGACCCAACTGGCTACAGGGCGAATTGCTCATTTGCTTCGTTCCTCGGATAAAATCTTCCTGACCGTCCAATTCGCGCAACTTGGGATCATATGGCACCCAATGACCGCACGCCCGATCAAGACGACATTCAGGTACTCTTTGAAAGGGGCACATGAGGAATGTCAAAGGCTTCGTGAGGAAAATGATCGTCTCCCGACCATGCTCGGCATGGATCATTTTTCTCCGGATCAGACCGTTGCCCAAACCACCTGTTGCAAAGCCAGCATTCCAGGCTGTGCTTGATTAGCGCGGGAACACGAGTACCGTACGCCACATGTCCGGCGGTGAGCCGACATCAGGAGTTGGCCGCATGCCCAAGTTGCATCTGACGCATTTGCTTGCTTTTAGGCGCTGAGGTAAACTTCGTGGCCGATGACGGAAACTGCCTCGATTATTGGTCGTACCATCTCACACTACAGCGTCCTGGAAAAACTCGGCGGTGGTGGTATGGGCGTGGTTTACAAAGCCAAGGACACGCGCCTCGGCCGCAGTGTTGCGCTGAAATTCCTGCCCGACGACATTTCCCAAGACCCCCAGGCGATCGAGCGATTCCGCCGCGAAGCACGCGCTGCATCCTCTCTCAATCATCCGAACATCTGCACAATTTACGATATTGGCGAATTCGAAGGTCGTCCCTTTATCGCCATGGAGCTGCTGGAAGGCCAAACGCTGAAGTATCGCATTTCCGGGAAGTCGATCGCGATATCCGAACTTCTGGACGTTGGGATTCAAATTGCCGACGGCCTTGAAGCTGCCCACTCAAAAGGCATTGTTCATCGCGACATCAAGCCCGCTAACATTTTCCTCGTCGACAGAGGGCCGGCGAAGATACTCGACTTTGGCCTGGCGAAGCTGACAACCCGGCAGCAGCGCGGGGCGGAGGCCTTGGGCGAATCATCATTGCGCACACAGACACACTTGGCGGACGGTGCGCTTCTCACAAGCCCAGGCAGCTCGATAGGCACGGTGGCCTACATGTCGCCGGAGCAGGCACGGGGCGAAGAGTTGGATCTACGGTCGGATTTGTTTTCGCTTGGCGTGGTGCTGTATGAGATGTCCACGGGCGTGGTTCCCTTCTGCGGCACGACAGTTGCATTAATTTTCGACGGCATCCTGCATTCCGAGGCGGCCCCGGTGACGAAGTCAAATCCCCAATTGCCTCTCGCCCTTGAAAACATCTTCGCCAAGGCACTGGAAAAAGACATGGACTTGCGTTATCAGACCGCGGCGGAACTTCGCGCCGACATGAAACGCCTGAAACGTGATCTGGATTCGGACCGCCGGCCGACAGCTGCAAAAGTCGAGGCCTCGAGTACGCGTGTGCCGCTGGCCGCCCCCGCGAAGAAGTCAGTGGCCGTGCTCTATTTCGAAAATCAAAGTGGCCTCAAGGAGGACGAATACCTGCGCGACGGCATCACGGACGACGCCATCACCGAGCTCTCCAAAATCCAGGGATTAAATACCTTTTCGCGCCCCACCGTTCTGGCCTTCCGCGACAAGCCGGTGACCCCAGCGCAGATTGGCCAGCAACTGGGCGCGGCTTATGTCCTTACGGGCACCGTGCGCCGCGCTGGCGCTCGCCTGCGCATCAGCGCGCAGTTGATAGACACGCGCACTGATTTTCCGCTTTGGTCGGAACGTTTCGACCGAGAAATGAAAGACGTTTTCGAAGTACAGGACGAAATGGCCCGCAAAATTGCGGAGGCCCTGCGTGTGAGGCTCTCCCCACAGGAACTGGAAGCCCTGGCCGACAAGCCCACGGAAAACCCGCAAGCCTACGACCTGTACCTGCGCGGCAAGCGCTACGCCCGGCGGCAGACTCGGCAGGATGTCGAATTCGCCTTGCAAATGTTTGAGAACGCGGTGGTCCTGGACCCCAGCTTCGCACTTGCCTATTCGGCGTGTGCCAACGCCTGCGCCATGTACTACTCCATCTTTAGCCGCGATCAAATCTGGATCGATCGCGCGAGGGAGGCTTCAGGCAAAGCCGTGGCCCTGCGCTGGGATCTGCCCGAAGTGCAAGTCAGTCAGGCTTGGGTACTCTATGCAGCGGGACTGTATGACGAAGCCGTCCGCATGGTCAAGAAGGCTATCGAACGCAAGCGCGACTGCGAGGGCGCCTACTACTTGCTCTTCCGTGCCCTCTTCGCTGCGGGGCGCTATCAGGAAGTTGCGGACATTGCGGAATCCGCCATCGAGGCCAGTGGCGAGGATTACAACGTGTATGTGCCCATCCTGAACTCTCTGGGAGCCATGGAACAAGAAGAAGGCAAACTCAACATGACCCGGAGATTCAGTGTCGCCCTCGAGAATCACTTGATCCATGTGCCCGAGGATGCCCGCGCGCGCGTTCTACTGGGCGCCAACTACGCCAGATTGGATCGCGAGGAAGATGCCTTGCGCGAACTCAACCTGGCCGTCACCTTACGTGCAAATGAATCCTCGATTCTTTACAACGCCGCTTGCGTCTACTGCGGCCTGAAAAAAAACGCAGAAGCCATAGAGACCTTGCGCAAAGCCTGGGAAGCGGGCTCCCGAGACCCTGTCTGGACACGTCGCGACCCCGATCTCGCCCCTCTCCATGGCGACCCGGAGTTTGAACGCCTGTACCCGGAGACCCGCCCTTCACCACCCGCAAAGCATCGCGAGGGTTCCTAGAATTCAGCTTTCTCCCGTCGTTTTCAATTTTACTGCAGGAAAACAGGGCGAAGTTCCTCCCAGACACCGACCCGAGTCCTTCCATGAAAAGGGCGGTCAGTGTCAAGCCATTATTCTCTTTTCTCCTCTTTTTTCATTCCTCGAGTTTTCCGTGGAGAAATCTCACACCAGGATCGCCAAGCATCGACGATCGCCAGAGCCGTCGATCGACAGCATCCCCTGTTTTGACCCTTTCCTCAAAAGGTCGGTAAGGGCTAGGCCGGTTCTTCCTTCTTTCCCGCAGTTGTTCCCCGTTCACTAAGCCGCCCCTGTCGCCATCCTTCCATCCGCACTCTTTATGAGCGATATTCGCTCGGTGCCAGGTGGGTGTTCTCGTTCAGTAGGGGCTGCTATCTGGTAATCGACCTTTCCTCCTGCCTTTTGGGCGGGA
>CAVPWW010000003.1:0-935563 GCA_963709675.1 Candidatus Acidiferrales bacterium
GCAGCCCATTTTCACCTCGGCGTGCTCTTGCTCGAACAGAACAAGTCCTCTGCAGCCGCCGAACAGTTGCGTGAAGCCGTTCGTCTTAGCCCGGAAGATCCTCGAATGCATTTTTACCTTTCGGAGGCCTTGCAGAATTCCGGGGACGATCCGGGCGCAATCACAGAATTGAGAGCTGTTTTAAAATTACAGCCGAACTTTCCGGATGCCGGCAACCGTTTGGGCATGTTATACCAAAGGACCGGGAAAGCGGACGAAGCTATAGTGTTTTTTCGTGAAGAAGTCGCGCAACAACCGGAAAATCCGGAGGCGCATAATAATTTAGGCCTAGCCCTGCTGCAGATGGGAGATGCCAAGGGGGCCATTGCTGAACTTCAGGTCGCACTGCGTTTGCGCCCGGGTGATGTTGGTTTCGAGACTAATCTCGGTGCATCTTACCTGCAATTGACTGATTTCGATTCTGCCGTCGCTCATTTCGAAGCCGCGCTAAAATCCGCTCCGCGGGACGCCACCTTGCACTACGACCTGGGCCTTGCGCTGAAATTAAAGGATAGGTTGCCCGAAGCGAACGCAGAGATGCGGCGCGCCATTGAACTGGATCCCGAATTGGCGGACGCTCATTACACGCTTGGCGTCACACTTTGGCAGCAGGGCGAGTTCCCCGAGGCTGCGGCAGAGCTGCAGCAGGCAATTCGCGTCAAGCCCGATTACACCGAGGCCTACTACACTCTCGGTTCCGTCCGGAAACAACAAGGAAATTTCCCGGAAGCCGCGACGGCGTTGCGCGAAGCCATCCGGTTGCAGCCGGATTTCGCAGGGGCACATACCAATCTTGCTGCTGTTCTGCGGCAGATGGGCGACACGGAGGGGGCTGCGGCGGAATCGCGCATCGGAAATGCCCTCATGAAGCAGCAAACCAATCAACAAGCCTCGGTACTTGCCTTGCGATCGGGACAGCGGCTGTTGAGCGCCGGCGATCTAGACGGCGCCATTTCTCAATTCCGCGTGGCGATTGCGGCAACTCCGGAGAATGCCCTGGCCCATTATCAACTAGGATTAGCGCTGCAGAGGAAAGGGGATCGCGCAGCCGCTGGTCCGGAATTCGAAAAAGCAAATCAATTGGATTCGCGTTTGACGGCACCCTAGAAGACGCTGAGTTGCTCTTCGAGAGCGCTAGTCGGGCAGGTTTTGTTGCCCGCGAATCGTAAATCCGGCCTGAACGGAGGGGACTCCTGTCCCTGGTTGTCCTCCGCCTACGCTAACGTGGTAAGCACCGGGCGCCACAATTCGATCTCCAGCTTCACTCACAAGACTCAGATCGCGTGAATTTAAGGTGAAGCGAATATTCTGCGTTTCTCGCGGGCGAAGATGAACCCGCTGGAATCCGCGGAGCGCGTACCGGGGGGCGCCTGGCAACTTTGGGAAGATTAAGTACAGTTCGATGACTTCGTCGCCCTCACGCCCACCAGTATTTTTTACATTCACCTGCACACTGAGGGGATCGCTCGCATCCAGCTTGTTCTTGGCGACCTTGAGTTTGCTGTAGGCAAATTTGGAGTAGCTGAGCCCGTAGCCGAACGGATACAGGGGCTGGCCTGCGAAATAGCGGTAGGTGCGGTTCTTCATGGAGTAGTCTTCAAATGCAGGGAGCTGATCCACACTTTTGTAAAACGTTATCGGCAAGCGGCCGGCCGGATTATTTGTACCCGCCAGAGTTTCGGCAATCGCAGCTCCGCCCTCCTCGCCGGGATACCACGCATCCACAATGGCATTTGCATTTTTCTCGGCCCAGTTCACAGAAAGTGCGCTGCCATTCATGAGCACAACCACGAGTGGCTTACCGGTATTTTTTACGGCCTGCAGAAGTTCTTCTTCCTCTCTCGGGAGATCCAGAGTGGTGCGATCTCCTCCTTTAAAGCCCGGAAGACTCACCTGTAATTCCTCGCCTTCCAGTTGCGATGTGATCCCCACGATGGCGACGACGGCATCCGCTGACTCTGTCGAAGCGACAGCTTGTTGTACAGGATTCGCGATCAAGGAGAGCCAGAGCAGTGTCGCGCCACCGTCATCTTGCGAAACAGCCTCTAATTTCAGGGGATAGCGATGGCCTTTCTCGAGGCTAACCGTTGCGGTCTTTGGCGCGTCGGAAAGCTGCGTGGAAGTATCGATGATGAGCTTGCCATCGAACCAGAGTCTATTGGAAAAGGCGGTGGGTCTGAACTGGTAAGTGCCGGATTCGGCAGGTGTCAAATACCCGGTCCAACGCACCGAGAACTCATTTGGCCCGGGCGGTTGCGCAAGAGAGTTCGGGCTGAGGGGTGGAGGCTCGAGATTCACATACCTGTCGACACGTTCAAGCGACGGCTCACCCTTGAATTCCTTGTTCTGGTAATACTCTCCCGTCAAACCTGGCTGTCCGTCCTCGGTGGCAAACACCGCAGCGGGAACGACGGTTTCTTCTCGCAAGAGGTTCATACCAGGCGTATAGGTGACTTGCGCAGCCGGAAATACCTTGCGAATTCCATCCAACGCGGTGGTTACACGGGAAGGCGAGCCGCTGTAATTGCCGAGCTGGACGCGAGAAGATTCCGCAGAGGGCCCGATCACCGCGATTTTCTTGAGGTTCGGGCTCAAGGGGAGTATTCCGTCGTTTTTCAAAAGCACCATTGACTCGCGCGCGGCCTTTAATGCCAGCGCGCGGTGTGCCTCGCTATCTATTTCCGAATCGGCGGTGTTTGCATATCGCACGATGGCCGGAGGGTCGAACTCCCCCAATCGAAAGCGCGCCTTGAAAAGGCGTTTCACAGCCAGATCAATATCCTTCTCGCTTAGAAGGTTCTTGCTCACAGCATCTAAGAACTGTACGTAATCTGTATTACCAACGGCATTGGAGTAAGAATCGATACACTCGTTGTCCATTCCTCGCTTCAGCGAAAGCGCGCCGGCTTCGGTGAACGTTTTCACGTAATGATGTGCACTGTAGATCTCTTCCACGGAATCGCAATCGCCCACCACATAACCTTCGAATTTCCATGCGCCGCGCAACTGATTTTCGAGCAGATAGCCGTTGGCGCACGCCGGTTCCCCATTGACACGGTTATAAGCGCACATGACCGATCCGGCTTTCCCTTCTACAACCGCGGCACGAAACGCTGGCAAATATGTGTCTTGCAGATCGTGCCTCGAAACTTCGACGTTCATGATGTGCCGGGAAGGCTCGGGGCCACTGTGAACAGCAAAATGTTTGGGAGTGGCGATCACTTGCAGGTACTTTGGATCATCGCCTTGCAGCCCGGTCACAAAGGCTACAGCCATTTGGCCAGTCAGGAATGGATCCTCGCCGTAGGTCTCCTGTCCCCTTCCCCAGCGCGGATCCCGGGCGATGTTGATGTTTGGAGCCCAGAAATCGAGGCCTTCCAGAATGTCGCGTCTTCCTTCTCGGACGGCTTTGTTATGCTTTGCTCTTCCTTCCTTACCAATGGCCAAAGCCATTTCGTGGATCAGGGGAACATCGAAAGTTGCGGCGAGTCCCACAGGCTCCGGAAAAACAGTGGCTATTCCTGCTCCGGCAATACCGTGCAAGGCCTCGCTTCGCCAATCGTATTTGGGAATCATTAGCCTTGGAATTGCGCGAGACTGATTCACGAGTTGAGAGGCCTTCTCCTCCAGAGTCATCCGTGAGACGAGATCGGCAACACGCACGTCGGTCGGCTGGGAGGGATCCAGATAAACGGGAGCAATGGCTGTCGGTGACGTCTGCGCAACGCAACTGGGCGCACCAAGGAAGAAAAAAACAATGACACCAGCTACTGCCAGTTCAAGGTTGCGTCTGTTGAACCTCCCCACGGCTGAAGCCGGGGGATTCCTGACTGCATCATGCTTTGGCACAATGCACCTCGTGGCTCGTTCCAAGCCCGGCGAGTAGCGTGTTGCGAGCCGCATTGACATCGCGGTCGTGCAGACTTCCACAGTCTGAGCAACGCCACTGCCTTACCGCAAGCCCATCCCAACCTGTAGGACCAGAACGGCTCCCACAGTCAGAACAGGTCATGGTGGAAAACCTAGCATCAGGTTCGACGTATTCCGTACCGCCTGCACGGCTCTTGTACGCAATCATTTGTCGAAGCTGATAGTGAGAAGAACTGGTAACGGATTTCCCAAACTTGTTGGCAACGCCTTTGTGGTTGTCGCCACTAAAGGCGATAAAGCGATTCTCCCGCACCAGGCGCAAGGAAAGTTTGTGGTTGCGGTCCTTGACGCGATTGGCGCGACGTTCTTGAAGCCGTGCCGCCAGTACCTTGTGGTGACCGCGCTGGGCCTGTTCCAGACGATCTTCGATGGCTTCCAGTTCCCGAGGATGGTCTACAACCTTGCCATCCGACATCGTCAACAAGCTCTTAAAGCCGGGGTCGATTCCTAGCTGCCCATCCGCGACACGCTCGATAGGTTCCCGGTCGGTGGCGATAAACAGGCACAGATACCAGCCACTGGCACGCTTGACGATGCGACCGCACTTAATTTTCCCTTCCGGCAAATCTTGTTTGTGGAACCGCAGTTTTCCGAGGCCGGGAATACCGATGTGAGTATCCTTTGGCGGCTTGATAGGGTCTGGGAACGGAATACTATTGAGCTTATTCCTCATGCCCTTGAGCCGGGGTGCTTAGCAATCTTCTTGAAGCAACGGGTCCAGGCGATATGCGCCTGCGACAAAATGCCTTGCAGTGTGTGGCTGGGAATTTCCATCTTCTCGCCGTGGTTGGCAAGTAGGTTCTGGAAGTCTTTTGCGCTGTAGTAGATTTTATCCTTAGCGTCCAACGCAATCTTCCGCACCGCCCAGTTCCACACACCTGTCAAGTTCCACAGCCACCCGGTGAGGACGGCTTCCTGCTTCCTATTCGGTCGCAGCTTGAGTTGCACCTGAATCATACCTTCTTCTGATTCTCCACGTACTGCTTGATGACTGACAACCGAGCACCACCAACCGTTGAACAGAAGTAGCGGTTGGTCCACAGGCTGGGTATCATCGATACCAAACTTCGCTTGACCCTATGCCTAAAGGCAGGGGATTGCGCTCGCTCTTGATCATTTGAATCCACCCCCGAGTGTGGTCCATCACGGCTGGCCTGGCAACCGGGCTGTGCACTTGGATGGGCCATTTCTCGATCCCATCCCGTTGTCTTGCACCTGGTCTTGCAGTCTCATGCATTCTCTTGTTCCTTTGCAGTATGCTAAGCGCTTATATTCTGAAGCCTTCTGTTATGTCAAGTATTTTGTCGGGCCTTTTGGCCTTATTTAATAGTATTATCTCCTCCGGAATCTGGTTTCGGAGCCTTTTGTAATTCGAGACTCTTGAGGGCCTCCTTTCAAACCGCTAAGAACTTCATGCGTTGGCAGGATCGGGCACCCCCTGCGGAGAAAGTCTGGGCTGCCGCCATGAACCACGGCCCGTTCGAGCAGGTGAAGAAGGGATCGCGATGAACGCACATATGGCCGGTCTGGATTGGGGCATCATCGCGATCTATCTGCTCGCCGTAGTGGGAATCGGAGTTGGGGCTGGCTTTTCGAGGCGGAAAGGCGAAAGGGGTGGCGAAGGCGGTCACTACTTTCTTGCAGGCAACACGCTCACCTGGCCGGTCATCGGCCTGGCCATGTTTGCGGCGAATATCTCAACCGTCCATCTTGTCAGTCTCGCCGAAGCAGCTTACAAGTTCGGTCTTGTGTTCGGCAATTTCGAGTGGATGGCTGGCTTCACGCTCATCTTGCTATCGCTATTTTTTGCGCCGCTGTACCTCCGTTCAAAAGTCCCGACCCTTCCAGACTTTCTCGAGCGTCGCTTCAACGGCCCTTGTCGCGACGTGCTCGCGGTCGTGTCGCTGTTCTCGGCTATTGTCATCCACATGGGAGTGGCACTCTTCACGGCGGCGTGGGTGTTGCGAGGTATTCTCGGTCTGGCACCCGGCACAACGATTTTTGGCGTTGATGCACTCACGCTCTTCATTGTGGCACTCGGCTTGTTCACCGGCATTTACACGATGGTTGGCGGCTTACTGGCTGTTGTGTGGACCGAAAGTGTGCAAACTGTATTGCTCCTTGTCGGTGCCATGGTCGTCACGGTCGTGGGATACATCAAAGTCGGTGGCTGGTCAGAGCTTGCTCGCACCATCGCAACGAACCCCCATCCTCTCGCTTCTGTGGTTAATAGCAAGGTCAGTTGGGGCACAGGGAATTTCTTAAGCATGGCGCGAACGGCGAATGATCCGTCCGGTCTGGCGTGGTATTCCATTTTGCTTGGTTACCCGGTGATCGGAATCTGGTATTGGTGCTGCGATCAGACGATCGTGCAGCGCGTGTTGGCGGCAAAAGACGAAACGCAGGCACGTCTGGGTCCACTGTTTTGTGCTTTTTTGAAGATATTCCCAGTGTTTTTCTTTGTCTTGCCCGGGGTTATCTGTGTCGCGCTCGTTCAACAAAACGCTTTCGGGGGAGAAGCTCCGCTCACGGCGGCGGACACGTACACGTTCTTGCTCACGCATCTACTCCCGGTCGGACTCAAAGGCCTGGTCGCCGCGGCGATGCTGGCTGCGGCCATGCAGACTTGTTCTGCGGCGCTCAATTCCACGGCCACCCTTGTCGCATACGACCTTTTCAAGCGCCACAGTCCCTCCGTCGGGGACCATAGGCTAGTGGCGATCGGCAAAATCACAACTGTGATCGCCACCATTCTCGCAATTGTCTGTTCGCCTCTTTTCGGCCACTACACGACCATTTTTGAAGGCCTAAACAAACTGATCTCCTACATTGCTCCCCCGATTACCACGGTGTTCTTACTCGGAGTCTTTTGGAGGCGCGCTTCTGCAAAAGCAGCTTTTGTCACACTCATTGTCGGCTCGGTGTTTGGCTCAATCATGTTTTACTTGGACTGGAACAAGATTTATAACGGCGACTTCATGCTCATTGCATTTTTTCTGCTGGTGGCCTGCATCGTTCTCATGATCGTCACTTCGTTCCTCTTTCCTGAACCACTGAAAACCGAGGCCAAACAACTTGTCTGGGAAGATTGGCGGGAGCCGCTGCGTGGGGAGGCAGGCGGGCGCGGGCTTGGAAATTACCGAATTCTGGCTGTACTGATTTTGTGCGTGTTCGGAGGGCTTTACCTTTGGCTTCGATAAGTATGTCCTCAAGGAGTGTGTATGCGAATCCTGTTGAGTCTCTTGTTTGCCCCTTTGCTTGCTGGTTGTATGGTGCAAAAACCGCCACAACGTTTTGTCTGGATCACTGGACTGAAGCCAGAAAAGGCAAAGTATTACCACGAACTTCATGCCCATCCCTGGCCCGGCGTAAACAGGAGGATTAAGGAGTGTCACATTCAGAATTTCTCGATCCACGAACGCGAAATCGACGGCAAGCTGTACCTCATCGCCTACCTCGAATACACGGGGAATGACTTCGACGCGGACATGAAAAAAATGGCCGCAGATTCGGAAACGCAACGATGGTGGAAAGAGACAGATCCATGCCAGTCGCCGCTACCCGATGCGGTGGCAAAGGGCAAGATCTGGGGGGATACACAGGAGGTCTACTACCTAAAGTAGAGACACCGCCATGAAAGAACAGCTCAAGGATAAGGTCATTTTTCTCACTGGCGGGTCCGCCGGAATTGGCTGGGCTTGCGCAAAGGCCTATGTAGCGGAAGGCGCTCGGATCGCGCTCGCAGCACGAGATCGAAATCAGGTGGAGACAGCCGCCGACGAGCTGGGGCCGAATCATCTCGGTATAGAGTGCGATGTCTCACGAGAAGACAACGTGAAATCCGCTCTTGCAGCCACGCTGAAGAAGTTCGGAAGACTCGACGCGGTGCATAACAACGCTGGAGTCGCGACACCGTCGAAGGCTTTGCACGAAACCACGGATACGGAATGGGACGTTCTATTCACTACGAATCTTAAGAGCATCCTGTACACCACTCGCTATGCCTTCAAAGCCTTGCAGGACAGCAAAGGCTGTATCCTGAACACTTCGAGTCTTGTTGGCGTGATCGGACAGGAAATCCATGCGGCCTACACCGCTACCAAAGGGGGAATGAACTCACTCACGAAATCCATGGCACTTGATTACGCCAGACACGGCATTCGTGTAAACGCAGTCTGCCCTGCGGGCGTATGGACACCCATGCTTCGCCAATGGGCCAAGGAGCAGCCCAACCCTGCGGCTATTGAGCGCTACCTCGAAGAAATTCATCCTCTCGGCTACTGCCCCGAAGGCGACGCGATTGCAGACGCTTGCGTATTCTTGCTCTCCGATCAGGCGCGCTTCGTCACCGGTCATATCATGCATGTGAGCGGTGGCGCGGAACTCGGCTACCGCCGTTCGGTCGAGCTCTCATGATAAAAGCCACTTCCACGCGGGATGTGCGTTACCCGATCGGATCTGGCCACGGCAGCGACGCCATTCATCGCGATCCGATCTATTCCTATGCCGTTACTCTGCTTCACGACGACCATGGGCAAGTGGGCTCTGGTCTGGCGTTCACCCTCGGTGAAGGCACACAACTCGTCTGCGAAGCGGCAAAGTTCTACGCAAAACACCTTGTCGGCAGGGACATCGAAGCAATCATGTGCGGGTTCGGTCTTTGGCAAAAGCAAATGGCCGACGAACAACAATTCCGCTGGCTTGGCCCACACAAAGGCATAGTTCAGCTGGCTCTCGCTTCCGTGACAAACGCTTGTTGGGATCTGTGGGCAAAGTCGCGGGGTCTTCCGCTTTGGAAATTGCTCCTCGATCTAACACCAGAACAGGTCTTGGCCACGCTGGACCTTTCCTACCTGGAAGACGAACTCGACTACAAACAGGCCCTGAACATCTTAAGGAGGGAGCTGTCCACGCGGATGCAGCGTCAGACCATTCTGACGAGTGGATACCCTGGGTACGACACCTCCGTCGGCTGGTTTGCTTACGGCGATGAACAGGTTCGCGAAAATTGCCGAAAGGCTCTCGATGCTGGGTTCACCGCCATGAAACTTAAAGTCGGTTCAAGCGATCCGGAGCGTGACCTGCGCCGCGCCCGCATCGTGCGCGAGATTGTTGGCAGCAAAGTCCGCATGATGGTCGACGCGAACCAGCAATGGACCCTCCCACAAGCACTCGACCTCTCTAACAAGCTGCGCCCGATGGACCCGTTCTGGATTGAAGAGCCGACGCACCCCGACGATATTATTGGCCACAAAACACTCGCCGACGCCATTGCGCCGATGAAACTCGCTCTTGGCGAACATGTTCCGAATCGTGTTGTGTTCAAGAATTATTTACAGGAGAAGTGCGCAGGATTTATTCAAGTGGACGCGCTACGTGTGGCCGGAGTAAGTGAGTTCATCGTCGTCAGCCTGTTGTGCCGCAAGTTCGAGGTGCCCGTGGTTCCCCATGTAGGCGACATGGGCCAGCTGCATCAGCATCTGGTGCTCTTCAACCGCATCGCCCTCGCCCACGAAATTGTATTCCTCGAGCATATCCCGCACCTCCGACAACACTTTGTCCATCCGGTCGATGTGCACGGCGGCGTGTATCGTACACCGCAAGAACCAGGCGCGAGTTGCGATCTAAAATTGAAGTAAATCACAATTCGAACTGCCCTACATCAATCACAGCCTCGCGTTATGTCCCGGCCATTTGATTCGGAGGATCCGCCTTGGAGGAGAGGGCTTCCTGAATGGGTTCGGAGTCGCATTCCGCCGCGATCACGGTTACCGGATCGTCCGCGGCCTTTGCCGGAAGCCCCGAAAAAATCAACTGACTCCCTTTATGCGTGAAGGTCACGGGAATGCCGGTGGCAAGATATCGCGCCGATTTCACCTTGAATCCGACGCCGCCGACGGTCATCGTCTCGCCCGGCCAGAAATAAATAATGATATAAAGCGTATTTCCCCTGCGTGTGTACACGCCAATATTTCCGTGAGGAAAACGGCACTTCTCCGTGGCGTACACTGCGTCTCCGTTCTTCTGCAGCCATTTGCCGATCGTTTTCAGGCGGCTCACACTGGGATCGGGAACCGCACCGTCCGCCTTCGGCCCAATGTCGAGAAGATAGTTGCCACCGTCACGGGCGCACTCAACGAGGTTCTGCAGCAACTCCTGCGGGGACTTCCAATTATTATCACCTGCAAGATATGCCCAACTATCGTTGATGGTCATGCAGGATTCCCAGTCGCCCTTGGCGGCCTGCGTGGATTGTTCCGGCGTGAAGAAATCTCCCGGCAGCAAATTGCGGTTGTTCACGAGGATGTCTGGCTGGAGTTTCAAGACCATCTCGTTCATTTCTGCAGAACGCCATCCCTCCGCATCAAGCGGGACCGGCATGTCATACCAGAGAATGTCCACCTTGCCGTAATTGGTCATGAGTTCGCGAATCTGCCCGTGTGTGTAATCAACAAAGCGCTTTCGTGCCGCAGCATCACTTTTTGCACTTCGCCAGTCAGGATGATGCCAATCCATCAGCGAGTAATAAAAACCCACCCGAATATTCTCTGCGCGTGCTGCCTCGACGTACTCTCGCACAAGATCGCGGCCGGGACCTTGCTTCGGAGCGCAGTAGTTCGTGAGTCTGGAGTCGAAAAGGCAGAATCCTTCGTGGTGCTTGGTGGTCATCACCATGTAGCGCATCCCAGCTTCGCGCGCGAGCCGGGCCCAGGCTCGTGCTGCGTGCGGCGGTGGCTGAAATTGCTTGGCCAACCGCTCATAGTCTTCCAGGGGAATGTCCTCATCCCCCATGACCCACGCCTCGCGGCCAAGAATGCTGTAGAGGCCCCAATGAATGAACATTCCAAACTTCGCCTCGCGCCACCACTGAATGCGCCTGTCGTGGTCCGGTGGAGGAGATGCCTCCGCCTGCCTCGAAGGAGTTGCCGCGCCCGGCTGTAAATTGGCGAACGAAGTAGCAGCCGCGCCGGCGATCACTCCCTTTATATATTCACGCCGCGATGCTTTCATCGGGGGCAGGCTCTTGTCACCACGGTGGTAGGTGCTCCAATAAGAGATTTTCGATTGACATCCAATCCATCGCGCAGGTCTCCATTCTATGGGACTGTCTGCAACATGTTGCGGTCGTCTGTCAGCCTGTCATCTCTGAGCGATTTAGAAATTTCAAAGTGTTGAGCCGCCTCGGCCGTGCGGCCAATATTGTGGTAAGCCTTGGCGAGAAAATAATGAACCCAATAGTTTTGCGGATCGAGTTTCAGCGCACGTTCCAGGAAACCCACGGCAAGGCCAGAATCACCCTTCTTCAATGCGATCTGTCCAAGCAGGATGTACGCTCCTGACGACCATTCATTCAGCCAGATCGCCTCTTTTAGCACCTTTTCAGCCTCGTCGTAATTCTCCAGCCGAACGTAAGCATCCCCCAACCTCCAATAAACGAGCCAAACAGTCGGGTTGATTGCCAACTCTTTCTGAAACTCAGCAACCGCAGCGGCTGGGTTCTTCTTGAAAAGATCAATTTCCCCCAGCAGAAAGTGAGCCATCGGAAGCCGCGGATCCATCTGCAGGGCCTTCTCGATCATCGGGATCGCACGCTCTTCCATCCTTTGGCGGATCAGAATCTTTCCGAACATGAGGTAAGCCATGCTGCTGTCCGGCGGCACGGAAAACATCTCGGCAAACGTTTTACGCGCATCGTCCCAACGCTGGGTCATGATGTAGCAGGTGCCGAGCAGATACGGACCATCCGCGTTGCTCTTGGGGAGTTGTGGGCCGAGTTTCTCAAGGAGCGGTAAGGCGTCCTGGTAATCTCCGGAAGCGTAATAGGTCAGCGCCAGAAGCTGCACGGACTCTAAATCTTCAGGATTCTGTTGCAGGGCGGCCTTTAGATGCTGGATGGCTTGCGGAAATCTTTTTGATTGGAAGCAAGCCTTCCCTAACAGATTCTCTAGACCCGGCGTCGTCGGATCTTTTGCGGCCAACTCATTAAGAAGATTCAGTGCCTCATCCGGTTTGCCCTGGTTCAGAAGGGCTTCGGCTGAAGCGAGTGGAGCGTTGGGTGCGGAAGCCGTCGGGGCCTCTTGTCCCCATCCACAAGATGCGTGGATTGTTACCAGAGCGCTCATCAGAAGTACACAGATGACGGTCATGCGTGGAGAGGTCTTTGGAACTCTCCACGCAGGGGGTGAATGACCGTTCTTGTCGTTTTGCACCGAAATTGTCTCCTCCGAGCCGCGAACTGCGTGCTCAGAGAGCAAGGATACCCCTTCCTAGCTAGAACTCGAAACGCAAGCCAAATTGCATCTTCCGCATGGACGCGTTGTTGGCCAGGCTAAAGATCTGCCCTGCGCCTCCACAGTCCACGCAGCTATTCGGATTAGCAAGGTTGGCATGATTGAAGACGTTGTAAGCGTCCGCGCGGAACTGGATCCTCATCTGTTCCTTAAGCGGGAAGTTCTTGATGACCGAAAGGTCACTGTCGAACCACTCGGGACCGATGAGTGTGTTGCGGCCGGAATCCCCGAACGTGCCGAACATCGGGCGCTGCCACGGTCCGCTCGTCTGACCGTTAGCCGCCAGAGGAACGGAGGCGACGGCGAACCAATGGTACTGGTTCTGGTTAGGAACGCTTGTGTTTCCCACCTTATTCAGGAAACAGACTCCGGAATCGGTATCTAGGCCGCATTCGCTGTAGGATACGCTGAAGCCCAAGCCACTCATCCAGGTGGTGTTGTTCGAGAGTTCCCAGCCGCCTACGAGGTAATTCATGGCGCTAGACACATTGCTGAGGAACGCCTTTCCCTTGCCAAACGGCAGTTCGTAGATCGTCGCCACCGAAAGCACCTGGTTGCGTTGCCAATTGGGCCTCCCATAATAGATCGACGGGTCATAGAGAAAGTCGGGAGCGTCGTGATTTTTAGCGTGCGAGAAAGTGTAAACCCCCAAAACGGACAGACCATGCGACATGCGCTTTTCTGCCTTCAACTGCAGGGAGTTATAATGGTTGTCGCCCGGGTCGCACACACACCTCAACAATTGCGTCCAACCATATTTGGCAAAGTAGGGCTGGCGTTGATTATACGAAAGGCATCCCGTCGTAGGAGATGCAGGATTAGCCGAATTGCAGTACCCCACAGTTGTCGCCGCGTTGATGTCTAGCCAGTTGTTCTCACCCGTCTGAACGTGGGTGCCCTTGTTTCCCACATAGGCGGCTTCGATGTAGAAGGTGGGCGTAATTTGCCGCTGTACAGTTGCGTTCCAGGCATCCACGGTCGGCAACAGCATCTTGCGGGGAAACACCCATGGAGTGATCCCGTTCGGAAGCAGGTGGTTTCCAGTCGGGCCCAGAGGCGAACTAGCCAAAACCTGGGCAGGAGTAATCAGCGGCGGTCCAACCGACAACGAGAACGCCGGGTCCCAGGCGTTTCCCTGCGGCGAGAGTACGCTCTGAATGCCCAGTACCGGCAAGTTTTGCGTCGCCGTGTGCCCAAAAATGGAGCCGAACATTCCAACATCAAAGGAACGGCCATAACCCATCCGCAGCACGGTCTTGGCGTTGATTTGATATGCGACGCCCAGGCGCGGAGCGAAATTCTTAAATGTGTTTTGTACGTTTCCGTTGAGCCCTATGCCATTCTCTCCAGCCACCAGCACCTCGCCGGTGTTCAGGTCTATCCAGCCCCCCTGGTCTTTCCCCGTGACCGTCTGCGGGTAGTAGATTTCCCAGCGAAGACCAAAGGTTAGAGTCAGTTTGGAAGTAGCCTTCCAGAAATCCTCCCCGTAGAAGAAGGTACGCCATTGGCGCTCTCCGGCATCGGTGGAAGTGGAAACGTACCGTCCCATGTTGGAAGCATCGCCCAGCAGGAAGCTTGCGGTGCCAAGCCCAGTTCCGTTCGGCCCTTCCGTGAAGGCATTGGAGAAGTAGACGTCCCCCGAACGGTGGATGTCGCTCGGCACGCGCAAGTTCTGCAAACGTCGAATATCGGGGCCGAACTTGATGGTATGCCTGCCCTTGGTCCAGGTCCAGTTGTTGGCAAATTGGAACTGCTGCATTCGCTCGATAAGAGGGCAGTTGCAGTTGAAGGCCAGGCCATCGCCAATGTCAAATCCATCCGGCCCCTGGATCCCGAAGTGCGGAAAGTCATTGGTGGATGGATCGCTTGGAATATTCAGTCCTACCGCCCCCGCTTGTGTCGCAAAATCTCCCGACGTATACGGCTGGACGTTAATGCGCTGCTTGTACCACCCGAACCGGAAATCCGTAAGCAGGTTGGAACGTAATGTATAGTCAAATCCGAAGGAATTGCTTTGCGGCCGTGTTGGAGCCGACCCCGTGTAGCCAAGCGAGCTCGCCGGACCTCCAATTACCGGTCCAAAGATACCGGGCGCACTCTTGTAGAACTGCGTGAAAGTGTAGCGGTCGAAGAAACGCAAGTTGTCGCTATAGAAATAGTCCGCACGGCCATCGAACGTATTGGCATGATAGGTATCTGTGACGTTTGCGGAATAATTGGGTACCCCCGGTGGGGCATTCGGATTTGTGGGCATGGGCAGGAGTTTTATCAGATTCAGCGAAACCTGCGAGATCATGCTCGTGGGGATCATGTTTGGACAACCACCGCGGCTTGCGACATAGTCAGGGGAGGCCGGGGTGCACAGCGGATTGGCGTTGGGTCCTGAGGGAGTAGCCACAAATTGCTGGCGCGAGCCGGGTGAGACGGAAAGCCCCGTCACCGGGTCAATCGGGAATGGATTGTAAATTAAGTCTCCCAGTGGTATCCAGGCGCTGAAATCACCGCCGCGCATGGCCGCGGTCGGAACTTGCGCTATCCCGGAACCGCCATCATTGGCCCTGGTTCCCTGATAGTCAGCGAAGAAAAATAACTTATTCTTGATGATCGGACCACCGGTCGAACCACCGAACTGATTCCAGTTTGTATATGGGATGACGTTGTTCGGCGGCGCCTGGGCGAAGGGATCGCGGGCATAGGTCGAATTATTACGGTTGTAATAGAAAGCGCTGCCGTGGAATTCGTTTGTGCCAGACTTGGTAGAAGTCGAAACCACGGCGGCGCTGACCTGGCCAAACTCCGCGTCGTAATCCGCGCTCGTCACCTTCATCTGCACCACGGCATCGAGATTCGGAACAATGAGCATGTTGCCGTACAAGAAGTCCCGGTTGTCCGTGCCATCCAAGATGGATCCGACACCGACGAACATCTGGCCGTTCACGTTGACGGCAATTCCTCCCTGCGGATTTTCCGTGGAGGTGTCGCCCCAGCAGAATTGAACCGTGCCGGGCGTGAGCAGCAGGAAATTTGAGAAATTCCGTCCAAAATTGGGCAAGGTGTCCACCTGCCTCTCTGAAAGCGTGGTGGAAACGTCAGTACGTTCAACCTTCAGTAACGGCGCTTCAGCCGTGACCGTAACGATCTCCTTGATATCGCCTGGCTGCAAGGCCATTTCCACCGTGCGGACCATGTCCACGGCGACTTCGATGTTGTCTTCAACGGCCATCTTAAAGCCCGGCGCTTCCACTTGAACGCGATATTTACCGATGATCAAGTGAGTCTGTTGGAACGCACCAAAGGCATCGGTTTTTGTAGTTAAGACGGCATCGCGGTTGACGTCGGTTATGGTCACCGTGGCGCCCGCGACGGCGCCGCCCGAGGAGTCCACCACCCTGCCGTCGATGCCTCCGTACACCGCCTGGCCCGAGGCAGTACTGGCCGCTAGACTGCCAAGGATGAAGAGCAGACCCGTCAGCATTAAGCTGGCTGTGCTCAGCACTGATTTTCTCTCTCGCCGCCAACACCGAGAGGAGACGTTTCTAACGGAACGAACCGTGAAGTCTTGAATTTGTGCACTAATGCAGAGGACATCAGAGCGAGGACACCCATTAGGCATCGCTTTCTACCTCCATCCTTCCCTCGTCGGTCTTCCCCAGAGTTTGGTAAAACCTGCACCCCAACTGCGAATCTTGATGCCGCTTCGTCACAAGCCCGACCCGATTCTTATCGGTTCGTTCGACGGAGCCCGCTCGAAATGACCGGCAAATGCTCCCAAATTGCACCCAAATTCGGGATTGCCTGCACCGAACAAACCGGAAATTTCAAGCGACATTCATGAACTGGTTCATATGTCTATAACTCTCCTTTTCCTTTGTCAAGCGCAATTTTTCAATTACCTCACTAAAATCCAAATATAGGCGCTTATATTGAAACCGTGTCAGTCTCGAGGCGGCCAACACAACACCGTTGACTTGCATTCTGATCATTTCATAGTATATAAACTTCATGAATGGATTCATGAACGCAAAACGCGAGACCTTCGAGGCTTCCCCATGGCCGTGACCATTCGCGACGTCGCCCGCCGTGCCGGCGTCGCTGTTGGCACCGTCTCGCGGGTGATGAACAATCAACCCGACGTCAACCAGGAATTGCGGGAACGCGTTCAACGCGCCCTGAAAGAGTTGAATTATCGTCCCAATGCAAGGGCGCAAATTTTCGCGCGAAATTCTTCACCCGTGGTTTCTTTCATTCTCAGTAACCGTGACTTTCTTCATCCGTTCCACTCACGGGTGCTGCAAGGAGTGGAGGAATATTGCGAAGAATCCGGTTTCTTCGTGATCTACACAAGATTCCGCTACTCTCCAACGGTCGCTCCGGCCGACTTGCAGTTACCAAGCGTCTTGCAAAGCCATGGCATCGCCGACTGCGTGATTCTGGCTGGGGCTAATTTTGAAAACTTCACGCGCAGTCTCGACAAGCGGGGACTGCATTACGTCTTGATGGTCAATAATTTTGTCAGCAAGGAAGAGCGCGCGCCTTTCGATCAAGTCCGCTTCGATGATTTTTCCGGCGCGATGGAAGCGACCCGTTACCTGATCTCCCTGGGGCATCGGGATATTTGGTTCATCGGGGAGACCTCCCTTCCTTGGTATCGGAATCGGCACGAAGGTTATTGCAAAGCGATGAAGGAAGCAGGCCTGGAGCCTCTGGCACAGACCATGGGTCTTTCCGACGATCGTTTTCTGAATGGCATGAGTAGCATTCAAATGATCATGGAACAGCATCGTCCCGTTACTGCGGTCCTGGCTGGCAACGACGAAATCGCTCACGGCGCCTGGGAAAGTTTGCAGAAGGCTGGCTTGGACGTGCCCCACGACGTCAGCCTGATCGGGTTTGACGACCAGCACGGCATGGCCCGGTTGCGTTCCTTGACCAGTGTGCGCGTCGAAGCTACCGAAGTCGGCCGCCAGTTGGCGAAGATGGCCATCGCCAAAATCAAGTCCAAGGGACATCGTTCACCGGAGATGTTGCTTTCGACGACCCTCGTGAAGCGCGACACCTGCAGGCCGCTGCATCAAATGGAAACAAAAACGGAGGAAAAATGATCTGCCAGAGGATCGATGAGGGCGAGAAGTTTTGGTGTGCCGGAAATCTCTACACCATGCTGATTCCCCGCGACGCGACCAAGTGCTTTGAAGCTGTCCTGGAGACCATCGAGCCTGGCATCGTGACCCCTCCAAACGCCCATCAAAATTTTGCTCAGATGTATTTCATCGTTTCCGGAAAAGCGCGCGTGTGGATCGGCGACGAAACAAAGGATACATCGGGGCCAGCTGTGGCCTTTATCCCCCAAAACACGAATCACTACGTCAAGAATATCGGTGACACGCCTCTGCAATACATCTATGTGAGCATTTGGCCTGGGACGATTCCCGAGTCCGATGGCCGCGAATGGCGCCAGTCGGTCGAAGCCATGGTCAAAATGTACGCGTCCCGAGGCTACCCCGCGCAGCGCAAGCTCTGAGGCCAATCATGAAAATTAAGGAAGTGACCAGCGATTGGCTGGGAATCCCTCTTTCGCAACCGGTCGCTGATTCCACCCATGTTCTGCGTTGCCTTGCACTGATTCTTGAGGATGTTCCGGCCGGTGAACACCTCAACGCCATCCATGGACAAACTCTGGCCGCCATCATACAAATTCGTAGCACATGAATTTCATGGGAGAGATCATGATGTCCATTCGACGCGCTATTCAATTTGCCGGCTCGCTTTTCATCCTGCTTGCGTTTGCCGGTTTGGCCCGCGCCCAGGCCACGAGCGACACCGTTGCACCACTTTTGGAAAAGCCGGTGCAGCCGATCGCCGTGACCGCTTACCAGCTCCAGGTCTACATGATGAAGCACATTCCCAAGCCAGTTGCGCCAGCGACCGCCGAGCAATGGACCGCCGAGGCGCAAAAGCTTCGCACTCATGTCCTGCAGGACATCGCCTACCATGGTTGGCCAAAGGAATGGATCAGCTCCGCCCCGCATTTCGAGCAAACTGACGTCATCGAAACCGCCCATGGCTATCGCTTGCGCAAATTCCGCTATGAGGTTGTGCCGGGCCTCTATTCCACCGCCATTCTGTACGAACCGGAAACGCTCGGTGGCCGTGTTCCGGCCATTCTCAATCTTGTGGGCCACGACCCGCTCGGCAACGTCGTTGAGTATGAGCAGAAGCGCTGCATCAATTTCGCAAAGCAGGGAATCCTCGCCCTCAGTCTTGGCTGGCCCGGCTTCGGTGAACTGGGCCAGCCAGAGAATAGTCATGATTTCGGTGGCCAGCTCGATCTTGTCGGATCCAACTCTCTCGGTTACTTCTATCTCATCGTTCGTCGCGGCCTGGACTATCTGGCAACCCTCCCTCAGACCGATCCCAAACGCATTGGCGTGACCGGCCTCTCGGGTGGCGGGTGGCAGACCATCATGATCAGCGCCTTGGATGAACGGGTGAATGTCATGGTGGAGGTCGCTGGATTCGGTTCGCTTGAATCGAATTTGACTCGCCCAACCGACACGCAGGAAGTGGAGGAAAACGCCACTGACCTCGCGCAGGGTTTTGACTATCCGTTTCTTGTGGCTCTACGCGCCCCCCGGCCAACTCTGCTGATTCATAACGAACAGGACGATTGCTGCTTCCTCGCGCCACTCGTAAAGCCGTACGTCTATGAGCAGACTTTGCCATTTTTTAGACTCTACAACCGAGAGAACGCATTGCGGTGGCATGAGAATGTCGATCCCGGCACGCACAACTATCAGCTCGACAACCGCCAACAAGCCTACGCATTTTTCTCGGAGTATTTCCATTTGCCCCCGGTTACGAACGAAATTCCCAGCGATTCAGAGATATTCACTCCCCAGCAATTGGCCGGCAATTTGCCCAAGGACAACCTGACCACGGCTGGCCTGGCAAGAAAGCTGGCGAGTCAGATCGTTCGGGATGCTGTTCCGGCGCCCGGGAGCGAGCGCGACGCTTGGGCGAAATCCCAGCGCGAGCAACTGAAAAACGTGATCCGGTTTTCCTCGGTTTCTGTCAGCGCTGCGTGGAGGTTGATCAGCACGAAGCGCCCCGGGCTGCAATCCTTCTCGTATCGTTTTGACCTCTCGAATTCGCTCAGTGCCACAGGAATCTGGATCGCCGGCAACCATGCACCAGCCGACGCTCCTGTCACGATAGTCATCAACGACAAGGGTTTCAAGGCATCTGCGCAGTACATTGCGGACGGCGTGAACCGCGGTGAGCAGGTCATTGCCCTCGAACCACTTTTCTTTGGTTCGACGACTCCTGACGACACCGACCCGGCCTATTGGGAGATGCTCGTCGCCAGCAGCGGCGATCGCCCTTTGGGCATTGAAGTCGGGCAGCTGGTGGCAATCGCTAAGTCGTTTTACACCGGCCAGCGCAAAATTCGCCTCGAAACTGCCGGGATCCGCAGCCAGGTAGTCGCTCTTGCCGCAGCAGCACTCGAGCCAGAGCTATTCTCTGAGGTGGATTCTGACGACGCTATGACCAGTCTCGGCTATCTTCTGGACACTCCCGTTCCCTACCGGAGCGCCCCAGATTTGTTCTGCCTGGATCTATACAAGTATTTTGATATCGATCGACTGGCCGCCCTGGCCTCCCCCGTCAGGATCCAAACTGGAAAAAAGGCTAGCCCATCGCCGATGAGCAAAACGCCATAGGGAAATTTAGGACCGTCTGCGAACCTTGTCGGTACCGTGCCCAACGAAACGGGGCAGACAGACCAAATCGCCGGCCAGCCTTCCCCTAAAGTTCCTTGTGTTTCGTCTCGACGATTTGCGTGTCAGCTATGGACTTACACCTCGCCACGCTGAACTCCTTCACATCATTTAACACAAAAGCCGGCGTATCCGGCGCCTGATCCGGCTTGATATTGAAGAAGTCGATGCGATCGACGTCATCCAACAGAATGCATGGTCGGGCGTCTTTCGTCCGCGCCACCACTTTAAAATCGCTCACCTCAATGCCTTCGGCATGTCGGATCAGTAAGCCGTGGGCAGGCGTGGTTCCGAACATGGTAGGCTCGGGATATTCCTTTTCCTTCTCCTCGAGCTGAATGCCCGCGTCTTTCTTCGTACCGCCGCCCGGATGCTGCACCAGGATATTGCTTATCTTCACGTCTTCAATCTTGTGATTGGGAATGCCCGTAATCATCGAGCAAACCTGCGACGAAGCATTCGATGAAACGATGTCCGAAATGTTCACCCGCCGAATGGCTCCGACAGGCACGCCCGTGGGTCCGCGCATGCGCGATCCCAAACGGAGAAAAATAGGCGCGCCGACCGTTTCGCGCATGGTGATATTCGAAATGGAAACGTCTTCAATCAGCGCGCCGTCTACGCTCAAAATCGCCAGGCCAAAACATCCGTCAAATACGCAATTGGAAATTGTGATGTTCTTGTAGCCGCCGTTTGATTCCGTGCCAAACTTGATGCGTCCATTGCGATCTACGTCGGAATTTGCAGGAAAGCGCTTGAAGGTCGCATCGAGCATGGTCCCCTCTTCGAAACTGCCACTCACCATGCAGTCGCTGATCGTGACCATCTCCGTAGCGCGCGCGTAACCAAGTGCAAACGAACTCTTCAGGCAAATGGCATCGTCCCACGGCGAATTGACGCTGCAATTCGATATGCGCACGTTGCGGCAGCAATCGACATCCATGCCGTCGCGGTTGGTGTCAATTTTCAAATTGTCGATGGTCAGGTTATCGACACCGGTGGCAAGTATTCCGAAATGCCCGCCATGCAGAATCGAAAAGTCGCGCAGAAGCACATCGCGGCAGTTCTTCAGCGCGATAGCTTTGTTCCCCACGCCGGGCACTTCTGCGACTGGCCCTTGCCCCTCCCCGCGGCTGAGCCCCTTCCCCCAAATAAGGCCGGGTCCGCAGATGGACACGTTCTCGAGCCCTTCGCCCCAAATAAGACTGTTATGCCAATGGTTGTGCCCGAAATCCTGGTAGTCTTCCCACGGCGTATTCGGTTCGGCCCGGTCATATCCTTCCTGCCCGCTCTCCTTCGGGGGATCTGCTGCCAGTATCGTGGCGCCACTCGCCAGGAAGAGCCGGACTCTGCTTTTCAGGTGAATCGAATAGCACAGGTAGGTTCCCGCGGCGAAATAGACTGTTCCTCCTTCAGCCCCTGCCGCTTCAATCGTCTTGTTGATCGCAGACGTATCGAGGGTCTTGCCGTCACCCTTCGCGCCAAACTCGCGGACATCAAAACTGTCATGTTCCGCAGGATCCTTCACCACATCTTCGAAGGACGCCATTCCCTGGCGGCCTGCAGCAAGGCCGAGAACTGTCGCGCCTGTCACCTTCAAAAAACCACGTCTTGTCGCATCCCTCTGCACCATGTCGGTTTCTCCGTAGTCGTTTCTCAGTCAACCTGGATATGCTCCTCTATGCAGCATTCACTGGCTGCAGTCGAGGCACGATCACTTGCATCACGCCCAGGGCGATCAGGTACGCCGTCCCCGCAATCAGAAAAGGGACAAAGTAACTTCCGGTCGCCTGCAAGACATTACCCACAATTTTGGCAATCAACATTCCTCCCACCGCTCCTGCCATCCCTCCGATTCCCACCACGGTAGCTACCGTGTGGCTTGGGAACATATCCGATGCGGTGGTATAAAGATTTGCCGAAAAACCCTGGTGTGCCGCGGCGGCGAGACCGATCAAAAGGGTGGTTGTCCAGAGGCCCTCTGTACGATAGGCGTAAACAATGGGAACCACACACACTGCGCATATTAACATCGCCACTTTCCGTCCCCTATTCACCGAGAAACCAAGCGCAATGAACTGCGAAGACAACCATCCACCTGCAACGCTTCCCCCGTCGGAAATCAGGTAAATCGCCACAATCGGCAATCCAATCTGCGTCAGGTTTAACCCATGCTGCTTCTGAAAAAATCCCGGCACCCAAAATAAATAGAACCACCAGATGGGGTCGGTCAAAAACTTCGCAAGCAGGAACGCCCAGGTTTGCCGATATCCTAGCAGTCGGGCCCAGGGCATGGGGGGCGTCGGCTTCTCGCCATCACTTCGAATATGTGCAAGCTCCGCTGCGCTGCAGCGCGTGTGCTCTTCCGGCTTTCGGTACACCGCCATCCACAGCAAAAACCACAGAAACCCGATTGCTCCCGTGATGACAAATGCCCATCGCCATCCAAAATGGATCGTGATCCACGGCACAAAGATTGGCGTGATGATCGCGCCGACGTTAGTCCCCGCGTTGAAGATCCCTGTCGCTAGCGCTCGTTCTTTCTGCGGAAACCACTCCGTGACCGTTTTGATGCTGGCGGGAAAAGCTCCCGATTCTCCCAAGCCCAGTGCCGCGCGTGCAATTCCAAAACTGAGAAGGGAGCCACACAGCGCATGGGCCATGGAAGCGATGCTCCAAAACACCATAGCTAGCCCATATCCGATCCGCGTCCCCACGCGATCGATGAAACGCCCTACCACCAGCAACCCGACGGCATAGGCGGCTTGAAACGCAAATACCAGATTGCTGTAATCGATCTCATTCCAACCGAAATCGTGCTGCAGGGTAACTTTCAGGACGCCTAACACCTGGCGGTCCATATAATTCTTGCTGATGCCGAGGAAGAGGACGGCACAGATGACCCATCGGAATCTTCCAAGAAAGAATGTCACCCGCGCTTTTTCGGGTTCCTCTCCGCGTGCTTGAGAGGTTGACCCGATCGATCCTTCGGCGACTCTGAATGGGTTTTCCGCCATGGATTAGGCCGATTCAGCGGGCTGGTTTTATTTTTTCCTTCCAGCTTCCAAGCCTGAACCGCCTTGATCGAATCCCGGTTGCACATTCACGATTCCATACTGGCGGTCTTCGCCTTCGCGATGCGCGGCCATGGCCCACAGAAAGGCAATGGGATGCCCCGGTACGGCGACGTTCGGATGGTAGCCGGCAGGGATCATGACCGCGTCGCCGTCGCGGACTACCGTGACAAGTTCGGGTTCCTCGGTGTTCTGGTACACCAATTGAATTCCGTAAGCGGGACCCGGCATATCAAAATACACGTACATTTCTTCGAGCATTTTTGCGTGTTCGTGCGGCGGCCAACTCGTCCAATTCCCCGGATCGGATTCCGTGACGCCGATGATCAGCCGCCCGGCTTCGATGTTTTTCGCCAGCAACAGACTCACGCTCCGGGTATTGCCCTGTTTCCCCGTCGTAAACTTCAAACCGGGATCCCCGGCCACTTCGGCATTGCGTACCACCCGCAACGGATAGCGTTTCGCGACCTCCGCGGAGAACTCCGCAATATCTACCGACGAGTTTGTACTCAATTCCACGCTCGATTCGCGCGGGATATAGATCGCGTCGAAGCGGCCCAGTGGAATCGGTGTGCCGTCGACTGTTGCCGAACCTTCGCCGCGCAAGCAGATCAAGCCGGTTTCTCGCGCCCCATTCGAAAACTTCACAGAAGGCTCGGACTGATCGAGAATGATGCGTGCATACACAAGATGCCTCATCGCACTGTTCTCGGGCGAAACGCAGACCTTTCGGCCTACGTGGGCATTCGTTTTCCGGAAGACCCCCCTCTCGATGCCAGCTTGCTGTTGTGTCGCCATCTTATTTACTCCTCAATTTGTCGCGGAATAGAATCTGCTCGAAACTCTCGCGGCGCATCACCACTTTATCACCGGCGGTTGGCTTGTCCCTGAGGACGGCTGCGTTTCATCCCGCTACTGATTTACGCCGCTGGCCAGGAATCCTCCATCCACTTGCAGAATTGTGCCGGTAACAAAACTGGCCGCATCCGAGGCCAGGAAAATGGCGCTGCCCACCAACTCCTCCACCTTGCCAAAGCGCCTCATCGGCGTACGCATCAGAAACTCCTGGCCCCTCGGCGTTCCATCGAGCAATTTCTCGTTTAGGGCAGTGCGAAACACGCCAGGCATGATGGCATTCACGCATACGCCATAGCGGGCCCACTCGATCGCCAGAGTGCGCGTTAGGGCCGCAAGTCCCGATTTGCTCGCTGCGTACGCCGCCACTTCGTACATACCCACAAAGGAAGTCAGCGATGCTATTTGGATGATCCGCCCATACTTACGCTCGACCATATGCCGGCCGAAAACCTGGCTCACGCGGTACGCCCCGGTCAGGTTGGTATCCAGAATTTCGTTCCATTCGCTTTCCTCAACCTCCAGGAACGGAGTGCGTTTCGTGCGCCCGGCCGCATTGACCAAAATATCCACCTTGCCAAATTTGGCCACCACGGCATCGAGCAAAGATTGCAACGAACCTCGATTCAGTACATCGGAACTTATTCGCAAGGATCGTTGCCCGAGAGCCTCGATTTCTCCTGCCGCGGCTTCCACCAGATCCGCGCGGCGTCCTGTGGGAATCACGTCTGCTCCAGCCTCGGCCAGACCGTGCCCAATCGTCTGGCCGATCCCCGAGGTCCCGCCGACCACCACCGCAATTCTTCCATGTAAATCAAACCCCTTGTAGTTCATCATTCCTCTCTTCGTAAGTTCCCCTGAATCATCCCCAGGGCTCCATCATTTTGTAAGTTTCGCGATGTACACAGCGAATGGCTCGATGGACATTTCCTTTCCGCCAGCTTGCAGCTCACTGGTCATATCCGTCAGTAGAGTGGTTCTATTCGCGCCGGCCGAGCCGTAGGGAACAAGGTCTAGATCGAACTTCTGCAAGCTCCCAGACATATTCAATATCACCAGCACCGCTTCGTTCTTGTATCGTCGCAGAAACGAAAGCACGTTCGGACTGTTCTCGTTCAGAGGGATGTATTCTCCGTCGAGCAATGCCTCTTCATGGTGGCGCAGAAAAAGCAGTCGCTTGTAGAAATTCAAGACCGAACCAGGATCCCTTAGTTCACTCTCGACATTGTGAGTCTGCGCGCTTGGGGGGACAGGCAGCCAAGGCTTCGCCATGCTGAAGCCCGCATGCGCACTGGCGTTCCATTGCATCGGGGTGCGTTCTCCGTCGCGGCCCTTCTCCAAGGGCCATCCGAGCGTGCCGATCGGATCCCGCACATCCTCTTTGCTCTTTGGATCATTGTTCTCCATGCCGATTTCTTCGCCGTAATACAGGATTGGCGTTCCACGGAGAGTGAGATAGAGGGCGGCCATCAGCTTGGCAATGGCGTCGTTATGCACGCCGTCGCCGTAGCGGTTATAGGAACGCGCCATGTCGTGATTGCCAATGAGCAACACCGGCCAGCCTCCCGCGGAATTGATGGCAGAAATCTGCTGGCGGAAATCCGAGGCAGAAAGCTTGTCTACGGTAGCGAACATCATGTCCATCGGCATCTGCAACTCGCTGCTACGTTCGCCATAATACTGTTTCAGTTCGCCGATGGTGCTGGTGTAAGTCTCACCGATCAACACGGCATTGTATTCGTCAGCGACCTTGCGCAGTCCTCGCAGAACATCGTGTACCTCTGGCAATTTTTGATTGTACTTCTCGTCCATGTTGGGTCGACCGAAGTTATCCGTACCAGTCACGACCGGGTTATCCGTCAGCTTCGGATCCTCGAATAGGGAATCCACGGCATCCAACCGGAAGCCCACGACGCCGCGCTTATACCAGAAGCGGGTGACGTCGAACATAGCCTGTTCAACTGCAGGATTTCTCCAGTTCAGGTCCGGCTGCTCGGGATAAAAGTAGTGGTAATAATACTGTCGAGTGAGCGGATCAAGCTTCCATGCGGAAAGCCCGAATGTCGAAACCCAGTTGTTGGGCGGAAGGTCAGGTCCCTTGCCATCGCGCCAGATGTACCAATCCCGATGCGCGGACCTGCGCGAAGATTTCGAATCCAGAAACCACTTGTGTTGGTCCGATGTATGATTGACCACGAAATCCAAAACGATGTGAATGCCCCGCTTCTTGCCTTCCGCTACCAGGCGGTCGAAATCCTGTAAGTTCCCGTACATCGGATCGATATTCTCGTAGTCCGATACGTCGTAACCGAAGTCCACTTGAGGAGAAGGAAAGCACGGCGTGATCCAGATAGCATCAACACCTAGATCCTTCAGGTAATCGAGCCTGGACGTGATTCCGTTGAGATCGCCAATTCCGTCGTTATTGCTGTCGGCGAAACTCCGCGGATAAAGCTCGTAGAAAACTGCGTGCTGCCACCACTCGTGCCCCTCGGCGTCCAATGCCATCTGCTGCGCGCTGACATGCGCCGAGGTCAGAACCAAGCTGAGGACGAAGATTGACGTGGCGAGTGATCGTCTGAACATAGCCTCCTCAGTTTACACAGAACTGGCTCGCGCTCTATTTGATTCGAGTTCGCTTCCGTCGACAATTTCCCTTCGCTTGCGAACTTCCCATTTCATGGGCGTGAGTCACCTGCAAAGTTGGAATAATAAAATTCCATTGCGCACTTTGGACCTTCCGAACACGGAACTCGCGAAAAAATATCTTGCTGGTTCAATACGAAAGAAGAGTTTCTGGGAAATTCCGACAACGAACGGAGAGGAGGGAGCAATCGTCTGACACCTTTCACCAAACAACAGGGGCACGCGAACAACTTCACGGTTATAGCGGCAGCCAAGTCGGTTTGCAAGAGAATCTGCCGTTACTGCCAAAAAAATCCGCTCGCGGATATCGCACTTGTTCATGAACACAAGACCGTGCCGGCGTATTTCCGGGCGAATCTTAGACTCTTGAAGCCAGCAGGTCGTTCCTCGCGGACGTTTCTCTTCAGCTTTCCGATATCTCGACGGAACGCACGTAGTAGCCAGAATCCAATCTTCTCGCGACGTCGTTCGACCCTTTCAAGCGAAGTCGGATCAGGTACCTTCCGGCTTTTTGTGGAGTCCACGCTTTGTTCCAAAAGCTCCAGGAGTCGTGAGTGGATATCCGAAAGTCGTCCACGGGGGCGTAGTCCTCTTCCGCGTTGAATCGAATCTCCAGCCCCTCGATGGGGCGAGAGCCGCCCCATTGAATTCCTATCACGCGGAATTTGATCTTCCCACCCACCAACCATTTTTCTACGCGAATGGGCATTGCCGCTGCGTCAATCAAAGCCGGCACGTAGTCCTTTGCGAGGGTAGGTACTCCATTCTGCATCGTGCGACTGGCATATTCCTTCATTTGGGAGGTGGCCGGGGCCTCTTCCTCGACTAAGGTTATTTCGTTTACCCACTTAATGCATGTGCACCCATACCAGCCCGGAACAACCAAACGAATGGGCGCACCATGGTCTGCGTTGAGATGCTGGCTGTTCATCTTTGTGGCCAGAAACGCCCGCGACGATTTCAATTGCTCCAGTGTGAAAATCCAACTGGCCCCTGGCCAGGAACTGTTCGATTCAGCAGCGTAGTGGTCAAAGCCGGAAATGAGTACGCGGGTGGCTTGTGGTTTAAGTTTGGCGTTTTCGAGAATCCCTTGCAATGGAATGCCCTCCCAGTCTGCAACACTCAACATTCCAAAATGGGCACTGCGGGAATTCCCGGCGCATTCCATGAGATGTAAGCCCATGGGTTGCGCTATTTTTTCTAAGTCTTGGACGGAGATGGCGGATGGTTTTTCGATGAGGCCACCGACTTGAATCGACCACGGTTTGGTGTTGTCCAGAAGTTTCGAGGCACGCGTTCTGATATAGAAAGAACTTGTAGGAGTTACAGGATTTTCCGGCTTCAGCGTAGAGTGGTCGGTGAACAGCCGTCCATCGAGCTCGGCCCCAATTGCTTGGCCCATAGGGGCCTTGCCTTCGTCGGAGAAGTCCACGACTCCGATTTGGGTACCCTCACGAAAGGGATCCGAAACCTGGCTCGGAAAGAACTCTGGCCAACGGAACTTGTCGAAACCGGATATCAAAATGCTTCCGGAGAGGAGTGATCCTCGAAGCAGGTTTCTCCGACAGATCATGCGTTTGTCTCGTTCCCTCAAACTTTCACCAAGTGTATAAAATTGAGTCTGATCATGAAGCTAATAGGTCAGAGTTTCAGTCGTGATGCCAATCTCGCTTTCGCAAATTGCAAAATCAGGGTGCTCGCAATTCGGGATAAATCTTGATCCAATGGCTCCGCACCATCGCCTTTGTTTGCTTCCCGTTGGAGTTTGAAATGATCAAATTGGAGGCCTGCACGGGCATGTGGCAGTTAACGCAGCTTCCTGTGATTTTCTCGCCCAATTTGGGAAACTCTCCACACGTTTCTCGCCGATGGCATTTAAGGCAGCGAACCGAAAACGCGGCTGTGTCTCGCTGGGTTTGATGCACATCGTGACATGTGGAACAACTCAGATCTGCCGAAGATTGGTAACAGCGGCTCATCTGCAATAGGGCTACCTGGTTGCCATGTACATCCACGGTCGCGCTAGGGTTCGATGGGTCGCGGCGAAAGTATTTGTCTAGTGGCTCTCCGGGCACGTAGGAAAAGGCGACCGTCATAGGTGTCCGGCGGCCGCCATGGCATTGCGCGCAGACCTCAATCTGGCTCTCTCGCGTAAGCTTTGACAAATTAACAATGTCTGCAGTCCCTCTTTTTGCAGTCATGGCTTCCATATGCTCGCGTCCCGGCCCATGGCACCGTTCGCAAGAAATTCCTAACACCAGGCTTTTTGGCTTGTAGACGTTAGACGGGTCTGAACCAGGTATGCCCTCTGCATAGGTCAGATGGCATTCCAGGCAGCGTGGAATAACAGGCCGCTCAAAATTTGCTACGCCATCGCGATAACCGGGACTGTTGACCCAGGCATCCAGATCGACCCAGTACGAGACGGGAAGCTGAAAAAGGCGGTCGTTTTTCCAGTAAAGATACGTCTGACCTACTCTTCCCGATCCGATCACGACATCAATTCTTTCCGAGCGTGCCGGCCCGACCGGTGGAAATGCCGAGATGGATGACTGATAGAAGCCATCTGCCTTGGCATCCATGCGGAAATACAATCCGGGATTGGAGGTCTTCAGGATATTTTTTCGCTCAGCAAAGGAACCGAGGATCGATTCTTGGGTCGGCAGTCGCGAGCTTAGGTAATGCGGCGTTTTCAAATAGCTCTGCACCTTCTCCAAATGACACGCGCGGCATGCTTCGTCTCCGATGTAGTTCCGTCGATCTGAGTTCCCCGTCGATGGTCCAGTTCGAGGTTTAAGAGGAGGGGCTGTACTCGGTTCGACTCTGGGATTGAACATTAAGTAGTCTCGGATTATCGCAAGGTCGCTCTCCATCTCGGTGACCCCAACCTCAATCCGGTTCAGGACGTCCTTGGAACCATTCAACGTCGCCTGCAGCGCTGTCGGCGGGTGACCTTCCGAAGCTTGGACGACCAACAGGAACACCCCGGCTAGAATTCCCTTCGCGCGATTAGAACCCATGGGGGCATACCCTCCAGTGCCCGGATTCTATATACCAATTGCGTTGATCCTGCAAAATTGCACATCGAATATTCGCACGCGGGACAGCCTGCCGTCAGTTGGGAATTGGCGGCACTGATCCTGATGCAGCCGTTCGCCAGGTCCAGGCGCAGAGCACAGGTTCAGAAGGCCGTAACGAGGGCTAAAGTTGCGATTTCCTTGCCTTTTCACTGGTGTCCGCCTCCACCTCAGGATTCGGGTATAATCGCAGCGTTCTGCTATCTCTTTCGATCCGTCTAAGCTGGAAGCTTCTCGTTCTGGGTGGTCTACCGAATGTCCGAATCGAAGACATACGATGAGCAATCTTTTCGCCGGGCATGGCGGTGGCTGCGAGACCAGTTTGTCGACGAGGTTCCAGAAAATATCGCCCATTGCGAATTTGAGTGCCGTGAGCTGCAATGCCAAATGGGAGAATGGGAAACCTGTGAGCGGCGGGCGAATAGAGCGGCGGAAAGTCCCCCTCCTGAGATTTGATTCCTGACGCGATGCGCAAATAAGACTGCGGAAAATAGCGAATAGTGAGGTTTTGCCCGAGCGCCTTGCCCATCGAACCATGCTGGGTCGCGCATCGCGGATGGCCGACCGCTAGTGCTTCCGATGAACATCGATGCAATCCGGGGGAACCGAGGCTACGCGCAAGATTATAATGATGTTCCGCACGTCAGAAGGGGAATTTGAGCCGATCTTTAGCGGCTGAAAATCTTGTTCCTAGGTTTTGAGGCTCGTTTGCCTCGATTGTGCGAATCGGTAACACTCCGGGCAGCATGAGTCGGACGGCATGGGGAAATATTCCATTAGAAAGCTTGTAATCCTTCTCTTGCTCTGCTCGTTGCCGGCCTTCTGCCAGAGCAATCGAGGCGAATTGCGTCTGAAAGTGACCGATCCCTCCGGTCTTGGCGTGAAAACGACTGTTCACTTCACGAGTGAGGCCAATAGTTACAGAAATACTCTGGCGACCGACGATCAGGGTAATTTGCAGGTGCAACGCCTTCCCTATGGCATCTATCAGCTCGAAATTAACCAACCTGGCTTTGCCGCGATATCCGAGGCAGTCGAGATCCGTTCCGCTCTTCCCCAAGAATGTAAAGTCCAACTCAGCCTACCGACGATGAGTCAATCCGTAATGGTAAGTACGGTTCAGACGCTGATCGATCCCGACCAAGCTGGCTCGGTCAATCAACTAGGTCCAGATCTGATCCAAAACCGACTCAGCTCCATCCCGGGACGATCCCTGCAGGATTTGGTCAACTCGCAACCGGGCTGGTTATACGAGGGGAATGCCGTCTTGCATCCTCGCGGCTCTGAGTACCAGACACAGTTTGTGGTAGATGGCATTCCTTTAACGGACAATCGCTCGCCCAGTTTCGGACCTGAGATGGAAGCGGATGATGTGGAATCCATGAGCATTTACACCGCCGGCATTCCCGCGGAATATGGCCGAAAAATGGGCGGAGTGGTTGAAGTGAACACGCTGCAAGATTCACAGGCCGGTCTCCACGGCCAGGCCGTGTTTTCCGGCGGCAGCTTTGACACGGCGGGCGCGTTCGTGAAAGTGCAATACGCCTGGGGTAAGAATGTGTTGGGGGCAGGTGCCAGTGGCAGCATGACGGATCATTTTCTCAATCCCGTGGTGCCGCAGAACTATTCGAACACGGGGACGCTGGGGAACTTTTCGGCGAATTACGAGCGCGATCTCACGCCCAACGATCGGCTGAGATTCATCGTTCGCCATGAGGTCTCCCGTTACGACATCCCCAACGAGATTGTGCAGGAAGCCGCAGGGCAGCTGCAAACAGCGGATAACATCGAGACGATGGGAATCGTCTCTTACCAACACACATTTTCGCCTCAAGCGGTAGCCCAATTCAGTGGAATGGTTCGCAACAACGCAAATGACTTCAACTCGAACACAAATGCGACTCCCATCGAAGTTTTTCAGCACAATTGGTTTCGCGAAGGATACTTCCGGGGGACCGTCACGCTAAGTCACGGATTTCACGAATTTAAGTTTGGCGTCGAGTCGGATAACACCTTTCTGAACGAGAATTTCCGGTACATCATCACCGATCCCACTCAATTCAGCCCGGGCACGCCAGCGGGGTTCAGTTTCGCAGCGAATCACCCGGATCTCGAGCAGTCCGCGTTTGTGCAGGATCTGATCCACCTAGGAAATTGGACCATCAACGCCGGATTGCGCTGGGACCATTATCAGCTGTTGTTGAACGAGCAGGCGGTGGATCCGCGTTTCTCGATTTCGCGCTATTTCCCCTCTACCGGCCTCGTAGCGCATTTTTCCTACGACAGAATCTTTCAGACGCCTTCGTTCGAGAATCTCCTGCTTTCCAGTTCCACTGCGGCCACAAACCTCAACCCAGTCTCCCTGCAATTGCCCGTCCGGCCTTCGCAGGGGAATTATTACGAAGTTGGCCTGACCAAGTCGTTCTTCAATATGTTCAGGCTGGATACAAATTATTTCCGGAGGCTTGTGAATAACTATGCCGATGACGATCAGATCGAGAACACCACGATCAGCTTTCCCATTGCGTTCCGGAAAGCCACACTTTATGGTGCGGAAGCCAAAATCGATCTTCCCGATTGGCATGACTTTTCCGGTTTTGTCAGTTACTCCTATATTGTGGGGAACGCATTTAATCCGGTGACGGGCGGCCTCTTCCTGGGCTCTGACGCGACGATACCGCTTACAGGGCATTTCCCGGGTTCCCAAGATCAGCGCAACACCGTCCGCGGACGACTCCGCTATCAGATCACACCACGCTTCTGGATCGCAGGCGGAATTCAGTACGACAGCGGGCTGCCCTTCGAATTCGATGGCGACCCGGCCACCGTGCTCGCCGAATACGGCCAGCAGGTTTTGAATCGCATTAACTTCGCTCGCGGACGTATCTATCCAACCTTCCAGGTGAATGCGTCGGCGGGCGCGGATGTCTACAAGTCGGAACGTTTGAATTTGCGTCTGCAGATCGACGGACAGAATCTGAACAATGTTCTCAACGTCATCGACTTCGGGGGTCTATTCTCTGGGAATGCCATCGGGCCGTCGCGTAGCTTTGCTGTTCGCCTGACAACAAGTTTTTGATCGATTCCGTCCCTGAATGGACATCTCCCTTCGCGTGGGTCAGGTAAGTGAGAACAGTCGGAGGCTCTGAGGACCAGGGTTTGCGGCTCGAGCAAGTAAACCTGCCGACCTGTTGCGGAGCCGAATGAGGATCATCCAAACGGAAATTCCTGGCGTAGTCATTCTCGAACCCCGCGTTTTTACCGATGGCCGAGGATTTTTTCTGGAATCTTAAAATGAACGTGGTTTTGCTTTGCTGGGGATCACCGAGCGGTTCGTACAAGACAATCTGTCTCGTTCCAAACGCGGTGTGCTTCGAGCACTGCACTTCCAGGTCGAACAGCCGCAAGGAAAACTGATGCAAGTGATTGCAGGAGAGATCTTTGATGCGGCAGTGGACTTGAGGAAGGGATCGGCAACGTTTGGAAAATGGCTGGGCGCGCGGCTATCCTCTGCGAACCATCAGATGTGATCTGGCTTCTGAATGGATTTGCGCATGGCTTCTTGACCCTTTCGGAAAGTGCTGACGTGCTGTGCAAGGTGACGGATTTTTATGCTCCGCAACACGAGCGGACACTGCTGTCGAATGATCCGGATGTGGCTGTCGAGTGGCCGCTGCAGGAGGAGCAGACACGCTCAGACGGGTTGGTTCAGGAGTAAAAAGCCGAGGCGCCTCGCTGAGAGGGTCTATGAGGGGGAAGGCCGCCTCGGCTTCTTCTTTCTTCTGACAACACCGACAATCAAATGGCGTCCGGGGGCCGGATTTGAACCGGCACGTCCTTGAGGGACAGAGGGCGCCTGTGCGCTTGCCTCCGCGTCTGCCCTTTCGCCACCCCGGGCGGTTTTATTGGAGCAATTTGCGTTCCAGCCTCCCGCTCCGAGGGCCTTCGCACATCCTCCTCAAAGGGAAGGACATCCCCAAGAGACAAGGAGGCTCCGGTCCATAGGAGCTTGCCACGAACAAGGTTCTTTCAAAATTTGTGCAACATTTCATCCCTAAGATGCAACGCGGTTCCCCGCTAAGAAGGAATCTCGCAGCCGACGTTCGGATTTAATCCATAGACCAACAGAGGTTCCCGACGCCAACCGGCGCGAATAGGCTGCAAATCAGCGGAGAAGATAAAGCTCGTCGCAATTCCCCAGTCCTCGCATCGACTCCGGATCTTGACACTTAGGCATCTTGCGATTCAGTACTTCTGGTACTCTCATTTGTTTGTCACTTTGCATGGATCGTCGCAAAGTGCCTGTGGCAGCTTTGGACCGTCCCGCAGCTGTTCACCACTTAGCGAGCAAGTCCAATACGATGTACGAACACGTCTTCCCTTTTTTGGGCTGCGGGAAAAGCTGGAGCGCTGGTTGGAGAATCGGGACCAAGAATTTTGAGGACTGGGCGAGGAGTGTCCATTCGCGCGACCACTGCCAAAGGATCCGTACTCTTTCCCTTCAGCGCGCCCTTGTGTTATCTTTCCTGGGTTCTCGAAACTCCATTTTCAAGGAGCGCGACGCATGGAATGGACCACCCCCCAACACGAAGAAATTGAACTGAATTGTGAAGTCAGCTCGTACGCCAACGCCGAGCTCTGAGCTCGGTGGATTCGCGACCCGCCTTTGCAATCCTGGGAAAGTGTCCGGGATTTGGCGGGTCGTTTTGTGTTCATACTCGATCTGTCGCCTGATCCCTCAGCCCGGTGCCGGCGCCTCTAAGCGGGGACACGCCTCATGCGCTTGAAAATTCTCGGCTCGGCCGCCGGCGGTGGTTTCCCCCAGTGGAATTGCAGTTGCCGCAACTGTGCGGGTTTCCGAGCGGGGACACTGCGTTCCAAATCTCGTACGCAGACGCAGATCGCCTTCTCGCCGGTTCCGGAGGTTTGGTTTCTTGTAGGTGCCTCTCCTGACCTGCGTTCGCAAATCACCATGACTCCGGAGTTTGCGCCTGACCCGCAAAACCTGGGCCGCTCTCCGATTGCCGGCGTTTTCCTTTCCTCCGCTGATGTCGATTCGGTTATGGGCCTTCTGCACCTGCGCGAATTTCAGAGTTTCTTTGTCTTCGCTACTCCCGCTGTCGAGCGTTTTCTGAAAAAGGAAAACCGCATCTTCAGAGTTCTCGATCGCGCAGACCCTCCCGTCCAATGGCAGATGCTCTCCTCCCGAGGCCGCATTGGTTGCCATCTCTCCGAGAACCATGGCGCTCCTCCCACTTTCTTCTACAGATCCATTCCTGTGGGTGGTTCCTATCCGGACTATACCAGCGAGGAATTCCGCCGGAGCACCACCGCCGACGAGGTCACCGTCGGCCTGCTCCTCGAGCAGGACGACAAGAAGATTTTCATCGCTCCTTCTCTTTCCGGCCGAAGCCGGGAGTGGACTAAGGCCGCTCAATCCGCGGATCTCGTTTTACTCGACGGCACTTTCTGGTCCGACGATGAACTCAGTCTGACCGGCCGCACGCAAAAAACTGCCACCGAGATCGGCCATCTCCCCCTGTCCGGTCCCGAAGGTCTGCTAGAGCAATATCCGAAGAATGCAAAGGGGAGAAAAATCCTCCTCCACATCAACAACACCAATCCCATCCTGGACGAAGAGAGCGCCGAGCATCGCACCGTACTGGAAGCAGGCTACGAAATCGCCTACGATGGAATGACCATCGACCTATGAATCTTAAATCCACCGAACCGCCCCTGCTAAGTGAGGCCGAGTTCGTCGCAGGATTCCACGCCATTGGCGAGGAGCGCTACCACCACAAGCATCCCTTCCATCTGCTCATGCACGAAGGAAAACTCAGCCGCGGCCAACTCCAGGCATGGGCTCTCAATCGCTACTGCTATCAAGCTCACATCCCGATCAAAGACGCCACCATTCTCGCCCGGAGCAACGACCCTGCGTTCCGGATCGCCTGGCGCAAACGGATCCTCGATCACGACGGCGACGGCAGCAAACCAGGCGGCCTAGAAAAATGGCTCAAGATCGTCGAAGCCACTGGACTTCCCCGCGATCAAGCGCTCCATGGAAACGGCACTCTTCCGGCAACACGCTTCGCCGTCGAAGCCTACGTCCGGCTCGTTGCCACGCGCTCTCTAATGGAAGCCGTGGCCTCTTCACTCACCGAGCTCTTTAGCCACAAGCTTATTGCTCTGCGCATGGATCGCATGCGTCAACACTATCCCTGGCTGGTTCCCGCTCTAGATTACTTTCAAGCACGTCTCACACAGGCTCCCGAAGACGCCGAGTTCGCTCTCGCTTATTGCGTCAAGCATGCACGCACTCGCGAAGAGCAGGACCTAGCGCACACTGCACTCCGCGCAAAGTGTGACATCCTGTGGGCACAGCTCGACTCCCTTTATTTTGCATACGTTCATCCCGGATGGCCGCCCCCTGGCGCCTTTCAGCCTGCCAAGGAGTCGCAATGAAGCCGGACCTCGATGCCACGCCTCGTCTCGCTGCTGGAGTTCGCCTCAACGAAACGACTCAGCAGCCCCGAATGTTGCTGATGCCGGAACGCGTCCTTCGCCTGAGTGGTCCGAGTCTTGAAATTGTTTTGCGCTGCGATGGGAAGAACACGGTTCGGCAGATCGCCGATGAATTGCACAAGCTGTACTCCAAAGCCGAACCGCAGCGCATCACCGATGACTTAGTGGGATATCTCGTGGTTCTTTACGATAAGCGCGCCATCGATTTTTGAAGGTTCTCGGGTCAATCGTTGCCGCCTTCTGAAGCGAGTGTCTTTCGTTAACTATGAGCACCACCTTTATACCTCTCGCGCTCGTTGCCGAACTTACGCACCGCTGCCCGCTTCACTGCGTCTATTGCTCGAATCCGCTCGAACTAGCCAAGCGCAAGGCAGAGCTTCCAACAGAAACCTGGGTTCGTATTTTTCATGAAGCCGCGGCGATCGGAGTTCTTCAGGCCGACTTCACCGGCGGCGAGCCTCTGGTCCGCGATGACATCATCGAACTTGTGAGCGCCGCCCGCAAAGCCGGGCTCTATGTCAGTCTCATCACCAGCGGCCTTCCGCTCGACGAGGGAAAACTCAGGGCGCTCGTCGAAGCCGGCATCGACCATGTTCAGCTCAGTTTTCAGGGTGCGAGCGAGGAAACGGGCCGCGAGATCTCGGGCACTAGCACCCATCCATACAAGCTCCGTGTTCTCACCTGGCTAAAACAGCATCGTATCGGCGTGACTCTAAATTTCGTCATTCACCGCCAAAACATCAACGAACTGGAAGGAATGCTCGAACTCGTCGAGGAACATCACCCCGGATGCGTCGAATTCGCCAGTGTGCAGTACTATGGCTGGGGTTTCGCCAATCGGGCTCGATTGCTTCCCACCCGCGAGCAACTGGACTACTGCGTGGCCACACTCAAAAATGCCGAAGGGCGGCTCAAAGGAAAAACTCGCGTCGTGTTTGTAGTTCCGGATTATTACGCGAAATACCCCAAGGCCTGTGTTGGCGGGTGGGGACGCAAACTCATACTTATCTCACCAGACGGGACCGCGCTACCCTGTCACGCCGCGATGGTTATCCCCGGCCTAAGCTTCGATAACGTGAAAGAGAAAAGCCTGCGTGAAATCTGGGACACCTCTTCGGCATTCCAAAAATTTCGCGGAGAAGACTGGATGCAAGAGCCTTGTAAATCCTGCGACCACCGCCATCAGGACTTTGCAGGGTGTCGCTGCCAGGCCTATTTGCTTGCCGGCGATCCGGCCGCAACGGATCCGGTGTGTTCTCTCGCACCCACGAGGTTAAGAGTTGATGCGATTCTCGCCGGTGTCCATCGCCCCATCCCGGCGATCCCAGAGGAGAAGCCCCACTGGGTGTACCGGCCGAATCCCGCGTGAAGCTCTATAGAGTCTCAGCTAGCAGACGGTGAGTTCCTGCTTTGGCCGGGCAAATCACGAGTGGACGTCTTGCAGATTGAGTTCGACCTTGCCTTGCAAAGTACCATTACCTGGCGGTACTGTAACCTCCTTATGTCTATTTTGCTACTATGCCCCCTTCTTTCTGGTTGCCGTTTCGCCTTTCCGTTCTACAATTTCTACGATCTGGTACGCGCCTACGCGGTCTTTAGGCGAGGTAAATGATGTACGAACAATTCTTCAACTTCATGGGCTTGCGTGAGAATCCCTTTCACGTTTCTCCTGATCCTCGTTTTTACTACTGCAGCCCTGCTCATGAATCGGCTTTGACCGAGCTCCTCTACGGCATTGAGACCCGACAGGGCATTCTGGTTCTTACGGGTGAGGCGGGCACCGGCAAGACTAGTCTTCTGAATCAGATCATCGAGTGGCTGCACCAGCTTGGCCGCTCGAGCGCCTATATCTTCCACACTCATCTGGAACCGATCGGGCTCTTGCGGTTCATCCTAAGCGAGTTCGGCGTGCCGTGTCAGTCCAAGTCCAAGAGCGACCTTGTCCGGGCTCTGTACACCTGGCTTCTTCAGCGTCATGCCGCCCGGGATCTGCCGGTCCTTATCCTTGATGAAGCCCAAGCTCTACCTCCCCACACTCTCGATGAACTTCGCCTGTTGCTCAATCTCGAAACTCCTCAGGGCAAACTCTTGCAAATCATTCTCTCGGGCCAGCCGGAATTGGATGAGAAGCTGCGCTTGCCAGCACTCCGCCAGTTGCGCCAGCGTATCATGTTCCATTCGCGCCTCCCTCTTCTCACTGAGAAAGAGACCGCTGCCTATATTTCCCGTCGTTTGACGGCCGCGGGTTGCTCGGACACCTCACTCTTTCCCGATGAGGTCGTTCAGGATATTTACACGTCTTCCGGTGGCATCCCGCGCGTCGTCAATCTCCTCTGCGAGCACGCGCTCATTTCCGCCTACGCCGAGCGACAACGCATCGTCTCACCCGAGATGATTCAGCGCATTGCCGTGGACTTTGACCTTCTCGCGAATCCTCTGGCTGTCAGCGACTCGGAACTACAGCCGCACTGTGTACGCCTCGCCCCGTTCCCGCTCATTGAAAAGCCAGCCGAGTCAGTGAACAAGCAGCGTTTCGCAGCATCTTCGTGGGAGCAGATCGACTTTGACATCTTCAAAGACCCGGTTGTTGCAGCCGACAAGGGGGCTCAGCTTGCCGTCAGTGTGGATCCAGCTCCGGCTGTTCTTCCCCCTGCTCCCGTGGAATCTCCAAAGTCTGTGGCCCACACGTCCGCTGCTCCAATCCCCGGCAGATTTAGCGAAATCCCCCAATATTGGCGCAGGCATCGATCCCGTTCGGCCGTGGCCGTGCTCGCACGCCACTCCGCCGCGTCCGTCCAACGTGGCTGGGATGCATTCACCCATTCGTTTGCCGACTATGTTCGCTCTGTACGCCTCGCCCTGTTTCCGGCCATCAAGAAACCCGCGCCGACGTCTGTTGCCAAACACCGTTTCACGGCTCGGGGATGGGCGCAAATGAAGTTTGACATTTTCAAAGATCTTCTTTCCTCAGTCTCCAAGCGGATCCGGGCTACCTTCAAAAAGAAACCAGTTCCGGCGATGCCTGCCCCTGCTGCCCTAAAATCTCCCAATCCTGTGGCTCGCCCCGCTTCGCCCGCAACCCCGGGCCGGTCTGGCGAAATCGCCCAATATTGGCGCAGGCATCGATTGCGTTCAGCCATGGCTGTCGCCGCGCGTCATTCCGCCGCGTCCGTCCAACGTGCCTGGCACGCCTTCAACCATACTTTTATCGGCTACGTTCGCTCCGTTTCTCTCTCTTTCGTTCGTGATTGCCGTCTCTTATTCCGCCCTCTTACTCTGCCAACTCCCGCTGTAGAGTTTGGCTCTCCGACCGACACCACTCAGGAAAAGTCGGCCGCGCATCGGAACGCTCTCGCGCCCATAGTCAATTGGTTACGACAACCCATCACCCCAGGACAGATCTCCGGCAATCGTTCCCCGGAGCGGTCCGCCCCTCGCAAGTAGTGACTCTGCCTCGCAGTTCCGTCTGCAGCGCGCAAGGCCTGGACTCATCGAAAAGTGATGGCGATAAGTTATTGGTGGGTCTTGAAGACGCAACGGAAATGGTGCCGAGGGTTCGTGGCGATTTGAAGCTCTCCCGGTTAGGCAACCTCGTCCTTTGGCTCGCTGGTCTGTTTCTACCTGGACGTCTGACAGGTTTTGGACTGGCCTAAAGACCAGTCGCATTCCCTAGTAGGAAAACGTATCCTTAGCGGAAATGACGATCGCGCAGAGAGAATGCGGCACTCTGGTGCAATGGGTAAGGGCCGACGAGGAACTCCTCGCGGACTTGAGGCCCGGGAAGACGTTTGATGCTCGCGCGTCGTTCCAGGTCTTCGGCGAAAGACAATTCGGCGGCCGCTTCACTGGGGTGGCTTGTTGCTGCGAGCTACCAGGTGAACTCCCGCCAAAGTGGGAGGCCGCCTTGGAACTTCAAGGGCAGGAAGCGTACTGAAGGCCAAGCGAACATCTCCGCGATCCTACGACCTCAGATCGTGCAGCCCCTCGCATCCAGTTTTCGGCACCCCGCACTCTGATCGCAAATGCCAGAACCCGCTCGTATCCTAAAGGGGATTCCGGAAGAGAAGGGGATTCCGGAAGAGTCCGGGTAGCCCGAATCACCTGAGGCCCAGCCCAGGGTGGAGCATATCTGCAGTGGTATTGGCTATCTCTTTAGATTGGCCGGCTGAGGCTGACCTCAGACTTTCAAGAGACTCGGAACCCACTGGCTCGCTAAGTATAAGAATACACAATACTTACTTGATTGGAGAGTCTGTCAAATTCTCGAAGCCGCTGTGGGTTCCCTGGACGTGTGCGACTCTTCGCATCTCGGAACACGGCTCACCACACCTCCTTGGATCTGCCATTACCTCTCTTCCGATCCACTTGTCCTGCGTAAATATATTTGGGCGTTGTGTAGGACGGAGAACTATAATCTGGGAACCGCATATCCTTGATGCGGCCAGGTCCCCGCAAACGACAAGCTACTTGAGTATGATCGACCCTCACGAGTCGAACGGAAGTCCTTTTATCCCCGACCGGCGCAATCATGGGCGGCAGAAGGTATTGTTTTCTTCCGTACTAATCAGCGAGAACAATCGCGGCAGAGTCCTTAATATTTGTCCAAACGGCTTGGCACTGCAGACTGATGCGGAATTGATCGAAGATGAATTGCCGATTCGTTTTCATTTCTCGCAATTACAGCCAGGGTTTGAAGCAAGGGGACGAATTGCGTGGAGAAGCGCTTCGAGGAAGGTGGTGGGCATTGAATTCATCGGTCCCACCGATGAGGTGCGCAAACAAATACAAAAATGGATTGCTTCACAAAGTGACTCGAGTGATTCTCAAAAATCAAAAACCTCACTTGAAGAGGCTGCAGCTGTAACAGGTACGGAGACTAGCTCGAAAACTGCAACCGCAATCCCCGCCTTCGCGCCCGGGGTGGTCGATGCGATTGCCGCGAATCGTGTCACGGGGGGTACTGGCAAGGCAGGACGTCGAGTTGGGTTGTTGCTGGCTGCGGTGTTGCTGCTTTTGGCTTTTCTTGGCCTTCGCTACCACTTGCAGAAGGTAGAGAACAGTCAGAAAGGCAGAGAAATGACAGCGAAACCGAATCTGCCTGGACTTTCCTCTAGAAGTTCTGCAACTGCCACTTCCAATGCCGGGCCTTCTCTGGACCATCCCGCTCCCACTCCCAATCCCGGGCCATCTTCGGACCATCCCGCTTTCGTTCTCCAGGTGGGCGCGATGGTTCATGAGGAAAATGCAGATGCGCTCGCGGGATCATTAAGCCAAATGGACTTCCCTGCGTTCGTGGTGAAAAACCCCACTGACCGGTTCTATCGCGTGCTCGTTGGACCGTACAATAGCGCGGATGCCGCAAACGGTCCGAAAAAGGAGCTCGATAAGCGTGGTTTCAAGGCTATTCGTACGGAATGGAAAGAGAAGCCCCGGTAGACTCTCCGAGATTCTGGTCCCCGAACTGACTTCCAATTGGGAGCAGACAAATGTCCGTTCCGGACTCCAAATCCTGTCGAGAGGCTTAGGCGGAGCCTAGGCGGGATGGGCTGTCCGTCGCGGAGACAGAACCCTGTGAGTTTGGACATATTGTAGACCTATCTCTTAGGACGCGGAATCCGGGCTCAGGCCGACCAACTTCTGGAAATCAGGGTCATGGTGCAGGCAGTCGAGATCGGAATCCTTGGCGATCCAGTTCAAGTTTGCGTACCCGGCCGCTACCGCCTTCTTGAGTGCCTCGAGCGCATCCGCTTTCTTCCCGAGGACACCGTAGGTGCAGGCGGCATTGTACAGAGTATTGCCGTCGTTGGGGCGAAGGGCAACGGCGGTCTGCAGGTGCCGCACGCTTTCTTCCGCCTCCCCAAAATAAGCGAGGTTGCAGGCCAGCAGAATTCGGGCGCGCACGTCCTCCGACACCAGTTCTAGCTGCTGGCGGAGGACTTTGATCATGCGCTCGCGGGCGTGCTCCGCCTCTTTTTTCCGCCCCAGTCGTTCCAGGGCCAGCATATAGGGGACATAGGTGTTGTAGTCGTCGCCGTTGGCTTCGATAGCCCGCTCTGTCAGCGCTGCGGCCTCTTCGTGACGGCCGGAGGCAAAATACGCGCGCCCGAGCATATTCCAGGATCCTTCACAGTCGGGCTTGCGCTCGATGGCGCGCTGAGCAAACAACGCAGCTTCGTCAAATTTCTTCTGCGCATAACAGATGCGAGCTCGGGCAACCAGAACCTCCGGCAGGTCAGGTGCAAGTGCGGTGGCCCGGTCGCAGGCAGCCAATCCCCGCTCAATCCACTTCGCATTCTGTTCGCGAATCTCATAGATGAGCCCACACAGGTGGGCAATCCCGCTGTGCGCAAGAGCGAAATTTGGATCCAACTGGATGGCCTGTTCGAACATCTGCAGGCCGTAGTCCATGTTCAAGCGACGCGTGTAGCTCCTTCCGCGCAGGTAAAAATCATATGCCAGCGGGTTTTCCGTGGGCTTGCGCGCGATGGTTTTTTCTTCCTGCGGCGTGAGTGTAATGCGCAGGGCCTGGGCGATGCTCCGTGCGATTTCCTCCTGGATGGCGAAGACGTCTTCCAGTTGCCGGTCGTAACGCTCGGCCCAGACGGAATGCCTTGTCGAAGCCTCCACCAGCTGTGCGGTGATCCGCACGCGGTTGCCGGAGCGCCGGATGGAACCCTCGAGAATGTAGGCCGCTCCGAGTTGCTGGCTCACCTGTTGCGCAGTCACCGGTTTGTCGCGGAATGGGACCATCTCCGAGCGGGGGAAAATTTCCAGTTGCGCGATCTTCGAAAGCTCCGTCACGATGTCTTCCGTAATCCCGTCGCGGAAGTACTCGTCCTCTTTTGAGCCGCTCTGGTTTTCGAAGTAGAGGACCGCCACGGATTTTTGTTTGGGTGCAACCGCGTGCGGTACGGAACCCGTATCGCTTCGTTCTGCAATCACTCGGCGACTCGATTCGATGTCGCGGCTCAGGCGCTTTAGGTCCGCGCGGATCTCGGAAGCATGCTGGTAGCGTAGATCAGGGTCTTTCTCGAGTGTTTTGCCGAGAATGTTTTCTAACGCCAAGGGAAGGCGAGCATTGAGTTGCTTGGCCGGTGTGGGCGTGGAATGCAGGATTCCGTCGAAGATGACCGCCGCGGTTGTCCCGGGAAACGGAACCGTCCCGGTAGCCATCTCGTAGAGCACCACACCAAGAGAAAACAAATCCGAACGTAGGTCCAACTCTTCGCCTCGCGCCTGTTCCGGCGACATATAGGCGACCGTGCCCATCGAACTGCCTGGGTTCGTGAGTTGTTCTCGGTAAGGCACATGCGTCACGGTGTGCATCGATGCATCGCCTACTGATTCGGCGAGATGCGGGTCTGCAGGCGCAAGCTTTGCCAAACCAAAATCCAATATTTTCGCTTGTCCCCGTTGCACAAGAAAAATATTTGCAGGCTTTATGTCACGATGCACGATGCCCTTCGAATGCGCCGCATCTAGCCCGCTGGCGATCTGAGTGACGATCTCCAAGAGATCCGCTATTTCCATAGGCTTGCCGGCAATGCGGTGCTTGAGAGTGTGGCCCTCGAGCAACTCCATGGCGATAAACGGACGTCCTTCGAACTCTCCAATATCGTGAATCGTGCAGATGTTTGGATGATTGAGAGAGGAGGCAGCGCGGGCTTCGCGGCGGAACCGCTCAATCGCCTGAGGATCCTGAGAAATGTCTTCGGGCAGAAACTTCAGAGCAACACTACGGCCGAGGCGGGTGTCTTTGGCTTTATAGACTACGCCCATACCACCACCGCCGAGTTTCTCCAAGACGCTGTAGTGAGAGATGGTGCGACCGATAATCGAGGCAGTATCCGTCATCGGCCACGGAGTTTAACTCAGCGCCTAAGATCAAGCAAACGCGTTGGGTGGGCATCGAGTATGGGGTATGGGAAGCAAGCGGATGTTGCACTCGGGGCGTTGGGGAGTAAGAGACATCTCGAGCTCGTCCGCAGAAAAAGTCATGGCCGTGAGGGTACATTCGCTCCCCAAGATCAAGCACGAGTTGGAATGCTCGTCCATGCGGAGGCCGCCACAGCCATGGAGCATTAGGGGCTAGTCTGCACCTTCTGAACAGCCTAGCCCCAGCGAGCTGGGGATCTTAGAAACTTACCCAGAAAATTTCCTCACGTGGGTGCAGAAGCGAACGAATCTGTTATTCGCTGATCGCCACCCCGTTAAAGGCGGCAACGCCGATCGAGTTTGACGTAGCTACAGGGCTGAGGTCTCCGTAGGTGTCGATGGCGAAAACGGCCACGTGAGCCTCACTGGCGGCGCTGTAAATGACGGCGAGCCATTTGCGATCACGGGAGACCGTTATATCCGTCGGCGAGCCCGGCAAGGGCAACGATTTGTAGAACACGCCGCCTTGGCCGTCGGTGAAGAAGATGGAGATGGCCTGACCGGGGGAATTGCCGGTGTACCAAACGCTCCGTGGTCCTTTGGCCACCCAACAGGGGGCGTTGGTGGGATACGAAGGAGTGGGGCCGACAATCGGGAAAATGTTGCGATTCTCGTCGACAATAGCGAAGCTGTCGGGGCTGTGTGCCGGAGTGAATCCCAAATTGTTTTCCCAGAAGGCGGCCCCGAGGGGGGTGTTATTCGCGTTGGCAGGCAGAGGTACGGAGGTATTCGTGCCGGCAAGCCCCCCATCCTCGTGCGTGAGCGGGAGCTGAAGGACGGATCCTGACGTTAGTGTAACTGCTGCCCAGGTTTTGCCGACCGCGATTTGCGCAGCAGAGGGATCGGTGAGGCTGACGACCGTCCCATCGACATTTCCTGAAGGCCACTCATGACTCTCCGCACAGTTGGTACCGACGACGAACAGATGTTGCCGAGTGAGAGCGACAGAATCTGGCTTGACGCAGTCACGAGCTAGATTGATCGTACGTCCGATTCCAATGTAGTTGCCGTAGCGCACCAATTGGCTGAGGGTGTTGGATCCGTAGTTTGCAACGACGCCGAGATCGTCCCGGAACTGTAGAATTCCAGCGTTGGTGCTTGCGCCCCCATTGCCCCCCGTGGGCAAGGTGTTCGCCAAGGATAGCGAAGGCGTCCCTGCGGTATCGAGCTTGAACACGACGACCGAGTTGCCGCTGGCGTCATTCGTGCTGGTGAGCACGAAGACACTACGGTCCTGCGGACCTGCAACCGCGACCGTGGTAGCAAGAAATGCAACTGCCAGCACAGCGCCGGCTCGCCAAAGGGAAAACCTCTGCAGTCTTTCAAAATTCATTGCGATCTCCTTCAAGGTTGCGTTGAATGTGTGCCCCGGTTACGAGATGAGGGCCGGTTCAAGAGACGGAGCATGTTCACAGTTAGATATTCGGTTTGGGATGATGAAAAGTTACGGTGCCGGGCGGCAGGAGGCTAAAGTTAAAAAAATTTAAATTGAAAGTGACAGCGTAACTTTCTGTCGCCCTCCATCGAATACGTTAAAATGCAGTGGACATAGGTCTGCGGATATAGACTTGACAGCAAGTAAAGGTTTGCACGAACACGCTGGTACTGATAAAGACCGTACGAAGATTATTCATAGCATGCACCTGGACAACAAACTGGAGATGCTGATGGCCTTGTATCAAGAAGGCGATTTCGCCGCGGCCACGGCTTTGATCGATCGTATTAGCCCACAGCTACACCGGTTTTTCGTTGCACAGTTTGTGAGCCGCGCCGATGCGGATGATCTGCTGCAGGAAACCTGGCTTCGCATTCACCGGGTGCGGCACACCTACCGGCCGGGCGAGCCGGTGCTCCCGTGGTTTTACGCGATCGCGCGTCACGTGCGCGTCGATCACTACCGAAAAGTCATCCGGACCACCGCGCGGGAGCAGAGACTGGAAGAAACGTCAAAAGCGGCAGTGTTAGTGCCCGGAGAATCCGACAGGGCTGATGATCTCGAGACACTGTTGGCGCCACTTTCGGAGAGCCAACGTGAGGTGATTGAGATGTTGAAGGTGGCGGGGATGTCGCTCGAGGAAGTGGCGCGGGCGACCTCTTCGAGCGTGGGATCGGTGAAGCAGAAAGTGCACAGGGCATACAAGAAGTTGAGAGAAAAGATGAGCGCGATGGGACTCAGGAAAGGGCAAAGCGGGGGAGAGTCGTGAGAGATGGAAGGATTGACGAAGTCCTGAGGAAAGCCGCTGGGCGGGCCACGCACGATGTGGAGGTGGAGGCGTCGTTGCTGAAACGCGTGGCCGACTCCATCAAGCCGTCGATGCGACCCGTGCGCCCTCTGCCGCGCACATGGGTGTTGACAGGCGGACTGGTTCTCGTCTGCGCGGCGGTGGCACTAGCGGGAGCAGCTCGAGCAGGGTTCTACGGAGTTGAAAAGATGGGGCTGCTGGAACGGGTGCTGATCTTTTCGACGCTGGGTTTCCTGGCTTGGGTGGCGGGTACGGAGTTCGTCAATGAAATGATTCCAGGGAGCAGGCGTAGGGTGTCTGCGGGCGCGCTGTTGGGAATGGGCAGCCTGGTGTTAGTTGGCGTGTTTGCGCTGCTGTTCCACGATTACCATACGGACCACTTCGTCTCCGTGGGTATCATCTGCCTGATTACTGGAGTGCTGCACGCGATCCCGGCGGCGTTGTTGAGTTGGTTGGTGCTCCGTCGCGGCTTCGCGGTCAATTTTGTATCTGCGGGACTGGTGGCGGGCACGCTTGCGGGACTGGCCGGCGTGGGATTGTTGGAATTGCATTGCCCGAATTTCCAGGCTACGCACATATTGGTTTGGCATACGGCGGTAGTGCCAGTAAGTGGAGCACTGGGAGCGTTGATAGGGTGGGCACTGCGATTCCTTGTAAGGGATATGAAGCGTGTGTCTTGAGCCTGTAAAGCACCCCTATCTCGCGTCCGGGTTCACCGAAGCATGTTCTTTCTTCCTTGCCAAGACCTATGGCAAGGCACAAACGACACAACCGGATTCATAGTGGATTGCTATTGCAGCAAGCCGAAAACCACGATGCTGTTGGGCGTGCCGACATAAACTTTCCCGTTAGCGATCATCGGCGTAATGAATTTGTTTCCCGAAAATTGATCGCGATTATTCGCAGCCTGATTGCTGTTGTACAGCTCGCTCGCAAGATTGGTGGCATCGTACGCGTGAAGCACTCCTGTGCTGGCGTTCTGCACAGTCCACACAATGCCATTCGTGGTTCCATTCGCAGAGATGCTCGGCGACGCTCCCGGATAAGCGTACGAGGTCGCACTTTTCGAAGCCGCCGAAGCACCGAGCTTCGCATTCACGATCGAAAAAGCCTTCAAGGAATCTCCCACCGCGCCGAAATACACCGTATTGTTGAAGTACGCCGGCATCGAATATACGCCGCCGCTCAATCCACCGTTAATCTGCTGGTAGATGGCGCTGTCCGTATCCGTGTTGAATTTGCCCATCAGATCGCGATCCACCACGTACATGTGCGTGTCTTTGCCGGCCCCGACGGCCAGATGCCACGTGTTCCCCGAACTGTCCGTCAGGTCGGGCAGTACCATCGCCCCTCCGGAACCGAGATCCTCATCCACGTTGGACTCGGCGTTGGTATTGAACATGGTGAAATAGTCGGCCACGGCGAGTGTGTTGCCGCTCGTCGACACCTTCAAGAATGCGTTCCCGAAATCCCCGTTGACCGGAAACCCCGCCGCATTGAGAGTGTCGTCAAACGTTCCATTGGCATCGAGAAAATAAATATTCCCGAGTGTATCGGCCGCAAGCCCCGCCCCTGCCATCCAGATCGCCCCTTCACCCCCGTTCGGAGTCACGTTGAGCACGCTCGCCTGCTGCAACGTGGATTCGTTGTAGCCAATGAGCCATCCGGTGTAGGGCGCGTGGTCACAGTGCGATGCCCAGCTCGTATAGATTACGTTGTTCATCAAAAGCAGGCCGGCCCGCTCCTTGTATTGCGCGGGATCGAATATCACGTTTCCGTTCGAGCTGTCCTCTCCTGTACCGGGGAAGGTGGCCTGAATCGTCACAGGGCTGCCGCTGAGTTCCGCGCCCGTTGTGATATCGAAAGCATGCAGGCGCTGATGATAATTTCCGCTGCTGTCCTTGGACATGGCTACAGCAAAGATCGTCCCATGCGTGCCTGCGTTCAGGTCAATCACGGGTGTGGAGGTGATTCCAATCTCGGGCGAGACCTGAGTGCATCCGCGATTGTCGCTGGTCGTTTCATTCGAGCCGAGAACCGACACCTTCCACAGCTGCGAGAATGTATCGGCGTCGAAGGAATATACTGAATCGTGCTCCGTGACCACGAACACCACGTTGTGCGCACTTCCGGCGACGGTCAGGTTCGAGACATAGAGGGGCTCCGCGTCCACCAATCCGTCCACAGAGAGCGTCCCCAATTTGCCAAAATTGGCGGAATTCACATTGCTGGTCGTCAGAATGGTCTCATTCAGGTTCTGTCCCGTGCGCGCGTTGTCGTTGTGCACGGTCAGCACGTTGACCCCGCTTGTGGATGCCGCAACGCCCATTCCTGAAAGAACCACGGATTGCGGGCTTCCCGTTCCGTTGTCGGAAATCGACAACGCGCCCGACCGCGTTCCCGTCGTAATGGGCGTGAACGTCACGCTGATCGTGCAACTACTCCCAGCTGTCACTGAGCTTCCGCAATTATTGCTCTCAGCAAAATCTCCACTCACTGCAATCCCTGAAATCGACAGGCTGGCAGTACCTGTGTTTGTGAGCATCACCGGCTGCGCGGGGCTGGTCGTCCCAACGGTTTGATTTCCAAAGGTCAGATTCGCTGCAGAGAACTGCACGGTAGGGGCCGTTGCCGCAGGCGTGACCGTGAGCGTTGCCGGCGCGCTGGTCTGGCTGCCCGCCGAGTTGCTCACCGTGACTTTGATTTGCGCTCCATTCTCCGTCAATGTCGTCGCCGATATCGTATAGGCGCTTGCATTGGTTCCTACCATCTGCGCGCCCATGTACCACTGATAGGCCAGAGGCGACGTGCCGCTGGCCGTTACGGAAAATATCGCAGCCTGGCCCACGGTGACCGATTGGCCCTGCGGCGGGCTCGAGATGTTCGGCGCTGACGGCGCGGTTGGGTTTCCAGAGTTCGAACCTGAAGAACCACACCCGGTGAAAGACACGCCCAAGCCTACCAAGATGAGAGCGGAAAGATATATTCTTGTTCGAATCCTCAAGGCGGATGACCTCTTTGATATTTTAACGAAAATCTTAATTCAAATTCGCGACATCCATAACCTGTCGGAGGGCGCTAACTATTGTCCCTCAGATCGCGATATGATGACGACGAGCGGGTTCGCGCATCGACGGCATATTCACGTGACCGCAAAACATTAAGGTCGAGAAGACCAAAAACGCCACGAGCCCCGCGACAAGAATCATACAAACTGATCTGCAGGGACTGTCTAATTTTGTATAATTTTTGGCATTCTGCTCCGTGCAAGTCTGTCCGCTGCTATCTTCCGCAGTTTGGTGTGTCTTCGTAAGTGTGCCTCGCAGAAATCTGGCCACCAATAATCGTTTACACGCGCGAGAAGGTAAATCCAGCTTTCCCCTGATTGTGATTGCTGTCATCGCGTATGGGTCCTTTTATCTTTGGGACTTCCACTCCACGCAATTAGTCGCTAGCCCATCCTGCGTGTTGACCTGGAACTTTTCCGTGAATCCAGGATGGTCTCAATCTGACAACCACGCGAACCAAAAGATTTGCCGCAGTAAGGACCGGCGACAGCCGGGCTTTTTTTGACTTCTCTGTGCATTTGTGGACAGTCTGGGTGTACGCGCGCCGCTAGCATCAACAGCTTGGCTGAACCATTCGACATTTTTAGAGTAAGCAGCGACGACCGACCTTTTTGGGTGGGCACGGTTACAGCTCTCGACCTGGCAAAAGTACGAGTCGAAGAACCAGGGGCAACGAATCCGGGGGAATATCTCATCTACTGCCATGAGAGTGGCGACCAACTCTCGATAAGTACCGTTGGGCCAGGCAAGGAGTGAGCATTTTAGCGTTCTCGTTGGCGAATCACTCGATTAAATGTAGAAGAAGCGGAAATCCAGTTGTGACATGAAATTTGTTAACGAAGACCACGATAAGGTCTTCCAGGATGTGGTGATCGCAAAGCAGTGAATGAGCGAAATCTTGGCTTATCCGCCTCATGAGGTGGGATGACGCCAAGAATTTTGTCAACAACCACAACAAGCACCATGTGCTAGAACCACGAGAGGAAGCCGAACAGAAGAACACACGGCAGGAGTTTGCGGAGGCAGATAGAGTTTTCGACAGAAAGACACGCAATCGTCTTGAGGGCTGACAGCAAGCGCTCAGTCCAACTCTGCTATCCCGGATGAACATTGGGTCGTGGGGCCGGAATCGCTGCTGAACTTTGCCTGTTGGAAAAGCTTCTCGACTTCAGATTGAGATATCCCCAGCGCCTTCAATATGTTGCGGACCTCGTCTTCGGCACCAAACTCAGTATGTTGGACCTTCATGGAGTCTCTCAGAACAAGCATAAATTGCTGCGGCTTGGCGTTAAGAATCTTCCGTAAGACGAGAACCTGTATCCCGGTCTCACCTGCAGAGAATACCGACGACGGCTTTAGCATAAGACTGTCCGTTGAGTTAGTACTGTCCACGCAAGTAGATTGTAGTCCAACAGTTGGCACTTCATGTGACTGCTCCTCAGCGAATGTCTCGCCATGAGATAGTGCAGCTGAGTAGAGGTTCGTTTCACGGAATTTTAGAGTTTCTTGCTGGAGTGGAGGCGACTAGAAGCCCTTTTCCCCCGTGCTTGTCAGCTTCCGGAAGATCGTTTGTCCCCGCTACGATTTGGTACCAACCACACCGGCGCTGATCTTCCTCTGCTGGATTATTGGCGTGCCACAGGTGGCCGACTGAGGTCCCTTGGTAGGACCTTCAGGGTGCAAGTCGTGGCCAAAGGCCGACGGTCTTTGTGGGGCCAATTAACAGAAACTGAATGGCTTAGCTGAGTTCGTTCAGCAAATGAACACAGCCATTTTGTCGTTACACTTGGATCTTGTCTCCCCCCGTGTTTGCTAGGATCACGATGGCAACAGGTCCGGAAAACAAATCATGTTTATTTTGACGTCCATTCCGTCAGTACGGCCACCTTCTTTCCAGTTGCCCGTTCCTCCTTTTCCTTCCTACAATTGCACCAGTTTAGTATCTTGCCTACAGGGTCGTTCGGTGAAGAGTATGATGGACGAACAATTCTTCAACTTCATGGGCTTGCGTCGTGAGGACGCAGCCCGCAGACTACGGTAGAACATGGCCAACACTTCTCAGTCCAGCGGGAATCCTCACACCTCCGAACGACGGATGCAGTGGCGGCAAAAGGTTTTCTTTTCCCGCTTAGAATGGGGCGAAAACAATCGCGGCGATATCCTTAATATCAGTCCAAGCGGGTTGGCTCTGCAGACCGACCATGAATTGAACGACGATGAATTACCAAAGATGCGTTTTCAATTATCGCAAGCGCCTGCATGGATCGAAGCAAAGGGACGGATCGCGTGGAGAAATGATTCGAAGAAGGTGGCAGGCGTAGAATTCATCGATCTATCCGCTGAAACGCGGAAACAAATCCTGCTATCAATCTTTTTAACGAGTGACGATAGTGAATTCCCGAAGAAAAATGCACCACTTGAAAAGACTGAGCAGCTCAACGGGGCAATGGGCATCTCGGAACCAACCTTCCCGTTCCTTGAATCAACAAATGTGGAACTAGTCCCCGAGGATCAAAGCCAACAGTTGATTTTCCCATCAGTTCAATCTCCCACCGAAACGCACGACGCCGGAACAGTTTCAGAAAGTGCCATAGCCGCGAAAGTCACAAGCGGTTCTGGCGTTGAAGCGGTCTCCGAGGATCAACGCCAACAGTCGATTTCCCCAGCAATTCAATCTCCCGCCGAAGTGCACGACCCAGGTACAGTCTCAGAAAATGCCAAAGCCGCAAGACTCGCAGGTGGTTTTGGTAAGGCAGGACGTCTAGTAGGGTTGTCGCTGGTTGTCGTCCTGCTGCTTTTAGCCTTTCTTCCCCTGCGCCACTACTTGCAGAAGGCAGGAACAAGTCAGAAAGACAGAGAAACAACAACGGAACCGAATCTGCCAAGACCTTCCTCCAAGATCCCCGCAACTCCCAATCCCGAGCCATCTTTGAACCATCCCGCTCCCACTTCTAATCCCGGACCCTCTATGGACCATTCTGCTTTCGTGCTTCAAGTGGGGGCGATGGTTCATGAGGAAAATGCGAATGCACTCGCGGAGTCGTTGCGTCAAATGAACTTCCCTGCGTCTGTAATCAAGAGCCCCGCTGACCGGTTTCATCGCGTCGTCGTGGGGCCGTACAATGGCGTGGATGCCACATTAAGAGCGAAAAAACAACTCGAAAAACGTGGTTTCAGGCCCATTCGAAAAGGATGGAAAGCAACATCCCCGTAGACGTCCCTGAGACTATGCTCCGGGAACCGGCTTTTTGTTGAGAGCAGGTGAGTGTCCGTTCCGGTGCCCAAGTCCGGTCGAGAGGTTCAAAAGGAGCGAAAGTGGGACGGGCTGTCCGTCGCGGATTCCTTGCTGGTCCCTTCTGATCAAAAAAAACGCCACCCATGGGGATGGCGTTTCCGAGAATGAAAGTTCTACTCCCACAACTGCCTGCGGCGCAAGAATACAACCGGCAGTAGCCCGGGCGCCCTCGCTCATTGCAGCAAAGACGCCGGCGTCAGCACCAGAGACACCAGACCACCACTGTCGAGGCTCCTTGAACCGTAACGAGAACGCAAGTACTCGCAGGAGTATAAAAGGACAGGGGGGATTCGAACCATCCTGTGGATAGCAACCCCCCACTGTCGAACACTCCTGTAAGTCGGTTCGAGGAACATCGTTTTGCCAGCGGCGGACCTAGAAGATCAGCTTCAAGGCCAGTTGAAGCTGGCGAGCGCTGGTGGTGCCGTCGGCACGCGTGATGGTGGAAAGCGACTCGGAGAAGGTAGATTCCCCCTGATAGTAGATATTATTCGGCTGCGCAAACTGCACATGATTGAAGAGGTTAAAGACCTCCAACCGGAACTGCAGCTTGAGTTTTTCCGTTAAAGCGGTGTCTTTCAGGATGGCCATATCTATATTAGAAAGTCCCGGTCCATAAAACTCATTCTTGCCGGTGTTCGGCTGCACGTCAAAAGGTGTGGTGTAAATGCTGTTGGCACTCGGGCCGGTGTAGGTCTTGTCCGTCCCCGGCGGCTGGCCCGTGGGACCCCTCTGGCTGACTCTGGATATCAACCCGGTGTGATTGCTGTCGGTCAATCCAAATACGTCAAACGGCTGTCCCGTTTGCGCATCAATGATCCCGGTCAACGACCAGCCTTCCAGGATTCGCCCGACAATCCCTTCGCTGAAGTGGCCCCGGCCGCGGCCCATGTTCGGTTCATAGACAAAGTTGATGACCGCGCGGTGGCGGATGTCAAAGTCCGAATTGCCGCGCTCCGCCTTCAAGTCGAAAGAGTTACGAGGCAAATTTCCATTGTTTCCCGCGGGCTGGAGGGGGTCATTGACGTCACTGATGGCGTGGGAGTAAGTGTACGCAAACTGGAATTGTAAGCCATGGGAAAACTGCTTCTGCAAGTTCACTTGCATGCCGTTGTAGTTGGAATTGCCGATAGATTTGTAAAGGAATGCTCCGGGCCCCGAGGAAGTATAGAAAGCATTGTTGTAGACGGCATTGGAGGGAAGCGTGGCACCCGCACCTTCCCACAGATTGCTAAATTGAAGGGTCGTGGTGTCGCATTGGCCGCTCGGCGTCTGAAATCCCATGTTCAGCGGGTTATTCGGAACGCAAAAAGCGAGCAAGTTCGAAATTAGATTCGGCTGTGGCGGATTCCCATCCACTGCGCGGAAGAGATGGTTACCCTTGGTGCCCACATAATTCACTTCCAACGTCATCGTGGAGGTGATCGCATGCTGAACGCCAAAGTTCCAGTTCTGGCTAATAGGAGTTTTCAGATTGGGATCTATCAGCTCGACGTAAGCAAGAGCACCATCCTCAACCACAGCAGGATCTACTGGTTTGATCGAGGCAGGCGGCGTCACCCCGGGCAATGGCTCCGCCAGGTAGTTGAACGCGGTTAGGGAAAATGGCGGATTCCCTCGAGTATTTCCCAGAAGGTTGCCGTATACCCGGTCGTGGAAGATCCCGTAGGCGGCCCGAATCGACGTGCGGCCCTTCTTGAAAGGGTCCCAGGCTAAACCGATACGCGGCTCGAGATTGTTGTACTGGTTGTTGTACAGCGTCTTCCCGGTGCCGGGACCCACGATCGAGAATTTGAAACCTCCCGGGGGTGTCACTTCGCTGGGGTCTTCGAAGAGATTGGACAGGTTGTTGTTCACTTCGAACGGAACGCCATAGTATTCGTAGCGCAAACCGTACGTGGCCGTCAGATTCGGCAGCAGCTTCCAAGTGTCCTGGACAAACCCTGCCCATTCGCGCTGCCGGAATCCGCGCAGATCGGTGGAACTTCGGTTCTGGTTCTTGTCGAAGTATTGCGTCTGGAACTGGTAATCCACATACCCGAGAAGGGAGAGCACCGCATCTTCCGTCGTGGGATCGCCGAAAAGTGGCGAACTGGGTGGAAGAGCCGTAATTCCATAATTGGAGAAGCCCAGAAAATCCAGGAAGTCACGCGTTCCGAAATCATCATACGAGTTGGAATAGACATCGCGAAACTCCGCTCCCCACTTGAAAAGATGGCGGCCGCGAGCATAAGACATGCTGTCCAACGTCTGGTAAGTGCCTGTATACCGCGCTTGCGCGTTGGCATCGCCAAGGAAAGTGCAGCCAAAGCCAGAAGAGGACGCCCCTGAGAAGGGAATGTTGTAGTCCGCCCCTGTGCCGACGGGGTCAATTTGTTGAGGGTCAACACTGTCGAAGGTCTTTACGCCATCGCACCCGTATTCTTGGTGAGAGCGATTGGCCCCAAAGTGAAACTCATTGATGAATCTGTCAGAGAGGGTGGAGGTGAGAGCAATCGAGGCGTTCTGGTTGCGAAGATACAGGCTGGTCCCCCCCAAACCGTTGGGCAGGAAGTCGCTGTGATCGACATTTGGATCGCTTGACTCGTCGAACGAATAACGGACGCTGAGCATATGTTTCTTGGAAAGGTTGTAGTCCACTTTGATGGTGAACGTATCGGACTGCAGACGGGAAACACTCGGGTAGAAGAGTGTGCCGGAGAGGCCAGGATACACAGCTGGCCCGTTTGGATTGGGATACAGCGCTAAAATCTTCTGTATCGTGGGATCCAGAGGAAGGGCAGACGAGTTCGGCCCGAGAGTATTATTGAGGGCATCCACCGCGTCTGGCGCGCCGGTAACGGGATCAGGAGCGGTAAAAATTCCGGTTTTGAATGCAGCCGTGGGAACCGTGCTGGTGTTGGTGAGCGTGGTGATGAACCGCTGCCCTTCGTAATTCACGAACCAGAATGCCTTATCCTTTTTGATCGGCCCTCCCGCAGAAGCTCCAAAATCATTGCGCGTGTACGGGTTCTTCGGACCCGTTGGAGCAGGATTGAAGAAATCGCGGGCGCCGAGGGCATCGTAACGGCCAAACCAGTAGGCATCTCCGTGCCAATCATTCGCGCCTCCGCGCGTGAGCACCTGGACCACCGCGCCGTTGTTGCGCCCGTATTCCGGGGAAAAATTACTCGTAATGACCCGAAATTCCTGAGCTGAGTCCGGGTTCAACGCGTTCAATCCCTTGGGCGCTCCAGGGACGTCGGTATCATTGTTATCGACTCCATCGAGCAGGAAGTTGTTATCGCGCTGACTGGCGCCATTGGTTGAAAAACCATTGAGATTATTACTGGTGTTGCTCTGAATCACGCCAGGACTCAAAAGGATGAGTTGATAAGGGTCGCGCGTTAGAAGCGGCAATTCCTGGATGCGTTTGGAATCGACCAGGTTGCTAATCTGCGCGTTATCCAGGTCGATGGTAGGAAGTTCGGAGGCTTTTACTTCCATGGTCGTGGCGACCGGGCCCAACTCGAGATGCGCTTCGAAGGTGAACGACTGGTTCACCGTGAGTGTGAGGTCATTGATGTGCATGGCCTTGAAGCCATCGCGCTCGACGGTGAGGGAGTAGGGTCCGGGTGCGACGTTGGTGAACCAGAAAATTCCCTCGTCATTGGTCGGAACGTCGCGTGGGATGCCCGTCTGCGTACTCAGCAAAGTCACTTTGGCACCGCTGATCACTTGCTCGCTTGGGTCGCGAATGACGCCGCCCACGCTGGCCGTCTGTGCGCGCGTAGGAGCCGGCAATAGAAACAGCAAGAGCAGGCAAAGAGCTATGGAGACGAAGAGAAGGAAGCGCTTCATCGAATCCCCCAACAAGAGAAGTTCGGACCCGGCTGCAAGGAAAATACGAGAAACCCACGGATACGTATTCCAGGGAAGGGACTGTCCCCAGTCCGTTTAGATGGGGCACAGTTTAACACTAAGGCCACAATTGCAAGACACTTTCCTTTCCTTGCTGTGAGCATTCAAAAAGACGCAACTTAGTCGAGATGGGCGGGCAGATCTGCGGCTGGCGGCAGCGGTTTGACCGCGAAATGCGAGGCGCTGGGGGTTTCGACCCTGATACCACGCCGTACGCGGACTTCAAAAAGGAAATACGGGTTAAGATTTCAAAACGAATGAAACTCCTGCTCTGCGTGCCGACGTCTACAGCCGGCCAGACAGCGACGATGCAACTTTTGGTAGGAACAGGTTATCCTCGCGTCTCAGATGGCTGCGTTCCGGACAATAAGTCGATATACTTAGCCAACCGCTCCTGCGGGCGACTTAATGAATTTATGTCTGCGCATTACCACCTGGGGTAAATGACGCGTCATGGAAGACCCTAAGTCCAAGAAGGGTGGCCGAGGTAGCCTGGGTGCTGGGGACTCACAGCGTGTAGGTGTGCCTACAAAGGGCGACAGTTCAGCGGGCAATTCACCCTTTGACGACGGTGCGACAATTTCCGACGTGCCAGTAACCCCCGCTCCACCAGCCAAGCCACCTTCCAAGGTAGTGAATCCAGACGCGACGATTTCCGACAGCCTTCCCGCCACGCCGGCTTCGACTGGTGGACGTCCACTTTCCGGCATTTACATGAAGGAAGCGATCTTGCAGCCGGGCGACCTGATTGGGGCGCGCTACGAGATATTGTCCCTTCTGGGCGAAGGTGGGATGGGGGCGGTGTACAAGGCCCTGGACCGGGAAGTGGATCGTACGGTGGCGCTCAAGTTGATCCGGCCGGAACTGGCGTCGAATCCGGCAATCCTGGCGCGATTCAAGCAAGAGCTGCTCACGGCGCACCAGGTTACGCACAAGAACGTGATCCGCATTTACGATATTTCGGAAGCGGATGGCGTGAAGTTCATCACCATGGAGTTCGTGGAGGGCCACGACCTTCGGCGCATCCTCACTGATAACGGAAAGCTTCCCACCGAAAGAGCCGTGGAGATCATTCGGCAGGTCTGTCTTGCGCTGGATGCGGCGCATAGCGCGGGCATTATCCACCGCGACCTGAAGCCGCAAAACATTATGGAGGAAGCGAAGACAGGCCGAATCCTGGTGATGGATTTCGGTCTGGCGCGCACCATCGGCGGCGATGGCATGACGCAGACAGGTGCGTTGCTTGGAACAATCGAATACATGTCTCCCGAGCAATCCATGGGGAAAACTCTGGACCAGCGCTCCGATATTTTTGCGGTCGGATTGATTTTCTACGAACTGCTGATAGGCAAGACGCCGTACAAGGCCGACACGGCGATGGCCAGCCTGTTGCGACGCAATCAGGAACGCGCGGTGCCCGCGGCTGAACTAGACTCCTCTGTTCCAAAGGCGCTGAGCGACATTGTTTCGAAATGCTTGGAACGCGATTTGGAGCACCGTTACCAGAATATGCAGGAGATTCTGCATGACCTGGATGCATTTCAGGGCGCCCGGCCGACCCTGGCGTCGATTTCGCTTCCGGTTCCGATTGCGCCTGCCAAGCCGGCGATGCCGTGGAAGTGGATTGCCATTGGCGCGCTGGTTATTGCCGTGATGGGTGGAGGCTGGGCTTTTAAATCCGGAGTATTTCATTCCAGCTCCTCTGGCGTCACCGCCGAGGCTAAAGGACCAGAGCTGTCGCTTGCCATTCTGCCGTTTCAGAACAGCTCGGGAGATACGTCGCTTGATCAGTGGGGATCGAATTTGGCGGATATGCTGACAACAGCCGTTGGGCAATCGGCGCACCTGCGGATTGTTTCACCAGACCGGCTGCACCAAGTGCTGACGGACTTGCGGGTTACGCCGGGAACCCCGTTCGATCCGACGATTATTTCGAACATCGCTAAGTTCAGCAATGCGGACACGTTGGTGTGGGGAAAGTACTTTAAGAACGGTGACAAGATCCACATCCAAGCCACAGTACGGGACATGAAGCAAGGCCGGGACGTGCCCATTAATCTGGATGCGGGCAGCCAGAACGATATCACCGCGCCGGTGAATCAATTGGCGGAGCTGATTCGACAGAATCTGGCGATCTCCTCGGACGTGCAGAAGGAATTAAAGGCCAGTGCCTTCCAACCCACCTCGAAGTCCGCCACCGCATTGAGCGCTTACATCCAGGGAGTGCGGCTGCACCGCCAAGGCAGGAATCTCGATGCCGTCAAATTGTTCCAGACGGCCGTGCAGGAAGACCCAGAGTTCGCGCTGGCATACGCACGCCTGGCGGAAACGAATTCCGCGCTCGGGTATGACTCGCAGGCAGAGCAGGTTTCCCGCAAGGCACTGGAGCTGGATTCGCAGCTCCCCTTGTCGGAGAAATACCTGATCGAAGCGATTCACGCCCGCGTTATGAAGGACAACCACAAGGCTGTCGAAACCTATGAAAAGCTTGCCGCCATCCTTCCGGGCGACAGCGAGGTCCAATTCACTCTCGGCAGACTTTACCTGGAAAGCGACGATTACGAGAAAGCCCGCGCGCAATTTGCGAAAGTCCTCAAGAATGAGCCCAAGAACCTCGTGGCTCTCTATCAAGTAGGGTGGCTTGAAGTGGACAGTGGCAATCCTCAGGCCGGTCTGGACCCTCTAAACCTCGCGCTCAGTCTCGCCATTGATGTTGACAATCAGGAACAAAAAGCTGTCATTCTCCACGGTCTCGGCCTTGCCTACGAGTCGCTGAACAAATTCGACGATGCCATTCGCAGCTTCCAGCAGTCCATGGAGATCAATAAACGCCTCGACAAGAAGGTGGGCGTTGCCAACAACCTGGTGGAGTTAGGCAATGTCATGGCCTCTACCGGGAAGCCGGATCAGGCCCTGGCCGATTACAATCAGGCGCTTAACCTGCGTCGAGAGATCGGCGCCAAGAGAGATGCCGCCAGCACACTTCTGAGTATCGGCGGCCTCCTGGAAGATAGCGGGCAATACGACAAGGCCCTGCAATTGTACAAGGAGTCTTTGCAAACGCAGCGCGATGCGGGCGACGTGGTCATGCAGGCCGTTTGCCTGAACGATATCGGCGGCATCTATCTTGCAAAGGGACAGAACGAAGACGCCATTACCTACTACCAGCAGGCCCTCGAGATTCGCGAAAAACTGAGCGATCCGGTGGATACTGCCGAAACATTGCACAACCTCGGTGAGGCGTACACGAAAATCGCCCAATACGATCAGTCCATGACCTCTTACATAAGCGCTCTCAAATTGCGCCGGTCCGCCAATGACGTCCATGGGGCTGCGCTGGAGTCCCATAGCATTGGCATGGTGTTCCTCTATCAGGGCCGCTTTGGCGCGGCCGTGGATGCGCTCAAAGAATCGCTTCAGGGTTTCCGCGACACTAAGGATCGCAGCCGCCTGATGGCACAGGTGCTGATCGATTACGCCGAAGCTTTGGCCAAAGCGGGTCGTCCAGCGGAAATAGGCAAGGTCCTCGAAGAAGCACAAACTCTTGCGGCGGAACTAAAGAACGACAAACTGGTCGCCGACGTCCATAACACGCAGGGCGATCTGGCTTTCTACCGCGGCGACTATAAGGCTGCGCGTGAGCAGTACCAGCTGGGCATGCAGGGCGCCTCACGCGCAAGAGCCCCGGAAACCACCCTGGTGTCCAAACTCGGACTCGCACGCGTTGGGATTGCCGAAGGCCACTCGCAGGCGGCCATTGGCGATCTGCGTAACCTTTCTCAAGATGCCGATCGTGAGGGCATGAAGTATTGGGCATTGGTGAGCTCCGTGGATCTAGCTTCCGCCCTGATCAATAACAAGGACTACTCGCAAGCCCGGCAGGAATTGGACAGCGCGCTGAATGCCAGCGAAAAGCTCGGCACCCGCCTGCAGACCGCGACCATTCACTACCTGATGGCCAAGCTGCTCAAGCAGACCGGCGATGCCTCCGGCGCCACCGCGCAGTATCGCCAGACAGTGTCCCTAATGGATGAAATCAAGAAAGAGCCAGGGGCGGAGAAGACCCTGGGGCGCACTGATCTGCAGGCAATCTACAACGAATCGACACAAGGTGCCGGGCAGGCCAAGAGTTAGGAAGCTCATCTCCGATCATCTAGCAGACGAAAAGGCCCACTTCTCTTGGTCAAAGGAGAAGAGGGCCTAATCCGTCGATTCGGTAACGAACCTACTTTACGGTGACACCCTGGGTAACACTGCCGAGCAAGGTGGTGCCAGTCGAATTGTAGGTGTTTGTGCTGAGGGTGTAAGCGTCACCGCTGCAAGCGGTCGACGGAACGAAGAGAACTACGCCATTCAACGGGCTCTTATTCGTGTTGGCTGGAATCGTCACAGGAAGCGGCAGGAACAGGAGTTGGGTGCTCACCGGCGTGCTCGCGTTGCAAGTCTTCCCGAACGGGCCAGTCAGAGTAATCGTGATCCACACCTTCTGTGCCGTGTTGCCATTGCAGTTCGTGAGCATCGTCGCCGCGGGATCGAACGAAATGCCCTTAGGCAAAATGGTCTTAGTGAGCTGGACCGAAGCGTACTCGCACGAAATGTAGTAGTTGACGCTCTGTGGAGTGGCGGGATTACCCGCTTCGTCGAAGGTGTTGTTACCAGCACCAACGGTTAGGGTCTTCATACTGGTCGGGGCCCCACTCGGTACGGTATTCAGGGGAGCACTGGGGAGGGTGACGGTCAGGGGGGAGCCCGTTTCGCTTGTGCCATTGCAACTGGCGACTCCTGAGAGGTTATCCGTGCAAGTAACCGTGTAGGTTTGCGAACTGTAAGCCGGAAAGGTCAGCCCTGCCACACCGTTTGTGGTGATGGTTGGGTTCGTGGAGTCGAGGTTCACCTGCGTAGTGGGGTAGCTGGTGGTGTAGCAAGGCGCATTAAAAGAGGGCGGAACATTGTAGGGAGGCTCCGTCTCTGGATTGAGGCAAGTGCCGGTGGTAATCAGACTGATGACCTTCTCCCTGATCCCGAAGGTGTCCGTCGCGGAGCGGTTCAGTAGGTATCTGCCATCGCCAGGAAAAGTGAAGCCGGGGATGGCCGCCGAAAATGTGGTGTAAATCCCCGGATTGGCGCAGGCGGCCGCAGGGGGGGGACACTTACTGTTACTGTTCCCCGACCCGACGTCCCATGCACCAGCACAGGGGGTCGCCTGGGGGGCGCAACTGCCGCTGTTGTTATTGGTGTACACCGGATTTGGATTGGAGGCCCAGAACTCCCCAGTCGGGATGGGGCCGGGGACCAGCGCCGGTGCCTGATTTTGCCATCCCCAGATCACGCTTGCCGGGGGCGCCGCCTGGAAACCATTAGTCGCCCCGGTCGCTGGATTGACGACGATATCGAAAAAGCACGCCGCGTTGACCCACACATTCGGGCCTAGAGGAACAGGACCCATCAGGGGACACGTGTTAGGCGTATTCGGGTTTGGAATAGCTTCAGGGGACGACGTTATCATCGGCACGTTGGTCGCGGCGACGGTGGTGGTCCCGGTTTTCGGCTTCGTGCCACGCTGCGTGGTCTGGTCTCCATAGACGTCAACCAACGTATCCTTGATATAGCAGTTGACCAGTATAGGCGTTGGTGGCACGGTCGTATTATCAAAGTTTCTATTACCTTCAGGATCGACACACGCCAGGTTAGGTACCGTACCAGGAGATGAGTTCCAACTCACACTAGAGTCAGCGGAGTTGTCAAAGTCAAGCAAGGAAAAGGTTGTCCCGGGCGCGGGCGAGACCATACCGCCCGTCCCCCCCCAGTCAGCGGTATGCCGAAGGAAGAGGTAACTCTGATTGCCGTTGCCGGTGAGATTGGGAGAAGTGACGGTCGGGCATTGCGCGTCCGTCGCAGTTGATGGTCCTGCCAAGCTACCGTAGCAGGTACGGCTGACCAAACTGCCTGCAACGGCCGTGAGATTGTAAGCATCGATGATGATGTTGGACGGCGCTATAGGGAGGCCCCCAGTGTATCCTTGCCACTCTGTCTGCGTAACGGGCGTTTCGGTGGCGAGGATTATAGGGGTACCGGACCCGCCGGGCACGTTGTTGGTGAGCCCAGTCGAGGCAGAGAAATCCTCGTCCGAAATAAGAGTATGGCCGGAGATGGTCCCCAAAACCGCGGGCAAGTCGGTGTTGCTGCCCGTGCTGCCCGTAGGGGGAATGAATGCGGTGACCTGCGTCGAAGCGACCGATGCGGTGCAGTTCGTCACCAGGAAAAGCGAGGAGCTAGCAACGTAGCCGCCCGCATCTGAAGCTGTGAACGAAACCGATATGGGGTTAGCTAAACCCGAGAGGTAGGAGCTGACATCAATTGGCGGAACGCCGCCTGCCGGACCATTACCGTCGCCTGGGGGCAGAACGTTGTTGCCAGGATTTGTCAGAGTATCTGTATTGTCGCCCAGAATGCTGTTGGCACTCGCGGCAGTTCGGTAAGCCTGCGAAAAGCAGTCTTGCTGTAGAGAGAGGCCAGTAATCGGATCTGAAAAGCCGTCTGTCACGCCGCCGGTGCAGACATTTCCTGCAGGCGAGCCCGTGTTGGGCGAGCCAACGCTCACGGCATTTCCGTTAACTTTCATCACGAGATAATTGTCCACGAGAAGGTAACCCGTACCGTTGGGAGGACCCGCAAGTGTGGCCACGATGGGGATGCCCGCCGGACAGCTCAAATTTAGGTTCGAGTTTGCAATACTGTATAGGCCGGTGAAGCTGGCTCCCGACACAGAGGGCGCGACCGATGTTTCGCCGGATAGCTGGATGACAGTCTGTGCCAACGAGTTTTGAGGCGTAAGTCCGAGCATCAAGAGAACAAGAGCGAAAGCGATTAGCAGGCGCGAGCTAGTTCCAAGTGAATTCATCGTGCACTCCTAAAGTCGAATCAACATTCCAGGTTTGACATCAAAATTTCTAGTAGCTTAACTTACGTGGAATTAGGGGACAGACGCCTAGCTTCAATAGACGTTAAAAGCAGCGGACATTCTGCACGGTCCCGCAATGCCTGTCAAGAGAAGATCCAAAGAAAACGGCAAATTGAGGCGCGAAGCGGGTTACATTTTGCGTAGCTTCGGAGCATTAGGAGTACCGTAACTTTCCACAGTCTGCAGAAAAAGTTTGCGAATTCCGAGATGATCACTCCTGATCTAAATGAATGAGTCCGGCAGGAGCCGAAAAAAAATGCCATTTTTATTGCCCGACGCTGCCTTTAACTCGGTTCACCCGAGGCAGCGCTTCCCTGCCCACACCTTGGATTCGGTACAGATCTCGAACGGGCCTTTGCCTCGCCCGTGAGTAATCATTCCCAGCTTTTTTCCTAGGGCACAAAGTCCCGTAGCAGAGAGGAACATCCACTCATTGCAACCAAGTGAAGACAGTCGTATGGTTCCCAAGTCCCAGTGAAAATCCGCATGCGCCGGGTGCTGCTCAGATCTTGAGCTGACAATGGTCGTGTTTTCGTGGTGACGCACGGCAACGCTGCGTCTTGGTGGAACGTTGGCGAAGTGACCTAGTAGACCCTTAAGTATTTCTCTCCGAGGTGATCGACCATGCGCAAATCCACGATTGAAACCTCTAGCCACATTTCAAACCTGGTGTTGATTGTCACGCTAAGCCTGTTGCTATTCGATCCACCAACGGGCAAGGCTCAGACGGCTGAGTGGACTTCCGCTGGAAACATGACCACCGCTCGCGTGTATCACACTGCCTCACTGCTCTCAGATGGAACCGTGCTGGTAGCGGGTGGCTGGATTAATTCGACGACCGGCAGTACGGCAACTGCCGAGATCTATAACCCGAATACGAATAGCTGGACGGTGGTCGGCGGCATGGCGAACGCGCGCTACAGGCACACGGCAACGCTTCTCAGTGATGGCCGGGTTCTGGTGGCGGGAGGTGATGCTCTTGGGACGACTGCTGAGATTTATGATCCCGGCACCCAAACGTGGACAGTAACTGGCAGCATGAACGCTTCCCGCTATGGCCACACCGCGTCGCTGCTCGAGAATGGGATGGTGCTGGTGGCTGGAGGCTGCTGTACTGTGGGCGATGTTCCTGGGTATAGCGAGCCGGTCTCCGAAGCCCTTACCTCCAGTGAGTTGTGGAATCCCACAACGGGGCAATGGACACTGACGGGCAATATGGTCAATATGCATGCCTTTCACACAGCCAACGTGCTCAGCAGTGGGACCGTGCTCGTCGAGGGCGGTACGTCCCTGCAGCTCCCGCCGGGGCCCGAGACCATCAATGCATCTGAGGTTTACAATCCCGCGAGTGGGATTTGGACGGCGGTCGGTAATCTGATCACGGCCAGATATTTCGCGACTGCAAGCCGATTGACAGGTGATCAGGTATTGGTGACCGGGGGCAATGGTGGAGGCTGCTGCAGTGGGCTCTCATCCGCGGAACTCTACAATCCAGCCTCCCAGGCATGGCAGGCAATGCCAGCAATGAGTGTAGGGGCCTATTCTCAGGCTGCCGCAGTCCTTTCCGGTGGCACTCAGGCGTTGGTGTCCGGAGGCTATTCCTGTTGCTCTACACCGAACAGCACCATGAACAATGCGGAAATTTTCGGTGCCGCAACACAATCATGGTCGCTCACAGCGAGCATGACGCAGGCGCGGTATGGGCATACGATGACAACGCTCAGCGACGGCACGGTGCTGGCGACCGGCGGAACATCTACTAGCAACAATGGGGCGGGGATCGCTTCGGCGGAGCGTTTCTACAACGGACCGGCGCCACCCCTGGTTACGTTCACTTCCAATGTCGCAACCATAGTTTTTTCCGTGACGGGCATCGGCTGCAGCGACGGCGCTTACATTACCCCGACCACACTTCCTTGGACGGCTGGTGCGAGCTGCGTGGTGCAGGTGTCGCCGTCGAGCCCGTACGTTTTCGAGAGCTGGAGCGACGGATCAACGGCGAATCCGCGAACCTTTGTGGCTCCCTCCGCCTCTACTACGTACAGCTTCACAGTGACACAAACCACGGGCAACCCAGCCTCGATCGCAGCCACGGGTGGAACGCCGCAGACCGCAACCGTGGGTCTCGCGTTCGCCAGTCCCCTGGTGGCGACCGTGGAAGACTCAAACGGAAACGCGGTGAATGGAGTGACGGTCACATTCACGGCGCCGAACAGCGGCGCCTCGGGCACATTTACGGGCGGCACGAACACGGCCATGACGAATTCGTCGGGTGTGGCTACCTCGGCAGTGTTTACTGCCAATGCCACCGCTGGAAGTTATACGGTCACCGCAAGCGTGGCGGGAGTGTCGCGAACGGCTCGCTTCAGACTCACCAATCAAGCCAGCAGCGGTCCAGCTTCCATCGCGGTAACGAGCGGAACGCCGCAAAGCGCGACCATCAGCACTGCGTTTGTCAGTCCGCTCGTAGTCACAGTGAAGAATTCAGGCGGAAGCGGCGTGAGCGGGGTGACGGTCACATTCACGGCACCGAGCAGCGGAGCCTCCGGCACGTTTGCTGGCGGCGCGGACACGGCCACCACAAACTCGTCAGGCGTGGCTACGTCGACGGTGTTCACCGCCAATGCCACAACGGGCAGCTATACGGTCACCGCGAGCGTTGCGGGCGTCTCTACGCCGGCTACCTTTGCGCTGACCAACACGGCAGGTGCTGCAGCGTCAATTACCGCCACAAGCGGAACGCCGCAGAGCGCGACCATCAGCACCACGTTTGCCAGTCCGCTCGTAGTCACCGTGAAGAATTCAGGCGGAAGCGGCGTCAGCGGAGTGACGGTCACATTCACGGCGCCGAGCAGTGGAGCCTCCGGCAAGTTTGCTGGCGGAGCGAACACGGCCACCACAAACTCGTCAGGTGTGGCTACGTCGACGGCGTTCACCGCCAATAACCAGGCAGGCAGCTTTACGGTGACCGCGAGCGTTGCGGGCGTCTCTACGCCGGCTACCTTTGCGCTGACCAACACGGCAGGTGCCGCAGCGTCGATTACCGCCACAAGCGGAACGCCGCAGAGCGCGACGGTCAGCACCGCGTTCGGGGGTCTTCTGACGGTTACTGTGAAGGACGGTGGAGGCAACGCTGTGAGTGGAGCAATGGTGTCGTTTGCGCCTCCGGGCAGCGGCGCGTCCGGCACTTTTGCGGGCGGGGTGAACACGGCGGCGACGAACGCCTCGGGAGTGGCGTCATCGGCAGTGTTCACGGCGAATGCCACAGCGGGAAGTTACATAGTCACCGCGAGTGTGGCAGGAGTATCTACGCCAGCCAGCTTCGCGCTCACCAACACCGCCATAGGCAGCCAGAGTGCCACAATTACCCTGGTGCCCTCGTCCTATGTCACAACTGTAGGATCAACTGGAGGTCAGGCGGTGGCAACCTCGATTGATTTGCTAGATGAATCGGGCACACAAAGCGATTGGAGCAAGTATGTCGAGTTCGATGGCCTGTACGCGGGTTACCAAGTTCTCACTCTGCCAACAAGCATAGCTCCTAGTTCTGTGACCAACATCCAAATTGAGGTGAACTACCAAGGACCGGCTACTAGCACTCAAACCTGGACTTGGGAGATCTACGACTGGATCCATGCGACGTACGTGACCGTCGGAACTAATGCTGGTGCGTCCGATTGGGGAGCCTGGAAGATATTGACATTCAATGTCCCGGGAACTTTATCCAACTATGTCCGGAGTACTGATGGTCAGATGCGAGTTCAACTGGTCTCGAACAACTCTGCTGACAGTGCGGACATTGACTACGAGGCGATCGTCGTCACGTACTGACGGCCCTCGCCAAGGGATTAGGCAAAAAAAAGATTGGCCTCGGGACCTCAATCTAAGTAGCCGCCTCCAGCGCAGTGGGCGCGCTCGGGGGAATGGGCCAAAGTTTGTGCTTGTGATCCTTGTGCGCGAGTTCCAAGTAGATCCCGAGGTCGCGTTCAAAGTCCGACTGGGTGCCATCGAAATAAAAGTTTCGAATTGAGATGCCACCGTTGGCGCGGCTGGCGCGAGGATAGATGGCCTCGCAAAAGCGTCTGCCCGATGCGCGCTTTGACTTTCCCCTGCAGGATTCAGGATAGATCTCCAATGCGCCCATTCCATCCTCGTGAGTAACCATTCCACCGATAAACGTGAGTCCTTTTCGATTGGGTGAGGCTTCAGCAACCACATCCACTATCGCGACATTAATAATAATAAGGTCCCGCCTCCCCGTCTTCCTAGGGAACAACGTGGCGACATTTCCGGAACGCAAATCATGTCGTGACCTTTATATGCATGGTCGAGGGTATGGAGGATGAACTCCTCTCTGTCAGATACGCGTGTCAGCGCAGTTTAGGCGTCGAACGATTCAACTGGCGTCATAGATGTGACCGACACGCACGGTGTGGGCTTGAAACTGCAGGGTTGGTCCACTCTCCAACTGGGCTCCAACTGCCTAATTGACAGGGAAATTCCGTCGTGATACTTACCGCAATTGATTACGGTTCCCGTCAACGAACTCTTGGGGGGTGACCTAGGCAGCCGCAAACGATAATATCGGGTCCCTGGCGCTGCCAGAACCGCTTCGCGGGGTTAAGCAAAGCTTTTCATCTCACCAGCCGCGCAATTTTTATCGCCTCCGAGCACAGCCCGAACAGTAAGGAGAACTAGATGGCTCAGGTTGATGTTCCGTTGGTGCGTGCGCAGTTCGCTCAAACGTCGCGACGCGATAATTGGTGGATTCAACCCCTCGCAGTTTTCCTCGGGCTCTCCACGTTTATCGTCTACTCGACTTGGGCAGCCATGCAAGGCCAGCATTACCGGTGGGGCCCCTACCTTTCTCCTTTTTATTCTCCGGAACTGTTTGGCGATCCACTTCGATCTTGGTTTGGCATCAGACCGGTGTGGATCCCGGCGTGGGTCACTGCCGCGATGCTTATCCTCTGGGCGCCTGGCGGGTTCCGCCTGACGTGCTACTACTATCGCGGCGCATACTACAAGGCTTTTTGGGCAGACCCTCCGTCCTGCGCGGTGGGTGAACCCCGCAAGAAATATCTCGGCGAACGCTCTTTTCCGTTGATCCTGCAAAATGTTCATCGGTATTTCCTCTATCTTGCACTGTTTTTTTTGGTTCTGCTGGCCCACGACGTGTGGAATGCGTTTTGGTTTGACGGCCGCTTCGGCATCGGCGTTGGTACGTTGGTCCTACTTGCCAACGTGGTTTTGTTGAGCTGCTACGCTTTTGGATGCCACTCGTTGCGCCACATTGTTGGCGGAGTTCGAGATCGGCTCTCGGGCGCCCCGGTCCAAAAGCGCGCGTTCGATTGCGTCAGTTGCCTCAACCTCCGCCATATGACCTTCGCTTGGTTCAGCCTGTTTTCTGTAGGATTTGCGGATCTGTACGTCCGCATGTGCTCAATGGGCATCTGGAGAGATTGGAGAATTCTCTAGTGACCGAATATCTCACGCATGAGTACGACGTACTGGTGATTGGAGCGGGTGGTGCCGGCCTGCGAGCTGCTGCGGAAGCCGCGGCAGGCGGCGCCAAAGTCGCAGTGATTTCTAAGTCTCTGCTTGGCAAGGCCCATACCGTAATGGCGGAGGGCGGTATCGCGGCCGCCCTGGCGAATGTCGACGAACGCGACACTTGGCGCGTTCATTTTGCAGACACCATGCGTGGCGGCCAATACCTGAACAGCTGGAGGATGGCCGAATTGCACGCCAAAGAGGCGCCGGCCTGCGTTCGAGAGTTGGAAGCGTGGGGCGCTGTTTTCGACCGGACAGCGGACGGCCGCATCCTGCAGCGGAATTTCGGTGGCCATCGCTACCCGCGGCTGGCGCACGTCGGTGACCGGACCGGTCTCGAGATGATCCGCACCTTGCAGGATCACGATATTCATCTGGGCCTGGACATCTTTATGGAATATACGATCGTTACGCTGTTGAAGGAGGGCGACCGCGTAGCAGGTGCATTTGGGTATGACCGAGAACGCGGAAGATTCCACTTGTTCCGCGCCAAAGCCGTTGTGCTGGCGACAGGCGGCATTGGCCGGGCCTACAAAATCACCAGCAACAGTTGGGAATACACGGGTGACGGGCACGCTCTCGCGTACGACGCGGGAGCGGCTCTGATGGACATGGAGTTCGTGCAATTTCATCCGACGGGAATGATTTGGCCCCCAAGCGTCCGGGGAATTTTGGTCACCGAAGGTGTGCGAGGCGAAGGAGGCGTGCTGCGCAATAGGGACGGCCGCCGCTTTATGTTTGACGACATTCCGGCGGCATACGCAAATCAGACGGCTGACACGGAAGAGGAAGGCTGGCGCTACACGCAGGGAGACAAGAACGCGCGCCGCCCGCCGGAATTGCTTACGCGCGATCACGTGGCGCGCTGCATCCGGCGAGAAGTGAAAGAGGGGCGCGGCAGCCCCCATGGGGGCGTGTTCCTGGACATCGCGTGGATTAAGGAACGAATTCCGAATTCCGCCGAACACATCAGAAAGAAACTTCCCAGCATGTATCACCAATTCAAGCAACTGGCGGACATTGACATCACGCAGGAAGCGATGGAAGTCGGGCCGACGACGCATTACATGATGGGCGGCGTCCGCGTCGATCCTGACTCGCAGATGTCCGACGTCCCAGGCCTGTTTGCCGCTGGGGAGTGCGGCGCGGGGCTGCATGGCGCGAACCGGCTTGGGGGCAATTCCCTCTCTGATCTGCTGGTCTTTGGCAGACGGGCGGGTCAATACGCCGCGTGCTATGCAAAAGAAAATTCGCTAGGCGCGATCCATCCCGATGAGGTTGCATTAGCGGAAAAACATGCGCTGGCCCCATTCGAACGCGATAGCGCAGAAGGACCTTATGCGGTTCAATACGCCTTGCAAGAGATGATGCAGGACCTGGTCGGTATCGTGCGCCAGGAAAGAGAAATGTTGCAGGCGCTCGAGCGCATCCAACAGTTGAAGGCGCGTGCCGAGCGTGTCGGCGTCAGTGGGAATCGCGAATACAACCCCGGTTGGCACACCGCTATCGACCTGAACAACTTGCTGAGTGTTTCCGAAATGGTGACCAAAGCCGCCCTGGAGCGAAAAGAAAGCCGTGGCGCGCATTTCCGGGACGACTATCCCGCCAAGGACGAAAAGTTCGGTTCATTCAACATTGTGATCCGCAAGGGCCCTGACGGCGCGATGCAGATCCTGCGCGAGCCCATTCCGGAGATGCCTCTGGAGTTGAAACAAATCATCGAGGAGATGAAGTAATGGCCATGGCAACGTTCCGAATCTGGCGCGGGGAAAACGGGGCCGGAAAGTTTCAGGACTATACCGCCGAAGTCGCTCCCGGAATGGTGGTGCTGGATAGCGTTCATCATATCCAGGCGGAGCAGGCCAACGACCTCGCCGTACGATGGAATTGTAAGGCCGGTAAGTGCGGCTCGTGCTCCGCTGAAATTAACGGAATGCCGAAGCTCATGTGCATGACCCGTCTGAACTCGCTTCCTCTTGAACAGCCTGTGACCATCGAGCCGATGAAAGCCTTTCCGCATGTTAAAGATCTGGTTACCGATCTGTCGTGGAACTATCGTGTGAAAAAGAGCATTGCGAAATTTAAGCCGCGCCGTCCGGACGCTCCGGATGGGACCTGGCGCATGGCACAAGCAGATGCCGATCGTGTCCAAGAGTTTCGCAAATGCATTGAATGTTACCTTTGCCAGGACGTGTGCCACGTGCTTCGCGAGCATCACCTGCACGACCAATTCATCGGGCCACGTTTTTTGGTTTATGCGGCCGCGTTGGAAATGCATCCTCTGGACGAGGCAGATCGCATCCCCGAGCTGAGAACACAGGACGGCATCGGGTTGTGCAACATTACGAAATGCTGCACCAAGGTGTGCCCGGAAAACATCGTCATCACCGACAACGCCATCATTCCTTTGAAGGAGCGCGTTGTGGATCGCTTTTTCGACCCGTTCACGAAGCTGTTCCGCGTGTTCCGTGCTGGTACCGGCTAGGAGGCGTTCATGCATTTTGATCTGAAGTCCATATCCACCGACGGCGTTCCCAAAGCGCTAGAGAAAGCCGAGCGTTACCGGCTTCTGAATGAACCAAGCCTCGCCGAAAGCATTTATATGGATATTTTGACGATTTTGCCTTCCCATCAACAGGCGCTCGTTTCGCTCCTACTTGCGCGAACCGATCAGTTTGACCGCGGCGTTCCTTTGAAATCGGCTCAAGAGGTGCTGCCTCGAATCGAGGGTGAATACGAGCGTGCCTATTACGCCGGTATTATCTGCGAACGCATGGGACACGCTCACCTCCGCCAAGGCGGACTTGGCAGCAGCGCAAACGCCTATCACGCACTGCGCGAGGCGATGGAACACTACGAGAGAGCCGAAGCTCTGCGCCCGCCTGCAAATGACAACTCCATTCTGCGATGGAACGCCTGTGCGCGAATCATTATGCGGAACCCGGAGATCCGCCCGATAGCCGACTCCGAAGCAGAACCTATCACTAGCGAGTAGTAGAGTATTTCCAAACGTTCACGCGTTGGGCGTGTGCGAGGCCGGGGTCAGCGAGCTGACCGATGCGCCTAACTAGGCAAGGGCCTGTCGCAGGTATCCTGCCACGTCGGTAATGAAGCGATGAACGGACACCTCCGCAATGCGATGGCCGACGATCGCATTCATGGCCTTTCCGACAGTGCCGAATGGCGGTTCGTAGAGGCCCCAGAAATCCAACTGCGTTTCGGTAGCAGTCAGTGGGTAGATGGAAAGCTCGGCCTTCATGAGTGGGAACAAGCCGGGCTTGGTCGCGGCCTCCCATTCGAGCAGCAACCGGGTGACCGGAGTCGACATGGCATCAAGGACCTTCTCTTCGACGTTTTTGATGGAAATCCTGATGTCAGCCTTGACCCCAACACCGCCGATGTCGACATGTAGTTCAGCGGCGATCGATTGCGCTCGGGAAGCGGCAGCCTTCGTAGCCGACTGGAACACGGTGAGTGCATCCTGCTTCAATACATCGCGGACGCGTTCGTAAGGATGGTTCACGTAATCGTAGCAGCGAATCTCAGGCTCTTTACTCATCAGCCTTGCTCCGTCCAGATGGACAGACGATCTTCAAACTGTCGATCGCAGAACTGTACCATACTGCGATCATAGGTCATGTTGGGCACGTACTGCGTCCCTAAATTTCTTTCCTGGCACCCGAACCTTATACTCAAGAGTTGGCCGAAAACGCGATGCGGACCCACGCGCCGCTAGTATCGATGATAGCCGAACCATTCGACACTTTCGGCGTAGCGGCGGTGATTGAGTGAAATCCGGGATTATCCCCGTTACGAGGCCAGAATGTACTCGCTCGAAGAATACTTGAGAGCTGCGTTCAGACTGGCGCAGGAAGTCGTGAATGCTTGGGGGGGGTGAACGTCAAAGCGGGCAATGTAATCTTTTGGCCCCTCAGCTTATGGCTTGTAAACAGCCGCCGTTACCGAGACGCCAAACGTTCGGCCAATAAGCGCCGCAAGCGTAATGTGCTAGAGCCACAAGAGGAAGCCGAAGGGAAGAGCACACGGGAAGAGCTAGTCGAGGCATACAGAATTTTCAACGAGGAACAAACGCTGACAGCCAGTTGCGCACTTCCACTGTGCCGGGAGTCATTTACCACCAACCAACAGAACTGAAACCGTCCGGCAACGGTCACCGGCGCATTTGCGGGGACACCACTAATTCGACGCCGTGATATGGAGGCCGACGGATTCACCCGACATATACACTCGAACGTCATGTTTACCGCCTGGCTCAACACCATACCAGACCGTGGTATCCGCGCCAGTGAGATCATCCAATTCGTTTCCCTGGCGGGTTGACCAATTCGACGGGATCAAGACCTGTAGGCGCGAGACCAGATCGCGAAATCTTGTCTCCGCCGCAGTGTTAGAAGCTTCTCGCCAAAAGCACACGAACTGGGTTCCAGTGTGGACGGAAGGAGACCCCGGAATTCCGTTAACATTGCACTCTTTCGCCCCTTCGAGCTTTAGGGTAGCCGCTGCCGTCTCATCCGATTTACGAATGTCTTCAAAAGCATTCGCCCTGGCTTCAAATGCCTTCTTTAGGCTCTGGCAGAAATCGTCGCAACCGCCGCCAACGATGAGTGGAACAGTCTTTGAAAGAGCGCGAGGAGGACGGTTCAACAGATAAGGCGACGAGAGAGAGTTCATCCAAAGATATAACTTCGCAGTTCCATCGCTTTGTTTCGCCGATTCCAAATGGAACGGGCATTGGCCGAGGTATGGCCCATCATGGGGCGGAACCTCGCAATCTGGCGGGCCAGCGTTCACATAGTGGTCTTCACCCGGCGACGTGATCTGGAAGTGCCACGTTGGATTGAGACTCTGTAGCGCCTGGAGCGTTCTGGCATACCATTTTGGAGAGTCTGCAAATGGAACTTGCGCGTAGCAGATGTACATCGACACATTGTTTACCCAAGTCGACGTCTGACATGGGACCTTGGTTCCGTCAATCGAGACGTCAGGACCCGCTGTTTTGTTCGTCCGATATTCTCTAAAGTCAGTTACAGCTGCATCCAGAATGTTCTGCAGATTGTTACAAAGTTGATCGTTGCACTGCGCAAGTGCAGGAATCGGGAGCAGACCGAAGAACAAGGCAGAAATAGCTTGGATTATCTTTCTGTTCATAAGACCCCGCCATTGAAAAGTGGGAGGAAACCAAGCAATGTCTGGGGCACAGGATGGATTTTCCCATCCCCGGAAGGGTGCTTTCCTTCCAGTATGGTGTCAACCCATTTGTTTGGCTTTTGGTTTTCAAATAGTCGTTCAGAACGCGGACGATCAACTCACCGGTTCCCACGCCTTCCTTGATGGCCTGGATTCGCACCTGGTTCCAAAACGACCGCGGTAGGCGAATGGTCGTTGCGAGGACTTTCTCTTCTTTGGGCTCGTTGGACTTATACCATTTCATGAGTCGCCCCAATAAGGAAGGTGCCACTATTGATTCAAGGGGACCCAAGTCGGGGATACCAGACTATCGGGTAGGGGCTAGTCTGCACCTTCTAAACAGGCTAGCCCGGAGTGCTGGGGACACAAAAGCTTACCTAGAAAACTTCCTCAAGTGTGTTCAGAAGTGGACATGGCGCATTTTTGAGAACCTCTAGCATCCTGCCGATCAGCTGGCTAACTCGACATATAGCGGCCAATACCCACTTTCTTGCCACAGTTGAATTTCTCCTTTTTCACTCAATTCTTAGACAGGGGTCCGCCGGTACTTTCGTCCGAAATTACAAGATTGGGGAGGAGCGATGATTTGTGGATTTTGGTACCAGTGGAACCAGCTCCACCCAGAGTGGTGTGCGTGCGACTATATCCAGTTCCCGGCAGGAGTCAGGGAATTAAGCGAGCATCAGGCACTGGTAGCGAATTTCTGCGCCTCGCCTGAGAGCTGTTCCATAAGCTCGTCCGTGAGATCGATGATCTCGATCTTGCTCTCGGGCTTCGCTTCGACAGTGGGCTTCTTCTCTGAGCTCTTGTCTTCGATCGGCTGATCCGGGTTGGGTTTCTCTTCGTTCATGGCGTGAGCTTACCACGTTGCGGGATTTCGGAATCTAGCAAAATCTTTGGCTGGCGAGGAGGCAGCAAGTAGGACCAGGCTGCACGGCAATACGAGTAGAGGAACCAGTCTTAAGGGGGATTCTTTCGATTTGCATGGGCGACCCACGATTCGTCGATGACTTGTGAACAGAGATTTTCTTTTGGGGCTCGAAAACGGCAGCCATTGTGTCCCAACCTTGCCTGTTCCGAAAGTGTTAAGACGATTCGAGCAGTTCTGACCTATGCGTTCGTGACGTTCGAGTCGAAACCCGATGGGACAATCGAAAATGGCAGCAGTTTCGCGTCTGGCCGATTTCAGTGTCGATTGTTACCTGTTGTTCACGCCGGTTTCGAAAGATTCGGACCGGAGAGGTGCAACGCAGGTACGGATAGAAAGCAGTTGGAAGAGCTGACAGTTTGCAAGCCGGGCGGCAGCGATTCTCCAAAGCTGCGAACGGCGTCCGCCCGTTCGGGCGGGACGTACCTTGATACAAGCCGGATGGGTTCCTCGGCGATCCCAAGCGCCATTAGGCGGGAAATTGCCTGTTCGCGAATTGCCTCATCGATGTCCCGCGAGCCATCGTCGGTGCGCCGCGCGATCAGCACGATAGTGGACTCAGTCACGGCCGTGAGCGGGGATAAGTCCAGTAGAGCTTTCAGCCACTCGCTGGCAATTTCAGGTCCGACCACCGAGTGCAGTGGCCCATACAGGGGAATGCGGGCACCCAGCCGGCCGAGCGACCATAGCCAAATCGCATCACCAGGTTCCTTTCTGATCTTCGCCATCAACTCACGGCCTAGGGAGGTACGGATGCTGGCTTGCAAGTGCTCAAGGTTCGCAAGAAGTCTCCACTTCTCGTACTCGAGTTGGCGGTTGATGCGCTTCTTCTTGCTCCCAGGGGCGCTAGTACGGTTCCGATACAGCGCAAGCTGCTCGCTGGCATTGATGCCGCCGGCGATCCGACGCAACAGCACCAGCACTCCGACCTGACATTGCAGATCGTCTATAAAGGCAAGGCTATTCGAGGCGATGGTTCGCAGGCGGTTGACGCGTGCATCATCACCTGGCGCGCCGAAGCCCGGACGCAAACAGAAGCCAGATAGATTAAGCCAACGCATCTCATGGCCGGGGGACTTTCTGCGACCAGCGGCAACCTCGATGAGCGCATCAGCGAACCGGCGAATGGCCGAGAGAGGCCACGAGTCTCTTTTTGCGCAGAGCACGGCTTCCATCTGACCGACAAGGGCCTCGGGTGCCAGGGAAGCGTCGTGCGCCGGGCCGCCAAAAACATTTTTGATCAGTTGAACAGCAGATTCGACATTTGCATCGGAAGTCGTGACACCCGAAGAACGTGCCAGAACGGGCCGCCGTTTAACCGTATCGACTTGCTGCGCTTCTGCCTCTTCGCCGCGCAGTTCGAATTGCAAGCGCCAGCGATGCGGCGTCTCCTGCGATTCACACCAGAGTTCGAGCGTACCAACCTCGGTAAAACTGGCTCTGAGTCGTATTGTCAGGTGCACCTCGCGCCTTTTGCCGTACCGCAACAAGGTCACTAGCGGAGGATGACGATGTACGCTCGCTTCGTCCAGTGCAGCGACTTCGCCGTGTGCATCGTGCCGTGTACGCGAACTGTAAAGCGTGAACGACACCGGGCGGTTAGCCAGCACAGAGAATTCGCGATCGAGCAGAGGAAGTGAGGTACCCTCTTCCACCCCGGCAGGCAAAACACAGATGCCCTGGAGACCGTGGACCGAGGGCAACCCGATGTAGTAGGTGCGCGCGTTGCCAGCTCTGATGCGCAAACCGGTGCCGTGCCGGACGCGGCCGTAGTAAGCAGCTCCACGAGCAACCGCACTATTTACCTCGTCGTTGTTGAGGAGCTTGGGCGACCAGCCACTTTGCTTTCCTCCGAACCAGGCGGAAATGGCCTCGACAATCCTGTCGCGAGTCACAGCTGGCGCACAGAAGCCACCATTAAAGAGCACGGCATCGGGTCGAGCCATTCGCTGGTTTCGAGGCGTACCGTCTATAGCGTCAGCGGCTTGAGTCAGAAATGCGGCAAGGTGCTTGGTGATGGCAGGATCGCTCGCGTAGGGTAGGCCGAGTTCGCGCAGTCCTTTTGGCGTGCCAATTGCCGGCAGCTCATGAGGTGCCGTGATTGGCAAGAAGCCATCCGTCAGAACCTGCAGGACTTCCTCGCGGGTCAGGTCAGTGCTAAGGGCGTCTCCGATGACAGCACGGCCGCTACCCAGGACTGTGACTGGCACGCGATCCAAGGCCGAGTCATTCAGCAGCCGCTCTTTCGCCGCACAGCAGGTCCGGCGTAATGCATAACGCTGTCGCAGCGTGAGTTTGACGTCTTTGAGCTTCTTCTCCACGTAGCGGGCGAGCGCAAAATCGAGATTGTCGCCGCCCAGTAAAAGGTGATCGCCGATGGCTGTTCGCTCAAACTGCAACTCGCCATCCACGAGGCGAGCGTGAATCAGGCTGAAATCAGTCGTGCCACCGCCGATGTCGCAGATCAAAATCATTGCGCCATCGCGGAGGTGTTCCTTATTCTCGCCCTGCGCATGTCGATTTGCCGCGATCCACGCATAAAACGCGGCCAATGGTTCTTCGAGCAGAGTGAGCTTCTCGAGCCCGGCACTGTGGGCGGCTTCGACCGTCAGCTCACGGGCTTCCTCATCGAACGAACCTGGCACGGTGAGGACGATTTCCTGGTGCTCAAAACGCGTTTCTCCATCACTCCCAATTGCCTCGTTCCAGGCGTCGCGCAGATGCATGAGGTAGCGCGCGGATGCTTCGACAGGGGAGATCATCGGCTGCGGCGGTTCCGCTTGCGCCGGCAGGATCTTGGCGCGACGATGCACGCCGGGATAGGAAAGCCACGACTTCGCTGATGACACCTGGCGGCTCGGCACAAGCGCTCCCTGTTCGCGCGCGAGCACACCGGTGACCATTGGCGGATGCTCGTTCCAGGTAGCGCTCACGCCGCCGGCAGACAACTCATCCTCGGTGGGGAAGTAAAGAAACGAAGGAAGTGCGGGAAGCGTGCGGACTTCGCCCGGTTCTACCAATTGCGGCACGGGGAACACACGAATAAGGGAAGCCGCATCAGCGGTATTTTGAGTATCGAGGTAGGCCACGACAGAATTTGTCGTGCCCAGATCGATTCCGATGAGATAACGAGAAGACACCGACGACTCACCGCTTGGTCTTTTCGCGAATATTCAGCTCGAGCTTCCAGCGCTGGCCGTCGCGGGATACGCACCAGATTTCGAGGGTGCCGAGTTCGGTGACGCGAGTCTCGATCCGCACCGGTACAATCTTTCCGAGCTGGCCATCGAGTTTGAGAGTGACCTGCAGGGGGCTGCGTTCCTCGATATCGTCACCCCAGTCTTCCAGCAGGCTTCCGACTTGGTCCTGTTTACGGACGCTGGAACTTAGGAAACGAAACTCGGCTGGTTCGCCGACCACGAGTCCAAACTCTCTGCTGGGAATCGTGGCTTCCGTGCCCTCCTCCATGCCAAAGGAAACGACACAGAGTGCCTTGAGTGGGGCTTCCATGCCGGGCACTGCTGGCATTGAGCTTTCAATTCCGATGTAATATGTGCGCGAGACACCACTGCGGATACGCACACCGCGACCGCGACGCGCCTTCCCGTAATAGGCCGCGCCGCGCGCAACGGCGTGCTCCAAGTCGGGAGCTTCCAGGATCTGTTCCGTCCCGAGCGCTTCGAATCCCTCTTGTCGCAACCAGCTGTTCAGCACTTCGACCACGCGGTCGCGCAGCACCGCCGCTTTCATCACTCCGCCGTTGAACAGGATGTGGGTGGGACAGGCAAGTCCGCTGCCGCCGCGGCGGATGCCCGCTGCCTCGGGACTGTTGCGAACTTGCTCCGAGAGAAAGCGCGCGAGGTGCTTCGTGATGGCGGGATCGGCTGCGTACGGCAGGCCCAACTCCTGAAAGCCAACACGGCGCTGGCGGACAGGTAGTTCGTCGCTTGCAACTTTTGGGAAAAATCCCTCTACGAGGATCTGATTGAGGTCTTCGCGCGCCAGTTCCGTCTTAATGGTGCCACCGACGAGTTTCGTCCCCTTGCCCAACAATGTGATTGCGCGAGTCTGCGTCTTGGGCGATTCGAACAGCTTTTCCTTGGCCATTCGACACTGATGCCACAGAACCTGCAACTGCCAGATATCGATGCGATTGCCTGATGCTTCAAGGCGCTGCTGCAGAAAGCGCGCCAGCGCCAAGTCCATGTTGTCGCCGCCCAGCAGGATGTGGTCACCAACGGCGACGCGTTTCAGCGTCAGTTCGCCATTCTCTTCGGAAACCATAATGAGGCTGAAATCAGTCGTGCCGCCGCCGATGTCGCATACGAGAACGAGGTCGCCGACTTTGATGCGGTGGCGCCAGGCATCCCCTTGGCTTTCCAGCCATGCGTAAAAGGCGGCCTGAGGTTCTTCGAGCAGCGTGACATGGTCGTAACCGGCTTGTTCGGCAGCGCGCCTGGTCAGCTCGCGCGCTTCTTCGTCGAAGGAAGCGGGCACAGTGAGGAGCACGTCCTGTTCCGCAAGCGCCATTTGCCCTTGCTCCCCCGCCTCGCCGCTATCCCACGCAGTGCGCAAGTACCGCAAGAACTGCGCTGACGCTTCGACCGGCGATAGTTTGGGCACCTCCTCGGGTGCTTGCCAAGGCAAGATCGGCGCAGTGCGGTCCACAGCAGCGTAAGAGAGCCAGGATTTCGCGGAGGCGACCAGACGGTTGGGACTCTCCGCACCGCGTTTGCGCGCCAGTTCGCCTATCACAAGCTTCGGTTCGGGTTCCCAAGGCAAAGCCAGGCTGCCTTTGGGAAAATCGAGTTCGCCCGGGATGTACAGAAACGATGGCAGCAACGTACGTTCCGCCACTTCGTTCGGATCCACAAGCTGCGGAATGCTGCAGACCCGAATGCGGCTTTCATCTTCAGCAGCAGCAAAGTCGCAGCGCGCCAGTGCCGAATTTGTGGTCCCTAGGTCGATGCCTACGATGTATTTGGCCGTCAACGAAAATCTCCTCTTCAAACCAACCTCTGTTGCGCAGATGTGGATCAGCCCTTAGGAAAGTTCGACCTCGGCCGGCGCAACCACCATCCGACTGGCGGTCTGGGGCAACGGTGGCAGATTTACTTCTTTCACGCGCCAGCCTTTGTGTCGCAACACACCCCGAACGGGTGGTACTCCCGCCACGTTGCCGATCAATTTAATGGCTGCGGGATCAAAACCCCCTTGCACGGTCACCGGTTGATCCTCTTCGGAGTTCAGAATTGGCTCCAGCTTTACATAATGGTCGAGCACCTGCCGGCAAGCCTCATGGATTGTGCGCACAGCGGCTCCAAGCTGCGCATCGGGATACGGTGAGATGTCCTCCGCCAGGAAATCGACGAGTCGCCCGTCTCGTTGCAGCAGCGCAAGCATCTGCACGGCGCGATCAAATGCTTCCGGGGCTGGCCGCTCCATCTCTTTCGGACGAGCTGCTGCTGGCATCTGCGATGCCGGACCAGCAGGCTTGACCCGCTTCTGCATGATCTCGTTGGGTATGTCACCGTGGAACAAGATTGAAAAAAAACACTGAAAGGCAATCGTTACTCGTTCCCAAAATCTGTTCATAGCAACTCCGGATGATCAGAAAGCCGACTGAGTGGAATAATTCACCCCTGTTTTCGCGCCGAGTTCGGAGAGAATCTGAGCGATTCATATGCATGATATCAATAGGTCCAGACCTTTCATAATCGCGGGCGGGCGGCTGGTTGGCGTCAGCATTTTCTTGGTTCGCTGAGGACGACTGCATTTTTTTTGGTTCAGGTTGGGCAGATGGGCAACAATCAGCCCAAGAAGAACTCAATTCAATACGTCGATCGCGGATTGAGAGACAACTTGGGCCCGTCGGGACGGATGGCCGGCGGCGGCCGTCAACGGTTTAGTTTGATCCATGCCTAGAAGCGTACAATTGCTCTTCTTGATTGGGAGACTCTAGATTGCATCCCTTGCCCTTTTCCGGTCGACCAGCCTACGCGATTCTCTTCTGGGTTACCTATGTCATGTGGATCGTACTGGAAACCATCGGGTCTAGAACCAAACGATCCCGAGACACCTCAAAGGCCAGCGATCGAGGCTCCCTCAGGCTTATCATGCTTCTCCTTTGGCTCGCCCTGGGATTGGACTTTGCACTCTCCTTTCTCCTCCCGCAAGCCACCATTCTGTGGAAGAGGACTTCGCTCTTCTTCATCGGAATCATCCTCATGCTCGCGGGAATGGCCTTTCGTTTCTACGCTATGTCAGTTTTGGGCCGGTTTTTTACCTACGATGTTGCGGTTCACGCTGGCCAAACCGTCATTGAAGTCGGACCTTATCGCTACATCCGCCATCCCTCCTACACCGGCGCTCTCATCACTCTCGTCGGACTGGGTCTGGCACTCGGGAACTGGGCGGGGATCCTCGCGCTTCTTTCCTGTATGGGAGCTGCCTATACATACCGCATATCCGTTGAGGAAGCCGCGCTCGTCGCAGCTCTAGGCGACCCTTACAAGAAGTATATGCGCCGGACGCGACGCCTCGTCCCATTCTTGTTCTAAATGGGCCTTCATCGCGCCACCGTACACCGCGATGGCTTCTCGGGTCTATCAAGGCGGCGCGTCTCGATCCGATCGATGCGTTGCGTTACAAATAGTTTCCCGAGACTAATAGGAGGCGACGTTGAGTGTTTCTCCTCGAGTTGGTAATCGGCTCTGCCACCCGAGCGCGGAAGAATACTCCGTCAATCCCAGTCACTTGTTCCATGTAATTGCTTCAACGTCCGAACGAGGGCTATCTAAACGAAACCGGTAACCGCCATACTGCCATACCCAGGTAGCCAATGAGTTACCATGGTCAGGCCATGGTCAGGTTGATTAGCTGTTCTTTCGGACAGCTTTCTTTGAACGGACCCGCAGGCTATGGTTTCTCGCGGCCGCTGCAAACTCGGCCAGCCCCAAGGGAACACCCGGCTGGGCAGACAGTGTCCCCGCAGTCGCCTTTCCGGGGTGCCCTTTGGGGACTGGGACTGAACACTATACACCTTTACACCACAGAGGCTTTCGAATTTCAGCTTACAGATTTTTGATCCTTCTTCCTTCGTGCCATTTTCATCTTTTGCGGAAGTGTCGCAGACAGAGACCGGGGTAACCGCCCATCCCGGCCTCCGTATTTATGTCTCACCATCAATGCGCCTTATAGTTCAGAGTGAAGAAAAGAAATCGTAGATTTTCTGAAGTCGGCGGTATTCCTGTCGAAGTCTTGAGCGGCTATAGACTTTTCCATTTGGCTTTACAATTTCCTGGTGGGCCCTGACAAACTCATCTTCGGTAGCACCGCTTTTATAAAGCCTCTTGAGCAAGTCTCGGCGTTGTGACGGATGCTTGAAGAAGTCTTGATGGTTGAAATCGAACTGTTTCATGACTTTTAGCCGGATGCAACCATGGTGACTTACTGATTCCGGTAATTATAAATGAAGTCTGTTATAGAATCAGCCGAAGCCAAAAGCAAGTAGAGCTGCTCGGCGGCCTTGCGCGCCATTTTTCACCCTAAAGGTGGCGAGTCCATGAATGCGGACGAATCTGAAGTAGGCTATTCGAATCGACGAAGGGCACCTCGTTACCGGTATCAAGCCAGCCTAGAAATCGAGTGGGGTTCAGCACGTCTGAAGGCGCACACACGCGACATCAGCGCCGGCGGAATGTTCATCGAAGCCGAAGACGTGCTCTGGGTTGGCGCGGGTTTTCGCGCACGCCTGGCCACGGAAAAACCCTGCTGGCTGGATTGCTCGGTAAAACGCGTTGAACCGGGGCTCGGCATGGGCGTCACGGTTGAACTACGGGAAGACCAAAGCGAGCGTCAATACCAGAACTTGCTGGCGAAACTCGCGGCACGCGAGTAATCCCCTTCTACATTAATTTCCCCGACAGGGATTTTCTACTGTTAGAGAGTTTCTACTGGGATGGCATTTTCCATTCTTTACGAATAGCTGGGAAACCGTCTTTTGCGAGTTCACTTTTCACTCTGATTCCGATATCCGCCTGAAGATACGGTCCGACGAGCACGTAATGGAATTGGTTATTGGGTCGCTTGACCACGAACGCAGGGAAGTTCTTATGCCGCAACGAATCCGCCAGCGCATCCGCATTTTCTTCATGAACCATAGCGCCCACCTGAAGTACGAACGAAGGGACGTCCAAGGAGGGGTTGTGATCGGACGAAGGAACTACAGGATTCTCTGAGGAGGGCACTGGTGGCGGGGAGGCTATCGGTTGCCGGGAGGGCATCAGCGGAGCGGAGGGCACCGGCGGATTCGGTGCAAGTGTCATTTCTCTGCTTCCCTGGCTATTCCCTGACTTCTGCACGTGGAGGCCCCGGGGAAGGAAAACTGAAAGCAACAAGAGGGCAGCCAGCGCTAGCCCAACCAGCCGGAGCGTTTTGCCAATACCGCCCGCGGGCTTCTCGTCCCCGACACTGTTTGCAGCGCTTGGGGCATCTTGCGTTTCGACCTGAGGCCGAACCAGTGTAACGATCGAGTCCTGGCTCTGATTCTCTGCACCTAGATCGACAGAGTTGGATACGGGAGAATCAAGAATGGTAGTTGCAGACACTGAATCCGTTGCAGGCCCAGGAGCTGGCCGGAGAAGCACAGCAGCAATTCCGCTCAACTCCTTTTTCGAGTCCATCCATGTTTGTATTTGCTTCTGTACCTCATCCGCTAGACCGACGAATTGTATGCCAACCACGTGTTTCGCGTTGTTTCTCCACGCAACGCGCCCCTTGGCCGCGACCCAGGCCAGCGTTGGCGAGAATTTGAAACGGAAATTGGTGAACTCGTCGCAGACCAATTCGGAATCAGTCTGCAGAGCCAATCCTTTTGGGCTGATATCCAGAACTCGACCGCAACTATCTTGGGGGGTTATAACGGAAGAGAACAAAACCCTTTGCCGCCGATCACTGCGACGGTCGGTGTACGGATTTCCCTTGGAATCGACAGGGACGCTCATATACGCAGCGTATTGCTCGCGGGGGACCCGGACCACATCGTCAAGGATTTCGGGGATCTGATGATACCCGCGAGCCCAACGCAGCATAACTCTACACCGGGAACTTGACTCGCAGCAGAAGACACAAGACCTTGTGCTAATTCAGTAACCTGGGGCCAGATAACCCGGGGTAACTAGAGAATACCCGGGAACAGATCACGCCAAGTGCTTATGTTAAGCAGGCACTGCGCTGACAGTTCTAGTTCCCAGAGACTTCCGGGATGGTCCTCTCGGCGCAGGAGTGCTCCTCTCGGGTCGTTGCCGATGACATTTGCGCCTCCGGCCGCGGCGAAAACATACTGAAAGGATGCCTTCGCCAACCTCAGCGCCTCGCCCGAAATGTTCTCTGGCATTCCCCAGGGAAACGAGAAGTAATCCGCCCAAATCCCAGCGCGCGAGCCGAGCTCGCGCTTTGATCCTGCTATCTCTTCCTCGAGCTTCGTCACATCGTCTGACCCGCAATCGAAATGAGAACGAGTATGACAGCCAAACGAGAATCCAGACCGGCTTAGTGATTTGACTTGATCCCAAGAAAGGGGAGCAAAACCCGTCTGTTTGCGCTTAACATCGTGGTCGAATCGCGAGCCGCTTTCAATGTGAACTGTGCTCAAAAAGAGGAATACCGGAATGTTGTAGTGCTCGGCAACAGCCCGCAAATTCACGAAATTGTCGGCATAGCCATCGTCAAACGTCAGCACTACGGTGGGCACGGGCACACTACCGCTCCGCAGCATTTGCATAGCTTGTTCCAGACTGGCGATGCGATAGAACTTCCGAAGAAAGGCAATCTGGCGCGCAAAAGCCGCGGTCGGAGTACCGAGATGGTGAGGCCGGTCCGAGATGATGTGGTGATAGAAAATAACAATCGGAAACGCCTTGCGCCAGCGATAGAACCAGTTTCTGATCACGGCAAAAGGCAGGAGAAAAATCGAACGGATCACTAGCTTCCACACAGGCCTCGTACGTTTCGGATAGAAGCGCGACCTCCGTTTGAGGAGTTCCCTCTCATAGATCAACTTCTGTTGTGCGGACGGATCGCATCGCAGTTTAGATTCTGTGACTTGCATCCGCAGCAGAGGCTTTCCGGCAAAGCAATCCGCAATTGCAGCGCCAACCAGATCGTGGCCAATGACCTCAGCCTTTAACGTCAAACTCTTGAGATCGTCGTAATGCTCGATGGGAATGGTGGCCTGCTGCAAGATGGGCCCCTCGTCGAGCGCCTCATCGATCTTTCGAACAACGACTGTAATCTCGCTGCGATTGCCGGGGAGCTCCCATAGCCCCGTGGGTCCGCCACCTCGATCGTTAAGGACCTGCCGCAGGCTCAAACCAATCGTACCAAGTCGTGGAATTTTAATGAGCGAGGGATTCAACAAGCCTGGGCCGAATACTACGCCGAGATCAGCGTTTTGCCGTTCGACAAACGCCAGCGCCGCCGGTGACTGTGCGTCTGCTGTCTCAAAGAGCTCGCAGCCGTTTCGCTGAAGGCGGTGCGCGAGATCGCTCAGAGTGATCTCGATGGACGGGTTTGGGTCCCGAGGACAAGCGTGGAGAAAACGGATGATGGCATTGGAGAGGCTCGACAGGAAAGAAAGAATACGGCCTAACGCGGCACGGGCGACTCTCTGCCCAGGCGACCCCGGCGGGGGATTGTGGTAGAGAACGCCGCAGAGGGTGGCGTCGGTAAGCTCTCGCAGAAGCCGGTCCAGAAGCCGGCCAAGCTCGTCGGGTGGTTTGCTCGAGAATACAACCAGCCTAGACACAGGCAGTATCATCCTCGCGACGGAGTATAGCCGAGCGGGCCTCGATTGTGCGGTGGCACTGATCCGATTGGCCCGAGCACGTTTTTGCGCTTGGCAGGCACATGCAAAGTTGTACAATCAGCCGCCGATTCGGAGTTGCGCCGTTGTCGGCGCTTAATTCCGCTACCGAACGTAGAAATGCTCGATTCTTCCAACTCTCCGGCCCGGCGTTCGTTTGCGCATAGATTACTGGTCTCAGCAAGAACTCTCTGCGCGGCCATTGGTTTCCTCTTTCTGGTGGTCACGCTTACTCCCGTGACGCGATGGTGCTCTGAGTCTTTGGCCGGTCCACCTCCGGCAGCTTCATCGGATGGGGCAGTCCTGATTGTTCTAGCCGGTTCAGTACTCAGCGATGGCACGATGGGAGGTAGTTCTTATTGGCGAGCGGTCTACGCCGTTCGCATCTGGAAGGCCGGTCGCTACCGTCGTGTGTTGGTGTGCGGGGGCGGTTCCGACGGCCAGCCTGTCGCTGTGCCTATCCGCGACTACATGGTAAGTCAAGGCGTACCTGCTGATGAGATCCTAATCGAGACGCAATCGCGAAATACCCGAGAAAACGCACTGTATGCAAGAGCGTTCCTCGATACGCTTCCTGGCAAAAAGGTACTTGTGACGAGCGACTACCATATGTATCGAGCGCGGCACGCGTTTGCCCGTGCCGGTATAGAGACGGAACCTGCCCCGTTTCCAGATGTGTACAAACTATCGCTGCGACTGGATGGTCGATGGAGTGCGTTCTTGCAGTTGTGTGAGGAGTTGGCCAAGATCGGCTACTATCGCGCGCGCGGCTGGATCTGAGCCGATCCTGCAAGACGGTGGGCATCTCCCGTCAGCTCAGAAGCGAGCTGCGAATCAAACTTCTTGCGCCAGGCAACTTTCTTAAGCTAGGATTCCGCCGAGCAGTCAGGACGGAGCCTTCTCAAGGGGTAAGCCACGACAGAATGTTGTCGGTCGCCTATGTCACCCAGGTGAGAACATGCTCTGCGCAGGCCAAGCGGTCCGTCCCCCGGCCGCTGCCGTAACCTGGCTTACTGGCTCCGTATCAATCAGGAAGAGAGTCACACCGTAACAACCTCGGGTTTGGCAGGAGGGCGCCGACAGAACGATTTGGCGGGAGTGTTCAGCATTGCTATGAGCCAGCAAACGCGGAAGCACGTGATGACCGTGGACGTGGAGGATTACTTCCAAGTTGAGGCGTTCTCCGATCGAGTGTCGCGAGAAGACTGGAAGAACTTCCCCTCGCGTGTCGAGCGAGGCACAAGAATACTTCTCGACCTCTTCGATGAACATCACGTTCAAGCCACGTTTTTCATCGTTGGCTGGGTGGCGGACCGAAACTCCAGCCTGGTTCGGGAAATTGTTGCCCGCGGACATGAGCCCGGATGTCATAGCTACTGGCACCGCACGGTCTACAGTATGACTCCAGAAGAGTTTCGTGGGGATACGCAGCGCGCACGCGATCGCATCGAACAGGTCGGAGGAAAACGAGTTCTAGGTTATCGCGCGCCGACGTGGTCTATTACAAACGAGTGTCTATGGGCGCTTGATATTCTGAGCGAGTTGGGCTTCGAGTACGACTCCAGCATCTATCCCATCCATCATGACCTGTATGGAATTCCCGGCGCAGCGCGATTTCCCTACAAGCATCACTTAAAGCAAGGCGGCGAGCTCCAGGAGTTCCCTCCTGCGACGTTAAAGATCGCTGGCGCAATCCTGCCGGCCGCCGGTGGAGGGTATCTGCGAAATTTCCCGCTCGGCTATACCCACTTCGCGTTTCAGCAGTTCGAGCGAACCACGTCATTTCCTCTTGTGGTGTATCTCCATCCCTGGGAGTTGGATCCCGATCAGCCGAGGATCGCAGGGAGATGGAGGTCGCGGCTGAGACACTACACAAATCTGCGCCGGATGGAGGAAAGGCTACGCTCTCTGTTAGAACGCTATCAATTCGGGCCCCTGCGAGATTGGTTGGAGAAGCCCGTTTCCGAATTTGACCGGAAAGTGGCGCCACTCGCGGGTGCACAGCGGCATTGAAAAATGACTCGAGAACGACAACTGGAACGTGGAGCCTCGCGTGAGACGAGAAACTCTGCGGCAAAACTGCACGAGGGTACCACTCCGCGCCGGATTCTGACGTACCACGAAGTTGAGCCGGAAAAGTCAGCCTACATCTATGCCGTGACGTCGCAGCAACTGGACGAGCAATTGAAAGTGGTCGCGCAACGAAACAGACGAGAGGCAGACAGCACGGAGTTGACATTCGATGACGGACACATCTCGAATTATGAAATCGCGAGACCAGCGCTGGAGCGGCATGGATTGAAAGCGGTATTCTTCGTGACGGTCGGCCAGGTGGGTACTGCCCCCCAAACGATGAATTGGCAACAATTGAGGACACTGACGAATGCGGGTCATTCCGTTCAGTCGCACGGGTGGTCACACAAGTTTCTGATTCTTTGCTCACCCACGGAACTACGCGATGAGCTACGGCGGTCTAAAGCCGAGTTGGAACAGCAAACGGGTGTGCCAGTATTTTCAATTTCACTGCCGGGAGGAAGATGGAACGCCCGTGTGCTGCGGGCTGCAGCTGATGCCGGCTATCAGCGCGTCTATACGTCCGAGTTTTGGCGCAAAACGGAAGTTTGCCAAGGCGTGCGATTGAGCGGCCGATTCATGATCCGCAGCGACATAAGCAACGGCCAGTTCGAGAGGTGGCTCTCAATGGATGTCCAGTTTCTGCGAATGATGCGAGCCAAGAACCTCCTGCAGAATGCAGTTCGTCGCATGACTGGTGAGCGTTTGTACCACGAACTCTGGTGCTGGCTGGCGGTGTCAGGCCGTTCGAGCGCCGACAAGGAGAGCGAGCAGGTCTCGCTTCACCGAACCTAATGAAGATCCTGCAGTTGATCAGCAGCGGCGGGTTCTATGGCGCAGAGAGCGTCCTGCTGAATCTTTCGGTCGAGCTTCAGCGGGCGGGCCATACGTGCATTGTGGGTGTGTTCGAGAATGCCAGGAACGTGAACACCCAGGTAGGCGATCGCGCGGAGATCGCAGGTCTCGCGGTTCGCCGCATTCCGTGCCGGGGCCGCTTCGATTGGCAGACGGTGCGGGAGATTCAGAAGATTATCGAGAGAGAAGGAATTGATCTCGTCCATGGGCACGGATACAAAGCTGACTTTTATGGACTGCTTGCCGCCCGCATGGCGAAGGTCCCTGTCACCGCCACTTGCCACAACTGGCTGGGAGAAAATCAGTCAATGCGCGCCTACGCGTGGCTCGATCGGTTTCTGCTTCGATTCTTCGACGGGGTGGCCGCCGTATCGAGGTCCGTAGCCGAACAACTTGGGCATGCGGGCACCCGACAAAGAGCGCGCGTAATACCTAACGGCGTGTCGACACACGGTCCCGGAATCGAGTGCAAGCTTGCTGAGCAAATCCGCATGGGGGACCGAATCGTTGTCGGAACAGTGGGAAGATTGTCGGCAGAAAAAGGTGCCTCGGTCTTTATCGAGGCCGCAGCGAAACTATGCCCAGACTTTCCACGAGCTTTTTTTGTTGTTGTGGGGGATGGCCCCCTGCGGTCGAGCCTTGAGGCGCGGGTTCGTGAACTCGGCATGACCGGGCAATTTTTGTTTGCCGGCGAGCGCAACGATGTGGATCAATTTTACCGATCGTTCGACGTCTACGTACTTCCTTCCTACGAGGAGGGGATGCCTATGGCGTTGTTGGAAGCGATGGCAGCGGGTTTACCAGTCGTGGCGACGAAGGTTGGCGGAGTCCCCGACCTTGTGTGTGATCCGAGCGTGGGGACGCTCTCGGAACCAGGAGAGCCCACGGCTCTTGCCACGGGAATTCGTGAGCTGTTGAGGGATCAAAGCCGACGGGAACGGATGGGATCGAACGCCAAAAGGCGAGTCGAGGAGCAGTTCTCGGCAAAAGCGATGGCTCGAAATTATGTGGAACTGTACCAAGAGGCGCTGCTTCGACGGAGAGGCCGTAACCGCGCGTCAGCAGCGGCAACGAGCCGAGCGAAAATGGACGTAGCACGGAGAGTGCACAGATAGAGCCGCCATGCGATTCTCGATCATCATTCCGGCGAAGAACGAGGAGCGAGTGATCGGCACGTGCCTTCAGCACATCGCCGAGCTGGATTTCCGGGCAGAAGATTTTGAGGTGATTCTAGCCGATAACGGCTCTACAGATCGAACCATGGAGGTTTTCCGTTCGTGGTCGGATCGTCTCAACCTTTCTTCGGTGGAGAGGCCGGGCGTGAGTATCGCGGCGCTTCGTAACGCGGCGGCAGCGATTTCGCGCGGCACGCTGCTCGGCTTCCTGGACGCCGATTGCCTAGTTCCCCGCGAGTGGCTCAAAGACGCCGAGGGCCTTCTGGAAGGGGCGGATGCAAAGATCGTGGGGGCTCACTTTAGAATCCCGCATGATTCTACTTGGGTGGCTCGTTGCTGGTTCGATGATGAGCACAGCAACCGCGCTGGGGAAACCTCTTACGTCCCGTCCGGGGATTTATTGGTGAGTCGCTCGACGTTCGACCGTATCGGGGGTTTCGATGAATCCCTTCAGACCAATGAGGACTATGAATTCTGCCAACGGGCAAAGAGCGCCGGCTTTCCTGTGTGTTCGTTTCCGCAGCTGGAAGTAATTCACCTAGGCACTCCACAGACGATTTCGGCGTTCTATCACAAGCAAGCGTGGCATGGACAGCATGTTCTCCGGGTGTTTGTGCGGAATTTGCCCAGTTTTTACAATGCGAGGGTCGTATTTTTTGCCCTGTATACATTCCTTGGCCTGCTGGCAGTTTTGTGTGGTGCTACTGCCTTGCTGATAACGGGCAAGCCGCAATTGCTGGTAGGTGCAATCCTGTTGAGTTTGTGTGTTCCCTTTTTCTTGGCTCTTCGAGCGGCCTTCCAACGAAGAAAACTGACAATTTTTGCCCCCCTGATTTTTCTTTACCTGCTGTACGGAGTTGCGCGGGCGTCTTGCATTCTGCAATCGCTTTCCGGATGGAATCTAACTCGCCGTCGGGCGCCGGAGAGAATCGGCCGAGAATTGCCCGGTACAGGGAGCAACTGGCGATGAGGTCCAAGACAAATGCAGTGCAAGGTTGTAGGGCATGAGTAAACTGACCGAGCGCGTGTATCTGGCTAGCCCCATTTGGACGCAAAAACTTGGGGTGCATGCCTTCGGCTGGTACTGGCGCCGCCGGAGACTGGGCCCGGCATTCGAGAAGCATCAGCGCGAATATATAGAACGTGAAAGCTGGAGTTCGGATCGATTCCAAAACTATGTGGAGCAGTCTCTTCGTAACCAACTGCTGCACGCATTTCAGAACGTGGCCTATTACCACCACAAATTTCGGGAGCACGGCATCTCCGAACAGGACATCCTAAAGTTTCGGATCGAAGACCTTCCGCGGTTCCCGCTGCTGGAAAAGCCGCTGGTGCGGGCGAATCCAGAGCTCTTGCTCACGAGACAGGCGGCGAAACGTCCGCCAAAGTCTTTTCAGACGAGTGGCACGACCGGTACGCCGCTCCGGCTGTATTGGGACTTCGAGTGTCATCAACACAACATAGCGGTCAGAGCCGCTCGATCTTTCCGGTGGGCAGGTGTGGGTTATCGTGAGCCGCGGGCGGTGGTGGCCGGCCGGGTGATTTTGGACCCGAAGCGAAACGAACCACCTTTCTGGCGCTTTAATGTCTGGGAGAAGCAGCTTTATCTCTCCGCGTTTCACATTCTGCCGCAGAATATGCCTGATTATGTGGCAGCCCTAAACAAATACCGCCCGGTGACGCTGACCGGCTTCCCGGCAGCGCTTTCCTTTCTGGCCAAAGCCATCGAGGATGCGGGTCTCCGGCCTCCCAAGCCGCGCGCGATTGTTACCACGAGCGAGGCTCTCCGGCCCGAGATGCGTGAGATCATCGAGCGCGTTTTCGAGGCAAAGACCTATGAGGAGTACGGGAGCGTGGAGAACTGCGTTCTGGCCACCGAATGCGGGCACGGCCGAATGCACGTTCACCCCGACTTTGGCTTTGTCGAGCTGCTTCGGCCAGACGGAAAGGTCGCGGGTCCGGGGGAAGCGGGCGAAATCGTTGGGACCGGATTCTCAAACACGAACCAAGTCCTGATCCGGTATCGAATCGGTGATCTGGCGCAATGGTCTGAGACGCCTTGTACCTGTGGGCGGAGGGTGTTTCCGGTGCTGGAAGCAGTGGTTGGGCGGCAAGAAGACGTCCTCCTCTTCCCGGACGGGCGAGGCATGATGCGCTGCGAGTTCTTGTTCAAGGACTTACCGGGCGTGGCCGAGGCACAAGTTGTCCAGGAGTCGCTTACCCACTTGGTCATTAACATCGTGCCGTCTGTTCAGTACGGCGGTTCAGAAGCTGACACGATCCGAACGCGCATGCGATCGCGTTATGACCTGGGTCCGGACTACGAGATCGAGGTGCGACGCTTGGACATAATTCCCCGCGAGAGAAATGGTAAGTTTCGCCCGGTCGTCAGCCACCTAAATATGCCGTCGGTCGGTCAAGCTGCAGCTGCAGCGAATAATCATGTGACGAGGTAACGAGAGAATGTAATGTTTTGTTCACAAATAGGCAGTGAATTACCATCGTCTGCCAAATCGACGGTGAAAAAATCCTTGAAAAGGAGAGGTTTCTTGCAAATTTGGTCCCAAGCAGCTGAGTTGTTAGAAGATATCCAGTCACAGCGCTTCCTGTGGAAAACATTCTGTGTGGTCGCTTGCGTGCACGCGGTACGTGGAGAGGGGTGTGTCAGATGCGGGCACGCATGACGCACCTACGTTATAGTTTGACCCCTCGGTACATCTATTTTATCGAGGTGCAGGAGCAGCTTATGCGTGGAAGCAGCCTCGGCCAAGCGCCCTGTCCCTCAGGAGGGTCCCGCTAAATGTACATTTCCTACTACGGGCTGAAGGCTGAACCCTTTCAACTCACCCCCGACCCCCAGTTCCTGCATTTGTCAGAAACTCACCAAGCGGTGCTGACCGTCGTGGTGGAAGGAATTTTGTACCGCAAAGGGTTGGTGATGATAACCGGCCCGATCGGCACCGGGAAGACGACCATTTTAAACGCAGCTCTGCAGATGCTGACGGACGCTTCGAAGGAACACATGCCTATCCGAAGCGCGTTTCTGTTCAATCCGATGCTGTCGCCTGACGAATTCTTCGAGATGATGCTTGACGACTTCAAAGTGGTTTGCTCCTCAACCAGCAAAGCCGGCCGGCTAATCGCTCTCTACAAGATGCTGATGGAAACACAGCAAAAGGGCGGGACGGCTGTCCTGTTCATCGATGAAGCGCACCTCTTGAGCGCGCAACTGCTGGAAGAAATCAGGCTACTGGGGAATGCGGACTCACATCAAGCAAAGATGCTACAAATTGTTCTGTGCGGACAACCGGAACTGGCACATTTCATGAACCGGAAGGAATTGCAGGCACTCAAGCAGAGGATTGTGGCCCACGCTGTCCTTCGTCCTTTGAATTCTCAAGAGTCCCGGGATTACGTAGCCGAACGTTTACACCTGGCTGGGCTGAAGGATGAGTCGCCTTTTCCCCCAGAAACCCTGGACGCAATTCTTCGTTATGCGCAGGGTGTTCCGCGGTTGATAAATTTGATCTGCGACGCGTGTCTGACCCTTGGTTATCGAACGCAGAGGAAGACTTTCCCAGCCGACATGGTCGAGGAAGTTGTTGTCTCCCTTGGGCTCATTCAGGCTTCCTCGAGTCTGGAGAAGAAGACCGATAAGGAACTGCCACGCTTGGGTGATCTGCTGCCGAAGCAACCCGTCGACACGATGATCGAAGCGATGAAGCAAACTCGCTTAGCACAATTAGGTTCAATTGATACACAGGAATCGCTATGAGCAAGTATTTCGACGAAACCCTAAAACTGAATAGTTTGCCAGTCGCTCTCGGCTCACCTCTCCGGAGCGGAGCCGAGGGGCTGATTACCGAGCAACTCTCGGGGATAGCAGCTTCACCGCTGGGTATTGCCCTAAACTTGGGGAAGGGCCAGAGGGCCAGCGTTGCTTTGTCCAGGGCTCTGCGACAGGAATTCACCGGGTGTGATGACCTAGGAACGTTTCAAGAGTCTTTTCGTGTGCTTCGAACGCGCTTACTGCGCCTGCGGGCTAAGCGGGGACTTCGCTCCGTGGTGGTCACTAGCGCCACGAAAGGCGAAGGGAAGTCTACGGTGTCGCTCAATCTGGCATTTACGTGCGCCCAGCTGCCGGAAATGAAAGTGCTGCTAATCGATGCCGACATTCGCAGCTGCGGGCTTTCGCAACTGCTCGAAGCGCCTAAAGGTCAGACCCTGCCCGAAGTTCTCTTGCAAAAAGCCGAACCAGACGAGGCCATTCTTGCAACCGACTTGGCAAACCTTTTTTTCCTGCCGTGCGATGTAACGGCAATCCCAGCCGCGGAACTTCTCGCGAGCCGGCACTGGTCGGAATTAATCGCGTCTTGTGCGGAGACCTTTTCCCTCGTGATTGTTGATGCACCCCCGATCTTGAATTTGACTGACGCTGATCTGATCTCAGCTTCCTGCGACGGAGTGGTGATGGTCGCTCGCTGCCAGGAGAGCCGCACGGACTTAGTACAAAAAGCAACCCGTCAGATTGATTCAAGGAAGCTAGTGGGAGTAATCCTGAACGGCGTGGCAGTCGAGCGGGATACCTACACGTCCGGATATGGGAAGGCGCTACCCGAATCCACTTCTCGGCCTATCTCTCGTCTATTCGGACGCAACGAAAGCGACAAGAGTGAAGAGGGCCCATCGGCGATCGAGCCTCCGGCTCAACCGGCCACACCGAGCTTACCGAGTGCTCCGGCTCGGTCTACGACCGCAACGAAAGCAGCGCCCCCGCCCGCCGCGAACAGCGATTAGGTATTGGCGAGTCCGAAGGAAGCGACAGATTTTGCTGTCTTCACAGAGCTGGCCTCTGAAGCGGGCCCAGAATCCCCGGTTTTTCGAGTGGGAGCTCCGATGGTGGAAGGCAAAGCAGGCTATCGGCCCTTGTCGCCGTTCGAGCGCTGGCTAGTGCTGATGTGTGCGTGGGCGCCGGCAGCAGCAACGATTGTTTACCTGAAGAACATAGTGCTGAACGAGGGAGGTTACGGGAGGATAGCGGTCCAACTTGGGCTACCCAGCAACCCTCGCCACCCGGAAGCCACTTTCTCCTTCTTGCAAAGTTTGAGTTTCCATCGTGGTGATCTGCTCGTGGGGCTGATCGTGGTTCCGCTGGGACTTTGGCTGATCGCGCGTTGGCTGCCGCTGGTGATCAGTTTTCCTGTCGTTTTCAGTTCCGCTGCGGTGCTGATGTTCTGGCTAGCTGTGCAGCGGATGGCCTACGAAGATACCGGAGGGTTTCTGGCGCTCACGTTTCTTCGCGATGGGCTTTGGTGGATTATCCGCCATCCTGGAGATTTCAAATCGTACTCTTCCGGTTCGACGTGGCTTAAGGCGGGGATCGTCCTTACGACAGGCCTGGTTGTTTCATGGCTGCTGTTCAGGTTTTGCCGAAAGCGCGAGCGACCGTTGGAAGAGTCGCCGACAACGAGAAGGAGTGTCGAATTCGCTGCAGTCGCTGTTGCGGTGGTAACCGTGGTGAGCTTCGGTCCTTGGCTGCCCACGACGGTGTACCATGCCAGTATTCCTCAACTGATCGCGAGCTTTGCGTCGGAAGCGCTTTCCCCTGAGATTAATGGGCTCTCCGACGCCGCGTTAATTGCCCGCTACCGCAATCTGGTCGGCCTGCAAGGCGTCGGCCGACCCTCTGCCCTACACGGAAAGGCTCGAGGTTTTGACGTCATCGTGTGGATCAGCGAAACGCTGCCGGAACGAGTGGTGGAGGCCCACGGTGGCTTCGCGAGCTTTCCCAACCTGAGGCGCCTCACAGACTCCGCTCTCATCCTGCCCCAGCACTACACCACCAGCACTTACTCGAGCCTGGCGATGTTCTCCATCCTAACTTCTCAATATCCTCCCTACACCTTGCGTTCCTATTTCGAAAGCAGCTCCGGCCAGAATATCGGCAGTTTTCTTTCGGGCGCGGCGCGAATGGGCTATCAGACCGGCATTTTTGTCCCGGGCGATGCCTCGTTTAACCAGGACATCAATTTTTTTAGCGCTGCTGGTGCCGGCGAGGTGTTCGTGAGTGACCGTCACCCGCTGCCGTACGAGAAGACATCCTTTGAGCGACGGCAACAGCTGGACCAGGCGGCGTACACGGAGTTCCAGCGAAACCTGGAGGACTGGCTGGGCTCTGACAAACGATATGCCGCCGTTTTTTTCCCAGAGATCGGGCACGGTCCCTGGCCGGACGTGACTGGGCTCGGACCCTCGGCTTCACGAATCCAACTTCGCGAAGCACTTCTTGAGGTGGAGGACCAGTGGATCGGCCAACTTCTCGACTTGCTCCAGCGTCACAGGCGGCTGGACAAAACGATCATTGTGGTTACCGGCGACCACGGTGTCCGGACGCGAATCGAGGACCCCGCACTGCCGCGCGCTCGACTGGATGATTACACCTTCCACGTCCCGCTCCTGCTCTATGCACCCGGAGCGTTTTCTTCGGAGCTGAGGGTCGAAGGGGTCACTTCGCACGTCGATATCGCGCCTTCGTTGCTGGATTTACTGGGTAGCAACGCGGATGAGCCGTTCTTCCAAGGGCTCCCTTTCTGGGATCCGGCCGTAGCACAGCGCAAGACGTTCTTTTTCGGCTCAGGCTCTGTCGGCAGCGACGGTTTTCACAGCGCTGGGCATTATTACTCGCATTTGTTACTGGGCAACACGATCTACGCCGCTCCGAAGATGAGCTTCGATGACAGCATGGTAGTGACCGATGCGCACGAACAGCTTGCCGTTTCACAGACGCTGCAGGATCAGCATAACCTCCAGATCGTCTGGGTTGGTCGAGCGGTGAAGGCCGCGGGAACTCAGCGGCAAGGGGCCCCCTAGCCAAGAGCCTGCTCTTCTCCTTCCCTTTTCTCTCACTTAGTGGGCGACGGCAGTCACATTTATCGGTGGCGGCAGTTGTGCCCTCGAACCCGCTACAAATTCAAAAGCTCCGATATCGAAAGCGGAACCTTGTGGACGAACGACTCCGTCAAAGTCCGTAGCCACACCTGTATTCGTCCCTGCATCAATCGCGGGACTACCCGCCGTGAGATGAAAATTAAGCGCCGAGGTCGAAGCGAACTTTGGGTCGGCATTGACACCCTTCGCATCCGTAGCCACAGTGATCGAACCTACATTGTAATTGCATCCGCTAGGCCCTTTCCCGGCGTTGAAATATAGATTGTTGGAGAACAAGACGCGACCCGCTGTGGGCGCGGTATTGTCGTCGAAATACAAATAGCAGGGGGAACCGGGCGCCGTATAAAAAATGTTGTTCTCGAGCGACACTGACTTGATCCCGTTGGTTCCAAACGCGATTGCCCCACCCGGCTGGATACCACTGTGAGCAGGAGAATTCGCATAGAAAGTATTGTTATAAAGCATATAGGTGCCGTCGTTTGCGTCGAGACCTTCGAGCTCGACTCCGCCATAAACCATATGGCTGATGGGAGCGCCATTGGCGTTATTCCAGAGGATGTTGTTGTACAGCAAAGCGTCTTGTACAAAATCCGTTTTGCCGTCACTCCCACCCAATTCGATTCCGGTCATCGTATTGTTGTAGATCTCGTTGTCATGGATGACGAGATGCGTCATCGTATCACCCGCGACGTGGCCGTAGACTTGAATGCCTTTGCCGAACGGATTGTCGTGCAAGCGATTCCAGCCCACATCGAAATTAGATTGCGCTCCGTAACCGCCAAAATAAAACGAATAGGCACGGTAATCGTAGGAACAATCGGAGGCACCCAGGCAATTCTGGGCACTCTCATTCCCATATATGGCAATGTGGTCGGCTGGCATTTCCAGGTCCAAGCCAACACCTGAGTCAGTCGAATGCAGGTTGTTTCCGACGATGCGGATGTAGTTACACGATCCACCCGGGTCAACGTTCTGGCAGGTCAAACCGTAGGTCTCCCCCACGAGCGTCAACTCGGCGATGGTGGCGTACTGCCAGACGGTATTCGCCCAGTGGTAGATGCCGTGGGTGATCGAACCGCTCCCCAAGGTTGCTGTCTCACCGGGATAACCGAGGAAGTTCTGATACTGGTTTGCGGTTCCGCTGCAGTATCCGTTGTTGCAGACAATGACCGAGCTGAAATCATCGATAGTCGTATACGTACCGGCTCGGAAGTACACGGTATCGCCGGCAACCATCGAGGTCTTGGCATTCACGGGAGTCAACCACGGACTAGAGAAACTGCCGTTGTTGGAGTCGTTCCCGCTCGGTGAGACGAAGTAAATGTGTCCGCTCGAGACGGTGAAAGGAAGCGGATTGGATGCCTTTCCATTGACAGTGACAATGATGTTTCCGGTCGAGGCCTTGGGCCCGATCTGCACGACAATCATGTCGAGCATGGTATTTACACTGTTGTTCTGGCCCCAGACCTTGTACTGCGCTGGCGCACCGCCACCAATGGTCACCGTAGAGCTTCCTTGAGTCGCACCGAACCCCCGACCGTAAATGGTCAGATAGACGCCGTGATTGCCTTCGCCGCCCGTGTTCGCTCCCGTGACAATGTCCGTAAAAAACAGTCTTGGAGGGCTGATAGTCTGTGACGAAACCCTAGGTGCCACCGCGCCAAGGAAAAGAACGGCCGTCAAGATCGCTCCCCTATTTACTCTCATGGCTCTGCTCCATTTCCGGGACGTCCGAGTGATACCTAGAACTCGCGCCAACCTGCCACGGCCGTTGAACTACGGCACTGTCGCCGAAGCTTCAGAAGAAAACGGACTCTCATCGCCCGCCGCGTCGAGTTCTGTAACAACGTAAAAGTAGGTCGAACCGGAACTGACCGCGGAATCGGTGTAGGTCAATTCGGTCACCGGGGAGGCGGTGAGAGGCACGTAGGGACCTCCAGAGACGTCCGAACGAAAGACAAGAAACGAAACCACCGTCGGGTCACCGCTTGCCCAAGAGACAGTGACGCTATGGGCGGGTGCGGCCGTCCCGGTTCCGGACAGGGCTATCGTTAGCGTTGGATTCGATGCGTTGCTGGCAATTGCTAGAGAACCACTTAGTTGGCCAGCGCTCTGGGGAGCAAATTGAACAGTGAGAACCAGAGATTGGCCGGGCGACAAGGTTGCAGGCAACGTAGGCGGGACGACAGTAAATCCAGCACCGGACGCTTGCGCGGAACTGACCGTGACGGACGCGCCCGACACCGACAGCGTCACGTTTTGCGTTGCCGTTGCGCCAACTTGCGTTGGGCTAAAATTCAGCGTCGTGCTGTTCGCAGCAATCGTTCCTGCGGGTGCCGCCGTGCCGCTCCCCGAGAGGGCGACCATCAGCGTTGAATTCGATGCGCTGCTGGCAATTGCTAGAGAACCGCTTAGCTGCCCCGCGGTCTGTGGGGCAAACTGAACAGCAAGAACTAGAGACTGGCCAGGCGACAAGGTTGCAGGCAAGGTAGGCGGGACGACAGTAAATCCAGCACCGGATACTTGCGCGGAACTGACCGTGACGGACGAGCCCGACGCTGACAGCGTTACGTTTTGCGTTGCCGTTGCGCCGACCTGCGTTGCGCTAAAACTCACTGTCGTGCTGTTCGCACTAATCGTTCCCACGACGGGAGCGACCGACTTGGTGCTGGTGACACCACTAGAACAGCCTATTATGAGTAGCGCCGAAACCGCCAAGACGGAAACGATTGAATTCGCTCTGTTTGGCCGACGATTAACCATGCGGCACCGATCCCGCCCGCAAGGGCTTTTCTGCTCTCAGAAGTCTTGAAGCGCGGAAATCGCGAAGATAATTTCTATAAGATTGGTTCTCCAGCCATCCCGTGGCCGGGCTGGACTTCTACCTGGTCGCGAGAACCATAAGACCGTGCGCGTTTCTCCGCTCCTGGCGAGTAGTCGAGTTTTGGTACAGGCTGTCAAGCTGCCCTCGGACATCGGCCTGCCTTTAGTTCGTTCTTCTTGGACACTGGCCCCGGCAGGCTCGCTTTCTGAGCGTCGCGGAGCGTCTTCCAGAAAACCACATATTCGAAATGCGGCTTCGAGAAGTGTCCGCGAAGGTTGGTAATAGCACCTTCCCAGAGACCAATTCGGGGAACCGTGAAGAGATCTGTCTGTGCCGTCCAGACCCCGGGCTGCTTCGCGAATGCCATGGCATAGCCTGCAGAAGCAGTGAGTTCGCGAATCTCGGGAGACCAATCGCCATTGGGATACGCGAAAGCGAAGCAACGCTGTCCGATTTCCAGGTTCAATCGTCTGCGTGACTCTATGAGCTCCTCAGAGGTCTCCTCCAGTGGGATTTGAGTGAGAATTTCGTGATGGAGTGTGTGCGAGCCTAGAAGGAGCCCAGATTCGGAGAGCCTGCGTGCATCCTCCCAACTCATCGTCGAATCTGTGCCCGCGGCATTGTCAAGTTTCTTCCCAAAGCCCAATTGCTCCAGGCGTTCAAACAAGAGGTTGCGTTGACGAACGGAGAATTGCTTGACGACCTCGACCAATTCGTCTGGTTGCGCAGACACCTTAATTTCGGAAAGAGGGACACACTCTCGAATCACATCAAGAAACTCCCTTTCCCGCCGAAGGCGAATGGCACCGCGAAAAGACGCGAGCAACCTCTCCGGCCAAAAAGGTAGACTCTTACCCATTTTCTCGGGACAAAGAAAAATCGCGGCCGCCATCGCATGACGGACAAGAATGGGTTGGGCATACCTCGCGTTATCAACCCAGCCGTCATCAAACGTGAGGGCAATGGCGATACGCTGGTCGGTGCGTACTGACTTTCGCGGCGCGTCTAGAGGGAAGACCCGATGTTCCGCAGCCAGATACCGAACCATGGACGCAAACGTCTGCTCGCTCATCACCATTCCCGGGGGAGAGAGAGTTGTTTTACGCTCCCGGTCAGGCAGAACCCGATGCAGAGTCAGCACCACGGCCCCCTCGTCTGCCCGGATCCGATTCTTGGCCCTCGCCAGGGCCCCCGACATGTGCAGCGCGTAAACCCAGAGATGCCGCACGAGCGAACGGAGCCGGGAAACCAAACGTCGGGCTGTGGGAGAGAGAATCATGGCAATGTTCTAAATCGCTCGCAAACCACGCCGGTGAAACTGGCGAATTTCTTCGATCGTGGGAAACGTAAAGTAGGTGCTTTCCGCTGCGTCTAAAGGCACGGCCCGTTGCGTGCCGGCCTGGAGTTCGCGCAAGACACGCACCATACACTGTGCGCCGTGGCGCTTTGATCTTTTGATCAGATGATCTAAAGATTCGCCTGGTACGATCTCCAAGGAATCTTGAAACAACGCAGGCCCCTCATCCACTTTGGCGGACATATAGTGGATGGTGATTCCGACGGTTCGTTCGCCGTTAAACATCTGCCAGAAGGTCGGCATCATTCCCTTGTACCGTGGCAGCGGTGCGTGGTGAATATTGATACAGCCGCGAACAGGAAGAGACAGTAAATCGCGCCCCAAGATATAAGGACAAGCGACAGAAATGATGGCATCGGCAGCTCTCTTTCGAGCGCCCCGCAGAAACTCGGAATCATTTGGCGTGGTGATGGCACTGTAAGAAATCGCATAGGATCGGCAGAGTTGAGCCAAAGTGTCATAGCGTCCTGCGCCGCGCCCGCGAGGGATGGGGCTGAAAAGATGCGCTCTTGCTATCTCTGAGCCGATTCGCATTGATCCCGTGACCCCGTAGAGCGAAAGCAACTCCCGAAGTAACTGGATCCGCGGCCTCTTGCCCATAGCTCGGGATGAAGAGACTTGCAGGACCTCAATCTCCGCCGGACACGCCTGAAAAAACTCCTGAAAGAATGGCAGCACATAGAGGGGATTGTCCTCTGTAAGGAACTCGATTCTCATAGCTATGGATTCCTCGTCGGTTGCCATACGGTGTATCTCTGTCCCTGCCACAGCCGAATCAGGCTGACCACAGCCGCCGCGTTCAACGTACAAAAGAAGAGTGGAACCCCTAGAACCTTCCAAGTGCGATGGATGGGGATGACTTTTGCGACCACCGCCAACGAATAAAACAGGATTTGCACGGCGAGAGTAAAAGCAAAAAATGGTTTTGCCGCCAACGGAATGTTCGAGAGCAGCAACAAAACCAGGAATACAGGCACCAGCCAGCGCAGTACTTTGTGCGAAACCAGTTGAAAACATACCCACGGATGCTTCCACGGCTTAAACAAATCCCGAACGCTAAGCAGTCCACGCATACCCCGGGTCACCACCCGGACTCGCATGGAAAATTCTTCTTCAGTGGATCGCGTGGTCTCTTCGTAGGCCAAGGCTTCGGATTCAAAGACGACTTTGTAGCCCTTCTGGATGACCCATAAAGGTTGAACCAAGTCGCTGATGATGTCTGGATTCAGCTCCGTATAAAGGGTGCGGCGTACGGAATAAATACAGCCACAGCAGCCGCTGATCGTGGCAATTCGCGATTGGGCCCTCTTGATGAGGTTTTCGTAATTCCAAAAAGCCATGCTCCCGAGCCCGGTGGGAGAGTTACCGTCCGCGTCAAAATACTGATAACGTCCACTGACGGCGCCCACGCGAGGATCCTCATAGGTCGCGGCCAGCCTGCGAAGCGCCTGCGAATGGTAGATGGTGGTCGCGTCGGAAAATACCAGAATATCGCCGCGCGCCTCTCGCGCTCCGCGGTTCTGGGCATTCGTTTTCCCTCCGCGAGACTCCGTACGAATGAGCCTGACGCGCGGGTCCGCTGCGAGCCGCACGATCTCGTCCGTGCGGTCGGTGGATCCATCGGAAAGCACGAGGACCTCAAGTTTGTCGACCGGATAGTCCAATGAAAGAGTCGCGTCAAGTTTCCGCTTGATGCTGGATTCTTCGTTGTGCGCTGCAATTAAGACAGACAACATGGGTTCTCCGCTCCAACAACGCCGTCCACGAGGACGCAGCAAGGACAACCCACCCAGGAGCAACGGGTAGCCCAGATACACGTAGAAGAGGAGCGCCGCGTTGATCACAAATATCATTTCGACAGGTTGCAGCATATCTATCGCCCAGCAGCCAGGAGAAGACGTTCGTAAATAGCGGCTAATTGCTCCATCATCGCCTCGTGTGTAAAACGGGAATGCACCGCTTCGGTGGCTTCACGGCCCAGAGCTCGCGCACGCGGGGGATTGTCAAGAAGTTCCGCAATCGCGGAACTGAGTGCTTTGGGATCCTCGCTCGGCACCAGGACTCCGCTGCGGTTATGTTCGATGGCCTCGAGGTTTCCTCCGACACGCGTCGCCACACAGGGCACGCCAGCCCCCATCGCTTCAATCAGCGCATTCGAAAACCCTTCGCTTCGAGACGGCAAGCAGAAAATGTCGCAGGCAGCTAGAAATCTCCGGCTTTCCTCGGAAGGGCCGTAGAAGAGAACGTTGCGCGGGATGCCCAATTCACTAACCAGTTCCTGCAACTCGTGGAAATAGGCAGGTTCGTGATTGTCACCAACGATAAGAAACAGTGCGGACGGGTGACGCTTGCAAACATCTGCAGCCGCACGCAGGAATAGATCGATGCCCTTCACTCTTCGAATATTTCCGATCGTGAGAACAATTTCCTGGAAAGCGGAAAGACCCAAGCGCTCCCGACAGGCGTCCCGATTTTCAGGCGGCAACGACGCGAATTCGACGCCGTTATAGACGGTTTCCACACGTTCCGGCCGCAGATGGTCCACCTCAATGCAGTACCTGCGAACCTCTTCCGAAACCGCAAGCACTCGCGTAAACAGGGGATTCACGAAACGATAGGCGAGGGCATGTTTGGGGCGCCGAAGGATGCCCATGTCCCTTCGGCTAGACAAAATGACTGGGACGCGGCTAAGGCAAGACACCAGACCGCCCCAGATGTCGGCGGTTTCGAAGAAGGTGTGCACGATGCTGACGCCTTCGCTTCGTATGAAGCGACTCAATTCCAGGGAGAGACGCAAAGCTCGGGCATCGTAGCTCTTGCGCATCGGGAGGACACGCACGTCACACGGCATTGATGAGAAAAGAGGAAGATCGCGGTCGATTCGAAACGTGACCACAGAACAGCGAAAGCGTGCCTTGGGCAAAGAGCGGATCATCTTCACAAGTAAGCGCTCCGCACCGCCCATTTCCGTCAGTTGATCCACGATGTAGAGCACCCGAACCGGCTCTTGGCGAGATCCAGGCGCGTCGCTTGGTCCAGGCTTCAGCATGGCCTCCGGCACCCCCGCCGCTCCGCGTTGTTCATGGTAAGAAAGTGTCGCCATGTCGGAACTCCGGTATGAGTAGACCCTCGGGTTCAACAATCTCTGCAGCAACTGCCTCGTCCGTGGACTCTTGGGTTTGTTCGGTAAGGATCAGGCCACGAACAACCACCCCGAGAAGCATCCACATCCATCCATCGACTTGAAAGTACGACCAACGGTCACCGAATAAATTGGCCAAGAACATCCCGACCATTAGCGCAGAGAAACCAAGACCCACAGCAGCGAGGAACGGATCGTCGGACTCCAGATACAACCGATAGCCGAGAGTGAACATTCGCCACAAGAGATACAAAAACATGAGCAGGCCGATGGCACCTGTCTCGACCAAAATCTTCAGGTAGTAGTTGTGGGTATCTCTTAAGTCTTCCATGCGTCCCATGTAGGAATACGTCTGAAACCCGGTCCCAAAGACCGGGCTTGCGGCGATCAGAGCCTCCGCGTCTGTCCACAAATTAACGCGGGTCTGCGCGGACGCGTCCAAACTGCCACCACCGTCGCTCTGGTCATAAGTCATCGTGATGCGCTGCTGCACGGATGCGGGCAGAAGAGCCTGCCAACTGATGAGCAAGACAGCGACTACAATCAAAAGCTTCCTTTGATTGACAACGCCAAGGAAAAGTAAGCCGCCCAGGACGGCTAGGTACCCACCGCGGGAAAAGGTGAAGAGCAAACAATAAACGCCTGTGAAAATCAGGCCGAGGATTGCCCACTTGAGCTTCCATTTGGGTTTCATGCTGAGCATTGCGGTCAGAAACAGCAGGCAGGTCCCCTCGAAGGCTGCTAAGCCATTCTCGCCGGCCCCGGCCAAAGGCCCCGCGTCGCGCACATCATACGAAAAACTGGAAAGATCTCGGCCACTCATGGTGCCGTAGAACTCCCGATTCACCATGAGAAAGCACACACCCATGGTTATGAGGAGACCGGCAATTTGCTTCTTGGTGCGTATTGCCGACGCTGCCGCCAGAAAAAAGAAGAAGAATTCGACATAGTTCTTCCAATCCGAAACGCGAGGGTCCGCCGCCGAAATTGGCCAATCCGAATTCAGATAGAACGAACCCCGCCACAGAGAGGCATAGAGCATCACGCCCCATACTGCCAGGAATGCGGTAACTGGCGTTGGCGTCCAGTCCGTTCCGGCGCGGCGGGATAGGATTCCGATGAACACGCCAAGAAGCACGAAATCAACGAACTTTTCGCCAAATGGGAATGCGTGCAGCATGTACCGTGTGTTCACAAGAGGAAGGAAAAACGCAAGGTAATAGAGACCTATCTGGGGGCGCCGCAGAGCTGATATAAAGAAGACCGCGATCGTGACCAGGTAGAAAGCCAACGGTTCGGATCCATGGAGGAGAGCAAGTACGGAAGTCAGCATCGTTCCTCTCCCCGCGCCTTCTGAGAATCTCCGCTCATATCGCGCTTCCCTCTCCTCTCATTCGCCGCAGTCCGAATCCTCCGATCAACGTTCGCATCGCCAATCTCGCGAGTTCCCGCGTTCTTGAATCCAACAGTGACAAGATTCCAAAATAGAGAATCATGCTCAAACCGCCGCGAATGACCAAACTGGGGAACATGTGAGCGATTTCGAGTCGCGACACGACGAACCAGGTGACCACTCCGACCGCGGAATATTTGAGCCATGCCTGCCAGTCCGTCGAGAGCGGCAGGCATCGGTGTGCATAAAACGCGAAGAGCGCGGCCATGGCTGCATAGCTGCCGAGAGTGGCAATCGCCGCCCCGAGCAAACCGATTCTAGGAAGAAGCGCAACGTTCAAAGCGACGTTAACTACACAAGCGACGATATTCACGTTCATCATCAAGACGGTTTTCTTGTAAATGATCAAAGCCGATCTGGGAAACATGGACAACCCATTCAACATCATTCCCATTACCAGGATCGGCAACAACTGGTGGGCTTCGTAATACTTCGGAGAGGCGACAATGTTGATGGCATCGCTGGCGCACACGCTCACACCAACCACGACACCGATGCTGACTAAGGCGAAGTGGTTCATCGAATTGCTAAGAAACGTTCGAGTGTGATCCCGGCCCTTCTCCACCCACAGTTCCATCACCAACGGAAACAGCGCAAGGACGAGCGGGGCGCAAAGAGATTCCCGGATGTATCCGGAGATGTTATACGCCGCCGCGTAGAAGCCCAGTTGTGTGGTACCAAGAAATCCCTTGACGAGAAACCGATCGCCCGAATCCAGGATCAACCAGAAGATTTCCGTGCCCATCATGGGAATGCCAAAGAGCAGGGCCTGGCGACAAAGACGCCAGTCGAAGGCGGTAAAAGCGAGCATCTTTTTTCGCCGAAGGTACGGCACTACTGCTAACACCGCGATCGTCTCGACGGCTACGGTGCCCAAAAAGAAGACTTCCGGTGAACGGCGCCAAGTCACCAGCAAAAGCACGGTCACGGCGACGGTTGCTGTTTTTGTGACGATCTGCAGGACGTTATAAGCTGTCGTCTGCCCCTCGACCTGCAGAAGATTGGCCACCATCGAGCTGATGGACCGCAAAAAAATCAGTGCCGCGGCAAATCCCAGTAGAACCTGAATTTGGTCGCTGATAACCCGACGTGGCACATAGCGGAACATGAGCAGCGCAAAGGGTAGAGACCAGAGAAGACCCAAACATCCTGCTGTAAGATAAACCGTCGAATAGTAGCGGCGTAAACTTCCCGGAACCGGAGACACCGCGTACTCCTTGTAGAAACGCTGGACGTAGGTTTGCAAACCACACTTCGCGAAAACCACCGCAACCGCGATGGTGCTCGATACCAGGGCAATGAGCCCGTACTGCTCAACCGAGAAAATTCGCGCCAAGATGGGGAACGAAATCAATCCAATGATGAACAAGCAAACGTTTCCTCCAAGAAAATGGGAAGTCCGCTTGTAAAGCATCTGATATTCGGTCGAGGGCTTTTTGTCGAAGGGCTCAGCGGCCTCGGCGGATTCGTCTGGCCGATACTCTTCTGCCCTCCCGCCGTTCTTTTGTTGTAACGCCACTTCCATGGTTAGCTTCGACCTCTGTCTTCGCCTGAATATCCGACGATACCGCCTGTGACCATCAGCCAATAAATCGCCAATGGAAATTCAGCCACCTGGACCGCACCGGTTTGCTCCACCGACGAAACGAGTCTCGCGCTTTCGTGTTCATAGGATGGGATGGACTCTCCAAAGAAACAGCGCCACCAGGAGAGCGATGGCGGAGGTACTGAGCACCGCAGCTCTCAGGTACCGGCGGTTTCTATCGCGCTCACTTTCCACGCTGATCGCTGGGATGGTTCCCAGTATCAGAACCGAGCGGCCGAGAAGGGTTTGCAAGTGTCGCTCGGTTTTCACCGTCGTCAGAATCTGGTCTTTCCCCACAACCAAAACGATGGGCAAAATCCATGATCCGAGGATTCCTGAAACCAGGAGGAGCTTGCGATTAGGTCTGAACGGCTTCTCGGGTATCCGTGCCGCGTCCAGAACCGTAAAATCCTCGCCCCCATGTTTGCGCTCCAAGTCCGCGGCCATCTCCGCTGAGTACTTCTTGGTGAGCAGAGAACGGTATTGTTCTTTGGCGATATCATAGCCGCGGGTCAAATCAGCGTACTGCTGCTCTCGGAGAGGCACAGCATCGAGCTTCGCCTGAAGAGCTGCCATTTGCGTCTGCATTTGCGTCTGCTCGTCTTCCAAGCGGCGCTTCTCGCGAGCGATAGCGATTGAACGCGCGGCAGCAGCGGTGATCTCTGGCTTATCCGGGTTGGTTGCCGTCGTCGGGTCTGCATCCGGAGGCAGCGCCGCAATCTGCCTGTCAATTCGTTCCAAAGCCTGTTGGGCCTCAAGGACCTCGGGATGCCTGGGCATGTAGCGCCGGCGCAACTCCATGAGCCGGTTCTCGGCCCTCAAGCGTTCCTCCTGGAGTCGCGCGCGGTCCGAGACGGGCTGAGCGACATGGGCCGGCTGAGGCAATTGTTCAAGTTCGATTCTTTCTTGCTCGAGCCGGTCCAACGTATCGTTGTTCGCTGAAAAAGTTGCACGAAACTGTGATAATTGCGCGATGTTCGACTGGGTCTCCTCCGGCATCTCTCCAAGGTGCCTCATCTTGAATTCACGCACCTGAGCCTCTTGTCGCTTGAGATCGTTTTGCGCTGTTGCCAGGCGATTATCGAGAAATTCCGCGGTGTTCTCGGTAAGCGCGGACCGGCTGCTGAGATTCCAATTGATGAATTCGGCAGCGAGTTCTCGAGTCACCTTGGCGGTCACCACCGGATCCCGACCTTCATAGGTGATGCTAAAGGATGCTGGCCCTGAACCGGAGGCGTGCTTGACTGTTATTTGAATCTGGCTGCGCATGTATTCGAGAAGTTGGTCCGTGCTCATGGACCTTCGCAGCTCGGGGTACAGATTGTTGTCATCCATGACTGTTTGCAGATGAGTGGAGCCTAGAACTTCTTGCGAAATGTTCTGCAGTCTTTCCGTCAGCGGGGACTTCACACTCGCTGGAATCAAATCGTCCGACACTTTCTGGGGATCGACCAGAATTGTAGTCGTCGCCTGGTAAATGTCCGGCAGTAGAGAAATCCCTATGACTGAAATCGCGGTTAGAACGAGTGCCAGGAAATAAATCATCCAGCGATGGTGCTTGATCGTGGTCCAGTACTCAGTTATCTGGTCCACTGCTCCCGCCTGTTGGAATCTGGTTACCCGATTTGGACTCATGGGTGCTCCCCTTTCCGGGACTTTGATATCAGTTGAAGTGCCATTCTGCCTCTGTCGTTTCTTCCGACGTCCGACACCTCTCTAAAAAAGCTTCAGTTCTCGGCCGCGCATCGCAAACGCTCAAAATGCAGCCTTGGGGTTTGGCCGCCATTGCAACATCAAAAAAACTTGATTTCGATCCAAGGTCAAGCTTGACTCGGTCTGGTAGATTCGGCTGTACTGCAGCGACAATTCGAGAGGCGGGGCCAGTGTCCAATCCACTCGGCCGGAGATAAATTCCCCTTGCGCGTTAAATGAGGTCGGTACCGTTGGGAGCGACTCCACTCGGATGTAACCGGCGTCCACACGCACATCTACCCAGGTGCCGAACTGTCGGGTGACGCCCGCACCATAGGTGTCTGTCAATCCGCTGCCCAAGGAGGAGTGCAACACACCAGTTGTTGTGCGCGCAGCGTTTAAGTAGCCTACCCAGTTCCGCGAAAATCGCGAGGTTACGGATCCCGCGAACGAAAGCGACATCGACTTTCCGCAAGTTGCGGTTCCGAACTCAGGGCCGACCGTCCCGGAAAGAAATGTGTCTTCATGGATCTTGTAGTTCGCACCGAACTGGCCGCCATAGGATGTGCAGGGGAGTGCTCCAAAATTATGGACTACGTTGCCGTTAGCCAGCAGGTTCAGTCGGGCGGTAACCGAGTGAGTGTAGTTTGCCGCCAGGATACCGCGCTGGATGTGACCGGGAACGCTTCCGGGAACGTCGTTTGGCGGAAAGTTCGCGTAGTTGTAAGTGGTTGAGAGCACGAATAGATCCTGCGGGGTGGGCGCCCAATGCAGACCGACAGAGGCATTTAAGTTGAAATAGCTTGTCGTGGAAAGCAGCAGAATCGAGTTGACATCAACGACTGCGACGTCGTTGACGGAAAAATAGTTAAACGGACTGAGCAACGACACCGGGTAGCTTCCATTCGCCACGTAGAGCGAGGTATCCCACCCCCAGTAGCTATTCACCTCGGTATGTAGCTCCGCCGACGCTTGCTGGAAGGTCTGAAGCCCAATCGGGGTTTCGCCAAAATAGGCCAGCGTCGGCGTGTACTGAATCACGTATTCTGATTTCGGTCTTCGCCCGAGGAGCGCAATCCGTGGAGTCCACAACGTGTAGACCGTCTCGACTCTGGGAACCAGAACAATCCCATCGTCGTAACCTTCGGTTAGATTCATTTGGAACAGAAATTGAGTTTTCAGCGTCGTGTCAAGCGAAAACAGAAGATCAGATCCCAGGGCCATATACGCCCGACCAGCTGGCTTTGGTGGTGCGCCGAGTGTGTCCGACGCAGCTACCGTCTTCGTAATGGGTTGGGCCGAATCGCCATCCTGCGGAACGGAAGACGAAGAATCCTGTGCTGATGCAAAAGCGCCGGTCACAGCTGCTAGCATCGCGAGAGCTGCGGTCCGCACAAACTTCCTCTTTCTTGGATTCATGACCTCGCCTCAGGGAACGACGACCGTATCTCCCGGTTGCAATTGGATATCCTTGGCCGATTTCTTACCCTTCATCAGATCGTTATAGGGAAACGGGATCTTCTCCTGCTTGCCATTGCTGTTTCGCAGGACAAAAATCCTGTTTCGGTTGGCGTAGATCGTCGTGCCGCCCGCTTTGGCAAGAATCTGCAACACGGTCATCGGCGTTAGCAGGGGGTAAGCATCCGGGCGTTGAACGGCACCGGTCACGTAAACACACTTGCTGCGCACATCGACCACGGTTACCGTCACTTGTGGATTGACGAGATATGGTTTCAGGCTCTCGGTCAGTTCCTGTTGTACCTGCAAAGGTGTTTTGCCGCTGGCCTGAACGTCGTTTAAGAAAGCCACGGTAATCATTCCGTCCGGACGCACACTTGTGGTCTGGGACAGCTCCGCCTCTTTGTAAACATTGATGTGCAGGAGGTCTGCTTCACCAATGATGTAAACCTTCGGATCGATGGCAGGCCGCACCGCTTCGGCCTTTGTGGAACCGGCTGGCTCTGTCCTAACGTCGCTATGACCCTGTTTCTTGGCATGGACTAGAAGCGGCTCTTGCGCCAGGCACCAGGAACCGGCCAACAGGGCCGATCCCAACGTCGTATAGATTCTTAATTTACTGATCAACATGGTTTCCCTCCGTGGTACCAGACTCGGCTGCATGGATCATTCTCCGAGAAAACCTTTGCGTTGGAGCTATCTGTCATTTCGCCTCTCTCCGCTTGAATTTCTGTCAGCGTGAACCGCGGCCGATCAGCATCACTTTGCCAGTCTCAAACAAAATCGCGAGATCCAGAAAAACAGAAAGATTCTTGATGTAGAAAAGATCGAGTTCAAGTTTGACCTTCGACTCATTGACGGTAGCCCCATATCGGTAATTGATCTGGGCCCATCCCGTGATTCCTGGGCGAACGGAGTGGCGTTGATCGAAGTACGGGATATTTCTTAAGAGGAGCTTGCAAAAGTGTGGCTGCTCCGGTCGGGGCCCGACAAGGCTCATTTCTCCGCTCAGCACGGTCAACAGCTGCGGAAGTTCGTCGAGCCGGTATTTGCGAAGAAACGCTCCGACTGGCGTAATTCGACTGTCAGTCCCAGTTGCCCACGCGGGCCCTCCGGCTTCTGCATCTTTTCGCATCGATCTAAACTTCAGGATTTCGAACTCCTTGCCGTTGAGGCCCACGCGTTTCTGCCGGAAAAGCAAAGGTCTGCCGGTTTCACACCAGATGGCGAGCGCCGCGGCCGCCATCAGAGGCGAACTGAGAAGAAGCCCAATAAGGGCAAAGATGATGTCAAGGGAGCGCTTGGCAATGGTGAGGAATCTAGACTTTCGGAAACCATCGGAAAGAATGAACCAACTGGGCGACAAACGTTCCAATAAGATGCGGCCAATAAGCCGCTCGTAGCAGCTACGGGCGTCTTCAATGCGAATCCCCGCCATTTTCAGGTGAAGCAAATCGTCGACCGGCATGGTGCCACGGCGCTCCGACATAGCGAGCACGATGCGGTCGACCTTGTAGGCATCCACGACCTGTTGTAACTCCGCGATCGCGCCAATAATCCCGGGATTGGCCAAGGATGTTCCCAAGCCTGTTCCTCGTTCCTCGAGGAAACCAACCACGTGGGTGGCTAGTTCGGGGCGCTCCCCGGTTTCTCGTGCGAGGGCGATGCCGATGCCGTCCGTCCCGAGTATCAGAACGCGCTCAGCACGAGGTCTCACTGCGCCTGTGTGTTCCAGGATCAACCGGGCACCCAACATAGAGATGAACACGATGGGGGCCGCAATGACCGCCACCATTCGACCGAAACTGACAATTGGAAAGAGGTAATAGAACAATGCGATCGCAGCGGAAGCGATGACCAGTGCGCGGAGAAGCCGGACGAACAATTCGGTCAGCTGACGCAAAACCTGGTAGTCGTACAGACCGTTGTAGTGCAGGGAGGGGATGCAGAAAATGACCACTACGATGAAGCGCAAGACCGTGCGGAAGCCGTCGAATCGTCCGGGCAGAGTGGCAGCCACTAGAACGGCCGCGACGAGAATCCCAACGTCGCATAGAAAAAGCCCCAACGTCCGAGCAGCGACTTTTTGCCCGCCTATCTTAAACATGGGCTGGTTAACATCTACCGAATTCGTTCCTAACGTTCCTGAGTCAAAGGCGACGCAGGACTTCACTGCCCTGCGAAAGGCCCATCTGCAGCGGTGCGAACCTTTCGTAGGCCCCTTGTGACGGACAAACTATGCTGATTCGCCTGCGCCGACAAGGAGCAGAAACTCTGGTAACACACGAGTAAAGATTAGGAGAAGAAATCACATGCGGCAGATGACTCCACGAACCGTGCGTTCTGGCCTAAGCGCTCCGGAGAAGCGACCCGCGGTTTCAGTCCTTGATGAGGCATCGTTCTCCTCATGATTTGCTCTCTATCAGAATGCGTGGGATAGGGAAAAAGTTCCCGTCGAGTCTCTTCCCATACTTTGTTGGCTTGTCTATTGCTCTTGGAGTACAAATATTCTAGGATGGCAGCAGATATTTTTGTCGTCCGCGGATTAGCCCGCCTGTCCCCGCAGGCTTTCTGGCTGACCATCCGGGGAAAACTATGGCAGGACCGCTACCTCTGGCAGCGCTGCAAGAGCGTCCGCATGCCTCTCATTCTCAACGGATAACGATTCTCGTCGCTGACGAGACCGCTATGGCCTGTCAGTTGTTGAAGAACGCTCTCGAGCGTTCGCGCTTTCGTTTTGTGGTCGTGGCGTGCGCAGTCAATCGCTCAGAGATCATGCAATCCATGAGCAAGAATCCCGCTGAGGTGGTGCTGGTCAGCGAGAGTCTTCAGGAAGGCCCATATGTCGGCTTCCAAATACTAAGCGAACTGCGTTCGTCGTTTCCCGGGACACGTCTAATCGTGCTGCTCAAGTCGGCACAACTCGACTTGGTGCTCGATGCGTTTCGCGCCGGAGCCAAGGGCGTGTTCTGCAGAGCAGAACCATTGGCCGCGCTTTGCAAGTGCATTCGAGTGGTGCGGGAGGGCCAAATTTGGGCTAATAGTCACCAGCTGAATTTCATCGTCGATGCCTTGGCCACTGCCGCGCCGCTCCGGGTAAGGAGCGCTAGGGGAAAAGACTTACTGGCCAAGCGAGAACAAGAGGTCGCCAATCTTGTGGCCGAAGGACTGCCCAACCGGGAGATTGCAAAGAAGCTCGCTCTCAGCGAACACACCGTTAGTAACTATCTCTTCCGGATTTATGAGAAGTTGGGCATATCAAGCCGCGTTGAGCTGGTGCTTTACATAGTTCGTCGTGAGGACTTACGAAACAAGCGGACAACAACGACGAGTGGCAGCCATATTGGCCACCCGTGAATGTTCTGTCAGTTTCAATAAGGGAATGACGTAGTGGTTGACGGTTCTTGCCAGGGATAAGTTTGCTGATACAGAACCGGAATGTCACGCAGCAGGGCCCTCGGGGATACTCAGACAGGTTTGGATGTCGCAGCTCAGAAACCAGCCCGTGGGGCACATCGGTGTTCGACAAATGCGAACAGCTCCGCTGCCCTCTTGCCTGTTGGAAACGGAACTCGCATTTTATCGCAGCTATCCCTGGTCCCTCAATGCATTCCCCACGGTGCGGGAAATAAGAGAACACCTCCGACGTGAATTGTGCCGGACGGAAGAGGTCTCCACGAATTGGCAGCTTGCCGAAGTTACGACAAATACTTTCTTGCTTGGCTGTGCGATTGCCGACGCATTGGACGATTACTTGCTTGGCAAAGACTACGACTTCGCTAAGGCTACGGCTGAGTTGCCTATTTTCACCCCGGCATTTCAAGTTGCAGAAGGAATTCTTTCTCTTTGGCGGAAGTCTCGCGAGTTGCTTCTTCGCCACCTTCGTGACTGGCAGCAAAGTTGGAATACGGCCATCGTCGAGTTTGCAAAGAATCTTCTGCTAGATACCGCTCCCGATCGGCGAACCATCCCAAGCCATACAGAGGTACTGACGTCTTTACTCAACAAGCGGCTGCCAACGCACTTGCTTGCATATCGTCCCCCACCACCGGCCGCATTCATTTCTCAAGACCTCACACATCTGGATGCACTGGCATTGGCCCGCAAATTCGTGGCGGCCTTTCCCGATCGGCAGATGCCGGTTCTGGTTCTTGGCTTGCGGACTGCCGGTTCCTATTTTGCGCCAGTGATCTGCGCCTACCTGAAATTGGAAGGGTATGAGCGGGTAAATTCTGTAACTCTGCGTCCGAAGCGTGGGACCAGTTTGTGGGAATCCAATCAGCTTGCCCAGTGCGCGGCGAGCGGGGGTTTGGCCCTGATCGTAGATGAACCCGTGACAACGGGGTACACCGTGGCGCAAGCGGTGCAACAACTTCGGCAATCAGGCGTTGAGACACGCAGAATTGTCGCCTCCTTCCCGGTTCATCCGACCCGGGGCAGCAAACCAGAGTTTCTTTCGGCGTGCGAAATCACCACCTTGCCTCTCGCACGCGAAGAATGGCAAAAGTGCCGCTTGCTCGAACCGCAGGCTGTGGGAAGTATCCTGCAAGAGTATTTCCTCGCGCGCGGATATCGAAGGGCGACCCTGACCTATGGCCCACAATTAGAACAGTGTTCCGCGAGACTGAAGGACCTCTCTGTCGAGAAAGGCCACATCCGATTCAAGCGCATTTACGAGGTTCGCTTGGAAGATTCTGCCGGGAACGTTGAAACTCGTTATGTGCTGGCCAAAAGTATTGGGTGGGGATGGCTCGGCTATCATGCTTTTCTGGCAGCGGACAGACTCTCCTCCTGGGTTCCTCCGGCCCTCGGTTTGCGCGACGGGATTCTGTTCACCGAGTGGTTGCCGGAAGCGCACTCTATGGCAACGCTCCCGGACCGCGAACAAGTAGTCGATACCTTAGCTTCGTACACAGGGGCGCGAGTCCGCTCGCTGGCGCTCGGAAAAGATCCCTCAGCAGACCTGGTTCGAGAGAAACAACACCGCGGCCTGGAGCTGCTCGCCAAAACCCTTTGTCGAGCTTACCGGCACAGGATCGCCGCGGCAGTGAAGCGCAGTCGGATCCGGGACGAACTATCTCGCGTCGGATGTCCTCATGCGACGCTGATCGATGGCAAAATGCGCCGAGTGGAATGGATTTGCGGTCCGGAACGGCTTCTCAAAACGGATTTTGATCAACACGGACTCGGAAAGACAGAGTTAAATGTGACTGACCCTGCCTACGATGTCGCCGAAGCCGTCTTGTATTGGGACCTCACCCCCAGCGAAGAAAGAGATTTGCTGGCGCGTTACGCTGAGAAATCGGGGGACACTGACGTCGAGAAACGGCTCTTTCTGTACAAACTGCTTGCGGGGCTCTGGGCCATGACTTTTGCTCTCGACCTCCTCGACAACCCCCATCTTGTGGACCGGCACGCAGAATTTCACCAACAATATGTCCAAGCTTGGAACTTCCTCGAGATCCACACAGCGCGATTGTGTGGGCGTTTCGTGCGACCGCCAAAGACCGTAGGCTGGCACGCCCCGCTCGTAATGCTGGACTTTGATGGCGTGCTCGACGACCGCATCTTTGGGTTCCCTTCTACGACGGCGAACGGCATCCAAGCACTCTCGCTCCTTCACGCACACGACTTTGCTGTGTCGGTAAATACAGCTAGATCGATTGGCGAGGTGCAGGAGTATTGCGAGGCTTATGGCTTCGTGGGAGGCGTGGCTGAGTATGGAAGCGCGCTTTGGGATGCCGTCGCGAAGCGGGAGTGCGTGTTGGTTAGTCCGGAATCTCTCAACGAACTGGAGAGGGTCAAGATCGCTCTCCTTGAGATTCCTGGCATCTTCCTGAATGACAGCTACCGTTACTCAATTCGGGCGTATAGCTTTGAGGACAATCGAACGGTACCGATTCCAACTCTGACGATTCGGACGTTACTGGCCAAGCTTGGCGTCAAGAGGCTCAAGTTCCACCAAACCTTTAGCGACACGGCGGTTCTTGCAAAAGACCTCGACAAGGGTACCGGATTGCAATCGTTGCTAACCTGGCTGGGAATGCCAGAGCTAGAGGTCGTGGCCATCGGCGACTCGCAAGCGGACTTGGCCATGTTTCGTGCGGCTAAGAGAAGTTTTGCCCCCTCGCAGATCCAGTGCCGCGAGCTAGCGCGGATGTGCGGATGCCAAATCGTCGATCATTCTCATCAACGAGGCTTGCTGAGCGTCGCGCGTTCTCTGACTCACCCCAGAGGTGGTCACTGCGAGCATTGTCATGCTGTCGATCGCCTCTGGCCGAAAGGAACCGACCTTTTTCTGGACTTGCTGGAACGCGCAGACAAAAAGGGGCCAGGCTCAGTGCTTGAGGCTCTGGTTGATCCGGCAGCTTTGCGGGTTTTTGTCAGGTGAATCTGGGCGACGCGTGGCGCAGCCACGCGCTTGAAAAGGCTGCAAGCGCGTTCTGCGCGACGAACAAAAACCGCCAGGTCATGTCAGCGTGCACTTTAGCGTGATCCCCTGAAGGCTCGGCCTACCCGGCCCACGAATCGTCCGCCAAGTTCGACAAGATAGTTTCCCAATTCGGCCAGCCCTGGCCGCCAATCACCGGCAGCGAAATCGTCGTAGTGCAGATTCGGCCCCCAGAACTTGAGAAACTGGAGTAGCGTTGGCAGGCGCTTCGGGAAATCCAGCGACCAGTCAGCAGGCGGACCCCAAAGCACATTTTCCAAATGCCTCAGGTCCCCGACAAGATGACGGCCAACGACGCCTTGGCGATAGGAGTGCACGATCTCTATCGGCTGGCCGTTTACAGCCCGGTACCAGAGGAGAGGAAAATCAACGCCGGATTCCACTGCCAGTTGCATCGAGCCCCACGGTCGCGAGTTGATTTCCATCAGGTATGGCGTTCCATCCTCCGCCACGCGATACTCCACCATCACCAGTCCATCTACACCAATCACACGCAACAGCTCCTCGCTTGCTTTCATTAAGGTTGCATCCGGCGCAACACTAATCCGAAGTGAACTGCCAGACCCAGTGGGATCCTCGTCGCGAATCCGCCGATGCATGAAACGGGCGAGAATCTGCCCGCCTTGGATCAGGAAGAAACACCCCGTCCCGAAGCCGGCGACATAGCTTTGCAGCAGCGGCCACGGACTGAACTGATGAAGGGCGAAATATTTTTGCCGTAGCGCCTCCTTGTCAAAGGCGTATGCGACGCTCAGGCGCAGGCGCTGACCCTGGCAGAGTCCTATGCTGCTGCGAGGCTTGATCACAAAAGGAGGCGAGAGGGTGTTTGCGGCTTGATCAAACTCTTTTTCGTTCTTGATGAAACAGGTGGGTGGAATCGGGATTCCCAAATCTTGCGCCTGTTTCGCCGTTTTGGCCTTGTCGCAGGCCAGACGGAATCCTTCCCTTGCAGGCAACGGAACTTTCGTGCGCGAAGAGAGTTCTTCCCGCCATTCATCGAGCAATAGCAGCGTTTGATCGGTTGTTCCGATCAGCGTGTCGAACTGGCGGCGACTCACGATCTCGAACAGCCATTGGCGGAAGCCTTCGGGATCTCGCATCGGAGAGGGGTACAACAGAAACTGCAGACAAAAGCGAGAAAAGCGCGCCGGCGCGTCAGGAGACGCTGCGCCTACCGTCACCCTAATCCCTGCACGGGCCAGTGAGCGTGTAAATGCAAGGGAAGCTAGCGAGTGACCATCCAACAGAAGAATCGAAATTTGACTCGGTCGGTGCATCACCTCCCCGCTAGGGTAGCACTACCCTGGGGCCGGTCGGAATCTACCAAAATCTTTGCTCCAAAACATCGGAGCGATTTAGCGGTGAAAGTGATTCGCTTGCCACCAGTTAATTGGACGGTCCACTGAGGTCCACTTTCAGGTGCTTATGCGGATCCCCTCGTTCGTTCGGAAGTAATTCAGGGTAATGCCGATGTAGTCATCGATAAAACGATCGGGACCACCGTCTCGTCTACCGGGCACAGTTCGATGACAGCCGACCCGGTAACGCGCGTCCGGTCACCGGCGCAGATCTGCGCACAGCTCTCGACGCGGTGTTGGCCGGGTGCGCGGTTCCCGGAAACCAAAAGCCAAGCGTGGGTTGTTAATATTAAGTGGAAGGGCCGAAACGCTCCCGATTACTTCTCGAATTCATACCACTGCCAGGAGCTTGTTCCAGTGCGCGAAACCTTTTGATTGCCACGAGGAGCAGCCCTACCGGACCAGAAGCTTGAGCGCCAGCGGCGTATCGCCGAGCATGTCTGCTGGAAGCAAGCTATCCGCTCGCCGTTGAACTTTCTCGCTGTCGACAGCCACGAGCCGCCGGTGCCTCCACTAGATGACGACACAGCCCGTTCAGCCCGTTTCTTCTCGTTGACGATGTGACACAATATGTGTCACACTATGGCAGTGCCTAACGTAAACATTCGCCAACTTCGCGACACTCGGAAGCTGAAGGCTTGGCTGCGAGCCGGGAAGACCATTGTGCTGCGGGAACGCAACCAAGTGATCGGTCGTATCGTTCCCGAAAAGCCGGAACCTCAGCGTCCTGTCAAATATCCCGACTTTGCTGCACGGGCAAGGAAGATCCTTGGCGACCGCGTTCTCCCGGGAGCCAAAATCCTCATAGAGGAACGAGGGCGCTATTGAGCATTTACGCGGATTCTAGCTTCCTCGTTTCCTTATACGTAACCGACCGACATTCCTCCATCTCGCGACAGCGTGTCTTAACTTCTCCCGGTCTATGGCTCACGCCACTTCATCGCGCCGAGTGGGCACATGCTATTGGACAACACGTCTTTCGTCGAATATTGTCCCCCAACCAAGCCAATCAGTTGCATCATCAGTTGGAGAAGGACGAATCCGCCGGTGTTTGGGTGCAGGTTGGCATACCCGAAAACGCGCTCGAGGTGTGCGCCGATCTAGGGCGTCGCTACGGGCCAAAGTTTGGGATTCGAACGCTCGACAGCCTGCACGTTGCCGTTGCTCTCGAATTGCAGGCGGAGGGATTTTGGACTTTCGACGAGCGACAGTTGAGACTGGCCAAAGCCGTTGGCCTGAGACAATACCGGTTGTAGTGCAAGGTTAGTGAGTAATTGTCCTTCCGTCCGGCTCGGCCGGACTCAACCGAGGACCAACCTCCGGTCATCGGCGCCACCCTGCCGCTTGGTGTCCCGATCGGGAGTAACCATTCCAGAGACTTGCCAAATTCTCGGCTGATCGCGAGCAGGACTTCCGTCCGACTTCTTTGCGCGTAACAGTCAGGCAGACGGAAACATTCAGTCGTTTATGCTGGGCAGCAGGAATGGAGTGATTAAGCGTGGTTCGCTGCTGTTGTCCGTCGACCCCCAGAATCATCGCCCATCGAAGCTATGAAAATAAAACCCCATGAATTACATTAACTTCTGATTGGTCCGGTAATCTGGCGGAGGCCCATGAGACGATTCCTCATCGCGGTTTATTCCTGCGTTCTATCTTCCTTGCCCCTCTCATCTCAGACACCACCCGAAGCCACGAAAGCCTTCGAAGAACAAACCCTGGCCATCAACGTCTCCCAGTACGGCATCAATTACCCGGAAAAGTTCGTGCTCATGCAAAATCGCATGGGCATCCGCATCGAGTATGTCGTCGACCGCGGCCGCCTTCAGCTTTGGATATCCCCGCAAGCCGGCAAGTCCATGAGCTACAAGGACCGCAACTTTTCTAACCGCGATGACCACTCTGACATCTTCGAACGCATCCTGTTGCCGGGTCTGAATCCCGCCGACTTCCTGAGCTGCGACTACGATCCGTTCCACTCGATCCTTCACTTTAAAGACCAGACTCTGCATATCGCGCAGGTCTACGACAAGCCTGTCGTCCTACTCTGGTTTGAAAAGGATGGCTTTGTGGACCTGAAGAGCGCGAAAGAGGACACGGTCATCGATCGCGCGCCAAAGCTCTTTCATGTCGCGCACCCCGATCGTGGTTACGTTTTGGATCATGTTGCCGTAATCGGCGCTGGTGACGGCGCATTCCAGCATCAACATGCGCTGGATGCGGGCCGGCCCACGTATGCTCGTGCCTATCTGAAGGCTGGGCAGCCCCTGGCCATTGCCGCAGAGTTACAGCGCGAAAACGTGACGAAGGACGCCACGCAGATCGTGGCCGAGGGCATCGAGGCGACCCTGGCCGCCAACGAGAAGAAAATCATCCAAGCGCTGGATACAGGTCGCTTCACCCTGAAGGGCCGCCCCGAGATGCAGCAACTACTCGACAAAAGCCGCAGAGTCGCACTCTCCATGCAAGATGAGCGCGGCTTCATGCGCTCCACCAATCAGTACATCTACTATCTACTCTGGTTCCGGGATGGCGGCAAGAACACTTCGCACCTCGCGCAATCCGGATGGATTCAGCCCGCTCGCTGGCAGGCCGACTTTTCTCTGCGCAATCCCAACATCAGCACGCAAGACCCCATGGGAATCTTCTTCGGTCAGGTAATGGCCGGTCCGATTACTAAATGGGAAGAAGACGGCCTCTTCTATGTCATTTGGCCCGCTTTTATGTATTGGACCCAGAGCGGCGACGACATCTTCACCAAAGGCACGTACATTAAAACCATGGAAGACGCCATGGACTGGCTCGAGCGCTATAGCTTCGATCCCGAGCGCGGGCTCTTCTACCGCTACTACTACAGCGAGTCCATGCTCACGGGCAGCCGTGATGATGGCTATGACGACGCAACCGGTGCACCTGCGAATCGCTTCCCTTCTCTCTATGAGGGCCAGCTCATCAAAAAGAGCTACGACCTCTACATCAACGGCCTGAATCTTGCCTGCTATTACATGCTCGCAGCGATGGAGAATGGCGAGCGTGCCGATCTGTACCTCAAGAAGGCCAACGCGCTCGAGCAGCATCTCGAGCCGTTCTATCAGACAAAGGAGCGCTTACCGATCTATGGCGAGCTCGTCACAGACAAAGGATCTGTCGTTCAGGCCAAGCCCTACGGCCTGGAGCGGGGGGACTATCAGTGGAGCTTCTCTCTGCCGATGTTCCAACCCTTTGCGCCGAAGAACTTTCGCCGATTTGGCAACTCGCTCTACGACGACCTGCACGCGGATCCCACCGGCATGTTCATCAGCGCCTACGCCGCCATCCTCACCAGCATGGACACCCAGCTATACAGTGAGGATCAAATCACGGCTGCCCTGGACTATCTGGTTCCGCAGAGCGTGCGACCCGGAAAGTATCTGCCGATGGGCAACACCGTCCCGGAGATTGTCAACATGAAGGATGGCGACCTGTATCATGACGTTCGCCCCATCGTCTTCTCCATCGCGCCCTGGCTCTCGGCCGTCTCCAATCTCGGCATCCGCCGGCTTCCCTTTGGCGTCGCCGTGCGCGGAACCAAATTTCTCGGCAGCATCGATCACTACGAATACAAGGGTGGGCTACTCGACGTAACATTCCGTGGACGAGGTTCCGTCTCGCGAGTGCTTGTCAACGGGCGTCCGCTCGAAGACACCCTGCAGATTCCCGAAGACCGGATTATCAAGGGAGAGAACAAGATCGAAGTAGAGATGACTCCCGGCGGCAAAGTGAAAGACTGCCTGATCGCCTCCACGGTGCGGCTCGATTCGATCGAGGACCGGCGTCTCCACATTCACGCCTTTGGCAAAAACATGCTCACCTTCAAGGGGCTCACCAAAACCGTCCAGGTCACCTCGATCGGTGGTGAGCCGGTGTTTGGGAAAAGCGAGAGCGAAGGCGACATTACCTGGATCGACTTCCCGGGAAGAGGCGATTTCCTCGTGACGCTTCCGGCAAAATGACACGGCGAACGCGCTTTACTTTAGCCTCAGAATCTGTACTGGTGCAGCTCTCGAAAACAATTCTTGACGGATTGCGAGCACGACTTCCATCCTCGATTTCGGTGGCGTCTGTACCATGAGCGATTGGCAAACGCTATTTCCCGCAACAAACCGCCTTCCTACGGATAAAGAGGCCCAAATACCGACACACCAAAAACGTCAACTCGCAAAGTCTTATGGACTTACGCGAGTTCGTTGAGTAATTTTCGACTTTTTCTTGGGCGGTGCTGATTCCGGGCAGAAGGGTTTCCTTTTGCGCATCCGCAGGGTTTTTCGTTTATGTTAGTATCCGCCTGCGAGGACCAATATTGATGAAAACGACGGGGACCAGATCGCTGCACATCCTGGTTTGCTGCACAATTGGATATCTGCTTCTGGGCGCGCCGCCAGTGAAGGCACAGTAGGATTGCAAGGTGATAGAAAAAGTGTTTACGGACGCTTTTGGCAAGCTCCACAACACCCCCGCTCACGTCTTCACCACGACGAAGATAGGCGGTCATACCTTTACGTCAGAGATCATCTTCGCCGCCGGCTCTATCTATATGAAGATCAATGGCAAATGGACTCTGTCCGATTCGATCAAGGATATGGAACAGTTGATGGAACAGAATCGACACAAAGCCGATTCCAAGGATACGTACCGTTTGCTGAACGATGAAGCGGTAAACGGCGAGATGGCGGCGGTATACAGCTCTCACTCGGAGACGCCCAAGGGTAAGATCGATCTGCAGGTCTGGTCTCCAAGTCAAGTCAAGTGGACTGCTGCTGCGCCAGGAAATGGATGACGCCGAAGGCAAAGTCCTCATGATCACACGCTACGAATATGGCAACGTAAAGCCGCCACTGTAAGGTGTGCTCGTTGAAATCCTTGACCAATAAGTGGCGGAAGCCCCCGGACTTCAGGTCGGGGTAAGCCACGTAAATAAAGGTAGTGCCTGCTGTTCGATGTTGTGTCTCCTTACCAAACCGTCCGAACCGCTTTGGACCGACGGATCTGACGATCGGCAGTCAGCAAAAGTAGTCCCGAAACCAGTGCCGTCGCTCCTATAATTCGATCCGCTGGGTCTCTCGGATAAGTCTCTGGAAGGTCGACTGCCCGCGCGCATACCTTGCCACTCATGGGTAGAACAACGAACCTCGACTCGACTTCCTGGAGAAACGATTCGAGGCTGATGTCCAGGTGTATCCGGCCCTTAGTCGTAAGAGTGGCCAACTCAAGCAAAGTGATATCCGAGATTGCTAAGCCGGCCGCATTCTTGCGGGCATCATCGATGGCCACCCTGGCCTTTTGGGAAAGTTGGTCTTGATCAAATGCAAGCCAAACGACTACATGCGTATCGACGAGAATCACTTGAGCTCGCCCCATTCTTCAGGAGAAATCGCGGGCGAAACAATGTCTCCTGTAATAGCACCCTTGCCTGCGAGGAAGTTGTAAATCTCGTCGGTCTTCGTATGCAGCGGGACGAGCTTCGCCACTGGCTTGCCACGTTTCGTAATGACGACCGTCTCGTGTTTGGCTTGAACCTCATCCATTACCGCAAGACAATTCGCCTTGAAGGAACCCGCTGCCATTTTCTTCATGAAGGACCTCCGGTACTTCCATGGTCATAATACCATAGTCATAACGGCGTGGGCGCCGGCTTGGTTGTCGAAATTGGCCTGCCTCTGAAGGTGGCGGTGTTTCCGGGTGAGCGTTCGAGCCATACCTAGCCGGGGATCGACTTCCCGGGAAGAGGCGATTTCCTCGCTCCCGAAAAATCCGTCGAGCCGGGCTGCGCGAGGCAGATAGAATCGCCGCGTCATACGGGCGTCCGTCCCCTATTTCGGTCTGCTGCACGACCTGTTTTCTTGACGACCCTTTTGGTCGACCCATCCGCGCTCCGCGCCTCCCTCGACGACCAGCCACGTGCCATCAGGCAGGGCAACCGGACCCTCCGGAGCACTGAGGCCATTCGTGAAGATCAAGGCTTTCCGTTCATTGAGAGTTTCCGGGCGCTGGCAAATGGAACGAGGCATCGTCTAGGACGAGGACCCAATCACCGTCGCCCGGAGGGGCAAATTGCCGGTTTCCGGTGGTCGGGTATTGGCTGATGGATTCCGATTTTCCCGATCTCGGATTGAACCACCATGCTGTCGCTTCCTTACCCGAGATTTTAGTCATATCCACGGTAACAACTCGCGTCGTTGGCATATACGCAATCACCGTCCTGCCGTTTTGCGTTCTGGCTGCAGAGAGGTAGTCTAGTCCCCGGAATTCCCCGAGGCCATCGACCACGACTTCGTGTTTGTCATCCGGAACCAGATCGGACCACGGACGCGAATTGAACAAGGCCTTCAGACGGGGCATATCCTGAGAGGCTGTGGAATTTAATGCCGCCTCCCATCCCGGGTCGAACAGCCAGATGGGGCGATTTCCCGTGAATTGGCCTGTTGCGCCGCAGAGAACTGCCCAATAGGCCTGTCGACGAATCTGTACGGCCGAGGCATTGTGCTCTCCCTCGTAAATGGATTCGATCAGGACAAAGGGCATCGGCGGCTCACGGTGATAATCGCCCAGCAGCATGGCATGGACGATGTTATATGTGTAGGTTGTATTTAGATCCAGCCATTCCTGCTTGTACTGGTCAATTGCGGAGTTCTCCGGATGACAGTGGGCGGTGAAGATGTGCCGGGGGTCGAATTCCTTGATTCCCTGGACGATGGCGTCGACATCTTCGCGCGCTTTGTCCGGATTCCGGTCTCCTCCTATCAGCCACACAATGTTGTCGAAGGCCGCATAACGTTTGCCGACATAGCGGCCCCAGTTGCGGCATTTCTCGGGACCGTTGGCGAGAGCTTCTTCCACCCAGCCTTCGTCGGTACCAATGTAGCCCAAATAAATCGGCGCCAGAAATACCTCAATTCCCTTCTCTGCCGCCTTGCGAATCACCCAGTCCGCGTGTTCGAAATACTTTTCGTTTGGCGTGGAAAAATCGCCCAGGGTAAGAAACGGCCCGTCACCGTATCGATTGATCGGGCCGCGGAATTTGTGCTCGATCAAGTTAACGATGATGGAGTTGAATCCCTTTTTCTGGCGATCCTCGAGGTACACCTCAGCTTCCTCCTTCGTGAGACCTGAGATCAACGACCAAGCGGCTTCTCCCTGCACGAGAAACGGTGCCCCGCTTTGCGTCACAAGATGACGATGGTCCGGGCCAACCTTGACTGGATAGGAATCCGCGGCAAACAGAAGGGGTGCGGACAGAAAAAGTGCGAGCACTGCAAAAGGATAGTTTCGGCGCATAGTCTTAGATCCTTATAGGGCCCCAAACGAGAATTTCGTTCTCGCAGCGGTTACATTTCTAGGCTGCTTTCAAACCGACAACATCGACGAGGTCATCCAGAGCCTGAATCACTGCGGTATATCGTTGCTCGAGGGCGGTGATCTTTTCTCTGGGAATGGACTGGTCCGCGGCAAAGGGCCGCAGGATGCCGGCCGTCAGTGGGGCATAAATCTTTTCATAAAGCTTCAGGAAAACCAGGCAGATCTGATAGCCGTGCGCGAGGAGCCGGTAGCGGCGGGAATGAGGGATCTTTTCGACTAAGCCCTTGGCGCGCAGCTTCCAGAGGTCATAACGCAGGGAGGCAAGTTTGTACTGTTCCGGTGTCATGTGCAGGGCCTGCAGGGTTTGTGGATACAAGTCGCGGGTGGTGAAGGTGCCTTCGGCGGCGAGGTAGCAGAAGCGCACCAGGGAGTGCATGACGGCCAACTGTCGAGGCTGATCCAGCTTCAGACCAGGGATGCGCCTGCCGTTGGGAAGAATCGTAGGCTGCGTGAGATGGTGAAGTTGCTCACGGTCCACGAAGGTTTCCAGAATATCTTGCTGCACCTCCAGATAGCGGTCGATGATGCCGCTTAACGTCTGGCGTAATTGAGGAAGATTGTCCACGGCCTTGCCGATGCCGTAATCGGTGGAGATATTGTTGGTGGCCGTTTCTGTGCGCAGGATGAAACGATCGCGGACGTATTGTTTGAGGAAGCCCTTGCGGTAGTGGCTGCGAATCACGGGATTGGGCAGGTTGAGATCCTCGATCACGGTCTGGAGCTTGCCGCCATGATACCGCGTGATGCGACGACCGAAGATGAGGGTAAGTTTGCTGGGTTGACCGATGGTGCGATTGGCGTCGAGCAGTCGTTGCTCGAGGGCATCGACGGCGGCACGACGACGGAAGAGCAGATTATCGCAGTACTCTACCTGCGCAAAAAACAGCCGGTGCTGAACGCCGGCGTGCTTTCTCTCCTCGGAAGTGAAAAAGGGGGTGAAGCGAGTCAACCATTTCTGAGCACCGGTGATCATCTCGTCGGCGGTGAGGGAATCGGCGAGTTTCTGAAGGGCTTCCGGATCGGAACACTGCAAGAAAGCGTTGGCACCCTGTTGGAAGCGGATGTCGCGCTCCCGCATGCGCAGAGCCAGCCAGTAATGCTGATTGAGACAGACGCGAGCGGAGAAGGGGAAATAGGGGCAGACGCGCACAAACATTTGACCCCAACGGGAGTCCTGGACGTAGAAGTTGTATTGATCCACCCAGCGTCGCTTCATTTCCAGATGCCAACGGTCGTCTTTCCCGATGGCGGTCATGATGGTGGCGGGTTCGCGGGCTTTGATGATGGCCACCACCTGATCGGGTTGGGCACGCCGGAAGTAGCGATCCACGAAATCATCACGTCGTCCAGGAGGATCTTCTTGAATGGGTACACCCCATTTCTGAGAACGGTTTTTGGCCCAGTTGTGGTATTGCGTGGCGATGTCGCGTAACACTTGCCGACTCACGGGATAGATCTGGCGATAGCTCCAGAAAAAGCCCACGGCGCGCTGTTCCTGTTGAAAGGGCTGGATCATGGCGTGCAGCAGGATACGATCGAAGCAACGATAGGCGAAACGGATGTTATCCTTATGGTGTTCGTAAAAGGCGTTCATGGGGTCCTCCAATGGGGTGAGATCCTTGGAGCATACCCCACTGAACGCCTCTGTTTTATGCCTGCCCCCAAAACTCCGGCACGAACCTTTCAGGATCTCGTGGTGTGGCGCAAGGCGCACGAGTTGGTGTTAGCGGTGTACTCGTTCTCAGCGACCTTTCCGAAGCAGGAAACTTACGGCTTGGCGTTGCAAATGCGACGGGCTGCGGTCTCCGTCCCTGCCAACATTGCGGAAGGATTTCGTCGGCGTGGGAAAGCTGACAAAGCTCGCTATATGAATATGGCCGAGGCTTCCCTGGAGGAGAGTCGCTATTACTTGATCCTGGCGCAAGATCTTGGATACGGTGACACCCGCAGTCTCACAACTTCACTCGAGGAAGTCAGCCGCTTACTCAACGCCTATACAAAGGCTATTCTGGCTTCGGACTCCTGACTTCTATATCCCGAAGGGATATCAAGGGCGAAGCCCTTGTCTAGTTAGTGTAACAACATACGGCTCACTGCTTTCCCAATCTATAAGTTTTTCATCGGAATTTGTCAGAAAATCAGCTTATCCTCAATTGGTCCAAGGATTTTCGAGATGCTGATCAGGAGTACGCTTGTGACAGAGAATTGTTGTTTCTTGATAGAAGTCTTCTGGTTTTTTGATGGATAACTTCGAATTCTAGGTTGGTCAAGTCCCTAGGCGAGAGACGCACTCCTTCGGATGGTGTTCACGAGCAGGGGTACGGGGTCACCCTCCCCGTTCATCGGTACCAACCGACGCGGGGGCTAAATCAATATTTCCCGATTGTCTTTTCAAGACCCACGCGGCGCAGCAAGGTCTGAAATCGCGGGTCGGCACGGAGAGGATCAAAGGATGGTTCGATGGCAAGCTCTGTCATTGAGAGCGATCGCTCCTGATAAGCGTTCTCGAGTGCATCCAGAGCCCTCGAGTTCTCTCCAAGCTGGGCATACAGGATTGCGGTACCAAACGGCGAGTTGTAGCCTTCGGGTAAATTGACGGTGGCTTGCGCAAGATTGAGGAGTTGCTTCCAGTAGCCCTTCGAACCGCTGGTGGTCCAAGCATGGCGGAGAGCGAGTTCCGTTCGCAGTGCAGAGTCGTCTTCGCCCACGAGCATGCGCGCTTTGGTATCTTCGGTGATTGCATCCTCAAATTTCCCCAAAAACGCAAGTAGCTGGGCCAAGCGCTCGTGATTTACGGCGAAGCCCGGAAACATCTCATTGCATTTGCGGAATTGCGCGACCGCCTGATCGTATTGGCGAGCCCAGATGTAGGTACGACCGAGGAAGGATTGGACGGGCGCGGAGAAAGGATCAATGGTGATGGCTTTCTGCATTTCGTCGATGGCTTCTACCTGATGGCCGAGCGGTGAGAGATAACTGTTGGAATAGAACATGTGGGCATAGGCGTCATTGGGATTCAAATCGAGGGCGCGTTGATATTCCCGTTCAGCAGCCGGCCAGTCAAAATCGAAGTGTGCCAGAACAAATCCCAGAGTGGTGTGCCCGGCAGCGAGAGACGGGTCCAAACCAATGGCACGCAGTGCAGACTCCCTTGCTCTGGGCATGGATTCCATGGCGTTCATGGCACCGACGATAGATGCCAGACTGTAGGCGCGGGCCAGCGCTGCGTGAGCGGGAGCGTAGTTGGGATCAAGGGCAATGGCCTGCTGGAATTCCGCGATGGCGCGTAATACGGCTGGTTTCGTGCGGAGATCCCAGTCATGGAGACCTTGCAGGTAGGCTTCGTGAGCAGCGGCGTTGAGTGAAGGGGCTTCCTTCAGACGCGTTAGCGCAGGAGGCGACAGGGTCAATTGGATCTTGCTGGAAATGGCGAGCGCGAGGTCGCTCTGGAGTTTCAAGACATCGCTGAGGTCGCGGTCAAAATCAGCAGCCCAGAGATGAGTTTGGTCGCTGGCTTGGATGAGTTGAGCGGTGACGCGGATGCGCCGGTCCGACCGGCGCACGCTACCCTCGAGCAAGTAGTCGACGCCAAGCTCGTGAGCCACCTGTGCGGCTCCTTTCTTCGCGTCTTTGTACTGCATGGAAGAGGTCCGGGCAATCACGCCGAGGTGTTGCGGATCGAGACTACCGAGTTGGGTGATCATCTCTTCGGTCATGCCGTCGGCGAAATAATCCTGGTGGGGATCATCGCTGAGATTTAGGAAAGGCAGAACGACGAGCATGGCTTTTGTCGGGATGGTTTTGCTGGGCTTGGTCAGAGGGGAACGAAAAATGAGTACGGTCGATACCAATGCGACCAGAACGAGGGCGGCCAAGACGAGCCACTTCCGCAGATGCTTTTGATGAGACGGGCCAATCGGGAGATCGACCGCTTCAGGGGAAGGGGCGGTTGACGGGGTGACTGGGGCGGTGAAGCGATAGCCTTTTCCGGGAATGGTGCGGAGGAAGCGAGGATTCTCGGGATCGTCTTTGAGAGCTTGGCGGGCTTTGCGGACAGCAGTATTGATGCTGTTGTCAGCGTCAACATTGACATCTTTACCCCAGATAGCCAGCAGGATTTCCTCACGCGTGACGAGACGGTGGCGGTTCTCGGCGAGCAGGAAGAGCAATTGCAGGGGAATGCGTTCGAGTTTGACGATATGGCCAGAGCGGCGCAACTCGAAGGAGCCTGGGTCGAGCTCGAAGTCTTCGAATCGAATGGTCTCGTGGGGCATGTGGGCCACACGCTCGTGGGACCTCATTTTACGCGTTCGCCGGGCGGAGGCAAAGGGATGATTTGTGGGGGATTCTCCCTTGAAGGTGAAGTGGAGCGATGGGGAAATCATTGTAAGTCATAGAAAACGAAGTATTTCGTTCTTCAGGAAAAGTACAGAAAATCTTCTGGGTGGCTCCATTGTCGAGGATCCGCGTTGTGCTGAATATCGCGGCTACCTCCGGCACGACCGGTGGCAAATGAAAATGGAGGCTAGCCATGAAAGCTTCGTTATTGAAGGCGATGATTGCAGGGATATTCCTGGTGGGATTTATGAGTCCATGGGCGAGAGCGCAGGGCAAAGACTATGATGGATGCAGCGATGCGACGTTGAACGGGGACTATGCGTTTACAGTGTACGGGACAATCTGGGTGAAAGATACGCAGGGCGTTCTTGAAGCGGTACAACGCGATGGAATCGCCATGACCCATTTTAATGGAACAGGCGGGCTGTCTCAGCTGGATTATGTAGTCTCGGGATACAACAATTTGCCAACGCCTCCGCCTCCTCCTACCGATCCGGTGACCGGGTTCCACACGATGGAGACAGGAACGTACAAAGTGTATCCAGATTGCACGGGAACATTCACCATTAAGAGCCCCAGCACCATCATCACAGTGAATTTTGTGTTGAGCGATCATGGACAGGCGATTCATACAATCGTGACGTCACTCCAAATCGTGAAACCGGACAATACGGAGGTGACGGTGCAAGCGCTAATTCATTCGGAAGGTCATAAGTTGGGAAAAATTTGGGAGGAGTTGGATTAGGGCTTGAGAACCTTACAGTTGAATCTGGAAAAGAGGCATGGGGCGCAAGCACACGTTACGGGTGGTGTAGCTGCGCCCCAATTTTACGTGACATCAGTCGAACCGATGGCGACTTTGGCTACGACACCGAACTGCTTACTCAGGACCAGGTTGACGAAAAGGCACTCCTGAACCTTCTGGGTGCCGTCCGGACTAGCTTTACCAGCCTCAACGGACATTCTTACCAGAACCGCGATGACAGTGCAGTGTAGACCAGGCACAGAGAAAGGTATAAATTGCAGCTCTTACTCAGGATGATGACTCTATGGCTGTTCAGGGAGTCGTCGACCCACAGGCTCGGTCCATGTCTTTGGTACGGGAAGGGGACTTATGCTTTGGAAATCGTGGACACTACGCCTCTTCGCATGTTTCCTGGCCATTTTATTCAGCTTCCCATTTGCTCACGCCCAATCGTTGGGCGAACCCGCGCAGAAGCGCCCTTTGATCACGCAGAGTATTGATGAGGGCTCGCGCGTGCAGCTCGAAGGCAACAGGCGGCCTGAGGCGAACGCACAGAATGACCGCGGACCGGTCGCCGACGACATCCCGATGGAGCATCTTCTGCTCCAATTGAAGCGTTCTCCCGAGCAGGAGAAGGCACTCCAGCAATTCATCGACGAGCTGCACACCAAGGGTTCGCCGGACTTCCATCAATGGATCAGCGTGCAGGAGTTCGGACAGAGGTTTGGCCTGGCGCAGCAAGACCTGGACACGGTTACCCGCTGGCTGGAGTCGCACGGTTTCCAGGTCAACTTGGTCTATCCAAGCGGGACCTTGATCGATTTTTCGGGCACCGCAGGCCAGGTGCAGGAAGCCTTCCAGACGGAGATCCATGAACTCGATGTTCGAGGCGTGAAACACTTCGCCAATATGCAGAATCCGCAGATTCCAGCGGCGCTCTCTCCGGTTGTCGTGGGAGTGGTCTCTCTGCACGACTTCCGTCCCCGGCCCATGTACAAGCCCCGCGCGAACTACACCTTTACGTTGGGTGGATCGACGTATCAGGCGGTCGTCCCCGGGGACCTGGCCACGATTTACAACCTGAACCCGCTTTTCAGCGGAGGGACTTCGGGGCAGGGCCAGACGATTGTGGTGATCGAGGACACCAATGTCTTCAGTACTTCGGATTGGACCACCTTTCGGTCCACGTTTGGACTTTCCAGTTACACCTCGGGCTCGTTCTCGCAAGTCAATCCGGCGCCTCCGAGCGGCACCAACAACTGCACTAATCCCGGCGTGAACGGTGACGACGGAGAAGCCATTCTGGATGCGGAATACGCGAGCGCGGCAGCCCCGAGCGCAGCGATCAAGCTGGCGTCTTGCAGCGACACGGCCACAACCTTCGGAGGCCTCATCGCCCTTCAAAACCTGATCAACAGCGGCGCGCCACCAGCCATCGTAAGCATCAGCTACGGCGAGTGCGAGGCCGCAAACGGCAACGCCGCCAACGCGGCGTATATTTCCGCCTACCAGCAGGCGGTGGCGGAAGGCGTCTCGGTGTTCGTTTCCGCGGGCGATGAGGGCGCGGCGAGTTGTGATGCTGATTCCTACTACGCGGCGCATGGCATCGGCGTCAGCGGATTCGCCTCCACCCCGTATAACGTTGCCGTGGGTGGTACCGACTTCAGCGATTCTTACGCCGGCACGAACAGCACCTATTGGAACTCGACCAACACCGCTACCTATGAATCCGCAAAGTCCTACGTGCCGGAGATTCCCTGGAACGACTCCTGCGCCAGCGCGTTGATCTCTTCCTACCTTGGCTTCAGCACAACTTACGGCTCCAGCGGCTTTTGTAATAGCTCGACCGGCACCGCTTACTTTCTCACAACTGTTTCTGGCAGCGGCGGCCCCAGCGGCTGCGCCACTGGTTCTCCGACCACCCCAGGTGTGGTGAGCGGCACTTGCGCCGGCGGGGCAAAGCCTTCCTGGCAGTCGGTTGTCGGCAACCCCAAGGATGGCGTGCGTGACCTTCCGGACGTTTCCCTGTTTGCCGCCAACGGCGTTTGGGGACACTACTATGTCTTCTGCTACAGCGACACCGCCAATGGCGGCGTTGCCTGCACGGGCGCTCCCAGCGGGTGGGCAGGCGCGGGTGGAACTTCGTTTTCTTCCCCCATTCTTGCCGGCATCCAGGCCCTCGTGAATCAGAAGACCGGGGCGCGTCAGGGCAACCCGAATCCCGTTTACTATCAACTTGCCGCCACCGAATATGGCAGTTCGGGAAATAGCTCCTGCAATTCCACACTGGGGAACGGCGTGGCCAGCGCTTGCGTCTTTTACGATGTGGCGCAAGGCGACATGGATGTGAACTGCACCGGAACTTACAATTGCTACGACTCATCAGCAGGGAATGGCGTCCTCTCCACTTCGAATAGCGCATATGCCCCAGCCTACGGCACAACCACCGGTTGGGACTTTGCCACGGGAATTGGCACGGTCAATGCAGCGAATCTCGTCAATGCCTGGAGTTCCATGCAAGGGACGCCTACAGCTTCCGCGTCCCCCGCAACTCTCGCCTTCGGTACTCAGGGCGTCAATAACACCAGCGCCGCGAAGACCGTGACACTGACGAACAATAGCAGCAGCGCGGCAGTCACGATTTCTTCCATCGCCATCAGCGGAACCAACGCCGCGGACTTCGTCCAGTCCGCAACGGCCTGTGGCTCATCTCTCGCTGCGAACGCCTCCTGTACCATCAGCGTCACTTTCACGCCCGCAGCCACCGAGGCCATGACGGCAACACTTTCGATTGGAGACAGCGCGACGAACAGCCCGCAAACGGTTTCTCTGACCGGTACGGGCGTGGGACAGGCCACGACTTCGGTGACGACCCTCGCTTTCGGCAATCAGGGCCTCAAGAGCACCAGCGCCGCGAAAACAGTAACGCTGACGAATAACGACAACACTGCCATCACTCTCTCCGGCAGGACCATTGCTGGAACTAATGCCAGCGCGTTTGCCATCTCCGCCACGACCTGCAGCACGTCCTTGGGTGCCCACGCCTCTTGCACCATCAGCGTCACTTTCACGCCCGCAGCCACCGAGGCCATGACGGCAACACTTTCGATTGGAGACAGCGCGACGAACAGCCCGCAAACGGTTTCTCTGACCGGTACGGGCGTGGGACAGGCCACGACTTCGGTGACGACCCTCGCTTTCGGCAATCAGGGCCTCAAGAGCACCAGCGCCGCGAAAACAGTAACGCTGACGAATAACGACAACACTGCCATCACTCTCTCCGGCAGGACCATTGCTGGAACTAATGCCAGCGCGTTTGCCATCTCCGCCACGACCTGCAGCACGTCCTTGGGTGCCCACGCCTCTTGCACCATCAGCGTCACTTTCACGCCCGCAGCCACCGAGGCCATGACGGCAACACTCTCGATTGCGGACAGCGCGACGAACAGCCCGCAAACGGTTTCTCTGACCGGTACGGGCGTGGGACAGGCCACGACTTCGGTGACGACCCTCGCTTTCGGCAATCAGGGCCTCAAGAGCACCAGCGCCGCGAAAACAGTAACGCTGACGAATAACGACAACACTGCCATCACTCTCTCCGGCAGGACCATTGCTGGAACTAATGCCAGCGCGTTTGCCATCTCCGCCACGACCTGCAGCACGTCCTTGGGTGCCCACGCCTCTTGCACCATCAGCGTCACTTTCACGCCCGCAGCCACCGAGGCCATGACGGCAACACTCTCGATTGCGGACAGCGCGACGAACAGCCCGCAAACGGTTTCTCTGACCGGTACGGGCGTGGGACAGGCGACGACTTCGGTAACGACCCTCGCTTTCGGCAATCAGGGCCTCAAGAGCACCAGCGCCGCGAAAACAGTGACGCTGACGAATAACGACAGCACTGCCATCACTCTCTCCGGCAGGACCATTACTGGAACTAATGCCAGCGCGTTTGCCATCTCCGCCACGACCTGCAGCACGTCCTTGGGTGCCCACGCCTCTTGCACCATCAGCGTCACTTTCACGCCCGCAGCCACCGAGGCCATGACGGCAACACTCTCGATTGCGGACAGCGCGACGAACAGTCCGCAAACGGTCAGTCTCAGCGGGGCCGGGGTCGCTCCGTGATCCGGGCGAGCCTGACATTCGCCAGCCAGAGGGTCGGCACAACCAGTTCGGCGCAAACCGTCACCGAGAAAAACAACCTGTGTCGGGTACGCTCACAACGTTTGCGGGGTAAGTGTTCGTTTTGCAACTTTGATTTTTGTCTCTTGGGGCGATGCCAGCAAGACCGTGTGCCAGCGCAACATTAATAATAGGGTCCTGCCCCCTATCCTCTCCGGGAGAAAGTGGGTGCCATTTCCAGAACCCAAATCAGCTGCCTTTACAAATGACCATTCCCGGCACATTCCCTGCCTTTAACCCGATAAAAGGACACAAATCTCGACATGCTCAGGAACGTCAACTGAAAGAATTGGCGCGGTGAATCCAGCTTTCTAACCGTCAACGGAAGGCAGCCACTTCTACATTAAGCGCGTTATCGGCCACTCGGATTCTCTCTAGGCGTCTGGGAAATGCGACGGACACAGTTAGCCCAACCGTCGAAGGAACATTCGCTCTTGCGGCATTCAAATTCGCACATCGCCAAATCGTCTGGGACTTCTGCGACCCACTGCGCTTTGAGCCAACGGCAGAGTTCAATTATGGAAGTGCGGAGCCCCACCAGGGTCATCTCCTTTCTACTCTCCTGCCGCACACTGATTGCCAAACCAGACTTCAAGTGACTCTTGATATCTTGCAAAGAATTAGAGGTCATGCTCTTTCAAGGAAGTGTGCCCGGATATAGTCAGTGCCCTCCGATAGTCACCCGCGTGAGTTTTGAAAACAGCGTGCTTCTGTCCTTTGCGGAGTAGAATGTGCCCAACACAAGGGGCGAATGCTGTCCTTGATGCCCGGTGGGTAACTCTGGTCTGGAACGGAATTTAGTTTGTTTCGTTTTGACGGCGTTCGCAGTATCCCGTAGCGACCACCTGCGTGAAAACAACAGACAATGGCGGGTGCGTAACGAAAAGGAAATACGCGTGCTGTTAAAGGTGGGTTGGGGCGCTCGACCGCGGAACGAAAGTCCATAACCGAGAGATATGCTGACTCTTGTACCGGAGATCGATTCAGGCAACTTCGCCAGTCCACGGTGGCTCCTTTGCCCGCTGGACTCATTCAAGGTGGTGTGCTGGAACATCGATCGCGGACTGCAACTGCCGCGGATCATCGAGTTTTTGGGCCGCAGCAAAGCGGACATCCTGCTGTTGCAAGAGGCGGACCTAAATGCCAGGCGCACGCACCGCCTTCATATTGCGCGGGAAATCGCGCAAAAGCTGCAACTCAACTACATTTTTGGGCGTGAGTTTCAGGAATTGACGCAGGGCACACGCCATTCGCCTGCTTACCATGGCCAGGCGACGCTGTCCCGTTGGCCGTTGTCGAATGCACGCGTCCTCCGGTTCCAGCAGCAATCCGACTTCTGGCAGCCACATTGGTTTCTGCCGGAGATCGAACCATTCCAGGAAAGGCTCGGAGGCCGGCTCGCACTCGTTGCCGATGTTAGTGTCGGCGGGAAGACGATCGTTACCTACAACCTTCATCTCGAGAGCCGAGGTGACGACCGGCTTCGGAGGCTTCAAATAGACGAAACTCTTAAGGATGCACAAGGGTACAAGGCAGACACGGCGGTCGTACTCGCCGGCGACTTCAATATGGATGTGTCTGGCGGAGATGTCGCGAAAGCGATCAGGCGAGCCGATTTTCAAGACGCCTTTACGAATCAGCACACCCCGACGACACCCAACTCTTTTTTCACAGACGGCAGAGTGATCGACTGGATTTTCTCGCGGGGCCCTCTGCGCTCCGACACACCGCAGGTCCACCACTCGGTATCAGGCTCCGATCACTATCCCTTATCAGTCACGCTGGATTTCCGATAGAGAGTGGTGGCGGCACATGCTGCAGAAACTGCACGTTCAAAGTGATGCTGACGTCCTGTCCAACAAAGGTGCCACCGTTTTCGGGTGTAGTGTTACACATCACCCCGAGGTCTTTCCGACTGATTTTCGTAGTCGCCGATAGGCGGATGCGTGTGCCGCGCGAAGGGTTCTTTTGAGGTCCACTCGGTGGTCCTGGTTCTCTATCAAGCGGCCCAAAGGCCCTCGTACTGGCATCTCGTCGAACAGGCGATCAAAGAGGCGATCGAGCGCGGTGGGCGCCACGAAGAGATGGCCGAAGAATATATTGACCAGCTGTTTGTCCTATTTGGGTGCGAGATCTTGAAGGTCGTCCCCGGCCTAGTTTCTACCGAGGTCGCGGCCGGCCTAAGCTTCGACACCGCCGGTACAGTCGCCAAGGCACGAAAGCTAATCGCGTTGTATGAAAAGAGGGGTGTAAGCCGCGAACGCGTCCTGATCAAAATCGCGAGCACCTGGGAGGGCATACGGGCGGCAGAAATTCTCGAGAAACAGGGCGTTCGCTGCAATCTGACGCTCCTGTTCAGCTTTGCGCAGGCTGTGGCGTGCGCCGGAGCCGGTGTGACGTTGAACTCGCCGTTCGTCGGTCGCATTTATGACTGGTATAAGAAAGAGCACGGCGGCACGGAGATTTCGCCCAACCAGGATCCGGGAGTTGCATCCGTCACACGCATCTACAATTACTATCGGAAATACGGATACAAAACGGAGGTCATGGGAGCGAGTTTCCGGAACGTCAACCAAATCGTTCGGCTGGCCGTATGCGATTTGCTCACCATCAGCCCTGAACTGCTTGACCAGTTGGAACACTCCGAGGGCACGCTCGATCCCAAGCTGGATCCGATGAAAGCAAAGGAGAGCAAGGACGAGCAGTTGCACCTGGACGACAAAACCTTCCGTTGGATGCACAACGAGGACGCGATGGCAACGGAGAAGCTGGCGGAGGGGATCAGGAAATTCAACAGCGATGCCCACCATCTGAAAGACTACGCACTTTCGCAGGTGGCCGAAAGGGCCGGCTAGGCGCCACGCGAGTGGAGATTACGGATGAACGGATGCAAAGCGGTTCTGTGGGACATGGATGGTACGTTAGTCAATTCAGAAGAACTACATTGGATTTCCTGGCGCAACACGATGGCAAAGGAAGGCATTGTCATCACACGCGAGCAGTTTCTTTCGACCTTTGGCCAGCGTAACGATTCGATTATCCCCTCCTGGATTGGCTCCACAGCGACTGGCGAACGCATCGAGCGAATCGCACAAGCAAAGGAAACATTCTATCGTCACTTGGTGCGACGAGTCGGCATTGCACCCGAACCCGGGGTTGCAACTTGGTTGGACAGGCTCCAAAAGCACGGATGGCAGCAAGCAATCGCCTCGGCAGCGCCACGCGCCAACATTGATGCGGTACTGGAGGCCCTGTCAGCAACCCACGTTTTTCAGGGCATCGTATCGGCTGAAGATGTGCACTGGGGCAAACCGGATCCTGAGGTCTACGTGTTAGCCGCTTCCCGAGTCGGCGTTCCTGCCGAGAGGTGTATTGTCGTGGAAGATGCCAGCGCCGGAATCGAGGGGGCGCGCCGCGCGCGCATGCGGAGCATAGGGGTAAGTCACAAAGGCAAGGATCTTAACGCCGATGTGGTTGTGGAGTCTCTTGAGCAGTTGGAACCGGATGCTTTCGATCGTCTGCTGAGATGATCGAAGGCTGCTCAACCACGACGGGAAGCGGTGCAAGTATTTGTCTGGGACCGTTGTCCGAGGGCTGAGAGAGCTCTTGCTCGTCAAGATAAGTGTGCATGAAACCGATGTACCTCACGTGTCCCGCGTTGTAGACAGCTGCATAGACAACATTGGCTTTGTCGCCGATCAGAGTGCATCGACGGTCCGGACAGGCGAACTCATTTGCCGGTACCAAGTACGCGACGATCGGTGGAGCTCCGAGTGCGTTAATGGCGCTCGCCTGAGAATCGAGCACGCTCACTTTGCGGCGTCCCGCCGTTCAGGACTACGGTCTTCATAACTCACTCTGCAGGCGAATTGGCGACGCCCTCACAATGATGGCTTGGTATGGCAGACGTGGACGATAGTCCGGCGTTTGTTCTTTTCGTATCACAGCTCACACCATGACTGCCGGAGGACAGTGACTCTATGTGGGCACACTCCTCTAAGAAGGATGATGTCACCTACATTCAAAGTATGGGAGTTATATGCGGCCCGCGTTTGGCAACTCGAATGCGAGAGGATAAGCAGGGAGTTCGAAGGAGAAGTGTTGATGAAGTCTGGATCGATGGCAAATCAACGTGCGCAGTTCATCGCAGACCAGCGAACGTCAGCGAACACCCGACATCTGACGACGAGGAGATGGACATCGTGAAGAAATTGATCTTAGCGGTAGCCGTACTGGCGGGCATCCATGTGTGCGGTAATTCAAGGACTTTGACTCTCGCCCAAGATAAGCCTGCGGCGTCGACCGGCAGGGTCGTAAGAAGTGCCGATAATTTCGGCGACCAGCAGATGGCGCTGATGCACAGAAAAATCGATTCCATGAAAAAGCAGCTCATCGCCGCGAATGTGACACTCACGGACGCCGAAGCCACCCAGTTCTGGCCGGTGTACGAGCAATATTCCGCGGAGCTCAAGAAAATCACGTACACAAAAAACGCACTGATCAAAGAGTATGCCGAAGAGTACGGATCGTTGACCGACGAGCAGGCGGACAGTCTCATCCGCCGCTGGCTGGATTCGGATATCGCCGCTTTCGAACTCCGTAGGAAGTATCTGCCCATTTTTCGGAAAGTGTTGCCCGCAAAGGTAACAGCGACCTTTTTCCAAGTGGAGCACCGTATCAACGCGATGATCGACTTGCAACTTACTTCTCAGCTGCCTCTGATGCAGAGCCGAGACGAGTCAGCTGAGGTGCAATAAAGATACTAAGGAGCAGAACGGAAATCTACACAGGAGCGGATTCCTGAATGCCCTAAGTAAGTAAGGAGTCACACATGGCAACGAAGCGCATAGGTATACTCACCGGAGGCGGCGATGTCCCCGGACTGAACTCCGTGATCAAATCGGTGGTCTATCGCGGGTCAGAACTCGGATACGAGGTGATTGGCATCCGCCGAGGCTGGGAAGGACTGACCCACGTCAATCTGAATGATCCGGCCAGCAAGTCAAAGTACATCCTGCCCCTGAACCGCGAGAACACGCGCACCATCGATCGCACGGGCGGAACCTTTCTGCACAGCTCACGCACAAATCCCACTAAGATGAAGAACCTGCCTCCCGCTCTTCAGGACCAGAAGTTCGAAGCCAGAGAATCGACCAAGAAAGGCGTGACCAGCACTGCGTTCGATGTGACACCGGCGGTGCTGAAGAACATCGACTTGCTCGCTCTCGACTACCTGATCGTGATTGGCGGTGACGACACACTGAGCTATGCGTCCGAACTTGATCGCAAGGGCATGAAGGTCATCGCGGTGCCGAAGACAATGGACAACGATGTCCGCAACACGGAATACTGCATCGGTTTCTCGACGGCGATTACGCACGCCATGGACGCCATCGACCGGCAGCGTACGACAGTTGCCTCACACGAACGCATCGGGATCTTCCGCGTGTTTGGCCGCGATGCCGGATACACGGCCCTCTACACGGCGTACGTGACCGGAGTGCGATGCTGCATTCCCGAGTACCAGATCGATGTCATGCACCTGATCGACGTGCTGCTGCGCGAAAAGCGCGAGAACCCCAGCAATTACGCGGTCGTAATTCTTTCCGAAGGCGCCGAGTGGCAGGGCTACACGGTGAAGGAGTATGGGGAAGCTGACGCGTTCGGCCATCGCAAAAAGATGAGCGTCGCGGAAGACCTGAGCGATGAGATTCAGCGGACGACCGGTGAAGAGACTGTCGTGAGCGACCTGACTTACGACCTGCGCTCGGGTAGTCCCGACTTTGTCGACCGCTTAGTGGCATTTACGTTTGCGGGCATGGCCATGGACGCTTTGGAAGAAGGCAAGTCCGGTTTAATGACCGCTATCAACGAGGGTCGCTACGCTATGGTGACGATTCCCGATCCCAAGTTGGGCCCACGCAGGGCGGATATCGCGTCGACCTACAACACCGATTCCTACCGCCCCAAGTATGACCACAAGCTAGGTCTGCCGATCTTCCTTACCCGACCGTAGTGAGTGTGGGATCTGGCCGGTCGGGCCCGCCACTAATCCAACTCCGTGGGTGCACCAGGCGCTCAAACTCGGCGCGGTGGCACTGGCGAGTGGTCGGAACCGAAGAGAGGCTGCGCGGATTGCGTGGCAGTTCCCGCCCTAGCAGCCAAACGGCAAGCTTAGGATGAAGGGCCACGTCCACCAGTGGCGCGGGTATTTTGTGAGTGCCCGGGAATCGGCAGCACGCACCATCTAGTGGGCACCACAAGCGAATTCTTTCCCTTTACGGTTTGTTGCAAGACAGCCAAGCACTTGTGTGGCTTCAGGAATCGGTCGACATTTGGTCCGCCAATTGCTCTCAATAGTGGCGGAACGCAAATTCATCCGATCGGAGGCCCCATATGGCAAGCATTTTCACGCCGGCAAACGCAACAATTGATCCGGCCACGGATGGGGCGCTTGTCGCCGCTGTTATCACTTCGCACGAATGCGCCTACTGTCGATCGCTAATCGTATTCGGTCAACGATGGGTAAGGGAGAAGATCTACGAACCGTCCACTGGCAGCGGCCCGCACTATCGCCGCTACCACGCTGACCTTTTCGTCGAGGAAGAATTAAGCTGTTGGGAAAAATACGAAATGGAATTGGAAACTGCTCGGGCGGCTCGAGCTGCCCACCGTATCATGTAAACGGAGTCGGGCGTTCCTCGAGTTCCTTGTGCAGATCATTCTGGCCGCGATTAAGACGTCAGCCTATCAGACTTCGTCTCCGGATAACTGCCAAAAACAACACTTGTGCTTCTGCAACGAATAGCCCTGATGTCTGCGTCCATTCACTGCCTGGCGGTCAGCACGGGGCATCCGGCACCGCACACGATCTCATATGCTGTGGCCCATGGCTTGTGCGAAATTGTGCCGGCTAGGGGCTCGCGACGTAAGCCTAGGATGATCAGGTCTACTCTCTTGTCCAAAGCAACCTGCAAGATTTTCTCACTTGGTATTCCGAACTGGACGACAAACTCAGCGTCGATTGGCGCCTCTTCGTCACAAGGCACCATCTGCTAGAGCCACCGCACGCAAGTCATTCGCGCATTCTCCCGCAGTGACATGATTTCGGATGAGTTGTACCAGCCGGAGATTTGCGGCGCAGGAGCTGCTAGAACTACATGTAGCAGAATCAGTGTTGCTTTGGTTTGATTAGCGAGTGACACGGCCTGGGGCAGTGCATGGAGCGAAACTTCGCTGAAGTCCGTCGCAAACAGATACGTCCGAATTTCGCCAGTCAAGTCAACGCGGCGGTCCTGGTATGAGTGCGGCCCGACGGTTAGCACGGGACAACTCGCATCCCGAAAGACATGCTCGGCGACTGAGCCTAAGAGTACTTTTTCAAAGCCACGCCGGGCGTGCGTCCCAACCACGATCAAGTCGATCTGTTTTTGGAAGATTATTGCTTGCAGTTCCTGCCAAACGTGACCGTAGCGGATGATGAATTCACAATCCAAGCCCTTCGCCGAGTCATCGTGAAGCAAGTCACTCTGCAGTTGTTGGATACTCTCGGAAGCACCCTCATAAGCCAGTGCCAGGGCTTGTGGCCCCGCGATCAGATAAGGGACTGTTGAAACAACATGAGCGACGTATAGCTTGGCTCCATAATGGAGGGCAATGCCCAACGCATGATGAAGGGGTTTCGCGGAAGCGGGCGACAGATCTGTTGCTATCAAAACGGACTTCAAGCACGGATGTAGAGCTGAATCGACGAGTGACATAGCTGCACTTCTTCCTCTGCGGCTGGCGTCCAGCTCATATCCGGGAACACCACGGCGTCGTTTATCAGTGTGGCGGCACGATCGAAGCCGATCGAACTGCTGACGCAAAGATCGTAGAGCATCGGATCGAGCCAATCTCTCCCGTAGTAGCGGCGAATGTATCCTGCTCGTTGCGAATCCGTTAGTGCGCGGAGAGATTGACCGTCTGTGCACTCCGGATGGCGGGCTTGCAAGGCCTGGACTCGTTTCTCGAGAGGTGCATAGACAAGGACATTGAAGACGTCGCTTCGGCCGCGGAGGAGGCATTGAGCACCGCGTCCCACGAGCACACATTCTCCAGAATCCGCCGCTGCCTGGATCAGCTGCGTGGCAAGATCGTGGACAGAGTCCTCGTCAACTTCATCAAACCAGCGAGGGGATACGTAGGGACAACAGGCTGCTGGATTAATTCCCGCACGTCGCACACGGCGCCACCAGCGGGCCGCTTGCTCATCGAACTGAACAGAAGTTGCGAAGTCCAGGTCAGCGATGCGGGCGATACGGTCTACCAAATTATAGTCGAGGAGTTCCCACCCAAACTTCCGTGCAATTAAGGAAGCCAGTTGCGTTCCGCCACTTTCGCACTGGTGCGTAATTGTGATTACTCTGAACATATTCTTTCCAGCTTCGGTTTCGGGTTCGTGCTTATTGAGCAACGCATATTCGGCGTTTCCTTAAGAGGGGCCGCGCCCGGGCGAGTCAGGGGAGACCGCCCGGGCGCGGGTGGGGGCTACTGTGGGCGAGGGATGCACCTCGGTCACTGACGGGACGGACCCGTCAGCGTCTCCTTTATGGTTCAGGTGAAGCCGTTCGCAGATGTCGTGTGTATAACAAGTTCCCGCCACGAATCTTGCGTGTAAGTCGCGCAGCCAAAGCAACAGCTGTTCACCAGTGGAATCGACATAGGTTACGTCCGACATGTCAACTAGCAACCCGTTCGCTACAAAGTGCCGGGAGACGTGTGCTTTCACTTGAACTGCCCAGGCTGAGACGAGCTGGCCCTCCAGCTTGAGTGCCAAGCCTTCACTGTTTTGGTCGAGCTGCGCTCGGAGCATTTCTTGCTTCCTTGAGCGACCGTCGTCGGTCGCTTCACGTTGGGTGTATGGGCACTTCGAATGCCAGGTTCACAGACGGTATCTTGTTGATGGCGCTCCAAAACCGCTACCCGTTTCAGCTTGCTGTTTGACGCGATGTGGGCATTGCCCGAATGGGGGCAACGGATCGGGTGTAGCAAACATCCCTTTAACTAGCCCTGAATCTCCGCGTTCATTCGGCACATGCATCTCGAATCCATTTGGGAAAGGTAAGGATTAGGAGACGTGGTGTTCCGCGTGTTTCGAGAACGTGAGACACTCTTCCTGAGGCTGGCGGTCGATGATCAGAAGATCGCCAGGCCTAAGTTGATTTGTTGCCAACAGCGTGGCTAGCGGGGAGATGAGGAAGCGTTCGATAGCGCGCTTTAGGTGTTTTGTCCCATAGCGTTGGTCTGTGCCTTCGTCCGAGAGAAACTGCTGGGCTTCCTCCGCCATTCGAAACAGCAAAGGCCTACCGAGGGCATTGGTAACACGAGATTGTACCTTTCGGAGCTCGATCTGAAGCACTTCCTCCAATTGTTCGCGCCTCAAGGGATGAAACACCACAAGCTTGTCTAAGCGATTCACGAACTCCGGGGAAAACTTCCAGCCTGCCGCGTCTATCGCCATCCGTTCCATTCTTCCATCTAGATGGTTTGCCTGCTCTTAAGACGGATGAACATTGCTCTGCCCGCATACGGTCATCACTGCCAGGAACCGCCGTGTCCTGACGATGTGAACAAATTCTCCGCCTCGCTGCCTATGTTCTTGGAGAACATGCATTTGAGTCATCAGTGTCGAGGCCACAAGCCGGTGGCCACTTGAATGCATAAGCGATAGCAGAGTTGCTGGTCGAATGGGAGACCTAGACCAACTGTTGAGAACATCGCAGGTCGTTATTGCCGCGTAAATCGGGCCCAGGCGTTTCGTCTGGAGCTGTAGGAGGCATGTGAGTCGTTCACTTGCAAATCAGGAGTATGCAGCCACACGCAGTCAAAATTCCCTGGCGGAAAAAGTCAAGCTATACCAGCGGCCTCGCGTCGGTACTGTTCTTCTGGCTCTCGATTTTTCAGCTCGTTCCTCAGTCGCTGGGGCGACAAAATCCTGAGCCTGCTGGTCAGGTACAGGGCAGAGCATTCGTTCAAGACTCCAAGGGGCAGTCCTATATCGCGAACGCAAAGGTGACGTTGCAGACCGCGACGGCAATGGAAACGGAAACGGAAACGGATGAGAGCGGCAAATTTGAGTTTCGAAGCGTGCCAGCTGGATCATACATCATTGAAGCCGCAGTACCAGGATTACTCGCAAGTCAGGCCGTTACCGTAGAGATGGGCAAGGTCGCTGAAATCTCTCTAGAGTTGAAGCCCTCGGCGGTTCAGGACTCAGTCACAGTGACGGCCAACGCCAGCGAAAACGAAACGACCTCTGCATCTCCATCTGGAACAGTCACAGCCAGCACGCTGCGAAATGCGCCGAACATCGACGACAGGGCTGAAAGCATCCTGCCGACACTTCCTGGAGTGGTGCGCGGCCCAGACGGGCGCATCAACATGAAAGGAGCCCGGAGTACGCAGAGCGGAGCCCTGGTGAACAGCGCCAACGCAACCGACCCGGCAACCGGCAATCCCGGAATCACCGTGCCCATTGACGTTGTGGCTTCCGTCCAAGTGATTTCGAATCCCTATGATCCCCAGTATGGAAAGCTGACTGGCGCACTCTCCACATTGGACACGAAGACCGGTGATTTCGGAAAGCGGCATTGTTCCATCCAGAACTTCATTCCCCGCGCGCGTGTTCGTGACGACACGGTGTTCGGTATTGGCGCCGCCACACCTCGCATGACCTGCACCGGTCCCATGTGGGGTGATCACATTGCCATCACGCAGTCGCTGGAATATCGATTTGTGAGAACTCCCGTGAACAGCCTTCCACCATTTCAGCGGGATACGACACTTGAGGGCCTCAATTCCTTCACGCAGTTCGATTTCAATCTCACTCCGAAACAGACAGCGACCTTTTCTGCCGCGGTTTATCCGCAGAAGCTGCAATACCTCGGATTGAACACATTTACGCCGCAATCGTCCACGTCGGACTACCACCAACGCGGATATCAGCTCTACGGACAGCATCGGTACCTGACCGGAAACGAAAGCCTGCTGACTTCACAATTCAGCTACAAGACATTCGACGTGGATATCACTCCGGCAGGCTCCGGTCCTTATCAGCTCTTGCTGGAGACGACCGAAGGCGGATTCTTCAATTCTCAGACGCGCCGAGCTTCACGTTTCGACTGGGAAGAAATGTATCAATTTGCGCCGAGGCATTTTCTCGGAACTCACGAATGGCACGTCGGCTTGGAATACGCGCACTCCAGTTACAGCGGTCTCCAATCGTTTTCCCCTGTCGAGATCCAAGGATCTAACGGAACTCCAATTGAGCGAATCACCTTCACGGGCGGCCGTCAGGCTTATGTATCACAGCAAGAAGTCACGTGGTTTGCTGCGGATCAGTGGACCGTTTCTCCACGACTGCTCTTGGATCTTGGGGTGCGCTTTGACAGCGATACCGTGACAAGCTCAGTGCACGCCGCTCCACGTGTCGGCTTCCAGCTAGCTCTGACCCGCAGTGGACGAACGATGCTGCGTGGGGGGATCGGGGAGTTCTACGACCGTGTGCCCTTGATGATCCCGGCTTTCCAGTGGTTGCCAGAGCGGACAGTCTTTATTCTCGATCCCGCGGGACAGGTGACCAGCACAACCGCTTATCGCAACCAGATTATCGGAGATCTTCGCAACCCGCGGAGCACGGCTTGGAATTTGGCACTGAGTGAAAAGGTGTCCAGCGGACTGCAGCTCCAGGTGGGTTACGAGCAACGTACCACTGCTGACGATTTCGTCCTTTCTACAGTCGATAGCGGCGCCGGCACCGGACTGATCACACTTGCCAACAATGGAGGTCAATCCTACAAGGAATTACAGGTAAGCGGGCGCTACCGGTTCTACAAGCATTTCATCAATGCCTCCTATGTGCGCTCGCGCGCGTATGGAGATCTGAACGATTTCTTTCAGTTTTTCGGGAATGTGGCAAAGCCAGTCATTCAACCCAACGAACAAGGACGCTTGTCGTTCGATGCTCCAAACCGGTTCCTGCTTTCGGGCGAAATCCACGGACCATGGAAGCTGTTAATTGCTCCCGTCTACGATCTGCACACTGGATTTCCGTATTCCGTCCAAAACGAGTTTCGTGAGTACGTAGGACCACGGAACACGCGCAGCTTTCCCGAGTTTTCATCATTTGACCTGCAAGTCTCGCGGCCTGTGTCGATCCCGACGGGCGGCGACCGTCGAGTCAAAGCCCGTGTTGGTTTTGCGGCCTTCAATGTTTTCAATCATTTCAATCCGCGCGATGTGCAAACCATCGAGGAGAGCGCTCGCTTTGGGGGGTTCTTCAACAGCTCCTGGCGCGAATATCGCGGGAAATTCACTGTGGAGTTCTAATTATGAGGATTCGAACCACCGTAATTTTATTCCTGGCCTTGGGGCCAACATCAAACTGTTGTGCACAGGAAGCTCCCATTCTCTCCGCGGATGAAGTCATCGCGAAGCTGATCGATCATAACAGCCAACGAGATAAGTTGGGTGGCGGCTACACCGGCAGCAGGCGCTACGTTCTGGAAAACGAAGGCTTGAACAAGCGCGCCGAAATGCTGGTGAGCGTCAAGTGTGATCCCGACGGAACCAAGCATTTCGAAGTTGTTTCGGAAGAGGGTTGGAAATCCGCTAACAAGCGCGTTGTTCGCAAGATGCTCGAATCCGAAACGGAAACTTCCCAGCTGCAGATTCGTCCGACCACCAGCCTTACTCCCGAGAATTATCGATTCCAGATGCTCGCGAGCGAATTCTTAGAAGCTCGCCCGGTCTACGTGATCCAAGTTCTGCCGAAGCGTGAGGACAAATACCTGTTTGAGGGTCGCATCTGGATCGATGCTGAGGATTTCGCGGTCGTTCGAGTCGAGGGCAAACCAGCAAAAAACCCTTCCTTCTGGACGCGCAGCGTTCATTTCGTGCAGCAGTATCACAAATCCGGCGACTTTTGGTTCCCCTTCTCGACAGAAAGCGTGACAGAAGCCCGCATCTTTGGAAAGACAGAGGTCACTATCAGCTATTTCGACTATCAACCGAATTCGTCTGCTGGGTCGTCACTATCGGCTAAATCGGTGTTAGATCAGATTGAGGCAAATCATGCTAACAAGTAATGTTGCTGTCATTCTTGCTGCAGGCCTGGGAAGCCGCCTGAACAGCGTGTCGGGTTTGCTTCCTAAGCCACTCGTACGATTCGAAGGTATTCCTCTGCTTCAGCACGTCATGTCCGGAGCGAAGCAGGCAGGAATTGAACGCTTCGTGATCGTTGTCGGGTATCAGGGCGATATCGTGCGTCGCTGGTTCGCGGGCAGTTCGCTTAGCACTACGCCCGTAACCTGGGTGGAAAATAGCGAATACCACAAAAAGAACGGCATCTCGCTGCTCAAGGCCAGATATGCTGTCGACCAGCCATTTTTACTTCTGATGTCCGACCACATCTTTGAGCCAGATACCGCCGCCTCTCTGCTTCGCCAGCCGTTGGCGAAAAACGAAGCCATTCTCGGAGTGGATCACAAGTTGGACTGCATTTTTGATCTGGACGACGCCACTAAGGTCGTGCGCGTGGGTGATTACATCATTAGCATCGGCAAGAACCTTAAGGTTTACGATGCTGCCGACACCGGAATGTTTTTGTGCACTCCAGCAGTTTTCGATGCGCTCGATGCCGTGATGAAGGACGGCAATTGCTCTCTGTCGGATGGCATGCAGCACATGGCCTCGAATAGTAAGCTGCGAGCCTACGATATCGAGGATGCAATCTGGCAGGATATCGATACTCCCGAAATGCTCGACTTCGCTCAGGTGCAACTCTCGCCGCACTACTCGCATATGACGCGGCTGGAAGAGGTGGCCCGTGTCTAGGTCGCGTCCAGAACTACGCGTTTTCATACGGTATGTCCTTGGGGCGATAGGAGTCGCGCTATTGGTCTTCTTAGTTGTCCACGCAGGCCCGCGGGCGTTGTTGGAGAATACGAAATTGGTCGGGTGGGGTCTGCTGCTTGTGATCGCATTGGGCGGAGTGTCCCATCTCATCAAGGCTTGGGCTTGGCGCCTGACACTTCCCAGCGAAGCGCACTGCCCGTTCTCGCGATTGTTCGGATTGCGACTGGTATCGGAGGCCATCGGTCAACTCGGCTTTCCTGGTGTGGTCGCTGGCGAGGCAACGCGAGTCAGTTTGATTGGGTCCGAGATACCTCTTGCTAGCAGGATATTGTCCGTAACCCTTGACCGGGGCTTGTTCATCGCGTGTGGCGCCATCGTCACGGTCTGTGGAATTGCGGCGGGTTTTCTGTTGCTGTCGCTCTCCAACGCGTTGCGTATCTATACGGCGCTGTTCGCGATTGTTTTCTTGGGCCTTGTGTCTGTAGCAGCATTGGCTGTGAGAAAAGGGTGGCCGCTCCTTTCAGGGCCGGCACGTGCCCTTGGTCGCGTGCCGTGGATCGGATCATGGGTCCAGAGTAAGGAATCGCTGATCGGCTCCGTCGAAGAGCAGCTCCTGCAATTTCATCGCGAAAGGCCGTCTGCATTTTGGGGGAGTGTAGCTCTGAATTTCGCCTGCCACGGTCTGGCGATCACCGAGGTCTACCTGATTCTGTTGCTCATGGGAAAACACGTCGCCTGGACGGGAGCATTGATTCTCGAATCGCTGACAAAACTCATCAACGTGGCGGGGTCACTTACTCCCGGAAATGTTGGAATTTACGAGGGTGGCACGATGGTGATCGCCGGCTTCTTTGGGTTGAGCGGCACCGTCGGACTGACTCTGGGGTTGTGCCGACGGCTGCGCGGGATCTTCTGGGCTCTATGCGGAGTTCTCCCCTACCTCGTTGTCTCGCGAACTGCTGGCCATCGCGACGAGATTGACAGCTCTGGTTCGTCGAGACAAAAGATACAGTCGCCTCCCGACGAGTCACTGTCGCAAACGAGCTGTGAATCCCCCAAAACGACTGCCGCCATCATATTTATTGACGACTACCACGACGTGAGAGGATTCACGCCGGAACTTGCACGCGTGGGAACGCTTCCCATCGTCCTCCGTGCAATCCTGCAAGCACAAAGCGCCAACGTGAACCGTATCATCGTGGTGGCAAATCGAATGGCTGGCAGCGTGATCCGGCGCGAGTTGTTGAGAACTGGACGCCTCCCGGAGACAATAGAATGGGTTGAAATGGGTGGCGCGGATGGATCTTTGCCTCAGCTACTCGGCCAGATCGCAGCAAGCTCTGATCGGATCTTTCTTCTGCCGGGAAACACCGCGTGTCATCCCTGCCTTTATCAGTTGATTCGCGAGTGGGATGGACAGACCGAAGCTGTGGCACTCACAACGGGAGGGCAATTGCTCGGCATCTGTGCTCTTTCTCGCCAGGGTGCCATCGACATCGCCACAGAATGCCCCGCGGATGTTGAGACGGCTATCGAACTCTATGCTTGGTTCAAGCCGAGGCATTCTGTCGTATTCAAGGAGGTCGCAGCCGAGTTGTGGCAGGTCGTCACTGCGCCTCAAGACAGGCTGATTGCGGAACGAAAGCTCGACGAATGGTTGGTGAAACCAACGGACGGCCTGTTCGCGCGAATGAATCGCCGGATCTCCATTCCGATCAGCCGTCAGCTCATAAAATTTCCGATTACGCCGAACATGGTGACCCTCTTCACGCTCGCTGTTAGCTTTCTTGCCGGTATGTTTTTCGCAATGGGCGGTTACTGGAACATGGTGATCGGTGCGCTCTTGTCCGTTTGGGCAAGCATCCTCGATGGATGCGATGGCGAGGTTGCTCGTCTCAAGTTGCAGGTAAGTAACTTCGGATGTTGGCTGGAGACGATCTGTGATTACTTGTATTACCTCTTCATCTTTGTGGGAATGAGCGTCGGATTGACCCGAAGCCGAGGATCAGAAGCGTATCTCGTTTGGGGAGGGTTGTTGCTGTTTGGAGCAGTGGCCAGTTTCCTGGTCGTCGGCTCTGCACGGCAGCGGTTTGCGGCCGCTCATCCCGAGAAGTTCCTGGATTTGTGGCAAAAGAAGGCGGATAAACAGAAAAGGAACCCGCTGATGTATGTCGCGCGCCAGACGGAATTCATAATTCGTCGCTGTTTTCTTCCTTATGCTTTTCTAGCATTCGCGGTTCTGAACATAATGCACGTCGCCTTCATTGCAACAGCGGTCGGCGCCAATCTTGTTTGGATCATCGCCTTGTACTCGTACCGAGTCATCTCTATGCCGCCTTCTTCAGTACTGGCGCCGGCTATGAAGAAGTTCGGAGGTCGGCGCACGAGCGGTGCAGCTTTAACATGCGGTCATGGCGTAGGTTGAGACGGCTTCGTTCACCTCTTCCGAACCAACGGAATGCTCGGCGGCGTTTCGGGCTGTCAGCTGGAACATCGAGCACGGCCAAAGCTGGACGCCGTGAGCGCAAATCCGGACATCATCTTGGCTTTGAAAAGTCGGCAGCAGTGCCCGGCGAACAGTTGTCGTAACCTTGCAAAGGAACTCGCCCAGGAGCCTGCAAATACGTCGTTGGTGTCGGATTTGAGGGATGGCCCAGCGCGCGCATGCATCGCTCACGTCCACGGTTCAGTTCGCGCGTCCGACCATTATCCATTGTCGCTTGCTGTCAGTTTCTCGTGATGCCGCTCCTGGAATCCCGCCTCGTCCAGAGCACGCACGTTTCACCGCCAAGGCCACAAGGGCGCCTCGCTGACTTGCCTGTCGTGTTGTACGGATGCGGTCTGTCGGAGACTCTGCCCAGACTGAGGCAATGCCCTAGGAAGGGCACTGCTCCGTCCCTAATCGGCAGGATAAGAAGAACGGCAGTCAGCACTTAGCTGAGACCTGTGTTGGCATGGAACCTGCATTTTCCATAGAGCGCACACAATACGCGAGGTGCTCAATGCGGAAAAACAGAACGAAGGAACAATTCTGGTGTGGATTGGGATCGCTCAACATGATTGCCATGGCATACCCGATTGGCACGTATCTGCGGGCCGACAGCATGGAGGATCAGATTCTCGCGATTTCTTTGCTGGTTGGAGTTGGTCTGCTGCTTGCGATCATCGACACGGTCAGCATTGCGGTCAGCTACTCGGATTGATATGTTCCTGGGTCGTCTCGAGCAACTTCAAAGCCTTTGCGAGCTCTGCAGGAACGTTGTGGCAGGCTCGGTCGATGGTAGAGAGCTTGCTGGGTGTGGGAGCGGCCACCCTTTCAATTTCGCCCTGTTGAATTCAAACGCAGCAACTTGACCTGGAACTCCCGGCGCATCCCCGTTGATTCGCAAATGGCGGCCAAGGGCCTAGCGAAGGTGGTTGACCAAAGCGGCGGGAAATCCACGGATCCGACCAATCCATTGCCAGTCACCACTGCCTGCATTCGGGCATCAACGTCCGGCAGTGTGCCGGAAGCCCTTATTTTCTCGTTCTTTATGAGTGGCACTCTGCTTGCGTAATGATGACTTGAGCAAACGCGGCGCAGCGAAATTTCGATCTTGGCCGATCTCGGTAGTGCCATGCTTCAAAAGATTCGCCACAGGAGCCGTCTTCAGCAGAGTGAAACTTCAAGGAGCCAAAGATGTCGTCGAGAGTACTAGTTGAGGAACCCGCATCGGTCTCGCTGAGTGCGTATGGGAAGGCGCGATCCACAGTGGACGGAACGCCGTTGACTTCAGACGAATTGAGAAAAATCCACGCATACTGGCGAGCGTGCAACTATTTGGCGCTGGGCATGATCTATCTTCAGGCGAATCCTTTGTTGAAGGAACCGTTGAAACCCGAGCACATCAAGAACCGCCTGCTCGGACATTGGGGATCAAGCCCTGGGCTGGCTTTCATCTACATTCACTTGAATCGACTCATTAAGAAATTCGCTCTCGACATGATCTTTATGGCCGGTCCTGGACACGGCGCGCCAGGAGTGCTAGCGCCTGGCTATCTCGAGGGGACATACTCCGAAATCTATCCAGAAAAGAGCGAAGACGAAGTAGGCCTACATGAGTTCTTCAAACAGTTTTCCTTCCCTGGAGGCATTGGCAGCCACTGCACGCCGGAGACTCCCGGTTCTATCCATGAGGGAGGCGAGTTGGGATACGTGCTTTCGCACGCCTGCGGCGCCGCGTTCGACAATCCGGAGTTGATCGTCGCTGCAGTAGTGGGCGACGGCGAATCTGAAACCGGGCCACTGGCCACTTCCTGGCACATCAGCAAGTTTCTGAACCCGATACGCGACGGGGCCGTGCTCCCGATCCTGCACCTAAACGGTTACAAGATTAATAATCCCACGCTGTTGGCGCGGATTACCCATAAAGAGCTGGAGGACCTGTTACGGGGGTACGGATGGACGCCCTATTTCGTCGAAGGCTCGGATCCGGACAGCATGCACCAAGCAATGGCGGCGACGGTCGAACATTGCGTCCTCGAACTCCAGAAACATCAGCTGGAATGCCGTGCGACCGGAGTAGCTAAGCGACCTCGCTGGCCGATGATCGTGTTGCGCTCTCCGAAAGGCTGGGGCGCACCGCACGAGGTGGGCGGTCACCGCCTCGAAGGCTTTTGGCGTGCGCACCAGGTGCCGTTGACTGATGTGAAGAAGAACCCCGCGCAGTTGCGCATCCTAGAGAAGTGGATGCGCGACCAGAAACCTGAAGAGTTGTTCGACCAGAACGGCCGGTTGGTTGCAGAACTGAAAGAGCTTGCACCCGAGGGAAGACGCCGAATGAGTGCCAACCCGCATGCGAACGGCGGAATATTGAGAAAGGCTCTCCGCCTACCGAACTTTTGCGAATACGCGTTGAAGGTAGATCGCCCTGCAACGATTGAGGCGGAGAATGTGCCGCCCTTGGGAAACTTCCTTCGCGATGTAATGAAGCTAAATACGGACAGCTTCCGCGTCTTTGGCCCCGACGAAACCACCTCGAACAAACTCCAGGCAGTCTACCAGGCCTCCAAGAAGTTTTGGATTGCTCAGTATTTTCCGGAAGACGAGGATGGTGGCGAACTGGCGACAGACGGACGCGTCGTCGAGATGCTCAGCGAGCACACCATGGAGGGCATGCTCGAGGGGTACTTGCTTACAGGCCGGAACGGCTTCTTGTCTTCCTATGAAGCCTTTGTCCACGTCATCGATTCCATGTTCAACCAGCACGCCAAGTGGCTGTCCATCTGCAATCAGTTGTCCTGGCGCCGGAAAATCGCTTCGCTGAACCTTTTGATCACATCTACGGTCTGGCGGCAGGACCACAATGGCTTCACGCACCAGGACCCCGGTTTTCTGGACGTGGTTCTCAACAAAAGCGCCGCGGTAACGCGCATTTACCTCCCTCCGGACGCTAATTGCTTGCTCTCTGTGGCCAACCACTGCCTGCGTAGCGAGAACTACATCAACGTGATTGTTTCTGACAAACAACTGCACCTGCAGTATCTGAACATGGATGAGGCCATCACGCATTGCACGAAAGGTATCGGTATCTGGGATTGGGCCAGCAATGACCAGGGAAGCGAGCCCGACCTGGTAATGGCTTCCGCCGGAGACATCCCCACACAGGAGGCTTTGGCTGCAACGTCGCTCTTGCGAGAGGAATTCCCTGAGATCAAGATTCGATTTATTAATGTGGTCGATCTTTTCAAGCTGCAACCGACCAGAGACCATCCGCACGGTTTGAGCGATAGGGACTTCGATTCGCTGTTCACCACCGACAGGCCGATCATTTTCAACTTCCACGGATATCCCTGGCTGATCCACCGCTTGGCTTATGCGCGCACGAACAAGTCTCTCCATGTGCGGGGATATAAGGAGAAGGGCAATATCAACACGCCAATGGAGTTGGCCATGAACAACGAGACCGACCGTTTCAGTCTGGCCATTGACGCCATCGACCGAATTCCCCAGCTGCAAAAGACCGGTGGCCATGCCAAAGAGAAATTCCGCAGCGCGCAGATCGCTTGCCGTGCGCACGCTTACAAGCATGGCATCGACAGTCCTGAGATTACGGAATGGAAATGGCCCCTGTAGCTACAGATGAGCTGAGCCAGCGCCAACTGATCTGAAAGAACCGAAGCTATTCTTTCGCACGAGGACAAGAATACTTGCTCTCAACTCCAGATCGAGGAGCCAGAGACTTTGTGAGTGGGCAGAAACCGAAAGAACAGGTCGATGAATCTACAAAGGAAGAATCCCCAATGAGCACTAAAATAACGGCGCCAGGAGTTCAACTCGCTCCGAGAACACCTGAAGAATGGCGCGTTTCGGAACTTCTCAAACAGTACGGGTGCGGCCCGGTTGCATTCGTCGGTTCGGAAAACGCGTTTTATGACCGGCACTTGGTTTTCGACCGCGTCATCGACCCCCGCGTCGCGACCGCGCGTGAGCGTTTCGAGGCGTTTTCACATTCCATTCGAGACGTAATCGCCCAGCGTTGGGCACTGACCAGAAGCACGTATGAAAAAACAAACGCCAAGCGCGTTTACTACCTCTCCATGGAATTCCTGATCGGCCGCTCGCTGACGAACAACATATCCAACCTCTTGCTTAGCCCGCTCGTTCAATACGCGGTAAAGGAGAAAGGAATCGATTGGCTCGAATTGCTGGAGCAGGAACCGGATGCGGGTCTCGGTAACGGGGGTCTGGGACGGCTGGCAGCGTGCTTCCTAGAATCCATGGCCACCATGCAACTTCCGGCCACGGGATACGGTCTGCGCTACGAGTACGGCATGTTCAAACAAACCATTGTTGATGGATGGCAAAAGGAAAATCCCGACAATTGGATCCGCTGGGGCGATCCCTGGGAGGTCGCGCGACCTGTCGAGATGGTGGAAGTGAAGCTGGGTTGCTCATTTAAGGTGATCGGAGGCAGCCTTCAACCCATCCCGGCCCGTCCGTCAACCTGGTTCGGCATACCATTCGATCGACCAGTAGTGGGTTACGGCGGCAAAACTATTAACACCCTGCGGCTTTGGGCCGCGGCAGCGCCGGATGCCTTCGATATTCAGGAATTTGGCGCCGGTGATTTCGTGGGCGCTCTGGCGGAGACGCTCGGGGCGGAGTCGCTCACACGTGTACTCTACCCTGACGATTCAACAACTGTGGGCAAGGGACTACGATTCGTCCAAGAATATTTCTTAGTGGCTTGTTCGCTCGCTGATATCGTCCGGCGGTTCCAACGGTTCAATAAGGATTGGGAGCAGCTGCCCGAGAAGGCGGCAATGCAGCTGAATGATACGCATCCATCGTTGGCGGTTGCCGAGCTGATGAGAATTTTGCTGGATGACGTCCACTTGGGATGGGACCAAGCGTGGGATTTGACCAAGAAGACGCTGGCATATACGAATCACACGCTGCTGCCGGAGGCGCTTGAGAAGTGGCCTGTCGAGTTATTCGAGATGTTTATTCCGCGCCATTTGGAGATCATCTACGAGATCAACAGGCGTCTTCTGGACGAGGTCCGCCGCCGCTTCCCCGGCGATGACGATCGCATAGCTCGCGTCAGTCTTGTCGAAGAGGGCGGCCAGCGCAAAATGCGCATGGCCAACCTGGCGATTGTTGGGTCGCACAGCACGAATGGTGTGGCGGCAATCCACTCCAAACTCCTGCGCACGATCACCGTGAGAGACCTGGCGGAGATGTACCCGGAGCGCTTCAGCAATAAGACCAATGGGGTGACTCCTCGACGCTGGTTGTTGCAAACCAATCCCAGACTAGCCAGTGCGATTTCGGATGCTATTGGTGAGGGGTGGATCACTGAGCTGAGCGAGCTGACAGCATTGAGACCGCTCGCCGACGACAGTGGTTTTCGTGATGCATTTCTCGCTTCGAAGCGTGAAGCCAAGGTGCGATTCGCTGATTGGCTGAAGTCGACATCTGGACAAGCAGTCGACCCAGACACGATCTTCGACTGTCAGATCAAACGCATCCACGAATACAAGCGACAACTGCTGAACGCGTTGAGGATTGTCGCGGTCTATAATCGGCTGCGCGCAAATCCAAACATTGAGATTGTGCCGCGCACGTTTTTCTTTGCCGGAAAGGCGGCACCCGCCTATCATCTCGCGAAGCTCATCATCAAATTCATCAACAACCTCGCGGCGACCCTCGACGGCGACCCTGCAACGCGCGGCAAAATCAACGTTGTTTTCCTGCCTGAGTATAACGTATCGCTTGCCGAACGCCTGATTCCCGCGAGCGATGTATCGAACCAAATCTCTACTGCCGGATACGAAGCGAGCGGAACGAGCAATATGAAATTCATGATGAATGGAGCCTTGACGGTCGGAACCCGCGACGGCGCGACCATCGAAATGGCCGAGGAAGCCGGTGAAGAGAATTTCTTCCTGTTCGGGCTCACCGCCGAGCAAGTGGAAAACAATCGTGGCTGGTACAACCCCAACTGGCACTATGAGAATGAGCCAGAGACGCGAGCGGCATTGGATCTCATTTTCTCGGACTATTTCAGCCGGAACGAACCGGGAATTTTCGCTCCGTTGCGCGACACGCTTTTGACGAACGGCGACTACTACATGCACCTGGCGGACCTCACCTCGTACTGCCAGGCACAAGAAGCCGCAGGCGCGTTGTATGCAAACCCGGGTGAGTGGGCGCGCAAAGCAATTTTGAATATAGCGAGCTCGGGGAGATTCTCGAGCGACCGCACCATCGCCGAATATGCTCGCGACATCTGGAAGGCAGAACCATGTCCAATCCCGTAGTGAACAACGCATCGCGTTCGTCGTCAGCGAGTCGCTCATGAGTACCGGTTCCAGCGCGGGAATGCTTCCGCCGTTTCCGTCCGAATATCGGAGTTCCGGCATCCTGCTGCATGTTACGTCCCTGCCCTCACCGCATGGGATCGGCGATTTAGGTCCATCTGCGTTTTCCTGGGTTGACGACCTCCATGACGCCGGCCAAGGCTGGTGGCAGGCATTGCCGCTGGGTCCCACCGGTTATGGCAATTCGCCATACCAATCACTGTCTTCGTTTGCGGGCAATGGCCTGCTCATCAGCCCGGAGAGCCTAATCTCGGATGGACTGCTCGACTCGAGTGACTGCGCTTCACACTTCCCTTCAGATCGGGTCGACTATGATTCCGTTATACCTTTCAAAGACAGGCTGCTCGAAAAGGCATGGAAGAGATTCACGTCCGGCGAGCGAAGTGATCTTCGTCCTGCTTATGAGGAATTCTGCGCAACACAGGCAAGCTGGCTCGAAGATTATGCGCTCTTTCGAGCGCTAAAGAACAAGTTCAGCGACTCCTACTATCTCGAGTGGCCGGAGGATCTCGTTCAGCGAAAGCCTGGTGCTTTGGCGAAGGCGCGTCGCGAATTGGCCAGCGAGGTTGACCTGTTTCATCTCGAACAATTTCTGCTGCTGCGGCAAGCCGATAAGATCAAGGAATACGCCCATGCTAAGGGCGTAAGCCTGATTGGCGACGTTCCGTTCTTTGTTTCGCCTGATTCTAGCGACGCATGGGCAAATCCAGAGTTTTTTTTGCTCGATGAGTGCCAGCGACCGCGTTTCGTCGCCGGAGTTCCTCCCGATTACTTCAGCGCAAATGGACAGTTATGGGGCAATCCCGTCTACAACTGGGATGCGCTTCGTTCCAGGGGTTATTGGTGGTGGATCGACAGGATTCGCACTCTGCTGGGTCATGTAGACGTGATTCGCCTGGATCACTTCCGGGGTTTCGCGGCGGCTTGGCATGTGCCAGCCGGAGCCAAGACAGCGCAATCCGGCGAGTGGGTGCGAGGCCCAGGAGCCAGCTTCTTTCAAGCGATCCAGAAAGAACTCGGGCGCTTGCCGTTTATCGCCGAGGATCTGGGGATCATCACCGCTGATGTCGCATTGTTGCGCGATCAATTTCAAGTACCAGGAACGAGAGTCTTACAGTTCGCGTTCGATGGCCACGGCGATAATCCTTATCTTCCGCACAATTTTGTCAGCAACACGGTCGCGTATACGAGCACGCATGACAATCCGCCAACGCGGGAATGGTACGAACAGTTGCCCGATTCCCAGAAAGAAAGTTTATCGAGCTACCTCAAGCGCCAGCTCAAAAATAGTGCCGAAGCAGCACCGGCGCTGGTCGAGCTGGCATGGTCTTCGGCGGCAGCCTTGAGCGTTGCGCCGTTACAGGATGTTTTAGACCTCGGCGTTGGAAGCCGAATGAACGTACCTGGTCGTACGGGTGGAAACTGGCGCTGGCGCGTCACGGAGGAGATGCTGTCGACCACCGCTTTCGAATGGCTGCGTGAATTGACGGAGAGGTCGAAGCGTTGCTCGAATGTGGGTTCAAATGCTCAGCCGGCGAAGGCGGAAGGCGCCGGATTATGAGAACGACATTACACGTGAGCAACCCGATCCACAAAACTGCTAACAAAGACTGTGCATTCGGCGAAGATCGGTCGGGAGTCTCACCGCAAAGACGCCGGTGGACACAAACCGAAGGATCTCCATTGCCACTCGGCGCAACCTGGATCCAAGAGGAGCAGGCGTTTAATTTTGCAGTGTACGCGGAGCACGCGGACAGCGTGACTCTGTTGCTCTTTTGCGCCGAGGAACTGGCAAATCCGATCCTCACATTCCCATTCGATTTCGTCTGCAACAAGTCGGGACGAATCTGGCACTGCAGACTGCCCCTCAATGAAATGCGCGGTGCTCGTTATTATGCCTACTCGGTCTCGGGGCAGGCTATTTCTGGCCTTCACACCTTCGATCCTCAGAAAATCTTGCTCGATCCCTATGCCCAATGTGTGTTCTTCCCGCCAGGGTTTGACCGCAAACTGGCCACGGTGCCCGGTCCCAATGCCGGAAAAGCGCCGCTGGGAGTGCTGGCCGGGCGTACTGTCGAGTTCGATTGGTCTGGAGATGTTGCGCCTCGCCCCGAGTCAGACGCAATCATTTACGAACTACATGTAAAGGGCTTCACGAAAAACCCGAATTCTGGCGTACATCCTTCGCGTGCCGGCACCTACTCCGGACTGGTGGACAAGATTCCATATTTGAAGGAGCTCGGGGTAACGGTCGTCGAATTGATGCCTGTATTTCAGAGCGACCCGCACGAAGGGGATTATTGGGGTTACATGCCTTTGAACTTTTTCTCGCCGCATGCACAGTATGGGTGTACGCGCCATGACGATGGGCAGCATCTCGAATTCAAAGAAATGGTCAACGCTCTTCACAAAGCTGGAATTGCCGTAGTGCTCGACGTTGTTTATAACCACACGTGTGAGGGCGACCATCGTGGCCCCATCTACAGTTTCAAAGGGTTTGATGGCGCAGGTTATTACATGCCATCCTCTGAACTAGGTAACCCTTACGCGAATTATTCGGGCACGGGTAATACGCTGAACTTCAGCCAACCGCACGTGCGCAAACTGGTCATGGACAGCCTGCGGTATTGGAAAAACGAGATGCACATTGATGGGTTCCGCTTCGACCTGGCTTCCGTGTTTAGCCGTAATACCGATGGATCGCTCAATTGGGGAGATGCTCCAATTTTCAGCGAAATCGCGGCCGATCCGGAGTTGGGGCTGTTGAAGTTGATCGCAGAACCCTGGGACACCGGCGCGTATCAACTGGGACGCGGATTTCCGGGGCTGACCTGGCTTCAATGGAACGCGCGGTTTCGTGATGATGTTCGCCGTTTTGTGAGGGGCGATGCCGGTATGATCCCGGACCTCATGCGTCGCATTTATGGCAGCGACGATCTGTTCCCGGATAGCCGCGCCCATGCCTATCACGCCTTCCAGACCGTGAACTACATCGATGCCCACGACGGTTTCACACTCTACGATTTGGTTTCTTACAACCAGAAGAATAACTGGAACAACGGTCATAACAATCAAGACGGAATGGGCACGAATTTCAGTTGGAATTGTGGACACGAAGGAGACGAGGGCGTTGCCGAAGCGGTTCGGGCCCTGCGCCGGAAACAGGTTAAGAACTTTTGCTGTCTGCTCCTGCTGTCGAATGGCATCCCGATGTTTCGGGCTGGTGATGAGTTCCTGAATACGCAATTCGGAAACAACAATCCTTATAACCAGGACAACGAAATCGGTTGGCTGGACTGGAGCCAGCTACAGGCGAATCAAGACATTTTTCGGTTCTTCAAAAGTATGATTGCGTTCCGGAAATCGCATCCTTCTCTCTGTCGCAGCAGGTTCTGGCGCGAGGACGTTTCCTGGTACGGCGTTGGACCCGCGGTCGATCTGTCGCTAGATTCACGAAGCCTTGCGTTTTGCCTGCATGGGGCGTCACAGGATGATGACGATATCTATGTAATGATCAACGCATACTGGCAAGAGCTGCAGTTTCAAATCCAGGAGGGGGCATTGCAGGACTGGCTGAGAGTTGTGGACACGGCTTCGCCGGCTCCTGACGATTTCTCGGAGCTCGGTTTGCCGATACAGCAGTCGACATACCAAGTGGCCCCGCGATCCATTGTTGTATTGGTTCGACCCAGAAGAAACGGATAGCTACACATTATAAAAGGGCGCCCCTTTGGAGTACGGTTTGAGTGCTCAGCTCAACCGCTCCAGAAAGGACACCCTCTATGACTAGCGTTAAATATATCGGGCTAGATGTGCACAAGGAAAGCATTTCGATTTGTGTGAGGAACTCTGTCGGCAAGGTAGTGATGGAAAGCGTCATCGAAACCAAAGCGAGCACCATTTTGCAGTTCATCGACGGGCTGCGCGGAGATTTGCGCGTCACCTTCGAAGAAGGAACCTGGGCCGCTTGGTTGTACGACTTGCTGAAGCCGCGCGTGTCGGGAGTCGAGGTCTGCAATCCGCGAAAGAATGCTCTGCTCAAAGATGGCAGCAAGAGTGATCGAATCGATGCCAACAAGTTGTCCGAACAGCTGTACATGAACAACATCAAATCGGTCTATCACGGAGAGCACGGCCTGCGAACGCTGAAAGAATTGGCGCGCAGTTATCTAACCATCAGCAAGGATCTCACTCGGGTGATGAATCGGATTAAGGCGTCGTATCGCAGTTGGGCCATTCCTTGCGCTGGCAAGGAAGTGTATGCACCGCGTCACCGTGCGGAATGGCTGGGCAAGATCAGCGAACCAGGGGTACGCCGGCGGGCGGAGTTCTACTACCAGCAGCTCGATGCCTTGCGGCTACTGCGCCAGGAAGTGCGGCGGGATTTGTTGCTGGAAGTCAAGAAACACAAGGCCTGGAAACTGCTGCGGCAGATTCCGGGGATCGGTCCGATTCGCGCCGCCGTGCTGATGGCCGTGATGCAGACGCCGCATCGCTTCCGCACCAAGCGACAGCTGTGGAACTACAGCGGGCTGGGGCTGGAAACTTATGACAGTGGAGAGTACCGGGCGGTCAAAGGACAGCTGCAACGTGCCAAGAAACAGGCCACGGTCCGTGGGCTAAATAGGGACCACAATCACGACCTCAAAGATATTTTCAAGGGTGCGGCGATGCGAGCCAGCACCGCGGCGGGACCGCTGCACGATTTCTACGAGAATTTGCTGGCCAAGGGTAGGAAACCCACGATGGCTCGCCTGACCTTGGCCAGGAAAATTGCCGCGATCACCTTGATCGTCTGGAAAAAGGAGGTACGTTTCGACGCCAATTATTTGAAACCACAAGCAGCTTGAGCGCCTCTGGCTGAGAGTCTGTCCATCTTTGGGAACCATTTCCCGGCGGTGATCGTCGGACTCTTGAGACGCTCGATTCGAGGGGAAGTAGCAATCGGAAAAGTCAGGCCCGTGCTTAAACACGCGAGTCTCCGGACCTACCTTTCCGATTCGTTGGTTGCCCACTGGCATGAACCGTCGTCCACAAACTGATTCGAAGACGCCATCGACGCGAGCGACTGCCAGCACGTCAATAATTTCTGATCCAGAGGGTCGCGATTCGGGGAGTCTGGCGCAAGATAGTCTCTACTCACTGTGATTTTGAGGTATTGTCGGTCAAGGCGCTCATGGTATTGAACTCGTTGGTCAGTAGCGGAAACGCCTTCTGATCCAGGTCCGTGCTTACCGCCGCTTGGGTCTGTGCCAGGCTGGATCGAATTTGCCTCCTGTAGTTCCCGAACCATGTGTCGTACAAGGGATACCCTCGCTCAATAGCATTCTTCAACGCAGCGTGCCATTCAAGAATCTCCTTCTCCGCCCGTGATCCGGGCTAGTTCGTTCACTTCTACATAGTTTTTCCCTTGGACCTGAATCACTCTCGTTTGTCCCTGTGGCCCCTCGATTAGGAGCGAACTAGTCTCCCGAGCTGCCAGGATCAGCAATGGCAGCAGCAGGATCGCCGCCAGCATCATCGATGTTCGAATCGCGTTTCGACGCGTATCCCATCTTCCTTTATGAAGGCCCGCTGTGCCGGGTCGCGTGCCATTTCGTTGGGGCGCCGGTACGAATTCCAACCAGAGTGCCAAAGGAACTAGATGAGAAACACGAGCTTTCGAGACGCTGCCGCGATTCCGGTGCCCGAATGCGGGCAGTGCTTGACTCGAAATCGACGATCGTGACGGGTTAGATCCTATGATCTATATTTCAAATCAATGATTTAGAAACACTCCTCTCACATCCAAGTTTGGCCATCTCGATGCACGGTAGGAAATGTGAAGGGTCTAGTCCGTCACTCTCATTCGGCGTTTTTGTGATCGAGGTTCTGGTCTTACTTCCCACTCCTGGCGGAGCCGGACGTATGAGCGGGGCCATGGATGAGAAGTCCGAGAGTTGATGCGAATGGCGACGAGCCACTGAATTGACCAAACTGTGGACGAAATGGCCATCCTTACGGCAACAGCGGTTCACGGTCAGAGGAGGAAGAATGACTGCTATAAAGATGCACTGGCAACTAACTCAAGGAGCCGACGGAAGACCACACCTCAACATGCAGTGGGAATCGGCGCAGCTAGTCTCCGTGCGCGGCTTTGCACGCACGCAAATTCACCGAAGTGCAAGACAGAATAGAGAAACTCACTGGTCTTGTCCGATGTTCTGCATAACGCAAGAAGTAGAGGCGCAATTCGTTCATGACAGCTAACCACATTCCGGCAATTACCTATCCCATGATTCTAATCGCGGTGTTCGCGAACCAGTTGTGCCTACCGATCCCTGCAGTCCTGTTTTTGATTACAGCCGGTGCTCTCGTGGCGAGCGGGAGCTTGAATCTCGGCAGCGTCATTCTGGCCGGAGTGGTGGGTTGCCTCTTGGCGGATTATGCGTGGTTCCTAGCAGGTCGGTGGTGGGGGCATCGAGTTCTGCGCGCTCTCTGTGCCTTCAGCATGGACGGGCAGCATTGTGCCGTGAGGGCTCGGAGGCTCTTCTCGCGACGGGGACTGCCGAGCTTAATGTTCGCGAAATTCGTTCCAGGTCTGGACGGTCTGATGCCGCCATTAGCGGGGATGCTGAATGCGGCGAGCGTTCCTTTCCTCCTCTATGACGCAGCCGGCGCCATCTTTTGGACTGCTGGGTATTGTTTCTTAGGTTACCTATTTGCCGACCGCCTGGATGTTGTGGCGGCCACGCTTGATCGCATAAGCGGGACCCTCGCGACTTTACTTGGGGGCGTTCTCTGCTACCTCATCTGGAGAGGGTATGAATTGCTCCGCACTATGAGACAACTTCGGCTTCGATCGGTCAGCCCTGGGCTCTTGCACCGGAAGCTGCAGGCGGGGCAGAAGGTGGCCGTACTGGATCTATTGGATCTTGAAGGGCATGAGGACACAAGCACAATTCCTGGGATTCCCGGCGCGGCGCGCATCTCTCCGAGGCCACTGCGCAGTTCAGCCAAGCTCCGAGTTCCGGCGGACGTTCAGATGGTTTTATGCTGTTCGTCACCGAATCAAATAACCAGCGCTCGTACGGCTCTTTCGTTGCGTCGCAAGGGAATCTCAAACGTATGGGTTCTTGAAGGAGGTCTCCAAGCATGGCGAGAACTCGACCTGCCCGTGACCACGGAACTCAGCAGCCCTGTTGAGCTCGCTGCTCGTTTCGGGGTTGAGCTCGCCGAATGAAATCGCGTACCCACATTATTCTGCTTGCACAAATTGCAACCGAAGAGGACGACTGGCTTCGCATCTGGATATGGACGCTCACTTCTTGCGGTGCTACTCTCACGGGTATACCGCCAGAAGGCGGTGCGGGGTTGACACTCAGCTGACCTAAGCGAGAAGTTCCGCGCGTGCACCGCTTTCGACACTGATCACAGACAGACGGTGTGGTTTCAACAGAGGCTACGTATCGAAGCTGAGCTAGTAGAGCACCCAGGTCATGAGGAACACCGAAGACCGATACCGGACTTTGCTGGATGCGTCCAGCACCCTGGCCGATCAGCCCACGGTCAAAGCCGTTCTGCACAGCCTGCGTGACGTTCTGTCCAGCACTTCGAGGTTGCACGGAACCGAACTCTACGTCTTAAACGATGACCAAGATAGCCTGCGCGTGCTCGAGTTCGATCGAGACGCGGACGCGCCCGCGATTAAGACTGGTACCGAAATTTCGTGCATCGGTGCGGCGGCGCAAGTGCTTGAGGAACAGAAACCAGTTTTCCTCCCGGACGTATCACAGGAAATGTTGAAACATCCTGAACTGGTTCCGTTTGCACCCGAAGTTGTCGGACGACCCACCTATCTGTTTCCCGTGTCTACCTCCCATCAAAAGTATGGGATTCTTGCAGTGACAAAGGAACGGGGGCAGGAATTTGCCCCGGAAGACATCGAGATGCTCCGTGCTCTGGCCTCGCATGTTGCGGTCGCGCTCGAGTGCGCTCTGGCAAGGGACAGCGCAGAGCTCTACCAGCGACAGGTTGTGAAAGAGCGGGATCGGCTCAGGCTGTTGCTGGAGATCAACAATCACATCGTTTCTAAGCTGGACATCGATGAATTGTTCCGGTCGGCATCAGCATCCATCCGGACTTATTTTCGGAACGACTTCACCGGATTTTGGTTGATCGATAAACAATCGAACCAGCTTGAATGCGTCGTATTGGATTTCCCCAGCGGCAAAGGTTCGTTGACCGCTGTCGCTAGGTCCGAACTCAGCGGTGCCGATCACGAAAAGTTGCGCGCCCAGGTTGCTGAACTGGTGTCGGTCGAAGAGATTGACAAGCTCCCGGCCGGAATCGTTGAGAGGCTCAAGGCTGAGTCGATCGCCTCGATGGCGATCGCCCCGATGGTAACCGCAAGCGGTCCTCTGGGTGTGATGACTATGGGCAGCCGACAGCCGGACAACTTCGGACAAGAGGACCTGGACCTCTTGTCACAAATCAGCACTCAGATTGCGCTCGCGGTTGACAACGCGATTGCTTATGGACGCGTCACAAAGGCCAGGGATCGCCTTGAGGAAGAGCGCTTGTACCTCGAATCGGAGATCCGCTCCGAATACAACTTCGAGGACATCGTCGGCAAGAGTGCCGCCCTTCGCAAAGTGCTGGATCAGGTTGCGATTGTCGCCCCCACCCAATCAACCGTGCTCCTGCACGGCGAGACCGGCACTGGCAAAGAACTGTTCGCCCGGGCGATTCATAACCTCAGCCCGCGTCGCGAGCGCACTTTCGTTCGGCTGAACTGTGCCGCCATACCTTCCGGGCTGGTGGAGAGCGAACTTTTTGGGCATGAAAGGGGCGCTTTCACCGGAGCCCTGATGCAAAAGAAAGGCCGGTTCGAGCTGGCGGATCACGGAACTCTATTTCTCGACGAGATCGGCGACATCACCCTGGATTTGCAGCCGAAGCTCCTGCGCGCCCTGCAGGAGCAGGAGTTCGAGCGGTTGGGAAGTACAAAGACCATTCATATCGATGTTCGTTTGATTGCCGCAACGCATCGCGATCTGCATAGCATGATACGCAACAACCAGTTCCGCGAGGACCTTTTCTACAGGCTCAATGTGTTCCCGATAGAAATTCCGCCACTTCGCGAAAGGCGCGAGGACATTCCGCTGCTGGTGCACTATTTTGTTTTGCGCCACTCCCGGCAAATGCAAAAGCGCGTCAAATCGGTTCCGAAGCACGCCATGGAGGCGCTGGTGAACGCCGATTGGCCGGGCAATATTCGGCAGCTGGAAAACTTCATCGAGCGCTGCGTCATTTTCACGCAAGGCGAAGAGTTAAATGTGCCGTACGCGGAGCTGAAAAAAGTGTCCGACCGCTCCGCTACTTCAGCCGCATCAACTTTTGAACAGGCTGAGCGGCAAGCCATTATCGATGCTTTGAGAGTCTCTTCCGGGAGAATCGCCGGCAAGGGCGGAGCGGCAGAGCGCCTGGGACTGAAGCGAACAACACTCCAAAACAAGATGAACAAGCTGAACATTAGTCGTGCTGAGTATTCCGGGTGAAAATCCGGCCGCTTTGGAAACCGGACCCGGAGCTTGGGGAAGTGAGCAGGATCACGGTTTTTTGTTTGGTATTGAGGTACACGACGATTGAGTCTCATCGGAACAGGTGCCATCATCTCTGACGCTGCTCGGCTACAAACATGGGGAAAATAGGTCCTCGCCGATCGCTTCTCGTTCGTTTTAGCTGGCCGCGCACGACGCTAACGGCCATGTTGGGGAGTTATCTTTTCTCCCTGTTATTAGGGACAGCCCCGGTTTACGCCCTCGACCCGAACAAGCGTCTCACCCAATACATGCATACCTCCTGGCAAATACAAGACGGCTCTGCGCCCGCCGGCATGTTTTCAGTTGTACAGACCTCAGATGGCTTCCTTTGGCTCACATCCGTTTCCCAAGGCATGTACAGGTATGACGGGATTCGGTTTGTTCCGTGGACGCTGCCGGTTGACGGCAGAACGATCGATCACATCGTGAGCGTTCATGGCGACCACGCGGGAGGACTCTGGGCGGTAGCTGAGCATGAAGTCTTTCACCTGAAAGGTGGGGTGGTCACGTCTCATTTCGCGCTGGAAGGGCAAAACAGGACTGGGAACATCAGCGAAGACCCTGACGGCTCTTTGTGGATGCTGCAAGCAGGTTTCAATCTGCATGCGCCCCTTTGCCATATTACCGAACTTGAGGTGAAGTGTTTCGGAGAGTCCGATGGGATACATCTCCCCACTGGCGGCGAAGCCTTATTGGCCGATGGGAAAGGCGGTTTCTGGCTTGGGGGGCAGAGAGCAGTTGTGCATTGGCATGCGGGCGTTTCGGAGGTTTACCCGATCGAAGCGCTGAAAACGAATAGCGGCGATGGCGTAAATGCACTCGCACTTGATTCGAATGGATCCCTCTGGATCGGCTTACTCCCTCAGGGACCCGGGAAAGGGCTTGGAAGACTGGAGAAAGGTGTTTTCAAGTCATTGGTCACCCCTGGGTTCGATGGCAGCAAGCTCAGCGTTTTCGCTTTGACCCTTGATCGTGACGGAAGCCTCTGGGTGGGCACTTTAGGCAACGGACTGTTTCGCATACGCAAGGATGTTGTGGAGCACTATGGGCGGGCGGAAGGCTTGTCCAGCGATTTCGTGAACGATCTATTTGCAGACCGAGAGGGGATTCTGTGGGTCACGACAACGAATGGAATCGACAGCTTCCGTGATCCGCGGGTGGCCACCTTCTCAACCTCGGAGGGGTTGGGGAGAGAGGAAGTGGTAGGGGTCCTGGCCAGCAGAGATGGCACGGTCTGGGTTGCAAACGCTGGCTCTCTCGACGAAATCAAGAACGGGACGGTCACGTCAATTCGAAGCGGGCATGGTCTCCCCGGTGACCAAGTCTCGTACATGCTCGAAGATCGAGCCGGGAATCTATGGATAGGAGTTTATGACGGTTTGTACGTCTTCAAGAATGGACGTTTCCGCCGTATCTCCGAACCGGATCATCAGCCTCTTGGGCTGATACTCGGGATGGCAGAGGATGTCGATGGCAATATTTGGGCCGTGTGCTCAGGTGTTTCTCGAAAGCTGATACGAATACGCGATTTCCAGGTGCGTGAACAGTTTCCAGCGTCGCAAGTCCCAATGGGGCTGATCGCGCCGGATCCGCACGGAGGGATTTGGATTGGCCCTCGCATGAGGAACGGAACGCTTGTGCTCTTTCGCGATAGTGTCCAGAAGGAGTTTCCGACAGGTTCTGCTGCCAGTCTGCGCACCAATCACCTCGTTGTACAGGCAGACGGTACCGTCATGGCATCCTTCGACGACGGGCTCGTCGGACTGCGGCAGGGTAAAGCGCAGCGGATCACGACGAAAAACGGGCTGCCCTGCAACGCGGTCTATTCCTTCATTGAGGACAAACAGAAAAGCTGGTGGCTGCTCACGGAGTGTGGCATCGTCGAGCTTCCCGATTCCGAGCTACAACGGTGGTGGGTGAACCCGGAAGCCGCGGTGCAAGCAAGGCTCTATGACGCCCTAGACGGAGCGCGGCCGGGGCGATACGGAATCAGATCAGCGGATGTGTCTCCTGATGGGCGCGTGTGGTTTGCAACCGGCTTCGTCGTGCAGATGGTGGACCCGTCCAGGCTCTCGCAAAAGGCGTTACCAGCGCAGACATACGTAGAATCGGTAATCGTCGACCGAAAGGAGTTGGCGGCGACCCAGAACCTCAGACTTGCCCCGCATCCGCGCGACTTGCAGATTGATTACACGTCGCCGACGTTCACGATTCCGCAAAAAGTGAAGTTTCGTTACCGGCTCGACGGCTATGACCGTGATTGGCACGAAGCTGGCACGCGCCGGCAGGCCTTCTACACGGATTTGCCTCCCGGGAAGTATTCCTTTCGCGTAATCGCATGCAATAGTGACGGCGTCTGGAATGATAGTGCCGCGAAGCTGGATTTCTCCATTCTTCCGGCGTACTACCAGACGAGTTGGTTTCGCGTCTTGGGTGCGGCCGTGTTTTTGGCATTGCTGTGGGCAGCCTACCATTTGCGTGTCCGGCAATTGCATCAGCAGTTCGAGTTGACACTAGAGGCGCGCGTCGGCGAGCGCACACGCATTGCACGGGAGCTTCACGACACTCTGCTCCAAAGCTTCCACGGTTTGCTGCTGCGGTTCCAGACTGTTTCCCAGTTGCTGCCAGCGCGCCCTATCGAGGCGAAAGATAGGCTGGACAGCGCCATCAACCAGGCTGCTGAGGCGATCACTGAAGGTAGGGATGCGGTGCAGGGATTGCGCGCTTCCACAGTCCAAAGCAACGATCTCGCGCTGGCCATAAACACTCTCGGAGAAGAACTCGCCGACTCAAGCAACCGCCAATCCGCAGCATTCCGTGTAGCAGTTGAGGGCGAAATGCGAAATCTGCATCCCATTATCCGCGATGAGGTCTACAAGATTGCTGCCGAGGCACTCAGGAATGCCTTCCGGCACGCTCAGGCACAGCAGGTCGAAGTTGAGATCCGTTATGACGATGACCAATTCCGGATGCGTGTGCGGGACGATGGAAAAGGCATTGATCCCACAGTTCTCTCCGGCCAAGGCAGTGTGGGACACTACGGCTTGCACGGTATGCGGGAACGCGCCACACTCATGGGAAGTAAGTTAGCGGTGTGGAGCGAGGTCGATGCAGGTACTGAAGTAGAACTGCGCGTCCCCGCCAGCAAAGCCTACGCGACAGCTCAGAGGCGTTCCTGGTTATCGCGAAAGCTTGCCGGGAACGCAAAGGTATGAAGTAGAGGATTGGTCATGAGCCCCGGCACCTCGCAGATTAGAATTCTAGCGGTCGACGACCATCCAATTGTGCGCCAGGGAATCGCCGGTCTGGTCGGCATTCAGCCGGACATGGTTTTGGTAGGTGAAGCATCCAACGGTCGCGAGGCCATCCAGCAATTCCGCATGCACCATCCGGATGTCACGCTAATGGACCTGCAAATGCCGGAAATGAACGGCCTCGACGCGCTCATCGCTATTCGAACTGAATTTCCAGACGCAAGAGTCATTGTGCTGACCACTTATGTCGGCGATACGCAAATTCTCCGGGCGCTCAAGGCCGGTGCTCAGGCCTACCTGCTGAAGAATACGTTACATGAGGAATTACTTCAGACAATCCGTGCGGTGCACGCTGGAAAGAAGACCCTTTCCCCAGAGGTCTCGTGCGAGATCGCCGAGCATGCGACGGATGACACTCTGACACCTGCAGAAATTTCGGTGTTGCGACTGATCGCCGCCGGGAATGCAAATAAACAAATCGCGAATCAGCTCTCCATCGCGGAGGAAACCGTCAAGAGCCGAGTCAAGTCCATCCTCTCTAAATTGGGCGCCAACGACCGAACGCACGCCGCAACGATCGGGTTGAAGAGAGGAATCATCGAGCTTTAGTTCCCACCAGCTTTGCCTACCCGCCGCAAATGAATACAAAACTCTAAAGAGTGACGATCTCGTCTCTTTTTGGGGTTTCGGTCCGGCTCCGCAACGACAGAATCTAGTAATGTTTAGAACGGTGCCTACTTGCGACGCCTATATTCTACATTCGCTGGTGGTTGGCCAGGCATGGGTTTGCTTCTCATGCGTTTGGTTGTCGGCTGCGCACTGATTGTGCGCGCGAGCTCAATGCTTTGGAGAGACCCTCCGCCGATAAACACGACTATAACTTCCGCACTTTTAGTGGGATCCGGAATTCTTCTAGTCCCCGGGCTATGGACACCTATCGCGGGAACGTTAGTTGCTTTGACTGAAATCTGGCAGATCCTGACGTTCCCGGGAGACCCATGGGTTCCCGTTCTGCTAGGAACCATTGGTGGCGCTCTCGCCATGTTAGGCCCTGGTTTGTGGTCAGTCGATGCTCGCCTTTTTGGCTGGAGGCTCGTCGAAGCTCCGCCTCGCAAGAGTAGTCCCAACTCTCCTTAAGATACTGCCCCCCAGCGGCCAAATTTCCTGCCTCAAAAGGAAGCTGCTATTCGCCCCCGAAGAGTTTGCGATTCGCCCCCATGTGGGGTTGTCCAAAAACGGAACTGAATTGCACAATGGCTCATCACTAGACCAACAGGGTCTACATTCGAGTTCGAGCCAAGATCGTTGGACAACCAGTATGGAGGACAGTATGGGGGACGCAGCTGTTGCTTTCACGGACCTCGGAGGCCTCGCAGGAACAAGCTTTCCCGAAGTGGAGCCGGAGGAAGAACGCCTTTACCTTGAATCGGAAATTGGCTCCGAGTACAACTTTGGGGACATCATCGGAAAGAGTGCCGCTCTTCGCAAAGTGCTGGATCAGGTCGCGATTGTCGCCCCCACTCATTCAACCGTGCTCTTGCACGGTGAAACCGGCACTGGCAAGGAACTCGTGGCCCGGGCGATTCATAACCTCAGTCCGCGTCGCGAGCGCACTTTCGTTCGACTGAACTGTGCCGCCATACCTTCCGGACTTGTGGAGAGCGAACTGTTTGGGCATGAAAGGGGAGCCTTCACGGGCGCGCTCATGCAGAAACGAGGCCGCTTAGAATTGGCCGATCGCGGCACTTTCTTTCTGGATGAGATTGGGGATATCAGTCTCGAGCTGCAGCCGAAGCTGTTGCGCGCTCTGCAGGAACATGAATTTGAGCGACTGGGGAGTACGAAAACCATCCACGTCGACGTTCGCTTGATTGCCGCGACGCACCGCAATCTGCAGAGCATGATACGCAACAACCAGTTTCGCGAGGACCTTTTTTACAGGCTCAATGTGTTCCCGATAGAAATTCCGCCGCTTCGCGAAAGGCGCGAGGACATTCCACTCCTAGTGCACTATTTTGTTTCGCGCCACTCCCGCCAAATGCAAAAGTGCATTAAGTCCGTTCCGAAGCAGGCGATGGAGACGCTGGTGATTGCCGATTGGCCAGGCAACATTCGCGAACTGGAAAACTTCATCGAGCGCTGCGTGATTCTCACGCAAGGGGAAGAATTGAACGTCCCACGTGCGGAGATGAGGCGCTCCACTGCTTCAGCCGCGTCAACTTTCGAAGAGGCCGAGCGGCAGGTCATCATGCAAGCCTTGAGAGCCGCGTCCGGGAGAATAGCCGGCCGAGGTGGAGCCGCAGAGCGGCTCGGACTGAAAAGAACAACGTTGCAAAACAAGATGAACAAATTGAACATCAGCCGCGCTTGCTATGCCGTGTAAGTGTTTGCGCAGGGCTCGTGCGCTACGCGAGGTATCTATTGACGATTTGAATGGTGATGGGGGTAAGGCAATGAGCACAGAAACCAGAACGGCAATTGATCAATCGACACCAATGCCACAGCGTTCCGAGAGCGGGGCGAGTGTGCGTTACGAAACCAAAGTTTTCTCGCATTGGGATCGGCAAGCGTTGGCCGAAGTAGATGCCGCTTTCACGTATGAAATTGCCTGGATACCGGAACGGCAGTGCTGGCGGAGTTTCCTGTGCTCTGTCAGCAAGCTCGCCTGAAAAGTTTTGGCAACTATACAGGTTTTTCGAGTTACGACAGTGAAGGGGAAGTTATGGCAACAGCAACGCAATCGGCCCTTACACAAGAATTGGACACGAAAAAGCGGAGTTCCACGTCGCGACATTTTGAAGATGCGCTGCGACAAAAGATCGTCGGGCAGGACGACGCCCTGCAAGCGCTTGTCGAGCTATATCAGGTGTTCTGCGCTGGGCTGCATCCTCCAGGTCGTCCCATCGGAAACCTGCTGTTTCTGGGACCGACCGGCTCCGGCAAGACGCGCATTGTCGAGGCTGCAGCAGAAATTCTGTTTGGAGATAGCCGAGCGCTGATCAAAGTGGATTGTGCGGAGTTCCAGCACTCCCATGAGATCGCCAAACTGATTGGCTCACCCCCCGGGTATCTGGGCCATAGGGAGACCCATCCGCTGATTACGCAAGAGGAGTTGGCAAAGAGCCACCGAGGCGAGTTGAAACTCAGCTTTCTGCTCTTTGACGAGATTGAGAAAGCGAGTGACGCACTTTGGCAACTGCTCCTTGGAATCCTGGACAAAGCGACCTTAACGTTAGGGGACAACCGGAGAGTCGATCTGTCGCAGACGGTGATCTTCCTGACTTCGAACCTGGGAGGGGGAGAAATCACGGAATTGATGCAAGGCGGGATGGGTTTCATCCGGCCGAAGGACATGCCAGCCAAGGGATTAAATGAGAAGGTGGAGAGGACGGCGGTAGAAGCGGCACGGCGGAAGTTTTCGCCCGAGTTTATGAACCGCTTGGACAAAGTGGTGGTGTTCCATCCGTTGAAGCGCGAAGAACTTGATGAAGTGCTGGAGATTGAACTGCGGCAAGTGCAGAAGCGCGTATTGGATTGTGCGACGAGTCCCTTCCAGTTTCGGATAACGAACGAAGGAAGGCAGTTCCTGCTGCAAGAGGGCACCGACCAGAGATATGGAGCACGCCACCTGAAGCGCGCCATCGAGCGCTATGTAGTCTGCCCGATTGCGAGGCTGCTCGCCACCGCGCAAGTGCGCTCGGGGGATGTCCTTCTGATCGATCGGCATCCAGGCGAAGAGGAGTTGGCCTTTATAAGGGACGCGGAACAGTGTTCTTCCTATGCACAGATGCCTCATGCGGCGGCATATTTGATGCATCTTGCGACTGCAGAAGTTCGAGGTTAAGTGAACGTCGAGCAGCACGCGAGCAACAAATATCAGCTGTTCTCAAGAAAACGCTCCCGTTCTCTCATCCTGGAAATCGACTCTTGATGCGGCGGGCGCAAGCAGCACAAACGCGTCTGCAATTGCTTCTGAACTCCGGCCTCAAACCGGCCATTGAGCCCAGCGCCCGCATGGCGGCACTGCCCGTTGGTCCGGCACAGGTGACCCCCACACCCTCCAATATTTCGTTGTAATTTCAATAACTTACGCTGACGAGGACTGGTATAACACCTGCAAAGTTCATGTCAGGAAGCTCTCCAGCCGACGCTCGTGGCTGCCTAGACGCTCCAAGGAGGCGCGATGCTACGCGTCGAGGTACACGATTCCGCGAACAGTTTGGGCCTCAAACTTGAAGGCCGATTCACCGGTAATGACGCCGAGAGCACTCGCATGCTCATAACGCGCTGCCGCGAGGGAATGAGACTGGTCATAGATTTAACTGATGTCACCTTCATCGATTCCGTGGGAGAAGGAGTACTATCGTTTTTTGGCCGGTTCGGGGCGGAGTTCGCTGCTTCAACATCCTATACACTTGACGTATGCGAGCGCCTGCATCTACGCCTTGCTCGAGATGGGGCATCGGATACGAACACGTCAGGTGCTTCCCGCATAAACGCTGGCCGACGCAGGGCCCTCGCACGTCAGCCGGAAAACGAGGGAAACTGAAAACCCCCGGCAAGCCGATGTGACTTTCCACGGTTTCGTTCTGAGTTTTCGCGACATCCGTCCCGTTGTTTCCCACCCCGCACTTCATCATCAGCTTCGTCCTCAGTAAGGAAGTACTGGAGTGACTAAGGATGTCCCGGAGTGCCCGCATGCGGGCAACATCTGTCGCTTGGATGACACCCGCAACTTCGTCTCCACTGCTTTCAATAACTTGTGTGGCGCGGTTTTGGCACCCGCATTGCCCATCTGGATTTGAAATCGCAACGCCTGTTATTTGGGTCGTTTGGGTTCTCGGGAGGCGTTATGTCCGTCATTCTCATGTTCGCTCGTGAGTGGGTCCGGTGGTATCGCGTGCTGCGGTACGGGAAGGCATTCAGCTTCGTCGCCTCCGTGCGCTACGGCTTATGGCTGGCACGCAGTTGATGCGGATGGTCCTCCATGAGTACATCACGTTCTTCGATTGAAGGAAGGACCAGGCAGCCAGCGTTTGCCGGCGTACAGCGAAGCTCTTTGTTGCTCGAACTCGAAGGGTGGATGCCGAGCGAAATCGGGTTTATCTCACCAATGGTCGAGCAGTTGATGCGACTCATCGAAGCATGGCGCTGCGTCGTCGGCAATGAGTTCGCCGTCGAACTAGCCATTCGTGAGGCTCTGAACAATGCTGTGGTCCACGGCAATGCAATGGACCCCAACAAGTTGGTTGAGGTTCGCTGCCGGTGTGAGCGGGGAAAGGGAGTCTGGCTGACGGTCAAGGACCAAGGGAACGGATTTGATCCGACTGCCGTTCCGAACCCTCGGACCCGGAAAGGCTTCGAGCGGAGCACGGTCGAGGAATCCACCTAATGAAGCTGTCGATGGACGAAGTCTCTTTTGAGCGTGGCGGCAGCGAGGTTCACATGCGGAAAGGGCCGGCGCGCCAAGCACCACAAACAACATTTCGGCAGAGAAGAGATAAGGAGAAACAAGATGCCATCCAGTCCTGTGGACGGGAAAAACAAACCAGAGGCGACCACTGCTGTGTCTAGTAGCCGAGCAACGGAAAAGGCGCTTGTCGCTGCCGCCAAAGCTGGAGATGAACAGGCATTGGAAGCCCTCGTAAAGCGCCACCAGCGAAGGATTTTCGCGCTAGCGATGCGCTACACACGGGTTCGGGAAGACGCTGAAGACATTCTCCAGCAAACTTTCAAAAGCGCCTTCATCTACTTGAAAACGTTTGAAGGGAAATCCTCGTTCGCGACCTGGTTAACGCGTATCGCCATCAATCAGGCGCTTATGTTGTTGCGCAGTGGTCGTGCGCTGCGTGAGGTTTCTCTCGACGATTCGACCAGCGACTATGGAACAGCACTCCGCCTGGAGATAAGCGATGGAGGTCCAGACCCGGAAACCAGCTGCCTGCAGCAAGAGAGGGCGCGCATTTTGTCCGCGGCGTTGGGACAGTTGACGCCAGGAATGCGGGCGGCGTTCGAGTTGCGAGAGCTTCTTGAGTTATCCACCCGAGAGACGGCACAGCGCATGGGTCTCTCGGTCGCCGCAGTTAAAGCACGGCTGTTCCATGGGCGAAAGAGCTTACGCGAGAGATTGAAGCGTTATGGCAAGTCGACATGGACTTGCAGACACCAGGTGTCTCGAACAGGGCGTAAGGCGGATGGGATCCCGCGCCAACAACTCGTTTGCAGTGCGTGTGACTAGTGCAAGCAATGGGAGTTCAGATGGGGATCTTTCTTTTTGCGGTTGTCTTGGCGGTTTTGGCATTTTTGTGCATCACCGGCTGGTGATTTCCATTCGAAGCATCGTTTTTGAATCGAGTAAAAGGCAGGCACAAATTCATAAGGAGGGCACAATTCATGAAATCACTAAATGCGGTTGCGAAGGCAGCGAGTACGCCAAGTATGTTGTCACAACCGGACACACCGCGGGAGGAAGCAGCTAGCCCTGTGCCGACTCCCGAGGAAATCCGTCAGCGGGCCTTCGAGATCCACTGTGAGCGTGGCGGAATTCACGGCTGCGATCTGGATGACTGGCTGCAAGCGGAGCACGAGCTCCTGGAAAAGTACAAGACTCACGAAGAGGCAAACAGGAAGTAAGACGGAAAGTTCACCCCTCGGTTAAGTCTGCGTCAGAGCTTGCTAGGCGTTCCTTGGCATGCGTAAGTAACTGCGCCTTTTTCTGACAGTGGTATGGAGATTGACGGAACGTCCACTCGGAGGTGACTGAAGATGACGAGCACTACACGACCGGAGCACATCAGAGAAATTGTCCATCGGTTTTCGGTCTTTTACGAAGTCTATCCTGAATCGACGGTGCTGTATGACCACACAATTCGCCAAGTGGGGTTTTGTCTCGATCTGTACGGGCGACCTCCCCGGGGCAATGTGTCTCCTGGGTGTGCGCGGAGTAAGGAGATCTATGGGGGCTTGTCGCAGATCGCGAGTTGGGTCATCCCGGAAAAGGACTTTGAATGCTGCTACGAACTCGATGGATTTGACGCGTCCCTGCACTGCGGCAACGGGGTACAAGACTGCGGAAGCGTGCAAGTGGAGATACACATTCTTCACCAACATGGATTTGACCGGCCGCTAGACGAGTGCGAAGTGCGCGCTCTTCGGGAAGTGGAAGACCGGCTCGAGAATCTCGGGGTCTACAGGGGCAAGGCGCCTTCAGTTAGGGAGTAAGAACGGCTACGCAAAGCCTGTCATGTTGGTGAGGCCGAGTAAGTGATAGGAAATGACTGCGACCCGAATTTTGTCGACAACCCCTTGAATTAGATAGCGTCGGCGGCGATGAAGGATATGCTTGGCGATTTCAAAAGAGAACAGTCAGGACTTTGGCGGACGCGAAGGCGGCGGAGGACCTGAAACTGTACACACTTTGTGAAAATCCTCTAATCCCTCCCCTGTCCTGCCTGTAATCGCGTGTGTTTGCACTGTTGACGGCAGCACTCAGTCGTGACCACGAGCATTTCCGCCCGTAGCAGAACAGCTTTACCTACTCCCATCTCATCGACCTACCGAAATCACAGAAGGATTCCGACATCGGGATCTTTGCTCGCAATCTGCACCTGCCGTGCGGCGCTGCCCGCATACCGGCAGCGCAGTAAGGCCTAGACCTGTTCTGCTCATGTAAATCAACCACTTGCAATGCGGCGAATTGGTATGGGATCTGCACTACTCACAATCCGAAGCAAGCAGCCATGTGGATATCGACAACATTAGATATTGGCGCTGTCCATATTTCGGGTGGCGCGATCCTTCGATGATTACAGCAATGAACAACTCGAAACTGCAGACGCACGGCACTGATACTTACCATCACGGGGACTTGCACAGAGCGCTCATTCAGGCCGCGCTTGAGCTCGCAGCGGAGGAGAAAGACTGGAACTTCTCTCTACGAGAGGTCGCGCGCAGAGCCGGGGTGAGTCACAATGCGCCGTATAACCATTTCCCTCACAAACGAGACCTGCTGGAGGCCGCGGCCGCAGCTGGTCACGATCTGCTCCGCAGTGAATTAACGGCTGCCGTCGCGAAGATCGCCGATCCTCGCGCAGCCTTGTCGAAAATGAGTTTCGCGTATGTCAGCTTTGGCATTAAGAATCCCACGCTTTATCGCCTGATGTTCAGTGTGGCGCCGAGTGGCCCTGCTTGGCGTCCAGAAGAAGTCCTGACCGCGTGGGTGGCTTCGCGTGCCGTTCTGGAGAACATTCTCCGCCGGGGCGCCCGCATCGGAATCTTCGACCCCGCACTCACCCGAAAGTCGGAATTGCAAACCGCGGCTCTCTACACGTGGGCCGTAGTGCATGGCCTAACCATGCTTGCGATCGATGGCCTCGCAAACGTCGAGCGTCTGTCCGTCGAGCGCATCGCGCAAAAAGTGGTCACAACGACTCTTCGAGGGCTTGCAGGAAGGGAAGCCTCAACAAACGGATCAACAATATGAGATTTAAATATTTATCAGTAATCTTTCTCGCGTGCGCTCTTGCATTGCCGATGGCCTCATCAGCCCAAGAACAAATATCGAATGCCGATACTCAGGAGCCCATCCTCACTCTCGATGAAGCGGTGACTCTAGCACTCCAGAACAATCGACTTGTGAAGAACTCGGTCCTGGAAGCTCAAAAATACGACTTCCAAGTGAGTACGGCGCGTAGCCGGCGGAAACCACAATTTCAATTCACGATGCTGGGCGGCGAGCTGTTGCACCCGTTTGACTTCACGTTTCCCGCCGGTTCGTTCGGCACATATCCGGGAACTGGTCCGATCCCATCTACCAATGCGAAAATTCACACGCCGGCGGTGTTTACCACCTACATCACTGCCAACGCCGATCAGCCACTTACACAACAATACAAGATCGGCCTCGGCATTCACCTGACGGAACTCGGACGTGACATCGCTCGTGAAGATGTCCGCGCCGAGCGGCAGAAGATCGCTGCCGAAGTTCGCAATGCGTATTTCAACCTTTTTGCGGTTCAAGCGAGTGTGGATGCCGCTCGTGAGGCGGTAAAAACATTCGAAGAAGCACAGCGGGTCACAGTCCAATACGTGTCAGAAAAGACGGTGCTGCGCGCCGATGCATTAGACGTCGACGCCCGCCTAGCCAAATCGCGCTATGAGTTGTCCGTCGCAGAGAATGGGTTGGCAACGCAGCGTGAGGCCTTGAACCAACTGCTTGGACGCGATGTTGCCACGCCCTTTCGTGTTGACTTCATTCCGGAGCAAGACACCAGCGATCTGACTCTCGATTCCGCTCGAAACGCAGCTATGGTGAACCGCCCCGAGTGCCGGGAAGCGCACCTCAAGGAAAAGCAGGCCGAATATGACCGGCGTCTCGCGAAAGCCGAATACATTCCAGACCTCAGTCTCTCCCTGCGCTATCAGGGTCTTTTCAATGTGCAAGTTCTTCCAAAGAATGTCGCCACGGCCGGTTTTTTCCTGACCTGGGAGCCATTTGATTGGGGACGCCGCCACAACAAGGTTGTCGAGGCAACGAAAACTATCGAACAGGCACGGAACGGGATCCAAGAGACGGAGTCGAAGGTCGCCGTAGAGATTGGTGCGAAGTACCGTAAATGGCAGGAAGCTTCCTTGCTGCTTAAGGCTTCTGGTACGGCCCACGAGGCAGCTGCGGAGCAGTTGCGCGTCACGGGCAACAAATATAGACAGCAGGCCGCACTCTTAAGAGACCTTCTCCAGGCACAGGCTCAGAGTTCCGAAACCAATTTCCAGTATCAGCAGGCGCTTTCCTCTTATTGGAGCGCCTTTGCCGAACTGCGCAAAGCGATGGGAGAAGAGTAACTGATGAGAACAAGAACTATTTTAGGCGCGACAGCCAGTCAGGGCGGATCTCGAGAAAGTGGGAGAGGAGTGGACTTTATGAGGCGCAACAGGAAACGAGTGGGGGCAGCAATAGGGGCTGTGCTTTTCGCCACGATTGTGGCTACAAGTGGCTGTCAGGAACCCACGAAAGTCGCAGCTAAATCTCCCACACCCGTTCATGTGGCGGATGTGGCTTCGTATGCGCCTTCAGAAGATTTGCGCTACTCGGCTTCCGTTGTGCCGTTCGCGGAGGCGGTTCTGTCATTCAAGTCCGCAGGATATGTGACCGAAATTAAACAGGTCGCGGGTGCCGACGGGCGGCGTCGCAACATAGGTTCGGGAGACTATGTTGCTAGGGGCGCCGTTCTCGCCCAGATTCGCCATCAGGACTTGAAGAATCAACTGGACCAAGCGACCGCAACTCTGAGTCTAGCCCAAGCGCAGCATGTCGAGGCGACGAAGGATTACGAGCGCGCGAAGACGCTTTACGCCTCAGAGAGCTTGACCAAGCCCGATTTCGATCGAGCGCAGGCGAAATTCGATTCGACCCTCGCGGCTGTGGATCAGGCCAAGGCAAATGTGCGCCAAGCGCAGTTGGCTCTCCAGGACGCGGATCTGACGGCGCCCTTCTCAGGGTACATCCTCGCCCGGAACATTGAACTAGGGAACCTCGCAGCACCCGGGACTCCGGCCTTTACTATCGCCGACACGAGTGCGGTCAAAATCAGCTTTGGCGTTCCGGACTATGCCGTAAGTCGTCTGCGCTTGGGGCTACCATTCAGCATTCATCTCCAGGACGATCCGAAAGAGTACAACGGACGAGTCACGAGTATTGCCGCGAGCGCCGATGAGAAGAATCGCGTTTTTGCCATCGAGGTAACCGTCGCCAACCCGAAAGCGTCATTGAAGCCCGGAATGATTGCTTCACTCAGTTTGACTGGTGTTCACAAAGCCCCGGTTCCCGCGGTGCCCCTTAGCGCCGTTGTTGCCGACCCCAGTTCGGCCGGACACTACGCGGTTTTCGTCGTTAGCGAACAGGGCGGGAAATGGGTGGCGCATTTGCGCCAGGTCGCACTTGGTGAAACCCACGAGAGTGATGTGGCAGTTGAAGGTGTAAGTCCAGCCGAGAAAATTGTCGTCGTTGGAGCCGCTGGTCTGAAGGACGGCGATTTCATCCAGGTTATCCCATAAAGGTATAAAACAAATGGCACTCGAACACGAACAACAGATCAGTAATAGCCGCAATGTCCCCAGGTTTTTCGTCGAGCACCCGCACATCTCCTGGATACTTCTGGCCGGAGTGCTCCTTTGGGGCTGGTTCGGGTACACCTCCATGCCGCAGCGCAAGGACCCCGACATTCCCGTGCGTCTCGCCGTCGCGGCTTGTCCATGGCCCGGAGCCACGGCGCAACAAGTTGAACAGTACATTACCCGTCGAATTGAGGACGTTGCCGCTGAGAATAAGACCATCCATCCGGGAACAGATGCAGACTACGGTATTAAGTCCACATCTCTGCCCGGCTATTCGTTTGTCACCATTCAACTGGATGAGGGCATCACCGATACCAAGCGGCAATTCAGCGATATCAACCTTAAGCTGAATGCCCTAAATTCTCAGTTGCCTCAGGGCGCCGGCCCCATCACTTTCCTGAGCGATTTCGGAGACACCGCCGCCCTTATGCTGACCGTCGCGAGCCCGAAGGCGGACGACATCGAAATTGCGGCTCGTGCCAATTCCGTCGAAGCCGCGATTCGCAAAGCTCGCGATGCAAAACAGCAAAATGGAAAAGGGCGGCTCGTGGCAGTAGCAGTGGTAAATTCCTTTCCGCAATCCATTTCGCCGCGCTCGGTTCTTGACACCGCATACCTTTTTCAACAGGAAGCCCAGAGTGTTGGAATCATTCGCGATTCAGAGATCATCCAGGGTAGCGGATTCATCGCTTTCGATGGTGTTTCGGACGCAGATGACAGCTCCATTCAAGCGTTCATCCAGCGGTTCGTCTCAGAGCGGCTAAAGAGATCCGAGTTGCATCCCGACGCGTGGCAACCTGCAATCATCCGCGATCCGGGGGAGACACGAACGAAGCTTGCTAACGTTGCAGGCGACAAATACAGCTACGCCGAACTCGAGAATTTTTCTGACTTGATTGGCCGAACGCTGCAGGGGGCTCCGGAAGTTTCCAAAGTCGAACGGCGTGGCGTTTTGTCCCAGACCATCTATCTTGATTATTCCCAGGATCGCCTCGCCGCCTACGGGCTACGCCCTGCTGATCTCTCCAAAGTGCTTTCGGCTCGGAACATCATCGCGCCCGGTGGAAGTGTTGAGACGGGCGAGCGCAGGATTACTCTCATTCCTTCCGGACAATTCGATACGGCTAGAAGCATCGGCGAGGTGGCTGTATCCGCTACGTCAGAGGGCGCCCCGGTGTATTTACGGGATCTCGTCCAAATCAGCCGGGGCTATCAGGCTCCCGCCCAGTATCTCAATTACTACACTTGGCGAGACGCAAGTGGGCACTGGCAGCGCAGCCGCGCGATCACCATAGCGGTGTACATGCGCGATCGAAAGCAAATCGCGCGCTTCGGACAGTCCGTGAACTTGAAGCTTTCGGAGCTTCGCCAAATCCTCCCCGCCGACCTGATTCTGGCGCACACCTCCGATCAACCGCTCCAAGTCAAGGAGAACATCAACCTCTTCATGCGGGCGCTTTTGGAAGCCATTATTCTCGTCGTCTTGGTGTCGCTGATTGGGTTTTGGGAGTGGCGGCTGGCGCTGATCATGGCGCTGGCAATACCGATCACACTCGCGATGACGTTTGGCATCGCGTATATGTTGGGAATCGATCTCCAACAAGTTTCCATCGCATCACTGATCATCGCGCTGGGCCTCCTCGTGGACGTGCCGGTGGTCTCAGGAGACGGCATCAAACGTCACTTGGCGGAAGGGTTTCGGCGCAGCATTGCCTGCTGGCTTGGCCCGACGAAGCTCGCCACAGCGATCTTTTACGCGACAATCACGAATGTTATCGCCTACCTGCCATTTTTGATGCTCACCGGCAATACCGGCGAGTTCTTGAAGAGCCTCCCGGTGGTGATGACGGTTTCTCTGCTGTGCGCGTACTTTGTCGCGATGACCTTTGTTCCGTTCCTGGGCTACTACATCTTGCGTCCTCCGACAAAGCGAGAACCGAGTATCGAGGAGATGCGGCAGCGGGGATTTTACGGCTTCTACAACAGACTCGTCGGCAAAGCCATAAAACACCGTTGGGCGGTCCTCGGTGCGTCCTTGGTTTTCCTGATCGGAGGCGGGTTGTTCGGTTCTCGACTTAAGACCCAATTCTTTCCCGAAGACGTCCAGTATTGGTTTTATTTGGATATTTGGTTGCCGAATGACACACCCTTGAGCGTCACCAACGATGCTGCCGTGCAGGCCGAAAGAGTCGTCCGACAAGTGATTGACAATTCGCCTGACGTCACTACGAAAGAGAACCGTGGGCATCTTCTCAAGTCACTGACGACCTTTGCCGGTGGTGGGGGACCTCGCTTCTGGTTTTCAGTCTCGCCCGAAATGCCGCAGACCAACTACGCGCAAATGATTGTTGAGATCACGGATAAAGAGGCTTCGCCAAAGTTGGCCCGTCCGATCCAGGACGCACTAGATAAGGAAGTACCAGGGGCGTGGGTTACGGTTCGCCAACTGCAAACGAATCCTGTGGACAACCCTGTCGAGTTGTTGATCTCCGGGCAGGAGGACGTTGACGCGAGAAATGAAGCTAGCGATATTCGCACCCTGCGACAGATTGCCGGGCAGGTTCAGGAGATCGTAGCGCAGGCTCGCGGCGTTGCCGTTCTTCGTGACGATTGGTTCCCTGACAATGTTCAGCAGAGGATTCAGATCGATCCAGACCGCGCCAACGTCGCAGCTATTACCAACGCCGATGTCGCAGACGCGTCGGCCACGGCCATGAGCGGCGCCCCCGTGGGCGTGTTCAAGGAAGGCGACAAGAACATCCCCATTGTGGCGCGCCTTCGCATGGAGGAGCGCGCCCAGCTTGCTGATATCAAGAACCTCTATGTTTACTCTTCGCAGACGAACAACCGGGTGCCCCTGCTGTCGATCGCAACAGTCGGAAATTCTTTGGAAACGGGTCGCGTCAGGCGCCGCGAGCATTTTCGCACCATTTCCATACTTTGTTATCCCCAGCCTGGAGTTCTCGCATCTGAGGTGCTTAACCAAATCCTTCCAAAAATACAGGAATTCCAGAAAAATCTCCCCCCGGGTTATCAGCTCCGCATTGGTGGCGAACGTGCCAAACAAATCGAAGGGTTCGACAACCTCAAAGTCGTTCTGTTGATTTCTTTACTCGGGATTTACCTGGCGCTACTGGTTCAATTCAACAACGCCGTGAAACCCCTTTTGGTATTTGCCGCTGCTCCCTATGGTGTGATCGGCTCTCTGATCGCCCTCTCGATCATGCATACGCCATTTGGCTTTATGGCGTTTCTGGGCATAGCGAGCTTGATCGGCGTGATCGTCAGTCACGTCATCGTTCTCTTCGATTTCATCGAGGAAATGCATGCGAAAGGGGAGCCCCTGGAGCAGGCGCTTCCGGACGCAGGCATCCAGCGTATCCGGCCAGTACTGATCACTGTACTAGCGACCATCTTGGCACTCTTCCCACTGGCGCTTGAAGGAGGGCCCCTATGGCAGCCTCTTTGTTATGCACAGATAGGCGGGCTTGCCGTGGCAACGTTCATCACGTTGCTTCTGGTGCCGGTCCTTTACAGCATCTTCGTACTCGACCTAAAAATCATTCGCTGGGAAACGAAGCAACCTGCGGCTGAGACTGAAGCGCGCCCGGCCCCTGAAATGGCGCTACACACCAGCTGATGATAAAGGTCAGTTGGTTTGTCACGGCTGTACTCGCTCGACTGGGGCGTAACGGCGATGAGAAAGACGCTCGAATGAAACTGTGAGCATGTTTAGTTCGTTGAAGGCTTTTGCGATGATTCTTTTTAACCAAGTTGCCGCGGCTGTTCTTCTGCTGAGTCTTACACTCTGCTTGCAGTGCGCCGGCGTAACTACGCTCATCGAGTGGCTAAAGCGTGTTCTGACCAGGGACACTCACAATCATGGGCCAGTTTATTCGGCCACCCTGGTAGTGAAATCGATGGTCGCAATTGTAATTCTACACGGGTTCGTGATTCTTCTGTGGGCCAGTTTCTACCGAACGCGTTGCTTCCCGTCATGGGAGCTCGCCTTTTACTTCTCCGCGAGCAGCTATTCCACTGTGGGATATGGTGATCTGGTTCTCCCGTCCAACTGGCGACTCTTAGGGCCTCTGGAGGGGATCACCGGTGTGCTGATGTGTGGAATATCGGTCAGTGTTCTGTTTGCTCTGGTGACCCGGTTACTCGATCGCGACACACCATCTTCGCCGACGAATTCAACGGAACAAAGCCATGCCTAACGCCAATATCAAGACTCCGGATTGGCTTCGCCAGATGGAGAGTATTCTTGAAGAGCTCAACGAGGGAGTGGTCATTGTCGATGATCAACTTCGTGTAGTTTTCGCCAACGAAGCGCTGCTCCGGCTGGGAATGTATAGCCGTGAAGAAATCCGCGGCCGAACGCCCGATGCGATTTTCCCAGCGAAAGATATTCCGTATCTCCTGCGGCAACATGAATCAGGCCAGCGCTACGGACGCAGTCGAAGTGAGTTCTACTTGCCTCGCAAAAATGGCGAAAGGATCCCGGCGATCTTCAGCGCGCGGTATATTCAGGGACCGGACGAACAGGAATACGTGCTGCTCATCGTGACCGACATCAGCGCACAGAAGCGCGTCGAAGAGCAACTTCGCGAATCCAATGCCCAACTCGAAAAGCGGCAGATGGAAATTGATGTCGAACTCTCGCTCGCGGCACGCGTCCAACAATCGCTCGCACCACAAAGCCTCGTTTGGAACAATGTCTCGGTGGAGGCCTACTACAGCCCGGCGCGCACTATTGGCGGGGATTTTGGCGTTGTATTTCCGCACAGCGACGAAGCTCTGACCGTCCTCATGTGCGACGTGTCCGGTCATGGCATTGGTTCGGCGCTTATGGCGAACCGCATTTACTCCGAAACACTCCATGCACTCGAACGCAAAGCGGGGCCAGGTATCATGCTGCGACGCGTTCACGATTTTGTGCACGACCGTCTTGAGACCGACGGCTTTTACTTCACCATGGCTGCAATGCGTTTCAGTAGCTGCGGCCGCCACGCCACCTTTGCTGCCGCGGGCCATCCACCAGCAATGCTCGTCTCGAGTGGCGGAGTCCGCCTACTTGAGTCGCAAAACGGGATCCTCGGCTGCCTCGCGGAAACTGCGCCATCCGAGTCCGTGGACGAAATTGAGCTCACATCTGGCGATCGCTTGATTCTCTACACGGACGGGCTCGTCGAGGTCTTTAACAATCACGAGGAAATGCTCGGGGTCGAGGGGTTTTCGCAGTTAGTCCTCGATTCGACAAAACATAAATTGCCGGAAATGCGGCAAGCAATCCTTGACGGGGTGGCTGCGTGGAGTCACGGCCCTCTCGTGGATGACGTTTCGCTCGTCATTGTCGAAGTTCGCTAGCTCCTCGCGATTTGGGTTCCGGACATCCGAGAAGTAGCAGTTCGCAGTTCTCCAGACTCGCCAGCTATGGCCATCTGGCACGCGGATGAATTGTCGGCTTTCGCACATTTGGCCTTTGGGTCAGTTTTATGCCGCGCAGGTATTTCCTCGCCGTCGCTGGTGGCATACTCCGGGACGAAAAACGGCAGAATCAGCGAGGTGCGGTGGCTTGCATTACCAACGGCAGAGAAATGATCACAGTGGCAGGCGTTTAAAGATGGCTTCTGGAACCCATTTGATGGCGGTCATAATGTAGCGCCAGATTCTGGGCGTGTAGAGGACGTCAGGGGAACCGCGGTCGAGGGTGCGGACGATGTCGCGAGCCACCTGTTGAGGATCGGCGAAGCGTGCGGCGTGCTGCAATCCATCGGTCATTGGGGTCTGGACTGGTCCGGGTTTCACGGTAATTACGCCCACGCCAGCAGGATAAAGCCGGCTCCGAAGTCCTTGCAGAAAAAGCGAGAGGCCGCCCTTTGCGGAGCCGTAGACATAGTTGGAGCGGCGTCCCCGATCCCCCGCGACAGAGGTTATGGCAGCGATTAAGCCCGTATGCCTGCGCTCCAACTCTGCTGCGAATAGGGTAAGAATAGCGGCGGCGCTCACATAATCAACCTGCAGCTCTTCTACCAGCACCTCAATGGAACTTGCGGAGTCTTTTTGATTGTGCATGGAACCGTAGGCGAGGAGCACGGTATCGAAATCGGGAAACTCGCGGCACGCAAATTCGAGGATTCCGTTGTGTTGAGCAATGACAGACAAGTCCGCCGAAAAAATCAGCACTTGGGGTGCGCCACGTACCAGCAAGTCCGCCTTCAGCACCGCAAGTCGTTGCGGCGAGCGGCCCACGAGAAGCAACTCGCAGGCCCGCTGCGCCAGTTGCCGCTGGACCTCGCCCGCGATTCCCGATGTAGCTCCCAGAATGATGGCCTTGTTCATTCGGCTACGCTTACCCCCGATACGGATGTGCCCGCGGTATCTGTCATCAGGAGCCTGTCACACGTCGCCAAAACGAGGACGATACCTTCGGATCCTTGTAGGGTACAAAGTTACGCCAGCTTGGAAATGAAGTTTCAAAAAGCGCAGGACTCATGCGGGCGTCTTTCGCTGGGTAGATCGCTCCACCGCTTTCCCGGACTATTTCGTCGAGTGACTGCATTAACTTAAGCGTCTGCTCGCCACGCATCGCAAAGTCGAACGTGATGGTGAGTCCTGGACGAGGGAAGGAAAGCATGCCCGCAGGCGGCGCCGAGCCGAATTGCTTGAGTACCACCAGGAAAGAGCCCATGCCGGACCGCGCGACGCGATCGAGTATTTCCTCAATGGCGTCAAGCTTCGATTCTGGAATAACGCATTGGTGTTGAAGAAAACCTCGTCTCCCGTACATCAGGTTCCATTGCCGAATGGAGTCAAGCGGGTAGAAAAACGAATCGTAACCCACAACGTAATTTTGTTTCTTGGCCGCATGGAGCGCATAGAAAGCCGCGTTGAAAGCTCGAACCGAGAAACGATTGAGAACCCAAGATGGCAGTTCAAACGGAAGCTTTGGGCCACCCTTCGAATGGAATTTTTTGGGGCAATTGGCGGCATGGTTGCCACGAAAGAAGATCCCACGGGCGCTTTTCCCCGCGAAGCTGTCGAGCCAGGCCACGGTGTATTCGAATAGGTCATTACTATCGTGGCTTAGCTCTAGGAAAGTCTCTAGAGTTTCGAAGGCTATGGACTCGGCATTTATCCAGGGACCAGCAACGCGTTTCAGTTGGAGGTCGGCCCAGGCGATGACGCCGGTCAGGCCGAGCCCGCCGATGGTAGCGCGAAGCATTTCGGAATTTTCGTGAGAACTGCAGTACATTAAACCTCTATCGGAGCGATACAGAGCAATCTGGTGAACGTGAGCGCCAACGGTTCCCGCACAATGATGGTTCTTGCCGTGGACGTCGTTCGCGATCGCGCCGCCTACCGTGACGAAGCTTGTTCCCGGAGTGACCGGCAAAAACCACCCCTTGGGGAGGAATACCGCAACTAGATCCGCAAAACTCACACCGCTTTCGCAGCGCACCACTCCCGTCGATTCGTCGAAACCCAGGATGCGGTTGAGCCGTTGACACTGCACCAGGTCGCGGCCGGCGTTCAGACAAGAATCGCCATAACTGCGGCCCAGGCCAAAGGGAAGCAACGAGCCTCGCTCTGCGGCCCCGAGAATCTCTGGTACCTGGTCATTCCAAGCGGGTTTGTAGACCTTTCGATGCTCGGTTCTGGGGTAGCGCCCCCAGGAAAAAACACGTTCCGTGAGTTGTCCGGCGGTCCGGCCTTTAGCCAGGCTCGTTGATTGCGCCAGTCTTTCCGGCCCATTGCAAGAAGATTGAGGAGAAGAGTTCATTTGGCTTCTGCCCCGTCTCACTTGTACACGCTGCTCTTATACTACATAGATGCAGTAAGCAGCGATGGGATTGATAAATCGCCAGACCAGACCCGCACCTGTATTTAAAGAAAGTAAAACACAGGAATTGCAACGCTATCGCCGAACGCGATATAATATATAGGTAGTGCTTCCGATGTCAGCAAGGTGGTTTTGGCATTGCGACACAGCAGCATCCAACGTAGTCTCTTCGCGGCATTTGCTTGCCTAGTGTTTTTTTCGCTCAGCGCCACTCCAGGCGAGCGCAGTGGTTCAAATATCCAACCCGAACAATTAACGCAAGCCATTCCAGAGAGAGCCGCGCAGGATCTCACAGGGTCGCAGTTTGCGCAGTATGTATCCAAGATGAATTCCGAGCAACGCGAAGAAACCATTTTAGAAGAGATCTCCAAAGGCAATCTTCCGGAGTTTCTCAGGAGATTGGTGCCGGTTAAACTTCAGTGTGAGTTGACCAATGGCCAAAGTCTCACGGCCATCATCTTCGTCACGCCCGACTACCTCGCCATTGGCTCCGATTCTGACTTCCTGCGCATTCCGATGAATCTACATACAGCTATCGCCATCGCGGAGCGCTTCGGATTTATCCTCCCCACACGAAAGATGGTGGATGCGATCTATATGCAGTCTCTCTATCACCTGACACCGCAGCCTCTGCCGGCTGGTCCACAGATGAGGTCGACAGAATACTATTCGACGCATAATCAGATAATTGAGGATCAGGTCCATGCCGCGGGAGCGCCGTTGGGAGCACTGGTCTCGGGCGACAAGAAAGATGTGGTCATAAGCAATCGGTTGACCCTCGATCTGGGACGCATAGCCATTTACGGGTGGCACCGCGGGCCGGGGCAGCCCATTCAGCCTTTGAGCACCGTGCATGGTGCAAATTATGCAGACTACAGTCACGGCATCCGCTTGATCAGTGAGTGGGCGCTGGTCAATGGTAAGCTTCAATCGATCCGCGAGCTTCTTCGGGATCCTTCCACCTCTAGACTTCTTAGCGACGAAGGTCCAATCCACCTGGACTGGAGAGTTTTGGGTACCGCACAGGATGGTCGGTAGTCGCGAGGCCCAGCGACTAACCAGGGTTCTAAGGTGCGCTTAGTTCAAGGTCTTGCAACACCGGAAACTCAAGTGGTAATTGGCATGGCTCCGTTCGTCCATTACGCGGGTACCATGCCAAAACGGCGCCCGCCACCGGCACCAGTCGTCGTGAGCCCGAATGGTGTCGAATACGAACCAGCTGCCTTTCATCTCCGTGTAGCCCAGCTCCTTGCTGCCCAGGCTCGACATTTGACTTTCGTTCAGCGGCAGATTCATGTGCTCCGCAGCATTGCCATTCAGGTCGTATACGTCTAGCGAGCTCTTGCACGCGGGAAAGTCGCCGGTCGGATAGGTGTTGGAGCCGCATCCGGTCCAGCTTCCTCCGTTGCAGTCGGGAGTCTTCTTACTGCCGGTGGCGCAGATGCCTTTTTGATAGGTCGGGCCATAACTCCAGGATTTGGTCGGGCTGTCCTCCCGGTTGTGCATTGCCCGCATCCGATGAATCGCGTCTTCAACTGACAATCCTTTCAGAAGATCAAAGTGGTAGTCCGGGGGTTCGAGATCTCCAGCGCAAGCCCCTTCCCATTCGTGGGCGTCACAAAGGCGCTTTCCCATGGCCCAACAAATCTCCGCGGCTTCGCGGGCTTTGACCCAAACAACCGGATATGTACAAGGAATGTCGGGAAATTCAAACTGGTCGATGCACGCTTTGGCGTCTTCGGGTTTTTCCTTCGAAGGATCGTACAAAGGAGCCATGTACTTGGCCTTGCAGATTCTCTCAAATCGGGGGTTCTCGTAGTGGATACCCGCGTTTTTTAACTTCACCATGCATTCGTCGGGCGTCACCGGATGCTGGGTGACCGCCGGATTCCCCTGCCCGATAATCCGTGACTCGGCGAATACTTTGCGGAGTTGGTTGACTTGCTCATCCGAAAGCCCATTCTCGCGCCGTAACTGCTGCAGCAAGATCTCGTTTTGTTGTTGCAGTGATTGAGACAGAGCAAAAAACGAGTCGAAACGGACGAGCCCCAAGAGAACCAACAGTCCCAAAGACAATATACGGACCGCTCTCATCTTGTGCCTCCACTTACCGATCGCGTCTCATCACATAAAAAAAATCCCGGTTATCGGGGTAACCGAGAAAACGCGGAACTTCCTCCCCGGAATCCATTTTGTCCACCTCATTCATTCCCGAGAGGAGGTAATCGACGAACAGTTGCGATCCTGCCCGGCGATACAGTGCCAGATAGGTATGCTCGAGTGCGTTCATATCCAGGTGCATGGCATAGCGGCAGCGATAGGCCTGAAATACGCGAGCCATGGCCGAGGGCGTCGCGTCGGAGAACACGGCGTAAATGAGGAAACGCCTTCTGCCATTTGCTTGCAGCGCTGCACCCGCCCGTATGGTGCGCAATTTCGTCTCTTCCGAACCCGACCAGTTTCCCGGACCCCATTTGTTTACTAGCCGTCCCGGAACGGTTGCTTGCAGTTTCTCATCGTATTCAACCACCGGGACCCCGTTCTGTCGCGCGTGCTTGATTTTGGGCAGGATCCCGTCGTCCTGTGCATCCCAGGTCTTCATCTGCACCAATCCATCATCCAGGACAAAGATGGTCGCCAAACCGGGCTGAAGCTTACTCAACACAACGCCGTCTTCCACAAAACCGTAATGGCTCCCATGGTTTTTTGCAGCAAGTTCACCGGATTTGAAGGCTCCATGCGTGCGTTTAAATCCACCAGTGAATGTGGCCACCGTTTTACTGACGAATTCCGGGCTCACCAAACCAGTCGGAACTACCGGGGCAATGGTTCCAATGCCGTCCGGACCTGGAGCTTTGGGGTCCTTCATCCCCGGCTGGATGTGGTCGGACCACTCGACCGAAGGATGTTCCGTCCCCAGCTCATAGCCCAAATCAAAGCGGTCAAGGTCAAAGGCGACCAGGTAGCAAAGAGACGAGCCCTCCACGCTATCGAGTGGATTCACCATCGCCTTGTAGCTCTCCAGGATCGTTCTATCGATTAGCTGCGGTTCGATGAGGCTGACGTAAACGCCGGGATTACCCATTGCGGAATACCACTCTCCGGGTGCCACCCCGTTATGGACATTTTCCAAGGTGATCCCAAGGCCGCTGGGAGTCAGAAGCCGGCCAGCATATTTCGCATCAATGTGTGCGGCAGGCGGAGCATCCTCTACTCTGCCACTGCCTGAAACTGCGCCTCCTGAACCGCTCGCCTCCGTTAACGTCGCAGTTTCACGGTGGCTGTCTTCCAGAAGATGGTGGAAGATTACGGCGACTTTTTCTCCGCCCCAAACTTGAGTGCGAAAGAATTCGGCCTCCGCTTCCAATTTTGTGCGATGCCCCTTAACGGGGTTCCTCAGGAATAGCCGTCCATCACACAGTGAGACATAGGGCGCTTGCGAATTCCTCGCCTGGTCCAGCGGACCGTTTGCGCGGCTTTCAAACAGGTTGCAGGGATTCCGAGCCTTTCCCTGTGAGATTTCTATTCCCAATGGATAATTGGGGTCCAGAAACAAGTTTTCAGAGCGCGGCTGAGGATTTTCCAGGTGGTAAGAGGACTGGGAACCATCCTGCCAGTTAACCTCCAGGAGGTACCAGGAATTGACTGCGGGATTGAGGTTAATGAGCGTCGCTGTTCCCGGAGTACCTGTGTTCGACTTTATTTTGTTTGAAGTCGCCTGACGAAAGGACTGAAGATTCACGATGGACTTCGTCTGCTCCACTTCATGTTCTATCGTCCCGGAATTCTGCGCTGCCATTCCGCGAGTGCTGCGTTCCCAGCTTTTTGCCACTAGTAGCATCCCAGTGCACGCAAGGACGAAGCCTCCCAGCGCAACGGGAAGGAGTTTGTGATTCACTCGCAGACACTTCATCTCTATCATGGGTTATCAGGAGCCTCGTCGCTTCCTTACTTGGAAGACTAGATCGCTATTAACGCTGCGGCGAGCATAAGCAGTATCAGGATGCGACTGGTCCGGTCGCGTACGGCAAATATCAGGGGATCGTGATACATCTTCCCGCGATGCGCGACCAGCCAGAGGTAGCTAATCCAATACAGCAATAACGGACAGACTAGCCATAGCACCTCATGGGTAGAGTAAAGCACTTTGACCGCGCCGCTACCGATGTAAAGCGAAAGAACCAGCACCGCTGCGTATCCACTGGCCGTCCCTTTGGAGACAAGTAACTCCGCGTCGTTCAGTTCATAACTTCGTGCCTTGGCCTGATCCCCATCGACACTGCGCATGATGACCAGTTCCGCGTAGCGCTTTATAAACGCAAGGCTAAGAAACAAAAACATGGAAAATGCCAATAACCACACCGACAGCGGCACCGCGGCCGCAAGCCCTCCCTCGATAATCCGCAGTGTATAGAGCGAGGCGAGCGTGAACACGTCTAGGATCACCTCTTTCTTGAGAGAGAGAGAATAAGCCGCTGCTACGATGAAATAAAGCACCACGATTCCCAGGGAAAGCCCGGAGAGCAAACCCGCGAGGAGACAGCCAAAGACGGCCAAGACGGGAGCCATTACGAAACCGTAAGCCAACGGCAATTCTCCAGATGCAAACGGTCGCAAGCGTTTCGCCGGATGATGACGATCGGCCGACAAATCGCACAGATCATTAACAAGGTAGCCGCTCGACGCGCAGCAACAAAACGCCACGAAGGCAATAATCGTTCTTACTAATAGAATCGGTTCGGTAAATAGGTGTGCCGCAAAAAGGGGAACAAACACCAAAATGTTTTTGAGCCACTGCTGAGGCCGCAGCGCTCTTAAGTACTCGGCAACGCTGGCGCCCGGTTCTGCGAATGCGCGTTCAAACTGCGAGACCTTCACCGCGGCTTGCTTCAACCGGGGGTTCGGACTGACCACGATGGCTTTCCTTGCCGAAGACCACACTGCCAGGTCGCGAGATTCGTCGCCCGCGTAGTCGAAGCCCTTTTCGCCGAATTGCGCAACCAGGCGCGCTCGTTTGCGTTCCGCGGCAAGGTTCGTGATGCCGTCACTTGCCAGAACCATGTCAAAAAGCGTCAGGTGATCCGCGACCTGCAGGGCAAATCGCTCGTCGCTCGCCGTTGCTAGAATGAGCGACCGGCCCTTGTCGTGTTCGGCGCGGAGGTAGTCAAGCAGCTCAGTTCGATAGGGAAGCAGAGCCGGGTCGAGTTGGACACGCTGGGCAATTTCCCGCTTCAGGCGTGCTCGTCCTTTGAGCAACCAGATGGGTAGTGCGAAAAGTGCGAGGGGCGTTTGCCGCAGAAAGCTACAGACGGACTCCAGCAATAAATCCGTTTTTATCAGCGTGCCGTCCAGGTCGACTACGAGAGGGGGTAGCAGACTGGTTGGGACAGACACAATGCCCGCGCTGGCGCCTGGCTGTCCAAGAGCCGGACTCGGAGCGCTACTGGCGTTCACAACATTTTCGTGCATGGGCGAAGTGCAACTAGCCTTCCTGAAGGCCAGGTCTCGTCTTCGATGAAGGAGGCATAATCATGCTCATCCTCCGTGAATCAAATGGCCGCGACTGATACCACCCTGGCCTGTCAGAGAACTCCAGTTCCCTTAGGCAAAATATGTTCTATCCCAGTGGACGCTGCTTTTTAGATGCTCGCTCACTTGACTCGGATTCTACTCCGTGCGGAAAGAAATCGCCAGCAAGTTAGCTTGCCCAATATAGGGAACCGTTCGATGCCGTCCGGTCCGAGCCTCTCCGTCCTAAAACGCCGACAAGCGCAGGCCGCACGAGGCGATCATACTCGTAGTCGCCCACTGGGCCGAATGGTCGGCAATTCGTTGAAGTGGTCGCCTCAGCCGCCGCTTAGGGGAGCGAGAACTTGGTCATTGGGGAAACTTCCCTGCCCTGGTTCGAGTGCGTAACTCAAACCATCAGTTTCGGTTTTCTCCGGGGAAACTTCATGGCCTTGCCCGCCAGTAGACGTGATTCCGAGATTGAAGCTCAAGTGACCCAACTGAGTTGGGGAAATTGACACGGGTGAAGCTCCTTGATGAGCGCTTTCCACTGAGCATGGGAGTTTGAGACTCCCATGCAGCGATTCTTTTGCCGTCAGGATTGCGCTGAAAACGATGACAATTTGTCATCAAACATATCGAATCTCATGGCATGTAGTCGCACGGTGTCGAAAATTACCGCTTAAAATGCAGCGACTTACGATGTGGTCGAACGATTCTCTTACCTTGAAAGGGCCGAGCGTTCGCGATGCCGTGTGCCGAAGGCCTTGAGCGCTAATCCAAGAACTAGCCGAAGACTTTCGGTCGATCTCGGAAGGACCATCGTTGAACAGGTTAACGAGGCTTCAGAATCGCGTCCTCGGATCGAACGGCTCTGCGGGAGCGAAGTCTCCGGCCATGGCACGCTCGTGCAATTCCCAAGGCGATGCGCCCGTCTTGCGCCCCGCAACCAGCTTGTCAAGGTCGATTTGGGCGGGTACCCCCGCATGTCCCGATCGAAGGTATTCCGTAGCCGTCCAGGGGCTACTAAAGTTGTTGACATAGATTTCGACCACGTTCCGGTCAGGGTCTTCGTAATAGATCGAAGTTCCCACCCCATGGTCGGCGGCCCACAGGGGCTGAATGCCCAGATTCTTCAGCCGGACATAAGTGCCCAACAAATCGTCGAGGGTGGCGCATTCAAAAGCGACGTGCTGCAGCCCCGTGTGGCGAGGCTTATCTGGATCGATCTCGGCCTTAGGTATTTCGAAGAACACGATTCGATGATCCATCTCGTCGTTGCTCACGAACGCAAAGGCGGAAAACGGCGGCCCTTGATGTGTGAGCCGCGCTATCGCTGGGATCTTTGAACGATGATTGACCGTCATGCCCAGCACCTTCCCATACCACTCAGTCATTGCGTCCAGGTTGGCGGTGACAAGTCCATAATGCTGCAGCTTCGGATGAACCGTTGTTTCAGTATTCATTGAGTTCCTCCTTGATCTTATGACTTGACTGCTGCGATCAGCTAGCGATATACTTTAGTTATGCAGCCTCTTAATTATGCAGCTATATTAGCTTAATATTGCAGCTATCCTATGTCAAGACAAAATTCCAGACAGAACAAACGGGCTGAACTGTTGCGAAAGCTATCAAGCCTCGCAAGGAGGTTCAGCATGCAGACGGTCTTCCTGCACCAGGCCATCGCCCAGACGTTCGGATTGAACGCAACCGATACAAGGTGTCTGGATCTGCTTAATTCGCATTCAGAAGGGATGGTGACGGCTGGACGGCTTTCGGACCTCACTGGTCTGACGACGGGAGCCATCACGCACACCCTGGACCGTCTCGAAAAGCGAGGCATGATCGAGCGCGTGCGCGACAGTCAGGACCGGCGGCGAGTCTTTATTCGTGTGCGCGGCGAAAGCGTCAAGCCTTTGCTGCCGAAATACGAAGCACTTGGGAAAGCATACATGGCCTTGATCGAGCACTACAGCGATACTGAACTGATGGTCATCGCTGGCTATATGGAAAAGATGTCCGAAATGACGGAACGGCTGATGACGGATGTCGTCGCTACTCGATGCGATGGATGAACATCGCGGGCGGAATCGCATGCTACATTAAGAGCCTCCGATTTCCGGGTCTCCGCCAAACGTCTCACAACTTACCCTTTGTGAACCACGGTGGGGGCAAAGAAGGGACGCTTGCTGTGAGATCAACACATCCCACATTCAGAATGAGAGTATGTTTAGATTTGGCAGGGAGCTCCCGTGATAGGGCTAGCGTGGCGTACCGCTTCCCTTCCCCCCACACTCGCGATACAGCCCGTCAGTGCCCATTCCAGCGATTTGCCAAATTCTCGACTGATCACGAGCAGGACTTCTGCCCCGGCTTCGTTGCGTCCGTGCTCGACGGCAGACAGATGACACTGGCTAACACCGATTCGATAGGCAAAATCCGCCTGTGTAATGTCAAACCCTCGCACGCCCCTAATCCGGCAACCGACTGCAGTCCAGTCGGCTGCACAAGGCTAAGGAAACGCCAAAGGAAGGGTTTAAATACGCAGTGGAACGAGACTTGACGGGGAAAGGGACGGAACCCTGGAGATCAGCTACTTCAAACTTTACAGGAATCAGTTGCCGGTGAGCCCCTCACGGCAGATTCGGGTAGCGGGTCAATTTGGAATTATGGAACTATGGAATTATTGGCCCTTGACGCTGTTACGCGTAAACTATCGCATATTAGTGAGAATCTCTGATGCGAGGAGAGTCTGAGACATGGCCAAAACATACAAAATCACCGAGCTGGTAGGAACATCGCCCGTAAGCTTTGCTGAAGCGACGAAGGCAGCTGTCGCCGAAGCGACGAAGACAATCCGCCACATGGCATGGTTTGAGGTCGTGGAAGAGAGCGGCAGGATTAAAGACGGCAAGGTCGAGGAGTTTCAGGTCAGGTTGAAAATCGGGTTCAAGATCGAGCGGTAAATCGGCTGCGGCGGCCGCGCTAGGCATGGGCACGCTACTGGCTGACATTATGCGGCAGTGGTGAGATTTGGCTTGATAACCGCATCACCGCCGAGGTGATCAACGCCTTCTCCACATCCGACTCCGACGCGCGTCGCAGATAGCCGGTCGACAGCCGACCGCGAGAAGGAAATCGTCCAGCTCGTCGCCCAGGGCTTTCGAAACAAGGAAATCGGCGTAAGACTCTTCATCAGCGAGCAGACCGTGAAGAATCATCTCCACAACATTCTTGACAAACTCGGCGTCTCCGACCGCCTCGAACTCGCGCTCTATGCAATGCATCACCGCTTGGTCGACAAACCCTAGCTGTTCTAACTCCTGACAAGGCTAGGTGCGTTGTTCGCGTACAATGAGTGTATGAGGATTCTGTTGTTCAGCGGCAAAGGCGGCGTAGGCAAAACGAGCCTCGCGGCGGCAACAGGCATCAGACTAGCCGACCTGGGATACCGCACCCTGATCATGAGCATTGATCCCGCTCACAGCCTGGCAGATTCGTTCGATCTGGATGTCGAGCTATTTCAGGGCCAGACCTCGGATCCATTCCCGATTCAGGACGGCCTGTCCATTTTCGAACTGAACATTCAGAAAGAGGTCAAGCGCCACTGGCAACAGATCTCCTCCTATGTCATTTCGGTATTGCGCACGACGGGAATCAGCGACGTCGAAGCGGAAGAATTGGCCATTTTACCGGGCATGGAAGAGCTTAGCGCCATGATGTACATCAACCAATATCGCCGCGAGAACCGCTACGACGTCATCGTACTCGATGCAGCGCCCACTGCCGAATCCATGCGTTTCATTAGCATGCCCACCACACTGGACTGGTATATGAAGCATATCTTTCCGTTCCAGCGTACCTTGCTTAAAGCCGTCCGTCCGATTGCCAATCGTGTCGCCCCGTTTGAATTGCCCACCGACAATTATTTCGCGAATATCCGTGATCTCTTCGAGAAACTAGAAGGCGTTGACGAAATCATGGAGGACCCGCTCACCACCTCCGTACGGCTGGTCACCAACCCAGAGAAGATGGTCCTTCGCGAGACGCAACGGGCGTTTGTGTATTTTTCGCTACATGGATTAACGGTGGACACTGTCATCGTCAACCGCGTCCTGCCGCCAGAAGTCCGGGATGCATGGTTCAATGAATGGCACAGCTCCCAGGACAATGTATCACGCGAGCTTGAGGAGTATTTTGCGCCCGTGCCGGTGAGGCGGGTGCCCCTGTTCGCGCACGAGGTGTTGGGCAAACAGCGGCTGCAGGATCTCGCCAAAGTGCTGTATGCTGAAGGGGAAGACCCGTCCGCCGTGACGCAGACCGAGAAACCTTATGTGTTCGGAAAACGGGACGGCATGTACGAGGTGCGGCTCCGTTTACCGTTCGCGACCAAGGGCGAAATCGGGCTGTTCAAGAAGGGCGACGAACTGATCGTCGAGGTCGGCACGCTGCGACGCCACATCGGCTTGCCTCGCTCGATGGCCGCGTTGGTACCCGCTCGAGCGCGGCTCGAAAATCGGATTCTCACGGTCGAACTGAAGGAGGCCCAATGAGCGAACAAGAAGCAACTCAGCAGAATGCGACTCCGCCTCTTATTCAAGAGCGCTGCCTGTGCCGCGAAATTGTAGACCACTTCCGGGAGGCCTTCGACGTGTCCCCCAAGGTGCGAGAGCACTTCACCAACTCTCGGATCGAATTCCTGAAGGGGATTCGCGCCGTCATCGACAGTCGTATCGAGCACCTATCCAATGCCAGTCAGCGCGGCACCAAGATCGCCGTCGAGTAGTTCGAGCGATAATCTGGGGATGGTCTGCTCGCATTAGGCAACACGAATGATCTGTGCTTGTCTCCGGAAGCCAGTAGAGGGTTTAAGAGGCTGCAACGTTTGCTACGTTCACGACCGTCACCGTTGTCTTTGGCTTAGCGGTTCTCTGTCCGGCACTGTTGCTCAGCTGCTGATGCCAAATGGGGCTACTCCTCGCCCGTGAGTAACCATTCCAGTGACTCACCAAATTCTCGACTGATTGCGAGCAAGACTTCCGCTCCGACTTCGTTGCGTCCGTTTCTCCCGCTTGCGATTTCTTTCACTTTTTCTTTTTTGCGGTCGCTTGCTTGATGAGAGCGGCAGCGGTCTTAGCGTCTGTTTCGGATTCGAATCCAAGTACGGCCGAGTATCTTCGACCCACCACCTGCGCGACAAGGAATGCCATGTTCACACCCGATTCTGCAATTGCCTGGGTGATCGAGTATCCGAGACCTTTCCGATTGTCGCCCTCCACCAGCAGTGTGGGGATGGATGAGGCCGCCAGCCCTGCTTGCTGCGCAACGTCGACCGACTTCTTGCTGGCGATGGGATAGAGTTCCACCGCTGCTCGAGTATCATCCCCTGCATGCCTATATCCCATGACGACCAGCAGGTCCGTACCCGCCTTGGCAAGCGGCTCGAGCGTCTGAGCAAGGACGCCCGTCTTGTTCTCTAGCTGTTTGCGCCAAAGCGTGATGCTTTTCACCTTGACTGCCATGGTTGCACCTCCCGTCAAGCTTCATGGGGGCCTGACGGGAGCAATCCTACGCCTGTGCCTTGCTGGGCTCAATCCCCTAACCACAGTCCAACGGAACTGCATTCCCCGGCGAGTTGGGCGATTCCAACGGGCCTATTCTTCACCTGTGAGTAGCCATTCAATCGATCTACCAAATTCTCGACTGATCGCGCTGGACCCCCGGCCCGAGTTCGTTGGCTTTTGCGTCCTAGGATGATGTCGGCAAAACTGGGTGCCATCGCAACATTAATAATGGTGTCCTTCCCCCCTACCCCCTCCGGGAACGAGTGCGTGCCCATTCCGGAACGCAAACCAATTGCCTTTAACAATGACTTTGCCTTGCACATGCCCGGCCTTTAGCCCGATAAAAAGACCCAATTACCGACAAGCTCACTAGTGTCAACTCAATGAATCTTAGTGACTTACCTGAGTTTGTTTTGTAATTTCGCGCGTTTCGAGTTCGTGGGGGCATTGGCAGGTCGACGCACCATCGGGACATTAGACTTAGATCCTTTCGCCACACTCCCCCCTGTCCGCTACAGCAGTTCGAGTTGGCTCGGCGTGCAACCCAATTTTGTCCCATTGCCTTCTCTACCCGCTGAGCATGTATTTGTAATACATAATAATATGTGTTATCGTTCTGGCATTATGAGCAAGAACGAGAAAACGATCAGTTTCCGCGCCGTCGCAGAAAAGATCGACGCTTTGGATTCTCTGGCTGCAGCGCAAGACCGTCCGCGGAGCTATCTCATCAATGAGGCGATCACTAACTACATCGAACTGCACGCCTACCAGGACGCGTTGGTGCGCAAGGGGCTGGAAGAGATGCGGAAAGGCCATGTCGTAAGCCATGAGCAGGTCGTAAAGCGGCTCAAGAGGACGGGACGCGCACGTCCATGATCGAGTGGACCGAGCAGGCGACCAGGCAATTGGATCAGGCTCACGACTACATCGCCCTCTCTAACAGCGAAGAAGTTGCGACTCGGATTACGATGCAGATCGTCACCTGCGTTCAACAGCTTGGGGCCTTCCCCATGTCGGGCAGAGCTGGCCGGGTTCCCGGTACCCGAGAGCTCGTCATTTCGAATACTCCTTTCATCGCCGCGTACACCATCGAAAATGCCCGCATCGTGATCCTCGCCGTCTACCACAGCGCGCAGCAGTGGCCAGCGGGCTTCTAGAATGAGTTCGGCCGTTGTCCAAGCTCAAGTCGGAACCGATCCTGCCCGAGAGGTCCGCGAATTAACCTGCTTCCGAAATGTGAGCTTGCTTCATCTAAGGGGATTGTCTGAATGGTCCATGTAACTTTGGTCTCTGGACCTTGGGGATTGGCGGCAAAACCCTGTGCCATCGCAACATTAATAATGGGGTCCCGCCCCCTATCCTCTCCGGGAGCAAGTGGGTGCCATTTCCAGAACCCAAATCAGCTGCCTTTACAAATGACCATTCCCGGCACATTCCCTGCCTTTAGCCCGATAAAAAGACGCAAATCTCGACATGCTCAGGAACGTCAACTGAAAGAATCTTAGAGGCTTACCTGAGTCCGTTTTGCAAATTCGCGCTTCTTCAATTCGCGGGGCTAGCATCTGGCTGCGTCCGCCATCTATTTCGGTCTGGTCATGAGATGAAGAAGCCTCCAGCCATGGCCTACACTCATTAGGGCAGACAAAGTAACTTGGAGACCGAAGGAGTGACCATGCCATCCCGTTCTCTCCGAAGTGAAAAACTGGATCTCCGGTTGACGCGCAAGGCTAAGACAGCGTTGAGAGCTGCAGCGGCGGCATCCAATCGTTCTGTGAGCGAGTTCGTTCTGGAGAGCGCGCTTGCCCGTGCCGACGAAGCACTGGCGGATCGGCGTACCTTTGGGCTGAATGCAGCGCAATGGAAAGCATTCTTGGCAGCGCTGGATGCCCCTCCGCGTCCCCTGCCCCATCTAGAAGGTCTTTTAATGGAACCTGCATTCTTTGACGCGGGTACTCGCCAGTGAGTGAGGCGAGGCGCGTCGAAAAACTGCGACGTGACCATCTGATCGAAAGCTTTGATTGTGGCCGTGAAGAACTCAACCGGTATCTCATCCGCTATGCCTGGCAGAATCAACAAGCAGGTGCCGCCCAAAGCTATGTGGGTTGCTCAGCCTGGGAATGTATAGCCGTGAAGAAATCCGCGGCCGAACGCCCGACACGATCTTCCCGGCGAAAGATATTCCGCACCTCCTGCGGCAACATGAATCAGGCCACCTGTACGGACGCAGTCGAAGTGAGTTCTACTTGCCTCGCAAAAATGGCGAAAGGATCCCGGCGATCTTCAGCGCGCGCAATATTCAGGGACCGGACGGACAGGAATACGTGCTACTTATCGTCACCGACATCAGCGCGCAGAAGCGCGTCGAGGAGCAACTTCGCGAATCCAATGCCCAACTCGAAAAGCGGCAGATGGAGATCGAGGCCGAACTTTCGCTCGCGGCACGCGTCCAGCAATCGCTGGCACCACAAAGCCTGTTTGGAACGATGTCTCGATGGAGGCCTACTACAGCCCGGCGCGTACTATTGGCGGGGATTTTGGCGTTGTGTTTCCGCACAGCGACGAAGCTCTAACCATCCTCATGTGCGATGTATCCGGTCATGGCATTAGTTCGGCGCTTATGGCGAACCGAATTTACTCCGAAACACTCCATGCGCTCGAACGCAAGGCGGAGCCGGGTATCATGCTACGACGCGTTCACGATTTTGTACAAAACGTCTTGAGACGGACGGCTTTTACTTCACCATGGCCGCAATGCGTTTCAGTAGGTGCGGCCGCCGCGCCACCTTTGCTGCCGCAGGCCATCCACCAGCAATGCTCATCTCAAGTGGTGGTGTCCGCCTACTTGAGTCGCAAAACGGGATCCTCGGCTGCCTCGCGGAAAACGCACCATCCGAGTCCGTGGACGAAATCGAGCTCAAATCTGGCGATCGCTTGATTCTCTACACAGACGGGCTCATCGAAGTCTTTAATCATGAGGAAGAGATGCTCGGGGTCGAAGGGTTTTCGCAGTTAGTCCTCGATTCGGCAAAGCTCACGTTGCCGGAAATGCGGCAAGCGATCCTTGACGGGGTGGCTGCGTGGAGTCACGGCCCTCTCGTGGATGACGTTTCGCTCGTCATTGTCGAAGTTCGCTAGTTCTGACAGAGTTCCGTCCCGAGGGGGAACGTGCGGAAGGGGCATGTGCGTAGACACTCGCCACATATCCACTGTTGAAGCCATCGGTCGAGTTTCCGGGTGCGGTAGTGGGAGAGCGCCACATCGAGGGCTACGAGCCTTGTCCCATTTGTGCGCCAACTGGGTGGAGGTGGAAATAAGGATGGCTGCGCCACTGTGCTTCGTACCTGAGAGTGCCCGCCCTCGTCTAACCCAGTGCCCGGGCATGGGCAGTGTGTCACGCTTTATGGCACGGAGTTGAACATCCGGTTTACCGAACCGGTTTCCCCAGTTTCTATGTCTAAAGGAGTCAATCACTAAACGTGCCTGCAAGTCTGGTCCTCGGATTGCTCTCATCATTGGCATGGATTTCGAGAAGATGAAGGCGTTGATGGAAACAAGGCGCGAGGAGTCATCGGCACAACGCAAGCCGCAAGTCAAAGAGTTTCCCAAGCCGGATTCTGGGCCTGAGTGGACATATCTGGGTTACGACGCAGCAAAGGAACGGATCGCAGCCTAGGAAAAGTAGCAGTCATGAAAACGCCAACGACATTTCAGTGGTACCAGATTTTGCACCAACATTATCAATTGACGGTGTTCCAGGCGGTGCGGTTCGCGCTTTGGCTGACGCGCTAGCCAGTTCACGTTCTGCGCGGCCGGGCGTGGTAGTCGGGGAAATCGGAGTGCATACGCAGCAACGCAGATGATGAACGAGGAGGGTCCGGAATGCAGAGCCAATCCAATGAGTTCCGCCCACAAGCCACAGAGCGGTTGTTCCTGGCTGTAGTCAATCAGGCCATCTCTGATGTCCTGGAGAACGGGAAAGAGGCAGAAGAAGCAGAGCGGTGGCTGCTCAGCAAGGATTTCGATGCCTTGGACAAACTATTTGCGTGCCCTGCCAAAGCGAGTGGAATCGCGATTACAAAAACGAATCAGCGAAGCGCCTGAGTCCTGACGAACGGCAGATCGGTCAAATGGCTCCCAGCACCCATTGCAAATTTGCGGACTATCTGGGAAGCGATCGGCTGGTCGACACGAATGGGTAGACTGGCTAGTCCTTATTGAAGAAGCACCTTCTTCTAGCTCTTGTTTCCGATTGCCTCCCTGCCAGCACTTAGCTCCTGTTATTGTGGTATCGTCCATATTTAATCGCAGAACGCGCTAAGATACTGACCAATGAGCGCAGGATCCAGACCAGCAGTGCGCATGCGTGTGCTCCTCTTGGTGTGCGCTGCTCTGATCTGCGGCCAAACTGCGTTCGCGCTCGAACCATCGCTGGATATCAGCCAATACGCGCATTCCGCGTGGTTCTTTCGCAATGGTTTCTTGAATGGCGCAGTCTACGCAATTGCGCAAACCCCTGACGGTTATCTCTGGCTAGGCACGCAGTCCGGTGTTGTTCGCTTTGACGGCGCTCGAGCAGTACCATTGGCTCTCCCGCCTGGCCAGCAACTTCCCAGCACCGCGGTTACCTCACTCCTGGCGGCACGCGACGGTACCCTTTGGATCGGAACCTTCGACGGGCTGGCGAGTTGGAAGGATGGTCGCCTAACCGAATACCCCGCACTCGCCCAGCGATCTGTTATCGCACTGTTTGAGGATCGAGACGGAACCATGTGGGCGGGCGGGTTCGGAGGTCCGACGGGGAAACTCTGCGCGATTCGCGACGGAAGAACCACCTGTTTCGGTGAGGACGGCAGGCTCGGCGCTGTCGTGACATCTTTGTATGAAGATTCCGACGGCAGTCTCTGGGTCGCAGCAGCCACAGGACTATGGCGATGGAAGCCTGGCCCTCCGGCCCGCTTTCCAACAGCAAGAATTCCAAGCTTCCAAGCCTTCGCGCAAGGCGATGATGGTTCAGGTGTCATCCTCGCCTTGGATAGCGTTCGTCAAATCGTCGGTGGAAAGCTGATAGATTACCCCCTTCCTGGCTCGCCGCTCCCTTTGACAGCCGCACATCTACTGCGCGATCGCAGCCGTGGACTGTGGATCGGCACTAGCGCTCATGGGCTCGTTCACTCCTACCAGGGTAAAACCAGCGTGTTTGCGCACTCGGACGGCCTGTCGGGCGATCGCGTAATAGCCTTGTTCGAGGACCGTGAGGGGACACTCTGGGTTGCTACCTCCGACGGTCTGGATCAATTCCGTGAAGCGCCCGTAGGCTCGCTCTCGGTGAGAGAACAGCTGTCCAGTGCGACTGCCACTTCCATTCTGGCGGCGCGCGACGGCAGCATATGGATCGGCACGGAAGATGGGCTCAACCGGTGGAAGCAGGGACGAATCACAGTGTATCGGAAGCGGACCCATCCTGGACTGCCCGACGATGCAGTCCAATCCCTGTTCGAGGATGAGCGTGGCCGCATTTGGGTTTCAGGCTATCTTGGCCTTGCGGTGCTGGAAGGGGCGAAGTTTACTCTGGTGCCTTCGGTGCCTCCGGGCACTACGCATGCGATCGCGGGCGACAAGCACGGCGGTCTGTGGCTCAGCCTGTGGGTGACCTCGAATGATTCCGGTCTGATGCACCTGGCTGACGGGAAAATCATTGAGCAGATATCTTGGCAGAAAATCGGCGGTGGCCCCGGCTCCGGCTTGGTGCCTGACCAAGACGGTGGTGTCTGGACAGGTCTGATAAGCGGCGGCATAGCCTATTGGCGCTCCGGCCAAATCCGGAACCTGCCATTGAGCGAAGACCCGGCAGGCTCTCCGAGGGTGTTGGAGCTTAGGCCTGATCGCGACGGTTCGCTTTGGGCCGCAACCGAAAATGGCCTTTTTCGGATAACGAACGGACGAGTCGCGGCCCTCACTACGGCGAACGGATTGCCCTGCAATGCCGTCCACTGGATTATCGAAGACGATCTTTCTTCCTACTGGCTCTACACGCGCTGCGGGCTCTTGCGTATTGCCCGAAGCGAGTTGGCTGCATGGACCGCCGACCCCAAGCGCACGATCCAGGTAACCACGTTTGACGTTGCTGATGGCATCCGCCCCGTTGCCGTCCTTAAGGGTTTCAGGCCTTCGGTCACCAAGTCCTCCGACGGCAAAATCTGGTTTCTGAACGGGGATGTCATCAGTGTCCTTGACCCGTCCCGCATCCGCATCAACACCCTGCCGCCGCCGGTGCGTATCGAGCAAATGGTCGCCGACCACAAGATTTATTGGCGGAACTCAACGAGCGATGCCGTAATCTCGAACCTGCGTCTGCCGGCGAGGATTCGAGATCTGCAGATCGACTACACCGCTCTCAGCCTCGTCGCACCGGAGAAGGTTCATTTCAAGTACATGCTGGAGGGGCAGGATCAGGACTGGAAGGAAGTGATCAATGACCGTCAGGCACAGTACACGAACCTTCCTCCCCGCCATTACCGTTTTCGCGTGATCGCCAGCAACAACAGCGGAGTGTGGAACGAGCAAGGCGACGTGCTCGATTTCTCCATCGCCCCGGCGTACTACCAGACGAATTGGTTTCGCGGGCTCTGCGTAGCCGCTGTTCTGGCGCTGCTGTGGGCGTTGTACCAACTGCGGCTGCGCCAAATGGCGGCGCAGTTCAATATGCGGCTGGAGGAGCGCGTCGGCGAGCGTACCCGTATCGCCCGCGATCTGCATGACACGCTGCTGCAAAGCTTCCACGGGATTCTGCTGCATTTTCAAACTGGTATCAACCTGCTGCCGGAGCGTCGCGGCGAGGCACAGAAAACGCTTGAGAAAGCAATGGATCAGGCTAGGCATGCCATCGTTGAAGGGCGGGAGGCCATACAGGGGTTGCGCTCTTCCGTGGTCGAAACCAACGACCTTGCCGTGGCAATGCGGACACTCGGGGAAGAGCTTGCGGCCAACGCGAACTCTGTCGACTTTCAGGTGCATGTGGAAGGCACGTCCCGCGATTTGCATCCGATTCTTCGCGACGAAGTCTATCGTATAACCGGAGAGGGCATACGTAACGCGTTCCGTCACGCCGAGGCAAAACAGATCGAGGTGGAAATCCACTACGACGACCGGCGGCTGCGAGTGCGTGTGCGCGACGACGGCAAGGGCATGGACCCGAAGCTACTGAGCGACGACAGCCGTGAAGGGCACTTTGGCTTGCGTGGCATGCGGGAAAGAGCCAAGCTCATAGGCGGCAAGCTAACAGTGTGGAGCGAACTGGACGCAGGCACGGAAGTGGAACTGAGCATTCCTGCTGCACGCGCGTACACGACAGCTACTGACGGACAGCAAATGTCCTTAACCGAGAAGGTTCTTGCGAAGCTATCAGGCCGAGGCACAATGAAAAAGCCATGAGCGACGACGCGAGTCCGATTCGGATTCTGGTGGCCGATGATCATCCTATCGTCCGTGAAGGTGTTGCTGCGCTCGTGGGTGGTCAGCCGGACATGCGCGTTGTTGGCGAAGCATCGAATGGACGTGAAGCGATCCAGCAGTTCCGAGCAGAGCATCCGGACATTACGCTGATGGACCTCCAAATGCCAGTAATGAGCGGGCTGGACGCGTTGATCGCGATTCACGGCGAAGCTCCGGAAGCGCGGATCATCATGCTGACTACCTATGCCGGGGACGCCCAGGTGCAGCGGGCAATCAAAGCTGGCGCTCGCGGCTACCTACTGAAAAGTTCCTTGTATGAGGAACTGCTGGGAACTATCCGAGCTGTTCATGCGGGCAAAAAGGCGATTTCTGCAGAGGCCTCCTTCGAACTTGCCGAGCACGCCACCGACGACGCCCTCACACCGGCGGAAGTTCGTGTGCTGCGGCTGATTGCTGCAGGGAATGCAAATAAACAGATTGCAGAGCGGCTATCCGTAAGCGAAGAGACAGTCAAAGGCCAAGTCCGAAACATCCTGTCCAAATTGGGCGCGAAAGACCGTACCCAAGCCGCCATGATCGGGGTGAAACGCGGCATCATCGAGTTGTAATTCACTCGAAAGAGTCCCTCGCTCGGGCCGTTTGGGGGTTATGTCTGTGGAGCGAAGCGCGTAATCTTGATCACGTCGTGCGTCGACTTTTCTCAACTTTCGCTCACGGTGCGCCTGGCGTGGGTCTTTTATTGCTGCGAGCGGTCGCGGCTATTGCCGTGGTTTTTCACGCTGCGATGGCACTCCGCGGTGGTCCCCCGGTTGGACCAACCATACTGAATGTGTTCACCGGAGTTGTAGGAATACTTTTACTTGTCGGTCTGTGGACCCCCGCGGCAGGAACCGTTCTGGCGATCCTTGCGTTATGGAAAGCCTTCCTGCATCCTGCCGATCCTTGGACCTGCATCTTCTTAGGGACTCTCGGTGCCGCCCTGGCTCTCCTGGGACCCGGGGCCTGGTCGGTTGACGCTCACCTGTTTGGATGGAAGCGCGTCGAGCTTCCGCACCGAGAAAGTTAGCCCTCACCCCCATTTTGAGCGCGTTATTTGCAGCGCGCGTATCACGGACTTCTTTTACCTCTAGTCGGTTTCTTGTTCTTGCCGTTAACAACGCTGGCATACGCCTGTTGGCGAACACAGGACGGCCTACAACGGGAGTCAATTTGATAATGTTTCACGATTGCAATTTTGGGCCGCGGTGCGTCCGGTCGTTCATTCACAGACAGACTTGCCGCACAACTGGACAGGACACAACAGAGGATCCACGGCGCTCATTGCCGACTGTCTTGATATTGTCGGGCAGACAACACAGACTCTACGGGTGGATTATATCTAAGAGAGGAAGATTGCTCGCTGTCTGACCCGCGCGATCCTTTGGTTAACGCCAATCCGAGTAGCAAAATCTGACTGTGTGATATCGGATCCTCCTAGGTCCCCCCGCCTCGGATCGTAAACCCGGCCACCTTCCAATTCCGGCATCTCCGCTCGGATCCTGCTACAAATCCGATGGCCGGTGTGTCTTGACACTGGCTATAATATGAACTGATATTTAGATGCTAATGGAGGCGGCAATGACAAAGCAAAGGCTAAAATTGAAACAGGCGAGCGCGGTTCTGGAGATTCAGCCGAAAGAGCTGCAGAACCTGGTGCAATTCGGCGTTGTCAAACCCAAGCGTTTGGAGGGAACGTACTTCTTCGATAGGAACAGTTTAATGGTGGCCAAGGTCGCCTCTTACCTGAAGGAATCCCTCGGTACCCGCACCAGCGTGCTTTCCAGGCTCATGGAAGCGTTCAGCGCGGCTGAAGCTGAGTTCACGACGGCAAATCCGAAGTACATTGTTTTCAAATGCTGGCTCTCTGGGGAGGAATATCCGATCAAACTGGGAGTACCGTTTCGAGCCTTAGCGGAGCAAATTGCGGATCGAAGGAGTCGAACGGATCTCTACAAGGACCTGCCTCCTGGCCGCAAGCGACGGGGCTGGAAGAAAGAGTTCTTGGAATCGTTAACGGAAGCAGCAAAGGACATTGGAGAGGTTTCCGAAGAGGAAATATTGCGCACAGTTCGGGGGTATCGTCGAGAGAGACGCACACCGGAGATCACCGTTGCCGCCGAGAGATAGGAAGCGCAAGCCGCGCGTCGTTGTTGATGCCAGCGTCCTGGTGGCAGGCATTGCGGGCTTCAGAAAACCATACGTACCCGGCAGGAATCCGAGTGCAGACTTGCTCCATAAGTGGGCGATGGAGAGCAATTTCGTGTGGCTCGTATCCGAAGATATTCTGTGCGAGTACAAGGAAGTTTTGAAGCGTCTGCGGGTCCGTTCCCATTTGATTGGACGAGCCGTTAACCTAATCCGAGAGCGGGCCGAAGAGGTTAAGGTTCGTTCCTTCGTCGAGATTTCCGGTGAGCCCCTCTGCCGTGTCAGAAGGCGAGCTAAGGCGGGCGTTGCCACGAAGTATTTTCAAGAAGCACCGAAGGCGAGTTGCTGGAGTGAGCAAGAGCAGGAGAGACTTCAGCCGGATATGAACTGATGGCGTTTGTCTTCGTTATTTAGCGATGCGATGGAGCAAATCCTTGAATTGCGGGTCGGATCGTAAAGGATTCCTAAGGCATCATGGGTGCATCAATCATTCCCTTGGAACTGTAATCGATGGGCACCACGCGATAACGATAAATCATCCCGTGCTCGCCCACCACATAACCGCGGTCCCGCGCTGGCAGGCTGAAAGAGTTTGCGCCTGCGGGGAAATGAATGACGCGCGACGTCCAGTGTTTTCCTCCATCAACGGTGTAGGCCCATGTCGAGCCAAGGCAGGACCACCCCACCTCTCCGTCCGCAAACTGTACGGCTGGATAACGGTCTGAAAGTTTGGCAATCACGCCCTGCCAACTCTGCCCTCCGTCGGTCGTTCGGTACAACACATTCGTGCGGACTTGATAACCGGTGTTAGCATCGAGGAAAAATGCATTGTAGACACGTTGATCACCCTGCTCCTCAGGCCCCACGAGGACCTTCCAAGTTTCTCCGCCGTCCTCCGTCTTGGCCGTGATTCGCGCATCACCCATGGCGTAGCCCACTGTCGCCGTCGGAAAATTAAGAACCAAAAGGTTACAGTCGTTCTCATGCGCTAGTCCTTGCACTTCCATCTTCGCGCGGCAGGAAAAAACCTCCTTCCAATTGATGCCGCCATCCTGGGTGGCCAGGATTTTCCCTCCGTAGGTGCGAAATCCTTTCATATCGGAAACGAAAACCACGTTTCCCCGAATGTCCCCAGTCACCTGCTGCCAGGACTCACCGTCCGTGGTACGAAAAAGAGCGTTCCATGCTTGAGCCCAGCCATGGTTTGAGTCCTTAAAAAATGCGTATTTGATGTCGCCCCCTTGAGCATGGGGATCGCCGCCGAGCTCCGCTGTCCAGTTCGTGCCTCCATCCTTGGTGTGAAGGATGGTGCCAGCCGCGCCCGTGACCCAGCCTTCCTCTTTGCTGATGAAACGCACGTCGAAAAGGGCCAAGTCCTCTTTGTAATTTACCGGTTCCCAAATGGCTTTGAATTTTGGCGGCGCTTTCTGAGCGCCGGTGGATGGTTTCGCCGCACCAACGTGAGGTTGGGATGACTGCCCTGCTGCGCCGCATACACACCAAAGAAGGCCGGCGAACATCCAGATCACTCGTTTCATCAATCCTCCTAATGTTCACGGTAAACTGACGAGAAGGGCAACCTCAATTTGGGGAGAAAGATTCAGCCGGAAATTCCAAGTTCGACCGTGTCTTTGAGCATGAGGCTATGCCGGCCGTTCTCTCCTGTCAAGCTGAGCTCACTGAGCTCAACCTGAGCGGAAATGGACCCTCCTTCCTTTCAATATCTTTCTTTCCGCCCGATACTTTTCTCTCTAAGGGAGGATGGCGCTTCGTTTGCTTTTGAGTTCGTTTTGCAATTTTCGTTTTTTGCGCGTTGGAGAGACGTCAGCAAATAAACACAACCATCTTGCCATTGAACTGCGATCCGTCTCCCCTCGTTTCCTACGAGCATGATGCCAGCAGATCCGGCAAACTAATCAAGTCTGGAGGTTTACATTGAGCGTCGGTGATACGGGCTGTCCCTTGCGAATCCGCTGCAATCGTTCGAGTTCGCTCAGAGTACGATCGAAAGCCCGCTCCAAATTGGTTTCGTATCTAACCAGGTGATCTAGTTGTGGAGTGTCCGGGATGCGCTGTCGAAGCCATGCCACTTTCATTTTATTGGATCCGGTAAGAGCTCACTCTCGGGCCATTGGCCTTTTGTGTGCGCGCCGACAAGTTCTCCTGAATTGAAATCTCTCCACTTTGATCCATGTCTTGTTGTCAGCGGGAGAGCCAACCGCCATCGACCACAAGAACATGGCCGTGCACGTACTCGCTGGCCCGGGAGCACAGAAAAACGGCTGCTCCCGCGAGATCGCCAGGTTCGCCCCAGCGGCCAGCGGGAATACGTTCGAGGATCTGGCGACCGCGGAGCTGATCGTTGCGAAGGGCGGCAGTGTTGTCTGTAGCCATATAACCAGGGGCGATGGCGTTCACGTTGATCCCCTTGGCAGCCCATTCATTCGCGAAGGCTCGGGTAAGTTGGACGACGCCCCCTTTAGCCGCAGCATAAGCCGGCACCAGAATTCCACCCTGGAAGGATAAAACTGAGGCGATATTCACGATTTTTCCGGGAGTGGCTTGCTTGAACATTTGGCGTGCGGCGAGTTGAGTTAGGCGAAAGACGGCGGTCAGATCGATGGAGATCACCTGGTCCCAATCCTCGGAGGAATACTCGGCAGAGGGAGCGCGGCGGATGATGCCGGCATTGTTGACGAGAATATCAATGGAGCCAAATTCCACCACAGTTTTCTCGATTAACGCGGAGCAGACATGTGCTTCAGCAAGGTCGCCAGGCAAATAAACGGAGCGACGCCCAAGCGCTTGAATGTCGGCGCAGATGGTTCCGGGGTCTGAATCACGGCCGTGGCAAGCAACATTGGCACCGGCCTCAGCAAGGGCGAGGGCCATGGCGGCGCCGAGACCTCTGCGCGAACCGGTAACCAGGGCATTCTTGCCATTGAGTTGGAAAGCTGAGAGGCTCATCGATTTACTCTCCTAAGGAAATGATATTGCAGGAATCGAAGGAATTTGTTTTTTCGTGCACGGGTTTCAGATCCTGCGCACCAGGCCGCGATCGGTAGCCTGAGTGTTGCGAACCAGGAGCAGAACGAGAAGCATCCCGGTAAAGGGAATCAACCCGGCATCATGAGGGGATCGAATAGATGTGTACCCGTGGAGAGTCGCGCGTCAGAAAGCTGACCCGCCAAAAGGTACACGACAATGGTGCCAGTCGCGGCACCTGTTCCACTCAACCAGCTGACGGAAGCGACCGAATCGCTGTGGAAGAGATCGGACGGGAGCACGTTGGCGATGGTGGTAAAGGAGGCGTAGGAGAAAGGAGCAAGGCCAGGTTCCCCAGGTCTGAGGCAACTTCAGAAGATCACGCCAGCGGGGGCGAACCTCGTTTGGGGAGCCCTGCTCATTCGTGTCGGTGAGGATCATACGGCGCTCGGCATCTTCGATGAATGATTCATCAGGAAGCCGTGGGGAGCGAAGAACGACGGGCAGCCATTTGTCAGGCCGAAGCCGTGAGCGCCGAGAGCGTTGCGGGGCTGAGCAAAGCGGAGGATTGCAGGTCGAGATAGACAGTGGCGTTGGGATGGTTCCGCAAGATGGAAGAAGGCGCCATCGGACTGATAGGCCCATCGAAACAGGCTTTGATGGCAGATGCTTTGCGGGCGTCAGGAACGACGGCAAGGATTTCCTTGGCCTTGAGAACCTGGCGCACGGACATGGAAACGGCTTGCATGGGAACAGCGTCAAGATTCTTGAACCATCCTTCGCCGACCTGCTGGAGGCGGCAGGCGTGGTCGAGGGTAACAATAATGTAAGGCTCTTCTGTGTCGAAATCGGCGGGAGGATCGTTAAAAGCGATGTGGCCATTTTCGCCGATACCCAGAAAAGCGATATCGATTGGCGAAGCAGAGATGGCTTTGCTGACGGTGCGGATTACCTCGGCGGGGTCCTGGCTCCCATCGAGGAGGTGATAATGGATGATGCCCGTCTTCGCAATCAAGTGTTGCTGAAGAAATTTGCAGAAGCTTGCCGGGTGGGTCATGGGCAGACCGATATATTCGTCCAGGTGGAAGAGCTCGACTTGCTTCCAGCGGATGCCTGGTGTTGCGGTCAGGTCTTCGAGGAATTCGAATTGGGACGCGGCGCTGGCGGCTACGACACGAGCTTGACCATGCTCTGCAATCGCGTGGCGGATGGCTGACGCGGCTTGGGTGGCCGCAGCTTTGCCGAGCGAAACTTTGTCATCGAAAACTCGCAGAAGCATACTTAAGCCTCCTGTGCCAGAACGCTTTGCGGATCGGGAAAGCAAACGAGGGCAGTTTGCACGCCAGGAAGTCCGGCGCAAGAACATGGACATCATATCAGACGCATGATGTCCTCTTGCTTCCACCGATGAGGAAGAGCCTGCGCTAGAAGGGTGTTATTGGGCCGACAACTCGAGAAAATCGAAGCGGAATCCGAGGAGAGAGCAGGGAAAAGAAAAGTGCACTAAACAGAGGTGTAGGATCATGGCAAGGACGCTGCTCGGACGTAATAAGAGTGTGCGCCATGCTGGCTGTCCTAGCACTGGGGTGGCCCTTGGTGGGCCAGGCGCAGACCGTTCGAGTGGATGCGACTCCCAGCCATGTTGTGAACGTATTCAGCCCGCCGTATGCACTAGGATCGACCGTAGATCGCGTACCCAGCAATGCCACCGACCCATTTTTCAAACTGGAAGCGATTCAGAAAATTTTGTCGGCGGGATGGGGAACGATCAGTTATCGACAAAAGGGTTCGAGTCCCCGCTCCCTGACGGGCCAGTACGAGAACGCACGCGCAAACGCTCTGAAGAGTCAAGACGCTGAGAACGGATCGACCTTCGGCATTCCTGTATTTAGGTTGCTTGCGTTATCGAGCTGCCGAGATTGGGCCGTTGCTTCCGAGGTAGCAAGAAGATGAAATCGCGGGTCGGATGATCGCAAGATTTCACGCTGAAGCGGAATTCGCTTTGGAATTCGTTGGAGGCTCAGTGCCCTCGGTACCACTGAGGGCATAGAGGACGAGTTCCACTCGACTCGAACTTCCGAGTTTGTCGAAAATGCGAATCAGATAATTCCGCACGGTGTGTTCGCTTAAGTTGAGCTTGAGAGCAATCTCCTGGTTTCTCATCCCGTCTGCGACGAGGCGTACGACATCTCGTTCCCGGAGCGTCAACCGAGCCATTCCGCCGGTATGCTGAATTTTTAATGGACGCATGGAAATGACCAACTCGAGGAGGAATTCCAGTTCAACATTGCTCACCCACACTTGACCTCCATGAACGTGGCGAATGCACTTTGGCAGTGCATCAAAGGAATAGTCGCGGCAGAAAATTCCTCGTGCGCCGCCTCGAAAGGCGTCCACCACGAGATCACGTTCTGTGGAATCCAACAGCATCACGGCTGGGATTTTGGGATCCGCCGCACGCAACTCATGCAAGATCTTAAACCCTGTGAGGGGGCCGTCTTGCAAACGCGCACTGATGACCACAAGGTCGGGCCGAGCGTCCTGGAGCTCACGAATTGCGATCGACGAGTTGCTAGTTAGCGCCTGTACATCGAAATCGCGTTTCAGGGCGCCCACAAGTAACTGACTGGTCATCCGATTGGCATCAGCGATGGCTACACGAATAGCGTCGGGAGGGATCTCAGGGTGTCCGCCCATAACAGCTCCTTGATCACATTGGGCAAGGTGTAAAGATTGTACTTGCGGCGTCGTAAACTGCAAATGAAAATTTTGGCATTCGTAAATTTATTTATTGTTATGGCAGATGATGACGCTTCACATCTGTCAGCAGCATCATCCAGCGCGCCGGGCGTGCGAATAAGTGTAGTCTCAAATTGATAATTGGTCGAAGGTCCTCTTCTTACCCAACAGTCTCAAATTGATAAAATTGGCCGGAATCGCGCTCTTAGGACACGCAGGTATGTATTTAAATGTTTTGCAACAACTAACTTAAGAGCTATAGCGCCCGTGGGAGTTTCCTCCGGTGTCGGAGATCGTCTCAATTCCGCAACTGCCAAAGGGGCGTCATTCGATACAAAAAAGTTCTTGCCCGGATTGAGAGAAACTCGCACATCAAACCCAATCCTTGCAGGGACTTTTGTCCCTGTCGCGCGATTGATTGAAGTCTGTTTGAAGCAGTGATCGACGAACGCTGGGACCAAAAGTCATAAAGCGTTAGTCCTTGTAATGGGAAGAATAGAGAGTGACATTCCACTTCTTGTCCCAAAACACCGGCCAGGCTACTTTCGGCGGGAGCACCGAAGCTGATCGCAGAGTGCTGGTTGCGCTTTGGGCAAAGGACGGAATTGAGCTATCAGCCCATAACAATGGAACTCAGGAACCGAGTACGCTATCGACTTTCAGCCGAAGCAGTATTCGCTTGGCAAGGTCCGCACGGTAAACGTTTGTTAGCGGAAGGCGTGACTCGCGACATCAGTGTAGCGGGAGCGTTTATTTTCACGCGAGCGTGTCCACCCGTGGGCACCACCCTTGATCTCGAGATATTTCTTTCATCGATCCCTAGCAGTCGAAGAAGGACCGTGCAAATCAAAACAATGGCCCGAGTGGTTCGCGTTGAACATTCCGGCAATTTTGACGGATTCGCGGCCATTAGTCAGGATTTCACCTTATTGTTCGACAGCAATACGAGAAATGCGTTTGGTATTTCGGCGCTCTACACGAACGAGTGAGAGGTTTTCAGGCTGGAAACGGAGAGGATCCGGTTTAGGCTCGCATTCAAGAATGGTCAGGATCCCCGTGAAGAGGTAGTGGCCACATCTAAGTGGAGACGGCGAAGCCATGAACAAAGCAGCTGCTGTGCGTATTGACGACCAAGCGCTCTCGGCAAGGGCTCCCGAGTGGTTTGCCCTTTACACTTGCTCTTGCCAAGAGAAGCGCGTCGGAGAGCACCTATCCGTTCGAAACATCGAGTTCTTCCTGCCCCTTTACCGCAAAGTAAGCCTTTGGAGGAATGGCTTGCGCGTCCAAACTGAACGGCCGCTGTTCCCTGGGTATGTATTCGTGAAGATCGAGCGAAGGGAAAAAGTGCGTGTCCTCGAGTTACCCGGAGCGCACTCGATCGTTAGCACCGGTCACGAGCCTATTCCATTGCCTACTGAGGAAATCGAGGCTTTACGCCAAGGGGCTCACTTTCTTAATGCTGAACCTCACCCCTATTTGGATGTCGGGAACCGAGCAAGAGTCCGCAGAGGACCCTTAGAGGGTATGACTGGATTTGTCGTTCGCAAAAAGAATGGATGTCGGATTGTACTCAGTTTGGAATTAATTATGAGGAGCGTTTCGGTTGAAGTTAACGAACACGACATAGAGGCGCTTGGACATTCCTCTTCAGATTTGCCGCATGACACGGCTATACGACCAGTGGGGGTCAGAAACGCTCCATACGTCGCTTTTTCCTAGTTGGTCATGAAAGCCGATTAAGTGCTTGGTTGGGGGAAGGTAATTGAACGTTTGCAGGGTGCTGAGGCGTGATGGTTTTAAATTTCTATAAATTGCGCGAGCAACCTTTCGGAGTCACTCCAGACTCGCGATATTTGTATCTCAGCCCTACTCACCGGGAAGCGTTAGCGTCCGTGGTGTACGCATTGACGTCAGGTCGCGGCTTCAGCGCGCTCATTGCGAAACCGGGGATGGGGAAAACGACCATTTTGTTTAATTTCTTGAGCATGATGCGAGACCACGCGAAGACGGTCTTCCTCTTTCAATCGCAGACTTCGCCGCGAGATCTGCTGCGTAGTCTGCTCGCCGATATGGGCATCGAGGACGACGGCACAGATATGGTTCGGTTGCACTCGAAGCTCAACGAGTGCCTCCTGAACGAATCTCGCCGGGGGAGGCGTCTCATCGTAGTTATCGACGAAGCGCAGAATCTGGAGGATCCCGTCCTAGAAGTAGTACGGATGCTATCGAATTTCGAGACATCACAGGAAAAACTGATGCACTTTATTCTTGCGGGGCAGCCTCAGTTGGCGGATAAGCTGGCGAGTCCGCGATTGCTCCAATTGAAGCAGAGAATTGCGATTTTTGCGCGATTGAGCCCGTTCACCGCCGAAGAGACTCAGCTCTATATCGATCACCGTTTACGCGTGGCCGGTTATGATTTCGAGAAGCCATTCTTCACGAAGCAAGCGCAGAAAGCGATTGCGAGTTATTCACAAGGAATTCCGCGCAACATCAACAATATTTGCTTTAACGCGATGTCGATCGGCTATGTTGCTAAACAGAAATCCATTGATGTTGACGTAATTCGTGAAGTAATGGCGGACCTGGACTTACGACCCTTATTGCCTGAGCCGGAAATTGCCACAAAGGCAGAGGAACCGAACGAGGCGGCGAAAGCGTTGGTGTCCCATGGGCTGTCGCGTTCACGGCTGCAGAGCTGGTCGCTGCGTTTAGGATTTGCTCTCCTGGTAGTTGTGGCGACAGTGAGCGGACTGCTTGTCCGTGCAAAGCAGCAAGCCCCGAATGAGTTAGTCTCTACCACCTCGCAGATCACCAAAGAGTCTGCAGTTACTACGGACCGTATACCGGCTCCCTCGAGTCAAGAGCCGCCCGCTATTCCCGAATCAGATGTGAAGCTTGCGAGTCCAGACGGCTCGCGCATTGTTGTTGTTCCTCCCAACGAAACCCTTTACCAGATAATTCTCAGTAGATTTGGCAAGTATGAGGAACAGACTTTGGCGAAGGTGCGTGAGCTAAATCCGTGGCTAACCGATGCCCGCCGGATAAAGGCAGGACAGAAAATTCGAGTACCAAATACGGTTAGGCGAATCCCCGAGGCAGCCGATGGAGAAAGAGAAAAACAATGAGCAAGAACTTCGAGTTAATGCAGGATGCACAGATAGGACTGGACATAGCGGGCATTGCACAGCTAAAGGCTGAGCCAAGAACCGCCAAGAGGAATGTGCACCTACATTGGCAGGAGGGACTCGCTAGAGAAGAGACCCTAAAGCTTATTCAAAGCCTATTTCTTTCGCGCGGGGAAGAGTCCCCTCGAGTCATCGTTTTCGCCGGCATGGATTCCGGGAATGGATGCAGCTGGATCTGCGCGCACGCCGCTGAGACCCTCGCCAGTCAGAGGCTTGGAAATATCTGTCTAGTGGACGCGAATTTGCGTTCCCCTTCGCTTCCAGAATTGTTTGGCGTCAGCAATCACTACGGGCTTACAGACTCTTTGTCAAAGAGCGGCTCGATTCGAGATTTTGCGAAAGTAGTGCGCTCAGATAATCTCTGGCTCCTTTCGTGCGGATCGCTCGCAGCTACGTCAGCAGGCCTCTTGAACTCCGAGACGATGAAGCTAAGGGTAGCTGAACTGAGAGAAGAGTTTGATTACGTGCTCATAGATTCGCCGCCTTTGAACACTTATTCAGATGGCCTCGCCTTGGCACACTTGACCGACGGCTTGGTGCTCGTGCTGGAAGCCAATGCCACGCGGCGTGAGGCAGCCGCAAAGGTCACAGAGAATTTGCGCGTTGCGCAGATCAAGATTTTGGGCGCCGTTCTCAATAAGCGTACCTTCCCCATTCCAGAACCTTTATACAACCTTTTGTAGAAGTTGCGTGGGTTAGAGAGCCTACACCTGAACCGAACTCAAGTTAAGACGTCTCGGCAGGTCGAACATACACGGTGGGTCTTACACAATGGGGAAGTCAAGGGGGCTTGTATGAAAACGTTGGAAGCATTTGCAATTCAATTGCTGGCTCTTGTTCTGAGCGTGGCCGCCACGGCGTTTGCTCAGACGGACCAATCGACGCCGCACTCTGCCGCGGAAGCGTTGCAAGGCTCACCACAATCCGGCGGCTCACAGGTGAGTCAAGATAGGCCAGTGCTTCAGCATCGGAATCCACGCTATCAGGTCATGCGTGATGACGTCATTATCATCTCCTTTCCGCTCTCCCCGGAGTTGAATCAAGCGGTCACGGTTCAGCCAGACGGATACGTCTCGCTGCAGAACGTTGGAGGTTTGTACATCCAAGGGATGACGGTACCGGAAATTGTTGAGGCCGTGAAGAAAGCTTACGCGAAAATCCTCCACGATCCCATCGTGGATGTGGACCTCTCGGACTTTCAGAAGCCGTACTTTGTGGTTCTCGGCCAGGTGGGTAAGCCGGGGCAATATGATTTGCGCTACGACATGACCGTTACGCAGGCAGTGGCAGTCGCAGGCGGATTTTCGGCGACAGCGAAAACGCAACTCCTTCTCTACCATCCAATATCACCGACAACTATGGAAGTAAAGAAGCTCAATATCAAAGACATTTTGAATGGAAAAAATGTAAATGAACAAGTGCATGTGTCTTCGGGCGACATGATTTTCGTTCCAGAGAAAACGATTACGAAGTTTCGCAAATACGTACCCTACGGCATCGGTACCGGGTACAACGTTGGCTACTATTAAAGACTTTGCAGACATCGCCGGGTGCCAAGCAACGGTTCAACTTGCGAGCGCGGAGTGAGCAACTATGAAGAATGATCGGGAAAATCTCAGAGATGGCGCGATGCCGGAAGTGACGCTTCGGGACGTACTGTCGCCGCTCTTTCGTCATCGGCGCGTTATGATTCTCAGTTTTTGTTGCGTATTTGCGGTGGCCACTCTGTTGGCCTGGTTGTGGGCCGCTCGATATTACGTGGCCACGATGCAGGTAGTCGTCGAGCCAGATCGGTCCGATCCTACGGTCAGCACGACCCAGGTGAACGTCAGTGGTAACCGACAGATTACTGCCGATCAAGTGAGTTCGGAATTGGCGCTGTTGCAAGGCGCAGACATGATGCGCACCATAGTGGGCGATTGCGGGTTGGTCACAGACGATGCCTCATGGACCGACATTTTTCTGCCGAAGGATCCGAATCTTAGGAGGGCGATTAAACAGGAAGGTGCTGCCCGCGGCTTGGTAAAGAAAATCAAAGTGGAAGTGCAGACCAGTTCGGATGTAATAGACGTGAAATACGGCAGACCCGGAGATCCCCAAGTACCTGCTTGCGTTTTGCAGAATCTAGGAAAGCTGTACCTTGAGAAGCACCTACAGTTAGCACGTCCCGCCGGCACCACGGACTTTTTTGCCCAGGAAGCGGATAAATACCGGCAGTCTCTCGCAGAATCCGAAAAGCGATTGACGGATTTCAGCCGTACGCAAGGTGTGGCAGCGCCGGAATTGTTGCGCAGCGACATGGCACAGCAGTTGGTTCTGACCCAGACCAGTCTTTATCAGGCGCAACAGGCTGTTGCCGCAGACCAGAAACGCATGGAAGACATCAAATCGCAGATGATTTCGACACCATCGAGGTCTTCTACGGAAGAAACCACGAATTCCTCGAATCTGCTGATGCAAAACCTGGAAGCAAGTCTGCTTGCGGCGCAAGTCAAGCGCACGCAATTGCTCTTGAAGTACGAACCTACTTATCCCCTCGTTAAAGAGGTAGATGAGGAGATAGCAGAGACCAAAGAGGCGATTGCGAATGCTTCTAACGCCAAGTACGTGAACACAACAACGGATCGAGATCCCACTTATGAGTTTCTTCGTCAGGACGAAGCTAAGACGGAAGCGGACTTAGCCTCGCACCGAGCTGCAGTCGCGGCTTTGGCCGGCAGCATTCGCGACATACATGAGCAGATGGTCAAATTAGACCAGCAGGCTGTGACACAGGCTGCGCTAATACGTGAAGAGAAAGCTGACGAAGGTAACTATTTGCTCTATTCAGGCAAGCGCGAAGAGGAACGCACCTCAGATGCGCTGGACCAGAAGAAGATCGCCAATGTTGCGATCGCTGTTCCCGCCGTGGTACCACTGCTACCGCAGTACAACCCGCTTCTGATCATGTTCTTGGGAACGATTGGCGGCGTTTTTGTTGCTATAGCTTCGGCTTACGCCATGGAATACTTTGATCCATCGTTCCGCACTCCTCAGGAAGTAAGCGACACACTGAGCATTCCGGTACTAGCGACCATGCCAAAAAAGGTAGCCTAGTGCGAGAGGCGCAGGGTTTTAGCCAGCAGAATTCCAGCTCAAATACCAAAACCTAATACTAGTAGCACTTTCGTTAGAACCAGCGAAGAGAGATCGGACATTGAGCGACGTCAACCGTCGATTTCTGTTGAACGCCCTGAAATTGTTTGACATGGGCTTGGTAATCATTTGTTTCGGATTCGCGACGTTCGTTATGGCATCCGAGCAAAAAAGTGTTCCGCTCGCGCTATTTCTCTCGACGCGCGTGAAGCTGTCGAACTGTGCAATTTTTGCGGTAACGCTTTTCATGTGCCACATAATGTTTTCATTGTGCGGCTTGTATGATTCGAGAAGGTTATCAACAAAACGTGCAGACATAATGGACGCGGTCAAAGCAACCTCCCTATCGACAGCTTGTCTCGCGGCGATTTCGGCATTTTTCTCGCTGAATATGCTTACCACTCCAAGGTTCTTGTTACTGTTCTGGGCGGTGGTTTCCTTCGCCGTAATTGTGGCTCGTGTGCTGCTGCGATACCGGTTGGAGAGTGCACTGCGCGACGGTCGTGGTCTGCGCCATATACTCATCCTTGGCACCAACGCGAGGGCCATTCAGTTTGCCAGAAAGATTGAAGCTGCACCCGAGCAGGGCTACTGCTTGGTTGGCTTCGTCGACGATCACTGGGCACTGATGCACAAGTTCAAGGCAACTGGATTCAGACTCGTGAGCGATTTTGCAGGAGTAAATGAGTTCTTGCGGCACAACGTGGTGGACGAAGTCGCGATTTACCTGCCGCTGCGATCGTTTTACGAGTACGCTTCAAAGATGGCCTCCGTCTGCGAACAGCATGGAGTCATCCTGCGTTTCGATCCCGACATTTTCAATCTGAAGTTTTCTAAACCTCGCGTAGTGGTTTCTGATGGCCAGCCTCGGATCGCGACGCCCAGCATGGTTAGCGAGGGCTGGCCGTTCTTTTTCAAGCGCGTGATTGACCTGTCGGTGTCACTAGCGGCGATCATTTGTTTGGCGCCGTTGTTGCTCGTAGTCGCGGTGCTCATAAAATGTACCTCGCGCGGTTCGGTCTTCTTTGAGCAAAAACGCGTCGGACTCAATAAGCGCCAATTCACAATGTACAAATTTCGCACCATGGTGCCCAACGCTGAAAACATTCAAGAAACACTAATGCATTTGAACGAAATGAGCGGTCCTGTGTTCAAAATAAAGAATGACCCACGAATAACGCCGATTGGCAGGATTCTCCGAAAAACGAGCCTCGACGAATTGCCGCAACTCTTCAACGTACTCAAAGGCGACATGAGCCTGGTAGGGCCTCGGGCCATGTCGGTGCGAGACTATCAATCGTTTAATGAGGACTGGCAGCGGCGGCGTTTCAGCGTGCCGCCGGGCATCACCTGCCTGTGGCAGATCAAGGGCCGCAATTCCTTGCCGTTCGAGCAGTGGATGGAATTAGATATTGAGTACATCGACCGATGGTCCATTTGGCTGGACTTGCAAATTCTGGCGCGCACGATTCCGGCAGTATTGAAGGGTTCGGGTGCCGCGTGAAGTCTCGTAGCCGGGGATGAGTGCCACCGTGACACGAATTTCGAAATCTTCGCGCACTCACGAAATGGTCTGATGATCTATCACCTTCTATCCGAAGTGGAGCCCTTTTCGGAGTACCACGGTGGCGCACTCTCTCGATGGGCCGCCAACGTCCTGCGTGGAGACGAACTCTCGACGATCGTGTGCCCTTGGGCGGATGTTACCTGGGGATTCCCGGAGCACCGCGTCTGGAGTCTAGCGGGTCTTCGAAATTACGCCACGTGGTCGAAAATCTTGCGTCCGAGATCAGCGATTCCTTTGCGGCTGGCATTGTTGCGGACCGTTTTTGAACCCTTGTTTGCAAAACTTAAGAGGGGTGACACGGTTTACATTCACAACCGTCCCGAAGTTGCACTGGCCCTCCGCTCGATGTGCCGCAGAAAGGGGGCCCATATCGTACTGCATTTACAAAATTCCCATTTACTGACCGTTCCTTTACGCTACCAGGCGTTGTTGGACGTCGACGCAATGGTGTTTTGTAGTTCATTCCTGAAAAGGGAGGCCCTTGGCTATTCAGAGCGGGCAAATACTGCGGTCGTAATTCCCAATGGTGCCGATGAGAAATGTTTCTTTCCGGCAAAGACAATACCCAAAGGAGGGCCGCCGAAACCGGTTTGCTTATTCGTGGGCCGGCTGGTCCCGGAAAAAGGAATCCACATTTTTGTCGAAGCTCTTCGCCTGCTACTTGAAAAAGACGTAAGTGTTACGGGCAGAATTATTGGAAGTACGGGCTTTGGGCACAATCGCGCGTCCCCATACGTGGGTCGTATTAAGACGAATCTGCCGACGAATGTGGAGTTCGCCGAGTATCTTTCGGGCGACCGCTTGGCTGAGGAATTTCGACAGGCGACAATTTTTTGTTGTCCGTCGGTGTTTAACGAACCCTTTGGAATGGTAAATGTTGAAGCGATGGCCACGCGAATCCCGGTGGTAGCCTCGGCCGTTGGGGGTATCCCGGAAATCTTTCAGCAAGGTGGTGGAATTCTGGTGCGTCCTGGTTCGGCAACCGCGCTCGCCAATGCGCTGGAATCGCTGCTCGAGAATCCAGAAAAGCGCGAGGAGCTTGCCGAGCAAGGGTACAAATCTTACAAATCGCAATTCCGCTGGCAGGAAATCCGCCGCCAATATCTGGATGTAGTTCGTCAATGGATGCCTATGGCCGCGTGAAGATGCGCTTCAGATTGGACCGCATGAACCGCAAAGCTTACACATGATCCAAACCCTTCTCAGCAAGGCCAAGAATAGTACCCTCGCACGCAATGCAGGTTGGATGTTCGCGGGACAGGGAATATCTTTCGTTGTCCAGGGCGTCTATTTCATAGTGCTGGCTCGATTGCTTGGCGGCGCGCAGTACGGCATCTTAGCGGCAGCCTTTGCACTCGTCAGCATTGTCAGTCAGTACAGCACGATGGGTTCGGGTCTACTCTTCTTGCGTTACGTGAGCCCGGACCACTCTCACTTTCGCGAGTACTGGGGGAACATATTACTCTCTACCGCCACGGTCGGCAGTTTGCTCGTTCTTGTGTTGCACTTTGGTGGACCTTGGATAGTTGGTAGTTCGAGCGCTTCGGTTCTCATCTTGCTAGCAATTGGAGAATGCCTTTGTGGGCAGCTCGCGATCTGTATCAGCCAGATTTTTCAGACCTTCGAAAAAATGCGCATCACCGCGACGCTGAACCTCCTGACGAACTCCCTAAGGTTGTTGCTGGCGGTCGGGATGCTCGCGATTTTGCATCACGCAACCGCTTGGGAATGGGCGCTCGCCTCGATGACCGTTTCCATCTTAGCGGCGGGCACGGCTTTTACAACCGTAACGGTTCGGTACGGTTGGCCAAAGTTTGTGCCCAAACTGCTGTTAAGTCGCCTCCGAGAAGGGTTCATCTTTGCGGTAAGCGGTTCAACCACGTTGGTCTATAACGACGTGGACAAAGTCATGCTGGGCCACTACGGAATGAGCGAGGCCAATGGCATCTACTCTATGGCTTACCGCATGGTCAATATTTGTTATATGCCGATGAGTTCGATCTATGCCGCAGCCTTTCCTGGTTTTTTCCGCGAAGGTGTGAATGGGATTCGATCCACCGAACCGCTCGCTCGCAGGTTGCTCAAGCGAACCTTGGTCATCGGACTTCTGGGAGCGGTTGGGATGTTCGTTTTGGCCCCGCTGATTCCGTATATCGTTGGAAAGGGTTTTACGCAGAGCATCACGGCCTTGCGTTGGTTGTGCCTGATCCCCGTGTTTCGATCCCTGCACGTCGGCGCGGGAGACGCCATGGTGGGAGCCGGATACCTGAACTACAGGCTGGCTTCTCAGTTCCTCGTGGCCGGTTCTAATTTCCTCATGAATTTGTATTTGATACCGCACTACTCCTGGACGGGCGCGGCTTGGGCAAGCCTGCTGACCGACGGAGGCTTGGCGGCGATGAGCTGGACGGTCCTGCTGTGGCTGAAAAGGAACGAGATAACAGCATCGCCTGTTGTTGAGCTGGCCTAGGCTTGGTTCATGAAACCAAAAACTCCGGCGATCGCTGTTCTAGTTTCCTGCCGGAAACGGTTTCCAAGAGACGAAATGAGTTTCATGCAACAAATCGGGGAATTGCTGTTCCTCAACGAGACCTGGGTGGTACCCGCCGCGACGGTTAGTTCCCGCTGCGCCGGTGCGTCGGTGACGCTCTCGGCCGAACCGGAAACCAAGGAGTACTATGCGTCGGCAGACTGAACGAATGTACTTCCTCACGGAGAAATTGTTTGTCATTGGAGCAATTCTTTTTTTCATGGGGGCCATCACTCCGGTTCTCAGAAACCCAGAACACATTACTGGCGAAATTCAAGCCTCCGATTCGCTTAACGTGGTCCTGCAATTGATGGTTTATGGCGGAGCAATGCTGTTCCTGCTTCCCTATCGCGGACGTCTCCTGAACGCTTTCGCAAAGAATCCTGTTCTGTGCAGTCTTTTGCTTCTAATTCTCATCTCCTGTATGTGGTCTCCTGTGCCTTCTTTTACGTTGCGCAGAACAATTTGGTTCATGTTGACCACCTCATTTGGTTTATACCTCGGCACCAGATTCGAGATCAAAGAACAGATTCGCCTGGTAACCTACGCCCTGGCTATCTGCGTTTTTCTTAGTGTTGTTTTCATTGTTGCCTTACCGCGCTACGGCATCGACATCTCCATGTATCACGGAGCTTGGCGTGGTGTGTTCTTCCACAAGAATTCTCTCGGCTGTTACATGGTTGTCGCTACGATGGCTTTTCTTTGTTTCCGTCCCGCGACTATCGCCGAATTTGCGACTAAGTATTTTGGCCTGGTTCTCAGCGCGATTTTGCTCATCGGTTCGATGGCCAAGGGCGCATACGTGACCATGCTGGTCTCGATCTTGTTGATTTTCCTTTACCGGTTAGTACGCGTTTACTGGAAGGCCCTGATTCCAGCAGCAACTGCAGCTATAACGGTTCTTGGTGTTGCCGCGGGTTACGTTGCCTCGAATGCTGATGTTTTTCTGCACGCCCTTGGGAAAGACTCATCGTTTACGGGCAGAATCCCCCTTTGGAGAACGGTGCTGGCTACATCGGCCGGTAATCGCTGGCTCGGCTCCGGTTTCGCCGGATTCTGGGCCGCGAACAGTCACACGATCTGGCAAATCATGGGTTGGAAGCCTGCGAAAGCACACAATGGCTACATAGACCTGCTTGCAGATCTTGGTTGGCTTGGCGTGGGGATTTTTGGGCTGAACACAGTGATTGCGTTCTGCCGATCGATGAAGCTAGTTGCTCGTGGCAATACGATGGAATCACAATGGCCACTGCTGATGTTGAGCGTGATTCTTGTCTACAACATATTTGAAACCGACCTGATGCAGGTGCACAGCTTCTTTTGGGTCGCGTATGTCACCATTACTGTCTCCTCCCAGCGTGCGCTAAGTCTGAGCAACGTCGCGTTACCAGTTGTAACGCCGAAAATGGCACGTCTGGCGAGCGCGGGGTACGAGCCATGCCCGCAGTAGCCGTTTTCCGGGAATGGCTCCTCCCAATCTCGGAAACGTTCATTCGCGCTCAAGTTGACGCTCTCGGGAAGTTTGACCCGATCTATGTTGGCTGCCGGCGCTGCGAGGGCCTGACCACATTACGCCATCCTGTCGTATTGATGAGCCCAGGGCTGGTCGGGCGGGCGGAAAAATTTCTTCTCCGTACAACTGGTCTTGCCCCAACTTTAGTTTCGGGCTTGCGGAAGCACAATCCAACATTACTGCACGCGCATTTCGGACCGGGTGGCGCGCTGGCCATGCCGCTAGCGCGTGCGCTGAAGATTCCTCTGCTGGTCACTTTTCATGGGCACGACGCAACCGTTACCGATGAGACCTTCCGTAAAGATTTTTCGGGCCGCTGGTACCTGAAACATCGCGACTCTCTGAAATCGGGGGCGGCTTTGATTTTGGCAGTCTCGCATTTTGTTAAGAAAAAACTTTTGCGACAAGGGTTTTCTCCGGAAAAGGTGCACGTTCATTATATCGGGGTGGACACTGCGGTATTCAAACCGCAGTATCGGGTTCCGCGCGAGAGAAAAGTTCTCTTCGTAGGTCGACTGGTAGAAAAGAAAGGTTGCGAATACCTGATCCAGGCTATGGAATCGATCCAGAGAGCGATGCCAGACGTGGAACTGGTGGTCGTTGGGGATGGGCCGTTACGCGGATCACTGGAGCAACTTGCAAAATCGATGTTGCGACGATATTTGTTCACTGGTTCCCAAACGGCGGAGAGCATCCGAGACTGGATGAGTCGGTCAATGGTCTTGTGCACGCCCAGCATAGTTGCGAGCTCCGGCGATTCAGAAGGTTTCGGGATGGTATTTATCGAGGCGCAGAGTTCCGGTTTGCCGGTAGTGAGCTTCTCCTCCGGGGGTGTTCCGGAAGCCGCCCGCCACGGTGAAAGCGGCTATCTGGCCCCAGAGAAAGACTGGCGGGCGCTTTCAAACTACATTGCCAAACTTCTTCTGGATCCAAATTTGTGGACAAGCTTCAGCCACGCCGGCCGAATTCTAGTGGAAAAAACGTTTGACCTTAAGGTGCAAACGGGAAAACTGGAACGGATTTACGAGGAAGCGATTCTCGCCAAGCAATTGAGTCCGAGCGGCAATGCATTGGTGCAAGCGACCCAACACGCCACCTCCCATTCCGTTTTTTGGGACTAGAGGCAAGCAGTCCCGGAGTTATCGACCCGAACACCATGCCGATCAGCGAAATCACCAGGCGCGGCTTCATCAGGAGTGTTGGTGGCGCAGCAGGTATGTGCACATTAATTTCGTTTTATTCCTCAGTATCTGAGGTGAACAACGCGACTCTGACCGACATCTCTCTGAAAGATCGCGCGGCCGAAAAGGGACTCTTGTGTGGTTCGGCTGTGACGCAGACACATCTTACTCACGATCCGGCTTTTCAGGCGGCTGTCGCTGCGCAGTGCAACATTATCGTCCCTGAAGTAGAGCTAAAATGGGCACGCCTCAGACCAACCCCGGATACTTATAATTTCTCCAGCGCCGACTGGCTGGTAAAGTATGCGCAACAACATCAAATGAAGTTTCGTGGGCACACTTTGGTGTGGCACGAGGAGTTGCCTTCTTGGTTCGCGAGCTACGCGAATTCACAGAATACGAAAGCGCTTCTGAGTGATCATATCGCCGCAGTCGTCGGCCGCTACGCGGGCAAAATTCATTCCTGGGACGTAGTAAACGAGGTCATTTGGCCACCTGACAAGCGCAGCGACGGGTTGCGCGATTCGCCTTGGTTGCACAACATCGGTACTTCTTATATCGAAACGGCCTTTCGTGAGGCGGCCCAGGCCGATCCCCGCGCACTTTTGACCTGGAATGAAAACTGGCTTGAAGAGGAGTCTTCTTTGGGGGACGCCAAGCGCACCTTCTTGCTCCAGCACCTCAAAGATATGCTCTCCCGCGATGTGCCCATTCAAGCGATCGGGCTTGAATCACACTTGATTGGAGATCACAAGAATATTGCTGGCCCGCATTTTCAGGAGTTCCTGAGTCAGATAAGTGACATGGGCTTGAAAATTCTGGTTACCGAGATCGACGTCCGGGATTTCAATCTTCCCAATGAAGTTGCCACCCGTGACCAGGCGGTCGCCGACGTATATTACCGCTACCTCAGCACTGTTTTAGAGCACAGAGCAGTTGTGGCCGTACTTACATGGGGCATGTCCAACAAATACTCGTGGACGGCGACATTTAATCCCCGAGCGGATAAAGCTCCGGTGCGCCCTCTCCCGTACGATGCAGACATGAATCCGACCCCGGCCTGGAATGCCATTGCTCGTGCCCTCGACAACGCACCACCGCGCTGACCAATAAACAAAGTGAGAAGCGTACCCAAGCAACGGTGAGGCTTTCAGGTCCGCCCGTCGGACTCTTCGTCAGGACCACGAGAGCCGCACAAAGGAACTTCATGAATACCCCAGTGAGTGTAGTTATTCCTACTTGCCGTAGACCCGAACTATTAATGCGTGCCATTGGTTCGGTGTTGCGCCAGACGTTTAAGCAAATGGAAATCATCGTAGTCATCGATGGGCCGGATGAGGTGACTCGCGAAAGGCTGGGGACCATTGGCGACGCGCGTTTGCGTGTCATTGCGCTCCCCAATCGGGTGGGCGGCTCCGACGCGCGCAATATCGGCGTCCAGAATGCAACAACAGAGTGGATCGCGTTTCTCGACGATGATGATGAGTGGATGCCCAACAAGCTCGAAATGCAGTTGGCACTGGCGGCTCGCGCCCATGAAGCATATCCGGTGATAGCCACGCAGCTGTTTGCGAAGAGCCCCTACGGAGACTTTATCTGGCCACGCAGGTTTCCGGACGAAACAGAGCCCTTGTGCGAGTATTTGTTCAACCGAAACAGCTTCTTCGCTGGCGAAGGGCTGCTGCAAACATCGACGCTGCTGGCCCGGCGATCGTTACTGGCGCTAGTTCCATTCACCAGTGGACTTCCGAAGCATCAAGACATCGACTGGTATGTGCGCATCTCACAGATTCCGGGCGCACAGGTCCGCTTCGTACCCGTGCCGCTAGTGAACTTTTACGTTGAGGAAAATCGCGCAACGCTTAGTGCCCATTCGGACTGGCAGTTTTCTCTCAACTGGGTCCGAACTAGCCGGGGACGAATGTCTCCTCGCGCTTACGCCGGATTTATTTGCTCGTTTGTGGCCTCCGAAGCCTCCAAGCAAGGGCAATGGCGCGCCATCCCTAGACTCCTTGGCGAAATGTTCCGACGGGGCAAACCGGGGTATATCGACTTATCGCTATTCTTTACTCGGTGGTTCATTCGTCCGTCCGTACGGGCGAAGCTGCGAGCTCTGCGGCATTCGATCGCCATTAAACAACCGACATGAAAGTACTGCAAATTACACGCGAGTATGCGCCAGCGATTGGAGGATTGGCTTCCTCAGTTGAAGGGTTGAGCCTTGCCGTACAGGAAGCCGGGCACGAAGTGCACATCGTCACCTTGAAAAAGATCTTCGCAACGGGAGAACGGGCGCCTGCCGAATCTGTAATCAAGGGTGTAAACGTGTCCCGCATTGGACACTGGGGTTCGCGCCGCTATCCAATCGCTCTGTCGGTGCTTAGGCGTATTCACGGGGCGGATCTTCTCCACATTCATGCGGTAGATTTTTTCGTCGACTTCCTGAGCCTTTCGAGTGCGTTTCACCGCCTCCCTCTCGTGCTAAGCACTCACGGCGGATACTTTCACACGAAGTGGTTATCCCGATTCAAGGCCGCGTATTTCCGGACCATCACTCGCCGGACTTTGAAGCGCGTTGCCGCAGTGATCTGCGTCAGTGAGCATGATTTGGAGATTTTCTCTTCCATCGTTCCGAAAGAGAAGTTGCACCTGATTCGTAATGGAGTCCAATTGGAATCCTTTTCTAAGATTAGAAAGTCGATCACACCAGGCTTAGTGTTCGGCATCGGGCGCGTATCGTCCAACAAAGGCATTGATCGTCTGATCGGCGCGATTGCCAATCTCCGCAAAACTCGGCGCGATGTGCAGCTCATCTGGGCTGGGCCCGATGAGGAAGGCCGAATTGAGCAGCTCAGAAATCAAGCACAGCAAGCGGGCGTGAGCGATTGCGTTAAGTTCACTGGGCGGGTTGCGGTCTCAGAACTCGAGAGTTTGCTTTCCCGGGCGAATCTTTTCGTTTCAAGCTCCTCCTACGAAGGATATGGGCTTTCGACTATCGAGGCGATGAGTAGTGGCACTGTTCCGGTTGTCACCAAAGTCGGCATCCACCCACAAGTGATCTGTCATGGCAGGACTGGATTCCTCGTCGAGGGCGACACCGATTCGTTGACCGATGGCTTGCGTTTGGCTCTGGAACTGGAACCGGACGCCCTTGCGACGATGGGGCGGCAGGCACGGGAAATGTCAACTCGTTGCACTTGGCGGGGTGCGGTGGAAGGGTATCTGGACATCTATGGCTCGGTCCTAGCCCGCAGTACGCGATTCTCATCCTGAACATTTGAACATTCTGCGAGGCAGTGCTTGCGGCGCAATAGGCGTGGAGGGTACGGGTCTGCCCGAGTGATCCTTCGCAGCTTGGAAATTGTGCGCAGTCACGCGGCAAATCTCGTTGGTTTGTATTTATTTCGAGGCTTGTAACGAGGATCTAAAAAATGAGTACCAATCAGGAGCACCACCGGCCGACGTCGCGATCCATTTCCATTTTAGGTTTTCGTATAGACACCTTTAACGATCGAGACGTGGTTCGTCTCGCTTCACACGCCATAAATGCCCACAAACACTACATTCTGGGGCACCACAATTTTCACAGCTTATATCTGTGCCATCGCGATCCTCGAATGCTGGATTTCTACTCCATCGCAGACCACATCCTCATTGATGGGTTGTCCCTCGTATTGCTAGGACGCATATTCTCCCTGCCACTCGCCCGTGAGAACAGAGCGACCTCTCTGGATTTTATGCCTCTGCTGATTCCCGAAGCTGTACGGAACGGATGGAGAATCTACTATTTAGGTTCTAAGCCAGGCGTGGCCGAACGGGGCGCTGCGAGATTGCGGAAACAATATCCAGGCCTTCAGATTCGCACGCGGCATGGTTATTTTGCTCCGGACAAATCAGGTCTCGAGAACCGAGACGTGTTGACAGATATCAACTCCTATGCGCCACACATTCTCATGGTCGGAATGGGTATGCCCCTGCAGGAATTCTGGATTCTCGAAAATCGAGAGAAGATTGGCGCCGCTATAACTTTTGCGTGCGGAGCATACATCGACTATATCGCTGGCGAAATTCCTGAGACACCGCGTTGGCTTGCCAAGTTCTATGTTGAATGGCTTTACCGATTATATTCAGAACCACGGAGATTATGGAAACGCTATCTTCTTGAGCCCTGGGTCGTCGGCAAACACATCGTTGGGCAGTACCTTAAAGGCCGAACCGTTGCCAGAGTAGAAGCCAATGCCTCGGATGGTGTTTAGTTTATGAGAACTGCGACGATAGGCCGAAACGCGTCGCTGAGCCCATGGAGAATTAACTAATGATCCCAATGATCATCCACCAATCGACCACGACGAGAAGCTGGGAGGAGATGCATTTGGTCGGGCGCATAAAGAAGATGATGCCAGACTTTCGGCATATTTTGTGGACCGATGAAGAGAATCTGTCTCTTTTCGAGAAGGTGTTTCCCAAATTCATAGATGAATATTTGTCATTTGATCGCGCCGTCATTCGCGTCGATGTGTCAAGGTGCCTGTATATGTACCTAAATGGTGGCATATATTGCGACACGGATTATTTGTTTTACAGGCCTCTGGACAGAAAATTGTTAAATCATAAATGCATTTTGGGAATCGAGGAGGAAGATAACAAAGCCGTGGGCGGGGGCTATAAAGTGGGAAATGCGTTTCTGGGTTCAGAACCGGGTTTCTCCCTGTGGACCGACTTCATTGAAAGTATCTTCCATCGTTACCGCCAAGGGGAAAGCAGAGTGGTTTTCCTGAGTGGTCCTCATGCGTTGTCATTATTCCTAAAAGGTCACAAGGAGTACGAAAGCTTGGTTACGCTGCTGCCCCCCGCGAACGTCTACCCGAATCGCCGATTCATGGGCCTCACAACGGCTCGGAGGGACACAGCTCTCGGCGCTCATTTGTGTTGGGGAAGTTGGCGCGACAAGAGCCTTATGAGTCGAATTAGAAACCGTGCGAGAAGATGTCTAACGGCGGTCCTTTAGCAAAGATGACCCATGTAGGTGGATGCCATGGCCCAAGCGTACGGAGCAAGACAGATGATCAATGACAAATTGAGAGCAGTTCTGAGCAACGTGCAAAGGTACCTACCCGGTGGATCAATACTGTCTAAGCTCGTGTCCTCCTATCGTTTACGGAACGGCGTTGGGGTCGGTGGACGTAAACACCCTAAAGACATTTTCACGTACATTTACGAACAGAATCGCTGGGGTCGCCGCGAGAGCGCGTCCGGCCCTGGCTCGACTCTGCAGCACACCGAGAATATTCGGAGAGAGATTCCACACTTAATTCGGCAATTCAATGTCCTCCGTCTTTTGGACGCTCCCTGTGGCGATTACAACTGGTTCCGCTTAGTTCCTCGCGTCAACAACTTTGCCTACATCGGAGGCGACATTGTTTCGGCCATAGTTCGAAACAATCAGGAGGCTTTCGGTAACGCGACAACGGAGTTTATCGAGCTCGATATCATCACGGAGGCGATCCCCGAGGCCGATATGTGGCTTTGCCGCGACGCCTTGTTTCACTTCTCAGACGAGCAGGTTTTCAGAACACTTGCAAACTTTTTACGCAGCGATATTCGCTATTTTCTTACCACATCGTACGTGGAGTCAACGCGCAACACGGATATTCCAACCGGCTACTTCCGACCCATAAACTTGGAATTGCCGCCGTTTAGCCTTGGAACGCCGATAACGCGCATCGATGATTGGACCGAGGGGCAGCCTGTGCGTAAGTTATGTCTCTGGGAAAGGTCAATCCTCGCCGACCGTTTGCACGTGAACGACGAATTCCTAAAAGCCAAAAATTGATGACATGCCGTTCTCGCACCAGATATTGCTAGCGCGTAATGTACTCATTTTTGCGCGAAGTATAAAGGCATAGACCTGCCAGGACTAAATTAACTCATCAGGTCATTACTTCTTGAGAATAGACTTCTGCGCTTGTTCGTTGGCCTCGGCAACTGCGCGCCACTTTGATCCCGATGCCTAGCGGATTATTCTTCGCCGGTGAGTAACCATTCCAGCGACTTGCCGAATTCTCGACTGATCGGGAGCAGGACTTCCTGTTGGCTTTTGTGCCTTCGGGGGATGTCGGCAAGACCGTGGGCCATCGCAACAATAATAACCAGGGTCCTCCCCCTATCGGGACATCTGCCGTGCCATAGACAAATGCTTGCGCGGCGAACACTCTGGGTGGCAGATGCCTAAGGCATCATGGGTGCATCAATCATTCCCTTGGAACTGTAATCGATGGGCACCACGCGATAACGATAAATCATCCCGTGCTCGCCCACCACATAACCGCGGTCCCGCGCTGGCAGGCTGAAAGAGTTTACGCCTGCGGGGAAATGAATGACGCGCGACGTCCAGTGTTTTCCTCCATCAACGGTGTAGGCCCATGTCGAGCCAAGGCAGGACCACCCCACCTCTCCGTCCGCAAACTGTACGGCTGGATAACGGTCTGAAAGTTTGGCAATCACGCCCTGCCAACTCTGCCCTCCGTCGGTCGTTCGGTACAACACATTCGTGCGGACTTGATAACCGGTGTTAGCATCGAGGAAAAATGCATTGTAGACACGTTGATCACCCTGCTCCTCAGGCCCCACGAGGACCTTCCAAGTTTCTCCGCCGTCCTCCGTCTTGGCCGTGATTCGCGCATCACCCATGGCGTAGCCCACTGTCGCCGTCGGAAAATTAAGAACCAAAAGGTTACAGTCGTTCTCATGCGCTAGTCCTTGCACTTCCATCTTCGCGCGGCAGGAAAAAACCTCCTTCCAATTGATGCCGCCATCCTGGGTGGCCAGGATTTTCCCTCCGTAGGTGCGAAATCCTTTCATATCGGAAACGAAAACCACGTTTCCCCGAATGTCCCCAGTCACCTGCTGCCAGGTCTCACCGTCCGTGGTACGAAAAAGAGTGTTCCATGCCTGAGCCCAGCCGTGGCTTGAGTCCTTAATAAATGCATATTTGAGGTCGCCCCCTTGAGCATGAGGATCGCCGCCGAGCTCCGCTGTCCAGTTCGTGCCTCCATCCTTGGTGTGAAGGATGGTGCCAGCGGCGCCCGTGACCCAGCCTTCCTCTTTGCTGATGAAACGCACATCGAATAGGGTCAAGTCCTCTTTGTAATTTACCGGTTCCCAAATGGCTTTGAATTTTGGCGGCGCTTTCTGAGCGCCGGTGGATGGTTTCGCCGCACCAACGTGAGGTTGGGATGACTGCCCTGCTGCGCCGCATACACACCAAAGAAGGCCGGCGAACATCCAGATCACTCGTTTCATCAATCCTTCCACTGTTCACGATAAACTGACGAGAAGGGCAACCTCAATTTGTGGAGTCAGATTCAGCCGGAAATTCCAAGTTCGACCGTGTCTTTGAGCATGAGGCTATGCCGGCCGTTCTCTCCTGTCAAGCTGAGCTCAGTGAGCTCAACCTGAGCGGAAATGGACCCTCCTTCCTTTCAATATCTTTTTTTCCGCCCGATACTTTTCTCTCTAAGTGAGGATGGCGCTTCGTTTGCTTTTGTGCCTTGGAGGGATGTCGGCAGAGCTGTGTGCCATCGCAACATTAATAAAGGCGTCCTTCCCCCTATCCCCTCCGGGAGCGAGTGGGTATCGGGCTAAAGGCAGGGCATGTGCAAGGCAAAGTCATTGGTAAAGGCAATTGGTTTGCGTTCCGGAGTGGGCAAAAGACCCATTTACCGACAAGCTTAATGGCGTTAACTCAATGAATCTTAGTGACTTACCTGAGTTCTTCTTGTAATTTCGCGCTTCTTCAGTTCGCGGGGCTACGGCAGGGCGACGCACCGTCGCGACATCATAAATAGAGATCCTTTTTCCACACTCTCCCTATATCCGCCGGAGCCATTCGAGCTGGCTCGGCGTGCAACGCAATTTTGTCTCATTGCCCTCTCTACACGCTGAGCATGTATTTGTAATACATAATAATATGTGTTATCGTTCTGGCATTATGAGCAAGAACGAGAAAACGATCAGTTTCCGTGCCGTCGCAGAAAAGATCGACGCTTTGGATTCTCTGGCCGCTGCGCAAGACCGTCCGCGCAGCTATCTCATCAATGAGGCGATCACTAACTACATCGAACTGCACGCCTACCAGGACGCGTTGGTGCGCAGGGGGCTGGAAGAGATGCGGAAAGGCCATGTCGTAAGCCATGAGCAGGTCGTAAAGCGGCTCAAGAGGACGGGACGCGCACGTCCATGATCGAGTGGACCGAGCAGGCGACCCGGCGATTGGATCAGGCTCACGACTACATCGCCCTCTCTAACAGCGAAGAAGTTGCGACTCGGATTACGATGCAGATCGTCACCTGCGTTCAACAGCTTGGGGCCTTCCCCATGTCGGGCAGAGCTGGCCGGGTTCCCGGTACCCGAGAGCTCGTCATTTCGAATACTCCTTTCATCGCCGCGTATGCCATCGAAAACGCCCGCATCGTGATCCTCGCCGTCTACCACAGCGCGCAGCAGTGGCCAGCGGGCTTCTAGAGCTTGGAGAATGAGTACACGGGCTGAGAGGACTCCCGCCAGAGCTCCTCTCTGCTGCAGGCGAAGGCGCCCGCATCTGTTCCTAGCTTTTCTGCTTCAGAAAGTTGGCTTCCTCCGTGGTCGGTTCCAATCTACTGACGTGTAATCGGTCAAATCTCGTGGGGTCCCGCCCCATGTCTGTTCGGCGAGCAGCATGGCGCTGTTTCCGGAACCCAAATCATGTCGAGAGGTTTACATTGGCTACCAAAACTAAGAGCATCCTTGAAGCAATAGATGTCAACTTTGACCGCCAGAGATTTTCTCAGATCACTGTTAACTCATGCCAGATCAAGGCCTAAGCACTCCCCGACGTCGATACATCGTGGACAATTCCTACAAGGAGCTTGGAATTGACAGATGTCAGGGATCAATTGAGGCAATCTCACGCTAAACCTTTCCACAATCCCCAGTTCGAAAGGCGATGCAGGCTCCTGTATAGTCAGTTCTCTGGCGGCCAGTGCTACGGCAACCGCTAAATCGTCACGCGCTTCGCCAATCGGGCGAACGTCGATTTGGCCGCGTGCGGTCTTTTGCTCCCTCAGCCTTCGAAACTGCCGAATCAATTCTGGATCATCCACTAGTTCAATCTTTTGCGACAATAGGAGCTGCTTCATATTTGCAAAAATTGTCGCACGCGTATTTGCGCTAAACGCACGGGACTCGTAATAAATGCCGAGTTTTAAGAAATATTGATTGAGCACGTCGAAGTAAAATTGATCACCTATAGCAGAATTCAGGCCGTACAAGGAGAGAATATCTCTAACCTCTCCGAGCACAAATTCGAACACGAGAGGTGCCGATTTGGTTCCGGTCCAGCGTGCGATCTTATCTGCCGCTATCTTGCCCTCTGCCGACTCATGCAGGATAGCCAATGCAAAATCGTCGTGACGACTGGCAGGATCCAAAGCAGCCACGTATCGCACCTTGGGCATAGAAGGAAGTTGCTGACGACCTCGGATGATGCATGGGTCTAATATTTCCGGAGTGATCCAACCATTGATGGAATCTGTGAATTCTGCAAGATATTCTCGGCAGAATTCCTCTTCGTTGCGTTTTCTCTCCCGCACGAGAAATGAGGTTTTAATTGTTGGGTTCATCTCCTGGGTGCTTAACCGCCAAACCGGAAAATCCAGTTCGGAGCGCTGTTGGAATTCTCGCCATAAGAGTCCAGTCTTCCCGAAGGGTGTGCTGATCTTGATGAGCTTTGGATTGCGAACTGTAGCCATCCCCGGTCGCAGAGCAGCGATCACTTCCTCTGCTGGATTGGCGGAATCTTCTTCGTTAGACCAGAAGGCCAGCTCATCGCAGATCACCGCGATGATGGTTCTTCCGCGAACACCATCGTAGGTGCAAGGATAGCATCCAATCACAACTCCATTGTCCAGAACGATCTCCTCCTTGGTAATCCGGACGATGCGTTTGGTGAGAACCGGCGAGTTTCGCAGATAATCGCGAATGTAACGGAATGCAATTCTCGCTTGCTTTAATGTAGGCGCCAGGAGCATGACATGTGCTTCTTCGCCTGGTGGCAGGCCGTGGTCACGAAACGCTTCAAAGCAACAGATCGGGGCAGCGATCTTTCCTGTTTTCCCGCTGCGTCGTCCCGCGATAATTGTGATTTCGCGTTGCTCCGTCGCATCGTAGACCGGCCGTCCCGTCCCGCGTTGATAGATTTGCAATTCATCTAGGCGCAGAGGAAGTCCGTAAGTACTTTCGAAAAGCACCATCTGCCCATCGGAATGGCATGTGTCATTCAACAAGTCGGGGTGGCGAACAAATTCAACAATGTTTACACAAAGTTATAAGATCATTTACTTAACCTCCTAGTAATCTTACTTTGGTCCGAGTATTTCAACGCATTCTTCCAGCCCACTTTCACCGCGATCTCTTAGTGATAAGAGAAAACCAAAATAGCGAAGCATCTCTCGAGAATAGTGCGCGTCGTATCTTTGAACGAGTGAGAGCTGTTGGAGCAAGTCAGGAGGGAAGTTCCCGTTTGCATTCTCGTGGGTCTTCCAAACCAGGAAGGGCACTTCGCCCTCAACAAGATTGGGCGTCTCCGTCGGCTGGTCTTCTGCTCCTTTATTGGGGCACAGGATGGCGCCCTCCAATCTCGCGGCTAGGAGGCAGCGTAGGTAAGAAGACCACCCTCGATCAAACCATATATTTCCCAGAATGCCAGATGGTTTCAGCTCGGCCCTCAGCGCGTGTTCCACTCGACGTAAGCATCGCGTATTTTCTCCGAGCCGAGCTAGTGCCTGCAGTAGAAATATGCTCAGGATCGCGTGTCGCATAGCGTGGAGATTTTGTTTGTCTTTTCGCGCCCCAAGATTTGGCTGGTGCTTGGGCCGAGAGGATTCAGGGAGGCCTGTTGCGTCAACTTTTGCCTTGCTTGAAGACTCTTCTCCCTGCAATTCGTCCGAAGGTCTGGGTTCGCGTTCCATTTTCGATTTACCCCCCCCAAAAAAAACGGGGAGACTGGTGGGTTCAGTCTCCCCGTAAAGCTTTATTAGTCGAGTCGCTACTTTACATCAGAACACAACATTAATTTCTACCGTGAGCGTAATTCTTAAAGGAAGCGGCGTCAAGATAAAAATGGAAGAAAAATGGAAGAGCCCTCTCACATCGTATCCGTTGGCGGAATTGCAATTCTCAAACGGGCCTATTCCTCGCCCGTGAACAACGATTCCACTGACTTACCAAATTCTCGACTGATCGCGCGGGACCTCCCGCCCGAGTTCGTTGGCTTTTGCATCCTGGGATGATGTCGGCAAAACTGGGTGCCATCGCAACATTAATGATGGGGTTGATCTTCACTTCAAATCAGGGGTCTCTTTCGGCAGAGAAGTGCCAACTTTGTCCGTTGGTGAAATTCTCGGACCCTTGATAACTTACTCACGAATAATGCCTTGGCACGAATTGACGTCTAGGCATCGTGGAAAATTCTTCCAGATAGCCCTGGTCAACGATGGGTATTCGAAGGTGGAATTCAGTTCAGACATTAAACGGACCTATTCCTCGCCCGTGAGTAACCATTCCAGGGACGTGCAAAATTCTTCCGGTCCCACTTCGCCGCGTCCGCGCTCGACGGCAGACAGATAACTCTGGCTGACGCCGATTCAGTGCGTAGACATCCTCAAAGCGCGGTTCCGATATACATGAGGCAGTAAATGGAAGGAAATTATGGCCAGATAACTCAGTCTTGGCCCATCAATATCCAATCTGCACTCTTCCCGAATTTCTTCACGAGTCGAATCAATATCTCCACAGTTGGCCCCAACTTTCCACGTTCTATCTTGGAAAGTTGGCCCTGACTAATGCCAAGGTACTTGGCAAGGTCCTCCTGAAGCATTTCACTTCGAAGAGATCGAATGCGGCATCCGATTCCCCCCAAATCCACTTTTACAGTCACGGGTTTTGCCACAAAAATCCTTGACATACAGCAATATGCTTAATAGAATATTCCTATTGGCATATGCTATAGAGAATATGCTAATAGCGAGCCCCTGTTGGCGGACTCGTGCGTATTTCTTTTTACCTTTTGCGGAGCGTTCGTGCAAGGAATACAAACATCGCTGAATGGAGGAAACATGGGCAAGGAGGATTCATGAAGAGGAATGTTGCTAGTTTTCGCTCTAATGCAAGGCTCGCGCGCCAATTGTGGGGTGAACCTTCCCGCATCGCGCTGCGGTCGCTTCGAGAACTTACTGCTCGGTATTCTCTATCGGTAGCCGCTGGCGATCTTCAACTCCTGGATGGTCGATGGTATGTGACCCACTCCGGTCTCCTGCAGCTTGCTTCCAGGAGAGGCTGCCGCGGAATCAATACTATGGTCCAGGACAAGCTCTCCGATCTCGCGGCAGGACGGTGGGTCTTTAAAGCTGTCGTCTACAAGAGTGGTCTCTCGAAGGGCTTTGTCGGTTATGGCGACGCCGACCCCTCCAACGTTTCTTCCATGGTCCGGGGCGCCGAGCTGCGCATCGCCGAGACCCGCGCCGTCAATCGCGCCCTCCGCAAGGCCTGCGGAATCGGCCTCCGTTCGGTCGAAGAGTTGGGTGCGTTCTCGAACGCGCCGAGACCGTCTGCTGTTTCCTCGCCGTCGAACGGACATTCCTCCTCTAATGGTTCGGGCAACAGCCAACCTCGGCTCCGCGATCAGCTCTGCCTTCTGATTCGCCAATACAGTCTCGACGCGAATCTCGTGAAGCTCTATGCGGCGGACTTCTGCGGCACGCAAACTCTCAGCGGCGCCACTCGTGAATTGGTTGAGTCATTTATCTCTCATCTCTCCGCCGCTGCCAAAGAGAACCGAGATGCCCTGGTCTGCAAACTCAATTCCTATTCCCAACCCGTGGAGGCAAGGTCATGAGAAGACACATTCCCGGTCTCCATCCAGGCCAACAGGACCTAGTGAGTAATCTCGACGGGCTCTTCCTTGTTCGGGTCGAACGGGCGTCCTATCGCTGGCATCCGCAGAAGCCCTTCCTCGCGCTGCGCTTCGGCATCCTCGAGCCCACCTCCCATGAAGCCCTTTCCTTTTCCGGGCGCCTCTACTGCACCGAACGTGCCCTTTGGAAACTCCGTTGGTTTCTCCACGACTTTGGCTACGACACCGAACTGCTCACCCGGGACCAGGTGGATGAAAAGGCGCTCCTGAATCTTCGGGGTGTCATACGAACCAGTTTTACCAGCCTCAATGGACATTCTTACCAGAACCTCGACGCGTTTGCCCCGGCATCCGAGTGGGAGGCCCTTTCTTGCACGGTGAGCAACTTGGGCGAGAGGGAGAGTAGCCAAGATGAACTATAGCTATACCCAGATCGCCCATTACCTTCGCTGTCCCCGCAGTTACCGCCATCGTTATCTGGATGGCTGGCGCGAGAAAGAAACCCGGGCAGCCATGATCTTCGGCCGCTGCTTTGAAAAGGCGCTTGAGTCTTATTTTTGCGGTGACGATTGCACTGCGGCGCTCTATCGGGAGTGGGGCGCCTTCCGCGATACTCCGTTCGAGTTCAAAAAGGGCGAGACCTGGGATCGGCTGGTCCATCAGGGTGTGCACCTCCTCGAACGCTTCGCCCAGGACAATCGGATTCGCATTCCCCAGCCGCAAGAGAATCTTCAACTCAAGGTGGTCCGGGACCTGCCCAACGCCAACCAGTTTGTTGCTTACATTGACGCCATCGGTGAACTCGATGGCCTCCGTTGCCTTATGGACTGGAAAACTACCACCATTCGTTATCCTGAGGAACCGCCCGGACTACTTTCGCTCGACCCACAACTGATTTCCTATTCCTGGATCACCGGTATTTCTGAAGTGGCGCTCGTCGTCTTTGTACGCAAACATCACCCCGAGATTCAATATCTAAGAACTTCTATCTCTGAGGAACAACGCGTGGAATTTGGCCGGCTTCTCCATGCCACGATTGGCCAGATCGAGGCCGCCCAATTCCCTTCTCACAGCGGTATTCGTTTCCCACAAAACGGATGCGTGAGCTGTCCCCATCTGGGCCTGTGCCTTGGTAATCAAAGCTTAATTGATGGGAATCTGGTCCGCACTTCGGGAGGGACTGACCTTGCCTGGCTTGACGAGCTTGTGGATTAACCGAGGGGCATCGATGCCTCCGGAACTCAATCTCAAACGAGCGGTATTTGTCCTTGGCAAGATCGACGAGATCCTCGCCTGGGACAAAGGACGCCTTCACGAACGGGATCTGCGATTCGTGGATTTGGGCCGCTATCTCTGCGAAGTCCGGGCGGGACAGTATTGGCGATTGGAGAAGATGAAATCGTTCGACAATTTCCTGGAGATGCTGGGGACGGATAAGTCGAGGGGTTATTGCCTGGAGATGATCTGCAGGGATTTTGCCCCAGCAGCCAATCGAGAGCAGTTCCATCGGCATAGGCCAAGGCTGTGGGACAGGCGTCCGTGGTTCCGCGGGACAGATTGGGATACCTGTCCTTCAACTACGCCAAAGGCCAGTGGTGCTTATTCGCGGCCGGGGCTTAAAGTATTGGCGAATGGGTTACCTGGACTTAAATCTAAGGAAACTCCGAGTGGATAAGGCTCCGACTCATTATTGCCCATATGTTTTCTTCCTATTCCCGATCGTATTGTTGGCAACTCTCTCCCAAGCAGGATGCGCAGGGGTGACAATCGCGAAAGGTCCCGCGAGTTCAACTGATTCGGGTCAGGTGACACCATCGATCCTGACCCAGCCAGCGAGCCAGACGCTCAGTGCTGGTCAAACAGCGACATTCTCGGTCACCGCCTCTGGCACCGCTCCGCTCAACTATCAATGGCTGAAGAACGGAACACCCATCAGTGGCGCAACTTTGGCAGCGTATACCACCCCAGCCACATCAGCCTCCGACAGCGGAAGTCAATTCACTGTAACAGTCAGAAACTCGATCGGCAGCGTGACCAGCAAAACTGCCACTCTTACGGTCAATGCTGCCGCGCCTGTGGTGATCACCGTGACGCCGAACGTTACGACAGTGACGATAGGGAACACTCAACAATTTTTGGGAACTGTAACAGGGACTTCTAATATGGCAGTGGCCTGGAGTGTAAGCGGCGCGGGCTGTGTTGGTGCGGCGTGTGGTACAGTGTCAGCCAGCGGACTATATGCTCCACCAGCGACCGCCCCCTCGCCAGCGACCATTACTGTGAAAGCGACCAGCGTGGCAGACCCCACGAAATCGGCTTCAGCAACTGTAACGATTCTGGCGGTGGTTTCGGTCTTTGTAAGCATCAGCCCAACGAGTGCTGCTGTGCCCGTCACTGGAACGCAACTTTTCAGAGCGAGCGTAGCGGGGACCTCGAACACTGCAGTAAGTTGGAGTCTGACGGGACCGGGCTGCAGCGGTTCCGCGTGCGGCACCCTGTCGACCAGCGCGTCATCCGTCGTCTATTCAGCGCCAATTGTGGCTCCTTCCCCTGCGACCGTCAGTGTCGTTGCTAACAGTGTTGCCGATCCGACCAAATCAGCTGCGGCAGGCGTAACAATCGATCCGACGAATGTCGTCGTCAACGTCACCCCGACCAATGTGTCGGTCACCACTGGTTCGACGCAACAATTCGTTGCTTCTGTCACAGGAACGTCAAACACTGCGGTGGCCTGGACGGTGTCAGGGACTGGCTGCAGCGGAACAGCTTGCGGAACTATCTCTTCGAGCGGGCTCTACACTGCGCCTAAGGCGGAACCAACCTCTGCCACTGTCACGATTACAGCAACCAGCGTGTCGGATCCAACCCCATCCGCATCAGCCAAGGTAACAATTGTGCCGCCCCAGGCGGCTGGCTACAGTCTCGCGTGGGAGGACACATTTTCGACGCTTAGTTTGTGTACAACCAACGCATCGGGGTGCAATTGGTACAATCCCGGACTTTGGTGGGAATCTCCCGCAGGGACGATCACCGATCCTTCCGGGACGTACGTCGATTTGGAATGGGCAAGCAGGCAAGCCAACAATACCAACATCAGCACTGCTTCACCGAATGGCGCTGACTATCATAGCTGGACTTATGGCTACTTCGAAGTCAGCATGGCGTTCGGTCCGACCACCGGCAGTTCCCCCGCGATCTGGATGGTCCCTGTTTCAGAAATACAGGCGGATACAAGCTCGAACGGAATAGCCTACGGCGAGTTGGATATGTTTGAGTGGCAGAGCCAAACGCCCACCACGTTTTATGGCACTGTACATGTTTGGGTAGATCAGGTGGACACTGCAAATAACAACAGCACTGATGGTTGGTCCGTACCGCAAGGCACAAACTTCGCCAATTACAACACTTACGGAGTGTTGTGGACACCCACGTCGATCTCCTGGTACTTCAACAATGTTCTGATGGAAACCGTGAACACGACTTCAACTCCCTACAGCACGGTGTTTGGCGGGTCGGAGACCTATTTCCTCATACTTAGCCAGCAAGCGGGCTGCAACTGGAAAAACTACGCGAAGACTCCTTGTCCGGGGCAAGTCAGTCCCTTAAACATGAAAGTACAGTGGGTTCATATTTACACATCGCCCGCGAATTAGTGCATGCCGCCCACGGGCAGCGACTCGAACGGCGGCACGAGTTCTGGCTCCCCTTGGCTTACGCCGAATCAAGCCCTGAACTGCGGCGGTATCATTCCGTTTGAATCGGCAGATCCAGGGTAAGTGTACGCCGAGAGCCGTGTTAACGATGGCGAAGATTTGCTAAGCAGTGACCACTTGGTCTTCGGCGGGTTCTGCTGGGAAGTTCCACGGCAAGAGTTCTTCGATACGGTTGATCGGATGGTCGGCGATGCGGGACAGGACGTTACGCAGATAGCTTTCTGAATTTAGTCCGTTTAGTTTGGCTGTCCCGAGCAAGCTGTAGATCGCAGAGGCACTTTCCCTGTCTCTATCCGATCCAGCGAACAGGTAGTTTCTGCCCAGAGCCACAGCGCGCAACGCGCGTTCCGCCGCGTTGTTGTCAATCTCAAGTCGACCATCGTCGCGGTAGCGCATCAACGCGTCCCAACGCCCAAGTGCGTAACGAACTGCCGAGGCCGTGTCCGATTCTCTAGCGAGCTTGCCCAGAGTCTCTTCCAGCCACTGTTTCAGTGGGACCTTCAGACTTGTTGCTCATAGAACGAGATCATATCGCGCGGGCGAATTTGAGCTATGTCCTTACTCCCGAGGAAATACACTCCGCTAGCCGCATCCGCATTTGGTCTACGTTTACCGGCGCGGTCTAGAAACCGTGTCCAGAAAAACAGCAAGGAGACAGCTTTGCCGAGTTTGTGGCTGCCGGTTATGGATCTTACAAGATATTGTACTGACCATCTGAATGCAGTTCCTGCACCTCCTGAAGTGGCTCCCGCATCCAACATAGCGAAGTTTCTAAACAGCCAGCGGTGACCGCTTACCGTGTACCGCGTGAAATCATAGGCATTTTCATGCACTTGTTGCATAAAAGGCGTATCGGCATAGACTAGACCTCCAGGCCTTAGAACGCGATAAATCTCCGCGACGACGATGGGGGGGTCGAGTACGTGTTCCAGGACAGCTTGAATCCACACACCGTTAAAGCTCGCATCGATAAAAGGAAGTTGGTGTCCGTCAGCTACAACCCTCGTATTAGATGATGCATAAATATCCGTCCCCACCAGATCAATTGAATTGTCGTCGTAGAGCTCGTCAGCGCCGCTACCCCGCGCCCCCCCACCGACAACAAGAATGCGAGGACGTTTGTTGTCCTCCTTGAGCTGCCTAAGGAATTTGGCGCAGCATGCGCGAGCGACATCATTGGTCCCGAAGAGCAATTCCAGGACTCGTGTCCTCACCCTGCTGCGGTTATCATCCCGAGATAGATATGACTGACCCCTGCGGTACCGGAACGCGTCCCGCGAAACGATACTATTATCAAAATCAATAAGCACCGGTTGGTCGAACACGTCAAAGAAACCTTCTCGAGAGTATTTGCATTCTGAATTGCAGCAAAACAGTTGACGCCCATGACTCTTTTTACGGCCCAGTTGTGAACGGCAACGGGGGCAACAGATGATCTGTGCGATATCATCCATTCTGAAAAACAAAGAGAACTCCGAGGCCGGCAGTAACTAGTGATTCTGAGTCATCGCAGTAATTGGCTGTAAAGGCTTCTTTACTTCGCTGCTCGGTTGTAGCTGCCCGACGGCGATTGCGATGTCCGGGTGAATTGGGTCGGTCCGTAGCATCTCAGAGGTTTTCGGGTAGAGGATTTTGCCAATAGCGTCGGTAAAGCGGGCCACAATCGGTGGGGCCTCGGTATCGAACTCGCGAGAGAGATTCAGGTAATCATTTTCGGACAATCGGATTCGTACGGTCCACGTGTTTGGAACGTGATGACCGTTCGTAGTGTGAGTGTAGAGACGGCCTCCAAGTTTGAATCTAATTTCATAGAAGCCGAACTCGCTGTAAGTATGTTGGAGGACTTCCCAGCACTGATCTGGGGTAACGGCAGCAGCCAAGTCTTCACGGAACGCGCTGAGCCGGAGTTCGGCGTTCAGGAGGCGGCGGAAGTTCCCAGCGAGAACAATTCGGCGGGCCATTTCGAACTCCGCATATCCGAGGCTGTGAATTCCAATCCAAGCTGCAGCGCAGAAGAGGACGATGATCGCTCCCCCAAAACGCTCATGCGCAAAGCTCTGCATAAGCGAGACAGCCGCACAAAGCCCGCAGATTATATATAAAAGGATGACGACCCGGCGAGGCGTAAGACCGCGAGCCAGAAGCTTGTGGTGGATGTGGCCGTGATCGGCGGTGAAGACGGCCTGGTGTCGGAGGAAACGGCGGAGGATGGCGATACCAGTATCCAAAAGTGGAATCGAAAGTGCAATAAGGGGCGCAGTCATGCCCAAGATAGTGGCGGATTTCTGGCTCCAGAGGACGCTGTAGCAGCCCAGGAGGAAGCCGATCAAGAGGCTGCCGGAATCGCCAAGGAAAATAGAGGCAGGATTGAAGTTGAAGCGCAGAATGCCCAGGAGAGCTCCAGCGAGCGGAACAGTGGCAATGGCCAGTCCAATGTTGTGTCCGAGGAGAGCGGCTATCAACGTGGTCAAGGTTGCGAAGAGACCTATGCCTGCTGCTAGGCCATCCAGTCCATCGATCAGATTGAAGGCATTTGTGCAGCCCACCAGCCAAATTATGGTGACAGGGATAGCACACCAGGACGGAATTTGATGCCACGCGATGTGACTAATCTGGACGCCAGCCCAGACGGCGACGACGGAAGCGACGAACTGACCTGCGAATTTTTGCCAGGCCTTGAGCCCTATCAGGTCATCCAGGAGGCCCGTGAAGAAAACAATCGCGGTGGCGGGGAAAAGGTTGCGGACTACACCGAGGTGTCCGCGAATCATATCAGCGAATTGAAGGGGTGAAAGAAGGACGATGGTGAAAGCAACCAAGTAAGCGATGAAGATGGAGATACCGCCGATGCGGGGGATACCTTTCGTGTGAAATTTGCGGATGCGATCAGGTTGATCCACAACGCCCCAGCTGATCGCGAGATTCCGGCACACCGGCGTAAGGACAAACGCCACACAGAAGGACGAGACGGCGAGTATAAATAGCGTATACATGGCAACTATGAAATGAAGGCGGAATTCAGAAATCGAGAAGCGAAAGGAAAAAACTAAAGATTTCGTAACGGCGGCGGTGGTATTGGAGCGACTTTCATGAAATTCGGCCGAGCGCCAGCGATAATAGAGATCTTTACGGAGTGATCGCCATTTCCATAGTCTCGCCGGAAAGGTCACTCGCGACAGTGAAGTCGCGCATCCTGATACTTTTACCCAGCGGTAGCAGGAGGCGGAGTTTTCGCTCTGTGGATGCAATATTAGTGTAGCACTTGAGACGACGGACCCATGGGAGCGGAAGCCGGGGGTGAGAGAGATCGAGTTCACGCGGATGGATATACAGCACCAGCAATTGCCCGCGATCCAGCACTCGTTTAGCGGCCCACTGGAGCAGCGGAATGGGCGTCGCGCGGAGGTATCCTCCGCCGAACAGACTTAGGGATGCACCCACACAGCTAAAGACAGAAGCAGGAAATTCAGTTAGCTCGCCGTGCAATGTCTTGATCAGGTGGGGCGTGCTGCATTCACCCGGCATCCCTCCATGACCCCGGACAGCCGGAAAGACACTGGAGTCATACCGATACCCCGCGGCGCGGATTACATCGAACGCCCAACGGGACTGGCTGGTAATGCCGAACCCAGGCGCACGAAAACCGACCACAGCTTGGCCAGTAATATTCTCGAGTACCTGCTTAGCTCGAAGGATGTCGTCCAGAAAGGCCGCGGGCCCTACTTTATAAGCTAGAACGTGGCCATAACCGTGGCTGGCAATCTCGTGCCCGGAACTGGCGCATTGGCGAACAAGGTGCTTATGCCTTTCTGCCATCCAGCCAAGCCAAAACATGGTGGCGCTCACCTGGCAGTCATCGAGCAACTTCAAGATGCACTCGAGGCCAATCTCGACGCGCGAGGGAAGATTTTCCCACTGCTCCATGGATGGCGCAACGGGGCTGTCGAGAATGTGGAACCAGTCCTCCACGTCGACCGTCATCACCAAAGACCCGGGTTCCGATTTGGAAAATTTCACTAGAAAAAGCGCCTCCCGGCGGCAAGAAAAGCTTGACGATCCACGGCAGTGGGAAACGAAAAATAGGTGGCTTCGGATTCCAGATTGGGCCTGTGCCGTACGGTTCCGGAGCGGATGGCTTCAATGGCTTCGATCAGAGCTTCAGCAGCAGCAGCCTTCGTCTTACGCACCAGCGAGTCCCATGTGTCCTCAGGAGAAATAATGACCGGGCGTTGCAGCAAGATATCGCCGTTGTCGAGTTTGTCATCGAGAACGTGTACGGTGACGGCCGTGGCAGGCTCTTCAAAGCGGAGGGACCAAAAAGCGGGCATTAGACCGCGATAGCGTGGCAGGGGCGCGCCGTGCACGTTGATGCAGCCCATCGGGAAACGCTGCCGAACGCTTTTGCGAATGATCTGCGGGCAGCTTAGCGATACGAGAAGCTCAGGGTTATACCGGTCTACCAGGGACTGGAACTCCGGTCCATTCACTTTCCGAACTACATGAAACGGTACATTGAACGCCTTACAGGCCGCGCGAAGCGAGTTGAAAGGTCCAGAACTGCGAACAGGGAATAGTCCACGGAACGCGGCGGTCAGTACACGCCGGACGAGGATCAACGTTCCAGAAGGGCCGAATAACCTGAAATGACGGATAACACCACGTGTGAATGTTCCGTGCGTGCTCATTGCTGGTGCGGATGCGACCGCAACGAGATCACGACCGAGTGATCGGCAAACAACGGCCAGAGAGGTCGGAAGATAGAGCCTGTCGGATTGTGTCAGAAGAAGGATGCGCATAAAGAATTTGGGAGATCTTCAATTCGGTGCATTCGTGACAGCTATTGAGACTCGAACGAGATGTTGACAAATCAGACTCTCGAATCCGAACTTCAGCACATACCATGTCACGCGCGCTTCAATTTCAAGCACGTTTTGCGTAGGCTCGCTCCAGTGACAACAACCTCCGGCTTTGCCCGAAGTTCTGACTGTGCGCGACTCATTCCCCGCCCATAGCGATGTCTGCACGTAACTCATCTGGACGCAGCGAACGTTCAACGAACATCGCGTGCCAAAGTTCGAGTTGTAGCAGGATCCATAGTTGTTTCTCGTGATTCTTTCGCCCCGCGGCATGTTCATCAATCAACCTCGCAATGGCTGCAGCGTCGAGTAAGTCCGATAGCGGCGAGCCAGGGGCGAGCAGGCGCTGTCGTAGGAGCGGCAGGAGGTCACCACGCAGCCACTCGGCGATTGGGACTTTGAAGCCCCACTTCCGGCGATTGATGATCGAATCGGGCAACCACTTGCGCGCCAAACCCTTCAGCACAAGTTTGCCATCATTGAAGGCGACCTTATCGGCTCCCGCCACACGCAGCGCTGCAAACTCGACGAGGCGGTAGTCAAGGAAAGGGCACCTAAGCTCGAGGCCATTGGCCATCGTCATGCGGTCGGCGCGCAGCAGTAGATTCGCCGGCAACCAATGCTTCAGATCGAGGTACAGCATCTGCTCGATTATCCCGGGGAACACCTTATGTTCCAGTACCGCTCGGCTAAAAGCGTGTACCGGCACCCGAGCCAAATCCGGGCGGAGCAAACGTTGCCGCTCCGACGCGCGAAAACCGCCAAACCAGGCTGCATACCGCTCCATTGGATCCGGCTCGGACGCGCACTCCAACGCTAGCTGCAGACCCCTCATTCGGTACGGCATGAGACGCGCCGCCGCGCCTAAAGCGCCACGCGGCATTACCGATGACCAACGGTCAATCGCGGCCTCTGCTCCGTACTTTAGATAACCGCCAAAAATCTCGTCGCTCCCCTCACCTGACAGTACCACCGTGACAGCTTTGCGCGCTGTCCGCGCAAGCAACATGATCGGAATGTCGCTGGGTTCAGTGACCGGTGACTCTCGCGCCCAAAGTGCGGTACCGAGATTTTCAAGCAGGTCCTCTGCACCAAACCGCACCTCGGTGTGATCTGCGTGGAACAGCGTCGCCACTTCTCGCGCAAACTTAGCCTCGCTGAATCCCGTGTCAAAAGCGACCGAAAAGGTCTTCACAGGCGCCGATGAGTGGCGGACCATCAGCGCGAGGATTACCGATGAATCGAGTCCGCCCGATAGGAACAATCCGAGAGGAACGTCAGCGATCATCCGCCGATGAACTGCGTCGTCGAGTAGTGTCTCGAGCTCTCTGGGAACCGCTGGATCGGGAGCTGTATTGCGAAAAGAGAAGTCCCAATAGGCTCTCGGGGTGATCCGAACATCGGCTGCGGAAACGCGGGTCCATGTCGCTGCAGGCAAGCAATGTACACCGGCGAACAGCGTCTCATCCCCGGGAAGATAACGGTAGGCGAGAAAGATGGGAAGCCGGGACGCGTCAAGCGCGCGCGGAACATCGGGATGCTCGAGCAGTGATTTGACCTCCGACGCGAACACGATCCCGCGCTGGGAGACACTGTAGAAAAGCGGTTTCTTGCCAATGCGATCGCGGGCCAAAAAGAGCGAGCGCTCTTGCGCATCCCAAACCGCGAACGCGAACATTCCGTTGAAGCGAGAAAGTGAATCCGTGCCCCAGTGCTTCAGCGCGTTAACCACAACCTCAGTATCCGATGCGGTAAGAAACAATGCCCCATAGTCCCGAACGAGTTCCTCGCGCAGTTCCCGGTAGTTGTAGATCTCGCCGTTGAAAACAATCGTGTAGCGGCCGCAGGAGGTCGAAAGCGGTTGGTGACCGCCGCATAGATCAATAATCGACAGACGACGGAATCCAAGGGCTACTTCGCCATCGTAAAAGCTCCCGGAGTCGTCCGGCCCCCGATGGCGCATTGCGTCCATCATCGTTGACAGCACCCCTGAATCTGGCGTGTTCCCGTGACGAGCAAGAATGCCCACAATGCCACACATATCAGTCGAGTCGTTCAGTTGCGATTGCAATTGTGGTGACAACTTCCAAATGCAATGATATTTCGCCTTCGAGTAATAACTCAGGCGCCATCAACGAGGGCCCCTGGACCGCGTTCCGAAGTGACTCGCCAGCGCCGCGCGTTACACAACCGCCGGCAAACTGCACTCTCAGACCAACATAGTGGCGGCCCGACCCTCAGAACAAGCATCAAGAGATACCAGTCGCGTTGGGTGCGCCCACCAACCCAGGTATCTTGACAAGGTTGAGCACGGGCACATGAATGGCCGGCGCATTAGCCAACTTCGCCATTTCTGATGTAAAGGCTTGCACCGAACATTCCATGAGATTTAAGCATGCACTCCGCGTGACGTTCGGGTGCAAACCTCTGCGCCCCCAGCGGCGATATTCGATTTGGGTCGGCGAGATCGATCACCTCTGAACCGATGTCGATAAGAAATGCGTCCACGCTCGGATAGCGGTGGCCGACTATTATCAATTCGCAGCCAGCCAACTCGTCTAACGATTGCACGAGTAGGCGCGCAATGTGCGGGATCACACCTTCAATGTGTTTCTTGTTGCTGCCGGTCAACCGAGCCAACGAGACGTTCGGGTCGTAGATTTTAAGTTCATAGCCCTTGCCCAGAAGCCGCTCGGCAATCTCTACAAACGGACTCTCGCGCAAGTCATCAGTATTGGACTTGAAGCTCAACCCGATAAGGCCTACGGAGCGCAAGCCCTTGGCGACCACCTGGCGCACGGCCCGCTCCACCACTTTTTCATTACTGACCGCCAAGGCTTGAATCAATGGTAGCTCGAGATCGAACTGCTTGGCTGCATATAGAAGAGCGCGCACGTCTTTCGGCAGACACGATCCGCCGAAAGCAAACCCGGGCATGAGGTAGCGTGCGGAAATGTTCAGTTTTTTCTCTTTGCAGAACACTGACATGACCGCTTGGGCATCTATATCCTGCTGTTGACAAAAGGCGCCGATCTCATTGGCAAACGCGACTTTGAGCGCGTGATAGGCATTACTGGCGTACTTCACCAGCAAAGCTTCTCTCGGTGGTAGCACATAGATAGGAGCGGCCAGATCACTGTACAAGGAGCGCAGCGTAAGCTCGACCGAAGGATCTTCTACGCCAAGCAGCGTAAAGGATGGCTCTTCGAAATCACGAATGGCCGTTCCCTCGCGCAAGAACTCTGGATTAACGCATAATGCGACCCGGCCAGGCGCAATCGTGGTAAAGATCTTCTCACAACGCTGGAGCACCGATGGGAGGATACTGCTACGCACCACCACGATCTGGCGCCTGTCTACCTTTACGAGGGCCTGGGAAATCTGTTCACAGGCGCGAAGTAAATGCGCAGGATCGACTTCCCCATTGGGACGACTGGGGGTGGCTACCGCAACGAAGCACAGCTCCGTTTCGCGCAGTGCCTCCTCAATATTTCCGATGGCACAAAGACGTCCCGAGCGCCTGGCGTTCGCTATTTTGTCGGCGAGGCCATCCTCAACGATAGGCGAACAACTCTGGTTGATGATTCGAACCTTTTCGGGGTTGATATCAACGCCCCAAACGTGGTGGTCCCGGGCCGCCAAGCACGCGGCCGATACAGTTCCCACGTACCCTAAACCGACTATGCAGATGTTCATGGAGGGGTGCCCCTATGAAAATTGGTGATGTGATGAAAAATCGATCGGTAAACGCCGCTCACTGCGACGCGATCACGCGTATGATTCGATGTCTTAATAGTTGTGCGATGGAAGGGGGCAAGGGCAGCCGCTCGCCGCTATGCATTATGACCAGAATAGTAGAACCGCCTGATTGGATCTCGCGTTCGCGCTGCGACGTGCCGCATCACCCTATCCAGTTACCGTTTCGGATTCCCCTGATCCTCAACATAACGTCCGACAACTTAGTAGCGTTTCAGGGCTCAAACAGCAGAACCGCTCTTCCGCCGAGCGTCAGAACTGGCGCTGTTCCGTAATTCAACTCGGGACCACGCAGAGCCACCCTCCGCATGCCGCCGGCTTCCTAGCGGTGCGCTTTCCGGAAACAACTTCTCATAAACGTCAACCAGTCGCGGCGACTGATGCTCCCAGCTAAGAACGTCACGCACCCGCTTTAGCCCAGCGCGCTGCAGCTCTCGCATCCGGCCAGGATTGTCAGCCAAGGCCATCACAGCAATTGCCAGGTCTTCGGCACTACTCCCCTGCACATATAGCACTGCATCGCCACCGGAAACACGCGTCTCGGCAAGATCGTGGGCCACCACCGCGCGGCCGAGCGACATATACTCCATCAACTTGTTCATCGTCGAGTGATCGTTGAGGAGCCCTGGTGGATCAGGCTGCACACAGATGTCGGTCGCGCGCAGCGAAGCAATCACAACGCTCCATGGAACACGCCCAGTCATTGCGACGGCATCGGTGAGGCCAAACTCGTCCCTTAGTCGAACAAGATCCTCGAACGAGTCCCCCTTGCCGATCATCACAAACCCGATGTCCATGCGGTGATGCACGTGGCGGAGCAGGTGTGCCATCTCGAGAAATTGATCGACGCCATCCTGCGGATTCATATTCCCGAGGTAGCCAACCATGATCCGACCGAGAGCGCGGATCTTCGGGTCGGGTTCGCCATCCGGGAAATCGTCGGACGCTGGCCCATTACGTACAACGGTGACCTCATCTGCACGTTTGTCGCCCCGGTGCATGGCCACGGCCCGGTAACTTTCGTTCGTCGAGATGACGTGGTCTGCTAACCTGAAGCTCATCCGCTCCAGAAACCGCAGAAGGGTCAATACTCCGCTGCCAGACGCCCCGAAGCGATCCTCGTAGAGTTCGGGAACGAGATCGTGATGATCGAATACAAAGCGCTTCCCAAACAACAGACGATACGGCGATGCGACAACCCATAGCAAATCAGGAGGATTCGCCGCGTGTATGACGTCGAAGCCGTGGCGCAACGCTACCCATGCGGCTAATACAGTCTGTGATATTAGGCTAATCAAGTATTCGACGACGTGAGCCGTGAAACCCGGGCCGAGCGAGGGTTTCACGTAGCGGTAGACCTGAATTCCGTCGATAACGTCGTGCCAGCTCTCACCCGGGTCTTTGGGACAGATTACAGTTACCCCCATCCCCAACTCGCTCAGAGTAGCTGCCTCGCGACGAATCCGGTTGTCGCGCACGAACGAATCATCTTCAATCAAAAACAAGACATTGATCATATTCGGTCTCAGTCAAAAATGGGGAAAACATTTCTCCGTTAGTATTCCGAGCGCTAAATTGATGACCCTTGAGGTGCTCCCCATCCTTCGGACCAAAATTTAGCCTTATTAAGGTGGATCGCTGTTTGCAAAACATTATAGATAGATCCTTGTTGTTGGGCCTGTGGGAACTGTGAAAAAGCCGAGCGTCTTTTGCGAGGCTCTTTTCAAGCTGCTGTGGGAACCCGCGCTCTTTGCGGATTTCCATCAGCAGCGTCAGTTTCCACAGGCCCTCTTTTCTTTCTTTTTTGCTACTTTTTTCTTTCTTCGTGCTTCGCTCTCGTTTTCCACAGAGAAATTCCGCGCCAGGATCGCCCAGGAACGACGATCCCCAACTCGGTCGACCCACGGCATACGCTGTTTTGTCCCTCCTCAAACGCATTTCACCTTCCCAAAGTAAATCGCCGCCGGCGTCTGATAGCCCAACGACTGATGCGGGCGTTCGTGATTGTAAAAAGTGAAATAGCTTTTGAGATTGGAGACCGCTTCTAACACTCCGCCGTAATCCTTCAGATACACCTCTTCGTATTTCACCGTCCGCCATAAACGTTCGATGAAAATGTTGTCGATCGCTCGTCCACGTCCGTCCATGCTGATCGTGATGTCCTGCTTCTCGAGACGGTTCGTAAACACCTCGCTGGTGAACTGCGCCCCTTGGTCGGTATTGAAGATCTCCGGCTGCGTCGTCGTCAATGCCCAGTCCAGTGCCGCCACACAAAAGGCGCTCTCCAACGATATCGATACTTCCCACGCCAGCACGTAGCGGCTGAACCAATCCATGATCGCCACCAGATAAACAAAGCCCTGCCGCAGGCGAATGTAGGTGATATCGCTGGCCCAAACGTGGTCGGGCCGATCGATCTTGAGGCTGCGCAGCCGATACGGATAGATCTTGTGTCCTAACCCGGGATCCGACAGCCGTGGCTTCGGATAGAGCGCCTCCAGCCCCATCTCCCGCATCAGCCGGCGTACCCGTTTCGCGTTGACCGCGTATCCTTGCTCGCCGAGCCACCAACCCATCCTCCGGATTCCGTAAAACGGCGTCCGTGTGTATTGCTCGTCGATCAACCGCATCAGGAGCAAATTCTCGGCCGCTTCCGGTTCCGCCTCGTAATACCACCCCGACCGCGAAACCACCGCCAAGCGGCACTGCTGCCGGATGCTCAGGTCTTTGTGCGATGCAATCCATCCCTGCCTCTGCTCTAACGCGATAAACCGGACTTTTTTTTAAGCCAGTCCAGCTCCACCTGCAGCTGCCCAATCTGCTGGTACAGCTCCGCCTTTAGTGCTTCCTCGCTCGTGTCCGGCTGCGAGCGCCGATCCACGAACAGTTCCGGCGCTCCTTGAATCGCTTGTCGTTTCCAGTTCGCCACCTGGCCGGGATGTACGCCGTAATGCGAAGCGATTTCCTGAATGGTCTTCTGCTCCTTGATCGCCTCCAGCGCGATGCGTGCTTTCATTTCCGCGCTGAAGGTCCGCCGTTGCCTCGATTTCATTTCTGCACCCTTTCCGAGACAGCGATTCTATACCTTAATGAGTGGTCCGAATTTTGGGGAGCACTTCACCTTTTCGGCTGGCGGCGTATCGGAGATGGCGTTCGCGAAGAGCAATTTTTGACCAACTTGAAGGTAAGAGCGAACGTTGTTGGTCATTTCCTGGACGTTCAGCGGACGGGCACAACCCCGTGCGTTGGTCGTCACATCTTGGTTTAGCAATTCATCCGGATTGAGTTGAGCAGGCCGAAGAATCGGCGACGACCTAACCCCGTCACTCCGGGTTGGCTGGGGCTATGGTTGTGGATCGATTGGCCCCATTGATCCAATCTTTCGCTAGCCGTCTTAAGTGCCAAATACACCAGTGCGGTTGAGTGGCAGCGGCATTCAATAGTCTGCAATATCCTCGTATGGGCCTCCCCTCAGCCCGGTCGATGATACTTAGTCGATACTCGCAAATCGCCCAGTCCTCCAATACGTCCACTAATCTTCGTATTATGTTTCGCTGGCCCCACCGCGCCCGGAAACTTTCGAAATTAGGTTCGGGAGATCCGTTCCGACGGCACTTGGCTGATTCGATCGCATAGGCGTACCCTAAAAGTATCTGCAGCCCCCGGCCGAACGATGCGGAACTCGGGAGAAGACGGTAATAGTGGTAGACTCCTGCCAGGTTCGCCGCTTGGCCGGCTTCGCACATTCGAAGACAGAAATCGAGGTCCTCACCGGTACCCGCTATGCGATAACCACCGATGCGCCGAACAACGCTCAGGCGCATCATTAGAGCCGGATGACATATCCCGTTCTTTTTTGCCAGCAATCGTTCGACGATCTCGTCGTGCTCAATCGGAACTCGGGCAACCAACCCTGTCGGCACCTTCACAAGGAACTCAACCTGAGAGCCAACCATACAAACACGGGGATTTTGAATTAAGTATTCCAGTTGCACCTCTAGCCGGCGCGGATGCATCACGTCATCCCCATCCATCCGAGCTATGTACTCCGTGTTGCAGAGACCGAGGCCAACGTTTAGCGTCGCACCGAGCCCTTCGTGCGTGCGCTTCAGAATCCTTATTCGATCATCGCGGAGTGACTCTAGATACGCACAAGTGCCATCGGTTGAGCCATCGTCAACAATTAAGAGTTCAAATGCTGGGAAGCTCTGCGCCAATACGCTTTCTATAGCCATTGGCAAGAATGGCATGGCGTTGTAGACCGGCATCAAAACAGTTACCTCGGGCATATAGCAAGCCTTCGAATTACTACTGGGGTATCTTTCTTAACTCGATATGCCATTGCGCCCGCATTGGATGGCTCTGATGCGATCGAGGCGAGCAAGTAGACAACGCCCACAAAGAACAAGCTGTAATAACCCATCCCGTCGGTTCCAAATAGGCTTTCGGCACCCCAGGCTGCAACCATTCTGCCGACAACCAATGCAAGGCAAGTACGAGCGGCCAGTTTGCAAATACGATTCTGATCCCTTAGCCGTTTCTTCGCGTATAGACAGACGGAAAGGCACCATGCGAGGAGCAGTAGGAAGCCGCCAACGCCCAGCTCCCCAGTCCAATGTAGGTACGAATTATGTCCATAGGAGTTCTTAGTTATCTCCTGGTGCTTATACCATCGGAAGTTACCCGGACCAACCCCAATCAGGAGCTCCCTGGGATGCTCTGGGAGGTACCTTAACAAGCTCTTTCTGTCGTAAGACCGATCGGCGTAGGAGCTTTCCGCGCGCAGTTCCGGATTCCAGAGCACGCTGATTCGAGTCATCTCCTCGGTTTCTTCCGCCGAGGGTAAGAAAAACGTCAGCCAGGCTGTATATAGCCCTGCGACCACGATCACAGCACAGACGTACACCTTCCATCGGCGCGGTGGCGCACACAAGGCAAACACAATCGCGGCGACGGCTAATCCGGCAATGTCGGAACGAGAGCTGGTCGCTAACACTGAGAAGACCGACAGGATCGCCGTGACAGCTGCTACCACCTTTATCCCGCCTCGATATGCTTCGAATACCATTAGGGAAAACCAGGCGCCTATTGAAGCAGTTCCACCTACAACTACTCTGGGACTCGTCAGGAACCACCCCGTCCTATCAGAAAACGGAACAATCATCGACTGGGCGTCTTCTTCGGCGCGAGGCCCGAAATACTCTTCACCTGAAAGCGGCACGATACCGCTGATGTGTAACCCGTGGAGAATCTCGTAAACCAAAATGCCTGCAATTACAATCGCGCAGGTTTTTCGCAGTTGTGCCGCATCCGGTCTGCTCGCAATCAGGACCGTAGCTAGAAGCGCATACTCCCAGAACTTCACGATGGTGAATGCATAGAATTTCAGTGGCTCCGGATCGACAAATAAAAAATTGAAAGCACCGGAGCATGTGGCCAGGATGGACAAACCTAAGAGAGCTCCAACGCCGGCAGCTAGTGCTTTGCTCTTAATGACGTAGTGCAATGTTGACTTGCCGTGTGCCACGAGGTATGCAAGTAAGCAAACGTCAATCGGGAATACACCCGCATTTACGCTTTGGCCTATCATGTACACGGGAAGCGGCATGAGGGCGCTTCCCAACAGGTACCCGGTGACATCAGCGCTGCGTTGTGCACGCAGTATCTTGAGTACCAGGTATGCGGTGATGCAAAGCACTACATAGGTCAGCACGGTTTCTCCGCATTGATGGTTTCGTTACTTCCTTATAAACATCCAGCAATTTGGGTATGATGATGCCGTTGTCGAACCGGTCGCGGACCCTTTGCTGTGCGGCCTCCTTCATTCGCCTACGTTCTTCGCCGCTCATCGAGAGTGCCGACGCAAGTGCGAAGACAAGCCCTGAAACATCCATAGGAGGCACCAAAAATCCGCAGGTGTTGGTTAGTATCTCGGCCATCCCGGTCCTCAACGAACCAATCACGACTCCCCCGCAGGCCATCGCTTCAAGACAGGTGTAAGAAAAGGACTCTATTAAGGACGGGAAACAGCAGGCGGCAGCATCCCGATAGAGGCCAGCTAAGCGCTCCCGCTGGCAAATGCCGAGATGCACAACCCAATCCGGCAGCTTCCTGCCGAGGGCAGCCCGCAGACGAATGAACCGTTCGAACTCGGAGCTCGTCCGCCCCACCAGAACAAGCCGACCTCGCCACCCGGTCTGCCGTAAGAGGTTGGCAGCCCGCAGAAGTACGAAGATGCCCTTTTTTGTGAATAAACTACCCACGAATAGGACATCGTTTGGGTCTACACCCTGTGATGCCTTCACGGAGAGCGTTTTCCACTGACCCGTATCGATACTGTTGTGCACAACTTGGACACGATCGCCGAATTGCGCCCGCACTAATGAGGCTTGGTGCTCAGATACAACTGTAATGAGGTCGGCAGCCCTCAATTCCTGGCGTTCCCAATTGATTTGCTGGCGTCTAGTGGCAGATACATGATCTTTCCAAACCGCATCGATGCCGGCAGTGGAGCCGTGCATCCGCACTACCATCGGGAGCGAACGTTGCCCGGCAAGCCAAATAACTGACTCGCCCCGAAACCCTGGAAACTCGATTACGTCGGGGTGATGGTTGTCGATTACGGTCGCAATACATTCAGCAACGCGTCTGCGATAGGCGATGCCCTGATCGAGGGGAGCGCAGAGGGTCCGAGTAACAATGTTCCTCTTCCCGACACCGAGCTCGTCGTCCGGTAGCCGGATGACGGTCATCCGCGGTGACGGTATTGACGACGTTAACTGGCTGTCGTCGGACGCTGCTATGATCGTTACGTTGTGGCCAATGTGCGCAAGCGCGCGACCCGTTTCCCAGATGTAGGTCCCTATCCCACATGACCGCGGCGAGGGTGGACACTCCTTCGATACGAAAACGATGTTCATGAGACAGACTCTGTTGATCCTATGGCTGGGCACGAGCAAGCAGCCATGTACTTGCTATCCCGTCGGGTCGTTCGCCAGACGACTGCTGCACTCATGAGCAATTGTCCAAAGTTACCGATCAGCATGCCGGCAGCAGTTCCCATCAGCCCGTAACGCCCTGTCAACCAATAACAGCTAAGCAGGGTGATCAGGACTACGCCCCCAAAGATCGGGACCTGGATTTTATAGCGCTGCAGGGCCGTCATACCGTAACCCAGAAAGGATGCGACATAAGAAAGAGCACTACCGGCACACAACACGGTCAACACTCCGGCCATCCGCGAGTACTCGTCGGTATAGAGCAAAGCCAGAATACGGCCCCCAGCGCACGCAGAAACTAGAATCACGGCAATGCCAAGCGCTGCGGCCCCGAGAAGCAGTTTCATCATCAGTTGACGGAAGGCCAAACGTGCTCCGGCAACGTGGTATTTTGCAAGCCACACGCATGCTGGAGCACCTAATGCGTTAACGAGCGTCGCTCCTATGAAGGTGACATAGGCGGCCGCGGCGAACAGACCAAGTTCACGGATATGCAGCAATCCCGCTACAACATACCGTGGAACCTGTACCTGAATCGCAAGCAGAAAAGCAACAACCCCTAACGGTGCAGCTTCAAAACAGAGCGGCGTCAACTGCCGCCGATCAAGAACAGGGCGGAGTGATTCGGGCATTGTATCCGAACGGCGGGCTGATCGGTCGCGGTGCCGGAGCAGAAATCGCGCGACGGGGATGTCGAACAGAATGAATACCGCGCTCCAACCGACCACCAGACCTGCCAGCGCAAGTGGGGCCGAGTGGCTGGCGCGGAATAGAACTGCGACACTAGCAACAGCTAGGAGGCCGCGTAGGATGAGGGAAAATCCTACGTAGTCCATCCGTTCGGATTGCTGAAAGAGGCCGTACAGAGCATCACTTCCCGAGTCAACGGCCTTGGAGAGCGCCCAAAGCAGGATAATCAAAGCCGATTGGTTGCCGGTAGCCCACACGACAACCGCGGAAAAAACCGCAACGATGAAGGCTGCAACAGTCGTTAGCGCTCGCAAGCCGAGGTATTCGCCGAGCGTGTGTCTGTTATTAGCGTCCGTCGCCTGAATCGAGCGGAGTTGCAAGCCAGCTATAACAAACAGGGGCGCCGTCAAGGCAAGTCCATAGACTAGCTGCCCGACGAGTGTGGAAGAACCGAGTTTTGCGAAAACAACGAGGATCCCCCACTGAGAGAGTGAGAAGACACCCATGCCAGCGGCGGTCCAGACAAAGTTGGCTCTTAGTGTGTGTGTATGAGCCGGGCTTAGCAGGAAGAATGCACGGAATCGGTTGATTAGGAACGTAGTCGTCGAGGTCATATTAGTTGGTGAAGGTGCAAGCTCAGGGGGATATAAGCGGCCCGCGAAGCTGCTCCCGCTTAGAGAGAATGTCTAACGTTGGTATAACCAAAGGCATAAGTTCCCTATGCGGTTGCCTTCCATGATCGCGAGGTCTGATAGCGTGAACAATTTCAGGTTTTGGCGATGAAAGCGTGTCATGGGAGAAACGGAGCTTGTGGATTAGTAGCGAGTAGAGGTCCGTGCATAGAGATTTTGCGGGAACTGTTCCGGCCGACCGTTTAACTTTACGCCACCGCCTCATTAGGCGATAGGATCTCCACATCGTACCCATCGAGACGAATAGCAACTGAGCGGAGAATAGGCTCGACCGAGATGACCAGGCTCCGGTCACCCTTAAACGTGACTAATCGTCCTTCGATGCCGTCTAGACATCCGCCACGGATCCGGAGGCGCTGGCCTACACGTAAGAAAGGAAAGATCGCGCACGGAATGTTCTGAGCGAGCACAGTTTGGATATCCTCGATCTGCTTATCGGGGATCGGGATGCCACGACGGCTAGTGCCGACGAAACCAACCACACCGGGCGTCTGCAGGATCCGGACCGAATTCTCAGGAGTCGCTACCGTTCGTACAAAGGTGTAGCTGGGAAAGAAGGGCACTTCTACGGTCTTCCTCCGGTCGCTCCAGCGGTGCACGCGCGAAAACAGTGGAAGGAAGGTGGTAAGCCCCTTCTCTTTGAGTGAAGCGGTTGCGGCTTTTTCGTGTCGAGAACGAGTGTACAGAGCGTACCACTGTTCGCCAAGAGTGCTCACTATCGTCGCATCCGGCGAGGTGAAGCCATTCAGAGCAGTTGTGGACATAGCTTCGCCCTCTCAGTCACAGACTTGTAATCCTTTCGCGTACTGCATCCATTCATCAGCCAAACTGACCGAAAACCGAAAATCTTTCGTTACAGCCGGCGATACAACACTTCGGGAATAGGGAAAGTCCGCCCGTTCAGAACAGTTCCGAGCAGACGCACATTCCCTCTTTCCAGAGTTCCTTTGGCCTTGCGGGCTGTCTCGCGGCGTGTTGAGTGTGCTCCCACCACTAACACCACGCCATCGAGCAGAGCGCCAAGCACTGCCGCATCGTTCGCGTGACCAACAGGTGGCGCATCGAAAATGAGAAAGTCGAACTCGGCACGAAGTTCAGCCACGCGCTCGCGGAGGCGCGCGGAAATCAGCAGAAGGCTCGGATCAGTATTTACGCCCGCCGGAAGCACCCACAGGTTGGCTCTGGGTCCGAGTAATAAAAACTTGCGGATCGGTCCCACCTGGTGTACCGCTTCGGCAAGCCCACAGCGATTCGCTGCGCCGAGGTAGCTATGGAGCCCAGGCGAACGCAGGTTCGCGTCTACCGCGCAGACAGAACTGGCTCCCTGCGCGGCGACGGCAATCGCTACTTGTGCGCATATCCAACTTGCGCCATCACCGTGCTCAATCCCGCAAAACGCGACAGCACGTGGCGGGCCGGCTTCCCGTGAGGTGAGGAAGATACGCTGAGCGAGCTTACTTATTTCTTCGCGTGCCACATCGCCGAGTGGCGGCGCCGTAACGCTCGCGGATACCGAAGGTTCGACTGTTTTCTCGGACGCTTCAAACAGCCCATGGTCACTCTCCAAATTCGTCAGCAATTCAAAATTCTTGCTCATTGTTCGGGCCTCACAGCGTTGGTTCCGAAAAAGGATGATGGGGGCAGAAGGATGCGCTGACCGACAGTGATACGATCCGGATCGGAAAGCTTAGGATTGAGTTCTCTGATTTTACGCAAGACATCGTTGGTATATCGCCCCAACTGACGAAGGCAGATTTGCCGCAAGTCGTCGCGTGATTGGACAGTGACGGCAGTAGTTCCGGTGAACACCGCTTCGGTTTGCCTCGCCTTCACTGGGTGCGAAGGCTGACCCACAGAACTCGAGGCGACTGGGTCCCTCGGGGCCCGTACACCGTCTGGCGCGAGCACGCCAGGCACGCTCGGTTCGGAACCGGTCCGATTCAACCTGTGTTCTGTGGTTGCAAAAGCCGCAGCCGGCTCGGCTTTGCGTACAACGAAGTGCAGAGGAATACTGGCTGTCGCAAGGCTTATTGCCCCACGGGTCTGAGCTGCCGCTGTCCGCAGGTCCTGTCGACAGACGATTCCGACGAAAAGTGCCAGAACAAATATAGACGCGATGACGGTTAGGCGCCCGATTGGGTATTCCCTTCCCGACGTGCAGAGCAAGCCACCCGGTGCCACGGTCTCAGGTACATCTCGCCGAGGCATAGGCACGCAATCTCCATTTGCGGAGTAAGGATACTTGAGCCCAAATTCCGCTTTTTGCGTTACTGCGGTTATTGCTTGGGAGGAAGCATCACAATTGGGAGGAAGAGTGAAGTATGCGTTGCCGGAAGCCCCGTCGACTATAATCTCGGCCAAGATATCGGCGCTTCGTGCTCGGGCATGCTCCAAAGACTCCGAGAGCGGATTGTCCACGGTGACGCTTGCCCCCAATTCGTCGCGCCAGTTATTAAATGGTTTGCTTATCTCGTTCGTGCTCGCGGGATCGCCGCTCCCTATCACCAATTCTTTGATCGGTGTCCCTTCTGACCCGGGGCAAATTTTCATCTCCGCGGCAGAAGCGGTAGGTCTGGCTGGCACCGGGAGGGTGACCGGCAGCCCTTCCCTCCACCTCTCGTCGGCTACCGAGCTCAGGTCGAGATCGGACTCAGCCGCAGAGATTAAATCGGTGTCGATCTGCTTGCGGCCTAGCGCGCAGCCCAGCGATAGAGCGTTAAAGCAAAGGATGTTGATGTTGCGCGGGATGCCCTTGCTGCTTGCACTGATCCTCTCAAAAGCCGCGGGCGTGAACAGACTATCAGAGTTGTGACCGGCCACTCCGAGGCGATGGTTGATGTAATGTAGGACTTCGGTGGCGCTGAACGGCTCGAGCCGCCCCAAAATGGAAATTCGCTGGCGGAGTTGTGCTAGCTCGGGTCTCTTTAGTTTTTCCGCAAGCTGCGATTGGCCAGCAAAAACAATCTGAAGCAGCTTCTTGGTCGGGGTCTCGAAATCGGAAAGCAATCGAGCCGTCTCCAGCACAGAGTCGTCGAGGTTCTGAGCCTCATCAATCACCAGCACAAAGCGCTTTCCATTATTCGCTTCGCGAACGAGAAGTTCGTTCAGCTGCTCGTGCATTGTGACGAAGTCCTGCCCGCGAGTGTCGATCCCCAGGTCGCCCATCAGGTAGCGCATCAGGCCGAACGAGTCGCACTGAGTTTGGAACAGGAACGCAGTTCGTGCGGACCGTCGCAAATGCTCGAGTAATCGAAATAGTAGTGTGGTCTTCCCCATCCCTGGTGGGGCGACCAGTGCCATAAGCCCACGGCCCGTCTCGACCCCGTAGAACAACGAAGCCAATGCCTCACGATGGGACCCACTCAGATAGAGAAAGTGAGGGTCCGGAGTGACCCCGAATGGCTGTTCCTTTAGCTGATAAAAATCCAGGAACATTTTTGTTACCTCGCCTCACGAGGAACCGCGGCCAGCACCGGAACGTCAAGGGTGTCGTAAAGCTCCTGCGGCGTCCGGAACGAGGGATCCAAATAATCTGCACCGTATGCCGAAGCTAGACTCAAGCATGTGGCGAGCAAGCCGCCTAGCAGGAGCGTGAACAACGGCGTGTGCGTTGGCAGAGCCGGTACGGTCGCAGCCTCGGCGATCGCAACATTGACGATGCGGTTGCGGTCGAGTGCATCGGAGATGCGAGCTTCTTCTTGCTTTTGGAGATACATCAGGTAGTTCTGCTCGGCGGCCTTGGTGGCACGCACCAAGTCGTCTTGGGTTGCGCCCTTCTCGTCCAAACTATGGCTCTTGGCTTGGTATGTTTCTACCATCGGAGCAAGCGCTTCGGCACGGGCACGCAAGGCAATGAGCTGCGCTCGATTCTTGGCTAGTTCCTCACGCATCCACGCGTAAGTCGGGTCGCGGTCGGTCGTCTGTTCACGGATCGGAGATTGTTCCGCAGCCGCGATGGCCGCTTGTGCCTGCGCGATCTGTTTCTCAACTTCCTGCACCAGAGGATATTCAGGAGCAAACTTGCTCAGCAGCTCGGTGCGCTTCAGCTCCAGGTTCAGCAGAGTGGATTTGAGCTGTTGCTCCAGCATGGGATTGTCCGAGGTGCGCTCCAGCGTGGTGATCCGCGGTGAGGTCGTGGCCATCTGAGCATCGAGCGCACTAATTCGCTGGCTGGTTTCGGCAATGTCGGCTCGGGTTTCGCGCAGAGCCGCGTCGAATTCGCTCTGCTTGCGTAGCGTGATCTCCTTCTCCAGCTGCGGTGAGACCACGCCACTGTCGCTATCGAAACGGACCAAATGCTCCTCATTGGTAGTCAGCTCGCTGCGATACCGTTCGGTCTGTTTCTGGAAGAAATCGAAGGCGCCCGGGAGCCGATGCACAGCTAGATGTTTCTCGAGATACAAGCTGGAGAGAGTGTTCAGCACGCGGGCAGCTTGTTCGGGGTCACGTGATTGGTAGGTCACGCTGATCAGGTCGGTTTTCGGGAGGGGCTTTACCTGTAGCTTCTTTTGCAAGTTGCGAACGGCCCTAGCGAGACCGACCGTACGCTCGCGATCGTTCTGACCATTCGCAGATGGGGCTAGGCCGCACGCCTTTACAACATTTTCCAGTAGATCCCGGCTCCGTAGCAGCTCTACCTCCGATTGCACCTGCTCCTCGCTGACCTCCGAGTGAGGCTCGAAGACGGTGGTTTTATCCGTGGTCAAAATTGGGTCAACGCGCTCGTGCTTGACCAGAATCTTCATTTCCGCTTGGTATTGCTTGGGCAGCAAGAACGCTACAAAGACAGAACCAAGAAAAATTCCAAGGAATGATACGGCAACGAGTCGCTGGTGGCGGAACACAGGTGCAACGACATCCCTCAACGAGACCGAGAATGCCTCACGTCGCTCATGGAGTTGTATAATGGTCTCTTCCACCCTTGATTCCTCGCCCCGATACCGCGACTCAGTAAATTGGATTCCAGTACATTCCCACCCCTGGAACCGGTAGGAACGGCTTGATCTTCGAAAGAAAGTTCTTGGGAACGTAAATCATGTCGCCCGGCCGAAGGTGCGGGTCTTCGCTGAGGTTTCCTGCATTTAACATCTTCTTCATATCGAGGATCTTCGCTTCCATCCACTCGTCGGAGACGCGACGGAATAGCAGCACCTGTGAGTGTTTCGAACTGTCTTTGAAGCCGCCCGCAATGGCTACGGCTCCCGCCACCGTGGTGTCGCTCCGCAACTCGAACTTCCCTGGATGCCCCACTTCTCCACCTACGAGGAAGTACGGCATTTCAAAATTCTTGAGTTCGACCGTGATTGCTTGAGGACTCACAGTCTTTGCGTATGCCTCTTGAATTAACTTCCGGAATTCCGGTAGGGTCTTGCCTGCGGCAGGCACCTCTCCCACGGCCTGCAGCGTGACATAGCCGTCCGGCTGCACCGCAACGCTCGGCTGATTGAATTCTGGAGTAAGGGGAAAGATGATGGCTAACGAGTCCCCTGGGTGAAGTTGGTAGCGTGAGTCCCGTGTCTGCGCAAGCGGATGGTCAACTTCCTCCTTGGTACCCGTGGGGGCTCGGCTCGTAGGCTCGCTGACTTGATCTGTAGGAATTGCCTTGGGCCCGTCCTGACCCGCGCAGAGACAGGCGAAGGGCGCCAGCATAGACGCAACAACGGCCAGTAGCATGCCCTTGTTACTCACTGACGATCCCTCCTTCGTTCTTACGGGCAGCCGAGACACAGAACGCGTTCCTTTTGTTACCGTCGAACAGCAGCGTGAAATCCTGGCTGGTGGCTGCGAAGCCCTCAGCTGCGTCGGAATGTTCAACGCGGATCACCTTAGCTTCCGTTTTGATTCGCACTGTCTTTCCCCTACTACCCGGGGCCGGAGAAAGAAAAATGTCGAGTTCAAGTGTGGCCCCCACAGGCGGACACGTTCGGGTGAATATAAAGGCTCCCGCCAGACTGATGTCGCGAGTGACTCCTTCTCCGAGCAACCGTCCGTGCTGTGCACCTTCCCAAGCGAATACAGCGTCGGCGGAGAGTCGATAGCGAACCCGGTTTCTAAGTTCCACTGAGACGGCCTGCCGGTTCAATTCTGACCTTTGCCCAAAGCGCAGCGCGTCAAAGTTCGCTTCGGTGCTCACGTCGAAAGCTACAGGGCCGACCGTTAGCGCACAAGAAGCGGAATGTCATCTCCCGAGTTAGTTCTCCGGGAGCTTGTGATCTATAATTTTTGGCTACAGTTCTTCCGGCTCGCTGCCTCAAGCACAAGGGCAGAACGGAGGTGGCGATAGTGACAAAAAGCCCTATCGAGAGTTATTCGCCACTTTAGTTTCTGGATTCTCTGTTGCGGAACTCTGAATTACTTCTAGCTTGCGTTCTGGAACGCTCTCACAGCTTTAGACGGAAGTCAGTCGTCGACTGTGCAAAAGTGAACTTGGAAGCACGGCCCTCGAACACATAGTCAGCGTGAGAGTTAGAGTGCGGTAAGATCTGGCGGAGCGCGAGTCGTCGTCATCCTCCTTTGTTTGCCGGCTGCGCCTCCTCGAGTTACTCGTGCCAGGGCAAAGAGCAAGTAGGGGTCAGGCCACCGATCATGAACTGTGTGCTAATTTTCCTTCGTACAAAACGGTCCTTCGCCGCGTGCTACATGCCTCTACCCCTCTTCCGCGAATGGATTAAAACTCCTAGTACCTTCCACAGGAAATAAACAGATATCGATGTGCCAGTTTTTTCATTTGTCGTTTACCTGTCTGCACGTGATAAGTTAGCACCTCAGCCCAGAGCGACAAAGGAGAGTGCATGGGTGGATCTCCGCAGTCTTCCCATACTATACGTGTCGCCGTAGCTGACGCTACGCGCATGAACAGCGAGTTAACTGTAGGTGCTCTAAAGCGGTGCCACAGCAATTTCGACGTACAGGCGCTAACGAGCAACTCGTTGGTGGCATTTAGCGAGCTGCAGGACGCTCGACCAGACGTAGCCGTCATCAGCGCCCGGTTAGAGGATGGCCCCCTCACGGGGTTTAAGATCCTGCACCAACTGCGCGCTTCCGAAGCAAAGACTCCCACGGTGATGCTGTTGGATTCCACCGAGCGCGATCTCGTGGTCGACGCCTTTCGAGGTGGTGCGCGAGGTGTGTTCTGCCGTGGCTATTCCTTCAACACTTTGCCAAAGTGCATCCGCCGGGTTCACGAGGGGCAGATCTGGGTCAGCAACCTCGAGTTGGAGTTTCTTCTCGAGCTGGTGATCTCTCTAAGACCCTTGAAGGTTCAGCAGACGGGCGGAATGACTCTGCTGACGCCGCGCGAACGAGATGTCGTACGCCTCGTCGCCGAAGGGATGAGGAACCAGGAGATAGCACTCAAGCTCAGCCTGAGCGAACACACCGTACGGAACTACCTACTTCGGGTCTTCGACAAATTGGGCATTTCGAGCCGCGTGGAATTGGTTCTCTACGCTTTTAGCGGCGTTGACGGAATGACAGCTCCAGTAGCTTCCGGAGCGAATGCCGCTTCTTCCTGACGCAAATGCATCTCGGCCCACAGATTTTGGGGTAAGTGAGGGATCGCTTGCGTTCTCATCACCTCGAACGCCGTTTCCGAGGCGACCCTCCGGGAGGTGACCAGTTCTGTAAACACTAGCGCGTTTGAACTAAGCCGCTCGCGCGGCGGACGCTACGCGTAGGCAACGAGCAGCGATTGGCGGGATAGCTTAGGTTCACAGAGAAAGGAGGTCTCTGTGACCTATTTACGAAAGATCATGTTGGAGGAACTGCGGCGTCGTAACTACGCCGAGACTACCGTAAAAGCCTATGTCCGAATAGTTGGGGAATTCGCCAACCATTTTCATCAATCTCCCGTCCAGCTGGGGCCACAACACCTGCGTCAGTATCAGGCCTATCTTTTTCAGGATAGGAAGTTAGATGCCGGCACGGTGCAGCAGCATGTGGCCGCGCTGCGCTTCTTCTATCTCAAAACTCTGAAGCGACCGTATCTGCACGAAGATCTTCCTTGGCCTAAGCGGCCTCGCAAACTTCCCCAGATTTTGAGCCTGGAAGAAGTCGCGAAGTTAATCGACTCGGCCAGCAACCTCTTCCACCGCGCCATGCTCATGACTCTGTATTCGACGGGTGTGCGCCGGGCGGAGATGTGTCGCCTGCAGGTCAGCGATATCGACAGTCGACGGATGATCGTACACATTCGCAAAGGGAAGGGCGGACATGATCGCGATGTGCCCTTGAGCGAGAAGCTGTTAGAGACCCTTCGTGTCTACTGGCGATGGATGAAGCCGAGGCGGTATCTCTTTCCCGGCACAGTGCAGAACCGGCGAGCGGATGTTCCACTGACCACCAAGGTCCCATGGCAAGCTTGCCGACAGGCCGCCAAGCGCGCCGGGATCACCACGCGCATCGCGCCGCATACGCTACGCCATTGTTTTGCAACCCATCTGCTCGAAGCGGGCGCCGACCTGCGCACCATTCAAGTGCTTCTCGGTCATAGCAAGATTGAGCACACCACCATTTATCTGCATCTTTCCCGGAGGCATTTGACGGCGGTGGCGAATCCTTTGGACACGCTGAGCGTCTCCGGCCCAGAAGGCGTTACACTCTCGCGAAAGTTGCAGAAGCGGTGAAGCGGCCACCCTTCGAGGTGGCCCAGATTATTCGACAACAAGGAAGCGGTTTCATCGAGAGGAATGGTGCCTGGCTGACGTGGGACCACCGACGCGTGCTTCAGGCCATCGCGCACTGCCGCACCTCGGCTCTGGGCGGCCATCTCGACCGTTGTTCTCGTTGCGACTATCGCGCCATCTCCTATAACTCCTGCCGTAATCGTCATTGCCCGAAGTGTCTGACCCGCGCTCGCGACCGCTGGCTGGCAGAGCGTCACCGGGAACTCTTGCCGGTCGGCTATTTCCACCTGGTCTTCACTCTTCCGCATGAACTTTCCTGGTTGGCTCTGCAAAACAAGAAGGTCGTATACGACGTTCTGTTCCGCACCAGCGCGGCCACGCTGCTGGAAGTCGCCGCCGATGCCAAGCATCTCGGCGCGCAGATCGGTTTCCTGAGTGTGCTGCATACATGGGGACAGAATCTTCTCCAGCACCCGCACATCCACTGTGTGATCCCCACCGGAGGGCTCGCGAGCGACGGCTCACACTGGATCCGGCCGCGCTACCCGTTCTTCCTGCCGGTGAAGGTGCTCAGCCGGGTGTTTCGTGGCAAGTTCATCGCCAGCCTGAAGCGCGCCTTTCAGGACGGAAAACTCTACCTTCCTGGAAGCCTCGGTCCACTGGCAGAGGAAAAGGCCTTCCGCCTCTTCCTGCGATCGCTCTTCCGTCACGATTGGGTGGTCTATGCCAAACCGCCGTTCGGAGGGCCCGAGCATGTCCTGCACTACCTGGCCCGCTACACCCATCGCGTGGCCATTTCCAATCACCGAATTCTCAACGTGCTCGACGGCAAGGTGACCTTCCGGTGGAAGGACTACGCTCGGGGCGGTAAGCAAAGAACCATGGTGCTCCGTGGCGAAGAGTTCCTTCGCCGCTTCCTGTTGCACGTGCTGCCGCGGGGCTTCGTACGTATCCGCTTCTTCGGATTCCTGGCCAACCGGCGACGAAAGAAACTCCTGCCTCTCTGCCGAAAGTTGATCGACGTCAGTCCGCTTCCGAGCCTCGCAACACTCCGTGCCGAAGAGGCCAAGCAACCCGCTACCTGGCTGTGTCCAAATTGTGGCGGCGAAATGGTCCTCGTTGAACGGTTCTCAGCAGAAGAGATCGACGAGCAACCAGCCCGAGTGAGCGATTCCTTTGACAGTTCCTGACCGATACTCCATGGCCAACTTTCCGCGTGCTTCGGCGCGAGCCCTGGAAGTGTGTCTGCGCAGCGCAAAACAACAAAAACAGGCACATCACCTGCTGTCACGCGCCCAAAAAAAACACCCGAGGAACGTTCGTGCTTCCGCCAGCCCACCCCAAACACATCATCGGTCGCTAATCCAACCCTCTCCCTGCCCCGCAAGGTCGATTCAAAACCCATAGATGGCCCGCGTCCGCCGCAACCACCAGCGCCTTACTTCAAACGCCCCAATCGAAAGTGCCCCGGCTTACAACTGAGCCCACTTCCTGTGTCCCTCTCGGGGCACTTCCGATTGAGTCATAGCGTTTATCGGTACTAACCCAACGGGCGAGCTGATAACCTCCGAGTTGCCCGTGATTCGCCCCCAATAGGGCTGATCCGCGATTGACGGCGCGAGCAGGGAGAGATATACGAAGAATGTGCTTTAAAATGTGGGGTATCCCGACATCCGGCTCATCAACTCAAGGAGCAGCATCCCGTGGAGAAATGGATTCGCGTGGCGCTCGGCCCGCTGACGCTGGAGGGCATCCCGCGCGGGCGGTACCGGCTGCTGGAGAAATCGGAGGTCGAGGCGCTGCGCAAATCGGAGAGCCCGTCATCGCGTAAGGGGCAGGACCCAGGTTCAAAAAGTGAACCCACGCAAAGAAGGACCCACCCTTTGCAAGAACCGCAAAGGGTGGGCCACCCAAGAACATCTAAGTAGTCTAAAGGGCGCCACCCGTGAAAGGATGAGCCACCCGCCGAAGGCAATTATCGGCGACTAGGCTCCCCAGAGGTACAAAAGGAAAAGGAGAAGTTTCATGTCAAAAGCATGGTTGGTAACGGGCAGCGCAAGCGGTTTAGGCCGGAACATCGCTGAAGCCGTCCTCGCATCAGGCGATCGACTCGTTGCAACCGCCCGCGATCCCCGCCGCCTCGAAGACCTGGTAAAGAAATACGGAGATCAGGTTCGGACCGCGGCTCTCGACGTGGTCGATGAAAGCGCCGCCCAGGCGGCCGTGCAGATGGCGGTGGCCGCGTTCGGGCGTCTCGATGTCGTCGTCAATAACGCAGGCTACGGCGATATTGCACCATTCGAGCAGTTGAGTTCGGAGCGGTTCAAGGCGGTGGTTGACACTAATTTTTGTGGAGTCGTCAACGTGAGCCGCGCGGCGATACCGATCATGCGAAAGCAAAAGAGCGGGTGCATTCTTCAGATATCCTCGGTCGGCGGCCGGTTGGCGCGGCCTGGCAGTTCGCCGTATCACGCGGCGAAGTGGGCCGTGGGAGGATTTACGGAATCCCTTGCCCAGGAAGTGGCTCCGTTTGGCGTGAAAGTGTGCGCGCTTGAACCGGGCGGGATGCGAACGAACTGGGGCGTTCGCGCGAACCAAGACACGCCTGACCTGCTTCCGGACTATGAACCGTCCGTGGGCGCAGTTGCCAAGGCGCTGAAGTCTTATTGGGGGCACGAGATCAGCGACCCGGTCAAGGTAGCTCAGGTTGTCCTTCACCTGGCTGCCAGCGATCGTCTCCCTGCACATCTTCTGATCGGCAGCGACGCCGTTCGCTTCGCCGGCGAAGCGGAGGCGACGCGCGCAGCTGACGCGGCCCACTGGCGCGAAATCAGCTTGTCGACAGATTTTGACGCCCCCACGGCATTGCCTTCTGTGCGCTTCTAAACAATCCTCGCCCCGCTGCCGGTGGTGCGGGTCATCGAGCTGGCGGGGCCGCGCGAGTACTCTCCGCGCGACGTCGCAGCGGCCCTAGCCCGCGCCGTCGGAAAGCCGATCGCGGTGCAGGAGGCACCGGAGGACGCGATGGAGCCAGCGCTAACGGCAGCGGGAATGAGCGCCGAGTGGGCTCGGCTCTTCAAGGAGCTCACCCACGGGCTGAATACGGGGATCGTTGTTTGGGAAGGCGGCCATCCGCTTTGGCGAGGAGAAACGGACATCTAAACTAAGTAGTCTAAAGGGCGCCACTCGTGAAAGGGTGAGCCACCCGCCAACGCTAGCATCCAAGCAATTTACTGGCCGAGGCGTTGGCAGCCAAGCGGCTACCACTACATACGCCCACCCAAGATGCGGTCGATCTGCCGAAGATGGTTCAAGTCGTGTGCCGCTTCCAAGCGGACGAACTCCTCGACCGTTTGCCGTCCGCGTACCTCGTGGACCCCATAGCACTCCACCCACCATGCGCGCGGGACCGACTCCAACACTCGCAGGTTGCTCTCGCGCAGCGCCCGAAAGACCCCTGCCGAAAGGCTCGCATCTTGGTGCGCGTAACCAAAGCGCTCCGCCCATACGGCCTGATCCCACCACGTTAAGGCCACGCCCGGATTCGCCAGCATGTTTCGCAATCGCCACCCCATCGCCAGCTCCGCGTCCGCCAAGTGCGCTACGATCTCGGCGATTGACCACTTTTCAGGTGCAGGACGCCGGATCAACTCCTCGGGCGCGACATCGCGCAAACGCCGATCGAGCTGCGATGGGGTAGCTTGTTGTACACCGATGGGCTCCTCATCGCCAAGATAGCTTAGGACTCGAGTCCGGTATGCTTCGAACGTCTCTGCCATTGGTCCTCCCGGTAGACTGCGTATGCGGCCGAACATTGTGCTGGTTCAGCCGGAAATGGAGAGAATGGCTTTGTGGCGCGGGTCAGGGCTGTAGGGGTCGTATACTGGAGCGCCTTTACATCGATAACTGCTTGCCTTTAACAGTGGAATTATTTCATCAGCTTGCCTTTTTCATTCTGAGCTGCAAGCCCATATCGTATTGCCGCTTCAAGCGTATCGACGTTTATATCCTTTAGAGCTTTAAACCGAATGCAATATCCGGTCACGCTCGCCTTGCCTAGTTTTTTTCCATACGTTTTGGCCAAGTACTTCTTATCTTTGAGACCAAGAATATAGACAGAGATTCCGGTTTTGTTTCCGCTCACACCAATTTGAAAAAACTCTCTACTTTTTCCGTTGGCATATTTTATTGTGTGAAATCCATATCCAATCGTAGGGTTGGAAACAGTATGATTTTTGCCGTCTTTACCATCGAAGAACCATAATTTGCATTCTGGTGACACTTGAAGTGTCAGCCGATGCAACTCTCGCATGTCACTGCGTTTTGGCTCCGATTGGCTGGTAATATACTTCTTGATTTGTTCTTGTACGTTCATATTGTGTTGGTTCAGCCTGAAATGGACAGGTGGCGTTTCCCGTTAGCGAGTATTCCGCCCTTCGGGCGAGGATTTTCAAGGCATCGATACGACCACCAGGCTATCCCTCAGCATGGTTGCGTCCCCGCAGAGCCTGCTTCCGTTTCACCCGGCAAGATCATTGTAGCCCCACCACGTCCATCCGTCTCAACTTCCGGTTAGCCCGTGACTCGGGATGGATCCAAAACCTCATTTACCGTCCAGCCACTGTAAGCCACTCCGGGCAAATTCTCCGGCAAATTTCACCTGTCCAACTTGCCATTTCATGACGCGACACAGCGGCGCCGCACAGGTGCTCCACTTCCCGCTTAAGTAGGAAAATAGAATAACCCAGTTGGTGACTGCGTCATGGATAGTGCCAAGCGTACTCGAAACTACTGCGCATCTGGAGCGCGCTCGCTGATTGTCGCGCTCGTTTTGTTAGCGTCACTTTTGATTGATTCCTGCTCACGCCCTGCGAGTGAAGTGCAACCGAGCCCGTCGAAAGCCGCGGTGATGGCTGTGCAATCCGCGCCGTCACAACCGATTTCTCAAGCGCAAACTCCAGCAGCGGTTCCGATTGCCGCGCTTGCGCCCGCGCCCGGGGAAGTCGCAATTCCTGAGGATGCGCACCGGCTTGGTGACATACTTCGATCCGGACATTCCACATCCATTTCAGCTCTGGCATTTAGCCGTGACGGAAAATGGCTTGCTTCCAGCGGGCTCGACGGCTCGATCATTCTTTGGAACGCGTCCACGGGCGAACAAACGCGGAGGTGGACCACCCGGAACTCTTATGCGACCCAGCTTGTGTTCAGCCCAGACAGCAAGAGACTCGTTTCCGCCGATGACCACGGAAACGTGCGTGGATGGAAGTTTGAAGCAGCCGAACCGGAATACATTCTTAACTTTCACAAATTCATCCGTGTACTTGCCTACAGTGGAGACGGCCAATCGTGGGCCGTGGCCGTAGAGCCGAAGGACGAAGCAGCTAACACACAAATTGAAGTTCACGATGCCAATTCCGGTAATCTGATGCGAACGCTGAAAACAGAGTGGCAAGGCGTGTCAGCAATGACGTTTACGCCTCAAGGCACTCTGATTGCCTCGGGCGGCGCACTCAGGAGTGATGACGCCCCTGATCTTTCGACGGCAACGTGGAATCTGAAGACTCAGGGGATCGAAAAAAGGATTTCAGGCGGAGGCGTAGCATTCAGTCCAGACGGATCTTTGGTGGCTGACTTCGCGGAACTGAACCCAGCGAAGATTCTCATCAAGAATGCCTTAACACGTGAAACAAAGCTGGCGATCCCAGCTCATAATGCCGGGCTGATGACATTTAGCCCGGACGGCCGCAAGGTGATCTTCTCTGATGAAGGCAACAAGGAGCTGCGAATCTGGTCCATTGGAGCGGGCAAAGAGGTCGTTGCTCTCCCGGGAGAAACAGCGATCGGATCGGGCGGGGTACAAGCGGTCGCGTTCTCAGCCGACGGGAACACTGTCGCAGCCGGTCCCTATGAAGGCGACGAAATCAAGACTTGGGATTCAGGCAGCGGCCGTGAGTTGCATATATTCCCGGGGCAGCTCGCGGTACAAGGGATTGCAGTCAGTCCAGACGGGCGTTGGCTTGTCGCGGGCTCACAGCACGGCACAAATATTTGGAACCTGGAAACTCGCAAGCTCACAACGAGGCTTGACGGCGCGGCAAATTTCGCGGTGTTCAGCAAAGACGGCCGCTGGTTGGCCATAAATCCAGGGGCTAAATTTCCGGGCGAGACGCTGAAAGTATGGGACACGAAGACTTGGGCGCTCGTCGCTGATTTTCATTTCGGGCAGAGCGGAACACCGGTATTTTCGATTGCATTCGTTCCCAACGATTTGCCGCTCACGACGCTTGGCCCGTTAAGCCGCTCGTTTGAATTCACGGTCGACGGCGAGAAACATACGGTCTGGAGCTCGCCCTCTCCTGTTTCTGTCAGCCCGGATCAGAAGATTCTCGCCGCACGCTCTGGCATTGGCGCCGACGTGGACCTGTGGGACTTGGCATCAGGGCAGAAGCTGCGCACTCTCGCGGCACACAAACTGAGCATCATCGCTTTGTCGTTCAGCGGGAACGGCCGATGGCTCCTCACAGGCGGACAAGAGACGCCCGTGAGATTGCCGAGCATCGGCGGTCAGATGCCGCCAATCGAGACACGAATTAGAATTTGGGACACGACTACCTGGACGGAACAATATTCACTTGCGTTCAACCGAATCGGTTCCGGCGCCGCTTCGTTCTCGCTGGATTCACGAATTCTTATCGTCGAGAAAGACTGGGATTTGGTCGAACTGTTCGACATCGCAAGCGGCGCATCGCTCGCTAAGTTTGCGGCCGCTAATCCGCTGTCCCACGCGCGGCCATTCAGCACGGGCAATCTGCTCATTACTCCTGACGACGCGTTGCTGATGCAGGCAGCGCAGAATGGCGTGCGCATTTGGCGAATTCCGGCACAGCAGAATACGGCGACCTCGAAGGAATAGCCCCGTCATTATCGAAAGCAGTCAGATACCCCCCAAAGGGCTAGCTCTTACCAAGTGACGCGAAACTGGGGCTTCTTGAAATCGGCGGCATCGCGGGTTCGCCGATTCTAAATGGGTGGTCGGTTATAACCGGCCAATATTCTGAATCTCACCCCTAAAAGCTGCAGGCCAGAAGGGTTATTCTCTTCCAGTTGGATTTTTTGTTTCAGGAGGAAGGAGCTCCACTTCCGGTTCAGATCTTGGCAGGTCAACGCCGGTGGGGCAGAGCTCCAATGAGCTACGATTGTGTTTATCCCACTTTCCGCACCGCCGTACAAGCTCGAAACAGATTGGGCCGCGAGCTGCGCCGAGGTTATTCTGCGAAGATGTTCGGCATGTGAAATGGATTCGATCATCGGCCACGGACGCCGCCGCAAGCAAGCGCATGATGAGCATCACGATTGGATTGACATTCGTCGCGGCCGCTGCCCCGGTTGCAAGAGAACCTTTACCTTCCTGCCGCCGCTTTCTCTCCCTTACACGCACTACAGTTTGCTGGCGCGCTGTCAGGCATTGCGGCGGCGCTTGGTGGAGCACTGCTCCTGGGAAGAGGCAACGCCTACGCTCACAGATCCTAATCGCGTGCCCGATCCTTCTACACTTCGCCGCTGGGCCCACGGCCTGGACCGCTCCCAACCGGCACTTTCCTTTCTCCACCAAACGCTCGCCCGCATGGCTCACTTGCTGGCGCGTGGCGATCCCGCCGATCACCAAGCTGGGCCTTTGTCTTGGCTGACTCCGGTTTTGCAAATTCTCTGGCCCCTGCGGCTCTGAGAAAATTTCTCCACCCACCATCCTTGCCTGGAAATGCTGGCAACAGTCTCCTACGCTCGCCTCCAGAGGCAAAATTGCGTTGTGGGCGAGGACGTCGAAAAATTGAAACAGCGCCTTTCGCTGCTCGATTATCTGCGGCAGCAGAATTGGGTCGCTCGGCCCGCCTCTCACGGCCCCGAGTTCGTCGGACTCTGTCCCCTTCATCCGGAAACCCGCCCTTCGTTCTATGTCAATGCCCGCAAAAATCTCTTTTACTGTCACGGTTGCGGCCGGGGCGGCGATCTCCTTCGCTTTGTCCAGTTGTCCCGCCATCTATCCTTCCGCCAAAGTCTCGCCTATCTCGACCAGCAAAGCGCTCTTACAGCCGACCCTGCCGCTATACTCGAGCAAGCCGCCACGTTCTATCAACAGCAACTCGAACGCTACCCTGAGGCACTGCGATATCTTGAGCAACGAGGACTGCACGATCCCGCCCTGATCAAAGAACTGCGAATCGGTTATGCCCCTGGTGGGAGCTTGCGCCGTCATCTCACGGCCCAAGGCTATTCCTTTGATCTCCTACAGCGTCTCGGCCTGCTCAACTCGCAGGGTCATGATGCCTTCTACCGGCGCGTTATCTTCCCGTGCTGCCAAGGCGGACGCGTCGTCAACCTCTACGGCCGCAGTATCGCTGCCGCCTTCGCCCATCGATTCCTCTCGGGCTCCAAGGGTGGCTTGTATGCTTGGGAGCAGGTTCAGAACTGCCCCGAGGTGATTCTGGTCGAGGGACTGTTCGACTATGCCGTGTTGTGGCAGGCAGGTTTTCGCCATGTCACCTGCTCGTTGGGCACGCATCTCAACGCTGACCAGTTTCAACAGCTGTGCGACCGCCCGCGCACTGTTTATCTCACTTTCGATGTCGATGCCAACGGCAGCGGCCAACAAGCCTCGCAGCAGCTAGCACAGCGTCTGCGCGCGCAAGGTATCCTCACTCGCCACGTCCTCTTGCCAGATGGCCACGATCCGAACTCCTTCTTCGTCCAGGGCGGTGATGCGCGACAGTTCCACTCTTTCCTGGAAGCTGCTCAGCCATGAAGTTCTGTGTGATCTACCAGCAGAGCTCCCATAACGCACAAAGTCCGGTTCGTGTCGTCGAGCAGACCTCCGGCCGGGGAGTCGGCTGGATCAATCGTTATCTGGACCGCGAGTATGTTCGCCGTCTGGCGAACACCACCCTGCGCATCTGCGCTTACAACCTGCTGCACTTTGTTCGCTGGTGGGAGAGCGTTCATCCCACCGGCGACATTAGGGAAGGTGACCTTACCGAGTCCACGCTCCTGGATTACGTGCGCTTCCAGTCCAGCCAACAACCGCGGCCATCCCCTTCCACCATCAATGACCGCGTGGCCATCGCCGAACGCGCCATCCGCAATGAGTTCCCCGATGCTCCTTGCCAAATCGCCCGCGGCTTTCATCAAGCTTTTTTGCGGCGAAGGCCGTTGGGTCTTGGCCGGCCGCGAGTAGCGATGAGCCGGTTGCGAGTGAAGGTGCCTAAACGCAACATCGTGCCGCTCTCGGTGAATGAAGTCTCGCGCTTCTGGTCCAGTTTCCGCACTTCGCGCGAGTTGGCCATCGTGGGCTTGATGCTTCTGCAAGGGCTCCGCTCCGCCGAGGTATTGGCTTTGAATCGCGACGACGCCTTGCTTTCGGAAGCACAGCTTCGTGTTCCTGGCAAAGGCAACAAATTTCGCTTCCTGCCGTTGGCACCGGAAACCGTGCAACTACTCGAACACTATCTGCGACTGGAACGACCGAATCCCTGCTCCGCCGCGCTCTTCGTCTCACTCAAAGGACACGCGCGTGGAACGCGCATGACCGCCGCAGGATTGCGTTCCTTATTCCGTTACCATCGCCAGGGCACCGGCATCCAGCTCGCCAACCCTCATCGCTTTCGGCACACCTTTGCCTCGGACATGATTCGTGCGGGTATGAGTCTGCCCGCGCTCATGCAACTGATGGGTCACGCAGACATCCAGACCACGCTCATCTATGTGCAGGTCACTCCACAAGACGTCTACCTTGAGTATGCACGTGCCGTGGCGCAGCACATTCGTCCCCTTCCGGTGATCTCCTCATGAACCGCGCGCGACGCTCTCCGCTCCAACATCCTCTTGCTCCGGTCTTCGATCGCGCGGTCGATTCTCTCGGCGTGGCACTCAGTCTCGACACGACTCGCCACTACCGTGGAACCGCCCGCAATTTCCTGAGCTATCTCGGCGCTGATCATCCTGGGGTGCAGCGCCTGGACCAATTACGCCGTGAACCCCACATCCTCGGCTGGATGTCCCGCCTGCACTCGCATACACCCGCGCTCGCGACAGAGTCCTATATCAACCTGCTCATCGGTCTGCGCGGCATCTGCAACGAACTGGCTTGGACCGAACAGCTTTCTGAACTCGCTCATCTGATCCGCCGCGAAGACATTCCGCGTCCTCCGCACAGACTTCCACGCCCACTCACGGCAGAACAGGATGAACTCCTGCAGAAGGAATTCCTCCGCCGCAACGACCTGGGTGGCAATGCCTTTCTGTTGATTCGCCACACCGGCATGCGTATTGGTGAGTGTGCCGATCTGTCCTCTGACTGCCTTCGCTGCACGCGCCCAGGTCAATGGGCAGTCCACGTGCCGCTCGGCAAACTCAAAACGGAACGCATGGTCCCCGTGGACTCCTTTGTGTGTGAACTCGTCCAACGCCTCCGATTCTTTCGTTCCCTTGATTCGCTGCCTGCCGATGGACGTCTTCTGTCCCGTCCGAACACCAAAGCAGCGCTCGTTCGTCACTTTCGTGATTACTTGCATCAAGTCTGCCACGCGCTCGGCCTTTCCACACGCATCGTCCCTCACCAGCTTCGCCACACCTATGCCTCGGAGATGCTTCGAAACGGTGTTGGCTTGCCTGCCGTGATGAAATTACTCGGTCACACCTCTCCCGAAATGACCATGCTATATCTTGATGTGACGTTGAATGATCTCCAGAGGGCATTTGAGCTAGCTCGCTCAAAACCTCGGCATCTGGTTCCACAACCGAGGGTGCCGTCTGTCCCGCTTCGAACTGGCCTCGGCGGAGTGCTCGATTCTTTGCTTGCTACTCAACATGTGCTCGAGATGTTCCGCCGCGCGCTGCCAAACGGAACTTCTCGCCGTCACCTGGACCGGCTCTCCAACCGCCTCACCAAAATCCTTAGCGAAGCTCGCAAGCTCACGACACCCTGAACATGGGCAGAGATTGGCCGGTTATGTCGGCTAACCGGAAGGTATCGGGAGAGAGCTTATGAGTAGGCTGGAAGGGAAAGTAGCAGTCATCACCGGAGGCAACAGCGGAATCGGCTTCGCTACGGCGCAACGCTTCGTTGTGGACCCGGACGGTGAATTGCTCTTTCTAGTTTGCTGGGGCCGGAGTCAATGTCCGCAAGTGCCTGAGAGTTTCGGCAGGATCAGGACGAATCGTATAATCCGCGTTCACATCCGCCGCGCGGATAATGCTGTCCTTATCGATGATGTAACGGGCAGGCATCGGCAATCGGTATTCCGGTTCGTCATTGAATCTGTCCAGAGTGCTCCCGAACGACTTGTAAAGCTCGCGCAAGTAATCCGGCAGTGTGAACACTAGCCTGAACTGCTCCGCCGTCTTGAGGTGAAGATCAGTCAGGATGTCGTAGGTCAGGTTCAGCTTCCTGTGAAGAGCGCGCGTGTACCGTTCGAGCTCAGGCGTGATCACGACGATCTGCGCTCCCAATGCTTTGACTTCTGAATGGATCTGCTGTAGAGCCTCCAGCTCCATATTGCAGTACGGTCACCAATGCCCTCGGAAGAAGCTGACCACCAAAGGTCCTTCGCGTAGAAGGTCGCTGGAACTAACCTGCGCGTGATCCTGATTGAATAAGTTAAAGGCCGGCGCACGGTCCCCGACTTTCAGCGCTGTTTTTTCGATGCCCGAAGCCTTGAGCTCGGCTGTCGCGCGATGCATCTTTTCGATCGCCTCGTGCGGCGCGTTGTACGGTGGAGCCCCGGATTCAAATGCCTTCTTAAACTCGTCCAGCCGTTCCTGAAGAGTTGCCATTGTCATCGCCCCCTTTCTCAGACAGTCTGCTCATATTCACCGTTGTTCTTGATCCGACTCCCCGTCCCTCCGAATGTCCATCGCTGTGAATCGCGCCTCGCGCGCATGGAAATCTCGATTTATGCTCCTTATGCTAAAGAGCGTTTAAACAGCGCGTCAACATTCAATTTTGCATCTTGAACGAATCGTAGGCAAACCCGAAGTAGTCCAGGCGGGCAGCGGGCGATCAGTACCGTTCGAAGTCTTAGGGTTGTATCGGAAGCGCCGAGGGCAATGCGCCTTTTGTCGGTACTAACCCCAATGGCGAGCTGATAACTTCCGGTTTGCTCGTGATCCGCCCTCAATTGGAGGCGAGTTTAGTTTTCGTTCGGTCATAGCGGAGAAATATCACTTTTCACCAGTAGGTTTTTTTGCGAGAAATTCCTTTGCAGTAGCGATTTCAGGACGATCCCTGTCAGCATCCTTCCAAATACTTAAAATTCTTCGTAGCGTTCCCGGGCCGTCGCGTCGTCACCCAGGGCCTGGGCAGCGCGCGCCAGCCCCTCTTCGGACATCGCGTTCGGGTGCGTGTGTTCTTCAACTTCTTGTCCAAGTCCGGGGGCGACGAAGAAAAATACAACGAGGAAGAACGCGGCAAAGGGTGCGAGCAAACTCATAGACGTTTGATCCCTGCGAATTCCGACTGGCAAAGGACGACATTCTAGTGGCATACACAGACGGGATCACGGAGGCCGCAAATGCTTCTGGCGAACTGTGGGGGCTGGAAAGACTGGAGTGCTTGCTGCGGCCTGTGATGCCCGATCGCGAACTGGGGTCCGACAACAACATAGACGACGAGACACGGAGAGCCCCGGAAAGCTGTTTTGTTTTCCTTAGCGTTCTTGGGGCCTCGGTGGCTATTCCTCGCGTAACGCCCGCATCGGATCTACTTGCGTCGCGCGGCGGGCCGGGAGAAAACTCGCGGCCAGCGCGACCAAGCACAGGAATATCGTTGACCCCACCATAATCCCCGGATCGGCCGGGCTGATGCCAGTAAGCATGCCGGCAACGACCTTGCGGGTCACCAGCGCGACAACCACGCCAGTCAGCACGCCCCCGAGCACCAGCAGCATCCCGCGCCGCACGATCATTGCCAGCACGTCGAATGGCTCTGCACCCAATGCTATGCGGATGCCGATCTCGTGGGTGCGCTGCGTTACGGCATACGCCATTACGCTGTACAATCCGGTGGCCGCGAGCATCAGCGCCAGCGCGCCCAGCACGCTGAGTAATAGCGCGGCCGCACGCTGCGCAAACAACGGACCTTCAGTGTAGGTAACTAGGGTCATCGGATGCACGACAAGGATCGCGGCATCCACCTCGGCGGCTAGTCCCCGCAGCGCCGTCACAACGCTCATGGGATCCTTGCTTGTAGTGCGCGCAAAGAACGCGACGCCGACTCCCTGTGGCGGCAAGCCAACCTGCGGAATCGGTGCGTAGAAGAACGGTCGGCGCGGCTCAGTAAGGTAGTAATACTTGGTGTCACGTGCCACGCCCACAATCGTACGCCATTTCCCTCCGAAACGGATCCGCCGCCCCATCGCGCTGCGGCCCTCGTAGTATCGCCGCTCGAATGCCTGGTTAACGATCATCACGGGGGCACCGGTCTCATCATCGCGCGCGTCGAAGTCGCGGCCCTCCGCCAGCGGCATTCGCAGCGTCGCGAAGTATCCCCGCGAAACCAGGGCGCGCGGCATGTCCATCTCCTCGCCGGGCGCGGGCGTGTATCCTTCGATCGTCAAGCTCCAGGTTGGCCCGAGGCCGAATCCCAGAGGAATTAAGTCGGCGAAGCTCGCAGCTGTCACTCCCGGCAATTGCTCTAAGCGCTCCCGCAGACGTTCGAAAACTTCTATCTGCTGTTGCTCCGAAGACTCTGAGGCAAGATAAGCGCGCCACAATACTACGTTCTTCGGATCGAATCCCGGATTGAGTGCGCGCGCATTGTGGAAACTGCGCGTGAACAGTCCCGCGCCCACTAGTCCCACCATCGCCAATCCCACTTCCGCCACCACAAACAGGTCGCGCAGGCGATGCGTGTGCGATCCCGCTGTGGAGCTGCGCCCACTTTCCTTGAGCGTTTCGTTCAACCGGCCGAGAATGGCATGCCAGGCCGGGGTGATTCCCGCTAGCAATGCGGCCGCCACGCAAACCAGCATCGTGAAACCCGCGACTTGCCAGTTCATCGTGATATCCAGGCGAAAGGCGAGGCCCAGGTCCGGCATAATGTACTTGAGCGTGTTCATGAGCCACAACGATAGCGGTAGGCTGGCCGCGGCAGCCAGTGCGGCGAGTAGCAGCGTTTCCGTGAGGAGTTGGCGCACCACCCGCCCGGGCCCGGCGCCCATGGCCATGCGGATGGCAATCTCGCGCTGCCGCGTGGCAGATCTCGCCAGCAACAGGTTGGACACATTGACGCACGAAATCGCCAGCACCAATAGCGACGTCGCCATCAGGATGCGCAGCGGAGCGCCCAGAAACGCCTGTACGCCAGCGTTCGCTTGGCTTTCTGGCAGCAGCTTGACGCCCATATGCCGGTTCGTTTCCGGGTAGGTGCGCTCCAACTGTAACGCCAGCGCTTGCATCTCGCCATTCGCCTGCGCCAGCGTGGCTCCCTGCTTCAGCCGCGCGAACGACTGCCAAGGTCGGCAACCGCGTTCCGTTAGGCAACCCAAGTCGATGACGCCTAGTGCCGGGCCCATCGTCATGGGGACCCATAAATCTGCATTGACGCCTCGGATTGACCCTTCGAATTCCGGGGCTGTTACGCCAATCACGGTCAGCTCGTGCCCGTTGACGCGCATCGCGCGGCCCACAATCGCGGCATCGGCATGGAAATACCTGCGCCAGAACCGGTCGCCGATCACAACGGCGGGATACGAGCCCGCCTGATCACCGAATTCCCGGGTCGCAAACAAGCGTCCCAGTTCCGGCCGGACTCCCAGCACGTCGAAGTAGTCGGATGCCACCGTTTCTCCAAGCACGCGCTCTGCGTGATCGAGCGGCCCGACCAAGAAAGGAAGCAGATCCCACGTGACGGTGATCCCCTCGAGCGACTTGGAGTGATCACGATAGTCGCGGTAGTCCAAGATGGAAATATTGTGACCTTCCCCGGATCGCTCATTGCTTTCGACCGCCACGAGGCGCCCGCCGGCGTGAGTGCCTGGCAGCGGGCTGAGCAGCACGGCACGAATCCAACTGAAGACGGTGGTGTTGGCGGCAATCCCTAACGCCAAGGTAAGAACGGTGAGCGCAGCGAAGCCGGGACTATTGCGCAGCATGCGCCAACCGTAACGGAAGTCGTACCAAAGCAATCCCATTGTCATCCACAGGGCGGAAGCATAAGTGAGCACGTCGATTGCCAGACCGCAAGCGATTGATTTTCCGGGAGGATCGCCAGTCCGGGTGGGTGAAACGGCGACGGTTCTGCGTCAGACGGCACGAGTGCGTCAGCGGACCGGGGAACAGATGTGTGAGCAGTTTGGAGGCGCGAGTTCACAAGCGGCAATAGCTTGTTGGATCGGCCGTTTGTAATTCGCGAATGAGGTTAGTGCTCTATCGGAGGCGCGATTTCACAAAAGCGTGAAGTCCGGGCGAGGTGCTCCGCGCGCGTTCGATAGAGCCGTTTGCATTGTAGAAAGCCGCTGGCGTTTGCGGCGGATGCGGTAGGGCTAGTTCCTATGGGATTTCTATCATCTTCAAGAGAGTTAATTATAATAAGAGTAATTCAACTGGAATTGGGGTCCGGAAGTAATCCACTTGGCTGGAAAACGTGCAATGTGTAGAAGTGTTCGTGCCTGACATCTCGATTCGAACTGTCCCGCCAGACGGCTGAAAGATTGTGGCCTTGAGATGACAGACACGATGAGTTATTTGTAGTTGAGCGCGAATCAACACGCTTCGGGTGCCATGGCGACGCCTAACAACGCCACAGATCATATCGACTGGAAGTTGCATGCCGCGCAACGTGCATTGCAGCTAGTGGAATCTGGAATGACGCTTGGATTGGGTTCCGGATCGACGGCGACCCTTTGGATCAAGCTCCTGGGCGAACAAGTGCGCGACCATGGCTTAAAGATTCGCGCCATAGCCAGTTCACAGGATAGCGAACGGCTGGGCCGAAGCTATGGCATACCGTTTGTCTCTTTCGTAGAGTGCAGGACTCTCGATCTTACAGTCGATGGAGCGGACGAAATTGCACCAGGCCTCGCACTTATCAAGGGTGGAGGCGGCAAACTGTTGCGCGAAAAGATTGTTGCGAGCGCATCCAAACGTTTCGTGGTGGTCGCCGACGAATCGAAACAAGTCCAAAAGCTCGGGCGATTCCCTTTACCTGTTGAAGTAATTCCTATGGCCGCTCCATTGGTGAGCGACTCACTTAGTGAGCTTGGCTTTACGCCATCTCTTCGAGCGGATCACGACGGTAGACCATACATCACCGATGAAGGGAATTTTATTCTCGACTGCTCCGGTCTTCTTATCGAGAATCCTGACGCAGTTGCCACCGAGATCGACTCCATAGTCGGAGTAGTGGAACATGGCCTCTTCCTTCACATGGCCGATCTCGCTGTTATTGCAGGTGAGAAGCAGGTGATCGAGCGCAAAGTCTAATGACTCATATGGAATCCGGACAGCTGCGTCACCACAAACGAGGGGCCCGTCTATCTTCTCCACAATGAAACAGTAACGCAAAATCATTGGTTGCTTCTCAAACTCACCGGCCATAAAAGCAACCGCGATGCGATCGGGGCCGAGGTAAAGGTAACCACCGCCGACCGTATGCAGATGGCTACGGTAACGACTGCTGGCAGTTACCTTTCATCTGGCGACAAGCGCTTGCACTTTGGATTGGGCCAGGAAAACGTCGTCCAGAAAATCGAAATCCGCTGGCCCAGTGGCATTGTGCAGACCTTGAAACGCATCCCGGGCGACCGAATTCTCCAAATCGATGAGCCCAGATGACCGATCAGGCCTGGCCCCTGATGTAGATCAGTCTGACTGCGCGAAAGATCTGCGGAACCAGGAGACTGCCCTCAATCTCAACCTGACCGAACACACCGCACGAAACTACCTACTTCGGATCTTCGACAAACTGGGCATATCGAGCCGCGTGGAACTGGTTCTCTACGCCTTTAGCGGTGTTCAGGAAATGGCAGCCCCGGTGGCTTCCAAAGCGCGTGCCGCTTCGGTGTGACGCAAATGCATCTTGGCGCACTGAATGTTGAGCGCCGCCAGTCATGCCTTTCTCTGCTGTCTAGGTAACTGGTCAAACTTAATTTAAGTCAGGCGAAATCGGTTTTGGCTTGTTCTTGATGGCCGGGCTGCGCGGGATTTCGAATCGAGTGTGTTTGTTGAAAACCCGACCAATGGAAGTTGGCTCACTTCCCTTCCTACCGAGACAAATCCTTTTTGGCTCTGGATTCCGCAGATTAGGCTGCTCAGCGCTTCTTCAATTTCCTGGGTGACGTACATGAGGGTTCTTCACGGACAGACTGCGCAGCCGCGTCATCAGGGCGGCAAGCCGTGGTCGATCTTCCTGCCTCACCGCCGCAAACTTCATTCCCATTCCGCCATCCGGTCTCAAGTATCTCACGGTGGCGTCGGCGCGTACTAAACCTTCTTGTACCAGGAAGTGGAGATTCACAACAGTTTCCACGGGTTTGCCCGCAGGTGCCTTGAGGAACAGACCTCCCATGCTCATATCGAGGACGGGCGAAACGTCATCCCTTCCGCCGCAGCTCCAGTAAGCCCAAACCTCATGAGAGGTCTCAACACGTGAATAGAGTCTTCTCGATGGGAGAGACCCCATTTGCCAAGAATTCGCCATGCTCCGCCAGTCCTTTCTTCGTGAGCAGGTTCCTTCCCTCGTTCCTCGTTGCACGCGGGGCAAAATATCCTGCTCCCTAAAAGAGCCGGCTCCGTGCGAAGTCGGCTCCTTTGTTCGTTAGGACTACGGAGTAGGTGTGGCGGTGGCAATGGGCTCCAAGGCAGGGGAAACGATCTTCGTACCGATCACGTCGCCGGAGACGACCAACTCGACCCGGCGATTCTCCTGACGGCCTTCGGAGGTGTCATTTGACGCGATGGGCCGAGTCTTCCCGAAGCCCGTTGCAGTGGTGGAAGATTCCGGGACGCCCTCCTGGGTTAAAAAGTTGCGGACGCCGTCGGCGCGCTGTTCCGAGAGCTCCTGATTGAAAGCTTCTGTGCCGACGCTATCGGTGTTGCCCTCGACAGCCAACCGGAGCGACGGGTAAGCGAGCACGATGCCGGATATCTTGGCCAGCTTCTCGCGTGCCAGTGGGCGAAGTGTGTATTTGCCGGAGTCGAAGAGCACGTCCGACATGTTGACGACGAGGCCACGCGCAGTGTCACGCGTTTCCAGAATCAAGTTGAATTGTTGGAGGAGCCGGGCCCGAAGATCTTCGCGGTCTTGAATGGCTCGTTGAAGCTGCGCATCGGATGAGGCTGCGGCAGCACGATCCCGATCGGAGTCCGCTTCGGCGACCTGTTGCTGTCGCAGAGCGTCGTTGCGGGCTTGTTCGGCGTTGGCTTGAGCGCTCTCGGCTTGTTGAGCAGCGACCTGCGCGTTGAGATTCTGCCGGTCCGCTTCCTTGCGTTGGCGATTAGCGTCCGCGGTTTCGAGTTCGGCGCTGACTCGACGTTGCGTTTCCTCGTCTGCAGCGGCCCTGGCATCGGCTTCACGGCTCGCTGCCGCGCGGCGTTCGGCTTCGGTGCGCTCTTCGTCGATATGCTTCACGGAGATTTCACGGGCGTCTTCCGCCGTCTGTACCACTTCGCGTGACATGGAAATCAGGGACTTCTTGTTTTCATGCCTCCCGGAAGCGAATGTATCCGCCTCCCTCATTTGGCGAGCGGCCTTTTCGTAGCTTGTTGTGGCATAACTTTCCGCACCAGCGGATTGCGCTATGCGCAGCGCGTTGCGTGCTTCAAAGAATTCCAGTGGCAATTTGGCGTTCAGGATCACAGGATCGAAGTTATAACCAGTGGGGATGTAGCCGCCGCGATCGATCAATTCATACTTGGCATCCACGGCCTCGGTCCTGCCGACGGTATCCGATCGGATGGCGTTCTCGAGCACCACGACATTACTGGGACGGCGCACGGCATAATAAGGTTCGGCGGTTACGATCATCGCGAAAGCCTGAAGGTCAGTGGTCACGTCCAGCTTGCTCCGGTGGTTATTGGCTACCAATACTTCGCCGATGTTCACGGGCCGGCCTTCCGGCGAAATCGCCCACAACACATACGTCAGATACTCGTTGCCAAAGCCCGTGGGCCTCTCCAGTCCGGAAAATTCGGCTTCGATTTTCATCGCCCCGCGCTTGCTTTCGACTTTGGCCTCTCCCGCCGCGGAAGGCATCAAATCGGTGCCTTGAAAATCGACCTTTGTGGCCCCACTGCGATGCCGATAACTCACCGCACGGGTCGTGCGGCTCACCACATTGATGCGGTACGTCGGTGTTGGATTGACGGGCTCTGCCGACACTTGCGTCTGGGTCTGTGCTTGCACCGATACGCCAAGCGCCATTGCGGCTGCCAGCGCGATACTGGGTATCTTGAACATATAGTCTCCTTCTTAATATCTGGAGACCGAGTATCTGTCTTTCAAGGCGTCAATACTGTCCGATAGTGCACGGTTTGAAGGAAAAATCGACGCAAAACTGTGATTTCCCTTTTGGAAATTCACTCGGCCTCCGGTTAATCCCGAATCACCTTCCAGAGCGGGAGCGTAACCGAGCCTATGAAATGCTCACGATACGTTGCGCACCTTAACGTGCCCTGCAGAATATTGATAGGGCATATCGGGCCGCGTGGAATTGGTCCTCTATGCCTTTAGCGGCGCTGAAGGGATTCCTGCTTCAGCGGGCTCTGGAGTGGATGCGACTATGTAAGTGGCGACAGCGATTCCAACCTTTCCTGGTTGGATGGCGTACCAGGAACGCGAAACCCCAAGCAAGCGGCAGTGGCAGTTTCCAGCTTCGAAACCCGTCGCTGATTGTCTTCGCTGCCTTGTTCGAGACCGCCGGACTGAAATTGATGCAGAACTTGCCCTTGCGATTCTTCGATCGTTGGGGCTGAAACGTGTAGCCCAGAAAATCAAACTTCTCGTGCGGGTAAGTCTTCCTTCGAAAATCATCTTGTGAATCGCAATTTCGCTTTCCTCCGAGTTTTCTGAGCAAGCCAATATCAATCGGTTGCAGACGGTAAAAGATTCAATTCCCATAGCCATTAGCCCGCATCTACCGCAACCGCCCTCAGCGACCTTTAATGCAGAGCATCAGTTCTATTGATCGCGCGAAGAGCATCTCGTCCAACTTCGCGCTTTCCTGAAAACGAGCGTCCGAAAGTGACGTCACCCGGACTTAGCCTTTTGCTGAGAGCGTGAGCTGTTGCATTTTTCGCGTCGAGCACTTCCAGCTCTGTTTATAAACCCGCAACACGACTCTAAATAGCCGCTAGCGTCACTCTGGGGCCGTATTGTAGGAATGACCAGACGAATTGATCGAATCGTCCTATCTTGAATGCGATTTGAAGCGGTCTTATGCACCAACTTCTTTGAATGGGTTACTGCATTGTGGAGGCATAACATACGCCAGTTTAAGTGGTATCTGACACCAGGTGCGGTACTCACAGCACTGATTCTGGTTCTCACCGGTTGCGGCGTCGGCAGCACCGCCAGCAGCACCGCCAATAGCACCGCGCCGCCTTCAGTGCCCTCAAATGTCTCTGCGGTCGCCGTTAACACGCAGATTAATCTTTCCTGGTTAGCGTCGACAGACAACCTAGGTATAGCGGGATATCTGGTCGAACGGTGCCAGGGAGCTAACTGCACGGGATTCGTGCAGATCGCGTCGTTAGGCGGGACAATCACCAGTTACACCGATAGCGGCCTGGCTTCGAGCACTATTTACAGTTATCGCCTGCGCGCCAAGGATGCAGCGGGGAATCTTAGCTCTTACTCGAACAAAGCTACTGCTACTACAGACAGCGGCGTCGCGCCGCCGGTGATCACCAGCAGCGACACGACAGGCGGAACCGTGGGGACGGCTTTTTCCTATCAAATCACGGCCACCAACTCGCCCACTAGCTTCGGTGCGTCGGGATTGCCCACCGGCCTCACGGTGGATACCGCCTCTGGTTTGATCTCCGGGACTCCTACGGGTGCGGGAACCTCCAGCGTGACGCTGAGCGCTACCAACAGCGGGGGCACAGGTAATTCGCCCCTGACGTTAACCATCATTAGTGGCACAGGGCCTCTGGTTTCTCACACGATTCAGATTTCGAGTGACGCCGACGATGGTTACTACGACAACCAAAACGGCAGCGGGTGGCATAGCACTCCCGAGTCCGGTGGAGCAGATCTGGTGGGGAGTTGGAATGGTTCGACAACCGCATGGGTTGATGGCTACCGATTTCCGTCTGTCGGCGCCAATTCGGGTGACACGATCCGGTCAGCATACCTGAAACTGGTAAGCAGCAATGGCTTGGCAGCCGGTTCAGTTTGTGGATCAGCGCCCTGCCCCAGCAATAACTACACTTTCCGCGTATATGGCGTTGCTCAAGACGATGGGCCGTCTTTCAGTGGGGTGGCAGGTAACACTCCATTGGACGTGCCTTATACGACGTCTTTCGTCGATTACACAACTACGGGGCCGGGTGATGACCATGGCAGTTGCAGCGGGAATAACAACGGACAAAACACCTGCACCCACATCATAGATGTTACGAATATAGTCAGAGAAATCACTTCACGACCCGGGTGGACGAACGCTTCAGCTATGCGCTTTGTCCTGTTGAGCACGGATAGCACTGCACCCGATGTTTATGTGGGCTATGAGGATTACTCAGCCAATCCCAGCAAAGCAGCCACACTAGTCGTGAATCCTTCGCTGCCCACGATTGTGTCCTCCGGTGCCTGGGGAACGAACGCAAGTCCAACCTATCCCACGACGTACACTGTGGGACCGTTCGTCTATCCTGGTGCCTCAACGCTGCTGCTATTCCTTGGAGACTATTACAACTTTTACAGCCAGCCGATACCTCAACCTACCGTATCTGATAGCTGCGGGAACATCTGGAACATTTTGGCTGGACCCACGGAGTGGGCGGGTATCGCCTACGACATGAGGAGCACTGTCTACTATGCCCAGAATCCGGCGCCATGCCCTGTCGGCGCTACGATCACGGTCGATACTAGTGTTCAGGAGCCTATATTTCTGCATTTCTTAGCCATCGCGGGATCAGACAAGGTGAATGCACCTATCGTTTCAGCGCTCACTAGCCCCAGTCCGGGCACGTACACGACGAGCGCGACCTCGAACTCGATCACGCTCACTCAGGCCGGGCTGCTTGTGAGCTGGATTTTCGGTGACTCTGACGCCCCCCACGTGTTCACGCCGCAGGCGGGCTTTATTACGGATTTGAATTCGACGCCAAATTATCTGACGGCGGTAACCGAAAGCGTGTCGTCGCCTGGTTCATACCAGAGCCAGTTTTCGATTTCACCGTCGGCAGATGGATGGCAAGTAGTCATAATAGGATTGCAGGCACCGTAGCACATAGAGCGGCTACTCTGGCCGCCCTGGCAGTTCGAGACGAAGATCGCAGCGTGAACTGCGGTCGGAAGTACCGCATTTCCCCCAACGGAACTTCTGGCCCGAAGCAACTTCCGGTTAGCCTGGCGCGAGCAATGGCGATCACTTCCCATGTGCCGACTTTCCAGGAGGAAGTCTAAATTAAGAAGAATTGGAACCATTCTCTTTGGCTCACTGTATGTATTAAGCTAAGAGAGATCTTTTCTGGAACAACGTCTTGACCCACGACCGCGAACACTTTCGCAGCTCCTACTCTGGCAGCCCGCCCTGGGACATCGGCAAGCCCCAGCCTGCGTTTCAGGCCGCCGCCGATAAGGTCGTCGGCTCGGTTCTCGATGCGGGTTGTGGCACCGGCGAACACGCCCTGTTCTTCGCCGCCCGGGGCCAAGCTGTCACCGGCTTCGACTTCCTGGAGGAGCCCATCGCTGCGGCGCGGCGCAAGGCCGCCGAGCGCAGCCTCATCGTCAAGTTCCTAGTCAAAGATGCCCTAAAACTCCATGAGTGGACCGAACGCTTCGATAACGTGCTCGACTCCGGTCTGTTTCACGTTTTTTCCGACGAGGACCGCATTCGCTACGTGCGCGGGCTCAAGACCGTCCTCAATCCCGGCGGGCATCTGTTCCTGCTTTGTTTCAGCGACGCCACCCCGGGAACGCAAGGACCGCGACGCGTCTCGCAGCCCGAGTTGCGCCATGCCTTTGCCGATGGCTGGGAAATCGAATCCCTCGAGCCCGTGCGCCTCGAAATCCGCCCTGAGTATAGACCGGGAGCCTTCTCCGGCGAGGACCCGCACGGCTGGTTCCTCATCGCCCGCCACCTGGCTTAAACCGTTATGCCTTCTCTACGGAGGTGTGCTGGGTGGTGTTACCCTGCTGATAGCTCTGCTATTGCTTCTCAAGCCCTCGTCCGTCAGTTGGGATGCCGCACTCGTGAAGGCGTTTTTAGGGAATCTGCTGAGCGGAATCGTTGGCGGGATTGCTTGGGAGATGAGATCGCAGGTGATCCTCGGCCGAGACCGCGCTTCCCACATCGGGACTTCCATGATAGGTCCTTGTCAAGAGAAAAAAGCTCTCCTGACGCGCTCTGGAGGAGTGCGTGAAAAGTTTTTTCAAGTTCTTCCGCTCGCGGTTTTTGCCTCTCGGCGATTGTTCCTGCTCGATGCAGAACCAGACATCCATTTGCTGTCTCAGCCACGATGGCCTCCACAGAAGATTGAGTTAGTGATCTCCTGCCAGTCTCGAAACATCTGGAGAGAGCATCGGGAGCTTGCGCTCCGTCGCCCAGTCCCGTTGAGGCGAGACCTGGCAGGCCGCGTGCCGAATAAACTCGATTGTTTTTGCCGCGGCCGTTTTACGCTACGGCGCGGTCCTCCTTCTCCACGACAAGAAAACCCTCCTGGCGGCGATCGATGGCCATCAAATACGCCACCAGCTTCCGTGCCACCGCCAGGGTTGCGCGATTGGCATTCCCTTTTGCCTTGGCCTGGTCATACAGTTGCGCCAGTGCTGGACTCAGGCGCGGGGCCATCTTGGCCGCCTCCACCAGCACGGTTTGCAAATGCTTGTTGCGCTGCTTGGAAATCGGAGTCCGTTTGCGGATGCCTGCGGAACTCTTCTCGTCGCCACACAGCCCACAATAACTGATGGCCTTTTTGATCGAGGAAAAGCGCTTTACGTCACCTACTTCAAGCGCCCAGGTTAGTGCCGTGATCGGGCCCACCGCGGGAATAGTCATCAGTCGTTCCACGCGTTTAGCCAAGAAGGGATCTCGCTCGAGTGACCGTACCAGCGCACCTTCCGTCTTCCGCAAACGGACCAGCGCCTCCCGGCACTGGTGCAAGAGTCGCCGCAGGCTCTCGTCGATGTCCGGGTTGGTTGTCAGGAGCTCTTTGAAATATCCCGCATGGTGCAATTTCTCTTGGTTATAGGTCACGCCGGCTTGCATCAACACACAGGAGATCCGATTCTTCAGCTGCACAGCTTGCTGCACCAGCAGATTGCGATACCGCAAGGTGCGCCGCCGTTCGCGAATTTCCGTCGAGACCATGTAGCTTTCCGGCAGAAAATCACATCGCAGGGCGTCACAGATCTTGTCCGCATCGATCCGATCATTCTTCTTTTTTGCCACAGCGATGGCCCGTAGCATCAGTGGATGGGCCACTTTCAGCTCCACGGCGTGGGGCTTCAGATGATCGTAGATCCAGCCCGTGAACATGGTGGCTTCCATTGCTGCCATCCACGGCCCGGGAAGCGTTTTCATCCACACGTCCAGGTCGTAGCGCGTGGCAGCAATCTTGCCTTGCGCGTGAATTCGACCGCTCGCATCTTTCACACAGTAAGCGATCAATTTCTTGTGAACATCTAAGCCGATGTAATACATACTTTCCATGGGGAGCCTCCTTGGTTGTCTCTGAATCAGCGCGGTCGCTGAGTTCAGCTTTTGTACACCAAGCGCTCCTCCCCGACCTATACATTCAAACATCTGGCTCGTTTCGCCAAATTCACATCGCCGGGTAGCACGTTTACCGAGCACTGAGCCAACCAGCTGACTGAACGTCTGTCCCAAATCTTCTTTGCCGAGCGCACTACCTGTTATTTTTACGATTCCTTACTAACGTGAACTGGGAGCAATATCACTCGAATAGATCTTTGCTCGATGTTCCGAGCAGGCAAATCGGATGTACAATTTTGCGTCACGGACGGTCCGTGCGCCCAGTTCACGGCGGAGGGACAAATGAAACTTTCACGATGGATTCGATTTGTTCTGGTGAGCGGGCTGTTGGTCGCCACTATATTGCTAGGTGGCTCGGCGTTTGCCGCCGATCACTTGAGCGGACAAGTCCTTGGGGCCGGTGGTCCCATCGCCAATTCAACCGTCACTTTGTGGGAGGCGGGTTCCAACGAGCCCAAGAAATTGGCCGAAGCAAAAACGAACGACCAGGGCCAATTTGAGATTCGCAGCACAGCCGTGCGAGGGGCGGACTCCTTCCTATATCTTGTAGCGACTGGGGGAGTTCCAAAGGCTCAGAAGAGTAGCGCCGATAACCCGGCCATTGCGCTTCTCGCCGTGCTCGGGAATAAGCCACCGGATAAAGTAGTCATCAACGAATTCACGACGATTGCGTCCGTATGGACGAACACGCAATTCCTCGACGGCTCGAAACTACAGGGCAATGCTCTGGGTCTGCGCATCGCCTCAGGTAACGTGCCCAACTTTGTGGATTTGCAAACAGGTGGCTGGGGCGGCGCCATTCAGGATCCACTCAACAGCGGGCAGACGCCTACAATGGCAAATTTCGCAACCCTCGCAGATGTGCTTGCGGGGTGCGTTACGCTGCTGAGGTCCGATGCTTGCAGCAGTCTTTTCTATGCGACAACTTCACCAACCGACGCTTACCCGAAGGACACGCTGGCAGCAGCCGAGAACATCGCGCGTTACCCGTGGTACAAGCCTGAATTGCTCTTTGGTTTGCTGAACTATTTGTATCCGATCCCGCAGGGCAAGAATATGCGTGCAGTGCCCTATATGCCGTACCTTAACTTTTCCCCAAGCGCCTGGGTTCTGCCTCTGAAGTTTGACGGCGGAGGATATCGCGCTGGTGGCAAGGCCATGTTCGACAGTGATGGCAATCTGTGGGTTGGCGATAACTGGACGGTGGGTTGGCAGGGGCAGGACGTGCTGTGGCAAGGCAACGTAACGAAGTTCGCCCCGAACGGCCGGGCACTTTCGCCGATCACTACGGGATTCACCGCTGCCAGCATGGAGGGCGGAACATTCGGTGCCGCTGTTGATGCCAAGAACAATGTTTGGTTTTCCAGCTACGGAAGCCAGTCCATTACGGTATTCGACAAAAATGGAAAGCCACTGACACCGCCAGAAGGCATCACATTCGGTGGCAAGCTCGGAATGATGCAAGGCATCATCGTTACGCCAAGCGGAGATGTCTGGGCGCTGTGTATCTCTAAAGAGCAACTGGTCTATTTCCCGAAAGGTGATTGGACCAAAGGCCGTATCGTTTGCGAAGGCAGCAGCGCGGAGCCATGCAAATCATTCAAGGCACCGTTCCACCTCGGCATCGATCCGCAGGATCGAATCTGGGTGTCAAATAGTGGAATCGACCACCTCACTCGCTTTCCCGCTTCGGATCCCAGTAAGACCGAGAATTTCAAGACAGGCGGATTCAACAGCAGCGGACTCGGCATCGACAGCAAGGGCAACGTGTGGGTCACCAACCGATTCGGCAGCGGATTGCTGGGCATGGCTCACCTCGTGGACATGGGCGTTCGGCTGAAACTCGACGGTGTTGAGAAGGCGTCGGACTACCTGACGAAGACCATGTCCGAGCAAAAAGGCGGGAAGAACGGGGGCAGTGTTGTAGTGCTGCGGCCGGACGGCACGCAATATCCGGGTTCACCATTCACGGGCGGCGGTCTACCCGGGCCGTGGGCTGCGGCCGTGGACGGCAATGACAACGTATGGATCTCCAACTTCGCAATGCCGAGCAGTCCGATCGTGGAGCTGTGTGGGATTCGCACGGAGACTTGTCCTCCGGGCAAGAAAACCGGTGACCAGATTTCGCCACCGGGAGGTTACGTAGGCGGTGGTTTACAAATGCAGACTGACATTGGGGTGGGGCCTGCGGGCGACGTCTGGGCGATTAACAACTGGCAAGAAATCGACAGCTGTGTCGGTACTCCCAACGAAGCTCTTTCGACGCGCTGCGGCGGTCAAGGCGTGGTGATCTTCTTCGGCATGGCCAAGCCCGTGCGTGCGCCTCAAATCGGTCCAGCACGCCAGCCGTAGAAAAATCATCGCATGATCTTTCCATGCCAATCGAGGCACTGGAATCTTGCAACGACAGAGGTCAACTCCTTATTTGTACTCGCACAAGTGCTCCGTTACTGGCCAGAAACGTTCGAGGAGATGAATGAAAACGCAAGAGGCCTGCCATCAGCCTGACTTCCTCGAAGCGGACTAAGGAGTTAGTGAGTCCGATGGGCGGGGATGATCTGGAGTTGAGCGAATAACAGCACGCTACTCGCCCGTCATCTCCGAAGTCCGTGCCCAAAAAATCAGGATTCGAGACTGAATTGTTGATTCTTAGGATGGTGTATCAGCCGGAGGCCGCAATATGGCCAGCATGCGCAGATCAATCACGCCATGGAAGATAATCGGAAGCAGAAGATTTCCGGTCAGCAGAAACAATAGGCCAAAAAGAAAGCCGACGATCGCACTCCCCGCGACTCCGCCAGCACCCTGATAGAGATGGTTAAGTCCGAAGATCACTGAGGAAATCAGCAGCGCCAGCGTAAGATTCAGCGTCCAGGGAAAAACGTGTAAGTAGTGCAGCATGAAGCCGCGGAAGAGAGTTTCTTCGCAAACTCCCGCTGAGATGCAGACGAACACCCACCAGCGGCGCTCAGTCCAGGTTGCGGGGAAGAAGTAGCTGAACGATTTTAGGGCGGCAGAGGAATACTTGAGTGGCCGCTTCGTCAGCTTCTTCCAGATCACGGTGCCGACCGGAAGCACCACAGAAATAATAACAAAGATCGCGATCAGAGCTTCTACCAGGTAGCGAACCCAAGGGTGCAGTAATAACCAGGAGATTTCACCGGGCGAAGGAGTGATGGTGAACAGCGGGCGGAAGCCAATGGCAACAACTGCGACCGCACTGGCAATCCAGAGCCAGGTGCAAATCGTCTTATAGTAGCGAATTTTCTGTTCGGAACTGGGATTACGCTTCAACTTCCGCGTGGAGTACAAATCCCAAATAGGAGCAACGACCAGGAGAAACAAGAAGAGCAGATGCTGCATCAGCTTCGCGACCGAAATGTTGAACATGCGATTCCACTAAACCCCAATTTCTCTTTTTTGATGTCCCAGTCGACGGATAACATATAGCCACCGCTATCAGAATGCAATCATCCGGCCAAGTGATTGAGAGCAGGTCCGTTCCGACGACTGCGGCAAAATCTCAAAGCCTAAACCTCGCGCTTCTCCAACTGATTTTCAAACACTTTCCCCCACCAATCTTTCTCGTCACCGAAATTTATTCCGGTCGCATTACCGGACATCACCCCCTCACGGGCCAGAAACGTTAGTGCTCTATCGGAGGCGCGTTTTCACAAAAGCGTGAAGTTCGGGCGAGGTGCTCCGCGCGCGTTCGATAGAGCCGTTTGAAGGTGGGCGCTGGCGGTTGCGGCGGATGCGGGCTAGTGGCTGCACCAATCTAACGGCTATGGGAATTGAATCTTTTTTCGTTTGCAGTCTATTGATTTTGCTTGGCTTAGGAAAATCAGAGAAAACCGAAAATCGCAGTTAAAAGCTCCACCTTGCAGCATGACGCGACGAGCATAGCACGCGAAGCGTCCGTCGCGCCAGCGACTACGTTCAAACGGCGTTCGCGGAGATGAGACATCGTCTTGCTATTTGTTATGCGGGAGCGGGACACCCTCCGCTTCTGCTCTCTAGCCGGTCGAACGGCGCGACACGGTCCATCGAACAAAATGGGCTCTTCCTGGGGATGTTTCCCGATGCAGCCTACTCATCGATCGAAATCCCGCTGCGACAAGACGATCGGTACGTGCTTTACACCGACGGACTGCTCGAATCCACCAACGCAAAGGGAGAAGAGTTTGGCCTTTTACGCTGCAAGCAATTTCTGGAATCTCATTTTCGTCTTGCGGCGGCAGCACTTGCGGACGAGTTACTCAGTGAGATCGCCCGCTGGTCCGCACGCTCTTCAGGCCGTCTTGCAGGAAGATGACATGACGCTCATCGTTGTTGACTGCCAAGGGCAATCCTGAACTCGCTACTGAATTGAGCAATCAAGTGCTTGCCGTCTGAACTGAGCATTTCGACCAGATCGCTGACGATGTGTCCTCGAACGGGGCTTGGCTCTTTGCACCGAATTCATATCTACGAGTTAATCGTCCAAGTTCACTGGCCGCGCGTATGGCAGCCAGGCGCTTGAACGACTCTTCCCCTCGAGCCCATGCTGATGAGATCAAGTGGACGCTTTGGTCTGATGGCGTGCGACGTCTGACGGTTGCGGATGCCATGCCAACCCCCATTCGATCTGAACCCTTCAACCAAGAAAGCGCAAGGGCGAAACTCAATGTGTTAAGTGAATATCGGCCAACCTCCCGCTCCCGGGTCCGTACAGCGAACCGACGTGGTGATTTTTGGGTGTGGTATAGCGGGGTGCAGTAGTCGCGTCAGCTGAGTGTGCAAAAAAACTCTAAGCAGGCCGCTCTGGCAGAAATGGACCACCAATGATGGCGTCAGGAACCATCACCGCAAACTCCTGCTCGCATTTCAAACACTTAACGGATTGATGAGCCATAGACCAAATACCGCCGCGGGCCTGTGTATGGACAATCTGTTCCTGCTGGCAGTGACTACAGGAAACAGTCACAACGGTATAAGGCTGTTTCAATGGGGCTTGTGGCATTACCAGCCTCCTACTGACCTGGTGTTGGTCGTCGGGAGCTCCCACCATTTAGATGGGAGCCCCCATTACGACAAGCGGCTAGATTTGCAATCTCACCCGCCCAAGAGAGACCGCTCGTCTACTTGCCGTAAAACCGGGAAGCCCACGGGTCCGCTAAAACCCCGACTTCAATTCGTTAGTCTTCGGGACGATGGAGCGCAAGGTCGAAAGTCACCCTGCTAAGTGACCGTCGGACATTTGGGTGCTAGGTCCGATTTGCGCGTTGGTCAGGAGTTGTTATTTATCGGTGAAAAAGTGACCTGCGCGTTTTCCGTGGTGATGTTGGTCACATCCAAAAGGAACACGCGGCGATAATTTTCGTAGTGTTAGGGTTCTTCTGAGCCCTGATCCGGGAGGTGGGAAAGATGTGTACTGCTTTATCCTCCCAACCAATTCTGGACGACATCAAAAAAGAAGCAAGAAAGTTGCTTCATGCCCTACAACGGCGCGACGCCGCCGCACTCAGACGCTACTATTCTATCGACTCTTTGGCTGGCGAGTCTCAACCAAGGCTTGACGACGTGCAGTACATAATCGCACGTGAGCACGGCTACGGCAGTTGGCAGAAACTGAAGGAACATTTACCTACCAAGAGCGGTTCAGAGAACTGCTAGCAGCGGTCCAAGCTTGCCCCAGCCGATGGCTTCTCTGTAGACGGTGGTTCATTCCTGGAACTCCACGCACACCGCCCTACAGTGATGGAAGGGAGCGTCGGCCTGGGGCATTTTCGTTTCGGGTCAAGGGACTGTCATTCGAACTGTCAGTTACCGAGGGCCGCTGGCCACTTCGCGTGTTGGTGCGCCGTCTCCAAACTTACGGTCGCCCTAGTGGTTGCATAACAACCGCGCGCTTTGACCGCGCGAACGTATCTCTTCTCCCGTCGTTAGGCCACGCGACTCATTTGCTTAGATACACGAACTCTCACCGCTCTTGGACTAATATCTCGGGTTGGTCGCATTCTGCAAGCTGGTCGTCAATGGCCTTGATTTCTACAGCCAGCCGCGTGTACATAGGATTCTTCAAAAACAACTTGTAGAGCTGATTTCTTTTGTTTTTCAATTCCTGCCGGTTCTTTTTCTCATTATCCGCAGTCTCTGACACGCTGGCTACCCTCGCCTACATCGATTCAATGCGCGGCTCGCTGTCACATATCTCACGGGAGTCCGTCTTCCAGCCTGCATCTGAGCAGGACGGCAAGTTGACTGATACCGTCCGGCCCCGCCCAGAGACGCGGCCAGTATCGCTCTTTCTCGCCGTCCCGAGCGGGATGCTAAAGGATTTCAAGCGTGCGCGTTGTTCACTTTTGTACAGTCCTACGGAGAACTTCATGGAGGGAGTTTAAAGTGCGCCAGTGTCGCGGAAGGTTCCCCGTAGATAGAGGAGTCGCGGTACGGTATTCTCATAACTCTCAGGACTTGTGAAGTTAACTCCAGGCGGTCGACGCGATGGTATAATTCCTCTGGAGCCTGCTATGGCTGCATCTGCGAAGGTCCTTCGCTCCCTCAAAAAAACTAATTTGGGAATGCCTGTTTTCGACGTGAAATTGTTTCTTGACTCGGCCGGTCTGGGAAGAAAGGTAGCCAAGTTCAGAAGAAAAGAAACCGTCTTCACGCAGGGCGATCCCGCGAAGCAGGTAATGTACATTCAGGAAGGCGGTGCGAAGCTCACTGTCGTAAATGAGACCGGCAAAGAAGCAATTGTGGCGATTCTTGGCCCCGGGGATTTTCTTGGGGAAGGGTGCCTCGCAGGCCAGTCCAATTACCTCGTAACCGCGACCACAATTTCACCTACCAGCGTGCTGGTCATTGAGAGAACCGAGATGATTCGCGCGCTCCACGAGGAACACGAGTTCTCTGACCGCTTCATCGCCTATATGCTTACGCGAAACATCCGAGTCGAGGAGGATTTGATAGACCAGCTTTTCAACTCCAGCGAGAAACGGCTGGCGCGCACTCTGCTGCTGCTCGCGCGCTATGGCGCGCCGGGTCATCCTCACAAAGCGCTTCCCAAAGTATCGCAAGAGATGCTGGCGGAGATGATTGGCACAACGCGGTCCCGGGTCAATTTTTTCATGAACAAATTCAGGAAACTGGGCTTCATCCAATACAACGGCGAGATCCAGGTCAACGATTCCCTCCTCAGTGTCGTCCTACATAATTAAGTTATCTTGTTACCTCGTGGCTGTCTCTAACGGTGGCCGCAACGATAGAAGCAACTCGCGCTGGATCTGGTCGTCGCCTTGCTGATTCAACGGATGCGGGTGAGCCAGTTCAGGGTGGTTCGGATCAATGGTGCGTAAGCTAAGCTGAGTGCGATTTCGTGTACTAAACAGAACAGAATGCACATTCGATCCATGCTATTGCTTGCTGTCGGGAGTTCTTATGCCGCGAAGAAAAGATATACGCGAACTCGAGATGCTTACCAAGCAGAACGTTTCGGACCATCAGTACATGGGCCCGAGATCCGTTGATGGTATCGAACCCGAGCTGCAATCTTCTAATAGTGAAAGAGTTTCCCTAAACACGGAATACGCAAGGCTTGCTAGTCCCTTTGTCGCCGAACGTAAGGTCAAAATCAAAGACTATTCTGTGTCCCAGGAATGGCATAGGCCTTACGTCGAAGCTTTGTTTGAAACCGAAGAGGCCATACTGGGAACGCTCATTGCCAAGGCTGAACGGGCGATTGTTGGTCGTTTCTTAGAGCTGTTACTCTCGTCGGCTGAAACGGACGAAACTCTCGACCTGCAGAATGCTGCATACGCCCTAACGGAACTCAAGAAAGCCAGCGCAGTGGCCTATACGCCGCAGCATTTGGTCGCCTGAAGTATTTTTACAGCAACAGCGAGTCGCGGAGATTTGCGTCGGTAAACTCCAAACCGGAACTTAGATCTCGACAAAGGGGACAGTATGATAAAACCAGACACTGAAAATGAAACTGCAAGCTACGTTCACGAAGCAGGGGGAAAGTGCAGGGAGGCAGGCTCGCCGACGGGGGCGGACCAGGTCAATCAGCATAATTGGTTGAGCAAGTTCACAACATTTGCCGTGGGAGTTGGAGTAGGCACGCTGATTGGATTGCTTTTTGCGCCAACCTCAGGAAAGAAAGCGCGTCACTATATCGCTGGAACTGTGAAGCAAGGTTTAGATGATGCCGCATCGACGGGCAAACGATGGTCTCGACGCGCCCAGGAAACAGTAGACGATGTGAAGGCCAACGTCGCCGGTGCGGTTGAAGCTGGTGAAAAAGCATACCGCACAGCAAGAGATGCTTGAGCCTTTCGCCAAGTACTCTAACCAGAGTATTTGACGCGTTAAATGGTTGGTTGGGTAAAGAAATCGAGCAATAAGTGGAGGTAGGTCATGAACCAATTGGCATTAAGCACGACACAAATAGCCATAATTATTGCTGTCGTTGTGATGTTGGTCGCGGGCATTGCCATTTTGCTTTCTATTCGTAAACGCAGGACAAAAAGACTACGCACTCAGTTTGGTGGCGCGGAGTATACCCGCACCGTGAAAGAAGGCGGGAGCCGGCAGAAAGCAGAAGCGGTGCTCGATAAGCGCGCCGATCGGGTGGAGAGTCTCCACATCCAGCCACTCAGTCCGGGTGATCGTGCCCGCTTCGTGGAGTCCTGGCGCATGGTGCAGGCGCGGTTCGTTGATGGCCCCGGAGGGGCAGTAACGGAAGCCGATCAGTTGCTGGGCGACGTGATGTCAACGCGCGGTTATCCGGTAAGCGACTTTGAACAGCGGGCGGCGGATATCTCGGTGGACTATCCTCTGGTTTTGGAAAATTACCGTTCTGCTCACGAAATCGCAGTTCGTCAAACGCACGGGCAGAGCAGTACGGAGGAATTGCGCCAGGCAATGATCCATTACCGGACACTTTTTGAGGAGCTGGTCGGCGAGTCAGAAATAGCCCGTGCGAAAGCTGCGTCCTGAACCAATGTTGCGAGAAAAAAGAGTCCGTACACTCCGAATCCTTATTTTGGCGTGGCCGTCGAGTGACTGGATATCTTGGACAGGGACTCCACTTCAACGAGCATATGGCCCGCGTGAATTTGCTTCGTGGAGTTCCACGCTTCGGCAAGGCAGGCAAATGGTCGGGAGGACAGCATGTCAACAAATACCTTGGCCGCAGGAAATCCGGGCAGGAACTGGAGTATTTTGGGCTCATTGTGGCTGATTTACGGAATCATCCGTCTAGCAGTGGTGATTCTGCTCATTCTATACAACGGAACGGCAACTGTGATGTTTGGCGCGCTCCTTTCGCGTGTGCCCGATTATTTACCCCTCATGACTATTTTCCACTTCTTTTATGTGGTGGCCATAGTTGTGACGGCCCTCGCCGGACTCTTCGGAATACTTGCAGGATTGGCTCTGCTCGCCGGAAGGCGTTCAGCACGTTCTCTGTCTCTCGCGGCAGGTCTCCTGTCGGTGTCCGACATCCCCCTCGGAACAACCCTGGGAATTTACACCTTGATCATTTTCCTCCAATGAACTTAAACCTTTACCGCGTTGTCGATTCCACGAGATAGAAAGGGAAGCAACTTAAATAAGGAAATCGTGCGTTTTGCCGTTCGCCTCGATGATACGGACGCAGACTTCGCTCTTTGGTTTTTCTGTCAACTTTTCCCAAGGTGCTCGGGCATGCATCGCTATCCAATCGGTCGAAAGTAAGTGTGACGGCCCGCCGATGAGCTCTGCCAAATAGGGTTTCGCAGCCGGGTGTGCGATGGCGTCGAGAATGGTGGAAGAAGGCACCACAGGCGGACCAAGTGATCGAGTGATTCGCAGCCTCAGATTGTGATTGCCAGAAGACGGTCTGTGTCGACCGCGGTCAGACTTGGGGTTATTCCCACCTGAATCAGAGTCGGGATATGCCGTCACGACGTCACGGAGAGTCGTAATTACCGGAAAAGGCTCAAAAGGCAATCTTTTTTTGGTCCTTCCGCGGTTTTCGATAAAAAGCTTACTTCGAAAGTATCCTAGTCTCAGGACCCTTGCGGCCCGGCATCCTTGCCGCTTTGCGAGGCTCAGGCTTTGTATGGGGTACTTTTCCGAGTAGCGTGTCAAATTTCGCTTTTTCTATTTTCATCTTGAGAAACTCCGGTTTCGGTCTGTTCTTCGGCCGAGTGTGCTCCAAACAGTTGACGCACACGGGCTCGACGGATCCGCGTTGCTGTTAGCGGCTTGACCTGCAGGCGCTTGAAGTAATCGGGCTTGCGACACCGGACGCTTACTTTTTTAACTCTGCCAGCCGCCCTTTCAACGTTGCGATGCCTTCTTTAGCATGGCCTATCCGCTGTTGAACTTTGCCCGCCTTCTTTTCGGCTTTCCCTTCGGCTTTCAAATTGTGGTCATTCGTAACCTTTCCGATCTCCTCCTTGATGGATCCCTTCACTTCGTGGAAGTTGCCCTTGATCTTGTCTTTCGTGCTGGTTTTCATATTTCTCCTTCGCCCTCGCAAAGCTCGGATTGCGGGGGCTGTCGCTTTTGCAATCTTGTGACTTTCTGAGTTCCGAGCAGAATTGACTATTGACCATCTCTGGAATCGGCGAAGGTGCGGCTGATAGTTGAGTGATACTCTCTCCGATCTGATCAACGTGACCGTGCTTTTCAGCCCGCGTGCCCAAGAACAACGCGGCGTGTTCTGGGCAAATTATATTCTTGTCATCCATGGGTGCTTTTCCTCACGGCTACCGTCAACGTGGGTCGGATACTTCACCGCTAATCGATGCGGGCCGAGGGCAAATATTTTTCCGGCGATCTCAGGTAGGATCTGGCAAGGTCAGCGCAACACGCCAAGAAAATACAATACCAACGCGATGAGCACGACTGTCCCGACTATCCCCAAACCGCCGCCTGAACCCCATCTGGAATACCCGTAATAGCCTCCGCCTCCGCCAAACAGCAGCAGCAGAACGATAATCAGTAGTAGCATCGAGATTCTCCTTTCAGGATTTCATCTTTGCCAGCGCAATCTTGAATCCATCCCGGTGGCCCATCTCGTCATGACGAATTTCTTCAAAACGATCGGCCGCAGCTGTATCTTCGGCAACCTTCGCTGCCTGAGCGAACTCAAGATACATGATGTCAATCTCGTAGGTCTCTCCCTTGATCGCATCTTTCAAGTTGTCAGCATCGCTCCCAACCAACCCGGCGAGTTGCGCTTCTTCCGCGAAGTGCTCAAAACGCTCGGTATTGGCCGTCCTCTCGAACAAGTCCGCGAGTTCTTTGTTGCCGCTCTTGCGAGCGTGTTCGGCATAGAGTAGATACTTCACGTAGGCAAATGCTTCACCGTGCATCGCAGTAGAAAGATTGTCCAGTGTCTCCTGGTCGAGAGTTCCGTGGGTCTTCTTGGCCGTCGCTGTCGCATTCTGATCGCTTGCTCCGGTATTCATCTGTATCTCCTTAAACACCATTCTGCGAGTTATGACTTGCTCCTCGCTCCTACGACCAACAAAGCGACCCCTCCGACCAATGCCAGCCCTCCAAGTACTGGAGGAAGGGAAATTCGCTCGTGAGTTTCCGTGGTGAGATGCACCGATCCCACATCAACAACCTTTTTCTGACGTGTGTAGTTGATACCTTGATAGGCGAGAACCAGTCCACCCAGAACGATCAACAAAATCCCAATCCAACTGATCGTTTTCATGTTACGTCTCCTCAATTACACAATTCTTCGTCCTTGAACGAGCCTGATTGCAAGAACAACGACGGCCAAAACCAACAGGATGTGGATGAACCCACCCATGGTGTAAGAAGTGGCCAGTCCCAATAAACCAAAGCACGAGCAGAATCACGAAAATTGTCCAAAGCATGGTTTTCTCCTCTCAGAACAAATTGGAGCCTCTCTTTTGTTTCTGACCTGAAAATTCAAAATGGCTACCTCATAAGTATCACTTCCGCCCTCGTCGACCGGGGCCGCTCAATTGCCAACGTGGATGCGGGAGAGGGAATGAAAAAGTCCAAACACGTTTAGAAGCCACAACACCACGGCAATGATCACGACAGCATTCAAGATGGACTTAATCGTTCCCTGCATGGGTATGTAGCTGTTGACCAGCCATAGCAGAACACCCACCACAACCAAAACAATGAGTATTTGAACTAAAGGCATAATCTATCGACCTCCTTCTGTCCACAGGCAGACCCGCCTGTTTTGCTCCACGGGGTTACCTTAAGGCGGCGATCTTGTGGAAGGTTGAATTCACAACTTCGCAGGTATCGACCTTGGGAGTTCCCTCGGTGATTGATGTCAGCTTTTCCATACTACTGGCTATGTTCTCCTGCTGCAGGCTTCGGCGTTCGCGGTTCCTACTGTGATGAAGTGGCTTTCTGATTCTTCACCTGTAGATCGTTAACCACTTGCCTCACGTTGGGCACTCCATTGGCTACCTTTTCGGCAAAGTCGCGTTTGTGCTGGGAGTTCACTTCTCCCGTCAGCATGACCACGCCATTCTTCACTTCATATTTCACGTTGTCGTGCATCTTGTTTTGGATCAGCGCGGCGTCCAGATTCTTCTCGATGCCAGCGTCGAGATCGGAGTTTACGGCCTTTGCTTCTTTTTCTCCGCCCACAGGAATTACGGCAATCTGATCCGCAACGACCTGGGTGCCCGCGATGGATTTTGCAATGGATTCGGCTTGGGCCTTGTCATTTTCACTGGCAACTTGTCCGCCGAGAGTCACGATGCCCTTGTCGCGATCCTGACTGACCGAGACGCCTTTGAAGCCTGCTTGGTCGAGTGATTTGCGAATACTGTCGGAAACATCAGGTGATTTCCTCGGCGTCCCGGTGCAACCGGCCAGAATCCCGACACCGAGCAACGTTAGCATGGCTATCGACAATCTAAGCATTCTCATGTGCCTTTCTCCTTTGCGGAAGTCAAGATGGTATTTCCAGCGGCGATGAACCGCTAGATGCCGTGTGGGTTTTGTATCCAGTGCGTTCAAACAGACAATCGATGTCCAGCGCTTTTTCCATCGCCGTCTCGCACTCGGCGCTGCAGTACTTGCCCGACATTGTCACCCACGGACAAACTGCGGTGTACATTTCTTGGCTTTCGCAGGGAACATTTGCTTTCTCCTTAATCAGAACCAAGATCAAATGATCCCGACCCAGATGTTAGTCGCCGGGAAAACGTGTTTCTGTTCAGAAAGGAACACAACGCGATGTTGGCCGAAGTCTGGCGGCCGGAGGGTGCAGTCCTTTGACTTCCCCTCCTTAGGGTGGCACTTCAGAGATGGCATTGGTGTTGTTGATTTCTGGGAATGCCGTTGGCCGAGTTTACCAGTGTCCGAATCAGAGTTGCAGCTTGCCGTGAATCTGCGAAAAGCGGAACTCTCACTCGATTTCTAAGGTTTTTCCAAATTGAATACTTTGCAAAAACCATTGGCGTTATCGTCAGTCTAAACAATGAGAGCACATCCCCAACGTCGACGAAAGATGTTGCTGTGCAGCGAAATGTGCACTATCGAACAGCATGGGGAGTCACAAAGCTAGATACTCTAGTCCCGAGGTTAAAAGACCAGCACTCAAATCCGCACCCTGCAGTGACGTACTGTACAGGGTAAAAAGTGGATGAGCAGAAAGAAGAAATCACAATGCGTGCTCTCGTCGTAATTCGTTCTTTGTTTTTCGCAGTCATGTTGATGGTTCTATCTGCCGCTTCATTCGCTCAAATCGGTATTTCTGTATCTTTTGGTCCACCGGCACTCCCCGTTTATGAACAGCCCATCTGTCCTGGGGATGGCTACATCTGGACCCCCGGTTATTGGGCCTGGGACGGTAGCGACTATTACTGGGTACCAGGCACTTGGGTCGAAGCTCCAGAAGTCGGCTACCTATGGACACCCGGCTATTGGGGTTGGGGCGGCAACGCGTTCTTTTTCCATGAAGGTTATTGGGGGCCCCACGTTGGATATTATGGCGGGATCAATTACGGATTCGGATACGGTGGTCACGGCTACGAAGGCGGCCGGTGGGAAAACAATCATTTTTATTACAACACCTCGGTAAATCGCATAAACAACGAGAACATCCATAACACCTATAACACCCGGGTCGAATACAACTCGGCAAACCGCGTCAGCTATAATGGCGGCAAAGGTGGCATCAACGAGCGGCCATCGGCGCAAGAAGAAACATACGATAAGGAACGCCACACCGGCCCGGTTGCGGCACAAAACCAGCATATGCAACAGGCTCGTTCCAACCCGGAGTTGCGAGCCTCCGTGAATCAGGGAAAGCCTCCTATCGCAGCCACGTCCAAGCCCGGAGACTTTAAGGGCAGCGCAGTACCTGCCAGGGAAGCGGGTGCGCCTTACAAAGCTCCGGAACGAACAGCGACAGCAAATGAGGCTCGTCCAGCAAACACTCATGCGAGCGAAGTTCAGCCTCACAAGTACACGTCACCGACTACCGGCAACGCTGAAACTGACAAGAAATATCAACAGCAGCAGGACAAGCTGGCCGCCAAGCAAAATCAGGAACACCAGAAGCTGCAGCAACAGCAGGAAAAAGAACACCAGCAAATGGCCCAGAAGAATGCCAGCGAGGCTCAAAAACAGCAAATGGAGCAGCGCCACGCTCAGCAAACTCAGCAACTTGAGCAAAAGCACACTGCACAGCAGCAGAAAGTGCAGACGCATCAGCAGCCGCACCAGAGTGCACCGCCTGCGCAGAGCCATCCTCCAGGGGAAAAGCATTAAGCGTGCGGCAGAAAGTGTCAGTGGAAATGAGAGGGGAGGTGTATGTGATCGCATTCGAAGACGCTGAACTCAACGTCTGGTTGATCCAAGCCATTGAAGAAGGTCCTGGACAATTCCTTCCTGCGCTGCGGAAGCCGTGGTGACAGCCTCTCGGAGGACTACTCTCTGGTCATGCCAGCATTGATGAGCTTGAAGCGGAGGTACTGATTTGTGATTGCAACCACGATTGCAAAGACGACACGATCGCGGTCAAGGGGGTCGGCCAACCCGGCATCAGTTTAAGAGGGCTATTTGCCAAGCTGCGATCCTTAGCGACTACCAAGGTCGCGCTCAACCAGCTGATTCTGAAGGCCGAAAAACGCATGAGCTTCGCGCAGAAGACGGCCACCCCAAAGATGTTCCTGTCTTTTCGCGCGGAGGAACAAGAACTTGTTCTGCAGAAAGGGAAGAAGCCATGAAAGACCATTCTTCGATCGAATCATCTATAACAATCAGCACTGATTTGAATCTCGCAACCGCTTCTGGGCTTTTCGAGCATACTCAAGACATATCCAATTTGATTGCCCGGCGCGCCTTTGAGATTTTCGAGGCCCGTGGTTGCACGCACGGAAACGATTTGGGAGATTGGATCCTCGCGGAATCCGAGCTACTTACACCCGTGAAGTTCCATCTCTCTGAATCCGGAGAACAACTTACCGCTCGCGCCGAAGTTCCTGGATTCCACCGGCAGGAAATCAAGGTGAGTCTCGAACCGCGCCGACTGAGCATCAGTGGAAAAACTGAGCCACGCGGAGAAAAAGGATCTGAAAAGCACCCCCATTCGCATAGACACGCGCAACTTATGTTCCATGTCATCGATTTGCCGTCTGAAGTTGATCTCTCGAAGGCCAGAGCAACATTCAACGACGGAAGACTCGAGGTAGTGATGCCAAAAGTGGTGTGTGCAAAAAGCGCCAGAGCATAGACAATTGCGAAGACATGGGCTGAGCGGATTCAATCCAACTAGAGTTAACCCGTGTTGCTTACGAACGGTAACCAGGTGATTGACAGAGATGAAAAAGACACCAGCCACACAGCACAGTTATTTTGCTGAGATATTGAACGCCGGAATGCAGCAGCTGGACATCACAATCAGAGAACTCAGCAAACAACTTCGCATTTCCTGCGAGCACGCGCGGAGATTGCAGGCTGGAGAGGTGTTGCCCAGCAGACTGCTGGTGGAAAAGTCGGCCAAGGTTGTGGGTATTCCCCTGGAGCAATTGCAGCTTGCAGTTGAGCGCGACAGGATATTGAAGAAATACGGCAAACACCCGCTGGATAAAGCTACGATCACTACGTCAAGAATTCCAACCGCAATGCGCAGCCTTTCGTCTGGACCGCCGCAGCGGATTCGATCTTCGCTAAAGGTGAAAGGCTATGTAAAGGTATTTACGGGACAGCACACTAGAATGGCCGTATCCACCCCCAGCCGCGTCACGACCTGAGGGCCCTTTTTGATTGTGGCGTTCGACTTATCAAATTTTGTTCGCAGTAAACGATAGACGATCTCCAGGCCGACTTCTCCCCCCTGCTTGGAGCCTGCTTTGCCCACCAAATTACACGACAGCGCACGGAATGGATCGGTTCTGAATCGAGGACAATTTCGACCAATTGTCCACGCCTAAGGTGGAAACTTCCGCGCAGCCGGAAACCCTCTTTCGAGCAGTCGAGGACGAGACAGGGAGCCTCTTCAGGTTGCGGTCAACATTGACGACCAGGCTTGCGCGCGTCATCACGCGCTTTGAGCGGCGGCCTTCGGGGGCAGGAAAGCTGGGCATTCTGTCATCCCTCCGTCTTGGATGACAGATGGTACAACTGGATTGATTTAATTTGAACGTGGACAGTTGAACCTACAACGACAGTTAACTTCCTTCAGGGGCGACAATTGGCTTGAGTCAAAGCGCGCAGTGTTGCGCCACCTATCCGCAGGTCAATAGAAGGAAAAAATACAGAAGGGCAGCCCCGCAAAGCTGCCCTTCGCAATCTCTCCTGCGCGGCTCTTACTACTTTGCCGGAGCGGTTCCAGCGAGTGTGTATTCCCCGGTGCAGGTGTACTCCAAGCCGCCCTCGGCGGTGCCGGTGGTCTTGCAGGTGCCCGAACCCTTGATGCCCTTCATCTTCCCGGTGCCGCCTGTAATCTGATACTTATTCTCGCCTGCCTGAAATGCGTTATCTTTCATCGTCCCAGTCGCTTGATACGTGTAGAAAATCTTGTCGCCGCTGTCAAACGTTTCCACGTACACGCCCGAGGCTTTACTGTGGTCTCCTGAAACTTCTCCGTGCTCAGAAAACAAACCCTCTTTGCTCGCCGCGCCACCCACTTCCCCCTTCGTCACGCATTTTCCTGACGCCAGCGTGAAGACATGGCCTATCTGGTCACCGGCAGCCATATCGTGGTATTCGTCGGGCTTGCCGCACTTGCCGGACGAAGTCAGTTTCGTTTGCGCAGGGGTCATCGCAACCGCAAAGACAAATAACGCAAGACCACAGAGAATTTTATTTTTCATGCTTTTCTCCTCAGTATGGAAGTTTCCGTGATGAATCACGCGCAAAGTCCATCCCACATGGGCCCAAATTGACGGGGCCGTGGCCGAATCCCTGGTGGATGCAATAGACCTACTGGGAGCGGAGTAGGGAAAAATGAGCACCAGCACCCCTTCCTCGGATGGAAAATCATTCGTCAATTGAAGGGTGGCGCTAAGCGAACATCGAGAGGGACAGCCGTACTCCACTTCCAATGCGCTAAGATTTTTTCTTCGGGACCTTGGCACCTTTTTTGCGTGCCTCTGACAGGCCAATGGCAATCGCTTGTTTCCGGCTGGTCACTTTGCCTCCCTTACCTCCTTTGCCCGAGCGAAGTGTCCCGCGCTTTTCTCGGTGCATAGCGCTCTTCACGCTTTTGCCAGCAGCCTTTCCGTATCTTGCCATCGCATTCCTCGTTCTAAACGTTGCGGGTCCTTTAGGAGGACTTAGCCTTTGCCTTTGCCGAGTCGCCTGAACTGTAGGACCCCGTAAACTCATCGACCTGCTTCTCCGCGGCGTCCTTCGCAATTCCATAGCGTTCCTGGATCTTGCCTACAAGCTGTTCCTTTTTGCCATTTATCGTAGTCAAGTCGTCATCAGTCAACTTTCCCCACTTCTCTTTTACTTTGCCCATCGATTGCTTCCACTTGCCTTCAATTTGGTCCCAATTCATCTCGAACCTCCTCTGGATAGAATGGCCGACTCGTATTCCTGTTGCAGTTAGGGATGCCAGCGCCAATCCTCCAATAAAATTCCCTCTGTCTATACCGTTAGGGCTGATGCCCTGAGATGAGCTCGAAAACGGGATTATGCTAGTGACTTCGCCCACACTGACTTCGCCAGCAGGACAATTGCGTGCAATGCAGAAATTACGCCGAGCCGCGAAGGCATTGACGCTGCGAAGTTCTAATCAGGATAGACGGGAAGGCGAGATGACTGATACCGTCCGACCCGCTCAGCCCAGACCAGACCAGCCAGTATCGCTCTTTCTCGCCGTCCCTCGCGCATCTTAGAAATTGTCGAAAGTGCGCGCTGTCCAAAATTGCACAGTTTTGCAGAAATTTTCTTGGTAGCGTTTTTGTGACTCTACAGCAAAGCTGGACTGCCTATGACCAGCAGGCTAGCTTCCCGATATGACCAACATCACAAAGGAGAACGCACACCTCCCATTTTTTCACGGAAAAAATAATGTCCCGTGATAAGTAGCGGGTCGCTGTGCCTAAAGAAAGGGACCTGCGACGTTGTTAACGGTCAGGTCAAACCGTCGCAGGCCTAGGTCTGAAAAAATCACTGTAGAATTGAGACGAAGTGTATCCTTCTGCGGTAATCGTGTCTGTCCAGAATTGTACACTTTCGAGCCGCTGGCTTGGAGTATTGGTTCCATTTGTCCGGTGACCCGACCCCGAGTGCCGGGTTTTTCAATGCTCCGCGATTAATTTTCAGTCACATTTGGTAATTCAGTTGACGACACCGATTGGCTTGCTTAGGCTGCAACTGTTATGCAAATAACAGGACTCAGTGAACTGCGACTCGCCTACAAGGAGGCTGTCGATGACTGGGTTGCCGCTATCCGTGCCGAAGAAGCACTAGCGACTCCCGACCACTCTATGACCGCGATGGAGCTGTGGGATGCGGCACACCTCAAGGAACGCGACGCACACACGAAGGTGACAGACGCCCGCGAAGCATACAAGGACGGGCTTCGTGGCGTGAACTATGGCATCTAGCGGGCAGGACTGAAGAAACCAAACGCCGACGCCTTCGCGGGTATCGACGCTTCTAACTTGGCCTCAAGAAATCAGGATTAAACATTGCAGAGGGACAAGTGCCGGGTGTACATTGAGGGTCCGCCCGTAAGCCAAGATGTAAATCCCAGTCCAATCATCGTTGCGGATATCACTCGGTTGCTTTCATAGCAATCGATGGGAGGAAAGATGTCAAAGAAGGCAGCAGAGCATCATCACAAGGCAGCAGAACATCACGAACACGCGGCACGACACCACAAGGAAGCCGCAAAGCATCATGAAGCAGGAAAACACGAGACGGCGGCGCATCACGCGCACCTTGCCCGTGGTCACCACGAACACGCCATGCATCACGCTGCGGAAGCGGCAAAGGCGCACATCGAAGACCACGGCATGGCCAAACCAGCCACAGCTTAGTTTGTTGGGCGGAGCGCCCAGTCCGCCTCAGCTATTCTCTCGGAAAACCAACTTCCTTATGAAACCCAAGCGAGTACAGTCGCGTGTTCCGGCGGACGATTCAGGGTCGTAGGGACAGGAACCAATTTGGTTATTGGCCCTGCCCTCTGCGGCCCCTTTCCTTCTAATTAACTATTCGCCCGGGGGCAGTAAAAAGTTACTTAGGTGTTTTCGAGCGGCGGAACGGTGAATTGCTCAAAAGAAAAATGATGCGTCGATGCCTTCGTGGGCGTCGGCGCTTCCAGCAAGGCGACATTGCTTAGTGGCAATACCGAGTGTACATTAACGCCCCGGCCCGTAGGCTCCATATGGAACCCATGCGAGCACGCGTGCCCGGAATCCCCCGTAAAGTTGTGGGATTTCATCAAGATGAATACTTCGATTGGATTGCCGACCTCGAATGCGGTCATCAACAGCATGTTCGCCATAATCCGCCGTGGACTTCCCGACACTGGGTGACAACTCCCGAGGGACGGATGGAGCATATCGGTCACGAATTGCTATGTGCAGTCTGCTCCCAGCGAAGGAGTAAGTTGGAGTTCGTAATTCCGCATAGTCAATTAATGAAGTAGCTGGTTAACGTCGAAGCGATGCCTACCGGCATCTGCCAAAAGCTTGTCGAGTCCGGGGCGTTTAGATTTTGCGCCGGAAATCATATCGGAGTACTCCTTCACGATTTCACATCGGCGCTGCTTAGCCAGTTCGCGCAGGTCGTAGAGCTGTGTCTCTGGATGCTGGTCCCCACCGGAAACACGCGTGTAGATAGCTGCACGTTTGGTAGGCTTAGTCTTACTAGGCAATTCAGTTTTGGGACTTGCACCGATGTTGCACCGACCTGCACAGCGCCGCTGAGGTAAATGATGGTATGGCTCACGGGCTTCCAGAGTTAGACCCCGATGCAATTTCCTCCGCAACGGAGAAGTCAGGATTCTTGCCACAACCTTGCCACAATCTTCACTACGAACTATTTTACTGCGCGTACTCCGCTTTCGCTTCCTTCAGGTTGGGGATCTCGGAGTCAGCGTCCTTCCATAAGGTGAGGAAATCCGGATAGGCCGCCTTGGCAACTAGCCAGTCAAGGCGATTGAAGTTTGACACCGACGGATGGCTGGCCTATGGTTTTGGCTCGACTGGAGAAGTGGAACCACACCTCCCCGCCGACAACTTGAGGCTTCAAGAGAATGCGATTAAAGGAAGACTCCCATGATTCTCAACTTAGAGCGCAGGAAGGTCGAACCGGACATCGCCGTTATTGACATGACGGGGCGCATCACGATGGGTAGCGACAGCCAAAAAATTGAATGGGGACTCGCTGAGTTGCTCAATGAAAACCAGAAGAAGGTGATATTCGATTTGTCGGAGGTCACTTACTTGGACAGCTCTGGTATCGGCATCCTAATGATGTGCCATGCCAAGCTGAAGAAGGCGGGTGGGGCCTTACGCATCGCTGGAGCGCGTGGGATGGTGGAAGAAACTTTGGAATTGACCAGTGTGAACAAAATTGTCCGTCTATATCCGACTGCCGCCGAAGCTGCACAGGACTTCCAACTTTCGTGATGGCCGTCACGGGCGGTGGCCGCCGTAGGTGAAGGCGGCCTTCGACTAAAGGTCCAGCGATTCCTCACATTTTTGCTAGCGAGCCATGACTCGCAACACACTGCCACTTTCCGCTCGGCATTTTTAACCATGTATCGGTCCACCGTTCATGAATACGAAAAGTGTTCGCTGCATATCTCCGTGCACTCCGTAATCGCGGCGATGGGCTGCTATGCCAAAATTTCGTTAAGAAAATGGAGTTCATTTGTAATCGGTAGCCCGGCTCGACAGCTGCATTTTCGCCGACCCCGCGACAACCCACTTTCCCATTCTCTATTCCCGACGTATCATCCCGGCATGACCAAAGCCAGCGTGAATGAAACCTTGTTTCTTTTTCTGTTCCGCTGTGAGAAATGCCACAAACCAATCACGGCATGGTCACACACACCAAAACCGGGAACATTGGAGGAAGCCGAAAAACACGTTCTGCATCTTCACTGTTTGAAGGAATGTGGATGGTCAAGCGCAAAGATGGGAACTGAAGCGTTAGCCAGCTGGGCGGTTCCTTGGCATTACGAAACTGAATTGTGAAACACCTGCCAATGCGCAGAACATCAGTGAACCCGACCTGTGAGTAATGGACGGAGAAGTGGGGTACCGCAGAATGAATTTACTGCTCTAAACGCCGGTAACCTACTTCTTCGCATCTACGTGTCGGGTGCCGTTGAGCAGTGAAGTGATAGCCTTCTCCGTCACATCGCTAATCACACGCTCCATCGGATACGGGTTTGTCGATACCTTGCTGTCGTGCTGCCTGAACTCCAGAGTCTTCCAAACCTTTTGTCCGTCCGAAGAGCGAAATAGTGCGTTGAAGCGCCGGAAAGCGCGAAGCGCACGACCGCTTAGACCCCAGCAACGCAACAAAATCGCATTGTTTCCACGAGTGGCAAATTGTGAAGGACTAGAAGAAAAGATTGCTTGTGGTCGACAGGACTAAAGACTATGTTGAGGCCAACGGTCGGTGGTGCTGACGGAATCCAACCTACCTTTAACACCGCAAATCATCGTTAGTACCACCGCCGAAGTTCTGTTTCACTCAGCTACGATTTGACCCGAATTACACCGACCGCAACCATTCTGCGCCGACGCTCCGGCAATTTTAGACGGGCTTTCTCCGCCTGTGCTTTCGTCTTGAAAGGCTTCGACAGCAACGTCAACTCACCCTTGGCGTATTTGAAGAGCAACCATTGTTCGATGGTTTTGGACATTTCGTAGGCCGCCCAATCCTAAATCGCTCTTTCAATAAATATGCGTATCTTTCTTCAGATTTCTGGAGTCAGATGAAAGAGCCAATATAGGCCCAAAAGGAGGCGAAATGCTACATCGTGCTGATGTATCAGATAAAGCCCTTGGCCTCTTAATGGACCGCTGTAGGGCCACGTTTGCGAATCCGGAAGCAGACGGAGGTTTCACCCTTTATACACACCCGAACAGAAACCAAGTGAAATATCGAGTGACCGCAGAGATGCATCGGGCCGCTCAAAAATGTATCAAGTCAGGTTTTCCTCGTCTGCGAGGCAATTTGGACCCAGTCCAGATAGATTCTGGCATTCGTGTGCGGCGTCAGTTTCACTAAACTCGCGCTGCCCAACTTCCTGCGCTAGCATGCAGACTTACTTTTCTTCGTTTGAGGGTGCCTTAGGGGGAATGAAACTCAAATGCGTTTTGAAAGGTTGTTAGCCGGCGTTTCCTTTACCGGCGATTGCGCGAACGGCATCTTCAGACGAGGGATGGTGTGCTGTCCGAATTGCAAACACGAACTCGAGCAGCAAATAACCGCGGACCGTGGCGCCCAGCTAATCTGTCCGGGTTGCCTGAAGCCCACCAAGACCTTTGGAAGCCAAGAAGATATGACAACGTGGATAAAGCAAGGATGGGATGCGATGGCATGGGTGTGCAAGCAAAGCCCGAGTGCTACATGAGAATTGTGCTGGGCGGCCCAAGGAGGTGAATATGGTATCGGACGCGAATCGAGCGGACCGGCTTGCCCGTGCGCAGCACCTCAGGAGACGCGGTGAGTCGGCGCGTCGGCGGGATGGTGCCACCGCTCGACAATGTTATGAGGAAGCTGTGGCCTTGTATCGGGAGCTTAACGAACCTCTCGTGCTCGCGCATGCCATCAGGCATCTCGGTGACGTCTACCATGAGGAGGGACGCCCGGATTTGGCGGAACCTTGTTACCACGAGGCGCTGAGTCTCTATCGGGGACACGAAGACCGTTCGCCGGTCGATTTAGCGAACGCAATACGGAGTCTCGCCGTACTCAGATGGGAGCAGACGAGAGCGCTGTGGGATGAAGCGAGAGAACTTTATATCTCCGTGGGCGTCGAGGCGGGAGTCAAGGAGAGCTCGGCTCGGGTCGAAGCACTTTTGGTATGCTAAAGGGTCTGGCGTCGGTCGGCCAGCCCGTCTATCTGTGTGTGATAAACTCCGCCGATGCCCAAACATCCCATGAAGCAAAGTTGCCGCTGTGGCCACGGCGTTGCCCCAAATCGTTGCCCAATTTTGTTCCGACCCCGCCCGAATCATGCCAAATTGCCCCGCCCAGTACCTTTGCAAGCGATTGAAAACATTCAACCCGATTTCTTCCGATACGTTTTCAAGACCGCCGAAATTGAAGGTTAGATTATCAAGGTTAGATTGTTGAGGATTCCGTTGGGTTCAGCATAAATCCCCCCAGTCGCGGCATACCTAGACCCAGTTGACATCTGGCTGCGTTGAGTATCCAATGGCCCCGCACACCGGCCACGGTACCCCTGAAACAAATTTTGAAAATCGCAAAACCGAGGAGATGGTATGAAGAAAATCTTGATGTTCTGCTTAACCTGTTTGATTTCACTGGGAAGCGCTGCGAGGTCGCAAGCCCAACAGGCGAGCGGGACCGAGAAGTCAGTCACCGCATTGGAACAACAATGGCTTCAGTCACAAAAGACAAATAATCCCGACCTAGTCGTCCCGCTGCTAGCCGACAAGTTCGTGAATACGGGTAGCGATGGGAAAGTCACAAACAAGGCCGAGTCGCTGGCATCAGCGAAAGCGACGAAATATGCCAGTGCCGAGTATGAGGATGTGAAGGTGACGGTATTTGGCGATACGGCCATCGCGACGGGCGGCTTCAAAGCTAAAGGTACCGATGCTTCAGGAAAGCCTATGGATATTCATGAGCGCTGGACCGATACATGGTTAAAGATGCCGAACGGAAAGTGGCAGTGTGTTGCGAGTCATCAGTCGTCAGTAAGAATGTGAGAAACCGCACAACGCTGAATCGAAATGGCCGCCCTCCCCTGTGGCGGCGATTTCTCTTGTCCCCACGTTCGGTGCCACGACCATTTCAAACTTATCCCCATGGCTGCCAAGGCGGAGTGCGCGAAGCTGAAGTAATTTGTGTAGCGAGATTTGTGATGTTACAGCCATGGCTTTGATATAAGCCTTAGAATCCAATTTGACATCCTCACGCCTTGCGCAGCAGTTCAACCACCCTTCCATTCGCATCGATGACCGTCGCTACTGAACTAGGAGGACGATTCGACTCGGGGCCGCTAACAAGGACTTGACCCTTCCTGTTCCAGCGGACTATCCTCCAGTCTCCCTCGGTAAACCATATATTTATCCCGTCAAAGGAGAAACTAATGTCTACAGCTCCGAAACCTCAAACGACAGATCAAGACCCCGTCAAAGTGGACCCGAAACACTACAAGGTTGAAGTCGAAAATGAGAAAGTGCGCGTGCTCCGCGTTAACTACAAAGCACACGAGAAGTCGGTGATGCACTCGCATCCCGACAATGTTGCGATTTTTCTGAACGATGCACACTGCAGGTTTACGCTTCCGGATGGCAAAACGGAAGAGCGCCGTTTCCGAGCAGGCGAGACGCTCCATGGGCCCGCTGGAAGCCATTTGCCGGAGAACCTTGGCGGTCACCCCATCGACATAATACTCGTCGAACTGAAAGGGTAGTTCGGGAGACCCCTAGTTGCGCAGTTCATGTTTGCACGGAGACGCTATGGGTGTATTTGCGGACCTATCTTCGCCGGACGATGAACGGTCAGTGGTGACGGAACTTGCCAGCGAGGAAGGTCGAAGACGGATGGGAAGCGAGCCGGGATGAGTAGGGTGAGCTACGCAGGCTTACCTATGCGCATGAGAGAAGTCAGCGATGCATGGCCCTTTGTGCCGATGACCTAACGATTTATTCGTGACTTTACGGCAAGATAACAATTGGACACGGTTGTGGAATCAAACCAAAGGGAGTTACCGTGCAAGCCAGCAAATTAGCACAACGGCTCAAGTCGAACGCGATTTGAACATAACCCCGACACCTGGTAAAGGGCATCGGCGTGTCTGCGGTCCATGGGTGCTGAGGTCTTTCCTGCTCCGGTTGATCCACAACGCCACGAAGTTCAACACCGCGCGATAAAACAACTTGGTTGATTCTGAACGGAACTACTACTTCGGGTCTTCGACAAGTTGGACATATCGAGCCGCGTGGAACTGGTTCTCTATGCCTTCAGTGGCGCTGAGGGAATGGCAGAGCCCGTGGCTTCCAGAGCGCATTCCGCTTCGGCATGACGCCAAATCCCGACCAGCCACTAGATGGTTAGAGGACTCTTGGAATAGGTCGGCTGGGAGGTGATTATTCACTCTTCTTGCTGCTGCGCAACCTAGAGTTGGTTCGGGAGAACCCGCTGACTCAGAATCTATCGCTTAGCCCCGCTCTCATCTCACTCCGATTTCTGCTGAGGTCAGGATCGCTGGTGCGATTCGGTCGGACTGTGTTTAATTCGGGAGTCGTCCACACTGTTCACTGTAAGACGAGGAACCTCATGCTGAGGAGACGGTTCGCGTTCTTATTCTGCATTCTGCTGCTGGCTATCCCGAGCGACGCCGCCAAACGCGCCTTCACCATCGAAGACCTTTACCACATTCGCGGAGTAGACGAGTTGCACATTTCTTCCGACGGCAAGACCGTGCATATTGCGCAAGGAGGTTCCAACCACATACAAAGCAAGGGCTTATCGCAGCGGATAACGTAAAGAGGCAACGGCTTCAGTGGCCCGGCGCCATCAGATGTCCATTTCTAGAGATGCGGCACCGATCACTGACAAACGCGCGCCGCAAGTGTGAGAATGTGTCCGCGCTTACGACTGGAATATCGACCGTGAAAGCCATGTCTAATTACACCCACCGGGAGGTACACGCTCGCGGAGGAAATCATGACGACCGCACCTCGCTACCCTGGCATACGAGTCACCGCAAACGGGAATCAACTCGTCTCTTACCACACGGAAACACGGATTGCCGATGCCGGCGTTTTCTACCCCATCACACCTTCGACCGAATTGGGTGAACTCTATCAACAGTCCTACGCCGAAGGCCGCTTGAATGTTTTCGGTGGCAGCACCCTGGCCGTGGAAGCCGAGGGAGAACACGCGGCGCAGGGCGGAGCCATCGCACACTCCGTGTGCGGCAAACGGGTAGTGAATTTCACCTCCGGCCAAGGAGTCCTGTACGGTATCGAACAGTATTATCACGCGCCGGGAAAGTGTTCGACGATGGTGTTGGAGGTCGTCGCTCGGGCGCTGACCAAGCACGCCCTCAACGTTCACTGCGGACACGACGATGTCTACGGCGCGCTCGACACCGGATGGATCATTCTGTTCGGCAAAGACGCGCAGCAAACCGCCGACCAGGCTCTCATCCTGCGGCGCGTGACCGAACTGAGCCTGACGCCCGGCATGAACTGCCAGGACGGGTTTCTTACTTCCCATCTGGAGCGAACCTTTTATAAGCACGAGTCGGAACTGATCCGCCTGTTCCTCGGTGCTCCGGACGACATCATCGACTGTCCCACAGAGAGCCAGCGCATTCTGTTCGGTCCGAAACGCCGCCGGGTGCCGCGCATGATCGATCTCACCAACCCTGTGTTGCTCGGGCCGGTGCAAAATCAAGAGCACTATATGCAGGGCGTCGCCGCGCGCCGCAACAACTTTTCCGAACCGATCGCGCAGTTCCTCGAAGAGGCTTACGCGGATTTCGGAAAGCTGACCGGCCGCTATTACGGCATGCTCACCACCTATAAGACCGCCGACGCGGACACCGTGTTCGTGTCGCTGGGCTCGGCGGCGGAGAACATCGAAGCCGCCGTAGACCATCTTCGCCAACGCAGAGGTGCGAAGGTTGGTTCCATCCACCTCAACGTGATTCGCCCCTTCCCCGAAGCCGCGGTCGTCAACGCGATTGCCGGAAAGAAAAATGTCATCGTACTAGAGCGCACCGACGAGGCCATGGCTGGCGACAACCCAATGGGCCGCGACATCCGGACTGCGCTCAATAAGGCATTGCAGACCGGTGATCGTCCCGTGACCAGCGGCCTGCCTGCCATCACCGCCGAGCAGATGCCCCGCCTTTTCTCCGGCATCTATGGCCTGGGCTCGCGGGACTTCCGGCCTGAGCAGATCTTCGGCGCGTACGAGTTTGCCACTGGCGCTCGTGCTCGCAAAGACGGCAAGCGTGCCTCCGACGGAATCTCGTTCATGGTGCTCGGAGTCGATCATCCCTATGAGGTGAACTCCGACGAAACGCCGTCGCTTCTGCCCGAAGGCGCGGTCGCCGTTCGCTTCCACTCCATCGGCGGCTGGGGCGCAATCACCACGGGGAAGAACTTGGGAGCCATCCTGGGCGATTTGAACGACCTGCTCTACGAACGCGACAAGGTCGTCGACGAACTGGGCAATCCCAAGGAGATCATTCATGTCAGCGCGAATCCCAAGTACGGCTCCGAGAAGAAAGGCGCTCCCACCGCATACTTCCTCGTAGCGGCCCCGGAGAGGATCCGCGTCAATTGCGATCTTCGTCATGTGAACGTCGTCCTTTGTTGCGACCCGAAGGCATTTACCCACACCAATCCGCTGGCCGGCATGGCCGATGGCGGCTGCCTAGTGTGGGAGTACGACGAGACGGGCGAAGAGGCCTGGGAGCGGTTACCTTTATGGGCTCGCAAGCAGGTCATCGAGAAAAACATCCGCGTGTTTACTTTGCCGGGTTTCCAAATCGCGCGCGCTGCGACCGACCGTGCCGACCTTCAACTCCGCATGCAGGGAAACGCTTTCCTGGGCGCATTCTTCGCGGTCTCGCCGCTTCTTGGCGAATTCGGCATAACCCAGGAGCAGTTCCGCAACGTGGTGCAGAAGCAATACGTGAAGAAGTTTGGTCAGCTCGGTGAAGCCGTGGTGAAGTCGAACATGGAAGTGATGACGCAGGGCTTCGAACGCGTCCAGGAGATCCGCGTGGGCAAGCTCGAAGCCAAGGATCGCTCCTCGTTGCGCGGTGAGGCGCTTCTGCCCGCGGTCATCGACGATAACGGCAACGGGTGCCATCTCGGATGCCGCTCCTTCCCTGCGCCTGCTGGCCAGGCAGAGCGCACTCCGGTCACTCGGATCGCGACCTTCGATGCCGAGTTCCGCTCTGGCTACGGGTACAACCAGCCATCCTCTGCGCTGGCTTCGGTAGGCGTGATGGCCGCTGCCAGCGGTGATACGGCGTCGAAGTACGTCGCGCGTCTGATCACGCCACTCTTCATTCCCGAAAACTGCACACAGTGTATGGAATGCATCGCCGTCTGCCCCGATACTGCCCTGCCCAACTGTGCGCAGGAGGTTGAGACGATTTTGCACGCCGCGGTCAGCCGATACGTCAGCGATCCGCGCGAGCGAAGGAAGATGTTGCTATCCATCCCCGAGATCGCGAAACGCTCGCGTCAGATGATGTCCGATGCGGTGGCCAAGAATTCAGCGACATCGCTGCCCCAAATCCTCCGCCAGATTACGGCCGAGGTGGATGGGTTTTCGGAAGAGGCCAAGCGCCAGTTCTTCGCCATCATCGACAAGGTGCCAATGGCCTACCAGAAGGTGAATGCCATCTTCTCGACTCCGGAGAGAAAGAAGCCTGGCGCTGGCGGGATTTTCTCGATCTTCGTCTCCGACTTATGTAAAGGCTGCGCTGCCTGCGTGACCGCGTGCGGCGAGCACGAAGCCCTCAAGATGGTCGAGGAAACCGAGGAGGTCAACGCCGACCACGAGACGGGCACCGGCTTTGTGAATCTTCTGCCGGATACGCCGCAGAAATATCTGGGCCTCTACAACGATGAGCGGCCACAGGATTCTAAGACCGCCACACTACGCAACATGCTGATGGTTCGGCACAACTACGACGCCATGGTCTGCGGCGATGGCGCCTGTGCAGGCTGCGGAGAAAAGAGCGTGCTGCGCGCGATCGCTGCTGCCACCGAAGCCTACATGAGGCCGCTGTACCACGCTAAATCCGACCGGCTGCGAGCTAAAGCAGCCCGAGCTCGACAAGGCCGGAGTGGGGAAGCTGGTTTCGCTCAAAGAGAGAAACCCGGAAGAGTACGACCTACTTCGGCAAGCCGTAGCTCATTTGATCATGGGACTGGGTGGCGAGGACGACGGTGACACCAAGACGCGAATTGCTCAGAACGGCCCCATCTCCGACCAGGAAATCGTAGACGCTCTCACCAGCGTCATGCGGCAGGAGGCCTTCAATCACAAAGATCTCCAGGCGATTGACGGCCGGCTTGCCAATGGCATGTGCGTTATGGCGATGACTGCGCATACTGGCTGCAACACAGTCTACGGCTCGACTCCACCGAACAACCCACATCCTTATCCCTGGATGAACTCGCTCTTCCAGGACGGCGTCACCGTCGGCTGGCTGCTGGGCGAGAGCTTCATCGTCGATCACGGCCGCCGCTCTGTCATCCCGGAGCGGCTTGCCGATGCGCTGCTCGGTCGCGAAAAGGATGTCATCACGCCGCATGAGTACTACGAGTATGCGCATTTTAGCGACACCCTCATGAGCGATCGCGAGGTCCTTGAGCTGCCCAAGGTTTGGGCGGTCGGTGGCGACGGCGGCATGGGCGACATCGGCTTCCAGAACACATCGAAAGTGATTCTCCAGAATCGCCCCAACGTGAAGGTAGTCATGCTCGACACTCAGGTTTACTCGAACACCGGAGGACAAAACTCCGATTCGACGCCCATGCCAGGTGGCAATGACATGAATGTCTTCGGAACGGCGACACAGGGAAAAACCATCGAAAAGAAGACGGTCGCCGAGACCTTCTTGGCGGGGCATGGATCTCCGTTCGTCGCGCAGGTCTCCATTGCGAACCCACCAAAGTTGTTGCGGGCGATTCTCGATGGCCTAGAGTATCGCGGAACGGCATTCTTGCAGTGCTTCACTACCTGCCAGCCAGAGCACGGCGTGGGCGACGACATGGCACTCACCCAGGCCCAGCGCGTACGCGACTCGCGGGGTGCGCCGGAGTTCGTTTTCAATCCGCGGCTCGGCGAAACCTATCCGGAAACGCTCGATCTCAAAGGCAATCCCTCGCTCGATAAGGATTGGTACGAGTCGAAGGCGAAGGGCACGGAAGAGATTTCGCGCTATACCATCGCCCACTGGTGCTTTACGGAGGCCAGATTCCGCAACCACTTCAAAAAGATCAAAAAGGACCAGGCGGACAAGCTGATCCCGCTGGAAAACATGCTCGTCCGCATTACTCAGCAGGATGTGGTGTATCGCCGGTACCTACTTCCCGAACACCGTTCCTACGTCCCCGACTTCGGCGTCTACATTGAAATCCCGGGCGCGAAAGAAGACGTTGACTACCGGGCGATCTCGCGGCAGCTCGTACTATTCTGCGTCGAGCGCCGTAAAGCGTGGCGGATGTTGCAGAGCAAAGCGGGCATCGTAAACAAAAACTACGCAGCCCAAAGATCGATCTTGGCCGATGTCGATGCCGGCAAGATTTCCAAGGAGGAGCTGTTCGCACGTGGGGAGCAGTTGCTGAGAGATCGCCTGCAAACCACGGGCGTGGCGAACCCGGCTGAACAAAGGCCGAGTCCGGTTTTGGCCTCTCCCTAAACGGCGCTGTACCCCCGCGAAGTCTTCTGCCGCGCGAATTCGCCGCAAAACACGGGAAGCCGTGAGCCAATCCCTTAGTTTCTGTCCGCGCTCGTTCGAAACCAATTAAGCGGAAGCCGCTTTGCGCAGGCGCAAATCCATCTGACGGTGATCCGGGCGCGAGCTGAACTTGTAAGTGCTCGAACGGCGTTGGTTAATGCATCACGCGGGTTGGTGAAGTCCTTTGGCGAACGACTGCCCAAGTGTGGCACGTACCAGGTGAGCGAGAAGTTGGCCGAGGGATTGAGCGCGGAGTTGCGCGATGTTCTGGTGCCGTTATTGAGAGAGGTCGAATCGCTGAACGAGCGCATCCAGGAGTAACCCACGCGTTGCGAATCGGAGCCGGTAGTTCTATGGTGACAATCAGGCATCTCTAACGCTTCTTCATCTCCGCAATTATGTCTCTGCGATCCGGTGGTTGACCGGCGATAATGAAGCCGAGATAAAGCGGATGCCTTACGAACTTGTATGGTCCAGGAGTCGCAAATCCCGAAGACTTAAACTCCTTCCAGCAAAGAAGCACCACACCTGCTGGAGACCAAAAAGCTCGAAGTGGTCGATCAGGAAGGTGTTGATCAGCACGATTCCCCATCCAATGGATGCCAGGGCCGCGCGGGACCGCGAATTGAGCGCGCTTGCTGAAGACCCACCAGACGGAAATTCGCTCACTTCCCTTCCCGCCGAAGTCAACCTTTCTGGTTCGAACGGGACGAACGGGACACGAAGAGGACACGAACCAGACTGCATCCAAATCAAATCGGGACGAGAAACTTTTCCGGGAGGCATTCCCGTCCCCATTACGCGTGTATACTAGCCCCTAACTAACGGAGCTTTCGACAGGGTAATGCGCAATTTAAAAAACTCAGCAGTCTGGGCCGTGTTCAGCAGATTGGCTATGGGGATAGGACTCATTGCGCTATTCTCGGTGATCTTGTTGCTCTCCGATTTGGGCCATCGAAATACTGCTTCCAACGCCTCCGCCAAGTCCGGCGCTCTGTCCGGTGCAAACGGCAAGACGGTGAAAGCCGCAATCGTCTATTTCGCGCGTGACGTCGGCACCGATGAGTGTGTGCAGGGACTGATCGACGGCCTAAAGTTCAGTGGTTTTGAAGAAAGCAAAAATCTGGAACTTCGCCGCACCGATGCACAGGGCGAAATGATAAACATTCCCGCCATCCTCCAGAACTATGACAGTTCCGACGTCGACCTTATTATGACGATAAGCACTCCGTGTCTGGCCGGGGCGTGCAGCAAGGTGAAACACAAGCCGGTGGTTTTTACGTGCGTGACAGATCCAATTGCCGCGGGAGCGGGAAAGAACCGCACGGAACACCTGCCGTTTCTTACGGGAGTCGGCAGTTTCCCACCGGTCAGCCGGATGCTAGACATGATGCAGAAGTTAGTTCCTGAATTGCGCGCGGTTGGAGTGATGTACAACCCGGCGGAAGCCAATTCGGCAAAAGAACTGACGGTGGCGCGCGAGATATTTCGGACGCGGGGTGTGCGGCTCGAGGAAGTTGCCATAGCCGGCTCGAATGAGGTGCTACAGGCGGTGCAGATCTTGGCGGGCCGCAATATTCAGATCGTTTGGGCGCCCGGGGACAACACCGTGGCTGAAGGGTATGAAGGTGCAGTGAAAGGCGCGAAGGATGCGGTGCTACCACTGATTACAGATGAATGCAGTGACCTTTCTCGCGGAGGATTGGCGTGCCTTGGAATCAGCCTGCGCCAGGCCGCGACTGCTTCAGGGAAGTTGGCAGGCCGCGTGATTCGGGGAGAAAACCCGCAAACCATCCCGCTGGGAGAAGTAGCGGTTGAAGAACTGAGCATCAGCCGCGCGAGTGCGCAACAGTTAGGAATTACCATCCCTGCGGAACTCTCGGAGCACGTGCGCCCATAAGGGCCTTTCCATGGAAATTCTGACACAACAGGTGGGAGACGCACTCGTAGTCAAGGTTAAGGGCCGCCTCGACAACTATTGGACCGAACACCTTCGTGGAAATGTGGAAGAAATGATCCGCGGAGGGGCGCACGTTATCAGGATGAATCTATCCGAGATGACGTATCTCAGTTCTGCTGGTGTCGGCTTGTTAGCAATTTTCCACAGAAAACTGAAAAGCATCGGCGGCAGCTTCGTTATCACAAGCCCGTCGAAGCACGTGAAGATGGTTTTGGATCTATGTCACCTCTCGCCCATTTTGCTTTCCGAGAGTGCTCCAGTCGCGCCACCCCTGCACACCAAGGAGCCTCGTAAATTTTCCTCGCCGGCCGCAGAATTCGAAGTGACGGAGTGTGTTTCGGAAAAACCGCTGACCTGCCAAAGGATCGGTGATCCGAGTGCGCTGATCGGTTGTCGTTTCGGTCCGAAAGATTCCCACGTGATCGCGTTTCCGCCTGCAACCTTCGGTCTTGGACTGGGGGCCTTTGGTGATGACTTCGAGGAAGTCAAGACGCGCTTTGGCGAATTCCTTGCGGTCGACGGATCGGCCGCGTACCTACCGGCTGATGGAACCAATGTGCCGGACTTCATGGTTGCCAACGGCGATCTCGTGCCGGAAATAAACGTCCTCTATGGTCTGCAGTTCCGAGGAGGATTCACGCACCAGATGCGATTCGAAACCAACGGAGCCGATAGCCCCATTTCGCTTGCGGATTTAGTCTGCACGGCATTGGAAATATCCGGCGCACAGGTGATCGGGATGGTCATGATTGCGGAGTCGGCAGGGCTAGTGGGAGCCGCTCTTCGCCGATCTCCCGCCACGGCAAAAGGCGCGGACGGAGTTCCATTCAAATATCCCGAGGTGCGCTCGTGGCTCTCTTTCTCTACGGAACGTCTTTACCCCCGATCGCTCGCCTTGATCTCGGGCGTAGCGGCCAGTTCCGAATGCGCGCCCTTGGCTTCTATGCTTCGGCCGCTCGGAAATGGCCCATGGCCTGCCGGACATTTTCATGCCGCGGCGTTTTCGTTTCGTCCTCTAAAAAAAGGAAACATCGATCTGAAAGCCACGGTCACGACATTGTTCGAGACGGAGACTTTGCAGGGCGTTCTCCATTTGCTCTCAGACCGGCGCGATGCGGCCGGGCGGCAGCAGAGCGAGTTCGTCCGAGGCGCTGGCTGGATCAGCGCCGCGACCGATATCCGATGAGGATGAAGCGCATATGAGCCTGCTGATTGGCACGTTCACCATTGGGTGCATCCTCTCGTTGCTCGCCTTGGGCGTGTTCATCAGCTTCCGGATTTTTGCGTTTCCGGATATCACCGCCGATGGGTCGGTCACCCTCGGAGCGGCGGTGGCTGCAACGCTGATGGTGCATGGCACCAGTCCTCCGCTTGCGTCGCTGGCTGCATTTGCTGCGGGAATGCTGGCGGGAGCTTGCACCGGCACGCTCTACACCCGGTTCAAGATTAACTCGCTGCTTTCCGGGATTTTGGTGATGACCGCTCTGTATTCCATCAATCTCCACATCATGGGAAAGAGCAACGTTCCACTGCTCTCCGTGAACACGCTTGTCACGCAGTCGGAGCAGCTCGGCACTAAGCTAATGCGAGGAGCAACCGGATTCAACCTCGCCGGATGGGAAGTCAGCGTGCGTGACGCATCGGTGCTAGCTGCAGTCACCGTCGCGGTCATCCTGACCGGCACATTGCTCTACCTGTTCTTGCGCACCAATCTCGGAATGGCGATGCGAGCCACGGGAGACAACGTTCAGATGATCCGTTCTCTGGGAGTCAACGACGCAAACATGATCATCTTCGGGGTGGCAATTTCCAACGGCTTTGTGGCTCTTTCCGGAGCTTTGCTGGCGCAATATCAGGGGTTCGCGGATGTCGGCATGGGAATCGGGATGGTGGTGTGGGGACTGGCGAGCGTCATAATTGGCGAAGCGCTTGTCGGAACGAACCAGTTGGGCTTGACAATTATCGGCGCGGTGATGGGTTCCGTCCTGTTTCGCTTGCTGGTAGCTGTCGCGTTGCGCTGGGGCCTTAGTCCGAACGATCTGAAGCTGATCACGGCCGGATTCGTCTTCTGCGCCCTCATCGTGCCGCAATTCCTGCGGAAGAAGCGGCTGCGGAGCGCGCATGCTTGAGATTCAAAATATTTCGAAGACATTTCATCCCGGTACGCCGAATGAGGTGCGTTCGCTGCGTGGTGTGAACCTTGCGCTGGCAGATGGTTCTTGGGTGATCATTATTGGAACCAACGGTTCGGGAAAATCCACTTTGCTGAATGCGGTCGCTGGAACTTTTCTGGTTGACGAAGGCAAACTTCGGCTGACGGGGCACGACGTGACGCGATGGCCGGAGCATGGGCGCGCCAAGTTGATTGGACGGGTGTTCCAGAATCCGTTCAGTGGTACATCACCAAGTCTCTCCATCCAGGAGAATCTCAGTCTTGCGGCTCGTCGCGGACGTGCTCGTGGGCTTGGCTGGGGATTGAAGGAATCGTTGGTGGGTAAAATGCGCGACGAAGTCAGCCGATTGAATATGGGGCTCGAAGACCGATTGGAGAACGCCATCGGGAGTTTGTCCGGGGGACAGCGCCAAGCTCTCACCCTTTTGATGGCTACTTGGCTGCGTCCGGAACTGCTTTTGTTGGACGAGCACACTGCGGCGCTTGATCCCAAAAGCGCGGACTTGGTCATTGGGCTGACAGAACAAGTCGTTACGCGGGACAAGCTGACCACCTTAATGGTGACGCACTCGATGCATCAGGCGGCAACTTTGGGAGATCGTTTGATCATGATGCATCGTGGCCAGATCATCCACGATTTTCATGGCGCCGAAAAACGGCGGCTGCGGCCCGACGATTTGCTGGCCCGCTTCGAAGATGTTCGCCGCGCGGAACAGCTGGACGAAAGCGCTGCCGAGATGCTAGCGCAACAATACATTTGATCGCTGTGCATCACTAACTCAAATTTGCAAACCAGCGTAGAGGGCCGGTGACTACGTGTGGAAAGCTGCACCTTCTACACTCCTAAGAAAGAGGCACTAGAAGAAAGTCCTAAGCTGGCGGCGATGTCCACATGGAACTGCTGCTTGTTGACAGGTTGTCTTCTGTTTGCAATGTCTTGGGAAGCCACCGGCTCGAAAGAGAAGCGCGGGTGAAGCGACTTAGGGTAGAAGGGCCGCAAAATGGTGTCAACGCACTCTTCACGTATGAGGTCTTGGGCTAAGCGTCCTGGTCCGGTCGTACAAGTGGGACCGCTGCTGGAGTTCGGCTGCGGGGAAAATTTCTCGAACTCAGGCTGAGAGATTCCAAACGCTGTCAATACGGTGCGGCCCCCGCCTTCCGCACCAAACTCAGTGGTATGGGCTTTCATGGAGTCCTTCAGCTCAAGCATAAATTGCCGTGGGGGTCCTAGCATGACGCCGACGTGTAAAGCGTGGCTAATTCGGTGTTGATTGTGCGTGAGCGGCCCGAATAAGACGGGCGTGTCTAATTGGAGTGGTGAGGACTCGCTAATCGCCCAGAGCGTATAGAGATGTTCCAGCCATGTTTCTGAGTGCAGAGCCTTTCCGAGGGCTAATCCTTGGTGAGGTAGTCCATGGGTGTGAATTGTGCAATATTGAACAGACGGTATCGTGGATCTCAGCTTTACAAGTGCCTATTAACTCGCCCCCGGCCTGCGACACTCTGACCTGACCGTTAAAAATGTCGCAGGCCCTTCATTCATGGTAAATGGTAGGCTATGCCTCTCTCCTACGCGCCCCACAAGTTCGTTCTTCGCTCCACACTGTTGGTTGTTTTCTTCTTGCTGTTTTCTTCTCCTCCTGCTCGAGCCGACCTTCACAAGCATCCCGTGGCTCTCCCTGCAAACGTTGATGCCTCCAAATGTCTCGCATGCCACCAGGACAAGGCCGCGGGAAAGTATGTCCACACCGCTGTCACGATGGGCTGCACAGCTTGTCACACGGTCGCCAACGTAAAGGGTGCAACTTACATCGCTCTCTCTTCTCCCTCCAATCAACTCTGCTTCACCTGTCACAAGCTGTCCACGGACCCTGTGCAGCATCCTCCCTACAAGGAGGGTAACTGTGGCTTCTGCCACTCTCCCCACGCCAGTAATTTCCCCGCGCATCTGCGCGCCTCTCCGCAAGATGTCTGCATGGCTTGCCATGTCCGCGGCCTCATGAAGGTGGATCGCAAGACGCACACCCTGACTTTGCCGTGGGGCGCCACAATCCCCTTCAAGGAAATGGATTCCTGGTTCTACCTCAACCTCGACAAAACTCACAAATTCAACCACCCCGTAGAGGGACATCCGGTCTCTGGGCCCAACGGTGCCTTGGGCAAGGACGCCCCGCCCATCAACTGCCTTAGCTGCCACGAGCCCCACCACTCCACCGTTACCAACCTTATTCTTCCGAAATACAAGAACCCCACGTCCCTCTGCTTGTCCTGCCACGCGTTCCCTGGTTGAATTCCGTTTTATTCAAGCCGGTGCCGGGCTTTAACCCGAGTCTTCCAGAAGGAAGTGCGTAGACTGCCTCTGGCCGTGATCTTCAACCGCCTAAAAAAGATTCCTTTGTGATCTGGGTCATAGACGCCCCGGCATTTGAAGTTGAAGATGCGGCGGTGCCAGGCCGGATCTGGCTCGTGTCCGAAAGTGATCTGGTAGGCAGTGAACTCCACGTCTACGGCGGGTTGGGGCAAGCAGATGTGTCCAAAGGTCAGCCGCAATGGGGCAAGTTCGGCAATGCTGGCAGGTATGACACACCGATGTGCGGTGCTTCAGATGAACTTGTTTCACAAAGTGTAATGTGGACAAGCATATAAAAGGGGTGTACAACGGTGGCGTTTCCAAGGCCGAAAAGGAAATTCCGGCTTAGGGAAATGGTTACGGGGGAAAGAGAGAGCCAGAGATAACGGGGTGTGACCTCCATCCCTCGAGAGGTGCGAATATGGCAGTGCGGCGCAACTCGCTGACTCAAACTTTGAAGTCTCGCGGCGTTTCGCGCCGCGAGTTTGTAAAGTTTTGCAACTTGATGGTCGCCACGCTGGCGCTCCCCCCACGGTATTTGTCGGCGGTCCAAAAAGCTCTCACTCAGACAACGCGCCCGGTCCTGGTTTGGCTCGAGTTTCAAGATTGCGCGGGTAACTCGGAATCGATGCTGCGCACGAGCAACCCGACCGTTGCTGAATTCGTACTGGAGCTTCTCTCCTGGGAATATCACGAACTGATCATGGCGGGCGCGGGCAAACAGGCCGAAGACGCACTCGAACAAGTGGTCCGGGAGCACAAAGGCGAATACATCGCTGTCGTGGAAGGTGCTATCCCAACGGCGGACGGTGGAGTTTACTGCACGATTGCCGGCAAGACCGCTCTCGAGATTGCAAAACACGTTTGCAGCAATTCCGCAGCCAACATTGCGGTTGGCGCTTGCGCGTGGGATGGAGGGTTGGTTCGATCAAACCCAAATCCGACGGGTGCCGTGGGGCTGCAAGAGGCCGTCCCCGGCCTGAAGGTTATTAATTTGGGTGGCTGCCCGCACAATCCCGCGAATACGGCCGCGGTGTTGACTCATTATCTGACTTTCCACGAGATGCCGGCTCTCGACCAATTCAATCGGCCGCTGTTTGCTTACGGCAACATCATTCACGACCAATGCGAGCGCCGTGCTCACTATGATGCGGGCCGATTTGTTGAAGAGTGGGGAGACGAGGGCCACCGCAAGGGTTATTGCCTCTACAAAATGGGCTGCAAGGGTCCTGAAGCAACTTACAACTGCCCAACCGTCCGCTGGAATGACGGGACCAGTTGGCCCGTAAAATCGGGTCACGGATGCATCGCCTGCGCCTCGCATCGCTTCTGGGACACGAAGTCACCCTTCTACAATCGGCTGCCATCGGTTCCGGGGTTCGGAGTCGACGTCGACGCCGGGAAGCTTGGCCTCTGGTTGACGGGCGGCGTGGCGGCGGCACTGGGCTTGCACGGAATCGCCAGTGCTGCGCGGGCGCAAGCGCGCCCCCGTGGCGAAGAGCCAAGGGGTGGCCCGACCGAGATCGCTCGTGATGGCGGCTTGGTGGAACGCGAAGGGCCTCCGGAAAAATCATGATCGCAGCCCGCTTGGGCGCTTCGTGATCGCCTTCGCGGCCGGAACAACATAGGAAAGGGCTGTGCCGAAAAAAACTTCCCCAGCATCGGCTCTGGCTCGGCTCCCGAAAACCGGGCTGGTTCGTACCTATGTCTGGGAGAAGCCGGTTCGTATCGCTCATTGGCTGATTTTCTTCGCGTTCGTTTCACTTGCCTTCACTGGCTTGTATATGCACCGGCCGTTCCTAATCCCTCTGGGCCGGGTGTCTTTCCTGATGGCCAAGATGCGATTCGTTCACGTGGTCTCTGGCTTCGTGCTGCTCGGTGCCTTCGCGTTACGGGTTTACTGGTTTTTTAAGGGAAATTTCTGGTCGAGATGGTCCTCCTATATCCCCATTCACCGCGAGCAATGGGAGGGGATGGGATCGATGCTTGAGTTCTACCTGTTCATGAGGTTCGATCCCGGCCGAAGGGTAGGCCACAATCCTCTGGCCGCACTAACCTACTTCATCATCTACCTGTTGATCCTGGTCGAAATTCTAACTGGGCTGGCGCTATACAGCCGCGTGCTCGGCAATGCGGTTCTCAACCAATTCATCGGTTGGCTGCCGAGGCTGATCGACCCTGCGTATCTTCGCCTGACTCATTACTTCCTGACCTTTCTATTCTTTGCCTTCATCATTTTCCACGTCTATGCTTCGGTTCTTGTTTCGCTCGAGGAAGAAAACGGGCTGCTGGACAGCATCTTTTCCGGATGGAAGTTTGTGCCCGCCGGCGAGTTGCGGCACGAGGTCGCGGGGATCCCAGAAGCCCGGCACTTCGCGAAGCGCCACGAATTGCTGCCGCGCGGTACACCGGAGGAGGAGCGCGCAGCAGCAGTGTCCAAGCCCCGCCCTGGTCCCGGGCCACTCGCGTTATTTCGAAACTGGATCAGTTTCGCCGGAACGGGCATCGCCGCTGTGGGCGTACTCGTGTTCGCCGTACTGACGGCCTATCACACCATCGGAGGCGGCGCGCTCACTCAGCCCTATGGTGACCTGGTCATCTTCTTTGTTCCACCGGTATTCGTCATGGTTGGCATTACGGTTGTGTTGGTCGGCATGTATATCCAGTGGATCCAATGGCGGATGCGCAAGCCACTGTCGTTCGCGCGCTATCCCAAGTGGGATCTCAACCTCCCCAGTGAGAGAAAGGCTCTGCTGGCGGTCGCGATCGGGGCGGCGATCCTCTCGGTTCCAGCGATTTATGGGAGCAGTCAAGCGTATCTCTACACAGATGCCGTGCCATTCTGCGGTGCCGTCTGCCACTCCATGACCCCGGAGTTCACTACCTACCAGCTATCGCCGCATGCGCGCGTGACATGCGCACAGTGTCATGTCGGCCCCGGCGCCACCGGGTACGTCGAATCGAAAGTTCGCGGCATGGCAGAACTCGTCCAGACCATTCAGAACGATTATCCGCGGCCGATCCCGGTACCCGTGACGGCTTTGCGTCCGATACGGGGCAATTGCGAGAACTGCCATTGGCCCTCTAATTTTTTCGGCTCGCGAGAAGTGCACCGGGTGCATTTCCTGTCCGACGAGCAGAACACGCGCTGGGAGATCTACATGTTGGTCAGGGTCGGCGGCGGCGCGTCCGCGGACGAGTCGCGAATGGGAATTCACTGGCACGTGGCGAGCAAGGTTGAGTATGTAGCGAGCGATGCCGCTAGGCAGATTATACCGTGGGTGCGGGCGATCGATCTGAAGACCGGTGCGGCGAAAGTGTACACCTCCCCGGCACTACCATCCGCCACGTCGCCCGCCGGTGAGATCCGCGCGATGGATTGCGTTGATTGTCACAACCGTCCAACCCACATCTTGCAGGCGCCCGACCGGAGTGTCGATGTGGCGCTTGCCGATGGCGGCATTGATCCTTCTCTTCCGTTCATCAAGCAGCAGGGTGTGGCGGTACTCACCGCGAGTTACACTGACCGGGAGCAAGCGATGCGGGGAATCGACAGTGGCCTGCGCGATTACTATCAGAAAAGCTACCCTCAGGTTTACAAAGGCAAGCAAAAAGCGATCGAGGGCGCCATCGCGTCCCTGCAAAACACTTACAACCACTATTTCTTCCCTTCAATGAAGGTCCGTTGGGACACCTATTCCACGAACGACACTCACTTCTATTCTGTAGGGTGCTTCCGCTGCCACGACGGCCAGCACAAGAGTGTGGATGGAAGCGTCATCGGAGCCGATTGTGGCACCTGCCACACGATTGTGGGACAGGGCAAGATCGGGACCGTGAAATTCGCGAAAGATCCCAGAGGCATAGCTTTCGAACATCCCGTCGACATCGGCGGCGTGTGGGCAGAACAGCCGTGCAGTTCCTGCCATACGGGAGGATCGCTATGATCGATACGTACTGCGGACGACGCGTGGGGAGCGGTGACGCAGAGACTTCAGGAACAGAGCAAGTTAGGAGGTGAATATGAACGGAACTCGAGCATTGAGGGTTGTTGCTTTCATGTCGATTTCGGTCGGCGTCGGCATCCTCAGCCATGCGGCTTGGGGATTTGTCGTCTTCGGAATCCTCGTTTTGGTTGACACCTTTGTGATCAAGAGTCAACCGCCTGCGCCGCAGGATCGCTCCGTTGGCGAAGGAGAGGTCACCTAGCTGTAGCATCGCTTCTGGGACAGGAAGTCCCCATTTATGCGCGGCTTTCCTTGGTGCCGCGGTTCGGGGGCCATGTCACGGCGGACGAGATCGTATGGCCAACAACAGGAGCGGCGACGGGATAGCGGTTGCTCAGGCGGCCTCAAGCATGGTGCGCAACAACACCAGAACCAGTACGACGCCGGTCGAAACAAGCAAGTCGCTGAATAGTCGCGAAGCGTAGGGAGGACGGTATGGCGCGGATTGTAGTTGATCCTGTGACGCGTATTGAGGGGCACCTCCGCATTGAGGCCCAAGTGGACGGCGGCATTATATCGGATGCGTGGAGCTCGGGGACGATGTTCCGGGGAATTGAGTTGATCCTTCGTGGTCGAGATCCACGGGAAGCGTGGATCTGGGCGCAGCGGATCTGCGGTGTGTGTACCATGGTCCACGCGCTGGCTTCAGTGAACGCGGTCGAGGACGCACTGGGCATTGAAGTGCCCGACAATGCCCGTCTGGTCCGCAACATTATTGCGGCGACACAAACCGTTCAAGATCACGTGGTTCACTTCTATCATTTGCATGCATTGGATTGGGTGGATGTGGTCTCGGCCTTGAAAGCAGACCCGGCGAAGACCTCACAGTTGGCGCAATCGATCTCCGACTGGCCGGTGTCGAGTGCGAAGTACTTCAAGGGCGTTCAGGACCGCGTCAGTGCCTTGGTGGCGAGCAGGCAACTGAGTCTTTTTGGTTCCGGTTATTGGGGACACCCCGCTTATCATCTTCCGCCCGAAGCAAACCTCATGGCTGTCGCGCACTACTTAGAAGCGCTCCACTTCCAGAAGGAGTTTATCCGCATTCACGCGGTGCTGGGCGGCAAGAACCCACATTTGCAGACGTTTCTTGTCGGCGGCATGGCCACTTCGCTCGACCCCAACGAACCGAACGCCACCGTGAACCTGGAGCGAATCGATTTCTTATTGCAGGTGGCGAACTCCGCCCATGCCTTCGTAAATCAGGTATATATCCCCGACGTGCTGGCGGTCGCCGGCTTCTATCGTGATTGGTTCGAACGCGGCGAGGGGCTCGGAAACTTCATGTCCTACGGTGCCTATCCGCAGGGCAGCATTAAAGATCCCGCGGATTTCTTCCTTCCTCGAGGCATCATCCTGAATCGCGACCTTTCCAAAGTCTATCCGGTGGATCCAGGAAACATCACGGAGTACGTTGCTCATTCGTGGTACGAGTACGTGGAAGGAAGCCAGATCGCCAAGCACCCCTATGAAGGCGAGACGAGCCCGAAGTACACCGGTCCCAAACCTCCTTACGAATTTCTCGAAGTGGATCAGAAGTATTCCTGGTTGAAAGCGCCCCGGTATGAAGACAAGGCCATGGAGGTGGGCCCACTGGCCCGGCTATTGGTGGCCTACGCCTCCGGCGATCAAGAAGTGAAGACAATGGTGGACTCCACGCTGGCGAAACTCAATGCTCCAGCTACTGCTCTGTTCTCGACTCTTGGCCGCATCGCCGCACGCGCACTCGAAACGCAACTCCTTGCAAATCGCCTGGTCGGATGGATCCAAGAGCTCGGAAACAATTTGGCGACAGGAAACCTGCGTATTCACGATGGGCAAAAATGGGACCCGAACTCTTGGCCCCAAACTGCCCGAGGATTCGGTTTCTTTGAGGCTCCGCGCGGGGCGCTGGGGCATTGGGTGGAGATCGAAAACAGAGCAATCAAGAACTACCAAGCGGTTGTGCCCTCCACATGGAATGCAGGCCCACGAGACGCCCATGGCCAACGCGGCGCGTACGAGGCCGCTCTCCTCAAGACGCCGGTTGCGGAGCCAGAGCGCCCACTCGAACTTTTGCGCACGATTCACTCCTTCGACCCGTGCCTGGCTTGCGCCGTCCACGTGGCCGACGTTCGTGGACGGATCCGCGCTCGTTTAGAGGCCTGAGCGGACACGGACGGAAAGGGAAATGCGGGCACCCGGGTCAGTGGAAGTTTTCATTTCACGGAAGGGCTGCCTCGGCCACGAGCACAAGGTTTGCAATCAAGGCACTGAAATGCACGATTTGCTTAATTCAGACACGGTGGTAATTGGAGTCGGCAACATAATCCTTTCGGATGATGGCGTCGGCGTTCATGCGGCGCGACTGCTACAGGGTGATCCGAGAGTGCCCGCGGGGGTGACGATTCTCGACGGCGGCACGATCGGGCTCGAGTTAATTCCATATGCTTCGGATGCGTCCCGCGTGCTACTCCTCGATGCGGTGAATTTGGGTGAAGCGCCTGGAACACTCACTCGAATGACGGGAAGAGATTTGCTCGCCGTATCAGGTGGATTGAGCGTACATCAGTTGGGCGTTGCCGATCTGATTGCGGCGCTAACTTTGGTGTCGAACAAACCCCAAGATATTGTTGTGCTCGGCGTGCAACCCGCCAACACGGATTGGGGCGCGTCTTTATCTTCTGACGTTGAGGCAGCGCTCACGTCTTTGGTTGATGCAGCTCTGGCACAGTTGCAACTTTGGAAAGAGAAGTACGGCGGGCTAGTCTCCTGATTCAGTGATCCGACGTTTTCGTGTGCCGCCATCTGCTTCTTCCGTGGCCGGAGTTCTGGAACAGGATCAGGTCCTTCGGATAAATAGCGAATTCGCAAAAGCCTTTCCGCTCTCTCACGCACAAGCATAAATCACGTCACTGTGCGGGTTCCAAACTTCGACCGCACTTCGCGGTTCTACAAGGAGTTCTTCAAGATGCCGCTTAAACAGCAGTCCCCGACGGTTCACATCCTGGGCGTTGGAGACTCTTCTTTTGTTGGCATCGAGCAAGGCGAGGGTAAGAGCGCAACTGTTCATCACTTCGATTTCTTGGCCCGGATTTGCTTCTAAGGCGTATTCTCCTTCGTCTGCAGGGGAGCCCTGCTGATGACGTCATTCTTAAAGTCCTCAAAAAGAAGCATCTTCGGAGCGCTGAGTCCGTCCTTCAGACTTTTCTGCCAAAGAGGGCCGGAAAGTTTTCCTTGGGGATTCAGGGAGTATACCCAGAACATGTCCACATTTGCCCCGACATCCGCTGCGGCGACAAGGCCGGCCTCAGGCATTTGTGTTGGTGATGCCTGGCTAGATGGCGGAATTCCATTGCCTACGTGCCCCCCACTGTAGGCATTCACCACGCGGCCTTTCCGAACCAACACAACCAGGTCTGCTTCACTCCGGCGATTTGTCAATATGTAATAACCCCACTTCTGCACGACGTTCTGGACGTTTGCCACCGCTTCCCGGTCCTCGGGAGTGACACGGGGATCCCGGACAGAGCCTGGGCTGTCTGGCCCGTCATAGGCTTCTACGAAGACAAATTTCGCGGATGCAAGAATCGCGAGCGTCTCAGGCTTCTTGGATTGCTGCCCAGATTGGGCGGCAGGAAGGGAAAGGCAGATTAGGATGACGAGACCCGGAAACACGAAATAACGCATGTTCTCTCCTCGATGAAAAAGGGCGAGCGGATACTTGGGTGTGCAGGTGTGCAGGGATGACCCCCAGAGTTGCGGGGATAGGCTCAGATGAGGCGGCTTGCAATCCGCTTCGCCAGTGTCTCCGGCGGAACGTTCGCCCGTTCGGCGGCTTTATCAATCCATGCGGCGACGTGGCTAACCAGGAAATCATCGGAAACATTTGGTTCCCCGTTGAAATAGTTCTCGTTTTCCGCCACCCGCTTCTGAGCCATTGTCGCCAGACACTTTGCCCAGCAGCGTGATGCCTTCTTTCTGCTCACTATTTTCTCCTTTCGGCGCCAAGTACGAGGAGAAGTACGGCGGGATGGAGCAACCTCCTATGTTCCGGGCAATTTGCGCACCACTGTTTAAACCTATTCATAGGTGGATAAACTGAAGCAATGACACACCTTATTTACTTGCGGGATTACTAGCCGAAAGACGCTCGAGAATGTATGTCACTTCTTTTCCTGTTTTCCGGAAGTACCTAGCACGCGAGAGTTCCTTGCACACTCTTGGAAAGTGGTTTCCGGATGCCGGGCCCAACATTACCCAGACGGGAAGTGTCGCTCCAGCTCTGCGGCGGGATGTGCCATCACACGTTGGAGTTAGCTTTGTCGTGGAGGTAGTGATTCGGCTCCCTGCTTGGCATCAAGAATGCAGAACTTACTCCTTGCGGGCTACTTGCTCGGTCGCCTCATCCCACCCTAGCCCTCAAACCAGTGGGACGGCCTGGAATTAAATAGGTCTAGTAGCCCGCGCCATCAGATTACCTCATATCTACTTATCTAGAGAGGCAACTCAACTGAATGGAAAGTGGAAGGAGAGGCGCCGTCTATAAGTTTCTACCTCAAGTCGTGTGTCAACACTGACAGGTGAGCCGTCCGGCTTTGCGTCCGGCTTTGTTGACGCGGTGTCACATTAAACTTAAGATTAGTATCCTGTGGCGGATTCTTCCTCTCTGATTGGCCAAACCATCTCTCATTACCGCATCATCGAGAAACTCGGTGGCGGTGGTATGGGTGTGGTCTACAAGGCTCAGGACATGCGGCTCGACCGCTTTGTTGCTCTCAAATTCCTACCTGAAGACCTAGCCCATGACCTTCAAGCCTTGGAACGATTTCGCCGTGAAGCCAAAGCCGCATCAGCACTGAATCATCCCAACATCTGCACGATTTACGATATTGGCGAGCAGGACCGGCAGGCGTTCATCGCCATGGAATTTCTCGATGGCGTCACGCTGAAGCATCGCATCAACGGAAAGCCCATCGATACCGATGTTCTACTCACACTTGCGATTGAGATTGCAGACGCCTTGGATGCAGCGCACGCCGAAGGCATCGTTCACCGCGACATCAAGCCCGCTAACATTTTCGTGACCAAGCGCGGCCACGCCAAAATCCTCGATTTCGGCCTTGCCAAGGTCGGGGCGTCAAACAGTGCATCCCGTAGCGCGGATTCTCTGGCCACTCTCGGAGTGGACGCAGACCAACTCACTAGTCCAGGGAGCACCTTGGGAACGGTCGCCTACATGTCACCGGAGCAGGTGCGCGCCAAGGAACTGGATGCCCGGACGGACTTGTTCTCGTTCGGGGTTGTACTCTACGAGATGGCTACAGGATCGCTGCCCTTCCGCGGAGAAAGCTCGGGAGTAATTTTCAAAGCGATTCTGGATGGGACACCAGCGTCAGCAATACGGTTGAACCCTGATCTGCCGCCAAAACTGGAAGACATCATCAACAAGTGTTTGGAGAAAGATCGAAATTTGCGCTATCAGCACGCGGCAGACCTGCGGGCCGATCTTCAGCGTTTGAAGCGCGATTCAGACACTGGCCGTTCTGCCATCCATCCCGATGGATCGGCCCAGAGCGACTCCAGTATCTCGGCCCGCTTGCTGTCCTCGGCCGGATCCTCTTCGTCAGGCCATCCGGCAGCATCCGATTCGGCGATCGCCGTTGGACTCGTGGCGCGTCATAAGAAGATATTGATCGCCTTCAGTACGCTTGCGCTTTTAGCCATCCTTGCTTTGGGATTCGGAGCCTACCGGTGGTTTGCGCCTCACTCCGGTTCCGCCATCGACTCGCTCGCCGTCTTGCCGTTTACCAACGTCACGGCCGATCCAAATGCCGGATACTTGAGTGACGGACTGACGGAGAGCCTGATCAGCAGTCTATCGCAGCTCCCCAACCTGTCTGTTCGCTCGCGCAGTGCGGTTTTCCGCTATAAGTCCAAGGATGTAGATCCCGAAAAGGCAGCCGCCGAATTACAGGTCGAGGCGGTCGTAACAGGTCGCGTCACGCAGCAGGGCGATTCTCTCTTAGTAAGTGCCGAACTCACTGACGCTCGCACGAATCGCAATTTGTGGAGTGAACAGTACAGCCGAAAAGTCTCCGACGTGCTCTCCGTTCAACGGGAGATCGCCGCGGAGATTTCTGCTCATCTCCGCGATCACCTCACCGGCGAACAGAGAGCTAAAATAGCGAATGGCGGGACTTCCGATCCCGAAGCCTACCAGCTTTATCTCAAGGGACGATTTTATTGGCAGAAGCGCACCCCCGAAGCCCTCGCAAAGTCTAAGGATTTTTTCAGCCAGGCCATCGCGAAAGATCCGAAATATGCCAACGCTTATGTCGGCCTTGCCGACTACTGGGGCGTGGTTGGCGACTACGTCCCGATGCCGCTGAACGAAATCTTGCCCCAAGCAAAGGCCGCAGCGAATAAGGCTTTGGCACTTGACGAATCCTTGCCCGCAGCCCACGCGGCATTAGGCCAGGCTCACTACCTCGCTTGGGAGTGGGCAGACTGGAAGAAGGAATTTCAACGAGCTCTGGAGTTGGACCCGAATTTTGCAAACGGCCATCACTGGTACGGTCTGCAATCGACCTGGATAGGTAATTATCAGGAAGGAATCCAGCATCTCAAGCGCGCTGTCGAGCTCGAGCCTCTTAACCTAAAATTTAATGACAATTTGGGCCAAGGTTTCATGAATGCTCGCATGGATGATCAGGCTCTGGAACAGTATAAAAAGACCATCGAAATGGATCCGAATTTCGCGGGTACGCACGGCGATCTCAGCACGTATTATCGGTACCAGGGCCGATTTGATCTTTGGCTGGACGAATGGAAAAAGACTGCGCAACTGAACGATGACCGCGATGATCTTGCCCAGCAGGAAGAGGTGGCGCGTGTTTACGCGCGTGCGGGATACAAACCCGCTGTAGCTCGAGGGATTGAGCTCCTCAAACTAAGATCAGCGAATACTTACTTGGACCCGGGAACCCTCGCCATGGAGTACGGTTTTCTGGGAGACAAAGAGCAGACGTTCCTGTGGCTCGAGAAAGCTTACGCCGCCCGATCCGAACTAGTGAGCATGCTCAAGACCAGTCGATGCTACGACTTCGTGCGTTCCGATCCTCGATACGCAGACCTTGTGAAACGAGTGGGCCTACCGCAATAGCGCAGGATTTGGTCTGTTCTTGGTTTAGCGGCGGCACCGCACACCAAACGGCGTTCGAGGACTGCGACCTGTAAAGCTGTTGGAAATAATGGTCTGACATGAGACGCCGACCCCAACATCCCTATCCTCATCGCGGCGAAAGCGGAGTACGCGAAGCTACAATAACCCAAGGAAAAAATGTACGGCCTCTGGTTGAATTGGTCGGGCTATCCCTTTCTAGTGCCTGGTCAGGTACTCAAGGCTTCCCCCAGTCTGCCCAGTCCAAATCTTCAATTCGAGCAAATTCTGAGATATTTGCGGTTACCAGGGTGAGCTTGTTGCGCATCGCCTGTCCGGCGATCGGAAGGTCATAAGCACCTATTGGTTTGCCCGCGGCTTCAAGGTCAGCTCGAATTGCGCCGGCGATTTCGGCGTCCCCATCCTCGAAAGAGAGTGGATGGACGGGGCCTGCAAAGAAAGCCTCAAGGCGCTTCTTATTGAATTCTCGCCGTGAACTCTTAGCAAGACCGTACCAGAGTTCAAACAAGGCAACGGAAGACACGAAAACTTGAGCTCCTGCGTCTGTGGCCTTTTGAAATTTGGCGCGGACAGACGGTGGCTTCCCATTGATGAGCGCGATGCACGCGCTTGTATCGAGCAAATAATTCACTTAAAGATCTCGCGGCGCGGTGTGATTGGTTGATTGCGACGTTTAACCATGAACCGTTCCGGAGTAAATCGATCCAGTTCTTCAAACCAACTGGCGGCATTGGGGATCAGGGGTTCTAGCAGAACACCTTGATCAATACGCCGAATACGTACGCGATCACCTTCGAAGCGAAACTCCTGCGGCAGCCGAACAGCTTGACTGCGTCCATTACGGAATAGTTTGGCGACCCGGGTTTTAGCCATTCAACAAACCTCCGCTCACAATATATACCACTGGTATATATCAACGCGAGTCCGTCGGTGGCGCACTGTACAGAATGTTAAGTGGCGCCAGTCAAGCCACTTTCTGCGGCCCAGGTGAATGGTCAGCGTTAATTTAAGCTAGGCGAAGTCCATTTTGAGTCGTTTTGTTAGCAGGGATCGCGGATCGAGCGCGCTTGCTGAAAAACCCGACAGAGGGAAATTTGCTCACTTCCCTTCCTACCGAGGCAAATCCTTTTGGGGCTCTGGATTCCGAAAATTAGGCTGCTAGCGCTTCTTCAATTTCCCGGGTGACGTCCATGAGGGTTTTTCGCTGACAGCCCGCGCAGTCGTGTCATCAGGGCTGCGAGCCGAGGCCGGTCTTCCTGGCTCACAGCAGCGAACTTCATTCCCACACCGCTACCCGATCTCACGTATCGTACGGTCGCGTCGGCGCGGATCTGACCTTCTTGTACAAGGAAGTGGAGGTTAACGACAGATCCCACAGGTTTGACGGTAGGTGTCTTAAGGAACAGTCCACCCATGCCCATATCCTGCACGGGCGAAACGTCCGCCCTTCCGTGGCAGCTCCAGTAGACCCAAACCTCCCGAGAGGTCTCAACACGGGAATAGAGCCTTCTCGACGGCAAAGACCCCCTTTGCCAAGAATTTGCCATACTCCGCCAGGCCTTTCTTCGTGAGCTGGTTCATTCCTGCCCTGCAGGGGTTAGATGAGGGAGTACCTTACTCCTAAAACATGCCGAAGACAAGGGGGGTGAAAGGGGGGTAAGGGGGGTGAAAATCATTGAAAATCGACCGATTCATCGCTTGAGTACCTTGGATTCTCCGGCACGCCCTTTGGATTCCGAGATGTCTGGGGAGCCGCGAAAGCCGGTCATTTTCTCAATCAGTATGCAGTAGTAGATTGCGGCAACCGCATTTTCTGAGCGTCGCACTTGGGTGATGGTATAACCGCTCTGCCACCAGAGCGGCCTTTTCCGCAGCAGTGAGCGAACATGTTCCCGGGCCTTAGCACCTTCGGGACCGCTTGAAATCTCTACATACCGACCCAACACCACGATGCTCTGCCAATCGTCATGCGCTCGAATTTCATCGGCCTCTACACACACAAGAGGGTTCTGTCGCATCCACTGGATCTTTTGCCCCAATGTGGAAAAGCAATACAGTCGGTCCACATCGAAGTAAAAGTAAATCGGAACGATATAAGGCCGATCATTACAGGCGCACGCAAGTCTGCCGAAGCCGAGACGCGCCAGGAACTCTCGACATTCCTTACTTCGCAGTTTGGTGATCAGCATTCCGTCTCGATCTCGCTCCCCTACGAGCGACAGCTTACATCAGTCGCTCGTATGCAGGACCAGCAAATCACAGCCCTCGACCCGCCGCAGCCCTCGCCACCGCGAGGCACCTGGAACCGGCAATCCTACCGTAGCCATCTGGCTGTACGTGATTTCAATCTAATTGACAGGTTTGTATGTATTTTGGGAGTATTCCTTAAATTGGAAGCGAGTGCGCCGCATGCTTGTTGACGGTAGGTGGCCCTAATTCGACGGTAGTGCCACCGAGCTTTAGTCTAGCTAAAGGGCTCTGCCTGATGGATGCTTTCAGGAGGAATCCAGGGGGATTCAGATCCTTCTCTGTAAGTTATTTTTGGTGGTCGCTGCGCCCCACTTACACGTGCTCTTGCTCGCCTCGTCGTGACAAACCTTTTCCGGGAGCGAATCGCTTTCGCTGTGGCAGGAGCATTGGTTGAAAAAGCTGGGCAAATATGAGGTTCTTGGAGAGCTTGGTCACGGAGCGATGGGAGTGGTGTACCGGGCGCGCGACCCGGTCATTAATAGGCTTGTTGCCCTCAAGACGATTACTACGGGAGTAGCCGACGACCCCGCGATGCTCCAGCGCTTTTACCGAGAAGCGCAGTCGGCCGGTGGCCTGCAACATCCCAACATCGTAACCATTTATGACATGGGAGAGGCCGGAGAGCTTCCCTATATCGCCATGGAGTTGGTGGAAGGGGAGAACCTAGAGCAGCTGATCGCGCGCGGCTCGGCGCTACCGATAACCTTGAAGCTTGTTTATGCCATGCAGGCCTGTCGTGCCTTCGATTACGCCCATAAACGAGGGATCGTTCACCGCGACATCAAACCCGGCAACATCATGGTCAACAAAGATGGCACGGTGAAGGTGGTGGATTTCGGCATCGCCAGGGTGCTGGAAGCTTCGCGCACCCAGACGGGTATGTTGATCGGCACGTTCGCGTATATGTCTCCCGAGCAATATCACGGCGAGCACGCTGACGAGCGCTCTGATATCTGGTCATTTGGGGTCTTGTTTTACGAGTTGCTGACGTACAAAAAGCCGTTTAGCAGTCCTACCCCCGCGAGTCTGATGCACAACATATGCGATGAGGATCCAGTGCCGCTTGGCCAGGTTCTGCCGGAGTGCCCTAAGGAGTTAGAGCTGGCTGTCCACAAGATGCTGCGGAAATCGCCGAGCGAGCGGTACCAATCCATGGAGGACGTGCTCCTCGATTTGGACCCAATCTGCAAGACGCTGCAGTCGCAGTCGGTGGCGGAGTTGTTGCAGCAGACGAGCCGGCTATTTGAGGAAGAGCGATTTGCCGAGGGCCGCGATCTGGTGCGCCAGGCGTTGCAGCTCGAATCCGGCAATCAGCAAGCACGCGCGTTACTAGAGAAGGCCAACGTCGAACTACGGCGGATTCTGAACCGTCCCAAGGCGCAGCAGTTCGTGGATAAGGGTCAGACGCTGCTGGGCGAGGGGAAGCTGCAGGAAGCCAGAGTTGCGGCCGAGAATGCGTTACAGCTGGATTCCAATTTTGGGCCAGCGGAAGAACTGCGGCGCGCGATTCAGAAGGAAGCAGAGCGCGCCCGGTTGCTGGCAGAGTGGCTGGAAACCGCCAAACAACATCTGGCGGAGGGCCAGCCAGACGAAGCGGAAACGGTACTGGCAAAGCTCCTCGAAGCGGAGCCTTCCCACGCGCAAGCACTGACTTTGCGGCAGCAGGCGCTGAAGGAAAAAGCCGAGAGAGAGCGCGCGCGGCGGCTTTTGGAGGGACTGCGGCAGGCACGCGAACTCTGGACTCGCCAAAATTACGAGGAATCTCTGAGGCTGCTTCAGGACCTGGAAAAGGAGTTTCCCGGCAACGAGCAGGTTATACGCATGTTCGACGCCGTTCGCGAGGATCAGCTCGAACAGCAGAAACGACAAACTCTGCTGCAGGCGCGAAACCTGTTAGCGGCGAGCCGGCACGAAGACGCGATCGCGATGCTTTCCAGCTTGCAGAAGCAGTTCCCGAGCGAAGAGGAAATACCGGCGCTACTCGAAGACGTACGCAGAGACCAGATGAACCAGCGCCGTCTGGGCGCGTTGGCGGAGGCGCGCTCTCTGCTCGCCGCAGGACAATACGAAGCGTGTCTTGCGCTGTTACCGCCGCTACAAAAGACCTTCCCCGACGAGCCGGAAATTCCAAGATTATTGGAAACCGCCCGCCAGGGCCAAACCGAGCAGATCCGCCAGCGCAGTATCACGGAGGCAGGGAGACTTCTGGCCGCTCGTGAGTACAAGGAATGCCTGGCGTTCCTGGTCAATCTGGAAAAGCAGTTTCCGGGCGACGAACAGATCCGCAACCTGCAAAAAGCCGTCCGCGAAGAACAGGCAGAACAGGAGAAGCAGGAGAAATTAGAGGAAGCGCGCAGCCTGCTTACCGGTCAGCGGTTTGACGAGTGTTCCGTGGTGCTTGGAGGACTGGAGAAGCGTTTTCCGGGCGATGCAGAAGTGGGTCGGCTGCAGAATGCCCTGCGTGAAGAGCAAACGAAACACCGAAGACTACAGGGACTGGAGCAGGCAGGGAATCTGCTGGCCTCCAAGAATTATGAAAAGTGCCTGACGCTGCTGGATTCGTTGCGCAAGGAGTTCCCCGATGACGAGGAAACGAAGCGCCTGCTCGAATCAGCGGGAAAAGAGCAGGTAGAACAGCGCAAACAGGACGCCCTGGCGCAGGCTCGGGATCTTCTGGCACGGCACCAGTACGACGAATCGATAGCGTTTCTGACCAAGCTGCAGGGGGATTTCCCTGACGAGAGTGCCATTGGCAAGATGCTCGAGTCGGCGCGAAAAGAGCAGACGGAGCGGCGGAAGCAGGAGTCGCTCGCGCAGGCTCGTGATCTTCTGGCGCGCCGCCAGTACGATGAATCGATAGCTTTTCTGACCAAGCTACAGGGGGATTTTCCCGACGAGGGCGCCATCGGCAAGTTGCTCGAGTCGGCGCGAAAAGAGCAGACAGAGCAACGCCAGCGAGAGGGGCTCGCACAGGCACGCGGTCTTCTGGCAGCGCGGCATTACGACGAGTGCATCGCGCTTCTCACCACGCTGCAAACCGAGTTCACAGGTGAGACTGCGATCGTCAAGTTGCTCGACTCGGCGCGCAAGGAACAGGCCGACCAACGCAAACAGGCCGCGCTGACGCAGGCTCGCAGCCTTCTCGGGGCACGCCGTTACGATGAGTGCATCGCGCTTCTGACCAAGCTGCAGAGCGAGTTTCCGGGCGAGAGCACCGTCGGCAAGATGCTCGACTCGGCGCGCAAAGAACAGGCCGACCAGCGCAAACAGGCCGCGCTGGCGCAGGCTCGCAGCCTTCTCGGGGCACGCCGCTACGAGGATTGCGTCGCGCTTCTGAGTAAGCTTCAAGGAGAGTTTTCGGGTGATAGCGAGATCGCGAAGCTGCTGGCTACTGCACGAGAAGATCAAAGCGAACAGCAGAAACAACAGAAATTGGCGGACGCCCGGAGCTTGCTGGCAGCGCAGTCGTTCAGCGAAGCACTGGCGCTGCTCAACGCCCTGGCGGTAGCTCATCCCAAGGATGGCGCGGTCACCAAGCTGCGCGCGCTGGTACAGCGTGAACAAGAGAAGCAAGCGAAAGACCAGCAGCTACAACGCGAATTGGACGTTTTGAAGAAGTTGATGGCCGACAAGAAGTACCTGGACGTGATTGCGCGCGCCCAGGAATTGCTGGCGGAGTTCCCTTCCGACACGAACATTCTCCGGCTTTCCGAGTTTGCTACCAGCCGTCAGGCGGACGTCGAACGAGAGAGTTTATTCAGAAAGAAGTTCGACGAGGCCAAGGGCCTGTTCGACGCCGGCCGCTTCGAAGACGCCACGCGGACGCTGCAGAATGCTTTGAAAACATTCCCCGGTAACCCGGAGTTTCAGAGCCTCTACCAGCAAGCCGAAGTGCAACAAAAGAAGCAGCAGGTGCGGCAGCAAATTGAGCATCGCATCCGGGAAATTCGCGTCAAGATCAATCGCGAAGAACTGAGCGAAGCGGTGGATCTGGCGCAACAGACACTGATGACGCTAGGGCCCGATACCGATCTCACACACCTGCTGAATTCTGCCCAGGTTGAACTGCAGGCGCGCGAGCGGAAACGCCAGCAGGAAGCGGTGCTGGAAACCATTCGCACGATGATCGATTCCGGAGATCTGGATGGCGCCAGCCGGACCATTGACGAGGTTGTGGAGTCGCAGGCGCTGGATTCGTTCGATCCTCGGATTCAGCGGCTGGCAGCGCGAATCACGGAGGCGAAAACGGCTGCTGAGACGCGGCCTCCCGCAGCGCCCACAATTCCTCTCGGTCTCTCCAAGGAATATGCATTCCTGCAGGGCACGCCGCTGCCGGATGCGCCGCCCGCGATTGAGAAGGTGCCGCCCGCGGACGCGATGGCGAGCACGCCGCTTTCCGCGAGCACCACAGCTCTGCCCCAGCACGCCCCGACCGAGCAGCCGATAGAGCCGCCGGTCGCTCCAAAGCCCGAGACGAAAGCCCAGGTGACGAAGACTCCTACGGAAGAGATCGCCACGGGTCGCAGAGCACCGGAAGCGCCGACGGTTCGAATACCTGCACCCCCCACACCGCTGCCATCGCGCCCGGTGGTACCAGAGCCGACGCCTGCGGTTGCGCCGATCCCGGATACCGTGGCACGCTCGTCGGTGCCGCTGTGGCGGAAGCCCGCCGTGCTGGCAGTCGCGGCGCTGGTTGTGATTTCGGGGGCCTGGCTCGGATTGCGGTCCGGAAACGAGAAGGCGCCGACCCCGACAACGAAAAAGTCAGGACCGACGCGTCCCGCGCTGCCACGAGTCGATCCCTTGGAGGTACAGCAGCGTCAGGCGATAGATGCCGCCAACACGAAGATAGCGGCGAACGATCTTGACGGCGCCGCGCAGGTGTTGCAGCCGGCCGCGGCGCTGAATGGGCCGCTAACGCCGGAGATTCAGAAGAAGCTTGCGCAAATCGAAGAGTCCAAGAAAGACGCTAATCTACGACAACTTCGCCAAAATGAAGAGGTATTGTGGCAGCGCGCGACCAAACTCGTCGCCGATGGCCGCTACACCGAGGCGCAGAATAGTCTGAAGCAGATTTTGGCGTTGCCGACCGGCGGCGTGCATCGTGACGATGCCCAGCAATATCTGACGAAGACCATACCGCAGCAGCAAGCCCAGAAGAGCTTCCTGGCACAAGGTCACCAGAGGCTTGCACAGGGTGATTTCGCCTCTGCCCGGCGAGCTGCCGAACAGCTCCGGCAGGCGGGTGGAAATGCCGATGAATTAAGTGCGCAAATCGACCAAGGCGAGCTGGCACAGTTGAAACAACTGGAGGGTCAGTTCGATCAGCTAAAGACTCGGGACGATGAATCCGCTACGCAGTCGCTAAAAGCGCTGCAGCCGAAATTCCAGGCGTTGGCCGACGGCGGACCGCAGTCCGGCGAGGCCCAGAGTTACGCGGACAACGTTTCTTCGGCGATCGCTGATGTTCACGCGCGCGCCGAAAAGAAAGCCGCGGACGCTGCGTTTCAGCAGATGGTGCAGCGGTACCGGCAGGCCGCCGCCAGCAACGATAAGAACGCGCTGGTGGCCGCGCGTGGCGAACTCCAGTCGGTTGCGCAAGGCGGTGGTCCGCACGCGGACAGCGCTCAGCAATACTTGTCGGAGCTGAATAAGAAACTCGACGCGCTAAATGCCCCGCCCCCTCCGCCTCCGCCAGTGGTCAAGGAAACAGCTCCGGTGGTTCCAGTCGTTCCAGACGAGACGCTCATCCGTGGAGTCGTCCAGAAGTTCTTCCAGGCTTTTGAGCAGCGGAGCCCTGAGGCGCTGAGGCAAGCGTGGCCCACGATTCCGCAGAAGCGCTACGATGCGTACAGAAACGCGTTCGGAAATGTCAGCGCGATAACCATCCAGGTCACCGGGGAGAGTATCAAGGTTAGTCCGGATGGCACGAGCGCGACAGTCTCGGTTCAATCCGATGAAGAAGAGACGCCAAAGAGCGACAATCGAGCACGCAAGTTCTCGCCGTCGTGGACGTTCCAGTTGAGCAAGAAGAACGGCAACTGGCAGATCAGTGACGTCCTCTGATGACATAACGACAGCCTGTTAGAGCAGCAGCGGATGATCGTGGCCGTTCGGTCGTTCAGCTCCTCTCTCGACGCTGGTAACTTCGCAAATCGGCCTTGTTCGGGTGGCGATTCGGGTGGTGACACGGGTGGCGATTCAGTGGCGATTCATGTGGCGCATGTGGCGAATTCAGGGCAGCGGTTCCGCAACGAAGATTGTTAACCGAGCAAACCATCTGATTCCATTCAACCTTTAGCCTATGCTGTGTTAGGAGCAAATTCGCATTGTATATTTGCTCTTGACTTTCCATCCAGTCTTGTACATATTATATCTATAAGACATGAACGACCCCCTGAACCGCAGCAAACTCTCCGCCACGGAGCGCAACTTCCGTTCCCGCATTGCGCAGCTTTCCTCCGCTCAATGGTTTCTTCGTGGCACTCTCTCGGAACGCTCGGGCACTTGTGGCAAGGCGAATTGCCGTTGTGCCCGTGGGGAACTGCACAAGTCTTTGTACCTGGTGCAGAGCCAAGCGGGGAAACTTCGCCAGATCTGTGTCCCAAAAGCCTGGCAGCAACGCGTTCGCCAAGCCGTTAACGACTATCACCTGATGCAGGAACTGATTGAGGAAGTTTCCGAGCTGGAATGGAAACGACTTCAGGAAAAGAAACGATAATCGTTCTTCGTCGCCTGATCGCCTATTCGGAAAAGATTTTTCAACTCTCCAAAGACATTGTCACACTGGTTTCCGACCGCAGAGAGAAACCGCGCATTTCCACTGCAGCGGTGGTGAAATCGTCGCTGGTGTTGTTTTGGGCCAGGATGGGCAGCATCAACGCTTGGGAACAGGTCGGCCAAGCCCGCTTTTGGCAGTGTTGGCTCGAAGAGCCGACTTTCAGTGCCGACACGCTGGGACGCGTCCACGCTCTGCTCGATGCCAATGGGCTGCGACAAGGGATTCACGATGTTTACGAGCGTCTGAAACGGAACAAAGCCCTGCCGGATATTTACGGCTTGGGAGTGGTCGTGCTCGACGGTCACGAAAGCCACGCCAGCTACCTGCGTCATTGTTCCGGCTGTTTGCAGCGAACCATCCACACGGCGGGAGGGGATCACATCCAGTTTTATCATCGGCAGGTCACGTTGCTGTTGCTGCCCGGTGCGCTGCCAGGACGGGAGGCCGTGCGCTTGCTCCTGGATCATGAGCCGCAGCGGCCCGGCGAAGATGAAGTGGAAACTGCCCTGCGTTTATTGGCGCGCGTGATCCCCGCCTATCCACGAGCTTTCGATCTGGTGCTGGCCGATGCCCTCTACGCCAAGGCCTCCTTTTTCAACTTTTTACTCGCTCGTGGCAAACACGCTCTGGTGGTGCTCAAGGATGAACGGCGCAATCTTTATCAGGACGTGGCTGGATTATTCGACCATGTGGCGCCTCAGCCGGGTAGCTATCGATCCCGCCCGTGCCGCTGGTGGGATTTTCCAGACTTACTCTCCTGGCCCCAGGTGCAAGCCCCGGTGCGCGTCGTTCGTTCCCTGGAGACCTACACAGTTCACCGACAACTCCAGAAGCAACACGAGTCACAAACGAGTGATTGGATCTGGGCGACCACGCTACCGCCTGCGCAAGTTCCCGTCGATCGCATCGTCCATTTAGGACACCAACGATGGGATATCGAGAATTATGCCTTTAACGAGTTGGCCAACGAATGGCACTCCGATCACGTCTTCAAGCATAACCCCGGCGCCATCGAATGCTTTTTGCTCGTGGCCTTCCTGGCTTACAACATTTTTCATGTCTTCCTGGCGCGCAATGTGAAGCCCTCCCTACGCCAGGGTAAGACACAAATCTTCTGGGCCAGGCTCATCGCTGCTGAACTCTACAGTGAGGTAACCCCCGCCGGCATGTCGCCCTGAGGTTTTTCCGCACCATCTCGTCCGAACTTCGGCTCGCCCCCGGAATCCGCATCGCGGTCTTCCTGCCGGTGGACTCCTCGAAATGGCCCCGCGGACCTGTTACTCACCCTCGAAAAGCCATGCGAATTATCCTGCCCATCCGTCTGTTGGCCAGAAACGCATCAACGCTGCTCTAAACCTACCTAATTCCCACCTCTCCCAACACTCGTTGCGGAATCGTTGGATTCAGGGCGATTCAGTTGAAAGGGTGAGTGAGCGATGGTAAGATTCGCCCTCTTTCTTCGTTGGCTCGGTTGACGCTAGGAGTGAAAACTGAAGCGACACTGGCAGATGCTGGTAGTTGTGACCTGCGTGATCTTGTTCGGTGAGAGGTCAGTTCGTGCCGATGGTCACGGTCCCCTATTCGGCTATTCCACGACACTCTTGGGCTCGGGGGATGCGAGCATTGGAACCGAGCTCGATTGGCGTTCCGGTGTTTACATGCTGGGACCGGAGTTCGCCTATGGAGTAAAGCCGAACTTGCAAATCTCGATAACCTCACCCTTTCACCTCGACCACGGCGAGCATCCTACTGGCCGTTATATGGCATTCATGCCGGGCGACCCTTCGGTTGAGTTCCTGTTAGGTTGGCGGTTCCTTCACTCATCCACGGGAATCGCTACCCGAAACGAAGCGACTTTTTATGTCGGAGTATCAGCCTTAACTCAGGAGGTGCCGCGAGCCGACGGTCCACCCCTGGCGCGGCAACCCGGTCTGTACGGGGCACTCGTGGCGGGGCACGTGGCGCGAAGCTACGATGTGTGGGTGGGCGGTGGTTACCAGCACTATGCGCGTTGGACGAGCAACGTAGATGACCACCAGACCGACTCGCTACTTGCAAGTTTTGTGGTTGGTTGGCGACCTTCCTTCCTCAACGGAGATTACCCCAAGACGGACGTGCGCTTTTTCTTGGAAACTACCGCCGAAAAGGTCGGTCTGGCGCAGCGAGACTATGCGCCGACATCGGGCGATGGCGAACACGGCGGTCCTCCGCCTCCGCCAAATCTCAACGGGATTGTGGTTTTGCCAAATTCGGGCGGAACAGGAGTCTTCTCCGGGCCGACAGGCCTACTGACACATGGGAACATAGCGGTGCAAGGGGGGATCTTATTCGCACTGTTGGATGAACCAAATGGTACACAAAAACACGAGCACTACCGTGTTGCAGCAGGCTTCACATATTACTTTCTCGGTAGGCACAAATGAGAAACTATTGGGCCAATGCTCTACGCGTAGCCGGACTTGTCGTGCTGCTCGCCAGCGCCCACTCCCTTCGGGCGGAGTATCTGCGGGTGGAACTTCGAGTTTATGGGTTAGACTGCGAACTTTGCGCCCGCGGCGTCAGTGAGTCTGTTCAGAGAATGCCAGGAGTAAAGTCGGTAGATATCAGCCTGAAAACGGGATTGCTGGAGATTGTGCTCGCTCCAGGAAACAACTTCAAGATGAGTGACCTGCGCAAGCGTATCCGTGAAAACGGATTCCGCCCGATGGAAGCGACGGTTACGGCCAGAGGTGAGTTCAGCGGACCTAAGTTTCAGGTCAGCGGGTCAAATGAGTCCTACGATGTCGCCAAATCCCATCCCAAAGACGACGGTCCTGTAGAACTAACTTTCGACGTGCGATGAGCTCGAGAGCATCGCTCAAAATGAATAACTTTAGGGATAGATGCGAAAAAATCTGTTGGTCGTAGGCCTTACTGCGAGTGCCCTCGCCAGCTGCGCACGGCAGCAGGCAACTGCCCCCTCTGTGCCGGAAAAGGCGCCACCTGTGGCAGGCGAGATTGGGTCTCGGATGCCGGACTTTGCTTTGAAAGGCCTGGATGGACATGCGATTTCTTCGAATGACCTGCATAGCAACGTGGTGCTGATAGATTTTTGGGCCACATGGTGCAAACCATGCGAGAAAGAGATGCCGGGCTACCAAAGGCTCGTGGACCGGTACGGGCCTCGCGGGTTTATTGTTATCGGGCTAACGCTCGACACCCTGAAGGACTCGAAAAACCCGCGAGCGTTTGCGACGAAAATCGGCGTTCGTTACCCCCTAGCTGTCGCGACGGATGATCTTAAAGCGAGGTTCGGCGGTATCAAGGCCCTACCAACCGCGATGATCTATGACCGCCAGGGGTTTCTTCGAGCAAAGATTATCGGTTTTGAACGCGAAGAGGTAATTGAATCGGCAGTGAAACCTCTGCTCTGAGCGCGATTGACGGGCGGGTTCACCGCGAAGCTGTACCCGCCAAGTCCAGCTAAGTTGTTGACAATTCGTACCTACTGTGTAGACTCCCCAAAGCGTTTCTGCAGACGGCCACGCTCAGGTCCCCAAGATGTCGCTCCAGGGGGAGGTATTTCTTGCCAGTTAATGGGAGGCAATGATGGTAAAGCTCGCCGCTTTGGCGACTCTGCTCGCCAGTCTCTTGGGTTGCACGGCCGCTATAGCCCAGGGTCCTTGCTCGATACAAAGCAGTAAGTTGGCTTGCGCGATTCCTCTGGAGTATGGGACCGGGGGGGCGTTCAACGATGTTTTGGATAACTATGGCGGGACCAGCCATCATCCCCTGCACTATGTGAGCGACTTCTCAACCACGCTTCAGCCGCTGCAATCGGCGATCGGGCGCCAGGCAAACCTGCTGCCCTTGGCATCACCGTCCTCAGGGGTAATTCTGGTTTACGATCCCACGCTCAAAACCCTGGTGGCCGGTACGGACAGCCTCGGCCCGATTCTCGGCGAACGGGCGGAGACCGTGGGTCGCCATCATTTGTTCATTGGTTTCAGCTATCAGTTCTTCGATTTCGACAAGATCGACGGCGTAAACCTGAACAATTTTCCCGCAGTACTCACGCATACCAATGACAATCGGAATAATTCGCTTCCGCCGCCAGCGACACCAGTGACCTGTTCGGTCATCGGCACGAATAACCTGAACGGCTGCGCGTACGTACGCGATCGTATCGACACGATGAACACCATCAGTTTGAAAGTGAACCAATACACGACGTATGTGACGTTTGGCCTTACGAAGCGCCTCGACGTCTCGATGGTGGTACCCATCGAGGATGTGCGAATGTCACTGTATTCGCAAGACACGATCGTTCTCGGCACGAATGGCTTTTTTGCGGTCACTCCCGGCACACCAAACTCGATCATTCTGAATCAGAACGGTCTTACGAATGGTCCACCCTACTTTTTCCACCTGTTCAAGAATTGCCCTGATACGAGCCCTGCCGCCGGTGTATCTGGCCTAGCTCCAGCTTGCTTGAATCACAATTTTCCTGATCCCACGTTTACAGGCAGTGGCAGCAAACCCGTGAATTCGGCAAGTGGAATTGGTGACGTGGTTGCCCGGGTGAAGTGGAATCTCTGGGAGGGCGAGCGCGCGGGTTTCGCAGCGGGCATGGATGTGCGTTTTCCCACGGGCGATGCGCTCAACTATTTGGGTTCCGGATCATACGGTTTTAAACCCTTCGCAGTCTTTTCTTACCGCGCGCGGGTCTCTCCGCACGTGTTCGTAGGCTATGAGTGGAACACGGAGTCCATCACTGCGGGTGATCTCACGACCGGTGTGAAAGGTACGGTCCCGAATGATTTCGTTTATATCGCCGGCGCGGACGCTTGGGTCACAAAATGGTTGACCGGAGATTTTGATATCGTCGGCGAACGGGTTTTTAGTACGCAAACCGTGGCTGTTACACAGCAGCAATTTCTCGCCAATTGCGGCGCATGCACCGCCAACGCAAATCCCAATACCGTGAGTCTTCCCAGCCTTACAACCTCTTCGAACTCGTCTTATAATATTACAAGCGCGTCTATGGGTATCAAAGTGCGCCCATTCAGCAAGATCTCTCGGTTGGTATTTACGGCCAACGTTCTCGTTCGGCTCGATGATGGCGGACTCAGATCAAAAGCAGTTCCGCTCGCCGGCGTAGGATATACGTTCTAAACGATGTCGCAGGTTCGGTTGGCAACCCGAAGCGACAACATCAAACTCAGTATGCCGTTCCCGAGTCGAAGCCAATTTCTCAGGCGAAGCGTCTGCCCGTCGACTAAGTCTGCGGAGTTCCTTGATCGTGTTCCCGTCTTGGCCAAGCAGCCGGTAAACTCAACGTGCTTCCGTCCGCTCACCGTAAGCCAGCGGTTCGAGAATACCCCTGACGTCCACGCTCGCACGCTTGAGAATCCGTTCCGACTCTGTGACGAGACGGTGCCATGCCACAATCCTGAGCCATTCCGGATGGGTTGGTACCTCAGGTGGCGATGACAAGTGCGTAGGAGTGGCCTCTTGACGCACCACAGGACTTGCCGGGCTACCCTGCATGCGAGCCACAGTTTTTTCCTGCGGCAAAGACCTTGCCCCATGGCCAATGCGTGCAGTTGGTTCATCACCGAACTACGAAAGCGCACCAGCTTGTGTCGATGCCGCAGCATTTGCCGCAAATCCAGCTCCGCTGGCGACGGTACCCAGATGCGGGGAAAACGGTTCATCAACAGCAAGTCCAGAATATGTAGGGGCATCGCGCGAGTCCGTCTTCTGCTTGCGCACCATGGCGGCACGAATCTCCGCTGCGTCTCCGATCCATAGTTCGTGATGATGTTCTCGCAGCACTCTCTCGAACCACAGGGCATCGCAGGGAGCTTCCATCCCGACTCGGGCAGCACTCGGAAGCGTGGCATAAAACATCTCGGCTTCTCCGTTCTCATGTTCCAACCGGCGCTCGACAACCTCGCCGGTTGCGGGATTCAGCATGGCTATTTGCTGGAAGCGTGAATGGAAATCGCAACCTAACAATAAGCATCACTCGGCTCCTTTCCTCCGAGCCTTGGTTGATCACCTGCGCCAGGTCTACTCGGTCGAGGGAGCCGACGACGTTATCTAATCAATTAGCCAAACTGCGTCTTTGACGCGCCGCTTGCCTCTGTCTGACGGCGAGCGATAGTCTGGCGGCTTGCATCGTGCCGAAGAATGGGAGGAAGGGTTTCTGCCAGAAGTCGAGCACCAACAGGAACGGGAGAAGGTGTGGCTCATTTCGACCAAGGCGGCGTTTGCCAAACCGGAGATCTGCGAAGCGACGGAAGAACGGGGAGTGCCCTATACGATTCGGCTTTGGGCGAATGACAACCTGGCGGGGCAACCTCGAGGAAATTTTAAGGTGCCGGGGAGCGGGCCAGTCAGATACTGTCGAGCGGTTCAAGGGCCTTTTGTATCGGCCGCCGTTAGAAAGAGGGTACGATGAGTACTGTAGCGTGTTACTAAAACATCTTCATTCGGCACTTGCAAACCCAAATCCATTGGTTTATACCCTTTCTCCAACGGTGTGGATCTGGGTGTCAAAATGAAGCTCCCAGATAAGTTCCCCCACTGGGCTTGGCTGGTCCCGCAGCACTAATTCTTGACTAAGGTTAAATTAGCATGCACCGATTGGTCTGCATTGACGTGAATCCCGCTGGCTCCTCTCTTCGCCATTATCTTGCTGTTGCAAAAGGACTTGTGCTCCTGGCTGCAATCTTATTTCTTGCGCTTCCGCTGCAGGCAACCATCAAGCTGGTGCAGCACGGTTCCACTGATAAAGGAAATACGATCACGAGTTCGGTAGTGGTGACGCTGAGCGGAGTAGCCAGCGGCGACCTGCTCACCTGCAGCCTGTCGTATGGGAACTCGAGCGGGACCACTTTGGCGGTGAGTGACAGCGTGAATGGATCCTGGTCGGTAGCGAACGCTGCACATTACAACTCGGTGATAATTCAGACCACCGGGCAGTTCTACTTAGCGAACAGCAAGGCAGGGAAGATCACCATCACGGGTACGCCGGGGAGCGCAGGGGCCTGGGGAGCGATGAACTGCCAGGAGTGGTCGGGGGTGGCGACGTCGAGCCCGTTGGACCAAGTCACACAAGCGGACGGGACGAGTGCGAATCCAAGCAGCGGGAGCGTCACGACGACAAGCGGGGGGCGAACTTATTCTTGGAGATTCGGAGAACGGCTATGGGCCGAGTGCGGGGAGCGGATCTGCGTTGATCGATAGCACATCGATCACGGGGTTGTCGACGGGAGAATCGAGGAGGCACTCATCGGCCCGGCAGTCGTTATTGTGGATTGCCATAACTGCTTTCAGCCTCTTAGTCCTGACGCTGCATGGTTGCGCGCATGCTGTAGATGGAAATGGCCAAACCACACCGAAGATCCCTAACATCGGTGCAATGAATCCTGCGTCAGGTGCAGTCGGTACCTCCGTGATCATAACCGGTACGAACTTTGGGGCTACGCAGGGTAGCAGCACGGTCAAGTTCAATGGCACGACAGCAACGCCGACGAGTTGGAGCGCCACAAGCATCACCGTGACTGTCCCGGCGGGCGCGACCACGGGCAATGTCGTTGTCACCGTTGGTGGTCAGGCCAGCAACGGTGTCAGCTTCACGGTGACTGGTCCTACTCCCACAATCACCACGCTGAACCCCAACAGTGGCGCGGTCGGTACCTCCGTGGTCATAACCGGTACGAACTTTGGGGCTACGCAGGGTAGCAGCACGGTCAAGTTCAATGGCACGACAGCGACGCCGACGAGTTGGAGCGCCACAAGCATCACCGTGACTGTCCCGGCGGGCGTGACCACTGGTAATGTCGTTGTCACCGTTGGTGGTCAGGCCAGCAATGGTGTCAGCTTCACGGTGACTGGTCCTACTCCCACAATCACCACGCTGAACCCCAACAGTGGCGCGGTCGGTACCTCCGTGGTCATAACCGGTACGAACTTTGGGGCTACGCAGGGTAGCAGCACGGTAATCTTCAACGGAACTGCGGCAACGGCCACAGGTTGGAGCGCCACAAGCATCACCGTGACTGTCCCGGCGGGCGTGACCACTGGTAATGTCGTTGTCACCGTTGGTGGTCAGGCCAGCAATGGTGTCAGCTTCACGGTGACTGGTCCTACTCCCACAATCACCACGCTGAACCCCAACAGTGGTGCAGTCGGTACCTCTGTGGTCATAACCGGTACGAACTTTGGGGCTACGCAGGGTAGCAGCACGGTAATCTTCAACGGAACTGCGGCAACGGCCACAGGTTGGAGCGCCACAAGCATCACCGTGACTGTCCCGGCGGGCGTGACCACTGGTAATGTCGTTGTCACCGTTGGTGGTCAGGCCAGCAATGGTGTCAGCTTCACGGTGACTGGTCCTACTCCCACAATCACCACGCTGAACCCCAACAGTGGCGCGGTCGGTACCTCTGTGGTCATAACCGGTACGAACTTTGGGGCTACGCAGGGTAGCAGCACGGTAATCTTCAACGGAACTGCGGCAACGGCCACAGGTTGGAGCGCCACAAGCATCACCGTGACTGTCCCGGCGGGCGTGACCACTGGTAATGTCGTTGTCACCGTTGGTGGTCAGGCCAGCAATGGTGTCAGCTTCACGGTGACTGGTCCTACTCCCACAATCACCACGCTGAACCCCAACAGTGGCGCGGTCGGTACCTCCGTGGTCATAACCGGTACGAACTTTGGGGCTACGCAGGGTAGCAGCACGGTAATCTTCAACGGAACTGCGGCAACGGCCACAGGTTGGAGCGCCACAAGCATCACCGTGACTGTCCCGGCGGGCGTGACCACTGGTAATGTCGTTGTCACCGTTGGTGGTCAGGCCAGCAACGGTGTCAGCTTCACGGTGACTGGTCCTACTCCCACAATCACCACGCTGAACCCCAACAGTGGCGCGGTCGGTACCTCCGTGGTCATAACCGGTACGAACTTTGGGGCTACGCAGGGTAGCAGCACGGTCAAGTTCAATGGCACGACAGCAACGCCGACGAGTTGGAGCGCCACAAGCATCACCGTGACTGTCCCGGCGGGCGTGACCACTGGTAATGTCGTTGTCACCGTTGGTGGTCAGGCCAGCAATGGTGTCAGCTTCACGCTGACTGGTCCTGCTCCCACAATCACCACGCTGAACCCCAACAGTGGCGCCGTCGGTACCTCCGTGATCATAACCGGTACGAACTTTGGGGCTACGCAGGGCAGCAGCACGGTCAAGTTCAATGGCACGACAGCAACAGTGACAAGTTGGAGCGCCACGAGCATCACCGTGACTGTTCCGGCGGGCGCGACCACGGGTAATGTCGTTGTCACCGTTGGCGGTCAGGCCAGCAACGGTGTCAGCTTCACGGTGACTGGTCCTACTCCCACAATCACCACGCTGAACCCCAACAGTGGCGCGGTCGGTACCTCCGTGGTCATAACCGGTACGAACTTTGGGGCTACGCAGGGTAGCAGCACGGTAATCTTCAACGGAACTGCGGCAACGGCCACAGGTTGGAGCGCCACAAGCATCACCGTGACTGTCCCGGCGGGCGCGACCACGGGCAATGTCGTTGTCACCGTTGGTGGTCAGGCCAGCAACGGTGTCAGCTTCACGGTGACTGGTCCTACTCCCACAATCACCACGCTGAACCCCAACAGTGGCGCCGTCGGTACCTCCGTGATCATAACCGGTACGAACTTTGGGGCTACGCAGGGCAGCAGCACGGTCAAGTTCAATGGCACGACAGCAACAGTGACAAGTTGGAGCGCCACGAGTATCACCGTGACTGTTCCGGCGGGCGCGACCACGGGTAATGTCGTTGTCACCGTTGGCGGTCAGGCCAGCAACGGTGTCAGCTTCACGCTGACTGGTCCTGCTCCCACAATCACCACGCTGAACCCCAACAGTGGCGCCGTCGGTACCTCCGTGATCATAACCGGTACGAACTTTGGGGCTACGCAGGGCAGCAGCACGGTCAAGTTCAATGGCACGACAGCAACAGTGACAAGTTGGAGCGCCACGAGTATCACCGTGACTGTTCCGGCGGGCGCGACCACGGGTAATGTCGTTGTCACCGTTGGCGGTCAGGCCAGCAACGGTGTCACCTTCACAGTGGGATCTCAAACCATCACCGTGAGCGTTTCACCGTTACGCGCCGGACTGACTGTCACGCAAACACTTTCCGTGACGGCCACGACAAACGATAGCGCGGGGGTAATGTGGAGTGCGACGGGAGGAAGCTTCTCCGCAGCCGGCAGCCTGACGGGAGTGGCAGTCACCTACACAGCTCCGTCCACGGCGGGGACCTATACGATCACGGCCACGAGCGCGACAGATATAACGGTGAGTGCTTCGTTCACCGTTGCGGTCACCAACCTGGCTGGCGTTTACACCTATCATGACGATCTTGCTCGCGATGGTGCGAACACGCAGGAGTATGCCCTCACTCCATCGAACGTCAACACAAGCAGCTTCGGCAAACTCTTCTCCTGCACCGTGGATGGGGCGGTGTACGCGCAACCTCTGTGGGTAGCCAATCTCACCGTCGGGGGTGTCAAACACAACGTCGTCTTCGTTGCCACGCAGCACGACAGCTTGTTTGCCTTCGACGCTGATGCAAACCCGTGTGTCCAGTTGTGGGATGTCAGCCTTATCGATACCAACCACGGCGGAACGGGAGGTGAGGTCACTGTGCCTTCCGGTGTCCCTGGTTATCTGGTCGGCATAGGGAGCGGCGACATAACACCGGAAGTCGGCGTAACAGGGACTCCCGTCATTGATCCCTCGACCAGCACACTCTATGTTGTGTCGAAGTCCATGAATGCGGGAGGAACCGTTTTCTACCAGCGGCTGCACGCGATTGACCTCGCAACCGGGATCGAAAAGTCGGGTGCGCCGGTGACAATCACGGCCACCTATCCAGGCACCGGAGACGGCGGCACAACGGATACATTCAATCCGCGCCAGCAAAACCAGCGGCCAGGCCTCGCGTTTGTGAACGGCACGGTTTATATCGCCTGGGCCTCGCACGAAGATCATGCGCCATACTACGGTTGGGTGATCGGCTACACGTATAACGGATCGGCATTCACCCGGTCTTCTGTTCTCAATGTCTCGCCCAATGTTGGTTTAGGCGGCATTTGGATGGGTGGGGGTGCACCCTCAGCCGATTCTAACAGCCACATTTATTTGATCACGGGCAACGCCAAATTCGACGCTACAAATGCGAGTGCTCCGAACAATGACTACGGAGATTCTTTCCTCCAATTGACCACTGGTCTCGCCATCACGTCTTATTTCACCCCCTCTGATGAGGCTTCTGACGACGCCAACGACCAGGACTTCGGCGCGGGTGGATCTGCCGTCGTTCTCAATCTGACGACAGGCTCTCTGCAGCATCTGGTCATCGGAGGCGGCAAAGATGGCACACTGTACCTCTTGAATGGCGACAGCATGGGCGGACTAGGTGACTCGAATGCGCGGCAGCACTTCAATATTGGCCACGGCATTTATGCAACCGGCGCCTTCTGGGACAATAATTTCTACATCGCAGGATGGAACGGTCCACTGCTTTCCTATGCGTTCAACACTTCGACGAATATGTTCAACACTCCGGTTTCTTCCCAATCCTCCACGAGTTACGGTTTTCCGGGTTCCTCGCCGTCAGTTTCTTCCAATGGAACGAGTGACGGGATTGTCTGGGCCCTGAACAATAGCGAGTACTGCACGAAGCAATCGTCCGGTTGCGGCCCGGCGGTTCTCCATGCCTACAACGCAACCAGCTTGACAAGCGATTTGTGGAACAGTTCCCTGGTGAGCACAGATGCGGCTGGTAACGCGGTCAAGTTCACCGTTCCGACGGTTGCCAACGGCAAGGTGTACGTCGGGACGCGTGGCAACAATAAAGGTGGCGTATATGGGTCCACCAGTGTCTCCGGAGAATTGGACGTTTATGGGTTGAAGCCAAACTGAGACGTTCAGACAAGCAAAAATGGAAAGGTCCCTGACAAAACTGTCCGGACCTTTGTGTCTTCACTTAAGTGTGGCTGACCCTTCGGCACGAGTGACCAGAAGCCTCGACGTCGGGATTGTGCATTCGCATATGACCTGATTCTGTCGAGAGCGAACGAGCACTGCGTGAGAGCTGTGGAAACCTAGATGCTGGCAGTCCAATCGGCGGGCGGAAACGCGAGGTGCCAGAAGTTCGGTGCGGGCTGCGTGAATTCCACTGCAACCTTGGGCGGTCCCGTCAGTTCCCTCTTCACGGAGACCACTCGGCACTCTTCTTGTTCCCCGCTCTCTGCGTTTTGCACGAGGAGCCTTTGCTTTGGCGTTACCATGTCCGTTAAGGCCAAGAGCGCCCCATGCGCATTAACGACCAGTGTTTGCGTACTTTCATAGAACTGCGGGTCTTCATTTGGGGGTGGGTAAACGACAACTGGAACATTCAAATCAATCCGCTGGCTGCGCCGGTTTTTCAACAAGCGCACTTTATGAGCAAGTTTTTGGTCGCGCATACCAAATCAGGATAAGACGCTATTTTCCTGTCTGGGGACAAATGTGGATGTCTGTTTCCAACCGAGCACATCGGGCGGCCTTACCGCTACCCACCGCGACCTTGTCCAGATCGAGGCGTTGCGCGCCAATCGTCCAACTGACAGCACTCAGAGGAGTAACTCCTAGGGAAAGGTGCTCTAAGAGATTGATGAACACTGGGTTTTAGCAGAACCCAGACCGGATACCTACTCGCGCACCTGGGACCGAGGTAATGCTCCTAGGCTGATTGGCCGTCGAGGACGGACAAATCTAGCTTCCGCAGATACCTCGCTGCCCGTACAGCATGGTTCTGCAGCTTCTTTTCCGTCACTCTGCCAATCCCAGGAAGACGACTTTGCGGAGAAATGAGAGCATTCATCATGTGATGGCCGCCAGCAACCCCGCCGACCAGCGGTTGCCGCTTCTTGCCCGGACACTCTCCAGCAGAGATCTAAAATGTTTCGTTGACTAAAGCGGCGACCTTCTTAGCGAGGTCGTAGGTGGCACGCAGATTTTCTCCGTAGAAGCGCACCTTGCCCTCGACAACCTTCTCTCCGAGGATCTTGCCGTCGCGCGAAGAAAATTGAATTTTCACCTTGATGGAGGTGGAACCGGTGACAGTGGTGACCTCGCGCTGCTTTTGGCTCCCTTTCTTGAAAGCCTGGGGGATCACACGCAGGATGACGAGATCGGGCACATCACCAGCGGTGCGATCGCCGCTCCGATAGACGTGCTGGAACTTCTTTGTCTTGGTTAGCTGGAGGATCACGTTCTCGTACGTCGCGACCCGGGTATCCTCCGGGATCAGCAAGTCATCCGGCGGGTCGGTACGTTCAAATTGAATGGCGGAGGCAGTCAGTTTCTGCGCCTTCTGAGGAGTAGGTCCGGGCTTTCCCGTTGGGTCGGTTTGTGCCAGGAGAGAAGCAGCCATCAAAAGGACGGTGGTGCCCACAGCGATTGAGAAATTGGACAGAAATGCAGTTCGGGTGCGAGGCTTCATGGTTTCTGCTCCTTCTGTTCTGGCGGTTCCACATGGGGGGTGATCTTAGCGCCCTGCGCAACGAGTTGATCCTTTAACACTGTGGCCTTGCCCGCGGGGAGAACGAAGACGGTTCCGTGAAAGCCCCCATTCGCGTCTACGTATTCCACGGTGAGGACCTCCACTTGGTGAGAGAACAGACTCACGATCCGTCCGCCTCCATAAGGGATAGCTGCTTTGGCCAGTGTGCCTGCCGGGCCGCTGACGTCTTGCCTGCTCTCTTGACCGGTAAAAATGTCCTGTATGGAAGCGGTACTGACGTCAACTTTGTTTTTGCTGGTTGCAAATTCCAACCCGGTAGAAAGCAAGCTGAGCGTGCCCTTGGTATTGGGCTTTATGTTCTCGCAGCCGATGACGCACTTGACGTGCGGGATCGAGCTGCTTTGGGAAGCCTGTGGAGTGCCAAGCTGCCGACTTGGCGCTGACGCCGCAGTCGCCACGAAGACCCCCGCGACGACGAAAGCGATCAGACCGAACAGTTGCGGCGACCGCCGGACAATTTTCTGTTGCTTCCTCGACACCCCTGGATTGACTTGGGCACTTCTAGTTTTCATCTGTTCGTTCCTTTCTCCTGCCTGAGCACGTCGAATCTGTCACCAGACCAGGCTCAAGTGAGGGCGTCAATTGAAAAGTAAGCTGGGATCTCCTCTTAGCCCAAAAACAGCGGCGAGCATACACCCTCACGCCCGTGCGCGGTAAGATGAAATCATTTTCGACGGGAACTCTCCCGTTGCCGAAACGTCGAGTCCCGTGTAGAACGTCGTCGGCGCGTCGCTAGTGCCAGACACCTATCTAGAATTCCTCTGTTTGCCGGTGTGATCCCGATTTGATTCGGCAAGCAAAGTCCGATATGCGACATGGCGCTTCGTGCCCGACGATCAGCATGGCTCCGGTACTGGCGATCACGGTGTGGCTCATTTCGACCATGGCCGCGTTTGCCAAACCGGAGATCTGCGAAGCGACGGAAGAACGGGGAGTGCCCTATACGATTCGGCTTTGGGCGAATGACAACCTGGCGGGGCAACCTCGAGGAAATTTTAAGGTGCCGGGGAGCGGGCCAGTCAGATACTGTCGAGCGGTTCAAGGGCCTTTTGTATCGGGCGGCCATGAGAAAGAGGTACGATGAGTACTGTAGCGTGTTACTAAAACATCTTCATTCGGCACTTGCAAACCCAAATCCATTGGTTTATACCCTTTCTCCAACGGTGTGGATCTGGGTGTCAAAATGAAGCTCCCAGATAAGTTCCCCCACTGGGCTTGGCTGGTCCCGCAGCACTAATTCTTGACTAAGGTTAAATTAACATGCACCGATTGGTCTGCATTGACGTGAATCCCGCTGGCTCCTCTCTTCGCCATTATCTTGCTGTTGCAAAAGGACTTGTGCTCCTGGCTGCAATCTTATTTCTTGCGCTTCCGCTGCAGGCAACCATCAAGCTGGTGCAGCACGGTTCCACTGATAAAGGAAATACGATCACGAGTTCGGTAGTGGTGACGCTGAGCGGAGTAGCCAGCGGCGACCTGCTCACCTGCAGCCTGTCGTATGGGAACTCGAGCGGGACCACTTTGGCGGTGAGTGACAGCGTGAATGGATCCTGGTCGGTAGCGAACGCTGCACATTACAACTCGGTGATAATTCAGACCACCGGGCAGTTCTACTTAGCGAACAGCAAGGCAGGGAAGATCACCATCACGGGTACGCCGGGGAGCGCAGGGGCCTGGGGAGCGATGAACTGCCAGGAGTGGTCGGGGGTGGCGACGTCGAGCCCGTTGGACCAAGTCACACAAGCGGACGGGACGAGTGCGAATCCAAGCAGCGGGAGCGTCACGACGACAAGCGGGGGCGAACTTATTCTTGGAGATTTGGAGAACGGCTCCGGGCCGAGTGCGGGGAGCGGATTTGCGTTGATCGATAGCACATCGATGACGTGGCTGTCGACGGAATACCAGATTCAAGGAAGTGCAGGGTCGATCGCGGCAACGTGGACATTGGCGGCTACGAGTTGGACGGCACAGGTTGCTACCTTTAAGGCAGCCCCAGCAACGGCAACCATCAAGCTGGTGCAGCACGGTTCCACTGATAAAGGAAATACGATCACGAGTTCGGTAGTGGTGACGCTGAGCGGAGTAGCCAGCGGCGACCTGCTCACCTGCAGCCTGTCGTATGGGAACTCGAGCGGGACCACTTTGGCGGTGAGTGACAGCGTGAATGGATCCTGGTCGGTAGCGAACGCTGCACATTACAACTCGGTGATAATTCAGACCACCGGGCAGTTCTACTTAGCGAACAGCAAGGCAGGGAAGATCACCATCACGGGTACGCCGGGGAGCGCAGGGGCCTGGGGAGCGATGAACTGCCAGGAGTGGTCGGGGGTGGCGACGTCGAGCCCGTTGGACCAAGTCACACAAGCGGACGGGACGAGTGCGAATCCAAGCAGCGGGAGCGTCACGACGACAAGCGGGGGCGAACTTATTCTTGGAGATTTGGAGAACGGCTCCGGGCCGAGTGCGGGGAGCGGATTTGCGTTGATCGATAGCACATCGATGACGTGGCTGTCGACGGAATACCAGATTCAAGGAAGTGCAGGGTCGATCGCGGCAACGTGGACATTGGCGGCTACGAGTTGGACGGCACAGGTTGCCACCTTTAAGGCAGCGGTCGGTGGAGGCGGCGGAACGGCTCCAAACATTGCCAGCCTGAACCCCACCTCCGGTGCCATCGGGACCCCGGTGACGATCACAGGGACAAACTTCGGAACGACGGGCACTGTAACATTCAACGGGGTGACAGCGACGCCGACGAGTTGGAGCGCCACAAGCATCACCGTGACTGTCCCGGCGGGCGCGACCACGGGCAATGTCGTTGTCACCGTTGGCGGTCAGGCCAGCAACGGTGTCACCTTCACAGTGGGATCTCAAACCATCACCGTGAGCGTTTCACCGTTACGCGCCGGACTGACTGTCACGCAAACACTTTCCGTGACGGCCACGACAAACGATAGCGCGGGGGTAATGTGGAGTGCGACGGGAGGAAGCTTCTCCGCAGCCGGCAGCCTGACGGGAGTGGCAGTCACCTACACAGCTCCGTCCACGGCGGGGACCTATACGATCACGGCCACGAGCGCGACAGATATAACGGTGAGTGCTTCGTTCACCGTTGCGGTCACCAACCTGGCGGGCGTTTACACCTATCATGACGATCTTGCTCGCGATGGTGCGAACACGCAGGAGTATGCCCTCACTCCATCGAACGTCAACACAAGCAGCTTCGGCAAACTCTTCTCCTGCACCGTGGATGGGGCGGTGTACGCGCAACCTCTGTGGGTAGCCAATCTCACCGTCGGGGGTGTCAAACACAACGTCGTCTTCGTTGCCACGCAGCACGACAGCTTGTTTGCCTTCGACGCTGATGCAAACCCGTGTGTCCAGTTGTGGGATGTCAGCCTTATCGATACCAACCACGGCGGAACGGGAGGTGAGGTCACTGTGCCTTCCGGTGTCCCTGGTTATCTGGTCGGCATAGGGAGCGGCGACATAACACCGGAAGTCGGCGTAACAGGGACTCCCGTCATCGATCCCTCGACCAGCACACTCTATGTTGTGTCGAAGTCCATGAATGCGGGAGGAACCGTTTTCTACCAGCGGCTGCACGCGATTGACCTCGCAACCGGGATCGAAAAGTCGGGTGCGCCGGTGACAATCACGGCCACCTATCCAGGCACCGGAGACGGCGGCACAACGGATACATTCAATCCGCGCCAGCAAAACCAGCGGCCAGGCCTCGCGTTTGTGAACGGCACGGTTTATATCGCCTGGGCCTCGCACGAAGATCATGCGCCATACTACGGTTGGGTGATCGGCTACACGTATAACGGATCGGCATTCACCCGGTCTTCTGTTCTCAATGTCTCGCCCAATGTTGGTTTAGGCGGCATTTGGATGGGTGGGGGTGCACCCTCAGCCGATTCTAACAGCCACATTTATTTGATCACGGGCAACGCCAAATTCGACGCTACAAATGCGAGTGCTCCGAACAATGACTACGGAGATTCTTTCCTCCAATTGACCACTGGTCTCGCCATCACGTCTTATTTCACCCCCTCCGATGAGGCTTCTGACGACGCCAACGACCAGGACTTCGGCGCGGGTGGATCTGCCGTCGTTCTCAATCTGACGACAGGCTCTCTGCAGCATCTGGTCATCGGAGGCGGCAAAGATGGCACACTGTACCTCTTGAATGGCGACAGTATGGGCGGACTAGGTGACTCGAATGCGCGGCAGCACTTCAATATTGGCCACGGCATTTATGCAACCGGCGCCTTCTGGGACAATAATTTCTACATCGCAGGATGGAACGGTCCACTGCTTTCCTATGCGTTCAACACTTCGACGAATATGTTCAACACTCCGGTTTCTTCCCAATCCTCCACGAGTTACGGTTTTCCGGGTTCCTCGCCGTCAGTTTCTTCCAATGGAACGAGTGACGGGATTGTCTGGGCCCTGAACAATAGCGAGTACTGCACGAAGCAATCGTCCGGTTGCGGCCCGGCGGTTCTCCATGCCTACAACGCAACCAGCTTGACAAGCGATTTGTGGAACAGTTCCCTGGTGAGCACAGATGCGGCTGGTAACGCGGTCAAGTTCACCGTTCCGACGGTTGCCAACGGCAAGGTGTACGTCGGGACGCGTGGCAACAATAAAGGTGGCGTATATGGGTCCACCAGTGTCTCCGGAGAATTGGACGTTTATGGGTTGAAGCCAAACTGAGACGTTCAGACAAGCAAAAATGGAAAGGTCCCTGACAAAACTGTCCGGACCTTTGTGTCTTCACTTAAGTGTGGCTGACCCTTCGGCACGAGTGACCAGAAGCCTCGACGTCGGGATTGTGCATTCGCATATGACCTGATTCTGTCGAGAGCGAACGAGTGCGGTCACTACAGATTGGGAAGTCTCTGCTCCGACCCTGCCCTGAGGCAAGGCAAGGAGGTCTGGCGCGTTGCGGTCAACGCGGCGATTCGCGGAGTTTATAACTTCGCCCCCACCATGACTTCGGCCCAAACACCCCGTTCCAACATTAATGAACTCCTAAAAGCCAAGAGGCTGCAACGCAGTTTAAGATTGCCCGCCTCGGTGTGTGCGTAGGGCCACTCCATGGCCGGCATTGCGAGCGCGCTGTGGAAACCTGGCTAGATGCTGGCAGTCCAATCGGCGGGCGGAAACGCGAGGTGCCAGAAGTTCGGTGCGGGCTGCGTGAATTCCACTGCAACCTTGGGCGGTCCCGTCAGTTCCCTCTTCACGGAGACCACTCGGCACTCTTCTTGTTCCCCGCTCTCTGCGTTTTGCACGAGGAGCCTTTGCTTTGGCGTTACCATGTCCGTTAAGGCCAAGAGCGCCCCATGCGCATTAACGACCAGTGTTTGCGTACTTTCATAGAACTGCGGGCCTTCATTTGGGGGTGGGTAAACGACAACTGGAACATTCAAATCAATCCGCTGGCTGCGCCGGTTTTTCAACAAGCGCACTTTATGAGCAAGTTTTTGGTCGCGCATACCAAATCAGGATAAGACGCTATTTTCCTGTCTGGGGACAAATGTGGATGTCTGTTTCCAACCGAGCACATCGGGCGGCCTTACCGCTACCCACCGCGACCTTGTCCAATTCGAGGCGTTGCGCGCCAATCGTCCAACTGACAGCACTCAGAGGAGTAACTCCCTAAAAACTCAGAATGACCAACCGGTCGTAAACTGCGCGTCTGGCTGGCAAGAGGGAAGCCAAGAAGGAGCAGACAAAGGCGAAGAGAACTGCGAGGAAGAAGGTCGCGCCGATGAAAAAGGCTACCAGGGGGCGCTCATGCCTGCTTCTCTTCAATCCGCAATTTCAGGGCTTCAAGCTCCTGCTTGGTCATGTCTTGCAGAGCCATCGCTGTGGCCAGATACAAAGCGGGAACGTGTTTCATTTTGTTGCCGCGCGCTACCTTGCGACGGAGTTTCTGCACTTCTGGGTCAGCGCCCACTTTCAAAAACACTCCATACGCATCGGGGATGGCCAGAGTCTTTTCAATCAAGCCATGCTTAACGAGAATGCGATGATACGAAGGTGCTGCCAACGCAGATGGATGGGCCTGCGGAGCGCGATTGCTTTGTTTCGGGTGTTTCATTGCACTATGCTGACACGTTTTCTCCGCCAAAAGGAAGGTTCTCATGGCGGGCAAATCCTCGATCGGTTCTTTCTCGTAACGAAACTCGCCGCACGCAGTCCCTTGAGACTCGACGTGGGCGTCTGAGCACCGAATAGTCGCTGAGGAGACACCGTTTGAATGCGGGGTTCATGCGTACTCGGCTCAACTCGACTTGGCCGGATGGTCTTCTGTCCTCATACGTGCGGTTTCCCCATCGCTCCGCCTGACTTGCAATATGTGTCTAGCCTGCGCTGCCACTTGGGAGAGTTCTTGAAACGGTGCTACGGCTTGGTAGTGAACCACTTTGTTTCTGTATCGCTCGTCAAGATAGGAAGGTCTTTCACAGATGCTCATCACGCCGTATCCCTCTTCATTGTTCGGGTCGGAAATGAGAAGAGATACCTCTCCACTGTCGCGTAATCCCCATCCTATGACCGGAATCTCTTTGGTTTCTATTTTTCCACCCTCGTCTTGGGTGAATTCAAATGCGCGCCAGCCAGCGGCGGGTACAATTTGGATTACTTTCCCGCTTATCCCGACTTCCATCATCCGCCACCGCCATTCGTTTTGACCTATTTAACGTTCGTTAAAAGCTCGCCAGATATTCGCAAGTTCGATTACGGGTGTCACCCCGCTCCACAGAGCCGGGTTCACCGAAGCATGCTCTTTCTTCCTTTCCTGACCTATGGCAAGGCACAAATGACACATAGTGGATTGCTATTGCAGCAAACCGAAAACCACGACGCTATTGGGCGTGCCAACATAAACTTTCCCGTTCGCGATCATCGGCGTAATGAATTTGTTTCCCGAAAATTGATCGCGGTTATTCGCAGCCTGATTGCTGTTGTACAGCTCGCTCGCAAGGTTGGTGGCATCGTACGCGTGAAGCACTCCTGTGCTGGCGTTCTGCACAGTCCACACAATGCCATTCGTGGTTCCATTCGCAGAGATGCTCGGCGACGCTCCCGGATAAGCGTACGAGGTCGCACTTTTCGAAGCCGCCGAAGCACCGAGCTTCGCATTCACGATCGAAAAAGCCTTCAAGGAATCTCCCACCGCGCCGAAATACACCGTATTGTTGAAGTACGCCGGCATCGAATACACGCCGCCGCTCAATCCACCGTTAATCTGCTGGTAGATGGCGCTGTCCGTATCCGTGTTGAATTTGCCCATCAGATCGCGATCCACCACGTACATGTGCGTGTCTTTGCCGGCGCCAACGGCCAGATGCCACGTGTTCCCCGAACTGTCCGTCAGGTCGGGCAGTACCATCGCCCCTCCGGAACCGAGATCCTCATCCACGTTGGACTCGGCGTTGGTATTGAACATGGTGAAATAGTCGGCCACGGCGAGTGTGTTGCCGCTCGTCGACACCTTCAAGAATGCGTTCCCGAAATCCCCGTTGACCGGAAACCCCGCCGCATTGAGAGTGTCGTCAAACGTTCCATTGGCATCGAGAAAATAAATATTTCCGAGTGTATCGGCCGCAAGCCCCGCCCCTGCCATCCAGATCGCCCCTTCACCCCCGTTCGGAGTCACGTTGAGCACGCTCGCCTGCTGCAACGTGGATTCGTTGTAGCCAATGAGCCATCCGGTGTAGGGCGCGTGGTCACAGTGCGATGCCCAGCTCGTATAGATTACGTTGTTCATCAAAAGCAGGCCGGCCCGCTCCTTGTATTGCGCGGGATCGAATATCACGTTTCCGTTCGAGCTGTCCTCTCCTGTACCGGGGAAGGTGGCCTGAATCGTCACAGGGCTGCCGCTGAGTTCCGCGCCCGTTGTGATATCGAGAGCATGCAGGCGCTGATGATAATTTCCGCTGCTGTCCTTGGACATGGCTACAGCAAAGATCGTCCCATGCGTGCCTGCGTTCAGGTCAATCACGGGTGTGGAGGTAATTCCAATCTCGGGCGAGACCTGAGTGCATCCGCGATTGTCACTGGTCGTTTCATTCGAGCCGAGAACCGAGACCTTCCACAGCTGCGAGAATGTATCGGCGTCGAAGGCATATACTGAATCGTGCTCCGTGACCACGAACACCACGTTGTGCGCACTTCCGGCGACGGTCAGGTTCGAGACATAGAGGGGCTCCGCGTCCACCAATCCGTCCACAGAGAACGTCCCCAATTTGCCAAAACTGGCGGAATTCACATTGCTGGTCGTCAAAATGGTCTCATTCAGGTTCTGTCCCGTGCGCGCATTGTCGTTGTGCACGGTCAGCACGTTGACCGCGCTTGTGGGCGCTGTCGGTGCGGTTGGGTTACCAGAGTTCGAACCTGAAGAACCACACCCGGTGAGAGACACGCCCAGGCCCGCCAGGATGAAGGTGGTAGCGTGTATTCTGGTTCGAATCCCCAAGGTTGGTTCCCTCTTAGAGAGTCTACTGTAAAGCACAAATCAAATTCGAGGCATCCATATTTTACCCCATCCGGGAGAGCCCGACCGCATGGTCAAAGCAAGAACCGCTCCGAGCCGAGGATTCTCTAGGTGCGATTATTGGAATTGGAACCGGGGCACACGCATCACTCGGAATCGGTCGACAAGTTTCCAGTTTGAGCTTGTGGCGAGACAGTCACAGCGGCCACACACCACGGGCTTTTCGAAACGCACTTCCTCCCCTTTGGAGCCAAGCAGGAGGTCGCCCTTTTCATCCACGCGAAGCTTTCTCAGGCCATTAAACTGGAGTCGAATCTCGTCCACGTACGCGCCAGCGGCAAACACAAAATCGCACTCAAGCTGCCCGCTTGCGGTCAGCTTGGTCAACAAGAAGGGACCCATAAAGCTTTGAGGGAACTGGTCAAACTGCGGCCGCATTTACGGCTACTGGGCGCAAGGATCTCGAGAAGTGACGGGAGCCCGAGTTTGCGGAGCACTTGGTCGAGGGGTGGCACAAGGCGGGCCCAGAGACACCTGATTCCGACTCGCCGAAAGGTGCGGCCTCCAGCCGAAATTCTCTTCTCGCGCCTCATCTTGGAGTCTTCATAAATGTCCTTGGTACGGTTCTTTAAGCAGGAAGCTGCCTCCCGGGTCGGCAGGTGCCACTTTTTCAGATTGTTCTGCATAACGCTTCGCACCGGCAACGCTCTCCTGAACCCGCGAGGAGCATCTCGTCCAACTTTGCTCCTTCCTGAAAACGAGCGTCCGAAAGAGTATTGACGTTTACCCGGACTTAGCCTTTTTCTGAAAGCGTGAGCTCTTGCGTTTTCCGCTCGACCACTCGCAGCCTGTTTATAAACCGGCAACACGGCTCTAAATCGTTGTTAACGTGACTCGGAGGCCGCATATCATAGGAGTATCCAGGCGATTTGATAGAATCGTCCTATCTCTTGAATGCAAAATAAGGCGGTCCTATGTACCAACTCCTATTGGTGGGTTACGGCATTGTCTAAGCATACCTTCCGCCCGTTTATGTCGCACCCCATACCATGTGCAGTACTCACAACACTCACAGCACTGATTTTGGCTCTCACCGGTTGCGGTAGCGGCGGCGGTGGCGGCAACACCAGCAACCCCAGTCCGGCGATCACCAGCAGCGGCACGGCCAGTGGAACGACAGGGACTGCTTTCTCCTATCAAATTACGGCCACCAACTCGCCCACTAGCTTCGGTGCGTCGGGATTGCCTGTCGGCCTCACGGTGAACACCACCTCGGGTATGATCTCCGGGACTCCGACAGGTGCGGGAACCTCCAACGTAATGCTGAGCGCCACTAACAGCGGGGGCACGGGTAACGCTCCCCTGACCCTGACGGTGACCGTGGCTCCCCCGGTGATCAACAGCAGCGGCACGGCCAGTGGAACGACAGGGACGGCTTTCTCCTATCAAATTACGGCCACCAACTCGCCCACTAGCTTCGGTGCGTCGGGATTGCCTACCGGTCTCACGGTGAACACCACCTCGGGTATGATCTCCGGGACTCCGGTGGCTGTGGGAACCTCCAACGTGATGTTGAGCGCCACCAACAGCGCGGGCACAGGTAACGCTCCCCTGACCTTGACTGTGACGTTAGCTCCCCCAGCGATCACCAGCAGCGGCACGGCCAGTGCAACGATAGGGACGGCGTTCTCCTACCAAATTACGGGTACCAATTCACCCACTAGTTTCGGTGCGCTGGGATTGCCCACCGGCCTCACGGTGGATACCGCCTCGGGCTTGATCTCCGGAACTCCTACGGGTGCAGCGTTAACCTTCAGCGTTATGATTAGCGCAACCAACAGTGGAGGCTCAGGTAACGCGCCCCTGACGTTAACTATCACTGCTGGCACAGGGCCTCTGGTTTCTCACACGATTCAAATTTCCAATGATGCCGACGATGGATTCTACAACAGCGAAAACGGCTCAGGGTGGATTAGCACTCCAACGCCCGGTGGAGCAGATTGGGTGGGGAGTTGGAGTAGTTTGACAACTGCCTACGTTACTGGCTACCGCTTTCCGTCTGTTGGCGCCAATTCGGGTGACACAATCCAATCCGCATACCTGAAACTGGTAAACAGCGGTAGCTTTGCCACCAATTCTGTATGTGCATCAGCGCCTTGCCCCAACAATAACTACACGTTCCGCATATACGGTGTTGCTCAAGATGACGGACCTTCTTTCACGGGGGCCACAGGTAACACTCCTCTGGACGTGCCTTATACGACTTCTTTCGTCGATTACACAACTACGGGGCCGGGGGATGACCATGGCAGTTGCAGCGGGAATAACAATGGACAGAACACCTGCACCCACACCATAGATGTTACGAATATAGTCAGAGAGATCACTTCACGGCCCGGGTGGACGAACGCTTCAGCTATGCGGTTTGTCCTGTTGAGCACGGATAGCACTGCACCCAATGTTTATGTGGGCTATGAAGATTACTCAGCCAATGCCAGCAAAGCAGCCACCCTGGCAGTGAATCCTGCTGTGCCCACGATTGTGTCATCGGGTGCTTGGGGGACGGGCGTAACGACAACCTATCCACTGGCGTATTCCGTAGGGCCATTCGTCTATCCTGGCGCCTCAACGCTGCTGCTCTTCCTTGGAGACTATTACAACTTTTATGGCAAACCGATACCTCAACCTACTGTAACGGACAGTTGCGGGAACACCTGGAATATTTTGGCAGGACCCACGAACTGGGCGGGTTTCTACTACTCCATGAGGAGCACTGTCTACTATGCCCAGAATCCGCCGCCATGCCCTGCCGGCGCTACGATCACGGTCGCAACTAGCGTTCAAGAGCCTATATTTCTGCATTTCTTTGCCATCGCGGGATCAGACACGGTGAATGCACCGATCGTTTCAGCGATTACCAGCCCCAGTCCGGACACGTCCACGACGAGCGCCACCTCCAACTCGATCACGCTCACGCAGGCCGGGCTGCTCGTGAGCTGGATCTTCGGCAACTCCGACTCCCTCACCGTGTTCACGCCCCAGGGGGGCTTTATTACGGATTTGAATTCGACGCCAAATTATCTGACGGCGGTAACCGAAAGCGTGTCGTCGCCTGGCTCCTACCAGAGCCAGTTTTCGATTTCACCGGCGGATGGATGGCAAGTAGTTATAATAGGATTGCAGGCACCGTAACAACCAGAGATGCGGCCTGTGGCCGTCCTAGCAGTTCCACACTTCCATCGAGGTCGTGCGCCGGCAATTACCCGTCCCGACGTCCTCTGTTCCGGCAAGTCTGCCGCGAGGCTCTTGAAGGCGCGAAGCTTTTTTGCATGTAGACGGACATTGCTCGCCCGAGGGTCATCCTTCAGCAATTCGATGAGAATTGCTGAAGGATCTCGATCCGTCCTAATTCTTGCCGGGATCAACGGAATACCATCCTGATGAATTTTCAGTAAAGCTCTGCTAGCAAAGCTTTACCTTCCCCTCTCACGCTCTTGAATAATTATTGAGAAATCGGTCAGATTTCCTTTGCCCATCACGGGGATCAAATCACCTGTACCAAATCTGGCCTTAAGTTCAAGTAGTCCTGGATCACTCCGGGTTCCATTGTTCATCTCGATTTAGCGTCACGAGCGGTGATCGATGTCCCCCTTCCCGCATTCGGACTTCGCTCCTGAAATAAATAGGAGGGATCACCGTCCATGGAAAAAACACAACTCGTGTGCTTGTCTTTCGGATTGTTCATTGTAGGTTCCGTACTCTCTCCTATGCCGCTTCACGCAGATGTTGGAGTCACCCCCAGTTCGCTGAGTTTCGGATCGGTCAGGATGAACACAGAAAGTGCGGCAGCTACCGTTGTAGTCACAAACGATGGCCGGCATTCTGTTTCGATTCTGCGGATCTCGAGCAGCCTTCCGGAGTTTATTGTTGTCAGTTCCGCACTACCCATTGTGCTGGAGGCGCATGGCAGCATCTCGTTCCAGCTGGTGTTTGCGCCCAACGCAGCGCAGAGCTTCAGCGGCAACGTCGTAGTCAGCACAACAAATAGGAATGGCAATACTTCAACGAATTCCGTCGCGGTAACGGGAACAGGTCTATCGGCAAATTCAGCTCAAACGTATCAGTTGTCAGGGAGTGCGAGTAGCCTGAGCTTCGGCAATACCCTGGTGGGAAGTTCGGCTTCTCAATCGACTACGCTGACGAATAGCGGGACAGGCGGCGTCACTATTTCGCAGGCCTCGATCACGGGCGCCGGCTTCACCGTCAGCGGCTTCACCGGGGCCGTGACCCTTGCCGAAGGCCAGAGTCTTAAACTCAATGTCAGTTTTGCACCGACCACCACTGGAAGCGTAACGGGAAGCCTCAGCGTCGTCAGCACCGCGACCAGTTCGCCAGCAGCGATTGTGTTGACCGGCACTGGCGTACAACCGCAGATTTCCGTGGTCCCATCCAGCGTCAGCTTTGCCAACGTCGCCGTGGGTGTGACCAATACCCAGTCGCTCGTTATCAAAAATTCTGGTACCGCGAACCTCAGCGTTACTCAGGCATCGTTGGCCGGGACTGCCTTCAGCTACTCTGGTCTGGCACTCCCGCTTTCTCTCCCCCCCGGGGGCTCCTCTACCTTCAGCGTTACCTTCAAACCTCCCTCCTCAAGCAGCTTTTACGCCAACCTCACACTGATGAATAACACGCCCAATTCACCGCTCGTTGTTCCTCTGGCCGCCACGGTCGTTTCCTCCATTCTCCAGCTTACGGCTGCTCCGACCTTGCTCAGTTTCGGAAGCCTCCCCACAGGCACTAACGCAACCCAGAGTGTGACACTGACAAACACCGGTAACTCCAGCATGTCCGTATCGAACATCAGTGTAAGCGGCACGGGATTTAGCGCCACCGGCATCGCCGTACCCCTCACGCTTGCTGCCGGACAGTCCACCTCCTTCACCGTGACCTTTGATCCGGCAACCACCGGTAGTCTTTCGGGCACGGTCACGATTAGCAGCAATGCGGCCAATTCCCCATTGGTCATCTCGCTCTCAGGATCGGGCACCACGCCTGTCAGTCACTCAGTGACCCTGAGTTGGACACCGAGTTCTACATCGTTCGCAGGCTTCAATGTTTACCGTGGAGCAGTGTCCGGTGGCCCGTATACCAAGGTGAACACCGCCTTAATCACAGGCACGTCCTACAGCGACACCAGCGTCACATCGGGACAAACCTATTATTATGTCGCGACCGAAGAGAACTCCGCAGGGACGGAGAGTGCTTACTCCAGCCAAGTCAGTGCCACCATTCCCTGAATCTGTTTTCAACTTGGCTTGCGGGAATCAACGCCAAGTCCAGCCATGTCCTCGGCTAGAAATATATTTCGTTCCGGAGGACCGATCTGTGCTTCCTTGCAGTCTTGCGCTGTAGCCACTGTCTGCGTGAATTCGCTGTAAAACACGCGAAGCCGTGGGCCAGTGCCTTACTTTCTGTCCGTGCCCATCCCAAGCGAATTAAACAGGTGCCGGTTTTGCCGCCGGCTGGGAACGCTTGGTTTCCGAGGCCCGGCGCATTTCTTCGCGCCGCGCGAGCACATATTCTTTGGCATCTTCGAAGTTCTTGTAGATCCGCTTGCTCTTGATCATGTTGCATGGACGGCAGCAGGCTACCAAGTTGGCAGGATCTTTCTTTCCCTTGTGAGCGAGTGGCGCAAGCCCCAGAGTTCAGGTCGAGGTAAGCCACGACGATAACGGTTTAGTCTGCTGTTCGATGTTGCGTTTCCTTCCCTCGAGCGGTGCACCGCGGGAGGTTGCCGCAAGGTGGCAAGGCGACCATCGGGCATTGTTCCCCAAACTGGGTATTTCAAGGCGTGTGGAACTGGTTCTGTATGACTTTAGCAGTATTGAGGAATGCTGAAGGAAATCTTTATGGAGCCTTCCAGCTATATTCGTTCCACATATCGTCGATGAACGAGGGGTCTGACACTTGGCCGTTGAGCCATTTCACCGTTTGTTTCTGGTGTTGCCAACTGGCGCTGTAATCGAACCCCGATTGCGCCTTGATTTTAGCTAGATCCTGAGTGTCGTCTTCCGTCATCCAGCGATACACATAATCAAAGAACGCCCAGTGATTCCAGACGCTTTCTCCATGCAACAGATGGATCGCCAGGGCTTCCCCAACCCATGAACCCGAAGTGCAGCAGCGGCGGTATGCCTCCCCCAATTGTTCACCGGGGGGAGTAAGGATCGGCCACTTCGCCGGCTGCAACTGCTCGTACGGGCCATAGATTCCTGCGCTCACCGGCGTTCCATCCGCATGTACCCCGTAATGTCCGCCGTAAATGACCGTTGCGCCTTGCCACGCTTGCCGGTAGCTTCCGATGGGCGGCAGTTGCTTGATATACACCGTCTGCATGTCTTCGCTGAATGCATCCGGGTAGTTTGTGGAAACGTCCTTCATACCGGAGTCGTTGAGCAGGATGCCCGCCAAAATAATAGGAAATTTCCTGCCGCTGTGATGACCGCCGAAAGCCGGCCAACTGTAACCCGCTCGTGTGCAACCATAAAGATCGATGCCGTACTGAACGAGATAGTTGGTGAGATTCACTTTCTGGTTCGCAGGAAAATTCAGCGTCAGAAGTAGTCCAGCATAGGAATCAGCAAACGCGATATGTTGGCCGTAGCTTGGCATATAGCTTGCGGGGGCGTCGAAAAGGAAAGCGTTCGTATCGATCCACGGCCGGCGGTAGAGCGCCTCATACTGTGCCAGCTTGGGGGTACTGGCCGGATTCGGAGGCTCAAGCGAGGGCAATAGATTTCGCTGTATGTTACTAGCGCGATAAACGGTCTGAGTTCTGTCGCAATACGACGGGCGAAAAGCATCGGTCGCGGGCGCCGAGGCAAGTACCGTAAGCACCGACGCGGAAGCTACCGGACTAGCGCTCCTGTCGGATGCCCGCATGACCTCCGGCACGGAGTGAATCTTTGGCAAGCTGATTGTTGAGACGAGCGCGTCACCCGGTCTCAAACTGATCGGCGGATATGAACGCAAGGTAACGTCGAACCACCAAGATTCGTCCCTGCCGTCATTCAACCGGGAATCGAATCCGCTTTTGCCGTTGCTCGTAGGCAGATTTTTTACAGAGCCGTTCACATACGGCGAAGCAGTCGTTGGAGGAGGACTGATGGCCGTGATAGTCACCGGCCCAACAACGTAGTAATCCCCATTTACAAACTGGCCAACCGGGACAGGAGAGCTAAAGGTCCAAGTAATTCCATCCTTCGTGATCGAACTCACGGTGCCAAGAGCAGCAGGTATGGTCGTCGGTATGGCAGTTTGCGCGGAGTTTGCGCCTTCTGCGGAACTGGTCGCCGTTCCCCTGGAACTATCCACCGCGTTTCCTCCCTCGCTCATGCCCGTCGCAAAAATCATGCCACCAGTTGCGCTCCGGGCCACCGCGGTGTTCGAAGAGCCCATTACCGTCGCCGAGAATTGCTGGGACCCGCTGAAGCTAATGCAAGCAGCAAGAGAAGAGAGACACAAGAGAAAGGAACCGAATCCATCTAAACGCTGTGGAAGATTCGCATACCACATCGGATTTGTGCTCCCCCGGCCAAAAATGAACAAGTCTTTTTGGCGCACTACGAACCTAGTATGTTCAGCTTCGACCGGAATTTCCATTGTGACTTCCCGGCCTGCCAATAACGTTTCAATATTCTTGCCCCTTTGTCCCCACCGTGGCTCTAAATTTCTTGTGTTGCACTCCGGGCTGTCGGCAAGACCGGTGTTATGGCTTGCTCGCGGGAGGCGTCGCAGGCAAGGATGGTGCTGGCTTCGCCGTAGGAGCCGGTGCGCGGCTCTTGGCTGGATAAGTCGTGTCGTACAAGTTCACGATGGCTTGGGTAATATCGATGTCTTTCGAGGCGTACAAAATCGGTGAATTCTGAGCAGATGAATCAAGGATAACAACGTAACCGTTCTCTTGCGCATAGTGCCTGAGCACATCCACAATTTTGCGCCCGATGTGCTTCACAAACTCCTCTTGCGCGGCGGTGAGGTCTTCTTGGTATTGGCTCTTTTTGCGATTTAGTTCCTGGGTCATGCGGTTCACTTGCGTGCCCAAGTCGTCCTTTTCTTCTTCGGTGAGAGTTGATTGACCAGCGTTTAACTTTTGTTGCAGGTTGCTGAGCTGCTTGCTCAGCAATTCCAGCTCTTGTTGTCGTGGCGTAAATCGCATCTGCATCTCCACGATAGCTTGCTTCCCTTCAGCGCTTGTGCCGATCGCCTGCCGCACGCTGATAACACCGATTTTAGTTGCGGAGTCTGAACCGGCAGTCTGGGCCCGCACGGCTCCTGCTCCAAGCAGGCAAGCCATGGCAAGCACAACCACATGAACTATGCTTCTCGAATTCATCGTTTTCTCCTTGCCACCGCCCTCGTCTGGGCCGGTCAGCTTGATTAAACTTTTTCCCATGTCCTTTGGCCGCGTGCATCGAGCCAGTTACAAAGATGCCCATGGCGCTCAGATAGCTCGCTCGTTCAAATACCAAGCACCGACTGATGATGTAGAACCCGGCGAAAAACAGTGCCAGAACTCCAATTTTGTTCATCGGATCACAGTCGGCCCGAATGTCGCTGTCTGTGCGGTACTTATCCCTGCACTCGAGTAGCCCTTGATGATTCACCTTGACAGGTGGGAACGCGAAATGAAAGGTTCCTCCGGGTGTGATGGACGTTCCCTTCGGATGTGGCAAAAGTCTGCGTGTGCCGGGCAGTATCGCCAGCATTATTCCCGGGCTCGATCTTGCCAGGTTGCCCGGTCTTCGCTCTCTCGCTTAGTACCCCAGTACCATTGACCTTCTGTCTTGGCTCGCGTATGCAATGTGGGTCTTCCGCTCGTTAATTGACCTCCCAGCCTAGCCGGAAGAAAACGCGGAGCAAGGGCATCATCGATTGCGCAATCGAGCCGGGTGGATCAGTGGCACCCGGATTGGAGATATTTTGCTTGGCCAAGCGGCAGCTTCCGGGGCAAAGACCATCCGACAATCGGTGGGGAGAGTCGCGTCCTTGGTAAACACGGAACGCCGCCAAGCTCCACGGATGAAAGTGAACGGGCTAGCCTATGTCAATCTGGACCCGGACAATGGCGGTGTCATCCTAAATATCTCCGAAGGAGGTCTCTGCTTTCAATCCACGGCTCCCATTCAACGGACGGGGATCATTCGCTTCTGGTTTTCCTACGGCCACTCCCGAATCGATCCTGACGTAGGGCCGACACGGAAGGATGAAGCAGAAACGAGAGGTGTCTCACGATTCATCGAAGTGGGAAGCAAGCTGGCGTGGACGGACCAGACGCGGAAGAAGGGAGGGCTACGCTTCACAAACCTACCCCCAGATGCCCGCGAACAAATTCGCAATTGGATGCGCCAGACTTCCCTGCTTGCCGTGAACGAGAAAACTGCTCTGTCACCACCTAGATCCCGTTTCTTCGGTCTTAAACAAGCGATTCCAGATGCGACGCGGCGCGTTTCCGAGAGGCTTGAGGCACTTTTTCGGCATATTCGATCAGGAAGATTATGGACCGGATTCTCCGGTGGTTTGCTGGCTGGAGTTCTCGTGTCGGCCCTCGTTGTGACCGTATTTTCGTTGCTTAGCCACAGTCGCGAGCTGGGCAACACGCTCATTCGATTGGGCGAACAATTGGGAGGTAGATCTTGGTCGCAGCCGATACCGCCTCAACGACACGCTAGCTCACGAGAATCGCCTTCGATTTCGCCAGACCCAGTTACACAAGAACCAAACACCCTATCGCCAGATCTAAATCCAGTAGCGCCAGAATCACGAGCGATAACACGAGAGCCGCGGACAGTGGCAGCGGCGTCGGCTGAGGCTCCTCTACAGGAGAGGCTCGTTTCGAGGGAAGCGCGAACAGCAACCAAGGCTCATGGAGTGAAGCCCGACGCTGCGAGACCTGCCACTCCTTTTCATTCTGCTCCCAGCGTCAGTCCTTCCGATACTCTAGCGTTGAGTTCAGCCGCTGGTCGGCCTGTGTCTCCAGAAATCGGCATCGCTCCCGCTCCAGACCCAAGCACCAGCATGCTCCGATCGACCGCTCCGGAGATGGAATTGGCGAACCGACTTCCGGGTGTCCACATTGAGCCCTCGAACATAGAAGACATCACGATGCGTTCCGAAAAGTATCTCGAAGTCGGGCGGTTTAAAGAAAAGCTGTTGGCTGACAAAACGACGGGCAAATTAGCTCAATTGGGGTTTCCAGCAACGGTCGTTCAATGGAATCGCTTTTGGGGGAAATCCTATCAAGTTCTTGTAGGACCTTATGGGGGTGACCGGGAGGCTGAAGCGACACACAAGAATCTGGTGTCGCTCGGTTTCACGCCCCGATCCTACGAAAGAGGAAAACGGGAGTTCACCTTGCCCCCCGCACTGAAGGTAGCTGGCACGCCCTTGCCTGTCGGAGACTGCGTGATCAGTTGGGAATCGTATACCCCCGACGCCATTGTGAAGATTAAAGACGACAGAGGGATGGGCGTCACCGTCGAGGCCAGGTGGGTGAAACAGGGTGTCAGGTACGCTGAGAATGCCGTAGGGTACCGGAAGAACAAAGACGGCTCTCGCACCTTGATCGAAATTCGCTTCGCCGCCATGAACGAGGCCCTTGTTTTTGGCAGGGGAAGCAACTAGCCAACATAGCGTATGTTCGATACGTACTCCCAACTCTGGCCGGGCCGTAGCGGCATCCGTCGAACAAGAAGCGCTCGCCCTATCGCAAAATGCAATCCGGCGCGAGTGCCCTTGACCGAATTCGGCAGTCTAGGTTGAGCGTGGAGTATTGCCGCAGCCTCCCCGATCGCACAATCCACAGAATACTGCTTCGCCAGATTCGGCCTGTCAGATTCGGCCGTCTCGCGCGTCAGCAGTACTTGCAGTACATACGTACTATGGACAGAATTTTCCCCAGTTCTACAATCCATCGATTCGTCGGGTGATAAAAGTCTGAGAGGCAATATGGGGGAAGCGAAACGAACGAGGGCAGTAAGGCGATCGAACGCAAATACAGTAATTGTGAGGTTAGGAGAATGGCAAGAGGAAACAGAACTCCTAGTGTTCAATCTGGATAAAGAACCATTGCGGGATATATTGGAGAGTGTAGAACGGAAATATCCTTCTGCTCCGAAGCACACGCTACGGCATCTTTCAAAAGTGCTTATAGCCATTAGATTGACACGAGAAAATAAGTTCGGCGCAAAGGGTAATTCTGTCGAACAAGTGGAGAACATGATCCCCCAATCGGACATTGAGAAAATACTCGGGCCGATTCAATAGTTAACGAAAAGATGTTTTTAGAGATGCTGTGGTGATGCTTTGCTCGGAATTTATCGTCCCGATCAGTTTTCGCGCACAGAAGTGCGTTACGGGAGATTACGTACGATACATTCGCACATCTGAAAAGGAGTAGGTCTAAAACAGAGAGGTGCTTCCTCAATTTTCTTCGTTGCGTATAGAAGGTCTCTTGGCGGACAGCCCGCGCAGCCGTGTCATCAGGGCTGCGAGCCGAGGCCGGTCTTCTTGGCTGACAGCGGCGAACTTCATTCCCACGCCGCTCCCCGATCTCACATAACGCACAGTGGCGTCGGCCCGGATCTGGCCTTCTTGTACAAGGAAGTGGAGACTAATGACAGAGCCAACAGGTTTTTCAGTCGGTGTCTTGAGAAATAGGCCGCCCATGCTCATATCCTGCACGGGCGAAACATCAGCCCTCCCGTCGCAGCTCCAGTAAACCCAAACCTCCTGAGAGGTCTCAACGCGAGAATAGAGTCTCCTAGACGGCAGAGATCCCAGTTGCCAAGAATTCGCCATGCTCCACTAGCCTTTCGTTTGAGCTGGTTGATTCCTGCGATGCCCGACCGGGGAGATATACGCTACTCCTAACCTATTCCTAAGACAAGACGTTTTTATTCGCCAGCGAGTGGTGCAAGTCTCGGACTTCAGGCCGGGGTAGGCCACGATGATAGATTTCGTCCCAGACTATGAAAGCAAAACAATCGAATGGGTTGAATTGCAGAAAGCCCGACGGAAGTCCCGGGTCCGCCATGTCTCTCGGGAGATGGAAGTTGGCGGAGGCGCGAAGCTTGTATGCATGTAATCCGAGAGTATAGAATCCCCGCGAAAGAGGTGTGGTATGACCCAAGAAAGCCGAAGGCTGGAACAGACCCGCGAAGGCGCAACCTGGAGAAAATGGGGACCCTACCTGAGCGAACGGCAATGGGGAACCGGGCGCGAAGATTACAGTAAAGACGGCAACGCTTGGGACTATTTCAGTCATGATCAGGCGCGCTCGCGCGCCTACCGCTGGGGCGAAGACGGGCTGGCCGGCATTTCCGATGACCAACAGAGGCTTTGTTTTGCTCTTGCTCTGTGGAACGGGAAGGATCCGATTCTCAAAGAACGGCTATTCGGACTCACGAACAGTGAAGGTAATCACGGAGAGGACGTGAAGGAGTATTATTTCTACCTCGATAGCACGCCAACGCATTCGTACATGAAGTACCTCTACAAATATCCGCAGGAGGGGTTTCCCTACGACGAACTAGTAACCACGAATAAGAAGCGCACGCGCCATGATTTCGAGTACGAACTCCTCGATACGGGGATCTTCGATGGGGACCGGTATTTTGATGTTTTCGTGGAATACGCGAAGCAGTCCCCCGAAGACATACTCATCAAAATCAGCGTCTGGAATCGTGGTCCGCAGCCAGCGCCGCTGCACGTCCTTCCCACGCTTTGGTTCCGCAACACGTGGTCGGATGGGACAGCGAGGCCCATCCTTATGAAGCGAGCGAGTGTAGAGGGTGCGAGTGTTGTCTCCGCATCCCATCCGGAATTGGGGGAGAGTTTCCTCTATTCCGAGGGGGATGCGCCGCTGCTCTTCACCGAGAATGAGACGAATAACGAGCGGCTCTTTGGTGCACCGAACCGAATGCCGTATGTAAAAGACGGGATCAATAATTGTGTCGTTCAGGAAAGATCTGCTGAAGTAAATCCTGCGGGGAGAGGAACAAAGGTCTCAGCGCATTACCGCGTGACGGTGAACCCGGGTCAGTGCGAAGTGTTCCGTTTGCGGCTGAACAATATCGCCCCCAAAGACCTAAACTCTGCGTACGCTTCAGCAAAGGGAAATCTGTTCGGGGCGGAATTCGATGCGGTTGTAAAAACCCGTCTTGCGGAGGCCAACGAGTTCTATGCCTCGGTCATTCCGTCGAAGTTGGATGCCGATGCAACCAACGTAATGCGACAGGCAGTCGGAGGAATGCTGTGGTCGAAGCAGTACTACAACTTCGATGTCGACAAATGGCTTGTGGAGCATGGCGCAGACCCGTTCAAGCCGAAGCAGCGCGCCCCGCGGAACGACCACTGGCAACACATGCAGAACGCAGACATCATTTCGATGCCGGATAAGTGGGAATATCCTTGGTATGCGGCTTGGGACCTGGCGTTCCATATCCTCGCGCTTACCCTCGTGGATGAGGAGTTTGGCAAACAGCAGTTGGACCTGATGCTCGAAGGGCGCTACCTACACCCAAATGGACAGCTCCCCGCGTACGAATGGAATTTCGGTGACGTTAACCCGCCGGTACACGCCTGGTCTACCATCTTTACCTACCGACTTGAGCAAGTGCGTCGCGGCAGCGGCGACATTGACTGGCTGGAGCGCTCGTTTCAGAAGCTTTTGTTGAACTTCACCTGGTGGGTGAACCGCAAGGATCGCACGGGCAAGAACGCTTTCGAGGGTGGCTTCCTCGGTCTGGACAACATTGGAGTATTTGATCGCAGCGCACCTTTGCCCACGGGTGGCTACCTGGAGCAGGCTGACGGCACTGCTTGGATGGCGCTGTTTTGTCAAAACATGTTGGAGATTGCCGTGCAATTGGCGCTCGAACGGCCCGCCTATGCGGAGATGGCCGTCAAGTTCGCGGAGCATTTCTTGTGGATCGCTTCCGCGATGGTGCATGCGGGGGAAGACACTGGGATGTGGGACGAAGAAGATGGGTTCTTTTATGACGTGTTGCGCTTGCCGGACGGCACATCGCAGCGATTAAAAGTGCGCTCGCTGGTAGGGTTGCTCCCCTTGTGCGCCGTCACCGTTTTTGAAGGAGAGCTAAGAGCGAAATATCCGGACATGGGCCAACGCTTTCAGCGGTTCCTTTCGGCGCGCCCTGAGCTGACTGCGTACATCCATGACCCATCTAAGTTCGGTTGTTCCGGCAGGTCGATGACGGCAGTCTTGAACGAAACGAAACTCCGACGGGTACTGACGAGAATGCTCGACGAGAAGGAGTTCCTGAGCCCCTACGGCATACGCTCTCTGTCCCGGTACCATGCGGAGCATCCCTATGTCTTTCATGCGGGAAGCCAAAACTATAGCGTGTCGTATCTCCCAGCGGAGTCCGACACGGGAATGTTCGGAGGTAACTCAAACTGGCGAGGGCCGATCTGGATGCCCGTCAACGGGCTCATCGTCCGCGCACTGCTGATGTATTACATGTACTACGGCGAGAATTTCACCATCGAATGCCCGACTGGTTCGGGGCGAAGGATGAACTTGTACCAGGTGGCAGAAGAGCTCTCGCGACGGCTGACAAGCATATTTCTCCGCGATAAGGAAGGCCGGAGACCTGTGTACGGGGAAACCTCGAAATTTCAGCGGGACCCTCACTGGCGCGATCTCCTGCTGTTTTATGAGTACTTCCACGGCGACAACGGAGCGGGACTCGGTGCGAGCCACCAGACCGGGTGGACTGGAATTATCGCCAGGGCGATGCATTTGTTTGCTACCTCAACTGCGGAGCAAGCCCTGCAACTTGGAAAAAAAGCGGGCGTAACAGAAGTGGCAGATCGAGCGCCGAAACGATTTGCTGCAGGTAGCAGTTGAAGAATCATGGCGACGGCAGTTCAGGAGGGGAAATCTGTTCAAAGACAACCACCGCTCGATGATGTCCATTCCAATTCATAGGACGCGCGCAATCAGTCTTCTATACGGCGGTTTCCACTGTAGCCCGCTCTGCCTCAGACCTTTTCAGCGAATTACCTTTGGAGGGTTTCTACAAACCACCAATTTCCCTTGGCGTCCATCCGATGAATCTGGATAGGCAGAGCAGCCCGAATATGGAGTTTGGTGGCACATGCTGGGCAGTTGAATGGATATACCACGGGCCACTTTGCTTCTCGCCACTCTGCCAGGATAGATGAGCCACATTGGGGGCAGATTATTTTCTTGTCGGCCATTGCTACCGTCCTGCGTGGACCGATCCTGAGCGGCACTATACCTGACTTGCATGTACGGCACATCACTTCTTTATTAATTGCTTTGTGTGCAAAATTTAGCTTGGCCGGTTTCGATTTGTGATCGCCTCGATGGATTTACGCGCAAGGAAAGGTCGCTGCAGACGGAATGGCATGTTTCGGTTCTTTGGTTATTGGGACTCCACAAGGATTTGCGCCAGTGAGCAATGCGCAATTTGAAGCAATAGGCTCCTTGTCTTAGCGCTGCCCGGGGATGTTGGCCTTTTCGAGCGCCTTAAACAGCGAATCTGTGCCCACCACTTGTCCGTTGAGCGTACCGGGAATAAGCGGGTCTTTCTCAATCGTGCCCTTCTTCGCACCGGCGATCGTCACGTTGTTCACTTCGAGGGTGCGGCCCAGAGCCCGCTCGTAATTGGCTTTGGCTTCGGCCAGGTTGGCCAGTGCCCGCAGTTCCGTGCCCTGGGCGGTGATCAAGTCGCGCTGGGTAAGGATGACATTGTAAACGGTGGAAGCCCCGAGTTGGTATTTCTTCTGTTCCGCGTCAAACGTCTGCTGCTGCAGTTCGCGCGCCTTACTTGCCGCTTGCACCTGGGCGCGCCCTTGCTCAACCGCGATGATGGTGTTCCGAACGTCCAGCACGGCACTGTTCTTTGTCTGTTGTACCTGGGCTTCAAATTGACGCTCCACCAATTGAGCATGGATGTTGTCGGCCTGATTCGCGCGGTTGCGTAGCGGAAGGCTGAGCGTGAACTGTCCGGCATACACGGGAAAATTATTGTGGAAGATCTGTGATTGCGCTGTTCCTAATCCATCTTTGTTCACTCCCGTCACAGGCGTAACCGTTTCGGGATTGTAGAAACCGACGATCGGCACGCCGTTCGCGTCCACAATGGGGGCCCCGGCGATGGTGCTCGGTGTCCCTGTAAGGAACGAATTGCCCGCAAGTCCTTGCGACGAGTATTCCACCCCAATCGTTGCCGCTGGCAGCAGCGCATTCCGTGTCGCGCGTACGTCCACCTGGGCGTTCTTCAGGTTGTAATACTGCTCCTGCAGGTCCGGGCGTTTCTGGAAAGCCTCTTTCACTGCGTCTGCGAACGCCGCCGTCTCAATCGTTGCAGGCGTTTCCGGCTTATCCGTGGGAACGATCTCCACATCGAGAAGATTGGAAGCCATCGGATCTTTCGAAATGTAATTCTTCAGCACCAGCTCGTCCTGGAGTTGCGTGGTTTGCGCCACGATAAGGTTCTGCCGGTCCGTCGCAAGCTCGGATTCGGCGCGCGTCACGTCCAGCGGAGCCATGGTCCCAATCTCCAACTGTTTCTTGTTGTCGTTAAAGAGTTTTTCAGATACGGTGACGGCCTGCTGTTCGACGTTCACGTTCTCGCGCGCGTACACCAGTTCCCAATAAGCCGTAATGGTGTTCGTCACGGTGGTGATGGCTTGCTGGGCGAAGGTAAGGTCGGCAATCTTGCGATTGTTTTCCGCGAGAATGATGTTCCGGCGATTGACGAAACGCCCCGCCCCCGCCAGCAGTTGCTGTTGGAAGGTTATCGTCAGTGCCGATTGCACGTACGGATTGAAGAAGTTATCGGCCGTCGAGGAGGCCCGCGTGTTGTTCCAACTCACGTTCAGGGTCGACCCGGTAACGAAGCTCTGCGTATACGAGGTGTTGTACTGATCGGTGTGGGAAAACAAAGACTGCGCGGTGGTGGTACTGCCCGAGGCACCCAGACCAGAGATGAACGGATTGGCGATGGGCGTCGCAGCATCGCTGAAACCGACAACTTGCGTGATCACCGGATCGTAATATAGCTCCGGCAGGTTGGCCGTCGATTCCGTCGCAATGGTCCCGGGCGCGCCATATCCGAACCCCCCAGCGCGAGCTTTCAACAAACTGGTATCCGCCATCCAGGGGCTATAGCGTTGCACGACAATGTCCATGCTGTTTTCGAGCGCCAACGAAATCGCATCCTGCAAACTCAGCGGAAGCTTGCCGTCGTGGATGAGCTGATCCAAACGCGGCGAATTCGCCAACATGCCCGGTTCCACATACTGCGTGCGATACGCGTTGACCAGGTTGGGGAACCAGCTCGGTGCCCTCGAATAGTCGTACTTCGAGACACCCAACGAGATCGGCACACCTCCCTGAACCGGGGCAGTCGCCTGAGCCGGAGACGCCGGCTGCTGCGCAAGAATCGGCGCCACCGGCGTGCCCGCCATTACCCCAACAAGAACAGCGGCAAGCAGGGGTCTAAAGAACAGCTTCTTCATGGATATCCTCACGCTTGAAATCGGGGTGTATTGAGAGAAAACCGCTAGATTTCAAGGTCTGCTAAAGCGCTCTACAACCCCGTCGACTCGCTTCCATAAAGATTCCACGTCCTGACTCTCTGCACAATGCCTGAATCGGGCGGCTCGCACTAAGCGTCAATACACAGTATGTGTCATCCGTCCCCTCTGCCAGCAACGCCGAATCCAATCGTCTCGATATGATTTCAGTTCCGGAACGGGCGCCATTTTGTTAGTCGAGAGGGTATGTTGGCTTGGCCTTTTCCGAGCAACCGGCCAAAACCGATTCATCACGAAAAACAGTATTGACGCAGGTGTTACGGCCAGCCCTAGCGGAGCAGATATTGCCATACTCTTTCGTCTTCGGCGTCTTCCTGAGCTTGAGAAGACTTGAGCAAACTGAGGTAGACATAGGCCGCAAGAATCACCACACATCCGCCCGCCAGCAGGATAAGAAAGTGCGTCAGTGCCATTTTTTCGTTTCCCCCTTCGCCGCGAGCCGCGACACATTGATGAACATCCCCTGCGAACGAGGATGAACTCGCAGGATGCTTTATTTGGTTACCTCATCACGGAATCAGGTTATTTTGGGTTGGTTTTCTTTTATTCATGCCAATATGTTCGATGGACCTGATTTTCAATCGCTCTGTTCAGTTGGAAGGTTCATCTCCATCAGAATCTTAAGTCCGATTCCAAAGAGCCCGTTCGGCACTGAATCGCGCCGTACTACCTCGGTCAGATATTCGTGGGTTATGTCTGCAAGATCGTTGGAGTAAGGTACGGACACGAATAGTCGCATACCCACTTCATATTTCGGCTCACTCGAACGGAAATAAAATCCCGTTTGCGAAACGCTGAGCGTACTTCGGATATCATCGAATGGCTCGAGCTGGGGATCTGACGGGCGGATGCGCATGAGTTGGGTAATCTTGCAACGACGGCTGGAGCGGCGGTCCCAGGGTGACAGTCGCCCTGGAATTGCACCCGTTTCCGAATTTGTTCTCTTGCCAAAACCAGAAGTGGAGTTCATCGTCTTTCACCTTTCTCGGTTCGGCTACCTCTTAACTGTGAAAGGTTAGATGGGCTACTCCGCAAAACCTATAGTGAGGCAGTACCCGCACCAAGGTGGACCATTGCTTTTTATTGGTAGTACGGAAGTCCTGGAACTAAGACATTTCCCCCCAGCAGACCGCCAGTCCTCTTTGCGTTTGACTTGCTGACAGGATCCACGGAACGCAACTTCAGGACGAGATAATTGGCAGACGGTGTCGAGATTCGTCTCGATAATCGTCTGCGCGTTATCGACAGCAACTGTCTCCAACTTCTTTAAAGGCTGCGACAGGCGTCTCAGCCTAGCAGTTCTAGACTTACCCCTACTCGTTTTCCTTTCAGGTTTTGCTTGGCGGCGAGATTGCGTTCCCTTACACTTTTGTTACCGCACAGGACAGTCCCGCAGCTGTCCGCACATCCGTACACGAATATGTACGAGCACGTTTTCCACTTTTTTGGCCTGCGGGAGAATCCTTTTCATGTCTCCCCTGATCCGTGCTGCTATTTTTCGACGCCTACGTCCGATGCCGCGCTAGCCGAGTTGATTCTTGGTGTCGACGCGCCGCAAGGCCTCATCGTACTGACCGGCGAAGCGGGTACGGGCAAATCCACACTACTGAATCATTTTCTGAATTGGTTGGGGGACCGACAGCGATCAAGTTCATACGTGTTTCATCCCCGGCTGAAGCCCGCGGAGCTTTTCGAATTCATCCTCCGCGATTTCGACCTGCCGTGTGAAACGAGAAACACGAGGGACTTGCTGGCAACACTGCGTCAGTGGTTGATCCGCCGCCACGCCGTAGGCGATTCGCCGGTTGTGGTCGTTGATGAAGCCCAAGCAATTTCGCCACGAACGCTGGGAAAATTGCAGCTCTTGCTGAATCTGCAGACGGCAGGGAGTCAGCTGTTGCATATCGTGTTGGCGGGGCAACCGAAGCTGGAGGAGGAACTGCGGCGGCCGGAATTGCGACACTTGCACGAACGCGTGACGATTCACTGCGGCCTGCTACCATTTTCGCCGGAGGAGACTTCGCACTTCGTGGAATCGCGGCTAGCCAGCACCGGTGCCACGAACGTGAACGTTTTTGCGCAGGAATGCCTAGACTCGGTACACACGTATGCGCAAGGGATCCCGCGCACTATAAATCTGTTGTGCGAGCACGCGTTGATTGCCGCTTATGCGGAGCAAGTGAAGGTTGTTTCGCCTGACATTATCCGGAGGGTGGCCGAAGAGTTTGACCTGGCGCCGCAACATGCGGCCGCCGAGCAGCATGAACTTGCAGCAAGATTTAGGCGACTAGTCCCCCCCCTTCCGGAGGAGAGGCCGACTCGAGTTGCCCCGGAACACGCGGCCGGAAACGACGCCAAGGCCGAAACGATTGTAGTGGAACCGGCGGCGCCGAGAATTCGCCAACTCAAGCCTACGCCGCCGCCAGAAATTGGCCCTGCTTTAATTTTTGAAGAAACGATATCGCTTGCAGTGCCGGCGATTAATGCCGTGAATGCGCCAGTGGCAGCGGCCGTGCCGACTTTGCACCACATCGTGCGGCTAATCCCAAAGTCGGCGGAGGATCCGAACCGTGCGCTCCCAAGGATGTTGCCGGTCGGGTGGCCAGGAACGAGCTTGGGCAAGCGATTCGTGCGCTATTGGAAGGGAGTGGGAGCCTCCTTTGCGCGCGATTGGAAACAGTTTTTTGGCGCATCTGGACCGACACGGACAGCAGCCGGGAAGCGCCGCAGAATGTTGCGGAGTCCCCAGTAGCGGCAGAGTCTGAAACAAGACCTAAGTCTCTTCTCCTTGCTGAGATTTCCTGGTTTCGGCCGAGTGGGATCTGGCCACCCGAGAGCTTCATGCTGTTTCGACCGGTCCACCCAGTGCCGCTTCTCCTTTGGGATCGCTGGATCTTGGGGCAGGGCCTTCTTCTTATTATTAATGTTGCGATGGCATATGCATTGTCGCCGTCAAGACTCAGCTAATTCCTTTAAATTAAACAACTTAGTTCGCAGGGTGCACTCTGAACTCGACGAGTCATTGTAAAGACAAATTCGCAGAATGCCTTAACTTGTTAGTCACCACCCCGCACGGCGAATGGCGCCGCCGATATCCAAAGCTCATAATGAAGGTCAGGTGGTCAGGTCTTCCTGTGTCTACGGTCCAGGTCGAAATTGAAAAAGAGCGATGCCTGAGCGGCTGCACACACTCGTCGTCGATAAAGCCTTAGGTCAGGATAACAGACCAGCTCCAATTGCTCGGTCGCGAATCTTCGCATCACCGGAAGAAGGAAGAGGCACGAGCCTGCGAATGGTGGCCATTGTTTGGACGATCAAATACTGGGAGGCGGGCGTCAAAGATACCCAAGGGTCGTTCCCGAATGATCGCTGTTTCACTACGTCGCGAGCAGGCGAGGACGGGTACAAGCGCGAGTGTTTTATGCGTCAAGACGGAGATTCGTAGTTGAGTTGCTCATGAAAAAATCTCGTTTGAAAGAGGGCCCCGTCGCAGGCTTGCGTGTTGTCGCTCTTGGCGGCGGCAGCGGTCTCTCTGTGTTGCTCCGCGGTCTGAAGCAACATCTTGTCCGCCGCTGCGATCTGCACCCCACTCACGAGCGGCCCATCACCGATCTTGTCGCCATCGTCACTGTCACCGATGACGGGGGCAGTTCCGGACGACTTCGCCGCGAAAATTACATGCTCCCTCCCGGCGATGTCCGTAGCTGTATGGTTGCGCTCTCGAAGGATGAAACTCTGCTGAGCCGCCTCTTCCAATATAGGTTTCACAACGGGCTAGGTCTTCGCGGTCACAATTTCGGTAATCTTTTTCTTACGGCACTTACTCAAGTGACCGGTGATTTTGCCGAAGCCGTCCACGTTTCGAGCAAAGTCCTTGCGATTCAGGGCCGGATCTTCCCCTCGACAGTGTCCAATGTCCACTTGGTTGCCACCCTTGCTAACGGCAAGCGGGTACAGGGCGAAACTCACATCTCCCGCAGTCGGATTCCTATTCGCAAAATCGAGTTGAACCCCCGTGGCGTCCACCCTCTCCCCAAAGCCGTCGAAGCTATTCAAGCGGCCGACCTCATTCTCATGGGTCCCGGTTCGCTTTACACTAGCGTCATTCCGAATCTCCTCATCCCGGAAATTGCTCACGCGATCATTCGTTCCAAAGCACCTCGCGTTTACATTGCCAACCTCATGACCCAACCTGGCGAAACCACGGACTATGCTCTCAGTGACCATCTTCGGGCAATCCAAAACCACGCCCGGGGCCGCGTCTTGGATGCTGTTGTCGCCAATCGCAAAACTGTTTCGCCGGATGTGGCCCGGCGGTACCGTGCAGAAGGGTCCGAACCCGTAATCGTCGATCGGGACAAAGTTCTGAAAAGGAAAGTCCGACTCATCACGGGTAATTTTCTGGAGGAGCACGGCTTCATCCGCCACGACTCCGCCCTGCTGGCCCGCCGTCTCGTCGAAACGTTTTTCCTCGCCTCCCGCCATCAATGAACGACAGTAAGATACAATTCGCATGTTAGATGATTGCGGTGCTTCCCTTTGAGAACCTGACTGGGGCCTCAGCCGAGAATATTTCTGCGACATTGCGCGGACAACATCACAAAGGTTCCTTGTGGCAGGGGAAGGGTGTTCCATTTCTACTGCCTGATCGGCCCGTGAAAGGAAGTTACTCAACAAGCTGAGGCAATTCAGGAGCTTGTGCCTGGTAGGCCTCGCCGCCCAACGGCATCGTATTATTCCTCAAAATTCCTGATTCCGATCCTCCAACCAGCGCTCCAACTTTTCCCGTTCTTGAGGTGCCACTTCCTTGAATGTCACGCCCATGCCCAGTCCATAACTGACATAGACGACTTCCACGATGGCCTCGAAAATTTCCAAGTGATGTGTGATGCGCAGGCGAACCTGGGAGCCTTGGGGGATGGGGTTCAAAGTATCGATGTAACACCCTGTGCGGCTGATGTCGGACGTTTGTGCGCTCAGTCGCGCGCCGCGTGACAGCTCCACAACATCCGCAGCCAGCACCATCGGGCATCGGCATGCCATCCGCCGCTCAGGCATTACGTCCGGCATACTGCGTCTCCCTACAAACAAGCTCACGGCTAGCCTCCCTCGCAGGAGGCTGGATGATCCCAATTCTTTTTCCCGCTATGGGCGCGGGTCCGGCAAACAACGCTACCCGGACTTTTTCATTTGGACCTCTAGCTCGTGGATTCTACGCTTCTCCTGTCGGGGACACAACGAATTTGCAATTGAAATCGATCTGCAGACGTTGCGGGAGGCGATCCGAGCTAGGCATCTTTGCTATTTGCGGTTTCTGTTGTTTCGGTTTCGCCCGTCGTGAGTCGCGCTGCTTTAATCTGCAAACCCTTGTTGGCATCGAACCGCTGCTTGCGGTCGAGGCTCTTAACGAATTCCCGGGCGGCTTTTGCAATCGCCCCGGCGATGGTCGTCGCTTCCACCTTTACTGTAGTTCCCTCATCTCCTTTTTCGCGATCTTCGTAGCTAAGTTTCACATTATAAGTGTTCATCGTGTCTCCCATCTGATCTTGACTGATTGAGCCACCAGATTGATATGCTTTCGTTCTCTCAGCACCGATGAACCGACGAGTCAACTCGGCCTGGATAGGACGGAAGGCGCCCGTATTTCGAAAGCAAGTTTTGTTACGGACTGGGACATCCGCAACAACGACAGGACTGGGATTTCTACATTGACTTACGGGCGGAGCTTCAATGTACACCCGGCACTGTGCTTCTGCAATACTTCAGACACATTTTGAGTGCCAAGCACATTTCATCGTGGAAGGCGACTAACTGCGTGCCTCGTCCATCGTGTTTCCATCATTTCTAAGGAGCCCGTCTAGCGTTGCTTGGGAGTGTTCATCCACGGCACCGACGGCGGCCACCAAACTGGAGTATAGGAAAGTCTTCATAGCCTTGCGGAACTGTTCCGTCGCCTGTTCAGCGGAACGCGCCGCCTCGGTCTCCAGCGCCTGACGACGTGCATTACAGGTGGCTCGACTATCCGCGTCGAGCGCGGAGAGCGCGGAAACTGCGCGTTCCTTCGTCTCGGCGAGCACCATATTCGCGTGCAGTTCCGTCTCCCGCCGGAATTCCTCCAGACCAGTATTCACCGCTGTTCGCACGAGCGCCTGCGCTTCCGCCGATCGCGCATTCAGCTTTAAGAGCCCCTCTTGCGTCACGATTTGCACATTCTCGAGCAGCCGTTCGTAGCGGCGTTCCACAACCACGGCTGTCGCACTCTCAAAATCCGATGTTGCCTGGGTCATCGCTTCTTTGAGGTGCGCGGGAACCTGCGGCGCAATCTCTCCCGTCATCTTCTCCACATATTCTCGGGCATAGGCCAACTCGCGCCGCAATTCGCCTGCCTGTTTTTCCAGGCGTTGAGCCATTTCTTCCGCCCGGCCTCGATACATCTCCATATCCGCCCTCCATTGCGCGGCCGCTTCTCCGGCGGATTCTTCTTTTAACGAAAGTTTCAACGCTTCTATCCGCTTCGGGAAAAGCTCCTGCAGCTCTCGCACGCTCGATCGGCGCGCGTCTTCAATAGAGCTAAGTATCTCCCGAATTACATCGTTCACCTGCTTCGCTACTGCTGCCTGTACGGCCTTCTCCGCCTCTTGTTGCAGTTTTCCTTGCAGTGCGGAAATCAGCCCGTCGGGTGTGACCACAAGGCGTGGTGGTTGCGGCGCCTCCGAGACCTTTGGGGCGGGAGGTCGAGAAGCGGTTTGCGATGGAGGTGGGAAACTGGCGACCTCGGCCATCTTAAGGTCTGGCTTCATCAGGATCTCGCCGGCGCCTCTCTTCGTCGCAGCTTCTTGCGCGGGGCCAATCACAGCTGCGAGTTGGGCTGTCGCCGCATTTGTTTCTCGGTCGCTCGACCAATCCGGCGGTGGCGGCACGATCCCCCAGACATTCGCGGGGGTTTCCAGTTCCACGCCAACCTGTTGGAGTTCGCGCAAACTCGCGGGCGGATGGACTGACCGAACCATCGCCCGCACCGTCGCAGGTTTTTCCTCGTTGGCTAATCCCACCACCTGAAGGGTAACCCACGTTCCCACGCCGTAATCATGGCGCGAGGGATACCGACAACCATGCATATTGAGACAGACCGAGACCGTTCTCTCCATGAAGGGCTCTCCCATCCGATTCTGACCTAAGACGATCAGTGGGATGGATTTCTCGATGCGGGTGCTTCGGCGCGACTCCACCGCTACGAAGTTTCCAGGGGTACTGGCGAGGGATGATTGGCTCACGTGACCTCCCAAGCGAGCGATTTCCGGAAGTCATTCGGCTCGACCATGTTTTGTATTTTAGACTTTCACGCCAGGCAATGATCCGCCCAAATTGCCACCGATTTCGCATCGGTTAAGGGGGAGCCCAACCCGTAAGTCAGGCAGTCTCTATGCTTGAACAGATGTGCGAGGACAGCTGGACACGACGCAGAGAGACTCTCCTTCTTCAATACGTCTGGAACAAAGCGTCCGTTTTCATAAGCTCCTTTTTGTCGACCTTGGCCCGGCTCGAAGAGCAGGGAGCGGCCTTCGGGGGCAGCGTAGGCCTGTTCTTGCGGAATCATCGGGACCTGCGGCTTCCATTCAGGGGGGTTTGAGATCTCCTTAGACTCAAATGGCACTTGCCCCCGCGCGCAAAACCCGAAATCAGCTCTCAGCTAACAACTTTATTATCAGTCAGTTGGCTTCTTAATGGTCCGCAGCGTTCTCCCCTGAATGATCTTGCGGACTAGACCGCAACTGCGATATCCTGTTGTTCCCCGCAACTCTGGCGTTATCCCCGCACACCGAGGTACCCGATTATCCTTTTTCATCGAGGAGGGAACATGCGTTATTTCGTGTTTCCGGGTCTCGTCATCCTAATCTGCCTTTCCCTTCCGGCCGCCCAATCTGGGCAGCAGTCCAAAAAGCCTGAGACGCTCGCGATTCTTGCATCCGCGAAATTTGTCTTCGTAGAAGCCTATGACGGGCCAGACAGCCCAGGCTCTGTCCGGGATCCCCGTGTCACTCCCGAGGACCGGGAGGCGGTGTCAAACGTCCAGAACGCCGTGCAAAAGTGGGGTTATTACATATTGACAAATCGCCGGAGCGAAGCAGACCTGGTTGTGTTGGTTCGGAAAGGCCGCGTGGTGAATGCCTACAGTGGGGGGCACGTAGGCAATGGAATTCCGCCATCTAGCCAGGCATCACCAACACAAATGCCTGAGGCCGGCCTTGTCGCCGCAGCGGATGTCGGGGCAAATGTGGACATGTTCTGGGTATACTCCCTGAATCCCCAAGGAAAACTTTCCGGCCCACTTTGGCAGAAAAGTCTGAAGGACGGACTCAGCGCTCCGAAGATGCTTCTTTTTAAGGATTTTAAGAATGACGTCATCAGCAGGACTCCCCTGCAGACGAAGGAGAATACGCCTTAGAAGCAGATCTTTGCCAAGCACATATAGATCCGCGGAGGCATAGATCGGACCGGACGGTGCCTAGATCTGTTCTTGGCCAGATGCATCACGAGGCTTGCGCATTCGCGAGTAGCGTCCTATCACGGGCACGCCTGCTACGGAGCGATCCTCCCAGGCTCGACGGGAGAAACCGTCTCCGAACCCGCTGTGCTAATGACAGACTCGGGCTGCTACTACTGGTAAGCGCCGAGGTTGATGTCGCTCCCCGTCACCCGGGGATTTCCTGCATAATCCTCCGTTCCCACTACCGTGGTCCCCAGGTTAATCCCGGCATTCACTGCCGGCGACGCCGCCTGCACCTGCAGGTTCGGGGTCGTCAGGCTCAGGCTCAGGTATTGTGGATCGGCGTAGTGAGAGTGTCCGTCTTGTCCCGTCCCCGACTGATATGTTGCAAATCCCGTGTAGTTTGTCCCATTCCACACAAAATTAGCGGATGACTCGCCCACCGGAGAGTAGAACAGGTTGTAGTTGGAGGTCAGCGGACTGGACTCGCTATTGGTGAAGCTGTTGATGAACAGCGCCTGCGAAGTGGCGTAGACGATGTTGTTCTCGAACACGTTGCCGGTGGCGTAGTATTGCACCTGTAGTTCGCCGCTTCCCGTGCCCTTGCTGTCATTCTCCAGCAATGAATTGTTGACGATGGTGCAGTTGCTCGTGCCGCCGACATTGCTGGCGTATCCGCCAATCGATATGCCGACCGAGTTGTTATTGAAAACCAGATTGTTCCGCACCGTCACGTTGGTGGACACATGGCCCGAGTGCTCGCTTGCTAACTCGATTCCCAGGTCGCTGGTCGAAACCTTGTTGCGCTCGATGATAACGCTGTCGCATCCGTCGCAATAGATCCCGTCTGCGTCATACTCATTCCCTTCTCCGGGATTGTTGATCGCCGTTATGTTGTAAACCGTGTTTTCGCCGATCAACCCGTTGCGGGCATAATCGTACGCCGAATCCGGCGACACGCCCTCGAACCCAATGGCATCGATCCCGATGTTGTCGTTGTCGTGGATCGTGTTGGACGTGATTGTGAAGTTCGTGACGTTCCCGTCCACGTTCACTGTCTCGCTGTTCCCCGTTTTGCAGTTGTACACGGTGTTCCCGCTGATGGTGATATAGCTGATCGCCGCGGGCGCTTCCGAACCATACACCGCAATGCCAAAGGCGTTCCCCTGGGCTTCCGATGTGGTGGTGATATTGGTCACGGTATTGTTTAGAATCTGAATGTAGCTGCCTGAACCTGTTACCCAGATCCCTGCCGGAGAGGCATTCGCGTTCGATGTCGTGTAGTTCTGAATCGTGAAGCCTTGAATCGTGACGTAGCTCTCATCCTCGATGTTGAACAGGCCTTGCGTGCTGGAACTGGAAGGCGTCAACCCAGTACCATCCACAATCGCGGTCTCACCAGGGTAGTTCTGGAATATAACCGAACCTGCTGTAGTCGATCCGGACACCGCAATGGTGACCGACTCGTTGTAAGTCCCGGCACGCACGTAAACGGTATCGCCCGCTTGTACGGAATCTGCCGCATGCTGAATCGTTTTCCATGGAGACAAAATCGTGCCCGCATTCGAGTCGCTACCCGAGGTTGAAACGTAAAAGGCTGAGCCACTGCTCGCCGCATTGACCGTCAGCGTCAGTGTTGCAGTTCCAAAGTTGCTGCTGTTCGCGGTATCTGTCGCTTTCACCGCGAACGAAAGTGCCGTCGTGCTCGTGGGTGTGCCTGTCAACAGTCCAGTGGCGCTCAGCGAGAAGCCGGTCACCGGTGTGGTCAGTGTCCAGCTGTAGCTGCCGCTCCCTCCCGTTGCCAACAGTTGCTGTGAGTAGGCCACCTTCTCCGTCGCTGCCGGCAGTGTCGTGGTGATGCTCACTGCGGTCTCCGCCGCGTTCACCGTCAGCTTCAGTGTCGCAGTCCCAAAGTTGCTGCTGTTCGCGGTATCTGTCGCTTTCACCGCGAATGAAAGTGCCGTCGTGCTCGTCGGTGTGCCTGTCAACAGTCCAGTGGCGCTCAGCGAGAAGCCCGTCACCGGTGTGGTCAGTGTCCAGCTGTAGCTGCCGCTCCCTCCCGTTGCCGCCAGTTGCTGCGAGTAGGCCACCTTCTCCGTCGCTGCCGGCAGTGTCGTGGTGATGCTCACCGCGGTCTCCGCCGCGTTCACCGTCAGCTTCAGTGTCGCAGTCCCAAAGTTGCTGCTGTTCGCAGTATCTGTCGCTTTCACCGCGAATGAAAGTGCCGTCGTGCTCGTCGGTGTGCCCGTCAACAGTCCAGTGGTGCTCAGCGAGAAGCCGGTCACCGGTGTGGTCAGTATCCAGCTGTAGCTGCCGCTCCCTCCCGTCGCCGCCAGTTGCTGCGAGTAGGCCACCTTCTCCGTCGCTGCCGGCAGTGTCGTGGTGATGCTCACCGCGGTCACCGCCGCGTTCACCGTCAGCTTCAGTGTCGCAGTTCCAAAGTTGCTGCTGTTCGCGGTATCTGTCGCTTTCACCGCGAATGAAAGTGCCGTCGTGCTCGTGGGTGTACCCGTCAACAGTCCAGTGGTGCTCAGCGAGAAGCCCGTCACCGGTGTGGTCAGTGTCCAGCTGTAGCTGCCACTCCCTCCTGTCGCCGCCAGTTGCTGCGAGTAGGCCACCTTCTCCGTCGCTGCCGGCAGTGTCGTGGTGATGCTCACCGCGGTCACCGCCGCGTTCACCGTCAGCTTCAGTGTCGCAGTCCCAAAGTTGCTGCTGTTCGCGGTATCTGTCGCTTTCACCGCGAATGAAAGTGCCGTCGTGCTCGTGGGTGTGCCTGTCAACAGTCCAGTGGTGCTCAGCGAGAAGCCGGTCACCGGTGTGGTCAGTGTCCAGCTGTAGCTGCCACTCCCTCCTGTCGCCGCCAGTTGCTGTGAGTAGGCCACCTTCTCCGTCGCTGCCGGCAGTGTCGTGGTGACGCTCACCGCAGTCACCGCCGCGTTCACCGTCAGCTTCAGTGTCGCAGTCCCAAAGTTGCTACTGTTCGCGGTATCTGTCGCTTTCACCGTGAACGAAAGTGCCGTCGTGCTCGTCGGTGTGCCTGTCAACAGTCCAGTGGCGCTCAGCGAGAAGCCCGTCACCGGTGTGGTCAGTGTCCAGCTGTAGCTGCCGCTCCCTCCCGTTGCCGCCAGTTGCTGCGAGTAGGCCACCTTCTCCGTCGCTGCCGGCAGTGTCGTGGTGATGCTCACCGCGGTCTCCGCCGCGTTCACCGTCAGCTTCAGTGTCGCAGTCCCAAAGTTGCTGCTGTTCGCGGTATCTGTCGCTTTCACCGCGAATGAAAGTGCCGTCGTGCTCGTGGGCGTGCCTGTCAACAGTCCAGTGGTGCTCAACGAGAAGCCCGTCACCGGTGTGGTCAGTGTCCAGCTGTAGCTGCCGCTCCCTCCCGTCGCCACCAGTTGCTGCGAGTAGGCCACCTTCTCCGTCGCTGCCGGCAGTGGCGTGGCGATGCTCACCGCCGTCTCCGCCGCCGGTGTGATCGTCAAGGTGAAGCTGACAGATTTTCTTTCTTCGGGATGACTGGAGTCCCTGACTTTAAATGTGAGGAAATCGCTCGTCACTGCCTCCACAGGCGTACCACTGATAACGCCAGTGGACGAATTCAGACCAAGGCCGGTCGGCAACTCGCCCCGCATGAGGCTCCAACTATAAGGCAGCGTTCCACCGGTGGCCGCAAGTTTCGCACTATAAGGCACGCCCACTTTGCCGCTTGGCAGCGGGGAAACCGAAATCTTGAGCGGGTCGATAGAATGAGAAAAATAATTCTGCCCACCACTACCGTTGTTGTCCTGAGCGAATCCTCGTAATCCGCCTACAGCGGTTATCAGAAGAGCGAACAGGAGAATAAGCAGATATGAGCGGTATGCACTGTGGCGGCCGTGTAGTGTGATCATTTCTTTCCCTCAGGCCTAATCTTTAAATTTCCATCACCAGAAAGGACTCGTCGCATAGGGGGTCGAGAACCAGGACTTTAACTCTAACAACCATGGGTCGGCATGAAACCTGTACGAAGGTATGATTCCGGTACAAGGAAATTGCCGAAGAAGTACAGTAAAAGTACTCCTGAGTGTCCTGGTACCCAGGCAGAAGTGCGCCGAACTTTTGCCTTCCGGTGGAGTAAGGGAAAGGTAGGTGGTTCGCCTGAACGACTTCGGGGAACTGCGTCGTGCGAGGGGGTAACCGAGAAGTAAAATCAGCGGCGAACGTGCGAGCGGACTGACAATAACAAATCTGGTCGCTGCATCATCGACGACGAAAGGAAATCCTCAGGGGGAGGGAAAGCAATATGGGGGAGTTCGGCGAAGCCGAAAACAGTCAAACGCCGATCCGCGCGTAACTTGGTCCTTTGATTTGCGAACCGCGACGGGAATTACAAAACTCGGGAACCGATTGACTGAGCTTGCGCACTGCCGCATCTTAAAGCGACACTCTACTGCTCGTAAGCGCCGATGTCGATGTCACTTCCTGTCACCCGGGGATTTCCTGCATAATCCTGAGTCCCCACTACCGTGGTACCCAGGTCAATTCCTGCATTCACCGCCGGGGACGTAGCCTGAACTTGCAAGTTCGGTTTCGTCAAGCTCAGGAACTGTGGATCGGCATACTGCGCGTGGCTGTCGTTCCCTGTTGCCGACTGATAGGCCGGGAATCCGGTGTGATCCGTGCCATTCCAGATAAAATCGGCAGAAGCCGAGCTCACGGAAGAGAAATAAAGATTGTAATCCACCACCACCGGGCTCGGTTCGCTGTTGGTGTAGTTGTTGATGAACAGGCCCTGCGATGTGGCGTAGACGATGTTGTTCTCGAAAATGTTGTTGGTGGCGTAGTATTGCACCTGAAACTCACCGCTTCCCGTGTTCTTGGTGTCGTTCCCATACAGCGTGTTATTGACGATGGTGCAATGGTCCGTGCCGCCCACGTTGCTGGCATATCCGCCGATGGAAATTCCCACCGAGTTGGCGGTGTACACGAGATTGTTTCGAACCGTCACATAGCTGCTGATATGCCCGCTGTGCTCACTGGCCACCTCGATGTTGAGATCATTGTCATAGACGAGATTGCGCTCGATCACGATTTGTGAACCGCCGTCCACGTAAATGCCATCGGCATCGTACTGATTGCCCTCCCCAGGATTGTTTATCGCCGTTATGTTGTAAACCGTGTTTTCGCCGATCAACCCGTTGCGGGCATAATCGTACGCCGAATCCGGCGACACGCCCTCGAACCCAATGGCATCGATCCCGATGTTGTCGTTGTCGTGGATCGTGTTGGACGTGATTGTGAAGTTCGTGACGTTCCCGTCCACGTTCACTGTCTCGCTGTTCCCCGTTTTGCAGTTGTACACGGTGTTCCCGCTGATGGTGATATAGCTGATCGCCGCGGGCGCTTCCGAACCATACACCGCAATGCCAAAGGCGTTCCCCTGGGCTTCCGATGTGGTGGTGATATTGGTCACGGTATTGTTTAGAATCTGAATGTAGCTGCCTGAACCTGTTACCCAGATCCCTGCCGGAGAGGCATTCGCGTTCGATGTCGTGTAGTTCTGAATCGTGAAGCCTTGAATCGTGACGTAGCTCTCATCCTCGATGTTGAACAGGCCTTGCGTGCTGGAACTGGAAGGCGTCAACCCAGTACCATCCACAATCGCGGTCTCACCAGGGTAGTTCTGGAATATAACCGAACCTGCTGTAGTCGATCCGGACACCGCAATGGTGACCGACTCGTTGTAAGTCCCGGCACGCACGTAAACGGTATCGCCCGCTTGTACGGAATCTGCCGCATGCTGAATCGTTTTCCATGGAGACAAAATCGTGCCCGCATTCGAGTCGCTACCCGAGGTTGAAACGTAAAAGGCTGAGCCACTGCTCGCCGCATTGACCGTCAGCGTCAGTGTTGCAGTTCCAAAGTTGCTGCTGTTCGCGGTATCTGTCGCTTTCACCGCGAACGAAAGTGCCGTCGTGCTCGTGGGTGTGCCTGTCAACAGTCCAGTGGCGCTCAGCGAGAAGCCGGTCACCGGTGTGGTCAGTGTCCAGCTGTAGCTGCCGCTCCCTCCCGTTGCCAACAGTTGCTGTGAGTAGGCCACCTTCTCCGTCGCTGCCGGCAGTGTCGTGGTGATGCTCACTGCGGTCTCCGCCGCGTTCACCGTCAGCTTCAGTGTCGCAGTCCCAAAGTTGCTGCTGTTCGCGGTATCTGTCGCTTTCACCGCGAATGAAAGTGCCGTCGTGCTCGTCGGTGTGCCTGTCAACAGTCCAGTGGCGCTCAGCGAGAAGCCCGTCACCGGTGTGGTCAGTGTCCAGCTGTAGCTGCCGCTCCCTCCCGTTGCCGCCAGTTGCTGCGAGTAGGCCACCTTCTCCGTCGCTGCCGGCAGTGTCGTGGTGATGCTCACCGCGGTCTCCGCCGCGTTCACCGTCAGCTTCAGTGTCGCAGTCCCAAAGTTGCTGCTGTTCGCAGTATCTGTCGCTTTCACCGCGAATGAAAGTGCCGTCGTGCTCGTCGGTGTGCCCGTCAACAGTCCAGTGGTGCTCAGCGAGAAGCCGGTCACCGGTGTGGTCAGTATCCAGCTGTAGCTGCCGCTCCCTCCCGTCGCCGCCAGTTGCTGCGAGTAGGCCACCTTCTCCGTCGCTGCCGGCAGTGTCGTGGTGATGCTCACCGCGGTCACCGCCGCGTTCACCGTCAGCTTCAGTGTCGCAGTTCCAAAGTTGCTGCTGTTCGCGGTATCTGTCGCTTTCACCGCGAATGAAAGTGCCGTCGTGCTCGTGGGTGTACCCGTCAACAGTCCAGTGGTGCTCAGCGAGAAGCCCGTCACCGGTGTGGTCAGTGTCCAGCTGTAGCTGCCGCTCCCTCCTGTCGCCGCCAGTTGCTGCGAGTAGGCCACCTTCTCCGTCGCTGCCGGCAGTGTCGTGGTGATGCTCACCGCTGCTGCATTGATCGTCAGGAACAGGGTGGCAGTTTGCGTCTGTGCCGGGCTGCTGGAATCCGTCACCTTAAAGATGAGCGTGGCGTTTGTCACAACCTGCGTGGGTGTGCCAGTGATCGCGCCGGTTGCAGCATTTAGTGTAAGCGGCGTCGGCATTGTGCCGCTGGTCAGGCTCCAGGTGTATGGCACTGTTCCACCGGTCGCAGTGAGCATCGCGTTATAAGGAGCTCCCACCTGCCCAATCGGCAGCGTAGATACAGAGATGCTGAGTTGTGGAGGGGCAGAATTTTGGCTAGTACTGCTCTTGACAACCCCCACGCATCCTTCCATTGTCGCAACGACAGCAATCAAAAGGACAAGGCTAGTCCAGAGTTTGGGGAAGCGGGCTGCGCGGTGATTATGGAGCATGGTCGTAGATTCCCCCAAAGGAAAAACAAAAAAAACATGAATTACCGGAAGGGACATTCCGCGGGCCCAGAGGACTGAAAACAAAGTTAGCACATGGAAAGTGTCATGTAAGCTGTTCCGAGGTACAGGAATGTTTCCTGGCCATCGCGAAGATAGCGGAAAGATTCTGGCCATGGCACGGGCGAGCCGGAGGCGTGGGAGAGGTTGACGGTGTGATTTCTGTGAGGCGGAGGGGCGGGTTCTTCAGGCAGGTGGAGAGAGCCCCGTCAACATGACGGGGCGAGCGAGGGCTGCGACTCTCCTCCTGACGCCTTTAGTATTGGTGGCGCAATTGAAGCAGGCTTTGGCCGACAGACAGGGTCTGATCGGCACCCTTGGTTGTCTGAAATACAGTCACACTGCGTACTCTTCCCACGTTTAATCGCAGCTCGTCAGCTACTTCATCGATGATACTGGGCGGCACGCTGGCCAGCTGTCTGGCGAATGCGGTAATCATTGCGTTATCGCTGATGGTGTTGATCAGACGCGGGACCCCCCGCGAGTAGTAATGGATTCTTTCGACCGTTTCATCCGGAAACAGGTTCTTCGCTTCCGAACTGGCCCCCGCCAGCTGCAACCGGCACTGGATATATCCTTTCGTGTTCTCTAAATCGAGTGGCTCAAGGTAGGCACGCAGGGTTATTCTTTGTTTTAATTGCCGCAACTCATGGGAATCGAGCTTGTCGCTCAGTTCCGACTGTCCCACCAGCACGATCTGCAGCAATTTCTCTTCGGCCGTCTCCAGATTGGTCAGAAGTCGGATCTCTTCGAGTACTTCCGTCGATAGGTGGTGGGCCTCGTCCACCACCATCATCGTCGTCAATTTCTTCTGGTGGCGCGCCAGAAGATACCGATTGAGATCATGCAGTATCTCCCCTTTGTGTTTGCCCGACGCGCTAAGCCCGAAATCGGTCGCTGCGTACTGCAGAAACTCCAGCGTCGACAAACGACTGTTGAAAACATATGCGCTGGCGATGTCCGTGCCTCTGCAGAGTTGCAATAGACAACGGATCAGTAAGGTCTTGCCGGTACCGACTTCGCCGGTCAACACGACAAACCCCTTGTGCTGGCGAACGCCATAGTAAAGCGCCGCCAGTGCCTCCTTATGCTTTTTTGTCGAATACAAAAAATAAGGATCGGGAGTGATTTCAAATGGATTGCGGTTTAGCTTGTAGAAGTCAGTGTACATGGTCTCTTTCTGGACGCTGCGGTCGTCATGATCAGCAACACAGCTCGAAGCAACGGCACATTCACTCTCCGATCGCGAGCTAGGCGCTCAAGAGTCTCTGCGGCCTGTAGGACAGCAGCTCGCGGTAGGTATTCTCGTAGCCATTCAGAAATTGTTCCTCGGTAAAATACTCCAGGGCCCGTGCCCGGGCATTGTGCCCCAAGCGTTCCCGTGCGGCCGTGTCATTGAGCAAAAAGGAAAGCGCTTCGGCCATCGCTTGGGGGGTCTTCGCTGGCACCAGCAGTCCACACTCTCCGATGGCTTCGGCTACCCCTCCCACGTCGGTTGCCACGATCGCGGCGCCGCACAACATGGCCTCCAGCGCCGCAAATGGAAATCCCTCCGAGATACTCGGAATGGCCACGATATCGGCGTTGCTGTAGGCCTTCCAGGGCTCCTTCGTGGATCCTGCAAAGGTCACGTTGTTTTCGAGCTGCATCTCCGCAACGCTGCGTTTGCAGTTGTGGTAGTACTCCGGATCGTTGGGCGCCCCGTAAAATCGTATCTCCACATCCTCGAACTTGTGCTTGAGGATGGCCGCCGCGTGTATCAGATCCAGCTGGCCTTTCAAGGGATAGATCAGCCCAACGGTCGTAATCAACGGTCGCCCTTTGGGCTCCCGTTCAAAGGGATGAAATTTCTCAGGATCCGCACCGTTAAAGATGACCTTGATGCGCTCCCGCTCCACACCCAGCTGCTCTTCCCAACGGGCATTAAAGGCGCAAACCGGTGAGATCTGGTCGGCAAAGTAGTAGTTCAATTCCACCACGTTTTCCACCAAACGGCACAAAAACCAGCGTACAAAAAAGGACTTCATTTGACGCCGCAAGTTCAAATACTGCTCTCGCAGATATACCCCGTGCTCGGTCAGCAGATAAGGCGTACCATGCACCAGCTTGGCCAACACGCAGGGCAGCCCACAAAATCCCGCCGCCGAGGAATGGGTGATGTCCGCTTCCGGAATCGGAAAGTGCAGCACCATCAGCAAGTGATACAGCAAACGGTAGGCTTGTTTCACTTCCGCCAAGGTCGGGTTCTCCGCAGCCTCTGGACGGCATTCCCAGGAGGCATGCACCGCGTGCTGCAGCACATCCCACGCCTCAACCGAGTTCATCGTCCTGGTGTAGTCGTGCCGCTGAAAATAGTTCTGCAATTGCAGGAGCACCTGCCCCAGTTCTTCTTTGTCGCAATGAGACGAAAACAACAGGCCAAGAAATCGCTCAAAAATCGGTTTGAAACGGGCCGCGATCACTTCCTGCGTCGTGTCCCACATGTTGCCAAGCACCACGGAAGTCGCCTGGTGATGCGAAAATTCCGCAGGCTGCACTAAACCCCATTGCGGCACCTTGGTCACTCCCCGCACGTTCGGCGCGAGTTCGTACTTCGACTCCGGATACGGGTTCGTTACCACCGCCTGCACATGAAATTCAATCTCCGGTAAACCGTGCGTCAGCAGATCGCACCACTTGCTCACACCCCCGGTGTAGAACGGATAGGTCCCTTCCGTCGTCAGCAGCACCGTTAGCGGTCTTTGCCTGCTCATGGCTTCGCGAAACGAACCTCCGCCCCCTGCCCTGCCAAAAGCATAAGCGTCGGATTATCGAATTCGACTTCGACGACGTGGGTCATGTTCGGGGAGGGCAGCGGGTTGATCACCCGGATCTTCCCCTGCACCTGCCGCGGCGGCGAGGACGGCAGCCCCACTTGCGCGGGCTCGCCGACTTTCAGCTCCGCAATCATCCGCGCAGCCACCGGAACTTCCGCAATCATATGATCGAGTTCCGCCAATCGCGCCAACACCGTGCCGCTCGAAACGTGGTCGCCCAGACGCACCGGAATTTCCGACACGACCCCGGCTTGCGTCGCTCGCACGACTTTCTCCTCGGCCTGCTCCTTGGCTCGTTGGTACTTCAATTGCGCCTGGCGCAATTGCTCCTGCAATTCCTCGCGCGTGACCATCGCTTGCAGGTTCGCCTGGATGGTCTGATCGCGCTCCAGCTTGGAGGACGCCCCGGCCAGCTTCTTGGCATTGTCCAGATCATCCCGGGCGATGCGCAGTTCCGTCGCTTTGCTATCAACCTCCTGTTTCGGCGTGACCCCGGCATCGTACAGCGCCTTGGCCCGGTTGTAGTTGTTCAACGCAAGATCGTAAGCGGCCGTAGCCCTTTCCGGAGAATCGCGCCATTGCCGCGTGGGTATCTGCTGCTCTTCCCGCTGTGAAACCACCACACGAGCGTTTGCTTCCGCCAGCTGTGCGCGAAACTGGTCCAGGTTCGACTCCGCCACCTGCAGCTCCATACCTGCCTGTTGCAGCGCCAACTCTGCTTCCCGGCCATCCATGCGCAACAACGCTTGTCCCTTTTGCACCGTGTCCCCTACCTTGACCGAAATGCCCGACACCGTGCCGCCCAGATCCGCGGTAATCCCAAATTCGCTTGCCGGATGCACCGTGCCTTCAAAGGCCACTCCGTAGATCGGCTGGCCCTTGACCAGCACCCCATTCGCGTTGAACGCGTAATTGGTTGCCAGCAGCGCCAGCCCTACCGCAAAAAAGGCCAGAATCAGACCGTTCCTGAGCTTTCGATGGGAGAAAACAACGCGCTTCGGAAGCACCTCGAGCGGCTCTTCCCTCTCGACCTCCCGCTCGACCAGCTTCTCGACCGCCCGGTCATGCGCAATCGTCAGTGCCTCAAAGATCTCGCTCACACCGCTTCTCCTTTCCGTCTCTGGCTGTATGCCGTCAGTGCCTTCCACTGCTCATTCGAGTCGAGACAAATCGTCTACTGTCCGCTCCTGCTCCGGCGGTCTGAAAAGCTCAAACCCTCTTTCTTGTTAGGGCAGCGGTAAGGTAATGATCTGCCCCGGGGTCATGTTGATGTGCGAAATGTTCTGTCCGCCGTAGATTTCCGAACCCGTGCTGGTCAAACCGGTAATCGGAATGATCGCTGTCGGAACGGTTGCGGTGGACGGCATCGTGAGGGTGATGGTCGCGCTCGCTGTGCCGGCGCCCACGATGCTCGCGGTTACACCCGACAGGTTGAACGAATTGCGGTTCTGCATCAGCACTCCCAACTGATCCATCGTGGGTGTCAGTACCGGCAGCTTATACACCGCTTCATACTTGCTGAAGGTCAAGTCATAGGTGTCCGAAATCAGCGAAGAAACGTGGCTCGTCTGCCCCGCCAGAAACGCAGTGACGCTCGCGGGTATGGTGCCGCTCGGGGCCGCGTTGGTCAGGTACGGGTAGTTATTGGAGAAATGCAGGTCCGGCTGGTGGAACATCTCCGGATCCATGTCGCCCATCAGCATGTTGGTCAGAAACGCGGAACTGGTGAAGTCCAGCACTTGCGCAGCATTGTACGTGTTGAACGGCGGATCGGGAGCTGGCGTCGTTCCGGCCGGAGCTCCAGGCGCCACATAATACGAATAAACGCACTGGAACTCGGCCTGATCGTCGGCCCAGTTGGCCACGTTGTAAAAGATGTCGTTCGGATGCCGCGGGATCTCGTAAATTCCAGTTGCATAACTGTTCACGATGCCAACGTTGGGGGATGGATTGGGTCCGTTATTGTTTGGTGGGTTGGTCGTTGTCGCCACCGACGTATCGCTCACCGCGTACCGTATGCCATCGTCGTACATATACCCTGGCACATTCGGATCGTTCAGCCCGGTGACGCCCGGCGTGACGATATTGGCCGGATTGAAGTCCGTGAAGGTGAGTGGCTTAAGGGCTCCGTCATCATAGGGTCCAACCACGGTATCTGTATCCAGGTTCTTTCCGCCGGGACTCGAGGCCACGTAAAGGTTGGTCAGGATCTCCAGGTCGATGTAGTCGGTTGCTGGAGTATTGTTAACATCGCCGCAGCCGGTACCAGTCGGAGCGCTCTGACAGAGACCGGTCAGAGTTGTCGGATGGTTGTACGTGTGGCTGATCCAGTGGAAGTACTGCTGGTAGCTTTGCAGATTCGCTACCAGGTCGTCGGCGACGCTCGCAGTCGGGGTTGTCGGATTATCGACTATCCCCTTCTCGGTTGCTAGAGCAACTGTGGGCGCCGACGGGATATTCACCGTGAAAGTTGTCGTACCGGGAGTGCTTGCGGCACTCGACGTTACCGCGGTTATCGTCCAGGTTCCATTGAGCACGCCGCCGCCGTTGGTGGTGTTGGTCACGGTGACTGACTGTCCCACCAATCCCGAGAAGTCCGGAGCCGTGAATGTCGCAGTGCCACCACTTGCCGAAGAGGAAATAATGGGTGCCACGAGCCCCGTCCAGTCGCCATTTCCTGACGTGCCCACACCGTTCATGGCTATGGTCAGCTCGAATTGCGAGAGCAATGGATCGGCTTGCTTGCTCTTCTGCCAGGCTACCAGTTGCGCCATATCCGCTGAATTCACACGGAAAACCGGCAGATTCGATGCATCGGGCAGTGTGCGGTCGAGTTTGAGCGGGTCGGAGAGACATACCGTGCTGGGTATCCATTCCGAATCATCGATGAAAAAGTCATCGATCGAATGTGTGGCATACACGTGGTAGTCACCCAGGAAGACGCCGTTGGTGACCCAATTGAGCAGACCGTAGGCCACCACCAGATCGTGCGTCAAATACGGGTTGCTGTCGAAGGTCTGGCTGAGGAACTGTTGGCCGTTCAGAGTGTAGATTGCAGAGACGATGTTGCCACTCGCGTCCTGCAAGAGCGGTGTCAAAGTGCCGCCAGCGGCTGGATCTGCAGTCGCCAGGTCGACGGCCGCGTTTGTGATCGTTAACGGCGTCGCTGTGTTCGCATAGAAGAAGACAGGAACAGCTGCCGTCGTGAAGTTGGTTGTGTAGCTCTCGGTAGACGGTATCTGTGTTCCGGTAAAGCTCAGCCCGAAGTTCGGGTCCGGGGTATCATACCAGTTCAACTGACGCACCCCGAAGGTCTGCTCGTAGGAGATCAACTTCGACTGCCAGCCGGGAATGCTGTAGTAATCACCGCCATAGGCGAAGATCACCCCTTGGTAGTATGCGTGACAGCCGCCATCGGACAGCGTCGGCGCAGCACCCGTTACATCCACGACGTCGTACGGCGTGCCCACATAGTTGAGGATCTGCTGGATCGCTGGGAAGTCTGCATAGCCGGCCCCGGCGTTCGCCTCGGCATTGTTTACCACTAATAGCCTCATGTCGATCGTCGGCCCCTGACAAACGATGGGCAGAGTCGAAAGCGCGCTCACCCACGCAGTGTTGGTTGTCCCATAAGGCGCAATTGTCCCGGAGCTGGCTGTGACCGCGACAGCAACGTTCGTAGCGGCAACCACAGTGGCCAGGCCTGTCGCGCTCACAGTGACCACCTGGGCATTTTGCGTGGCCCACGTTGCGGTGTTGGTGAGGTTCTGTGTGCTGCCATCGCTGTAATTGCCTGTGGCCGTGAATTGCTGTACGCCGTTAAGGCCAAGAGACACTCCGGTTGGCGTAACCGCGATGGAGAGAAGGATAGGAGCCGTGACCGTCAGGGTTGTGGAACCAACCACTGTCCCGGAGGTCGCCGAAATCGTTGTCGTGCCAATCGCCAAACTCGAGGCTAAACCCCCGGCGGTGATTGTCGCATACGCCGGTGTGCTCGACGCCCACGTGGCCGTGCTCGTCAGGTTTTGCGTACTCCCGTCCGAATACGTTCCCGTTGCCGTGTACTGTTGCGTGTATCCCGCCGCCAGCGAGATCGTCGGCGGTCCAACCGTGATCGACAGAAGTGTCGGCGGCGGCGCGAGCACCGTCGCTGCCGGTGAGGTAATCAGCGTACCCGCTGCGTTCGTCTCGCTGGCAGTGATGGAAATCCCCGCGTTGTAGGCAAGCACCTGCGCCAGTCCTGTGGCGGTAATGCTGACGACCGTCGGGGTCGCCGATGTCCACGTCACACTGCTGCTGACGTCCTGCATACTCCCGTCGCTGTATGTCCCCGTGGCCGCGAATTGCTGCGTGCCTAACAGCCCCAGCGAAACACTGGCCGGCGTAACCGCAATCGATTCGAGCAGTGCTGGTGAGACCGTGAGAACGGTGCTGCCGCCAACAGTAGCGTACGTGGCTGTGATGGTGCTACTGCCCGCCGTAAGCACCGTCGCTTGGCCCTGAGTTCCCGTGGTGTTGCTGATGGTGGCCACAGCTATTGTGTCGGAACTCCAGTTCGCGGTTGTTGTCACCACTGCGCTGGTGCTGTCGGCGTAGTTCACTGTCGCCGTGAACTGCAAGGTGTTGTTCGTCGATCCATAGGGGTTCGACGGAGTCGCATCACCGAGGTACGCCGTTGGACTGGCAGGGGTCACGACGACCGAAGTAATGCCCACAACGGTCAAGGCGCCATTGCCGCCGGTTGTGGTGCTGACGATCGAACCGTAGGTTGCGGAGATCCCGATCGGTCCACCGCCTCCTACTCCGGAGGCCAAACCTGCCGTCGCACCCGATGTGCTGATGGTGGCCACGGCTCCGTTGCTGGTACCCCAGGTCACCGTCGAGGTCAGGTTCTGTGTCGAGCCGTCCGAGAAGGTTCCCGTTGCGGTGAACTGCTGGCTCGCACCCTGATAGATCTGGGCACTGGCGGGGGTCACCGCGATGGACGTAAGTATCGGTGCGGTGATGGTCAAGGTGGTTGTGCCTGCAGGGCCCGAAGCGGGCGTAGCCGTGATGGTTACAACCCCTTCGGCTGTCGCTGTCGCTATCGAGGAACTTGCCGGGAACGTTGCGGCTCCGGATGGATCCGGCGCAGCAGACCAGGTCACTGCGCTCGTCAGATTTTGTGTCGTACCATCCGTGTAGCTACCGGTGGCCGTGAAGGTTTCGTTCGTACCGAGTGCGATGGAAGCATTAGCGGGACTGATCGAAACGGAAACGAGTGCAGCTGGCCCGATGGTCAGAGTCTGCGTCGAGGCCGTCGGAACTCCTGCTGCGGCTGCCGAAACCACTAACGTGCCTTGATTAACCCCGGTTGCCAACCCGCCCGTTGTGCCGCTGGCAATGATCGTGGCCGCAGTACTACTCACACTCCAGGTCACCGTCGTCGTGATGTTTTGCGTGCTGCCGTCCGTGAAGGTGCCCGTAGCCGTGAACTGTTGCGTGGTTCCGACCGGCCAGCTCGTCACTGTCGTCGGGGTAATGGCGATGGAGGCCAGCACTGCCGGCGTTATGCTTACCGGGGCGTTCCCGCTCACTGTTCCCAGAGTTGCCGTCACCGTGGCGCTTCCTACCGCGGCGCCAGTAACCAAGCCCTGACTGCCACTGCTGTTGCTGACCGTCGCGTCTGCTGTCGAGGACCAGGAAACCTGGGTGGTCAAATCCTGCGTGCTGTTGTTGTTGTAGACCCCGGTTGCGTACAACTGCACCGAAGTACCGTTCGCCACGGACGGCGTCGCAGGAGTTGTCGAACCCTGCGTCCCGGTGATGACGATGGTCTGCAGCGTCGGAGCTGCATTTACAACAGTGAGGCTAAACGGAGCGGATGTAATGCCATTCAAGGCCGCCGTGATATTGGTCGTAGTCGCGATTGTCGGGTCGGCAGCCGTAGCCATACCTCCGGCAGCGATGGTTGCGGCCGCCGTATTGCTCGAGGCCCAGGTGGCAGTGCCGGTGATGTTTCCTGTGGTGCTGTCACTATAGGTCCCTGTAGCGCTGAACTGTAGACTCCCAGGATATGTAAGGCTAGTGGTTGGTGCCGACACTGCGATGGAGGTCAGCAAGGGTGGCCCAACGGTCAGCGGTGCCGTGCCCGTGATGGTAGTTGTTCCCACGACGCTGGCGGTAATCGTGGTCGTTCCCTGAGCAACACCGGTGGCCAGACCAGTGCCATTAATCGAGACGGTGCCTGTGGGAGAGGACGACCATGTTGTGTTCGCGGTGACATTTCCTGTCTTTCCGCTTCTGTAGGTTCCCGTCGCTTGGAGTTGTTCCGTGGTGCCATTCGGCAGAGGTGAATCCGGCACAGTAATAGCAACCGAGACCAAATTGTCCAGATCCCCTGCTCCCGTCATGCTAACCATCTGCGGGCTACCTACGGCACTATCAGAAACTGTGAGTGTTCCCGGGATTGAGCCGACAACGGCAGGCGTGAACACGACCGTTGCCGTGCAACTCGAGGAAGCTGCCAGCGAACCAGTGCACGTCGTCGCCGTGACTGCATAACTCGCCGGGCTGGCGGTAATGCTCAGACCCGTCAGGTCCACCGTCTCTTTGTTGGTTATCGTCACGATGTGCGCGGCACTCGGGGTGCCGACGGCTAAAGTCGTGCTGAATGCGATCGACGTCGGTGAGACCGTGACCGGCGCGATGGCCGTTCCTTGTACATCGACAGTTGTCGAACCGAGGCTATCCGCAACCGTAATTGTTCCGGTCTGCAGACCACTTGCTGTGCTTGAAGGCGTGAATGTAGCACTGATCGTGCACGTCTTGCCTGCGGCTACACTCGGGCCGCAAGTGTCCGTTTCTCCAAATTCCGCGCTCGGGGTGATCGTCAGGGTTTGTGGGAGTGTGCTTTCGTTTGTTACGGTGAAGGTCTTCGCGGCACTGGTTTGGCCGAGAGCCACGGAACCCAAAGCACGAGAGGAAGGCGTCACTGCGATTGGCGCAACGCCAGTTCCCTGCACTGCAACGGATATCGTGCCAGAGACGCTGCCGAGGGTGTACTCGACGGCGATGGTTCCGGTCTGATGACCGGTTGTTGTGCCCGGCACAAACGTGACACTTAGTGTGCAGGAGGAAGCTCCGCTGAGCGAGGAGCCGCACGTGTTGGCGTCCTGAAATGCTGGCGAACTCGGATCGATGGTGATGGACGCCGTGGTCTTCCCTTTGTTCGTGACGGTCAACGTCTCCGCGGCGCTGGTCTGGCCGAGAGCCACCGAACCGAAGGCATGTGAGGTGGGCGAAACAGTGATCGGGGCTGTTCCCGTCCCTTGTAACGTGATCGTTTGCGTCCCCACACTGTCCGTGATGGTGATATCCCCCGTCAGCACGCCGATCGCAGTGGGGGTGAAAGTGATCGAGATGGTGCAATTTTTGCCGGCCGCTACCAAGTTTCCGCAAGTGTCCGTCTCGGCGAAGTTCGTGCTCGCCGCAATACTGACAGGCGTGAGCGCAGCCGTACCGCTATTCGTCAGCCGAACGGAAGCTGTACTGCTGGTCGCGCTGACTGCAACGGAACCAAAGGTGTGCGACGTGGCCGAGAGCGTAGCGGTCTGGGCCTGTGCGCTCGGCACTGACATCGCCAGAAGCAGAATGGCAATGACGAAAGGTCCAAGGAAAACAGCGGACCGTTGAATCGATTTCATAAAAACCTCACTTGCTGGGTAGAGTGATAAAAGCCCGACGGTTCGGCCGCAGTACGAATTGTGGTCCCCCATCCGGGCAAAATCGTTGTTTGGATTAGCTCATCCGTCGAGAACGCACTTTTTCGTTCTCCGGTTACTCGAATTGGATGTTGTTTTCGGTAGCGCTAGGTTTCTTCAGCACTTCTACGCTGGTCCATTGTCCGCTCCCCGAGCGAACGGGACGTTCGCACGACATCCTGAAATCGCATCCTGAAGCTACGCAGCAGAAGAAGCCACTGCACCGGAACTAGCTCGTAGGTAGGTGGGGCTGACCTCGGTTGCCAGCCTTTCGACTTTGCTCATTTCCATTTCGACTGCAACGGACCTGTTTAGAATTTCGATCGAAAGAACCAGGCGGCACAGATTCTTCTGCCGCACCAAGATCCCTTCCGAGCCCGTAAGCGGTCCAGACTTGACTCGCACTCGGTCTCCGCACTGCAAATAGGGGTGGGGTTCCACTTTCAGGGAACTGTCAATGACTCGCCGCACCGCAGCGATCTCTTCCACCGGTATCGCCGATGGCATTCCGCTGAATCCGACAATCTGATACACTCCCGGGGTTCTCAAGACCTCGACTCGCTGACTCAAAGAAGTGTGCACAAAGACGTAGCAGGGAAACAACGGTAGCGTTACCTGCTTCCTGCGATCTTTCCATTGATGCTCAGCGGTGTACTGCGGTAGAAATACTTGAAATCCCTTCGCCAATAGCGTGTTTGCCACAGCCTTTTCGTGCTGATGGCGCGAGTAGAGGGCGTACCACCCGGGCGTCATCCCATAATCGCAGTTGGTCATGTCGTCTCTCATCACCTGTGCAAAGCTCCGCTACTGTGACTAACAGAGGGCCTATCCACTCTGGCAAGCTCTTCTAAACCGCTTCTCTCAGGAAACTCCGGATTCCTGTTCTCTCGAACCCTTTACCATTCGCACCGCACGGGGAAGCCCCACAATGGATGCCCCTGCACGCTCGAGACTGCGAACACGAACCGCGTTCACCTTATGCCCCCATCCTACGGGTGCCCCTCCAGTAAACGAATAGCGGATCCGTACTGAAAATACGCCCTCCTTCCCTAATACTTCCCTCCCAGTACTCCCCTCTCCGCCGGGCAAACTGCGCACCCGTTCTGAGACCTGAAATTTCACCCAACCCTCCGGCAACCACGCTCCACGATTTTCGAGGCTCTTTTCCTTCTGCCCGCCGCAGACCCTGCTGCGAACTCCGGAGACATTCGTGGCTTCGACTCGGATTACCGCCGCTCTCGCTTGCATCACCAGATTGGGATTTCCTCGACCTCGAGGAAGAAGGACGTTTACTCGGAGTTCACTTTTCGACGACGGACTCGGATCGGCCAGGACAATACGTTCGAAGGCGTGAGTTCGTGTGCCCTTTCCGTTTCCGACTGCAGGCCAACGGCAGGTGTTTTCGAGAGCGGCCCGATTCCTACAATTCTGTAAACACATCGATCTTCTTGCCGATCCATTCTTGGCTCCCTGGGAGCTAGACACTTTTCAAATCGTTGGATACCCAGCGAGCGGTGGTACGAACTGGCCCGCCCTAATTAGGATCACACCCTCCTATTTTTCCTCCACCGCGTCGCGACACTTTAGCGACTGTTGCACGCCTCCTCAAGTGGCAGAAACTCCCGTCGCGGTAAGGAGTTCTGATGGGGAGAAAATGAGGAAGAAAGCATCCTGGGCAGTGGGAGGAAACTCCCTACGTGTTGTTCTGCGAACACGACTGTTCACCGACCACTCGAACTGCCATGATGTGCGCGACTCTCGTACTTCTTGTGGCGTTCGACTCTTCACTGAAGACCGGTTACCTTCTAGTCCTCCCCGTTGTTTCTCGAGCTTGCCTTTTCCAGTGGCGCAAAATTCTCCACTGTTGGTAAAGTCCAAGATGATCCCCGCCCCAACCGAGCCTTTGCGAACGGTGCGGCTCTCCTCCTGACGGCTTTAGTATTGGTGGCGCAATTGAAGCAGGCTTTGCCCGACAGACAGGGCCTGGACGGCACCCTTCTTTGCTTCAAATACAGACACACTGCGTACTACTCTACCCACGTTTAATCGCAGCTCGTCGGCTACCTCATCGATGATACTGGGCGGTACGCTGGCCAGCTGTCTGGCGAATGCGGTAATCATTGCGTTATCGCTGATGGTGTTGATCAGACGCGGAATCCCCCGCGAGTAGTAATGGATTCTTTCGACCGTTTCATCCGGAAACAGGTTCTTCGCTTCCGAATTGGCCCCCGCCAGCTGCAACCGGCACTGGATATATCCTTTCGTGTTCTCTAAATCGAGCGGCTCAAGGTAGGCACGCAGGGTTATTCTTTGTTTCAATTGCCGCAACTCATGGGAATCGAGCTTGTCGCTCAGTTCCGACTGCCCCACCAGCACGATCTGCAGCAATTTCTCTTCGGCTGTCTCCAGATTGGTCAGAAGTCGGATCTCTTCGAGTACTTCCGTCGATAGGTGGTGGGCCTCGTCCACCACCATCATCGTCGTCAATTTCTTCTGGTGGCGCGCCAGAAGATACCGATTGAGATCATGCAGTATCTCCCCTTTGTGTTTGCCCGACGCGCTAAGCCCGAAATCGGTCGCTGCGTACTGCAGAAACTCCAGCGTCGACAAACGACTGTTGAAAACATATGCGCTGGCGATGTCCGTGCCTCTGCAGAGTTGCAATAGACAACGGATCAGCAAGGTCTTGCCGGTACCGACTTCGCCGGTCAATACGACAAACCCTTTGTGCTGGCGAACGCCATAGTAAAGCGCCGCCAGTGCCTCCTTGTGCTTTTTTGTCGAATACAAAAAATAAGGATCGGGAGTGATTTCAAATGGATTGCGGTTTAGCTTGTAGAAGTCAGTGTACATGGTCTCTAGTCTCGAATACCGAATGTCCTTATCTTTGAATTTGAGTGAGCTGCAAAGCGAGTGACGAGAAAATAGGAAATGCGACCGCGGGGTGCTTCACCGGCCTGGTCCAGTCTTCGGAGCTTGTTGCTGATGGACGTGATAGATCCGGAGATTTTCATCTTCAAAAAATACATCGGCGTCGTCGTGGGATTTTCGATAACCTTCACAGAGTTGCAGGGCTGCCGACTCCAGGCTGGCGCGCCCGGCCGGGGAGCGGTAACTGCGGTAGGTCGAGTCCGCCAGCACGCCCAACGGTACGAATTGAGGTTCGCGAGAGAAATACTGGAAGGGCCTCTTCTCTACGTAGACGAACAGATCTTTCGGCGCATCGGGTATACGAAACTCAGGATCCGAGGCTTGGTCTTGATATTTCTCGACAAAATCGGCCAAATCCTCATACCCTCCCAAACCAAGTGTTTCTGCCAATTGCTCTGTGGGCGCAACCACTGCCCAGGTCTGGCGGGGAAATCGATCTGCGATGACCTGGGTTTCGCAGGCTGCTTTATCGTACTCAAGGTATTGACTCACGAGCGGGTGAGGACGGGACCACACAATGGCAATGGCCACACAGGCAAGCAACAGCAGGCCTTCGGCTACCCTTCCCATAGGAGCTATCATCTTGGTTTCGATCAACCCTAGAAAACAACCCACAGCCAGGACCGCAGCGAGCGGGAGGATCAGGCGCACTTCGCCCGTGATTCCAAAGTTGCTAGAAAGGGTCGCGTAGGCTGCCAAACCGTAAGACATCAAGACAAAAACCACCACGCCCAACACCGGCCACAGCAGGACAGCCCCCGCCGCCAACACGCAGACGATTAGCAGGAACTGCGAAACGACACCCACCAACAACAGACAACACCCAGCATCTACCAGAGAATCCCACGCTCGCGAATCCTTTTGCCAATGCGCCAGAAAGACAAGGGCCAGGAGGAGGCATAGCAAACCAACTTCAAATTCGGGGTTGGCTCGAGTCCTTGTCAAAGAGGTTCGGAAAACGCTCTCGAGTTTTTCCATCGTGGAAATTGGCACGGCTGCCTCATTGCCCACGGGTTGGAAGGCGGCCACTCCCAAGCAATAGATGGCGGCAATCGCAGCGACAGTCCCGCGCGTGCATTTACGGATGACCAGGCCAGTTGCAAGGACGATGCTGAGCTCGAGCAACGGGCTCAGGAAGCGCGTCACCTGCATCGGATCCGCACTGCTAAGGAATGCAATGGTTGCGATCACGGACGGAAATATCAGTGGTCGCTGATGACCATGGAGATTGAGCATCAACTCTCGACCCCGAAGCAGCACTTCATATTGCTCGGGTTGATTAAGACGGAGTTCGCGAAGCGGGTATGCAAAATACAAGACGCCGGTGGTGATCACGACGACAGAAAAAGCCGCGGCCAACATCTCTCTTCCTTGGAAGGCTCTGGGCCAGGAACTCCCCTTGGGTTGGTCGGCCGAGACGGGCGCGCCGGTGGGGCGAAAGATGGGCTGGCCCTCAATCAGGCGAACGACCCCCAGGGCAGCTTCTTGCAACCCGGCCAGCCAATTCCGAGAGCTTCCCGCACGCTTGCGCACCCAGGCAATCAAGAGTGCGCCCAAGAAAAGCGATACAACCGTCGTGGTGTTGAAAATCTTCAGGCTGGTTAGCAGCAAACCAGCAGTCGTTGCTATAAGCAGGGCACGAACAAAATTGCCTGCCACTCGAAGCACTGTCGAAGAACTGTCTCGGCCCGGAAACAGATACGCTGGAAAAAAGAGAAATACCAGGAGGAAGATGAAGAGGATCCAGACAGCTCGAAATATATCCAGTGTTTGCATGAGAAAAAGACTCAGGAAATGGAATAGTGATAATCGGGCCGGCGCAGTATCTGTCTGACGGCTGCGTTACATGTCCATAAGAGCACTGCCGACCCGGCGAGCAATCCAACGGCGGCATACTGCACTCCCCAGAAATGGCTCAGCCCATACCCAGTGACTAGATTTACGGCGAGCCCGAAGGCCGCGGCCACCATCGCGAATGAAGTCGAATTAACGCTAGACAGAATTACGATCTCAAGCAGAGCAATACTGAGCATCAGATAACCGAGGCCACCGAGCGCTGCCGTTTGCAATAACCGGGCAGGAAGAGGCCCGCCGTTGACCCGAGAGAAAGCGAACCAGGCACCGAAAGAAACAAGAACAAACATGACAAAAATCACCAAGATTGTTTTCCAGTGCCGTCTACCGAGTCTTGCAACCAGTTCCTCTCGGCTGCCGTGTGGCAACTCTGCCGCGAGCCGCCGCCAGAATTTTAAGTATGAATCACTTAAATATTCGACGAGTGACGCAGTAATCAGGAAAGCGAGCAGAACCAGATCCATACCTCTCTTGTAGGCTGGGTCGATGCCGAAGCTCAGGCCGGAAACCCAGGGGACGGCGCTTCCTGCGGCCAGTCGGTCGGCAAACAGAAAGCTGAAATAGAACGTCCCGTAGAGAAAGAACGGCACCAGGGAGACGGAAAGAACACCGAATCGTGGGCGAGCACTGTTCCGTGCGTCCGCGGACTTGATTTCGGCACGATGAAAACCCGCCAACACCGAAAGCAGCGCGCACAAGACCGCCGTTACCGGCCAGAGCGTCAAGAGCAGCGTGTTTCCAGCGCCTGTCAGGACTTTTACGAAACCGCAGATTGTGGCACTCAGCAAAAAGACCAGGAGGATGCACCAGCCGATGCCTTGAACCGATAGCACGGCGCAGAACATCCAAAGCAGGCTTAGGGCGACGAAGTTGATGGCGGCCAGCAAGAGGTAGTAGGCGGCGAAGAGATGGAAGTACGCTCCCAAAATCATCCCGAGCAAGCCCAGAAGCAGGCTGCTGGTCAATCCCACATTCAGAAGTTTCATGCAAGTACGGCGCGCCAAAAAAGGTTCTTTGAGCCCGTAGTAGAAGCTGCCGCTGCGGGAGATCATTTGAATGAATCCGCCTGTAGTGATGAGACTGGCAATCAGGGCCAGGCTCAGTGCACCTCCCAGTTCGGGCGGAACGTTGAGCGCGTTCGGTTTTAAATACTCTAAGGTCAGCAATGCCATCCAGGGTATGGCGTACGCTAGGCCGAGCGAAAACTTACGCACCGCGTAACTCAACTCCGCCAAGGCAGAAGTCCGTTTTCGCATGTCGGCTGGCGCGTCATCCGGTTCGGGATCCTGCTGCAAGCGGGCAAAGAGATCCTCTGCGAAGGGAAAGATGCTCGGGTAACCCAACTCCTTCGCGGACCCATCGTTATAACCGAGAGATTCGAGTAAAGCCGCCACTTCACGCGCGTGCACGAATTTTGGCGTGCCGATTTCACCACTACGAATTAAATTCTCGACCTCTTTGCGATTGAGCTTCATGGCGTGGCTCCGTCACAGGTCAAAGGAGATTGCGACGGGGAGGAACTTAGTAAGGCTCGGACGCTTTTGGATTCGGCAGAAGCAACGGAGGGAATGCGGCGAACGGAATGAGCGCCGGTATCGACAACTACAAGGTATGGGCCGGCCTTTCTCCAGAAATAAATGCTGTCGGAAGCCACCGCCGAGGACGGTTCGAACGCAGGGAGCGTTGTGCTCTCCCCTCCGCATCGACGGACCGGCAGGGAGTTATTCACGGCCGCAAAGTCCGGTTCTCCCCAGCTAAAACCATCCAGGCCGTAAACCCGGGCAGTCCACCAGGCATAATTGAACTTTTCGGCGCTGAAGGGCTGCTGCTCGGTCGTCGTTGTCGTCACGAAAATGTGGGTTCCATATCTTCGACGGTACGCGAGCGCCTGGTTTAAACGCTTCTGCGCCGCCGCAGTGCTTTCGTAGACTCCATTCTTCACCTCGAAAGACTCCAACAAGAAGAGATCGCGCTGGTCTAAGAGCGGCGCCAATCGTCCCGGGTTCTTTTCCGAACCGTTTGCGTAGAGAGGTTGATTCTCGAGGCTGAACAAGTGTTCGATAAAGTAAGCATTCATGAATGCGCTTAGGCCCAGATCATGGATCATGCGGACCGCCAGGTTCTGGCGTTCGCGGGTGACCACCGGGAAGTCGTATCCTGCCTCGTCCAGAAAAATCCCGGACACACCCATTTGTTTCCAAAGCTGAATGCGCTCTTCGAGTTGCTTTGTTGATAGCGCTGTTTGTTGCCCCTTCGGCCAGGGGATCTCGCCTAGGCAAACATAGCCATAAAAACGCGTGCCTGGGCTGCGCTTCCGGACCGCGGCAACGATCTGGAGGGTTTTCCGATGTTCCGCAGGATCTCCTTCGGGATAGCGGCCGGGCTGCTTGTCTGTGAATTCCAAACCGTCGCCCAACACCACTACGCCATAGTCAGCGAAAACGCCGGCGGCCTTCTCCACATCCCCAAGCGAACCATTAACCAGGCTCGGATAACCATAATAGATCGCCAAGCGCGCCGGGACCGCCCTGTTAGGGCGTGCGCTTGGCGCGAACAAGAAGCTAGAGGTTGTAATCGTCATGATCAGCAGCACAGCTCGAAGCAACGGCACATTCACTCTCCGATCGCGAGCTAGGCGCTCAAGAGCCTCTGTCTCTGCGGCCTGTAGGACAGCAGCTCGCGGTAGGTATTCTTGTAGCCATTCAGAAATTGTTCCTCGGTAAAATACTCCAGGGCCCGTGCCCGGGCATTGCGCCCCAAGCGTTCCCGTGCGGCCGTGTCATTGAGCAAAAAGGAAAGCGCTTCGGCCATCGCTTGGGGGGTCTTCGCTGGCACCAGCAGCCCACACTCTCCGATGGCTTCGGCTACCCCTCCCACGTCGGTTGCCACGATCGCGGCGCCGCACAACATGGCCTCCAGCGCCGCAAATGGAAATCCCTCCGAGATACTCGGAATGGCCACGATATCGGCGTTGCTGTAGGCCTTCCAGGGCTCCTTCGTGGATCCTGCGAAGGTCACGTTGTTTTCGAGCTGCATCTCCGCAACGCTGCGTTTGCAGTTGTGGTAGTACTCCGGATCGTTGGGCGCCCCGTAAAATCGTATCTCCACATCCTCGAACTTGTGCTTGAGGATGGCCGCCGCGTGTATCAGATCCAGCTGGCCTTTCAAGGGATAGATCAGCCCAACGGTCGTAATCAACGGTCGCCCTTTGGGCTCCCGTTCAAAGGGATGAAATTTCTCAGGATCCGCACCGTTAAAGATGACCTTGATGCGCTCCCGCTCCACACCCAGCTGCTCTTCCCAACGGGCATTAAAGGCGCAAACCGGTGAGATCTGGTCGGCAAAGTAGTAGTTCAATTCCACCACGTTTTCCACCAAACGGCACAAAAACCAGCGTACAAAAAAGGACTTCATTTGACGCCGCAAGTTCAAATACTGCTCTCGCAGATATACCCCGTGCTCGGTCAGCAGATAAGGCGTACCATGCACCAGCTTGGCCAACACGCAGGGCAGCCCACAAAATCCCGCCGCCGAGGAATGGGTGATGTCCGCTTCCGGAATCGGAAAGTGCAGCACCATCAGCAAGTGATACAGCAAACGGTAGGCTTGTTTCACTTCCGCCAAGGTCGGGTTCTCCGCAGCCTCTGGACGGCATTCCCAGGAGGCATGCACCGCGTGCTGCAGCACATCCCACGCCTCAACCGAGTTCATCGTCCTGGTGTAGTCGTGCCGCTGAAAATAGTTCTGCAATTGCAGTAACACCTGCCCCAGTTCTTCTTTGTCGCAATGAGACGAAAACAACAGGCCAAGAAATCGCTCAAAAATCGGTTTGAAACGGGCCGCGATCACTTCCTGCGTCGTGTCCCACATGTTGCCAAGCACCACGGAAGTCGCCTGGTGATGCGAAAATTCCGCAGGCTGCACTAAACCCCATTGCGGCACCTTGGTCACTCCCCGCACGTTCGGCGCGAGTTCGTACTTCGACTCCGGATACGGGTTCGTTACCACCGCCTGCACATGAAATTCAATCTCCGGTAAACCGTGCGTCAGCAGATCGCACCACTTGCTCACACCCCCGGTGTAGAACGGATAGGTCCCTTCCGTCGTCAGCAGCACCGTTAGCGGTCTTTGCCTGCTCATGGCTTCGCGAAACGAACCTCCGCCCCCTGCCCTGCCAAAAGCATAAGCGTCGGATTATCGAATTCGACTTCGACGACGTGGGTCATGTTCGGGGAGGGCAGCGGGTTGATCACCCGGATCTTCCCCTGCACCTGCCGCGGCGGCGAGGACGGCAGCCCCACTTGCGCGGGCTCGCCGACTTTCAGCTCCGCAATCATCCGCGCAGCCACTGGAACTTCCGCAATCATATGATCGAGTTCCGCCAATCGCGCCAACACCGTGCCGCTCGAAACGTGGTCGCCCAGACGCACCGGAATTTCCGACACGACCCCGGCTTGCGTCGCTCGCACGACTTTCTCCTCGGCCTGCTCCTTGGCTCGTTGGTACTTCAATTGCGCCTGGCGCAATTGCTCCTGCAATTCCTCGCGCGTGACCATCGCTTGCAGGTTCGCCTGGATGGTCTGATCGCGCTCCAGCTTGGAGGACGCCCCGGCCAGCTTCTTGGCATTGTCCAGATCATCCCGGGCGATGCGCAGTTCCGTCGCTTTGCTATCAACCTCCTGTTTCGGCGTGACCCCGGCATCGTACAGCGCCTTGGCCCGGTTGTAGTTGTTCAACGCAAGATCGTAAGCGGCCGTAGCCCTTTCCGGAGAATCGCGCCATTGCCGCGTGGGTATCTGCTGCTCTTCCCGCTGTGAAACCACCACACGAGCGTTTGCTTCCGCCAGCTGTGCGCGAAACTGGTCCAGGTTCGACTCCGCCACCTGCAGCTCCATACCTGCCTGTTGCAGCGCCAACTCTGCTTCCCGGCCATCCATGCGCAACAACGCTTGTCCCTTTTGCACCGTGTCCCCTACCTTGACCGAAATGCCCGACACCGTGCCGCCCAGATCCGCGGTAATCCCAAATTCGCTTGCCGGATGCACCGTGCCTTCAAAGGCCACTCCGTAGATCGGCTGGCCCTTGACCAGCACCCCATTCGCGTTGAACGCGTAATTGGTTGCCAGCAGCGCCAGCCCTACCGCAAAAAAGGCCAGAATCAGACCGTTCCTGAGCTTTCGATGGGAGAAAACAACGCGCTTCGGAAGCACCTCGAGCGGCTCTTCCCTCTCGACCTCTCGCTCGACCAGCTTCTCGACCGCCCGGTCATGCGCAATCGTCAGTGCCTCAAAGATCTCGCTCACGCCCCTCCTCCTTCTCTATCGGCTGCGGCCATACTCGTCCTTGGTTCTCCGTTGTTCATTCGAGACATTATGGCAGCGGTAAGGTAATGGTTTGCCCCGGGGTCATGTTGATGTGCGAAATGTTCTGTCCGCCGTAGATTTCCGAACCCGTGCTGGTCAAACCGGTAATCGGAATGACCGCTGTTGGAACGGTTGCGGTGGACGGCATCGTGAGGGTGATGATCGCGCTCGCTGTGCCGGCACCCACGATGCTCGCGGTGACACCCGACAGGTTGAACGAATTACGGTTCTGCATCAGCACTCCCAACTGATCCATCGTGGGAGTCAGTACCGGCAGCTTATACACCGCTTCATACTTGCTGAAGGTCAAGTCGTAGGTGTCCGAAATCAGCGAAGAAACGTGCGGACCGCCGCTGCCGATGAACGCGGAAACGCTGGCAGGAACTGGGGCCACACTCAGGTACGGGTAGTTGTCGGAGAAATGCAAGTCCGGCTGGTGGAACATCTCCGGATCCATGTCACCCATCAGCATGTTGGTCAGAAACGCGGAACTGGTGAAGTCCAGCACTTGCGCAGCATTGTACGTGTTGAACGGCGGATCGGGAGCTGGCGTCGTTCCGGCCGGAGCTCCAGGCGCCACATAATACGAATAAACGCACTGGAACTCGGCCTGATTGTCGGCCCAGTTGGCCACGTTGTAAAAGATGTCGTTCGGATGCCGTGGGACCTCGTAAATTCCAGTTGCAAAACTGTTCACGATGCCAACGTTGGGGGATGGATTGGGTCCGTTATTGTTTGGTGGGTTGGTCGTTGTCGCCACCGACGTATCGCTCACCGCGTACCGTATGCCATCGTCGTACATATACCCTGGCACATTCGGATCGTTCAGCCCGGTGACGCCCGGCGTGACGATATTGGCCGGATTGAAGTCCGTGAAGGTGAGTGGCGTGAGGGCCCCGTCATCATAGGGTCCGACCACGGTATCTGTATCCAGGTTCTTTCCGCCGGGACTCGAGGCCACGTAAAGGTTGGTCAGGATCTCCAGGTCGATGTAGTCGGTTGGTGGAGTATTGTTAACATCGCCGCAGCCGGTACCAGTCGGAGCGCTCTGACAGAGACCGGTCAGAGTTGTCGGATGGTTGTATGTGTGGCTGATCCAGTGGAAGTACTGCTGGTAGCTTTGCAGATTTGCGACCAGGTCGTCGGCGACGCTCGCAGTCGCAGTGGCCGTATTGTCGTTTACCCCATTCTCGGTCTTCTGAACAAGAGTTCCGGCAGCGGGAATGCTCGCGGTGAAGCTCGTCGTGCCGGGAGTGGTTGCGGCGCTCGACGTTACCGCGGTTATCGTCCAGGTTCCATTGAGCACGCCGCCGCCGTTGGTGGTGTTGGTCACGGTGACTGACTGTCCCACCAATCCCGAGAAGCTCTGAGCCGTAAAGGTCGCTACCCCACCGGTTGCCGAAGTAGCAATAATCGGAGCCGTGAGGCCCGTCCAGTCGCCATTCCCTGACGTGCCCACACCGTTCATGGCTATGGTCAGCTCGAATTGCGAGAGCAATGGATCGGCTTGCTTGCTCTTCTGCCAGGCTACCAGTTGCGCCATATCCGCTGAATTCACACGGAAAACCGGCAGATTCGATGCATCCGGTGCCGTGCGGTCGAACGTTTGCGGGTCGGCCAGGCACGCCGTGCTGGGTATCCATTCCGAATCATCGATGAAAAAGTCGTCGATCGACTGCGTGGCGTACACGTGGTAATCACCCAGGAAGACGCCGTTGGTGACCCAATTGAGCAGACCGTAGGCCACCACCAGATCGTGCGTCAAATACGGGTTGCTGTCGAAGGTCTGGGTAAGGAACTGTTGGCCGTTCAGAGTGTAGATCGCAGAGACGATGTTGCCACTCGCGTCCTGCAAGAGCGGGGTCAAAGTGCCGCCAGCAGCTGGATCTGCAGTCGCCAGTTCGATGGCCGCGTTTGTGATGGTTAACGGCGTTGCTGTGTTCGCATAGAAGAAGACAGGAACAGCTGCCGTCGTGAAGTTGGTTGTGTAGCTCTCGGTAGACGGTATCTGTGTTCCGGTAAAACTCAGCCCGAAGTTCGGGTCCGCGGAACCATACCAGTTCAATTGACGCACCCCGAAGGTCTGCTCGTAGGAGATCAACGTCGACTGCCAGGCGCTAATGCTGTAGTAATCACCGCCATAGGCAAAGATCACGCCTTGGTAGTATGCGTGACAGCCGCCATCGGACAGCGTCGGCGCCGCACCCGCTATATCCACGACGTCGTACGGCGTGCCCACATAGTTGAGGATCTGCTGGATCGCTGGGAAGTCCGCGTAGCCGGCCCCGGCGTTTGCCTCCGCGTTATTCACGACCAATATCCTCATGTCGATCGTCGGTGACGGGCAAGTTATGGGCAGAGTCGAAAGCGCACTGACCCACGCGGTGTTGGTTGTCCCATAAGGCGCAATTGTCCCCGAGCTGGCCGTGATCGCGACAGCAACGTTCGTAGCGGCAACCACAGTGGCCAGGCCTGTCGCGCTCACAGTGACCACCTGGGCATTTTGCGTGGCCCACGTTGCGGTGTTGGTGAGGTTCTGTGTGCTGCCATCGCTGTAATTGCCTGTGGCCGTGAATTGCTGTACGCCGTTAAGGCCAAGAGACACTCCGGTTGGCGTAACCGCGATGGAGAGAAGGATAGGAGCCGTGACCGTCAGGGTTGTGGAACCAACCACTGTCCCGGAGGTCGCCGAAATCGTTGTCGTGCCAATCGCCAAACTCGAGGCTAAACCCCCGGCGGTGATTGTCGCATACGCCGGTGTGCTCGACGCCCACGTGGCCGTGCTCGTCAGGTTTTGCGTACTCCCGTCCGAATACGTTCCCGTTGCCGTGTACTGTTGCGTGTATCCCGCCGCCAGCGAGATCGTCGGCGGTCCAACCGTGATCGACAGAAGTGTCGGCGGCGGCGCGAGCACCGTCGCTGCCGGTGAGGTAATCAGCGTACCCGCTGCGTTCGTCTCGCTGGCAGTGATGGAAATCCCCGCGTTGTAGGCAAGCACCTGCGCCAGTCCTGTGGCGGTAATGCTGACGACCGTCGGAGTCGCCGATGTCCACGTCACACTGCTGCTGACGTCCTGCATACTCCCGTCGCTGTATGTCCCCGTGGCCGCGAATTGCTGCGTGCCTAACAGCCCCAGCGAAACACTGGCCGGCGTAACCGCAATCGATTCGAGCAGTGCTGGTGAGACCGTGAGAACGGTGCTGCCGCCAACAGTAGCGTACGTGGCTGTGATGGTGCTGCTGCCCGCCGTAAGCACCGTCGCTTGGCCCTGAGTTCCCGTGGTGTTGCTGATGGTGGCCACAGCTATTGTGTTGGAACTCCAGTTCGCGGCTGTCGTCACTACTGCGCTGGTGCTGTCGGCGTAGTTCACTGTCGCCGTGAACTGCAAGGTGTTGTTCGTCGATCCATAGGGGTTCGACGGAGTCGCATCACCGAGGTACGCCGTTGGACTGGCAGGGGTCACGACGACCGAAGTAATACCCACAACGGTCAAGGCGCCATTGCCGCCGGTTGTGGTGCTGACGATCGAACCGTAGGTTGCGGAGATCCCGATCGGTCCACCGCCTCCTACTCCGGAGGCCAAACCTGCCGTCGCACCCGATGTGCTGATGGTGGCCACGGCTCCGTTGCTGGTACCCCAGGTCACCGTCGAGGTCAGGTTCTGTGTCGAGCCGTCCGAGAAGGTTCCCGTTGCGGTGAACTGCTGGCTCGCACCCTGATAGATCTGGGCACTCGCGGGGGTCACCGCGATGGACGTAAGTATCGGTGCGGTGATGGTCAAGGTGGTTGTGCCTGCAGGGCCCGAAGCGGGCGTAGCCGTGATGGTTACAACCCCTTCGGCTGTCGCTGTCGCTATCGAGGAACTTGCCGGGAACGTTGCGGCTCCGGATGGATCCGGCGCAGCAGACCAGGTCACTGCGCTCGTCAGATTTTGTGTCGTACCATCCGTGTAGCTACCGGTGGCCGTGAAGGTTTCGTTCGTACCGAGTGCGATGGAAGCATTAGCGGGACTGATCGAAACGGAAACGAGTGCAGCTGGCCCGATGGTCAGAGTCTGCGTCGAGGCCGTCGGAACTCCTGCTGCGGCTGCCGAAACCACTAACGTGCCTTGATTAACCCCGGTTGCCAACCCGCCCGTTGTGCCGCTGGCAATGATCGTGGCCGCAGTACTACTCACACTCCAGGTCACCGTCGTCGTGATGTTTTGCGTGCTGCCGTCCGTGAAGGTGCCCGTAGCCGTGAACTGTTGCGTGGTTCCGACCGGCCAGCTCGTCACTGTCGTCGGGGTAATGGCGATGGAGGCCAGCACTGCCGGCGTTATGCTTACCGGGGCGTTCCCGCTCACTGTTCCCAGAGTTGCCGTCACCGTGGCGCTTCCTACCGCGGCGCCAGTAACCAAGCCCTGACTGCCACTGCTGTTGCTGACCGTCGCGTCTGCTGTCGAGGACCAGGAAACCTGGGTGGTCAAATCCTGCGTGCTGTTGTTGTTGTAGACCCCGGTTGCGTACAACTGCACCGAAGTACCGTTCGCCACGGACGGCGTCGCAGGAGTTGTCGAACCCTGCGTCCCGGTGATGACGATGGTCTGCAGCGTCGGAGCATTAACCGTGAGCACAACCACTGGGGAGACGATGCCATCCAAAGTCGCGGTAATGTTCGACGAGCCCATGCCTGCGCCCAGGGCCAGACCGCTGGCGCTGATCGTAGCCACTGTCGGTGAAGCTGAATTCCAGGTTACCTGGCTGGTGATGTTCGCCGTGCTCGCGTCACTGTACGTTCCTGTGGCCGCGAACTGCGAGGTTTCAGCAACCGGAATGCTGGTCGCTGTCTCCGATATGGCGATCGATTGCAGAACCGCTGCCGTCACTGTCAACGAATAGCTGTTCGACGTCACGCCACTCATCGCGGCGGTGATGTTCGACGAGCCCATGCCTGCGCCCAGGGCCAGACCGCTGGCGCTGATCGTAGCCACTGTCGGTGAAGCTGAATTCCAGATTACCTGGCTGGTGATGTTCGCCGTGCTCGCGTCACTGTACGTTCCTGTGGCCGTGAACTGCCCGCTGGTGCCCTTGGCGATCGAACCATTCGCCGCACTGATGGCGATCGATTGCAGAACTGCTGCCGTCACCGTCAACGAATAGCTGTTCGACGTCACGCCACTCATCGCGGCGGTGATGTTCGACGAGCCCGTGCCTGCGCCCAGGGCCAGACCGCTGGCGCTGATCGTAGCCACTGTCGGTGAAGCTGAATTCCAGGTTACCTGGCTGGTGATATTCGCCGTGCTCGCGTCACTGTACGTTCCTGTGGCCGTGAACTGCCCGCTGGTGCCCTTGGCGATCGAACCATTCGCCGCACTGATGGCGATCGATTGCAGAACCGCTGCCGTCACTGTCAACGAATAGCTGTTCGACGTCACACCACTCATCGCGGCGGTGATGTTCGACGAGCCCGTGCCTGCGCCCAGGGCCAGACCGCTGGCGCTGATCGTAGCCACTGTCGGTGAAGCCGAATTCCAGGTTACCTGGCTGGTGATATTCGCCGTGCTCGCGTCACTGTACGTTCCTGTGGCTGTGAACTGCCCGCTGGTGCCCTTGGCGATCGAACCATTCGCCGCACTGATAGCGATCGATTGCAGAACCGCTGCCGTCACTGTCAACGAATAGCTGTTCGACGTCACGCCACTCATCGCGGCGGTAATGTTCGACGAGCCCATGCCTGCGCCCAGGGCCAGACCGCTGGCGCTGATCGTAGCCACTGTCGGTGAAGCTGAATTCCAGATTACCTGGCTGGTGATATTCGCCGTGCTCGCGTCACTGTACGTTCCTGTGGCCGTGAACTGCCCACTGGTGCCCTTGGCGATCGAACCATTCGCCGCACTGATGGCGATCGATTGCAGAACTGCTGCCGTCACTGTCAACGAATAGCTGTTCGACGTCACGCCACTCATCGCGGCGGTGATGTTCGACGAGCCCATGCCTGCGCCCAGGGCTAGACCGCTGGCGCTGATCGTAACCACTGTCGGTGAAGCTGAATTCCAGGTTACCTGGCTGGTGATATTCGCCGTGCTCGCGTCACTGTACGTTCCTGTGGCTGTGAACTGCCCGCTGGTGCCCTTGGCGATCGAACCATTCGCCGCACTGATGGCAATGGACTTCAAGAGTGCTGCGGTGACCGTGACCGTTGTCGTTCCACTGACCGTTCCAAAGGTCGCTGTGACCGTGGCAGTTCCCTGGGCAGCGCCGGTTACTAGACCATGACTCCCACTGCCATTGCTGACCTTCGTGTCAGAGGTTGACAGCCAGGAAGCCACAGTGGTCAGGTCTCTCGTACTGTCATCGGAGTAGACACCCGTCGCGTACAACTGGACGGAGGTGCCATTCGCCAGAGATGGTGCTGCGGGAGTGGTGGAGCCTTGCGTGGTCGAAATGACGATAGCTCGCAGAACCGCAGGTTGAGAATTGCCAGATCCAGGATGCACAGCATTCGCACAGCCGTGCGTGAAGAACGACAGTGGGATGACTAGAAGCCCGTAGAGTATAGACAACAGTCGGTTCGGTTTCACAATACCTCACACACAAAGAAGATTGATGCAAGTCCTAGTGCGTGGCCGAAGTCCCCACCTCGACCTCGCGCCAGGACAAACTCGTTGGTGTCTACCACTTTCATCCGCGGCAGAAACTCAAGTTCCGCGATTCTCGATGACTCGTGCATTCCTTGTCGGGAAGAGGAGAGTGGCTCCGGGCGCACAGAAGCATGACTCTCGCTTTCAGATATGATTCGAATCGGGAGCAGAAAAGCGTTTAACCGTGATTGGCTGAGCTGAAGCCATCCGCCGTCCCACAGAGAGGTAGGACTGCATTGGGCACCAGCCTTTCGACTTTGCTCATTTCCATTTCGACTGCAACGGACCTGTTTAGAATTTCGATCGAAAGAACCAGGCGGCACAGATTCTTCTGCCGCACCAAGATCCCTTCCGAACCCGTAAGCGGTCCAGACTTGACTCGCACGCGGTCTCCGCACTGCAAATAGGGATGGGGTTCCACTTTCAGGGAGCTGTCAATGACTCGCCGCACCGCAGCGATCTCTTCCACCGGTATCGCCGATGGCATTCCGCTGAATCCGACAATCTGATACACTCCCGGGGTTCTCAAGACCTCGACTCGCTGACTCAAAGAAGTGTGCACAAAGACGTAGCAGGGAAACAACGGTAGCGTTAGCTGCTTCCTTCGATCTTTCCATTGATGCTCAACGGCGTACTGCGGTAGAAATACTTGAAATCCCTTCGCCAATAGAGTGTTTGCCACAGCCTTCTCGTGCTGATGGCGCGTGTAGAGGGCGTACCACCCGGGCGTCATCCCATAATCGCAGTTGGTCATGTCGTCTCTCATCACCTGTGCAAAGCTCCGCTACTGTGACTTACAGAGGCCTATCCACTCTGGCAAGCTCTTCTAAACCGCTTCTCTCAGGAAACGCCGGATTCCTGTCCTCCCGAGCTCCTGAACAGCCACGCTGTGCTCGAGACTACGAACACGAACCGCGTTTACCTTATGCCCCCATCCTACGGGTGCCCCTCCAGTAAACGAATAGCGGATCCGTACTGAAAATACGCCCCCCTTCCCTAATACTTCCCTCCCAGTACTTCCTCCCCCGCTGGACAAACCAACGTCCTGAGATGGCCATTCACACGTCCTGCCCGCTCCCGACTGCTGACAGGCTCGAGGGAATTTGTGCATGTGGAGGATCGCTGCATTTAAGTCCATGGGCTGATCTTCCCGCTGATCCATTCATCTCTCCGAAGAGAGGCACTTCTCAAATCACTAAGCAGCCTACGAGCAGTGACACAGGCCGCCAGGGAACGAATGAGGAAGACTTGACGAGCCACGGCGCAGGCAAACCGCACGTTACACCCGATTTCTGTTCATTCTCCGTCTTCTGTCTGTTCTAACTGACCTAATACTTTGCAAGTTTGATGAATAGCCCAGCATGAACCGTACCACCTGATCCCCTCGCAACGTGCGCCAGCTAAACTCAACGAAACCAAAGGGATCTGTGAGACGAGCGCATGATTCTTTGCCCACAGAGAGGAGGACGTCGTATATAGGATGAACAGGCTTGTACAATAATGAGAATCGATTTTCCTTTCCATGCGATTTGCATGCCCACAACACTGTTCGAGAAATCATTTATGACCATAAAAAACATTCAGATAGAAGACCCATTTGTATTTAATCAAGTTCCAAAATTTCGCTGGTGCGACTGGGTTTTGTTGGGGAGCAAACCGAGGAAGAAGGTCAGGCTAGCAAAAAATAGAAACTTATAACGGAGTAGTGACGAGGAACTCACTGCTCTGTAGATGCAATCCTTTACAAACCACTGGGAGTGCCATTACCTGCACTACTCTCATTAGTTTTTTTTGAGGTTCCAGCATAAATTGGTCCTTGACTCGTGAATGTGGGCCGGATAACGTCAAACTAACGATTTGTCCCCGCATTGAGTTAACAAATTACTCTTATATGAATGCATTCGCGCCCAGCCATGCACTCCAAAACGTGTCGTCGCCACGCGTCGAATCTATACGCGTGTTAATCGCAGAAGAGACTCCCATGGGTTGTCAGTTACTCAAGGATGGACTCAAACGCTCGCGACTCGGCCTAGGAGAAATCTACTGCGCGGGGACCGTCAATCAAGTTGTTGCGCTTTGCGGCCTCCACCGAGTGGATGTGGCACTCATCAGTGAGGACTTACAGGACGGGCTTCATAAAGGCGTCGAGGCGGTTGAACTCCTGCACAGGGGTCACCCCAACATTCGATCCGTTGTGCTGGTCAGAAAGATCCGCCGTGAACTTACTCTCGCGGCGTTTCGGAGTGGCGCAAAGGGAATCTTCTCTCGGATGGAGCCGATCGAAACATTGAGCAAGTGTATTCAGGCCGTCCACGGTGGACAAATCTGGGCCGACTCCGAACAAATGGAAGTGATCCTTCAGGCTCTTGTCGAAGTCAAACCCATGCGAGTAACGAATCTGCGAGGCACTTGTCTGCTCACCAAGCGGGAGGAGCAAGTCGCCACACAGGTGGCGGATGGCCTGACAAATCGGGAAGTCGCTAAGCAGCTCGGATTGAGCGAGCATACGGTCAGCAATTATCTCTTCAAAATCTACGAAAAGCTTGGGGTCTCGAACAGAGTGGAGTTTGTCCTCTATATGTACGATCGCAGGCTGCAGAATCAAGCATAATGTGGCGCTCGCGATCGACCGGATGACAAAGTAAACAAGCACTCAAGACTCTCAAGACGTCCAATTGGCGATTGTCTCAGCTTCACCCTCCACCCCACAAAGCCCGGGGCCTCGTCTTTTAACTGCTAAAGCATAAACCTGTCTCTACTTGATCACTGCGCAGTTTCGCGATATACGAGGGCTGAAGAGCTACAGCAAGCGCTGGGAAAATTCATCGAAATTTGGAAGCAAACGTGTTCTCTCGAGGGCAGTGCAAATATCACAAGCTGATGTTTGCTACGGTTGGTGGGAACAGACCCTAGAGCAAGGAAGCAACAAAAGCAGCTAACACTTTACACACGTATTCAGTACAATCTTGGTCAAATTCAATCGAACGATCGCTGAATCTGAGATTCAATAGTAGCTTGTCTTGCGCCCCCGATAATCCTCAGGGGTGGAGAGGACGAGCATTCGCGGGAATAGACGAGAAAAAGGAAGGAAAGGCTGCATGCGATTCCTTGTAACGGGTGGCGCGGGCTTTATCGGATCACATATTGTCGAAGAGCTGGTTCGTCGCAGTCACAAGGTCATCGTGCTTGATGATCTATCTTCCGGCAAGGAGGTCAATCTTGCCTCAGTCCGAGCCCAAATTGATTTTAGGAGAGGTAGCATTACAGATTTGACCGCAGTGCAAAAGGCGTGCAAAGGCGTAGATTACGTCATCCATCTTGCGGCGCAAATTTCGGTGCCGAAGTCAGTCAAGGATCCGATCGAATCGAACGTGGTGAATATCGATGGAACGCTTAACGTTCTAGTTGCGGCTCGCGATGAAAAGGTTAAGCGATTTGTTTTTGCTGCTTCCTCTGCGGCGTATGGCGAAAACCCGGTTCAACCCAAGGTCGAAAGCATGGCTCCTGATCCTATCTCTCCGTACGGAATCACGAAGTACGTCGGGGAACTCTATGGGCAACTCTTCGGGCGGGTGTACGGACTTGAGAACGCTTCCGTGCGTTACTTCAACGTCTTCGGGCCGAGGCAAGATCCCACGTCTCAATATTCCGGTGTGCTGTCGCGTTTTATGCTGGCTGTTTTGCGTGGCGAGAGTCCGGTCATCTTCGGAGATGGGGAGCAATCGCGGGATTTCATCTACATTGCAAATGTGGTGGACATAACCCTGCGAGCCTGCGAAGCGAAGGAGGCTTCTGGGCTGGTCTTCAACGGTGGCACAGGGGCTCGTATCACTCTCAACCAGGTCTTAAAATTGCTCAGCAAAATTACCGGGCAAGCGATACGACCGAAATACGATCCGCCCCGTGCTGGAGACATTCGCGATTCACAAGCAGACATCTCGCTCAGCCGTAGGGTTCTGGGTTACGAACCCCAAGTTGCCTTTGAGGAGGGACTACTGCGAACTTGGGACTGGTACAGAGACAATTACGACAAGACGTGAACGAGCACCGTGGGGCGTTCTTCCTTCAAAGGTTGTACGCTTTAGTTCTTTCTGAAGAAGAGATGCAATGCCGAGGTGAGCCCGTCGTCTGCCTTTTTTTCATTGCTCAAGTGTGTCGGCAAAGCTGAACCGTCGTGCATGTTCACATGAGCGGACAGACTCCTTTCTGTTTGAAGTTGCGCCAGGGGCTTTGCATCAGTTTTCGACATTCTCCTTTTGCGGCGACAGGACAGCTTTCGACATTCGACGCTTTATCGACGCTTTCGACGCTTTCGAAGACCGAGAACAGGATCATCGTTCCTAGGGCTTGCTAGAGAGAAATTTTTCAGGGAAACGGACAAAAAAAGCACAAAGAGGTACAAAACAAAAAAAAAGGGACATTTCTAATGAGGTAAGAAAGGGGACATTTCTAAAGAGCTTTGACATTCGAAGCTTTCGAAGTTGACATCCAGGCAGGATGACAATTAGGATGGCATCCTCATTTACGTCCTCGAGATGGTGGCCTTCGGTCCTATTTCATCCGGGATTGTTTCTGTGTGAGTTCCCAACGATGGAGACAATATTTGTCATTACCGCTAATCGGTTTTTTCGAGAATCTCTGATTCGCCTTTTTCGCAGCGACAAGGGATTCCGCGTTATGGGTGCGGCTGATTTCTCACCCCTGATCGGCGTACAGGGCACTCGCCTTAATCCGGAAATCGTGGTCTTGCGCCCGGAATGGGATGACCGGGCCTTTCAAACCACGCGTGCCATTCATGACGCTGCGCCGCAGACGAAGATTCTCATGATCGGTATGGAAGACGACCAGGAGATATTTCTCAGGGCGGTCCAGGCAGGTGCCGAGGGCTATCTGCTGAGAGATGCGTCAGCAAAACAGATCCTAGCAGCGGTGCACCGACTCGAGCGAAACGCTGTCGTATGTCCGCCGCATTTGGAGCGGGCCCTGTTTAACCTCCTTGCCGACGGTCCACAACGGTGCGCGACTCGGCCGCAGTCCATTCACGATCTTACTCCTCGCGAGCATCAACTCACCTCCTTGGTTGCACAAGGGCTAGCGAACAAGGAAATCGCTGGACGCTTGAATCTCTCCCTGCAGACAGTAAAGAACCACGTGCACAGCATCCTGCAAAAAACGCAGGCGAAGAATCGTGCCATGCTCGCCCAGCTTGTGGAATCCCCACCGTCGCCCAGCAGCCCGGGGCGCAAACTGACCTCGCGCCTCTCTTTTCCCTTCTGATTTCAGCCAATCTCCATCGAGCATTCGTCTGTTCTTGGCCCGGAGGACTCCGCGCCGTTTCTCCTGGCGAGGTTCAGTACCGAGAACCAGTACGCTACTAGCGAGGTCCAATACCAAGAGCCGTTTCAAACCAACGAAAAAGTACCGGACCAAAATTGGACCTCGATAGGTCTTGTGTGCGCACCTGGCTTTGGCAAGGATGCACATCCTGAGACCAATACGTTGGAACAAGAAAAGATTCGCGTTTTGATTGCGAACTCGACCAGGATCTGGCGCGACATGCTCTATGACACGATTCGGGAGGAGCGGGACATAGAAGTCGTTGGTGATGTGAGTGAGGAAAACGCGATCGTCCCCGCGACCGAGCGTACCAATCCAGACTGCTTGATTGTCCCCCTCGATGAGTCTGGTGCTGAGATGTCGATTTGCGCACAGATACTCGCAAGGAGACCCCATATCAGGATCGTGGCCATTGGAGAAGGAACGGACGTCGTTGAGATCTACTGGATGTCCGAAGAAGGGGACATTCGGCGCACCTACACGACTGCGTCTCGAGAAGCCATTCTTCGGGCGCTCCATTTCTCGACATGCTGAAGCCATGGGGAAGCTGCTGTGGGTGAACTGTTCCAGGACTTGGATGGATTTTAAGGAGAAAGCAATGAGAGAAACACGAGCAATGAGCGGCAGGGGTTTGTCGGCGCTGATTTGCTCGCTGCTTATGATCTCCCAGCCCGGTTTTGCCGCCTCGGAGCCAGAGGGAATCGCGGGCAGAAGCAGCAGCGGCCAGATCGAATGGGACAACTCGCTTGCCTTAGCGGAGACCATGGTCGCTGCGACAGCTGTCGTTCTACCGCTCCTCTCTCATGGACGACCGAGTAATGCCCCACAATCGATCGCTGTGGCCAAGCTAAGCGGCACGGCCGATAGAAACGGTCAGCCGCTGATCAACGGCAGCATCGTGTCTAGCGGTGACTCCCTCAGTACCCACGGTGATTCGGCATTACTCTTAACTTCGACCCCTCAGGAGCGACTGTGGCTCGGTCCTAATACCAGCGCCAAACTAACCAAGGATGCCGGAAACATAGCGGTTGCCTTGGAGCGAGGAACACTCGGTTTCGAGACCCGAGGCCGCATTCAAGTGACTTTCGAAAATCACGACGGCTTGGCTCTACGAAGCCGTCCCGACACTCCGGCTCGGGCCCAACTCAATTTCGTCAGTAACCAGGAAGCCCAGGTGCGAGTGCAAGAAGGTTCCTTAGAACTTGTCCAGGGCAGCCACTCTGTATTGTTGCAACCGGAGAAGTCGGGCTCGGTTTCGGACGGTGCCAACACCTTGGCAAGCGCGCAAGCAGAATCGACAGGTCAGTCCGGCATGGGATCTATCGCGGGGACAGTGGTCAATACCCAGCTATTCGTAATCTCAGGTGCCACCGTAACCTTGACAAACGCTGCCGGGAAGACTTTCACCGCCACCAGTGATCAGGAAGGTAAATTCTCTTTCAGCAATGTAACCCCGGGGAACTACACCCTGCACGTCGCCCAGACAGGATACCAAAGTTATGACTTACCAAATGTTTTGGTGCGAGCTGGGAACGAGTCCACATTGTACGTTCAGCTGGGAGGAGGAGGAGGAGTAAAGGCGGGCGGCAACAACCACCTCTTGCTTTGGGTCGTAATCGGAGCGGGTGCTGCAGGTGGGATTGGCGCATATTTGGCGACCAGGGGATCTTCTTCGAACAGTCCCTCGTCCACCCAGTAGTCAGCCGTTGGTCGTGCAGGTGCCCTAATCGGGAATCGCATTGGCCGAATATGAAAGGATTTATTTGTTCGTGAAGAGAGAGTGCGGTGAGTTCGGGGGATACCATTCGAGATACTACGCAAAAATGCCTCGGCCAGATGACTGTACTTTTCCTTCTCGCGACGCTTGGGTTGTCTATACCTGTAGCAGCGCAACAGGGCGCAGCGTCGCTCCCTGTACTTTCACCTACGGCTCGACCGTCATTCCATGGAGAAACCACCGAGGACTACAACCAGAGAATCGCTCAACTGGCAAAGGAGACGAAATCTCCTGATGCGACTCCCCCCCTCGGCGATTATCAAATTGGCCCAGAAGACCTACTGGAAATCTCCGTCCTCGAAGCTCCCGATTTGAATCGCACTATTCGCGTTTCTGACGACGGAGCCATATCTCTCGCTTTGCTCGGTTCCATACCAGCCGCCGGTTTAAGCACTCGAGAGCTGCAAGCGGACCTTGAAGATCGCCTTCGACACACCTATATGAAGGATCCGCAAGTAAGTGTTTTTGTGCAAGAAATGAGAAGTCATCCTGTTTCAGTCTTTGGAGCAGTGGAAAAGCCCGGAGTCTATCAGATTCGCTACGCCAAAACGCTTGTTGAAGTCCTTTCCATGGCTCAAGGACTGGCCGATGACGCTGGCGATACGGTCATTGTCATGCGCCACCCTGACAGCTCCGCCAATCCTGCCCTCGCGTCTCTGTTCACTGTCAAACCCGCTCCAGGGACCCCTGCCCCTTCCGACGTTGCGGTGCCGGAACCCGGCCCCTCAGGCCTAGCAGCTGAAGGGACCTACGGAACAGAAAGCATTGCCATCAACCTGAAGGACCTGCTCGACTCAAACAATTCTCGGTCGAACGTGCTCATCTATCCAGGCGATCAGGTCAAGGTCGCACGCGCCGGGATCGTTTACGTCGTTGGCCAGGTGCATAAGCCGGGTGGATTCTTGCTGAAAACGAATGAAAACATCTCCGTCTTGCAAGCGATTGCCCTCGCCGAGGGAGTGACACCCAACGCAAAGGGGAAAGAAGCGCGGATCTTTCTGGCTGGCGGATCAAGCGAGTTGCCGAAGGAAATCCCCATCAATCTTGACAAGATCTTGGCGGGGAAGGCACCCGCTCCGTTTCTGAAACCGGACGACGTTCTATTTATACCGAACAGTGCCGGCAAAGAAACGTTGCATGTTATTGAGCAAAGTACGGCTGGCATCGTCGGGGCTCTTGGCGGTGCAGCAATCTATAGGTGGTGACGTGGCGGACGAAACCAAAATTCAGCTGTTCGATCCGATGCAATCGAAGTTGGAGCGCGTGCGTCCCGAGCTGCTCGAACCGTATCAGACCGAAGAAGCCGTGGAAGGGCCGGACCTTCGCGCGCATTGGCGGACCATCCAGAAGCGTCGTTGGACCATACTCTCTATTCTCCTGGTCGCTTTCACGATTGTGTCGATCATAACGTGGAAGCAGAAGCCCATTTACCGGGCGGATGCACTTCTCGAAATTCAGAAGGAGAATGCAAATATTCCGACCGTCCAGGAACTGTTCCAGCTGGAAAACGTCTCGGACAACTATTTAGAGACTCAGTATAAGGTGCTGCAGAGCGAAACCCTGGCACGGCGCGTCATCGACCAGCTGCACCTCGAGCGGGATAGCGAGTTTAATCCGCCGAAAAACGGCTGGTTTCAAGCCAAGGCCCAAGCGGCTGCGCTCACCCCGGATTCGCCCGTGGACCCCGATGCGGAACAAACCGTATTGCGGGAGTTCAAGGATCGTCTGAGCATCGATCCTGTGCGGCGAAGTCGCCTGGTCCAGATCAGCTTTGAATCCGAGGATCCGAAAGTCGCAGCGCAAGCGGTGAACGCCCTCGCCGAAAACTACATCCAGGCAAACCTGGAAAGCCGGTGGCAGGCGGCGCAAAAGGCATCCGAGTGGCTGTCGCAGCAGTTACAAAGCTTCAAGGCCAAACTTGAAAAATCGGAGGACGATCTACAAGATTATGCGCAGAAAAACGGTCTGCTTTTCCTGGAGACGCAAAAGGGAGACACCGAAAATATTGTCAACGAGAGGCTTCGCCAGCTCCAGGACGAGTTGACCAAGGCGCAGGCGGAGCGCTATGCGAAGGAATCCGTTTACCGATTGACGGAGTCGGGCGACTACAGCGCGCTTCCAGGTGTCGTCGACAACAAATTGATGCAGGAGCTGACCGCTCGTTTGGCGGAACTTGAACGGCAGAAGGCGGCGCTAAGTCCGACGTTTAACCGTGATTATCCAAAAATGAAGGAGATTCAGAGCCAGATCGACGAAAACGAGAGAAGACTCGCCGAAGAGCGGAAGCGCGCCGCACAGGGAATCGTCGATGACTATTTGGCTGCTACGCGCCGCGAGAGTTTGGTTCGCGAAGCCTTCGAACAGCAACAAAATCAGGCAAATACCGTTGCGGGGAGAACCGTTCAGTACAACATTCTCAAGCGCGAGGTAGACACCAACAAACAACTCTACGAAGGCTTGCTCCAACGCTTGAAAGAGGCGGGCGTTTCGGCGGGTATGAATGCGAGCAATATCCGGGTTGTCGATGCGGCAGTTCCCCCGACAAGACCCGTTCGGCCTCGACCTGTGCTGAATTTGGGTTTGGCCTTGTTACTCGGTTTGGGAGGCGGAATCGGCATGGCCTTCCTGCAAGAACACCTGGATAACACACTAAAGAACTCCGATGACATTGAGCGTGTCCTTCGCGTCCCGACACTTGCTTTGATCCCTTCCCGCGAATCCCTGATCCATGGCAAAGCGGGCGTCTACGGGCTCATCGAGAACAAGTCTTCTCACGGTAACGGAAACGGGAAGTTCGCTCCCGTTGAGAAACATCCGGGGAAACCCTGGATCCGCATCGATGGAAACGAGATGCAGCATTCCGCTCTCTCCGAAGCGTTTCGCGGATTACGTACTTCTGTATTGCTCTCGGCTGCCGGACATCCGCCGCGTGCGTTGACGTTTGTCAGTGCCGAGCCGGGTGAGGGTAAGACGACCGTCGCCAGTAATCTGTCCATCTCTTTGGCTCAACTGGGGAAGCGCGTGCTGCTGATTGACGGCGACATGCGCCGTCCCTGCATTCATAAGCTCTTTGGCATTGATGACAATACCGGGGGATTGGTCACTTATTTGACCGGAAACGAAAGCTGGAAACATCTGGTCCGACCAACGGGAATCGTCAATCTCGACTGTCTGGCCTGCGGCCCTGTCCCTCCGAACCCAAGTGAGTTGCTTTCCTCCGATCGTATGATGACGCTCATGTTCGAGGCAATGCGGGAATATCAGTTTGTTCTCATTGACGCGCCGCCGCTCCTAAATGTGACGGACGGGCGAATCCTGGCCACCCTGGTCGATGGCGCTCTCCTTGTCGTCAGGGGTGGTTACACACCGCAGGAACTGGTGCAGCGGGCGCAGTTGCATGTCCGCAACGTTGGTGCTCATTTGATTGGTGTGGTCTTAAACGACGTCGATGTGCGCCACGATGGCTACTACCAGAGTTATTACGGCTACGGTTCGTACGGTGAAAAGAAAATTCAGCTTGAGAAGAACTGAATTAGCCGACGCAGGACAAGAGAAGCGGCGAGATAGAACGCGCATTTGGATGTAACTTCAAATCTTTCAGAGGGTTAGGTCACATATTGCCCTGTAAGTGACGGGGCGAAGCTACATAAAGATGATTCAAACTGCTACTCACTTCTCGACACTCGCGCAGACCGAACCTACTCTGCCGATGGTTCCGCAATCGCACTTCGAGGGTCGCGAGGTGCGCTGGTTCGCAGCCTATACCTCTGCGAACCATGAGAAGCGCGTCGCCCAGCAGGCGGAGCGGCAGTCACTACAATGTTTTCTTCCGCTTTATGAGAGCGTGCGCCGCTGGAAAGACCGTCGCGTACGGCTTGCGTTGCCTCTCTTCCCTGGCTACGTTTTCGTGCGGCTGAATCTACGCGACCGGCTGAAACTCCTCGAAATCTCGGGCGTCGCAAGGCTAGTTGGGTTCGACGGTCATCCGGCTCCCGTGCCAGACGAAGACATCGAGACCATTCGCGCCTGCCTTGCCGGACGATATCCCATGCAGCCGCACCGCTATTTGCAGCGGGGCCAGCGGGTCCGCGTGCTCAGCGGCCCCTTGGCCGGTCTGACTGGCATCGTCGTCCGCCAAAAGAAACACACTCGCTTTGTGATTTCGCTCGATCTGCTCATGCGCTCTGTCGCAGTAGAACTCGATACTTCAGATTTTGATCCTTACACAACGTCACACGCATGAGCGCAGTGCTCCAGACCTGGATTCTCGAAAAGTATGAAGGACTTGCTCCAGCTGGTTCGCTGCGCGCGCGTTTTGCTGTTGGAGCCTTTTGGTCGGTTGCTGGAGCCGTGATCTCGCGTGGCTTCTTATTGGCGGCATCGGTGGTTTGCGCATGGTTCCTTGGCAAAGAGGGATTTGGCGCGCTGGGAATGATTCAAAGTACCGCAGGGATGTTCGGCGTTTTCGCGGGGCTGGGCTTGGGAATCACTGCCACAAAGTACGTGTCGGCACACCGCCGGCAAGATCCGATCCGGACGGGGCGGATCCTGGCGCTATCCGCGTCGGTCGCGTTTGTTTCCGGGAGCGTTATCGCGCTGCTGGTCGTTTTTCTGGCGCCGCATCTTGCGCGGCATGTGCTGGCAGCACCGGAATTGGGCGTCCCGCTGGCGATTGGAGCCGGACTGGTGTTTTTTGGCGCGATCAATGGCGCGCAAACGGGAGCGCTTGCGGGTTTCGAAGCATTTCAAACCATCGCCAAGGTGAACATCTACGCGGGACTCGCTTCATTTCCCCTCATCGTTTACGGCGTTTGGCGAGGCGGTTTGCGGGGAGCGATCCTGGGCTCGGTTGCCGCGTTGGCCATCCAGTGGGCGCTGAACCATCACGCGTTACGGCGCGAATGCGCAAAGGCCAACATTTCTTACCGGTTTGCAGGTAGTCATCGGGAGCTCGGAATGTTGTACCGCTTTAGCCTGCCCGCGGTCCTGGCTTCGATTCTGGTGGTGGCGGCGATTTGGGTGTGCAATGCACTGCTGGCGCGCCAACCGCAAGGCTACGCCGAACTGGGATTGTACGCGGCTGCGGACAAGTGGCGCGTGCTGATTGTGTTTCTACCCAACTACGTGTTCGCGATGACCGTTCCGGTCCTTTCGAATCTGCACGGCGAAGGCGATGGAGAAGCTTTTCAAAAAGTGTTCAAGGCCAACTTGCGGGTCAATACAGGGCTTGCCTTGGTGCTAGCGGTTTTGACCGCGGCCTTTGCCGGGCCAATCATGGCGATGTACGGCAGTTCCTTTGGCGGCGGGAGAGTCGTTCTGATCGTGCTGGCATTTTCGGCGTGCGCGGAAGTGCTAAACGCCATCCTTGGACAACCGCTGATTGCCTCGCACCAGATGTGGCGCAGATTCGCGTTTGATTTGCTGCTCGCTGTTCTTCTTGTGGGAGTCGCTTGGGTGCTCATCCCGAAATGGGGAGCCCGGGGCTTGGCTGCTTCTTACGGCGTCGCGTATGCACTCTCAGGTCTGGTGCTTTCCTTGTTTCACCAGCAAAGCGCGTGGAGTAGCTCTCGTTCCCACGACAGTCAGCGCCAGCAGGCTACGAAGGTCACGGGAAAATGGATGAGGGAATTGTGAGTGAGTTAGCCACAGTGGGGATCGCCAATACACGCGTTGGAGCGTCTTGCAAGAAGTCCAGCTGGCCTCTAGGTTTCCACATTCCCAGATACATCCTGAATTCAGCTCTGCTAAACGTTGCAGTCACCTGTGTCTTCATAGCGTTGGATCACAGGTTTTTGCATTGGTTTATTCTTCCGAGTACGGTCTGTGGCGCGGTCTGCCTATCGTCTCTGATGAGTTCAGTGAGACAGAAGCAACTATTTACCGATCCTTTGCTCCTCATATCCATCCTCGGATATCACAATACGTACTTGGCCCCAATGCTTCAGGTCTATTGGGACTATAGGATTATAGCTTTGCCGATTCAGCCAGGAGACTTCCGCCCTTGGCTCGGTAGGCTGGCGTGCATCAATCTGGTGGGCATTACGATTTTCATTTACATCTTTTCGCGCGTAGTGAACAGCTCGGCAGGCGCGAAGAAGTTCCAGAGAATTTGGGTAATCGATCGGAGCCGGCTAGTTGTTTTTGGGCTCCTTGTAATTCTTGCGTCCGTCGCCATGCAGGTCTATGTGTATTCGGATTTCGGTGGTATCAGCGGGTACGTGGACAGATATCTCTACGATCGCGAGGCATGGAACAACAAGGGAGCGTTATTGGTAATCGCAGAATCAGCACCTCTAATGACGGTGCTCATCCTCGGCTGTTTGCAACTGACACGGTTGAGGCGAGGACCAATCAAGCGAAAATCATGGTCGTTGTTAATCGTTTGTGGGTTCGTGTTCTTGATGTTGCAGGTAGTTTTCGGTGGGCTGCGCGGGAGTCGCAGCAATATTGTCGTTAACTGCTTTTTTGCCGCGGGAATTGTTCATCAGGTTTTCCGGCCATTGTCGAAGAGGGTGGTGATTTTCTTGGGTATCGTTGCCGTGGCATTTAGCTATTACTACATCTTTTTTAAGGATTTCGGTTATGCGGGCGTTAGTGCCGCCGTTAGCCTGGAAGGAAGAGAGTCTTTGCTCAGTCAATCAGGGCGATCAATAGAGAACGTCCTCATCGCCGATTTTAGCCGCTCGGATGTTCAGGCCTTTATTGTGCAGGAACTCGATAGTGGACAAAATGTCGATCTAGCAAAGGGACGGACCTACCTCGGTACTCTGAGCCTGCTTGTTCCAAGAATAATTTGGCCCGAACGTCCTGCGACAAAACTAAAGTGGACGACAGAACTTGAAAATGGTCCGGGTTCTTATGGCATTGGCGTGTATCGGTCTTCTCGAATGTATGGACAGTTGGGTGAAGCCATGCTGAACTTCGGCTATTTGGGGGTGCCGATTTCTTTCGCACTCATGGGCTTTGTCTTGGGCAAACTTTCGATTCTGTCCCGTCAGCTTTGGGCTACAGACGCACGGAGGATGCTATTGCCTGGTATGGTGATCGCGAGCGTTTGCATGGTCATTCAAGATTCGGACAACGTTCTTTACTTCATTGTGCAGTATCTCGTGATTCCATGGACAGTTATCTGGATTTCTACATCTCGCTACCGATTAAGGAATGCTTTTAACCCAAGAAGAAGCGGCGAAACCCTCACTGCCGGCAAAGGCTTGACACAATGGAGGGGGGTCGCTTGACAACTGCGGTTGGACATTCTCGACCTGTCCCCGGTGGACATTTATGAAGGTTCTTCACCTGTGTAAGAGTTCGCAGGGAGCTCGATGGGCAAGTGCTCAAGCCCGGGTTCTGACCCGGAGAGGAATCGAGGTACATGTCGCACTCCCAGATCTCGAAGGACCCGTAACAAGTGAGTGGATAGCAAACGGCGCACAAGTCCATCGCACAGATTACACACTGTCACCGCTGCTACCGGTCGCAACGATTAGCAGCCTTGACCTACTGCGGCGACTCGTGGACCTTATACAACCGGATTTGATCCATTGCCACCACGTGAAAGCGGCGATTATGGCACGGTTAGCTTTGCGGGGGCGCTATCATGTGCCGCGCGTGTTTCAGGTGCCGGGGCCGTTTCACATGGAAATGTTCCCATTTCGAATGTTGGAACTTTCGACGGCGACGGCGGAGGATTATTGGATCGCAACGAGCCGTGCGACCTTATCACACTATTTGCGAGCAGGAGTCAGCAGTGAACGGGTCTTTCTGAGTTATGCAGGTACTGAAAACGAGCGCTTCAGGGGGCAGCGAAAGGGACAGCTCCGTAAGCATCTCGGGCTGGCCGATTCGGAGTTTCTGGTAGGGAACATCAGTTACGTATACGCACCTAAGTGGTATTTCATGCAAAGAGTCGGACTGAAGTGCCACGAAGACCTAATCGATGGTATCTCGCTCGCGGCCGAAAAAGACCGTTCCATTCGCGGTGTATTGATTGGCGGCCCTTGGGGCACAGATTCTACGTACTTTGAAAGGATCAGGGAATACGCACGAAAGCGGTCGGGCAATGCGGTCCTAATGCCAGGCGCGTTCAATCAGGAGCAAGTGGCGTTCGCGATCTGGGATTTCGATTGCGTAGCACACGTCCCGATGTCAGAGAACTGCGGAGGGGTTGTCGAACCTTTGTTGTGCGGAATACCGACGATCGCTTCCCGGATTGGGGGATTGGTAGAGGTGGTGATGGATGGATCGACAGGCGTCACCGTGCCGGTCAATGATCCTAGCGCACTTTGCGAGGCCATTTTATTTGTGCGGAATCACTACGCTGAGATGCGCAACCAAGCATATGCCGGGCAGATGCTTGTACAGACCATGTTTGATGTCAATCGAACTGCATTGGAGGTCGAGGAAATTTATCGTTACCTGCTGGGCCAGAGGGCGTCGGAGCCAGAGCAGTTCAAATCAGGGGAATTTCTTAAAGCAACCAACCGAGTTTCGGAACCCGTGACGGCATGGGACTAGCAAAAGACATGTCATACCGTAGCAAGCAGCACGGATTGCCTTTGAAAGCGAAAAGGATTGTCGATTTAATCGTGTCATTTGCCCTTTTGATGGCTTTTTCTCCAGTCCTATTCGCAATCGGAACCCTGCTTTTCCTTACGATGGGATGTCCCATCTTATTTCGACAGCAGCGCGCAGGCCGATATGGAAGGCCATTTATAGTGTACAAGTTCCGCACGATGACAGACGACCGCGACGCTCAAGGTCAACTGGTGCCAGATAAGGAGCGCCTAACGAGGGTGGGCCGCCTACTGCGCCTCTTCAGCGTCGATGAGCTTCCGCAACTGTGGAACGTGTTGCGCGGGGACATGAGTCTGGTGGGTCCGCGGCCGCTGCTGATGCAATACATGGAGCGGTATAGTCTCGCAGAGATGCGTCGGCACGAGGTAAAGCCTGGAATCACGGGATGGGCCCAAGTGAATGGAAGAAACGCGGTGACGTGGCCGGAGCGGTTCGCGCTGGATGTGTGGTACGTGGAGCATTGGAGCCCGGCGCTGGATGCGTGGATCTTTTTGCAGACTCCCTGGAAGATGGCGATGCGCACAGGCATTTCGCATGCCGGTCACGCTACCATGCCAGAATTTCTGAGAAGCGAGGGCGATAAACCGTGAAGGGGAGACGAATTTTTGTTTATGGCGTCGGAGGACACGGAAAAGTTGTCGCGGACATTCTGATTACCAAGGGCGAGAGCGAATTCGCTGGCTTCGTGGACGACAGAGAAGAGTTATGGGGCACGAAGGTCATTGGATTTCCGGTTCACGGTGACCGGCAGTGGCTGCAACAAGAATCTTCGCATTTTCCGATTGCCATAGCTCTTGGTGTCGGAGCAAACCAGTCACGGCAATTGCTGGCCGAGAATTGCGCTAAATGGCACATCGAGATTCTCACCCTCGTTCACCCCGCCGCAACGGTGTCTTCGGCGGCCCGGCTTGGTGAGGGGACAGTGGTCATGGCGGGTGCAATTGTCAATCCCGATGCAAACGTCGGGGCTGGGGTTATCGTGAATACCGGCGCTGTGGTTGAACACGACGTGGAGATCGGTGACTATGCTCATGTGGCACCAAAGGCTGCCATGGGCGGCGCATCGCGCTTAGGCGCCTTCTCCCACTTGGGCCTTGGAGCAGTCGTACTCCAGTGTGCCCACATTGGATCGCACACGATCGTTGGAGCAGGTGCAGTTGTCGTCAAAAATCTCCCGGATCAGGTTGTTGCCTTTGGCGTCCCCGCACGGATCCAACGTTGGTTTGGACAGGAAAGTCTGTCTGAAATTGCAGGGGCTTCACTGGAGTAATGGCATGACGCCCAGCACAATTCAGCATGAATTGGCACACCGAGGAGGTCAACTGAACCGGACGTTCCCGCTAGCGCCGTGGCCTTCGTTCAGCCAGGACGAAATCGAGGCAGCTGTTTCCGTTCTGCGATCTGGGAAGATCAACTACAGGACCGGTGAGGAAGGCCGGCTGTTCGAAAAGGAGTTTGCAACGTTTGCTGGCTGCAGGCACGGAGTCGCGGTCGCGAACGGCACGGTTGCGCTCGAGCTTGCGCTTCTCGCATCGGGAATCGGCCCCGGTGATGAAGTCGTCGTGCCCAGCCGGACTTTTATCGCGTCGGCTAGCTGCGTGGTCATGCGGGGAGCGATCCCGGTCATTGCGGATGTCGACGCGACAAGTCAGAACCTCACAGCTGATACGATTCGACCTATTTTGACTTCCCGGACAAAAGCGATTATCGCGGTGCATCTGGCAGGATGGCCGTGTGACATGGATTCGATCCTTTCACTCGCTCACGACCGCGGGATCAAGGTTATTGAGGACTGTGCTCAAGCGCACGCGGCCACTTACAAGGGTCGTCCCGTAGGATCGATGGGGGATGCAGCAGCCTTTTCCTTTTGCCAGGACAAGATCATGACGACGGGTGGAGAAGGCGGAATGCTGACGACCAACGACGATTCGGTCTGGGAGCGAGCCAAGAGTTTCAGAGATCATGGCACTAGTCACGAAACCGGTAGTAAGGACCAATCATCATGTGGCTTTCGTTGGGTCCACGAAACTTTCGGCACGAATTGGCGTTTGACCGAAATCCAGTCAGCGATTGGCAGGGCCCAACTGCGCAAGCTTCCTCACTGGATAGCGATTCGACAAAGAAATGCGGCCTTGTTGACAAAAATACTTGCGAATTGTCCGGGCTTGCGCGTAACTCCGGCCCCAGTCGGAATCGGTCATTCCTATTACAAATATTACGCGTTTGTTCGTCCCGAACTCCTCAGAGGCGGACAGGACCGGGACCGGATCCTGGCTGCTATCAATGCGGAGGGTATTCCCTGTTTCAGTGGAATTTGCAGTGAGATCTATCTTGAGAAGGCTTTTCCAAAAGAATTACGTCCCCGGCGACGCCTGCCGATTGCGAAGAATCTGGGGGAAACCAGCCTTATGTTCCTCGTGCATCCGACTCTTTCCGAACAAGACATGCTGGATACTTGTCAGGCCATTGAGATAGTGATGAACGCAGCTACAAAATAAAGTGAAGTCACGCTCCTCTCACTGATTGTCTGAACAGCAAAGTGCAACACTCTGGATGACTTAGACGCTTCGATTGCCTTGAAACCCATGCCCTCTCATTTCCTGCAGTACCGCACCTGGCTAATTGCTCTTCTCCAGGCAGTACTGATCTTCATTTCCCTGGTGTGTGCTTGGCTTCTGCGCTTCGACTTTTCACTACCCTATCGTGCACTTTTGTTTTCGGCAGCACCGCTTCTGATTGCCATCCGGCTTGCGGCGATTGTGAGATTTGGTCTTCTCCACGGCTGGTGGCGCTATACCGGAGTGAACGATGCACTGGAAATCGTGAAGGCCATTGCATGGGGTTCGGCAGGCTTTCTATTTGTGATGCGGTTCCTTCTGGGCGTTACGGCGTTCCCGAGAGCAATTTATATTCTGGAAGCACTGCTGAGTATCGGCTTGTTGGCTGGTGTTCGTCTGTTCTCACGGCTCTTGACCGAATCTGTTTCTGAGGTCGCGACATCGCGGCGCAAGGTAATGCTGATCGGTGCAGGGTCCGCCGCCCAGATGGTTATACGGGAAATCAAACGATTGAAGAATGACTATGAAGCTGTGGGCTGTGTCGACGACGACCACTCGAAATGGGGAGTCAAACTCCAGGGAGTTCCCATAATCGGAAGTATTGATCAACTGCCCGATTTGCTCGCAGCGAACCCCGTGCATGAAATTCTGATTGCGGTCCCTTCCGCAACCGGGAAACAGATGCAGCGATTCGTACGCATCTGCGAGCAATGCGGCACGCGCTTTAAGACTGTACCCGCACTCCGTGACATTATCTCCGGGCAAGGTAACATCAACGAGTTTCGCGACGTGCATTTGGAGGATCTCCTGGGCCGGGATCCAGTGGAGATCGACCTACGATCGGTCAGGAAACAAATTGAAGGGCGTGTGGTGCTGGTCACCGGCGCGGCAGGATCCATTGGGTCAGAACTGTGCCGACAAATTTCAGAATATGGGCCTTCCGTGTTGCTCTGTTTGGATCAGAGTGAAACCGGCATCTTTTATCTCGAGCAGGAACTTTGCAAGATGAAGGCTCCTGTCCATGCAGTATATTGTGTCGCCGACGTCGGTGACCATGAACGAATCGGCGCAATTTTTTCAGAATATAACCCTGAAGTCGTGTTTCATGCCGCCGCGTATAAGCATGTTCCGGTCATGGAGCGCAATGTACAGGAAGCGATGACAAACAATGTGTTTGCCCTTCTGAGCCTGCTTGAAATTGCGGAGGACAATGGCTGCGGAAGCTTCGTCTTAATCTCCTCGGACAAAGCCGTGAACCCCACAAGTATTATGGGCGCCTCAAAGAGGATCGGTGAATTGATCATCGCTTGCCGCCCCAGCAATGGAATGCGCTGCGTTGCGGTTCGTTTCGGGAACGTCCTGGGATCGAACGGGAGTGTGGTTCCTCTTTTCCAAGAGCAACTACGAAGGAACGAACCTCTGAGGATCACTCATCCGGAGATCAAAAGGTATTTCATGACGGGACGCGAGGCGGTTTCCTTGGTCTTGCAGGCCTTTGCACTTGGAAAACGCGGTGACACGCTGGTCCTTGATATGGGCGAGCCGGTTCGGATCCTCGATCTCGCGCGAACCCTCATCCGCCTTTCGGGACGGTCGGAGCGCGAAGTTGGCATCTGTTTTACGGGTTTGCGCGAGGGGGAGAAGTTGAAGGAAGAGCTTTACTATTCAAACGAAGAAATGCATCCGACTCCTTTTGAGAAGATAAAGAGAATTCGTGGTCCGCTTGCCGGTTGGCCTCTGCTTCAACGCCATTTGAAAGAACTCAATTGTTCCTTAAGCGCAGAGGGACCAGATCCCGTTCGTCGGAAGATCAAAGAGATCGTCCCCGAGTATTCGTACCCTTCGAACGGCCACTCGACAAGCGTCCGGAGAGACCAAATCCGGCTGATTGTACAGGAACGGCTCGAGTTGAATTCGGCTTCGATTGATGCGGATTGATCTCACACGCACATGGTCTCGGATTTGTTTCCTCACCATCGTCTGCCTTTTCTCGGGAGTACTGACTTTCTTTAGCGGGAGAGCCTTTCTTGCGGCGCACTGGAACGCGTCTTCAAACCCGGAACTATGGCAAAAAGCTTCTAGGCTCGAACCAGGCAGCGCCGAATACAGGAGCCGCACAGGGCTCTCTCGACAGTGGGAACTGAGCCAGGCTGGTGTTCACGAATCGGTCCGTGGTTTAGAGCTGGCCACTCAAGCGAACCCATGGTCCGCCGGCCTGTGGATGGAATTGGCGGACGCCTATCAGGCAGCAGGCGATCCGGTGCAGACTCGGCAGTCATATGAGAAGGCACAGGTGAATTATCCAATTTCTTCCGAAGTTGCCTGGCGCTATGGCAGTTTCTTACTTTACGAGGGGAAACTCTCGGATGGCTATACGCAGATTCGGCGAGCCCTGCTCGTCGACCCATCGCTCACTTCAAGTGCAATTTCCGAGTGTTGGCGATCCGACCCGAATGTCGCTTCTATGCTGGATGAGGTCTTGCCCGCCAAGCCCGAGTACTACCATAGCGCAATGGATTTCTTCCTCTCGCACAATCTATTGGATCCCGCGCTCGTAGTTTGGAATCGTCAACGCCAACTCGGCTTGCCCATTACGATGACTGACGCCATTCCGATCGTGGATGCCTTGATTGAGCAGGATCGCCTAGCCGAGGCGGAGCATACATGGCAGCAAGTGCTCAAGGCGACGAATTGGCAGCGAGATCCGAGTGATGATGGCTCGCTCGTTTTGAACGGAGGATTTGAGCACGGCATTGCGAATGGCGGGTTCGACTGGCGGGAAGCGGCTATAAGCGGTGCTCACATCGATCTCGAGAGCCCCATTGCACACTCGGGTTCTCGCTCACTACGAATCCAGTTCGATGGAACGATGAACCTGGATTTTCAAAATCTGTTTCAATATGTCTCCGTCGAATCGGGGACCCACTACCATTTCTCGGCGTATATGCGAACGGAGCGGATTTCTACCGATCGTGGTATCCGCTTCGAGATTCTCGATCCCCGGCACTCGTCTTCTGTTCAACTCATGACTCCGGATGTCGTCGGGACGAATCCATGGACTCTGGTGCAATCTGATCTTGTGACCGGGCCTGACACCCATCTCCTGAAGATCACTCTCCGACGCATCCCGAGCTGGAAGTTCGATAACAAGCTGAGCGGGACCGTTTGGGTCGACGATGTAGCCTTAACGCCCATCTCCAAAGCAAGCAAGGACGGGAACGGATGAAAGCAATCCGCTTGGGGATTTGCATTCTTATTGTCTTCACCGTGCTATCGTTCGGCGGCGTGGAATCGTGGGGGCAGGCAATCCTAGAAATCGGCTCGGCGACCCTTTTCGTACTCTGGGGCGTGATGGTGATTCGCCGTCGGCAGCTGGAGATTCATTGGAATTGGCTTTACCTCCCTCTGCTTGGGCTGGGCGTGGTTGCTATTGTGCAGTGCGCCTTCGGCCTTTCCGTCTATCCCTACCTGACGAAGATCGAATTGCTCAAATGGGCTTCCTACTGCCTGCTTTTCTTCTTAACGATGCAGTCGTTCCGGACTGAGAATCACGTTAGGCAGTTCGTCTGGTTTCTTCTGAGCTTGGGTTTTGTCGTCTCGCTATTTGGGATTCTCCAGCACTTCACTTTCAACGGAAAACTATATTGGTTGGTCTCGCTACCGTCAGGAGCAGGGCCCTTCGGACCGTTCGTGGATGGTGATCATTTCGCTGGATTCGTCGAGTTGACTGCACCGCTGGGACTCGCTCTCCTCTTTTTCCGCTCACGGCGGCGGGAACAGGTCACCTTGCTGCTCCTGTTTACAATCGTACCCATCGGAGCCTTGATTCTTTCTGCCTCCAGGGGAGGGATCATCTGTCTTGTCCTTGAGTTTGCCCTACTGGCGTTTCTTTCCCGCGCACATCGAATCGCAAGGCAACAATTGCTGGCTGTTGTTGCCATTGCGCTGGTCGCGGGGAACTTCATTGTTTGGCTGGGGATAAGCAGGGCGATCCAACACTTTGAACAACTAAGGCATGGCGGAATTTCGCGAGAGTTAAGGGTTTCGATCTACAAGGACACATGGCAGATCTTTCTCGATCATCCTTGGATGGGGACAGGATTAGGGACTCTAGTCGCGGCCTATCCCCGTTACGCGAGCTTCTACAATGGGCTGACCGTGGACCATGCGCACAACGATTATCTTGAATTGCTGGCGGATACGGGAATTGCGGGAGGATTGTGTGGTCTGTCTTTTATTGGCTTATTCTTCTGGCGGGGTCGCGTGGGTCTGCAGTCTGCAGGAGGTTACTTCGCTCGCGCGATGATTGCGGGGTCCTTAGTGGCCTGTGCCGGACTGCTGCTCCATAGCCTCGTGGACTTCAACCTCCATATTCCATCGAACAGCCTGATTTTTCTTCTCTTATGCTGCATCGCGACGACAGAGGCAGGGGGGACCGAGCAACGAGCTCGTGCCTAAAACCTGGCAACCCATATCATTAGTAGGGTTCCGCTCTACGGAACCTTCACCGCCGCCTGATTCGAGGGGCTGCTCTCCACACCGTTCATGTTCACTGAGGTCACCACATAGTAGTATTCCAGACCGGCCTGTACGCTCGTGTCCGTATACTCCGTCCCGCTGACCGGCGACGCCACGACTTTCGAGTACGACCCGCCCGACACATTCGACCTATAAACGTAGTACCCCGCCAGCGCCGGAGAACTGCTCGCTCCCCATGTCAATCGCACCGAGTGGTTCGTCTCTACCACGCCCGAGCCAGTTACCGCGATCGTTTTCTGTGCATCCGTCGCATTGCTCGTAATCGTAATGCTCCCCGAAGTGGTTCCCACTGTCTTCGGTGTTAGCTGCACCATGAAGCTCGCCGTCGCCTGCGCGCCGATCGTCAATCCCGCGCTTATCCCCGTGGTAGTTAAGCCCGTTCCCGTGAGGCTCACACCGGAAATCATCACGCTCGAATTGCCAGTGTTCTTCACGTCCACGACCAGCGTCGCCGGCATCCCCACGGTCACGTTTCCGAAATTCAGCGAGGCCGGGGTAACAAGTGATCTCGTATCCGCTATTCCTGTTCCGCTCAGTTCGATGGTAGTGCTTACATGCCCGGCGTTTCCGTCTATGGTGATCTTCCCGCTTGATTCCGCCTCTTGCCCCGGCGTGAATTCCACCTGTAACGCCGCTGTTCGCCCCGCAGTCAGCGTGTAGGGCAGCTTTAGTCCCGAGGCCTTGAATCCTGCCCCGCTCACGTTCACGCTCGAAATGGTTACCGTCGTCTTGCCTAGATTCTTCAGCTCGATCGTCTGGGTATCCGTCGTTCCCATCGGCACTGTGTCAAAACTCGCCACCTCTGGAGTTGCCGAGAGCGCCCCGCTCAGGTTCGGGCTGTTCGAAGCCGCCACTCCTTTCCCTTCCAATGCCAAATTGACCAAGTGATTCGTGGCATTGCTCTTGAATTCGATGGTTCCCCCAGTCGGTCCTTTCTCCGACGGCGAGAACTTCACGATGAACGTCAGCTCTTCTCCTTCGCTTAATGTTTTCGGGAGCGAGAACCCAAGCACGCTGAATTCCTTTGCGTGCAGCAACTCCTGTGAAAACACAACGCTTTCTTTTCCCGTGTTCGTGATCTTTACACTGACCGCGCTGTGGTTGCCCACAACCACATCTCCGAAGTTCACTGAAGAGTGGCTAAACTTCAGGGTCCCTGCCGCCGCGGGTCCCGCCCCAATTCCCGCGAGCAACGCGGCAGCCAGCACGCGTAAAAACCTCGCGGTGTTTCCCGCTCCTGCCAGTGTCCTGACGACCCGTCGCGCAGATTGCATGGTTCCTCTCGCTCGCAAACTCATAACTGCAGTTTGCAAACCTGCGGCCAACTCCGCTACTGAACTCAAGAGACGACGAAGGTCCAGTGCCTTGGCTGCTTTTCGTCCAGGGGTCTTGCCTGTACTTCGGTACAGTTAGCTCATCGTGCAGACCTAGTTCATTGATAATTCATCAGTGCTTGGCCGCCAGCCGATCTACCCTCCAGCTCTACTCGCCGCGCGCCGTGCTTACTCGACGCTCCCGGCTCTTCTCCGCGCAACAATTGAGGTCCTCACCAGAATCTGATCCAAGCAGCAAAGACAGAGAAAACGAGGCAAAATTAGCGCTCTGAAGGAAGAATCGGCGGATGAAGAAGATACACCTACACCGAGGAACAGATTGTTATTGCCTTGCGGCGGGCGGACCCGGGAACAACGGTGGGGGAGGTGATCCGGAAGATGGGCATGTCCACCCAGACCTTTTGCCGGCGGAAGAATTAGTATGGCCAGACGGGCGTGGATGAGATTCGGCGATGGAAGCAACTCGAAGAGGAGGACAGGAAGCTCGTCGCTGCAGTCTAGCCTAAGTTCGTCACGAAACGGGGTAAAGTCCAGTTAAGTCTCTTAGAATCAGTTCAGGCTATGGCCGAGTCTGCACTACATTTCAGGATCTGAATCGGCTCCAATTGTTCCGGCAACTCCAGTCGGAGTTGGTTGAGTAGCCTTTCCTGATCTTCCTCCCGCTTGGTAATCCTGCGCAGCCAAATTTCTCGTCCTTCGACCGCCGGTAGCACGATGTCGACGCTATACAGTTCGGAGAGTCGCTTCAAGGCTTGCGCCGGTGAATACTCCGAACCACTGCGCTTGAGTAAATGCTTGAGTGTTACCTGCAGCGCATAACCAAGAAAGGGCACCAACACGTGGGCCTTCACGCGCTTTTCCAGTTGATGGAACAGCGGCCGGATGGCCAACTCGCTCTTGAGCGTACGAAAGGCAGCTTCCACTTCCGTCAGCTGCATGTACTTCTTCCAGAGATCTGCAGCACCATTCACTGTCAGATTCGTGCGCAGCAGATAGGCTCCCTCTCGCGCTTCCAGCCATTGCTGTTGCTCCGGTTTCTGCCGCCAGACCAGACGAGGCCCTTGTTTGCTATCTTTCATGGCCATCTCGTAGAGATCCGCCACTTGTGGATGCGAAGCCTGAATGCGGCCCAAGCTCATAAACATTTTGCCGCGGTCCTTCAGCTTGCCTTCCATGATGCGTTTCTCAAGTCCCGCAAGTGCTTTTTCGATCTTGGTTACAAAGCGGCTGCGGATGGCTTTCTCCTTCTCCTTCCGTCCCGCCGTGCGGCACAGGAGGTAAGTCTCTTCGCCGCCGGGAATCGTGATCTGCTTGACCTCCACTTCCGGACGGATCTTCTCGAAATCATCCTTGAGCAATTCCTGTTCGAACTGCTTCAGTTTGCTGCGTGGTGTGCCCACCAGATACTGTCCCCCACGCTTGCGGATGGCCACCAGGTTCTCCTCACTCACCACCCCGCGGTCGAAGATCCATACGCGGCGTGCTTTTCCATGTTTACGCTCCACCGTGCGCAGAATCGTTTCGACGGTGGAAACATCGGCGCGGTTCCCATCAAACAGTTCGTAGCTGAACGGAAAACCATCCTGGTTGACGATCAACGCCAAAACCAGTTGCTCACAGTCGGGACGGTGATCCCGCGAATAGCCCCGCCGCATCATGGGGTTCTCTTCCGCGGCTCCTTCCACATACGTGCTGGTCAAGTCATAGAGCAGCACATCAAACTCGACCTGGAATAACTCGCCGAAGCGTTGCTTCAGATGCTGTTCGATCTTGCTCTTCAGTGGCAGGAGACGATCCAGGCAGCGATACAGCCGCGTGTCGTTGATCTTGCCTGCTTCGATGTGCAACAGATCGTCCAACGCTGTGGACGGATACCAGTGTCGTTCGATGGCCAGTTCGCTACCTGGAGCACACAATCGGTTGATCGCCAACACTGCGGCCACGCGGGACCACGGAACATCGGCAATCTCCTGGTCCAGATGTCGGGCAAAAAACTCCTCCAACCCCAAACGCTTCCACAACTCCAACCCAAGATAACAGTCACCAAATCGGCGCGTGCGTTCGACGCGAACCTTCTTCACCAGAACACGGGCGACACTCGGGTCATCGGGAAGCTCCGCATCGTTCGGAAACAACTTCAACTGCGTACTCTCTCCCTGCTCGTTGAAAGCCTCGATGGTCTTCTGCCAGCGCGCCTGAGCCGAATCGTTCAGCTCCCCCAAATAGCAAATGGTCCGTTGTCGCGGACCATCGGGTGTGCGGACGGTCTCCACCAGAGACCAATACCCGTGTTCCTTACCGTCTTTGCTCCGATGGTGTTGGCGCAGAAACATCCTGGGGTGATGGTGTCAGGAGAAACGCTGCAGTTCAAGTAGGTTGGTCTGCACCACATCGCGTTTTCAATCGACGCAAGCTGAAAACACAGTACTTCCAAAAGAAACGAGAGAACACAATGTCAAAATCTCAGTGTTGGTGACGAACTTCGGCTAGAAGGGGGCCCACTGCCGTTAGAGAGGATCCAGTCCTGGCAGTTCCTCCCTCTGTTACCGTGGGATCTCCAAAGCCTGTAGCCCTCTATAGTGGGCCGGCGCTTCTGCAAAGCCACCCGACAACAGCATGCAATGGCCGATGACCATTTGCCGATACACATATCCTGACACCTTCGGGGAATTCCTTTGTGAGTAACTTCGTAGTAAGCACCGATTCGGATGAGGCTGACACTCAACAACCTCGGTTCCATCCCAGCTGTTCTTTATAACTCGTTTAGTTTCTGATGATTCCGGCTGCGGTGAAGTCGGATACGCGACCGCAATAATGAGTACGAAGACGAGGGAAGAAAACCTGTACCTTAGGACAGGAATTGTGCAGATTACAGATTGGTAATCGACTGACCCTTTCGGGCAGGTCTTGGTCGCAACAGGAGAGTGGCCGAAATGAAGCCCTCTAACTGCGAAACAATTCGGCGAGCTGCGTGCGCCAGTCGGGCAAATGATAGCCGAATATCTGGTTAAGACGGGAATTGGAAAGAACCGAGCGGGCCGGGCGTGAGGCTGGCGTTGAATATTCAGCTGTGGTAATTGGAAGAATTCCGTTGGCGATTATCGGTCGTCGCCTGGTAGCCTCGGCGAACCAAGGGACCTCGGGCGAGATACAGGCGGCTTCTTCAAGAATCGCGCAGGCAAAGTCGTACCATGTCGTCTCGCCCCCCGCCGTGAGGTGGTAAATTCCGCTAGCGGTACTGCTTCGATTTGTGATTTGACCCAGGATATTCACCGTCGCGACCGCGATCTCCCGGCTCCAGGTCGGTGCCCCAAGCTGATCTCGGACGATTCTCAACTCTTTCTTCTCGGTAGCGAGTCTTAATACCGTCAGTAGAAAGTTCCTCCCTTGGCTGGCGTAAACCCAAGCCGTCCGAAATATGAGGTGGGGGACCCCCGACAGGACAATGGCCTGCTCACCGGCGAGTTTTGTTTTTCCGTACACGCTGATCGGGGCAGTTCTATCCGTCTCCTCATAAGGTGTTCTTTTCAGTCCGTCGAATACGTAGTCGGTTGAATAATGCACGATCTTCGCACCAATCTTCTTTGCTTCTTCGGCGAACACAGCGGGGGCATTGGCATTGATTCCGTAGGCATCGGCTTCTTGACTCTCTGCAGCGTCGACGGCAGTGTACGCTGCCGCATTGACGATGAGCTCCGGGCGGATTTCACGCACGGCTCGCCGGATACTGTTTGCATCGAGCAGATCCAATTCATGCCGGCCCGGGGCAACCACTTCGCCAAGTCTCGGCAATAAACGCAATAGTTCTGAACCGACCTGGCCCGTCTTCCCCGTAAGCAGAATGACGCGTTTCATTCTTCTGCATACCGCGGCAGGAATTCCTGGGGAACATCTGCCAGTCTGGGGTTCTTTGCATCTTTCTCGGAAACAAGGACGTCCGCAATTCCCCAGGAGATGTTGAGATCAGCGTCGCTCCAGAGAATCCCACGTTCATCCTTGGGATCATAAAAATCACTGCATTTGTGGAGAAACTGGACATTGTCCGTCAGGGCTAGGAAACCGTGCGCAAGCCCTTTGAGAACGACGATCTGATTTTGTTCCTCCGCGCAAAGTCGCACAGTGATCCATTCTCCGAAGGAAGGAGAGCCGACTCTAATGTCAGCCACGATGTCTAGAGCTGCTCCTTGCACCACCCGGCAGATCTTTGCCTGGGGATGCCGCAACTGGTAGTGAAGCCCCCGCAGCGTCCCACGTGCAGAAGACGAATGGTCGTCCTGAACAAAATGATCTCGAATACCAAGAGCGGCAAGTTTTGCCTGGTGGTAAGTTTCCAGGAAAAAGCTGCGCCTATCGCTAAAGACGGTTGGCCGTAGTTCAACGACGCCAGGAAGTGAGGTCTCTATTGGCTCCATAATCCGCCATTTCCGAGCCAGAAAATCTGTGCGCCTGCCTGAGCAGCTCCGCGCAGGTTCTTTTTGCAGGCTAATTCCACTCTATCCCTTCAGACCTATAGCGGGGGTTGAGATCCCGACCGGGCAATCGCATCAAGTGAACGATCGCGATTCTCATAGTATTTTTCGTAATACAAGCGATACTCTCCAGCGCGGATATCGTCGAGCCACTTCTTATTGTGCTCGTACCAGTCAATCGTTTGGCGCAGGCCGTCGCTCAACGATATTGTTGGCCTCCAACCCAGCTCCGTCTCGATTTTCTTATAGGTGAGCGCATAACGGCGATCATGTCCCGGACGGTCCTGAACATAAGAAAGCAAAGATTCCGGTTTCTTCATCAATCGGAACAGATCTCTCACCATGGAAAGATTTTCTTCGATATTGGGTCCACCAATATTGTAAATCTCCCCAATTTTCCCTTTCTCGAGTACCGCCAGAATACCTCGGCAGTTATCCTCCACGTGCAACCAATCGCGCTGTTGTCGACCATCCCCATAGATGGGCACGACCTTATCCTGGAGCGCATTGGTGATCATCAGTGGCACAAATTTCTCGGGGAACTGATAAGGACCGTAGTTATTCGAAGAGCGTGTGATGAGAGCGGGAACGCCGTAAGTCCGTACGTAGGAACAGACCAGAAGGTCTGCCGCAGCCTTCGAAGCCGAATACGGACTGCTCGGTCGCAGCGGGAACTTTTCGTCAGCAAACACATCCGGCGGAATATCGCCGTAGACCTCGTCGGTCGAAACGTGCACGAAGCGGGGGACGGAAAGCTTGCGCAAGACCTCCAAGAGTATAAAGGTTCCATTTATATTTGTCTGAATGACCGGGGATGGCTCATAGATGCTGCGGTCGACATGGGACTCGGCGGCAAAATGTACGGCCGCATCGCAGCCACGTATTGCAACTTCCAGAGCCGTGGCATTGCAGATGTCACCCCTCATAAAGGTGTAGTTGGGATCCTTCGCAACCGCTTCGAGATTCGCTAGGTTACCGGCATACGTCAACTTGTCGTAATTGACGACCGCATAACCTTTCCCCGATGCGAGAAGGAGACGGATGAAATTGGAACCGATGAATCCCGCGCCGCCGGTCACCAGGATTTTCATGAATTCGGCTTCCGCTCGGCAAGGGTTACGTCAGGTTGGTCACTGAGCTTATTGGCACCGGTCTTGGCTACCAACATATTGGCCCGAAAGAGGGATTCAAAAGTTCCCGCGTCTGTCCACCAGCCATCGAGCTCCTCGAAAGTCAAAGTTCCTTCCTGAACATAATAGTTATTGACGTCCGTGATTTCGAGCTCTCCGCGACCGGAGGGCTTCAAACGCTTGATTTTATCAAAGACCGTTTTGTCGTACAGATAGACTCCAATTACAGCATAGTTGGACTTAGGAACTTTGGGTTTTTCCTCGATGCCGACAACATAGTTCCCCTGAATCTCCGCTACACCAAATCGCTCGGCATCAGATACCTGCTTCAAGAGAATTTTTGCTCCACGTTCTTGCTGCCGAAAGGCCTCGACAGCTCTGCAAATGTTCATCTCGATAACGTTATCGCCGAGGATGACACAGATCGGATCGCCGTCGGCAAAATCCTCCGCCAAATTGAGAGCTTCTGCGATACCGCCCTCTCCTTCCTGGTAGGTATAGTTCAAATGCTTCAGACCAAAATCACGCCCATTGCCAAGAAGTCGCAGAAAATCTCCGGCATTTTTCCCGCCAGTCACTAAAAGAATCTCTCGGATTCCCGCATTGACGAGGGTCTGGATCGGGTAATACACCATGGGCTTGTCGTAAACGGGAAGAAGGTGCTTATTTGTAACTTTGGTCAGCGGATTCAATCTACTACCCGTTCCACCGGCCAGAACGACACCCCTCATATGCCCTCCTGGTTGCACAATCGTAGTTGATGATTCCGTGTTCGAAAAGTCGAGAACGGGATCCAGAATCGTAAGCGCGCTGCCGAGTAATTCATCCGGCTCAACTGCGAGAGCTTTCCTATCACAGCCATAGTATGTCAGGGTGGAAGTACTTTCCAGGAGATACAGGGCGCAGGGGTATGCGGCTCGTGGCAGAGTGCGACCGTTCGGTGTGGTATCGCCGAAAAAGTGAACCAGAGGGATCTCGTCAAAGTGGGACCATGCACCACACACGAAACCGTTTGATCCCAAAAACTGAAGCTGCCCGAACTGGCCGATAACTCTTAGCGCGAGGCTCAAATGAGGGGCAGCAAAAGCGTCCTCATTCATCTAGTGGCACTGGGCTAGATATATAAGCTGAGCGAAAGGTTCCAGAAACGGCAAATGCGCTATTCAGGTGTGGAATCGACCTTGGAGAAACTCATGCCCAAGCTGGCGTCTGTTGGCACGAGCGTCCTAGCGTATGCGCGGTCACGAGAATTTCTTTGAGGGAAGCTAGAAAAATGCTTAAGACTGACTTTCTCTGCCTCAGTCACTTGCACTCGGATTCCATAAATGTTAAATGCTTCGTTGTAGCGTTCATATGCCCCAGATTGATTGAGTAAACCGATTATGATTTGCTCCTTGTCTTTCCCCTTATTTCGCATGCTCAGGTGCCAGTCTCTGGAATCTACGCACGCATATGCCAGTTTATTGCGCACATCTTGTCCATAGATGCGCGTACTCAAGGAAGCCAGTTTTTGTGGGTCCCAGCCAAGAGCTAGCATCTCCTGAAGAACTTGTTTAAGAGGTTCAACCTGCTCCGCAATGGGGGCTTCGAGCCCTTGACCATTCGGCCCGATACGCAGACTGCTCACAGCGTCGGGATGTGACTGGAGGTCGATGGACAGCGTGCCGTGCGGCAGCGTAAACGTCCAAGTCTTCACGGTCACCGGCGCTTGCCCTATAACGCTAGTTAGAGGAACGACAAGAATATATGCACCGATCCACACTTGAGGTTTCATTGCATCCGCCGGAATTCAGTCCCCAGAAGGGTATAGCCGTTGTTTGGCGACAGAATCTTGTGATTTTCTTCTTGGTCGAGAAAATTGGCATCGGCAGGCATCGCTGGTAGAAATCTTATAACAGATTTTGAATGAAAGATTCTCAACCCCTGTTAGTCGAGTTACCGGAGATGATTTCATAACAATGTCAGCAGCAAACACGCGTCCCGCCGATGGCGCTTCTGCTTGCGGGTCTCGGCTTTGCGGCTTTTCTGGGGGGCCTTTCGCTATGATATAAGCTATTAATGAACCTGGGACAAAAATCCGACTCTGTCAGTCGTGGATCCAAAATATGCGGAGAGCCGGGCAGTTGTACTCGTTGCCAGCACACAGGCTACAGAGGAAGCTAGGATGCGATTTAATTGGAAACTTTTTACGGGGACTGTCGTCTTTGCTCTCTGTATAGCACCCACCTTTGTTAGTTACGCTCCATATTCTTTTAGGTGGGATGATTCGGACTACCTGTGGAGGTCTGTAGCAGCCAGCAGAGCTTTTTGGTCGGGACATCGGCATGAACTGCGCATAGCGATCGGTGACCATGGCCCTGTCATGTCATTGTTGGGCCTGCCTTGGGGACCGTTGGCGTCATGGGATGCTGCGGGAAAATGTTTTGTCACGCTCGCTGCATTCACTGCGTTCTTTGTTGCTATTTGCTTGTTTTTGCTCCTGCGTATCGGGCTAAAGCCGATATACCTCGTGATCGCCAGCGCCTGTGTATTCGCAGCCCTTGGTCCGTATTTCACTGGTGCGCAAGCACGTTACGTTGCAGCCGGGTTAATGGTAGATTCCCTCTTGGCCTGGAATGCTTTCGCAGCAATCCTCTTAATTCCCTACGAGGCAACAACTCATGCCTCCGCGACCGCAGACGCTCTAGTGCGAGGCATTCTCTGGGGTATTGTCTTTTCCGTGGGTGCGATTACGAAAGTTAGTTTCTTGTATTTTATCGCACTCATTATCCCCATTCTGTTTGTCATTAGGATGCGCAACAACGGGCTACGCAGTACGTTCCTGTCGTTGATCTCACTCATCGTATGCTCGTTCCCAGTTATTATTTATTGGCTTCGATACGGATTGCCCGCGTTGAAGTTTGGTTGGGCAACGTCGTTCGGGCCCACTGCGCGTATCTACGCTGTTCCTCTTTCGCAGTTTCTGATTCTCACAGCTCGACAATCGCCGGGCATGCTGCTCACCGGGATATATGCAATCGCCGCTGTCGTGTACTTGATCGTCAAGCGACGTTACATCGCGTGGGACACAATCCTCTTGTCGCTTCTAATCATGACTGGTTATTGCACAATCTGTCTCGCCAGTAGCAATCGGGAGATTCGGTTCTTGTTTCCGGGAATCATCGCGATCCCGTTCTTAATCGGGATGCTGATTTGTGGGAAAACACCTGCGTTTTCCCGTGGGCCCGCAACGACTGCTGCGATACTCGTCTTCTGCTTCATGGTGGCGGCATCTGTTCCGACGTTGCATCGGGCAAATAGGCAAAGCATAGCCCTGAGCGAAGCGGTCCTAGCTCAGGCTGTTGAATCCGACGCGAAGCACATCCTGCTGGCCACTGATAGCTCTTCACTAAATGACCCAAAGATGAGACTCGCGATAGCGGTTTCACCGTCGGGTGCCCCGGTGGAGACGGCCACTTTAGCCTTGAGTGCTGACTTTGGCTCGCCGATTGAAAAAGATTTCCGCGACATCCGTGGAGCTGACCTTGTCGTTTTTCAGGACAACGAAGCATTGGATTCGCCACTGTCAAATCGGCGGCTTCCCGAATACGAGCAATACACTCGGCAACACTTCGGTGATGCGCCGATCAAAGTGGTGGATGGTCTTCGTATTTACGGAGTGGGCCCTACCCACCAGTAACGTCGGCGCTTTTAATGCAACTCAGTTTCCCAGCCCAGAGTGGAGGGATCGCGCCAAAATCCGTGTCCCTCTCAAGCCCTACCAACGGGCGCTGATTCGTTTCTGGATCCGTCAGACATCTACGGCCGCATCGCAGGAATCAACGCTAATAACCTGTTCATTTCACACTTTCGGGGACCCAGTCGAGTAAATAATCCTCCAGGGATTCTGCTCGTTCGCCAAACCGTTAGTGAAGGCGGTTGCCGAAAAAGTCCTATATAAGGGAATGTCAGAACGGGAGTTCGAAATTAAATCGGTCTGCCTGGGAAAGAACCGATGAAGCCGATTGCAGGGAAAAACCAGACTGAGTTCAACGTCGATGGTGTCAAGTTCTTCCGCCCGCTCGACGATCACACACGCAAGAGGGACAACGACAGGAAGCGAAAACTCACTGTCTACAAAGATGATGGAAACGGTTGGCTGAAGATAAAAGAATCGAAATTGTTCGCAGGTCGAAGGCAGGCATGAGTTGCTGACGCGGGCGAGGTGACCAGTGGAGGCTAGGGGACTTTGACTTTAATCGTGCATTTGCTGAAATCCGATTCTATACCGTCCGGCCTCTGCGCCGAAACAGCGAACTTGTGGTTCCCTGACTTGATCTGGAGTGGCTCGGTCGTGGCAGAAATGCCTTTGACGAAACCTGTAGCGCCATCGGGCACGGGAATCGTACCCAGCTTTACACGTTTCCGTATTCCCTCAGAAATGTCATAAAGGTCGAACTGCTGCACGCATCCCTGCTTCACTTTCGGAGAACAAGCGGGAGTAATACTGAAGTCGTAGTTGAAGGTGACGGTAATCCTGTGGATGGGGTGCGACTTGATTTTGTGCGCGTTCAGAGGTGGGGTCCAAGCGAGAAAAAGTAATAGAAGGATGCGCCGGACAGACGTCATTGAATTCCCACCGAAAAAAGACTCCAAGGTAAGATTATCGCAAACTCAAGGCCCCGCGCTTACCTCACGGGGATAGCCTCCGCTCGATTCTAAAGCGGAACCATCCCAAACAGGAAGCGGGTATGGTTAGCGCTTATTTGCGGGGTCCCGCCTCCCACCACAGTATTATCTCTGATTAGCTTTAGCGGAGGCGTCATTGTTGACCCAAGATGGTGAGAACCTGCCCATGAGCAGACGCTACATCCGGCCATTCGTCTTTAGCGCCTGCTCCGGCGTTTGTACAACCATGAAATACGTGAATATTACAAGTGGCCAGACCTGGAGTAACAACCGATCCAAGGACGACCCCAGATGCCACGCTAAGTCGGCGGGCGAAAGAACATAGACAAAGAAATAACCGACACCCATAAAGAGTGGCAGCAGCACAGCAATACTTGTAGCGGACACCTCCTTCTTTGCGACGCTGGCGCCTAATAGCAGGAAGTAGAAGACCAGCAAAACTGGCATTGCAGTTAAGGGGCTCCATCGCCCGAAATAGAAGGGCAATGATAAGAACGAATGTATCACTAAGTAATATCTGGACGCGTCCATCAGCTTGGGAACACTGGATCCAATTCCTTGACCCGCAACGAGGTCATTCCGCGCGGCTAGGCAGACCTTGTAAATGAATATAACTGCACTAATAGGGACAGCTCCGATCAGTAACGCCAGAATTTCAGTGGCACACTGCTTCTTTGCCTTTGTTAGAAACGTCACCAGCGGATGCAAGAAGAAGAGCAAGATCAAAAAAAGAATTCCTTCATTCTTTGTCCATGCCGAAGACGCAGCCGTCATCCCTGCTAGTATTAAGAAATTCATCTCTGATGGCGACTCCGCGTGCAGAAATAACAGAACCACGGTTGCAACAAAAAAGAATGCGAGCGGAACATCCGCGTATTGGGACTCTCCATGGGAAATGAGGAAAGGAGTCCCCAACAGAACGAGGCCAGCTAATAGTCCCTGCCTTTCCCCGCGAAGGTGTGAAATGGAAGCAGTGACTACCCCAATCGTGGCAAATGTAAACAGTAGAGCGATCGCGCTCGGGATCAGCTGCGTCTCTCCGCCGATCAACTCCCAAGAGCGGGCGACAGATGCTGGAACCATCAAAGGGTAATCTGTGTGAGAGTCGGCGGTTGCATGGGTAAATTCTTTCCAATACTGCGCCCCCTCATAAAGAAACCGGGCTCGGAGATTCCAGATCGCGAAAGCATCATACTGACCGTGTGGGTACTGTTGCGTTAAGCCGCAGAAGCGGATGATGGCTGAGAGCGACGCCAAGCAGAAGGCTGATCGCAAAAAGTATGGTCGCTGGCGCGAGGGCGCGGCAACTCTGCTCGGTTGGTCCGCTGGCCCGGAAATACTAGCCCGCTGTCGGCTGACTAGTATCAGACATAGCCCTGCAAGCAGCAGCAGCTCGCAAACTAAGATCCCTCGAGTCAATCTACCTACAACCATCATCCAAAGAAAGACTAAACAAGATGAGGTTCCAAACCCGAACCCTACCGAAAGCGCAAACTTGAGTGGGAGATCAGAAAAAATATGTTCTTCTTTGCTCCAAAAGACGGAAGCCAAAAGGAATCCTATGAACAAAGGAGGCAGAAACGAAAGAAATGGGTAAAACGGGCTCATTTGTCCAGCACCGTATAGAGTCGTACCCCATGCCCAAAATCTCTAAGAAGAACGCGGTGTACGCTCGCAAACTTGAATCGATCGTTACGTGGTTGGGCTTCGAAATAATTGCTCGGAAGGAGACTAAGGAGGTAAGGGTCATTCTGGGGATCATGAAAATTTTCCAGTACGAGTCGAGAATTGTGAGAAGACAGTATTTCCGCACTTCCACAGTTAGAGTCAAACGCAGCCAATACGGTGGGTGTTAGCGAGTATTGCGTCAAATAGAAGGCATCGCACTGATCTAAACTCTCATCAAAGTCGTCGATATAGAAGACAATTTGGTTCGGCGGCAAGAAACGTTTGACCTCCGCAAATCGCCGCTCGTACTGCGAAATGTAGTGTGTCTGCAACAAGTTTTGGGAATGAAAAAGCGTGGAAACCGATTGACGGAGAGTGGAATTGAGTATGACGAGCGAGAGGAGAACTACCCCCATCTTGACTCGAGTGGAATAAGGAATCATCCACTTTCTCCTTCAATGCGCCGGCAGTAGACACAAAAGGTATGCCCGCGGTCGATGATGGCCCGGGGTCCCGAAAATTCCTGTCGAGAAACCATCGGAAAAGTGAGAAAGGAAGATTGGGGAACCGGAGAGACTTTGGTCTCGCTCTTTGCACAAGTTAAGCGGCAATTCAGTGAATGAAGGTGATTAGCACGCTGCATGTCCGTTCCGGTACACGGTTGTCACGACTTGAGAGTGTCGGATGCTGGGCCTTCGCCTCGGGGGGTGTTGCGTTCCGGTTGTGGGACTGCTCTTCGGGGAGGCGACGCTAATACATGCTCACACTACTGCCCCTACCAAAATCGTCAAGGACGGGCATCACTGTCCGACGTGATTTGCGCAACTCATCGACTCGGCTCTGATCCTTATCATAACACACTGTTGAGGACCCTCTACGCCACCGGAGCTTCGATGAGGGTGTGGCGCAGATTCGTGCTCGTGAAGAGTGCCGTGGACCTGTTCGAGATTTTCGCGACCGGGCGGCGGTTCGCGAAACGAGTCAGCGCTGAGGGAGGGAAGAATCGCGCGAGGGGTTATGGCTGGGAGGTCTTACCGGGTTCTGTGAGAAAGCGGCTGAGCACCATGCGGCGATCAGGAAGGGTTTGCGGGCTTAGTGGATCACGAGAAGATCGCAGCGCATCACCAAACGAGCGCGCCTGAGCCGGCTGAGCACCACGAAGCAACCGAAGCAACTGCGAACTGCTGCAAAGCAGCTGGCGGATCATCACTCGGCTCTCGCCGAAGCGCACACTCCCCTCGGCGGAGAGGCGCATCAACTGATGGACGACCGCAGCCAATCGGCTAGGGCGATCCGTCCTGATCGAGCGCACGGCGTCGTGCCCGACATGGCAGCGGATCAGCGCAACCTGGTGGCTAACCGCACGCCAGCTGTAAGGAAAAGCAAGTCCTATGTGCATAGCGTGGCGAAGGGCTCCGGCCTGTGCCGAACTCCTTTGGGGAATTATAACGAACCTCAATTGCCATGAGAGTGAGCGATCACTACCTTTTGCCGCGGTTCGGAGGAGTGGAAGGGCTAATCCGAAACCGGGAGAGGGCCTCCCCCAGATTTTGCAAAAATGCCTCGGATTGATAAATATCTGCTTCGAGTTTGGAGCGACCTTCCGGAGCAATTGGCTCGACTTCATCCAACTGGAATTCTCGGGCAACTTCTTCGATGACCTTTGGTGGGATGGGTCGTTGATTTTCCGCAAACGCATTCACCAGTGCATGTTCGCAAAGTAAATTGATAACGCGGGGGATCCCCATCGAATAGAGATGAATTGCGTCGAAGGACTGGGGGACGAAGATGGGTTCCGCAGTTGCCCCAGCTTTCTTTAGCCGGTCGATGACGTACTCGCGAGTCTCCTCCTTCGTGAGCTGTGCGGTTTTGCATCGGAGCATGATCCTTTGCCGCAGTTGTCGCAACTCGGGAAGCCTTAGCTTTTCTTCGAGCTCGGGTTGTCCGGAAAGGACGATTTGCAGAAGTTTCTCTGTCGAAGTTTCGAGGTTGGTCAGGAGACGAATTTCTTCCAGCACTGGAAAGGTAAGATTCTGGGCTTCATCCAAAATCAACACAACGGTTTCACCCATGCGATAGCGTTCTAAAAGCCAGTGGTTTAATTTCATCAATTGTTGGCTTTTCGACTTGGAATCACAGGAGATTTCGAATTCAGAGAGGATAAAATCGAATAGTTGAGTTGAATTCATTCTGGAATTGAAGAGGAATCCCGTTCGAGCTCTCCGCTGCTGCAACCACTCCAACAATTTGTTGATCAGCGTTGTCTTTCCTGTTCCCACTTCACCGGTGAGCGTGATGAATCCCTTACGAGTCTGAATTCCATACATCAAACTCGTAAGAGTTTCTTCAATCTGATTTGTAAAGAACAGGTAGCGAGGGTCAGGATTGACGTTGAACGGGTTTTCTTTCAAGCCAAAAAAGCTCTTGTACATGCTGTCGCGTCTCTCATTTTGAGCCTAAGATCGACTCGAGTTTACGAACCAATACGTCACGGACTACTAATCGATGCTCTTTCCCTCAGGTCGACTCTTACTCCAAGGCAAATGGGCGCGGGTGCCATCGAAAATTCAAAGTAACGACCTGGCCGGTGGTGTTCGAACTCGCTCCGCAGCCTGGGATGCTTGGGCTGCTGCAGCCTGGGTTGTTCGTTTCGAAGTTTGCGGTATATGCAAGTGAAAACGCCAAATTGCGTCCAATAGGACGGCCAATAGATGCACCGACAAACCAGTTATCGTAACTTGGATTGCTGACTGTCCCTGTGGGGTTAATTACACTGCGGTTGTGCGCATAGCCGAAGTGAACACCGGCAGACCATTGTCTGCTGAGTCTTCGGCTGACGGTAAAAGTGACTTCGTCGAGAATCGAACCTGTCAAGAGGCCACCGCCGCCAGATATCCCATGCATATAACGTCCAGAGATTCCTCCGTTCTCAAAGGCATAGTTCAAAAATGCACTCGCATAGCCGTTCACAATACTCGATGTGGTGCCAACAGGGACACGAACTGACGTGAATTGAGGACCGCCATAAAGGCTCAGGGCCAGTCGCCCAGTGATTTTCCGGGAGTACGCGGCGCTTGCTGTTTGGACGCCATAGGCCTGAGGATTTCCTGGAAAATGATAAGTGCTGAATTCATAGTAAGCGCCGATACTGTCCTTGTGGCTGAGTTGATAGTTATAACCTAAACTACCAAAGAACGTGTCCGTATCGATATTTCCAGCATCCACAAAGTGCAAAATCCCATAGGCGCCGGAAGCAGTTAAGGAACTCCGCCGGGTGAGCTGATAAGTGGCTTCCGCCACAGCGACGTTACTATAGCGCGGACCGAACTCACTAAAAATAGTATCATTCGGAGAGTAATTGTTTCCTACGGTGGGAATCGTGGGTCCGAGTGAACCACCCACTCCTGGAATGCCAAGGCCTGTCCCCACACCAAAGCCAAATCCGGATTGCGGCAGCTGAGCGAACTCGTCCACAATCTGGATAATCCAACGATCGAGTTTGAAACTTTCGGCAAATGCTAATTGTTGAAAACCGCTATTTCCTACCGTGCTGTCGGTCGAGAAAGCTCCACCACCCGAGTAGTTGATCGCAAGTTGAGAACGACTCCACGCTTCAAGCAAACTAATATTTCCTACTACGTAATTAGTTTCATACCAGCCGGACGTATTCGACGCGCCGAAGAGATTGGATGACGCGCTGGAGCTAACTTGGACGCCGGGTACCCAGTAGCTATGCTTGACATCCGGAAAGCCTAAACCAGCATTTAGCATGCTCGTGAGCGGCGTATAGTCGGGTTGCAAATTGTTCGGGTTGCCGAGTAAATCGCCGAGATCGAAGGGCGGTAAGCCCACGCCGGCTGGTTTTGGCGGGGTGTTCTCCCAGGGTGGTTCCTGGGGTTGTGGTTGCTGAGGATCTTGGGGTTGGGTTTGCTGGGGATCTTGGGCGCGGAGCGTGTGTGTTCCAAACTGAAAGAGTAACGCCAAAAGAAAAATTTTGTAAAGCCGGTTCCGGTAATTCATAATTCTGTCCTTACGGTACCACTATGACGTCGTTCGGTTGAAGGAGAATGTTTTCTTCTGGTCTTTTACCCTTTACAACATCCTTATAATGAAAGGGGTACTTTGTCTGCTTTCCGTTTTCGACTCGCAGAATGTAAATGTCTTTCGTTCTGGCGAATGCAGTAAACCCACCCGCACTAGACAGTGCTTGCAGCACGGTCATATTGGGCAGGAGAGGCAGAGCCCCAGTCCGCGAGAGTTCCCCGGTCAGAAAAACTCTGCGGCTGTTGATCGTCGTAACAGTAACAGTAACTTGCGGATTCGTAAGATACTTGGTTAATCCCTCGCGAATCACACCCGCAAGCTGCATAGCCGTAAGTCCCGCTGCTTGCACGTCGTTCAGCAGGGGCAGGGATACCTTTCCGTCCGGACGAACGGGGATCGTACGGGTAATTTCCGGTTCCTTCCAAACGTCAATCTGAACCACGTCTTGTGCTCCAATTCTGTATTCTGCATCCTGAGTAACTGGCGTTGCCGGACTACTGGTACTCACCCCCGGGTCGGTCTTCTGGCCCTGAGTTTTTGCTGAGGCCTGCCCCTGGCTATCCTGGGCATGCACCTGTGATAACAGGACAAAGCCTGCTAACAATGCTGGCACCTTCATATCCATTCCTGCACCCCCTTCCCTCTATTCCTATTGTCCCCCGTGAGGAATCCCGATCGACTTGAGCTTACAAAGGAAGACTGAATTTCAGCAGCCATCCCATTCAACGTCCGCATAGTAGGCCCATAACCGTAGATAAACGGCGGGACGACGGGGTAATGGGCCAAACCAAACCATCATCAGTGGGATTCATGAGGTTTGGCAAATTCTGGCAGTGTCCAGTACCCTAGCTTGATATTGGAACTGGGCCTTAAACTCTGTGCGGGCTGTTTTCGCTTGCATCATTCCACTTAAGCGCCAGACTGTTGAATTCGTTCTCCGCATAGGCCACAAGCATGAGGCGAAACTCGACAGTCCCTGGTTCTGGAGCCGAGTGCCTTACAAGCTCATTTTTGCAGTCGGCGAGCCCGTCGAGTTTTAGTACCCTGTTTGCTTGGCCCAAGCGCATACACCTTACATATCAACGACTGTCAGGGAGTGCAAGTCCTTTACCACGAGACAGGCTTTAAGGAGACGCGATTTTCTCGCATAAACGCAAGCATTGAAGGGGTTTAGAGGCCGAAAGGGGAGCATGAGAAAACAATTAAGCTTGTGCTGCCCCTTCGACGATAGTTCCCTTTAGTGGCAAACTCCTGCCATCGGCGGTTCTCGTTTTCGATATGTTTTGATACCCCACAGAGAATCATGGGTGCGCCGAACAAATGGAGTCGACCCAAGACTTAGACAACGCTGAAACGAGGTGACATCGCTGTATCGCTGCCGAAGCTACGAAGGAAGTCTCCGAGATCAATGGCGAACGTATTGCCTTTTTGAAACGTTCCGGATGTGCCGTCCATGAACTGAAAATGTAGTTAACGATAAATCAAATTTGTTCCAATCGAAAGCGGGTACAGTGCGCGGGCAACACAGGGATAGTGTCCCTAATCTGTACCTCTGACCAGTCGCAGCCGCTGAGATCGCTCCGTAAACTGAAATTTCCGTCCTGGTGTTTCGGGCGGAGTTTTTAAGTGGCGCAAGTGCTTCCCGCGCCACAACATAAGGGGATTCGTAAATGAAGCAATACAAAATGCTGTTGCTTCTACTGACGTTGAGTGTTTATGAGAGGGCGCAAGCGCAAACTGCTACGGTCACTTGGACCACAACCCATCAGACCATGGACGGTTTTGGTGGACAAGATAAAAACTATGCAAACCCTGGCTGCAATACCACTTACAATTCCGGCAACTGTTTTTTCTCTTTTACCTCGGCGCAGGCTGCGGCATTTTTTTCACCCAGCACCGGAATTGGATTAAGTATTATTCGTACCGACAATTCCGGGTGTCCGGGAACTGGGGCTTGCACCGTTTCTAGCAGCATCATGTACGACATCCCGACATTGCAGCTAGCAGTTGCCAATGGCGCTCAGGTAGAGTTAACGATTGCGCCTCCGGCAAGCATGAAGTACAGCGGGAACCTTAAAACCACTTTGACTGGGGCTGATGGCGGTTGCATTGACACGAGTGAGATGGGGCCTTATGCCAGTTTCATTGTAAGTTGGATTCAAACCTTGCAAGCCAACAACGTGCCTGTCTCGGTTGTCCAGCCGTTCAATGAATCCGACAACAGATCTGGCCAGTGCTATTTGACTGCTGCGTTGTACGATACGTTCGTCAAAACGTATTTAGGGCCAGCCTTAAGTTCCGCGGGGCTTACCACCCAACTGATGATTACCGATGATGAAAATCCAACCGATAAATATTACGAGACTTGCTTAGAGGATTCCGCTTGCGCTCCTTACGTTAGTATCGTCAGCTTCCACGGCTACGGAAGTGGTAGAACGGACGGCATGGGTAGCGGTTACTGCTGCGCAAGCGCACCGGCTACTCCAGCAAATGTCGGCACTAAACATATTTGGATGTCTGAAATCAATGGCGGTTTCACCTATGACTCCTCGTATGGTATTTGGACTTGGGATCCTAGCATGGCGGATGCCTTAGTGTGGGCACGCAGTATCCATGATTACCTAACCACGACCCAGGCGAGTGGATGGGAATACTGGGAATTAGCAGATGGCGAAAGTGGACTTGTTAGCCCCGGGGCGAATGATGGATTGATGCTGTCTGACCTAGCCACAACCAGCAAGCGGTACTACGTTGTAGGTCAGTGGAGTAAGTTTGTTCGGCAGGGATGGGTACGCATTGATACCACGGCCAGTCCCGTAAGCGGTGTTTATCTTACGGCATTCAAAGCATCAGACAACAGCGCCTACGCCATCGTTGCAGTCAATCAAAACTCCTCCTCAGTCGACCTTTCGTTCTCCCTCGACGGGTTTCCCTCCATAGCTTCGGTGACGCCGACGGTCACATCCGAGAATGTGAACCTGGCCGACCAGTCAGACGTAAGCGTGTCCGGTGCCGCCTTTTCCTATTCCCTACCGGCAACCAGCGTCGTTACCTTTCACGGCACTTTTTCCTCCTCCAGTTCTAAGAAGAGCCCGGCTCCTCCTACGGCCTTGGCTCTGACCGTCCAGTAACGACTGCAGAAAATGAACCGCTAGCATGCCTGCCTTAAAAGCCTCGATGCGGACACCTGCGGAATCAATCGGCATACGCGAGATGGATGTGAGTGCTTGAGAGTCCTGCAGCTCAGTGGCGCACTATTTTAATCACGCTGATTCGCCCGAACTCCTTGGCATCAAGCTCCCGTCCGGCTGGAAGCCGCGAGGCGAGCGACGCTTCTTGCCAGGCCGTTGAGACAATCCACAACGGATCGCTGGATGGCACGCCGAGCGCCCGCGCCGACTCAGCGACCTGGTCCAGCGCTTCTTCGGGTCGAAAAGCCACGGATTTCAGATCCGGTACGACAACGACGACACGGTAACCGCCGATCCGTTCCTTGCCGTCCCACTGCGCACCTGGCCACGCATCCAAGTTCATATCATTTCGTCCGAGGTAGTACGTGAGTGTATTGAAAGTGTGGCCGTCCACGAAAAGAGGTGATGTTCGGGGGACCATGCGACACACATATTCGATCGCTGTGGTCATGTCACCCATGGGCTGGATCCGTCTGTCGTTGTCCAGTACGGTGCGGCTCGCCCATAGTGGCCCAATAACGGCTCCCAGCAGCAACAGCGGTACCACCCAACCACGCTTTGGCCAGAGGAGCGCGGCCGCAATACCCGCCGCAAGGAAGGGCAGCAGATAGGCCTGGTGCCGTGAACCGGCAAAGGGGAACACGTGAGCGACGGCGGCCGCGAATCCCACAGCGAACGGAGATAAGATCAAGAGCACCATGAGGCCTCCCCCTTTGGTTCGGCCTGTTAACAGCGTGGCGAGGCCAGCGAGGAAAACCAATATAAGCAGAAACGTTAAGTGTCGGGCACCGACCGCATAATAGAAGGTCCCGTAGAACGCCCTCCAGGCAAACCCGAGCGGGGTATCGCGCGCCGCCGAGTAGTAGTAAGGCTGAAGATAGGCGATGGCTAAGCCACCATCGGACAGGATCGACCTGCGAATATGTTCAAAATAAAGCCAGCCCAGCAGCATTGCGAGAGCAAGATACGATGAACCAATCGTCAAAAGAATAGGCCGCGGCAGTCTGTCTAAGACCGAGCGGAGCAAGACATACACGCCAAGACAGATTATTACCAAGACAGCGATGTAGTGCGTCAACAGGGCGCCAACCAGAAAGAGGCCTTGGATGACCGCCCAGATAGTCGAACGCTCGGTGAGGGCACGCTCTGTCGCATAAAGAGAGCCGCAGACGAACAAAAGCAGCAGACCGTAATTGCGGACTTCGGTCGAGGCGGAGATCGCCGCAGGCGATAGAGCCATGAACCCCAGTCCAGCAAGGGCTGGGGCCTCTCCCAGGCAGCGCCGCAGCCATGCAAATGTCAACCAGAGCGCCGCAGTTCCGCAGAGCAGGCTCGGCAACCTTAGTGCTAGTTCGGTCCGTCCGAAAAAGAGAATTCCGTGAAGGGCCAGGGTGAAAAGCGGAGGGTGAGTGACCGTGCGAGATGCCTCGTAGGCATCCAGCCATCTACTAGGTCTGGCCACGTCGAAGAACGCTGCTTCATCAGGGTTAAGGTAGCAAGCGTCGGCGTAGACAAGTCGCAGAGCGAACGCAACAGCTACAATGCCCAGCGCCAACCAACTCGAGTTCTTGACCGTCCACGCTTCAAGCCGACCAAGTTCCGCGGTGTATGTCGTCGACACGATGTGACCCGCTCCCGGCGAGATTTCTTCGCAGGCGAGTTCCACAAACTGGCTTATTCTACATATCTAAGGTGCCAGAATACCGCTCACCGGGATAAATCTGTGCTTCTTGCAGCTGCATTCAGGTCTGTGTGAGCCGGTCTGTGGAGCTGCAGTTTCCCAATCGCTAAACCCCTCAGAGTCGGGTACTTTGCCATGACCGGAGCTGGCGAGCCAGATAACGTTGAGACCACCCCACAAGAGCACTGCACTTGGTCAGGTGCGGGAACAGGATGCCTACATCAGCCGATACCTCGGTCCTGCAATGTGCATGGCAGGCTTATTAAATGTGGCTGGCTGCAGCAGTTCCCACGCGATTCAGTTAATGCTGGCCGATACTGATTTAATGACGCCAACTGCAAAAAGTATATTTCCATCGTCTCGTCTCATGACTATGGCATAGGAGGTGCACCAGAACGCCTTTGGCCTGAGAGTTTGGATGAGTGAAGTTAATGGCGCCCATAACTACGATTCTTCATTTCCTGAGCTGTGGTATTGGGACCCAAGCATTACTGATGCTATGTTGTGGGCGCAGAACATCCATGACGCCTTTACCGTCGCCCAAATAAGTGCGTACAACTATTGAGAACTGATCGATTGCTGCTACAACGCACGGGGAAATCCGAATCTTACAACGACGGTTTGGTAACCCAGAGTTTTGCAACTTGCAAGCGATACTATGCCATCGGCCAGTGGAGCAAGTTCGTTCGTCCCGGGTGGGTTTGGATCGACGCCACAGCGAACCCGGCCAACGGAGTTTATATTACGGCGTTCAAGGAAACGACGTCTGGAAATTTCGCCATTGTTGCTGTCAACCAGGACTCAGGTCCGGTGGATGTGGGGTTCTCGCTTGCAAGATACCCTCAACGACGTCGGTAACACCAACACTCACATCTGCGAGCTCCATCCTTGGAGACCAAGCGAGTGTAAAAATCTCGGGCGATACATTTTCCTATTCTCTTCCTGGGGCGAGCGTAAGCGTAACCACATTCCGTGGGACTGCTTCATCGTCCAGCGCATCCAAGGTACGGGCGTCTCCCACCAATTTGGCAGCAATCGTGGAATGACAGATTTACGCGAGTAGGCTATTTCGAGAAGTCGTGTTCAGGGATCGGATTGTGGCTTGTCCGACGGAAAATGAACATGTGATTTGTTGGCCGACTATTTTTTGCGGCCGCGCAAGTACAGAGTGCCTGGGTTCCTTGTCGCACAATCCAACGCTGGGTCGAATCCTCGACGTTCCACCATGGTGAAACCGTGCGATTCCAACGTAATCTGCAATGTCTCACAGTCCCAGGCATACTTATGTTCGCCGCGTTGCCGAAAATGATAGTTAATGTGATCCAACTGGGTCACACACTCCCTTGGATGCCATTTCCCTACCATCTTCCAATACTCATCTTCTGGGTCTTGATACGCCCGAAGTGGCCACTCTGTATCTGGAACCCCAACGTCGAAAATGCCATCTCGTCGTAGGATTCTCATCGATTCCGACAGGAAATGTGGAACTTCGTCGTAATAGTCGAAATGCTCAAATACATGTTCACTGTAGATGTGGGAGGCACTTTCCGAGGGAAACGGCCAAGGATCCCGCAAATCCAGTTGCAGGTCAGCGTCTGGATGAAACAGATCAATATTGACCCAGCCGACTTTGTGGTTTGGACCCGAGCCCAAGTGCAATCTGATCGGTAGCGTGCCAACGAAACGCGGCACAAGTTTCAAGTTGGAACGATGTCGCTCGGAAATGATCCATTCTTGCCGAACGCGTGAAATTGCCGTTCTGACACCCTTTGTGGTGCGCGAGCAGGCAAAAGCACGTATCGGGTTCACGGGACGTAAGAGTCGACGAAAAGCGTGACCAGTGAACTGCTCCAAGCGAAATTTCTTTGGAGAACACTTCGACAAAGCGGGGAGTGTACACCTAAGCTGCTAGAGTTACAAGCTGTTCTTGCACAAGCTGCACAAGCGGTATTCAGGTCCGTAAACCAGCCCGCGAAGCCCCAGGTTTCCAGTTGCCAACCTGGCCAGATTGGCCTCCCTTGGGACTTTGGACTATTTGGTTTCGGTGCTTTGTGCGAGGCGATACATTTCCGCTATTTGTCCGGCTTGCCACCAGACCATCACCTTGTAGAAAAATCTTTTTTCGGGTTTGAGGGCGACCGTCCAGTGCAGCGCATACGCTGCCATCGATGTCGGTATTTTTTTTAATATGCTGAAGTAAGGCCTCGGGATTCCCCAGATGTCGGAGCCACGTCCCCATTCGCGGACCAAAGCTCGCCCGAAATCAAAATACCAATTCAAGAAATACTCTTTACGGAGCCGTTTTTCCGGCACGCTGTGGTATACGATCGCGAACGGTTCGTAGCGCAAGCGCTCTCCCGCAGACATCAGCCGACGCCCGAACTCGGTGTCCTCGCCGCGAATTTCATTCGCAGTGTTCGGGCCCAAATCAGTACGAAATCCGCCGTGCTTCTCAAACATGACCTTTCGAAATGCCATGTTTGTGCCATAAGGCGCCCAATCGAGTTGACCTGGTTTGTCTCCACGGTCGAAAAACACGAGAACTCCAGCCAGCGAATATGGGCCGTCAAGAGCCAACCAACGGGGGGGCGGGCAAGTCCGTTCGAGAAGAATCTTTCCGCCTGCGCCGGCCCATTCGCCGCCGTACAGCGACGACGTGAGATTCTGCAGCCAGGTGGGCTCGACGGTTACGTCGTCATCCACGAACGCCAGGATTTCGCCCTTCGACTCGCGAATTCCACTGTTGAGGGCGTGCGATTTGCCTTGCCGCGGTTCAAACAGGTAGCGGAAACGCCTGGGATAGCGACGGCAGTATTCCTCCACTACCGCTCGCGTTCCATCAGTCGAGTTGTTGTCCACCACCAGCACTTCCCAGGTAAAATTGTCCGGTAGCTTCGAAGCGGCCACGCTCTCCAGAGCCTCGAGTAAACTCTGGCGGCGATTAAAAGTGCATAAGATAACAGTGCAATTCATATAGACCGAAAAATGTCGCTTATCTTTGACAGACGAGGGATCCTGAAGGTGCATTCGAGACTTACGTGCTGAGACTTCAGCACGTGGTTGCCACCAAATCTCATTGACGCGCAGGCAGGCGGTCTTGGAGTGCAACGAAATTCTGCCGCCATAGTTCGGCAATTTCGCCAGCGGTCGACCAGACCAGACACTTGCAGAAGAATCTGCGCTGAGGATTGACGGCCATCAGCCAATGCGCGATTTTCAGCGGTAGCAGCCGAAAAGCTAGGTTGAAAATACTGATGTAATGGCGGGGAATGCCCAAAACCGCCGACCGCTTTGCCTTCTGCAATGTCACGGCGCGCCCATAATCAAAATACCATGCCAGAACATATTTCTTGTTAAGCCGCCCTTCCTGGAACGGATGGTAGACAATGGCGGAAGGTTCGTAACCCAGCCGTTCTCCCGCAGCCATCAGCCGCTTGCCAAATTCGGTATCTTCGTTACTGATCAGACTACCCGGGCGACGACCTAAGTCGGGCCTGAAATATCCGTAGCACTCAAACACCCCCTTTCGAAAGGCCATGTTCGCCCCAAAAGGCGGCTCGTTTAGCTCCTTCGGCTCGTCTCCTTGATCAAACACAGCAGCCACCGCGCCTCCTAGAGAGTATGGCCCACTCAGGGCCAGCCAGCGGGGAAGAACAACCCTCTGTAGGGGCAGAGTGCGACCGGCGGCCCCCTCCCACGTGCGGCTTTGTAGAGATTGGGTGAGATTCATCAACCACAACACGTCCACGATCACATCGTCGTCTGTGAAGGCAATGATTTCGCCGTGCGCCGCCAGAATTCCAGCATTGCGAGCATTGGACAGACCCTGTTTCGGTTCAAAGAGGTACCGAAAGCGGCCCGGATGCCGGGTGGCGAACTCCTCGACCGCCGCACGCGTTTGGTCAGTTGAATTATTGTCCACCACAAGCACTTCCCATTCGGTAGAAGGCGGCAACTTGGAAGCGGCCACGCTTTCTAGAGTCTTCAGTAGACTCTCACAACGATTGTACGTACAGATGATTAGGGAAAAGTTCATGAACGGAAGCGGCTAATTTTCCTGTCCACGTCGGACTGCAGAGTCAAATGGAGTAACTTTTGACGCTGTTTTCACGGCAATTCCAGAAAGAGAACTAGTCCCTCGCGGATGAAGTACTCCACAACGGCCTCCCGAACGTGCCAGCCTTTATGTTCTTGCCGACCCAATCTCTGTATCAACTCCGTATCGCTGCCCATGGGATTGTTCTTGCCGCGCGGGCCGGTCGAAGTATCGAAGCGAATCCGGTTTCTCAGGACTCCTGTACGAATCGCCATGTTGGGTCCAAAAAGCAGCCCGAGGTTGGTGGGCCCTCAGCCATCTGTGGGCCGGTGATCGGAAACGCAATTCGCGCGTCCACCCACCTGATCCAGTCCGGCAGAGGCACCCCCAGCGGGGCCGTACACCCTTCAAACATCGAATACTCTGGGTGCGCGTCAGCGGCAGCACGAAGGCGCATTAGCCAGTCGGCATAAGGAAAGGCGTCATCATCGGTAAACACAGCTAAGTCGCCTTCCAAATGTTCAAGACCAGCGTTGAGGGCCAGCATTCTTTCCGGACTTCTCCTCGAACACGCAAGTCAAGGGCAGCTGCACCTGAAATGTGGCGATGATCTCTCGCGAACTATCGGTACTTCCATTGTCAGCCATGACTAATTTCCGGTCAGAAGGGTGCACCTGAAGACGTGTGAAGTTGGCCAGAACGTCCGGTAACGTTCGACTCCCATTCCGCGTTGCGAGGAGCACAGTCAGCATAAGCACGATGTTTACGGCAGGATTGAATCTGCAAAGGCTTTTAAAATATAAAAACAGGCCACAATTTTTCAGTCCCGTACACCGACCTTGCGAGCAATCGATCCAAGGTTATTTCTTAGGCTCAACTTTCGTAAGAATCCTCTACGAAAGAGCTCCCTGCGAGAGTAAAGAAACGACCCTTCGACTGGCAAGCGATTGGAATGACTGTCCAAGTACTCCCTGAGCTGGACCGACTCATGCCGCCAGAGATAAGCACTGTTGATTCTGCGATCTAACCGTTCTGAAACAGTGCGGCGAAACTTGAAATGGTGCGTGACTCCGCGCATGGCGCTGGTCCGACGCTCAGAGCCTTGAGGGGGGTTGTGATTACCTTCCTCTTTGAGTCGAGTGTTACTCCCACAGAAGAAAAGTGGGTACTTTAGAATACAGGCATCCACTCCCATTCTTTGGTAGAGATCATCCGAGCATAAAGGCATTACCTCGAAGGGATCGTCAATCATTGGAGGAGTTTCCAGCTCTCCATCGATTTTTATTCTCTGCAGCATGGGAGCAGCCATCACCGTAGCCCCTTCAAAATTCAGTTTTTGGATGGTTTTGGGAATATCTCGATAAGGGAATTCCACAAATTCGTCGCTATCCACGAGGACAAGCCACTGCTCGGTATGGCGCGCTAGCACAGCGTCCAAGTGGCTTTTCTTGTGCTCTCCCAAGAAAGGACCATCGTAAGTAGATTCAATGGTAATCGGATATGAGTCTTTAATGGCAAAAAGCCTGCTATTTTGCTCTCGACCGCCGTGGACAACCAAATAAAATCGCGTCACCCCCAGCCGAAGATAGTACTTCAGCCATGCTTCGATAAGGTCTCCGTCGGCATTGACGTGACTTAATAGTTTCAAGCTCATTGGAAGCTCATTGATCGAGGTTATTTTTCTGCTGAGCTCCGTGCTCTTCGTCGGCCTTCCAGACTGCACAAATCCATCAAGACATCTCCGCCGATAGACCAACTTTGCGCAACACGGACTCAAACAACTTCTTCACGAGAATGGGTTTTGCACGTTTGGGTGAAAATCAGCTGAGTATCGCCCGCCGAATCTCAGCCATCGCGTTCTCAATGTCAAATGCCTCGCAGGCTCTCACCCGTGCCCTCTTCGCCATCTGCGCCCGTTCTTCAGCATGGTTCGCAAGATACGAAATTGCTTTAGCGATCTCATCCACTGATTCGCGGGGGACGATCAGGCCGTGAACACGATGAGTGATGAGTTCCCCGTTGCCGCCGACGTCGGTGACGATGCTTGGTAGGCCACACGCCATTGCCTCCAGGATAGAAAGGGGCAATCCTTCGGTATTTGAAGTAAGTATGAAGGCGGAACCTGCCTGCAAGTAAGGCCGTACATCCTCATGAAAACCTTCGAAAAACACATGACCAGATAGTCCGATAGTGGATGCTTGTTCGAGTAACTGTGCTTTGAGCGGGCCATCACCCACGATGATGCATTTGCAACGAACTCCTTCGCGCAACACTTGTGCTTGTGCTTCGAGGAGAATGTCGATTCGTTTCTGTTCACTCAACCTCGCGATACATACGAGGACGAATTCGTCCGGCCCGAAGCCGAGCCTCTCTCGTACCTCGGATTTGTGGTCTTTGGAAGGAACGAATTCTGATACGGAAACGCCATTCCGAATCGTTCTGACCTTATTCGCGGGAAATCCGAAGTCCTTCAGGAGCGAATGCCGGAGTGTGTCGCTGACGCAAATGGTTTGGTTGTAGAAGTGGGCCGATCTGCTTATCTGCTCGGCGCTATTCATGGATGCGATCAACCAAAGCGGCAATGGGAAAGGATCTTTTCGGCCTAACAGTTTACGTAATACACCACGTAATCTTTTGCGTAACGATCTTGCGCGTTTCAGGGCAGCCAATACTTCCGGGGACAGCGAAACTCGGGAAGTCATTAAATGTTGGATCGAAAAGCGTCTTCGGACACCCGCAACCCAAGCGCCGACAACCGCTACACAAGGAATGGCCCAGAACCAGCCGTACACGAATACGACAACGTCTGGTCGAATATCGCGAAACAGCCGCACCCAATCCCACAAAAACTGCGGAGCCTTCGTGTGGGTAATGACCTCTATGTCACAATCGGGATCTAGCCGCGCAGTGAAGAAATCCGCCTCGAAACAGAGTATGTAAAGCTGAACGCCTGGTCCGCGAAGCCGCCGTATCAGTTCAAGCGAGTGCTTTTCGGCCCCGCCATATTCATTGCTATTTGAAACAAATAGGATCCTCTTGCGAGCACGGATAGACACAACCCCAGATTGCTCATTCGGCGGCACCACAATCTCCGCTGCTTGGCCCTGAGATGCAAACATAAATCCCTGTTGCCTCTTCGCTGAGCACCACTCGCTCGATTGCCTCCAAACTCGGTTCAATATCGAGTTCCGTGCACCTGAAGCTGCGCCAATCGATCTGGCAAGGCTATTGCGCCGGCTTGAGCCAACACAGGTAATAGCCAGTGTTGCCCATTTGCAACCAATTACCGGCTCCCGAACCAGTAGGCTGATCCTGCGAGATCACAGCTCGGGCTCCTGTTTGAGAAAACTTTTCAAGTAACCTGTCTTGTGTCGCAAGATCCGCATTCCAGAAGTTGTTCCAGCGCCGATTCCAGACCTCGTACGGGTCTCCGTCAGGTACTCCAGAAATATAAGGGATCTCGGCAACAATCTGAAGGTGAATGAGATGAGCCCACTCAGACGTTCCAAAATTCGAGTCATTCACAGAGGCTATTTGATCGCCCGGCCTCAGTCCCATCCTGAGGGCTGCATCGGCTATCTGCTCATAGGACGCCGTTTCGGCGCCACGTGGGTGGAACGGATGGATGCCGAAGGCATGCAGCACCAACGGAAAACACATGATGGCAAACAGGGCAACATTAAGAACAGCGACACCCTGCATCAGACGAGAGCCGGGACACGTAATGACCGCGCTGAAGAACAAGCACAGCAACAGCACCACAAAAGAACCTGCGAGGTATTGCGGTACGTAATAAGCCAGGGCAAACAGTAGTGCCGTGGCTACACAGGGAACAATCAAAAACCAGTACAAAAGTATGTCCTTCAAAATCATTCGTCCACGACCGGTTTCATAGAAGGCCAGAAAGAGCGTCGGCAGAAGGATCCCACTGAGAGAAAAACTGAGCGTGCCGAACTCTAAGCGAAAATTTCTTGCGAGTACTTTGATCTGTTGGCGAAGCTCAAACTGGGGCTTAATGCCTTGGTACCAATAGGTGATGTCGTACTGAGGTGGAAAGGTGCCTTTGAAGGGCTCCTTGAATTCAAAGGCGGCTGGCGCCGCAAAAATCTGACGGGTAGGATGAACAAGCTGCATTCTTGCATCTCCCTGCCAGTGATAGCGCGGGATCCGATTCACACTCAACACAAAGTCATATGTAGCCGCTTCTCCATATGTGAGCTTTCCCTTTTGGATTGAAAGCGCAGTAATGAATGGTGCTGCGATTAAAACGAGCGCGGCCGCGGAGATTGTGACGTAGTGAGCTTTTTTCTTTGCGATCAGGCACGCAATCAGGAGAATCAAGAGGCAAATCGGAAGAAGGACAAATTTTGTCAGATAAGTCAGGCCAAGCGTCACGCCGAGAAGCAGGAACACATTCCATTTTGCACGTCCGGAGAAAATCTTCACAAGGAATCCGTAACTAAGATAGAACAATCCTGCGGCAAGCAAGTCGGTAGTTAGCCGATTCACTTCTGTCCATTTGAGGGTCATCCAAAGGAAAATAGTGTACCCAATCGTAAGCCACACCCAGTCAGGCGTCGAAGAAATCTTGTTCTCCAGTCCAAAATTGGCACGACATTGCATTAATTGCCGAACGAAATAGTCAAAACAGGACATTGTGAACAGAAAAACAGCGAAGAGAATCAGATGTACCGTCGGATATTCCCAATACAGCGACGGTTTGAATACGATCATGGTAAGGCCGAATAACAGAGAGTACAGCGGACTCCAAAATCCGTTGATTATCGCCGCGTGATGTCCATGGAAGAAATAATTCCCAATGTCAAGATACGTAACAGTGTTATCGTCAGCCTCCAATCGAAAAGTCCATGCTTGTGAGAAGCCGAGCACGATTCCGAGAACCCAAAAGAATGCGCGGGTTTTAAAGTTCCGAGAAGTCTCAGAGACAGACATAAAGGTCTTGAGAGGACCGGTCGCTGAGTCGGACTCTACTGTCCTTGGCGCCATGGCAGGTAGCAATGTTGTTTTTTGATCTTTCCGGCAGGAAACTGGTCAGCGCAGTATGACGCTGGTGAGTTCCGCCATCTGCTTCTCGATGTCAAACGCCAGCGAAACTACTCGACGGGCGTTCCAGGCCATCTCCGCGCAGATCTCAGGGTTAGTAGCAAGATAGATAATTGCCTCGGCTGCAGCTTCCGATGATCCAGGCGGAATAACCAAGCCCGTAACTTGATCCTTGACGGCTTCCGCACTACCTCCGACGTCTGTGACAATACACGGGAGGCCGCAGGCCATCGCCTCCAAAACGGAAATCGGCAGGCCTTCAAGGTGAGAAGTGAGGATGAAAGCGGAAGCCGCGTGGAAATAGGGGCGCACGTCTTCCTGAAATCCCTCAAACAACACATGATCCCACACACCCTCGAAATTCACTTTCTGTTGTAACTGTGCCCTGATTGGTCCATCACCAAGAATGATACATTTGCACCGTACCCCTTGGCGTAACACTAGAGACACCGCACGAATCAGAATGTCGAGGCCCTTCGCCGGAACAAGGCGAGCCGCACAAACGAGAACAAACTCGTCAGGGGCTATATCCAACCGCGCTCGCACCGTGGCCCCATTTGTCTCCGAAGGGACGAAGGTCGAGCTAGGGATCCCGTTGTGAATGACGATTGTCTTGCTGGGCCGAAATCTGTAGATCTTCACAAACGCATTTCGGACGGCGTTGCTCACGCAAACTGTGGTGCTAGAGAGATAGCCTGAGATCCTCGCTGAGATCTTGATCCTTATTACATCGCGCACTCGGCGACCGATCAAACGCCGGAGCCTGTCACTAAGCGACTTCACCTGGATAGGAGCCGGCAGCGGTGGCGGAATAAGGCGCTGGATAGAAATTCGTTTCGGAATGCCAGCCAACATGGCAGCGACCGGAGCTTGCCAGGGAAATGCCTCGATCCAGCTATAGGGAAAGACCAGAATATCTGGCCTATTTTCTCGGATGACGCGAAGCCAACCCCACAACGATTGTGGCTCCTTCACGCACCTCACAAGAACTCGCTGCTGTTGCTCTCGATGCATACGAGCACTGATAATGTCCTGCTCAAAGCAGAGAACAGTTGGAGGCGGCAATTCCTCTGGAAGTCTGCTCAGCAGGTCAAGCAGATGTCGCTCTAAACCGCCAAACTCGGTTGCTTTCGGAAGAACAAACACGATTCTTTTGCCCGTAGCTCGCGGTGGAGCTTGGGATTTTCCATTCCCTGAAGGCGCTTTCGTGTCGCTTGCCGACTCGGCTAACGGATTCTTCTCGCATTCACCTGCGCATTGCGCATACGATCTACGCCGACTTGACTGCGTTGCGGGTACCTGCCTCAGCAAGCCCCGTTTGAAGAGCTCTTCTCGGGAATAGAGGAAGGTTCCCTCGAGTGGCAAGCGGTTCGAATGGCTATCCAGGTATCCTTGAAACCCCATCGAATCGTTGCGCCAGACATGGGGACTATTGATACGCCTTTCCAGACGTTTAGACAAACACCTGCGAAACTTGAAATGATGAGTGACGCCAAGAATTCCGGCGGCCTTCGGTTCGAGGCCACGAGGGGGATAGTGATTGCCTTCTTCCGTTAGTTCGGTGCCACGCTGGCAGTAGAATAGTGGAAACTTGAAAATCTCTGCTTTGACTCCCATTCGACGATAGAGATCTACCGAACACAACGGGAAAATTGGGAAAGGATCTTCGATAACGGCCGGGGAGTCCAGCGACCCATCGCTCTTCAGTCTCTGAAGCATAGGAGCGGGCATCAGATTTGCGTTTGCGGACTCGAGGATTCGAATGGTTTCCCGAATATCCAGATACGGCAATTCCACGAATTCGTCGCTGTCGACCACGAGGACCCATTCTCCTATGTAGCGAGCGAGCAAGGAGTCCAACCGTTCCTTTTTTTCCGTGGTGTGTTTGCCGTCGATGCTCATGGGGGCTGGAAAAGGTCCTTGGTATATGTCTTCTATCGTAATCGGATACGATTCTTTGATGGCAAAGAGCGTCTCGTTCTCCTCTGGCCGTCCGTGAACCACTAGATGAAACCAATCCACGCCAAGCCGGAGATAGTATTTCAGCCAAGCCTCGATGAGGTCACTGTCGGCGTTGACTTGACTGAAGAGTCGGAGGCTCATTGACAGAGATACTTTGCAGGCACTCAACCCAGGTTTCCGACAAGCGAGCGGGTTGCCACACAGACACTGAGGCTTTCAGCTGCGTGAAATCGTCCGGAAGTACGACGACTAGATCACCTGAATCGGGCCGGCTAGCCGGGTGACATACGAAAGCTCGATAGCCACAGCGAGCTTCCGTCTGAAACACTTTACCTGCGATCACGACGCTGCGGTCTACGGAAATAGCGGGCACTTGATCCACAGGAACGCCGATACGACGCGAATTCCATAAAGATCTTCACGTCCCCTTCTTTAGAGAAGGCACCCGTTTCATGGAGCTTCCTGGCAGCAAGACTTTCTTGACGAATCGCTTGGTCATGGCAACGAAACGTCGAAACCCGCACTGAAAGTTCCCAGCACTTTTGGGACTAAACAGGGAAGTGGCGAGCCCCAACAGTAAAAGCCGCCAAACACGCGGCGATTTGAGGCTGTAGCCCATTCGCTTGAGCATGGCACGATGAAAATCCCAAAAATCTCTTCCCCTCAGGCAGATGGCTCTGTTGACGAGGACGTCAGCGTAAATGCGTTCCTTTTTTCGCAGCTGTTCCTCATATTCAGCTGCGTTCAAGTAGTTCCGTCCAAGGCCACGCAGCATCATCAGGTCAAACGGCTCGACGTAGTCGAGATTCGAGATGCCACCCATCGTGGAAGGATTGTCTCTACGGGTGAACGTGAGAACCTGGTGGACAAAGCCAAAGTTACACTGCGCCAATAGTTCAAATACGACGGCCGCGTCTTCAAAAGGGATGTAAGTCTCATCATAAAACGGCGTACGGTTCCGAATCAGATCCGACCGCAGAAGAAGCTGTGTAGGCGAACCAAACAGGTACAGATCTTCGAGAAAGTAGAGTCGGCCTATGGCTGTGCCGGTAACGAATGTCGAAGGATACGGCAAACCGTCAAATGCGACGCGCCGACCCTCGAGGCTGTAGGAGCCGACCACACCAATGCTTGGATCCTGCTCCGCTGCCTCAACCATCAGTCTGAGGCATTCTGGGAACAGAAAATCGTCAGCCTGCACGATTTTACAGTACTTGCTCTCAGGCGAGATGCAGCCCAGTGCGAAGTTGTAGTTCTGTACTTGGGATAGAAACGACTCAGTGCGAATAAGACGAATCCTGTCCGGGAAGCGGGATGCATAGCTATTAGCGATATCGTCTGATCCGTCCGTACTCCAATTATCCACAAGTACGTACTCCCATTTTGGATAGGTTTGTGCCAGGACACTCTCGATACACTCGGCGAGGTGATCGCGAGTGTTGTAAAACGGAGTGACGACGCTCACCAAGGGGATGGATTCCATGGTCGCCTCTTAATTGTGGCTCTGATAAGGCATCGGAACGAGTTTAGCTAAAGTGTCATATTGCCGCGCCGAGGTAAAAAGAGCGCTCGTTCGATAGGAGACAATCTGGTCAACAACAGCTTCCCTGCGGAGCTTAATTCGATCGAGTGCGTCGAGCACTCCCTCTGCTGTAAAGTCGCGAATGTGCAAAAGGTAGTCGGTTTGCAGTAGATCTTCCATCACCCAGTCCACCTTGGGATCAAACGATATCGCGACGGTGGGTGTTTGAGTCATAAATCCGAGGATCGTGCCGTGCAGACGGCTCGCGATAAGGTAGTCGGCTTCGCGCAGGACGGCGACGAGGTCCCTCCAGGTCCTGATTGTGGGAAAGTGGATCTGCTCATCGAGACTCTGTTTCAGTTCATTGCCCAGGTGAGCGAGAAGATCTGGGATGACACTCTCGTCGTCGCCTAGGGATGAACAAACAACGATTACAAAATATCCGCGGCGAGGGAGACAAGAGAGAACCCGCGCTAGTTGGTGGAGGTAACGGTCGTGAACGGCGTGGTTTGGAGTGGGCCAATTTCCAGGCTTGCCATAGGAAATGGGGCTTAAGGCGATAACGGGCCTGCCGCGAGCGATCTTCCGAATGCTGCCCACGGGCGATGGGAACTCCGAATCTGGCAAGCTGAAGGCTAGGTCTGGTACAACTGAGTCGTTCTTTGCGCGAGGCAGGAGGCTTGCGGCAATAGCTTTAGTCTTCGCTTCTCGATAGGATCTGTAGCAGCACATGCGAAGGGTTAACGAGAGGAGGACACGCGAAGGCGTTGACGAGATCTTACAAGCGCCAACGCTTGCTGCTGCGCATGGCACCCGAGCTAACCGCGCCAGCAGGGCCCATTTCCAAAGTGCGAAGGGAAATTCCCATGGCCCTCCCCATTCATCGTCCAATTGGCCACCACCTGAAATGAGCAAAAGATCCTGAGTACGAAGAAGGCGATAAGCCTTGAAGGAATGGAGCGTCTCCCGAAATATCCGTGTAGCAAGACCGCGGGCGATCTTTAATAGCGGTACCAAACCAGGCACGCGCCGCACCAGACGCTTAACTCTATTTGAAGGGACGCCTTCCGCCCAACCGCGGGGTCGATTGGAGACCGGCATGGCGGACGCCAGAAGAGGGAAGGCCCCGGTGCCATGTTGCTTTAGGAAGTTATCGCAGCCGAGAGTGATACCCAAAAACTGAGCGTTGGGCATCCGCCGGCGAAGATTCGCAATCATCGAATCTTGAATGACAGCGTCTCCGAGATTTCCTCCGGTATATGGGGTCAAAAGAGCGATTCGAGGGTATGGCTCGGCCAGTTCCCGGACGGCCTCCCGGGCCGTGTTAGCGTTTTGCATCATGTTTGGCTCGCGTTGGCAATCGCTTCCCTGCAAGAGCGCCCAGTCCAAATCCGACCACTCCGGCACGCGAACTCGTACAAATCTCTAATTAGATTGAAGGAGGCCACCATCGTCATACAGGTGCGGCGATGCCGAAGAAAGGCATAAACCTCGCAACCTGCTTCGCTGAGGATGCCCTGAATGTACTTCTTGGATTTCGGGTGATGAATGAATTGCGGCTTGAGCGCGGCGAGTTTTTCCACACAGCCTTCGACGGGCATGGTCTCGTGCAACGTCAAGGGATCAAGCGGGTCAAAGGTCTCTTCGATCATCTCTTTAGCCAACTGGCAGAGTTTCAACGCGTAGGGAGAGGCAGGTTGAACAAAAACCGCCGCGTTATAAAGCTCCTTGCGGCGCACGTCATCGCTGGCCTTGGCGTCGACGAAGATATTCATAGATTCAACTTTTCTCCACCCTTTCCGTCTTCAGCCCGATCAAGAGCACTTGCTGGTCCTTCGCGAGGGAGTTAATTCAACTGAGTACGGTCCGAACGTTGCCTTAAGAAACCTGGTCATTGGAATTCAGCCGCTGAATTTCCTAAAGGCGACGTGTCGTGTCCCAACTCATTAGTTACGGCTAAGCCTGTTGAAAGTAGCTTGGCGACGCTCTTGCAACCGTGACCCTCACGCCGAAAACAACGGCCTAGCGGTCCCGCCGTCGCATCCAAGTCCGACAGAAAAAATCCGAAGCACCGGTCATTCGCAGCGACTGCGGACCTTCACCAGTAATGCGGTCGTTTCTGGCGTTTCACAGCAACGACAAAAATAGTCTGGCCAAAACCAAAACTCTCCTTCAGGAGTTTCACCTTCGATGCTCCAAATACCGCATTAAAGTAACGATTAATCCTGCGAGAATTGATGGCACGCAGAAGCCCGAGATGGCCTTCTGGCTCCAGGGTGGTGATGCGCCGGAGTGAGAATTCCGGGCGAAGGAAACGCTTGAGCGTTTTAATTGCCACCCACTTCCGAATCCAACCACCAGGTGGGCCTATGTCCGCGCGGCGTTCAAATACGTATTTATTCTGCGTGGTAATAAGCAAGAATCCGCCTGGCCTCAGAAGCTCAGCCATCCTGTGTACCAGAGCGGGCTGATTGGGAGCGTGCGACAAAACCTCCAAGGTCACAATCACGTCAAAAGAATTCAGAGGCAGATCCAGAGTTTGAACGTCACCCGAACGAAAATCGATCTCGGGATAGTTTACTTTCGCCGTTTCGATAATTTCCTTTCCGAGGTCGACGGCAGTGACCTTGCCAAATTCACAGAGTTTGGAGCTTAGCCAGCCCGTGCCACAACCGACTTCTAAAATGTTCGCTCCATGAATTTTGAGGTCTGCCAGCGAAGCGAGGATTTCACTCATACGCCGCTTGGAAGGCTGGTCGTCAAAGCCACCTTGGCGGTACTTCGAGTTCCAAGCATCCCAAAGTTGAACTTCAGCGTCAGAGATTGTCATGTTCCGTTGCTCGGCAGTTATACTTGGCAAGACTGAGTAGAAGAGGCAACTGTTTCTGAGTGGACCAGGCGCGGAAAACAATTGACCGCGCCACGAACAGCTGCTGTGGAGCCCATGAAGATCGAAGTAGCTGGTGCGCGACGATCGTAGCTTTTCTCGATGTCATAGCGATGAATCGCAGTGCATAAATGGAAGACGCCGTGGGCGATGTTAAGGCTTAGTTCGAAGGTACAGCGGTAGGAGCCACCCGCTTGCAAGGAAAACGGGGCGTGACCGAGACGCTCGGTCGAGGTATCGAAAATGATGTACCTCGTTTCGTCAGTAAACCAAATAACAACGGCCAGTTTGTCAAGAGCTTCGCGCGCGGTAACTTCGACGTCGACCCAAGCGGTCTGTCCCGACTCAAAGGTAGATTGTTCACCTGAGCGATCACGCACCTTCACACTGGAAATGTACACCGGTTTCTCTTCTTTTGGAGTCTCCAGGGTGTCTCCGGAATTGAGGTATCGCCGGACGACCGCATCGGTCTCATCGATCGTTACGACTTTTCCGTGCTCGAGCAGCATGGCACGTCCACAGATTTCTGTGACTGATTTTAGATTGTGAGAGACGAAGAGGACGGTAGTACCTGCCTTGATGACCGAGCGAATACGCTCCATACAGCGTTGTTGGAAAACGTAGTCACCGACACTCAGCACTTCATCGACGACGAGTACTTCCGGATCGACATGCGCTGCCACAGAAAACCCTAAGCGGGCATACATTCCCGAGGAGTAGCGTTTCACGGGCGTGTTGATAAATTCTTCGAGACCCGAGAACGCAATGATTTGGTCGAGTTTCGATTGAATCTCGCGTTTGCTCATGCCGAGAATCGTACCGTGGAGAAAAATATTCTCCACTCCGGTAAGGTCCGGGTGGAATCCGGCGGTGACTTCAAGGAGAGCAGAAAGGCGCCCGTTCACAATCATCTGGCCCTTGGTAGGCTTCATGATGCGGCTCAGAATCTTCAACGCGGTGCTTTTTCCCGCGCCGTTGTGGCCAATGATACCGAGCGCTTCGCCGTGCTTGACCTCGAAAGAGATGTCCTGGAGCGCCCAGAATTCACGTCTGTCATTAGCGTCGAGCTCCTGCCCGCGGAACATCTTGCCAGTTAATGCGGGCAACAAATCGCGAAGGGAATTATAGGTCTCTCCCTTGCGGAATTTCTTGTAGACATGTTCCATGCCGAGCGCGACGTCAGACATAAGAGGGTCCCATCAAATATTCTCCGCAAAAGCGGGTTCGAGTTCCTTAAACAAAATAAATCCACTCAAGGAGACAGCTAAACTGAATGCAAGACTGTACAAATACCAATGAACATCGGGGGACTGATGATGGACGACCGAGGCGCTAAGCCCCTCGAGCAACGGAGCGATTGGATTGAGCAGCAGCAACTTTCCGCGATCGCCGAACATGCGGATGTCGTAGAACACAGGAGTGAAGAAGATTCCGAAGGTCAAAAAGATTTCGACAATATACTTCACGTCACGAAAAAACAAACTAGCAGCGGATACGAGCATGCCAATACCGACGCACATCATGACCATAGTGGCGAGTAACACGGGAACCCAAAGAAGGTAAATACTCAAGCCAATCTTAGCCACGACCAGAAAGACCACTAATGCAGTAGAGGCAACAAAGAAATCAAAGAAACACGCGAGCACCGCCGCCATGGGGAAAATTTCCTTAGGGAAGTAGATTTTGACGACGAGGTCACGGTTACCGGTGAGACTGTTGCAAGAGAAACGGATGCTTGAAACGATGAACGCCCACGGGATGGATTTAATGGCGACGTCGGCGATATCCTCCGTTTTCAGCGCTGCATGACCCACCATCGCGTAGGCGTAACGCACTACGATGCCGGACATTACGATGAGGATGGGCATGAGGATTGCCCAGAGGAAGCCCATGATCGATTGTTTATACCGGACCTTGATGTCACGGTAGGTGATCATGTAGAGAAGCTCTCGATATTTGTACAGCTCTTGTAGTTCTTCTTTCATTTATTGGAGCGGGTTCCGTTCGCTAGTTGAATTTGCGGTAGACCGGCCTTACCGGACGACCTTCCAGATACTTTTCAATTCCTTCGTCAATTGCCTTGCGATAGACAAGAAGAGCGCCGTGAACAGCTTCGGCAGTGCGCTCGATGTCCGCATCACAGTGTGAAAAACTTACGACAAACGAGGGGCCAATCACGCCACGGCGGATCAACTCCTGCATGAACAAAGTGCGGAAGAGCTGAGAGCGCTGCCGATCCTGGTCACGCGTTAGAAAAATGAGGTTGCAGGGACGCCCGGCAAGTTCGAAGAATTCTTCTAGATGATTTTCGGTGATTGAGCGGTTCAAGAGCGTGCGGAGTCGCTCGCCCTGTTTCCATAGGAATTCGACGACATGGTGCTCCCGATAAATGCGAATGATTTCGAGTGAAGCCGCGAGAGCGTGCGTCTCTGCACCGTGAGTGGTGGAGAGCAAGAAAACGCGGGGCTGGTCGTGATCCAAGCCGCCGAGCCGCATAATTTCCCGTTTGCCAGTAAGTGCGGCAATTGCAAAACCATTCCCCATGGCCTTGCCGAACGTGGAAAGGTGCGGAACGACCCCATGAAATCTCTGTGCACCCGCGAGATGCCAGCGAAAGCCGGTGATGGTCTCATCAAAGACGAGAACCGCGCCTCGCTCTTCGCAGAGCTGCTTCACCTGCGCCAAGTAGTTAGGGGCCGGGGGGACAACGGTTTCCGGCTCGAGAAACACGCAAGCGATCTGGTTTGGATGCTCGTCGAACAAGTGCCGCAAGTCGGCGAGATCGTTGTAGCGAAACTTCAGGGTCATGCGGGAAATAGCTTCAGGAATGCCCGCGTTCAGTTCAGTTGTGCCAATGAACCAGTCGTCGACAGAGAAGAACGGGTGATCCCCGCAGATCGCGACCAGGTCACGCCCGGTATGGGCACGAGCCAATTTTAGGGCAGCGGTGGTGACATCGGAACCATTTTTGGCGAACTTCACCATGTCGGCTTCATCTAGAATTCCGAGCATGGCCTCGGCAAGGTCGACTTCGATTTTGGCAGGGCGACCAAAGTTCGTGCCGAGTAGCATCTGTTTGTAGGCCGCTTCAACGACGGGGTCGAAAGCGTGGCCCAAGCTAACGGCGCGCAGACCCATGCCGTACTCAATATACTCGTTGCCATCTAAATCCCACACATGACAACCCTTGCCGCGAACGATAAAGCCAGGGGCTTGCTCGGGATATTGGTCGTCCCCCTTCGCGTAGGTATGCGCCCCGCCAGGAATCAGGCGGTGCGCCTTGGACTGAAGAGCGCGCGAGTTTGAAAAATTCGTTTGGCCTGCCGCCACGTGCGCGAAACCAGCCAGTTTGTCTGCAGCGTTCGTCATCGCGTGTCTCTTTCAAACTATTGGATGGAGAATTACCTTCCGAGCGTGAAACGCTTCCGCCAAGCCGCTGGACGAGTTGGATTCCATCCCGCGAAGGCGCATCAGACTGCGAAACGTCTCGCGATTAAACCATTTCTTGCTGCGCTGAGATTCGAACGCGGCGAACAGATGATCGATTTTTTGTTCGGATAAAGTGGCTTCCAGGGGAACAAAACAGTTTGGACGCCCCATGTCGCCATCGTACTTGGGGATCTCGTATTCGAGAATCAGATGATTGCGAAACGTATTCCAAGTGAGTTCGCAAAGGAGGCGATGGTCCTGATGCGCATCGCCGCTCCATTGAGTGAAAATCACGTCCGGATTGACGCGACTCTTTAATTCCTCGAAATAATCCTTTATCTGAGCGCCATTGTAAGGGAAAAAGCCGTCGCGATAGTCCTTCAGAACGATCTCTTTTTCGCACCCAGCAGTGAACAATTCCGCTGCCTTAGCGGCCTCCTCGCCGCGAATACCATTGGCACTGAAAACGACCCAGTGAAATCTCAGCCCTGGAAAAGCCTGTTTAAGATGCAACAATGTGCCACCACAACCAATCTCAATATCGTCGGAATGCGCGCCCAAGCACAGCAATTGAATGGGATCATTAGTTCTCTTAGGCAGAAGCAGACCGATCAAGCAACTTCTCCCGTTGCCGACCGGCCGTTCTTCCACAGATACCATGGTGGCGCGCCGGAAGCCTCCATTTCGTCGAGCAATTGCTTGTCGCGAAACGTGTCCATGCACTGCCAGAAACCTGCATAGCGCTGCGACCACACTTTGCCTTCCGAAATCAGACGCTGGAAAGGTTCGTAGACGAGCTCCTCGCCGGGCTTGATGTAACGGAAGATCTCTTTGCGCATAACGAAGTATCCGCCGTTCACCCAAATGTTAGCGTCCTTCATGCTTTTGATGGCCCGGACGCAGCCGTCTTCGCCGGCCTGAACCGTATCCAGGCTGCTGGAGTGCGGCTGCACGGAGAGGAAGGAAGCATAGCTGCCGCGGCGTGTAAATTCCTGGATCATCTGAGGCAGGTGGAAATCGGTGAGACCGTCACTATAGTTGGCGAGAAACATCTCTTCGCCTTCCAGGTGCGGTTCGACAAAGCGCAAGCGATCCGCAATCGTCGTACGCATGCCAGTATCCACGAACGTAATTTTCCAGTCGTCGATATCGCGCTGCATGAATTCGAGTTTCCGGCCGCCTTGCGAGAAGACGAAGTCGTTAGAGACTGATTCTTCGTACTCGAGAAAATAATTCTTGATGACACTGGCCTTATAGCCGAGACAGAGAATGAATTCCTTGTGGCCGAAGTGGGCGTAATACTTCATGACGTGCCACAAGACAGGCCTTGCACCAATGGTGACCATCGGTTTCGGCACATCTTCCGAGTAGCCCCTGAGTCTCATTCCCGCGCCGCCGCAAAACAGAACGACTTTCATTCCTCACCTCACTGTTTTCCGACTCAAGAAACTATAAGTTTGGGGATTGGAATCACGAAACGGCCGCCCCATTCCCGAATAAATTGCAACTGCTCCATGATTTCGTCTTTTAGATTCCAAGGCAAGATAACAACATAGTCGGGTTTCGTTTCCCGGATCCGATCGGGATGATAGATCGGAATGTGGCTTCCGGGGAGAAAGCGGCCCTGCTTGAACGGGCTGCGGTCCACCGTGTATTCGATCAAATCCTTGCCGATCCCGCAGTAATGAAGCAACGTAGCGCTCTTGCCGGGTGCGCCATAGCCGGCGATCTTCTTGCCCTGACGAGCGGAAGAGAGCAGGAATTCGACAAATGCGAATTTAGTCTCTTTGGCCTGTTCGGCGAAGTGTTCGTATCCTTCGGGCGAGGCGAGGGCTGCTTTTTTTTCGGCTTCGATCAGTCGCGCCACGCTTGGCTGAATCTGGTGAGTCGTATTCTCGACGCGAGAGGCATAAACGCGGAGTGAACCGCCATGCGTGGAAAGTTCTTCCACATCGAACACTCTCATGCCGTGCACCTCGAGGATGCGCACGGTAGTGAGCAACGAGAAGTAGGAAAAGTGCTCGTGATAGATGGTGTCGAATTCGTTTCTTTCGATGAGCCGAAGCAAATGCGGAAACTCAAGCGTGAGGACTCCGGCAGGCTTCAAGAGAATCCTCAATCCTTCAACGAAATCGTTGAGTTCGGGAACTTGGGCAAGAACGTTGTTGCCAAGAACCAGATCGGCGCCACCACGCTCTCGAACGAGTTCCTTCGCGACTTGGGTGCCGAAGAAGCGTACCAGCGTCGGCACGCCTTTGTCGACGGCGACCTTGGCGACATTGGCGGCTGGTTCAATACCGAGCACGGGTACTTGCTCGCGGACGAAATATTGAAGCAGGTAGCCATCGTTGCTGGCGACTTCCACGACGAAGCTCTGGCCATTGAGGCCAAAGCGCTTGGTCACTTTATCGCAATATTCTTCAGAGTGCTTCAGCCAGGAAACCGAATAAGAAGAAAAATAGGGGTAGTCGGTAAAGATCTTTTCGGCCTTCTCAAACTCTTCGAGTTGCACGAGGAAGCAATTCTCGCAAGTGTACACGTGCAGGGGGTAGTAGACTTCACCATTCTTAAAATCGGAAGCGGCCGGGTAGGTCTCGCAGAGCGGAGACATACCGAGATCGACAAACGTGCGCCGCGCGGTCGAACCGCAGAAACGGCAGGTCTGGGGGACGGTCCTCCGTTTTAGGTCCGAGGTCAGAGTCATGGTGGTCATTTGGACAGATCCACTTCTCAAATTAACAGATCTGAAATCATCAACCTAGGCACAGTATCTTCATAAAAAAAAAGAAAAGAATTCGTTCCGTGCGAGCAGGGAGTCTACCTTTGTCCGTGTTGAAAACAGGCCGCTTAGGCGTCGGCCAGAACGAACGCCGTAAGAGGAGTGCCCCAAGTGTCGAACGGGCTACCGCCAGTGCGGTCCCAAACCAAGGACGTACCCTGGCAAAATACGCGCAATCTACCTGCCAAAGTGGCACCCGACGGGCGACAAAAGGGACAGTGCGTAACCTTCGTAAGTAATTGAAAAATAATATTTTACGCTATGGCGAGACGATCTGGACCGTGGAACTATCCCGGCCTTTGACTACGCCTTTTTACGTACCAAGGGAAGGCTTTTACCACTATTTGCCCAACGCATGGAAGCATCGAGTTTCCTATCCTTTTGAAGACGCTGAATCTCGCTGATGCGGGTGTAACGTCCCTGTTGCAGATCTTCAAAGGTCAGCCCTGCGGCGCGATAGGCGTCATAGAGCTCTTGTGCGCCTCTGCGCGCTGTCCACTTCGGTTGAAAGCTCGGTAGGACGCGTCGGAGCTTATCGCAATTGATGCGGTAGCAGCGCTTATCGGGGCCCCCGCCGGTTGCATATTCGACGCGGCACCCCGGCACGATCTCGCCAACGATTTCTGCGAGTTGGCTAACGCGGTAGTTTTCTTCGGTCCGGCCGACATTGAAAACTTCGTTGTGAATCAGGTTCAGCGGTGCTTCGAGTACGCTCAAAATGGCGGCGGTAATATCGCGGATATGAACAATAGGGCGCCACGGCGTTCCGTCACTTTTCACGACAATGCGGCCGGTGGTGTGTGCCCAAGCGACCAAGTCATTCAGAACGATATCCAGACGCAAGCGGGGAGAAGCACCGTAGGCGGTTGCGCTACGCAGATAAGTAGGTGTGAAATTCTTGTCGGCCAGTGGTACTAGATCGCGCTCTACCAAGACCTTTGATTCCGCATAGGCAGTGACGGGATTCAGTGTAGCGCTCTCATCGTGCATCGATTCTCCTGCAGCCCCGTAAGCACTGCAGGAGGAAAACAACACAAAGCGCCGGACACCCGCAGCTTTGCTAAGCTCGGCGAGGCGCACTGAGGCCAGATGATTAATGTCGTAAGTCAGCTGCGGATCGAGGTTGCCGAGTGGGTCATTGGACAGTGCGGCCAGATGGACAACGGCCTCAAAACCCTCCAAATCCTCCCCGCCCAGATCGCGAACGTCCTTGCGAATGCCGGGAATTTCGGCTGCCGGGGGGCCGAAATCGCAACTGGCAAATAGATCAGTATCAAGGCCGATCACACCGTGCCCCGCAGATTGCAGGAGGGGGCCCGCGACCGAACCGATGTAACCCTTGTGGCCAGTTAGAAGGATTTTCATAGGAGACCTTCTCGTTGCAGTCTTGATTTTACAATCTCGAGACGAAAAGCCGCTTCAGGAATTCGGCCCAATATTCTCTTGTACCATTTTGGCAGAGAACTCTTTCCTGCCCGTCGCTTCAGGGACAAGCTCCAACAGGCCATTCTCTCGAAGGAGCTCTGCGGCTTCAAGGATCGAGGAGAAGAGAAGGCCAGCGCGCTCCGCGATATCCAACAGAGAATTCTCTCCATCGGAGAGGTTCAGCACCCAAAGGCGCGCGTTGATCTCGTTGGCGATGGAATCACCGCCGGTAGAACGGTACAGGCCGCGGCGGCCGAGTTGCGGCTCACAGAAGGGGCTGAGATTGCGGTAGCGACGGTTGTTTTCGAGTACTTCGATCGTGGTGGCGCAGACTCGAAGAGATTCAGCGAGGCACCGTGCATCGATGAACTCCAGGTTGTCGGCAGAAGTATGGTATTCGGGAAAACTGCCCCAGACGCTTCGCATCAGGCAACCCACGGCCAGGTTGAAGCCCGGAGAACAGTATTGCCGCTCGTCGTATCCGTACGGGGAAAACTCCAGGATTTCCGGCCTCTCAGTAAGATGAGAAAGAACATGGGCAACAGCGCGGTCGATCTCTGCGTCTCCTCTGCGGCTCTTCTTGTAGTGAAACGGCGCTTTGTCCCCAACACAAGTCAACACCAAACCGTGGCGGATGCGCGCTGCATGGTCTCGATTCCGCGCGAGCCAGGTGATGGCGCCAATCGTTCCGGGAATAAACAGGAAACGGTAGGAGTAGTGGAGACCGGAGCCGCATTCTGAGAGAACTTTCGCCAGTGCCGCGGCGACAGTCAGCCCCGAGAGATTGTCATTCGCAAGCGCAGGGTGACAGGCATGGCAGGAAATCAGGATTTCATCGTTGGATTGCCCAGGGAAAAAACACTCGCCGTAGCTCAGGCTACCATCCGCGAGGGTGGAGTCGATGCAAACTTCATAGTCACCGTCCGGCAAGGCAACCAGTTGATTGTGCGAAAGGCAAAAACCCCAGTCCTCCTTGTAATAGGAGGTTCGATAGGGGATCCAATCGGGGTGCGCGGGAATCGAGAACAGATGTGGCCTGAGTTCACTTAAAGGCAAAGTCGCATGGATGGGCACGCTGTAATTGAGCACGTGCAGGTTGCATTTCTGAAAGTCCACGACGCGCCGGCCGGAACTGTCCTTGATATAAGCGTCTCGGATATTCCACTCTTTGGGAACGGTCCAGTCAAAAACCGCTGTTCCTGAGGGAACTTCGAAGATCTGCAGCGGAATGCGTTGCTGGATCGCCCGGAGCGTCTGCCGAATTCCATCACCTGTAATGCTCCGGCAGGTAGGGTAAAGTTCGGCAGCGAACCGATGCAGTTCCCTCCCTGATCCAGCGCTGCCCGCACCATCCAGTTGGGAAGAGAATCTCATGGGTCTACGGCAAAATCAGGATAAGACGCGTCCCGCGCGGAAATGACTTCCACTGTTCCCGGCCATGCAATGGCGAAAGCGGGGTCATTCCAACGTACACCACGCGCCGTCTCCGGATGATAGAACGCTGACATCTGGTAGAAGACTTCACAATCGTTCTCCAGCGTCAGAAAACCGTGCGCACACCCTTCGGGCATGCAGAGCATGTGATGGTTTTCCGCCGTCAAGACGGCGGCTGTCCACTGCTTATAGGTCGGAGAGTCCGGCCTTAGATCGAGTGCCACATCAAAAATCGAACCACGTGTGCAGCGGACAAGTTTTGTCTCTGCGAAGGGTGCAACTTGATAATGCATGCCGCGCAAAGTTCCCTTTCGGAGGCTGCCGGAGATGTTGCACTGCACCAGCCGGGAGTTCAGCCCCTGAGAAGCGAACTCCTGCTGGCACCAGGACCGCGCGAAGAATCCCCGTTCGTCATGGATCAGCTCAGGACGAATTTCGAAAACACCCAATATCTTGGTTTCAAGAAACGTCATAGAGCGGATGTCATTGTGCCAGCAGACCGAGTCTTTTTTGGCCTTGGACCTTGACGCAATCTCCCGAATCCCTTTCGCAGAGGTCATAGTCCCATAGAGTGAAGGTGACATGCATAGGCTTCGGGTCTGATTCTGCTTGCCGGTAATTCACCAGAGTCTCGAAACCGGAAACAAGACAGCTCGGTTAAGTTGCGCAGGTTCATGTGACCTTTCGAGCAAAGCTCAGCTTGCCCCGCGTTACGATGGTCTCCTCTACACGGGCGACACCTTCCACTAGCGCGGCTTCATCGGTCATTTTTATTACGTTTACTTCGATCGTCATGGTATGACCGGGTAACACCGGCACCAGAAACCTCATGTCGTTTACGGCGGCCAGCGCCATGAATTCCTTCTGGTTCATGCCCTTGCCGGTTGTGTGGCTGAACAGAATGGAAGCGCTTTGCCCTATGGCTTCAATGATCAGAGTTCCAGGCATGATGGCATAATCAGCGAAGTGTCCCAGAAATTGGATTTCGTTGCCCGCGACGTTCTTAATGGTCTTGATGCGTTTCCCTGGCTCCAACTCCAAGACGCGGTCCACCATGATCATGGGGAATCGTTGCTTCAAATGCTCTTTCACTTCTTCGAAACTCATGGTCATAGATACTCTCTTGAGAACTTCCTCTTATCGCCATCCAAAGGGCTTGAACCTGATTTCTAATTCATAGATCTTCGTTAACGCCGGCGCAGCACCATGCCCAAAGCACGGGGAAGAAAACGCCCTCCGGGGACAGGATTGCCGGCATCGGAGATCAGACGGACAACTCGTAGGCCAACCTCTTCGGCCATCTTCACGGGCTCACTCTCGCGATGAAACTCAAAAGTGTGATCACGTTGGGCGGATTCGAGCGCAGTGCTGAAGAAGACCAGCCCGTCGTCAGCGAGATGATGGGCGATCACCTCAAACAAGGGCCGCGGGTCTTCCAAGTGTTCTGCCAGCATGGCGGCAATGATTCCCTGATAGGTTCCGCGGCTCTCTGCCAGGTCCAATTTGAGAGCGTTTTTGACCTCGAAAGTGACACGCTGACCAAGCCCGGAGACGCCCCGCAACCGATTGGACACGGCCACAGCAGGCGGACTGATATCGAAACCTTTCACCTGGATGTCTGGTCTAGTCTCTGCCGCCAGCAGGCCCATGACCCCGTGACCGGAGGCCAGCTCCAGGACTTTCGCGCCTGTCGGCAGTGATTTCAGAAATTCGTCCCGATACATGGCGATGTGGCTGATCATGGAGGGCCAGAAAGGATAGATCAAGATCGCCGCCCACATGTAGGGAACCATGTAGCCTTCGTCTTCATAGACCTCCGAGACGAGCTCCGGCATGGCTTCAGGCGTGTACCGGCCGTTTTTCTCATAGAGCTGCTGGGACTTCCACACGCCCATGCAATACTTTGCGTAGCCCTTCGCGGCGTCCTCAAAGGCGCGATCGCCATAGGCTGCTTCGGCCCAGCGAGCAAGCGGATTCAACAACCAGGAAGTGAGTTCTTCATTGGCCTCGAGCGTAGCCCTTGCAGCGGGAGCAAACGTCTTCGCCTTCGAATCCAGACCTCTCAGAAACGCGTTCGCGTCCGTCATAGTTTTGGTTCCTCTCTGCTAGCAAGTTCAGTCTGCCGAGCACACATGCCTGACCATCCGGACCATGGGGCGGATGAGATCGACCCCATCCCAGGGCGGAACAAAAACATGCATACGCCCCAGTTTAACGATCCGATCAACCCCTTTTTTTCCAGCCAGCAAGGCCAGTTCCTTCTCTTTCTCCGTATCGGCCATGCCTAAACCCAGTGTCTGCACATTTCCATCGAACTTCGAGACCGCATCGAGTCAAATCGTCCACTTCCAGCACGGTCAAGGTTTTCCCTTGAATGGGTTGAGGAAGATCCGATCCAGCGCCGATGAGCAGCGTCCAATCCGGACCCATCGGAAAAACGGCCTGATGCGCCGTGTCGTTCAGCAGCCAGGAGGCGCGCGCCTGGCAGATTGCTGAAGTCAGGGCAGCAGGAATGGCTGGCCGCGGATGCGCCCGGTTTTCGGTTTCAAAAGCGCGCTGTAGATGAGGATAGGAATTGAGCGGTGGACTGCCCTGCTCCTTTTTCGAGGAATAAAACCTGAGGTGAGGAACAAGCCTGCTGGTCAAATTGCCAAACATCCCGCGCCATGCGCAGGCACCAGGACTTTTGCTCTTCGGGGTTGCCCCATGCGCCTGCGTCCATTGCTGCGACGGACATTCTGGGCCCGAACACCGCAATCTTGGCCCAATGGGGAAACGGTAAGGCCCGAATCTGCAAGACGGCCTCTTCTCCTCCCCAAATCATTGCTCCGTCAACGACTCGCGCCATTGCTTCCTGCAAATCCTGCCGGCGATGGTCGAATGCCGCCATGAAGATGCGTCGAGTCAGCCGTTGTCCAGGATCGCTCTCAACCAGCTTTTCCATGAGAAGCCGCGTCAACTCGACAAGGCCGCTCGGGATGCGTACCATCGCGGCATTTCCGCCCAAAAGAGCGCAGGTCATGGAGAGAATCGGCTGAATCTCCACATTGCCGGCAGGCCAGTGGCCCACAATACCCAGGGGAAAAGCCTTCAACTGGGCGCGACCATATTCTGTCCATCCACCGTGGAGCGCATTGGACCCGAGTTCCCGTGTAATGATCGGTTCCAAAGTTCCTCGTCTCAGCCACATCCGGAGGAAAGGGATGCCTGGCAGATCGTCAAGTTCTCGCGCGTCCAAACTCTTCGTCCAGGAATCAAACACGGTCATGACTTCATTCGGCGAAAGCTGGAAATCCGAAATCTCCTGACGCAGTTTGGCTGCCGCAGCGGAGATCTCCGCAGGTGAATCAACCCTATGCGTAAGCTCTGTCATCGAAATAGTCATGATTCAACTCATCGTCGATCGTTTGTTTTCGAGATTCCCGCAGCCTCGAAGCTCCGCCTTGGGAACCCGTCCCGCAAACCGGAAACTGATACCGCGTCTCCCGCAAGGGCAACCGTCATAAGCGAGCACTTGAGCCAGGTCTTCGGTGAGCAGGAGGTGACCGGGAAAACTCGTTGGTAAAATGCTGCAGACCTGAACAATGCCATGTTCTCCTGCCGCAACGGGTTCGAGAGTAAGCGGATTACGAACAATCACATCGCCGAACACAGGTCCATGTTTGTTACCCGCAGAGCAATCCGGATAGATGACTCCCACACTTTCTACCATGCCATAGAAATCGACGATGCGGTCCGGGGAACACCCGAACAGACTCGCTAACTCTTCGTTGAACACTGTTTTTTCAACCGCCTGGTCCTGCAGACGCTTCCAGCCACCGCTGTGCAAGATCCGCGCTTTCGGCAGGTTCAGACAGACACCTTGTGCTGCGAGAGGCTTCACCAAGTGGTTCCAGAGAATATACGTGAAGCCATACACCAATACTTCGGTATCCTGTCGATCCCGGGCAAATTGCTGCAGCCGGTCTCGATCCAGAATCAGGTCACCTTGCGCACTGAGACTCAGGCAGTGCGTGGTCTCACTGGCAAATGGCTGCAGCCCTTGAATCGCCGCGCCCCTGGCCCCCAACTCGCTCCCGCCGGCTTGGAAACCCGCCGTGTCCACGACCAGATAAGGTCTGCGGGCCGGACCGATGAAATCCCGGACGATGGATACGATTCCCTTGGTCATGCGTCGTGCGGTCGGCGAATCGAGTACAACTCGGCTAGGCATCTGAGACGTCGTCGCGCTCGAGGTCAAAGTTCTTTTGACCTCGTCAGAATTCACGAAGGATATTGGCGGATTTGCTTTTAAAGTCCTCACCGGGAGAAACGGAAGGTCGGCAACCCGAGCAGCGGTTCGATAGTCTTTTGGCCAGCACTGGACGTAGTTCCCATAGCCGGCGTGCCGCTGGCAGGCGTAATCGAGCTCCTCCTTCAGTAACTCCAACAGACATGCGTGTCTTTCCTGCGGCCCCTGAGAATAAGGAGGCATCGAGAGAAGACGGTCTATTTTGTCTTCAAATGGTGGCATGAAAGCTCTTTGTCTAAATGGGAAGTGAGGAGAGCGCTATTTTCCCCGCAGAAGTCTTCGGTAATTCAGAAACCAACCGAATCGAATCGATCGCCCAGTGGGCTGGAAGATGGCGCCGAACTTCTTCCATCCCAATTTTCGCTCCCTGATCGGGCACGATGAACAGTACCAGCGCTTCGCCCGCTTCTGGATGATCGGTGGCGCGGGCGACACATTCGTAAACCCCTGGAATCGCTGAGACTTTTGCTTCCACTTCAGGAAAACTCACCCGCGTTCCTCGCATTTTGAGAAATGACCCTTTGCGCCCTTCGATCCACAGGTGGCCTTCCCCATCCTGGCGAGCCAGATCTCGGGTCCGCAGCCAACCGCCAGAAAAAACGCGAAGTGTTTCGTCCGGATCGTTCAGATAGCCGGAACATATGGATGGTCCCGCAACCAGCAGTTCACCAGTCTTCCCTGCGGGCAAACCATTTCCTTCTTCATCCACGATCCGCACTGTCAGGTTGTCCAGAGGTCGACCCACGCTCCCTGGTTTCTTCTCCCAGCACTCAGGTTCCAAGCAGGAGATCCTGGCTGTGGCTTCGGTCTGTCCATACATCACGTAGAACCTGACCCGCGGAAACGCCGCCCGCATCTCATTGATTTTCTGGGGAGCCAAGCTCCCTCCAGCCTGGAGAAAACGTCTTAGACTCGGCAGGGCGATCCGGCGAAGATTCGACCGTCGAAGAAGCACGTTATAGACGGTCGGCACGCCAGCGAATGTAGTGCAATCCCACTGAGCCATGGCTTGGAGCACCTTATCGGGAAACATAAATCGGCGGTCAAACACCACGCCACCGCCCTGATACAGATGCGTATGCAGCAGGCTCGCCCCGAAGCAGTAACTCACGGGGAGAATCAACATGGCCCTGTCGTCGCTGGCCAATTGTTGACTGCGAATGATGGCTTCGGTATTGGTGATCAGGTTCCCGTGGGTAACCATGACGAAACGAGGAACACCGGTTGAGCCAGAAGTGGCCATAAGCGCCGCCAGATCCGAAGCTGCGCATGCGGCAGGGGGCATGACTGCTACGGTCTCCCTAGCCAAGTCACCCTGAAGGTAGACAATGGACCCTTCTTGAGTCCATTCGCCTCGTAGACCTGTTTCTGTCCAGACAGCCTTCGCGCCCGTTGCTTTTAGGAGCGTTGCGCCTGAATCTTTCACCGCGCGATCTTCCACGGGCACCGCCACAAGGCCCGCGTAGATGGCTCCCAAATAAACTATGGCGCAGGAGAGAGACAGAGAACACCCGATCACCACACGATCGCCTTCACTTAAGCCTGCGGACCGCAGTGAGGCACCATACGCCGCAATCAGGCGAGCCAACTCCTGCGGGGAGATGGTCACCCCGGTGGCTGCATCGATGAGATACGAAGAGGGTCCCAGGCGCTTGACCAATCGCCCGGCAAAATTCCATTCCGCAGTGGCTGACACGTTACACTTTCTTCGAAAGTTTGGCCTCAATGATGCGAACGATCGCGCGAACATTCTCCATTTCCATCAAATCATCCACATCGAGGCTGATCCCGAAAACCTCTTCCAAGCTGCCGCCGAGAGACAAGTGCCCCACAGAATCCCACCCAGCAACATCATCTGCAGTGGTCTCCATCGTCACCGACTGTGGATCGATGTCAAAGGCGCCTTTGAAGGCCTCCCGGACTTTGGTTAAAACATATTCCGTATCGCTCATTTGATCTCCTGGCGCATTTGTTTAACTTCACACTCCGACATACTTGTTGCTAAGGGATGACGCATTGGCGGGTGCTGTTAAAATACACCTCCGCTCGCGCCTTCCTAAACAACACGAACAAAACCACTTCATCGTTGACTGGGCAGGCACCATCTTAGCAAAACTTTAGCTCGGTCGACTTACGCCATGATCCCTGTACCCCCATCGATAACTAGGGTATGCCCGATGATTCCCGCCGCCGCATCCGAACAGAGGAATTGGGCCCCATAGGCGACCTCTTCGGCTGTGACCAAGCGCCCAGCCGGGGTGCGTCGAATGGTTTCGGCGATGCGCGCTTCGCTATTCGGCAGCGCCTTCCAGACATCCGTGAGCACCGCTCCGGCCGTTAGGATGTTGACCCGGATGCCACGGGGCGCGAGTTCGACGGCGAGATGGCGCGCAAGCGCCTCGAGCGCACCCTTGGACGAACCTACCAGCGAATAGGACGGCATGACTCGCAAGGCTCCCCAGGAACTGACGGCTACGATGTTTGACCCCTTGGAAAAACGCGGTAGACAAAGCTTGATTAGCTTGAAGAATGCACCGACATTCAGGTCAAATGTCCAGTCGAAATGGCGCTCTGTGAGTTCTTCTATGGGACGATGCACGCCGGTGGCGGCACAATGGATCAAACCTGAAAGGTGCGGACCCTGCTCTTGGATCGAGCGGTCAAGTTTTTCCAGACCCTCTTTACTGGTCAGATCCGCACGAGACATCGCAATTGCCAGACCCTCCTCCGCAGCGATCAGCTTCAGTTGTTCGGCAGACTTTTCATTTCGAAGATAGTTCGCGATTACCTTAGCACCAGCCCGCGCGAAACGCAGTGAAATGGCCTGGCCAATGCCACGGGTGCCCCCGGTAACCAAAAACGTTTTGCCCGACAAGGAAAAAAGATCATCTACGCGCGCGGTCATGCGGATTCTGTCCCCTATTCAAGTAAAATTGTTCCGAAGACCCCAATCGCTTCAGAAGTAATACGGTTGCCCTGTCATTTCTCGCAGTGGTTTGGAACCGGTAGGCGCCTGCATTCGCAGGACGAATGTTCCATAAGTTCTTGACTGCGGCGTATGAACCTGAAATGCGCTGTGCTTTTGCGATTTCGAGTGGTTATGTCCTGGTTCGGCCAATGCGCCACGTTTTCGTCGCTGGATCGTATTGTCGAATTATTCTTGCGGGCAATCCAGCAACCAGAGAGTAATCCGGGATGCTTCGCGTCACCACCGAATTGGCCGCGACCACACAATTTCGGCCAATGGTCAGTTCACCCTTGGGACACAAGATGGCTGCCCCATGGGCAATCCAACTTCCTGCGCCAATTCGGATTCTGCCGCCTTCCGTTATGCCCTGCTTGACAATCGGTATCGTAATATCTTCGTATGCGTGATTGTGGTCTACGATCAGGACCGACTGGGCAATGAGCACATCGCGCTCTATATAGATTTGGTTTTTGGCAGAAATAATGCTGTCGGTGCCTATGTGGCAGTTTTCCTCAATTACAATCGCGGGATCCCCTGTGCGGTTCTCGTCGGCGACGTTGAGCCACGCGCCTTTTCTTAGGGATACGAAATTACCTATGCTAATTCTGGTCGCCTGTTGTCGATTCACATGACTCGCGAAATGAAACGACATTTTGCGCCCTTTCGAGGCAAATGGATAGACGAGACTGACCCAGATGCTATGCAGTTTGGTGAGTCCCCGCGGCAAGAATTGCACGGGGTCCTCGCAGAAACAGTTGGGGTGATTTTCGGAACGACGCAAGTTATTGCTCCTTTAGACTCAATTTCAAACAATCCGACGACGGCAACTACTCGTCGGCATTCAGGGCGCGTGGACACCAGATTCGATGGCACTGTTGCGCCACAGGCGCATCAGTGGGCGGCTGCCAACTCCGGTGTCTGTGTGCCCGCACAATTTATTTTTGTGCATTTCTCAACATGCACAGCCCCATGTTACCTATCCGGGAATTCGCACATAGCAAATACAAGGATATTATCTGAAAGCAGGCAGAGGCCCGACCATATCGGAATTGAAAGTCACCGCCCATCGCAGAGCCGGTAGGAGCACAAGATGTCGATGTCCTAGGCGGTGGTTCGCATTCGCAGACAATCCTCGGCCGCTGCCCAAACTTTCGGGCGGATTGCATCCCATGTCCAGTATTCCAAGAATCGACACCACGCCCTCTCGGCGATCTCCGTGGCCACCCGAGGTTCCCGGATGGCACGAACACAGGCATCTGAAAAGGCCTCGGCCGTGTCAGCGAGGAACATATCGTATCCGTTTACGGCCCCATATCCGTATGCCCCCAGGGATGTGGATACGACGGGGCACTTCTGACTGAAGGCCTGGGCGATCTTGACACGCGTGCCTGCACCTATGCGAATGGGAACCACCATAGCCGACCACGTTCTGATCTCGTCGGACGGGTCCGGCAGCCATCCGAGCGAGTCCACATCGGGGCTGGCAATTGTGCGAATGCAATCACTGCCTTTTCCAACAAGTCGCAACCGAGCGTCCGGCACAGCAGCTCTGACTCGGGGCCAACATTGATCCACAAACCACTGAATTCCATCGCGATTCGGGGAGTATCCGAAGAACCCAATAAAACCAATTCTAGGCGGCTCCTCTGGATCTCGAAGCGGCTCGGCAACCGGTTTCTCAAATGCGTTCGGGATCACGTGAATGGGCACCTGGACTCCGATCTGCGTTAAGTACCGCCGGTCTTCATCGCTACACGCGCAGAGCAGGGTAAACCTTTGTCCAAGCAACTTCTCTCTCCGTTTCCAAACAAATATTGTCCGGAGGGCCATTAAGCGCTCCCATAGGTGGCTATGGACTTTGAGGCTGGTGCGTGCATGTGAGCTCTGCAGGTCATCAATATCTAAAACAGAGTTAGGCCAGATTGTAACCGGAAACATGTCGGCAGCATGGATCGTGGAAAACCAGATCATGTCGAATGAGGTCAGGCGCGAGAGGATGAGGCTGGCCGCCTCGTCCTCGACGGCGAAGCCGTTTGGATATTGACGTTTTGGATCTATTGTCCATCTTATCTTGTCACTTAATCCACGATTGGGGCGCAACTTGAAACCAAGGGTGTACGTAGTTTTGAGTTCGGAACAGGAAACCGGACTTGAAGCCAAACCCGGGTGGTTTAACCCGACGACATCGACGTGCCCGATCTGTTGGAGCGCACGGAGTATATTGAGAGATCTCACATGCGCACCGCACTCACGAGGCCAGATTCGAGTTACGTACAGTATGCGGGGCGATCCGTGTCCGTTGGGCATAGTTTTAGGCGAAAGCTATTCTGGAGCCACATTGGTTCAACTGTCACGTCGTCGTCCACGAAGGTCCTGCAGAACACGCTTGATAACTGTTGGTTTGTCGTCTCTTGAGCTAGGACTGCAATGGCAGCATCCACCATCAAATAGCTCTCCGCTGATAATGCTGGGTCTGGTCAGCAACCGTTCGCGCGGTTCTGCTTAATCTTTAGGAAGGCTGGCACGCACAGAGCATAGGCAATAACACAGGCGCCCGCACTCAGAGCAATGTTGGCGAGCGGTCTGGTCGCCAGCCCGAAAAAGTGAGCGCCGAGACCGAACCCCAGAAGGCCTCCGGAAACTAGCAGGGTCGGCACAAATGGCCTTCCGTAGTGAAGCAAATCGAGGCCGGTGATCCCGCGCATGCGCAAAACCTGAATGAGATAGCTCACACTAATTGCAAGCAGTGCGGAAACCTGGCCTCCAACCACCCCCAGCAACTTGCAGGCGGGGTAAATTGCGATAATCATGATGAGCGCGGAAGCCGCGACCGCGCGGCGATGCAGCTCGGGGCGGCCTAAACCGCTGAAGACACATGTGATAACGACGTTCAACACATTCAGAAACACTACGATGGCGGCGACGGACAACGGCCCAGCACCTGCAACATATCGAGAGCCATAGGCGATCAAAAGAAGGGAGTGCCCGCACAAATAAATGACAACAACGCACGGAAGTCCCAATAAAATAAGCCAGGAAGTAACCTCTATAAGAATGCGGTTGACACGCTCCTTTTCCCCTTGGACGTGGGCCACGGCGGGGAAGAGGGTTTGCGCTAACATGGCAGTAAAGAAAACTGAAGGAGTTTGCACCAGGGCCACTGACATCGTGTACAGCCCTAATTGTGTTGCGTTGTAGAGCCTGCCCAGTACGAAGATGTCCGTCCTTGAGAAGACAAGGTTTAGAAAAGAAAGTCCAAATGCTGCCCTTGAATACTTATAGAGTTCCCGCGCAGCATCCCAGTCCCACCCGAGCGATGGTAAACCTGGACACAAAATATAGGACAGGAGACAGCGGAAGACATTTTCGCTGCAATAACCGATGGCCAGGGCCCAGACCCCGCCAATGGTAAAACTGAGAATCACAGTCAGAACGACCCCGCAGATTGCGCCCACATTGCTGATTGCCATCCAACGGCTGAATCTCATCTCCTTCTGCAGGAGAATCGAACGAGGACTCATGGCGCCATCGAACAATGTACCCAAAAGGGTGACACGAAGTAGCGCAGACAGTTCAGCGTTCCCATAGAAATGGGCAACCCAAGGGGCCATGGCAAAGATAATGAGATAGGCGCTGAGTGCCCGGCCCATTCCCATCCACCAACCAGCGTTGATGTACGCCTTCTCCCCTCCTCTCGGGTTTTGAACGACCGCTGCCCTTAGTCCTACTTCCGTCAAGGCCCCGACAATGGCTGCAGAAGACATGACAATCGCCATCGCTCCAAAAGCGCTGGGCGCCAGAAGTCTTGTCAACAGCATATTACGGGCGAATCGGCTAGACTGCTCAGCGACACTTCCGCCGCCAACGAACATCGCCCCCCTCGTGGCTTTTGCCCTTAGGGTGCCCGCGAGCAGCAGTCGGTCAAAGGTCACCTTGACACGGTCTTGGATTCTCGCAAAATTCATTCCTATCCTCTAACGTTGACCACACGTGGTCAATGTTCCCGCAAAATGGTTTTGATCAGACCCGATGTTGCGAGTCGCCCTCAGCAAGACAGTCCTTCATCCAACGTCGCTAGGACTCTGGCTTTTCTTCTCGGCTTCTTGAAGGTAACTAAGAATTCGCTGGAACGAGTCAAACTTAGCGGGATCATCTTCCTCAATGCTGATTCCAAACTCCTCTTCGATGACCGTGAGAAGAGTAACGACCGCCACAGAATCCCAACTCTGCACCGTGGCCGGACTGGCATGAATGATCTCCTCGCCCGACAGCTCGGGGAACACTGCGCAGAAGCAATTCGCTAAGCGTTTTTGTTGTTCATCCATTTGTGGTTTCCTGAAGACGCCGGAACGCCTCGGATTGGGTTGCTAGAGCTCGCCTGGAAATTGTGCACTTCGGGGAAGGCGCCACACCTAGTATATCCTTCAGGAACTGCGACAGAGGACTATTCCTGTCAGTCTTCGAGTAGTCAAGCTCTATTTCGTCGACATCGAACTTTGCGAACAATTCTTCGAGACAGCGGTGCTCAATGCGCCTAGAAAAAGCTCTGCAGCTCATGACCCACACATCGACATTCAACTTCCGGTTCCGGCGACCTGCTATTGCCGCGATTTTTCCTAAGGGCCCGAATTTATCCTTGTAAGAAACCAGCATTAAAAAGCTTGCCGGATCGAGAAAATAGTTGTACCAGGACGCCTCGGTGAATCTTCTCCCATTGAGATTGAACTGGTTGGTCTTATTGACGAGTTCCAGAGCTCGTGGGTCGAGAGGCGATTTGCTGAAATTGAAGCTAATGTCGGCTTCTATCTGCTCAAGAAACCTTGTTGGCGCCGCTTTCCTGACCTCGTAGACCGGAAGTCCTGAATGAGAGCTTCTTATGCTCTCAAGACGGATTGTGTCCTCTTGGGAGACGGAGCTTTTTCCAAACAGATCGCGCAAACGGAAGACGAGTTCGTAGATAGCCGCACTGTCTTTCGTCGGAAATTGTATGCACTCGACCTCAGGATGCGACGCCTTTACTTCGGCCAGTTCGAGAGAGCTATCATCAACAAAGACCACGGAATCAGGCCCAACATTCCACGTTTTTAGGATGCGGGCGACCGACTCCGATTTTGGACCCCAATTCACCTCCATGGGAAAAATCAAGTTTGTGGAAAGAGCCAGCTCTTTTCTGTTAAAGACCTCCTGAACTAGCGAAGGTTCGTTCTTGCTGGCAACTGCAAGTAGCACTCCTTCATTGGAAAGACCGTTGAGCAAACCCTGGTAGAAGGCATGCATCTGGCTGTGATGGTCCAGGTCCCACGAAATTCCGTCAATGCCGACTTCCCCGAGAATGCCTCTCCACAGTGTGTCATCCAAATCTGTGATGAGCCCCTTCTTGGGAGCTGGCGTCCGCGTGAGGAGCGCCAGGAGGCCAGCGAGAGCCGAGGCATGCCCCAGTTTGTAAGGAAATCCAGAGAGCAGCTCGGATTTGACATCCAACCGTTCCCGCAAAGGGCTGCCCAAGTCGGTACGCTGAGGGCTGAGAATTCGTACCTGAGAACATCGAGAAACCTGGGACGCGACGGACTGAACCAACGCTTTGAGGTCAATCTCAAATGAACTCGCTTGCCAACCCGGCACAAAAGAGATGGGAGTTAGCGGCAAAGTGGGCAGGCACAGTACAACGGGCATTCGTTGGCACGTTTTTTCTATTGTCTCCTGAACTTGCAGAGCGCAGGCTCTCGCGTTCGACAAGATATCGATGCAAACTGATGCGGACCACGCGGTAACAGTTCGAACTCCCAGCCGGGAATCGAGGTCGCTCCATTCCATCAATACAATGCCACAGTCCGCGTTTGCGTTTGCAAGTCGGTTCAGGTTACCTAGAAAATCTCCATACAGCCCTTGTTGAACCTCAATTCTGTGATTGAGGTAGAGCTGAGAGAGCTGCGCTGCCAAGAATGTCTTAAGGTGAAGGGGGTTCATTCCTGTCGCGAGAAAACAGGTGAACGATTCACCCTCCCGCTGTTTCACACTTTGCAGAATGTTCAGGGCTTCAACTAGTTTCATCTTCCGTCCGCTAGGAAAACTCTCCGGCGAGTCGTCGTCATTCTTCCGGAGAAAAGGGCAGATTGGATTCCCAAAATTAGGATGTCTAAGTTATGAGGTTCAACTTGCGGGTAACCGTGCAGCCTGGCCACATCCATGGCGCAAAAGTATCTTGTGGACCCGGAACTAAACTACCAAAGCTCCCGAAGGTTGAACAAACCCGAGCGATCTTCCCAACCTGAGTGGACCTAAACCACTGTGAGCTGGGGGCAAATACTCAAGAGGCGTGCCCGCCAGTCCCAACAGGTCTTGTTTTAGGGGTTATTCTCCTGGCAAGACCTGGTGCGAGCCATGTCAGTGCCCACTTGACGGTCGTCCCGAGCGCGAACTTATACTTCACGGCTCGGGAAGCAGCCAGACGGGCCTCATCGTAACGCCTATTTTCCAAATACCAGTTGGCCCAATGCGAGTGCAGTGCTCCTAAATTCCGCTTGATTGTCCTCCGCAGATCTGCAGGCAATATGTCGTTCATGCTCAGCCATTTCTCGAGCATGTGTTGCTGTTGTTGGAACTGCACTTCCGCTTTATCCCATGGCCGGATTGCCGAACCTGGAGGAGAGGGGGATCTATCTGTTCGAACAAGTTGCTTGTTCACATACGCAACAGAAGTCACCAGGGACAAACGGAAATGGAAATCGCGATCCTCCACAAAGGAGATATCTTGACTAAACCCGCCGATTTGTCTAGCTATGTCAGCCCGGACTAGCAAACTCGAAACCCAAAAGCCGGAGAAGGATTCTGCCAGTGATTTTACTGCCTCTCGATCGATTCCTATCGGCTGTCTATAGTTTTTTCCGTGTAATTGAAAACTGCTGATGTTCATACCCGAGTTATTCACCAAACGCGCGTCCGTGAAGCAGACACCACACTCGTTAGCGAACTGTTCAAATGCTTGCATCTGACATTCCAATTTTTCAGGAAGCCAATAATCGTCCGAATCTAGGAATGCGATGTATTCTCCTCGAGCTTTTGAAATTCCTGTATTTCGGGCAACACTTGCACCCTGATTTGACTGGCTAAAGAAAAGTATTTGATGACAACCATTGGTTCTCTGACTGATGAATCGTTGAATTACTTGACTTGAGCCATCTGTGGAACCGTCATCCACAACTATAATCTCTAAATTGGGATACGTTTGAGCAAGAACGCTTTCAACAGCTGCGATCGTCTGTTGAGTTCGATTGTAGGTAGGGATGACAACTGATACGAGTGGTTTGCAACTCATGAATTCCTTTTTCACGCTCCCTCAGTAACGCGGTTTGCCTTAGGAAATGCCCTAAAAAGCTGCCCACGGCGGGCTTGTGTACAAGGTTCGATGAGAGCGTTTATCTTCGGACCACACAGCGGTTTGGCGCAGGAGACCCCACCCGGCGTTAATCGTGATCACGCACCACAGTACGCTCACTTCCGCCAACCCAGGTCCCCTTCACAGTGTCGAATATTCTGGCCAGTCTCGCCGGATTACCGACGATCACAGAGTACGGTGGAAAGCTCCTGGTAACCAAGGCGTTGGCCGCTACAACACTGTTGCGACCGATCACCAGTTCGCCTTGGCCGCATACGATTGCTGCACCATGGCCGACCCAGCATCCCTGTTCGATTCGAATTGTGCCTCCGCGGGTGGAACCCTGCGCTTGAATGGGCTTGCCAATGTCTTCATAGGCATGGTTGTGATCCATGATGAGTGCGCAGGCCGAAACCATGACGTCGCGCTCCAGATGAATATTATTTTTCGCAGAGATCACCGCCTGGGCGTTAATGACGCAATGGTCGTCAATGACGATCTTGATCCCACCTTCGGACTCCGCTACATCGACGGTGTTGAGCCAGACGTTATTCCTGATAATCACGAAGCTCCCCATCTTGATTCCCGGAGCCACTCGCCTCGATAACACGATTGTTGGATGGATAGACAAGTTGCTGCCTACGGATGCGAACGGATACGTCCCTCGTAACCACACGCTATATAGCTTTGTGAAGACGTGGGAAAAAAGGTTTAGCGGATCTTCAAAACGCGCGCTGGGCTTGCGAGTTGTGTTAGTCATAAGTGAATTTTTGCTGGGATGATATGAATTTTCTCAGTCGCGAACTCCTGAACCAGTGCCCTCCTTACAGAAAATCGCGTGGATGGACTCTCCACCACCCACCAGAGGAGCTAAAGCAAGGAGAAAACGCAGAACCGTCATCCGAACTACCTTTCGCGCTGCCCGCCAGGGCAGGCTTGCCTCCCCGCGGAAGGCCACAGGTGTTCGACGGATCGCAAGCGAGCTGAAAACATCATCCCCCACGTAACGCAGGCTGGTCCCCACCGCAGGATTCCGCCGTGTTTCGAGCGCCAACTCGCGGAGTCCCGCAGACTCAGCGAGAAGTCTGAGAGACTTTGGCGAGTAATGGAACAGGTGTCGCGGCAGTTCCAGCCCGTGCCAGTAGCTTCCAAATACGCGCGCCTCGGCAGAGTCCACATTGGGCACCAAGACGTAGAACACTCCTCCCGGCTTCAACCATTCGCTGACGCGCGCCATTACCTTCCGTGGTTCATATAGATGTTCGAGGACATCGAAGCAGGTGACTACATCAAAGGATTCTGGGGGAAAAGGCGCGTCCAAAATACTGCCGACAAATACTTGAGCCCCGCTCCTGGCTTCCGCTGTCTTCGCGCATTCCGCGGACATTTCAATCCCATAGAGGTTCCAGGAATCCCTCGGCAGAGACTCCAAGAAAGAGCCCGAACTGCAACCAAGGTCGAGTAGCGACCCTGATTGTTTGTGCAAGCCAAGAGTAGCTTTACGTTCTTGCCAGCGTACCGGCGAATTATCGCCCGCAGCTGAGATCAGTTTGTGATACTCGTCCGTGTAATGAAGGTGCATTTCGGAGGGCTTGGGAGGACAGCTGAGCCAAACCAACGAGCACGTTGGGCATCGCATCAAAACGTACGTCTCCAGCCTGCCGTGAAACCGGTCGGGAGCCCGCAGCCACTCCTGCGAGATTGCTTGTCCACAAACGGGGCACGGCTCCGCACCATGGCTTGGCACTGCCTCGTCCTTTCGCTCCGGGACCGACTGGGCGACTAACGACAAATTTCTGCCCATAGGGCTCCATGTGTACAGTTTCTCATTTTGTCACTCACAGTCCTTCGATTTTTCTCTGTGCTAGCGTCTAGCTTCAGATCAGTCCGTCCGAGATTTTAGGGTCAATCTCAGCTGCTCGCGAGTTCGATTACTTCCGTGGGTTGTCGCCCCTTGATCAGCGCCGCCCATCTACGCGCCACAGCAGCAAGAATCAGGGATCTGCCAGCGATCATGAGCTTCCATCCCTCCTGATACAGTCCAGCGCGAAAGGCCCTCTTTACCCAAAAGGCTGTGGGTCCACCCACGAAGGCATACACTTCAAAGCGACGCGCCCGCCCACCCGGATATTCACCTTGTCGCGCTTTGCAGATGATTCTGTGCGCCATGTCTATAAAGGGAGGCACATGACGTACACTATTGTTGGCATGCAGGCGATAGAATACGGTCGCGGGCGATAAGACTTGGACGGCCCGCCCAGCGCAGCTGAGCTTCGTGACCAAATCGATGTCGTCCAATGGAAAGATGTCCTCGGACCAACCTTGGACTCCGCTAAATTGCTGGCGATCAATAATAATGGTGCTGGCGCAGGCTTGGTAACGCCGGTCCTTATGCAAAAACAAGGCATAATCCACGAGCTCAATTCTGCAGGGGGCATCCTGTTTCCCTACGGAGGCAAGGGCTCCCCAAAAAAAACGAAGATTACTTAGAATGATCTTGGGATACTTCAGATCTATGATTCGGTCGTACACATCGAGGGCCCAGGGCATGAAAGCGTCGTCACCGTCGAGAAAAACTAAATAATCTCCCTTTGCAACTGCAGCCCCTAAATTTCGGGCTCTGTTAGCCCCGACGTTTTGGCCCAGCTCAACCAGGTGGATGGCATTGCCGTATTGTTGCAGGATTTCTCGCGAACCATCTTGCGAAGCGTCGTCAACGACAATGATCTCCTTCTCCGCGACAGTTTGCGACAGCGCACAATCCACAGCGTCACGAATAAAGCTCTTTTGATCATGACACGTGATGACGATGCTAAATCGTAAACCGGCCACTGTCTCGTCCTCTACAGAGAGTCACGATACGCTGGTGCCGAACTAATTCTCAACCGATGCCTGAGGAGCTTTTTCATTTTCCCTTGGTAGTGGCGAACGGTTCGGAGCGCCGGTCTGGGACTCAACCACGTTACGTTAGCAGCCATTTCACTGCAACATTGGACGTTAGGAGCTGTTCCCGAATGGGCTTGCGGACATTCCCAGACAGCCCTTCGCTCAAGCGCAAAAGTCCCTCGCCTCAGCTGCCTATCCTTGAGAAATAACTCCATTTTGTCCCAATTTACACTAACACCCACATGGCGAGTTTCCACTGGCGACCGATCAAACCAGACAAGAGGACGGTTCACAAAACAAAGCCGGTTCGCATCGCTAGTCTTTGGTAAATCTGCAGCAAATATGGGGTTTATGGTCTGGTGGAAACGCCTTCTCGCAGATGGTGATTCTCACCCCACGATCCCGTTCTGTGGGATTCGATCGTTTGGCGATAGACATCAAGGAGTATGCGTCCTGCAGCTGTCCAAGTGACCAAAGGCCCGGCTTCCAGACCCGCGGTGCGAAGTCTCTCAAGTAAGGCGCGATCCTCGTGCATCATCGTAATGTGTTGTGTTAACGCATCGACGTCGCCTATTCGATGTACGAGACCCGTCTTCATATGGGCGCAGATCTCTGTACAGGCCTCAGAGGCCAAAGGAACGCATCCGCTGCCCATCGCTTCCGTAATCACTAGACCAAAGCCTTCTTCAATACTGGGCAGCACCAGAATATCGCTCTTTCGCATCAGTGCCGGCACATCTGTCCTATGTCCGAGTACCCGGACACTTGGATGGGAAAGCATCTCACGGAGTTTTTCATGATAGGCGGGTAGGAATTCTCCGGCGATCAGAAAGGTCCCATCTTTGGAGGCCGGAGACCGGAGCCATGCTTCCAAGGCATAGTGCACGCCCTTTCGCACTGCGCACACCCCTACAAACAGCATGGTCAATCCGCGTTTCGGGTCTCGGTGTTCGCTGCTAGGGTAATAAACCTTTTCATCAAATCCGTATATATGCCTGGCCAGTTTTTCCTTTGCATACCCTTTATCGAAAAACGTCTTCGCCGTGAACTCGCTCGGACACAACAGTCGATCAGCAAGACCGTATTCCTCTTCTTCGATGCTCAACTTTTCCGCATTGAAGGCGTGCTCGTGATCCGGCGGCAGCGTTACCCCAAGGCGTTCGCATTCCTGCTGTACTACTTCCATGGCAAATCGCGTATTGGCATTCGGTCTTTCAAGCACAGTAGGAATTCCCAATCTTGCCGCGGTCTGGAGAGTTCGAAGCGATCCGAGAGGCCACGTATGGATGATATCGATCTTCCCCGCCAACTTTTGGATTCGCCGGGCGACGATGCGATCGTGCAAGGCCACGGCCCGCATGGTACCTATGAACTTGTACGGCACACGCAACCTTCCTCGTGCAAGCGTGGGGGCGACCCTTACGTTGGCCGGAACCGGCCGACCTAGAGAGGCGGGAAAAACAAGCAGCTCGGCTCCAGCTGCCGCTAAGCCATTGACCTGTTGCCAAGCCGTATAACAAATCCTGTCCGCGCCCAGACGGAGCGGGAAGCTGTATAGCACCCGCACACGCTCATTGCCGGTATTCATTGTCGTTCCCTAAATTTCCCCAATAAACAATAAAACGAGTCGAACCTAAGACTTTTTGGGTCGTAGAACGTCAGGCCTTCGACCATATAGGACGTTCTCTCTTTGGCTTGGAAGCCCCATACCCCATTTCGGGTTTCACTTTGCGGAGCGCCAAAGTGCCAACCGCCGCTCTGGGCGCTGGTGCCAGCTGCCCTCGGGCAGGGGCGGGTGTCGCTACCGTTTGTATAGCGGCCTGCCTGGCTTCGGAGGTAGCTACAACAATGCAAACTACTAGTGTGAAAAAGCCCATGATCAGTTGTGCCATATAGTTGATGCCAAAATGAGCCACCACGGTGGCGAATAGGGACGAACCAACACACCAGAGAAGCCACTCTCGATCACGGTCTCCCATCACCGACTTCCTTGCCGTGCCGATCAAACTAAAGCCGCGCTGAAAAATCGCGATGTAGAAGATCAACGTCAAAAGACCACCTGTTAAGGCAACGGCTACAAACTGATTGCATAGATCCCAAGTGCTATATCCCCAATCGACGTACGCCTTTGTACCTGTAAGCCACCAATCCGTGAAATGGCGTATGGTCATGTCGACTAGCAGGTACCGTTGACTGCCGGACGAGGAGCCTGTGAGGTCGATGCGCTGGATCAGCGCCCAAACAGGCGCTTTCATCACGATGTGCAGCGTAACTAGAATGCAGACCAGTCCCCACCGTATCATGCGCATCCGGTTGCGCAGGGGCCAGAAAACAAGTCCCAAGATACTCCCGGCGAGCGCCAAAAGCGATGTGCTCGAATGTGATGTGATCACCACTACGGTCGCCCCAATAACACCCGCGCAAGCTGCGATGCGGGATTTCTCTTTCGTCCAAAGCCAGACGAACATAGGTATCAACACACCGGCGAAGGCGCCAGCGTAGAGATAACCCAACGTTGCACCAGAGCGTGCCTGCCCATTTCTTACTGCCACTTCGGTTGACATCCCCCCGAGGAGCCCGAACACATTGACGTGCTTGACCTGCTCGATGACCATCGTGATAGAAAAAACAGTGCAAATCGCCGCCAGCGTCTTAAACGTGCGGCGCATTGTTTCGCCGTCAGGGATCAAAAACCTTATCACCAGGAAGCCTCCTAACGTGTCCAGAAGGCTCCCGGCTTGTCGGACAACCTCGCCTGTCTCCTTCCACTCGAGACAAGCGCAGACTGCGGCTGAAATCGACCACAACACCACCGCCCAATCGATCCCGCCGAGGCGATCGCACGGCAACCTTCGGGAAAAGGCCCGTCGCGCCAAACCCGCCAATATCAGGAAGCGGAGTGGGGTGAAGTGCAATGCACCCAACACGACAACTTGACCGATTGGGATCGTGAAAAACGCGAAGAGAAAGGGCGCAATTGCCTTGCTGCGGGGCAGGCACACGACGAGCACGATCGCAAGCAGTAGATAGACGGCTACCACAGGATGAATCGTCGTTTCCTGTGCACCGCCTCCAAATGCAAGATGTTCTGGCGCCCTGACTTGGAGCAGTAGATAGACGGCTACCAGAGGATGAATCGTCGTTTCCTGTGCACCGCCTAAAAATGCAAGATGTTCTGGTGCCATGGTCTGGCGGTTAGTTCTGCTCCTCCTGTGCTTTCACGGCCACACCACGGCCGTCTTTAATTCTTGGAGGAAAGCCCGCATCTGACAATGCTTTTTAGTATTTATTTGCATTTCGACATGCACAGGGAATGCACGTAATAGCCTGAATCGTCAAGTCTTCCAGGAAATGGAGAGCATTCCCTTGGCTTCCGGAGGGCTTGCTCTTCATTACTCACCTCTGGCACTGCTTAATTCAACGACCATGCCCAGACGCCACACAATCATCAAATGTGTTTCCGGCAAGTCGCGAGGGCTATGTTGTCTGAAGCACCTTTGTCAGAGGCTCAACGGGCAGCCCCGAAGTCTCCCCGCGAAAACAACGAGGTTTCCAGCTATTGCACTGAGACTGTAAGGCCCGCCGGAGGATTGGGTATTGAAGCCTGTGCCGAACTAAACTGATAGGCACCGATGTTCGGCTCAGCCGTGCGCGCAACCGTTTCTCTCGTCGGGCAACGCACCGTATGACTTGTTGTGTCATAGCTGCAAGCATAGGTAGTGTCGCTCTGGCAGGCCGTGCCAACGCCCGCGTCAACAGCCCCGATTGTCGTGCAGAGGGATTGCCTGGCCGCTGCATTCGCTGCCGCCGTGACCGTGGAACCGCTCGTGCTCGTGGGCTGAAAGGCGTATGACGAAGCATCGGTATAGCCTTGCGCATTTGCTTGTGCGAGCGTTTGCAGAACATCATTGGTTTCAGTACAAGTCCCCCCTGGGTTATTGGTACAGGACAGCGGGGAGCCCGTACCGCTTTGAATCCAGTGGTTATCGCTAAGGTATGCATTTATGGTCCCGCCGGTGGTCATTCCCAGGCTGCACGCGCCCATGCTGGAGTTGTTCCCGCACTGGATCGTGTTGTTGAAGAAGTAATAGGTTCCCGAGCTGCAATTAGTGCAATGGGATTGGTCCGCGTCATCTATCACGTTCCCCGGAACAACGTTGGTGACTACGTTGTTGAAAGCGTAAGTCGTATAGCTTCCCGGTATTCCATTGATCCAGTACTTTACCGCGCCGCCGCCGCCGCCCCAGTTAATTTGATTGCTGACTACGTTGTTGTAGAAGAAAATAACACTGTTACTGCACGGACCCAGATGCTTGAAGGCATTCTGGTGGTAACTGCCTCCCGAGTTGTAGAATGCGTTTACAGGAATACCCATGTTGTTAACTACATTGTTATACCAATCGTCGCCGCAGCCATCGAGACCGCTCCAGACGTAATTCATGTAGTTCCCATAGGCGATGGGAATGTTCCCAGCAAAAGTCACTAGGGCAACTTGCGGGTTGGCCGTATCGGAGCCATCGACCACGTTGTAGCGGGCAGTGTCGCCTGCATAGGAGGATACGCCGCAGCCGATCTGGATGAACCCAGCGTCAAATGGACCACCAGCCCGAGTCCAGGGAGTCGTCCAGCCCCAACCATGATAGTAGCTGTTCTCTACTGTCGCGTGGTTGGTGCATGCCTGAAAGACGTATGCACCCGTGCCCGATGTGCCGCAAGCGCTGCAAAAGAAAACTCCGGTTATTTCGATGTTGTCTGCAATCCAGTAGGGAACGCTGCCGTTAAAGACTGGACCATTGAAGTTTGGAAGCATCTGGAGGTTCCAGATTGGGCGCGCCCATGACGAGCCGGAGAACCAGTTTTTGTCCACTCCGATATAAATCGGGTTTGTTGCGTTACCTGCCCATGTCCAGTTGATGCCGAAATTTGAGGACCCCCACGTATCCCCGCCGCGAAAGATAAAGCCATTGCCTGCTGCTGGCTTAATAGAAGCGCAGTTCCCAGTGCAAGTGGGCATTCCGGGCAAATGCGCCCACGGAGTAGCCTCAGACGTTCCGCTATTTGAGTCAGACCCAGTCGCAGAAATAAAGTAGCAGTTCGTCACGCCAATGCTCGCAAGTGTGGCAAGGGTGCCCGGATCGCTCAGAGTCAAATAGTTTGCGTCACTCGGGCACATGCCACCAGCAGCCAAAGCCCTTCCAGCATAAAGGAAGCACGCCATGAAGATCGCGACTCGGAGTAACCTTGCCATCATAGACCTCACTTAACTCAATCTCATGGCTTACATTACTCTTCAGCCCCATGGGGTACTATTGACCATGGGTACAGATTTGGTACAGGCTTGCAGGCTCCCAAGCCGACTAGGATCTTATTCATTCGCGCTAAGTTGAGCCGTGGTTTACAGTTACCACTTGCCCCGCTGACCTGCTACACCGAGTCCAGATACCACTCCTTCAATGTTCGAGCCGCACCGAGCAGGCGCGGATTCCGACTGAGGTGGTTATCGCGCAGCTCAGACAGCCGTCTCCGTAGAAATGCTTTGGCTTTCCAGGCGAGGCCGAGGCTATTCCGGCTCGAATCGGGATTGCGATGAATTAGAGAGAACGTGGCCGAACTGAAGGGCAGAAATTGCGCCGAAAGCCGGATACCGGATTCTGAGAGCTCGTTAACACCGTAGGGTGTCCCGTCTTTCAAAGCTTGATCAACGGCATAGGACGCCGCAGGGTAATTCCACTCGATGGAGAAAGTCTCTGTACGACTAGAGTCGTTGAAGATCCTCACCTTACCTGAATATGCACGCACTTGCCGAGTACCGTCCGGCACCGTTCGCTTGAGAATAGAACTGCTCACAACTGTCTCGAGCCGAGACCACTTGATTTCTGGCGCCAAGGAATTCACCTTCCTCACCGCATCAACCAATAATTCAGGATGCTCGAAGATTTCGTGGTGCTCGACAATCAGAATCGGTTTCCCGAAGAATAGATTGAAAGCTATATCCTGGCTTTGCATTGCCTTAATGTACCGGCGGAGGAACAACGGAAATCCTGCGTAACGGGTAACAGCAGGCTGGATAACTTCACGGACTGTCAGAGGCTCACTCTGCGTTACCGGCTGTGGAAGGGTATTGACCGCTGCGAGGAAGTTATGGGTCTTGAGAGCTTTCATGGCCTCAACAGAAAATGCGCCCTGTGGAAACACCATCACCCTGTCACAAACGAGTCCGGATTTTGCCTCATGCCGTTTCATGCGCGTCTCCGCTGTGCGGAGTATGGTATTCAGCAGAGTCGGGTCGGTTGAGGCCATCTCCCCCTTGGTGTGGTCGCATCCATGGAAACAGATAGAGAGGCGTGCACCGTTGTTTCGGAATAGATCGACGATTCGTGGCGAGTTTCGGCGGTAGTTATGAGGAATGAACGCGATACTCGTATGAAAATTGTGTTGCTGGACGAGATGAGAAAGATCCTGAAAGCGGAGAAAACCGTAGCTCTTCCGCAGGAGCGGATCATCAATTATCACGCATGCATGGTGCTCGTCAGGCCGCCAGCATTGCTCGGTGAAGATGCGTCGCAGAGCCATGACTTGAGGTACTAATCGAGAAAAATGATGCGCTACAGGCAAGTCACCCGCGTTTGAGTCCAAATCCACTACGTCTTTACTGCCCACGAAAAAAATCCCGGTATCACGCTGCTTCATGCAGGTCATGAAGGGTTGTCCGCCGATCGAAATAAGCCTGCGCAGCGTGCAGTCGTCAGTCGGGCCAGCGAAAACATGGTCATTGCCCGGGTTTGTTGGGCCGAACTCTAACCCAGAGAATGCTTCGCAAACATCCTTTGCATTCTTATCGATCTCATAGAGGTCCGCGGTCTCTGCCGCCCGTACGGTTTGGAGACGTCCCTGAGACAAGGCTGCGATGAGACTGGATTCGTACGAGCCTCCACAGAACCCGTGAACCAGCAGATGCGCAAAACGGGGTACGAGGCAGGAAACCAGTTCGGTGGAAACTGCAGCCTCACGGGTCCATCGTTGCAACACGCGCGGGTTCACGACTAGACACGTACGTGGATTCGAAACCACCTTTTCCAGGAATCCGGCATAGTGACGGATCTCGCGATCCAGGGAAACTGTTTCACAGGAAATCCCTAGAAATTTGGCCAAAGCCATGAGACGCGCGTCCACCGCGTCCACTTCATCTATGTATGGAACCGTCAGTCGCAATCACTTCACCCATGGAATCACTTCGATCCTCGAGCAACATCAGCATCTGAAGCTTGGCCCTGAAGTTCCAGGGGCTTCAAACGTCTGGAGAAATCTTTCACCTTAACACCCACGACCAATGGAATACCGCACTTGGCCACTGGGACCGCCGGATTTCCCTGAACCACGGTCATCGGGGGCACTGATTTCGTAACGACGCTGCCAGCGGTGACGACCGCACCGCGTCCGACCACCACATCAGGAAGAATGATGACTCCGGGTCCAATGAATGCATCCTTTTCAATTTTGACGCCTTGGGACTCGCGAAAGTGGGCTATGACAGTGACGCGTATTCCGATGGATGCTCCATCTTCTATTGTGATGAGGTACGGTCGCGAGGTATCCAGTATCACGTCGTATCCCATCCAAACGCCCTCGCCAATATGAACTCCTCGGGCGCGATGTAGCGCCACGCGAAGAGTCCGTGCTCCCGGCAGGATCCTTGCCAGGTGTTGCAGTACCCGATTCGCTAGTCCCCGCAGAACCTTCTCTTTCATTCGTGTACCGACACTTCTCTCTGCCCCAGGGTAACAGGCGGGACAAAGCACCACCCAGTAAACGTGAATTCCAAAGTGCGACACCAGCAACGGTAGTTTCCTGCCAGCGAGCAATTTCGGCTAAGGCTCCGTACCTGTTGGTCGCTTCTCATCGGCGTATAATTACAAAACATCAATGTAGAGTGACTTCACGGGCCGGGGTTGGAGACCATTCCAGAAAGTCAAGTAGGTGTGCAGTACTCGGTTAGAGCGACGAAACCTGGCTGCCAAGAGAGCGTCAAGCGGGGAGTAGCCAAGGATTGGGCAAGAGGCAGTACGGGCGCCCCTCATGGCGGCAATCCGCAGAAACTTGGCCACCAGTTCAGTGCGCTCCCCAGGTTCCAAATCCCCCCACAATAGATCTTCGAGGACGACGGTGGTAACCGGCGGAGTGGAAGCCACTTCGGTAAGGTACCCGCCGAGAACACCACGCCGCCCTCCCACGCGGGAACTGACAGTAAGTGCGCCAGCACGGTCTCGACACTGCCATTCGGCCTCGGCTCGCGTCCATGAACGCATGAGCGGCGAATCGTTCGGCAGGGCGGCGGCGAGTTCCAAGAATAAATCAATATCCTGGTCGGAAACCTGATTGAGCGGCTCCCGCGCCGACGTGGTGTTCAATATCCGTACTAGGAATTCCACCGAGTAAATGCGCTGAGTATTGAGTCGCAAAAGGCGAGAAATTCCAGGTATTGCGCGGTTCATTTCATCGCCTTCAACACAAAAATTAATTGTTCCCTCGTAGCCTTCCTCGCGAGAGCGCTCTATAAGGGCTGCCCACAACGTAAGGCTGAGGCCCGCGCCTTTCACCTCTTTGGAGGCTGTAAGAAAGGTATTCAGAACAAGCCGGGTGGGACGAGCATCCCAGACGACCGATCGTGGAAACCCGGCGATGAAGCCAACGATCCGACCATCCACATAGACTGCCGGGGCCAGCTTCGAACTGGCCCCGGGGTACTCGAACGCGGAACGCAGAAACACTTCGTTGTAAAGCAATGCCTGGTTGCGGTTGTCAGCCCAGGATCGCTGCATCATTGCCGCTAGGGCAGCAAAATCCCGGCGAAACTCGGCTGGAGAGGATAATGAAGAACTGCCTACCATGCGCAACTCCCAGATGTCAGACAGCTTCTCCAGCCTGCTCCGAAATAAACTTACAAAGAGGTCCCACGATCGTCATCTGCTCGGGGTCCAAAGCATCAAAATCGATCTCTTTGCCAACGAACTCCTGAATCGCGCCGACCAGATCCAGGAGACCAATGGAGTCGATCATGCCGCTGAGCAAGAGATCACAATCCTCTGTTAAACTCTCGCGTTTAGCTTGCCCGTTCGCGCCGACCTTCCCACTTAGGTATTTCTCCAGGAACATTCGAGCATCATCTGGTGTCAACGACTTCATAATCCTCCTTCTAATAGTTGGAGCATGGCTTTTCGGTCGAACTTTCCGTTGGCGTTGCGAGGGAGTGTGTCCATACAGTGAAATCGCCTCGGAACCATATACTCCGGCAAGGCCGCCGCGGCAGCACTGCGCAGAAGCTCCGGTTGCTTGATTTGGCCCTCGAGAAAAAGCTCGATACCGTCGCAGCCGCTGGGAGTAAGGGGCCAACCCAATGCCACAACTCCTTCCAAACCAGAGATCTTTCGAACGACAGACTCGATTTCGCCGAGTTCGACCCGGTGCCCGAGCACCTTAACCTGAAAATCGACTCGACCGAGGTGGGTAAGCGGACCATTGCCTGTGGGCCTACGCACGCGGTCGCCTGTTCGATAATAGACTTCGGATTTTCCTGGTGGCGTGACGAAGGCATCCGCCGTCTTTTCTGGATCTTTCCAATAGCCCAGCGACATCTGCGGCCCGTTCATGAGTAGTTCGCCTTCCTGTCCAGGTTCCATCTCCGCGAGGTTGGAATCAGCCACCAAAACTTTCATGCCAGGAAAAGAATATCCAATCGGTACGACTCCTAGTTCAGATTCGTCAGGAGAGCTTTCGGGGTTCCAACGGTAGAGTGTGCAAGCAATAGTAAGCTCAGTAGGACCATACAGGTTTTCTACAATACTGTTGGGTGCAGCCTGAAGCCACGCTGCGGCTGAAGATACTGGCAGCGGCTCCCCACAAAACAAGCTAAAGCGAAGAGAAGGATACTGACCAGGCTTTAGAGCGCCCCATTGCTTCATGAAGGCAACAGTCGATGGTACCGAAAACCAGATGGTGAGTTGCATCTCCCGGATGAACGATCCGGGTTTGATAAGCGCCTTCTGTGACGGACAGCATACACACGCCCCCCGTTCCCACGCGCAAAAGATGTCAGCCACTGATAGATCGAAAGTCATGTCAAACATCTGGGAAAACCGGTCCTGCTCGTTGATCTGATAGCGATTGACTATGTAGTCCAGATAAGACGTGACGTTGCGGTGAGCGACCATTACACCCTTTGGAACACCCGTGCTCCCAGAAGTGAAAAGGAGATAGGCAATCGCGTTCGGGTCGACGGACGGTTCCCGCCACGACGTCGCAGGTGCCAAGTCCCCCGTCCCTAAAATGGTGTGCATCGGCCAACTTTCTCGGTACGCACTCACGTCAGGCGTTTCGGGAAGGATCACAAGCACTGGTTCCTGGGACGCGTGTAGCAATTCTCCTAATTGCGTTGCTGAACTTGTGTCAACGATAATTGAGCGGCAGCCGGACCGTTCGAGCATCGTTTGAGTTCGTTTGGTAGGGAAGGTGCGATTCAATGGAACGTAGCCGTTACCTGCAAGCAAAGAGCCCAAAATTCCCGCAAATGCAGTTGAACTTCTGTAAGCGAAGACTGCGGTCAATGGATTTTTCAAGAATTGCGGATGTCGCTGCAGGCTTGCTGCAATGCGACTAGCCAAATCTCTCAACTGGGAGTAAGAAAGGGTCTGTCCTTCGACCCATACGGCAGGACGGGTGGGGAAGCCATTCGCCGAGTTGACAAAACCTGCCCAGAGGCCCCTTGGTTGGTCCATGCAACGTGCAATCCGACCTTTCCTGTCGTAAGTGAGTTCCTGTTGGCTCATCACGATCCCTGCTCGGCCTCAAGAAATTCTAGCAAAAGCTTCTTTTTCGAGATTCCCCAGGCGATTCGTCTCCCGTCAAACGCGACTGCCGGTACTGGCTGGCGGATGATGATCGTACCTGCAGACTTGCAGAAGGCGAGGTGCGCGTCCAGATCTTGCACCTCATAGCAGAGATGGTGCAACCCGCCTCCACGTTCGAGAAAGCCTGCCACGGGGGATTCTGCCTCGCCGGGCTCGACCAGTTCGATTAAGGGGTCAGTGATATTTCTACCCTTAAAAAACGATACACGGACCCTCTGCACCGGATCAAAAATGATTTTTCCGTCCCATGAAGCACCAAGCGATTGGGCAAAGGGTTGGGCGCTCTCTTGGATCGACGAAACCACGAAACCGATATGGTGCAGTTTCGGGTCGGCCGGCGGACAGATCCCGCCACTTAGTCTCTCGCTATTCATGAGGTCTCGCCACGGTCAGAGCTCGGTCTTTCGCAGGATTTGCTAACTCGAACTGTTCGGCGGGTTCTCCGTCTACCCAGGAAACAAAACTGCGACGCAAGATAAAATGCGAGCGTCCTAATCTGCGAAAAGCATTTTGCGGGCTCTCAGCTGCGCTTCTCGCAGCGCGGAGGCGGATGTCGCGGTGTCTACCGGCGTGTCCTTCCTTTTGTAAATCTTCAGCTCGCCGTCGTCAAAGATCGGGCTCGCCACCAATTCCAGCAGCGGGTCTAAATAGCTGATGTCATTGGCCCACACGTATGGATACGTTTCGCGCACGGCTTCGATCGTATATTTACTCTCGAGCAGCTCACGCCCGTCCTGATCATTCTCTGCGCATATTGGCACGCGGAGCCGAAGCGGTTGCACCCCTGCCTGGTGGTACAGGCTTGGACTAATCCATCCCCGTTCAATCACGCCGTAAGCCCAGAAGCGAATCCTGGCGTCTTCGATCCACGAATGATCTCCTATACTGCTATACGGAAGCACCAGCGCTTGTTTCGGAATATATTTGAAACTGTTGGTCATCTCCGCCAGCGGCTTCTGCTGAGAGACGAAGTATTTCGTAACATCAGCTGTGCGCAGCAGGCACAACGCGACTGCCACCGCCACAATCCAGTTTCGCGCCCCCGCGAACCGCGGTACCGCCAGTACAAACAAAAACGCGACGATGCAGAACCGATAATTGACGAATCCTAGATCCCCATACATGCCCGGCATGATCCAGTGGACGGCCACGATCGCTATCGCCACTACGATCCATGCCACGTTGAGTTTCAGCTTGTCTCGCCGCCACAGGAAGTACACCGCTGTCGCCAGCACTACCAGCATTGTCAATAAACCCAGCGGTCTCGAATACAGAATGAAGGGAACCAGCATGCCCTTCAGTTTTGAAGAAAAGTGCCACGTTCGGTAATCCAGACCTCGTTTTGCCCAGCCTCCGTTGAATTCCCCGGACAGAAAGAACAATGCCCCCGGTACGAACGGTATGGCGGATAGCCAGAATTTGCGGTTCATTCCAAAACGCATCAGCGTGTAGATACCAATGGCTAGCGCCGCAATGGCGTAGCCCCCCAGGTGGGTCAGGTACAGCATGGTGGTCAGAACCATCGACACCGCATAGGTACTCGTCTTGTCGTTGCGCAAATAGTCCAGCCACACTCCCACCACTACAAAACACAACGCAATGCTCAACTGAAAACTCATGAAACCCATCAGAAAGTTGCGATTGTACGCAAGCGCGAAAGCCCACAACGCCAGGTACGCGCTTCCCGGGTTCGCTCGCCGCAAAAAGAACAGCACTCCCCACGGCAATCCCAGCACGCACAGCGTCAGCATCAAGCGTCCCGCGACGTAAATTCCCGCGGCACTTTGGAACACTTGCATTAGCAGGTCGGCCAAAAGGTAGGGGTTAGGTCCCCAATCCGGCGCATACCAGCGCGCAAAATCGTAATGCGGATCATGCAAATGATGCAGCACGAAGGCGCGCGCAAGGTGATCCGGATAGTCAATCAGGGGCGGATATTTCACCAGCCAGATTGGCAGCACTAGTATGGCGGACAGGATGATGAATACGGCGAGTTGCACGTTTCCCGACGTAAAGTAATCTATTTCGTTGCCCGTCAGAGGCACAAATTCTTGTTGCGCAGCTTGTTCCATGCTGAACTTTCGCTTTTCCTATGGCATGCCCCAACCTAAAAGACGCCGAGATGCATTGAGAGGAGCGGGTCAGTGAATGGCTCGCCTTTCCAAACAGTTAGGGACTTGTTCGACAGCTTCCTGCGGGGCCCAGGATACATAGGTGCGACCAAAAATAGTGAACGACCGGACCAAGCCCAAGCGACGAAACGGGGTCATTCGAAACGATGAAATTTGCGGCTGGTTCCACTCGCCCGTATCAGCAAACACCCGCGCCGCCCCTTCCGACGCTAGGGTTTGCAAGATGTAAGCGGTAAGCAGCCAGTGCATTGCTCGACCGCGGAATTTAGGAAAAACGTAGAAGTCAAACAACTGAACATCTTTCGGGCCCATCGGAAAGTAATACTCCGCGATCGTGCGGCCTTGCAGAGTCCAGCCGTATCCAGCCACTTTGTCTTCGGACTTAACCAGCCACAAGGATGCGCCATTTGCGAAGCGTTCCTTGACATTCCTACGAGCTTGCTTGGGATTCCAAAAGCCGGTGATCTCGTCGAAGTCCTCCGGAAGAAGTTCTGCCTCTCTCGTCACGCGCTGGATTCTCATGAAGTTTGGGATGTTGACCGGACGCGCCGCCTGCGTAGGCAGATCACAGTAGAAAACAACCATGCGCCCAGCGAAAAGTGTTCTTTTGAAAGCTAACCCGGCGCGACGAACTGTCGCGGAGAATCCGTGCCGTGAATAGTAATTGGTGATGGATGAAATGTATCCGGAAATCCCCATGGAAGGACGCTCTAGTTTCCCTTATGCCTCGCGAGGAATTTGCGGAAACAGCAGTTCCCGCAAGCAGGCTCCGCTCACCTGTTTCCGAACTTCGCTCGAGTGCTGCTTGGAATGCAACATGCCCGATGCAACCGCAAACGAGTAGCGCAGAAAGTGGCGGACCAGCATGATCGTCCGGATTCCCAACACGCCCCAAAAGCCATGATGCTTGGACCAGTAATGAAGGACTGAGCGCTGTTGTGCTAAAGCGAAGCGAACCGGATAGGGAGCCGTGATTTTCCCCCGGTCATGAATCGCCCGGCCGCCAGGATGAAACATCACTTCCCATCCCTTATTGCGTGCTCGGCGGCACCAATCGACATCATCGCCGTACATGAACAGGTCTTCGTCCAGAAGGCCTACATCAACAAACGTCTCCCGGCGGATCATCGAGAAGCAACCAACTATTACGTCAACGGCGAGCGTATGGTCATGCGGAAAATAAAACATATGTTCGCCCGCGAAGACCTTCGAATTCTTGAACCGGCCACACAGGCCCGTCGCCATGCAAAAATTATTCCACAACGTTGGGAACCGCCGGCAAGTGCTCTGCATTGACATGTCCGGATTCAGCACCTTCGGTCCCACGTCGCCCACTTTGGGATTCTGATCCAAAAAATCCGCAAGTGCGTCCAGACAGCCCGGGAAGACAATCACATCCGGATTTACTAGCGCGATGTAGCGCCCCTGGGCTTGTCGGATGGCGACATTGTTGCCCCGCGAAAATCCTAAGTTCTCACTGCTTTTGATCAACTTCACCCACGGGTACTTCGCTTCGATCATCTCCGCCGAGCCATCTGTGGACGCGTTATCGACCACTAATACTTCCATGCTCCGGCGTGGAGGGGCCTTGACTAAGCTGTCGAGGCATAGCTCCAAATAGGGCTTGGCATTCCAGCCAACGACAACGACGGAGAGATCCAAAGTTGGGGGTAAGGAAAGCATGAGTTAGTTTTTTGTAGCGAGCTGCTTAAGTGTTTGGGCCAGTTGTGCACCGCCCGAAGAGCTGCGAAACGCACGCTGCACCGCCATGCCCGCCTTGGCGATTGCGGAAGAGACGGTGCTTTTCGACGCTACCAGAGGATTTAACTGGTACGTGTCTGACCCCGACATTCCTTTTTTAAAGGTATAGACACCCGGGTTTCCTTGGGGATCGATTCCTCCCAGGTCATACCATCTGATTTCATTCTGTTTCAGCCACTGAAGTACAGTCCACTGCAGAAGATATCCGCCTTTCGAATGCAAGCCCTGATCACTCGTGGCTCCTAGGAGGTAGATCGCCGAGTTACCCATCGCCGAAGCTACAACTCCGGCGATTGGGACACCCTGGTCTTCGCAGATCAAGACCCGCAGGCGATGGCGCTGCTCGAGGTCCGCTTGGATTCGCGCTACCTCGTCGATATCCACTGTTGTTTCGAAAGACTTCCGGTCGCGCATGTTTTTGTAGATCTTGCAAAAGGTCCCAAACTCCTCACTTCCGTTTCCGGCAATAACCTTGAGATTGTTTTTTTCGGCGCCGGAGAGTTTGTTCCGCCATTTAGGATCAAACTTCTTCCGCAAGTCTGCCGGCGAGGGAGCAAGGTCCAGCACCAATGTTCTGTACGTATTGTCGGCGGCGAGGGGCTCCAAAGTGAACGTGGAAAATGCAGATTGCAAGACTATGGCACGTTGCGATCCTGCAAAGGCATTCGGCAGGATCCGCACAAAAAGCCTTCTCTTGCTGACGTATTCTTGTTCCAAGGCTTGTGCCATGTTTGCAGCCACTTCGGGATCGAGTGCTTGGCCGCGCCGCTCGCACAGGGGACCCCATCGCAAGTAGGCCATCCCGAATTTCAAGCTTGTTGGCCGCACAATCCTAAGCTGCGCAATGGCCTGGACCTCACCGTCCCGCTTCAAAACCAAGTGACTGAGATTCTCGTCACCCCAGCGGACTCGGCCGTAGGACCATGTCTGATACAGGTTCGCATCGTTGAACAGGTCGAGCAGGTCCGCCCATTCAGCGGGCGTTGCACGATCCACCTCAACTTGCCAGTCGCGATTCACCATGAATGTTAATTCTTCCTTGGAATCCGCCGCTGGGTTATCTGCTGTGTTGGTGAGCCCTTCATGCAACTTTGGGCGGCTCTGTTGCCGTCCTGCGAATGAAGCGCGCGTTCAATGAATAAGCTGAGGGCACATCGTAGTGCCACAATTCGCGGCCTTCCGCTGTTACTTCGACCCGCGTGAAGCCGAGTTTTTCATAGTGCCCGGCAACCATGCTGTTCTTCTTGGACGGGATGTAGATACCCACCATCTTGCGTACGCCTCGAGCTTGGCACCGCTCGACGAGTGCATCGAACATCGCAAGCTCCATCTCGCGGTTCAACACCCGGCAGCTCATCAGCCAAAGATCCAGCTCCACAGTCGCATCACTTACGCGTCCCACTAGCACCGACACCAGGCCGTTGTCGCCGAATTTATCTGTCAGTCGCCCGTATAGTGTGATGCACACCGGATCGCCAGCAAGGGTCTCAACCTCGGCGATCGTATATCGTTTGGTTGTGAGGTTGAATTGATTGGTCTTATTAATTAATTGCGCGATGCGTTCCAGGTACAACGGAGAAAATGGAGCTATCTCCGCGATCATTTCGAGCGAGGCTAGGAATTCTCCGTAGTCGTGAAAGCCGGCCTGGCTGCTGGTTCGTTGCGCATTCGAGCTGTAGTAGGCTGCGCGCTTGATATCGTCCGAAACCACTCGGTCCAGTTCGAAATACCGTTCCTGTTCCAGCACTTCGGCGAAGCGAGATACGTCTGAGCCCAGATCTGGTACCGCCACTTCCGGCAATTGGTCCGCTACCAGAGCCCGCTCGGCAGGGTTGTCGTCGACGAATACCATGCTATCCAAACCAATGTTGAGTTCGGTGGCGATCTCTCGGATGTTCCCGGGCTTCGGATTCCAATTTGCCTTGAAGGCGCTGAAATCTTCCAGCTTCAAAATGCTGTCTGGATGTGAAAACCCTTCCTTGGCATTTTCGGTTTCGTTCTTTGAGCATACGGCGAGAATCACCCCGCGACGCTGCAGCTCTTTCACGTAACGTTGAAAGTCTAGAAACGCCTCGCCTACTGGATGGTCCCGGCCCAAAATCAGGTTTTGCATCCCGTCATCGCCAATGATTCCACCCCAAAGGGTGTTATCCAGGTCAAGGACGAGGCACTTCTTAGATTTTCCGTAGACCGATTTGACGATCCCGGCGACGTTACGAGCCAATGCGACCGTGGCTGTGGGACTCAAAGCCATGTGAAAGTTGTACCAGTAGCTGTGACCGAGCCACTCGGTTAAGCCTACTTGGGCCGAAAGGTAGAGGATGTCATTGATCAAGAACCGCGAATGTTTGCGTGCATAGCTCGCGAACTCGGCATTCAGCCTGAGCAGGAAGTTCACCCGGCCAAACGATTCCGAAGCCTCCAGATTCCCGAGCGGCCTGAGGTGGGGAAGGTCAAAGTTATTCTGGATAATGACCGCGCCGAAATCGCCGTGGATTTTCTTCCATAGAGATTCAAACCGGTCCATTTCACGGTGGAATCGCGCTTCCACCTCGACCTCTGTTTCCATTAATTCCGGAAATTGCGATACGTTGCGCCACGTGGTGTGAATGAAAACGATGTCGGGCTTGAAACTCCAGAGATCGGGATTCTCGAACAAGACATCTTCAGAGAAGCGGTTGTAACCCGATTCGTAAAACGACGATTGCACTCCGTGGCCCAAGAGGAAGAGTTCGAGCATGTTCTTCACTTCGGCTGTTGTGGAACCGCCTAGTATGGCCACACGCGTTGGAACTAGATTTGGTTGTTTGAGCAGTTCCTTCACCAGAGACTTGCGGTGGCGCACAATGCTCGCAGCATCGTTAGCTAACCGCAACGCCTTCAAAACCGGCAATGTATTAGTCTCCGATGCCACTTAATCCTCTCCCACAGAACAGATCATTCTCTTTGACTCTGCTCCCGTTCAGCAGCTGCTAACCTTGCACCTGAGCTAAGCGCAGAAGGTCGGCAACCGTAGAGCAGCCCACTACCTGGTCCGGAGCGATTGGGACATTGTTGTTGGCCTCGGCGACGACGATCAGGCTGATGAGCGCCGTGGAATCCCAATTCTTCAGATCTTCTAACTTTTCGTCGCCTCGAAGCGTTCCTGGATTCAGGCCGAGAATTTCATCCATTTCCAACAAAAATTCCTCACGAGTCATTGGTTTCCGATCTTGATGCACGCACTACCTCCTGTCCGGCTCCAATGCACCATTCTACCCAACAATTCTCAGTTGACCTTTGAGCGTAGTGGCCGGCTAGCGCTACTGGAGCCCGAGCTGCGGAAAAGTCTGTTTCGCACAGCCCGAAGCCGCGGTAGAACCTCAAGGTCGAAAAACAGTGAGTCGTCGCTGTTGGTCCGAGTGTTTACCCGATCGAGATGGAAACGGTCGAAGCCTCGAGGGTTCGCAACGCTCTCGCTTAAGAAAATTGCCCCGTGACCAGAACGTTTCAAATGGTCTGCCAAATCGCGGGTGAGGTCTTTCGAGGAACCGTAGGGTTGGCTGAATGACCGTACCTTGGTGCCCGAAAGCGTCTCTAATTCAGCTTTATTCCTGTCAATCTCCTGGTCGAAATCCTCCTGCAACAGGGATCTGCAGTGCACGTGACTGTAGGTATGGTTTCCGATCTCGAAATCGAAAGACGCAAGAGCGCAAAGCTGTTTGGTAGTCAAGTACAGAGCTGTTTTCTCCGCAAGACGGCGATCAGTGATCCCTGCCAAACACCGTACCGCTTCGAGAAATGCTTCCCTTTCCGCCAGCGTCAGGGAGGGTAAGAAACTCCCGAAGACCTCCGACAGTGTGTGCAATGGGGGGATTTCGCTGCGCCGCAAGGTGCGGGCCGCAGCGTTAATTGTCTCCATCCCCTTCACATTCGCCACATAGCACAGCAGATTATCCGGCGCGAGCCGCTGGTTATTGAGAAACGCAGCATTCACGAAATAAACTGCCGGCACGGCAAACTTACGACACAGTGGCGCAGCCACTTCGACAACCGAGGCATAGGCATCGTCGAAGGTCACGAGTACGGCGCGCGGCGGCAGAGCACTGCCCTCCACGTCTGCCAAAACGTCCTCTAGGCGCACAGGGACATAGTATGTGGTGAGAAACCTTAGTGCGGACTCAAATTTCTCTGGGGTGGTACACACATTCATACCTGTGGTAAACGGCGACTGCGTGGCCGAAATATGATGAAAGACCACGCAGCGCAGTGAGTACGAGGGTCCGAAAATGCGGGCAATTCCGAAGCTGTCCGGCATCCGCCAGAGTGTTCCCGCAGTCAGATGAAGCGCCGTTTGCCGGAATCTACTGTAAAGCAACTTGTTCGCGCTCCAGAAAAGTCCGCTGCCAGAGCTCCAAGCTGAGGAGCGAAAATATCTCTTTGGAATAGTTGCCACCGTTCGAGTTAGCTCGGAGCAACGCCTCGACGGCTTCTTTACGGAAGTAGCCGCGTTCGATTGTCCTGCGGTCCATCAATACGTCCCAGACGACGTCCTTGAGATCATCCCGCAGCCAGGACTCATAAGGAACGGGGAATCCAGTCTTCTTCCGGTTGCGAATCTCTTTGGGAATTTTTCGCGACAAGACGGACTTCAGAATGTATTTTGGATTGAACCCCTTGAGCTTGAAGCTGGGAGGCAACGACGCCGCGAACTCCAGGACCTTGTGATCGAGCAGGGGCACACGGAGTTCAACGGAGTTGGCCATGGTCATTTTATCAGCCTTGACCAGAAGGTCGTCGGGCAACCAAGTCTTCGTATCGATATAGAGCATCGCATCTAGGGTATTGTGGTCCCGGACATGTGCCTGCAACTCGCGCACGGGTTCAAGCGAGTGCTCGCGGTCAATCGCTTTCGCAAAATCGGCCGAGTACACTTTTCCCAATCCGTTTCCCGTGGAACAATGTGGGTTTGAGGTTCGGCTGTAGTAGTAGTCGGGAAAACGGTCATTCATCAACGGCGCATACTTGGCCATCCTAGGCAGGTGCAACAGTGAGTCGGCACAAGCAAGTCCCCGGGCAGCGGCGCCGTTCAGCGGAGAAAGCCCGCGTTTAACCCGCTCAAGCCAAACGAGATTGCGATAATTGCTATAGCCCGCAAAAGCTTCGTCTCCACCCTCTCCCGACAGGAGTACCTTTACATAGTTCCTCGCCAGCTTCGAGACGCAATACAAGGCAATTGCAGGCGGTTCACAGACGGGCTCTTCCATGTGCCACACGTACTGCGGCAGGAATATCGCAAAGTCTTTGGCCGAAATCGTCATTTCATGATGTTTGGTGCCGTATCTCTCTGCCGCCAGTCTGGCAAAAGGTCTCTCGTCGGCAACTTCCCCTCCGGAGAAGCCAACGGTGAAACTACTGATCTCCTTGTCGGTCCCATGCACAGCAAAGCTAAGTACACCTGTCGAATCCACGCCACCACTCAGAAGGACACCCACCGGCACGTCTGCGATCATGTGCAGCTCAACGGCTTCGGCCAGGAGGCTCGTTAATTCGGCTTCCGCGTCCTTCAGGCTTCGACCTCTAGTGGTCTCCGCGAAGCGAAGATCCCAATACTGCTCCATCACCACTTTGCCATCTCTCGCGAGAAGATAGTGCCCCGGAGCCAGCTTGCGGATTCCTTTGAGCAGCGTTTCCTCACCGGGCACATATAAAAACGTCAGGAATCGATCGATCATCTCGGGAGCAATCTCTCGGGCGATCGAAGGGTCCGCCAGGATCGCCTTAATCTCCGAGGCGAAGACCAAAGATGTGTCGGTCAGGCAGTAGTAGAGCGGTTTTATGCCGACCCGGTCCCTCGCCAGAAATAGAGACTTAGCATTTTTGTCCCAGATGGCCAAGGCAAACATGCCGCGCAACTTCTCCACACATCGGGGCCCGAACTCCTCATATAGATGGACGATCACTTCCGTGTCGCTCTGGGTCTTAAAAACATGGCCTTTGCTCAAGAGAAACGCGCGCAGTTCCTGATAGTTATAGATTTCTCCATTGAAAATGATCTGGACGGTTTCGTCCTCATTCGAGACGGGCTGGTGACCTCTTTGAAGGTCGATGATCGAGAGTCGGCGGAAGCCGAGACCTATCGGACCCGAGACGTAGTACCCGTCGTCGTCTGGCCCGCGATGGTACATCGTGTCCGCCATGGCATTCACGAGCGCGGGCGATATCGTCGCCTCACCGTCCAAATTCAATTTTCCGCAGATTCCACACATATATATCGAATTGATCGCTGTAAGTAGAGCCTACCTCCAGATGGTCGACATCCCAAACAAACGCCTCAGTTGCTGACCGCGGATGTAAGCCACGTAGGACTGGTCGTCCGGGCGCGGAGGACGGTTCCAATGAGCTTTTAGAAATCCATACATAACGGCTGCCGCTCCCACTACGTAAGGCTTCTGAGTGATCCGACGCAAGCAACTAGCCGTTACGAAAAGTGGGTGATACCCGGAAATGTAGCAGGCCACCCCGTGCTTCACGCTGTCACGCACTAGACCTTCCTCAGTTCCGGTGAGGCGGTGGTGGAGAAGATGCAACTCAGGGAACGAGTGAGTTTTCCAGGCCAACATATTGGCCTTCACTTCATCGATTGTGTCCCATCCCGTAGCGGGCCAAAGTCCTTGTATTGCTTCCCAGCAGGACCTCCTATAAATTTTCGTCGCTCCCCGTACATGGAACCTCGGATTTGCCTCGAGTTTCCGTTGTCCGGAGATGTAATGGTGGATTTCCCCGCCTCCGATTCCGAGCTGCGGATCATCCCGAAAGCGCTCGAAACACCTCTCGAAATACTCTGGAACAAAGCTCAAATCTCCATCGAGCTTTACGATGAAATCCCAGTCTCTATATTGAAGCTTGTTGTACCCATCGTAGAAGGCTTCCATCACACCGCCGCCGGACTTTCGAAACCCCCTATTCCTCCGATGTACAACTTGGATCCAGGGAAACTTGGCTGCCTCTCGATCGATGATTTCACCCGTTCGATCTGAGGAGCCATCGTCTACGATCACCCATTCAGCAGGCAAAATGGTCTGGCGGCAAACGGATTCGAGGGTGGCCTCGATATACTTCTCTTCATCCCTCACGGGGGTAATGATCACATAGGTGGGATTCATCAGTGGACTCTCGGGTGAGGTCGGCATTTTCAGTTGCAGCTGCGATTCGGGAGTTCTCTAAATGTAATAATCCCTACGTTCGAACTACCGCCGGCGGCGCCTTCGTGGATCACGTCGACGGCGAATGGCCACGTTCACATGTCGAGCTAGAGCGGCTCGTGTGGATTCTTCGCCACCCTTTGAGCCGGGCGCATAACAGTTAATTGGTCGCCGCCCTTGCTGAGGGCTCTTTGATAGGCGCTCAGCAGGTTTTGAACCGAATATTCCCAGGCCAGGACTTTCTCGATTCTAGTTCTTCCGAATTCGCCCATTCTCTTTCTCGCATCAGCATCGTCTAGCAAAAGGAGGATCTTGGATGCAAAATCCTGCGCTCCAATGTTTTTGTCTGCGTACAGGGATGCTTCCGAAGCACTGAACCGGCCTTCTTTTAAATCGAACTGGACAATGGGCTTACAGAGAGCCATATACTCCATGATTTTGATCATGGTTGAGATTTCATTCATCTCGCAAGGTTTGTCTGGATTTACACAGATATCGGCGGTTGAGAGAATCTCGAGTAACTGTTGGTCCGGAATTCTCCCGGTGAAATTAACCATATCCTGCAATCCTTCCTCCTCTACGGCCTGGAGTAGGCCTGACAGTCCAGGTCCGCCCCCAATACACGTGAAGTGGACGTCACGGCGGCCCAGATTCTTAATGCACAGCGCAGCATCCAACAGGATGTCTAAACCTTCCTGAACACTTATATTGCCCACATAGCCAATAAGATAACGTTTGCCAAATTTCAGAGCGGGGTTCGGAGGCATGGCCTTGAACGATTTCGGGTTAGGCCCGTTCCGCACAATAAACACGTCCTCCGGAAGAACCTTTCCTCTGTTTAGGGCTATGTCTCTGTAACTCCCGTTGGTGACTATGACAGCATCGCTGGCTCGATAGGTCATCCGTTCGAGCCAAACTTGGATTTTGTATAGAACGTTCGCTTTCTCATATTTGGAAAGATAAAGTTCGGGAGTAGCATCGTGATGGTCGAAAATGTACTTGACTCCCAGTAGTTTGAAGGGCAGAGCTACTAGAAAAATGTCATCAGGAGGGTTGCAACCTTGAATGACATGGAATCCGTGTCGCAGATAAATCCACCACGTATACAGGAATTCCCAAAACAACGCAGAAGCATATTCACATAAATACCCCAGGGCGCTATCGCCTTCTTTCGGCATAGGATGCCGATAAATATGGATGCCGTCGATCACTTCGTGCCTCTGCATGAAGCCTTTCCCTCGTGGGCACAACACGGTCACCGCGTAGCCGTTCGCTTGCAGCGAAATGGCTTCTTTCCAAATACGCCTATCGAAAGGAACCGGGAGATTCTCTCCGATAATAAGCACTTTTAAGTTCATGAAAAGTCCGTCGCCACTACCTCTGATTTTGGACCACGGCTCTACCGTTCCAGCCCGTACCAAAGCTCTTTACCAGGCAATACCTTCGTACTTGCCATTTCCACTCTTGCGATCCGAGATTCGGATCAGATCAACCACGCACTGTTCATCAGTCAAACGCTCTGGCACGCTCTGAAATTCGGGATCTCTATTCCCGATGACAACTGTTTGGGCATGATCCAAAACAGCATCGATCCCGTTGACCATCAGCCTCGAAATGTGTGGAATGTGGTTGAAAATGAAATCCCGATTGGCGCCAACCAGCCGAGCCAAATTCACGTTCTTATCAAAGATCCGCAAGTCAAAACCTTTACCAATTAGGCGTTCGATTACTTCGATCATCGGGCTTTCTCGCAGATCATCCGTTCCCGCCTTAAAGCTGAATCCCAAGATACCCACCCGTTTGTGCCCTTTCTCTATTACCAGCTCTAGACCCCTGGCGATTTGAAGTTCGTTGCTTGGCAGGATTGAATTCATGATGGGTAGCGTCAGGTCATGCATTTTGGCCTTGTACATCAACGCTCGTAAGTCTTTGGGTAAACACGAACCACCGAAAGCAAAACCCGGCATGAGGTAAGCCGGAGAAATGTTGAGCTTTTTGTCTTGACAGAAGATCTTCATGACCTCATGCCCATCGATCGAAAATGTTTTGCAAAGGCTGCCGATTTCATTTGCAAAGCCTACCTTTAAAGCGTGCCAACTGTTATCCACGTATTTAACCATCTCCGCGGTCTCTAAGTCCGTCCGAATCAGGGGTGCGTCGAGCTTGCTGTATATCTCCGCAAGGATGTCACCACTGGCGCGCTCAAGCTCTCCAATGACGGTCTTCGGGGGCGAGTTGAAATCCTTAACTGCTGATCCTTCTCGTAGGAATTCTGGATTGTGGCAAACCCCGAAATCAGTGCCGGCTCTCTTGCCAGAGTATTCCTCCAGTATCGGAATCACTACCTCGCGCATGGTTCCAGGCAAGACAGTGCTTCTTATTACGACTACATGGAATGTAGACTTGTGCCTAAGGGCTTGGGCGATTTGTTCACTAATACGTCTGATATATCTCAGGTCGAGATTCCCGTTTGCTTGGCTCGGAGTACCAACACAAACGATAGACAGATCCGTCTCCCTGACCGCAAGCGCGGCGTCGATGGTGGCACGCAGTCGTCCTGCACGGACAGCCGACGCGACAATTCCCCCAATGTCCGCTTCGATGATCGGCGACTGGCCGTCGTTTATGAGGTTAACCTTATTCTGGATCGGGTCCACAGCGACGATCTCATGCCCGTTAGAGGCAAAGCACCCCGCCGAAACCGTTCCCACATAACCCAGACCGAAAATACTAATTCTCACGATATGGCCCGTCTTTTTTTGCAGGTCTTCTTAAACGGATAGGCCCACATCAATGGGCTCACCAAAAAATCAGCAGTCCCTGCACCCAGGTTTTTAGCGCCTTTATTCCCTACGCGCATGGTAGCGAAGATGTCAAACTGTTGCGCTGTGCCAGGTATTTTTGTAGTCCATCCTGCCACGGCTTGAAAGCATTCAGGCCGCGGTTCTTCAAGGCTCGGTTTTCGAGCACCGAGTATTTCGGCCGGGCTACCTTGGCAGGGAATTCGTCCGGCCCTGCTACTTTCAAGCGGACCGGCGTATCCGTGATCGCGAAAATTTCCTGGGCGAATTCATACCACGAGCAACTGCCTTCCGCCGTGGCGTGGTAGAGACCATAGCAATCCGAACGACTCAACTGGACCAGTTGCTCTGCAAGCTCTGCCGTGGAGGTTGGCGAAACAACCTCACCATCCACGACCCTCACCTCTCCCCGTTCCTTCGCCAGCTTCAGCATGAGTTCTATGAAATTCAGGCCACCTTTGGCGCGGCACGGGCTTTTTCCGTACAGGCCGGAGGTGCGAACCACGAACTGCTTTGCCGTTGTCGCGCGGACAAAATGCTCACCAGCGAGTTTGGTGATGCCATAGGCGTTGAGCGGCCGGGGTTCATCCTCTTCGAAATACGGGCTTCCCTTGCTGCCGTCGAACACATAATCGGTGCTCACATGCAGCAAAACCGCATCCAGCTCCCGGGTCACGAGGGCCAGATTCCTTGGCCCCAGGGCGTTAACGACAAACGCTTTCTCGGGTTCGCGCTCGCAATTCTCGACGTGGTGCATTGCAGCCGTGTTCACGATCACCTGCGGCCGGATGTCCCCGAGCACGCGCGAGACCGAGGGAAGATCGGAGATCTCCACGTCGGTGTGTGTCAGGGCACTCACGACATCGCCCTTTTCGTAGAAGGCGGCGACTAAATCGCTGCCCAGCTGCCCGTTCGCGCCGATGACGGCCACTTTCATGGCTAGAGCACCTTCGTCGTGCCGTGAATTTCGATGCCCTGTTCGATGCCGCGGAATGTCCCGATGTTGGAATACATCGGATTCTCCCAGTCCTGAAACTTGTCCATGTTGTCGATCAGGTTCATCACGATGGATTTCAGATCGTCGGTCGGGTGGAAGCTCAGCACATTTTTGGCCTTTTCAATGCTGACTTTGTAATTCCGGAAATCCTGGACATGCTTGATAATCAAGCGGATCGGTATGCCCAACCGTTCCTCGATGGCGCCTTTGACCAGATCGCCGACTTCTCCGACGGTGTAATTGCCGGAAGCGACATTGAACACACCCGAAATCTTGTGGTTTGCCTCGATGGCGCGGATGTAGGCCGTCGCGGCATCCTGGATACTCAGGATGGGTCTCCAGATGGAGGGATTGTTGATGGTGATGGTGCGGTCTTTCATGGCACTTTTAAACATGGTGTTGATGATCAGATCAAGGCGCATGCGCGGGCTGTAGCCCGAGATTGTTCCCTTACGCAACGAGATGACCGAGAAATTGTCGTCGATGAGTTGCAGCGCGGCCTGCTCGCCCTGCAGCTTGGAGATGCCGTAGGGGTAGGTGGAGCTCACGGCTCGCGTCTCGTCATATAGCTCATTTTCCGTATACCCATATACAGAGCAGGAGCTCGCATAGACATACCTCTTCACCTTGGCCTTCTTCGCGGTGTACGCCAGGTAGGAGGGAGCGGCGGCGTTGAACACGAAATTCTTGCTAGGTGAATATTCCGCCATGGGGTCGTTGGAAAGACCGGCCAAGAAGACGACTTGGTCGTACGGCTCGAGATCCTCCTCGGTAAGCTGGAAGATGTCCTTGTTCAGGACCCCGACTTGCCGGGGCAAGTTATTGCCAAACCAAAAAAGATCAACGACGTCAACCTTGTAACCTCGGTCGAGCAATTTGGGGATCAGAGTAGAACCCACATACCCTGCACCGCCAGCGATGAGGAGTTTCACGGTTCCTCCCTAGAATTTCGTAGAGTAATTGTTCAAAAACTGAAATTCGCAGATTCTGGTCGCGCTGACCACTGGGCTAGGGTTTGCGCGGTACGGTCTTTTTCCGAGAGCGACACATCCTGAAGGGGCCATTTGATGCCAATTTCGGGATCGTCCCAGCGAATGCCGGATTCGGCTTTGTTGCTGTAGATTCCAGTACACTTGTACTGGATTTCGGCGACGTCGGAAAGGACACAGAATCCCCGCGCAAAGCCGGCGGGAGCCCACACCTGGCGTCTATTTTCAGCCGAAGCCTCTACGCCCGCCCACTTGCCAAAGGTAGGTGATCCCTTACGGATATCTACGGCCACCAAGAAGGCGCTGCCCGCCGAAACACGCATCAGCTTACCCATGGGGGGATCCCATTGGAAGTGCAAACCGCGCACAACCCCTTTCACGGAGCGCGAGTGGTTATCCTGGACAAACTGAGTGGGTAAACCGTGCGCTTTGAACTGGTCCTCTCGAAACGTCTCCATAAAAAAGCCACGGCTATCCCGGAAAATGTCTGGCACCAGAACCACGACATCCCTCAAGTGCCTTGCCTCAATCTTAATGTCCATCGCTGTTAAATCCTCTTGGTCGTTCGTGAGATTTACTTCTGGTTTGATCTTAGTAGATGCACACCGCACTGAATGCAAGCAGCTCAGCGTCACTTGGCTCGTTCAGACGGTGACCAGCTCGAACGTTGCATCAGAGTAGCATTGTGGTGCATAAATTTGTTGAACCACTGGGGCCAATGCAGCCAGTCATAACCACCCGCGAGTTTGGCCCGGAAAAAACTCTGGTCGTCCCAACTATTCACTGGCAGCCGGGGCAGGAAAAAACGATTATAGTGAACACTGGCCCGCCCCAAAATGGTTGTCACGCCATTTTCAAACCCCTGATTCTCAAGCTCGTCCAGAAGAAGCCGTGTGAAATTCGCGTCCTCCTCTGGAAATGCGAAGGGGTATGCAAAGGAATTGACTGCCCCGCCGATGTTCTGCTCGATGACCTCCTTTGAATAGCCGAGTTCGTATTCGATCTGCTCCGGTCCCAGGCACCGGAGGTCCGGGTGGGTCACGGTATGCGACCCAAACCGCATTCCCTCCTTGTGTAGTTCTCGTACCTCGGGCCACGTGAGATAATCGACCCCTTCTAGTCGCATCGATGATTGCTGGATGCGGCCTGTGGCAAGGAAAACGGTGGCCATGAATCCGCACTGTTTCAGGACCGGCATTGCGTCCGTCAAGAAATCCTGATATCCATCATCGAAAGTGATCGCAACAGTTTTAGCGAGGTCTGTGCCGTTTTCGAATCCTTTCATGAGCTCACTCAGGTCAATGGAGCGATACCCCGCTTGCCGCAAATACAGCATCTGTTTCCTAAAAACGCTCGGCGATGTGTTGATGTGGGAGTAGGGGTGCGATTTTCCGAACAGATTCTCAGAAATGCTGTGATACAGCAGTATCGGAACACGCGTGCCACTCTTCGGCCCCACGATCCTCGTGATGGGCAGTCCGAAATAAAGAGTGGTTAGACGATCGAGGCGGGGAAGAAGCATACCGTTCACACGAATTGCAATCGAAGGAAATAATCTAAAATCGACAAACGCTACCTAGCTGGCAAATGAATGGCGCCCAAGAGAACCGCCGCGCCAGTGAGCGCAGGTAGAGAGCGCTGTACTAATTTTGTAGGGCGGGAACTCGCCTAGGAGTGATTAGCTGCCTTGAGTGGCACTAACTCGCGATGCCGCGAATTCTTTTATCTTGTTTGCGACTTCCTCTTGCTGACGATGGGTCAGTTGCGGAAACATAGGAAGTGAAACGATTTCGGCAGCGACTCGTTCCGTAACGGGAAAATCACCCTTTTTGTAGCCAAGGTGTTGGTAAGCCTTCTGTAAATGTAGCGGAATGGGATAATGAATGCCGGAGCCGATTCCTGTCTCCGCAAGGCATGCTTGCAGTGCCTCGCGGTCCTGCACCCGAACGACGTACAGATGATAGACACTTTTGGTCCAAGACGGCTCTATGGGCGCTACAATCGCTCCCCGCGCCTCCGCCAATAGGTCGTGGTAACGATGCGCGAGAGAGCGGCGCGATTCATTCCATTTAGCTAAGTGGCGCAGTTTTACGGACAGCCAACCTGCTTGGATTGAATCCAGCCGACCATTGTAGCCTTCCATGTCGTGATAATACTTTTTGGCTTGGCCGTGGTCGCGGATCATCTTCATGCGCTGCGCCATGGTCGCGTCGTTCGTGGTGATTGCGCCGGCTTCTCCACACGCTCCCAAGTTCTTGCCGGGATAGAAACTGAAGGCCCCAGCCTTGCCCATGGACCCGGCATGTTTCCAGGTATTATCCTTCCTAGAAAAATATTCCGCCCCGTGGGCCTGGCAGGCATCTTCAATTACAAATAGGTTATATTTTGCCGCCAGTTCAAGGATAGGGTCCATATCCGCGGTTTGGCCGTAAAGGTGGACCGGGATAACACCTGCCACTCTTCGTTTTGACGCGCGTTCGATCAGTTTTCCAGCTTGGCTGTCGAATTCACATTGCCTCTCAATGAATCGTCGGAGTTCCTCCGGATTCATTGTGTAGCTCTGTTCATCAATATCCACAAAAGCGATTTGCGCGCCGGCCTGAGAGATCGCTTCCGTTGTGGCAATAAATGTGTGTGGAACCGTGATGATGATGTCCCCGGGTTCGACTCCCGCGGCCATGAGGGCGAACCGGATTGCGTCCGTACCGCTATTCACACCGACACAAAACTTCGCGTCACAGAAGGCAGCGAATTCCTGCTCGAATTCTTCTACCATCGGACCACCGATGAAGCCGGCATTGCTGAAGGCCTTCTGAACGACCGCGAGTAGCTCTGCTTCCAACTCTTGGTGAGGCGTTATCAGATCGAGAAACGGAACTTTCGTTGGATTGATCATGGCCCTATTTTTTCTCCGCTGTCAGAAACCGCAAAACTTTTGCCGGGTTTCCGGCGACAATTGCATTCGCTGGGACGTCCTTTGTCACCACGCTCCCGGCCCCGACGATCGCATTTTCACCTACCGTTATTTTGCTGAGAATCGTGGAACCCGAACCAATGGAAGCACCTTTGCAAACTCGCGTCTGTTCAACTTTCCAATCGGCCTCGGTCTGCAAGCTGCCGCCTGCTCCCGTCGCGTGCGGATAGCTATCGTTGATAAACGTCACGCCGTGTCCGATGAAGACATTGTCTTCGATATCGACACCTTCGCAGATGAACGTGTGACTCGAGATTTTGCAGCGTCGCCCAACTCGCGCGTTCTTCTGAACCTCGACGAACGCACCGATTTTGGTCTCATCACCGATTTCGCAACCGTATAGATTGATGAAACTGGCGAGTTTTACGTCTTTCCCCAGCCGGACGGTCGGGGCAATACAGACGAACTCACTCACAGGTTCACCACCGCGCCGCGCTTGCGAACCGATTTTTCCGCAGCCTCCAAGAGGCGGACGACTCTCAGTCCGTTGACGCCATCATTAAACGGCGATTTGTTCTCTTGAATGCACTTCAAAAAGTAGCCAGTTTCCGCTCTCAGCGCTTCGACTTGTTCCACTTGAGGCGCCAACATATCTCCTGAGCGGTAGCTCACCAACAATCGGTGGAGGTTGCTCGGATTCGCGGACATGCTTACTCCCTTGTCGTAGATCTTGATTTTCTCGTCGGCTTCGAGGTCATTCCAAACAAGCATTTTCTTTTCGCCGCCAATTAACGTGGTTCGCACTTTTACGGGCGAAAGCCAGTTTACGTTGATGTGCGCAATGATTCGCTTCGGGAAGTATACGGTGATGAAGGCGATGTCTTCGACCCCGTTCAGATGTATTTCGCCGGTCGCTACCACCGCCTCCGGCTTTTCCTTGATGACGTGATCCATGATCGAAAGATCGTGCGGCGCCAAGTCCCAGATGACGTTGACGTCATGCTGGAATAAACCCAGGTTCACGCGAAGCGAATCATAGTAGTACAGATCTCCGAGCGCACCTTCATCGACCAGTTGGCGAATTTTCTTCACCGCACCGGTGAAAAGAAAGGTGTGATCCACCATGATTCGCAGGTTCTTCCGCTCGGCCAACTCAATCAGTTCCTCGGCCTGGGCGACGCTACACGTGAACGGCTTTTCGATAAAGATATGTTTGCCATTTTCGAGCGCAGACTTCGCCAATTCGAAGTGCGTCCATACGGGTGTCACCACGGCGACGACATCAATGCTGGATGATTTCACGACAGCCATGGCATCGGTCGTGAATGGGATTGCCGGAAGTGTTTTCTTCAAACGCAATTGTGAATTGGGATCTTTATCGCATACAAGGACAACTTCCGAATCCTCGTGCGTATGGAAATTGCGCACGACGTTCGGTCCCCAATAGCCGTAGCCTATGACGCCAATTCGGATCACTAGGCCTCCTTATACTCTTGCTCCAGAGCGGAGGCGGGCAATGCGCTTCCCTTTTCCGCTGCTAGGAGATCATTCATGCGTGGAGCTCTGAGCAATCTGGGGGCTGAGACTAGCTACAGAAGGAAGAGATGAATGGGCGGATTCATCCACCTAAACGGCGATGAACTACCTAGTGCGCACCATCGCCAGAGACAACGGCTGCAGGAGTCCGCGCAAGAATCTTTAAATCAAGCCAAAGGGACCAGGCACGAGCGTACTTCAGATCTAAACGCACCATCTCATCAAATTGTGTCCGGCTACGCCCTTCGACCTGCCACAATCCCGTAATCCCTGGCTTGATCTCCAATACACGCCGTCGGTGCCAGGGGCTGTAGGCTCTGAATTCGTATTCCAACGGGGGACGCGGACCCACCAGCGACATCTCGCCGATGAGCACATTCCAAAACTGAGGGACCTCATCGAGGCTCGTCTTACGGAGAAATTTCCCAACGGCAGTGACACGCGGATCGCCCTGGATTTTGAATGTCGCTGAAGTACCGTTGCCGTTCTGCCCTGCAACTTGCCCGGCAATGAACTTGCTAACGTATTCCTGATGGATCCGGCTATCGCAGTCCTTCCTCATCGAGCGGAATTTCAGCAACTTGAATTTCTTGCCGTAATGCCCAAGGCGGGCCTGACGATATAACACTGGCCCTTCTGAAGTAAGTTTTACCGCAAGTGCGATCAGACCAAGGAACGGTGCTAGAAGAATCAAGGCTAGCGCACTTCCGGCGACATCGATGGCTCGCTTGAATCCTAAGGCCAGTTTCCGTGTGGCCTTTGTCCTGAAAAGATCCGGATAGAGCGCATTATTCGGGTGATGATTCAGTTCTCCATCTTCCCGCTCCTCGGGGAAAAAATGAAAAGAGATGGAGATCTGAGATGCTTTCTTCTGGCCCAGAGCTGTTAAGAAAGCTCCACGGAACTTCTCAGAGATTATCTTACGGATTTCCATGGAACAGGTGTTGCCAATTTCCGTGGCGATGACACCAATGATTTGGTCCTTCAAATACCAACCGATTAGATCGGTCTCGCGCGTGACCTCACAAATCGTTTGGGTGATCTTTTGCACCGTGAGAGTCTTCTGCTTGTCCGAGATTGCATCCTTAGCGTCCACGAGCAACAAGAGATAGCGCTTTCGAGCCCTCTCAGCACGACGACGCTCAAGATATAACAGGGACATGAACGTGTCTTCGCCGAGGATCATGCGAGTCGATATCTCGCCCTGCACAAGGCTTGGAATTCGAACCGTCGCGTCATCTTGCGGTTCCTCGCGTTGCACCATCGTTCGGAGTAAGCCCATATCTTTCATCTCTTTCTTAGAGCTAAACCTTTTACTGCGTTTCCCCACTAGCCTGTGACGATGACAGTCTTTGGCCGATCGCCAAGGACTCGCAGACCTTGCACTGGTTTCGCCTCGCGCACGGGACTAACCCACGCAAGATCGATCTCCATCGCTACGGATCGCTGCAACATGGTTACCGATAAAACAACCCGATTGCTCCCCTTGAAATTCACCAGAATGCCTTCGAGATTGACCAAACTTCCATAATTGACTCGAACTCTCTCGCCAACGTGCATATAAGGCCAGGGTAGGCTGGGCAATCCGGAGGATAGAACTTGCCGGATGGATTCCATTTCCCTCTCTTCTACAGGCATCGGGGTGCGGCCAACACCGACAATCTGCTGCACGCCTGGGGTCATCAGCAATGGCCCACGATTGGACAAATCGAGGCGGCAGAAGAGGTAGCCGGGAAAGAGAGGCTGTTCAATCTCCTTTACCCGATCCGACCAACGTCGCTTGCTCTTGTACAGCGGGAGAAAGCACTCAAACCCTTGCCCCTCCAAGTTAGTCGCGACAAAGGCCTCGCGCCGCGACCTCACTTGCAAGGCGAACCATGGGTACCGTGAATTCTTCACTGAGGAATCGAAATCGTCCAAAATGGCATCACCCCATATGCGTGGCGTAGGCAACCGCTTCTAAGCAAGGGCACAACAGGCTACCGCCACAAAACCCCCACTCGCACCCGCGTGTTTAGTCGCAATTTTGCTGCCATTACGAGATGCAAGTGGAGCATTCTCCCCGCGTTTCCGGTCCTCAAGTGATTGAGAACACAACTGATGTTAAAATGTGCCCTCTGGTACCATGCTCTGGTCATGGTTCTGGACCCCGACTGAGAAAACGAATGCCCATTTGTTCTAAAGTCATTCCAAGATAACGACTTCCAACATCTCGTCGCGTCATTCTCGAACGGCGTTGAGTTCCTACGGGACGCGAATTCTGCCCAGAATTCGAGGTTTTCCCTCGTCGACACATCGGTCCTATAACTCATTGATTTAATGGTTGTTATCTAGAACCATGGGCCCCAAAACCTCTCACGCGGTTGGCAAGTGACGATCCGTGGTTCTTTGCATGGGAAACTAGCTCACGAGGTCGGAGTAGTTTTTACTTTACTTGTCCAGATTTAGATTACTTTCGCGGAGTGATCGGCTGCGACGGAGGGATGAAGGTCAAAATGGAGATACAAGACAAACAGGCAAACTAGCATTCCGGCTTGGGATTTAAGCTCGTAGAGCGGGTTCTGTGGAATGACTTTCACCATAAGCTCAACCGCTCGTTGCAGTTGCCGGCACATTCTCAGCCGCATAGCCATAGTAATACCCTCCGTACATATCACTCCTCTCCACGCGATTCAAAACCACGCCCAGTACATTCTTCTCCCGAAACTCCGAGACTGCCCGCTCTGCGAGCGCAGAATCGGTTGCACCCGCACGCACGACAAAAAGAATCCCATCACACATGTCGGCCAGAATGCTCGCGTCGTGGACCGCCAGAACCGGCGGTGAATCCAAAATCACCCAATCAAAGACCCGCGACATGTTGTCAATGAACTGTTTCATCCGTTCGCTGTGCAGCAACTCACTCGGGTTTGAGACTAAACCACCACCTGGAACCAAGCAAAGATTGCCTTCTAGCCCAACTTGGATAATCTGGGACTCATCGGCTTCTCTCCGCAGATACTCTGAAAGCCCGGGAGTCGTTGGCGCTCCAAAGGGTACATGAAGCCGTGGAGCCCGCAGATCGGCGTCAATCAGCAATACACTGCGATTGGGTTGGCGGACGAAGGATTGCCCCAAATTAGCGGCGATGAAAGTCTTTCCCTCGGCGGCCATGCTGCTGGTGATCAAAAGGCGTCGAATTGGTTGCGTGCTTGCGATCTGGTAAAGCCGCGACCGCAGCGTTCGGAATCGCTCGGCCCCATAGGGAAACAATGTGTCTGCGCAAAACACGCTTCCGTCCACTCTCAACTTCCACGCGGGACGCGTACAATTCTTCACAAATCTCTGGAATCGCAGGAATGACGCATTCTGCCCGTCAGTCGCAACCGCGGGTCCCTCTAGCTGCGACCTGTTGTCTGGCAGCACGGCACCCGCCAAACCTTCGGACGACAAGTCCACAGGCCCGACATTGGGGAGGATTTCCTCCTGTTGCGCATTGCGTTCCTGCGCCGCCTTTTTCAATGCTTCATGGATCCGGCTCATTTTTGTTCTGGTAATCCTTCTCTGCGGCGTTCTAAACCTTCAGGGCCACCGCGTGCTTGTAATTCTCGGATTTGCCTCTCTTGGCGCTTCCGCCTTCCATGATGGCGCTGAACGTCGGCACCATCGTCAATACTGGCAGTTTCAAGGACAGCTCGACATCACGCTCCGAGTACATAGCCTTGTCGAGGATCGCCAGCAGGTACAAAACCCCCACTGCCAACGCAAATCCGCCGGCCAATCCGCCGCCTAGAAATATGATTAACTTCGGAAAAGAAGGTGCGGACGGATAGCTTGGTGGATCGAGTACCCGAAAGACTTCGCTTTCCTGCTCATGTTCGAGATCCTTTGCGATGGACGAATCTGATTGTTTCTTCAAGAGGTCATTGTAAATTTGTTGGGCCGTTTGGTAGTCTCGTGTTAGTTCTTTGTATTTCTCTTCCACCATGGGGCTGGCTTGCACGCGCGCTTGCATCAGTCGGATCTGTTGTTGGATTTGGCTCTGGCTCTTCGCCAAATCCGCAATATTTAGATCGTCTTGCTGGACTTTTGTGCGCATCTGCTGGAGCTCGGGCGGCTCCTGAAGTTTTGGCGCTGAAGGCTCGCTCGGAGTCTTCGTCCCGGGGTCAACCGACATGCGACGTTTTAGAGCTTCGATCTGTGATTTCACCTTGAGCACATCCGGGTGTTGGGGCGTGTAGCGCGTAAGCATCACCGATAGTTGGTCCTGCAAGGCAGCGAGCTGCTGTGCCATCGTGTCTGGATTTTGCGGTCCGCCGGTCTGCGTCCCCTTCCAGGTTGCTTCCTGCTGGTTAAGCATTGTTTCGTCGAATGCCTTTTCCTGCTGGGAGCGGCCCAGGGCCTGCGTGGCTGCTTCCAATTGCGTATTTAGACCTGTCAGCAGGCTTAGGTTGGATTGCTCTTCCTCGGGAAGGGTGCCAAGGTATTGCCTCTTGAATTGCGCGAGCTTTTGATCTTGCTCGTCCAGTTTCGCTTTGGCCACCTGGAGTTCTTCGCCCATGAATTGAGTCGTTTTTTGTGACTGGTCCATCCGCCTCTGAGCGTTCTGTTCCATAAACATCGAGGTGATTTCTGTGCAGATCTGCTGTGCCACTAGGGGCTTGGTAAAGGTGACACCTACATGGAATCCCGGGGGCCGGCCATAGGACCCTGGCATGGGTTCCAGCAATTTTACGTCGACGGCCTTCTGCAGCTGGCCAATGAGGTCGTCCATGCTGGTATTCGCGCGCTGATCAGAATAGAGATTTAATTTCTCAATAATGGGCTGCAACCGGGGACCACTGAGGACTTGCGCCTTCATGGAGGCCAGTCGCATGTTGAGGTCATCTGACTCCACAGGCTTCACATAATCCGCAGACACGACCGGCTGTTCTACGAGTACGCTGGTCTCCGAGGTGTACTTCTTCGGTAGGACACATGTCGCTATGTACCCAAAAGAACCCAGGAGCACGGTGCTCAGCGGAAGAATCCACCAATACCTGCGCAAGACCCTTTTCGCGTCGGTCACCGAGATTTCGCCATTTCGAACCATAGTGAGTGCTACTCCCTCGTCTGGCCTTGTCCAGTGGCCGGGCTATGGGCCCAGCCAGCCTATTACAACAATCCCAGCGTGGCTCAGTATTGTACAGCTTTTACCGATGCACGGGTCGTTCCATCCTTCCGCGCGAGAACTGAAAACCGCCCCTGAATTAAGATATTCAATTTCAATAGGTTATGATCGCAAAAATGTATGGATTGTTCCGAAGGGCGTTATTCGCGACCCGTTCCGTCAAGTCGACCTGGAAGAAAATTGCCCACTTTGTCCCTACTTTCTTCCCTATCCCCGGCAGAGCCTGTGGTTGAGAGCTTGTTTCTTGTTGCTGGGGCCCAATCTTCGCGGCCCCTGCGTATGCTCTAGCCTGTTTATTTTCATTAAGCTCCGAATATTCCTATCGCCACCAGCCCAGTCTAGCAGATCAGAAACTCAATGATTCCCCGCGAGGTGGGAATTTCACCCTGAATCATCTGTAGCTACTCCACTCAGCGGCGCCTTCGGCGAATGCTTGAGTACTTAGCGGCTCCGTTTCTGGATCGCCCGCCAAGGGGGCCAGGCGAGTCCTGCGTGTTATTCTTCTAGATCTGGGAGACTTCCTCCGCTGAGCAGTGAGATGAAGGACCTTCAATGAGTTCGCGCCTCAAATACTGGTTACCCGCAATCGGGATTGCGATTATGATTTCGCTCTTCTCTACTCACTACTTCAGTGGCGAGCAAACCGGGCGCGTCATTATCCCGATTCTACACTGGCTATTCCCCTCCGCCAGCCGTCACATGCTGCACTTGATGCATGTCGGAATTCGAAAAGCAGCTCACGTCACAGAATTCGCGATCTTCAGTGTGGCCGTGTTTCACGGCATTCGAGCGGAGCGCTACGGATGGAAACTGGAGTGGGCTCTGCTTACACTCTTGATTGCCGTAAGTTACGCCGGCCTGGATGAATGGCATCAATCCTTTGTGCCGGTCCGGCAAGCAAGAGTTCGCGATGTACTGATTGACTCGTTCGGGGCAGTTCTTGCCCAAGGTTATGTGTGGGCCTACTCGAAACTTCACCGGAACACGCCCGATTTGCCGGAGGTGCCTGCCCCGAGCGCTTAGCCTTTGAGTCTCTACGACGCTGGGATCACCGCTGTGGCTTGGTTCGAATAGGAACTCTCATCGCCGCTCGAGTCCACGGCCGTTGTCACGTAGTAGTAAGTCGTCGCGTTTTGTACTGTGGTATCCGAATACGTCAGGTTGCCCACCAGCCCGCTGTTGATCCTAAGGTAACCGCTCCCGCTGATCGTGCTCCGGTAGACGTTATACCCGGAGACCGTTGAGGTGCTTGCCGTCCACGTCAGGCTGACCGAGTGGCTGGCCGCTGAGACCCCCGTACCTAAAAGCGCAATCGTCGTGGGAGAACCGGTCGCGGTACTTGTCACCGTTACCGTGCCCGTGTCGCTCCCGGCGGCACTGGGGCTAAAGCTCACGCTAAGGGTCATACTCTGCCCCGCAGCAAGCGTGACCGGGGTGTTAGCTCCGGTGAGTGTGAATCCTGCTCCGCTCTCCTTAATCTGGGAGATAGTTACGCTCGCATTGCCGGAGTTGGTCACGGAGACGCTTTGTGTCGACGATGACCCGGTATTCACATTTCCAAAACCGAGACTCGTGGCGCTGAACGTAAGCACTTGCGTCGCCGCTATTCCGGTTCCGCTTAGAGCAACGACCGCAGGCGAACTCGGCGCGTTGCTGACGATGCTTACGCTGCCGTTAACCGTTCCTGCGGATGCCGGTGCGAACTGAACGTTGAAACTGGTTGACTGCCCGGAGCTGAGATTCAACGGCAAGGAAAGTGTTCCGGTGCTGAATCCAGTCCCCGCCACACTGACTTGCGTGACCGTCAGAGTACCGGTGCCGCTGTTGCTCAGCTGAATGGTCTGCGTGCTCGGAGAGCCCACAGTCGTGTTTCCGAAGCTGGCGCTCGCGGGAGTGATGGTTAAACCAGGCTGAACTCCATTTCCGGACACAGGAATGACGTTATTCGCTCCCTGAGAGCTCATGACCGTGATGTTGCCCGTGATGTTCTCGGAAGCCGTAGGTCGAAACGCGACGCTCATCGCAGCATTCTGCCCCGCCGCTAATGTCACGGGTGTGGTCATTCCGCTGACTGCGAAGTCTTTCGCGTTCACGGTAATTTGGGAAATGGTCAGATTTGTATTGCCGCTGTTGGTGATCGTCACACTTTTCGAGCTTGAAGTGCCAGCATTCACGTTTGAAAAGCTCACGCTGGCTGGATTCGAGGAGAGCGTGACCGTAGCCGCCGTGCCAGTGCCATTCAGGGACACCACATTGGGCGAATTGGGTGCATTGCTCACGATGCTGACCGTTCCGGCAAGGCTGCCTGTCGTCGTCGGAGCAAACAGAACGGAAAATGTTGCACTGCTTCCTGCGGCGATTGTCGCGGGTGTGACCAGTCCACTCACACTATAGGCAGGGCCGCTCAGGGAGAGTTGGGCAATCGTCAGAGCCGCTGTTCCTGTATTCGTTACAGTAATGGTTTGAGACTTAGTTTGTCCGTCTACAACGCTCCCAAAATTAAAGCCCGATGGCGAGATTGCTAAACCAGCCTGGGCCCCGATACCGCTCACAGGAATAGTCAGGGCAGAGTTTGCCGCGTCACTAACGATGGCAATTGATCCTGCAATAGTACCCACAGCAGTCGGAGCAAAGGAGACAGACAGTGGCACGCTATCTGACGGATTGACTGTCGTCGGTATGGCTACCCCACTTGTCGTTAGGCCGGCTCCGACAGCAGTGACGGCGGAAATCTTAACCGCGGCATTCCCCGTATTCGTCAAGAGAATCTGCCTCTGCGCTGAACTGCCGGTGGCCACCGTTCCAAGGCTGAGGCTTGTCGGGCTGGCAGTTAGCTGGCCCGTCGCGCTCGAATTTCCGGTCCCACTCAGGAGAACACTGGTTGTTGGATTAGCAGGATCGTTGCTCGTAATGCTCAAACTCCCTGTGGCGCTTCCGGCCGCCGTGGGAGAAAAGGTCACGACAACTTGAGAGGACTGACCTGTAGGAATGGTCTTAGGGGTTGTGATTCCACTGACGGTGAACTCGCTGCCGCTCATGCTCATCAAGGAAACAGTGAGGTCTGCGGTCCCAAGATTCGTCAGCACAAGATTGGCATTGGACTTAAGCCCGTCAGACACAGTTCCAAAGTCAATGGACCCGGGGTTCACTGACAATTGCGGTTGGGAATTAACCGCCGTCGCTGATAGGCCGACGACGAAGGGCGCGCTTCCCGAATCGCCTTGAGCAGTCAGTGTGCCCGTAAGTGCTCCCGCCGCAGTCGGATTTACGGCGACGGTGAATGTCCCAGTTTGGCCAACGGCGAGCGGCATCGGGACGGTCATGCCAGAGACACTGAATTGGGAATTGGAAAGTTTGACCTGAGTGATATGCAACGCCATGTTTCCCGTGTTCGATACCGAAACCACTTGCGTGGCTAGTTTGCCAACAGCAACTTGCCCGAAGTTGACGCTTGCCGGGGTCAGTTGAAACACGGCTTGCGTCCCTGTCTGCTTTCCGTTTCCGGTCACCAGACCTGCGCAGCCACTCAGCAAAAAGAATTGAGTGGTCAGAAGGACGACCATAAGTAGCCTAAACAAATTTCCGAATTTTTTTTGAGTTCTACGGATCTGGTGCACCGCGGCTTCCGCGTGACCAATTCTCATTGAGGGGCCCTCCACACTGACCACAGCGCTGAGAGTAGAGAAGCGATGGGATCGGCATAACTGGTGGGAGGACTAAAAGAGGTACAGGCGTACAAACGGTCCGCATAGGGATGAGGTTGCCCCTTGGTTCAACCTGTACGATGAGGCAAGTCCCGACGATTCCCGCGCGGCGGCACGGTGGGTGGGTGAATTCTCTTCGGCATCATTATCAGAAGCAGTTGGGCATTCTCTCTAAGAACGTCAGCAGACGCCACAGAGCAGCGGCCGGCCCGCGCATTGCCTCTCCGCAATTAGCGGAAGGGACTTTGCTGAAGTCCGCAATTTCTACGAGCCGAGACCAGTCGCGAACGGAAGGATCGGGGAGAGATGTAGGACTAAGCTAGTTGTCGTTCCCGGTTCGGGCGGGCGTGCGGTGTCGGGTTTCTAGGCTACAGGCAGCGGCACGACGCGACATCAAACCAGCATCCTGGATTTTATAAATCAAAGCGCGGTAGCTTATTTTCAGTTCTTGCGCAGTTTTTCTGCGATTCCAGTGATTCGCACGAAGTGTCTCTAGGATGACACTGCGCTCCACTTCTTTAGTCGCATTCTTTGCCCTTTGCTTCAGAGACAATGGTATTCCATCCGGCCCCACTTCGAAACTAGACCTGTTCCTCTTCGACCGACTTGCCGGATAGATCGTGGCCTCTGGTCCGATCAGGACGTAACGAGCCACTATATTTGACAGCTCTCTAATGTTCCCCGGCCACTGCAAGCTCTTGAGGTACTCCATCATTTCCGGCGGAAACGGCTTGGCCGTCATCCGAAAATGCCTCTGGAAATGCTGGCGGAAGAATTCTGCAAGCCCTGGGATATCTTCGCGCCGCTCGTTGAGCAAGGGGAGGTGCAATCGAAAAACGTGAATCCTGTAGTATAAATCTTGCCGGAATCGGCCCGCGCTGGTCTCTTCCCGCAGGTCCTTGTTCGTTGCGCACAGCACTCGGACGTCCAGCTTTCGTTCCATTTGATCGCCAATGCGGGAAAAAGTGGCGTCTTGCAGGAAATGAAGCAGTTTGCTTTGCAGACTCAGGTCTAGGTCTGCGATCTCATCAAGAAATAGGGTGCCCTTGTCCGCAAGTTCCACTCGACCCGGCTTATTGAAGTTCGCTCCTGTAAATGCCCCTTTTTCGTAACCGAATAACTCACTTTCAAGCAGTGGGCCGGGGATGGCGGCGCAATTGACTTTTACAAATTCTCCGCCGGCATACTCAGAATTTCGATGGATCCAACGGGCCAATGTTTCCTTGCCCGTCCCTCCTTGACCGCTCAGAAGGATGGGTAAGTTCGTTCTGCTGATCCTTCGGGCTTGGCTCTTCAATTCGTCCATCAACGTAGAGCTTCCAAACAGCACATCCTCGGGCGGAAGAGGGTTCCATGCCTCGAGGTAGCCCGCTCTAATTGAACTCGCGCTAGACATTTGTCTCGGGGAGAGACAGCACATTGCTAACCAAACGCCGGGCTGCGGTTAGAAGGGGAGAGGGAGGAGCGCCCCATGTAACTTATTAGATTTCAATAGAATCCAGACCAAAAAGGGCGGTTAGTACCAGTACCAATCCACAGTTTTACTCTGCTTCCATAGGCCGAGAAAGGAAACTCCAAGGCTGATTTGGGGAAGCTGACTTCCCTTTTCTGTCAGGTCGGCGTGCTGATGGAGAGAGAGCGCAATGACGACAGGGAGTAACAGATAGGAGTTTGCCGCTGAGCATTTAAGCGAGCTTATCCGATTGGGGAATTTATCCCTGCGGCCAAACTATCCGGAAAGAGCGCACACCTTCTTCTTAGATGGTCTTGCCGGCTTACCGAGCAAGTCAGTCATTTCTTGCTCCGAGTCTGCAAGGCACTTCGTAACGGAATCAAAGAGAAGCGAGACGTTTTTTTTTGGCTCCCGGGAAGAAATTCCAGTTGGTGCGACCCGCTACGAATTTACAATTGCAAGGAAAATATCGATAACCACAATGGGCGGGACAAACCAGATTGCATCTGCCCGACATCTGGCAAATCTGCTAGATCAATGGCTCATACCCCTGGGGTCTTCCCACGGATGATGTCATAGCGCTCGATGACTGCTGCTACTCCCATGCGCAAGGTCTCATCTTCCATTCTTTCCTCAACCCTGACGACTTTGGCTTGGGCCCGCACGAGGACGTCAGTTCCGTGTGTGATCTCAGCGGGTAGGGTCAGTGTTATGTCCAGTTCGGAACCCGCGATCAGTTCTTGGCTCACCACGAAATACAAGCCTCGAGTCGAAATGTCTCTGGTTTTCCCTTCCTGCTTAGTGAGAAGACTTTCGACTGCGAACCGGATACTGACCGGGAGTGTCAAATCATAGCGCCGTGCCGTACGACGTTCCGTCATCACTGACATCCTCAACTCCGTTCATGGCTCCTGCCTAGGAGCCAAATGGTCTGTTGGTCTTGTCAAAATCTCCCGCGTCGCGAAACTTGACAGCTCTGGTCGTTCGGAATTTAGCCAGCCGCTAAATGTTTGCATTCCGAGCCAGCCCATTGCACATTCTGTCGGGCAGTACACAGTCCCCGGGCCGGCGGCTGGGGATCGTCAGCGCTCCACAGGTAATCCAAAATAGGTCGCCCCATTTTGGTAGTTCGTCCACGCGACCGACCTACTAACCCTTCACGATTACGCAGACAATTGCAGGTTCTGGAAGGTCCGCCGCGCTCGCTCACACCTAGCGACGGATTTCGTTGCGAACGATACCTTGCACAAGTCTTCGCAAGCAAGACATCTTTTGCCGCGGCGTTGTTTATAATGCATGCCCACGTACTAGAACGCCTTCTACTCTCGCTTTCCCCCAAGCGTCATCGGTGTTACTTCCTCAGATTTCTCCTTCTGCGCTGTTCGTCTGTTTTTCGGATTATCCAGATTGAACTGCCTCATTTTGTACAAAAGCGCTTTGTAGCTGATCCCCAGCATTTTGGCTGCGTCTTTGCGGCACCAGCGCGTCTTTTCTAGTGCGTCCGCGATTGCTTCCATTTCAGCCTCGTCTTTCAAGCCGCGAACGAGCGCTTTCAAGCCTTGCTCCCGGGGCACAGTCGCTTCCGTCCTGGGAGATGTCCTCTGGCGGGTGGCTGACATTTCCACCAATTCTCGCAAACTGCCCTCGTCATCCTCTAGAATCACATAGCGTTTTACGAAATTTTCCAGCTCGCGCAAATTTCCGGGCCAAGGATAGTTAACTGCCGCATCGAGCAGATACTTCGACGGGGTTTGCGCTGGCTTGCCAAATTTCTCACTGTACTTGTCGAGGAAATGGCGAAAGAGCAGCGGGATCTCCGTAGTCCGTTCCCGCAAGGGCGGCACGTTGATCGACAGCACGTTTAATCGGTAGTACAGATCTTCCCGAAAACGGCCTGTCTTCATAGCTTCCTGCACATCGACGTTGGTTGCCGCCAGGACCCGCACATCGGTTTCCACGAGATGGCGCCCTCCAAGGCGCGAATACTGGTGGTCTTGCAGCACGTGCAGGAGTTTTGCCTGCAAGTGAACGGGCATTTCGGCGATTTCGTCCAGGAAGATCGTGCCCTTGTTCGCCAATTCAAACTTTCCGGGTTTCGCTCGCACCGCTCCTGTAAAAGCGCCTTGCTCAAATCCAAACAATTCCGACTCCAGCAACTCTCCCGGCAGGGCGGCGCAATTCACTTTAATAAACGCCTGATTCCGCCTCTTTGACCGCAAATGAATCATTCTGGCCACAACTTCTTTGCCAACGCCGCTTTCCCCGCAAACGAAAACCGGAACATCTACCGGGGCAATCTGAAGGATTTGTTGGCGGATGCGTACCATCTGGGGGCTCGCGGCCAGAAAACTCAGATCCTCCGTTACCTGATCGCAATAGTCCTTCAGCGCCTGGTTTTCTTGTGCCAATTCCTTCTTTTGCCGTGACTTCAGCATCGCCGCATCGAGTTCGGTTTTTTCAAATGGCTTGGTAAGGTAATCATGGGCGCCAATACGAATCGCCTCGACAACCGTCCCTACCTCATTCGAACAGGAAAGCATGATCACGTTGAGGCTCCGGTCCAGGTGCATCAACTCTTGTAAGGTATCGAGCCCGTTCATTTCCGGCATCAACACATCCAGAATGATGAAATCCGGACGTTCGCCGAGGTTGATTTTTGAAATCGCTTCCTTTCCGCTGCTGACCGTCTCCACAGCGAAACCGTCCACCTCCAGCAACGTCTGTAAATATTTCCGAATGCTCGGCTCGTCGTCTACGACGAGGATTCTCTCTTTCACGGCCATAGTTACTCCCCTTTTTCCTTCTTGAATCTCAGCTTTGATCCATTGGTAGTAGAAACGCGAACGTGCTTCCTTTTTGCGTTTCGCTCTCCACCCAGATTTTCCCGCGATGCGCCTGGATCAACCTCTTTGCGATCGCCAATCCCAGTCCCATTCCTGAAGTATTTACATCTATGCGCATGAAATCTTCAAAAATTTCTTGCTGATGTTCCGGAGCGATTCCCGAGCCAGAATCGGTGACGCTGACCTCCACGCTGTTGGGCCTCGGCAACCGGAATCTCCGGCGTTCTTCTGTGGGTGTCAAGTGCGTGACGCGCCGTTCCCAGAAATAGGGACGTGCCCGAAGCGTCACAGTCCCTCCGGCTGGCGTGTGTTTCAGCGCGTTATCGAGCAAATTGAAGGTAACCTGCTGAATCTTCTGGTAGTCAAATTTGAACGTAGGTATCGACGGATCTAATTGACTTTCGAGCTTCACTCCCTTGCGCTGATACCCTTCCGTCCATCGGTTGTAGATCTCCTCGAGGCAGTCCCGCAAATCATTCTCTCGCAATTGCAGCACAAGCTTCCCGCTCTCCAGGGCGGAATAATTCAGGAACATCGACACCAGTCTTAGGAGTCGCTCACAACTTTCCTTTGATTCCTTGAGAATATCTCGTTGCTTCTCGGTGAGCTTTCCAATAGACCCGGTCAACAAGAGGTCATAATAGCCTTTGATCACCGCCAAGGGTGTTTTCAATTCATGCGCCGCTGAGGCGAGGAAGACAGTCTTCTGGCGGTTCACTTCCTGTAATTTCAAATATGCAGCCAAGAGGTTTCGATAGGTAATCTCACGTTCCTGCAGCAGTTCCGTGACTGTTGGCTGGATCGCTCGAGGTAGTGTTTCGAACTTCTGTTCTTCCGCTTCAAGTTCTACCGCTAGCCATCCAGAGTCGCGTATCCATCGCAGGCGCGCCTGGTAGTCTTTGCCGGCCCGATTGCCCTTCAAACCAATTTCTTCCTCTCCCTCTTGTATCCGCCGCAGGATGTCTTCGGCATCCACGTTGAGTAGGTCCCTCAAGATATTCAGTGGGCGGCGAACATCTACGCCGAGATGCTCCAAACACTTCCGGGCTAGGTCATTCGACGCGAGTACTTTGCCCTCTTGGTCGGACAGAATGACTCCCTGGTTCAACGTGTCGAGGAAAGAACGTACCTGATCTAAAGAGACATTGGGTAGGCCCTGGCTCTGCTCCCCAGTAGAATTGAAGGTGTTCACTTCCACTTCCTTAGACCACTCCGTTAAGATGTGGAAAATATTTTCCTACGGCGAAGCCCATCCTTCCAGACGCCCTCCCTGCTGTCAATGGTAAATGCGTTTCATTTGCACTTTATGGGAAATCCTGTAGGCAAAAGAGCCGAGCGTCCTGATTGTTCTGGTGCCGAGCTCTCGGCCTCTCCATAATCATCATGAAAACAAAAGAGTTATATCCAGCCGCGCGCCGAACAAATGGCATCCAACCTGCTTAGTTTGTACTAGTTCTCGAGTACTGTGACAATGGACATCAATCTAGAACAGGTAGGCGAGAGACATCAGAAGGAATGTGCTCAGGCACGCGCCTCTACGCGGATCAGAATTCAAGTACCGGTATTCCTCCGCGCCTCGGACCACACTGGCGCCGAATTCGTTGAACTGACGAAAACCCTGAATATAAGCGCTCGAGGAGCTTGCATCACCTCTTGCCACATGCTTCGCAAGGGTCAAACTGTTCACTTGACGATTCCCGCGCCATCCGCATCTTCTTCTAGCTTGGTTCCAAATGGAACTCCTCCGATTACTGCTCGTGTCCGACGTCAAGAGGTTTTGGGAGACTTGCGGGTATTCGGGCTGGAATTCCTTCGCCCACTTGAGTAATTGAATATCCCATCCTGGAGTGAATGGGGGCTCGGTGCAAATCCTAGGAGCTCCCGTACTGTCCTGATTTCAAACTTGCACTCGTATATCTTCAGAATTTGTAATAAGATGCGCTGGTCCCATGAGTCCGCTAAGATTTGTTTTCTCGGGCCCGTCGTCTTGCCCTGATTGGCACGTGGCTTGCTCCCGAATTTAGCACAGCCACGTGAGTGAGCCGGCCCCAAACCCCGCGGGGACGGCAGAATGTGGGAACACCCGGTCATGCCCAGCCCCGGAGCCGCTGCGGCCCCGCGCTTGCCTATCGAAGATTCCTATCTCGAGCTTCTCGCGGATACGCTCGACGGCATGGACATTCCTGCGCGCAGCCAGTTTCTGCAGCGCTATTTCCGCACTATCACGCGTCTCGATTTGCGCGAAAGTCAAAGCTTGCAACTTTGGGAGGAAATGCTGACTCGCCGGCGCGAGCTATCCGAACAAACTGGTCGGCCGATTTCTCTCAAGACCGTCCTCATGGACGTTCTCTCCACCGCGGGAATGATCCGTGTACCAGTGGTTCTCGAATACGACGAATTGAAGAGGCTTCAAGTCAATGCTGTTACCGATCCTCTGACGGGCCTTTACAACCGGCGACTGTTCGCCGAATCCTTCGAGAAGGAACTCAACCGCGCTCGTCGCTACGGCCTTCCCCTGGGAATCGTCATTCTCGACCTGCATCGCTTCAAAGAAGTCAACGACAGATACGGCCATCCGCGAGGTGACGAAGTTTTGCGCGCTGCCGCGGCGACACTTCAGAAGTCATTGCGCACATCGGACTCCGCCTTCCGCATCGGCGGGGATGAGTTTGCTCTCCTTTTACCGCAAACCGACGCGGCCCAAGCCTTCGCCCTCAGCCGGCGCATCGAGACAGTTTTTGCAGATACGCTGAAGCCATTGCAACTTGCTTTTACCGTCGGAATGGACCACGGCATGGCCACGTTTCCTCAGGACGGAGATCAGTGCGATCAGTTGATCCACGTCGCAGATGAGCGGCTCTACCGCCTGAAGCACACCAATCACAAAAGCAGGGCGGATTTGAGCTCGCCTCCCGCGGCTCAGACTGTGGTGTCTCCGCAGCCTTCTGCTCCTGAGCCAATTCCCATCTCCAGCCGTCCCGCGGAAAAGATTGCGTCTGAATTCGACGTGGCCATTTTGGCTGCAGCTCAATCCATCACCAATCAGACGCCGTCAGTCACTTCTCCTCAGGCTACTTACGCAGTGCAAAGAAAGGCAGAGCGCGTGTCGATGGCCGGCACAAATGCCTATGCGGCAATCGGCGAAAAAGAAATACGACGCGCCCGTGTCTTAGATTTAGGATTTGGCGGCGTCGCTCTAGAATTCGAACAGGCCGAAGATTTTCCGGAGAGCATCTTGGCCGTTCTGCACGTTCCGATCCTGCCGCCTGTGCGTGTCTTCTTGCGCCCAGTTTGGTCTCGCACGACAAAAGAAGGCACCTTCCGCCTTGGATGTCATTTCGTGTCGTAAACCTCGACGAACTTCCCACTACCTGTCCTTTTGAACACGCCTGGTCGCTGGTACAGATCAGGGCAGTTACCTCCCTGTCCCGTTTCTGTTCTCCGGACAGGTTGCCGGGGCCGTCGTCGGGCGGCTATTTTGGTATTTCAAAGACCAAAGGGGGTTTCTCGTGGCGCCAGTACTTCACTCGACCAATTCTTTCCTTCGCAACTCAGCCTGTATTGCTAGCCTATTGCTGATCACCATGCTGGGCATCGGTTGTGTTGGCGACATCCAGAAGAAAACCATCCCGGGTCTTTCTCTTTCGGCCAGTTCTTTCAACTTCCAAACGGTCATCGTCGGCCAAAAAGCTACCCAGACCTTCCAGATTTCCAATACCGGCACTGCTTCTCTACAAATCTCTGCCCCATCGGTGTCCAACCCGGAATTCAGCATCACCGGCCCGTCCGCGCCGCTAACAGTTAACGGCTCGTCCGTGCTGCTGACCCTTCTCCCTGCGCACAGCTTTTCCTACACGTTGACTTTCGCCCCAACCACGCCTGGGAGCGCAACTGCCACTGTCAACCTCGCGACGAGCGCTGCGTCCCAACCAGTTTCCATTTCCCTTTCAGGCAACGGAGAAAAAGGATATGCGAATCTGCTGGTCACACCGACGGTCGTCAGTTTCGGCAACCTCGCTCTCAAATCCACCAGTACGCAGAACGTCACTTTAGAAAACACCGGAGATATCAGCGTTGCCTTGCAAGGCGTCACGGTTTCTGGGGCGGGTTTTGGTTACGCGGACCTTTCCCCGGGTTACTCGCTTGCGCCAAATCAGAAAGTCACCTTTCAGGTCTGGTTCTCTCCCAAAGTCGCTGGCCCTGCTTCGGCTACCCTTTCTCTTTTGAGCCCGAATATCTCCTCGCCGGAGACACTGAGCATGTCCGGAAATGGAGTGTCCACCACGACTCCACCGCCGGCCGCGCCTCCGACTCCGCCTCCAGCGATTCAGCACACCGTTGCTTTGACTTGGAACGCGAGCAGCAGCCAGGTGATTGGCTACCGCGTTTATCGCAGCGAGACGTCGGGGAACTCTTATAACTCTCTGAACGGTACGGCTGTAAATGCATTGGCGTACTCGGATTCCACTGTCGCTTCTGGAACGACTTACTACTATGTCGTCACCGCCGTGGATTCAGCCGGCGTCGAAAGTGTCTACTCCAATCAGGTGGTTGCAGTGGTTCCCTCATCCTGACTTGTTTTCAGCGCACTGCGTTTCGCCACTAGGGTGTGCGACATAGAAGTGGCGGTTACGCCGCTCGCCGTCGTTCCCAATAATCTTCAAAGCAGCCATTGAGATGAGAGCAGCGTAGGGCCAAGATGGCGTTGGCTCCTCGGACGGTCCAGAACATTCCCGATTGTTTGAGGCGGGAGCCGATCACCGTTTTGCATCCTGCTTCGATCACACCTGAGCCTATGAACAAGTGCTGGCGGCGGAATTTGGGATAGCGCATCCGTTCCGCATTTCTTTCGAAGTAATCGGATTCACTGCGAATCTTCTCGGCCACCTGGGCATTCGTAGCGTGGATGGAACGGAGTGCCTCCACTAGTTTTTTGATCTTCCCCTTGTCTAAGAAGCGCTTCTGATGGACTTTCATCCATGCCCGCTGTCGGACTTCCGCCTGCGGATAAAGCTGACGTGTCACCTCCCAGAGGTGCTGGCGAGCATGGTAGAGATCCACGATCTGGAGGGCGTCCGGGAAGTGGCAACCAGATTCCAGATCCACTCCGCACCATCGCCGATCACGACCTTCTTTTTTGCGCGACTCCAGCCACGCTTCCAAGCTTCTCGATACATCCGTTTGCCGAACTCCACGGCGGTTTCGATGGCCCCGGTGTAGGTGGTGGACTGCGGCTCGCGGATCGCGTAGCCCTCCTGGTCCCAAGTGGTTTGTGTGAACACACAGCCTAACTTGACCTCCCGCGTATGCGCGGGTTGACCGGCGATCTTGCCCTGTCGACCCACCGTCTCTTTCTTCACCACCGGAACTCCGGTCCCATCCATTTGTACATACAGTATGGGAACAGGCCGACCGATGGGCATGGGCAGATCCAGCTGTAGGGCTTTTTCGAGCTCTTCCTCCTCGCGCTGGGCGATATCGGCTCCGATGGCTTCCGCCGTGCGCTCCACGGACTTGGCCGTTACCTCCAAGCCGGCCAGGACCATCAACTGTTCGCGGCCGTGCTGAAACGGCGCCTGCTGCCCCACCAAGGCTTGCATTCGGCGTACCCCGGGAGAAAAGTCCGTTCTCTCGATGTCCAGCTCGACATCCAGCGGAAACTGGCCTTCATGGCAGTGGGAACACAAGTAGTAAGGGCGGGAGATGCGCACCGGCCCGACGATCGTTAGCACTGCTTTCGAACGGATCTCCTGATATTCGGCCTGATGGCCACATCGACAAGGTACCTGCCGCTGATCAACGGTGGGGGCTGCGAACTGCAGTAGTTCGCTTAAGACCGCCGCGCCGGCGTGATGAAGAGCTGTTCGCAGAGCGGACTCGACGGCCTCCAGATCGGTTCGCCCGTCCGTACGTCGTTGCGCAAAGATGCGGCCGAGCAGTTGGTTTACTTCCCGCGCCACTTCCTCATGGATCGCAACAAGCGTTTTTTTTCCTGCTCCGTCCAGTTGCCGCGCTGCTGCTCGACCGGCCGGAGCCGGCAAATTTTATCGTTGAGGACCACCAGGTCCTGGCTGAGCTTCTGGAAACGGTGAAACTCGGCAACCTCCTGCTGCGCCTTGCGCAGTGCCGTGGGATTGGGAAAGGTTTCCGTCACGGTCTTGCCGGCCACGCGACGAGTGAGGCGGAATTGCGGATCATGCCCCGGGTCGTTGTGCTTGGCGCAATGACAAGAAGGTTTGCCGCAGCGCCGGGTCACCGCGGTGATGGAACCTGGACGAAGATCACTCAAGCCGAGGAATTCCTGCAGGAGCTCGGATCGTTGGGCTTCTAAGGTGGCGAGATCGTTCGGCATAGGGGATGTCCTTTCTGTACCGCAACTAATCTGGACGTATAGATACGCTCAGATCATACAATAAAGAAAGGAAAACTTGCTAGACGACACTTCTACGTCGTGCACCCTCGCCACTAGACTGATTTTGCGCTGTCCCTCGTTTAGCTTATAATCATAGATTGCATCGTGACCTAGCGACGCGGCTGTTGTCTCCCGACCCATCAGGGTGCCGTGCAGACCGGACACGACAGAATGGAGCATCATGAAACCCGGTATTCATCCCGACTATCACGCTGTGACCGTGCACTGTGCCTGCGGGCATACGTTCCAGACCCGCTCGACCGTCAAGGGCGAGATGCTGCGCGTTGAAATCTGTTCGAGCTGCCATCCTTTCTTCACCGGCAAGCAGAAACTCGTCGACACCGCCGGACGCGTGGAACGCTTCAACAAGAAATACGCTAACGTTCCCGCTGCTGCTGGCAAAAAGTAATCGCGAAATTGCAGCTGTCTTCTTCCGCGGACCGGTCCACACCGGTCCGCTTTTTTCTGCCTTTTGTCCAATACAGCTACTCCGTGTAGAATTAATTTCCAACGTGGCGACACAATCCCGCATGTTTGATGGTGTTCCCACTCCTGATGGAGTGGAAACCGCGCTACCGCGGGTCACCCTTCGCAATGCCTTTTCTCATCCCTTTGATTCCGCGATTGCGGCCGCCCGCACATGCTACTCTTCGCGGCTCATCAATCCAGAGGAAATCACCGACAAGCAGCGCCTGAACATCGGTGCAGCTACCTTCTACAGCGGCCACCACACCGTCTATCAGCACGCACACTTCGAATTTGGCCTCGAAAATGTCAGCCGCCAGTTTGTCTGGTCGTTCCTTCACGCGCATCCTTTCTACAATTCCGAGCAGCAGAGCCAGCGTTACGTCCGCATGGAACGTGCTCAGGCTTATGTGCCTCCTGTCTCACTGTTCTTCGACGAGGGCTCACGCGCAATCTACGAGACGGCCATCGCCCGCGCGTGGGGTTATTATCGAGAGCTTTCCGCGCTGCTCGTAGGCGACGCCCGAACAATCCTCAGCGACATCTGGCACATCGGTCCAATGTCTCATCCAAAGCGCATCCAGAAGATTGAGCGGTCTGCGGAAAAGCGCGCCATCGAAATCGCACGCTATGTTCTCCCGGTCGCGGCGTTCACCACCATGGTTCATACGCTTTCCGGCATTGTCCTGCATCGCCTCTGGCGCATGTGTTCCGCTTCCGACACGCCAAGTGAAGCTCGTGCTGTCATCGGCGATATGGTCGCCCTTGTTCGCCAGCAGGACCCTCAATTTTTCGATCGTTTTGGCACGTCTCCCCTGGAAGAGTTACCCGAATGGAAAGAAATCACTCCAGCCCAGCCGCACGCGGATGCGTTCGTCCGCGAATTCGACGTTTCGCTTCAGGGTAAGACGTCTCGACTCGTCGATTACTCGCGGAACGCGGTCCGCACCATGGCCGAATCCTATCGCGCGGTTGTTGGACTGCCCGAGTCTGCTTGCCCCGATGCCGAGGCCATCGATCGCCTTCTCAGTCCCGCTCGCAATCTTTATCGTCTGGAAACCCTCAACATCGGCGTTCATGCCCCGATGATGCGCGCTTTACAGCACGCGACCTACACCTTTGCTAAAAAAATCAGCCACACTGCGGACAGCCAGGACCAGCGTCACCGCATGGTTCCCGGCTCCCGACCTTTGCTTACTCTCGCGGACACTTGCCAGCCGGACTACATCACGCCAATGCTCCTCCAAGAAAACCCACGGGCCAAGGAAGTCTACGAGCGCGCCATGCGCGATGCTTGGTACGCCAAGAATCAGCTTCTCGATCGGGGCGTGCCTCCGGAGATTGCTCTCTATTTATTGCCCAATGCCAAATCCATTCGTCTCGTTGAAACCGGCTCCCTCCTGCATCTTCTCCACAAATGGACCATGCGCACTTGCTTCAATGCTCAGGAAGAAATCTACAACGCGTCTATGGACGAAATTGCACAAGTCCGCGAAGTGCACCCTGAACTCTCCCGTTCTATCGGCCCACCCTGCCATCTCCGCGCCGGGATCACCACGCCCATCTGCACGGAAGGGTCCCACTTTTGCGGCATCAAAGTCTGGCTGGACTTCCCCAATATTCAGCGTCGCATCTGAAACGCGACTGGTCGGCTCCTACGTCCTAGAGGCAAGAGGTGCTCCATGGCGCTCAACAGGCTCCGCGGTGCTTCTGTTCTGGCCGCTGTCCTTGCTTTCCCGCTCCCTTCCTGCGCGTTCGACACGCCCTTGTCAGACACTGGCGTCCGCCAGGCCTACTTCATGGGACAACGCCATGACGAATCCTATGCCCGATTTCTCGACAAATACTCCAAGCACCTCGCTCCACCTAAAACCGGCCCGTTCATTTCCTCCATCACGTTTCTTACTCCCTACGCGCTACTCGCGCAACTGTCGAGTCAGCGCTCCTATGGTTACAGCGCTCAACAGGCGGAACTCGAGCATCGAGGCATGGTCGAAACGGTAAAGGTCATCGTGAAGATTCAATTGACGGGCGGTTACGGAGCAGTGATGACCAATCCCAACGGACGCACTTCAGGCACACCTTGGGACTATCTGCCACGACCCACGGACTTTTGGAGAGATTTTCAGATAACTGTTGTCAGTGACGGGAAAGCTTTATCGCCGTTCATTTATACCGGCGCGCCCGATTCCATTTGCGGGGATGGTGGCTGCAGCTTGGTCGGTGCTACCGTCGAGTTGGAGTTTCTTGCCGATTCCCTTGCGTCCGGCACCGCCACCATTCAAATCATTCCGCCGGAAGGCGAACAAGTCGTAGTCGACTTTGACCTGAGTTCGCTGCGCTAGATTTGCGGCGTTTTAGAGGGCTCGTTAGCTATTCCAATGTAAAGTGACGGGGCCCGTCATGGGGTGCGGCATCGGGACACCTGTACGCCGCTCCTCAATCAAATTTTGCTTCAGCGCGAAATACCATTTCGCCGGCCGGTCCGCGTCATCAATCAGCATCAGTCGCGGATTGTGCTTCAACCCTTCCGATTGCTGGATCATGGTCTCCTGGTCCTGTCGCAAAAACACTTTCGCGAACGCCCGGAACACGGAAATCGGAAGCGGCAGGTTCCAAGCGGCAACGAAATCGATCCGGCAGCAATCTCGCCGCACAGGCGTCACCGTTGCCCGGCTCGAAAACCAGTATTTTCCGCTGTGAATTTCCTCAAAACGCATGTTGGGCAGCACAAAATCGATCGTCGTTGTGACCGGCTCGCCGGTCATCTTCTTCAGCCACTGATAAGGCAGGCTGTTGGTCGATGGTGAATGCTTGCTCATCCGGAAACCATTCGGAATCGGTTCAAATTGCTTGGACTTCTCGTGAATACTACCCTTGCTCCGCCAAAACCACGACTGGTGCACAAACGGCCCGTGCGCGGGATCCATCAAGCCGATAATCCCGTGATCAATGTGCGAAGGCAGTTCGCAATCGAGCCGCGTAATCTTGAATTTCTCGCTGAACTTCGGCAACTCCGGCGCAGCCGGCAACGTTTCCGGCAGTTTCGTCGCCGGCGCGTTCACATACACCCACACGTATCCATCGCGTTCCTGGCAAGGAAAATGCCCGGCGCTGATACGATCCGCTTTCAGTTTGTCGTGGCCGGTCAGCGACGGTATCAGCAGGCAGCGTCCGCTGCACGCATCAAACTCCCAGCCGTGATAACTGCATTGCAGGTTTTTCCCATCAAAGTGGCCATAGGACAGCGGAATCCCACGGTGGGGACAGGAATCGCGCATGGCGAAAGCTCTCCCTGCACTGGTCCGTCCGATCACCAACGGGACTTCGAGGAGCGTCGCGGTCGCCAGGTTCCGGCCGTAGATCTCGTCACTGCGCATCGCCGGATACCAAAAATCCCAGAGGAATCCGAGTTCTGCGTGCGGCGTCTGTTCCCGCAGTATGTCCGGCGCGCCTTCCGCGGCTGCCCGAATCGCCTCACTCATCCTTCACACCCTCAATCTCTGGCACGCTCGCCAAATCGAATCGTAGTACAGCCCCGAGCCTTACAGCAACGCCTGCACTCTGTTGATCTTCAGCCCGGGTTTCCCTGTCTGATTTGCAACCAATGCCTGTTGGCGATACTCTAATGCTTAGAGAAGATAGATGTTCGCCTCTTTTTATTAGCTTCCCTCACCTAGCGCTCGTTCCGGAGCGAATCGCTAACTCATTTCTTCTTGATTCGCATCCTCTCGCCCAAAAGCGAGTTGAACAAGGCTCACAGAGCCAAGGATTTTTGAAATGTCTGTACTTACTCTCTCCGATAAGCTCGACCAGCTCGACATCCGCTACCAGCAGATGACCCAGGAGCTTTCCACTGCCGAAGTCGTCTCCGATTCCGCGCGGTTCCAGAAGCTTGCCAAACAGCACGCCGAACTCGAGGAGATCGTCAACAAGCACCGCGAGTTCAAGCAAATCGAAAAAGACCTCGCGGGCACGCGGCAGATGATCGTCGAATCCGAAGATGCCGAAATGCGTCACATGGCGCAGCAAGAAGAAAGGCAGCTCACCACGCGGAAGGAGCAGATCGAGCGCGAATTGAAGCTACTGCTGATCCCCAAAGACCCCAACGACGACAAAAATATCATCCTCGAAATTCGCGCCGGCACCGGCGGTGATGAGGCCGGCATTTTCGCCGGCGATCTTTTCCGCATGTATTCCCGATACGCCGAATCCCAAGGCTGGAAAGTCGAAGTCATGGAAAGCTCCCCTGCCACCCAGGGCGGCGTGAAAGAAATTGTCGCTGCCATCCAGGGCAGCAAGGTCTATTCCAAGCTCAAATACGAAAGCGGTGTGCATCGCGTCCAGCGGGTGCCCGCCACGGAAACCCAGGGCCGCATCCACACTTCCGCCGCAACCGTCGCCGTTCTTCCCGAAGCCGACGAAATCGACATCAAAATCGAAGCCAAGGATCTCCGCATCGACACCTTCTGTTCCTCGGGACCCGGCGGCCAGTCGGTCAACACCACATATTCCGCCGTCCGCATCACGCATCTTCCGAGCGGCCTGGTCGTCTCGCAGCAGGACGAAAAATCCCAAATCAAGAATCGTTCCAAAGCTATGCGTGTTCTGCGCTCCCGTCTCTATGAGATGGAACTCGAGAAGCAGCAAGCCGCCATCCTCGCCGAGCGCCGTGGCCAAATCAAAACGGGTGACCGTTCTGAGAAAATTCGGACGTATAATTACCCGCAGAACCGTGTCACCGACCACCGCATTGGTTTGACCATCCATCAGTTGACCGAAGTCATGGATGGCAAGCTCGCTCCCCTCGTCGATGGCCTCGTGACCCATTACGAGACCGCTCGCCTCAAACAGGAATTGGCCGAGGCCTAATCTTCGTCAGGGAGGGATCATGCTGACTCGTCCGGGGAGCAAACCAGGTCCCGCATGGATGCGGCGCTATAGCGAACGTTCCGAGGATAAGAGCGAGCGCCGCCGCATACTTCCGTTTTGGCTCTTTTTCCTTCTCTATATGGCCTTCATTCTCGTGCTGACTCACCTCGCGACGGCCGTGGTTTTCTCGGGCGAACGCCCTTACTCTTCCGCCACACAGATCGCTGGATTTCCTTTGCTTTCCTATGGCAGCACCGCCAAAGGAATCATCGCCATCGGAGGGCGCGCAACCGGAGTCATCGCTGTGGGCGGCCTGGCTATCGGTGTGGTGGCGATTGGCGGCATAGCAGTGGGAGGCCTGGCTCTTGGAGGGGCGTCCTTCGCTTTGTTGGCACTCGGCGGCCTTGCCATGGGTTGGCGCGCTATTGGAGGGCTCGCAGTAGGCGATGCGGCTCTCGGCGGTTTCGCGATCGGCAAGTACGCCTATGCCGGAAACGGTGTGGCCTATGGCTTACTCGAAGCGAGCGGGCGTCAGAAAGAACATTTGCGCGGATGAGCCTGGTTTCCACAGACCGTTCCGTCCGAGCCCTGTTGAAGCAAGGCATTGAGCAGCTTCGCTCCGCCCATGTCCCTTCTTATACTCTCGCCGCCGAACTTCTGCTTCTTCATGTCACCGCGCGAGACCGTACATGGCTTTATTCCCATCCCGAAGAAATTCTTCCTGATGCCGTGGCAGAAGCCTACTTCAATCTGCTCGCTCGACGCTCTTCGGGAGTCCCCACGCAACATCTCACCGGCAAACAGGAATTCTGGGGCCTCGAATTCGAAGTTACGCCGGACGTCCTCATTCCACGCCCGGAAACCGAACATCTCATCGAGGTGGCCCTGGACCGCCTTGCCGTCCGCGAAATTCGCGCTGGCCGCCAACCCAGGCTCAACGGTGAAAATGTCGAACTCGTGGATATTGGCACCGGCTCCGGCTGTATCGCTCTAACCTTGGCCAAAGAACTCTCGGCTGCAACCGTGTATGCCACCGATATTTCCAAGGCAGCCTTGGACGTGGCACGCCGCAATGCCGTCCGTCACGGCTTCAGCCAGCGCATCCATTTCCTCGAATCCAATTTGCTCGAAGGTCTCTGTTCGCGCGGCGATCCTCACGCGCCACTTTCTTTTGACCTCATCATTTCCAATCCGCCCTATATCAGCCTCCGCGAGGCGGACACACTCCCCATCGAGGTGCGAGAACATGAGCCTCGCGCAGCTCTGTTCGGTGGTGAAGAAGGCTATGAACTCTACGGCGTGTTGATTCCGCAAGCTGCGCGGCATTTGAAACCAGGCGGGCTGCTGGTGCTTGAACTGGGCTACAACAGCCTGCCCGCGGTTGAACCGCTTCTTGATCGCTCCGAGTGGATCGGTGTCAGCATCACCAAGGATCTCGCCGGCATCCCTCGCGTCATCTCCGCGCAGCGCCTTCCGTCCCGGAATCCTCGATAGCAGCCCAGCTCAGGGAGCCGCCTTCCCTCGCGCAAGTTCCCGTATCTGATTCAGATAATCCACATAAATGGGGATCGGAATGTCCGGCGAATCCCCATCGTTGAGAAAATGTTCGAGTCGAATTTCCACTGGAATCAGACTGATGACTTCACGAAACCTTGGCATCTCAAGGTACTTCACCTTCCAGATTTCAAGCATCTGCGAGCGGAACTCCGCGCTGATGAATCCCATCTTCCGTTCGCCAAGATAGATGCCGTCGAAGTGGGCATCCGCCAATCTCTTGCGAAGCGGATCGTCGGGCAACGAAAACTGGTAGACCAGGTGCAGCACATCGGCCAAATCTCCCCACAACACCTTCTCTTCATACGCGCTAAAACGGAATGCCGTGGTTCCTCTCTGTTGCACCTGTCGTACGTGATCGCTCGCCTGCAGTGCATGTCCGTCCAACTCTGTCAGGAACCACCACACTCGCTCCGTCGCGAGGTTGTACCGCAAGAATTCCACGGCATACGCGTTCGGCAGATAGAGGTTGGGATCCTTATCCACCCGTTCGAACCACCCCATCCAGTTCCGCGCTTCCAGTCGTGCCGTCAACTCTTTTAGCTCGCCCACCGTCAAATCCGGATGATACTTCGCCGCCTGCCAGAAATGCTCCGTCGAATCATACGTTGCCCCGTACAATCGAATTCCCTCTTCAATTGAATACCAGTTCGAAAGCACCCGCCCTGCAATTGACGGCGAAGCGCTCCAGCAATTCAGCGAATGTTTCCATTTTTCTTGCACCGCCAGAAACGCTTCCTGGTAACCGGCCGGAGTTGGCTCCGTTACGGCCGCGATTGCTTGCCGCAACTCCTCGCTCGTGTGCGTTAGCAGCGTTTCGAGCGGCCGCTCGTCGGCCATCGACACCACTCGACTCTCGATTCCTTCCCGCAACAATTCTCGCGACAGCCGCTCTCCTTCTTCTTCACTTATCTTTCCCTTCCACCGTTTCCTTTGTACTTCGATATAAGGAAACGTCTCTGCCAGCGATTTGAATTCGATAAATCCATGAATGGCGAATTTCACCGGCTGCCCATCTTTGAAAATTACCGTGGAAGGTGTGACCACACTCTGTAGGGAAAGCGGTTCTCCGTGGAGCGGCGTTCCCGCCATAACCGTCAACAGCACCACAATCACTTGCACTGTCCCCGGCACATTTGCCTTTCTCAGCAGTGTTCTCATCTCATCGCCCCGACCAATCCGCCCATCTTTTCATCAGCGAGACTCGACTTCAAACCGATTTCGAGCCAGGGAGAACTTCCACCTGCGCATCGGTCGGAACGTTGCCGCAATCGCTCTGAAGTCGTAGGCTAGACCCATGCCGGAGTTCGCCCGCTTTCGCGCCAAGAACGATCCCAATGATCCCTTGGTGTTCCCGCTGCATTCTACGATTCTCCATGTCGACATGGACGCCTTTTTCGTTTCGGTGGAGTTGCTGGAGCGCCCGGAACTCCGCGGCAAGCCGGTTGTGGTGGGGGGGCGTCCCGATCAACGTGGCGTAGTCTCTGCCGCCAGCTACGAGGCTCGTAAGTTCGGTATCCACTCGGCCATGCCGCTCCGCACTGCCGGCCGTCTCTGCCCCCACGCTGTTTTCCTGGACGGCCACCACGAAAAATATTCCGAATGGAGCGACCGTGTGGCCTCCATTCTCGCGAACTTTTCTCCCATCGTCGAAATGGTTTCCATCGATGAAGCTTATCTAGATCTGTCTGGAACGGAACGTCTCCACGGGCCACCCTTTGCGGCAGCCGATAAACTGCTTCGTACCATCACGCAGCAGAGTGGGCTTCCCTGTTCCGGCGGGCTAGCTGCCACCCGCCTGGTTGCCAAAGTCGCCTCCGATCAGGCCAAACCCCGCGGGCTCGTCTGGGTCGCGCCGGGAATGGAAGCGCGCTTCCTCGCTCCTCTGCCCATCCGCAAGATCCCAGGCATCGGCGAAGTCACGGAAAGAGCCTTGCACGCGCTGGGCATAGAGACCGTCGAGCAGCTGGCCTCTCACGAACAGGAAAGATTGGAAAAAATCTTCGGGCAATGGGGTACGGCACTGTATCGCAAAGCCCGCGGCGGCGATGCCTATGAATTCCTCATCGACGCCGAACCCAAATCCATTTCACACAATCACACCTTCGGCGAAGACACTTCCAACATCCCAGAGATGGAATCCCTCTTGAGCCATCTCTCCCAGAAAGCCTGCAAGCGTCTGCGCGAAGCCGGTCTCTCCGCCCGCACCCTGACTCTCACCATTCGCTACGCAGGATTTCAAACCTATACACGGTCGAAGTCGGTTCAGGATCCGGTGCACCTCGATTCCGATGTCCACGCCGTTTTTCTTGATCTATTCCGTGCCCACCGCGACCCGAAACGGAAAGTCCGATTGCTCGGCGTCGCACTTTCTAACTTGTGTCATGACGCGAAACAGCTCGAGCTTCTCGAGGCCGACCGTCGCGAAAAGCTGGACCGCCTCACCAAAGCCACAGATCGTCTTCGCGACAAGTTTGGTTTCGGCTCCGTTCAATTCGGCGGCTCTCTTCGCCGCGATGGTTCTTAACTCCGCTGCTCTCGGCCCTGCACATGCCGCGATAATGTCCTATACTGACAATCGATGAGCACTTCCGTCCCGTCCAGCGCCGCACCGTCTGCCCAACGTCCTGCTCGCTTCAGGCGCACGCGTGACTTTTGGCAGCGCGTCAGCGAAGGCCGTAACATCGACGACCTTTGGTCGCAGTTCGCCGCGGACACCCGCTCCACCTACGGCTTCTATGGCAAGGATGTCGACTGGGATCAAGTCCACAAACTTCCCGCTTGGAGGCGCCCTCTCCGAGTCGCCGGCCAGTTGTTCTGGGCCATGATGAATAAGCTCACTCCGGCTCGACGCGTCCTCTTTCTCGTCGCTGTGCTCCTTTTGGTTTTCTCGGGCTTCCAATTCCAAGTCGTAAATAATGGCCATGTCGAATATAAATGGGAGTTCTTTGCCGCCATTCTCTTTCTTTTCCTTCTCGCCCTTGAGTTAGCCGACAAGGTCATCATGAAACGCGATCTTGAAATCGCCCGCGAAATACAGACCTGGCTGGTTCCTTCCGAGCCTCCGGCAATTCGAGATGCTGAGGTTGCTTTCTGGACCCGTCCACAAAATTCTGTAGCCGGCGATTACTACGATGCCTTCTATCCGCTCAACGACGGGGCCACCGGTGGCAAGTTGATGCTGGTGATGGCCGATGTTGCGGGAAAAAGTGTGCCGGCCGCCCTACTCATGGCCACACTTCAAGCCAGCCTTCGTACCCTGGCTTCCGAGGGAATGCCACTCGTGGAGCTTGCAGAACGCTTGAATCGCTATGCGTGCGCGCACAGCCTGGGCGGTCAACGCTTCACGACCGCCGTCATCGCCGAGTATGATCCCGTCACCCGTCACCTGGAGTACGTAAACGCCGGCCACAATTCTCCTGTCCTGCGGCGCACAAACGGCGGGACCGAGCGACTGGAATCCTCCGCTTTGCCTTTCGGGATTACCACGGAAGCTACCTTTTCGTCGGCTTCCGTAGACATCCAGCCGGGAGATACGCTGATTCTGTTTACGGACGGCGTCATTGAAGCATTCAACGCTGCGGGCGAAGAATTCTCCGACGCGCGGTGGGTGAACATAGTTCGTACGTTGCCAAAGTCCTCCGCGCAGGAAACTCTTCGCCAACTCATGAAAAACGTTGAGGATTTCGTTGGGGCGACGCGGCAGTCCGACGATATCACCTGCCTCGTCCTTCAGACCAAGTAACTTCCCCGTCCCTGGCTTCTTTCAATTCCTGAACATCCGCCGCACTTGCTGGCGCATAATCACAAGATGCTTGCGAGGGAACTTGCCAATTCCATCTGCGACACGCTTGAGCGCCAAGGCTGCCAGGCGTTCCTTGTCGGTGGCTGCGTGCGCGACCTTCTTTTAGGCCGCGAGCCCGCCGATTATGATGTCGCCACGGACGCTTTCCCCGATCGCGTGCTTCGACTTTTTCCGGATAGTCTCGCTGTGGGAGCTAAGTTCGGCGTCGTTCTCGTCAGCCGCGATGGCCACAAAGTTGAAGTGGCCACGTTCCGCAAGGACAGTGGCTACTCCGATGGCCGTCATCCCGACGAGGTTATTTATACCACCACGGCGGAGGAGGACGTCTCCCGCCGCGATTTCACCATCAATGGATTGCTCATGCGCCACGAGACCAATGAGGTCCTCGATTTCGTGGGTGGCCGCCTAGACCTGGACGCCGGCGTTATTCGTGCCATCGGCGATCCCGGGCGGCGGTTTACAGAAGACAAATTGCGCATGCTTCGCGCGGTGCGCTTCGCCGCACGCCTTGGTTACACGATCGAGCCAGAAACTTTCGCCGCTATCCTCCTTCATGCAGCAGAAATCCATTCCGTCTCCGCCGAGCGTACTCGTGAAGAGCTCTCCAAGCTTTTGACCGAGGGCGCAGCTCGCCGCGGCTTCGAATTGCTGGACGACACCGGTCTTCTGGAGCAGGTACTGCCGGAGATTTCAGCTTTGAAAGGCGTGCCACAGCCTCCCGAATATCATCCCGAAGGTGAGGTTTGGATCCACACACGCATCATGCTCGAAGGATTGCCGTTCGGTGTTTCACGTACCCTCGCCTGGGGCGTGTTGTTGCACGACATTGGAAAACCAGCCACGTTTCGGCCGACTTCTCTCACGGGCGATCGCATCCGATTCGATGGCCATGTGGAAGTCGGTGTACGCATGGCCCGTGAGATCTGCAAAAGGCTGAAGTTTTCGAACGATGAGGCGGAGCAGATTCAGGCGCTGGTGGCCAACCACATGAAATTCAAGGATGTCCCCCAAATGCGCAAATCAACGCTGAAGCGTTTCATCCGGCAACCCCTGTTCGATGAACATCTGGAACTTCACCGTCTGGATTGCCTGGCCAGCCACGGACACCTGGACGCGTACGAAATGGTCCGTGACTTTCGCAATCAGACCCCTTTAGAACAAGTTAGACCGACAAGATTATTGACAGGGGACGATCTAAATGAGATGGGATATGTTCCGGGACCTGAATTCCAAACTATCCTGAGGGCCTTGGAGGATGCCCAGCTCGAAGGCGGGATAATCAGCAAAGGGGACGCCGAGGCTTTCGTCCGATCAAATTATCCGCTCAGAAAAGTCGGCCGATAGGAGGAATGGGGGTGCGCAGACGGGTATTGGTCTACCAAATAAGTGTTTTAATTACTGAAAGTTATTGCCTTATTTGCGTATTCTGAGGGCTTTGTGTATAATCTGAGTGTTTTGGACTAAAGGTTATTGCTCATCATCATTGCAGGTTCGGGTACCTTTTTGTACCAACGAGCATCTAATGTTTCAAGGCGGCTCTGCCCGCCGCCGAGCGTAAGGGGAACCTATGGCTGATAAAAAACACACTTTGCCAGACACTCTGCCGATTTTGCCGGTTCGGGATACGGTCCTGTTTCCAGGCGCTGTTCTGCCTCTCACGGTCGGCCGGGAAAGCTCTCTGGCCCTCGTAAACTCACTGACTGGCGAGGAAAAGCTCCTGGGCGTTGTTGCCCAACTCGACCCTCGAGTCGAAGACCCTGCCGCTGCGGACCTCCACAAGGTCGGCACGTTGGCCAAGGTCCACAAGACCGTCAAGATGCCCAATGGCAACGTCGTCGTCTTTATGGAAGGGTTGCAGAGGATCCGCGTCGAAGAGTTGCTTGGACTGCGTCCCTTCCTGAGCGCCAATTTGGTGCCGGAGCCGGACATCATTGGCGAAAACGATACGGAACTCGAAGCTCTCGAGCGCAATGCACAGGATCTCTTTCGCGATGTTGTCAGTCATTCGCCGCAGCTCTCCGATGATCTGCAGAACGTGGCGATGAACATCGACGATCCGTCGCGGCTGTCCGACTTCATCGCCGGAACTCTGCCCAGTCTCTCCACGCTTCTGCGCCAGGAGTTGCTGGAAACTTCCAATGTCCGCAAGCGCCTGGAGATTCTGATTCGCGAGCTTTCGAAGGAACTCGAAGTGCTCGAACTCCGCAGTAAGATCAACGAACAAGTTCAGGAACAGGTGAGCCAGAACCAGCGCGAATACCTGCTTCGTGAACAAATGAAGGCGATCCAGAAAGAACTGGGTGAAGTCGACGACGCGCAGGCGGAAATCGAAGAACTGCGCACCAAGGTCGAACAGGCCGGCATGCCCGCGGAAGCTAAGAAAGAATGCGACCGCGAGCTCAAACGCCTGTCGAAAATGACTCCTGCTTCTGCCGAATACATGGTTTCGCGGACCTACCTGGAATGGATGACCTCGCTCCCATGGTCGAAGTCTTCTGGCGCTTCGGAGATCGACATTCCCAAGGCGCACGAAATCCTGGACGAGGATCATTACGACCTGCAAAAGGTCAAGGAACGGATTCTCGACTATCTCGCAGTGAAGAAGCTGCAACCCGGAATGAAGGGTCCGATTCTCTGTTTCGTCGGTCCTCCAGGGGTGGGCAAAACTTCTCTGGGGAAGTCTATCGCCCGTGCCTTGGGCCGCAAGTTCGTTCGCATTTCTCTCGGCGGCATGCATGATGAGGCTGAGATCCGTGGCCATCGCCGCACCTACATCGGAGCATTGCCGGGCCAGATTATTCAGGGCCTGAAGCGCGCCGAAAACAACGACCCCGTTTGCATGCTCGATGAAGTCGATAAACTCGGCCGTGATTTCCGTGGAGATCCGTCCGCGGCGCTCATGGAAGTTCTCGACCCCGAGCAGAACGCGACCTTCCGCGACCACTATCTGGACGTTCCATTCGACCTGTCGAAGGTGATTTTCATCGCCACGGCCAACTGGATGGATCCGATTCCGGGTCCGCTCCTCGATCGTATGGAGATCATCGAACTTCCCGGCTATACCGGTGAAGAAAAGATTCACATCGCGCGCAAGTACTTGATCCCCAAACAAACGGCCGAGCATGGAATCAAGGAAGGCGAACAACTTGAATTCACGGAAGCCGGGCTGCAGGAGATTATCCACAGCTACACGCGGGAAGCCGGCGTGCGTAATCTCGAGCGGGAAATCGCCACCTTGGTTCGCAAGCAGGCCCGCCGCCTGGCGGAAGGGAAGCCCGAAAAAATGGTAGTGACGCCGGAAGTCGTGCGCGAGTTCCTGGGCGTGCCGAAGTACCGCACGGAGAAGGAAGTCGAAGAGCGAGTCAAGAAACCCGGCGTTGCTGTGGGTCTCGTGTGGACTCCCGTGGGAGGCGACATCGTCTTCATCGAAGCTAGCCGCATGCGTGGTGGCAAGCAGTTCACCATGACCGGCCATCTTGGTGAAGTCATGCAGGAGTCAATGACCGCTGCGTTGACCTGGACGCGTGCCAACGCCGAGCGCTACGGCATCGACCCGGACTTCTTCCGCAAGCAGGACATTCACATCCACGTGCCATCAGGAGCGGTTCCGAAGGATGGACCCTCGGCAGGTGCAGCCATGGTGACTGCCCTGGTCAGCCTGCTGACAAACCGGCCGGTGAAGAATCGCCTGGCGATGACCGGCGAAATGACCCTCTCCGGTGTAGTGCTGCCCATCGGCGGCGTTAAGGAAAAGGTCCTCGGCGCAAAGCGTGCCGGAATCAAGCACGTTCTTTTGCCCGCGGATAACGAGCCGAACGCCGTGGCCGATCTCCCGCCCGAGATCCTGGGCGATCTGACGATCAGCTACGTTCGCACACTCGATGAGGTTCTTGAACAGGCGCTCGAAAAAGAACCGATTGCGCCGGTTGTTCCCGAACCCGAGCCGCAACAGCCTGGCGTTGCAGATTCTCCTCGCGCGATTCACTGAACCCAATTCAAACTCTGACCCAAAAGGCCCGGCGCGACTCTTCGCCGGGCCTTTTGTTTTGGTGCAATCTCGATTCTGTCCTCAGGACCAGCAGTCAAAGCCTTGAACAGCTGTTACCATGTGAAACTCAGCATGGCGCCTAAAGGCAAAACCAAAGACGCGAGTCCCGATCGAGCGGCTGCCCTCGCAGAACGCTTGAGTGAGGCTCTTTTGCAGGAGCGTATTGTGCCGCGTTTTGTTGACTCGTATGTCGTAGACTACGGACGCTACAGCTTGCAAGTGCACGCCAGCCTGTATCGCGATCTCCTGACGCTGATGCAACGGGAAGCCCTGCTGGCGGCTTCTGCTCACGCTCTGGAAATCGTATGCAAGGGAACCAGCGCCAAAGAAGATCGCAAAATCTCGCCACTGACTCGAAAGGATGCGGCCTCCTTCCGCCAGAAATTCCTGGCGGCACTCACACGCCTGCAACATTGGAACGTTGGCACCGCCCTCGATTTTCAGTCGGATTTACGAATGTACGAAAATATCCTGGCGCGCGCGCATCCACAGCGCCGGAGCCGCAAACCGTTCGAAGCAGCCAACCATCCCTTCGTCGATCGTTGCGCCTTCCTGCTCGATTCGTCATTCATGGAAAATGCCCGCTTAGCCGCCAGCCGCGCGTTGAGCAGCCTGGAAACTCTCACCACGCAAGTTGCCGGGGACTTACTGGGATCGAAAGAGCGCTCCTAAGACTAATCCGCTGCGCCCTTCATTTCTCGATTTCAATCGAACAGTTCTTCCTTCAGAAGCCGCTGCCCCGCCAGCGCTGTGTAGAAGCCCCATACCGCGAGCGCAATGATACTCAGCACCACACAAGCAGATGCGGGCGCGTACCACGCCGAGAAATCCATCGTGAACGGCAAATTGAGCAGTACATTAGCCGTGAAAACGGCTACCGCCAGCACGATCAGACCAAATCGCACCACCGCAACAGCCGCAATCAGGTAAATGATGACCCATACCGGAGAATCGATCAGCGGATGATTGGTGGCCAGGATTTTGGGAATGGCAAACACAAGCACGAACAGGCCGGCTGCCACCCACCGGTTGCGCACCAGTACGCGAAGGAACACGAGAACGAAAAAGAACATCAAGACTGCCACAATGGCCCCAACAATATTGCCAAGCCACATCGAAAATGCGGCGCGGGTTCCTTCGATGAGATCGGTCTGCGGCAACAAGGGACGTTCGCCGCGGCGCATATCAAAATAATAGCCCCCATAAAAGACCATCACCCACGCCAGCCCCAGCAGCGTGCCATACAAAACGTCCCGCCCTACCAGTGGATCGCGTACTTTCCCTGTCAGAGCTCGCGACCACGATACGATCGTTTGCGGCCATTTGCTTCTTACGTAGGGCTCAAGCGCGATGTACAGCGTCCACATGAACGCGGAGATAAACAATGCTGTGCTCACGGCAAGCAGCATGAGAAATAGCGCGCCGATCGAGAACTTCAAGTGAGCACGCGCGAGAAACAAAACGATCTCGAGCAAAAAGACTACCCACGCTAACCGCCAGGCGCCCCGCCGGTCGCCCTTGCCACGCGAATAATTTCGATGCGCCAGCCAGATTCCGCCGAACATCAGCAAAAGCACGAAGGTAGTCCCGAAAATTTCTCCAGCTCTGTCTGGCGCACTGGACTCAGGTGCGGGCATCCTTGAGGGAGTTGTCCATGGACCCGAGAGTTGGAAGAAAACAGGCTGTCCGTGAAACGCAGCGGCCTCCACATGAAGCGAGTGGCTTGTTCCAGGCCAGGTCCCGTCCCAGGCAGCTCGTGAATCCGCTGAAGCAAGTCCGTTCCATACCGGGGTGGCCGTCTGAAGGTTCGTGGCATTGAGCCCTGCGGCTGAAAACAACGGTTGCCAATCCGGTGTCTTTCCAGTTTGTGGATGCTCTTCTTTTTGCGGAGGCATCGCTTGGAAATAAAGCAAACGCCCAACTGCATCGAGCTGCACGTTAATCATCCCGGAAAAAATCGATGGAGGATCCGAAAAGGTGACCACACCGGGAGTCAGGGAAATATTCGAAAAACCGTCCGGTGTCATTTCCGTTGGACTCTGCCGATACCAGAACTGCAGCATCGGCGGTTCCTCAGTAAGCACACGGCTCCAGGGTTCAGCCGACTTGTCCTTTTTCGTCAGAAAAGTCAGGTAATCGTAATCGTACGCAAATCCGGAAACTGCATCGTGCGGTGGAGTCGGATAACCTATGCTTGCTACGATTTCGCGCGCTTTATGTTCCAGCACTTCCGTGGAATATTGCGGCCGAATGCGCCGCAGTCCACTTTCCTGCACTCCCAAATAAGTGCATGCCGTAATCAAAATCAGGACCGCGGCCAAACATCGAAGCGCAAGCTTGGGGCTTAGTTCCTCCGTGGTTCCAGCTGCCGCCACCATTTCTGGAGATGGCGTTTCTCCTGCCGCCAAAGCCGCTGCCAGAGGGTCTCCTCCCGGGAGAGCCGCAGCGACCTGCAGCCCCGAAGCGGGGCGATTCGCAGGCTCCTTCTCCAGGCAACGGAGAATCACACGTTCGATCAGAGGATCGAGATCCTTCACGAGCGACGAGGGATTGGTGATCGTGCCTTCTTCCCTGCTCTTCATCAAGTCCGACAGAGTCGCAGCATTGTAGGCGCGCCGTCCGGTCAGGACTTCGTACATCACCAGGCCAAGCGAATAAATATCGCTTTTGATTGTTACTTCTTTCCCTGCAAGTTGCTCCGGCGCCATGTACGCCGGCGTTCCCGCACGTACCTCGGCTCCCGCTATCGTTGCCGCAATCCCTGCCAGCCCAAAATCAGTGATCCGCGCTTTGCCAGCTCCGTCCAGCATCACGTTGGCCGGTTTCAAGTCGCGATGAACTACTCCCCGTTCGTGCGCCGCCGCCAATCCCGCGCAAATCTGCCGGGACACTTCCATTGCTTTATCTTGCGGCAACCTTCCGATCCTTCTGATCAGGGATGACAGATCCTCCCCGTCGACATACTCCATCGTCAAAAACGGCACACCGTCCACGTCTCCGATATCAAATACGCGGCAGACATTAGGGTGCGACACTTGCCGTGCCACACGAACCTCGGAATGAAATCGTGCCAAGGCAGACTCATCCCGCGAGAGCGCTTCCGGCAAGAATTTGATGGCCAGGACTTGGCTCAGCCGAAGATCCTCGGCTCGATACACCTCCCCCATGCCGCCGCGACCAAGCAGCGCCACAATCCGGTAGCGGTCCGCAACGATAGCGCCCGGCGCAAAGCGGCCGCCTCCAATCGGATCGGAACTTGCTAACGTAGGATTTGACGGCGGCGTAGAGCGAGGGCGAGACGGTGATGACGGCTGCCGGGGTGTTGCCATTTGCGGCTGCGGCACATCGGGTGCCATCGTTTCCAGATGCGCATCGAGAATCGCCGCATCACCCAAGACCGTCGCGTCCGGGTCGGGTTCCTCAACCGGCTTGCCACAGTTCGCGCAAAATCGTCCCGAGGCTGGGACTTTTGTGCCACAGAATATGCAGAACATGAAAGCCGGATTCTATCCTTTTCGGCGTCAAGCGACGAAATCGTCACTCTGACTAGCTGATCTTTTCGACTTGTACCGCCGTGCCGTAGGCCAGGACTTCCGTCACTCCTTGCATCACTTCATTGGCGTCGTAACGCATCGCCAGAATCGCGTTCGCCCCGTGAGCCGCGGCATGTTGCAGCAGCAGCTCATATGCTTCCTCTCGGGCCTTTTCGCAGAGTTCCGTTAACACCGTAATGTTTCCGCCCACGATGGTCTGAAATCCTGCGGCTAAATTCCCCAGCACGCTCCTCGACCGCACGGTAATCCCGCGAACGATTCCGAAATTTCGCACTACCCGGTAACCTTCCAAGTCGTTCGCTGATGTCACCATCGAACTATCAACTCGTCCCGTCATCTTCGCCCCTCCGCGCAAAAGGATGTTAACCGCTGCGATTCTACCTCTAGACAACTATCTTCTGTTAGTCCCTAGCTTTGTTATGCTCGACGTACGTGGAAAACCTATTCGATCTCCTGGCGCTGATCCAGATCGCCGCGGGCTTGTATCTGCTCTGGCAGGGAATTCTCTGGCTCACCTATGTGCGCCGGCGCTTGAATACCGACCCTGGCTTCTATGCTCCGCGGACTGCAGTGATTTGTCCGTGCCGAGGGATAGAGCCGGGACTTGAACGAAACCTGGTTTCCTTGTGCGAATTCGACCATCAAAACTACGAAGTTTTTTTTGTTCTCGCTTCCGAGAGTGATCCCGCGCACAGCATCGTGAAGCGGGTCGCGGCCACATCCCGCGCCAAAGCCCACGTGGTCATTGCCGGCAACCCCGAAAACTGCAGCGAAAAGGTGAATAACCTGCGCGTTGCCGTAGAGCAGGTCCCGGAAGAGTTTGAGGTTCTGGTGTTCGCCGATTCCGATGGACGCCCCGGAAAAAGTTGGCTGCATCACCTGGTTGCTCCGCTTATGGACTCGCGTATCGCAGCCACCACCACGATGCGCTGGTTTTTGCCAAACGACAATGGACTCCCAACCGCACTGCTCGCCGCATGGAATGCCTCTGTTGTCACCATGCTCGGGCCTCACCATAAGAATTTCTGCTGGGGCGGTGGCACCGCGATCCGTCGCGCCATTTTCGAGCAGATCGGCATGCTCGATGCCTGGCAATACTCGTTTAGCGACGACTACTCACTCACCACGATGATCGAGCGCAGCCGCCGCCAAATCATCTTCTTGCCTGAATGTCTGACGCCCTCCTACGTTCATACCGACTTCGCGGGCCTGCTCGAGTTTACCGGGCGCCAGATGCGTATCACTCGCGTCTATCGGCCGCAAATGTGGGCGACCGCTTTTGCGACCCATTTTCTGTACTGCCTGACTCTTCTGATCGGTTTCATCGTGGCGATGAATCTCACGCTGGCCTCGCGCCCCGCTTTCCAAGTCATCACCCTGTTGAGTCTTCCTCCTCTCCTCGCGGCGATTCGTGGAGCGCTGCGTGTGATCGGGGTCACAGATGCTCTTCCTTCACTTCGTTCGCAGATCATGTCTCAGTCCTGGATTTACATTCTCTTGGCCATGTTTGTTCCGTTCCTTTATCTCGTCAATTTCTTCTCCTCGATCATGGGCCGGCGCATCCGGTGGCGCGGCATCGACTACGAGTTGATCTCTCCCGAGCAGACCCGCGTGCTGACCCGTTAGGGACCAAATTCATCGCGATAAGAAAAAAAGTAGGGGTGCTGAGCAAATTCTACCCGCCACCCCCTGCTCAAAATGTGCAAAGAATTTCCTAAGTACTTGAAAATATGTAGACTGTAAGAACTTACAGTCCGGCATCTCGAATGCTAAACCAAATATCGGTCAGGTTTAGCTTAAGCTAGCAAGTAGACAGGGACTCCTTCTCGTTACCCCCGGTGGTGACGTCGCTTGGGATTCTTGGGGTAGTCACCCCGGCCCGGTATATGCCCTGTTTCCTTGCCGGGTGAGTCCGGCCAACCTCGTCGTCGAGGTATTCGCAAGTCCAATTTAAAGGAGCGTCTCGTTCCCACCGCGAGGCACCCATGGAGGAGTGCACGTGAAGTTAATCCGCAGAACCACTGCCGCACATTCGATTACTCAGCCCCAATCCTCATTCCCGGCTAGCATCTACCTGTTTTACGAAAAAGCGAGTGGCACAGCTCATTTTCATGTGGAAGCCGGTCCGGGCGGGGAGCTACCGGTGGATCACGCCGCCGGTTTGCTTGCCATGCACTGCATGGTACGCGGACAGTCTCCCAGTGATTACCTCATCATGATTCCCACGGCCCCTGAAAACCTCGGTGAACTGACCGAGAAAGCCCAGAAGCTTCTGGACGCCGGTCAGAGCGTCAAAACCAGTGTGAAATTGACCCGCCGTGAAAAAGAGGTCCTTGACGGCATCCTTCGTAGCCTGGCCAACAAGGAAATTGCCTCTGAACTTAATCTCTCTGAGCGCACCGTCAAATTTCACGTTTCTTCCCTGTTGTCGAAATTCAAAGTCCACAGCCGCATGGAGCTGATGCGCGAAGCATCTCAGCGGGCCATGAATCCAGCTCCGCCTACGATTGTGAACTCTCCTGCGCAAACGATTCGTCCCTTCTCGAGGAGTACCGAAATACCCGGAAAGATCCTGAATTCTGGAAAGGTTCTACCGCTGGCCCGCCCGCGCTTGATGGCGTGATTGGCAGGGCAAACTCCGTGCTAATAAGAAAAGCCCGACTTCGAAGGGAATCGAGTCGGGCTTATTCTTTTGGATCGGTGGTAGTTTTTACTTGCTGGCGGCGTACAATTCCGCGGCTTTATCCCAGTTGAGGACGTTCCACCAGGCATCAATGTAGTCGCCCCGCAGGTTTTGATACTTTAAGTAGTACGCGTGTTCCCAGACGTCGATCCCCAAGACAGCCTTGGCACTCAGCAGGTATGGCGTGTCTTGATTCGGTGTCGAGTCGATCGCCAGTTTCCCGTCCTTCACTACGAGCCATGCCCAGCCGGAGCCAAACCGTCCCAATCCTGCCGCTTTGAATTTTTCTTTAAAGCCGGCGAGGGATCCAAAGCTGGAGTTGATGGCGGCCGCCAGATCACCCTTCGGCTCGCCACCTCCGCCCTTTTTCATTAATTGCCAGAACAGGGAGTGGTTCCAATGGCCACCACCGTTATTGCGGACGGCTGCCCGAATGTTCTCCGGGATGGAATCAAGACCCTTCAGAATGGCATCGATCGATTTGCTCTGCAGGTCGGGATGTCCTTCGAGCGCCTTGTTCAGGTTCGTGACGTAGGCACCGTGGTGCTTGTCGTGATGGATTTCCATCGTCTTAGCGTCAATATATGGTTCTAATGCGTCGAACGGGTACGGCAAAGGGGGCACAGTAAAAGCCACGGGTTTATCCTCCAATGTATGATGGGAATATGAATCTGAATCCGGCCTGGCGGCTTGCAAAAAACTTGGTGCCGCCGAGCCCGCTCCGAGAACGCCAGCACCAACAAGACCACTGCTCACGAGAAACATCCGCCGATTCATGGAAACTCCTGAGTCTCGGTGGGCGAATGGGCCTGAGGGCGAAAGTATAACGCCAAGCGCCCTACCGACTCAACCAAACCGAAATCGCGGGAACGGTGCCACGCTTCCGGTTAGATGGGCTGTTGTTGGATGTGGCTGAGCGCCCAATGGGCAGATTCCGCAATTGTGGAAATCTCCGATTTGGTCAGCCTCTCGAGCAACTCTTCCACTCGCATGCATTCTCGGCTTCCCCTTCGAAAGCGCGTATTCCCCAGTGCTATGCACGCGTTCCTCACGAGCCCAGCCCATTTCGTACGTTTCACGGCACTGTTCCAAAATGTCTCCCGGAACTCCTTCTCGCTCATTTCTGCCAGCCATTCCAAGCTTGGCAGTAGAAGGCTTCTCTCACTGCGTTGCTCACGCGGCTGGAATTCCTCCAAGGGAGTGACCCGTCCTTTGCGATTGTAAGGACAAACGTCCTGACAAATATCACAGCCATACACCTGCCAGCTCATCGGCTCACGGAATTCCTCCGGGATGCTTCCGCGAAGCTCGATCGTCAGATAAGAAATACACCTTCGCGCGTCCAGGAGATAGGGCTCGATCAGCGCGGCAGTGGGACACGCATCCAGGCATTGCCGGCAATTCCCGCACAAATCCGGTGGCGGGGCCTCTCCAAGTCCGAGTGATGGTGACAGGTCCAGGGTCGTGAAGACCACACCAAGAAAAAGCCAGGATCCATACGTTTCATTCAGCAGCAGCGTGTTTTTGCCCAACCATCCAAGTCCAGCGTGCTTTGCGAAAGCGCGCTCGGCTACCGGCCCGGTATCGGCATAGGCTCGCGCCGCAAAGGGCTCTGGGAATTTTTCTTTCAGCGCGTCGGCCAGTGCGTTCAATCTTTCCCACATCACCTGGTGGTAGTCGTGGCCCCAAGCGTAGCGGGAAATCCATCCGCGCGGTGAGCCGCCGTTTGGCCCGGCCGTCGCCTCGATCGAGTAAGGATGCGCTGTGTCGTAGTTCAGGGCGCAGACGATCGCGCTGCGCACACCCTGCATGACCAGCGAAGGCTCTACGCGTCGCGGGTCCTCCAGGTACTTCATTTCCCCCGCGAAACCACGCCCGAGCCATTCCCCAAACTTCTCCAATTCCGGAAATTTCTCCGCGCGCACCACTCCGCACAGATCAAATCCAAGCTCCTTGGCACGCTCGATAATCCACGTGTGATCCGCTGCGGTACTCATGCTCCTGATTGTGACGCAGTTGGAGTCTTTGTGCGAAGCCCGAGGAACATTCTATCCGAGCGGTCTTGCCACTCTTGGGCTCTTTTCCATGAGCCAGCTCGAAAAAGAAACTGGATGAGTTGAGTCTAGAGGAAGCTGCGCACGGCGGTGAGTTCGTCGTTGTACACGTCGAATACCGTGAAGAGTTTTGTGATTTGTAGCAGGTCGTGGACTTTCTTGGTCAGGTTCAGCAGCTTTAGCTCGCCGTTGCGGTTACGCACGGCGGTAAAGGCGCTCACCAGTTCGCCGATCCCCGAGCTATCGATGTAATTCACGTCCCCTAGATTCAGCAGGATCTTTCCCTGGCCGGCTTCCAACAAGTCCCGGATGGTCTTGCGCAAAAGCGCGCTACCCTCCCCGAGCGCAATCCTTCCACTTATATCGACAATGGTGATTGGACCGTCTTCCCTTAGAGTCAGAAATAGAGCTGGCATAGTCGTTCCTAAGCTTCCCTTTTTGGCGCCGCATCCGAACTCGTTTGGCCGTGATTCCCATTGCCCCAGGATTTTCCTCCGGCCGGGATTTTTTTCGACATGATGATCTCCGCCCCGCCGGTGCGTCCCGCTACAACACGGAATTCGTCCATGAATGTCTTCATCAAAAAGATACCCCGGCCTGAAGTACTCAACAGGTTTTCTTCGGCCAGCGGATCCGGGACATCAGCCAGTTTGAATCCTTTTCCCTCATCCATAACGTGGATGACCATTTTTTCCTGGGTAAGGTCGAGGGCCAGGTAGATCTTCTTGCCCGGTTTTTCCTGATTCCCGTAATGAAAGGCGTTGATTACACCCTCCCGAACGGACATCCCGATCCGGTAGCATTCATCTTCACTAAAACCCACAGCTTCGGCAACACGGAGACACATTTCCTCGGCGAGATTGACGCTCTCGACGTGCGTGTCCAGAACTACTTCTAGGTGCTTTGCCTCTGGCGTCATTCCCGCCTATCGCTGCGGCCCAAGATGCAAAAAAAGGCGTACCTACTGGTAACACAGCGGGTAAACCCAAGTCAATGGAGCGTGGCACCCTCCCTACATCACTTTTTTCCTGATTTGGTCCGTGCACGGACGCTTGATGTATAGGCTTGCCGGACATTTCTTTACTCAGGGAGATTGCGCACGTATAGTGAAGGTGTTCTCCAGGTGTTCAATCCTCCCGAAAGAGGTTAGCCGATGTTGGGTTGGGTAATCCTTGGCATCCTTGTGCTCCTGGTTATTTTCGGTATTGGGATGTACAACGGCCTGGTTCGTTTGAAAGTGCAATGCGACAACGCCTGGGCCGATATCGATGTTCAGCTCAAACGCCGCTACGACTTGATCCCCAATCTTGTGGAAACCGTGAAAGGCTATGCGGGCCATGAGAAAGGCACCCTCGAAGCCGTCATTAACGCCCGCAATCAGGCCATGGCTGCCACAGGGCCGGCCGACAAGGCGCAAGCGGAGAACATGCTCTCTGGCGCATTGAAGAGCCTTTTTGCTCTCTCGGAGGCTTATCCGCAGCTCCGCGCTATCGAAAGTTTCACTTCGCTTCAGAACTCGCTCTCACAAATTGAGGACACCGTGCAGAACGCGCGCCGCTACTACAACGCCGTGGTCCGCGACTTCAATACAAAAATTCTGCAATTCCCGACCAACATTTTTGCCGGAATGCTCGGCTTCAAACAGCGTGAATTCTTTGAGGTTTCTTCCGCCGCGGAACGCGAAGCCCCCAAAGTGAGCTTCGGCAACCCCGCTGCCCCCACGGCCTGATTCTGGCCGGTATTATCACCATGTCCTCGCGTCTCAAACCGCCCATCTGGCTTGTCGCAGCGCTCTCCTGTGTCGTTTTGCTTGTCGTCTTCGCCCGTCCTCTTTCCGCCAAGGATCTTCACATTGTTAAGTTCAATTCGGACATCGACGTGCTTAGGAACAGCTCAGTCGACGTCACAGAGAACATCACCTTTCAGTTCATCGGCGGGCCTTGGCACGGCGTCTACCGAATGATCCCTGTGGAGTATGCGGGGCCTCGTGGCCTGAACTACTCGCTCTTTCTGAACGTGAAACGCATCACCGACGGAGATGGAAACAAGCTCAGATATGAAACGAGCCGCGAACGCCAATATCTCAAACTGAAAATCTACGTTCCCGACGCCGATAACAGCACCCGCACTGTTTCTATCGAATACACTGTCTCTGACGCGCTTCGTTTTTTTGATGACCATGACGAATTCTATTGGAATATCACTGGCGACGAATGGCCCATGCCCATCGCGGAAGCCGGCGCGCATATTACGCTTCCAAATAGTGCGTCCAATATTCGAACCAATGTTTTCACCGGGGCGTTTCGGGCGACGGGCCGCAACGCCACTGCGGAGACCACCGGAACCGGCGTCGATGTGGCCACAACGGCTCCCTTGGCCATGCACGAAGGGCTCACGATAGCAATCGCGTTTGATAAGGGCGCCGTCCTCGAGCCGACCGCGCTATCGCAATTCTTCCTCTATTTCCGTAGCAATTGGCCGCTGGGACTTCCCATCATCGCGTTTCCTCTGATGTTCTGGTGGTGGTGGACGCGCGGCCGCGATCCTCGCCTTCGTCCGATCGCTGCTCAATACGAGCCGCCGGACAAGCTCACACCCGGTGAAGTTGGAACGCTAGTCGACAACTCCGTCGACATGCGAGACATCACCGCTTCTATTGTCGATCTCGCTGTTCGCGGCTATATCGTCATTGAAGAGAAGACGAAAGACCACCTGCTTGGACTGACGCATTCCAAGGAGTACCTGTTCCATCTGAGGAAATCGCAAGCCGATTGGGCTTCGCTGAAGCCGCATGAACAGGAATTACTCGGCGGACTTTTCACCGGGGGCAACGCCGAAGATACCGTCTCTCTGACCGATCTTCACAATCGCTTCTATCAAAATATTCCAGGCATCAAGAACCAGATCTTCGGCTCACTCGTTGGCCAAGGTTTTTATGCCCGCCGCCCGGACAGTGTCCGCTCCACGTATATTGCCATGGGCGTAGTCGTGGGATTTATCGTGATCGGCGCTGGGAACTGGTTCGCTCGCGCCTACGGCATGGCTCCATCTCCGTTCATTATTGCGGGAATTTTGACGGGGCTGATCATTTGTGGCTTCGGATGGTTCATGCCCGCTCACACACTATCCGGCGCCCGCGAGTTGGAGAAGATCCTGGGTTTCGAGGACTTCCTGAATCACGTGGAAGCGGACCGTTTCAACCGCATGATCAAAACTCCCGATATGTTCGAGAAATTTCTGCCATTTGCGATGGCGCTGGGCGTGGAAAAGAACTGGAGCCAGGCGTTTCAGAATATCTACACGCAGCCTCCGCAGTGGTATCAAGGCGGCAGCTACGGCCCCGGTTTCTATCCTTACATGTTTGTAAATAATCTCAACGCCATGTCCTTCCAGGCGGGCACCGCTATGACCTCCGCGCCGCGCAGTTCCGGTGGCTCGGGTTTTTCAGGTGGTGGGGGCTTCTCCGGCGGTGGTTTCGGGGGTGGCGGTGGCGGTGGATTCTAGTCCATCCGAGCTTCCTACGCCCCATTTGCCGGATACCGCTCTTCAAATCATGTCGTGATACGATATATATAGTTTGGACGGCCGCCCCCTCGTCAGGCCGACTTTACAACCCCTGCGGGATCATGATTGGAATGGAATGAACCTTTTAAAGCCTGACTTCATCATCCGGGAGCCACTGCTCGTCAGCATTCTCGTTCTCATTACAATTCTCTTTTCGGCTCTCACTCATTCCTATAGCCAAGCCTATGACCGGCGCCGCGTCACTCTTGGGGCCGAATGGTTCGAACGAGGCAAACAGGAACTGGAAAATGGCCGCCCGGCTGCCGCCGTGGAGGACTTCCGAACCGCTCTCCTTTACAACCCTCGAAACTGGGACTACAGCATGCACTTGGCCGATGCGCTTACCCAGGCCCACCATGCCGAGCAAGCTCTCAACTACTATCTGGGGCTCTGGCAAAGCAAACCCAATAATGGGCCCGTCAACCTTCAACTGGCCCGCCTCTCCGCCCAGAAGGACGATGTCCCCGGGGCGGAGCGCTATTTCAACGGTGCCATTTTTGGAGATTGGGCGGAGAATGCAAGTGCCAATCGGCTCACAGCCTCACTCGAAATGATCGACTTTTATCTGGAACGCGGGGATTCGGGACATGCGGAATCTCAACTTATCATTTTGTCCGACAATTTACCGGAGGATCCTCAATTGCACACCCGCGTTGCCGACCTGTATTCGCGCGTCGGCGACGATCAACGCGCTCTAAAACAGTACCAGCAGGCCACCCGTCTTGATTCCACCTATCTCCCAGCCCTCTTAGGCGCCGGCGAAGCTGCCTTTCGCTTGGGGGATTATCCTGCGTCCCAGGCTTACTTGAGCAACTCGCTTCGCCTGGATGAATCGAACACCGCAGCCAAGAACCTCTTGGCCGTGATCCAGGCCGTATCTCTTCTGAATCCCTATGTGCACGGTATCTCTGATGCGGAGAAGGCTAAACGCGCATTGCGAGCTTTTTACACCGCCGGCAAGCGTCTACATTCCTGCGCGGCAGGTCCCGGATCTTCTGCTGCTGCCTCGATTGAGCCGTTTCTCGAGAGGTGGAAGCAACTGAAGGCCATGGCCAACACCCGTTTTCTCATACGGCATCCCGAGGAGCTCGATACCCTGGTTGACTTTTCCGCTTCCGCCGAAAAACGAACTCAATCCAGTTGTGGCGAACCTAATCCCGATGACTCGGCTCTGCTGGCCATCGCCCGGCGGCGGGAAACGGAAGAGCGATGAGCATGCCAGAGGTGGCTACAACGGCCGGCTCTACGCCGAGTGTCCCCGTGCATCCTTCCTGGGGGGCCTTTGCAAATCGTCTCACGGCGCAGCTTGCTTTCAATGAAGATCGCTTCTTCCTCATTCTCGCAGTGTTCATCGGGATCTTTGCCGGTCTCGCCGTGGTTTGCTTCCGCATTACGATGGAGTGGACTCGGCTTTACCTTCTCGGCAGCGCGCTCACACCTTCCCCGTGGCGGGCTTTTCTTGCGCCTTCGCTCACTGGACTGGTAATCTCTGCCTTGATTTTTACTGTCTTTCGCGGCTCGTCCGGCAGCGGTCTGAATCAAACCAAGGCCGCACTTTACATTTCCAATGGCTATATTCCCGTTCGCACCGTCATCGGGAAATTCATCACTGCGTCCCTGGCCATTGGCTCCGGTCATTCGCTTGGCCCAGAAGACCCCTGCCTACAGATCGGTGCCGGGTTGGCGTCGGCGGTGGGCACGCGCCTCAATCTTTCGCGCAAAAAACTGCGCATTCTCGGCCCCGTAGGTGCTGCGGCAGGATTGGCCGCGGCGTTCAATGCTCCTATTTCTGCGGTTCTATTCGTCATCGAGGAAGTCATCGGCCACTGGAGCGCGGGGATTCTTGCCACCGTGGTTCTCTCCGCTGTCTCGAGCGTAGTCACGATGCGGTTGTTTCTGGGTGCCGAGCCATTCTTCCACATCCCCTCGGTTGGAGTGATTCGTTGGCAGGAATTGGTCGCCTATAGCGTGCTGGGAGTCTTGGGTGGCATTGCTTCCGTTGTTTTCTCCTCCGCAATTGGCTGGTTGCGCCCCAAGGTCAAAGCAAGCCCGAAATACGTGCAGTTCCTTTGCCCTTCGATCGCGGGCTTGCTCCTGGGCGTGATTGCCCTCGCCGGATTTCCGCAAGTTATGGGCGCTGGTTACGACTTCATGGACCAGGCCATGCACAATCAATACACCTGGGAAGTTCTTGGCATGCTCGCCGGGCTTAAGATTCTTGCCACAACTCTCTCCTTTTCGAGCGGGACTCCCGGGGGAATGTTTGCACCGACCCTATTCATTGGCGCCATGCTCGGCGGTGCGGTCGGCACGGTGGAGCGCTTGTTCTTTCCGAATTTGACCGGTTCGGTCGGGACTTACGCGCTCGTGGGAATGGGCGTTTTGTTTGCAGGTTTTCTCCGTGTTCCAATTACTTCGGTTTTTATGGCCTTGGAAGTAAGCGGCGACTACACCATCATCTTGCCAGTGCTCGTCGCCACCATGTTTTCGTATCTGATTTCGCGAAAGCTCCAGCCTGTCCCTGCTCTGGAACAGATCACCCGGCAGGATGGCCTGTACTTGCCAGCCATGGAAGAGGAGCGCGAACAGGAAGTTCTGACCGTGGAGGACGCCATGCGCCCGCGTCCCGCGGGCATTCTCGACAGCCAAAGGCCAGTTGCCGATGCTTGGATGCTCGTTCAAGGAACTGACGAAGAACATTTCCTTGTGAGGCGGCCGAGCAAATCGATTGCTGTGATATCGCGAAGAGAGTTAAAGAAGCTTATGGATGCCGGCGATGTGCGCGCACTGGAAGAAACGCAAACTCTGTCGGTAGTCCCCTATCTGCATCCGGACGAAGACCTGCAAGTGGCGCTACGGCAAGCGACGAATTATCCATTGGTTCCAGTTTTAAGCCGGGCGAATGTTTCCCGGATTCTGGGGGTGATTGACCTTGCGGACATTATGGAGGCGTACCGGAAATCGAACCGGCAAGAGGCCACCCGCGAGTAGCTTACTTTTCAGCGTATTTAGGATGCGATTTCACTGAGACCGAACGCGCCGGACCGAAATAGGGTAACCACAGGGTTTGCTCGCGGCGCTGTTCCTCCTCGAGATGCCGCGAACGTGCTTTCAATAGATCGTCGAGCGAAATCAGGCCCATGAACCTGCCGTTTCCCCGCTCCACCACAGGCATGCGCGTCACGCCTTTTTCGGCCATCCGGTTCACAACGACGCGCAGCGGATCATCCGAATGCGCCACCACCGCCGGGTCTCCCGTAAGCTCTCCCAAGTGTACGATCTGTCCCCCTGCTTTCGATTCCTCCTGGCTCTTGTACAACTGGCTCCGCGTAAGGACGCCCGCGAGGAGTCCTTTCTCATCCACCACCGGCAAAAGTCGCTGACTTCCTGTGACATCCGCTGTGATCTGCTCGAGTGCCTCCCCGACTGTGCTGCCGGGCGTAAGAACAACTTCCGGAGCCCGCATTACTTCGCGTGCGTACAACATCTCGAGCGGGTCGATGGCATACTCGCTACTCACGTGGTAACCGCGACGAGCAACTTTTTCAGTCAAGATCGAGCGGCGAAGCAAGACGGTCGACATCATATAAGACGCCACGCAACCAAGCAGCAGCGGCAGCAGCATGTTCCAGTCGTGGGTTTGTTCCACCGTGAATACAATTGCCGTCATGGGTACTCGCAGCGTTCCGCTCAGCATTGCGCCGAGTCCGATCATGGCCCAGAATCCCGGTCCCATGTCCGGGAGTCCGTAAGACATCAGCGCGCCCAGTCCAGCGCCGATCATCATCACTGGCGCCAGAACGCCTCCCGAGGTGCCCGAACCAAGCGCCACCGACCAGATCAGCCACTTCACAATGAGAACGCCGAGGACCAAATGCAACGCCCGGTCACCCTTCACCAATTCCCCGATTACGTCGTACCCAACACCGAGTGCCTGAGGAAATATCAGGCCGCCCAGGCCGACGACAACGCCACCGATGGCCGGCCACCACATCCAGTGAATCGGCAACTTCCCGAATAAATCCTCGAAGTAATAGACGGAAGTCGAGAGCGGAATCGAGACCAAGCCGCACACGACGCCTGCGATCACGCTGCAGATTAGCGCCGTCGGCGTGATCATCGAGCCATGCAGGAAGGAAGGAAAAAGCGGCCCCTGGCCAAGCAAATACTGCCGTAACAGCGCGGCCATGGCGCTTGCCGCGGCCACGGGAATGATGCTGCGGGGCTTCCGTTCGAAGAGGAGCAGTTCAATGGCCAGCAGCACAGACGAAATCGGGGCCGCAAACGTTGCGGACATACCGGCGGCTGCGCCAGCCACTAAAAGCGTTTTGCGTTCCGCGCTGGTCAGGTGGAACATCTGCGCCACCATGGACCCGATGGCCCCGCCGGTCATGATGATCGGCCCTTCGGCGCCGAACGGTCCGCCGGAACCGATCGAAATTGCCGAGGAGACTGGCTTCAAGATCGCCACTTTCGGCTCAATGCGGCTTCCGTTCAGCAGAATGGATTCGATGGCCTCCGGAATACCATGTCCGCGGATGCGGTCTGAGCCGTAACGCGCCATGAAACCGACAACGACTGCCCCGACAACCGGCACGAGTACGGCAAACCAGCCTAAATGAGTATTCGCCGGCGAATTCGCGGCCAGGGAAAAATGCCCGTAATAAAATAGGTTGGTGAAAAATGCAATCAGCCGGAGCAGGATCAGTGCGGAAACCGCGGCCAGTGCCCCAATCGGCAACGCCAACGCCGTGATTTTTAATACGCGCCACTCTACCGAAAAATCGCCAAGTTCCCCTTGGCGCGTTTTCTTAGTACCCGTCTGCTTGCTACCCTCTGAGGAGTTTTCTTGCCTATTCAATTCACAACTTTCTCGGCTGCGACTTGTTTACCTGGTTTGGGCCGCAGTTCTTCCCCGTCGCCCGCTCTTCGTCGTCAAGATCCTCGCGCGCGGCTCCAAGAGCGAGCTGATGGCCGCCACGAGTGCCCTACCGTGGGCGCGCAACTCGATGATGCGTTGTGCCACCACTTTTTCGAGCAGTCTTGCTCCCCGTGGCTGCAGGGACACCAGCACTTCTCTGCGGTCCTCCCTCCCTCGAATTCGCTTCACGTAGCCGTGGGACTCCATCCGATCGATCAGCTCCACGGTACTGTGGTGGCGCAGCGAAAGACGATTCGCCAGCGTGCTGATGGTGACGGCCTCTTCCGGGGGCAAGCCGCGGATGGCCAGCAACAAGAGATATTGTTGCGGCTCGAGGCCGGCTTGCTTGGCCTTGACGTCCCCTTCCTGCACGAATCTGCGGATAAGATAACGGAGTTCCCCCAAGGCGCGGTATTCCTGCTCGGTGATCTTTTCTGCCATACCTCTACTTTATCGTATTACGATATAATCTTCCAGTGCGGACCTCCCCAGCTGTTCTCGCTCAAGTAATTACCTTTGGAAAAACGATAAAGTCTTCCGGAAGGCCTTCTGCGTCTTGTAATGCTCGTAGCCATGGCGCAAATAAAACGCGTGGGCGCGCTCGCGAATCACATTAGATCTCACGGACATTCCCGCACATCTCATTTTCCGAGCCCAGTTTTCGGCGGCTTCGAGCAGGCGCGCACCCGCTCCACGGCTCCGCACCTTTTCCTCCACCACCAGGCCATTGATCTCCACCTGGCGTTCCAGTTCCAGCAGCGACGTCACGCTCACGTGTATCCAGCCGATCACTCCGTCCTCTCTCGCTTCTGCTACAAAACATGCGCCATCTTTTGCTCTCAAGGCGCGCTTCAACCGGGCAGCCATCTGCTTGGTGGACGTGGGATAACCCAATTGCCCGGAGAGCGAGGCAATTCTTGCCGCATCTGCCGGTTTCGCGCGACGAATCTTCACGCATTCCTCGGCTGCACTCAACGCTCCTCAGCTCCCTTTCCGTAGCAGACGATGCTGTACAGCTTCACTGTTTAATTCACGGAGAGCATCCGCGGCGATCCAACGGCCCGCACGCGTTCCCTCTCGTTGGATTTTTTGAGCCGTAACAACCGCTTCTCTATTTAATCGCCGATTGCGCTTGCCGATGTTCCTCAGCGCCCAGTTCACCGCTTTCCTCACGAAATTTCGTTGGTCCCAGGCTTCGCGTTCAATCGCTCTCAGGAATCTACGAAAAACCGCGTCGCTTGCCGATTTGTCGTGCACCGCCAAGAATGCCCCCAGTGCAAATCCGGCACGTTTTTCAAACTCTTTCTTACGCTTACTCCACAGAAATGCCTTGCACCAGGCCAGTTTTGTATCGACAAACAGATGACAACACGTTCCGTCGCACACATCCCAATTGTCGAAATCCCCAACCCAGCGCTCCATTTGCTTAGATGTCACTCGATGCGGTTCGGCTAATAACATGGCCAGGAGGCGTGCGTCGTGAATCCCGGTTTTCCATAGCTTTAGGCCCAACGCGTGATTTTTTCCAATGTTTCTGGCGATCTCGTCCAACTTTGGCTTGGAAACGCCACAGACCTTCTTCGCCCGGATTCCGAAACGCGCCATCCCCTGCACGTTCCGCTTGTCTCCGTGCCGCTTCAATTCAGCGACGGCGCGACGGACAGTCCACCTCTCCGAGCCTTTTGCGCCCGGCTTAGAACGTTTTATCGGAATCGACGAGAATTGTGACTGGGCCTTCATTCACCAACTCCACCGACATCATTGCCTGAAAAATTCCGGTACCGACAGTTACGCTGAGCTTTCTCAGAGCCTCGCAGAATTCTTCATAGAGCTTTTTCGCCAGTTCCGGCGGAGCCGCCGAAATGAAGCTTGGTCTCCTCTGCCCGCGCGCGTCCCCGTACAACGTGAACTGCGAAACCACCAGTGCACTTCCTTTTACGTCCAGCAGCGACAAATTCATTTTCCCGTCAGCATCTTCGAAAATTCGCAAATGTACGAGTTTTTCCGCCATGGCCACAGCCACCGCGGAACTGTCTTCCTTCCCGACTCCAAGAAGGATCATCAGGCCTGCGCCAATTTCGCCCGTAACCCTCTGTTCGACCGTCACTTTCGCTCGGCTCACTCGCTGCACTACCGCTCGCATTTTCTCACCGTCTCCTCTGACCTACCCGCCGACGCTTTGGCAAAGCCATCAACCGGACCAGGCCTGTTCAGTGCCTTGTGCCTCTTTTCTGTCTGGATTTCCTTTTCCTCAATTTCTTCCACCCTCGCGGCATGCTCTGGCAATCCGGGCAGTAATAACTGCTCCTTCCGGCCACAATCACGCGCCGGATCGGCGTCTTGCACCGGAAACAGGGCTTGCCTTCTCTCCCGTACACCCGATGGTGCTGTTGATATTCTCCCGGCATCCCATCTGCGTCAAGAAAATCGGAAATCGACGATCCGCGCAGCACAATTGCTTTCTTTAGTATTTCCTGGAGCTTTCGATACAACAGTCGCACTTGCGGGGGTTTCAATCGCGCTCCCAGTTGCGCCGGATGGATCTTCGCTCTCCACAAGCTTTCGTCTGCGTAAATGTTTCCCACGCCGCGAAGTACGCTTTGGTCCAGCAACAAGGCTTTGATCCTGGCCTTGCGCTGCTGAATCCTCCGGGCAAATTCCTCTAGCCCCGCTTCCAGCGGATCCGCTCCAAATCGCTGCAATTCCCGGGACAACACCTCCCCCGCCAAATATGCCATTCGTCCAAAACGCCGCGGATCGACGTAACGCAGTTCGCGCCCGTCGTCGAGAGGCATGACCACGTGGGTATGTTTTGCCTGAGGTTCGCTCACCTCCCGCGGCAGCAACAAGCCCGTCATTCCCAGATGCACCAGCAGCGCCACTTCGCCTTCACCTGGCTTCGCCTCTTCTCCGGGGCTCAGCCGCAGCAGCAGGAATTTGCCGTAACGCTCCACGCGCACGATGGTTCGCCCCGGCAATTCATCTTCCAACATTTCGGGATTATCGATGAAATCGGTTTTCCCCAGTGTGACGCTGAGGATCCTTCGTCCAACGACCTCGCGTTGCAGGCCTCGCGCTACAGTCTCGACTTCAGGAAGCTCCGGCATATTTTTTCCTTCGCATCAAACTACCACACCCTTTCTTTTCCTGTCCCCGCATCACGTGTTACATTCCTTCGCGTGGAGGAAAATGTGCGATTGGCTTTGTTGCTGTGTCTTTCCTTTCTGGCGCTTTCTCTCGCCCTGGCTTCCCGCACCGCTGCGCGCACGCACGAAACCGGCTTCCTCGACCGTACCCTCTCGCTTCATGGCGCCACGTACAGGTATCAGGTTTTTCTTCCAGAAAACTGGACGGCGGACAAGAAGTGGCCGATTATTCTTTTTCTTCACGGCTACGGCGAGCGCGGTTCCGACGGCCTGTTGCAAACCGACATTGGTCTCCCGCACGCAATCCGGCTTGACCGTTCCCTGATCCCAGCCGTCGTCGTCATTCCGCAATGCTCGATGGACTACTGGTGGACGCAACCGAGAATGGAAGAGATGGCGCTGGCGACACTGACTGCCGCGACGAGAGAGTATAAAGGCGATCGAAAGCACACCTATCTCACCGGACTGTCCATGGGTGGTTACGCCACGTGGGATATTGCTTCGCGCTATCCAGGCAAATTCGCGGCAGCTGTGCCCATTTGTGGCGGGGTTGTTCTCCGCCAGGAACTTCTTAAAGAATTCCCGGACCTGGCAAAGTTCGGGTACCCGGACGATCCGAAGAGCTATGCCGAAGTGGCCAAGAAGATCGGCAAGACTCCAGTGTGGATTTTTCATGGCCGTGCGGATGACACCGTGCCAGTGGAATACTCGCGCAAAATGAATGCGGCTCTGAAGGCCGCGGGCGGCGATGTCCAGTACACCGAGTATCCGGGAGTCGGCCACAACTCCTGGGACAAGGCGTACGCCGAACCGGAGCTCATGCCCTGGCTTTTGTCGAAATCCTTATAAGAGGCTTCAAGATTTTAATTTCTGTTGGTTGATTACTTTTTTTGATAATTCGGATACGGCGGATGATCCGGTAGCACCACTGGATTTTTCTTTAGAGCATCCAATGTAACTTGCACCGCCTTTTCCAATTGAGGGTCGTGGCCGGCCGCTACGGATGCGGGATCGTTTTCGACCTCGATGTCCGGAGCGATTCCGTGGTTTTCCACTTCCCATTGTCCGTGGAGTCCGTAAATCGCGACGCGGGGCGCGGTTACGAATCCTCCGTCAAGCAGCGGTGGATACCCATAAATCCCCACGAGTCCGCCCCACGTGCGAGTACCCACAAGCAGCCCAACGCCGTCCTGTTTGAACATCCAAGGGAGCGCGTCGCCTCCGGACCCGGACATTTCGTTGATGATCATGGTCTTCGGCCCGTAGATCTGCGCCAGTGGCGAGCAGAACTTTTCCCCTTCGCGCGAGATCGCGCAATTTCGCAGCGGCCTCTTCAACATGTCGATGATATAGTCGGCGATTTCTCCGCCGTGGTTGTAGCGCTCATCGATGATCGCCGCCTGCTTATCAACCTGCGCGAAATAGAACCGATTGAAGTTCGTGTAACCTCCTACAGCCGTATCCGGCACGTGCACGTACGCCAATTTTCCGCCGCTCAGTTCATCCACTTTGCGGCGGTTCTCTTCCTCCCAAGCCCGGTTTCGCAGCGCGAATTCGTTATCGACAGGCACCACGGTGACCTCGCGGGCGTCCTTGCCGTCCGGATTTGGTCCCACCTTGATCTTGATCTGTTTCCCCGCGGTTTCCTCGAAAAAGCTGTACACTTCTGCGGGCGGCCGCACGTCTTGTCCGTTCACCTCCAGGAGATAATCGCCCACTTTAACGTCCACGCCGGGTTGGGTGAGCGGCGCGCGCAGATCCGGATTCCAGTTTTCGCCATTGAAGATGCGGGCAAAACGGTATCTGCCATTCTCCACTTTGTAGTCCGCTCCCAACAACCCACCTTTCACTTGTGGGGGCTTCGGCACGTCTCCGCCGCCCACGAACATGTGCCCGATGGTGACTTCGCCTAGCATTTCCACAAACAAATAATTCAAATCGTCACGGCCGCCAATACCCGCCAAGTACGCGCTGTATTTTTTCTCCGCCCCGGGAACGTTTAGTCCGTGATGGTTTGGATCGTAAAGGAAGTCGCGCTGGATGCGCCAGACCTCGTGGTACATCTGATTCCACTCCGCGCGCGGGTCAACGTAGACCTCCATCTCCCCAAGATTCAGCGCCCCTTCACCCGGCTTCGGAGCTGCGGCTGTCCCGGCGATGATCCAAGGTGCGGCCGGTGGCGGTCCTTGCCGGAAAAGGGCCTTCTCTCCATTCGCGGAAATGTAAAGTTGGGTCACGCCGCTGACATACGGCTCGGTCTTCCGGGTGCTGAGGTCGAACTTGCTGACCGTCGCGCTCGGCGGCTCGCTGAAACGGGGTACGTCCACAATTTCCGACAGGAACAGTACACCGGTCTTCCCTGCGTCCATTTCAATGTAGTTGGCCGCGCGGATGGGAAGCGCCACAATCCGCTGTCCAATCCCGTCAAGATCGATGGCGACGGTCGGCGGCTCTTCCTTCTTTTCGCCCTCCTTGCCCTTGTCTTTGTCTTTATCCTTATCCTTATCTTTGTCCTTGTCCGCTTCCTTAGCCTTGTCGTCCGCTTTGGCTATTTTCTCCTCATCGCTTTGCGGCTCTACGGGGTTCGGATCTCCCTTTTTCAGAACCACGGCATACACGCTCCGCGTCAGTGGGTGTTGGAAACTCGAAAGGTCCAGCCATGCCACGCCCAGGCCCAGATCCGTGCTGGCGGTGAAATACAGAGTTTTTCCGTTCTTATCAAAAACCGGGAAGCGCGTGTCCGCGGTTCCATCTGTGATTTGCGATTCCGTGGCATTTTCCAGGGAATACACGAAGACAGCGTGCTGATGACTCGGGAGATATCTTGTGTACGTCAGCCACTTGCTGTCCGGCGACCATCCCTCATTCATCGCGTTTGACGGATCTTCAAACCGCTCCGTGGCGACCTTCACCGGCGTGCCCTTTTCCACGTCCACGTACCACAGGTTGAGGCGCTTATCTGTGTAGGCGATCTTCTTGCTGTCCGGCGACCAGGTAGGCCCATAAAAATAGGATGGGGGATTCCCCAAGTTGATCTTCTTCACTTCACCGAGTCCGGACTGATCTTCCAGGTGCAACGCATACTCGCCGCCCTCGTCGGAGAAATAGGCAATCCACTTTCCGTCCGGAGACCACGCGGGGTCGCGCTCGGCAACGCCGGTGGTGCGCGTCAAATTGCGTATGTCGCCCTTTTCCGCCGGCACCGTCAAAATCTCGCCACGCGCTTCAAACACCGCGCGAGCACCTGTCGGGGAAATCGAGGCGTTCTGAATTGCCTCGGCTGCTTTCTCAAAGTGCGGACGCGTCGCGGGCAAATCGCCGTTCAAATGAATGTCGATCTTCTTCGATTTTGCGGTTTGCGGGTCGAACAGAAAGATCCCGCCAAACTGCTCGTACACCAGCGCGTCCGGTCCGGCAGACACGCTCTTCAGATCAAATCCCTTGTTCTCCACCACCTGCTTCACACTCTTGCTCTTGGTGTCGTAGGCGAACAGGGTGACCGAGCCATTCCGGTCGGAAAGGAAATACACGGTGTCACCGAACCACACCGGGCTTTTGTCGTTTGAATTCTCACGAGGTAACTTCTCCAACGCCAAATCGCTCAGTCGCACAATGTAGATGGGCGTAGTTTGTCCGCCGCGATAGCGTTTCCAGGCCGCTTGCCACTGGAAATTGGGGACGTACGCCATCCGCGTGCCATCGGGCGAGTAGGCACCCTCAAAGGCGCGCCACATGGGCAGGGCTTCGGCTACTCCTCCTTCGGCCGGCACGGTGTAAAACCGCGTGAAATCCGCATACGCATCGCGGTTCGACAAAAAGAGCACGCGCTTGCCATCTGGTGTCCAGCCGACCGTTACGTCTTGATCCGGGTGCCAGGTCAGCCGCTTCGGTGCGCCGCCATCGGCAGGCATCACGTACACATCGGTGTTGCCGTCATAGTGGCCGGTAAAGGCAATCCACTTCCCATCCGGAGAGAAGCTCGGAAATCCCTCGTGACCTCCCGTCGTCAATTGCCGCGCCTCGCCCCCTTCTCTCGGGACACTCCAGAGGTAACCGCCATACCTAAACACAATGGTCGTTTTGCTCAGAGTGGGCTGTTGCGCCAGCAACGGCGCCTCCTCAGCGCCTCTCGCAACGCTACCTATGAACAGCAACGTCAACCCGAGCAACAACCCAAGGCGTGCGCGCATTTTTGTCTCCTGTTTTCTTGTACGAATCCGGTTCCCGCTCAACACCGAATCTATCTGGGCAGAAGTATCCGAAGCAAATCGCTACGTCGGAACAAAGCTGCGTGTGTCAACTGTACGTATATGACGTAAGATTCCGCAAAATGTTCGGTGAGATCACCGGCGAAACTCTCAGACTGTCTGCCCGGCGCTCAGGGCAGCGGCACGCCCGGCATGGCGACAATTCCGGCCATGCGAAGCAATTCTTGATATTCCGCGTCGGTCAGGGGGGAAATGATCCGGCGCACGCTTTTCAGCAGCTTCACTTTCCGCAGCGCAGGGTTAGCACGCATCTCCGCCAGAGTCACTGGCCGAGGCAGCTTTTCATAGGCACGCAAATCCGCGACCAGGTTCTTTCCATCGTAATTGTGCGGGTCGGGATAGGGATCCCGGGTCACTTCCGCGATCGAGTACAAAGATCGCTCCGGCGTGGAATGATAGCAAAGCACGCGATCACCCTTCTTCACCTGTTTGAGGGAGCGAACGGCGTCAGGTTTTGCGCCCGCACCGTGCCACATCTCCTTGCCTTTTACGAAGAGAGTGTCCCAGTGATAGTGATGAGGGTCCGCGCTGAAGATCCAGTAGTGTCGTGTTTGAGGGGTTACAGTCGCCATCGGCTCCAGATTCGCGTGCAGAATACACGGACGCGAGGCGAAAACCAAACAAAATGTTAAGGATAGGAGAACCTCGTAGTGGAAAAAAGCGCTGAAACGGGTACTAAAACCAAAAAAGCAAGATCAAGTCTTTTGTTTCCTACCTGTTACAAGGAGAGCTGCACAGGAATCCCACCTTCGGACGGAAAAGCTTCATGATCCTACGTCGACGAAAATATCCTGTCCCCGGACCTCCGTGGGATAGCAATCCACGCCAACCGCGGGGTTCTGCACGACCTTTCCGTTTGTTACGTCGTATTGCCAGCCGTGCCACGGGCAGGTCACGATTTTTCCCTCAAGTGGTCCTTGCCCAAGCGGACCCGCGCGGTGCAGACAAGTATTGTTGATGGCGTAAAATTTGCCGCCAACGTTGGCTACGGCCACGGCCTTACCTTCAACCTGTAGTTCCCGCACCGTACCCGGAGGTAATTCATCGACTTTTACGGTTCTGACGAATCCCATGACTCTGGCCTCGTTTGAAGTAAATTTGTAGGCGCTTTGGCCTTGTGAGACTACTGCGGATTACTTCTCGACCGGCTCCGGCACCTGCGCGACCATGATGTTCTTCTTGAATTCTTCCACCATCTCCGGCCGCAAGCGCACTTCCGTAGGCAGCTTCGCCAAGGTCATGGTGTCAATCTTATCCTGCAGCTTCAGCAAAGCGTAAAAGAGCGCTTCCGGTCTTGGTGGACAGCCGACCACGTACACGTCCACAGGCACGATCCGGTCCACGCCCTGCAGCACGGAGTAGGCATTAAATGGTCCACCCACGCTCGAGCATGCGCCCATGGAGATGCACCACTTGGGATCCGGCATCTGTTGCCACACGCGCTGGATCACCTGCGCCATCTTCAACGTCACTGTTCCGGACACAATCATCAAGTCCGCTTGGCGTGGCGAAGGACGAAACACTTCCGCGCCAAACCGGGCCATGTCAAATCGCGCCGTGGTCGAGGCAATCATTTCAATGGCGCAGCAAGCCAGCCCAAAGGTCAGCGGCCACAGCGAACTCTTTCTAGCCCAATTGAATACGTAATCGACCGAGGTAATCAGGAAATTCTTTTCAAACCGCTGGTCTATGACACCCACGGGACCCTCTTTCCGTCTCCCCCACCCTAGATTCAGTATATCCCCACCATTCTGACCTCGCAAAGAACTCTGTCGGCGAGTTGCCCTCGATCAGAAGATGATGCTGCACCGAATGGGCAGATTTCAGAGAGATTGGTCCAGGTTGATGTTCATCACCATGGCATCGAGTTCAGACTGCAACTGAGCGCGCCTGGCGTCCGGGTACTCACCGGTTCATGCGATTTTCATTTCAACATCGTGGCGTGGTAGTAGCGGCACTTCCACTCGCCGCCGTACTTCATCCAGACTTCGCCAACTGCAAACGGGAGCCGTTGCGCGGAGAGGCCGTTTCGTACCTCGACTTCGGCGGTATAGGCCACGATGGCACCTTCGTCTCCCACCGACCAAGCCTCTACATTCCGCAGCCAGTAATCCTCGATCGGCGCAGCGGCCATTTCCTTCGCGTTCGGTTTGCCTAGATGCACCGTTCCATCGAGATGGACGGCACGATAGTCTGCCGCCAGCATTTCGCCGAGCGCTTCTTCGTCAGCGAGTAGATAGGCATCCCAAACCTTACGTAGCCGCTCTGCCAGCATCTGCGTCAAATCGTTCTCTTTGACTGCTTGAATTCTTGCCATGGGAATGCGCCCGGTTCAGACTTCTTTGATGCTGGGATCCTCAAATTGTTTTGCGATCAGATTCCAGTAGCTCGCCGGCTTCAGCCGTTGCCAGATGTCAACGAAGTAGGCGTCCGGCCCGATCAGCACGCGCGCCTTGCCGAGTTCCACGCCGCGCAGAATCTTGCAGGCGGCGGTCGCGGCATCGGTGCGCGCCACTTTCTCGAATCTCGTCAGGCTATCCTTGCGCAAGTGCGCTCCCGCGCGTTGGCCCACCTTCGCGTGCTCCGCAATCGATGTGCGAACGAACCCTGGATGCACGCAAGTGACGCCTACACTGGTGCCCAACAGCTCGTGGTGCAAAGACTCCGTATATCCGCGCACGGCAAATTTACTGGCGCAATACGCGCCTTGGCCTGCCGCGCCGAAAAATCCCAGCAGGCTTGAAGTATTCACGATATGCGCCCGTTTTTCCTTCTTCAACAGCGGCAGGAAATGAGTAACGCCGTAGACGACGCCCCAGAAATTGATGTCCATCAACCAGCGAAATTGTTGCAGTGAAATTTCGTCCAGATGGCCAAGGAGCGCCACGCCGGCATTGTTGAACAGAATGGTGGCACGCCCATGTTGTGCGGCCACTTCTTCCGCAAAAGCCCGCACCTGCGTTTCGTCCGCAACATTTACAATATGCTGCGAGATTTTTCCCGCCGAAGCGCCCAAGAGCGCGACCGTTTCGTTCAGTCCCTTTTCGCTCACATCCGCCAACGCCAGGGAGGAACCCTTTGTGGCCAATTGCTGTGCCAGACAGCGGCCCATTCCGGAGCCGGCTCCGGTAATCACTGCCACCCCATCCTCCAACAATCCCATCGGTGCACCTCCGTTCCAGGCTACCCGCCAGACACACCTAAACTGTCCGGACTCTTACCACAGTTCAGTTCGCGGGGACAGAGTGGCGGTCACATCCTCAGGGAAGGGCGGGCGGCAAGGAAAGGCATACGAGGTTGCGCCCGGCGCGTTTCGCTTCGTAGAGCATCTGATCGGCTTTGCGCAACAAGCTGCCAAAACCTTCCACGTCTTTGTTTTCGACGCCGGCCACGCCGAAACTTGCGGTCACACGCACGCTTTGCCCCTGCAACGGAAAGGAAAGAGAAGCGAATTGCTCCCGGAAGCGGTTCACGGTTGCTTGCACGTGTGCTCTCTCAACGTGGGTGAGCACCAGCAAGAACTCGTCGCCGCCCAATCTTCCGCATATATCGGAGGCTCGCGTATTCTTGCGAAGCAGGTCAGCGAAGGTCTTCAGCACGATATCGCCCGCGTCGTGGCCGAAACTGTCGTTGATGGTCTTGAAACTGTCGATGTCCCCCACGGCCACCCACAACGGAAAACCGTGGCGCGTGGCACCGCGCAACTGCTTGCTCGCCCATTCTTCGATTGCCCTTCGGTTTGGCAGTCCGGTCAGAGGGTCGGTGCGCGCCGCTTCTTCCAACCGTTGGCTTTTCGCCGCCAATTCGCGATTCAGGTCGATAATCCGGCGGCCGACACCGATGCGAGCCACCATTTCTCCGGAATCGAACGGCTTGGTCAGATAATCATCCGCGCCGGCTTGCAGGCCCTTCACGACATTGCATTTTTCCGTGTTGCTGGTCATCACGATGATGTACGTGTAGGGCCGCGTAGCATCCGAGCGGATCCGCTGGCACAGTTCAAATCCGGAGAAGTCCGGCAGCATCCAATCCGTAATCACCAGGCAGGGGGAATGCTCCTCATAGAGCTTCATCGCCTGGGCACCATCGCCCGCAAACAACAGTGAGTATGCTTCCGAGGCAAGCACTTGCTCGACAAGCTTCCGATAAACAGGCGAGTCGTCGACGACCAGCACTTCATAGATGCGCTTTGTTTGGTTCATCGGCCAATCGCCGCAAGGAAATGGAGCCCGACGGATCGGGTCAAGGTACCGTGAGACATTTATAGCCACTTTAGCAGAGGTGGGGGTTCGGATAGCGTATCCAGCGATTGCTGGCGCGAAAGAGGCAACGGATTGGCTGCCAAATTCGATATGGGCGGTAATGTTTACTTGTGGGCGCGGACCAGGAGGGCCCCTTCCGCTTTGAAGGCGCGCAACTCAGCGGCGTCGCGGAACCACCGGCCGGCGTACACCTCGGGAGTCGGCGAAGAATCGGCGATTCGCTCGTGGGTGACTTGAACAAAACCGGCAGCGAGGAACAACCCGGTCCATTCCTCCGCAGAGAGTAGCTGAGTGGGAATGGCCAGCAGGCCTCCCCACTGGTGGCAATGGGGATTGTCGCGATAATAGTTAATCAGGATCCAGCACGTACCGCCTGGCCGGAGCACGCGATGGATTTCTCTTACCCCCGCAGGGAGATCGGGCCAGTAGTAGGCAGATTCGACGGAGATCGCGTGCGTGAAGAAATTGGGCTCCCAGGGAATTTCGGCCACTTCACCGGTGATGTAGAGGATGTTGTGGTGGTCGGCGCTGCTCCGGCGGGCTACACGGATCATTTCATCGGAAATGTCCATACCGACCACGCGGCCCTCGGGGATAAGTTTGCTGAGGCGTCGAGATAGCCAGCCTGATCCGCACCCAAGGTCCAAAACATTGTCCGTGGGCGCAAGCTGCATTTTCTCGAGAACCGGCAAGGTGATGGGAAGGTGATCCTGCTCCATGCCGTCGCCGCGCCCGGCTTCAGCCCAGCGGTTAAATTCTTCGCGCAGAGATTGAGTGTTGGGTTCGCTCATGGACTGGGGCAGCCGCGACTGGGCTTTTGCTGCCTTTCAGCTGGATGATTCCAGCGTATCAGACGGTGCAGCCGCAACCGGTGCAAAAATGTGCCCCAGGGTAAGTCGCCGACCCACAGCGGCAACAGAATCGACCTCCGACGGCAACGGGAATCATGTGCACACGAGGATAAGGCTCGGCCGCGCAAGCCCAGACGAGGGCTATCACCCAGCCAATCACCGTCCATCCCAAGAATAGGTTGAGCAAGAAGATGCCCGCGGCATCACGCTTTTCCCGGCCAATAAGAGCAGGCAGGAAATACAGCAGAATCATGAACAAAAGGGTTAGCACAGTGCACCCCCGTTTTGAAATTCGGCGGGGCAGCCACACCTGCCCGCCTCTATCCTGTAATACGGAACCACAGGCTGTTTTGTTCCGAGAACCAGCTTCTGCGAAACGGTACTAGCTCCCCGCGCCTTGGACCTTTACCAATAAATCGGCGAACTTCTGTTTGCGTTCGGCCTGGTCTTTGCCGCCTTCGGCTTCGGCCAGTTGCGTGATGTTCATGGAGCAGAACTTCGGCCCGCACATGGAACAGAACTTCGTCTCTTTGTAGAAATCGTCTGGCAAGTTTTCGTCGTGCATGGCCTTGGCCGTAACCGGATCGAGCGAAAGTTCAAACTGCTTGTTCCAATCAAACAGGAACCGCGCGTAACTCAACGCATCGTCGCGGTCCCGGGCTCCCGGGCGGTGACGCGCCACGTCCGCCGCGTGCGCCGCAATCTTGTACGCAATCACGCCCTGCTTTACGTCCTCGGGATTCGGCAAACCCAGATGTTCCTTCGGCGTGACGTAACACAGCATCGATGCGCCATACCAGCCGATCATGGCCGCCCCAATCGCGCTGGTGATGTGGTCGTAGCCGGGCGCGATATCCGTCACCAGCGGGCCAAGCGTGTAGAACGGCGCTTCGTAGCACCACTCCATTTCCTTGTCCACCTGCTCCTTGATCTTGTCCATCGGAATGTGCCCGGGCCCTTCGATCATCACTTGCACATCGTGTTCCCAAGCCTTCTTGGTGAGCTCGCCCAATACCCGAAGCTCCGCGAATTGCGCTTCATCGCTCGCGTCCGCCAGGCAGCCCGGCCTCATCCCGTCGCCGAGCGAAAAACTCACATCGTGCTTCTTGAAGATTTTGCAAATGTCGTCGAATCGCTCGTACAGGAAATTCTGCTTCTTGTGGTGCTCCATCCAGTGGGCCATCAGCGACCCGCCGCGCGAAACGATCCCGGTAATGCGCTTGCGCACCAGCGGCACCTGTTCGCGCAACACTCCCGCATGAATCGTCATGTAGTCCACGCCCTGCTCGGCCTGCTCTTCGATCACTTCCAGCATCAGGTCGATGGAAAGATCCTCGGGCCGCCGCACCCGGGATATCGCTTCATATACGGGCACGGTGCCGATGGGAACCGGCGACGCGTTGATGACCGCCTGACGAATCTCCGGAATGTTTCCTCCGGTCGAAAGATCCATCACCGTGTCCGCGCCGTAATGCACGGAGTGGTGCAACTTCTTCAGCTCTTCATTGATCTCGCTATTGGTCGAGGAATTTCCGATATTCGCGTTGATCTTGCACCTGAAGGCGATGCCGATGCCCATGGGCTCCAGATTGCGATGATGAATGTTCGCAGGAATGATGGCACGCCCGCGAGCCACTTCGCTGCGCACCAGTTCCGGGTCGAGCTTCTCGCGCTTGGCAACATAGTGCATTTCCTCGGTGATCACACCGAGCTTCGCCAAATGCATCTGCGACATGTTGCGTCTGCCATTCGCCCCCGCCTGCTCCGATTCGCGCTTCTCAATCCATGGATCGCGTAGTGCCATGAGAACCCCCTCTAAACATTGACCGGCGCTAAAAGTGCAACCAACAAGGAGAGCTTGAGGAAGCTCAGCGCACGGGCATTTTGAAAGAAGAATTATGGCATTGCAGAGGGGGAAGAACAACTGAGGGAAACCACTCCTGAGCTACCGAATCTTTGCACGCGACTATGTGATCGAGACCGCCGACCAAGGAAGGCGTTGCGCAAATTGTAAGTGACTTGCCTGCCGGAGTGCGCGAGAATGCCGCCCCATCCCTTTTTCGCTCCGAAAGAGGACAGAACCATGGCCACGATAACGACCAAAGACGGGACGACAATTTATTACAAAGATTGGGGAAAGGGCCAACCCGTGGTTTTTAGCCACGGCTGGCCGCTCACCGGAGACGACTGGGACGGACAGATGTTGTTCTTTGGACAGCAAGGCTACCGGGTCATCGCGCATGACCGCCGTGGTCACGGCCGTTCCACGCAAACCTGGGATGGCAACGATATGGATACTTACGCCGACGATCTCGCCGCGCTCACTGAAAAACTCGACCTGCAGAACGCAATCCATGTAGGTCATTCGACGGGTGGTGGAGAAGTCGCCCGATACATCGGCCGGCATGGCTCCAAGCGTGTGGCCATGGCTGTCCTGATTAGTGCAGTTCCCCCATTAATGCTGAAAACCGAAAAAAATCCCGGTGGCTTGCCTCTCTCTGTCTTTGACGGTCTTCGCGCGGAACTCGTGAAGAATCGGCCGCAGTTTTACAAAGATATCACCCTCCCGTTCTACGGATATAACCGGCCCGGTGCCAAGGTTTCCGAAGGGATTCGAGAACACTGGTGGTTGCAAGGCATGATGGGAGGAATGAAGGCCCACTACGACTGCATCAAGGCCTTCTCAGAGACCGACTTTACCGAGGACCTTAAGAAGATCGATGTGCCCACGCTCATCCTTCACGGCGACGATGACCAGATTGTGCCCATCGATGCATCCGGTCTGATGTCGGCGAAGATCGTGAAGAACTCCACACTCAAGGTGTATCCGGGCTTTCCTCACGGGATGCCGGCGACCAATGCAGAGCAGATCAACGCCGACCTTCTGGCGTTCTTCAAGTCGCATCAGCGCAGCGCCACCGCCAGCTAGAAGCGGATTTTCCGCGTCGCGCACATCTCCATTATTCTCACTGTCGCCGAAACGAAGCGATTCCCGTGGGAGCAACTGCGCATCGCTTCATTGGTCCAGAGCAATCTTTGCATTGTTTATGGGCATTGTTTATGGGACCGCTGCCCGGATTCCGGCCGGGACGGCGATTCCCTGCCCACCTGGAACATTTCCGGGAGATTGCCTTCCTACTACCTTTTCATTGAGAGTTGACATTGGTGCGCAAGTCGTTGCAAATAGAACGCTCGGAATAATTCCTGTAGAACAGGCTGCGAATGAACCTCATCGATTTGATCGTTGGAAAACCTCTCAAAACCAGTGACGAACGCGCCGAGCAAATTGGCGTTTCCGAGGGCATTCCCATTTTTGGCCTAGATGCACTTAGTTCGGCTGCGTACGGTCCAGAAGCTGCCTTAAGCCTCCTGATTCCGTTGGGGCTTCTCGGGGTGCAGTATATCGTGCCGGTGAGCCTGGCGATCATCACGCTGCTGGTCATCGTTTTCTTTTCTTACCGGCAAACGATTGCGGCGTATCCCACGGGTGGGGGATCGTATACCGTGGCGCGTGCGAACCTGGGCGCATTTCCGAGCCTGCTGGCTGCGGCGGCGCTACTCACCGATTACATTCTGACCGCGGCCGTGGGCATCTCAGCGGGAGTTGGGGCGCTGGTCTCCGCGATTCCCTCCTTGCTGCCGCACACGGTCATCTTGTGCGTTGGGATTCTGGTGCTGATAACAGTTCTGAACTTACGTGGAGTGCGCGATGCCGGAATCGCCTTCATGATTCCGACATATCTGTTCGTGGTCACGCTGCTGATCATGATTGTCGGCGGGATCATCCGAGTCGTGATGAGCGGAGGGCACCCGGCTCCGGTTGCAGCGCTTCCGGCAGCGGGGCCGGTGACGGCGACAGTGACGCTCTGGCTGTTGCTGAAGGTGTTTGCGAGCGGTTGCACAGCGTTGACTGGCGTTGAGGCAGTCAGCAATGGAGTGAGAGCTTTTCGCGAGCCGGGCGTGAAGAATGCGCAACGAACTTTGTCCATCATCATTTTCTTATTGGCAGTCATGCTGGCGGGAATCTCGTATCTGGTAAAAGCCTACGGCATCGCCGCGACGGATCCGGGGCAGGCTGGTTACCAGAGCATTCTTTCGATGTTGCTGCTGGCGGTATTCGGGAAAGGCGTTTTCTACTACGTGACCATCGCTTCAATCCTGGTGGTTCTCTCCCTATCGGCGAATACCGCCTTTGCGGATTTTCCACGTCTATGCCGGGCGATTGCGCAGAACAACTACTTGCCGCATGTGTTTGGCTATCGAGGGCGGCGCCTGGTGTACACCTACGGGATCGTGATCCTCGCTGCCCTGACCTGTTTTCTGCTGGTTCTATTCGGCGGCGTGACCGACCGGCTGATTCCGCTTTACGCGGTGGGTGCGTTCCTGGCATTCACGCTCTCGCAATTGGGGATGGTTGTGCATTGGTACAAGAAGCGCGGACCGCGGTGGGTCCGAAGCATGCTGATCAACGGACTGGGCGCATTTGTCACCGGGATTACGGTGCTGGTGGTGCTGGTGGCGAAATTCACGCAGGGCGCGTGGATCACGGTCATCTTCATCCCCATGGTGATCGTTCTGTTTCACAAGGTGCGGCGGCACTACCACGATGTGACCGTGGCCACGAAGTGCACCGACGGTGTGGAGCCGGCAATTCACAAGACGCCCCCCATTGCGCTGGTGCCTCTGGATCGCTGGAGCCGCGTTTCCAAACAGGCGCTGGAGTTCGCTTCCCGGATCTCCAACGAAATTATTGCGATTCATGTAGAGCCAGAGAGCCATTCGGAATTGTTGCGGGACGATTGGGAGCGATACGTCGAAAAACCATTCAAGGAGGCAGGCGCCGAACCACCCTTGCTGACCATTCTTCCCTCACCGTACCGCATGGTGATTGTGCCGATTGTTCGGTATGTGCTGCAGCTTTCGGAGAAGTATCCCGAGCGGCGCATTGTGGTGGTGATTCCGCAACTGGTCGAAGATCATTGGTATGAATATTTTCTGCATAACCAACGAGGACGGTTGCTGGCGTGGGCTCTGTTAGCGCAGGGGAATAAGCGCATCTTCGCGTTGTCGTCGCCCTGCTATCTGTCGGACGAGAGACGAGCAGAGTTGGAGGAGAAAAGGTCCAAAATGGGAAAGAAGTGAAACACGAAACTTGTGCAGGTGCGGATTCTAAAAAGGTTACGGGCGACTGGCTAGTTCAATGGGTGGGGATTCTTTCGCCGTCGTTGCGGGGGGAGGATTTGATGAGGAACATGAGAGGGATCATGGCGAGGCAAACGACGCCAAGAAGCCAGAACACGTCGATAAAGGCCAGCATAGCGGCCTGGCGCTGAACTTCTCCATATAAGATCGCGCCAGACTGCTGCATGGCGGTCGCGGCACTGGAACCCTTTTCCTGAAGTTCGGCGGCCAGGCCGTGCAGCGCAGCAAGGTAGCGCGGGTTCAGGGGTGTCAAGTTGCCGATGAGATCGTTCTGGTGCTTTTGCGTGAGGCGAACTTGAAGTGTAGTAACCAGGGAGATGCCCACGCTGCCGCCGATGTTTCGAGCCAGATTGATGAGTCCCGTGGCGCTGTTCATCCTTTCCTTGGGCACGAAGGAAAACGCCACCACATTGATGGGGACAAAAAGAAATCCGAGGCCGCCGCGGGAGATCATCCAGACATAGACATAGGTCCGGAAACTAGTGGTCAGATTGAGGTAGGCGAGCTGGAACATCCCCGCTGAGAGAATGAGCAGGCCAAAAATGACCAGCCAGCGCGCGTGGTAGCGCGCCAGCAGCCAGCCCACTAAGGGAAGAGAAAATAGGGTAACGATGGCGCCGGGGGAAAGTACCAGGCCACTGAGTTCCGCCGTGTAGCCCACCAGGGTCTGCAGCAGAACGGGGAGGAGCACGGTGGAGCTATACAAGACCACACCCAATAGAAACATGAGGAAGGTGGCGGTGGCATAGTTCCGGTCTTTGAAGAGGTGGAGTTCGACGACGGGATCCTTTTGATGGAGCTCCCAGATCACGGCGCCAATCAGACCGACAGCGCAGGCTACCGTACACCACACAATAAAGTGCGAACCGAACCAATCATCGCGCTGGCCCTTATCGAGGACAACCTGAAGAAAACCCAGGCCCACGCTGAGCAATCCAAGGCCGATGTAGTCGATGCGCACGCGGTTGCCATTTTCGTTGCGGGCGACGTGCTTCGGATCATGGATGAGCGTGGAGGTTAGAAAAATAGAGAGCAGACCAACGGGGATATTGATGAAGAAAATCCAGCGCCAGGAATAATTATCCGTGAGCCAGCCCCCTAGGGTGGGGCCAATGATGGGAGCAACCACAACGCCCATGCCGTAAACGGCCATGGCCATGCCTTGCTTCGAGCGAGGAAAACTTTCCACCAGAATGGCTTGGGAGACGGGCTGCAAGCCACCGCCACCGGCGCCTTGAAGGACGCGGAAGAAAACAAGCATTGGAAGGCTGGTGGCAACGCCGCAAAGAAAGGAGCTGACGATGAAGATGATTACGCAGGACATGTAAAAACTTTTGCGGCCGAAAAGTTTGGAGAACCAGCCGGTCAGCGGTAGGACGATGGCGTTCGAAACGAGATAGGAGGTGAGCACCCAGGTGCTTTCGTCAACGCCGGCGGAAAGGCTACCGGCAATGTGGGGCAAAGCAACGTTGGCAATGCTGGTATCCAACACCTCCATGAAGGTAGCGAGCATGACCGTGAAGGCGATGAGCCAGGGGTTGACGCCGGGACGGGTGAAGTCCGTGGCGACCAGCGTTTCGGATTGGGCCAGCGTGCTCATCGGAGAGCAGTGACCGAAGTCGGCGAGGGCGAGGGTTCGGGGAGCGAATCAACGAAGCCGTTGCGTCGGAATCGTCACTCAAAAAGGATAGCGCTTGGGAGAGAGGGGGAACAGTGGCATGCGTCACAGGAGTAGCAAGTTCCGTTGTTTGTGAAGCATAGCAGCGATCGGAAAAAAGCACGGCCGCGTAAACACACCGGTGCATTTCAATGCTTACTTGGGCGGGAATAGCTTGAGGAACTCAGGATCGGCATGGAGGGAGCTGAGGTCGGGATCCTGACGGGGCCAATCGGCGTTGGCGTAGCCGGCGGCGAGGGAGCGGCGCAGGGTATCTAGAGCTTCGACTTTCTTGCCAAGCACCGCATAGGTGCAAGCGGCATTGTAGAGAACGTTGGAATCATTCGGCCGCAGAGCAACGGTCATCTCCAGGTGGCGGACGGCATCATCGGAACGGCCCATGTTGGCATAATCGGCGGCAAGCAGGCTTCGGGCGCGAACATCTTCAGGAACGAGTTCGAGTTGGCGTTCGAGAGTACGCATCTCCATTTCACGAAAACGCTTGAGCTCCTGGGAACGGCCAAGGCGCTCGAGGGCGTTCACAATGGGGATGAACACGTTGTAGTCATCACCATTGGCTTCGATTGCTTTCTCGGCGATACCGGCAGATTCCTGGAACCGGCCCGAGGCGAAGTAGGCACGGCCAAGAACGTTGTAAACACCTTCGCAGTCGGGCTTGAGAGTGATGGCACGCTGGGCGAGTTCAATGGCGTCGTCGTGCTTGCGCTGGGAATACAAGATGCGCGCACGGGCCACCAATGCTTCGGCAAGATTGGGATCGAGTTGAAGAGCGTTGTTGCATGCCGCCTCGCCGCGCTCTACCCATTTGGGATTATGTTCGCGGATTTCGTGAATGATTCCGCAAATGTAAGCGATGCCGGCGTGAGCGAGGGCGAAATTGGGGTCGAGCTTGACGGCTTGTTCGTACATCTGCAGAGCGAACTCGAGGCTTTCGCGGCGTGCGTAGCTGCGGCCACGCAGGTAATAGTCATATGCAACAGAATTTTGCGTTGGCCTGGAAGCAATCTTCTCTTCTTCTTGAGGCGAAAGGTTGATGCGGAAGGCTTGCGCGATGCTGCGCGCGATTTCATCCTGTACTTCAAAGACGTCGTCCATTTCACGGTCAAAACGCTGAGCCCAAAGAGCGTGGCCAGTGTGGGTTTCGACGAGCTGTGCGGTGATGCGCAGACGATTGCCGGAACGACGGAGGCTGCCGCCAAGGACGTAGGAAGCGTTCAGTTCGCGGCCAACCTGAGGAGCGGTGACGGGCTTGTCGCGATACGGCAGCAAAGCGGGGCGGGGAAATACTTTAAGGTTTTTGATATTGGCAAGCTCGGTGATGATGTCTTCGGTCATGCCATCGCGAAGATATTCGTCTTCCTTGGCGCTGCTGAGATTTTCAAAATAGAGGACAGCTACGGAATTCCGCGCGCGATCCGCGGGAGCAGGGGAAGGAGGAACGTAGGAGGCCGTGCGCCCGGAGAGATTGCGCTTGCCGGAATCCAGATCGCGTTTGAGGCGCTTAAGATCGGCACGAAGTTCAGCGGCGGATTGATAGCGCAGATCGCGGTCTTTTTCCAGGGCTTTGAAAATGATGGCGTCGAGCGATTCCGGAAGCTCCAGATTCAGCGATCTGGCAGGCTCTGGATTGCTGTTAAAAATGGCATCGAAGATGACTGCCGAGGTTTGCCCACGAAAGGGTTGCGCGCCGGTGGCCATTTCATAAAGGACAGAGCCAAAGGAAAACAGATCGGAGCGGGGATCAAGAGAGTCGCCACGGGCCTGTTCCGGGGACATATAGGCGACGGTGCCCATGGAAGTGCCGGGAGTGGTGAGCGTCTCTTCGTGAACGGGGGTGCGCTTATGGGTGGAACTGGAGGGTTCCGTCTCCGGAGAGACCGCGAGTATGGCGGAAAGTTTGGCGAGGCCAAAATCGAGAACCTTGGCCTGGCCCGCCTGGGTGACAAAGATGTTTGCGGGCTTGACATCGCGGTGGGTGATGCCGCGAGCATGGGCGTGGTCCAGCGCATCGGCGACTTGCAGAGCGATGTCCAGAAGGCGGTCGGTGCGCAGGGCTTTTCCGGAAATCAAATGTTTGAGGGTTTCGCCTTCGAGGAATTCCATCACGATGAAGGGATGGCCGTCAGAATTTTCGCCGATTTCGTGGACGGTGCAGATGTTGGGATGGTTGAGGGCAGCGGCTGCGCGGGCTTCGCGCAGAAAGCGATCGAGGGAGAGCTTGTCCTGGAGAGCCTCGGCGGAGAGAAATTTGAGGGCGACGGAGCGGTCGAGAACCGTGTCTCGCGCGGAATAGACCACACCCATCCCACCGCCTCCGAGTTTGTGGAGGATCTGGTAGTGAGAAATAGTTTGGCCAATCATGACGAGCAAATACCAACCCTGAGCTAGACGAGGATATGGGGAATTGCAGGTGGTGTCAAAGAATCGCTACGCCAGAGCGCTGGAATAAGCAATACGGCACAAGGCAACGTAGTAGGAAGCCCCGAAGTCGAGACCGAAAAGCTTGTTGCCATGGGTTCTGTAGCGATGTTACAAAGTCCGGCATGAAACTACTGAACATCTCTCTCGGGACGGTACTTCTTCTCTGTGGAACTGGGCTTGCGGCTGAGAAGCTCGCGGAAATCCACGGAGGAGGTGGCATCCTTCTACCCCCTCCGCCACCCACCGCGGCTAAGCCAGTGACTGAGACTTTGTACGGGGTGACGATTACAGACCCCTATCGTTGGTTGGAAGACGGCAAAAATCCGGCAACGCGCGCCTGGATTGAGGCGCAAATGCGTTACACGGAAAACTATCTGTCACAGGTAAAACTGCGCCCTCAGATCGTGAACCGCCTGGGGGAACTGGAACGACTCGACAGCTACACAGTGCCCCTGGAACGCGAGGGAAGGTTCTTTTTCACCAAGCGGCTGGCGGAAGAAAACCAAGCATCGATCTATATGCGCATGGGGCTCCACGGCAACGATGAGCGCCTCGTCGATGCGAGCAAACTGAGCGCCGACCAAAATACCTCGGTGACAATCGACGATGTTTCGAAGGACGGGCAGTTGCTTGCGTATGGGATTCGCGAGGGTGGGGCCGATGAAGAAAGCGTCCACTTTTTGGAGGTGAGCCAGCATCAGCGACTGCCCGAAGTGCTGCCGAAGGCTCGCTACAACGTAAGTTTAGCGCCGGATAAGAAAGGCTTGTATTACGCGAAGCTCGAACCAAGCGGCACGATGCTTTACTACCACCGCTTCGGCACGCCCATCGAAAGCGATCCACTTGTGTTCGGCAAGAAGTTCAAGGACGAGATATTGGGTCCAATGGATTGGATCGGCGGCCAAGTCACCGAAAACGAGAGGTATCTTCTCATCCTTGTCGGGCACGGTGTGCCGGCCAAACGCATGGACATATACGCAAAGGACTTGCGAACGCCTGACGCTCCCATTCAAGAGATGATTCATGGGATCGATAACAGGTTCGCGCCGGAGAATTACGATGACGATCTCTATGTGAAGACCGACTACAAGGCAGACAACTATCGAGTCATCAAGCTGAACATGAAGAAACCGTCTCCGGAGAACTGGGAGACCGTGGTTCCAGAGAGCAAGGACGCCATCTCTGAGATAAGCATAGTCGGAGGAAAGCTTTTCGTGACTGGATTGCACGATGTGGTGACGCAGACGCGGATCTACTCTCTCGATGGGAAGTTACTGGGTCATTTGAGCTATCCCGCATTGGGAAGCGGCTCGACGATGTACGGACGGAACTCCTCGCACCACGGATTTTACACTTTCGAATCCTTCAATATTCCACCGACCATCTATCACTACGATGTCGAGACCGGAGCCACAGAAATATTCGCCAAGCCTAAAGTGCCTTTCTCGCCGGATGAGTATGAGGTGAAACAGGTTTTCGTCACTTCGAAGGATGGCACAAAAGTGCCGATGTTCCTTTCGTCGAAAAAAGGGGTGAAGCAAGACGGAACTGCGCCGCTGCTGATGTTCGCCTACGGCGGCTTTAACATCAGCCTGACTCCCCATTGGAATCCCGAATATGCGTGGTGGATGGAGCAAGGGGGCTATTACGCGCAGCCGAATCTCCGGGGAGGGGGCGAATATGGCGAAGCGTGGCACAAAGCGGGCATGTTCGAGAAAAAACAAAACGTCTTTGACGATTTGTTTGCTGCCGCGGAGTATGTCATCGCCAACAAATACACCAGCACTTCGCTCTTTGCCCTTCGTGGACGTTCCAATGGCGGATTGCTGATGGGTGCGGCGATGACCCAACGGCCTGATTTGTTTGGAGCGATTTGGTGCGGCTACCCTTTGCTGGACATGCTTCGTTATCAAAGCTTCCTGATCGGAAGTTGGTGGACCACCGAGTACGGCTCGTCCGAGAATGCGGACCAGTTCGGCTATCTCATAAAATATTCGCCGTACCACAACGTCAAACCGGGGACAAAATATCCGGCGATCATGTTCAACACTGGAGACTCGGATACCCGCGTCGATCCGTTGCACGCGCGTAAAATGACAGCGCTGATGCAAGCTTCAAATGACGACGGCCGTCCCATCCTCCTTCATTACGAGACACAAGCAGGACACAGTTCGGGCGTGTCGATCCAGCAGCAGGTGAATGATACGGCCGACGAGTTGGCGTTCCTCTGGAATGAAACGGCGGGGAGAAAGTAGGTTCCGAGTCGAAGCAGGTGCTCGTGCACGGGCAGGCGGGTGGTCACGAAGCGTGTGAGGAAGTATGCTAAGAAGTGTGCGAACTCAGGTGCCAGATAAGCGCGGAGGAGTCATTCTGCGGACGTGCCAGGATCTCTTGCCCCTGAAGCAATGAAGCGCTGCCAGGATTTCAGCAACCGATTCAAATAAAGAATCCGAGGCGGTCACCATTAGCTAAGGTCAGAGAAAGACGTCCGGCTTTGGCGGAACTAGGCGACAAAATTCTACCGGCAAGAGAGAGGCAAATCCTGCATGAAAGTCCCCTTGCTCGACCTTAACGCGCAGTACCAATCGATCAAAACTGAGATAGACGCGGCAGTGGGGCAGGTTCTGCAATCCAACCGGTTTATTTTGGGGCCAAGAGTGGAGGAGTGCGAGACGGCCATTGCGAACTATAGCGGATGCACTCATGCGGTCGGTGTGTCGTCGGGGAGCGACGCATTGCTGGTTTGTCTGATGGCGGAAAATATAGGCTCGGGCGGTGAGGTTATTACTGCGCCGTACACATTTTTTGCAACAGCCGGGGCCATTGCCCGGGTAGGAGCGACTCCGGTATTTGTGGACATCGATCCTGCGACGTATAACATCGACACGGCGCACATTGAGTCCCGGATAACGAAACGCACGCGCGCAATCATGCCGGTTCACTTGTACGGACAGATGGCCGATATGGAAGGCATCCTGCGCGTGGCCGAGAAGCATGGCTTGGTGGTCATCGAAGATGCGGCTCAAGCAATCGGTGCGGAACATCAAGGGCGGCGAGCGGGTTCCATCGGCCATTACGGATGTTTCTCGTTTTTCCCCTCGAAGAATCTGGGCGCCGCCGGGGACGGGGGGATGATCGTGACAAACGACGCGCAACGGGCGGAAAAGTTGAAGATCCTTCGGGGACACGGATCGAAGCCCAAATACCACCACAAGGTGATTGGGGGTAATTTCCGTCTGGATGAGCTGCAGGCGGCGGTTGTCACGGCAAAACTGCGGCATTTGGACAAGTGGACGGCGTCGCGGCAGCATAATGCGGCGAGATACGACCGGTTATTTGCAGAATCCGGACTGACAAAGACGAGTGGCGAAGGGCCAAACGTCGTTGTCCCGAAGGTGGCAACGGATCGACATATTTTCAATCAATACGTGATTCGGGTTGCCGAACGGGATGAACTGCAGTCGACTCTAAAGGAAAAAGGAGTGGGCACGGAAGTCTATTACCCGATACCAATGCACTTGCAGGAGTGCTTTTCCTACCTGGGGTTTGGGGAAGGCGCCTTCCCTGAAAGCGAACGAGCAGCAAAGGAAACCCTGGCACTTCCCGTTTATCCGGAGTTGAATGACGATCAGGCAGAGTATGTGGTCGAGTGCATCCGCGATTTTTACGGCACTAGGGCGGCAGCCGAAAGTGAATGCAACCGAAAAACCCCAGGACTAGTGCAGATGCAAGGGGGCTCTGGAAAACAGTAACCTCCACATCCCAGACTGCCTAGCAAGGTCACAAACTCCCTCGGGTTGTTAAGGATATAGACGCGGGTCGGGACATCCCGCCCACATCCCATGCCGTCTAAGACTGGGAGAATCCTTATGTGGTACCATAACCATCGTTTCGTCGGGGGGACATCTTGGTATTGCCGTTAAGGGGCAAACGGGTGTAAGTGTGTTTGTGGAACCAGTTTAAGGGTTTCGCTTTTCGTAATCTCGCCTAAGGGACAACGGACGACGTAGACGATCGGTCCACGCTTTCCCAGCTCGTGTGGGGCCACCAAGGAGATTTGACGCGATGAGCCGGCAAGTCCAAGTAAGTTGGACTAGTCACACCATTGGATGGGTGAGGTCCTCACCGGGTCCCATGTCTACCGTCCGTTTAGGCATGTGTCTGGAGAAGTCTGCGAGGGGAGTGCTAATTTGAGGAGCAACAAGGCGCAATCTGAATCTCTTTCCATTGCTCTGGACAAGAGCAACGATTGTTCCTCTGTGGGCAGCAAAGGATTGCGTCAGCATGCCGGCGTGCACTACCGTCATTGCTGAAGGTACAAATTTTTGTACTAACCACAGTAAGTTATATACTAGTATCCACTCAAAGGGGAATGAAGCTTGATCTGTAGAGAATTTGGGGGCCACAAGGGGAGACCGACCAGATATGAGACGTGTTATGAGTAAAATGCACGGATATCCCCTGCGCAGAGGGTCGATGTTTCTTCTGGCGCTTTTCTTAAGCTTTGGCTTAGGCATTGCAGCCCAAGAGTTGCCGCCACAGAACCAGCCGCAAGTCCCCAGGAGAACTGGGTCCACAACAGACATTCCGCCGACTCATAGGCCAGCGCAATCCGACCTGGTGATAGAGAATTACGAGCATGTGGCCGCATCGGCCGCGCAGGTCAAGGAAGTGTTGATTCAAGACCCAGGGCTGATGGTGGAACTGAAGCATTGGGTGGCCAAAGAAGCGGGTGATAACGGCCAGGTGGTAAACGACCAGGATTTAAGCGACCAGGCGATCTTCGACCGGCTGACAAATGACGTGAAGTTTCGGTCATTGGCAACGCAATTGTTGCAACGTTACGGCTATTTCAAACCGCAGTTCAATCCGCTATCCGACGAAGCCAAAGAACAAGACCTAGTGTTGAAGGAACGGGCCCGAAAGCTGGTGGAAATCGAAGCGCAGCAGGACGCCTTGGCATTGGATGAGCAGAAAGAAGCGCGAAAGGCGGAACGAGAAGCGGCCGAGAAGAGGATCAATTGCCGGCCCGGTAGCTTGTTGGAGAGCCAGGACGAGAACTACAACCAACTCATTGACTGCCGCGATCTGGAAATGATGCAACGGCAGCAAAACCCGTTACAACCCGGCACAAACCAAATGATAAATCCGATGGAGAACTTGCCTCTGCCATCGATTCCGGATCTGGGAGTGCCGGCGACTTCCGGCTCATCGATCATGCGGGCCCAGGCCAATCCCATGGATCAGTTGGGTGGCACGGACAACATGGGGGGCTTTGCGGGTGGAGGTTCGAGCACCGACAGCTCAAGCCTGATGAACATGAGCATGAGGAATTCTGGAATGGGTTTGTCCGGCGGTGGTCTGCAGATGCCTGGAAGCGAAGTTGGTTCACTTGAAGCTCTTCAGGGCGGAGCGCTTCAGGGAGGGCTCGGCGGGAACCCTGCAGCGGGGAATTATTCTATGGCCGGAGCTCTTCCCGAAACGATGCAGCCCGGCCCGATGAGGAACGTCGTGCCACGTTACCCCAAGGAGCGCTATGTCGCTCCTGACACCGTCGTGCACCGGCCCAGCCCGTACGCCGATGTGCCTTCCATGTATGACCTTTACGTACAGGCTCCCTCGCGGACCAGCAAGCCAGAACGCTTCGGAGGGCAAGTGTTCCGGGACGGTATACGAGATCCTCGAGCCATCCCTCTGGATGTGCCCGTGGGGCCAGATTACGTGGTGGGACCGGGGGATACGCTTTCGATCGACCTATGGGGAGGTGTGACCACTCGATTCGTGCGTGCCGTGGACCGTCAGGGCCGGATTTCCTTGCCGGACGCAGGACCGGTACAAGTCAACGGGAAGTCGCTTGGAGAGGTGCAAGAACTGGTCCAGAAGGCGGTGGCATCGCAATATCGAGACACATCGGCAGACGTTTCCGTGGGACGGATGCGTACCGTGCGCGTGTATATGGTCGGTGAAGTGAGTGAGCCTGGCGCATACGACATCAGTTCTCTCTCGACCCCATTGAACGCGGTGGTGGCAGCGGATGGAGTGACCCCCAGAGGGTCGCTGCGCATGTTAAAGCACTATCGCGGCAAAGAGCTGCTGGAAGAAGTGGATTGCTATGATCTGCTGCTTTACGGGGTGACCCCCAACGCACAGAAACTCGAAAACGGCGATACGCTTATGGTGCCACCCATCGGACCGCAAGTGACAATAACCGGAATGGTGCGGCGGCCGGCGATCTACGAACTCCGAGATGAAAAAACACTCGCGGACGTTTTGAGTTTGGCGGGAGGAATTTTGCCTGCCGCGACCTTAAAGCATGTCGAAGTGCAGCGGCTCGATGCACATGAAAAGCGAACGATGCTGAGTCTCGACTTGTCCGCCGAAGATACCGATGGGGCAAAGCTGTCCGCGTTCAAGGTTCAGGACGGAGATGAGATCCATATTTTTCCGATCGCTCCGTACAACCAGGATGCGATCTATCTGCAGGGACACGTACTTAGGCCAGGGCGTTACTCCTACCGGGAAGGAATGAAGGTTACGGATATTATTGGCTCGTATAAGGACCTGCTTCCCGAACCAGCGCCACATTACGGGGAGATTGTACGGCTGAATGCGCCTGACTTTCATCCGAGTGTGGAGAGTTTTGATCTGGCAGCGGCACTGGCCAACCCCGAAGCGGCTCCGAAACTCGAGCCGCTCGATACCGTCCGGGTATTCAGCCGGTTTGACTTCGAACCTGCACCCACAGTTTGGGTCGGCGGCGAAGTGCGCGCGCCCGGAAAATACACCACCTCCGGCCAAGCGCACCTGCGGGACGCAGTGTATCTGGCGGGCGGGCTGACGCCGGAGGCGGACTTGGCAGATGCTCAATTGTTTCGGATCGAGGCAGATGGCACATCGAAGATTATGAGTGTCAATCTCAAGAGCGCCCTGGCCGGAAGCCCCCTCGACGATATTCTGCTGCGACCGCGGGACCGCCTGCTGATTCATCGCAATACCGACTCTGTCGAACGGGCTACAGTGGACGTGACCGGCGAAGTGGTGAAGCCCGGACGATATCCGTGGACGAGCAATATGCGTGTCGAAGATCTGATACGCGCGGCCGGAGGACTGAAGCGAAGCGCTGACACGACGCACGCGGACCTGACCCGATATGCCATGAACGGCAAACCGGGGCAAATCATGGAAGTCTCGTTGGCATCACTTTCGAATGGAAACGCCAGCGAGGACGTTCCGCTCAATAGAGGAGATGTACTGACCATCCGCCAGGTGCCCGGATGGAAAGACATCGGCGCAGTGGTAACAGTGAAGGGCGAGGTGGAACATCCGGGCACATTCGGAATTGAGCCTGGAGAGAAATTGAGCTCGCTGCTGGCACGCGCTGGCGGATATACGCCACAGGCATTTCCCTACGGAGCACTGCTGACGCGACGCGAAGTTCGGGAAGAACAAGAGATAGCGCACGCAGAACTGGTGCGGCGTGTCCAGAGCATGCAGGCTGGACTTAGAACCATGCCAGACGGGGATGAAAATCAGAAGAATGCCAAGTTGACAGCACTGGCGCAAAGCGAATCGACACTTGCCCAATTGCGGCTGGCGCCTCCGGTCGGCCGAGTTGTGATTCACATACAGGGTCCCGTTGACAAGTGGAAAAACACAGGGGCGGATATAGCGATGCGCGACGGGGACGAGCTGGTGATACCGAAGAGGGTAGGTTATGTGATGGTGAACGGCCAAGTGTATAACCCCACGGCCGTGAGTTTCCGTTCTGGAACTAGCGCCCGGTGGTATTTGAGCCAAGCTGGAGGATTCACCCCGCTGGCGGACAGCAAGGGCATATTCGTTGTTAGGGCGGACGGTTCGGTTCTTGGCGGGGAAGGGAACAAAAAGAGTTGGTTCTCGGGAGATCCACTTAGCGCGGCTTTGCAGCCGGGAGATACAGTCGTCGTGCCCGAGAAGGCGCCAAACCTCGTCAGGAAGGACTATACGCAGTTGTTGCAGATCGCGAGCGTCGCATCGAGCGTAGCGATAGCCATCGCATACATTCATCCATGACAAGGAAGTTACAAATATGGATGGGCATCGGGACGGTGGCCATGGGGCTAATCATGACCGTGCCGGCGCTTGCGCAGACGGAAGGGAGTAAGGACAAGAATCAAGAAACGACTGATTCGAGCTCGGGACAGCCTCCGAAGCAGCAGCCCGTTAGCACGAGTGCAAATAGCGTTCCGGCGGCGAAGGGAGGTTTGCCTGCCAAGCTCGTTAAGGATTTTGCAGGGGATCAGGTAGCCTTGTGGACCAGCCCAAAGAATCTGCGATTTTCGGACTTGCCGTGGATCGTGCCGATGAGTGGTCTGATGGCCGGAATGTTAGTAACCGACACGGATTTCAGTCGGCATAGTGTCTCCCAAAATCCAACGACTCAGTCCCACTACAACAGTCTCTCGAACTACTTGGTGTTCGGTATGGTGGGAGGGGCCGGGGCCATGTGGTTGCTGAGCTACCACAACCACAACTCACACTGGCGTGAGACGGGGTTTCTGGCTGGCGAAGCGGCGATCGACAGCCTAGTCATGACGGAAGCTTTTAAGTATACCTTGCGGCGAGATCGCCCTTACCAGGACAACGGAAACGGAGACTTCTTCCAGGGCGGGGGTACTTCGTTTCCTTCGGAGCACTCTACCATCGCATGGTCGATTGCCAGTGTGGTTGCTCACGAGTATCCCGGCACGCTCACGAAAATTCTGGCTTATGGCGCAGCGGGCTTGGTCAGCTATGCTCGCATCGGAGCGCACAAGCATTTTCCTTCCGACGTGCTTGCGGGAGCCATGATCGGGGAGCTTTCCGGATATACGGTGTACTCGCGTCACCACGACCCCGAACTGCCAGGGGAAATTTGGCCAAGTTGGGGCGACAAGATTCGAGAAACAATGGAAAAATCCCATGGAACCGGCAACCTTGGCTCGCCCTATGTCCCGCTGGATAGTTGGGTTTATCCCGCGATGGATCGGCTGATTGCGCAAGGGTTTATCCGATCCGCGATTGTCGACATGCGCCCCTGGACCCGGTTTGAGTGTGCAAGGCTTGTCAACGAAGCGGGCGAACAGCTCGAAGATGTCGATGTGAGCTCCTCGCAAGCCGCAAGGATCTATAATTCTCTGGTGCAGGAATTTAGTGACGAGAAAAGGATCGAGGGAAGCGGAGACAATACGCGAGCCAGGATGGAGTCTGCCTATACGCGGGTAGAAGGAATATCTGGCGAACCGCTTTCTCAGGGGTATCACTACGATTTTGGCCAGACGGTGATCAACGACTTTGGTCGTCCCTACGAGGAAGGCTTCAATAATGTGACTGGATTCTCGGCCTGGGCAACCGACTCTTTTTTTACGGTGTACGTGGACGCGGAATACCAGCATGCTCCCGACGCTCCGCCGTTGACTGCCTCCGCTCGACAAGTGATCTCACAAACACAAAATGTGCCGGTGCCGCCGGCGACACCCATCAGCCAAATTGATCAAGTTCAGCTACTCGATACCTATGCCGGCATGACTTTGGATAACTGGCAAATCACCTTTGGCAAGCAGAGTTTGTGGTGGGGACCCGGAGTTGGCGGGCCCATGATGTTTAGCAATAACGGCCAGCCAATCACTATGTTCCGAATCAACCGCGTTTCTCCGTTCAAGCTACCCAGTTTTCTCGGGGTGCTTGGCCGCTGGCGCGTCGAATTATTTCTCGGGGAACTTTCCGGGCACTACTTTCTGTATCAATACCCCACGGGAACGGTCGGAAGTTGGGCGTCTCCCATATCACCGCAGCCCATGATCTCCGGTGAAAGATTCAGCTTCAAACCCACATCAAACGTCGAGTTCGGTTTTTCACTTACAACCTTATTTGCAGGACAAGGCGTGCCTTTCAATACGCATACGTATCTGAAAAGTTTCTTAGGCACTGGCAACGGATATCCAGGCACCCCCCAAGATCCGGGGGACAGGCGCAGTGGCTTTGATCTCAGCTATCGACTGCCGCTACTGCGCAATTGGGCCACCTTTTATGCCGATGGGTTTTCGGACGATCAGTTCAGCCCAGTGGCTTATTGGGATCGATCCGCTTGGACGGGAGGGCTCTATATCTCTCATTTCCCCAAGGCTTCTAAGCTCGATCTTCGCATCGAGGGCGTATATAGCGACGTTCCCGCCGGCGGCGCGATCGGACACGGCTTTTTCTATTGGAACGGTCGATACGTCAATGGCTATACCAACGAAGGCAATCTCCTCGGAAGCTGGATCGGTCGTGATGGGCAGGGTGCGCAAGCTTGGACGAATTACTGGTTTACTCCCAAGAACCGGATCCAATTCAATTTTCGGCATCAGAAAATGAGTAATCAGTTCCTTCCGGGCGGTGGCTCACTTACGGATGTCGGCGCAGAGGGAAATTACGCGCTTCGGAAAACTCTCGATCTTTCGGTTTCCGTTCAGTACGAGCGCTGGCTAATTCCCTCTATTCAGCCGGGGCCATCGCAGAACGTGACAACCTCGGTTATGCTGCGATTTGAACCGGGTAAATCGTTCTATCGAAGTGCGGATCTCCAGGCCACACGGGCCGGAGAATCCGTTGGTGTTGAAGATGGAGAGGGGCGTCCGTGAGTCAGGACAAATATTTCACCCCCATGGGCGTTTTGCAGGAGCCATACGGCGGTGCGGAGCCCACCCCGGACCCGCGTGAAACCCGAGAACGGCAGATCAAACAATGGCGCCTTCTCTGGGATAACCGCAGGCTCTTGTCCCGTTTCGTCGCTTGGGGTTTCCTTATCAGCGCACTCCTCGCAATCTTGACTCCATCGAGATACGAGGCAATAACGCGGCTCATGCCGCCCGACAACCAGTCGGGAACCGGGGCGGCGCTGCTCTCGGCAATCGCGGGTCGCGCGGGAGCTGGTGCTTTAGGAGGCTTGGCGGGAGATCTGCTCGGGGCCAAGAATTCAGGCTCCCTGTTTGTGGGAATCCTCGCTAGTCGTACCGTTCAGGATCGCTTAATTCAACAATTCGACCTGCGCCGCCTTTACCGTGACTCGAAGATAGAGGACGCTCGAATCGATCTAGCCAAGCATACAGAAGTTTCCGAAGAACGTAAGAGTGGGATCATCACCATCTCAGTGACAGACCATGATCCGAAACGGGCTGCTGCCATGTCGAGCGCGTACGTACAAGAGCTGGACCGGCTCGTGGCTTCTGTCAGCACTTCTTCGGCGCGTCGTGAGCGGATTTTTCTCGAGGGACGGCTGCAGGCTGTGAAACAGGAACTGGATAGTGCAGCCGGCAAATTCAGCGAATTTGCCAGCAAGAATACGGCGATTGACATCCCAGCCCAAGGCAAGGCGATGGTTGAGGCCGCTGCAAGGCTACAGGGAGAGTTGATTGTTGTGGAGTCTGAGCTGCACGGTCTCGAGGCAATCTACACCGACCACAATGCCCGCGTGCGCGCACTGCGTGCCAGAGTTGACGAGCTTCACGCACAATTGGAAAAACTCGGTGGCGATACGAGTCTCTCGGGTGACCCGCTGTCCAAGGATAACTACTCGATCTATCCATCGATCCGCAAGTTGCCTCTCTTGGGGGTTACCTACGCCGATCTCTATCGACAAACAAAAATTCAAGAGACTGTTTTTGAACTTCTAACCCAACAGTATGAATTGGCAAAAGTTCAGGAAGCCAAGGAAATCCCCAGTGTGAAAGTCCTTGACCCTGCGATCGTGCCCACAAAGAAATCATTTCCGCCAAGGGCCCTCTTGACCGTGCTCGGCACGGCGGCAGCGTTTCTGGCCGGTTGTTTTTGGCTTTTTGCAAGTCGACGTTGGGAGGAAACGGATTCGCAGGACCCCCGGAAACAATTCGCTCTAGAAGTAACTTCAACGGTCCATTCCGGGGCGCTGCAGATCATTCCTGCTGGGGCCGCGCTGTTTCGGAGAATCCTACGAAAGCAACCTGAAAGCGTAACGGATGTCACTTCCCAAGATGAAATGAATTCGTCAAAAGAGTCTACCGAGAATGCCAAGAGTCATGGGCTCTCAAATGCCGCGGGAAAGGGCGATGATTGATTTCCGGTACGAGGAGAAGCAGAATTTCAGTATATGGATGCGACACCGTAAGGAGACTTCGTGATCGATAGCCTGCTAGGATGGAAAGGAGACCAAGCTTGGTGTCTCGGGCCGTTTGCGGAACCGAATGCAGTATGTCTGGAAAAGGGCAAGATATCGACAGACTACAGTCGAGGATTCATTTGCTTGGAAGCTTACGGTTGCAGTGCCGAACAGTGAGAACACCGTCGCGCGCAATCCCTAGATTGAGGGCTTTTTGCTAAAGGAGATGTTGTCAAAATGAATGGGGCTGCTACACGCCGGAGTCCTAACAATTCGTCAACGGGCTGGGCACCGCCTCGCGAGCTCCATGCCCGAAGTTGGACAGAAGAGCACGCCCAGACCTTGTTCTATGCCCGGAAGTGGCGTGCCCAAGGGGGCCTAGCTCGCCAGATCACATACGTGATCATCGACGTGCTGCTGGTGTGCTCCATCGCGGCGGTCGTCTACGGACTGCGATTTGGATTCTCGAATATTTGGGGCGCAGTCATGATTCCGAAGCAGGTGTTCGGCCACTTCTCGCTGCAGGCCTATCCAAGCTTTTTGTTTTTGTACTGTTCGCTGATTGTGCTGGGGTGCATGAGCCAGAGCCTGTACCGCACACCACGCGAGTTGACGGCCTTCGTGGAATCGAAAAAGGTCGCAAAGGCAGTGGTCATTGCCACGGCTCTGTTGGTGCTGTTTATTTTCACTTCGGGTAATCAGGAGATTTCGAGACTCGTCGTGATGATTGCGGGCGTAGCCAACATTGTGGCGCTCTCTGGATGGCGCTACGGGAAACGACGGTTGGTCTTGCGCCGCGCCGCGCGCGGAATAGGGCAATCACGCGTACTGATCATTGGGGCAGGAAAGACGGGGAAAGCCTTCGCAAGCTGGCTCGAGCAGCATCGGCACTTGGGGTACGACGTGTGCGGTTTTCTGGATCCCCATCCGAATGGCGACAAGCGCGTGCTAGGCAGTGTCGGGGAATTGCGGAGAGTTGCGCTGGAGCAATTTGTTGATGAAGTGTTTGTCACCCTCTCGTCAGAAGGGGAATTGATCAAGCGCCTGTTTCTGGAGGCCCGCGATCTGCGATTGAATCTGCATGTCTTGCCCGATTTATATGACGGACTAGCCTGGCGCGCGCCGCTCCACGCTATTGGTGGATTTCCAATTCTGGAATTGCACGGAGAACCGATACCGGCGACGGGACTCGCCGCCAAGCGCGCCATGGACGTATTGGCATCGTCCCTGGGGCTGCTGGTTTCGGCACCATTACTCATCGCGGCCGCGATATGGATACGGATGGATTCCGAGGGACCAGCGATCTACCGAGCACAGCGCGTGGGCAAGAAGGGGAAAAAATTCACGTGCTACAAATTGCGAACGATGATCGCTGCGGCAGATGCCCAGAAGCAAAACCTTCGGCGAGTGAATGAGCGGCAGGGGCCGTTCTTTAAGATGGAGGAAGACCCCCGAGTTACTCGGTGCGGTCGTTGGCTTCGCAAATTCAGTATTGACGAATTGCCACAACTCTTGAATGTTCTTAAAGGCGATATGAGCCTCGTGGGGCCCCGGCCACATCCGGTCGACGATTATGAGCGCTACACCATCGAGCATCTCAGGCGCCTGGATGTGAAACCGGGTCTGACCGGCCTCTGGCAAGTCACTGCCCGGCGCGATCCCTCCTTCGAAACGAATATGGCTTTGGATCTGGAGTACATTGACAATTGGAATCTCTGGCTTGATCTGCGCATTATCTTTAAGACCATTCCAGCTGTTTTCTACGCGGAAGGTAGATAGTTTGCTGCCAATCGATCCGTGAGGCAGTCATGCACTTAAATTCAGAATCTACGAGCGCCCATTCCAATTCCTCGGTGACCGCCACCGTGAAAGTGTTTGGATCGCAATCCACTCGTCCAAGGACAGGGAAAGGCAGAGCGATGCGAGGGGACCAATGAGTGTTGTGCCCGCACCAGTTCTCCGTCCCGCCGATCGAGACCCGGAGTCGGTGCATGATGAGGGCAGAACCAGCAGAATCCGCACCTTATGGGGAACACTCCTGCATCCCAAGCTTGGGCTCTGGGCCGCAAAAGGTGTTCTGGCAATTACTGATCAAGGGCTTTTTGCGGGCTCGAGTTTTGTACTGAACGTGCTCCTTGCACGTTGGCTGACGGTCACCGAGTACGGCACATTCGCTCTTGCCTATTCTGTATTCTTGCTGTTTGTTGCGTTTCATAGCGCTGCATTTGTTGAACCGATGCTTGTCTTCGGTCCAGGAAAATACAGCCGGGCCATGGATGAGTATCTTGGCATCCTGATCCGAGGACACTTTCTCCTGATGCTTCCGTTGAGCCTGCTCCTAGCGTTTGCTGGCGGGTTGGCGGCTCATTGGAAGTACGGCTCCGTCGGGCCCGCCTTTCTCGCCTTAGCTCTTGCCGTCCCATTCCTCCTGCTCATGTGGTTGCTGCGCCGGGCCTTTTACGTTGAATCGCGCTTGGGCGGTGCAATTTCGGGAGGAGTTCTTTACCTGACCCTGGTCGTCGGGCTGCTCTTTGCAACCCGGGCAGTTCATCGGGTTTCCGCGGTGACCGCCCTCTTGATGATGACCGCCAGCGCGATTATTACCAGCCTGTTCTTGCTGCTTTTCCTCCGGCCTCGTTGGAATTCCGGGGCTGGGGTGGTGAAATCCTCCGAGGTCTCTTTGGACCATTGGCGTTATGGGCGCTGGTCCATTGCCGCTGCTCTGGTCTCCTATATTCCTCTGAACATTTATTACCTCGTGCTTCCGGCGTGGTCTGGCTTGGCAGGGACTGCCACACTTCGCGCCCTAATGAATTTGATCAACCCCGTGGTGCATATCCTGATTGCGCTGGTCGTCCTTCTACTTCCCAGTCTGGTTCGGAGTCGCCGGAGCGGAGGTCTGAAGAAGATGAAAGACTCGATGACTGCTTTCCTGTTCGTTACTTTGATAGGAACTGGTTTGTTTTGTATCGGGCTATGGACTTATCGCTTCCAGGTGCTTCAACTCCTTTACGGCGGGAGATATCAAAATGAGAATGGCGGCGCGATCTTATTCTTACTCCTGTTCCTACTGGCTACGTGCTTCAGCTCGGTGCTCACAGTCGGACTGATGGCCCTGGAACGGCCGGATAGGAACCTATGGGCGTACGTCGGCTCGACCATAGTCGCGCTGCTAGTGGGCCTTCCCCTGGTGGCCTTCAGGGGAGTTGAGGGTGCCGCAGAGGGGATGTTTGCGTCGGCTTCGATGGCTGCTGGCCTGATGTACTTTTTCTATCGCCGTGCAGCATCCCCTGGGATTGGTGACTCGGAGAGCTTAGAAGCAGGTCCATTTCCAGACAGAGAAGAACGGGTAGTCGGTCCTCAAATTAGCTGAGAGGCCACTTCCGCGAAATGAACACGCAGTACCCCAAGGATTCGAGATTCTGATGAGAACATCGCGTTGGCTGAGAATCGCGACTTTTCTTCTTCTGGGATATCTCTGCTTCAATCGAACGTTTGCTTATTTAGGAATTCCACAACTAAACGCCTTTATCGGTGAGGCCGTTCTCGTCCTGCTTGTAGTTTGGGGGCCTGAAATTAACGGGAAAAGCTGGATCGCTTTGGCAACTAAACTCCATGTCCTCAAACCTGCGATTCGCGCTTATGCAATCCTTTTTCTCTACGGCGTATTTGAGGTGGTTAGAGGAATCAATGCCGGCCATCCCCCACTGACAGCTCTCCGTGATTTGGCGTTTAACTACTATCCACTCTATCTGCTTCTCGGTTTGTGGGCTGGCTTGGTTGCCCCCGACAGACTCGCCCGGAATATTCGCGTCTTTGCGTGGATCAACGGCATCTATGGTGTTCTTTTTGTCTTGGCGCTGAACCGGGTGGCATGGACAATTCCGGGTGTGAGTGACTCCGTTGCGCCAGTCCAAATCTTTGCTCAACCGTACTTCTCCTTTTTAGCGATCTTGGGATTATTGGGTTTTGAAAAGGATCTGAAGCGGAGCTGGTACCTCCTGCTGCTGAATGGTTTCGTTTTGATCGGAATGCAGGTTAGAACTGAATGGGTTGCGCTTTTCGTCGGTATTCTCGCCTGGTCGATTTTGTCACCTCGGCGCAAAGTCGTGCTCAAGCCCATTGGCGCAATTTTTGTTTTAATGCTCTTCATGTATTTCACGAACTTCAGCATTCCCAGCCCTTCTCTTCGCACCGAGGAAGACCTCAACCTCCGACAATTGGTTCACCGTGCCACAGCGCCATTTCAGACGGACGTAAGTGATATGAACACTGTGACCGGAACAACTGGGGCGGATTCGCAAGAATCAACGTTTGTGTGGAGAACGGTATGGTGGTTGGCCATATGGGATTCCGTTCATTCGAGCAGAACCACCGCTTTACTTGGATTTGGATACGGTTACGCACTTGGAGACTTGGTGCCCTACTTGGAGGGTGAGTTTATCCGCACGCCACACAACCAATTTCTTTATGCTCTGGGATATACGGGGTGGATTGGAGTGGCACTCTTTTATTGGTTCCAGTTTGAGCTTGTCCGGTTGTTGCTTCGCACCAGAGTCTTGACTGGAGAGCCATCCGCGTTCGTACTTTGGCTGGCCCTCACCGCCTATGCTTTTGCTTTTCCCCTTAATGAAACACCTTATGGTGCCATTCCCTTTTACCTACTTATCGGGTGGCTGGCCGCGCCTGCAGTACGTGAGGGTTATGTGCGGCAGACGTTGGCGTGGTCTCACCCGTCGCCAGCGGAGCATTCAAAATCTACGACGAGTGGCCCTCGTCCAATGTTAAGGCCTCAAGCGAATCCCATTCGGAGCCATATTGAAATGACGACTTTGGCATTTGCTCGGTTGTTTGCTGAGCACAAAGAAACATTTGGAAAACTGGGCCTTTCGGTCAGTCACGAGCCAATGGGGAAAGCTGGGGTAATCCCCGGATGACCGTTTGTCCGAATTGCAACTTTAGAGCGAAGCTGCGAATACATCTGGCGCATACATCCATCTGGCAGTGTTGTGATGAGGAGTGCGGGTTGCAGTTTGCGAGCCCGCAACTTGCCGATACGGAGTTGACGCGTGCCTATACCGAGTACTATTACCCCAAACCAGGCAGCGGCCAAAGTGTCCGGTACGAAAGCACGCCGGAAACTCTCCTACACCAGTTCTTTCTGCGACTCCAGCAACGGATTGGCCCCTTAGAAGGCTTGAAAATGCTGGACTACGGTTGTGGCCACGGAGTCCTGTCACGCATAGGCCAACAGTTCGGTCTAATCACGACCGGTATCGAACAGGACCCCATCGCCCGAGGCATTGCAGCAGCGATCCCCAAGATGAGGGCTTATGCGAATCTCAAAGAGTTGCGCATGGCGGAACCGAGAAAGCAATTTGATTTGGTCCTTCTTTGGAACGTCATCGAACATCTAAGGTATCCCTGGTGTGATTTACAGGAATTACACGATGTACTTTGTCCGAGCGGCTATCTCGGGGCATTAACGCCGAATGTCGGATGTCTCCGCGCCAGGCTTGAGCGAGGAAAATGGGTCAACTACGAAAATCCAACTCATTTTTATTACTTTGATTCGAAGTCCCTCCGCCGCGTTCTCAACAAAGCGGGATACACGGGCATGTCGGAATGGAAGTTAAAGTTCCGATATCCGCATCATGGAGTACTTCAGCGTTGGTTTTACGAAGTCTTGTTTCTAGCTGGGCTGTCTGACGGCCTGTTCTACTTTGTCAAAAACGGGAACAAGCCCTGAACGATGCTCTGGGCGTGTGATAGAAATCAGGCAGTACTGTTTGTTGGAACAGAGCGATGAAAATTCTCACGGTACACAACACATACCAGCTGCCTGGCGGGGAAGATGAGGTCTTCGCCTCTGAACGGGACATGCTGCGATCGGCTGGGCATGAGGTAGTGGAATATGTGCGCAGCAATGACGAGATCTCTGACTATGGCTTGTGGAATAAGGCCACTCTTAGCCTTCGGACGGTATGGGCTTGGGATAGTGTGAAAGAGCTGCGCGCGCTGCTGAGACGAGAGAAGCCGCAATTGGCTCACTTTCATAACACCTTTCCCTTGATCTCTCCGGGCGTATACTCGGCTTGTCAAGAAGCTGGAATACCCGTGGTTCAGTCCTTGCACAATCCTCGGCTCATCTGCCCTGCGGCGACCCTTTATCGCCATGGGCACGTCTGTGAGGATTGCCTAGAGAAAATGTTTCCTTGGCCGAGCGTCCTGCATGCCTGTTATCGGAATTCGAGAGTCCAGACCGGGGTTGTAGCGTCCATGCTTATGGCCCATCGTTACCTCAACACCTGGGAGAAACAGGTGAATGCCTACATCGTTTTCACCAATTTTTATCGCCAGAAATTCACGGATGCGGGCCTGCCTCCAAAGAAAATTTCCATCAAGCCGCATTTTGTCTGTCCTGACCCGGGACAAGGTCAAACTATCCAAAACTACGCGCTCTTTGTCGGGCGCCTGGCTGCCGAAAAGGGAGTGGTGACTTTAATCGAAGCTTGGGAAAGATCGAAGAGCGTGCCTTTGAAGATCCGCGGGGACGGTCCTTTGCAGAATCGAGTTCAGGAGCATGCGCGTGTTTCTAACTCCCGTTTGGAACTTGTACCGCGCCTGACTCGAAAGGACCTGGTTGTTTTGATCCAGGGGGCCCGGTTCCTAATCTGGCCTTCTGAAGGATATTACGAAACGTTTGGCCTGGTTGCCGTCGAGGCGTTTGCCTGTGGCACGCCTGTAGTCGCCTCAAGGATTGGGGTCATGGAAGAAATCGTCGAAGAGGGTCGGACTGGACTGCTCTTCACGCCGGGAGACGCGCAAGATCTTGCCGCGAAGATGGAGTGGGCTTGGTCGAACCCTGAAGCCATGAAGGAGATGGGGCGCGCCGCCCGCCGTGAGTACGAGGCGAAATACACTGCCGAGACGAACTATCAAATTCTAATGCACATCTACGAGCAGGCGCGTGCCGAAAGAGCATAAGTTTATGTCCGTGTTTTCCAATCTTCAAGGTGGCATCCTGAAATGGATCAAGCCCATCCATCTCAAGTACCGTTCGCAGAAGACAGAACTTCTCCTCGAGAGCTTCGGGGAGATCAATCCGAATTCGCGCCTGCTGGACGTCGGCGGAGGACCAGGCGTGGACGGCGAATTCCTCAGCCTCTATTCCTACTTTTCAGAGGTAGTTGTCGTCAATCTGGATCCGCAGACCATCCTCCAGATCCCCTCCGGTATTCGTCTTCGGTCGATGGTCGCTGACGGCCGCTCTTTGCCTTTCGAAACAGGTTCCTTTGAATGGGTGTTTTCCAATGCGGTCATTGAGCACGTGGGTGGATGGAAGGATCAAGTCCGTTTTGCACAGGAAATTCGTCGTGTCGCAGCCAAGGGATATTTCGTCACGACCCCAAATCGCCATTTCCCGCTCGAGCCGCATACTCTTATCCCGTTCTTTCAGTTTTTTCCGACCGCGCTTCAGCGGCGAGTCGCACCATATTCCCCGGGATATCTTCGTCGCTACGAAGAGATCAACCTCCTTTCCGCATCGCAAATGCAAGAGCTTTTCCCCGAGGCACGCATCCTCGCTGTCGGAACTCCGTTGATTCATAACAATTTGATTGCATCATACTGTAAGAAGTAGATGAGTCAAAATTCAAGAGGTGTTGGTGCCAGCTTCTTGGTTATGGCGAGTGTGTGCTTCGAGAATCTCCCGGTAACTGTCACGTAAACTTTGGGTGCGGTCTTCCGGTGATCGTTTCACAGCGAGTGTCCTGAGTTCGTGTCGATGGCGGATATTGTTGAGGACGGCTTCACCGGGCTTTGATTCGAACCTGGCACTGCTGGCGATCTTGCGAGGAAAGTCGCGTGGGCCTGGGCGGATCCGGGCGCCATGAGCGAGATGAGTCGAGTTACCGCGCTGAGCGAAACTACCAAATTCTGATGGAGATTTATCAGCGTGCAATCAAATGGAAGCGGAAGAATGTGTTCCGCGAGTTTAGTCGGCGACATTCCCAGATTCTTACGTGTTGTATTATTATTGATCAATAAAGGAACACTTTGAGAGGAAACATCGCTAGGTTCGATTCTGGAGGGTATTTTGAGTGCGGTGACCAAGCCCAAAGACAAATCTTGTCTCTTGCGTGTATTTGAAAACCATCTGCAGAAGCTTGCGGTTGATCGGAATGAAACTGTTTTAGTTATCGGTGGGGGAGAGGAGGATCTAGAAATTCTTTCCGCCGTCGGTTTTCATCAGGTGGTCTTGTCAAACTTGAGAACCGGGGAGATAAATCTAGATGCAGAGGACATTCGACTCCCTGATAACAGCTATCCGATAGTTTTTGCACATGCCATGTTGCATCACTGCCGCTGCCCCCAGAAAGCTCTCGGCGAAATGGTCCGGGTTTCAAGGAATCACGTCTTTTTCTTTGAACCGAATGACTCTTGGGCGCTGCGGGCGTTGGTGCGAATGGGTTTTTCATTTCCATATGAGCTAGCTGCCGTTTCTGATCATGAATACACGGAAGCTGGGATGCGTAATGGTCCCGTGCCCAACTACATCTATCGTTGGACAAAACATTCAGCGATTCAAGCAGTCTCCTCGTATCAGCCTGAGAGAAAATGTTGGGTTTCCGCCTTCCCATTTTGGGATTTCTATGTCAATGAGTCTGAGCTCCTTGTTAGACGAGAATCTCGAGTCGCTGCTCTGGCTGAGTCAATTGGACCGTCGAATCTCATCAAAATGCTCCATGTAGCACAGGCCATTTTGAACGTGATGCCCCCGCTGCGGGCACAAGGCAACAAGTTCTTCTGCGCCATTTCCAAAGGAGAACTGCAGCCCTGGATGGAAGCACGCGATGGGCAGTTTTATTTGAAAAGAGAAGGACAAAGTAGTGCGAGCGTCGCAGCCATGGAGGAGAGCTTAGAAGAGCGTGGGCGTTGACCGGGAGGTCAAGGAAAAGTGAGTGAAGATGTCGGCGGGCCGACTTGTTCTAAAGAGAGTGTTCTGACGGACAATTAAGGGGATGGCAAGCGGAGAAGCGGGGAATGGATCGGACGAACATCTTGGGTGTAGGAGTCAGTGCTGTCAACATGCAAACTGCGATTGAACATGTCGAGGAGTGGATTCATCGGCGCGAACCAAATTACGTAATCGCTGCTCCTGTGAACTGCATTGTTGAATGTCTCCGAGATGAGAAGTTGAGGAAAGTTTACAATCGTGCGGGCATGGTCACGCCCGACGGGATGCCCCTCGTATGGATCAGCAAACTAATGGGGCGTACATATGTGGACCGAGTTTATGGCCCGGATCTCATGTTGGCACTCTTCGACCGCTCCCAACAGACCGGGTATCGGCATTTTCTGTATGGAGGTTGGCCGCCGGAAGTGGTGAAGGAACTGGCTAGCAAGCTGGAGAGTAAATATCCCAATGTTCAAATCGTGGGCACTTACGCGCCGCCCTTTCGACCCGTCACGCCAGAGGAAGACGAAGAAATCGTCAAGAGAATTAATGCGACTCAACCAGATATTGTTTGGATCGGGCTCGGGTCCGTCAAACAAGATTTTTGGGCTGAATCCCACGTCGGGAAGTTAGTGGCACCTGTTCTAATCGCAGTTGGTGCAGCTTTTGATTTCCACTCGGGGCGAAAACCGCAAGCTCCTCGTTGGATGATGCGCTCCGGACTCGAATGGGTTTATCGCTTTGCGACGGAGCCCAGAAGACTAGGCCGTCGTTACTTAAAGGATAATCCACTTTTTGTTTGGAGAATGTTGTTACAATTGTTGGGCAAGGGACCTCCACCGCTCTAGTTGTCGGATTAGGCAAATAGTGTGGCTGCTAGGAGGCCAGCAGAACTGACCATCTCCTCGGTAATATTCGAAGGAATGGCCGTCGAGATTTGATCAATTTGTCAGTTTGGTCTCAGCGAAAAAGCTTTTGATGTGCCTTAAGGATGAGGGTGGCTTTGCATTGGTGAAACGTGCGCTTATCACTGGAATCACAGGGCAGGACGGAGCTTACCTCGCGGAGTTTCTTCTCAAGAAAGGGTATGAAGTACACGGCACCAAGCGCCGCGCTTCACTCCTGAATACCACGCGCATAGACCATTTGTATGAGGATCCCCACGCCCCGCACCCTTCTCTGTTTCTCCACTACTGCGACATGACCGATTCCAATAGCGTGCTCAGCGTGGTACAAAAAGTAGCACCCGACGAGATCTATAACCTGGCAGCCCAGAGTCATGTGGGTGTGTCGTTCGTCCAGCCCGAATATACAGCGGATGCGGATGCGCTCGGGACACTGCGTATGTTGGAGGCCATTCACATTCTCGGACTTAAGGGCAAAGCCCGCTTCTATCAGGCATCCACTTCGGAGCTCTTCGGCCGGGTCCTGGAAACTCCTCAGACCGAGAAAACTCCTTTCTATCCGCGATCACCGTACGGTGTCGCAAAACTCTTCGCCCATTGGATCACCGTCAATTACCGTGAGGCACATGGCATCTATGCCTGCAATGGCATCCTCTTCAATCACGAATCTCCTGTGCGCGGAGAAACATTCGTCACCCGCAAAATCACTCGGGGCCTCGCTCGTATCAAACTCGGAATTGAAGACTGTTTGTATCTGGGAAATCTGAACGCCCTGCGCGATTGGGGGCACGCTCGCGACTATGTTGAAATGCAGTGGCTCATGCTTCAGCAGCAAGAGCCCGACGATTTTGTGATCGCCACTGGTGAGCAACACTCGGTCAGGGAGTTCGTGGATCTTGCCGCTAAGCAAATTGACCTAACCATCAAATGGCGTGGCGAAGGGATCCATGAGGAAGGCTACGATTCGAGCGGCAGGTGCATCATCAAAGTCGATCCAAAATACTTTCGCCCGGCCGAAGTGGATTCTCTTCTCGGAGACTCGACCAAAGCTCGTGTGAAACTGGGATGGAAGCCCCGAACCACCTTCCTTGGCCTCGTCACTGAAATGATGAAGGCTGACTTGAAGGTCGCGGAGTCTGACAAACTACTAAAGGACAATGGCCACAGAATTCTGCAGGACCGTGGCTAACCATGGATCAGAACTCCAAGGTTTTTGTTGCCGGTCACACCGGACTCGTGGGTTCTGCGCTTGTCCGGCGGTTGCATACCCTTGGCTATGGGAACCTCGTTCTGCGCAGGCATGCGGAACTCGATTTAACCGATCAGCTTGCAGTGCGAAACTTTTTCTCGGAGCAGCAACCTGAATATGTGATCGTGGCTGCCGCCAAGGTCGGCGGAATTCTCGCCAACAACAGTCTCCCAGCCGAATTCGTTCACCAGAATCTGCTCATCGCCACGAACGTGATCCATGAAGCCTACCGGAATCGCGTACAGCGATTACTTTTTCTGGGCTCGAGCTGTGTGTACCCGAAACTCGCGCCTCAACCCATTCATGAGACCTCACTCCTTTCTGGCCCTCTCGAGTCAACAAATCGTCCCTATGCTTTGGCAAAGATTGCTGGCATCGAGATGTGCTGGTCATACAATCGCCAATATGGAACGTGCTTTTTCGCGGCAATGCCCACGAACCTGTACGGCGTGAATGATAATTACGACCTTCAGCTTTCTCATGTGATTCCGGCGCTCATCCGCAAATTTCATGAAGCAAAGATTTCGAATGCAAAAGAGGTGTCCGTCTGGGGAACGGGTAACTCAAGGAGAGAGTTCCTCGATAGCGACGATGCCGCGAACGCTTGTATCTTTCTCATGAATCTCCCGTCCAAATCACTCGACCGTGTCGTGCGCTCCTCGGACGCTCCTCCTATCATTAACATTGGGTGTGGCGAAGATCTCCCGATCAGCGAATTGGCCGCACTCATTGCAAAGGTCGTTGGATTCAGGGGAGTGATCACCTACGACACCTCGAAACCTGACGGCACTCCTCAGAAGCTCTTGGACACAAGAATTCTCAAATTTCTCGGATGGAGACCCGAAATCTCATTGGAACAAGGTCTCGACCGAGCCTATCGGGATTTCTGTAATCGACTCGCTCGCGCAAATGTCAGTGCTTCTTGAACACATCGGGCTAGAGACCCAATCTCATAGGTAGTTGGACAACCCAGTCCATTTTCCTAGCGGCGGCAGCGAAAACTGGCCCCAGTTTATTGTGGTAATCCGTCCTTCACACAAAATCAATTTCAAAGAGATTTCTACTGGATGTTTATCCAGGGTCGGTCCAGGTTCACAGATGGGGATTGTGGAACGCGGACCATTCCGCCATTTGGCAGCATGCGAAGAACAACGACTTCACAATCGCTTCCGAGGATACAGACTTCCAGGAACGAGGCGTTCTCCACGGCCAGCTGGCTATGCTCTCGCGCAGAGACGGAGGATGGGTGGCATGGTTATACTGAGGCTCATGGGAAACGTCGGCTCTGAGCCCACAACTCGGTATGGGCAGCCGAGCATGTTGCGGATGATAATCGCAGGACTGGCCCTGATCAGCTTCCCGGGAGCTGGGGCTACTGTTCCGGGCATCCCATCGAGCCTACCTGCCCTGTCTGGCGGCCTCATCATTACTAGCGCCAATAACGGCCAGACATTTCAGAACCTGCAAATTTCCTCCAAAACCGGCAACTGCGTCACCATCTCAGGAGCTTCTAACATAATTCTGCAAAATGTAGCGATTGGTCCCTGCGCCGGAAGGGGCATCGATATTAGCACCGGCAATGGGATCCATATTTACGATAGTTACATTCATCCCGAGGCGCAGAGCCCGGGATGCTGCGACAACGATGACGGAATTTTTGTCCATAACGGGTCCAAGAACATTTGGATTCAAGGAAACATCATTGCCTATGGAGAGTCAAATATTGAGGCGCTGGGGGTCGCCTCCATCAGCGTTGTCGGCAATTTCCTGTTGAATCCGCGCGGGCCGTTTCCTCGAGGACAGAATTTCCAGTGCTGGAAAGGTTGCAACGGCGTTACGTTCAGTAACAACTACACCCTGTCCAGCACGGATACTGCGAAATACCTATACCCGGAAAACCAAGAAGACTCCGTCAACTTCGGGGTCAGTGACAACATTACCGTTCAGGACAATTTCATCACGGGGGGCCACAGCCGCGCCGGCTGTGGCTTGATCGCCGATGACAGGGCAAACAATGTTCAGTTCGCTGGCAATAGATTGCTGAACTCCGGACAGTGTGGCATCGGAATTGCTGACGGCGTCAATCAGCTGGTGACTGGGAACAAAGTCTACAACACCAACACGATTTCGGGAGGGGGGAATGTGGGTATTTATGTTTGGAAGCAATACAAATCTGCCTGCGGGCCGGTAATGATATCGAATAACACCGCTGATGAAATCCGGCCTGACGGCACCCATTACGGATATTGGAAAGGAGGCGGCTGCGATCCTGTGACTTTGACGGGCAATACCTTCAGTGCTGCGGCGGACGCATTGCTGACTCCAACGGCCACTGTCTTCGCGCCGCCCCCCATCCCCCCGCAACCCAAAAACTGTGTGGCGACTTCGCCATATTCGACCAACACCAGCCTGCCGCCATGCAGTGAAACGACAACGACTCACTGAGTGAAAACCGCACATGGTGCCTGACCTTGAGTCAGTCTACGCCCTAGTCCGTTCGTAAATGCCTCGCTTGGTTGCGCTTGCAATCGGCAAGCGCACTTTTGTTAATCGAATTTTTCCTTTCTGGACACCACATAGCGTTCAGCATCGCGGTCCGCATCCCGGTAAACGCGGCACTGCATAATCGTTCTTTCAAACGCGCGCCTGAATGGAGGGATAGCTACCTGCTCGCGATCAACACGCGCAGGCTCTCCTTTTCCGGGCTGTCGCCTCATCATTTTGAATTTGTCGCGGCCGCTTTTTCAACGCCTGCATTCGGTGGAGGTATTGTCCAATCGACACCTGGGTAGAGACTCGGAATCCGGAAGGCTCGATAGGCCAGCATCCCCTTAATATTCATTTGCCAGATGACCTGGGGTGTGGTTCCAGGCACAACTTCTTGAACATATGACACTCCCGGCATAAATATATCGTAGGCAACGTCGTATTCAAGATTGCCGCTTGGCAGAACTTGGGCGTCACCACAACAAATCGAATAAGAGGGAGTCAAGTTGTCCTCCGAGAGGACAGAAGCGGTCTTGGTGTACTCATTGAGTTCGAAGACCGGCACGCTGCTATAGCAGGCGGCAACCCCGGGACTACTGCACACAACGTTGTTGCTGTTCATCAATCGGTTGTTGCCGTTATTAAAAAACATGAGAGAGAAAATACCAGAGCTGTTTGGGCTTTGGATGCTTACATAGTGCTGTCCATAGTTCCATTCGATCGGTGCATCCTGACCAGGCAGAGTGAAATCGCCGTCTAGACCGAATCGCCAGAGGATACTGCCGTCCCCGCTCCCATCCTGGTAGTTGATTTTAATGATCCAGTTCTGGTTGCGCATGGACAAAATGAGGTCACCGTCATCGGGTGAATAAATCACAGCGTTACTGTGGGTCCAATCGGAGATGCCATAAGGAGCGCGATCTGTATTGAGATGATCGAATGCCGACCAATACCAAACGGGCCCTCTCTGCGGATCCCAGTCGATCAACACGTCTCCGAGCACTGGGGTTGTGCCTACGGTTTGAGGGTAATTCGCGAGAAGAATGAAATGGCCATTGGATAGCGGAAGAATATCATGATGCAGCGATTGGACTTGAATCGTGGACCCCAATGCCTGCAGGCCCGTGTCTATTTCGGGTATAGTGATGCGGTTGATAATGTTGCCCGCGAGGTCGATTTCGCGAACTTCATTCACTCCCGCGCCTGGTACGACAATGCCTGAAGAATTTGCCGGTGGCGAGGCCACAACTAGCATGTGCCCGTTTGGAAGTAGCTTAATTGGATCTGGCCACTCTCCCGCGCCGATGGCGTAGTACCAGATAACGTTTCCGGACAAATCCGTGGCTAGTGCTGTGAGCTGATTTCCGCCTTGGTCGGGATCGAGTGCCAGCAACTCAACTCCGGGAGAGGGCGTGGCACCCCCAAATTGCTGCGTAGTGATATTTGGAATCACACTCACGGGAACTGTCCCGGTTGTGAACACGTGATCGCTGTCCACCACCGGACCGCTGCTAGGAATTCGAACCGTAGCCTGCATGTGGTAAGGGGTGCTCGCGCGCATGCCGGCAACCAATACGGTTACAGCCCCTCCCGCTGGGGGCGGAGTGACGATCGAGGTAGATTGGCCGTAAGTCTTGTCGGTCCCAAACTGCACTTGGACCGAAGCGCCCAAAGGAACGGGCATTGTGTACGCGGCCACCAACGGGTTCTGGGTCGCCGCAACTGAACCTGGAGTGGGATGGCTGGGATCGAAAATCGAAACTGTTGCTGTGGCAGGCTGGCTTCGGACAGAGATCTGGATCTGTTGCGCCGTGGATGTACTGGGAGCGGTGTAAACGCCATCGGCCGTGATCGTTCCTGTAGAGGGCGACCCGCCTACAACACCGTTCACCTGCCAAAGGAATTGCGGTGGATTAGGTACGCCCACAATGGCGCTGAACTGCAACTTCTGTTCGGGCACTAGAACCGCCGAGGTTGGACTGATCTGGATTGCGGAACTGCCACTGAGAGAATTTGAGCATCCACAAAGCATTCCGAGTGAGATAACTAGCACACAAGCGATAACACAAAACCCTTTATAGGCAGCCATAGGTTAACTTTCCTTATGATTTAAGGTGAGCCGCCCCCCAACGGCGGAAACAATATACCACCTGTAAGCCCCACATTCCAATTTTGGCGTGCTAGCTGTTGCCCTGAATCAACCAATAGGGGCTCTTGCCCAACGACCGGTAGTATTGCGGATAACTACAAGAGTAATTCAGTAAAGTTAAACTTGACCCATGGCGAAGATAAGGCGAATATTGGAGGGGTCCGGAGCCTCATTCTCGTACTCCGGGCAAATCGGCGCGAGGTGGTAATGGTCGATCCGGAAACGGCGGCAGTGCAGGCGGCGGCTGAGGATAGGTTCTCCTCGGCGCTGAAGAGGTATTGGGGCTATGACGCATTCCGCCCGCGGCAGGAGGAGGTCGTGCGCGGTCTGGCGGCGGGGCGGGACGTGTGCGTGGTGATGCCGACGGGAGGAGGAAAGTCCCTGTGCTATCAATTGCCGGCGGTGCTGGACGAGCGGCGGACGGCCGTGGTGATTTCACCCTTGATTGCGTTGATGCAGGATCAGGTGGCGCAATTGCGGCAACTGGGCATCCCGGCTGTGTTCCTGAACAGCGCGGTCGTCGAAAGGGATCGGCATGAAGTGAAACAGAAAGCCACGGCGGGAGAGTACCGGCTGATTTATGTTTCTCCTGAACGTGCGGTGATGGATGGCACGGCAGAGTGGCTCAGGAGGGTGCCGGTATCGTTTTTCGCAATCGATGAGGCCCATTGCATTTCGGAGTGGGGTCACGACTTCCGGCCTGAGTACCGCCAGTTGAATAAACTGCGGGCGATCTTCCCAGAGCAGCCAATTGCAGCGTTTACCGCAAGCGCCACGCAGCAGGTGCGGCACGACATTGTAGAACAGTTGCAGTTGAAGGATCCGCTGAGGTCGGTCTCCAGCTTTCGGCGCGAAAACCTGCGTTACTTAGTGAAGGAATGCAGAGGCCAGGCCCAGGACGACTGCCTGTTGGAAGCCGTTCGACGCGTGAAGGAGGGAAACGTGATCGTGTATTCGCCCACCGTTGCCCGCGTAGGCGAAATCATTGATCGCCTCGGAGAAAACGGAATTACGGCGGTCGGGTATCACGGACAAATGGATAGCAGCACGCGAAGAGAAAACCAGGAAAAGTGGATGAGTGAAGAAGCACCGGTGCTGGTAGGCACGATTGCGTTCGGACTCGGGATCAACAAGCCGAATGTCCGGGCCGTGGTGCGCCTGGGATTGCCCGACAGTATCGAGCAGCTCTACCAGGAGACGGGCCGCGCGGGGCGGGATGGATTGCCGGCGGATTGCTATCTCTTGTGGCAAAAGAGAGACAACGCTCTCCGGACGTTTTTCATTAACCAGATTGGGGACTGCGAGGAAAAGGAAAGAGCGTGGGGGCGGTACCATCTGATGCAGGATTTCGTGAAGGGGAAGCAGTGCCGCCAGATACAGATCTGCGAGTATTTCGGCGAGAACGCGAAGTGGAAGAAATGCGGCGTCTGCGACGTGTGTGCGGAGTTGCCGTCATGGATGGAGTCCACCGCGAGCGCACCGGAGAAGAAAACCGGACGGCGGAATTGGAACCGCGGTCGGGCAATTGAAAGATTAAAGTTTGAGGTGGCGCCGAACGTTCCCGTAAACGAAGAGTTGCGCGCGTTCTTGCGCGAGTGGAGGCGCATCGCTGCGCGGGACAAGATGATCGCCGCGTTTATCGTTCTGCATGACACAACGCTGGACGAACTGTGCCAGAAGAAGCCAAAAACCATGCGAGAATTGCGGCAAATCTCCGGAATGGGAGAAAAGAAGTGCGAGATGTATGGCGAAGAGATTCTGGGGCTATTTCCGCGATTTGAAAAAGGAGAAAGGGCCAGCAAAGAATGGCGCGCCAAACCCCCGAACGCATCGCTCGAGACGCTGGAATTGCTGCGGCAGGGGCGCACGCTCGAAGAGATTGCGAAGTTTCGAGGGCGAAAAGTGGCCTCTGTGGTAGTCCTTGTGGCGGATCTGGTGGAGAAGGGCGAGGTTGAATTCCAAGAAAGATGGATGGCGGCGGAGCGTCACCAGCAGATCCGCAAAGCGTGCGCCCGTGTGGGGTTGGAATGGATGAAGCCCATAAAGGACGCGCTGCCTGAGGAGGTGACGTTTGACGAAATCCGGTTGGTGCTCGCGCAGATGAGAAAAGAGAAGAAACTGCAAGAAAGTACAGCGTAGCCGGGAATGAGATCCCTTCCTTAAACTAGGCGCTAGAAAAGTCTAAAGCTGCGCCAAAATTAGGCGCTGCTACCCCTACGCTTCTAAGGCCGTCCGCTATTCGAAAGCCCGTCTGCGCGAATCGTGGGCTACTTGAGCGGAGCGTGGCCGTTAAAGCGGGCGGCGGAACCTAGCTCTTCCTCGATGCGCAGGAGTTGGTTGTATTTGCAGATGCGATCGGTGCGCGAGGCAGAACCGGTCTTGATCTGGCCAGCGGCGGTGGCCACGGCGAAATCGGCAATGAAGGTGTCTTCGGTTTCACCGGAGCGGTGAGAAATGATGGACTTGTAGCCTGCCTTGCGGGCGAGTTCGACGGCATCAATCGTCTCGGTGACGGTGCCGATTTGGTTGAGCTTGATGAGAATGGAATTGGCAATTCCTTCATTAATACCGCGGGACAGGCGCTCCGTATTCGTTACGAAAATGTCGTCGCCGACGAGTTGGATTTTTTTCTTGGAAGTTTTGGCGCCGAGAGAATCGGTGTGAATTTTCCAGCCGGACCAATCATCTTCGGCCATGCCGTCTTCAAGAGAAACGATCGGATACTTTTCCACCCACTTGGCCCAATAGCCGGCCAACTCCAAAGAAGAGTGCGTGGACTTGTCTGATTTTTTGAAGACGTATTTGCCACTGGCCTTGTCGAAGAATTCGCTGGCGGCAGGGTCGATTGCGATCGCCACCTGTTCTCCGGGCTTATAGCCGGCGGCGGCAATGGCTTCGAGGACGATCTGGATGGCTTCTTCGTTGGACTTACAACTCGGAGCGAAACCACCTTCATCACCCACCGAGGTGGAGTAGCCGCGCTTTTTGAGTGCGCCTTTAAGAGCGTGGAACACCTCCACGCCCCAACGGAGCGCCTCAGAGAAGGTCGGCGCGCCAATGGGCATAGCCATGAATTCCTGGAAGTCGACAGAACTGTCGGCATGGGCACCGCCATTGAGAATATTCATCATAGGGACGGGGAGAAGATTGCCCGAATGGTCGGAGGAGTAGCGAGCCAGGTATTTGTAGAGAGGTTCCTTAGCGGCAACAGCGGCGGCGCGAGCGGCGGCCATGGAAACAGAGAGGATGGCGTTGGCGCCAAGGCGAGCCTTCGTGGGCGTGCCATCGAGCGAGATCATTTTGTGATCGAGAGCGCGCTGGTCGGCGGCGTCCGAACCAATAACCGATTTTGCGATCTCCGAATTGACATTGCCGACGGCCTTGAGGACGCCCTTGCCGAGGTATTTCGTTTTGTCGCCGTCGCGGAGTTCGAGAGCTTCGTGCTCGCCCGTGGACGCACCGGAGGGAACGATGGCCCGGCCGAACGCGCCGGATTCGAGGGTGACTTCGGCTTCGACGGTAGGATTGCCACGCGAGTCGAGGACCTGTCGGGCGTGCACGCGGGTGATTTTGGTTGACATGATGGTTGATTCTCCTGTGTGGTTTACAGAAGAAAATTGTAGCAGAGGTGGAGAGTGGGACGCGTGACGGGGGACACGTTTACGAGAAGTGGGGGCGTGACTCGGAACACGGACGACTAGACGCGCAGAGGCACTCATTCCTAGCTCTGCCTAGCCGCTGGCTACTTGGGCAGGGCGAAGGCGACGTAGACTCCCCCGGATTTGGATTTCAGGTCCTTGCCGCCGCCCGCCGCGATGACGACATACTGGCGGCCGTTCACAGAATAGGTGGCGGGGGTGGCGTTGCCGGAAAAGGGGAGAGTGGCTTCCCAGAGAAGTGCCCCAGTGGATTTATCGAAAGCCCGAAATTTCTTGTCATAATTCGTCGCGCCGATGAAGAGCAAGCCCCCCGCCGTGACCATGGGACCACCATAATTTTCCGAGCCGGTATTCTTCATTCCCTGCGCGGCAAGGTCGGGATATTCGCCGAGGGGAATTTTCCAGACGTACTCGCCGTTGTTGAGATTGATGGCGTTCAAAGTGCCCCAAGGAGGCTCGACGGCGGGATAGCCATCGGGATCCAGAAATCGTTTATAACCGGTGAGGTGATACTTGCTGGAGAGGGGTGGTGGCCCGTCGGTGGCAAGTTCCGTGTCCTTTCCGGTCGAGAGAAAATCCACGAGCGCGTCCACCTGTTCGCCGGAAAGATTCAGAAAGCCCGGCATGCGGCCCTTCCCTTCCTGGATGGTACGGGCGATCTGACGCGGAGAGAGACGGTCTGCAATGCCGAGGAGAGAAGGCAGGGCCGGAGGAGAGCCTTGGCGATTATCGCCGTGGCACAGTGCGCACTGGCCGATGTAGATGGCTTTTGCGCTCTTTTGAACGGTGGTTTCGGCGAGCGCTCCGGTCCAGACGGTGTCATTTGCATTGACATAAAGGATGGCGGTTTCTGGATCGACTGCAGAACCGCCCCATTCCGCGCCGCCATCGAAGCCAGGAAAAACGACGGTATCCTTCCCGACACTGAAAGGAACAAACTGTCCCTCGCTGCGAAATGTTTTGAACTTCTCAAGAGCCCATTGATGGATCGCGGGCGTGCGGCGGCTGAGCATGTCTTCGGTGAAACTCTGGCGTGAGAATGGCGCGGGCTTGGTGGGAAGACCCTGCTGGCGAGCGGTAACTTCGCCGGCAAGGGAACTTGCCGGATAGTCGCGATACTCGATGGGAAAAAGGGGCTGGCCGGTGAAGCGGTCGAAGAGAAACACAAAGCCCTGTTTGGAAGGTTGCGCCACGGCTTCGATGGCTTTGCCATCGTGATGGACGGTGAGGAGCACCGGAGGAGAGGGGAAATCGCGGTCCCAGAGGTCGTGGCGGACGGCCTGAAAATGCCAAAGGCGCTCGCCGGTTTCGGCATTGAGGGCAATCAGGCAATTAGCGAAGAGGTCGTCCCCGATGCGGTCCGGACCATAAAAATCGAAGGCTGCGGAACCGGTGGGGACATACAGGACACCGCGCGCGAGATCGACAGACATACCGGCCCAGTTGTTGGCTGCACCGCTGGTTTTCCATGCGTCTTTGGGCCAGGTGTCATATCCGAACTCGCCGGGATGCGGAATTGTGTGGAAGACCCAACGGAGTTTTCCGGAGCGAACATCGAAGGCGCGAATATCGCCGGGCGGCGCGGGAAGCGATTCTGGATTGCGGCCGCCCACGATGAAGAGATCGTGAAATACCACCGGAGGACTGGTGAGGAAAACGGATTGCGCGGAGGCGGGCTCGCGGCCAAGTTCCTCGCGTAGATCGATGCGGCCCTTGCGGCCGAAGGAGTCGATGGGTTTGCCGGTGGCCGGATCGAGTGCATACACAAAATTGAGGATACCCACGAGGATGCGTTTGTCGTGGCCGTCGCTCCAATAGGCCAGGCCGCGGTCGGGCTGCGTGCCGACAATGCCGGAATCAAATTTCCAGAGTAGTTTGCCGGTTGCGGCGTCTAAGGCAAATATTTTTTGCGTGGGGGTGATGCCGTACAAAACGCCTTCAACGATGATGGGGTTGGTCTGCAAGCCACCCTGCTCTCCGGAATCAAAACTCCAAGCGACTTGCAGGTCTTTTACATTGCCGCGATTGATCTGAGCGAGGGGCGAGTAGTGGGTATTGCCGGGCGAGCCGCCATAGACCGGCCAATCGCGCTGCTCCTGTGCCGACAAGGAAAAGCCGAAGAGCAAGATGAAAGAGAAGAGAGCGATCCGAAGCAATCGGCAGCCCCACACGGTTGGAACGGGATCAGTCATGGCTCGGGAAGCCTTGCTCACTGAGACTCGGGCTCTTCGATGAGGGACTCCTGGCGAACGACGATGACGATGCCGGAGGGAGTGACGTGGTAACGGCGGCGATCGGCCTCGAGGTCAAAGCCAATCTCGGTGTGCTCGGGAAGGCTGACGTGGCGGTCGATGATGGCGCGACAGATCTTGGAATGGCGGCCGATGTTCACGTGGTTGTAGATGATGGAGGCGGTGACTTCACAAAAACTGTTGACGCGCACGTCGTAGCCGATCAAGCAATTCTGAACACGGCCTCCCGAAAGGATGGACCCGCCGGCAACGATGGAGTCGAGAGCGACACCCATGCGGTCCTCATCGGCGAAAACGAACTTGGCAGGAGGATATTGCTGCTGCCAGGTGCGCAAGGGCCAGTTTTTGTCGTACAGGTTGAACACCGGCGATACGCTGACGAGGTCCATGTTCGCCTCATAGTAGGCGTCGATGGTGCCGACATCGCGCCAGTACAGGGATTCCTTGCTGTTCTCGTCGACGAAGTTGTAAGCGAACACACGGTGCTTGGAAATGATGCGCGGAAGGATATCCTTGCCGAAATCGTGGGCAGATTTGGGATCTTCGGAATCGGCCAGAAGGATGGGAATCAACAACTGAGTATTGAAAATGTAGACTCCCATGGAGGCGTTGCAATGTGTCGACTTGTAGGGCGAGGGTTTGGGACTGGCGGGTTTCTCTTCAAAGCCGATGATGCGCCAGTTCTTGTCGGTTTCGATCACCCCGAACTGCTTGGCGGCCTCGGCAGAAGGGATTTCGAGGGTGGCCACGGTGACATCCGCGCCGGAATCGGCGTGCTGCTGAAGCATCTTGGCGTAGTTCATCTTGTAGATGTGATCGCCGGAGAGAATGAACACAAACTTCGAGCGCTCGCTACCAATCGAGTAGATGTTCTGATAAACGGCGTCGGCGGTGCCCTGATACCACTGCTGGGAGACGCGCATTTGCGGCGGAAGCACTTCGATGAACTCGCCAAGGCCCATGAGTGGTGTCCAGCCGGCACGGACGTGGCGCGAGAGGCTGAGGGCTTTGTACTGGGTGAGGGTGAAGACGCGGCGCAGGCCGGAGTTGACGCAGTTGGAAAGGGTAATGTCGATGATGCGGTACAGCGCGCCAAACGGAACTGCCGGTTTGGCTCTATCGCGGGTCAAAGGCCAGAGGCGTTCGCCCTGTCCTCCAGCGAGAAGGACTCCAATTGCATCGCGCATATCGGGCATGACGGTCAGCTCCCGAAGGCTGGTGTCTGTGGCACACCAGTGTACCAGTAGATGCAAGCGGAAGCAGGCAAAGAGGCGAAAAACGAAAAGGCAGAAGTCGTTTAGTCTCGGGACACGAGTAACTCAGAAGCCAACAACGGCCACTGGAACTGCCTGTAGCAGAAAGAGTACTTGACTTGCCACACAGTAATTGACTACAAGAAGCCAGCAACCTCATGAGATACTGTATCCAGGCGTAGTGCTGCTGTCTGGTGGTAAGCATTACATGCAACCAATCCGAACCGGAATAGAGGTGAAGTTCTTTGGCAGAGGTGATCATTCAAGAGAGTGAGTCTCTTGAGAATGCACTGCGGCGTTTTAAGCGCAAAGTGCAGCAGGAAGACATCATTAAGGAAATAAAGAAGCACAGCTTCTACATGAAACCCGGCGAGAAGCGCCGGGCAAAAGAAGCGCTTTCGCGGAAGCGACTGCGCAAGAAGCAGCGTCGCGAGCAGGACTAACACTGCGAGAGACGCGGCTCGGCGCCGCACTTCCGGGATCAGGCCCCAGTCAGGCAGATATGTTGGGAATTCGTTCAGGTTCTTCGCCCGCCGGCCCAAAGGACCTGTGCCCGGTGTCCCCGGTGCACAGGCCTAGTTTTCAGTCCAGGCCCATGGTGAAAAATGAGCCAGTGCCCACTGTCCGATGGGGGTCCAGGGGGGCTGGCCATGGAATTCCACGATAAGGTCCTGAAGTGTTCCGAGTGTGGCGCCGAGTTTGTATTTACTGCCGGCGAACAGATGTTTTTCGCCGACAAGGGATTCAAGAACGAACCGAAGCGGTGCAAAGCCTGCAAATCCAAACGAGCCGAAACCGGCGGCGGTGGTGGCGGCGGGGCAACGCGATCGGAGACCAAGACGACCTGTTCGCAATGCGGCAAAGAGACAACTGTCCCCTTTAAGCCAACGCAGGGCCGGCCGGTGTTCTGCAGGGAATGCTTCCAGGCAAGGCGGTCGATGGGAGCGGCGTAGAAGTAGTCTGGCAGCGAAAATTAGGAAACCGTAAAAGGGCTGTCCTCGGCGACGGCCCTTTTTCATTTTATGGGATGTGCGGAAAGCCAGGATTCCAGCTCTGCGAGAGCCTCCGGCATATTGCGCCGGCCGTACCCGAAACGAATGTGGCGCGGCTCGTCGTAAACCGTGCCGGGCAGGAGCAGGACGCCAGCCCGTTGAATGAGTTCTTCACAGAAAGCCTGGACATCGTTTTGGGGTTTGAAGCGGGCGAAGCCAATGGTGCTGGCATTCGGTGTGGTCCACTCAAAAAGATCGGTGTGGCGAGTGAAAAACGCGGAAAGCAGGCGCAGATTGCGGAGAACAATCTGCCGGTTGCGAGTGATGAACATCTGACGATGGCGGAACGCCAGCGCGGTCAGAAATTCGCTCGGGGCACTCGAACAGATCGTGGTGTAGTGCTTGAGGGAAACGATCTTTTTGAGAAAAGCGCCGTCGCGGCTGGCCAGCCATCCGAGACGCAGGCCGGGCAGGCCGTAGGTTTTGCTGACAGAGCCGAGGCTGAGAGCGCGCTCGTAGAAATCGCAGGCCGCGGGCAGGCGTGTGGCCGGGTCGTGCTCCAGTTCTCGGTAGACTTCGTCGCAAAAAACGTAAATGCCCTGGTGCGCGGCAAGTTCGAGCACGTGGCGAAAAATCTGTGGTGGCATGAGCAAGCCGGTGGGGTTGTGGGGAGTGTTGATGTAGATTGAGCGAGTGTTGGGACGAATCAGGCTTTGCAGAGCCGCAAAATCATGGGCCCAGGCATCGCCGGACTTGCGACGCCACTCGCTTACCGCCGCGCCTGTGCTCTTCGGAACGCTGAGCGCACTTTCGTAGCATGGGGTTTCGACGATGGCATGATCGCTGGGAGTCAGGAGCGCGTGGTAGAACAGGAAGATCGCTTCCTCGGCGGCAGAAACGACGACAAGATGGTCTGGAGTAATCTGCTGGTAGATGGTGGCAAGGACTTCGCGCAGCCAGGGCGCGCCAGGGGACTCCGTGTAGCCGCACCACTGTTTCAGGAAGGCATCATGGGCGCCGGGTTCGAGTGCAAGAAGCTCGCCGATGGTCTGCGATTCGGCGTCGGAAGAAGAGAGCAGGTACTTGGCAGAGAATTCGTACTTGCCCATGTACTCTTCAATGCGGAACGGAGTGATTTGCATTGAAGAAGTTTGCCAAGGGCAGAGGGCGAGCGTCCAGCGCCAAATTGAGCCGAGGGATAAGATAGAATGCGCATGAGTTGCAATGGGGATGGGAAGAGGTGAACGGGTGATTAAGAAAGTTGTTTGGGTCGCCGGGATTGCGAGCGGGGTGTTGCTGGCGGGTTGGTTCGCGTACGCCAGTGAAAACAAGGCGCCGGAGTATTGGGTGAAAGTAGTCTGCGAATCCTCAGATCGGATCGCGACGGTGCGCTTTGGCCCTGGTGGCGCAAAACTGGAGAAAACAACGGAAACTCGAATTCTGCAGAGCGACATCAGCGGCCCGCATGGAATCGCCTTTTCGCCCGACCGCAAAAACTATTATGTGTCGATTGGCCATGGCAGACCGTACGGAACCGCCCTGAAGTACACGTCGGCGGACGACAAGGTGATCGGCCAGGTGGGATTGGGGCTGTTCCCGGCGACCGCAGATGTTTCCCCCGACGGCAATTTCCTGTACGTGGTGAATTTTAATTTGCACGGAGACATGGTGCCGAGCAGTGTCTCCGTTGTAGACACGGACAAAATGCTGGAAGTCGCGCGCGTTCCCACTTGCGTCATGCCTCATGGGTCGCGGGTAACCCGCGACGGGAAGAGCCAGTACTCCGCGTGCATGATGGACGATCTGCTGGTGGAGATCGATGCGGAACGGATGAAAGTGACACGGACATTTCGACTGAGCGCGGGAAAAGAGCAAGGATTTACCGGCATGGCCCCGAGAGTGGAAACGGGGGCGATGGCAACGGGACATGCAGGAATGGACATGAGCGGCGCGACCTGCCAGCCGACATGGGCGCAGCCATCGGTCGATGGGAAGCTTGTTTTTGCGGCGTGCAATAAATCCAATGAAATTGTGGAAATTGATCGCGCGACCTGGACTTTGCTGAAGCGCATCCCGGCGGCGAATGGCGTGTACAACCTGGGAGTATCGCCGGATGGGAGGTTGCTCGTTGCGACAAACAAGAGGGACGCCTCCGCTTCGATTTTCGACATGGCAACGGGGAAGGAACTGGCCAGGATTCCGACGAAACGGAAGGTGGTTCACGGAGTGGTGATTTCGCCGGATAACCGTTATGCGTTTGTGAGCGTGGAGGGGGTCGGGGATGAAGCGGGGACAGTGGAGATGATCGACCTGGAAGCGAAGAAAAACGTAGCGAGGGTGGATACACCGCCGCAAGCAGCCGGGATTGATTTTTGGAAGATAGAATGAAGACCCGTTCTTTTCTGTGCTCCCTGTCTCTCAGGCAATAAACGCCTAAAGCGGAGGCTCGGTCGTTAGGGTGTAGGGCTTATGCTTGCCGAGGCGTGTGATCCACAAACCGCTGTGCACGTCGTTGATGTAGATCAAACCCTTATACGGAAAGGCTCCCCAGGCAAAGGGAAGATTCGTGCGAAAACCCTGGGAGTCGCCGGTCCAGAAATGAGCGATTTCCCTGCCTTGGCCGTAAAGCTCCCCCCGTAGTTCTCCCGAAACGTCCACAACGCGGGCGCCACCATTGTAGTAGCCCATGTACATGACGTCATCGACCACCCAAATGTTATGGGAGCCGGCTTCCGGCACGCTGTAGGTGGCAACTTCGCGGGGATGGTAGATGTCGCTGACATCGAGAATGTGGGCAATGCCGCGGACAGCGATGCGCTCGCGGGAGACCAGGCTGAAAGAAGCGGGAAAAACTTCGTCGCCGACGAACAGATAATTCTTGTAGCGATAGACGGCGTGGGCACCGGCGAGCCAGCCGGAACCGTAGAGCTCGTCGTAATTGAAACGGTACTGCGAAACGAACTGGGGGTGCTCGGGGCTGCCGCCCTTGATGCCATTGCCGACATCGAGGATAACCACTCCATCGCGCCAGTAGGCCAGATAGGCCAGGCCATCGACAACCTGGTCGTCGTGAAGATAGCGGCCAGCCATAGTGAAGCCGCCGCCTTCCTCGGTGGGCACGGCGACTTTCATCTGCGATTGGCCGGAGCTTTCCACCTGCCAGCGAGCGACTTCCTTTGGATTCTTCGGATCGGCGAAATCAATCACTCGCAGCGAGCCTGTGGCATCGTCGGTGATGTAGGCATAGTGCGAATTGACGTAGGCGCTGTGCACACCTCCGGTGACGGTGGTGGTGTATTCGGAAATCCTTTTTGGATGGAGAGGATCAGTGGTGTCCAGGAAAACAATGCCGTTTTTTCGATTGGAAGCGCCTTCGCGAGTGATGACGCCGATCTTGCCGTCGGCAGTGACGCTGACGTCGTTGATCAGCCGGGAATCGACTTTGAAGGGGTCAGCAGGCTGCGGATGGGCAGGATCGGCGATGTCAAAGATGTAGAGCTTGTCGCTGATGGAGGACAGATAGGCGTAGTGATCCCATATCCACTCTTCGGCGAACTGTTCGTCCTTGGGCATGGCGTGGCCGACGACGTCGAGTTGGCGCGCGATATCGCGAGGTGCGACGACAATACCGGCGGAAGCCGCGCGATCGCCAACCGAAGCGAGCACGGTGTAGGTGCCGGGGCGACTGGCGACAAATCCGCCATCGGGCCAGATTTGGGCGCCGTCTTCGCGGATGGACCATGCGATTTCGACGGGAACGGAAGCTCCGTTTTTGCCGGTGGCGGAGAAATGGACGACATCGCCGGTTTTCGCAGAGGAGGAAGCGGGAGAGATAATGAGAGCAGCGACGGGATTTTTGGTGACAGTCACAGTGGTTTCGCCTGTGGTGCCATCACCGGCAGCTCGGATGACGGCCTTGCCTGGCTTGAGTGCGCGAACCAGACCGGCGGAATCCACGGAAGCGATGCTGGGGCTTTCGGATGTCCAGGTGAGCTGGATGTCCGTGCGCGGATCGCCGCTCGGATTGCGCGGAATTGCGGTGAGGCGGTGGCTGGAACCAACGGCGAGGGGCGCTACCAGGGACGCAATACTGATGGACGCGATAGGCGGCTTGCCAACGGTGACGTGCGCGTACCCGATTTTTTTGCCGATCTCCGCGCCGACGGTGATTTCGCCCGGCTCAACGAAGGAGACTTCCCCGCTATCGTCCGCGGAAGCCGCGTCGAACGGGGCTGCAAACCAATATTTGACGGCATCGGGCAGAGGATTGCCGGCAGAATCCTTGGCGACGGCTTTGAACTGGAGCTTGCTGCCGACCGGAGTCGTGGTCTGTGCTGGAGTGACTTCGACGGTGACAACCTTGGAGACTTCCTCTGGCTTCCTTTCCGCGGAAAGTGGATCCTGCGCGAGGGCCGGGAGTGTGACGAAACTGGCGACGAAGAAAAGAGAGGCAGCGCCCAGGCAGATTTGCCAACAAGGACGAGGCAGGCGCATCAGTGCTCCTAACAGTGGCGCGGTAAGCGAATTTGGCTCAATGAGACGACGAGCGGGGAGTGTAGGTCATGCACAACAGCCTGTCAATTGAGGGAAAACTGGCTGTCAAACCAATTTAGAAATGTCCCCTTTTTGTGTTTTGCGCTCTATTTTGAGGGAAAACTGGCGTGGCCGGAAGAGGGTGTGTTTTGGTAGCTGACGGAGTATGATACTGGCTCCGAAGTCCCCAGAAGCATCACGCGATCCGGAGGGCCGCCCATGGCTCACCGCTTCACCATCGGTGTCGAAGAGGAATTCCAAATCATAGATCCAGATACGCTGGAGTTGCGGTCGCACGTGGTGCAACTGCTCTCAGCGGCTGCGTCGCGCGGGCTCGGCGATCAGGTGAAGCAGGAAATGCACCAGTCCATCGTTGAGACGGGCACGAAGATCTGCGAAAACGTGAGTGAACTGCGACTGGAAATGCACCGGACGCGGAGCGAACTCGTGTCCGCGGCTGAAAGCACGGGGCTGCATGTGGCCGCGGCGGGGACGCATCCATTTTCGAGTTGGATCGACCAAGTGATCTCTCCCGGCGAGCGCTACCAGAATATCGTTGAGGAGATGGGGCAACTGGCGAGGTCGCTGCTGATTTTTGGGATGCACATTCATGTGGCGATGCCGGACAAACAGACCACCATCGACATGATGAACATGGTGCGATACTTCGTGCCGCACCTGCTGGCGCTTTCGACCAGCTCCCCCTTCTGGATGGGGAGAAGTACGGGATTGAAGTCATTCCGGACAACAGTGTTCCGGCGATTTCCGCGGACGGGGATCCCGGAACAGTTTGATTCGTGGAGTGCCTACGAACATTTCGTGAACTTGCTGATCCGGTTGAACTGTATCGATAACGGGAAGAAGATCTGGTGGGATGTGCGGCCGCACCCGACGTACGGAACGCTGGAATTTCGCATGTTTGATACGGCGACGAAGGTGGAGGAGGCGGTGGCGATCGCCGCCCTGACGCAGGCGATTGTCGTGAAACTGCACCGCTTGTATACCGGCAATATGGGCTGGCGAATGTACCATCGCGCGCTGATCGAAGAAAATAAATGGAGAGCGGCGCGCTATGGAATCGAAGGAAAGATGATCGATTTCGGCAAGGAACAAGAAGTGCCGATGCGTGCGTTAATTCCGGAGCTATTGGAGCTTGTGGACGATGTCCTGGACGACTTGGGAAGCCGCGGAGCTGTCCAGTACATTCACACCATCTTAAATGAAGGGACGAGCGCCGAACGGCAGATACGGGTGTATCAACAAACCGGCGATTTGAAAGAAGTGGTGAAGCATCTAGTGAGGGAGACTCGCGCGAGCGCAGTGGACATCCGTTCGAACTCGGCGGGAACGGTGCATTGAGGGCAGTTTCGCGGGTGGCGAGCCAAGAAGGAGCAGAATCATGGTGAAAGTGGGATTGTTGTGCGGGCGAGAGTTCAGTTTTCCTCCGGCGTTTCTGGACCACGTGAATAAATTGGGCCAGAAGGATGGCGTGAGCGCGGAGTTTGTAAAGCTAGGCGGCACGAAAATGGGGGAGGCAGCGGAATACCGGGTGATCGTGGACCGGATTTCGCACGAAGTGGAATATTACCGCGGTTACCTGAAGCATGCCGTGCTGCAGGGAACCTACGTGATTAACAATCCGTTCTGGTGGACCGCGGACGACAAATATTTCAACTACACCGTGGCTGCGAAACTTGGACTAGCCATTCCGAAGACGGTGCTGCTGCCGCAAAAGGGCTATCCCACCGACGTGGATATCAACGCCGAATCACTGCGAAATCTGAAGTATCCGATCGACTGGGTGGCGTTACTGGATTACGTGGGCAGGCCCGCGATCCTGAAACCGTTTTCGGGTGGCGGATGGAAACACGTCTACAAGGTCAACAACGAAGAGGAGTTGCTCCAGGCTTACGACCAGACATCCCCGTACTGCATGACGCTGCAGGAGTTCATCGATTTCGAGCAGTACGTGCGGTGCTTCACGTTCGGAAAGACGGATATTCTGCCAGTGGCCTATGATCCGAAAGAACGCCGTTACCTGGTGGAACACAATTACATGAAGCCGGAACTGGGCGCGCGGGTGGTGAAAGACGCACAAACCATCAACCTGGCGCTGGGCTACGAAATGAACACCATCGAGTTTGCCGTCAAGGACGGCATACCGTACGCGATCGACTTCTTGAACCCGGCGCCGGACTTTGAGCGCGACCGCATCACGGAATTTTATTTCGAGCACGTCGTCGAGAAGATGGCGCGGTTGGTGGTCGACCGCGCGCTGCACGGCAACGTGGCCAATACCTGGCCGCGCTGGGAAGAGATGCTGGGGATCGGTGCGCCAGCTGGATTCACGGGCACGCCGCGTACTGTGCAGAGCGCACAAGCAGCGCCTTCTGCAAGCACACGCCGATGAGAACCGCCAAACCGAGAGCCACCGGGAACCCAGATCCCGTCGAATACTGGGACGAATTGCTGCGGCCGCTGGTGAAGAAATCTCCAGAGCTGGCGGAGAGCTTCCTTGAACAGGTGCGTGCGGCAAAATTGACCTTTGGAAATAGGGTGCACTGCCCGTTCTTGCGGCCGGTGTTTCTTTCCCCCCAGGACGAAGAACGCGTTCGTAGGGCGGCGGAGACGATCGCCGCGATTGCGGAACGAGTGACGAGCGCTGCTCTGGAGGACACTTCCCTTTTCGAACAATTTCATCTGCGGCCCGAAGAAGAGCGTCTGGTGCGCATGAACGGCGGCTATGCGCCGGCGAGCGCGGCTTCGCGGCTAGATGCATTTCTGCTTCCGGAATCGCTGAAATTCACGGAATACAACGGAGAATCGCCGGCAGGAGCGGGCTATTCGGAATCGCTTGCGGAGATTTTCCGCGAGTTGCCTGTCATGCAGGAATTCAAGAAGCGATTTGAAGTGCACAGCTACCCCTTGAGCGCCAAATTGCTGGACGCGCTCGTCGGCACGTATGTGGATTGGGGCGGACAATCGAAACGGCCGCAAATCGCGATTGTCGATTGGAAGGAAGTGCCGACGTGGAACGAATTCGAGATTTTGAAAGAGCGCTTTGAGAGGATGGGCATTCCCGTGGAATTGGCTGATCCGCGGGAATTGGAGTTTGACGGCAAGCGGCTAATGGCCAATGGGAAAACCGTCGAGTTGCTGTACCGGCGTGTGCTGATCAACGACATCGTTGCGCGGCCAGGGGAGTGCGAAGCGATTCTCAAGGCGTATGAAGCGGGGGTAGTGTGCGTTGCGAACAACTTCCGTTGCAAGATTCCTCATGTGAAGGCATTCTTTGCGGTTCTGACGGACGAAAAAAATGCGCGGTATTTCTCCAGCGAAGAGAGAGAGTTGATTCATCGCCACGTACCTTGGACGCGCCTAGTCGCCGACGTGAAGACGGAGTATGGCGGCGAACCGGTTGAACTCCTCGAATACATTCGCAAGAATCAAAAAAATCTGGTGATGAAGCCGAGCGACGAATATGGCGGAACGGGCGTGACGCTCGGCTGGGAAGTGGAAAAGAAGGAGTGGGGGAACGTGATCGAACAAGCGCTGCCGGGCGGGAAAGCAGCGAAGACGAACGGTTGCTGGATCGTGCAGGAGCGAATCCCGATGAGACGCGGCGTTTTTCCGCACATCGGCAAGGGGAACAAGGTGGAGTTCAAGAACATGCTGGTGGACTTCGCGCCCTACCTGTTCCGCGGAAAGGTGGCGGGCTACCTGACGCGGCTGAGCAGCACCAGCCTGGCCAATGTGACCAGCGGCGGGGGGCAGATCCCATCCTTTCGCGTGGAGGCAAAAAGGGCCGAGCGACGTGTTTCCGCGGGCAGATCGTAGTTTCCAGGGATTTGGCAGAACATTAAAATCCGGTAAAATAGAGGGAATGACCTTCGGGAACGCACCTAGCGAACTAATGGCCGGCGCGATGAATGCAGTGGAAGTGTGCCTGGGTGTGCGTTCCGGCGAGCGCGTTTTGGTGATCGCCGACGTAGTGAGCCGCACCGTGGCCGCCAGCCTGGAGAACGCCCTGAAAGCCGGAGGCGCAGAATTCACCGGTCTGCTGCTGGAGGATTTTGGGCCAAGGCCCATGAGCGACGCGCCTGAACCGGTCCTGAAGGCGTTGGAGAAGACGGATGTGGGCGTGCTGTGCATGACGCCGCAACCGGGGGAATTGGGCGCGCGCATGGCAATCGTGAGGGTGGTGGAACGGCGGCAGATCCGCTACGCGCACATGATTGGCGTGACGCCGGAGATCATGCAGCAGGGCATGCGCGCGGATTACCGCAAGGTGGATGAATTGAGCGACCGGTTACGCGAGCGCATGGTGCACGCGGAAACGCTGACAGTGAAAACGGAAGCGGGGACGTCGTTCAGCGCGCATTTTAATCCGCAGTTGGATTGGGTAAAGACCAGCGGTTTGATCAGCCCGAGATATTGGTCAAATCTGCCTGCAGGCGAAGTTTTTACTACGCCGGCAACCGTGGATGGCACATTCGTCTGCGATGCCACCGCGGGCGACTATTTCAACGGGAAGTATGGAGATTTGCAGGCGACGCCATTGGTGATGGAAATTACCGGCGGACGGCTTAAGCGCGTGGAGTGCCCGCGGAAAGACCTGGAGGAAGAGTTTTGGAATTATTGCCACACGGATGAAAACAGCGACCGTGTGGGTGAATTGGCGTTCGGGACAAACTTGGGATTGTCTCGCATGATCGGGATCTTACTGCAGGACGAGAAGTTTCCTGGAGTCCACATCGCGTTTGGCGATCCGTACGGCAGCCAGACCCACGCGAACTGGAAATCGCGCACACATGTGGACGTGCTCACCAGAAATTGCGATGTATGGATCGATGAGGATCAGGTCATCGAAAAGGGCCGCTACCATCTGGATCACCTGGGACTTGCCTGAAGAACCAGATCAAAATAATTTAGACAGATACTCGCGCATCTCGTTCTTCCAGAACGGCCAGTCGTGGCCGCCCTGAGGACCCCAGTTATCGACGGAGTGGCGGATACCTTTGCTGGAGAGCACCTCGGAGAGGCGATAGCTAGGCCCACTGTGCTCCCAAGGGCCTGTGCCGGTAATCAGGTGAATGTCGCAGGAAGCCAGTTGCTCGTAATACCAGGGATCAGAAAGATTGGCCAGATAATCGACGGGATTGTTGAAATAGAAATTATTGTCGTACAGACCGTCCATAAAATTCTTCAGGTCGTACACGCCGGACATGGCAAAGCAACGTTTGAAAACATCGGGATGTTTGAAGAGCGAATTAGCCGCGTGATACGCGCCAAACGAAGAGCCCATGGTAGAGATAGCGATCTGCGATTGGCAGTTGTCCCAAATGAACGGGACAACTTCCTCGCGAAGATAGGAATCGAAAACGGACTGCACGTAGCTGCGATGGAACGGGTGCGCACCTTTGTTATAGAAGCTGAGGCCGTTGATCGAATTGACCGAGTACAGCTTGACGCGACCGCCTTCAATGAAATCCGAAAGTGCGCCGACCATACTCTGGCCTTCGAGCTCCCATTCGTCCCCGGCGCTGGTCGGAAAACCCAGGAGCGGCGGGCCCCAGTGTCCGTAAACTACAACGCCAAGCTCAAAGCCGAGGCGAGATGAGTACCAGCGATGATATTCACGTTTCATGGTTGGAATCCTTCCGCACTGCGGGACGGCAGTATGACAGCGGAGACGCCCAAGGAGCAACGAGTTTGCGCTAGATTCGAGTGACGGCTGCATTTATAGTCAATAAACGAACGTCAAATCGCAAAGGAGAGCCAAACGCTCATGGCCACTTCCCCCCGTTTCCGCAGGCCGTCACCGGAGCACATTTTTCAAACGCTCAATGCACATCAGCAGACCAGCACGCTCAAGGCGGCAATCGAGCTGAATCTGTTCACCGCGATCGACGAGGGGAATCACCGCGTGGAAGAAATTGCAAAGCGCCTGAAAGCTTCCGAGCGAGGGGTGCGCATTCTGAGCGATTACCTCACTATTCTCGGTTTTCTGAGAAAGAAGGATGGACAATACCGCCTGAGCGAAGATGCGGCGCTGTTTCTCAGCGAGCATTCGCCACATTACATGGGAACGATCGTAGGATTTCTGACGAACCAGCAACATTTCGAGAATCTCGCACGCTTGCCCGATGCCGTGCGGCGGGGCGGCGCGGCCACGGAGCGAGGCAGCAATCGTGAGCCAAATGATGAGCTTTGGGTTTCCTTTGCCCGTTCGATGGCGCCTTTGACGGTTCCGGCGGCGATCTTCATCGCGCAACTTGTGAAAGCGCAGGAGGGGCGGGCGCTGCGCGTTCTGGATATCGCCGCGGGACACGGCATGTATGGCATCACCATCGCGCAACAGAATTCAAAAGCGCATATTACGGCCGTCGATTGGCCTGCCGTTCTGGAAGTCGCAAAAGAAAATGCCGCAAAAGCGGTGGTGTCAGAGCGCTACACAGCGCGTCCCGGAAGCGCCTTCGAAGCGGAACTGGGCGGCGGCTATGACCTGGTGCTGCTGACAAATATTTTTCATCATTTCGATAAGGAAACGTGCATACAGCTCATGCGGCGCGCGCATCAGGCATTGAAGTCTGGGGGAAAAGCGGTGACGCTGGAGTTTGTACCAAACGAAGATCGTGTAAGCCCGCCGACGGAAGCGGCCTTTAGCCTGCTCATGTTGGTGGGCACGGATGCGGGCGACGCTTACACTCTTTCGGAATATGAAGAGATGTTCCGGGAAGCTGGTTTTGCACAGACGACACTTCACCCGATCCCAGGGATGCCCCAAGAAGTACTGATTTCCCAGAAAGAGGAATAGCGCCCGCGGTTCTGCACTTGCCTGACCTCGAGGGGTTGCAAGGAGCGCGAATCTGGGTAGGATAGAGTGCAGTTGTGTACGGATTTTAGCGGATTTTCGTCGTCTGCTGCGCAGGTGAAGATATGATCCAGATCGAAAACGTAAGCCGTCGCGGTTTTCTGAAGGGCATGGTGGGAGCAGGAGCGCTGGTTCTTGGCGCGCGGATCCTTCCGAAGGAGTTGCTGGGGACCACGGTGCGCGCGGGCGAAGACCCGATGGCAAAGGCGGCGCTGCAGCCCAACGTCTATCTGGCAATCGACACGGATGGCACGGTGTACATCGTATGCCACCGGTCGGAGATGGGTAGCGGGAACCGCACGGGATTGCCGCGCATCGTTGCGGACGAATTGGATGCCGACTGGAACCGCGTGAAGGTGGTGCAGGCGACCGGAGATGCGAAATATGGGGATCAGGACACAGACGGATCGCACTCCGTTGTGAGCTTCTTCGAACCGTTGCGGGAAGCCGGCGCAAGCGCGCGGTTAATGCTGGTCAGAGCAGCGGCGCAATCATGGGGAGTGCCGGAAAAAGAATGCACGACAGAACTAAATACCGTGATGCACAAGACCAGCGGAAAGAAACTCGGGTACGGCGAACTTGCGCCGGCAGCAGCGAAGTTGCCGGTGCCGAAGAAAGAGGAAGTGCAACTAAAGACGCGAAGCGAATGGCGCTACATCGGTAAGCCTGCGCCCACCTACGATTTAAAGGATATGGTAAGCGGCAAAGCCGCCTACGGCCAGGACACGCATATGGATGGGATGCTGTATGCGTCGGTGCTGCACTCGCCGGTGTATGGAGGCGCGGTGAAAAACGTAGATGATTCTGCGGCGCTGAAAGTCGCCGGAGTGAGACAGACCGCGACTCTCGATGTGTTTAAGCCTCCGGTGGCCATGCAAGCGCTTGGCGGCGTGGCGGTACTGGCCGAAAGCACTTACGCGGCATTCCAGGGCAAAAAGAAATTGAAGGTGGAATGGAGCAAAAGCGAGAACGACGTGTGGACTTCCGACGCGTTCCGTAAGGAGCTGGAAGCAACTTCGCGGAAGCCGTGCAAAGTAGTGCGAGAAAACGGGAACGTGGATGAGGCTTTTGCCAAGGGCGGAAAGATCGTCGAGGCGGAGTACTACGCGCCCATGCTGGCGCACGCGGCGATGGAACCACCTGCGGCACTGGCGGTGTATCGCGACGGAAAAGTGGAAGCGTGGGCGCCGACTCAGAATCCGCAAGGCGCGCAGGAAGCGATTGCCGGGGCAGTGGGAGTGAAGAAAGAAGACGTGACCGTCCACGTGACGCTGCTGGGCGGAGCGTTCGGGCGGAAATCGTTTCCGGATTTTGCCGTGGAAGCGGCGGTGCTTTCGAAGAAAACCGGAAAGCCGGTAAAAGTGGTGTGGAGCCGGGAAGACGACATCAAATTTGACACGTTCCACAGTGTCGCGGCGATGTATTTCAAAGCGTCGTTGGGAGCGGATGGAAAACCGACGGCCTGGCTGCAGCGAAGCGTGTTTCCGCCGATTGCGTCGACGTTCGATGCCTCAGCACAGTACGCGGACGCGGGAGAAATCGGGTTGGGTTTCAGCGATATTCCCTTTGCCTTGCCGAATCACCGGGCGGAAAACGGGCCGGCGCCCGCGCATACGCGTATCGGATGGCTGCGGTCCGTAGCGAATATTTATCATGCGTATGGAGTGCATTCGTTTGTGGGCGAACTGGCACATGCGGCAGGAAAAGATCCCGTCGAGTATGTTCTGGCTTTGCTGGGCCCAGATCGCATCATGCCAAAATCCGAACTGCCGAAAGACTACACCAACTACGATGGCGATTATGAACAATATCCCATCGATATCGCGCGGTTCCGGCGTGTGGTGCAAATTGCGGCGGAAAAATCCGGATGGGGCAAACAGAAACAAGGAAATGGAATCGGGATGGGAATTGCGGTTCATCGCAGCTTTTTGACGTATGTGGCAACCGTGGTGCAAGCGGAGGTGAAGGACGGGCAGGTGCGCATTCAGCGTGTGGACACCGCGCTGGACGCGGGCACTATCGTGAATCCGACGATCGCGAGGCAGCAATTCGAAGGCGCGGCAGTGATGGGGACGAGCATCGCATTCTATGGGGAGATCACAGCGACAAACGGCGTGATCGATCAATCGAACTTTGACACCTTTCAGGTGGCGCGGATGAACGTGGCGCCGCGGGAGACGAATATCTACATCGTGGAGAGCGAGGCGCCGCCAGCGGGAATCGGCGAACCCGGATTGCCTCCGGTGGCACCGGCCATTTACAACGCGATATTTGCGGCCACCGGGAAGCGCGTGCGCGAGATGCCGCTGACGAAGGCCGGGTTGGCATAAGGCAACTAAGTTCTAAGGCCTAAGTCTTCCGTTATAAGTAAGGCGAAGATTCTCAGATCACATTGCTGGGGCGCGGCGAGGCTGCGCCCTTTTTCATTTTGCGGTAGGATTCGGGCGTGCGGAGGAAATCTTGAGACGACTGCTAGCACTATTTGGTATGGCGTTGGCGTGGACCGTGATTCCGGCTGACGCGCAGAGGCGGCCCGTACTTCCGCAAATCGATGAGCCACATCCTTATTACTATCGCGAATTGTATTTGCCGCAGCTGACCAGCGGCCCAAGCAGTCTGAGCTGGTCGCCGGACTCGCGGGAGTTGGTGTATTCCATGGGGGGATCGCTGTGGCGCCAAAAGCTGGATTCGAAGGAAGCACTGCAGTTGACGGACGGGCCTGGGTATGACTACCAGCCAGACTGGTCCCCGGATGCGAAGAGCGTGGTGTACGTGTCGTATCAGAAGGACGCAATGGAATTGTGGCTGCTCGATGTGGCCAGCGGGAAGACCAGACAATTGACGGAGGGCGGGGCGGTCAATGTGGAGCCGCGATGGTCGCCGGACGGAAAAAGGGTGGTTTGGGTTTCAACGAATTACAACAAGCGATTTCACATTTTTGTGGCCGATATGACGGATGGCGAGCTTAGAAATGTGGTGCGGCTGACAGGAGAGAGGAAGAGTTCCCTGCCCCGCTATTACTACAGCGCGTACGACATGGAAATCAATCCGGTGTGGACACGGGACGGAAAAGAAATTCAGTTTGTTTCAAACCAGGGGCACATCTACGGAACCGGCGGATTCTGGCGCATGAAGGCGGAGCCGGGTGCTGCGGCGAGCGAGATTCACTACGAAGAGACAAGCTGGAAAGCGCGGCCGGATTTTTCTCCAGATGGGTCTCGCATGGTCTACAGCTCGTATCTCGGAAGGCAGTGGCACAACTTGTGGGTGATGCCATCGGGCGGAGGCGATGCGTTTCCGATTTCGTACGGGAACTGGGATCAAACGAATGCTCGTTGGTCGCCCGACGGAAAGAAAATTGCCTACATTTCCAATTTCACCGGGAGCACCGCAATCGAAGTGCAGGAGTTCGCCGAAGGTGGGATTCAGCAGATGACGGGTTTTGAAGCCAAGAATCTGAAGTTCCTGAAGCCCGCGGGAACCTTGCATCTGCTCGTGGAAAACGAGCATGGACAAGAGACCAGCGCGCGCGTGTCGATAACCGATGGGGCTGGGCGTTTCTGCTGGCAAGAAGGCGCGACAGTGCACGCAGACGATGGTTTTGACAGAAGCGAGAGACCATTCGAGCGGCATTACGTGTATGTGAATGCCGGCGGCAAGTTCGTGATACCCGCGGGCCGGGCGACCCTGGAAGTAAGCAAGGGCCCTGGCTACAAATTGGACAAGCGAACTTTGGAAATAAACGCAGGAGAAACAAAAGAAATTCGAGTCATCTTACAGCCGATTCAGCCTCCCTGGAAATCCACGGAACACTGGAGCAGTGCGGATCTTCACGTGCACATGAATTATGGCGGCACCTATCAGAATGACCCGGGTTGGTTGCATGTCATTGCGGAGGGGGAAGGTGTGCAGTTCGTGAACAATCTGACGGTCAACAAGGAACAGAGATTCCCGGACATTGAGTTCGTTGACTTTGCCGAGAATTCGGGCGATGAATCGAGTTCGCTGATTGTGCAGGGCCAGGAATTTCACACGAGTTACTGGGGACACCGGGGAATATTGAATTTAAAGGATCATCTGCTCTTGCCGGGATATGCGGGATATACGAACACGGCGGCGGCGAGCCTGTCTCCGATGAATGCGGACGTGTACGACATGGCGCATGAACAGGGAGCGCTGGTCGGAGCGGTGCATCCGTTCGACGAGGTGCCGGACCCGTATGCAAAGCCGGCAGAGCAAATCACGGATGAATTGCCGGCGGATGTGGCGCTCGGAAAACTGGAGTACATGGAAATTGTGGGTTTCAGTGACCACAAATCGACGGCGGGGGTGTGGTACAAGCTGCTGAACCTGGGATTCCGATTGCCCGCAGGGGGAGGAACGGACGCCACAACGAATTACGCCGCGCCGATTCGCGGCCAAGTGGGATTCGACCGCGTGTACGTGTGGACGCCGGGCTGGCCCGCGAGTCTCGAAACCTGGCTGAATGAGCTGAAACAGGGGAGAACATTTGCCACCAATGGGCCGTTGATTGAATTCAAGCTGGGCGGAGAAATGGTGGGCAGCGAACTGAAGTTCGAAGCGCCGCCGGCGGCAGTTCCCTTCACCGCGAAATTGCGGTCGTTTGTGCCGATCGATCACCTGGAAGTCGTCTGCAATGGAAAGGTGGCGCAGAACCTGAAACTTGAAGGCGCGCGGGATTCCGTGGATGCAACAGGGACGATCCCGTTGGAGCAAAGCGGGTGGTGCGTGCTACGGGCCTGGAGCGAACATGCGGAGTATCCCGTGATGGACAAGTACGCGTACGCAACGACTAGCCCGGTGTATGTAACCATCGGGGCCAAGCGCGCCTATTCGAAAGAGGATGCGGATTACTTCAAGGCGTGGATCGACCGAACCATCGAAATTACGGAGCAATATCCCGACTGGAATTCCTCTGACGAAAAACAAGGCGTGATGAAGAAACTGCGCGACGCGCGTGCCGTATACGCGGATTTGAAGTAGCAAGGGCGGCGGGCCTGCTTGTAGCCAACCGGACATTAGAGATAAGATTCACGGGTCATTGGACGACGTTGCTGTTCACGCGGAATGCGTGAGAAGCATGAGTGTTTTTTTGTTCCAAGAGAGTCCATCGCTCCGCTCTCGATTCCGAAAGCGCATGATCAATGATCTACTTTTTGCAATGGAAACAGCGCGGCCGTGCGAGCGCTCTAAACACTTTCGAGGCGCCCACCACGAAACGTGAAGTAAATCTGGAAGTGAATCGAAAACGGGTGAGGAAGGAGGGTACATGATCGTTGGTGTGCCCAAAGAAATCTATCCGAAGGAACGGCGCGTGGCCCTGGTGCCCGCGGTGATTCCTAACTTGAAGAAAACTGGCCTGGAAATTGTGGTAGAGGCTGGAGCGGGGATGGCAGCGGGCTATCCGGATGCGGAATACGCGGAAAAAGGCGCGCGTCTGATCGGCAGCCGCGCGGAATTGTTCCAAACCGCAGACATTATTGTGCAGTTCCTGTGCCACGGTGCGAATGACAGGACAGGAAGCGCCGACTTGCCGCTTATGAGGAAGGGCCAGGTAGTGTTGGGCTTTCTGCGGCCACTCGGCACCGTGAAGACGCTGGAGGAATTGGCCGAGCGCGGCGTGACTGCGTTTTCCGTGGAGCTGATGCCCCGGACGACACGCGCGCAAAGCATGGACGCATTGTCCTCCATGGCAACGATCTGCGGGTATAAAGCGGTCGTGCTGGCAGCCGACACCTTGCCACGCATGTTTCCGATGTTGACAACCGCAGCGGGAACGATTGCACCGGCGCGAGTCCTGATCATTGGCGCAGGCGTGGCTGGATTACAAGCGATTGCGACTGCCCGGCGGTTGGGAGCAGTGGCTTCCGCGTACGACATGCGTCCTGCGGCAAAGGAGCAGGTGCACAGCCTGGGCGGGCGGTTTGTGGAATTGCCCATTGAAGCGAAAGACGCACAGGACGCGAGAGGCTACGGTAAAGCGCAGGACGAAGCCTTCTACCAGAAGCAACGGGAACTACTGGGGAAGACCGTAGCAGAGAGCGACGTGGTGATCACCGCCGCCGTAATTCCGGGGAAGAAGTCACCTGTGCTGGTTACAAAGGACATGGTGGAGAAAATGGCGCTGGGTTCGGTGATTGTGGACTTGGCGGCCGAACGCGGCGGCAACTGTGAACTGACCAAGCCTGCCGAAACCGTCGTGGAGCACGGCGTAACGATCATCGGGGAATTTAACCTGGCAGCGGCGGTGCCCTATCACGCCAGCGCGCTGTATGCGCGAAATTTAAGCGCCTTCTTGCAACATCTCGTTAAAGAAGGAAAGTTGCAGTTGGATCTGAAGGACGAAATCATTCGCGAAACCCTTGTGACACACGAAGGCGAACTGGTGAACGCACGGGTTCGAGAGTTTTTCGCGCTGCCTGCCCTGGCAGCCAAGGTTTAAGGAGGAAGCATGCCGGCCGATTTCATTTCGAGTCTATTCGTTTTCATCCTGGCGGCGTTCTTGGGTATCGAGCTCATCAAGCGCGTTTCCCCACTGCTGCACACACCGCTGATGTCCCTCACGAACGCACTCGACGCCATCGTCGTGGTCGCCGCCATCATCATTGCCGGGCGGCACGAAACCAGAATTTCTATCATCCTCGGCCTGATCGCCGTCGCTGCTTCCTTCAGCAATATGGTCGGTGGCTTCCTCATCACCGACCGCATGTTGCACATGTTCAAGACCGCCAAGGCGAAGAAATCATGAACCCTGCCTCCCTGCAGCAGCTCATTGATTTCAGCTATATCGCCGCAGTCATCGGCTTCATCCTCGCCCTCAAGTGGCTCAACTCTCCGGTTTCCGCCATGCGCGGTGTGCTTATCGGCGAAATCGCCTCCGCCGTGGCTGTGGTCGCGACGCTCTTCGATCCGCAGGTCACCCACTACAAGTGGATCATCATCGCCCTCATCATCGGCGCAGGCGTGGGCGTTCCCCTTGGCATGGTGAAAATGACGGCCGTGCCACAGCGAACGGCATTGAGTCACGCTTTTGGGGCAATGTCCGCTGCGCTCATCGGAATAGCCGAGTATTATGTCGGCACTCCGCATATCTCGAAATTTGAGATGGCCGAGATCGGCCTCGAAGTGGTCATCGGCTCGCTCACCTTCACCGGCAGCATCATCGCCGCCGGCAAACTACAGGAAATCCTGCCGCAACGCCCGATCACGTATAGAGGGCAAAACATCATCAGCCTTTCCGCCTTGGGCGCGGCTCTCACGTTCATCGTCATTCTCGTCTTCCACCCGGGGTATACGCATCTCTTTGATGCCATGGTCGTTGTGGCCCTGATTTTTGGCATCATGCTTGTGACTCCCATCGGCGGCGCGGACATGCCCACGGTGATCTCTCTTTTGAATTCATACGCCGGATTTTCCGCCGCGCTGCTGGGCTTCGTGCTCAACAGCAAAGTACTTGTCGTGGCCGGTGCGCTCGATGGCGCTTCCGGTTTCATTCTGTCGGTCATCATGTGCAAGGCCATGAACCGATCCTTCACCAATGTTCTGTTCGGCGCGTTTGGGCAGGTACAGGTCTCCGCCGCCAAAGGCATTGAGGAAAGAACCGTGCGGAGCGCGTCCGCGGAGGAAGCAGCGGGGATTCTGGCCGCCGCCAGTAAGGTAATCATCGCTCCCGGGTACGGCATGGCCGTCGCTCAGGCCCAACACAAAGTCCGCGAACTGTACGATGCGCTCACCAAACGCGGCGTGGACGTCAAGTTTGCAATTCATCCGGTGGCAGGCCGTATGCCCGGTCACATGAACGTTCTCCTTGCGGAAGCCGACATCCCTTACGACAAACTTGTCGAAATGGATGAAATCAATGGCGAGTTTCCGCAAACCGACGTGGCGCTGATTATCGGCGCAAATGACGTGACAAACCCGGCGGCCCGCGAAGACAAGGGCAGCCCGATTTACGGCATGCCGATCCTGGATGTGGATAAGGCGCGCACGGTGATGGTGATCAAACGCAGCATGGGTGCGGGATTCGCCGGAATCGAAAACCCCCTCTATTACCTGGACAAGACTCTGATGCTGTTCGGAGATGCCAGGAACTTCGTCGGAGCCATTGTACGGGAATTGTCGGGCAGCCACGGCTGAGCAACGCGTCCTGTCATTGTTCCCACTTAGGCGAAAAATAAAAAAGGCAGGTGCCGTCGGACTGGTTGAGACACCTGCCTTTTTCTTTGGGGCAAACGCGCGGGGATAAATTCAGGGCCGGTCGGGGCTCTCTAGGGCCTTCCAGATGCCAATGCCAGTTGCTGTTCCTACCGCCACCGCCGAAACCAACAGAAAATGGCTCTGGCCCGGCATGATCGGCGGACGGCCTTTTACCTGCTCCAACGGAGCACAGGGATGATGCTCATGATAATTGTGGTAATCGTCCGCGTCCGGAGAGAGATACTTGCGATATGTGAGTTCGTTCATCGCGTGGACTCGGTAGGCCTTGCCCTGTTCCACCATACGGTTTTCCGAGCCGACCTGAACGTTTGCTCCTCCTCGCTGGCTGTAAACTGTGATGTCACATGGATCGTCCATGCTGACACGACCCAGATCGGGAGTGGCAAGATCCGGTGTGACTCGAACATCGGAAGCAACAACAACCAGATTCTGCTGCCCGCCGGGTGTCGTGTACAGCACAGTTCCCCGGTTCAGTTCGACAATCGCGCCGTAGGGCGCGCGGTAGATGTGCACCTCCGTAGAGCCCTGCAATTCCACGGAGAGAGCAGCGATTCGGACAAGCAGCGAACCGTTCTCCGAGGTGGAAAGAACGTCACCCGAATAAATCGAGGAACCTTCCGACGCCGCCGCGTTGCCAATTCGTCCCTCCAAAGTTTTTGCGATCAAGCCCAGTGCAGGAGTTTGCGGCGACGACTGGGCCAGCAGCATGCAAGGGCACAGGAAAACAGACAGCGCACTTACAAATGCCATGGGTGCGATTTTCATTGGATCTCCTTCGGACAAGAGTTTTCACGTGGGCAATTGTCGGGTAACTTTCTTGGGGGCGTTGGGCCGTGAGCCGGACCGGAAACTGAATTCGTGGAAGCATTCGTCGCAAAATGGAATTTCATGCTGGGATCCCCGAAAAGGATCCAGGTACGCCGAACATCGTTGTCGGTCGTGCCGTTTTTGGCGTGGAGGATCAAGAGGCCAAGCGGGTCGCCTGGATGAGCGGCGAACTGGTGGAGAAGTGCCAGGTTCATGGTGGCTTGTGGAGGCTGTTCCGTAAATCCCGAGGAAGCCCAGACCGCCACAGCGCCGCCATTCGGAGCGAGAATCAAGGCTTTGGCGAGACTCTGCGCGTAAACGTCCTGGAATAATCCGTTCAGACAATCCATAAGCAGGTAGACAGGGAGCCGGCCGCCGTTAGTAAGGGCGGTTGCGGCGGTGTTGTCGAAGAAATCGGAGAAAGACCATTGTTGTTCCGCGCCATGACCGTTGTAATCCACAAGCAGGCTGCCGGCATTGAGAGCCGAGAGAATCTGGGAATGCACCGTGGCAGGATCGACGCCGTCAGCCAGAATCTGCGTCGATTGCAAGAGAGAAGGCAATGTCGCGGCGGCAGTGACCACGGCAGAAGTGAAGTTCGAGTCGACATTTTGATCTGCGATCAGAAGCGCCTGGGTATTCCACGACCCGGCATAGGCGCCCTGCTCGTAGCCGACGATCTTCGAAACAAGAAGATCGACCTCTGCCGTAGTGCGCACGGGCAAACGGCCGGTCGGAATCGTCGCATAGCCGTTTTGCTCGAAATCCGTGAACCAATCATCGGAAGCAGTCTTGAGCGCAGCGGTCTCGATAATGCGCGTGGGCACAAAATCGAAGTCGCCAAAGCCCAAGTAGTTCCGTGGGTCCATGGAAGCGTCGCCCACGAGAAACACCGCTTGCGGCTTGCGCTGCCAGTGCGAGACGGCGTCCTGCAAGAAACCGCGCATGGCGAAGGGACTGCGTTCGCCGTAGTTATAGTCGTCAAAAATCTGGTCGGTGGTGACCACGGCAACGTTATGCCCCTCGGATTCGCGGAGGCGCACGAGTGGGGTCAGATGCGAGGCAAAACCTGGGTAGGTGATCATCACGATGTCCGCACCTGCGCTTTGCTCGTCGAGCAACGTAGGCGTGTGCGGTGCAATGGCGACCGGGGAAGAGAGCATATCCGCCGAGAAAGCCAGAATCGTCCGTGCACCGGAAGACGATGCGGGAAGCGCCACGCGGATGCCATAGGAACCCGATTCCAGCGCGATCTTGCCGTTCAGCTGGTAAATATTCAGGGGATCGGTAATGTCGAATACGCGGACCTGCGAGTTCGAGAAGCCGGAGATGTTCACGTCGGTCCCGGCCGGAGCGGTTGCCTGCAACCAATTGGAATCCGCGGCATAGGTGTGGAGATAGTGGAGCTGGATGGATTGAACGGCGCTGACATCATTGTCCCCATCCAGAGCGGTCAGCGTAACCGTATTGAGGCCGTCGAGGACCAGCGAGGGATCGACAGAGAAGGATTGCGTAGCAAGAAGCTGGCCATAGAAATTGAATGTCCCTACCGAGGCTCCATTGAATTGAACGGAAACGGAGTGCTGTTGCCCGTCGGTCACACCTTGCAGGGCAAGATCAAGCGTAAGTGGCTGGGATGAAGAAGTGTCTCGATGTACGACGTTCAGCGTTTGATCGACAGGATCCGAAGTCACCACGGCCCCGAAGAAATTGTCCCTGTTTTCACCGTTCATCAATGCAGCGAAATAGACGGTGCGATCTTCGCGGATTACGGTGAAGGGGAAGCTGCCTGGTGCAGCAGACTCGGAAGGCGCGCCAGAAGCGGAAAGAATGCGTTTGCCAGGGAAGCTTTCAGCAACGAGCCAGTAGACGCGATCGGCAGAGAATGGCGTGTCAATGCCGGTGCCATAGAACTCGATCGCGTCAGCATGCGACGCAATCCCTGCAGTGTGGCCGGCGAGAAGAAGCGGCTGCTCTATTCCTTCCGCATAGAGATGCAGGGAGCGGAGCTCGGTGTTCGGGTTGAGACCGGCGGAAAAAAGTTGGGAGAACGGAATGTGGTACCAGCCTTCTTGATCCACCGAAAGTTTCACCGCAACGTGATCCGCCGCGTTAAAGAGCACTGTGCCGGCAGGGGGCGCGGGAAATACAGGACGCGGCTGGGTCGGGGGAAGCGGACGAGCCGTGCCATCTATCACGGGGGCGCTGGCATAGAGTTGTGCAAGAGAAGGAGAAACCGGTGAGGCTCTGACGATTTGCCCAAGATCCTGCGATTGGAGCTGGTCCGCAGGTGCAGGTTCCCCATAGACAGGTCCATGAAGAGTCCGCGTCCCGTTGATGTCCACATCTTCGAGCCAATAGGCAGCATTGGGAGCAGGCTGAGAATCAATCGCCGCGTAGGTTTTGGCGGCGTGCTGCGGTTTGGATCCGCGCAGAAGCAGGGCCGAGCCGGCGATCAGCGCAGGATCGACGCGATGGCGGCCTAATCCATCTTCACGATAGATGTGGAATCCGAGGTTCCGCGATTCTTCGCTCGTGTGCCAGACCAGCCGGACGGTGCCGTTTGGTTCCGCGTAAGCATTAAAAGAGGAAACCTTCACGGCGGTCGGAGCTTGAATGGTGGACCCCACACTGGAAGAAGTGATGGGGTTGGCATCAGTAGTACTCGTTGAAGCAGTGGCGGTATTGCAAGAACCCACTCCTGGCGGTGAAGAATAGCCAGGGCAAAGAACACCAGAAGAGCTGAACGTAAGTGCGTCGACGTTGATGGTAATGACGGCGGTAGTGCCGACACCGAGAGTCCCCAGGTTGCAGGTGACCGTGGTGGTAGCCGCACTGTAAGTGCAAGTACCCCTGGTGGTGGAAGAAGAGGAGTACGACACCTGGGCTGTCTGAATAGGATCGGTGACCACGACATTCTGAGCTGCGGCCGGACCGGCATTCTGAACAGTGATGGTGTAGGCCAGATTCGTGCCCTGGTTGACGGGTTCAGGCGAAGCCGTCTTATTAATGGTGAGAAACGCTTCTGTGGGCGAGGCAACTATCGTTGAAACGGTGGCCGTATTGTTTGCGGTGATTGGATCGGAAACGGGAGCGCTACCGGTGCTGGCGATGTTGGGAGCATTAATGATGGTGGTGCCGGATGCTGTGCCTGCAGGCACTTTTACCACTAACGGAAATTTGACAACGGCGCCGACCGCGAGAGTCTGACCCGAGTTTAGACTGCAGGAGATAGTTCCGGTGGTGTTCAAGGTGGGAGTGGTGCAAGTCCATCCCGTGGGAGCGGTAAAAGCGGAGGCGAGCGTGGCATAGGGAACGCCAGGGTTGGTGCTGAGGTAAGGCAAGGCGTCTGTGAAGGTGACGGTCGTAGTGGCTGAAGCCGTGATCGCCGCTGGCCCGTTGTTGGTGATCGATTGTGTATAGGTGATGTTGTTGCCTGCCGTGACCGGGTTTGGCGTGCCCGAACTCGTCACTGCCAGGTCAGCTTGGACGGCGGTAGCTACGGTAATCGAAGCAGTTGAAGAGTTGTTACTGGGATTCGGATCGGGCGTAGACGAAGTGATATTGGCATAGCCGAGCAACACCGTGCCAGTGGGCACAGTGCTCGCAACATTCATGACAATCGGGAAGGTTGCAGTGCCATTCAGGAGCAGAGTGCCGGTAGAGCAAGTGATGGTACCGGTCGTGCCCGGAGTGGGAGTCGTGCAGGTCCAACCGCTGGGCGGTGCCAATGAGACAAACGTGGCGTTGTAAGTACCCGCTGTGGTGCCCGTCGTGGGCGTACCCGCTTCGTTACTCGCTGTCGGTTCGCTGAACACCAAGGCCGAGGCTGTAGCAGGACCGTGGTTGGTCACGACCGCAGTCATGGTGAAGTTAGAGCCCGGGGCGACCGAGGGAGATGATGGGGTGTTGGCCACGCCAAGGTCGGCTTGCGTGGCGGTGCCAACGCTGTTGATGGCAATTGCGGTGTTATTGGCCAGGTTGGGATCGGTAGTGCCAGAGGTGATGTTGTCGACGTCGACGATCTGCGTGCCGCTGGTCGTGCCATTCCCGACCTGGACGACGACGGTAAAGGTGACCGAACCGGTGTTGGCAAAATCCGGGTCGCTGCAGGTAATTGTTCCAGTGCCACCAACCGCAGGAGTTACGCAATTCCATCCGGTCACGGTATTGATGGATTCGAAAATGGTATTCGCCGGAATCCCTTCACTAAACACGGCATTGATGGCGTCGAACGGTCCGTTGTTGGTCACCGTCTGGGTGTAGGTGATATTGGCGCCTGGGAGAACAATTGAAGGTGAACCAGAGTTGGTGACTGCAAGGTCAGCACCAGCACAGTAGGCGCCGGGTTGCGTGCCAGGAGTTTCCGTGATGACGTTCGTGGTCGCCACAAAACCGGGCTGGCCGGGAGTGGCGCCATAGGAATCTTGCACTGTGTCCGTATAACCGTTGCTGCCGCCTGCGATGCTGCTGGCTGCAGGGGTGCCGGAGAGGAGAATGACGCCGCCACCACCGCCTCCGCCTGGCCCGTGGCGCTGTCCAGGAAAGCCACCGGGAGCCTCAATGGCCCAAGCGTTGCCGCCGCTTCCACCGTTGGCGCTGACGGTAAGGCCGTTCAAGCCTCCGCTGTTGGCGAAAAATAGAATGGAGCCGCCCGCTCCCGCGCCACCCGTGCTGTCGTTCAAAGTACTTAGAGTGGATTGGCCGTTGGAAGTAATGGTGCCAGTGCCGGCAACGGAGCCGGTGTGGACAATGACGATGCCGCCACCTGCGCCGCCGCTGCTGTAAATTCCGGTGCAGGTGGTGCCACAATCGGCTCCATTGTTGGCTCCAGAGATATAGTAGGAGCCATCGTTGGTTGTGCCAGCACCCCCGCCGCCACCCATCGCCAGCGCACTTGTGGAGGCAGGAAAGACAGTTCCACCAAAACCACCGTCGGTGGAATTGAGCGCGGTGAAACTGTCCCAGCCGTAGCCGCCAAGACCACCGGCGCCTCCATTCCCGCCTGCGCCGCCACCGGAGTTTTCATTGTTGGCCGTGGGTTTGCCGTCGGTGCCGCCACCTCCGGCGTTACCCGGTGCGCCGCGCGCGTAACTTCCATTGGGAAAGCCTTCCACACCGGTGTCAGTGGCGGTCGTGGTGTTTGTGATGGTTGCAATCGCAGGAGCAAGGTAACGCGGCGTGCCTGCAATCCCTTCTCCCTTCGATCCGTTCGTAGCATCGGTAGCGAGTGTAACGTAATCCGTGCTCGCTCCTGTCCCACCTCCGAGGATTCTCCCGCCGCCACCACGAAAACCCAGGGCATCGGCGGCGACCGTGCCACCAAGCGTAAGCTGCGAAGACACGTCAATCGCCAAAACACCGCCGACGGAGCCGTTCCAGGCGAGGGGCACAAGTCCGGAACTCAGCGTGGCGGATGTGTATTGCGGTACACGAATCACTTGATAAGTCTGTTGTCCCTGCGTCGTCGAATACGCATTCAGCACATAGCTGTTAAGCAGGCCGCCATTCGCGCCGGAGCCAGTGAATGCCAGCGCCCCGCCCGTGACTGGGACCGCGCTGGTCGCCGTGACAAATTCAAAGTAGCCGGAACTATTTAGATTGCTGGAACCGGAAGCCGGATCACCGGGAAAGCCGTCGCCGTACGAACTCGTGTTTGTGTCATTGATGGCCGCCGCCTGCATCTGGATGATCAGCAGGAGATCTCCAATGCCAATGGCAGCCTGCGAACCGGATGCAGCCGCGGCATTCAGCGCAACGGAAGTGGCTCCTGCGGCGAGTGTGCCGGCAGTTTTTGGCGGATAGTATGCGTTTACCACGCCGGTCAATGTGCCGCCAGTTCCGTCTTTACCGGGGGTAGCGCAAACCAGGGGCTGCACGACGGTGTAAGACGTGGCGGAGTTGTTGGCGGAGTTGGGATCACCGGTGAGAGAAATGGTTGCCGTGTTGGTGAGAGTGCCGGCAGTCGAAGGGGCAGTCACGGTGATAGCGATGGTGCCCGTCGCGCCCATGGCCATGGCAGAGGTAAGAGAGCAGGAAACAGGTGCGCTGCCGGAGCAAGACCAACCCGAAGAGGTAACAATGGAAACAACAGAAACGCCTGCGGGTAGCGTGTCCGTGAGGACATTGCTCGTGACCGGAGCGGCAAGTTGCCCCAGGTTTTGAACTTGAATTGTGTAGGTAAGATTGGAAGAGATGAAAACAGGTGTGGGAGCCACGGACATGGAGAGCGCCATGTCGGAGGTTGTGGTGGGTTCGACAATGATGGACGTGATGTTGGTGTTATTTGACGGAACAGGGTCCGCGAACGTGGAATTCGTAACCGTGGCGGAACTCAGGATAGTGGTGCCAGCGGTCGTACCGGCGGCGACCTGAAAGCTGATAGTGACTGTGCTTGCCGTACCCCCACTCGCTAGAGCGGCGTTATACGTGCAAACGATGGGACCGATACCGCCGGCGCCGGGGTTCGTGCAAGTCCAATTGATGCCGGCATAAGACTGATAGGTCGTGTTGGGAGGAGTTTGCATGTAGGCCGTGATCGTTCCGGTGGTAACAGCGGCACTCGAGGTGTTGTTTGTGACGACCTCCGAGTAGGAGTAAGTCGTGCCCGCTGCAACGGCGGTAACGGGGGTGGTCGTGCCAAAGCTGACTGCGGTCTGGGTGAGCTCGAGATCGGCAGTCTGGGCGTGCACGGCAGGGACAAGCAAGGCAGCGCAGAAAAAGAGGAAAGTGACGAGGCTGATTAGATATGCCGAAGCTCGGCAAAGACGATTCCAAGCGGCGAGGCGTATCCGTCGAGCAAGGATAGGAAGAGGATGAAGGAAGCGGGTCTTCAATCCAGTAAAAGGCTGTTCATGAAGCCCTCGGCGGCGGGAGACAACCTTGCCGAAAACACGGGAAGCAGGCGGGTCGGACTCGAGGCCCGTGTCGCTGCGCAAGGTGATATTTCCAGACGAGGACTCGAACGAATCTACCCGGTGCAGGCGGAGACCGTCGGCATTCTTCGCGAGAACCACATCGCCACGGCGAAGCTCAGCTGCGCTCGCAGGCACAACCACGACATCATCGCCATCCAGAAGGTTGGGGCTCATGCTTTGTCCGTTCACACGGAATTGAACGGCTTTGCCCCGGCGAAGCAGGGCTGCGCAAAGCTCTTCGAACAAACGGGAATCCTTACGAACCTGGGATTCAGACACGCGCATAACGAACCGCCTCCACTGCGCTTGGCGTTGGGGTGAAGCGCAGGATGGAACAGGGCACGGAGCGAGTGAGCTGGTCCAGAAAACTCAATGTGAATCCAATCCCATTTTCCAGGTAGTGCGGCACAAACGCGCGCGCAAACAGTTCAGCGGCGGCTCTCGATGTAGACAATGGAGAAAGTTCATTGGCTGACGACTGCTCGAGGAGAAAGATGGCAGTCAGCGGAGCACGACCGGGCGAAGCAACACCGGCATCGCCGTGCCAGGGCGTGCCGTACATCCAGAATTTGTCGTCGTGCTTGCGCAGGATGATGCGATCGTCGCTCAGCAGATTCACGCCAGTCTGAGCCATCCAAAGCCGCGCCGTCGTGCTCTTCCCGGCACCCGAATGGCCGAGGAACAGGTAACCGCTGCCATCCTGGTCGGCTAAGCCAAGCGCATGGACTTCCACTCCCTCTCCTAGAGCCAGGCGATGCATCATGACAAGCTCGTCGAGAGGATATTCGAGGGGGAAGATGGGGCTCTCCGCAGGGATCACCGCGCGGTTCAGAACTACATGGCCGCGTTCGAACGACGGGTCGAACCAAGCCGCCTTATAGGGCAAGGGGCTAACTGCCGGGCTGGAAAAATAAAATTTTGTCCCCGTGGCTGACGCATAAGCGGACCACAAACCACCTGATATAAAGGACGGATGATCCTTGGGCAGTTTCAAGTTATCGGCCCAGGAAACATCGAGTTCAAAGTGGCAGGCGTGGTTGGCAGTGGAGGGAAGCAGGAACGGCTGGTGTTCGGGGTCCAGCGCCACGGGGATGTCCCCTGAGCACCACATGCCAAAGGAAAACCCTCCAATGTAGACGGCGAGGCGAGTGGCCTCGTTTATTTTCGGTGGCAGGTTGGCAGTGGCGTGCGTCATGGCTTTTTTCTTAGCGTTTTCACAATCAGGACCCGAAAGTCCTGCAGAAAGATGTCCTGCACGAACCCGAGATGGGCCCGGTAATGCCCGCGACTTTGCAATGTCCGAGGACAGCTTCCTCAGGGCGCAGGCTCACACGCACCACCTGGGGAGGTTGATACGGGAGCTTAGCGGCGTTCTCGATTTTTGCTCGTTCGTTCATTACTCTTTCTTTCCTATCTGGGCCGGTCTCAGGGATGCGTGCCGCAGGACGAACAGCCCCCGGCAGAGCAGCCTCCCCGTGAATCGAGAACAGGAAGCAGAGAGTTTGAGCGTGGTGGAGGCAGCGGGATGACATTCGTAAGAGTCACGGAATCTTTATTGATTCGCTCGGCGGATTCGCGCAGCGCGGCGTTTTGACTCCCGCCCTTACAGCAAGCGCAATCCCCGTGTTCGGGGACTTGAATGCCCAAGGCGAACGCGCGGAGATGCGCGATTTGGCAAAGGAAATCGACGGGTCCCTCGGGGTCACCGCCCTCGAGCTCCCCATTCGCGGCGCACATACTGCAAAGAGTGCGGATGCGGCAGTTGGTACAAATCGTTTGCCGCGCGGTTTTCGTCGCGCGAATCTCTTTCAGGCGGCCGTCCCAACCCTGCTGAAAGCTGCCGGAGCGCATGTCGTAACCTTCGCGATGGGAAAGGACGCAGATGGTCATTTTCCCATTGGGATCGATGGCGCATCCGTTGTGCCCGCCGCCGCAGGTGTAGCGCTTTGTGGAAACGGGGAGATTAGCCGCTAGCTCGGATTCGACGAGCCGCAGATACTCGCCGCGGCGAACGGGATCGCGAAATTCCAGTGCGACAGCCTGCTCGGGAGTCAATCGCACGGCGAGCGGACTCTGCGAACAATCGGTACGGGGATTCACCAACGGATCGAACTTGAATTCCACGCCCAAATCCTGCTCGGCGAATCGTTTCATTTCATAGACTTCGTGAACATTCACGGAAGTGGGAACAGTTTTAAGTTTGAGGGGCAGGCCGCGCTCGAGCAGCAGGGCGATACCCCGCATGCAGCGGTCGAACGAGCCAGGAATCTGGGTCAAAGCATCGTAGGTTTCCCGCGTCGCGCCATACAGGGTGATCTCAATATTGAAGGGGCGGTATTTCACGAGGTGGTCCGCAACCCGCGGCGTAATCATGGTGCCGTTGGTGAACAGGGTGATCAGGAATCCACGCCTTTTCGCCTCGGTGTAAATATCCAGAAAGTCCTTGCGGGCGAAAATTTCGCCGCCGGTGTAGAGCAGCCAAAGGCAGCCAAGATCGACGAGTTCATCAAGCAGCCGGACATGTTCTTCGAACGTCAACTCCTGCTTGCGAGCGTTGGAATCGCTCATCGGAAGATTGTTGTAGCAGTGCTGGCACTCCAACGGACAGCGATGGGTCACCTCAATCGAGACTTCGACAGGCACGCGTCGGCCCGCGAAGCGCTCGTGAAGGAAGCTGGAGAAATCACCGTATGTCGCCGTCTGAACCATCCGGGAACCTTTCTACCTGCAAAAATTAAGCGACGGAGAGTACAAGCTTCTCTTCAAGCAGAGAATCGAGGAACGTCTCGATGTCCTTCTCTGCCTCAGGTTTTGTCACTTCAAATTCGTCGCAAACCCGCTGTACCATTTCGCCAACGGTGTGACCTTCAGTCATAAAGTCCCAAAGAACCGAACCAACAGGATTGAGCGTGTAAAGGGAGTTGAGATCACCAACACCGCTGCTGATGGGAACGATGATCAGTTCACCGTCAATCTTGCGAGAGACGACTTCCTGATTGCGGATGAAACGAACGTGGCTAGTAAGCATAGAGATTCGCAAACCTCCGATAGAGCCCCCAAAAATCATGGGAAGAACCCTTGGAAAAAGTTTGCAGTACTGTTACGGGGGTGTCATGAAATGAAACAGGGGGTGTACCGTAACGGTATCCGTTGACGGATTGGGCATACCTGGAAGTCAGAATCTATGGAAACAATTGTAAACTGAAGACTTACAGGAGTACGCACGTAGTTCGAAGTATGCGCTTGTTACGTTCAGGAGAGTCGGCACGGGCGTACCCGGACCCCCTCAAAAAAGGGTAAGGTTCCCGGTTCTAGAATTTGGACGACCGCGCTAACCGAACCGTATCCATCAAAGCCCTTGCCATATCGATTATCTTGGCTGGCTCATTCCGGCGAATTGCCGCCAGGTCGACCAGATCCGCGCCGACGCCAAGCGCAAAGGAACCGGCAGCGAAGTACTCTGCTGCATTTGCCAAGTTCACGCCTCCCGTGGGAATCAGTCTGGTTTCAGGAAAGGGAGCCCTTAACGCCTTGATGTGTTTCGGGCCACCGGCGCTGCCGCAGGGAAAGATCTTGATGAGTTTTGCCCCTGCATCGAGAGCAGCCATCACTTCGGTTGGGGTTAGCGCCCCAGGGATTGCCAGGATGCCTCGCTTTTCAGCCATTTGCAGGACGGGGACAGATAAACCGGGGCTGACCAGGAACTGAGCGCCCGCATCAAGGCAAATCTCGGCTTGTTTGGCAGTGGTAACAGTACCAGCTCCCGTCAGCACGGTGGTTCCATAATGACGCACGAGTTCCTGGATCATGGCGGGCGCATTCGGTACGGTCATGGTGATTTCAATGACCGGTATACCCCCGGTGCAGATGGCGTCAACGGCCCGGCGCGCTTCCTCCAGATTGGCGGCGCGAACGACGGGAACGATGCCGATCTCGTGAATTTTGCTTATGGCGTTTTCGATGGTCACTTGTGGCCTCCGGGAACTTGATGAACGACAATTTTATCTTCAGTCTATTTAGCCGCGATCGTATACGGCCTTCACAACGAGCTTTATGGCTGCACCTCTAAGTTCTTCACGGGATCGACGGCCAGCCAGGCCATCGCGCCAAGAGCGCTCAATGTCGCTGCGAAAAGAAAGGGATAGGTCCAACCAAGACGGACGGCAATGACCGGAGTGAGCACGGCGGTCACCCCTCCTCCGAACTGCGCGCCCATGTTCATGAACCCGGAAATAGACCCGGCCCGCGAACCGGCAATATCCGCAGTAACCGACCAATAGCTGCTCTGCGACAGGTACAGAGCGCCCGCGCCGCCAGCAAGCACTAAGCTCGCCATCTGCGCACTGGCGGCTTGGGAGCCGAGCACAAGAAGGACGGCGGTAAGGAATAAGGCGAACGCGGCAATTCCACATCGGCCCACCCGCTTGCCGTAGAACTGCGTCAATAGATCGTTGATCACTCCGCCCAGAAGGCTGCACACCACCATGGCCAATGGAGGAATCGTGCTATAAAGAGCGCTCGATTTCAGATCGAGTCCGCGAACCTTGAACAAATACCGGTAAAACCAACTGAAGAAAATCCACGCGACGTAGCCGAAGCAAAAATAGCTCAGTGTCACCAGCCACACTTCTTTGCTGCGGAGGATGACGCTCCAGGGAATGTCCCCGGATTTTGAACCCGCGGTGGCTTTTCCCGAATCGTGGAGTTGCGCAGAAGGCCCACTCGACGCCTGACCGCTCTGAATGTGATGAAGTTCGGATGCCGACACCCTCGGATGTTGTTGCGGTGTGTCGCGCGCCGTCAGGTACCAAACGATCCCGACGAGCAAGCCAAGCAGCGCGCTCAGCCAAAACGACCAGCGCCAGCCATAGTGCACCATAATATAGGTGACTATGGCAGGGGCAGACCCGGCGCCCGCGCCAACTCCAGCAAAGATCAGGCCGTTGGCGATGCCTCGCTCCTGCGTCGGAATCCACCTCGATACAAATTGATTGGACGCCGGAAAGATAATGGCTTCGCCCGCGCCCAGAAGAAATCGCACAAGTACAAAAATGAATACGGCACCCGTGAGGGCCGGGGACACAGCGGCGGTGAGCGCTGTGAATATGCCCCACCATACGACGCCAGCCGTAAGCACGCGGCGAGGTCCAAGGCGGTCGGCCAACCAGCCGCCGAAAGTTTGAAAGATCGCGTAACCCCAGAGAAAGGCGCTGAACACCCAGCCCAACTGAACGTCGGTGAGCCGATACTCATTGGCAATGGCGTTTGCCGCTACCGAAATATTGACGCGGTCCAGAAACGAGACGGAGCTGAGAATGAACAGCCAGAAGATGAGGAACCAGCGCACATTGCTTCGCCCCTGCTCAGACATGGACGCTCCGCCGCCCAGAATCTGTATCGCCAGGACTCATGCCGAATGCGCTTTCAGAACTTGGTATAGTCTGTCAGCGATGATGCTGTCCTCGCCTGGTTGCAGCATGAACGAATTCATCGAGAGCGCCCCGCCCCGTTCGCCGGTGGTAAGCACGATCGAAGGAGTGCCTTTGCGCAAAGTATCGTTGACATCGTGGGGAGTGATTTTGATGCGCTGCGGGTCCCACTTAATTTCCATGTGCAGAACGTGATTGGCCATGTCCGGCACGAAATAAGAAGTGGTCACGGAAGGCAGCGTGCCGATTTTCGCAGCGATGAGTTCCAGCCGCTGCTGCCATTCCTTGTTGAGAGCCTCGTGATCGTCATTCAGGTAGCACTCCAGCGCTTTCACCATCCCGACGATCTCTTCTTTACCCACCTTTTGGCTGCGGCCGATGGTGTCTTCATGCGGACTGTTGTTGAGCAGCGCGTAGGCTACTAGATCCTTGCGGCCAAGCAAAAGTCCCGCGCATTGCGGTCCGCGCATCGCTTTCCCGCCGCTGAAGGCGATCAGGTCGTAGCCCATGTTGGCGTAGTCCCAGAGGTGAGAAACAGGAGGCGTGTCGGCCGCCGCATCAATAAAGGTGGGGATGTTGAACTCCTTCGCCAATTTGACCCACTCGTCGACTTTTATCTGCCCCTCTTCATTGGCGAAATTGGAAAAATGCATCATTGCGGTATTTGGATTCACGGCCTTGCGCAGTTCGTCGCGCGTCTCAATCACGATCAATTTCGCGCCGGTGTTGCGAAGCTGGTGATCGAACGGATTGCGATGCGTCTTCTGGATGATGACTTCAGACTTCATGCCCGTCAGATCGGGGATTTGTTCGATGAATTTTGGGTTGTCACCGGTAAGAATGCCCGCGAGGCCCGATTCCATGGCCGCGGCTGCGCCGGAGGTGACAATGGCGGAGTACCCGGAGGGGAGCTTCAACAGTTCGACGATGCGTTTGCCTGCGGCCACTTCCAGGTCGGGAATACTCACGAAGTGCTTACCGGCCAGGGCCATGACGGCTTCTACTTCCGGGCGCATCAGCGAGCCGCCCAGGACCGTCATGGTACCCTGCCCGTTAATCACAGTAGTGACGCCGAGCTCGTCGTAAACGTTTCCGCTCGACCCGAAACCCGTTATCTTTGCGCCCGGAAGCGATGAGGGAGAGGAGAGCAGCTTCCTGGGATTCGACATCGCCGCGGTGAGAGCACCGAGGCTGCCCATGAACGACCGGCGAGTCCACTTCAAATTGAGTCCCATGATTGTCCTCCTTTTCTCGGTCTACCTTTTACCTCTTCACGACGGCGGCGATGCAATTGATTTCGACGAGTGACTTTCCTGGAAGGGCGGCAATGGCAACGGTGGTTCGCGCAGGGCCGCCATTCGGGAAATACGTCTTGAAGACATTGTTCATGCCTTCGTAGAAGTCAATGTCGGCGAGATACACGGTGAGTTGCAGAATGCTGTCCATCGTACCGCCGCCGCGTTCGACTAGCGTCTTGACGTTTTCCATCACTTTCTTCGTGTGCGTTTCAATGTCCATCGGGAATTCGCCCGGCTCGTGGGAGTGAGCGCCCTGACCCGCGATGTAGATCGTACCGTTGTGGATGACCAGCGGCGTGATGAACCCATTGCCCGCTGTCTTCCCTTCGTAATCGAGCTTTTGAACGCCGCTGGGCGCCTGTGCGGCCACGGGAGTGGAATTCGAAAGCAAGCTAACGGCTCCGACGCCAGTGAATAACGAAGCGAGTCGCCCGGCAAAGTTCCTGCGAGAAGTGAGATTCGAAAGCATGTAATTTCTCCTTTACTTGGATTAGACGAAAATTTTTTCCTTACGGCAAAGCAAAACTAAAAAGATCGCTCCCCGAAGCTACAGCGACGTATTGCACAAGGTTAATCGCGTACCACATGGGGGAAGCATCGGCCCGGACCGGGAAGGAAGCTTTGCCCGCTTTTTGCGCAACGCTGGGAGCCATCATACATCCGATAGAAGCGCCAGCCGCACCAACTGTGTTGCAGTTCTCATCGCGCTATAAACTTCTGTCTCCCAACCTGATTTTTGGCGTTTCTCCCTATCCTGTCGGAGCGGACCAGGCTCTCCCCGCGTGAAACTCAGAGCCGCCCAAACTTCTTCACCGCCTCCTCGATGGATTTCAGCTTCTCGATGTACGCGTACATGGAGTGCTCCTTGAAGTCCATATCCTGGGCCAGCGCCAATACCTTTTGCGCGTCCGCGCGGGGGACCACCACCACTCCATCCTGATCGGCCACAATGATGTCCGCGGCCTTCACTTCCACGCCATCGCAAACCACCGGAATATTCGACCCGCCAAAACGGTAATGATGAATCGAGGTGGAAGGAACGATTCCGAGCGCGTAGACCGGGAATCCAATTTTCTTCAGGTAGGCAACGTCGCGAACCCCGCCATCAATGACCGCGCCGGCGTATTCCCGCGAATACATGGCCGTTCCCATCAGGCCGCCCATTCCGGCGATATCATTTCCGTCTTCCACAACCATGACGTAGACGGAATCCTTGGTGCCCTCGTCGATGGCGGCAAGCATGCCGCTCAACGCGTTGGGATCCTCATTTGCCTCTTTCTTCAGCAGAACTGTGACGGCGAAACCCGCAAATTTTGTGGGGAAGATCGGCCGCATCCGGTGCGTCATGTACATCTTGCGACCAGTCAATTGCTCCAGCGCGTCGGAGACGGACGCAACTTCTACGTGGCGATACCCTTCCAGCAAAGCCGCGGCATTGTCCGCGGGGGACGCCTGCGGGCGGGTGCGCGCGAAAGGATTTCCAGCAAACACCAATACACCCGCCAAGAGGAGCACAAGAACAACCAGCGTTTTGCCGACGATGCGCTTCGGCGCAGAGGAGAAAAGCAGGTTCATAAGTCCTCCCAATACCAATCGAAGAGGACTGTACCACTGCGCGGGCATAGGACAAAACACTTTTGAATCGATTTAAGGTGGGAAAAACTCACGGTGGACCCAGAGAAAGTGGTTGACACTCCCGGCGCGATGAGGTATTCCAGTTTTTAAATGGGGTGCTGCGCGACTCATCGGCAAGGTGCTTGAACCAGCGGGAGGCCTTCCGCACTGCGACTAAGCAGGGCTCAACTGTCGGGGTGTATGTCACACAATAGAGGTGTAGCTATGCGTCTTCGTTTGCGTTCCATCCTCATTCTTTTTTTCGCGTTGTTCCTGGGGACGGTAGCATGGGCTGGCATCACGGGAAGCATCTCGGGCCTGGTAACAGATCCAAGCGGTGCGGTGGTAGTGGGTGCCCAGGTTATAGCGACTGAGACCCAAACCGGCCTTCGCACAGAGTCCGTGACAGACGCCAAGGGGTTTTACAATTTTCCTACTTTGGCCATCGGCACATATGACCTGGAAGTGCATCAGTCGGGTTTCAAAACGTTTCACCAAACAAATATCACAATTGATGCCAACTCTGCAGTCAAAGTAGACGTAGCCTTACAGGTTGGCACCACCTCAGAAAACGTTGAAGTGCGTAGCGACGCCGTGCAAGTAGAAACCCAGACCACCCAGATGGGTGAAGTCATCACCGGCACGCGCATGACATCTGTTCCCTTGAATGGCCGAGCGTACACAGATTTGTTGTCGCTGCAGCCGGGCGTGGTTCCTTCCGCTTACGGTTCGCAGTCGCCAGGATTGAACGACCGTTCGCCCTCAGGTGCTCCCGGAGCGTCTGGCGGAGCCGGGCTCAACTCCGGAAATCAGTCGGTGAATGGCCAGCGCGAAGCAGCCAACGGCTTCATGGTGAATGGAGCGAACGTTGAAGAGGGGAAAAACAACGGCACGTCGATCGTTCCCAACCTGGACTCGATCTCTGAATTTCGGATCATCACAAACAATTTCGATGCCGAATATGGCAACTTCAGCGGCGGCCAGATCAACGTGGCCACCAAATCGGGCTCGAATGATATTCATGGCAGTGGCTTTGAGTTTTTCCGCAATACCGACCTTGACGCCCGAAATTTCTATAATCCTGCCTCTACTGGTCCTAAGGGTAAGTTCGACCAAAACCAGTTTGGCGGAACTGTCGGCGGCCCGATCAAGAAGGACAAACTCTTTTTCTTCCTGGATTACCAGGGAACGCGCCAGACGACAGGAAGCACCATCAATGTGCCTGTGCCCTCTTCCGCCGACCGCAGCGGAAACGTGTCGGATTTGTTTAACGCGATTACCGCTGCCGGTGGGACCATCGGCTCGGTCAGCAGTGATTATTGGGCCGGGATACTCCAGAATAGACTGCAAACAAGTAATCCGGGGCAGCAAGTATTCTCGACCGAGCCTTACTGGTTTCCAGGCTGTCCGGGGACAACATACAACCCAAATCAACCAAACACTCCAACAGGATGCGTGTTCCCCACGGGGTCGATTCCGCAAAGTGCTTGGTCCCCCGTCAGTGGACATCTATTGCCTTATATTCCTAACAGCAATACCAGCATCGGCAATTATTCAACCTCGGCGTTCAACAATACCCTGGATGACAATAAGGGTGGAATCCGGATTGACGACAACACGCGTTTCGGCCTGCTCTCTGCTTACTACTTCATTGACGATTACACGGAAAACGATGCTTATCCAAATAGTGGCGCCACCGTACCGGGCTTCAACTCGGTCTCAGCCGGGCGGGCACAGCTGATCCAACTCAGCGACAACAAGTCTTTTGGCGCCACCAGCGTGAATGAATTTCATTTCAGTTACACACGGAATGCCGTCGACCTTTTTGCGCCTTCCGGAGGGCTCGGCAAAAGCCTGAGTTCTTTGGGATTCACGGTCCCCAACTGTCCGGCGAACAACGCCCCGGCGGGTTGTGTTTTTAATGGAGGCGTCGGGCCGATCTTCCCGGAGCTCGAAGGAATACCCACTGTCAGCTTTAATAATTTCACGATAGGAATTCCCGATGACACGGTTCGACAATTCAACAATACCTTTCAATGGCAGGATGTGTTCTCTAAAGTGTTTGGTACCCATAGCCTGAAATTTGGTGGTGGATACCACTACGATCAGATCAACGAACGAAATCTCAACAGTGAAAATGGCCTATATAACTTTAATGGCATTGAAACCGGTTCGGACTTCGCCGATTTTCTTTTGGGCGCGACCAACTCTTTCACTCAGGCCAGCCGACAAATACTGGATTCGCGCACAAGATACTTAGGACTGTTCGTGCAGGACAGTTGGCGTGTTAAGCCGTCCCTCACCTTCAATTACGGCCTGCGCTACGAAATCAGTACTCCTTACTATGACACCCAGAACAAGACCGAAACCATTATTCCCGGTGTACAATCCCGAGTGTTCCCCACCGCTCCCGAAGGATGGCTGGTGCCGGGCGATCCGGGCGTTCCGCGAACCCTCGCGCCGATTAAGTACAACGCGTTCTCACCTCGCATCGGTCTGGCTTATTCACCAGGCATGACCGACGGCTTGCTTGGCTCCATTTTTGGCGGGCCTGGAAAGACCAGCATTCGAGCCGGATTCGGCATTTACTTCACCTCGGTCGAAGATCTAAGCCAATTCCTGGAGGTCGGAGACCCGCCGTATGGAATTTACTGGGGTTCGGTCGCACCGCCAGTGTTTGAATCGCCGTTCTTGTCCCGCAATAACGGACAGGTGGAGACCGTGTCCGGCGGAAATCCATTCCCATTCGTCTTTCCGCCTCCGAATGTGTCGGCGAAAAACCCTGATCCGAATTTTCCTTGGCAGAACGTGGAGCCCATTTCCTATGGCTGGGTCTTTTATCCCAAAAACCGCCTGCCTTATTCCGAGCACTACGAATTGTCAGTGCAGAGACAATTCGGCTCGAACACCGTGCTGACCACAAGCTTCATAGGAAACCAGGGCCATCGCTTGATTACCGCGCTCGAAGCAAATCCGGGCAGCCCTGCACTTTGCACTTTCTTAAGCAATCCGGCAAATCTCGCTGCAGGCGTCACCCCCTGCGGCCCCGGTGGAGAAAACAGCCAATACCAGCTTGCGCCGGGTGTCACACCGCCAGCCGGCATCCCGGTTTTCTATGTTCCGGGTTCGAACAATACCGTGCTTGCGGGAACTCGTACCGTGCTCAACCCGCTCTATTTCGGTAGCAATCCGTACGAGCAGGAAACCGCCAATTCCGCTTACAACTCATTCCAGATGAACTTGCGCCACAATAGCGCTCGCTCCGATCTTCTATTCGGTTATACGTTTTCGAAGTGCATGGATAATTCTTCCGGGCTTCAGGTCTCGACGAACCCCATCGATCCCCAGCTTAGCCGCTCGCTCTGCTTGTTCGACGTGACCCACAACTTCGTTGGAAGCTATACGTACAATTTCCTATTTGAAAGGCTGTTCCACACGGATCACGGCGTCGGGAACAAACTCTTGCAAGGCTGGGCCGTTTCCGGCATCACCACGTTTGCCACCGGTCTACCGATTTCGCTTTCCGAGAATGATGATCGCTCCCTGCTCGGGATTAACGCGGCCCCGCTGGACACTCCCGAACTCACCGGGGCACCTGGCGGGCCTTATGGAAACAGGAATCCGCGCTCTGGCCTACCCTATATCAACCCGAACGCCTTTACGTTCGAAACGGTTGGACAACTTGGCAACGCCAATCGCCAGTTTTTCCACGGCCCCGGTTTAAATAACTGGGATATGGCGCTCCTTAAGAACACGAATTTCACCGAGAGCAAGACTCTGCAATTGCGATTCGAGGCCTTTAATGTCTTCAATCATGCGCAATTTGTGAATCCCAGCGGCTCGATCAACTCCGGATTGCCAGTCATCGTCAATGGAGTGAATGAGGGCGGCACGTTTGGAGTGATTACCGGTGCACGCGCCCCGCGCATCATGCAGGTGGCCGTGAAGTTCTTGTTTTAGTCCAGCCCGCTGGCCCACACCGGCACGCTTTGATAATGTGCCGGTGATGTGGCCGGCTAATCACAATGATTTCTCACGCACTTGATACTCCGATCCGCCGCTTATCCTATCGCTTGATAGTGATTGCCTTTCTTTACGTGTTCGGCGCCACCAATTTGTGCAATGCCCTTGGGCAAACTCAGGCGCCACCCAACGACGCATCCAAAACTCCACCCCGAGCAAGCGGCCAGGGACGCCAACTATTCGAATCGGTTTGCGCGGGCTGTCATGGCCTGGACGGCCGAGGAGGCGAGCGCGGCCCGGATATTTCCACGCGCCAACAGGTGGTGCAACTTTCCGACGCGGATCTTTTGGAGATTCTGCGCGGTGGCAGGCCTGCCGCCGGGATGCCTCCGTTTGATTCCCTCGGCAACCTGAAGCTGAAGGCCCTGCTCGCTTATCTTCGTTCGCTGCAGGGCAGAGGCGCGGTTGCTGCCCTCCCCGGCGATCCCCGCAACGGCAAGTCACTGTTCTTCGGCAAGGCGCGCTGCTCGCAATGCCACATGGTTCAAGGGGCCGGCGGCTTTCTCGGCCGCGATCTCTCAAACTATGGGACAACTCTTTCCGCCGCGGACATTCGGTCCAACATTCTGCGATCCCCCAACAGTTCGAACAAAGCAAACAAAACGGCCATCATCACCATGCGTGACTCGCGCAAATTCACCGGCGTCGTTCGAAACGAAGACAATTTCTCTATTCAACTGCAATCGCTCGACGGGGCATTTCATTTCTTGACCAAGTCCGACGTCGCCCGCGTTGAATTTCTCCCCGACCCTATCATGCCCTCCGATTACGGCACGACTCTGAAACCATCAGAATTGGACGACCTCGTAGGCTATCTTGTGACCGCTGCCAGGGCCGGACGAATCAGAAACCAAGCAGACGAGGACAACGACAATTGACAATGGGACAGCTTAAAATGACCACAATCTTTCGCTTCGTACTTCCATTCCTGATAGCCGGAATATGTTTCTCCGCAATACAAGCACACGGCCCCGCCCGTGAATTCCAACTGCGCGCGGAATCTCCGCAATTCTGGAAATTGTTCTCCCGCGACGCAAAGCTCGAAACGCTGGCAACCGGCTTCGGCTTTACGGAAGGGCCGGTGTGGGATCCCGCTGGTTTCACGTATGTCAGCGATGAAGAGATCAACAAGATTTTTCGCGTCTATCCCGATGGCCACAAGGAAGAACTCCTCTCCCTTGGCGATCCCGATGGAAATACCTACGACCTCAACCAAAAGCTGCTCGACTGCGCCAGTGTGTTGCGAGCGATTATCCGTATTGAACCAGACGGCAAGTACAAGGTCCTGGCGGATCGCTTCGAAGGGAAGCGGTTCAACAGTCCGAACGATGTCGTGATCGGGCCTGACGGTGCAATCTATTTCACGGATCCAACCATGGACCTGCCGGCAGGGGAAAAACAAGAGATCCCGTTTCAAGGAGTCTATCGCCTGGATGCCGAAGGAAAAGTCCGCCTGCTCACAAAGGATTTGACGCAGCCGAACGGCCTGGCGTTTTCGCCGGACGGCAAGAAGTTTTATGTGGACGACAGCGAGCAGAGGAACATTCGTGTCTATGATCTCCAGCCGGACGGTTCGCTGAGCAACGGCCGCATCTTTGCCAGCGAAGCGGGACCGCAGAAAAGCGGGGTCCCCGACGGCATGAAAGTGGATCGCGATGGAAATTTATTTGTTACCGGCCCCGAAGGAATCTGGGTGTGGGACCCGAGTGGCCAGCACTTGGGCACCATCGTTTTGCCGGAGCAGCCCGCGAATCTGGCCTGGGGTGATGCGGACTACTGCACGCTTTACATCACCGCCACAAAATCGGTGTATAAGCTCCGTACAAACACGCGGGGATTTGTCCCGTATTTTCGACCGCCCAAGTAATCCATGGAATCCGATCGCCGGGTCTCGATTCGAACTGTAGCCGTTCTCTACCGTCGCAGATGTACGACTCGGCGATTTCACTGGCCTGCGTGAATCCCTTTGGCGAGTTACCTTCAGTTTTTCCAGTGATGCAAAATAGCGCGCACACCGCAAGGAAATAGAACTAATCAGCAGTTACCACGTCCGGGGACATTGAAGCGACATCTTGTGGATTCTCCTTCTGCTTTAGGCGCCAGGATAGTGGCGCCATAAATCCCTCCCCGACGGCATAGAGGATCGTTTCGCGTAGAATTCTGTCGATGGTCCTCAAAGCACTCGCATCAAGCTTCCATCCTTCAATGCCTCCCACGGCGGATATCTGCGCGGGATGGCGGGCGCCCCAAAGAGCCACCGTGACTCCTGGCTGATCGAGCACCCAGCGCACGGCGAGATCCAGCACGCGCTTGCCGTAATGCTCATGAGCGTACTGGTCAAGGCGTTCCACGGCTCTCAAATACTGAGCATATGTGGGCGATTGGAACTTGGGATCGGCTTTGCGCAGGTCATCACCCCGAAACACCGTGTCCGCGCTCATCCTTCCGCTGAGCAAGCCGCGACACAGGCAGCTATACGTGAGTGCAACGATGTTATTTTCGAGGACGTAAGGAAGTACATCACCTTCGCTTTGACGTTCAAAAAGATTATACGGAGGCTGGACGAAATGCAGGGGCGCAACCGAACGGAATCGCTCCATATCGGCGGGCGAATAGTTGCTTACGCCGATGGCGCGAATCTTGCCCTCGCGGTACAGCTGATTCATTGCTTCAGCAGTCTCTTCGACCGGAGTGTTAGGATCGGGCCAGTGCACTTGGTAGATATCGATGTAACTCGTTTGAAGGCGGCGCAAAGAATCGTCTATCTCCTTCAGAATTCGCTCGCGGGACGCATTGCGGAGCACTAGTCCTTTCCTCCACTGAAGGCCTACCTTGGTGGCAAGGATTACTTTATTTCGACAGCCAAGCTGCGCTATGGCTTGGCCAACAATTTCTTCGGAATGGCCAAAGCCATAGACGGGCGCACTATCCAAAAGGTTAATTCCCTCGGCCAGCGCCGCCTGGATGGTGCGGACAGACTCGCGGTCGTCAGCGCCGCCCCACTTCCAGCCACCAATGGCCCAAGTGCCGAGCCCAATCCGCGAGACCCGTAGGTCAATTCCGGGAATAGTCGTAGTTTCCATTGCTCCTAACCTCCAGGCATTCGCTACATTGCCTGGGCACCTTATCTTCCAGCTCGTGGGCTACTCTATTCGGTAGCACGAGTCAGCACAGATTGCCCAAATTGTGAGCCGGCAGGCTCAACTGTAAACGCCGGTGGGAAGTGTCTACGGGACTGCAGGGACTGAACCTAGCATCGGGATCTAAATGCGTAGCTTCCGCCGGAAAAGCCTGTACCGAGTTCTTGCTCGCTAACCTCAAACCATTCAAGTTTGAAGATTGAGATTGCAAAGGGTCGACTGAATGCTCCATCGTTCGGCTAGATTGTTTTTCCTTTGAGCCCATGACGGATAGCATCACGGTTGTGCCACAATTTGGCTTGTTACGAGTCACTTTAGGTCCCAAAACAGATTCGTCTCTCATCGGTCGCAAGTGTGGATCGGTCCCGGCGTTTATCGATATCCGGAGGAAGCCCTATATCACGATCAGATCTTCCCTAAGGTCTTCCCTGTACCGGAGTAACTATTTGCAGGCGAAGCAGGTCGCGATTCGAACGCTCGAAGAGCAGTTAATTGAGACGGTTTTTGGGCAAAGAATCGGGCAGAGTGACCTGAACGGTAAGGGTGATAAAGAAGCTAAATCACTGGAAATAAATGGTGGGCCCGCCAGGATTTGAACCTGGGACCAACGGATTATGAGTCCGCTGCTCTAACCGCTGAGCTACGAGCCCAGTCCCACCTTCTGATAAACGATTGTACATCTACCACTTACCCGATTTCCAGTTGGGTCCATTGGGACCATGATCACCCGCTTTTTGCCAGCTCAGACACGACCTTCTGCCCATATTCAGTCGGAAAATGCGTATAGTTGCTGGTTGTTTTCAGCGAAGTATGGCCCACCCATTTCTTGATCAGGTCACCAGGTACGTTGTTCTGGTGAAGAACTGAGATTCTACCGTGACGGAATGCATGGGTCGTCCCGATGGGAATTCCAAGCTTCTTGCAGAGTGGTTTTAGTACATAGCGATTTACGTTACATACCACCAGAGGAGTTCCGTTCCTCGTTTGGAAGACCCGTCCACTTTGACGATCGCCAAGGTATTCCTTCTGTCTTGGTTCAGTCTGAAATGGAGAAGAACTTCTTCCCGTTAGTGAAGATTCCGCCCCTACGGGGCGGGGATTTTCGAGGCATGAGGATCTATCGTGCGATGCCTGTGTTCCGCTGTTTTGCTTCGGCGCGATAAGCCCTACCAGGTTATCCCTTCAGCATGGTTGCATCCCTGCAGAGCCCGCTTCCGTTTCACCTGGCGAGGTCATTGTAGTCGTGTTCGATGAATGTACAAGCGTCGATCTTGTTGCCCGCCGGAGCTGCCGTTGGTGCCGCGCTTCCTCGAGCTTGCGATCCCGTGTGGCATGAATTTCTGCCTGTCGGCCGGCGAGCATATCGTGCGGCGTCACATAACCGATGGCGCTGTGTAAGCGGACGGTGTTGTAGTGATCCACGTAGGTTTGAATCAAACGCACTGCGTCTTCTCTCGCCAGCGGCGTGCCCGGCCGGATGCACTCCGATTTTAGCGATTTGTGCCAGCGCTCCAGCTTGCCATTCGATTGCGGATAGCCGGGCGAGGTTCGTACATGGGTCATCCCCGCGATGCGGATGAACTCCTTGAAGTCTCGGGCAATGAACTGCGGTCCGTTGTCGGAGATGATCCGTGGTTTTGCTTCCGGATATTTCTCCCGCGCTCGTTGCAAAATGACTTCGATTTCCGCTTCGGTCATCGATTCCCGCAGATCCCAATGGACGATCGAACGGCTGTAGCCATCCAGAATGCTGCACAGGTAGTAGAAGGTGCCGCTCACATTGATGTAGGAAACATCGATATGCCAATGCTGGTGCGGGTGGGGTGGCTGCTCGAAGCCGGTTCCTTTGCGCGACGGTTTGCCCTTCCATCGGGAGAGCAACCCCGCTTGTTGAAGAACCCGCCACACGCTCGATGGACTGACGGCCACGACATCCGCGTCCAGCATCATGAATTTGATACCGCAAGCGGAAGGACTCGGACGCAGCAATCCACGCTGGTGACCCTGCCCGCTGTGCAGTAGCAGGACTTGGGCGACCGCACCTTCTTGGGAGTCGTGACGCCACGATGCTAAAATCGAAATGTGCTGCCACGCATTCACCCGATGCGGCTCCGGCTGATGGCGAAGCCCTTTGACGATCCCGATTACATTTTTGAACTGAAGCACGATGGCTTCCGTGCGCTCGCTTACCTCGACGCTGGCGAATGCAAACTAATCTCACGAAACCTGAACCGCTTCAAGTCGTTTGAGTCTCTGAAGAAATCTCTCGACAAGTTGCCTGTAGAAAACGCGATTCTCGACAGTGAAATCGTATGCCTCGATTCACACGGCGTCAGTCAATTCAATGAACTGTTCTCGCGCCGGGGTGCACCAGTGTTCTATGCCTTCGATCTGCTGTGGCTCGATGGCGAGGATTTGCGCCGCCTGCCGTTGATCGAGCGCAAGCAGCGCTTGCAAGAATTGGTCAAAAGGTGCGGGTGCGAGCGACTGATCTATGCACAGCACATCGAAACCCAGGGAATCGCGTTCTTCGAAGAAATTTCTGCAAGAGATTTGGAAGGGATTGCGTGCAAGAGAAAACGCAGCATCTACAAGAGCAACGGCACCGGATGGCTCAAGGTGAAAAATCCGAAGTACTCTCAGGGTGAAGGCAGGCACGATTTACTCGATTCGCGTCGGCGCAAAAAATAGCGAGAGCCTTGCTTGGTTCGGCGTACCATTACCAACAAAGTGCGCACTTCGGCGGTTATGGCGTTAACCTGGCCCTGAGGAGCTGTCAATCTACTCATGAGTGTGTAGAAGTGCCATAAATGGTGACAAGAAGTGGATAGGCGGTGCGAAATGTTGCCTGCTAATCGCATTCTCATCCTTGCCTTGGCTTTCGTCGCAGCCAGTGCATGTATGTATCTTGCCCTCGCATTTGCGTCACTGGCACTTCCAGTCCTGATGCGGATGAGCGCAAGCCCAGCCTCTGGGATTTTTCTGGTCACTATTTTCTTGATCATCGTTGCCGCTGCCAACCAGAAACGTCGAAGGTCTCCCCGGAAGGTTCATCGCTACTAGCTGGGGATGCCGCTACGCCTCGTGATCCGGCTCAAGTTTTCCGATCACCGCCCGGGTCAGTGGCTTTCCGTTGGTTGTGAAGTATTTTGAACTGCATCACGTTTGCGGCAGCATGCACAAAAGCATGGCGTACGGAACTGATTAATTAAGTGTGCCTGCGGGGAGAGACCAAGATGCACAGAAGAGCCGGGGTACTTTTCGCGACGGCGGTTTTGCTCTCGTTTGTGCTGGCTGCTTGCAGAGCGCGCACGGCGTCAGAAGAGGACGACAAGAAGGCAGCCATAAATGTAGTTCTCGCGCACGAGCAAGGATGCCGGACGTACGATTTCGACAAGGTGGATTCTCTGCACACGCCGGACGCGCGTGCGATTGAGGAGTCCTATCCGCACCCTTTCGAACCCGACGAACGCCGAAGTTATCAACCCTACAAGGATGCTGGCATGCGCATCGACTATCATCCCCAAGACGCAGTGGCCGAGGTGCGGGGCGATGTTGCATGGGTCACCGTGACTTTGCACAGCACCTGGACAGCCGATACTCCGGCGGGCCGGGCCATGCTGGGAGGGAGCGCATGGCATGGGACCTACGTGGAGAACTTCATCCTGGTGAAAACGCCAGCGGGTTGGAAAATCGCGTTCGGTCATACCAGCCTGCTTCCTCCCGATTTTGGCGTCGAGCCGGATTACCAGCAGGAACATGGTGGTATGAAATTTGCCGAAGTGGCCGACGGCGGCCCCGCGGGCAAGGCAGGATTGAATTCCGGCGATGTGCTGATCGAGTACGGCGGGCGGAAAATCGACAACCCCGATGACTACAACAGACTCCGCCATGCCTATTACGAGGGCGAGAAGGTGATGGTCACAGTGATGAGGGGACAAGAGAAATTCACGAAGGAAGTTACCCTGGAGGCAATGAAGTGAGCGACGTGCAGCTAGTGTGGTGCGCGGACAGTGGGGCAAGCTCCCGGGAAGTCTTGCTTGTACTCACTTCAGTGTGGCCGCTCTCGGGCCCGCAATTTCCTTGGCTGACTTATTTTCAGCGGTGAGGACAGCCTGGCCAGCAACAAGGTCGGCGCATTCCTTCCTTGAGTTCCGTGCGTACCCGCTCTATGTGCTTTCTTCTGGTTTGCGGTTTCTTGACGGTGATAACCCAGCAGATCCACTCATCTCATTGCGCGCGAGTGGCGTAATGTCCTCCCATTTTGCCCGGGCAACGGGATCGGAAATGAGAACCTTTCGTAAATCCGGTGGCACATTGTGTACCGCGCCAGGGGAGATCGCTTTCTTGTTCATGAATTTCATTTTACTTCGTTACGCAGTCGGTCTGGGAGTCCTCGGATGCTCTGTTATGCGTTAAGCCGGTAGCAAACTCCTGATTAGCCAAACCGGTAAAGTGGCTCATAGTACCCTTTGGGGATTTTTCATGGCTGTGCTGATTGAACTGCATATCCAGTGGGCAGGGTAAAAATGGATGGGTCTGGCTCACTATATGTAATGTCAATCAACTCCGTTTGCTGATCACCAGCCTCGGGGTCGGGATCGTGAGCTAAGATGCGAACATCACCTCCAAGGTCCTTTGCGTACCAAACTTCCCAAGTGCGCGTTAGTGGCTGCTGGTTTCCCTGAAATGTCCCTGGCGAATAAACATATGTCGTGCGTTGGCCCCAACATTTAAGACCATTGATTTGCTGATTTCCCAACAATTCAGTGTGCACGGTCACACCCGGCTTCGTGGCAATTCGATATTGAGTGCCATCGTACGGCACGTAGTCCCATTGCGTACGTTGGTCCACAGGACGTGCTACGACCAAATCTTTTTGTGGATCAATGTGAATACGCTCCATTTTTTGCGGGTCCACGATATTGATGTAATAAACAGGTTGAGTCGAATCCTCCGTCCATGGTGCGTGTTGCTCGCGCAGCACCCGTCCTTCGCGATCACGAGCAATACGGTCTTCTGTAGTCACGGTGCGCTTTGTTCCGCTCGCATAAACTCTCGTAAGTGTCGTACGAGCGATCGCGGTAAAGGGTTTGTGCTTCCGACAGGAAACACCGATCTCCGTTGGCATGATGACTCTGTGCAAGTCGGCCATCAAGGCGGTTGCAGCGACGAGCAACAACAGCAAATAGCGTACCTGAAAATGCATAGCGTCCCTCTAGAAGAAAAATCTGTCGAACTAAAAAACGCAGAGAGAATCGTATGACAGCACTCGCGACGTTTCAACCCGCTCGTCGCTGATGGTGTCGCTGATGGGCGACTCCCGTGGCGCTACCTCATTAGGCGCAAACTGCACCAACTCCAAAGGAGAGGTTAAGTGCCAGAAGGCACCACATCGAGAGACGGGTCTTTTCGCATCGCGAAAGTCGAGAGCCTGGCCTTCATCTTGAGCGATTGCTCCACGCTGAAAAGAAGCCCTCCCTGCTCCATGTGAATGAGATCCGCGGTGCGCCAGTCCGCACTCATGAGACCTGTCGGCGAGTGGGAATTCGATCCTAGCAAAAGGTGTACGAGCTCGTGGGCCATAGCGTGGCCTAGCAGAGTTCCCGGCTCCACAAGGCTGATGCTCTGAAACCCGGCGATCTTGGTATAGAAAACGTCTGCTTGGGAGCCGATGTTGTCGGCCGCGAAAAAGGAAATCCCAAACACGCTGCCCTTCAAATGGGGATCGTTGTTTACGATGTGCACGTGGAGGTGTTCAGGAAAGAGAGTCTGACTGCAGGCTCTTTGTTGTTCGACGCTCTCCTCCTGGCGGCCACATAGGATCCAACGGAGTTCTATTCCTGCTTGCGCAAAGATGCGAGATGCGTTGTTCTCCGCGCTGTCGATGATGCTTGGTGGGACGCGTGCATCGTTGAAGAGGGAGACGGTGACAGTGTGCGGTGTTGGTGTCTGTGCTAGTGTCGACGTGGCCAGCAAAATGGTCGTGGCAAAGGAAAGGATCGTTTTCTCCCTCCACCCCAATCGGGGTAAAAGGAGACGGGAACTATTAGGCCGGTGCAGGTGCTTCAGGCCAGCCTGTGCGGCGGTATAACCCAATGTCCATGTCATGGCGTTGACCTCCTCCGCTTTCGCGGTTGGGCCAACGCTCGGTCACCCTGGCTGGTACCTCAATGCACGGCCAATCCACTGCTTCGCTAGTGATTCGCTACAGATAAGTTATTGTCGGGAGGAAGGTTGGAGCGGGCTCCTCCACAGATCGGAGTTGGAGAAGACAGCTCAAAGTGCTAAATTCCGGGGTAACAGGCGGTTCTTCCCATGGACAATACCGGCCCCTCCCCGCAGATTGTCCGATTCGGAATCTTTGAAGCGGACTTACAGACGGGAGAACTGCACAAGAATGGGCACAAGGTGCCGCTGCAGGGCCAGCCGTTTCAAGTTTTTGCCATCCTGCTACAACACCCAGGTGAGTTAGTCACTCGGGAAGAGTTACGCCTGAAGATCTGGCCCGAAGACACCTTTGTCGATTTTGACCACGGACTGAATACCGCGATAACCAAAATCCGAATTGCACTGGGAGACTCGGCCGAGAACCCCCGGTTCGTAGAGACCATGCCGCGTCGCGGCTACCGATTCATCGCTCCCCTCGAAGGACACCCCGGCCCAAAACCCGACACCGCACTGCCTGTACCGAAACGGTGGAGTAAATTCGCCACAAACTGGGCTTGGCTAGCAGTGGGTAGTGCGGCATTAATTTTGGTGTGCACCGTTGCGCTGTTGCGGTTGGTCCACAGGCCCGCGGAGCAGTCCTTCGCAGTCGAGGTGATTCCGTTGGTCGCCATGGAAGGCAAGCAAGGTTGGCCGGCATTTTCTCCGGACGGGAAGCAGGTTGCCTTCGCAGAATACGAAGGACCGCGTCCAGGAATTTACACGACGCTCCTTGGTGGAGAAAAGCCGCTACAACTCACGGAGAACCCCCGCGACCTCCGTCCTGCGTGGTCACCGGATGGACAGCAGATTGCATTTGTCCGCTACGAGTCTGATGCGGAGAGGAGCATCTTCACGATTCCAGCGCTTGGGGGCTCTGAACATAGGTTGTACACAGGGCTTCAAACCGGCGCTGGTGACTGCGACGGGATGGACTGGTCGCCTGATGGGAAAGCCGTCGTGTTTCCCGAGCAGAAGAGCGGAGGTCGCTCTTACTCTCATATCAGCGTGCTTTCGATTACAAATCTGAGCGCAAAACCTTTGACCTCACCGACGCCTGGGGAGGGTGACTGTGAACCTGCCTTTTCACCTGATGGAATGAACGTGGCATTTGTGAGAGGAGTCGCAGGAGGTGGTTTTGGGGACTTGTTTGTGACCTCAATTTCGGGTGGCGAACCCAGACGTCTCACTTTCGGCAATTCAGCCGGCACTTTCGCCTGGACCCCCGATGGCCGGGAGATTGTCTTCGCTTCTTTGTTAAGTGGAATTGAGAGTCTGTGGCGGGTGTCCGCTTCAGGAGGAACATCACGACCGGTACAGGAAGTGGGCGGCGTTGCCAGCAGGCCCTCCATTTCGCGCAGAGGGAACTACCTCGTCTACCAGCAAGCGATCAGAAACGACAACATCTGGCGGATTAACCTGAAGGATGAAAAACACGCCACAGGGGCCCCCACGCGCGCGTTATCCTCCCGGGGGTTCAATTACCGTCCGAGCTTTTCTCCAGATGGAAAGAAGGTCGCCTTTGATTCAGACCGTTTGGGCTATGGGGATATCTGGGTCTGTGATAGTGATGGATCTAATTGCGCGCAGGTGACTGACCTACACACGATAACGGGCACCGCCCGTTGGTCTCCAGACGGTCATTACTTGGCCTTTGAATCTGCGTATCAACCCTTTTGGCAACTTTACACCGTCGAAGTGCCTGGCGGTCGCCCTCGTCTGGTAAACACCACTTTGCATGGCTATGTGGGCTGTCCCAATTGGTCACGAGACGGCCAGTGGATTTACGTCTGCTCGAATGAATCTGGACCTTTTCAACTTTGGAAAGTGCCATTCAGAGGCGGGGATCCGGTTCAAGTGACAACCCATGGCGGCATCTATGCTATCGAATCAGATGACGGACGCTCGCTGTACTACTGGGGCCCTAACTCGCTAGGTGGCAATAGTATCTGGAGGAAGCCATTGAGTGGGGGTGAGGAAACCCGTGTTCTGGATGCGTCGCACGTTGAATGGTTCAACTGGACACTGACCCACACGGGAATTTACATTATCGACAAAAACGAGTTGACGGGAGATAAACCCGAAAAATCTCCATTCATAAACGGGAGAATCGAATACCTGGACTTCGCGACAGGCGAGATAGCCCCCATATTCAACCTTGATAAGCCTGCTTCCTCATATAGCGGTCTGGTCGCCTCTCCAGACGGCAAAGCTTTGTATTGGGGCCAAACTGACCGCGATGATTCCTACATTATGCTGGTGAAAAACTTCCGCTAATCTCGGCAGAATCCAGGGCCAAATTCTTCTTCAACGAAACTAAATCCAGTGAGTGTTTGTAGCTCGGCCAGATCCTTGCATTGTCAGTGCCGTTGGTTGTGAAGTATCTTGGACTGCATCACGATGATGACCAGCAAGAATATGTCGGTCATTGTACAACCTGCCGCACGCTCACCAATGCCGTCTGATCGTTTCCGTAATCCACTTGCAGCTTGAGGCCGTCCGTGGTTTCCAGCACAGCACGGATGGTTGCTTTAAAAGTTCTTGACAACGCCGACGGAACATCAGAGTCCCGTTTGCTGCTTCCAGCGGTCCTAGCAATCTCCACTTCGGCGACCAGAGCAGGTCACCGTAGCCTAGGGTTGTGTAGTTGACAGCCGAGTGATAGTACGCCGGCCGAACTCTTAAAATTCTCCGCAGATTACAAACACTAGCGCCCACAAGGCGATCTCAATTGGGTGTGCCACCAGCGCGAATAAGATTATCAACGCAACGATTGCGAAATCGCCCCAGAAGCTCACTCCCTCTTTACCAAGCCTTTTCTCGCGGCGAGCAATGGTGATCGTCGCGCTTAAAGGCAGCGCATGAGCAAAGAGTGTTTTCTTAAGCTCGGCGGCAGCTCTTAATTGCTCCTCTTTGGGATTGGATGCTTGAGTTGGCCTTTGGATGCAGTTATGAGTAGTGTGAGATTACCGGTTATGACGATTACCAGGACCTATCGAATGGAACCACAGTGACAATTGGATGTTCTCGAAGCTGCCGCCATGGGGCTGAAGAGATACGCTTTGTCGTGCGCTTCATGTGTGACCCGATCTGGGGCTGGTTCCCGGCCCCGCGAACAGATACGCGAAATGAAGTGAGTGTTTGGAAAAAAAAGATCCGATGCTGGACCGCGTGCATCCTAATCAACTAGGAGGAGAGAGCAGATGACTAAAAAGGCCACTGTTGCTATCGTTTTGGGGATTCTGGCCGTATTCCTCTTTGAGACGTTAGCGGTGTTGGCGTGGGCTTAGAACCACGAGTTGGCTAGATGCGGGCAGGATTTCCGAACTTCGCAAAGAGGGCTGGTCCTGGGCGAAGATCGCCAAGCGCTTGTTCCTCGCCGTCTATTTCCTGGGTGGAAGCTATCTATTCGCGAGCGTGTCCGCGGCGGTTCCCTTCGTGGTTATTATGTGGGGATGGATTTTGGCTGGACGGGAAATTGACCGTCGAGGTTGTCCAAACTGTCTGCAACCGTATCCCAAAATGTGGGCTCAGTTATTCCCGTTTGTTGGCCCGGACGTTGTCATTTGGAGGGTTCCAATGTTTTTTCGTTTAACATGGAAGGCATGCAGTCTTGCCTCAGCATTTTGTATTGCGCTTGCTCCTACAATCTCCCGCAGCCAAGAATCACACCCTCCTCATTGGAGCTACGAAGGCAAGGAGGATACGAAACACTGGGGTGAGCTCGATCCTGCGTTCGCGTCTTGCAAGATGGGCCATAACCAATCCCCAATCGACATCAGGCACCCGGTGCTCGCCAACCTTCCTGAACTGAAGTTCGATTACAAGACCGTCCCTCTGAGCATCATTGACAACGGCCACACCATCATGATCAATTACGCTCCGGGCAGCACACTGACAGTAGGTAACAACACCTATACCCTTAAACAATTTCATTTCCATCATCCCAGCGAAGAGCACGTCGCCCCGCACTGATTGCATGCCCCATCAGTTGCCGAGAACATCTCGGTCACTTCCTTTGCGAGCTTGCTGTCAGGCCACTTGCTGCTGTGATGACGGCCCTTGACGCGCCCCGCGCAAAGTGGGAGCAATGAGCTAGCAAGGGAGGACATTATGCAACTCTTCCATTCAATTCATGTCCCCCACTTTGAGCATTTTTTTGCGCGCAGCACACTTGTTTCGGCCCGCGAAAAGTTGATTGACCACAGCATCGAGATTACGATGGCGCTTACGATCCTATTCGGTGTGTTGATGGTGTTGGCTTTTTGGGCCGTCGTAGCTCGTTGAAGGAGATGCCGCGACTCGTGTCGCGGGAGAGGCGCGATTGGGCGCCTCGGGGGCCCCGTGGATAGTGGCAATACCCAGGGCCCCCTTTTTTGTTTGCAATCGAAAAGTCGGCAAATCGGAAAAGGTCGCTCATCCGGTCACCATTCCAGTCCAGCCCAAAGCAGGGTTCGCCCTGTATTCCCGGAGACGGCTAGGAGGTTCCCGCCATGCCCGCCACCAAAGAATTCACCGTGTTAATGGAGGCCCGACCGAGCGCGCTCGGAAAAGTCTGCTGGGCACTCGCCGAGCGTGAGGTTAACATTCTCGCGCTTCAATCGTTCCCGATCGGAGGGAAGAACGTGACTCGATTCATCGTAGACAATCCGACGACAGCCAAGACGGTGCTGCACAATGAGAAGCTGACGTTCGTAGAGGCACAAATTGTATACGCCAAAATTGCGCATCGGCCCGGAGAGATTGCGCGCGTGGCTTCCCGACTTGGTGAGGCTAATATTAGTATCAATTACGCATATTGCGGATTGGAGCCCGGAACGAATGCTCCGCTCGTTTTCTTCGGTGTCGCGGATGTCGAAAAGGCAGCCCCAATTTTTGAGCGGGTTATAGCCAAGGCGACAAAGGCTTAGATTTGTGACATGCAGGACTTGCTCGTCAGTGCCACGTTAGTCGCGAAATCTGAGAGGTTCTGATAGTACCAACTTCGGCAATTACCTCGTTTTCGGTGACTTGGCTCAAAATAGGCAATAGATTACAACATCCCAACATCTGATTCTCGGGCGAAACCCTTATTCCCTTCCACATCGCGCTTGCCCACAATTAGTCGAATTGGTAGGTATACGTGATGGATGAACCGGATTTTCAGGTTTCCTACTCGAGCTTTCGCTGCTTCGTCGAATGCAGCGGCCAACAAGCAACTCACTGCATCAGTCAAGACCGATACCTTTGGCCCGCGTCCGCTCGAAGCCAGTGTTACTCCAAGGAAGATTCTAATCTCCTCCTCTGCGATCACTGCCTCGCGTTTTGGTGGCAGTGCAGAGAAAACCACGACTCAATAACGTGGAATACCGCCCTCTTCTTCCGTGACCAGTTCGAGGCTGAGCAAGCCAGGAAGCTCTTCGATACCTACACCCATTCCCTTTTCGCTCATGATTTGGGAGAGTCCCGATAGACTCTCATTTTCGACTTCTTACTGCCATTCCTTCGCGCACATTCCGTTCAAATCTTCTTGCATCACGCCTATGATGTTCGAGATGTGCAGATGAATGCTCATAAAGATCTCAGACGCTAGGAGCCACGCGAATGTGAGAGAGGGGACCAATGAGGCTGGTCCCATGATTCGAGAGGACTCGAGCTAGAAACTGTGCCGGATTCCCCGAAGCGCGGGATACAGTTTTCGATATTCCGCGTATTGCAGGTTCATCTGAGCGGCCGCTTTCGGATTCGGCTGGACTCGTTTCGCAACGCGTACCGTGGCTTCACAAGCCGCTTCTACGGATGGCCACCTTCCCGCGCCCACACCCGCGAGCAACGCGGTCCCGTAAGCTGCTCCTTCATCCGCTTCGATCAACTCCACCGGCATTCCGTAGATGTCCGCCTGAATCTGTTGCCACAGCGAGGAGCGCGCACCGCCTCCACCCAGGCGGATGGATTCGATCGGAACGCCAATTTCCCGAAATAAAGTGATAGAGTCCCGCAAACTGAACGCAACTCCTTCCAGGATGGCGCGGATGACGTGTGCGCTCGTATGCTGCGCCGTTATTCCCACCAATGACCCGCGAGCATTGGGATCGAGATGCGGCGTGCGCTCGCCCATCAGATACGGTGTCCAAAATAGTCCATCCGCTCCCGGCGGGGCTTTCGCCGCTTCCTCCGTCAGCCGGTCATACGGATCGCGCCCGTCGTCATTCCCCGCCCCAAATTGATCACGAAACCACCGCAAGGAAAGGCCTGCGCCTTGGGTCACTCCCATCACGTGCCAGCGCCCCGGAATTGCGTGGCAAAAAGTGTGGATGCGCCCTTTTGGCTCGAGCACCGGTGCACTCGTCGCGGCAAACACGACCCCCGAAGTGCCAATTGTGGCGCTCACCGCTCCAGGCTTGACGATTCCCATTCCCACGGCACCTGCGGCTTGATCTCCGGCGCCAGCCACCACGGGAATGCCGGAGCGTAGTCCTGACAACCGCGCGCCTTCCTCGTGCACTCGCCCACTGACTTCCTGCGATTCGAACACTTGTGGCAGCATGGCTTCGTCGATCCGGGAAATTTCCAGCATCGGCTGGGACCAACGCCGGTGCACTACATCGAACATCAGCGTGCCGGAAGCATCGGCGACATCGATCGCGCGCGCGCCAGTCAACCGAAACCGGATGTAATCTTTCGGCAGCATCAACGAACGGACGCGCCCCCAAAGCTCCGGTTCGTGCCGTTGCACCCACCAGATTTTTGGCAACGTGAATCCGGTGAGCGCGGGGTTCGCGGTCAATTCAATCAACTTCCCAGCACCAACCTGATTTGTGATTTCCTGGCATTCTTCCCCGGTGCGTTGGTCGCACCAGATGATCGCGGGCCGCACTACTTGATCCCCTGCATCCAGGAGCACGAGGCCGTGCATTTGGCCCGTCAAGCCAATGGCGGAAACTTCCTGTGAGGACGTGGAACTTTTCGCCAAGCACTCATGAATGGCCTGGCACGCCGCCCTCCACCAATCTTCCGGGGATTGCTCGGCCCATCCGATGCGCGGCGAACTCATCGGAGCGTGTTCGGCCGTGGCAGAGCCGATCACCCGGCCATGAAAATCAATCAAGACGGCGCGGGTTCCACCAGTGCCGACGTCAATTCCTAAGAAAGCCATCTCTTGGAGTTGCCTTCCCTCGCATCATGTCTGAGCCTATCGTGTGGAGAACTGGAAAATAGTTATGGAGTGAAATTCGCCGCCTGGCTTTAAAACGGTTGTCGGAAAATCCGGATGATTGGGAGAATCCGGGAAATGCTGTGTCTCCAGGCAGAGCGCGCCGTTCCTCGGATAAGCCACTCCTCCTTTGCCTTTGATCGAACCATCCAGAAAATTGGCAGTGTAGAGCTGCACGCCAGGCTGAGTGGTCAGCACCGTGAGCACGCGCCCGCTCGCCGGATCGTAGACCTCGGCGGCTTCTTTCAATTCCTTGCCACCGCCATCAATCACAAAATTGTGGTCATATCCATTATGAGCGAGATGAAGCTGTTCATCATCGGCGTTAATTCGCTCGCCGACCACATGCGGCTTCAGAAAATCAAAGGGCGTGCCGGCAACCGATTTCAGCTCGCCCGTCGGAATTAGTCCGGCATCCACGGGAGTAAATCGCGAAGCATTCAACTTCAACTCGTCGGCGAGAATGGTTCCATTCCCTTGGCCGGAAAGATTGAAATACGAGTGATTGGTCAGATTTAACACTGTGGACTTATCGGTCGTTGCGGAGTAATCGATTTTCAGATCGTTGCCGCTCAACGTGTATTTCACCGTGACCGACAAATTTCCCGGGAATCCCTCCTCGCCGTCTTTGCTCAGATACTTCAACTCCACGCCATCCGCGATGATATGGCCGGTCCAAAGGTGATTATGAAAACCGTCCGGCCCGCCATGGAGTGTATTGTCGCCGTTATTTTTGGGCGTCGTATATTCCTGGCCATCCAGCGAAAATTTCGCGTGCGCAATACGATTCGCGTACCGGCCGACAATAGGGCCAAAGAACGGATTGCCTTTCGCATGATTTGCCTCGTAATAGCTGCCCGGATCGTCAAATCCGAGAACCACGTCGGCAACCTTGCCCGCGCGATCCGGCACCTTGATGGAAAGCACGTATCCGCCGTAATTCATCACTTGGACTTCGACTTTTTCATTCTTAAGCGTGTAAATCTCGACCGCCGAACCATCCGGCAATTTTCCGCCGCTTCTCTGGCTGACTTGAGTTTTCGCCATCACTGTACCCGCCATCCCCGCAAGAAAAAACAGCACTGCCACAGCGTGTTTGAAGTGTCTCATGAATCCTCGCTTGCACACATTCTATGGTGACTGGGGAAGCCACACAACATGAGGATGTCCGCCTCTCGTCATTTTCCGCTTCTTGCGGCCTGTTCCTTCGGCATCATTTCCATCGTCCAGATAGCTGCAGGCCGCATGTACATGGATGCCCGGTAATTTCCCGTGATGTCCCAGGCCTCGGGCGTGCGGAACCAGTAGCCCTTCGTCTCATAACTCGTGTGATACAAACCCCACAACGTCCGGTAGGCCTGGTCCGTCATCCCCTCGCTCAGCATCAATCCTGCGACTCCCATCGTTGTGCCCGTCCACACCTCGTTGACCTGTTGATTGTCCTTTAAGACAACGGGCTTGCCATCGGCGGCGATTCCATTCACCGCGCCCATATTGCCGTCGGCGAATTTCATCACGTTGTAGTCGAAGATCTTTTGCAAGGCGCTGCGCTGCATCTGTAGCGGCACAAGATCGCCCAGTCCGGTCAGGTTGGCGTACCACTGCCCCGCCAACTGGTCTGCCTGAATGTTGTCTCCGTATTCGCTCTCTGTGTCGTAGCGGAAATACTCGCCATTCCAGAGCTTCTTGATGTAGCCTGCCTGGCCCTTCAGAAACAGCGCGTGGTATTCTTCCGCTGCCTTCGCATCTCCCAATTTCATCGCAATTTCTTCGGCCGCGCGCAGCGACGCCAGCCACAGTCCGCCGCAATAGGCGCTCTCCCCGCGTACCACCCATTCATCGTAGGTCTGGTCCGGATAGCCCTGATTTTTCGGAATCCCATCTCCGTCCGTGTCAAATTGCCTCAAATAGGTAATCGATTCTTGCACGGCCGGCCAGGTGTACTTCAAGAAGGCCGTGTCCGTTGATCCCGAAAGCACGAAGTCGCGGTACACCAGCAAGACAAATTTCGGGTTCAGGTCTTTCCATCCATTTGTATCCTGCCAGCTGAACTGATTGATCTGCTTGAACGGATCTTCTGACGGAACTCCCAAATCGTGCGGCACCGCTCCCTTTGCTTTGCGTATGCGATATTGGGGCACACCCGTCTCTTCGCTTTTCCAGATCCAGGCCATGCGCTCGCGCGATTCCTGCGGCACGGTGTCCGCAAATTCTTTCATCACGCCTTTCTCGATCTCCGGCCAGAATTTGATCAGCGGCATCGACCCGTAGAACCGCACATCGAGCGTTTCATAAAAGGGATAGTCGAAGCATTCCATGAACGAATAAGTGGAGACCTGTTTCGTGCTTTCGTCGACTGGTCTTCCCCAGAAAGTGCCTCCATCGGCCAGGGGATACAGTTCGTTGAACAACATTCCCCGGTACCACAGCGGCTTGCTCCCGTCGTTCACATACGGAGCTTGCCACGCATCGATTGCCGCGCTCCACGCGCTTGCGTTCTTCAGTGCATCTTTTGCGATGGTCCACGCATTCAGTCCACTGGTGCCGTAGAAATCGGTATAACGCCGGTACCATTTCCTCCCTGACCCGAACTCCGATATCGGAAGGTCCCAGGCGATGACCATCGGCACGATCCGTTTCTCTCCCGGTTCCAGCGTAAACCGCAACGCGATCGCTCCGGCAATCCGCTCGCCGCTACTTGTCCAGAAATTGTTGCTGTTCGGCAGCTTGCCATCCTGCGCGAAGGGCTTCCACAGTTCTTCACCGGGACCATCCGGGTTAAATGTCGTTTGATAACTCAGTTCCACTCCCGGCTCCGAGATGCTGGCAATGGCGAATTGTCCGTCCCACTCTTCGGTGATCTTTCCAATGTGATTTCGGTCGAGCACGATGCCCTGCATAGTCTGCTTCGGTCCCAGGGCTTCGCTCTTCATGTGATTGAAGTTTCCCTCATTCATGGCATCGCTTAAATCGCTGCGATAGGTGCGGAACCATCCAATCATGTTTTCCCACGACAGCATCACCGCCACGGTCACCCGTTTGTTCGTTGGATTTTCCGCGTGCCAGCGATACACGGCCACCGGGTAGCTGGTCTCTTTATAATTGTCGGGAAGTATCGGAGAGAACTGTTCCAGCACGACATGCGCCGGAAATTTCTCCCAGCGGTAGTCAAACCACGATTTCGGATACAGCGCATAGTAATCGCCTGCCCCGACCGGATAGTCCCATTGCCATCCATTCAGCACTCCTCCCTTCGGATGGCCGTTCATCAGCGCGCGCGCCACGCCCGTTGTCTCCCCTTCGGTTTTTTGAAACATCGCAAACTGATTGCCCGGCACGCTTTCGTACTTGTGCACGCCTCCCTTGATGTGCCAACGCACAAAATCTCCGCGATAACTGCGCGAAAAGCTTCCCGCCCCGAACCCGCCAACCGGGGCGCCTTGCCAGTAGCCATCGTCCACATGTTCCGGCTCCAGCCCGGCTTTTTTTGTGCCGGGATTTTCGAGTGTGGCGCCCAGGGGCCTCTTCCAGGCGGCTTTGGGAATCTCGTCATTGGCTCGCAAAAGCGGCGCAGCAAACAACAGCAACAAAAAAATCCACAGCCCAATGCTCTTTTTACATGTATGAGGATTCATGCGAACTCCAGGGGAATAGTGGAGGTTTGGTCAGTTCGCCCAAGCTCGCGCTAGTCACAAGAAAACCTTAGTACAATATCGATATTGTGTAAAGCTCAGAGCCTCGTGCTTTTGCTCAATTTGACGATTGGGGCTTCGCCTGCGTCGCTCCGCCGCCTGGACGAATCTTCTCTGCCGGAACGATTCCCTGGCCCTCTAGAATGTTATAAAACCTGTCCGCTTCCAGATCTTTCAGCGTCTCCACAGTCCCGGATGGCCAGTGAATCTGCAAACTCTCGATCTTCGTGGCCTTCCCCAATCCAAAATGCACTCTCGTGTCATTCTGTGAAAGGTAACTTCCTCCGCTATGGATTTCATCCGTTTGCGTCATCCCGCCGGCCACTAATTTCAACCTGGCCCCGATCGCCATTCGGTTGCTCTTTGTTCCCGCCAGTTCGAAACTCACCCAATGATTGCCGGGGATGCCATGGTTTCTCAAAACTAGCGGCGCTCCGTCGATGTCGTTGATCACGATGTCGATCTGCCCGTCGTTGAATAAATCGCCGTAGGCCAAACCGCGCGAAGCATTTGGCTGCATGATCGCCGGGCCCGCTTGCGTGCTCGCGTCGCAGAACGTCCCATCCCTCTGGTTCATCTGCAGGATTTTTGGTTCTCGATACCGCGTTCCTGTTGGCAATGAGTCGATCTGAGGGTATACGTGGCCGGTCACGGTTATCAGATCCAGCCAGCCGTCATTGTCGAAATCCACAAACGCAGTTCCCCATTTCACATACGGCAGCGAAGGTACCGCGACGCCCGACTTGTAGGAAACATCGGTAAAATTCCAATTCCCATCGTTGCGGTAGAGCACGCTGTATTCGTCGGAAAAATTTGTCACATGGAGCGATGGCCGGCCGGTGTGATTGTAGTCTCCGATAGCAATCCCCATCGAAGCCTGCTCGGAACCGTCCTCATCCACTGCCGTACCGGATTCCAATCCAATCTCTGAGAATTTTCCGTTTCCCTCATTCTTATAAAGATATTTCGGGGTCGAATCGTTGCTTACATACGCGTCCGGCCGCCCCACATTATTAAAATCCGCCCAGATCACTTGCATCCCGTAGTAGCCGTTAGGATCCGAGACCCCCGCTGCCTTCGAGACGTCCGCGAAGGTTCCATCCTTGTTATTATGAAACAGCGAATCTCCCGCCCCTTTCAGTCCCCTCGGGCCGCACTGCACGTCCATCCCGCGAAATTTGCAGTTTGCCGCCCTGCCGAATTCCGGCAGATTATTCAGTTGCAAGTCGACGTAGTTCACCACCATCAAATCCAGGTAACCATCTCCATCATAATCGCCAAAGGCCGCCCCCGCTGACCAGCGTCCGTCCGTCACTCCCGCGCTCTTCGCTACATTCGTGAACGTGCCGTCGCCATTATTGTGATAAAGCACGTTCCCGCCCATGCAGGTGACATACAGGTCGGGCCAGCCGTCGTTGTCGTAATCCCCCACCGCCCCGCCCATCGCGAAGCATGGTTTTCCTACGCCAGCCTTGTCCGTCACATCCGTAAACGTGCCGTCGTGATTGTTGTGATAAAGCGCGCTGCGACTCATCTCTCCTCTTCGCATCATGGCCACGCTCGGGGCATTCGGAAAATAAATGTCCAGCCATCCATCGCGGTCATAATCGAATAGAATTACGCCGCCGCTCATGGACTCAATAATGTATTTTTTCTCGGGGTCCGAAGTGTGTTGAAACGTAATGCCCGTTTTGGCCGTAACGTCTTCCAATTGCGGAATCGGCCGACCCGCACAAACCACCGCTTTCGCTCCCGGCGGCGGAGGCGACGGCGTAGGATGCCCTCCCTGCCCAAGCGCAAAATTCGCCGCGCATAGCAGCACTGACGCTGCATTCAACATCTTCAGGCTAATTCGTCGCTTCAATCTTCGTCCGTTAATTATCATTCGATTCGAGTGTTAGATGCATTCTAACCGGTAAGTTTGCCTCGGGAGATTCGCCACACACAACCTGGCGTCCCTTTTTTCTTCCATGCCTGTACGCTAAGCCTGTAGCGCGGCTTGCCGTTGGCTGTTCGGCTTTGACCCGATCAGGGCGAAGAACAAGATGTACAAATAGCAGATCACTGGCAGAAAGAAGGCGTGATGAATTCCAATCTTGTCGGCGATCCAACCCTGGGCAAGCGGCACAATCGCCCCACCTACAATTGCCATAATCATGATTCCCGAACCGTCTCCTGTGAGCGGCCCTAGCTCCGCCACTCCCAGAGTGAAAATACTCGGGAACATGATCGAATTAAAGAAACCCACCAGAATGATACTCCACATGGCGACGTGCCCTGTGCTTAACATGGAAATCGCAACGAGCACGCTCGTCGACACAGCACAGATGCCAAGCAGCAATCCGGTATTCGCCGTGACCTTTCCACCGCTTAACGTGGCCACCAGCGCAATCGACGCCGCCGCGACCGCAACCAGAATGAAGAGCGGCCGTCCTGCAAACAGCAGCCACGCAAGCCACATTAGATTGGGAACTCCTGGTTGGTATCCGGCTGGTATGTGATCTCCTATCGGATAGGAGAGGAAAATGAGCGCAACGCTAAGGCCTGATACCATCCACATGTATTTTGCCTTCGCCCCACCAAGAAAATTCGATCCGATGAAGCGCCCCAACATGGCACCGCCCCAGTAAAACGACACGAAGCTCGCCGCAACCTTTTCGGCAAGACCCCCGATCTCCTTCTCGTGGAAGTAGTTCACCAGGAAGCTGCCAATGGAAACTTCTGCGCCGACATAAACGAAAATCGCAATTGCGCCAAACACCAGGTTCCGGTGTTTCCAGATTGAATCGGCCATCTTTTCGCCGACTTTGTGTTGCGCGTGTTCGATTTTTGGAAGCTTAAAAAGACTGATTGCAGCGGCCAGCACCACCAAGGCAATGGCAAGGCCCACATAAGGTGTCTTAACCGTTGCCGCTTCATGCAAGCGATAGGCCTGCAGCGCGTCCGGCAGCATGGCGCGAATTTCGTCCATCGCCTTGGGCGCGGCGCTCAAAATAAGAATTCCCCCGAAAAACGGCGCCAGAAATGTGCCCAACGAATTGAAGGCCTGCGTCAGATTAAGGCGACTCGAAGCGGTTTCCGGCCTGCCCAGAACGGTCACGTAAGGATTCGCCGCAACCTGCAAACACGTGATTCCTGCGGCCAAAACAATCAGCGCCCCCAGAAACAGTGGATACGACGGAACACTCGCCGCCGGAACGAACAAAAATGCCCCGAGTCCCATCGTGAGCAAACCAGCCACCATCGAGCGCTGATAGCCGATCCAGTCGATCAATTTCGCCGACGGTATCGAGAAAACGAAATACGACCCGAAAAACGCGAACTGAATCAGCATCGTCTGTGCGTAGTTCAGATCGAAGATCGATTTCAGGTGCGGAATCAAAATGTCGTTCAGGCAAGTGAGAAATCCCCACATGAAGAACAACGTGGTCACAACCGCGAGTGCCCCTCCGTAGCTTTTCTGCGGACCCGCCGCTACCGTGCGCACCGCCCCCGCACTCCCCGTGCTTATGTTGGGCATCGTGAATCCTTTTCTCCGCTGCTTCGCGGACCTTGACCCGTTCTAGATACTGCCACACTACTTCGCTTACGCAAAAGGTATCTCGTCACAGGGTCCAGACGCAAAAAATGGTATAAAAGTGTGCCGTATCGTTATTCTTCCCCTGATTGTGAGGATCGACCATGAATCGTTCCGCCTGGATTCTCCTTTCCTCTGCCTTGCTCCTCGCGCTTCTTGCTCCCCGTTCCCTCTGCGCTCAAAAATTCTCAGACACCGTAGTGTGGTCCGAGCCGGGCCTTCCTTCCGCTGATAGCGCCGTTGCTTCTCCCGCGCAGCTTGCTCAGATTTTTCCGGAAGCGCGCCTTCTCCCCACCGATCAACTCGCCGCCGCGCTCGTCGATTCCCAGACTCGCCTCCTCGTCCTCCCGCAGGGTTCCGTCATTCCCGAAGCGGCTTTCTCTGCCATTTCCGATTTCCTCCACCGTGGTGGCAACCTGCTCGTCCTTGGCGGACGCCCCTTCACCCGCGCGGCGTATCGCGATTCTACCGGTTGGCATTTGCGCGATTACAGCACGCGCTTCTCTCGCCCTCTTCAAATCGACCAATACCAGAACACACCGAGCTCCTCCGGCGCAGTCTTCACGCCTAATCCAGATATTCCCATCGATCTCCCAGCCTTCTCCTGGAAAGAAGCGTTCAGCCCCATCATTCGCCTTAGCACCAGCGACCTTTATAATCGTGGCGGCTCAGCCGGGGCACTCGACACCAATCTCGACGCGCTCGTCTGGGGGGTCAGCGACGGGCGCCGCCTCTCCGCTCCTCTCCTCCAAATTGATCATTTCTCCTCCGGCTTCGATGGCGGCCGCTGGATTTTCCTCGCGGCCGACCTCGCGCCCGATTTTTATTCTTCGCCCGATTCGGCGAAACTTCTCCGCGCCCTAGCCGGTCGCACGCTCCAAGGCGCTCTGCAATTTTCCGTTCGTCCCGTTCTTCCCCTGTATCTGCCCGGCGAACCGGTCGAACTGGACTGCATCGTCCATTTCGCCAACAAGCCTGTTGGCCCGCTCACCATCAAAGTTTCCACTCATCCGGAAGATGAGCCCGCTTCAGGGGGGCAGGGCATGACCATTTCTCTTCCCGCCTCCGAGAACGCATTTTTTGCAATTCCCCACGGCAAAGGCCTGCAGATCATTGAAGCGCGTCTCCTCGAAGGTAACGCCGTCCGCGCCATCTACCATTCCGCTTTCTGGATCCGCGATGAGGCTTTTCTTCGCTCCGGGCCCAAGCTGGACGTCAACTCCGACTACTTTACGATCGATGGAAAGCCGCTTGCCGTTGTTGGCACCACCTACATGTCCAGCGAGGTGCAGCGTCTCTTTTTCGATCATCCCAACGTCTACGTCTGGAACAGCGATTTCTCCCTCATCCACAGTGCTGGCCTCAACATGATTCGTACGGGATGGTGGACCGGTTGGGACAAGCTTTGTGACGAAACCGGCCGCCCCTACGACCGCACTCTTCGCACTCTTGAAGCCTATTTAATGACCGCCCGCAAATATAATCTCCCCGTTCAATTTAATTTCTTCGCCTTCCTTCCTGATGTTCTCGGCGGAGTGAATCCCTATCTCGATGGTGAAGCCGTTCGCAGACAACAAACCCTGGCCAGCGCTGTCGCCGCGCGCTTCCACGACGTGCCTTTCCTCGCTTGGGATCTCATCAATGAGCCCAGTTTTTCCAAGCAACTCTGGCGCATGCGCCCCAACTACGATCCCGTCGAACTCTCCGCCTGGAACGCCTGGCTCGCTCAGAAATATCCCGACCGCGCCGCTCTCGCCACTGCCTGGAATGTCCCACCGTCTGCCGTAGCCGGCACCATTTCTCTTCCGGCAGAGGAAGAATTCGCGCCCCGCGGCATGTACTTGGGCATAAATTCTCTCCGCATGGTCGACTACGTTCTTTTCGCTCAGGAAAAATTCACGGGCTGGGTGCGCGGCTTACGAGAAGCCATTCGCGCCGCTGGTTCCAACGCGCCTATCACCGTCGGCCAGGACGAAGGTGGCTACCTCGATCGCCTCAACCCGGCCTTCTTCGCGCCCTACGTCGACTTCACCACCAACCACTCCTGGTGGCAGAACGACTATCTCCTCTGGGATTCCCTGGTAGCCAAACAGCCCGGCAAGGCCATGCTCATCCAGGAAACCGGCCTCCAGCGCGAACTCACTCTCGACGAAATCGCTCGCCGCACTCCCGAGCAGGAAGCCGCGCTCTTCGAACGCAAATTCGCCATGTCTTTCGTTGGCGGCTCCGGCGCCATTGAGTGGCTCTGGAATTCCAACTCTTACATGACCGAGAGCAACGAAACACCCATTGGCGCTCTCCACGCCGACGGCACTGAAAAACCCGAGGCCACTGTTCTCCGCGACATCGCCAAATTCGCCGCGGCCGCTTCTTCTTACCTCGTCAATCCGAAGCAGCCTGACATCGTCATCGTCACGTCCCAAGCCGCGCAATATTCCGTGCAAGCTGACCTGCAAATTGCCGCCCAACAAAACGCCGTCCGCGCTCTCGGTTACGATTTACACCAACCGTGCTACATCATCGCTGAAAATCGGATCGACAAACTCGGCTCCCCCAAGCTCGTCATTCTTCCCTCCCCGCAGGCGCTGCGCGAGTCCACCTGGCAGTCCCTCCTTACCTATGTCCGCAACGGCGGCAACCTCCTGGTCACCGGGCCGGTCTCCCGAGACGAACACTGGCACCTCGTCGACCGCTACACTCCCCTAGGCATCAAAGCCACCACCGAACCCCTTACCTTCCACGATGCGAGAATCACGGGAAGTGTTGGACTGTCTTCCCAAGTCGAAATCACGTTCCTTTCTTTCAATCAGCAGGACCAACAGCTCCTTGAGTATTTACACTTCGAGGATGGGGCCGCCATCAAGGATTTCCCCCTGGGTCACGGGCAACTTTTCTGGTGCGCTTATCCCGTGGAGCTCTCGGATAGCTCGCACTCGGCTGCTGCGCTATACCGGCAAGTCGTCGAGCGCGCCTCCATTCCGCCATCCTGGGACGGCGGAATCCTTTTCGGTGACGCCCTCCTGATCAATCCAATCAACCTCCAGGACGCCGTCCTCTACGTCTTCGAAAACGAATCTGATCAGGAAGACAACATGAACCTTCGAGACCCTGTCACGGGCGCACAATTCGCCGTCCGTGTCCCTGCGGGCCGCGCCGCACTGGCCCTCATCGACAAAAAAACAAAACAAATCGTCGCGAAATACGGCTTCTAATTCCTGCTAGACTTGTCATCCCGAGCACCGCGAGGGATCCCTGCTCTCTTTTTGCGCAAAATAGCTTTCCGCCGCGTTCCGTCATCCTTACTTACGTGTAAGGTGCTACATGCCACGCTCCCAAGGCGTCCAAGATGATCAAGCCGGGCCAGTGACCCGTCTCATTTTCTGGTTTACAAAACGCCGTCTCGGCCACGTTCCGCTCACTACACGGGTTCGCGCCCTTGTCCCGAAATACTTCCGAAACGCCCTACGCATGGATCTTTATGGCATTTCTAAAGGTGCCGTCCCCATGCACCTGAAGGAACTCGCGCAGCTTAAGGTAGCCCTGATGGTGGGCTGCCCATTTTGAATTGACATCCATTCTGCCGTGGGCAGAAAGTCAGGCATCACCGAAAACCAATTGCACGATCTCTCGGACTTTGAATCCAGCCCTCAGTTCGATGACCAGGAAAAAACCGTACTCAGCCTGGCCGTCGCCATGACCCGCACTCCTTCCAACGTGGAAGACCAACTCTATTCCGCCCTTAGCCATCACTTCTCAGAGCCCCAACTCGTCGAACTCTCCGCCATTATTTCCTGGGAAAACGCCCGCGCCCGTTTCAACCGCACTTTCGCCATCGCCGCCGAAGGCTTCGCGGAAGGGCACTTCTGCCCCGTGCCCGATCATGCCATTCCTGATCACTGACTCTTCTCTTACTTCTCCTTCTACTCTCCATTAGCAAAATTTGGGGCCACTCCTCCACCTTCTCATCTATAATCCGCGGACCCGTTGGTTCGGGAGTGGAGGCTATGCATGCCCATCATTGCGCCTGCAGCCGAGTGGGATTCTCTGTCCAAAAAACTGCGCGGTGCGGCGCCGGAAGTCTTCGATTCGGAAGGCCGCGTCCTGAATCTCCTCGATGGCGAGTGGAAGCATCCCGGCTTTGGCCGCCATTACGAATCCGCCATCGATGGCCGCAGCCTCGGCCGCATTCCCATGCTCGACCTCGATTCCGCTCTCGCCGCCGTGAAATTCGCCAAATCCGAAGCTCACGAGTGGGCCCGCGTCGATCTCGATGAGCGTCGCCGCCGCGTCGCCGAATGTCTCGCCGCGCTAAAGGAGCAGCGCGAGCTCATCGCACTCCTCCTCATGTGGGAAATTGGCAAGCCATACGCCCAAGCCCTTACCGACATCGACCGCTGCATCTCCGGCGTCGAGTGGTACCTCGAACACATCCCCCCCATGCTCGCCAATCGCGCGCCTCTTGGCCTCATCTCCAATATCGCCTCCTGGAACTACCCCATGTCAGTGCTCATGCACGCAGTTCTCGTCCAGCTGCTCGCCGGAAACGCCACCATCTCCAAAACCCCCACTGACGGCGGCCTCTACGCGCTTACTCTCGCCCACGCCATTGCCCGCCGCGCAGGACTTCCCGTCTCTCTTGTCAGCGGCTCCGGCGGCCAGCTCAGTGAAGCCCTCGTCCGCAACGAGTTCGTCGATTGCCTGGCCTTCGTCGGCGGCAAAACCAATGGCGGCGTCATCGCCTCCACGCTCTATGACGAAAAAAAGCGCTACATGCTCGAAATGGAAGGCGTCAACACGTACGGTGTCTGGCAATTCTCCAACTGGCCGCTGCTCGCCGAACAGCTTCGTAAAGGCTTCGACTACGGCAAACAGCGCTGCACCGCCTACGTCCGCTTCATCGTCCAGCGCGAGCTCTTCCCCCAATTCCTGGAAATGTATCTCCCGGTCCTTCGCTCCCTGCGCTTTGGAAATCCCGTTCTCGTCGAATCGCCGTCCGACCCGTTTCCCAAACTCGATTTCGGCCCGCTCATCAACAGCAAAAAAGTGGAAGAACTCCGTGTCCTTTATATCGACGCACTCGGCAAAGGAGCCATCAGCCTCTACGAAGCCACTGTCTCCGACAGCATGATCTTCCCCAACCAGGACATTTCCGCCTACGTGGGCCCCGCCGCGCTGCTCAATATTCCCCGCAATTGCCGTCTGTACCACGCCGAGCCCTTCGGCCCGCTGGACACCATTCTCGTCGTCGATCATCTCGAAGAACTCATCTCTGAAATGAACGTTTCCAACGGCGCACTCGTCTCTTCCATCGCCTGCGATGATCCTAAAATTGCCCGTCGTGTCGCCTCGGAGCTCCGCGCCTTCAAAGTTGGCATCAACGGTGTTCGATCGCGCGGCGATCGCGAAGAGGTTTTCGGCGGCATCGGCCAATCCTGGAAAGGGTGCTTCGTCGGCGGCCGCTACCTGGTGCTCGCCGTCACGAACGGTTTCGCGAACGAAAACCTCTTCGGCAATTTCCCCGATTACACCCAACTCCCCGAAGAAGCCTCCCCCAAATCCTTCGGCAACGCCGGGTAACCCGCGCACTACCGCTCTGCTTTGCAAAGGTCTATACTCGCGTTAATAGACCTGGGCGAAAGGAGTATGCCCATGAGTGTTCCTCAACGTTTAAAGTCGTTCCTCGATTCCAATTGCATCCCTTACGAATCGCTCCCGCATCGGACGACCTACACAGCGCAGGGCACAGCCACCCTCATGCAAATTTCCGGCAAAGAGGTGGCCAAAACCGTGGTGCTTCGCGCCGGTCTCCAGGGGGAGGAGACCATTCTCGCGGTCCTGCCAGGATCCAAACACCTCAAGTTCGACAAACTGGCCGCGATCCTGGACAAACCCGTTCGCCTGGCCACCGAGGAAGAGTTCAGCCGCCTGTTCCCCGATTGCGAACTCGGTGCCATGCCGCCCTTCGGCGGCCTCTACAACCTGCCCGTTTATGTCGATGAATCTCTGGCTAAAGATAAGGAAGTCGTCTTCAATGCGGGCACGCACCACGACGCGGTGCGCATGGCCTACGAAGATTTCGTGCGTCTCGCCAAGCCTATCGCCTCGTTCGCCTGACGCCGCGCACGCGCCTCCGCTTTCTGGGTTAACTCGCTCCGCGCCGTTCGGGTGTGTTCACTTGTGCTACGCGCGGCACCAGGCCGCAATGGCGCCGTTCATGCGTTTTTCACTTCCTGCAGCACGTTTCCGCCGTCCACCACAACCACTTGCCCCGTAATGTACGACGCTTCCGGCAAAGCCAAAAAACACGCCGCCGCCGCAACTTCCTCGGGTGTGCCCGCACGCCCCACCGGCGTGTGTTGAGCGGCCTCTAATTCATCCGGCAGTGACGATCCCGTGGCGATCCATCCCGGCGCAACCGCGTTCACGGTAATTCCTTGCAGGCCACACTCGATCGCTGCCGCCCGCATCATTCCTTCCATGGCGCCTTTTGCCGCACCATAGGCGCTCGATCCCGCATTGCTCACGAGCGGCCCTGTCACTGACGATATATTCACGATCCGCCCATACTTCCGCCGCTTCATCGCCGGCAAAACTTCCCGCGTCATCAAAAACGCCGTATTCAGCGTCATGGCGATTTGCTCCTGCCACTCCGCAAACGTCAGCGCTTCCAGGTTGTCGTTTGCTGGCTGTCTCCCGTCGCGCGCCATCCCCGCGTTATTTACAAGGATGTCGATTCGCCCCAGCCGCTTCAGCACGGACGCCACCAATTCTATTACTTGCCGTTCATCCGTTAGATCCGCGACGAAAGAGAATGCGTGCGCACCGCTCGGATCAAGTTCCTTCGCGCGCTCGTGAATCCGTGCGCCCGTCGCCGTGACGGCAATGGTCGCTCCTTGTTCAAACAGCCGCCGTGCAATGGCAAAGCCAATCCCCCTCGCGCTTCCTGCGCCCGTCACAATCGCCACTTGTCCAGTCAACTGAGCCATAGCGCAGGATATTCCCGTTGCTTTATCCTTACTTCTTCATTTCCTTGCTTCGTTATCTCACGCTTCACGCGTGCGAAACCACCGCCTGCTTCTTCTCCACGATTTGCGCCAACCCCGCCTCGATCACGTCCAGACCCTCGTCAAACTGTTCGTCCGTGACCACCAGCGGCACCAGGATCCTCATGATGTTATTGTTCGTCCCTGCTGTAATCGTCATCAGCCCGTGCTCGTAGCAGAAACGTCCCAACTCTTTTGTCTCCGTGTCTGCCGGCTGCTTGCTGCCGCGATCCCGCACTAACTCCATTGCGCACATTCCCCCTAGCCCTCGAACATCCCCAATCAACTGCCATTTCTTCTGCCACCCGCGCGCCCGTTGCTCAAAGCGCTTGCCCATGGCTGTCGAGCGCCCCAGCAACCCGTCTTTCTCAATCGTTTCCAGCGCGGCCAGCGCCGCAACACAGGACATCGGATTGCCCGCGAACGTGCTTCCCAGCCCGCCCGGCTGTGGTGCATCCATCATTTCCGCGCGGCCAGTGACTCCGGCAAGTGGCAGCCCTCCGCCAAGCGATTTCGCGGTCGTGATAATATCCGGCTCCACGCCGTAGTGTTCGATCGCAAACATTTTTCCGGTTCGTCCGATGCCGGATTGCACTTCGTCGGCGATGAACACAATTCCATACTTCTTGCAGATCTCCTTCACAATCCCGAAGAATTCCTTCGGTGGCGCCACAAATCCGCCCTCGCCCAGCACCGGTTCGGCGATAACCGCCGCCACGGCATCAGGCGACACCACCCGCTTGAATGTGTCCTCCAGATGATGCGCGCAGGTCACGTTGCACGAGGGATACGTAAGGTTATAGGAGCAGCGATAGCAATACGCGTACGGAATCCGGTAAATGTCCGTGGCAAACGGCGCAAACCCCGCCTTATAAGGATTCGTCTTGCTGGTCAGCGACATCGTCATCCACGTACGCCCGTGAAACGCATCCTCGAAACAAATCACCGCCGGCCGCTTCGTGTAAGCCCGAGCGATCTTCACCGCGTTTTCAACGCATTCCGCCCCGCTGTTCACGAAAAATGTTTTCTTCGGTCCGCTGATCGGCGCCAGTGCATTCAACTTCTCCGCCAGCGCGATGTACGACTCGTAGGGCGTCACTCCAAAACACATGTGCAGGAACTTGCCAATCTGCTCCCGTAGCGCCGCTTCCACTCGCGGGGGGCGATGCCCGCTGTTGAGGCAGCCGATGCCCCCGGCAAAATCGAGGTACCGGTTTCCATCTACGTCCTCAATCCACGCCCCCTCGGATTTCGCGGCAAAGATAGGAGACACAAGATGTGGCCCGCGCGGTATCGCCGCTTCCCGCCGCGCCAACAGCGCTTTCGATTTGGGTCCGGGTACTTCCGTGTGCAATTGAATCGTTTTCATGGTTCGTCTTCCCCTTCCAAATTTCTGACGCAATCCTTTCGCGCGATTGGTCATCGCAGCGAACCAGTCTGCGCGTTCAGTACCAGCCAATCGGCGCTTCATCCAGGTTGACGTACACCTGTTTCGTTTCCAGATACTCTTCCAGCCCCCACGGTCCAAGCTCCCGGCCAAACCCGGACTGCTTATACCCGCCCCATGGCGCTTCCACATACGTGGGCTGCATGTGATTCACCCAGATAATTCCAGCGCGCATGGCTTTCACCACGCGAAACGCCTTAAAAATGTCCCGCGTCCACACCGCTCCCGCCAGCCCATAGGGCGTATCATTCGCAATCTTGATGGCATCGCCTTCGTTCTCAAAGGGAATCACGGAAGCGACCGGCCCGAAGATTTCCTCACGCGAAATGCGCGCGTTGTTATCGACGTCATAAAAAATCGTCGGTTCAACGTAATAGCCCTTGCCGAACGCTTTCGCCCGCCCTCCGCCAATCGCGGTCTTTGCTTCTTTCTTGCCGAGCTCAAGATAGGAGCTCACCCGGTCATATTGCTCTTTGCTGACCAGCGGTCCCATCTTGGTTTCGCGTTCGAGCGGCGGCCCCAACTTAATTCGCTTGGCCTTTTCCGTCATGGCTTCCACGAACTTCGAATAGATTTTCTTTTCCACCAGGATCCGGCTGCCTGCGCTGCACACTTCCCCCTGATTGATGAACACGCCAAAGAGCGCGCCATCCACGGCAGCCTCCCAATCGGCATCCGCAAAGAAAACGTTGGGCGATTTTCCGCCCAGTTCCAGCGTGACGCGCTTCAGCGTGTCTGCCGCGCTCCTCACGATCATTTTCCCCACCGCCGCGCTTCCCGTGAATGCGACCTTGTCCACTTCCGGATGCGCCACCAGGGCCGCACCGGTCAGTTCGCCAACGCCATTAATAATGTTGACCACTCCCGGTGGCAGTCCGGCTTCCTCCAAGTAGTTCGCGAACTCTAGCGCCGTCAGCGGCGTCTGTTCCGCCGGCTTCAGCACGCAGGTGCACCCCGCCGCGATTGCCGGGGCCAGTTTCCATGCAGCCATCAGCAACGGAAAATTCCAGGGAATGATTTGCCCGGCCACTCCCACAGGCTCGCGCAGCGTAAAACTCAGCGCGTTGGCCGGCACCGGCATAACGCTCCCGGTCACCTTGTTTGCCAGTCCGCCGTAGTATTCAAAGCAAGTCGCCACATCGGAAACGTCGAACTCCGCCTCGACAATCGGCTTCCCGCAATTGCGCGCCTCGATTTCCGCGAGCGTCGCAGCGTTCTGCCGGATTTTCTCCGCCAGCTTGAACAAAATGCGCCCGCGATCCTGCGCCGTCGTCTGTGGCCATGGGCCGCCATCGAATGCAGCGCGAGCCGCCTTTACAGCCTTATCCGTATCCGCCGCATTGGCCGACGCAACATGCGCGATCACTTCCTCCGTCGAAGGATCGTAAACAGGGAAGGTCTCATTTGAGGAACTGCTGACCCATTGCCCATTTACATAATTCTGGTAAGTCTTCACCGTTGGTTTCGCTGTACTGGACATCGTCCGCCTCCGAACTCTTTCGTCAGAACACCGCTCTGCCGTGCCGAACTTTCACAAAATCCCTCGAATTTTAGCCCCTGAGCTCTCTCCTACCTCGCCGATTCTTCCGCCAATTTCCGCGCTGCTTTCCGACTCCCATAGATGTAGAAGAAAAATGCCGCCAGGCCGATAAACAGCAGGGTTCCGCCTACCATCCAGATTTCATAAGAAACGAGCGAAGTGATCTGCTGCGCTGGGAAATAGGCCAACAGGATTCCCAGCACCGTGGTCACCAGCCCACTGATGCCCGCGAAGATCAGTGTCCCTTTACCGTAGTGCCCGCGCTCGAATTTGCGATCGAACGCAATCTTCAGCAACGCCCCGAATACGTACAAAAACGGGATCAACTGCAGTACCACCGCCAGCGACAGTAATCGTTGAAACGATTCCTGCACCCGCCCCGTCATCACAAAGTTGGCAATTACCAGAATCAACGAAACGCTCGCGTGCACGATCAATGCCGCGTACGGTGTCGCGTATTTCGGGTGAATCTTCCCAAGCCACGCGGGCAGGTACGAGTCCAGCCCCGCCACGAACGGAATTCGCGCCGAGCCGCCCAACCACGCCGAGCCAATCCCGGCAATGGACACGCTCAGCAAAAACGCGAATGGCGCGACAATCCACGAAACCCCAACCTGACCGGCCATGTGACTCACCGCTTGCACGATTCCCTGGAGCACGCTGATGCTGTTTTTGTCCACCGCCACCAGCAACGTCAGCGTCGCTCCTATATAAAGCAAGCCGGATAGCACTCCGCCCCAAGTCACCGCGCCGGGCAATGTCTTCCGCGGATTTTCGATTTCGTCGCCCATGATGGATGCCAGTTCCAATCCCACAAGGCCAAAACAAATCACCCCGAATGAATTCAACACGAATCGTGGATTCGCTGGGATCTGGAAATCCGACCAGTGAATGTTCGTGCCGAACTTCGCGCATACAATCACGCCGAGCCCCATCAGCAAGAATGCCGCGCTGAATGTTCCAATCCCTCCCAGATTGTTGATCCATTTCCCCACGCCGAGGCCCACCACGTTCAGCACAACCAGGAGCGTCAGCAGCACTACCGAAGCGATCAGCGCGAACGCACGATTGTCCGCCAGTCCCTCATGCCCGGCACCCAGCACAAACACCGACACGCCGACGAAGTACAGCATCACCGTCGGCACGTACATCATGTTGTTCGTCCAGTAGCACCACCCGGACAAAAATCCGTGGAAGTCCCCAAAAACTTCTTTGGCCCACAGATACACGCCGCCTTCTCCCGGATAGCGATGCGCAAGCTCGATCACGGCGATCCCTTGCGGCCAGAAAAAAAGGATGAGCGAAATAATCCACAACCAGATGGTGACTCCGCCGTTCGCGGCTATGGATGGCAAAACGTTCAGGTTGAAAACCGCCACCACAAACAACAGCACCAAGTCACGCCGCCCAAGGACTCGCTTCAAATGTGGCTGCCCAGCGCCAGAAGCAGCCATCACCGCCGTCCCCTCCGTGACCTCACCGCTCAATCTGTTCGCTCCTTAGTCGCTAGAGGCTTTAGCCTCCAATGCAGATGCGTGACGCCTGCAAGATCCTGTTCTTCCTCTACCTCATTCCCTTCCTTGACTTCCTTCTTAGTGTCCTGCTGCGCCAACGAACTTCAGCCCGCGCTCCTTCTGCGTCTTCGCCAAGCCCGGCGCCACTTCTTCAAACACGGCCAGATGCTTGTCGATATCCGCCTCGGTGTGCTGCACGGAGATGGTCCACTGCTCATCCCACCAGTACGGCATCGCCAGCACTCCGCGGTTCACCATGCCGAACCAGAACTGCCGCCACAGGTCCACATCGATCTTCGTCCAGTCGCGGTAATTATGGATTTCCTTCGGATACAGCATCAGCGCGCCGTTCACGCCCGCTTGCGCCACATACGCTTCCAGCCCGGCCTTCTTCAAGATCGTCCGATAGCCTTCCGCCAGTTTCTTGCCGAGCTTGTCCACATGAGCGTAGTTCTCACGTGTCAGCACTTCGCGGAATACCGCTAGTCCCGCCGCCATCGCGAACCGGTTCGTGTTGTAAGTTCCCCCGTGGAAAACCTTATGTTGCACGATCAGGTCCATCACCGCCCGGCTTGCTCCAAATGCCGCAAGAGGCACGCCCCCGCCAATCGATTTCGCCAGGGTGATGATGTCCGGCTTCACACCGAAGTATTCGCTTGCGCCGCCCCAACCGAGTTTCGCACCGGTCTTCACCTCGTCGAAGATCAGCAACGTGCCGTTCCTGGTGCAGATTTCGCGCAAGCTTTCCAAAAATCCGGGCTGCGGCATGCAAATGCCCACGTTCATCATGATGGGTTCCAGAATGATCGCGGCAATCTGTCCCGGGAATTGCTTGAAGCGATTCTCCACGCTCGCCAGATTATTGAATGTCGCAACCGGCACGTTGTCCAAAACCGACTGGATCACGCCCAGCCCGCCGGGCACCGAATTCGGCGCGTTGATGTCGCCGTAATCCTCTTCCTTCGGCTTCACGCTGACGAGCGCCGTGTCGTGTAACCCGTGATAGCAGCCTTCGAACCGCAGGATTTTATCCCGGCCGGTGGCCGCTCGCGCAATCCGGCACGCGTGCATGGTTGCTTCCGTCCCGCTCGAGCCGAATCGCACCATGTCCACCGGATAGCGCGCGCAAATTTCTTCCGCAAGTTCCAATTCCATGCCATGCGGCATTCCAAACGTCGCGCCATTCGCGGCCGCCCACTGCACCGCTTTTGCCACCGCCGGATGTCCGTGCCCCGCCATCAAAGTCCCGAAGCACAAGTTGTGGTCGATGTACTCGTTTCCGTCGATATCCTTGATCTTGCTTCCGTGTCCTTCCGCGACAAAAATCGGATACGGATCGTACGCCCGGTAGTTGCTCGCCACTCCAAGCGGGATCCGTTTTTCCGCCCGCTTGTGAGCTTCCGCGGATTTCGGCGTGCGCTTCTCATACAAAGCGATTTCCTTCTGTAGTATCTCGTGCATTTTCAAACTCCATCCAGGTGGGCCTTCCTGTGGTCACCTGTGGCAGGTCTGTTCCCTGCGGTCAGTGTAGGGGCGGCTTTACGCCGCCTCTCTCAGCGAGGAAAACTTCGCGGTTTCTGCGGCAAACTGCGCCTCTAGTTTACGCCTTCCCTTGCAATTCCCGCACGCCCCGGCTCAGCCATCCCCTCGGAGCGTCTCATTGCTATTGCGCAAGTAGGCGCGGCCCCTTCAAGCCGCGCCCCCTGGCTCTTTCCGCTCCTCACGTCAGAACAGGAACTTGATCGCGAACTGCATCACGCGCGGATCCCGCGCCTTCAAAATTTCGCCAAAGGTCGAGTCCGTAAAGTTTCCGTCGGGATTCTCGAACTGTGTGTGGTTCCACGTGTTATAAAATTCCGCGCGGAATTCCGTGTTCAACTTTTCTGTGATGGGTGTGGTCTTCGCAATCACCAGGTCCGTGTTGTTTAGCGCCGGCCCGCAGCACAGCGCATGCGGTGTATTCCCGAAAGTTCCTAATTGTTGTGGACAGGACGTCGACACCGCGGCATCGCAGAAGTTAGCGGCATTGAACCAATAATTTCCCACATTTGTCTTTGGGTTCAGCCGCTGAAGTGGCGCGGTCGTGTAAGGTGTATTCGTCGACTCAAAGAAAATACTGCTTTGCAGTTCCGCGTCGTTCTGGTCCTGTATGCGAATCGGGAACCCGCTCTGATAAGTGATGATGGCAGAAAGTTGCCATCCATTCGCGACCTTTCCCGCGAATCCATCCTTCTTCGGGATCGGCAGTTGCCAGACGGGGCTGAAAACGAATCGATTCTTAGCATCCAGCAGCGACAATCCCCTCGTCGCGTTCGGATTGATCGGGTTCAACTCGTTCTCGAACGATGCGCCTTGGTCAATCGCTTTGCTGAACGTGTAGGAAGCCTGGAACAGGAGTCCGTGCGAGAAATTCTTTTCCAGAGAAACTTGCAACCCGTTGTAATTGGAGTTGGCCACGGTATTCTCGGAAAAGATATTGCTGAACACGGGTACGCCGTCGGCTGGGCATCCGGCGCCAAGATTCGGCCCGATCGGCGTGCAGTTCGGCGAAGAGTACGGCCGCAGGCCAACCAGATTGATCGGCGTGGGGGCGGTCGTCGTAATGATGCAGCCTGAAGGATTATGCGGATTGTAGGCGGGGCAAGGGATATTGGGACTCCCCGGTGTCGCTCCCGGAATGTACGGCATGTGGAAGGTTGCGCCGGCAGGCAGGGTCACCTGGTACTGCGAGTCCGAGCCAAATGTGCCGCAGGTGCCGGCACCAATATACTTGTCGAGGTCCAGGCACGTCAGCGGATTCCCATAGTCAAGATCCTGCGAAGCAAGCAGATGGTGCGCTTGCGTGCCTACGTACGCTATCCGAAGCAACATGTCCGACGTCAATTGCCGCTCGATTGTCAGGTTGTATTGCTCGGCATATTGCGTTCGCAGATGCGGCTGGAATTCCCCGAACAGTAGAATCGAACGGAAGGCCGACCAATCCACGCATCCCGCCGGTCCCCCTGCATAGGGACACGGAGTCGATGGCGTCTGCGTAATGATTCCCCCCGCGTTATTCGGCGTTTTGACTCCGCTCTGGCTCAGATAGGGTGTGTTGAGCATTGGGCTCGACAAGAACGAGCTAACCCCGAACGGTGGCTCGGCGCTGAATTGCTCCATCACCAGTTGTTCCATTGGGTTGTAGAAAATTCCATACCCCCCACGGATTGTCGATTTTCCAGGGCCGCCCGTCAGTTTTGCCAATGGTCCTTCGGTCCAACCCGGGCTGTAGGCTAAACCGATTCTGGGCGCGAAGGCCTTGTAATATGTCGTAGTCAATCCTCCGGGGACTCCCTTGTCGTTGGGAAACACCAGTCCCGTCGGAAAATAGGCATAGTTCGCTGATCCCGGACCGCAATTTGCCGTGCTTGTTCCAAGACTTGCCATGCTTGTCGGCGACAACCAGCATGGGTATTGCGTCGTATCCTGCCCCGGCCGGAATGTTTGCAGCCGATTTCCGCTGTCCACATACGGAGTGTTCAGTTCCCAGCGCAATCCGTAGTTCAGCGTAACGTTGGGTTTGATTTTCCAACTGTCTTGCGCAAATAAATAAAATCCGTAATTCGTCAGGTTCTCACCCTGTGCGGCACCTTGCGAATACGATGTCGGGACTCCTAGGAAATAATCCGGATAGGCATCGGGACTCACACTTGGATTTATCCCTGCCGGATCCACCGAGTTTTCGGATCCCCCGTTTCCAAATGAGAAGGCTCCATTGATGTTGTAGTACAGAAATTGGTTGAATTTCTGCAGCCGGAAATCCGCCCCGAATTTGGGGCTATGCGTTCCAATCACCTTGCTGTAGTTGTCGGAGAACTGGTAGGTGTTTCCCGTCTGTGGCAGCTCTCCCTCTGTGTTGTTCCCGATGGCAAATCCCCCTGCCACGTTGACGAACGGCACTCCCTCTCGTCCCGGAATGTTGGTCGTGATCCCTAAGCTCGGGGTAGTGGTATCCGCGAAACAATCCGACGCCGACACATACTGACCGCAGGCATCGTGCAGGCTCGAAAGTATGTTCACCGGATGATTCAAATTCCCTTGCCCCTCACGGAACCAATTGAACCTAAATTCATTGACCGCGCTCGAGCCGATTGTCGACGTCTCGCTCAAATTAACCTGCTGCACGCGTGTCTTGAATATGCCTCCGAATCCCGGGACATTCGCTCCCGCGGCCTGGAAGTTTGAGAACGGTTGCGTTTGATTCGTGTCGTCAAAATAGTAGTAGGCCGTGAAGTGCTGCGTCGTCGAAAAATTGTGGTCGAACCTGACCGTAAACTGGTCGTCGTTCTCGATCAGGTCTGGAGCGTAGTTCAATTGGCCCGTCCCTACGGGCGCTACCCATTTCTTATAGAGCGCGTTCGCGGTTGGATCGAAGCAGGCCGTCGGCACCTGCGAATTCGGAAACAAACTGCTATAGGGCACCGCTGTCGTCGACGTTCCATTCCCCAGCGCTTGCAACTGCAAGGCCCCCGCGGTGGGCAGAGCGCCCGCGCATCCCGGGCGGTTATACAGTGCGCTGGCGAACGTCGGATCGGTCACTGTTCCCGTAAACGCGCCATCCGAAGCGAAATTCCCATTATTCGCTTCCTCTCCCGTTGGCAGGTAAACGTTCCCTGACGAAATCCCCTGTTTCAGCCGGTTCCCTTCATACGAACCGAAAATAAAGGTCTTGTCTTTCTTGATCGGGCCGCCGAGCGTTGCTCCAAACTGGTTTTGTTGGTAATCCGGCACCGTCGGGTCAAAGAAACCCTTCGTGTTCAGTACCTTGTTCCGGAAAAATTCGTATACGTCGCCATGGATACTGTTCGTCCCCGATTTCGTCACCACGTTCACAATCGACCCGGAATTCCTTCCGTACTCCGCGTCAAACGTGTTCGTCAATACTCGGAATTCCTCAATCGCATCCGGTGACGGCTGAATCGCCGGTCCGTTCACGAAGATGTCGTTGCCGTCGCCCCCGTTCACCATGTAGTTGTTCGACCGGCCCCGGCCACCGTTCACCGAAACTACCCCGGGGTTGTCGCTCCCATAAAACAGGTCCGCGCCCAGTTGCGATTGCACTCCGGGCTGCAATTGCAGCAACTGATATGTATTTCTTGTACTCAGCGGCAGCTCACGCACGGACTGCTCCGTCATCACCGCGCCCAACTGTGTCGTCGTCGTGTCTATGACCGGCGGCGCTCCCGTCACTTCAACCGTCTCCGTCGCGCCACCTACCTGCAACACTACGTCCACGCTCGCTATTTCGTTCAATACCAGCACGATTCCCTTCCGCTGGTACTTCTTGAATCCCGTCCCGGTAATGTCGATCTCATAGCTGCCCACGGGTACCTCCAGGAACAGGTATTCCCCGGTCGCCGACGTCGTCGCCTCACGCGTCGTGTTTGTGTCTTCATTGATGAGCGAAACCTTCGCCCCGGCCACAGCGGCTCCGCTCGAGTCCGTCGCCGTTCCCCGGATTCGTCCGCCCGTGCTCTGCGCCCTCCCATAGGGCGCCGCAAGAATGCAGCACGCTGCGAAAATCACCGTAAGCAGAACACTGCGGAAACACACGAATTTGAATTCCTGGCGCTTTCCTGAATTCATTGAACTCACCCCTGTTCCCCGAGAACCGTTTTCCCTGTAAAACCGATTCTTCGTGGTTGTAACCTGACCGTGAACCTTACTATAATCCAGCAAAGTTAGAGAAAGCCGAGACCCGTGTCAAGCAGAAAGAATTTGTCCACAGCATCGGAATCTTTGCCGGCCCAGCGCCTCCTCCGCATCTCGGAGGTCGCCCGCCGTCTCGGCATTTCTTCCTCTGCTTTGCGCGCCTGGGAAGCGCTCGGGCTCGTCACTCCCCAGCGCACCGCCAGCCACTATCGCATGTACGCCGAGCCGGACGTCCGTCTCCTCCAGCGTGCTCTCTTCCTTCGCCGCGCTCGCGGCCTCAATCCTGCCGCGATTGTACACGTCCTCAAGAAACAAGGAGTAGTCTCTTCGCCAGCCGATGCTCGCCAGTCTCCCGGCCAGCGCTTTCGACGCTTGCGCATGAAGCGCGGCCTTTCTCTGGCGACAGTCGCGCGCGCCACCAAAGTCTCCGTCGGCTTTCTCAGCGCCCTCGAACGCGGTCAAATGCGCTCCTCCGTTGCCACACTTCAGCGCATCGCCCGCTTCTACAAAACGAATATCCTCTCCATGTTTGAAACTAACGGCGATGCTCAGCCTCTCGTCCGCCCTTCCCAACGCAAAGTCCTTGAAACCAGCCCCAATGTCCGCATGGAACTCCTCGCCTGGGGCAACACTGCCATGGAACCTCATCTCTTCCGCGTCAAACCCGGCGGCGGCAGCGGCGAATCTTACGCCCATGAAGGCGAGGAGTTTCTCCACGTCCTCCGCGGCGAATTTGAAATCTGGCTGCACAATAAGGGCCATTACCGCTTAAAGTCCGGCGATAGTCTCTATTTTGAAAGCTCCACCCCGCATCGCTGGAAAAACCCTGGACGTTCGGAATCCTGGATTTTGTGGGTCAATACTCCGCCCACCTTCTGACTTTTTTATTAGCGGCTGCCCATAACTTCGCCGCCGCCCGAAGAGGTACACATGCAATTTCGCCGTCGATTTTTTGCGGGTGCCCTTTTAGCGCCGCTCCTTTTTAGCGCTGCCGCTCTTGCCCAGCAATCCGCCCGCGTCGCGCCCGCAGATATCCTGATCGTCCACGCCAAGATTTACACCGTCGACCAAAACAAATCCTTGGCCCAAAGCGTGGCGATCCGCCAAGGCAAGATTGTTGCTGTGGGCAGCGATGAACAAGTCGGCCGCTTCCGCGGCATCGGTACAAAAATGGTCGATGCCGGGGGCAAGCTCGTCCTCCCCGGATTTACCGATTGTCATATCCATTTGATCGATGGCGGATTTTCTCTCACGCAAGCAAATCTCGAAGGTGCCAAGGATGTTGCGGAGATCCAGAATCGCCTGCGTGCCTATGCGGCGCTGCACCCGGAAGACAAATGGATTCTCGGACACGGCTGGAACTACGCCATGTTCGCTCCGGAAACTCTTCCCAACAAAAAATACCTCGATGAACTATTCCCGGACCGTCCTGTGTTCCTGGACGGTTACGACGGCCACACCTCCTGGGCTAATTCCAAAGCGCTCGCTCTCGCCGGGATCACTAAGTCCACCCCCAATCCCCCCAATGGCGAGATTGTTCGCGATCCCAAGACAGGTGAGGCCACAGGCGCCTTGAAAGAGTCCGCTTCCGACCTCCTGAGTACGATTCTGCCAAAGCCCACTGAGGTGGAGAGGCTTACTGCGCTGCGTGCGGCTCTGAAGTGGGCCAGCCAGAACGGTCTCACTCGAGTCCATAGCGCAGGCGGTGAATTTGAACAACTCGATCTCCTGCAGGAATTACGCGAAGAAAAGCAGCTCTCCGTCCGAATGCACATCGCCTACGTCCTTAACCCTCCCGAGCTGCGCACCCAGGATCTCGAGGCCATGGAAGCCACCCGCAAGAAGTTCCATGACGATTGGATCGACGTGGACAGCGTGAAGTTCTTCATGGATGGCGTCGTCGAGTCGCACACCGCCGCCTTCTTCGATCCGTACACGGACGACCCTTCAACGAAGGGCGCTATTTTCTGGGATCCCCAAAAATACAAGGCCGCTGTCTTGGAGCTGGACAAACGCGGATTCCAGCTCTACACCCACGCCATCGGCGATCACGCCGTTCGAACTGCCCTGGATGGCTATGAATTCGCCGAACAGAAGAATCACTCCAAGGATCACCGCAATCGCGTCGAGCACGTTGAAACCATCGCCACCGCGGATATCCCTCGCTTCGCTAAGCTTGGCGTCATTGCCAGCATGCAACCTCTCCATGCCTATCCCGACGAAGACACACTGGACGTTTGGGCCCGCAACATCGGGCCGGACCGTGCTTCCCGCGCTTGGCTTTGGAAAAGCATTGCTCAGCAGGGAGGCCGCTATGCCTTCGGCAGCGATTGGCCCGTCGTCACTCTCAATCCTTTTGAAGGCATTCAAACCGCGGTAACGCGCCAAACCCGTGACGGCAAGCCTCCCGAAGGCTTCGTCCCATCGCAAAAATTGAACGTGGCGCAAGCAGTGGAAGGCTACACCATCGACGCCGCCTATGCCGGCCATCTCGAAAAAACGGAAGGTTCCATCGAAACCGGCAAAGTTGCGGACGTGATCATGCTCGATCGCAATATTTTTGAAATTGACCCGCACACCATTGACCAAACCAAAGTTGTTCTCACCATTGTCGGAGGCAGAATCGTCTATGAAGCCGGCAACCACTAACGCCACTTCCGCCAAGTTTTGCAAGCTCCGGCTGCTGAAGCGGGCTGTGGCTTCCTGTATCTTACTTCTCGCCTGCGCCTTTTTCTTGGGCTCCTGCCAGAAAAAAGAACCATCGCTCAGCCTCCTCGTCTGGGAAGGTTACGCCGATCCTTCCTTCATTCACTCCTTCGAAGAAGCTCACCATTGCAAAGTAACTGCCGCGTACATGGGCTCCAGCGACGATCTCGTCGCCAAACTCCGCGGCGGCAGCGCTTCTAATTACGACGTCATCTCCCCTTCGAGCGACGTAGCGACATCAATCGCGCGCGCCGACCTTGCCGAACCTCTCGATCTCTCGAAAATTCCCACCTACTTGCAACTTTCCCCTAAACTCCGCGACCTTCCCCTCGTCAAAGCGAACGGCAAGATCTTCGGCGTCCCCTTTATGTGGGGCCCCAATCCTCTTCTCTATGACACCACCGTCTTTTCGCAGGCGCCGGATTCCTGGGCCTTCTTCTGGGATCCCAAATACAAAGGGAAAATCTCCGTGTGGGACGATCTGTCTACCTTATATATGGCCGCCCAGCTGCTCGGTTACGACAAGCCCGATCCGTCGCAACTCTATAACCTTTCCGACGAGCAGCTTGCCGCCGTCAAGCAGAAGCTTCTGGCCCTCAAACCGAACATACGCAAAATCTGGTCCACTGGCGGCGAGCTCACCAATCTCTTTGAAAATCATGAAATCATTGCCGCCATGGGCTGGCCGCTGATGACCAACCAGCTCCGCCAGGCCAATTTCCCCATTGGCGAAACTATCCCCAAAGAAAACACCACCGGCTGGATCGATCATCTGATGATCACGAAAGCCAGCCCCAACAAGGATCTCGCCTACGCCTTCCTGGAATACATGATTCAGGCGCAAACCCAGAAGAAAATCACCGACGTCACCCACTACACCCCCGCGAATCCCGCCGCTGCCCAATTCATGACCGACGCCGAAAAGAAAGGCCTGCACCTCGACGACCCCGACGCCTACATGCAACGCATCTATTTCTGGCAGGACGTTCCCCGCCGTGCCAAATACATCGAAATCTGGAACGAGGTCAAAGCCGCCCAGTGACCACCGCGCCTCCCACCCGGCCTATTCCCTCTCCGCCCGGTGGAGTCCTGCTGGAAGTGCGCGACATCGCCAAACGTTTCGGCCCGCGCGAAGTTCTCAAGCACATTTCCCTTCAGATTGCCCCCGGTGAATTCCTTACTCTCCTCGGCGAAAGCGGCTCCGGCAAAACCACTCTTCTCCGCCTCATTGCCGGTTTCGAACAACCCACCTCCGGCGAAATTTGGATGGATGGAGCGCGCCTCGATTCCCTCCCGCCCTACAGGCGTCGCGTTAATACCGTATTCCAGAACTATGCGCTCTTCCCCCATTTGTCTGTCGCAGACAATGTCGCCTACGGCCTCCGCGTCACCGGCTGTCCCTCCTCTGAAGTCCCCGGGCGCGTCGATGCCGCCCTTCGTATGGTCAAAATGCAGGAATACTCCACCGCACGTCCTTCGCGCCTCAGCGGCGGCCAGCAGCAGCGTGTCGCCCTCGCTCGCGCCCTCGTCAATCGCCCGCAACTCCTCCTCCTCGATGAGCCGCTCTCCGCTCTCGACGCCAATCTCCGCAAACAAATGCAGGGCGAACTGAAATCCCTCCAACGCGAACTCGGCATCACTTTCCTGTTCGTCACCCACGATCAGGAAGAAGCCATGGCCCTCTCCGATCGCATCGCCCTCGTCAAAGACGGCGCCCTCGAGCAAGTCGCCTCTCCCCGCGAAATTTATGCCCGTCCTGCCACCAGTTACACAGCGCAGTTCATCGGCCAGACCAATCTCCTCCGCGCCGATGTTCGCGATGGAATTGCGACAAGTGGCAATTTGCGTTGGTCCACCAACGCCCCAAATGGCCCAACTTTCTTTTCCCTTCGCCCAGAATCCATCCAGCTAGCTGCGGAAGCAGCCGCGGCACCCAACGCGGTCCGTTTTCGCGCAAGCATCAGACAACAAGTTTTCTCAGGCTCCGTCGAGCAACTCGAAGTCGGCTGGGCAGGTCAACTCTTCCGTGTCCGTATTCCGGCCCGCGGCGTCCTCACCGGCGAACACGAGTTTGCCTTTGACCCTGCCGACGCCGTGCCACTCAGCGAATAAGGCCATGTACTCTCGCCTCTACAAAACCGTCGTCTTCACCCCACCGCTTCTGTGGGTCGGCCTTTTCCTCCTCCTGCCCTACGCCCTGATGTTCGCCCACAGCTTCTGGCTCGTTCGCGACGGCGTCATCGTCCACCAATGGAATCTCCAGAATTACGCCAAGCTCCTCCAGAATCCCGTCTACCTCGAAGTCTTTTTCCGCACCGCCCGCATCGCCGCAAGCGTCACCCTTCTCTCGCTTCTCCTCGGCTATCCCCTTGCCTATTTCATGTCCTTCCACGCCGGCATCCGCAAAGATCTTCTCTATCAACTGGTCATCGTTCCTCTCTGGGTTAGCTATCTCGTGCGCGGTTACGCCTGGAAAACCATCCTTGGCTCCGACGGCGTCCTCAACGGCTTCCTGCAGTACCTGCACATCACCAAAGAGCCGGTCAGCTTCTTCCTCTACAGTCCTTTCGCTGTCATTGTCACGCTCACCCACATCTATACTCCCTTCGTATTCCTCCCTCTCTACGCCTCTCTCGAGCACATCCCGCGCAACCTCATCGAGGCCTCCCACGACCTTGGGGCCAGCCCTCGCGCCACATTTTTCCGGGTCATTCTTCCCCTATCGATTCCCGGCCTGCTCGCTGGCGCCACTTTCGCCTTCGTGCTTACCCTCGGCGATTTCCTCGGGCCCATGCTCGTCGGCGGTCCTTCCAGCATCATGATCGCCAACATCGTTCAAAGCCTTTTCGGAACCGCCTACGATTGGCCTCTCGGCGCTGCTATCGCCGTGGGTATTCTTCTCCTCACCATTGCCCTGCTTTTCCTGACCGAACGCCTGGAAAAACGGTGGGCCTTCCGATGAGCGGCACAAGCGCAAACAACAGTTTCACTCGCGCCCCGATCCTCGCCGCGTTTTCCTTGCTGGTGTTTGCTTTCCTCTATCTGCCCATCGTTGTGCTCATCCTTTATTCCTTCAATCACGACGGTGTCGGTGGTTTTCCCCCAAAGCACTTCACACTTCTTTGGTACCGCCAACTGTTCGCCGATGGCCCCATATGGGATTCCGTCCTCAACAGCCTCCTCGTCGCCCTCGGAGCCGTCGCACTCTCGCTCACTCTCGGCTTACTCGCAGCCCTCGCGCTCGATCGCGCCAATTTCCCCGGCAAATCTCTCTTCCGCCGCCTGGTCCTTCTGCCTCTCGTTCTTCCTGGCATCATCACCGGCCTCTCGCTACTGATGTTCGTCGATCGCGCCGGCCTTCAGCTCAGCCTCCTCACGGTATTTCTCGGCCACGGCACCGCCCTCATTTCCGTCGCCACGACCGAACTTTTCGCCGGCCTCCAAAAAATGGATCGCGCTCAGGAAGAAGCCTCTCTCGATCTCGGTGCCACCCCGTGGCAGACCTTCTGGCGCATCACGCTTCCCAATCTCAAGCTTTCTCTCATCGCCTCCGCCCTGCTCATCTTCACCCTCTCCATGGACGAAATTGCCGTTACCTTCTTCCTTCTCGGCCGCGACAACACTCTCCCTCTCGAAATTTGGGCCCGCCTCCGCCGTGGCATCACTCCCGAAATCAACGCCATTTCCACTTTAATCTTCGTCGTTTCTGTCATCCTGATTTTGATCTGGTACCACATTCGCGCCCACACCATCGGCAAAGAAGCTCGCGAACTCCTGGAGCGCCCGTGATGGAAACCCTATCCAGACCTGTCATCCCGCGCGGAGCTCGTCCGCTCTTTAGCAGGTCGGAGCTTCAGCTCCGACACTTTAACTTGGCAATATCCGGGCTTCAGCGCTTGGGGAATCTCTTCCGGAGGACTCATTTCCATGTCTCATTCCCGTCGTGACTTCATCAAATTCGTCGTCGCTGGTTCCATCGCTTCCGGCTGTCCCGTCGATAGAGCTCTTCTCGCCGACCCGCAACTCAAACCTCCCTCCGCCGGCGTCGAAGGCGAACACTTCGCCATCTGCCACCAAGTTCGCGATGGCCATTCCTTCCCCAAACCCGACGCCACTCGTAAAGTCGACATCGCCATCGTCGGTGGTGGTATGGCCGGCCTTTCCGCCGCGTATTTTCTCCGCGGCAAAGACTGGCTCCTCCTCGAAAAGGAAGACCACTTCGGCGGTAACGCCTACCAGGAAGAATTCGCCGGCCAGTCCTATTCCACCGCCGCCGCGTATGATTTCCGCGACAGCTTCAGCGATCATCTCGCCAAGGAAATCGGCCTGAATCTTCTTCCCATCGACATGCCCGATCCCACCATCGACAACGGCGTCTACACGCCCGACACCTGGCGCAGCGGCCTCTCGCAACTTCCTTATTCCAAGGACACCATCGCCAGTTTCAAGAAATTCTCCGAAGACATCCTCAAACTCGATGCGCGCAACGATATGCTTGAGCTGGACTCCAAGCCCTTCACCGAAATCACCAAAGCTTACGCGCCGGAAATCACCAAGTGGTGGGATGCTTACGGTCCCTCAAATTGGGGTGCACTCACCGAAGACACCACCGCCTTCATCGGTGTTTCCGATGCGCAATACCTCATCAAGGGAGAAGACAGCTCTCGTGTCATTCTCCCCGGCGGTTTAGGCTGCATCACCCACGAGCTGGTGGAAGTGATGAAGCCAAACCATGGCGAGCGCATGCTCGGCGGCGCCACCGTTGTATCCGTCGTTCCCGATGCCAACGAAGTGCGCGTCACCTACATGCACGAAGACAAGCTCACCACCGTCGCCGCAAAAGTCGTCCTCATGTGCTGCCCAAAATTTATCGCCTCCCGCATCGTTGCCGGTCTGCCCAACGACCAAAAGCAGGCCATGCGTCGTATCCGCTACGCCCCCGTGCCCATGATCAACATGATTTTCGATAAACAGGTCTATCGCAAAGGCTACGACAACTGGTGCCCCGGCAATTCCTTCACCGATTTCATCGTCGCGGACTGGACCATCCGCAATCAGCCCGGCTACAAACCGAAATACGAAATCCTTACCTTCTATTCCACTCTCCGCGAATCAGAGCGCTCCCTCCTGCTGGAAGAAGCCGATTGCAAGGAGTTCGCAGCAAAAGTTCTGAAGGATTTCCAGAAGCTTCTCCCCGAATTTAATGTCGACCCCCTCGAAATCCATCTCTACCGCCGCGGTCACGCCATGATGATGGCTGTGCCGGGCCAATACACGAAAAACCGCATGATCGCTTCGCGTCCGATGGATCGCATCTTCTTCGGCAATTCCGACTCCGGCGGTCCCGAATCTCTCTCCACGGAAGCAGTCCGCATTTCCCACGCCGCCTCCGAATGGGCCAACCTCGTCCTGGCCGGCAAGCCCGGTGCCGCCGACCTGGCTCACAAGGCCCTGACCGAGGTCACCTTCTAGTGCGACACCTTGCAGCCGCTTTCCTACTTTCAAACTCACCCAACCCTTGCGATAGAATCAAATACACATCCGTACAATGAGGTCTCCCATGTCACGGTTAGCCATCCTCGCCTTTGCAGCTCTCCTACTCGCCGGATCTGTCTCCGCCGAAACTCCCCAGCGTCCTAAAATTACGGGCATCTCTTTCGTTCGCGTCAAAGCCACTGACTTCCAGAAATCTTCGGAAACCTACACTAAAATCCTCGGCCTGCGCACGGGCACGAATGGCTGCATCAACGTCAAAAATCCTTGCTTCGTCGTCAACGCTTCTCAGCACATCGAACTCACCCAGGCTCAACCGAGTGACGCCGGTTCCTGGCTCGACGAAGTCGCCTTCCAAACCAGCAGCGTCCGCCAAATGCGCGAATACCTGCTTTCTCAGCACGTAGCCGTCTCCGAAATTAAAATTACCCCCCATGGCATACCCTTCATCGAAACTCATGATCCCGAAGGCAATCGCATTTCCTTCGTTCAGCAAATTTCGGAAATCTCCGTCGCACGCGTCCCTCCGAACCAGGTCAGTTCGCGCATCTTCCACGCCGGTTTCGTCGTCAAAAACTTCAATCTCATGAAGAATTTTTATATGGAAACCCTCGGCTTCCACCTCTACTGGAAAGGCGGCTTCAAGGATCTTCCACCCGGTACTCCAGAAAAGGATTCGGATATCGACTGGTTTGAAATCCAGGTTCCCGATGGCTCGGACTGGGTCGAGTTCATGCTCAACATCCCCGCTAACGCCGACCATCAGGAGCTCGGCGTGCAAAACCACTTTTGTCTCGGCGTCCCCAGCATGCAAAAAGCTCTCGACCTGCTTCACGAAAACGGTTTGGCTCCCGATTCCAAGTTTGCCGACGACAAATCCGAAATTGGCCGCGATGGCAAATGGCAATTCGATATTTTCGATCCCGATCTCACGCGCATTGAATTGATGGAACCCTCGCCCACAAAAGATCCATGCTGCAATCCCTACACCGCTCCGCACGCAAAGCTGTGAAGCGCTGTTCCATTTTTAACAGCATGCCTGCAAAAGAACATTCGCCATTCCGAACGGAGTCTGCGAAGTGAGAAATCCCTCTCTTGCTCTGTGCGTGGCGCAATTTTCGAAAAGGTTTCAACTACAATGGAAGGGACAAACCGCATGATTCGCCACAAACCCGCCACCATTTTCCTGTTGGGCGTTGTCTCCCTCGCCGCGCTCTTGCCACTGTTTTCCCAGCAAAAGCCTGTTTCGTTTCTCATCGTGAACGCTCAGCTCGCCGATGGCACAGGCGCGCCGCTGCGCAAGGCGAACGTGCGCATCGCTTACAGTCGCATCCTCGGAATTGGCGATCTCCAGCCGGAAAAGGAGGAGCCCGTGATCGACGCCAAAGGCCTTGTCTTGGCTCCCGGCTTCATCGATATTCACAACCATTCCAGTGAAGGCATCATCGCTGACCCTCTCGCGGAAACCCAAATCGCACAAGGCATCACTTCCCTCATCCTCGGCCCCGATGGCGAATCCCCCTGGCCCATCATCACCTGGATCCGCTCTGTCGAACAGCTTCACACTGCCCCCAACCTCGGCATCTTCGCCGGACATGCCACCATCCGCGAGCAGGTTATGGGCAAAGATTACAAGCGCATCGCCACGCCCCAGGAGATTCAATTCATGGAGCAACTCGTTGGCCAAGCCATGAATCAGCAAGCTCTCGGACTTTCCTCCGGCCTCGAATACGAAGTCGGCAGCTACTCCAACACGGACGAACTTGTTGCCCTCGCCAAGGTCGCCGCCGAGCGTGGCGGAATCTACATGACTCACATTCGCGACGAGGCTGACAAATCTTTCGAAGCACTCAACGAAGAAATTGCAATTGGCGATCGCGCGCACATCCCCGTGGAACATTCCCACATCAAGCTCGGGACCATTGGAGTTCAAGGCAAAGCCGCCGCCTACATCAAGGTGATCGACGACGCTCGCAAACGGGGCGTCGATTTCATGGCCGATTGTTATCCCTACGACGCGTGGCATGCCAATCTTAAAGTCCTCGTCCCAGACAAGCAGTACGAGAATCCAAGGAGCGTCGCCAAAGCTCTCGCGGATGTCGGCGGCGCTTCCCACATCACCATCACGCAGTTCAAACCCAATCCCGCCGATGCCGGCCACACCCTTGCCGATTTGGCACAGACCGCTCACGTTTCGGATGTGGATATGTTTGTTCACCTGATCCGCGAGGGAGACTCCGCCAACACCGAAGCCATCATCATCTGCCAATCGATGATCGAATCGGACATTAAGGCTTTCTATCAGCAGCCCTGGGTTATGGTCGCCAGCGATGGCGGCATCGGCAACGGCCATCCGCGCGGTGCAGGCACTTTCCCACGCGTCCTCGGCCTGTACGTCCGCGAAAAACACTGGCTCACGTTGCCCGAAGCCGTTCGCAAAATGACTTCTCTTCCTGCCCAGCGTCTCGGTTGGAAAGATCGCGGCGTCATCCGCGAGGGCGCCTTCGCCGATCTCGTCCTCTTCAATCCCGATACTGTTATTGATCGCTCCACTTTCACGAATCCCACCGCTGTCCCTGCGGGCATCGAGAAAGTATTCGTAAATGGTGTCCTCGTCTGGGACAATGGCAAGCCCACCTCCGCCCGCCCCGGCCACTTCCTCGGCCCCGGCGGCGCCCCCATCGGAATCCTCAACTGAACTCCGCCAGCCTTCAACGAACACCTGTCATCCTGAGCGAAGCGAAAAATCTCAATCCCCGAGGTCTTGGCTACCCCCACTGGACGGGCCTCTTTGCTTCGTTACCTATTTGTTCCCTCACTTCTCTTTCCTTCAATACTTCGGCACCGCTGCGTCGACCTCATCCGACCATGCCAGAATTCCACCCTTCAAGTTATGGATCTTCCGGAATCCCGCCTTCCGCAGAAAATCGATCGCTTCCGCTGAACGCTTCCCGCTCCGGCAATGCGCCACAATCTCTCGTGATGAATCGAGTTCATGCACGCGCCGCGGCAATTCCCCCAACGGGATCAAATGTCCCCGAAGATTGCATATCTGGTATTCGTGCGGCTCGCGCACATCCAAAATGAACAGGTCGTCGCCCTTGTCCAACCTTGCCTTCAACTCTCGCGGCGTAATCTCCGGCACCTTCAAATCCGGCGCGGGCGCTTCTTCCCCACGCACTCCGCAAAATTCGTAATAATCAATGAGTTTGTGAATGGTGCGATGCTCCCCGCACATCGGACATTTCGGATTCTTCCGCAGCTTGAACTCGCGGAAGCTCATCTCTAGCGCGTCAAACACCAGCAGCCGCCCTTTAAGGCTCCTGCCGCTGCCGAGTATCAACTTGATTGTCTCCATCGCCTGGATCGATCCCACGATCCCCGGCAACACTCCCAGCACTCCGCCTTCCGCGCATGAGGGCACCAGTCCCGGCGGAGGCGGTTCCGGGTACAAGCACCGGTAGCACGGTCCATCCGGCATTCCGAAAATCGTCGCCTGCCCCTCGAATCGAAAAATTGATCCATACACATTCGGCTTGCCCAGCAAGATGCACGCGTCGTTCACCAGATAGCGCGTCGGAAAATTATCCGTCCCGTCCACGATGATGTCGTACTCCTCGAACAGCTCCAGCGCGTTCTCGCTCGTCAGCTTGGTCTCGAACGCCTTCACTTCAATATCAGGATTCAGATTCGACAACCGCGCGCGCGCCGCTTCGCTCTTCGCTTTGCCCACATCGCTTGTGCCAAATGTCACCTGCCGCTGCAGATTCGTGAAATCCACCACATCGAAATCCACCAGGCCCAACTTCCCCACGCCCGCCGCGGCCAGATACAACCCCAGCGGCGCGCCAAGTCCTCCCGTCCCGATCAGCAGCACCTTCGCCTTCTTCAATTTCAGCTGCCCCTCCATACCTACCTCGGGCATGATCAGGTGCCGGCTGTACCGCAGAATTTCTTCATTGCTCAACTTCGCTGTAGGCCCCCCAGCAATCGTCCCCGTAGGCGCCCCTCCCGCAATGGACGGAATAATATTGATCGTGTCTCCATCCTTTGTTGGCGTGTTCTCCTGCGCCAGGTAGCGGATATCCTCCCCGTTCAAATACACATTCACAAAGCTCCGTAGCTTTCCCTCTTCGGTGAACAGATGTCGCTTCAACTCGCTGAATTCCTCGGTCAAATGGCCCAACGCCTCCAACACCGTCTCCGCCGGAAACTCTGCCGCCGCTCGACCCGCCGCATGCGCCCGCAACGGCGTCGGAATCATCACTTTCACTGCCATTTTTCTCCCCCTATCTGCCGTAGCGCTTCACTTCCTTCGTTCCTTCACTTCCTTCGTTCCTTCACTTCCTTTACTTCCACCACTTCCTCAATTTCTTGTTCAACGTACCGTCCTCGAGTGTCCTCCAACCTCCACGACCTCATCTCCCTCGCCACTCGCTCCCTCACGCTGACAATAATGTAGCTGTACCACGGCCACGCATGTTCCCGGTCGTACTCGCTCGGTCTCGCCGGATGATCCGGGTGCGAGTGATACCATCCGATCACGTCCAGTCCGCGCATCCCGGCGGCCTTCTCTGCCTCGATCACATCCCGTGTACTCACCGAAAAGCGGTTCCGCGGCGAATCCTCCCGCCGGTTCACCAGCGGATACACTCCCAAAATCTCCCGCGCCCTTCCTTCTTCCGCAGACGCATCGCGCCCCAGTAGAGCGCCGCAGCACTCATCGGGATACGTCTCCGCTCCGTGCGCCCGAATTCTGCCCGCGCACTCCGCACGAATCCAAAGCTTCTCCGCATTCGGCATCGCAGTCACTCTTCGTCCCAAAAGCGTTCACTCAGATATTTCGCCGCCGAATCAGGAAAGATCGTCACCATCAGCGCCCGCTCTCCCGCTGGAATTTGTCGCGCCACAGCAAAGCATCCCAGCAGCGCCGCCGCCGAACTCGGGCTTACCAGCAATCCTTCCTCGCGCGCCAACCGTTTGACCATGCGGTACGCCTCTTCCGTACCCACCGCCACGTTTTCATCCGCCAGCGTCTCGTCGTAAATCGCAGGTCGCAGCGCCGTCGCCATATGCTTCCAGCCTTCCAGCCCGTGGAAAGACGAGTCCGGCTGCAGGCTGACGCACGCAATCTTCGGGTTCAACTTCCGCAGCCGCCGCGTGGTCCCCACAAACGTCCCGCTCGTCCCCAGGCCTGCCACAAAATGCGTCAACTCCCCGCCCGTCTGCTCCCAGATCTCCCCCGCCGTCGTCCGGTAGTGCGCCTGCCAATTGGCGGGATTGCTGTATTGGTCCGGGTAGTAATACGCACCCGGCTCGGCCTCCACGATCTCCCGAACGCGCCGGATCGCCCCGTCGGTCCCCTCGTCTCCCGGCGTCATCACCAGTTGCGCGCCATACGCCGTCAAAATGCGCTTGCGCTCCGCCGACGCGCTCTCCGGCAAGCACAGTTTCACCGGGTATCCCATCGCCGCGCCGATCATCGCGTACGCGATCCCGGTATTTCCGCTGGTCGCATCAATAATCGTTTTCCCTCGCTCCAGCAGCCCGCTCGACAGCCCCGCTTGAATCATGCTCAGCGCCGGACGGTCCTTCACCGATCCGCCGGGATTAAACCACTCGGCTTTCGCGTAAAACCTTATGTTTGGAAATTCACGTCCAACGCTGGCGAGATGAATTAGCGGTGTATTACCGATCTGCTCCAGCAGTGCGTGGCCGCCTAGCATACTCCGGCTGGCATCCCCTGAACGGGACGACGCAGCCACCGTTTCGATCTGCTTGCTCGATGCCACCTTGTTTCTCTCCAGCAATTCTCGAGGACCGCTCTGCGTTTGCTTCCCTTCGAACTACACAACAGCCCATCATCGAGTTAGATGCACCGGTACATCGGCTCGCTATCTCGCTGTATTTACAACTGGCTAGAGCTGTATTGCGCAATTCGTCCTCACGCACCCATCGCTGAAGTTCAAATTGTGACACATCTTTCCCGCTCGCGGTATGCCTTCCTCTCCGACCTTGCTCCACGGCTCCGCTGCAGCACCCACGCTTAACTCCACGGTAAGAATTACAACAATCCCCATTCCAATAGCGCGAACTTTCGTACTAGCCCGGCTTCCTTCTCACCTCTCTTTCCCAACTCAACTTCATCCTCTCCCACGACTTAGCGGATTGGCTTTCCACTTGCTCCCCCAACCGCGGGGGAGGGATCCATGAAAGAGGAACATTCCTTCAAAACAGCGATCTGCACCGACTACGAAAATCTTCTCTTCGCCTGCCAAAAAGCTCTCGAGCTCTGGCGCACTCGCCGCGAAGAAGTTGCCTCAACCGGTTTCGCCAGTAAAAAAACTTCGGATGAACTTCTCCGCTTGCAAGCTGATTACGCCCGCTCCTACTCCCGCCTCGAGCGCCATGAAGATCATTGCGAACTTTGCCGCTTCGTCTCCAAAATCGGTGGCCGAAATTATTCCGCCATTTCTACTGCTGCATTGGAGAAAAAACCTAGTGCCTGAGTGCCCCACTCTTCCCGTGCTTTCCGGGAAGGCCGTACCTCAACCGGTCAATCGGCCTTCCCGGCGATGGAAAAGTTCACTAGGCAAGCAACTAAGTCTCAGCCCAAATCATCAATTGAATTAGTGGAGGAAAGTTTGAAGTCACCTTTGGAAATTATCAGCTTGCTTGCCTTTCTCCTCGGCTCCCCCTTGTACTTCCCCCGCCCCACCGAGCCGCCTTCGCCGTCCCATGCGTCCGCCGCCGCTCAAAACAATCCTTCGCCCAATCAAGAAAATCTTCCGCCCGCCGCCCACTAATCCCGCGCTTCGCGTGCCTCCGCGACATTCCCCTGCATCTACCTACAGGGGAGGATTTCGCCGATGTCCACCGAGAAGCAGCAAATGGTGCAACCGCTTCCCAAGCTGGTTCCCCCGGGTGAGGGGAAGCGCCTTCAGATCCTCGCCGAAACCGCCTTCCTCAAGCTTGGCAGCTCGGAAACCGCTGGCCTCTTCTCTGTCATGGAGGGCTGGACCCCTCCCGGCGCCGGCCCGCCTCTCCACCGTCATTCCCGCGAAGACGAAACTTTCTACATTCTCGATGGTGTCTACGAATTCACCGTCGGCACAGAGAAGTTCCCCGCGCCCGCTGGCTCCGTCGTCTTCGGACCTCGCGGCATCTTCCATACGTTCAAGAACAGCGGTGCTTCGCCCGCCCGCATGCTCATTTTCGCGCAACCCGCCGGCATCGATCAGTTCTTCGAGGAGCTTTCCGACTCACTCGCCCAAGGCCCTCCCGATCCCGCCAAGCTAGCCCAACTCGCCGCCCGCTACGGCATCGCCTTTGAGCACTGATCCGGACCCCTCGTTCGCGCAACCGCCAACTGCGCACACGCTCCTAGGGAGAGCCCGCGGTCGCGTGTGACATCTTCATTTTCGTACTCCTAAACAACCCGCATAATACCGTTAGAAAGTTCGCGAATCTTGGCGGGTGTCTGGGGCGGCTGAAACGGCACATTTTGGTGATTTTTTCAATGAATCTCGGGAACCTTCTTCGGATTCTGGGGAATGTATAGATTAGGCAAGCGATTCGCATCCTACCATCACGCGAATCGCGTTTCCCTCAAAGGGAAAGGAAGGGAGCTGCTCTCCGTCAGTGCTCTGGCAGATGGCAGCTCCCCGTACACACCTTCCTACCAGCTTCGTGGAGCCAGCAGAAGGATCTCGGTATCGTAGCATTGCTGAACTGCTTTCAAAATCGTCAACAAATGTTTCCAGCCGCTTCAGTGGACTCTGCTCCTGCCTTCTTTTCCTAATTCTTCGCTCTCCGACTCGATCTCAACGGGGCGCATGCCAGTCCCCTTTCAAATTCCCCTTTTTCCATCTTCTCGGGCCGCTGCGCCTGTCGCAATTCCCAAGCACTTGAACTTCAACCATCGGATCACTGCCACCGGGGATCCGCTCGTCCTCATTCCCGCCACTCCACCGCTCATTCGAATAGAATGTCGTCACATTATGATAAACATAGTTCTATTCTTTTGCTATGTTTGGGGGAACGCTACACTTGTTCCATCTCGCACTCCCCTGCCTGCTTGCCCGTTCCTCCTTCCCTGTCCAACTTCTTGGACCTGCACGGTTCTCGTGTAGCTACTAACTGCCTTCTCTTCTCCCGCTTCCTCATTCGTGCCATTTCACGTACGGTGCGGTTTTTTCGTTATCCCCTTTCGTCTCTATCCCTTGTATCTCGCACTGCAAAAACAAGGGGGTACCCCCGTTCACCCGTCACGCCATTCCATTCCGGGACTCCCTCGCGCCGCCACCATTCCTCCGCACCCTCTTCCCCGCCCCCGCTCGACCGCCTTCTGCAACTGCGCGTTATTCCCTGTTCGATTTTCCCTTTTCCGTTTTCTCGCCCCCTTCCCTCCCGGCCCGTGCTACCCTTTATTCCCGTTTTCAGGAGGAACCATGCCGGACCGGTTGGATGAGTTTCAGAACTTTCGCGCCGAATTGACCGAAGAAATCCTGAACTGCGGACACTTGGGTATAAAACGATCCTTCGCCCTGGATCATCAGACGTATGAGCCCGGCGCGCTGGACACTAAGACCAAGGAACTATTGGGCTTAGTGGCCTCCATGGTGCTCCGTTGCGACGACTGCATTACCTACCACCTGGTGCGTGCGGGCGAGCTGGGCTGGACCCGCGACGAGGTCATTGACGCCCTCAATGTCGCTCTCGTGGTCGGCGGTTCCATTACCATTCCGCACGTACGCCGCGCTTTTGCCCGAATGAGGGACGTTCCGGGCCTGCAACCTGAGGTAAGATAAGGGGCTGGAAAACCCATGAGCACGACTCCCACTGTCATCACCGTCGAGAATGAGAACCTCTTTCAACGCATCAAGGGTGCTTGTGGCGCCGCATTGTTTGTTTTCATTCAGAGTTCGCCAAAATTCCTGAATCTCTATCGCAACGAAAAATCCTGGGCGCTGTTCCGCGTCGCGCTCGGCTGTTTTGGCGCCGCGCTGGTGATCCTGCCCCTTAGCTTGTGGCACGGCTATTTCACCGCCGTCTTCGGCTTGTTCTTCTTCGTGCTTTCCATCTTGCTTCCGCCCGCCGAACTGGAATCGGCCACCGACCGCAAAGCGCAGGAACTCGGCGCGCAAACGGTGGTGAGCGGCGGAGAATATCGGTCGGGAAACGCTCCCGCGAGCCCGGTGCAATTGTTTATTTCGTCGGCGCAGACCTGGGCGATGGACAAGAACTACGAACCCTTGGTGACCATAACCACCGCGGAAATCGCCAAGGTCGATGTGCTTCCGCGCGAAAACCACTGGCTGCTAGTTGTTCGTTGGGGTGATCACAAAACCGAATTTCTATATAAGGGCATCTTCGCCGAGCGCTTTGCCCGCCTGGCCGAAGAATCCCTTCGTCACGCCAGCCTCGCCGCGCAACCCCAGCCGCCCAAGCGCCGCGCCGCTCGCGTCTGACCGCGTGCCCTTCACGCGCGAACCGAAAATTTCTTCCCTCCCCTTGCCGGCCTCTCTTTGTGCGAAAATAGAACCATGGCACGAGGATGGGAAAGCAAAGACGTCGAATCCCAAGTGGAAGATAGGAAAAATGTGGCTGATAACTCAGGCAGGGCAAAGAGCGCAGAGGATTTACGCCGGGAATCGGAGAAGCGCGATTTGTCTCTCTCGCGCACGCGCATTCTGAACGATCTGGGAACTGCAACACATCCGAATCACCGCAAGTCTCTGGAAGCTGCGTTGGCACATCTGGATAAGAAGATCGCCGAGTTGAGCTGACGTACACTCGGAAGACGATGCGCGCGGCGCAAGCCCCCGTCTTGCCCCATTTCATTAATCCGTAAAGACCACTCCAACCGCTGTTGTTCCCTTTTCCACTCCTGTTTCAAGCCGCACAACATAACCTCGCAAGCGCATTTCCCTTACTCCATCGGGACCTGGCGTTTCCATCACCACTTCAAGCTCCGATTGCAGCCGCGGACTGTGCTTTAAGGAAATCAGCGCGCCTTGAAGGGCAAGATCGCGCACGGTGGTTTCTTCCTGGAACCTATGCCCATCCGAGCCAAGGCCGGTCACAATGGCGCGGAATTGCGCTTCCCGCCGCAGCGCTGTCCGCGATCCGGGCAAATGCGCCTGAACCGGTTGACCTGCAGCGCCGAGGGTAATGACCATGCCTTCGCTGGCGGCGAATACGGAATCGAACTCCTCGCGCGCGTCCCGCAGAATGCCGTCGACCACCCGATCGGTGGAATCGGGATCGTGGTGGAAAAGGACCAGCGTTTTTGCACCCACTTCGCGCGCGATGTTCACCCCTTCTTTCCAGGATGAATGGCCCCAACCCTTTTTGGTGGTGGCGAGTTGCGAAGGAGTGAATTGAGCGTCGTTGACGAAGATGTCCGCGTCCGCAGCGAGTTCGCGTAGGCTCTTTTCGAGGACAGGATCGCCAGGTTCGTTGTCCGTGGCATAGGCGATCGTGCCGGCAGCGGTTTCGATCCGGAAGCCCAGGCAGCCCTGCGGATGGTTGAGGTGACGCGCAGTAACCTTGTTTTCGCCGACGAGGAAACTTTCGCCGCCTTCGAGTTCGCGGAATTTGCGTTTCGCGCTCATGACGGAAAAATCGACGGGAAAGTACGGCAGAGCCATTTGCTTTTCAAAGACCTGGCGCAAGGAATCGCGACCAAGGAATTTGGAACGAAAACTGTAGAACTGAAACTCGTTATTTTCGACGTAGAGAGGAGCGAAAAAGGGCAACCCCTGAATGTGATCCCAATGATAGTGAGTAACGAAGATGTGAGTTTCGGCGGTGCGGACGGAATCTTCCGCGACCCAACGATTCCCCAACATGCGCAAACCTGTGCCGCAATCAAGGATGAACTGCGTGCCATCGGGAGCGACGAGATCCAGACAGGGTGTATTTCCGCCGAAGCGCCAGGTGGCAGGATCGACCGTAGGGGTAGAGCCGCGAACGCCCCAGAAATTCAATTTGGCGATAGGAGAACTCATTTGGGTCGGTGAGGCGGCTAATTACTCCTGTGAAGCGGCGCGTGAAACGTGTGCAGCTATTCCTTTTCTGATAGTGGCAGCGGCTGACAGAACCGTCAACGAATTCACGGGCGCATGTTGTCAACCATCCAACAAGAGGCAGACCGAAGGGGCTGCGCAGAGGCAGCGAAGGTCGTAGAATACAGGCAGATGCACATGCATTCACATGATGGTCATTCCCACAGCCACACCCACGACGCCGGGCATGGGCACAATCACGTTCATGCGGTGATGAAACCGTCTGTGTTGGCTTGGGCCATGGCCGCCACGCTGGGTTTGGTGGTGGCCGAGTTGTTTGGCGGCTTGCTGGGGCGTTCCGTGGCGCTCTTGAATGACGCGGTGCACAACCTTTCCGACGTGCCGGCGCTGGGCATTTCCTGGCTGGCGATGCGATGGGCACAGCGGCCCGCCGATTCCGAAAAGACCTATGGCTATCATCGCGCGGGGACGCTGGCGGCATTCACGAATGCGGTTCTGCTGATCATTTTGGCGCTTTGGCTGGGCTACGAGGCCATCGAGCGACTACACAATCCTGTGCCGGTGGTGGAAAGCTGGATGATCTGGACATCGCTGGCGGCGCTCGCAGTTAACGGAGGAATCACGCTCTCGTTGATGAGGGGACACGAAGACCTGAACCTGCGGAGCATCCTGATACACAACTTTGGCGATGCGCTCTCGAATATTGCGATTATCATCGGTGCGCTGCTTATGCGGTACACGCACTTGAATTGGATCGACCCGCTGCTGGGATTGGCAATTGGCTTGTTGGTGCTGTACTCCTCGATCGGCATCCTGCGAGAATCGGCGCACATTCTGCTGGAGGGACGGCCGCGAGGGATGAGGGTAGAAGAAGTGGCACGAGCCATCCTGACCGTGGAGCATGTCCAGGAAGTGCACGACATACATATCTGGTCACTGGGGGGAGAACATCACGCCCTAAGCTGTCACGCGCGCATACCGGATATGCATATGGATAAATGCGAAGACGTGATCGCGGCGATCCAGAAAAAAGTGAAGGGATTCGGAATTGAACATAGCACGGTGCAACTGGAGCGCGCCGGACTGCCGGCAACGTCCGGCTACGTGATGCCGGAACCGATGCGCAAAGCGTGACGGCCTGGAGAAAAAAGGAAACAGGAAGCAAAGACAAGTACGCCGTTAGTCTTTGAGTGAAAGAGTCTTATCCAGGGCCTGGAAGACCCGAGTTTTCCACATTGCGCCGAGTACGTCACAAATCATCGGGGAGGCCCAACCTGCTTCAAATCTCTCGCAGAAATGGCGGCACAAAAATTGTGGGAGGGAGCGATCCCCTGATTCCTCGGATTGTAAACCCAATTATAGGGTAAGAGCAAAGAAGGGCGCCGCTGATTACGGAAGGAGTAATCCAAACGAGCGCAAGGGGGCTGAGGGAACGCTGAGCGCCACGCCGGAGGTGGGAGGAGTGGGGAGATTTATGGTGTTCCCGAGGTCTTCGTTTAGTTTTTGCGTGGCGTCCCAATCGAGGGAATCGAGGGCCGCCGTACGGCGAATCCCTTCTTTCGTGACGTAATGGAGCTTGTCATTCAGAACGCTATAAGCAACGGCGTAGAATTTGGTTCCATCTCGTTGGACGAAAACGAATTCGGAAAGCGACTCATTGATGTCGTTGGAGCTGGAACGATACCTGCTAGACGCAGTGGCAGCCGACCCTTGGTCAGAGTCCTGCGTGTTGGAATCCGCTGGTTGATTGGAGGCAACCTCCTGTCCATCGCCCTGTTCCTGGGGCGTGGAGTCGACATAATAAGGGATGGGGATATACATGGCGCCGCCGAAAAATGGAAGGACAACGCCAGTGGTCGGCGGACAAGCGTTCAGCCCCTGCAGCGGGTAGCGATTCTGCCTGTTGCAAAAAGTGTTGGCGGGTGACCCGGTAATCGAGTTGACGGCGCCACCCAGCACTGGCGTAGGAATAGGCTGGGAAGAACTTGACGATTTCCGGTGGGGGACGGGAGGCTTCACGCCGGTTGGAGCGACGTGGGCCACAGGATGCACCTGGGCAGGCACGTGCGTCGATGCAACGTGGCCTGCGGCGGTAAGACTCACAGGCATTGGATGCATGAGAACAGGTGGGGCGGAGACAGCTAAAGCCGGACGCTGCTGGGCGGAGATAACTATGGCCATGCTTAAAACGAGCGACACGAGGACTAGAAATCTGCGCATAGAGCGCCCCCGAGAGGCTGAATCGATGTCTCTCAATACCTTGGACGTAAGCGAACCCGCAAGGGATACATACGCATGACGTGCATTCTGGATTCTGCACCCGGAGCGGTGGGAAGAGAAGGGCAATTCTCGGCTCGGCGAAAATGTCAGTAATTCCAGCTCATATCGGCGCCAGGCCGGGCAGTGGCAGTCATATGGCGAGCAATCTGCGGCATGATGCGCTGGTATACGGTGCCGAAGCTTTCGGTGTTGGAAATGTCACCTCCGCCCATATAGCAATGCGGTTTCCCGGGACTGTACTCGAAATCAGCGATGCGGAAGGGGTTTTTGGGAGAGTCGAGGAAGTCTTGCATGAGATGGACGGCATTGTTGAGGTACCAAGTGTCCATGTCGCCCACGGCAAAATGGAGTTTGCCGGCGAGTTTGGGGCCGAGTGTGGCGATATCGCGCTCGAGAATGAAGCGCAAATCGTAGTGTTCCTTCCAGTAGGCGGCAACTTCAGGGTCAATTACACCCGTCGTGGGATTCCAGATCGGCTTTGGGTAGCCGTCAGGGCCGACGGGGCTGAAGACCGCTTGCCAAATACCGAATTGCTCTGTGGAACGACCGTGAGTCCCCATGACCTCTTCGCGGCGGACGGTGGGTTCCATGACGGCGACGATCTGGCCAGTCGAAGTGCGCATTTCCGCACGGGGAACCTCGCCGAATGGACCTTGTTGCCAGAAGGCGTTTTTATCGGCATAAAGGTTCACGGCTTGGTAGGCGCGGAAATCGATGGGGTCGGGGCAGAAGCAATAAGCTCCGTTGTAATAATCGGGATAGAAGATCTGGGAGGCAGTGGCTTCCCAGCCGCCGGTCGAACCACCTTCGAGGGCGCGTGCCCAGGATTGGCCGATGCCCCGGAAGCGCTTTTCGACTTCAGGGATGAGTTCCTGGGTGATGGCATCGCCGTAGGGGCCGAGGTTTGCAGAATTCACCGCGTAGGAATCATCGTAATAGGGATTCGCGTGTTCGATGCTGATGAGGAGCATGCGGGGGAGTCTTCCGGAAGTCCAGTCCTGATAGAAGCGATTGGCGAATTGCAGGAACTGTAACTCACCCGCCTTGGCTGTCTCCGGAACTTTCTCTTGGAAAAATTCCCAGTCCGGTTCGAAGTGCCCCTGATGGACGAGAAGCGGGTAATGAGCGGTCGGGTGTTCGTCGAAGCCTTCGGGGAGAAGAACGGTCGCGCCCAAATACATGGGGCGGCCCCAGAAGGCGGTAAGCAGCTTGCTTCGGATGCGAATGTGTTTGAGGTATTTCGTGTCCTTAGCCGGCTCGATGGGAGGAATTTTCTCGGTTAGGCTAAGGCGAACAACGTTATCGGTTTGCGGGTCGAGGTGGATGAGTTGGGGCTTGTTGAGGAGATTGCCGGGCTTGTCGAACCACTGCTGGCCTTCGCCCATGTCGGGAGGGAGCTTGACGGTGTGGCCATCGGAGCGATGAAAAGTCTCGTAGATGTTGAGCACGGCTTGGACGTAGTAATCGCCGGGAGGGAGTTGATCGAGAGAGACGATGGGGTAGCCGAGAGTGGAGGAATCGATGACAGCGGGAGTGCCGGGTTTCAGGCCGTCGACATCGAGGCCGAAAAATTGGCCGCTGGAGGCTTCTTCCTCGCGGAGCTGATAACGAGGCGCAATGGATTTATCGGCGGAAATACCAAGTAGGATGTGGCCATCGAGGGGCTTTCCTGCGCTTTGCGATTCGGGAAAGGAAATCTCGAAGCGAAGGTGGGTGGCGGGTTTGGAAGATTGCGCGAGGACACCGTGAGCGGATAGCAGCGGAAGGCCGGAGAAAAGCAGGAGAGCTTGCAAGGCGCGAAGCGTGATTGTCTGTTTCGAGTTGGCAAGGAAATTCAAACAGATCCTCCAGCCTGAGACGAAACAGCATACAACAGGACAGAATGTGAGGAACCACTGATAGGTTCCGTTTCCGCAATCCGTGGGCCAGCATAGAGGTCGATTTCGAGTTGCTTAAGGCTCAGGGCAAGCAGAGCCACCGCACATCAAAGTTATTTGGAATTTTGTTGGATGATCCATTTGTCCGTACGGGCTTCCAGCATATCGAGGGGAAGCGTGCCGCCGTCGAGGATTTCGTCGTGGAAGGTGCGGAGATCAAACTTGGGGCCCAGTTCTTTTTGGGCGCGATCGCGCAGTTCGCGAATTTTGAGCTGACCGAGTTTGTAGCTAAGGGCTTGGGCAGGCCAGGAGATGTAGCGGTCGGTTTCGGATTGAATAGTGGGTTCGTCGACGGCACCAGATTTGCGGAAGTATTCGACAACCTGATCGCGAGTCCAACCCTTCGAGTGGATGCCGGTATCGACCACGAGTCGGACCGCACGGAACAGTTCAGAAGAGAGCCGGCCGTAGTCGGACACAGGATCCTGATAAAAACCAACTTCTTTGCCGAGTTGCTCGGCGTAGAGCGCCCAACCTTCGGTGTAGGCGTTGAAACCTAGTCCGTGGAGACGGAACTTGGGAAGGCCAGTGAGTTGCTGCTGAACAGAAAGCTGCATGTGATGCCCAGGGACTCCTTCGTGGTAAGCCACGGCTTCGTCGTCGATGAGGGAACGTTTGGCGAAATCGGATGTGGCAACGACGACGCGGCCGGGGCGTTTGCCGTCGGGAGTTCCGGTGACGTAGTGGGTGGCGGCAGCGGCCTGGAAGACGGGAATAGCCTCGACAGTAACAGGAGATTTGGGAAGAAGAGTGAAAAGCTGGGGAAGCTTGGGTTCCATCTGAGCGATGTAGTGGCGAAAGTCGTCGAGAATCTGGTCAGCAGAAGTGGGGATGTATTTGGGGTTGGTTTTGAGTGAGGCGCGGAAGGAAGCAAGATCAGGGAAACCGGCTTTTTTCGCGATTACCGTCATTTCCGCTTCGATGCGGTGTACTTCACGGAGACCGAGTTGATGAATCTCGTCGGGGTTCAGGTGCGTGGTGGTGCGAGCGTAGATGTCGTTCCGATAGCGTTTTTCACCATCAGGAAGGGAGGTGATGGCGAGAGTGGTGCGGCCGTGCGGCGCATACTTCGTGGCGACGAAAGCAGCGAAGGTTTTGTAGGCGGGAAACACGTCGTTGTTGATCGCGTCAGTAATCTGCTCTGTTAGTCGCTTCTGGTCTTCGAAAGAGATGCCAGCGGGATATTTTTTGGTGGGGAGAAGGAAAGGGTCGGCATCGATAATGCCCTGGCACTGACCCGGCAGCTTTTCGAGGAGAAAGCGAACGGGCATGAGATTGTCTTTCATGCCGGCGCGGAGGACTTCCGTGGTCTGCGAGAGAACACGGGGAATCTGGCGAAGTCGGGAGATGTAGTCTTCATAGTGCTTGATCGAGTCAAAAGGAACCGAGAGAGGCAGATCGGCGAGGGAGGTATGGATGCCGTTTTGCTGATTGATGGGCATCTCGTATTCCTTGAGGTCGAAATCGGCGATGCGCTGCTGAAGGACGCGAATGAGGAGGTCGTGGGAAAGCTGGTCCTGGTCGGAAAAACCGGCGGTGGGGATGGATTGAAGGCGAGAGAGGAAGGCACGGTTGGAGCGATCGCGGCGGGCGATGGCGGCGAGAGAATAGTCGGCGAGCTGATCGTTGTAGCGGTAATCTCCAAAAGCGGTGGCGCGCTCCGGGAAACTGCGAAGTTCAGTTTCGTAGTATTCGTCAAAAAGGGCGTTCTGCGCGGTGAGTCGATCGGCCAGAGGTTTGGACCCTTGAGCGAAAGACGAATGAGCGATAGCGAACAGGAAGAGGAGTGTGATTCGTAGACGCACGGATGGGAGGGTAACAAAGGTGGAATGCGGGAGGGAAGAAAAAACAGATGTAGAAATTGTGTACTATTCTGATTCGCCGGGACCGGCGCGGCAGCCAGGAAATTGCCCACGCGGGACGTTCGGAGGATGTGGGGCGCGAAGTTCGAGTTGCAGGCGGGCGTTGTCGGAACGAATGCCGACGGGACCATCGAAGGAAAGAGCGTCCGGTCCGAGAGAGCCTTCCCAGACCAGAGAATTATCGGCGAAGACTCTCAACTGGTCACCGTTCATCTCTGCGCGAAGATCGTGGGTGTCTCCGGAGCGCAAGAGAGGAACGGGTTTGCTACGCTGAGGCTTTATGTTGCGATAGCCACGATTGCCACACTCTGCGCTGGAGTGCTGGCCAGGATTACTTTTGATGGAAACCACCAGCTTCGATTCGGGTTCGATGCGCCACATGGCGTAAAGCAGGTTGCAGGCGTCCTGGGCGCGGAGCTTCACGCCGAACTGGCGACGGAGTTCACCAGAGCCGAGGCGTGCTTCGTTTCCCGTAGAGCCGCGATAGGTGAAATGGGCTTCGACGGATTGGGGAGTGAGAGCATTCAGATAGGCACGCATTTTGGGAACAGAGACCGAGAGGCGGCCGCCCGGAAGCTCTTCGATGGCGCCTTCGGTAACGCAAAGATCGGCGCGGGAGACCGGCGTAAGACTCGCGGCAGGGGAGCTTGCGGCTGCATGGATGGTTAGAATTGCCAGCAACAAAAGAGAAGAAATGAAGAAAGGCTTTCGTTCCTGCATGCGTTTCCTCCATGACGGGTCGATTCACGGAGACGAGAAAAGCCGGGTCAGTGAGTGGAGATGATAGACCCGTTCTGCCAAAGCGGCACGAGAAAAATGGCAAAGCCAGGACGGAGAACACCGAGGCACCGAGGGGGCTGCGCTTTCGCGTCGATAGGGGGATGTGCTATAACCGAAAGGCCGTGAAACAGGACGGAAAGCAGGAGAGGGCCCCGGCGGGAACGCGGGGTACGGCTGTGACTGAGTCGCCGGAAGGCAAGATGACGGTGGGCAAGCCAGCAGCTGAAATGCAGGAGGATCCGTCCCGGTATTGCCCGGTATGTTCGCAGCGGCTGGAGTCGAGAAGGTGCAAGCTGGTCTGCAGCGTATGCGGGTATTACATGTCCTGCGCGGATTACTATTAACGCGAGGCAGTCGCGCTCGAAGCAAAAAGACTGCTTTGCGGAAAGCACCAAAACCAGATATGCTTCGCGGTTCCGGCCCGGGTTGCCGCCGGATCCGTGTACGAATGAGGAGGAACTAAACGTGGCATTAAAGATTACAACACGCGAAGTGGATGGCGTGACAGTCGCAGCGCTGGACGGCCGGATCGTGCTGGGAGAAGAAAGCAACGCGCTCCGCGAAAAGATAAAATCGCTAGTGGCCGAGGGAAAGAAGAAGGTCGTGCTGAACATGGACAACATTACGTTCATCGACAGCGCGGGGCTTGGCACTCTGGTGGCGTCGCACCACAGCGCCAAGGCTCAAGGAGCGGCGTTGAAGCTGTGCCACCTGGGCACTAAGTTCCAGGAAGTGCTGCAGATCACGAAGCTGATGACCATCTTCGACGTGTACAACACGGAAGCCGAAGCTGTGGCCAGCTTCTCGAAGTAAGCCGCACTTCTCCAATTACAATCGTGAGGAAAGGGCAGGATTCTCCCTGCCCTTTTATTATTCCGGGATGCGATACATGGTGATGCCGCTGAGAAGCTTGGGATAAAAATCGGTGGATTTCTGGGGCATGACTTCGCCGGCGGTGGCCACGCGAACAACCAGGTCGACATCGACGGGATTGAGAAGAAAGGCAAGCTGAGCTGCACCTCGGTCGACGGCATCGAGGGCGACGGCGGCTTCGCGTTCGTAGGAGAGATTTGCCTCGGAAGCAACGGCGTGGGGAGTGATGCCCAGGGCGGGTTCGAGAATGCCCTGATGCAGGAGGACGACGTCCAGTTCGCGCTGCAAGGGGGAAAGACCGGGTAGAATTTGCGTGATGTCCGCTTCCGGCCGAAGCGTAAGGACGTAAAAGGCGCGGGCACCGCCTTCCGGCGCGGGATAGGCGCCGATGGCGCGTTGGGATTTTCCCGCTGCGAGTTGCTCAAGAAACTTGACGACGACTTCCTGGCGTTGAGCATCACCATCAAAAGGGAGAACTTGGGTGGCGAACCAAGGCTCGAGATAGCGGCGTACGGCACTCCAGGAGAAATCTCGCAGATTAGCCACAAGGCGGTGAGTGGGAAGAATGGTGAGGCCTTCGCTCCGTGTATTGATGAAAGTCATCATGGAAAATTCGTAAGGAGCGTCGGGAATGAGTTTGCCGGCGCGCGTGCGGCTTTCGTTCCGGAAATTCAAGGAAGTTTCGTAGCGATGGTGGCCATCGGCAATCACGAGCTTTTGTTCGACCATGGCAGTTTGGATGGAAGAAATGCGCCGGGGATCGGCAATGAGCCAGAGGCGGTGTATGACCCCGTACTCATCGGTCAACTGTGTGACAGGAGCTAGCGAGGACTGAACTTCTTCTAAAACCGCGTCCACCCGGCGTTGCGGGTCGGAATAAAGCATGAATAATTGTCCGGTGTGGGTCCGTGTGTGGCGCAGCAACTCCAAGCGATCGGCTTTCGGACCTGAAAGAGTGTGCTCATGGCGGAAGATCACACCCGCGGAATAATCCTCTAATCTTCCAAGTCCAATGAAGCCGCGGCGCGTGCGGCGCAGCGAAGTGCCGGGGACGGTGTACTCCTGCGTGTAGGCGTAGAAGGCCGGGGAGGAATCCTGCTGGATTACGTTTTCCGCGATCCAGGATTTGAGGCTGGCGGCAGCGCGCGTGTAGACATTGTTTTGGGGCGTATCGTCCTTCTGGATGCGGCCCTTTTCAATGGCAATCAAATTATGAGGATCGGCGGCGTAGTACTTTTCCTGCATGGCAGGGGTGATCTTGTCGTATGGCTGGGTGAGGACGTTTTCAAGCGGAGCAAGACTCGGGTTGTAGCGGTAAGCGCGGAAGGGTTGCACCAGTGCCATGAATTCTCCAGGTTAGATTTCTTCTGAAAGGCAGCCTAACAGTGTACGCGATGTGGGCACGAACTGAAAAAGCGGAACGGCGGCCCGACAAGAGCGAGTTTTGACCGGCAGATTACAATTGGAGATCTATGACTAAGGGAAATGCTGGAAGTATGCAAGCGTTTTTGTTCGACCTAGATGGGACGCTGATCGACTCGAAGTTGGACTTGGTGCATTCGGTGAACGCGATGCTGCGAGAGACAGGCCGCGCGGAGCAAGCCACGGAGTTGGTGGCAAGCTACATCGGGCATGGCGCGCCGCAACTGATTGCGAGCGTACTTGGTCCGGAAGCTGATGAGGAACAACGACGGGTAGCGCTGGCGGTTTTCCTGGAATGTTACGAAGAGCAAAAGTTGAAATTGACGCGGCCTTATCCGGGGGTTGTGGAAGGGCTCTACACGCTGGCTAGCTATCCGATGGCGGTACTAACAAACAAACCGACCAAGATGAGCGAGGAAATTCTGGAGGGATTGCAGTTGGCGCATTTTTTCCGTGTCGTGGTTGGCGGAGACAGTTTTGAAAAAAAGAAACCGGACCCGACAGGGGCACTGGCGATCCTGAAGGAACTCGGCTCGTCGGCAGTGGAAACGGCAATGGTGGGCGATTCCGACGTAGACATACAGACCGCGCGGAACGCAGGGATGCTGGCAGTGGGAGTGAAGTATGGTTTTGGCCAACATAACGCCGAAGTTTGCCCGGCCGATCTGTATATCGATGCGTTGGCTGAGTTGCTACAGCTGACGGCGAAGGGCGCGTGAGCATGTGACTCCAGTAAAAATGAAACCGTTATGCACTTGCGTTCGGTTGGTGCGGTTTGTCAGACTCAGCGCGTGCTGATTGGACTGTTTCCTGAACTGGACGCGCCCGGCGGAATCCAGCGAGCGGGGCGGCATTTGGCGTTTGTGCTGAGTGAGTACGCCACTTCAAAGAAAATGGAGTACCGACTGCTGAGCTTGAATGACACGCAGGAGCTCCATCGGATGCGGTTGGGCGACCGCGAGTATGTGTTCACAGGAGCGGCGCGCGGCAAAACGGGGTTCACCGTGGCTGCACTGAAAGCGGCGCGGAGAAGCGCAAAGTTGGTGTTGGCCGCGCATCCGAATTTTGCGCCATTGGTGCGATCCATGAATGTGTTCGCGCCGCAGATGAAGAGCATCATCTGCGCGCACGGGATAGAAGTGTGGGAGCCGTTGTCGCGACTCAGGCGGCGATCGTTGCAGCATGCCACGATGGTACTGGCGCCCAGCCGCGCAACCGCGGACTACCTGGTTTCCATGCAGGGAGTTGCGCCGGAGAGAGTGCGCGTGCTGCCGTGGGGGCTTGACCCGGATTTCGAAACGCGCGTTTCTGTAGATTCGGCTGCTTTCTTACCTGCAGAATTTCCGAATGGGCGGGTTATTCTGACGGTCGGCCGCTGGCTTGCCACCGAACGCTATAAAGGGATGGACACTCTAATTAAGGCTCTGCCCCGCCTGTTGCTGCGCTGGCCAGATGTTCAATTGCTGATGGTGGGAGCCGGGGACGACCGCGAGTGGTTGGTGAATATCGCACGAGATAGCGGCGTGCAACGACACGTGCATTTTCTAAGTGGGCTGAACTATGGCGAACTTTCGGCATGCTATGCGGCTGCGGAATTATTTGCACTTCCGAGCCGCGGGGAAGGATTTGGATTTGTGTATCTGGAGGCCATGGCGCGAGCAAAACCGGTGATCGGAGGGGCACACGGCGGAGCACCAGAAGTGATCCGGGACGGAGTGACAGGATACCTGGTCCATCATGGAGACACCGTACAACTGGTTACGTCCATCGATGCATTGCTGAGCAATCCGGAACTGGCACGAGAGATGGGAGCGCGCGGGCAGGAACGCGTGGAGAAAGAATTCCGGTTTACCGTATTTGCAAAAGCATTTAAGAAAATTCTGCGCGAACTATGCGAATCCTGAACGTCACCCAGAGCTACTCACCCTTTTTTGAATTCGGAGGGCCGCCCGTGAAGGTGAAGGCACTCGCGGAGGGGATGGCGCGGAGGGGACACGAGGTGACGGTGCTGACGGCGGACTGGGGGCTGGATGCCCGGTTGGGAAGCTCGTCGAATGAGGCAAAGCCGGAGGCCAGCCCGTTTGGACGACGAAGAAGGGAGAACGGAGTGACGGCGGTGTACCTGGCGAACTGGTTTCACTACCGCGCGACGAGTTGGAATCCGGCGCTGGGGCGTTACCTGCGCGCTCGATTGAAGGAGTTTGATGTCGTGCACATGTTCGGGCTATACGATTTGTTTGGACCTCGCGTGGCCAGAGAATGCCGAAGACAAAAAATTCCGTATGTCGTTGAGCCCATCGGCATGTTTGTGCCGATTGTGCGAAATCTTCGGCTGAAGCGGGCATATCACCGGGTTTGGGGCCGCGAAATGCTCAAGCGCGCCGATGCCATCATCGTCACTGCAGAGCAAGAACGCGACGAACTCCTTTCAGGAGGAGTTGCCGAAGAGAGGCTGCTGTTGCGGAGGAATGGGGTAGAGGTACCGGCAAGATGGCCGGAGCGCGGACTGTTCCGGAGTGGACTCAACATCTCGCGGGAAAGCCGGCTGGTATTGTTTTTGGGCCGGTTATCGCAAAAGAAAAGTCCGGATCTGCTGCTGAGAGCGTTCGCAGGACTGGGAAGTGCGCCCTTCAGAAATGGCCAAGCCAAGGCGCATCTCGCGTTTGTAGGGCCGGACGAATCGGGGATGAGAGCTCGGCTTGAACAGATGGCCAGCGAATTCGGGGTGAGAGATCGCGTACATTTTTCTGCGCCGCTCGAAGGAGAGGGAAAGTGGGCGGCTTATCGTGATGCGGATATTTTTGTACTGCCATCGCAAAACGAAAATTTTGGGAACACGGCAGCGGAGGCGGTTGCGGCGGGCACGCCGGTAATCGTCACCGAACAGTGCGGCATTGCTCCCTTGCTCAAAGACACGGCTGGGCTGGTCGTAAAACACGGCGAGTCGGAACTTCGCAGTGCCCTGGCACGCCTGTTAGAACATGAAGAATCCCGCGTGAACCTGCAGAAGGGCTGCACCCTGGCGGTGGCAAAGTTGGGATGGGAGCAGCCACTGGATCAGATGGAGGAAATTTATTCTAGGCTTGCGAGACAGGTCACGTCGTAGGACAATTCGAGTCCCAGAGCACGAGGGTTGGACTTGAAGGCGCGCCTCATATTCCGTTGTGTATGGTGGCTGAGCAATCTGCTGCTCACCGTGGCCTTAGTGGGCACAGTTTGGGCCGGGGTGTGGGAATTTTCCACCAGGCAATACCTGAGAGGCTTCTCGGACGCGATCGTGCCGGAGGCGGCCGCGCCCCGACAGAAAGCGGAGGCCATACTTGCGTGGATGCGCAACGGTCCGCCGCGGCTCGAAGCGGAGAATCCGAAAGAACTTTCCTACCGGGACCCCGCGAACACCCTCAATTACAGGCAGCTCTTAGAAGTGTGCGGGACGGCCACAAACGCATTTTTAAATTTGTCCAGAAGCGCCGGGCTGAACACACGGCGGCTGTTGCTACTCACCCCGGAACGCACGGCCGACCATGTGGTAGCGGAATTAGAATTGGACGGCCAGTGGGTGATTGTCGATCCGGCCTATCGGACGTTCATGAAAGACACGCACGGGAATCTTCTGACGCGGAAGGACCTGCAAAACCCGGAAATCTTTCGAGAGGCCACCAGCCTGGTACCAGGTTACCGTTCGGAATATACCTATCAGCGGTTCGCTCATGTGAGGATTGCCGCGCTACCCTTCCACGGTGCAAAGGTGCGCCAATTCCTAGATTACGTCTTTCCGAGCTGGGACGAGTACCTGGACTGGAGCTTACTGCTGGAGCGGCGATCGTTTCTGTATTTGTTTCTTTGCGTCAACTCGCTGATCGCGCTGATGCTGGTGCGCGTGATTCTCGGCTGGTTTGCAGATCACAGGCTGAAAATTCCGCGTTTCCATTTGCGAGCCAACTTAAGCCGTGCCACCGCCACGTTTTTCTCGACACCGGAGATCAAGTAGAGCGTGTGCGGAATCTGCGGCTTCGCGTACGCTCGAACCTCAACTGAAGCGGAAAGCCGCGTGCGCAAAATGGCTGCGGCGATGGTGCATCGCGGCCCTGATGAAGACGGATTTCTGGTGAACGATGCCCGGGCCCCAGGTGCCGCGCTGGGGATGCGCCGGCTGAGCATCATCGATCTTGCGGGAGGCCACCAGCCCGTCTGGAACGAAGCACGGAACGTGGCCGTAGTGTTCAACGGCGAGCTATACAATTACCGCGAATTGCGCGAACGCTTGAACCTGGCAGGCCACCGGTTCAGCACAAACTCCGACACAGAGATTCTGGTTCACGGCTGGGAAGAATGGGGCGAGGACCTGCTGGGCGAACTGCGCGGCATGTTTGCATTCGCCTTGTTGGACCTGCGGAAACATTTCGCGACCGTGCCGGTTTTGTTCCTTGCGCGCGATCCGCTCGGCATCAAGCCACTGTATTACTCGCAAACGGGGGAAGGGTTTGTATTCGCGTCCGAGTTGCGTGCGGTGCTTGCCTCCGGAGCAGTAGGACGGCAGCTCTCGTCGGACGCGCTGACGGCGTACCTGTTGTTTGGAAGCGTCTCCGAGCCGGTCACGCTCGTCGAAGGCGTTTTCTCACTTCCGCCCGGCCACGCGTTACTGCTTCATCTGCCGGATCGCCGGCGGACGCCGCGCGTGCGTCCATGGTGGGATCCCCGGCGCAGCGCGGCAGTGCGCGACCCGAATCGGCCACGCGATTTTGCGGCTGCTTCGGCGCGATTGCGCACACTGCTGGAGGATGCAGTGCGGGCGCATCTGATTGCGGATGTGCCGCTGGGTTTGTTTCTCTCGAGCGGGCTCGACTCCAGCGCAATCGCAGTGCTAGCGGGACGAGCCCAGCAAGGGATCCAGAGCTTCACGCTGACTTTCCCCGACACCGAGTATGACGAAGGGCCGCTGGCACGCATCGTGGCGCAACGTGCCGGGACCCACCACACCGAGGTGCCCCTGCAGGGAAGAGACATGCTGGCGCGAGTGGACGAAGCAATCACCGCGCTGGATCAACCGACCATGGACGGGATCAATACGTACTTTGTTTCGTGGGCGGCCAGGGAAGTGGGATTGAAAGTGGCATTGTCCGGATTGGGCAGCGATGAACTGTTCGGAGGCTACCAAACGTTTGCGGACACGCCGAGACTGGCGCGACTGGAAGTGGTCTCACGATTCATACCCGGAGCGTTCCGGCGAATGAGTGCGCCGCTGGTGAATGCAATGCTCGCGCGAAATAATTCGCAGGACGCTGCGCGGAAGGCCAGCGACGCGTGGCTGATGCCCGACGCGCTGCCGCATCCGTATTTTTTTACGCGGTTACTCTTTCCGCCCTCGGAAGTCTCGCGGTTGGCAGAGGCGCGGTACCGAAACAGCAACGTCTCGAGCGACGGGGTGACACTGAATCCAACATGGCTTGGCTGGCTCGAGCGGACAGCGGATCAGGCGCTGGCGGTGGAACCGATTGCGGGCATCTCGTGGCTGGAGATGCGGACGTATATGGCAAGCACGCTGCTGCACGATACGGACTCCGTGAGCATGGCGCGGTCCCTCGAAGTGCGCGTTCCTTTTCTGGATACGCCGCTGGTGGAATTTGTCGGCGCGCTGCCGGATGCGGCGCGCATCGAACCCGGAGTCTCGAAGGGGTTGCTGAGAGCGGCACTGGCGGGACTGATGCCACCGGAAATTCTGGACCAGAAAAAACGGACGTTCACGCTTCCGTGGGAAGGGTGGCTGCGCACGTCACTGAAAGCGCGGGTGCAATCGAGCCTGAAAGAACTGGCGCCGGCGCTCCAAGGGCAGTTGCATGTCGCGGGCGTCGAGATGGTGTGGAATAATTTTCTGAACGGGCATACAAGTTGGTCTCGCCCCTGGTCGTTGTACGTATTAAATGAATGGTGTCGCCGCCATCTGTCCTGAAACCGTGAACATGTTTGTTACATAGTTACTGCATATCAGGAAGTACAAATTTGAGGTAGACTTTCAGATGGCGTCATGAATATCCTGGGAATTAATGCGTATCATGGAAACGCTTCGGCGGCCCTAGTCTGCGATGGAAAACTGATCGCCGCGGTGGAAGAAGAACGATTTAACCGGGTGAAATATGCGGCGGGCTTTCCCGCCGCCGCTATCCAGTACTGTTTGAAGGAAGCGGGGATCACGCTTTCCGATGTCGATCATGTAGCGGTGCCGCGGAATCCATACGCGCGGCTGGGGACGAAACTCTGGTACGCCATGCGCATGCCAACTTTCGCGCGGGAACGGGCGCGGGTAATTTCGAAATTCACGGGCATACCGGCGGCCCTGGCGTGGGCGTTTGACACCGATCCAGCAAAAATCAAAGCGACGTATCACAGGGTAGAGCATCACCAGGCACACCTGGCCAGCAGTTTTTTTGTTTCGCCGTTCGAGGATGCGGCGGTGCTTTCGGCAGATGGATTGGGAGATTTCGCCAGCTCGATGTGGGGAACAGGACACGGGAATCGCATGGAGATTGACAGGGCGATTGCGTTTCCGCATTCCCTGGGTCTGTATTACAGCGCGGTCACCCAGTACCTGGGATTTCTGAAGTTTGGGGACGAGTACAAGGTGATGGGCTTGGCAGCGTATGGCTCGCCGGAGAATATGGAAGCGTTCCGGGATATTGTGCGATTCAGCGCGAACGGCGGCGAAATCGGATTTCAGCTGGGTCTGGAGTACTTTACGCACCACAAGACAGGCCCAGAGATGTCGTGGGCGGAGTCCGATAAGACGCCGGTGCTCGGCAAATTGTTTTCGCAAGCGATGGCCAAGCGGCTCGGCGGTCCCGCGCGCTTACCGGAAGAACCGCTGCAGCAGAGGCACCGCAACCTGGCAGCGTCCTTGCAGGCGCGGCTTGAGGAAGTTTATCTAGGGATGTTGAAGAAATTGGCCGCCAAAAGCGGGGCGAAGGCCGTGTGCCTGGCGGGAGGAGTTGCATTCAATTGCGTCGCAAACGGAAAGATTTTTGAGCAGACTCCATTCGAAAAGGTGTACGTGCAGCCGGCCGCAGGCGACGGCGGGCTTTCCGTTGGCGCCGCGTTTTATGTGTGGCATCAACTGCTGGGCCAGCCGCGGTCGTTCGTTATGGATCATGCGTATTGGGGACCGGGCTATTCCGCCGAAGAGATTCGTTCGGCGATAAAGGGCAGCGCGGTTTCGAACGGCGGTCACACGTTGACGGAGCTCGGTGAAACGGAACTGATGCGGCGCACCGCGGAAGTTATCGCCGAAGGAAAAATTCTGGGGTGGTATCAGGGCCGCGCGGAGTGGGGACCACGGGCGCTCGGCAACCGCAGCATTGTTGCCGATCCGCGGCGGCTGGAAATGAAGGAGATCCTGAACGAGAGGATCAAGCACCGGGAAATTTTCAGGCCCTTTGCGCCATCGATTCTGGCGGAGAGGACCGGCGAGTGGTATGAAAAATCACATGCGTCCCCGTTTATGACCTTAGCGTACTCCGTCCGGCCGGCAAAGCGCGACAAAATACCGGCGCCGACGCACGTGGACGGCACAGGGCGACTGCAGACGGTTACACGCGGAGCAAATCCGCGGTATCACGCGTTAATCAGTGAATTTGAGCGGCAAACGGGCGTCCCAGTGGTGCTGAATACATCGTTCAACGACAATGAGCCGATCGTTTGCCGGCCGGAAGAAGCTTTGAACTGTTTTCTGCGGACGAAGATGGACGCGCTCGTTCTCGGCAACTGCCTCATCACCCGTCCATGAAGAGCGCAAGCCTTCGGCTCACGACGCGAGATGGAGCTGTCTTCCGAATTTCGCTTGCCGTCATTTAACAGTTGGTGCGCCCTATTTCGCGACAAGTCTGGAAGTTACGCCCTTGCGACCACCGAGCTCTCAACCTCGAGCGAGATCTTGGGAGGGTGGAGGAGTGTGTTATGAACAAGACAATGTTTGACTGCCTCGTGGACGCCCTTGCGATGCTCGGGGCTTAGTTCGACAGGGGCTTCGACCTCGATCTTAAAAATATCCATACGAGGGACCGGATCTTTCACCTTTTCGCAGGTTACACGCACACGCGTACCTTCGATGGCAAGCTTGTGCTTCCTGAGATATTGGGCGGCATAGTAGCCGGCGCAAGAACCGAGCGAGGCTAGCAATAATTCCGGGGGAGTCATGCCTTCATCATAGCCACCTTGTTCCACGGGCTGATCGCTGACGAGGGAGTGACCGCGGGATTTGATTCGAAACTGTACCGAGCCCAGATGTTCAACAGTGATTTCCATGGGTGGTCTCCGTCCTGGAGCGAACCATGGCGTCCGGGGAGATCGCCGAAGGTAGGTTACCGTAGCTATAGCAGAATGCGGGCTGACTGCCAAGGAAGCAGGACACACGCGAACGGATGGTTCTGGTGGATTCAGGCTCCTCAAGAGGCCAGCTACCCTCTAAAGGCTAGGCGCACGATGAGCTGGAGCGTGGTGTGCCGAATGCACTCGGCTAACCCCGACTCTTTTCGTAACTGTCGAATGCCTCGCGAAGGCCGTCGAGGAGATGGCCGTTTTTGACCTTGCCACCTTCCGTCTTATGCGTATCGGACCACAGGACCGCGTTGGTTTTGGGATCGAGCAGAGAAATGCGCGTGTGGCCTTTCGGGATTTCAGTGTCAGCAGCAGCGTTCATTCCGCCGCTGGACGGAAATTGACCTTCGGGAACAACGCGGACATGGTTAGCGCCGTCGAGACGCAGGATGAGATCGGCCTTTTCGAGACTATCCGCCAGCTCAAAACGGCCCCACTTGTTGACTTCCAAGATAGTGCTGTACTCTAGTTCGCGGAACCCAGTTTCGTTTACGAGAAAAATGGAGTGCGCGTGCACGACGGCGTCCGGAAGTGTTTTAGGCACGGCCGCAACTTGCAGGGCAATCAGCCAGAGAGTCAGTCCGAGCAGGAATCTCGCTGGAGCAAAGTGAGATTTCCACTTCATAGGAAGTTCCTCCAATGGATCTGGTATGGAGGCTCCACAGTAGGATCGGGAATTGCGGAGGGGAACTGACCAGCCGTACAGGTTTGGTGCAACTGTTCCCTAGTTTGCGCTCAAATTTTTCGTTGGCGGCGGAATGGCAGCTTCAAGGCCGGTTGTTCTCCCTGTACAATTCACTGGTGCGCGTCCTGCTGCTGAATCTCTACTATCCGCCGGATACTTCTGCCACAGCGAAAATGGCGATAACAGTGGCTGATGCTCTGGCCATCAAGCACGACGTGATGGTCGTGAGCGGACGCCCTTCCTACGATCCCACGGAGCGGCGCGCTTGGCGCCTCTACCAAGCTGAGGAATGTGGGAAGGTTGGGGTGATTCGAGTTGGATCGACGGATTATCCGCGCGTGGAGATGAAAAAGCGCGTCTTCAATTACCTGAGCTATGTGTTTCTGGCCGTGCCGCGCGCGCTGCTCCTACCCTGCGACGTGATTCTGGCCATGACGGACCCACCGTTTGAGGGCATCGTGGGAGCCTTCGTGGCCATGCTGAAAAACAAGCCGTATATCTACAACATCCGCGATCTTTATCCGGACATGGCCGTGGGAGGATCCATCGTAAATCCAGGACTGCTGGCGCGGATTTGGGAGAAACTGCATCGCTGGGCGCTGCGCCGGGCCACGAAGGTGATTGTGCTCGGAGAAGATATGCGGAATCGTATCCTGTCAAAGGGCATCGACCCGGCGCACGTCGTTGTGATACGCGATGGAGAGGAGATTTCGACTAAGGCAGAGCTGGCCTCGAGACGGGACGAATCCGTAATTAAAGAGATTCGCGGAGAATTCAAATTCGTCTTGCTGCATGCGGGCAACCTGGGATTTTACGGGGCGTGGAATACGCTGGTGGAGGGAGCGCGTCGCCTGGCGATCGATGGAGTCGGACTGGTATTTGTTGGAGACGGGGCACAGCGGGAAAAACTGGAGTGCGCTTGCGCCGGCATTCCGAATGTGAAGTTTCTACCCTTCTTTCCAAGCAGCAAGATTCCGTCCGTCCTGGCGGCCGCAGACGCGCATGTGATCACGGTCAAGCGCGGACTGGAAGGAGTGGTGGTGCCGAGCAAGCTGTACGGGATACTGGCTGCAGGGAAGCCGATCGTTGCCTTGGCACCGGCGGAATGCGATGTTGTTTCGATTGGAACTCGAGAGGGGTTTTCGATCGCGGCAGACCCAGATGATCCAGCGGGGTTTGTCGAACGCGTCCGGGAAATGCTATCGAATGCGGAGCGAGTGAGGGGGATGGGAGAAGCGGCGTGGGCGGCGGCGCCAGAATATGAGAGAAGGCGGGAACTGCAGAAATTGGTGGCAGTCGTAGAAGAAGCCGCCGGAATTGAGACTTGAGAGGGCGAGAATTCGCACGGTACGGGGCAACACGTGTGCGGTCCAATTACTTGATTTTTACTGGTACTTTTGAGGTCTTTACGGTATGTTTTGAGAGCTGCGTGAGCCGGCATTATGATCAGGCTTTCCGCAGGTGTGTAATTGAAACTTGGGAGCCGGATCCCGAACCGGTAACGTGTCTGTGATTCACTGGCATTCTCGCCCGGGCCAGTCTGTTCAGAACGAACAATGAGGGCGTATGAGTGCGGGCCTCCTGGCTTTCCTAATAGCTCTGTCGGCCTCCTTAGTCCTGACAGTACCCGTGCGAGCATTGGCCATTCGTTTTGGAATGGTTGACTCGCCAGGTCCTCGGAAGGTTCATCTCACCCCCATTCCCCTGCTAGGCGGTTTAGCAATTTACGCGGGAGTGATGCTGGCGATCCTGATTGTGTTCGATGGTCCAGCGCGCGCGCAAAGTTTCGGAATCGTAACCGGCGCCTCGCTGGTGGCGATCGTCGGATTCCTGGACGATCGCGGCTGGCTGCATCATCAGGTGAAGCTATTTATAGGAATGCCGTTAGCGGCGGTAATTCTGATGGCAAGTGGAGTCCGCGCAAACGTATTCGAGGCTCTTGTAGGTGGAACCAGCGGGTACTGGCTGGACGCAGCGCTGACGGTGGTTTGGGTGGTTGGGATTACAGCCTCGTTCAGCATATTGGATCACATGGACGGCCTGTGCGCGGGAGTCGCGGCAATGGCCTCGATATTCTTTGCGATGCTGGCGTACCTGAATGGGCAAACAGTGGTCACGACGCTGGCAGCGGCAACTCTGGGAGCCGCGGCAGGATTCCTGAGGTGGAATTTCAAGCCGGCGAAAATCTTCATGGGAGACGGGGGAGCCATGTTCCTCGGGTTCCTGATGGCGACGCTGGCACTGAAACTGCGTTTCGAGTCCGCTACGAATTTGGCCGGTTGGCTGGCGCCGGTGTTGATCCTGAGTGCCACAATATTTGATACCACCCTGGTGACGATTTCGCGCTCGAGGAGAGGGTTGTTGCCCTTTGCGACGCCGGGGAAAGACCATTCCGCGCACCGGCTGGCAAATCTAGGCCTCGGACAGCGTGGAGCGGTGCTGTTGATGTACCTGGCGGGAGCGATCTGCGGCGGGGCTGGAGTCTATGTGACTTACCTGTCGACAACAAAGAGCGCCCTGGTGGGAGGGCTTGTGCTGATCGCCATGCTGTTGGCGATCGCCTGGTTGGAACGAGCTCCGTATGAGAGGCAGAAGGCGAAGCACGATGGCACCGGTGTGGCTCATTCGCCATAGTGTCCCCTAGAAAAACAGCGGAAGTGAGCTGCGGTTTGGACCAGCCAAAGGGATTCGATATACTCATTGGCACTCCAACCGGCTCTGAAACAGAGGTGTGTATAGGGTGGGATGGGTAACCATGTTCGATGGTGCGGGAAGCCATGGCGCGGGTGAATAGGATCCTCGAAGACTGTGAACAAAACGGGAAGTGAACCGGGAAAGACCGGAAAAAAAAGAGAGGTCGTTGTGGTTGGGGGATCAGCCGCAGGCCTCTATACCGCGGCGTGTGTGGCGCAGGGCGGCCGTGCAGTGCGAGTGCTGGAAGCAAGAGCAACCCTGGATCCTGCCCCGCGAACATTAATTGTTACCGATCATTTCCGGCGGCAGGTGAATGGTGCGGCGGGAGCGAGTATTCTCAATGAAATTCGCCGATTCGAATTGTTTACGGACGGCCGCTCCGCAGTGGTGTCTCTCAAGCGGCCCGATTTGATCATTGAGCGATCACGGCTGATCCGTGCCTTGGCACAGGAGGCCGAGGAGGCGGGAGCGCGCCTCGAATACGAGACGCGCTTTCTGGGGCTAACCCCGAATGGCAGCGGCCTGCACGTGCAAGTGGATCAGGCGGGCCGGCGAGAGGAACTTTATGCGGAAAGCGTAGTGGGCGCGGATGGAGCGGCGAGCCGAGTGGCGCGGGCATCGGGTTGGCCGCCGGTGGAGACTGTGCCGTTGGTGCAGGCACTGGTCAAGCTGCCGAAAGACTGTCCCCCGGACACCACGCGAGTATGGTTCGTGCCCGATGACACGCCGTATTTTTACTGGCTGATTCCCGAGTCCGCGGAACGGGGAGCACTTGGAGTCATAGGAGAACAGGGCCGGGATATGAAGCGCTGCTTCGATCGGTTCCTGGAGAAAAAAGGATTTGAGCCGTTGGAATGGCAAGGTGCGCGAATTCCTGTGTACCGAAAATGGGTGAGCGTGCAGCGCACGGTGGGCAGCGGCGAGGTCTATCTGGTGGGAGACGCGGCCGCGCAAGTGAAAGTATCGACGATTGGTGGGATAGTGACTGGTTTCCGGGGAGCGCGCGGCGTGGCGGATGCGATTCTTGAGAAGGGGCGAAGCGAACTGCGCGCCCTGAGACGGGAACTGGAAACGCACTGGCTGGTGAGACGAGCGCTGCACCATTTCCAACAAGACGATTACTGCCGGCTGGTGGATATGTTGAATGACTCGACGCGCGAGTCGCTCGGAGAGATCAATCGGGACGAATCGACGCGACTGCTGTGGAACGTAATTCGCCGGCAACCCCGGCTGGCGCTGCTAGGGCTTCGGGGATTGCTGCTGGGCCGCAGATAGCGGCGCAGGTGGCGTCAATGAGACACGAAATCCTGCCCGTGGAACCCCACGGCCAACATCGTGCAGAAATTAGAAAGCACTTAAAGGAGAATCCATCGTGCGGCTGACGGTCATTGGGTGTGGATATGTGGGGCTCGTGACAGGCGCTTGCCTGGCGGCTGCGGGCCACGACGTACATTGCACGGACATCGACGAGAAGCGCATCGACCAGTTGAAGGCTGGAAAAGTCCCCATTTATGAAGAACACCTGGAAGAGGTACTGAAAAGAGCGGCCGCTGAGAAGAAGATATCGTATACGGCCGATGCGGGAGAAGCGATCCGCGCCGGCGAGGTGATTTTTATCTGCGTGGGGACTCCCCCGAAGGAAACCGGAGAAGCGGACTTATCGGCGATTGACCACGTAGCGCGACAAATTGCGCGCGAGGCGCGCACGCCGAAACTGGTGGTGGAAAAAAGCACGGTGCCTGCGCTGACGGGCGTGCAGCTTCAAAAAGCTCTGGCTGCCTACTCGCAACAAGGAACCATGAAATTCGAGGTTGCCTCTAATCCCGAGTTTTTGCGGGAAGGGACTGCCGTCGAAGATTTCTTTCACCCCGACCGGATCGTGGTGGGAGTTGAGAATGAAAAGAGCGCGGCCGTCATGCGGGAGATCTATGCGCCGATTCTGGAAAGGAAATTTCATTGCCCGGTGCATGGAGGGAAATGCCCCAGTGGAACGTCCGGCGAGCTTCTGGTCACCACAATCAACAGCGCGGAACTAATCAAGCACGCCTCCAATTCGTTTTTGGCGCTGAAAATCAGCTATGCCAACGTGATTTCCGATCTATGCGAGCGGATTGGAGCCGACGTTGAGGAAGTAACGCGAGCCATGGGACTCGATCCGCGCATTGGGACGCAGTTTCTGAAGGCCGGTCTCGGATTTGGCGGGTTTTGTTTTCCGAAGGACATTCAGGCGTTTATTCATCTGTCCTCTTCCATGGGCATCGATTTCGACATGCTGAAGGCCGCGGAGCGGGTGAATAAGCAGCGCATCGACCGTTTTTTTGAAAAGATTCGCAAAGCCCTGTGGGTGATAAAGGGAAAGAGAGTGGCGGTGCTGGGACTGGCCTTCAAGGCCAATACCGATGACATCCGCTTCGCTCCCGCGTTGGATGTAATTCGCAAGCTGATCGAAGAGGGAGCCGAGGTACACGCGAGCGATCCGCAGGCAATTTCGCGGACGAAACCGCTCTTGCCCGCGGTCAAGTACCACGAAGATCCTTACGAGGCTTTGAAGGCTGTGGACGCCGCGTTGGTTTGCACGGAGTGGCAAGTGTTCCGGAAACTCGACTGGGAAAAAGCGGGGCAAATCATGGCGCGGCGGCTGGTGATCGACGGACGAAACCTATATTCACCCAAGAAGATGCAGGAATTGGGATTCGACTATCACTCGTTCGGACGTTTGTGACCACAGGCGGCGCTGATTTTTTTAAGTTGCGAGGCTTCGTCGCCGAAAAGGCGCACTCCAAAGCGGCTCAGTTGCCGCGACGCAGACCTATCGAGCGTCTGATGCTTTTTTGTATTGATCCTTGAAGAAGGCAATGGTGGTCTTCAGACCTTCTCCGAGGTCCACCTTTGGTTCCCAGCCCAATAAACGTTTTGCTTTGGATATATCCGGGCAGCGTTGCTTCGGATCGTCAACGGGCAGAGGCTCGAAGATGATTTTGGGCGCATTGGGGAAGTGGCTACAGACGCGCACCGCAAATTCGTGGATGGTCAGTTCGACGGGATTACCGATGTTTGTGGGCAGATGTTCGTCGGATTGACTGAGCTTGTAGATTCCATCGATCAAATCGGAAACGAAGCAGAAGCTGCGGGTCTGCTTGCCATCGCCATAAACGGTGATGGGCTGGCCGCTGAGCGCCTGATAGACGAAATTGGGAAGAGCACGGCCATCGTTCAGGCGCATGCGCGGGCCGTAGGTGTTGAAGATCCTGACGATGTGGGTGTCCACGTTGTGGTAACGGTGGTAGGCCATGGTCGTGGCTTCGGCAAAGCGCTTTGCCTCATCGTAGACGCTGCGCGGACCCACGGGGTTGACGTGGCCCCAATAGGATTCACTCTGCGGGGAAACGTCGGGGTCGCCATAGCATTCGCTGGTGGAAGCGAGAAGGTACTTTGCGCTCTTGGCCTTAGCCAGATCCAGGGTGCGCAGAGTGGCAATCGAGCCGACTTTCAGAGTTTCGATGGGAAATTTCAAGTAGTCCGGTGGACTGGCGGGAGAAGCGAAGTGGAAAACATACTCAATTTTGCCGTCAACGTCGAACGACCCGTTGACGTCGGTACGTTCGAAGTGGAATTTGGAATTCCCGCGCAAGTGAGCAAGATTGCCTTCGTCGCCGGTTATGAGATTATCCAGCGCAAGAACTTGCCAGCCTTCGGCCAACAAGCGATCACAAAGATGCGACCCGAGAAACCCTGCTCCGCCGGTAACAACAGCTCGCATTCGTCTTCCCCCTAACTGGCGGCTTTTATTTTATCGTGTTAAAAGCTTGAGACCTAACGCAATCCTGTTGGTCGGAGATGCCGCGACAGAGATCCCGCGGAGATCCCGCGGCTGTTTGACGAGAGGCGCGTGGCGAGTTACGATGCGCGACCATGCAAGGAATTCTTGTGGGGAGCATGCTTCCGGTCGCGCCGGAGCGGCGGCCGCGTCTGTGGATCCTGCTATTGAGTTCGCTCTTTTTTTCAGGGTTGTTCGTTTTCCTAAATGTGGGCCGCTGGTTAGTCGTCGAAGATCCGCTGCAAAAGGCGTATGCCATCGCGGTGCTGAGCGGGCGGATGCCGAGCCGGGCGATGGAAGCAGCGCGCGTGTACAAACAGGGCTATGCAAGTCATGTGTGGCTGACGCACGAGACTGAGCCTGGCGCCACTCTGGAAACGCTTGCTGTCCCGTATGTCGGAGAAGAATCCTACGACAAACAAATACTGATCCACGAAGGCGTGCCGGAAAACGCCATTCAGGTACTAGACCCGCCCATTGTGAATACAGCGGATGAGATGAAGACGATTGGCGAGGCGTTGCGGAAGGAAAATCAGCGTTCGGTGATCCTCGTGACTTCGAAAGTGCATACGAGGAGGGTCAAACTGCTCTGGAAACGAATTTCGGCAGAGGACGGAGCGGCGATTATTCGTGGGGTTTCGGATGAGTCGTTCGATGCGGCGCATTGGTGGAAAAACACAAGCGACGCCTTGGATGTGGTGCGGGAAATTCTGGGATTGGCGAATGCCTGGGCAGGGCTGCCGTTGCGGCCCGCGGCATGATGGCCGGTGGGAACAACTAGAAAAAGAAGAAGCGCTTGCGTTTGCGCGGCTGCAGGTCTGTCGCGATCTCCGGGACGAAAGGTAGGGGGCGTCCCTCGAATGCGGCCATGGGATTGTCGATCAGGAAAAATCGGGCCCTGTCTTCGCCCATCTGGGCGGAGACCGCGTCATAGGCGAATTTCAGTTTGAGAGGACGCCGAGCGGTATTGTGAGCATCGCTTGAGATGAAGTGAACCAAGCCACGGGAGAGCCAATTCCACGCATGCTTTTGAGGGCTCGGGCCAAAGACACCGGAGAGAGAACCGGCGGTGACTTGAACGTAACAGCCCTGGGTAACCCATTTTCGTAGGCGTTCGGGATGGGTGCGGAGAATTCCGTTTCGTTCAGGATGGGTGACGATGGGGCGCAGCTCGGCGAGCCGAAGTTCATGGAGCGTCTGGTCCAAGGAGGGCGGGATCGAGAAATCGTTGAATTCGACCAAGAGATAGTCTTTCTGATTAATGCAGAATGGCCGGGTATCCTTTCGGAGAGCGAGCAGATTCTCATGGTTCAGGTGAAAATCGCACCCGCTCGCCAGAGTGAGGCGGCCTGCGAGTCTGGAACTTAGCTCCTCGACAGCAGAGCACACACGCCGATAATCGAAAGAATAATCGGCACTGGCGTGGGGAGTGGCGACAACGTGGGTGATGCCGTCGGCGATCGCCTCTTCGGCCATCGCCAAGGAGTCTTCCATGGTCTTGGCTCCGTCATCCATGCCCGGCAAAATATGCGAGTGAAGATCAACCATGCCGCTCTCAGTATGCGGCATCGACGCCATGCAGAGAAGACCTGCCAGACGCCCAGGAGGGCCAGATGCCGGTCGTAACCGAAGAGGTACACCATCGCAGGCACAAGCAAGACGCCGCCATCAGTGCCCAGCAACACAACAAGCACACCTGCGATGACCCCAAGAGCCAAAACGAATGAGTATTTGCAGTGCAGAGATTTTTCTCCTCAGATGAACGCTTTTGTCTTGCCTTGTGCCAGCGAACTCGGCAAAGAGTTTTTACGATTCGGCAAGCCACTCGTGAAACTCTGGAAACATCCCGCAGCACGTTTCAACGGGCGATGCCGAAACTGCTATAGTGATCAGGTAGCAGGCCCAAATCGCGTCAGGGCTAATCATCCCCAACAAAGAAGGATTGAGGAGCAAGTTCCACGCCATGGCAACGGACCGAAGACCGGAATTCTTCAAAGGCGCACAACTGAAAGTCGCAATTATTGGATGTGGATATGTAGGACTTCCCCTGGCGCTCCGTTTCGCGGAGGCCGGCCATAAAGTCACGGGATTTGATACCGACCCGAAGAAAGTGGAGATGCTTACTGCGGGGAAGTCGTATATCGAGCATATCCAGCAAACCAAGATTCAACAGTACGTCAATAGCCGTCACTTCACCGCGACCACGGATTTTTCGAGACTGGAAGAGGCGGACGCGATTCTAATCTGCGTGCCCACGCCACTGAACGAGTACCGCGAGCCGGATCTGAGCTACGTGGAAGAGACCGCGAAATCGATCCAACCACATTTGCAGAAGGGGCAGCTGGTTGTGCTGGAGTCGACCACCTATCCTGGCACAACGGAAGAATTGGTGCTGCCCATCCTCGAAAGAAGTGGCTGGAAGTGCCCGATCGCCGCTACTCCCGAAAATGAAAATGTTCCGGGCGATTTTTTTCTGGCCTTCTCGCCAGAGCGGGAAGACCCCGGCAACAAACAGTTTGGGCTGGCGCAAATTCCGAAAGTGGTGGGAGGAGTGAACCCACCGAGCGGACGGGCGGCGCAAGCGTTGTATGCACAGGTTGTGGCGAAAGTAATTCCGGTAAGCTCGACGCGCGCGGCGGAAATGGCCAAGCTGCTCGAGAACATCTTCCGGTGCGTGAATATCGCGCTTGTCAATGAGCTGAAGCTGCTGTGCATGCGCATGGGAGTGGACGTCTGGGAAGTGATAGAAGCGGCGGCGTCGAAACCATTCGGATTTATGCCTTTTTATCCCGGTCCCGGCCTTGGCGGGCACTGCATACCGGTGGATCCGTTCTATCTTTCGTGGAAGGCGCGGGAGTACGACTTCTCGACACGTTTCATAGAGCTGGCGGGCGAGATCAACACGTCAATGCCGTATCACGTGGTCGACTCAGTGGGCGAAGCCTTGAACCACCACAAGAAGAGTCTGAAGGGATCAAAAGTGTTGGTGCTGGGCGTGGCCTACAAGAAAGACGTCGACGACCTGCGCGAGTCGCCGACGCTGAAGATCATGGAAATTTTGCAGAAGCGGGGAGTGGAATTTGAATACAACGACCCGTATTTCCCAAAACTCCACAAAATGAGGCACTACGACTACTCGCACATGAAGTCCGTGCCATTGAACCCGCAGAACCTGGCCAAATATGACGCAGTGATTATCGCCACGGATCATTCGAGTTACGATTACGCAGCAATCGTGGATGCGGCGAAACTTGTAGTGGATACGCGAAACGCCACACGCCGGGTCATCCGGAATCGGGAAAAGATTCACCTCTGCTAGCGGAAGGGGCCGGTCGAGGGATTGTCAGTTCGATTTGGTGAGTTCGACGCGCGCGGTCGCCACCGGCAAAACGGCCTCCATCAGAACAGGCAGCCGAGTGGCATCATTCTTGAGATACAGCAGGAAATGGGCGTCCTTCATTTCCGTGCCATTGTCGAGGACATGGATTTCAATCTTGGTGGTATTGAAGTTGCCGGCGGGCACGCTGACTGCGGCGGATTTGCCAACTAAGACCGCTCGGACATCGTAGAGCTTGTGGCCGTCATAAACCGGGCTGCGCACTTCGGCGGTGTGGCCCCAATCCACGCTTCGCAAATATTCGAGCATACCTAAGGGATCGCGGGTTCCTGGCAAGACACGCGCCGCGCTGGCGCCCATCGGGGCGGGATCATGCGCTGAGGACAGCAGGCGCTCCACACTATCCACTTTTTCTCCACGCTCGTTCAGATGCATTTCGTATTGAAGGCTGGTCATGCTCCGGGCGTCGCTATAGGAATCGAACTGGTCATCCAGCGCGAAGACCATCCGATAGGGATTTTCAGTATGAGCGAAGGCTTGAAGGTGCCAGGATGCTTTACCGACTGAACCCCTCTTTTCTGCGGCGATGATTCTCAAATTTGCGACCGTGCTATTAAGCTTGGGGACATTGGCGTTGTAATCGAGAATTTCTCCCTGGCGGAGAGTGAAAGCGGTTTCTGGCAGGGCGTTTTCCTTCTTCGTTGCGGATTCGCCGGGGAATGGGGCTTCCGGGGTAGGGGTGGGAGGGGCGTTCGGAGAGGTGGTGGGGCCGATGGCAGGCCAGTTCGAGACGACGGGCGCGTTGCGGGGCAGCGGGCGAGAGAGCTTCCAATAAAAGAAGCCACCTGCAGTGAGGAGGAGGAGACAAATCAGCAGTAACCAGACCGGTTTTTTGATCATGCTCATTGTGCGACGTCAGAAAGAATCAAAGCGTTCGCGCCGCTAGTCCCATCGTACAATAAGACGGAGTGGTGCACAGGAGGGGTGATGCGGTACCTAGTTACCGGAGGCGCGGGGTTCATCGGTTCAAACACAGTGGATGAACTTGTCCGGCGTGGTCACAGCGTCGTGGTCCTGGACGATCTGTCGGCGGGGAAAGAAGAGAACCTGGCCGAGGTTCGCAGCAAGATCACCTTTGTGAAGGGATCGATAACCGACCTGGAGGCAGTGCAGAAGGCTATGCACCAGGCGGAATACGTCATCCACCTGGCGGCTCGGACGTCTGTACCACGCTCGGTAAAGGATCCGCTGGAAACCAATCGGATCAACGTGGAAGGAACGCTAAATGTTCTAGTGGCGGCAAAAGACAACAAGGTGAAGAGGGTGGTGTTTTCCGCATCGTCTTCGGCGTACGGTGATACTCCGACGTTGCCGAAGATGGAGACCATGCAACCTCAGCCGATATCTCCGTATGGCCTTTCCAAATACGTAGGGGAACTGTACGCGCAGACATTTGGTCGCTGCTATGGGCTCGAAAACGTTTCGGTCCGCTACTTCAATATTTTCGGCCCGCGGCAGGATCCTGATTCGCCATATTCCGGTGTGTTATCCCGATTTGCCACAGCGTTTCTGGAAGAGCAGCAACCTGTCGTTTATGGAGATGGAGAACAGACGCGCGATTTCACCTATGTCGACAATGCCGTGCAAGCGAATCTGTTAGCATGCGAGGCGCCCACTGTCTCCGGAGGGGTATTCAACATTGGGACCGGAGCTCGCATCTCCCTAAACCAGACTTTGGAATATCTCCGGCGGATTTCCGGCAAGAAACTGCAAGCCAAGTACGACCCGCCCCGTGAAGGAGACATCCGAGATTCGCAGGCGGATATCGCCAAGGCTCGAGAGTTCTTGGGATACGAGCCCACGGTCATGTTTGAAGAAGGCCTGGAACGCACTTTTGCGTGGTACCGGCAGCATCACACGAAAAACGCGGAAAAGTAAGTCAGCCCGCAGCGTTTATCCTGCATCTACTGTTGGGGGAGGAAGGTGTCTGCTACAAATCCTTCCTTGTGCATGCTAGGCTAACTCTTCGTTCCTCGGGCGCATTGACCGCGTGAAGACAACCTTTTCCATTTCCAGGCCGGGCCGATGGCGCCGGTTGATCGCTTCCCTCCTGCTTGGATTCTTTTTTGCCCAGCCAAATAAGGCGCAGCAGCCCCCATCCGGACACCAAGGCGGTGGAATTGCGGAGATTACGGCGAGTGGTCCGCAGCGGAAGGAAGGGGATTTGTACATTGCGGACAAGGATGTGGACGTGCACTACCTGGGGATGCACCTGCAAGCGGACCACGTGGAGTACAACACGGATACGTCGCAGGCGATTGCACGGGGCCACGTGATCTATGACTATCAGAATGAGCACCTGGAAGCCGACGAAGGACAATTGAACGTGGCGACGAACAAGGGCACGTTTCAAAACGTGCGGGGGTCCATCCTTCTGGACCGCCATCCGAATCCGCTGCTGCTGATTACGGAAAATCCGCTGCATTTCGAAGCCAAGCAGGTAGACCGCATCTCGGAGGACGTTTACCTGGTTCATCATGGATGGTTCACGGTTTGCGACCCGCGAAGCCCAACTTGGCAGTTCTATGCCCCCGAAGCAAAGGTGACGTTGGAAAAATCAGTGGCGCTGGTCAATGCAAATTTTCGGATCTACCAGGTGCCGTTATTTTGGTTGCCGTACGCCACCGCACCCGCTGGCGAGCACATTCGGCAATCCGGTTTTATGCTTCCGATACTAGGAAACAGCAACACCAAGGGTTTTACCTTCGGTGATGCCTTTTACTGGGCCCCAAAAACATGGATGGACGCGACTGCGGGTTTTGAGTACTTCGGGAAGCGCGGGCCGGGGCAGCGAGCGGCCTTCCGCGCCCGTCCGTTCGAAAACACAACCATCCAGTACAAGTATTACGGGGTGGAGGACCGTGGGATCCTCATTGACGGCGTGAACACCAAACAGGGGGGCTACACGCAGCAGTTGGAAGTCCAATCACTTTGGAATCATGGCTGGCGGTTCGTCACGGACCTCAACCAACTCTCTTCGCTCACCTTCCAACTCGCGTTTGCCGGGACCTACAGCGAAGCCATCAATTCGGAAATCCGAAGTTCTGTGTTTCTTACCAACAATTTCCATGGCTTTAGCTTCAATGTGGATAGCTTGAACAACCGGAGCTTTCTCGAACTCAGCCCACCGAACAGCGTGTTATTGCGCAGCGCGCCGGAGGTGAGTTTTTCGTCTGTGGAGCAAGCGCCTTGGCGCAATCTGCCGGTGTATTTCTCGTTCTCGACCTTTTCGGGGACGGTCCACCGCGAAGACGAGTTCATCAACACGCCAAATTTTGTGGCTCGCGCGGAATTCGCCCCGAAGGTCACGATCCCCATTCACTTCGGTGATTGGCTGGGCGTGACGACCTCGGCCACGTTTCGCACGACTTACTATGGAAATTCGTTCGACGCCATCGGCAACGTCTCCGGCCAGTCGATCGCGCGGGACACCGGAGAATTCGAAGTGGAGCTTCGCCCTCCCACGCTGGAGCGGTATTTCGATCGGCCCACAACGCGGCACCGCTACAAACATACGATCGAGCCAGTGATTACCTATCATTACGTAACCGGTGTAAACAACTTTGCCGACTTAATCCGATTCGACAGCAATGCCACGCTGGCGGACACGAGCCAAGTTGAGTATGGAATCGACCAACACCTGTACGTAAAAAAGGGCGATGACCAACCGGTGGACTTTCTTTCCTGGGAGCTAGCGCAAATCCACTACTTTGATCCGACTTTTGGAGGAGCCTTGGTCACCGGCCAACGCAACGTATTTCAAGCACTGGATTCGATAACGCCGTTCGCCTTCGCCGCGACACCGCGGGACTGGTCGCCGATCGTCAGCGACATCAAGTTGACGCCTGGGGGGCGCTACGACGCAGAGTCCATCATCGAATATGATCCACAGCTAAAGAAGGTGACTACCATCGGCACGCTGCTAAAAGTGAAACCCTACAGCGAGTTCTACGCCACTGTCGCGGATTTTCGCCTGCAGGGCGATCCCATCGTACAGCCGCCGTCTCACCAGATTCGCGGAATCATCGGCTACGGAGACCTGGTTCGAAAAGGATTTAACTTTTCCGCTGGAATCAGCTACGACATCCTCAGCAATACCCTGCTGAACCAATTCGTCCAAGTCAGTTACAACGGTGGTTGCTGCGGCTTGTCGGTGGAATACGGACGCTTCAACCTGGCGACGGTTCGGTCAGAAAATCAATTTCGCGTCGGGCTGGTGCTGGCGAACATCGGCACGTTTGGAAATCTGCGGCGGCAGGAGAAGATCTTCTGAAAAACGGCGGCAGCCAACTCGCCTATGCTTCGATCGCGGATATTGGAAAACTTTTCCGGCAAGGGAAGCTTTCGCCCGTGGACCTAACGAGGTTTCTGTTGGATCGGATCCAGCGAATAAACCCTCGGGTGAATGCCTATATCACTGTTTGTGAGGGATTAGCGATGGAGATGGCGGCTCAGGCGGAAGGTGAGCTCTGCACCCGAACGAGAAGAAAAAGCCGTCGTGACCGGGGACCGCTGCACGGCATTCCCATCTCGCTGAAGGACAATATCTACGCAAAGGACGTGCGGACAACCGGTGGATCCAAAATCCTGAAGGAGTTCGTGCCGTTGCACGATGCCCCGATCGTCGCGTCTATGAAAAAAGCGGGTGCGGTGATACTAGGCAAGACGAATATGCACGAATTTGCGTATGGCGTGACCACAGAAAACCCTCATTTCGGGCCGGTTCGAAATCCGTGGGATCTTGAACGCATTGCCGGCGGATCCAGCGGAGGATCGGCAGCTGCGCTCGCGGCCGGGCTGTGCTATGGAAGCATTGGCACGGATACGGGTGGTTCGATTCGGATCCCGTCCTCTCTCTGTGGAGTAGTGGGATTGAAGCCGGGACTTGGACGCGTGAATGCAGGGGACATCATACCGCTCTCGCCGACGCTCGATTTTGTCGGGCCGCTCGCCCGCAGTGTGGAGGATGCAGCACTGCTGCTGGATGCGATCTTCGTCAAAGGAAAAAAGGAACGGAATCTCGTGCCCGGCAAGGTTCCCTCTTCCCGAGGGCGCCGGCCCTGCCTGGGGATTCCGAAAGAGTTCTTTCTGGAAGTGCTCGACCCTGAAGTCGAGGCCGCGTTCGAAAACGCGTTGCGCCTCCTCGAGAAACGAGGCGCGCGTCTCCGGGAGGTCTCGTTGCCGCGGTTGCTGGAAACTGAAGACGCGGGAAACCAAATTGCATGGGCCGAAGCAACGCTCTATCACCGGCAGGCGGGCTGGTTTCCCGGGCATGCGGCCGAATATGGCGAAGACGTTCGCACCCGGCTAGAGATGGGTGAAAAGGTCAGCGCGGTAAATTATTTGCAAGCGCGAGAATTTCGCAAACAATTCAAGGAATTATTTCTTGAGGTTTTCACGGCGAATGGTTTGCATGCATTGGCCGTGCCGACCACGCCAATACCTGCGCCAGGGATCGGGGAAGACTCAGTGCTGATCAAGGGCAGTGCTCATCCCACACGGGCACTGCTTTTGCGACTCAACAGACCAGCCAATCTTGCGGGCGTGCCAGCCATCTCCGTGCCATGCGGAGTAACGACAAGCCGTCTGCCGATGGGCCTTCAATTCATTGCGGCATGGACGGATGAGGCATTACTGCTCGAAATCGCGCGAGAATTTGAGCGGGAATCTCCGTTGACGGGGCGACCTGAGTTGGAATCGCTCGCGTAAGCTTCAGAGAGACGCGCCATCGCGTGCAGTGGTTATGGCAGCAGGCCGCTTCATGATCCAACTGCCGATCAGATAGCCCAGCGTTCCCGTGATGATTCCGGCGAATACGTCCACGCAATAGTGGTATCTGCCCCAGATTGTCGAGAAGCACATTCCCAGATACAACGGGAGAAGAGTCCAGAAAAGCCAGCGGCGATATTTCCACGCCCCCCACAGAGCGGCGGTGGCGCCAGTTACATGAGCGGACGGAAACGCGGCACCGCGGACGCGGCCGTAGTGTTCGATGAAGCCCATCATTGCCGTGAACGGCCCGCCGTAAAGGGGCTCTTTCCACCAACCGGCCATCGAGAACCACGGACTTTCAATAGGAAAGAACATGGCGATGAAATACCCGATCATGTAGCCGGCCATCGAATAGGTCATTACCGACCAATAGCCGCGCCAATCCTTGCGAACGTAGAGGACACCACCAACAATCACCAGGTACGTGAAATAAGTGAAGTAAACCAATTGCATGGCATCGTTCCGGAAGGGTGTGGCGAATTGTTCAAGCCAAACGGAAGGGTGCACGCCGGTCAGCCAGTAATCGAAGGCGATGAGCTTGGCGTCCTGCCAATGAGGCGTGGCCAAGGTCATCAGGTAGGCCAGTTCTTCAAAGCAAAAGAGGAAAAAGAGGTGGGGATACCAGTGGCGCCAGAAATGCCACCAACGGGAAGAAAAGGAGGGGCCGAAGAGATCTTTCCGCGCGGCGGAGCGCGCCTGCACAAGACAGAGCGTGAGCACAATGACGACGACGAAAGCCTGGGCGGCAAGCAGGCGAAGCGGATGAGTGAGATTTTCGGCAAAGATAACGATGAGCACGCTGGTCGCTGCGAAATAACCCAGCGCGAGCCACTCAAAAGCTCCGCAGGCTGCCCAAGCGTCAGCAATGGTTCTCTTTAACGTTCGCCACACGCAGGCTGATTCACTTTCTGCAGCGGGCAAAGCCGCCGCGGATTTATCGAACGGGCTAGCGGGCGCCCAAGTCGAGTCGATCGATTGCTGTCTCCATTCTCTGATGTTTCCGTGCTTCATGCTGGTCCCTCGATGTGCTGGATTTCCTCAGGTAAGAATGCGTCTCGCTTGAAAGCAAGCTGCTTTTCGCGATGCCAATGCCAGATGGGCCAATTTTTTTCGTTGGCGAGGGCAGCGAGTTCCCTGCCAGGATTGACGGCGTGGGCATGACCGACGGCACAGAGCAGATGTTTGTCCAGCAAGCTGTTGCCATAGGCGTGGCACTGCCTGAGATCGATTTTTTCCTGTTTGGCAAATGTTTCAAGAGCAGATGTTTTTGCGGGCCCATAGAGGACCTCACCGGCAAGGTAGCCCGTCCACCGACCACGGTTTGCCGCGAGGGGCGTTGCGTAGACGCGGAGGCGAACAAGCGCATGGTGAACTTGCAATTCGCATTCCAGCGCTGTCGCGGCCAAAAGCGCGAGTGCATCCAAGGTGCCACTGAGAAGGACAATTTCGTGGCCCTGACGCGCATGCCACAGCACGCGTGCAATTCCTTCTTCAAAAAAAACCATGGATTCCAGATGACGAAAGGCCAGGTCAGAGCAAACGCCGTTCAGATATCGTTTGTTGTTGTATTGCACAGCGAGAAGGCCCTTTGGAAGCAAGCGCAACGCCTCGATGCCCCAGCGGAAATAATTTGAGAATGGGATGCTGCGGCTGCTGCGCAATGCGGAAAAGAAGCGCCGTTCGAGGGATGGCTCTGGAACAAGAGTGCCATCCAGATCAAAAAACGCAGCGAGGCGGCCGCTGGATTTTGCCTCAGGCATCATGCCGCATTCCCTTTTGGATGGCGTTCCGCGGCCTGGCTGGGAAGCTTCTTCGCAAAGTATTTCCACCCCTCCATGAGCACAGGTACACCGCGCAAGACGCAAAATACGGCCGTGCTCCAAGCCAGCAACTGCGCACCCGCTCGAATCGCTGCGTGGAGTTCCATGGTCACGGGACCGAGAAGAGCGATAGGGCCGCGCGTCAATGCCAGTTCCAATCCCAGAGAGCAGAAGCACAGGCATTTCAGAGTGGCATACGCGCCGCGACTCCAACGAGATGCGACGAGCGTGCGTGCCCACGTGCTCTGGAGCATAGCGTTTGCGCCCCAGCCGGAATGACCTGCTTTCATGGCAAGGCCGCGAAGAAAATCGGTGGCCGCTCCGCGCGCAAAAAAGAGCATGGGCAACCACAACGAAACCATGCCGACTACGGCGAAGTAAGTGAAATACATGTTCTCGATCATGCGGTCGCCGAGAATATCGATCTGAGCGCCTTCGGATGTGGCCATTTTCTTTGTGCGAGCGATGTGCCCATCGAGTGCGTCAAGAGCGATGGCAGTGATGGTTAGGGCTACGGCGAGAAAATTCAGCCATGGGTTTCGGCCGAACAAGCCCACGGAAAGAAATCCCAACGCGACGCGAAGGAAAGTGACTTTATTCGGGGTCCAGATCATGGCTACCTGCCGCATGACTCCTGGTGCTCGGAGAGGCAAAGTGCCTTCCATCGCTCGAACCGCTAAGCATTTTATTTTCAGCAGCATAGGAAGCACTTTTCTGAGCTTGCGATTTATTAATGCCAGCAAAACACGCCAGTTGTCTGACTGTGGCTGTCATGCCTCGACGATCGTGTAACTTGAGCTGCCGTGGAACAATCTCAAGAGCAGGGCTCGGCATTGGGCGAGTTGGCCCGCAAAAACGCACGTTGATTTTGTGCGAGAATAGAGGAGAAAAGGACACTCCGAGATGAAAGACGTTCCTCTAGCCGGTGCATTCCTTGCGGGGCTAATTTCGTTTCTCTCGCCGTGCGTGCTGCCGCTCGTGCCCGGATACATCTCCATGCTTTCCGGCATAAGCGTGGAGCAGTTGCGGCAAGGGGAACAGCCTAAGTCCGGGTTGTTTGCATCGGCGCTTTCCTTTGTGATCGGATTCTCGGTTGTCTTCATCGCCTTTGGTGCGTCGGCAAGCGCCGTGGGTGGGTTTCTGCAGTCGCACAAGAATTTGCTGGCACCGGTGGCCGGTGCGCTGATACTGCTGTTTGGCCTGCACTTGCTGGGTGGCCTGATTAAGATGAATGTGCGCGCGGGAATCATCCTGGGGGTGGTTCTGGTCGGACTGGGAGTTGCGGCGTTGCTGCACGGTGGGCCGCTCTTCGCGGGACTGGGTGCGGCGCACTTCTTCTCCCTTTCGATCATCGGATTTTTCGGACCTGTGCTGGCACGGTGGTTGAACCAGGATGTACGACTGCGGAGCAGAGATACGAAGCCGGGAATTTTCAGCGGGTTCCTGCTGGGATTCGCATTCGCGTTTGGCTGGACGCCGTGCATAGGGCCGATCTTATCCGCAGTGCTCGTGCTGGCGGCTGCGAGCGGCACGCTGGCCCGGGGAGTGTTGCTGCTGGCCGTGTATGCCGCAGGGCTGGCTGTTCCTTTCCTTCTCACGGCCGTGCTGTTGAATCAGTTCCTGCGGTTCTACCAAAATTTCCGGAGACATCTGCACACGGTCGAACTGTTCAGCGGGGCATTGCTTCTATTTGTCGGCGGACTTGTGTTCTTCAACAAGCTGGCGTGGCTGGCGGGTAAGCTGACGTTCTTAGATCGTTTCAAGACGTTGATGTAGATGAATTTTAGTCAGGTGAAGGACTTATGAAAAAAGTTTTGATTATAATTTCCACTGTCGCAGTTCTTATAGCTCTTACCGTCTACCTTGACCACGCGACACGTTTGCCGAACAAGCCGAGCCTGAGCATGACCACGGCGGCTTCTACCCCAGTTAGCAAACCGGCGCCGGATCTGAAATTGAAGGATCTGGATGGCAAAGACCTGGCGTTGGCGGACCTCAAAGGTAAAGTGGTGTTTGTGAACTTCTGGGCGACGTGGTGCGGGCCGTGCCAGGACGAGATTCCGTCATTAATCGAGATGCAGAATAAGTACGCAGGGAAGGGTTTCACGGTGTTGGGGATAGCGATGGATGATGAGGGGAAGAGCGTGGTGGCGCCGTTCGTGGCGAAGGAAAAGTATGAAGTGAACGGGCAGAAGCTGCTGATCAATTATCCGATCGTGATTGGGAGCGATGAGGCCGCGGATAAGTTTGGCGGAATCCTGGGCTATCCGACCAGCTTTCTGATTTCGCGCAGCGGAAAAGAGATTATGAAATTCCAAGGACCGCCGGATCCTGAAATAGTGGCGAAAGCGGTTGAGTCTTCGGATTAACCGGAAACCGCCAATGCTCACGGAACACGATTTTCAGAAAAAAGCCGATGCAGCGTTTGAGGACCTCAAGCGCCGCATGCTGACGCTTGGCGACGAGCATGGGTTCGACGTGGAAGGCGAGAGCGGCAAACTTGAAGTAATTTTCGAGGAGCCGGAGCCGGCGAAATTTGTGATTTCGCCGAACACGCCGATCCGCGAAATCTGGATTTCCGCGCTTTCGACCAGCTTCAAACTCGGTTGGTCCGATGCACGAGGAACGTTCGTGCATGAAAAAAGCGGCGAAGATCTTCACGCGGTGATGAGCCGCGTCATTTCTCAACAACTCGGGACACAGGTGACGGTGTGAAACTTATTACTGTTTCGTTCCTCTTTCTGGCGCTTGCATCCCTGGCCTGCTCGCCGACAGCTCATTCTCAAGACGTATCCGGAAAGGACGTACTGGCTCCGACGGCGTACCTATCGTATGACCCGGTCGCGCGCGGGATGGCCTTCCAGGTGGCCGTGGTCCTGAAGATACGACCGGGCTTTCACATTAATGCCCACGAGGTTTCCGCTGACTATTTGATTCCGACGGAGATTCGCCCGGAAGTCCCGGCAGGATTCAAATTGAGCGACGTGATTTATCCCAAGGGCACATTGGAAAGCTTCACCTTTTCTAAAGACAAGAAGCTGAATGTGTACACAGACACGGTGACGGTGCGGTTGCCACTGACGGTTTTGCCCAGTGCGCCGCTTGGCGCGCAACACCTGGCAATGAAAGTTCGCTATCAGGCATGCAGCACGGAAATCTGTCTGCCGCCGGTCACGAAGGATGTGGAGGCGACGATCAATGTCGTCGCCGCACAGTCTGGGGCAAAAGCTGCGAACGCGGCGGTGTTCGCAAAATAAGACCATAGACTCGTTCGGTCTGTATCTTTTATTTCCACTCGTTCAAGGCTTCGCGCAGGCGGCGCACGACGCGCTCTTGACCCAGGACAACCATGGTGTCGAACAGCGGCGGAGCAACGGCTTGGCCAACGATCGCAACGCGGGTTGCGTTGATGAGCAAGCCCGCCTTCACGCCGGCGTCTTCGGCAACTTTGCGGGAAGCGTGGTCACAGGCATCGTGATTCCATTCCGGGAGAACCGTTAAGGCGTCCGCCAGGCTCTTCAAGAGCACGGGGACCTTCTCGTCTTTCCAAAACTTGGCCTTTGCCACCGGGTCCAAAGGGAATTCATCGCTGAAAAAAGCGCGCGACCAACTGGAAAAATCGGGTAATAGACGCACGCGAGGCCGCAACAGGTCCACGGTCTTGGCGAACCACTCATGGCCAGCGCCGCTGGCCCATTCTTCCTTCCAGAGGCCGTCCTGCTTCAACTGCTGCTGCACTTCTGGAAGTAGATCTTCAATCGGCTGCTTCTGGAGATACTGGGTGTTGAACCATTCGAGTTTGGCGCGATCAAAAACGCCGTTGGTGCGGCTGACGCCTTCGAGAGAAAACTTTTCGAGAAGATCCTTGGTACGAAGAAATTCCTCATCTCCGCCGGGTGCCCAACCTAGCAGCGCCAGGAAATTGCGGAACGCTTCGGGAAGAAATCCTTCGCGGCGATACATGTTGACGTCGGTGGCGCCATGGCGCTTGGACAGGCGCTTTTTGTCGGCGCCGAGAATGAGTGGCACGTGGGCGAAGACCGGGGGCTCCGTGCCGAGCGCTCTATAGAGCAAGACCTGCTTCGGGGTATTGGAGATGTGGTCGGCGCCGCGGATGACGTGGGTGATGCGCATGTCGATGTCGTCAACGACCACGCTCATCTGATACATGGCCTGGCCGAATTCATCGCCTTCCTTGCCGGAACGCAGGAGGACGAAGTCTTCGATTTCGTCATTGGAGAATTCGCTTTCACCGAAGACAGCGTCAAAGAATTTCGTAGTGCCGCCCATCGGCACTTTAAAGCGGATCGCCGGTTTGATATCAGGCGAGGATGGCTTGCCGTCGCGACAGGAGCAGCGAGCAACTCTGCGTACCTGGGATTTTTCCGCGCCTTCTTCGGCGTGATCGCCGCCGGCATATCGCTCCGGCGGGCAATAACACAAAAAGGCGCTGCCGCTGGCGAGAAGTTTTTTCGCTGCGTCGCGATAGAGTTGCGTTCGCTGCGATTGGTAAAAGGGGCCTTCGTCCCAATCCACGCCAAGCCACTGGAGGCCGTCGACGATGCCTTGGACGAGTTCGGGCTTGTTGCGCTCGGCGTCGGTATCCTCGATGCGGAGGATCATCGTACCGTGATGTTTTCGGGCAAACAGCCAGTTGAAGAGGGCGGTTCGGGCACCTCCGACGTGGAGATAGCCGGTGGGCGAGGGAGCAAAACGCACGCGCGCGGATCCTGTGGGAGTTTTCTTGGCTTCAGTCATGGTCTGTGGCTTCCCGTGTGTGTCGATGAAAACTTCAGTGTAGCGGAAGGCGGGTCCGTGCGTCCAACCTATGCCACGATTTACTTGTGGAACGGCCAGCGAAGCTTGTGCGATTCAGAAGGAACTGCGCAACTGCTCGGCAGCAGAAAGCCACATACCCCAAGACCCAGATCGAACCATCATTTGTCCAAGCTTGCTTCACGGCAGGTTGGGAAGTAGTTCTTTTTAGGATCGAGGAAGGATTGTCCTCAAGGTTGGGAAACAACGCGGAGCAGAATGCCCGTGCCAGCTTCCAGTTTCAAGTTGTCTTTCTCGAAGTGCAGGGCGATTTCGCCGAGGGGGGCAGCTTTTCCGGTGTGAACTATCTTGGTGCCCTTCAAATCGTAGACTCCGCAGGCATCGGAGGAGAAAACCCACAGAGCTTGTAGGTGATCATCGCCATTCACAGGGCCACTGCAGCCCAAAGAGGGATTTGCCTTAACATGGACCAAAACTCCACCGATGATCCCTTTTCCAACTTTTTGCTTGGCAGGATTGCGGACGGCGCCGCCATCGCCGAAGCGCCTGTCGCCACCGATTTGAACCGTGTCGGCCCAGCCATTCGGTGTGCCGGCATCCGCCCCGGTCCAAGGCATTTGCGCGGCATGCACCGCGTTGGAGGAAGCGATCGCCCTCAGGTAGGCGGAAAAAGTCAGGGCCTCCTTGCGGGTTTCGAGCTGATTGAATTTCAGTGTGACCACCACGCCTGAGGCGTCGTCGTCCTTCTCGACGGATACAATCGAGCCTTTCACCGTGGACTTGGCGGGAATTTTCTCGCGACTCGCTAGCGGGACATCCTGCATAACTTTCGCCTCTATGGGCTGGCCGCGTTGCGCGTCTTTTATCGAGATGCCGTCCTCAAGGCGGACCGGGAGGATCGTGCCGTCAGGAATGGAGGAGGTGTTTTGCACAGCCTCACTGCCAGCGGAGGCGATGGCAAATCCTGAGTTGTGGGCCCAAGGCGCCAATTGCGCCGCCACCAGTACGAGTGTCAGCAAAAGCACGGTACATGGAAGCCGCGAGGGTTGGCTTGCGGCAGCACCTGACCAATCGGCACACGAGATCGACATGGAGCCCTCCGTCGTTAGCAACTTACTCTGCCGGGTGCAGCTCATACAAGACCAATGAGCGGTTAAAAGGAGCGCGCAGGGAGAGATGCCGAAGTCCGATTGATTGGGAACTACCAACTCGGCGTATCCACAGTTGTGTCCGGCCCCCTACTACCTCTTACGCCACCAGTACGCTGGTACGCTTGCCGCTCCATTTTCGTGTGCCTCATAATCGCAAGTGATTCGTTTTGTGTGTGGTTGGGCTGTTTCGGTGCTCCTGGCAGAAAAGTCCCTCGGGTTTCCCCGCGGTGCGGAATTACTGCGGAGGCATCCGGCTGCCTGGGTGCGGGAACAATAGCGCGTTTCGCCTATCTACACGAAGGAAAAGTCCCAGACTCCTCCATGGTCCAAAGCCTCATCGCGTTCGGCTTTTTGGTCGCCACCGTTCTGGTTGGTATCTTTTTTGCGTCCATCTATTCGCTGAAACGCCAGACCTATCTTCTCTACTGGGCGGGGGCCTGGTTGCTCTACGCGTTCCATTTTCTTCCGGTAGCCGTTTCTCACTGGAGCAGCGCAAATCCGTTTCTCGAAGCGCTGAGCCCGGGCTTATTCGGGTTGGCGGGCATAAGTTTCTTCCTCGGCACGCAGGTTTATACGCGGCAAAAGCCATGGACGGGCCGGGCAGTTGCTGCCGCCGTGCTTCTTGCGGCGTGGGCAGCGGCAAACGCTTATCAAGTGTTGCCTGCATCCGCAATGCTGCCCGCGTCGCTGATTTATGCCGGTGTCGCGATTCTCTTCTGGAGAGAGACCCGGCATCACGAGACCCTCGCAGACCGGTTGCTCGCGGTCGCGTTCGCAGTATGGGCAGTTCTGACTTTCACTTTGTATGGTTGGCCCGGCGCGCGTGCATTCCTCGGTCAGGCACTCCAAGCAATCACGGTGATTCCGACGCTGTTTGTGTGCATGATGCTGCTGATGGCGAATTACGAAGAGGAGAAGCGGCGGGTAGAGCGCAATATGCTGGCGCTGTCGAATCTGAACTTGGCAACGTCCAGTTTTGTTGGGGGTGAAATCCAGCGGATGCTGGCGCAGGCACTCGATCGGGTGCTCGGTGTAGTGCGGCTTCCGGCAGGAGTGCTGTTCCTGCATCATGGCGATCCAGCGGGCCCGAGTTCGGTGGTCTCTGCTGGAATCTCCGATGAATTCTGCCGAGCGGCGCAGACCGAAGGGCTGGACGACTACCTGGTCGGGATGGTCTCACGCCTGGGGGGATTGCTGGGCTTTCGCGATCTGCGGGACGACAATCTTTCGGCGCTCGAGAAAGACGAGCCCATCCGGCGCTTCCGCGAACTTGCGCTGAAGCACGGACTGCGCAGTGCGGTGGTGATCAGTCTCCAAGCGAAAGAGCAGGCCTTCGGACTGCTGCTGCTCGGAACGCCGGACAGCCGCCGGTTCACCCCGGCCGAACTGCGGCTGCTTCTGGCGCTAGGCCACCAGATCGGAGTGGCGGTCGAGAATAGTTATCTAATCCAGCAGACCTCGCGGCGGTCGGAAGAGCTTCATGTCCTGAACGAGATCGGGCGCGCGCTCAGCTCCACGCTGAACAAAGAGGATCTGCTACGGAGGCTCTGGGAAGAGCTGCGGCGGTTGTTCGACGTCGAGAATCTTTATCTTGCCACGTTTGATTCGGTCCGCGACCAGATTCATTTCGAGCTGGAACTGATGAAGGGCGTGCGCATGCCCGGACGTACGCGGCCCGCCGGCAACCACCTGACGGAATACATTTTGCGAACGCGGCAGCCAGTGCTGGTACGCGAAAATTTTGTCTCGGAAATCCGGAAGCTGGGAGTCGAGCCACTGCGAACGACCGGTTCGTTCTGTGGAGTTCCGCTGGTGGCTTACGACCACGCTATTGGGGCTCTTTGCATTTTTTCCGATAATGAGCGCGCCTACGACGAAGGACATCTGGAACTGATGCGCGTGCTGGCGAGCGAAGCCAGCATCGCAATCGAAAATGCCCGCCTGTTCCAGGAGGAGCGGACGAAAGCGCGCCACCTGAACCTGTTGAACCTTATTTCGCGTGACGCCATCGCCACGCTCAATCCCGATGAAATCCTGGCCAAGATTGCAGGGCAGCTCGAACACGGTCTTTCCTACGATCACATCGGAATTGCGATTCTGGAGTACACAACCCGGGAGCTGATTATTTCCGCGGAAAGCGGCAAGAGGCGCGGCGCACTCGGGAGGCGAATTCCGCTGGATACCGGACTGATTGGACAGGTGGCACGAACGGGTAAGACAGGAACTTACCGTTCGACGTTGAATTCCCAGAACGGTCCGCAGCCGGTACTCGCAGATTCTTGTACCGCCATGGCGCTACCCATATTTTACGGAGACCATCTCCACGGAGTGCTGTACGTGGAGACATTGGAGCGCGCCGATTTTTCGGAAGAGGAGTCGCTGCTGCTGCACACGCTGGCTGACCTGATCGCCGGGGCATTCCATAATGCCCAGACGTTCCAAAGAGCTCAAGAGCAGGCCATCACCGATGGTTTAACTGGCGTAAAAACCCACCGCTTCTTTATGGAGGCTCTTTCCTCGGAATGGAAGCGTTCCTCGCGCGCGGGACGTTCTTTTGCGTTGGTGCTGATGGATTTGGATCGGTTCAAGTTCGTGAACGACTTTTATGGGCACCTCGAAGGCGACCTGGTACTCCAACGCGTTGGGCAGATCCTGGAAAGCAATTGCCGGCGCTCGGATGTAGTGGCGAGATACGGTGGAGACGAATTCGTCATCCTGATGCCGGAAACCACGATGGAGCAGGCGAGGCAGCTCTCTTCCAAGCTGCGTGGGTGGATATCGTCCGATCCCTTGCTACGCGAGAAAAATATCAGCGCGAGCTTTGGCATCGCGTCCTACCCGCTGCATGGGTCCGCGCCACAAGAGCTGATTCAGGTTGCGGATGCATCGATGTACCTCTCGAAACATCAGGGAGGCAACACGGTTTCCACAGCGGAGCATATCGATCCCAACGAAGCGCGGCGGTGGAAGCGTGATGTGCTGGAAGCTTATCTCGGAGTAACGCTGAAGCGGCTGTTCTCGACCGGGCCGGAAGCGTTTGAAGAAATTCAGCAGCGCTTGCGGCAGTTCTCAGACTCTCTGCCGGCCATGGAGGTCTCGGGGGCGGAGTCTGCCGATGGTCCCAACGCACTTCCACAGTCCATACTGGATACGGTGACTTCGCTCGCGTACGCTATCGATGCGAAGGACCAGTACACACAAGGTCATTCGCAAAAAGTTTCCGCTTACGCCGCGCTTCTGGCCGAAGCACTTGGCATGTCCGAGAACGAAGTGGAAGAGATTCGGCTGGGCGCGGTACTGCACGACGTCGGGAAAGTGGGAATCCCCGAACAGATCCTGAATAAGAGTGGGCCGTTGAACCCCGAAGAGTGGGAGACCATGAAAACCCACGTGATCTTTGGGGGCAAGTTACTTGAGCCACTAGAACCGCTGTCGCGCATCCAGCAGATGGTCCTACATCATCATGAATTCTTTGACGGCTCGGGCTACCCGGAGGCACTCGCGGGGCAAAACATTCCTCTGGGAGCGCGGATCATCACCATCGCCGATTCCTACGACACAATCACCAGCGACCGAAGCTACAAGAAGGGCCGCACGGCTGAAGAGGCACTCGCCGAAGTGGAGCGATGCGCCAACACGCAGTTTGATCCAGAGTTAGTTCAAGCCTTCGTGAAGGCCATGCGGCAACTACCGAATCCCATCATCGAAGTCAACTCGATCATCGCGCGTAATTCATAAAATCGGGGCCACGAACTAACTCCCGATGTGGGAGCTGTGCGCGCCATTTTTTGCGGTGTCTCGCCTATACATCAGCGATGCTCCAGGCACTTGGAATGGAGCGAAGAAATTCTTTCCGGGTCTGATAAAGTGAACCGAGAGGACCATACGGTTTCAGAGGGAGGGTTCATGCAAACTGCGTCAGTAAAGTGGCTGGGCGATCAGAAATTTGCGGCAACCAGCCCATCGGGTCATGCGGTAGCGTTCGACTCTGACCGCGAATCGAATAAAGCACCGGGGCCCATGGAGATGGTGCTGATGGCGCTTGGTGCGTGCACGGCGACGGATGTGGTCATTATTCTGGAGAAAAAGCGCCAGAAATTGGAATCACTGGAAGTTATTTGCTCCGGCGAGAGGGCTGCAGAGCCTCCCACGGTGTGGGTAAAACTGGATGTGCTGTTCCGGATACGCGGCAATGTGGACGAAGGAGCCGTGAAGCACGCGATTGAGCTGACCAAGGAAAAATATTGCTCGGTGGCGGCGATGCTGAAGAAGACGGCAAAGATTACGTGGCGCCAGGAAATCCTGCCGGGAGCGGATTAGAGGCGTTTCGCTTGTTTCTGCGGAAGGGCTTCGCATACAATTTGAGTTTAGTCTCAGGGGTTCAGACTTCCCAAGGGAGCATCATGTCTCGCCGCATGGCCGCAAAAATTACGGGTGTAGCCGGGTACGTTCCACCGCGGGTGTTGAGCAACGCCGATCTGGAAAAAATGGTGGATACCACGGACGAATGGATCATGGAGCGCGTGGGCATTCGCGAACGCCACTTGGCGGAAAAGGGCGTGGCGGCCAGCGATTTGGCGGTGGAAGCGGTGAAAAAACTGCAGGCGACCCATCCCTTTGATTTGCAGCAAGTGGATTTGATCGTCGTGGGGACAGTTACGCCGGATATGATGTATCCGTCGACAGCGTGCCTGGTCCAGCACAAGTTGGGAATAGAAAATACCTGGGGATTCGACGTTTCCGCAGGCTGCTCGGGATTTTTGTACGCCTTAAACGCCGGTGTGAAGTTCGTGGAATCCGGGCAATACAAAAAGGTTCTGGTGATTGGATCCGACGTGAACTCGTCCATGACCGATTATACGGATAGGGCGGTTTGCATTATCTTTGGCGACGGAGCAGGGGCGGTCCTGCTGGAACCCACGGTTGACGGTGAAGACGGCATCATCGACCATGTCGCCCAAATCGAGGGACTGGGGGGACAATTCCTTTATATGCCGGGCGGGGGCAGCCTGAATCCTGCTTCTCACCAGACGGTGGACGAGAAGATGCACTACATCCATCAGGATGGGAAAAATGTGTTCAAGTACGCAGTGAAGAAAATGGCGGAAATGACCGAACGCATCCTGGCAAAGAATGGGCTTACCGGCAAGGACGTGGATTGCTTCATTGCCCACCAGGCTAACCGGCGGATCATCACGGCCACCGCGGAACGCCTGGGAATGCCTTTGGATAAAGTGATCATCAACATCGAGAGCTATGGCAACACAACCGCAGGAACGATTCCGCTGGCGATGCAGACGGCCCTGGAAGAGAAAAAATTAAAGAAGGGCGATGTGGTGCTGCTCGCGGCGGTTGGGGCGGGCTTCACTTCCGGGGCGACCTTGTTGCGTTGGGCTTACTGAGATTCTGGTTCGAGGAAACGAATGGGCGGAGCAAAATGCCTCCGCCCGGATTCGAATCCCGCCGTGGTTTGATCTATTGATTTGGAATGACTAGCTGTTGCCCGACCTTGATGGCATTGGGGTCGGTGAGCTTGTCTTTATTCGCATCGAAGATCTTCATGTAGTCATTGGCATTGCCATAAAACTGTTTGGCAATCTTGGAGAGAGAATCGCCAGCAGCCACGGTGTAGGTTTGCTGCTTGGGAGCTAGCGAAGGATCGATGGTGAGGTTGAGAGTCAAATCGCTGTAGTTGGGATCGACGAGCTTCGCCTGATCCCAGATCTTGTTCTTGATTGCATCGGTGCCGCAAGCACCTTCAATGTAGAGCTTATCGTCCTGAATATGCACGTGGGCCAGGCGCACACCGGACTGATTGATTGCGTTCAACACGGATCCATATTTCAGTTTGAGTTGATCTAGGTCTGCTGGCATGAGGTTTTCCTCTCTAGAAGGGTATCGGGCGGGCCACAAGCATAGCACCGCGGGGAATGGAAAATGACAATTTTCACCGCGAGAGCAAGTTGTGGGTTTTCGGGAAGGGTGTCAGCAAGAGCGGATCGAAGCGGCCTGCGCGAGGTTCGCTTCCAGGCGGCGTCCAACCTGCACGGCGGCAAATCGTGCGCACAGGAGGCGCTCTTGTTCACTCCAACCGACGAGGGCCGGGGAGATCTGGCCAAACAGTTGGGAGATTTTGCCAACAATCTTGAAATATACGGGAACGAGACCAAGGCCGGCGCGACCACGCCGCAATTCTGGGGTGAGGATCAGCAAACTTGCCAATTTCTCAAAGTCGGCGCCGCACAGATCGGACTCCTGAACCTGGACAGCCTCGAGAATGTCTCTGGAAATGGGCTGAGCAGCAACACCAGCGAGGACGGCTCGCCAGTAATAGAGCGCGAATTGCGCCAGGGCCACGATGGAGATCGCAAATAACATTGCGGAGAACATCCCTCAGCCTCCATGTAGAGAATGCGCTTGCAGGCTGAATTTCCCAATAGCTCGACGGTACTAGCGGAATAGCCATGGCGGGCCAAGTTGTGCACTCAGAAGGGCTTGAGCTCCGAGAGGTTGCCAAGGGGGCGGTGAGTCGCATATTCTTGCGGTCGTGCGTCTTGAGGTAACTCCATGAAATCAATTAGGTTAGCAATTGTTCTGGCGGGTGTGTGCCTGGTGCCTTTCTTCCTGGATCGCGTGGATCCTGGACAAGCTGCGCGGGGAGAAGGTTCCCATGCTACCGCGATTACCTCGATACTCGCCGATCAGCAGAGTGCCTGGAATCGAGGCGACGTCGATGGCTTCATGAAAGGCTATTGGGATTCGCCGGAGCTCACCTTTGCCGGGAGTAGTGGGATCACCCGTGGATGGCAGCCGGTGCTGGAGCGTTATCGGCGAAACTATCCGGACCACAAGGCGATGGGGCATCTCGATTTTTCGGAAGTGGAGGTGCGTCCGCTCGGAAAAGATGCCGCCCTGGTGCTGGGGCGGTGGCATCTCCGTAGGGATTCCGACGAGTTGGGCGGTGTATTCACACTAGTCTTCCAGCGATTTCCAGAAGGCTGGCGCATCATTCACGATCACACCAGTGCGGATGCGAAGAAGTCCTAGGGCGCTGTGCATCGTGGGAAACGTTCATCAGCCGTCAAAGTACCGGTTTTATTCTCGTTGTGGCACTCAACCTGTAGCCGTGTGGATTTCGGTGCGCATCCAATTGTTTGCAGAGCGGCGGGAAGCACCTGTTGCAGCACGGCATCGCCGAAAGGTCGCATGACGAATGGACTCCTGACACGCAAACTGATTCGCCCATTACTGGAACTACTGCGGCAAGGCGTGACGCCAGAAAAGCTTTCGTTGAGTATTGCGTTGGGGGCGGTGTTCGGCATGCTTCCGGCGATCGGGTGGAATACCGCGTTGTGTGCCGTAATCGCGCTGATCTGGCGTTTAAATCTGCCGGCAATCCAGATGGTAAATTATTTTGTTTACCCGCTTCAGATCGCGCTCCTGATCCCGTTTTTCCGGTTGGGCGAAAAGCTGTTTCGAGCACCTCACCTGCCGATCAGCATGCCGCAGATTTACGAAATGGTCCGAACGGATCTGTGGGGAGCCATTTTATTGCTCTGGACGACGACGTGGCATGCTTTGGTGGTATGGGCTTTGATCGCTCCCTTCGTGGCGGCGTTGCTGTACTTACTGATTCTGCCGGCGCTCCGCCGGATCTTAAAGAAAACGCATGTCCACCTGCCGGCGGAGGGACTTCCTGTTGCAGAATAATGGCGAATCACATCCCTTCGTCTCGATTCTTCTGCGCAAAAATGCTCACGGACGGCGGCACCTGCAACCCCAGGTGGAAAAACAGAAGCTATGAGCCACTGGGTGTGATTTAAACTAAACCGAGGATCCCAGAGGAGATTATGAAGCGAAGTTTTACTTTGCTTGTCAGCGCCGGCGTGTTGCTCTGCCTGGTTGTTGACCGCTGCCAGGCCCAAGTACCCGGCAACTCGGGGATCGCGCCGGCAACCAGCGCGGGGGCGGCGGTTCTGCTGCCTAGAACAGCCCATCGCGTAGAAGCAAAGGAATTTTACGTCGATTGCAGTACCTCCGAGAAGAACGGCGAAGGGCATTCAGCGGAGACAGCGTGGAATGGAATCGCGGCGATAAACGGTCATCACTTTGTCCCGGGGGACGTCATCTACCTCAAACGTGGAACGGAATGTCATGGGTTGCTCTGGCCCAAAGGCTCTGGCACCGCTTCGAGCGTGATCCGACTGTCAGCGTACGGGATGGGACCGCGCCCAAAAGTAATTGCCGGGCAAGGCGATGAGGAGGCTTTCAAACTCTTTAATCAGGAATACTGGGAAGTGGATTCGATCGACTTCGCGGGCGGGGAGACATTTGGGGTTTTTGTCAGTGGGGATACGGGGATTCTGCACCACCTTCATCTGAGAAATTTGTTGGTGCACGACGTGCACGGCGGAGACGTAAAGCACAAAGAAAGCGGGTTGGTGGTGATCTCCCCTGGAAAGGTTCAGCAACACTTCGATGATGTGCTCGTGGAAGGAGTGACTGCCTATGGAACAGAGCAGTGGGCGGGAATCCTGATCGGGGGCGGAAACTTTGGGGAGGTTTCCGAGGAAAATTGGAATAGCCACGTTGTGGTGCGCAATTCCGTGGTGCATGACGTTTACGGGGACGGCATCGTTCTTTTTAGGGTGAAGGATGGCCTGATTGAGAACAGCGCTGCGTGGTATACGGGCATGCAACCGACACAATCGATAGGCACGCCCAATGCCATTTGGACTTGGATGTGCAAAGACTGCGTGGTCCGGAGATGCGAAGCATTCCTGACGGATAGCCCCGGGGTCGACGGAGGCGCTTTCGACATTGATTACGGGAATACCCGCAATTCCGTCCTCGATAGCTACGGACATGATACGCAGGGATATTGCATTGCGGTGTTCGGCGCGGGCTATGTCACGCTTGAGAGCGTGGTGCAGGGGAATCTGTGCATCAACAACGGAAAAAGTCCGCGGATGGCGCAGTATCAGGGCGCGATCTTTTTATGGACATGGAATGGAGGTACGATCGAAAACCTTCGAATGGAAAACAACTCCATTTATTGGCGGCCAGTCGGCGACTTTCCTGCAGTGCTCAACCGGGCGGACATACGAGGCCGGGAAAGAGTATTTCGGAACAATCAGATTTACTCGAGCGGGCGCAAGATGGTCGAGAGCAACAAACAAATATCCTTTGAAAACAACCGGTACATCACATGCGGAGCGAGTGGCGCGAGATGGGTTTTTGATGGCCAGACTTACCCCACGCTCGAACAGTACCGGGCTGGAACCGGTCAAGAGGAAGGAAGTAGCTGGAAAAACGAAAAGGAACCAGGCTGCCTTAGCGACACGCGAGCGCAAGCCGCGATAACTCCGGGATGGACGATGCGTTCCGAAATTCCCGCAAGCATGGATTCCGGTGGATTGCTCGATGCTGCATCGGTGGGGCAGTTGATGGTGCTGAAGAATATTTACCGACAATTTCGAGCGAGCGGACTGCGAATGATCATCACGCTTGAGTTGAAGCAACCGGCTGCTGGCGCTTCCGCGCAGAACGTGATTCACGATTTCGGGATGGACGACGTCAGGGTATCCGAAAAGCATGAGTCAGATGAATTAACGCAGCCAAAAATGCGCTTCATTGCTCCCGACGGAGCGGTTGCTAAAGAGTGGCGGGGTTTTATTGGGCCGGCGGAAATAGGCCTCGAAATGCGAAAGACGCTCGGTGAGCCTCGGTATTCGCAGATGGAATCAGAAGATGGCTCGATGCAGCACTAGCTGCGAATCCAACACTGCCTTCTTTTACCGGCGGGTTCGCGTCAGAGTATCTCGAGAATTTCTTCGTAGCGCTTGAACGGGGGGATCAGATACGCGCCGGCCATCTCTGTGCGCGCCCATTTGAGCATTTCGCGTGCCACGTCGAAGCCGCAGTCGCGGGCGGAAGCGCCGGCAACCTCCATGGACTTCAGCAACGGCTCTGGAATCACGATGCCCGGAACTTCGTTATTCAGCCGTAATGCCTGTTTGTAGCTGTTCAGCGGCCACACGCCAATGAGAACAGGTATAGCGGGCCGGCCGCCCAGCTTTTTCAGGAAGACATGCCAATGCTCTGGGTCAAACAACGGCTGGGTCATCGCAAAATGAGCGCCCGCTTCGACCTTTGCGTGAAACCTTGCGATTTCGCTGTCCAGATCATCGGCCATCGGATTCAGCGCCACGCCAATGGTAAAATTCGTTTGGCCGCCAAGAGTTTTGCCTGCCCAGTCTGTGCCCTGATTCAGGCGGTGGAGAATTTTGGTGAGACCGACGGAATCGACTTCATAGACGCCGCTGGCCTCCGGATAATCGCCGACGGATGGCGGATCGCCGGTAATTCCGAGGACGTTGCGCACGCCACCAACGGCCCACGCGCCGAGCAGCATCGCCTGCAACCCAATAATGTTCTGATCGCGCGTGGTCAGGTGCGGGACGGTCTCCACCCCACGCGCCTCCAGAGCGCCGGCGACGATCAGCGCGTCCATACCCACGCGAGCCATGGCGCCGCTATTGATGTCGATGGCGTCCGCTTTTTGCGAAGCCATCACTTTGTCCACTTGCTCGTAGATACGATCGAGGGAGATTCCTTTCGGCGGGTCGATCTCCACGCAGGTGACGAATTCTTTCTTCAGCAGTTTCTTCCAGAGCTTGCTTTCGGGTTGGCGTTCCTGAATCGCGGCGGCGGGCTGCGTCCTGGCAACAACTGTCGTTCTGGCATGCGCCTGGGCAGGCCGCAGGGACTTTACCACTTCGGCCATGGCGTGGATGTGGGCAGGAGTCGTGCCACAACAGCCACCGATCACTCGGACGCCAATTTCCGCTGCTTCGCGGGCAAACTCGGCGAAATAAGCGGGGGAAGATTTTGGATAGACGATGCGATCGCCTTCGCGCTTGGGAAAGCCGGCGTTGGGCATGCCGCTAACGTTCACGCTACCGGCATTTGCAAGCTCCTGAAGGATCGGTAGAAGGGATTGCGGGCCCAGGGTGCAATTCGCGCCAATGGCTTGCACATTTTTCTCTTTGAGCATTGCAGCGGCAAGAAAAGGCCGCATGTCACCGTGCGTCGTGCCTTCTTCGGAATAAGTGAGCTGGGCGACGATGGGCAGCGAAGAGAAAGAGCGGATTGCGTCAATCGCCAGGAGCAACTCTTCGATATAAGAAAATGTTTCGAGAATAAAAAGATCCACGCCACGTTCTTCGAGCGCGAGGGCCTGCTCATGAAATACGGCCAGGATTTGCGCCGGCTCTGGATGGCGAGCCTGGACGCCGATGCCGAGAGGGCCGATCGAACCTGCGATGAGGACTTCGCGAGCGGCGGATTCGCGGGCTTCACGGGCAATTTTCACGCCACGGCTGTTGAGGCGCTGGACGTCATCGCCGAGACCCAAAGGCGCCAGCTTGAAGCGGTTCGCGCCGAAGGTGTTGGTCTCGATGATCTGCGAGCCAGCCTCGATATAGGCCTGATGGACGCGAAAAACAGCTTCAGGCTCAGTGGTATTCAGCTCGTCGAAGCAGCGGACTGAACCCACGGCTTCATGCAACATGGAGCCCATCGCGCCATCGGCGACGAGAATTGAATTCTTTAACCGTTCGTTGAAATCCTCAATTTTCACTGGTTCAGTCCTGTTTATTTGGTGTTGGCGCGGCACAAAGCGCTAGCGTTTTTGCTCCATGAGCCCTGCGACGGTGCTCATCAAATCGTATTTGGTGAGGATTTCGAAGCGGGCATCGTCCATTTCGACAAATACCGCCGGATTCTCGTGGCTGAGAATATAGGTGATGCGTTCGACCGGCGCATTTTTCGGTACTTGTGGCAATGGCTTGGCCATGACTTCACGCACGACCAGCTTGCGCAAATCCTTGCCCTGCAACGCGAGCGTGAGGATCTGATCCTCATAAACCGTACCAATGGGCAAATTCTCCTCAAAGACAGGGATCTGCGAGATGTCCTGTTCTTGCATGGTTTTTAGAGCGTGAAAGACCGTTTGGTAGGGCCGCGCGATGATCAGTTCACGAACTTTACCGGAGCCCTTCTTGGCGTTGACGACTTCCGCGGCGGTGATGGGCACGCTCGATTCCACATAGCCGCGCTCGCGCATCCACTCGTCGTTGTACACCTTGCTTAGGTAGCGCATGCCAGTGTCGGGCATCAACGCGACGATGAATGCCTCCGGCCCAAGAGTCTTCGCCAAGCGAAGCGTGCCAGATAAACATCCGCCGCCCGAACCGCCCGTGAAAATACCTTCCTGCTTTGCGAGACGGCGGGCCGCCACGAAGCATTCCTCGTCATTCACCTGAATCACATCGTCGAGGATGGCCATGTTCATTGTAGTGGGGAAAAAATCCTCGCCGATACCTTCGACCACATAGGTGCGGGCCTTCGCGATTTTGCCGGTCTTATGAAAGTCGTAGTACAGGGAGCCTTCGGGGTCGACCCCGACGATTTGCACTTTGGGATTTTTCTCTTTGAGGAATTTGCCGACGCCGCTGATCGTGCCACCCGTACCGATGCCGCAAACGAAGTGAGTGATTTTGCCTTCGGAGTCCTCCCAAATCTCGGGGCCGGTTGTCCGGTAATGCGCTTCCGGATTGGTCGGGTTGTCATATTGGTTCGGGTAATACGAATTGGGAATTTCGCGGGCCAATTTTTTGGCAACGCTATAGTAGCTGCGCGGATCTTCCGGCTCGACGGCCGTCGGGCAAACAATCACTTCCGCACCGAGGGCCTTGAGCAGATCCACTTTTTCCTTGGATTGTTTGTCGGTGGTGGTGAAGACGCATTTATAGCCACGCACCGCGGCCACGAGAGCCAGCCCCATACCGGTATTTCCGCTGGTGCCTTCAATGATTGTGCCACCTGGTTTCAGGAGACCTTTGTGCTCGGCCTCGTCAATCATGGTGATGCCGATGCGGTCTTTCACGGAACCGCCGGGATTGAGCATCTCCGCCTTCACCCAGATTTGAGGCTTCAGACCGCTGGCGATGCGGTTCAAGCGGATCAGCGGGGTCGTGCCCACCGATTCAAGAATGTTATTGCAACGCATCTGTATGTTCTCTTTGCCGGGCCACACACACGATTCGCCCTGTGCGATACTTCATTTAAGTTTAGCACGCGGCCCGCACGCGCACGGAAGGGTGGGCGGTCCGAAGGAGCCTATATGCCACGACAGAATTATTCGAGTGGGACTCGCTGGGAGCCGATCGTGGGATACTCGCGCGCGGTCCGCATCGGCAATCACGTCTGCGTATCCGGCACGACGGCCACCGGGCCAGACGGCACAATTATCGGCGTCGGAGATAGCTATGCCCAGACAGTGCAGATTCTGCGGAACATTGAAACAGCGCTGGCGCGCGTTGGAGCGAGTCTAAAGGACGTGGTGCGCACACGCATGTTGGTCACGAACATTGCCGAGTGGGAGAAAATTGGCCGAGCCCACAGGGAATTTTTTGGAGACATTCTGCCAGCAACATCCATGGTGGAAGTCAGCCGGCTGATTTCGCCCGAACTATTGCTTGAGATTGAGGCCGACGCGGTGGTGAGTGAATGAGCGAAGAGAAGGCTCTATACGATGGTTTCATTGCGGACTACTACGACAGTTCGCCAATCGTGATACAGCGAACGCACGACGTGGCGTTCTACTGCAACGCGGCGAGGAAATACGGCGACCCGGTTCTCGAATTGGGCTGCGGCACTGGGCGCATCACTTTGGCGATCGCGGAAGCAGGCTACCGCGTTGTGGGACTGGACATTTCTGAGAAAATGCTGGAACGCGCAGTGGAAAAGCGAGCGGCATTGCGCCGGGAGGCACGCGAACGGGTTCACCTCGTGCAGGGTGACATGACGGAGTTTGACCTGGGAGAGAAATTCCGGACCATCGTGATTCCCTTCCGTCCATTCCAGCACTTATTGGAAACCGAGAAGCAAATGGCCTGTCTGAATGGAGCCCGTAAACATCTTTCGCCCGGTGGCCACCTGATCGTTGACTTCTTTCAGACGGATCCCGAGCGGATGCATGACTCCATGTTCGAGAGAGAGGCGCTATTAACGGAGTACGACCTGCCGGGCGGACGCCATGTGGCGCTTTCCGAGCGTGTCGCCACTTTTCACCGAGGCCTGCAGCGAAACGATGTGGAGATGATATTTCGCGTGACGCACGCGGACGGAAAACGGGAGCGGTTAGTGATGGCATGGACGCTGCGATACTTTTTTCGTTACGAGGTGGAGCACCTCCTGGCGCGCTGCGGTTTTCGCGTTGCAGCTGTGTATGGAGACTTTGACAGTTCGCCCTTGGGAGACACTTCCCCGGAAATGATTTTTGTGGCGGGCATGGCGTGAAATGCTCCGAGTCAGAAGCGATGCGTTGAAGCAGAGGTTAGATCTCGAGCCTATACCCGTCGGACGGGCCGCGTGATGCTTACCAATGAACGCGAATCCGGTAGGTCAGAACGGATTCACCATTGGGCTTTACGGGTACGTTGAATTGAGCGGCAAAGGCTGCCGTCTTGGTGGCTGGATAAGCGGAGGAGAGGATTTCCCAATCGCCGCCGATGGGTTCGTTGACTTGGACATTAATGGGGGAATCCTTATGATTCCGGAGAGTAATGGCGAACTCCATTTCGTAGACCCGGTCGGCAATTTTCTTGAAGTCAGTCTGTTTGCGCTCGGCTACGACGTCGAAAGCATTTCCGATTTTGACCGTGACGAATTCGTCTTTGGGCGTATGGTCGATGTGGTCTTCACCAATAAATAGCAAGCCCCCTTTGGAATCCTTCTGATAAACGCGCAAGTTGCCGCCGGGAAGCGGGATGCCGAGACCGGCCTTTTCCTCGTTCTTGAACTTGTAGAAAACCTGGACGGGGTCCTTGAGTGGGGAGCCGGGGTTTTGCGCGTTGCGATAATAGAAATTCTGCCCGTTAACGACGAACAGTTTCTCGACCGGAACGTTACTGCCTTCGAGCAGGCTGATCTGCTTGGTCTCTTTATCTTCGACGGACGTTCGCCGTCCAAGAGAGTAGAGGTGATATTCGCTGAAGTTTTCCTGTTGGAATTGAGATGGGGCGGCTACGGCCTGCGCCTTTGCAAATGTTTCCAGTCTTGTGACATCTCTCGCGTTGGCAACCCGGTTCAGATCCCCGGCGACAAGTTGCAGCTTGGCGTTGTGGAACGCCGTGCCGGAATTGTTGATTAGAGTTACCCAGCCATCGAGGTCGGCGGCTTTATCGTCGCGCGCAACGGTGAGGACGTAGTCGGCGTTCCAGGAAAGGCTGTTTGCGAGATAGGAAGTTTCGATGGTTTGTTTGCGCGATCCGGTATTTTCAAGGGACATCAGCAGCGTCGGCCGGTCATAGAGGTTCGCGGGAACTTCGGGGAAGCGGTAGGATTCACCATAGGCGCCGGTAACGATGTCGTTGCCAATTTTCCAGACAGGGCCGTTGTTGTTGGCCAACAGAATTGCCTTGATCTCCTCGTGCTTGGTGGTGCCGTTATCCATGTAGGTGCGCACCAAGGTCAGTTCCTTGCCCACGTATTTGTTGAGCAATTTATTGGGTTCGAGCAAGTCGTACTCGTAATTCTGTTCGAGCACACTCACCTTTTCTGGTTCGGTGAGAGAGCGGAAATGGACTGTTGCGGGATTCACGGTGGCGGCAATGTCCATAAATTTCAGGCGAAAGGTCCCACTCGGCAATTGCAACTGGCGGACATCGCGGACAAGCGCGATGTTTGAGTTATACACGGTGACAGCAAGATCGGTCTGATCGCTGAGCGAGGTGGACTGATCCGCGGCGCCTTTCTCCTGCCCTCCGGCTTTTCTGCCGGCCTGATAGGACGGCACCAACGCCGCCGCTCCCGCCAAGGCGATGACTGCGCCAACCGTGGCCCAACGGCGCGGTGTGTTTTTCGTGGTCTGGGAAGTTTCCATGAAAGCTCCTTAAGCAGAATCTGCGTTCCCGGTTAGAACGAAAGCTGGGAATTTTCTTGCACGGACAGCTACTCGTTGGCCGTTCGGTTCCAAGTCGCGCCGCCGTCATTGGTTTCAAAGCTGTTGCGATTGGGAACGTCCCAGATCGAGGCATGCATGGCATCGGTCGCGTGGACGCCGCCTAAATCTCCCGTAATTGGGGAGGAGATCAGCCTCCAGTGCTTGCCACCGTCGGTGGTAAGCAGGATCGTCCCGACTCTACCCACCGCCCAGCAGACTTTATCCGAGGTGGCCGAACCCGCGGTTAAATCCGCAGTCACGCTGGTCTTCTGGAGTTTCCAGGATTTCCCGCGATCGCTGCTGCCTTCGATTTTGCCGGCATCGCCCAAGCGCCACACATGGTTTTCGCCAGGGGCAACAATATAGCGCCGGTCTTCCGTGGCTAATCGCAAAAGACTGACACCGGACTGCAGTTTATTCTTAGCGATTTCCGCTGTCTCGGCTGAATTGGCGATTACGGCGGGTGCCGCTGACTGTACCTCCACGGTCTCCCTCATGCTCGGCGGCGCTTTTTCATCCGTCTGTTTCTTTTCGTCAGGAGGATTTGGTGCCGGTGCTGAGGATGCAGCGGCTTTGGCCTCCGCAGGAGGAACTGCCCCAGCAGAGGGGTTTCTTGCCATATAGCCTGAGATAGCGGAAGGAGGGGGTGTGCCAGCGATTCTTCCGCCGGCACTGGCAGGCGGCGAATCCTTGCGGTTATTGAATGCCATGTCGTTTGCGGAGGACGAAGGCACACCCCTTTCCGACAGCGAGCCCGGGACTTGCGGAGGAACTGTTTCAGTGGAAGGGGATGTACGTGCGCTACGCTGAGGAGATTCCTTGTTCACTTCTTGAGGTGATGGCACTACGGTTTGCAATCGATCAGACGATTCATATTGGGTCTGGGGAAGTGGCGGAGTGGCTTGCCGGTTTTGCGCCATTTGTGCGCTGCTCATTTGCTGGATGTGTTGCACCCGAATTTCACTGACTCCGATCCACGCGATGACGCCGGCAGCCAGCGCGCCAATGGGAACGATCCAGCGCCAGGGAGGGCGAGGTCTCAGGATGCGAGGGGGCGACGCCGGAGCTGCCGCAGCCAAAGGTGCCGGGGAGAGCGGTTCCTCTCTTCCGATGCCGGCACGGTCCGCGCGCATGGTTTGGGGTGCTGCCAATGGTTGGACGAGCGTCGGCTCGTTCTGGTGCTCCCATTCGTCCGCGGGCAAGTTTTCGGTTTGTTCCACAAGCGCCAGACTCTCCTGGCAATGCAGGCATCCCGCAATGTGCTCTTTCCAACGCGCCATTTCTTCCAGGGAAAGGGCGCGATCGTGATAAGCGGCGAGAGTCTCTGCATCGGGGCATGCGGAATCGGGAGAGGCGTTGGACAAGTGCCGCGTCAATGCGCGTTCGAATTGTTGTTCGCGGTCGTCAGTCGGCATGGCGCTACCCTTTCGTAGAACGTTTCTGGAATCGTTTCTTGCGCATACTCACGGCGATTCCTTTCGCCCGGCTTGGCTCTTCCTGGAGGTCTTTTCGGGAAACATTTGGCGGAAGTCGATGGGTGAGTCTTCGGCGGCGTATTCGAAGCAGAGGGCGATTTCCGCATTGCTCAATGGAGGCAAACTCCGTAAGGGATCACTGGCGTGCTGTCCGCGGCGCAAACACTCTTCGACTTTAGCGCGCAATTCGCGGCGAACGCGCTCCAGATGACGAGAGGCGGTCGATTCATGCTCACCGAGCAAGCGGCCTATTTCCGCGAGGGTTTTCTGCCGGGCGTAGTAAAACTCCAGCCGTCTGCGATCTGTGGGATCAAGCGCGGACAGAGAGTCGTTGAGCGCGAGCAGGAAGCGCCGCAAATACTGGCTGCGATGTGGATCGAACGCAGGAGTCGTAACCTTCTGCGCCGGGAGAGATTTCTCCTCCGCACCGTCTTCCCTCTCGAGGGACTCCCACCGGCGGCTCTGTCGAATCCGGTCAATATGCCGCTGAGCCAGAATCGTGCGCAACCAAGTCTTCAGGGAACTGCGTCCATGAAAATAGCGGAGCAGAGATGCTTCGCCCCGCTTGCCATCGACCAACCCAAACAATTCCGCGAAGAGCGAATCCGCCAGCTCCTGGGCGTCCGTGCCGGAGCGACCTCCTTTTGTGATGGCGCCAGCGACGGCTCGCAAATAAGCCCGATAGCTTTCGACGAAGACTTCCCAGGCCGCTTCAGAACCTTCCATGCAGGCGGCGGCGAGCACCAGATCATCAATATGAAGGGTCTCGAGGTACGCTTCCAACCGAGCGAGAGTCACGGGACCCTCGGCGAAGTGCTTTGCGACGCTTCTTTCGACCGAAGCCAAGAATTGGGAATGGGTGAGCTGCCATGCTACGGCGGGGGAGGCAGCGTATAGAGATGTCAGGCATGGGTCCAGTGTATGCAGCAGCGCCACAGGGTCAGGGCGGGGTTTAGGGGCCGGATCAGGCGGCACAGGATTTCCTTAGACCAATCTTAACTCCCTTATTTCTATATCTTGCGGGGCCTTGGACGCAACCAACGTCTTGGGCAACTTATGCATCAAAGCACACACCCCCCCTGGAGGAACCGGTGCATAAATCTGCGAGTCTATCCCTCTGGAGTTGGGGTATCCTAGTGGGTGTTGCGTTCCCCGTCCCGCAACGAAATTCGCCTCGGCGGGTTTATCCCGGTACCGTTTCGTCCTCGAGAAAGCACTCGCATAATTGTCATTAGCGAGTAAGCGTCTTTAGTACGAAAGTCCTATTCGGTGGTCTCGCGGTAGTCAGTACGCTCGTACTGGCACCGAGAACCTTCCGATGCAGGAGCAACCTGATTCCTCAGAATCAGGTTTCCGGGGGAAACTTTCGCAAGAGGCGGCAAGCGGATGACCACAATGATCGCTGATGCACCACGTCGAACGTCACTTGGCGTTGGATTCAACGCCAGTCGGGGCCGCACTGCAAGCACCGAAGCATGGAAGCAGCAGATCGGGAATAAACCCATCCCTGCCCGCCTGGCCTTGCTGCCGGAACACAAGCCGAACTGGGGCCGGGTAGGCGCCAGCGCCGTTCTTCAGTTGTCCGTGTTGGTCTTTTTCCTCCTGGTTCCCCTGCTCTATCCGGAAGGAATGAAGACCGCGATTCACTTCTACACGAGCACACCTATCGCCCAGCCAATGACGGAGATTCCAGTGGCCCCGCCGCCGCCCCCTCCGCCGAAGGTGAAAACACCGGCACCGAAGCTCGAAGCAAAACCTGAGGTGCCGGTTGATCCGCCAAAGTTGAATCCGCAGCAACCGCACATTTTTGCCAATCTGGCCGCGCCGAAGACTGTTCAACCCAAGATCGAAAAGTTAGAGGTCAAGGCTCCGGATGTGAAACCGGCTTTCGAGGACGTCAAAATCGACGCCAAGGAAAACGGGCCGAAGCGTCCGAAGGACGACGTCAAGGTGGGGAACTTAACAGGAAGCGCGGCCCCTGCGACCGTAAATGCTCCGGTGGAAAAGGTGCAAACCGGCGGCTTTGGCGACCCGAATGGCATCCCCGGAAAGGGAGATCCGAATCACGCGACCAATGTGAATCGTCTGGGTTCGCCCGCACTGCCTGGCGGTGAGGGTTATGGCAACGGGACCGGCGGCAAAAACGGAATCCGCGGAACCGTAGCGAGCACGGGGTTTGGTAATGGAACGGCGACTCCGCCAACCGGAAGCGCAAAGAAGGGCACGGTGGTTGCTGGAGGCTTTGGCGCCGTGGATACTTCGACCGATGCTCCGAAAAAGAAAGCTGCTTCGGCCGGGCCGGTCGACACACAGCCAGAAATTTTGGACAAGCCGCAACCGGAATACACCGCCGAAGGCCGCAGCATGAAGATTGAAGGTGATGTGCGGCTGGATGTGGTGTTCCTCGCAAACGGGACTGTGCAAATGAATCGAGTCGTAAGCGGGTTGGGCCACGGCCTCGACGAAGCCGCGATCCGTGCCGCACAACAAATCAAGTTCAAGCCGGCAAAACGCCAGGGCGAACCGGTGGATTACCCGGCCGTAATCCGAATCGAATTCCGACTGGCCTACTGAGGAGAAATGATCATGCGAATGCTGTCGAAAAATATCCTAGTGCTGCTCCTCGGAGCATGCGCCAGCGTGCCGTTGATGGCCAACACCCCACCGGCGCCTGCGGCGGACCAGCCGCGGACGATGGATCAGGCGCTCGATCGTGTCATCAGCAACGAGCAACGCCTGTACGGCCAGATGCGCAATTACTCGCCGCTGGTCGAGACGTATATTCAAAATCTCAAGGCGGACAAAGATCTGGGAGAAGTGCCCGCAGGCGACAAATATTTTCTGGGTCGCGCTGACTTCCAGAAGGGTGTCAGCCTGGTGCCGCTGACCGACACTTCGAGTAAAGGGAAGAAAGTCGTGGGGTCCATCGGTAATTTTTTCAGCTTTGCGATGCAGTACCTGCCCGATGGTTTCCTGCAGATGATCTTCATTGACACCAACGGCTTTGACAAGCAGCACTACAAGTTTGACTACGTGCGCCGGGAATTTCTCGGCGAAGTGCGCTGCCTGGTGTTTGATGTGACGCCGGCGGAAAAGAACAACCGCGGGCGTTTTCTGGGCCGCATCTGGGTGGAGGATCAGGACTTTCATATCGTAAGGTTCAATGGGGCATACAGCGGCAATGGCCACTCCAGTTGGTATTTTCACTTTGACAGTTGGCGCACGAACGTGCAGCCGGGTCTCTGGCTGCCCACCTTTGTCTACAGCGAAGAGAAGGAATTGCACTATGCGCTCAGCAAGAAGTTGGACTTCAAAGCGCAGACGCGGCTGTGGGGCTACAACGTAGGCAGCTCTTCCAAGGAAGAAGAGTTGAGCAAGATTCTAGTAGAGACTCCTGTCAGCGACGACACCAAGACATCCAATGATCTTTCGCCGATTCAGGCGCAGCGTTCGTGGGACCGGCAGGCCGAGGACAACATCATCGATCGTTTCGAACGGATCGGGTTGATGGCGCCGAAGGGGGAAGTAGATAAGGTATTGGACACGGTAGTCAACAACCTGGAAGTGACCAACAATATCGACCTCGATCCCGAAGTACGCTGCCGCGTTCTGATGGTCTCCACGCTGGAGTCGTTTACGCTGGGGCATACCATCGTTCTGAGCCGCGGGCTGGTCGACGTGCTGCCGGATGAGGCCAGCCTGGCCACGATTCTCGCTCACGAACTGAGCCACGTGGTTCTGGGGCATCGACTGGATTCGCAGTATGCGTTCTTCGATCAGTTGCTGGTGGAGGACAAGGAAACGTTCCGGCACTTTGGATTTGCGCGCACTCCTGATGAGGAAGCCGCCGCCAACGCCAAGGCAATTCAGATTCTGAACAATTCTCCCTACAAGAACCAATTGGGCAACGCGGGGCTCTTCCTGCAAGCACTGGAGAGCCGGCAGAAGGAAATTCCGAACCTGATCAGCGGCCACCTGGGGAACCGGGTTCCTCAGATCAACGATCTGAAGTCCACCATGGCAGTCGACCCCAAGCAGAATCCACAGAAGATAGCGGCATTGCCTCTAGGGGGCCGCGTGAAGATTGATCCGTGGAACGACAAGCTGGAATTGATCAAGAGCAAGCCGGTGGGTACCGTGGCGGAACGCGAAAAGATGCCCTTCGAAGTGACGCCGTTTATGCCTTATCTGACGCGCTACGGGGCCGATGCCACGAAGCCGGTGGCGGCCAGCACTTCTGCCCCTCAGGACGTCAAGCCGGGAGAAGCGCCAGATCCGTCAAAGCCCTGAGGCTCAACTTTTCTTTCACCCGCAAAGGCCCCCGAAATTTGGGGGCTTTTGCTTTTTAGGGATGGCCTCGAAGCGGAATCCGCGTCTTTAGGACGGACTACTTCGAGGAGAGTGACTTCATGAATCGGTAGCCAAATTCCACACCATCGTAATAGTCCTGTACGCCCACCCGCTCGTCTCTGCCGTGAGAGCGGTCATCCTCCATATCGAAAAACATGCAGGCAATTCCGAACGTAGGAATGCCGGCAATCCGAAGATATTTGCCATCCGTTGCCCCGGTGGACATGGTTGGCACCACTTGCATGCCGGACCACATGGTGGCAAGAGCGCGTTCGAGGGCGTTGGTCAATTCCGGCAGGAGCGCTGACGGGGGCACGGCTACGATCGGAATCAACTTCCCATCTGCCGTCTTCTCCGGAATCACGGTCACTTTGACGTTGGGATCTGCCACCACGCGTTCCAACGTCTTGCGCACCTGCTCAGGATCTTCGCCGGGAAAAATCCTGCAGTTCACGGTGGCGCGAGCGGATTGAGGCAGGGCGTTCGGTGCGTGGCCTGCAGTGAGCATGGTGGCAACGCAGGTGGTACGCAACAGCGCATTGTAATAAGGGATGGCGGTCAGGTGCTGCAGCGCAGTTGGATTTGGCGGCTCCTGCGCAGCTCCCCGGAGATCGGCGGCGAGTGGACCTGCGGTGAAACCAGAGGATTGGGAAAAGTAGCCTCGCGTGACCTCATTGATCTTCACCGGGAACGAATATTTCTCGAGCTTGCTTAAAGCCGCCGCTAATTCGTAAATGGCGTTATTGGGTCCCGGGATGGAGCTATGGCCTCCGGGGTTCGTGGTTTCGAACTGGTAGTCGGCATAGACCTTTTCGCTGGCCTGCAACCCGGCGAGGACGCGTTCCCCTCTGAGTCGCTCAAATTCGCCGCCATCAAGATTTATGCAATATTCCGCGTCAATCCAGTCCTTATGCTGCTTGATCAACCAGTCGACGCCATTGGAGTCGCCAGACTCTTCATCCGCGGTGAGGGCGACGATCAAGTCGCGGTCCGGTTGGTAGCCTTCGCGTTTCAGCCGCAAGAAACTCATGACCAGAATGGCATCGCCGGCCTTCATGTCGCGGGTGCCCCGGCCATAGAAATTGCCGCCCTGCTCGATAAACTCGAACGGGTCCATACTCCAATCTTCACGGCGGGCTTCGACCACGTCCAGATGACCGATCAAGAGAATGGGGGGTTTTTGGCCAGTACCTCGCAGCCGAACGACCAAGTTCTTCTTGCGTTCCTCCGGACCGGCGACAAGCACGTCCTTCTCCGGGAAACCAGCGTCGCGCAAACGCTTGGCCATGGCCTCAGCAGCCTTGGTGACACTGCCTGCGGACTCAGTCGTGTTGATTTCGATCAATTGCTTGAAGACGGCGCGGGCTTCCTGGTTCGTCTGCTGGCGATCTTGCGCCGCCCATGTGCTTGAAGCTGCCTGCCCAAAACCCAGCAGCAGAATCCAACAAACCATTCGCTTCATTCGCTTCTCCTGCACCGATTTCAGCGTAAACGCACCGCCCGGATGCGTCAAATCCTCTGGAATTGTTCGCTTGGTGCAATCCATGATGCAGTGCGCAAGAGCTGCGAGCTAGCTCTCCGGGGGGCGATAGGAACAACGAGTTGCATCAGCCTTCGCGGGTAACGCCGAAACGCTTTCGCATGACGGAATCGAGTAGCGCGTCAGGCAAAATGCGCTTTCCGAAGGAAAGCCATTTCGCCAGCGAAGTGACCGGGTAGCGAGCCCTGGGGTGCGATGCCTCCATGGCCCTCAAGATGACCCGCGCGCAGTCTTCCGGCGTGGTCTTCGATTTTCCCCGGCCCTGATTCGACCCCGCCCAAGCCCCAGAGTAAATTTTGGCGTAGGGACTGGCGCTGGCACCCTCGGCATAAGGTTGGGCCAGCTCCTTCGCGGTCTGCTGAAAATGAGTGGTAATGTAACCGGGCTCAATCAGAATGACAGCAATACCGAAAGGATACAATTCAAGGCGAAGAGCGTTCGAAAGACCTTCGAGCGCGTGCTTGCTGCTGCTGTAGGCGCCGTATGTCGGTGGCGAAACCAGTCCTGCGACGCTGCTCATCATCAAGATGCGGCCATGACGGCGTTGGCGCATATGCGGCAGAATGGCCTGGGTGACGCGGACGACGCCAAAAAGATTGGTTTCGAACTGGCGGTGGAAGTCTGCCATGCGCAATTCTTCGACAGTGGCCATATATCCGACACCGGCGTTGTTGATCAGTACATCGATTCCCCCGCCCTTTTCCAGAACGAGCTCGACAGCGATCTGCACGGAGGCGTTATCGGAGACATCCATTTCCAGCGGATGAATGGGGAGGCGTTCCTCTTGGGCAAGGCGTTCGAGATCTTCGCGCTTCGAGGAAGACCGGCCGGCAGCAAAAACCGCATAGCCGCGGCGCGCGAGGAGCAGCGAGGCAGCCTTGCCAAGGCCGTCCGTTCCGCCGGTGATCAGCACCGTGCCTTTCCTTTGAGCCATATTTTTTCTCATCTGATGACTCATTGTACGAGGGACTTGGCAGCGAAGCTAGCGGCTTGCGGGTCTCCGCTGAAAGCTATCGTTTGGCTTGTGACTTTTTTTCGGAAGCTCCTCGCGTGGCCTCCCGAAGGCGCTCAAGCAGACCCTGCGCGCTTTTTGACAGCGGCCGACGCCGGGGCACGATCACGTCCAGGCTCCGGCGCAGAGATTCCGCATCTGTCAGTTCCAGCATCACCAATTTTTTCCTTCGCAGTTCCTCATGGACAGCAAGTTGCGGCAGAAACGCAAGTCCCAATTTCCTCAGGACCATCCTTAGACACGCCTCAATCGTTTCGACTTCGAGGACGATGTTTGGCAACAATCCGGCCCGGCGAAAAAGTCCATTCATCAGCGTCCAATCGCTGGAGCCGCGATCGTATGCGATTAACGGCAGCGACTCAAGTTCCTCGAGGCTCACCTTGCGTTTTGCCGTTGCCGGGTGTCGCGGATGTCCCACAAGCATCAGTGGATCGTCGCGCAAGCTGATGGTTTCCACTTCCGGATGGTGCAAGGAACGGGCAATCCCGAAGTCGACCTCTCCATCCAGAACCATTTTCAACACCTGGGCGGAATTGCCGCTACGGACACTGACCACCACATCCGCATGATCCAACTGGTATTTTTTTAGAACTTCGGGCAGCAAATAGGTGCAAATGGAAAGCGAGGCGGCTATCGGCAGTGCGCCCGTGGAGGCAGGTCTTAATTCATGCACGGCCTGCCGGGCTTCGGCGACTCCGCGAAGCAACTGTTCGGCATGGGAGCGAAGGGCCTTTCCCGCGGGCGAGAGCGAAAATCCCCCGGGCCCGCGTTCGAACAGCCGCGCATCGAGCGAATCCTCCAGGGCACGGATGCGCGCACTCACGGCAGGCTGGCTGACGCGTAAGGCGGCAGCAGCCCGATGGAAGCCGCCGTAGGTCGCAACCGCAAGAAATGTCTCAAGTTGTACAATCTCCACCGGGGTCTCACCCTTTCCTTCGTCTCTGCCCTGCGGATTAAACGTTCCGATAACAATTATCTATCACCATGATAACCACAATCCGTTTGACTGACCACTCTATTTTCTCCACACTCGCACTGCTCTGAAGCACGCTGCGGGGTCCCTGGTCGCTCACAAGCGGCCCTGCCCAGAAGGAGAGAGACGCATGACCTTGACGAGAAACCCTGTCGCTCACGGGTTGGAGCGCCGGTGGCAGTCGGATCCGCGCTGGATTGGCATTAAGCGGCCCTACCGTGCCGAAGACGTCGAACGCCTTCGCGGCAGCGTGCAGGTCGAACATACTCTCGCGCATTTGGGTGCGGAGCGCCTTTGGAGCCTGCTGCATAACGAACCCTATGTGACGTCTCTCGGCGCTATGACTGGGAATCAGGCCATCCAGCAGGTCGCCGCGGGTCTCCAGGCCATCTATGTCAGTGGTTGGCAAGTCGCTGCCGATGCCAATCTTTCTGGCCAGATGTACCCGGACCAGAGCCTGTATCCGGCCGACAGCGTCCCAAACCTGGTGCGACGCATTAACCAGGGTTTGCTGCGGGCCGATCAGATTCATCACGCCGAGGGAAAGAACGGCAAATACTGGCTCGCGCCCATGGTCGCCGACGCGGAGGCAGGGTTCGGTGGAAATCTGAATGCCTTTGAATTGATGAAGGCGATGATCGAGGCCGGCGCAGCTTGCGTGCACTTCGAAGATCAGCTCTCCTCGGCAAAGAAGTGTGGGCACCTTGGCGGAAAGGTGCTCGTTTCCACTACGGAGGCCATTCAGAAGCTGGTTGCCGCGCGGTTGGCGGCCGATGTGATGGGAGTGCCGACGCTGATCATGGCGCGCACGGACGCCGATAGCGCAAACCTGCTGACTACGGATATAGACGCGCGCGATCGGAAATTCTGCACCGGCAAGCGAACTTCAGAAGGCTTTTTCGAAGTAAAGGGCGGGCTGCACGCGGCCATCGCTCGCGGTCTGTCGTATGCTCCCTATGCAGATTTAATCTGGTGGGAAACCTCCAAGCCCAATCTTGAGGATGCGCGCATTTTTGCCGAAGCGATTCGTGCCGAATATCCGGGCAAACTCCTGGCCTACAACTGTTCCCCTTCGTTCAACTGGCGTAAGCATCTAAGTGAGGAAGAGATCGCGCGATTCCAGAGCGAACTGGGCGGCCTCGGATATAAATTTCAGTTCATCACTCTGGCCGGATTCCATGCCCTGAATCACGCCATGTTTGAGCTGGCGCGCGAGTACAAACAGCAGGGCATGTCGGCGTATTCGCAATTGCAGGAAGCCGAGTTCGAAAGCGAGAGCAAGGATAACTACGGGGCGGTGAAGCACCAGCGCTTCGTGGGCACCGGCTATTTCGACGAAGTGCAGAACGTGATTACCAGCGGCACCGCCTCAACGACGGCGCTGGCGGGCTCGACCGAGGCCGAACAGTTTCACAACTTGCCGCCGGTTATCCGGCAGGCAGCACATGCGCTGCAAAGCGCGGCCAACGACTAATTCGTAGGTTGATTCGAGTACAGCGATTTGGTACCACTTTCGGCCACCAGAAACAGCCGATCGCTTGGTGCTGTCTCCTGCAGGTGTCTGCCGCCGCTTTCGGTGGTAAGCACATAATATCTGTCATGGGAGTTCCATCGCGATAGGAATTCGCGGTCATCGATGAAGACGGAAGGACTGCCCGGCGCATAAGAACCATACTCCAGGTTGTTCCTGCGCCCATTCCACAACAGCGCGTCTCTATCTGTGTAGAAAAACACCGAGGAGAATTCGTAATAGGGACCGCTGATGATCAGTTCACCCTTTGGCGCACGTTCCAGTGCCGCAGCGAGCGGACGCGAGCACAGATAAGGGTCAAAAATCACAAGCGCGACGCGGCTGGCATGAATGAACAGCACCATCATCAGAGCGATGGCCAGATACGCGCGACGGCCACCCAAGATCCAACAAGCGAGAGTTCCGAATAGAAAAGCGGCTCCCGCGAGCCGGAGCGGGGTTCGCAAATAGGCGAAAGATTGAATCGTCAAATCGCCCATGTGGCTCATGGAGAGCGTGTAGGTACCTGGGTGTTGTTCTAGCGCATTCGAAATATCGCCGGGTGTAGGAATTCCGCGCACCAGGTAGAGCAGAATCGCGATGGCCAGTGCACAAATCGCGGTAATGAAGCCGAGTGCGCGCGTTCCCCAGCGAGTCCAGGAATCTTCCGTTGCCATGGCACTGCCGAGCATAAGTGCCAAGGCCGGGTAGATTGGCATGGAGTAGTACTCTTGCGTGGTCGAAAAGGTGAAAAACACCAGCAAGAATCCCGCCCAACAGAGTGCCAAAAGCCGCGTTCTGCCGGCGCGATCGACGGGCCTGAAGTTCTGCCGCAGGACCGCCGGGAAATAAACGCTCCAGGGGAAGAGCCACACCAGATGCAGGCCCCAGAACGCCAGCCGGGGAACGGTATTGTAATCGCGGGGGTAGCGAAGATTAAGAAAGCGCAAGACATGTTCGTTCATGAAGTAAAACCAGAAGAATCCGTGGTATTCGCCCGGCGCGCTATGCATGGTGAAATTGAGATAGGGTGGCATGCGCAGAGTGGCCAGAATGTGCCAAGGAGCGGCAATCACCAGGAAAATCACGGCGCCAGAAACAACCTGCAGTCTTTTCCACGTTTCACGGGAGAAGAGTTGCTTGGTCAGGAGGAGATACACAAAAATGCCTCCTCCGCATACGACCAGAGCGATTAAGCCCTTGAGCATGACGCCCACGCCGAGGCTGGCCGCAAGGATAGCGGCCCAGCGTCTTGTATGAATTTCCTGCGAATCTGTTACGCGTTGAAAGGCCCAATACGCGAGGCAGGTGGAAAGGGTGAGCACCACATCCGGGATTAGGATTCGCGTGAACAAAAACAGACCGACGCAGGTTGCCAGAGCGACACCTGCGTAGTAGCCCGCACGGCGTTCAAATGCCCAGCGGCCGTAACGGTAGGTGACCCAGGCAAGGAGAATGGCGGCCAAGGCAACAGGAATTCGCGCGGCCCAATCGTGCACTCCGAAAACGCGATACGAAATCGCCATCATCCAATAGATGAGTGGGGATTTTTCAAGGTAGGGAACGCCATCCAGACGGGCGATCACCCAGTCGCCGCTCGTCAGCATATTCCTGGCAATTTGCGCCTGGACGGCATCCACATCGTCCATCAAGGATGGCGGAGAAATGATGCAGCCGAAAAAAACGGCAGCGGCGATAAGAATCAGGACAGCGCTTGACTCGAGACGCTTTCCTGCGCCCGCAGAGGCAGACTCAATTCGCTTGAGGTTTGAATGTTCCAATGCTTCATCCATAAGAATAAAATCATCAGGCCCCACAAGTGGTAGCCCAGATTGGCGCGACGTTCCATGTGGTCACGCACTACCTTTTCGATCGCCTCCGGAGGAAATAGCCCAGTCTGCCTGACCGCATCCGGGCTCAGCGTGTCTTCGAGGAACGCACGAAGGGGACCGCGGAGCCAAGCGTGTGTCGGAATGTCCAATCCAGTCTTGGGGCGGCGGACCACACTGGTCGGCAATTTCGACTTCATCAATTTCTTCAGTATGACTTTAAGAGTGCGCCCGTTCACCTTGAATTGGTTCGGGAGGGTGGAGGCAAACTCGATAATGCGATGGTCGAGATAGGGCGGGCGGACTTCCAGGGAGTGGGCCATACTCATGCGGTCCACTTTCTGCAACAAATCGTCGGTCAGGTAGTACTTCTGATCGAACGCTAAGAATCGATTGAGATTGCCGACGCGACGCGCCCGAGGAAAGTCCGCATCGAATAAATCTTGCACGCGCACTTGATTGCTGCGCCGCAACAAGTGTTCTTGCTGAGCCGTGGAAAAAGAGCCGTTCCAGTAAGTGTGAGCTTCGTCCGACGATAGCAATGTTCCTTCAAGAAACCGCTTCAATTTGTATTCGAAACTGATTTTCTCGTCGGACACCGGCCAGTATTTCAATGCGCTCAAGAACGAACGGCGGACCAATTTCGGCAGCATCCTGGCGTAGCCCGCGAGATGATCGGCCTGATAGGTGACGTAGCCTCCGAACAACTCGTCGGCTCCTTCACCGCTCAAGGCAACCGTGGCATGCTGACGGCTCAGTTTGGACAAATACCAAATGGGGACAGCACCCGCGTCCGCGAAAGGTTCGTCGGAGTAGTAGGCCAACTCTTCAATTGCTGAAGGAAGATCAAGCGTCGGGTTCAAGTCCAGTTCGTAGTGTTCTGTTTGGTACTGTTTTACCAGCTGGCGAATGTAAGGAGTCTCGTCGAAGCTGCGCCCCTGGAATGTGACGGAAAACGTCTTAACGCGTTGCGAACTTTCCTCGGAGGCGTAATGCAAAAGGGCGGAGGAGTCGATTCCGCCGCTGAGCCAGATGCCCACAGGCACGTCCGACAGAAGGTGCTCCCTGACGGATTGTTTTAAAAGGCCGTCGAGGGCCAATTCTGCGTCTGGTAGGGTCCAATTCTCGTTCTGCGTGTGCGGCAGCTTCCAAAACAACTGCTCGTGCACTCGGCCGTCGCGCCATTCGAGAAAGCAGCCGGGCCGCAATTTTGCGATTCCCTGAATCAGAGTGAAGGGACCGGGCACATAGTTGAGGGCCAGGTAGTAGTGAAGAGCGGTGTGGTCCAGCAACCGTGGAATTTCGGGATGAATCAGGATGGCTTTCAGTTCCGAGCCGAAATAGATGTCGTCGCCCGACCGGCAGACGTACAGAGGCTTAATCCCTACACGGTCGCGAACAAGAACCAGCCTTCGTTCATCTTCCTTCCAGAATGCCGCCGCGAACATTCCACGGAGGCGCGGGAAGCACTCCGTGTCCCACTGTAGGAAGGCCCTCAGGAGAACCTCTGTGTCACTATGAGTCGAAAACGAGTGGCCCAAACCTTCCAGCTCTTTTCGTAATTCCCGGTAATTGTAAATTTCACCGTTGAAGACGAGAACTGTCTTGCGGTCATCACTGAAAAATGGTTGGGCGCCCGCTTCCAGATCGATAATCTTTAACCGCACGGCGCCGAGAGAGACGTTGTCCGTTTCATAGGTGCCCTGCTGATCCGGGCCTCGATGAATCAGACAATCAGTAGCTTCCTTGATAACGGAAGGTGGAACGGCGCGGCCACGGTGGGTATAGCCTGAAATGCCACACACAGCTACGTTTCCCCCAGAGTCGCCATGCAAAGCCAACGAGACGCCGCGTTATAGACTAAGCGTGTTGGGCCTAGAAACACCTTACCTCGAGACAGACTGCCCCCAAACTGACCGTGACTCGCCGTCCCTAGAGGAGAACGCGGTTTCGAACCATGGGACGACTGCTAGCTATGATAAACCAATCGAAAGCGCTGTGACAGGCATTCTCCCCCTGTCGAGAGATGGAAGAACAAACAAAAAGGCCCCGATCCGAAGAAGGGGGCCTTTGCAATTTATCCCGGCGGCGACCTACGTTCCCACACAGTTACCCGTGCAGTATCATCGGCCCAGCGAGGCTTAACTTCCGTGTTCGGGATGGGAACGGGTGTGACCCTCGCGGTATGACCACCGGAAACTCGTAAACCCAGATCGCACGAAGGCGAAATGAGTTTGACAACAGAGGCTGGCGTATACAAGTTCGGCCCGCTGCCGAACATACTGTGAACTCACAAGGATTGCTTGTGAACCCTACTCAACGACGGCTTGAGTAAGTTTTATGATTAAGCCGAACGGACGATTAGTACTGGTCAGCTGAACGTATTGCTACGCTTACACCTCCAGCCTATCAAAGTCGTAGTCTTCGACTGTCCTTCTTAGGCATTGATGCCTTGGGAAACCTTATCTTAGGGCGAGCTTCTTGCTTAGATGCATTCAGCAATTATCTCTTCCAGACTTCGCTACCGAGCGGTGCCACTGGCGTGACAGCTCGTACACAAGGGGTCTGTTCATCCCGGTCCTCTCGTACTAGGGACAACTCCCTTCAAGTTTCCTGCGCCCACACCAGATAGGGACCGAACTGTCTCGCGACGTTCTGAACCCAGCTCACGTACCGCTTTAATAGGCGAACAGCCTAACCCTTGGGACCTTCTACAGCCCCAGGATGCGATGAGCCGACATCGAGGTGCCAAACCTAAGCGTCGATGTGAACTCTTGGCTTAGATCAGCCTGTTATCCCCGGCGTACCTTTTATCCGTTGAGCGATGGCCCTTCCACGCGGGACCACCGGATCACTAGATCCAACTTTCGTTCCTGCTCGACTTGTAGGTCTCACAGTCAAACCGGCTTATGCTCTTGCACTCCACAGTGGGTTTCCAATCCACCTGAGCCGATCTTTGAGCGCCTCCGTTACAGTTTAGGAGGCGACCGCCCCAGTCAAACTACCCGTCTGGCCGTGTCTCCCCACCCGTCACGGGTGGTAGGTTAGAGCGACAGTTCAATCAGGGTAGTATTTCACTGATGCCTCCCTCCCAGCCGAAACCAGAAGTTCACAGGCTCCTACCTATGCTACGCAGATCGGACCGTTACTCATGACCAGAGTGCAGTTAAGGTGCACGGGGTCTTTCCGTCTAGATGCGGGCATCCGGCGTCTTCACCGGAACCACAAATTCGCCGAGCCGCTTGCCAAGACAGTCGCTCTATCATTCCACCATTCGTGCAGGTCGGAACTTACCCGACAAGGAATTTCGCTACCTTAGGACCGTTATAGTTACGGCCGCCGTTCACCGGGGCTTCAGTTCAGGCCTTCGCCTTGCGGCTGAGCCCTTGCTTTAACCTTCCGGCACCGGGCAGGTGTCACCCCCTATACGTCGTATTCGACTTTGCAGAGAGCTGTGTTTTTGTTAAACAGTTGCAGAGCGCGATTCACTGCGACCGCTTCGGGCTATAAACCCTACAGCGGCGTCCCTTCTCCCGAAGTTACGGGACTAATGTGCCTAGTTCCTGAGCAAGCGTTCTCTCGAGCGCCTGTGGATATTCACCTCGTCTACCTGTGTCGGTTTGTGGTACGGGCACCTGGATGACTCCTTAGAGGGTTTTCCTGGCAGCGTGAAATCAGAGACTTTGCGACCTAACGGTCTCGTCCCCAGCCTCACCGTTAATGCCCCCACGGATTTGCCAGTGGGAACCGGCTTGCGCTGAGCAACCACCATCCATCAGGTGGCTCCCTTATCCTTCTGCGTCACCCCATCGTCAAACGTCACCAGGCGGGACAGGAATGTTGACCTGTTGTCCATCAGTTACGCCTTTCGGCCTCACCTTAGGACCCGCCTAACCCTGAGCGGATTAACCTTCCTCAGGAAACCTTAGACTTTCGGCGACACGAGTTCTCATCGTGTTTATCGCTACTTATGCCGGCAGGGTCTCTTGTGTGGCATTCAGTAGTCCTCTCGGTCTACCTTTACACCCCACGCAATGCTCCCCTACCAAATATACTTACGTATAATTTCGCAGCTTCGGTCATGTGCTTGAGCCCCGTTGGATTGTTGGTGCATATCCGCTTGACCAGTGAGCTGTTACGCTTTCTTTAAAGGATGGCTGCTTCTAAGCCAACCTCCTGGCTGTCCGAGCGAATACACTTCCTTTCCCACTTAGCACATAGTTAGGGACCTTAGCTGGCGATCTGGGCTGTTTCCCTTTTGACCACGAAGCTTATCCCTCGTAGTCTCACTCCCGCATAGTTGTCCACGGCATTCGAAGTTTGATTGGATTCGGTAACCTGAGTTGGTCCCTAGTCCATTCAGTGCTCTACCACCGTGGCAATTCATGCAAGGCTGTCCCTAAAGACATTTCGGGGAGAACGAGCTATCACGGAATTTGATTAGCCTTTCACCCCTACCCTCAGCTCATCAGAGCGATTTTCAACTCACACCTGTTCGGTCCTCCAGTCGCGGTTAAGCGACCTTCAACCTGGCCAAGGGTAGATCATCCCGCTTCGCGTCTATTCCTACGTACTTGTCGCCCTATTCGGACTCGCTTTCGCTACGGCTCGCTTGCGCTTAACCTTGCACGTAAGAATAACTAGCCGGCTCATTAAGCAAGAGGCACGCCGTCAGGCTTTCATAGACCGAAGTCTATGCATGGCCCTCCGACTGCTTGTAAGCATACGGTTTCAGGTTCTATTTCACTCCCCTCGCAGGGGTGCTTTTCGCCTTTCCCTCACGGTACTGGTTCACTATCGGTCGCTAGAGAGTATTTAGCCTTGGAGAGTGGTCTCCCCAGTTTCCCACGAGATTTCTCGTGTCTCGTGGTACTCAGGATGCCGCTTCGAGTCTGGTCCACTTTCCGCTACGTGACTGTCACACTCTATGGTCCCGCTTTCCTTCGGGTTCGCGTAGTGTCCAGATTGGTAACTCTACTTATGCGGTCCTACAACCCCCAAGTGTAAACACATGGGTTTGGGCTTTTCCGATTTCGCTCGCCGCTACTTTCGGAATCTCTGTGATTTATTTTCCTTCAGGTACTGAGATGGTTCACTTCCCTGAGTTAGCTCATACCGGCCTATGTATTCAGCCGGCTGTAACGGGAGTTCATCCCGCTGGGTTTCCCCATTCGGACATCCCCGGATCAAAGCCTGCTTGCGGCTCCCCGAGGCTTTTCGCAGCTTGCCACGTCCTTCATCGCCTTCTAGCGCCAAGGCATCCACCGTACGCTCTTAGTAGCTTAATCATAAAACTCACTCAATACGTCGTTTCCCAGGGTGCTTCGAGACGCTTGCGCGCATCGAAACTCGCCACAGTGGCTAAACTGCGGCTTTCCACCGGTTCGTTCGCCTCGTTTCTTGCAGATCCATTATTCCGTGGTCCGATTGCTCGGCGCCGGGACTGTCGACCCTGCAATTGCCAAGTGCTTGACTGAGTTCGCCTTGTAAATCCACAGTACTGCTCAACATACTCGAGCAGAACTTGTAATAAATCATGCCATGACTCCCCGAACAGACCGTAATCGGTCCGAGGTTATCGGCATGAAGTTGCCAGCCTTACTGTTGTCAAAGATCGTTGTCCCTGAGTCCTTCAGGGGCTCCAGCTTCCGCTCGAGCATCCTCCTTGCGGAGGACCTGAGCCCCTTTTAGCTTACAACCGCCAAAAAGTGCCCATAAAATACGAAACCCGGCGCCGAGCGCCGGGCACAATCACTCTTGAAGAGTGATTCCGCGCGATGCTCGACTGTTCTACCCTGTGCGAATTAGGCGCCTCACTATAGGATCTGTTCCTTGGATTACTTCAGACCCGACTGTGAATCCCCTGCACGGTCCGACACTTTTGAGGAAGCCCCGAACCATTTGTAATTTTACTATAGCCGGGAAATATGTCAAGTGCTCCCCAAAACTTTTTTTCCGAGCTTTCCACACCCTGTGGAAGTTGTGAAAATCCGCAAAAATGGCTGTTTCTGAGTTTCCTGGCTTATCGCTTCTCACTCCATTTTCCGAATCTGCGCATAGACGATTCGCACTGCCATGCGACAGCAGGCAAAAAGAGAGGTGCGGGGTTCGCAATGCGGCCCGTCCTGGCTGCAAAATGAAGGGGCCAGGTGCATCCGTCAGGCCCCTCGCGGCTAATTTGCTGTGTGCCGAGATCGTTTTCTGACCTCTTCGCGCACCATCTTTCTAATCTGCAGCCGGCTTGGCGTCCTTCTTCTGAGCTTCCTCTGTCCACGGCGGCGTCACGCCATTCATCCGCGCATACGCGATCGACTGCCCCAGGTGCTCATGGTTGTGTGTAACCAGAATATAGATTACGTCGCCATCATTCGCGTCAGGACCCAGCTTCTTCTCTGCTTTGGCAAAATCGGCGTTGGACATCTTCTGTACCGCGGCGATTGCATACGCAAAGGATTTGTTCAGTTGCTCGACAATCTTTTCTTTGTCCGTCGTCGATTTCTCGTATCCATCTTTGTGAAATTCCGACGAAGGGCTTGTCCCGGTCATCATGGTTGGAATGTTGTAGTTTGCCGCTGCCACGTGCAAGAACAACTCGCTGACAGAACGCACCCCTGCTTCCGGCCGCCAGGTATACTTTTCCGCAGGAATCGATTTTGCCAACTCCATGTACTTTTTCTGCATAATCTGGAGGTCCACCAATGCTTGCGCCTTCATGTCATAACTCGGCGCGGTCTTGTCTTCCGACGCAGAGGCTTGCGATTGCCGTACAGCCGGATTGCTCTCCGCAGCATTTGCCGAAGACGCGGTCAACCATCCGAGAGCAAGAGCGATCATCATCGTTCTCTTCATTTTCGATCTCCTTTTACGAAGTCTGATAGGCATACCGACCGTACCGGCGTGTGGCCGCAGCCTCTCGCTGACAATCCCGCCAAGCAAGTGCGCACACCCCCGGAGTATGTAGGAACTTGGACGCTCGGTGCGGGGTTTTGTTCTCGGTGGGGTGAGACAAATCGCGAGTCTTGATTGGATGAGGAGGTATGGCTGGGCCTAGAATGACATCAAAAAATTTGGGTTCAGCCGGGAGAAAAAAGAGGCAGAAAGCTCTTGCTTCCTGCCTCGGGTACGGCTTTATTCGAAATGGCTACTTCGCCTGAAGTGTCTCGATGTAGCTCACAATGTTGCTGATACGCTGCTGCACGACTGTGTCATGGAACTTATCCAGTGACTGAAGCAACGGACCCCACACCGGCATTTCCGCCGAACCGTGTGCCCCGGGGCCGCCCCCGAATTTCAGCACGCTGGCAACACTGTTGGCCGGATAATTCCCGTCATGTTTTCGGGCCAATTGCGTCAAATCTGTGGGTTGCGACTTCATGGCGCTGGCAGCTGGGCCGTTTCCTTTTCCATCTATACCATGGCAAGGGGCGCAGTATTGGGTGAACATATCTTTCCCGGAAGCTGCGCTGGTCTGCTTGATCGGCGTCTGCTTGACTGTAGGTTTCTGATCGGTCTTGTCCTGAGCCAGGCACAAGCTCGTGGCCACCACCAGCGTACCCAGCAGGATCATGCTCTGTTTCAACATGAACTACTCCTTTCTGTTGGGATAGATTCGCGGTGAGCGTTCTAAACCCTCTATCCGTAGACTTAAGTGGAATATCTCACGTGCGGGAGGCAATTATTGTGACGTACGTCACATTAGAAGTGCCCGTTACTGCACACCCCTCATGGGCCCTGTTTCCCTGAGTATTCCACTCCGTTCAGAAGTGGAACACCACGCCGGCAACGACCTGGAAGTTGTTCTGTGTCTGGCTGAAGTAGCTGGTATACACCCAGTCGCCTTCGCCTCGGAGCGACAGCCTCGAATGCACTCGAAAATCCACTCCAATTCCTGCTTGCGCCAGCAAGGCATTCCGGCCTCCGTCGGCGGTCTGAACTTGAAGGTGGCTGCCTCCTACCAGCGCATGACCCCAGGGCTCCCAACGCGCTCGCCTTCCGCCGATCCGGATCCCACCGGCTCCGCCGAAAAACTTCCCATGATCGTTCGAGTTGAATAGCGTCGGCCCAAAAGCCGTCACTATGTCGCCTTCCAGCGCAAACCACGTGTTCGTGAAGTACGTCAGCGTGGTATTCAATCCGACCATGCTCGCGTCAAACGCGCTCGACTGAAACCGCAGATACTCCACGCCTACTCCCAACTGCCAGCGGTAATCGTCTCTGTCACCAAAAAATACGTACTTGGGATTCGCTGCCGGTGCTGCCGGGATCGGTGTTGGTATCGGTGCGGGCGTCGGGTTTGCTTCTCCCACAGCATTCGCTAGCGAAAAATTCCCCACATCGCTCGCCGAGAATAAGCTCACCTGCGACGCGGAACTATCGCTAAGGCTCACTCCGGCATTTGGCCGCCCCAGCGCCGGACTCTCGTCTTGCGCGCTCAGCCCACAAGCCCCGCTCAGCAACAACATCGCTCCCATCAGTGCCGTCTTCATAGACTTCCCCTCTGCCTCTCCAGCCAGCGCCTTTCTAACTCTCTGGCCAGGGTGATTTGGGCGGTTGGATCTTGCTAAGTTTAACCCCAGCGCGAAGCAACGTAGACGGAAATTTTCAGCATCAGGGGCACAGGAAGTGCCAGGCTCGAGGGCGTGATTGGCCGTGTTACCTTGACTCTTTTCAAGAGTCGGTCTACACTACGGAGTTTTTAGGTGGCCCCTGGAGCCATCTGGGGGAGGATGCAAATGGAAAAGAAGAGATTGGAGTACTACAAGAAGAAACTTCTCACGCGCCGGGATGAACTGGTGAAAACCATTACGCGGACTGAGGAAGAAGGCCGGCAGGCCGACGACGACCCCACAGTGGACCTCGCCGACAAGGCCGCCAATTCCTATACGAAAGAATTCCTGTTCGGGCAAACCAGCAGCGACCGGAACATCCTGAATATGATCGACGAGGCGCTGAAGCGCATCCGAGGGAATGAATACGGGAATTGCGCCATCTGCCACGAAGAGATGCAACAGAAGCGGCTGGAAGCCGTGCCGTGGGCCAAGCACTGCATCTCCTGTCAGGAGAAGATGGAACAAGGCCTGCTTTAACACCTTCCGGAAGATCGTTAATCCATCCGATAGATTACGGAAGTAGAATAGGCGCTGGCTTTGCCTTGGTTCCTCACCATGCCTGGGTGTTCACCGCGAAGCACGCTGAACCACTTGTTGGAGAATCTGTCGGGGGCTCTGACGAGTGTGTGCTTTGCGGGAGGTTACGGGGCTATGCGACGAGCTACCGACGCATGCTCGTCGCCTGCCGGTGTGTGGGGGGGACAACTGCCTTGCGTCTTTTCAGGAAATCCCTCCGGGATACTGCGAGATCTGCGGCCTGCTCGGGACATTCGGTCCGAAATTTCTTAAGGAGGTTTCCTACGGTGCAGATTGCCAGCAGCCTAGGCTCGCCGTTTGAGTTTGCGCGCAGTTTTGTTTTCACGAAGGGGCCGACAGCGCAGTTGTGAGCGCGGCTTCAACTAAGTCGATTTAATTGGACCCCCGTTATCGAAGAAGCTCCATTTGCCTGCCCAACCGGTGCTGCTGGTGCCCGCTTAGCCGAGACCCGCGAACTATCTCCTCCGAAGCGACTAGCACTCGGAAGCTGTACGTGGCGCTTTTGCGCTTCGACGGGGCGGTCGGGTTGACAATTTACGGATATTGCTGCTAGATGATGTAATGACGACGGGAGCGGCGCTAGATGCGTGTTCACGCGCGTTCCGCGAAGCAGACGCGAAAATCGATCCTGGGACTGACCATCGCCCAGGCCAGCCGTCCGCTTCGCTCCTTCGCCGAACACCCGTAGCTTGAGGGACGGGCGATGAGCGCAAGACGACCAGAGGCGATAGACTACCGGGGGCGACATTCCCCCGAGGCGGCTGGAACGCTTGCGTCCAACGCTTCGGGGAACATCGGTCGGCATGTAGCTCCGCTCTCTCCACCGCGTGCTTCCCTCATGCAGGAACCTGTGCTGGTTCTGAACGCCACCTACGAGCCAATCAATGTGACGGCAGTGCGGCGAGCTATGGTGCTGCTCTTGAAGGGCGTTGCTCAGGCCGAAGAACTCCATAACGCGGAAGTACATTCCTCGGCGCACTCTCACAAAGTTCCCTCGGTCATTAGGTTGCTGGCCTATCGCCACATTCCGCAGCAGAGCCGCGCGCTCTCTCGCAAGAATATCCTTCTGCGCGATCGCAATACCTGCCAGTTTTGCGGGAAGATATTTCCAAGTTCGGAGTTGACGCTGGATCATGTGATTCCGCGCTCCCGTGGGGGACGGTCTTCGTGGGAAAACCTGGTGGCTTGTTGCTATCGCTGCAATAACGATAAAGGTGATCGCACGCCGGAAGAAGCGGGTTTGAAACTCGCGCGTCGTCCGCGCCCCTTCACGTTACACACATCGCGGCAGTTGATGCGTTTGATCGGACATCGCGACGAGCGGTGGCGTAAATACTTGTTTTATTGAAACTTAGAGCCCTTGAAGAGTTTGTTTCTGTCTTGCATCCAGCGAGAAACCGGCAAAGTTCATTTTTAGGAAACCTTTTTCGCTGGCGTGCATCTAAGTTTATAACAACCACTTCGAGGACACACCCCGGGAGGCAGCTAGGGTTTACACCCTAGCTGCTTCTCTCCTTTTCGGCCCAATTGTTTTGCAATGTCATGGGCGGCTTCTATTTCGCTGTGTTCACTCTCGCGAGTGCCTGCTCTGTGGCCGCCAACAGGGCTTCGGCTCCCACAGGCTTCCCGGTCGCATGGATCATCCACATATCGGGGGTGACGTGACCCATCTTCGCCATGCGTTCAAACTCTGGCCCGATGGCACCCGACTTCTTCATTTGCTCTTCTACCTGAAAGGCAATCAGGTGGCCGATGGGGTAGTCAGGTAGATACATGAACGAATCGATCATGTGCGAATAGACCGCGAGCAGGACTACATCTTTCTTTCCAAATACCGGCGCGTAAAATTTGTTCCAGATATTCTTAGCAATTTCCAGTGTGGCATCCCGCAATTGCGCCGGCGTAGCGTTCGGGTTATCGTACATCCAGTGCCAGACACCCATATCCACCAACGCCACGCCGCTAATTTCGTAGGTATTCCAGAAATCGTTCAGAGTCTTTAGCGCATCGCTCTGCGCGTCAGGTGCGGCCAAGCCCAAAACTTCCAGATCGTGGCCCTGCAAAACCATCGCCAGGGCTTCCGTAAAGGCAGTGTTCGGCACGCCCTCCAGCAGCGTGTAATCAATCTCATTCAGCGAAAAAGTCTGTTCCACATTGTGGCCCATTTCGTGAACCGCAATGTTGAACCCCTTGTAGTTCATCCCGGCACTTTCCACGCGCGTGCGCAGGTGCGCTTTTTCTCCGCGCATGGCTGCACCCATCGCGTGACCCGAACCGCGCGCAGGATCCACGACGATGTTGTCCGCCAGATATTGAGCTTTTTCCGGGGTGAAGCCGAGTTTCACCAAAATGTTAGGAATGTCCTTTTTGTATGCATCGGCGGTGGGGTATCTCTTCGAAACAATGGCGTCCAATTGCGCTTCTGTATAGGCCCCGCGCGCGCGAAATCCGTCGTACCAGATATCAAATGGCTCGAGCGGCCGACCCAAGCGGGCCTGGATCAATTGGGCGATTTTCGGAACCATCGGAGAAGTCAGTACCTGCTCCAACATCTCGCGGACGCGCTGCTCCGGGATTTCGCGATCCTCGTCGAAGCGCCTGGCTATCAAAGTCGGCGCTGTGGGCGAATATGGATCGACTTTCCGGGCGGCCTGGTAAGTTTTCAGGAGCATGGCATAGCGGGTAGAAGGCTCCGCCGTATTTGTAATTTTCCCCTGTGAGGATGGCGCGAGGTCGCTGTCTTTTTCTGTCGCGGGCTTCACTTCATTGGTCCACGGATTCCAATCGACATTGGGATTGTTGATCACTACATTTGGAATTGTCTGCGTGATGATACGCTCCATCACCTGCTGAATACCGCGTTGCTTTGCCAGCCCGTGTTGGGCATCCGAATAATCCGCCTTGATTTCGTCCCGCAGGTTCCAGTGACTCAACAGCCGCAGCTTCGGCGGAAAAAACCGTTGGCCATTTTGATCGAGCAGGTGAAACATCCAGATGTTGTATTGCGAGATGTAGGAATCCGCTTGCGAGGCTGCACGCGCTACTTCCAGATTCACGGCAGCCGGGATTCGTTTGGAGAAAGCCTGTGCCAACCGCACTTCGGCCCATTGCTGGCGACTCCAGTTTGGTCCTTGTTCAAGCCGTTCCTGGAGCGTCGTGAGCGGGAAATTCAGGAGTACGACAAACGCCAGCTTGTCATTGAAGAAATCGTCCACTACATGGGCAGCAGGATCATATGCGGCAAACAGGTCATCGAAGGGAAGAACCGGTCCGGCATCGAGGTCTGCTTGCTGGCGGAATTCGCGGTTAATTTCCTGCATGTGGCCGTTGAGCTGCTCCAGTAAATTCTGGAAGCGATTGAACATGGTATTCAGAGTGGTCTGATCTCCGGCAAAATTGCTAAGGACAAATTCCTCGAAGACCGCAGCGTCGCCGTCTTCTGCTCGCCAGAAATCGGCCACTTGAAGCAGGCCGCGGTCCACGCGAGCATGCTGGTCCTCGCCATACTTTGCGATTAGTTGTTTTTGCAGTTTTTCGCTGATGGCCTTCATCCATGGCAGCGTTCGGTTATCACTGGCGACAGACGGCATGATGGTCTCCCCGGCAATAGTCGGCATTGAACAAAGTGAAGCACATAGTACGAGAACTAGGAACAGGCGCATGCGGACTCCCGTAAATGCACGGACATCACCTCAGAAACCTGGAAGGACGTTCACTTTCTGAATGCAAATATACTCCGGATTGTACAGCGGGCCCTAGGGGGTAAACGTGCAGCGCGTCCGCAGCCACCGAGATTGCCGCGGCGAATCCCAAAGAATTGAATTGGTCAATCTTGTTGAAAAAAAACCGAGGCATCAAGCAGTTGTGTTTCGAACCGCGGAAAAGCTTTCCAGAGCGGAAGCCTCGTCAGGGAATTCGGGGAAAACCTGGTAAAGCTGGGTCACCTTCAGAATTTCCTCGACCCTTGGCGCAAGCCCCACTACCTTCATAGCGCCGCCTTTTTTGACGACGCTCATGTAATTTCGAACAAGCTCGCCGATTCCAGAACTATCAAGGTATTCCAGCCCAGTCAGATTCAAAACGATATTGGTCTGCCCGCGCTTAAGCAATCCCTGAATCATCTGCTGGAACGCCCTTGATTCGAAAGAAGTCAGCCGACCAGTCACGTCGACGAGGGAGACACTATCTGCTTGCCGGACATTTACATTAAAATTCACGAGAACCTGCCGATCTCCAGGAGCACCAAAATTCTACAGTGAATCCTGCGGAAGGCAAGACCCTTCCCTCGTTCGAGGAAAGGCCGATCTTCGTCACATTTCTCAATGCCGCGTCATGACCCGCAGGCCGCGCCGCCAGCTCTCGGCCAAACCCGCGCGGATAACCCAATGTCCGGGGACACGTAGCTCGGGACGGTCTCCGTCGTCGGGTGAAAACGGAGCGCAGGCGCGACCAGGTAAACAATTGGCGAAGCGGCTTGGAGTTGCAGATGCGAACAATAGCCCTATCGTTCGAGGTCGCCTTGGGCTTGGTGACACCGGATCCGTTCCCAGTAATCCGCAGCCTAGAGAGGTAGCTCGGGTCTTCCGTCGCCTTCCATTCCAAAATGGCGAGGCGCTTGGTCCTTGTAAGTGCGAGCAGATTGAGAACTCCGTGTTGTCCGCCGGATTTTGCAATCACCGGTTCACGTAGGAGTTCTGGATCCAGCATGAAATCCCCGCGGCTGACGTCCCGCCTCACCAATGCTTGGATGGAGCGTACCGCTTGCGCTCGATACAAGGGACGCCGCAGATTGGTCGCCAATGGATTCCGAAAATTCTTAAGCTTCAGGATCAGCTGCTTCCAATTCGCGTTCATTCTTCGCAGACAACTCTTGCCAGACCGGGCCGCACCCAAAAAAGATTTGTCCGTCCCTCCACCGCGCGGGAAAGACCACGGAAGCGCAAAATCACCTCGGGTTCATGCGGAACGGGGTAGGCGCAAATCGCTTCCGGGGCCAGGGCCACGATTCGCGCGAAGTCGCCCTTTGCGCGGTTCATCAAGAATTCGGCCTCCCGGCGCGGAACCAACCAACTTTTTGCGATTCCATCGCTGCATGGCTCTACCCGCTCAATGTTCTCGAGCCTCGAATTCAGCTCGTAGATCTCGATCGCCAAACGTGCATCGAGTGAGTTGCGTTGGTGCGCCAACAGGCCGGCTCGCAGCCCTCCGGCAAAATCCATATCCTGATCTTCAGATAACTATGTGGCGAATAGTCTATTGTCTCTTCGAAGCCAACTGTACTTGCGACACACGCACGCCGGGAGCTTGCATGTTCCATGAACTAGGCACGTGATCGAAGGAAATTTCAAACTCGCGCCGTTCACCAGGCGCCAGCGCCGCTCCCGGACTTCCCAGAACCTTTCGCGTCTCTCTGAGCACAATCTGGTTCATATCATCCGAGAACTCCGTTGTCAGGGCGAGTCCGAGAACGGGTTCAGTTCCAGCGTTGTACAGTTCCCCCGTCAACGTGGTGACTTCCTGATGCAGAAAGTTTTCAGCCCGGCTCAGTGCGATTTTGCCAATTTCGATTTTTTTCGTATATTCGAGCTCCAGCGGATTCATATTCCAGGCGACTGTTCCGGGCAGAGCAGTCGTTTTCCGGTTCTGCAGGGGCTCGAACAAAAACCACAAGCTCAGCAGAATCGCAACAGCCACCACCGCACCCAGAGCGATAGTGAAGGGAGACGTTTTCTGTTTGCTTCCCGGAGTTTCTGGATTTTCGAATGTTTCCTGCATGATGATCTCGCTTCGCTTGGTGCCGGTCTGTGCCTAACGGCCCAAGGTCAATCGGTGGGCCAGCGGTTCCGGCAATCGAGCGGAGCGCATCCGTGCCTGGACCTGCCCAATTTCATAAGCTACGCGCCAAAATTCAATCGCGTTGTGTTCCAAGTCCGCGATCGCAAAACTTGCCCGTGGGTCACCATCCCGTGGTTGCCCCACCGAACCGGGATTCAGCAAATAGCGCTTCCCCTTTTCGATTTGCAATGCGGAGTGCAATTCATGATTTCTTGGCCGAAGTTGCAGCACCTCCAATTGCGAGTCCAGGTACGCGAATCCTCCCTGATGGTGGGTATGTCCATAAAACGTCACCTGAGAGGCGGAATCCAGGAGCCCTTCGAGCGCTTGGGAAGGAGTAAACACGTATTCATCTTCGTCCTGGACCGCGCCATGAACCAGAATCAGGCCGTGCGCTTCCAGAGGCCCTTGGGGTAGAGACGCCAACCAGTCCAGATTCTCGTTGGAGAGTTGCGCGCGGGTCCAATCCACGGCCATCTTTGCAACAGGGTTAAAGTCGTTCGTTGCCATTAATTCAGCAACAGCCTTGTCATGATTGCCGCGGATGGTGACGGCGCCAAGCTCTCGAATCTGAGAGGTCACTTCATTCGGATCCGGGCCATAACCGACAACGTCTCCGAGGCAGACCATATTGTCCCATTTCCCTTTCGCTGCTTTAAGGGAAGCTTCGAGAGCCGTCAAATTGGCATGGAGATCACTTAGGACTAGAGTTCGCATCCCGCTACCGGACCGCGCCAAAGAGTATAGATGAACAAGGGGCGCGATGCACAACGCAAAGTAAAGAGTTCCGAGGGTCTGGCTGCATGGTCCTCCAAGTAAATCCATGTAAAAAAGACACAAAAAAAGTGCGTTCACTCGCGAAACATATGGCTAGTGCTTTTCGTCTATACCAGTGCAGCCGGTACTCAGGCTGTAGCGGGATGGACAGAGATTTGGAACGAAAAACCCCGCGGTGGCAGCCGCGGGGTCAATGACACTCAGTTGTTCCGGCTCTTGACCAGGAAGAAGAGGTGCCTCGTTCGTGAGGCTACTCCTCTCCTATCAGTGTGTCAACTCTTCCCTCCCGGCGACACGCTTCCGGTTGACTCGAACGTGGAAAGGAAAATAACTCTCATGAAAAGACAATCGCTCCTCGCTAACCTGGTGCTCGCAGGCGCTCTAGCCGTGGCCGTCCCTGTTTTCGCCAAGCCGATGTCCGCAAATCTTCCACTCACCCATGACGTGAAGGTAGGCCAGACGGAGATCAAGGCAGGTGATTACCGGTTCTTGATCGATGGCAATCATCTGACGATTCTCAATGGCAAAAAGCAAGTGGCCGAGGCCGAAGGCCGTTGGGAAGATCGCGACGCCAAAGCCCAATACAACAGCGTTGTTTCCGATGCGGATGGCAAAATCATCGAACTCCGTTTTGAAGGAAAAAAGAACGTTTTCGTACTTCCTCAGTAAGGGGAGACTCCGTGGACTTAAATAACCATTTGCCGGGGAGGCTGTATTGGATTTCAGCCTCCCTCCTTTTCTTTCTGTCAAACGAAGTTTTGAAGTGGCAGTTCCCGGTCCGTGCAGCTGGGGAAAAACTCGCAATTCTAGCTGGTGCACTTCGTTCTGCGATTTGGCCTGCCTCGCTTCACACAACCCGCCGCTAACGGATCAACATACAATCCCCATAGCTATAGAACCGATACCGTGCCGATACCGCATGGTGATAGGCCGCCAAGATGTTCTCTTTGCCGGCGAACGCTGCCACGAGTGCCAGCAGCGTGGATTTCGGCAAATGAAAATTGGTCAAGAGCATATCGACGATACGGAAATTGTGGCCGGGAACAACAAAGAGCTGCGCTTCGCCACGCCCGGCACAGAGTTGCGTGCCCGCTCCGGTGAGCACGGCGCGAGCGGCGGCATCCTCCAGCGTGCGCACTACCGTTGTCCCCACCGCCAGCACTGGTCGTCTCTCCTTCCTCGCTGTGCGGATCTTTTCTGCTGCGCCTTCGCTGATCTCATACGATTCGGCGTGGATCTTGTGCTGTTCGAGAAATTCGGTGTGGACCGGTTGGAACGTCCCCAAACCCACGTGCAGAGTTACTTCGCAGGTTTCGCAGCCGCGTGCCCGGATTTTCGCTAGTACATCCGTCGTAAAGTGAAGCGCAGCCGTCGGCGCCGCCACAGCGCCGGGAATTCGCGCGAAAACCGTTTGATAGCGCTCCCTGTCGGATTCCTCGTCAGGCCGGTCAATGTACGGAGGCAGCGGCACATGACCCAGCTTTTCGATATTGGACGCGACGCTCTGTTCGTTGCAGCTTTGAAAATGAACTGTGCGCAGCCCGAACTCTCCGCGGGACAAAATCGTGGCTTGGAGTTCTCCGGTGCCAAAGGTCACTCGCTCTCCGACCTGCATTTTCCGCCCCGGCCGCACCAGCACTTCCCACAAATTCTCGCCGACTTGCCGGCTGAGAAACACTTCCACCTTTGCGCGTAAATGCTCTCGAGCCGTTTTCCGCGAAGGGCGCTGTGCATGCAATCCGGCACGACGGCCGAACAGCCGCGCCGGAAGAACGCGCGCATTGTTGAAAACCAAGAGTTCATCGCCACGAAGCAGCTCTGGCAACTCAACAAATCGACGATCCTCGAACTCTTCACAGTTACGCTTTATGAGCAGGAGCCGCGAAGCGTCTCGTTCCCGCAGAGGTTGCTGCGCGATCAAATGTGTGGGCAAGTCGTAGCTAAATTCGTCCACGCGCATTGGCATTGAAATCAACTATAACAAAACAACCAAACTTAGGCCCAAACTCAACCGAAATGGGACTTCCTGCAAGAGGGGGCTAGGAAAAGCGCAGTCTTGTCATACGTGTATCGTTCACATAAAACAAGAGTTACTGGAAGCAATGTGGTGTCAAATAATACTTGACATAGATACACTAAGGTTTTATTATTGCGTCGATATCACTTATGGAGGATATCTCATGAGAGCAACTCTCACTCAGTTTGTCCCCTTTCGCGGGGTTTCTACTCTTCAGGATCAGATCAACCGGCTCTTCAGCGAGACCTTTGATCGCTCCTCGGATGAGGCCAACTTGACGCCTTGGGCTCCAGCCGTCGATATATACGAGACCGAGCAAAATCTTGTCGTCAAGGCGGATCTTCCGGACATCAAACCGGAAGAACTCGACATTCGTGTTGAGAACAACATCCTTACGATTTGTGGTGAGCGCAAATTCGAGAAGAAAGTGAACGAAAATAACTATCTGCGCGTCGAGCGCTCCTATGGTTCGTTCAGCCGTAGCTTCTCGCTGGCGAGCACCGTGAACACGGAGGCGATCCAGGCCGACTACAAGAATGGCGTGCTGACGTTGAGCATCCCCAAGCGCGAGGAAGCCAAGTCAAAGCAGATCAAGGTCCACGTGGAGAGTCCCGCTGCGGCGGCCGCCGGCGCAAAGTAAACCGCAAAAGGTCCAGGCGGCAGAAGCCGTCGTGGGATAGCATATGGGGGCTGGCTGCGTGCCAGCCCCTTTTCTGTAGAGATTATTCCGAGAGAGGGATTTATGTTGCGATTCGACAAGATGACGGTGAAGGCCCAGGAGGCACTTCAGCAGGCTCAGGAAATAGCGAGCCGCCATGAAAACCAATCCGTAGAGCCCATCCACCTGCTCCAAGCCCTTGTCGAGCAGCAAGATGGCGTTGTCCCGTCCCTTTTGGCTCGGCTGGGCATACGTGCTGAGATGCTCGCTCAGGACAACGAGCGCGAGATCGGCCGTTTGCCAAAGGTTCAAGGCTTTGCGCAACAAAATTTAGGGCGCGCGCTCAACGACGTGCTCGAAAGCTCCTTTGACGAAGCCACAAAATTCAAAGATGAGTACGTTTCCACGGAGCATCTCTTTCTAGCGATTGCCGGAGCGGACCGCGACCCCGCGGGGAAGCTCTTGAAAAAACATGGCGCATCTCACGAAGCGATCTTGCAGGCTCTCGCCGGCGTGCGCGGCAGTCAGCGTGTCACTTCGCAGAACCCAGAGACGACCTACGCGGCGTTGGAGAAATATGCGCGCGATCTGACCGATCTGGCGCGCCGCTCGAAACTCGATCCTGTAATAGGCCGTGATGAAGAGATTCGCCGCGTCATGCAGATTCTTGCCCGCCGCACCAAGAACAATCCCGTGCTGATTGGCGAGCCGGGCGTCGGGAAGACCGCAATCGTAGAAGGCCTTGCGCAACGGATCGTTTCCGGCGATGTGCCCGATGTTCTGAAAACCAAGAAACTGGTTGCGCTGGACCTGGCTGCTCTGGTAGCCGGGGCGAAGTTTCGGGGGGAGTTTGAAGATCGTCTGAAGGCTGTCCTGAAGGAGATCTCCGAGGCGGAGGGCCAGATCATCCTGTTCATCGACGAATTGCACACCCTCGTTGGCGCCGGTGCTGCGGAAGGTTCGATGGACGCTTCCAACATGCTCAAGCCCGCGCTGGCTCGCGGAGAATTGCGCGCGATCGGTGCCACTACCTTGAATGAATATAAGAAGTATATCGAGAAGGATCCCGCACTGGAGCGTCGTTTCCAGCCGGTGCTGGTCACCGAACCGACAGTGGAAGACACCATTGCCATTCTTCGCGGGTTGAAGGATCGCTACGAAGTCCATCACGGCGTGCGCATCAAGGACGCAGCCATTCTCGCCGCCGCTACGCTTTCCCATCGTTATATTTCCGACCGCTTCCTGCCGGACAAGGCCATCGATCTGATTGATGAGGCAGCCGCCAGCTTGCGCATGCAGATTGATTCTCTGCCCACAGAAATCGACGAGATTGAGCGCCGCATCCTGCAGCTCGAAATCGAACGCCAGGCACTGTTGAAGGAAACAGACGCACACTCTATCGAGCGCAGAGGGCAAATTGAGAAGGAACTCGCGAAGCTACGCGAGGACTCCAGTGGACGAAAAGCGCGCTGGCAAGCCGAAAAAGAGGCCATATCCAAAATCCGCAAGCTCAAAGAGCACATCGAGCAGCTGAAAGCCGAAGCCGATCGCTACGAGCGTGCCGGCGACTTGGCCAAAGTTGCAGAGATTCGTTACGGCAAGATCGCTCAGGCTGAGCGCGAGGCGCAGCAAGCGCAGGAGCGTTTTGCCACCCTGCAAAAGGGCGCGCGCATTTTGAAGGAGGAAGTCGACGAAGAAGACATCGCCAAGCTCGTCAGCAAATGGACTGGCATTCCTGTTGGACGTTTGCTTGAAGGCGAAGCCCAGAAGCTCGTTCACATGGAGGAACGCCTGCGCCGGCGAGTGGTGGGTCAGGAGGATGCTCTTGCCCGCGTGGCCAATGCAGTTCGACGTAGCCGGGCCGGTCTTTCCGATGCCAAGCGTCCCATCGGCTCGTTTATATTCCTCGGGCCCACGGGCGTCGGCAAAACCGAGCTTGCGCGCGCGCTCGCCGAATTTTTGTTCGACGATGAAAAGCTCATGATCCGCATCGATATGTCTGAGTACATGGAGAAACACACCGTGTCCCGTCTGATTGGTGCGCCTCCGGGCTATGTCGGCTACGAAGAGGGTGGCCAGCTCACCGAACAGGTGCGGCGCCATCCCTATTCTGTGGTGCTGTTCGACGAAATCGAGAAGGCCCATCCGGACGTGTTCAATGTCCTGTTGCAAATTCTGGAGGATGGCCGGCTCACCGATGGCAAGGGCCGTACGGTCGATTTCCGCAACACTGTTCTCATCATGACCAGCAACGTGGGATCGGCTGCCATCTATGAACTTGCCGGGAAAGACCCCGAACGCGCCCGCAAAGAGGCCATGGAGGCTCTTCGCCAATCGTTCCGTCCGGAATTTCTCAACCGCATCGACGAGATCGTGATTTTCAATCCATTGGGGAAAGAACAACTGGAACGGATCGTCGGACTGTTGCTGAAGAGCGTCGAAAAACTCCTGGCGGAGCGCCAGATCACTCTGGAACTCACGCCTGCGGCCGACGAACTGCTTTTGCGAGAAGGGTACGATCCGGCCTACGGTGCAAGACCACTGCGCCGCACTATCCAGCGTCTGATCCAGGATCCTCTCGCGATGCAAATTCTTGAAGGCACGGTCTTGCCTGGCGACCACATTCGAGTGGACCGCGATGGCAAGAAGGACATGATGCGGTTTGAGCGCGTTAGCGCAAAAAAGCCGGCTGCTGCCGCGAGGCAGTGAGCAAAAATCTTGCGGGCACAGAGCGTTGCGGCTTGACGCTCTTTAGCTTGCCTTCTAGACTAATTTTTCCACAGAAAGGTTGCTTGTATGAAAGTCATTCGCACAGGTGCCATTCTCGTTCTTCTCAGCGTCGTGCTGGTGGTGGCCGGCGGCGCCTTGGGCGGGCGCGGCGGCATGAGGATCGCCCTAGTGATCGCCGTGGTCATGAACTTTGTTTCCTATTTCTTTTCGGACAAGATCGCTCTGAAGACCAGCGGAGCGCAGCCGGTCTCTCGCGAGCAACTTCCGCACCTGTATCAGGTCATGGAGCGTCTCGCGGCAAAGGCCGACATTCCGGTCCCAAAACTTTATGTTGTGCCGGATGCCGCCCCGAACGCCTTCGCCACCGGTCGCAGCCCAAAACATGCGTCTGTTGCCGTTACCCAGGGCCTACTGCAGATCATGAACGATGATGAACTCGAGGGAGTGATCGCCCACGAGCTTTCACACGTGCGCAATTACGACATACTCACAAGCTCCATCGCTGCCACGATTGCGGGAGCTGTCACGTACATGGCGCAAATGGGCAGATGGGCCATGCTGTTCGGTGGGTTTGGCGGCAATCGCGACGACGATCGGGGCGCTGGCGGCCTTTCCGCACTTCTCATGATATTTCTCGCGCCTTTCGCGGCGCTTCTTCTGCAGCTTTTCCTTTCGCGAACTCGTGAGTATGCCGCCGACGAAACAGGGGTTCGCATGGTTGGCCATCAGCAGGGCCTGATCAGTGCTCTGGAAAAACTTGGTGCCTATAATAAGCGCATACCTACATCCGCTATCTCGCCGAGCACTTCATCGCTTTGCATTGTTAAGCCTTTTTTTGGCTCCGGCACGCTCAGTTCTCTGTTCAGCACACATCCCCCTCTGGAGGATCGCATCGCCGCTTTGAAGCAAATGTCCTTGACTCCTCTCCGGTAAGCTGCCGAAATTCGGGAGCCGACGTCAATCGGGCGTATTCCCCCCATCTCTCAACTAAGCGTTCGAGTCGCGGTAAACTTTCCCGGTCCTAGTCCCGCTTTTGCGAACTACGGCCAACTTCAAGCGGAATTAAGGTGTTTTTATTCAATAACTTAGTAGTCTTCTGGATTTACCCTCTCTTTGGCGCGCGAAATGCACTATAGTCCAGTGAATACAGGCTTTAGCGGGCGGGAACCTGGGGAGATGATGTATGAGCTGTCGGGACACTATCCATTTGATTTGTATGTATTTAGAAGGAAAGCTCTCTGCCCCCGTGCAGGCGGAGATTGAACATCACTTGACCTCCTGTGCGGATTGTCGGCTAGTCTTGGAAGCGGCCACAAGCACGCTCGATCGCTATTTCAACACGACTAAAGTCACGACCGATTCCCAAGCCGCTTGAGATTCTGCAGATAGATTATTTATTTTCAATTGGTTAATGGCGTGAGACAGAATTGTCCTCAGGCCATTTTTCTTTCTTCACGCCATCGGTTCGAATGCTTGACTGACGTGAAAATCCTGCAAAATTTACTTTGAAAAGCTGTAGAAAGTAATCTTTACTGGTACTAGTACTTATAGGATCTGGCCTTTTCCTCTGGCGAGATGATAGTAACCTTTGTTTTTTCTTTAGATTACGATGGCCTGGAGCGATTTTCTGAGTTTGGTTGCCCAGGTGCCCGTTTTCCACAGCACAGGGCACAATCGCCCAAAGGAGATGATGTCCATGAGTGAGTTCCAGGAAACCAATATTCAGAGCAGCGCCGCCGTTCCTCGCTGGGTCGGCCTTGCCATCGCCGCTCTAGGTGGAATTTCGTTGGTCGGTCTTGGTGTAGGCTGGAGCGCATTAAATCAGGCTAAGTCCGTCCAGCAGTCCATCCAGGCTTCATTGAAGCAACAAAATGACGAACTGTCTCAACGTCTGGCAAAGACTGACGACCAAAATCAGCAACTGCAGAGTGACCTTAAGGTGGTTACGGATAAGCTGAACGTTACCCAAGAGGATCTGCAGAAGGCTCGTCAACAGTCCAAGGCTTCCGTGGTTGCCTACAATAAGAAGCTCAGTGGTCTGGAGACGAACGTCAATACACAACTCGCGACAAAGGCCAGCACCGAGGACGTGAACAAACTTGGAGGTGACGTAACAGGCGTGAAGAACGACCTGGAAGACACCAAATCCAAGCTGGAACGGGCAACGGGCGACATGGGTGTGATGAGCGGCCTGATTGCACGAAATCATGATGACGTGGAAGAACTTAAGCGTAAGGGTGATCGCAACTACTACGAATTTACGCTACCGAAGTCCAAGACTCCTCAGCGAGTCGGGCCGGTTCAGATTTCCCTGAACAAGACCGATCAGAAGAGATCCAAGTACACCATGACGGTGCTGGCGGATGACAAGTCCATCGAGAAGAAGGACAAGACCGCCGGTGAACCTGTGCAGTTTTACGTGAAGGGTACAGCCCATTACGCTCCCTACGAGCTCGTTGTATTCGACGTCGGCAAGAACCAGGTGACCGGTTACCTGTCTACGCCTAAGTCCGCAGGGGGAGCAGCCACTGCCGCAAGCGCGGCGCCCGCACAGTAATTTGACGACATACCGTGCCAGGGTTCGTATTTCTTGAGAGAGCAGAAACGAAAGGGAGGATCGCGAGATTCCTCCCTTTTCGCTTTTTGGGCGGCCCCCAGGGTGCAGCAATTCATTCGCTGTGAAGCTCTGGACTCCGCCCCAGCAATATGCAACCCTGAGTAGGGACTGACAGGGCAGTTTCAGAAGCGAATCCGTAGGGGGAGAAATATGAAGCTAAAATCCATGGCAGGTCTGTTGTTTTTGCTTTCTGCAGCGACGTTCACTCTGGCCGCCGATAGCACGATGACGGGGTACATCTCCGACAGTCATTGTGGGGCAAAGGGAGCGAAGGCCGGGCACGATCAGTGCGCCGCCAAGTGCGTGAAGGAACACGATGCGAAATATGTGTTCGTGAATGACACAGATCACAAAGTCTACGCCATCGACGCGCAGGACAAAGTGGCCGCTCACGCCGGGCATCATGTCACCGTGCAGGGCACTGTTGACGGTGATAACTTGAAGCTGGCCAGTATCGACATGGCCAAGTAAAACAATCTTCCAATCCGTTCCTTGCGATGGGCAGGGCCAGCGTCCTGCCCATTTTGTTTGTGCGCAGGCTTCCATTTCCGCTACGATGAACGTTCACCCATGACTACCCAACTTCTGCATGTTGGCCGTGCCTTTACGCCCACACATGAACTTCGCGATGCCGCAATTCTTATACGCGACGGCGTGATCGAGTCCATCGGACCGCGCAGTTCTCTGAGCCTGCCGGCAGGCGCGCAGGAAATCAACGCCACGGACAAAATCGCTTCACCCGGTTTCGTGGATGTCCATATTCATGGAGCGGGGGGCCATGACGTAATGGAGGGCACGGAAGATGCCTTAAACGCAATCTCTTCCATGATCGGGGCCCATGGCACGACTGCTTTCGTAGCCACGACCGTAACAGCGGACCCCAACGCCATCTGTAAGAGCAGCGAAGACATTGCTCATTACATTGCCCAGCAGCACGCCAGGTCTAGGCCCGGCGCCGAAGTGCTAGGCATTCACTTCGAGGGGCCTTTTATCAGCCCGGTGCGCCGCGGTGTGCATCCCCCGGAGTGGATCAAGCTGCCTTCCGCAGCGCTACTGGGAAAATTCATTGCTGCGGCCCAGGGAAATGCGCTGATTCTGACTATCGCGCCGGAACTCCTCGGGGCTCTGCCGTGCATTGATGCCGCACGGAAGTCCGGGATGGTAGTTGGAATGGGCCATACGGATGCTACCTACGAACAAGCGCGGGCTGGCCTGGCGCGCGGAGCGCACCATGCCATCCACACCTATAACGCGATGCGTCCGTTTTCGCACCGCGACGCGGGAGTGATTGGCGCGGTCCTCACTTCGCCAGAAATTTCCGCTGAGCTCATCGCCGATGGCGTGCACGTTGATGAAACCGCGATGCGTCTTTTGCTTCAGGCCAAAGGTGCCGGCGGAGTCATTCTCATCAGTGACGGAATTTCCGCCACTGGAATGGAAGACGGAAAATACATTCTTGGAGGCTTCGCGGTCACCGTCAGTGGAGGCGTGTGCCGCAACAAGGAAGGCAACCTAGCAGGAAGCACTCTCACACTCGATCGCGCACTCCGTAACATCGTAAATCTTGGGACATCTCTTGGGGACGCGCTGCAGATGTTGACACTTAATCCCGCCAAACTGCTTGGCATCGAACACAAGAAGGGGACACTTCGGCCGAACGCCGATGCCGACGTGGTTCTGCTGAGTGAGGCTCTGGAGGTTATGCAGGTGTTCACGCGGGGATTGCCAGTCTAGCAGTCGCTGTTTTGGGGCCTAACGATTCAGCGGAATGTTCAACTCATCGGCGAGTTGCCGCGCATTGAATGGACTACACGCAAAGTATCGTTCCCCCACCTTCAGCGTAGGCACTCTGCAGCGGCCGTCATTGACGCGGAGAACAATCTCCTCGGCCTCGGGGTCGTCCTCAATATTCACTTCGTTAAAGGCCACACCGCGCTGTGTCAGGAAAGACTTCGCCCGTCGGCAATCCGGGCACCAGCCCGTGCTATAGATCGTGATCGGTTCCACGCTTAGCTCCAATCATTCCGAGTTCGAAGGCGTTTTCTTCGTCGCGTCCATTCTCTTCCCTTAGAAATCGTGGATTAGTGAACTTCTAAGGGAACGCCGCGGTACTTCCTTGCGACTTGAATGCGAATGACAGCGCGCTGCAGTGCGATTGTCGCTCGGTCCCAATCAATATTCGTGTCGTTCGAAGCGAGGCGCTTCTCCGCGCGGGCCTTGGCCGCTTCCGCCCGTGACAGGTCAATCTCTTCAGCCCGCTCCGCTGTTTCCGCCAGGAGCGTTGCACGGTCCGGCAAAACCTCTGCAAATCCACGCAAAACCGCAAGCAAAATCGGCTGACTGGAAGTGGCCGTGCGGTAGCGCAGTTCACCGATACCCAACTCCGTGATTAGCGGCGCGTGCCCCGGCAGAATGCCTAACTCCCCGTCTAAACCCGGGATAGTGACTTCCACCACGGTTTCCCGCAGCAGTTGCCGCTCCGGTGTAACCACAATCAGTTCGATGGCTTCGGGAAGCATTTTTTCTTAAACGCCCGCCTTCATTTTCTCGGCCTTTTCCAGTACTTCCTCAATCGTACCGACCATGTAAAATGCCTGCTCCGGAATTTCATCGTACTTTCCTTCCACGATTTCCTGGAAGCTCCGCACGGTGTCTTCGATCTTGACGTACTTGCCTTCCAGGCCCGTAAATTGCGCCGCCACGAACATCGGCTGCGACAGGAATTTCTCGATGCGCCGCGCGCGCGCCACGGTCCGCTTGTCTTCGTCCGAAAGCTCTTCGATACCCAAAATGGCGATAATGTCCTGGAGGTCCTTGTAGCGTTGCAGGATCGACTTGACGCCGCGCGCGACAGAGTAGTGCTCCTGCCCTACGACGCGCGGATCCAGAATTCGCGAACTGCTGGCCAGTGGATCGACGGCGGGATAAATACCACGCTCCACGATTTGCCGGCTGAGGTTGGTAGTCGCGTCCAGGTGGGTAAACGTTGCAGCCGGCGCCGGGTCGGTATAATCGTCCGCAGGCACGTAAATCGCTTGCACCGATGTGATCGATCCGGTCTTTGTCGAAGTAATGCGCTCCTGGAGCTCACCAATTTCCGTATTCAGGTTGGGTTGATATCCCACCGCCGACGGCATGCGGCCCAGAAGTGCCGAAACCTCGGAGCCCGCCTGCACGAATCGGAAAATGTTATCGATGAAGAGCAGGACGTCCAAATGCTCCTCGTCACGGAAATATTCCGCCACGGTCAGTCCCGTTAAGCCAACGCGCAAGCGGGCGCCGGGCGGTTCGGTCATCTGGCCGTAAATCAGCGCCGCGCGCGATTTATCCGGCTGCCCCGGCACAATGACTCCCGACTCCTGAAATTCCTGATATAAGTCGTTGCCTTCGCGCGTCCGTTCTCCCACGCCAGCGAACACAGATACGCCACCGTGCTTCATCGCAACGTTGTGGATTAATTCCTGAATCAAAACCGTTTTGCCTACGCCTGCGCCACCGAATAAGCCGATTTTCCCACCCTTCAGGAAGGGCTGAATCAAGTCGACAACTTTAATTCCCGTCTCAAACATCTCCAACGTCGTCGACTGATCGTCTAGAGCTGGCGACGGCCGGTGAATGGGATAGTGAGTATTGGAGTTAACCGGGCCGAGGCCGTCTACCGGCTTACCGAGAACGTTCAGGACGCGCCCAAGCGTCTGGCGGCCAACGGGTACTTCGATGGGGTTGCCCGTATCAAAGGCCTTCATTCCGCGCACCATGCCCTCGGTAGGCTCCATGGCAACCGCACGGACGCGCCCTTCGCCCAGATGTTGCTGGACTTCCGCGGTCACGTCCAGCGGCTCTGGTGAGTTAAAACCCTCGCTGGTAATGCGCACGGCGTTGTAAATTGCCGGAAGATGGCCGGACTCAAACTGGATATCCAGCACCGGTCCGATAACCTGCACCACATGACCTACAGCTGCGTATTGCTCTGCCATGCCTTCTCCTACGCGGTCGAGGAAGCGCCGCTGACAATTTCAATAATCTCTTTTGTGATGGCTGCCTGCCGAACCTTATTCATATGCAACGTTAACGCTTCGATGACGTCGCCTGCATTCTTGGTCGCCGCTTCCATGGCGGTCATTCGAGCCGCATGTTCCGCTGCGGACGACTCCAGCAATGCGCGGAGGACTTGCGTTTCCACGTACCTCGGCAACAACCGGTCAAGAATCTGTTCTTCCGGTTGCTCATAAATGTAGTCGATTTGTGCTGCGGCCGCCTCTGCCGCGCTTTCTCCACCTGCCGCAATCTTTTCGACGGGCAGAAGCTTTTCCGTCACCAGATTTGGCGCAATCACGTTCTTGAATTCGCTGAATACGGCGTACACCGCGTCCACCTTGCCTTCCGCATACAGCGATGTGACCAAGTTGGCAATTTCACGCGCAACTCCAAAATCCACGCGGGCGAGCACGTTCACGTATTCTCCGGCGAATTCGATGCCCGCTTTACGCATCGCGTCGCGGCACTTTTTGCCAACGGGGATGACCACAATCTTCTTGCCCTGCTTGCTCTTGAAGAATTTGACGGCTTCTTTCAGGATGTTTGTGTTGAACGCACCAGCAAGGCCACGCTCTCCTGCAAGCACTAAAACCAGAATGCGCTCTTCGGGTCGCTTGGCCAGCAACGGATGTTGAGGAGACTCGATGCGCGCCATCGTGGAACGCAACACGCGCACCAGTTCTTTTGCATAGGGTCTGGCCGCCAGCGCAGCCTCCTGCGCCCTCCGGAGCCGCGCAGCCGAAACGAACTTCATCGCACGCGTGATCTGCTGCGTGTTCTTTACCGAACGGATGCGGCGCCGAAAGTCGAGTAAGGTAGGCATGAATTCCCGCTATCCGCCGCTGTTAGTGCGCTCCTGCCGCAATCGTCGCCGAAAAACGATCTTTGAACGCGTCCAGCGCCGTCTTAATGTTGGCCTTAATGCCGTCGTCCAGCGCCTTCTTCGCGGCAATCTCTTTCAGCACGGCGCCGTAATTGGTTTCTGCAAACTGTAGAAACTCCTTTTCAAAACGCCTCACTTCGTTGACCGGGATCGCGTCCAGCGCACCACTGGTCGCGACATAAAGAGCCAGGACCTGCTTCTCAACCGAAAGGGGAACGTACTGATCTTGTTTCAAGACTTCCGTGAGTCGCTGCCCGCGCGCCAACTGAGCTTGCGTCACCTTGTCCAGTTGGTCCGAACCAAATTGCGCAAACGCGGCCAATTCGCGGTATTGCGCCATGTCCAGTCGCAACGTACCTGCAACCTGGCGCATGGCTTTGATCTGTGCGTTTCCCCCGACGCGGCTCACCGAAATACCCACGTTGATGGCAGGACGAATGCCGGCGTTGAACAAGTCCGCCTCTAAGTAAATCTGGCCGTCAGTGATGGAGATGACGTTGGTCGGAATGTAGGCCGAAACGTCACCCGCCTGCGTTTCAATGACCGGCAGGGCCGTCAGAGAACCGCCGCCCAGCTTGTCATTCAATTTTGCGGCGCGTTCCAATAAGCGCGAGTGCAGGTAAAACACGTCGCCCGGAAAGGCCTCGCGTCCCGGCGGCCGGCGTAGCAAGAGAGAGATTTCGCGATACGCCTGGGCATGCTTCGAGAGATCGTCGTAGAAGACCACCGCATGCCGTTTCGTATCACGGAAGTATTCACCCATGGCGCACGCGGCATAAGGGGCGATGTATTGGAGGGAAGCCGGCTCCGCAGCCGACGACGCGACGACAATGGTGTAATCCATGGCCCCAGCATCGGTGAGCGTCTTGATCACCTGCGCGATGGTCGAGCGCTTCTGCCCGATCGCGCAGTAAATGCAGATCATGTCGCTGCCCTTCTGGTTGATGATCGTGTCCAGAATGACGGCAGTTTTTCCTGTTTGACGGTCGCCGATGATCAGCTCGCGCTGGCCGCGGCCAATCGGGATCATGGAATCAATCGCTTTTATGCCCGTCTGCAGAGGCTCACGCACCGGTTGCCGGTCCAACACGCCGGGAGCAAGGCGTTCGAGCGGAATGCGCTGCTTTGACTGGATAGGACCCTTGTCGTCTTCCGGCTCGCCGAGCGGGTTTACCACGCGCCCAACCAATTCCTCTCCGACAGGCACGGACATAATCGTGTTCGTCCGCCGGACGGTGTCGCCTTCCTTGAGCTCCGACGATTCGCCCAACAGCACGACGCCGACTTCTTCCTCTTCGAGGTTCAGCGCAATCCCAAAAATATCGTGGGGGAATGCCAGCATCTCGCCGTACATTGCCTTTTCGAGCCCATGGACGCGGGCAATTCCATCTCCCACGCTGATGACTGAGCCGACCTCGTCCACCGAGACCGTCTGCTCGTAGTTTGCAATCTGCTCGCGCAGGATCTTGCTGATTTCGTCTGCCTTGATCTGTGCCATGCCTGCTCCGTTCCCGAATCCCTATTCTGCCGCCAGCCGCGCGCGCAATTGATTCAACCGATTCCGCACAGAGCCATCATAGATGGTGTCGCCGATTCTCACTACAGCGCCGCCGAGCAACCCCGGCTCCAATGAGTAATTCGCCTGAATTTTTTTGCCTGAAAGACGCTCCAACGTCCGCACGAGCGTGGTTTTCTGTCCGTCGTTCAATTCCACGGCGGATGTTACCGCTGCTTCGGCAACACCCTGCCGCTGGCGCAAGACCAACTCAAACGTTTCCACGATATTTGGTAAAAGATGGATGCGCTGGTTGTCTGCCATGACAAACAGGAAATTCCGGAGGATTTTGCTGGCGCCTAGACGCGCCACCAATTTTTCGATCACCCCGTGCTTGGCTTCTCGAGTAATTGCCGGGCTGACGAGAAAGCTTCTTAGCTCCGCTGACAGCTCGTAAGCCGCCTGAAAATCTTCCAACTGTTTCCGGGTGGGTTCGGCGGCGCCTTGTTCCAAGACGATATCCGCCAAGGCCGTCGCGTATTGAAGGCTAGCGGATTTCAATTCGGTCTCCCCTGCAGGGTCTGCACGAAATTGTCAATCATGGCTTCCTGCACCGCCGGCGTCATCTGCTTAGCCACCAGCGATTCTGCACGGTCCACAGCCAGCTTCGCCGCGAGTGCCTTCAATTCCACACGTGCGGCCCGCTCCGCTGCCTCAATTTCTGCTTTCGCGGCGATGCCGACTTTTTCAATTTCGACCTTACTCATGCCGCGCAATCGTTCTAACTCTGCTGCGGCATCCTTTTGCGCCTGCTCTCGAAACCGCGCCACTTCGTTTTCCAGGCTGGCCAGTCTCGCGGCTGCTTCCTTCAACTGCCTTTCCGCTTCGGCTTTTGCGGCTGTCGCCTTGGTAATTGCAGCGCTAATTTTGTCGGCATTGCGGCGTATGTGCGGCGGCAAGATCTTCGTGAACAACCAGTAGGCAGCAATTGCGAGGATGACGAAATGAATCCATCTAAAGAGCGTTCCAGCGGGCTGTTCGGCGGGACTTCCGCCTTCCATGGCTGCGCCGGCCACGGAGGCGAATGCCAATACGATTCCCGGCGCAATCAACCCGCCGAAGATTGTCAGGTGTCGCTTCATCGGGCCTCTCTCGAGGGATTGCTTGGCGCGGGCGGCACTTGGAGGGCTTTCCGGGCAATCTCCGCCGCCAGCTGAGAGGCGGTTACTTCGATATCCTTCTTGGCCGCTTCCAACTCGCCAGCCACGCGTTCTTTGCCCTTGCCGACTTCCGCGGACGCTTTGCTTCGAGCGTCTTTAAGGACAGCGGCGCGCTCATCCAAGAGTTTCTTCCGCTCTGCCTCCTGCTCGGCATACACCTTAGCCTTCGCGTGCCTCAGTGCTTCTTCGTATTGCCTTAGCTTTTCGGCAGCGGCGGCTTGCGCCGCCTCCGCGGACTTCTGCGCACCGAGGGTGCGCGCTTCACGCTCCGCCATCACAGCAAGAATTGGCTCAAAAAACAGAGACCGCAGGATGAAATAAAAAATAAGGACAATGAGGGCAACGGGCACAGCCCGGAGGAACAGTTCGCCGATTTGGTGAACCAAACTTGGCATTAGATTGTTTCGCCTATAGTTTCAGATGGGCAGCCACGCCGTTCTCCGACCCGGTAGGAGCGTACGGTGGGCCCGATGCTGCCTCACAGAACCCCTATTTATACCATTCGCTGCAACTTTCCGTCAACGAAGCTAACCATTCCTTCCTTCTCCTTTTGGGAGTCAATTATACTTTGCCAAGGACTGAAGCTAGGCTGATGCTCTCCTCGAAATAGGGGCGTCTGGGACCAGAAGAGAGGCCAGGATGTCGAAAAGTTGGAAGACAAGGCTGATACATTCCGATGCAAAGGTTCCAGAGGGGTACCGCTCCCTCGCCAGCCCCACCTTCCGCGGGTCCACCACGCTGTTTCCCTCCGCCTCCGCTGTCAGCGACACGTGGGATCAGTGGCGTGTGGGCTACACGTACGGCCTATACGGCACCCCTACAGTATTGGAACTTGCTGCTCGAGTTTGCGAACTGGAATCCGGCACGCACACCATCCTTACCCCCGGTGGCCAGGCCGCTATTTCACTCATCAACTTCGCTCTGCTTCAGTCGGGAGATCATCTACTTGTCCCCGCTAGCGTTTATTATCCGAACCGAAAGCTCGCCACTCGGCTGCTCTCGCGTTTCGGTGTTACTACCGATTTCTACGACCCAAGTGTCGGGGTGCATATCGCCTCGCTGATCCAGAAAAACACCCGGTTGATCTGGTGCGAAAGTCCCGGGTCGATCACCATGGAAGTGCAGGATCTCCCGGCCATAGTTGAGGCAGCCCACCAGCAGAACGTCCGCGTGGTTTTGGACAATACCTGGTCCGCAGGGGTGCTGCTGAATGCGTTCTCTCACGGTGTCGACGTCACCATGCAGGCCATCACGAAGTACATCGGAGGCCACAGCGATCTGCTGTTAGGCTCCATCACCGTTCGAGATAACGCGCTTTACCAACGTCTTGGCGCTGCTCAGCAGGTGATCGGCTGCGCCGTTTCTCCTGACGACTGCAGCCTGGCGCTGCGCGGATTGCAGACCCTTGCTGTCCGGCTCTCCGCTATCGAATCTTCGGCTCTCTCGATCGCCCGATGGCTCTACTCCCGCCCCGAGATCGAATTTGTGCTTCATCCCGCCCTGCCGTCGTGCCCTGGCCACGAATACTGGAAACGTGATTTCCTTGGGTCCTCGGGTGTATTTTCGATCGTGTTCAAGCCCGGTCCGACGCAGCAGCAGGTTTACGCCTTTGTGGATGGACTTAGACTTTTTCATGTGGGATATAGCTGGGGAGGAGTTGCCAGCCTCGCCGTTGCCTACGATATCGGGCGCCTTCCCGGCCGCCCACCCTATGAACATCGCATCGTGCGCCTGAACATCGGCCTAGAAGCTACTGACGATCTGATCGCGGATCTCGAGCAGGCTTTGTCAAAGCTCTCGAACTGATTCGACAAATGAATTCTCGGTTGTGCTCCATAACTCTCTCGACGCATCCCAGGAGTGTTCGAAATCCTTATGACGCTCGTGCCACGTCACTCTTTTCTCCGCTCTCCACGCGAATTTCCGTCAGATCTGAAAGTAGATTCGCGGCCCACCGGTACACGTTGTGCTCATAAACCATCTTGCGCATCCGGTTCATGCGTATGGTCTGCTCCTCCTCACTGAATTCCAAGGCCTGATAGATTGCGTTTGCTACCTGATCCACGTCGTAAGGATTGACCTGTAGTGCGTCGCCCAGCTCGCGGGCTGCTCCGGCAAAGGTGCTCAAAATCAGCGCGCCTCGATTATCGTCGCGTGAAGCCACGAACTCCTTAGCCACCAGATTCATCCCGTCGTGCAAGGACGTCACCAAGCAAACCGAAGCGGCCCGAAAATATCTTTCGATCTCCTCGTGCGAGTGGTGCCGCTTCAGCAGCACGATGGGTTTCCAGCGGCCGGCCTGAAATCGCGAGTTGATGCGCTCGGCTTCGACAGTGACTTCCTCCAAGAACTGTTGATAACGGGGAATATCCGTACGGCTTGGCGCGCCGATCTGCACAAAGCTGAATCGTCTTTGGTAGGTGGGATACAGTTCCAGAAATCGCTCAATACCCCTAAACCGTTCAAGGATTCCCTTGGTGTAATCCAGGCGGTCCACGCCGACTCCTAGCAGCGAGGCCTCAATCCCCAGTTCGGAAAAGAGCGCTCCACGTCCTTCTCCGGTTATCCGGATCACCTGGCCGCCGGCGCGTTCTTGAGGAAAAGCCACGCTAATCGGATAAGGCCGCACCCTGGTAATGTGGCCCTTACGGCTCACTTCAAAGCGGTCCCAATCCGTCAGGGCCTCCACCGCCCGGTCCACCGTCTGCAGAAAATTATTGCAATGGGTCTGGATGTGAAATCCGACGAGATCCGCCCCGAGCAGCCCGTCCACCAACTCGCGCTGCCACGGACAAATTCCAAATGCTTCCGCATTGGGCCAGGGGATATGCCAGAAAACCGCGACGCGCACGTCAGGCCGGGTTTCCTTCACCATCCGGGCCAACAACGCAAAATGGTAGTCCTGCACCAGAAGCACAGGGGATTGCGTTCCCTCCATTTCCGCCAGAACCGCTTCCGCAAATCGCCGATTGATCCGTTGGTAGTACATCCAATCCCCAGGCCGAAACAGCGGCCGAGTATGCGCGATGTGACATAGGGGCCAGAGACCTTCGTTCGAGAAACCTTCGTAATAGCCGCGATCCTCTTCCTCCGAGAGCCATACCCGCCGCAGGGTGTAGGTCGGATGATGAGGCGGAACACGTAGCCGATCGTGGTCGTCAACCACCTCCCGGTCCGCATTGCCGGAGCCGTTTGCGACCCAAGTACCCTCGCAAGCTTGCAGCACTGGTTCCAGAGCCGTCACCAGCCCGCTCGCCGGCACCAGCACACGGATCGCATTTTCCTTTTCATCGAAGACGTGCATGTAAGGCTCACGGTTGGACACCACGAACAACGCGTCTCCCTGCAACTTCGTTTGCAGACTCACGCGCAATCTCTCCGCGGTCCAAAGCGAAAGCTGCGATTCCCGTAGCTGCGCTTCTTCCTGCGCAGCCGCCCTGGCCGAACTCAGATCGCGAGCAAGGTGCCGGGCCTCCGCATGGATCTGATCAAAGATTTCTCCGTGCGGAGGCGCCGCGGAAACATCTGAAGGATCCGCTCGTACACTACGCAACCACTTGGCGGTTTTTGCCAACGGCGAAGTGAAAGCCGAGCGCACCAGAAACAACGCCAGTCCTATAATGAGCAATGTCTGTACCAGCGTGCTCAGCAGGGAATCTCGAATCGCGCGCATCACCTGCGTGTGAATGTAGCTGGAGTCGTACACCACCAAAAGACTGCCACTTGATACTCCGTCGCGATGCAGGGGCACAGCGTATAAATTTACAGGCTCATCGCTTGTATCCTGGAATTCCGAGGCGTCCTTGTTGGTCGCCGCGGCACGGGCCGCAACCGGCGGCTGAGAATCGAACTTTGACGAAAGACCGTGAGTGATTGCGATTGCCCGTCCGGAGTTGTCGTAAACCGCGACTCCCAAAAGGTGTTCCCGCGGACCATATTTTTCAACGAAGTGGCCAAGGTTTCGGTCTGTGGCTCGAGCGGGCGTAGACTCCAGGCTTTCCTGTAAATTTTCGGCAAGGACCGCGGACCGATGCGAAAGGTCAGTTCGCAAATTCCGTCGTTGTAATCTCACCTGGTAGAAGCCATAGAGCAGAGACACACTGAGGATGCTCACTGCCAATGGAACGACGAGTTTGAGCGACGTGCGCATCTAAATTCCTCGGACTGGAAGGAACTCGCACTTGCCGTGCTTTTTCGAGTTCACTCTCTACGGCACTTTCTTTCGCGCGCAAAGTGGATCAAACTTCGAGCGCGTTCTCAACCGAACGCCGCAACAGGTTTGCACTGGCGCAGTTTCATGGCCTTTTTGAGATCGAGCAACTCGCGAAGGCGCCTTCCCTAGTCAGTCTCGTTCGCGAGAGTGCATCCCGGATGCCGGGAGAACGTACATATGAGTGGCCATATTGTTCCCGTCCTCCGAGCGGTACTCCACAGTTGCCTGCGAACCGATCGACAGCTTACCTTCGAGTTTTGTACGGGCACCGATGAGGTATCGTACCTTAGTCTGCTGCTGGTTTCGCCTTGTCGGAAACCTTTTCGACCCGAGGAGGCTCAGTTTACACTGGGTTTTGAGCATCCAGAGGTGTGGCCCCCCCTGCGAAGCTGAAGCAGAAGGGGAACAGCGTGGTACGCGAAAGCGCAGTTCGGAATCGGACGCTGAGAAACTCCTCCATTCCCTTACACGATTTCGACTGGGCCTCCATATAATGGCACGCTCAAAGCCAAACTGACACAAAATCTTCTGGCATGACGTAACACCTTGAAGGTTTAATAAGATAGCGGAGAAGGCGCTGCAAAATGGAGTGCCCGGACTGGGCAAGGAACCATAAAAATATTACCTTTCGGAGAGTGTTCGGCTTGCCTGGAGTCCATCACTTGGCAAATCAAGAGTACGCGAAGACGGATCGGAGAAGGTTCTTGAAGACAGCGGCTGTTGCGGGGGCCGGGACGGTTGCTGCGGGAACCACGCTGAACGCCGTTTCTCCATCCCTTTGGAAGGAGCAGTTGGTCTTCGATCCCAACCGAAGCTATTGGGCCTGTGCGCTCTCTGAACCCAATGTGATGCTCGCGGAAGACCTTCAAGCGGATGTCGCCGTCATCGGCGGAGGCTTCACCGGCCTCTCGGCGGCTTACTACCTCAAGCAAGCCGATCCCCGTCTTCGTGTTGTACTCCTCGAGGCGCGTCGGTGCGGCAACGGGGCATCTGGGCGGAATGGCGCGATGCTCCTGACCATGACCGAGGACCGCTACATGGAATGGAGCGGTGATCCTGCTCTTGATAAGCGGCTCTACGACCTCACCGTCGACAACATACAGCGACTTAAATTGCTTTCCTCCAAAACAGGCATTGATGCCGAGATCGAGCAAAATGGAGCATTGCAAGTTTGCAATACCCCTGAGTTGGTGGAACAAGGACGCAGATTCATCGAAAAAGCCAACCCTGCGGGTTTTCCCTTTCAATTTTGGGACGAAGGCAACATCGCCGGTGCCATTGGCACCACGGCCTATCCTGGAGCACTCTTCGATCCCAACAGTGGCCAGGTGCACCCTGGCAAACTTGTGCAAGTTTTCAAAACTGCTGCCACGGCAGTTGGCGTTGAGATTTACGAGATGACTCCTGTCACTCAGATCGAGTCAGGCGAACCGGCGCATTTGGTAACTGAGAACGCGAGAAGCGTAAGGGCAAAACACGTCGTCCTGGCTACAAATGCTTTCACATCCAAATTAGGATTTCTGCGCCGCACCATTTCTCCCATCTTTGAATACGTGGCCATCACAGGACCACTCCCGGATGCGCGCCTCGCGGAACTTGGCTGGCGAAAGAGAATCCCTTTCAACGATTCGCGCACGGAGGTGTTTTATCTCGGCTTGACCAAGGACAACCGCATCCACATTGGAGGCGGGCCCGCCGACTATGTGTTCAATAATGGCTTGCGCCAGCCCGCGGGCGCCGAGCAGCGATTTGCGCGACTCCGAGAGGAACTCGGTCGCATTTATCCGCCATTGGCATCCGAACCCTTCGAAACTACCTGGAGTGGGATAGTCGACTATTCCCTCGATCAGACTCCTTCCCTTGGTCATCTCCCTGACAATCGGAATTTCTATTACGCCATTGGTTTTTCCGGGCACGGCGTAAATCTCACCTCGTTCTTCGGGCGCATCCTTGCCCATTTAATTCAGGGAAAAGATCAGAATTGGCAGTGGTTGCCCTACTTGAATCGGCTGCCAATGTATATCCCAAACGAACCATTTCGTTGGTTGGGGGTACAGTTGGCCACGGAGTATTACCGTCTAAGCGATCCAAAAATACCATGAATGCCTCTGGGGAATGATTTCTTGCGAGGAGGGGAGTCGCCGCGTCCGGGTCCAATGCTTCTGACGGAGGACATCGGACGCGGTCAATCCCGTTGGTTCAGAGGGGAAGTCGGCTTCAAGTTGATTGAAGCTTGCCTCCTCTTTGGGGTCGCCTTGAGCCGGAATTTGGGGTACCCGCCCAAGACGAGAAGGTAACTAGAAGCAACATGAGGGCAACACGAGCGAATCGTCAAACGAACTGGGTCTAGTTCCTTTATCAACAATTAAACCATTCCCTTCCTTAAGCTTATGGTCTTTTATGAACTGTGCTTTTGGTGTATTATTCCTCCCCACGTTGCATGTGTGGCAGCCATGGACACAAGATCGACGACGAACCGTCGGCTTTACCGGTTCGGCCTCTTTGAGGCTGACCTGGAATTAGGCACGCTTACGCGCCAAGGCGTACCGGTCAAACTACAGGAGCAGCCATTTCGCATCCTTGCGTTGCTCCTCGAATCTTCGGGGGAGATTCTAAGCCGCGACGAGTTACGAAAGAACATCTGGCCAGACGGTACATATGTCGATTTCGATGGCAGCTTGAACACGGCGCTGATGAAGTTGCGGGCGGCGCTCAACGATGATGCGGACAATCCTCGCTTCATCGAAACCGTTCCGCGCAAAGGTTACCGGTTCATCGCGCCCGTAGAACTCTGCAGGATTGAATCCCCTGCCATCTCCACAGCGATTCGGATTGAGGCGGAAGAGCCAGCGCTGAATGGGCTGGAGGTTCCGCTCCAAATTGGACCCGGTTCTCAAACGCCAGCCGCCCCGCATAAGAAAATGTACGAAAGGCGCCTCGGTCCTCATTGGTGGGAAGCGCTACTGATTCTGGCAGGGGTGACCGCACTCCTCACCTATGGTTTGTGGCCACGGCCCGAACCGCGGGTTGTGCGGGTCCAGCAACTCACCCATTCCGGGCAGGTTGATCCGTGGGGCAAACTGGTTACCGATGGCAGCCGCATTTACTTCGTCGTTCGTGACGTTACCGGGTGGAACTTGATGCAAACTTCCGTGGAAGGCGGAGCCGTACAAAGGACACCGACTCCATTCGACAACACACGCATCTTCGACCTCTCTCCTGATCATTCGCAATTTCTGATTGGACAGCTAACCCACCGTGGGGAGGAAACAGCTCTGTGGCTCTGGCCTGTGCAAGGAGGCGCTCCGCGACGTCTAGGCGACGTGATTGCCCAGGAAGCGGTGTGGTCTCCCATTGGCGACTTGATCGCCTACGTCCATGGCGAGAGCATTGAACTCACCGACCCTGAAGGCAACCACATCCGCGAGCTTGCCCGATTCCACCCCGCGCCGCAGTCATTGGTGTGGTCGCCAGACGGCAAACGCCTCCGCTTTACACAAACCAATCTGCTTGAGGCGACGGATTCCATGTGGGAGATGGATCTCGAGAAAAGCACTCCTCGCCGCGTGCTACCGGAAGGCCAACACGGGCCTCACGAAGGCAGCGGGACTTGGCTCGGCGGCGGTAACTATTTTGCGTTTTCATCTGGCGTGGATCTTCGTGCCAGCCTTGCTGTTGATACTCAGGCGAGCCTGTGGCTTATGGACGAGAATCGAGGCTTATACCGGAGGCACACGGGTGAGCCGATCCAACTTACCAGAGGCCCGATCGCGTTTGATCACCCGAACGCGATGCGTAACAGTAGTCGAATTTTTGTAATCGGCTCACACAACGAATATCAGTTGCTCCGTATCGATCCCAAAACTTCCGCGAAAACCGCCATGCTGGCCGAATCCGGAGCCACCGACATGGATTTCTCGCTGGACGGACAGTGGGTGGTCTATGCGGCGCGGGAAAACGGCACGTTGTGGAAGAGCAGGATTGACGGCAGCGGAAAAGTACAGCTAACCGCAGGCGCAACGGGAGCCTTTGCCCCCCACTGGTCACCTGATCAAAAACAAATTCTGTTTACCGGATTTTTACTTGATAGCCAGCCCCGGTTGTACGTGGTCTCCGCAGAAGGGGGATCGCCAAAGAGCGTTCTGCCCTCAAACAACAAGTGGGCTTCCGTCTCCGGTGATTGGCGAACCGACGGCCGCCAAATTGTCCTGGACGTCGAGGAGATGGAGTCCGGCAGAGAACCAGACATTCGTATTCTGGATCTCGAAAGCGGCAAGCTTACCAAATTGCTCGATTCCGACGGACTCATCGAACCAAGGTGGTCTGCCGATGGGCGTTACATTGCCGCACTCAATCCCAAGAAAAAACAGGTGCTGCTCTACGACTGCAAGATGGAAAAGTGGTCGGTTCTAGCAGAAGCAAATTTTCCAGCGGCCCTGCGGTGGTCACCCGGAGGTGATGCCCTGTATTACCAAGACGTGGACGAAGTTGAAGAGAGTATATTCCGCGTCCCGATGGCCACGAGAGAAGCCGAACGAGTTCTGGGACTGGGGGATCTTCTGAGTTCGGGGGCTGCCCGCGGCATCTTCACCGGACTGAGCCCAGATGGCTCCGTCTACGTTACGGTCGATCATGGCGATGTGGACGTGTATGCCGTGGATCTGCAGCTTCCCTGAACCACTGACTCGATCGTGCTCATTTCGTGCCTGCCCGGGATGACAGGTTGGTTACCAAACACACATTTATGACCCGAGCGTTCTTTCCTCTTCTTGACCGGTCTAAACTGGATGAGTCGCAACAGGAGCGTCGTGCAGATGCATCGCAAACTTATTCCATCGCTATTCTTGGTGGCCCTCATGCTCACTGCTGCAGGCCTCCGTGCACAAACGTCATCGAGCAAATCCGCCACCGCACTAAAGGGGATAGTTTTGGGTGCAGACGGGAAGCCCGTTCCGGCTGCGGCTGTAACCTGTCAATCTTCAGCGGGCGTGCGCCCGCGCATCGTTCACACCGATGCCAAGGGGCACTACCTTATTACGGGCCTGAAACAGGATTCTTACGATCTTCGCGCGACCGCGAATGGCGCTTATTCCGATTGGGAGAAAAATATTCCATTGCGTTCGGGACAAAGCAAGGAAGTTACTCTACATCTGTTGAATGGAAATACGGCTATTAGCGGCATGTTGCCATCAAAACAGAAGAACTAGACGAAATTCGTTTAGCGAACTTTGGGGCAATCCTTAGCATTTCGATTTCATGTAGTTGACGCTGACTGAGCGGCCGGCAGGTGGAGAATCTCGCGCAAGATCATATTTGCGGCACTGGGAACCACTTCGGCCACTTCTGGTGACAATTCCGTTCCGGCGGAGAAATCAAGCCCTTCGATACCATAGACCACCAAGCACGGCGGCAAATCTCCCATCATGCGCGCCAACTCAATTGCCTCTGCCACCCCAAACGAATGTGTCGACGAATGAGAAAACCACAGCGGGAGTTGTTCCGCCCGCGCATCCAGCCGGTGGATGGTACCAGGAGGAGCGCCGGACTGCACGGCGTCCACGAGAATCACGCACTCTGCCCCCTTCCAGGCTTCCAACAATTCAACTCCGTCACCGGTCTCTTCAAGAACTGTCACTTCGAATGGGATTTCACCGCGCAGGCGGCGAACTATCGCTCTACCTGCACCGTCATCGCTGCGGAAGGGATTCCCCACACCAATGAAGATTGTCTTCTGCCCTTGCGCGGTCATTCGCATTCCACCCGCACTCTGAAGAAATCAGTCACACCTGCAGGGGCCTTGGGAGTCATTACCGCTCCCGGTTGCTCCGGGTTGCAGCGCGCCCGGCTTTTGTCTCTACCCCGACTTCATGACCCGTATACTCCTCTGCAGACAGCAAGGCAACATCACCTGTCACGAACGAGGGTGATGCTTCGCGGACCGATTCAACCCTTGCTGAGGGGTGCGAACAAACCATGCATCTGCAACTGCAGCAAGGAGGAGGCAAAAGTCGCCGCGGTTCGTGAGGGACCAAGAGTCGCCAACACCCCAAGATTTGGTAATGCCACGTAAACTTCAGGATGAGGTCTCTCTAGTGCGCCGGTACCACGACCTGCGTACCGCCATCTTTGGGGCTCTCGGACCATTGAGATTTTGGGAGCACGCCTCCATTCTAGAGTCCGACGGGTTGGGGGCCGCGCGGGGACAACGGTCCCGCGAGGGGCCGTGTGCGAGCCACCCAACCCGCCAGTACTTCCCGCCTTTGCCCTGCCCACATATCCCGGAAGCACCATTTGGAATGTCTCGTGCATCCACTTACTAGACAGGCCCGGATCGTATTGTATTTTCAGCAGTTACGGATATCCGGACATGACGCTCTAATCGGGATGGGCGACGGATGACAGCTTTTAGCTCCAAATGGATGGCGGTCTCCACGATCTGGCTCGCGCTCGCGATGGTATTTGCGCTCGTAGCCGAAGCGCGGCCCGAAGCTCTTTTCTCCCTTAGGGGAGCCACTCTAGAGGCATTCGGCAGATACGTGGTTAAGACTGATGCGCAAAACGCTCAGAGCCTCCGCCAAGGCCCCTTCCTGTGGGTGGACGGCCTGCCACAGAAGGTTCGAACTACCGCGATAGACAAGTTAAAAGGCGGAGAAGTGGAGATGCGACGCCTTAGCGTTAACGCCGCTGGTGAAAACCTGGATGTTTCCGGTGGGATGATTCACGATTGGGAAGGAATCATCTTCATACCCGGAGTGAAGATCGACGACGTGTTGAGTGTCCTGCAGGACTACGATCACCAAACGACGTACTATGCGCCTGATGTGGAGAGAGCCCGGATCGAATCACGCAACGGTAACGAATTTCGTGTGTTCCTTCGCTTTCGCCGCCAGAAGGTCGTGACCGTGGTCCTGGATACTGAGCACATGGTGACCTACTATCGGGATTCGCCGCTGAAGGCACATAGCCGAAGTTCCGCGACTCGCATTGCACAAGTGGATGATCCTGGCGGACCAGAGGAGAAAGAAAAATCACCAGGCGAAGACGACGGGTATCTATGGCGGATGGAGACGTGGTGGCGATTGGAGGAGCGTGACGGTGGGGTTTATGTCCAGAATCAGGTGGTGACGTTGACGAGGGACATGCCTACGGGACTCGCGTGGCTCATCGGACCTTTCATTACAAAGATTCCTAAGGAAACGCTGGAATTTACGCTACAGGCGACACGCAAGGCGGTGCTGGACAAGGCCAAAAGCTAGGCTTGCATTCTCGTTTTCCCGGGGCTCAAGGATCGCACTAAGAATCACTCCTTCTGAGGTCAACAGCGGATGAAACCAACTCCGCGAGGGAGAGGGACCACAGGGCAGGACGAGGAGGCGATCGGCCCACTCCGCGACCAGATCGTAAGAATCATAAACCCTATACAAATAGAACAGACCGTCGCCTTCGCAGATCTGATAGCCCTTGCCCCGGGTGCGCAAAAAGTCAAAGACATGCCTCAATCCGATGAGTAGCTTCGACGGCAACGAACCTCGCCCCTGCGAAGGAGACTCCAAAGTCCCGGATTGTATAAACCCCAGAAGGAATCAGCGTCCGAACCTCGGTTGGGTATCTGCTGCCAGGAATAGCTGTCAAGGAGCGGAATGTCCCATTGGGCGGTGGAGTGGACGTCTGGATACCCAGGCTGAGCGCCTGGTAATGAGCAGTAAGAGACGGAAAGATCAAGTTGCGGGTGCCGGACCATGCAGCGGAGCAACGGCGCCATGTACTCGATAGCGGTGCTGAGGCAAGGACCACTACAGCCGGAAAACGCTTCTGTTGGAGAGGGGATTGACAGCACAAATTCGGCAAAAAAGGCACTCCGCCAAAAGCGCCAAAACGCCAAAAGTTGCACGGTTTCCGGAAGCCGCTAAGTATGCTAGAATGCTTGGGTTCCAGTGAGGACCCTGTTTAGGTTTGCGCCGGGTTCTTCCGTGGTACACCGTAGGTCTCCGCACAGGTAACCCCGCAATGCGGGTTTAATCCAAACTCAGATGGCCGGAGAGGCCACTAGCACCAAAAGAGGAATTGTCATGTCTGGGCATTCAAAATGGGCCACTATCAAGCATAAGAAGGCTGCGACCGACGCAAAGCGCGGCCGCGTATTCACGCGCATCATCCGTGAAATCACGATCGCCGCGCGCATTGGCGGAGGCGATCCTAATTCCAATCCTCGGCTTCGAACCGCTATTCTTGCGGCGAAGAACGAGAACATGCCGAATGAAAATATCGAGCGGGCCATCCTTCGCGGTACGGGCCAGCTTGAAGGCGAGCAATATGAAGAGGCGATGTTTGAAGGATACGGTCCTGGCGGTGTCGGCATGCTCATCCAGGTAGTCACAACCAACCGAAACCGCATCGTCGGTGAGTTCCGCCATCTGATCAGCAAGAACGGGGGGAACATGGCCGAGGCCGGAGCGGTGGGCTGGATGTTCCATCGCAAGGGCGAAATCACCGTGCCGAAGGAAGCGGCCTCAGAAGATAAGTTGCTGGAGTTAGCGCTGGAGGCCGGCGCAGAAGATATGAAGGACGACGGTTCTGCCTGGTACATCGTCACGCCACCGGAATCGCTGGAGGCGGTGAAAGAGGCTTTGACCAAGGCTGGGATCACTCCTGCGTCCGCGGAGTTGGGAATGGTTCCGCAGAACTACATCAAGTTGACCGGGCAACAGGCCGCACAAATGGTGCGACTTGTTGAGGCGCTGGAGGAACACGACGATGTGCAGCATGTCTATGCGAACTTCGACATAGACGAATCAGAAATTCAGGCAGCTGTCAGCGCAAATTAAATTCGGATCGTTCGGAAACGGCTATTTTGTTCGCAAAGATTGGCCGTTTTGTATTTGTGCCACCGTACGACATTTGATTGGAACGCACACGCAGTTCGCCTTAGACTAACAAGCATGAGTGAGAATCCTTCGAAGAAGTGCACCTCTGCCTGTCTCCGCGTGCTGGGCGTAGACCCCGCGGCGGCGGGACCGACTGGGTACGCGATTATCGAACGTGAAGGTCGGGGATGCCGGGTGCTGCACTATGGTGCTTTTCAGGTTGCTGTCAAGCGCCAGAGATCTTCAGAGGGAGCGGCGCTTCAAGATGTGCATTCGCTGTTATGTAACCTGATTACAAAATTCAAGCCAAATGTCATGGCAGTGGAATCGGTGTTTGCTGCGCTGAACTTGAGGACAGCCCTGCGACTCGCAGAGGTGCGCGGGGTGGTGCTTCTTGCAGGTGAGCAATTTGGAGTGGAAGTTCGCAGTTATTCCCCGCGCGAAGTCAAAGCATGCGTAGCCGGTTATGGCCATGCGGACAAAAGACAGATGCAGGCGATGGTGAAGGCACAACTCGGAATGAAGGAGTTGCCTGAACCTTTCGATGCGGCGGACGCACTGGCGGTGGCACTTTGCCACCTGCAGACCGATCAACTCGAGCGGCGCTTTGGAGTAAGAAAAGCGGACGTGGCCAGAAGTCGGAAGTCAAGAACCCGAAAATTGCCATCGCCAGACTTCCACTCAGCAATCGAACGCAGCTTCCGCATCCAACCAAACCGATGAGAGCCATGTCCCGCCCCATTCTGGCCATTGCACTACTTTTTTGTATCGCACCGGCAATCTGCGTGCACTCTTCGCCCGCGGGCTCTGCGCTCTTCACCTACCGCCGGATATTCAAGTCCAGCACGCCAGAATTCATTGAAATCAAAATCAATGAAGATTCGGATACCGGTTCCTATGAGATCAGGCAACTCGACGAGGATCCGGGTGCCACTCCATTTGAAATCAATTCTTCCTTGAGAGCAAAAATGTTCGAATTAACTGCAAAGCTGAATTATTTCAAGGGACTTGATCTGGACGTACACAGAAAGATCGCCAATCTGGGGGAAAAGACGTTTCGCTGGGAACGTGGCTCGGAAGCCCACCAGGTGAAATTCAATTACACAGTGAATCCTGAAGCGACACAGCTGCTGCAAATATGCGAAGGCCTGGCGCGTCAGCAGGAGTTGATCGACTTGTTACAACGAAGAATGAAATACGATCGATTAGGAGTCAATGACGCGCTCCTCGAAGTGGAGGCGGACCTTTCGAAGGGCGTGCTGCCCGAACCGCAAAGAGTCTTACCCCTTTTGGAGCAAATCGCGGGGGATTCCCGTTTTGTCGAAATTGCGCGCCAACGAGCAAGGGCACTGGCAGAACGCGTGCGGCATCCAAATTGACCATGAGGACGATTTTGCGCCTGGCAGACAATGCGAAAAAAGCGTCATTGTGAGCGCTTCCTACTCCTGCATAATTCCATAGTGGAAACGCGGACTTAGATTGGCGCCATATTGCTCGATCATGCTGAAAGTGAGGGCTTGAGGCACGAGAACCGAGGTTAGGGCTTCCCAGGGCTCGGGCACAGCGTTCAGCTTTATGGGCAGTAACTTCTCAGAAGGCTGATGGTCTTCAGTGCTGACGAGAATTACTTTGCCACTGCGTGCGTTGCAATCCTGGGCGAGTTTCACCCCAAGCTCAGCCGTGCGTGCGAGTGCAAAAATAATCGCGACGCTTGATCCATTGACATCAAGCAACGGTCCATGTCGGAAGCCAGCTCCCGAGTGACCAACAGCGCGATTCCCTGCCATTTCGCGCATGCACAGCGCACCCATAATCGCGGCACCATAAGCCGCCCCTCGTCCGATGAGTTCGATGGTTGCGGCTCCCCGGCAGAATTTCTCCAAGTCGCTGCGAAGACTAAATATCTGATTGAGAGTATCAGAATAGACTTCCTGCACTTGTGCCGCATCACTCTGCCAGGCATGCCCGGCCATATGCGCCGCGAGCAAGATGCAGGCCGCAGTGGCGTTTGTATACGTTTTCGTGGCGTTGCCATACTCTGGCCCGGCGAGAATCGGCAGCTTTTGTTGTGCCAACGACCAGCATGGACTTTTTTCATTATTGCAAACCAGGGCCAGTGGCTTTTTTGTATTCCTGCGGCACAATTGCACAAGTTCGGCACTTTCCCCCGACGCAGTGGTCAGAATCGAGGCGGCAACCTGGTCCCAGACTTCCGATGAATAATGAAGCCATTCGCCTGCATCGGCAAAAAAGGACGATCTTCCGCAAGACTGCATCCAAACAGAACCGGCGATCGAAGAGCAGTAAGAAGCTCCTATTCCAATAAACAGAATCGGTCCGGGGGTAAGGGCTATTTGCCGAAGCTTTTTCAACTCTTCGAAAATCGATTTGTCCTCGGCATAGGCTCGAAACAGTTCAGCGAGACGTTCCGGCTGTTCACGGCACTCTTTTTCGTAGATCTCCGCCATGCCCATGGCCAGCATTTCACTGGGCGGTTTGACCCCGGCAATCCAGTTTGCTTCCTTGTTTGGCGCGTCTTCCATGCTAGCCCCCGAAACGAACTATGCCCTCAAGCTAAAGCATCCCCAGGTGGAATCAGCCGATTCTGCAGCCTTTTTCATGAATCATAACAAAGATTACGGTATCATGTTGCCCAGGTGAATACATGCCGGATTCGCTTCCCCCTCCCAAACCACGCGTAAATCAAGGATTTCTCGCCCGGATTTCTTTCATCGCCGCACTCGGCGGAGTTTTGTACGGCTACGACATGGGCATTATCGCTGCCGCCGTCATTTTTGTAAAAAACAGCTTTGCACTCTCTACGGGAATGGAAGAGCTAGTTGTGAGTATTGTGCTTGTAGGGGCCATGATCGGGGCCATGGTGGGAGGGGCCGTTGCCGATCGGATCGGCCGGCGAGCAACGCTCGTATGGGCGGGCGGAATCTTTATCGCCGGGTCGGTGCTTGCGCCGCTTTCACCGAATGTTGCGACACTGATTGTTGCGCGTGCAATTATCGGCATCGGAATTGGTTTCACCTCAGTTACGGCGCCGGTTTATGTTTCCGAGTTGGCTCCCCCACAGTCGCGCGGCATGCTCATTGGCCTTTACCAGTTTGCCCTGACCATGGGGATCGCGCTCGCCGATCTGGTAGGCTACTGGCTTGCCACACGCGAAGCTTGGCGGCTCATGTTCGGTATTGCTGCTGTGCCCACCTTGTTCTTTCTCGGCGTGATCCTTACTGTCCCCGAAAGCCCTCGGTGGCTGTTCGCTCATTCCCGTGAAAAGGATGCGGAGTCCGTGCTTCTAAGCTATACGGACGCTGACGGTGCTCGACAATTTCTCGCGGATATTCGGGAAGGCTTAAAGACGCAAATGGAACAGAGTTGGAGGGCACTGTGGACTCCGGCGGTAAGGGGTTCGGTGTTCATTGCCGTAGGACTCACCGTACTTCAACAGGTTACAGGGATCAACACCATCATCTATTATGGACCACAGATTTTCGAGCTTGCGGGAATCGCTTCCCACTCTCACTCGATCCTTGCAACGCTGTTGGTTGCAGTGGTGAACGTGATTGCCACAGTCGTTGGGATCATGCTCGTCGACCGGGTCGGGCGCAAGCCGCTGCTTTATGTGGGTGTCGGCGGGATGACCATTGCGCTGTTCGCTCTGGGGTTCGCATTCAGCCATCAGACGGGGTTGGGCGCATCTCTCGGAGTGATCGCGATTGCTTGTCTTGTACTGTATATCGCTTGCTTCGCCTTCAGTCTTGGAGCGATCGCCTGGATTCTGGTTTCCGAAGTGTTTCCGCTTCGTGTGCGCGGACGCGGGGTGGCGGTGGCAACGTTATTTTCGGGGATCTCCAATTTCGCCGTCTCGCTGACATTTTTGTCCCTGATTAAGGCCGTGGGCAGCGCTTACACCTTTGCAATTTATGGAGTACTGAGCATTGTGACGCTTGTTTTTGTTCGCTTTGTGGTTCCGGAGACATGCGGACGCGAACTCGAGAGCATTAGTGCTCGAAGAGCGAGTTGAAGTGCACCTCAACCATCGAGTCACTCATAGCCGGCGATCGGACGTAGGCTCGAACGGAAGCGTTCTTGATAGGAATCAAAACCTGGTTGTCTCCGAACCTACAGGTGAATTTGGGATTCCACTTTGTCCAGCGCCAGTCGGATAGCTCCGATCAGTTGCGCATCCTGGCCCAAAACGCTGGTAACCAATTTTGGGCGGGACGGCTGAGTGTACGACTCTAATATCCGCTGGGTTGCGGCAAGCAACGGCCCGCTCATCCCCACGCCACCGCCTAGAACAAACAGTGAGGAGTTCAGGACGGCAGAAATGTTGTACACGGCATAAGCCAGGATTCGCGCGGACTGCTCAAGGACGCTCTTGGCATGCTGATTTCCAGCCAGCGCATGATAGAAGATTCCGGTTGCGCTCAGGTCCCTCGCTGAAATGGCACGCTTCCCTTCGCACGCGCGCAGCCAATTCTGCCTGATTCCATCGCCCCCGATGGTCCTCTCGAGCGAACCCGGGGCACCCGGTTTGGCCGGCGTCTCGGGAGTGCCCGGAACAATCATGTAGCCGACTTCTCCTGCAACCCAATCTGGGCCGTGAACCAGCTCGCCATTGACAAAGATGCCGGCGGCAATACCTGTGCCAATGGCAAGGAACACGAAATCGCGCACGTCCCGAGCAGATCCTATCCAGTTCTCACCGATCGCCGCCAGCTTAACATCGTTTTCCACTACGGCAGGAATGTGCAGAGCTGATTCCAACAAACGGACCAGCGGAACATTTTTCCAACCCTTTAAGTAAGACGTTGCAAACACTACCCCGGCGTCCCGATCGGTGATGCCAGGAGCACCAGCGGCCACGGCCAGCAGGGAGCTTCGTGGCACTGCCGCTTGCTTAAGCAATTGGCTTACGCCCCTTTGAATTTGTTTGATTACGACTTCTGGTGAAGAAGTTCTTTTAGTGGAGGCATCCCACCTGCCGAGAATTGTTCCCTTACGATCCGCCAGCGCAACCCGCAGGTTGCTTCCACCGATGTCCACGCCGATGACGTGGCCGGAGCTTGCATTGATGCGAGTGCGACTGGACCGCGTTCTGGTGCGCTGTGCCATAGAGGGAATCGACCGGATATGGCACTAAATTAACTCTCTTTAGAAAGTCAGTCAATGCGCCCTCACGGCCAGAAGACAATAACAATTGTCGTGCTGTAATATCGCTTAGTAAAGCACTTCGGGAGGTTGCAGCAAGCCGAGAACCGCGGATTCCATCGCAGTATAAACGGCACCCCACAATACCGCAGAAGAACCAAGCGCACCAAGGCCCAGGCGTACCACGGCAAACTCACTTCCTTTCAGTAATGACTTTACTGCTTGCAGGAGGCGTGGGTGACAGCCCACTTCTCCCCCAAGCAGAATCACGCTTGGATTCAGGATGAGGGCCAGGTCTAAAACAATATCCGACAGAATCGTGGCACGCTGAAAAAGAATTTTTTTGGCTTGAGCATTTCCGGCCGCGGCCAAATCGAAAACCTCTGCCGCGCGGCTCACACTGGGATGCATCCGGCTACGCTTGCGGCTGGCGCGCCAACTTCTCAGGATTCCAGGCGCGCCCAACACTTTTTCAAGCCTTCCATATCCATGGATGGTGGGGTGTTCCCTTGAAATATTGGGTACTCGCAGGTACCCAATTTCTCCAGCGGACCATTGGGAACCGCGATAAATGTTTCCGTCCAGGAAAATGCCGGCACCGACACCTTCGCCGATGGTGATGAAAACAAAATTCCGTTCTCCCTGGGACGCGCCGCGGAAATGTTCACCTTGCGCCGCGAGGTTAGTGTCATTTTCGACGACGACTCGGCAGGCAAGCTCGCGGGCAAGCAGTGGGCCCAGGGGTACGCTACTCCACCCCTTCAAAGTGCTCAGTGAGAAAACGACGCCTCGTTTTACATCAACAATCGCCGGTACGCCAACAACAAGCCCTAACAGTCGATCTTCAGCCAGTTTCTGTTTGCGGAGCAGATTCCGAACTTCCTTGGCGATCTGAGCGCAGACCGTTGCCGGTTTCGATGAATGGCGTGGAAGGGAGGCTTTAGCTCTTCCCAATTCGCGCCCATCCAAATCAGCGAGGAGGAAACGGAGAGTGTTTGGGCCAATTTCGACGCCGACCACAAAACCTCGTTCCGCCCTAAAGCGAATAATGTCCGGCGGTCTGCCGCCGGTGGAGTCTCCTTCGCCAATGGGTTCGACCAATCCGGCGGAAGCGAGATGAGCCACCACATTCGTTACCGTAGGCGCGCTCAAGCCGGAAGCGCGAACCAGATCGGCCTTGGAGCATGGACCGGCCTGCCGGAGCAGCCTCAGTAGAAGTTGCGCATTCGTTTGACGCAGAAGAGGAGGCCTTGCGACCAAAACTGGTTCTTTTTTCACCGTGAAGCCACCGCCGCAATCTCGCTTGCGAGCCAATTGGGATGCCCATCATGTTACGGCAATTCCGAATCATTGAGAAAATTTCCGTCAAAACCGCTTCCTGCTTGGATACGACCCCGAAGCCAACCAGTTCATTTGCTAAAACACCTTTTCCGGAAGCACTGTTGAGATCCCTGTTATGGGGAAGCGGGACTCGTCATTTCCATGGCCCAAATTGCTGCTGGCCTCATATACATGGATGCACGGAAATTTCCCGTATCGTCCCATGCTTCCGGCGTGCGGAACCAGTAGCCTTTGCTTTCATAGATGACGTGATAAAGGCCCCATGCGGTATGAAATCCCTCTTCCTTTAATCCCTCGCTCAGCAACAACGCCGCCAAACCAAAGCTCGTTCCAACCCACACTTCTTCTCCCTGTTCATTGCCGCGCATAATACTGCCGTCTGCGTTCATGCCATTCGCGGCGCCCATTTCTCCGTTACCAAACTTCATCACGTTATTTGCGTAGATCTTCTTCAGGGCAGAACGCTGCATCGTTTGCGGAACTAAGTCTCCCAATCCGGTCATATTTGCGTACCACTGCCCGGCCAATTGATCGGCCTGAATGGCGTCGCGGTATTCGCTTTCCATGTCATAGCGGAAGTATTCCCCGTTCCAAAGCTTGTCGATATAAGTTTTCCGGGCTTTCAGGAAAAGGTTGTGATACTTCACCGCGGAATTGGTCTCGCCGAGCACCGCAGCCGTCTCCTCGGAAGCACGCAGTGCCGCGAGCCACAATCCACCACAATAGGCGCTTACGCCGCGAACGACCCATGAATCATAGGTCTGATCCGGGTAACCACTGTTCTCGGGTATCCCTGCACCGTGATCGAACTGTTGCAGGTAGACCATGGCTGCTTGCATGGCTGGCCACATTTCGCGCAGAAAGGCTTTGTCCTGCTTTCCAGTCAGGACGTAATCGCGATAAACCATCAGCACAAATTTGGAATTCAGATCCTTCCAATCATTTGTGTCTTGCCAGCCCGGCTCGTTCACGGACACAAACGGATCGCCTTCCGGAACACCTAAATCGTGCGGCACGGCCCCGATCTTCTTTCGCTTGTGCAACACCGGAACGCCCGTTTGCTGCGTCTTCCATACCCACAAGCCGAGCTCGGGATATTCGCGCGGAACGGTTTCCGCAAATTCGCGCAGCACCTGTTTATCGATGTCCGGCCAGAATTTTAGTAGCGGCATCGAAGCATAGAATCGGACGTCCAATGTTCCGTAGTAGGCGTAGTCAAAACATTCAAGAAGAGCAAACGTGGCCGGTGCCTTTGGATCGGATCCGGTCTGGCGACCCCAAAACGTTCCGCCATCGGTGAGTGTGTAAAGCTCATTGAAGAGCATGCCGCGGTACCAGGCGGGTTTGCTTTGGTCATTCGCGTAGGGCGCTTGCCAGAGATCGATCTCATCGCTCCATTCGGTGGCATGCAGCAAACCATCCCGGGCGATAGCCCAAGAGTTCCGCCCACTCGTGCCATAGAAATCGGTGTACCGCCGGTTCCATTTGCGACCCTGGCCAAACTGCACGACCGGAAAATCCCATGCGATAGCCATGGGGACGACCTTCCTTTCACCTGGTTGCAAGGTGAAACGGATGGCCACGGCACCGGCCAGCTTTTCACTCGCGCTTACCCAGGACGTGGTGCTGTTTCCTAACCGGCCATCCTTCGAGAAGGGCACCCATACAGCTTTGCCGTCGCCATCCGCGAGAAATTCTGTTTGATAGGTAACTTCCACGCCGGGCGATTCCAGCGCGGCGATAGAAAACTCGCCGTCCCATTCATTTCCTGAGTCCTGGGCTCGATTACCATCAAACACAACGCCTTTCATTGTTTGAGATTGTCCAGCGGATTCCATTCTGAATTGGTTATGATTGCCTTGATTCAGCGCGCCTTGGAAATCCTGGGTATACGATCGAAACCATCCGTTCATGTTTGTCCATGAAAAAAGAACCGAGACGGTCACGGCGTGATTCGTCGGATTTTCTGCGTGCCAACGATAGATCGCGATGGGATAGCTGGATTCGCGATAGTTGTTCGGCAAAACGGGAGAGAACTGTTCGAGCACCACGTGAGCAGGAAATCTCTCCCACTTGTAGTCAAACCAGGACTTCGGGTACAGCGCGGCATATTCGCCGGCGCCCTCTGGATAGTCCCACTGCCAACTTGAAAGTTGGCCGTTCTTGGGGTGGTCCGTCATCAGCACGCGTGCAATTCCTGCCGGCTCGCCCTGCACTTGCTGGAACATGGCGAACTGGTTCGCGTAGACCGGTGCGTATTTGTGGACCCCGCTTTTGATATGCCACCGCGCAAAGTCGCCGCGATAGGTCCGCGAGAATGTACCCGCGCCAAAGCCGCCAACGGGAGCACCTTGCCAGTAGCCATCGTCAATGTCGGAATTGTTCTTACGGGTGCCTGGTTTCGCGAGAGGCGAGCCGAGAGGCCTTTTCCATGCGATCTTAGGAATTTCGTCCCCTGCGATGACCGCAGGCGTTAGCTCGTAAAGAAAACAGATCGCTGCCACTAGTAAAAAGAAATGTTTTTTCATCTGCTCTCCGAGAGAAATCCGCGCAAGGCGCAACTTCGATGCGCCACAATGTTTACCTTGTCAGAAATATCCTGCAGGAATGGGGAGCACCACTCTTGCCCCTATCGGCCACGGTAACGCATTTGAATGGAATATAACGAACTTCGCGCGGCAATGAACAATGTTTTCTTGTCGGCCCCTCCGAAAAGCAATTGCGAAGGCCGTTCTGGAACGTCGATTGTTCCGATGGATTTTCCGGCTGAATTGTAAATGCAGATTTGGCCTGCGGCAATGTAGACGTTTCCCTCAGCATCTTCCGTGACGCTCTCGCCTCCTACATCGGCGAAGAGGTTGGGATTCCTTAGCACGTCATCCTCTCCAACGGCAGTCCGGTAAGTTTTCTCTTCCGATTCATCGGTTACATAAAAAGCATGCCCGGGAGTGGCAGGGGCCAATCCGAACGCTCGGAGAACGTCATGAATCTTGGATCCGTAGTAGAGCTGGCCAGTGACAAAATCCTCGCCAGCGGGAATGAAAGTACTGTGATCGGGTGAAATGAACTGGTATGGCCTCTTCCTCACAATCGCTTCAGGGAAATCATTTTCGTTGCCCCAATAATCCACAGGAAAAACCGGTGTCATTCCAGGGCGCGGTGCGCTTGCTTCTGGCTGCAAAAGTATAACCTGGCCAAAATCGCTGTCCGGCTTGATGGAGTAAACGGTGCCTTTGCCTTGATAGGAAATGACAATTAAATTGCCGGATTTATCGAATGCAAGTTGGACTGGGTCGAGTGGATTGTCCCTTACAATGGAGAGCTGATGGTTTGTAGTTGACCAGCGATAAATCATTTGCCATTTAGCGTCGACGAAATAGAAATCGCCTGAACTATCGACCGCGCCTCCAGAAATATTGAAGAAACCGCCAGCCAATTTCTCCACTTTGGCGCCTTCGGCCAGAACCGGAGTTGGTGGAACCGAATGAGTTGGCGGCGCATTACCAGACAAAGTGAGCCAGGCAAATTCGCGCTGCCGAATTTCCACACTGTGAGTTTGATCGTAGATCGCATTATCAAAGGAGACCTTGCTATCGCTGTAGCAATGAACATTTCGGAAGCGGATATTTTTCGAGTTCGTGATTTTTACAGCATAGGGAAATGGCTGAAAGCTGCTTACGACGCGGTACATGTGCAGGTTTGCCACAGTTATTTCGCTCGAGTCGCGCATTTCCAGCGGTAAGGCGAAACCTCCTTCGCCTCGCTCCTCTTCCGTCTGCAAGGCGTATATCTGCCAGTTCGAAACATTGTGGAGCACGACTTCGTTTCGCACGTGATGTTCGCTGGACAGCTCGTAGACGCGGCCACTGGTGGAAGTGTTGGAAACGTAGAGGCCGGCCTGAGCAAACGGACTGGGAGTCCAGATGTTGGCAAACGTGCCGCCCCCGCCATCGGTTACCCACAAGCTGGGATATTGGCCGTCCCAGCGTCGCTTGATGTTGGAATCGGCGGTGTTGTTATTGTTGTAGATCTGCTCCCAGAAGTTGCGCCTCTCCTCCGGGGTGACGTCCGGATCGACGCTTCCGTGGCCGCCCAGGAAACGTACGTCATAGACCATGGAATCCTTACCGGCCATCCACTTGAGGGCCACCGCGCGCGGGTTGATTCCATTCGTGTACAAACCGATCCCAGTGACGATGTTCGTGGCGCCCTTGGGGGCCTCAAGAAGCGGCTTTGGGCTGCCGACCCCCTGGAACGCCGGCGTTCCGTCTGCGAGTAAGATGCGCGTGGTGCTGGGATGCAACCCGATCAGAATCGTATCCGGTCGAAGCTCAATGCTGTCCGTGACGAGATAGCGGCCGGAAGGGAAATAAATGGTTTTGTGTTCTGCAATCGCTTTTCTCAACGCTGCGGTGTCGTCCGTTGAGCCGTCACCTGTAACGCCAAGTGTGCGAATGTTGATCCAAGTGTTCATGGGAGGCAGTTCGCGGATATCCGATTCGACCGGGGGTGGAAACGCGGCCAACGGAGCAGCGTCGAAGAGATCCTGTATGGCCGGAGTCGCTCCGATATCGTCGTAATGGAGGCCATGCGAAAAAGTCTTCACCTGGTACATTTCCTGCGGGCCACTGACTTGCTTGCCGCTTTCGCGATAAGAGGCGAAAACAGGCACGCCACGACACATAACGTTTTCCATATTGATTTCGGTGCGTGGACTGTTCTCGTTGCTGATAATCACAGCGGGGCCCGTGATGTTTTCAAGACGAGCATCCTTAACCCACAGCTCATCGGAGTATTTCGCGTCAATCGAAATTGCCGTCGGGACGTTCTTGAAATGCGGACGGATGAGCGTCAGTCCTGCTTCATGCTCACGAATAGCGGCTTCGGTTTGATCTTCGAATACGCTGTCGATTACGGTGAACTGCCACCCGGGGGATGGCTTGCGCGTCCAGATTCCATACTTGCCGCCGTAAAAATGCAAATCCTCCGCAACGTTGCCGCCATCATGAACTCCAGCAAGCGCAGAGCCCAAGTGAAAATCCATATGCGCCAAAAAGCAATGTTGGGCGTAATGCGCACGGACTCCGACCGCGCCGGGGTTGCCCTCCTGGATTTCCATATCAATGTTACTGATGGCGGAATAAAAGGTCCCGGGACTCGCGTCGGGAGGAGTGGCATTCGCCTTCTCCTCCGCGCCATGGGGCGATCCATCGGACCCCGGCCGACCTCCGGCAAAAAAGATCAAGTAGGCAGGACCCTGCTGGTAGCCCGGCGTGTTCGCACCTAAGACGAATACGGGCCTGGTCTCGCCGTATCCAATCACGCGGATTCCCGGCCAAATATAGATGGTCTTGGAGATGCGATAGCGGCCTGAGGGTACAAAGAGAATTCCTTGCCTGTGAGTTTCCTGAACTTTGTTGATGGCGCCCTGCAGGGCTTCCGAATCGTCAGCAATGCCATCGCCGCGGACAGAGAATTTGTCAGGCGTGAAGTAGACCGCCCTTGCATCGTCTACTCGGCCCGTATAGTAAGAGTTGGCCAGCAGAGGAACGCACGAAAACAGAAGAGCTGCCAATACCAGGAGTCTTTTCATGTTGGATGAATCTCCGTAACTGATTCTGGGTGATTCTGGTCTCCGAAACAATCGAGAAGTCCAGCTTGCGCTCAGCTTCAGAACGGCCATGCTAACTATTTCTATGTTGAAGAAAGCCGGATGGTCGCGAGGGATCTTTGCCGAGAGTGCTCAGGTGCTGGGTTCTGCGTCGAGAGCTTTCATGAAACTCAGAATCATCGTCACCGCAGCCTGGTCGCCAATCGCGGTATTGATCATCAAGTGATAGACGGCGCGGTTGGGCCATTCAACGCCGAAATATTTTTGGATGAAATCGGCGCGCTCCTTGTCGACGGTATCCACAAGCTGTTCGGCCTCATTCGGATTCTTACCGCGAGCCAATAGGCGCCGCACTTTAGCTTCTCTTGGAGCGTAAAGAAACACACGCAACGTGTCTTGGCGGTTCCTGAGAAAATGCTGCGCGCCGCGACCAACAATGACGGAGTTCCCCGATTTCGCTGCATTCTGCACGACACGCTCTGTTAGCTTCAAGATGCTTTCGCTGTCCACGACCTTCAGCTTATGGGCATTTAAGCTTCCTTCGTAACTTCCACGCAGAAAGGATTTGAACAGGCGGTAGTAGAGGGGATCGGTGCGTTCCTCGCGAACTTCGACGACAGCCTTAGGGCACTCAGCAAGCTTTGCGATCTCTTCTGTCAGCAACTGGTCCCAAAGCTTCCAGCCCAACTGCTCCGCGAGACGTTGGGCGATTTCGCCGCCGCCACTTCCATACTCTCGTTCAATGGTTACGATTTTGATCATCTGCTTCAGATCCTTGTAATGGGACGCCCTCCCTCAGATTCATTCTTACTCGGCAATGGTTACCCCGCCACCACCGGGATCATTCTTCTTCAAGACAAAGGCCAAGCAGAACATGATCGCCGCACCGACTGCGAGGACCATAAAGGTATCAATATATGCCAGGCTCGCCGCCTGCGCCTGCAAGTCTTGGTAGATTCTGGCGTAAGCCTGAAGCTGCCCCTCATGCGCACCCAGTCCGGAGTTAGCCAGACGCTGGGTGAGACCGCTCAAGGAATTTTGGAAATTGGGGTTGTCCACTCGTGCGTACCCGACCAGCCTTGCCTGATGAAATTGCGCGCGTCGGGCAATCAACGTGGTGACCAGGGACGTTCCGACGCTGCTTCCCATATTGCGCATGAAATTGATGATTCCAGCGACCGTGTTGTTTCTCTCTGGTGGAATTCCGATGTAAGCCACCAACGTAATCGGCACGAACAAAAAACCCAAACCAATGACCTGCGCGATGCGCAACCACACGGCGGCGCTGAAACTAATTTGCAAGTCAATGCGCTTCGTGGAATAGAACATGGCGGCGGCCAACGCTAACCAACCAAAAGCGATCAAGTAGCGGGCTTGCACTTTCGTTGTCAGTTTGCCTACCAGGGGCATCTCGAACAGCAAAACCAGGCCTCCCGCCGACAGCGCGATCCCAGCCAACTGGGAAGTGTACCCGACGAGCGTTTGGAGAAATTGCGGCATCAGGACCAAACTGCTGAACAACAAGATTCCCAGGGTGAACATCATTAAACTTGCACTCGCGAAGTTGAAGCTCTTGAACATGCGGACGTCGATAATCGGTGCCTTTTGATACCATTCCCAGATTACGAGAGCGGTTAAACATACCGCTGCTACGACGACTAAAGTCGTAATAAAGTGTGACCCGAACCAATCATCTTCCTGGCCCTTGTCGAGCAATATCTGCAACGCCCCGATACCCAGAGTCAACAGACCGATGCCAACATAGTCCAATCTGACGCCACTTCTCTTAAGGCGCGTCAAATAGGGCGGATCTTCGACAAAGCGCCGAACAAGAAACCATGTCGCCAGGCCGACCGGGAGATTAATGAAAAAAATCCACCGCCAGGAATAGTTGAAGGTGATCCATCCGCCCAGCGTAGGTCCGATCGTGGGTGCCATGATGGCCGTAATTCCATAGAGCGCAAATGCCAAACCTCGCTGCTGTGGGGGAAAAGTATCTGCCAATATGGCTTGCGCCATCGGCTGCAGTCCGCCGCCGCCCGCGCCTTGCAACACGCGAAAGAGAAGGAGAAGTCCAAGACTCGGCGCTATTCCGCAAAGCAACGAGCTCACGGTAAACACCGTCAAACAGGCCATGAAAAAACGCTTCCGCCCCAGAGCGCCAGCGAGCCAGCCACTGATCGGCAGAACGATGGCATTCGAAACCAGATATGAAGTCAACACCCAAGTACTCTGGTCATTGCTCGCTCCCAGATTGCCGGCCATGTACGGCAGGGCAACATTGGCGATGCTGGTGTCGAGCACCTCCATGAAGGCGCCCAGGGCCACAACCACTGCAATCAGCCAAGGATTGTATTTAGGCCGCCAAACATCCTCGTCGAGCGAGAGAGTCGTGGAACTCATTGGAGGTAAACGGTGGGCACGACGTTCATGCCTGGTCGAAGCTGACGATCCCGATTTTCTCCCGGATCGAGAACGATCTTCACCGGAATCCTTTGCACAATTTTCACGTAGTTGCCGGTGGCATTTTCTGGTGGAAGCAAGCTGAACGTCGGGCCGGTTGCGCCCGCAATGCTCTCCACGTGACCTTTCAGTTTCCTACCAGTCGAATCAACGTGGATTTCGACTGTCTGCCCAACTCGCATATGTCGCAGCTGTGTTTCTTTGAAGTTGGCGGTGACCCATACTTCGTCGAGAGGCACCACGGTGAGCAGTTGCTGCCCCGGTTGAACGTTCAACCCGACAACGACGGTCTTATTCACCTCACCCGTTATCGGAGCAAGGATTTTCGTGTATTGGAGATTTAGTTGAGCTTGCTCGAACAGGGCCCGCTTTTGCTCCACATCGGCGATCGCCGCACGCACGCGAGCTTTGGTTGACGATACCTGCTGCGGCCCGGTCTCCGCGTACTGGTGGTTTGCTTCCGCTTCCTCCAAACGGCTCCGGGCTTGTTGAACGAATTGTTGCGCGGCGGACTCATTGGCATGGGCCGCCGCTACGGCTGCGATGCTGGCTTTGGCGGCAGCCAAAGCCTGATCGTAGACCTGCTCGGCCACTTCCCGTTTATCGACGAGGAGTTTGTAGCGGTGCAGATCGTCTTGCACCTTCACGTCGTTTGCCTCAGCTTGTTCCACCTGGGAATGAGCAGCAGTCAGTTGCCTCTCCGCAGCAATGATTCCGGCCTTGGTATTGTCGATATCCGAAGCGGTGGATTTCAATTGACTGGAAGTGTTCACGGATGTGATCGGCACTGTGATATTCAGCGATTGCGCAGTGGCTTCCGCACTCGACAGATTGGCTTGAGCCTGCGCGACCGCAACCTCATAGTCCTTCGGGTCAATCTCCACCAGCACGGTGCCTTTCTGGACCCACTGGTTGTCCTCTACGTTCACCTTCACAACGTAGCCGGAAATACGGGCACTGACAGGATAGAGGTGTACATCCGCTTGCGCGTCGTCGGTCGATTCATAGCTGCTCAAATAGCGCCACAAGAACAGGCCACCGACAATTAGCACCAAAACGGCGAACAGAATCACGACCCTTCTGCGGATCCTCGGACTCAAGTAGATCTGCCGCTTAAACTTTCTGTCCACCAGGAGCGACGCATCGACAGGGGATTTGTTGCCTTCCCCTGACTCCGAACGGGGTGGGTTTGCTTCGGCCATGGTCATTTTTCCTTGAAGTATTCCTTAACACCCGCTTCCGCGATGCCCAAAGCGCGAGCCAGAGAGATTTTTGCAAAGTTGTAGCTGTAAAGGCTGGAAATGTATTGTTCGTGGGCGCTCGCTACCGCTTCTTGCGATTGCACCACTTCCACGGTATCGGTTACACCCGCAGTGAAGCGATCGCGCGACTGAAGGAGCGTCTCTTCCGCCAGATCAATGTTGCTGCGGGCCACGTTCACCTGATCTGCAGAGGACTCGAGATTCAACAACGCCGTGCGAATGTCAGAATCGATTTGTGCTCGCAGATTATCCAAGCGCTCTCGGGTCTGCTGGAGCCTGGCATCGGCTTGCAAAATGTCAGCGTGAACGCTGTTACCTTGAAAGATAGGAATCGACAGCGTTCCGCGCACGTCGAATACCTGCGTTGCCGTGGAGGGATGTGACCCTGCCGTGCCATAGTTCGCGTTGAAGGAAAGCGATGGGTAGTAGCCAGCCACCGCGGCTTTGCGAGAGAATTCTGCTGCGCGCACATCGGTCATGGCCGCCAGATAATCGGAGCGCGAAGCATAAGCGCGTTTCAAGGCGTCGTCAACAGTGATGCCCTCGAAGGGGCGGTAGGGGGACTTGTCGGTGAGTTCGAATTCCTGTCCAGGAGGCAAACCAATCACGCGCGCCACGGTTAATTTTTGGATAGCGAAGTTGTTTTTCGCTTGAATCAGCTGTTGCTGGCGGGTTTGGAGCTCTACTTTGGCGCGCAAACCGTCGATCTCAGGGGAGGTGCCGGCTTTCACTTGGTCCGTGGCTTGATCGTAAAGCGCTTTGGCAGTCGCAACTTGTGCTTGCGCGGTTTCGATGCGGGCCTCATCGGCAATGGCTTGCAAATAAACATAGCCAACCGCGAGCACCACGAGGTCACGGGCGTCTTTGAAGGTATACTCCGCCGATTTAAGGTTCCGGCTGGCTGCGCGAGTATTATTGATCAGTTTCGAATCAAACAGAGACTGGCTGACGTTTAGGCGTGCGTCAAAATAGGAAAAGGGGCCTATGGAAGAAGGAAGACTCGCTCCTCCAAGACTGGCAAATCCAAGCTCAGCGAGATTGATCTGCGAGTCTGCCACATAAGGAGTCGCGGTCACGTGAGGCAGGAGAGCACTTAACTGCTGCCAGCGCTGTCCGCGAGCCGCTCGAATGTCCGCATTCGAAAGCAGTAGTCCAAGATTTTGCTTCAATCCGTGGTCGATTGCTTCTTGCAGGGAAAGCGGCAGAACTCCCGGAACGAGCTTTGCCGGCGTGCTCCCCGCGAATGGACTTACTCCAAGTGTCCCGGGAATGGCTTGACCGGGAGAGCTCGCGGATGTTTCAGGTGTTTGCGCAAGGGTTATTCCTGATCCGCAAGACAGAAATCCAGCCAACAGGAACATTCGCACAGGTCCGCAAATAGATTTCAAGGGAGCCTCCTTGTCCTATGAACTTGCTTGTCGGTTATTGGCGCGATTTTCCTTTATCTATATGGAATCTAGATGTCAAGATAGCGCGCGAAGTTACAGATCGCATTCAGCAAACCTTCAGCCGGTGCAGTCGTGAAGCATTGACTGGCCAAGGTACTGTGGCAGTTCGCGCGTAGTGCAATGGAACAAGGTCTTCCATTTTTCGCACCAGAGTCGTGTGCCTAGCGACGTGGCAATTCCTGGCCGAGAAATCTGCAGGTGAAGCTTTTTGGGAATGACGTTCTGCCGCTGGAGGATAAAGTAAAGGGACTATAGATCGATCAAGGCCATAGCTGGTAGCCCTGGCAACACCAACTCGCGGTGCTCATCGGAACCGATACCCCGCCTTGAGCTCGCATCGATAATCCTTTCCTTGGTTTCTTTGAACGTGGACTTCGCAATTGGCCCAGCTCAGGACGGGGGCCGGTCCCAAGGGAAACTCAATGCGAACTCCGTTCATTTCCGCTTCGATGGTGGGGCCCTCCGCCGTGGACGGCAATGTGAAATTCATCGCACGCCCGAATATCACCGGGAAGGACCTGCGGATAACAGCGTCGAGCTGAGTACGAAATACCTCGGCTTGAAACAAAAATGTGGTTGTGTCAGACCAATCCCGGACGGTAACCTTAATGACACGGCCGCCGCGGGAAAAATCGTCGGTGTCAACCCGAGTAAATGGACAAGGCCCCGCAATGCAAGTCACCCGCGCATCCCGGAACACATTTCCTTCTCCTGCATCGAGAGCTGCATAGCCCACTTGAGCCTTCCACTTCTCGTCAGGCGAACACGGAATCCGTCGAGAGCAAGTCACGTTTCCCGAATTCACTACTTGAAATGTTTTCACCGCGCTGCCGATGTTCTCTGTTTTCGTTGTCTCCGTGGAGTACCGCACCAACACATTCCCTACCACAACTTCGGCCTGATTGAGTTGGGCCTCCACCTCGCCATGGAGTGGGGTCATGCGAACGACATATAATTTATCGCTGGGCATTTCAATCAGGTCGAGGGGCTGGAAATCTGGGTGTCGAAACGCTAGCCGGATAGGTTGTCCCAGTTTCACGTCGGGACGCAGGGTAAGTCTAAAGGACCCTGAGAAATCAGATTTTGCATCGCGCACAACCGCTCCATCGGGCGAACTTATTTCCACATTAGCAATGGGGGATTGCTTGCGCGGATCATTGTCTTGTTTGATGACTGCGCCGCGGAGAATGATGGGTCGATGTTTGCGGTAGATGCGAACCGCGATCCGCCCCGTTGCCAAAATGCCACCAAGGCCTAAGATCACGATGGCCCAAATGGCGACTTTACGGTTGCCGGTCATGACTCCTTCTCAACGTACCTCTGGAACAGTCTGAATTCAAGGCAGATTCGTTTACGTATTTTTGTTTTTCTGCCAGGAGCCAATGACGGACGCAACACAAACCGCTTTATTCGCCTGGCTCCCACCTTAGATAGACTTCACTCACTCCAAGGAGCGTATATAATTAATCAAAATGAGCGAGAGAGATATCAGCCCGGTCAGACTATCGCGCCGGGAACTGTTAAAGCAGATTGCTCGCGCGGGGGCCGGCGTCTCAGTCCTAGGCTTGAGCCCCTTGTCCGATCTTCAAGCGCGGAGAGAACAGATCGCTCCAACTGAACCGCTGCTGAACGGAAAGAATTTCTCCATCAGCGACGATGAGTTGCTGGACGAATTGGAGAAGGCTAGTTTCCGATACTTTTGGGGACAGGCGCACCCGGAAACGGGTATTGTGCTGGACCGCAATCACGCTCGCGATCCCATTACAAACGACGTGGGGAGTATCGCAGCCACCGGCTTCGGGCTGACCGCACTCTGCATCGGAGAAAAGCGCAAATTTGTTTTGCGTCGCGAGGCCGAAACGCGCGCGCTCAATACTTTGCGCTTCCTATGGAAGGGATTGCCCAACCATCGAGGCTTCTTTTACCACTTTGCCAACTTTACGACCGGCGAGAGACTCTGGGATTCGGAAGTTTCTTCCGTAGACACCGCCATCCTCCTCTGCGGAGTTCTCACCTGCAGGGAGCACTTCATGCATACGGAGATCAGCGAATTGGCTCTGGAAATCTTCAACCGGGTGGATTGGAACTGGCTCTCCGAGGACACACCGATCCTGCCTCACGGATGGACGCCGGAAAGTGGCTTTCTGCAGTACCGATGGGGTGATTACAGCGAAATGATGATGATGTACCTTCTGGGACTAGGATCTGCTTCGCATGCGTTGCCGTCGGAAGCATGGGACGCCTGGAAACGAACCACATTCGAATACGATGGCATTCGCTATATCGGATCCTTCGCTCCGCTTTTCATTCATCAATATTCGCAGGCCTGGTTTGATTTCCGAGGCAAGCGGGACAAGTACACCGATTATTTTCAGAATTCGATTATCGCCACAGACGTGCACCGGCGTTTCTGTTTAGACATGTCTGTCCAGTTCCCTGATTACAGCGACGACTTGTGGGGTATCACCGCTTCCGACTCTGAGAAGGGGTATGTCGCATGGGGTGGCCCACCCGCGACAGGACCAATCAACGGGACCGTTGTTCCCTGCGCAGCGGCAGGTTCACTGCCCTTCCTGCCGGAGGCGACGATGCGTGTCTTGCGAACGATTAAGAATCGCTATGGCACGAACGCTTGGACCCAATTCGGGTTTGTGGATGCGTTCAATCCGCTGAACAATTGGTATGACACCGACGTAGTCGGCATCGATATAGGGATTTCGATGGTCATGGCAGAGAATGCGCGTACCTCATTCATATGGGACACGTTCATGAGGAATCCAGAGGCGCAGCGCGGGATGGAACGCGCGGGATTCAAGCCCGATCCATCCGCGCCGGGGCATCAGGCTCGAGCAGCATTGCCAGGCAAGTCTCGCTAGTTCACGGCGTCCATTATTGCAAGTGTCGGCGAAAATGGCGAGAGACAACTGGATCGCCGCGAAGCTGGTTCAGCCAATAGAAGAAATCCTTAGAAAGGGCGTGGGCCTCGGGTGTCACCCAAAACCGGCCATACAGGGTTCACCTCCGATCCGGCCATACGGAAGGCATGGATTATGGTCGCAAGCTGGGTTGTGAAAAAGCCGTCAGCTGCGCTGTCTTAGAAATCGCTCTAGGATTCCCACTTTCCCACAACCTCAACAACAACATCAGCTTACCTGTAGGTCGGTAGAACGAAAAACTACCTCCCTCGACGATCTAGAATCAAGAAACGGTGTTAGCGGTCGGCTCATTCGCGCCTGAATACTAGGGCCGGTTTTTTGGTGACCCCACATGGCCGGATTCAGGGTGACCTTGAGGGCGTGGGATATGGGATATTGCCGCGATGTGCGAAATAGGACAGCGGAAACAGACAAAGTAGGTTAAGTTGCAGTATATGAATAATTTACACGGTTTTGCAAGATTTTGCACCGGTTCCATACCCACATTTACGGCTAAGTGCAAGCATTGCAATGGGTAAACTGATGGCATTTATTTTGCTATGAACTCGTGAGAGGAAGCACATTCGATGCGAATTCTAACTACGGCTGCAATCATTGCCATGGCCCTGCTCGGGTTGACTCAATTGTTCACGACGACCGTGATTTCCATGCTTGCGCGCACGTTCTGTTTGGTTGCGGTCCTGGTTTTCGCGGTAGTCGCACTGTTCGGGTTGGCGACGAAGCTTCGCGCCTAAGCTCACTACTGTATTGTTCGCTTGACAGGTTCATACTACCGTATCTTGTCTTGGTGCGCCGTTAAAGTGTTTTCAGACGGGCGCACGCCCGGTAGGGTCCGGCAAAGTGATGGAGACAGTAAGCCCAGCCACACGCCACAAGTTCGAGGAAGCTTGGGCGAAACGATTGAACGCACTGCGGAATGTGCCCTCCGTCCTGGGAATTGTGTGGCAATCGGGACCTAGCGTGGTCCTGTGGGGCTTAATTCTTCGCCTGATGACCGCCCTCGGCCCCATCGGCCTTCTGGCGGTCGCACGCATCATTTTAGATTCGATCGTCGGTTATCTTTCGCCACAGCACCATCTCCGCCCTCACTTCTGGTGGTGGGTCGGCTTGGAATTTGCCATCGCCGGTGTCAGCACTTTCCTTAACCGAGCCATAGACTTCTCCGATTCACTGCTTGCTGACAAGTATGTGAAGTACATCAGCGTGCGTATCATGAAGCACGCCTCTTCGCTCGACCTGGCCACCTACGAAGATCCTAGTTTCCAGGACAAACTGGAGCGCGCTCGCGTTCAGGCAACGGATCGTCTGGGCATGATCCAACAGATGGGCCGGTTACTGCAGCAGATAATCGCTACCATCGCGTTGGCGGCTGGCATCGTTTGGTTCTCGCCATGGCTCTTCCTCCTGCTGATTATCTGCGTGGTTCCAGCATTTATAGGAGAGAGTCACTTCGCGTTTCTCGGTTATAGCCAGGCGTTCCGGCAAACTCCCGTCAAGCGGCAAATGGACTACCTGCGGTATCTGGGAGTCAGCAAAGAAAGCGCGAAAGAATTAAAAGTTTTCGGGCTTAATCTCCACTTAATCGACCGTTTCGCCAACTTCGCCGACCAGATCTACGATGAGAATGTAAGCCTTGCGAAACGTCGCTTCTTGGCCAGTTCCTTCCTGACCTTATTGACTACCGCAGGCTATTACGGTGGCTACGTCTACATTATTTATCAAACTTTGGCTGGCCGCTTGTCGGTCGGCACTCTGCAATTCCTCGCCGGAGCGATTGCCGGTGCCAGTATCAATTTGCAGTCCATCTTCTCGACTTTTTCCAGCATCGCGGATCAATCTCTGTTCCTCAGCGACTTGCTGAGTTTCCTTGAATTGCGCCCCACAGTTCGCTCAAAGGCAAACGGTCTACCCTGCCCCCGCCCGATCCAGAAGGGTATTGAATTCCAAAACGTCTCATTCGCCTATCCCGGGACGTCGCGCCTGGTGCTAAGAAATCTCAATCTGCGCTTGGACCACGGGGAACGTATCGCGTTGATTGGCGAGAACGGTGAAGGCAAGACCACGATCGTTAAACTATTGACGCGTCTTTACGATCCAACCGAAGGGGCCATCCTGGTCGATGGGGTCGATCTGCGGGAATACGATTTGGAGGATTATACCAGCCAAATTGCGGTCATCTTTCAGGATTTTATGCGTTATGACATGACTGCCCGCGAAAATATCGCCATCGGACGAATCGCCGAAAAAGACAATTTTCCCGGCATCGTGGCGGCGGCACGCAAGAGCATGGCTGAAGACGTGATCCGTAAACTCCCTGCTGGCTACGAACAAATGCTCGGCCGGCGATTTGACGGAGGCGTAGACCTTTCCGGGGGAGAATGGCAGAAGGTGGCGTTGGCGCGTGCGTACCTCCGCGACGCACAAGTCCTGATTCTCGATGAGCCCACCGCCTCTCTCGATGCACGCTCCGAGCATGAGGTGTTCAAGCGCTTTGCCGAACTTACGGAAGGCAAGCTGTCCCTGCTGATCTCTCACCGCTTTTCCACGGTGAAAATGGCCGACCGGATCATCGTTCTTGAAAATGGCCAGATTTCGGAGCAAGGCACACACGAACAGTTAATCACCCGTGGTGCGAGATACGCCGAAATGTTTGACATGCAAGCTTCGAACTACAGGTGAATGGACAAAGCGATGGCTGCAACACCGAAGATGGCTGGGGACCTCTTTCCGGGGGAGCAACAAGGCGGGTCTACCCCGTCGGAGACTGCTCCACGCGAAGAGGCACTGCACCGCGAACTCACCGCAATGGGTCGTGTCAGCCTTGCGGAGCATGCACACGCGCACGCTCGTTCCTGGACCTTGGCGGGTAAAGATTCGGGATGCCCGCGACTGCTTCGGCAACTTAAGAGAACGGAAAAGAATCTCGAATATGCATACGGCCATGGCAAAACCCTTCGCCGCAACATGGAAATACCCGAAGCCATTCGGGAAGAGCTGTTGCCCAGCCGATTGCTTGTGCAGTCGATCACTTTGGAGATAGAGGAAGCGCTGCGCAGAGAGTCCCACGTGCGCCAAGTCGAAGGTCCCGAAGGCCAATTTCCTCGAGCCTATTTCGCAGCAAAAGCATACCTCTCAGCTGTTGATTCCGAATTTAATGTGGACAGCTGTCTCGCTTACATGGAAAGCCTGCAAGACAAGGGTGTGTTCGACATCGCAGAGATCTGGCTGATCAAACCGATGTTACAACTGCAACTCCTGCTCGAACTTTGGGCCATGATCGAAAGTCTGCAAGCAGTCCTCAATCCAGAGGTGCGGCAACGGTTGGGTGTCTTGGGCGGCTCGTTGGAAAATCTGCGAATCGTCGATTGGAAGTCGCTGTTTCTGTCCGTGAGCATCACGGAAAGAATACTCTCCGAAGATCCTTCGGGCGCCTATGGACGGATGGAGTTTCAGAGTTGCGCAAGTTATCGCGAAGCGATTCAAGAATTGGCACGATTCTCCGAGACGTCGGAACAGGACATCGTGCGCCAGGCGATAACCATGGCGGAACGCGGATTGCGGCGGTTCCCGGCAAACTCGCGCAATTCGCTGCGTTACGGACATGTCGGCTACTACCTGGTCGACCGAGGCCGTGCGGAGCTCGAGCGCAGGATTAAGTACTCCCCGCACGGCAAGTCGTTTATTCGTAGAATCCTCCTGGAAGCTCCTGAACTGTTTTATTTTCTAGGCGTGGAATTCTCCATTTTCGGGATCATGTTATTCCTGCTGAGCGGAATAAAGGTGGGGGTTCCGTTAGTGGCTGCCATGCTGTTGTTCCTCTTGCCGTCCAGCGAGGCGGCCATTGAAGCAATGAATCAGTTCCTGCTGTACTTTCTATCGCCGCGCGTCATCCCCCGTTTGGATTTTGGAACTTCCATTCCGGAAGACTGTGCGACGGTGGTCGCCGTTCCAACACTGCTGATCTCCAAGGAGCAAGTGCAACATCTTGTTCGCGCGCTCGAGATTCGTTACCTGGGAAACGTGGATCCAAATTTATACTTTGCGCTTCTCACCGATCCTCCGGACTCTGATAAGCCGTTCGATGAAAAAGATGAACTTGCAGCAATGTGCTCCGGCATGATTGAACAGCTCAACGAAAAATACGCCAAGCCGGGAACTTCGCGATTTTTCCATCTGCATCGCAACCGCACTTTCAATGCGACTGACAATACCTGGATGGGTTGGGAGCGAAAGCGCGGAAAGCTGCTCGATTTCAATGAGCTGCTGCGCGGCGGAAACGACCGGTTTCCAATCAAGGTGGGAAACATGGAGTGCCTCCGCCGCGTCCGCTTCGTGATTACCTTGGACTCCGACACGCAGTTGCCACGGGGTTCCGCGGCACGCCTGATCGGTGCGATGGCTCACCCTCTGAATCAGCCGGTCATTGATCCCATCCTGAAAACCGTCACGGCCGGATATGGCGTGCTCCAACCGCGCATGGGCATCAGCGTGCAATCCGTGAATCGCTCACGACTCGCCCACATTTTTTCCGGACAGACCGGTCTCGACATTTACACGCAAGCCGTTTCGGATATTTACCAGGATTTGTTCGGCGAAGGAAATTTCGCCGGAAAAGGTATCTACGAGGTCGATGTTTTTCGTACGGTCTTGGCCGATCGCTTTCCGTCGAATGCGATTTTAAGTCACGACCTTATCGAAGGCGCCTACACCAGAACCGGCTTAGACAGCGAAGTCGAAATTATCGACGACTACCCATCCCACTTCAGCGCGCATAACCGTCGAAAGCATCGTTGGGTTCGCGGCGATTGGCAAATTCTGAAATGGATGTTCGGCCGAGTTAGGGACGCACATGGCGAGCGCGTAGCGAATCCGCTGAGTCTCCTGTCGCGATGGAAACTTCTGGACAATTTGAGGCGCAGCGTCATCGAGGCAGCCACCTTCGTTCTCTTTCTTGCGTGCTGGTTTTATCTGCCCGGATCGCCCACGCTCTGGACCTGCGCGGCGGTTGCTCTGTTGCTGATTCCGAGTTACGTGCAGGGTTTGCTGACCCTGACGCGCCAGTGGAACTCGATGCATAAGGGCGGCGCGCTTGCACAAGGTTTGAGCGACTTTGTAACCACGCAAGTCAATGTGCTGATCTACCTTGCGTTTTTGCCTCACCAGGCGTTGATCACGCTCGATGCCATCATCCGCACTGTCTTCCGGCTGACGGTGACGCACCGTAATCTTCTCGAATGGGAAACGGCCGCGCAGTCGGAAATGGAAATTCATCGCAAAGCTCCGGTGGATAGATATCTCGATTTCACGCCAGTACTTGCAGTTTCCATTGGCATGGCGTTGGCGATCTTCCGACCCCAGGCACTCGCGGTGGCGTCTCCAATCTTGCTGCTTTGGCTGCTTTCGAAGCCTGCCACAAAGTGGTTGGATCGCCCGTTGCGTTCTGCCCGGACTATTTTGACAGCCGACGATGAGAAATTTGTGCGCCATACCGCTCTGAAGACCTGGCGTTTCTTTCGGGAATTCTGCAATGCCGAAGAAAACTGGTTCATTCCAGACAACATCCAGGGAGAAGAACACCAAATCGCCCATCGCCTTTCGACCACCAACCTCGGACTGCTGCTTACCTCACAACTAGCTGCGTATCAGCTCGGTTTGCTGGATGTCGCTCATTTTGCTGTCCTCGCAGAGAACACGCTGGCGTCGACCAAACGATTGCCACGCTTTCACGGACAACTCGTGAATTGGTATGACTCAAAAACGCTCGAACCGCTTACGCCGATGTTCATCTCCAGTGTGGACAATGGCAATCTCGCCTGCTGCCTGTGGACACTGAAGCAAGGGGCGCTTGCGGCCATAGATCGACCAATCTTTCACCCTCGGCTATTTGTGTGCATCGGAGACCTTCTTGATCTGGCGATCGAAGCGATGAAGTTCGAGGGCTATCCGAACGCACAAGTTGCGGTCGTAGAGAACGTCCGCACGGAATCTCACCGCATCGAAGCGAAGATCCCCCCGTGGCACAAGACCGCCCCAAGAATGCTTGCCTCTCTCGCGACCGTTGGCGAAGCGTCCGTGCCATCCGCAAACGGGGATGCAGCTTATTGGCTGGCGGAAACGCAAAAGCACTTACGGGACCTGGTGTGGCTTGTGGAATCCTTCACGCCATGGTTGCTACCGCAATTTGCAGGTGCGCAGAAGCCGCTGCCAAACTTGTTTGAACAGAAGTTTCTACAAGGACTCACCTTGGGCTCTTTGCCAGAAGCTTTCGGCCAAATCCGTAATGCTCCCGAGGAGCCTGAAATCGTGGACCTGCAAAGAGCAGCACAGCGGTGCACGACCGAGTTCGAGCATCTCCGTTCACGCTTGATGCGTATCGCCGCGGACTCCGAATCTTTGGTCGCAGGAATGGATTTTCGGGCGTTGTACGATAAACAGCGCCGGGCTTTATCGGTTGGCTACGATTTGACCAAGAACAGTCTCTCAAGTAGTTCATACGATTTGTTGGCATCGGAGGCGCGCAGTGCGGTGTTTGTAGGCATAGCGAAGAATGAGATTCCGCAAGACACCTGGTTCCGCATGGGACGAATGCACACCCGTTACGCGAAGTCTGACGTTCTGGTTTCCTGGACAGGTACAATGTTCGAGTATTTGATGCCCACATTGTGGTTGAAGCATTTTCCGGAGACATTGCTGGAAAACGGCGTGCGAGGCGCTGTCGATTCCCAGCGTGCTTTTGTGGCCTCGCACAAGATTCCATGGGGGATTTCCGAAGGCGCCTGCACCGCAAAAAATGATTCTGGGCACTACGAATATCATGCGTTCGGGGTGCCGCAAATTGCGATGAAGGCAAATTTGACGAAGCGGGTCGTCATCACCCCATACGCGTGTGCTCTGGCATTGACGATTCGCCCTCTCTTTGCCTTGCAGAACCTCCGGGCAATGAATGATGGCGGATGGCTCGGAAAATTCGGTTTCTACGAGTCGGCGGAATACAAATCTGCGGCGGGGAGCAGAGAAGGACACTTCGAAATCGTGCACACTTGGATGGCGCATCACCAGGGCATGATTCTGATGTCAATCTGCAATCTATTGACTGACTCTATTTTACCGGAACTCTTCCATCGAGAAGTGAGGGTCGAAGCCACCGAACGCATCTTGCACGAACGGCCGCTATCGCTCTATGCCCGGAGGATGATACGTGAAGCGCCGAACTTTGAGCCCCAGGCGAGTGCGGTGTGAATCGAACTCACCATGCAACGCGCTGCTTGCAGGCCGCCTGCATTTTTCGTCTGTCCCCATAGGTTTCGGTTGACCGCATGCCCCACCTGCTCTGTCCTGCCACAGAAGCGGGAGAGTTTTGTTAATTCTCTGGTCCCATCGCCCGCCGAGAGCTTGCTACAACTGAACTAGCCGACTGATACCAAAGTATCGGTGATACTTTTGTCCAATTGTCTCGTCTCCGCGCCTCTGGTTTACTCCCCATTGTCTAGCAGGCCACAACTGGCAGAGAGAGGTCTGTGTGTCAGACAAGAAAACAGCGATCGTCACGGGAGCGCAGCAGGGTATTGGTGCGGGTTTGGTCGAAGGCTTCCTGAAGCACGGTTATAACGTCGTCGGAACGTCTCGCAATGTCAGTCAGTCGTTGACCTCTTCGCCCAGTCTGGTTCTCGTGGATGGCGATATCGGCATGCAGGAGACCGCCGCCGAAGCTGTGGAAGCAGCGATCAAGCGCTTCGGAACCATCGATGTTCTTGTGAATAACGCCGGGATCTTCTACGCCAAGCCCTTCACGGAGTTTACTACCGAGGACTTCAAGGCCCTGGCCTCAACCAACCTGCTGGGGTTTCTATATATCACTCAGCTCACCGTGAAACAGATGCTGAAACAGAAGTCGGGGAACGTTGTGACCATCACCGCCGCGCTTGCCGATAACCCCATCGCCGGCGTCTATGCCTCGGTTTCGATGATTACCAAGGGGGGACTGAATACGATCACGCGAAGCCTTGCAATCGAGTATGCCCAAGAAGGCATCCGCTTCAACGCCGTGGCACCCGGTGTAGTGGAAACACCACTACACAAGGATAATCCAGAGGACTTTCTCAAGACGCTACAGCCAATGGGGAAGATCGCCACTATAAAAGATATTGTCGATGCGGTTCTTTACTTGGCACAGGCAGATCAGGTAACCGGAGAGGTGCTTCACGTGGATGGCGGTGCCCACGGTGGCCGCTGGTAGCCGCCGGACCGTTCAACTCATTTACGCCGCTCGCCCCTTCACAGGCGGCAACTTCGATTTGATCCAATGGGAGGCACGTAAATGAATACAAATTCGAAACAGCAAATGGTAACCCGCGAAGGCTCTCGGCCGGCTAGCGCCGAGCAAAGGTTGAAGGAGCTTGGCATCAAGCTGCCGGCGCCACCTGAGCCGTTCGGCACCTATGCGGAAGCGGTGCAGACGGGCAATCTGCTTTTTCTGACCGGGATGCTTCCCACGGAAGGCCGCGGGGCGAAATTCATTGGGCGTGTCGGAGCGGAACTCAATGTGGAGGCTGGGCGCAAGGCGGCTAAACTCGCGGCGCTCAATGGTCTCGCTGTCGCGCGGGAGCATTTGGGATCGTTAGACAAAGTGACACGGATAGTCCGGCTCGGCGTTTCGGTAGCCACTTCAGGCGATGTCCGCGAGCAGCCGAAGGTCGCCGACGCCGCTTCGGATTTGTTGCAAGAGGTCTTCGGGAAAGACAAGAACCCGTGCCGTTTGGTGTACGGGGTCGCAAGCCTTCCGCTCGGCACCCCCGTCGAGCTGGAAATCATTTTTGAGGTGGCGTGATACACGGAAAAGCGGAGCTAAACGATGCCTCTCTTCAGATCACCCCACGGGACTAGTTGCTTGCAGGTGTCCTGCGTGGCGCTGGTGGTTTTTGTGATGCTCGCATCATTTCAATCGCTGGCCCAAGCCCAAGGAAAGGAACGTCTCGTGGAAAACCCTACTTTTTATCGCACGATAAAAATAGATGGTCTCTCCATCTTTTACAGAGAGGCCGGCCCGAAAGACGCGCCAACGCTTCTCCTGTTGCACGGACTTCCCTCATCATCGCGGATGTTCGATCCTCTTTTCGCTCGGCTCTCCGATCGCTATCATCTGGTCGCGCCCGATTACCCGGGCTTCGGACATAGCGATTGGCCGCACCCGAAGAAATTCGCATATACCTTCGACCATATCGCCGAGATCACGAGTCACTTCACCGAAGCGCTCGGACTCTCGCGCTACACGCTTTACATGCAGGATTACGGCGGCCCCGTGGGTTTTCGCGTGGTCTTGGCCTATCCCGACCGTGTCGAGGCGCTCATCGTCCAGGACGCCGTGGCGCACAACGAAGGCCTGGGGGCGAATTGGAAGACGCGGCGGGCCTTTTGGGCCGATCGCGCTGCCAACGAGAGCGCGCTTCGAACAAATCTCCTATCACTCGCGGCGACGCGCACGCGCCATATGCGGAACGATCCCAACGTCGAACGCTATAACCCGGATCTCTGGACCGATGAATTTTATTCTCTCAATCAGCCTGGCCAGGCGGATATTCAAAGCGACCTCTTCTACGACTACCGAACGAACGTCGAGGAGTACCCGAAGTGGCAGGCTTGGATGCGCAAAAAGCAGCCGCGCTTACTGGTCATCTGGGGCAAGTACGAGCTCTCGTTCGACCCTTCGGAGCCGGAAGCCTATCGTCGCGACGTGTCGAAGGCCGAAGTGCACATCGTCGATGGCGGGCATTTTGCGCTCGATACCGCAGCGGATCAGATTGCGCAGCTCGTCCGGGACTTCCTTAAGTAGCGCCTGTGGACTTCAGTACCAACTGATGCGTGAATACGGAAACAAGGCGGGAACGACTTGGGGGTGAGTGTCAGCCCTTCGGCGCAGGTGTGAGGCGAAGCCTTCCGGCCATTTTCACCAAGTCGGCGAGAGAATCGGCCTTCATTTTTTGCATCACATGGCCTCGGTGTGCTTTCACGGTGATCTCACTAATGCCGAGCTCGCCACCGACCTGTTTATTTAACAGGCCGGAAACCACCAACGTCATGACCTCCCGTTCGCGCGGGCTGAGTGACGCGTAGCAGTCCCGCAGCACCTGCATCTCCGCCTCGTAGCCCAGTGCCGTGTGGCTGCGCTCAAGGGCGTGCCGGATGGCGTTCAATAGCACGTCGCCGCCGAACGGCTTGGTCAAGAATTCCACAGCACCTGCCTTCATGGCCTGCACCGTCATTGGTACATCCCCGTAACCCGTGATGAAGATAATTGGCATGTCGGTCCGTTCGCTGGCGACGCGCTTCTGCAGGTCAAGACCGTTGAGGCCTGGAAGAGAAACGTCAAGTACCAGGCAGCTGGGCACAAGCTTTCGAGGGCGCGCGAGGAATTCCTGGGCGGACGCAAATGTCTCGGCCTGTAAGCCTTCCGAACGGATCAGCAACTCCAGCGATTCGCGAACGGAGATATCATCGTCAACTACGAACACAACTGGTGTGGCGTTCGACTTGGGTGGTAGCTTCGATTTACCGGGTGCGCTCGCTGAACTCATGTACACCTCTCAGCTCACTCGAAGCGCGGCATGGAGCGCATCAAGCAGAGCCGTGTCGCTGAGCGGCTTGAACAGGCACTCTACAGCGCCTTGTTCGAGCATTCGTGGGCGGACGGTCTCATCTCTGTTGCCGGTAATGAAGACGATCGGAATCTCTTGCCGTCGAAGAGTCAATTCTCGTTGCAGATCAGGTCCGGTCATGCCCGGCATGGCGATGTCGAGGATCAGACAGCTAGTCTGGCCGACGTACTCGGACGCGAGGAAGGCTTTTGCCGACGAGAACGTATGAGACGCAAAGCCTAACTCCCGCAGCAAGTCGGGCAGCGACTCGCGCACAGACTCGTCGTCATCAACCACCGATACTAGGGAACGTCTGACCATCACGAATTCCTCATGACACGCTGTGCATCCTTCGCGGCCGGCGTTCGAATGGGACCAGGACTGCGCGGGCCCTTCACCCCTTCGGGCCCGCTAGGAATAGAAAACGAAAACGTAGCCCCTGGACCGTCATTGGGTGTTGCCCAGAGACGACCCTGATGACTCTCGATGATGGAGCGGCTGACGGACAGTCCCATTCCCATACCGTCATTCTTCGTTGTGTAGAATGCCTCGAAGAGTCTATCCATAGCTTGCGGGTCGAAACCCACCCCCGCATCCTGCACGATCAGTCGCACATGATCCCCTTCCTCGCGTGCGGTTCTGATCACCAACTCCCTCGGACGTTCGTCGACGCCGCTCATCGCGTCTGAGGCGTTCAGGACAAGGTTTAAAATGACCTGCTGAAGTTGTACACGATCGGCCATGACCATGGGGATGTCATCGGCAAGTTCTTGCCGTAGGATTACCCCATTTCTTTGAAGGCCACTCAACGAGAGCGCAACCACCTCCCGTGTCGCCTCATTCAGGTCCACCGGCTCGGTTGCGGCTTCTTTTTTGCTGAAGAGCGCGCGCAACCTTGTGACCACCTCAGACGCACGGTTACCATCGCGAATCGTGCGCTGCGCGGTTTCACGAGCGCCGTCAACGTTGGGAGGATTGGCGGCCAGCATCCGCAAACAGGTGCTGGCGTTGGTGATGATGCCCGAAAGCGGCTGATTGACTTCGTGCGCAATCGACGCGGTGAGTTCCCCCATCGTCATAGCGCGGGCCACATGCGCGAGCTCCGCCTGCGTATTGCGAAGTTCTTCCTGCGCTTGCTTCCAATCGTTCATGTCCACAACTGTGCCGTACCACTTTAGAATGTGCCCTTGGTGGTCCAGCAACGGAAGCGCGCTCGTTACGCACCAGCGGTACGTGCGATCCGCAGCGTGGAAGGTGCGAACCTCGACTCTGTATGGGGCCCCGGTTGCGACACAGGATATCCACTCCTGTGCGGTCTGGCCAACATCGTCTGGATGAAGAAGTTTCGTCCAACCGCAATTCATGATCTCTTCGATCGAGAAGCCCGTGTAATCGAGCACGCGAGCATTGCAGTAATCGATCGCCCCTTCCGGTGTAGCGCTCCAGAGCATCTCCGGAATGGTTTCGGTCATCCGGCGCAGGTGGAGTTCGCTTGCCCGCAGTTTCTCTTGCGCTAGTTTGGAGTCGGTAATGTCCCGTATGAAGGCACTAAAGACCCAATCCTGGCCCAGTCTCATGGGCATTACTTCCAACTCAACCGGGAACTCCACACCGCTGCGCCGGATGGCCGTGATTTCGACACGTCGTTGCAATATCGGGCCATCACCGGTGGCTAGGAAGTGGCGTAAGCCACGCTCGTGAGCCGTTCGTTGTTGCTCAGGGATAATCAAGTGCGACATGTGTTGGCCAATCGCTTCCCTATGACTCCATCCGAAAACAATTTCAGCTTGCTTGTTCCAACTAGTGATCTTTCCTACGGCATCCATAGTGATAACCGCGTCTAAGGCGGTGTCGATGATCAACCGGGTTTTTTCCTCAGCTCTCCGTAAATTCTCTTGGGACTGTTTCAGATCCTCAATGTCCGTGGATGTGCCGACAAACCTGAGGAGTTTTCCTTCCGCATCGCGTAACGGCACAGCTCGATTGAGATGCCAGCGATATGTCCCGTCGTGCACTCGGCGAAACCGAGTTTCTATCGTAAAACCCTGTCCTGAGCGTATCCCGTCCCAAAAGCTCCTTGACGTTCTTTCCCGATCCTCAGGGTGGACCGCAGTCATCCAAGCTTCGGGATCGGACTGGACGTAATCGAGTGTCTGACCGGTGTAGTCCAGCCAGCTTTGGTTCACGAAATCCGGTATCCCGCCCGGCCCGAGGGTCCAGGCCGCTACGGGAATATGTTGCAGCACGCCAACCTGGAGTTGCAGTTCTTCGTTGGCTGCGGCTAGCTCTGCGGTTCGTTGCGCGACTCGTCGATCGAGTTCACCGGCGACCCGCTTCTGTTCGCTCAGGAGCCGTGCCTCTTGTAGCGCGATGGACGCCTGATTCGCCGCTACGGTAAGAAGAAGTCTTTCGGTCTGCCCCGGGAAATCCGCTCGCTTAGACCCTGTTACGAAGAGGCCCATTTCACCGTGGAGCCCTAGTGGCAAAGGCACGATTGAAATGTCTTCGACTCCAATCGTGTTCCGTATCAGGGGCGGCCACCTCTGTGGGTCATCTCCCAACAAATGGTTGAGCACCTCGCCGATTTCTTGCAGCCGGGCCCTCAGCTTTCGCGATTGAGCGACCCGGACCATCTCGATGGGCGCCTCACCGATGGGATCCTTCAATCGTACATAGACGAGATCCAGTTGGAGCATACTCAGGAGCGTATCGAGCAAGGTAGCAACAATCTGGGATGGCTCGGCGCCAGTCCACATGGCAGGAAGAGCGAGGACGCTGACCAGATCATTAATGCAGCGCTGCAGCCGCTTGATTTCCTCTGCGGAGTGTTCGAGTGGCACTTCCATATCAGAGCGCCGTCGACCGTGCCATAACCCCCCTGGCACGCCGTTCGCGAAGCTCAGGCAGAAACTCCTCCGGTGACACAAAGAACGGATTCTCCTGGAGGATGCCACCGATGATGACCATCGGATGCGTCCGCATGATGTCAATTACCGTGTCGCCTCCAAATTTCCCAAGGTGGTACGTACAGATGACCGCATCGTCGTGGCGACGCCACACATCATTTACACGAGATTCGAACTCGACCAAATTGTCGATGTGCGATTGACCTTCAGCCGCCCAGTCCATTCGGCAAACAATCCGGCTCAGCGGAAATCCTCCTTTGGCGTTGCCGCTGGCCAACTGCTCGAACGCTTCTAACATGCGATCCTGATCGAAATGGCCATCTCGAAGGTACGCTTCGGTATTTGTCCGAACCTCGAGTTGCCCGCTCTGTTGGGCCGCGGTCGTGTCGATGCCTACCGCCGCCAACCGTTGTAGATGGTCTTTATGTTGATTCGGATTAACGACATGAACTGCCTTGTCGCCACACCCGAACCCATCCTTAATGAACGGCAGCAGCACGCGATACTCTTCGTCATCGCTGTTGAAGAACGCACAGACATGACGTACTTCGTCGAGCTGGGAACCTGCAAAGTGAATAGGCGCCGCAGTGTCTTTCACGGTGTATTCCTTCCTTCTGGTCCACTGCGACGCGAATAAATCAGGCGGGTCCCTGGGGTGGATCGCAGTCTGTCACCCTTGGCTGCAAGCTTCGTCAACGATAAGAACGGTAGATTTGCACCAGCTTCGGATGAGGATGTCGATGTGCCCGCCAGGCAGGGGCAAGGCATCGACGACGGGGATGAACTCTTTCTGCATTCCGCTCTTTTCGTCACGGTATTGCATTCGGGTAGCATGCCCATTTTACGGGCCAATGTCCATAACACTTTTGCGTCAATCCGCGGGCCAGGTCGGCACCAGCCTGCCGGGTGCCAGCAACGATTTTTCTGTTCCTTTCTCGGCCCTGAATCCGGACGGGTACGCCAATGCGCGAACCGCGGCGTAATCGTGCGCGCGTATGAACGCCGCTCGTCACCCTAATGCTACTAAAGTATTGCCGATACCATCGTCCAATTGTTTCGCTATCACGCTTCTGGTGTGATTGCCTCGTCGCGGGCGACTCAATCGAATTTGCGCGACGAATAGGCTTTCAGAAAGGAAAACGAGCAGCCATGAATACCCTGGGAATCATGCCACTCAGCAAGCAACAGGAAGGCACACACTGCAGCGCCGCCAAAGCGGCGCAGACCGACGAGCAATTGCTTGTAGCGCAAGCAAAATCCGGAGGCTCCAGCGCTTTTGGAGAACTGTACGAACGTCATCGACTCAGAATTTATCGCACTGCCTTCCGGATACTTCGCAACCCACAGGATGCGGAGGATGCGACTCAACGTTCGTTTCAGCGTGCTTTCATAAACCTCGGAAGATTTCGCGAGGATTCGAGCTTTTCGACCTGGGTAACGCGCATCGCAATCAATGAAGCGCTGATGCTGCTGCGGCAGAGGCGGTCAGCCATGCCGCTTTCAGAGAGCGGCAACGACGATGTCCAGGCCCCTTCAGGCCTTGATCTAGCCGATGAGCGGCCGACGCCGGAACAAGCCTTGGCCGAAAATGAACTTCGCCTCGCTGTCATCCAAGCGATTTCACAACTTCGGGAAAGCTTGCGCACCGTGGTTCTGCTTCGCGAATTGCAAGGGTTCTCAAATGCTGAAATCGCTCTACGGCTCGGCCTGACCGTGTCGGCTGTTAAGGCACGCACCTTCCACGCGAGACGCTATCTGCGACAGCACTTCGAACAGAAATACAAGGCTGCCCGCAAAGGCTTCCTGATCGAAACCCGAAATATGGCGTAGTGAGGTACCAGTCATGAAAGAAAAGCAGCGATCCCGTTGGATTCGTTGTGCACATCGTAAGCCCGGGAAGGCCGCACGAAATATAGCCTACTTGGCAGTGCTGCTGCTTTTGTGTCCTGCGAGTAGAGTCTTTGCACAGAATGAAGCTGGTCAATCTGTGGGTGACGAAATGGCCACCGCGCATCGGACCAGATCGCATTTATTCGGGGAGTGGGACGGAAAAAGAAGCGAGTTAGCGTCCAGAGGAATTGCCTTTGACTTCTTCTATGTTGCGGACTTGCAGGCAAATCCGGTTGGGGGTACTCGGCAGGCTGAGGCGGGATGGGGACGCATTCTCGGAACGATGGATATCGACTTCGGGAAACTAACCGACTGGAATGGTTTAACGTTCCACGCGACGAGAGTTTGGCAGTTTGGTGGCAATCTTGGTGCCGAAATTGGAACGCTTGCCAATCCAAGTGGCCTGGTTAGCGCGCATGCGACGCGCTTGGATTCGTTTTGGCTGCAGCAGGCCTTTCTCCACAATCGCCTTTTCATCCGGGCAGGTCAATTTGCGGGCCTCGACTTCTATGGCAATCAGGAATACGGCGCTTCTTACCTGATCGAACCGTTGGACTACGCTCTCGGCAACCTGTTTCCCACCACTTACGAATCGTTTAACCCCGCGGCAACGCCGGCGGCACAGATTCAGTCCTTTCCGTGGCGCACCTTCTATATCAAATCAGCCGTACTAGCCGGCAACCGCAATCCGTACCAGCAGGATCCGACAGGCTTCCATTTCCAGATTCGGGATAACCCAGTGTTTGTTTACGAAGCAGGTTTCACACACGATGCGCAGGACTTGGCAGGCCAAACGTCGCATTTGGATCGAAGGACCTACCCCGGCATCTATAAATTCGGGGCAGCCTACAAGGCGGTAAATTTACGAACGCCTCGGGAATCGAAAGCAATGGTAATTATCTGATCTACGGCATGGCCAACCAGGCTGTATATAGGTCGGACGCCGGGTCGAACCGCGGGCTGGATACAACGATTGGATTTGATTGGAGCCCAGATGACGTCAATCGAGAAAACAGCCAGATCACAGCTGGTGTGCGCTACAACGGACCAATTCCAAGCCGATTGCAAGATGGAGTTGCGCTTGGATTTGTGTACACGAAGATCGGCGATCCGTTTCAATCCGTCGGTGTTCCTTTGGGAATGCCTCTTCTGGGATCGGAAAAGGCAATCGAGCTGAACTATGCGGCCCAGTTGAAGCCTTACTTGCTCTTTCAACCCGTTTTTCAATACTACTGGGACGTTGGTGGAAACTCTCATATTCCTAACGCCGCTGTCTTGGGATTCCGCGTAAAAGTCGACTTTTGAGATAGGCAGGTGCACTGATGAAAAACCGAGCTGAAGAACTAAAAAATATAGCCGGGAGGTCGTTTGATGTTTGTGTGATTGGCGGTGGGGCAACGGGGGCGGGATGTGCACTCGACGCCCAGCTTCGCGGGCTTCGCACTGTCATGCTGGAGGCGGGGGACTTTGCCGGGGCGACTTCCAGCGCAGCTACCAAGATCATTCATGGCGGCGTGCGCTATCTCGAAGAAGCCATCAAAGACGTCGATCCCAAGGAATACCACGTTGTTGTGCGGGCTCTGCACGAGCGAGTTCGCATGCTCAATAACGCTCCGCATCTGACGCGGCAACTCCAGTTTCTGGTGCCGGGCTTCCGCTGGCTGGACGTCGCGTATCTGGACATCGGCCTCAAGATCTACGATTGGCTCGCCGGGTCTGCGCGCATTGCTCCGAGCAAATATCTCTCGCGCGAGGAAACTCTCGAACGCATGCCGGAGTTAAAGCGCGACGGCCTGCTCGGCTCGGTCGAATACGCAGACGGACAATTCGACGACGCGAGATATAACCTTGCACTGGTTGAGACCTTCGCCAGGGCGGGCGGGAATACCCTGAACTACGCTCGTGTGACGGTATTTGGCCGCGACACGGCCGGACACCTGTCTAGCGCATCGGTTACAGATCAGCTCTCCGGCAAGCAGTTTCCCGTGCAAGCCAAAGTCTTCGTCAACGCGACCGGTCCTTTCACGGATTCAATTCGGACCCTCGCTACCGACTCACTACCCCCGCGCATGCGTCTGAGCAAGGGGTCCCACATCTTGCTGCCAGTCGATGTTTTTCCCTCCCAGGATGCGATGCTCATCCCGAAGACAGATGACGGCCGTGTCCTTTTTGCGGTTCCCTGGAATGGTCGTCTTCTTGTCGGCACCACCGAACAGGAAGTTTCGCCCGAGGACGATTTTTTTGTTAGCCGAGAAGACATCGACTTCATGCTGGGCCAGTTGAACAAATATCTCGAACACCCGGTGCAGCCTTCGCAAATCGTCAGCGGCTACGCAGGAGCGCGCCCGCTGGTCAGCGCAAACGAGAGCCAGAGCACGGAGAAAATCGCTCGTGACGACGTAATCGAAATAGACCCGGCCAGCGGATTAATCAGCATTATGGGTGGAAAGTGGACGACACATCGCGCCATGGCCGAGGACACCATCAATGCCGTCCAGAAAGCGCTCGGAATGGACATCACGGAATGCCCAACGAGGTCTCATGTTCTTCATGGTGGCGAGGGGTTCACAAGCGATCTCTGGAAAAAGCTCATGGCTGCCTACCCCATTTCCAAAGAAACGGCCCAGCATTTGGCAGCCAAATTTGGAACCGCCGCATGGAACGTGATGCGTCTTACTGAGGAGAACCGCAACCTCGCACACCCCATCCTCCCTGACAGCCCGCCGATTCAAGGGGAGGTCGTCTATTGTTTACGTGAGGAACTTGCCGCCACCATTGAAGACGTTCTCGCACGAAGACTCGGCATTCAGTTCTATTCCTGGAGAGACGCCATTCATGCCGCACCGCGCGTCGGCGAGTTAATGGCACAAGAGCTGCATTGGTCAAATGACCAGACCAAGCAAGCAATCGCAAGTTACATCGACAAGATAAATCGCCGATTGGAACAGGCTGGTCTGCAACCGGAAGCATTTTCTGAGGCATCGGCCGGCCACGTAGCAGCGTCTTGAAATGCAAAGGAGAAATCGTATGACAGCGTATTTGGGTGCCATCGACCAAGGAACAACGAGCACGAGGTTCATTGTCTTTGACCGCACAGGACGAATTGTTTCGGTCGCGCAGAAAGAGCACGAGCAGATTTATCCGAAACCTGGATGGGTCGAGCACGACCCCGAAGAGATTTGGCGGCGCACGCAGGAAGTGATCGCCGATGCTATGCAACAAAGAGGATTTCGTCCGAAGGACCTGGCTGCAATCGGGATTACCAATCAGCGAGAAACCACGGTTCTGTGGAACCACAAAACCGGAAGCGCTGTCTACAACGCCATCGTCTGGCAGGATACCCGCGTCGAAGACTATGTTGCGGAATTTTCCCGCGAGGGTGGGCAAGACCGCTTCCGACAACAGACTGGACTGCCTCTCGCGACCTATTTCAGTGCACTTAAGATCCGTTGGATCCTGAGCAATGTGCGGGGAGCTCGAGAACTGGCCGAAAGCGGCGACTTGTTTTTCGGCAACATCGATTCCTACCTGGTCTGGAAGCTCACGGGAGGGACGAACGGCGGAATTCACGTGACAGATGTTACCAATGCCAGCCGCACTCAGTTGATGGATCTCCATAGCCTCAGCTGGGACAAGAAATTGCTACAAATGTTCGACATCCCGGAATCAATCCTGCCACGCATCGTTTCCAGCAGTGAAGTCTACGGACTTGCAAAACTTCCTTCCATCGAAGGAGTCCCTGTGGCTGGAATACTTGGTGACCAGCAAGCCGCGCTCGTTGGTCAAACCTGCTTCGACTCCGGACAGGCAAAGAACACCTACGGCACAGGTTGCTTCCTTCTGATGAATACAGGTTCCTCCCCTGTGATGTCTAGATACGGGTTGATTACAACGGTTGCGTTCAAACTCGGCGGAAAGCCTGCCCAGTACGCTCTGGAAGGAAGCATCGCGGTCACCGGCGCACTCGTGCAATGGATTCGAGACAACCTAGGCCTGATCGAAAAGAGTTCGGATATCGAGACACTGGCGCGCACCGTGAAGGACAACGGCGGCGTGTACTTTGTTCCCGCCTTCTCTGGTCTCTATGCTCCGTATTGGCAGGCCACTGCTCGCGGTGTGATCGCCGGCCTCACGCGCTACGCCAACAAGGGGCACATCGCGAGGGCCGTTCTCGAAGCTACAGCGTATCAGACTCGCGAAGTGGTGGAGGCTATGGAGATGGATTCGAAAATTAACCTTGACGTCCTTCGCACTGACGGAGGAATGGTTGACGACGATCTCCTGATGCAGTTCCAAGCCGACATTCTCAATCGCAATGTGGTTCGACCCTTAATTAAAGAAACCACCGCGCTCGGATCGGCCTATGCCGCTGGTCTTGCAGTCGGATTCTACAAGGACCTTGAAGAACTCCGCGCCAATTGGGGAGTGGACCATACCTGGAAGCCTCAGATGGACAGCGCCGTGCGTGAGCGTCTTTACCAGGAATGGAAGAAGGCGGTAACCCGATCGTTTAACTGGGCAGCATAAAGTGCGCCCGGCCAGTAGAAAGTAATTGGTAATCTCGAACAATTGAAATCTCAAACAAAGGGAAGGTCCTGATGATTTCACCATTTTTCGGGGAATTTGTGGGAACTTTGGTGCTGATTTTGTTGGGCGATGGCGTGGTAGCGGGCGTGGTCTTGAAACGCTCGAAGGCAGAAGGCTCCGGCTGGATCGTGATTACCACGGGCTGGGCATTTGCAGTGATGGCGGGAGTGTTTGCTGCGATTGCCTGCGGGAGCAAGGACGCCTTTATCAATCCGGCCGTTACGCTCGGGTTTGCTATCTCCTCAGGTGATTACTCCAAGCTCGTTCCTTTCGTGGTGGCCCAAATGTTGGGCGCGTTTGTGGGCGCCGCTCTCGTTTGGCTGCATTTTTTGCCACACTGGAAGGAAACTCCGGATACCTCTTTGAAGCTCGGAGTATTTTGCACTGCGCCGGCAATTCGAAACGTCGCCGCGAATCTCATCAGCGAGATTATTGGCACATTTATCCTTGTGTTTATTGCCGGAACAATTTTCTCAAAGGCGGTCGCGAAGGACGGCATCGCCGGAGGTCTTGGGCCCTACCTCGTGGGCTGCCTGGTCTGGGCAATCGGTCTTTCGCTCGGCGGCACCACTGGTTATGCCATTAATCCCGCACGCGATCTTGGTCCTCGTATCGCTCATGCAGTTCTTCCCATTGCAGGTAAGGGAAACTCGGACTGGGGTTATGCCACTATTCCAGTGGTTGGACCGCTGGTCGGCGCCAGTCTAGCAGGCTTTCTTCTCCACACTCTAAACTTTTGACCCTGCCCGCCAAGGAATATGCCAAGAGCAACCTGCGATGGTTTCCAAGATGTTCACTCTACAGAAGGACTTGCCTCTAGAAGCAGTTTGGGGAAATCTGGCGGAGAGGGGGGGACTTAAACTCTAGGCTTTCGGACCTTCGTTCTACAAGGCAAATTGCCGCTCTAGCCCTTACTACCGCGAGGTTTCAAACTTCACGAATGAAGCGCGGCGAAGCCCCGCGAAGCGCGAAGAAGCCTAAAAAGTCCCGAAAAAGAGTAGCCCGCAGTAGCCCGAGGGGTAAGTCGACCGTTCTTAATTCCAGGTAGTGCCCGAACACTGACGATTTAACCGAATGACTTGTTCACTGGAACTTCCTCGAACGGGACTTGTCCGAAATGGCTCCCGGTTAGCCCGCAATGCAAGAAGAAACAGGGATTCCTGCCTAGCGTCTTAGACAGTCCCCACTCAGACCCTGAACGGACCCCACAATCGAGGGTTCATGTTGGCATTAAATATTCCGCGTTTCCATCGTAGGGGAACTCCTTTCGGTCGGAAGAATCACGGTTTCTGTGCTGATGCCGTGACACGGTCTAGCGGCAAGATGAACTTCGCAGCTGCAACGCCAAGCGATCCGCCGATCAATGTTTCCCAAGCTCGTGCTGCCAGAACGGATATGGAAGTTTCGCCGCTCACGGCCAGTGTCACCATAAGTGTAAATGCGTACGCCGCGCACGCGACATCATAACGGTCGGGTAACGCGATGGCGTAAATGATCATTGCACCAGCGGCGAGCATCCATGCTAACGGGGGCAAGTGCAAGCAAATCGGCAGACAAAGGATTCCGAGTGGCACCCCGATCAAGGTTCCAACAATACGCCGACGAACGCGATCTGCAGTTCCGGAGGCGGACCCAACAATGACATAGGTGCTCGCCGTGATGGCCCAGGCTGACTGTTGAAGGTGGATGACGCTGCTAAGCAGGACGATGACAAGAGCCGCAACACCGGACTGCAGCGCCATGCGCATTTCTAGCGGCACCCGAACCTCGGGAACCGAGGCATACACGCTCGCGGGCATGGGATGCTCGGCTGGTCCACTGAGCACTCTAGGAACGATGGAAGCAACAGCGGCTATCAGTCCGGCAAGCAACACCATGGGCAGATCCTGCGGCGTGATGTTGGCACCGTACGCAAGGAGTTGACCGATATAAATTTGGGAGCCGACGCCCGCGCCGAGGATTCCAAATCGTTTGAGATATCCAACGAGAAACGCGCCGGTGATCAGAATCCATTCGGGACCGGCTTGACCAAAACGAATCGGAATCGAAGACAACCCAACGAACATCAGAGCGCCCAGGACCGCGGCGGCATTCAGAAACGCAAGGTCGCGCGCCGACAACCAGCGAGTCGTCTGACCTTCAGAAACGCTCGCCCAAAGTGCGAAGCCAGCGGCCAGGAAGCTAAGGAGCTGGCTTCCCGAATACTCGTACGAACGATGGAGCACTGTGCCCAGCATCGACGCAAGGCCGTAAGCGGTAACCAGGCGTAGCCCCTTGATGCGCCGATGACCGCCAGGGTCGATTTGTTCAAGCCACGATGCCATCCCCAGCTTTCCTTTTAAGATTTCGCTCGCGATTGCATGGCCATGGCCACCAGTGCGCCAATGAGAATTGCCGGGAAAAGCTGGCCTACTGCGGCCTCAGCAATGGTTAACGATCGCGCAATCGGAGAAATTGGAGTTACCTCGCCACCTACTGTGGTAATGGTGCAGAAGCTGAAGTAAGTCAGTTTGGAAATGAGTTGGTCAAGATCCCGGGGCGCGGTGACGAAACGGAACGAGCCAGGACGGGATTGCTCAAGGACCTGAAATGCCGAGGCCCATGCCATCCCGATCAGCAGATAGGCACTCACCCCACCCTGGATGCGGCTCCAGGTGATCGGGCCTCCGCGAAACATCACCAGCAGCACGATGCGGACATAGAGCAGCAGGATAAGAGTTGAAAATATGCTGCCAAGCCCTTGCAAAAGCGGTGTTGGGTACAAACGCGCTGCTCCTAGGAGAGCCGCTGTCACAAGAATCAGGGTGATTACCAGAAAAGTGTCGAACCGGGTCTGCTTAACAGCAATGGCGGCGAACACCATAAGCACCATGATGAGAACGTCGATCGCGATCCTGCCCGGGACACCTGCCTCGCGCATGGGAGTGATGACGAAAACAAGAACGCATAGCGAGATACTGATCAGAGTGAGACCGAGATCGCCGGACCAAAACTCTCCTCCCTTGATTCGAAAGAGTGCGATGCGGTGTAGCGCGGTGGCGTTGGACATTAATGGTTCCTCCACAGGTTGACGTAGGTGTCCGAACTTTACTACCAAAGTGCAAATCAAGCTGCCCGCCAAATCTAACTAGCTTTTTTCGCATGTTTGGACCGCGCTGAGAGTTCCCGGGCCGTTATTAGGCACTCCCGCAAATTTCCGATCGCTGGGGCATTCGCTTCTCGGTGGGATATCTAATCCGTTTTGGTTCAGAAATTTGTTCCCCTGCGTTCGGCGTTCAAACCAACTTCGATTGGACTAGATGGAAATAGAAGCGGGAAACACAGGCTTGCGTCCGTTTCCCGCTTCCGGCGGGCAAAGCATTAGTCGATGGGAGACCAATTGTCGTCCGGGTTGTATTCCTGAAGGGAGGCCGCGGTCTTGGCCGTGTCTGGGCCCATGTCGCGCTCGTAGATAAAGCCTTCGCGGCCGATCATAAAGCTCATGATCCCTGTTTCGCCATACTTTACGGGAGTCGCGAGAATGGCAAAACCACCGGTCAACATCCCGTTCACGATGAAGCTCTGCGCACCGCCTGCTGCATCATCGCCCTGAGCAGTAAGGATGCGCAGCGTGTACCCATCGATAGCGAAGGCTTGGTCTGGCGACAGCGACGTGAGGGATGACTTCGGAAATGCCTCGAGTTGTGCCAGCGGACTGCCACTCAGTGAATCCGAACTGGGCCAGTACAGGCCGTCTTGTTTGCCTGGCGTGCTGATGATGCGTTGGGTATATTCGCCCGAGTCGCTGTTAGCTGAGTAGAACTGCTCGGCCTTGGCGAGTGCGGCCAACGCGTCGATGGTGAGCAGTTCGTTCTTGCCGATTTCGCGAGCGCGAATCTCCTGGGCTCCTGCAACGGCGTCGAAATACCAACTGCCCGAAGCGTTCTTGGCCAGCGGCACGGGGAAGGCAAAATTGTCTGCCCCGATATAGAGAACCCGGCTGCCGTCCGACATATCCACCCAGCGGTTCATCTGTTGGTATTTGGAAAAGAACTGCTGCATAGCGGCCTTGTCGGATTCGCTGTCCCCCGAAGTAATAAGGCCTTTCGCTTCACCACCGAGCACCTTTGTCAATGCCGTCTCATCCGTATTCTTCGTCGCCTGAGCTAGGGCGGTAGCCGCGTCCGCCGGCGATTGGAACATCATTTGAGGTGCTGCGTTGGTGGCGAAGGCCAAATTACCTGTGTAGGCTGATCGGATCGTGAAGCCGAGGCCAGTGAGAGCCAGAATTCCGGCGAGCGCCAATCCTGTCCACTTCCTATTTGTTTTATTCTGATCCTGATTCATTTTTAATCTCCTCAGATCTTTTGATTTGCCTTTCGTTTCATTTTTTTGTGTACGATACGGACCGTCAGCGACGATGCCCGCCGCCGGAAGAGTGATGTTCCACAGGCGCATGCTGTCTGACCTGGTGTTGTTGAGGACGCTGCCTGGCCATGCTTGCGTGGCCACGAGTGCTCTCGGCGCGGTTGGTTCTGCCGTCGCCACTCATGCGCGAGCTGCCGAGATTCGAGCGATTGTCGTTTCGGGCTTGCTGGTTACGGTCGTTGTTGTGGTAGCCGTTGGCAGGCGCGACACCGGGGCCGTTCATTCCCGCGTTGGGATTCTGGACTCCGTTGTTTCCGCCAATCAGGCCATGGTTTCCGTTGTTTCCGCCATTGGGCACCTGCTGACCGGCATTTTTATCATCGTGCCAGCCGCCGTCAGGCCCGAAATATCCATTCGGGTGATAGGCGCCGTTTGGGCCATAGTGCGTGTCATCGCCGGGCTTGTAGCTACCGTCGGGGTGGAAGGTGCCGTTGTTACCATACCAAGCATGATTTTGTGATCCGACCGCTCCCCCGTTGGGACTGACACCGCCATGCTCCACACCGCCGTTGCCGCCGATCAGGCCGTGGTTCCCGTTATCGCCGCCATTGGGCATGTTCGCGGGACCCGTTCCGGGCACATCGTGGTGATAGGCTCCGTTCGGACCGTAGTAGCCGTTGGGGTGATAAGCGCCATTCGGTCCGTAGTGCGTATCGTCACCTGGGCGGTAGCCATTCGGATTGGTCGTGGGGTTATATGGACGGCTGTTCGAGCCAGGTCCCCAGGGGTGATAGCCGTTGTAGTTCGTCGTGTGCCAAGTGTTGTTCGTGATGTAGGTGTTGTGGTTGAAGATGATCGTGTTGCCGCCACCTCCACCCCAGCCTCCCCAGTTGCAGGCCCAGGCATGAAAGCCCCAGCCGAAACCGCCGCCCACTGCCCAGCCTCCGCCGCCGAAGGTTACGCCGACGCCGAAACTCAGCACTGGCGTGGCAAAAACCACGGGAGGCGTGTACATTGGCACTACAATGGGTGCGCCGTAAACAATAGTTGGGTTGTACTGCGGCACATAAACCACTTGCGGATTCGCCGGTTGAATCACGATCGTGTTGGGTGAGGATGTCGTGACGGTGATCTGCGAGTTCGATTGCAGCGTGCCAGCCGCCTGCGCTTTCGCGCGCATCACCTGCACCGCCACCATCACATCCGACTGCTGGAAATGGAAAGCTTGGCCGAGGCTTGAGGTCCAGGACAGGTTGTTCGCTAGACTTGCAAGCACGCTGGGGAATTGTGTCAGCGCCTTAACGCTTGGATCCCAATCCTGCTGATCTACGGCTTGCTCGAGGTTCTGCCCAGTCAAGTTTGTATTCTGGCTCATCCATTGATTCGCAGCGGTCACTTCGTCCGGCGCAGTGGCCGCCGCAAGAACTTGCGCGACAAGAGCGTCCGGGTAAAGCGCTATTGGCGCTACGAGACTATCGAGTTGGTCCGACGAGAGGGGCGCCGGTGACGGTGCCTGAGCCTGTGCCTGCGAGTCGCTCCCGTTCGTCTGCGGGACGTAGGAGTTCGACGCTTGCGATTCGTTGGACGACTGCGAATAGCCCGAAGACTGTGCGATGGCCTCGGGTGCCGGTTGGGTCGTCGGTGGAGGAAGCATGGGCTGGCCGTAGCTGACCACGGCTTGCGGTGGCGCTCCGATTCCGACCGTACGCACCCCTTGCCACGGAGCCTGTTTCCCATGAATGCCGTAATCTCCCGCAATGTTGTCGCCATAAACGTGCCCATGGAAGTTCAGGATGGTACGCGTCACGGTGCTGAAGTGGATGAAATTTCCTTTCACTTCGCCCTGTATTGGTCCGGCTTGATCGGGGCCTTCGAAGTAGCCGGTGATGTGGTTGCCGTACTGGGCGATTTGCACATGCTTGACGACCATCGAACCATCGTTGATGCTCGTAGAATAAATGGTCCAGTTACCTTGCACGTTAACCGGTGGTTGCTGGGCAAACGTGGCCCTGCCAAAAGTCAGCGACGCCAAGACGAAAGCTATCAGCCTCAGAGTCGCGTCGAGTTTTTTCATCACTTCCTCCTTCTTTGTTTCGCGAATGCTTTTTTTGCAATGTCGCTGCGAGGGAATAAAGCAACGTATGCACCACAATTAAGTGCTTGAGAAAATGCGACTTGCCTCGGTCGGCAATTCACAGAGGTTCGAGAATTCACGAAATCTCATGAAAAGCGGAGGCGTGACTTTGCGAAAAAGCCTGACGGGGCTTGGCCAGATTGGCCAGACCCTGTAATTTACCCGCCCCTTCCGGAGGTGTAGAATCGGCCAAGATACGGAGAATTCCTTTGCAGCCCGAACCCCTACTTGCCTTGGCCGCAACGGTTGCGGGAGAGCACGGCACCCGAAAGGCACTCGACGCGATTGTCCAAGGCCTTGCTAAGCAGCCTGGGATAGCTCTGGCTCGCATCTGGCTGCTGGAATCCGGGGATATCTGCGACGAGTGCTTTCTTGGAAGCGAATGTGACGACCGCTGTGAGTGCCTCCACCTGGCTGCGAGTGCTGGCGCGGCCTTGAATGGAAAAGAGGACTGGTCGTTTCGAGAAGGATATTTCCGGCGCGTCCCTCTAAGCAAAACAAAAGGAAAAGTGGGAGTCATCGGGGCGACCGGCAATTCGATTCGGATCGCCAACATCACACCGGAAAGCGAGTGGATCCGGAGGCCAGAATGGGCCAAGAGTGAAGAGATTCGCGCCTTCGCCGGCGAGCCACTGAAGTTCAAGGGAAAGATCCTGGGAGTCTTGGGCATTTTCAGCCGCGAAAACTTGGCGGAGCAGGATTTTACTTGGCTGCGTATTTTTGCCGACCAGGCTGCCGTCGCGATCACAAACGCACAGGCCTTCGAACAAGCAGGGCAAGCTCTCGAACAATTACAAAAGAGCGAAACGAAGTACCGTTCTCTTCTGAACCTTTCTCCTGTCGCGATATACCTGGTGGACAATGCCGGACAATTCATCTCCGCAAATCAGGCAGGTTTGGAGTTGCTTGGCTGCGCGGCCCACGAGCTCCAAGGCATGCCCGTTGGCGCCACTTACACGCCCGAAGAGCTTTCTCGACTCAAAACTCCCTTCGAGGCAATGGGATCCGGCCTGACGCGATTTGAGAGGACCTTCTTGCGTAGAGATGGCGCCATGTTGATCGTGGAGGTTTCTCTTTCCACCATGCTGCCAGGCGGGCGGCAGGTGGTGGTAAGAGATATCACAGACCGGAAGCGTGCTGAAGATGCGCTAAAGGAGCAGGCGCGTCAATTACAACAGGTCATTGATGTTGCTCCCGTCCACATGTTCATCTGGGAAGCGGACGCGAATGTCTCTTACGGAAACCGCGCAACGCTGGACTATTTCGGCCCTATTCCGCGAAAACATCCGATGGAGTTTCTCGATCTGGTTACCCATTCAGAGGATGTAGCGGCACTCAAGAAGGGGATACAAGAAGCCTTTAAGGATGGCGAAGCCTTTGAGACGGAAGTGAGAATGCGCCGGCACGATGGCGATTTCCGCTGGTTTTTGTATCGGCTGAATCCCCTTCGCGATGAACAAGGGCGAATAACACGCTGGTGTGGTGTTCGAACAGACATTGACGATCAGAAGCGGGCGCAGGAACGAACCCGACGCGAAAACATTGCGCTGCGCGATGAGGTCGACAAGGCGTCCATGTTTGAGGAAATTGTGGGCACCTCGTCCGCTCTTCAAGCGGTCCTCATGCGCGTAGCAAAGGTCGCTCCAAGCGATACCACCGTTCTCATAGCCGGTGAAACCGGCACGGGCAAGGAACTCATCGCTCGTGCGATTCACAAACGCTCGCTGCGGTCTTCGCGTCCATTTGTGAGTGTGAATTGCGCGGCGATTCCCCGCGATCTCATTGCTTCCGAATTGTTTGGCCACGAGAAGGGGGCATTTACAGGTGCGTTGCAACGAAGGCTGGGACGCTTCGAATTGGCCGAAGGCGGCACAATCTTCCTCGATGAAATCGGTGAATTGAACGCGGAGACTCAAGTGGCTTTGCTCCGGGTTTTGCAGGAGCGCGAATTCGATCGCGTCGGTGGCACGCATCCGATTCGCGCCGATGTTCGTGTCATCACGGCCACGCACCGCGACCTTCCAGCAGAGGTTTCAGCAGGCACTTTTCGCAGCGACCTTTTTTATCGCATCAACGTCTTTCCCGTGAAAGCGCCGCCACTTCGGGATCGGAGGGATGATATTCGGTTGCTGGTCGAATATTTCATCGACCGCTATGCAACGAAGGCAGGGAAAAGGATCACCAGCATCGAGAAGAAGAGCTTGGCTCATCTGCAATCCTATTCCTGGCCAGGCAATATCCGTGAATTGCAAAATGTTATTGAGCGCTCGGTGATTTTGTGCGACTCCGACGAGTTTTCCGTTGATGAGAGTTGGCTGACCCTGAAGCCCGCCGCAGTCCAGCCGCTAAGGGAAGATCTGGTCGATCAAGAGAAAAAGCGCATTGAAGCAGCCTTGGCTGAAGCCGGGGGACGAGTCTCGGGAGCATCCGGAGCGGCTGTGAAACTCGGCATGCCTGCATCCACACTCGATTCCAAAATCAAATCACTGCACATCGACAAGCGACGCTTCCAAACTCACTGAGATTCGTTTGCTTCCTTCACGAAGTTTCGGGAAACCTTGAAGTCTCCGGGACCCTTCCCTCCGCTAAGTAATTCCGATTCCAGCACTTAAATTTGGCAGTGCCCTTGCACTCCCCACCACGGGCTCGAGGAACGTTTGATCCCGGTCGCAACAAGCGCGGAGCCGAAGCTTAAGGAAATCGAGAGGGTGCTGTCATGAAATTCGTACAAAGGTTGTTACTGCTGGCGGGCGCGCTGTTCGCTTGCCAGTTTTCCGTTGGAACTTACAGAACGGCAGCTGCCGCAGCCAATAACGAACCGGCGGGCTCAGCAGGTACTAAGGTCGCTTCGCAACGTGCCCCCGTCAAGAACGCGATGTTGATTCATGCTTCTTCAAATGCAGTTTCCACGGGGTGTTCCGTTGCAAAAACCATCACCATTTCTATGCCCGCAGAGAGTCGGCCAGAGTCCATCCAGGTCGTGCTCAATGGCAAGGATGTCACCGGAAGCTGGGCATGCTCTTCTGCGCAATACTTCTGTCGTAGTCTCGCTTGGATGCCTGACGGCATGCAGCGGCGGCTTAAAAACCTCGCAGCCAATCCCCGGCTCGCAGACGATCCTGGTGATTGCGGCGAGTGGAACGACGACGAAAAGCACGCCGTTAATCCTGAACTTGCAGTAACCCTGGAGGGGGGTGGCGAGTAATCGCCGCACCGCGTTTTCTATTTTCTACGCACAGAGAAAAGGAGTTCCATGTGGAAAATTAGCAAGTTTAGGGACAAGAAGCGCGTGGTCCTAAGCATCAGCGGAAGGATTAAAGCGGAAGAACTGCTGGATCTGCAAAGGGCAGTGTCCTCGGAAGAAACGCCACGCAAAAAAGTAGATTTGGACTTGGAAAATGTGAGACTTGTGGACCAGCAGGTGGTCACTTATTTGGCGTGTTGCGAGGAGGGTGGGACGACACTTCGAAATTGCCCTTCCTATATTCGAGAATGGATCGATCGGGAGAAGGTCGGCCAGAATGACCCAAGCAGCGGCGAGGATGTAGACTGGAGTTGCAACTGAGGCGCGCATGGATCACTAAGTGGCCAGTCATGGTACCGCGCAAAATTGTGCATATCGACATGGACGCCTTCTATGCGTCTGTCGAGCAGCGGGACGATCCACAGCTGCTCGGCAAGCCTGTCGTCGTTGCCTGGCGTGGGAACCGCTCGGTGGTTTGCGCTGCTTCGTACGAGGCCAGAACGTTCGGAGTGCGTTCCGCCATGCCCGCGGTTCGCGCCGAACGCCTCTGTCCGAACGCCATATTCTTGCCTCCGGATTTTCCTCGCTACCGGGCCGTTTCCCGACAAGTCCGGGAGATATTGCAGCGGCACACCGACCTCATCGAGCCGTTATCGCTCGACGAAGCCTATCTCGATGTTTCGGAGAATAAAACCGGCCTGCTCACAGCAACATTGGTGGCGCGCACGATTCGCGAGCAGATTCGCACGGAACTCCAGTTGACGGCCTCGGCAGGCGTCGCGCCCAACAAATTCCTCGCCAAGATTGCCTCGGACTGGAAAAAACCGGACGGACTCTTTGTGATACGTCCCGAAGAGGTGGACGCGTTTCTGCTGCCGCTGCCTGTGGGTCGTTTGCCCGGAGTGGGCAAGGTCACAGAAGAAAAACTGAAGAGCTTCGAGGTACAGACAATCGCGGATTTGCGGCGGCTCGACTTGCCCGCACTAGAAAGCCGCTTAGGACGCTGCGGCGTGCGTCTCTACGAGTTGGCGCGCGGTATCGACGAGAGCCAAGTCGTGCCCGATCGGCCGACACAATCCATCTCGGCAGAAGATACTTTCGAACATGATGTGCCACTCTCCGAGACGGAGCCGATGATCCGCAAACTCGCCGAACTGACATGGGCCGCGTCGCGCAAGGAAAGCCGGATCGCGCGGACCGTCGTGCTCAAGCTGAAGACCGCCGAGTTCAAGATCCTCACGCGGAGCCATACACCTTCTGCTCCCCCTGCTTCGTGCGAAGAATTGACGGCCATCCTTCTTTCGCTGCGAGAGCGGGTTACCCTAGGACCGCGGCAGCGATTTCGTCTTGTCGGCGTCGGCCTTAGTAATTTCTTCGCGCCTGAAGATCTCTCTGCTCAATCCGCCTTGTTTGAGTAGGAAATCAAGGCGAACGCCCCGCACGCTGGCTCCTGCATTATGAAAAAGTATCAACAAGTGCTATTGTAGCCCGGAACCATAACGCTCATGCCCGTAGCGGTATTTGAGCAGAACTGAGTGCAGCAGCCGTCAGTCTCTCTTTGGCGAACTTGCCGCGGCGGCACAATATCGCGGCGGTTTGCTTATTCATCCCGTCCGGTTTGTCCCCATTCATTTGTTTTCAGTAATTTAGGTTGCCCTCGTTTGCAGCCTAAAGTGCACCAAGAGTGCACCAGAATTTGGCTCCCTCTCGCTGCCATTGACGCACATCACATCTCAACACTCTGCCTCAGCCTCGAAGCATCACGAGCTGGCGGTGCGCCGAAGAATCTCGAATATTCGCGGTTGAACTGCGAAGGGCTCTCATAGCCAACCGTATAGGCAGCGTCTGAGACGGAGTGACCGCTGAATGCCAAAAGCTTTCTCGCCTGAAGTAGTCTCAACTGTTTTTGAAACTGGACGGGGCTCAAGCCAGTGACCTGCTTAAATCGACGATGGAAAGTGGTGATACCCATCGCTGCCTTTGCCGCCATTCTTTTTACATCGATCGTTTTGCCATAGTTTTCTCGGATCCACTGAATCGCATGCCGTATACCGGCGGCCTTTCCTCCTGAACTGCAGATCTCTCGTAAGCGCCATCCTTGTGGACCAAGAAGCACTCGATACAGAATTTCGCGTTCATAGACCGGACCAAGTGCCGGAATATGTTCTGGCGTCTTCAGAAGGCGCAACATTCGTAGCCACGAGTCGACGAATTCCGTTGTGGCAGGGCAAGCTGAGAATTGCATAGAATTTTTCGCGTTCGAGAAATCGTGAGGGAGGTCTTTCAGCAAATCCACAATGGCATCATGGTTCAGCCGAAGAGCTACTGATAAATACGGAAGCCCATTGAGACCTTGATAGACGCGTCCGGTCGCCGGAAGATCGGTGGGAACTACAAAATAAGCCGGAGCTTTCAACTCTACGACGTCGTCACCAATCGAAATCGTTTTTCTCCCCTGAACAATAAACCCAATCATGGGTTCATAAATCGCCGCGAGCTGGTGTTCCGGCACTTCACCCTTGATGGTGAGGACTCCGGGCAGTTCGGTGGTTGTAGGCGCAGTTGTAGCCTTATCAGCCAGACGAGCGATTTCGTTTAATGCATCCCGCATTCTCTCGTTATAGCACGCGATACCATTTCTTGGGCATTGTACGTAGGCGTGAAATAGCCGAATCTCCATTTCCCCTCCACCCCAACGGCACTTTTAGGCAATGGATTGGCACGATCCGGTCTTTAGTTGGAAGCGAAAACCCTCCAAGCTTGTCGCGAGAACGGACAGTTCAAGGAGGAGCAATGAAGAAGAAAGTTGCAATCGTCACAGGGGGAAGTAACGGAATCGGGAAAAGCACTGCACTGGAACTTGCAAAGCGCGGAATCGGGGTCATTCTCACCTACAACTCCGACAAAAATGGAGCCGACGCTGTCGTCCTCGAAATCGAACAACAAAGTGCGGTCCGGGCCGCAGCGATGAAGCTCGATCTGAGTAAGAAGGCGTCTTTCAAAGACTTCGCGCATCTTGCCAAGAATACATTGGACGAGATCTGGGAGAGAAGGACGTTCGACTACCTCGTGAACAACGGCGGCATTGGCGGCGGAATGATGTTCACGGATGTGACCGAGGATTACTTCAACCAGATATTCGAGACGAACTTCACAGGGCCATATTTCTTAACGCAAGAATTGGTCACGTTCATGGAAGATGGCGGCGCAATCGTCAACAACTCAAGCACATCGAGCAGAATTGCTCCTCCGGGATATTCAGCGTACGGTCCATCGAAGGCGGCATTGTCATCCTGGACGCGCTATCTGGCCAAAGAATTCGCGGCACGACAGATACGCGTGAACGCAGTTTCACCAGGCCCGATTCACAGCAATATCGGAAACGGAGTCTTCGATAGACACCCTGAGTACATCAAACCGCTGGCGGATCAAACTGCCCTCGGACGAATTGGTACGCCGCAAGACGTGGCAAAGGTCATCGTCAACTTGCTCTCCGATAATTTCGGGTGGGTCACTGCCCAAGACATCGATGTGTCGGGTGGGTTCCTACTATAGAGATCGCTATCCCCCATCCTGTTTTCGATCTACTATAGCCGCACGTTGCTGCGCGCTTGAGCTATTTTTGTTCAAGCTTGCGAAATGGACCGATGTGAACGATCTCGACGGGAACACCGTCAATCTCTCCTACATTGTTCCTGCCGCCGGTGACGCAAATACGTACGCCACCACCACATCCGACGCAACTGCTTTTCCCTTATAGCGCGCCGCCGTAAATTCCCAAGTTTTCACCGCTTTCGACGCCGTTCCGCTCAGTGATCCGGTTCCTCGCACCACAATAACCCCCTGCACTCGTCCCCCGCTCTCTACGTGCACCTGCAGCACCACCGTCCCCGCCTGCACCGTATGCGGCGGGTACGTCGCGTAATGCGCCTCTGTCACCTGTGCGGGCTGGAACTCGCCTCTTTTCTCTCCGCCGTTGCTGTTCGCTGGTTGCAACGGGAGGCTTGGAAGCCCCACGCCGCTCGGATTGAACGGATTAAACACCACATTCACCCGGACGGTCCCGGCCGTGGCCAGTCCGTTCGCCATCGCCGGTGTAAATTGCCAACTCCGCACTGCGCTCTGCGCGGCGTTTGTTAGTGGTGGCACGCCCCGAACAACTCCCACATTCTGTACAGTTCCGATCACGTCCACGCTTATGTCCAACGTTACAATTCCCGTCGTACTGCTATTCATCGGGTAAGTTACATCCCCAGCGTGGCCCAGTGCTGGTCCGTGGTAGGCTCCGGCATCGATCTGGCCCCACGTTGGCGCAGTTAGTAGAATCGCCCCTGCCAACGCCACTCCCCATCGTCTATTCATCTTCATCTCCTATCTGTGTTCCCCTCGACACCTTACCACCCTTCACTTGGTACTAAAATTAGCTTGGCCTGTTTGGAGATGGAGGAAATATGACAGAAGCTGTGGACATCAGATCGCTTTTCACATTGCCGATTGTCATGACGATCTTGGGCGTTTCTATTTTTCTGCTTTGGGTGCCCGTCATCAAGGTTCTCCGCCGCACCGGTCATCATCCACTTTGGTGCCTGTTCGCCATTTTTCCGGGTCTAAATCTCATTGCGCTTTGTCTTTTCGCATTCAAGCCATGACCCACCGACAAATAGTAAAAGCTGCAGCGCCTGGTAATCGCTTTACCGAGGCGCGTTTTAGCTGGGAGTGAAACGGGGCAAGGAGTTCCGCGTGCGTTCGGTAAGCCATTTGGAGGGGGCCGCCCGTGGGTGCGGGGGGCGCGGACCTTATGCAAATTCAATTGAGGGCACGGGTGCGTTTGAGTTGTGGCGAGACGGTGCGGTTGGGCGCAACCCAGGACACAGCGCGTCCAGACCATTGGCTAAGACGAAAGCGTATCGCCCAGGCGGTGGTGGAAGAGGGCGCAAGAAAGGATCTGTTTGGCAGCGAGACAGAGAAGTAGCTCGCAACTAGGCTGAGAAGCGATGCAAGAAATACCAATAAATTCTTTGGGATGGTCACGGCTAGTATCTACGGTGCAGGATTTTTGGTCGTTGAGAGGGGCGAAGGAGGGAGCTACCAATCGTAGGCTACCTAACAAATGGCGGAGAGGGGGGATTCGAACCCCCGTTAGAGGTTTTAGCCCCTAAAACGGTTTAGCAAATTGCCCGTTTCCACGGCCTGTTGTTCGGAATCAATGACTTGTGTTCGAATGAGAGTCCTCCTATTCGGGCCAAGAAGCTCCTATTCGGCAACAATTGTGCAACCAAGTGTGCAACTGGAATTTGGTGAGCCCTGTCCGCGAAAGAGCATTGAGAAGTGGTGTTCCATATTTATGGCATTCGTGCGAGAATAGGTGTATGAAAGAGCAAGCGATTCGGACCACTGTCGATATTCCCGCTTCCCTTTACCGCAAGCTCAAAGAGCAAGCTGCCGCACAGGGACGGTCTATCCGCGAATTGATCCTTTTGGGTGTACGCGTCACTCTCATTGAGGGCAAGCGTCCACGCACCAAGAGGGTCAAATTTCCCCTCATCGCGTCAGATGAGCCGAAAGTCGATTTGACCAACGAACAGATCTATGAACACGTTGAATTTCCTTGATGCCAATGTTTGGCTGGCTCTGCTGTGGGGTCGACATATTCACTCCGAGAGAGCACGGGACTGGCTTGAGAAGTCGCCAGAAGAGAAGTTCTTTTTCTGCCGATTCACGCAGTTGACTGTGCTTCGGCTTCTTACATCTGCAGCAGTGATGGGAAGCGACGTGAGAAAAATGTCGGAGGCCTGGAAACTATGGGACAAGGTTTGCGTGGACGATAGGATCTCATATCTCTCCGAACCCGAAGCAATCGAGCCTGAATTGCGGCGACAGTCGAGACTTGGTACTTTTTCACCGAAAGTGTGGGCGGATGCCTATCTTCTGGCGTTCGCGAGCGTTGCGGGCTTGAAGCTTGTTACATTTGACCGAGCGCTTCGTTCACGAGGCTCCGAAGTTCTCGTTCTTTAGATCACCCATTTGGCCGTCCGGCACTGGGCCATTCAATGCTGCTTCTCAAGCACCTTGCGTTCCGTCAACAACTCGTCGGATATCGAGTTAGCAGCTTCCGCGACAAGACCAGCATTTAACATGGCGGGCGACTAAATTGAGCTATGAAAAAATCCTGGCGAAAATATTGGCCGGGAGAGTAGCCGCGCACCGGCGTCTGACGGATGCAATTGCGGATAGTGGATTAATGAGTGAGCGTTCGGATCTTCCCTATCTCTCCGGACTGTACAACAAAGAACTGGCGGAGAGGGGGGGAT
>CAVPWW010000004.1:0-518677 GCA_963709675.1 Candidatus Acidiferrales bacterium
TCTCACACCAGGATCGCCAAGCATCGACGATCGCCAGAGCCGTCGATCGACAGCATCCCCTGTTTTGACCCTTTCCTCAAAAGGTCGGTAAGGGCTAGGCCGGTTCTTCCTTCTTTCCCGCAGTTGTTCCCCGTTCACTAAGCCGCCCCTGTCGCCATCCTTCCATCCGCACTCTTTATGAGCGATATTCGCTCGGTGCCAGGTGGGTGTTCTCGTTCAGTAGGGGCTGCTATCTGGTAATCGACCTTTCCTCCTGCCTTTTGGGCGGGAGTCCCTTAGGGCCATAGCGGCCCGCAGTGTTACCTATGTGTCCGGGTCGGACCCACAAAAGAATGGTGCGCCCAGGGAGATTCGAACTCCCGACCTCTTGCTTCGGAGGCAAGCGCTCTATCCAGCTGAGCTACGGGCGCACAAGAGGAACTGCAATCCGCTGATTTGAATAGTTTAGCGTTTCTCCAGTCCCTCCGCTAGTGGGTCTTGTCTGCCATATGAGAGCCCACCACGATTCGCTATCCCTTCGAGCGATTCTTGATATCGTGGGCTAATTTTTCGATCTCTTCGGCCTTCTTCATCAGATCCAAACTGAGCACCTTGCTGGAATCCGTCTTCTCGACTTCTTCCTTTAGCTCTGAGGCCAGCTGATAAAGGTGTTCCACCTTTTTCTTCATGTCTTTGTCGTTGTTTTCCAGAATTTTCTTGTCCGGATTCGGCAACGTAGGCGCATCTGCGTCAGACGGTTGGCCGGCCGAGGGGATCGGCGGTGGCGGCTTGATGACCGGACTCTGGCCTCGTGTTGAGTCACACCTTAGTCCCGAATAAGCACCCACCAGGACCAGGCTAGTTAGAAAGGTTCGTCGTGTTTCCATGGGCCCCTCCTCTCGCCGGCAATTGTGCCAAGGCTGCGCCATGCCCCCACCAATGTTATACTCGCCTCCCGATAACACTATGTCCAGTCTCCTATCGGAATTTCCCGCGCTCCCGGTCTCGAATCTGTTCCACCTCATCGGCATTGTCGTCGCCGCAATTCTCATCAACCGGCTGCTGCACTTGATCACTAAGCTGATTGTGAAGCCGGCCGCTTCGCAAACACGAGCGGCGCAGGCTCGCGAGCAGCAAACGCGCACGCTGGCCGGCGTGCTGTATCACGGCGGAAGCAAAGTTGTCTGGGGCCTGGCGCTGCTGATGGCGGCGCAGGAGTTCGGCGTCAATGTCACTCCGGTGGCCGCGGTAGCGGGGCTCGCGAGCTTGGCTGTCGGTTTCGGTGCACAAAACCTGGTGCGCGACGTTATTGCCGGCTTTTACATCGTCCTCGAGGACCAATATTCCGTCGGCGATACGATTCAGGTCATGGATACTATCGGGCGGGTAGAGCATCTAACGTTGCGGCGAACGGTGGTGCGGGACAGTCGTGGAGCACTTGTGACTCTTTCCAATGGCGATATTCGAACCGTCGGCAATCTAAGCCGGGACTGGTCCCAAGCCTTTGTCGATGTCGCTATTTCCCCGCAGGTGCCGCAGGAGCGCGCGCTGCAAGCACTGGATGCGGCGGCCACTGAATTGCGAAATGACCCATCCTGGTCGCAGGCACTCGTGGATGGTCCGCGCATCCTCGGCTTGCAATCCTACGATCAAAATAATTCCACTGTGCGGCTGCAGGTTCGCACCGCACCGGCACGCCACGAAGATGTTTCGCGGGAATTGCGGCGCCGCATTCAACTCGAGTTTCAACGGCAGGGGATCCCTCTGTCCAACGTGCAACGAGTAGAGCTGGTCAATCCTTCCGGATCGCCTCCACCGGAACCGCCTGCTCACTCCGCCTGATCTATTGAAGGAGAATCCGCGATGTCTCAGGTTAACTACGAAGAAGTGAATCTCATGCTCCGGCTCTACGATCTCCGTCGCGAACCCCGGCTGCGAGAGGCTCGTGCCTGGTTCGTTGAGCATTTCCACGCAGGCACGCCCGAGGAACTCATGACGAAATATCCGCAGGGCAGCCAGGAAAACACGTACATCCGCATGGTCATCAGTTACTGGGAAATGGTCGCCAGCATCGTCAATCGGGGGCTGATCAACGATGAGCTTTTTTTCGAGAGCAACGGTGAAATCTGGGTGGTCTGGGACCGCATGCGCACGATCGTCCCCACCTGGCGCGCTGCCTTCAAGAACCCCACACTTTTTGCGGGCATCGAAGAAACTTGCAAACGTCTGGAGGCTTGGCGGGAGAAGCGTGCACCCGGCTCGACGGCAGCCATGCGGCAAATGATGGACCAGAGTCAGAGTCGCACAAAATTCAAGTAACGGTTGTACCGAGGATTTCGCGGAAACGAGCGAGTTGTCAGGCTCTTGGACTCCCCCTGCGGGGCTCCGCACGTCTCCGTACATTTTATTCAGTATGACCAGAAACTCCTCGCCGCCGAAGCGCCCCACCATGTTGTAGGAGCGCACGGAATCTTGCAGGCGTCGTGCCAATTCTCTGAGGACCTCGTCTCCTGTGTTGTGGCCGAACTCATCATTGACCTGTTTAAAGTGGCCCACCTCGGGCAGTTGACGATTCAGGCGGCCACTGCGCGAAGCACAGGATTTTTTTCAAATAAATTGCCTTTCCCCCTCAGCCTCAAATGGCGTAAGCCCAGTAACCCGGTTCCCAGATATAACCGGCACTTGGACAAGGCGGTTGGCTATACACAGGAAGTACTGGTGGACCGATGCTGATGGAGACTGCAACGCCGACTTGTGCGGCTGGGCTCGCACGAAGCCGGGCTAGAATGGCCAGCAGAGGAGTAGAGAGGACCGGCGAGCTGATCAGATTGGTGATACGCATATCACTCACCTTTCTGTCGTCGGTTTGTGGTCTTAGCGTGCGACCTTTCGCCATTTGTGGGCGGTCTTTTATTGAAATATTAAAACGCGGCAGCATGAAATTGTGGTTCTGGATTTGCGACCTCAAATCATCCAGGGACGCGATGGATTGCCTTTTGGGGCTAGCCTTGAATCACCCGAGATTCGGATACCGGATCAGCATTAGATTTGTTCAGATTCGCAGAAAATTCGGTGGCACGTGAGCTAGATCTTGGATGGCGAGTTCCTATTTTGGCGCTGTAACCAGACCCTGTACAAAAGAGTAGCGCGCACGCTGTCGCCCGCATTTTTATTGGGTATTTTGTTGGAGGCGCGGGTGAGAATCGAACTCACGCATAAAGGTTTTGCAGACCTCTCCCTTACCACTTGGGTACCGCGCCTCAACTCCATTAGTATAACGGACTCACGCGACCTGTGTCAGCGCTGCCGGGGTTTCCTTTTATAGCATTTATGCCGTGTGGGTCAACGCTGAGGGTTAAAAGTCATTCCGGCTGTCACTTCTTGGCCGGTTCTTCGATCTGGGCTTCCCGCAAGAATCGCGCAGATTCTTCCGGAGGCGTGGGATTGATATAAAAGCCGGTTCCCCACTCAAAGCCCGCCACCTTGGTCAGCTTCGGAATAATCTCGATATGCCAGTGGTAGTGATCGTTAATTTCTTCGCCGATGGGTGAGGTGTGGATCATGAAATTGAAGGCCGGGCGATCCAGCACTGCGTCCATGCGCATCAGCGTGTCTTTCATCATTTGCGCCAGGCTCGCATACAAGGAACTCTGGTTGTTCTCGTAGGCGGAGCCGTGGACCTTTGGCAAAAGCCACATTTCGAATGGAAAACGCGGAGCGTAGGGAGCCAGGGTAATGAAATGATCGTTTTCCCCGATGACCCGTTCGCCGGTGTCGCGCTCCTGGCGAATGATATCGCAGAAGATGCACCGTTCCTTCTCATCGTAGTAGTGCCAGCAGTTGTCCACTTCCTCGCGAACGCGCCGTGGCACGATGGGAAGCGCAATTAACTGCGAATGGGGATGTTCCACGGAGGCGCCCGCTGCCTCACCATGATTTTTGAAGATCAGCACGTAGCGGAAACGCTTGTCGTTTTTTAGGTCCAGCATCCGGTCGCGGTATGCCCACAATACGTCTTCGACGGATTTCTGCGGCAACTGCGCCAGCGTCGTCTGATGCTGAGGCGTCTCGATAATCACCTCGTGCGCGCCGATCCCATTCATCTTGTCGAACAGACCCTCGCCCTCGCGGTCGAGTTCCCCTTCGATTCCCAGAGCAGGAAATCGATTTGGCACAACGCGAATGCTCCAACCTGCCGAGTTCGCTCCCGTGCCATTCCTTCCATACGCCAAAATTTCGGGCGGGGTCTTGCCCTCATTCCCAGGGCAGAACGGGCAATTCCGGGGTGGCCCCGGAAAAACGCTCTCTCTTAGAAAATCCATCGGCCGCTTTCCACGATCCGTGGAAATAATGACCCAGCGTCCGGTAATCGGATCCTTCCGTAGTTCCGGCAAAGCACACCCTCCAGGTTGGCGCGTCCACCCGAGTTTCTAACCGCAGTCCATACCGACTTTATTGTACTCTTCCGCGCCCTCAATGGAAGTGAGCCGCAGAATTTCTAGCGGCTCTCTAGTGGAAACGCCGCGGCAAGTGGGGGCTCAAGGAGCTTTCTGCAGAGGGACGGTGGGTGGTAGGCGTATTTTCGATGGCCACGACATCGAATCGCCGAGGGTAGTTCTGGATGTGTCATTCCCGCAGGAAATAATGAGCTGTGCGCACCAACACTTCATGCTTCCCTTTCGAGATGATCATCTCCGACAAGGCGGGTTCCCCTCTCGCAGCAAAACGGGTACGCACTTCCACGGTGGCCAGTGTTTCCCCGTCGTAGCCGATCAGGTCGAGTTCACCCTTCACACGCGATGGCATGTAATTCCGCGCAATAAAAATATAACCGAGGCGCCGCAAGTACCAGTAAGCATAGGTTTCCCTTCGCACGCCCAACCGCAGCGCCTCTTCCTTCTTCGCCCCGCCCGTGGCTGCTCCTGCATCACCGAGTCTTTGCCGTGACTGCCACTTCATCCAGGCAAACCCGACGCGCACCACCAATTGAATAAATATATTTCCTTACTTTTACAACAATCCCGTGGCTGCCAGATACCTCTGACGCCACGGGATTTCATGAGTGGGAAAACGGATTAGGGTGGGACCGTCCCCGAGCTAGAGAGTCTTTTCGGTCTCCCGGATCGATTCTTCCAGGATGTGAATCGCGCAGTCTGCCTGCTCTTCGTCGACGACCAGAGGGGGAGAAATGCGGATGGAATTTTCGCCCGAATCCAGCGTCAACAAACCTTTGTAAAAGGAGTTGATGACCACTTTGTCGCGCAAGTCCTTCGCTCTTTCCTTCGTGTGTTGGTCGCGGACGATCTCCACTCCGATCATCAGGCCCTTGCCACGCACGTCGCCGACAATCTTGAAGCGCTTCGGCCAGTCGCTGATCTTGCCGAAGATGTAGTCACCAACCTTTTTCGCATTGGCCATCAGCCCGCCTTCGATTAAGTCCAAGGTGGCCAGCGCCGCCGCAACGCAAACTGGATTGCCGCCGTAGGTCGTGCCATGGGACCCGGGCTTCCACTGCATCACGCTTTCTTTGGCGATGAAAGCGCTGATCGGCATGCCACTGGCAATTCCCTTTGCGGTCAAGACGATGTCCGGCGTAATGCCGGCATGATCGTAGGCCCACATCTTACCTGTGCGGCCCATTCCCGCCTGCACTTCGTCCATGATCATCATGATGCCGTGCCTGTTGCAGATCCGTTGCAGCTCTTTCAGGAAGGGTAGCGGTGCAGGGATGAATCCGCCTTCTCCCTGGATTGGCTCAACGATAATTGCCGCCACTTCTTCCGGCGCAAACAAGCGTTTGAAGATCTGTTGTTCCAGCAAGTCGATAATTTCGCTGCCGCATTCTTCCGGGCCATGTCCAAGCGCGCAGCGATAGGCGTAGGGGTAGGGAATATGCTCGACGCCGCCTAGCAATGTCCCGAAATATTTGCGTTGTGTGCTTTTCGAAGCGGTCAGAGAGAGCGAGCCAAGGGTGCGCCCGTGGAAGCATCCGTAGAACGCAATCAGCTTGTCGCGTTTCGTCGCGTAGCGCGCCAGCTTGATCGCGCCTTCTACCGCCTCTGTGCCGGAGTTTCCAAAGAAGACCTTCCACTGGTGCGAGCTCGGCATTGTCGCCACCAGGCGTTCCGCCAACTGAGGCATGTGTCGGTGATAAAAGTCTGTTCCGGCAATATGAATGAGCTCCGCTGCCTGCTTCTGAATGGCCGCGACCACTTTCGGGTGGCAATGCCCCGTGGAGCACACCGCGATGCCGGCGCAGAAATCAAGGAATGTGTTTCCGTCAGGGTCTTCGACAATTGCGCCGCTCGCGCGTTCCGCTACCATCGGGTAGACGCGCGAGAGGGACGGCGAAATGTACTTGGCGTCGTACTCGATCACCTGCTTGCCTTTTGGGCCAGGCAATGCGGTCTTGATTTGTGGCAGTTTGGTTTCCGTGGCTGTGCTCATAAAATCCTCCAAATTTCTTTAATTCTTCCGCGTGGGGTCGGAACTGCAGCGGGGAGAGAGCAGCAGCAGAACGGAATCGTTCCGTCGCTCAAACCTGCTGAGAGTAGGTTACTTAATCTACGCTGTACAGACCGGGGCGAAGACTGGACGGGCGAAACTTCCGCGGCACGCGCTGCCCCACTGCGACCCGGTCATGTTTAAGAAAGGGGAAGTACTTCATTTGCGTTTCCAGCGAAGCGAACCGTCTTTCGCATCTTCTAAAATTATACCACGCTCAGAGAGGACCTTGCGGATGCGATCCGACTCCGCAAAGTCTTTCCTTTTTCGCGCAGCCTGGCGCTCCGCAACCAGTTTTTCGATTTCTGCGTCTGCTGGACTTCCTTCATTCCCACCGTAGCCAAGCGCTTTTAGTTTTTCTGCGTCGTTGTCTTCCAGCACGGCAAATACCTTGTCAAATGTGGCCAAGAATTCCTGGGCGGTCTCCACTTCGCCTTGCCGGAACTCACCTTTGTCCATAGCGATATTGGCTTCACGCACAAAATCGAACATCGCGGCAAGAGCCTGGGCGGTATTCAAATCATCAGACAAGCCGGCGTCAAAATCGCTGGCAGCCTTGGCGATGCGCTTGGCCATGGCAGCCTGCTTCCCCGCCTGAAATTTTTCATTCTTCAAACGCGCGGCAAAGTTGCGCAGCCGTTCCACGGAACTGGTTGCTTGCTGCAAGCCATCGAAAGTGAAATTCAGTTGTCGCCGGTAAGGCACACTCGCCAGCGCAAAGCGAAGCGCCGAGGGTTTGTATCCCTTCCCGAACAGGTCGCGCAACGTGAAGAAATTGCCCAAGGACTTGGACATTTTCTCACCTTCCACCAACAGATGCTCCGCATGCATCCAATAGCGCACGAACGGCTTGCCGGTGGCTGCTTCGCTTTGCGCAATTTCGTTTTCGTGATGAGGAAAGGCCAGGTCGATGCCGCCCGTGTGAATATCAATGGTCTCGCCAAGAAACTTCATGGCCATTGCGGAGCATTCGATGTGCCAACCGGGCCGTCCAGGGCCAATCGCTGTCTCCCAGAAATGTTCCCCAGGCTTGGGTGCTTTCCACAAAGCAAAATCCCGCGCGCTCTCTTTTTCGTAGCGGTCGTTGTCTACCCGCGCGCCGGCCTGGATCCCGCTCAGGTCGATCTTGGACAATTTTCCATAATCCTTGAATTTGGTGATCCGGTAATAAATGGAACCTTCGGAATCGTAGGTATAGGTCTTCTTCTGCAACTTCTGGATCAGCTCGACCATCGACTGGATATTTTCTGTGGCGCGAATCCAATGTTCCGGAGACTCGACACTCATGGTCCTGCAATCGGCAAAAAACGCCAGCACATACTTCTCTGTGTACTCGCGGATCCCGACACCGGCTGCGGCGGCGTTCGCGATTATGCGATCGTCCACGTCCGTCAGATTCATCACGTGTGTTAGCTTGAAGCCGCGCAATTTCAGAAAGCGCCGTAAAATATCCTGAAACACGAAAGTTCGGAAATTGCCGATGTGAGCGAAGTCGTACACCGTTGGGCCGCAGGTGTACATGTGGACTACACCCGCCTTCAGCGGCACAAACGGTTCGATTTTTCCCGACAGGGTATTGTGGACCTGGATTTCGTGCATGGACCTTCCGTTGTCCCTATCGATTCGCCTGCAAACGTTCGATTGTATCTGACGCTTCGCACGCGCCGCAATGATGGTCACGTTTTTCCTGGACTTCCGATGAGTGATAAAGTTCAGGCGGGGGTGTTGCACGTTGGAAACGCCGCAGATGAACGCCGTGTACTCGTCGCGCCAGATGAAGCGGCGGTACGAGGTGTGGTTTCTTCGCTGTGGCCTGGCCGATGGCAGGGGTGCCTGGTGGTTTCGCTACTTACTGACAAACCTGGGGAGGACCGGCTGTAATGCGGAGTCGTCGAGCCAGCCGGTGCAAGTTTGGGCCACATGGTTTCCGCGCGATGGCAAGCCGCAGACTTTTATTCAGGGTTTTCTTGCCAATGGCCTGGAATTGAGCGACCGCCGCCAGCTTCCCTTTCATTTCCGCGTCGCCGAAAATGGCATTGAAGAACACACCTGCTGGGGCAATCTCCACGTCGATGGCCACGCCATTTCCTGGAAACTGCGAAACAGCTCGAGTTTTGGTGTCGTCCTGAGTGATAAGGGCTGGATTGGTTTCTCGAAGTCGCCTCATTCCAACGCGCAGTTTTCCGGCGAAATTGTGTTTGACGGAACGAAATTCATAGGAGACCCTCTCGGTTTCGGCGTCCAGGGGCACAACTGCGGCTACCGCCACCGTAGCTACTGGCGCTGGATGCATGCCTATTTCCCCGCAGCACACGGGACAGCGAGCACGCTCGAAGCGCTTGTCTACGATATGCCTTTCGGCATGGTGTTTCGCAAAGCCGTCTGGTGGCACGATGGGAAGCCCACGGTGCTCAAGCGATTCAAAGAAATCGTAATTGAGCGCGATTCCTCCCGCCTCAAATGGAAGTTTGCCGCTTTGGACGCCGATGGTTTCTCCGTGGAGGCCATGATCGACGCGCTCGCGCCGGGCATTCATGTGCTTCCGTACCTGAAGACAGACTGCTCGGGCACGTTTCCGGTATGGAACGCCAGCCTCGCCAGCGCCGTCGTACACTTTGAAAAGAATGGCGGCGAGGTATTAGAGACAATGGGGGGAGCGGTGCTGGAAATGGGAGGCGCTTGACAGTGGCACAAGAGTCGCGATGGAACGCGGACCTTTACGATGACAAGCATTCCTTCGTCTGGAAAATGGCGGCGGCGCTGCTGGACCTCCTCGAAGCCAAACCGGATGAGCGCATCCTTGATTTAGGCTGCGGCACAGGCCATCTGACCGAGCAGATCGCGGCAAGCGGTGCCAAGGTTGTGGGCGTCGACAGCTCCCCCGATATGATTCAACAGGCCCGCGAAAAACATCCGGCTCTGCGGTTTGAAGTGATGGACGCCCGGGCCCTGACTTTTTCCGAACCCTTTGACGTCGTCTTTTCGAACGCCACTCTTCACTGGATCAAGGAGTCCGAGAAGGTCATCTCTGCAATCGCCAAGGCTCTCCGGCCCGGGGGCCGATTCGTCGCAGAATTCGGCGGCAAGGGTAATGTAGGCGGACTGATGGCTGCGATTGCGCGAGCATGGACGAAACTCGATTTGCCTGGACCCGTCCCGAATCCGTGGTATTACCCGAGCATTGCTGAGTACTCCGGCCTACTCGAGAAACATGGCCTGGAAACAACGAATGCAATTCTGTACGACCGCCCAACCCCACTCGAAGATGGCGAACACGGCCTCCGCAACTGGCTCAAGATGTTTGGCGGTACGTTCTTGGATCAATTGCCTTCCGAGCAGCGAGAGTCCGTCTTGGTAGCAACAGAAAGCGAAGCCCGGCCAGCGCTCTTCCAGGGTGACCATTGGGTCATGGATTACCGGCGGCTGCGCATTGTCGCGCGGAGAACACCCCCGCTGAAGGGCACTTGAGTCTGTCAGGCGGTCTTGTGGCGTGTGGAAAAGGGCCACAACAGGTTGAGTAGGGCTTTACAGGTATTGGTCACCATGCTACGCTTACTTCCCGTACCGCCATCTTAGCGCCAGGCGGCTGGGCCTCTGACTGAGAACCTGCCAAACGTGTGTGGTTTCTGTCTGTTACAGGCAGAAACGTCGCGCCGAAGAACCTCCCCTCGAGGAAAGGAAAGTCGTCTCTCTTCGCGCCGTATAACCCTGGCCTCTTCACTGCCTGATGCAGGCGTAGCATTTGCGGTAGTGCATCGCGAAGTGGATGTTTACGACAAAAGGGGAAACCTTGCTTAAGCTGCGAAAAGTAGAAATCGTTGGCTTTAAGTCGTTCTGCGAACGCACCGTAGTCAGCTTCAGCGGCAATGGCACCACCTGCATCGTGGGCCCCAACGGCTGCGGGAAGTCAAACGTCGTTGACGCCATTAGCTGGGTGCTCGGCGAACAGAGCCACAAGACCCTTCGCGCTGAACGCATGGCCGACTGCATCTTCAACGGCACCGCCAAGCGGCCCCCCATGGGGCTCGCCGAAGTCACTATCACGATGGAGGACCTGGAGCTCGCCGAAGCCGCAAAGTTCGTCATCGAAGGCGTCACAGAAAGCTCCGAGCCTTCTCCAGAAGCCCCTGGGATCACCGATGACCGTTCACAAGAACCAGCTCCGGGCGAACAGCTCTTGTCCACGGAATTGAGCGATGTACCCGCGGACCAGGCCGACCCTGTCGAGCAGTCCGCCGCGCCGGGCGAATCCGGGTTTCTCGCCAAGAAACGCAAAAAAGCGGAGAGGCCCGCCATGGTCACGAAGCCCGGCGAAGTCGTTGTCAGCCGCCGACTGTACCGTAGCGGCCAGAGCGAGTATTTGATTAACGGTCGCGTGGCCCGTCTCCGCGACATCCAGGAAATGTTCATGGGCGTCGGCCTTGGCCCCGATTCCTACGCCATTATTGAGCAGGGCCGCATCGGCCAGATTCTTGCCACCAAGCCCATGGAGCGCCGCGCCATTATTGAGGAAGCTGCGGGGGTCACCAAGTTCAAAACCAAGAAGCGTCTCAGCGAAGCGAAGCTCGAATCCTCCAAGGTCAATCTCTCGCGCGTCAACGACATCGTCGTCGAAGTCGAAAAACAACTAGGTTCCCTCAAGCGCCAGGCCGCCAAAGCTCGCCGCTATTCTGAAATCCGCGACCAAATGCGCGGCATCGTGCGCCAGATGCTGGCGGGTAAGGCTCGCGAACTCGATGCGGAAGCTGAACGCGTCGGCCTGCGCTTGAACGAATTGACCGCTGCGGAGACGCAGCACGCTCAGGCCATCCACGAACAGGAATCGGACCAGGACCGCCTCAGCCAGCGCATCTACTCCCTTGACGCGGAATTGCGGCAGAACCAGAACCTGCTGAACCAGACCGCCCTCGAAGTTGACCGCTGCGAGAATCGCATCACCTTCAATCGCACCCGCAGCACGGAACTCGCCGGCCGCAACGAGCAGCTTGCCAGCGAGCGTCAGACCGTCACCGCCCAGCATCTGGAATGGGAATTCCGGAATACCGCGCAGCAACAAGCGGTGGATGCCGCACGAACGGAATCGATCACGGTCAACGCTAGCGTGGAAGAACTCGCTAGCCGGGCCGCAACCCGCGCTTCGCAAATCGTCGAGTCCGAAGCTCGCATGGAAGCGCTGCGCCGCGCGGCCACGGAGGCCAGCGAAAGCGTCCTGCGGCTTCATGGTGAACAGAAGCAGGCCGAAGAAGCCCTGGTGCATCAAAAAGAATCGCTGCAGAAACTGGAATCGCGCGAAACCGAACTCCTTGAATCTTCCATCCGAGTGCGTGATGACGCCGAGCAGGCCGCACAAAACTTGCAAAGCGCCACGATTCAACTGGACCAACTGCAGACGCAGGCCGCGCAACTCCAGGGGCGTCTCGCGGAATTGCGCCAGACGCGCGAACGCACTTCCAAGGAGGCCGACTCCCTGCGCGATTCCCTCTCCAGCATTCGCGCCCGGCATTCCACACTGACGCGCATCCTAAACGATCACTCCTACACCGGCGAAGCGGTCCAGAAACTTTTTGCCGCCAACGAGCGGCATGGCGGCCAGGATTTTCACGCTGTCGGCGTTTTGGCAGATTACGCGGAAGTTCAAGAGCAGCATGAAGCCGCTATTGAGCAATATCTTCGCGAGGAACTGGAATACGTCGTCGTGGAAACGTACGACCATGCCCGCGCGGGCGTCAGCATGCTCCGCGAGGAAGTCGGGGGACGCGCGACTTTCTTCGTCGATTCCCTCCACAACCTGAAGCTCGACGAATACGAACCCATCATCCATTTTCGTTCCGAAGACGGTGTAATCTCTCGCCTCGACAAGCTCGTTGAATTCCGGGATCCACTGGGTCCGGCCGCGAAGCAGTTCCTTCCGCGCCTGCGCAACGGCTACCTCACCGAAACGAGTTCCGCAGAAAAATTGGCACGTGAGTACCCACAATACGCGTTCGTCACGCCCGAAGGCACCTGCTACCAGGGCCGCATGGTTACCGGCGGCCGCCCCGATGAGGCCGGCCCGCTCGGCATGAAGCGCGAACTCCGCGCCGTGAGCGCGGAACTAATCCACCTCGAACAACGCTGCAATTCCATCCAATTCGAGCTGGAGATCGTCACCGCCGAGTTGCATTCCACTGAGCATGCCCAGGAAGAGTTGACCGCCAAGCAGCGCGAATCCGAACGCACTCATTTCGCGGCCAAGCACCGCCACGAGCAGATGCAGAGCGACCTGGCGCGCCTTGGCTTGGAGCTGGCCGTTTGCCAGAACGAACTGACTCGCGTCCGCAAGGAAATTAATTCCGTGCAACAGCGTGCTCTTCTTGCGCAGACACAGCACCAGGTTGCCGCGTCCAGCCGCGCAGAAGCAGAGGCTGAAACTCTCCGTCTCACCGAGGAAGTCGCACAACTCCGCAACGCCGTGCAATCCGAACGCGACGAACTGGCCACCGCCAAAGCCGAACTCGCCACTATGAATGAGCGCCTGGCATCGGCAGAGGCCATTGCTCACCGCCTTCAGGAAGAACGCGCGGACCTCGAGCGCCGGGAAGCCGCTTTGCGGCAGCAGGAAGCCTCGATTAACGAAGAGACTGCGGCCATGGCTCGGCAGTCGGAAGAATTAACGCTCCAACTCGAATCTCTGCGCGTGGAAAAAACGCGCCTCGCCGATCTCCAGAAGGCACTCGAGCAGGAATGGGATGCCGCACGCACCCGCGTCACCCAACTAGAAGATCACTTGCGCATGGCTCGCCAGACGCTTCAGGAGATGCGCGACGAACGCGGCAAATTTGAAATTGAGAAGGCCCGCAACGATTCCGATCGCCAGCATCTCCGGGAAACTTGCCTTACCGAGGTCAATGCGCAGCCCGAAGATCTCATTGCGTCCGAAACGGCCTTTATGACTGGCGAGGAACTAGCCACAGCCGAAGCCAGCTACCGCGAGATGAAGCAGCGCATCGAAAACATGGGCGCGGTCAATATGATGGCTCTCGAGGAATTCAACGAGTGCGAGCAACGCTTCACTTTCCTCACTCGCGAGAGGGATGACCTTCTCCAGTCCATCGGCGATACCCAGCAGGCCATCAAAGAACTCGATCTCATCACCAAGGAAAGATTCGAGCAGGCTTTCGCCTCCATCAACGCCAACTTCACAACCGCCTTCCACACCATCTTCGGCGGTGGCACCGCGGAAATGTGCCTGACGGAGCCGGATAGCTCCGGCGATGCCGGCATCGATATCGTTGCCTCCCCTCCGGGCAAGCGCCTGCAGAACGTTTTACTTCTCTCCGGCGGCGAAAAGGCCATGACCGCGCTGGCGTTGCTGATTGCCATCTTCCGCTATCAGCCCAGCCCGTTCTGCATCCTGGATGAAGTGGACGCGCCGCTCGACGAAGCCAACGTGGGGCGCTTCACGCGCCTGATCGGCGACATGAGCGCGCAAACTCAGTTCATCGTGGTCACGCACAATCGGAAAACCATGGAAACCGGCAGCGTCCTCTATGGCGTGACCATGCAAGAGCCTGGCGTATCCAAAATTGTCAGCGTGCGTTGGGAAGGCGAGCAAGCACCCAACCGCAAGCAGCGCGCCGCCACGGCGGCCTGATCCTACTTTGTCACCGGCGGCAGATTCATTCGCGTTTTTTTCATGAGAAATCAAAATACCTGCAAGAAGAAAATTCACATCTCAATAGCCCATACGTCACATTGACTTCGCCGTGCGGTGCGTTAGAATGCTCCACGCTTTCTCAGGGGCAAGCTTTCGTGAGCACAACTTCTGCAGCAAGAGTCATCCGCGAAACCCATTTCGCGGGAATCGAGCCGGTGGCACGCGGCAAAGTCCGGGATATCTATGATCTCGACGACCGCCTACTCATTGTCGCAACCGATCGCCTGTCCGCGTTTGACGTTGTCATGCCCACGCCTATCCCGGACAAGGGCCGCGTCCTCACGCAGCTCTCGCTTTTTTGGTTCAACTTGCTCCACGACGTGATTCCCAATCACGTTTTAAGCACAACACAATTTCCTGCTCCCTTCGATCGTTTTGCCGACGACCTCGCCGGGCGTTCCATGGTCGTGCGAAAGACGCAGCCTTTGCCCATCGAATGCGTAGCGCGGGGCTATCTCTCTGGCTCGGGCTGGAAAGAATATTGCGCCACTGGAAAGGTCTGCGGGATCGCGTTGCCTCCCGGCTTGCAAGAATCCGACAAGCTGCCGCAGCCCATCTTCACTCCGGCAACCAAAGCCACCAGCGGTCATGACGAAAATATTTCCTTCGAGAGAACGGCCGGAATTCTGGGCCATGCCCTAGCCGGAAGGGTCCGTGACGTCACACTTGAGATCTATCGCCGCGCCGCGGTCTATGCTGAACCACGCGGCATCCTGCTGGCCGATACGAAATTTGAGTTTGGTCAATTAAATGGTGAACTAATCTGGATTGACGAAGCGCTTACTCCGGATTCCTCCCGATTCTGGCCGGCTGCGCAATACCATCCTGGCGGCCCGCAACCGTCGTTCGACAAACAGTTTGTTCGCGATTACCTGGAACGCATCCAGTGGCCCAAGGCTCCACCTGCCCCCGACTTGCCGCCGGATGTCGTTGCTGGTACTCGCGCCAAATATCGCGAAGCCTATCGCATTTTGGTGGGCCGCGATTTGGAGTAGCCGTCAGCCCAGTTCATACAGTACCTATTTTGCTTCGGAGAGTGCCGACGTGAGAGATCAATTGGAAGGTCTGGTATCACAAATGGTGGAGCGCGGAATTTTGTTTGACGAGGCGGTCAGCGAATTCGAAAAACGCTTCATCAAACGCATGCTGGACCGCACCAATGGCAACCAGTCGCGCGCGGCGGAACTCCTCGGCATTCACCGCAACACGCTAAGCCGCAAAGTCGTCCAGTACAAACTGGACCATCGCCGCGGCCGCTCCCGCTGACGCTTATTTTTTGTTTAAAAAGAAAAACGGCCCCGGTTTCCCAGGGCCGCCTTTGAAATTGGTTCCGGCTAGTTTTGTTGCGGTTTAGCGGAATGTTTCTTGGGCGTTGGTTTCTTGCCGGGCTTTGGCAGGTCTTCGTCGTTCACCTTGGCCTTGTCCCAGTGCAGCATGAACGCAGGGTCGGGATCGTAGGATTCAAGTGTGCCTGTGAAGCGCACCGCGTTGCCCTTCTCCAGCTTGGCGGCATCCGGCTGATCCGCGGTCTTAATCGTCACTTCCATATTCGGTGTCGTCGCCGCTTCGAATTCCGCATCGCTGGTTACAAACGCGTTCTTAAGGACGACCGTGTCTGTTCCAGGCGCGACGTCGATGATCTTACCCGGTACATCTGGGAATTCCAGTCCGCAAGCCGCCGTCCAACTCAGCTTGGCCTTGTCCCCGCCTGCTTTCAGGTCCGTCACCACCGAAGCGATGGTCATGTCCTTGCGCGCGGCGTCCAGGTCGGCGCTGCTGTACAGTTTGTAGCTCGTCGGGCGATCCGGAGAGCTTGCCGCGAGTTGCAGCAATTCGTTCAATTCCGCGTTGGTCAATGCGTCACATACCGTACCGCCCTGATAGGATGCGATCACCTTAGGCATATACGCCTTCACAGACTTAGATTGCTGCTCGGTCGCGCTCTTTGAAGTCGCCGCCCGCGCAAAGGCCCAGAGCGCGTCCAGTTGTTGCGGGGGATTCAGCGCCAGGTCGGCGCGCCCCATATTGAAATTCGAAATGAAGTCGTCCGGATTCACCGCCAGAATGGTCTTGTACATCGCGATCGCGTCCGGGTAGTCCTTCGCAGCCATGGCTGCTCCCGCCGCCGTCCCGTTAAAACTCAAAACCGCCTTCTTCTTGTCGTCCGCGAATTTCGCGGGATCGTATCCGGCCGGCAACGGCAGGGCATCCACTGACTTCGCGCCCTCAACAGCTGCCTTATACGCAGCCTGAGCCGTTGCGACGTCCGGATTTGCAGTGTTGTTATAGGCGAACGCTCGCGCGGAGTAAGCCTGGTAGCGCTCCGTCGCGCTGTTCTTGTCGCCGAGCGCTAGCTCCTTATCTGCATACTCGATGACTTTGGGGTAGTTCTTTTGTGCTGCGTAGTTCTGGTAGTACAGGGGGTAAACGTAATTCAGCAGCGTGGAATTGGGGTACTTCGCTACGAAATCGTCGAGCGCCTTCAGTTGCGCCGCTGGATTCTTCTCATTGGCCGCCGCGGTGTACGCGTTGTACTCCGCCATCGTGTACTTCGGAGCCCCGCCCCCTGCCCCGGCATCCTGCGCCGCCAAAGGTGCTGCGTTCAAACCAAACAGGCAAAGCGCGATCAGGACCGCCAGGCTTGCCATCCGTCGTATCGCATTCATTCCGTTATCTCCTCGCTCTCGCTGCTGACCTTTAGAATAACGCAATCTGGCAACCACCTGAGGCGCTCACCAGTCCTGCTGCCCATCCCGGCAAACAAAAATGGTTCTCTCGGAAACCTACGAATTATAGGGGCTGCCCCCGTCGATTCGCAAGTCGCTGGTTAAGTTACGCAAGTACTCGTTGAGTATAACTGTCCCGCCGCCTCTTCAGACAGCCTCCTGCCCTGCGCACCGATGAGGCATCCGAAGTTGGACAGCATCCTGGGAGTATGATGAGTTTCGCATAAAATTCGTGGCTTCGGCGAGGAAGAATTCATATGACCAACATAAGCACCACAAATAATCCAGTTCACCCTAAAAAACCACTGTCAGATCACGTCGCTCTCGTCACCGGGAGCAGCCGCGGCATTGGCAGAGCCATCGCCAAGAAACTTGCAGAGCTCGGTGCTGCTGTGAGCCTTTGTGGCCGCGATCCGCAAACCTTGGAGTCCACAGCGGGGGAAATTGCAAAACTCTCCCCTCGTGTCCTGGCGATCCCGGCGAATGTGACCAACCCTACCCAGATCTCCGCCCTCGTGCAAGCCACCGAAGAAAGACTCGGCCCCATCACTCTGCTCGTCAATAATGCCGGCATCGGCAATCCCGGGTTTGGTTCCATCCAGGATAAAAGTGCATCGGACTGGGACCTGGTCCTCGACACCAATCTCAAGAGCGTCTTTTTGGTTTCCCGCGCTGTTGCGCCGCTCATGATCCAGCGACGCCGCGGAGACATCGTCAACATCAGTTCGCTCGCGGGGAAGAATACTTTCGCGGGCGGGGGACTTTACTGTGCCTCCAAATGGGGCCTCCAGGGCTTGAGCGGCTGCATGGCCGAAGACTTGCGCGGCTATGGCATCCGCGTCAGCGTGATCTGTCCGGGCAGCGTGGCCACGGAGTTCTCCGGCCGAATACCCAAAGACCCTTCGAAAGTGCTTGCGCCCGAGGATGTGGCCCACGCCGTGGCCATGCTCGTCCTGCAAGGGCCGCGAAGCTTCCTCAGCGAAGTACATCTTCGGCCGGTCAGCAAGCCATGACCGGGCGGTCCGGAGAGGCCAGCGGTTCGGAGATTTTCCTCTTGACAATAGTCGTTACAACAACTATAGTCGCTGGATGAAAGCCCGAGCTGATTCTTCATGCCCCACAACCCACCTCGAAGACCACCTCTTCGTTGCCATCCTCAAGACCGCCGATTCCCTCTCTCAGCCGGCCGAACAGCTCATTAAAGCCGCCGGCCTTACCGCCGCGCAATACAATGTTCTTCGCATTCTCCGTGGCGCGCAGCCCGAGGGCCTCCTCTGCCGCGGTATCAGCGAACGCATGATCTCTCGCGATCCGGACATCACGCGGCTTCTCGATCGCATGGAAAAGCACAAACTCATCACCCGCGAGCGCCAGACAGAGGACCGCCGCGTCATCAAAACCCGGATCACGCCGGAAGGGCTGAAGCTGCTAAAGAAGCTGGATCGACCAGTCCACGAACTTCACAAAAAACAGTTCTGCCATATGTCCCCTGCCCACTTGAAACAATTGGCGGAATTGCTGGATGAAGTGTAAAAGCGTGAACCCGGTTAACGGGCTCGAGCATCCAATAAAGAATCCCAAGACAGGAAAAAGGAGAACTGGTCATGAAAAGGTATTTTCGTCGATTCATGGTGGGTGCGGGCGTCGCAGCGATATTTTCGTTACCGCTCCTCGCCGGCACCACCACCTATCAGATTGACCCAAAGCACAGTGACGCAGGGTTTGCGGTCACCCATTTGATGATTTCCACCGTGCGCGGAGAATTTCATGGAATCAACGGCAGCGTGGTTTACGACGATTCCGACGTTTCCAAATCGTCCGTCAACGTTACCATTGACGCCACCACCGTCGATACCCGGGAGCCCGGCCGTGACACGGATCTCAGGAGCGATCATTTCTTCGACGTCGCCAACCACCCCACGATGACCTTCAAATCAACCAGGGTCGAATCCAATGGTTCCGGCAAACTCAAGGTCACGGGTGACCTCACGATCCGGGGCAACACGAAATCCGTCATTCTCGAGGTCACGGTACCGAAACCTCCTATCAAGGACCCTTGGGGAATGCAGCGGACCGCCATCTCCGGCACCACTAAGATCAATCGGCAGGACTTCGGCGTGGCCTGGAACAAAACCATGGATTCCGGCGGTGTGGTCGTCGGCGATGATGTCGATATCACCTTGGACGTCGAAATGATTGTTCCTCCCCCGGCAAAATAATCATGTCGGCAGAGCCGCGCAGTTTGTGTTGAGTGCGGTAATCGACCATCGCCCATTCGCTTGAATCGATTTTTGATGAGTTGACGCAAAACAGGGAGATACTTCATGCACAAGCCCGCTGTTACCGATCATCCAGTCCACGAATTCATCCGCGAACGATGGAGCCCCCGCGCGTTCTCGGAGAAGCCCGTCCCTGCCGAAGTACTGCGCAGTCTTTTCGAAGCCGCGCGATGGGCACCCTCGAGCAATAATGAACAACCTTGGGCCTTTATCGTCGCAACCAAGGAAGAGCACGAAGCCCACGCCAAGTTAGTGAGCACGCTCGTCGAGTTCAACCAGGTCTGGGCCAAGCACGCACCCGTCCTGGCCATCGCTGTGTCCGAGCTTGCCTTCGCTCGCAACGGCCATCCTAATCGCAACGCTTTTTACGACACCGGCGCAGCTGTCTCGGGCCTGACTGCCGAGGCTATTTCACGCAGTCTTCTTGTTCACCAAATGGCCGGGTTCGATCCTCAAAAAGCCATCGAACTGTTCTCCATCCCCGCCGGTTGGGAACCTATCGCGGCATTTGTTATCGGATACCCGGGCGATCCCCAATCCTTGCCGGAAACTCTCCGGGACCGGGAACTTGCTCCTCGCACCCGAAAGCCCTTAGCAGATTTTGTAATGTCCGGAAACTGGGGCCAGCCTGCTCCGTTCCTGAACGAGTAAAGCGTCGGAATAGATAAGGTCGCGCAAAATGCACTCACTTCTCGAGACTCTTCTTCGGCACGGCTATTTCTTCCTGGTGGCATGGGTGTTTCTCGAGCAATTGGGGCTTCCGATTCCCTCTTTTCCGATTCTCCTTGCCACGGGCGCGCTTTCCGGAATGGGCCGCATGAATTTCGCGGCTGCGTTGCTGATGTGCGTCTCGACGACGGTCTTGGCGGACGTCATGTGGTATGAACTGGGCCACCGAAAAGGAATCAAGGTTGTCCAATGGCTATGTCGCATCTCCCTGGAGCCGGATTCCTGCGTTCGGCGTACGGAAGGACTGTTCGAGCAGGAGGGCGCAAGGTCTCTCCTCTTCGCCAAGTTTGTCCCCGGCCTCAACGCTGTGGCGACGCCCCTTGCCGGCATCTTTCAGATGCGCTTGCGCAAATTTCTGCTCTTCGACGCACTGGGCGCCCTCTTGTGGCTCTGTACCTACATGGGACTCGGCTATTTCTTCAGCAGTCAAATCGAGCGCATTGCTCTCCGCGCCGCTTCACTGGGTAGTTGGCTCCTCGTACTGTTGGTCTCAGCTTTCGCTTCTTACATTCTTTATAAATTTCTGGCCCGCCGGAAATTTATTCGGGCTCTCCGTGTCAGCCGCATCAGTGTGGATGAACTCAAGAAAAAGCTCGACGCCGGTGAGACGCTCTCCATCGTGGATCTTCGCCATAACCTGGATTTTGAGGCGGACCCAGAGACTATTCCCGGCGCCGTGCACCTGGATTCCAAAGAGCTGACCGAAAAGGGCGGCCTTTTGCCTTTCGATCGCGAGGTCATTCTTTACTGTACTTGACCAAACGAAGCCACCAGCGCCCGTGTGGCGCTTCTCCTTCGCAACCGAGGCATCAGCCGCATTCGTCCTCTTGAGGGCGGCCTCGAAGCGTGGCGGGAACGCGGTTATCCACTCACAACGATTTCGTCCTAGGTCGCGCCGGCGAAGAGATCATGATCGCTCATAACCCCCCCACGGATCCGGACAAGCGGTACTCCCGCATCCGGCTCTTGCCTGAGATGATGACGCCCATGCCCTTGCGAGCAGCCGCATGACTCGGGGCCGATGTGGGTCGCTACTGCACTCGCGTAAGACTTTTGCATTCACTACACCTCGCCGGTTTAGCCGGCGCAAAAGGAGAAGAACGATGAGCATTAAGGTCCAGGTAATTTTCTACAGCATGTTCGGCCACATTTATCGCATGGCGGAAGCAATTGTGGAGGGAGCCAAGCAGGTTTCAGGCGCGGAAGTTTCCCTTTACCAGGTTCCCGAACTTCTTCCCGACAACGTCCTGGAAAAATATGGCGCGAAAGCGGCCAAAGCCGCCCTGGCCAAAATCCCGATCGCGAATGTCGACCAACTCGCGGAGGCCCACGCCATCATTTTCGGCACCCCGACCCGCTTTGGCAACATGGCTGCGCAGATGCGCAGCTTTCTGGATCAGACCGGCGGCCTGTGGGCCAAGGGCTCGCTCATCGGCAAAGTCGGCAGCGTGTTCGCTTCCACTGGCACCCAGCATGGTGGCCAAGAAACCACCATCACCAGTTTCCACACCACCTTGCTGCATCAAGGCATGGTGATTGTTGGCGTGCCCTATAGCGAATCCGGGCTCCTCAACATGAGCGACATCACCGGCGGCACTCCCTACGGTGCCACCACTCTTGCTGGCCCCGATGGTTCCCGCCAGCCCAGCGAAAACGAACTCAAGATTGCCCGCCACCAGGGCAAGCACGTCGCCGAAATCGCCACCAAGCTTTTCCGATAATTGGATATCGAAGATCGAGGAATAAGTTCGGATGGGATGCTTCGGGGCGCAGGCCGTGCGCCCCTCAGGGTGACAAGCTTGGGCAGCAGAGCAAGCTAGAGCCGAGGCAATACGATCCCGCCCTGCGCCTGGTACTTCCCCTTCTTATCCTTATAGCTGACTTCGCAGGGTTCATCGCTCTCGAAGAACAGCACCTGGCACAAACCTTCGTTCGCGTAAATCTTCGCCGGGAGCGGCGTGGTGTTGCTGATCTCCAGCGTTACAAACCCTTCCCACTCCGGCTCGAATGGCGTCACGTTTACAATGATGCCGCAGCGCGCGTAGGTCGATTTTCCCAAACAGATGGTCAACACATTCCGCGGAATCCGGAAATATTCCACCGAACGCGCCAGCGCGAACGAGTTCGGCGGAATCAGGCAGGCATCGCCCTTGTATTCCACCAGCGACCGCGGATCGAAATGCTTGGGATCCACAATCGTGGAGTTCACATTCGTAAAAATCTTGAACTCGTCGGCCACACGGATGTCATAACCATACGAGGACACGCCGTAGCTGATCACCCCTTCCCGGATCTGGCGGTCGGTGAACGGCTCAATCATCTTGTGCTCCAGCGCCATGCGGCGGATCCAGCTGTCTGGCTTTACGGACATCCATTCCTCCTGTATAAATCGGAAAAAACGTGTACTCTCAAAAGGTTCAGTGTAGATGAGGCGCTACGTCTTGACAACCTGGGCCGTAGCCTCTAGCATCGGCCCACGGATTCCTGGAGGGTGGTGTGATCAAGCTTGACATCGTAAATGCTGTGGTTGCCAAAACCAACATCAGCCGCACGAAGGCGGAACAAGCCGTCGAAACCGTCTTCGAATCGCTCAAGAGTGCTCTTGGCCGCGGCCAGCGCATCGAACTCCGCAAGTTCGGTGTTTTCAGCGTCAAGCCTCGCAAAACCGGCATTGGCCGAAATCCCCGCACTGGGGAAGAAGTCAGCATTCCTCCGGGCAAGGCCGTCCGCTTTAAGCCCGGTAAAGAACTTCAGGGCCTGGAAGACACTACGGCCGCAACCGCCAAGTAAATTTTTGTGAACCCTCCGGAATCCGAACAGCGCGCCCACGCTTTTCTGCAAGGACGCGCATGGCCTCCCATGCACTCTTCCGGCACCTATTACCAAGCCGCGCGCGTGCATCCCTCGGTTCGCTCCCTGTTCCTCGCCGCAGCATTATTTTTGCTTACACTGGTCACTTCGCTGGTTGCGGGCGCTCATTTTGCCGCGGCGTATGCTCACAACCAAGCCGCGTCCTTCGATGCGTTGTTTCAGCTCTTTCCTGTCGCCTACCACCATCCCTCCCTGCTTCTGTCCGGATTGCCCTTCGCAATCACTCTCCTCACCATTCTCCTCGCCCACGAACTCGGCCACTTTTTTGCCTGCCGCCATCATCACATTTACTCGAGCTTCCCCTTCTTCATCCCGGCTCCCACCTTGATTGGCACGTTCGGCGCATTCATCCTAATCCGTTCCCCCATTCGCTCTTCTCGGGCACTGTTTGATGTTGGCGCTTCCGGCCCTCTTGTTGGATTTCTGTTCGCCCTTCCACCGCTCGCTTATGGTGTTCTTCACGCCCGTGTGATTCCAGCGCTCGCGCTCGACCCAAATGCGGATGTCGTCTTTGGTGTGCCACTCATCCTGAAATTGATGACTGCGGTCATCCAGCCAAACGCGCATGCCTCTGACCTGCTCCTCCATCCCGTTGGCCGCGCTGCATGGGTTGGACTGTTCGCTACCGCTCTTAATCTTCTTCCCGTCGGCCAGCTCGACGGTGGACACATCGTCCGTTCCGTCAGCCCGCGCGCTCATCGCTGGATTTCACTTTTCCTGCCTCTTGCACTCGTGCCGCTGGGCATTTTTCTTTGGAAAGGCTGGCTGATGTGGGCCATCATTCTTCTTGGGCTGCGCTTTTTCCGCATGGCGCCGATTTACGATCCCACCCCTCTTGACCCCAACCGCAGATTCTGCGCGTTTCTGGCTTTGGTGGTGTTCATCCTCTGCTTCATGGCCAGTCCGCTTTGGGTGCCCACCTGACAAACCAGGGAGAAACGGGATTGACGGATTCTGTCACTCAAAAGCTGGCCCGCAGTCTGCGCGAGCGCGATCTGCTGTATCTTTTCGTGGGTTCCGTCATCGGTTCCGGAATTTTTCTGACTCCGGGCTTGATTCTTCGCCAGCTAGGAGGCTCGGTTGGCTATTCTCTATTGGTCTGGCTGCTTGGCGGAGTGCTATCGCTGCTCGGAGCGCTCACCTACGCTGAGCTATCCGCTGCGAATCCGGAAGCAGGCGGCCTGTATTGCTACATTCGGGATGCCTTCGGGCGACTTTCCGCTTTCCTATATGGCTGGTCGCTCCTGCTTGTGATAGCCAGTGCCACCATCGCCGCACTCGCTCACGCTTTCACGGCCTACCTGCAGGAAATCATTCCGCTCTCTCGCGCGGGAGAACTCATCGTTCCCGTTCTCATGATTGCGGTGGTAACCCTCGTCAATATTTGGGGCACTCGCAAAAGCTCCGACCTTCAGAACGTCACCACCTTGATCAAAGTCGGCATCATCGTCGTCCTCGGCAGCGTCCTCCTCATTCTCGGCTTCTGGCATGGCCAACACGTCCCGGAAATTCCCGCTGCGATGGGTTCTCCACTTTCTAGCTACGCGCTGTTCTCCGCCTTCGGCTTCGCCATGATTACCGTGCTGTGGGCCTATGAGGGCTGGCAGTTCGGTACCTACAGCGCCGGCGAAGTGCAGAGTCCTCAAAAAAGTTTTCCTCGTGCTTTTCTTGCCGGCTCTCTTCTTCTCGCAGGACTTTATCTCTTCGCAGTCATCGCTTATCTGGTCGCGCTCGGTCCTCGCGCGGCTGCCGCCAGCGATACCATCGCCGCCGCGGCCGCCACTTCCGTCCTTGGCCCGTGGGCCGGCATGCTCGTCGCCGCAACAATTCTTATTTCCACTTTCAGTTCCACCAACAGCGTCATGCTCACAGCCCCGCGCGTCTTTTTCGCCATGGCCAATGACAATCTTTTCTTCAAGAAACTCGCGGAGGTGCATCCTCGATTCGGCACACCTGCGGCCGCCGTTTTTGTGCTTGGCGCCTGGTCCTGCATCCTGGCGCTGGCAGGGGGCTTTGAAAAACTGGCCAATGGCGCCATTTTGATCGGTTGGATTTTTTACGGCTTAGGCGCGGCGGCGATTTTTCCCATCCGTACTGCCAATCGAGGAAAAACGATTCCCTATCGCGTGCCCGGCTATCCGATGACTCCGTTCCTGTTCGTCCTGGCCGCCCTGGCGATTGTGGCAAACGCCATCTACGGTGCAATTAAGGATCCGCACCAGTTCACCTATCTCCTTGTCGCCATCGGCATCATGCTTCTCGGGCTACCCGGCTACTACTTCTGGTCCCGCCACCCCGCCAACCGTTCCTAATTCTCTTTCGTGCCGGCCTTGTCACAGCAGCGAAAGAGGATCCATATCCACCAGCACTGCCGTACCCGGAATCTCATTCGCATCGCAAAACGCCAACGCTCCTCTCAATATCTTCGTCAGTACCGACTTTTTCGGCGATTTCAGCAAAAATTGATAGCGGTGCTCTTTTTTCAATCGCGCCAGTGGCGCCGATGCCGGTCCCAGAATGCGCACGCCCTTTCCACTCTGCGACGTAAAATATTCCGAGAGACGCCGCGACCATCGAATCGCATTCTCCAGATTTGCGTTTCTCACGATCACATTAGCCAGCGACGTGAAGGGTGGATACATCATCATGCGCCGGAAGTGCAACTCCCGCTCGTAGAACGACACGTAGTCCTGCCTCACGGCGTCCTGTACTGCATAATGCTCCGGGTAGTAGGTCTGGATCAGTACGCGTCCCGGCAGTTCGCCCCGCCCGGCGCGGCCCGCCACCTGCGTCAGCAGCTGAAATGTACGCTCTGCTGCTCGAAAATCCGGCAGGCTTAGCGAAGAGTCCGCCGAAATCACACCCACCAGGGTCACGCGCTGAAAATCGTGGCCCTTCGCGAGCATTTGCGTGCCTACCAAGATATCCAGCGCGCCGCTGGCAAACGCTCCCAGCGTTTCCTGATACTGCTGTTTCGTCCGCGCCGTATCACGGTCGAGCCGCGCGATCCGCGCCACCGGAAATTCCTTCCTTAGCCGCTCCTCCAAATGTTCAGAGCCCTCGCCAAAAAAATACACATACTTCGATTCGCACTTCGGGCACGCTTTTGGGATCGTCTGAATCGATCCGCAGTAGTGGCACTCCAGCCGGTTGCGATTCTTGTGATAGGTCATCGAAATACTGCAGTTGACGCATTGCACGGAGGCCCCGCAGCTCCGGCATAGCACGGACCACGAATACCCGCGTCGGTTAATCAGCACAAGCGCTTGGGTCTGAAACGACAAACACTCGGCAATCGCTGCATGTAAGGTTTGCGAAATCGGGTTGGCCTCCTGCGTCTGCTGAAAATCCGTTCGCAGGTCCACAATCTCCACTGCCGCCAGATTGCGGTTCTCCACGCGCGACGCCATCGTCAGCAGTTCATATTTTCCGTTCACCGCGTGATGGTAAGTTTCCAGAGAAGGTGTAGCCGACCCCAACAGCGCCAGCGCATTCTCCAGTTTCGCGCGCACAATCGCCACGTCGCGCCCGTGATACCGCGGGGTTTCTTCCTGCTTGTAGCTGTTTTCCTGTTCCTCATCCACGATCACTAACCCGAGATTCTCAAGCGGTGCAAAAATTGCCGACCGGGTCCCCACCACGACGCGCGCCGCTCCATTCCGCACGCGCCACCATTCCTGCGCGCGCTCCAGATCGTTCAGCGCCGAATGCAGCACCGCTACGCCTTCGAATCGCGCCCCAAACCACGCACGGCATTGCCGCCCGATCCAAAGTGTCAACGCAATTTCGGGTACCAGAAGGATCGCAGTTTTCCCGCGCGCCAGTGCGTCCTGCACGCTCCGCAGGTATACTTCCGTCTTTCCGCTGCCCGTCACGCCGTGCAACAGTTGCACGCCAAATTCGCCCAATTCGAATCGCGCCCGTATCGCGTTGAATGCGCTTTCCTGCGTCTCATTCAGAGTGTGAGCCGGCGGCGTGTAGCCTGTGTCAAACGGGTCCTCCACCGGATCGATCGGCTCTTCCCAACCTTCCAGCAATCCATCGCGGAGCATCCGCTCAATCAGCACACGGGATACCTGCGCCAGCTTCAAAAGCTGTGGCATGGGTAACGGCCCGCGCTCTATTTCAAGTAACCCTCGAATACGCTGCTCTTTTTCGCCCAGCTTTGCCGATGGCTCGATGTTGCCCTTCCACGCCACCACGTGTTGCATTTTCCGCTTGCGGCCCTGCATCGTCTCCCGAATTTCCAAGTAGCCTAGTCGCCGTAATCTTTGCAACGCCTCCGGCGCGATTTCGACCTTGCTTCGGGCCCCGAACGTCCGTTCTCCCTTTTTCTCCAATCCTCTTTGGAGAAATTCAGCTTCCTTGCCGTCCAGATCGGCCAGCGTGGTCCCATCTTTCAGTTTTTCCGCCAGTGTCCGCCCCGACTCTGTTAGCACGATCTGCCGCTTCACGGAAATTTCGGTGACCGGAGGCAACATGGCGCGAAACACTTCCCCAACCGGCGCGAGATAATAACTGGCGATCCATCGACCCAGTTCCAGGAGTTTCGGCGTGAGCGCCGGAATCAAATCCAGCGTCTTGTGGATCTCTCGAATTTTGGTTCCTTCCGGAACCTCGGTGGTCATCTCCACAACAATCCCGACCATCGCCTTCTTCCGGAATGGCACAAGGACGCGGCTGCCCGGCTGCACGTGTTCGCGCATCTCCTCTGGCACGGCATATGTGAACGTCGTGCGCAAAGGCACCGTCAACGCCACATTGCAATAGGATTCCGTCATTCCGCGTGTAGTGTAACAGCTGTGAACGACTCGATAGAAATCACTGGAAATTCTGAGTGCAAGCGGCAGGCGGTTACTTTCACCGGCTGATCAAAACAATCCCGAAGAAAATCGATGCGATGCCCATCCACTGCATCCTCGTGACTCTCTCCCCCAGAATCGTCGCCGCCAATCCTACGGTCACCGCCCCATACAACGACGCTAGTACGCTCACCACCGACACCTGTTCGTGTTGCATCCCATAATTATTGAAAACGTAGGCGCTCGTATCCAGTAGCCCAATTCCCAGGATCCAGCGGTTTGCTCCCGCTTCCGGCAACCCGATTGGCCGACGCAAAACTAAAATGACAATCGCCGTCAGCGCCACGCTCGTCAATCGGATCACCCACACCGTCTGCGCACTCCCCAGCAATGGCACAGCACGAATTCCCAGAATCCAGAACATGACCCCGAAACCCACCGCGGAAAGCAGCGCCCACCCTATTCCCAAATCCCTTTTCTCCGGCTGCTTCTGTCCATCAATTAGGTTCGCGTCGCCTGGCAACTGCTCGCCCCTCGCCACAAGCACTACTCCCAACAGGATCAGCGCGAAACCCGCAAACCGAACTGGCGTCAGGCGCTCGCCCGTGGTGGCCGCGAGCAACATCGTTAGTGCAGGATAGCTCGCTGAAATTGGCGCTACGATCGACATCTTCCCAATCTCGAACGAACGATACAGCGCCAGCGTTCCGCACGTGTTCAACACGCCAACGCAAACTCCCCACTCCCACGGCCTCCAACCAGCACCAATCGTCAGGCGCCCCCAACCGCCCAGCCAATGCAGGGCCACGGTCAGCAACACCAATCCGGTTAGCTGCATATACAGCATCGCGCGCAACGTCCCGATTTTTCGTGTGGCAAATCGCGCCAGAAGATCCGCGCTTCCCCAGGAAAGCGCGGTCAGCAACCCCAATACAATGCCCATGGTGAGAAACTACGAGGACTTCTTTTTCGGCAATTGCAAACCCAGCTCCACCATCACCTTTTGCAGGTCTTTCCAGACATCGGCTTTTGCCGGTGGATTACGGAGCAAATACGCTGGGTGATAGGTCGCCATCAACTTATGCCCACGCCACTCTTGCCACTCCCCGCGGTATTGCGAAATGCCGCGCGTGGTTTCCAAGAGCTTTCTGGCTGCCACCGCGCCGAGGCACACAATCACTTTCGGATGAATCGCATCAATCTGCCGCAGCAGGAACGGGGAACAGGTTTGCACCTCATCCGGCTCCGGGGTGCGATTCTCTGGTGGGCGGCATTTCACTACGTTGCAGATGTAAACGTCTCTTCGATGCAAACCCATCGCCTCGATCATTTGCGTCAGCAACTTTCCAGCGCGTCCCACAAACGGCAGGCCTTGCGCGTCTTCGTCCGCTCCCGGTCCTTCACCGACGAATACAAGTTCCGCTTTCGGATTGCCATCGCCAAAGACAAGCTTGTTTCTTCCCTTGTGCAGCTTGCATCGCGTGCAATCGCCCAGATCCTCTCGAATTTTCAGAAGCGAGTCATCCTTCACTTTCTCGACCGCTTCGAAGAGCGACGGCCCCGAGGGCGCCACGACTGGCACGACACGCCGCGCCGGTGCGGGGGAGACGGGGATTGTCACTTTGCTTTTTGGCTTGGGCAAGGAACTCACCTCGGGGATTGACGCAAGGGGTGCCTGGGAACTTGTCGGTGCTGGCAACACAGTCGAAGCCGCACTCCCCGCGCGGTCCCGGTAAAACAGACGTATCCCCAGGTCTTCGTAATATCGGAGGCGCTCCTCAATCCTTGCTTGCAATGATTCCGGAATCACTTCAGGCATGATGGCTCAGTCGCCAGCCCGCTGGGACGCGGGCTGGCTCTTCAAGCCGCCACGCAGCCTCAGCGCCTCGTCCAGAATGCGCTGCGCCACCTCGGCCTTGCTCAAACGCGGCAATAGCAAATCTCGCCCATCGCGCGAAAACAGCGTCACAGTATTCGTATCCACATCGAAGCCCGCGCCTTCCTCGCTCACATCGTTCGCTACGATCAGGTCCGCATTCTTCTGCGTCAATTTTTTCCGGGCATTCTCCGCCACCTGTTCTGTCTCCGCCGCAAATCCCACCAGCAGCCGCTCGCCCTTCTCTCTCGCGACGCTTGCTAAAATGTCCGGGTTGGGTTCCAAGCGCAGCGTCAGCGCTTCCTTCCCGCGCTTGATCTTCTGGCTGGACTTTTCTGCCGGCCGGTAATCCGCAACCGCCGCCGCAAAGATTGCAATCGTGCAGCCGGGAAATCTCGACTGTACCGCCCGCTGCATCTCTTCCGCACTTCGGATATCGATGCGCTCCACTCCGTGGGGTATCTCCTGCGAAGTGGGGCCGCTCACCAGCGTCACTTTCGCGCCCCTACGTGCCGCAGCAGCGGCTACGGCATAACCCATCTTTCCCGACGAGCGGTTCGTCAGGAACCGCACGGGGTCGATGTCTTCGCACGTCGGACCAGCAGTCACCAGAACCGTCTCCCCCGCCAAATCCTGCTCTGCCTGCAGCACCTGTCGCACTGCCTTCAGAATTTCTTCCTGTTCGGCCAGCCGTCCCGAGCCGGTCATCCCACACGCAAGATATCCTTCGCTCGGCTCCACAATCCGGGCGCCCCGCGCGCGCAGCGCCGCTACGTTTTCCTGCGTCGCGGCATGCTGCCACATGTTGACGTTCATCGCAGGCGCCAATACGACTGGCGCTGTGGTTGCCAGGTACAACGTGCTCAGAAAGTCATCCGCAACTCCGCGCGCAAACTTGGCCAGAATATCCGCCGTGGCGGGTGCCACCAAAAGCAAATCCGTCCGCTGCGCCACGGCAATATGGTCAATCGCGGAATCCAGGCTTCCCTCTCCGCCCGGTTCATTTGCAAATAAGTCGGTGATCACCCGTTGCCCGCTGAGCGCAGCAAAGGTGAGCGGTGTAATGAATTCGCGCGCCGCCCTCGTCATGACCACCTGCATGGAGTGTCCCTCGTCTTGCAGGCGGCGGACCAGTTCTGCGGATTTGTACGCCGCAATTCCGCCCGTGACCCCGAGGGTGATGCGCATAGCTGCCTGGGCGGCGCTTTACTTGCGCCGTTTGGCTTCCTTTTCCTCTTCCGTCGCCGGCGATTCGGAAAAGTCGTATTCGATCAGCCCGTGGGTGACCTCTTCGCACGCAATCCGCGTTGCTTTCTGAGAGCGCGCGTTGTCTACCATCGGTGGCGCCCCCGCCATGATCTGACGCGCGCGACGTGCGGCCAGCACGACGTAAGCAAACTGGCTCTCGGGAGCTTTGGTTTGCACGGTCATGAGTATCTTACCCTCCAAACGATGCCAGGACTTGTTTTACGCGATCGCGGCGACGTGCGCTCGAGCATCGCAGGGCAAGTACAATCGCCTGCGCTTCTTTTCCCGCACGGTCCACATCATCGTTTACTACACAAAAATCGTAAAATTTCTCGCTCGCCACGATCTCATCGTGCGCCTTCGAGAGCCTTCGCGCTATTTCTTCGTCCGCGTCTTGCCCTCGGCTGCGCAGCCGTCGTTCCAGCTCTTCCCGCGAGGGTGGCAGTATAAAGATCGCCATCGATTCCGGCAACTTTTCCTTCACCTGCCAGGCGCCTTGTACGTCGATCTCCAGCACCAAGTCCAGGCCACTGCGGCGTGATTGGTCCAGCCATTTCTTCGGTGTCCCATAGGAATACTTGCCGAACACCTGCGCGTATTCCAGAAATTCGTCGCGGGCCACCATGGCCTTGAACTCCGCCTCAGTGACGAAATCATAACATTTTCCACTGGCTTCGGTCGCCCGCCGCAACCTGGTAGTACATGATACGGACGGCATGGTCCCCGGCAGCTCTAGAATTCTCTGCACCAGCGTGCTTTTCCCAGATCCCGAGGGTCCGGATACGATCAAGATCAGCGGCTCTATTCCCGTTGCCTCGCTCATTCGATGTTCTGGACCTGTTCCCGCAATTTTTCGATCTCCGACTTGATCTCCAGCGCCAAGCCCGTGATAGCCAGTGCCTCGCTTTCCACGCCCGGCGTTTTCGACAGCATGGTGTTGGCTTCCCGATGCATCTCCTGCAGCAGGAAATCCAGCTTCTTCCCAAGTTCCCCGGCACCATCCAACAATTTCGTAAACTGCTGCAGGTGACTCCGCAGCCGGTCTAATTCTTCACTGATATCGCTGCGTTCCGCAAGCAACGCGGCTTCTTGCGCCAATCGCGCGGGCTCTATGTTCGTGCCGCTCAGCAATTCTCTCAGTCGCGATTCCAATCGCCTCGAAAAAGCCGGCCGCAGCGTGCTCACCAGCTCACGCACTTGCTCCGTCTCTTCTCTGATTTTCGCAACACGCGCACGAAGCTCGTGCGTCAGGTGCCGGCCTTCATTCCGGCGCATTTCGTCCATTTTCTCCAGTGCTTCCTGGAGATATGTTTCCAAAACCTTGCCCAGCTCTTCCTGCTCTTCCTCGGTTTCCGGAAGCGCCGAGGCCAGCCCGGTTATTACGCCCGGCAATCGCAGCAACGCCACGGTATCCAGTTCGTTCTTCCCCCCCGTTTGCTTTTGTAATTCCAAGGAGGCATTCACATATGCTTTCAGCAGCTCCCTGTTGACGTGCACCGGCGCAGCTTCACTCGGCTCCATGCTCACGTGAACATCCACGTGCCCCCGCTGGACCTGTCCGCGCACGGCTTGGCGCAACCTGTGTTCGTACGGCTCGAGCGACTCCGGTATGCGCAGTTTCACGTCCAGAAACCGGTGGTTCACGCTCTTCACGCTCACTCGCACGGTCCATCCGTCGAACTCTCCGCGCGTCATCGCGTACCCGGTCATCGACCGGCAGTCTGCAGTACCCACCGGGCTTGTGCCCGGCTTGCTGGAACTTTGCGCGCTCATCCTTTTTCGCCGGACCTCGCTGCTTTGGGATTCGGTGCATCGGCCGGTGCGAGCATGTCTTCGTCCGCAAATTGCAGGTCGTGCAACCGCGCGTAACTTCCGCCCTTTGCCAGCAGCTCCGCGTGCGTGCCACCCTCCCGAATGCAGCCATCCTCCAATACAAGAATCTTATCGGCTTTCCGCACCGTTCCCAAGCGGTGCGCTATCACAAACGCCGTCCGCCCCACCATCAGATTTCCCAGGGCCTTCTGGACGTACTGCTCCGATTCAGAGTCCAACTCCGAGGTCGCCTCATCCAGAATCAAAATCGGCGAATTCTTCAGGATGGCTCGCGCGATGGCAATCCGTTGACGTTGGCCTCCGCTCAGTCGCGTGCCGCGTTCTCCGATGAGTGTGTCGTAGCCCTGGGGCAGCTCCAGGATGAAATCGTGCGCCAGCGCCGCCTGCGCGGCTTCCTTGACTTTCTGCTGGGGCACCTCGCCCATACCGTAACAAATGTTATTCCGCACCGTGTCGTGAAAGAGTATGTTTTCCTGGGTCACCATGGCGACCTGGTTTCGCAGCGAACGGAGGTTCATCTCCCGGATATCCACTCCGTCGATTTTGATGCTCCCGGAAGTCACATCGTGGAAACGAGGGATCAGATTCACGAGCGTGGTCTTGCCTGCTCCGCTGGACCCCACCAGCGCAACCATTTCTCCTTTACCTGCGGTGAAGCTCACGTGCGCCAAGACCGGCTGGCTGTCGGACTCATAGGCGAAGGTCAAGTCGTCGAAGGTAATTTCCCGGGAAAATCCCCTCAGGAATTTCCCGCCTTTCTGGTCGAGCACTTCCTCTTCGCGGTCAAGATATGCGAACACTTGCACGCTGGCCCCCTGCGCCGCCTGGAACTGCTGGTAAACGTATCCCATCCGCTTCAACGGCATATAGGCGTTGAACATCGCGTACAAAAATCCGATAAAACCTCCCGCGGTGATTTGCCGGTGTTGAATCTGGTTCCGGACGTACAGCAGCAGCAGCGGAATCACCACCGCACCGACGATATCCATCAGCGGCGAAGTAATCACCGCGGCGCGCACCCAGCGCATGTTTTCTCTCAGCAGCCGCCGCGCCACTTCGTGAAATTTCTTGATCTCGAAATCTTCCATCCCGAATGCTTTCACCACTCGGTTCCCGCTTACCGTTTCCTCCAGGATCTGGCTGAGGTCGCTCATCCTCGTCTGGCTTTTCTCCGCCGACAACCGAATCTTCTTTCCGAGCTTGTTCACTGGCAGGATCACCACCGGGAGAAGTATGGACGTCCCAAGCGCGAGCCTCCAGTCAAAGATCAGCATCGCCGCCACGAAGGCTATAAAGGTGAAACTCTTCATGAACAGATCGGCCAGATAATCGCTCAGAGCGAAGCGCACCCGCTCGATGTCATTGATGGCAACCGAAATAATCCGACCGGTGGGATTGTGTTGAAAGAAGCCCATCGGCTGCCGGATCACCTTCTCGTAGAACGCGTTCCGCAGGTCCCGGATGGCCGCGAGTCCCGCATACTGAATCTCCGTCATTCCGAGGTACTCGGCGATCGCTTTGCCCACAAATAGTACGAGCACACTTATCGAAAAAATTGTCCACACGTTGTGGATGCTCGCGGGAAAGAATTTATTGAGGTAAATTACCTTCCCGTTCCACGGCAGCGTGAGCAATGGCAACTGGGAAGTGAATTTTTCCGGGTGGAGAACGTAATCCACCGCCGCGCGGACCATGAACGCAATGGTCCCTTCGGCGGCGGCTACAAACGCCACCAGCACAATGCCCACGATCATGCGCACGCTGTAGGGTTTCGCGTACGCCAACAATCGCTTTAAATGTGGCGAAATCAGTCGACCCACTCCCCGGCCCTCAAGTTCCTCTTCACCCCTGCACTTAGTACGCTATGCGCCCGTCCCACGCTGTGTCAAATCACTGGAGCCGCGGGCCAACACCCTCGAAGGTCCGTCCGGCGTTCACATCGATGCGATCGACGAAGCGGTGTCAGTCGCTTGTACGGTCTCCAATGGAGGTGAAACTTTTGCCAGGTACAAAGCCTACTTGCTAATATCCCGGTGGACCACGCGCGTGGCAAGTCCCTTCTTCCCCAACGCGCGCTTCATCCACTCCGCCATCATCACCGATCGATGCTTTCCCCCGGTGCACCCGAACGCGATGGTCAGATAACTCTTGCCCTCTTCGATATAGTGAGGAATCAGGTACGTCAGTAATCCTTGCATTCGCCGCAGAAATTCCCCCGTCTGCGGAAACGACTGGATATACCTCTTCACCCGGGCATCTTTGCCCGTATAGCGCCGCAACTTCGGCACAAAATGTGGATTGGGCAAAAATCGTACGTCAAACATCAGGTCCGCATCAGTGGGAACACCAAATTTGTAACCGAAGCTGACCAGGGACACCAACAATGGCCGCTTGCTTTCCGTCTTGAACCGGTCATTGACGAACTGCCGCAACTCGTGCACGTTGAACTGCGTTGTGTCGATTACCACGTCCGCCAGTTTGCGGATGGGTTCCATCAAAACTTCTTCATGCCGCAGGCTCTCGCGCACCGAATAATCCTTGCCCAAAGGATGCGGCCGCCGCGTCTCGCTATACCGGCGCAGCAAGGCATCTTCCTGCGCCTCGATGTACACCAGAATGATCGGATGGTCGCGCTGGAGGTGTTTCAGCAAGCCCGGCAGCTTCGCCAGTTGCAATCCTTCACGCGCATCCACGAGCAGCGCCGCCCGTTGCAAGTCCCCTTCCCCTGCGGCATGCAGTTCCGCAAAAATCGGGATCAACTCCACCGGCAGGTTGTCCACGCAGTAGTAGCCCATGTCCTCAAACGCCTTGAGAACCGTGCTTTTCCCCGATCCGGACAGTCCGGTGAGGATGACAAGTTGCCGGCCTGGATTTGCTGCAGATCGTGAATTGCTCTTCGTGCGCTTCACGGTTTCGGTGAGCTCAACTCTTGACGCGACGCTGGTGTGTGCTAGGAATTCTCATGTCTTCCCGGTATTTTGCCACGGTGCGACGCGTGACATGAATTCCATTTTCTTCCAGTTTCTTGGCAATCTGTTCGTCGGTCAGAGGCTTGGTCGAATCTTCCTCGTCGATCATCTTCTTCACCAGCCGCTTCAGCGTTTGCAGCGACATCCCGCCGCCTTCCGGCCCGTTCACCGCTTCGCTGAAAAATGATCGCAGCTCGATCACGCCCTGCGGGGTGTGCGCGTATTTGCTCGCTACCGCCCGGCTCACCGTTGACGGATGCACGCCTACCTCTTCCGCGACTTCCTTGATCATCATCGGCTTCAGCGCGTCGGGGCCTTGATCCAGAAATTCGCCCTGCCGCGCGATAATCGATTGGCACACCCGCAAAATCGTGTGTTTCCTCTGCTCGATATTTTTCATCAACTGAATGGCAGCGGTGAACCGTTCCTTGACGTAGTTCCGCACATCCTTGTCCGCCGCGTCCCTTACCAACAGCCGGCGATACGTGGGGCTCAGCCGCAATTGCGGCATATCATCCTCATTCAGGAATACCTGCCACTGGTCATCTACCTTGCGAAAGTACACATCCGGCTCAACCAGCCGTGGTTCCGTTTTGTTGTAACGCAGCCCGGGCCTGGGATCGAGCTTTTTGATCGCATCGATCGCGTGTTTCACGATGTCCATGGGACGATTCAGCGCCCGGGCAATTTCTTTGATCTGGTTGGCCTGCACCTGTTTGAGGTGATCCGCCACGATTTGCTGCGCCAGCGCATTTTGCGGGTCGAAGGCTTTCAGCTGCAGCAGCAGGCACTCCCGCAAGTCCCGCGCACCCACTCCGATTGGATCGAAATCCTGCACCACGGCTACCGCGTCTTCCAAATCGTCCTGCGAATACTTTCCATCCTGCGACAGTTCTTCCAGCGATGCGGTCAAGTACCCGTTCTCATCCAGGTTCCCGATAATGTTCTCTGCGATTTCTTTTACCGCTTCCGAGCAGATGGTCACGCTCAATTGCCATGCCAGGTGGTCGGTCAGCCCCGCCGGCGATGACAGGAATTTCTCGAACGAGGGCCGTTCGGAAATTTCTCTTTCCTGCGACTGCCCGCCGTCTCCCCCGGTATCCAGGTACTGGTTGAAAAACGTGCCCACATCGAATTCGTCAAAAGGATTGGCTTCTTTTTTCTCCGGCACCTTTTCCGTTTCCGCTTTCAGGAATGTTTCGTCGCTGTAGTTGTCTGTGGCGGTAGGTTCTTCGCTGAGTTCCTCAAGTACAGGGTTGGCGATCATCTCCTGGTTGATCATCTCGCGCAGTTCCAGACGGTTCAGCGCCAGCACGCTGACCATCTGCACCAGCCCCGGCGTCAGAATTTGCTTCTGCGTCACACGGAGGTTAAGTTTTAGTCCCTGCCAAGCCATTGCTTGTTGTCCCAGGTCTTAGGATAGCCCTAATTCAGCCGGAAGTTATCGCCGAGATACACTCGCCGTACTTCCGGATCATTGCTCAACTCCTGCGGTGTACCCTTCGCCATGATTTTCCCATGATTTACGATGTACGCGCGATCCGTGACGCTCAGGGTTTCCCGTACGCTATGATCCGTAATCAAAACACCGATCCCAGAGCGACTCAATCCCCGGATCAAGTCCTGCAAGTCTTTCACCGTCAAGGGGTCAATCCCCGAAAATGGCTCGTCCAGCAAGATGAACGAGGGCTGCAACGTCAGCGATCTCGCGATCTCCAGCCTTCTGCGTTCGCCACCCGATAGCATGTACGCCTTGCTATGTCTCACTGTCTCGAGTCCCATCTGCGCGAGCAGTTCCTCCAGCCTGTCCCTCTGCTGTTCCGGCGTCAACGGCAACGTTTCCAGCACTGCCAGCAGATTCTCCTCGCTCGTCAGTTGCCTGAATACGGATGGCTCCTGTGGGAGGTAGCTGATCCCGCTTCGAGCTCGCAAGTACATCGGCAGGTCGGTAATTTCTTCTCCGTTCAACACCACCCGCCCGGAATCCGGCCGCGCCAGACCAACAATCATATAGAACGTGGTGGTCTTGCCGGCCCCATTCGGTCCTAGCAATCCCACTACTTCGCCTTGGCCTATTTCTAATTCGACGTTATCGACTACTTTGCGTCCCCGGTAGGACTTGCTGAGATCGACGCCTTGGAGTGTGGGCATTACGCTTCACGAGGGATCGCGGGGCGGTCCCTTTTATCTTTGGACTCGGTGTCTCGTCAGCGTTCGTTTTCCATTGCCCGAATCCACGATGATCGTATCATCCGCAATATTGAAGGTCAATTCACGCCCCGTCGTTGTACCTTCATTTTCGTCATATAAGGTGGGGGTTCCGCCGCTGAGGACGAATTTATCGTCCTCAGCGGTGTATACACCTTGTTCCGCGGTCCCTCGCCGGTCACCCTGCTGCACTTCGACGCCTCCTGTCCCCACCGCGCGGCTGATCTTGGAACTGCCTTCGCCGCCATTCTTTCCGTCCGCTTCGCGCGTGAAGTACAACTCCAGCACGGGACCTTTCATTCTCTCGTTCTCCGATTGCACGACCACGTTCTTCTCCAGGTGCGCGCGGTTCTCCGCGTCCCAATACGTTAGAGTCCCCGATGAGATATGCCAGACCGTCGCGTCCCTTCCTTTTTTGGTGTCGTTTGCCTTGTTGTTGTCATTCCCTTCCTTGGGAAACACAGCGCGGACATTCCCCTTTGCGTTCAGCACTCGGGTATCTCTCAGTAACTCGATCGAGTCCGCTTCGAGAACCGATGGTCCTTGCCACAATCTCGCATGGCCGGTGTACAGCGCCCGTCCGGTCTTGGAATTCCCCATCATGTGCTCGGCCGTAACATTGGATGGCGCCGGACTTAACTGCATGCTGTCTTTCTTGTTTCCTAGATCCGTGGACCTCACTTTGCCTTCCGCCTCAATATCTCCGGTCTCTTGGTGGAAGGTGATCTTTGTGGCTCGAGTCTCGCTGCTTTCATCACGCGCAACCGCCTGCCCGGTCAGGACCGTCGTCTGCGCCACTCGCGCAAACACCGCCTGCTGCGCGTCAGCGCTGCGATCGCCTTCTTTCAAATGGACATTCCCGCGTAGCGTCATCTGCGTCCATGCGCCGCCGGCATCCAGCAGCGCATCACCATTCGTGGCTGTCGCGGTCTGGGTGGGCCGACCTTTCAGCTCACGCTGCGTCGCTACATTCCCCGTCGCCACTAGATCCTTTGCTTTTCCCGCGGCGCCAAAATCCAACGCCAACTTGTCCGCGTTGAGCTTGGAATGCGACGTGGGAGTATCGCTCCACTCCATCAGTCCCCGATCCAGCGTTTCCGCATGCTGCACCGGGTTCGGTTCCCCGGCCTTTCCTCCCGCAAAACTCAATTGCAGGACATTTGTCGCCAGTTTTCTACCCGTCTCTGTCTTCGGGTCGCGCTGGTTCACGCGCACGTTTCCGCGCAGGGTCATGAGCTTTGCCTGGTTCACACGTGGGAACATCTCGACATTCGCGCTATCTGCCTGCATCTCTCCACTTTCCGACTTCCCTTGCACACCGCCTTGGGCATCCATCGTGCGGATCCAGCCCTCGGGCGACAATTGTGCGGTCATCAGCTCGGCACCTAGCGTTCCCTCTCCGGTCGGGCCTTTTCCGCCGTGCGAAACCAGTACCGGCGTCTGTTTCATGCTGCCGGGCTCGGCCAGCAATGTCTGCGCACGGTTCTGATCATCGAGCAGCACGGTCATCTGGCCAGCAGTAAGTTGCTGCGTCGGTGTTGTCGCCGTCGCTGGTCCTGCGAGCACCACGCTGCGTGTCTGCTTGCCCATTTCCAGGCTGCTGCCGTGCAGTACGACGTCCGTCGGCGGCGCGTCCTGCTTCTTTCCCACAGCCAGGGGGCCGGTCTGGCGCAGTGTCACGCGCACATTTTTTTCCAGTCGTAGCACGCCTTCCTCGGAGAAGTAGGTAGCGCCAATTCCATCCCCGTCGCCATCCGGCAGGGTGAACTTCACGGGTTGAGAAGTCACCGCCTTGCCGGAGGCCCTGTCGAACGTCACTGCGCTTGTTTCCACGTGGATCAAGTTTGGCTTGGCCGTGTCATTTCCGTGGGCTCGCGCCACGTCAGCCGCGCTCTCCAAGTCGATCTGCACTTCGCCGCTGCATTCGATCGCGCCAGTGTTTTTTGCGTACCGGCAGGTGTGCGTGCGGATCACATCGTGGCGGTCCCCAAGCTTGCCGAAGACAGTAACTTTCACCTCTTCCAGCAAACTGATGTCTTGGCCTTTGAGATCCGTGGACTTGGACGCTTGGACCGTAAAGACCGTGCGATCACCCTCGTTCTTGGAAACCGTCAGGCCGAGCGATTGGCGTTCCTGATTCTCAGCAAGCGGGGGCGGGGCTTTCTTACGTTCCACATAAGCGACCCATTGACGATGAAGGTAAATTCCGCCGGTGATCGCCGCGAGCAACAAGGCGGTGAGCGCGGACCAACGCGCGTAACGGGCGGCTTCGCTTCGTTTCATATTTTTAGTAAATCAGAATTTTCGGAGGGTGTACACAGGGGCGAGCGAACGGCGCAGGAAGAGAGATTTTATGGTCAGCCGGCAGCTTCGCCGGCGGCTTCGGCGGCAGTTTGGGCAGGCAAAATGCCCATATTCGCCGCGGCTACGTCATCGCGGTTGGTATTCTTCACGAGGTACATCGCCTCGTCCGCCAAATGCAGCAAGCCTTCTTTTGTTTTGGAATCGACCGGATAGGCGGCCAAGCCGACGCTTGGCGTAATTTGGATATTCAAGCCTTCGGCCTTCAGCCATACGGATTCGCGAATCAGCTTATGCAAGCGCCGCGCCACATTGATGGCATTTTCCTTCGAGGTCTGCGGCAACAGGATGACAAATTCGTCTCCGCCGTAGCGGAACGCGAAATCGATGAGGCGGCAATTGGTTTTCAGAGCCTCGCCCATTTCCGCTAGCAGGCGCGAGCCCACCAAGTGCCCGTGCGTGTCATTTACAAGCTTGAAGTGGTCCAGATCGATGAAAACGATGGAAAATTCGTAGTTGTAGCGCTGGGAGCGGTAAATTTCCGTGTCCAGGATGAAGCCCATGTGCCGCGCGTTATATAGCGAGGTACAGTCGTCCTTGATGGTCAGTTCATGAATGCGCTTCACGTGCCGGGCATTCTCCAGAGCAATGGCGGCAAAGTCCGAGAGCGCTTCGAGCAGTTTCAGGTCCCGGGGATCGAAGCCTTCCACGCCCACGCAATTGATCAGTTCAATCACACCCAAGCAGTTGTCCCGGAATTTCACGGGAACGGCCACGATAGACCGCGTCTCCATCTTGGTCTTTTCGTCCACCTTGCCAAAGAAGCGGGTGTCCTTGGTGGTATCCGGGACGATCACTACTTCCCCGTGTTGCGCCACCCAGCCGGCAATGCCTTGTCCCAGCTTGATGCGGACGTCTTTCAGGGCTTGCGAGGCTTTGCCGACGGCCAGCTCGAAATAGAGTTCCTGCTTCGCTTCGTCGAGGAGAAGCAGCGACCAGTTGTCCGGGCGCAAGAACTCGTCGATCTTCTCCATGATGGTGCGCAGCACCTGGTCAAGCTGCAACGATGAAGTCAGCGCCTTCCCCAATTCCTGGAAGACGGCTACCTCGCCTGCTTCGCGTCGTTCCCCCGGTGCGCCTACATTGCGCCGGCGCTCTACGGTGGGAAACTGCTTGATCTCGTCAAGGCTCACGAAAGCACATTTCTCCATCTGATTGGTAACTCAAAGGCCTTCCCCGAACCTTTCGCTCTATGAGTGTGCGCACCTGTCCATGCCAGTCCCGGCCAGTATAGGCGCCTGGGAAAATGGCGCGCAACCCGGACGTGGTACAGGCGTAACCTTCTCGATATCGGCCAGGCCCGTACTGGGAGGTGGCATAACAGCGGCGGCCAGTCGCCGCGCGTCCAAATATGGTCCACCGTGTCGGTGAGTAGTGAAGTCGTGCCAAATTGGGAATGGCTCCTCTCCCCTCGAGGTTCCTGCACAGAGTGCGCAATTTCATGAAAGCACAGGAGATGACCGAAAAACTGTATCATACAGTGCACTGCACGGTTCATAGTGGACTGAAGACAAAGGCGGGAAAAAGAGGCTGCGTAAGAGTGGAAGGAGCGCAAGGATCTGCAAAAAGCATCCTTTCGTTCGCAAGAGACAGCTCGGAGGGCAGCAGGAAGCAACGGAGAAGAGCAAGGAGTGGCAAGACGAAGCCGTAGTCACGGATGAGGATATCCAAAATTAGTTACTATGTTAATATATAATTATTAAAATATTCATTGGACAACTAGAAGCAAGAACGCTGAAAGGAAGGCATTCAGGATCTTCCCGTTCTTCGCGATTGCGCAGTGGCCTTGTTCTGGTACATGAGGTCATCTGCCCGTTTAATCATGCTTTCAGCCGTGTCATCAGGCAGTGCGAGCGTACTGCCAATCGAGACCGACAAGGATATCGCACAGCCACTGGAATCCGGGATCGAGATTTGTGAGACCATGGCAGAACACCGCGTTGCCAAGTGACAGAGAATCTCGCTGTTCACATGATGGACAATAGCGATGAACTCGTCACCACCCCAGCGCCCGACAATATCGGAGGGGCGTAGCGTTCCCGTAAGTGTTTTCGCCACTTGCATCAGTGCGTGATCCCCAGAGGCGTGGCCGAAGCGGTCATTGACAGCCTTGAACCGGTCGAGGTCAATCACCAGCACTCCAAATGCCTCCTTGTGGATGTGGAACTCACTTTGGGCGGTTAGCAGCGACATTTCGACGAAACGGCGATTGGGCAGTTGAGTGACTTGATCGAGGAAGGCCAGGCGCCCCATTTCCTCAATCTCGCGGCGCGCATCCTGCTCGGCCGTATCTTCACTGAATATCTGGACGGCTCCAATGATGGCGCCGTCGGCTGCCCGAAGAGGTTGGACCCGGGCGGTCACTGGCACGCGCCGCCCCTGCTTATGGCGCAAGAAAATCTCCACCTCATGTGGCTCTCCGTCGTTAATGCTAGCTGTCAAAGGGCAATCATCCGCGCACAGTCTATTCCCTACAGCGTCCACGTGGCATAACCCATCCTCAGGACAGCGTTTGCCTACAATTTCTTGGGATTTGTAGCCGGTCTGGCAAAAGGCACCTTGGTTCCAGTACAGAACGCGGCGGTCCAGGTCCACAATGTAAACGCCGTCGGTTACCTCGTCCAGCAGCGTTTTATAGACGCTCGGGTCGATCGGAGTCGCAGCCATCTTTGCCTCAAATCGAGCTTTGGAGAAGCTCGAAGGGGTTACGGAAAGTGGTACTGTGTCAGGGGGCGGCAGCGTTCTATGTCACGTGTGTAGCATGCATGAGTCACCAAGCTGCGTGATGATGGTCACATTCATGGACTGCGTTGTGCCTTAATTGCCAATACCGTCGGATGATCGGAGCCGAAATCTGAAGCTGATTCCGCAGTCCCAAAGAGGGAGATGAAACAGGTAGTTCGCGAGACTCAGGCTTTGTCCGGAGAAATTACTTCGGTCCTGACAGGGTTATGGTGCAGGCCTGGAGCGATTCCTCGATCATTGAGAGGTCAGCGTCGAAGCGATAGAACCCGGATTCCCATTGATCGCCCAGTTCCTTGTCGAATACCCGAAGTACGGCAAAATCAACAATCTGATTGTGGGCCGCCGCAGGGAGTTGCTGCCCGGCGTATTTGGCAGAGCGTTTGCTGAGAAGGCATCTGCTCTGTTCCGTAGACAAGACCGCTCGTAGGATGCCCGGTCCACAGCCGGTCGCTTGGCAGTAATAGATGTTCGGCACTGTGTAGGTATTCTGGGGTATGGTAGCGAATATAGCTATAGTCGCGAGTCCAGACATTGCCCCACGGAAACTGGCGGGCAACACAGCGGCGCTCGTCAATCCATGGTCAGAGGATATATGGAACCAATGCTGCCACCCGTCGAGAGTAGGCTTCATACGACTCGCCGAACTGCGCGCGCATCCATTTCTCCTCAAGGCGTAGCTTGTTCCATAGCGCGCCGAAAACAAGGGTTACCGCAAGTAGCCCGCGCCATTCACCTCGCGCCACGGAGGAACCAAAAAATCCCAGCAGAAGCCCGGTATAGATGGGGTGGCGAACCAGCGCGTAGGGGCCACTTGTAATCAGTTCGTGACCTTGCTTCACCGTGACGGCTTGACTCCAGTTCTCTCCGAGGTGACGGCGCCCCCAGACAGAGAAAAGCATACCAGTTGCGGTGAGTACCGCGCCGCTCCAGAAGCTCCAGGCGCCAAGGGGAAGGAATCGCGAATTGAGCAACGGAAACGGAACACTGGGAAGCCAGAGAAGCGCCGCTGCGCAGACAATCGAAACAAGGCGTGCAAGCCGCGACGTCAGAGATTCGCTGCGCTCGGTTTCCTTGACATTCGTCGACATGGCCCACCAATAGGCTATATAACTCAGCCACATGGCGGGGAAAAGGTCGTCATAGATGAGGCGCATGAATATTCCTGATGATCCCCTTCCAGTTCCCTGGAGTCCGCTTCAAGCCAACCAGAGGAAGGCTATCACAGCGAAAAGGGGACTCTATCTCGGCTGATGGTCAAAGCCGGCACGGCCGTAAGCCCACTAAGGGCGATCAAAAAGCTAGCGGAAGGGGAGAGCGTACATCAGGCCACCGTGGGTCCAGAGATTGTTAGGGCCGCGAGCCAGTTTCATTACCGCCGCTGAGCTAAGTGCTCATAGCCACGGGGGATGCCCAACAAGCGCCGGATTACGGGATCACCGCACTTCTTCATTTCCGCGAGATTCGCCTGCGTGACACCGCTCTCCTCGGCCTGGATCAATGCTCCGACTGTCCAGTTCACGATGGCCGCTCATTGCGGGTCATCGAGGCGGTAGGTGAGCACCAACGGATCCATTGCGATGACGTCCGAGAGAATTTCGAGATTTTTGGCTAATTGTTTGAACGAGGTTTGCTCGTAGGCGAGTTGCGAAACCTCCGCGGTGATGGCGGCGCAGTTTCGGGTGACGAACGCCGCTTCCATCTCTCCTTCTTCCGGTTACCACCTGAGCGTGGGAGGTATGCTGCGAGGAAAGATTTTGCACAAAGGTGGGATGAACATGCGAATAGTGGCAAGATGGCCCATCCTCTGGGGGGGAGAGGAAGGGATGGGATTGGGGCGAGTAGGTTATAGATGGACCGATCAGACAATTTTGTGGGCCGCACTCCTTGCAGTTGGAGGGTGCGGTTTTGTTTAGCTACGGGATTTCAGGAGGTTACGCCATGAAAACGCTCTTAGGAGTTGTACTGGGGCTGTTCCTCGGCATGTGGAATCTCTCCGCGCAGTTTGAATCGGGTGTACACGTGCTTCTACGGGATGGATTGAATGCAAATCCGGCAGCCAGCGCCGTGCCATCGGCGAGCGAGCCGGTCCTGCGCTATGTGGATGGCTCGACCAGCAAGGTTGAGCAGCTTCTCGGCGAAGAGGACAAACAACTGCATCGACCAACGCTTAGCCAGACCGTCACGCGATACGGGATCGAAGGGACAGATTTGGGTAATTCTTTCGAGCACGGAGGTCGCTTATATTTTCTATTCGGCGATACCGTGGGGCGTTTGCGGCGGGCACTCGACACCATCGCGACAACTGATGCCGTCGATCCGGAGAGCGGTGTTCGATTGGATTTCCTGAAGTCCGGCAGCGATTATTTGACGATCCAGCCGCCAGGAATCAGCATGGGGCCGTTCGAGGTGCCGGTGGCAGGAATCAGCCTGGGCGGGCAAATGTATGTAGCCGTCTCGACGAACCACTCCGAGGATCGCTCGACAGATCGGTCTGTGCTAACGAAATTCACACCAGCGGCAAATTTCCAACCGCTGCGGACAATCTCTCAACTTCCTGAGGGGCGCTTCGTGAAGATGTCGTTGCACAGCGAAGCCGGGAGCATCGCAGCCCTGCCTTCCGGCGGACCGTTCATCCTCGTATGGGGCACAGGCGTGTACCGTAAGAGCGACGCGTATTTGTCGATCGTGCCGGCAGCCCAATTTGAAAGTGGCAAAGGGACGCGGTATTTCGCAGGATTGGACGCGAAGAGCGCTCCGATCTGGAGCGACAAGGAATCGGAAGCGAAGGCCATCGTGCAAAACGGCACGATCGGCGATATTTCCGTAACGTGGTGCAAGGATCTTGGCTTGTGGCTGATGACATACGACAGTCGAGACCCATCGCCGCGTGGCATCTTGTTTTCCTATTCGCGAACGCCGTGGGGACCCTGGAGCGAACCGCAAATCATTTTCAATGCAATGCGCGATGGCGCCCTGGGTAAATTCATCCACAATCCGCAGGCTAATCCAGACGATGGGCTGGCAGGACCGGTAATTGGGAAGGGTCAGGCGAATCCGCAAGCCGTTCATGGCGGTGCCTATGCGCCGTATGTCGTCGAACGATGGACGAAGGTGAGGGGCTCCGAATTGAGCATCTACTATGTGCTGTCTACGTGGAATCCGTACGTTGTGGTGCTGATGAAATCGCGGTTGCAAATCGAGTAACCACCCAACTGGAGTGTTAGTAGCCCTGAGCGTTCATCCTTCGCTGCATCTCTTTCGGTGCCACTTCCTCCTTGAGCGTCGCAATAGTCCACACGTTGCCGAAAGGATCCGCCACCCGTCCTTCCCTTGAACCGAAGAACATGTCCGTCATCGGCATGATCTCCTTCGCGCCATCGTCAACCGCACGCTTGAACAATTGGTCTGAGTCTTCGACGTAGATCTGTGCGACCACTCTGTGTGCAGGCCAGCCTTTTATGGCCTCGCCCACATTTACGTGAATAAAACTGCACCATTTCGACGGCATCGGAGCTGAAGACGGGGGGCAGAGCGCCTCCAATGCGCAGCCGTTCCGCAATGTAACCGTGAGATTCCTCGAGGGTAAGCGGCGCGGTCTTACACTGGAGTGCAATGCGTTGGCGGAATTGCCGCAACTCAGGCCGCTTCAGTTTGTCCTCGAGTTCCGGATGTCCAACAAGCACGATCTGCAGAAGTGTTTCGGAGGCAGTCTCCAGATTGAGAAGGAGCCGGATCTCGGGGTCTGTTCACTTTTGCACAAGCCCCGGGGCGAGGCCTCAACTTCTCAAGCGCTAACTATGAATTACTTCCCTCGCGGGAAGCTTTGTAGAGGTCTATCTCCTGCAATGCGAAGGCAACTAGCAAGTCCAGACACCCCGAAAGAGTGGCTTCCTTTCTGTTGAGCCTGTTGGATTCACGCCAATCCGGATAGCGCGCCTGAATCAGTTTCCCCGCCCTCTCGAAGAATGCCTGATACTTTCTGGCCTCGTCCATGCGGTCTTCATCGCTCACGAGTTCCTCCTGAGACGAGAATAGGAAGCTGGCGCAACATTCGCACTGGCTAATCTGTGTTGCGCTGGAGAACCGAGCGGACCATCTGCAGTGCTCCAGTGCCTTCACGACCATCGGCAGTGTAGGCAATGTAGCCATCCGGCCGGACAAGCGTAATGGCGTGCTGGTCCTCCAAGCGTAATTCAACGAGGTCGCTAAAGGAGGCGCAGAGTTCCTTGGCAGCCTGTGTGAGCGATGAGTCCGCGTCGCTATCGAACACGAGAAGGAAGTGGCTGCGAATGCCCTGGCCTCCGCGGACGGAATTATCGAAATAGCGCTTCCCGGCTCCTTCTACAATTGGGCTTCCGCGATAGGCAATGCCAAGTTCGGAAAGCCTCTGGACGAAGGCATGCTGAAAGGGGGCCAGACGCGACACCATGGGAATGAGCGCATCACGTAAAACTTGAGCAAACTTGCTCGGAGTTCCCATGACCCTGGTGAGGGTATCTGTGGTCTCAATAACGCCCTTGATCACCGGAAGGCGCTCGGCAGAGTAGGTATCGAGCAAACGGTCTTTGGCGTTTCCATGCAAGACAAGGTCGAGCTTCCAGACCAGATTCCAAACATCATGCAGGCCGGTGTTCATTCCCTGCCCCCCGAAAGGGCTGTGAATGTGAGCGGCGTCGCCGGCAATGAAAATACGCCCCTGGCGCAGTTGTGTTACCCGGCGGTGATGAATGCGAAAATAAGTGCTCCAGTACAAAGAGCGAGCCTCGATGCCGTGGGGTGCGCGTTCCGCCAGTATCTTCCGCACTAGTTCAAGGGACGGAGCATCTCCTTCGGTTTTCTCGATTGTCGCAACGATGCGGCGACGAGCGGCGCTCATCGGAAAAATGGCGACGGGACCTACTTCGCTAGGGCAGAGTTGCAATTCGTCAGCGGGGAGGGTTTCGTTGGTCTCGGCGTCCGCCAACAGGAAGGAAGCATCGTATTCCGCGCCCTCGAACGGCAGATTGAGGAGATGGCGAACCTTGCTGTGCGCACCATCGCAACCGACGACGAAGGAAGCGGTAAGCTCAATTTGCTTGCCTTGCTGGTCAAGGATTACCCGAACGCAATCATCCTGGGGAACCGCCGAAACGAATGCGGTTTCGTACTTGACGGCGCCGCCTCTGAGACGCAACTGCTCCACCAGCAGGCTTTCCGTGACGTCCTGAGGAACCATAGCGACGAACCCGTAGGGAGTCTCTTTGGGTTCGAAGTGCATGCGGGCAAGCGTACGGCCATGTGTGACTACGGCAACGGACGTGACACGGTTGGCCTTCTCAAGGAATGGACCGATTACGCCGGCCATGTCAAAGATCTCAAGCGTCCGAGGGAAAATTGCCAACGCTTTGGAATGCTCAGACTGCGAAGCACGCGCCTCGACGAGCCGCCATCGCAGACCCCGGCGAGCACATTCGTTCGCCAAAAATAGCCCGACCGGTCCGGCGCCGACGATCAAAACATCGGTATCGATTGCCGCATTCGGCATGACCTCTCCCCGGGCTGGAGAATGCAGGAGGCTGGCATTGTCGGCAATGTGCCGCCCACTTTTAATGCCGCCCCCCACAAAATCAGAATATCACTCTTGCAATTCCATCCGCCCCCCAGCCAGCAACGCGACAGGTGAAGGCCAATCCAAATTCGGGACCCACGCCCCCTGTGCAAGAACTGTTACACTGAATCCTTGCGGACAGAGGGCATGGCCAGGGGAAATTTCGGAGAACGGCTGAAGCGCGAACGGGAATTGCGAGAGGTGACCCTGCAAGAGATCACCTCGGCGACCCGCATCGGACCTCGTTTTCTGGAAGCCCTGGAAAATGAAGATTGGGAAAAGCTGCCCGGCGGCGTGTTCAATCGAGGATTCGTGCGATCCATCGCGCGTTATCTCGGGCTGGACGAGGAAGCGCTGCTTGGAGAATACGACCTCGCGCATGGGACACAAGTCGCTGCCGAAGAGCATGCCGAAGAGAACATACCCTCGCCGCCGTGGTGGCTGCCCGCCGCGATTGTTCTAGGCTCGCTTCTGTTGCTTGCGGGAATTATTGCCGGAGGCATCTATGCGTGGAGACACTTCGCAGCGCGCCGCAGCGTAAAGCAAACGTCGGAGGCCGTTGTGCCAGCCCAGGCGCAACCCACGCCGCAAATTGTGCCCGCCTCCGAAGAAGTTCCCGTAGGACGACCGAAGTCGGCAAATATGGATTCCGGACCGCTAAATCTATTGGTGTCAACGAGCGCGGCCACGCACCTGCTGGTCCTGGTGGACGGGAGAGTGGCTTTTTACGACGAGGTACGCGCCGGGGAAACCCGGCATTTTACCGCCGATAAAGAATTTGAAGTGACCGCGGCGGACTCTGGAGCGGTGTTGCTGGAGTTGAACGGCCAGACCATGCCTCCGCTTGGCGTGCCGGGTTCGTCCGGTACAATTAAATTGAGCCGTGATGATTTGAGGCAGGCAAATGGCGGAAACTCTCAGCCCTGAAGTTCTGGAAGATTTGCGGCACGGCCGCGCGCCACGCGAACGAAAACTTGCCGTATGCGGCGCCGGTGGCGCCCACATTCCCCCTGTGGAGCGGGTAGAAATTCTCGCGGTGTTGAGCCACGATGCGGATGAGTTGGTGGCCGAGCGGGCGGGGGAAGCGCTGCTTTCCACAGTTCCAGAGCATTTTGTGGAGTCCCTGCAGCGTGAAAACGCATTGCCGGCTCTGTTTGCTTATGCGGGAAAAAATCTCGGGAAGCATGACAGTGTGGTCGAAGCGATGCTGGCAAACCGTGCTTGTGCCGGCGAACATCTGGTGCCGCTGGTGCCGGTGCTTTCCGCGGAGCAAGTGCAACTGCTGATGGAGGAACTCGATCGAGTTTCCGCTTCGCATACGCTTGCTGTGGCGCTCGAACACTCTGCGCACCTCACCGCGGATCAGAAAAACACTCTTCATGAATTGAGCAGCACCGCGGTCTCCGATGACCTGAAGCATCTGGCGGACGCGGCCGCGGAAGCGGAACCCGATGCGCAGCGAAGGCAAACCCTGCTGCAGCAGATCAGCAAGATGACGGTAGCGCAGCGCGTACAGTTCGCGATCAAGGGAGGATCCGAGGCGCGGCGTACGCTGATTCGCGACTCGAATAAGGTGGTGCAGCGGTCCGTGCTGCAATCGCCGCGCTTGACCGATCAGGAAGTAGAAGCCTTTGCAGCGATGGCCAACCTTACCGACGAAATCCTTCGACTGATCGCCGGCAACCGCGTGTTCCGGAAAAATTATGTGGTGGTGCGGAACCTGATGAACAATCCGAAATGTCCGCTGGACCTGACGCTGCACATGCTCCCCATGCTAAACCCCGCGGACCTGAAAAAACTTGCCATGAACAAGAATGTGCCGGAAACGCTGCGGACTTCCGCCGGCAAGTTGATGCGCACGAGGGCGGATCTAAAGAAGTAGCCCTCCCTGTTCCTCTGCATTGAAACTGTCGCGGATCCTTAGGACCTATTGCGTTGGCCGCGCGAAGTGGAATATAGTCCCTCAACGCTCAGTTTTTCCGACCTGTCGTAGCAAAAAAAGCTGATATCCGCCTGCGTGTCCCTGTGGCATTTGCGGCAATTCGCCGCAGGCAGGGAGCCCCGCTCCGTTCGAAAAAATTCCAGAGAGGAGTTTGCTCCATGTTCAGTCTCCTGTGGACCGCGTTAATTGGCCTGATTGTCGGAGCTGTCGCCAAGTTTCTGATGCCAGGCAAAGATCCGGGTGGGTGGATCATAACAATGCTGCTAGGACTGGCGGGTTCGTTCCTCGCCGGATATCTCGGACGGATGGTGGGATGGTATCGGGAAGGACAGTCGGCGGGATTCATCATGTCGGTTCTCGGCGCGATCCTGCTCTTGTTGCTGTACCGAATGTTTATCGCCAAGAAAACCAGTTGAAGAAAAACCGCACTCTGCCAAGGATTGAAGATGATCGTTTGATGTTCATCTCCATATGTTGTTGAGGGTTAATGTGCAGCTCAGGAGGAACTTTTGTGAGACATCTTTCGGCTTCCCTGTCGTTTGGCGTTACGGTGCTCTTTGTAGCCTCATGCGCCTCCACAAACAAACCGGCCGCCAGCACTCCGAAGCCCACGGTTTCGCAGATATCTCTTCCCGGTACGGAATGGGTGCTGACAGATCTTGCGGGAACTCCGGCACTGCCTGGCGGAAAAGCTACGCTGTCCTTTCTGGAAGCGGGGCGTGTAGCGGGAAATGGTTCGTGCAATCGCTTCACCGGGTCAGTGGCAATCACAGGTGACACGTTGAAGCTAGGGCCACTGGCCTCTACGCGGATGGCGTGCGTCGATAATGGTATCAGCCAACAGGAAGACACCTACCTCAAGGCCCTAGCTGCGGCGACACGTTATGCATACCAGGATCCGTACCTCTTGATTTATGCGAACGGGTTCGATGAGCCTCTGCGCTTCACCCGCGCCAGTTCCAGTCAGCCTTGATTCGCGGGAATCCGTCCGGCGAAGGCCGTGCTTTAGGCGATACAATAGGCGTGGCTGTTGCCCTGGAGGGTAATCTCATGACTTCGCGCCGTGCGTTTCTTGCCTGTTCGCTGACGGCTTTGTCGTTTCTCTTTTTCGCGCTGCTCCCTTTTTCTCTTACGCGCGCGCAGAGCTCCGCGGACCCATGGACGGCAGCACAAACCGTTCAGGCCGCTGATTTCGCGAAGGAACTGGCGGGTGGCAGGTCCGCACCGACGGTTTTGTTCGTCGGGTTTCAGCGGCTGTACGCCGCAGGCCATATTCAAGGGGCACAGTACCACGGCAGCGGCGGCAGCGCAGAGGGACTTGCAGAAATCAAGAAGTGGGCGGGTTCGCTTCCTCGCTCGACCAATCTGGTCATCTATTGTGGATGCTGTCCGATGGAACGATGCCCAAATGTGCGGCCAGCATTCGCGGCTCTGCACGGGATGGGTTTCACAAAGGTGCGCGTCCTGATTCTTCCGACGAGCTTTGCCGTGGATTGGGCAGAGAAAGGATTGCCGTACGATAAGGCTCAGTAGGACTCCACGCTCATCCATTACTAGGTCTACAGCCGCAAAGCAAGTGCCGCGGATTGGTATCAATCGAACAATTCTCTGGTATTCTCACAGGCGCGTTTTCCAACAGGAGGCAGCGCTCATGTCTCGGAAGCAGTTCATTCTTGCAGTTCTGTTGTGTGTTTCGCCTGCGGTATACGGTCAATCGAATGTTGTTTCTTATTTCGATGGCAATTCCTGGTGGGCGCAGGTGAAATTCCTCGCGGATGATACGCTCGAAGGGCGCGACACAGGCAGCGAAGGGCTACGCAAAGCCCAGGCATACGCCGTGGAGCAATTCGAAAAAGCGGGGCTGGAACCTGCAGGCACAAAGGGTTTCTACCAGCCGGTTCCCTTCACGCAATTTGAGGTGGACGAGGCAAAATCGTCGCTGGCGCTGGTGGAGGGAGGAAAAACGACGAAGCTCTCCTTTGCGGACGATGCGTTTATCAGCTCGCGCGCCACTCGCGCGTCGGCACAACTAACGACTCCGCTGGTTTTCATTGGCTACGGCCTGAAAATCCCGGAGAAAAATCTGGATGAACTGGCAGGAGTCGATCTGAACGGCAAGATCGTCGTGTATGTCTCCGGTTCGCCCTCGGATATTCCGACGGCGCTGGCATCGCATTACCAGACGGCGGGGGAACGCTGGAAAGCCTTGCGGAGCGCCGGTGCGATTGGAATCCTCTCCATTCCGAATCCCGCGTCGATGGACATACCGTGGTCGCGCATCTCCATCAATCGCAATCACCCTTCGATGGACCTGGCGGACCCTGTGTTCAACGAATTGGCAGGCCTGAAGATTGGCGTGACCTTTAATCCGGCGTCCGCAGAGGCGCTCTTTGCAGGCTCCGGGCACACATTCGCGGAAATCGCAGCGCTGGCGAAGGATCGCAAGCCCCTGCCGCAATTCCCATTGAGGGTGTCGCTTGACGCGCATGCGGAAATTCTGACGAAACAAGTGGAGTCTGCCAACCTAGTGGCCAAGTTGCCTGGCTCGGACCCGAACTTGAAGAATGAATATGTCGTGCTCTCCGCGCATATCGACCATATTGGCATCGGGGCTCCGGTGAACGGCGATCGTATCTACAACGGAGCGATGGACAACGCTGCCGGCAGCGCGGCGGTGATGGATGTCGCGGCAGAGCTGAAGGCGCACCCCGAGAAATTGAAACGGTCGGTACTGTTTCTGCTGGTCACCGGTGAGGAAAAGGGTCTACTGGGATCCAAGTATTTTGCGGGACGACCGACGGTACCGCTGTCCTCGATCGTTGCGGACATCAACATCGATATGTTCCTTCCGATCGTGCCGCTGAAAGTATTGAAGATTCTGGGACTGGAGGAATCTGACCTGGGCACACGAGCGGCGGCCGTGGCGCAATCGCTGGGAGTCAAACCCATTGCCGATCCCGAACCTCTGCGGAACGCATTCGTGCGCAGCGACCAGTACAGCTTCATTCACAAGGGCGTTCCGTCAGTGGCGATGGACGTCGGATTCGAGCCGGGAACTCCGGAACAGAAAATTTTCAAGGACTGGCTGACGAATCGCTATCACGCGCCTTCGGATGATATCAACCAGCCAGTCGATCTGCAGGCTGCGGCGCTGTATGAAGAGATCGTGCGGCGATTACTGATCGATACGGCCGATGCCCCGGGGCGGCCGGCGTGGAAGCCGGATTCGTTCTTTCGGCGCAATGCGAACCAATAACTCCGGAAACGCCATCCCCTCAAGGGAGAAATCTGTCAGCTGCCCGTGGGAATAATCCCTGCGTTCTCGACCATAAGTACTACGGTTCGCTGAGGAGCGCGGGTACGGTGTAGCACACCCTTGGGAACGACAAAGCCCTGTCTCGGGTTGAGGTTAACGGTTCGTTCCTCCAGATCGATCAGGAGTTGCCCCTCAATCACATAGAAAAACTCGTCATCCTCGTCGTGCTTATGCCAGTGGTATTCGCCGAGGAAAACACCCAATCGCACCACGGAAGCGTTGACCTGGCAGAGAGTCTGGTTGTACCAGCGGAACTCACACTCATCGGCAAGCTTCTTTTCTTCGACGATTTCCAGCGGAGAGTAATAAATGTTCAAGCGTGTTTCGTACGGATAAGAAGGTGTCTCGCTCATGCTCCCTCCTCCAGGGCCTCGCCAGGATATTATCTCACGACGAAAAACACTGTAATTCACTCGCGGTTCAAAAACCTCCGCGTTAGACTGGCTTGTGACTCACAACGAGTGTGATGGACCATGAACATCGATCAACTGCGGAAAATTTGCGCGGAGTTTCCCGGGGTCACGGAACAAATCCAGTGGGAAGACAATTTGGTGTTCAAGGTGGGCGGCAAAATGTTTGCGGTTGCACCTTTGGAACCGGCGCGCCTGTGGCTCTCTTTAAAGGCGGACCCGGAAGAGTTCGTCGATCTCACCGAGCGTCCTGGGATTATTCCGGCGCCGTATCTGGCGCGAGCGAAGTGGGTCGCGATCGAAACGCCAGAGACACTGACAACAACGGAAGTGGCGGGGCTGCTTCGTAAGTCCTACGAACTGGTGTTGGCCAAGTTGCCGCGAGCAGCGCGCGAATCCGCGGCTTCAGGAACCGCGGTGAAAAAGAGTGGCGTGCGCAAGGATGGCAAAAAAAAGAAACAGCGATGAATCCGAATGTTGAGAGTACCCAGCATGGGTGAAATCGAAAAAGAGACCTGTACCCAAGTACAGGACACTTATTGCGCATATGGCTACGCTGCCGCAACTAAACTCTAGCGGCTGGGTTAGTGTGAACAAGTGCCCGAAGTGTTGAGCCATCCAGGCCTTTTAGGCGACACCAATCGGCACGGCTCCAAAAAATCTCAAGGAGAACTCATGACGATGAAGTCGATCGCCCGAACTATGGCTGTAGCATTGTTTTTCGCACTGTTCCTGACGCTCGGTTCAAGCAGTGCGTTCGCGCAAGGCAGGCATCCCGCCTATCTGCACGCGCTGACGGATCTTCGCGCCGCTCGCGCCCATCTGGATGTACATAATGGGGGCGAATTGCGTCACGAAGAGAAGGAAGCGATTCACGCGATCGATGATGCGATTGCGGAAATCAAGAGAGCGTCCATCGACGACGGCAAGGATTTGAACGATCATCCGCCGGTCGACGCCGGGTTGGACCATACGGGCCGTTTGCACCGCGCCAAGCAACTGCTAGACAAGGCACGCCAGGATATCTCCCACGAGGAAGAGAATGGGTTTGCCCAGGGGCTGCAGCAGCGCGCGTTTGGCCACATTGACAGAGCGATTCACAATGTCGACGAAGCAATCCGGCTGGTTGATTCTCGCTCCTAAACAAGCCTACTGTTTCAGATGGCACCGCGGCGCGTTTTCTCGCGGTGCCATTTTTTTTGCGCCGAGACAACAGGTGCCGCGAGCTCAATAAGCTGAAATTCGACTTGGTCCTTGAAGAATGGGTCGTAGGGGAAATATGAGGGGTAATTGCGAAAAGGAGGCAGCCGGCTAACCCTTGGCGCCACTCACGCGGCGCAGCGGCCTTGCACCGGGAAGCGGAAAGGTCATCATCCAGAAATTGACTTCGGGGTTCACAAATTCCAGGCCCACATAGAGCTTACCGTCACGTTCGCGTCTGACGTGAGCCACGCGTACCTCGGCGGATCGGCTGGTGTTCTCATTGACGATCAGCAGTGGCTGGCCAGGGATGACGATCTCATCCATCGCCAGTAACGCACCCTGTTTATTAATGGAGCGCGTGGTGGCGCGCACACAGAACTTCTCGCCCACGTCATTCTGCCCATGCACGATGATGGGCAATGCCAGAGCCACCCGTAGCGTCCGCCGGCGTTCTCGATAGCGAAAATGTAAAACACCCATGGGGACCTTACTCCTCAGCTATTCTGGGTCCGCCTTGAACTGCTGGCCGGGAGACCTACCGCAGCGCATCACAGGCAGGGGGCAGGTGCCTGGAGCAGGGGACAATTCGCATGCGACCAAGTCTACGCAGCATTTTGTCAAATCGACGTACTTCGGACAATAGCTGTGCCGTACTAATCTACAGCCTTCTGGAACAGTACGCCAGTACTTCCAAGCGGCAGTTACAAATTGCAAAACTGAGGAGGTTCGAAGCTCCCGGATAATCGCTGGCGTTCTGGCCGGTTTTAGAGCAAATCGAGAGGTTCTTAGTTCTGCGCCGAAGCGAACGGAATGATGTGCCAGAACCAGGCCACAAGAATTCCGTAATATACGGCCACGATTCCAAAGGTAACCGCGAAGGTGTTGAGCGATTTCCCCAGCCCGGCATATTCCTTCTTCCAGCGCCAGGCACAGGCGACGATCATCAGCAAGCTGAAGACTGCCGTAATTGCGGCGAGAAAGCTCACAGGGTTCGTAAAGGCATGGGCCCGGCCGAGCTGCAGGACCTGCCTTGCTGCTCCTCCGAGAAGTCCACTGGCAAATGTCATGAGGAGCCACACGGACGGGGCCACAATGCCAATCATGTAGGCCCAACGATCCTCCATGTAAAACAGCATGATGAGAATCGCCAGGTAGACAATGGTCTGATAAAAGTGGAGCAGGAAGAAATCCGGCTCCAGGTGACTAAGTAGCAGAAAACAAACTACTTGCAATACAGAGAGGGCGGCAATTTCACGATATGGCTTCATACTATCCCCCAACTGGGCGGCGCGGACTCCAGGCGAAGGGGCACTTTGTCAAGTCTCGATTCGACGGGGTTAGTTTAGCGCGCACCCACACAGAGAGGGAGCACGCCCGGCACCACGCGAATGGCGTTGGATTTTGTTGAGAATGAGTCGATTGTGGTGGAACGAAACGGGTGGAACGGCGCCAGGCGAGTTAAATTCCGCCGACGATTGCGTGTTAGTCCGCATCTTCTTCGGAGTTCGGGGTGGGAGTGAGAACTCACACGCAGCCGAGAATTTCAACGAGCTCCGACTTCCACGGCCGTTTGGACAGATCCACCACCGCTAGTGTGACCGGGAGATGGAAGCGCTTCGGCCCGGCGCTGCCCGGATTGATGTACAGCACGCCGTTCTTTTCGAGTTGCTCCGACTGATGGGTATGGCCACTGATGACGAAATCGAATTTGGCGGTGTGCGGCAGCAGATCCAAGTCGCGGAGATTGTGAAGGACGTAAAAGCTGGCCCCGCCGGCTTCCACAACAGTGGTGAGCGGGAGTTCTTGCGCCCAAAGAGCGGTATCCACATTGCCACGCACGGCGAAGACGGGGGCGATGCGCTTCAATTTGGCCAAAACATCGGGATGTCCGACGTCCCCTGCGTGGATGATCAGATCGACGGCGTGAAGAGCGCTTTCCGCCTCGGGGCGCAACAAGCCATGAGTGTCCGAAATGATTCCGATGAGCATTCGCGGGACCGCGCTGAAAAAGACAGGCCTAACGGGCCGCTAATCCTTGTCGCGATATTCCTCGGGGACATCATCCTCTTCGACTTCCCGAGTGCGGACTTCACCCTGATCGGGGTCGCGGGCATTTTCGACGCCATTGACGACTTCGGCTTCGTAGGATTGCCCTTCTTCCAGGAGCTCCTCCACGCTTTCCGAGTCGACGTCTGGACCGCCCGCGATACCTTGCGTGTCCCCGGACTGTCCACCGGAACGCGCACCCATGCCGCGCTGTTCGAAGGAGACGAGTTCTCCTGCGTCCGGGCGGCCGCGCGGTTTGCGTCGGGCCGGTTTGGGCTTCGGCTTGGCGATGACTTTCTTTTTCCTAAGCGCCTTGCGGTTGGTCACAGGCTTGGTCTTGATCATTTTGGCCTTGGTGCTCTTACGAGAATTGGGCTTTTTGCCTTTTGTCTTCTTGTTCGCCATGGAGTCAACCTTTCTCTGCCCAAGTCTACCACTGGAACGAACAACTTCATTCAAGCACACCGGTGGAATTTACAGCGGCGAGCACTATAATGCTCGCAGAAGTTAGTGTAAGACGCCGCCGCGGGACGAGGGTTCTGCCGCAGGCGCTCCCGGGAGTCCTGCAGCCATGAATAAAGAACAGTTGCGAATCCGCGTGGAAGAAGTGGGAATCGTGCCAGTCATCCGAACCTCTTCCGCGGAGGATGCACGATTTGCGGTGGAGGAAGTAGCTCATGGAGGAATTCCCATAATCGAAGTCACCATGACCGTCCCGGGCGCGATCGAGGTGATTCGGGAAATCGCCAAGAACGTGCCAAGCGTGATTATTGGAGCCGGCACGGTGCTGGATGCGCTGACCGCGCGCGAATGCATCAAGGCCGGGGCACAATTCATCAGCAATCCCGTGCTGGACATTCCGACCGTTCAACTGGTGGCGGAGAATCCCAACGTGCTGATGATGGGCGGGGCTCTGACGCCGACGGAGATACTGGCAGCCTGGAAAGCCGGATCTGATTTTGTGAAGATTTTTCCGTGTTCCGTAGTTGGCGGAGACAATTACATACGCACACTACGCCGCCCTTTTCCCGATATCCCGCTCATCCCCGGGGGAGGGGTGACCCAGCAAAACGCAGCGCATTACCTACTTGCAGGTGCTGCCGCGCTCAGCGTGGGCAAGGAACTGATTCCCCGCGAATCCATGCTGTTGCACAAGCCGGACCGCATCCGCGAGCTAACTCGCCGCTTCGCCGGGATCGTAAAGAGCACGCGCGCACGGCTGGCCGAGGCCCACATACAAATGGCTTCCACGCTGTAAATGACTGACGCGTCGAGCGCGCAAAACCTAGGTTTACAGATTGTCGAGGAAGAATTGGGTGACGCGGGTGAATACGATTTTGCGGGCGGGAGGATCGCTAACGCCGTGACCTCGGCCCGGCGCGGCGATGACTTCGACGTATTTCCCGTCGCCGATTAGGTCGTTGATGAGCGATAGGGTGTTTGAGTAGTGCACGTTGTCGTCGCCCGTGCCTTGGGCGATGAGCAATTTCCCTTTGAGATTTCCGGCGTGGTTCAGGGGTGAGGATTCCCTGTATTCGGCTTCGTGCTGCTGTGGAAGGCCCATATAACGCTCCGTGTAGATCGAATCGTAGAAGTGCCAATCGGTGAGCGGGCCTCCTGCGAAACCCACTTTGAATAGATCGGAAGCCTCAAACATGGCGTGCAGGGTCATGTGTCCGCCGTAGCTCCATCCCCAAATGCCGATGCGCTGCGGATCGACCCAAGGCTGTTGTTGTAGCCAGACGACGCCGTCGCGCTGGTCGGCGAGTTCCTGGGCACCAAAGTGGAAGTGAATGGGCTCCTCAAAGACATGGCCGCGCCCGGAAGAGCCGCGATTATCCAACGCAAAAATAATGTAGCCCTTCTGAGCCATCATCTCGTGCCAGAGCAAGTTGGAACCCGTCCAGGCATTGAGGACGACCTGAGCATGCGGACCACCGTAGGTGTAGACGATCACGGGATATTTTTTCGCGGGATCAAAATGACGCGGCTTGATAAGGAAGCAGTTGAGGGAAACACCATCGCCGGATTTCACGGTGGAAAACTCGACAGGGGAGAGATGGTATTGGGCCAGTTCGCCCACCTTGTTTTCGTTGAGGGTGGCCACTTTTGTGCCGTCGGCGCTATAGAGATCCTGCCGTGGGGGAGTCAATGCGTTTGAGTACATATCCAGGAAGAAATTTGCGGTAGGCGACAAGTTCACTATGTGCGTGCCGTCTTCTTTGGTGATTCGCGAGAAGGCAGCGCCGTCGAGCCCCACGCGGTAAAGATGCCGCTCCATGGGTGACTTTTCGCTGGAGGTGAACAGGACAACGCCTTTTGACTCGTCGACCCCATCGACATGACTAACTTCCCAATCGCCTTTGGTTAGCTGAGCTATTTGCTTTCCGTCCAGGCCGAAAAGGTAAAGATGGCGATAACCGGTGCGTTCGCTGGACCATAGAAAACGCTTCCCGTCCTTGAAGAAGTGCAAATCGTCGTTGACGTTCACCCAATACTGATCTTTTTCTGTGAGCAGCTTGGAGGTCTGACCACTGGCAGTGTCCGCCAACAACAGATCGAGGACGGTTTGCTCGCGATTGAGGCGCTGGATGGCGAGATGGCGCGAATCGGGCAGCCAGTTCACGCGAGGGATGTAGATATCGGAATCTGCACCGATGTCCATGGCACGCGGTTCGCCCCCGCTGACCGAGGCAACCAGAACGCGAATCACGGGATTTTGCCCGCCAGCGACTGGATAGCGCTGCAGCTCGGCTTCCCCGGTATAGGATTCAAAATTGAGCAGAGAGAATTGCGTTACCTTGCTTTCGTCCATCTCCAGGTAGGCGATCGAGGAAGAGTTGGGAGCCCACCAGTAGGCTGTGTAGATCTCCAACTCTTCGGGATAAACCCAATCGAGTTCCCCTTTGCGGAGTTTCTCGTTTCCACCGGTGGTGAAGGCGCGCTCTTTGCCTTCCACGGTGCTGACCAGCCAGAGATTGTGATCGCGAATGAAACTGATGTACTTGCTGTCCGGGGAGATTTTCACATCCGTAAGTTCGTCTTTGCCGGAGACAAGCACGCGGCCCGATTGCGCCTTCAGGTCGAACCATGCGAGAGCATGCGGTCCTTCGAAGAGCATGGCCTCGCCGCTGGGAGCCCACTGGTATTGAGAAGGAGCGTGGCGGCCGGCACCGGTGGCTTGCGATTGCTTGGTGGGCGGCGCGGGGAAAATGGTCTCCAGCTTGTCGGCGGAGATGAGCAGGGAGCGTTCGCCGGAGGATGCGTCCAAGGCCCAAAGCTCGGTCTTCGCGTCTTTGCCCGTGCCCTTGGCGTCGAGGTAGGTGAGGCGCTTGCCATCGGGTGACCAGGCAATCCCGCGTGTCAGGCGCCCACTCAAACTGGGCTGGCCGTAAATGCGCTCGAGAGTGAGTTCGCCAGGTTGGGCGGCCGGCGCAGGTTTTTGCCGAGCCAACCCGCGGGGTTGCGTGCCAACCACAAATGCTGCGAGAGCGAACAGAAAGGCAACGCGAGTCAATCGGCGAAATTGCATGGGGCCTCCACGAGCGGACATCGGTTCAGGGAACCGCCAAACGGAAAAAGTGGAACGGAACGAATTTGAAAACTTACACAGATTTTCGATTAATACCGCACTGTTTTTTGCGGCTTTAAATTACACCGTAATGTGGATTCGGGCTAGCCTGGGGGCCAACGGAAATTGCGTCCACCGAGAAGATGCAAGTGGAGATGCAAGACGGACTGGCCTGCGCCGCTGCCATTGTTCAGTACCGTGCGATAGCCGGCGAGAAGGCCGCGTTCCTTGGCCAGTTGGGCAGCGACAAGCTGCAATTTGCCAAGCATGGCTTGATCTTCGGGGGAAGCATCGTGGAGCGCGGCGATGTGCTTGCGCGGGCAGATCAGGATGTGCGTGGGCGCCTGCGGGGAGATGTCCTCAAAGGCAAAGATGTCGGCATCTTCATAAACCAGCTTCGAAGGAATTTTCTTGCCGCTGATTTTGCAGAACAGGCAGTTCTCGTCCATCAGTTCACTCCTGAGGGAGCAATGTCATCCAGCCGAAAAACCAAGGTCGTGAATCCTTCTTTGGAGCGCAGTTGCTCGGCGAGCTCCTTGGCCGCGTCTTCGCCGGAAACTTTGCCGACTCTGAGACGGTAGAAGGTGCCTTCGGGAGAATCATACTGCTGAATGAAGATGGGGGAGTAGGAGACGCCGAGGCGGTCGCGAAGGCGTTCGGCGTTGGTGCGTTCGCGGAACGCTCCAACCTGGACAGTGAAGAACCCGGACGTGATGGCGGCGATATCGACGTTGCCAAGGACTTCCAGACGCACGGGAACCACGCCAGGACCGACGGATTCAATTTCGCGGGCGGCGGCGAGGGAGAGATCGATGATGCGATTGTCAACGAAGGGCCCGCGATCAGTGATGCGGACGGTGGTGGATTTCCCATTGTTCAGATTGGTGACACGCACCAAGGTCTCGAACGGAAGAGTGCGATGCGCCGCCGTCAGCTTGTACATGTCGTAGATTTCGCCGTTGGAAGCGTGCCGGCCGTGAAAGGGATTGCCGTACCAGGAAGCGTTGCCTTCTTCGGTGTAGCCGACGGGAGCCGGAGTTGGGGGAGTTTTTGCGTGCCGAGATGGAGGAACGCTGGTGGAGTTCTTGGCGGCTTCGGCGGTGGAATTCGGAGTGGGCGAAGGCTGGGCAGGGGTCGCAGCGGAGACAGGGCGCTTGGCGGCGCAACCGATGGAGAGGAGAGTGATGGAACCGGCGAGCGAGAGCAAGGATAGCCGGGAGCGAGTCACGGTTTGGGCTGCTGCGGGTTCTGCGGATTGCGGGCAGCAACGCGGGATTCCAGTTTGCGCGAAGCTTCCGCCAGCTTTTCGGAGACTTCGCGAAGGAACTGCGCGGTGCGTCTCTCGGTCTCCGGGGCCACTTCCTCTTCGACATACTTGCGGAGGCGGGTTAATTCTTCGTCGAGACGGCGTCCGATTTCTTCAAATTTGTCCATAAGCTCCTGCGCCGGTACGAAAGGCGCGATTCCGGTATTATAGGAACGCAAGAAAGAGGCTGCAAGGAGGAGTGTTGGCCCTTCCCTATCAGTGGCAACTGCGCGTAGAGCGCTGGAAGAAAATGTTTGGCGGGATGTTTGGCAGAGGCGAGCGCCGGCCGCAGCTTTGCCCGGCGTGTGGCGCACTGGTGGGCATCAGCGCGACGAGATGCCATGTGTGCGGAGCTAACTTGAGATTCGGGCTAGCGGCGTGGAGCAAGGGACTGAGCGAATTTTTTGGCGGGCACGCGCCGGTGACCGTCTCGATTCTGATTCTGAATGTGCTCATGTTCGCAGTCAGCCTGCTGCGCTCGATGAAGTCCGGTGGAGGGTTCAACCTATTCGGTGGAATGAGCGCAATCGAGCTTTATAGGCTAGGGGAGAACATACCGTACGTGTGGCCGGGTTGGGGACCCTGGCGACTGGTTACCGGCACCTTTCTCCATGGTGGACTACTACACATCGGCATGAACATGTTTGTGCTGCTGGATATTGCACCCATCGTCGAAGAACTATTCGGTTCCGCGCGCTTCCTTTTCCTCTACATGGCTTGTGGAATTGGTGGGTCTGCGTGCAGCACATTTTTTGGCAGGGGACCGTCGGTGGGCGCCAGCGGAGCAATTCTCGGGTTGCTTGGAGTGCTGATCGCGGTCACGACGAAGCGCAGCGGTGCAAATATCCAGGCTATGCGGTCACGGCTAATCTCATGGGTGATCACCATCTTCGTGTTCGGATTTCTGGTGCCGGGCATCGATAACTGGGGCCATTTCGGAGGACTCGCGGTGGGCTTCGTGCTGGGAAAGGTCTTTGCAGACCGCCAACCGGAACCCGGAGCGGAACGAACACGTAGCTACGTGCTCGGATGGTTGGCAGGCGGCGTTTTAATAGCGTCATTCGTGCTGATGTTTCTGCATTTCGGAGATACCCTGCCTCAATAACTGGACGCACCGCTCGAATAAAGGAAAAACGAGTGCAGAGCTAGTTTTGCGTTCACGAGGCGTGGAGGCGGCGGGCGACTACGAAGGCGTAGTGGAAACCGGAAACCACCACAAAGGCGGCGACCAGGTACGAGAGGTAATGGATAAACAGGAGCGCGCGATCATTGGGATAGCCCGCAGCGAAGACGACAAAGAAAACCAGGGAAATTTCGAAGAAGGTGGTGGACTTGCCGAGGAGACTGGGCGGGAAGGGCCGGTAACCGAGCACGACGAGGATGACGGCAGCGACGACCAGTAGCAGAACGTCACGGCTGAGCACCATGATGGTGAGCCACCAAGCGATTTTCTTACCCATAGCAAGCACAACAAAAGAAGAAGACAGCAGCAGTTTATCGGCGATGGGATCGAGGTACGCGCCGAGAGCGGACTTTTGATGCAACCTCCGCGCCAGGAAACCATCAATGGCATCGGTGAGAGCCACAAACACCAGAACAACCAAGGCCCAGCGGAATTCGTCGTAAAAGACGAGGATAAGAAAAAACGGCAGAAAGCCTAGGCGCAGGAGTGTGATTTGATTGGGTACCGTCCAGATGCGGGCTTTCATTGGGGGACAGGATAACGCAGTTCAGGCGAACTGGGCGAGGTAATCGAAGAGCGTGCGGCCGATCTTGCGCTCAAAGATTTCGGCCATGCTAGGGATGGAGCCGGAAGGCTCGTCGAGGGAGATGCGTTCGACGCGGGTCATTGGGAAAAAGAGCGTAGGCAGGCCCATGCGTTCGGCTTCGAGCTGATTGATCTCGCTGACAAAATGATCGAAGGAGTTGAGGTCGATGCCGCGCACGGTGACGCCGCTGGGGTTGATGTCGAGCAAGATGCCCCAGATTTTTTCCTTGGGAGAGTGCAAGCTGACGATCACGATGGAATTGGGGTTCATGGCTAGCCTATTTGTGTACCTCTTTCAAGTTTAGCGTATGGGCTTGGGCGATTGGCGGGAGTGGCGATGAGAGTGACCAAGAAGAAACGGCCTGCCCGTCCTGCTCATTTTGCCGCGGCCTCGTAGGCGTGGTTCAACCAGAAGAGCGCGTCGCGTAAGTCGTTCTCGGAACTCAGTTCAAAGGAAAACCAGCCTTTGCTGGAGGCTTTTGTACTGCTATGCATCCGAGAATCGCCCTGAGCGCGCTTCTGCAAAGCTCGCGGGAGGGGATTGAATTTGAAGACCAACGAGGAGGGCGAATCGAACCCGCGGGTGCGCGGAAGAGCGGCAAAAACGTTACCACGGCGATAGAAGAATAAGAAACCAAACATCGATTTGGTGCGGATGGATGGCCAGGAATTGAGCTCCGATTGCAGGATGGCGGACCACTCTTTCATTTCTTCGGAAATGAGAGGGAAGGTGGCGCGGGAAGTGCGTCTTTGTTTCGGATTGCGGGAATTTTCAGAGCGTTTCTTCACGATAGCCTGCCGCAGTGCTCGAAAACTAGATTGCCATGAGAACGGGACCATTTGGCGGCAGAAGGAGTTTTGGTTCGGTGAGGGACTGTACCTGTTCCACGGTGGTGTCTGGGGCAATTTCACGGAGGAAAAGGCCCTGCCCAGTGACATCGATGAAGGCGAATTCGGTGACGATGTGATCGACGACTTCGACGCCGGTGAGAGGGAGAGTGCACTTTTTCAGGATTTTGGGCTTGCTGTCGCGCGTGGCGTGCTCCATGGCGATGTAGACCCGTTTGGCGCCCGCGACGAGGTCCATGGCGCCACCCATACCTTTCAGCATTTTGCCGGGAATGGCCCAATTGGCGAGATTTCCTTTCTCGTCGACCTGGAGCGCGCCAAGAACAGTGAGGTCAACATGGCCGCCACGAATCATGGCGAAGGAGTCCGCCGAAGAGAAATACACGGTGCCGGGAATTTCCGTGACGGTTTCTTTGCCGGCGTTGATGAGATCGGGATCCACTTCAGATTCGAGGGGATAAGGACCGACGCCGAGCATGCCGTTTTCCGATTGCATGACAACGTCCATGCCTCTGGGGATGAAATTAGCTACAAGCGTGGGCATGCCGATGCCGAGGTTGACGTAGTAGCCATCGCGGAGTTCGAGCGCGATGCGGCGGGCGATGCGTTCGCGTTTTTGTTCGTCGGTCATAATGGCAGCTTACGGTCGACAGTTTACGGTTAGCAGCTAAAACCTAAACTCCAAGGCTTGGGTCGCTCAATTCTTGGCACGTTTGACCCCGAATAACCATATGGAGAGCAGCATTCATACAATTCTGGCGCTGGACCAATACAACATAGGATTGTCTTGACGATTTGCATAAGCCTTCCACCGTCGCTCGTAGAGCGTACCTCTTCTAGGTTGGTAGGCAAGGCGCACCATTGGAAACCCACTCATTTCAAGTCCCACGACCGCAAAAAACAAAAGGTCACCCTTTCCTCACGGTGCGCTTTTCGATGCGCTTTGCGTAGGGTGTGCCTTCGAAAATGGCGTCGATGAAGATGCCGGGAGTGTGGACTTGATCGGGGGGGAGTTCGCCGGGCTCGACGAGTTGCTCGACTTCAGCGATGACGTGATCGGCGGCGGTGGCCATCACGGGATTAAAGTTTCGGGTGGTTTTGCGGTAGAGGAGATTGCCCATGCGGTCACCTTTCCAAGCTTTGATGAAGGCGAAATCGCCGCGGAGGGCCCGTTCAAGGATGTACTGGCGGCCAGCGAATTCGCGGGTCTCTTTGCCTTCGGCGACCAGCGTGCCGTAGCCCGTAGGAGTGTAGAAGGCGGGGATGCCGGCGCCGCCGGCGCGGATGCGCTCCGCAAGTGTGCCCTGTGGATTGAGCTCCACCTGCAGTCCGCCGGTCAGGACGAGTTGCTCGAAGAGTTTGTTTTCGCCGACGTAGGAGGAGATCATTTTCCTGACCTGGCGATTTAAGAGAAGCAGGCCGATGCCGAAATCGTCGACGCCGGCGTTGTTGCTGACGATCGTAAGATCCCTGATACCCTTGCGCCACACAGCGTCAATGAGTTTCTCCGGAATACCGCAAAGGCCGAAGCCGCCCATAAGAATGGTCATGCCATCGCGGAGACTGGCGAGTGCGTCATCGGGCGATGCGATGCGTTTGTCCATGGGAATCTTGTAGCACAGGCCTGCACCTGTAAGAAAGCTGCGTATAGGAGGCTGACGCTCGAAGAAAAGAAAGACATAGGCTAAAGCCTGTGTTACAGCGAGCGAAGAAGTTTGTAGAGTTCGTTGGCGGCGTCGAAGTCTGTTTCGAGGTCGCGGGAGCCGAGGCGTTCGCGAAGGTCGTCGAGACGGCGGGCGAACAAATCCAAAGCGGCGGAAAGGACTTCGCGGTTGGTGAGTACGATATCGCGCCAGGTGGAGTACGGGCTGCCGGCGAGTCGAAGCGTGTCGCGGAGTCCGGGACCGGCGAGGGTGATGGGAAGGCCGTTCTCGTCCAAACGGTCGTAGAGGAATGAGGCAAGAGCGACGGCAGCGATTTGCGGCAGATGCGAGGCAAGGCCCACGGCGTAATCATGCTGCTGTGCGCCAAGCCAGAGAGGGCGCGCGCCAACTTTTTCGAGGATTTTGACAAAGGCGTTGATGCGCGGGTCGTGCGTGTCGTCCGGATTACCTATCAGGGCATACGTTGCGTTCTGAAAAAGATCCGCATTTGCATGCGCGAAGCCAGACAATTCGCGGCCTGCCATCGGATGACCACCCAGGAAGATGGGACCGACTTCTTCAACGAAGAGCTCGGTGGCGGCATGCCAGATGCGCTGCTTGGTGCTGCCACAATCGGTAACCAGCGCGTGCGGCGGGGCGTGCTGCGCGAGTTCGGGAAGAAGGTCGAGGGTGTTCCCGATCGGCAAGGCGAGGTAGATCAAGTCGGCGCGGCGAATGGCGGGTTCGAGGGATTCAAAGAAGCCCTCGTCAATCGCGCCGGATTTCCTGGCTTCCAAAATAACTTCGGCGCGATCCCAACCGGCGATGTGGATGTCCTTCGCATATTTGCGAAGAGCACGAGCGAAGGAGCCGCCGATGAGGCCCGTGCCGAGGATGGTTACGCGTTGAATGAAGTGAGGCATGGTTAGGCGGCAGCCGACAGTCTACCGCCGAGAGCCAAAGGGCCAAAGCGAAGAAAGAAAAACGGTAACGCAGAAACGCGATGGAACACGGAGATCACGAAAGGTGGCGATTCACCGCGGAAGCGATGATCCGCAGCTCAGCCATAAGCTGAGAAAATTCGCTAGGGGTAAGGGATTGCGCGCCGTCGGAGAGCGCGTGATCAGGATCGTTATGCACTTCGATAAGGAGGCCATCGGCGCCGGCAGCCACGGCGGCGCGGGCCATCGGTGGAACCTTATCGCGGCGGCCAGTACCGTGGGAAGGATCGGCCACAATGGGGAGATGGGAGAGCTTTTTGATGACGGGGATGGCGGCAATGTCGAGGGTGTTGCGGAGATAAGTTTCAAAGGTACGGATGCCGCGTTCGCAGAGGACTACATTGTAATTGCCGCCGGCCAAGATGTATTCGGCACTGAGAAGAAGCTCCTCGATCGTAGCGGACATGCCGCGCTTGAGGAGAACAGGCTTTTGAGTTTCGCCGAGCGCGCGCAAGAGGAAATAGTTCTGCATGTTGCGGGCGCCCACCTGGAACATATCCACGTAGTTGCCCATCATCGGAATTTGTGAAGGATCCATCACTTCGCTGACGACGAAGAGATTGAATTTGTCGGCGGCATTGCGCATGAGCTTAAGGCCCTTTTCGCCGAGGCCCTGGAAAGCGTAAGGCGAAGTACGCGGCTTGAAGGCGCCGGCGCGCATGATTCTTGCGCCGGCTTTGCAGACGGCCTCGGCGACCGCGTTGATCTGATCCGCTGATTCGACCGAGCAGGGACCCGCAGCAACGACAAGCTCGTTACCGCCAATGGCGACGCCGCGGCCGAGATCAACGATGGTGCCTTGGGGCCTGAATTGACGGCTGGCCAGTTTGAAGGGTTGCGTAATGCGGACGACTTCGCGCACGCCTTCGAGAAGTTCAAAATCGCGATGATCGAAATCGCGATGAACGCCGACAGCGCCAATGACCGTGTGGGATGCGCCGGTAGAGCGGTGAACATCGAAGCCGCTGGCGACAACACGATCGATGACGTGCTGGATCTGCTCGTCGGTCGCCCCTTCGTGCATAACAATGACCATGATTAGTCCTCAGTCCCCAGAATTAGATGATCCGGAAAATATGCTCGCTTCAGGAAGCGGCCGCTACACAAGTTAGAATTCATTTGGACTCCTCGTCGTCCGTGGTGGAGGACTCGCCGAACATGGCGACGCGTTCAGCGGAGCGGGCTTCGTCGATGATGCGCTCGAAGAGGCGTCGAATGGCCGCGTGGGAGAGCGGGCCCTGATTGTTTCCTTCAGCGTTGGCGAGAACTTCCTTTTCACGTGTCGGCTGATAGAGCGGGATGTTCGATTCGTGCTTGATGTGGCCGATTTCCAGGGCGCACTTGCAACGTTCGTTCAAAAGCTCGACGAGTTTCTTGTCGATTTCGTCCATGCGCTGACGCCAGTCGGAGATGTTCATTGGACAGGCCCCGGGCAGAGGAAGCGAGAAGTGCTTCGGCGATCCTCGTCCGATCGCCTCAGCATGACAAGCACTGGGAGGCTAGCGTCAAATCTGGGGATGTTGATCATGGAATGGCCTCGCGGCGGGAGAGGCCGTGGCGGGCGGCTTCCTTGAGTTTTTGGATGCGCTCGCGGAGAGCAGTGGCGGCAGCATCAGGCGTGGAGGCTTTTTCGATTTCGGAGACAAGCGCAGAGCCTACGACGGCGGCATCGGCAAGGCCACCTAGAACGCTAACGTGCCCGGGGAGAGAGATGCCGAAGCCGACGGCGATAGGAAGATCGGTGAAGTGGTGAGCGCGGCGAAGAAGCGCAGGGAGTTCGTCCGGAAGAGAGTCTTTAGCGCCGGTGACGCCGGTGCGCGAAATGATATAGAGGAAACCGGAAGTGCAGCCCGAGATTAGCTTCAGGCGCTCGTCGCTGGAGGTGGGTGCGGCGAGGAAGATGGTGTTGAGTTGGTGCGCGTGGAGAATGCGGCGATAGTCTTCTGATTCTTCGGGGGTGAGATCGGTGGCAAGAACGCCATCGGCACCGGCTTGGGAAGCGGCGGCCGCAAATTTTTCGAGGCCCATCTGCAGAATGGGATTGTAGTAGCTGAACAGGACGAGAGCAACCTGGCTGGATTGGCGAATGCGGCGGACAAGTTCCAGAACACCGGCCAGCGTGGCACCGGATTTCAGGGCTCGTTCGGAAGCACGTTGAATCGTAGGGCCATCGGCGAGCGGATCGCTGAATGGCACACCAAGTTCAATGACGTCGGCACCAGCTTCGGCGAGAGCAAGAACAAACTTGTGCGTGGCGTCGAGAGTCGGATCACCGGCGGTGATGTACGCGACGATGCCCAGTTCGCCGGTGGCGCGAAGCTCCGCGAAGCGTTTGGAGATGCGGGTCGAGTTGTGGAGGGCGGCGTTCATCAGGATTGGGCCAGATTAAAGCAGGCGTTTATAGGTGTCCATGTCCTTATCGCCGCGGCCGGAGAGATTGACGATAACGAGGTCGCTTGGCTTGAATTGGGGGAGGCGCTCGAGGAGGCCGGCAAGGGCGTGGGCGGATTCGAGCGCGGGGATAATGCCTTCGGTGCGCGAGAGAAGTTTCGCGGCTTCGAGGGCGGCGTCATCGGAGACGGCTCTGTATTCGGCACGGTGCTGATCGGCGAGCCAGGCGTGCTCGGGACCAATGGCCGGATAATCGAGGCCTGCCGAAATGGAATGTGTGGAGGCGATCTGGCCGTCTTCGTTTTGCAGGACGTAGGTGTACGTGCCTTGCAGAACGCCAGGTCGAGCGCCAGTGAAGCCTTGATGCGCGGCGAGGCGTGCGGCATGCTCGCCAAGTCCGTTGCCGCGGCCACCCGCTTCGATGCCAACCATTTTGACGCCGGGATCCTTGAGAAATTCGTGGAAGAGGCCAATGGAGTTGGAGCCGCCACCAACGCAAGCGTAAAGATGCGTGGGCAGGCGCTTTTCGGCAGTGAGGATTTGTTCGCGGGCTTCGCGGCCGATGACGGACTGAAAATCGCGGACCATCGTGGGATAAGGATGCGCGCCAAGGACGGAACCAAGAAGATAGTGGGAATTGCGGATGTTGGTGACCCAATCGCGCATGGCTTCGTTGATGGCGTCTTTGAGTGTCTTGCTACCGAATTCGACACCGATGACTTCCGCGCCGAGCATGCGCATGCGGGCGACGTTAAGAGCTTGGCGCGCCATGTCTTCGGTGCCCATGTAGACGGTGCATTGCAAGCCGAGATGAGCGGCGACTGTAGCGGAGGCGACGCCGTGCTGGCCTGCGCCGGTTTCCGCGATGATGCGCGGCTTGCCCATTTTGGCGGCGAGGAGCCCCTGGCCGATGGCGTTGTTGATTTTGTGCGCGCCGGTGTGAAGGAGGTCTTCGCGCTTCAGGTAAATGCGCGGTCCGCCGAACTTGGCGGTGAGACGGGAAGCAAATTGCAGCGGCGTGGGACGACCGGCGAAATTCTTGAGAAGACCCTGAAATTCGGTTTGAAACACAGGATCGGCTTTTGCCTGTTCATAAACGCGCTCGAGTTCGTAGAGCGGCACCATTAGCGTTTCGGGGACGTAGCGGCCACCATATGGGCCGAAACGCCCGGGGAGGGAGGCGGGAATGGTGAGTTGCGTGGTCATGGATGGAGCTGACTATTGTACCTTGAGCGCGGGGAATTTCAGCTAGCCTTCGAGGTTGAAAGCAGATTCCTCGCTTCTCTCGGGATTGACAATTTTCTCTCGGCTGGCTGAGAGATTCAGGAGATTTCGCGGGAGGCGCGGGCGACTTCATCGAAGAAGGCGCGGAGCTTGACGGGATCCTTCTTGCCAGGACGGGCTTCGACGCCGCTGGCGACGTCTACTGCATAGGGACGGACGATGCGGATAGCCTCGGCCACATTCTCAGGCGTGAGTCCGCCAGCGAGGATGACTCGTTGCGTTTGAGCGGCGGTGCGAGCGATGTGCCAATTGCCGGTCGTGCCGCTGCCGCCGTAATGGCCGGACAGCGCGGAATCGAGCAGAAAGGCTGAGGCACTGCGAAAGCTGGAAAAATCAAATTTTTCACTTCCCTGCCCGAGGCGCATCGCTTTGATAACGGGCAATCGGCCAGCGACGGCGTCGACGACTTGCGGGGTCTCGTCACCGTGGAGTTGTGCGGCGGAAAGGCCCAATGCTTTGCAGAGAGCCATGACAGGCGACGCAGCCCAATTCACGAAAATGCCAACTGGCGCTACAAACAGGGGCAGACGGCGGATCAGTTCGGCAGCGTTGAAAGGGGTGATGCAGCGCGGACTGGTCTCGTAGAAATTCAGGCCGATGGCGTGAGCCCCGAGATCGGCAGAAAGTTTAGCGTCTTCCCATTTGGTGATGCCACAGATTTTGACGCGGACCATGGTGGACAGTGTAACGGAAGAGTGCGGTGTAGCGACAGGAGTAAGAAGGGAAAAGCAAAGCAGTGGAAAAGACCGGGTCGAATTGGAAGACGATCATTCTGGAGGAGTGAGGAGTTGCAAGAGGGCGGCGGCGGGATCGGGGGCGAACATGAGGTGTTCGCCAATGAGAAAGGCGTCGAAGCCTGCGGTGCGCAAAGCCTGAAGATCGGCGTGAGTACTTAGGCCGGATTCGGCAACGGTGAGGCAATGATCGGGAATTTGTTCGATCAGCTCGAAGGACGTCTCCATGTGCACGGAGAGAGTTCTTAGGTCGCGATTGTTGACACCGATGATGCGAGCGTCCGCAGCCAGTGCGCGATCGAGTTCGGGGCGGGTGTGTACTTCGACGAGCGGTTCCATGTGCAACTCTCGGGCGAGAGCGATCAGGTCGCGCAGGAGCGGGTCGGAGAGCGCGGTGACGATGAGCAGGAAACTGTCGGCATCATTAGCGCGGGATTCCCAGACCTGCCAGGGATCGAAGATGAAGTCCTTGCGAAGGGCGGGAAGGGCAACATCCTTGCGGGCATCGCGGAGATTCTTGAGAGAGCCACCGAAGAACTCGCCTTCTGTGAGAACGGAGAGCGCCACGGCGCCAGCGGCTTCGAGAGACTTGGCAAGTGCGGGCGGATCGAACGGATCGCGTATGACGCCTCGCGAGGGCGACGCTGGCTTTAACTCGGCGATGACGTTGAGGGCGTCGCGTGAAAGTGCGGCGGCAAAATCGCGGCCGGGAGAAGCAGCTTTTACGCCGTATTTGAGCGCGGTTTCCGGAAGGACGCGTTTGCGGTGATCGACCTCGGCACGGCGCGATTCCAGGATGCGGTCGAGGATGGTGCCGGTGTTGGGTTGTGCGTTCATGTATTCTAAGGAGGATATCAGAGTATCGGTAATCAGATATCAGGAAGCAGGTCTTGAGGAACACATTGCTGCGGAGACTTGGGGAAGAGAGGAAACAGCAGGATAAGAGTTTAAGAGTGAGAGAGTGTAAGTGCTCGGCGAGGAGCGGGGATGGGATACGGAAAGAAATATGGAGCATTGCTGGAAGGGATTGCGGAGGAAGCGGACGCAATCGCGATGAAGTATTTCCGGACGGCGGACATCGCAGCGGAGAAAAAGAGCGACGGAACCGTGGTGACGATTGCGGATAAAACCGTGGAAGCAATGGCGCTGCGGAAAGTGGCGGAGAGTGGGTTGCCGATTGACGTTTTGGGCGAAGAGACCAGCAAGGAGATTCCGAAGGAGCCGGCACACGGCGAGCGCGCGCGGATGATTATCGACCCAATTGACGGCACGGAAGAATTTTCGCGGGGGATTCCGACATTTGGCACGCTAGTAGGAATTGAAGAGAACGGAGAGATCGTGGCGGGAATTGTGAGCGCACCGGCGCTGTCGCAGGGGACGCGTTGGTGGGCATATCGCGGCGAAGGAGCCTTTCGGAGCGGGAAGCGGATTCACGTGTCGGCAAGGAAGAGCGTGGATGAAGCGATGTTCTTCACGACCGGAACCGGTTGGGCGAAGAACATGGATGCGCGAATGAGGATGCGGCGGATGGCGGACGCGGCACGCAGCAGCCGCTCGATGGGGGGATTCTGGCAGCACATGCTGGTAGCGGAAGGAGCGGTGGAAGCGGCGGTGGATTGGGTGTCCAAGCCGTGGGACCTGGCGCCCCTAGGACTAATTGTGGAAGAAGCGGGGGGAAGATCAACGACGATCGACGGGGAGCGGACGATCTATAAAGGAAGATTCGTGAGCACGAACGGGATTTTGCACGAGGAAGTGCTGCGATTGCTGCGAGGAACAGCATCATGATCCAAACCAAACGCGTGTATGAAAAGGCGTCGAAGGAAGATGGATTCCGGGTACTGGTGGACCGGTTGTGGCCGCGAGGGCTGACGAAAGAAAAAGCCGGGGTGGATTTGTGGATGAAGGAAATTGCACCGAGCGATGAGCTGCGAAAGTGGTTTCACCACGAGGAGAGGGACTGGGGCGAATTCGTCAAGCGGTATAAGGCGGAACTTGCCAAAAAGAAAGACCTCCTGAGCAAAATGAACGAACTCGAGCACGAACACGCAACTGTGACATTGTTGTACGGAAGCAAGGACGAAAAGCAAAACCAGGCCGTAGTGCTCGCGGAGATGCTCAAAAGGAAAAAGTGAACACCGAGAAAGCGCTGAAACTCATTGCCGAAGAGGTGTGCGACTGCCGGAAATGCCCGCGACTGGTAAAGTACCGCGAAAAAGTATCGCGGGAAAAGCGGCGTGCGTATCGCGAGTGGGAATACTGGGGACATGGCGTGCCGGGATTTGGTGATTCGGAGGCAAAGCTTTTTATTTTGGGGCTGGCGCCAGCGGCGCATGGAGGGAATCGCACAGGACGCGTGTTCACCGGCGATCGCTCTGGGGATTTTCTGTACAAGGCACTTTATAGGGCAGGTTTTGCCAACCAGCCCACTTCCCTGCACCGCCAAGACGGATTGCAATTGCGGAATGCGTATATCGCCGCAGCAGTGCGGTGCGCTCCTCCAGCGAATAAGCCGCTGCTCAGCGAGATCGTGAATTGTCGCGGCTATCTGCGACGGGAATTGGAATTTCTGCGGCCGGCGGCGATTCTTGCGCTAGGTAAAATTGCGTGGGATGCGTACTTGGAAATTTTGAAACGCGATGACAAAATCGCGTCGCGCGCGGCGTACAAATTCGGCCATGGCGCGGAAGTGGAAATAGCCAGCGATTTGCCGAGGTTGTTTGGCGTTTACCATCCCAGCCAGCAAAACACGCAAACGGGGCGCGTGACGGAGGCGATGTACGCGCAGGTACTGAAGCGGATTCGCAGTTTTTTGGACGACGCATAAGCGGTTTCGTCCTTTTCCATTTGTCTATTTCTATACGGCTTTAGATCCTTATAGGGCCCCAAACGAGAATTTCGTTCTCGCAGCGGTTACATTTCTAGGCTGCTTTCAAACCGACAACATCGACGAGGTCATCCAGAGCCTGAATCACTGCGGTATATCGTTGGTCGAGGGCGGTGATCTTTTCTCTGGGAATGGACTGGTCCGCGGCAAAGGGCCGCAGGATGCCGGCCGTCAGTGGGGCATAAATCTTTTCATAAAGCTTCAGGAAAACCAGGCAGATCTGATAGCCGTGCGCGAGGAGCCGGTAGCGGCGGGAATGAGGGATCTTTTCGACTAAGCCCTTGGCGCGCAGCTTCCAGAGGTCATAACGCAGGGAGGCAAGTTTGTACTGTTCCGGTGTCATGTGCAGGGCCTGCAGGGTTTGTGGATACAAGTCGCGGGTGGTGAAGGTGCCTTCGGCGGCGAGGTAGCAGAAGCGCACCAGGGAGTGCATGACGGCCAACTGTCGAGGCTGATCCAGCTTCAGACCAGGGATGCGCCTGCCGTTGGGAAGAATCGTAGGCTGCGTGAGATGGTGAAGTTGCTCACGGTCCACGAAGGTTTCCAGAATATCTTGCTGCACCTCCAGATAGCGGTCGATGATGCCGCTTAACGTCTGGCGTAATTGAGGAAGATTGTCCACGGCCTTGCCGATGCCGTAATCGGTGGAGATATTGTTGGTGGCCGTTTCTGTGCGCAGGATGAAACGATCGCGGACGTATTGTTTGAGGAAGCCCTTGCGGTAGTGGCTGCGAATCACGGGATTGGGCAGGTTGAGATCCTCGATCACGGTCTGGAGCTTGCCGCCATGATACCGCGTGATGCGACGACCGAAGATGAGGGTAAGTTTGCTGGGTTGACCGATGGTGCGATTGGCGTCGAGCAGTCGTTGCTCGAGGGCATCGACGGCGGCACGACGACGGAAGAGCAGATTATCGCAGTACTCTACCTGCGCAAAAAACAGCCGGTGCTGAACGCCGGCGTGCTTTCTCTCCTCGGGAGTGAAAAAGGGGGTGAAGCGAGTCAACCATTTCTGAGCACCGGTGATCATCTCGTCGGCGGTGAGGGAATCGGCGAGTTTCTGAAGGGCTTCCGGATCGGAACACTGCAAGAAAGCGTTGGCACCCTGTTGGAAGCGGATGTCGCGCTCCCGCATGCGCAGAGCCAGCCAGTAATGCTGATTGAGACAGACGCGAGCGGAGAAGGGGAAATAGGGGCAGACGCGCACAAACATTTGACCCCAACGGGAGTCCTGGACGTAGAAGTTGTATTGATCCACCCAGCGTCGCTTCATTTCCAGATGCCAACGGTCGTCTTTCCCGATGGCGGTCATGATGGTGGCGGGTTCGCGGGCTTTGATGATGGCCACCACCTGATCGGGTTGGGCACGCCGGAAGTAGCGATCCACGAAATCATCACGTCGTCCAGGAGGATCTTCTTGAATGGGTACACCCCATTTCTGAGAACGGTTTTTGGCCCAGTTGTGGTATTGCGTGGCGATGTCGCGTAACACTTGCCGACTCACGGGATAGATCTGGCGATAGCTCCAGAAAAAGCCCACGGCGCGCTGTTCCTGTTGAAAGGGCTGGATCATGGCGTGCAGCAGGATACGATCGAAGCAACGATAGGCGAAACGGATGTTATCCTTATGGTGTTCGTAAAAGGCGTTCATGGGGTCCTCCAATGGGGTGAGATCCTTGGAGCATACCCCACTGAACGCCTCTGTTTTATGCCTGCCCCCAAAACTCCGGCACGAACCTTTCAGGATCTCGTGGTGTGGCGCAAGGCGCACGAGTTGGTGTTAGCGGTGTACTCGTTCTCAGCGACCTTTCCGAAGCAGGAAACTTACGGCTTGGCGTTGCAAATGCGACGGGCTGCGGTCTCCGTCCCTGCCAACATTGCGGAAGGATTTCGTCGGCGTGGGAAAGCTGACAAAGCTCGCTATATGAATATGGCCGAGGCTTCCCTGGAGGAGAGTCGCTATTACTTGATCCTGGCGCAAGATCTTGGATACGGTGACACCCGCAGTCTCACAACTTCACTCGAGGAAGTCAGCCGCTTACTCAACGCCTATACAAAGGCTATTCTGGCTTCGGACTCCTGACTTCTATATCCCGAAGGGATATCAAGGGCGAAGCCCTTGTCTAGTTGGGATTTTTCAGCGATCCTCATCAGATCGCTTGAAGATAACTACGCGGCTTGATGTGTAGACGACGAAGAGGGCGAGCGGCGGATGTCAGGATGGGCCGACAGTGGTGGGGGAACAGGCAGGCAGAGCACGAAAGAGGACATCTTTCCTTGAATAGTAAGCTATTTATTCTCAATACATTAGATTCCTCGGGGTGTTCGGGGGATGGGTTCTCCATGTGCTCTCATCATCTTTTGAGTAGGAGGTTCGAGATCCCTATGTACAAGATCATGAGGACAATGCGAGTTCTTGCGCTAACGGCCCTGACCGTGGGAATTGTGCTGCCCAACATTTCAGGCGCACAGGAGGCTTCACCGGAAGCAGGCCGCGAAAAGCAGGAAACGAATGCGGTGTACCCGGCGCACGTGGCGGACGGGCAGAGACACGGGCTGCCGGTGGAGGTGTTCGCGGTGGTACCGGGCACGCGGTTCCTGGTGGCTCTGGAGCAGGACATGAACACCAAGGAGTTGAAGCGAAATCAGGAGTTTCGCGTGCGGACCGTGGAACCATTGGAGGCGGGCCAGGGGATTTATCTGCCGTCGGGAGCAGTGATTCGCGGACACATCAGCCGCGTGGAGCCTGCAGGAACGACCGGCAAGGCCAAGCTATGGCTGACGTTCGATGAGATTCATACACGGTTTGGGAGCCTGCCGATCGTCGCAGATGTGGCGGGGATGCCGGGGGACCACAGCATCAGATCCGGGCCAGTTCAGGAGGGAGTGATTGAGGGACGGAGCAGTTCGCAGAAAGATGCGGCGCAGGCGGCGGCGGCGGGCGCAGCAATGGGAGCGGAAAAGGGCGTGAAGGACAAGAACAAGAAAGAAGCGGCGGAAGGCGCAGCGATGGGTGCACTGGAAGCATATTTGATGGAAGCGGGCCGGGGGCAAGAATTGGATTTGCCGAAGGGAGCAAAGCTGGAATTGGAGTTGGAGCGAGCGCTGTATTTGGTGAGGGAATAAAGAGGAGGTCCGCTCATGGCGCTTCTCGCGAGACGGTCCCTGCAAAGGAAGAGAAACGAGAGACCCAAGATGGCGGCGTAAAGCCGCCTCTACACGTTGATCAAAAGGGCTACGTCGATTGGAAGGGGAGTTTGGCGGATTCCCAGGCGGTCAGGCCACCGGCGATTTCGGTGACTCTGGAGAAACCGCTGCGTTGGAGGAGGCTCGCGGCGATGGAGGAGCGATAGCCGCCGGCACAGTAGACAAGGAGCGGACGATCAGTTGGCAGGACTGAGAAATTTTCTGCTAGATGGCTTAGGGGAACGCTCAGACTCCCTGCTATGAATTTCTGATCGCGCTCTTGTGGGGAGCGGACATCGATGACAAAGGGTGGTTGAGGCGAGGTTAGGAGTTCGGCGGCGAATTGTGGGCTGAGGCGTTCGGTGAAGACGATCAGGTCTGGGCGGGATTCGAGGCTTTGCAAACCGTTTTGTAGATAGCCGGCGACGTGATCGAAGCCGATGCGGGCGAGCCTGATGGCGGATTCGATTTCACGACCGGGGTCGGCGACGATGATGATCGGATGGACGCGATCAAGGACGGTTCCGGCCCAGGTGGCGTACTGGCCGCTAAGGCCGATGTTGATGCTGCCCGCAAGGTGAGCGGCGCCAAATTCCTCGAGATCCCGGGTGTCGAGAATCTGCGCGCCTTCGGCTTGCAAGGCGAGCACGGCGTCCAGCGTGAGTGGTTTGAGCACGCGCTGCAATGCTTCATCAAGGGTAGGGCGCTCCTTACTGTTCAGAACGGCATCGTAGACAAAATAAGGTGGGGCTTCGGGTTGATCGGCAGTGACCAGGTCGATGAAGGCTTGCTTGGTCATCGGCTGAAGGGCGTAATTCAAACGGCGCTGCTCTCCCATCGTGGAAACCGTTTCTTTGCTGAGGGCCTTGCCGCAAAGGGAGCCGGCGCCGTGCGCGGGATAGACAAGGCTCGCGTCTGGCAAGGGAAGCAATTTGGTTTGCAGGGAATCGAAAAGCAAACCACCGAGGTCTGTAGCGGACCAACCGAGGGCAACACGGAGATCGGGGCGCCCGACATCGCCGATGAAGAGAGTGTCGCCAGTGAGGACAGCGTGCGGCTGGATATCACTGCGATCGAGATCGTAGACGAGGAGAGAAATCGATTCCGGCGTATGGCCGGGAGTTTCGAGCGCCTTCAGGCGCACCCGGCCAAACTCGATTGCAGTGCCGTCATGGAGAGGCGTGAAGCGATATTCAGTCTCGGCTTTGGCGCCAAGATAAATTGTGGCGCCCACACGATCGCGCAATTCTAAGTGGCCGGCGATAAAGTCGGCATGGAGATGCGTCAAGAAGACATGCTTGATCTGCAGGCCATGCCGGTCAGCAAAGGCAAGATAGCCATCGATATCGCGCTGGGGATCGATGACGGCGACAGTGTGCGTTTGTTCGTCACCAATCAGGTATGAAGCGTGGGCAAGGCAATTCAAATAGAACTGCTTGAAGATCACGCTGCACCTCCCTGGCGGGCAGAAGGTTACTTCGGCTGGGGTACGAAGCGCAAATGGGGACGAAGCGTTCACGTCGTCGCCCGGTTTCGAATTCACGGGGGTGGCGACTTTGTAGTTGGCGGTGAGCTGGATGGAATCCAGAACGCGGAGGACTTCATCGAAGTTGCGGCTCGTGCTCATGGGGTAGACAAGCATGAGCTTGATTTTTTTGTCGGGGCCAACCATGAAAACGGTACGGACGGCGGCGTTGTCTGCAGCGGTGCGTCCTTCACATGTTTCACCGGCTTCGGCGGGCGGCATATTGTGGAGCTTGGCGACTTTAAGCTGGGGGTCGCCGATCGTCGGATAGTTCACTTTGTGACCTTGGGTCTGTTCGATGTCGGCGGCCCATTTGGCGTGGCTGGAGAGGGGTCGACGCTGAGGCCAATGATTTTGCAATTGCGCTTCGCAAGTTCGGGCTGCAAGCCAGCCATGTAGCCGAGTTCGGTGGTGCAGACGGGTGTAAAGTCTTTGGGATGGGAAAACAAGATGGCCCTGCCGGTGAGTCAACCTCTTTGATAGGGACGGACGGAAAGGGGGGCGGGGGATAGACATGGCAGACTTGGCAAGCGGGAAGGCGCTTGTTACAGTCGTAGCACCCACCCGAAGTTGTTCAAACAGTGTTATTTGTTCAGGCGAGGCCAAAGCACATGCCAGAAGAAAACAGAGCGGTACGAACGGTGGAAACCGGAGAGAGAAAAGACCGAATCCTGATCGTCGAGGATGAAGACAACGCACGGAAGGGCTACGAGCAACTTCTGCAGCGGTGGGGTTACGAAGTGGTGGGAGTGGCGAGCGCGGAAGATGCGCTGGCACGATTTAACAATTTTCAACCAGACACATTGATTGCGGACGTGGAATTGCCCGGGATGAATGGGCTGGACTTGCTGAAACAACTGGGCGACGAACTACACAACGTTCCTGCGATCATCATCACGGGAAAAGGAAGCGATGAACGGGCGGTAGCAGCGATCGAATCGGGGGCGTTCTGGTACATCGAAAAGCCGCTGAAAGGGCCGGTGCTACGGGCGCTGTTGGACCGGGCGCTGAGCAAAGCGCGGGATGCGCTGAACCTGGCGGTACTGCAAAGACAGTTGCGCGACGCAGGACGGCTGGGCGAACTCGTCGGGGGATCCAAGGCCATGCAGGACGTGATGCGCGTGATCGAGATGGCTGCGCCGAGTTCTGCCTCGGTGCTGATCACGGGAGAGACCGGATCCGGGAAAGAGATCGTGGCGCGCACGATTCACAAGCTTTCGCCGCGGACCGCCGGGCCGTTTGTGGCAATCAACTGTTCGGCAATTCCCGAGACCCTGATGGAAAGCGAGATCTTCGGACACGAGCGGGGAGCGTTTACAGGAGCTGCGGAACGGCGGATCGGGTGTTTCGAGTTGGCGGATGGCGGAACGCTGCTGTTGGACGAGATTGGAGAAATGCCAGCGCCCACGCAGGCGAAGTTGTTGCGAGTGTTAGAGGACCGCAAGGTCAGGCGGTTGGGAAGCAAGTCCGAGACGCCAGTGGACGTACGCGTGCTTGCGGCGACCAACAAGGACCCCGAACAGTCGGTGGCCAATGGAGGGCTACGCCAGGATCTGTATTTTCGGCTAAACGTGTTTCACATCCACCTGCCGCCGCTACGCGAGCACAAGGATGATATTCCCTTGTTGACGGAACATATCTTGCGCGACATCAATGTCAAGCACGGGAAAAGCGTGAGAGGAATTGGCGCGGAAGTGTTGGACATTTTCATGAGCCATACGTGGCCGGGAAATATCCGGGAATTGCGCAATGTGCTGGAGCGCGCGGCGATCATGAGCGAGAAAGATCTGATTTCGCGGTCGTCGTTGCCGGGAGAGTTCGGGAAGCTGGCGACGAAGAGCCCGAGCGATCTATCGGGAATAAAGTTTCCAATCGGGACAACGGTGGATGCAATGGAACGGGAATTGATCGTGCAAACGCTGCAAGCCACCGGTAACAACAAGACACGCGCGGCGGAGCTGCTGGGCGTGAGCCTCAAAACACTGCACAACAAACTGAAGGAATACGGCAGCGACAAAGCAGAAGCGGAGTCGTAAGAGCACATGCAGCTAGGGCTGCGAGCCAAATTGACGATGGTGATGACGGCGCTGGTACTGCTGATGGTCGCGGTGCTGTCGATGGTGTTCCTGGACCAACAACTGCAACAGGCGCTGCAAGATAGTGACGCGCGGGCATCGGAACTGGCCCATGAGGTGTTCAATTGGGCTAGCCACGCCGATGATGACGCACGGGTAATGGGCATGCGGCCGGGGTCGGATGACCCGCAGGAGATCCACGATTTTGTGCGGAAAGTGTTCGAGACGAGCGATGCGTTGAACACACAGTTGGCGGCGGCATCGGGATTGCCGTCGATCTACGAAGTGTCGATCGTGGATCGCGATGGGCTGGTCCTGGTATCGAGCGATCCATCGGAAGCGGGGAAAGTGGTGCCGAGGCGCCCGCCGCTTTCGAGGCTGGTGCAAAGCCCGATCGTGAGACAAATCCGGATCCTGGCGGGCCCGCCGCAGGTCTACGAAGTGGAATACCCCTTCAAGGTGCGAACTCAGCCGTTCGGCGAAGTCCGCGTTGCAGTACAAACAGGGCTGCTGCTGAAAAATATCGAAACGCAATTAAGGCAATGGATCAAGATTGTGCTGCTGGCGGTGGTGCTTTCGACGTTGCTGGCAGCAGTGGTGAGCGGCGCGGCGCTGGCGCCCATCCGCGACATCAGCGACCAACTCGATCGCATTTCCGCGGGCGAATATGACACAGCAACGATGACCACCGAAAAGACTGTGGAGAGCACCGACGAGCTGGGCCAGGTGCGGCGGAAAATCAAACAGGTGGGACAGCAATTGCGCGGGGTACATGAGATTTTTAGTTCGATGCGCGAAAATATGAATTCCGTGATGGCGGGCTTGGAAGACGGGTTGATCTTGTTTACGCGAGACGCGCGGGCAGTGATGGTGAGCCCGGCAGCAGAGAAATTTCTGGGAGCGCCCGCATCGAATTTTCTGGGACGGCGAGTGACGGAAATTTTTCCGACAGGACACCCGCTGTTCGAAGCGCTGCGGCTGGAGGGCGACACGCTGCGGGAAATTGCATCGGAGACAGAGTTGGCGACGGAGGAAGGAACCAGAAGAGTGGGAGTGACCGTGCAGGAAATTCAGGGAGCGGGAGAGCGGATGGGCGCGCTGGTGACGCTGCGGGACCTGGATTCACTCGAGAGCATCAACACGCAGCTGCAGGTAAGCGAACGGCTGGCAGCATTGGGCCGAATCACGGCCGGCGTGGCACACGAGGTGAAAAATCCGCTGAACTCGATGCGGCTGTGGCTGGAGAATTTGAAAGAATCGCTCCCACCGCAAACAGATGACGCGGCGATGCAGGCCGTGAATGTGCTGGACGCGGAAATCGACCGGCTGGACGCAGTGGTAAAACGATTCCTGGATTTTTCGCGGCCGATGGATGTGCGATTGGAACCAACGCAACTGGCGGGGCTGCTGCAGGAAGTGCTGGAAGTGGCGGGACCGCAGCTGGAGCGATCGAAAGTGCAAGTAGCGCAGCTTTTGCCGATCGATGTGCCTGAAGTGTTTGGGGACCGCGCCTTGCTGAAGCAGGCGATCCTGAACCTGGTACTGAATGCCGTGGATGCCATGCCCAACGGCGGACAATTACAGCTAACGCTGAGCCGGCGGGGGGACATGGCGGAAATTACGGTGGGAGATACCGGAAAAGGGATTCCGTTGGAGCACCGGCAGAAGGTATTCCAGTTATTTTTTACAACGACACCCGGAGGAAGCGGAATCGGATTGGCGAGCACATTTCGGATCGTGCAACTGCACAACGGTTCCATCGATTTTACGTCCGAAGTAGGGCGCGGAACGACATTCCGCATCGAATTGCCCTTGGCCGCATAAGAATGCCAACTACCGGGACGCAGAAGCAGATGAACAGGCAGACAGAGACGACGAAGAAATGGCTGGTGGTGATATGCGTTTGCGTGGCGTTGACGTGCGGATGTTATACACGCAGAACCCCGGCCAAACCGGTGGTGAGTTTCATCGGAGCGGTACACCCGGTGATTCCGCCGGCGACGGGAACAGCGTTGGAATCGCCGCCGGAAGTCGAAGGCGAAGTTTTGCCAGCACCGCCGCAGATCGGGCCCGGCCAGTTCCAGCCTCCGAAACCGCGCGTGGCGACCCCGGCCGTACCGGAACAGGCCGGAACAGGTAAACATACGGAACCTACCATCGCGCCGGAAGTGACGACGGAAGAGATGATAAGCGCAAAAACGGAAACGCAGCACAACCTAGATATGGCGGAGAAAAATCTGGCGATGGCGCAAGGAAAAAAACTGAATGCCACACAAGAAGACCTTGCTTCGAAGGTGCGCGGTTTCGCGGATAACGCGCGCGAGGCGATGCGGAGCGGGGATTGGGTGAAGGCGAAACTTTTGTCGAACAAAGCGGAAGTGCTTTCCGAACAACTGGCCGGGAGCTTATGAGTCAGGGTAAACATCAGAGCCAGGAGAACGGGTTGGGAATAGAGTGCGGCCATGAACACATTTGATGCAGTGATCGCGGGCGCCGGAGTGATCGGCGCGTCGATCGCCCTGGAGCTTGCAGAAGCGGGATTGAAAGTAGGTTTATTTGATACCCGCGAACCTGGGCGCGAAGCGTCTTGGGCAAGCGCGGGAATGATTTCGCCGGCGCCGGAAAACGCCGAAATGATCCCGTTCGTGCCGATGAGCCTGGCGAGCGTGGCGCTGTATCCAGAGTTCATCCGCAAGGTGGAGGGCCTGACGGGAATGGATGTGGGCTACCGGAAAGACGGGGCGCTGGACATAATCGTGGATGGCGATGCACAGGAAGAGCTGAGCACGGTCATCGCGCTGCAACACGGGGTGGGATTGAAGGCGGAAGCAGTGAGCGCGGAACGAGCGCGGGAAATGGAGCCTGCCCTAACCGAAGAAGTGCAGGCGGCTATTTTCCGGGAGGATGAAGCTTCGCTGAACGCGCGAGCGTTCACGGCGGCCACGTTGAAGGCCGCGGAACGGAAGGGCGTGCAAATTTTCGCGGGGAACGGAGCGAGGGCTCTTTGGAAAGCAGCCGGGAGATGCAAGGGCCTGGTCCTGGAGAAGGGGCAGGTGGAGGCGAAGTGGACGGTGATCGCGGCGGGATGTTTTTCAGCCCGGATCGAGGGCGTGGAACCGTACGCGCCGGTGTTTCCGGCAAAGGGACAGATGATGGCGCTGCGATGCGAATCGGTGGAAATCCATCGCGTGCTATGGCTGGGGCACACTTACCTGGTGCCGCGGAGCGATGGAACAATCATCGCGGGTTCAACGATCGAACGCACAGGATTCGATCACGACGTGACAGCAGGCGGCCTGAAAAAAATTCTGAATGATGCCACGAAACTGGCACCAGGACTGATGAAAGCACGGGTCGAAGAGACTTGGGCGGGATTGCGGCCGGATTCCCCGGACCACTTGCCAATTATCGGCCCGGCGGACATTGACGGCTTGTTGATCGCCACGGGACATTTTCGCAGCGGAATCTTGCTGGCGCCGGTGACGGCGCGAATGATCCGGGAGTGGGTGAGCACGCTAAAAGTGAGCGTGGATTGGGAGCGGGTGAGCCCAATGCGTTTTTTGGAAGCGACGCGAAGCCACAACGCGTGAGGGGAGAGTGATTTCAGTTCTCCGAAGAAGCAGGAGCGCAAGAACGCTTTGACAAACCGAGGTAGGTGGCTCGTTCAGTTCGCTGGGGCTTGTTGGATGACGACGGTGTTGGGTTGGCCGGTGTTCGAATAGTGGATCTGGTCGGCGTCGAGCTGTAAATCACGTTCCAGAATTAAATCCATCGAGGAACCGCGCGGAAGTTGCGCTTCGGGGCCGCGAGAGAGCAGAACTGCGGCAAGCCCGGCAACGCCGCCAATGCCTGCGCCGATGCCAGCACCTTTGCCGCCATCGGCAATCGCGCCAATCCCTGCGCCGGTGGCAGTGGTAGTCGCAATGGTGGTCGCATCTTTGCCTTTACCCCCGGGGCCGGTCATTTTGCCTTCGGGATCGGTTTTCACCTGACCACCATCCGCGCTGTGCGGTTCTGCGTTCATGTCCACGGTGTAGCCGTTCGGGAAGACCATGGTATTCAGGCGGATTCGCAATTCGCCCTTGCCCTTAACCCGTCCAGGACGCTTGGAATCGGTGACCTCGCCCCGCAAGTAGGAGCCAACCGGAACGACAACTTGGTTATTGATGGTGATGGGGAAGGAAGTGCGGAAATACACGGAGTCACCGGGCTTGGCTGTGGCTGTCGAGATTCCGCTTTCGAGGATGACGCCAACATGCGTTCCCGTAGGAATCAGAATGGTTTTGCCGGTGCTAGCGGGCCGGGGCGCGGCAGGGACGGGAGTTGTGGCCGGAGGGGGAGCGTCGCTCTGCGGGCCTTCCGGGGCTTGCGCGGAAGCAACGGAGGCGAGAAAAAGGGCTAACGCCCCGGCTTGCAAAAGTAGGTGGACCTGCAAGGTTGGCTTCACCGTCTGTCTCCTTCTGCCCCTTCCGATGCGGCAGGGACGCGAATCGGATGCCTAGGTGGCCAGTATCGAAAGTCTACTCCAAAATGCAGGAGGAGGTAGTCAAAAGTCTTGGACGGGAACCTGCTCATGGCTTGCGCAAGAGCTGAGCGGGCTCGATGGCGAGAGCGCGTAGCGCGTGAATCAACGTGGCGAGCAGACTGAGCAAGGACATAATGAGCGCGACAGGTCTTCGAGCATTTCCCACTCCCGAGTTACAAAAGTGAGTCCCGACCCAGGGAGCGCTCCCGAGGCACCCTCCACGGGGGTTACTATTCGTAGCGCAACGCAACCATGGGATCGACACGTACGGCTCGCCGCGCGGGCACGTAACACGCTAGGAGCGCGGCCAGCCCGAGCAGCAGCGTGGCCCCTGACAGCATCAGCGGATCCCACGGCGTTACACCGAAAAGCCGGCTGGCGATCAAATACCCCACGCCGATGGCCGCCGGAACACCCAACGTCAGCCCGATGCCTACCTGCCAGAACGCTCCACGAAGCACCATGACCACCACCGAACCGCGGTTCGCACCCAGCGCCATGCGCACCCCGATCTCGCTCGTGCGTTGCTCCACACCATAGGCCGTCACACCGTACAGGCCCAGGGCGGCGAGCATCAGTCCGACGGCTCCAAAGAGCCAGGTCAGGGTTGCGATCATTTTCTGCTGGGCGAAATTGGCCTGAATCACTTCCGAATACGACTGAACGCCGTTCATCACCAGGTTCGGATCGACATCCGCGAGAGCATCCTTCACCCCCGGCCCCAGGTCTGGCGGATTCCCCGGTGCCCAAACCACGACGCTGTAAAGATAGTGTGACGAGACTTCGCGCTCTTCCGCTTCCGGGTCGTCGAAGTGCGTGCTCTGCGCTTGTGGCAGGAAATACATGGGTTCCACGCCATTGCCGAAGGCTACGTCGGAGGCGACACCAATAATTTGGTACATTCCGGCGTTCTTCTCTGGAGCAGGACCGAACTGCTGCCCGATAGGGTTCTCCTTTCCAAAGAACCTTGTTGCAAACGCCTCGTTGACGACGGCGACTGGCCGCGTACTGGCATTGTCCTCGCTGGTGATGGGACGGCCCATCACGATGGCGTCACCGAGGGCCTCGAAGAATTCTGGCGTCACGCGGGTCCAACCCGATGTTCCAACGACCTCCGGCTTGCCCTCGATCCGGATGTCATGAGGCCAGACCCAACCGCTCAGCGGGGCCTCCAGTATGCCGCCGACCATCCGCACGCCGGGGATGCCGCGCAGATGGTCCTCGATTTCACGGAACAGGGGTACGAGTTGCTCCTGCTTGTAGTTGGAAATCCTCGGATCGATGGAAACCAGATACCGGCCACTGGTATCGAATCCGAAGTTCTGGTGCTCCAGATTGCGTAAGCTCTGGCCGAGCATCGCCGCCGCGCTCAGCAGTACGACTGACACGGCCGCCTGCACGATCACCAGCATTTTTTGCGCCCAGTGGCGATGGCCTCCAACGGAGCGGTTCACTCCGCGCAGGGCTTCGATCGGCTCGGCTTGCGAGGTCATCGATGCGGGGGCGATGCCGAAGACGACTCCCGTGATCACCGAAATTCCCAGCGCGAAAAGCAGCACCGGAATCGAGGGCACAGAGTCCACGGGGACCCACGTGTCCAATCGGGCGAAAGCCAGGTGGAGGATGAGGCTGGCGCCAGCATAGGCAACGGCAATGCCCGCAACGGCACCGAACACACTAAGCGTGAGGCTCTCCGCAAGTGCCTGGCGTACCAACCGTCCGCGCGACGCGCCGAGCGCAGCGCGAATCGACGCCTGGTGCCGGTCTTTCAGGCCGCGCGCCAACTGCAGATTGGCGATGTTGGCGCAAGCCATTAGTAGCACGCAAAGTGCGGCCATCAGCAGCAGCCACAAACTGTCTTTGTAGTTTTCGCGCATCAAGGAAACGCCCGGGCCGCCCGGTGTCACGTGCAGAGTCTGCTTTTCCAACAACGCCTCTTCCTGCACGGTCATGTCCGCCCTGTGAGTCGCCAGCCACTGGTGCAGCTCCACCTGGAGCTGCGCCTCCAGCGTTCTCGGATTCGTCCCAGGGCGAACCCGGCCGATCATATCGAGCCATGCCAGGCGGGAATTCTTGAGACGCGAAGTTGCGCCGGCGATCAGCGGTTCCGTCGTCAGCGGCAGCCAAAAATCAGGCATATCCGAGTCAGCGATTTTCGCTCCAAAGAACCCCGGCGGAGCGATACCGACAACCGTGAATGGCTGCCCGTTGATATCGTACGTAGCTCCAACCACCGAGGGATCGGATCCATACCTCCCCTGCCAGGTGTGGAAACTCACGACCGCGACCGCCGGCGCGCCTTCTTCGTTGTCGGCATTGGTGAACAGACGCCCGCGCCACGCGGAAATACCGAGGGTCTTGAAGAAATTGCCGGAGACGTACTCGCCGTTGCGGGCCTCTGGTGGAGCGGACGAACCGGCACGCCGCACGCCCAGGTGAGCGTTCGCTTCACCGATCTGAAATGCGGCCAGCTCCTCGAACGCCGCGGTGTTGGTGCGGAAGACCTTGTACGCTTCCCATGAAAAAAGATTCCAGTCGTTCTGCGGACGGAGATTGCCGTCTCCCTGCGTGTATCCGTCCGAGTAGCAGCAGAGAGCAGTGTCGCCGACGCGCCAGAGCTGGTCGGGCTGGGAGACCGGCAGCGACCGCAGCATCACCTGCTGTATCAGGGTGAAGATCGCCGTAGTCCCCCCAATGCCCAAGGCCAGGGTGAGAATCGCAACCACGGTGTAAGCCGGCGATTTGCGCAGGACGCGAAGAGCGTAGCGGATATCCCGAAACCGAGTCTCCAGGAAGCGCGTTCCGCGGGCGTCACGGCAATGCTCTTTGACCTGATCGAGGCCACCGAGTTCGAGGCGGGCTCGGCGACGCGCTTCCGAAAGCGGTAAGCCAGACTGAATGTGCGCGTCAACCAGGCGCTCGAAATGGAACCGCAGCTCCTCGTCGAGTTCGCGCTCGACCGTGTCCCGCCGGAATAAACCGCGCAATCGAATCAACAGGTCAGCGAGCATTTTCTGGGCCCCCAGTTAATTGACTAGCTGGTCCTCAACACCTGGGCAACCGCCTCTACCAGCCTCTTCCATTCGTTCTCTTCCACTTCGAGTTGCTTCCGCCCGCCCCTGGTAAGTTCGTAGAATTTGGCGCGGCGGTTGTTCTCCGATGCGCCCCAGTGTGCTTTGATCCAGCCTCGACGCTCGAGACGATGTAAAGCGGGATACAAGGAGCCTTGCTGGACCTGGAGAACCTTGCTGGAAACCTGGCGGATGCGCTCCGAAATAGCCCAGCCGTGATTGGGACCGAGGGCGAGAGTTCGAAGAATCAAGACGTCGAGCGTGCCTTGAGGAAGATCGATGGCTGGTGCGGGCATACGCTCCCCTCGTGCTTCTACAGGTGAAGGTACCACTGCGCATGTCGAAGTACAATCGGAAGCTCCAGTTCCTGTAACGGATGGGATGACTAGCGGCGGAGAAACGCCGCCTTATCGCAAACGGACCCACCAAGCAAAATAGGGAGATTTGACCAAGGTTGGGGCTGGCCGATAGGCTGGGGCTGTGGAAGGGGGAATGGAGATGGCCAAACTGGCGTTGATCTATGGGATGCGGCTGCTGCCGGTGGATGACCTGGGAGAAGTGAAGGAAGCGACGGTGGTATTGAAAAATGGGCGGACAGCGCGAGTGGCGATGCATCTGATCGAGGGATCGAAAGAGGAGATTGAGGAGACGTTCCGGCAATCGATTGACGCGTTTTTTGAGATGTATCCGGAGATTTGATCTTGCGGACCTGGCTCGCAATGGAGGGGATAGCAAATATCGGATGTCCGATATAAGAAGCGGGCGATCACCGGTTAAGAGACTGATGGCATTTGTACGCTCGTTGGTCCTGATATCTAAATCCGATTACGGAACTCTCGTGGACTAGCGATTGCCGAAATTCTCGGGGTCTTCGTTGGGATCGCCGAGATTATCGTTGATGAGAACCGTGGATTGGCCGGTGAGTTCGAAACGCTTGCGGCACTTGTAACAGGCGACCAGATCGTCTAGACGAACCATGAAGGAAGTGGCTTTGGCAAATTTGCGGCGGTCTTCTTCGCTGGCGCCGCGCGGAAGTTCTTTTTTCTTGCGGCTGACCTTCCAGCGAACCGGGGCTTCGAATTCGCCGCGGCAACTGGGGCAAACCAATTTAACTTTGCGTGTTTCTTCCTTTTCCGTATAGAACGCCCGTTCGTCCATTACGCCTCGACCACCTTCCCGTTCGTTTGTTTTATTGTAACAAATTCGAGGCCGAGGTCGCGCCAGCGGGGGAGCCAATACTCGAGGGCGGTGAGAGTGCGGGCGCGATCGGCATTGGCACGGCCGTAATCGCCATCGTGGAGGCAGAGGATGTCGCCGGTCGATGGCTTCTGCAACGGCTTATCCTTCGGAGGCAGATTTTGCGCATGGGCGGCGATGGGCTTCATGCGCTCGATGAGCCATTCCGAGGTCTTGACGCGCCAATCGCCCGGGATCAGGGTCCACATCACTGTACGCATGCGCTGTTGCTGAGCCAGCGCGCCAAGCCAGGGGCTGCGAAAACCGAAGGGCGGCCGGAACCAGCGTGGCTCCGCCCAGGTGGCCTGTCCGATGGCTTCGCTGCAGCGCAATAGTTCGGAGCGGGTCTCCTGCGGACCGCAAAAGAAAAGATTGGGATGCGTATCGGTGTGGTTGCCAAGGACGTGTCCGCGTTCGGAGATTTCTCTGACAAGGGTGGGGGCTTCGCGGACGTATTTGCCAACCACAAAAAACGTGGCTTTGGCTTGGTGGCGATCGAGAAGATCGAGAAGCTTGGGAGTGATGGCGGGATTGGGGCCATCGTCAAAGGTGAGCGCCAGTTTTCTGGCCCGATCGGTTTGAAAGAGAGTATGACCGAAGAGTTGAGAACGAGGATGTACCGCGCCGTAGGCGGTCAGTCCCGCAAAGCCAGCGACAAAAGCAGGGGCAGCAATGAGCCAAGGAACCATCGCAGGCTATTTTGCCACGAGGAGGGCCGAATCGTTGCAAGAGAAACTCCGGACTCGCAGAAAGCTGTTAGAACTCCAGGTGCAATCGAACTGAGGGCACAATGACCGGGCCGCGGTCGCGGTTGTAACCGGGATTCTCGACGTATTGCAGATCGAAGGAAGGGAAAATTCCTTTCCATGCGTGCAGCGTGTAGTAACTCTCGATGATGTTTTCCCGGCCGTAATTCAATTTGCCATCGCCGAGCAAAAAGCCTAGTCCGCCGTGCCCCAGGTAGAGGGCATGCTCACGGCTAATGCCGTTGCTGACGAAGACGAGACCCAAGTGGTCTGCGCGGCGGCCCCAATGCGAGCCGTTTCCGCCTACGCCGACTTGCCAGGTTTGATCGTCCTCGGTGTACGCATAGGATTCGTGCTGGCCTTCGTTCCAACCCCAGCGCGCAAAGGCACCGAGCCAGTCCGTCAAAGGCTGCTCTACATTGACTCCAAAACCATATTTGATGGTGGTCTGCAGAGGGTGATTGGTGATTTCAGGAGTGGGTGTGATGGGATTGGCGAGCCATTCGTTGATTTGCTGGCTGTAATCTCCCATGTTCGCGTGATTGACGTAGGAGAGCAGCCGAACGATGCTTTGCTGCTTTCCGACCACCCGTCCGTGCAACTCAAGCTCGATGTTTTCAGCGCGGGCGCGTGAGAGGTCGGCGTCCAGGTGAATTCCATTGGCCACCTTAGGCATGAGCGCCTCGGCAAACCGGAGGACGTAATTGTGGTCGTGATATTCGACAAGAAAGGCAAACGTAAAACCACGGGTATCGGCAGCGTAGTCGTAGGCACCGTTGTTGTCCACGGTCCAGTTCATGAATTGAAAATTACTGTCGGTGCCGTAGGAATTGACGTCGAAAAAGTCGACCAGGCTCATTTTCCCGAAGCGCACTTCCAGTCGGCGCTCCGGCAATTCGCTAAATAAGGAGAACGGGTTACGCTCCGATACCGCCTTTTTGCTGCCGAGGGGAATGATCTGATGCCACATCAGCCGCGCCACGTACGGTGCTTTGCTGAGGGTGGGATTGCGCACCACGTCCAAATTGAAGAAGCCGGCAACACCTAATGCCTGGCCAAGGCCTCTGCCGCCCGTTTCCTGCACGTCGCACAGAAACTCGGTGGAGTCCGTGGGCTTCCAGCCAGTGAAAAGGGTAAGCACGCGCGAGGTGGCGTCCTGCGCTTCGGGGGACAAACTGTTCTTTCCTTGATAAGGAGAATGGAAAGCGGGGTGCCACTGCGAGATGAAATTGGCCTGCCCGGAAAGCCACCAGTGGTCCCATTCCGCATGCGGAAACATGGTCGTCGGCGGATCATCGGGGGGAATGGCGGCTGGATCGGCTTCCGCGGCTGGCGGGTCGGTTGCGACCGGATTTTCCTGCGCAGGCACGGAAATTCCCCACACGACACACAACCAGAACGCGGCTAATAACCGCAGGGCGACCGGCGCATATCCGCGCGCCCTAATTTCCTTTGGGAACTTGAAGGTCATGAGTGATGCGCTGTAATGTCGGTCGTCATCCTCTGTCTCAACGTCTGAAATGACGTGGCCCCACCCGGTTCTTCAAGCGCACCTTCCCGCAAAAGCTCCGCGTTCGAATCAGAGGCAAATCCGCGTTCAAAGCAGCGCATCTCGCTGTCAATCCAAACGGCAACCAACGCTGAGTTCTCTCCCTGGACACTGCGAATCCATCGGCAGTAGACCGAGGGTGCCCGAGGGATTGCTTTTTTTTGATGAATACTCTGTAACATCATGACTGTTTCTCTCCGGCCCGTTCTCGGCGGCGCTTGAGGCCTTGCTGTGCGGCATCGGCTTCTGGCGAGAAGGGTGGCCCCTTGGTCAACGGCGGCCAGGCAACAAGTTCTAGGCGGCTCCGGGTCTTTTGTGTACGATTCCATAGGCTCAGCCGAATCGAAATACGGCACGGATTCCGCTTGCGGAGCCTGCTTCATCCTTGTTACCATACCCCCCTAGGGTAGTCAACCATAATGTCCCACATGACACGCGAAAAAATCGACCTTGTATCCCGAATGAAAAAGGTTATCGGCCAGATGGAATCCGCCCTCCGCGCGCTGGAGGAGGACGCCCATTGCGCCGATGTGCTACAACGCCTGGCCGCCGCGCGCGGTGCCGTCAACAGCCTGATGGGCGAACTGATGGAGGACCACATCCTGAATCACATGCCGCGCAAAACGAAGTCTTCCGCCGAAGCGGCCGAAGATTTGATTGGAATTGTACGTACATATTTGAAGTGAGCGAGTCGCCAGCATCAGGGCTGGCGCAGCGCTATTTGCATGGCATTGACACGGGCGTGATCAATGGTCAGCCCCCAATGCAGATGCGGTCCTGTGACGCGGCCGGTCGCGCCGACCTTGCCGATTTCGGCGCCGGCTTTCACCGTTTCCTCCGGCTGTACGTCAATTTTGGATAGATGTGCGTACAGAGTGTAGATGCCGTAACCGTGATCGATCACGACCGTGTTCCCGGAATAGTACAGATTTTCCGCCAGCACAACCCTTCCCGATTGCGAAGCGAAGACAGATGTGCCAGCAGGAGCGGGGAAATCGACGCCGGCGTGGGGCGAGCGCGCTTGCCCGTTGAGAATGCGGCGGCGGCCGAAATTTCCTCCGGTGGTTACTTCCTTCAGGGGCAAGAGGAACTTGCCGTTCCACAACCGCTCCGGAGTCACCGTGTCATAGATGGCGCGCATTTTCTTCTGGTCTTCTTCAGCGCGCTTTTGCTGTTCGGGATCCGGTTGGACAAACTGCGGCTCCACTTTCAGGCGCTCGGTCGGAAATTGACCAGGGCGCACAGTGATGGTAACGCTGCAGGACTGTGCCTCCGATTCCGGCCCCGGCCAGGACACTTTCCATTCGTACTGTCCGGGAGGCTTTTCAAGATCCACGCCGATTAGACCGTGCAGGGTGGGCGATCTTTCATCCTCGCGCCACAACGGGATGGCTTGACCGTCCCATTCGCTGGTGAACTTCGGCAGAGATTTAGGTCCTAGAACCTCCGCCAGCAGCAGCGAGCCCTGGGCAGAAATGGAAGCACTTAGCTTGAGCGTGACCCCACCCGGACAGGGCCTACGAACTTGGGCGATAGCCGATCGCGGCAGAAAAGCATAGTTTCCCCCCAAAGAAAGGAAAAGAAAGGCCATTCTTGGTAAATGGGAACGGGTCATGATGGCAGTAGAATACCCGGTTCGGCGGCAGTTGAAAAATACTTGAGTCAAACAATTAAGCGTGACGCCAGTCACAGTATTTGCAGAGCACCACCTGCAGAATATCCCCGTAATGGCCAGACGATCTCTTGGAGTGGTCTTGATCGTCGCGCTCCTAGGCTGGACCGTCAACCAACCTATCATGGGGTGTGAAGGCCAACACTCTCGGGCAGCGGTTGTGTTGCAGGCAGGAGCTTCACCTGCCTACCAACCTGAACCTTCCCCTACGCGGCACAGCTGCTGCCCACGCGAGAGCAAACCTACCGGCGCACTTCCCTCTTCGCAGCATCCTGCATGTCCCCATCAATTTGACGCTCACCAGGACTGTTGTTCTCTCACGAACGAGACACAGAGTGGGCTCCCGCCAGTGTTTGTCAAGGAATCGCCGATAGCAAAATATGTGCTTGGGTCCCTTTCCGCGTTCGAGCCAATGGTTGCGCCACAGGAGCAAGTGTCTGGCGTGACAATCGCGGGCGCGTCCGAAATCCAGGTTTCATCCTTCGCCGTACTTCGCCTCTGAGCTCACTTCTATCCTCCGTTTGTTACCAATCGAGGCTGTGTCCGCGTGGGACGGGCTTCCCACCTTCGCAAACGAAAAAGTAAACTTAAAGGTGAAAAAATGAAAATTCGAATGATCGCAATCTTGATGATGCTCGCGGTAGCTACCTGGCTGCCGGCCACGGCGCAACAGAACGCCGCGCCGCAGCCTGCCGCGCAACAAGCACAGGCTCCATCCGTACCTGCAGATTCGGGAAAGACTGCAGGGAAGAGCGGATGTGCGTGCTGCCAAGAAAAGAAAGACCAGAGCAATGGCAGTGAGGCGGCAAAGTCCATGTCCTGCTGTGAGGGCAAGGAGATGACTTGCTGCAAGAAAGATGGCAACGACAAACAGACGGCCATGAATTGCTGCGCAGGTAAGGACGGCAAACAGTGCGCCAAGAACGACGGTAAAGGCTGCTGCGGAAAAGACGCGATAGCTTGCAACAGTCAAGAGGGAAAGAACTGCTGCGCCGGGCGTGCAATGTGCTCGCACGGCGCCGCGCAGAGTTAATAGAAGCTCAAACGCGAAAAGGGGCTCCGGAAGGTTATCGGAGCCCTTTTGATTTTTGTGAAGCTGCCATCGAGCGTGAAGCTAGATATTCAGTCCCAAGACGCGCACAAGCTTTTCTTCCAGCCGTTTCAACTCGCGCTCGCGGGCGTGCTCTTCGCGTGTTCTGTCGTTCAGCGCGTCCTTAAGCAGCTGCAAGTTCATGCGCAACTCCATCTGCCGGAGAGCGAGGCGGCCGAGGGCGTTGATCGCCTCCTTCTGTTCGGCATCGAGCTGGCGTGGCTCCCGATCCACGACACAGAGCGTGCCCAGGGCGTAGCCATCTTCATTGATGAGCGGCGCGCCAGCATAAAAGCGGATGTGCGGTTCGCCGGTCACCAAGGGATTCTCGCGGAATCGCGCGTCCTGCAGAGTGTCCGGGACGATGAAGAGGTCGCCTTGCTGGATGGCGTGCGCGCAGATGGAATTTTCGCGCGGCGTTTCCCGCACCTGGACGCCAAGTTTGGATTTGAACCACTGCCGGTGGTCATCGACCAGGGACAACATCGCCATGGGCACCCGGCAGATGTGCGCGGCCAGACTCACCAAGTCGTCAAACGATTGCTCCGGTTCGCTGTCAAGGATGGCATAGCGGTTGAGCGCTGCCAGTCGAGCCGATTCAGTACTCAGTGAGGGTGCAGCCATACGCACCTCCGGAAATCCGCCCAAGGGTGCACAGCCAGTTCGGGCGGAAATGATACTCCACTACGGCCCGCAGGGACAGCAGTTCATAGAGCGGTAGAGCGGGTGGAGGAGAGGACTTTGTGGCAGCGTCAGGAACTTGCGATGGAGATGGTCACTTCCTGTTGACACTCTATAGGTGAAGTCCTACTATTCCTATAGATTTTCGATAGGAGTAGCCCTTGAATTCTGAACCGACCACGCTTTTGCAAGGCACTCTGGACCTTCTCATCTTGAAATCCCTCGTCGCTGGAGAGATGCATGGACTGGGAATCTCCCGCCGCATCCAGCAGATCACGGGCGGCACGTTTGAGGTGAAGCCCGGCTCGCTCTTCCCCGCTCTTCACCGAATGGAAGAAGCGGGTTGGATTTCCTCGTTTTGGGGAGATTCCGAAAACAACCGCCGCGCGAAGTACTACCGCTTGACGAAACCCGGGCGAAAACAATTGGAGGTCGAAACCAAGCGGTGGGGGCGCATTTCCTGGGCAATCGCGCAAGCTTTGGAAGCGTCGTAGGGAGGTGGCAGGCATGCCGCTGTTTGTGAAGGGTCGCAGTTTCCTGCGGAATCTTTTTTCAACTCGGCGTGTGGAGGTGGACCTTGACCAAGAGGTTCACTCCTACCTTAAGATGCTGACGGAGGAAAATATTCGCGCAGGCATGGTGCCGCAGGAAGCGGCACGTGCTGCTCGGATTGGACTGGGCGGCGTCGAACAGGTAAAAGAGCAGGTTCGCGAAGAACGGATTGGGAATTGGCTGCACTCGGTGCTCTCCGACTGCCGCTACGGCCTGCGGCAACTACGCAAGAATCCCGGTTTCACCGCGGTAGCCGTCCTGACGCTGGCCCTCGGCATCGGTGCGAACACAGCGCTGTTCAGCGTGATTGATGCGGTGCTTTTGCGGCCGTTGCCATTTCACGATCCTGGGCGGCTCGTCGCGGTCCACTCCATTGACCTCAGGTACTCAGGCCAAACGGGAGAGATCTCTTATCCGGCGTTTCTGGACTGGCGAACGCAGAGCCATTCCTTCCAAGCCATGTCAGTCTGGACCAAGAGCAGTTTCAGTTACACCGGAGGCGACCAGGCGGAAAGCATTCGGGGCGCGGTGGTCTCTGCCAATTTGATTTCCATGTTGGGCGTTGCGCCTTCTCTCGGCAGAGCCTTTACAGAGGAGGAAGACCAGCTGGGTACCGGCCAAACACCCGTCATTTTGAGCTATCAACTGTGGCAAAGTCATTTCGGCGGCGATCCGAACGTCCTCGGGCGCTCGCTCACTCTGGACGACGACAAATACACCGTCGTGGGCGTCATGCCAGCGCACTTCCAATTCCCAGTGCAGAGTGAACGCGTGGAGTTGTGGATCACGATTGCCCATGACCAGGCGAGGTCGGATGTCCAGTTGGTGCAGGAACGACTGAATCACCAGTATCCGGACAATCGTCCCCGGGGCGTGACCATTCTGTCAGAGTCCGATCAGGTCGCCGGTGACATGCGGCCGGTGCTGATGATCCTGCTGGCAGCAGTGGGTTTTGTGTTGCTGATTGCCTGCGCCAATGTAGCTAGTCTGCTGCTCGCTCGCTCCACCGTGCGCCAGAAGGAGTTCACAGTCCGTGCCGCGTTGGGCGCAAGCCGCTCGGCGATCATCCGGCAGCTTCTTGTGGAAAGTGTGCTCCTGGCTGTTTGGGGCGGAGGCGTGGGACTGCTGTTTGCGCAGTGGGCTACGCGCGCATTGATTGCCATGGCCCCGGGAGGCTTGGCGCGAATGTCGGAGGTCAGGCTCGATTTTCGGGTGCTGGTGTTCACATTCATCGTGGCCCTCGCTACAGGCGTGCTTTTCGGATTGGCGCCGGCAGTGCAAGCGGCTCGAACCGACTTGAACCGGATGCTGGTCGCGAGCGGTCGAGGTTCCGGGACGGGGCTCGAGGGAGCACGTCTGCGCAATGCCTTGGTGGTGTCTCAATTGGCTATCGTGTTTGTACTGCTGATTGGAGCCGGGCTGCTCCTGCACAGCTTCAATCGATTGCGGCATGTTGATCCAGGATTCCGTCCAGACCACGTGCTGACTTTTCTGCTGGACGTGCCGTCGGAACGGCACCCCGGCGCGCAACGGGCTGGTTTTATTCGCGAGCTGTTGCAATCAACCAGAGCTTTGCCCGGAGTCAAATCCGCCAGCGCTATCTTTGGCCTGCCATTGGCCGACGACCAGAGTGCGTTTACCTCGCTCGAAATTGAGGGCCGTCCGGTTCCTAATTCTCAGCGCCCGCGTGTGGCGTTTCGGCTCATCGAGTCAGAATACTTCCACACCATGGGAATTCGACTTGTGGACGGCCGCACCTTTGCTCCGCAGGATGAGCAAGGCGGACCGCCGCTGGCGATTGTCAACGAGACATTCGTTCGAAATTTGTTGCATGGAGAAAAGCCGCTGGGCCATCGAATCAAACCGAACATTTCCTTTGGCGATAATGATGATGCTCCCATGCGTGAAGTTGTCGGCGTGGTCGCCGACGTGAAATCCGGCAGCATCGACGGTGATGCTCCTCCGGAGGTTTATGCTCCGCAGACTTCCGTCGACTTTATCGGCGAAACGACAATTGTGATGCGCACCGCGACCGATCCGAATTCGTTGATACCCACCATGCGCTCCCTGGTCGGCTCCATGGACAGGGAGCTTCCTGTACGCGAGGTCAAGACTCTCGATCAGTACGTGAGTGGCTCCATTTCGTCGCAGCGATTTGAAGCTCTGCTGCTGGGCACCTTTGCCGCTTTGGCCTTTATCCTGACCACCATTGGGCTGTATGGCGTCATCTCTTACTCTGTCCTTCAGCGCACCCGCGAAATGGGCATACGCATCGCCCTTGGCGCGCAGCAGCAGAGCATTTCCTTCATGGTCCTGCGCGCTGGTGCGGTGTTGACGCTGATTGGCATTGCAACCGGACTGCTGGCCGCGCTCTTTGCCGTACGCCTCATCCGCGGGCTTCTTTATGGAATACAGCCCATCGACCCTGTGACCTTCATTGCGGTGCCACTGTTGCTGATGGCCGTGGCACTGTTAGCCAGTTACATTCCCGCGCGGCGCGCCACGCGCGTCGATCCTATGGTTGCACTGCGATACGAATAACGAGGCCGGCGGGTTGGAATAACGGCCTCGGAAATGGCATCATCCAATCGGAACGGGAACGGCATAGAAACGCTCATGCAGGAAAGGTGTGGATCATGACGGCAAAGTGGAGAGCCGCTGCAACGGTGCTGTTGAGCGGAATGCTGTTGGGGCTGGCAGGCGCGCAGGCGCAGAAGGCCCCTTCACCGGGAATCGCGGACCGCGAAAGGGAGAGGCGCAGCCTGGCTGTCAACATTGTGCGTGCGATCAACACAGCGGAAGTGAACTACAAAAAGAACCACGGCGTCTATGCCACCTGGAGCACACTCATCGGCAATGGCGACTTTACGGATACAGGAACAAAGTGGGCTCCGGAGTCGCTTCCCACGGTGGCGCATGCGATGTACGGGAGCGGAGCAGAAATCGTGCCCGGATGGAAACTGCGGCTGACGGTTTCCAAGGAGGAAAACGCTTACGACTTGCTCCTCGAGGACGTTTCGGATTCGAAATGCCGTTATGCAGTGGGCAGCGACGAACGAGGACTGATTCGCCAAAGTAAATCGATTGACTGTGCGTTGTAAAACCGAAAACGGTGCTACGGGGAGATCGTCGATTTACGGGACATTTCAGTCGGCCGAACTTACATGAGCTACTTCTCTCTGCCTGGTTCGTTGGGGCAGGACGGAGAAATATTTGTGTCGGCAAGGTTCGCAGCGATAGGCCGGGATCGACAGCCAGCGCCCAAGGAATGCGAGACGCGAGCTAACATGCTCGGCGGAGATGCGCTTCAATTCGTGATTGCCGCACAGGGGGCAATGAGCATGAAGCGAATTGCTAAGGGTCATTAGACGTGCATAAAAACGGGTTTCGCACTTGCGGCAGCGCCATGGATACACACCAAAGGCGCTGAAAACATAGTCGGCAGTATATTGACGGCGCGAACGTCGCGCTTCCTTGCTCTTGCAGACTGGGCAATTCATCTGGGCCTGGAAAGATCGCTAGTCGGGCACAGAATAGGCCAAAGTAGCGCGTTACGCAAGACTGCTGAGCGGCCAGTTCACGGGTACAATAAGGGCGGTGGAAAAATTACATTTCCTGAGAGGAAACACATGCCGGCTTACACCGAAGAGCATGCGAAAGCGGGCATAAAAGCAAAACTGCCGAAGTTGGAAGTGTGGCCGAACCAGTACCCGGGTTACGTCATCACTACGCACTATCCCGAATACACCTCGGTCTGCCCGAAGACGGGTTTGCCGGACTACGGCGCCATTACCATCCGATACAAGCCCCGCAAGTCCTGTATCGAGCTGAAATCCCTGAAGATGTACCTGTTGGCCTATCGTAGCTTGGGCATTTTCTATGAAAACGCGGTGAACAAGATGCTGCATGACATTGTCGAAGCCGTGCGGCCGCAATGGTGCATCGTAAAAGGAGAATTCACGCCACGCGGCGGCCTGACCACCACGATTTTCGCCCGGTGGCCCCAGCGCAGCGCGAAACGGGGGCGCGGGCCCAAGTAACCGTAGAGAACATCGGATGCCCAAGCTCATTGGACATGCGACCCCGCCCGTTGGATAATTCTGTTGTCAGAAGATGTCATCGATTGCCGTGCATCCCGAGGAGCGAGGAACATGAGCATTTCTCCAAATGTGCCTAGTCCGCATGAGTCTTATCAGTATGAAAGCAGCGGAACACCCCGCTGGATTGCCGTGCTGTTTGGCTTGCTGATCGCTGGGTTGGCGCTGATGGCTTATGCCGGACATTCTGTGCAAACCCGGGTAGAGCAAGAGCTTGTTAAGAATGAGGAGCAGAACAAGATTCTGACCGCGCAACTGGAGCAGGCCAATACGCGCATCGCCGACCTGAAGGGGCAACTTGAGGTGACCTCGCAGAAGATAGGAATGACTCAGGCCGAACTCGCGGACGCCAGAAGCCGCGCCGAATCCATCCGCAAGCAGCAAGTGGCTTCCGACCAGAAGTTGACGGAGCAGATTACGACCGCGCAGAAGGAAAGCGAAGAAAAGATCGGGGCGGTGGCTACCGATGTGACCGGGGCAAAAAAGGATATCGAAGCAACCCGCACCGATCTGGAAGCCACCAAAAGCAAGCTGGAGCGCGCTGCCGGAGACATGGGCGTAATGAGCGGCTTAATTGCGAAGAATCATGACGACCTGGAAGAATTAAAGCGACGGGGCGATCGCAATTATTTCGAATTCACCATCCAGAAGTCCAAGACTCCCCAACGGGTGGGTCCAGTGCAGATTGCACTGAAAAAGACCGACCAGAAGAAATCGCAATACACGATCAACGTGCTGGCGGACGATAAGACCATCGAAAAGAAGGACAAGACTTCGGGCGAACCTGTGCAGTTCTACATGAAGGGCAGCGCCCGGCTGACTCCCTATGAAGTCGTGGTGTTTGATGTGGGCAAAAATCAAATTACCGGCTACCTTTCCGCTCCGAAGGATACCCCGGCCGCTCCGGCCAAATAAGCGTTGCTCTGGATAGAGCGTCAATCGGCGGCACCCAAGAATCGCGAAGCCCTGTTCCCTGTTCTGGAAACTTCAGGGGGAACAGGGCTTCTGTGTTTCTGCGAGGGAGGCTAGGATTTTAGTTAGCCCAATTTTGATGGAGGATTCCTCGCCATGTCTCATGTACGGCCTTCCCGCTGCTTCAGCCTCATGCTCTTGATGACCCTGGCCTGCTCGGCTGCTGCTTTCGCTCAATCTCCCGTGGATCCCGGCAAGTTACCCAGCCGCACCACGTTGTATTTGCTGTGGCGCGGGACTCCCTCTGGGGACGTTCGCAAAGACAATTCGCTCTTGGCACTGTGGGACGACCCACAGTTCGCCACGGTGCGCGCCTCTTTTATGGATTCATTCCTATATGATTCAAAGACTCAAAAAAGTAAGCCGGCGTTGAGCCACGAAGACTTTGAGAAATACGTGAGCTTGCTGGACAATCCGTTCCTGATTGGCTACGTACGGCAGCCAGAATCACACGCGGCAGCGGCGAAAAGTCCCGCTTCGACCACCGCGGCCTCAGCTGCACCTTCCTGGAACGGCATGTTCTTTATTTATGATCGTTCCGGAAAGGAAGAATTGGTGTCCAAGGCGGTCTTGCAGATGCGCAGCACAGAGAAGGACATTCCAAAAGTGTCTGAATTGACGGTGGCCGGGGTGTCAGCCCTCAAGATCGAACGGAAAAGCGGAATCACCTACTGGGCGGAGTTCGGCAAATATGCCGTCAGCGCCAACGAAATGGCGGTGTTTGAAGATGTTCTCAACGTCCTGAATGGCAAGGCGGGTGGCGGCACTTTGTCCCAATCGTCCGCATACCAGGAAGCGAAACCGTTGCTCAATGGGGGAGTATTGGAATTCTTTCTCGGCATTCCCAGTGCGGAGCAAATCGCGGCGAACTCATCGAGTCCCATGGCGGTGCAGATGAAGCCACTGATGTCAGCGCTGAAGTTGGATGTCATTCATTCCCTGGCGGGACGCGTGTCCATGGAAGGTACCAAGACCCGCATGACGGGGGCAATCCTCGGCGACACTGCGCCCGGCAGCCTTTTTGACTTCTTTGCCGACGGCCAAGCCAACCCGGTTTCCATGAGCTATCTATCTCCCGACACCGTTTACTATGGCGAGTCGCAAATTAATCTGCTCGGAATCTACAACATCTTAAAGCGTGCATTTACATCAACAGGGGGCTCGCAGGCGCAGACCGTCAATCCTCTGGAGAAAATGGCCGAAACTCGTCTGGGCATGCCCTTGCCAGATGCCCTTGGCCTGGTCACGGGAGAGGTCGCGTGGATCGAGACAAGTCCCACTCTGGACGAGAACCAGAAGGTTTATCTGCTTGGCATCCGAAACAAACCGGAGTCTCTGAAATTAACGCGCTCCCTGATGGGGGATCAAATCACTTCGGAACGAAATGAGGGCGACGCCACCTACATGAAGATTTCGCTGCGAGGCGGACAAAGTTCCGCCGGCCTGGCGCAGTGGAATTTCTACTACCTGGCGATGACTCCCCACCTGCTCTTCGGCTCGTCGAAGAGCGACACCCTGCACAAGTACGCGGCGCAACCTCCGGCGAGTCCGGATGCGACGCAACTCAAAAATCTGCTGGCCGCGCGCGGACAATTTCCGGAGAAACTGAATGGATTTTCTTACTTCGATTTCCAGAAATTGGACTGGATTGGATTGCGCGCGAAATGGGTAGCGGATGCGAACAAAGCCGCGCTGAGTGCGAAGAGTACGGAGGCAGCCAACAACCAAAAGAAGATTGCGGATTGGCTCGGCCAGGTCAACCCCGAAGTTTTTTCCCGCCATCTACACACCTTGACCGGGGCCTCGTGGAAGGACGCCAAAGGAGTTCACTTTGACGAGTGGTTTGACTGACACTCGCCGCCACGACTTGCGGCGGATGTCTTCGATCCGCGGTGGAGTTTTCCTTTGCCTGGCGCTCCAGGGAATTTGCATCGCGGCCCAGGAACAACCGGCTGCCGCTGGCCAGAGAATTCGAGTCGACGTGGAGCGGGTGAATGTCGGCGTCATCGTCACCGATTCCAAGGGCAATTTTGTGGAAGGGCTGCGACGCGAGGATTTCCAGATTCTTGACGATGAAAAACTCCAGCCCATTACCGATTTCTCTCCCGTCGATGCACCCGCCCAGGTCCTGCTCCTTCTGGAAGCTGGTCCGGCTGTTTACCTACTGCAGGATTCCCATCTCTATGTGGCCGAGGCGCTGCTGAACGGCCTTTCTGCCGGAGATCGCGTGGCGCTTGCAGTTTACAATGACGCGCCGACAGCGTTGGTGGATTACACAGTCGATAAGCGCGCGGTGGAAGCGGCGCTGGACAGCATTCAATTCAACCTGGGTTACGGAAACCTGAATTTGGCAAAGAGCTTGGGCACCGTGCTCGATTGGTTGGCGCGAGTTCCGGGAAAGAAAACTATCGTGCTGCTCTCCACCGGCGTGGATACTTCCTCAGACGCAGACATGCAATCCGTGAATTCCCGCCTCGGAACTGGAGATGTGCGTATCCTCGCTATTTCCATGAGCGGGCCGCTGCGCAATGGGAAAAAAGGCACGAAGCAACAGATCCTCCAGACGCAGCAAGCGTTCGCTCAAGCCGATGCGTGGCTCAAAACTCTGGCCGACGTCACCGGTGGGCGCGCGTATTTTCCGGAAAACTCCAAGGGCTTTCAGGAAACTTACCGGCAGATGGCGGAACTGGTGCGGCACGAATACAGCCTGGCGTTTGTGCCACCCAAAGCAGACGGAGCAGTGCATGCCATTGACGTGAGAGTGGTTTCAAATGCCGACAAGACGAAGAATACTGCGCCGGAGTATCGTGTGGATCACCGCCGGGGCTACCTCGCGCCAAAACCACCGGCACAATAAGCCAGAACCTCCATGCGCCTATTCGAAATCCTTCATCATGCGGGCCATTTCGTGCAGGCGCTCGTCCACCCGGGCAAATACGCTGCCTTCTTCAAACTTGCCGGAGCCATTTCGTATGCCTGCCGGCGATCCGGTGAGCAGTTCCACGCCCTGTTCCACGCGCGCGATTGGCCAAATATGAAATTTATGGCTGGCGACTGCTTCCAGCACATCGTCGCGGAGCATCAGGTCGTCCACGTTGGCCAGCGGAATCATGACGCCTTGCGTGCCCGTCAAGCCTTCGATCCGGCAAGTGTCGAAGAAACCCTCGATCTTTTCATTCACTCCGCCAATCGCCTGAATGTCACCCCGCTGGTTCATCGAGCCGGTGACGGCGATGTCCTGGCGCAGCGGGAGCTCGCTCAGTGCGGAAAGCAACGCGTAGATTTCCGTGGAACTCGCACTATCGCCATCGACGCCGGAATAGGACTGTTCGAAACAGATGCTCGCTGTCAGCGAAAGTGGTTTGTCCTGCGCAAACGAGGAGCGCAGATACCCAGCGATGATGTGCACGCCCTTATCGTGGAAACGTCCGCTTAGATTGGCTTCCCTCTCGATGTTGATGAGTCCTGCTTTGCCGAGTCCCACGCTGGCGGTAATCCGCACGGGTTTCCCAAAGGAGTACCCACCGATTTCGAGTACGCTTAAGCCATTCACCTGGCCGGTGTGCGAGCCGGTAAGATTCACCAGCAGCGTGCCCTCCTCCATCATTTCGCGGATGCGCGTCTCAATCAGGTTATGGCGCTCCACTTTCGACGCGATGGCGGTGCGCACATGGGCGGCACGGACAACGTTTTCGCCCGCCGCAGCAGCGGCGTAATGAGCCTCGCGCGCCAGATCCGCAATGTCCACGAAGCGCGCAGTGACCTTGTTGCGCCGCCCGGCCTTGCGCACGCCGTGCTCCAGGATTGCCGCAAAGGCGCCACGATCGAAGGGGAAGAGATTTTCTTTCTCGCTCAGGGTGCGTATGCGCCCGGCATATTCTTCGATCACGCCGTCGCTCATGGCCATCTCTTCATCAAACTCGACGCGCACCTTGAAAATCTTGCGGAAGTCTTCCTCATATTCGTAGAGCAGTTCGTAGAGATCGCGATCGCCGATGAGAATCACTTTGACATTAATTTCGATGGGCTCCGGCTTCAGCGCCGTCGTGGTGAACGGATAAAAAGTCTCGAACGGCTGAATTTCCAGACGGTTGTGGTTCAGCGTGCGCTTCAGGGCGCGCCACACACCCGGCTCCGAGAGCGCCTCAATCGAGTACATGATCAGAAAGCCGCCATCGGCGCGCAACAACGAGCCCGCTCGCAGGTCCATGAAATCGCTGGTCCACCCGCCACGGGAGTCATAGGTGCGCTGGATGGTCCCAAATAAATTCGCGTACGTGGGGGTGGTTTCAAAAATGACCGGCGACGCATCCTCATGATTGTGGGCGAGGATTACGTTTACCCCGTAGACACGGAAGGGATCCCGTTCCGGCATGGGCCCTTTCTGCATTACCTCGGGAGCTTCCTGCGAGTGCTCTTCTTCTCCTTCGCGTTCTTTAAAAGGCCCAAGATTATCCAGAAGGTGGTGCCGAACTTCTTCGAGATATTCCGTCACGCTGTGGCCGGGATATTTTTCCTTCAGCTCTTCGATCACTCCGTCCACCAGAACCGAAGCAGCTTCCTGCTCCAAGTAGCTAAGCTCGCTGGCCAGTTCGCGTGAGAGCGTGAGCGTCTTGCGGTACACGACCGTGAATTCCTGTCGAAACTGCTCGTATTTCCGCTCGATTTCCTCCGCCACTCCAGATTCGAGCTTGCCCTCGTGCACCATTTTCGTGATGTCTTCGATGGGCACCATCTGTCCTTCGAGCACCGGGAAGATTTCCGGAAGGGCGACGGCGCCCACTTGCATGTGGCCCAGCGCGAACTGCTCGCGGGCAATCCGGCGCGTGAAATCGTCCATCAGATCTTTTTCCCGGACGGAAAAACGCTCCACGATGCGCCCTTTCTGCCGTTGAAAAGGCTCGCCTTCAAATACCTGGGGAATGCGGCGCCGCAAGAAATCGATGCCCGCCTGCATATCCTTCTTGAAATTGTTGGCAGAGCCCCGGGGAAGTATCAGCAGGCGCGGGCGATCCGGAATTTTGAAATTGTTGACGTAACAGCGATCCAGGGAAGGTTTGGTGACGGGGTGCAGGTCCTCGATCATCTGGGCAATGGTGCCGCCGCGACTGGTTCCGGCGAGGCCGCAGACGAAGACGTTGTAGCCGGGCGCGGATAGCTCCACGCCCATCTTGAGTGCGCGAAGAGCGCGCTCCTGCCCGACGAAACCTTCGCGCTTTTGCGCCTGCGCGGTGGTTTCGAAGGGAATGCGGGAGAGCTCGCAGCGCCAGCGCAGTTTGTCGGGGCCTAGCTCCCCTAATTTCAATTCCGGTTTTTCGATCTTAATCGCCATTCGAGGCCGTACTGTAACACAGAGCGAAGTCAGAGGTGGGTAATTTAGCCCCCCCGTAGGACTAGAAGTTACGCAGCTTCCTTCTGCAGTTCTTCCTGATGATCCATGTACACGCGGAAGACACCCAAGGCCGCCGCGACGACGGTCGGGCCGACCACCAGGCCCAACAACCCGAATACATGCAAGCCGCCCAAAATACTGACAAACAGGAGCAAGTCATTGAGCTGCGTTCGATTCCGCAAAAGCAGCGGGCGAACGATGTTGTCCGCGACGCCGGCCACACCGCCGCAAATGGCAAGGATCACCAGCGCCTTTCCCCAGTGGCCGTTAAGAGCGAGCCAGCCCGCGGCAGGAAACCAGATGAGGGCAGAGCCAACCACGGGAACGATGGAGAAAAAGGCCACCAGCACTCCCAGAAACACCGGTCCGCGCAGACCGGTCAGCTGAAAGGCAAGGCCTCCGAGGACTCCCTGAATGGCAGCGATGAGCAGGGCCACGGCAACGCTCGCGAAAATGAGGTCGCGCGACTCGTGCAGCATGTCCTCCTGGATCTCCCGGTCGAAAGGAATCAGATGGCGGACGGCACGCAGGACGCTTTCTCCATCGCGAAACATGAAGAACAGGGCGAATAAAAGAATGAAGAGGTTGACCAAAAAGGAGACCACATTTCTGAGGACAGAGCCAATGCTGGAGGCCAGGTAGGTCCCAATCCTTTCCGCACCCTGACGCAGTGAGCCGACCAAATCGGTGTCCTGCAAGGATTCGGGCAGGTGCCTCCGCAAAGCCTCGAGGAAGTTCTGAGCCGCTCCCGACCCGTTGGTGTTCAGCGTTTCGCGTACGCCCGCACTGGCTTCGATGGCCTCGCGCGCCGCGTAGAGCAGCACCAGCAGTACCGGCACGATCAAGAGAAAAGTCACTCCCAAAGTGCAGAAGAGCGCAGCCAAGGTAGGAGAAAAGCGCCTCTCGAGCTGCAGGTAGATGGGGTAGAAAAAGATGGCCAGCACCGCGGACCACGCCAGTGGAATCAGAAACGGTGAAGTGATGAGGAAGACCAGATAGCCCAGCAACAGCAGCGCTCCATAGGAGAGCACGGTGGTTAATCTGTCACTGGTTGAGGTGTTTCGATTGGCTTGCGTCATTCGCGTTATATAATCCATCCAGTCCTGGCGACATGGGGTTAGTTGACGCCCCGTGGGACGTCACGCCGTCTGCCCAGGGGAAGTCACGAGCCCATGCCTTCGTCGAAAAACTCATTCAATTACGAACAGGCTCGCCTACTTGCTGTACTTGCTTTAATCAATTTTGTCAACTTTGCCGATCGCCAGGTCTTGAATCCCCTGGTGCCGCTGCTGCGCCAGCATTTTGGGGTGACGGACACGCAGCTCGGTTCGTTGCAGTGGGTGCTGCTGGTGGTGCTGGCGGTTGCCAGCATTCCTTCCGGGTATCTCGCGGATCGCTTTAATGAGCCCAAAATTATCTCCTTCGGCGTGTTGTTCTGGAGCCTTGCCGCGATTGCCAGTGGCCTGGCGCCAACCTTCGCGTTTTTGTTTGTGGCCCGCGGGCTGGTCGGCGTTGGGGAAGCAGTCTATGCCCCGGCGGCGCAATCGTTGATCTCCGATTCCTTTTCCCGGGAGCATCGGGCGCTGGCCCAATCGATATTCGCGGCGGGGATGCTGCTAGGCGGGGTTTCGGGTCTGGCGCTGGGCGGAATCATGGGGGAACGCCATGGCTGGCAGCACGCCTTTTTCGTTGTGGGCATACTTGGAATCATCCCGGGGCTGACCGCGCTGAAACTTAAAGATCCGCCACGGCGCCCGCGCTCCGAAGTCGTTCCGGTGATGCAGCTTCTTCGTGTGCCGGCGTTCGTGGCCATGATCGCCGCAGGAATTTGCATTACCTTTTCCAGCGTGTCCTTCGTGACCTGGGGAATCGATTACGCGAAAAACTATAAAGATTTCAGCACCAAGGAAGCATCGCTTTCGCTCGCCATCATGGCGTTGTTTTCCGCCGTCCTGGGCGCGCTTTCCGCCGGCTATTTTGCCGACCGCCTGCAGAAAAAATTTGCCTACGGCCGCGTTTTGGTGATTGCCTTCGCGTTTCTTGCCGCGGCGCCGTTTCTGCTGCTGGCCATTCAAGCGGATGACAAGTGGAAAGTGCTGGCGGGATTTTTCATTTCGATGTTCTTCATGTCCTGGTATCACGGGCCGACAACGGCAGTTCTGCACGATCTGACGCCGCAACGCGCGCATGCTACCGCGATTGGCGTGTACATGTTTTCCACCGGTCTGCTGGGCGCAATGGGGCCGCTGCTGATCGGCAAGATTTCGGACATCAGCGATCTGCAAATCGGCTTGCAGGCGGCAACGGCGGTGATGGTCTTCGGCGCGCTCTTGTTGCTGCTGGTGATTTATTTCATCCGCCGCGATGGCTTACACCATCCGTGTCTGGCACAGTTCCGCGCAGAAGACGAAGCCGCCGCGCAAAAATCAAGCTAGCTACTTGCTGCGGCAATGTACTCCGTATGCGCCGAAAACTAAAGGCACAATTTTTCTTGGTTACTTGATCCCGGCGAGGGCAATGAGGCGGCTCACTTCTTCGTGAGTTACGTCGTAAAGAGGCCGCTCGTCTTCTTCTTCCAGGCGCTCCCGGAGATATTCGGCGGCCATGAAACTAGCTTCGCGGTCGGTCAGGTCGCGCCCAGCCGTTTCGCGGAATTCCACGAAAGCGGTGTGTGCCAATCCCACGATGCGGCCTTCCCCATCCACTTCGAATTTCGCATCGATGGTGTCGCTGTGGCGCGTGGCGATGGCGTTCCAGATATGCGAAAAACGGCAATCGTAAACGTGCCCACTGAGCTTCGAGGTGACATCGAAGGCACCGATGAATTGGTTCATGGCGCCGACGTTCGCTAATACGGGAAGTGAAGGCACGAGAGTTCCTCTTTTCGTTTTTGATGCCGCCTAGTTAGTGTCCAATTTCCCTCGCCAAACTGTCAATGGCGAGATCTTCGCTGTACCAGAAGTCCCATCCGACTCACTCGCGGAAAGGCCCTTCACCTTACCCATCGCTCGGAATCGACCATTGAGTCAATTTCCTCGGCCGCCTGGACAGCTAGAGCGAAGAGCAAATCAATGCCACAAAATTCTCCTTACACGTTTGGCTTCGGCCGCCGGATGCCGGCCGCTTCCGCGGTAATATCCGTGTACTTCAGGCCCGAGCCAGTGTTGAACAGGACGACGCGATCTTCGGCTTTCAGAAAACCTGTACTTAGCAAATGATCGTACGCGGCAGTGGCCGCTGCGCCTTCGGGACAGAGGAACACTCCTTCGTGTTGGGCCCAGTTCTTGAGCGAGGAGAGAATCTGTTCATCTGGAACTGCGACGGCGACGCCTTCGGATTCCCGCAGGATATCCAGCACGATGTGATCGCCGTAGGATTTGGGGACCCGCAAGCCGGCTGCAAATGTGGCCGCGTCCTTCCACATCTCGCTGACCTTTTCGCGCCGCTCAAACGCGCGCACTACCGGCGCGCAGCCAGCGGATTGCACCGCGATCATGCGCGGACGCTTTCCCGGGGGCACCCAGCCGAGTTCCTCCAGTTCGGCAAAGGCTTTCCACATGCCGATAAGGCCGACGCCACCCCCCGTGGGATAAAAAACCGCTTCGGGATATTCCCAGCCCAGTTGCTCGACCAGTTCGTAGCCCATGGTTTTCTTCCCTTCCACGCGAAATGGCTCTTTCAGCGTGGAAACATCGAACCAGCCCTCTTTGTCCTTGCGCTCGGCCACAATTCGGCCGCAGTCCGAAATCAAGCCATCCACCAGCGTGACGTTTGCGCCATACAGAACCGCTTCCAGATAGTTGGCGAAGGGCACGTCTTTCGGCATGAAAATGTGGGCTTTGATACCTGCGGCAGCCGCATAGGCCGCAAGCGCGCCTGCGGCATTTCCTGCAGAAGGCGCAGCCAACTTCTTCAGGCCATACTGCCGGGCCATCGTGACGGCCATTGCCATCCCGCGCGCTTTGAAACTCCCGGTTGGATTGGCGCCTTCTTCCTTCAAGAATGCCTGGGGATGGCGGCGGCTCTGAATCATCGGAGTCCAACCTTCACCAAGTGAGATCGGAGCTGCATCGGGAAGTAACGATTTGTAACGCCACATGCCGGCCCAGGGTTGCGTTGAAGCCGCGCGGGAAATCGCGTCGCGATGGACGAGCCCGCGCAAAGGCGACAGATCGTAGCGGACATACAGCGAGCCAGCACATTGCGGACAGACATTTCGCGGCGAGTCGGCCCCAACATGGGAATGACAGCGCGAGCACGCGAAGTGAAGAATTTTGGCCATGCCTGCAAGATAGCAGCGCGGTGAAGGTCGGGGCAAGTTGCGGCGAGGCAGACAACAAAGGAAGCGGTGTTGCTCCGCCCGCGCCACACGTTATATTGTCGCGAGAGCACCAGGTTCACGAGCTTTTTCAAGGATTTGTCTTTGCCCAGCGATTTCTCCAAGGCCAGGTCCCTTTCAGTGATCGGTGGCTTATTCCTGTTTGCAGCGGGCGCGCTGCTGCTGGCATTTTTCCCGGGACATTTGTGGAGTACCTTGCTGCGCTGGGCAGGACTGCTGATTCTGGCCTACGCAGGATTGGGAAAACGATCACTCACCTATTGGATCTTTTTCTCGATGCTGCTCGGTTTGGAACTTGGGCTAGATTGGCCGCAATTTGCTTCGCACCTGCGCATCTTGAGCGATATCTTTCTGAGGCTGATCAAGCTGATCGTTGCTCCGTTGATCCTGGGAACCTTGGTCACTGGCATTGCGGGTCACGGCAACGTGCGCAAGGTGGGCCGGATCGGCCTGAAAAGCCTGATTTATTTCGAGGCCGTGACCACCATTGCGCTGTTCCTTGGCGTGGCGGCCATCAACCTGACACGCGCGGGAGTGGGACTGACTCTGCCCGTGATCACCGCCGAGCAGGTCCCCCAGAACGTGACTACGATGAGGTGGGATGATTTTTTACTGCACGTTTTTCCGGAAAACATTGTCAAAGCAGCCGGTGAAAACCAGATTCTGCAAGTGGCCGTGTTTGCGATTTTGTTCGGCATCGCACTGACGCAAGTGCCGGAAAAATTCCGCCAGCCCATGCTGAGCCTTGCCGAGTCTTTGACGCAAACGATGTTTCGCTTTACCAACATCGTGATGTATTACGCGCCGGTTGGTGTGGGGGCGGCCATGGCCTACACCGTGGGACATCTTGGAATTAACATTCTGCTTCCTCTGGGAAAACTGGTGCTGACCGCGTACGGAGCGCTGCTTACCTTTTTGTTTTTCGTTCTGCTGCCCATTGCCGTGCTCGCGCGCTTGCCCGTGGCGCGCCTTCTGAAAGCTGTTGCTGAACCGGCCACCATCGCCTTTGCGACTAGTTCGTCGGAAGCAGCCCTGCCGCGCGCCATGGAATCGATGGAAGCTTTCGGCGTGCCACGCGAAATAGTGGCGTTCGTGATTCCCGCAGGCTATAGCTTCAACCTCGATGGTTCCACTCTCTATCTAGCGCTGGCGTCGATCTTTGTAGCGCAGGCCGCGGGAATCGCCATGACCTGGCCGCAGCAACTCTTTATGGTGTTCACGTTGATGCTAACCAGCAAAGGCGTGGCGGGCGTCCCGCGAGCTGTCCTGGTCGTGCTCTTGGCGACGGCTGGCTCGCTCCATCTCCCAACCGAGCCAATCTTTCTGATCCTGGGGGTAGACGCGCTGATTGATATGGCCCGCACCTCGGTCAATGTGACCGGCAATTGCCTGGCCAGCGCCGTGGTTGCCCGGTGGGAAGGCGAATTACCCGCCTCCTGAGTCTCTCGATACTCCTTTTGGCGCGAATGGCGTCGAGTACGCTAAAATTGTAAAGATATGATCGCTGTCGATAATGTCACAATGCGGTTCGGCTCGCGTGTCCTCTTTGAAGAGGTCACAACCACTTTCATGGCTGGGCGTCGCTATGCCATTTCCGGGCCTAATGGCGCCGGCAAGTCCACCTTCATGAAGATCCTGACCGGGGAGCAGGAGCCCACTGCGGGAAACATCACGCGGCCCAACCGCATCGGCATCCTTCGTCAAGACCAGTTCGCCTTCGACAAGTTCCGCGTGATCGATACCGTAATCATGGGCAATGCGGCGTTGTGGAAGGCGCTGGAGGAGCGCGACGTGCTGTACGCCAAACCGCACGACGACTTGACCAACGAAGACGGAATGCGCCTCGGCGAACTCGAAGGCATTGTCGGGGAGGAGGGCGGTTACACGGCAGAAGCCGATGCAGGCGTGTTGCTCGATGGATTGGGAATTGATGCCGCGCTGCACGAACGAAAGATGGGTGAGCTGCAGGGCGGGCAAAAGGTGCGCGTATTGCTGGCGCAAGCGCTGTTCGGTAATCCATCCGCGCTGTTGTTGGATGAGCCGACCAACAACCTCGACCTCGACTCCGTGCACTGGCTAAAAGAGTATCTGTGCGAATATCACGGCGTGCTGATCGTGATCTCGCACGATCGGCACTTCCTGAACAGCGTGTGCACGCACACAGCGGACATCGACTACCAAACCATCATCATGTACCCGGGCGGTTACGACGACATGGTTCTGGCGAAGACACAGATCCGCACGCGCATGGAAGCGGACAATGCGGTGCGAGAGAAGAAGATCGCACAGCTCAACGACTTCATCGCGCGTTTCTCCGCAGGTACGCGTTCGGCACAAGCGACTTCCCGCAAGAAGGAAGTGGAACGCTTGCAGACTTCGGAGCTGGCAAAGTCCAACATCCAGCGTCCTTATATTCGCTTCCAGGTGGAAACACCTTCTGGCCGCGTGCCTCTGGAAGTGAAGCGGCTGGCGAAGTCTTACGGTGACTTGAAGGTGTTTGAGCACTTCTCGGCCCACGTGACGCGCGGGGAGAAGATCGCGCTCACTGGCCGAAACGGCGCGGGCAAAACGACCATGCTGAAGTCGCTGATCCGCAATGCGGGGAAGTTCATCGGCGATTCCGAGCACGAGTTCACCATCGATTCCGGGACCGTTACTTGGGGGCACGAAGTTTCCGTCGGATATTTCCCGCAGGACTTTTCCTACACTATTGACAAGAGCAAAGGCGTGAACGCGCTCGAATGGTTGTGGCAGTTCAAGCCGGATGCGACGCAGGAAGAGATTCGCGGGTTTCTCGGGCAGATGCTGTTTAGCGGCGACGATGCGTTGAAGCCGACTTCGGGACTTTCCGGAGGCGAATGCGCACGACTGATTTTCTGCCGGTTGATGATTCAAAAGCCGAATTTCCTGGTGCTCGACGAACCGACAAACAACCTTGATTTGGAAGCGATCAACGCTCTAAATATTTCGCTGCAAAAGTACGACGGAACACTCTTGCTGGTGACCCACGACGAAGATGTGCTGGATGAAGTGGCAACGCGCGTCTGGAATTTCAAAGACGGCAAAATTGAGGACTTCAAAGGCACGTACGAAGACTTCCAGCATTCCAGCGAGCAAAAGGCGATTGCTCCAAAAGCGACGGCGCAGAAGCGTTAGGCCATTGGCTCAAATCGATTGTCTCTCAGTCCATCAATGCGAAGAGGGGTTCCTCGCTCCGAAGACTCCGCTCGGAATGAGGGTGCTACTTTATTGCTTCTTTCGCGCCGGGCGCGGCCGGAATCAGCAGGGGCTAAAGCCCAACTTCTTGCAGACAACGACGTGGGGGCTGAAGTCCCCACCTCCTAAACGGGAGCAGCATGCCGCGCAAAAACTTAGCGGGCGGCCACGGCTGGAACCGCGGCCTGCTCATAGCTCTTGATTGCTCCGCCGACGCCGGCGCCGGGGGAGTGACGATGCCCCTGATCGATCAAAACTTTGTCGAGGGCCGCGAGTAGTTGCAGGACGAATGCTTTCTGGCTGCAGTAGCCCATGGTGCCGAGGCGCCAAATCTGTCCTTTGGTGGCGCCAATGCCTCCGGCAATTTCAATATTGAATTCATCGAGGAGCTGGTTGCGGAGCTTCACGTCGTCGACACCTGCGGGAATTTTTACAGCCGTGACGGTAACCAAGCGGTCTTTCGGATTTTCCACGAACATCTGCAGGCCCATGGCTTCGCAGCCGGCCACTAGCGCCAACTGATTGACGCGATGGCGTTCCCAGCGGACTTCCAAGCCTTCTTCGAGGAGAATGCGCATGGCTTCGCGCAGCGCGTAGATTAAGGAGATTGGAGGAGTATGATGATAGAGGCGGTCCTTGCCCCAATAATTCATGGCGGTGGAAAGATCGAAATACCAGCTCTGCACTTTGCTCTTGCGATTACGAAAGGCTTCTTCGGCTCGCGGGCTGACGGTGATGGGGGACATGCCCGGAGGTGCGCTGATGGCTTTTTGTGTGCCGCTGAAGCAGATGTCGATTCTCTGCTTGTCGACGTGGAGCGGAACGGCGGCCAGCGAGGCGACGGTGTCCACAACCAGGAGAGCGCCACACTCGTCGGCGACTTTGCGGAAAGGATCGATATCGGTGACCACGCCGGTGGAGGTTTCACCCTGGGCCAAGCCGATCATTTTAATCTTGCGGCCCTTGGCGGCTTTGCGAGCGTCTTGCGGATCGACGGGCTTGCCTAACGGCGCTTCGACCAGGTGGAGCGTGGCCGGAGTGTGTTGCGCGATGACGTGCATGCGCTGGGAGAACATGCCATTCACACAGCAGATGGCTTCATCGCCCGGTTCGAGAGAGTTCAGCACCGAGGCTTCGATACCGCCGGAGCCGGAAGCCGACAGCGGAAACGTGATGCGATTTTCGGTCTGAAAAACCTGGCGCAGGAGGACTTGCACTTCTTCCATGCAGCCGCGGAACCAGGGATCGAGATGGCCGACAATGGGCGTAGCAAGGGCACGATAGACGCGCGGATCGATGGAGCACGGTCCAGGGGTCATCATCAAGCGAGTTGGGGGATTGAGTTCACCAATCGGATGGGTCATGGGAGTTCCCTTTCAGGGGTCCTTCGGGGACCGCTAAGGACATCCCGCCAAGGCGTACTCGGGGAAGCGCTGGAGTACGGCGGGAAAGTGTAGTTTGGCCCAGGAAAAGGCGATGCGCAACGGTCAAATTGGCTGGGGGGTGACACCCACCTCGCAAAACGAAGATGAGGCGCCCTTTATCGTCGGCGGGTTTTAAGATACTGGGCCGGCGTCATATCAACCTCATCGAAGATCTTCAAAGACGTCGCCTGGCGAAGTTGGCGACAAATCTCCAACTTTTCCGTGCACCCTCCGCCAGCTTCCCGTAGGCGATTCTTTGCCGAAAAAAGATCGCCCGATTCTCCTCACCGCGATTCACGCCAACGCGACCCATCGGCCCCTACAACGCCTAGATCCAAGAGCAATAGAGCCGGCCATTACACGGGCGAGGCGGCGTCGAGGGCTTGGCCTTCGGCGAGGATGTGGGCGGGGACGCGGCGGAGTTCTTTGACGAGGCGGAACCAGGAGAGAACTTTTAGCGTGTAGTAAGTGATGTCGACTTCCCACCAGTAGAAACCTTGACGGGCGCTGGCCATGTAGTAGTGGTGATTGTTGTGCCAACCTTCACCGAGAGTGACCAGGGCGAGGAGCCAATTATTCTTGCTGGTGTCCGTGGTGGGGAAACGGCGATTGCCGAAGATGTGCGAGAGCGAATTGATCGTGAAGGTGCCGTGCCAGAGAAGAGCGGTGCTCAGGAAGAAACCCCAGGCCAGCAGGGGAAAACCACCGAAGAGGTACATGACGACGGCGAGAGTGGCCGGAGGAACAAGGTAATACTTGTTGAGCCAGCAAAGCTCGGGAAATTTGGCGAAATCGCCGATGTAGTCGAAGCGGGTTTCGTTGTACTTATCGGAGAGGATCCAGCCGACATGGGACCACCAGAAACCGAAAAGCGTGGGAGAGTGGAGATCGTCTTCCTGATCGGAAAAGCGGTGGTGGTGGCGATGATGAGCGGCCCACCAGAGAATACCCTTTTGCGAGGAGGACATGGCCATCCAGGCAATGACGAACTGGAACCAGCGGCTGGTCTTGAACGAGCGGTGAGAGAAATAGCGGTGGTAGCCGGCGGTGACGAAAAACATGCGGACTTCATAGGCGAGGAAACAGACGAGCGGGTAATACCACTTGAACGGGATGAAGAAGACGCTAAGGCCAGCGAGATGAATGAGAAGAAAAGGGATGCAGGAAACGAGCTGTAAGTGGGCCCCGTTGGGCAAAGGGATAGCCAGGGGCCGTGCGATAGAAGCCGAAGCCATCGGGGAAAAACTCCTGCGCGAAGATGGTGAAGCTCGGGTGGCTGCGCGCAAGAGTCGAGCGTGCTCAGCGCAACGGACCACTCCTGCAAGTGTAAGGGGCGTCCCAGTACCCGTCAAGTGATATGAGGAGTGGGATTCCTATAAGAGGGAGTTATAGGAGGAACGAGGGGGATGTGCTATCGTGCGAGGCAGGAGCACGCTTCTTCAGGGGCTAAAGCCGATTGGATTTGGCAAGACTTCACCGGCGCTGAAGCCCCGGCCTACTAAAGAAAAAGCGAGGAAGAATGGCGGAACGACCAGTATTGGTGGGATTGATCCCGCAGGCGGTGGTGCTGGATCCTGGGGACCAGGTGAGCTGGATTTCCGACGCGGGAAATTTGAAGGTGGAGTTTGATGCGAACCGGTGTCCGTTTGGGTCGAATATTTTTCAGGCGCCCGCGGGGATGAGGTTGCTGAGCGGGCCGGTAACACCGAATACAAAAGCGGGAAGTTATAAGTACAGACTGTGGCTGAACGAGCAGTTGGTGGGGCGGGGCGAAGTGATCGTGCGGGGGTAAGGGGGCGTGCGCCCCCGGTTTCGCGATCTGTGGCAACAACAACCAAAGAGTTCGGCGGGTTAGGACGAATGGCCTGCAACTAGGCTTTTCAGCATTTGCTGGAGGCCGCCGGCGTCTGGAACTTGGCCGTTGGGCGTCAGATGGTTGATCAGGTGCGGCAGGAGGGTGCTCATCATGCCGGTGAGCTGAGAAGGATCCATGCCGGCCTTCTGCGCGGCTTCTTGCAACGCGCCGTTGTGGAGGACGTTCTGGAGCTGTTCGGCGGAGACAGGCAAGTTCTGGCCGGAGCCAACCCAGGAACTGACGATGTGGCCGAGGCCACCTTGCTGGAACATGGTCTGCAATCCGGCGATGCCGCCGACTTGCGGGCTGTTGATGTAAGTCATAATCGCAGTGAGAGCCGTAGTGTGCTGAGCTTGCTGCGCACCAGTGCTACCTGCCATAGCAAGAACTTCATCCATAAGTCCCATAGAGTCCCCCTGAAAGGAAATAGAAGGAGCGGCCGAGATTAGGCGACCGCTCCGTGAAACGGAAACGCGTTAACCCTGTTTGGCGATGATCAGATCCTTGATCTTGTTATAGGTGGCCTGGGGAATGACCTTCTTCTTCACCAGATCGGTCTTCTTGGCGTACGGGCGGCCGTCAATGATTTTCTGGGAATAGGCGGCGCCGATGCCGGGTAGCGCATCGAGTTGCTCCTTGGTGGCGCTGTTGATGTCCAACAGACTCGTGGAAGCGGCGGAGGCAGCCTGCTTGCCGGTGGTGCTGGTTTGGGGATGAGAAACAGCAACGCTGACGCCGAGAATAAAGACGAGAGCGACAAGCAACATGCGGAACGAATTTCTCTTCATGCAGTGTTCTCCTTAGATTAATTGGCCGTGCAAAGTCGGGCTGGGTAAAAGTTAATTCTTTTCCGAGGCGCGATAGCCGGCCTTGATGGCATCGGCCTCGGTCATGTATTTGCCCTGCTTGGTCTTCCCGTAGTAGCGAGTCCCGGGCTTGTGATAAACGCCGGAATCGGTGTTGACCCAGACCATGCCTGCGCTGTTGGCGGGCGGAGTCTGCTGGGCAGGAGCTGCTTTGGCCGGAGTTGAGGGAGCAGTCGCCGCGGCGGCCGGAGCGGTGCTCGCAGCCGGAGTTGCGGTCTTCGCTGGGGTTGCGGGTGCACTGGAGGCAGGAGCCGTCGATTTCGCCGCGGGAGTGGAAGTAGTGGTGGAAGCTGCAGGAGCAGAGGCGTCCGCGGCGGGAGTGGATTTCTTGGATTTGGAGGATTTCTTGGTGGTGGAAGCGGAAGTGTCGCCTGTGGCTGCGGAAGAATCCGCAGTGGCGTCGGCCTTCTTGGACTTGGAGGATTTCTTCGTAGTCGAAGCCGAAGTGTCACCCGCGGCGGCGGTAGAAGAATCCGCGGCAGTGTCGGCCTTCTTGGACTTGGACGACTTCTTGGTCGTAGAAGCAGAACTGTCGCCGGTGGCCGGAGTGGAAGAATCGGAAGCGGCCTTCTTCGACTTGGACGACTTCTTGGTAGTGGCATCGGTCGAAGTGTCGTCCGTGGTGGTCTTCTTCTTTTTGGCTTTCGCGGTGGTATCGCTCTGGTCAGTCGACTGAGCGTCCTGAGGCTTGGAAGCGGCTCGTAGGGAAATGCTGCCGGCGAGAAGCAACAGGGCTGCGACTAGAGCAAGAAAAATGGGCTTGCGAGAGCTGATCATGTTCGAGAGATCCTTTCGCCCGGAGGTGTTCAGGCCATCTTGCTGGGACACGTAAGCAACGTGCTTTCGGGCGGAGAGCAGAAGGCGAGAATCGACGTCTCGCGGGACTTCTTCCAAGAGATTGGGCGAATGATGAAAGAGAAAGGGAGGGTTGTCAAGAAAGAATCGGAGGAGGGGGGATGAGGGGAAAGGAGTTAGGGAGATGACGGAGACCGGCTAGGTGGCAGTAAGCTGCCCCACTCCAGAGATTAGTCCGCGGCGAGGCGGACGCGGCCGTACTCGACGGATTCGGCGAGGCCGCGACGGACGGGGCCGAGGACGAAGGCGGGAACATCGCGTTCGGGCTCCAGAGAGAGATTGGAAGCTTTACGGGGGAACTCGATGCGGCGGTCAAGGATAAGACCGGCTTCCTTGAGGAATTCGGCGGAAAAGGCGATGTCTTCGGCGCGGTCAATGCCCCAGAACCAGAGCTTTTCTTCGTTGCGCTGGAGAAAACGAAAGGATTCCTCCAGTTTTTTCATGGAGCGATCAAAGGAGGAGGCGAGAAAGAAAACGCCGAGGGTCCAGCCATGACGAGGATATTGAACCCGGATGCGGACACAATATTTGCCGGTCTGATTCAACTCGATGCTGCAACGGTAGTCGTTGCGCATATGGTTGGTGCGCGTTGGCGAGGATTTGGCCATGATCGATCCCCAATTAAGAAAATGAGTGGACTGGAAGAGGCGAACAACCCGAAAGTACTCCCATAGAGGAGAGGAGTCCATTAAGGACTACCTTTCGAGAAGGCCCAAACCAGACGGAAACAGGCTAGCGGTTCGCGAAGGGTAGGGCAAGTGTGTGACTGTTAAATTATAAGTGCTGTATTTTCTAAGAATTAGGTGTTCCGAAGTCACCGAAATTGCGTAGCTTTTCCGGCATCAGCTTGAGCTTGCCTTCCTGCTTCAGGCGGTCCTCGAGGGCAATGCGGAAAGCGTCAAAGGCCATATTTCGCTTGGACTGCAGGAGGGTGTCCGTAATTTTCGCCTTCTGAGCTTCAAAATCGGCAGGGTTCGGATTGACCTTGTCTGCAATTTGATAGGCAACCCAGGAAGCACCCATGTGAACGGGGGCGCCGACGTCGCCGGTTTTGAGAGAGAACGCTGAAATCAAGAGCTTGGCATTGCCTAGACCGGGAATGCTGCCACTGCGGGCAATCAATTCCGACAGTTTGGGCTCGAGGCCAAGAGCTTTTGCAGCGAGATCAAATTTTTCGCCAGCTTTGACGCGCTTGACGAGGTCGTCGACCTTAGACTGAGCCAACTGTTCGGACTTGGCGAGGCGGAGCTCGGAAATGATCTTGTCGCGAACCTCTTCGAGGGAACCCGGGTGAGCCGGCAAGGACTGCTTGAGGGAAAGGACGACGTAGCCTCGGTCGGTGCGGAGGGGGAGGCTGAGCTCGTTGGTACGCAGGCGGATGATCTCGTCTTTGACGTCCTGAGAGTTGCCAAGTTCGAGGACAGGGTCGTTGGGAGCGAGAGGACGAGTTTCGGCGACAGTGAGATGGAACTTCTGGGCGAGGTCGTCGAGAGTGGTCTTGTTGGATTGGCGGATCTGACTGGACATCTGGTCGGCGATCACACCGGATTGCTGATCAACCTTCTGAAGGAGATAAGGGGTGCGGATGGAATCCTTCACTTCGTCAAAGGGCTTGGTGTGGGCGTTCTCTTTCTCGAGGACCTTGATGATGTGGAAGCCGTACTGAGTGCGGACCAGATCCGAAATTTCACCTTTAGGAGTACTGAAAACGGCCTTATCAAATTCCGGGACAGTCTGGCCGTGAACGAGCCAGCCGAGGTCGCCACCCTTGGCCTTGGAGCCGGGATCCTCGGAGTACTTTTTGGCGAGATCCTCAAAGTTGGAGCCCTTCTTGCGGGCCTGGGCAAGGATGTCCTCGGCCTGCTTCTTGATTTCGGCGACCTCGGCATCGGTTTTGCCCACGGTGGTCAGCAAAATATGCTCGGCATGGACGCGATCGGGAACTTCGTATTGTTGGATATTCTGCTGGTAGATGGCCTTGAGCTCGTCGTCGGTGACCGAGGTGTTTTGGCGGAGCTGGTTTAAATCGAGAAGGCCGTAACGGACGACGCGTTTTTCGGGGATCTGGAATTTGGTCTTGTTCTGCTCGTAATAGGCCTTGATTTCGGTTTCGTCGGGATTGATTTTGTCGGCGAGTGTTTCCGGATTGGCGGCGGCGTAGTCGAGTTTGATCTTTTCGTTTTCGTAGCGGAACTCATCCTGGATTTCCGCAGGGCTGACGCTGACGCCATCGGTAAGCAGCTTGTGAAATTTCTCCTCGATCATGCTGGAGCGGATAAGCTCTTCGAAGGCCGGGACGGTCATCTGGAAGCGCTGTAGAACTTGTTGGGAGTAGGCTTCATTGCCAACGAAAGTATCGCCGTTAAAAGCGGTGGGGAGAATCTGGCGGATACGATCGGCGCGCTCCTGGTCGCTGACCGAGATACCGAGGCGCTTGGCTTCGTATTCAACTTCTTTCTGAAAGACAAGCTGCTTGAGAATCTGATTAGCGTAGAGACCTTCGAGCTGGTGGGGGATGGGATTGTTCTGGCGAATTTCACTTAGGCGCTGATTGATGTCCGATAAGGTGATGGACTGATCGCCAACCTTGGCGACGACATCGCCGGGAGCTTGCGAACTGTCTGGTCCCTGGGGGACAAGATAGAGGAGCATGCTGAGCGCGAGCATGCCGATAATGACGCCGAAGAGGATACGGACGCCGGTCTTCTGGTTATCAAAGGCTCCAGCCATTCCAGATATCTCCTGAGTAGGTGAGCAAACTTAAGATTATATGGTATTGGAGGTGAAAGACCCAAACGGAATGGTTCGTCAGTAGTATCCTACGTTTTACACGCGGAGGCTCTCGTTGCAGATAAGGAGAGCAAAGGAGAGCTTGGTGGGCGCAAAACAGAAGATGACCTCGATTGGCCGGCCGGTGCCGGAGTTGCCGGTCGAGGATGTCGAACGCGCACAACAGCATTACAGAGATGCACTCGGCTTTGCGATTGAATGGCTCTACCCAGGCAAAGAGATTGGGGCCGTGTCACGCGGTCATGTGGCGATCTTCTTCCGAAAGCGGAAGCAGCCGTTCGAACCAGCCGTGCACTGGGTGTTCGCTGAAGATATTGATGCAACGTATCAGGAACTGAAGTCGTTAGGTGCAAATATCGTGGATCCTTTGGAAAAAAAGCCTTGGGGATTACGGTAGTGGGAATTTAAGACCACAGAATTGGCGCGCTGGCGGAGGGTATTGCCAACCGTGTAGGAGGCGGTCATGCCAGCTTCGTCGGTGGACACGATACCGTAGTTCCCCGAATTCCTGAGGGTGTCCTTGACCGCGGCCCACAGCTCGCTGCAAGGAACCGGATAGGTGTCCTTGTGGGTATTGCAGAGTGCCGGTATAGCAAATGAAAGTGACAATACAGCCGCGATCGCAAATTTCATGTCGGCCTTTCTCCTGGTGCGGATGTGCGTTGCAGAAACGTAGGAAAACGAATCGCAGTTTCGGGTTCCAAAACACGCAAGCATATCCGTTAGAGAAGTAGTGTCAGTGCGCCATGACACCTGCGCCTGTGATTGGCACGGGCAATTCTCATGCATTGCTAATGTTTGGCGCGCAGCGAGAGGCTAGAAACACGAAAGCTCCGGGAGAGCCGTTGGCGGGCTGACTCCCGGAGCTTGCTGGCGTTAGCCGGGCGGAAGCTCAGGAAAGAGCAGCTCGGCGCTGGGATGGAGAGCTGGGGCCCTCTGGGAAATTCCTGTCAGAACGGCGAATTTCAGTTAGCCCATAGAGGGCGAGGAGAGCGAGGCCAAGGATCGAGGAGGCCATCAGCCAACGTTCGGTTGAATTCTCAAAGGAGATCATGGCTTCGTTGGTGAGGACAGGAGTGGAGACGGCGACGGCCTGGCTCGCTTCATTCGAAACTGCGGCAGCCGGAGTGGAAGCAGGGGAGACTGCAGCCGTGGTGGGCTGGGCAAAAGAGGTGACGTTCGGACCGTCGGCGAACTCGGTGTTGACGATTTCCTGAGCAGAAGCGGAATTGGGAAATAGCAGAACGGCTGCTCCGAGCCCGATCACGATCGCCTGCATCCGAAAAATGTTTTGAATTTTCATTGGCCACCTCTTTTTGTTTCTTTGTAATCTCTGCAACGCCGATAGAAGGAGCAGGCGAGATGCCAAAGGAGGGGTGAAGAAGGCAGAGCACCGTGATTGGCTTTATGCGATTGAGAGCAAGTGATTTGTTGAAAGAGGAAGAGAGATGGATTTGTTGACGGAGCGAACCACAAAAACCGGGAGTCTATCCTGGGAGCGGGAGAGGTTGCGAAAAACAGCGGCCGTGTGGAGGAGTCGGGCGGCCCGACTTTGCAAGATATAGAACCATATAAACTTACGGGGAGTAGGGGAAGGACAAGAAACAGGCTGGCGGCAGGGTCGCCACTTGGATAGGTAATCTATCCGAATGGATAGGCGAACAGAGTAGCGACGGTCGTGCGATGGAGCTAGAATGACGCCCTTGGTAAGCGGCGATCGCGGGCGAATGCTGGGGAGATTGAGCAGACTGTGCAATCGAAACTTGTAGCTATCAACGGTCCACTGAGAAAGAGCGAATACCCAATCCGGGGCGAGCTTGCTTTGGGGAGGGACGAGGACAATACCATCCGTCTGGAAGACCCCTGGGTCTCGGCGCACCACTGCACCATTGCGGAGCAGAACGGGCGATACGTTTTGAGCGACCTGGAAAGTCACGCAGGAACTTTTGTGAATGGCATTCCCGTGAAGCAGCGTGAATTGAAGGGGGGAGACGAAGTTGCGGTTGGAAATTCACTGTTTTTGTTTCAGGCGGAGTCGCCGGTTCGTTCGGCGATCAATGAACTGCAGATGGATGAAGAGGAGGCACCGAACGCGCAGGCGGTTGAGCTGCACCCGGAAGAACTGGTGAACCTGGCGCCGGAAGCATTGGCAGCTCTGCCGGCGACGGAGCGAATGGGACGAAATTTGAAAGCGTTGTTGCGCATCAGTCGGGCGATCGGTTCGCTGCGCGACGAAGAATCGCTGCCGTGGCAGCTGCTAGGGATGATTTTCGATGTCATTCCCGCGGAACGAGGGGCGATTTTGCTTTTGGAGGAGGATTCTCGCGAATTGCGAGCGCAAGTCGCGTGGGACCGCATCGCGGGGCCAGATCATCCGGTACATGTGAACCAAGCAGTCGTGCGCCGAGTGATCGAGCAAAGAGTACCGCTGTGGGATCGTGGAGGACAGGGAGAGGAGAAGCGACGAGGAGGGTTTCTTTGCGTACCGATGGTCTCCAAGGAAAGAGTGACGGGCATCATTTATTTGGAGTCGAGTGGCACGTCGATAGGGCTCACGACGGATGACCTGAAGTTGCTGGCGGCGATTGCCGGTCTGGGAGTAATTGGGATTGAGAACGCGCGGCAGTTCGAACGGCTGAACACCGAAAATCAACGACTGCGGGCCGAAGTGAGCTTGACGCACGACATGGTGGGACGAAGCGCGCGAATGCGCGAGGTGTATGCGTTTGTGGAACGGGTGGCGGCCAGCGATTCCACCGTGTTGATTTACGGCGAAAGCGGCACGGGGAAGGAACTGGCAGCCCGGGCAATTCACAAGAACAGCGGGAGAAAAGACCAGGCGTTTGTGGGATTGAACTGCGCTGCGTTGACCGAGACGCTGCTGGAAAGCGAGCTGTTCGGACACGAGAAAGGGGCGTTTACCAGCGCTGTGAGCCTGAAGAAGGGATATTTGGAAGTGGCGGAAGGCGGAACAATTTTCTTGGATGAGATTGGGGAGCTCTCGCCCATCTTGCAGGCTAAGCTGTTGCGCGTGCTGCAGGAGCGGGAGTTTGTGCGGGTTGGAGGGACAAAGCCGATTAAGATCGATGTGCGGTTTCTGGCGGCGACTAATAAAGATTTGCAGAAAGAGGTGCGCGAAGAAAGATTCAGAGCCGACCTGTACCACCGGTTGAATGTGATTTCGCTGACGCTTCCGGCGCTACGCGAAAGGCCTGAAGACGTTCCCGAACTTGCCGAGTATTTTGCGGCGCGCTATGCGAAGAAGTGCAATCGGAACGTGTCGGGAATCAGCGCAGAGGCATTGGCGTGTTTGAGACAATACGATTGGCCCGGAAATATCCGCGAATTAGAGAATGCCATGGAGCGGGCGGTGGTAATTGGGAGCTCCGAGAAGATCTTGGCGGAAGATTTACCAGAGAGTTTGCAGGAGAGTGCGGCGGGTAGCGCAGCGTGCGGACCGGCGAAATATCATGAGGCGATTCGCAACTTGAAAAAGCAGATGATATTGAGTGCGCTGGAGCGGGCTGGGGGAAATATGACGGAAGCGGCGAAGGTGCTGGGAGTACACGCGAATTATTTGCACCGGCTGATGACCAATTTGGAATTGCGGGGGAAGATGAAGAAGCAGACGGGCAGCGCGTAAGGGAACGAAGTGAAGGAGATTGGGAAAGTTAAGGAAGAAGCGGAATTGAGATCCAAGGTCAAGGTGGCGACGCGGGTATGGATGAATCGGGAGAATTGAACCGGCTGGTGCGGGAACTGAATGAGGGGCGTGGGTCGGAACCTGCGGACGTGGCGGCGACGGCGCGACTGGACCAGTGGCTGACGACGCTGGTGGGAAAAGGCGGAAGCGATTTACTGCTGGTGGAGGATGCGCCGCCGTGCATGCGCGTGCAGGGGGAAGTGCGGAAGATCGACGCGAACATACTGGATGGAGCGGAGATTGAGGTGGCGGTAGTGCCGGCGCTCTCGCGGCACGCGAGGCGGCTGTACCGGGAAGAGTCGATTGCCGACGCGTCGTATCGCATTGAGGGAGTCGGGCGATTCCGGATCAATTTGCATCGCGAACGGGGCCACGCGGCTGCGGCGATACGGGCGTTGCCCGCGCGCGTGCCGGGACTGCAGGAACTGCATTTGCCTGCAGCGGTGGCCAACCTGGCGCATCTGCCGCGCGGGCTGGTGCTCATCGGGGGACCTGCGGGATCGGGCAAATCCACGACGCTTTCGGCGTTGATTCACGAGATTAACGCGCGGGAAGCGCGGCACATTGTGACCATCGAGGATCCCATTGAGTACGAGCACACACATATCCGAAGCGTGATTGAACAAGTGGAGATTGGGACGGATGCGCCGGATTTTCCCACGGCGTTGCGCGCGGCGCTGCGACAGGCGCCAGACGTGATTGTTGTAGGCGAGATACGCGATCCGGAGACGATGCGCATCGCGGTTGCGGCGGCGGAGACAGGGCATCTGGTGCTCTCGACGCTCCATACGACGGACGTGGCTTCGACGGTGGGGAGGATTGCGGATTCGTTTCCGGTGGAGCGGCAGAACTCGATACGGCAGGAATTGGCGATGGCGCTGGCGGCGGTGCTGACGCAGATCTTGCTGCCGAGCAAACATGGCGGGCGGTTGCCAGCCGCGGAATTGCTGATGGTGGGGTACGGAGCGCGGCATCATATTCGTAAGAACAATTTGCAGCATCTGCATCAGGAAATACCGCTGACGAAAAAGAAGGGGTCGTTCACGCTCGAAGAATCGCTGGTGACGCTGGTGAGGAGTGGAGATATTGAGAAGGAAGAAGCATCGCTGTGCGCGATACATCCGGAGGATTTGGATATTTTGTTGAAGGCGACGGCAGCGGGGGCGTGAGGAAGGACAGGGAGGAGATAGAGGACGTCGAGGATGTAGAGGAAAAGCGAAAGCGTGGAAGAAAGTAAGAGAAAAAGAATCTAAGCGTTCAAGAGTCGAAGAGAAGAAAACAGAAGCCCTACCCTTTGCAAAAGACGCAAAGGGTAGGGCAAAAATAAAGGTTCAGGCGATTCAATGAACAGAAGGCTGAGTTGGGCGGGAGGGATCGGCCTTCTGCTCGGGGCAGTGTTCACACTTCACGCTACTAATTCCCAAAATAAAGCGAAGGAACCGCCGGCTACGTTTTATCGCGACGTGTTGCCGATATTGCAGGGACACTGCCAGGTGTGCCACCGGGCGGGCGGGATTGCACCGATGGCATTTGAAACGTATGAGGAGACGCAGCGGTATGCGGGAGCGATTCGGCAGGCCACGCAGAAACGGACGATGCCGCCGTGGTTCGCGGAACGAGGGATTGGAAACTTCTCGAATGATCTTTCGTTGAATGACCAGCAGATCGCGGTGCTGGCAGCGTGGACGGAGGCGAACGCGCCGGCAGGAAATACCGTGGATGCACCGCCGGAGCGGAAATGGTCTGGAAGATGGACGATGGCGCAGCCGTATTTGACGGTGAAGATGACGGAAGGAGTGGAGATTCCGGCCGACGGAGAAGTGGATTACACGTACGAGATCGTGCCAACGAATTTTAAAGAAGGGCGATGGGTGCAGGGTTCGGAGATTTTACCGGGGATGCCGGAGAACGTGCACCACGCGGTGGTGTACGTGCGGCCAGCCGGATCGCATTGGCTGCGGCACGCGCCGGTGAGGAAACCGTTCACGGCTGCGATGCTAACGAGCGAGGAAGACCGTAGGGATGCGATGTGGACGGACAGCGATATTTTGCTGGTGTACGCACCGGGGAGCACTCCCGACAACTGGCCAGAGGGAATGGCGAAATACATACCTGCTGGGGCCGACCTGGTTTTCCAGATGCACTACACGGCAAATGGAAAAGCAGGAACGGATGTGACACGGATCGGGCTGCGTTTTGCGAAAGAGGCACCGAAAAAGCGGGTGTTGACGCTGCAACTGACGAACGACCATTTCGTGATTCCCCCTAGAGTGCCGGATTACCGGGTGGAAGCGTGGGGGACGTTGCCGAATGACGCGCTGCTGCTGAGCTTTTTTCCGCACATGCACCTACGGGGGAAGCGGTTCGAGTACAACATCGTGGAGAAGGATGGGAGCATTGAGCCACTGCTGCGCGTGAATTATCACTTTCATTGGCAGATGAGTTACCGGCTGGCAGAGCCACTGGCGTTGAAGGCCGGGACGAAATTGCAGGCGGTGGCGTGGTTCGATAATTCGCGGGGGAATAGGCACAATCCGGACCCGGATCAGGCAGTGCGGTGGGGAGAGCAGACCTCCGACGAGATGATGGTGGGATTTTTCGACGTGGCGGTGTCGCCGGAGTTTGATAAGGAAAGATTTTTCCAGAGAGGACCGTGAACGGATCTACCTCGCTGCAGAAGGCATGCTCCAGGAGCAATGGCCGTGCCATGAAGGGTGGGAAGAGCTGGCCGGAAGGACAGTGGGGGAAAGGGGCGAGAACGCTATTTGTAGATTGACCAACGCAGGTTGGGGAATCCGTGCAGGTGCAACAGGGTGTGCTAAATTGCGAAATTGGAGCATCCGCAGCGCGTACCACTGTGAGCACACAGACACCGACCGAGCCTCGTCGCCCAACGGCCCCCCCGGCACCGCAACAGGTACCGAAGGTAAGACACGTAGAAGTGTATTGGCACACCGTGACGTACAAGACGGTGGCGCTGCTGGTCGTGCTGGTGATCGTGATCATCATCGCGGGAATGTACGCGACCGTTCCGGATTGGACGCAAATCGCGACAAAGAAGCTGAATGACGCCCTGGGAAATCAGGAGACCGAAGCGCTGACGAGCGCGCAGACGCAGGCGAAATTCGTAAACCTGGATGGAAGAGTGCAGGTGAAGAAAGTGAACTCCGTGACCTGGGTGGATGCGGATTACCACACCACGCTCGACAAAGGAGATTTGATCCAAACGGGGTCGGATGGCGCAGCGCGCGTGACATTCGCGGACGGCACCGAGTACACAGTAAATAAGGATACGTTGATTACCGTGGAAGAGAATACGGTGACGCGGGATCACTCGAACACGGCGGTACGCATTAATGTGGGCGCGGTGGACCTGGCGACGCCAACATGGACGCTGAGGGATGCGCAGGCAGCAGTGAGCGTGGAAGATGCCACGGCGTTTATGAAGCAGAACAGCCGCGCGACGGTCAAAAACGATCCCAACAAAAATGAGCATGAGATCGTGGTGGCAAATGGCGGTGCGGAAGTGCACCGCGGGAACGAAACGATTGAGTTGACGCAGTGGGAAAAGGCGAGCTTCCCGACGGGCGGAGCGACGCAGAAGTCGGACGTGCTGGCGCCGCCAGGGCTGGTTGCTCCGCTGAACCTGGCTCCGGTCATATCCGAAAATCCGAAGACGGCGTTGATCCGGTTTGAGTGGCAGCCGGTGGATGAGGCGGTGAGCTATACGCTGAGGGTCAGCCCGACAACAATGTTCACCAAGATGGTGAAGCAGGTGATTGTGAGCGGGACGAGCGTGGAAGTATCCGGGCTGGAAGCAGGGGATTATTTCTGGAACGTGACGGCCACAGACGCAAAGAAGGAGACCAGCGAATTCAGCGAGACGTTTAAATTTTCGCTGGTCGCCCAAGGCAAGACGCAGAACATGCTGCTGGAGATCGAGAGCACGCAGATGCACGGGCGCGTGGCGGAATTGATTGGCAAGACGGAACCGGGGGCCGCCTTGATCATCAATGGCCAACCTGTGGCGAATATTTCGCAGGACGGGACATTCCGGCATTTCACCGAGCCTCTGGAGCCGGGGGAGCACACGCTGGTGGTAATCGGATCAAACCGCCGCGGAGGAACGGCAACACAAAAAGTTTCCATCGTTGTGCCGAGGTAGATTTGGGGAAGAGCAGGTTGCGATTTTGCGTGCGCCACCGAATCCAGCGACAATGGTAAGTCGGGGTGGTGGTAGGCGAACGCGGAGATCCTACCGGGCAGGACCCTCTCCGCAGGGGGAAAGCAGTAATGAATAAGAATGGATACAACCTGAGGTCGGTGTTCAGTTTGTTTTCGTCCGACCTGGCGATCGATTTGGGAACAGCAAACACGCTGGTGTTCTCGCACGGCAAAGGGATCGTGGTGAACGAACCATCGATCGTGGCGATCAACAAGGCGAGCGGCGAAGTGGTGGCGGTGGGGCGCGAAGCGAAAGACATGCTGGGACGCACACCGGGAAACGTGGTGGCCATCAAGCCGATGAAAGACGGGGTGATCGCGGACTTCAAGGTCACCGAGAAGATGCTGACGTATTTCATCCAGAAGGCGCACAACCGGCGAGTGCTGGTGCATCCGCGAATCGTGATTGGAGTGCCGAGCGAGATTACGCCGGTCGAAAAGCGGGCGGTGCAAGATTCGGCGTACCGGGCGCGAGCCAGCGAAGTGTACCTGGTCGAGCAGGCCATGGCGGCGGCGATTGGCGCAGGACTGCCGATTGAAGAGCCGAGCGGAAACATGGTGGTAGACATCGGGGGAGGCACAACGGACATCGCGGTGATTTCGATGAGCGGAATCGTGTACTCGAGGTCGGTGCGGGTAGCCGGCAACGAGATGGACGAAGCGGTGATGCAGTACCTGAAGAGGAAGTACAACCTGTTGGTGGGAGAACGCACCGCGGAACAGATCAAGATGGAGATTGGGTCGGCGTACCCGCTGGAGAAGCCGCTGACGATTGAAGTCAAAGGCCGGAATTTGATTGAAGGCGTGCCGCGCACGGTAACGATCGACGACAGCGAGATTCGTGAGGCGCTGAGCGAATGCGTGGCCACGATTTTGAATGCGGTGCGTGTGGCACTGGAACGTACGCCGCCGGAACTTTCGGCGGACATCAGCGACCGCGGGATCGTGCTCACGGGCGGAGGGGCGCTACTGAAGAATCTGGACAAGCGGATCCGGGAAGAGACGGGCTTGCCGGTATCCATTGCGGACGATCCGCTGGCGTCGGTGGTGCTGGGGACGGGGAAGATGCTCAGCGACTTCAAATTACTGCGGCAGGTGTGCATCGACTGAAGCAGTTTTCCGTAGTCAGTGCGCAGTTTTAGGTTTTGAACCGGACTTTCCAGAGTGAAGTTAGGAAGGGAGTTCGGTTGAAGATGGTTTCCGATCGAAGCGGAGGCTCTCGAAACCCAGATTCGAGGGACACCTTTCGGGATGCGCTGGTGGAGTTTGAGAACTGCCTTACCCCTCAAAGGGGTGAGCTACAGGATCATTGGCTTGGTAACGATTCCATCCAAACACAAGTCGCTCACGTTGCTGGCCGGCGTGCTGCTGGCACAACTGCTGATGCTGGCGGTGCAGATCAAGCGGGACTCCCGTGGGCGACTGATTCGCGTATGGGCGATCTCCGCGGCTTATCCATTTGAACGGAGCGGGGCGTGGGGATACGGAAGAGTGCGGGGAGTGTGGACGCACTACTTCGCGCTGCGGACGACTGAGCGCGAAAATGAGGCGCTGAGGATCGAGAACGACGCGCTGAAGCTGACGATAACGCAATTGCAAGGCCGAGCGGCGGAGGCTGACAGGCTGGGGGCGATCCTGGGTTTCAAACAGGCGCACGAGCGGGTGCCGATGGTGGGCGGGCGTGTGATTGCGGCGAGTGCGGGGACGGCCAGCAGGACGATTGAGATCGACCGAGGAGAGCGGGACGGGATCCGGCGAAACATGGCGGTGATCACACCGGATGGAGCCGTGGGAAAAGTCATCGAAGTGTACGGGAGCACCGCGCAGGTTTTGCTGCTAACGGATAAGGACGGCGGAGCGGGCGCGATGTTGGTGGATTCGCGGACGCAAGGAGCAGTCGGCGGGACCGGCGAACCGATGCTACAGCTGAAATATGTCGCCAATGAAGACAATGTCGCCGTTGGAGAAAAAATCGTAACCAGCGGAATGGACAAGATATTTCCGCGCGACGTCCCGATTGGAACTGTGATGGAAACGAAGCCGGGAAACACGTTCAAGCAGATTCGCGTGCAGCCAGCGGCAAAACTGGACCGGCTGGAAACGGTAATCGTGTTATTGACGCAGGAACCGGTGGAGTTCAAGAGCGAGGCACAGAACACACAAAGTGCGGGGCCGGCGTCGCCAGCGCCAGCGGCGGCAGCGGAGAAGCCATGATCGATACGTTTGAGCTGCGCAATGCCGAAACGCACATCGAGGTGCACAAGTTTTATCCCGGCGCGGTCGTGTTGGTGGCCGCGGCGGCGCTGGTGTTGCAGGCCACGGGGCCGGTCTATTTTCCGAAGCTGAGCATACTGGAGCTGCCGTTACTGGTGACGATTTACTTTGGATTGAGCCGGAGAAATCCGTCAACGGGATTGCTGTTAGGAATGGTAATTGGGCTGGCGCAGGACGCCCTGAGCGGACCAACGGTGCCGCTGGGATTTTATGGAATCGCGAAGACGGTGATCGGGTATTTGGCGTCGTCGATCGGCGCGCGACTGGATACGGAGCATCCCGCGGCGCGGTTTTCGTTGATCTTTAGTTTTTTTGTGGTGCACCAGGGGATTCTGGTGGTGGTGCGACGCCTGCTGCTGGCGCAGCCGGAGGCGTGGATAAACGTACATTTGGCTATTGCCGCGGCGGTGAATGCGTTGTTGGGTACGGCGCTGTTCTTGGTGCTGGACCGGTTGCGGCGGTCGTCGTAAGTCTTGCCTTCCCTTCGTTTTCAAATCCAAATCCGTGCGGATGAACAAGCTGGGTTGCTTGCAGTCGCAAAGACACATCCCTGCATTCCAGCGGGAAAATCGGGAGAGATTCCTCATTCCCTGGACTTCTTTCGGAATGGCGGAGCTTGGTTAGTGACTGAGGAGGAATTGCTTGAAGGCGGAGTAGTCGGTGGACATGGGGACAGAAAGTTTGGGTTGGTGAAGGTAGCGGGCGAGGCGTTCGGGGAGTGGTGGAGCTTGGCCGATGGCTTTTTGGACGACGTCGGCAAATTTGGCGGGATGGGCGGTGGCTAGGACGAGGCCTTGGGAAGGCTCGGGATGCTCCTTGCGATAGGCTTCCCAGGCATCGATGCCAACGGCGGTGTGAGGATCGGAGACGTAGCGATAGCGGTCCCATACGGCGTGCATTTCGTGGAGAGTTTCTTCGTCGGTGGCGCCGTGGCCCCAAATTTCCTTGCGAACATTCTCAATGCGATTGCGGCACAGATCGAGCAGGCGCGGAAAATTATTGGGATTGCCGACGTCCATGGCGTTCGAATAGGTGGCGAGGGCCGGACGAGGACGATATTCGCCGGAGAGAAGGTACTGCGGAACAACGTCGTTGGCGTTGGTAGCAGCGATAAATCGCGCGACCGGGAGGCCCACGCGCTTGGCGAAAATGCCCGCGGTGAGATTGCCGAAATTGCCGCTGGGAACGGCGACGATGAGCGGAATAGAAGCTACGGGTAACTGGCGATAGGCAGCGACGTGATAGAACATCTGCGGGAGGAGGCGTCCGACATTGATGGAATTGGCGGAAGTGAGGAAAGCGCGCTGGTTGAGTTGCTCGTCAGCGAAGGCCTGTTTGACGAGGCGTTGACAATCGTCGAAGCTGCCGGAGATTTCCAGGGCGGTGATGTTCTGGCCGAGGGTAGTGAACTGCTTTTCCTGAGCTTCGCTGATGCGTTTGGAAGGATAGAGGATGACGACGCGGATACCGGGGACATCGAGAAATCCGTGGGCGACAGCGCTGCCGGTGTCACCCGAGGTGGCCACGAGGACGGTGAGTTGCCGCGATTCGCCGCGGACGAAATAGCCCATGAGGCGAGCCAGAAAACGAGCACCAAAATCCTTGAAGGCGAGAGTGGGACCGTGGAAGAGCTCGAGGATGTGAAGCGCCGGGGATAGAGAGACAAGCTTGACGGGGAAATTGATAGCCTCGGCGACGATTTGCCAGAGGACCTCTTCCGGGACATCGGGGGTGGCGAAAGGGCGCACCAGACGGAAACAGACTTCGGTGAAAGGCAGACGACGAAATTCCTCAAGTTCTTCGGGGGTGTGGCGCGCGATTTCCGCGGGCATGTACAGGCCGCCATCAGGGGCCAGGCCGCGAAGGACCGCGCCCCGCAAAGAGGTGAGCGGCGCCTTGCCTGCTGTGCTGCGGTATCTCATGGTGTAAGAAAAGAACCAATCATTAGTTATCAGTTGTCAGTACTGGAGCCAAGGACAGACGTTGGTTGCCGTCCGTTGTTGGTGGCGTCGCACGGACAATCTGGGTTTGAAGCATATGTTGAGATCCTTCGCGCGCTTTACAGGTGAGGTGTGGTTGGTCATCGACTGCTTTCGAGTAGCGCTCCGACCTTATCCAAAAAGGCCTGACCGACGGCCGCATCATGGGAAGTCCCCGGGGGAGATATTTCGCGCAATTGCAAAGTAGGAAGCGTGAGATGAGCGAGGGCTTCGTAGCTCTGGCGGCGCGCGGCGACGAGAACAGGATAGCAGCGGACGACGGTCTGTTGTGGCGTTTCTCCGGGACGGGGGTGAAACGCGCCCTGCCAAAGGACGGGCTTGGGGTCCTGGAGATAGCGTTGGATGAGAACCTGCACTTCGTCGTGGGAGACAGCGAGGTAGACGATGTTCAACTGGCGACGGAGGCGGTGGAGAGTGTGATTGCCGGTGGCGATGACGCTGCCGCTGGTGTCCAAAACGAGGTCGCGCGTGGGATCTTGCTCGAGGCCCGAAAGGACTTCGTCGAGGACGGCGATTTCCTCGGTGAGGTACTGGGATTCGCGCTCGGGGTAAGTGGGACTATCCGGCCAACCCATCCAGGCCGCGACGCCGTTGATGCCGGTGTAGTGGCCAGCGGAGAGAAGCGGACCGAGACGCGCTTCGATGTGATCGTCACAGCAGACGGTGGGACAGCCCAGGGCGGCGAGATTTTTTGCCCAATGGGATTTCCCTGAGCCGGACATACCGATGAGGGCGAGACGTAAAGGCTTATTGGAATGAGGCCGCATGGAGAATTAAAAAGTTTAAAGGATGTAAGGCAAACAAGGAAATACAAAAGACATCGTATGCCGCAATTCCATTAACTGCGTGCATGAGGCCGATCCAAGAGAGATTCCTCACTTCGCGGACCCCGTTCGGAAGACAAATTTTGGGTAGTTCAGCAAGCAGTGACCGGCCCCGGGGCTATTTCAATTGGAGATGCTGATAGCGATGCCAGGAGGACATGTCGGAGACGATGATGCGGTCGCCGGGCTGCAATCCCTGGGCAATCTGAACGCAGTCGTCCGAAGATTTACCGAGGATGACTTGGACGCGGGTGGCTTGCGTGCCACCATCGGACACTTTGAAGAGGGAAAGCCGGTCGCCAGCGTGAGTCTGCAGGGGCCACTTGACGAAAGTGGTCTGAGGAATTTTCTGAACATCGATGGAACCGCTAGCGGAGAGATCGGTGCGTGCTTCGCGGGGTTGCGGACCAACAAACTTCAGGTCGATGCTGACGGTGCCGTTCTGCACATTGGGATCAATGTGAAAGACCTTGGAGGGATAGGCGTGGTCCTGCAGGATGACAGAGGCAGGCTGATTGATTTCAATGCTGCTGGCCTGGGCTTCCGGGACGTGGATACGGGCCATGAGACGTTCAGAATTGGCAACACGGGCAAGAATGGTGCCTGGGCCGACCTGCTGCCCGATGCCGATGGAGACTTCCTCGAGGATGCCGTTCATACCAGCGCGAACCAGGAGAGCTGCCTTCTGCTCGGTGCGCAAGGTGTAGAGAGCTTGCATCTGCGAAACTTCGGCCTGTTTGGCGGTCAACTGAGCCTGGCGGGCTTCCGCGGATATGCCCAATCTTTCGCGTTCGATCTTCAGGCGAGTGGCGAGAGAGTCTGCCTTGGCGCGGGAAATTTTCGCGTTCATGACGGTGCCGAGCTGGGCCTTAAGTAGGGCTTGGTCACGCTCGGCTTCGAGATTTGCCTGCGTGGCATCGGACTCAAGCTGCGCTTCCAAGGCCTCTTCATTGAGAAGCTGAGCTTGAAGCTGAACGCGGAGGTTGGCGAGCTCGGCTTCGGATTTTTTCATAGCCAGCTCAGAGTCTATGATCTGGCGGTCGAGATCGGGATTGCTGAGTTCCAGAATAACGGTGTCGGGTCGTACGTGAGCGCCGGCGCGCAAGAGGATCTGGTCGACGTGGCCGTCGGTGCCGGCTGAGAGCCAGCGCACATCCTCGGGGACAAGAGTGCCCAAGCCATCAACGCGGCAAATCATGGAACCCGACTCGACGGTGGCAAATTGAAGGGAGGTTTTATCGATGGTGGGAGAAGCGGAGCGAAGACGGAGGACGCCAAGGGAGACGGCCATGCAGCCTGCCAGGACCAGTAGGGGGAGCATCCAACGCAGAAAGAAGGAACGGGACCAGAAACGACTCACGCAGACCTCCAGTGAATATTGACTCACTACTAGTATAGATGCCGGGGCAGAACAGATGAGAGAAAAAATGAAGAGAATTCCATTCGATAAATCGATTTAAAAGGTGTGAGCAAGGTTACAGACTAAGCTGGAAATGAAGGGGTTAGACCCGTGCAGCGGGGGCAACCTGTCCTTTGGTACGAGTTGCGCGTGCTGAGGCCAGGTGCTACTTTTGAGAAGGCTTCACGAAGTTGGCGGCTTCAGAAGAAGAGCGGTGATTCGGGCGCTTCAGAGGGAAGTGCGGGGCGGCAAATAAGCTCCGTTGGACGAAGAATTCGAAAGCATTCGCTGCAGAGAGAATCGAGAAATTGCGCGGGCGAGCACCGCTCAGTCCTGAAGAAAAGAGAAGCCCGCGCGCAGGTCTTTCGTGTCGTACTGGTTTCGCAACGATAACAGATTGCCGCAAGAACGGCTGGCTGCCGCGTCCTACGTGATCGTGGGAATGATCGGGTTGCTGTTGCTGGGCTTCTGGAAACTCCAGGTCATTGACTCCGACAAATACTTGCAGATGGCCGAGAGGAATCGTGTGCGCTCGATTCCCATCATTGCGCCGCGTGGACGGATGCTGGACCGCGACGGGCGGGTACTGGTGGACAACTACCCGTCCTTCAGCGTGCTGCTCTTGCGAGACGACCAGGCGGAAGTGGATAAGAATTTGCCGGCAATTGCGGACGGACTGGGATTATCCCTGGACGATGTGAAGGAGCAGCTGGAGAACACTGAGAAGCTGCCGAAATTCCAGCCAATCGTGATTAAGCCGGAAGCGACGCCGGCGGATGTGGCGTTCATCGAGTCGCATCGCGCGGACATTCCCATACTGGAAATGCTGATGGTACAGCGGCGGAGGTATTTGCCAGGCGGATTCATGGCGGCCGCGAGCGGGTACGTGGGGGAAGTCAGCGAGAAGCAGATCGAAGCAAGCGAAGCGAACGGCGGGAAACTGCGGCCGGGTGATGTCGCGGGCAAGAGTGGGCTGGAGCTGGAATACAATGATTTGCTGGTGGGGACCGACGGGATGCGGCGCGTGATTGTAAATAGCGTCGGCAAGGAAATGGGCCACCTGGAACAGCAGGAAGCGATACCAGGAAAACAGATTCAGCTGACAATCGATTACGACCTGCAGCAAATAGCGGAGGCCGGGCTCGGCGACAAGCAGGGAGCGGTGGTAGCGCTGGATCCACGAACGGGAGAGGTGCTGGCGTTTGCGAGCCATCCGGCGCCGGACCCGAATGACTTTGCGGTGAGAATTTCGAAAGAAGAATGGCAGAGATTAAATGATGATCCGGCTCACCCGCTGCTGAACCGCGTGACACAAGCGCAATTGCCACCCGGGTCGGTGTTCAAAATCATCATGGCAACGGCGATGCTGGAGTCGAAGGTACCGCCAGAAAGCTTCACGGCGTTCTGCCCGGGTTATGGCGTTTTCTATGGGCAGATGCACAAGTGCTGGGTGTACGGGAAGGGCGGACACGGCGCAATCAGTTTGCACGAAGCGATCGTGAGATCGTGCGACGTGTTCTTTTATAACGTCGGTATGCGCATGGGCATCGGGACGATTGCCAAATACGCGAAAATGTTGGGGCTGGGGTCCAAGACCGGGATTGATCTTCCTTCAGAGGAACCTGGACTGGTGCCATCAGAAGAGTGGGTGCAACGGGTCTACCACCATAAGTGGTATCCGGGGTCGACAATTTCCGTTGCCATTGGGCAGGGTTCGGTGATGGTCACGCCGCTGCAAGTAGCCTACGTAATTGGTGGGATCGCATCAGGAGGCGAGTTCAAGCAGCCGCACTTGCTGAAGGATTCGAAGAACGTGGGCGAGATGCACGTGGACCTGTCGGAAAACACCGTGGAACAAGTGACGCAAGGAATGTATGGAGTGGTAAACGAGCCAGGAGGAACGGGCCAGGCGATCAAGTTGCAAGGGATCGAATTCTGCGGAAAATCCGGCAGCGCGCAGATGATGAGTTACAGTGCAGCGAGCCGGCTGGGATTGGGAAAAGGCAAGAACGACGGGTGGTTTGTGGGATTTGCGCCGCGGCGGAATCCGGAAATAGTAGTGGCGGCGGTAGTGCAGGACACCGCGGAACATGGAGGCCAAGCCGCCGGACCTGTTGTGCGCGATATTGTAAAGGCGTATTACGACAAGAAAAACAAGAAGACGCCGGGGCAAGTAACGGCGGGGAATCCATCGCAGCAGATGCAAAGGAATAACGTAAAACCGGCAGCGGAAGCACCGAAAACAGTGTTGAAACCGGAAGAGACAGCAGAGGTGGTGCCGGCGAGCGAGAAGAAGAAGGCGCGGCCGGAGTAAGGAGCTTGGGTTTGTGCGGAGCTGTCTGAGGTGGTGATTTGAGATCGAGGAGGGATTCCTCACTCCGCAGACTCCGTCCGGAATGACGTGTTTTGATTGGATGAAGCGCAGCGGAGGTTTGGAAAACTTGGGGATGGGTAAGGCAAGGAAAAGATGAAGGATGCTCCAGGAACACGGGACTACGACTGGTGGCTGCTGGCCATCATGATGGCAATCTGCGCGCTGGGTGTGATCGAAATCTACTCGGCGACGCACGGAAGCGCTCTCGCCGGGATGCACACGAAACAGATCCGCTGGCTGATTATTGGATTTGTGCTGATGTTCGTGCTATCGAGGCTGGACTACCACGTAATCATGGACCAAGCACCCTGGTTGTATATAGCGGCCCTGGTGGCGCTGGTGGCGGTGCTGTTGGTGGGGCACACGCGGTTTGGAGCCAAGAGATGGATCCCGGTGCTGGGGGAATTCTTTCAGGTGTCAGAATTCGTCAAATTGATTATAATCATAGTGTTGGCACGCTTCTTTGCGGAGGTACGCACAGACGAGCTGAGCCTACAGGACTTGATTAAAGCGGGGCTTCTGGTAGGCTTACCGCTAGCATTGATTCTGAAGCAGCCCGACCTTGGCACAGCGCTAGTATTAATGCCCATGCTGATCGTTGGAGCATTTCTGGCGGGGCTGCAATGGAAACATGCGGTGGTCATCGTAATGCTCGGAGTATTGATGCTGCCCGTCGGGTGGCATTTCATGAAGCCGTACCAGAAGGAAAGAGTGACGTCGTTTAGGCACCCCGAGGAAGACGCGAAGGGTTCGGGCTATCAGGTGTTGCAGTCAAAGATAGCGGTGGGCTCGGGCGGATTCTGGGGGAAGGGATTCGGCAACGGCAGCCAGAATCAACTGGGATACATTCCGGTGCGGTATTCCGATTTCATTATGTCGGCGTGGGCGGAAGAACAGGGATTCAAAGGCGTGCTGGTTGCTTTGGGGCTGTACATGGCGTTGTTGTTACGTTTGGTGCAGAACGCCCAGCGGGCGAAGGATCGCGCGGGAATGTTTCTGGTCATGGGCGTGGCAGCGGCGCTAGGGTTCCACGTATTGGTGAATGTGGCTATGGTCATCGGGGCAATGCCAGTGACCGGCATTCCATTGCCGTTGATGAGCTACGGAGGATCGGCCACATTGTTTGTATTCCTGGCGATTGGATTAGTGATGAATGTCCGGCTACGCCGATTCGTCAACTGAACAAAAGCCAGAGCCGAGCGCAAAACCTTATTTCAGGGAGGCTGCGCCGGGTGGGCGGACCCTTGAAGCGGGTACGCCGGTAGAAAAAAAGGATTTTTAAGAGTGAGGATAGCAACGTCCGCCGTTACCCCGGGAGTATCCCGGCAACGGACCAGCCTCGAAAGCAAGGGGTTCAGGCAGTATGAGGGCCGCAGCGCGGCCCCTCCCTCCGGCTTCGATCGCAATGCCGCAACAACAAGATTGGTGTGGCCAGCGTGTCGCGAACAGCATCGCGACGGCGCCTTGCCCTGGACCTCCAACAGAGAGGTTCCTGCGGCGGTGCATCCCAAGGAGTTTTCATGTCAAAAGAATTGGTTATATCGGCGTCGTCGCACGAGCGAAGAGTCGCCATTTTGGAAGAAGGACAGCTAGTCGAGATCTACATTGAGCGCGAGAAAGAGTTTGCGCTCGTCGGCAGCATCTACAAAGGAAAAGTAACGCGAGTCCTGCCAGGCATGCAGTCGGCCTTCGTGGACATTGGCTTGGATGGGGACGCCTTCCTGTACGTCAGCGACGTATTCGAAAACCTCGAGGACTACGATCACGGCCACGGAGAAGTCCCGCTCGCGGCTGCACCGGTGAACCGCGGGGGCGTGCCGCCCATCGAATTGTTGCCGGGCGAATCGCTGGCGGTGGCAAGCAGTGGGCGCGAGGAGATTTTGCACCTTGACGAGCCGCACTCGCACGCAGGACACGCGAATGAACGCGGCTTGAGCGAAGAGCTGCATGGCGTGGATCAGGAGATGGAAGGCGTAGAGGACGGGCGCGAGGAAAGAGCCGGCGAAGGGCCGGAAGTTCCCGAGCCGGAAGAACGCCAGCCGGAATCGAATGCGTCGGCACCACAGAATTTTGCACCGAGCTACAATCCCACGCGGAATTATCCACCAAGAATTAACGGAGCGCGCGACCGCGGCCCAGGACAGGATCGAGGTCAAGGACGGGATCGCGGCGGGGATAGAGGCGGAGATCGAGGGGGAGATCGCGGACGAGGACGCCGGGGGCGCTTCGGCCGTCGACGTGGAGGAAGCGGCGGTGACCGTCGCCCTCAGGGTGGACGAAATCTGCCACCATCGAAATACGCATCCCCGCACGGAGAAAGAGATTCCAGAGGCTACGACAACCGGCGGCCGTCAGGTGATCGTGGCCCAGGCCCCGCGGCACCGGTTGAACCGCGGGAAGATGACATTGTTCTGCCTGGCGAATCGCTGGCGAAGTACCGCGGGCGTCCACAGCAGGCCCCGGTCGAGCCGGTGCGGGAACAGGAGCCCGAAGAACGCCAACCGAATTTCGAGCAGCCGGCGGCGCGTCCGGCGTTTGGCGCCCAGCCGACCAGCGGAGGACCACGGCGGTTTTCGGGAAGTTTGCCGCACTGGGTGCTGGCGGATAACGAGAGCGAAGCGGAAGCGGCCGGAGCGGCGGGTACGACAGAAGAACACGCAGCGGAAAGCGCGGAACCGGCTTCCCCCGCGGTGGAAGAGCATCATGCAAAAGCTCATGAGGAACCACAGCGCAACGGCACAACCGGCTTGAGTGAAGAAGAACTGAGCGCACTGTCCGCGCGACTGGTGGAAGCGAAGCACGAAGAGACGCACGCTCGCGCGGATGCAGACACTCTGACGGGCGGGGCGGATTTCGACGAGGAAGAAGCTGAGGCCGAAGAGGAAGCGCTCCACGAAGAGCACCGTGAAGAAGAATCGGAAGAGCTACACGAGCAACGCCGCGAAGAGGTTCGCGAAGAAGAGAGCCATCCCGGCGGGGAATCCGAAACACGCGAAGAGGAGCATGAAGAAACACACGCGGGTTTGAGCGAGGCGGAACGCGCGGATTTGGCGCATGACGAGGCGCTAGAGCACGTCGAAGCGGAAGCAGCGGCGACCGCGGCGTCAGCGGGAGGCGCAGTGAGCGGGTCAGTGGTGGAAGAAGATGTGATACTTCTGCCCGGCGAAACGCGCAGTTCGCGGGATAGCAGCGCACCCCGCGAGGAATTCGTAAGGCGTGATTCTGCGCGGATCGGCAGCGATCCACGTTCGCGATTCCAGCGGCCTCATCGCGGTGGACGCGATCGTGGCGGAGATCGTGATCGCGGAGGCCGGGGAAGATTTGACCGCAGGGGCGGCGGCGATCGCGGACGAGGACGGTTTGAACGGCGTGGCGGGAGTGGAGGTCCCCATCGCGGGCACCAGGGCGGACACGCGCCACAAAGACGGCCACAACTGATTTCGGAGATGTTGAAAGCCGGACAGGAAGTAGTGGTGCAGATCGCCAAGGAGCCGTTGGGCAAGAAGGGCGCGCGGATCACGAGCCACGTGGCGCTGCCCGGACGTTTCCTGGTATACATGCCGACGATTGACCACATTGGAGTTTCCCGGAAGATTGCGAGCGCGGAGAACCGTTCACGGCTGCGCAGGCTGGTAGGCGAAGCGCGCGGCAGCTATCCGGGCGGATTCATTGTGCGGACGGCGGCAGGCGGGGCGACCGACGACGAAATCCGGACGGACATCGAGTTCCTGGGAAAAACCTGGAACGAGATCAAGCAGAAGCACGAAGAGCGCAAATCTCCAGCGCTGCTGCACCGCGATCTGAACCTTGTGGAACGCATACTGCGCGATTACGTAAGCGACGATTTCACGGGGATCTGGATTGACAGCGAAGAAGAATACGGCAAGGTGGTGGAGTTCGTCAGCCGGTTCCAGCCGAAGCTGGTGAACAAAGTCAAGCTGTACACCAAGGAACAACCCATTTTCGAAGAGTTCGGGATCCAGCACGAACTCGACAAAGCACTGCGCGCGAAAGTGTGGCTGAAATCCGGCGGGTACATCGTGATTAACCACACTGAGGCGCTGGTGGCGATTGACGTGAACACCGGCAAGTTCGTGGGCAAGGGTTCCACGCGGCTGGAAGACACGATCGTCAAGACGAACCTGGAAGCGGTGAAGGAAATCGTGCGGCAGATCCGGCTACGCGACCTCGGCGGGATTATCGTCGTGGACTTCATCGACATGGAAGAGCGGCGGAACCGCGAGAAGGTTTTAAGCGCGCTGCAGATGGCGCTCGAACAGGACAAGGCGCCGTCAAAGGCACTTTCGTTCAACGAATTCGGGTTGGTGTGCATTACGCGGAAACGCACCAAGCAGGCATTGGAACGCGTGCTGTGCCAGCCGTGCCCGTATTGCACGGGATCGGGCATGGTCAAGTCGATTCCGACGCTGTGCTACGAAATACAAGCGGAAGCGCGGAAGATGGCTACGGCGGAGCACGAAGGGCCGAACCTGACCCTGCGCGTCCATCCGGAAATCGCGAAGGCGTTGAAGACCCGAGAATCGATCCTGATCGACGAACTCGAACAGAATGCGCACAAGCACATCATTATTCAGTCGGACGCGACGCTGCATTGGGAGCAGTACGACATCTACTAGTTTTAAGTTGTAGGTGGACAACTTTTCGTAAGCAAAACGCCTGGGTCACACGGCCCGGGCGTTTTTGTTTTGGTGGGCACGATTATCGCGTTGGCGGAGGCGACAAAAAGACTTTGTGCTGCGGAGGTGGCATGGGGATGTCGCCCATGCAGTCTTGCCAGAGAAAATGATTGAGGACGACGTTGTCGGCAGCGTCGGCGTGGCTGAAGTCGAAGTTCTTCCCTTCCTTCCATTCTTTCGTGTTCATTTCGAAGATTAGGCCGTTATCGCGATTACGGTAATCGGCGGCGAAGGCAGGTTGCATGCCGGGGCCGTTGAAAAGCGGAGCCATGAGCGCCGCGCGTGAATCGTTCGCGTTCATGGGAGGCACGCCCAGAAGGGCTTCGAGGGTGCGGACCATGTTGATGGTGGTGTAGAAGGTGTGCTCGACAAATGCGTTGGGCTGCGGAAGTGGAGAATACTTACTGATGACGAGAGCGATGCTACGGTGAGAATCGACGTGGTCGGGGCCGTCCTGGGCATCATCTTCGAGGATGAAAAAGGCGGTGTCGTCCCAAAAGGGGCTGTGGGAAACAGCGTCGACGACGCGGCCGACGGCGAGATCATTGTCGGCAACGGAAGCTGAGGGACGCGGCTGGCCTTTGGTGCCGCCGGCGGTGTGGTCGTTTGGCAAGCGCAGGAGAATGAATTGCGGCAGAGTGTCTTTGCCGGATATGCGCGCGGCGAGGAAACCATTGAACTCGTTCAGGAATTCATCGGCTCGTAGTTGATCAGGATAGGCGACTTCGAAATCGGGGAAGAGCGGATCGAAATGGTCGCGCAGTTCAACTTGCGAGGCAACATTTTTGGCAAGGACGGGAATTTCCCAGGGATAAGGACTGGGACCACCGCGGGGATCACCGACATTTTTTTCGAGCGGTTCGCCCTTCTTGATGACGGAACGCTTGCAGGCTGAACCAGGAAGTTGTGGCGGGCCACCGGAGGGAGGAATGTCGCCAACGTTGCCGTTGCACCATTTCGAGATGATGAATTCGCCGTAATGGCGATAGGTAATTCCATGTTTGGCGAAATTTTTCCAGAGAAAACCGCCTGTTGGTTCACCGGCATAAGGCAGGTCGTCGTCCGCAGAGACGCGGCCTAGGAATTCGCCTTCGGAGTCGTAAGTGTGTTCATGGCCGCGATAGCCGATGGGCCAGGTTTTTTCAACATAGTCGGAGATGGAGGCAGAGGTAGACCAAATGTGGCCGTCGCCGGAAACATCACCGCTATCGTAGAAATTGTCGAGGATGCCGAACTGACGCGCCAATTTGTGCTGGTTGGGAGTGATGTCTTCGCCGTACATGGCGAGATGCGGATCGCCATTGGCTTCGGCGAGATCGCCGAAAACCTGGTCGTAGGTGCGGTTTTCCTTGATGATGTAAATCACATGATGGATTTTGTTTTCGCCAGCGGTGAACTGGATGCGGTCGACGTTGCCCTGTGCGGCGTTGGTCTTGGAAACGAGGCCGGTGTAAGCGGCGAGGCGGTCCTTCAGACTTGCGAGGGGGATGCGCGCGAGTGAACCGTTGGTCATCGCCGGATTGTAGGGATATTCGGGTTCGCCATCTTCCCCCCTTTTCAGGACCACGGGATTCGGGCCGGAGCCGCGCCCCTTGGCGCTGCCGATGAGGAGATCGTTGCCGGTGGCCACAATCGCGGTGGGATACCACTCGGTGGGGATGAAACCCACAGCGTGAAGCGGTTCGCCGAAGGCAAAATGAGAGAGATCGAACACGGCGACGGAGTCCGAAATGGCGTTGGCGGAGAAGAGCGTTTTTTCGTCGGCGGAAAGAGCGAGAGACTCCGGATCGCTGCCACCGAACATCTGGCCGGGAAGCTTGGTGGAAAGTGAGTAGAGGAGTTTGGCAGTGCTGGTGTCCAGGACCTCGATTTCGTCGCGATTGGTAAGGGCCACGAAGAGACGTGAATTATCACGGGAAAGAAGCAAGGCCGTGGGATGAGAACCGCCCTCCAGAGGAGCAACCGGCTTGTTCAGTGGAATGAAACGGCGAACTTGGCCGGTAAGAAGATCAAGTTCGGCAACGGCAGAGGCATTCCAGAGAGAGACAAAACCGCGCTTGCCGTCGGAGCTCATCACGGTGGTGTAAGGCAGCGAAGCGGGTATGCGTTTGAAGGTGGAGAGGTCAAAGCGGTGGACGATGTGGCCGTCGGAAGTGTTGAGGAGGAGAGCTTCGTCGGAATTGTTGCAGGCGATCAGGAGACGCTCTACGCCATCGTTGATGCCAAGGGAAAGGCCCGCGGGATAGGTGACATCCTTGAATTCGTCGCCACGGAGTTTTCCGCGGGGCAGATTCACGCGAGGCGTGAGCGGGAGAAAGCGCTCGGGCGTGACTTCACCGTTCTGGAAAGAGTACACGGCGATTCCGTTGCCCGTGCTTCCCTTCCCTTTGCCGAGCGGTTCAGTGAGGGAGGCCATCGATGCGTAAAGATGCTTTCCGTCGAGACTGAAGGCCAGGCCGAGGAAATAGGTTTGCTTGGAGTCGCTACCGAGGCGATCGTCGGGAAAGTCGCGGATGGAATTGGTTTCGAGGTTGAGAACGGTGAGGGATTGTTTTTCGGCAGAAGTGTATGCGCCATAGCCGCTGTGAAGGAAGACCGCAAATCGTGCGTCGGGAGAGATCACAGCGGCGGTGGGGAAATTATTGATGGGGCGCGGATTGCCGGGAAGCTCGCCGAAAACTTTGGAATTAGGGATTTGTGTGTGCGGCGGTGTGGAAGAATTTTGCGCAGCGAGAGGGTACAGGCGGACAAGCAGGAAGACGGAAATCAGCAGGGCAGATCGAGGGAATCGCATTGCGGCATTATATTGGATTTCTCCTAGAGCAAAGGGGAACGATGAAAGAAGGGACGGTCTCGCCTCATGGTCTGGGCGGACCGTCTCAAAAGACCGTCCTTTTCAGCTAAACAGAGCGCGGCTCATCCATAAGTTGCCAGCCCTTCTGCGGATCATGCCAAATTGGCAGCAGACAATTCGGCTGTTTCCTTGGCGCGCGAAGGCCACTAGCTTAGCGGCGAGGGAATTTCTCCGTTTGATCTCCAGAACGAATACGACGGAGAGGCCGCGCTTTCTCGTAGCCTCGGGAGGAATTGATGGCGACTAAACCGCAGACAAACCAAGACGAACTGATGGGGGACGCCCTTGAAGTGGCCGAGGAACGGTCACGAACGTATATGCGGGAGCTTCCGCATCGGAAGGTTTATCCGAGCGCAGCCGCACTGGCGGCACTCGCTCGCTTTCGCGAGCGCATGCCGGAAACACCGACTCATCCAGCGGATGTCGTGCGAATGCTGGACGAGTATGGTTCGCCAGGTACCGTTGCCACTACGGGCGGGCGATACTTCGGATTTGTTATTGGTGGGGTGCTTCCGGCGGCGCTGGCGGCGAGCCGGCTCGTCAGTACATGGGATCAGAATGCGGTCTTCCGCGTGATGTCGCCTACAGTGGCTGAGATTGAGGACGTGGTGCTGCAGTGGGTGCGCGAGATCTTGGGCGTGCCAGAAGATTGCGGGGGCGGCATCGTCACGTGTGCCACGGCCGCCAATTTCGCGGCTCTTGCCGCAGCTCGGCACGCACTGTTGGCGAGAGAAGGATGGAACGTAGCGGATGACGGTATGTTTGGGGCTCCGGCCGTCGAGGTCGTCGTAGGAGAAGAAGTGCACGCTTCGGTGCTGAAGGCGTTGAATCTCGCAGGATTTGGCCGGAAGAGAGTTACGGTCGTTCGAGCGGATGGGCAGGGGCGCATGAGGGCCGACCGATTGCCGAAGCTGAAAAAGAATTCGCTGGTCTGCATACAGGCGGGGAACGTAAACACAGGATCGTTTGATCCGGCAGGAGAGATTTGCCGTTGGGCGCATGAGAGCGACGCGTGGGTGCATGTTGACGGGGCCTTTGGCCTGTGGACCGCGGCTTCGCCGCAGTATCGTCATCTCGTGTCCGGCTTCGAGCGAGCCGATTCTTGGGCAACGGACGCTCACAAGTGGCCCAACGTGAATTATGACTGCGGGATCGTGTTGGTTCGGGACGCTGCGGCTTTGCAGACCGCGATGGGGATCAGTGCCGCCTATCTCGAGCCGGGGTCCGAGCGGGAACCTGCCAACCACACTCCGGACGCCTCACGCCGGGGCCGGGCAATGGAATTGTGGGCCGGGCTGAAATCACTGGGTAAGCAGGGCCTTGCAGAACTGATCGAACGGACCTGCAAGCATGCGAAGCGGTTCGCCGAGGGCTTACGCGAGGGCGGCTACGACATTTTGAACGATGTGGTGATCAATCAGGTGCTGGTATCGTTCGGATCGGCAGAAGCCACGCGGGAAGTGATGCGGCGAGTGGAAAAAGATGGCACGTGCTGGTGCGGCGGGACCGTGTGGCAAGGCAAAACCGCAATGCGCATCAGCGTCTCCTTTTGGGCCACGACAGAAGAGGATGTGGAGCAGAGTCTGGCCGCCATTCTTCGCATCGCTCAGGAAGTCGGCGCGTGAAATCGTAGGAATTGTCGCAAATTCGAAGTATGGTTCCGCTGTGCTATTCTCTGAGCATGCCGGCACGAATTCTTGATGGTCTGAAGATCCGCGATGAAATTTTTGGCGAGTTAAAGGTGGAGATTGGGAAGCTCTCCGCGCAAGGCATACGGCCGGGCCTGGCAGCCGTGCTGGTGGGAGACAATCCGGCCTCGCAATTGTATGTGAAGAGCAAAATCGCGGCTTGCGAAGAATTGGGAATGGCGAGCTGGCTGCATACTCCTGCCGCCACGGTATCAACGGAGTACATGCTACAGCTCATCCGGGATTTAAACGAGGATGACAATGTGGACGGGATCCTTGTGCAATTGCCGTTGCCCGCGCAGATTGACTCGAAGAGAGTGTTGGAAGCGGTCGATCCGGCGAAAGATGTGGACGGATTTCATCCCGTAAATTTGGGCCGTCTCGTGAGTAACCGGCCTGGGCTGATAGCGTGCACACCGGCGGGCTGCATGGAAATTCTGCGACGGTACCAGATTGAGGTCGCGACAGCGAACGCCGTGGTGCTGGGGCGCAGCGACATTGTGGGGAAGCCCATGGCGCTGCTGCTGATGCACGCGAATGCGACGGTGACGATTTGTCATTCGAAGACGCGAGAGCTTGCGGAAGTGGTGCGTCGCGCGGACATTGTGGTGGCGGCAATGGGCAAGGCCGGCTATGTGCAAGCGGATTGGATCCGGCCCGGTGCGGCGGTGATTGACGTGGGAACGAATCAGGTAACAGATGCGGGCGAGGCGGAGAAACTCCTGAAGAATTTTCCGCGGAGACTCGAGAAATTCCGGGCAAAGGGTAATGTGCTCATCGGCGATGTGCATCCGGATGCGGTGTTTACGGCGGGAGCGCTTTCGCCGGTGCCAGGTGGAGTGGGGCCAATGACGATTACGATGTTGATGAGCAATACGGTGAAGGCGGCGAGATTTCGGCGGGGGAAGAGTTCGGTGGTGACGGGGCAGTAGGCGGGGTGGCAGGGGCATCGGGGATATCTACAGGTGGGCCGGCGGGGAAAACAGATCCCTGGCTTTGCCTGGGATGACAAATTTAGATTTTTTGCCGCAAACTGTGAGGCCAAACTCCGGCGAAAATGAGTCGGGCGCGGAGAATAAAAACAACATGCTGAAAATGGGACTCACCGGCGGGATTGCGAGCGGGAAGAGTGCGGTGGCGGCCATGCTGCGCGAGATGGGTTTTCCGGTACTAGAGGCAGATGTCGTGGCGCATAAGCTGCTGGAGCCCGCGCAGCAGGCGCATGACGAGGTTTTGCGCGAGTTTGGCGCCGAGTTGGCAGATGCGCAAGGAAAAATCGATCGCGCGAAGCTGGGGGCGCTGGTGTTTGCGGATCCCGGGAAACTTGCGAAACTAAATAGGATTATTCATCCACGAGTGGAAGAGATCATTTTGCGAAAATTTGAAGAATGGCAACGAAATGGCGTGCGCGACGCCGGGTTCGTGGAGGCTGCATTATTGGTTGAAGCAGGGATTCTGGAGAAGTTGGACGGGTTGGTCGTGGCTTTTTGTAGGCCGGAGCAGCAACTGGAACGGTTGCGGGCACGGGGGATGAGCGAGATCGAAGCGAAACGACGATTGGCGGCGCAGATGCCGGTGGAAGAAAAGTTGTGCCATGCGACGGACACGATTGATTGTTCGGGGACGCTCGAAGAAACGCGGGCGCAGGTGAGAGCGCTGGCGGCGAAATTGCGGAAGAGGGCGGGCTAAACGTAGTGGGTATCTTATCGGACGATTTGCTGCCACGGATCGGTTGAGATCCTTCGTCGCGCAAAAGGCGCGCTCCTCGGGATGACAAGCTCTGTTTCCTTTAATTGAACATTAGATTCACGAAAGTCACGCGACCTTAGGCGCGCGTGAACCTGGCGGCGCGGGCGGCTTCCAGGAGTTTCGAGGCATTGCTGCGGATGTCGCCCTGACCGAAGACCGCGCTGCCGGCGACTAGAAGCTCGGCGCCTGCTTTTACGATATCGGTGACGGTTTCCAAATCTACCCCACCGTCCACTTCAATGCGGAAATCCAATTTGCGTTCAACGCGTATGCGAGCGAGTGCGGCAATTTTGTTCAAAGCATTGGGAATGAATTTTTGACCACCGAAGCCGGGATTCACGCTCATGACCAGGACATGGTGGACGAGATCAAGAACTTCGGTGAGGGTTTCCACAGGAGTGGCGGGATTGAGGACAACCCCGGGCTTGCAACCATGCGAGGCGATTAGGTGAAGGGAGCGATCGAGATGGACGCAAGCTTCCTGGTGAATGGAGATCCAGTTGGCGCCGGCTTCGGCAAATTCGGGGATGAAGAGGTCGGGTTGTTCAATCATGAGGTGGCAATCGAAGGGGACTTTGAGCTGCTTGCGGAGGGAGTGGACGACAGGAGGGCCGATGGTGAGATTGGGGACGAAGTGGCCGTCCATGATGTCCAGGTGGAGGACCGTGCCGCCGCCATCGATGGCTTGCTGAGCATCGACGGCGAGTTGCGCGAAGTTGGCGGAGAGAATTGAGGGCGCAAGTTCGATGTTCATGGAACGGTGGTGCTCCTTCCCTGAGGATGAAATTATACGATGACCGGGGAGCGAACAGGAGCGGGTCTAGAAAAAGAAAGAGGGATCCCTCACTTCGCGGACTCCGTTCGAAAGGACGGGTTTGGGCAGGTTAGGCAGAGACGCGACGCCAAGGAATAGTGGAGCGTTTGGAGTTGCTCGCTAAGACGAGTTCGAGAGCGAGCATTACGCTCAGGATTTGTTGGTGTGTTACCAGGAGCGGGGCTTTACCAAGGATGGCGTCGCGGACGTTGACGTAGAATTCGCGCCAATCGCCGATGGAGGGAATTTTGCGCGTGGTGGCCTTTCCGTCTTCGACTAGAGTTAGCTCTCCATAATTTTCTTCTTTTTCGACGACCCAGGAAGAACCTGTGGGGATTTGGCCGTTGCGGAGATTGGGTTCAAGCGGGTCAAATTCTCGTTTGAGGTAACTCCCCTTTTCGCCGAGGACGACCAGGCGCGGGCGTGGCACGGCGGACATCATCGTGGCGCGGAGGAGTGCACGGGCGCCTTCGGAGTAATGTAGAAAAATGTCGAAAGCGTCGTCGGTTTGACATCCTGGGCGCTCGATGCGCACGTCGGCGGTTATGGCTTGCGGAATGCCGAGCAGCGTCATGGATTGGTCGATGAGATGAGGGGCCAGATCGAACAGGACGCCGCTGCCGGGGCCGGGATTCTCACGCCAGGCGCCGGGTTTGCGAGTGGGACGGAAGCGATCGTAGGTGGATTCGAAGCGGATAAGGCGGCCGAGGTCACCTGCAGCGACGGATTGGCGGAGGGCCTGGAAATCGGCGTCGAAGCGGCGGTTGTGATAGACGGAGAGGACACGACCGAGCTTTTTGGCGAGATTGATGAGTTCGGCAGCCTCCGCTACGGTGGTGGTGAACGGCTTGTCCACAACAACCTCACGGCCAGCCTCGAGGCAGCGCTTGGCTATGGGAAAATGTGTCTGATTCGGAGTGGAAATGGCGATGAGTCGGATGGAATCGATGGAGAAAAGTTCGTCCAGGGTGCGGACGATGCGAACGTCCGGGTAAAGCCGCGCGGCTGAATCGCCGGAGCGCTGCAGGATTGCGGCAAGGTGCAAACCTGGGACCGCGCTGATGACCGGGGCGTGGAAACAACGGCCGCCCAGGCCAAAACCGATGAGCCCCACCTCGATCATGGAACGTTTTCCCTTTGCAAATAATGATGAAGCCTAGCCAGTGTAACACCTGTACGAGGATCGGTTGCGTTCGGGGCGAAGAGGCGATGAGTTGGTGGGTGCTGGTGTGGCGTTATATCCTTCTTGGGGTGGAAAAGAATTCGGCGACACGACCAGGTCCGGCGCGAGGGTTGTATCTCGGGCTGGTGGTGACCATTCTTGCGGTGCTGGTGTATGCGGCGTATATCACCGTGCAATTTGCGGGTTTGCGGAAGTTACAGAGCGAGATGGTGGACCGCAACCGCAGGGATTCGCTGCAACTCCTGCGCATCCAGAACGATCTCAATTCGGTGGGACTGGCGATGCGGGACATGCTGGACGCCAGCGAACCCTATCCGTTGATTGCGTGGAGCGCGCAGTTTAACCGCATCCATGCAGACCTGGATGATGCGCTGCAACGAGAAGCGGTGCTTTCGCAGACGACACCCACCAGTGATCAACGCCACTACATGGTCCAGGCGATGAACCAATTCTGGGACGCGAGCGACCGTATGTTCTTGCAGGCGGAATACGAAGAAGATGCCGCGCGGGAACAGTTGCGGGATACGTTGCAGCCAAGGCAGGCAGCGCTGAGTTCGGCGGTTTCACGGTTGTTGGTGCAAAACAACGAGGCAGAGGAACTGGCCGCGGGGAGCATTGCGGACATTTACGTGCGCGTGCAAAGGCAGCTTTATTTTTTCCTGGCGGCAATTCTGCTGGCGATTGTGCTCACCAGCCTGTATCTAATCCGGAACAACCGGCGGCTGTTTGCACATGTAGAGGAGCTTTCTTCACAACGAAGCGACCTGGCGCAGAAATTGATTTCGACGCAGGAATCCACTCTGCGGCATATTTCGCGGGAATTGCACGACGAGTTCGGCCAGGTGTTGACGGCGATCGGTTCCCTGCTGCGACGTACGGACAAACAAATACCGGCGGATTCGCCCTTGCATGGCGACTTGCAGGAAGTGCGGGAGATCGCGCAGAACACGTTGAACAACATCCGGAGTTTGTCGCAGGCGCTGCATCCGGTGTTGCTGGATGAGGCGGGACTGGAGAGTACGCTGGATTGGTATATCCCCACGGTGGAAAGGCAGAGCGGGCTTGTGCTTCACTACGAGAAGTCCGGCGAACCTTTTGCGATCGAAACTGGCGCGGGAGTGCAGATTTACCGAGTGCTGCAGGAAGCGCTAAACAATGTGAGCCGCCACGCGGGGGCCAAGGAAGCGTGGATCCGTTTGCGGTTCCAGCCGGAGGAGTTGGAGCTGGAGGTCGAAGATCACGGGAAAGGGCTGGCACCCGCAGAAGGGCAGACGGGAATCGGACTGGTGGCAATGCGGGAGCGGGCGGAGATTTTGGGAGGGACGGTGACGGTTTCGGCGCTCGGAGCGGCACCGTCGAATGGCACGGGCACGCTGGTGAGGCTGCGGATTCCGCGCGCAAAAGTGGAGATGCATGGGGAATAAGCTGAAAGTGCTGCTGGTGGATGATCACGCGCTGGTGCGGCGGGGATTTCGCCGCATGTTGGAAGACGAGCCGTCGTTCCAGGTGGTGGGCGAAGCGAGCGATGGTCTGGAAGCGGTGGAGTACGCGGAGAAACTTCAGCCAGACGTGATCGTGATGGATTGCGCGTTGCCGCAGATCAATGGGATTGAGGCGGCGCGGCGGATCCTGGCAAAGCGACCAGAAACGGCAATATTGATGCTGAGCATGCATTCGGAGGACACTCTGATCCGGCAAGCGCTGGAAGCGGGCGCGAAGGGCTACGTGCTGAAGAATGCGATGGATCTGGATTTGGTGAGCGCGATCAAGAAAGTCGCGGAAGGAACAATGGTGCTCGACCCGCAGATTACGCGGGGAGGCACGCTGAAGGGCGAACGGGACACCGGGCTAACGCCGAGGGAGCTGGAAATTCTGCAACATATCGTGGCGGGAGAATCGAATAAGGAAATCGCGGAGGTGTTAAACCTGAGTGTGAACACCGTGTCGGTGCACCGGGCGAACATCATGGATGCACTGGGAATCCACAAGACCGCGGAATTGGTCGTGTACGCGATCCGCAACGGGCTTGTGAATCTTCCATGAGGCTTCCGTGAAGCGTCGCGAGTTTATCTGGAATGGGATTGGAGCGGGACTGATCGCGAGTGCTGTGCCTTCTTTATTTGGGGCCGCTTCCAGTCCTGGATTTCGATTTACCGATGTGACCGGCGCGGCGGGCATTCGTTTTGAACATAACAGCGGGGCATACGGCGGGAAATTGCTGCCGGAGACGCTGGGGTCGGGATGCGTGTTTCTGGACTATGACGCGGACGGCTGGCAAGACATCCTGCTGGTGAACTCGATGGACTGGCCGGGTCACAAGCGCCAGCGCACCACCATGAAGCTTTACCACAACAACCGGAACGGCACGTTCACGGACGTGACGAAGGTGGCAGGATTGGATGTGGAGATGTATGGGATGGGAGTGGCCGTCGGCGATTACAATAACGACGGCTTTCCGGACATTTTTATAACGTGCGTGGGACAGAGCCGGTTGTTCCGGAATACGGGCCAAGGCACGTTTGTGGATGTGACGAAAGCCAGCGGATTGCTGGGCAAGCAGGGGCTGAGCACTTCAGCGGTGTGGTTCGATTACGATCGCGACGGGTTTTTGGATCTGTTTGTGTGCAACTACGTGCGATGGTCGGCGGAGCATGACGTATTCTGCAGCCTGGATGGGAAGAATAAGTCGTACTGCACACCGGAAGCCTATCGAGGAGACACCTGCTGGCTGTATCGCAATCGGGGAAACGGAACATTCGAAGATGTAACGGCAAGCAGCGGGGTGTTTGACAGCAGCTCTAAGTCGTTGGGCGTGGCCATGCTGGACTACGACCAGGACGGTTGGCCGGATTTGCTGGTGGCCAACGATACGCAGCCGAACAAGCTGTACCGCAACCTGCACAACGGGAAATTCAAGGATGTCGCAGTGGAAGCGGGGTTGGCGTTCAGCACGGAAGGAAAAGCGCGAGCGGGAATGGGCGTGGATGTGGCGGATTTTGATAACTCGGGCAAGCCGGGGATTGTGATTACGAATTTCGATAACGAAATGATTGGACTGTACCGCTTCGCCGGAAAGGGATATGACGACGTGGCGATGCAAACGGGGCTGGGAGCGGCATCGCGAAATACGCTGGGGTTTGGATGCGTGTTTTTCGACGCGGACCTGGATGGCTTGCTGGATATTGCGATCGCCAATGGCCACATCGACGAAACGGTAAGGAATATTAGGGGCAACGTTGGGTATGCGCAGCCGGCGCAACTCTTCCAGAACCTGGGCGGCGGAAAATTTCGCGATGTGGCGGAAGAGATTGACGGTGGCTTCGACAAGCCCAAGGTAGGGCGCGGGCTGGCTGTGGGAGATTTTGACCGGGACGGAGATTTGGACGTGCTGCTGACGACGAACAATGGCGGTGCGTATCTGTATCGCAATGATGTCGAGAATTCCAATCGCAGCATCCGACTGAGGTTGGTGGGCACGCAATCGAACCGAGATGCGATCGGAGCCGTAGTGCGAGCGTATTCGCAAGGGCAACAACAGACGCGGATGGTGCGAAGTGGCTCAAGTTATCTGTCGCAATCGGAATTGCCAGTGACGTTTGGAGCAGGCAAACAGGAGCAGATCGAACGAGTGGTGATTGATTGGCCGAGTGGAAGGAGCGAGGAGTACAAGGGACTGAAGGCTGGAAAAGAGTTTCAAGCTATTGAAAACAAGGGAATTGTAGAAGATTTGAAACGGTAATACTTTCACATTATTGTCAAGCGTTCCGGAGCAATCTATAAAGGGGGCAACATTGCACTCGCTTCTTACAGTCGCACATCTTCCATCGACTCAGGAAGCACCCCAACAAACTTTGCGGCCGGGTCACGACCCCCGGCCGCATTTTTCATTGTGGAAGCTAGATCGAGAGAAGAAATTTAGAACGGGGGAAATTGAATGAAGCGCTGGCGCTCCCTGAGTGTTCTAATTCTTGCGCTCTCTGCTATCTACCTGTACGCCTATCCCACAGCAACGATTGTCTATGCGGTGACGGTGCTTTTGCACACTGGGCTGGGAGTGTTGCTGACCCTTGGGCTGGCGGTCTACCTGTTCGGTGGAATCGGCCAGGACGAGTGGCTGACGCGAATCGGGTGGGTGTTGATGGCGGCGGGGGCCGTGCTGGGAGTGGCGCTGATTTATCTGGGGACGCCGCACCGGCTGAAAGCGTGGCTCTACGCACACATTGCAATTTGTATTTTGGGAGTGGTTCTGCTGGCGACGGCCTGGATGAAAGAGCGCGGGTGGCTGGGGGCAAGTGCTCTGAATCGAGCTCTTGGATTTACCGGGATTTTGCTTGCCATCGCAGGGATCGCCGCGGGTGCGTGGTGGGTACGAAATGTGGCCTGGAGTAACGAGTTCCGCGTGGCCAACCCAGCCATTTCGCCGGCGACGATGGAAAACGAAGGGGACGGGCCAAACGGGAAATTCTTTCCGAGTTCGGCGCAGACGACGGATGGCAAATACATTCCTTCGGATTATTTCCTGCAGTCGAAGGCATGCGAGCGGTGCCATGCAGATATTTACAAGCAGTGGGAAAGCTCAGCGCATCACTTCTCGTCCTTCAACAACCAGTGGTATCGCAAGAGCATTGAATACATGCAGGACGTAGCGGGCGTGAAACAGTCGAAATGGTGTGCGGGCTGCCACGATCCGGCGCTGCTGTTCAGCGGGAAGATGGACACGCCCATCAAACAGATTGTGAATACCCCGGAAGCGCGGGCGGGGTTGAGCTGCATGATGTGTCACAGCATCGTGAAGGTGAAGAGCACGATGGGACAGGGGGATTTCGTACTGGAATACCCGAAGTTGCATGCGCTGGCGGCGAGCGGGAATCCGCTGATTCGGGGCCTGCACGATTTCATGGTGCGGTTGAATCCCGAACCCCACCGGCGGGTGTTCCTGAAGCCGTTCATGAGAAATCAGGTGCCGGAATTCTGTTCGGGATGCCACAAAGTGCATTTGGATGTGCCGGTGAACAGCTACCGGTGGGTGCGCGGGTTCAATGAGTATGACAACTGGCAGGGCAGCGGGGTATCCGGACTTGGCGGACGCTCGTTTTATTATCCGGCGACACCGATGATCTGCTCGGATTGCCACATGCCGATGGTGCCTTCGAAGGACGACGGAAATATCAACGGATACGTGCATTCGCATCGGTTCCCGGGAGCGAATACGGCAGTGCCGTTCGCCAACGAAGATGCGGTTCAGATGGAAACTAGCAAGAAGTTCCTGGAGGACAGGCAAGTAACAGTGGATATCTTCGCGATTTCTCCTGTGGGTAAGAAAGAAGGAGCGGCAAAAAATTCGAGATACCCGAATCAGGAACTCTCGACAACCTTTGCCGTAGGAGAAGAAGCCGAAGTGTCGTTGCCAACAGGCCCGGCGGGGGAAGCGAGACCGATAACGGCACCGTTAGGAAGAGTAGATGCGTCGGTACGGCGGGGAGATGACGTGCTCGTTGATGTGGTGGTGCGCACGCGCAAGGTGGGGCACTTCTTTCCGGGCGGGACGGTGGATGCGTTTGACGTGTGGCTGGAGTTGCAGGCCGTGGACGAGAAAGGGCAGACGATTTTCTGGAGTGGGAAGGTTGAGGGCAACGGCAAAGGCCCGGTCGAACCTGGCGCGCATTTTTACAAGTCGCTACAGATTGACGCACACGGTAATGCCATCAACAAGCGGAACGCGTGGTCCACGCGAGCGACGGTATACGTCCACTTAATCCCGCCCGGCGCGGCCGACACGGTGCATTTCCGGATGCATGTGCCGGAAAGCGCGGGGAACCACATCACACTGCGATCGAAACTCAATTACCGCAAATTTATGTGGTACAACACGCAGTTCGCGTTCGGAGGAGTGCCGGACGTGTCGAAACCTCAGGGAGAACATACGCCGGACTACGATGACCGCAAGTTTGTGTTCACGGAGGATCTCTCGGGAGTTTCCAGCGAAAAAAAGGAGATACCGGATTTGCCGATCATCACAGTGGGGGAGGACACAAAGACGCTGAATGTTTTGCCGCGTTCCTCCTCTTCGCCTGCGCCTAAGGTGGAGTGGGCCAAAGATGATTGGACGCGCTGGAACGACTATGGAATCGGGCTCTTTCTGCAAGGGGACTTGCGAGGAGCGGAGCAGGCGTTCACTGAAATCACAAAAATGGCTCCGGATAATTTCGATGGGTGGACGAACGTAGGGCGTGTGCGGGTGCAGGAGGGCGATACAGAAGGCGCTCTTGTGGTGCTGCAGAGGGCGCTGTCGCTGAAGCCGGGGCTGGCGCGGGCGAATTTCTTTTATGCGCGAGTGCTGCGGGAAGAAGGGAAGTACGACGAAGCGGCACAGGTTTTGCGCGAGGTATTGGCGCAGTATCCCAAGGATCGCGTGGTGCACAACGAATTGGGGCGCGTGTTGTTTTTGCAGAAGCGTTACGCGGATGCGGTCAAGGAGTTGCGGCAAACATTGGCCATTGACCCCGAAGATCTTCAAGCAAATTACAACCTGATGCTCTGCTATACGGGGTTGGGCGATGAAAAGACCGCGGGAGAGTTTAAAGATCGCTATTTGCGCTTTAAGGCGGACGAAACTTCGCAGGCGTTGACGGGGGCTTACCGACAAGCGCATCCAGACGATAACAACGAGAGGCAGGCGATCCACGAGCATGTAAGCGTGGAGCTGGGACCTCCGCAGGCGGTTAGTCACCGCAGTGCAACGTCAACCGCGAAACAGAGAAAGACCTCTGCAGATGCTGGCCGATGATCGTTCCCATAGCATACCAATAAGGGGAAGGCGCACATGACCTGGATCAAAACGATTCGCATGGAAGACGACGAGCGTGTGCGCAACGCAGTGATGGAACAGCGCAAGTTGTACCCGATGGAATATGCGACGCCCGTGCCGATTGTGGATCATGGATTTGAGAACAGTATTGTCGGATCTCACACACTGTTTCCCGATGTGATGTTTCATTCGTTCAGTGCCTTTGGCGCGATGATGTCGCCGGAACTGCCGCTGCGCCGCGAGCAGCACGAAATGATTGCGACCATGGTGTCGGTGACGAACCGATGCTTTTATTGAATCGAATCACACGCAGAGTTTCTGCGTCGAGTCAGCTTGGACGAGGAAATGGTGGCGGCCCTGCAGAAGGATTTTCGCAGCGCACCGATCAGCGAGCAGGATAAGGCGATGCTGGAATATGTGGTGAAGCTGACGCGCGATGCCACCCAGTGCAGCCCGGAAGACCACCAGAAGTTACGGGCGGTTGGATTTGACGACCGGGGGATATTGCAGATCACGTTGATTGCTTCCTGGTTTAACTACATCAACCGGGTCGCCGACGCGCTGGGAGTAGGGCGCGAGGGGAAAGCGGAGAACACTTGAAAATAGGTTTGGGAGGAATACTGCTGATTGTTTGCGCGGCGTCAGTGTTGGGGCAGACTCCGAAGACTCCCGCTCAGGGGTCTACCATCACATTCCGCGATCTCACGGAGCGGGCGGGGATTCATTTCGTCCACAACAATGGAGCGTTTGGGAAGAAATATCTACCGGAGACGATGGGGCCGGGAGTGGCGTTCATCGATTACGACAACGACGGTTGGCCGGACATTTTTATTGTGAACGGTACGGATTGGCCGGGACACGGATCGAAGCACAGCACTCCGAAGCTGTACCACAACAACCACGATGGGACGTTTACGGACGTGACGCATAAGGCCGGGCTGGACATCGAGATGTTTGGAATGGGCGTCGCGGTCGGAGATTATGACAATGATGGGTATGACGATTTGTTCGTGACCGCGATGGGACAGAGCCGCCTGTTCCACAACAACGGCAATGGAACTTTTGCAGATGTGACGCAAAAGGCGGGGCTGATGGGCCCGAAGGAGTTCAGCACCAGCGCGGCATGGGTGGATTACGACCGGGATGGGAAGCTGGACCTGGTTGTGGGAAATTATGTGCAGTGGTCGATCGAAGGAGATTTGTACTGCACGCTGGATGGGAAGAGCAAGTCGTATTGCACCCCAGAATCGTATAAAGGAATAGCGGTAAGGCTGTGGCATAACCGCGGCGACGGGACATTTGAAGACGCAACGAAGAAGGCGGGACTAGGCGATCCGACGTCGAAGACGCTGGGCATCGCCGTGCTGGATTACGACAATGATGGCTGGCCGGATTTATTGTTTTCAAATGACACGCAGCCGAACAAGCTCTACCGCAATAATGGGAACGGGACATTTACGGAGAAGGCAGTGTTGGCGGGGGTGGCGTTCAGCGAAGACGGAGTGGCGCGGGCGGGGATGGGTGTCGACGCGGCAGATTACGACCGTTCGGGCGCGCCGAGTCTGCTGATTACGAATTTTGCGAACCAGATGATTTCCTTGTACCACAATGAAGGGAAAGGATTGTTTGTGGATGAAGCGCCGCGCTCCGAGATCGGGCGGGATACGCTATTGACGCTGGGATTCGGCTGCTTCTTTTTTGATTATGACCTGGATGGCTGGCCGGACATTCTGGTCGCGAACGGACATATCGACGGCGATATCCAGCGAGTGCAGCCGAATGTGAAGTACGCAATGCCGCCACACGTGTTTCGCAATGTGGGGAAAGGCAATTTCCAGGAAGTAACAAACAGCCTGGGAGCGGCATTTGCGACACCGCGCGTGGGCAGGGGCGCCGCTTACGGCGATATCAATAATGACGGGCGGCTAGATTTGCTGATGTCGACGAACGGTGGCCGGGTCTACTTATTTGAAAATGACGCGACGGGTGAACAGGCGCTCCAAAAGAGCCTGCGGATCAAATTGGTGGGGACGAAATCGAATCGCGATGGAATCGGGTCCGTGGTGAAGCTGACAGCAGCAGGGGGGACGCAGTCGGAGATGTTGCGGAGCGGGTCGAGCTATTTGTCAGCGAGCGAATTGGTGCTGACGTTTGGATTGGCGCTGGTAGGGAAAGCGGATGCGATTGAGATTCGCTGGCCGAGCGGGCAGGTTGATAAACTTGCGAATATTGCCGCAGGACAGACGATTACGGTGACGGAAGGAAAAGGGATTACCGGCAGCCGGAACTACGGGACGCGGTAGATTCGCCTGAGTGCGTGGTTCCCAGAGAGAGCCTAGGAATTAATCGAGCCAGACTGCAGGCGGTAGGCGGCGACGAGGGCTTGGCCTAAGCTGAGGCCACCATCGCCGGCGGGGACTTCGGAATGGAAGTAGACTTCGAATGATTTTGCGCGCAGGCCATCTAACAGCATTTGAAATAACAGCACATTGTGAAAGCAGCCGCCGCTGAGGCAGACGCGGTTGAGTGTGCTCTGTTCGCGAATTTTTTCGGCGAGGTCCACGAATACAGAGGCGAGCCCGGCGTGGAAGCGATGACTGATGTCGGCAACGGGTTGCTGGAGGCGAATGTCGCGGAGTACCTCCTGGAAGAGGGAGTGGGTGCCGATCTGCCAATGAGTACCGTCGGGAATCAGATCAAACGGATAAGCGCCTTCATCGGTCGAATCGTGAGCGACCATTTCCAATTCGATGGCGGCTTGCGCTTCGTAATTGACGGTGGAACGAATGCCCACAAGGGAAGCAACCGCGTCGAACAAACGGCCGCAACTGGAAGTGCGCGGCGAATGGACTTGGCGGTCGATCATTTGCTGGATAACGTGCAGGCGGCGCGAATCAATGTCGCGCAGAAACGGTAGATCCAGCGCGCTGAAATCCTTCACGTAGTGTTTCAGCAGGTAGCTGAGGGCCACGCGCCAGGGTTCATGAATCGCCGCGGCGCCACCCGGCAAGGGAATGTACTCGAAATGTGCGGCGCGTTCGAAGTCGTTGTAATCCACAAGCAGCACTTCCCCACCCCAGACGGCGCCATCCGTGCCGTAGCCGGTGCCATCGAGGGCGATCCCGATGACTTTTCCATCGAGATGATTTTCGGCCATGCAGGAGGCGACGTGGGCGTGATGGTGCTGCACTCCAATCAACTGCACCCCTTCCTGTGCGAGCGCCCATTTGGTGGAGAAATAATCCGGGTGAAGATCGTAGGCGATGACTTTGGGATGAACTTCCAGGATGCGCTGGAGATGTCGGACCGCGTCATCAAAGAAATTATAACTTTCCAGATTTTCCAGATCACCGATGTGCTGGCTGAGAAAGGCCTCGCTGCCGCGAACGATGCAGATGGTGTTTTTCAGTTCGCCGCCGAGGGCAAGAATCGGCTGCGATTCGCGCTCGAGCGGGACCGGCACGGGAACAAAGCCACGAGAACGGCGCAACATTTGCGTTCGGCCAGCGGCGAGGCGGATGACGGAATCATCGCAACGGCGCAGGATGTCGCGATTGTGGACGAGATAGGCATCAGCGATTCCCTGCAGGCGGCGGACGGCTTCCTCGTTATCGATGGCGATGGGCTCTTCGCTGAGGTTCGCGCTGGTCATGACCAGGGCGTCGAATTTTCCGCTGGCGAAAAGAAGCTGGTGCAGCGGGGTGTAGGGCAGGAAGACGCCAAGAAAGCGATTGCGGGGGGCGATGTTATCCGCGAGGCCTGCGTTGGGTTTGCGCGGAAGCAGGACGATGGGTCTTTCGATCGAGAGGAGAAGTTTACGGGCAGCGTCGTCGATGGCGCAGAAACGCTCGACATCTTCTATGCGACGAAGCATTACGGCGAAGGGTTTTTCGACGCGGCGTTTCCGTTCGCGCAACAGATTGACTGCTGAGTCTGAACGAGCGTTACACGCCAGATGGAATCCACCGAGGCCTTTTACAGCGACGATACGATCTTGATCGAGAAGACGCGCCGCGTCGCGAAGGGGTTCGGCGACATTAAGAAGTGCCCCATCGGCCGATAAAAGCTGCAATTGCGGGCCACAATCCCAGCAGGCATTTGGTTGTGCATGGAAGCGGCGGTTTGCGGGATCGTCGTATTCGGACTGACAGGCGGCACACATTTGGAAGGAGTCCATGGAGGTGCGCGCGCGGTCGTAAGGAATATCGCGAATGATGGTGAAACGCGGGCCGCAATTGGTGCAATTGATAAAAGGATAGTGGAAGCGGCGGTCGCGCGGACTCATCATTTCGCGAAGACAATCGTCGCAGACGGATACGTCGGGGGAGATGAGCGCTGTGGAAGGCGAGTCGAGGCGGCTGGAATCGATGCGAAAGACGGTTTCCAGTTGAGGCTCGGCATCGCGAGGAAGGAGCGAGGTGATTTTGGCCAGCCGAGGAATTTCGGAGGGCAATCGCTCGAGGAAACGATCCAGGAGATCGGGTTCACCTTGGACTTCCACGGTCACGCCGGCGGGCGTGTTGGCGATGAAGCCAGTGAGGTTGCATTCCTGAGCGAGGCGATAGACGAACGGACGAAAGCCGACACCCTGGACGATGCCGGTGATGTCGATTGCTTTCCGCACCAAGACTGTTCGGGATGAATCCTCCATGAAGGAATTATCGCAGAGTCTTCAGCAATTGATAGCTGCGGAGGCTTGTTGGACTTTGTGCTGGAGGGCGTTCAGCCAGCGCAGCCATCTGTCAAAACCTTCCCCGGTCTTGGAGGAAAGGGCGATGTATTCGATTTCGGGATGGACCTTGCGGGCATTCTCGAGGGCAAGGTCCGGCTTGAACTCAACGTGAGGAAGGAGATCGGTTTTTGTGAGGAGCATCAGCGAGGCGCGGTGAAATATGCCGGGATACTTGAGCGGCTTGTCCTCACCTTCCGTGACGCTGAGTAGGACGACTTTTGCCGCTTCGCCAAGATCATAGCTGGAAGGGCAGACGAGATTGCCGACATTTTCGACCAGCAAGAGGCCGGGGCCGCGAAAACCCATTTCATGGAGATGGCGGTCAATCATGCGGGCATCGAGATGGCAAGTGCCGCCGGTGACGATCTGGCGGACGGGGAACCCATAACCCGAAAGGCGACGGGCATCGTTGTCAGTCTGAATATCGCCAGTGAGAACGGCTACGGCATGGGTTGGCGTGAAGGAGGCCAAGGTTCTCTCCAAAAGAGCAGTTTTGCCTGAGCCGGGAGAACTGATTAGGTTCACGCACAGTATGTTTTGCTCGCGGTAGCGCTGGCGAAGTTCCGCCGCCAAGCGATCATTTTCGCTAAGGACTTTTTTTTCTACGATTTCGCGCATGGCTCCTCCAATTCCAGGTAAGCAATGTCGAGTTCAGTGCCGCCAATGCAGATGGAATTAGCTGCGCCACATTTGGGGCAGGCAAGCTCGAAGTCGGGGAGGGAGAACTCCTCGGCACAGGACAGACACTTCTGGCGACGGGGGCACCATTGGACTTCAAGTTTGAGTTGCTCCCATTCGGTGTCGCGCGTAATGGCTTCGAAGGCAAAGTCGAGCGCGTCTTTATCGACGGCGGCCAATTCCCCGATGCGGACGCCGACGGCAAAAACTTGTGCGCCCGGATGCTTTTGGGCCTCGGCGGCGACACATTCGAGAATGGAAGAAGCAATTCCGATTTCGTGCACAGTGATACCTTAACAGATGCGCGGCAATTGATCGCCAGCCAGCATATCGACGATGCGAGTGGTGCCGAAGGGCGTGCGCATCACGACCATTCGTGGGTGATCTTTGATCACGCGGCCGATGATGGCGGCATGTTTGCCAAGCGGATGGCTTTGCAGAGCGTGCAAAGCGTCCTGCGCGGCGAACGGTTCGACGATGGCGACGAGCTTACCTTCATTGGCAACGTACATAGGATCCAGGCCGAGCATTTCGCAGGCACCACGCACTTCCTCGCGAACGGGGATGGCGGTTTCGTCCAACTCCATGCCGACCTGGGAACTGGCGGCGATTTCATTGAGCGTGCTCGAGAGGCCACCGCGAGTTGGGTCGCGCAAGGAATGGACTGCGTGCGTGGCATCCAGAAGGCTGGCGACGAGAGTATGCAGCGCCGCGGAATCGCTGTTCACCTGGGTTTCGAATTGCAGACCTTCGCGTTCAGCCAGAATGGCGATGCCATGATCGCCGAGGAAGCCACTGACGATAATGATGTCGCCGGGGAGGGCTTGGCTAGCAGAGAGGGAAACACCATCGCGGACGCGACCGATGCCGGTGGTGTTGATGAACAGACCGTCGGCACTTCCCTTTTCGACGACTTTGGTATCACCGGTGATGATCTGAACGCCCGCATTTTCGGCGGCTTGCTGCATGGAGGTCACGATGCGCTTCAGTGTCTCCAAGGGCAGGCCTTCTTCCAGAATGAAAGCGGCACTGAGCCAGAGGGGCACGGCGCCTCCCATGGCGAGATCGTTGATGGTGCCGTGTACGGCGAGTGCCCCGATGTCTCCGCCGCGAAAGAAGAGAGGTTTTACGACGAAGGAATCGGTAGTGACGGCGAGCCGGATGCCGTTCACAGAAACGATGGCTTGATCCTCGAGACGGTCCAGAACAGGATTGCCAAGCGTGGGAAGAAATACTTCCTGGAGTAAATCGGCGCTGAGTTTGCCGCCGCTGCCGTGGCCGAGGAGAATCCGTTCGCGCGCGGGCAGGGGCACTGGGCAGGAAAAGGCCGCGAGGTCTTTGGGAGCGTCAGTGCTCACGGGCTCAGAGTGTAACGAGGTGGCGTTTGTATTGATAGTAGGCGGCACACGCACCTTCCGAAGAGACCATGGGCGCCCCGAGAGGTTTGTCGGGGGTGCAACGTGTTCCAAACACCGTGCAGTCTGTGGGCTTCTTGTGGCCGAGGAGCACTTCGGCGCTGATGCATTCGGGGGGCTCCTGGGCGCAAATATCGGCCAGATCGAAAAGGCGATCGGCATCGAACGAGGCGTAACTCGGTTTCAAGAACAATCCGCTCTCCGGGATGGAGCCGATGCCACGCCACTTGCGGTCCGCAGATTCAAACACGCGAGCGATGGCCTCTTGCGCAGGACGATTCCCTTCGTACTGCACGGATCGGACATACTGATTTTCCAGTTCGACGCGGCCCTCTTCGAGCTGAAGGACGAGCATGCGGATGGCCTCCAGAAGATCGATGGGCTCGAATCCGCCAACTACGATGGGTACACGGAATTCACGAACGAGGTCCTCGTAGTCTCGGCAGCCTACAACCGTGCAGACGTGGCCGGGAGCGATGAAGCCCTGGACGCGATTTTTCGGGGAACCGAGCAGCATGCGGATGGCGGGAGGAACGAGAACATGGGAGACGAGCAAGCTGAAGTTCTTGAGGCCGAAGCGTTCGGCTTGCAGCACAGCCATGGCGTGGGCCGGAGCAGTCGTCTCGAAGCCAATGGCGAAGAAAACCACTTTGCGGTCAGGGAGAGTGCGCGCCAAGTTGACTGCATCCGTTGGGGAGTAAACGATGCGTACATCGCCGCCTTCGGCTTTGACGTGGAACAGGTCGGTGTCTGAGCCCGGCACACGGAGCATGTCGCCGTAGGAAACCAGGGTGACTTCGGGGCGCCGGGCGAGATTAATGGCGCGATCGATAATTTCGAGAGGCGTGACACAAACGGGGCACCCGGGGCCGTGAACGAGATCGACGCTGTCGCCGAGCAGCTCGTCAATGCCGTAGCGCATGAGCGTATGCGTTTGGCCGCCGCAGATCTCCATGAGCACCCAGGGCCGTGAGGAGCGCCGCCGGATTTCGGCTGCCAAAGCGCGCGCGATGCGCGCGTCGCGATACTCGTCCAGGTACTTCATGATTCCGCCGGTGCGGCTTCGTCTGTTGCTAATTCACTCTCGAGGAGGCCCATGCTTTCGAGCAGGGCGTAGGTACGCTCGGCTTCCTCTTTATCGACAACGCTGATGGCGAAACCGACGTGGACCATGACGTAGTCCCCTTCTTTTACTTCGGGGACGAAATCGAGACAGGCCAGGCGCGAGATGCCACCGAACTGGACGCGGCCAGAGCGAATGCCCTCTTTTACTTCGATTTGGGCGACTTTACCCGGGATAGCCAGGCACATCTGGAGCCTCCCCTGGGGCACACTTTGAGACTACTTTGTCTTGCCACCAAATGGAAGGGACAGCTGCGACCGGGCGGGTTAGGGGACCCGCCCAGACATTCAAGTACGTTGCCGACGCCGAAAACGCCGATCCGCTGGGGGCGGTCATGAGGAACGGCCTTCTTCTCTTCGGCTGAGGAACTCTCCGAAGGCGGCATCTTCGGTGGCGATGTGGTTGAGCAGCCAATCGCGCAATTCCAGGATGAGCTGCAGACTGGAAGCCTGTTCGCCATGGACGATGTTCTCGCGGATCTCCCGGACTTTTCTCATCAACATGGTGTGCTTCTCCAGATGAGCTTCATACCCGGGATAGCTGTGAAGACGCATGATCAGTTGCTCAGACAGGAAGTGCATGTCGGAAAATTCGATGAACTGTTCAAGGATGTGACGTGTAGGAGAAAAGTCACCGGCCTCGGCTACGGATTGGGAAAGCGAATCGAGCAATTGCATCTGCAGATCGTGCTCGGCATCGATTGTTTTTTCACCGATTTTCATCGGAGCGGAGTTCAAAGTATCGTGCATGAATCCCCCTTTCAGGAAACGCGGATGACTTCCTTTCCGTCAGGATCGAAAGTGTGGATGGCGCAGGCAAGACAAGGATCGAAGGAGTGCACGGTGCGAAGCACCTCGAGAGGGCGTTGCGCATCGGCGACGGGATTGCCGAGGAGCGAGGCTTCGTAGGGGCCGTGAGAGCCAATTTCGTCACGGGGCCCGGCGTTCCAGGTTGTCGGCACAACCGCCTGAAAATTCGCAATCTGTCCTTCCTTGATGACCACCCAGTGGGAGAGCGTGCCACGGGGAGCCTCGTGGAAGCCGACGCCATGAAGTTCTTTATCGCCAAACTGTGGTTTGACGTAAATCTTGGAGTCGCCGGAAGCAATGTTTTTCACGAGCAAATCCCAGTGCTTATTGGCATGGTCCGCCAGCATAGAGGCACGAATAGCCCGCGCCGCGATGCGGCCCAGTGTGGAATGCAACCTCACAGGGATGACCTGTATCTTCGAGTTGGCGGAGACCCGGTTAATAGCTTCGCCCGCCCACTTATGAGTGAGCTTATGCCCCTGCGCGTAAGCAATCAAGACCTGAGCCAGGGGGCTGACCTGCACGGGATGGCCTTCGAAACGGGGGGATTTGATCCAGGTGGACTTGCCGTCGTCCTTGAAACCGGTGTAGTGAGGATTGGTTTCGCCCTCCCAGGGATGGAGGGTTTGTTCGCCTTCATACCAGGCATGGGAAACGTTTTCGGTCACGCCCTTGGGGAGGCGTTGATCCGTATGATTCTTAATGGGATAGACGCTGCCGAGCTTGCCGTTGAAGACGATGCCGCCCGGAAGGTCGAACTGCGTCATGGCGCGGTCGAGGTGGGAGATCAGGAACAGCCAGATAGTTGGTGACGCCCGCGCCTTACATGGCGGCGACCGCGCGAGCATCGACGAAATAGACCTCATGGATGAAGCGCGTGATGTCGTCGAAGAGGCTCCTTATCATGAAGAGCCTGTCGCAGGCTATATGCGTATTTACGCCGAACTTCGTGTGATTGTGCCCCGCTTCTGATCTGCTTGCTTTGCACGCGATCTCCTTTTTTGCGATAGCGCATCCAGAGATCACAGTACGATTGGAGAATCGAAGACAGCGGGATTTCTCACTTCGCCGGCTCGGTACCGAGGGATGATTTTGCGCTTTTCGGGATGCCCTTAGGGGTATTCCGTTGGCGTGTGCTATCGTCGTTTTTCTGAAATGTTCTCTCAGCGGACGACCTGGAAGCTTACACCGAACACGTACACGCAAGTACGAGAGGAGATGCGTGCTTGCGGGGAGCACCTTATCGATTTGACGATTTCGAATCCCACGGAGTGCGGCTTGCGCTACGATACCGCGTCCATTCTAAAGGCCTTCCAGAACGACAAATCACTCGCTTACGAACCTGAAGCAAAAGGACTGCTGGCGGCGCGAGAGGAAGTGTCGCGCTATTACCGCGAGGATCATGGGGAGACGGTCGATCCACAATCGCTGCTGTTGACCAGCAGCACAAGCGAAGCGTATTCCTATGTGTTCCGACTGCTGTGCAATGCGCACGATGAAGTACTGGTCCCAAAGCCTAGCTATCCGCTTTTCGATTTTCTTGCGGACTTACAGGACGTGACGCTGATTCCCTACATGCTGCAATATGCGCACGGGTGGTTCTTCGATTTCGAGTCCATGCTTCGTGCGCTGACTCCACGGACACGGGCGGTGTTGCTGGTGCATCCAAATAATCCAACAGGTTCGTACGTGAAGTCCGAAGAAGTGCAGCGATTGAATGAGTTGTGCCGGGAGCGCAATCTGGCGCTGATCGTCGACGAAGTCTTTCTGGATTACTCCCTGGGTGGCCAGCGCCGAAAGAGTTTTGTGGCAAACCGGGATGCGCTGACGTTCACGCTGAGCGGGCTTTCCAAGATCGCGGCGCTGCCGCAGATGAAAGTGGCATGGATGGCAACAACCGGGCCGGAATCGCTCACACAACCTGCTTTGCAGCGGCTGGAAATCATCGCGGACACCTACCTTTCCTTGAGTTCGCCCTCGCAATGGGCATTTCCGGACCTTTTGGAACAACGCCGAGCACTGCGCCCACAACTGTTGGAGCGGATTCGTAAGAATTGGGGGTACTTGAAGTCTGCGTTGGCGGGGAAGACACCTTTTAAGCTGTTGGATACCGAGGGCGGCTGGTATGCGGTACTCAGAATTGCCGGCGATCTCTCCGATGAGGACTTGGCGATTGAGATAATGCGCAAGGCTCACGTTCTCGTGCACCCCGGTCATTTCTATGACTTCCCTTCCGATGGGTATTTGGTAGTGAGTTTGATCACTCCGAGTAGCCAGTTCGAGGAAGGCGTCAATGCCCTGGTGGCACTGCTGGAATAAAAAGGCACTCACGTCTACCCTATTGGATTGGTCGCGAGGGACCGTCTGAACGCCACTTGCGCTGAGTGCGGATAGACTTCGGATTCCACAGCAGCGAAGTCCCATTGGGTTGCGCTGCTATTGATTTACGGCGTAATTTTCACCATCACAACGGAATGCGGCGCGACTTTCGCAGAATACTCCCCCGTGAACGAGCCAACATCCTCGTGCGCCCACAAATCGCGCACCCTGGCGGCAAGATGCTTTGGGTAGGCGATCTCCTCCCACCTCGCGGTCAATTCCTTCTCCGATTTCCCACGATTGAAAAGAATCACCGCCCGGCTCCCATCGCTCAAGGGTCGGGCCCAGACCTCTAAATCCCCATCCTTGCGGATACGCCTTCCCTCTCGACCGAGCTCGTCCTGATTCACGGCGATGATTTCCACGTTCGTCAGAATCTCCTTGATTTCCGGAGTCATCGAGCGAACATCATTCCCGGCGATCAACGGGGCCGCGAGCATGGCCCAAAAACTGAAATGCGCGCGATATTCCGGAATGGTCATACCGCCGTTGCCCACTTCGAGCATGTCCGGATCATTCCAGTGCCCCGGCCCGGCAAAGGCATCGAGCCCGGCTTGCAAATCCAGAATGTCAACCATGCCGTTTAAGCAGCAATTCCCCTCGGGTGACTTGAACACCCCTTCCCACTTGTCGCCGATGTCTCCGGTAGTGCGCCATAAATTTCCGATGCCTTTCGCCCACTGCCAGGGCTTGGCCGTGCCCCACTCGCACATGCTGAAAACGATGGGCCTGCCGGTAACCAGGAGGGCATCGCTCATTGTTGTGTACGCCTCCTCCGCATTGCGCGTTCCCGTGTTGCACCAGTCGTACTTCAAATAGTCCACGCCCCAGCGCGCATATTGCAGGGCATCCTGATACTCGTGGCCTTGGCTTCCTGGCCGGTCATCGCAGGTCTTCGTACCCGCATCTGAGTACAGGCCGAGTTTCAATCCCTCGGAGTGTACGTAATCCGCCAGCGCCTTGATCCCGGAAGGGAAGCGTTGCTGGTCCGCCACGATGAATTCGTTTTCGTCGCGGCTAACCTGCCAGCAATCGTCAATCACCACGTACTGATAACCTGCCTCCTTCATGCCATTGGTGGCGATAGCGTCGGCCACGGACTTGATCAAATCCTCGCTAACATTGCAGCCAAATTTGTTCCAACTATTCCATCCCATCGGCGGGGTCTGCGCTATAGCGTCCCTCTGATTCTGGGGGTTAGCTCTGCTAGCGAACAAAATGAGCGCGCAAACAACGAATCCGGGCGCTACGCTCCTTCTCCAGTTCCTGTTCATCTCATTTCTCCTATCGACGTTCCTTCAGATGCAGAGCGAGCGCCTGGTTTGCCTGGGTCCCCGCCAACGGGGTAGGAACGGTCGCAATATAACTTTCTAGCTTCAAGAAATAAAGCTCGGGACACTTCGTACCGCCTGCTTCCCGTGGCAGCGAGCCCTTCCCATCCGCTTCATGCGGATATTGGGCTTCATCCACTACGCGTGGGCGGGGAAAACAGCTATCGTTACGCGGTCGGGCGTCCGAAAGTGTCATGGAGGCATATTCGAATTTTTCTACAATCGCGGCCGCAATGCCAAGGGGCACTTAACGCACACCAAAGATCGATGGGATCGAGCGCAAGCAGCTTAGCGGGTCTTGACACCACGGTTAACAGATATGATTCATCGGCAGCTTTCTTAGCACGCTCGGGACCTCCGCGGTTCTGGCTGCGGTACCGGCGACCGCGAGCCAATCAGCTGGGCGCCCAAGACTCCAGAAAACGCATTGACAAATTTGGGACAAGCCCCAGGCAGGCTATCAACCGTGGTCTAATGAATCACTTAGGAAGTGTTGGTAGCGATACCGGGATTCGAACCCGGGTTTCCGCCGTGAGAGGGCGGCGTCCTAGACCCCTAGACGATATCGCCAATCGTAAGCTGTTGATCGAACGCAGTGGAAAACCGCGGACAACACGCAATTTGTTATTTTCCCACGAGCAGGCTGGTCTCGCAAGCGAATGTGTCCAAACTGGTGGTCATTCGTCACAAAGGTTTAGGGAAGACGAGTGCTAACATTCTGTCTTTGCCAAACAAATTGCCAATCTCGCAGAACATGCCCACGCACCCGAAAGGCACACGCGCCCGGGTGTTGCTGAGTTCGGTGTTTGGTCCCTATGCCCAGGACGATGAATTCGGAAGCCGGGCGATCAATCCCATGGAGCTGTACCACAACCAGGTGACGCGGGCGCAGGGTGCGTTCTCTCTGAGGATGTTCCACCGCTCGTGGGGCATCATGATGATCCAGGCAAATATCACCGCGCCATGCACGCTGATGGACTTTCCCACGCGCGAATCGTTCAAGCGGGAACTGTGTTCGACCGATTACGACATTGTAGGGATCTCTTCCATCATCGTGAACGTAGGAAAAGTCCGCGAAATGTGCCGGATTATCCGCGAGCATTCGCCGCAATCGGTGATTATTGTGGGCGGGCATGTTACCGCAATCCCCGGAATCGAAAGAATCGTGGATGCGGATCATTTTGTTAGAGGCGAGGGCATTTCCTGGATGCGGCACTATCTGGGCGAGGACGAAAGCGCGCCGATCTTGCATCCGGAAATCGTTTCCGGACTGCGGACGCGTTCTTTGGGAATGCGGCTGCCAGAGCGGCGCGGAGCCACGGCCGCCACGGTCATTCCATCGGTGGGCTGCCCGATGGGATGCAATTTCTGCACAACCTCGTCTTTCTTCGGCGGCAAAGGCAACTTTTACAATTTTTACGAGACGGGTGATGAACTTTTCGAATTGATGGATGGATTCGAATCGTCCATGAAGGTGCAGACGTTTTTCATCATGGATGAGAACTTCCTGCTGCATCGTGAACGCGCGATGGTTTTGCTCGAGCGGATGAAAGCAGCGGGCAAGAGTTGGGGAATGGCCGTGTTTGCCTCGGCAAACGCGATCCGGAAATATTCGATGAAGGAACTTGTCGAATTGGGGGTGTCATGGGTGTGGATGGGGCTGGAATCGCAGCGCTCGGGGTACGCCAAACTGCAGGGAATGGACACGCACGAATTGACCAGCGAGTTACGCGGCCACGGCATCCGCGTGCAAGGATCGACGATCATCGGGCTGGAACATCACACGCCAGAAAATATTGAAGAGGAAATCGAGCGCGCCGTCAGCCACGACACGGATTTTCACCAATTCATGCTGTACACGCCGGTGCCTGGGACGCCTCTCTATTCAGAGATGAAGGAGCAGGGGCGATTGCTCGACGACGTGAACTTTGCGGACATTCACGGGCAGTTCCAATTCAATTTTCAGCACGTAGCGATTTCCCGGGTAGATTCCCAGAAATTTCTGGACTGGGCATTTTTACGAGATTTTGAGCGCAATGGCCCTAGCCTGTATCGCATGTGCCGCACGATGCTGGAAGGCTGGAAGAGGTATCGGGATTATCCAGACCCCCGGGTGCGCGAGCGCTTTAGCCGCGAGATGAGCAAGCTGAAAAGCGGGTACAGCGCCGCGTTGTGGGCCATGGAGCGGCAATTCCGCGAGCTAAACGAAAACGTCAGCGCGCAGATTAAAGTGCTGCGCGGCGAGGTCGAGAAAGAGTTTGGCTTTGGCGCGCGATTGAATGCCCGCTGCCTTGGGCCACTTTTGCTGTGGACAGCGCGACGCGAAGAACGCCGGTTGGCCAAGGGACAAACCTACGAACCTCCCACATTCCTGGAGCGCACCAACTGGGGGACGACCTGACCTCGACGGTCACCGCAGTGGCCGCTTTTCATCAGCGCTTCTCTCGCCGATCAAGTTTAGAATTTCACCATGATGGCCATGTCAATGAAGGATTCATCCTTGCGGAGATCCGGGAACCAGACACTGCTGTGTCCGCCGCCGCAGGCGGCTTCGGCCGGCCCGAGAGCCGATTGCCCTGAAGAGGCGCCACTGCTGCAGACGTAATATTGTGGCGAGCCGTTATTTCCGCCGGGGGGCGTGATGCCGCCGGGACCGGACCAATACGGGACGTTGGCGTGGCGATAGTCGTACTCCCAACGGAAGGTGATGTATTGCTTGGGCATGTAGTCAAAGGTGATTGACGAATCCCAGGCTTTGAACGGATTCCCCGGATTCTCCGGGAAGTACGGTGAATTTGTAGATGCGGTAACGGCAGTCTCGCCATTGATTGGAGGAAGCAGCACGAGATAGCGTCCCGGATTGTTGATTTGGCCGCCGCCAATCGTCAGGCCGAACAAATCCCGGTGGAACCAGAAGCGGTTATAGGCCATGTAGCCGATGAAGCTCTGCTTGGGCCCGCCTTTGTGATCGCCATAGCAGCTCACTCCCGCGCCAAACTCGCAGCCGATATCGCCTGTCAGCGAAAATGCCATCTTGTCGAGAGTCTTTTCAGGCTTGTCGTAATACTTCACTTCGACGCTGTCGTCGGTATGGATGCGCCTGCGCCCCGGGGTGAATAGATCATCTTCGCCAACCCCGTAATTGTTCGAGATGACGTTGATCCAAGGTTGCGGAGTCCATTTAATCTGACCTCCGACGCCCGGGGTGTGATTGGCTGAAGCATAAGACTGCCACCCATTGATAAACCAAGGCTCAATCTTTAAATGCGTAGTCGGAAAAATCTGTACGCGCACTCCGTTGAAGAACCACGGAGTGTTCGAAGAAACATAAGAAGGCTGGTAGGCCCAATTGTCGAAGTTGTAGTAGCTAAACAGCCCGATGTAGGACATGAAAATGCCCGCATCCACGTTTATGCCATGCAGCACATTGAAGTGATAACCGCCATAGCCTTCGGAAATGTAGCGGTAGGCACCGGCCAAATCCCACTGGCCGTGACCGGGGCTGGGATCATTTCGCGGGGTGGTCACGGAATACATGCCGAACTGGGTCATGAGCCGCCCACGAACATTGTCATAGTGGAAGTCACCACCGACACCCAACTGCTCCAACTGAACTTCGTAGGATCGGAAAAGTTCGCTCGAGCCACCGATGGTGTGATCGGTCGGATGATTAAAGTCGGCGACATAATTCGTGTCGAACCGGATTTCCGGGGTAAAGAATTTCGTGTCCCAATAAATATCCTTGGTGCGGGCGTTGCCGTTCAGCCAGGTCCAGTCGGCATCGGAGAACGGCTCGACGACGGCTGGCTTTGCGTTTGTCCCGACTGCATTTGCGGGCGTGCTCTGGTCTTGCTTTGCGTCAATGCTCGACGAAGAACCTGGATTAATACTCGCGGGAGTCGCGGCGGTCGCATTTGCTGCGGTGCTCACGCTTGACCCTGCGGAAGCGGGAGAAGCGACAACACCGGCCGAGCTGGGCGATGGAGAACTTGCCGGGGCCGCCGCTGTGGTTGCAGCCGTGCCAGAGCCTTTTGATTCCAGTTCGGCAACTCTCTTTTCGAGTTCTTCGATGCGCTCCATCATCCATTGCTCGCGCTCGGTCAGTCCCGAAGAGGGCTTGGCAGAGGCATCCGGCTTCGCAGTCGATTTTGCGGTTGAGTCCTTGTCTTTTGTACCGTCAGTCGCGCCGTCTGCCCCATACATCGCGGGATTCAGAAGGCACAGAAAGGCAAACGCCAACAGGACTGCACGTGCAAACGAAATGCGCATAGGTTCTCCCCTTACGGTGATCGGGCAACGATATTTGGGAATGGCAGTATGCCGCTGCCTTCGGCGGTCCAAAAAAATTCTACTCGTTGCCAGGGAAGGATACCGCCGGGGACATAAAGATTCTGTGAGAAGCGAATGAGCGAGGTGTAAGTCAAAGCGCGTACGATGAGGGTACAAGCGATAAGTAGCTTATTTTCTGTCGATTACAAAATTATGGGATATGGAACAGGGGATAACGCTCGGACGACCATGGTATTGCAAGTCGCCGGGGTTGCGGGGCAAGAAAGGCAAAAGAATGGACCGCCAATCCAAGCGACACTCTGTCACTTAATTACGCAATTACTTATGAGAAATAGTGTGCCCCGCGACTTCTGCTGCAACGTTCACCATTTCCTGATGAACTAAACCATTCGAAGCGAGTATTGAGGGCCCCCCGAGAACATAGGGCTGTCCCTGCATATCCGTAATTTGTCCGCCCGCTTCTTCGACAAGAACAACGCCGGCGGCGGTATCCCATGGATTGAGGCCAAATTCCCAAAAACTTTCAAAACGGCCCATGGCGACATAAGCAAGATCGAGCGCCGCGGAACCATCACGCCGCACGCCGTGGGAGCGCAAGGTGAAGTCCCAGTAGAAATGGATATTAGGATGCGACTGACGATTGCGATTAGGAAAACCGGTGCAGAGCAGGCTGTTCTTCAAAGCCACAATTTTCGAGCAATGGATTTTCTTGCCATTGAACGAGGCACCTTCACCGCGGGCTGCCGTGAACAGCTCATTGTAGATGGGGTTGTAGATCACTCCGAGAAGGAGTTCGTTCTTGCGCGCAAGGGCCATGGACACACAGAAGCAGGGGTAACCGTGGGCGAAGTTCGTGGTGCCGTCGAGCGGGTCGACATGCCAGCGGAATTCCGAAGCTGTGTCCTTGCCGGTGCCTTCTTCGGCGGCCACGGCGTGTTCGGGGAAATATTTCTGGAGCCGGCTGACAATGAGGGCTTCGGAACGGCGGTCGGCCTGAGTGACTAGGTCAAACTCTCCTTTGTAGGAAATGGTCGGCGGGCCCTCCATCTCATCGCGCAGGATTTTACCCGCCTCCTGGGCAACTTCGACAGCAACTTCGAGATAGGTTTTGATCATTCGTTTCCCGTGGTCTCCAGCAAGAATTACTGAGGGCCGGTGAGATAGGTCGTCCGGTGCCGCGCGGTATAACCCGGCAGAACCTTCACCTCAATTGTACGGTATGTGTTGGCAGGTCCGCGCGGGTTCGGGTAGTAGGCCAGACGGTATTGGGTACGGAGCTCGTTATCGATGCGGTCGAAAATCATGGGGAGTTCCTCGGAAGATTCAGGAAAGAACATGGCGCCGCCAGTCGTATCGGTTATGGTTTGGAGCGCATGTTCGCCCGCGGTGTTGCGGCCGTTCTCGTTTTTCACGGGGCGGATGACGATGGTGTAGAGAAGAATGCCAGCGCGGAGGGCAGCCTTGCGGGCGGAGTCAAAATCGGCACGACTGGTAGTCTCGCCCGCGTCTGTAAGCATGATGATGACGCGGCGACGATCTCCGCGTCGTTTCTGCAGGGCCTCTGAGCCCAGCAGGACCGCGTCATATATCGAAGTGCCTGCACCGTCCTGTATTCTGCGAACCGCCTCCTGAAGCGCGGAGACCTTGTCCGAGAAATAGGGAGGGAGTTGCCGCACTTGCTCATCGAAGGCGAACACGCTCAAGCGGTCTTCCGGCCGCATGATCTGCTGGATAAAGTGAGAAGCGGCCTCTTGCTCTGTGGCTTTCTCGATGTGGGCGCTGAGGCTGGCATCGATCATCAAAGCAATGTCCAGGGGTTGTTTGGTTTCGGACTCGAAGACGTCAATCTTTTGTAGGTTGCCCTCTTCCAGAATCTGGAAGGCTTCGATGGGCAGGTTGGGCGCGGGACGATTGTGCTCGTCGAGAACGCTGACCAGGACGGTGACGAGATTGACGTTCACCTTCACGGTATTGCGCGATGACGGCGCCTCGTCATTCTTCTCCGGCGGTTTCACGGGCTCCGCAGGAGGCGGACTCTGCGGGGAGGAGGATGGCTGAGCCCAGGGCGGCCGGTCCGGCTTGTCCTGGGCCATGAGAAGAAGGGCCGGAAATGTAAACAGGACGATGATCGCAGCAGTTAGCTTTTTGGGCTGAGCATTCATCTGGTAGCTAGGATGCGGATTTGGGATCAGGAGGTGGTGCGGGAGGCACTTCCCCGTCGGCCCAAACCGCGCCATCCTCGAAATACTCCTTTTTCCAAATGGGAACGGTGCGCTTCAGGGTGTCAATGGCGAATCGGCAGGCCTCGAAAGCAGCGGCACGATGAGGCGCGCTCACGGCAATGAAGACACTGGTTTCGCCGATTTCCAGGCGGCCGAGACGATGAACGATGGCGAGGCGATGGATGGCGAATTTTTCATGGATTAGGTTGCCGATTTCCCGCATTTTGGCGAGCGCCATGGGCTCATAGGCCTCGTACTCGAGGTAGAGCGTGCCGCGGCCGTGAGATTCGTGGCGGACAAAGCCATCGAAGGTAACAATCGCGCCAGCCTGATCGGAGCGGACGTCGCGGACAACCGCTCCCAAGTCGATGGGAGAGTGGAGTAAGGAGAAGAGGTCGTTTTCTGTGGCGGCATTTCCCATTGGGAAGCTTCAACCCCCGCTAACCGGAGGAAGAAACGCGATAGTATCATCCTCGGTGAGGAGCGTATCCCAGGAGGCAAACTCCTGATTTCGGGAAGCCACCAACGAGGCACGGAAGGTGGCCAATCTGGGAAAACGAGCCGCGTAGCGATCGAACAGATCGGCAAGCGTCGCGCCATTAGGCAGTTCTATGGTTTCCTCGGCGATACCGGTGAATTCTCGCACGGGTCCAAAGAAGAGCACTTTGACGCGAAGATTGGGTGAGACGTGGGGCACAGGAAAATTGTAACCCGAGCCTGCACGCCCTGCCAGCAGCCTCAGAGGAGTTCCGCCGGGAGCTAAGGAAAGAAAGTAACCACCATGAAGATTCTAGTCACAGGTTCCACCGGGCTGGTGGGTAGCGCGTTGGTGAGCGAGTTGAAGCAGTCGGGGCATACCGTGTGCCGGCTGGTTCGCCCGGGGACGAACGCGGAGGTGATTCGCGGGAGCGAAGGCTTCGACGTGGGATGGAATCCGGCCACCGGCGAACTGGGTGCGGCGGCGGTGGGAGCGGACGCGGTGGTGAATCTCGCGGGTGCATCGATCGCGGAGGGACGGTGGACGGATGCGCGGAAAAAAGTGCTTCGCGGCAGCCGGGTGGATACCACGCGGGCGCTGGTGAATGCTCTGGCGAAAATGGCTGCGCGGCCGCGCGTGCTCGTGTCGGCGTCGGCAATCGGATTTTATGGCAACCGCGGCGACGAAGTGCTGAACGAAGAGAGCCGGCCCGGCGATGATTTCCTAAGCGAGATTGCCCAGGAATGGGAAGCGGAAGCAGCGAAAGGCGAAACGTTGGGAATCCGCGTGGTGCGTGCTCGGTTCGGAGTCATCCTCGCCAAACAAAGTGGGGCTTTGCCGCAGATGGCGCGGCCGTTTCGGTTTGGTGTAGGAGGCAGAATGGGTTCCGGGAAGCAGTGGATGAGTTGGATCTGCCTGGAAGATGTGGTGGGGATTTTGCGGCTTGCTTTGGAAAATGGCGCCGTGCGTGGGCCAGTGAATGTGGTGTCGCCGCAACCGGTGCGCAATGCGGAGTTCACTGCGGCGTTAGCCAAGGCGCTGCATCGCCAGGCGCTCTTCCCTGCCCCGGCGTTTGCGCTGCGGCTGGTGCTGGGAGAGATGGCGGACGCGCTGCTGCTTGGGAGCCAGCGCGTCGTGCCTGCGCAATTGGAGAGTTTGCGCTACAGATTCCTTCATCCTGATTTGCCCACGACCATGGCACGGTTGTTTTCCTGAGCGTAGAAATCACTTCACCACATTCATAGTGACGGTAATCGTGAGGACTCTTCCGCTCAGGGGATCGGCGGCCTGCGTAGTCTGAATGGTCTGGCCGTCGCGCATGGTCAAATTCAGTTCCGTTTTGAATTGACGAATGATGGGCTCTTTGAAACGTCCGGAATTTGAGTCGCTTGCGGTGCCTGAGGGCTTCTCTCCAGAGACAAGTACGTCGCCTTCTACCCAAGACCGTTCCAGGTTCAGATAGATGTCAAATCGCCCGTCATCGTTGGTCCAACCTCGCGCGTCGATATTGGTTCCCACGTCGATATATTGCATACCCCCTTCTTTCCCGGAGTAGACAGGAACGCGGCTGCCCACGCGCACTTTGGTCCAGGGAGGAGGAACGGGAGTTGCCTCGGACGCTTTCAGGAAAAATGTGTAAGGATAATTTGCCAGCTTCTTTTCTCCTTCATTTTCAGCGAAGGTCACTTGCATTTTGAGCAGCGTCGAGGGCTTTTTAGCATCGGCCTTCGGGTTCTCCTGGGCAAACAAGTGAAGCGCAGCGACGGATAGTGTTAGGAGTGCTGTCAATGCAAAAAATACTTTTTTCATTCCTTCCTCCATAAAGCTCGATGACCAAGCTATTCTTTCGCTTTAGCTTCCAAGGGCTTCACTTCCAGGCTGTCGATTTGCAACAGCGCAATCTCGACGGAATCGCCAGCCTCGGCGGGGCGCGTCAGAGCCAAGGCAACGTCTCTTTCCTCGGGAACCTCCGCGACAAATTTGGCAAAGGCCTGGCGCTCTTCTGCAAGAACGATGACTTCCGGGGTGGCAGGCGAGGAAACTGCCGGACCGACGCGTTTGTCCATGGGCTTCGGAACAACGTTTGCCGACTCCGGGAATGGCTGCACCACAGGCTGCGGATTACCAATGGTTCGCGAAGCAATCGATGATGTCTTTGGGGAATTTAAATGGTCCACGGGCCGGAGCAACACATAGCCAATGCTAACGGCCAAGATCGCGACAGCTGCCACAACGGCATAACTCCAACGAGGAGTCCATGCGCGCCGCGGTACGAACTTCTCGTCCACCCGGGCACGCACGCCAGGCAGGAGCGAAGGAGGCACAGGTTGATTGACTAACAACTGGAGGCTGGCATCGACGGACCGCAAGAGATTTCGCTGCACATCGAAGAATCGGGCACAGCCAAGGCAGGAGTTCTGATGAGCGGCGACATCCCGGGCCAGAGAGTCTTTACCGGCCGCAAGCGACTCCAGGATTTTCTCTTGACACTTTTTGCAGTTCATCGCAACTTCTCCGATAGCCGTTTTCTGGCGAAGAACAATCTCGATTTCACCGTGCCCAAGGGAACACCGAGTAGTTCGGCGACTTCTTCGAGGGTGTAACCCTCCATTGCTGCCAGCAACAGCACCAGCCGCAGCTTTGCCGGTAGTTCCTCCACCGCCTTCTCCAGGCGAGCCTGAAATGCGTTTGAGGCTGCGATATCTTCGGTCGTTGGCGGAGAGGGCCGTCGCTCCGGCAAGGCCCATTCCGTCTCGCGTTGCTCGCGCCGTCTTGCCGAACGCCAGCGGTCCAGCGCCAGCCGAAACGTAATGCGCACCAGCCATGCCCGGAAGCGAGTGGCATCCCGAAGCCGGTCGAATTTCTGGTAGGCGCGCAGCATGGCTTCCTGAGCAACATCCTCGGCGTCCGCAGCATTCCGAAGCACGCCCTGTGCGACTCGGTACGCCAGCGGGCCGCATTCCGCGAGGCGGGATTCAAACTCGCGGTGCAGCCGGGACCTCGCGAGGTCTCGCGCCGAATTTGCATCGAGCGTTCTTCCCGGCTGGACCAGAACCAGCTCCTGCATACTTGAGCTCCCTACCCATTGAACTAGACGGCGCCCTACGGGTTTTGGTTCACGAGGAAAGAGGTCTTGTGATCAGATATTGAGAAGCCCCAAAAGATCCTCAAGGTTTGTCTCATCGACGAGGAGGTAGACGGCCGCGGCCGCTTCCACTGTCAGAGGGACGGAGCCTTCGTCAAAAGCTTGGAACAAACGCATTTTGGCGATGGCATACTCTTCGCTGCTGGTCAGCGGGCGGCCATTGGAAACAGCCCACGCTTCGAGTGCTGACTGCTGCACGATAATTCTGAGGCCAAACGTGGTTTTGCGGTCGGCAGAGATTGCGTAGATGAATTCCCCGGCAGGGCCGCCGTTGTTACCGACGCGATTCACCTCATAGAAACAGTACTGGTAGACATAACCATTTGCCGCGGAATAGCTCTTCACGCGGCGAACTGCATCGGGGCGTGCCATAGGCGGATTATTGGAGCCACCGCAAGGAAAGTCAATGGAAGCAAGAAAGAGAGCACTTCCAAAGCGGGATGGAGCGAAGGCAAGAATTTCAGAACAGAATGGGTGGTTCGATTTGGGGCATTCGGCGACGTTATTCGAGTGAACCCCAAACTGGCTTTGGAGCTCTGCAAGCACTTCGTCCGACACGCTTTATACAACGGTTGAAGGGCGGCTGCAATGGGAAGCGCCTGGGGAGTTTTAACGGTGACCACCACACAGGCTGCGGGGGCGTTCCTCTGGAAACACGGCGATGTATACCACGCCCATCATCCCGAGCCAACCGGATACGGTACTTGTCACCGTCACGCCGCACGCCGACCCAAGCAAACAGGTTCAAGCGAACATCACGATAAAGGCCTGCGCAAGTCTCGGCATTTCTACAGCATCCGCGACGGTCGTAGCCAATGGACGTATCACGTTGACCGCTTCGCAAGGAGGGACCTCCAGCGGCTCGTTCAGTTGGAGCGTCAATGGAATCGCGGGAGGTCAGGAGCGGAAGCTCACATCCATCGTGCGAGAAATTCGTTACGCGGGCGTTAGCTGTCTCGCGAGAATGCTTACGTGCCGGCAGGGACCATCCAGCCCCCACCAAAAATCAGTCCCGGCCCGAGAGACGCCAGAAATACAGGCAGGCGCTGCTCGGCAGGCTGCGTAGCGGCATGGTGCAGGGCCGCGTGTAAGGCCGCACCGCACATCGAAGAGCCTAGATTGCCGCGGGTGCTGCCGATGGGCGGAAAACGTTTAATCGAGACGCCCAGTTGCTTAGCAAGCAGCCTAACCAGGCGGGGATTCGGCTGATGCGTGGCGAACGCGCCAACCTGGTCGCGCGAAATCCCGCTGCGGTGTTCGACCTCGTCGATGACCTTCTCCATGCGGCTGACGGCCGCGCGAGAAAGTGCGTCGCCATCAAATTGCACATCCAATTGGCCTCCGCCGGATTCACTGATCGTGATCGCCTCGGCGTATTTCGAAGCACACCCAAAGAAAAATTCGCCCAGCCGGTAGGCCAGGCCTTTTGCATCACGCGGCTTGCCCGATAAAAGGAAAGCACTGGCGCCGTCGCCAAACAGCCCTCCGAACTCTCCGGCAGCGCGGCCGGGGCCCAGCGTGCGGCTGTGCACATCCGCGGTGGCCACAAGGATTTTCCTGGCGCGGCCGGAAACGAGAAGCGCTTGCGCAACCGCCAAGGTTTGCAATAATGCGAGGCAACCGCTGCCGACATCCAGTGCATTGCAGTTTTCCCGCAGGCCAAGTTTGGCGTGGAGAAGGGCGGAAAGCGAAGGGTAGGCGTGGTGCGTTTCACTGGCGGCAAGAATCCAGTCCAGACTCTCCGTCTCCTGACCCGTTTCTTCCAAAACCCGTTTGCACGCCTGCATGCCGAGCGTTCCCTCGTCCTCATGCTCGGAGGCGTGGGCAACGGACACGATTCCAGCACGGCTCTTTAGTTTTCCCGCGGGCATCCCGAAAGCGTGGTCCACTTCCTCGGAAGGGACAACCCGCGAGCCAAAGGCACTGGCAGAACCAATCACGTAAACATCGGTAGCGCTCAAAGCAGGGACCTCGTTCGTTTCCAACTCAGCAGTTCGGAAGAGGAGTAACTAGTGTAGAACATCCGAAGGACGCTATCCATCATCCGGCAGGCAGCCTCGCAATTCCAGTTCAGAGAAGAGAAAAAACAGTCGGGCTTGTTCAATCAGAAATACTCGATGGCTTCAGGGGAGCTCCGGAAACCGTACCGTTCGGACTGCAAGCGCAGGGCATCTTCAAGAGCGGCGGCACGGCCCTGGGAAAACAAGGAATTGCTGGTTACGTCGGCGAAGCCATGTAACTGCAGCAAGCGATCCTCGGCATCTCTTTGTGTTTCAACGGCCGCTCCTCTCTTTAGATGCAATGGCACGATTCCGCGCTGCACCACCGCTGGGCAGATCAACAGGAACCGGTGGCAATGCAGCGGATCCTCTTCCGCGCACATCAGTACAACATTTTGGCTTTGTATCGCGCCGAGAAGGCGATCCATGGCTTCACCAAAATCGGGCGCTTTGCGGCGTGCCGCATAATCCACCAGGCCGTCTGACCGGTAATACCGGGAATCCAGCGGACGCCCGCCAAACTGATCTCCAAAAAACTGGTAGATGATCTTCGCGGTAGCGAGCTGCGCCATAAGCGGTTCCCGGTTGAATTGGGGAAAACGGAAACTGCCTGGACGGCTGCGCACATCGCAGACGATGTGTATTTCGTGGCGGATGAGGACTCCCAGGAATTCCGACATTTCCAGATTGGAATGGCCAATAGTAAATAGGCGGTGCGACGACTTATTGGATGGGCTCATGAGCAGGGGTTGGGCCAGAAGGAATTGTAGCGCGTTGTGCGCTTGCGGCAAAAGCGAGCGGGGGTTCAGGCCTGACCAGGCATCGTAGTGCCTGCAAGAGATTCAAGTGCGGTTACAACGCGATCCAGCTCTTCGATCAGTGCGTTACTTCCTGCTTTTCGAAATGCTCTCACCAGCGCACGGTAATACCACAGCGTGCCTTCTCTGCCTCCCTTAAATCGCTGGAACACACTTTCTCCATCCACTCGGAGATCATGCAACACCTCCCGTGTATTAGAGAGCTTGTCTGCTGCAGAAACCAGTCGAACATCTTCGGATTCGCCGCCCACGCGGGCGACGTAGGCACGCTTTCGCTCCAACCATGGCGGCTTTGACTCCGTGTAGGAATCAGTGCAGCCGTCGACGATGTGGGCGACGCGTTTGCCGAATTTCCTGCGGATTTCGCGAAGGCGCGCCATGCCTCCCTGGTCTTCCACGGCGTCGTGCAGCAATGCCGCGATGACCATTTCTTCATCGCCTCCGTATTCAATCACTATGGAAGTGACGCTCAAAAGGTGCCCAATATAGGGCCGCCCGGTCCCCTTGCGAGATTGCTGCCAGTGCAGGCGCGCGGCATATGTCAGCGCTTGGTCAAACCGGCTGGAAAGCAATCGTTTTGTTCCGCGTTTGGCGATGGATCCGACTTTCATTAACGGCGGCGCACTTTACTCAACAGGCGCAAAATCTCCAGATACAACCATACCAGCGTAACCATCAGCCCAAACGCTCCATACCATTCCATATACTTCGGTGCACCCATGCGGGCCGCGGATTCGATCATATCGAAATCAATGATCAGGTTCAGGGCAGCAATCACGACGACGAACAGGCTGATTCCGATGCCCAGCGGCGAACTGCTATAGAGAACGGAGATCTGCGAATGGAAGAACACGCTCATTACCATGTTCGCCAGGTAGACCAGAGCGATTCCGCCGGTTGCTGCGATAACTCCTAACTTGAATCCTCTGGTGGCGCGGATCACGCCGAACTTGTAGGCCAGCAACATCACAAACATCACCGCAAAGGTCAGGCTTATGGCTTCAATGGCAATGCCAGGATAGGAATGCTCAAACAGGGAGGAAAAGCCGCCGAGAAATAGTCCTTCCAGCAAAGCGTAAATCGGCGCGCTGATCGGCGACCAGGCTTTCTTGAAGACGGTTACAATCGCAACGACGAATCCGCCGAGGGCGCCTCCGATCATCCATGGGTAAGCTGCTTCTGGGGTTTCGGAGTGGCCCAATCCCCACGTCCAAGCCGCGCTCACCACGACAAGAAACAGCAGCAGGCCGGTTTTGTTTACCGTGCCTTGAATGGTCATCGCATCGCCGGTCGCAAGTTGACCAGCAAATGCACTTTCCTTTAAAACCGGATTATTGGAGCGGAGCAGGTCTGCCATGAACGTGTCCTCCGGCCCACACGGGCCTGAATCGTAAGAATATCATCTTTGGGGAAGAGCAGAGTTGGTAGCGCTAACGGGAATCGAACCCGTATTTCGGCCTTGAAAGGGCCGCGTGCTAACCGTTGCACCATAGCGCCACAGGGGGAAACTTCGAGCTTTTAATTATACGGGATTCGCTAGCCTTGCGCCATTCGCAGCATTTTCACTGTTTTCACTTATTTCTGGCGATCTTCCCATTCTTCGTGCCAGGCCATTTGGATGGCTTCGAGTTTGCTCTCGTTGGATTTCTGCGGGTCACCCGCGAAACCGGGAAGCTCGGTGATCCATTTGTGCATGTCGGTGAAACGCACGGTCAACGGGTCCACGTCTGGATGTTTATCCGTCAAGCCGATGGCGATGTCGTCGAGGTTGTCCCAATCGAAAGTGTGTGGCATCGCGATTCTCTAGTGGTCCAGCTCTTTCGCGTAGTTCTTGTTCCAGTCCGGAATCTCCACCACGATATCGTTCGTGCCGTCCGGGACGGTCTGGCAGCCAAGGCGCGATTTCGGCGTGATGCCGGGGGCTTCATCGAGTTCGTCCAGCTCCGCATCGGTCGCTTCGTTGCAAGATTCCAGCCCTTCCTTAACCATCACGTGGCATGTCGAGCAGGCACAAACCCCGCCGCACGCGTGGTCCAGGCCCATCTTGAAGCCCTCGGAAATATCCAGGATGCTTCCCGGCAAACCGTTATGTCCGTACGGAAATTTCTCCGGGTCGACCTCCACCGTTTTGCCGCTGGGAAGAAAGGTGACTTTGAACTTCTGCGTCGCCTTCTTATATTTCACTTCTTCAATGTAAGGATTGCTGCCGCCCATATGCCTCTCCCTAAACCTCCGCCAACTTCTTGCCTTCGAGAGCCGACTGCAATGCCGAATTCATAAGCAATTCCGCAAGGTGTTCCGTGGCCTGATTTAACTCATCGATTTGTTGCCGAATCTGTTTGTAATCACTGCCCTGGGCCGCTTCCTTCAGGGCTGCAACACATGAGTCGATCTTGGCGCGTTCCGGCACAGACAGATTCGCTGCGTTCGGATTGGCCAGTGCCTTCGCGGTTGCGGTGAGGATGGATTCCGCCTCGGTTCGCGCCTCGATCGCCTGGCGCTCGGCGAAGTCCTGTTCCGCATATTCGATGGATTCTTCCAGCATGCGCTCAATGTCGTTGTCATTCAGGCCGTAGCTTGGCTGGACCTCAATGCTGTGTTCCGTGCCCGTGCGAAGATCCTTCGCGCTGACCTGCAGGATGCCATTGGCGTCAATCAGAAGTTTAACTTCGATGCGCGGCAAGCCTGCGGGTGCCGGCGGAACTCGAAGAGTGAAGCGGGCAAGCGAGCGGCAATCCTTGGCCAGTTCTCGTTCTCCCTGCAAAACATGGATGTCAATACCCGTCTGGTTGTCCACTCCGGTCGTGTACAACTCCTGCGCGCTGGCCGGAATAGTCGAATTTCGAGGAATCACTTTGGCCACCGCGCCGCCATAGGTCTCAATGCCCAGCGATAGTGGCGTGACGTCCAGAAGAAGCATGTTCTGCACGCCGTTCGCAAGGATGTTGGCCTGCACCGCCGCGCCTAGCGCGACCACTTCATCCGGATTCAATTCGGTGTGCGGCTTGCGGTCGAAATATTCCTGCACGGTGCGCCGGATCAGCGGTGTCCGCGTCGCGCCACCGACAAGAACAACCTCATCCACCTCCGCCGGTTTCAGGTGCGCATCGACGAGTGCCTGTTTTACCGGCACCATGGTGCGGTCCACCACCGGATGAATGAGCGCTTCGAGGGCGCCTCGCGTAAATTCGTGAATGAAGACTTTCCCATTCGGCAGCGGGAATCGTAGAGTCACCGAATCCACTTCGGACAGCTTGTGTTTGAGTGCGATCAGCTCTTTGCGAAGTTCCTGGGCCAGCTCGCCGTGCGGAGAAAAATCAATTTTATCGGTTTGCAGAATTCGTTCGTGGACAAAGGCCTGGAGGAGATTGTCGATATCGTCGCCACCCAAGTGGGTATCGCCATTCGTGGACAATACCTGGTAGATATCCCCATCGCTCGTGGAGATCAGCTTCAGAATCGAAATATCGAACGTTCCGCCGCCAAGATCGTAGACGGCTACTTTGCCTCGTTGCGCTTCGTGAAGCCCGTAGGCCAGCGCCGCCGCGGTCGGTTCGTTCACCAGGCGCAGCACTTCCAGGCCGGCCAATTTGCCGGCATCCTTCGTGGCCTGGCGCTGCGGATCATTAAAATACGCGGGCACGGTGATCACCGCTCGATCCACGGTCTCGCCGAAATAGGCTTCAGCCCAATTCTTGAGCTCGCGAAGAATGAACGAAGAAATTTCGGGAGGCGTAAACACTTTATCGCCGAACTGAACGCGAATCACATGATTGCTGGACGGGTCGATCCGGAAGGGAAATAACTTCAACTCGCTCTGTACGTCCGCGAGGCCACGGCCCATCAAGCGCTTCACGGAATAAATCGTGCGTTCAGGCTGGGTCAGCAACCGGCGGCGCGCAGGCTCGCCAACGATAATGCTGCCGTCGGGATCCAAGCTAACCACCGAAGGACACAGCGCACTGCCAGTTGGCCCAGGGATACACTTCGGCTGGCCAGTCTGTGCATCCAGATAAGCGACCAGGCTGTTTGTTGTTCCCAGATCGATTCCGACGATTCTGCCCATATCCTTACAAAAGTTCCTTTTGCACGTTGATCACTAAATTCCGGATGTACGAGCGGCGGTTGAGCAACTCGTTCAGCTTGCTCATGAGCGTCTTGCGCTCAGTGGGATCGGCTGATTGATCGATCCCGTTGTCCCACTCCCGCGCCGCATTTTGCAATTCTCCATCGACTTCACGCAGCTTGCCTTCGAAGTTCGTTTCCGCAGCTTCCAGGCGGTGCTTCAACGACGCGGTATCGGCGCCTGAGGACTTTGCCTCGCGCAGTTCATCGAGCGATTCATTCAATTCGAATACTTCCTCGAGCAACTCCGGCGGGGCCTGCTGCTTGGTTTGCCCTTCCTTGCGCGCCCCTTCAATCGCCAGAAGGTATTCGACGCGGACGACCGGATCCTTTAGAGCGCGATACGCATCGTTCAATTCCGAACTGCGTTTCAGCGAGATCTCCCGCTCCTCCGCCGTGGCATTCACAAAATTGTCCGGGTGAAGCTTCCAACTGAGTTGCAGGAACTTTTGCTCCAGCGCCGTCATTTCGACCCCAAGCTTGCGCGGCATCTCGAACATGGCGAAATAATCACTGTGTTCCGCGACTTGAAGTACCTTTCCACAGGACGAGCAGAAATGCGTGCCGACGGTGCGCTCGTGGCAATTCCAGCACACCAGCGGTGGATTCGTGATGGGAAGTGAACTGGCCATAAGAAATCTACGTGGAGCCTCCGAACATAAAAAAAGTGGTTGGCGCTTGCGGTAGCCAACCACTTGTCCGACCGAGACTGAATCAGTCAAGGCACAAACGCCGTGCCACCGCTACGCCGTAAATGAACTCCCGCAGCCGCAACTCCGCGCAGCATTGGGATTCTGGAACACGAAACCTTGCCGCATGAGCGTCTCCTCGTACTCCAGCGTTGTGCCGTTGAGGTACAAAAGGCTCTTCGGATCTACAAAAATGCGCGCGCCGAACTCTTCAAACACTTTATCGCGGTCGCGCGCTTGGGTATCTAGCCGCATGGCGTAGGAGAGCCCTGAACAGCCGCCGCCTTGAATACCTACCCGCAGTCCACCGGAGTCCGCGGACACACCTTCTTTGGCGAGCAGAGCAAGAATCTTCTTCGCCGCCTTCTCGCTCAGGTGAATCACTGGCCCGGCTTTTTTCGTGACCTGAGTTGTTGTTTCCGTCGCCATCGCAAGCATCCTCAACATCCTGGAGCGAAACTTGGACAGCATCCTCCGACGGTCGATTTACCGCCGGAAGACGCCACTAACGCCGCGCAGCCCTTCGCCTAGTGCGAAGATTTTTCGTGCGCGGGAACTTCTACTCCATGCTTTTTCTTCCAATCGCCGATGGCTGCCTTGATGGCATCCTCTGCGAGCACGGAGCAATGAATCTTAACCGGCGGGAGCGACAGTTCGCGGACTATGTCCGTATTCTTGATCGCCAAGGCCTCATCGACAGTCTTACCCTTCACCCACTCGGTTGCCAAGGACGAGCTGGCGATGGCCGACCCGCAGCCAAAGGTCTTGAATTTCGCTTCTTCAATGACCCGTGTCTCCGGATTGATCTTCATCTGCAGCTTCATTACGTCGCCGCATTCCGGCGCGCCCACCAGGCCAGTCCCGACATTGGGATCTTCTTTGGGAAGGCTGCCAACATTCCGCGGATTATTGTAATGATCGACTACCTTTTCGCTGTATGCCATAGGCCCCTCTCTCCTCCAGTTTCTTCTTACCCGAAAATTCAGCCCCTCGCCGCAGCGAGAAGACCTCCAAAACCTGCATTCTTCATCGCCTTTTCCGTCAGGGCGATGTTGGTTAAGAACGCGGAACGCCCGGCGGTGAGTTCCCGCAGAGCGTCGCGCACGTACTGTGCCCCAATTCCCAAAACGTCCAAAAATTCCCGAACATCCTGGAGGTGATAAAACGCGCGTTCCGCTGCCGGGGCGGGCTCGTCACCATCCTGATATGCCTGATACGTCACGCGGAAAGGCGCGGAAGTCCCCGCGATAGACCGGTGGATCCGAAGTGTACCTTCACTTGCGATTGCGCTTGCGCTTGCCATTTTGCCTCTTCTTTTCATCCCTTAATTGAATTACGCGGTTTGCCACTTGACCTTGGAAATGTCGATGCCTTCCTTGGCCATTTCATAAAGTGGCGAAAGCTCGCGAAGCTTGGTTACAACCTGCACCATTTTATCGATCACGTAATCGACTTCTTCCTCTGTCGTGAAGCGCCCCAGGCCGAAGCGGATCGACGTATGTGCCAGATCCTCACCTACGCCTAGAGCTTTGAGTACGTAGCTGGGCTCCAGGGTTGCCGAGGTGCACGCGGAACCGCTTGAGACCGCCACGTCGTTGATTCCCATCAAGAGCGATTCGCCTTCGACGTAGGCAAAGCTCATGTTGAGATTGTTCGGGAGCCGATACTCCATCGAACCATTCACGAAAACTTCATCCAGCTTGGCCTCCAGGCCGGCCTTCAGGCGGTCGCGCAATCCGCGCAGCCGCTCAGACTCTTTCGCCATCTCTTGTTGGCAGAGTTCGCAAGCCTTGCCCAGCCCCACAATACCCGGCACATTCAGCGTACCTGAACGCATGCCGCGCTCGTGACCACCGCCATCGATGATCGCGGAGAGTTGCACTCGGGGATTACGGCGGCGCACATACAATGCCCCCACGCCCTTCGGCCCATAAAACTTATGAGCGGAAATGGCCAGCAGGTCGATATTGTCCTTCTGCACATCCACGGGGATCTTGCCGACGGCTTGCACGCCGTCCACGGCGAAAATGATGCCGCGTTCTTTGGCAATTTTTCCGATTTCCGCAATCGGATTGATGATGCCAATCTCATTGTTAGCGTACATGATCGAAATCAAAATGGTCGTGGGTTTGATGGCCTTCCGCACATCTTCGGGATCGACGCGCCCATCTTTGTGCACGGGCAGGTAGGTCACCTCAAAACCGTGCTTTTCCAGATTCTTGCAGGTATCCAGCACCGCTTTGTGCTCAATTGCCTGCGTAATGATGTGATTGCCCTTTTCGCGATACATTTCCGCGACACCCTTGATCATCAAGTTGTCGGATTCCGTCGCGCCGCTGGTGAAGATGATCTCTTTCGCCGTGGCATGGATCAGAGAAGCGACCTGCTGCCGCGCGTTCTCCACGGCCTCTTCGCCCGCCCAACCAAACGAATGGTTTCGGCTGGCGGCATTGCCAAACTTTTCCGTGAAATAAGGAAGCATGGCCTCAAGCACACGCGGATCCATCGGCGTGGTGGCGTGATTGTCCATGTAGATCGGCAGTTTGACAGCCATTTTCCTCTTCTCCTCTTGGGTCCAGACTCCCCGCTCAGCGTGTTACCGCCAGCTGGTCCATCCCCTTTAATTCAACAAGCGACGGTTCCTGTTTGTCTTCGCTCAGATGAGCGATAGTAACCGTGCTCAAAACTCCCAGAATGCTCTCATTCACTCGCTGCAATGGTTCCTTCACGGAACAGCGCTCGGTGGCGTCACAATTTCCGTGACTGGTTACGCAAGAGGTAATCAGCACAGGGCCATCGATCGCCGTCAACACTTCCAACGCGCTGATGCGATTCGCCTGCTTCACCAACTGGTAGCCACCGGTCGAGCCATGCTTCGCCGCGACTAATCCGTTTCTCGCCAACTTTTGCAGCACCTTGGCCATCAAGGTCGCGGAGATGCCGTACTCCTCGGCGATCTCGCTGGCGCTACAAGCATGATCCTGGCGGCGATTCGCTAGATGCTTCATGGCGATCAAGCCGTAATCCGCTTTTTTGGAAAGTTTGAACATATCTCCGGCTTCAGCTTGGCAATCATTGAGATGCCAATACGACTCATTTGGTCGCATTTAAACTGTAGCCCCATCCTCAGTGATTGTCAAGCTAATGCCCATCAAGTTCTAAGACAAACCTTTAATTTAGGCACACTTAGAGTAAGACTGAAATAGTCTGATTTCAACTCTTTCCCTCCGGACTGTCCCTGGCCTGACCCGAATGGCCGATTTTCCGGACTGAATGGTGACTCATCGAGCTTGCCAGTCACGGTATCCTGGGAGGCATGCTCGGAATGCGAGCAAGGTCCGTGCGGCGCGCGGGTGGGGGCAAAAAGTGACACTCAGAGTTCTAGCGTTTGCGGCATGCATGCTCCTTTCGACAAACTGCCTGAAATCGCAAGAAACAGGAAACCCGGCTAGGCCGGCGCTCAGGAAGCAGTCGAAGGTGTCCGCCACCAAAGATGCGAACACCTCTACTTTGGTCGGTGCAGGAGATATCGCATGGTGCGGCAACCTCTCCGGAGCGCAAGCGACCGCCAAACTCATCGACAAAATCCCTGGAACCGTTTTTGCCGCGGGTGACCTGGCCTACGATAGAGGAACCTTGGAGGAATTCCAGGCGTGTTATCAACCGACGTGGGGGCGATTCAAGAAGCGCACCAAGCCGGCTCCCGGCAACCACGAGTACAACGGGTCGGACGCGTCCGGCTACTTCCGCTACTGGGGCACGCAGGCAGGCGACCCGGAAAAGGGCTACTACAGTTTCGACCTGGGCACCTGGCACGTTATTGCGCTCAATACGAATTGCGATGTGAAACCCCTAGGGGGTTGCGGAGAAGGCTCATCCGAAGAGATTTGGCTGAGAGAAGATCTCGCCGCCCACTCGAATCGTTGCATTGTGGCCTTTGGCCATCATGCCCTGTTCAGCAGTGGATTTTCGGCAAAGCACGCTCGCCATACCGAACTGCACGCATTCTGGCGGGACTTATACGCCGCACATGCCGACCTGATTCTCGCCGGCCACGAACACTCTTACGAACGATTTGCGCCCCAGGACCCCGACGGGAAGGCGGATGCCGAAAATGGCATCCGGCAGATTACGGTGGGGACGGGGGGTAGGAGCCACACTTTTCTTGGTTACGCCAAGGAGAACAGCGAGGTACGCAATTCGGACACATTCGGTGTCCTGAAACTGACGCTCTCTCCCGGAAAATTCAAATGGGAATTTGTCCCCGAAGCGGGAGGAACGTTTCGCGATTCGGGTGAGGGCACCTGCCACAACGCCATTGTAAATTGAATGCGCGATTTCCAAAGCACCGCACGCAGAAGCTTATTTTCGTTAACTTATTTCGAGGCGGAACAAGCTCCGCCCGTGCCCGACGCCTCGATCAGCTTCTGAAACGCGGCGAGCGTTGGGATGGTCAACTGTGATTTGTGGGCCTGGGTCTCAAACGCGGCAAGCGAATCAGATTGCTGCTTTTTCAGAGCCTCTGGAAGGGGCAGTCCCTGGCTGATCCGTTCCAGTGCGGTCAGAGCCAGTTCTGCAGCCTGCGAAAACGCAGCAGACGCGGGAGCCGCGTCTTGCACCAGAACAGAGCTTTGCGCAAGCGGCTGTACCTGACTGTCGATTGCGGCCCATTGTGTAAGTTGCGCGCGCAATGCCGCAGCCCTCGTGCCATCCTTGCAGGAACTAGCAGCGAACTGATCCACGGCCACGGAGAACTGCCGTGACACTTCGCTTTCCGGATGCACGGTGTCCACTATGCGGTTCAAGGGCTTCAGACTGGTTGGCTCCTCGCCGGGAGTGCTTTCGCGATTGTAATCCTTCACCGGTTCCAAAGCTTCCGCCAACGCGAGAAGCGCGTCGAGTTCGACGGCAGACGCTGAACCCGCCATGCGTTGAACCATGGGGCGTTGATAGGAGCGTTGCGTCAGACCCAACCATTCCAGCCGGGTGCTCTCCGCTTCCATTCGGAAGTACATCGAAGGAACATCGGTGGTGCTTTCCGGGGACCAGTAGCGCTCCGCAATCGCCGCCGTTCGCGGCCAGATGCGCGAATCAATGTTCTCCCAATTGACATACTCGGACCACATGGTAGCCTCGCCACCCAGCACGCGCTCCTTCTCTTCTGGTGTGAGATTTGCGGCCGCGCCCCCCATCGGATCCACAGCATAGTGGCGGGCCGCGCTCCAGCCCAGATCGATGTAATAGCCGTTCGAGAGAATTCCCCGATAGCCTTGCTTGGCGGCTGCCGCCAGGGAATCCGCTCCCCGCCAGGAATGAATGACAATATTCTTGGAAACTCCCGGCACTAGAATTTCATCCCACCCGATCGGGGTTTTTCCGTGCTTGACCACTAATTCTTGGACATGCTGGCTGAAGTAGGCCTGCAGGCCTTCATTGTTTTTAATGTCGTGCGACTTCATGAACTCCTGGATCTTAGGATTGGTGTCCCACTCCTTTCCATTCACCTCATCTCCACCAATGTGCAGATACTGATCGGGGAAGAGTCTCGCCATCTCGCCCAAAAACTCGTTCAGGAACCTATACGTTTTTTCATTCGTGGGATCCATCGCAGGATCGAAGACGCCCCACTTGCGTTCGAGTTGATAAGGGCCCGAACCGCTGGCGAGTTCAGGGTAACCGACGAACCATGCCGTGCTGTGACCGGGCATGTCGAACTCCGGCACTACCCGAATACCGCGGTCGCGCGCATACGCGATCAGATCGCGTATTTCCTCTTGCGTGTAGAACTGGCCGTCGGAACCCTCTCCCTGCAACTTCGGGAATTTCCGGCTCTCCACGCGGAAGCCTTCGTTGTCGGAAAGGTGCCAGTGGAACACGTTCATCCTTACGGCTTCCATTCCATCCAGGTTGCGTTTCAACACATTTAGGGGGATGAAATGCCGTGCTACGTCGATCATCAAACCCCGCCACTGGAAACGCGGTTGATCCTGAATGCTGACAGCCGGCGCAGCAAATCCATCCGAAGTTACGGAGACCAATTGAAGGAAAGTTTGCAGTCCGCGCAGCGTGCCGAGCGGATTGGCGGCATGAAGCTTCGCACCGGCAGCCGTGACTTCCAGCGTGTAAGATTCATCCTCGCCCAGTTCCTGGACTGGCTTGCTCTCGTGATCGGTGTTTACAACTAGCGTCGCTTTCGCCGGGTCCGCCGGATTGTGGCCAAACACGATGCCCGTCTCCCGGTTGAGCTGCGTCAAGAATCTTTGCCCAGCCCGGTCCAGCCGCGCCTCACGGAATCCTGCGAACGCGTATGTGAATCCGCCATCGATTTTGAGCGAGCCGCTGCCCATCTGCACTTTAGCCGGCAAAGGCATTACGTTTAATTCAGCCGAAGATTGTGCGCGCGCAGACATGCTGGCGACCAAGAGCGGAGTGAGCACGAACAGAAATGCACGTGTCCTGAAAAATGCGTGGTTCATGGAGCCTGCCTCCGAATGTTCCCATACCAAAGTCCCGCCATTAAATCGTTACAATGCAGAACAGATGAGAGTGGCACATTCCTCTAGCAACGCACAATAGTTTTCGTCGCTGCGATCCTCCCAGAGCAGCGGGTAGTTCGCTCTCCTCTCATTTTTGAGTTAGAATGTGCCGCGGAGAGCTCTTTCAAATCCACCATGAAGACTTCCGTGGCCATTTACCCCGGCACGTTTGATCCTGTGACCAATGGGCATCTGGACCTGATCGGGCGCGGCGAGATGATGTTCGACCGCCTCATCGTCGCGGTCCTGAAGAACGTGGAAAAAGAACCGCTGTTTTCCCTCTCGGAACGCGTGGAGATGTTGCGTGAAGTCACCAAGCAGTGGGAGGCGGTGGAAGTCGACGTCTTCGACGGCTTGCTGGTGGATTATGCCCGCAAGCGCGGAGCGGGGGTCATCCTGCGCGGCATCCGCGCTGTTTCCGATTATGAATACGAATTACAGATGGCCCTCATGAACCGCAAACTGGAGCCGCGCCTGGAAACGGTGTTCATGCTGCCCGGCGAAAGCTACAGCTACTTGAGCGCCAAGCTCGTCCGAGAGATCGCCCACTTGGGGGGCCCATTGACAGGGCTGGTGCCGCCGGTGGTCGAGCAACGGTTGCGCTCGAAAATTACCTGAGATTGCCCCAGATTGCCTGCCAAATTGTCCCGCATGCTGGTGAATTTTCATTCCACATTGATATTCTTCGCGATTTCCTGAACACTGTACTTCTATCAATCCCCTTTGCTCCGAGGAGAGGTTGTGGAACTGACCAATCGAATTAACCGGATACAGGTATCGCCAACCGCTGTGGTAATCAGCGCCGCCGAACAATTGAAGGCCAAGGGCGTGGACATCGCTGACTTTGGTCCTGGCGAGCCCGACTTCCCCACGCCGGACCACATCAAGAAAGCGGCCATCCGGGCGATCGAGGAGAATCGCACCAAGTACACGCCGACGGGCGGCATCATGCCGCTGCGCGAAGCCATCGCCGCCTGGCACAACCGCGAACTGGCTTCCAGTTACAACGCGAAGGAATGCGTCGTGAATGTCGGCGGAAAGCACGCCATCTTCAATACCATTTGTGTGCTGATTCAAAATGGCGATGAGGTGATCCTGCCGGCGCCGTACTGGGTCAGCTTCCCGGACATTATCAAGTATGCTGGCGGCACGCCGGTAATCGTGCAGACGCGCCAGGAAGACGGATTCAGCGCGAAAGCAGCTGCAATCGAAAAAGCTATCACTCCAAAAGCGAAAATGGTGATCGTCAATTCCCCAAGCAATCCCACTGGCGGCGTCGTCGATGGCGAGGAATACTCGCGCATCCTGGCGGTTTGCAAGAAACACAATATCTGGTTGCTGGGCGATGAGTGCTATTCCCACTTTGTCTACGAGCCGCACAAGCCTTTCTCAATCGCCAGCGCGAGAGATTCCAAGGAACGCGTCATTATCGTGGGCTCGGTGTCAAAAACGTTTGCGATGACCGGCTGGCGAATCGGCTATACTCTTGGTCCAGAGCCGCTCATTCAGGCAATTATCAAGATTCAAAGTCAATCGACGTCGAACCCCACCTCCATCGCGCAATACGCCGCACTCGAAGCGATGCGAGGCGGCATGGAGACCGTGCCTCCCATGCTCGCTGAATATGCCAAGCGGAGGAAGCGCATCATCGAGGGACTGCGCGAAATTTCGGGAGTCGCCTGCGAGTGGCCTGGCGGCGCCTTTTATGCGTTTCCGAACGTCTCGGCGCATCTCCATGGCGCGCATGCCTTGGCGAAAAGCTGCACCGAGCTTGCCAAGGAACTTTTGGAGAAAGCGCATGTCGCACTGGTGCCCGGTGAGGCCTTCGGAGCTCCCGGATTCCTGCGGCTCTCGTACGCTACCTCCATAGAGAGGATTGAGGAAGGACTGCGGCGGTTGAACAAGTTCTTTACTCGCGCTGAAGCTGCGTTCTGATCGTGCCCGAACCTGTCCTAACACGCATAGACCCATTGTTTAGTCCGCGGCCCTGGGGAACTCGCTCCCTTGCGCCGCTCTTCCCGGGGAAAACCAACCTGCGGGACCCCATTGGCGAGGCGTGGTTGACCGCGCTGGATTCGCGCGTTGCGAATGGCCCGTTCGCTGGAAAATTGCTGGGCGAAAGTTGGCATGCAATGCCGACGGAATGGCGAGGTACGCGCTCCGGCAGCTACAAAGACTTTCCTGTCCTGGTGAAGTTTCTTTTTCCGATGGACAAACTCTCCATCCAGGTTCACCCGGACGATGCTTTTGCTGGCCAATTTGAACAAGCCGCCGGGGGGCGCGGCAAAACGGAAATGTGGCACATCGTCTCTGCGGAGCCGGGCGCCCAATTGTTAATTGGATTGAAGCCGGGAGTGACGCGCGAGGATTTTCTTCGGAGCGTCGCACATAAAAGTGTCGAGGATCTTTTTGTGCGCTATTCCGTCCGAGCCGGGGAATCCTACTTCGTCGAGGCGGGAACACAGCACGCCATTCTCCCCGGCATGATCGTCTGCGAAATCCAGGAGTATTCGGATTTGACTTATCGGGTCTATGATTACGGCCGGGTGGATGCTCAAGGCAAATCGCGAGAGTTACATCTGGAAAAGGCGCTCGAGGTGACTCGCTTTAACAGTCTGCGCAGCGGGAAAATCTCGCCCCTGCCGCTGCATTCTCCGGATGCAAATAAACACCTGCTGGCCGCTTGCGAATTTTTTGCCACGGAGCGCTGGGACTGCGATCGCACAACTCCGATTGAAAGCGATTCGTCCGAATTTCAATTGATCGTTTTTTTGTCCGGCACAGGAGAACTCCATGATGCCGAATCCTCCATTCCCTACGTTCCCGGCCAGGCCTGGTTCCTGCCGGCCACACTTCCGATTACTCTTCTCCACCCGAAAGAACCGACGTCGCTCTTGCGCATAACTGTGCCGGACAGGAACTGTCTGTTCCGTCAACTGCAGCGTCAGGGATTTGAACCGCAGGCCATTTCGCGTGTCGTGATAGCGTAATACCCATGCCTGGTAAAAAGCTCAGCGCGCATGCCGTCATTCTCGCCGGAGGGCGCGGCACACGCTTTTGGCCACGCAGCCGCACTCGCACTCCCAAGCAATTGATCAACATCGTGGGAAAAAGCACCATGTTGCAGCAGACTGTGGAGCGCTTGCGGCCCTTGATCCCATCGGACCGGATCTGGTCCGTCACAAACGCAGAACAGGCCGTCGCGCTCCGCAAGCAATTACCTCCTCCTGCACGCAAGAAAGTCCTCACGGAACCGCTGGGACGAAACACCGCAGCTGCCATCGGACTTGCGGCCATTCACATTCGCTACACGGCCAAAGGCGATGCACTTATGGCTGTTCTCCCGGCCGACCATTACATCGCGCAACCAGATCGTTATCGGCAAATTGTCTCCGCCGCTTTGGACGTCGCGCGCGCCCAAGGTCGCATGGTGGTCCTCGGCATTCCACCCACACGGCCGGAGACCGGATTCGGCTATATCGAACGCAAGGAGCCGCCGTCCACCGTGGACGGATTCACCGTGTTTCCGGTTCGCCGCTTCACCGAAAAACCTGAACTCGCCACCGCCAAAGAATATATTGCGTCTGGCATGTATCAGTGGAATGCCGGAATGTTCTTCTGGCGTGTCTCGACGTTTCTGGAAGCGCTTCGAAAATTTCTGCCGGCGACATATCAGGCGATGGAGTCGCTTTCCAGGCATATCGGCAAGCGCAGCTACGATTCCCAATTGAAGAAAATTTATCCCAAGCTGGAAAACATCTCGGTGGACTACGCCATTCTGGAAAAGGCCGCGGCGTCCGATGCAACCGCTCCGGACGAATTTGGAAATGTTTTCGTGATCCCCGCGGAGGTTGGTTGGAGCGACATCGGCTCGTGGGCTGCGGTCTACGAACTGCTCGCAAAGAGCCAAGACGAAAATATTCTTGCTGGGGCCGGACAGACGCTGGGTGCAGAGGGCAATTTCCTCTGGAGCCCGGGAAAATTTGTCGCCGCAGTGGGAATTCACGATCTGGTGGTCGTCGAAACGCCGGACGCGCTTCTCATTTGTCCTCGCGACCGCGCCCAGGATGTCGCCAAAATCGTTAAATCGATCGAGCAACGCAAACTGAAGCATCTGCTCTAGAGATTGCCGCACGCCTCCGAATGGGCATCCTTTCTCGCCCGCTTCTCACTCTTTGGCGCCTCCCCTGCTTCGCGTATACTCACATTGCATGACCACCATTAAGTTCGGAACCGACGGCTGGCGCGGCATCATCGCCGATGATTTCACCTTTGCGAATGCGCGTTTGGTGGCAAGTGCGATTGCACGTTACGTGGTGCGCTCGGAAGACGCGCGAGAGGGCGTATTGATCGGCTACGACCACCGCTACGCCGCTGACCGCGTGGCTTCAGCGATTGCTGAAGTGCTCAGTTCCACCTGCACACCGGTATGGCTCGCGGATAAGCCATGTCCCACGCCTGCTATTTCCCTTCTCGTTCGTCAACGCAACGCGGCCGGCGGAATCGTCGTCACCGCAAGCCACAATCCTTATTCCTGGAATGGCATCAAGTACAAGGCCAGTTATGGCAGCAGCGCCCTGCCCTCCATCGTGGCGCAAATTGAAAAAGAGTTGGCTGCCGTGTTGGCCAAAAGCGTACCGCCCTTGCCGCCGCGAAAAGAACTGATCCATTCGCTGGAGCCGCGTGCGCCTTACCTCGACACCATCGAGAAGCTAGTCGATTGGCAACGCTTGCGGGATGCCAAATTCCGCTTCGTCGTCGACCCCATGCACGGCTCTGCAGCGGGCCTGCTTCAGGAGCTTTTTGTCCGCAATGGAATCGCTTGCGAAGAAATTCGCGGCACTCGGGATCCTCGCTTTGGAGGCGTTCATCCGGAGCCCATCGAACCCCACATCGACGCTCTCCGCAAAGCGGTTCTTGCAGGAAAATTCGACGCAGGGTTCGCAGCCGATGGAGATGGCGATCGCATAGGAGCAATCGACCGTGACGGCAGCTTCGTCAATCCCCACCAGATTTTTGCGCTCCTCGTCTGGCATCTGATTGGCACCCGCAAGCTTCCCGGCGAAATTGCCAAGACTTTTTCGGTCACTAAACTCATCGATGGGCTCGCCTCTAAATACAAGCGCAAGCTTCACGAAGTGCCCATCGGCTTTAAATATATTTGCGAGCTGATGTTGGAGCAGAACATCCTGATCGGCGGTGAAGAGAGCGGCGGCATCGGCACCAGTCTCTACTTGCCGGAGCGCGACGCAACGGTGTCCGCGCTTCTCCTGGCCGAACTTATGGCCTGGCACGGCAAGTCTCTCGGCGAGCTGCTTCGCATTCTGCACCAAGAATTTGGCGAATTTCATTACGGCCGGGTCGATTTGGATGTTAAACCCGCGCAAAAAGAGAAGGCCATCGCGCATTTCTCCAGCGAAAAACTGAAACAATTCCAGGAATGGCCCGTCTCCCGCCGCGAAAACATGGATGGCATCAAGCTTTACCTGGGCGGCGTCGGTTGGGTGATGGTGCGCGCTTCCGGAACGGAAAATCTGTTGCGCATTTACGCGGAAACCTCAAAGACAGCCACCACACAGAAGGTATTGAGCTCAACCGTTGCTACCATTCGGAACCTTTAGGAGATCGCCAAGTATCCGGTGAACATTGCGGAACAATTCGGCAAAATTCCGGCCTACTGGAATGCTCGCATGATCGGCGAGCTTAACGACTTCGCCCTGAAAGCAGTTAAACTGAAGGGCGAATTCATTTGGCATCACCACGACATCGAGGAGGAACTTTTTCTTGTCGTTAAGGGCACTCTGCGCATGCGCTTCCGCGATTACGGGGCAACCGTCCGTGGAGGAGACCTTAGTATCGCCTCATGGCGCGGAGCATCAGCCCGTGGCGGACGAGGAAGTGCGTCTTCTTTTACTGGAACCGAATGCCCCGCTGAACACGGGAAATATCACCAACGAAAGGACTGTTCGCCAGCTCGAGCGACTCTAGATTCATAAGTCGGCTGGCCGCGAACGGCTACGGCACTCCAATGGATCATCGCTTTTACACGCTCGACGTTTTCACCACCACTCGATTCCAGGGTAACCCGCTGGCGGTCATCACCGATGGGGACGGTCTCTCCACGGATCAAATGATGGCCATTGCGCGCGAAATGAACCTCTCGGAAACGGTTTTCGTGCAGAAGCCTACCGAAGACCGCGCACTGGCCCGCCTGCGCATCTTCACCACCAAGGAAGAATTAAAGCTGGCGGGCCATCCTGTGATCGGAACGTGGTTCCTCCTCGCAGAACTCGGAGTCGTTCCCGCTCAGGAAGGCGGTGTCCATGTTTTGCAACAGACAGGCGCCGGCATTCTTCCCGTGGAGATTCGGTTTAAAGATGGACGCCCGCAACGCGTGACCATGACCCAGCGAGAGGCTTCGTTCAAGAGCTCCAAAATCGACAATAAGAAACTTGCCGCCGCCTTGGGGCTTTCCCCAAAAGATCTGGATCCCGAGCTAAGCCCGGAATTTGTCTCCACCGGAATTTACAATCTGATGGTGCCGCTGAAAAGTCGTGGAGCCCTGAGCAAAATTCAAATGAACATGATCGAGCTCGCGCGCCTGCTCGGCAAACAAGCTGCTCTCGCTTACTGCTTCACCATCGGCACAAACCACACCGTGTGGGCTCGAGGCATGATGCCTTGGGAGCTTTATGAGGATGCTGCTACGGGTTCAGCCGCCGGCTCGCTCGGCGCGTACCTGGTCAAGCACGGGCAGTTCGGAGCGGGTCACACACTGCACGTCACCCAGGGCGTCGAAATGGGCAGGCCGAGCCAAATTGAAGTGGAAGTGACGCAATCCGGCAAAAAGCTCACGCCGAGAGTAAGCGGTGCCGCCGTCAAGGTTTTCGAAGGTGTGATCCGCACCTGATTGGTGCCAGGGAATAATCCGCCGGGTGCTTTATTCGACGCTTAACGTCTTCCGATAGGTGTCGAGAATTCCGTTCACAAAGCCGCCCGCTTCTTCGGAGGAAAATTTCTTCGCCAGATCGACGGCTTCGTTGATCACCACTTTTGCCGGCGTATCGGTTGCCCGCATTTCGTGCATCGCCAACCGCAAGATGGCGCGGTCGATGGCGGAGATTCGTTCCAATCGCCAGTTGGCCGCGTGTTTTGTGATGATCTCATCCAGCTCTTTGGCGTCGTGCGCTGCGCCTTCGAATAACTGGTTCGCGAACGTGCGCGTCTGCGCCGCGGCCTTTGCGCTTTTCCAGAACGTGCTTTCGAGGCGCGTGGGGTCTTGCAGGCTCATGTCCCATTGAAACAGCATCTGCATGGCAAATTCGCGGGATTTCGTGCGGAGTGCCACTTTAATTTCGATGCCCCCTGCGGGAAGCCGCTGTTTTCGCCGCGCCGCGCAATTTCCGCGAAAGCTGCCCCATCTCGACAGCCCCAAGTCCCGCCTCGAAGCCTTTATTCCCGCCTTTCAATCCGGCGCGATCGATGGCTTGTTCCAGCGTGTCGCACGTCAGCACACAAAACATCACCGGCACTCCCGTGTCCATCTGCGCCAATTGCAGTCCCCGCGCGGTCTCGGAGCAAACATAGCCATAGTGGGCCGTCTCCCCGCGCAGCACACATCCAATCGCGATGATGGCGTCATAGCGGCCGGTCTCCGCGAGTTTCTTGGCCGTCAGCGGCAATTCAAACGACCCCGGCACATGGATGACATCCACATCCTTGCCCGTCGCACCGCTGCGCCCCAAAGCATCCACGGCTCCCTGAAGCAACCGCTCGGTGATAAAACTGTTGAAACGGCTGACCACCACGCCGAAGTGCAGCCCCTCCGCGCTCATTCCCCCGTCGATTTTTCCCGGTTGGAGTTTTTCCGTCATCCCCTCACTCATTTTCCTTGAAATTGTGCCGCCCGCTTTTCTAGGAACGCCTTTGTTCCTTCGCGCATGTCGTCTGTGGCGCAACACAAACCAAACAATGTTGCTTCCAGGAACAATCCTTCTTCCAGGGGCATTTCCACACCTCGCTCGATCGCTTCCATGCAGTATTTCACCGCTAGCGGCGCTTTTTCGATGATCTTTTTGGCCATTGCTTCAGCCGCCGGCAACAAATCTGCCGGTTCATAAACGCGGTTGACCAATCCGATCCGCTGCGCCTCTTCTGCAGTGATCATCTCGCCGGTCAGGCAGAGTTCATGCGCGGTGCCTTTGCCGCAAAGACGCGCTATGCGTTGCGACCCACCATAGCCTGGCAAAATACCCAGCTTCACTTCGGGCTGCCCCAGCTTCGCCGTTTTGTTGGCCAGGCGTATCGAGCAACACAACGCCAACTCGCAGCCACCGCCAAGGGCAAATCCATTAATCGCACAGATGGAAGGCTTGCCCATCGTTTCCAGCAAGTGAAAGACGCTTTGGCCAAACAGCGAGAACTCTTTCCCATTTACAGGAGTTTGCTGTGCCAGTTCGTTGATATCCGCGCCGGCCACAAACGCCTTCTCTCCGGCGCCGGTGAGAATCAGTACGCGCACGGACGCATCGTCTCGCGCGTCCACCAGCACATGATGCAACTCTTCCACTGTTTTCCGGTTGAGCGCGTTCAACACTTTGGGGCGGTTGAACGTAATGTAAGAGATGCCGTCCTTCTTTTCGTATAACAGATTTTCATAGGACATTTTCGAGTCCTCACAAATTCATGGGTTTCGGATTCGCCGGATCGGCGTAATCATAAAACCCGCGTCCGCTCTTTTTGCCGTGCCAACCCGCCAAAACCATTCGTTTCAGCAGTGGCGGCGCGGCGAAGCGCTTTTCCTTAAATTCGTCGAACATAATCTGCGAAATGTAATAGGTCGTGTCCAACCCTACAAAATCCAGAAGCGTGAACGGTCCCATCGGATAGCCGCAGCCCAGCTTCATGGAATTGTCGATATCGACGACTGATCCCACGCCTTCTTCCAGCGCGCGAATGGCGTCCAGAAGATAGGGCACGAGCAATCGGTTTACGATGAACCCGCCGCCATCCTGCGCGCGTACCGGTGTTTTCCCTAACTGAGCGCCGAAACTCACCATCTCTTCATACACCGCCGGATCCGTCGCGATGGTCCTCACGACTTCCACCAACTTCATAACTGGCACGGGATTGAAAAAGTGCAGCCCCACAAAACGCTGTGGTCTTTTCGTCGCCGCCGCGATCTCCGTGATGGTTAGTGAGGATGTATTACTGGCAAAAATGGTGTGCGCCGGGCACAGGCCATCGAGCGCAGAAAACAGTTCGCGTTTCGTCGGCAACTGCTCGATGATCGCTTCCACGATCACGTCGCAATTTTTCAGCTCATCCAGAGAAGTGACGCCCTTTAACCGTCCGCGAATCTCGTTTTTCGCTTGTTCCGCAATCGTGCCTTTTTCCACCAGCCGCGCGAGGTTCTTTTCAATTCCCTTCAGGCCCTTCTCCACAAGCTCGGTGTTCACTTCCCGCACCACCGTCTGAAATCCGGATTGCGCGCTCACCTGCGCGATTCCCGAACCCATCAATCCACACCCAACGACTCCAACTTTTTGAATTGCCATCCTCTTTCCTCACATCAGAAGAGCCATCTGAATCCGGCGGGAGACTACCACCCAGTCAAAGTGTACCAAAGACGGGCCATTCGTGTGGAAAACTGCTTGCTGAAGTCTCACCAATCCGCTGCCGTGCGCTAATTTCCTAACGCTTCCACGATCATGGCAATTCCTTGCCCTCCACCGATGCAGGCCGTCGCTAGCCCGTATTTCAGGCCCTTGCGCCGTAGTTCGTTCAGGACCGTGATTACCAGCCGTGTGCCGGAAGCGGCCAGAGGATGTCCGAGAGCGATGGCGCCGCCGTTCACATTGGTTTTTTCGCGCGGCAAACCGAGTTCTTTCTCCACGGCCAGATATTGCGGTGCAAACGCTTCGTTTACTTCCACGCGGTCGATCTGCACCAGTTTCAATCCCGCGAACTGCAGCGCCTTACGCGTCGATGGGACCGGACCGATCCCCATAATGCTCGGGTCCACACCAACCACTGCCCAGGAAACGATTCTTCCAAGCGGTTTCAGCCCGCGCTCTTTTGCCGTTTTTTCTCGCGTCACTACCACTGCCGCTGCGCCGTCCACAATCCCGCTGGCATTCCCCGCTGTCACGATTCCATCTTTCTGAAACGACGGCGGCAATTTCGACAGTATTTCCAAGGTTGTTTCCGGTCGCCGGTGATCATCTTCGGCCGCCACGATTGACTTTCTCCCCTGTTTCACTTCCACCGGAACGATCTCTTCCTTGAACACGCCCGCCTTCGCCGCCGCTTCCGCTGCTTGCTGGCTGCGCAAGGCATACGCATCCGCGTCCGCCCGCGTAATCCCCGCCTGTGCCGCTAGTTTTTCCGCGGTAAGCGCCATCGGCAATCCGCAGTAGGAATCGGTCAATCCCACAAATAGAAAATCTTCTAGAGCACCTCCGCCAAGCTTCAAACCCGTCCGCGCCCCGCGAATCACAAACGGCGCTTGCGTCATGTTCTCCATGCCGCCTGCCAAAACTATGCTCGCTTCGCCCAGCAGCAGCCGCTGCGCCGCTTGCGCTATCGCTTCAATCCCCGAGCCGCACAACCGATTAACAGTTACCGCTGGAGTTTCCACTTTCAATCCCGCCTTCAATCCAACGTGGCGCGCCCCATAAATCGCATCCGAACTCGTTTGAAGCACGTTTCCAAACACCACGTGGTCAACTTCTCCTGGGTCCACCCCCGAACGCTGCACCGCGCCCTTTGCGGCATGCGCTCCTAGCTCAATCGCGGACACTTCGGAGAAAACTCCGGTGTATCGCGCCATCGCTGTGCGCGCACCTGCGACAATCACAACATCTGTCGGAAACATAATTTTCCTCGCTTATCTGAAACCCGATGTTAGATGCGAAATACTCCGGGAAAGTCGCGCTAATTAAAGAATCAGATTCTTATCGCCACTCCTCATTGCTTCGCGGCTTCCGCCACCACAACCGTATCCCCACCGAGTTTACGCGCCTCTTCGATGGTGAATTCCGCACGATTGATCAGGTCCGTCACGATGTCTTCGCTCTCATAATCCTGTCGCGCCGCTGCCTCCACGATCCCGGCACTTAACGTAATTTGCGTGGAATCCCAAGGAGGACGCACTCCCGCTGCCGCACGCCGCAATTTCTCCACCAGATTCTGCGCTCCAGAACTTGTCGTATCCGGCAGGATAAATGCCAAAGCCCACGAAGTGTACTTTACCGCCATGTCGTTCTGCCGCACCATCGGCTGCAAGGAACGCGCCAATTGCTCCAGAAACTTTTCGAGCGGGGCTTCCCCCTGTTGGCGTAGCATTTCCGAGCCGCGATCAATCTGCAGAATCGCAAGCGAAAGGGTCGTGCCTTGCGTACGCGCGCGGTCTGCTTCATTCAACAAGCAGCCGACATACGAGCTGCGGCTCAGCAATCCCGTGCGATCGTCGGAAACACCCATGCGTCGTACAAGGGTACGCAGCCGCGTGTGGCTCACGCTCATCATCATCTGGTCGCCAATGGCTTGCAGGAAATAGGTCTGATTGGGTTTCCACTTGTGTGGTGTGGCATGCCCTACAATCAGCATGGCCGCTGGTGTTTGTGTTTCCTTGTCCGTGAGCGTCACGCCCAACGCCGTTTCCAGTCCCAATTCCGCCAGGATTGAGCCTTCCGTCGCGTCTACGACCATGCCACCCAGTTCGTCCGGCACTGCCTTTTCCATCTGCGCCAGTAACAACACCACTTGCGAGCCCGGTGCTGGCTTCAACCCAGGAGAACAATACTCCGCCGCCATCTCCGGCGGCCGTCCGGGCGTGCCGATCACCGCCAAGGTCCGCGCCGCTTTCAGGTATGTGCCCACTTCCGTAACCGTGGTATTCAACATTGCTCGAGGGGTTTGTTGCCGGAATGTTTTCTGATTGATCTCCGAAATTTTTGTCAAGTCCCGCAGTGTGTCCGCTGTATACGTCCCTGAACGTCCCGTCGGCGGTGTCGGCTGCGCCTCCACCACTGGCACACTTGCTGCTTTTCCGGGCGCCTCCGGTTTCGCCTGGGCCTTAGGCCACCAATTCGCCATCTGATACAAACCCTGCAAGCGGGGATTGCGCTCTTCTTCTCCCGGAAACATGGTGGCGATTTTCTGCAGGCGCTCTACCGCTTTGGTTTGCAGCGAATACTGCAGGAAAATTTCCGTCTGGACAATGAGGTCCTCCAGCGCCTGCATCTTTTTCCCCTCTTCGGTCACTGGGTTTTCAGGGGCCATTTCGTGGCTCGTCGCCGTTTTTGGAGGTGTCGCGGGGTTCTGTGTGGTGGATGCGGTTTTGGCCATGCGTCCTGCGATTCTCCGCAGAAATGGTTCATCCACACGCCCTCGCAATTTTTCAAGCCGCTGCTGGTTGCGATAGTCGTAGGAATCGATATCCACCAGGCGTTCCAATACTTCGCTGGACTTCGCAAAATTTCCGGAATTGAAGTTCGCGTCGAATAACCGGATCAATACCTCGAAGTATTGCGACTCCCGGTTCAGTTCGTTGTACAGCGCTGCCCAGAATTCCAGGATCGGCAGCGACTCCGGGTGCTTGGCCCCAAGCTCTTCCACCTGCGTCGTAAATTCAGCTTGCTTCTTGTCCGCGAACATTCGGCGCTTTAGCGTCAGCAATATTTCCACCGACTTGCCATCCTGCGCCCCTTCTGCGAACGCATCCGCCAACCCGAACAACCGGGTAATTCCTTCGTTCTTCTCGCGCAGCAGCTTCTCCAGAAAGCCCCGTGCACGGTCCAGTTGTCCAGCCTGCTGCAAAGCATCCGCGAAGGTTTCCAGGAATACTGCGTCGCTTTCGTTCGCAACGAAGGGCTCCAGCAGCGCGGCAGCTTCCGCAGCTTCGCCGTTCCGCAGCTTCGCCTCGGCATAAAGTAGCGCAACGCTGCGTTCCTGTGGCGCCAGAGCGTAAGCGCGTCCGAGGAGCTTCATCGCCTCCTGTGGCGAGCCGCCCGCGGTTGCCAAGGTTCCTGCGCGCAGGAACGATCGGGCGGCCAGCGCATTTTTCCCCAATTGCGATGCGGTTTCCGCCACCTTCAACTGCCGGTTCAGGTTTTCCGGCTCCAATTGCGCAGTGCGCTCCCAACAGAACAGCGCATCTTCCATGCGGTTCGCCTGGCTGAACAGTTCCGCTGCTTTGATGTACTGATCGATTGCTTCTTCGGGGTGATTCTGCTTTTGCTGCAGGAAGGCGTATCGTGCGATCCGTTCCGGCGGCTGTTGGGTCAGCGAATTCCGCAGGAAGCGATTGTAAATCGCCATGGCTTTGGATTCGTCGCGCGGGTCCACCAGCAATTCAAACAGGTGTCCATAGTAAACTGCTGCCCGGTCCGGATGATCCAATCGTGTATAGAGGTCACCCAGCATCTGCGCGGCTTCCACGTTCTGCGGAGCATCCTGAATCACCGCAAGATAGGCTTCGATGGCGTCCTCGAACTTGTTCTTCTCGAGGAACTTCTTCGCCCGCTCCAGATTCTTATTTACGTCTGCGGCCATCTGCCAGGTTGACCCTTGCGTGCTTCGTCGTTGTTGGAATTGTCCGGTTCTCGGCTGGTTCGAACCAACTTACACTATATACCGCCGCTCAAACTCGGCCAAACCGCGTCTCAATGTTGATGTGGAATCGGGCAAGGGGCACTTCCTGCACGCCACGAGAGGTCCCGACCCATGTATGATGCGAAGGAACCATGCCCGTTCCGTCAACTAGGCTCCGCACATTCCGGCTGCTCGCCCTCTTCTTGATTCCGTGTCTTATCTGGGCCGCCTGGTTCCACTACGCCTATCGTCCTGCGCGCCGGCTGCAAGGCGCGCGTCTCGTGTATTGGGCCTGGGAACGGCCCGAAGATCTGCGCATGCTTAATCCTAAAACCGAAGCCGTGGCGTTTCTGGCATCTTCTGTCGAACTTCTGCCGGATTCCGTTCGGATTCAGCCGCGCATGCAACCGCTGTATTCGCCACCGGGAATTCAACTCGTCGCGGTCGTTCGAATCTACTCTCACGCTGACAAGCCCGCTGTCCTAAATGCGGAGCAGTTCACCGAAACCATGAATGCATTGCTCGCTGCAACGCGTGAGCCGGCCGTTTCCGCCCTGCAGGTTGATTTCGATGCTCGCGTTTCGGAGCGCGCGTTCTATTCCCGACTCCTCACGGAGCTTCGCCGCCAACTCGGTCTTGCCTATCCAATCTCAATTACCGCTCTAGCCTCCTGGTGCATCGGCGATCGCTGGATTCACGATCTTCCCGTAAACGAGGCCGTACCCATGCTCTTCTCGATGGGCCCGGACGAGGCGCTTATCCATCACTATCTCAGTTCGACCGATACATTCTCCGAGGCACTCTGTCGTGGTAGCTTAGGAATATCCACCGGGGAATGGTGGCCGAATCCGATACACAGCCGAACCCGCGTCTATGTCTTCAATCAAGCTCCATGGACGCGCGAGGCGGTCGAGGGCATTCGGACCCAAATCCATCGGGGAATGTAACGCGGCGGCGGAGGAGTTCGTATGTCCCATTGGACTGGCCGTATTGCGTTTGCGTTCTGTATTCTTCTTCTCTCTATTTTTACTCTTGTGCGTTGGGCCCAAAGCTGTGCTGATCCCGGTGACCCCTTCGCCGATTACTCCCAGCATCCCGATATTCCCTTCAATAAATTTGTTCAGGGACAACTCGGCATTGTTCAACCTACGTTTGCAAGATCCTATCTGGTAGTGGCGTATCGCTATGCTTCCGGCGTTCCGTTGACGAACGATGAGCAGGAAGCGGCCATTGCCTTATGGGAGAATCGGGGTATTGAGCAGTCAAATATCATCCAGGACTCTAGATTCAACGCCGCCGGCGCGCCCTCTGTGCAGAACCACTACTTGCAGGAGGCCCAGGATGAGGCCGATGGGCCGAAAGACTGGCTAGACAGCCGCGTGCAGATTACTTCTTCGCCTGCGCCCGAACCCAATCAACTGCAAGGCCTGAACACCTACAATAGTTACGTAAATTGTTCGAATGACGCTTTCGCTACCGCCGCAGTCACCCTCAAAGCGCGGGTGGAGAAATTTGGCAAGGACAATCCCGGCGTAAAGGACTGGGTGGCTGCGCAAGACGCGGTGTTTGCGAATTGTGGCGGCGATCCTGATAAGCCGAGTATTCCTCTTGCGGCCGATTCATCTCTGCCGGAACTCTTGCGCTTTGATCGCGAATATCAAATCTCTGCGGCCTACATGTACTCGAATCGCTACAACGAAGCGGTGCAAGGCTTCCAGCACATCGCGGGAGAGAAAAATTCGCCTTGGCATGACCTCGCCCCGTACCTGGCTGCTCGCACCATGCTTCGCCGTGCCACCCTCGACGTTTCGCAGCCAGAGGCCCCAAAGAATGGATCTGCCCCCATTCCTCCCTTTGCGCCGGAGAAAATGCAAGCCGCTGCGGATTTTATCAGCAAGACCCTCGCCGATGGTCCTAACCGCCCCTTTGCGCTCCAGATGCAAGCGTTACTTGATCGCGCGGGGTTTCGTCTCTATCCTGCCGAACAAACCATTCGCCTCGCGCAAAAACTCTCTAAACCGGGGCCTGACGGCCGTTTCTACAATTGGCTATGGGATTACACATGGCTGCTCGATCGCCGCGGTGACATCCGGGGCGAGTTCGGAGAAGGCAACCCTGAAGAATACGCAAAACTTTTACGCGACTCGCAGAAGGACAATCTCACGGATTGGATCATCACCTTTCAGATGCAGGATCCCCGGGCCACCCATCACGCACTGGAAGCCTGGCGGGCTCATCGCGAATCCTTGCCTTGGCTTCTTGCTGTCCTTTCCAAAACAGAAGCAAATGCATCGCAAGTTTCCGAACTTCTGTCTGCGGCGGACCTTGTTCCCGTGTCGTCACCGGCTTATGTCACCGTTTTTTATCACCGCATGCGCTTGAACAGTGGGCTGGGTAAGTTTCAGGAAGTTCGAGCGGCGATCGACGCCTATCTTGTTTCGTCGCCGCAGCTGACTTCTGTCGCCAAGGATTATCTGCTCGACCTTCGCTTGGACGCTGCCAGCGACTTGAATGATGCCGTCCGTTTCCTGCCTCGCGAACATTGCTCTGTCGTTAACCGTGAGCCACCTCCTAACTGTTCCACGGCCATGGCCGAGCATTCGGCGCGTTTTCTCGATTCGCTTCCTCTCGACGTCCTGGTGGACGTTCTCCACAACAAAAATCTCTCGGACGAGGAGAAGGCAAAATTTGTCCGGAATGTTTGGCTGCGTGCAGTACTCCTTGGGCGCCACGACATCGCACAGCCCTTGGATGCACAGGCGTTTCGCCCTGGGGCCTACCAGGCCCCGATCAGCAACGACATCATCGAAAAATTGGTAAAGGACTACGAATTGGCGCCGGCCCCGGACGAAAAGCAATTCGCCGCGGTTTTTCTCATGCAACACCAATTCGCTTTCGGTTACAGCATTGGCTCGAAGGAGGCCTGGTGCGCATCCGCCACTGCATTTAAGGATGACCACACATACTGGCGCAATCCCCAGCAACCGCTGCTCTCAAATCCTCCCCCGTTCTTAAGCGATTCGCAACGCAAGCAAGCGCAGACGGAACAATCCATCCTGGATCAGACCGATTCGCAAGCCAACTACTACACCAAAATCGTTCTCGAGTACGCAGAAAAGCATCCCGATGATCCTCGGGTGCCGGAAGCCCTCAGCCGCGCAGTGAAAAATACGCGCATGAATTGCAACAATGTCCGCACCGGAGATCTTTCCGAGAGCGCATTCAATCTGCTCCGTAAACGCTACGCCAATACCAGTTGGGCAAAAAACACCAAGTATTGGTACGGCGACAGCTACTGATTGCCGATCTTCATCTCCTGGCGGCACATACGCCGTTCCTCCCGTCGGGCTGACGGCTTCTTTCACTTGTGGCAAACTAGAGGTTTACGCGGCATGGTTTCAATGGGGTGAGCCTGCTCTCCCCTAGCGAACTACCCGCCGTCGTACACTCTAGCTTCACCCTCAGGTAAATCCTGGCGGAACGGAAAGCGAATGGACCCGAAGTTCATACGGAATTTCTGCATCATCGCGCATATCGATCATGGCAAATCCACCTTGGCTGATCGTTTGCTCGAGATGACCGGTGCGCTCTCTCAGCGCGAGATGCACGAGCAGGTGCTCGATTCCATGGACCTGGAACGGGAGCGCGGTATCACCATCAAAGCCAAGAGCATTCGCCTCCATTACAAAGCCAAAGATGGAAACACCTATCGACTCAACCTGATCGACACTCCCGGCCACGTGGATTTCTCCTACGAGGTTTCCCGCGCCCTCTCCGCCTGTGAAGGCGCACTACTCGTTGTCGATGCCAGCCAGGGCGTGGAAGCGCAGACCGTTGCCAACACCTTCCTCGCCGCCTCGCACAACCTCACCATTCTCCCGGTGATCAACAAGATTGACTTGCCCGCCGCTCAGCCCGACTTCGTCAAAGAACAGATTGAAAATGTTCTGGCTATTCCGGCCGGCGATGCGCTCCTGATCAGCGCCAAAAGCGGTATCGGTGTGGAAGACGTCCTCGAAGCCATCGTCCATCGCATTCCGCCACCCAAGGGCAGCGCGGAAAATCCCTTTCAGGCGCTGGTCTTTGATTCCTGGTTCGACATCTATCGTGGCGCTGTGGTCCTCGTCCGGGTGATGGAGGGCCGCATCACCAAGCACATGAAGATTCGCCTAGTGGCCACCAACGAAGTGTATGAAGTGGAGCAACTCGGCACGCTCACTCCGAAGCCCATTGCCCTGGAGGAACTCGAAGCCGGCGATGTTGGCTTCATTGTCGCCAACATCAAGCGCGTGGCCGACGCGCGCATGGGCGATACGGTTACGGAAGCCGCCCGGCCCGCCCCCGCGCTCCCCGGTTTTGAAGCCATCAAACCGATGGTCTTCGCTGGAATTTTCCCGGTCCTCGCCGATGAATACGAACCGCTCCGCGATGCTCTGGGCAAACTCCAGTTAAATGACGCTGCCTTCTTCTACGAACCGGAAAATTCCGTCGCCCTTGGCTTTGGCTTTCGCTGCGGTTTTCTCGGACTCCTGCACCTGGAAATCGTCCAGGAGCGTCTGGAGCGCGAGTTCGGCTTGAACCTGATCACCACCGCTCCCAGCGTGCGTTACCGTATCACGCGTGCGACCGGGGAAGTCATAGAAGTCGATAGCCCCGCAAAATTTCCGAATCCCAGCGACATTGAAAAAATTGAAGAACCCATCATCAAGGCCATGATCATCACCAACGACGAATCCGTCGGGGGTATTCTTCAGCTATGCCAAGACAAGCGCGGCACCCAGAAAAATTTCGAGTATCTCTCCCCCACGCGCGTGATGCTCACCTACGAATTGCCTCTCAACGAAATCGTCCTCGATTTCTACGACCGGCTGAAAAGCATTTCGCGCGGGTATGCCTCGCTCGACTACCATCTTGCGGGCTATGTTGAAGCGGACTTGATCAAGCTCGATATTCTGGTTGGCGGCGAACCCGTGGACGCCTTGGCTCTGATCATTCACCGCGAATTTTCCGTCGAACGTGGCCGCGACCTTGTCTCTCGCCTGCGAAAACTGATTCCCCGCCAGATGTTTGAGGTTCCTATCCAGGCCGCGATCGGCAGCCGCGTGATCGCCCGAGAAACCGTGGCCGCCATTCGCAAAAATGTTCTCGCCAAGTGCTATGGCGGGGATATCACGCGCAAACGCAAACTCCTCGAGAAACAAAAAGAAGGCAAGAAGCGCATGAAGCGTGTTGGCCAGGTCGACATTCCCCAGGAAGCCTTCCTCGCCGTCCTCAAAGTTTCCGGCGACGATGAGGATTAAGCTCCCGAGACATCTCAGTTGTTTTTGGCTCTTACTTCTGTGGTGAGCCGTCCTCGGCGGAGCTGGATCTTGATTTCATCACCCAGCGAAACTTGGGTTGCATCTCGAAGAATAGTTCCAGCGGCGTCTGTCGCGATGGCATAACCACGTTCCAACACTTGTAGTGGGCTACGTTCCTGCAACTGCACAGAAAGCCTCTCCCAGCGCTCGCGCTTCAGCCGGACCACCCGCTCGGCCTGCAATCGCAGGTCGTGACTCCACTTTTCCAGCCGCAGCCGCAACGCCGCCATCTTTACACGAAAATCAAACGAGGAAATCCGCAGGTGTGCCTTGGTGAATCGCCTCCGAGAAAATTCCAACTGCGCACGCAACCCCTGCGCTAGTCGCGAAGTCATCTCATCGGCTCGCTGCCGAGTCTGCCGCAACAAGTCATGTGGGCGCCGGAATCCACGCCGGCTAGCCAGTTCGTGCACGCGGCGCGACAGTTCCATCAAGCGGTAATGGATCAGGCTATCCAGCGTGTCGCGCAAATCCGCTACTTGCTTGTCGAATTCACGCCGCGTCTGCACCACCAGTTCCGCCGCCGACGACGGCGTGGAGGCCCTCACGTCCGCCACGAAATCCGCTATCGTGAAGTCCGTCTCATGGCCCACGCCGGAAATCACGGGAATGGTGCAAGCCGCAATGGCGCGCGCCACCTTTTCCTCATTGAATGACCACAAGTCTTCGATCGACCCGCCACCGCGCACCAGCAGAATGACGTCGGCGGCCCATTTCCGGCTGAAGTACGCGAGCGCTTCCACTATTTCCCCAACCGCTTCTCCCCCTTGTACGCGCACGGGATACAGCGTCAGGTGCACATTCGGAAAGCGTCGCGTCAGGATGCGCACCACGTCGCGCACCGCCGCACCCGTTGGTGAGGTGATGAGCCCGATCCGGCTCGGCAACAGCGGCAGTGGCTTTTTTCTTGCTGCGTCGAACAACCCCTCCGCCTCCAATTGCTTCTTCAGTTGCTCAAACGCCAGTTGTAGCGCGCCCAGTCCCAATGGCTCCAGCGATTCCACATAGACCTGGTATTCCCCGCGCGCCTCGTAAACGCTGATGGATCCGCGCACGCTGACCTTCAAACCATCTTCCGGCCGGAACTTCATCCCTCTCTGCTGTTGTTTGAAAAAAACGCACCGGATTTGCGCGCGATCGTCCTTCAGTGTGAAGTAGATATGTCCTGACGAAGCCGGTCGGCAGTTCGAAATTTCTCCCTGCACCGTGATGTCCGTGAAATTCTTGAACAACAGATCGCGGATCCGCGCCGTCAGGTCGCTGACCGTATAGATGCGCCGCTCCGGCTGCAGATTAAATTGCAGTTGATCCATTGGCTAAAAAATAGGCTCCGGCGCAGTGAAAAGTATCTGGCCCGGCCCCCGCTCGTGGCTACTCCTCTTCCTCATTCTCGCCCATCTGCATGGTCAGATAACGCTCGTAGCCCAGCTCCTTGATCTGGTGCACCTGCGCCTCGAGCCAATCCACATGGCTCTCTTCGTCCTTCAGCAGTTGCACAAACAGATCGCGCGAACCATTGTCTTTCTCCGCCACGGCAATCTGGATGGATGCGTTGTAGTCCTTCACGGCGCCAATTTCCAGGTCCAGATCACTTTGCAGCATCTCCTGCACATTCTTCCCCACCGTCAACTCCAGCGGCTTCATCGTTGGCGATCCATCCAGAAATAAAATCCGCTCCATCAACGACTCGGCATGCTTCATTTCGCCGATCGATTGCATCTTGATGTACTCCGCCAGTTTCTCGTAGCCCCAGTTTTCGCACATCTCCGCATGCAGAAAATATTGGTTGATGGCCGTCAGTTCTTCGCACAGCGCCTTATTCAATTGCTCGATCACTTTTGCCGAACCCTTCATAGGTGGCCTCCATTGGTGACCTGAGTTTAGCGCAGCATACAGAACCACGCCATCTCTGCTTCATCGCCGCAAGCGCGACAGCAGCCAGAAAAACAAGCTCAAACCCACGCTCAACAACAGGCACGTGACAATCGGAAAATAAACTGTGCTGTGCTCGCCCTTGTGGACAATATCTCCCGGCAAACGCCCCAATCGGAACGGCAGTTTCCCGCCAAAATAGAAGAACGCCCCTGCGAGGACAAGCAGGCCTCCGAGCATCAACAGGGTACGCCCCAGTTCGCGAAAGGGATCCATACTTGCGCAGTCTAATTCATCGCGCTCAACAATCAAGCCACGAGCGCGTAATTCAATTTTTTCGATTTCTTCACGCGATGGCGGAAATCCGCTTCATCAGGTCGGTCTGCTCGTTGCTGGATTCGGCCCCAATCGTAAACGCGTCGAGCACACCCAGGCCGAGGGCATAGCGGATCGCTTCGTCCTGTTTGTTCCGCAGGTCTCCTTGACCCAGGATTTTCATCCCCACAATTCCCTTCCCGGCCGCCCGCATCTCTCGGACCACGCTCACCACGCTCTCCGGGTCGGCATCCATGTGCGAACCGATCGGGTTAATGCGAACCAGGTCCACTTCGACCCACGGCGATTTCGCCGCTGCACGTAATGCCTCGATGGAATGACAGGAACAGCCATGCGCTCGAACGACGCCTTTCTGCTTCGCCTCTGACAAAACGTCCATCGCGGACTGATAGCGTGTAGTCCAGTCGGCTTCCGTCACGCAATGCACCAGGACGATATCCAGGTAATCTGTATTTAGTTCACGCCGAAATCGTTCCAGGTCCGCGCGCATCTCCGGTGCAGTACGCGCCCACGATTTCGTCATGATGGTCACTTTACTGCGATCCACGTGCTTCAGCGCGTCCGCGACATGAGGGTGGCTGCCGTAGGAATCGGCCGTATCGAAAAAGCGCAGTCCGTTGTCATACCCATTCTGGAGCAGGCGCGACAGTCCCTCGATGCCCAGCGCCGTTTGATTGGAGTGGTGGCCGGATCCCGCCGTCCCCGTTCCCATGGCCAGCAGCGAAGTTTGGATGCCCGTTCGCCCGATCGTTACCGTTTCTGCGGCAGAAAATTTCCGGTCGAGTCTCGGCAACAACGCTAATCGTTCTGCCAGTGATTTGGGAGTGAGCCAAGCGGCGGCTGCGAATGAAGCGACTCGTTGAAGAAACTCGCGGCGATGAATACCACCCGCCATAAGCACCTCCTGGATCGGAGCGTAGCAGCACCTATCTTACTCCTCCGAGCGCGCGCTGATTGTAAAAAGATGAGGGCACGGAGATCCTGTGCCCCTTGTTGAAATTTCGGAATGCTGAACTCTTAGATCAACTCGAGCCCAGAGAAAAAGTACCCGATTTCGAACGCCGCCGTCTCTGGCGCATCCGATCCGTGCGTGCAATTGTTGCCAATGCTGGTTCCCAGATCGTGCCGGATCGTGCCTGGCGCGGCTTTCCTCGGGTCCGTCGTCCCCATGGTGTCACGCCACTTCGCAATGGCGCCTTCCGCCTCCAGCACCATCGCAAAAATCTTCCCGGAGCTCATGAAGTCCGTCAGCTCTCCGAAAAATGGCCGTTGCCGGTGAACCGCATAAAATCCCCCGGCTTCCTCTTTCGTCAACCGCATCGACTTGATGGCCACGATCTTGAAGCCTGCCTTGTGAATGCGCGCCAGAATCTCTCCCTGTTGCCCCCGGCTCACCGCATCCGGCTTGATAATTGCAAATGTCCGTTCAAGTGCCACTTTTTGCGCTCCTCGTTTGCGTTTAACTTCATGAAGAAAGGAAGCAAGGAACTAAGGATGTAAGGAAAATCTGCTCCTACGCCTCACTTCAGCGCTGCCGCAACCGTGCTCCCCAAATCCGCTGGCGTCTCGACTGTGTGTATTCCTGCCGCCTTCATCGCCGCGTATTTGTCCTTCGCGGTTCCCTGGCCGCCACTGATGATGGCCCCTGCGTGGCCCATGCGACGTCCTGGAGGTGCGGTCTGCCCCGCGATGAACCCAACCACTGGCTTCTTCACATTCGCCTTGATCCACTCCGAAGCTCGCTCTTCCGCATTCCCGCCGATTTCCCCAATCAGCACAATCGCGTGGGTATCCGGGTCCGCGTGAAACATCTTGATCGCATCCAGGAACGTCGTCCCGATAATCGGATCGCCTCCGATACCAATGCACGTCGACTGCCCGATCCCGAGCTGCGTCAGTTGGTGCACCGCCTCATACGTTAGGGTGCCGCTGCGGCTTACCACGCCAACATTTCCTTCCTTATGAATGCGCCCCGGCATAATCCCGATTTTGCATTTCCCCGGCGAAATAATTCCCGGGCAATTCGGACCGATCAGCCGCGTCTTCGATTCGCGCAACACTTCCGCCACGCGCACCATATCCAGCGCCGGAATTCCCTCCGTAATGCACACCACCAGCGGCAATTTCGCATCGGCGGCTTCGAGAATGGCATCCGCCGAATACGGCGGCGGCACAAAAATCACCGAAGCATCCGCGCCCGTCGCCTTCACGCCATCGGCCACCGTATTGAATACCGGCCGTTCCAGATGCTTGCTTCCGCCTTTGCCTGGCGTCACCCCACCCACCACATTGGTGCCATATTCAATCATCTGTTGCGCGTGGAACGTCCCCTCGCGCCCGGTGAACCCCTGAATCAGCACTCGCGTTTTTTCGTTAACCAGGACGCTCATCGCGCACCTCCCGCCAGGCTCACTACTTTCTGCGCTCCGTCCTTCATTCCATCCGCGATCGTAAAGTTCAATCCGCTTTCCCGCAGGATCTGCCGTCCTTGCTCCACGTTCGTTCCTTCCATTCGCACCACAATCGGTACTTTCACTTTTAAATCCTTGGCCGCCGCCACCACGCCAGTTGCAAGCACATCGCAGCGCAGGATGCCCCCGAATATGTTGATGAACACCGCTTTGACCGCCGGGTCGCTCAGCAGGATCCCGAACGCGTTCTTCACCTGGTCCGCCGACGCTCCTCCGCCCACATCCAGAAAGTTCGCCGGCGATCCACCGGCGTACTTGATGATGTCCATGGTGGCCATTGCCAGTCCCGCTCCGTTCACCATGCACGCCACCGTTCCGTCCAGCTTGATGTAATTCAGCCCGTACTTCGAAGCTTCCACTTCCAGCGGATCTTCCTCATCCAGATCGCGCAATTCACGCAGATCCTTGTGCCGGAATAGCCCGTTGTCGTCGAACGTCATCTTTGCGTCCAACGCTACCAGCTTCCCGTCTCCGGTCAGCACGCATGGGTTAATCTCCAGCAGCGATGCATCCGTATCGATGAACGCGCGGTACAACGCCTGCAAGAACGGCGTCGCCGCAGTTACTTGCTCTCCCGAAAGTCCCAACCCAAACGCAATCTTGCGCGCTTGATAAGGTTGCAATCCCACGGCAGGATGAATCGGCTCTCGCAGAATCGCGCTGGGATTTTCCTTGGCCACTTGTTCAATGTCCATGCCGCCTGCAGAACTGGCCATAAACACCGGCCGGCCAGACTCGCGGTCGATCAGCAGTCCCAGGTACAGTTCCCGCTTGATGTCCAGTCCTTCTTCAATCAACAAGCGCTTCACCACGCGGCCTTGTGGACCCGTCTGCGCCGTCACCAGATTCATTCCGAGAATGTGCGAAGCGATCTCCGCTGCTTCATCCGCTGAGCGCGCCAACTTCACCCCGCCGCCCTTGCCGCGCCCTCCCGCATGAATTTGCGCTTTCACCACCACAATAGGCGATTTCAGACGCTGCGCCGCCTCGCGCGCTTCTTCCTTGGTATAGGCCACTTCGCCCCGCGGGGTAGTTACGCCGTAGCGCGAAAGGATAGCTTTAGCTTGATACTCGTGGATCTTCATGTGAGGTTCTGCCTTCTGAACGGCCCCGGTGCTGCCGCGGGCCGAAATCCTGTGCGACGATGGGACAGTGCACAGATGTTAGAATTTGAGGCTCGTCAAACAGACAAGTTTACTTTAGACGCCCATCTCGGGCAAGGTTAAGCAACTATGCGGCCTATGACAGCATGAATTCTTCTCTCCAACTGATTGAGAAAACCGAGCGGCTCGAAGGGCTTACCCGGTCGGAAGCCGAAGCTCTCATGGAGGAACTCCTTTCCGGCCGCATCGCCACTCCGGACATCGTGCGCCTGCTCATGGCTTTGAACCGGCGCCATGTTACTCCTGCCGAACTCGGCGCGTTTGCCCGGGTCATGCGCCGTCACGCGGCCCAGGTTTTTGCCACGGGGTCCGATCGCCCACCGCACATGCTCGATACTTGCGGCACGGGCGGCGACGGTTCCGGCACGTTCAACATCTCCACCGCTGCGGCTTTCGTTGCCGCCGCCGCTGGTGCTCATGTCGCCAAGCACGGCAATCGTTCCGTTAGCTCTCGCAGCGGCTCCGCCGATGTTCTGGAAGCGCTGGGCATTCGCATCGACCTGCCTTTGGAGCAATCCGGGCGCGCCATCCGCGAATTTGGCATCGGCTTCCTCTTTGCTCCCGCTGCCCACGCCGCCACGCGCCATGCCGTCGCCGCTCGCAAGCAAATCGGCACGCGCACTGTATTCAATCTCTTGGGACCGTTGACGAATCCCGCCGGGGCACACGCACAGATCCTCGGCGTCTTTTCTCCGGATTTGATTGACCTGGTTGCCGCTACCCTCGCCGAACTTGGTGTTCATCGAGCCTATGTCGTGCATGGCTTCGGCGGCCTCGACGAGATTTCTCTGGCGGGCGAAACGCTGGTCGCGGAAGTACGCGATGGAGCCGTGAGGCGCTTTGTCCTTTCACCAGAAGATTTCGCGCTGCCGTCGGCCCCTGTGGATACGCTTCAAGGTGGAACCCCGCAGGAAAATGCCAAGATGATTCACAGCCTCTTCGATGGTGAAACCGGACCGCGCCACAACGTTGTGGTCATGAATGCCGCCGCCGCCCTCGTCGTTACCGGCATCGCGGCGACTTTTCGGGAAGCAGCCGCTATGGCTGCATACGCTCTTTCTTCGGGAGCCGCGCTCGAGAAGTTCGAAAGACTAAAAGCCTTTGCCAACGCGGGTCGCTAATCCCGGCGGATCGGTTTCGACCATGGGTACCTCCATTCCTATGGCTTCGCGGGACTGATCGGTGGATTTGCTGACCTCAACGCCTCGTACATGCCCCGGCAGCCGTGTCGGCAACTCCTGTGCCCACGATGGAGTAAGCTACCTTGCTCTGTTTAACTAATCATTTAATATACATTATTAATATCTTCTTGCTTCTATACTTTGCCTATTACCTATTCGTTAGCAAGAGGATCGTCAGCCCAGGAAGGCCGCCGCACCTCAACCCCTACACGAGTTGTCATCCTGAGGAGCGCACCTTTTGCGCGACGGAGGACCTCAACGTATAAATCCAGCACAAACTGCATTCAGGGTTAGCGGTGGAACCGGCATGCGCTCGCCAAAAGAGTCAGGCTTACAGCGCCAGGAAGTTCTTTAGGATCTGTTTCCCGGACTCCGTCAGCACCGACTCCGGATGGAACTGTACTCCCTCGATCTTATATTTCCGATGCCGCACACCCATGATGATTCCGCCCTGGGTTTCCGCACTCACCCGAAGCTCTCGCGGCAACGACTTCCGCTCCACAATCAGTGAATGGTACCTTGTTGCCGTCAACGGGTTCGGCACCGACTGGAAAATCCCTTTTCCGTCGTGCTCGATTTCGCTCGTCTTTCCGTGAAACAATTTCGGCGCTCGCACAATTTTCCCGCCAAACGCAGCCCCAATCGCTTGATGTCCCAGGCACACCCCTAAAATGGGGATTATTCCGGCCAGCTTCTGGATGAGTTCAACCGAAATTCCCGCTTCCTGCGGTGTACACGGCCCTGGCGAGATCACAATCCTCTCTGGATTCCGCCTCACAATTTCTTCCACGGAAATCCTGTCGTTGCGATGTACTTCCAGCGTGCAGCCCAACTCTCCGAGGTACTGTGCCAGGTTGTACGTAAACGAGTCGTAGTTATCCAGCAGCAGAATCACCGCTTCCGCCTCGCTTTCTTCCCCTTGTCCGCCGTGTGTGCCGTCTCCAGCGCTCGCAACAGCGCCTTCGACTTGTTCACCGATTCGTCGAATTCCCCTGTCGGCGTTGAGTCTGCCACCACTCCTCCGCCTGCCTGCACGTGTGCCACTCCATTCTTGATGACCATGGTGCGCAATGCGATGCACGAATCCAGATTTCCCGCAAAATCCAGATACAGAATGCCTCCCGCGTAAATTCCGCGCCTCGTCTTCTCCAATTCCTCGATGATCTCCATCGCGCGTACTTTCGGCGCTCCAGACACCGTGCCGGCCGGAAAGCAGGACATCAGCGCATCAAAACAGTCCACATCCTCGCGCAACTGCCCGCGAAGACTTGACACCAGGTGCATCACATGCGAATACCGCTCCACGGTCATCAACTTTTCCACTTTCACACTGCCATATTCGCATACACGCCCCAGATCGTTCCTCCCCAAATCCACCAGCATGATGTGCTCAGCGCGCTCTTTCTCGCTCGCCAGTAGCTCCCGTTCCAGGCAAACATCCTCTGCCTCGTCCTTGCCCCGCCAGCGTGTTCCTGCAATTGGCCGGTAAAGCGCCTCTTTCCCCTGCACCTTCACCAGCATTTCCGGCGAACTGCCCACCACATGCACGTCGTTCAATTGCAGGTAAAACAGGTACGGCGAAGGATTCAGCGCGCGAAGTTCCCGATAGACATCAAACGGCGCCGCATTCGTCTTCGCTGAAAACCGCTGGCCAATCACCACCTGGAAGATATCCCCCGCCCGAATATATTGCTGAGCTTTGCGCACTGCTTGCAGGTACTCGCCCCGCGCAACATTCGATCTCACCTTAGGAACGCGTGTGCTGCCCTTCGACTCTTTTCGCGGCTTCTCCCCCTCCACGGGTGCTTCCAGAAGTTCCCGCGTCTGAAGAATCTCTTTCACTGCGGCTTTGTATTTCTCGCGCAACGTTCTCGGCCCCTCGGTGTACACATTGCGCACGATCCACAGCCGGTGCTGCACGTGATCAAAAGCAATCAGTCCGCGATAGAACATAAGCATGGCATCGTACAGCCCAATATCGTCGCGCAGCCGTTTCGGCAGCCGCTCGATCAGCCTGACCATGTCATAGCTGAAATAGCCGATCGCTCCAGCAACCAGGGGAGGCAATCCCGCCACCCGCACCGGCTGGAACTTGGCGATATGTTCCCGCAAAAACGAAATCGGATCGCGCTCCTCCCAGATCATCCGGTTCCGGCTCTCGAGAACGCATGCCCCGCCGGCATACCGGAACACCTCTTCCGGATTCGCTCCCGCAAACGTATACCGCGCGATCTTTTCTCCGCCTTCCACGCTCTCCAGCAGGAACGAGTACCGCGCCCCTTGCGCAAGCCGCAGATACGCGCTCACCGGTGTCAGCAAATCCGCCGAGAAAACGTCATACACGGGAATCAAATTCCCTTGTTTCGCCAGCTTTTGAAATTCCCCAAACGAAGGTTGGATCATCAGTTCACTTTCAAGTGAGCTCTCAAGACTTCAAAGTATATCGCGAGTAGCACAAGGAAGTTGTTCTGCGAAGCGTTTCCAATTGGGTGCTTTGCCGGTTTCTGGATTTTCCGGCGACGGCATGTACGCCTCAAAATGCGATTGACATTCGGCAAATCCTGGAATATATGTCGAACCTCTAGGTATGAGCATGCGTGATGACCAAATCGAACTCCTCAAAGGCACTCTCGATATGTTGGTCCTCAAGATTGTCGCGATCGGTCCCAGCCACGGTTATGCCATCGCGCAGCGTCTTCAGCAGATATCCAAAGACTTTTTCCAGGTCCATCAGGGCTCCCTCTATCCCGCCTTGCATCGCCTGGAAGATCGTGGCTGGCTGCAAGCCGAGTGGAAAGAATCGGAAACCGGCCGAGAAGCCAAGTTTTATTCGCTTACCAAGAAAGGCCGCAAGCAGATGGAGGTCGAGATCCTCAATTGGGAGCGCCTGTGCGACGCTGTCGGCCTCGTCCTACGCGTGCCCGGGAAGGAGTCTTAGCCATGTACTGGCTACGCCGCCTCTTTCGAAAATCCCGCGCAGAACGCGAACTCGACCAGGAGCTCCGTTTCCATCTCGATCAACTAGTCGCCGACAATCTCGCCGCCGGGCTAAGTCCCGAGCGAGCCCGCCGCGACGCCCTCATCAAACTCGGCGGCCTCGAACGCGTCAAAGAAGAAGTTCGCGACGCCCGCTGGGAAACCCCCCTGGAGAACTTTTTTCGGGAGGTTCACTTCGCGCTTCGACATCTTCGCAAGGACCACCGTTTCGCTCTTGTAGCCATTGTCGTTTTAGCTCTCTGCATTGGCGCGTCCACGGCAATCTTCTCCGTCGTCAACGCTGCTCTTCTTCGCCCACTTCCCTATCACGATCCTTCGCGTCTAGTCTGGGCCGATGAGTATATGCCGAGTTTCAACGATTGGTCTGTTCCCAATCCGGAATTCACCAACTGGAACACAAACAATCACACCTTCGAAGCCATGCTCGCCTACGGCGGGGGAGCCCAATCCAATCTTACTGGGGTGGGCGAGCCCGAACGCATCGAGGCCTCGCGTGTGACTGCGAATTTCCTCACTGTTCTGGGCATCCAACCGGCACTAGGCCGCACATTTCTTCCAGAGGAAGACAGACCCGGCGGTCCCTTGGTCGTCCTTCTCTCCGACTCGCTTTGGCGCCGCAAATTCAGAACTGATCCGGGCATCGTGGGGAAGTCCATCGAACTCGACGGCGATGCCCACACGGTCATCGGCGTATTGCCTGCAAGCTTCCGATTTCCGGACAAGACTCTTGTTCCAGAGTGCCTATACCCTTTCCAGCTTCCTCCCATGGTCGACTGGACCTCGAAAAGGCTCAGTCTTGCGCGTGTAATCGGTCGCCTGGCACCGGGAGTCTCCCTCAGTCAGGCGCGCGCGGACCTCGCCACCATCGCCGCGCAATCCAACTCGGAGATTCCCCCCGCATTTGTTCACATGCGCGAAGGCTTGCAAGTGCAAGTGTTGCCTCTGCAGCAGAAGATCGTCGGAGATGCACGCCCCGCGCTTAGCATTCTTCTCCTTGCAGTTCTCTTTGTTCTGCTCATCGCCTGCGTCAATGTCGCCAATCTCCAGTTGGCCCGCACGGCTGGCCGTCAGAGAGAGCTAGCCGTTCGTGCCGCCATCGGTGCGGGCCGAGCGCGTCTCATTCAGTTGTTGCTCACCGAGGGCATCTCCCTGGCCGTCATTGGCGGCGCCGCAGGGCTCCTCCTTGCTGTCTTCGGCATTTGGCTTCTTCGCATTTCCTTGCCAGCCAACATCGCTCAGATCGGCGTAATCTCCATCGACCGGCGAGTTCTACTCTTCACCTTCGCCGCCACTTTCCTCACCGCCGTCCTATTTGGCCTGGCACCTGCCTTACGCGCCTCCAAGCCAGACGTGAATGACGCCTTAAAGGACGGTTCACGCTCGACCGGCCTCTCCCTTCATCGCGGGCATCGTGGTGTGCTCGTCGTCGTGGAGTTCACTCTCGCATTTTTGCTGCTGACCGGTTCTGGCCTCCTGATTCGCAGTTTTATGCGCTTGTCCAGTGTGGCTCCGGGCTTCGACCCAAAGAACGTGCTCACGATTAACACGGATCTTCCGACGACTAAATATTCCACCGACCAACAGCGCCAGGCATTCTTCATCCAAATTGCCGACCGCCTTCGCGCGCTTCCCAGTGTCCACTCCGTGGGCTTCACCACTCAGCTTCCCTTTGTGGGCAACTGGGGGTCATCTTCCGTCCTCATCGAAGGCCAGCCCGAGCCTCCACGCGGCACTGCGCCCGCGGTTCTCATGAGCGAAGTCAGCTCGGATTATTTCCAAACGATGCATATCCCTCTGATCGCTGGGCGAACTTTTACTTCATCTGATCTCGGAATTGATTCTCACCTGGTGATTGTAAGTGCGATGTTTGCCCGGCGGTTTCTTCCCGAAGGCCCTCCCCTTTCAAAACGCATTCGTCTCATCGGACCTGGCTACCCATGGAGCACAGTAGTCGGGGTCGTTGGCGATGTCCACAATGTGGGCCTCGACCATGCTTCGGATCCGCTGGTCTACCTTCCTTACTCCGGCAAGGACTACGCCAGCCAAGCCTCAATCGTCTTACGAAGCGACCAGGACCCTCGCCGCCTCATCACCGCGATTCGCGCCCAGTTCTCCGCCTTGGATCCTTCCCAGCCAGTGTTCGACATTGCCACCATGGAACTACGCATCGACGATTCTATCCAGACCCCGCGCTTCTACATGACACTCCTCACTCTCTTCGCCGCGCTGGCCCTGATTCTCGCCACCGCGGGCATTTATGGTGTCATTTCTTACTTTGTCACTCAGCGTACCCATGAGATCGGCATTCGCATGGCTCTCGGCGCGGAATATTGTGATGTTCTTCGTCTGGTGCTTGGTCAGGGCCTCGCAATGAGTCTCGTCGGTCTGACCCTGGGTCTCTTTGGTGCCCTGCTTCTCACACGCTATCTCGCGAATCTCCTTTTCGACATCAGCCCAACCGACCCGTTGACGATCATTTGCTGCGCCGCTCTGCTTGTCCTTATCGCTCTCGCTGCCTGTTACGTCCCTGCTCGCCGCGCTGCCATGGTCGATCCACTCGTTGCCCTGCGGTACGAGTAATTGGTTGGAGGTTACTCATGCCTTGGCTACGTCGCCTCTTTCGAAAATCCAGCGCGGAACGCGAACTCGACCAGGAGCTCCGCTTCCATCTGGAGCAACTTATCTCGGATAACCTTGCTGCGGGGATGTCAGCCAAGGAAGCCCGTCGTGACGCCCTCATCAACTTCGGCGGCCTCGAACGCGTCAAAGAAGAAGTTCGCGACACTCGCTGGGAAACACACCTCGACAATTTTCTCCGCGATATGCGTTATGCCCTCCGCGCTCTCCGCAAGGATCGTCGCTTCGCCCTTATTTCCATCTTCACACTGGCTCTCGGAATCGGGGCAACCACCGCCGTCTTCAGCGTGGTAGACCGCATTCTGTTCCGCAGCCTACCCTACCCGCACGATGAGCGCCTTGTTGTCTTTGGTCTGCTTGCACCTATAGAACCACGCGAGTTCATGCTCGCAACGGACTACGTGGACTGGCGCTCAGAACAATCGCCGTTTGAGGCCACCACGACACTGACTCCAGGCAATGGCGACTGCGACCTGACGGAGCAAAACCCCATCCGCCTCACCTGCGCTCACGTGGAAGACACTTTTCTATCTACGCTCGGCGTCCAGCCAATTCTCGGGCGCAATTTTATGCGCGAAGAAGACCGCCCTCACGCGCCGCGCGTCGCCATTGTCTCCTTCGGCCTTTGGCGATCCCGCTTCGCTGGCGATTCCCAGGTGATCGGGCGAAGCATCTCTCTCGACCGTCAACCCACCACCATAGTCGGCGTGCTCCCCCCGGATTTTGAGATGCCTACGCTCAACCCTGCTGACATTCTCGTTCCCCAGGCGCTCGATGAAGCAGCGCTTCACCGCGTTGGTCCGCAACCTGTTTTGCGTGCGTTTGCGCGCCTGAAGCCTGGCGTGAGCGTTGCCCAATCCGTCGCCTCGCTGCAGCCTTTGTATGAAAAGTCGCTTCAGTATGTTCCCCCGGTGTTTCGAAACGAAGTGCATCTGAGCGTGAGTTCCTTGCGCGACCGCCAGGTGCAGGATGCGCGTCTCGCGTCCTGGATTCTCCTGGCTGCCGTGCTTGGTGTCCTCCTGGTGGGCTGCACAAATGTAACGAATTTACTGCTTGCCCGAGGGGCCAGTCGCCGGCACGAATTGGCGGTACGCGTAGCGCTGGGTGCGACACGCGCGCGCTTGGCGAGTCAAGCCCTTACAGAGAGCGTGCTGCTGAGTGTCCTTGGTGGTGGTGCGGGCGGTTGGGTCGCCTACGCACTTCTACGTCTCTTTGTTTCCATCGCGCCGGAAGGAATTCCCCATCTCCAACAGGCCGTCCTCGATCTTCGCGTGCTTCTTTTCGCTCTCGGCATTTCTGTTGTCTCAGGGCTGTTGTTTGGCCTGCTTCCCGCACTCCATATTCCTCCAGCGGATTCACTAACCGGCAAGGAAGCACGTGCCACAACGCGAAATGTCCTCCGCCAGACGCTGGTGGCGGCGCAAATCGCCATTTCCGTAATTCTGCTGGCAGGCGCTGGCCTCTTGCTGCGCAGTCTACATAACTTGCAAAGCGTCTACCTAGGCATGGACACGGAGAATGTGCTGATTGCGAAGGTCACCCTCGGTGAGAGCCGTTATCCCGATACGGGGCGCCAAATAGCCTTTTTCAACGAACTCGAGCCCCGCCTTCAGCAAATTCCCGCCGTAACTTCTCTGGCGATCAGCGATACCTTGCCGCCGTCCGGAGAGATGCGCTCAGCGATCTATTCCAGAATCGAAATTCCGGGCCGCGGTCGTCTCGCCGAAGGGACTGGCGGCATGGTGGGATGGCGCTCCGTCACTCCCGGATATTTTTCGGCTCTGCGAATTCCCATCGTGCGTGGCCGCGCGTTTCGAGAAGAGGACCGCGCATCGGGCGAAAATCCGATCATCTTGAACGAATCCCTGGCGCGCCGCCTCTTTCCAGATGAAGATCCGCTTGGCAAGAGCATACGCCCACACCCAGAGGTTCCTTGGCGCACCGTGATCGGCATCGCGGCCGACGTAAAAAACAGCGGAGTTGCCGAACCCGCCGACTCGGAATACTACGTTCCTTGGAAGGCGGACAATGAAGGCTACTTCCGCACAGGCTACGTGATCATCCGCACACCTATGAACCCGTTAGCGATCGCCGCCTGGGTCCGCACGGAAACCGCCACCCTGGATGCCACGATTCCGGTGGAAATCAATACTCTGAGCCAGCGCGTGAACAAGCTGGCCGACCGACCGCGCTTCGATGCCATGTTGATCTCCCTGTTCGCTGCCATCGGCGTTTTGCTCGCGGCTATCGGTATTTATGGCGTTGTCGGGTTTATGGTGGCCCAGCAGGCCCGTGAAATCGGGATACGCATGGCGTTGGGGGCAACCCCCCGTACGATTCAGAAGATGGTGCTATCCAATGTGGGGCGTTGGACGACTGCTGGCGCAGGGCTTGGCCTGCTCGGTGCTTGGTTCTGCGCGAAGCTGCTTGCCTCTCTCTTGTTCGAAGTCCGGGCACATGACCCGATCCTGCTCGGTATGACCCTTCTGTTTCTGCTAGCCGTCGCATTTTTCGCCGCGTGGGTTCCCGCTCGCCGAGCCGCTCGCGTCGACCCTCTCATCGCTCTACGTTACGAGTAACGCACTAGGCCTTTGCCTTCTCATCGGCGCGCAATGCTTTCAAGATCGCGCCTCGCATTGCCGTTTCCGGCGCGCGGCTACCCATCCACAGCTCCCATTGCGCGATTCCCTGCGCCAGAAACATCTCCACCCCGGATACCGTCCCGATTCCCCGCGCTGCTGCCATGCGCAGCAGCTTCGTTTGCATCGGCCGGTAAATCAGGTCCATCACCAGTCCGCAGTTCAACTCGGCCGCTTCCAATGGCGAACTTTCCGGGTGAGGATGCATCCCCACCGGCGTCGTATTGAACAGCGCGTCAAATTTTTCTTTCCGCAAAACCGCACGTTTCAGCACTCCACCATTCACCGCGCGCGCCAATTGCTTTGCTGCCTTCTCCCGCCGCGCGCATACCAGCACCTCCGCTCCAGCTTTAGCCACCGCGAACGCTGCCGCACGCGCCGCCCCGCCCGCTCCATAAATCACAATCCGGCTGTCCTTCAATTTCAGTTTTCCTTCCAACGCCCGCAACACGCCCACATAATCCGTATTGCTTCCTGCCAATTTACGATCGCGGCGCACTGTCACCGTATTCACCGCGCCGATTTCTTCCGCCAGCGGTTCGCACTCCTCCAGATAATTGAAAATCTTCTGCTTGTATGGCAGCGTAACGCTGAACCCGGCCACGCCGAATTCGCGCATCACTTTCACAAAATCTCCAAGTTCCTCCACCAAAAATGGCAGGAACACCGCATCCTTTCTCGCTGCCACATAGCCTGTGTTGTGCAACAACGGAGACAACGACTGGCCCACGGGATTGCCGATCACCCCGTACACTCGGGTTTTCTGCGTCAGTTCGTGCGCACGGTACAATTCCCTTATTTCCCGCAGCCCCACTTGTCCCGGCGCTGTTGCCGCCGCCACCGGCGCATACAGCAGTGCGCTGCCCTCTCGCAGGGCCAAAATTCTCCCCGGCAAACCAATCTCCCCCATCGGCACCGTAACCACTTTTCCTGTTCCCCGCGCCAATCCCAACAGCCTTGTGCTGTCTGACAACTTCCGCGACATCGCCGCCACTTTCACCGCAGCGACTCCGACCTGTGCCGCAATTTTCACTTTCTTCAGCGACTTCGGCGTTCGTCGAAAATCATGAATCGACAGCAACACTTTCCGCGGCAATTCACATCCTCTCACCGTTTTCCCCGGCATCTCACGCAGCGTCTCAATTTCCAGGTCGCACCACGTGCACCCTGATTCCCTCGCTTTCCTCAACCAATACAATTCTTCCGCCGCGCTTCCCGCAAATTCTCCTCCTCCCACGCGCCTCCGACAGGTAGCCAGCAAAACCGCCTTCCTCAGTGAGGTTCGCCTTAGCCAATCCAAAGCCTCGTGGCGTTCTCGATCGCTCGCCAGCCAGTCCAGCCGTAATTCCACCGTCGGCGTCTGGCACAAAGCCGCCCGCACCAGCCCCCGAAATTTCTGAGCACTGGGAGTCGCCACCACCGCACAGATTCGGGCCACTCCTGTTCCGAAGACACTCATGCCCCTGGACAGTCTCCAATCCATTGAAAATACGGCTTGTAGCACGTCTTAGCTAAAGTGTAAAGTCGCCCCACCCTATTTGTTGACGCGCCCCTGGCCCCTTGTTAGTTTCAAGTATGCAAGTCCCCGCACGGCCCTTTTTGGCGTGACTCGAAGGAGTGTTCTAATGCGCGCAATTGCAGCAGGTATGGGTCTTGGTATGTTACTGGCAGGTGCGAGCGCCTGGACGCAAGGAACCCAACAGCCTCAGACAGTTTCTTCTACTCAGCCCGTCGCCAACGCCACCTCTCCGGATTACTCAGCGGTCTATTGCTCCAACTTTGTCACCTCCGACCGTGTCGAGGATTCGCGCCTCATCTCCGGTGAGGAGTCCAACTCGAAGATTGTCTTTACGCTTCGCGACTACGTTTATATCAGTAAAGGCTCCAGTCAGGGCGTGCACGTCGGCGATCGATTCTCTGTTTTTCGCGCCGATAAAGATCCCACCGATGTCCAGTGGTTCAAATGGCAGAACAAGCTCATGAAAGCGATGGGCACCTACTATGAAGATGTCGGCCAGCTCAAGGTCGTCAACGTTCAGCCTAATGTTTCGACCGCGGAAATTACTTTTGCCTGCGATTACCTCCAGCGCGGCGATTTCATTCGACCCTGGCAGGAGCGCCCCTCACCGCCTTATAAACCCGCCGAAAAGTTTGACCGCTTCGCCCCCGTCAGCGGCAAATCCGTCGGCATGGTCGTGGTTGGCAAGGAATTCGGCCAGGTCTATGGAAAGTTCCAAACGGTTTACGTCAATCTCGGAACAAATCAGGGTGTGAATGTCGGCGACTATGTGCGTGTCTTCCGTTATCAGGGTGGCACCGCCGAGACGGTTCCCAATTTCGAAGACTACCAGTACAAGATGTACGGTTTCGGAAGCAACCCGATAGCCTACAAGTGGAATGATCTGCCCAGGGAAGTCGTCGGAGAAGGCGTGGTTCTCAACGTCAGTCCCAATTCTTCCACCGTCTTCATCACCTACAGCCGCATCGATTTGTACGCCGGGGATTACGCCGAAATCGAATAGCTGCGCACATTATTTTTTCGTTTTGCCGCCCGCGTCTTTTTTCCAGGCGCGGGCTTTTTCTTTGTCCCTTTTCGCGCGCTAGGACTCAAACCTGCCGCAACTTGTCATCCTGAGCCGCAAACGGCTTCTTTCCTTGCTCTACGATTTCGCAAGAGAACCCATAGATGCGCGTGTCCGGCTCCTTCCAAGCGTCCAGCGCCAGTCCCGCCTTATGGCAGGTCTCTTTCAGAAACTGTTCTGATCCCAGCTTGTACTCCACTGCCACTTGCGGCAACAGCAGGCCACGCCGGATCCCTTGTTCCACCAGCAGTCCGTGCTTCCCAATTTCTATTTCTTCCGGCCGAATTCTTTGCAATTGCGAGAGCAGCGATACTTCGATTTCCATCTCCGGGAGTTCTTCCGGTTGCATCGGTCTGAATCGAGGGTCTTCGAGCGCCGCGCTCGCTGCGCATCTTGCAATGCTCTCCCCCAGCCGCTCACGGCCTTCAATCACTCCGATACAGCCGCGCAATCTTCCCCCGACGTGCAGCGTCACAAACACCCCGCACCGCGGTTCGAACAATTCTGTCTTTGGAATTTCTTCCAGCGGCCGATTTCGGCAAACGGCTTCCACCACGGCCTGGCGCGCTAACTCCAGGATACTTTTCCGGTCGGTCTCAGAGAGGCAATGCATCCTGCGGTTTCTTTTGTACTTCCAACACACTCAGCTTACGGCGTTGCTTGACCCGGTCGTCCAACTGATCCCAGAATCTGTAAAAATATTGCGCCGCGGAAACCAGCGCGCTGACCACGACAAGCCACAGCAGCGCCAATCCCAACGGCTTCAGCGAAGGATACCGATTCCCGTAAATCAGCACCGCCGCCGCACACACTTGCAGCACCATTTTGGTTTTGCCCAGTGTCGACGCCGCAATCGTGAATCCTTCCGCCGAGGCAATGTTCCGTAATCCCAGGATCACCAATTCCCGCCCGATGATGATCACCACCATCCACGCGCTCGCCAGGTGCATGTCCACAAGCGAGATGAATGCCGCACAGATCAAAAGTTTATCGGCGATCGGATCCAGCAGGATACCCAGTGTCGTCACTTGCGAATTCCGTCTCGCAAAATATCCGTCCGCCCAGTCTGTGGCCGCCGCCACCAGCAGGATCAGCACGCCCCAGAACTCAAAGTGCATCGGAAATCCACCCAGCTCCACATTCGGGCTGCGCGTCAGCAGCACCACAATCAGCACCGGCACGATGAATATCCGTAACAACGTCAATGTGTTCGGCAAGTTCATAAGGGCGCGCACTGCGAAGCTGTTTCTGCTCCTTCTTTGGCCTCTCGGCTCACTATAGTCTCCATACTTCCAAGCGTCAACGTGGCCTATCTGGCCCCTTGCGCGGTACTCCTGGGTAACTAAACGAAACACCTGATCCCGGTTCGGTCCGGTACTCTTTCGTAACACTCCTGCTGCAAACCTGTGCAAATCCAGAAATCCAGCAACGCGCGAAACGTATCGCCAAATCGCACAGCCCAAGCTCTTCCATACCTATAACGCTTTTATTGTCTGTTAGTTATGCTGGGTAAGAACCGAATGCAGGACGTAACCGGGATACAGCTTCGACCTTCTCTCACGCCGCCGCCTTGCACTTTCCACAGTGTTTTCCACAAGTACACTCAACCACGCAGGCGCCCGTCCCTGCCCCTTTTCTGTCACATTTCGTTCATATTTGCAGTCTTCGGCCGAATTACTCGGAAGTTACGGGACCCCGTTTTCCTCAGCGTTCCGATGCGGCTCAGATCGCGTGAGGACCACGCATAATGCGCACCGGCAGAAACAAAATCGCTCGCAATAACTCAAACACGCCATGAACCGCGATCCCCATAATCCGGAACGGCAACAACAACAACCACACGATGGGGTAGAGCACCAGCGCCAGCAACGCGATCGGCCAACTCACCACCAACAGGATGCACCACAAGAAAAAGGCGGCCATTTTTTTTTGCCTCCTGCTTATCCATACGAAGGCGAAGACCGTATTGTTTCCTTCGTCTCAAAATCCTTCAGTTTCAATTTCCGGGCCACGGTCTCCGGAATTTCCGCCTCCAGGTCCATATGCGAATCATTCACCCGCGACTGCGTCACGCGGCCCAACGCATGTATCAATGCGAGCGAGCGCCCTTCCGTCAGCGGCATGTGCAGGGAAAGTTTCACCAGAGGGTCAACGGGCAGCGCCTCGTCGATTCGCTTCAATAACTCGTCCAATCCCTCCCCCGTCAATGCAGAGGCAAATACCGGCGGCTCTTCTCCATCTTTCGTTCGAGACCATGCTGCCGCGAATTCTTCCCGCTGCTCTGGCGTCAACCGGTCGATCTTATTGAACACGCGCAGTCGCGCCCGCCCGATCACTCCAAGCTCGCCGAGAATTTTTTCTACTTCCTGCTCCAGATCCTCATGGTAGGGATTGGAGATGTCGCTCACCTGCAAAATAAGTGCGGATTCCTGCACTTCTTCCAACGTCGCGCGGAACGCGGTGAGCAATCCCTTCGGCAGCGCCCGGATAAATCCCACAGTGTCCGATACCAGAATCCTCCGGTTCGACGGCAGCCGCAGCGCCCGGATCGTCGGGTCCAGCGTTGCGAACATTTTGGGCGAAACCACCACCTCCGCGCGGCTCAGCGCATTAAACAACGTGGACTTCCCCGCGTTCGTGTACCCCACAAGCGATACGGTTCCGAGCGGCACGGCGTTACGCGCTTCTCGTCGCAGCGCCCGCTGCTGCCTCACCTCGTCGATGCTGTCCTGTATCTTCCGCACGCGATCGCGGATGCGCCGGCGGTCCGTTTCTAATTTCTTTTCACCGGGACCGCGCACGCCGATTCGCCCTGCACCGCCTCCCGCTCCTCCTGATCCTCCTCCTCCGCTCTTGCCGCCCAACCGGGACATCGCCGTGCCCTTCCCGGTCAGCCGCGGCAACATGTAATTCAACTGCGCCAGCTCCACCTGCAATTGCCCTTCGCGGCTCCGCGCATGTTTCGCAAAAATGTCCAGGATCAATTGCGTCCGGTCAATCACCCGGCGTTCTGTCGCTTCTTCGATATTCCGCTGCTGTACCGGAGTAAGTTCGCTATCAAAAATGATTAATGGCGCTTTGCGGGCGGTCGCTTCAGCCCGAATTTCATCCAGCTTTCCTCGCCCCACCAGTGTTGCTGGATCCGCTGCCTCTCTTAACTGGAACAGCGTCCCGGTGATTTCCGCGCCCGCGCTTCTTGCCAGCTCAACCAGCTCCGCGAGCGATTCCCGCCCCTGTTCCCCGACAGGCATCCCGGGAAACCGCGGCGCGCGTTTCCAACCCACGCCCACCAGCAGGACGCGTTCCGAAACCGAAGTATCGTGTTGTGTTTTCATGTAAGGGTCAGAGCAGGTCTTCTCGCGCAGACTTCGCGCTGTGTGGAGGAAACTTTCTTCATCAACCCGATTATACTTCCATTCCGTTGGCGCCGGATACCATCCCGCCTAACTCCTCCCGAACGCTGTTCAGCGCCTGTTCCTGGATCTTCGCATCGTCGCCAAACCCCGCCAGCCATCGCACTGCCTTTTCCCGCCGGAACCACGTCATCTGTCTCTTCGCGTATCGCCGTGTCGCCTGCTGAATCGCCGCCCGCGCCTCTTCCAGCCGCATTTCTCCGCGCAACACGTTCCTCAATTCCCCGTAGCCGATGAAGTCAAACGCTTTCGCATTCTCCGGCACTCCGCTCTCCATCAGCCCGCCAACTTCCTCCAGCCATCCTCGAGCCAGCATCGCCTCCGTCCGGGCATGCACTCGCTCGTACAGCGCTTCCCTCCCAGGCATCAATCCAATCTTTATCGCTCGCCAGCCTTCCAGCGGCTTCCGGCCGCTTCGGTGCACTTCGGAAAGCGGCTTCTTCGTCAGCAAGCACACTTCGACCGCACGAACCAGTTTCTGCTCGTCCGCCGGTGCGATTTTATCGGCTGATTCACCATCCAGCCGTCGCAAGATGCGGTGCAAATGTCCCTGCCCATGCGCCGCTACGCCTGCCCACAATCGCTCTCTCAACGCTTCCGACCGCTGCGGCACATCCGCCAGTCCTTCCAGCAAAGCCCGCAGGTACAGCCCCGTTCCTACGGTCAGGACGGGAAGCTTCTTCCTCCTACGAAGGTCTTTCAGTACTGCAATCGCTCGCTCCCGGTATCCGCCCGCCGTCGATTCATCTCTCCCGTCCAATACATCCAGCAGGTGGTGCGGCACTCCGCGTCGATCCTCAATCGTCGGCTTCGCTGTTCCGATGTCAAACCCGCGATGCAGTTGCGTCGAATCGCAGGCAATCACTTCGCCGTTGAGCCGTTCCGCCAGCCACACCCCCAGCGTCGACTTCCCTGAGGCGGTCGGTCCAACGATGACCAACAGCGGAAGTTCAGAAAGTGCATTCATTTGTGGAATAAAACAGGCCACGCCCGGATCAACAGAATAATCAGTACAATCAAGGCCAACGGCAAACTGCCCAGCACTTGTTGTCGCGCGATCTTCATTTTGGAGTGCGGCCGTTTGCCGCCGCTCTTACAGTCACTTCCCTGCTACTGTTCGATGGATTTCTACCATCGCACCTAACCTGTCAACCTGAGGAGTGCCTTTCGCGACGAAGGATCTCAACCTTTAACCTCGAGCGCCTCTAATTTGTTGGAATTGGCTCATTGTAATAATACGTGAACCGCAACTCGATGTACGGCCCCTTGAATTGGGCTGGTAGTGTTGGAAACGGATTCGACGCACGAATCGAAGACATGGCAGCACGGTCCAACGGCTCTTTACCCGATCCAAATACCCTTTGCGGATCTGCGTCCGGCACGCTGCCATCTCTCATAATTTTGAATGTCAGCGAAACCACACCCCGCTCTCCTAGTTGCACCGACGCCGGCATCACCGCAAACCAGTTGTTTTTCACCGTGATATACACCCGCCTCAGGTAGTCATCGAAGTTGACTCCCTCGGTATCCGTGAGTATCTGGACGCCGGCGCCAGCGGACCCATGGCCGCCCCCTCCTCCGCCGCGGCCGGTGCCCGGCAATTGACCGCCTCCTCCGATGGGGGCCGGCGTATTCGGTTTTATCCCGCGCGCAAGATCGCGTATCGTATCGCCGGGTGAAGTCGATTTCGGCAAAATCAGCCCGCTTTGCGGAACCGGCATATCGGGATTTTCCAGCTTCACCTGTGGTTTCGGCAGATCGCCCTTGCTGCCGTCAGCCGGTTTCGGCGGCACAATTACGTTCGGTTGTGGTGTCGGTGCGCTCGGCAAGTCTCTCTTCGGTGGCTCCGGTTGCGGCGTTGGCGGTTGTACCGGCGGCGCGATGGTTGGCGCCATCTTCCGAATCTCTCTTGGATCCACCTTCATCGCCGGGTGCGGCGCCGGCGGAGCTGAAGGCTTCAGGGATTCCAGCGCCCCCGGTGGCAACAAGACCGAAATTTGTTTGCGCCCGATTTCGTCAACTTCGTGCGACCTCGACCGGTAGGCGAGTATTTGCACGATCGCCACCACGAACAGCAGGTTGAGTAGAAGCGAGGCGACCGCGACGATTACTTCTCCTACTGGCCTCTTCTGTTGCAGCTCGGACGGCAGGAATGACAGTTCCCCCGTCTGCATAATGTCTGGCTGTACCAAGTCTTCCGAAACCGGCAAAAGCTCCGGCAATACCTCCGGCGGCGACGCTCCCTGCGGAATCGTGATCCGCTCGTCCATGTCGGTCGGCTGCGCGGGCAGCGTAGAGTCGTCCGGCTTCTGCACCAACTCAATATTGATGTCGCGCGGCACGACCACTCGCGTCGCAATCGCTTCCAGCGGCAAATTGTTCGGGATCGTCGAATGTCCATCCAGCGCCACGATCGGAAGGGTTGAGGGCACTAGTGTCCGCTCATCCAGCGATGTCGGACGTCGCCGCGTCGACGGCTCGACGGTGGCCGGAGGACGCGCCCCCTTGGGAACTAGAGTCCTTGGAATCATCGGTTTGTTTTTCCCGGTACCCCTGACGCTACAGGTTGGACGCGCGCGCTGTGCTCCCGGATGCTTTCCATTACGCGCCCTGCCAGTTCCAGTGCCGCACGTCCCGCCTCCCCATCTGTCTTTGGGGCCACGCGGGTCTTCACCGCTGCCGCAAACGCTTCCAATTCCGCGCGCAATGGCTCTGCTTCTGGCGCCGCCAGCTTTTCGAATCCAAATTCTGGTTGCGGGCCCAGGCGCTTCACTCCCACTCGCAAGGCATCTCTCCTCGCGTAGTCCAACGAAATATATTCATGCTGTTGAAAAAACCGCATCTTGCGCACACGCTCCGTCGATACCCGGCTTGCCGTCACATTCGCCACCGCTCCGCCGGCAAACTCCAGCCGGGCGTGCGCGATATCCACCTTATCTGTCAGCACCGGTATCCCCACCGCTTTTACTTCCTCCACCGGTTCCTTGACCAGCGCCAGCAGGATGTCCAGGTCGTGAATCATCAAGTCATAGATTACGTCTACATCCAGGCTCCGCGGAGTGAATACTCCCAGCCGGTGCACCTCAAAAAACAACGGCCGGTTCACCACCGGTTCTACCGCCAGCACCGCTGGATTGAACCGCTCCACGTGCCCTATTTGCAGTATGCGCGCATGTCGCTTTGCGCAAGCAATCAGTTCGTCCGCCTCCGCGACCGTTCGCGCCATGGGCTTCTCGACCAGTACGTCGGTTCCCATTCCCATCAGCGCACAGCCAACTTCCTTGTGTGCAACCGTCGGCACTGCGACACTGGCCGCATCCACCGCGCCGCAGAGTTCTTCCAGACTAGAGAACGCGCTGGTCTGAAATTCTTGCGCAATCTTCCCCGCCCGCTCCGCATTCTGGTCATATACGCCAACCAGCTCAACGGTTTCCATCTCTCGGTACACCCGCACGTGATTGTGTCCAAATTCGCCACACCCGACCACTGCCACGCGAAGCTTGCGTGTATCACCACCCATCACTACATTCATCCTTTTTTCATTCCCGGAGAATCACCGATTGGTTCCTCGTCCTTCATGGGTGGAAATGCTTGAATCGCGATCCCCGCGGCATCTGCCAATTCGAGCAGTTGTTCGCGGTCAAACAACAGTGTCCGCCCTGCATCGATTGCCAATGCCGTAGCCCCCGCCCTCTTCATAGCTTCGACGGTGGGTAGCCCAACCACGGGTACGTCGAAGCGCATATCCTGCTTCGGTTTGCTCACCTTCACCACCGCCAGCGGCTTTCCTTCCGCAAATCGCGCCGCCCGCGTGATGGTTTCGTCTGTTCCCTCCATCGCTTCCACGGCCACGCACGCACGATCGGCAATCACTACCGTTTGTCCTATATCCATCCCGGCAATGTGTCGCGCCACTCCAAATCCATACTCTATGTCCGCCGCTTCCTGTTCGTTTGGCGCGCGCCTCGTCAATACGCCGGCTTCCGGCAGCAGCGGCTTCAGGAAAATCGTCGAATCCACCAACTGTATTCCTTCCTCTTCGAGCACCTTCGCCACCGCTCCGATCAGTGAATCCGTATTCTTCTTCGGCAGCGAAAATAGCAGCTTCGCCAACTTCCAGTCCGGCCGGATGGCACTGAAAATCTTGTTGTGCTTCACTTGTCCGGCCATCACCGCGCGTTTCACTCCCTCTTGCTGCATCAGCGATATGGTTTTGCTCAATTCTCCCAAACTCACCCAGTGCAGCCGTTTCGCCACTTTCCCCAGTTCCGGCGAAGCCTCCTCCTTTAGCGCGATCACCGCCATCTCAATTCCCTGGCTGCGCGCTCCTTCCAGCACCAGAAACGGAAAGCGTCCGTTCCCCGCGATCAATCCCCATCCTGCTGTGCTGTTCAACAATTCGGGCATGAATTCACAGCTCGATTTACTTCACGATCCCGCGCTCCGCTTTTTCCACGAAGGCGATCATCTCCTGCACGTCCGCGGAATCTCCCAGCGTCTTGCGCATCTCTTCGAACGCCTGGCTCGTATTCTTCTTGGAACGCACCAACAGCTTGAACGCTCGTTGCAGTGCCTGAATACGTTCCGGAGAAAATCCCTTCCGCTCCAGACCGATCGTGTTCGCTCCGAAACATCTGGTCTCGCGTTCCGTCACGATCAGCGAAAACGGAAGCACGTCCTGCGTAATCACCGTGCACGCTCCGATATACGCGTATTTCCCCAAGCGGCAGAACTGGTGCACCGGCGAGAACGCACCCAGAGTCACGAAGTCTTGTACCGTTACGTGTCCTGCTAGTGTCGCTCCATTTACGAACAGCGTGCCACTCCCCACCTGGCAATCGTGTCCCACGTGCGAGTACGATAAAAAGAAATTCTCACTTCCCACCCGCGTGATCGCGCCGCCCTTCCTCGTTCCCCTGCTGATGGTCACGTGCTCGCGAAATATATTTCCGTCGCCTGCCGCCAGTTCCACGTGCTCTCCGCGAAACGTATAGTCCTGCGGGTCGCCTCCAATCACGCAGAATGGATGAAACACGTTGCCCACGCCAAATATCGAGGGCCCGTTAATTACCGCGTGGGGATGTACAACGCAGCCGGCTCCCAGCTCTACGTCCGCTCCCACCACCGCGAAGGCGCCGATTTCTACTCCGCTCCCAATTTTTGCTGTCGACGAAACAATCGCCTGCGGATGTATTTTCTCTGCCGTCATTTTGCCGTGTTATCTGCGCGGTCCCGGTCCACCATCACGCACATCAGCGTCGCTTCGGTCGCCAAGTTATCTTCCACGAAAGCTTTCGCCGCTATCTTGCAGAGGTCGCCCTTCCACGCCAGGATGTTCACTTCCACCCTCAATTGGTCTCCCGGCAACACCGGCCGCCGGAACTTCACGTCGTTCATGGATGCCAGGTACAACAATTTCTGATCGCGATCGGGAATTTCCTGCAGCAGCAACAATCCCCCCGCCTGCGCCATCGATTCCAAAATCAGCACTCCCGGCATCACCGGCTTCCCCGGAAAATGGCCCTGAAAAAATGCCTCGTTGATGGACACATTCTTGATGGCCACGATGCGCTTGTACCGTTCCATCTCCACGACTTTGTCGATCATTAGAAACGGGTACCGGTGTGGCAAAAATTTCTGTATCTCATTAATGTCCAATTGCATGCCCGCTCCTGTGTCGCCCAACCTCTTTCGGCGGCACTCCCTCCATATATCGCAAATTTGCTATTATAAGCAATCTCGCGGCCTTGCACATCCTATCTTCTTCCCAAGCGCTCTTTTTTCATCCTCGTGTCCCTCATCTCTTGTGCGGTTGCCCGGGACCACCTCCGTTGCTACCATCTCCTTATCATGACCCAGGATTCACTTCCCGAAACTCTCCTCGCTCACCTTCGCAAACGGCTACCGCGGATGATGGACACTTTGCGTCAGCTCACCCTCATCGAATCTCCCAGCCTTGAGAAAAATCACGCGGACCGCTGCGCTGGCTTCCTCGCCGACGAATGGCTTCTCCGGGGAACTCTTGTCCAGGTGATTCAACAAAAATACCGCGGGGATCACGTCCGCGCCGTCTGGACTCCTCACTCCACTCCTCCACGCTCGCAAATCCTTGTCCTCGGCCATTACGACACGGTCTACCCTACCGGCACTCTTTCCCAAATGCCCTTCCGCATCGTCGGCGGAAAAGCCTACGGCCCCGGCACCTTCGACATGAAAGCCGGCATTGTCCAGGCGCTCTTTGCTCTGGAGGCTTTGCAGGAGTTGCACACTCCCATCTCCAAGCGTCTCGTCTTTCTCTGGACCTCCGACGAAGAGATTGGCAGCGAATCCTCCCGCAAACTCATTGAGGAAGATGCCCACCGCAGTGACGCCGTCTTCGTCCTCGAGCCTTCCCTCGGTCCTCGCGGACTGGTCAAGACCTCGCGCAAGGGCGTCGGTGAAGCCAAACTCATGGTTCACGGCCGTTCCGCCCACGCCGGTCTCGACCCGGAACGGGGCATCAACGCTATTCACGAACTCGCTGCTCAGATTGCTCGCATCGAAAAATGGAACGATCCGCGTCACGGCGTTACCGTCAACGCCGATATCATCGATGGGGGCACGCGCACGAACGTCATCCCCGACCGCGCCAAAGTCAATTTCGACCTTCGCGCCTGGCGTATCGCGGATATGCGCGCACTGGAGAAGCGGTTCCGTACGCTGAAACCTATTCGTCGTGGCGTCAAACTCGAGGTCCGCGGCGGCTTTGAGCGCCCTCCCCTCGAGCGCAGGCATAGCGCCGCTCTTTTTCTCCGCGCCAAATTTCTCGCCAAGCAGATGGGCTATTCACTCGGCGAAGCTGCGGCTGGTGGCGGTTCCGACGGCAACTTCACCGCTGCACTCGGTATCCCCACTCTCGATGGCTTTGGCGCTGTCGGTGATGGCGCCCATTCGGCGCAAGAATATGTTCTCTACAAGACTATGCCCCTGCGCGCCGCTCTCCTGGCCGCCATGCTGGCCACTTCCTGATTCTCCAACCGCCCCCTGGAGTCGCCTTACCTCGCACTCATCCATCCTCTTTGGGGAAGTAACGAAAGGAGCCTTCTTTTACCGCCCGTAATTCTTCTTCAGATATTCCGCCGTCGACCTCATCAAATCCCCATAATCGTCGCGCAGCACTTCCTTCAACGCATCCTCGGTCGTCCCGCCCGCCGCTATGCGGTCCAGGATTCGCTCTACGTCTCCCATTCCCTGGGTCTCCACGATGTACTCCACATTCGCCAATGCCCACGCGTATGCGTACTGCGCCACGTCCCCCGGCAGCCCCATCCAGGATCCTTCCAGCCTCCCCAACGGCGCTGCCTGGCCTCCGTCGTAAATCTGTAGCAGCACGGCCGCGTTTTCGTCGCTCTTCTTCCCTTCCATCCATTGCGCCACGCCCTCTTGAATCCACGTCGGCGCTCGTCCCCGCGTCTTCTGCTGGATAAAACTGTGCGTCAATTCGTGTTTCAACACTCGCGATAATTCAGAGTCCACTCCCGTTAATCCCTGCACCGGAACGCGGATTCTTCCGTCGTTCAAAGCTCCAACCCATCCAGGCGCCCGCGTGATATCAGAAAATGCCTGCTGCGTGTATAGCACCACGCCAATTTGCTCCGGCGGCGTATAGTTCAGCTCGGACTCGATCGTGACGTAGTGTGTTTCCAGCGTGTGCAGCACCTCCCGCGCCAGCGCCGGTTGCGCCGCCCCGTTGTACTTCAACTGAAAATGCGCGCTTTCGTTCTCCTTGTAATTCTCTTCTTCCTGTTTATCTCTCAGCGCCTTGTCCAGTGCCGCTTGCGTCTCCACATCCGGCTTCAACGCCAGCGACTTCTTCCATTCCTGCACGGCTTGGTCCGGCCGGTTCATCCCGTAGTAAGCCCAGCCCTGCAACTTGTAAATGTCCGCATTGTCGGACGAAACCCGCTTGGCCCGCTCCAGATACTCGATGGACTGCTTAAACTCGCTCTTCTTTAAATACAGATAGGCCACGTTCATCAGCAGCACCGGTTGTTCCGGCAGATAAGTGATCGCCGTCCGTTCGTCGCTCAATGCGTGTTCCATGTCGCCGCGCGCCAGTTCAAACTGCGCCGCCGCGTGGTGGGCCAGCGCGGCTTTCTCGTTCGCCTTCGCGTTGCCTCCGTGCGCTTCCCCTTCCAACCGCGCGATGTACTCGCGATCGATCGCCCCATCGTGCACGGCTGCCTGGTCGATCTCCGCCGCGTTCGCCGTCGCTTCCATCGGCGGTGGGTTGATATTCAGGCTGGCTGCTGCCGAGGCAGGAGACTCCGTCACCGGCATCAGCCCGCCTTTTTCGATGTGGTCCACGATGCTCTTGGGGATAGAAAGTTCGCCCGCCGCGGTTTCGTATCGGATTTTGTCCCCGTCCTCGGAGACGTTATACGCCACGATCTGACGCCCGTTCTTCAGCACGATCTTGTCCGCGCGCGTAGCAATGGCGCACATCAGCATTCCCGCAAACAGCGCCAGCATTCGAGCCGTGTTTCTCTTGCCTATCATTCTTTTATTTTAAGCCGGCGGACTCACGCGTTCCTCGCCGCCTTGTCCCTGCATGCCGAAAGTGACTACACTCAGTACATGCGCATTCGCTCCGCCCTGTTCGTCTTTCTCTTTTTGTGTGGCTCTGCTTACCCTGCCACGGATTCCACCCCTCGCGAGCTTCTTGCGTCTCTCAATGCGCTCCGTCTCGATTCCGAACACGTTTACACCCTCTCTTCCGCCGACCGCATTGAACTTCGTCAGGGTGATCTCGTCATCGCCTTTGAGCGCGGCAAACTCGCCTTTTTCATGCCTTTCGAGGGCCACATCACCGGATTCGTTTTCTCCGGCGTCGGCCACGCCCTGGCGCTTCCCCGCGACCCTGCCGAAAAGCAGCAAATGGCCCGTTTCCTCGGCGCTCCTGTCCTTGACCAGCAGTTCGTTTCTATTTACGCTCGTTTTACCGATGACTCCGCCCAGAACCTCCTCTCGCAATTCAGCCGTGCCTCTCTTGAACCTGCACCGGACTCCTCTTTTGCCTCTCTCTGGCTTCCTCAACTCGAGCGTCTCAATCCCACGCATTCCTTGCGCATCCTTTTCGAAAAATATACTTCCGCGCCTCGCCATTTTTTCCATGCGGGCATCGATGGCATCCTCACCGGGCCGTTCGACGTCCTCCTCGATGACATGCGCCGAGAAAATTTCATGCTCGGCCAGACTCGTGCCGTTAACAAAATTGGCTATTACGATGTCTGGACCTCTTACGACCTTCCTGACTTCTCTCCTCCTCCCGTCTATTTCCGCGCCTTACATTACCAACTCAATACCACCATCCACACGGATAACACACTCGAAGGCGATTCTTCCGTCGACTTCCGTGCTGCGACTTCCGGCGAAGGTGTTCTTTTCCTTCAGCTTTCCCGCTCTCTCAAAGTGGACTCTATCTCCCTCGCCTCTGGCGAAAATTTGCCCTTCTTCCAAAACGAAGGTCTTACAGAACAGCAGTTGCGTTCTCGCGGGGACGACACCCTATGCGTCTTTCTTCCCCGTGAGATGAACGCCGGTTCCACCTTCACGCTGCGCTTTCACTACCGCGGTAACGTCATCGAAAACTATGGCAATTCCGTGCTCTTCGTGAGCGACCGCGAGAGCTGGTATCCCCATTCGGGCGATCCTTCTGAGTTCGCTCCTTATGACCTCACCTTCCGCTGGCCAAAGCACCTGCGTCTTGTCGCCACTGGCGAAAAATCCGATGAACATGAGGACGGCGATTTCCTCCTGGCCCACTGGAAGTCGACTCTGCCTGTGGCGCAAGCTGGCTTCAATCTCGGCGAGTACGCTGTCACATCCCTCTCTTCCGGCGACCACACTGTCGAGGTTTTCGCGAACAAACTTCTCGAACAAGCCATCCTTTCTCGACTGGAACACTCCGTCGAGCGCGATCCTCTCCCCCGCCCACCCATGATCGATATGCACACGGTTCCGAATATCGTGGCGATGCCTCCACCCAGTCCGGCGGATGCTTTGAATTCCCTTGCACGCGAGGTCAACTCTTCCATCGCTTTTTTTGAGAAGTACAACGGCCCTTTTCCTTTCCATCGCCTTGCTGTTTCTCAGATTCCGGGCAGCTTCGGCCAGGGTTGGCCTGGCCTTCTTTACATCTCCACGTTTTCATTTCTTCCCCCGGAGGCCCAGGAACGCGCCGGCCTCAATTCCACCACGCAGGAGGCGTTCACAGACATCATGCCTGTCCACGAGGTCGCCCATCAGTGGTGGGGCAACGTGGTGGGCTGGTCCAGTTATCGCGACCAGTGGATCAACGAGGGCCTTTCTGTCTATCTTTCCCTTCTCTTCGCCGACTCTCAGAAAATTCCGGATCGCACTCTACTCACCTGGCTCGCTCGTTACCGCAAGGGCCTCGTCACCAAGCCGTCTGACTCCGATCTCGCTCCCGCCGATATTGGCCCAGTCACCATAGGCAGTCGCCTCTCCTCTTCGAAATCCCCCGATGCCTACGACGTCGTCGTATATTCCAAGGGCGCCTGGATCTTCCACATGCTCCGTCAAATGCTCCGCGATCCGGCTTCCCGCGATCCCGATGCTCGCTTCATCGCTCTCCTCCATACCCTGGTTACTAAATACGCCCAGAATTCTCTCTCTACGGAGCAACTCCAGAAGGAAGTTGAGACCGTCATGACCAAGAAAATGGATCTCGAGGGCGGGCGCTCCATGGAATGGTTTTTCGCTGAATACGTTCGCGGAACCGGCATTCCGCGCTACAAGGTGGAATTCACCACTCACCGGACTGAGAAAGGCTTTCAGGTCCGCGGCAAACTCTTCCAATCCAATGTGCCCCGTTCCTTTATTGCGCCGGTGCCTCTTTACATCGGCTCCGCCACAGGCCATAGCACCCTTTTGGGTACAGTTCTCGCTGCCGGAGAGGAAACCTCGTTCTCCTTCAACTCTCAGACCGATCCCCACAAACTCCTGATCGATCCGCGCATGACTCTTCTTGGCGTTCCCGAATGACGTCGCGCCTTCAGGCTGGTCTCTTTGTTGCCACCGGAAAATTCATCCTACTTTTTGTCCAGCAACTCTTGCTCTAACATTGGGCTATCCAGATTCAACTCCGCTTTCCCGCCCTCACCCAATACATACGGATATCCCTCCGGGTCTCTCGGTATTCCCTTGAGCAATCCCGCCTGCAACAATTCCCCAATCCGAGTTGCCCGGCGCTCTGTCTGCTTTTCAAATTCGTCCGCCAGCCGGTTGATCTCCTTCAAATCCAGCTCCACCTGCATTAGCTTTAGGTGTATCTCCGCATTCTTCTTCACCGCGGGGTCCGTCGTTGTCTGGTACACCTGCATCCAAAGAAAGTACGACGTCTCCGGTGATTCGCCTTCCGCCGCAATCTTGGCTGCCATCACTTTCATCCACAGGTTCGCTTCCGGATTCTTGCTACCTTCCGCAAATGCCGCGGAGGCCTTCGCATAATCCTTCGCATCAAAGTAATACACGTTTCCAAGGTCCTGGTAGAGCCGCCACTGCTCCGGATTTGTCTTGATTCCCCGTTCCAACAGTTTTACCGCCAGGTCCGGCCGTCCCTCTCCTCGTGGCGGGCTGTCACTCAGGAAAATCGATCCAAACCGATATGCGGGCATCAAATGAGGGTCCAGTGTTGTTGTAATATCCAGCAGTGGCCACAACAACTCCAGATTGCTCTGGTGCAAACGGTGTTTCTCCCCGAAGTACTGCACCACGCGGGTCCAGTAGATCGCCCCCATCAACGGCGCATACTCCAAACTCAACTTCTTCACCAGGTTGCCCGATCGAAAAGCCAACTGATCCTGCTCCAGCAGGATGGCGCTTTTCTCCTGATCGATCTTCTTCTGCAGTTGCCACACACCGGCGAACCCCGCGAACAGCACGGCTCCCAACAGCCATCCCGCTTTTTTACTGGGCTTCATTTCAGGTTCCGTCGAGAGAACACAGCCGCTGCCGCCGCCAGCACGATTCCCGCGTACAGCATTGCATACCACGTGTCTTGCCACACCAGGGCTGCTGGCACTCCTCGCCCGTGGGCCACTGCTTCCATTACGTTGAAATTCTCAAAGTTCGGCAGCAGGTAGGAAATTCCTCTCAGGGATTTCATCGTGAGCGGCGTCAGGTTCAGCGCCTGCATGGTCCGTAAATCCTCTGCAAATACTCCGGCAATGTACATGCCTACCGTGAAGAGGATTGCCAGGAACGGCGTTGTGAAACACGAAAACAGCATCGCCAGCGCCACGATGAGCGCCAGTTTCAGCAAAATCAGGTACACCGCCACCAGCAGGTACCAATCGCTCGTTTCCAGCGGGTGCTTCACCGTCCACAGCGCCACATACAATCCAACCGCCATTGCCGCTGTGTTCACCGTCAGCGTCATTACCAGTCCGCCGTACTTCCCCAACAGAAATTCCCAGCGCTCCACCGGCTTGGCCAACAGCGCGTACAGCGTCCGCTTGTCCATCTCCTTCGAGACCAGGCCTACCCCGATGAACACCGCGATAAAAATTCCGATCACCGAGATCGCCGTCAGTCCCAGGCTGACGATCACGCTCTGTTCAATCCCGATCGAAATCTGCCCCACCAGGATCGCTGCGCCCATCATCAACAGCGCAAAAAACACCAGGTTGTACAACACCCGGTCGCGTACCGCTTCACGGAACGTATTCGTTGCCACCGTCCACACGTTCCTCATTGTCCGCTCACCTCAACCGCATTAGCCTGCGCACGGTCCGCGTCCACCAAATTCATGAAAAACTCTTCCAGCGTCGGTTTGAGCTGCGCCACCGATAAAATTCGCGCCCCCGCTCCTTTCAGTTCGTCCAGCGCTCCGTACAACTCTGCTTCCGGCAGCTGTACCCTGTATCGCTCGCTCGTTTTTGTGGCCTTCTCGAGCAGCGCAAACTTTTTCGCGCTTCCATCCAGTTCAAATAGAATCTCCATCCCCTGTGCTTCAATCCCCACCATTTCTCCCGGTGTGCCCACTCCCCGCAGCTTTCCGCCGACGATCACGCCCACGCGATCGCACAGCATCTCCGCATCAGACAAAATGTGCGTTGAAAACAGCACCGTTCTTCCTTCTTTCTTTAACTCGAGAATAATGTCCCGTACTTCCCGCCTTCCCAGTGGATCCAACCCTGACATCGGTTCGTCCAGCACCACCACTTGCGGGTCGTGCAGGATCGCCTGTGCCAGTCCCGCCCTTTGCAGCATGCCCTTCGAATACTTCCGCAATTGAATTTTTTTTGCCGTCTCCAAACCCACCTTCTTCAACATCCGCTGTACACGCTCCCGCCGATCCGTCGCTTTCAAACCGTGAAATCGCGCAAAATAATCCAGCAACTCCCCTGCGGTCAGGTAGTCGTAGAAATACGGCTGCTCCGGAAGGTACCCAATCTCCCGGTGCATGGACACGTCTTCGATCGATTTCCCCAGGATCCGCGCCGTTCCCGACGTCGGAAAGATCAATCGCATCAGTAGTTTGATCGTCGTCGATTTCCCCGCGCCGTTCGGCCCCAGAAATCCAAACACCTCGCCCGCTTGCACTTCCATGCTCAGGCTTTCAAGCGACCGTTTCTTTCTCAGGTTCAAAAATCCGAATGGATATTCCTTCGTGAGATTCTCAATTTCGATGGCTGAATTCGGCATGTCCCTATTCTTGGAGACCCGTCGCGCAACGTCAACGCACTCCCCATCTCTCTGTTCGCCACCAGCAACGCCCCTACATACAAAAAGCGCGGTCTCCCGCGCTCTTCTCGCTATTTCCGTTTCCACCGCTGCTCGAACCCGTTCTCCTCCGTTCCTTGAGCTCCTCTATGTCCTCAACCTCATTTGCTTATTTGTACCAAATCGCTCTTTCCCGCCGCCATCGCTTCGGGCTGCAGTTTCTGTCCCGCCCGCCAATTGTCCAATATCCCCACCTGCTGCACGCAACTCACCGTGCACCGGGGCGCGCATCCCTTATGCGTTTGGAACTCCCGCTGCCTCATCACCGCCGTGTACTTCTCCAGTGGCACTCCCGGATATCCGCGCTGCTGCGAGCACCAATGCACCAGCCCGTCTTCGCAGATGTACAGGTACCTGGATCCCGCTCGGCACTTCCAATCGTGCTCTCGCCCTCTCGCCACATTGTGCTGAAACTCGTTAAACCGGGAGAACGACCGCTTCCCCAGCGTCATGATTTCCTCAAAGATTTCCTGATCCCGCTGCGCCAGCGGCTTCAACTGCCCGTCGTGGTCATGGATGATTCCCACAGTGCTGGTGAATCCCAGCTCCAGTGCCCGATGCGCGATCTTCAGCGCATCCTCCGAGTTCTTTACCCCGCTCCCCAACACCGAATTGATATTGACCTCGAATACGGCCCACTCCGACAGCATCTCCAGCCGCCCGTCCAGGCTCTTCAGGCTCTTCTTGGACACCTCGTCCGGCACCGCGTTGTCGATACTAATCTGCAGGTGTTCCAGCCCCGCCTCATTCAGCCGCTCGATCCGGTCTTTATTCAGGAAAAATCCGTTGGTAATCAGGCCCGCGACCATCCCGCGTCTTCGTATATGCCGGATGATCTCATCCAGTTCCGGGTGCATCAGCGGCTCGCCTCCGCTGATGGTGATGATCGACGTCCCCATGTCCGCCAATGTGTCCAGCCGCTTCTTCATCTCCTCCACGGGCACCGGCTTCGATGTGTCGTCAAACTCATTGCAATACGTGCAATCCAGATTGCATCGCCTCATCGGGATGATGTGCACCAGAAAGGGGTGCTTCGTGGACACGAGCGCCTTCGCGATGCTCCGCAACTCCTTCATCCGCGTCCGGTAAAAGCGCAGCCGTCTACGACGCCGCGTCTTCGCTGACGCCTTCCCCCTTTGCCTTACAAGCCCCATCTTGTACTGAATTCCCCCCAGCCTCGATTATACCCTAGCCCACCTTTCGGCCTTTCCATCTGTGCTTTCCCCAGAAATAGAACAGCCGGGGCCACTCGCCTCCCCGGCTGTTCCTTGCTCGTTTGATTCTCGGTTGTTAGACTAATACGGGAACGGCAAATACGTCCACGTATCACCCAAGTACCCATTGGCTCCGACCGAGTCATAACCCTGTCCGCCAAACACCCATACATAACCGTCCACGCCTTGTTGCCACAGCGCTACGCCGCGGCGGGCGCCTGGTTCATTGTTCACAAAAGGCAGACCAAGAGGATCGGCGAATTGAGTTGGGTACAAGCCGCTCTGATTGACGTTGCTCGATCCCTTCCACCAGGTCCACAACCCTGTGCTTGGGTGGTATTCCCAAACGTCGTCCAAAAAGCCTGTGCTCTGTGCGAGTGATGATGCATAACCCCACCCGCCAAAGAACCACAGGTTTCCATTGCTGTCTGACCAGCCCGCCGCGCTCCAGCGTGAACCTGGCATCTCTCCTGCCGACGGTATCTGTTGCGTGCCGTACACACCCACTTGGTTGGCCAGCCCGGTTTTTCCTCCACCAGACACCCAAGTCCAGTCCCCGGTGCTGATATCGTATTCCCACAAGTCATTTAACAGTGCGCCTTCGGGAGTGCTTCCGTTGGGAAGTGTGCCGATATTTCCTGGGTTCTGTGTTCCCACAGAATCCAGACCCAATCCTCCGAAGAGCCATAGATGCCCGTTATTGTCGGCCCACAACACCGCTGTCTGCCGCCCGCCGGGACTGTTTGCTCCCGAGGGTGTGCCAAGCGTACCGTAGACGCCGTTGTTCTGCCCCACGGTCGAGTTTGACGGGCCCAACCATGTCCACACGCCTCCGCTGTAACTCCAGAGGTCATTCAATAACCCCACTGCTCCCGTCGAATCAACTCCCTGGCCACCGAACATCCATACTGTGCCGCTTGCATCTGTGCAATATGCCGCTCCCCAGCGCCCTCCGGGAATCTCCGGAGCTGCGTACTTGCCGGGCTCATTGGCACCTGTATAGCCACTTATATTGGTCCAACCTCCCGTGTAGGTGTAGGACCCTGAGTAGGTTACCGTCGGTGTCGTGTACGAGACGTCATAGTCGCCGGGCGTGAATTTCCAAATATCATTCAGTAACCCGCTGCCGTTTGCTGAATAGCCTTCGCCGCCAAACAGATACAAATTGCCGGCCGCGTCCTTCCATGTCACGCTGCCCCAGCGCGCGCCCGGTCCTCCTGGATAAGTAAGAGTTGTAATGGTGGTAGTCCCAGAGCTAGAGCTAGACGTGGTGCTGCTATACCCTCCCGGGTATTGCAGCGGAACCGTGGAGGCCGTGTTTGTGACAGTTGTGACGCCATTCGCCGTCGTGCTAGTCATCGTTGTCGGTAGGTTCGCCGGTATCCATTCCCCGGTTTGGCCATTAAGCCCTGGCCAAAACACCCAAACATCGTTCAGCAAAGCAGGGAGGAATGGCGGACTTACACCGCTCACAGTCATGCCGTATCCACCAAACATCCACTTCCTTCCTTGCAAATCCGTCCAGGTGACTGCGTAGTCTCTCCCTCCAGGTGTGTTCGTGTCCAAAGACGGAGCCATCGGGGGCGGAAGCTGCGCTGTCCCGTACGGGCCGTATGTCCCATTCGTGTCAGGTCCGAACATCCATGTCCAGTCATTATGCTGGCAATCAACGATCACGCTGTCGACGTCCGCTGTGGCCACTCCCATGTAGTAGAACGTACCGCACCCTTGTGGTTGACTGGTCGGTTGCAGAAACACCTGCACATTGTATTGTCCTTCATTCGTCACCAGCGTCGGGAACACAAACCCTTGATTATTGCCGGTAACCAAAATGTTGTCGCCGCCGTTGTTTATTAGCTCCACAGTATCGCCAGGTCCGGTTACCAAGCCGACCACTGTCCCACCAATTGTCCACCCCGGCGCTGGGCACACCACTTGAACTGTATTCACGCTGCCCGTGGCTGTTCCCGTGCCATTCGTCACAGAGCAGGTCTGTGATGGATTCGTCGGCTGCGTTGCTACAGTCACTGCATAGGTCGAGTTCGCAGGAGCGGGTGTGACAAACGTAAAGTTGATTGTACCCGTTCCGGTGATGGGAAGCAGCTCCGTGATGGTGCCTAGCGTATCTTTCAACACCAGGTTCGATCCGGCCAATCCTGTAACGCTTCCCCCGATGGTATAAACCGCGCCACAAGATACTTGGACATTCGATACATTGGCCGTGGCCGTTCCCTTCCCATTGGTTACTATGCAAGACTGCGTCGGGTTCGTTGGTTGCGTCTGCACCGTCACGTTGTACGCACCAGTCACCGTCGCCTTAAATGTGAATGGTACGGTGCCAGTTCCGTTGATCGGAAGCGTGTCTGTTCCGTTATCCACCAACACCAATTGGGATCCGGTCAGCCCGGTCACCGTTCCCCCGATCGTGAAATTCGAGGAGCAAGTCACTTGGACAGTCGCAACGTTGGCCGTGGCTGTTCCGCTGCCTCCCGCCGTGACTGTGCAAGTCTCCGTCGGGCTGCTCGGCTGCGTCTTGATTGACACCGCATACGTCTCGCCAGTTGGCACCTCCGTCGCGAACGTGAACGAAGTCTTCCCCGCGGCGACCGTGAGGGTGTCCGTGGTCTTCCCACCGATCGTATCGACCAATTGCAATCCCGTGCCCGTCAAACCGGCGATGCTTCCGCCAACTGTATACGATGTAGATCCTGTGCCGCCGCCACCACCGGTCGTCGTTTTCAACCCGCTACACGCGGTCATCAGAAATGCCATCCCTACCAGGAGAGCCAATGTCGATTTTTTGCTGGGGATCATTTTCGTCCTCTTCCTCTGTCCGGCTAGGAACCGCGGTCCTTCGCTGGTCCTTCCGTGATCGCAAGCGCACCTTCCTCTACCCCACTCGCTCCCCACGCTTCGCGCGATTTCTCTCGCGCTTTTCTTCTTTTTTCGATGACCTGGGCAACGGCTGCCGGACGGGGTACGTCCGATAGGGTATAGGAGTACTGCAACCTGCACCCATAGCTTGCCGCTCGCTCTTTCTCTCGGCAACATCGAGGCGTAGGGGGTGTGCTGAACTAAGTAATAACGTGCCGATTTCAGGCGCTTCTCTCGCCCGGCCCTTCGGCCACCTCGCCTGACTGTCCCTCCGGACAACTTTTTTTCTCTCGCGCCTCCGTTTACTCTCTTCTTCACACCCAGCTTCCCAGTGTTTCGATTCTTTTTTCTGACAATGCCGAAATTCGCACGCATCAACTTCTTCCGTGCAACACTCCTGGTTCTCGCTGCAATTCTGCTCGTCGGCTGTGCCGCCAGCACCACCAGCTCGGGCAGCGGCGAGGCTAAAGTCACAGTTCCTCTCGCGCCTTCTGGCCTTTCCGCCACTCCAGGCAACGCGCAAGTCACCCTCTCTTGGGCTTCCTCTTCCGGAGCCGCTTCCTACCACGTCAAACGTTCCACTACCTCCGGCGGTCCGTACACTCAAGTTGCTTCTCCCACCGCAACCTCTTATGTCGATTCGTCTCTCACCAACAGCACAGAATATTTTTATGTTGTCTCCGCACTCAACTCCGGGGGCGAAAGTGCAAATTCCGCCGAGGCCAGCGCCACGCCGACCGCTCCAGCGAATCCGCCTCCCGCTCCCATCAATCTCCAAGCCACTGCGGGCAACGCGCAAGTCTCGCTCACTTGGTCCGCCAGCACTGGGGCCACCGGCTACAACGTCAAGCGTTCCACCACTTCCGGTGGTCCTTATTCACAGATTGCCACCCCATCCTCCAGCTCCTACACTGACACCGGCCTGACCAATGGCACCACCTACTACTACGTTGTCTCCGCCGTGAATTCCACCGGCCAAAGCATCAACTCGTCGCAGGCCAGCGCCACTCCCACGGCTCCGGCAAATCCCGACGTGACCATCACCATCAATCCTGCCAACACTCACCCCATCTCTCCCTACATCTACGGCATCAATTTTTATTCCGGAATCACCGCTGCCCCTCCCGATCTCACTTTTGATCGCGCCGGCGGTAATCGTTGGACCGCCTACAACTGGGAAACCAACGCCTCCAACGCCGGCAGCGACTACCTCTACGAGAACGACGACTATCTCAGTAGCAGCACCGTCCCCGCCGAAGCCGTCCGCAGTTTCATCGCGGGTGATCAAGCCAACGGCCTCGCCAGTCTCGTCACCTTCCAGCTTCAGGGTCTTGTTGCTGGCGACGAAAACGGCCCAGTCAGCGTCGCCAATCCCCCCGATCTCTCCCGCTTCAAGCAAGTTGCCTACAGGAAAAGCACCCAGTCCTCCGCTCCCTTCACCCTAAATCCCCCCACTACCGACGACTACGTCTACATGGACGAATTCATCTGGGCACTCGACCAGAAATTCTCGGGCCAATCCATCTTCGGCACGAATCCCACCACTCATCCCGTATTCGTCCAACTCGACAACGAGCCCGAACTTTGGAACACTACGCATCTCGAAGTCCAAGGCCCCAATCCGGTTACCTCCGACACGTACATCTCCAAAACCCTGGCTCTCACCCAGTCTCTCAAGGATCAATTCCCGGATGTCCTGATCTTCGGTCCCGTCCACTACGGCTTCGAAGGCATTTACGACTGGCAGGGCGAACTCAGCGCCACTCCCACTGGCAACAACTGGTTCCCAGACAAATATCTTCCCGCGGTCAAAGCTGCATCCGCCACCTACGGCAGGGCTCTCGTCGATGTCTACGACTTCCACTGGTATTCCGAAGCCACGGATGGCAGCGGCAATCGCGTCATCAACCTCACTGGCCCCACCCTCACCGACGCCCAGGTGCAAGCCATCGTCCAAAGCCCGCGCAGCCTCTGGGATACCACCTTTACCGAAAATTCCTGGATCACTGCGGACGTTCTCGGCGGGCCCATCTATATTCTTGGCCGCCTGCAATCGCGTATCGCCGCTGAAAATCCAGGCATGAAAATTTCCATCACCGAATATAACAATGGTGGGGGTCAGCACATCGCCGGCACCATCGCCCAAGCCGACAACCTCGGCATCTTTGGCGCACAGAATCTCTTCGCCGCCAATCTCTGGCCGCTGAACAGTACCTCTCCCTACATCCTCGCCGGGTACCGCGCCTTTCGCGATTTTGATAACGCCAATTCCAATTTCGGCGACACCTCCCTCCAATCCACATCCAGCGGTGTCACCAACGTTGTTGTCTACGCCAGCACTGACAGCACTACTCCCCGTCGCGTCGTGTTCGTCGCCATCAATCGCTCTACTTCCACTCAAGTCACCGCGATCAACGGCCAATCTCTTTCTGGAACCGCTCACCTCTTCCAAATGACCGCCTCCTCCGCCCAGGGTCAAAGCCCCATCCAGCCCATCCCCGCCGGAACCCAACTCGTCTCAGGCACTTCCCTCACCGTCACACTCCCCGCGCTCAGCGTAACCACCATCGACATCTACTAGCCCCTGCCCCAAATTGAAACCCCGCTAGTAATCTTTCCTAAATTTATCCTGTTGACAATGAGTCTCCCCTGCTTCATCCTCGCCTCTGGTGGCTTCAGTCGCATCGACTTGCGACTATACCTCGTGCCGCGGTTGATTCGCCGGGTCTGCGCTTTACCTCGCTCTGCTTTCCCGCGACGCTCCCCCTTCCGCCGCCCATCCGCATGCTCGCGCCGTGCCCGGGCGCTTGATCATCTCTTTGGAGGATTTCATGACCATGAAGGTTTCCACTCTGGACGTTCCACCGGCAGTCGATAACACGAATTCCATCCCTTCGTGTCCCACGCCGGAAGAGATCGCCATCCGGGCGCACCAGATTTTCGAAGAGCGCGGAGAGGTCGTTGGTTCTGACTTCGACGATTGGCTCCAGGCCGAACGCGAACTCACCCTTGCCGCTAACCTCAAGGCTTCGGCACAAAAGTCCGTTGTCTCCACGGCGTCTGTAAAAACTCTGCGTTCTCACAGGTAGGGCTCATTCGTCCCAGCCACCGGTGAGTCGCAGCGCTCCCCACTTCGCGCTTCACTCCATTTCTTCCGCGCCGAGCGCGCGTGGCTTCACTTTGAGGACTCCATGAAACCGATCTCTCTGTTTAAGGTTCGACCCAACTTGCCAGACGTCCTCAAGCCCCTCCTCCCCATCGCTTATAACCTACGCTGGAGTTGGGACCACGCCGCCATTGATCTCTTCCGGCGCCTCGCAATCCGCCATCGATGAAGCGGAAGAAGTGCTCTCTCCTGACGCTCTTACCATCGGCTTTGCCCGCCGTTTTGCCACCTACAAGCGCGCCACTCTCCTCATTCGCGATCCCGAACGCCTCGCCCGCATCCTCAATAATCCCGATCGTCCCGTGCAGATTATTTACTCGGGCAAAGCTCACCCTCGCGACCAGTGGGGCAAGCAGCTCATCAAAACCATCATCGATCTCGCCGCCCGTCCCGAATTTCGTCGCAAGCTCGTCTTCCTCGAAGACTACGACGTCGCCATTACCCGCTACATGGTTCAGGGCTGTGATATTTGGCTCAACACTCCCCTCCGACCCCAGGAAGCCAGCGGCACCTCCGGCATGAAGGCCCAGGCCAACGGCGTTCTCAACGTCAGCACTCTTGATGGTTGGTGGGATGAAGCCTGGCAGATGGGTCTCGACTCCGGCACGGAAGTCGGCTGGGCCATCGGCAAGGGCGAGTCCTATCAGGATCCCGGCTATCAGGATCAAGTCGAAGCCGAAGCACTCTACCAGCTACTCGAAAAAGAAATCGTTCCCGCTTTCTACGAGCGCCGCGCCGACGGTTTACCCCGCAAGTGGATCGACCGCATGAAAACTTCCATCATCCGCCTTTGCCCTGAGTTCAACATGCACCGTATGGTCATGCGGTACACTGACGAATACTATCTTTCCGCCCATCGCCGCCACCTCCGCCTGCAGGCCGACAACGCTTTTCGTGCCCGCGCTCTCGCCGCTTGGCGCACCCGCGTCGAATCTGTTTGGCCCCGCCTCCAGATCAAATCCGTCTCCAACGGTCGCGGTGATTTCAACCTCGGCAGCGACATTCCCGTCTCCGCCACTGTTTTTCTGGACTCTCTCACTCCCGAGGACGTTTCCGTCCAGATTCTTTCCGGCCGCGTTGATGGCCGCGGCGAAATCATCGATCCCACCATTACTCCCATGGACAACTCCGCGAACGAAGGTGACGGTTGCTATCGCTTCCAAGCCTCCCTGCACACGGCGAAAAGCGGCTTCTTCGGCTACGCTCTCCGCATCCTCCCTCATCATCTCGACGCCGTCACTCCCTTCATCCCACTGCTCGTAACTTGGGCCCCCGACTCGTCCACCTCCGCGACTCTGGAGCCTGCCCTGAAATAGTCCTAAGGTGCGAAGCGGTGTTCATCCTGAGGCTACCCGATGAAGTTAGCCGAAGGACCTAGACCCGCGCGTCTTGGCAAAACAACCAATTTCTAATATGCAAATCCCGAATGTTTCACGAACCGGTTTTGCAAGCCGCCGCTTGGGTCACTCTCTCTCCTTTACTTCCTTTACCCCATTTATCATTGACCTCCTCCACCCGCTTCGTTACTTCATTGCTTCCTTACTTCAACACTTCCTGCCTGCTAAACTATCCTCATCGCTCCGCAGGAGAACGCCGTGTCCGAAGCCACGCAATTCGTCAAATCCATTCCCTCTCGCACCGAATCCGACAGTATGGGCAAAATCGAAGTTCCGATGGACCGCTACTACGGTGCGCAAACCGCCCGCTCCCTCATCCACTTCGCCATCGGCAAAGACACCATGCCTCCCGAGTTGATCCGCGCCTTCGGTATCCTGAAAAAAGCCGCCGCTCTCGTCAATCGGGATCTCGGCAAACTCTCCGAAGAAAAAGCCAATCTCATCACTCAGGCCGCCGACGAAGTCATCTCCGGCAAGCTCCACGATCATTTCCCCCTCCGCATCTGGCAAACCGGCAGCGGCACGCAGACCAACATGAACGTCAACGAAGTCATCTCCAACCGCGCCATCCAGATTGCGCACGGTGAAATGGGCACCAAGAAACCCATTCACCCGAATGACGATGTAAATATGTCACAATCCTCCAACGACACCTTCCCCGCCGCCATGCACATTGCCGCGGCCACGGAAACTTCCCGCCGCCTTCTTCCCGCGCTCAAGAAACTGCGCGATGCTCTCGACGCCAAAGCCAAGGAATTCGTCGGCGTCGTCAAAATCGGTCGCACCCACCTTCAAGACGCGACGCCTCTCACCGTCGGTCAGGAATTTTCCGGCTGGGTCAGCCTTCTCGATCGCGATGGCACGCGCATCGCTGTTGCTCTCGACGGCCTCTTCGATCTCGCCATTGGTGGCACCGCTGTCGGCACCGGCCTGAATGCTCACCCTGAATTCGCCGAGCGCGCCGCCAAGAAAATCGCCGAACTCAGCGGCCTGCCCTTCCGCTCGCACCCGAATAAATTCGCTAGCCTTTCCGCTCACGACGAAATCGTCTTCGCCAGCGGTGCCCTGAAAACTCTCGCCGCATCTCTCATGAAAATTGCCAACGACATTCGCTGGCTCGCCTCCGGCCCCCGTTGCGGTCTCGGCGAACTCATCCTTCCCGAAAACGAGCCCGGCTCTTCCATCATGCCCGGCAAGGTCAATCCCACGCAGTGTGAAGCTGTCACCATGGTCGCGGTCCAGGTCATGGGCAACGACACCGCCATCGGTTTCGCCGGCTCCCAGGGCAATTTCGAACTCAACGTTTACAAGCCCGTCATGATTTTCAATTATCTTCATTCCGTGGAATTGCTCGCCGACTCCATGAACAGCTTCGTCGATCACTGCGTCCACGGCATCGAACTCAACCTCAAAGCCATCGACCACTACGTCAAAAACTCCCTCATGCTAGTCACCGCGCTGGCGCCAAGAATCGGCTATGACAACGCTGCCAAAGTCGCCCACACCGCCCACGTCCAGCACATCAGCCTCCGCGAAGCCGCCATGCAGCTCGGCCACCTCACCCCGGAAGAATTCGACGCCCTCGTCAAGCCCGAATCCATGACCCACCCGTGATTCGGTTCCAGGAAACCCAGGTGAGCCCTGTCTTCAGCCCCCGCGTGAAGACTTGAGAATCCGGGGGCTTTAGCCCTAAAGCACGCTTTTTGGTTGTTTTTCTGCAGCCCTCGAAGAGGTAAAATCTCCGGTGTTGGAAACTCCTATGTCTCGCCGGCTTCCAGTTTCCCTCTTCCTTGCAGTTGTCTTACTGCTCTGGCCCGCCGCGCCTTTCCTCCCCGCTCAGCCCAATCACGAAAAATCCGTCTGGAATTACGACGGCGGCCTCCAGATAACCACCGACGGCGAAATCCCTTCCGGCCCTTGTTTCCGCATCGTCGGCCGCGCCACCGCTCCCAATTACTTCGAGAATCTGAAGCGCGTCGATACGGACACCGGCACTCTCATTCACCGCGGCAACGACATCGTCACCGAGTTCCCCAAGCAACTCCATCTCAGCTTCCTTCTCTTCGACCTCCCCTGCGACGACCAATTCCAGAACGCCGATACTCACCCGTATCTCACCAAAGCCCTTGTTAGCACTCTTCGCCTCAGCTTTTATTGGAAACACGGCATGGCTCTACGGCCCGCGACCGGCGTTGTCCCGAGACACTATGAGACTCGCCGCGTTATGCCCTATGCCACCGAACTTGTCGCAGAATTACCGGAACGTTTTGAATGGGAATTTGAGTTTGACCTGCCTAGCGCCGGCGTCCCCGTCACGGACAGCCTCGTCGTCGTCCTGCGCACCCCCGACGGCCACATCGCCGCCCGCGCCGCCGCCCGCATCTGATGGAAACCGAAAAATAGAAAATGGAAATTAGACGCGGAGGCCCCTCTTTCTATGTGGTTCTCATCACGAACCAGAACCACAGAAAGATCGTCCCTAGAACCACAACGGCAAGCGCCAACAAAAAATGGAATCGCACGGGCTCCTCTTCGAAGCGTACCTCGACCCCCAGGGAAGCCGGCGCAGTATGGAAATCAACACCACAATCATGACAAGGACCGATGCCAGAAGAGCTTCATCCTTTGAACTTCATCTCCGGTACCTTCCCTCTCACAACCAATTTCGCTCCCGTCCGCTCCTGCACTTCTTCCGCCGTCCATCCCGGCGCCACTTCCCGCAACACCATTCCCTCTTCTCTCACATCGATCACCGCCAGGTCCGTCACCACCGTGTCCGTGCATTCGATCCCCGTCAACGGATAGGTGCACTGCTTCACGATCTTCGGCGCCCCATCTTTCGTGTTGTGTTCCATGCACACAATCAGCTTGCTCGCCCCCGCCGCAATGTCCATTGCCCCGCCGATTCCCCCGCTGCCCTTTGATCCTGGAATCTTCCAGTTCGCCAAATCGCCTTTCTCCGACACCTGAAATCCGCCCAGAGCCGCCACGTCCAGATGCCCGCCGCGCGTCATCAAATGCGCATCCGCCTGGCTGAAGAACGACGCCCCCGGAATCAGCGTCACCGGCACTTTCATCGCGTCCACCAGATCGGAATCCTCTTCCCCCGCCTTCGCCCTCGGCCCCATCCCCAAAATCCCGTTTTCGCTGTGGAAGTACACCGTAATCCCCTTCGGCAAATAATCCGAAATGAGGTTTGGTATGCCCCAGCCAAGATTCACATACGCGCCGTCCGGCAATTCCTGCGCCGCACGCTGCGCAATCTGTTCTCGAGTCAAACGCGGCTTATCCGGCATAGTGCAATCCTTTCGCCTGCACAATCCTGTGCACAAAAATCGCCGGCGTCACCACGTTCTCCGGCGCAATCGATCCCACCGGCACGATCTCATCCACTTCCACAATGGTCATTTTCGCCACCTGCGCCATGATCGGATTGAAGTTCCTCGCCGCCAGCCGGTACGTCAAATTCCCCAATTCGTCCGCCTTCGCTGCCTTGATCAGCGCGAACTCCGCGTGAATCGGCATCTCCAGGATGCAGCGTTTCCCTTCGATCACGCGTTCTTCTTTGCCCGCGCTCACTTCCGTCCCAACTCCCACCGTCGTGTAAAACCCTTGCAATCCCGCCGCGGCAGCACGCATGCGCTCACACAAAATTCCTTGCGGCACCAACTCGCAACTCACTTCGCCTTTCGCAAACCGCTCCTGGAAATGATTCGCGTGCGGCCCGGGAAACGAGCAAATCACGTGCTTCACTTGCCCATTCTTGAACATGATTCCCAATTCCCCGTCGCGTGTCCCGCAATTGTTGCTGATCGCAACGATGTTCTTGATTCCTTTTCGCGACAGCGCCTGAATCAGGTTATTCGGGAAGCCCGCCCCGCCGAATCCTCCAAACATGATCCGCGCACCATCCGGTATATCCGCGACAGCCGCGTCCAACGAACTTACAATTTTCTCTTTCATCGGATTCTCGTCAGAACTGGATTGGTATTACCTATCGATTCTTCACGACCCGCTCGAATTCCGCAACCCTGTCTCTCTAACTACTAACCATCCACTTTGTCCGCATCTCCACGGGCGAAAGGAAACTTCTCAACCCTTGTGTATCCCCTGAAGCAGCATCCGCAGGAAAATCTGTTTCACCTGCTCCGGATCGGAAATCTCGTCCGTGTCGTACCACCGGTACAACCAGTTGCACATCCCTAGAATCCCGTTCACGATGATCCACGGCTCGCCCCCGATGATTCGTCCTTGTTCCTGGCCTCGCCGCACTAGGTCCACAAACCGCGAGTTGTATCGCGACATCACCGAAATCAGCTTGTGCTGCTTCTTCCCCGATAGCGAATCGAATTCGTGTAGAAACAGCCCGAATGGCACGCGATTCTGGATGATGTAGTCAATTTGGGCCCGGATCGCTCGTTCCAGTTGCTTCACGGGATCGCCTTCCAGATCGATCTGTCGCGCAATGAACGCGTCGCCATCTTCAATTCCTGCCAGCAGCAACCGGAACAATAAATCGTCTTTCGATTTAATGTAGTAGTACAGCGACCCCTTGAGCATGCCCACATCTCGCGCCACGTCCTCGATGCTCGTCGCGTGAAATCCCTTGGCAAAGAAGATATTCGCCGCGCTCTGTAAAACCTCTTCCAGCCGCGTCGCCGGTTTGGCCTGCTTACTGTCGCGCGGACCTTTTCGGGGCCGCAATGGTTTCGGCGTAGTCTTTCGCTTTCTCAATTTGTGGGCCACGGAATTCCTCATGGGAGCGAAGTTCTCATACTAGCCGCATTTTCTGATCGACTGCAATTCATCCTTTCACGGTCCCTCGCACTAAAATCGTGCTTTTGAACCTCGAGAAGGCATCCGGTAGATTCAATCCCCGTTTGACACAAATGAAAATCTGCTGCACCCCAAGGAAATCCTCATGCTATCCTCTCCCTCAAAAAGCAGTCATTCCTCTTTCCTCGCAGGAGAAGGGCGGATTCTCATGGTCTCCCCGCACTTGAAGGAAACTCTCGATCGCTATCATCTCGGCGACAAGATCAAACAATTGCGACTCCGCCGCAAAATGGGCCTTGTCGAGCTGAGCCGCCACACCGGACTCTCCCCGGCTCTTCTCTCTAAGCTCGAGCACGGCAAACTCTATCCCACACTTCCTACTCTTTCCCGTATCGCCATGGTCTTCAGCATGGGCTTGGATTTTTTCTTCGCCGATGCGCGCCAGAAACACGCTTTCTCCCTGGTCCGCAAAAAGGATCGTCTGCGCTTCCCGGAGGCACCGGAACTCGATCACGCTTCCTTCGATTTTGAATCACTCGATTTCCTGGCCACTGACCGCAAATTCAACGCCTATCTCGCTGAGTTCCGCACCGTGCCCGCGCCGCAGCTTCATGTCCACCAACACTCCGGCGTCGAATTTATTTATGTGTTGAAAGGGAAGCTGGCTCTCAAAATGGGGGCGGATCAGGAAATCCTGGATGCCGGCGACTCTCTCTACTTCGACTCGCAATTCCCTCACGGCTACTCTCGCGTTGGCTCCAAGCCCTGCAGCGCCCTCGTCATCACCGCCGAGTAACCACGTGGCATGAGTGCGTCTTCACCACTAGCCACACGACCGAGCCCGTCGCTAACTCCAGCGACCGCGCTGCTCCCAGCGTCACGTGCACCGTGAACCTCACTCCTGCATTCACTTGCACACGTGCCATCGTCCCTCGTGTCTCAATCGATTCCACCGTTCCCGGCAATACGTTGCGCGCGCTCAGTCCGTAGGGCAATCGCGTCGCCAGCAGAATGTCCCCGGCTCGAATAGCTACTTGAATGGTTTCACCGATTTGCGCGTTTCCCAGCGGAATTTCCAGCTCGCACTCTTTGCCATCCAGGCCAATTCGCATTACGCCATCCACCGCCCGATGTTCCAACACGCGTCCCGTTAGCAAATTCTCAAATCCCGCCGCCTGTGCCAGCTCAACCGCGCGCGGCGCGTCCAGTACCTCCCGCGGCGTTCCGCGTTCGCCCACGCGGCCATCCACCATCACCACAATTCGGTCGCCGATTGCGTCCACCTCTTCCCGGTTATGCGTCACGTAAAGAATCGGAATCCGTTGCCCCGCGTTCCAGTTCCGCAGATCCTCCAGAATTGCCCGACGCAATTCCCCGTCCAACCCGGTCAGTGGCTCATCCAACAGTAAAACGCGCGGCTCTGTGATCACCGAGCGCGCCAGCGCTACACGCTGCTTTTCTCCTCCGGAAAGTTCCTCCGGCTTGCGTCCTCGCAATCGCTCGATGTGAAACGCTCCCAGTATCCTCTCCATCCGTCCCACTCGGTCGGCGGCCGGCAAACCCGACAGTCCGTAACCCACATTTCCCTCCACCGTTAAATGCGGGAACAGTGCCAGCGACTGAAACACGTATCCGATCCCGCGCTTCTGCGCCGGCAAGCATATCTCTTTCTCCGCTTCAAAGAATGTCTCCTCGCCGAACGTGATCTTTCCTCCATCCGGTCTCACCAGCCCCGCAATGCAGTCCAGTAGCGTGGACTTCCCCGCACCCGACGGCCCAAACGCAACCGTAAATCCCGGCGGGAACTCTTCCTCGATTTGCAGTTGGAATCTCGGCGTTCCCGCCACCTGAAAGTTCTTTTCTATGTGGACGGAAAGCATCAACGCGCCTGCCGGTTGCTCCACGGCGACCACACCTGGCGGTTCACTCCATACACCACGGACAAAACCGCAAAGGAAATCACCAGCAGAAATAACGCCGTCTCGTTCGCGCCCGCATAGTCCAGCGCCTGCACGCGATCGTAAATATCAATCGACACCGTTCGCGTGATCCCCGCCAGATTTCCTCCCACCATCAGCACCACACCAAACTCCCCCAGCGTGTGCGCAAAACTCAGTACTACCGCCGTAACCACCCCAGGCCACGCCAGCGGCAAGATGATCCGAAAGAACGATCGCGCCCGCCCCGCTCCCAACACGGACGACGCGTCCAACAACCGCCGATCCAGCGATTCAAAGCTCGTCACCAGCGGTTGCACCGCAAACGGCAAGCTGTACAGCATCGACGCCAGGACCAATCCCGTAAATGTGAACGCCAGCGAGTGCCCGAACATCGCTTGCCACAATCTTCCCAGCGTCCCGCGCGGCCCCAGCGCAAGCAGCGCATAAAATCCCAGTACTGTGGGCGGCAGCACCAGCGGCAACGCCACCACCGATTCCAGCAAAAATTTCCCTCTCCACGCCGTGAACGCCAGCCAATACGCTAACGGCAGCGCGATCACCAGCAGCAGCGCCGCTACCGTGCTCGCCAGCCTGAGTGACAACAACAGCGCTTGGCCGCTCATGGCTTGGGTCCGGCCTCTGGCGGGGTCAATCCGTACTTCGATAGAATCTTCCTCCCCTCTTCGCTTTTCACAAACTCCAGAAACCCTTTCGCCGCGCTTTGATTAGGCGCTGCTTTGATGATCACCGCCTCCTGTTGCAACGGCGGGTATAGCTCCTTTGGAATCTCCCAGCGTTCGCCACTCCTCATGCTTTCCGCAAATGTCAGCGAAAGTGCGATGATCCCCGCCTGCGCGCTCCCCGACTGCGTGAATTGCGCAGCCTGTGAAATGTTTTCCCCATACACCAGCTTGCCTTTTAACTGATCGTACAGTCCCGCTTTTTGCAGCGCCGCTACGGCAGCTCGTCCATAGGGTGCGTGCTCGGGATTCGCAATGGCGATTTTTCCTACGCGCGAGTCCTTCAGCGCGTCGAATCCTCGTTCCGCAAGCCGCAAATTCGCTCCCGCCGGCGCCCACAGCACCAGGTGTCCTTGCGCATACACAAACAGCGACTGCCCATCCGCCACTCCGGCAGCCACCAATTGCTCCGGATACTGTGCATCAGCGGAGAAAAATACGTCGAATGGCGCCCCGTTCTCGATTTGCGCTCGAAAATTCCCGCTCGAGCCGTAACTGATCTCCACTTTTGTGTCAGTTTTCTTTTCAAATTCACTGCCCAGGTCCTTCATCGCGAATTGCAAGTCTGCCGCCGCTGCAACCCGCAGCGTTTGCGCGCGCACGCACGTCGCCAAGACCACTAAGGACAAGACCAGTAAGCGGGAAACTGCCGCTAGTTTCCGCAGCACATTCATGGGATTCTCCAAACTCACATCCGCAGAATCATCACTTCTGTCGATTTGATCAGCGCTGCCGCTCGCTCCCCCACCTTCAACCTCAGCTCCCGCGCCGCATCCGCGGTAATGATGGACGTAATGTGCTGCTCCCCGATCGCCAGCGTGACCTGCGCCAGCAAGCCACTAAATTTCAGCGCCACCACCCGCCCGATTAACTGGTTTCGCCCGCTGATCTTCCGGAAGTTTCCTCGCCGCATGGTAATGTCCCCTCGCTCCAGCTTCTTCGGAATCATCCGGTCAATTTCCGATTCCGGCACGCGATGGTGCCCGCCGGGCGTCTTCGCCGTCTTTATCTTTTTGTGGTAGATCCACTGCTTTAAGGTCGGATAGCTGATTCCCAATATATTTGCGGCTTCCCGCGGCGCCAGAAGTCTTTGCATGGTCTTCCCCCGCACGGGAGAATAAACGCCTTTATCGCCTATTGCAATACGATTTTATGCGATTTTTGCTGTCAGCGACTTGCCTCAGCTCGTACGCAGTCAACCCATACGTAACTCTGGCCGTGCTTCCACAGGAAACCTTGCCATCCTGAGGAGCGCCTCTTGCCACGAAGGACCTCATCGTCCAACTTACCCACATTCGTTCCGCGCTTCTCGCCCCATCGCACTCAACGCTTTAATTCCGAAGCGGCTTCCCCGTCTTCAATGTGTGCGCAATCCTCTCCTGCGTCTTCTTCTCCCCGCACAACGATACAAAGGCCTCGCGCTCCAAATCCAGCACGTACTGCTCACTCACCATCTGCGGTGCTGAAAGCGCTCCTCCAGCCAGAATATTCCCCAGCTTCCGCGCCACATGCGCATCGTAATCCGACGCATATCCGCCACGCACCATCAGGTGAATGGCCATCTTCGCCGCCGCCAAAAACGATTCCCCTAGCACCTTAATCTGCGTCGTCTGCGCTCCCTCTTGCCACGTTGATGCCGCCGCTTGCCATCCTCCACGCGACAGCGCCAGCGCCGTCTGTTTCGCATCCGCCACCAATCTATCGCGATTCATTGAGACCGCGTCGCTCTTCCGCAAATATCCCAACTCCCGGCATTCTTCCGCGCTCGTTCCCACTTTCGCCATCGCAATATTCTCGAACACAGGCTTCAATGTGTGAAACAAATCCAGGTCGTCCCCCGACGCCGCGTTCTCATTCGCGTGGATCAGCATCTCCTTCGTCCCACCTCCCCCCGGGATCAGCCCTACTCCCGTTTCCACCAGCCCGATGTACGCCTCCGCCGCCGCGTGGATCTTCGCCGCATGCAGGCTGATTTCGCACCCTCCCCCCAGCGCCATTCCCTGCGGCGCGGCGACCACCGGCTTCGGCGCGTACTTGATCGCCAGGTTCACATTCTGAAATTGCTTCACGGCCATGTGCAGTTCGTCCCACTCCTGCTCCTGTGCGCCAATCAGCACCATCATCAGGTTCGCGCCAACCGAGAAGTTCGTAGCCTGATTCGCAATCACCATCGCCTCAAAATCCGTTTCCAGCCGCTTCAGCCCTTTGTGAACCATCGCGATTAAATCCGCGCCGATCGCGTTCATCTTGGCGTGAAATTCGCAGCACACCACGCCATCACCCAAATCAATCAGACTTGCACCGGTGTTGCGTTCCACCTCGCGCCCGGCCTCCTTCAGATTCTTCAGGATCAGGATCCCGGCTGGTTCCGCCACTTTCTTCATCGATCCGCTGTCAAAATCAAATACTGAACTCTTGCCCTTCTCCGACTCGTAAAAACTCTTTCTCCCGCTCGCCAGCGCCTTCTCAAATATCGGCGGCAAGCTCCGGCCTTCCTTTTTAATCTGTTCCGCGAACGCCGCCAGCCCAATCGCATCCACGCTTTCGAACGGTCCTAGCTCCCACGCAAAGCCCCAACGCATCGCCCGGTCAACATCCACAATATGATCAGAAATTTCCGGCATCCGCTGCCCTGCGTACAAACACATCTCCGAAAGCCCGCCCCAGATGAACTGCTGCGCCTTGTCCGTCTTCTGTCCTTCAAACAGCGGCGTCAGCAACCCGAGCAGCCGCTCCCGCGTATCCTCTACCGCCTTCCCCGCTTCGATCGATGCAAACTTCGCCTTCTGACGCGCGCGATACTCCATGGTCGGAATGTCCAGCGTCAATATCTCCTTCTCTCCTTCCCCGCCCTTCACCCGTTTATAAAATCCCTGCCCTGTCTTGTCGCCCAGCCATTTCCGCCTGGCCATCTCTTCCACGAACCCCGGGATTTTGTACGCCTCGCGCGATTCGTCATTTGGGGCGGTTTCGTAAATGTTTTTCACTACGTGCATCAGCACATCCAGCCCCACGATATCCGCCGTCCGGAACGTCGCCGACTTCGGCCATCCAACCGCCGGCCCGGTACAGGCATCCACTTCCTCAATCGTCATTCCCAGCGTGCCCATCAACCGCAGCGCATTTAGCATCGAATACGTCCCAATCCGATTCGCGATAAAATTCGGTGTGTCCTTCGCGATCACCACGCCTTTCCCAAGCCGCCGGTCACAAAAATCCGATAGCGTTTCCAACACCTCCCGCGAAGTTTTCGGTCCCGGAATCACCTCCACCAATTTCATGTAGCGCGGCGGATTGAAAAAGTGTGTTCCGGCCCAATGCTGCTGAAACTCCTCCGGTAATCCCTCGGCAATCAAATGAACTGGTAAGCCCGAGGTATTCGTCGTAACGATCGCTCCCGGCTTGCGATATTGCGCCACTTTCGCCAGCAGTCCGCGTTTGATTTCGAGATTCTCCGCTACCACTTCGATAATCCAGTCCGCATCGGCAATTCGCGCCAGGTCGTCCTCAAAATTCCCAATCGAAACTTTCCCGGCAAGTGCCGCGGTAAAAAATGCCGCTGGCTTTGATTTCTTCGCCGCTTCCAGTCCCGCGGCGACTATCTTGTTCCTCTCCCCAGTTGCGGCATCTTTCGGAACAATGTCCAGCAGCAAACAAGGCAATCCCGCATTGGCGAAATGCGCGGCGATGCGGGCACCCATGGTCCCTGCGCCCAGAACAGCGGTCTTCTGAATTCGTTGAGTCATGACGGTATGCCTTCGGCTGTGAGGTTCAAACAGCAGAACAGGTTACAAAATGCCATCGTGCGGGTCAAACAAGTGTTTGGTAAACTCCCTCCATCGTAAAGTGGACGATTATGGCAGCCGAGAAAAATACCGACTCCCAGAGCTTTCTGGGCATGGCCAAGGATCTGTTCCGCTCCTTCGCCTATGGCGGCACTCCCAAGGGCGCCAGGCGTCCTCGTGTCGGCATCGCTCTCGCCGGCGGTTTCGCTCGCGGCATCGCTCATATCGGAGTCCTGCGCATCCTACGCGAAGCGAACATTCCCATCGACGTTGTCTCCGGCACTAGCGTCGGCGCTCTCATCGCCACTGCCTATTGTGCCGGCACCTCTCTCGAACTGATGGAGCGTGTCGCCCATGAAACCAAGTTCACCGACTTCGGCCGTTGGACTCCCTCCTGGCTCGGCCTCGCCACCAACAACCGCCTCGAGCAATTCGCTGCTCGCTTTACTCCCATCACACGCTTCGAAGAATTGCAGAAACCTCTCGCCATTGCCGCAACCGACATCAATCTCGGCTTGCCCGTCTACTACCACGGTGGCCCCCTCGGCCCGCCCCTTCGCGCCTCTTGCGCTTATCCCGGTTTGTTTGTCCCCGTGAAGTATGAAGGTCGCACGCTCGTCGACGGCTTTCTCACTGCGCTCGTGCCCATCGAAGGCCTGCTTCTCCTCGGCGCGGAACTTATGATCGCCGTTTACCTGGAAGCAGGCGCCGTCGATGAACCGCGCACCTTTACCGATGTCCTGAGCCGTTCCTTCACCATCATCCAGAAACACGCCGATTTGGAATGGCGTAAGGAAGCCGACATCATCATCGAGCCCGACGTCAAGCCGTTCCTCTGGGACGATTTTTCTAAAACCAGCGAACTCGTTCGCGCCGGAGAGGAAGCCACTCTCAAAGCTCTACCCTCCATCCGCGCCGCCATCGAAAGCAAGACCGTCCCCGCCTCCGAGTAGCCCAAAAAGCCGGAGGGCTGGTTTTCTGTTATGCGGCCCCGCACTACATGCGCCTGACTTCCACCCTTACCGTTTCCCCCTCGCCCTTCCCCCTCTGCGTCAGCCACGTTCCCAACCCTTTAGCGAACCGTTCCGGCGTCAATCGGAAACTCGCCTCGATTCTCCCTTCGCCCACCGGTAACGTATCGTCAAACTCCGCCGAATTCGTGAAATTCCGCATGCAAAACTGATCCAGCCATTCGAGCGGACAACTCCTCCGCTTTCCACAGATCCACACATCCACCCGAAATTTCTGCGCGTACATACCAAGAGAATACCACCCCACACCGTCTAGTTTTCAGGATCGCGCCCCTTCCTCCTCAGAGTTCCTGCCGACACTAGCGTCACCTCCAGACCGATCGGAACTATCTCCATGAATGTCAGCGCCACATTAATCGCTGGATTGTCGTACATCTGCTTGAACTGTTTTGCTTGCCTCTCCGTCTCCTCGATCTTTTGCTGGTTCGCCCCGGACTTCTTCGCATGCTCCGCCATGTGCGCGGCATATTTCTCGGCAAAGTCCGGCATCAGTTTGTAATATATGAATTCCCACTTCCCCACATAGCACGCGTTGGAGATAAACGGAATCAGAGTGCCCACGGCGAACCCCCGCCCAAACGTCAGTCCTCCGCCCCCCACAATCTCCCGGTACGAACGCCCCTCAAAAAAACACCATCAACGCTTCCCCTTGTCCCAGCCGATTGCACCAACGAAGGGGATCGTGGCCAGCATCGGCCCGCCGGATATCGCCCCGGGAATCAGTCCAAAGGTTAGAACCCTCTTTTACATCGAACTTACCCCTCCCTTCGTGAAACTTGCGCTCACGTGCCTGGACTCTAGCCGCGGACGCGCTCGTTGTCGTCACACTTTCGGATGATTTTGCATTCTGGTCACCGTTTCGGGTGGGGCCAACTCCTCACGGGATTAGCCGGCCGGCCTTGCCCATCTGCACAGCCTGGGTGCGCCGCTTTGCGCCGAGCTTATCAAACAACCGGCTCGTATGGGTCTTCACCGTGTTTTCGCTGACAAACAGTCGGCCGGCAATCTCCCGGTTGCTCAAACCCGTGGCGATGAGCCCCAGGATCTCCATCTCGCGCGCGGTGATGCCCAGCTGGCTCACGCGCGTCGCGTCGGCCACAAACGGCTCCCGAGCCCGGCCTGGGATTTCCGTCAGAATCGTCGTCGGCTTTTTTCGGGTGAGCGTCAGCCCCAGCCAGATGCCCAGTCCCGCAAATAGGGCCGCCACCAGCCCGACATAAATCTCCACCGAACGCTCGACGACCAGGAAGCGGTACTCCGTCAGTTTCAGGATCGCAATCAGCACGCCGCCGCACACGCCATAAAGCAGCATGTCCCGCACTGTCCGTCGCCGCGAACTCGCTGCGGATTCCGTCGTCAAGTTCATGGCACGCCATGATATCTGAAAACTGCAACCTTGGGGAGCGCCCTGCTGCCACTGCTGCCACTGCCTCCCGGCGAGAATTTCCGCCGGTTCTAGGCCCGCTCGGAAATTCACAGCCCATTACCACCGTATCTCTTGCCCCGCCTTGCAACCCAGCCAATCTCTACTTTAAACTGTTCGGACACACGACCCAGCCGTATCACCCCGCCTGGTGTCCCTGTCCTTTCAGATTCATGGGACCCTTTGGTTCGGGCTTGTTGATTTGTTCTTTGCATGGATTGCATCTGTTTTTTGGAGGGGTAGACCGTGGGAACTCCGATGGAAGCCTGGGTGGACCAGGCCGCCCAGCTTACCAAGCCCGATCGCATCATTTTTTGCGACGGCTCTGAAGCCGAAAACCAGGCCATCCTCCACGAGATGTTGAAGCACGTGGATTCCTTCCAGCTCAATTCCAAAACCTATCCCAATTGTTATCTTCACCGCAGCAGTCCCAGTGACGTCGCGCGCACAGAACACCTCACCTTCATCTGTACTCCCGACAAAGACGATGTCGGTCCCACCAACAATTGGATGGATCCGGGCGGCGCCAAACACAAAATCGGTGCTCTGCTCGACGGCGCCATGCGCGGCCGCACCATGTACGTCGTGCCTTACATCATGGGCCCCGCCCATTCCCCTCTCAGCAAAGTCGGCGTCGAGGTCACGGACAGTCCTTACGTCGTCGCCAACATGCGCATCATGGCCCGCATCGGCAAAGTCGCCACCGACCGCCTTGGCAATTCCTCCGACTTCGTTCCCGGCCTTCACTCTCTTGGCGATCTCGACCCGCTCCGCCGCTACATCGCTCACTTCCCCGAAGAGCGCCTCATCTGGAGCGTCGGCTCTGGCTACGGCGGCAACGCGCTCCTTGGAAAAAAGTGCTTCGCCCTCCGCATCGCCAGTTACTTGGCTCGCCAACAGGGCTGGATGGCCGAGCATATGCTTATCCTCGGCCTCGAATCCCCTGGCGGCAAAGTCACCTACATGGCCGCGGCGTTTCCCAGCGCCTGCGGCAAAACCAACCTGGCCATGATGGTTTCCTCCCTCGAATCCCAGGGCTACAAGGTTTGGACCATTGGCGACGACATCGCCTGGATGCACATCGGAGCCGACGGTTTTCTCCACGCCATCAATCCCGAAGCCGGTTTCTTTGGCGTTGCCCCCGGCACCGGAATGAAGACCAATCCCAACGTCATGCGCGCCCTCAATCGCAACACCATCTTCACCAACGTCGGAGTCACTCCCGATGACGAACCCTGGTGGGAAGGCATCGGCAGCGATCCTCCGGCCGGTCTTGTCACTTGGCGCGGCGAAAAATGGGACGCCTCCAAAGGTCCCGCTGCTCATGCCAATTCTCGCTATACCGTTCCGGCTCTTCAGTCGCCCAGCATCTCACCCAAGTTCGAAGCCCCCGAAGGCGTCCCCATTTCCGCTTTCATTCTTGGTGGACGCCGCGCTCGCCTCGCTCCTCTCGTCTACGAAACCTTCAACTGGCAGCACGGCGTCTATGTCGGCGCCACCATGGCTTCCGAAACTACCGCGGCCATCACCGGCGAAGTCGGCATCACCCGCCGCGATCCCATGGCTATGCTTCCCTTCTGTGGTTACAACATGGCCGATTATTTCCAGCACTGGTTGGACATGGGCCACCGCATACCGCACCCGCCCAAGATTTTCCACGTCAACTGGTTCCGCAAGGGTGCCGACGGCAAATTCCTCTGGCCCGGTTATGGGGACAATGTCCGCGTCCTCAAGTGGATCCTCGAACGCGTCGAAGGCCGCGGTGCTGCCGAAGAGACTCCCATCGGCTTCGTTCCCACTCGCGAAGCCCTCACCCTCGATGGCCTCCATCTCTCTCCCGAATCCCTTCGCGAACTTTTCCGCGTCGACGCCGATGACTGGGAGATCGACTTGGCCGACACTCGCGAATTCTTCGCCAAATTCGGCCCCCGCCTTCCCTCCGCCCTCCGCGATGAATATCAAGGCACAATCCGCCGTTTCGAAAAATCCATCCCCGCCTACTAAATCCCCCTTCTTAGCCTTCTCCTCTACCTCCTTCGCTTCCTCCACCTCCCAAACCTCCTTCTCTTTTCCACACTCTTCCACAGCTTTCCACAGCGCTTCTCTCCGACTCCTCTTGCCAACTCTCCTTTTCAGATTTACTCTCATCCCAGATTGAGCCGGGAAACCTAAAAAACTTCGCGGCACAATTAAAAGAGGGCGCAAGAGCCGCAAGGCTCATGCGCCCTCAATTTTTTTCAGTGCGACGTTTGCACCAAGCCCGTCGTCACATCTTTTTGTTCCTTTTCCTCTTAAACTGTCCTCATGCTCCTCGCCCCGCTCATCGTCTCTCCACTCGTATGGATCAAGCTTCTCCACACGGTGATCTGGTTCTTCTTTGCCGCCTGCATCCTGGCGCTGCGGCTTGTGGATTTCCGATGCTTCCACGCCGCCGCCCTCCTCACCGCCGTTGTGCTGACCGAATGCGCTGTCCTCGCGCTCATTCATTTTCGCTGTCCTTCGACGGGCCTCGCTGCCCGCTATACGTCCGACCGTGCGCCCAATTTCGATATTTTCTTGCTACTCCGGCTCGCGCGGCACAATCAATCCGTTTTCGGTACCCTGTTTTTCGCCGGCGCACTCTCCGTTCTCAATCGTTATCTCTCCACCCGCCCCCCTCCTCGACTACCTGACCTTTCCCTCGCGCGACTCTGCCCACCTCACTTCCGCCTTCGCCGCCTTCACTTCCTCGACCTCCTCAACCTCCTTCTCTTTTCCACACTCGTCCACAGCTTTCCACAGAATTTCTCTCTGACTCCTCTTGCCAACTTTTTCTTTCAGGTTTACTCTCACCCCAGATTGAGCCAGGAAGCCTCAAAAACTTCCCAGCACAATCAAAAGGGGGCGCAAGAACCGCAAGGTTTCAGCGCCCTCAATTTTTTTGTGGGGTCGGTTCCGCTTTCCCTCGTTCAATCGGATTTTCTAATTTTCCGTCATCCCGAGCTCTGCGCGAGGGATCCCTCTTCTCTTGGCTTTCTCTCTTCCTTCTTTGTAGCACTGGCTTTACACCAGTGGCTCAGGTTTTCCTCTTCTTAGGAAGCAGGAGCCTCACAGTCTCTCTGAATTCCTGAATCCTCCGTCAGGACACGGCTTTAGCCGCGAGGAACGCCCAGCCTTTCTCCCCCCGCACTTCCCGCAATTTCAACGAGGATTTTGCCGCCGCGGCCGCGCTACGGCGTCAAGGGTAAAAGGCCACACGGGAAACTTTTCGCGCGAAGCTTCACACACAGTTATTACGCACGAGAAGTGCTCTCTAAACGATTCCGCGACCTCTTTGGCGTGCTGTCCGGATATGTCTATTCCGAATTCCCTCATGACTTCGCGCGCCAGCGGGTCGGCTTCGACGGACGCGGTCGCTGCGCTCACTGCTACGAGTTCATGGCCCGCGAAGGTCCTAAGAAAACCCTCGGCGATTTGACTTCGTGTCGAATCGCCCTTCGAAAGGAAGAGAACTTTCGGTTTGTGATTCACAGCTGGACCTCCCTCGGGTAAATGCTGTAGAGGAGGGCCGATGCCAGCGTGGACCAGCACGGACCATTGTCATTCCGGGTCGAAGCGAGGAATCTGCTTTTTCCCGCCCCACCTCTCCACTGCGCGCCGCAACCCGTCCCCCAATCCAGAATTGTCATGGGAAGCGCGCATTTTGTGCGACGAACGATCTCAATCTCTTCCTATCTGGCTAGTGGTCTCGAACCTGCCGGGTGCCGCACCCTTCGATCCTAAGGGTACGGATTTGCAAGAAGCTGTGATGCGCGGTGCCCGGACGTGACTCGCGCAGGCGGCAAATTCCAGATAAGCTCAAATTTCAGCTAACGCTTTGGTGTCTCTAAAGGCTTGGGATTCCCACGTGCGCCGCAAACTCATCTGGCATTCCATTTTTGGTGGAGTTTTCATCACGCTTCTCGCGCTCGCGCTGCGATCCGCTGGAATCAACCGGCCGGTTCCCTATCTGACCTATTCCGGATCTTACCTGATGCAGGTTTTCTTTCAGAGATTCCTCGAATGGATCCCGTGGGAGTATGCGGACAACCTCATCTCTGAACTGCTTTTGTTTTTCGTCTTGAATGTTCTAGGTTACGCCTTCGTGATTTTTCTTTTGCTCCGGATCTTCTTTCCGGATCGTTCGGGCGAGCTGCCTCCCTTGACCGGCAAAAAATAGCAGCCATTTTAGGCTGCGGGGGACGGAGTCCCCGTCGCGATACTACGGGCGGGTGGCCCGGATGCTCTGCTGGTTTTCTCCCGGAATGAAAACACGCGGCGAAAACTCCACCCCCCGAATTCTCGAGGCAGTATGAAGAAGCCGAGTGTGCCCTACCCTCGGTTTGCGGGTCTTGGGTTTCTTCTCCTACTCCGGTCGCCCAACCAGGGTGCCCTTCATGTGAACCGCACGAGGGTTAGCACGGGCGGCACTTCAGCTCGTTGGGTTACTCCCAGGGGGTCGAAGCTTCAGCTCCGCCCCGCTGAGGAGAAGAAAACCCAAGACGCGCGGACGATTCAAGAGGTATGGGCAACCCAAGATGCTGGCATAAAGCCAGCGCTACAGAGAAGAGGAAACCAAACAGAAGAGGGATCCCACGCGCAGAGCTCGGGATGACGGGAGTTACAGGATGGAGTAAATGGCGGGATCGATGGCGACGTGGGTTACGGTTTCCGCGCTGATGACATAGCTCTTGCCCTGGCTGAGCGAAAAGTGCAGGAACCGGCTGATATGGTAATCCTCGTCGAAACTCGAAAACAGGTTTTGCGTTTCTTCCGCGCTCAGCCCAAACGCTTCGAGCGCCACGGCGTTGCCGAACGTTCCCGCGAGGGCGGCATAGCGTTCCGCCACTTCTTTCAGGTTCATCATCGGCGCTCGTCCCGCTCCCTCGCCGCTCATGGCTACCTCTCGCGGGAGAAAACCTCAGTCCTCGAAGGCCTGAGCTACAGACTCGCCCGTGTAGCTCACCCCTTTGAGGGGTGAGGACTTCCGCACGCGGGAGTGTAGCGCGCCTGGCCCGTCGGCGGAAGACGGAATTTGGCGGGAACCACGGTGATTCGGTAAGATGCTGGGCGGCAACAAATTCGATCGGAGGAACGCATCATGAGCTTGGCCGTGGGACAAACTGCACCGGAGTTCGCGCTGAAGGATCAGAACCAGAAGGAAGTGAAGCTTTCCGATTTTGCTGGCAAGAAAAGACTCGTGCTGGTGTTCTATCCGCTGGACTGGAGTCCGGTGTGCACCAACGAGCACGCCTGCTTCGTCAACGACATGAAGCATTTCGACACCCTGGATGCGGAAGTGCTCGGCGTCAGCGTGGACAGCGTGTGGTCGCACAAAGCCTACGCGGAAAAAATGGGCATCAAGTATTCCCTGTTGGCGGATTTCCAGCCGCGCGGTGCTATGGGCGAAAAGTACGGCGTGTTCCTGCCGGAAAAAGGCATCACCGGCCGCTCCATCTTCATTATCGACAAGCACGGCAAGGTCGCCTGGCTGAAGCACTACGATATTCCCGCCGTGCCGGACCTTAAAGAAGTCGCCGCCGCGCTGGCCGCGGTGAAGTAGATGCTGAAGTTGAGGAAGTAAATGAGGCAAACGAGGTAAGGAAAAAAAACCGATTTATTGCGGCTTGCCGGCTGGCTCCGTAGTTTTTGTTTCCGAACCCGCGGCCAGCGTGCGCACCAGAAGCACCAACTGCCAGCGTTGCTCTTCGGTCAGTCTTTTCTTGAACGACGGCATGGGCTTGCGCCCCTCGGTGATCTGATAAAAAATTTCGCCGTCGGTCAACTTGTTCATTTTTGCCGCGTCGGTCAGATCCGAAGGAGACGGATCGTACATCATGGCGTCGGAGCCGTCACCTTTGCCCTTGTCGCCATGGCAATTGTCGCACCTGGCGCTATAGATCTGCTTCGCCGCGGCAAGATTCGCGTCCGATACCGTGAGCGGATTCTTCCGCACCTTCTCCCCAGGCGGAACAATCCACGGCGTCTTGTAAAATACCGCAAGCACAATCGATACGCCGATCAGCCCAACCACGCAAAGAAAAAGAATCCAGCGCAACCGCTTGCTTTTTGGGGGTGTCGTTGTCATACGCACGGAAAAGTCTCGCACAGTTGGCCTGCTTGCGGGAAGTACCCCAAAAGCAGATGAGGTGACTTTTGACTATGGTACCTTGGAGGAGAATTTCTAGGAGACGACCATGGACGACAAGCAGGCACCGCAACAGGGACAGACGCCGGGGCAAGTGCAGATCAAGGCCGACGAAAAAGAACTCCAGGGCATGTACAGTAACCTGGTGATGATCCAGCACCATGCCGAGGAGTTCACACTGAATTTTGTGTACGTCTTCCCAAACGCCACGCAAGGAAAACTCTTGAGCAGCATGATCGTTAGCCCTGGCCATGCAAAGCGTATCTGGCGGGCGCTGGGGGAAAATATCTCCCGTTTTGAAGCGCTATACGGACCGATCAAGGAAGGCCCCGAAGTAACACCCGGAACAAACATCGGCTTTGTGCAGTAAGACGGAGAGGGAGTGTGAGATTCTGCGCGGCGAGCGATCAGGCCATGCTCGTGTATCTCGGCGAGGAGATTGGCTTGCCTGCGCACGAGCGCGTGCTGACACTGCTCCGCAAATTACAGAAAAGACCGCCCACTTGGCTGCGAAATCTTCAGCCAGCCTATACCTCGTTGATGGTGACGTTTGATCCGGGGTGCGTGGACCACGCGGACGTCGAAGCCGTACTGCGTCAATATGTAGAACGCGCAAAGACCGCGCGCCGCCCGAAGCCGCGTACCGTGGAAATTCCCGTTTGCTATGGCGGAGAATTAGGCCCAGACCTTGATGAAGTAGCAAAGGTCCATGGACTAAGACCACAGGAACTCGTCACGCTTCACTCCTCGCGAAGTTATTACGCCTACTTCCTGGGATTCGCGCCGGGGTTCGCGTATCTGGGCGATCTTCCTGAGGAGATTGCCACGCCGCGCCTGGATACGCCCCGGAAAAAAGTACCTGCGGGAAGCGTCGGAATTGCAGGAAGGCAGACGGCGGTGTACCCGTTCGCGACTCCCGGCGGATGGAGGCTGATTGGGCGAACGCCGATCCGCGTGTTCCAGGGCGATCGCAAGCCGATGGCGCTAATTTCGATCGGGGATCAAGTGAAGTTCCGGGCCATTTCGCGCGAAGAGTTTCTGAAGATGGAGCGGGCATGAGTTCACTGGTGGTGGAATCACCGGGACCGCTCACGACGGTACAGGATCTGGGCCGCGCAGGATACGGGCCGCTGGGCGTATCGCCATCGGGAGCCGCAGACCCTGTGGCACTGCGATTGGGGAATGTGTTGGTCGGGAACGAAGCAGGTGCGGCGGCGCTGGAAATGACGCTGCTAGGCGGAAGTTTCCTTTTTCCGGAAGGTGCGGTGATTGCGCTGACCGGAGCTGACTTTGGCGGGACCCTCGATGGGCGCGCAGTGCAGATGTGGACTTCCTATGCCATTCCGCCCGGAGAAAAACTTACTTTGGGACCTACACGAAATTTCGCGCGCGCCTACCTGGCGGTCGCGGGAGGCATTCAAGTGGCGCCGTTTCTTGGGAGCTCTTCGACACATCTTTTAAGCGGCATGGGCGGCCAGGGAGGAAGAGGGCTGCGCAAGGGCGACATTCTGAGATTGGGCAAACCCAAACAAGCAATACCCATAGTTAGAATTTCGGAGACGGTGCTGCTGGCCTTGAAGCCTAGAAGAGTCTTGCGTGTGATCGAAGGCCCGCAGTTCGAATCGTTTTCCGAAGAAGCCAGGCAGGTGTTTTTTCGCGGCACGTTTCGCGTAAGCGAGGAATCGGACCGCACGGGCCTTCGCCTGGAAGGGCACAACTTAGGGCCCCATTTGCCTGGGGAAGTGATCACAGAGGGTGTCCCCCTTGGAGCGATTCAAGTTACGCCGTCCGGGCAACCGATTGTGTTGTTTGTGGAACAGCAGACCACGGGCGGCTACCCGAAAATCGCCAACGTCATTGGAGTGGATTTGCATCGCGTGGGGCAACTCCGGCCGCGTTCTGAAGTTCGCTTTGAACGAACATCGCTGGCCGTGGCTCGCTCTTTATGGATGGAACAGGAAAGACTGTTGAACAATCCGAGGCAACTTTTCGCATGAAATCGATCGACCTGAATTGCGATATGGGGGAGATGCCGGAGGCGATAGCTAACGGAAGCCAGGAAGAGCTGATGCGCTATATCAGCTCCGCAAATATTGCGTGCGGCGGCCACGCGGGCGATTTGCAAACGATGCGCGCCACAATTGAGCAGGCGCTGCGCCATGGAGTCAGCGTGGGAGCACACCCGGGATACGAGGATCGCGCGAACTTTGGGCGAAATGAGTTACCGTTTGCGCCGGGAGCGATCTCTTCCTTGGTTCACCGGCAGATTGTGGCGCTTGAACAGATTACCGAGCAATGTGGTGCGGCCATTGGCCACGTGAAAGCTCATGGCGCGCTATACAACCAGGCAGCCCGCGATCGGAAGATCGCCGGGGCGATTGCCGAAGGCGTTCGCCGTTGGAAAAATAATGTCGTTCTTGTCGGGCTGGCCGGCTCAGTTATGTTGGAGGAATTCCGCGCTGCGGGTTTCCCAGTGACGGCAGAAGCGTTTGCCGACCGGCGTTATGAGCGCGATGGCAGTTTGCGCTTGCGTAAATTTGAAGATGCCTTGCTGCGAGAACCGAAGCAGGCAGCAGAGCAAGCTCTGCGGATTGTGGGGCAGGGCATCGCCATCGCGAGCGATGGCAGCTCAGTATTGCTGCACGCAGACACAATTTGCATTCATGGAGACACACCCGGCGCGCTGGAAATTGCGGCGGCGGTCCATCACACGCTCAGTCGCGCGGGCATTGCGATCTGTGCGCTGAAAGCAGCAAAATAGATGACTCAGAATTGCCAGACATCCGCTTCTACGGTAAAGTAAGAGAGGTTGTTACCTCAATTTTTGCGGGCCTGTAGCTCAGGTGGCTAGAGCGCGCCCCTGATAAGGGCGAGGTCGGTGGTTCAAGTCCACCCAGGCCCACCATTTACCTATGGTCTCGGGTCGCTCATTCAGCAGGTTACCCGGGCGTCGTCCCACAAATCTCAACCCACAACTGAACCCACAGTTCACTGCACCACCCGCGTAGCCACCCCGAGCGCCGCCGGATATTCCCCCTGCGCCGCCCGGGTTTCATCGCCGTCGTCCTGCGTATACGGGTCGAGCGTTGTCTGAATCTTGGCGTGAGGCAGGATGCCCTGCACGGTCTTGGGTTCGACTTTCGCCTTGTTCACCAGCCAGTTAGTTAGGCTGTGACGCAAGTTGTGAAGTCTGAATACTCAGTGGCCGGTGTGACACTAACAAGCATGGCGTTCACGATCGTGGCGCTCCCTTCCAATCAACTCTGCCAGGCGTCAGTGACCGACTGATCTACCCTGAAAAGTTGCTTCGACTAGTCCGCTCTTTTCGTCCAGCTCGATGCCGACGTCGTCGCGGATGAACGTGAGCCGGAAGCGGTAGGAGTTGATGTTGGCAACCTCATCGTAGTCGAAAACAAACGTGCTATTGTTCTCCCACCAGCCTTGCAAGGCTACCGGAAGCCCGAACCGACCGCCGGGGGAGAGACGGGGAATTCCATCAAGACCGAGCGGACGTTGTTCAACCCGTCCGTCGGTGAATTCCAGCTTGAGCATTGCTTCTTTGTGGTCCGAAAAGTTCAGCGAGAACGATTTCAGCTCCACAGGATTGCTTTCGACGGCGTAATCCCTGCCGGAGATCGCGTTGGACATTGAAGTCGCGGGCGCTTCCGGGGGCCGAGCAGCGGCGCCGGCGGCTGCGGTCAGGTGAGTGTCGCCGGCCGGATTCTCTGGCAGAGGCTGGTCGGACTTAATCGACTCGCCGATGAACTTTCCGATGTCGTCTGGTTCGAATTCTCCGCCAGTGAATACAACGATGATATTTTTGCTTGGCACAATGCTGATACGCTGGCCTCCGCGTCCCAGTGCTTCGTACAGGCGTGGATTCCTTTCCGGATATACCCAAAACCCATAACCATATTCGCCGCTGCCGATGTTGGGGTGCGCATGAGGTTGCGTCGCCGCGGGCATCCAGTCCACTGGTAGGATTTGGCGTCCATCCCAGCGCCCCTTGTTAAGCCAAAGGTAGCCAATTTTGGCCATATCGCGTGGGTGGAGGTGGAGATCGCCCCAGCCATAGCTGACTCCCTGAGGATCGGAAGGCCAGCCGATGTCGTCAATGCCTAAGGGCCGGAAGAGTTCACGCCGCGCGAATTGGAGCGCGCTGGTGCCCGTGGACTGAGAAATAATTCCGGAGAGCAGGTGCATGCCACCGCTGCAATATTCAAATTTGCTACCGGGCTCCGCAACGATAGGCCGATCGAGCATGAATTGCACCCAGTCCTTGCTTTGCATCATCTCCCTCAGGGTGATCTCGCCGTGATCGACGTGGCAGTCGAGACCTGAGGTCATGCTGAGAAGATGCTCAATGGTTATGCGGTTCTTACGGTTGTCGTGGTTGTCGAATTTGCGTTCAGGAAAGAGCGAGAGCACCGGCTGTTGCACGCTGTTGAGCTTGTGTTCAGCGATGGCAATTCCGATGAGCGTGGAAGTGACGCTCTTGGTCACCGACGCCGCGTCATGCATCTGGCCGGCCTGGAAAGGAAAAAAATAGGCGTCCAGCACAACGTAACCGTTGCGCACAATCAACAAACTATGAATGGGAATCTGGTGTAGCCGGACATAATCGAAAGCGAGCGCAAGCTTCTCCGAGTCCATGCCTTGGGCTTCCGGCGTGGAGGACCGCCATCCATCTGTCGGCCAATAGGTCTGCTGCACAGTCGGGGAAAGTGTTTGTTCTTGCGCGCTGGACACGGCACAAAAGAATTCTAAAACCAGCAAGAGAACGGCTAGAGTCACGCGTTTCATCCGCCCTCCTAGTGAAGAAGAAGTTCTCAGGGATTCTTATGCCGAGACCGATGAGAGTGAAATGACTGGCCTCGATAACCAGAATCCAAGCGTGATCCCGGGACGAGACCTTTATGCCTCAGCGCCTCTATAGTAGCGCTTGATGGTCGGTAACAACCCTTGGAATCCACGATCGTCCAACCGGAGACTCTTGTTCCCGTGCGACCGAGCCTCATCAATTTGCGAGACTTTCGAGGAATCCACTCTCTGGCCATGCGAAGCCATCATACGGATGGACGACCAAATCCTCATGAGTGCCAGTTGCGGGCCAGAAATGACGTGGGTTGGAGAAAGGCCACCACATCCGAAGCAGCATGCACATTCACTTTCCAAAACACACAGCGTACCGGCTACATAGGTAACACTTTGGGACCGAAGGGATTTTCGAGTAGTTCGAGCACCCGAGTCTCCAGATCGAAGTATTCCGGCTCATACCCCATAAAACTGACCAGCCAGATGTTGTCCTGTACTTCCTTGATGTCGAAGGCTTGACCAGCAGAGACTTGACTGAAATTTGCCCTCATCGGCGGATGACAAGGCCCTTCGCGCCATCAAGGGCTTCCGACATTCCATCCAGCCAGAACCTCTGACAACCCCGTTTCTTCAGGCGGAACTGCCGATTGACCAGTTTACTGCCAGCCTCCACCGAGAGCCCGGTAAAGTTGCACGAGGCTCTGGTACTCAGTACCACGAGCCTGCGCTAACGTGAGTTCAGCGGAAAAGAGTGAACGTTGACCATCTAAGACTTCGAGGTACGTTGTGGTGCCGCCCTTGTAGCGCATGTTTGACAAACGAACAGACTCCTGGAGATCCGCCACCGTATCTTCCTGCCGAACACGGACCTGGTGGAATTTCTGATAGCCAATCAGAGCATCGGATACATCTCCAAACGCGCGTTGTATCGTTTGCCGATAAGCGATCAACGCCTGTTGATTCTCAGATTTTGCGAACCGCAAGTTTCCCGTTAGAGCTCCCCCTGTGAAAATAGGCTGGCTCAGTTGAGCGCCGTAGGACCAGATCCCGAGTTGCGAACTCATCAAACTGGAGAAAGCGCTGCTCCGCCCGAAAGAGCCACCCCCGGAGCCTGTCAGAGAAATTTGCGGAAAGAATTGTGCTTTGGCCACTCCGATTTCGGCGTTCGAGGCGACCAGATTTTGCTCGGCCTCGCGAATATCGGGCCGCCGTTCGATTAAAGTTGAAGTGAGCCCCGGCGGCACTTCGGGGGGAAGAGGCTGCTCTACCAGCGGGCGTCCACGCGGGATTCCTTGCGGATAGTTGCCGAGCAGAATGCTGATGGCGTTTTCTTCCTGCGCGATCTGCCGCTCCAAGTCAGGGATAGTGGCGTTCGCCGAATCAAGAACTTGCTGTGCCTGTAACACATCGAGTTTCGTGGCCACACCGTGCTCGACGCGAAACTTGGTCAGCCTTACCGAGTCTTCCTGTGTCGTCACGGTCTCGTGCGTGATTTGGAGTTGCAGGTCAAGCTCCAGCAGCGCAAAATAATCACTCGCCACGTCGCTCACCAACGTCAATATAACCGTCTGCCGAGCATCCTCGGTAGCAAGGAGTTGGGCGCGTGAGGCCTCGGTCGCGCGACGCAGTTTGCCGAACAAGTCCAACTGGAAAGCCGCGTCAGCCGTCAGTGTCAGGAAGTTATAATTGGTTTGAAAAGTATTTTCTTTCCCCCCGTTAAAATTTCCATTTCCCGCTACCTGGGGAAACAGACTGGAACGCGTTATTGTGACCTGCGCTCGTGCCGCGTTGATGCGCTCGGTCGCCAGTTGCAGGTCGTAATTTTGCTTCAGTGCTGTGCGGATCAGTTCCTGCAATTGCGGGTCCTGAAAAACCTGCCACCAGGGAAGATCCGCATACGAAGCGGCTTGCGCCTGAACCTGCGGATTTTCGCTCAGGTCCCGATAGGCGGTTGGAGGTTGCACCGCAGGCCGGTGATAGTCCGGGCCAACCATGCAACCCGCCAGTAAGCTTGAGCTAAGCATACCCATGAAAAATAAGTTTAGTTTCCTCATACGTCGCTCCGCCGCCTACCGCTCGCAACTTCCGCGCAGTAGCCCATCTCAATCCCCCGGTGCCGTAGAAGGAGTAGCCGGCAACGCGCCCGAAGCATGCTCCTTTTCCGCACCTGACCATTTCTCCACCAGATAGAAAATCCCGGGGACGAAAAAGATTCCAATCAGGCTCGAGGCAAGCATTCCTCCGATCACCGTGGTACCCATGATTTGCCGGGCAACCGATCCGGCTCCACTCGCCGTCCATAACGGCACGCATCCTAGAACGAACGCGAACGACGTCATCAGAATGGGCCTAAGGCGAATCTTGGCTCCTTCCAATGCTGCATCCGCCAGCGGCTTTCCTTTTTCGAACTGCTCCTTGGCGAACTCCACGATCAAAATCGCGTTCTTCGCCGCCAAGCCGATCAGCATCACCAGTCCAATTTGCGAATAGATGTCACTCTCCATCTGCACCATGTAAGCCGGAAGGAAAACTTGCTGAAAGAACCGTCGTAAAAACAAAATTGCGAACGCGCCGAAAACCGCTACGGGTGTACTCAACAGCACACTGAACGGCAGCGTCCAGCTTTCATATAGGGCCGCCAGAATCAGAAACACAAACAGCAGCGACAAGCCAAAAATCGCTGCCGGTGGCACACCTTGCCTTGCTTTTTGTTCTTGGAACGACATCCCCGAATAGTCGAAGCCCATCTCTCGTGGCATGGTCTGATGGAATACTTCTTCCAGCGCAGTCGTGGCCTGGTCCGCGCTGTAGCCCGGTGCGGCGCTTCCATTCAATTGCGCAGACCGATACTCGTTAAACCGCAGCGTAAACTCCGGCCCCAGCCTCGGCTTGATATCCACCAGCGTCGAGAGCGGGACATTGTCGCCCTTGTTGTTGCGCACATAAAACTGTCCGACGTTTTCTGGCCGCGCGCGGTCCTCGCCTTCCGCTTCGATGTACACCTGCCACTGCCGGCCAAAACGGTTGAAATAGTTGATAAAGTACCCGCCCATGAAGGACTGGATCGTCCGGTACACATCGTTAAGGGCTACCCCTTGCTTCAGCACTTTATCCCGATCCACTTGCACAAACTGTTGCGGCACGCTGGCCAAAAAAGTCGTGCTCAGGCTGGCGATTTCCGGCCGCTTGCGCGCTGCTTCCATAAATGTGGCCAGATTCTTCGAGAGGAACTGAATGTCACTCCCCGAACGGTCTTCGAGAATAAACGTAAACCCGCCCGCCGTCCCCACACCCGGGATTGCCGGCGGGGAAAATCCAAACGCTACGGCCGCCGGCAGCTTGCTCAACTGCTGGTTCACGTGCGCCTTCAGAGCTTGAAATTGTTCGGCCCGGGTCGTGCGCTCGTTCCAGGGCTTGAAGGTGACGAAGAATGTCGAGTTGTAAGTGGTCCGCACAAAACTAAGCAAACTGAAACCCAGGAAGCACGTCACGTGCTCCACCCCGGGCGTTTCCATCAGAATTTTTTCTACGTCCTTCGAAACAGCCCCGGTTCGCTCAAGCGATGATCCATTTGGAAGCTGCACATTTACATACGCGTAGCCTTGGTCCTCATCGGGTAGAAAGCTCGCAGGGATCCTGCTTGCAAAAAAACCCGCCGCCAAGCCGAAAACCAACAGCAAAATCACCATCACCCCGGTCTTCTTCACCAAAACACCGCACCATCCGACGTACCCATCTGTCACTCTTTCAAACACCCGATTGAACCAATCAAAAAACCGTCGCAGCAATCCGTGGCTCTCTTCCTTTGGCTTCAGCAGCAAGGCCGCAAGCGCGGGGCTCAGCGTCAGCGCATTGAACGCGGAAAGCAGCACGGAGATCGCAATCGTCACCGCGAACTGCTGGTAGAGTTTCCCGGTAATCCCCGGAATGAACGCCGTCGGCACAAAAACAGCGGAAAGCACCAGTGCGATACCAATCACCGGGCCGGAAAGTTCCTCCATCGCTTTCAGGGCCGCATCCTTCGGCGTCATACCCTCTTCAATGTGACGTTCTACGCCCTCCACCACCACGATCGCGTCGTCCACCACCAATCCGATCGCCAGTACCAATCCAAATAACGACAACGTGTTGATGGAAAAACCTAATATCGGGAAAAGGACAAACGTCCCCACCAGCGACACAGGGACAGCCAGCAGCGGAATCAAGGTCGCCCGCCACCCTTGCAGGAAAATGTAGACAACCAGGATCACTAAAGCGAGCGCGATCAAGAGCGTGACAACAATCTCCTTCATACCTTCCGTCACCGCTCTGGTCGTATCCAGCGTCACCAAGTAGTCTAGGTCCTCCGGAAATCGCTGTTTCATCTGCGCCAGTAGCTTATTGACCCCGGCCGCCGCGTCCACAGCATTCGAGCCCGGCAGTTGATAGGTCGCAATGATCGCAGCGTTCTTCCCGTTATAACGGCCGGCGACACTGTAGTCTTGCGAGCCCAACTCGATACGCGCCACATCGCGCACCCGCACCGTACCTCCGTCCGGCGTCTCTCGCACCACGATTTGCCCGAACTCGTCCGGTGACACCAGCCGGCCTTGTGCCAGAACCGAATACGTAAACTCCTGTCCCTTGGGTGCCGGCTCGCCGCCAGCTTTACCCGCCGGATTCACCGTGTTTTGCGCTTGTATGGCGCTCACAATGTCCGGCACCGTCACGCCGAGTTTTGCCAACTGGTCCGGCTTTACCCAAAGCCGCATCGCGTACTGCCCGGCGCCGAACACCTGCACGTTTCCGATTCCCGGCGACCGCAGAATCGGGTCCACCAGATTGATGTACGCGTAGTTCGCCAGAAACGTGGCGTCATAAGTTCCATGCGGCGAGTAAATCGCAGTCAGCGTCAGCGGTGCAGTGACCGACTTCCGCACCGTAACTCCATAATTCGTGACGTCCACGGGAAGCTGAGAAGCCGCCAACGTTTCACGGCTCTGCGCCAACACGTAATCCGTATTCGGATCCGTTTTCGCGTCGAAGTCCACAATCAGGCTGGTCGTCGAGTTGGCCGTAGCGTTTAGGGAGTACATGTAGTTCATGTTGTCAACGCCGTTCATCTGCTGCTCAATCGGCGTTGCCACCGCTTGTTCCAGCGTTTGCGCGTCTGCACCAACATAGGTCGCCAGGATTTGAATCTCAGGGGGAACAATGCTGGGAAACTGCGCCACGGGCAATCCGAGGATCGTGATAGCCCCGACAAGCACCATCACGATCGAAATCACCATGGCCACAATCGGACGATTGATGAAGAACTTGGACATATGCTCACCTTTCCTTGGTGTCTGCCGTGAATGGCTTGGGATTCACCTGTGAGCCCGCGTGTACTTTCTGCACGCCTTCGGCGACTACGCGTTCGCCCGGCTTAAGTCCTTCCGCAATAACCCAATCTGCGCCCACCCGGTCGCCCACTGTGACTGTTCGAATGTTCACTTTGTTTTGGTCGTCCACGACCGCGACTTGATAGCCGCCTTGCAACTCCGTCACGGCGCGCTGCGGCACCACCAGCGCACCTTGCTGCATCCGGATCACCGCGCGAACCTTTCCGTACCCTCCCGGCCGCAAAACGTTTCCAGGATTCGGAAACAGTCCGGCAAGCCGAATCGCTCCGGTGCCTACATTTACCTGCCGGTCCGCAAAATAAAATTCACCGTCGTGGGCATACGTCGTACCGTTTGCCAGTGTCAGTTGCAGGCGCAGGTTCTTGTCCGCGGCCAGCCGCGCACTCTCCGTTGGAAAGCGTGCCCTCCAAGCCAGGTATTGCGGCTCCCCAACCGTAAAGTAGACTTTGATAGGGTCGACTGTGGAAACGGAGGTGACCGGCCCGCTGCTTGCATCGACCAACGCGCCTACTTGAAGCTGAGCCTGCCCAGCAATACCGTCGATCGGCGCAATTAAGCGTGTGAACTTGAGATTGATCCTTGCGGTTTCCACCGCGGCTTCATAAGTCTTGATTTGGGCCTTGGCCATTTCTACGGTGGCTTTGGCGGCCAGATTATTCTGCACGGCGTTGTCTAGATCCTGTTGGCTCGCGGCCTGCTCCCTCGCCAAAGGGGTGTAGCGCTTGACGTCAAGTTCAGTCCTGCCTTGCACGGCTTCAGCGTTTGCGAGCGTTGCTTTGGCTTGCGCTAGTTGGCCTTCGGCCTGATCGAGTGCCGCTTGAAAAGGACTCGGATCAATTTCAAAGAGAAGCTGCCCCTTTTTGACGAAGGCGCCCTCCTGGTAACCCTGCCGCAGGAGGTACCCCCTGACTTGGGCGCGTACATCGGCGTTAACGAGACCGTCGAGCGTGCCGATCCACTCCCCATAAATCGGAACGTCCTTCTGCTCCACTTGCACGACCATGACATCCGGCGGGGCCGCCGGGCTTGCACCAGTGCCCTTCGGGCGTATAGCCCCTATGACGAGAGCAATGACCACGACACACAGCGCTCCCGCCAGAAACAGGTTGCGTTTTGAAAGCCTGTTCATGCTGCACCCCCACAGATGCGGCGTTTTCTACCACTTAAGGTCAATGACGTCGAGGCGCCCCGCCTAGATGCTGCCTTTGATGATTTGACGCAGCGATCGATACAATAAATCTCACTGTTCGCGACGTTTACAGCCACGCAAAGCGTTCCGCTTGAGAACGAAGGAAACAGTCGGGCCTTTCATCAAAGCCTGGCTTTTTGACCCGGCGACAAGGGCGATCGTGGATCTTCATGTGTCGGATATATCGAGTGTCCTTTTAATCGTCAATTGGACTAAGGTATCGGCGGCAAATCTAGCCATATTGGGCCGGATTCGAATCGATTCGAGGCAAGCCTAAATACTTCTTATCTCGTGGAGGGGGCGCTAACGAACGGGCTGCCCGCCTCAAAAAAACGCAGCAGCCGGCCCGCCTCACGCGTGATGCCGATGCGCACCGTTGTGCTAACGTGCGTCGTCTTTCGAACAGCGCTCCCAAGCCAAAGCGGACCGTTGGCACACAGGTCAACTCCGTCCAACCGCTGGTCGATTTGCAATGCAGCCGCAAGCCGTCCCGGCCCCCTCGCCAAATCTCTTAACTTGTCGGTTTTGCGGTGGCGTTTCATTAGGTTGATTCCTTCAAGGGGCTCAAGGGCGCGCAAGAGCACTCCTGCGCCAATTCCCTGTTCCTCGGCCGACACGTTGAGCATATATGACGTCCCATAGATAAAGTACACATAGGCAAACCCCTTTCCCAGAAACAGGGATTGGTTTCTGACCGTTCGTCCACGATAACAATGCCCACTCCGATCGCCCGGTGGGTAGGCTTCTGTCTCGACAATACGGCCACTCATCCTGTTTCGTCCGATCTGGCGCACAACGGTTTTTCCGATGAGATATATGGCCAGCTCAACCGTATCACTTGGCAAGCTGGCCCGTGATAGCCGCCGGAATTGGTGAGCAAGATGAGAGATGGTCTGCAATGGAATACCCTGATCCTGTCTGGCAGGCCCACTGTGCAATTGGCTGCAATTCTCGCAGGAGGCCGATCTCCACGTCGAGAATAATTCTCGCACAGGGACATCTCTTGCGATCCAGAGGTGTGATCTTACCTTATTGATCTGCTCCTGAGTGTTCTGGCGGGCGGCTGTACGGGAAGTAAGGTATATGAGGGGCCCAGCAGTTCGAGTACTAATACCAACGGAATCGCCAATACTATCGTCTAATTGTCTCGGCTCGGCTGTCCTGTTTTTATGGATTCAGCACATACGCGTCAATCCGGTGTGCGCGAACGAAAAACTCCTCAGGAGGACACTATGGCTCAAACCAGTGCTACCGCAGAACGAGGCCAAGGAGGGGGGGTACAAGCTGTTGGCTCCAGAGCTGCAAGCGATATGCGGGACACTGACATCCGATCCCAATACAAAGCCGTGCGGTCAGCGACCAGTTCTCTTGCCGCGAGTATTTCAGCCGAAGATCAGATGGTCCAGTCGTGTCCGGAAGCCAGCCCGATGAAATGGCACCAGGCTCATACCACATGGTTTTTCGAGACGTTCGTGCTGCGTCCCTTCGTCAAGGACTACAAACCTTTTCGCGAAGAGTTTCGTTGGCTCTTCAACAGTTATTACAACTCGCTCGGCGAGGAGATCCCGGAGAAAAGCCTGCGCTCGGCCTTCTCCCGGCCTTCGCTCGATGAAGTTCTTGCTTTCCGCACGCACATTGACCAAGCGATGGACAGATTTCTTTCGAGTGGTATTGATGAGGAAGCTACACGGTGCACCGTGCTGGGGTTGAATCACGAGCAACAACACCAAGAACTCGCCTTGACTGACATTAAGCACGCCTTTTTTTCCAATCCGCTGCACCCCTCGTACGAAGCCGCCCCCTTTTCCGATGAGAAGCAGCTTCCAGTCTCCAAGCTCGGCTGGCACAGCTTTAGCGGAGGACTGATTGAGATTGGTCATCCGCTTCAAGCAGCGGATCCTCTCGATTTTTGTTTCGATAACGAAACACCGCGCCATAGGGTTTATTTGGAACCTTTCCAGATCGCAAACCGCGAAGTCACCTGCAGAGAGTACCTGGAGTTCATGTCAGATGAAGGATACACACGCCCCGAATTCTGGCTCTCCGAAGGCTGGGATAACGTGAAGCAGGCGGGCTGGCCGGCCCCTCTCTACTGGAGGCGTGACGCCGGTGATAAGACCGGCTGGCGCGTGTTCACACTGAGGGGTTGGCACGGGCTCTCCGCACTGCTTGACACGCCCGTGTGTCACATAAGTTTTTTCGAGGGCGATGCGTTCGCACGTTGGAAAGGTTGCCGGCTTCCGACTGAAGCGGAATGGGAATCCGTCGCGAGCCAAACGCCGCCGCGGGGAAACCTACTCGACACGGGAGAACTCCATCCCGCAGCAGCACGAGGTGGTGGTGTTGAGCAACTTTTTGGTGATTGCTGGGAATGGACGGCCAGCGCCTACACCGGTTATCCAGGATACAAGGCCCTTCCTGGCGCCCTCGGCGAATACAACGGCAAATTTATGTCCGGTCAAATGATTCTGCGCGGGGGATCGTGCGTCACTCCTCCGAGTCATATTCGCGCGACGTATCGAAATTTTTTTCCACCAGCAACGAGATGGCAATTCACTGGGATTCGCCTGGCGGGCTGAAAGGATTCGTGCACATGGCAACCTACGTTCGCACATATGACGTCGCGCGTCTCACGGCAGCGGACACGCGCGAAGCGCTGACTCATGAGGTCTGGCGCGGTTTGATCAGACGGCCACGCTCGCTCTCACCATGGATGTTTTACGATGCAGAGGGGTCGCGTCTTTTCGAGCGCATCACGACTCTTCCCGAGTACTACCCCACCCGTACAGAGAAAGCCATCTTGGCGAAACACGCGAATGCAATCGTTGCTGCAGCTCGCGGCGACCAGTCGTCGCCTTTGCGCCTCGTTGAGTTGGGTGCTGGCACGGCCACAAAGACCGTCATTTTGCTTGAAGCTGCTTTGCGTATTTCGGACGATGTCTCTTACCTGCCAGTCGATGTCTCCTCCGCCGGTCTCGAGTCGGCGTGCCAAAATGTCGCATGCGCGTTGCCGGAGGTGCGCATACAGCCTATCGTCCGGAACTATACAACGCACCCGCTGCAACTCGAACCGTTCGACGGCACGACACTCGCGCTTTACCTCGGTTCAAGTATCGGCAACTTTTCGCGTGAAGAAGCGCGAATGATCCTGCGGAATCTAGGTTCTCAGTTGCAAACCGGAGATACGCTGTTGCTGGGCACAGATATGGTGAAAGACGAACCCACTCTCCTGGCTGCATATGATGACAGCGACGGAATCACAGCGGCATTTAACCTAAATGTCCTGCATCGCCTTAATAGGGAACTGGGTGCCAACTTTGAGCCCGCTTGCTTCCGTCATCGCGTGCTTTGGAATTCCATCGAATCACGGATCGAGATGCACCTCGAGAGCACTCAAGAGCAGGATGTAAGCATCGGGTACGCGGAGCTTGATCTCCAGTTCCTGCCATACGAAACGATTCACACTGAGAACAGTTACAAGTTCACCGACCAAGGCGTTCGAACCCTTCTCAGAGACGCCGGTTTTGAGATCGGACGGACCTGGAAAGACAGTCGCAATTGGTACAGGGTAACGCTTGCGTGCCTCCGGTAGTGCTCGTGTTTGTGGCATCCGTTGATCGGACGCCTGGAGACCAATGAGTGAACAGCACGAACTTCGTTATAGAAAAATCCTGATGAACAACGGGAGAGCCATTCCTGCCCTTGGGTTTGGAACCTTGATCCCCGGACTTGGCGATACCCAGCGTGCCACTAGAACTGCCCTGGAAGTCGGCTTTCGCCAATTCGATTGCTCGGAGCGATATCGAAATGAAGAGGCGGTGGGAGAAGCGATACAAGGTGTGCTCCGAGAAGGAGTGGTCCAGCGCGACGATCTCTTCATCGCCACAAAGCTCTGGAATAACAATCACCGGCCTGACCGCGTTGAACCGGCTTTCGAGGCAAGTCTGGCCAGACTCGGGCTCAAGTATCTGGATCTCTATCTCATTCACACGCCATTCGCATTTCAAGCCGGGGACGACCAGGATCCGCGAGATCAAGACGGCAATCTCCTTTACGACCACGACGTAACCTCGCTCGACACCTGGAGAGCGATGGAAAGCCTCGTGGATCACGGCAAGTGCCGGGCCATCGGACTTTCGGACATTAGTTTGAACGAACTCAAAACTATCTATGAATCAGCGAGAACCAAGCCAACCGTAGTCCAAGTAGAAGCACATCCGTATCTGCCGGAAACGGATCTATTGGGATTCTGCAAGGAGAAGGGCATTGTGCTCTTGGCTTTTGCACCTTTAGGTCACGGGATGAGGCCGGGGCCGCTCGAAGATCCAGTCATTTCGGCTATCGCCGCGCGAGTTGGAAAGACGCCCGCGCAGGTACTGCTGGCTTGGGCCGTGCAACGCGGCACGGCTTTGCTTACCACACCCAGGAGTGAAGCCCACGCCAGAGAGAATTTCGACATCTCTACTCTTCCGGAAGACGCGCTCGACGAAATCAATCGAATTGAGACCAGGCAGAGGCTGAATGAAGTGGTCAAAACCGGTGTTCCGGGGTTCATCCCCCAAGGCAGATGAACATGAAAGCGAAACCGAAGTTAGAGCAGTCCATGCAAGACGAACAAATCCGTGCGGCCCTGAATGCGCACTGGGACGCGTCGGCAGCCGGGGATACAAAGGCGGAACACGATATTTACGCTGATGATGCCATTTGTGATTATCCCCAGTCGGGCGAACGAATCCTCGGGCGAAGCAATTTGCAGGCCTTGCGGAGTCATCATCCCGGCAAGCCGTCCGGCTTTAAGGTTAAGCGGATTCTCGGAAACGGGGATCTCTGGATCACGGAATACACCATCACTTACCAGGGACGACCGGCATACACGGTAAGCATTATGGAGTTCCGTAACGGCAAGGTCGTCCACGAAACACAGTATTTCGCGGATCCCTTCGAGGCGCCGGCCTGGCGGAAGCAATGGGTTCAGCAGACGGCGTGACGCCGCGCTAAGAATGCGGAAAGTGCGATGCAGGATGGAAGGAATTACAACGCGCTATCGATTCAACAAAGCCGTCGACACCGGTCTTCCCGGATTCACCCTTCGGGAAGCTGCCCTCAAGGTTTAGCACGGCGTCACGCCGGCCGGTCAGCGATGTCGTCATCGATTTTTGAAGCAGCGAGGATGGTCGGCCTACCATGAAGAAAAACTTTGACGCGATCGTCATTGGGTGCGGGCAGTCAGGACCCTTCCTGGCTGTCCGGATGGCTGCTGCTGGACAACGGGTGGCCATAATCGAGCGGCACCGCTTCGGCGGAACGTGTGTGAACACAGGCTGCATCCCAACAAAGACGCTGGTTGCCTCCGCTTACAACGCGCATATGGTACGCCGCGCGGCGGACTTCGGTGTCCTAGTGGACGGGCCAGTAGGCATTGACATGAAGCGAGTCAAAACACGCAAGGATGAAATCACCGGGAAATCCCGAAGCGGCTTGGAGTCGTGGCTCAAGAACACGCCGAACTGCACTGTCTATCATGGGCACGCCCGATTTGAATCGCCGGAGGAAGTTATAGTCGGCGAGGAGTTACTGACGGCGCCGCAGATTTTCATTAACGTGGGAGGACGCGCAGCCATACCGTCCTTGCCCGGAGTAGCGATCACGCCGTATCTAACCAATTCCACATTGTTGGACCTCGACGTCCTGCCGCGACATCTCATTATTGTCGGCGGCGGCTACGTAGGCCTGGAATTCGGTCAGATTTTCCGGCGGTTTGGCAGCGAGGTAACGATTATAGAAAAATCATCGCGTCTGATTGCTCATGAAGACGAAGACGTATCCGCTGAAGTGCAGGCCATCCTCGAGCGCGAGGGCGTTCAGGTACGGCTCAACGCGACGTGCATCGAATTGACGAAACTCGGGGATGGAGAAGTCGGCGTGCGCATGGATTGCACGGAAAGTATGCCCGAGGTGAGCGGTTCGCACCTATTGCTGGCGATGGGGCGCACACCGAATACCGATGACCTGGGTCTGGAAAGGTGCGGAGTAGCACGTGATGACCAAGGATACATTCTTGTGGACAATCAACTGCGTACCAACGCTCCGGGCATCTGGGCGCTCGGCGACTGCAACGGACACGGAGGATTTACGCACACTTCTTACAATGATTTTGAGATCGTTGCGGCCAACCTGCTGGATCACGAGCCGCGAAGCGTCACCGACCGTATCACCGCGTATAACCTCTACATTGATCCGCCCCTAGGGCGCGCAGGCATGACGGAGCGTGACGCCCGAGGATCCGGCAGGCGTGTGCTGAAGGGCTCACGGCCTATGACGCGTGTCGGCCGGGCCGTGGAGAAGGGCGAAAGCCAAGGATTCATGAATGTGCTAGTGGATGCGGATTCAAAAGAGATCCTGGGAGCAACCATTCTCGGGACAGGCGGGGATGAGGCGATCCACTGCGTCCTGGACATAATGTATGCGCGTGCCCCCTACACGGTGTTGAAAAGGGCCATGCACATTCATCCTACGGTCTCTGAGCTGATTCCCACGATCCTTGGGGAATTGCAGCCTCTTTAAGACAGCTTGGTCCTGCGCACGTGTCCAGCCCTTATTGCCGGGTGAGGCTCGAAAAATTTCCCGCCTAATTGCTTCGCTGGCCGACATATTTTTATCCGGCGAGAAAGCGTACTGTGCAAGAGTGCGCATGAATACGCCCTGGAGTGCGATCGAATGCTGTTGCACATTCGCGGGCAGGAAACTATTGTGAAACTGATTTCCTTCCAACACTAAATCGAGCGCACAGAATTGAATGGAATTAGGACTCAAGCCGTCTTTGTTCGCGGCCTCAAACGTGCCTGCATTCCGATAGGGACTAAGTGCTGTCCATTGTGGGCACGTGCGAGCCAACTAATCTATTTATTTTCAATGTATTACAAGAGATTCCCGTAAACAACTGGCGCTCACAACGGTTCATCTAATCCGTGGGGACCGACACGTAATTGGCAGTTTTAGGGGAAACTTTTCGGCCGCATCCGGGTTTCCATCGAGGAGCGCGATCGAAGCTCGCTGCCATACTGCAGTCATCCCGGCCGGACCCACCTCGAACGCGCCTGCCAAGGGATCACCTGTTCGATCCTCCTGTTGGGCGTTGGGCTCATGGCCGCAGTGCAATCCAGAGTGAGTGGTCCAAAAGGAGAATCAGATCGATGAAGATCCGTAGAGTATGGTTTGTAGCACCTGCGTTGTTCCTGCTCGCAGCAATCTCTGCTCATGCGCAAGGAAAGTTCGAAGTCGACCCCTTCGTTGGCTATGAAACCAGCGCGTCTTATCCCGTAAACGCAACGTCCGGCCCCGGTGGGTCGTCGGCTGCGATTGACCGTCTCCGCGTGAACGATTCCGTCGCGTTCGGCACTTTCCTGGACTACAGCCTGAGCGAAAATTTCCAGCCGGAGTTCATGTGGAATCGCAACAACACATCGTATAGCGCGCACGATATCCTCACAAATTCCTACATGAGCGCGTACCACTCGGTCATCGACCAGTACCAATTTGGCGGGCTGTACATGTTCCGCAACAGCGCGGTAAAGCTTCGGCCTTATGTAGCCGCGAGCCTCGGCTTCACGCATGACGAGAACGGGGGTGGCACGCCAAACCGCACTGAGTTCTCCTATAGCTTGGGAGGCGGGGTGAAATATTATTTGAGCCGGCATGTTGGTCTGCGAGGTGATATTCGCTACCTGCCCACCTATGGGAGTTCGTCGAACGAACTGTATTGCTACTTCGGATGCTACTACGCGAGTGTTTCGCATTATCTAAACCGGGCCAGTCTAACCGGTGGTCTTGTGTTCAATTTCTAAGAAAAGATTCGCGTTGATGGGAGAAGAAGGTCGCGGTTGTGGCGTGGCCCTCTTTTTCATTTTGAGCCGGCGTCAGACGCAGAGCGTTACTTTCCCGGGGCCTCGCTTGGCGGAACAAACAGTTTTTCGTCGATAGGGACGTTTTGTTCCACCTGATCGACCTTGATGGTAAAGCTGCCATTCGGACGGGTGAGCGTCCAGCGGTACGGAATCTTCACGCCGGCGGTTTCTCGATAATCGGCGTAATCAATCTGCGTTGGATTTTGGCCCAAGGGAGTTTGTGCGAAACGCAGTAGCCTGAGAAGCAAGTCGGATTCCTGGTCGAAGTAAAGTTGCAGGGAAGGGCGGTTCGGGTCCTTAGCCATAACCAGATAAGTCGCACGGCCGTTGATCTCTTCGCCGGGTCTAACGCGAAAATCCTTGTACAGTTCGCGCACGCGGGCCGGGAAATAGAGTTCCGCGTCAATGCGCGCGGCCTCGCGTTCGGCTGCGGTCATCATGTGAACGCCGTTCCGGATGCTGAGCCAGCCCACCTCGCCATTGAACGCGGAGACGCTTGAGCCGCCCTGGGGATGAGAGATAGAAACGCGCTTGTCCGGCGCTTCCGAATACACTTCGATGGGAAATTGCATTCCCCCCGCATCCAGAGTGCCCTTTTGAACGCGAGATTTGATCTTCCTGAGTGCGTCGGCGCCTCCGACTGCGGCGAGATATTTGTCGAGGATCTGATCAGCGGTGGGCAGGTTGGCGTGAGCTTCGGCGGCCTCATCGTGGACGTGCGGCGCGGGCTTTGCGGTATCAACGGTAAGAATAGGCGTGGCCACCGGATGAGCAGACCCGCGATGGCAGGTGTAGCAGGTGACTTCGATCTGGTTATCGAACTGACCCTTATTGATGGCGAGTTCCATTGCAATCATCTTTCGCGCCGTCTGTTTTTCCTTCTTGTCGTCCTTCTGCATTTCGTGTTCGACGTGACAGAATTCGCACTCGACGCCCAGTGATGCGGCGATGAATTGCATGGTGGGAATCAACTGCTCGGCGGGGATGTCCTTCAACACCTGAATGTTTTTGAATTGTTGCTCGGCAGTCTTCGGAGCCTCGGCAGGGGGCTTGGCCGGCGCTTGTGCCATTATTCTTGCGCCCCAAAAGCAAATCGATAATGAACTGATCAACGCAACTACGAACAGCCAACTCCTTGTCGCAGGATTCCTCATTTTATTCTCCACGTTTTAGCAGGACTGCGTTGTTATTGAGCGAACGTCTTTTCAGAAATTAACTTGTGATTTCCCCGCGCTTGGCCAGGGCGGTGATACGATCGGCGGCGCGAAACGCCAGAGCTTGAATCGTCATGGTCGGCTGCCCGCGGCCGGAGGTGACCAAGCTGCTGCCGTCGCACAAAAAAAGATTGGGAACGTCGTGAGTACGATGATCGGTATTGATCACCGACGTCTTGGGATCGTTGCCCATGCGGCAGGTGCCCAGTAGGTGCACGGCAAATTGCTGCTCCTCGATCGGTGCATGCCACTTCGTCTTCGCTCCCGCCGCATCCAGGATCTCCATCGCGCGGTCCTTCATCCACTCCATCATTTTCAGATCATTGGGATGGTCCCGGTAGGTCATGCGCAAAGCCGGCAGTCCCCAGGCATCCTTTACATTCGGGTCGAGAGAGAAGCTGTTGGACTCCACAGGGAGAGAGGTGCCGTGACAGAAAATCTCAAACGTGCGCGTGAAATTCTGGTGCAATGCGTTCTTGAATTCCTTGCCCCATTTCCGAGTGCCGGGAGGCAGGGCGCTGAGCGCAAATCCAGCCGGAGTGAAGTCGAAACGCGCGTCCAGACCACCTCCTCCATAGAAGCCAACTTGGTTGTGGTCCAGTTCGTAAAAATCATGGAAAACGCGGCTGACGGCGAATCCCTTATAGTCGTTCAAGGGTTCGTCAAACACGCCGTAGGCAATCGCGGCGCTGTTGGGCATGAGGTTCTTTCCCACGACGCCGCTGGAATTGGCCAATCCGTCGGGAAATTGGGAGGAGGCCGAAAGCAAAAGAAGCCGGGGCGTTTCTGCGCCGTTCGCGCAGAGGACCACTGCTTTGGCCTTCTGCAGATAAGCGTTGCGCTTGGCATCGAAATAAATGACGCCAGTGGTGCGCCCATTCTTGTTTGTGTCGATGCGGTGCACGTAACAATTAGGACGAATCTCACAACGACCTGTGGCTTCCGCAACGGGAATCATCGCGGAAAGAGACGTGGATTTCGCGCCGACTTCACAACCGAAACCCAGACAGAAACCGCAATTGATGCACGCGCTGCGCCCGGGCCGCGACTGCGAGAGAATGGCCATCGGCGCGGGGAAGGGGTGATAGCCGAGTTTCCGTGCGGCGCGCTCGAAAACCACTCCGGAGCCTTTCACCGGCAATGGCGGCATGGGATAGGGTTTCGACCGCGGAGGATCAAACGGACTGGCTCCGGCCAAACCGGATACTCCCACTTCCCATTCGACCTTGGTGTAATACGGCTCCAGGTCGTTGTAGGTTATCGGCCAATCGACAAAATTCGCGCCGGGAATCTCTCCCAGCTTGCTGCGTTCGACAAAATCGATTTCGTGAAACCGCCAGAAATTTGCGGTGAAATGCACGCTGCTGCCGCCGACACAGCGGCCGTACATGATGCTCGGCTGAACTTTAGCCTTATCTTGCGTAGTTTTGCGGAACGTGACCGGCTGTAACTTGGGATTGTTGGTCAACTGGTGGCGAATAAACACATCAATTTCGTTATGAGAGAAGTCGGCGGCCGTCAGATAAGGGCCCTGCTCGAGAACGACGATGCGAAAACCATTGCTGGAAAGTTCTTTGGCGAGCACACCTCCCGCTGCGCCGGAACCCACAATCACAAAATCCACTTCGTCGGAGGGCTTGTAGACGACCTTGGCCTGGGTCATTTCTTTTCCGTTTCCGGCGAAGACGCCTGCCAGCCTGGATAGTCCTTATCGTAATAGCCAAACGGAGGGGAAAATGTGTGGGCCGGATCGCGCTCGACCACCTTCCAGCCCGCATATTCGCGATTCCCTCCGGCGGACGGATCCGCCAGGAATCCAAAAACGGTGTGCACCCGAATGGTCTGGAAAAAATCGTCGGAATCGCCGGGTCCAATTGTTCGGTGACTTTCACCCTTGGGGGGTTCCGCGACCAGTTCAGTCATCACGATTTCCTGCTGCTCGGGGGTGGCATCCGCAAAACTCCTAATTCCCAGATACTTTAGGGCTGTGAGCTGATTTAAATGCGCAAGTCCCTCTCGGTAGGTCTGCAAGGAATCGCTCGCAAATGTCTTGAGAGCTCGGTCAATGAAATAGACGACGCCGGCTTCGCGCGCGCCGGGCAAATCATCCGTAGGGATGATCTGGGATGCAACGGCTTGCACTTGCCGCGCTTGCTCCGGGGTCAATACTTCAAATTTGGGAGGAGTTTCTGAATTGGCTGCCGCGTGGGCGTGCTGGGCAGCGGCAACGACAGCGGGCCATTGTGCGCTCATCCATGCCGCTCCTACGATCGCGCTGGTCTGCAAAAGAAAGTCTCTACGTGCCGGTTGGTGAGTTTTCATGAAATCCTTAGTGTCCTAGCAATCTACGGTCTGTTCGCGTCATCGTCAAGTCGGAGCTCGGAAAATTCTCTCCAGACATTTGGCCTAGGATGCTGTGCTGCAGTATGATCACAAATTGGCATAGACAATGGGAACTCTCACTGGCGCAATCGGCACGGGTGCGAAATGGATGATTGACCGCATCGTGACGGCACTTGCGGCGACGGGGATCAACCCAAATCTGCTTACGTTTTTGGGTCTGCTGGTCAATTTCGGGGCGGCAGCCAACTTCGCGGTGGGGAATTTCCGGGCAGGCGCGATCATCATCTTCATTGCAGGGTTCCTGGACATGCTGGATGGGCAAGTGGCGCGGCGTCAAAATCGCGTAACCGCCTTCGGCGCGTTCTACGATTCGACGCTGGACCGCTACGCCGACATGGCGCTGTACATGGGCTTGCTGGTGTACTACTCGGTGAGCGGTCGCACTCCGTACGTGGTGCTTGCCGCAGTGGCGACGGCGGGATCGGTAATGGTCAGCTATGCACGGGCGCGCGCGGAATCGCTGATACCTTTGTGCAAAGTGGGTTTTATGGAGCGTCCCGAGCGCCTGGTGCTGTTGATTATTGGTGGCATGTTCAATCGGATGGCCCAGGTGCTTTGGGTGATCGCCATCATTTCCACGATCACGGTGATCCACCGCATTTTTTATACCTGGCAGGAAACCAAGGCTGGCCGCATTCTCCCGAATCTGAAACCCAGTTCCTGAAGATGGAGATTAATCTTCCACGGCCGGCTCGGACTGCGCCGTTCCGGCCTTGTTCGCAGCCCCTCTCAACCACGCTTCTACCGGCTCTTCAATGATTTGCTTTACACGCGCTTTTAAAGATGGAACGTCTTCCTTGCGCATGCCCTTGGTTTCGATGGTGTCGTGCAAAAAGATGGTGATCGTCGCCGGCCGGAGGATCCAATCCTCTGTTCGCAGGTGATGAAATGAACCTACGAGGCTTACCGGCACAAGAGGGACTTCCAATTGTTGCGCCAGGCGGAATCCACCCTCCTCGAACCCGTTCAGATGACCGTCGCGTGTACGCTTGGCCTCTGGAAAAATGATGAGGCTGACGCCACTGTTGATGGCTTCTTGCGTCAGCCGCCATAAACGCTTCAAATCCTTAGGGCTGCGCACATCGGGAACCGGCACGTTGCCGAACCGCTTCATCAACCAACCATAGATGGGAATCTTGAAGTGCGACTCCAGTTCCCAACCACGCACCAGTTGAGGGATTGCGCAGTACAGCATGAACGGGTCGAGCAAATTGACGTGATTGACCATAAAAATGGACGTCCGCTTCTCATCGAACCCAGGCGATTTCTTCGCGATCACCTTTGCGCCGGAAAAAAACGCAATCCTCCGGCACAAACCTCGCTGCAGCCAATCATGTTTGCGCGGATCCAACACTACCGCCAGGGCAATGAGAATCGGCACAACAATCAGAAAATGCAGCCAACTAGTTATCCAAAGAAACATACTGCGAATTACCACCCAGAGCCGCTTCATATGTAAACGTCCATGGCGCCCGGCAGGATTTCCAATATCTGGCACTGCACGGTGACAATTTCTCCGTCCACCATGACATCCACGGGTGCGTCCAAATCGAACTCCACCCGTCTAACGGAGCGGCGGGAGGCCAAGGGATGTTCGATGTGCGTTCCGTCATACAAGCGCGGCAACATGCGGATCAACCCCCACCTCCCGATGGGCCCCCAGCGCACATATTCGATCAGGCCGTCGCTCGGATCCGCATTGGGGGCGATCAACATGGTGCCGCCGGTGTACTTGCTGTTATTGAAAGTCAAAAACAGGCAGCGACGCTCGTCCCACTCCCGGTCATCATCGCAACGCATTTTGAATCCACGGCGATTGAGCTGAACCACTTTGACCAAAACGCCCAGGAGATACCCCAAGTGTCCGAAGGATTTGAAGACGCGGTTGGTCATGGCACCGACATCCGCGGTAAATCCCAGGCTAAGAAGATTGAAAGAGTAAATGATCCCGGAAGAATGGTGCAGGCGGAGAAGATCGACGCGTCGCTTGCTGCCGTTCTCGAGGGCGTCCAGTGACGACTCCGCGCCATTGTTGGTGAAGTCGCGCAAGAAGGAATTTCCCGTGCCGAGAGGGAGAAATCCCAGTTCAACTCGTTGTGTGGATCGCCCGCGTGAAAAAATACCATTAATGATCTCGTGGGCGGTCCCATCTCCTCCGACGGCCAGAAATTTGCGGTATCCCTGCTCGTAGGCCTCGCGAGCGAGTTCCGAAGCGTGGCCCGGTCCAGTCGAAGCAATCACGTCGACGCGCAGCCCACGCTCTCTGAGCCGAGCAAGTTCGCTTCCGGCAAGTTTTGCCGAGCGCCCGCCACCCGCCGCAGGATTCACAATGGCAATAAACTTTTCGGTCACAAAGATTCCGATGTCGAAATTCTATCCTGTTTCAAGATGAATCGTTGCTTTGCTAAACCGGCAAGACCGCCCGCTCGCGGTTCAGCTTTCCCAATCGCTCCGCCAGGGCCACGCGAATGATTTTCAGCGACGCCGTTAAAGGAAAGTCGTCATTGTAAAGCACGAAGCCGTGAATGCGCTTGTAATTGATAAGGCGGCTGTTGCGCGCGGAGATTTCCTTGCGCAGTTCCTCGGTGAAGGCTTGCCCGGGTTCCAGGTGAATCACGAGGATCAATCGTTCCCCCACCATCGAGCGGCTCGGCCAGATATAATTCGCCGCAAACACGCAGTATTCCCTGACGGGTAGCCCTTCGAATGCCTGTTCGACGTCTTCGGCGTAAACGTTTTTCCCTTCCTCGGTCACGATCATGTTTTTCTTGCGGCCGAAGAGTTGCAGATGACCTGTGGCATCAAAGCGGCCCATGTCACCGGTCATCAGCCAACCATCTACGATGGTTTGCGCAGTGAGTTCGGGCTCATTCAAATAGCCGGCCATCACGGTCTTGCTGCGCACGCTGACCTGGCCGATTCCATCCGCATCCGGATTCAGGATGCGCACTTCCATCCCGGGGAGCGGCTTGCCCACCGTGTCTGCGCGAAATGGGCGAAGATCATTCACGGTCACGGCTGTGCCCGCTTCCGTCAGGCCATAGCCATTGGCTACCGGGATGCCCAGGTCGTAGAAGAACTGCAGTGTCTGAGGCTCCGTGAACGCTCCTCCCACGATGAGAGCTTCCAACTTCCCACCAAACGCCGCATGAACTTGCTTGAGAAGTAGCCTGCTGAGCGGCAATAGGGGGCGATTTTTGGTCAGGGCTTTGTTAATCGTTCGCAGACCCTCGAAGAGGCGTCTTTTCGCAGGCGGTAGCTCGTCAAACCGAGCTTGTAAACCCTTCTGAAGATTCTTCAGTACCAATGGCACCAAGCTTACATACGTGATCTGATATTTCGGGAACGCTTCGCGCACGTACTCCGGACGCAGCGTCCGGAGATGCACAACGGCAGCGCCACAAGTGAACGGGCCGAAGAATCCAACCATGAAGTCAATCGCATGGTTTGTCGGCAGAATGCTTAGATACTTTACTCCCGGCCAAAATGGGTAGAGGGAGGTGAGCGCGACGCACTGTTCCAGGTAGTTTCCATGCGTCATCATGCAGCCTTTGGGGTTTCCGCCAGTGCCTGACGAATAAACGATGCACGCCAGATCGTCGCGCTTTCGCGGGACGAAGGTTGGCTGACCCGTTCCACTGGCAGATCCCCAAGACGTCGCTGGCGCCAAATCCGAATTCGCAGGAGCCTCCGTTACCAGCACGGTCTTCACCGCGACGGCTTCCGCCCGGCCTGGCGAGGTGCTTAATTGGCGCCAGATCGGATACTCGGTGATCAGCATGCTCGCGCCCGAGTGTTTCAGCAGCGTCCATTGTTCTTCGGGTTTCAGCTTGTAATCGAGCGGCACGAGCGTTCCGCCGCAGAAGAAAATGGCGTAGGCGGAAATCAGCCACTTCGACTGATTCGTCATGATGATCGAGGCGCGATCGCCGGGGCGGAATCCCGAATCCTGCAGCCACTTGGCCAGCGGGAGGGCCCGCTCTTTAAACTCGCGGTAGGTGATGCGCTGCTTTTCCTCACCGCGGTCTGATTCGTAGAGACACATTTCGCCCGGCCAAGTGTCCAGGGCGTCGCGCACGGCCTCCCCGATCGATGAGTATTTGGAAAGATCCAGCATTACAGGCGGGCTTGCACGCGTTCCGCGAGGGTCTTGAAGTCGCTCACGCCTTGCACTTCGTAGTCTGGCAATTCGATATGAAAGTGATTCTCCAGCCGCGACAGCAGTTCCAAAGCCTGGAGGCTGTCGATTCCTAATTTTTTGTAGAAATCGTCTTCCGCCTTCAGCGAACCAGGCGCAGCCTTGAAATGCGTGGTCGCCAGTTCCAGAATTTCCCGGGTGGTCTGATCTAAGCTTCGCATAGTCCTTAAATTTATCACTGCCCTTGGCGGGAAGGAAAATTCTCCGCCAGATGGCGTTGGTTTTTAACAAACGGTGTAAGGTCTAGTGACCGACCTTTTCTTCAAAAAACCTGGCCATTACCTCTAATGCTTCGCGTGTCTCCGGCAATTGAAAGTGGTACCAGAAGGCATGGGGCAACGCCTCATAGACTACGAGTTGCGCATCATTTCCCTCGTGGAGTAAGGCGCGATGAAAAATAGAGGTGTTGCTGAGGAGAATATCGCGGGTGCTGGTCACCAATAATGTTGGCGGCATGCCGTGCAAGTCGGCATACATGGGAGACAATACGGGGTCGCGCGGATCCGTCCCAGGCGCATATTCCTGCGTCATTGGCTTATTTGGGTCTAGCGGGGAGAGGTCGCCGGGCAGTCCGTTCAATGCGAAAAGATTCTGGGTATCCGCGGGGCGGCTGAAATCCGCAAGAATGGAAAATAATCCAAGGGCGGCAGGGAGAGGGAGGCCCGATTGCTTCAGCTTCACGGCGACCTCCGCGGTCAAAATTCCGCCTGCGGACGTTCCGAAGATGCCGATCTTCTGGGCCTTATGATCCTTGAGCAATTCCTTGTAGACAGCGACGACGTCGTCGACCGCGGCAGGAAAAGGATTCTCTGGCGCCAGGCGGTAGTACACGGACACGACTTGCATCTTGGCAAGATGGGCAATGGGAACGCCTTCGATCAGCGATCCAGAATCGGAATTGAATCCACCGCCGTGAAGATTGATCAATACGCACTCGCGGTGGGCGGCCGGGGTCTCGAGGGGAGTTATGACGTCCGTGCGAACTCCAGCGATGATTTTTTCCTCGATGTTCACAGGGAAACGCTTTCGCGCTTCTGCGGAATCTTCCGCGCGCCACTTGTTCGTGCCGGCACGCCGCTCGGCCAGCGTCTGAGGACCATATTTTTCGTGAGCGAGAGAATCCAGCCACTTTTGCGCCTCCGGACTGATTGTGGAAGGCATGGGAATGACGCGCGTGATGTGAGCGGTTCCGTCAAGATCGAACGAGGAGGAATCAGAAGCCGACGGCGGTTTAGCGCACGAAAGCAAGGCAAAGGAAACCAACAGAACGGCGAAACAGCCGGAGCAACGTTGCAATGCCAACTTGCGCATGTATTTCTCCCCACATTTCCAATAACGCCAAGCTATTTGCTTCGTGCCGCCACTGGCAAATGCTTCATCGGATCGTCCGTCTCCACAAAGCGACGCAAGCTTTCCATCACAACGGGACGGCTAAAAAGCTTGCAGAACAATTCGATTTCCTTGTTGAGCTCCGCGTGCGGAATTGGCTTGACGAATTTCTTCGCAGCGGCTCGAGTTTCCGCGTCAAATTTGGTGACTTGTTGCGCCATGGAGCGGGCGACGTGCAGCGCGTAGCCTTCGCCGGCAAGATGCGAAACCAGTCCCGCTTGTTGCGCGCTCTCCGCTTTTACCGTTCGTCCGGTAAAGAGCAGATCGCGAATGAAACTGTTCCCCACATCCCGGCGCAGCCGTGGAATGCCCCCGAATCCGGGAATCAAGCCAAGCCGCAGCTCCGGAAAGCCGAAGCGCGCCATTTTGTCAGCAACGATCTGATCGCAGAGCAACGCCAACTCCAATCCGCCCCCCATGCACACGCCATGCACTGCCGCAAAGGTGACAAACGGGGCTTCATCAATGGCATTGAACACTCTGTGATTACGCTTGAGAAAGGCGCGCACTCCCGCCGCGCGCTTCTTTGCAGGCAGTGGCAGTGCGCCGTGATATAACTCCTTCAGATCCGCTCCAGCGCAAAAGCCGCCAGGGCGCGCGCTGGTGATAATGCAAGCGCTGGTGACCGGTGCAAGCGCGCGGATGGCACCCGCAAATGTTTCCAGATCCGCGAGCATCACCATGCCAATCTCGTTCAGTGGTTCCCTGTCCAGCGTCAATTCCACGACGCCGTCTCGCCATTCCCAGTGCAGCGCCTTCCCGCGAAATTCCTTCATCCTGCGTTCCCGCCGGCGGCAGCCGCCTGTTTTTTGTACATTTGTTCAATTTCGTCGCGAAAACGCGCGTTGATGGCATCCCGCCGCAATTTTCCGTTGGCGGTAAGCAAGCCGCTTTCGGGAGTAAATGCATCATTGAAAATCGCAAAATTGCGAACTTGCCGGTAGTGGGGCAAGTCCATGTTCACGCAATCCAGCGCCGCCTGCACCGCGTCTGCTTCCACGGCACCGGCAACCAATGCGCAGAGATAGCCGCGCCCGTTGCCTACGACAACTACTTGCTGCACGTTTACCACGTGCTGGGCAATTTTTTCTTCTATGGGTTCGGGCGCAATGTTGTGGCCGGAATTCAGGATGATGAGATTCTTGATGCGTCCACTGATGCGCCAATTCCCCTTTGAATTTACTTCGCCCTGATCGCCGGTGTGAAACACACCGCCTTGTAGGGCACGGGCAGTCTCCTGGGGCCGATTCCAGTAACCCGGGAAAACATTGGGGCCTCGCACGACAATTTCGTCATTCTCGCCAACCATCAGGTCTATGCCGGGAATTGCTTGCCCAACGCGGCCGGATTCGCTGGCCAAGCGCGGGTCGTCCATGGTGCAGATGCCGCAAGTTTCCGTGAGACCGTAGACCTGCCAGATGGGAATGCTCAGCATGGCAAAAAAATCCTGGGTTTCCGGGGCAAGTGGCGCCGAGCCGCAAACTAGTCCGCGAAGGTTGCCCCCGAAGCGGGCGCGAATCTTGTTGAAGATGAATAGACGCGCCAAAAACAGCGAGAGGCGGCCACCTCTTTGTCCCCCATGCTGCCTGCGCCAGGCTTCGACAGCGTTGCGATAAATCCGCGGAATCCCAGCGCCGCGCTTGGAAAGCGCCTCCTCCACACCGCGGCGCACACGCTCGAGCAGCGTCGGCACGTTGAAAAAATAGTTTGGACCGGAGAGCCGAATCTCGTCCGCGAGCTTGTTCAGGTCCGTGGACAAGGTCAGCACGGTTTCCTTGGAGATACAGGACAGCATCACAATCCAGGAAGCAGCGAAGTTAAAAGGCAAGTATTGAAAAACCTGGATTGGCTCGCTGCTTTCCCAGTCCAGCCGGTCCATCCAGCCCGTGGTGCAGCCCACGATGTGATTTAAATTCGAGGTATTCAGGCAAACTCCTTTTGGTTCACCCGAAGTTCCGGAAGTGTAAATGATCGTGACAAGGTCGTCGTTCGCGCGCGGATTGGGCGGACCTGTGAGGCTCTCGCCCGAAGGTACCTTTGTTATCGCTTCGGCGAACGTGATTCGTGGCGGTGCTTCGGGCCAGACTCTCGCGACACTTTCTCCGAGGTCCGCTTCTCTTACGAAGAGAAATCGCGGGCTGCAATCCTTCATCATTCCCACGAGGTCGGAAGGCGCTTGCCGCGAGTAAAGAGGGACAACAATGACCCCTTCGGCCATCAGTGCCAAATCCAGGACAATCCACTGGATCGAGTTGGCACCGAGAATGGCGCATCGCTCGCCAGGCCGCAGCCCGATCTCGCGGAGAAAAGCGCGCGCGCGTCCCACCTGGCCCAGCAATTCGCGACCGGTTACGCTGGTAAATTGTTCGCCGTGAATTTCGCGCAGGACAACGCGGTTGGCGACCCGATTTAATTGGTCGAACAGGTTTTCAAGGAAATTTCCCATGCTGCCTCAGCGCCCCGCCGCCACTGCCGTGGCCGACATGTCGTATTGTTCCACCAGATCCGCCAGGTCCTTGGGCAGGGCAGGCAAATTGTCTTCCCAGCTCAACACGCCCTTGCGCAACGGAAATTCCGGGTAGGTTTTCCGGACTTCCTCCTCGAGGAACGCGGCCATGCGCGCCATTCCTTTCAAATTGCTGACGACTGTCCGGCCGATATTCTCGCGGATAGCGTCTGCCTCCACCACCAATCGTTCCATCACTTCCAGCAGCTTTGGGCCGAGATCGGGGTCCTCCACGGTGAGCAGTAAATGCTGGTGGCCGCGCTCGCGCATCAGATTGCGGATTCGTTCGTCCATGGTGACGCCAGCGGACACCACGCCCGCGGGCATGGAGGTAACAATCCCGTGATAGCGCGACGAAACCAGATAGGTACACGCACGCAAAATCGAGACCAGTTGGAACATGTCGTAATCGTCTGAGGTAATCACCGGCGTACGCGGCATTTCTTTTTCGATTGCCCGACAGGCCACGGCGTCCAGGCGCTCCATCGCTACCAGAATCGGAAACACGCGATGCCTCTGGACAAAGGCTTTGGCCGCTTGCGTGTAGCCTTCGACGTAGTGCTGAAACTTGCGGTCCACCTCCGCGCCGGATTCGAAAAAATAGACGGTGCGGTATTGGCTGTCCTTGAAGGCCCCGGTGGTCGCGCGCGCCATATATTTTGCAATGGAGGCGCTGACGGGCCACACGAAAGGATGAATCGGACACAGCGCGAGTATCGGAGTCTTCTCGTCCCACCCCGCAGCACGCAGGACTTTCCTTCCATATTCAGGAGGATGCGGCTCAAAGGTCCACGCCGTATCCGCACCCAATTCGTTCGGAACTCCCAAACCTCCCAGCAACTGCTGTGATTCCAGGCTTCGCGTGATCACCAGCGATTCATTGGTGTAGCGCGCGCACATCCACTGAATCAGATCATGCATGTGACCGGCGTCGCCGCCGTAAGCAACGGACAATTTATTTTCCGCGGAGGCCAGCCCCAGCGAACCGATCATCATGGTCGTCAAGGCGTTCGCGAATTTGCTCTTGAACATCGAGCCTTCGCAGGCAATCACGCCATGATTGGCGTGCACCTCGCGCCATAGAAACGGTGGATAAACGTCGGGGAGGTGCACCTGCCTGGTACCCTCAAAATAGCCTTTGGTCATCCCGAAATTCTGGGTCATCACGCTGAACTCGATATTCTGCGCGCCCAGCACATGCCGGATCTGCCGAATCATTTCCTGAACGCGGACGTCGCTGCCGGTATTGCGCGTTCCGTTGTATCCGGCAAACAGGAGTTTTAACTTTTCCCCGGGCGTCCAACGCTTACCGAGTCCAAACACCCAGCCTAAGCGACGCAACTCGATCAGCGTGCTCACCCACATCACCAGGAAAAAATCGGTCATGCTACGGCACTCCCCGCGCTCTTCTCAATTCGACCGGTCGCGACCGCTGGCCAGGGCTTCACCGGATACTTGAATTTGTTAGCGCGGCCGAATTGCAGCAAAGGATAGGCGTAGCTGGAAAATTCCGCCGGCGGCTTGCCCATTTCCTGAGCTACACGCGAATTATCGAACACGGTATTCCAATCGAGGTACGGCCAAAAAACTTTCAGCAACGATGCGCCGTAGCCTACCGCTCCGCCTTTAAATGCCAACCAGTTCACTGTTTTCGAAAACGGCCTGCCGAGCCAGGGCTGGTAACTGGGTTTGCTCCAGCCGCCTGCCGCAGCCAGCGCGTCCGTCAATTCCCTATACGTTTGCGAACCTGTCCCGGAAGAAAGATGATAAATCCCGTGGTTCGGTTTTTCCATTTGGTGAATTTTGACGATGGCGCCGCCAACGTAATTCGCAGGCACGATGTCAATTTTGTCATCGGGACGCAAGGGCAGAACCGGCAAGCGAGCGAGCATGTCAAAAGCCTGAACCATATCGAACTGAGTAGTCTCCGGGCGGCGGCTGTCTCCCATCACAATGGCGGGCCGGAAAATCGTGTGAGGCACATCCGGGAGCAGCTGGTGGACCATGTGTTCGCAGAATTTCTTCGTGCGCGCATAGGGATCGTAATCGGAGCGCGACCAGTCGATAGCCTGATCCTCGGTGACCACTTCATTCTGCCGCTTGCCCGCCACCGCGACTGTCGACACATGCGAATAGCGGCGCAGGCCCTGGCGGTTTTGCGCGCGCCGCGCGAGTTGAATCACTTCCAGCGAGCCGCGCAAATTTACGTTGAGGCATTGCTTCTCGGATTTGCGATTCAGAGAGGCGGCACAGTGCAGGATCGAGTCGGTGGTATCCACGAGCGCGTGGTATTCCTCATCGCTCAGTCCGAATCGCTCTCCCGTCAAGTCGCCGCGGAAAATACGCACGCGGTCATTCACGTAGGCCAGAAATTCCGGAAACTCCAAATGGAGTTGCAGCGATTGCCACAGCCGTTCGCGCGCGTACTGCTCCGTTTTTGCGCGCACCAGCAGATTCAAGCGGTCTTGATACCCTGTAAAAAGACCCGCCACCAGGTAGCTGCCCAGGTAGCCTGTCGAGCCGGTAAGGAAAATGGCCATAGGAAATTGCGTTGCGCCGTCGACTAGTGAGTCGCCGCGGAAGCGCCCTCCGAAGGCACGGACCAATCCAGAACGCGTGCTTCTCTCGCCTCCAGCGGTCGGCCCTCCATCAGCGGGTAGCACCAACGCCGCAGCGCCGGTATGTGGATGTTAATCCAGTAATCCCACCAGTCAATCTTTTCCGGTGCAAAATCGAAGAGCTCCTTTTCGTCCGCAGACAGTGCCGCGGAGAGCAAGCGGGTATTCTCGCATTCGAAGACATGCTGGTTGTGGAGGATGAACGGCTCGTAAAGATCGATCAGCTTTTCCGCGCGGCCCAAATCGCGCTCCGCTTTGGCCAGTGGCGGCTTGCTGATGCGCAAGGTCGTGGCCACCTTATTGATTCGCGAAACAACCGCTTTCTGCATGGGAATAGAAAGCCGCTCGTACCGCAACTTGGAAACGGGGATGGTTTCCAATTTCACCTTCAACCAGTGCTCTATGCCCTGCTGTGCCCGATAATGCTTGCGATGCGCTAATCCCGTAAGTTCGATAGATCGGCCCATGTTGACCGGATTGATCGCGGAGGTGGCCAGTTGATAAAGCCGGGCATTCTGGCGGCGCACGAGTGCCGCGGCAATCAGGGTCATCCCGCGGGTCACCATATCAACGGGGATCACGTCCAGACACTTGCGCGCGTTCGAAGGCAATTGCCGGAAATTTGTGCCCAGAAGATAGGACAGCGGCCCTGAAGTATTGATGCCCTCGTTCCAACCCGTGAACGGAGTGCGCTCCGAACTCTCCACAATCGACGGCCGCACGATGGCAATCGGCAAATCGCGGCTCTGCCGAGCCAGGATCGATTCACCCAAGCTTTTCGTGAATGTATAGGTGTTGGGCCAGCCGAGGTGGTGGGCGCGCTTCATGCCCGCGCGAACCAGTCGATTTCGCACCCAGCGCGCACGATTACGGATTAGAACGCCATCGAGCTCGTCGGGCACGACTTTGGATGCATCGCCGCTGCGTCCCAGCGCCTGACGCCGCAGAGCTTTGGTAACGTCTGCGCTCTGGGAGCGTTCTTCAATCCGGTGCACCATCTCCCGCAGAGAAGCAATTTCTTTTTCCGAATCGAAGTCGGGATGATTGCCGGGATTGTAGTTGTTCTGCAATTCCTCCGTGACGCGACCGTCGCGCATTCCAACGACGTAACAGGTCGAGAGATGCATCAATGCCGCGTGGTCGCATTTGCGCTGGTACTCCACCAGATGAATCGTGGAATCGATGTTGGAGGAAATGGCGTCTCGGAGGTCGGGATTGAAGTCCGTGAGACCTGCGCTGCTCACAATAAGGTCCAGTGTGCGCGCCAATCGCGTCTGCATATCCGCTTCGAGCCCCAGGCCGGGCAGGCTGACGTCGCCTTCCACCACTTCGACTTTTTCTTTGAGGAATGCCGCCAGATTTTGGCCATGGATTTCGTGCAATCCGTCAAAGGCGGGAGATTCTTCAACGATTTTCTCAAACCGGCGTTGGCCGGAAGTCGTGCGGTTCCGTCGAATCAGCAAGGTGATCTTGCTGATTTCGGGAATCTTTTCGAGCAGGTCCACGAGCCAGACTTTGCCGATGAATCCGGTGACCCCGATCAGCATCAAGTGTTTCCCGGCGAGGGTTTCGCGAACGGGTAAATGGGCGACGCGCGGAGTGCTGCTGACCAACTGAACGGGAGGCTCATCGTGAATTCGGGGCCGGGGTGCGGGCAACACCGCGGCATCCAGCAGCTCCGGCCGCTTTTCCCAGTTCAATTGCCAGAGCAGTTTTTCTTTGGAGATACGCCCATCCACTGAGCCGCTCGCGAGCCAAGCGAACGGTCCGCGCGGCCGGATCACAGGCTTCTGCAACCGCCCCGTGGCCACGCCGTCACGAAATTCCAACCGGTTGGCCAGGAAACCCTCGGTAGCAAAAAACTCCGCCATCGGCCGCAGAATATGCTCGAGCATCTGCCCGACGAGCACGACGCGCTCGCCGCTCCGAATCACCTCCACCAGTTTTTCCACGGCTTCGCGGCGCATGCGTGGTTTCAGTTCGTATTGAAAGTATTCTTCGCCCAGCAGGTCCAGGCGATCGCGCGTGATGCCACGCAGGACACTGTGGAGCGCCCGCGTTGCGAAGGTCCGGCTGATCAGATAGTACGGCGGACGAAGCAAGGCTAATCCCAGCATTCCTCCCCGGCGCACCCAGCGTTCCAGGAAGCTCTGGCTGTTCCAGTTGAAAAATCCGACGCTACGCAAGGCGCTGATTTCAAACAGCGAGCCCTCGACGCGCCAATAGGTCACGTCAGACACACGGTTCACGACGCTGCTATCCGATTTAGAGGAAAGGTCAGGCATCATTTCTGATGAAACTCGTTCGCGTCAGGAAAGCAATCCCCTGCTCTCGCGCCGATCCGGGCGGTCAAAGCCGCGTGCAATTCATTCTGGGACAGTCGCTTAGCCCGGCTTCGGCCGTTCGCATCCGTTAGCCGGTGCTCCCCGCGCCGAGCCAACACTGGATTATCAAAATTATCATCCCCCGCGGGTTCCCGCAACCGGGGGCGGGGGGACGCGCGCGCTCCGGATGATCCGCCCACGACCAGCAGACCTTATGCGATCTATCTTTACTAATCTGACGGTTCACATTCGCGTCGCCCTCACAGTGAGATTCCCTGAGCTAACCGTTTTCGACGCGCGCCTTTATATCCGAGTACGCCGCATCGATGAGCCTGCCTAGCGCTGCGGCGTTTGTGTCCGTTCTAGGTCTCAGCGTCACATGGCGCATGAACTTGCCGGTGCCTTGCAATAAGCGGGCCGGATCCGGCAGCGCTGCGCCGTGAAAGAACCCTACGTTTACGTGAGAAGTGAACACATTGACGTAGCCGAAGGGCGCATCTCCCAAACATGCAACCGGGCAGCCGTCATGCAAAAGCTCCCGGACTTCGTCCCCGCATTTTCGCATCAACTCAAACCACTGATGCGCGATGGCCCCCAATTCGCCTGCATGCTCTTTCATCCACGCATCGATGGCTGGGTCGCGCTCGGCAGCGCCGTTGAATCTCAGCAATTCCGTTTTCATCATTGCTCCACTTTCTGCTTTCGAGATCTGCTGTTACGTAGCACCCAACTTTCTGACCCAAGCCATAGCGAGCACGCCCAAGTCACAACTACCACGTTCCGTTGCTGTACCGACGCAGGACTCGGAGAGCGGTTCCTTAAAATACGCACCGATGCCGAGGATTCTACCGTTGATGCAGGGCTCCGTTTCGCTATGGAGGTAACGCCGATTGTTGAGCGGCTTAAACACGAGCCGCTTGTCCACGCGGTTGATCATTCGGCGAGCCTCTTTGCTGGCGGGGTCGAGACCGAGGTCCTTCAAGACGACGAGACTGTAGAGGGTAATAAGGTCCCACTGCGGCCCGCCGCCCCACTGGCCAGGCGTTGATTGCTCAGCGAGAAGTTGTACTCCCCATCGTTCTGTTGCGCCGCGCGACCGCTCGGCTGCAATCGCGTCGGGGGCTGCACCGGTAAGGTCCCTCATGACCTGCCAACGGATGGCCGGGTCAGAACCGAGCAGCCATTTAATGTGTGCGGGCCGGGATGCGCTATCGCGTGGACGCATTGGTCTTTTAGAGCACGTGGTCTGTAAGTTTTGACCGCCCGTATCGCCGATTACATTGTGAGGACGGCGCGGAACCGGGCCTTGCCCTCCACGACACGCTGGTATGCCTTCGGAGCCTCGGCCAATGGGTACGTCTCGACTATCGTTTTGACTTTCCCTTGCGCTACGAAATCTAGGGCTTCGAACAGATATTCGGGGCCGTTTTGCTGGCTGCCAATGACACGAATGCGCTTCGAGATAAGGTCCATCAGAGAAATCGTGAGGGGCTCTGCGTCCGCACCCATGGTGATAAGCCGGCCGTCCGGCCGCAGTCCCTGAATACTGTCCACCATTGCCTTGGTCGAATTGGAAGTGCTGAGGATCACATCTGCGCCGCCCGCCGTGGCAAGGCTCTTTCCGTCGCGGACAATTTCGTCCGCGCCGAGATCGCGGATCAGCTTGTCTTTATCGGGAGAGTGCGAAACCGCGATGGTCTCGAAGCCCGCAGCTTTCGCGTATTGCACCGCAAGGTGCCCAAGCCCACCGATCCCGAGCACGGCCACGCGCTCGTGCGGCTGGGGATCGGCCCAGCGGAGCCCGCTATAGACCGTGTAACCGGCGCAGAAGATCGGGGCTGCTTGCTCGTAGGAAACCTTGTCGGGAATCAGATAGGTGGCGTCGGCATTCATCGGCATGTACTCGGCGTGCCCGCCTTGTGCCTCAATTCCTGTGCTCTTCAAATGGGGACAGAACATCCTGCGGCCGCGCTGGCACCATTCGCAGCGTCCACACGTGGATTGAATCCATGCGGTGCCGACGCGGTCGCCCACCTTGCGGGTGGTGACGTCGGGCGCCAAGGCAATAATCTCGCCGACCGGTTCGTGGCCGAGGATTCGTGGAAATGGTCCTGGAATGTGTCCGAGTGTCTCATGCACATCGGTATAGCAGATGCCGCTCGCATGCATTTTCACCAGTACCTGATTAGGTCCGAGTTGAGGTTGCGGAACGTCTTTGACCTGCCACGGATTGCTGACAGCGGGAACGACTGCAGCTTTCATAACAGTTCCTCCTAACGCACTTCGATGCGAGAGGATTTGAGGTCGGTGCATGATTTTGGGCGTCGGAATCGTCCATCGCACACCCGGAGCTGAGACTGACGGCCAATTGTCGTCTACCCTCACCTTGGGATTACTCAGGCTGGCCCGCCATACGTCCAATAAGCACGTCACTATTGGCCTCCGCATGGGTACCGGCTCGCGGGCCGATGTTTGGCGCGGCAGCGAGGGCCGAAAAGGAATTTGCAGAGCGACCCGTACTGTCCGAGGAAGAGCTCTACGGGGAGCCAGACAAGTAACTCCGAGTGCGGCGACTATGAGGTCAGAGTTGTCCGTAGCTCGACCGCTGAGATTACTTCCTCGGAAGTTGATGCTCACGAAAGAACGCCCACATCTGCCTCGTCGCGTCGATGCTGTTGCTCCGTGCACGGACGACGTGCAGATTAGCTGTAGCATACTGTTCCCGTGGAACACGCATTCAACTGCCCGTATTGTGGCGAAGGAATTTCGATGGTGCTCGATCTGTCGGTTCGGCGGCAAACCTACGTCGAAGACTGCGAAGTGTGCTGCAAACCTATCGAGATTAGCTACAACGTAGAAGGCGATGCGCTCGTTAGCTTTGAGGCGCGGAGCCTCGAAGGATAGACCGAGGTGAAGTTTGAGGTTGAGATCGTTCGTCCCTGAAGAGCGGGCTTCAGGATGACAAGCGGGTGTTTCGAACGGGCGTGTGGCGTGTGTTGGGCAAAAAAAACTCAGACGCGCTAAAGAGGCACTGGCGCGGCATCTTTTGGTGAGAATTTTAAGTCAGCTGACCTATCAGCCCACAGGAGTGAGAATTTGCGGCGAGCGCGTGACCGCAGCCGTTGGGTATTCTTTGCGATTGACTTCGCTGGAGAGGAGCACAGGCCGTTGCAGCATAAGATGCTTCAGCGCGTCGATCTCCGGTTCGTCCGGACCTAGAGGCAGCTTGATCTGGCCACGTTGCGCCACGGAGCGGAGCATGCCCATGGCGATCTCGAATCCCTCATAAGCGGACTCACCATTGCAAGGATGCACGCACTTGTCGTTATCCATCCAGCGGACCATGTCTTCCACGTACGGTGGCATCTCCAGGTCGTAGTTCATGCAGCCGGGCCCCGAGATCTCGCCTTGTTGATCGCGGGTGACCGCTCTCCAGCCGCCGCCGGTCAGAACTTCGGCGAAGCCTTCCGTGCCATATACGCCGATCTTGTTCTTGCGCCACCAATAGTCGACTTCAGGGACATCTGGCGCGCCGGCGCCGCATTCGATGATGCCGCGGACACCGTTAGCGAATTGAATGAATCCGCCAATATAGTCGGGCGAAGGATGATTATCGGACAGCTTGCCGCGCCCGGCAGCCTGCCCCATAACCCATTCGGCGGGGGCGTAGCCGTTGTACCACCGCATGTACTCCACTAGATGCGTGAACAGGTGGAGGAACCACCCGCTCGAATGGGCATGAATCGTCTGGATGCGACCGATTGCTCCGCTCTCCACGATTTCCTTCACCTTTTGGTAGTGCTGCCCATAGCGGTGCTGGTGAGATACGACTGTTTTCACTCCCGCGGCGTTGACAGCCTCGCGAATCGCGATGGCCTCGTTCATCGAAAGGGCCATCGGTTTTTCATAGGCGATCAGTTTGGCTCCGGAGGCGATGCCCACGCGAATCAGCTCCAGCCGGATGCCTGGCGGCGTACAGAAACAGAACACATCCGGCTGGATTTCCTTTGCCAGCGAGAGAGGTTGCACCGAAGTTTTCTGGATGCCGAGTTCCACGGCGGCCTTGGCCAACTGCTCCGGGCTCGAATCGGCGAGCCCGGCCAGTTCGAAACGGGGGTTGTTCTTGAAAGCGAGGGCGTGGTGCTTGCCGCGCTTCCCTACCCCGACAACCATGACTTTGTAGATTTTCTTCGCGCTCACGGTTAAGCCCCCTCGGCTATTCTCACCAGCCGAACTTCGCGTCCCACTCCTTGAGTATCGAGATGGTGTAATCCACCTCTTCGGTGGTTAATTCGGGGAACATCGGCAAAGAAACGCACTGGGCGGCGTTGCGCTCGGCGTTGGGGACGCGCGGATGTGGATCGGCGAGTTTGCCCCAGGGATAGCCTTCTTGCTGATGAATGGCGATGGGATAGTGCTGCTTGGCGTCGATGCCATGGTCCAGCAGGAACTGCGTTAGATTGTCGCGCTTGTGATGCTCGATGACATACAGATGATAGACATGGCGGTAACCCGGCACTTCCTTGGGAAGCTTGAAGCTGGTGCCCTTCAAGCCATCGGTGTAGCGCTTTGCCCAGGCGCGTCGTTGATCGGTCCAGCGGGTGATGTGCTTGAGCTTGACGCTGAGAAAGGCAGCGTGCAAATCGTCCAGGCGGCTATTGAAACCGAAGGAGTGCACGGAGCGCTTGGTCGAGCCATGGTTTCGCATGCGGCGGACAGCCTGTTCAACGTCGTCGCGGTTGGTGATGAGGGCGCCGCCGTCGCCAAAGGTGCCGAGGTTTTTCTGGATGATGAAACTAGTGCAAACCGCGTCGCTCAGTTCGCCTTGTTTGAAGCCGTCGCCGTGGGCATCGATGGACTGGGCGTTGTCTTCCACGACCCAGAGTTTGTGCTTCTTGGCGATCGCACTGACCGCCTTCATATCCGCGCAATGGCCGTAAAGGTGCACCGGCACGATCCCGACAGTGCGGGGCGTGATCGCCGCTTCGATTTTGGTCGGGTCGATATTGTTAGTGGCTAGATCGGAATCCACGAAGATCGCTTTGCCGCCGGCAATCCAGATGGCCTCAGCGGTCGCGAAGAAGGTATTTGCCGTGGTGATAACTTCGTCGCCCGGCTTGATGCCGAGGGCAAAGAAGGCCAGCCAAAGCGCATCGGTTCCGGAGTTCAGGCCGACGGCATGCTTCATCGCAAAATAGTGGGCAAGTTCCTTTTCGAAGCGAGCAAGCGTAGGCCCCATGACGTAGGCCTCGCTCTCCAGGACAGCGTGGAAAGCGTCGTCGATTTCGCGCTTGATGCTGTGATACTGACGGCCGTGGCCGTAGAACGGGACTTTCAATTTCGGGGCTGCCGTGACTGCTGGCATAAAATCCTCCTCGATGATGCGGAAGCAGAAGCTCCGCTGACGTTCATCGGATACCAGGCAGGGCGAACTTCAGTGGTCTGATGAGGGTCCTGATGGGCCGAAAAATCCCAGGTTCCGATAACTTGTCTCGGGGTTGTTTCGTTCCGTGAAGGGAATGGACTTCGTGGAGACAAGCAGAAGGGTTATACCTTGAAAGGAGTGGATAAAGCGGTGACACGGGTCACAGCAAACTGGGAGGAATTTCGCGGAATAGTGGCGCGCATGCTGACAGTCAATGCCGCTACGCAGTTGACTCGTAGCTAGCGCGTGGCTTTGCCGAGAAGGTGGTGAATGGCGGCGGCAATTTCATCCACGTTGGTTTCGAGAGCAAAATGTCCGGTGTCCAGCAACTCGACCGTGGCATTAGGATTGTCCCGGCAGTATGCCTGTGCGCCAGGGGGGGTGAAGAATGGGTCGTGCTTTCCCCAGATAGCCAGGAGGGGAGGCTTGAACTCGCGGAAATAGGCTTGAAACTTTGGGTAGAGCTTGAGATTCGAAGCGTAATCGAGAAAAAGATCGAGTTGAATGTCCTTATTCCCGGGCCGTTCAAACAAAGCCGTGTCCAAGGTATACGATTCCGGCGCAACTGTTTCTGGATTGGGGACACCCTTGGTGTACTGCCAACGCGTACCCACAAGTGTGAGAACATCGCGCCGGATTGCTTCGCGGTTTTCTGAAGTTGGATTCGCCCAATAGCGGCGAATCGGACCCCAGGCGTCACCCAAACCCTCCTCATAGGCATTGCCATTTTGCGAGACGATTGCCGTCACGCGGTCGGGGTGAGCCAGGGCCAAGCGGAAGCCAACAGGCGCGCCATAATCGAAAACATAGAGCGCGTAGCGCTTTAGCCCGAGTGCGTCCACAAAAGCCACCATGGTGCGAGCAAGCGTGTCGAATGAATAGTGATAATGACGTGCTTCGGGCACCGTGGTGAAGCCAAACCCGGGAATGTCCGGAGCGATCACGTGATACAGAGTGGCCATGCGCGGAATCAGCTCGCGAAACATATGCGATGAAGACGGGTAACCATGCATTAGCAGCAGGACCGGCGCTTCCGATGGACCAGCCTCGCGATAAAAAATCCGCACGCCATCGGCTTCAACTGTGTGGAAGGAAGTACGGGGAATAAGATTGCTCCGTGCGGGAGCAGGAGAGGCATTCGACATAGTTCACTCCTTGCGCAAGCCTGGACAGTATCGGTTCGCCTGTAAATACTCTCTCCGTTCTGATCCTCCGCAAGTAGTGTTGAAATCTTGAGCTTCAGCGGCTGAAAAAGCAATTGTTATGCATGTGTCCCCGCGTTCAAAAGCACCGGTGGCGCCGATCAGACGCCCCAGCCATACTTTTCGGCGTGCTCGAACGTGCGCTGCATTTCCTGGTGGAGAATCTCGAGAAAGGTGGACGTGCCAATTTCCTTGGTGCCGGGTTCGCTGATGTCGCTGGTGCGATAGCCCGCTCCTAGCACGCGCCCAACGGATTGCTCGACCCAATCCGCTTCCAGGCCGAGGCCAAAGGTGTCGCGCAGCATCATGGTCGCGCTCAAGATCGAGCCGATCGGATTGGCCACATCCTTTCCGGCCAGTGTGGGAGCGGAGCCATGGATCGGCTCAAACAGCGGAGCGCTTGTACCGAAGCTTGCCGACGGAATCAGGCCGATGGAGCCCACCAGCGCCGCGGCGGCATCGCTGAGGATGTCGCCAAACATGTTGGTGCTGAGGACCACGTCAAACTGCGTGGGACGCAGGGTCAGTTGCATCGCCGCGTTGTCCACATACATGTGCTCGAGCTTCACCGCGGGAAAAACGGCGCCGATGGAGGTGACGGTCCGGCGCCATAATTGAGAACTCGTGAGGACGTTTGCTTTGTCCACCGAGCAGAGCCGCCGGGAGCGATTCTCCGCGCGCTGGAACGCAAAGGTGGCGATGCGCTCGATTTCGGGCGTGGAGTAGGACTCAGTGTCAAACGCGCGCTCGGTGCCGCCATCGATCACATTACCGCGTTCGCCGAAGTACATTCCGCCGGCCAGCTCGCGCACAATTTCGATATCCAAATCGCCCAGGCGTTCCGGCCGCAAAGGGGAAATTCCGCGCAGCGGTTCGAGCAGCCGCACTGGACGAAGATTCACGAAGAGACCCAGGCCCTTGCGCAGTCCCAGCAGCCCCGACTCCGGGCGCTTGCCTACCGGCAGAGAATCCCACTTGGGCCCGCCGACCGCCCCCAGAAACACCGCATCTGCTTTGCGGCACGCGTCCAAAGTCTCGTTTGGCAGAGGATTCCCGGACTTGTCGATCGCCGCGCCGCCGATTGGCATTTCTACTATCTCGAATTGGTGGCCAAACTCGCGCGCGCATTCCTGCAACACGCCAGCAGCGGCCCGTGCAACCTCCGGACCGATTCCGTCCCCAGGAAGGGACACAATTTTCTTTTTTAACTTCATCAGCGGATTCCTCGAATCTCCCGTGCGAATTAAGCGGCCGGAGACGCCGTAGAGGCCACCACGTTGCGGCGGATCACTTCATGAGCGATGGTCATGAGGTCTCGAGCGCGCACATTTTTGGAGGCATCGGCAAACGCAGTCACTCGCCGATAGCACTCCGCCAGTTGCTCATCGCTCGGTTCGTAGCCCAGTTCCTTGAGCGACTCCCGCAGCGCGTGGCGCCCAGAGTGCTTTCCCAGCACCAGCGAGCGCGACGGCACACCCACAGTTTCCGGCGAAATGATTTCGTAGGTCAATGGATTCTTGATGATGCCGTCCTGATGAATGCCCGCTTCGTGCGCGAACGCATTGGCACCAACGACGGCCTTATTCGGCGCCACAACCGCACCGGTAATTTCCGTGAGCAGCCTGCTGGACTTGTACAACTCATCGAGTTTCAGTTTTGTGGCTACACCAAAGCTTTCCTTGCGGACCGCCAGCGCCACGGCCACTTCTTCGAGAGCCGCGTTGCCCGCGCGTTCCCCAATTCCATTGACGGTGCACTCGATTTGCCGTACGCCGGCCTTCACCGCCGCCAGAGAATTCGCCACCGCCAAACCAAGATCGTCATGGCAATGCGCGCTTAGAATAATGTGCTCCGGATCGCCCAAGTGCTCGCGGACTTTCAGGAACATCTGGCCGTATTCTTCGGGGACAGCATAGCCTACGGTGTCCGGCAGGTTCAGCACGGTTGCGCCGCCTCTGACTGCTGCTTCGCACGCCTTACAAAGAAAATCGATATCGGTGCGGCCAGCATCCTCGGCCGAGAATTCCACTTCCTCCACAAAATTTTTGGCCAGCTTGGTCATGCACTCGATGGCTTCGAGGGCCTGTTCGCGTGTCATGTGCAGTTTCACCTGGAGGTGCAGATCGCTGGTGGCAAGGAATACATGCATGCGCGGAGTCTTCGCGGGCTTCAATGCTTCCGCCGCCGCGAGAATGTCGTCTTTTCTGGCACGGGCGAGAGCCGCGACAGGAACATCGCGCACTTCCTTGGCGACGGCAATAACGGCATCGAGGTCGCCCTTCGAGGCAATCGGGAAGCCTGCTTCGATAGTGTCCACACCCAGCGCGGCAAGTTGCCGGGCCATGCGGATTTTTTCTCCCGTGTTCATGGAAAATCCGGGCGACTGTTCGCCGTCCCGGAGGGTGGTGTCGAAGATGCGTACATGGCTCATGCCGATACCTCCAAGCTATCCTTCCAGTTACGCATAGTTGGCCCTTCTAGTCCAATTTATCTTCATTCTGTAATTGATAACTCTGCCTTATACTAGGGAGCGGGGCATACCGGCACCGGGAAGCCCTTTTCGAGCCGGGAGTAGCCTCAAAAGGGACCGTGCCGCTCGCTGACTTCGGTCACTGAAAGAAGGACTTATACCTATGGATCTTGCGGAATTACAGGTTTTTCTTACAGTTGCCAAAGAAGGCAGCTTCTCTCGCGCAGCCGAACGGCTCTACCGGACGCAGCCCGCCGTCAGCCTGGCGATCCGCAAGCTGGAAGATTCGCTCGGGCAACCCCTGTTTGTGCGCGGCGCCCGGCCGGTTCGGCTCACGGACGCCGGCACGCTCCTTCAGGAATACGCGGAACGGCTGCTGAACCTCCGCGATGAGGTGAAAAAAGGGCTGATGGACCTGGAGGGCCTTAAGCGCGGCGAACTGGCTCTGGGCGTGAATGAAAGTTCGATCCACGCGCTTCTGCCCGCGTTAGCTAAGTTCCGCGAAGCCCACCCCGGCGTGCAGGTGCGGCTGCATCGCATGTTCTCTCGCGATATTCCGCATGAGGTGGTGAACTACCGGCTCGATCTGGGCGCGGTTTCCTTCATCCCTCGCGACGCGCAGCTGCAAGCCACGGAAATTTTGAAGGACGAGCTTACGTTTGTGGTGCCGCCGAAACATCCGCTGGCAAAGCGCCGCGAAGTGGACGTGGAAGAACTAGGCAAAGAAATGTTTATCGCCCACATTGTGGAATCGCCGTTTCGCCGCCGCGTCATTGAACTCTTCGCCAAGCATCGCACCCCGCTGAATATGCCGCTGGAAATGCCCACGATTGAAAGTATCAAGCGCTTCGTGCAGATGGGCATGGGGGTGGCGATCGTGCCGCGCATGTGTGTCACCTGGGAGGTGGAACACGGTTGGCTGAAAGAACTCAAGATCCGCCAACTCAACATGCCGCGCCACCTCTACATCGTCTCCCGCCGTGGCGCCCGCCTGCCGCACGCCGCCGCGGAATTCATGCGCATCCTCAAGGCTGAATAGCGTGAATTGCGAGATTACCAACGTGTCGTTCCGGACAGTCTTACCGGGAGCTTTTAACAAACATGATGTAGGAATCGGCGAAGTCCAGCTGGTTGTAGAGAAGCGATCCGCCGTCGGGAGACACGGCCAGGCCGCCATAGTATTCGGAGGACTTTTCCAAAGCAAGAATGGAGACGGTCCTGCGAGTTGCGAACTTTGGGAATTCTATCTTCTCTTTCGGTGAATCCTCATTCAGAAAGTAAATTCCGTCCCGAGTGAGTGCCCAGTGATACCATTTGTCACCTGCGGGCTGATCCGAGACGCGGATTTGCTCTCCTTCTGCTACTGGCATCCTCCCTTCCGATGGATTTATCCGCCCTGCGTGGCAATCCACCAGGTATTCCCGCACGGGTCTCTAAAGCCGCCGCGCCGATCCGGATCGCCTTCCTTGCGAAGAGGCTCCTGGACGGAAATGCCGCCTGCTTCCAGGCCCTTCTTATACGTTGCATCGACGTCCGGCACGTAAGCATGCGACCACGCGGGAAAGGCAGGATAGGTCGCTCCGGCATCGGCGATCATCACGACGGTATCGCCAATGCGCACTTCCGCATGCATGATTTTGCCTTCGGGTCTGTCAAAATGACGAAGTTCCGTGGCATCGAAAGTTTTCTCCAGAAAGTCGATTAGGCGTCCCGCGCCCTCCGCGACGAGGCAGACAGAGATGGTCGAATATCCTTGGGGCTTCCAGTCTGAGCTCATCACCCATTCTTTGTTTGCAAATGAACGAAAAACAAATCGGGCGGAAGTTCGGCGACACAGAAGTTCCGCCCGACCGTCGGTTCACTGCTTGTCGTAAACGCTCTCGGTGCTGTATTCCTTGCCGGCGGCCGTTTTCCCTTTTCCCTTGACGGTCGCCACTTTTCCGTCCTTGGACACTTCGGCTACCACCTTGCCTACTTCCTTCCCACCCTTTGTCAGCATGCCTTCGATCCTGTGGGAATTCACGCGCTTCAAAGTGATGGCGTCCGCACCCCCAGGGGTTCCGGTCCCTGTCACGGCAGCCTCGGTTCCGTCATAGTAGGTGAGAAAGCTGTAGGCGAAGGCCGTTCCATCCGCGCCCACTCCCTCAAAACTGTATTTGACCCCGTTGCCTTGAGCAACGATGGTTCGCGTCTGGCTCTTGGGCGCCGGCACAGATTCGAATTTCGATTTCGCGGTATTCAGTTTCCACGTTCCGAGAAACGGATTGTCTTCGGCCAACAGCGGACGAACGGCAACAGCAATGACAAGTAGAAAAGCGAGCGGGTACAGAATACGTTTCATCAAGAGTCTCCTTAGGATTTGCGTCGGCCCCAGTTTCCGTCATGCCTCAGCGGTGGCGGATTATGGGCTGGTTCGGGGTGGGATGGCAACCGGTTTATTTCTTATTTCCTATTCATCAGGAATGACGCTTTGCCGGGCCAAGTGAAAAATTCGCGTCGAGCATGCGTTCTCGTCTATGCTGTAGCCTTGGGCCAGAGGCACAGGCTTTTTATGATCAGCGGATTCGCCATATTAGCGATCGGGTTCTTCCTGGGGATGCGCCATGCCACGGACCCGGATCATGTCATCGCGGTTTCCACCATAGTCAGCCGCGAGCGCTCACTTTCGAAAGCCGCGCTGATCGGCGCGTTTTGGGGAATGGGGCACACGATCACGATCGTTCTTGTCGGCGCCGCCATCATTCTCTTCAATGTGGTGATTCCGCCGCGCGTCGGACTGACCATGGAATTTGCCGTCGGGCTGATGTTGATTCTCCTGGGCATTTTAAACCTCTCTGGCGTCTCCCAATGGCTTAGCGAGAAATTTTCGCCCGCGCATCCGCGAATCACTGGGGAGCACGCCCACCTTCATGAACATGATTCCCATGTGCACTACCATTGGCATGCACACGCCGCTGCCCGGGAACATCACGCCGATTCCTTGTCGGCCCCGAAATGGTTCGGCAATCCAGTCTCGCACTTAGGATTGTTTCATTCGCTGCGCCCGCTGCTGATCGGCATCGTGCACGGATTGGCGGGATCGGCGGCAGTAGCGCTGCTGGTGCTCAGCACCATTCGCGAACCGCGCTGGGGCGTCTTTTATCTCCTGATTTTTGGGTTGGGCACAATTGCAGGAATGATGCTGATTACCGCGGCCCTGGCGCTGCCCTTCTCCTATGCGGGAACTCGTTTCGGCTGGCTGAATCGCAGCCTGATTATGGGTTCCGGTGTGCTCAGTCTCGGCTTTGGCCTTTATATCGCTTACCACATCGGCTTCGTCGACGGGCTCTTTACCGGTCATCCCAATTGGACGCCGAGCTGAAGTTTTCGCGATTCCCCCGCCGTTACGGCTTTTTCGCCGCCGCTTCTTCGACGGTCTTGTAGACTGGCAATAGATTCTGCAATCCCGCTACCATAACCACAGCCGTGCTCTGCGGTGACAGCGCCGCCAGCGCAAACAACTTCCCCTGATTCCGCCGGCTTACAAACAACGACACCAGTGCTCCCACTCCCGCCGAGTCCAGAAAGCTGACGCCGCTGAGATCCAGCACCACGTAGGACGCGGTCTCGGCCCGCATCTGCTGAATAAATCCGTTTACAGTTTCCAGGCTGAGCTTTCCGGTGGCTTTATAAATCGTGACGGCTTCGTTGCTGGACGGCAGTTTTTCCAAGTCAAGTTTAAACGGTGACATAAGCACCTCAAAATATCCGAAAGGGGGGCCAAGTCACATTAACAGACTTTAACATAGGCTTCCCAGAGGGGATTCCAGCTTACCGTTGACGTCTTTACTTCGCAACGTATCCACTGACCGTCAACGTAAGTGCCATCTCTACCGGCTCCGCCAAGGCACTGCAGTCAAAAAAACGGTCCTGCGACCATGCTCGCAGGACCGTTTTCGTTTGTTCTTAAACTCGTTCACCGACCATAGCTCACGCGGTAGATCAAGCCTCCACCATCGTCGCTGACCAGCAACGACCCATCCGGCGCGACCGCCACGCCCACTGGCCGGCCATTCACGCTCTTACCGTGAGGATCCGGCACAAACCCTGTCAGGAACGGCACAGGATCTTCGGCGGCTTTTCCGTTCTTGAAAGCCACGAACGCTACCTGGTAACCGTTGCGCGTGGAGCGATTCCAGGAACCGTGCTCCGCGATAAACGCGCCGCCACGATACAGCAAGGGAAACTGCTTGCCGGTATAGAACGTAAACTGCAAAGGCGCGACGTGCGGCCCCAGAAGAACGTCCGGGATGATCGCCTTGGCCACCAAGTCAGGCCTCTGCGACTTCACGCGCGGATCGACGTTGTCCCCGATATAGCTGTACGGCCAACCATAAAATCCACCGTCCGTGATGGTAGTAAAATAGTCAGGTGGCAGGTCGTCGCCCAGTTCATCGCGCTCGTTGACGCTGACCCACACCGCGCCAGTCTCGGGGTCGATCCCCAGTCCAACCGCGTTCCGTAGACCCGAAGCGTAGATTCGCGAATTCTTTCCGTCGGGATCGCAGACAAGAACCGCTGCGCGCCGCGGGTCCTTCTCGATCTCGAGATTTGAGGAAGATCCGACGCTTACGTATAACTTGCTGCCGTCAGCGCTGAATGCAACCGTGCGCGTGAAATGGCCACCACCGGGCGGCAAGGGAAGAATCTGTTCCGCTTCGCCGGTCCGCTTGGAGGTCTGTTTGTCGTATCGGAAACGAACCACGGCATTCGTATTACCCACGTATACGTAATCCTCGTGGAAGGCAATCCCGAAGGGGCGGTTCAATTTGTCGGCAAACAACTCTTTTTGCGGAGTTCCGCCACCGTGCTCGGCATCCCGCAAAACTACCACCCGGTTGGCTCCGCTTTCCGCCACAAAAATATCTCCATTCGGCGCCACCGCAAGGAAGCGCGGCACCTTGAAGTCCTTCGCATACACGCTCACCTGAAATCCCAAGGGTACCTTGGGAAGAAATCCTGCCGGCGGCTTGTCCGCGTTTGGTCCATTCCCGACGCTTTTGGTCGCGAACGGTGCGGGTAAAGTTGGCTTCTGACCATTGGTTACTTGGCCAGCTACAGGAATGGCGGATAGCAATGCGCTGCTGAGTATGAACGCCCCGAAGATCCTGAATCTCATCATGTACTCTCCCCATGAATGTCGTTTCGGACCCTTATGTGATGCAACGGAAATGAAAGTTGTTTCCACATACTTTTGCATGCGCTGGGACCTCACTTGATTGAGGAATTTTGGTTCTGAAACAACACCATGCGCATCGAAATTGTGCCGAATTCGATGGCTTCATAAGGATATGTCGCGCGGTCGATTTCCTCTGTAGCCCCCAGGCAATAAAGCACCGGGGCATAATGTTCCAAGGTGGGGTGAGCCTCGGCAAGCAGCGTGCTTCCCCAGCGATCGGGTGCCGCAAGCGAAGTAACGTCGCGCTCCTCGAGCGCCTTCTTCACTTTGCCGTCAAATTCCTCAGCCCAGGGATACGCCGAATCTTGCATTTCCCAATTGATTTTATGCAGGTTGTGTACCAGGTTTCCGCTGCCGAGTATCAACACGCTTCGCTCGCGGAGGCACTTCATCTCTTTTCCAAGCGCGACATGTTCCTCAAAGGTGCGCGCGTGGTCCAGACTCACTTGAAATACCGGTATGTCCGCCTGCGGATAGAGATGCCGCAACACGCCCCATGCCCCGTGATCCAGGCCCCACTGGTGATCGGTTTTCAGGTGATGCTCCAGGGCCAGTCTCTTTGCTTCATACGGTGCACCTGGAGCGGGATACTGGACCTCGTAGAGAGGCCGGGGAAATCCGTAAAAGTCATGAATCGTTCGCGGCCATTGCGAAGCTTGTACCTGGCATCCCCGCGTCACCCAATGGGCGGAGACGACGCAGATCGCTTTTGGCGCGGGGAGTATCGTCCGCACTTCCTGCAAGCTGCGCGTGAACGCGTTCTCCTCAATCGCATTCATCGGCGAGCCGTGCCCCACGAACAACACTGGCATTCTCATGGCCATGGAATTCCTTCTGAAAATTCTACTCCCGTCCCGAGCTCGGCACTGTGTCCCCGCTCACCTTCGAGTGAACCTTTAATTTCGAGAAGGTCTTTCGGTCACTGGCTTCCCGCCGCTGCCCGGGAGGCGCGCTTTTCCGTTCCCCGTATCCAAGTTGCGCAGCAGCCCGTCTAAGCTCTCGTGCGCATAGATCGTGGGTGCATGGTTCTGCATCAGGCCACCCGTGTCGGCTGTGGGACCGTAATTACTGTGGAGTTCGTGGCCGAACATACGCAACATGGCCATCTGTTGTCCGCGATGGTGCGCGGTATGTGCGATACGCCGGGTGATCACCCACGCCATTGAGCGCTGTACATCAAAGAAAGCTGTCTCGGACTCCCACCAACCCTCTTCTTTGGCGTGCAATACAGCCAGCCGCTTTCCACTGTCTTCCACATAGCGCCGGATAAACTCATCGCGCGTCTCCACCTTTGGCAGCGGCGGCGCTCCCACGTCGATTTTCAGCATCGTGCGGAACCACAAATCCTCGCTCACACATTGGTGTACCATCTGCTCGTGCACGCTCCGCCCGCGCACGTCATCCATTCGCGGACGAAATTCCAATTCGTGTTGGTTAAATTCGCTCCAGACGCTTACGACCTTCACGCGCTCGGTCGCGTAGGTTTCCACCAAAAAGTCATAACGCATAGTTCACCCCCCTGGCGGCAAGTGCCTAGCTTTGTTGCCCACATAGGATGCAAGATTCACTCCCAAAGAAACAGAACTGGCTGAGGATGGAGCCTTTCGGGGTTCAGGGGTTGCGCGAGAGCGGCTAGCGCCTGCAAGCTGGTAAGCATGCCAGAACTGCCGGATATCGCAGCCTATCTGACTGCGCTCGAGCCGCGCATCATGGCGCAACCACTTGAACGGGTGCGCCTCGCCAGCCCCTTTTTGTTGCGAACTGTCGCGCCGCCGATCACGGATGTCGAAGGTCGCGTTGTGCGCGAATTGCGGCGAATCGGCAAGCGCATCGCCATTGGAGTGGAAGGCGATCTCTGGCTGGTATTGCACTTGATGATTGCAGGCCGATTACACTGGCGCGGGCCGCGGGCAAAACTGGCGGGCCGCCCGAGCCTGGCAGCTTTCGATTTCCCTCGCGGCTCTCTCGTGCTTACCGAAGCGGGTGCGAAGCACCGGGCATCGTTGCATGTCCTCAGAGGCGAAGACGGTTTGCATTCCTTCGATGCCGGTGGGATCGAAGTCTTGGAAAGTGATTTGAGCTCGTTTCGCGACGCTCTTAGCGCCGAAAATCACACGCTAAAAAGAGCTTTGACTGATCCGCACACCCTGAGTGGTATTGGGAATGCTTATTCCGATGAGATCTTGCATGCAGCGCAATTGTCGCCCACCACCCTGACGCGCAAGCTGGAAACACCCGAATGGGAAAGGCTGTTTGCAGCCACGCAGAGTGCTCTCCGGCTCTGGATAGACCGGCTGCGCGCGGAAGCTGAGGTTGACTTTCCCGAAAAAGTGACCGCGTTTCGTAGGGAAATGGCGGTTCACGGGCGTTTTGGAAAAGCCCGCCCAAGGTGTGGAGAAAAGATTCAGCGAATTCGGTACGCCGATAAGGAGACGAACTATTGCGCGCGATGTCAAACGAATGGAAAAATCCTCGCCGATCGCGGTTTGTCCCGGCTCCTCGGATCGGACTGGCCGCGCACGCTGGAGGAGCTCGAAGCGCTGAAGCGCCGATAAAAGGGAAGCAGGCAGAATCTACGTCGGAAACTTGCCGACTTGGAATCCAATCGACACGCGCGCGAATTTCCGCTTGACTTGAGGGGGACGCGGGCGTATTCAGGAAGTCCGCGCGCAGCGTTTGTTTTTGTTGTTGCTGCCCGGTCCCTTACCCACTGCGCGAACAATCCACTCTCGTTTAGGAGGAATTATGTCTGCAGTCCGCGCTATTCCCGAAGGCTACCATTCCCTGACTCCAGCGATCGTCTGCAAGGGAGCCGCACGAGCGATCGAATTCTACAAAGAAGTTTTTCACGCCAAGGAAATTTCTCGCATGACCGGTCCCGGAGGCACCATCGGCCATGCTGAGCTTCAGATTGGAGATTCCCGGCTAATGCTCAGCGATGAGTTTCCCGGCATGGCCAGTGCGCCGGGCTCTAATCCAAACACTTCCAACTCGCTCGTCCATTACACGGATAACGTGGATGCGCTCTTTGAGCGGGCCGTGAAGGCAGGCGCCAAGGTCGAGATGCCGCTGCAAAACCAATTCTGGGGCGACCGTTACGGCAAAATCCGCGATCCGTTCGGACACCAGTGGGGTCTTGCACAACATGTGGAAGACGTGGCTCCTGCGGAAATGGAACGCCGCGGGAAAGAATGGATGGCGCAAGCCAGCAAAGCCGCCGGCGCTCATAGTTAATCGCGTCTTCGTTTTAGCCATTCCTACAATTCCCGGGGGTTCCGCGAAGCATCGCGATCTGAACCCCCGGTTTTTTATTTGTGTGGAGTTCGTACTCACCGCTCGGCCAACGGCCACAGCCACGCAGCACCTCGCACGCCGCTGGCATCTCCATGCTTGGCTACCACAACGGGTGTGTCCGCCTCGCGTCCGAATACATACTCTTTTAGCCGTTGCGGCACATCCTTGTATAAGCGCGGAACTTGAGACACTCCTCCGCCCAGCACGATAATGTCTGGGTCCAGGATGTTGACCATCTGTGCCAGGCTGCGCGTCAAGCGGTCCTCGTATCGAGCAAGACACGCCAGGGCTGCCACTTCTCCTGCCTCGCAGCGCACAATAATTTCCTTGCCCCTTAACTTCGTTTTCGTAGCTCGTTCGTAATCCGCTTCCAAGCCCGTTCCTGAAATCCAAGTCTCAATGCAACCTCGATAGCCGCAATAACATTCGGGACCGGGATACTCGTCCGCGCGCATCCATGGCAAGGTGGTATGTCCCCATTCCCCGGCAACCCCATTTCGCCCGTTGTGGACCCGACCATCAATCGCAAGACCTCCGCCGCATCCCGTTCCGAGGACCACCGAAAACACAACCCGCTTGCCCGCCCCTGCACCATCTGTCGCTTCGGAAACTGCCAGGCAGTTGGCATCATTGGCGCAACGAACATCCCGGTGCAACGCTGCACTCACGTCGCGGTCGAAGGGCCGCCCGTTCATCCAGGTGGAATTGGCGTTTTTTACCGTATGAGTAATCTGCGAAATCGTTCCCGGAATGCCCACGCCAACAGTTCCGGTGCGACCTAGTGTGTCTTCGACGCTCTCCACGCCTTCCTTGATGGCGTGTACGGTCCTTTCGTAATCCTCGCGTGGGGTTGCGACGCGGTGCCGATGCAGTTCACGGCCATCGCACTCCAGGGCGACAAATTCAATCTTCGTCCCGCCTAAATCCACGCCGATTCGAATTTTGTTGTTTGAGGGATCGTCTGAGGGAGTAGGCATCACATTTGCAATTTTATACACAAATCCTGCGCAAAGTCTGCGAAGTAATGGAAAAGCCCCACGGGCAGGGACTGCTGCGTGGGGCCTGGCTGAACGACTCGGTTGCCTTAGAAGTGGAAACCCAACTCCACCGTCTCCGTTCGCGGCGTTACATAATGCGTGCCGCTGAACGTGGAAATGAAGTTGTACAGCGCCTCGTTGTCAGTCAGATTGATCACCGTGAAGCGCAAGCTCCATTTGTAGCGGTCGCCATTGAACAGATTGTCTTGGCCCACGGCAATGTCGAACAAGTTCCGCGGTCGGATGCGTTGCGGATTGTGGTCGATATTCTCCGTTCCGGGCGCCGGGATAGATACATACTTGGCACCATATTGTGACCCCGGGCAGAGGTTCGCGCCGAACGAAGAACTGATCGGCGTAGTGGGGGTCGCAAATACGTTTCCGCAGAACAGTCCTGCCTGGAACTGTTGATCCGGCGTTAGTCCCGCCACATCGACGAGATCGTTGGGACCACCGCCAGCAGGCCCGTTGGGGCAAGCTTCTCCGCCGAAACATGGCACCGGACCGGCAACAAGGCCGCTATCGTAGCGCCAGTTGAACCCGAGCCACGGCCCACGTTTCCAAGGCTGATATTGCAAGTGGGTGGTCTGATTGAAGTGCTCGTCGTGGTCGATGCGAAATACTGAGGGTTCCCCGGGCGCAGAGGGCGTCGCGCCAATTCCGCTGATCTGGGGAGTGAAGAACCGCGCCGCCACACTAGACATGACCACATACGCCGTGAGTCCGTGGTAGTTCGGAACCGAGGCACGAATAGCGTAGCCCGGGATTTTAGAGCTGTCCCATTCGATCGGATAGGTGATGGGTGTATTGCCGAGCACACTGAAGTCGAACGCCTTGTGCGTGTACTTCCAAATGTACTCGCCGTCGATGACCAGGTACTTTCCAAACGCTTGCTCCAGACCGGCATGGAACTCATTGCGGTGGCCCGGGCTCAGCGGTGGCACGTTTGACGAGACGCACTGACCACCGGGTACCGATACCTGGAGGTCGAAAATCACTGGGTCATTGCAGCCGGTACTGGCAAGAATGAGGTTTTCATTGAACGGAGTCTCCATCGTGCGAGCATAGGAAACGCGCAACACAGTGCTGGTGGGCTTAAAGTTGTACGCGATACCCAAGCGCGGTTCAAGTTGCTGGGCGCTGGCAATGCCACGGTAGATATCCGCGCGAAGCCCTAGGTTAAAGCTCCAGTTCCTGACTGCGATTGTGTCCTCGGCGTATAGCGCCGCTTCCTTAATGTTGTCACTCCCCTTAAAGTTGTACAGCCCGCTGGATGTTTGTCCTGTGGGGCAACCGTCAGAACTCGGCAGTGAGGCCGTTCGAGTCAGGTCGTAGCAGCCGAGGAGCGGAATGAATGCCGCGACCGTTCCTTGACCGGTGTTGGGCACTAGCGCCCCCGTGCATTGCACGGGATCGGTTATCAAGGGGTTGGTGTCTGGAATTAATCCCACAAGGTTTAAACACACCGCGTTTACCGTCGGATTGACGATACCGAATTTGTCGTTTTCGGAAAGCGCCGTGTTTTCGAAGTCAACTCCGGCTTTCACATTGTTCTTCCCCTTCACGTACGAAACGCTTGCGCGAATTCCGGCATTCGTCAAGGTGCGGTATTGATTGACGGTCTCAAATTGCAGGTCTGGTGACTGGTCGGCGAAGGGGTCCGCGCTCGGGTAGTAATTGTACCCATCGCGGCGCAACCAACCAGCCAACGTGAACACCATTTCCGTATTGATCAAACGCGTCCAGGATGGCGCGATGTTAAAAGTGCCGATCTTGGAACGCTGATCCTGGGACCCTACGAGTTGACCGGTTGGCCCTAAGCCTCCGCAGTTGCCGATTTGTCCGGGCGGGCATACTGGATCTGCTGCGTTAAAAGTCCATCCAGTCGCAAATTGTGCATCGTAGGAGTTGGGCGTCTGAAACCAGGACCGGCTATAGCCGAAATTGAAACTGATGGTATCCGCTGTTGTCGGTTTGTAGTCGACACGGTCGAACAGGTTTTCTTCGTTCCCCTTGTCATGGAAGACGTTGAATTCTGGGCCATCAAGAAAACGCCCGGTGTTGAGGCCGCTGGCGGAAATATAATTCCCCCATTTATCGTTGCCGTAACCCAGGTTGAAGCCGCCGTTTACAGTTCCGAAGGCACCATAGGACCCTGTCACCTCGCCATGCGGCTCCTTCTCACCTAGGCCAGACCGAGTATTCACCACAATCACTAGGCTCGTTTTACCTCCAAATTCAGCGGGAGGAGCACCAGAGATGACTTCGAGAGACTGGATCGAATCGGCAGGAATCTGATTTGAGAACACTTTGCTCTGCTGATCCGTGATGGGCTGTCCGTCAATGGAGAAGGAGTTCGACGCATGGTCCCCAAGACCGTGGAAGAGTCCGTTCGAATCCGCCGCCACACCTGGCGTCGTGAGTGTCACGAGCGAGCTAACTTCTGAGGACGCGCTTTCCAGCGGCACGTTTTTGAACAGGTCACGGTCCACGTCGGTGTGAAACGTCGGGTCGTTTTCGATCAGGTCCCCACCGTTCGATTCCACCGTCACGGTCGTGGCTTCCGTTCCAATCATTAGCCCGATCTGCAGATTCACTGGAACCGACGCGCGGACTTCCACATCCTGAGCATACGGGGCAAACCCGGTGGCCGTTACCGTCATGTGGTAGCCGTTAAACGGAACGTTCGTGAAATGGAAAGTGCCGTCTCCGGCTGTGATCGTTGTGCGCGCGTAACCGCTGACCACGTCGCTAATTTTGACGGTGGCTTTCGTGATCGCTCCCCCGGATGGATCCTTGATACTGCCTGCTATGGATCCGGAGTTCCCACCCTGTGCGGAGGCACCAACAACAAGCAGGAATAAAGAGATCGTGAGTACCGCGGAACTTCGAAAAGCGTAATGCATTATTCCTCCATCCCCTCTGGGAGCGATTCAGCTGAGCGTTGGTAGGCCCGCCTTCAAATAAGCGGTCGCGCGGCCACGGTATGGCCGGCGCTAGGACTGTCGGAATAGGATGGATTTACAGCTGGACTTCAACGGGCGGACCGCGCGGATCGGAATGACTGAAGAAGTTTTCGTTTGCCGCCAGGACGATGGGGGCAGATATCATACCAACGGCTACCAGCGGTACGCTTAATACAATCCCAGAGACTGCCGGTGTGGCGCCTACGTGGGCTGCCTGACATAGTCCGCAAGCGGCTTCATCCTGTCCGTTGGTGTGCGTGTGCGGAGTGACCTGAAGGAGGAAAAGAAGGGAGAGCAGGGCAAGGGCGAGGGCCAGAGGCCTTCCGATTCGCCCCCCGGATTTATGCACTAACCCCTGCATTCCTTTGCCCTCAACAAGAGATCGGTCGTCGTAATGCATCCCCAAGATGGGCTCGAGGCCACCCATAAACAATGATGCGCGTAAGATGCCGGTTGAGACAAGAAGGTTTCCTAAGCTCGTGCTGCCCGAAACATGCTGTTCGGCGATGTGGCGGGGGGAGAAACGGCTGGAAAGAGAAAACCGGACAGGATTGAGGTCCCGTCCGGTTCTGTTACCACTCTAAGGCCCGATTGGGGTTACTTGTGATTCTTGTTCGCCGCTTCGGCTGCTAGCTTCAGTTCCTTGTTGGCCTGATCCAATAGGTCCTTCGCCTTTGCCGCGTGGCCTTGCATATCCCATTCGTTCGCCTGCTGCGCCGCCACAATCTTCTCCCAGGCTTGCTGTGACAGTCGCTGCGCCGCGGCCAGGTTCGGGTGCTTCTTCCCGCTGATGTCATCGACTGGCTTTTGCGCCACGGCCACGCCTCCGCCGATCAGTGCCGCGGCCAAAACCACACCCACGAGGCTCTTTGGAATCCTCATACTCTCCACTCTCCTTTTGTTTTTTTTCCTTCTGGGAACCACCAACGGTTGTCTAACCCAGAACCGTCGGAGGAAGTTGCAGCTTAATTCTGGGGTAAGAAAACGTTTCAAGACAGACTTCCGGCAGATCGCGGACTCCAAAGCGTCACTAACCCTGTACGCGCGGACAGGCTCTATTTGCTTCGATCAAGTGGCGGCAGCAACCAGCATTTCGTACTGGATCGGCAATTCAATTCCAAACTGCTTCATCAATCCCAGCCCATCCCAGACCACAGTGGATTCCAGGATTTTCCCGTTGGCGATTTGATTGATGGTAATACCGGTGAAAGAAACCATTTTGTTGGTAGGCGGCACACCCAGAAATTCTCCCCGGTGCGTTCCCGTGATGGTCCAGTAGACCACCAGCTTATCTCCCTCGCTGATGGTGTCGTCCACGATGAACTTCAGGTCCGGCAATCCAATCAAAAATCTCTCCACCTGCCGTCGGTAGGCCGCAGGACCCACCCCTCTGCCGGATACCGTTGGGTCTCCCAGGGCGTGCGTTTCGGCAATCACCTGCTCAATGTATTCCAATCTCCGTTCGTTCCACACGCTGTGGTACAGCCGGCCGAACAAGAGTTTGTAGGCGGGGGCAACGGACATGGCAGCCTTCTCCTCCGGAACAAGGTTTGCAGCCTTCGCTGACGGTTCACTCTTGCGTTCGAGTTCCTCTGCGTCCTCGGGCGGAAATGCTTGCCGGAGAGCCTACTCCCAATCCGCCTTGCGTGCAATGTAACAGATTTCGGCGGGCGCTCCCTGATTGCCCGCTTCGATCTTCTTGAGTACAACCTTGCTTTCCCATCTGTCATCGGATGGGGGGAGGAATCCGACTATGAAAGAGACTATTCAGGAGTATGTGCAGCGGATCCAGGGCAAGGTCTCCGGCCAAGATCCTCTCAAAGTACAAGCCGGTACCGCGAAGAAGCTCGCTCAGCTCATCCAGGGAAAGTCCCCTGCGAAGTTGCGCAAGCGCCCGGCGCCGGAGAAGTGGTCCGCGACCGAGATCATTGCGCATCTCGCCGACGTGGAAATCGTCCAAGGTTGGCGAATCCGTTCCATCCTGGGCGCACCCGGCACTTCCGTCCAAGCCTACGACCAGGATGCCTGGGCCGTTGCCGGTCACTATAACAAGCGCGATCCGCGCAAATCCCTCGAACAATTTCGTGTCCTTCGGGAAACGAACCTCAGTCTCCTCAAAGCGCTGCGGCCGGAGCAATGGAGGCACCATGGCGTACACTCCGAGCGCGGCGAGGAATCCATCGAACGCATCGTTCAGCTGATCGCCGGCCACGACATCAACCATATCGAACAAGTCGAAGCTATCCTCGTGCGACGGAAATAGTTTGGTTCCTGGCGCAGTCCGCTTACGACCACAGCGCGAGTTGGAAGCGCCAGGGCCAAACGCAATACTGGCTCGACGTCTCCCAACCCACCTTCGTCGATGACATGTGGCACGCCCATCACTCGGAACCGTTCCAGATTAGAGCTCAGCCCCCGCTCCGTGCCGGAGATGCGGAACGTTTACTGCGCGATTTCGTTTGTCCACGGAATAAATAATTCTGTACGTATTGGCCTTCGCGCCGAAGAACAATTGACGTAGCTTTCTGTTCTCCCGGACGACTGCCCCGTGCTCGCAAAATCACTCTAAGCTATAAATTATTTCGGAGAGTTCATTAACCCAGGCAATCGTCTTGTCGGAAGCACCCGCTTCAATGAATTCGTAGATAGCTTCGAGATCCCGCAGGGCGCGGTTCGATAACCTAACGAGGAATGGCACGGTTGTGCCTGAATGTCTCCAGAGCTTCCCGAGCCTGTCGCACACGGCCCTTTCTTACATCCTCCAGCCCTTGTCGAATTCCCTCAAGCACGTCTGCCTGCGGCAATATCGAGCAAGCGCTGGTAGGCCTCGGCATCTTGCACGACCGCTTCCGCCTTTCCATTGATCGTAAGGATTATCGGCGTCTTCGTCTTTTTAAGATGCTTCATGAACTTCCCGGGATTGCGCCGGAATGTCGTCATCGCCTGGATGTCTTTTTTTTTGATGTCGAACATGAGCGCCTCGCCAGCCTCATCATAGCACCCTTAAAGGTGCTGTCGCGTTCGCGGCGCTGAACGCGCCGCATACAACAAAAAGGGCCGCGGCATTGGCCACGGCCCTACGTTCGATAAGTTTGCTCTTTGTTTCAACCGATAGCGATCTGTCAGAATCTGTCCGCCCTAAGGGTTGGAGCCCGAAGGGTCTTTGAGTTACTTGAGTCTAGCGAACTGGCAAGCCCGTGAGAGCTGCCCTTCGCGTTGAGACCATCCTCCGCACACCATAGCGGAGTAGATCTCTATCTATTTAGAAAGGAGGTGATCCAGCCGCAGGTTCTCCTACGGCTACCTTGTTACGACTTCACCCCAATCATGAGTCATACCTTGGGCGCCTGCCTCCTTGCGGTTAGCGTGGCGACTTCTAGTACAGCTCACTTTCGTGATGTGACGGGCGGTGTGTACAAGGCCCGGGAACGTATTCACGGCGTCGATCTGATACGCCATTACTAGCGATTCCGGCTTCATGCAGTCGAGTTGCAGACTGCAATCCGAACTGAGCAGAGTTTTTTCCGATTAGCTCCCCCTCGCGGGTTGGCAACGGTTTGTGCCCTGCATTGTAACACGTGTGTAGCCCTGGACATAAAGGCCATGCGGACTTGACGTCATCCCCACCTTCCTCTCCGTTATCCGGAGCAGTCCACACAGAGTTCTCTCCTTGCGGAGTAGCAACTGTGTGCAGGGGTTGCGCTCGTTGCGGGACTTAACCCAACACCTCACGGCACGAGCTGACGACAGCCATGCAGCGCCTATACTCAGGTCCCTTGCGGGAAGGCCGTATTTCTACAGCTGGTCCTAAGCATTTCGAGCCCAGGTAAGGTTCCTCGCGTAGCGTCGAATTGAACCACATGTTCCACCGCTTGTGCGGGCCCCCGTCAATTCCTTTGAGTTTCAGTCTTGCGACCGTACTCCCCAGGTGCAGGACTTAACGCGTTAGCTCCGGGACGACGCCCGAACGGGCGGCACCCCAAGTCCTGATCGTTTAGGGCTAGGACTACCAGGGTATCTAATCCTGTTTGCTCCCCTAGCTTTCGTTCCTCAGCGTCAGTAGTGATCCAGCTCGCCGCTTTCGCCACGGGTGTTCCTGCAGATATCTACGCATTTCACCGCTACACCTGCAATTCCACGAGCCTCTCTCACACTCAAGCACAGCAGTTTCGGAAGCAGCCTCTGGGTTGAGCCCAGAGATTTCACTCCCGACTTGCCACACCGCCTACGAACCCTTTACACCCAGTAATTCCGAACAACGCTGGCCCCCTACGTCTTACCGCGGCTGCTGGCACGTAGTTAGCCGGGGCTTCTTATCCTGGTACCGTCACTCCCTTGCGGGCATTCGTCCCAGGCGAAAGGGGTTTACACTCCGAAAAGCTTCATCCCCCACGCGGCGTCGCTGCATCAGGCTTTCGCCCATTGTGCAAGATTCCCCACTGCTGCCTCCCGTAGGAGTCTGGACCGTGTCTCAGTTCCAGTGTGGCTGATCATCCTCTCAGACCAGCTACCGATCATTGCCTTGGTGAGCCGTTACCTCACCAACTAGCTAATCGGGCGCGGGCTCCTCCTCCGACGCATTACTGCTTTGAATCCTCGAACCAATGTCCAAGGAATGTTATGCGGTATTAGCCCCGCTTTCGCGGGGTTATTCCCCATCGGAGGGCAGATTGCCCACGTGTTACGCACCCGTGCGCCGTGCGCCCATCCCCTGTATTGCTACAGGAAACTGCGCACGCGACTTGCATGTGTTAAGCACGCCGCCAGCGTTCGTTCTGAGCCAGGATCAAACTCTCGTTTGAAGCCTGTCGCTTGGCGCAATAAAATAGCCCGGGTTTTATCCCGAGCCAGCCTGCCAAGCAAAATTGTTAGTCGCTCAAATTAACTCAAATTAACCCATCCGGTCCTCTGCTGTATCGCTACAGCCTAGGCTCGAACCCGAATGGGGTCGAACAGATTCTGGCACATCGTATCGGTTGTCAAAGAGCTTTTGTTCTGCCTCCCTGTCCAGCAGAGTGGCTACCAGCGAACCCTCTAAGATTACCAGACCCCCTGTATTTGTCAACACGCGTTTATCCACATTTTTCGTTTTCCACATTTTTCCTCAAACCGCACCGCAACTGCCTGCACGGCCATGAGATGCCCGCACTAGTCAAGTTCATCACAGGTGGCCGTGGGGAGATCGTTGCTGTAGCCCTTCACTTTGGGTTTCGCGGCTGCAGCTTGTGCGGAGGCCTTCTCCTTCTGCAAGTCGACCAGGGTGCTGCAGTATGGTCTGGGCAATGGAGCAGAGCACGCCTCTGTGAACGGTGGAAATCTCGACACCGAGAAACACGGCGTGCCTTACGATCCGCGTTCGTCCTCAGGTGAGTGCCTCGCCCACGACGCGATTCTCCTCCGGGCCACGTGCCCCTGGCTCGCTTTGGGGGCGTGCCTTCCGGGGTATACAATCGAAGCCGACACCCGGAGAAACGCGATGCCAGGCAAATCAGAAGTGATGTTCCTCGCGCTACTCACGGCTTCCATCCAATTTGCGCTCGCCATCCTCGGCTGGGGTGGATGGCGGCCCTTCTTTTCCCATCCGGCGCTGATCGCCCTTGCGGCGGTCACCGTCGCGCTCATGATCGTCGCGCCCCTCACCAGCGGCAATATCAGCTCCGGTGAGCAGGAAGACCGCAGCAACCGCTGGGTGCTCTTCGCCTTCAGCCTGATCGCTCTGCTGAACGCCTACGTTCCGGCGTACACCGACCGCAACAACATCTGGACTCTCGATGGCGACACCATGCGCTGGCTCGGCCTCTTCCTCTACGCGGCAGGCGGCGCGCTGCGCCTATGGCCGGTGTTTGTGCTCGGCAGGCGCTTCAGTGGGCTGGTAGCGATCCAGCCCGCACACAGGCTGGAGACGCACGGCATCTACACGCACATCCGCAATCCCAGCTATCTGGGGATGCTCGCGATGATGCTGGGGTGGGCACTGACGTTTCGCGCTGGGGCCGGCGTCCTGCTGACTGCGCTCTTGCTGCTCCCGCTTATCGCGCGAATCCGTGCGGAAGAGCGTTTGTTGCACGCGCACTTCGGCGCTGAGTATGACAACTACTGCGCCCATACCTGGCGCCTGATTCCCGGAGTCTATTAGCGCAAACCGGCTGTTCCTGTTTCGTCCACGTAAAAATGTGTCGCACCTACGGGGCTTGCACCTCGGCGCTGATTCTTCCCTGCCCTTACGGGCTGGGCTAAAACGTGGTGCGCTTCCGGCGCTATTGGAGGGGAAAGACGGCGTTCGAGGGTTCAGGTGGGCAAACCCTTACTTCGCCTGCGAGATCTTGACGCCACAAACGAGAGGGGTGCACCTGCCCGTTTTCGACACCCGTACGAAATAGTCCGCCCCCGGCTCCTCCGCCTTTACACTCTTGCAACGTCCGCTATTTCTTCGGCTGTGCCTGGGTCTGCGGCGCCGGCTCGCTGCTCGGAGGAACGATGTTCTTCAGGCGCATGTAGGTAACCAAGTTGCCGTAGTGTTCCATATTGTGCATGTTGTTGACTGTGAGAGCGTCGAGTCTCGGCGTGTCATTCCCGAAGAGCTTCACCATTTGCGTCGCCGACGCATCGGTCATGCCGTCGTAGGCCTTGTCGCAGTAGGCGAAAGCGCTGTTGAGTGCGGCGATGAGATCGGCCTTGGAAGTCTTGGTCTGTTCGATCTTCAAGTCGGGATTTTTCTCTCCGAGCGCGATGGAACAAAACAGATACTGGGCGTCGGCCACGTGTCCAAGGATCTGGCCGTAGCTGCGGACCGTGTCCGTGGGCTTGAAATTGTAGTTCTCCTCGGGCATTTTTTGGGCGGAACGCAGCAGCATATCCTTCACCCTACCGTAGGCCATCTTATTCCAAGTGCTGAGCGGATTCACCGGGGCAGCCGCGGCTGGCTTTTCCTGAGCCAGTGTGACCGCGGCCGGGACGACCAGGCAGAGCAATAGCATTCGCAGAACGGTTCGCATGAGTACACCTCCTAGAGGTACATACGCTACGCCGCCGCAAAAGTTACACCCACCGGCCCTGAGCTGCGGGAGACACCCGGGGACAGACGGGGACGTTCCCACTGCGGAACCGTGTACAATCCAGTTCAGGGATAGTTTCTACGGGGACGTTGTCTGACCTTGTGATGACCTACGATTCCAAGTTTCCCGACCCGCAGCAGGCATGGCAAAGGGTCTTGGAGCGCTTGTATCACGAAGATCACATTCTTTATGCGCGCATGAACAACTTCTCAACCGTGCAGGCCTTTTTGGCTACCGCCCTGGCCTTCACCACTTCCGCCACAACCACCGCTCACAACATCAGCCTGATCGTCACTCTGTTTGGCCTGGCGCTTTCCCTTCTGTACATCTCGCTGGGCTTCCGCGGTGTCCGCGTCATTCAATTTTGGCGCTCCTACTTGCGGCTTCTGGAATCGATTCCTGGAGTCACTTCCATCGACTCTCACCTGTTCGAGTTTTACAGGCTGGGCCACAGCAGCGGCCCCGGCGAAAAGGAGTTGCCGCTCGCAGACGGTCTGGCCATCAAGATCGAAACTTCCTGGTGGGCACGCAGGTCTGTGCACGACCAGTTTCCCTGGTATCTACCGGGATTTTCCGGAACCATGTTCATCGCCGTGGGAATCCCCATGCTCACCACCTCGTTTTGGGTGCTTGTGCTCTATGCCTTGTTCTATCCGCACAAAGATATGAAATGGTTCGTGCTCGGGCTTGGCGGCAGCCTCATCCTCGTGTTCCTGCTCCATCTGCTTGGAGGACGCCTGATTCCCGCTCCCATTCGCGAAGGCCAGGTCCATCGCGCCCCCGTCGACCCCGAATGGGACCGCGGCAAGCCCTGATGCGCTTGCTGGTTGGTGGGTCGCCTCTCGACCAACTCAGGCGTCAATGTGCGGGTGCGGTGTCATGATATTGACGATCCAAATCACTGACGGCCCGCCGAGGCCAGCCGACATTTTGCGCTAACGGCCTTCGGCTCAGGTCCCCTTTATTGGTTGCCCATTCGCCTGCATTTCGCTCAGCAAACTCAGGGCGTGCTCCTGTACTGGCTTCGGCAACCGCGCGTAGTCCAGGCCCTCGGAAAGGTCCTGGCCACCGGTGATTATGTATTGGGTGAAGTCGCGGATCCCCTGGCGTTCCAGGGCGTCTGATCCATCCTTGGCGATCAGCAAGAAACTCAAGCCGGAAATGGGATAGGCATCCTTGGCCGAGGCCGGGGGATCCACAATCGACGCTCGCAAATCCTGGGACAAAGCCTGGTCAAATGCCTGCACTGCCGCGGTCGTGCTCGCAGAACTGGGCGCCACATAGCTCCCTGCGCGGTTCTGAATCGCAGCGACTGGAAGGTGTTGTGCTGACGCATAGTTCAATTCCGCGTAGCCGATGGTGCCCGCGTTCTGTTTCACGAAGTCCAGAACGCCCGCGCTGCCCTGTTGCCCTATGCCCACGGGCCAGTTCACGGCAAGCCCGCTCCCGACTTTCTTGGACCAGTCAGCACTGACTTTCGCAAGGTAGGAAGTAAAAATGTTGGTGGTTCCGCTACCTTCCGAGCGATGAACAACAATGATGGCGGCATGCGGCAGTGCCGCGCCGGGATTGTCTCTGACGATCGCCGGGTCCTGCCAACTGATGATGTTTCCAACGAAAATGCCGGCCAAGGTCGAGGAGCTGAATCGAAGAGGAGTCTTCAACTCCGGCAGGTGATAGACAGCGCAGACCGCACCGGCGGTCACGGGAACCTGAATGACAGGAAACATCCCTCTTAATTGTTCGTCGTTTAACGGCATATCGCTGGCCGCGATCTCCAGCGTGCTTTGTTTCAGAAGGTCAATGCCGGCGCCACTGCCGATCGGGCGATAGTTGATTAGCGTGCTGGGATGAGCCTGTTGGTAAGTGCTAATCCACTTCGTCATGAGCGGATTGACGAACGTGCTCCCGGCGGCTCCGATGGCGGTCTTAACCGACGCGGACACCGCAAAATCCTTATCCTTTGTGGGCTCCTCCCCTCCGTAGTTGCATCCGACAAGCAAGGCAGCGCTGAACGCAACGGCAAAGGCAAGAATCGATGGTCGATACTTGAACATGGCGAAACCTCCGAACCGCGGTTTAGTATTTGAAAGAAAGAAAGCTAATGCTACTGCACGAGGGGGTGACCGACATTACGCCCGTGTTACACCCTCAGAGCGATGACTGAAACAGGCGCGAGAGGACTTTGCCAAGCAGGCGTATCATAGACTCTCCTTGCAGCATCTAATTTGTTGTGCGACGATTGTCGAGTCTCTCCGGCTTCGCATCCGCCTGCGAGTCCGGCCACGACCTGGGCCGGTAACATGCGAAAAGCACTCCACCTGTATTTAATCAAACCGAGTCAGTACGACGATGACGGTTACGTTGTCCGTCACTGGCGCGGCGTTCTACCCAGCAATACGCTGGCTTGTCTCGCTGGACTGACCGAAGATGTCGTTCGCCAAAATCGGCTGGGCGACAGCTGGAACGTCAAAGTTCACCTGTTCGATGAAACCGTCGACAAAATTCCCGTCAAACGGATTTGCCGTTCGCAACACTGGGGATTATCCAAGACGGTTGTCTGTCTTGTTGGCGTGCAAACCAACCAATTTCCCCGCGCCTGCGATCTCGCTCACACCTTTCGCAAAGCCGGACTCACCGTTCTGATCGGCGGTTTCCACGTCAGTGGCTATCTCGCGCTTCTCCCGGACATTCCTGCCGATATTCAGCAACTTATGGACGAAGGCGTCACCATCGTCAAGGGCGAAGTGGAAGAAACCTGGGGCGATCTGCTGCTCGACGCGGTCAACAACCGCCTGAAGCCCATGTACGATTTCCTGAACAACAAGCCCGATCTTTACACCAAGCCCATCCCCGCTATTCGCAGGAAATATCTGCGCAAATTCGCCGCATCCAATTTCGGGACGCTCGATTGCGGCCGCGGCTGCCCGTTTGAATGTACCTTCTGTACCATCATCAACGTGCAGGGCCGCAAGATGCGTTTCCGCTCCGCCGACCACATTGCGGAAGCCATCCGGCGCAACTACCACGAAAACGGCATCACCTTCTATTTCTTCACCGACGACAATTTTGCTCGGAACAAAAACTGGGAAGCCATCTTCGATGTGCTCATCAAGATTCGGAACGAAGATAAAATCCCGGTCGAGTTCATGATGCAGGTGGACGTCCTCTCCTGGAAAATCAAGAACTTCGTCACCAAAGCACGTCAGGCCGGCTGCATCAATGTGTTCATCGGCATGGAAAGCGTGGATCCCGGAAATCTGGCCGCTGCCGGCAAAAAACAGAATCAGGTCAGCGAGTACCGCCAGCTCATCCAGTCTTATCGCGATTCAGATATCTCTTCCCACGTCGGCTACATCATCGGCTTTCCTTTTGACACCGTCGACTCCATTCGCCGTGACCTCAAATTCCTCATGAACGAGGTGCGTCCGGACCACGCTTCATTCTTCATCCTTATGCCTCTTCCGGGTTCCATGGATCATCTCCACATGATGCGCCGCGGAGAATGGATGGACCCGGACTTCAATCTCTACGATTCCCAGCATGAAGTCACTCATCATCCTTATCTGAAGGGTGGCTCCTGGAAGGAAACTTACTTCGAGGCTTGGCGGACTTTCTATAGCCTCGACAACATGAAGGCGATTTTGCAACGCGGCTCGCGTTGCAACTATTGGAACAATTTCCTGAGATTTGTCTGGTACAAGAATTCCATCCAGACCGAAGGCCGCCATCCCATGATGTCCGGCTATTTCCGTCTGAAGGGCCGAACCGCGCGCCGTCCCGGCTTCCCGATTCTTTCTCGGTGGAGCTATTACACGACCCGGGTCAAGGAAGTGCGCGGTCATCTCCGCGGCATGCTCCGCATCCTTGCGGAGATGGAAGAGCTCTGGCTGCAGACTCGCCATCCTTCCGCCGCCGAACAACGTGTGGCCGAGGAATTTGCGAAATTACGCGAAAGGTACGACCAGTTCAAAATTTCCGATCTGCAAGCTGCTTATCTCCGCGCCAAGGAACATTTCCCGACTCTCCATGTCCCCTCGAAAGTGCAGCTATTCTGGGCCAAGTGGAACCCACTGATTTTTCACAACACGGTTTACACCCGTGCCGACCTCCACGCTTTTTGGACCAGTGTGCGGCAGCGTTGGGATGAGCGCAGCCTGTTCCGTATCCCGGTTCACAAGGTTCCTCTCAACCTGATGCGCGATCTGCAACTTTCCATCCTCTTCCTGTTCCACATGGCTCGCGAGCTGTAGAGTGCTTCGCTCGACCTGTCACGCTAAGGTTGCTACGATACCCGCAACACGCCATGCCCAAGAAAATTCCCTCGCGCAAGCAGGCCAAGGCGGATCATCCTGAGGTCCATCCACGTGCTGACCTGGCTGTGCGGCTCTCTCACCACCTGCAGGACAGCCATTGGGCCACGCCTGGCAAGCGCATTGGAGTCGCCGTTTCGGGTGGCGCCGACTCTGTCGCTCTGCTTCTTCTACTTCTTGAACTTCGTGAAAAACTTGGAATCGTTCTTTCGGTTGTCCACTTCAATCACAAGCTCCGCGGACGCGCCTCCGACACCGACGAAAAATTCGTTGCCGTTCTCGCCGCGCGCCACGCGCTACCCTGCTTCATCAGCCACGAGGACATCTCCTCCAAGTCCATGCGCGAACGGGCCAATCTCGAAGAGGCCGCGCGGCGTGCTCGCTATGCCTTCTTTGAGCGCCTCGTTGCCGAAGGCCAAGTCGACAGAATCGCCGTCGCGCACACCGCCGATGACCAAGCCGAAACCGTCCTCGCTCACATCTTGCGTGGCACCGGCCTCGCTGGCCTTGGCGGCATTCACCCCGAGCTTGGCTGCGTCTTTCGCCCTCTTCTTAAATTTCGTCGCCACGAACTTGGAACTTACCTTCGCGCCCTTCGCCAAACTTGGCGTGAAGATGCCACGAATCGCGACACCAAACGCACGCGTGCCCACATTCGTCTAAAGCTCATGCCACTGCTCGAGAAGCAGTTTCAGCCCGCTGTTGTCGATCACTTGTGCCAACTTGCCGACCTCGCCCGCGAAGATGAAGCCTGGCTGGAAAGTTCCGCCGAACTTCGCCTGTTCCTGAATGCGAAGGAGGATAAAGGCGCATGGCGCATTTCCATGCAGGATCTTCTCGCTCCCCGTTCACATTCGGACCAATCCAGAAGCTTGGATGGGTTGTGGGCAAGGCGCGCTCCGCAAGCGATGAGCAAGCGCATGATCCGAATTCTCGTCAAGAAGGTGAAGCTGCACTCAGGCCAACTCAGTTCCATTCACGTGGACGCTGTATTGCGCCTCGCCCAGCAGCCTGACAGCGGGAAATCTCTCCCTCTTCCCGGCGGCGTCGAGGTCCTCCGTCAACGCGATTCCCTCACTTTCCGTGCTATGACGCACAAGTCCGCCACCAAATCTCGCTCCGCCGCAAAGCCGTTCTCCCATACCGTCGAACTCGGCCCCAACCCGGCCGAAGTGACTCTGACGGAACATCCCTGTTGTCTGCGGTTCACGGTGATTGACTGGCCTCCCCAAGGGCGAGAAACTAGTGTTACAGGGGCGGTCTTGGACCGTGACAGGTTACGTGTACCCCTCGTGGTGCGAAACTGGCGACCAGGTGATTCCATGCAACCGCTCGGCCATCAGAGGTCGCACAAATTGTCACGCCTGTTAAACGAGCTGGGCGTCGGCCGCTGGGACAAGGTGACTTGGCCCGTGCTGGATTCCGGCGGGGAGATTGCTTGGGCCCGTGGTTTATCCGTTTCCGCGGAATTTGCAGCCGGCAGTTCCACCCGGGAAGGAGTGGTGATTACAGAGGTTCCGTCCTCGTAGCTATGGCGAAGATGACTACATTCTCCGCTGCTCGAATCGCCGAACGCGTGAAAGCGCTGGGGCGTGATATTTCGCGCGATGCAAGAGGCCGCAGACTCGATATTGTCGTTACTATGGACCGCTCTTTTATGTTCGCCGCCGATCTCATTCGAGCCATTGACGGGCCCATCGTTCTCCACTTTGTGCGCGAAGACATCCGCGATTTCGAACTGGCCGGTCGCCAGCGGCGCGAAGTGTTTTTTGCCAACCGTTCCGCTACAAGCGAGGCAAAGGATCACTCCGAACTGAAGGGCCGTGACGTGCTTCTCGTCGATTCTGTTCTCGACAGCGGCGTTACTCAGGATTTTCTCCTGCGGCGGCTTGGCGAAAACAAGCCGCGCTCCCTGCGGCTCGCCGTCCTTCTGGACAAGACTTCGAGGCGGCGCGTCGCGCTGGAGCCCGATTACTTTGGCTTCCGGACTGCATCTAATCTATTGTGGTCTGGGTACGGGCTGGCAGCATCAAACGGCACGGGCAGAAACCGCAGTAATTTGGTGGCAGGGTCTTCCGCAAATGGGGCTGGCAGGTCCAAGGCGGCCAGGAAAAAACGGCGCTAGGGGAACGAATGCGCCAAAAAGTTTAGCAGTTTGTTTTTGGGGTAAATTGTGAGGTTACTGTGAATTCCAGTTCTACGGCAAAAACCATTCTTTTCTGGATCTCCATCGTCTTCCTTGGCGTCATGCTCTGGAAGCTGGTCTCCAGCAACGGCCAGACCGCTCGCGAGGATAACCCGAGCTACAGCGAGTTCATGGGCAAAGTCGAGGAGAACGAAGTCAAGGAAGTCACGCTGTACCTCTCTCCCAATAGCTACGAACTTCAGGGTGAATACGTCCACCCTCCTAATAAGAAGTTTCGCGTTACAATCCCCAAGGAAAACTCGCCGGAAGTCACCAAAGCTCTGCGCGACAAAGCCGTGATGCTCAGCATTAAGGAAGTCCGCAGCGGCGATTGGGTGCTGATCCTGCTGAACGCCCTTCCGCTTCTCCTCCTTGCCGGTTTCGTTTTTTTCCTGATGCGCCAGATGCAGGCGGGCGGCAACAAAGCTCTTAGTTTCGGAAAGTCGCGCGCACGTCTGCTTTCGGCCCAGCAGAAAAAGGCCACGTTCAAAGATGTGGCCGGTAGCGACGAAGCTAAGGAAGAACTTCAGGAAATTATCGAGTTCCTCAAAGATCCCCAGAAATTCCAGAAGCTCGGCGGCCGCATTCCCAAGGGCGTGCTCCTCGTCGGACCTCCGGGCACGGGGAAGACTCTGCTCGCTCGCGCGATTGCCGGCGAAGCAAACGTGCCGTTCTTCTCGATCTCCGGTTCGGACTTCGTGGAAATGTTCGTCGGCGTGGGCGCCAGCCGCGTCCGCGACTTGTTCGAGCAGGGCAAAAAAAATGCTCCCTGTATCATCTTCATCGATGAAATTGACGCTGTGGGCCGCCATCGTGGCGCGGGCCTCGGCGGCGGACACGACGAGCGCGAGCAGACGTTGAATGCCCTGCTTGTCGAAATGGACGGGTTTGAATCGAACGAAGGCGTGATCCTGATTGCGGCGACCAACCGGCCTGACGTTCTCGATCCGGCTTTGCTGCGTCCCGGCCGCTTCGATCGCCGTGTGGTGGTCGCGCGTCCCGATGTAAAGGGCCGCGAAGAAATCCTTCGCGTGCACACGCGCAAAGTGCCTCTCTCGGACGACGTCGAACTTTCCATCATTGCCCGCGGGACTCCGGGATTCTCCGGCGCCGATCTCGCTAACCTCGTCAACGAAGCTGCTCTGTGGGCCGCTCGGCAGAACCGTAAATTCGTCACCATGGCGGACTTCGAAATGTCCAAGGACAAGGTCCTCATGGGCGTTGAGCGCAAGTCCATGATTCTGTCCGACGAGGAGAAGAAGAACACGGCATATCACGAAGCAGGTCACGCGCTGATCGCCGCAATGACCCCGGGCGCAGATCCCGTGCACAAGGTCACGATCATTCCGCGCGGCATGGCGCTGGGCCTCACGATGCAGTTGCCCGAGGCGGACAAGCACACTTACACAAAGGAATATTTGGAGGGCATGCTCGCCGTTCTCATGGGTGGCCGCACCGCCGAAGAAATTTTCCTTGGCCACATCACCACCGGGGCCGGGAACGACATCGAGCGCGCCACAGACATCGCCCGGAACATGGTCTGCGAATGGGGCATGAGCAACATGGGACCGTTGGCTTATGGCAAGAAGGAAGAAGCCATCTTCCTCGGCCGCGAGATCGCGCAGCACCGCGACTTTAGCGAAGACACCGCGCTGCATATCGACAAGGAAGTGAAGCGCATCGTCAGCGAAGCCTACGAAAAGGCGCGCAGCGTCGTCGAAGCCAATCGCGCCACTCTGGAAAACATCGCCCAGGCTCTGCTCGTGCGCGAAGTTCTGGATGCCAATGAGGTCAAGATGCTCATGGAAGGCAAGACGCTTCCCGACAAGCCGCCCAAGCCTCCCATTCTGCCACCACAAGGCGCACCGAGTACGGACCCAAAAGTCGTCCGCCCGGAGTTGCGGCCCGCTCCCGGCTTCACCCGCGGCGACTCTCCGGCTAAAGCCTGAACGCGAAAGTTAACCTCTCATACCGGGGCACGAGCAATCGTGCCCCTACTTTTTTCTCTGTGGAGGAGTAAACTACCGCCATGGGACTCAAAGACGGCGAAAACCTCAATGTGACTTGCCCCTGCTGCCAGGCCAAACTGGTGATCGACCCGATCTTCGGCGCGGTCCTTTCCCACACGGCTTATGTTAAGCCCGGCCCAGATGTTGATCTCACCAAGGCTTCCAGCATCCTTGAGGAGCAGAAGAAGCAGCGCGAAGACAAATTCGCCAATTCCGTGTTCCAGGAAACCAACAAAGAAGACATCCTGGCCAAAAAATTCGAGGAAGCCATGAAGAAGGCCAAAGATGCCCCCGCCGGCAAACCCCTCCGTGATTTCGATTTAGACTGAAAATTAAGCCAGCACGTTGAAACAGGTCATCCTGAGCGAAGCGAAGGATCTCCTCCACTGCCGTATCCCGGCCCTGTTCCGCGATCCCTGTGCGTCTCTAAGTTGTCTTTTTCTTTCTTCCTCGCGGTAAACTTCTTTTGCATGATACCGCGCAAACTTTTTCGGTTGAGGCTCCGCTCCCGGACGCTCGTTCTCGGCGAGCGTACGCTCGTCATGGGGGTGCTTAACGTCACGCCCGACAGCTTCTCCGATGGCGGCAAATTCTTCACCCTGAAAAAAGCGGTCGGCGCCGCTCTGGCCATGCAGCGTGCCGGCGCGGACATTCTCGATATTGGCGCTGAATCCACGCGGCCTGGCTCCAGCGAAATCTCCGTGGCAGAGGAACTTGCGCGCCTGCTGCCGGTTCTACAGGCGTTGCGCGGACGGCTTAAAATTCCGATTTCCATCGATACGCAGAAATCCGTAGTAGCGGAAATCGCCATCGGAGCGGGCGCCGAAATTCTGAACGACATTTCCGGCCTGAAGCACGATCCCCGCATCGCGGAAGTCGCCGCCCGACACAAAGTTCCGTTGGTCCTGATGCATATGCGCGGCACTCCCCGCACGATGCAAAAGCGGCCCTTCGCCAAAGATGCTCTTCGCGATGTTATTACCGGACTGAGTCACTCTCTTGCAGTGGCTCGCCGCGCCGGTGTGTCAAAATCTCAAATCATCCTCGACCCGGGCATCGGCTTTGGAAAGTCCTACGCGCAAAATTACGAACTGCTGGCGAAATTGCCCAGGCTAGCCACGCTCGGTTGCCCGGTGCTCGTCGGCACCTCACGTAAAGCCTTCCTTGGCGCCAGGCTTGCGCAAAGAGGCACACCTGCGCCGCCAGATCAACGGCTTTGGGGCACCGCCACCACCGTTAGCATTAGCATTCTCCTCGGCGCACACATCGTCCGCGTCCACGACGTCCCCGAAATGGTTCAAGTCGCTCGCGTCGCCGATGCTCTGCTAGCTGCGTGAAGGCCTTGCTCAGACTGACTTCAATCCCCGCTCGCGGATGTCTTTTCGAGACTGCAGCCGCAGCATCGCCACGCGGACAAAAATAAGTGTCCCGACTACGATGCCCCCAATCAGCACGAGGAAACTTCTTCCCATTACGGCGGCGAGTGCCTTTGAGGCACCGCCCCCGATCGCAACCTGCACCTTTTGTCCGGAGATTTCCGAAGGACCCTCGCATTTCACCGTATAACTTCCATCGTGAGGTACCACAATCTCCAGGATGGAAACGCCCCTTCGGCCGCCATAGCTGTAGCTGGAAGTGGAAGTAATCTGTTTCCCTTCGATCGTCTCCCCCGTCGGAAGCAAGTGCACCTCACAGCTCACCGCCCCGTTCCTCGTCTCGATCTTGGGAACGGAGCCCGTATTTAGCGGTACCGCATTCTCCATGAAGACTGTGTAGGTTTCGCGATGTTTCAAGTCCAGGTCCATCTCGCCCGGGACATCCATGCGGACCATGGCGTCATGAATATGGCGGACGTCAACCACCAGGAAATAAGCCATCATGGCAATCCCGCCCACAAAGAAAAGGACTGCGAGAAGGTAATACCAGGAACTGGGTTGCACTTGCTCTGATTCGTTCATCGCGTCGCTCCCGAAGTTGCCCTGTGTCCAAGCATATCCTTCACCTCGCAAATTTCAATCCCCGCAACCGCTGCGTTATAATTCGCACGCATTCTCATCCCTGTTCCTAAGGACTCCAATGCGCGTGCGCAGCTTTCTCTTCGCCTCCTTGCTTCTTTGCCTGTTTGCTTCTTCACTCTTCGCTCAACTCCCACCCGTCAATACGAATCCTCTCCATCCCACCCAGGGGATTCAAGGTTCTGGCGGCTGCTCCGCCACCGAGCTTTCCTCCTGCGCGCAGGCCGCTGCCAAGATCACGCCCATCGTCATGGGCGATTCTCCGCTCGAGGAAAACTTCCGCCGCCTCACCGACGACATCGGCGGCCGCGTCACCGGCTCCCCCGAAATGGCCAAAGCCGTTGAATGGGCAGTCGCCGCATTCCGCGCGGGTGGCGTTGATGTGCACACGGAAAAATACATGCTGCCTCACGCCTGGAGTGAAGGTCCCACGCACCTCGAAGTTCTCGGTCCCGTCAGTTTTCCTGTTTCTCTCGTCTCCGTGGGACTCTCCCCCGCAACTCCGGCGAACGGCATCGAGGCGCCTCTCGTCTACGTCGGCAATGGCAGCGAAGCCGATTTCGGTCACGCTGGAGCCTCCCTCAAAGGCGCGATACTAATTGTCCACGGGGAAGTTAGCCACACCTGGGAGGATCTCTTCCGCGAGTATGACATTCCTCCGCCGGTCATTGATCGTGCCGTAAAGGCTGGCGCCGCCGCGATCCTCTGGACGGGTGAGCGCGAGCGCAAGCTTCTTTATCGCCACACCAATTCTTCCGACGGCAGGCTCGAAGCGCTTCCACAAGCCGTTCTCGCCCGCGAAGACGGCCTGCGGCTGGAACGCACTGCCCTCGCTTACCCCGGCAAAGTGCGCCTGCGCCTCACCATGCCCAACAAAATCAGCGGCCCTGTCGAACAAGAAAACGTGATTAGCGAAATCCGTGGTTACGAGAAGCCCGATGAAATCGTCGTGCTCGGCGCTCATCTCGACTCTTGGGAACTCGGCACAGGCGCGCTGGATAACGGCTGCAACGCGGCCATGGTGATCGAAGCCGCTCGAGCCATCAAAGCCAGCGGCTTGCTCCCGCGCCGTACCATCCGCTTCATTCTCTTCTCTGGCGAAGAGCAGGGCCTGCTTGGCTCCTGGGCGTACGTGCGCGCGCATCGCGCGGAGATGGACAAATACCGCGGCGTAGTCATCTTCGATTCCGGCATCGGCCGCGTCACCGGCTATTCACTTGGCGGGCGCCACGACATCGAAGCCGCCGTCCATGAAATTCTCAAGCCGTTTGCGGGCTGGGGCGTGGATGACCAGACGCTCGACGCAACCACCGGCACGGATCATCTCGATTTTCTATTGGAAGGAGTTCCCACGCTCGTTGCCAACCAGGAAGTCGCCAACTATCTCGAGAACTATCACGCCGCGTCCGATACGTTCGACAAAGTCGATATTCGCGAGCTTAAACTCAACACCGTTCTCGCCGCCGTCACCGCCTGGGGCATCGCCGATCGCCGAGAACCCATCGGCCAGCGCCAGTCCCGCGCCGAACTCGAAGCCCTCATGAAAGAAACCGGCCTCGACAAAGAACTCCAGAATTTGGACATGTGGAAGGATTTCCAGTCCGGCGCTCGCGGCCGCCAACCCGAAGAATGAAGCGAGGTCGCCTTCTCAACTATCTCCGTAAACAGGCAGCGCCGCGCCGTGCACGACTTTTGCATCTTCACTGCATAAAAAGAGGATGACGCGGGCGATGTCCTCGGGCTTCGGCCACTTCGCGAAGTCAGAACCGGGCATAGCTCTTCGATTCGCCTCTGCATCGATGATGCTCGGGAGAATGGAGTTGACCCGGACTCCACTGCCCTTCAGATCAGCAGCCAGCGAATCCATCATCGCGAGCGCCGCCGCTTTCGAGGCCGCGTAGGCAGCCGCCCCCGCCGCGTGATCGAATGCGGCTTTCGCCGCCACGTTTACGATTGCTCCAGAGCCCTGCTTCAACATCACAGGCACAACCGCACGGGACAGCATGAATCCAGACCGCAGATTCAACGCAAGCATCTTGTCAAACACTTTCGCTTCCAGTTCCCACAGCTTGGTGCCACCCGCGTAGCCGCCCACCGCATTGACCAGGACGTCCAGCCGGCCGTGTTTTCCCACGAGATTCACGATCAGACCATTTACCTCAGTTTCATCGGTAACATCCAGTCTGACTCCTTCCAACTGAAGTTTCTTCGCGCCTGTCGCACTCTGCAGTGCTTCCCATTTTTCCGGCACTTGGTAGGTGACCGCCACCTTGCAACCTTCCTCGAGGAAAGCCAGGCACACCGCACGACCCAATCCGCCCGTGCCGCCGGCCACCAGAACAATTTTGCCGCTTTGATTTACATTCATGCCGCCACCTCCAGTCAACCCGCCGCACGAATTACCAGCAAAAAGTCGTATCGCAACTTCCTGGGAGGGATGAGTATATCGCTGCAATCCCCACCTGTGGGCTCAATTTCTCCCGCTTGTTGGGTCTATACTTCCTATGTGACGCAAAATCGCAAAGCTTCGCCGATCTCCGCGCCGCTCCCTATGGCTGCGTCCGCTAAAATCCTCGCGCTCGATTACGGCCGCAAGAAAATCGGCGTGGCAATAGCCGATTGCGAAGCGCGCATCGCCGAACCGTTCACAACCTTCGAGCGCATCAATCGCAACGAGGACATGCGCCGGCTGCGCGAATTTGCCCGCGATCATCACGTCAAACAGATTGTGCTTGGCCTTCCCCTTCGTCTGGACGGCACTCCCGGCGAAATGGCCGAAGATGCTACTCGCTTCGCGGAGCGACTGCGCAAGCAACTCGGTCTGCCTGTCGAGTTGGTCGATGAGCGCCTGACCAGTTGGGAGGCTGAGCGCATCCTAGAGGAGGAACTGGGCCGCCGTATCACTCACGCGGAAACGCGTGACGGCCGCAAGAAATCCACCCGTATCTCTGACGGCAAGTACACCGTCGACGCGGTTGCCGCTATGGTGATTTTGCGGGAATATCTGGCTCACACCTCCATCGCCAAGGAGCCCGCTTAGCGTGAAAGTTTTTCTCACCATACTTCTCCTTTTTTTGCTCGCTGCCGCCGCTGCTGCCGGTTACCTGTGGTATTCGGTTGAAAAGCCCTTTGGGACGATTCCTGCCGAGGGTGTCTTCGTCGAAATTCAACATGGTGCTTCTCAGCGTGCCGTTGCGCACCTTCTCAAAAGAAATGGCGTGATCCGCAATTCCCTTGCTTTTGAACTTTATGCGCGCCACCATCCGAAGCGCTCACTCCTCGCCGGTGAATATTTCTTCGATCACCCCCTCACGGGCAAGGAAGTTTTCTGGAAGCTGGCCAACGGCGAGGTCTACCAGCAGCCTTTCACCGTCAAGGAAGGCGACACCATTTTCGATATTGCGCACAATCTCGAGGCCGCAAACTATATGAAATCCGCGGATCTCCTGAAGGCCGCCCGCGATGCCTCGCAAATTCAGGATTTCGCTCCCGGCGCGAAGACTCTCGAAGGCTTTCTCTTTCCCGCCACCTACAATTTGCCGCGTCATGCCTCCGCCGCCGATCTCACCGCCATGATGGTGCGTAAGTTCCGCGAGGCCCTTCAGCAGATTGCGCCCCTTCGCCTCGACCCGCTCACGCCCGGCACTCCGCTTCTCTCCGTAATCACGCTTGCCTCGCTCGTGGAAGCGGAAACCCCCAAACCGGACGAGCGCCCCCTGGTCGCCGGTGTCTACACCAACCGCTTGCTCAAGGACATGCTTCTCCAGTGCGACCCGACGGTAGTGTACGCACTCAAGCAAGCGGACAAATACAAGCCTCCACTCCTGCTCAAAGATTTGCGTTACGACTCACCCTACAACACGTATATCCACCCCGGCCTTCCTCCCGGACCCATCGGCAATCCTGGAGAATCCGCGATCCGCGCCGCGCTCGATCCGGCTCCTTCCGAGTTTCTCTATTTTGTCGCCAACACTCAGGGTGGCCACTTTTTTGCCGCGACACTGGCGGAACACAACCTGAATGTGGCCAAATATCACCGTCTACTCAACGGCGAACCTGCCGACCCTCCGGTCTCTGAGGCGCCGCAAACTCACGCCGTCGGCTCGGCCCGCAAAGGCAAACGATGACCGAAGAGCTGCAAACCAAAAAAGCGATGATCCTGGAAGCTGCCCGTCAACTCGGCCTCCAGAAGTGGACTACGGCCGAAGTCGATCAACTCCGCCGTAAACTCCTCGCCGACCACGGCGATGCCGGCAAATCCTCGAATGACTATATTTCCGACGTCTTGCAATCCGTAGGCTGGAAGGTGCAACTTTCCGAGCGAGAAGAGGCCGAAGAGCGCTTCGAGGAGGAATTTGAAGACATCCTCCATTTCAAGACGCTTCAGGACGCAGAGGTCAGCATCACCCGGCTCGACGAGCTTTTCCGGCGTTTCCAGGCGCATGGGGAAAAATCCGCGGTCGAGCGCGTCCTGGAAATCGCCCGCCTCGGAAAGCGCCGAGCCGAAATGATCTCTCATAATCGGAAGGTGGAAGCGCAGAAGCGCGAGGAGAAAAAAGAAATCGCGGAATGGTTCCGCATCTGGCTGGAGACCCCCGATGCCTTTTTCGATTGGCTGGAGGTCCGCAAGGCTTCGCCGGAGTTCCTTGAAAAGTTCGGTAATATTGAGACCGCGGAAGAGTAGCCATGCACGCCGAAAATCCCGTACCGGATCTTCCTCCCTATTCCCTCGATGTTCAGGCAATGGACCTTGGCCCCGACGTCAAAGCCGTTGGCCTGGAACTCATTGAAACCGAAAGCCGCGAGCCTCTCCGCGGTCCAGAAGCCGTCGCCATTTGGGCCGGGACCTTGTTCGCCCTCGCTGCTGACGAATTCTACGTTGTCGATTTCTTCAGCCACCTCGATCGCGTCCGCGAATTTTGCGCCACCCATGCCATCGCCTTCCGCGGGGCGGCCGCTCGCTGCCTTGTCATTCCTCAACCATCCCTTGAACTTCTCCAGCTGCTTCTCGCACGGTTTGAATCCGAAACGTTCGGGATGCGCGTTGGTCCAGCGGCCGCGACCGAAGATCCTGGCCTCGAGCGCGAACTCTCGCATCGCGGATTGGATGCCTATCAGCCTGCCTATTCCCGGTACACTTATTGCGCGGTTTGCGAACCGAGCGACGGCTGGGTCACTCTCCTTAGCGATTCCCTCTGGCCCAGTGAAATCATCCGCCGCGTTCGCCCTGCGCTTCAGCCATTCGACGTCTACATCGCCCGCCCGCAATAATTCGCGAAATGTCTGAAATACGTTAAAATAGAGAGGTAGAGGCTTCGGGGACTGTCCTGGTCAAGTTGCGCAGAATTGATCCTGCCAACGCGGCGTACGCGCACCCAACTTGCAGTGTGCTTCTTTCGCCCTAATCGCGACAACCCAGCTCTGCCTTGCGTTTCCGGGCGCTTTCCATTGGCAGTTAATTTGCTCCTTTAGGGTCTCGGATTAAAGTTCTCTCGATGAATCGTGTGCGGAATTGTATGGTTTGCCTGACATTGTCGGCGCTCGCCTGCGGCTGCGGTGGCCGCGGTGGTGTCACTAAAACCACTACCGTTCCCGTCCCCACTCGTCCCGTCGCTCTGGAAGCCACGTCCGAGCAGCTCCTCGATCGCTACAATTCCCTCGCCCGCAATCTGCAATCCGTCGATGCCACGGTAGAACTTAAGCCCTTCGCCGGTTCCGCCTACACGGGTGTCATCAGCGAATATCACGAGGTTAAAGCGTTCCTGCTTGCCTCTCGCCTTTACAATATCCGCATGATCGGCCAGGTTCCGGTCGTGGGCAAGACGGTTTTCGACATGGCCAGCGACGGCCACCATTTCGAAGTCTCGATTCCCCCGAAAAATAAATTCCTCACCGGCCCCGTTTCTCTGAATCGCCCAAGCGACAAACCAATCGAAAATCTTCGCCCGCAGCATATCGTCGACGCGCTCCTGTGGCCCGAAGTTCGCAAGGAAGAAGTCACCCTCTTCGAAGAATTTAATGATGAGTCGGCACGCTACTATGTTCTGACGGTTCTCCGCGGCGGCTATAAATCCGAAATCCTCCACAAAATCTGGTTCGATCGCGCTGATCTCCATCTCGTGCGCCTGCAGTCCTACGGCCCGAAAGGCGTGTTGTTCTCCGACGTCCGCTACTCCAACTGGCTGCCGCCAGACACTTCCGCCTCGAGCCTGAACGAGTACCCTCGCAGCATCCGGATTGACCGGCCGCACGATGAGTACCGGCTGGATCTGAGCGTCACGAAAATTTCTCTCAACGAATCCCTCGCTGCCGACCGTTTCCAATTGCAGCCTCCGGAGGGCGCGGAAATCGTCCATTTGGAGGACACCCCTGAGGACAAAAAGCCATGATGGGCCAATTCGTCTTCCGCAATCTTTTCCATCGCCCCATGCGCACGATCATCGGGGTCCTCGCCATTGGCGTGGAAATCATGCTCGTGGTTGTCATTGTGGGGCTCACTTCCGGCATGCTGCAGGAAACCGCCAAGCGCATTGAGGGTATTGGCGCGGACATCATGGTGCAGGCTCCCGCCGCGCAGATCCTGATCGGATTCAGCGGTTCCCCCATGCCCATCAAGATTGCCGACAAAATCGCGGAGCTGAAATACATTCAAGCAGTCGCGCCGGCACTACTGCAGTTCAATTCATCGGGCGGCGTCGATGTGGTTTATGGTATCGATCCCGAATCATTCCGGGCCGTATCCGGCGGTTTCATTTTTCTGGCAGGCCACGATATGGAAGCCCCGGACGATCTACTGGTCGACGACTGGGCCGCAAAGGCCAAGCATGTGACTGTCGGCAGCACCTTCAAGCTCTTCAATCATGACTGGAAAGTAGCGGGCATCGTTGAGCACGGCAAGGGTGGCCGCCTTTTTGTTCCCATCACGACGCTTCAGGAACTCGTCGGCGCTCGCGACAAGGCTTCCATCTTCCTCGTCAAGTGCACTCGCCCTGAGCATACCCAGGACGCCATCGAGGAAATCGAACAACTCCTCCCCAATCATCCGGTCCGCCCTCTTAAAGACTTTATGAGCCTCATGACCTCCGCCAACATCCCCGGACTGCAGACCTTTATCAATTCTATGGTTGCCCTCGCCGTGGCCATTGGCCTCCTGGTCATCTTTCTTACCATGTACACAACGGTGCTCGAGCGCACTCGCGATATCGGTGTCCTCAAATCCCTGGGGGCCAGCAAGCTTCTCATTGTTCGCGCGCTCCTTACGGAGACTGCACTGCTCTGCTTCCTTGGGATTGCCGCCGGCATTGGTCTGAGCTACCTTGTGCGCGCAGGGTTTCTCGCGATTTTTCCGACCCTTACGATTTTGATTACCCCGGGATGGATTCTCCGGGCCGGCCTCATCGCCCTTGTCGGTGCACTGTTTGGCGCCAGCTATCCCGCTTGGCTCGCCAGCCGCAAGGACGCGGTTCAAGCGCTTTCATACGATTGAAAAGGAGTTCTGGCAGCCTAGCCACACATGTCAATCACGGTTAGAATACAGTCACAGACCAACAACTCGACGGAGCCTGAGCTGAAGACTTTGGAGCCGATACTCAAAACCGAGAATCTCTGGAAGCTTTATCACGCCGGCAAGGTCGAAGTACCCGCTCTTCGCGGAGTCAATTTCGATGTGCTCCCGGGGGAATCCGTCGCGGTTATGGGCCCTTCCGGCTGCGGAAAATCTTCCCTGCTTTACGTCATTGGCGGCCTCGCGCAGGCCTCGCGCGGCAAGGTTTACGTTGACGGAAACGATCTTTCCACCATGACCGACGCGGAACGCACCAAGCTCCGCCGCAGCAAAATCGGCTTTGTGTTCCAGCGCTTCAATCTTCTCCCCGCGCTGTCCGCCAAGGGCAACATCGCCATCGCTCAATACATTCATGGCGACGGGTTCGATCCGCACCGCTTCGACGTTGTCACCAAAATGCTTGGCCTGGATGGTCGGCTTCATCACCGGCCCGCGGAAATGTCCGGGGGCGAACAGCAGCGCGTCGCCATCGCTCGCGCTATTATCAACGAGCCGAAGATCCTCCTGGCCGATGAACCCACCGGTAATCTCGACACCAAGAATTCCGAAATCGTCCTCGAAATGCTTCGCCGTTTGAACAAGGACCTGGGCCAAACCATCGTGATGATCACGCACAACCCCGAGGCCACCGTGTATTTTGACCGAGTCGTTCATATGCGTGACGGCATCATCGTCGACGGTATCCCGGCGGACTGAAATGCCAGGCCTCGGTCAAATTCTCCATCGCATTTTCTTCTGGTCGTATGAGCGAGGCGCCTGGCAGTACGACGTCGCGGTGATCCTGATTGTTCTCTTCGTCCTCGCTACGCCCACGCGTTGGTTCCACGACCAGCCCCAGGTCGGCCTCCCCATCAATGCGACGCAAGTTGAACTCGTTTCCAAATCGGGCGAAAACGAAATCTACAAAGTCGACGCCCGCGTACTTGCTCCGCCAGAGCGCACCCCCGCTCTGCAGAATGATCTTCACAGCGCGCTCCAGAAAGCCAGTCCAGCACTTAGCGATGGACGATTCTCCATTGGCAAAATCGATCCCATTCGTGACGCATCAGGTACCGTGATCGCCTACCAGGTCGAAATCCGCCATTAACGCCTCCTTACCCCGCGGAAGGCCTGCGCAGGCGGGAAATCGTTTCCCGATGTTGCGAATGAGCTTATCGGGTGTACGATGGTTGGGTATCGAAACTGTCAAAAGAATTCTGGACAGATTGCCTGCCAATTCTAAGCTTGTGTTCTTTCTGGCGTTGCTGCTCGCGACCATATTTCTCACCGCACAACTGCATTGCTGTGTCGACGCAAAGCCAGGAGCAATAGACTCGCACGTTTGCCCGGTTTGCTGCACGGTGGGAGCCGCGATCGCCACTTGTGCGCTATTCATCGCCACAGGGCTGCTGGTTCGCCGGATGGAAATCCGGGCCGTCCTCGCACCCTTCCATCTGGTGATTTTCCGCAATATCACGCCGCGCGCGCCTCCGGTTCCCTGCTAACTGCTTGTTCTCCGCTCATTTCTATACCCATGGTTGAAAGTCCCTCGAACGAGGGACACGCGAGGAGTTAGCACTTGAGGAAAGGAATTCTTTGGGCTGCTGCAATGCTCGTCTTTCCGATGTTTGTGAAGGGCCAGCAGAGCTCTGTCCCCGCGCAGACGCCGGCACCGTCGCAAGCCGCCGCTACGAATTCTTACGCCGCCAAAATTTCCCTGGACGATGCCATTCGCATGGCTCTTCTCCACAATCATGCATTGCAGGCAATGCGGTCCACCATCTTGCAAAGCCAAGCGGAAGAAATCACCGCGAACCTTCGTCCCAATCCGACTCTTGGGCTTGACGCGCAATACCTTCCCATTTTTCAACCCAGCCAGTTCAGCTCGGACTATATCGATCAGCAGGCGCAATTCGATGCCGGCGTCGGTTACCTCTTTGAACGCGGGAAAAAACGCCAGCACCGCCTGCAGGCCGCTCGGGACCTGACCGCGGTAGTGCGTTCGCAGGTTTCCGACAGCGAGCGCCAGCTCATCTTCAACGTGGGCCAGCAGTTCGTCGATGTGCTGCTCGCCGAATCCACCCTCGATTTCGCACAGCAGGACTTAGACAGTTTCCAGAAGACAGTGGACATCAGCAACGAACGCTTCCGCGTCGGCGACATGAGCGAAGGCGATTTCCTTAAGATCAAGCTCCAGCTTCTGCAATTCCAGACGGACGTTTCGGCCGCCCAATTGGCCAAGCTGCAAGGATTGGCGGCTCTTCGCCAGTTGTTAGGCTTTGAATCCGTTGCCGATGATTACGATGTTCAAGGGAGCCTTGATTATCAAGCTGTGCACTCGGATGTAAGCGGTTTGAAGGCCCTAGCAGCCATCAACCGGCCTGACCTTCGCGCCGCGCAACAGGCGGTGACCGCTGCGGAAAGCCAACTGGCGTTGCAGCAGGCCAACGGAAAGATGGACGTCACCGGCACTTTTAATTACACCCATACTTCCGGTACGAATTCCGGTGCCTTCTACTACAACATGCCACTTCCCATCTTTAACCGGAATCAGGGAGAAATCACCCGTGCGCGTTACGCCATTACCCAGGCGCAGGAACAGGCCAGCGAAACCGCGCAGCAGGTTTCCACCGACGTCGTCAGCGCCTACGAAAATCTCCACACCAACGATCAAATCATTCAGCTCTATCAGGGCGGCTACGTCGACGCGGCCAAGCAATCCCGCGACATCAGCGAATATGCCTACCGAAAAGGCGCGGCCAGCCTCCTGGACTATCTCGATTCGGAACGAACCTACCGGGCCAACCAGCTTGCCTACCGCCAGGCTCTTGCGAACTACATGCTCGCTCTCGAACAGATGCGCCAGGCTGTGGGTACAAGGAATCTGCCATGAAGCTTCCAACTCAGAAACGATCTAGTTTCCTACTCTCTTTTGCGTTTGTCGCCGCGTTTTCTGCCTCCATCTCTGGTTGCGGCTCCGGCCCCGGTGAATCGGAATCCAGCATGACTTCGTTCACCTCCTCCGAAACCAAGGCAGACACTGCGGAACTATTTACCGTGCCTAAGGAGCAACTGGCTCACATCCAGATTGTGCCGGCGGAAAAGGGACCTCTACCGCGCACCTTGCGTTTGTCGGGGGCTGTAGCTTACGACGCATTCCAAACCACGCCCGTTTTCGCCGCGATTGGTGGACCCGTCCGCGAAATCCTAGTCGCCCCGGGCGAAGTAGTACACGCCGGCCAGCCCCTCCTCACGGTCACCAGCCCGGACTATTCCGCTGCCCGTTCTGCCTACATCAAGGCACGTGATGCCTACTCTCTTGCCGACAAACTCTATACACGGGCGCTAGATCTTTTCGCCCACGGAGCCATTGCCGAAGCCGATCTACAGCAGGCCGAATCCAATCGCACGCAGGCCCACGCCGATCTGGAGTCCTCCGCCGACGCCCTTCGCGCTCTGGGCATTAAGGACCCGGAAGCTCTGCTTAAGAACCCCGCGCAATCGACGGCGGAGATTCCCGTCCCCGCGCCGGTTACAGGTGAAATTGTGGAGCGGCTAGTCGGTCCTGGCCAATTACTTCAAAGCGGGGCGACTCAGTGTTTCACCATTTCCAATACCAACACCGTCTGGGTGCTCGTCAATATCTTTCAAAGCGACCTTCCCTACGTGCACGTGGGCAATCTCGTCGAAATCAACACGGAAGCTTATCCCGAGCTTTTTCACGGCAAAATCGCTTATATTGCGTCCTCGCTGGATCCCAACACCCGCACTCTGCAGGCTCGCATCGTCACAGAGAATCCGAAGAAAAAATTGAAGAAAGACATGTACGTAACTGCCCTGATGGACGCCGGCTCCATTCCGGACGCCATCACCGTTCCGGACGCCGCCGTTCTGCACGACACCGAAAATCAGCCGTTCGTGTATGTGCAGACCAATACCAACCAGTTCGCGCGCCGTCTGGTTACTTTGGGCCAAAGCAACAAGGGCTTCACGCAAATTACCAGCGGCCTGAAGGAAGGCGAGCACGTAGCCGCAAACGGAAGCCTGTTCCTTCAATTCAAGAATTCGCTACAGCACTAAGGAGAGAGCTCCAAAATCCCCGATGATTCATCGCATCGTCCAATTCGCCCTTCAGCAACGCTTCCTCGTGCTCATGCTCACGGCGCTGATGATCGTCGCCGGCGCCTGGTCTTTCCGACAAATGCCGGTGGACGCCTACCCGGACCTCTCGCCGCCCATGGTGGAGCTGATCACGCAATGGCCTGGACATGCCGCCGAAGAAGTGGAACGGCTTACAACTCTTCCGCTGGAATTGGCAATGAACGGTTCGCCCAGGCTCAAAATCATGCGTTCGATCTCGCTGTATGGTCTGTCGGACGTGATCTTGACATTTGACGATGGCGTCGATCCCTACTTCGCCCGTGAGGTTGTTTTCGAACGCATAAGCGACGCCGTACTTCCCCAGGGCGTGACTCCCAGCATGGCTCCGCTCTTCAGCCCCAGCGGGCTGGTCTACCGTTACGTCATCGAAAGCCCGGACCGCTCTCCGATGGAGTTGCACACTTTCGAGGATTGGACGATCGAGCGAGCTTACAAGAGTGTGCCCGGCGTGGCCGATGACTCCGGTTTTGGCGGCCCCACAATGGAGTATCACGTCCTCCTGGACCCCGTGAAGCTTTACAACTATCACCTTCCCGTCGTTCAGGTTGTCGCCGCCCTCAACGCCAACAACGCTAACACCGGTGGTGGCTTTTATTCGCAAGGCGGACAGTTCTACTACGTGCGCGGACTAGGCCTGGTAAAAACCACCGAGGATATCGGCGAAGTCGTCGTGGCTAGCTTGAATGGCGTGCCCGTCCGCATTAAGGACATTGGCCGAGTGGAGATCGGCCACGCACCGCGCCTCGGCATCTTTGGTTTCCAAACTAAACAGAAAAACGATGATGACGCAGTCGAAGGCGTCATCCTGATGCGCCGTGGTGAACAAACCCAAAACGTCCTCGAGGGAGTCGAGAAGAAGACTGACGAGATTAACAAGACGCTCCTTCCACCGGACGTGAAAATTCGGCCGTACTACGACCGCAGCGATCTCGTTCGGGTCACCACGGACACGGTCGAAGGCAATCTGCTTCGCGGAATGGTTCTGGTTTTCCTCGTCCTGATCTTTTTCCTCGTCAGTTTCCGCGCGGCCGTGATCACCGCTCTGACGATTCCCCTGGCTCTCCTCTTCGCCTTCATCTTCCTGCACTGGACTGGGGAAGCTGCCAATCTTCTCTCCATCGGCGCAATCGATTTTGGCATCATCATTGACGGCACTGTCGTTATGGTCGAGAACATCTATCGCGAACTCGGCCTTCGCGCCGGTCAAAATTACAAACTCACCGATGTCATTCTCGCCGCGGCACGAGACGTAGACCGCCCCATTTTTTATTCTGTCGCCGTCATCATCGCCGGCTATCTGCCGATTTACGCCCTGAGCGGGCCCGCTGGAAAGCTCTTCCACCCCATGGCGGACACCATGGGCTTCGCACTTCTCGGAGCGCTCATTCTCACGCTGACCGTAGTACCGGTGTTGGCCGCCTACTGGTTCAAGAGTGGCGTGAGGGAAAAGGAAAATCGCGTCTATGAATGGTTTAAGCGCGAGTATGGTTCGGAACTCAAGTGGTGCCTGGAACATCCCAAACTCACTATGCTCCTCGCCACCCTCATTTTTGCGCTCTCACTCTTGCTTGTGCCGCTTATCGGCGGCGAATTCATGCCACACCTTGACGAAGGCGCCATATGGGTCCGCGCCACGATGCCCTACACCATTTCCTTCGAGGAAGCCGCCAAGTTTGCTCCACAGATTCGCGACCTACTTTCCAAGTATCCGCAGGTCACGGTGCTCGGCTCGGAACTTGGCCGTCCCGATGACGGCACTGACCCTACGGGTTTTTTTAATTGTGAATTCTATGTGGGGCTGAAACCCTACGGCGACAAGTCCTGGAAGTCAGGTTCAATTCACTCAAAGGAAGAACTGACTCGGGCGTTCCAGAAAGAACTCGAAGCTTATCCGGGCGTTATCTTTAACTACACTCAACCCGCCGAGGATGCCGTTGATGAAGCTCTCACGGGCCTCAAGTCGGCCCTCGCAGTGAAAATATTCGGGCCCGATCTTAGTGTTCTCGAGAAAAAAGCCGTTGAGATCAAGAACGTCCTCGACAAAACACCGGGCTTCACGGAACTTACCGTTGTGCGCGAGCTCGGCCAGCCTAGCCTTCTCATTGACGCGGACCGCGCCAAAATTGCGCGTTATGGCATTAATGTCGCGGACGTCGAGGCCGTCGTCCAGGCAGCCGTCGGCGGGCAGGCGGCCACTCAGGTCATTCAGGGCGAAAAATTGTTCGATCTCGTCGTTCGCATGGACCCGAAATTCCGGTCGGACGCTCAGGAAATCGGCAATCTCCTGGTTCCTGCCCCAGCCGGCCAGCAGATCCCTCTCTCCGAACTCGCCACCATCAAGGAATCTACCGGCGCTTCCTTCATCTATCGCGAAAACAACTCACGCTACATTGGCATCCAGTTTTCCATTGAAGGGCGCAATCTTGAAGGTATCGTCCATGCCGGCCAGAAAAATATCGCGAAGGCGGTCATCCTTCCGGAGGGCTACCGTCTGGATTGGGGCGGAGAATACAGCGAGCTCCTCGAAGCAAAATCGCAACTCTTTGTGATCGGCCCGCTCGCGGTGTTCATCATTTTTCTGATTCTGTTCGCGCTCTATGGCAACTTCAAGTTTCCTGCCACCGTCGTCCTCAGCGTCGTCATCACTGAACCGGTTGGTGCTCTGCTTGCCCTCAAGCTCACGCACACTCCTTTCAGTGTTTCGTCCCTTCTCGGCCTTATTGTTCTTTTGGGAGTCTCTGTGGAAACCGCCATTATCGACGTCTCCTACATCAACAAGCTGCGTCTTGAGGGCCTGGATATCGCTAGTGCTACTTATCAAGGCTCCCTCGTCCGGCTGCGCCCGATCATGATGACCGCACTGGTTGCCTGCCTTGGTCTACTGCCCGCCGCACTTTCCAACGGCGTAGGTTCGGACTCACAGAAGCCATTCGCCATCGTCATCGTCGCAGGGCTTATCTCTCGCCTCTTCCTTGGCCGCGTCGTCAGCCCGGTCCTCTATCAGATGGTCGCCCGCGAGGGTGACGTTCTCCAGGTGTAGCGGCGTTCACCTGTGGCAGGAAAAGTGGATCACTGCTCTAGCTAACGGTCAATACGATCGAACATCCCTCCGACTCCACCTGAGGTATTGGGGAGAATTCTGAAACGCACGCGCTGCGGCCACCGTCGAAAGTACGGGTAGCGCCTTTCCGCTTCTTCCACTCTAGCCCAAGGCCCAGTTTCCATTTCCACTCCTATAAGCGATCGCGCCCGCGGAATATACCGAGCAATAGAAATCAGGTGAGCGATGTTCATTGGCCATTTTGGGGTAGGCTTCGGGCTCAAACGCGTTGCCCCTCGCGTTTCCCTTGCCCTCCTGATCGCCGCGACCGTCTGGGCCGACATCCTGTGGACCGTCTTTCTTCTCTTCGGTTGGGAGCATGCCCGCATTTCCGTCGGGGACACTCGTTGGACCCCACTCGATTTTTATGATTTTCCCTGTTCGCACAGCTTATTGTTCCTGGCGCTCTGGGCAACCGCGCTCGCGTTGGTTTATCGCGCCTATCGCGCCGACTTCGCGGGTGCAATTGCGGTTTGGATTGGTGTCGTCAGCCATTGGGTTCTAGATTGGATCACTCACCGTCCGGATATGCCTCTCTACCCCAATGGCCGGAGGTTCGGCCTGAGCCTGTGGAACTCGATTCCCGGCACACTGATTGTTGAGTTGCCGCTGTTTCTGGCGGGCGTCTGGCTATACGCTCGGTGCACTCGCGCGCGAGATCGCATTGGACGCATTGCCTTCTGGGCTTACGTCGCCGTCTTGTTGCTTCTGTATGTCGGGGACCGTTTTGGCGGACCGCCGGAGAGCATGAGAGTGATCGCCGTTGCAGGCTTGATTGCCACGCTTGCATTACTTGCCTGGCCGTGGTGGTTCGATCGACATCGCGAGCCGGTTCCTCGGTTGGGTCCGATTTCCGAGCCTTGAGCGCAAGACCAACCCGTGCCTCTCTGTTATCATTCGCCGTGAGGGGTGACCAGAATGCCCCCCAGGAATCGATCTCAATGGGCGAGTGGCAACCCAGCCCAACACTCAATGCAAGCCAAGCAAGGCGCCATCGCGGGAGGAACGAAGCAATGCAGATGAACTCGAACACTCGAAGAATATGGTGGACCATCGCAGTCCTTCTCGCCTTGCCGGTCCTAGCCCTCACCTTAGTGGCGCAGCAGAGCACTTCCCTGCTCATCAAGGGGCAGCAAGGCACCGCAAAGGTGGTCCAGGTCCAAGGTCACAACTATGTGGACCTTGAGGGACTCGCCCGCCTCACCAATGGCACGATCAGTTTCAAGGGGAGTGACATAATCCTCAGTTTGCCCACCGTGGGGACGCCGGTTTCGGCTGTCTCGGCTCCACCGGCAGGCTTCTCAAAGGATTTTCTCACCGCCGGAATTGAAGCCATGGCCCGAATGCGCGAATGGCATTCCGCTCTGAGGACGGCTATCGAACGCGGAGTGCCGCTTACCACCGGTTGGCTGGATGCCTACCAAGCCCAAGCCCAGCAGTCCTTGATCCTGGCTTCGTCGGCCATCAGCACGGACTCGGACAAGAACGGGTATCCCGTCCTCGTCAGCGCTTTTAATAATATGAAGAGTCTCTCCGACAAATATGTGCAGCTCAACAAGTCCCAGACCTACTTCGCTCCCGATTCCCTGCAATCCGATCCTTTGGATCAGAGAATTGTGGCTTGCGGGCATTCCTTGGCTGCCATGGCCTCGAGCAAACAGTTTATCGACGATGGCTCTTGTCTATGACCACGCACTTCACACCTGGCTCTCGTCGTTATGTTACGATTTCTTCGGGGGGAAAAGGCTGATGTTTCAGCCTCAGGGGCCGCTTTGAGAAAATTCCGCTCAACTCTTTTTCTGATTTTGCTGTGCGCTGCTTTTTCCGGGGTGTCCGCCTCCGGGCGCACTCAGGCTCCCGGAAAACTCACCCTCGATTACGTGCTCTCCATGATGGACCACTCCGCCGAAGACTTTAAGTCTCTCACCGCGGCCATCGATCACGTCAAGTACACCGCGGTAGTGCAGGACACGTCCACAGAGACCGGCGAAATCTTTGTGCGCAAGGATTCCAAAGTGCGCATCGATTTCCAGACACCCGATCCCCGCACCATCATCCGCAACGGCGATAACCTTTACATCTACACTCCCAAGATCAATCGCGTTGAGGAATTCAACATCGGCAAGAACCGCGCCATGGTCGATCAATATCTCGCCCTCGGCTTTGGAACGCGCACCGAGAACCTGAAAAAAAACTATGCGGTTACGCTCACCGGCGAAGAGGAGTTTGAAGGGCACAAGGCCGCGCTTCTGGAGCTTGTCCCCAGATCCGATGAACAGAAAAAGCAAATTGCCAAAGTGGTGATGTGGGTGGATGAATCTTCCTGGCTGCCTGTCCAACAAAAATTCTTGGAAGCGGGCTCCGGCGACTACGTCCTTTCCCGCTACACCAAGGTGATGAAGAATCTGAAGCTCGGCGATGGCAAGTTCAAGCCCGACTGGCCCAAAGGCACCAAAGTCGAAAAACACAACTAGCGCGAGTTAGCTAGCCGCCGCCTCCCGTTCCAGCAATTTTTCCTTTCGCGACAATCCCCACCGGTATCCCGCCAGCGTGCCATCGCTGCGAATCACGCGATGGCATGGCACCACGATGGAAACGGGATTCGTGGCGCACGCCCTCGCGACCGCCCGCACCGATCGCGGCTTCCCCAACGACCGTGCCACCTGCGTATACGTTCGGGTCGTGCCCCGCGGGATCTTCTGCAGTTCCTGCCACACCCTTCGTTGAAATGCGGTAGCCTGCACGTCGAGCGGCAAATCCACGCTCGGTGCATTTCCTTCCACGCGGCGCACAATCTCATTCAGCCAGCTTTCGTTCCCTTCCGCGGCGCGCACGATCTGCGCCTTCTCATATTCCTTGCGCAATTCCTCCACCAGGTTCTTCTCGTTCTCTCCCAAATAGACGGCGGAGACACCGCGTTCCGTTGCCGCGACCAGCACTTTTCCCAACGTCGTATTCGCCACCGTGTACTTGATCTCCATGCCTTCTCCTCCTTTTCGGTACGACGCCGGGGTCATACCCAAGTGTGCGTTCGTTTTCTCGTACAACCTGCTGGACGACCCATAACCGCAAGCGTAGAGCGCCTCGGTGACGCTGCTGCCTTGCCGCAGCATCTTCTTCAATCGTGTCAGGCGGAACGCTTGCTCAAACTCCTTCGGCGAAAGCCCGGTGGCGCGGCGAAACGCGCGTCGCAGCTGGGCCGGGGAAGAATTCACCTGCGACGCCAACGAAGCGAGTCGAAGCGGTTCGTCCTCTGTATTGGCAAGCACCGCTGCCACTCGTTGCACCAGCGCTGTCGCAGAGTCTTGCTGCTTCGGCCGGCACCTTTGGCAGGGACGGAATCCCTCCTTTTCCGCGTCCTGCGGAGTACGAAAGAAGACGGTGTTTTGGCGTAAAGGGCGACGCGCCGGACACGAAGGACGGCAATAAACCCGCGTCGATCGTACTGCGAAGAAGAAGGAGCCATCGGCGCGCGCATCGCGATGCAGTGTGGCTTGCCAGTATCGCTCTGCTGCCTGCGGCGTAATATTTGGCGATAACGATCCGTGATGTTGCGTGTTCATGGCTCTAGACTACAGCGCCCTACAGGAGCAATCTATCCGAATTCGGCCAGCAAATTTGACGGGGGACCAACCAAAGTGGTTCGATGACATGAATGTCGTCCCGTATCGTGCCCAAGCGTGAATCTGTCAGGAACGAGATCAGGGCGAGTACTATTACCAAGTGTTTCAATTTAGGACACCTACCCCGTTTTCCACAGGTTGACAGGTCTCGGTCTGGAATGGCATGTTGGCTTCCCAACAATTCTTTACGGGGATCCAGTAAGACAGAGTAATAGAACTACCGCAGTGGGCCATTTCTTGTTTCATCTCTCTGAGGGGCGAGATGAGTGCGAGCAACCGCGCTTTAGCTTGGGACAATCTGAATCGACATCCGGAATCGACGGCTAGCTCCGCTACGGCACCTGCCGTCCCCGAACCACCTGCCGTTGTCCAGCCAACCCCGAAGTTGCGAGTATTGCCATTGCTCCGAAAGCCGCAGCCACGGCGTTTCGTGAGAGTTCCCACGCATGCGGTAGGCGTGCACTTGGAGCAACGGGAACGGCCTAGGGCTGCCTTGAGGCTGCCATTGAAGTTGCGCAGTGTGGCTGGCCGCAAGGAAGAGTTCCCTGTTACGCTGGTGACTCGCGATATCAGCTCCTCTGGGGTGTTTTTTCTTTGCCCGAAGGCATTGGTCCCGGGCACCGAAATTGAGCTCGATATTGTCCTGGTAAGCCGTCCACTGGGCTATGGAAACGTCGTGGTTTCCTCCAAGGCGCACGTGGAGCGGGCGGAAGCAGCCAACGTGCCTGGCTGGCACGGAATTGCCGCCAGCTTTGACGATTTTGCGTTTGACCGGGACGATCAAATTCCTACCTGGCTTCCTGTCGACTGAGCCCTTTTCCCAAGCCCACGGAAGATTCCGCCTGTCGATTCTGCTACTCTGTCCGCCATGTACGCCAAAAAATCCATAGCCGGTGTGCTCTTTGACTGGGATGGCACGCTGATTGACTCCTACCACGCCGATTCTCAGGCTTACCTGGGGATGTTCCGGGAACTGGGGCTAGGTTGGGGTCTGAAGGAGCTGGAAACCCACTATTCTCCGGACTGGTATACCGTCTACCGAGCGGCGGGAATCCCCAAAGAACATTGGGATGAGGCGGATGACCTCTGGCGGGTTCACTATGCGAAGCATCCCTCTAAACTGATCGCTGGCGCGCGGCGCGTGCTGCAACGACTGGCTCGCTGCCATGCCTTGGGCTTGGTGACCAGCGGCGATCGGGCCCGGGTTTCCAGGCAGCTGCGCGAGTTTGCCCTGACTCGGACCTTTCGCGCTCGGGTCTGCGGCGGGGACACGCCGGAGAAAAAGCCGCATCCAGCACCGCTGCACATGGCTCTACAGCAGATGCGATTGAAAGCGGAGGAGTGCGTGTATGTGGGAGACACACCGGAGGATCTGGAGATGGCCGGCGCCGCCGGTGTACGAGCCATCGCGGTCTTAGGACCGTTCCCAACGGAAAAGCGGTTGCGCGCGGCGAAGCCGGAGTTTCTCTTGAAGAAATTACAGGATCTGCCACTCCTGCTGGAGAGTCTGTGCAGGAAGTCGCGATTCGGAAAGTAGCGCAGTACGAATCAGATTGTTGCAGCAGCAGACCTACGCGATCAAGGCTTCGGACTTGGCGGGGAGGCAGGAACGGGTGCCTGCGGCGGTGAAGCTGGTGGATTGGTCGTGGCTGGAACCGCGGGGAATGGTTTGAAGTTGGTCCACTTGATGGTCACGCGAATCGGAAGGTCACGATCCTTCATTTTGAACATTCCATCGGCCCGCGCATAGTCCGGAAACCAGTATTTCCCATCGACATTTTCCCGGTAAGTTTCAAACATGCTGAAGGGCAGCGAAGGTGGTTGGACGGCACCCATATCGGTTACCCATTTGCCGTAGGTCTTTACCACCTCCAGGTATTTCTGGTCTACCCAGATGATTCCGTCAAAAAGGGGATGTTGCCGGTCCAGAGTTTTCGGAGAAACCTGAAAAATGTAGCAATCCACTTCGTCCACTTTTTCCGTATTGAGATATTTCACGTCGTACTTGGAAAGCTGACTGGCTGTCACCGGATACGCCGGAATACGCGTGAGGAGCTGGGCATCTTCAGGTTCGAAGGAAAGGTACTGGAGATTGGATTGAGGAGCGGCAATCGCTTTTTCGTAAAGCTTGCCGTCCCCGGATCGAACCGCATCATACGTGGCTAAATACTCTCCCGAAGGCCTGCCATCCGGACCGAATTCCTGAATGCGGATGGTCTTCCGGTAGGCGAACTGCGGCCGCGTACCCTCATAAACCTCTTCCTTCTTGGTGAAGGCATGAATGATCTCCGCCGGTGACAGCGACGGCGGCGCGGCTGGCTCTGAGACGCCCTCAATCCGGGTCACGTGGTGCTCCGGCGGTGGCGTCAGTGGCCCAGGAACGTTATCCTGCGCGAAAAGCAGCGGTGCCACCAGAACCGAAAGACCTATGGTCAGCGTACAGAAGGGAATAAAAGGGAAACCGCGGAGAGCACTGGGAGCTTTGTCAGCCATAGTTGGTTAGATGCGATTCGGCGGCTCATTTGCCGCCTTATGTGGCCATTCTACCTCCCCATTCTCGGTCTAGTGAACTTCTTGCGCAAGCGCCAGCTGCGTTCCCACTTACCCATCAGCAAGCTTGAACGGGCGACGGGTAATAACAGGCAAGAATTGGAGGACTGAGTTGGCGTCTGGCGATGCGCGATTGCATGAATTGTCGTTTCCTCGGAAACCGATCCGGCGCACAAGATGCTCGGCTTGGAAAACACTCCATCCTCTTTGCTAAACTGGTGGAACTGTGAGACAAGATGTCCTGGCTCGGCGGTTCATTGTCTTTGGACGTGTGCAAGGAGTGGGTTTTCGCAACTACGTCGAACATGTCGCCGGAAAACTGAAAGTGCATGGCTATGTACGCAATCGGCGCGATGGCAGCGTCGAAGTATTTGCCATGGGCAGCTCCGAGCAATTGAAACAGTTGCGTGCGGCGCTCGAAAAAGGCCCCATGATGTCGTCCGTGGCCGACGTCGGGGAAGAACCTGACCATCCGGATGAAAAATATCTGGGCAATTTCATCATCGAAATCACGATCTGACGAGGAGCCGTTTGCATGGACGACTTGAAGAAACTAATTCGCGAAGTGCAGGATTATCCCAAGCCTGGAATCTTGTTCTATGACCTGACCACGTTATTGAAGGACAAAGACGGTTTTCGTGTGCTCATTGATCGGCTCTGCGCTCATTATGACGACCACAAGATTGACCTCGTGGTGGGCATCGAAGCACGCGGATTTATTCTTGCCCCCGCGCTCGCCTACCGCCTGAAAGCGGGCTTTGTACCGGTACGAAAGCCAAACAAACTTCCCGCAAAAGCAGCGAAGGTTTCTTATGCGCTGGAATACGGCACCGACGCCCTGGAGATCCACGAGGACGCCGTGCAGAAGGGTCAGCGCGTGCTTCTTTGCGATGATCTGCTGGCTACCGGAGGCACGGCAGCGGCCGCCGTACAATTGATCCGTTCACTTGGCGGCGTCGTGGATGGCGCTGCTTTCGCCGTAGAACTCACTTTCCTGAATGGCCGCGCCAAGCTGCCCGGCCTCGACGTTTTTTCGCTGATGAAATACGAGAAGTAGATTCGTGCCGGCGGGTATCCACTTACCGCTTTAGCGAATGCCTCTGCCGCAGTGCTTCGAAGAGCACGACGCCGGCAGCCACCGACACGTTCAGTGATTTCACCGGCCCGGTTGTCGGCAGAGAAACCACAAAATCGCAGCGCTTGCGTGTGAGTTCGTGCAAGCCGCTGCCTTCCCCACCCATGATGATGCCCGTCGGCGTCGTGTAATCCACTTCGGTGTAGCTTTTTTCTACCGCCTCATCCAATCCCACCAGCCAGTAGCCCGCTTCCTTCAAATCCTCCATCGCTCGCGCCAGATTCGTGACTTTTGCCACGGGAAGATGAGCAAGCGCTCCAGCCGAAGCTCGCGCTACCGTGTCGGTCAGACCCACGGCGCGACGCTCCGGAACCACCACGCCGTGCGCGCCCACGGCCAGTGCCGTGCGAATAATGGCGCCTAAATTGTGCGGATCCTCCACGCCATCCAGCAGCACGATCAGTCCTTGTTGGCCTTTGGATTGATTGGCGCGCTCAATGATGTCTTCCAACGTGGACGCCGCGCGCACCGCAGCAATAGCAACCACCCCTTGGTGATCGCGCGTATTCGCTAGCCTGTCGAGTTGGCCGCGATCTTCGAAGCGCACCGCGATGCCGCGCTCGCGCGCAAGTTGCACAATCTCCTCGATGCGCGTGTCCTGGCGTCCCTTGGCAATCACAATGCGATCGAAGGCACTGCCCGCTTCCAAAGCCTCGCGAACCGCGTGAATTCCTGTGAATCGATCCATGGAAGAAAAGTCTACAGTTGAACGTGGAAAGTTGAAAGTTTTCGCTGGTCGAAAATAGCAAGGGGTGTTGTCATCCTGAGCGAAGCGAAGGATCGCAACCAACCCGCCAAGCTCCGCTCGAGACGCAGCACCCTAGTCGAGGGCCGAGCAAAACTCCAGAATGCGCGTGCGCGCCGATTTCACTGGAACATCAAAAGAAAGTGCGGAACCCTCATCCAGGAGGAGGATGACGCGATCCAGTTCCCCCTCCCCGGAGCGACCTGCCAGTGCAAGCCGCAGCGGGTGGAACAGATCCCGGCCGCGCAGTTCAAGCTTGCCCTTCAGCAGCGTGACCAGCTCCTTGAAACGGTCGGAATTGAACGGCGTGGGATCGAGCAGAAATAACGCGATCTGGCGCACCACGTCGCGCGCCCCATATCGGGCGAGCACGGCGTGGGCCTCCACGGTTTGCAATATCTGTGCTGCGTCATAATAAAAGACAAGTCCGAGTAGCTCGACAAGGCCAGCGGCATCGGCCGCATGCGGACCAAGTAGATCAGCCGCGCGTTCGCAAAAGGAAGATTGCTCAGGCGAAGGGTCACTGCGGAGCCATGTCTTCTCGCGCAGAACGACCAGCACATCTTTCGAGCCAAACGAGTTTTCTCGACAAGGATGAGGTTGGATGTGACCGGCGAAGGACATGCAAGAATTCTAGCGCAGATTTTTCGCCGGATCGGGACATGGGAAAGTCGAAGGGCCCCTGGATTCGTTCTGCATCACAGATGTCAAGGTGGCGACAACATGGCAAGCGATGGCTTCCCCTCGGCCCACCGCGTCCACCCCTTCGTTCGTCTTCGCCTTCAGATGAATTTTCTCTACAGGCAGAGCCAGGGCTTTGGCCAGCGCTTCCCGCATCTTCGGAAAATACGGGCCCAATTTGGGACGCTCCAGAACGACTACCGCGTCGACATAGTCGATGGAGAGACGTTCTTTGTCGAGCAGCTTGCGCGCGTGCTCGAGGAAGAGCAGGCTGTTCGCGCCCTTCCACTTCGGATCGTTGTCGGGAAAGTGCGTGCCGATATCGCCCAAGCCCGCGGCGCCCAGAAGCGCGTCGCAAAGAGCGTGCGCGAGAACATCGCCATCCGAATGGCCCACAGGTCCCTTATCGAAAGGCACTGCGATCCCGCCAATGATCAACGTTCGGCCTTCGGCAAGGCGATGCAAATCGTAACCAATACCGCAGCGAACGCTCATGGCTTTTTGCGCTCGCTCTGCATATAAAAGCGCGCCAGGTCCATATCCGACGGCTTAGTGATCTTTATATTGCGTTCCGAACCCTGGACGACGTGAACCTCGTGGCCCAACTTTTCAATCAGCCCGGCTTCATCGGAGGCATTCACGCCATCTTCTTCCGCTCCGGCAAACGCCTCCTTCAGAAGCTGTGTTTCAAAAACTTGCGGCGTTTGGGCCAGCACGACGCGCTCCCGGGGAATCGTTGCGGTTATCAGGGCAACATCTTCCGGCAGGCTGGCGCGCTTCACTTCCTTCACCGTATCCATGGCGGGAATCGCGAGAATCGCGGCTTTGCACCGGCGCGCTTCTTCAATGACGCGGGTGATCTGTTCGACGGTGACGAACGGCCGAACAGCGTCATGCACCACGACCAGTTCAGTATCCGCCGGAATATGCTTCAGCGCCTGGCTGACGGATCCCTGCCGCGAATCCCCGCCTTTCACGACAAGCACCTCTTGTTTGAAGCTCTCCTCGCGGATGCGCGCGCCGAGGCGCTCCACTTCTTCTCCACGCGTGGCGACAATAATATGGGTTATCAGCGGGCAAGCAGCAATCCGACGCAGGCTGAGGATGACGATGGGTACGCCATCAAGCTCCAGAAATTGCTTGGGAGTTTCGTGGCCCATGCGCGTGCCGAGACCTGCAGCGGGTAGAATGGCGGCAATGTGACTCATAGGATGAAAGCAGTCCGGCCGAAGCGGAGTCTTGGCAGCTTAAGTCCGGGTTGCAGAAAGGAAAGTTTACCTCAAGCCAAGCCCGGAAGAGAAATCCAAGACCGCCCGGATGGACGCGAACTACAGTCCGGCGAAGGTGCGGCTGATCGCCTACGTTCTCCTGCTTCCATCTATTGGGGTTCCTGACCTGAGTAGGGAGAACTGGAGCCCACCTCGAATCTCGATGCCGTCGGGACGCCCCCGCTCTGCACACTGCCAGCTGGCGCAACGCGAGAGGCAGGAGCATCGGCTCGCTCTTCAATGCGTCCAAAGATCATCTTGCCCGCTGGGGTTTGGTGCGTCGCAGTCACCACGATGTCGATGGTCCGATTGATATGCCGCCGCGCTCCATCCACGACCACCATCGTTCCATCATCCAGATACGCCACTCCCTGCGCCGATTCCTTGCCTTCCCGCAGAATGAGCACGCGCATGGACTCGCCAGGAAGTACCGCAGGCTTCATGGCATTGGCAAGTTCGTTGACGTTTAGAATCGGGATCCCCTGGAGGCGCGCAACCTTATTCAGGTTGAAGTCGTTCGTCACAATCTTTGCGCCCGAAGAACGCGCCAGTTCGATCAACTTCTGATCCACCGCCGCCGTGGCCGGAACGTCTTCATCTAAAACTCGAAGATCCAACCAAGACATCTTCTGCATCCGTTCGACCACTTCCAGGCCGCGGCGGCCCCTCTGCCGCTTCAGTGTGTCGGATGAATCCGCGACCTGCTGGAGTTCATGCAGCACAAAGCGGGGAATCCCCAGCCTGCCATCCAGGAAATGTGTCTCGCAGATATCCGCAATCCGTCCGTCGATCAGCGCGCTCGTGTCCAGCAATTTCATGGCTTGCAGCGCAGGAACAGGCAGCCCCACCGAGTGGGGCAGCGGAATTTGCCTCAGCACGCTCCCCTTGGAGGATCCGATTGCCAGACCGAGATAACCGAAGGCAAGCAGCGAGGTAAATTCGAGGAAGGACTTTGTGGGTTCAGGCTCAGCCGTGCGGGAAATCACGAGGGTAAACAGGAGGGAACCAAGCAGACCGAGGGCCGCTCCGCAGCTTCCCCCCACAAGCCCGCTGATCTCCGCCCGGCGCAATCGTAATTCCGCCAACAAAATGACCATGGCCACCAGAAACCCGAGTCCAGCCGCGGGTAGCCCGTGGATCCGGAACGGGCCGAGGTTATAGCAAAGAATGCAGGTGGCGCCGATGAGCGCGATCCGCATGGCCCAAAAATCCCAACTTCGCCCAATGAATCTAGTTTCGGGGGTGGTCTTGTCGGAAGAGCTGGAAATATTCCCAACAGAAGGAGTCATGTCCGGGATCGCACTGCTGTGGCGATCCAATTTCAGTTGGCCCACGAGACCTCGCAATCCAGCGGGATTTGTTTCGCTCGGCAAGACTTTGTGCTCGAACTTTCGTCGAGCAAGCGTCGTGCCTGCCGGAGCAGTTAACGCGGTGAAGTGTATACTCCTCGGATCGCGCTTTCGTCAAGCGTAGAAAGCGGAAAGAAAGTGGAAATCCGTGCTCGAGCGAAAAACGAGGATTTAGGGCCGATAGAAACGCTTCACGCGGCGGCTAATGCCAGAGATCAGATCGGAAGTGACCGTGCCAATGCTGCGTGCCACTACGTTCGCCGGGTAGACGCTTGCTCCGTCCGTCCCGTACACCGTCCCGACATCTCCGATGGCCACTTCCGGAACGTCGGTCACATCCAACATGACCACGTCCATCGATACGATCCCGATAATCGGCGCGAGGTACCCGCGGATGGCCACGGTTCCGCGATTGCCGAGCGAACGATGAATTCCGTCGCCATATCCCGCTGCCAGAACCGCCACGCGGGAAGGCCGCTTTGCCACCCAACGCCCGTCGTAGCCCACACTCACCCCCGTGGCGACGGAACGAACATTAAGCAGCCGCGCACGCAGGCTCAACACCGGACGTAGCGAAAGTTTCTCCTCAAATTCGAACCGCCTCTCCATGGGATCAAAACCCGGATGGTAACCGTACAGAAGTGCCCCGGGACGTACCATGTCCGCCCAAGTTTCTGGGCGAGCCGCGATCGCCGCGCTGTTCGCGATGTGCACGATTCCCGGTGGTAGTCCTAACGCGCGCAAACGATCGATGGCACCGTGCAAGCGTTCCAACTGCTCCGCTGTCTGCCGCCCGATAGGCGTGTCGGTCAGAACTTCCGAAGACGCCAGATGCGTGAACGTGCCGTCCAACTCGAGATGCTTACACTTGGCCAGCTGCCTGGCGAAGCAATCCATATCCTCTGGGGCGACGCCGAGCCGGTTCATGCCAGTGTCGATTTTCAGGTGAATGGCCACGTGCCGCTTCCGCGCTTTCGCCGCGGCCGCGTCGAAAAGTGCCAGATGCTCGCAGCGGTGAATCGCGGGGGTGAGGTCGTGTGCGATGAAATTTTTCTCTTCGCCCGGCCAGAAGCCACCGAGCACCAGAATTGGTTTGCGCACGCCCGCCTCGCGCAGCTCCGTGCCTTCGCCAGCCGAAGCAACACCAAACCAATCCGACCCGAACTTCTCCAAGGCCTTGGATACTTCCGCGCCGCCGTGGCCGTAGCCGTTCCCTTTGACGATCGAAAGCACTTTCCGCGGGGTCGCGCGCTTCTCTGAGCGCGGATTCACGTAGTCGCGAATCGCTTCAAAGTTCCGTCGAAGCGCGCTGAGCGACACTTCGGCCCATACCGGGCGGCCGACAAAATCGACGGGATTTTTTTTCGTTCGCGCCATAATTTTTCCGAGAAATCTAGTGTACGGCATTCACGTGCGGCTTCAAAAAGTACGTGGGCTGCGGCGCGTGAATGACAACAGGTAGGGAAGCACGTCGACAACCAAGGGGAGGTGAACTACGCGGTGGGTCTACGGTCGGACATGGTCCGCCAAAAAGCTTTGATTCTAAAAGAGTTGTTTCCGACCGAAGGCGGAGCCACGCTGCCCGGTCAGGCATCCCGGCATCTGTCCGTTCAAATTTTGTGGGCCGGGTGACGCGCTGTGTCTGGAAATTACACCTCGTCGTCGCCGCCAAATTGCGAAAATGCGTCCGGCGCGGCCTCTTCAAAACGTGTCAGGCGGCTACGAAACACAAATTTCACTTTGTCGGTCGGGCCGTTGCGCTGTTTGGCGATGAGGATATCAGCCATGTCGCGCTCTTCCGGCGTGGCATTCATGTCAAAAAATTTGGGCCGGTAAATAAACATGACGACGTCGGCATCCTGTTCGATGGCGCCCGATTCGCGCAGGTCGGAGAGCTGCGGGCCGCGCTCATCGCGTTCCGGCGCGCGGGTGAGCTGGCTGAGCACCAGCACGGGAATCTTCAGTTCCTTGGCGAGGCCCTTCAACCCACGCGATATGCTGGCCACTTCTTCCTGCCGCGAATTGAACCGCCCTCGCCCGGTAATAAGTTGGAGATAATCCACGACAAGCAAGGACAGCCCCTTATCGCGCTTCAGCCGCCGCGCCTTGGCGCCTATTTCCAAAACGCTGGTCGAGCCAGCATCATCCACCCACAGTGGCGCGGAGGAAATCGTGCTCAGTGCCTCTGTCATGCGCTTCCAGTCCTCGCGACTCAGATGCCCGGAACGGAATTTGTGCGCATCTACCTGGGCGACCGAAGCTACAAGGCGCTGCAGCAGCGATTCTTTCGACATTTCCAGGCTGAACACAGCCACCGGCAGGCCCCCGCGAATGGCGATGTTTTCCGCCATGTTCAGCGCTAGCGCGGTTTTGCCTTGCGATGGCCGCGCAGCAAGAATGATCAGTTCTGAAGGCTGCAGGCCGGAGAGAAGCTTATCCAGCTCGCCGTATCCGGTCGAAATCCCGGTGATGCTCTTTCCTTCGCGAAAGATTTTTTCCAGGCGGTCGAAATTCTCGTGAACGATTTCCTTGATGGGGATCAAGCCCGCTTTCACCCGATCTTCGGCGAGCGCAAAGATGCTGGATTCGGCCCCATCCAGGATGGCGTCGGCGCCGTCTTCTCCTTCAAAAGCGCGCTGTTGGATGTTATGCGTAGCGTGAATCAGGTTGCGCAGCATCGCCTTTTCCTTGACGATGCGCGCATAGTGCTCGACGTTTGAAACCCGCGCCACTCCGTCCACAAGACTGGCCAGGTAGGGGGCGCCACCCGCGGCCTCAAGCTCGCCGACCCGGTGGAGTTCCTCCGTCAGCGTCACCAGATCAATGGCATGCTGCGCCTCTCCGAGCGCGATCATCTGCTGGAAGACGTGTCGATGCTGCGGCAGGAAGAAATCCTCCGCCTTCAGCGCCTCAATCGCCGTGTTTAGCGCATTGTTGTCCAACAGGATCGCGCCCAGGATGGACCTCTCGGCATCGAGGTTATTCGGAAGCGGGCGTTCGAGAGTGGCATCAGCAGGCATTGCGGGTTAAGAAACCTCCTTTTCCTCCGTTTGATATTCGCCTTATCTTCGCTATTCCGACTAGTAATAGCACACTACTACTACCTTGGCAACGCTATTGGTCCCAGCGGCCAAACTGCCTGCACTTCATTTCACAAGCGTGGTGAAAGGTTCTCGCAAAAACACGCAGGCGTCAATCGGACCTCCTGTGAATCGTGAAGGAAATCTCTGAAAATCTTCCGGCTGCCGTGTGGCATGATGCTGAACATCACCGTTACTCATGCCAAGTGAGGCTACAGTGAAAATGAGTCGAATTTGCCCGCCAGTGAAATCCTTGCGCAATTCCATCCTTGCTTTGGTTTGCCTGGGCTTGCATTTCTCAGGCGCGGTCGCAACGTACGGCCAAAGTGCTGCCCCAGTTGTGCGGGCGGCCCCATACGCGACTGCTACGGAAAATGCCGACAGGCAGGCCAAGGAGTGGCTGGGGCGCGGCACCCCGGGACTGGCGCTCGCCGTCGCCGTCGACGGCAAGATCGTGTACTCCGAAGGTTTCGGCTATGCCGACTTGGAAGAGCGCGTGCCCGTCTGGCCTACCACCAAATTTCGCATCGGCAGTATCTCGAAACCTCTCACCGCCACCGCGCTCATGCAACTCGTCGAAGCGGGGAAGCTGGATTTGGATGCGCCTGTACAGAAATACCTGCCCTCGTTTCCCGACAAAGGCGCGGTCATCACCGTGCGCATGGTGGGGGGACACCTCGGAGGAATCCGCCATTATCGCGGAGACGAGATGAACATTCAGCGCCACTATGACAACGTGCTGGACGGTCTAAAAATATTCGAAAATGATCCGCTCGTCTCGCCGCCCGGAACCAAGTTCAATTACTCCAGCTACGGATTCAATCTCCTCAGCGCGGTGATTGAATCCGCTTCGGGCGAACCCTTTTTGTCCTACATGCAGGATCACGTAATCACCCCCATGGGCCTGGTCCATACGGCCGCGGACCAGAACACGCAGATCATTGAGCAGCGTTCCCGGTTTTATGAACTGGCCAAGGACGGCCATCAGGAAAACGCCCCTTATGTGGACAACAGCTACAAATGGGCCGGCGGAGGATTCCTCTCCACCGCCGAAGATCTGGTGCGCTTCGGCTCTCTGCTCCTGCAACCCGGATTCCTGAAATCAGATTCCCTTCAGCAGTTGTTTACCTCCCAGAAAACCAAGTCGGGTGGTGAAACCGGGTATGGCATCGGCTGGGGCATCGTGAAAACGCCTTCGGGGAAACGGATCTACGAACATTCGGGGGGTTCGGTGGGCGGAACCTCGCAATTGATCCTCTATCCCGAAACTCATGTTGTCGTGGCCTTAGTCACCAACCTTTCAGGGGGAACGTGGAAGAGAGAAGAAGTCGAGGCGGTAGCCGAAAAATTCGCATCGCCGCAGAAATGAAAAAGGGGCACGGAAAACGCCCCCTCGTAAAAGTCGAACGAGTGCGGAGGAATTATGCTTCTTTTCCGACGAGCACCTTGATCTCGGCAGTTACGTCACGGAATACCTTGACCGTGACCGGGAACTCACCGAGCGTCTTCAACGGGTCAGCCAACTGTACCTGGCGCTTGTCGATGCCAAAGCCCTGGGACTTCAATCCATCCGCGATGTCGCCTGTAGTAACAGACCCGAACATCTGGTCGTTCTCCCCGGTTTTACGAGTGAACTTGATCGAAATGCCGGTGAGCAGCTCCGCCTGCTTTTTGGCGGCGTCCAGTTCCGTGGCGGTTTTCTTCGCCAATGCGCCGCGAATGCGCTCCAACGCCTTCATGTTGCCGGGCGTAGCTTCGACGGCAAGCTTCTTCGGCAGTAGAAAATTGCGCGCATATCCCGGCTTCACGGTCACCACGTCGCCGCGGTTGCCCAGTTTTTCAACGTCTTCTTGAAGAATGATCTGCATGTTCAATCCCTAGCTCCCTTTCGATACCTTAGGCTTTCGGGGCCTCAACGGCGCGAGGCGCCTGTGTTCCCGCTGCGCTGCCGGCAAACGGCAGCAGGGCGATGTTGCGCGCGCGCTTGATGGCCACCCCGAGCCAGCGTTGATGACGCGAGCAAACTCCGGTCATGCGCCGGGGCAATATCTTGCCGCGTTCCTGCACGAACTGCGAAAGAATGTCTGCCCGCTTATAGTCGATGAAATCCATCCTCTCGACACAGAATTTGCAGACCTTCTTCTTACGAAAATACTGCCGCTTGCCGCGGCGCGGTCCTCCAGGTCCACCACCCGGCCCGCCGGCACCACCTCCGGGCCCTCCTTCGCGACGGCCGCCACCAGGGCCACCTTCGCGGCGCCCTCCACCGGAATGTCCCCCTTCGCGGCGAGGACCACCCTGTCCGCCATGTCCACCCGGCCCACTCGGCGCGCTCGGTGTGCTTGGCGCTGCCGCTGCGGGAGCGCTCTCTCCGCCTTCGCGGGGAGCTGGCGCGGGAGTCTGCCCTTGTTTCTGTTCCTCTGACATACCTTCCTACCTTTCCGATTTCGCTCCGGGCATTTGCAGCGGAGCGCTCCAACCCAAACTCTTCCAAAAACTCACGCGCAATCAGCTTGCAGGCGTGTTCTGCTCGGCTGCCGGTGCGGCTGCCTGAGGCGCCGGCGGAGCAGCACGGCGCGGACGGCGCGCAGCGCGTTGCTCGCGCTTGTGCACCAATTTTTTTTGCCGCTTCAAGTCTTCATCCAAGCGCACGGTCTGGTACTTGATGACCGCGTCCTGCACCCCCAGCCGGCGTTCCAATTCGTGCAGCAGTTCGCCATGTGCCGTGCGCACTTGCTGGTAAAAATAAATCCCTTCGCGGTGCTTCATCACTTTGTAGGCCAACTTACGCGTGCCCCAGGTTTCCGCCTTCTCAATTTTCGCGCCCTTCTCTGTGCACGCGTGCTCCAACGTCGCGAGGACCTTCTTGATTTCCTCTTCCGGCGTTGCCGGGCGAACGATGAAGACCAGATCGTACAAACGTTCTTCCATGATGACCTCGTTTCTTCTCTTCCTGCTCCGGACACAAGGCCCGGAAATCTCTTCGAACCATCGAAAGCTAGGTTCTCGCCACTACTTCTCTTCCGGAGGCGGTACGCGCCGGTTGAACTTGTTCATCGCTACCGCGATGCCCTGGCTCAAAATCAACTCCACCGCATCGCCCGCGCTCGCTACCATCTCCCCGGCCACTTCCAGATCGCTCTTCTTCATCGGCCTCAAAACGTATGCGGCCAAGTCGCCCACCGGATGATCCGGTCCGCATCCCAACCGCAAGCGGGCGAATTCCTGTGTCCCGATAGCGCTGGTGACCGATTTCGCCCCGTTATGCGTTCCCGGGCTGCCGCGTTCCCCGATGCGGATCATGCCCCACGGCAAATCTCGCTCGTCGAACATCACCAGAAGGTCCGCGGGCTCCAATTCGTACTTGTCGATCAGACGGCCAACCGCATTGCCGCTGAGGTTCATGTACGTCTGAGGCTTGGCGAGGATTACCTCTTCCCCCGCCACTTTCCCGATTCCTACCAGCGCCTGCGCTTCTGGCCGCTCCACCCGGATGCCGCCGCGACTGGCAAGTTCATCCACCGCCAGGAAACCGAGATTATGCGGCGTCCACTGATATTCCGGGCCCGGATTGCCAAGACCAACAATGAGCCGCATAGAATTCGCAGTGAGGCGCGCGAAAAAGAATTACTTCTTCTTTTCCTGCTTTTCCGGTTTCTCCGGCTTTTCGGCAGCCTCGGCGCCTTCCTCGCCTTCCACTTCCTTCTTGCCCTTCTTGATGACTTCCGGCTCTGCTGGCACCACTCCCGTCGCCACTGCTTCCACCGGCTTCTCTTCCTCGACGCGGAGCGCCACAACGTGGGCGAGCACGGCGTTCGCTTCGGTCAGCAGCTTGATCTTGGCCTTGTCGATGGCCAGTTCACCCGCGCGCAGACTCTGGTTCAGCGCCAATCCACTTACGTCCACCTTGAATTCCGTCGGTATGTCCGCCGGCAAGCATTCCACTTCCACTTCGCGCGTAACCACTTCGAACACCCCGCCCTGCACCTTCACGCCGGAGGGTTCGCCAAACGTGTGCACGGGCACCTTCACCTTCATGCGAACATCCATCGCCACGCGCAGAAGATCCACGTGCAACAGCCGGCCGCTGACCGGATCCACTTGCCAGTCCTTGACGATCGCGGGTTCTTGCTTTCCCCCGAAATCCACCTGGAACAACGTGTTGTGTCCCGTCTCCGACCTCAGAATCGCCGTCACCTGCTTGGTATTCACCGCAAGAGACAGCGCTTCGCCCTTGCCTCCATACAGTGTCGCGGGCACATTTCCGGTTACCCGCAAACGCCTCGCTTCATTCTTCCCCCGCAACGTGCGAGGTGCGCCTTGTACAATAATCTGAGCCATAGCTTCTTTCCTTCCCTGGAATCTCTTCCGGCGCAAACTTCCACCGGATCATTTACGTAAACAGCTCGCTAATCGACGTCTCCTCATGAATCGAGCGAATGCCGCGGGCGAGCAGGTCCGCGACACTCAGAATTGTCAGCTTCTTCAATTTTCGCGCAGCTTCAGATACGGGTACCGAGTCCGTCGCCACCACTTCTATGATCTTTGAATTCTCGAGCCGCTCCACCGCCGGGCCGGAAAACACCGCATGGGTACACGCGGCGAAGACTTGCGTCGCCCCTTCGCGAATCAGCGCGTCGGCGGTTTTCACCAGCGTTCCCGCAGTGTCGATAATGTCGTCGACGATCAGCGTGCTTCGGCCCTTTACGTCGCCGATCAGGTTCATCACTTCGGTTACATCCAGGTCCACGCGCCGTTTGTCCACGATCGCCAGCGGGGCATCCAGTTTCTTCGCGAAGGCCCGGGCTCGCTCCACTCCGCCCGCGTCTGGCGAAACCACGGTCAGATTCGGCAACTTTTTATGCCGGAAGTAATCCACCAGCACCGGTGAGCCATACAAGTGGTCCACCGGCACGTCGAAATACCCCTGAATCTGAGGCGCATGCAGGTCCAACGTAAGCGCGCGGCTGGCCCCCGCCGTTTCCAACAGGTCCGCCACCAACTTCGCCGATATCGGAACCCGCGGCTTGTCCTTGCGGTCTTGCCGCGCATAGCAGTAGTACGGCAATACCGCGGTGATCCGCCATGCCGACGCGCGCTTGAACGCGTCGATCATCAGCAACAACTCCAGCAGATGGTTATCCACGGGATACGAGCACGGTTGCACTACAAACACGTCCGCGCCGCGTACGTTCTCCAATATCTGAAAATAAATCTCGCCGTCGCTGAACCGCCCAAGCAGCGCTTTTCCCAACGGGACATTCAGGTGCTTGCAGATGTCCTCTGCGAGCACCGGGTTCGCAGTCCCGGAAAAAACCTTGAATCGATCGTCGTTCACGACGTACTCACTTCTGTCACCGCTCTGCGATGACACGCAATTCCAGACACGGTCGAAAATTCAAGCAAAGTGAAAGCAGGATCGTCAGAAGAACGGGAGGCGTTGGAGGTCACCCGACACTCGCGCTTTCATCCTTCGCGCGTACCTGCTCCGCGAAATTGTTTCGCAGACGTAGGTCTGATCGTGCGGAAACCCGACAACGGCTCGGCGCGCCTTTGCTGGGCTCGGGAATACTCCAAACACCGCCGAACCGCTACCAGCCAGCAAGGCTTCTGACGCCCCTCCCTGAAGTAATGCCCGCCGGATTTGACCTAGACGGGGATGGCGCTGGAAAACGGCCGCCTCGAAGTCATTCGAGAGGCGCTCTCCCTGCGTACTCCAGCACAGAGCGCAGAACTCAACCAGTTTATGGGTCGCGGCGAAATTTGTCAACGAAGCCAGTTTGGGCGCATGCAGCCAGCGGTAGGCATCCGGCGTCGGCACATGGATGTCTTTCGGCGAAACAATCAGCAGCGTCCGCTTGGCAACGTCTGGCAGGGGATATATTTCGTCGCCCTTTCCGATGCCCAGCGCCCGCCCTCCCAGCAGAAAAAACGGGACGTCGGCACCTAGCCCGGCCGCTATCTCCAAAAGCCGGCTGCATGCAACTTTCTTCCCCGTAAATTGCAGATAACCGAGCAGCGCCGCGGCGGCATCACTCGACCCCCCGCCCAATCCGCGTCCGGCGGGAATCTCCTTCTGCAGCAGGATTTCCACACCAGGCCGGATTTTCAATTCCCGGCGCAACGCATCTACAGCGCGATACGCCAGATTCTTCTCTGCTGCTTCCTTGGAGAGTTGTTCGTTGCCCACGACCTGTAGCGCGATGCCGGCCCCGCGCCGGGAGCGGAACCGCAAAGTATCATGCAGCGTCACGGTGTGGAAAATAGTCCTTAGCTCGTGGTAACCGTCGGCGCGCTTCCCAAGCACCTCCAGACGCAGATTCACTTTGGCGAACGCGGGGATCCGGATTTCTCGCATGAATTGATTCAGGGTTTGGCGTCGGCGGCCGGTGTTTTCTGGGCCACGCGGTGCTTCACCTGGTTTAGCTTCTTCTCGACTTCGGCGACTTTATCGCTTTCCAGGTCGGCGGGCAAGGAGCGATGCCACTCGCTGAGGGATTTTTCCCACTCGTTGGCAGCTTGATCCATGTGGCCTTGTTTCGCCAAGACATCACCAAGGTGCGACCGGATCGTCGGGTCGTGCGGTTCATGTTCGACCGCTTTGCGCAACATGGCTTCGGCTTCGTCCAGCTTATTTTCCTTGAAATACACCCAGCCGAGGCTATCCAGGTAGGCCCCGTTGAATGGCTCCTGGTCCACCGCGCGCTGAATCAAATCCTGCGCTTCGTCCAGCCGCACGCTGCGGTCTGCCAGCATGTAGCCGTAGTAGTTCAGCACCTGGGCATTCTTCGGATTTACATCCAGAACTTTCTTGAATTCGGTTTCCGCCTTGTCGAACTGCTTCTGGCGTTCGTAGACGGCGCCGAGCAGCAGCCACGCGATTTCGTTGTCGCGCGGTTCCGCGGCGAACGATTCCGCTTTGTGCGCCGCTTGCTCTGCATCCGCGTACCGGCGCCCACGTTCGTACACTTGGGAAAGGTTCAGGTACGTCTCGCGATCCGCGGGCGTCCCCTTCAGGTCTTGCTCCAGCAGTTTCACCGCGTCATCGGTCTGCTCGTTTTCTCCCAGCAACAGCGCCAAGCTGGTCCGAATCTGTTCATCATTCGGATACTTCGCCATGGCCTCCCGTCCGGCCTGCAAAGCCTTTGGCATGTCCTTCGCCATCCGGTACGTGTCCATGATCAGCAGGCGCGCACGGTGATCTTCCTCGTCTCCCAGATGGCCCAGTTCCTGGAACGTGTAAATCGCCGCTTGATAATTCTGCGTGTCGCGGTACAGCATGCCGAGTTGTTGATACAGAATCGCAAGAGAGCGCCGCCGCGATGGCAGAACCGTCGATTGCGCTTTTACTCCCGTAATTGCATCGGACAGCACGCGGATTGCATCGTCGTATCGGCCTTGCGCTTCGTAAATCATCGCCTCGTTGTACAAAACTTCCAGGCTGCCCGGATTGTACTGTCGCGCTTTCACCAAGTTCTCTTCCGCTTTATCCAACTGGTGAAGTTCGCGGTAGATCTGGGCGATGCGTAGATAGTTGTCGGAATCGTCCGGCATCAAATCCGCCAGTTTCTGGTAAACCTCAAGAGCGTCGGAATACTTCTCTTCCGAAAGCAACGTTTGGCCCAATCCTCGTAAGTGGCTCAGCTCCGAGGGATCCATGTCCACGGCCTTGCGATACGCGGCTTCCGCTTTCGCATAATCATGCGTCTGTGTGTACGCGTCGCCGAGCAGATCAAAGACCGTCGGCGAAGAAGAATGCACCGCCATGCTTTCCAATAGCTGGATGGCTTCATTCGCCTTATTTCCGTCGAGCAGTACTTGCGTCAACTCTTTCGCCGCGGATTCATCGCCGGGATCGTCCTGCAACATTTTTCGCAGGACTTGTTCGGACTTCTCCGGTTCATTGTGAAGACGATAGAGGCGCGCAAGCCATAGCGCCGCGTCCTGATCGCTCGGATCGAGGCGATGAACTTCGGCGTACTCCGCAATGGCCTTCCCCACCATTTCCGTCTGCACTCCGGAACCATTGATATCCCCAAGACTTCGCAGATAGATTCGTCCCAACAGACGGTGAGTCGGCAAGTCGTTCGGGTTGTGCTTCAGGATTTCGTTGGCTTCATTGACCGCATCCCGCACTCTCTGCGCCTTCCAATACATTTCCGCTAGCCGCTCGCCGATGATGGGAGATTGTGGGTCCAGCGCGTACGCCTTCTTGTAGGCTTCAATCGCCTTCGACGCAAAATCCGGCTGGCTCGTCTGTTCGTACTGGAGTTCGTACAGATGGCCCATCGTGAAACTGTAGTAGGCGTCGGCCCGCGGCGTCATTTTGTAGCTCGGCGCGGTCGAGTCGCCAGGCGGATTTTGTCCGAGCGCCGGGAATGCGGTCAGTCCGGCCAACGCGAAAGTGAATAAAACAGGTTTTAAGGTCATAAAAATCCAGGAACTGGAAGTATCCCATGCAGTAGGAGCGTGGTCAAAAGCCAAAAACGGGGCAGTTCGCAACTAAACATAGGTCCCACGTATGAGATGTGCAGGAGAAGGGAAGGGTTTCCGGGAAGAAACGGTTGCAATTAAACCGTATTTCTGCAATTATCGAAATATGCCAAAGCCCGATCCTCTTCTCCTCACCCGTTGCTGTGACCGTTTTGCAGCTCTCGGCGCCGAACCGCGTTTACAGATTCTCCGTTTGCTTCTCTCCGCTCACCCCACGGGTATGGTGGCCGGTGAAATTCAGGAGGAATTGGGCATTCCCGGTTCCACACTCTCCCATCATTTGGAGAAATTGCGGCATGTCGGCCTTGTTGATGTGCGCCGTGCGGGAACTTTTCTCTGGTACAAGGCCAACACTGGAGCTTTGCAAGAGGTTCTCGGCTTTCTTTACGAGGAATGTTGCACGCGCAATCGTGTGGTTCCCGCTGAGGCTATCGTGCAGATTTCTCGGTCCTAAGGAGACCTCATGAGTGAAAAGAACATCCAGGAAGCGGTGAAAGAAAAATATGGCGCAGCCGCCAGGCAGGTGACCCAAGGTGAAACCGCCTGTTGCGGGGGTGGGGCCGAACTCTGCGGCTGCGATCCCATCACGCGCAATCTTTACGATGCCTCCGAGAAGGATGCTTTGCCTGCTGAAGCCGTTGCCGCTTCTCTCGGCTGTGGCAATCCCACAGCTCTCGCGCAATTGCGCCCCGGCGAAATCGTGCTGGACCTGGGCTCCGGCGGTGGCATCGACGTACTGCTCTCCGCAAGACGCGTGGCCCCCACCGGCAAAGCCTATGGGTTGGATATGACCGACGAGATGCTTGCACTCGCCCGTGAAAATCAGAAAAAAGCCGGCGTTGAAAACGTGGAATTTCTGAAAGGTACGATCGAAAACATCCCTCTTCCGGACAACACGGTGGACGTAATCATTTCCAATTGTGTAATCAATCTCTCTGGCGATAAGGACCGCGTGATGCGTGAAGCATTTCGTGTGCTGAAGCCGGGCGGCCGCTTGGCGGTTTCGGACGTGGTCATTCGCGGAGACGCGCCTCCCGCAGTACGCAAGAGCATGGAATTGTGGGTCGGTTGCATTGCCGGGGCGCTGCAGGAAACCGAATACCTGCAAAAGTTGCAGACGGCGGGATTTGAATCGATCGAGGTCGAGCCGACGCGCATTTACCAGGTCGAGGAGGCTCGCGAATTTTTGACCGCCGCCGGCCTGGATGCGGACGTCGTCGGCCCGCAAATTAAGGACAAGTTCATGAGCGCCTTTATTCGTGCAAAGAAGCCCGCTGCGGCTGCATGCAATTGCCCGCCGGGATATGTGGGTCTTCCCTGCTGCCCGTGAGTTTCACACACATGAATAAAACCTATAACGTGCTGTTTCTGTGCACAGGAAATTCGGCCCGCTCCATCCTGGCGGAAGCGATACTGAATCAGCGGGGTAAAACCAACTTCTGTGCCTTCAGCGCCGGCAGCCACCCTACTGGCCGCGTCAATCCCCACGCAATCCATCTGCTTAAATCCGCAGGTTTACCTACCGCTGGGTTGCGCAGCAAAAACTGGGATGAATTTGCCAAACCCGGAGCTCCTCGCATGGACTTCGTCTTCACGGTCTGCGACAACGCCGCGAACGAGATTTGTCCAGTTTGGCCCGGCCAGCCGATGACCGCTCACTGGGGCGTCTCGGATCCCGCAGCAGTGGCCGGCTCCAACGAACAGATCGAGCGCGCCTTCCGCGACGCGTTCCTCACGTTGGACCGGAGAATCAGCCTGTTTCTTAGCCTGCCACTTTCCAGTCTGGATCAGCTTGCAATCAAAAGAGAAATCGACAGCATCGGTGGGCAAGCATGACTGAAACACTTCCAAATTCCCCTGCCACACCCCGCGGCGCCGCAAAGCTAAAAAGCTTCGAGCGCTATCTGAGTGTTTGGGTCGCTCTCTGCATGGTGATCGGGGTTTTGCTGGGGAGGTTCTTCCCCACCCTTGTCAGCTCGTTGCGCAACGTAGAAATTGCCAGGGGCAGCCAGATCAATCTACCCATCGCAATCTTCATTTGGCTGATGATTGTCCCCATGATGATGAAGGTGGATTTCACTTCAATCCGCGCGGTGGGCCGAAGGCCAAAAGGTGTGCTGATCACCCTCTTCGTCAATTGGATGGTCAAGCCCTTTTCCATGGCTGTGATCTCCTGGATTTTCTTCCGTCACGTGTTTTCCGCGTGGATTTCAGCCGCCGAAGCCAGCCAGTACATCGCGGGCACCATCATCTTGGCGGCCGCGCCTTGTACTGCCATGGTTTTTGTCTGGAGTTATCTGACGGACGGTGACCCGGCGTACACGCTGGTGCAGGTTTCACTGAACGATCTGATCATGCTCGTGCTGTTTGCGCCGATTGTGCGCTTTCTGGTGCGCGGGGCATCTTCGCTTTCGGTACCATTCATGGTCCTGTTCCTGTCCGTTGTCGCCTTCATCGTGATTCCGCTGGCCGTCGGAACAGCCCTTAGAGCCGCTTTTATCCGTCGTCATGGCAAGGAATGGTTCGAAACTGCGCTGCTCCCGAAATTTTCTCCCGTGACCATCATGGCCCTTCTGGCCACTTTGGTCCTTATTTTTGCCTTTCAGTCCGAAAACCTCACCGGAAAGTCACTTCACGTTTTGCTGATCGCGGTGCCGATTCTGATTCAGGTGTACTTCAATTCCGCGCTTGCGTATTTCCTGATGCACCTATTTCGAGTGGAGTACCGGGTCGCTGCCCCTGGTGCGCTCATTGGCGCAAGCAACTTTTTCGAGTTGGCCGTCGCCACTTCGATTGCTCTATTCGGCGCGGGCTCCGGCGCGGCTCTCGCCACGGTCGTAGGCGTATTGATTGAAGTGCCCGTGATGCTCTCGGTCTGCGGCATGTGCAATCGCACGCGCCACTGGTTCTCGGCTGACCCCACGGAAGAACTTGCCCTGAATCTGTGATTTCTCAGTGCAGGAAATGCCGCATGCCGGTGAAGACCATCGCCAGTCCCAAGCGGTCTGCGGTCGCGATCACTTCCGGATCCTTGACTGATCCGCCGGGCTGAATTACGGCGGTTGCCCCGGCCTTGGCCGCTTCTTCCACACCATCCGGGAAGGGGAAGAATGCGTCGGAGGCAACCGTTGTTCCCTGCAGCGACATCTGGGATTTGGCGATCGCAATCTTTACGGAATCTACGCGGCTCATCTGGCCTGCGCCTACCCCCACCGTTGCTCCGCCTTTCGCAAACACGATGGCGTTGGACTTGACGTGTTTGGACACTTTCCAGGCAAATTGCAAATCCGTAAGTTCGGCTTCGCTCGGTGCACGCTTTGTGACCACCTTCAGTTCTCTGCCCTGCAAGACGCCGAGGTCGGGTTGCTGCACCAGCACGCCGCCAAGAATGCGCTTCAACTGCAATTCCCGGTCGTGATCCAGTCCCCCTTGCGGCAGCACGAGCAGTCGCAAATTTTTCTTTGCCGAAAAAATCTCCTGCGCACGGTCTGCAAATCCTGGTGCCACGATGCACTCCACGAACAACTTGGCGACCGCCTCCGCGGTTACCGCATCGACGATGTGATTGAACGCCAGCACGCCGCCGAAGGCTGAAACGGGATCGCACGCAAAGGCTTTTGTATAGGCGTCCAACAACGTCTTCTGTTCCGCCACGCCGCACGGGTTGTTGTGCTTGATAATCACCGCAGCCGGACGCTCGAATTCCGCCACAGTGCTCCGCGCTGCTTCCAGGTCCACGTAGTTGTTGTAGGAGAGTTCCTTGCCCTGCAGTTGCTTCGCAGCGGCTAAGCCCTCGGGCGGGCGACCCGCTGGCACGTACAGTGCGCCAGATTGATGCGGGTTTTCGCCGTAACGTAGTTCCTGTTTGCGTCGCAGCGCCAAATGTACACGTTCCGGAAGCGCCGGCTTCGGCTGCACTTCCAGTTTGTCGCCGAGCATGCTGAGCCGCTCCAGATTCATGGTGATGAGGCCATCATAACGGGAAGTAACGGCGAACACCTTGCGCGCCAACTCCAACCTCAGGCCAAGCGATGTGTCGCGATTGGCTTCCAACTCCGCCGCCACCCGTTCGTAATCGGCCGGGTCCGTCACCACTGTAACGTTTTCAAAATTCTTTGCCGCCGAGCGCAGCATGGTTGGCCCGCCGATATCGATGTTCTCCACGAGTTCTTCCACGGGCAGATATGCTTTCGCCGCAGTCTCTTCGAAAGGATACAGATTCACGACCACCAGGTCGATCGGCGTGATGCCGTACTCCTTGGCCTGTTTCTGGTCATCGGGGTGATTTCGCCGGTACAGCAACCCGCCATGCACTTTGGGATGCAGCGTCTTCACACGTCCGCCAAGCATTTCCGGCCAGCCTGTAAATTCCGACACGTCTTTGACCGGGAGGCCTTCCTCACGCATCAGTTTTGCCGTGCCTCCGGTCGACAGTATTTCGATTCTCAGGGCCGCCAGCTTCCTGGCAAAATCCACGATCCCAGTCTTATCGAACACGCTCAGCAGCGCCCGCTCTACAGCCATGTGGTCCTCCAGCGACAGTTGAATCTACTAGTCTACGCGGAGCAGTAGACTTTCGAAAAGTGCTGGCTGTGGGAAAAATTGAGGCGCAGATTCAGGATTTCACGAGGGCTTTCAGTTTCACTTGGCCGTCTACCGTCTCGACAACATATTCCACGTCGCGGCAGTTTTTCTTGGTTTGCAGGTCTTTCGTTTTCTTGCGCACAAATTCATTAAATCCGGAACGCGTCAGCTTGCCGGTCTCTTCGCCGGCCTGCTGCTTTGCCTGCACAAATGCTTCATAAAGCTGATCGACCTTGTCGGCTTCTTTTTCCGGCTCGGAACAGACCATGCGGAAGCCTTTCGCTTCGCCTGCGGCCGCCGCGGCTGGTTCTTTCTTCTCTGTTTCGGTTTGCGATCGCGCGCGTTCCGCCTCAATAGCTCTAGCCGCCGCGCCAAAGTGCCGCTCGACTTTACCTTCTTCGCGATGCGCCATGCGCTTGCGGAACACGTCCTTATATTTGGCGTATGTCTGAGAAAGATTATTGAAACGAAAACGCTGGGCGAACTTCATATCGCCGCCCCGCTCCGCATAGCGCTTAACGAGCAGGTCGATGCGCCACTCGACTTCCACCGGTGGCCGCTTCCGCCCGCCACCGAAAAACATGTCGTACTCGATTTTCAGTTGGCGGATGTCGCGCTCCATTTGCGCGAGTTCTTCGTCAATGGTGGCCATGGAGTGTCGCCTCGAATCCACATCCTAGGAGCGGTCAGTGCCCGCGTCAACCAGGAAGAACACCCCGGGCGGCGCATCGGGCACCGCGCCACGGGGCAAGCCACTGTACTAACGGCCAGAGGCCACAACCTGCGCAATTGCGCGCACTTGGCGCCTGTGATGAAATGGCGCCATGTCCACTCCGGCCAAACGGGTTCCATCCGCAGATCAGACCGCTCTCTTGCGTCGTCTGCCTTCCGTGGACGAGATGTTGCTCCGCCCCTCCATTAAGGCGCTGTGCAGCACTGTGGAACGTAGTTACGCGGTAGCCACGGTCCGCGAGGTTCTGGCCCAGGCGCGGCGCGACATTACCTCGGGCGCGCTGGCCGACGAATCCACAATGGCCGCGGATGCCCTCGAGCAACGTATCGTCTCTACGGTGGAAACGGAGCTTGTCCCATCCCTTCGCCCTGTGATCAACGCTTCTGGCGTGATCCTCCATACCAATCTCGGGCGAGCCCCCCTTGCTCTCACGGCCATCGAGGAGTTGCGACAATCCGCCACACACTATTCCAGCCTTGAATATGATTTGACTGCGGGAGCACGCGGCAAGCGCGACGTGCATCTTTCCCAGCTAGTCGAGCGCTTGACCGGCGCGGAATCCGCAATTGTGGTGAATAACTGCGCTGCCGCCGTTCTTGTCACCCTTGCGGCTCTGGCCCGCGGAGGCGAGGTGATCGTTTCCCGCGGCGAGTTGATTGAAATCGGCGACGGCTTCCGCATCCCGGAGATCATGGAACAAAGCGGCGCGGCTCTTCGGGAAGTGGGCACTACCAACCGCACGCGCATTGCCGATTATGAGAACGCCATCAATGAGAAGACGCGCCTGCTCCTGCGTGTTCATCCTTCGAATTTCACCGTGACCGGCTTCACGGAAAAACCGCAAGTCGCCGCACTAATCGCTCTCGGCGCGCGCCGCGGATTGCCCGTAGTCGAAGATCTCGGCTCCGGCTGCCTTGTGGATCTGTCTGGTGCCGGAATTCACGAACCGACTGTGCGCGAGAGCGTGGAAGCTGGCTTCTCGCTTGTGCTTTTCAGCGGCGACAAACTTCTTGGCGGCCCGCAAGCGGGCATCATCGCCGGCAAGAAGGACTGTGTCGCCCGAGTCCGCCGCCATCCTCTATTTCGCGCCTTGCGCGTAGATAAGCTAACCATCACCGCGATGGAGGTGACACTGCGTGCGTATCTCCGCGCTGCCTGGCACGAGATCCCCGCACAACGAATGATTCGTACATCGGTTCAAGAGATTGCACAGCGCGCTGCGAAACTTGCCGCTTCACTCCAGTCCACGGCCTCCTCGCGTGCCGTTAGCATCGAACTTGCCGATGGCCATTCCCTCGTTGGAGGCGGTTCCACTCCTGCTCAATCGTTGCCAACGAAACTCTTGCGGATTATCAGTTCGCGCTATTCCGCGGCTGATCTGGAAACTCGCCTGCGCCAGGGCCCTGCCGGAATCCCCGTGATTGCGCGCATTGAACAAGATTGCCTGCTCCTTGATTTGCGCACCGTTTTCCCCGAGCAAGAATCCGCCCTGATCGAGTCACTGGTTGCCGCATTGCTCTAAACGACTTCATACTGTTTCCATGTTGGCATTCACTGTATTCCGGCAGAGCCTCCATCGCGTCCAAAAGCCATTACCAAGATTGGCCCCAGGCTGGGCCCTCATTCGCGTGCGTCTGGCGGGAATTTGCAATACCGATGTCGAGATTCTCCGCGGTTACCATCGGTTTCGCGGCGTCCCAGGCCACGAGTTTGTTGGCGAAGTGGCGGAGGTGGCCGGAGTTTTGACAAAAACGCGAACGCGCTGGCTGGGCAGACGCGTCGCCGGCGAAATTAACGTTGCCTGTTCCGCCTACGGCTACAATCCCATTTGTGAATTCTGCCGGCACGGCCTGAAAACGCATTGCGCAAAACGCACCGTTCTTGGCATAGTGGCCCACGACGGTGCCTTCGCGGAATATCTCGCCCTGCCACTTGAAAATCTCCATCCGATTCCCGCAAACGTTTCCGATGAAAAAGCTGTCTTCATTGAACCGCTCGCAGCGGCCTGCCAGATCCTCGATCAAATTCCCATTCGCAAATTTCCTAACGCCGCAGTTCTCGGCGACGGCAAACTCGCGCAATTGATCGCCTTGGTTCTGCAAGCGGCGGGAAGCAAGGTTACGCTCTACGGCAAACACGAATCGAAATTGAAATTGGCGCGCCGCACAGGGATCGCGACAAAAAAAATCCGCGGCAACGCAAGCGACCTTGAGCTTGTGAAGAAAGACTACCGATTGGTCGTCGAGGCAACCGGCTCCCCGACTGGCCTTACTCTAGCTCAGCAGATGACCGAGCCCCGCGGCACTCTTGTCCTCAAATCGACCTTTCACGGTGCCGCGCCGGTCGAAACCTGGCCCATCGTTGTAAAAGAAATTACCGTGGTGGGCTCGCGTTGCGGCCCGTTCGCCAAAGCTATCGCGCTACTCCGCACCGGCAAGGTCGACCCAACTCCTCTCATCTCCCGCACCTTCGCGTTGAAGGACGGTTCGAAGGCCATCCTCTACGCGCAGCGGCAAGGAGTGCTGAAGATTTTGTTGAAAAACACAGAAGCAGCTACAAGCGGTTGATGCAGGACGACACGCACGCCGCGCCAAAACCATTATCAATATTCACCACGGTCACATTCGACGCGCAGGAATTCAGCATGCCTAGCAGCGCCGCCACGCCGCCGAAACTTGCCCCATAGCCTGTGCTGGTCGGCACGGCGATCACGGGTACGCCCACCAATCCGCCCACAACACTCGGCAGCGCTCCCTCCATCCCTGCGATGCAGATAATCACGCGCGCTTCGGTCAACATCCCGCGATGTTCCAGCAACCGGTGAATTCCGGCCACGCCCACGTCATACAAGTGCTCCACGCGATTCCCCATCATCCGCGCAGTCAGCAACGCTTCCTCCGCCACGGGAATATCGCTGGTTCCCGCCGAAACAATCAAAATCGTTCCTCTTCCCGTGATTTCCTTGCTGCGCTCAATCGTGATTACCCCTGATAATGGATGAAAACCAGCCTCTCGTGTCACTCGCCTTACGGCCGCATATGTTTTCGCGTCCGCACGTGTCACTAGAATGTTCTGACGCGACTCTTTATGTCGAACCATGGCGCGCACGATCTCCGCCACCTGCGCGGGCGTCTTCCCTTTCCCAAATACCACCTCCGCGTAGCCTTGACGCAACGCGCGGTGATGGTCCACCTTTGCAAAATCAAGGTCCTCAAACGGCAAATGCTTCAGCCTCGCTATGGCCTTATTCACGCCAAGCTTCCCTTCGCTCACCGCTTCCAACAATGTCCGAATTTCCAATTCTTTCATGAGGTTTTTTCCACGCGCATCCTTAAGGATTCGGCCCACCCATAATCTTCCGGGCCGCCTGATTATCCGCGTAAACGCGCCATTCCTTCACCAATCCATCGCGCACCACCGCCTTCCATGCCGCGGGCGCACTCCAGTGATTCTCCTTGGTAATGTTCCCATTCTTCGCGTACGTTCCCTGGGCGCTTCCGAACGCCGCGACGACTTCGCCTTGAGAGAGAATCTCCTCGTGGGATACCCGGTAGTCGGGAAACCACCGGAAGTATCCTGTCCAGGCTTTGCGCATGGACTCTCGACCACGCACCTCGTTTCCCAGCGCATCCACGAACAGGTGGTCTTCGGTCATCAGCGCGCAGACTTTGTCCGCGTCCCCGGAATTAATCGCTTCCAGAAAGGCGAGCACCACCGCGATAGGTTTTTGGCCACTCATGGTTCCGACGTCGTTACCGCGGGAAGTTTAACACACCGAACCAACGGCAAAGCCTGTTGGGCAGCCATGGCGATAGGGGTGTCCTGCTTGACTTGCCATTCTGCCGCTGCGAGACTGGCATTATCCGCGAACAACAATGGCTACCACCCAGGGACGAATCATTACGATTGGTGTGACCGGAGCAAGCGGGGCGATCTTCGCCCAAAAAGCTCTCACCTTGCTCGAGGAAGACTCCCGGGTCTCGCGAATCCATCTTGTGGTCACGGAAACTGGCCAGCGCCTTTTCTCCGAAGAGCTCGGCATTACCTCGGGTGACCTGAAAGAGCTTCCCAGCCGCATTCTGGGCCGCACTCCCCGGAAGATCGAACCCATTTCCAACAAGGATGTCGGAGCGTCCATCGCTTCCGGCAGTTACGATGTCGACGCCATGATCGTTATACCCTGCACCATGGGGGCGCTCGCCTCCATAGCGACCGGCATGAGCGATGACCTGGTCGCGCGCGCCGCGGACGTTATGCTGAAGGAACAGCGCAGGCTCATCCTCTGCGTTCGCGATACTCCGTTCAATCGCATCCATCTGGAAAACATGCTGCGCGCCCAGCAATCCGGCGCGATCATTATGCCCGTAGTTCCAGCCTTTTATTTCAAGCCGAAATCCATCGACGAAATCGTCACCCAATATGTCTGCCGCGTCCTCGCGCAAGCCGGCCTCCCCCAAGAAAAAATGTATCGCTGGACCGGCAGCGCCGCGGCGCGTAAGGCGGAGTCCTAGCTGCGTATGGCCGGCCGCATTCGCACCGTGCTCGAAATGATCAAGTTTGAGCACTCTGTCTTCGCGCTGCCGTTCGCACTGGTCGGAGCCTTGCTGGCCGCGCGCGTCACCTTGCATGGTTGGCCCACGCTGCGTCAGATTCTCTGGATCGTCGTCGCTATGGTTGCCGCGCGTTCGGCGGCCATGACCGTCAATCGCATCGTCGACCTGCGCTACGACAAGGAAAATCCGCGCACCAAAACGCGCGCGCTTGCCACCGGCGCGCTTTCCGTTTCCTTCGCCTGGGCCTTCACCCTTGCCGCCATCGTCTTGTTTTTTGTGGCCGCGTGGCAGCTTAATCCTCTTGCACTCAAACTCGCCCCCGTGGCCCTCGGCATCCTCTTCTTGTACTCCTACACGAAGCGCTTCACTCACTGGTCGCATCTCTTTCTCGGCTTTGCGCTTGGCATTTCTCCCGCTGCTGCGTGGATCGCCATCACCGGCAGCCTCGATTGGCGCATGCTGATTCTCTGCACGGCGGTAACCCTGTGGGTAGGCGGCTTCGATGTGCTGTACGCCTGCCAGGATGTGCAGTTCGACGCCGAAGCCGGGCTGTACTCCGTGCCGAAGCGCTTTGGTGTGGCTAAGGCGCTTTGGATTGCGCGCGCGATGCACGTCGGCGTGGCAATTCTTCTCGTCTGGCTGGCGGCCAGTTTCGGCTTGCCCTGGCCGGCTTGGGCCGGAATCGGGGTGGTCGCGGCGCTTCTCGGCTACGAGCACTCCCTGGTGAATGCGAACGATCTAAGCAAGCTAAACGCTGCGTTTTTCACCGTGAACGGCTATATTAGTATGTTGTTCCTGCTGTTCTGGGGCGCCGCTGTGGCATTTTGGCGAGTTTGAATTTTTCGAAATTTGAGAATGCGTAGCCCAAGTATGGCCCACGCATCGAACATAGAGAAAAACGTGGCTGAACTGACTCTCACCGACGCAAGCTTGAAACACATCGCCGACAAGGTGTTTGCCGGCGAGCGCATCACGTTCGACGACGGCGTCGCTCTGTACAGGACTCCTGATCTGCTTTCCGTCGGCTGGCTCGCCAACTATGTTCGTGAGAAGCGCCACGGCAACGTCGCGTATTACAACGTTAATCGCCACATCAACCCCACGAACGTTTGCGTCGCTCACTGCAAGTTGTGCGCTTTCGGCCGGGATCCCGGCGCTCCCGGTGCCTACACCTACTCTCTGGAAGAAATGTATCAACGCGCCGCACAAGGCGTTCGCGAAGGCGCCACGGAGATTCACATCGTCGGCGGCTTGCACCCGGACTTACCTTTCGACTATTTTCTCGAACTCATCCGTGGACTAAAGCAGCGCCACCCGCAGGTGCATCTGAAAGCGTTCACCATGGTCGAAGTGCACTATTTCGCGCGCATTGCCAAGCTGAGCATCGATGAAACCTTGCTGAGGATGAAAGAAGCCGGCGTGGATTCCTGCCCCGGTGGTGGTGCAGAAATTTTTCATCCACGCGTTCGCCGCATCATCTGCGACCACAAGGTGAGCGGCCGGATGTGGCTGACGATGGCGAAGAAGGCCCATCGCATCGGTTTGCGTTCCAACGCAACCATGCTTTATGGCCACGTCGAAACAGTGGAAGAGCGCGTCGATCACCTCGTTTTGCTTCGCGAAGCACAGGACGAAACCCACGGCTTCGTGGCCTTTATCCCACTTGCCTTTCACCCGGACAACACGCCCTTGGCGCACATCCCGAAGCCCACGGGTTATGACGATTTACGCACGATCGCTGTCTCGCGTTTGCTGCTCGATAATTTCGATCACATCAAGGCGTATTGGATTATGCTCACGCCCAGCATCGCGCAAATCGCGCTCCGCTTCGGCGCCAACGACATGGATGGCACGGTGGTGGAAGAAAAAATCTACCATGACGCCGGCGCCACGACCCCTGAGTTCACGCCACGCACCGAACTCGAACGCCTCATCCGCGCTGCTGGCCGCGTCCCCGTCGAGCGCGACACCCTTTACAATCCTATTGATCGCAGCAAACTCCCGCCCATCGTCCCTGCCACGCCAAAGGGCCTCGTCTCCCTTAGCCTGAACGCATAAATTCGCCCAGTAGCGAGTCATTCCCACTTCATTCAATACTATTCAACTATTCATGAATGGTGTTGAATGGTGCGCACCATGCTCGTAAAATGACTTCGGGAGCGCCAACGATTCGGAAACAGTTCGTCCTCGACAAGCAGACCAATCGATTGCTCGAAGAACTCGCCTCTTATCGCGGGGGTAACCGAAGCCTGGTAATCCGCGAAGCCATTCAGGTTTACGCCGACATGGAAGACCGCCTCGACAGAATCGAAGCTGATCCTGCCTTTCAAGCAATGATGGTCAAGTCAGATGCGGACATCAAAGCTGGTCGGGTCATTCCCCACAGTGAAGTTGTAAGGATGCTCCGGGCAAAGGCCAAGACCAATAAAGGCAAGAAGAAGTGAAGCGAGAGGTGGTCTGGACTCGCACAGTTTGGGGATTATTTGAAGAACTCCCTAAAGCTCGACAGGAAGCGATTTTCGATCATCTAAAGTATCTGACGCGTTTCCCGCATATGTATCCGGTTCGAATCAAAGGGCGATTTCGCCGGCATCGCTGGTTTCAGGCTGGGAACTGGCTGGTGTACTACCGAGTGGTGGATAAAACGGCCTGCCTTCGTGGCATTTGGAAGGCACGCATTCCCTAAACGCAGCACTTTGGAACTTCTCTCACATCCTATCAGTGGAGACTGACCGGAGGTAGATCTTGCGCACCATCGTCCTTCTCACCATTTCCAACATCTTCATGACCTTTGCCTGGTACGGCCACCTCAAATACCGCAGTTCCCCTCTCTGGAAGGTGATCATCGCCAGCTGGGGAATCGCCTTTTTCGAATATTGCTTCCAGGTGCCCGCCAATCGCATCGGCTCTTACGAGTTCACCAGCGCACAGCTCAAAACCATCCAGGAAGTCATCACCTTGACGGTCTTCTCTGTTTTCTCGATCACCTACCTCGGCGACTCTTTCCGGTGGAATTACGGCATCGGCTTTGCCTGCATCGCCCTTGGGGCATTCTTTATCTTCCATCAGTGGTAGAATCATGCCTCGCCTAAGTAACCCGCCCATTCGCAGGCGAATCCAATTCCCATGTTCCACCCATCGGGCGACATGAGACTCGTGAAGGAGACTCACACATGCAACGCAAAGCTTCCGCAGTTTGGCAAGGCGACCTGAAATCCGGCAAAGGCAATATTTCGACCGATAGCGGCACTCTGAAAAACACGCAATATTCCTTCAGTACGCGCTTTGAGAATGGTGTCGGGACCAATCCCGAAGAACTTCTAGCCGCCGCACACGCCGGATGTTTCACCATGGCTCTTTCCGCACAGCTGGGCGGCGCGGGCCTCACCGCTACCAAACTCGAAACCACCTGTACCATCTCGCTCGAAAAAGTTGGGGAAGGCTTTTCCGTTACCAAGAGCCATCTCGATCTCGTTGCCCACATCCCCGGAGCCGATAAAGCCAAATTTGACGCCGCCGTCAAAGCGGCGGAAACCGGCTGCCCCGTTTCTAGACTCTACAAAGCGGAAATCACCGTCACTTCGCAACTGGTGACCTCGAAGTCCGCGTAGGTATCAGGCTATCCACATTCCGGGTACAATGCTGCGCATGATTCCCGCTCCAGGCGTCTTTATTGCTGGTGTCGCTGTTTTCCTGATCGTGCTTTGGGACGCCTTTGAATCCATCATTCTTCCGCGTCGCGTCACGCGCAAGTTCCGCCTCACTCGCTTCTACTACTTTTTCACCTGGAGGAGTTGGAAGCTTTACGCTCGCCTGATTTCTTCCCGCAAGGCACGCGAATCATTCCTGGGGTTCTATGGGCCAATTTCGTTGTTGTTCCTAATCGGAGTCTGGGCCATCGGCTTAGTAATTGCCTTCGGCATGATGCAGTACGGCGCAGGCTCCGCTGTCAACCTTACGGGGATGCACTCGAGCCTGTACACAGATCTCTATTTGAGCGGCACCACCTTTTTCACGCTTGGACTCGGCGACGTGGTCCCACGTTCCGGCATCGCACGTTTGCTGGTTGTCACTGAAGGCGGCCTTGGCTTCGGATTTCTCGCCGCCGTCATTGGTTATCTCCCCTTTATTTACGGGGCCTTCGGCCGACGCGAAACCAATATCGTCCTCCTCGATGCTCGCGCCGGAACTCCTCCTACTGCCGGCGAGCTTCTCCGTCGTCACAGTTATCCCACCGGTAAGGATGCCCTTCGCGACCTGCTGAAAGATTGGGAGCGCTGGTGCGCCGAACTTCTTGAATCTCACCTCTCTTACCCGGTACTCGCTTACTTTCGTTCCCAGCACGACAATCAGTCCTGGATCGGCTCGCTCACCGCTATCCTCGATACTTGCGCCATTGCAATCGCGGGCATTGAAGGCGCCTGCGCAAAGCAAGCCGAACTCACCTTCGCCATTGCGCGCCACGCGGTCGTCGATCTCTGCCAGGTTTTTGGCGCGGCACCTCGCCCACTTCCAACCGATCGCTTGCCTTCCCAAACCCTGGACAAACTCCGCACCAAGCTTGCACAGCACGGTATCGCGCTCTTCACTACTCCCGAAGCGGAGCAAAAACTCCTGGAACTTCGCCGCATGTATGAACCTTATGTTTTTGCCCTAGCCAATCATCTAAACCAAACGCTTCCCCCCTGGATCCCGGACCACAAGAGTAAAGATAACTGGCAGACCACTGCCTGGGCGCAAACCATCGGAGCAGTCGACAAGGAAGCCATCTCCCTCGCTCGAGACGATCACTTCTGACATGGCTTCCTCTCACTCGCCCTCTCGCATAAAGCAGGAATAAAGTAGATTTAATTCAGCGTTGAGCGACATTTCAATCGGAGAATATTTCCATGAAAGCCATTCAAGTTCATCGTTTCGGCGGTCCTGAAGTTCTCGAACTCCACGAGATTCCAACGCCCAAAGCAGGTCCGGGGCAAATTCTCGTCCGCGTGCGCGCCGCCGGCGTCAATCCCTATGACACTTATATGCGCAACGGCACTTACGCCGTTAAACCGCAACTTCCCTACACGCCCGGGTCCGATGCGGCGGGCACGGTGGAAGCGGTGGGTGACGGGGTGAAAAAAGTGAAAGCCGGCGATCGTGTGTACACCGCAAAAACCCTCAGCGGGGCGTACGCCGAATACGCCCTCGTTGACGAATCTCAGGTGTACCTTCTTCCCGAAAAAATCTCGTTCTCGCAAGGCGCAGGACTCTGGGTTCCTTATGGCACGGCCTACACCGCCCTGCATCATCATGCGCACGCACACGCCGCTGAAATTCTGTTAATCCACGGCGGAAGTGGCAGCGTCGGCATCGCTGCTATTCAATACGCCCGCGCGCTGGGTATGACCGTCCTCGGCACAGCTGGATCGCAACGTGGCTTGGACCTCGTCAAAAAAGAAGGCGCGCATTACACCTTCGACCACACCAAATCAGAGCATGCCGAAGAAATTCTGAAGTATACAGGTGGCCGTGGCGTCGACGTCATTCTCGAGATGCTCGCCAACGTGAATCTCGCTACCGACCTTAAGCTTCTCGCCACCCGTGGCCGCGCTGTCGTCATTGGGAACCGAGGAGAAATCAGCATCAATCCGCGCGAATTGATGGCCCGTCGCGCTTCGGTTTGTGGCTTCACGCTGTGGGCCGCCACGGACGCCGAATGCGCCGAAATCCACGCCGCTATCGCCGCCGGTCTTGAAAACGGCACGCTCCGCCCAATCATCGCCAAGGAACTGCCGCTGAAAGACGCACCCATTGCCCATCAGGACGTCCTGGCTCCCGGCGCCTCTGGCAAAATCGTGCTGGTAGCCTGATTCGAGTCCGCCGAACCGCGGTTTCCGCTGTGGAGTGTGTGTCTACCGGGAGGGTCCTTCCCTAGCTTAGCTACTTTCCGTCGCAAAATAGCCGATTCTGAGTGAGCCAATCTATCTTTAAAGGTCGTGTCTATCGGCTTGTATGCCGATTTCGATCGCTCGACCCGTTCGCGTCTCGAGCCAGGGCAGCCACAACTTTTAGGCCCGTTGCACGGTGAGGCAGCGGCCTATCTGAATGATGTTGTCCGCGAGCACCCCAAGGCCGACCCATCGCTGCATTCCCTCAAAGCCTCGATACCGGCAGCGATTCAATCCATGACGACGCTTCAACACGCTGATGCGGCCTTCGCATCCGGTCCGCCAGCGCTGCCCTGCGCGGAACCAGCGCGTTCTCTGCAGCTTTCTCCGCTCGCTGCTTTTGGTATTCCGACTCGGCACCGCGACGCGCGTCACTCCCATTTCCTGGATGACCTTTTCATTCTTTAGACTGTAGAACCCCGCGTCGGCAGCGATCATTCGCGGTGCACGCCCGAACAAATGCTGATGTTGTTCGACCGCGGGAACCAGGAGTCGGCTATCCTCTGGACGTTCGGCGAACACCTCGTAGTGCGTGATGATCTGGTTCTCGGCTTCCTGTACCTTAACCATGTTCCCGAACTCGTTTGGCTTGCTCGCCTTCCCCTTGCGAATGATTTCCGTGTGCGGCTCGAAAAGACTCACGATCTTATGCGGATACTGGGTAATTCCTTGAAACACGCGCGCCTTGGTTTGCCGCACCACCTGGCGCACACGCCCAGTTATCGTTTGCAAAATCTCCCGGAATCGTTTCAGTCGCGCTTGCCGGTGCCGAGGAAGATGCTGCATTTCTTCCAACACTCCTTCCGCTTGATGCACTATCTTGCGCGTTAGACTCACCAGCTCCCGATATCGCTCGACACGCCGTTCCTCACCCTCCGGCCCCTTCAGCCGCCCCGCCAAGGCGATCGCCATCACCTTCTTGTTTACACTGCGCATCCGATTACGAATCCGCCTTTTCAGCCCGCCGGTAGCCTTCTCTACCTTCTTCATGGTTCGCGTGAGCACGCGCGCTCCATCTCCTAATAAACTGCTGTCGGTCGGATAGTGAACATTCGTCTCCACCACCGTGGTGTCTACCCTCATCTTCCGTCCTTGCACCACGCCGTGTTCCCGCGCCAACTCCATCAACCGTTCGTGCAGTTCTCCGATTACTTCCGGCCCGATGGCCTGTCCCAACCGCGCCAGCGTTTTGGCATCCGGTACTTTCTCATCCCCTATGCGTGTGAACGCGCGATAGACCAGATTCGCCCGTACTTCTCGCTCCAGCGTGTCGTAACTCCAGTTCCGCACATGCTTCAAAATCAGCAGCCGAAGCGCCACTTCCGCCGGTGTTTGGTTTCGGCCACGCGTACGGCTCTTCGCATGGCGCTTTCCTTGCGCATCGTACACACTCTCGACCAGCGCTGCGTCTTCCAGAAGTTGATCTACTTCTTTCATCCAGGGTTCCCACAAATCTTCGATGTCCTTGGCCAGCCCGCTATGCCACAAACTTGGTTGCCGATGTCGAAGTTGGATCACGCTGCCTCCTTACTTTCTTCAGACGCAGCATCAACACGAAAAGCTACACTGCAACGTTGCACAGACGAACGAAAGTTCACAAACAGGCACTACGATGCTCTATATTTGCGACGGAAAGTAGCTAGAAGCCATCTCATAAATGCCTCAGGAGGATAACAGCACAAGCGAGCTGAACCATCCCGAGGAAATTCTCTGGGTAGTATTCCCAGCGAATGACGATGCGACGAAAGTTATGAAGCCACGCGAACAGACGCTCGATCTTCCAGCGACGACGGTAACGGCGCAGGCGGCGACCGTCTTGAGTTGCCGGGGCCACGCGCACAAATTTGTGCGGCGCGATGAGTTGCACACCGTAACGTTCCTGGATGCGCTGGTCCAACGGATCGCTGTCGTAAGCGCGGTCACCAATCATTCGCTCGGGAGTTTCCCTGAGGAAGCGTTGCTCGAGCGTAGGTTCAACGAGTTTTGTTTCATGAGGCGAAGCGCTGGCCACGTGCACGGCGAAAGGAAGACCATGGCCGTCTGCGATTGCCATGATTTTGCTGCCTTTGCCGCGCTTTGTAGGGCCGACACCAGAGCCCCCTTTTTCGCCCCGCTGAAGCTGGCGTCGATGAAGGATTCGCTGAGATCGAGCTTTCCTCGGTCTCGTAAGTCCTCGGCGAGTTTTTGCAGCAAGCGTGACAGCATCCCGCTGCGCTGCCAGGATTGGAAGCGTCGATGACAGGTTTGATAGGGCGGATAGCGAGAGGGGAGATCGTGCCAAGGAGCACCGGTGCGTAACACCCAAAATACCCCGTTCAAAACCGCACGCGTGTCCTGCCAAGGCCTCCCGCGTCCATCGGCCCGTCGCTTCGGACGGAACAACGGTTCGAGAACCGCCCACTGGGCGTCGGTAATGTCCATGTTCTCGATTTACGCCATTAGCCATAAGTTTCAAGCACTCAGTCTGTTCAGAGTGTTTATGAGATAACTTCTAGCTACTTTCCGTCGCAAAATAGCCGATTCTGAGTGAGCCAATCTATCTTTAAAGGTCGTGTCTATCGGCTTGTATGCCGATTTCGATCGCTCGACCCGTTCGCGTCTCGAGCCAGGGCAGCCACAACTTTTAGGCCCGTTGCACGGTGAGGCAGCGGCCTATCTGAATGATGTTGTCCGCGAGCACCCCAAGGCCGACCCATCGCTGCATTCCCTCAAAGCCTCGATACCGGCAGCGATTCAATCCATGACGACGCTTCAACACGCTGATGCGGCCTTCGCATCCGGTCCGCCAGCGCTGCCCTGCGCGGAACCAGCGCGTTCTCTGCAGCTTTCTCCGCTCGCTGCTTTTGGTATTCCGACTCGGCACCGCGACGCGCGTCACTCCCATTTCCTGGATGACCTTTTCATTCTTTAGACTGTAGAACCCCGCGTCGGCAGCGATCATTCGCGGTGCACGCCCGAACAAATGCTGATGTTGTTCGACCGCGGGAACCAGGAGTCGGCTATCCTCTGGACGTTCGGCAACACCTCGTAGTGCGTGATGATCTGGTTCTCGGCTTCCTGTACCTTAACCATGTTCCCGAACTCGTTTGGCTTGCTCGCCTTCCCCTTGCGAATGATTTCCGTGTGCGGCTCGAAAAGACTCACGATCTTATGCGGATACTGGGTAATTCCTTGAAACACGCGCGCCTTGGTTTGCCGCACCACCTGGCGCACACGCCCAGTTATCGTTTGCAAAATCTCCCGGAATCGTTTCAGTCGCGCTTGCCGGTGCCGAGGAAGATGCTGCATTTCTTCCAACACTCCTTCCGCTTGATGCACTATCTTGCGCGTTAGACTCACCAGCTCCCGATATCGCTCGACACGCCGTTCCTCACCCTCCGGCCCCTTCAGCCGCCCCGCCAAGGCGATCGCCATCACCTTCTTGTTTACACTGCGCATCCGATTACGAATCCGCCTTTTCAGCCCGCCGGTAGCCTTCTCTACCTTCTTCATGGTTCGCGTGAGCACGCGCGCTCCATCTCCTAATAAACTGCTGTCGGTCGGATAGTGAACATTCGTCTCCACCACCGTGGTGTCTACCCTCATCTTCCGTCCTTGCACCACGCCGTGTTCCCGCGCCAACTCCATCAACCGTTCGTGCAGTTCTCCGATTACTTCCGGCCCGATGGCCTGTCCCAACCGCGCCAGCGTTTTGGCATCCGGTACTTTCTCATCCCCTATGCGTGTGAACGCGCGATAGACCAGATTCGCCCGTACTTCTCGCTCCAGCGTGTCGTAACTCCAGTTCCGCACATGCTTCAAAATCAGCAGCCGAAGCGCCACTTCCGCCGGTGTTTGGTTTCGGCCACGCGTACGGCTCTTCGCATGGCGCTTTCCTTGCGCATCGTACACACTCTCGACCAGCGCTGCGTCTTCCAGAAGTTGATCTACTTCTTTCATCCAGGGTTCCCACAAATCTTCGATGTCCTTGGCCAGCCCGCTATGCCACAAACTTGGTTGCCGATGTCGAAGTTGGATCACGCTGCCTCCTTACTTTCTTCAGACGCAGCATCAACACGAAAAGCTACACTGCAACGTTGCACAGACGAACGAAAGTTCACAAACAGGCACTACGATGCTCTATATTTGCGACGGAAAGTAGCTAGACCCACCCAAACACCTGAAGCAGGATTCCGCCGACAGCTCCGCCAAGCACCAGCCACGCCGAATTCACCTTATAGCGGAATAACAAAAGCACGCTGATCGCCCCCAGTGCCATTGCTGGTACATTCACGAACGCCGCCCGCGCAAATTGCCAACTCACCGTCGCCATCAGCGCCACAGCCGCCGCGTTCACTCCGTCCAGAAATGCACCTGCATAGGTTGACTTCCTCAGCCTTGGCAAATAACTTGCCGTCGCCGCGACGAACGCAAATGCGGGGAGAAACATTCCGACGGTAGCCAGGCCTGCGCCTTTCCAGCCTCCCAGGAGATATCCGATAAATGTTGCTACCGTAAAGTACGGCCCCGGCGTCGCCTGGCTCACCGCAATCGCATCCAGCAACTGCGCATCCGTCAACCAGTGCCGTCCCACGACCAAATCCGCACGCAACACGGCAAGCAAAACGTAGCCACTCCCAAAAACCACCGCACCTACTTTCAGAAAATAAAGAAACACCGGCATCATTCCGACGGAACCGCCCGCGCTCAGCGAGAACAGCCCAAAGGCTCCCGCCTTACTGGAAGCAGTCAACCTTCGTGCCTCGCGCAGGAACATCCAAAGAACCCCGGCACAAACCAACAACGTGATGACATTCAAGCCCAGCATTGCCAACACGACGACTCCAATCGCCAGCGCCACCAACCCTGCATCCTTCAGCGCCGTTTTCCCTAGATTCCACAGGGCCGGAATAATCAGGGCCACCACGACAGGCTTGATTCCAAACAGCAGCCCCTCCACCTGTGGCAGCTTCCCGAATTTCTCGTAAACCCAGGCCAATCCAGCCACCATTACGGCCGCCGGCAGAATAAAACATGCTCCCGCTATCAAAAGTCCCGCCAGTCCTCCCCGAATTTCTCCCAGATAAATGGTCAATTCCGTTGAACTGGGCCCCGGCAACAAATTCACTGCGCCAATCAGGTCAAGAAATCGCTCGCGGCTGAGCCATTTCTTCTTTCTGACAAAGCGTTCCTCCATCATCGCGAAGTGCACCGGCGGTCCCCCGAATGCCACGAAACCCAGCCGCAAAAATTCCTTTGCGATCTCCCACAACCCTCCTGGGGTACGCTCGTTTTTCGCAGCTTCTTCCATCCGCTCTCCCACTTCAGGCTGTTGTACCTTAGCCATGTGTCCGCCACATGACAGCGCCGTTTTTTTTCCTTACTCTAGTCTTTCGATCTTAATTGCCATGAGCACAGTCATCGATCCTAAACCGCCAACGTCATCTTGGACTAAGGGACTCATCGCTGGTGTCCTCTTCGCGCTTCTAGCGATCGGCCTCCTCGTCTGGCTCACCACCGGCACGGGCCTTCTCCATCTTCTCCGCTCTTACGCGGGCGGCTCGCTCATTCGCATTGATCAACCCACCGTGGTCCGCCAGATTCAACAGCTTCAACGACTGGAAACCGTCAGTTTCTCGATGGACAAAATCATATCGGGCGAGCACGACAATCCCTACCTTCCGAAATTCCTCGTCAGCGATCGCCTGCTACTCGTGGTTCATGGCGACGTCATTGCTGGCGTGGACTTGAGCCAATTGCAGCCGCAAGACGTTGCCATTCGTGGCAAAGCGATCTCGCTTCGAATTCCAAAATCGCAAATCCTGGTTACGCGCCTGGACAACTCCAAAACCCGCGTCTATTCCCGAGACACGGGCCTCTTCTCCTCGCCAGACCCCAATCTGGAAAGCGAAGTCCGACAGGAAGCCGAGCGGCAGCTTCAGGAGGCAGCGCTGCAAGGCAACATCTTGAAAACCGCCGACGATAACGCCCGGGCCACACTTTCCGCGCTTCTCCGTAGCCTCGGCTTCACGTCTGTCGAATTTCTCTAGCTTTTGCTGGATTCCCTCGCGCATACCACCAATTTCCCAAGAGCAGCCCATAAAACGGCGCGTACACCAGCCACTGCATTAGAGGATCAAATTTGAAAACCCCGAGAATGCCGTACCCGATCAAAACGTTGTACGACAGAAATTGCAGCACCGTCAGCATCAGCCACGCCGGATTCGGATAAAAGCAGAGCAGCGGCACGATCCACGTGAAATACCACGAATAGCCATTCGGCCCGAATGCCAGGATCGTTCCGATCAGCAAGTACGCCGCGCGTGCAGGCTCTGCTTTCTTCCATGCCAGCCAAAAAGCCAGTCCCCAACTTGAGCAAATTCCGAATAAAGCCGGGATTTTTGTCTTCCCACCCGTAAGCCAGTCGACCACGGTATATAAACTCGCGTGATAGTTTTTCCAGGTGGCCTCGTAATACGTCAAGCTGCTGCGCATCATCTCGAGCGCATTCCAGTACGGCGCCAGCACCACAAGCACCGCTACTCCCGCGAGCGCTGCGGCACACCATCCCGTTTTTTTCCCCGGCCACCCCGAGCGTCGAATCCACACCGGCAAAAGCAGCGCCGGAAACACTTTCGCCATGGCGCCCAACGCAATCGGCATGCTCGCGATTGCCGGCCATTTCTTGACCAGCGCCAGCCCACAGACGATCCCCAGCAGCGCCAGCACGTCATTGTGTCCGCTGCCGGCGAATTCCACGATCACCAGAGGATTCCAAGCGTAAACGGCCAGGCGGAAATCCCGTTGCTTTTCTCGACGAAATATCCATGCCAACAACAACAGTACGGCTACGTCTGCCGCAGCAAACGGCACTTTGAACGCCGTCGGCCCCGGGAAAAACCTCCACGTCGCGCGAAACAATAATTCCGTTGCCGGCGGGTAGATTGCCGGAAGTTCCCGTCCCGGCATAACCTCGTAATACTTGTCCCGCAACTCCGCTAGCCGCGGATCATTTGGCGCAATCGCGTAAGGATTCCAGCCCTGCGCCTGCACCTTCCCTTCCCACCGGTACCGCTGCAAATCGTCGGAAAGTGTTGGCTGCATCGGCCAGAGCGGCGCGCGGAATGCAATCGCGCAAAAAACCAGTAGAATAGTGGTGGTGCGCGTGGCCCGCGTCTGCGCGAATCCGTACAGCGCCACAAGGTAGACGAGGCCCGCGGCCAGCGCCAGCTCGATAAAGCCGATCGCGTGGTTTTTCAGGTAGTACAAGCTGTGCATCCGCAGGAAGATCGCTTCCAGTGCGATTCCCGCGGCCAGCATCCACAGCCAGTTCCACCGGTATTGATTGTTTACGGAAAGCATTCGGAGAAACTTTGGATTTGCTAACTCTTGGTTCATTCCTGCTGGCCGCCCAGCAAAGCTCGCTTGGCCACTACTGGCATAAGCTCACGGATAGAACTTTCAGCGGCGTCTATCATGCCAACGCCTTCGACCTCGCGATGATGATCCCCTACTTCATCGTCCTCTTCATCCTCGCCGCCTACGGGATGCATCGCTACGTGCTCCTGTACGACTACTTCGCTTTTCGCAAGAATGTTCCTGCCACGCCTCCGCCGGTCACTCATTGGCCAAAGGTTACCATACAGCTTCCCATCTTTAACGAGCGCTACGTGATTGAGCGTCTGGTCGACGCCGTCTCCCAATTCGACTATGCGCGCGAGCTCATCGACATTCAGGTCCTCGACGATTCCACCGACGAAACTCGCGATGTCGCCCGCGCTTGCGTCGAACGCCACGCTGCCCAGGGATTACCCATCACCTACATCCATCGCACGAATCGCGAGGGCTATAAGGCGGGCGCGCTCGAGAATGGCCTGAAAACCGCCCAAGGTGAGTTTGTCTCCATCTTCGACGCGGATTTCCTGCCTCCCGCCGATTTTCTGCGCCGCACCATTCCCCACTTTGTCAATCCGGACGGCGGCTCCAACATCGGCATGGTCCAGACTCGCTGGACCTATCTCAACGGCGATTATTCCCTGCTCACTCGCGTCGAAACCATTCTTCTCGACGGCCATTTCGTCATCGAACATGGCGGCCGCTCGCGTCGCGGCACCTTTTTCAATTTCAACGGCACCGCCGGCGTCTGGCGCCGCGCCGCCATCGATGCCGCTGGTGGCTGGGAACACGACACGCTCACCGAAGACACCGACCTTTCCTACAGGGCCCAGTTGAAAGGCTGGAAATTTCTCTATCTACCGGAGATTGAGTGCCCCTCCGAGTTGCCTGTGGACATGAACGGCTTCAAAGCTCAACAAGCGCGCTGGGCCAAAGGCCTCATGCAAACCGCCAAGAAAATCCTTCCCCAAGTCATGCGCTCTAACGTTTCCCCACGCGTCAAAACCGAAGCCTTTTTTCATCTCACCGCCAATATTTCTTATCCACTAATGGTGCTGCTCTCCACCATGCTGCTTCCCGCCATGATTGTTCGCTTTTATCAAGGTTGGTTTCAGATGCTGGTGATCGATCTGCCGCTTTTCCTGGCCTCCACCTGTTCCATCTCTAGTTTTTATCTTGCCGCGCAAAAAGAGTTACATCCGAAAACTTGGATGAACACGTTTCTCTACATGCCGTTCGTGATGGCCACGGGCATCGGCTTGAGTGTGCGAAACGCGCAGGGGGTTCTGGAAGCCATCTTTGGCAAGCAATCCGAATTTGCGCGCACTCCCAAATTCAGGATTGAAGGGAAGTCCGGTACATTCGTGGCCAAAAAATACAAAAACAAATCCGGCTGGATGCCTTACTGCGAAATTGCTCTTGGCCTTTACTTCGCACTTGCCGTTATTTATGCCATCCGTAACGAAAACTACGCGACTGTGCCGTTCCTTTTCCTCTTCGTCTGGGGCTATCTCTACACCGGTTTCATGTCCCTCAGCCAATCCTGGTTCGCCCATCTCCGTTTTGGCGTCAACGCGCCAGAAATGCGTCCCGCCTCCACAGGCGCCCCGGGTTTCTAGCAACGCTCCCTCGCCGTCGCCCTGAGACTCGAAGCACTCCCGCAAAGTCATCCTGAGAATCTATTTTCCTGTGCTCAGTGCTTGCAATTCCTTCGCAGCCAGATCCCCAGGAAGGGGCGCGTAGCCGAGTGACTGGCATTGCTTTTGGCCGCTTGTCAGCATCCACCGAACCAAGTCTCGCAAGGCCTCCTGCTTCTTCGCATCCTTTGCTTCCGCAGGAATCAGAACCCATGTGAACGTGGCGATCGGATAAGTGTGTTTTCCGCTCGCGTCGGTGATCGAGGACTGGAATTCATTCCCAGTAAGCGATCCTGACGCTTTCGCCGCAGCGGTCACGCTGTCCAAATCTGCCTTCACATATTCGCCGGAACGATTGCGGACTGCCCCAAAGCTTAGTTCGTGCTGCAAAGCGTAAATGAACTCGACATATCCAATGGAATTGGGGGTCTTGAATACCGTGTCCGCCACGCCCTGGTTCCGCGCCACGGCGATGCCGACGGGCCACGACACCGTCGTGCCTTCGCCTACAGCCGACTTCCACTCCTCGCTGACCTTGGACAAATAATCCGTCCACGCGTACGTTGTCCCGCTTCCATCCGAGCGGTGCACCACAACGATCTTATCTTCCGGCAAGTGCACGTGCTTATTGATGGCTAGAAGCTCTGGTGCGTTCCACGATCGGATCTTCCCCAGAAAAATCTCCGCCAACACCTCGGGAGACAGGTTCAATCCATCAGGCGCTCCCTTCACGTTATAGATGGGGACAACCGCGCCCAGTACGGTGGCCAACTGGAGCAACTTGCCTTCCGCCGAACGCAGTTGTCCAGCGGAAAGTGGCATGTCCGACGCCCCGAAATCCACCTCGCCGGTACGCATCCGGCTAATCCCCTCCTCGGAGCCGACCGCTTCGTAACCCACCCGCACCTTGGGCTGCGTTTTCTCGAAACTTTCAAACCACCTCTGATAGATCGGTGCGGGAAAAGTCGCGCCCGCTCCCCGCAGCCTGATCTCGACCGCAGAGCCGCTTCCTACTCCGCGTGCATCCGGCGCCATCGCCTCCTTCGCCCCGCTCTCCTTTTGTCCGATGATTTCCATCAGCGCGCTCGCCAGTTGATCGCCAAGATCAGCGGTTATGCTCTTCCATCCAGGGCGGCGCGGTGTCACCAGGTAAGACCATAGTGTTGCGCCGCTCTTGCCATTCAGCTCCACCGAAGCGTAGCCCTGATGGGTGGCCTCCTCTGCGCCTTTCGAACGTGGACTTGTCGAAATGTATCCTGTGGTCCAGATCATCGCCGAACCATGCAGGACTGCATCCGCTTGCGCCGGATCCTGCACGATTTGGATTTTCCCGAATGATTTCAGTTTTTGTGCCACACGGTCCCGAACCGCCGCCGATCCTCTTCCGTTTTCCGTCCAATCCACCGCTATCCGTTTAACGTCGGAAATTCGTTCCGTCGACTGCGCCGGCGTCCGCCCGCATGTTGATACGAAAAACATGCAGAGGCTAAGCGCCAGCCAAACGGGTTTTTGAAGCGTTGTAAGAAATTCAGTTGATCGGTTCACGCCGTTCACCCATAAATCTCGCAAAGTATACCGGGCCTGTACCCATTGCTTCCAATGATTCCTGACTGTTCTAGCGGGCGTGTAAACGTTTGTTCATACTCTGCTCCGGGGAAATTTGTCTGACCGCACTGGCAGCCTCCTGAAAGTACTTCTTCAATACTACTTCGCCGTCATATCGCTTGCGCGACGCCTCACAGCGCGAAACAATATAACTGTGTAGGATCTCCGCATGACTCGTGCTCGTCTCGCTCTGGAAGAAATCGCCAACAGCATCACTCACGGCATCGGCTTGCTGCTTAGCATCGCAGGTTTCGTGGTGCTATTGGTCTTCGCGATTCTTCACGGCAGGGCCATCCACATCGTGGCTTGCTCCGTTTACGGCGCCACACTGATTTGTCTTTATGCTGCTTCCACGCTGTATCACGCCGTGATCACGCCCCGGCTCAAGCGCGCTCTGAAAATCTTCGATCACTCCGCGATCTATCTACTGATTGCAGGAACCTACACACCTTTCCTGCTTCTCAATTTGCGCGGTGCTTGGGGCTGGTCGCTCTTCGGTGTGGTTTGGGGATTAGCGTTTGCCGGGATTCTTTTTAAGTTCTGGTTCGTCGACCACTTCGAATATTTGTCCACCGCAGTCTACATCGCCATGGGCTGGCTGGTGGTCATTGCGGCAAAGCCCGTGCTAGCGCATGTCCCCACTCCCAGCTTGCTCTGGCTCCTCGCGGGCGGGCTATTTTACACTTCCGGCGTGATCTTCTATGCCTGGAAGCGCCTTCCCTATAGCCACGTGGTTTGGCATCTGTTCGTCCTCGGCGGGAGCACCTGCCACTACTTCGCTATCCTTCGATCCGTTCTGCCTCCGCGCGCGTGAGCCGAAGACTTCACCTTTACAGGGCTCATTTCGTCGTATTTCCACCCGCGGCCGCTTGTTGCTCTTCCTCGGTCTTGTGCCAGCCAGAATTTGGATTATATTCCTTCATGGATTTTGCCGAGGAATCCGTCTTCTTTCCGAGATCCTTCTCGTAAACGACTCCATCCGCGCCCACCACAAATGTCATTACTCCGGACGACCGGTATTCGGCCGGATAGGCCACGAACGCGAACCCCCCCGTCATTTTGCCATTCAAGAGGTAGCTCTTGGTTCCGCCCGGACTATCCTTCCCCTGGCTGGTCAGCAAGTGAAAATAATATCCGCGATAGGGAACCGCTTCGCCTCCCCGGCTTTTGGCGTATTCCTCCGCGACCGCCCAGGCTACCAGTGGCCCGATCGGGCTCTGGGGTTCGCTTTCCGCTGCTTTCCAGTACAGACCATCTTTCTTCCCTTCATCACTGAAGATCTTCTGCGCGTACTCCTGCCGCTGCGCGTAATATTCTTTTTGCGCCGCCGCTAATTCCTGGCAAATGCGAATGGCCGACTCTTCATTCCAGCCAATCCGGCGGAACACTATTTCTCTGCGGCCCGCATCCGTATCGAAATACCACACACTCCCTTTGTTTCTCAGGGGTATCGGATAGGGCCAATTATGGGGACCGATGTACAAACTTACGGTCCCGTCCGGCTCTTTCACGAGCCGGTTCATCTCGTCGTATCTTTTTACGAAATTGGAGCGGTTCTGGGTATCCTCGTTTTCGTCTCCCGAAGCGACGATTTCCTTTCCATCCGGCCCAAACAATTCGAGCAACACCTTTTCGTCGTTGTTCTTCGCCGCCGTATAGAGCGCTTGGCTCGCTTCCTCCGGGGACGAAAACGTTTTCTGCCCCTTTTGCTGGCCCTGCGCGCCCACGGCGAAACTTCCCAACACCAGCACTGCACACGCGGCTATTTTCCAAAGATGGGCCCGAAGAGAACTATCCAAGTGCCATTTCGCTCGCCGCATACGGCCTCCCTCCCTTTCTAATCTCTTCCTCAGGATCGGAACGAACCTTCCATCAGTAGCCATCAATGGTGCCCGCCACCGCCGTGGGAACCGCCGCCTCCCCCGCCGCCATGGGAGCCGCCACCCATGCTCGCACTTCCCCGAGACGAGTAGCTCCTCGATTCTCCGCCATGGTCATAGCCGCTGAAAGCCCCCGATTTGACTCCACTCTGTCCGTGCGGCTGAGAAACGGAGGCGCGAGGTTCCGAATAGCCTCGGGCCGCATGAGTATTCCCTTCGAATGGCCTCGGCGTTCCGCCGGGGTGATTGTAAACATTGCCACGTCCGCCTTCCGAAGGCCTGTACCCCGCTCCCCGGCTCGGAGCGCCAGGTCCTCCATGCCCACCCCGGTAGTACACATTGCGGTTGTAAAAGGTTCTGCTTTGCGAGTAGTACCTGTTGTGGTTGTAGAGGACTGCCCGATTATGCCAATCGAATCCCCAGTGATTCCAGCCCCATCCAAAACCACCGAACCAGCCGATTCCGAACCCAACTCCAAATGATAGGAACGGCCCTCCAAACCAGATTCCAGGATACGCATACCATCCCGGCCAGGCCACGACCGGATATCCGTAAACTACCCAAGGATTGTATGCAGGGACGTAGACGACATCGGGCGCCGCGGGCTGAATCACAACCGTCGATCCCTGCGTCGTTACCGTTTGTTGTGGCGTCGTCTTCAGATTGCCAGCCTGTTCCGCCTTCTGCCGCATCACCTGTACTGCATCCATTACGTCCTGTTCCTGATTGTAGTAGGCGTCCCCCAGGGATGACGTCCAGGACAGATTTTTGTCCATGTTTCCCAGTACCGATGGAAATGCCGCCAACGCTTTCACGCTGGGATCCCACTGCATTTGATCCACGGCTTGCCCCAATTCCGTACCCTTCAAGTCTGGATGGTCTTGTACCCACCGGTCGGCCTCCACGATTTGCTCCGGAAAGGTCGATGCCGCCAATATTTGCGCTACCAACGAATCCGGGTACAACGCAATCGGCGCCACCAACCGTTGCAGTTGCTCTGGGGTCTGCGTAGCGTACGGTGGCCCTTGCGGGGCCTGCGCGGGAGCTTGCCCCGGAGCCTGGGCTGGTGCCTTCGCGTCTTGCGAGGCCTCGGTGCCCAATGGTGCCGTCGCCAAAAGCACCGCGAAGCACAGCAGGAATACGAAACTCTTCCTAAGCACTTGAGACTCGGAAAGGCCCGCGGCACGTTCGACCATGTTCATGTTCTTGAACCTCCTGTGCATCCGTATCTCGCCTGAGTCCCCACTAAATTCCCAATACTATAGATGAGCAACAGGAGATTTGCGTTTCTTATTTTTCGCGCCGCCTCTTAATTCTCCTTCTACCTTCATCGGATCGTTGTAGGATGATTCTCGCCACCTGTCGCTCATGGGAGCTCTCTATGAAACCTCTTCTCCTGGCGCTTTCCCTGTTCTCCGTTTCCCTGCTCGCTGCACAGAAATCCTTCGAAGAAGCGCCCGTCCCTGTGGATCAAGAGCCTCACCACCACACCGTCCTCAAGAACGAATACGTCTTGGTTATGCACGTCACCATTCCGGATAGCCAACGCACGCTCTACCACATTCACGCTCATGATCGTGTCTCCGTGGAGCTTTCCAATTGCAACATCTCGCAGCAAAACCTGAACGAGCCCGAGGGTCCGTCCACTCCGACCAAACCGGGCGATCTCTCCGCGCCCACCGTGGGTGCCGCGCCGACGATTCACCGTGTCCACAATTTCGGCCCCGGCACTTTTGAAGTGTTGGATGTTGAACTTCTTCAGCGGCCTCAGCAACCCTCCACTTCCGAGGCCGGGCCCGTCGCCATCGAAAATCCCAGCGCCCGCGTCTACCAATGGAGGCTTGCGCCCGGGGGCACCTCGGCGATGCACACCCACACCCGGCCCTACCTGATTGTCGCGGTCACAAAGATGCCGCTGAAAATGACGGGGCCGGACGGCCAGTCTTCCTCCCACGAGATTCAGGCGGGGGATTTCCAGTGGATTGATTCTAACGTTACGCACTCCCTGACCAACGAAGGAACCTCGGAAGGTCAGATCGTTGAGGTGGAATTGAAATAAACGCCGCCTCGGAACGAACCCGCGAGTTTGGTGTATTATCCCCGCACTCACATTTTTACCGAGGTCATCCATGTCCGCGAAAATTCGCCTGCCCTTCTTATTAATTGTTTTCTTACTTCTCTTTTTTGCAGGACCCAACTTCGCGCAGCATCCGCGCTACGATTTTGTAATTTCTGGCGCCCACATCGTTGACGGTACCGGTGCTCCCTGGTTTGCCGCGGATATTGGCATTGTGGGCGACCGCATCGTGGCCATCGGCGATCTCAGCAAGGAGCCCGCCTCCAAGCGATTGAATGCTTCGGGGCTAATCGTGTCTCCCGGGTTTATTGACCTGCAAGGCCAGTCGGAGTTCAACATCCTCGTTGACAATCGCGCTGCCAGCAAAATCACTCAGGGGGTGACCACGGAAATCACCGGCGAAGGCTCTTCCATCGCCCCCGTCAATGATCGCTTACGCAAGGAGATGGAAGACTCCGCAAGAAAATATGGGGTCGCGCTCGACTGGTCTTCTCTTGCCGACTATTTCCGCCACTTCGAGCGCACCAAATCTGCCATCAATCTCGGCACGTTCGTCGGTGCCGGCGGTATACGCGACTACGTGATGGGCTCGGACGATCGTCCGGCCACGCCCGCGGAGCTTGACCAGATGCGCCACCTCGTCGCCCAGGCGATGCAGCAAGGTGCCTTCGGGCTTAGCTCGGCCCTTCAGTATGTTCCAGGCACCTTCTCTTCCACGGAGGAACTCGTCGAACTCGCCCGAGTGGCTCGACAATACGGCGGCGTATACTTCACGCACCAACGCTCGGAAAGTGACCAAATCTTTTCTTCCCTCGTTGAAGTGTTCACCATCGCCCAACGGGCCCAGATCTCTTCCACCATCTGGCACCTCAAGGCAGCCTACAGCGAAAACTTCGGCAAAATGCCCGAAGTGCTCCGGCGGATTGAAGACGCTCGCGCCCGTGGCATCGATGTCGCGGCAACTGTCTATCCCTACAACCGCGCCTCGAACAGCCTTACAGCCTGTTTTCCTCCTTGGGTCAACGAAGGCGGCACGGATAAGATGATTGCCCGCCTGAAAGATCCCGCTCTGCGCGAGCGCGCCAAAAAAGAAATGGACGAACCCAACTCAACTTGGGAGAACCAGTGGCGGGGTTCGGGCGGCCCAACAGGCATTCTCCTCATCCAGGTGCTAAATCCCGAACTCACTAAGTATGAAGGGATGACCCTCGAGGAAATCGGCCGCCAGATGAACGCGGATCCCAAGGACGCGGCCATGGAAATCGCGATTGCAGATCGCGGCAACAGCGGCGTCGTAATTTCCATCATGGACGAAGCCGATGTTCGCGCCGCCGTTTCTAATCCAATGGTCTCGTTCGGCTCGGATTCCGGCGCGCAAGCCGAAGATGGCCCACTCAGCAAGTCCAAGGCTCATCCCCGGGCATTCGGCACCTTTCCCGTGATCTTTAACGAGTATGTGCGCGAGCGCCACACCATGCGACTCGAGGAAGCGGTCCGTAAAATGACTTCGCTGGCCGCCAGTCGCGTTGGTCTTCTGGATCGCGGTATTCTTCGCCCGGGCATGATCGCCGATATCACGGTCTTTGACCCGCGCAAGATTAAAGATGCGGCCACCTACAACGACCCGTTGCAATATTCGACTGGTGTGAGATATGTGTTCGTGAATGGCCGCCCGGTGGTTTGGGAGGGCGCCATCACAGAGGAACGCCCGGGACGCGCTTTGCGTGGACCGGGTTACACGGCGGCTGAGTAGGATTCAGTTCCTCGCCGCCTCTTCCAGCCAGCGATCCAGGATATAATCGTATTTAGGTTCCACGTCCAGAAAAGTAACGCCCGCGCCGACGTTCGGTGTGTAATACACGATCCTCGCCTTGGATTGAAACGTCAATTCCCCCGCAAAAATCTTCAGCAGAATCAGAGTGCCTGTGGGGAACGGATTCATCATGTCGAGATAGCAGCCATTCTTGCTCAGCTCGCTTACGCGCGAAGCCACCCGCACATCGCTTTGTTCTTCGTACAACTCCGCACTGGCTATAAAGAGATATCTCGGTGTGCGGCGCCGTTCCCGCTCCATAATCCCTCCGTGGACTGGGCCGGTACTCTCCTTCATCTTAAGCTCCATTTTCTCCCGCGCTCGATTTTTGGCCGCTTCTCCCACTTCTGCACTATTAACTCGTACATTACTAAGACTTCATCTCGCCCCGTGCGCTTCACCCTTTTCCGCCCTCGGCTGGCAGCACCTCCTCTCCTTGCGATACACTTTCTCTTCCGCTCCTTAGGTCGGGAGCCCTTAGAGGTGACTGGATGAGTGGTCGCATGCGTACACGTATGCCCTGTTGTGGACGAACTTCTTTCCGTGCCTACGTGCGCTGCCTGTTGGCCCTACTCGCGCTTTGCGGCTGCAGCTTTTCTCCCGCCTCCGCCCAGCAGCGCCGCGAACGCGAGCCCAACTCCGTGTACGCCGCTCGTCGCGCCAAGCTGGCCTCCAACATCGATGGACCCATCATCCTCCTCGGCTATACAGGCAGAGAGGAAGAATCGGAAACCTACATCTTTGCCCAGGAAGAAAATTTCTATTATCTGACCGGGCACAACGAAGAAGAGGCCGCTCTCGTCCTCCTTCCCCCCGACGCCACTAAATCCAAAAACGACGATTTGACCGGTGCCCGCGAAATCCTCTTCCTCCCTCCCAAGGATCCACGCAAGGAAAAGTGGAATGGCGTGCGCATGTCCCCCACCGACCCCGGCATCGAGCAGCGAACTGGCTTCCCTCTCGTCAAACCCATGCCTGAGCTCCGCGCCACGGTCGAACGGCTTGCCCGCATGTACCCAAACTTCTACACCATTCTCCCCTATCCAAAAGAGATGGGCGGCTATCCCCACGAAAAGGAGACCGTCGATTGGCTCAAGCAGGCCGTGCCGGAAGTCACTGTCAAGGACATCCGCTCCAACATCGCCGAATTGCGCTTGATCAAATCTCCTACAGAATTAGCGCTGATACGCCAAGCCATCGATCTCTCGCTCGACGCCCAATTCGAAGCGATCAAGATGATGCGTCCTGGTGTCTGGGAGTATCAAATCGCGGCAAAAATGGTGGAGGTGCACGCCATGGGTGGCTCCGAAGCGGAAGCCTACGCACCCATCGTCGGCGCCGGCCCCAATTCCACCGCGCTTCATTACGACAAACTTGCGCGCAAGATTGAAGACGGCGATATCGTCGTGATGGACGTGGGCGCACAATACTCCGGGTACGCCTCCGACATCACGCGGACCATTCCCGCCAACGGCAAGTTCACTCCTCGGCAGCGCGAGATTTACGAGATTGTCCTGGGCGCGCAAGACGCCGCCATTCACGCTCTCAAGCCGGGGATGGATATGTGCCGCAAGGGCGACAAAAGCGTCTACAAGATCGCGTACGACTACATCAATTCCCATGGCAAAGACCAGCACGGAAAATCGCTCGGCCAATATTTTATCCACGGGTTAAGCCACAACGTTGGCCTGAACGTCCACGATCCTCCCCAGGATCTTTGCCGGCCGTTCGTTCCCGGAATGGTCATCACCATCGAGCCCGGCATTTACATCCCCGAAGAGAATCTAGGAGTGCGCATCGAAGACGACCTCCTGATCACCGATACCGGCAACGAACTTCTCAGCCAGCGCCTCCCCCGCTCTTCCGGCGAAATCGAAAAAATCATGGGCGACGCCGCCAAAACGCACTCGTCCGAAGCCAGGTAACTTGGCGCGTAGCGCGCTGAAATTTTACCGCAGCGTCGATCAGCATAGAGACGAGATTCAATGTGTCTCCCTTTGCTGTGATGTAAAGTTGATCTTTCTAAACCAGGAGGAGCAACTACAAAATGGCTATGCTCTCGATCTTCAGGGGGCTTCCCGCCGTGCCCCCAGTTCTTCCTGGTTTTGTGCGTTGCCTCGTCATTGGCGGCCCAGCAACAAGAAGCGCCCGCTCCGAACATTCGCCCTGCGATCAAGGCCAACGTAAATGAAGTACTCGTGCCTGTTGTGGTCCGCGATGGCCAAGGTAATGCCGTGGGTAATCTCGAGAAAGAGAATTTCCAAGTCCTCGACAATGGCAAACCGCAAGTCATTACTGGATTTACGATAATAGAGCGCGCCACGGAACCGCCTGGCGCAATAGCTTCCTCCTCCGCGCCTGGTAGTTCCCTCAACACGGCTCAGCCGGCCTCCCCGGCGCAACGTTTTGTGGTTTTTCTCTTCGACGACCTGAATCTGGGCTCCAGTGATCTGCCGCTGGCACAAAAGGCCGCCGCCCAATTACTCGAAGCCTCCCTGCCAGCCTCGGACACCGTTGCCGTGCTCTCCACCTCCGGCGCGAACAGTGGTCTGACCCGCGACCGCGCCAAACTTCAGCAAGCCATCCTTAATATAAGGCCCAACACTATTTATCGGTACGTCTCTCAGAGCTGCCCCAATGTCAGTTACTACGCCGCTGACCAGATCGTAGACAAACATGATGCGATGACTCTCCAAGCCGCCGTTGAGGACACCCTTAGTTGTGCGGGACTCCCCAACGACGCGACCGGGATCCAGGCAGCCAAACAGATGGTGGAACAAGCTGCCGATCGAGCTGTGGCTACGGGAGAGCAAACTTATCGGACCGATCTTGGCTTCATCCAGTTGGTGATCAGCAAGATGGGCGCCTTGCCAGGGCAACACATTCTCATCCTCATTTCTCCCGGATTTCTCACTCCTTCTGGGGAGGCCATGGCCCTCGTATCTCAAGTTCTCGAGATGGCGGCTCGGAACAACGTGATCATCAACTCCATCGGCTCACGCGGTCTCTACACAACCAACTTGGAGTCCGGAGAACGTGGCGGTGGCTCCCCTCTCGCCGCCAGAGTCCAAAACCAACAGCGCCCAATTTCCATGACCGCTGACGAAGGCGTCATGGCTGACTTGGCCGACGGTTCCGGTGGAACGTATGTTCACAACCGCAACAACTTGGAAGCCGGCCTCACCATGCTGTTCTCGGGGCCCAAGTACCTCTATCTCTTGGCGTTTACGGTTGCGAAGCCGGATGGCGCCTATCATGGAATAAAAGTGAAAGTGAATCATGACGGCCTGAATGTCCAGGCCCGCCGCGGTTACATTGCTCTCAAATCAGACTCAAGAAAATAGACTTTAATCGCACTCTTCTCTCTGTCAGTCGAGTCACAAATCTGTGCAGAGCCCCGATAAGCGGGTACTGGGCTCGCAAACCAAAAAACTGTGGGCGCAGACCAATTTTTTTTCGAATGTACTGCCATGCCACCCGATTGACCCCCGGACCGCGCCCCGTCTATACTGATTTTCTGCGCTGGGAGCATCTTTTCTCCCTGCGTACCTCGTGTCATTCCACGCGTCGCTCCACTGGGCCGTCGTCTGGAATTTGCGATTGAATCTAATTTTCTACAGGGAGTTCACGGCCTTTTTCGGCCCCGCGAATTTATGAGCACTGTTAAAGCCACGCAACTTCGCCCCGGCATGGTCATCCAGCACGAGGGCCAACTTTACACCGTTTTCAGCACCGACCACCGTACGCCGGGGAACAAACGCGGGTCGATGCAGACACGCCTGAAGAACCTCCGCAACGGCGTCATGATTGATTACCGCTTCCGCGCGGAAGAATTTGTGGACCGTGCCATTCTGGACGAGATCGAGTTTGAGTACCTCTACCAGGAAGGCGACGACTTCCACTTCATGAACACGCAATCCTACGAGCAGATGCAGATGACAAAGGACGAACTCGGCGAGAGCGTGTACTACCTGATTCCCAACACCATCGTCAAAATTGAGTTTTTTGATGACAAGGCCATCGGCGTGGACTTGCCGGACACGATGGACATGAAGGTGATTCAGACCGAGCCGACGCTGCAAAAAGCCACTGCGAGTTCGGTGATGAAACCCGCCACCCTGGAGACCGGACTCGTCGTCAACGTCCCGCCCTTCGTCAATGAAGGTGACAGAATTCGCGTCGACACTTCCGAAGCCCGTTACGTCCAGCGCGTCGAGTAGCTTCTTCGTCAGACTGAAGCCGACAGCCCACAGTCTATCTACGGACTTCCGGCCGCTTCTCCCCGTTCCCCCGCGGGATGCGCTCCAAACACGCGGGCAAACAGCCTATCGACATTGCGCAGTTGCCGGTTCAAATCAAAGGTGTGCTCCAGTTCCTTGGTCGACAGATATTTTGTAATGCGCGCATCCTTTGCCACGCGTTCCCGGAAACTCGTCTCTGAATCCCAAGCCGCCATGGCATTTTCCTGCACTGCTTTGTACGCGTCGTCCCTCGGCATTCCCTTCTCCACAAGATCCTGCAATAACTGACCGGAGTACACTAGCCCCTGTGTCGATTCCAGATTCCGGAGCATACGTTCCGGGAAGACGCGCATCTCGCTAACAATGGTGGTCATCTTCGACAGCATGTAGTCCACCAGGATCGTTGAATCCGGCAGAATCACCCGTTCGACCGACGAATGCGAAATATCGCGCTCGTGCCACAGCGCCACGTTTTCGTAAGAAGCCATCATGTTGCTTCGTACCAGCCTCGCCAGCCCACACATTTGCTCGCAGGTGACCGGATTCCGTTTGTGCGGCATTGCTGAGCTGCCGCGCTGCTCCCCGCTGAAGTGCTCTTCCGCCTCGCGCACTTCCGTCCGCTGCAAATGCCGTATCTCCAGAGCAATTTTCTCCAGCGTGGCCGCGATCAGCGCGAGCACGCTCAAGTAATGCGCATGGCGGTCCCGCTGGATCACCTGGGTCGCCACCGGCGTTACCTCCAGCCCCAACCGCTTGCAGATCTTCTCTTCAATCTCCGGCCCCAGATGCGCCGCATTCCCGACTGCTCCCGAAATTTTCCCAAACGCAATACCTCGCGCCGCTTCGCGAAAACGCGCAATATTCCTCTGGTTCTCGGCGAACCAGTTGGCAATCTTCAGTCCGAACGTGATGGGCTCCGCGTGGATCCCGTGGGTCCTGCCAATCTGCGGCGTGTGCTCATACTCGTGCGCCCGCAAGTCCAACACCTCTCCAAACAGGACCAAGTCACGCTCGATAATACGCGATGCATCCCGCAGCAGCAGAGCCTGTGCCGTATCCACAACATCATTCGACGTCATTCCATAATGCATCCACCGCGCCGTGGAAGGACTTTTGATCGATTCGCTCACCGCCATGGTGAACGCGATCACGTCGTGCTTCACTCGCTCTTCCAATTCGTTGATTCGGGCAATATCCACTCTGGCGCGCGATCGCATCAGCGTAGCGGCATCCTTGGGAATCAGGCCGGCTTCGGCCAGCGTCTCCGCTGCGGCCAGCTCCACGTCCAGCCATTTCTGGTAGCGATTCGATTCGCTCCAGACCCGGCCCATCTCGACTCGCGTGTAGCGTGGAATCACGTCTCCCTCTCTATCACAAATCCTCTGTAATGATACGGTATTTCTGGGGGTGGGAGCGATAGGCGTCTTCCGGGGCGACCTAACCGCAGGGGCCAAATCCTGTCTAATGGTGAGAATGAGGGCAAGCATCGAGCGAGCGGATCCCGAAGCCGTCAGCGACGCCATCGCCGTCGAGCGCACTCTGGCCGGCGAGCGCGATGCCTATCGTGTCCTCGTCGAGCGTTACAGTCTCAATCTCTATCGTCTGGCGTATCGCATGACGGGCAACTCTCACGATGCGGAGGAAGTTGTGCAAGAAGCTTTCTTAAGGGCTTATCAAAAACTCTCTCAGTTTGCCGGTAACTCCAATTTCGGCACCTGGGTCTACCGCATCGCCGCAAATTACGCGATCGATCGTATCCGCCAGCGAAATGTCGAGGAGGCACGCCAGGCGGCGCCGAGCAGGCCCGCCGAAGACGGCCTTGAGATAGACCCTGTCGCCCAGGTGAAGGATCCTACGGCTTCGCCCGAGCGCCTTGCCAGCAGCGCCGAACTTGCCGCCAAAATGCGGCAGGCACTCGATACGCTGACCCCCGCCGAACGCACGGCCATTGTCATGCGTCACTGGGAAGGTTGCGCCATCGAGGAAATTGCCACCGTACTGAAATCCAATGCGAACGCCACAAAAAACACAGTTTTTCGTGCCGTGTCCAAGCTGCGCAAAGCGCTGGAGCCCTTCACCGGGCTTCGCGGCACGACCCGAGCCATGGGAACGGAATCATGAACCATATGACAGAAGAACAACTGATTGCCTACCGCGATGGTGAAAGCCGCGGACGCGAAAGCTTCACAGCACACCTCAACGAGTGCACGGACTGCCGCCGCGAAATGGACCGCATCGAAGCCGTCTTTGCCGCGTTGGACGCCATGCCCGTTCCGGACCCCGGGAAGGACTTCTCACGGCGCGTCTGGCAACAGATCTCGCCGCGCCTTCCAGAGAAACGCTCCCGTTGGTGGCAGCCATTATTTGAGCCGCGACGAATGTTGGCATTAGGCTCCGTTGCCGCGCTTGTCCTCCTCGCGTTCTTCCTAGGGCGGTTTACGAAGAAGACGCCATCCGGCGTCAATCTCGCCGATGCCGGAAAAGTTCGCGAGCGCGTTCTGGTCGTTGCCGTCGGAGATCATCTCGGCCGCTCCGAAATGATCCTGATGGAATTGGCGAACGCCGAGCCGGAAAAAGGTCAAAAGCTCATGAACATTTCTGCCGAGCAGAAGCGCGCCGAAAATCTCCTGGAAGAAAATCGCCTGTACCGGCAGACCGCCCTGCGCGATGGCGACACACGGATGGCCAGCACCCTCGACGAACTCGAGCGGGTCCTTCTGGACATTGCCAACAGTCCGGATGAAGTGACTCCAGCGCAGTTCGAAGCCATCCAGAAGCGCATTGCCGCGAAAGGAATCCTGTTAAAGGTGCGCGTAGTCAAGCAGGAATTGCACCAAGAGCGAGAAAACGCCGTGGCGCCATCGTCACAGAGCGGTACGGCCGTAACCGAAAGGAACAAAACATGACCATTCGCAAAAGTTTTGGAGGCTTAGCAAACATGAACGAAGAGCCGAAATCAATCGCATCAACATGGGCTGTATCTCTGGTGATCAGCGGGCTATTCCTGGCGAGCCCCGCCTCGCATGCAGCAGCTCCATGGCAATCGCCTTCTGCGGAGCATTTTGCCGAATCCCAACGCGACGCCGCGGCCGAACAGGACAAGCGAGAGACCGAAGAGGCTGCTCTGCAGGCTCAGCAGGACAAGAAGGAAGCCGAGCAGAACCGTCAGGCGATGATGGACGATCTCTATAACGACGGCCGTGGCTTTCTCGACGAAGGCGACTACGGCGATGCCGCCAAAAAATTTAGCGAACTCGCGCAGATGGCCGGGCCGCAAACCGATGCCGCCCTCTATTGGAGGGCTTATGCGGAAAACAAATTGGGTAAGCGCGACGTCGCCCTTGAATCCATCGCCGACCTGAAGAAACGCTTTCCTCAGAGTCGCTGGAACAAGGATGCCGAGGCCCTCGAAATAGAAATGCGTCAAAACTCCGGGCATCCCGTCAATCCCGATTCGCAAAGCGATGAGGATCTGAAAATCCTCGCCCTTCAGGGAATCATGAATAGCGATCCCAGCAAAGGCATTCCCATGGTCGAGAAATACCTCAGCGGCTCCGCAAATCCGAAAGACAAATCTAAAGCCCTGTTTCTCCTTGTGCAAAGCGGATCGCCCCAAGCTCAGGAAATGCTTGCCAAAATCGCCCGAGGGCAAAGCAATCCCGAACTCCAACGCAAAGCCGTCGAATATCTGGGCATGACCGGCGGCAAGGGCTCCGGAAAATTGCTCGGCGAAATCTATGCCAGCGCTTCGGATCCGGACGTGAAGCGCGCCGTGTTACGCAGCTACATGATGTCCGGCGATCGCGAAGACCTCGCTGCTGTGGCGCAAAAGGAGACCAATGAGTCCCTGAAGCGCGAGGCTATCCATCAGTTGGGACTGATGGGTGACCGAGCTGGGTTGCAGAATCTCTACCAGGCCGAAAGCTCACCCGATACCAAGAAAGAAATTCTCCAAGCTCTCTTTCTTGCCGGCGATTCCGAACGCCTTTCGCAACTTGCGCTCTCCGAAAAAAATCCGGAGTTGCGCAAAGCCGCCATCCGCAACCTCGGCTTGATGGGCGCAAAAGATCCGGCTCTGCAAACTATTTATGCCAAAGAAACCGATCGCGGTGTGAAGGAGGAAATTATAAATGCTTACTTCCTTGGTGGAAATGCAAGCGCCCTTGTCGCCATCGCCAGGTCCGAAAAGGATCCCGAACTCAAAAAAGTCGCGGTCAGCAAGCTGTCGCTCATGAATTCCAAGGAAGGCAATGAGTACATGATTGAGCTTTTGCAGAAGTGAGGCATGCCATGAAAACAGGTACAAAGTTTCGTGCGTATCGATTCCAGCTAATCCTGGCCTTCCTGAGCTTTGGGCTAGCCATTCCCATTACCAACGCTGACCAATCTCAGTTTATTAATGCAAAACTGGAAGTCCGCTCCATCAACCAGCCACTTGAAAACACCCTTGCGCAGATCGCCGCGGAAGCGCAGCAGCCCGCTTGGGTCGCATACGAGGTCCAGGCAGTCGCGAGAAACCAATCGGTCTGTTGCGGAAATTATCACAGCGATGACAGCGATGGGGCCTGCGGCACCTGCAATCTCGAGCAGCAACACGGCGATTCTCCTGTTGAACAGACCCAAAATAGAACCGTCAAGCCCGAAGGCTCGCCGCAACTCACTGTCCTGCTTCGCCTGGATCAGAAACGCGTGATGCACATCCGCATGGCTTCTGCGAATTGCACTCTGGATGCTGGAGGACTCCGCGTCGTCTGGCTCACCAGCGTGAAACCGGAAGACAGCGTGGCTCTGCTGAGTCAGCATGTGAGTGGAGAAACGCTTGAGAGTGATGGCGACAGTGGCCTCGCGGCGCAAGCGCTCATGACCATCGCACAGCACGCGGATGCTTCCGCCGATCGAGTCATGGCCTCTTTTGTTGCGCGAGACGAGCCAGCTTCGCTCCGTGACAAGACTGCCTTCTGGCTTGGCGCGGCTCGCGGCAAATCCGGCTTGATGCTACTGGAAAAAATGGCGACGAGCGATCCTAGTCCCGACGTGAGAGCGAAAGTCGCCTTCGCGCTCTACGTTAGCCATGAACCCGGCGCGGTGGACGACATCATCCGCATGGCCAAGGACGATGCCAATGCACATGTGCGCGGCCAAGCCCTTTTTTGGCTCGCGCAAAAGGCTGGCCAAAAAGCCTCCACTGCTATTACCAGCGCCATCCAGAGTGATCCCGACACCGCAGTGAAAAAGAAAGCTGTCTTTGCCCTTAGCCAGATGCCCAAGGAGGAAGGCATTCCCAAACTCATCGAAGTCGCCCAGTCCAACAAAAATCCCGAAGTACGCAAGCAAGCCATGTTTTGGCTAGGTCAATCCAACGACCCCCGCGCCCTGGCCTTCTTCGAAAAAGTTCTCAGCCAGTAGCCCTCCCCCGTTTCACCGCAGTAGATCTTCGAGTTGAATTCGCGACCCCGTTTTCTCGTCGCGATATTTGACGATCACGGAACATTGCAATGAGAGCCCCCACTTCAATCCCGCAGGGTGCGACACGGCGCGCGAACCCGGCACCACCACCGCACCTTCAGGTATCACCAACGGCTGATCCTCTTTCGCGGAATACACGGTGTCGCGCACCAAGTCGTACACCGGAATCGAGCGATTCAGGATGGTGCCCGTTCCCAATACCGCGCCACGTTTCACCACGGTTCCCTCGTACACGCCGGTATTTCCCCCGATCATGACCTCATCCTCGACGATCACCGGCAGTGCGCCAACGGGCTCCAGCACTCCTCCAATTTGCGCCGCCGCGGAAAGATGGCAATCGCTGCCGATTTGCGCGCAGGAGCCCACGAGCGCGTGCGAATCGATCATGGTTCCTTCGCCCACATAGGCCCCGACATTCACGAACATCGGCGGCATGCAAATCACTCCTCGCCCAATGTACGCGCCATCCCGAATGCTCGAACCACCGGGAACAATGCGCACGTCATCCGCAATCGAGATGCTTCGCACCGGGTAAGTGGACTTATCGAAAAATGGCTGGCGCCGCGCGTCGATGGACATATCCACAATCGCGCCCATACGAAAGCCAAGCAGAATCCCCTTTTTCACCCAAACATTCGCACGCCATCCCGTAGGAGCCGCCGCATCCGGCTCCGCGGCACGAATTTCGCCGCGATTCAGCGCAGTCTTGAAGGATCGGAATAGCTCAAAATGCTCTTCCCTATAAGAACTCGGCGGTGTCTCGAACAAGCCCTCAATTTGAGATTGCCGCATGTACTCTCTCAATCAGCTTCAGCGACTCCAGCACCGCATGAATCTTCGCGCGATTCTCCGCCTTTGGCGGCACCAGCGGCAATCGCCAGCTCGGCTCCAACAGCCCCATTTCCGCCATCGCCATTTTCACCGGAATCGGATTCGATTCCACAAAGTTGATCTCCATCAACACATGATACCGCCGATGAATCTGCCGAGCCCCATCGAAATCTCCCGCCAGCGCCAATTGCGTCAAACGCGTCATCTCCGCCGGGATTTCATTGGACGCAACCGAAATTACGCCGTGTCCGCCAAGCGCCAGCAACGGCAGGGTCAGCGCGTCATCCCCCGAAAGCACCAGAAATTCCGCCGGCACGCAATTCAGGATTGCCGCCATCTGTGCAACATTTCCGGAAGCTTCCTTAATGCCAACGATATTGGGAACCTGAGCCAATCGCTGCACCGTTCTCGGCTCAATATTCACTCCGGTGCGCCCTTGAACGCTATACAGAATGATGGGCAAGTCCACCGCTTCCGCAATGGCCTTGAAGTGCTGGTAGAGCCCCTCCTGAGTAGGCTTGTTGTAGTAGGGCGTCACAGAGAGAATGCCGCTTACATCCAGCTTCGCGACTTGCCGTGCCCGCTCAATAACCTCGCAGGTATTGTAGCCGCCCACTCCCGCGAGCACCGGCACTTTGCCCTTCGCGAGTTCCACGGTAATCTCCACTACGCGCCAACGTTCTTCCTCCGTCAGCGTCGGACTCTCTCCCGTGGTCCCGCACGGAACCAGAAAATTGATGCCAGCGGCGATCTGTCGCTTCACCAGCGCGCGAAGCGTCGATTCATCCAGCGAACCATCCCGCCGAAAGGGAGTGACTAGCGCCGTCCCGGTTCCTGTAAACATGTGTTGCTCCTTTACCGATTTTTCCCATCTATCCCGTCGAACTTCGTTGCGCCTCGTTTGCGCGGCGTTATGTACCCGCCGCCGGCGTTCGTAACTCCTGCAAAATTTCCCGAAACTCGAATACACCCTTCTTCCCGACGATCCAGCGAGCCGCTTGCAACGCTCCTCGCGCGTATCCTTCGCGGCTCCGCGCGGTGTGGCGCAGTGTGATCGTGTCTGCCACCGAATCGAATCCGATCTCGTGCGTGCCGATGTGTCCACCCGCCCGGTTGGAACTAAGTGTCAGCGGACCTGTAAATCCTGCGCTGCGCATTTCCCCTGCAAGCTTTTTCAGAGTTCCCGAAGGAGCATCTTTCTTGGCGGAATGGTGAATCTCCCAGCCCCAGGCTTCATATTCGGGATGCTTGGCAAACAGCGCGGCAGCTCCAGCCACGATTTCAAAAAAAAGGTTTACGCCCACGGAAAAATTGGCGCCGAACACAAGGGCCGAGCGGCCGCTCGCAATCGCTTGCCGAATTTGAGGCAGCTCTTCATACCAGCCCGTCGTTCCACACACCGTGTTGACGCCCAAGGCCGCCAGCCGGCAAAGATTTTCCGGGGCGGCCGCCGGTGAGGTGAACTCGATGGCTACTGTGGCGCCCTGCAACGATTCACGCGAAAGCGCGCCAATGTTAGGACGCGAAAGCATTGCACTTACCTTGAAGTCGTATTCCGGAGCCAATTGCTCGACCAGACGACCCATCTTTCCGTAACCAACAATGGCCAAGGGAACGCTCATGACGAGACTGCTCCCGTTGCCAGAAGTTGCCCCACCATCCTTCGGTAGATTCCCACTGCGTCGCTCAATTCTTTTTTGTCGATGCGCTCCTCCGCAGTGTGTGCGTCATGAATGCTGCCTGGGCCGAGTAAAAACGGTTTGCCCCAGGTGCCATTGAACATAGGAATGTCCGTGGTGAACGCAACCACGGTCGTTGGCAGACCTTCGACGGAGCCAAGGTGTACCGCGGAACTGTGCAGAACCTCCTGAGCTTCCACCTTATGTTCCGCGGCCGTCTGCGCCACGGCAGCCCGCAACGGACCAGCATCTGTCACCAGGCGAAACATGATTTCCGCGCGCGCTTCGTCGGCCACAACATTTGGCGCGCGTCCGCCGTGAATTGTTCCCACGTTCAGCGTGGACTGGCCAAGAATCGCGTCGCTTGGCAAAGGAATGGCGCGAATGTCCCGAAGCGCATCGAGCAGCAAGTGAATCGCGGAGTGGCCCAACTCCGGATAAGCCGAGTGGGCCAGCTTGCCTTGCGCAGCGATTTCATAGCGGAGCGCGCCCTTGGATCCCAGCGCCAACCGGTTTTGCGTGGGTTCCCCATTAATAAGAAAGCGCGAGCCGCGCGGCGAAGCTGCCGCCGCTTTTGCGCCGGCGCTGTCACGTTCTTCGCCAACGACAAACAACAGCGCAAAATTGCGCGTGCCGGCTGCCAGCAGCGATTCGGCCGAAGCAATCATGGCCACAAGGATGCCTTTCGCATCGCAAGCGCCACGCCCGCGGATGTGCGTGCCGTCATCACTTGACGAGAAATACGGGGGAACCGTGTCCATGTGCGTCGAGAGAGTGACCACCGGTTCCCCAAACGTGAGCAATAGATTGTCTCGCTCAGGCGCGGCATTCATCCGCTCCAGCCGGCCGTTGTGCTGCACCGCAATTTTCGAGAGATGGGAGAACAGATAGTCCACCACAGGCTTTTCCTGACCTGTAGTCGAATCCAAGTCGACGAGCGCGCGTGTTAGAGCAAAACAATCCATAATTTTCTGCCTCGGGAGAGTTATGAGGGGAGAGCGAAATACGAAAGGAAGGTCTGCGCCAGGTAGGTGCAGAAAGCTGCCTCTCGATAGCGCTCCATCCGCGAGCAAGGCCCAACGGATGACAGTGAACCGGCCTTAGACCGGAAAACCAACCGCGACGATAGTAGCAATCGCTGCGGTTTCGGCGGCGATCAGCGATATTTCACTGACCTGACTCCTGGGTCGGACCCCTTTCGCCAAGCACCCGATGCTGATCGGGAAAACAAGCTCGGCTACTCATGGCCACCGCACCTCTACCAAGGTCTTTTCAAGGTAGAGGAAAACGCGCGACGTGTCAACGCACGATTCCGCGCCTTTTTGGAAGGCAAAGCAGCGGTTTTTGGAGGCCGCGAAAAAAAATGCCGGGAGACTCGCGTCCCCCGGCGGAAGGAATGGTTCGATGTCAGCTAGAAGGAAAGGCGCAGCGCCAATTGAATGATGCGCGGATCGTAGGTGGAGGTGATTTGCCCGAACTGGTCGTTATTCGGGTTTGTACCTACACCGCCACCGGAGAAGACGCCATTCCCGTAATTCGTGGTTCCCGGATTCAGAAAGTTGGCGTGGTTGAAAATGTTGAAGAACTCCGCGCGAAATTCAATCTTCACACGCTCAGTGATTGCGGTCGTCTTGGAAACGGCCATGTCCAGATTGATATAGCCGGGCCCGCGGAGATAGTTTCTGGGCAACGTGCCATACGTCGCCAGTGCGGGGTTCAATACGACCTGATAATTTGAAGGCAGCATATCCGGTCCAGGAGTGCACACCGGCGGGGGATTGATAAAATCTGGCTCGGGACACTGTGCGGTGCTCAGGCTGTTCGGGTTAAACCAATAATTGCCTGTGCTTGGGATGTTGTCACCGGAGTTCGGATTGGTGAACGTGGACACCGTACGGGGATTCATTGGCCCGAGCGGCCCGACAATGTTGGCATGCTCATTCCCCGGATCGCCCGCGCCGGACGGACCCTCTGCTCCGGGGTAGTAGCGATCCGGCAGGTTGGCGAACACGTCGTAAGGCAAACCCGTGTGCCAAGTGAAGATCGGGAATAAGCTCCATCCCTGCGTCAGCCGCTTTGGCCCAGAACTCCACATGTGCTCGAACGGGAGATCCCAGCCGCCGCTGAACGTGATCCGATGACGGATATCCTGATCGCTCGAAGCCCGAAAGAGACCGGGATCATAGCTCGGCACGCTGGAATTCCGTTGACGGAATCCCGATACGTTGTCGATGCTGTGCGCAAACGTGTAAGCGAATGTGAAATACGTGCGTCCAAGCCACGCAGTGTCGGCGATCTGCCTCGTTAAACTCACCTGCAAGCTGTTGTAACTGGCTTTCGTAACGTTTTTGAATTCTGGCAACGAGCCGAAGCTACAGGTGTTGTTCGGATCGGCATTCGAGGTCGAGTAGCCAATGGAATCCTCACACGTCGTGTTTCCCGGAGTCAGGTTCAATATGCGGTCTGTTGTTCCCAATACAAATGGATTGATGTCCTGCAGAGACGTCAAACCGTGAGCGCTGCTTCCTACGTAGCTCGCTTCGAACACCGTGCTACGTGCAATCTCGCGCTGCAAGCTCATATTGTATTGGTAGATGTACGGCGTCTTCAGGTGCGGATCCACGACATAAACCGAGCCGGCCGCATTGATAGGCAAAAAACCTGCGTTAAGGAAGTTAAGGTTCGATGGAGGTGGCTTCGAGGGGAACGGATCGGGTTCATTTGCAGAGCCAAATGGGTCTTGGAAAAATTGAATTTCAGAGGCTTGGCCGGGTCCCACAGTGGGGAAAATGGGTGCTGCCGAGGCAAAGAAGGGAGGTTGTCCGTTGAACTGCAAATTGTCTTCACCCTTCAGCACATCATAGAAAATCCCGAATCCACCTCTCAGGCTCGTCTTTCCATCGCCTTTTGGATCCCAGGCGAAACCAATTCGAGGTGCCCAATCGTGCTTATCGGGGAAGTTAGTGCCCACCGGTGCCCCTTTGTCGCCGGGGAACACCATGCCCACAGGTGCGCCCGTAAATACTGTCGACTGCTGTCCAGGAATGATCGAGAATGTCCGGCCCTGGGTATCGAGCTTGGGCTGGTTATACTCGTAGCGTATGCCCAAGTTCAGCGACAGATTTTTCTTTACCCGCCACTCATCCTGAAAGAACCCCGCAACAGCCTTGCTTCGGATATTCGAGGGTGCTGCAGGATACTGGAAGTACTGGCTGGGAGCCCCGAGCAGAAAGTCCGCTAAGACATTGCCTGTTGCCGGGCCTTGACCGTAGTTGGAGGAGTAAAAGTCAAATTCTCCGTTAACGTAGTAGTCATAGAGCGTGTTGTTCTGGTAGCCCGAAAGCCCGCCACCGAATTTGAAATTGTTCCGGCCACGCACCCAGCTGATGGTATCCAGAAACCCGAACGTATTGTTCGCAAACGTTGTTGGCCCATTCTCGCTGAAGCCCACTTGCAGCCCAGTATCGAACCACATGTTCGGCGGCCCCGTGGGATTATCCGGAATGGTCCCGAAACCCAATTCCGACGCCGTCGGCAGTTTCACGCCCACCTTGTCCTGCAATTGGTACGTACGCTGAGTGAACGCGCGGAATTCGTTCACCACATTGGGAGTAAACGTATGATAATAATCGCCGTTCAAGATGTAGTGGTTTAATTGTCCTATGTTCGGGAATCCGGGAACTGTGGAGTATTGAAACGGATTCAGCTGCGGATTCCGGTATCCACCGAGCGTTACAGAGAGTTTGTCTTTCTCCGAAAACAGAAAATCCAGTTTCCCGGTGATTTCGTTGTTATTGTCCGTATGCGCGCCCTGATACTGTGCCGAACCATTCGGATTCGTCGGAAACCATCCCGCCGCGATGTATTTCTCGGAAATGGTATTAAATTTTGTCGGATCGATCATGCCGCAAGCAGCCTTCGCGGGATTCGATTGGAAGTAGGGATTCGCTAGCAGGAATTGAGCCACATTAGAATCCGCGTTGGGGCAATTTCCCGGAACTCCCCCATTGGAGAAGTCACCCTGAATTTGCGCAGGCGTGAATACCGGAAAGACGCCCGAAACTTCCTGTTGCGACAATCGCTGTCCCTGATACCCGACAAAAAAGAAAAACTTATCCTTCTTGATCGGTCCGCCAAAGGTGCCGCCATACTGATTTCTCTTCAGCACATCTCTTGGCAAGTCATCCACCTTGTTAAAAAACGTGTTGGCGTTGAACGCATCATTCCGCAGGAATTCAAACGCGCTTCCATGCCATTCGTTGGTGCCTGACTTGGTGACCACGCTGATGATGCCGCCGCCATTTCGTCCATATTCCGCCGAGTAATCGCTCTCCATGATGCGAAACTCCGCGATGGTGTCGGGATTGGGGTTGTAAACCACCCCATTGTCCAGCAAGTCGTTGTTCATCGCGCCGTCGAGCAGATAGGTCACCGAGTCACTACGCCCACCGGCGATGCTGTAATTCCCCGCCGCTCCGGAATCTGGGTTTGTCTCGGTAACTCCGGGCTGAAGCGCGGCGAGATCCAAAACATTTCGGCCGTTCAAGGGCGCGCGCTCAATGGTTTCGCCGGTGACACTGGTGCCGATGGTCTGGTTGACAGTTTCCACGTTCGCGGCCTGGCTGGTCACTTCAATCGATTCACTGGCTCGGCCGATCGCCAATCTAGCATCCAGACGAAGCGACTGGCTGATCTGGAGTCTCTGGTGGGCAAACACCTCCTTGCGAAAACTCGCTGCCTCAACAGTAACTTCATATTCTCCAATCGGCAGAGAGAGAACCTGGTAAAAGCCGGAGGCGTCGCTGCTGGTGGTCTCAACAATCTTGGTTGCCAGATTCGTCACGGTCACTTGTGCCCCGGGTATTGGAGCGCCGCTGGGGTCGGTGACATTGCCGATGATGCGCCCCGTGGCGTCTTGAGCTCGCAGAGCAGATCCGGCCAGTACATAGATAAGGACAGCAAATAATGCCAGGCACTTCGATCCAGATAGAAGTTTCACAGCGTATCCCCTAATCCTGAATTTCACGACCCCGAGTTGTCCTCGCTCTTACTAGGAAACTCGGCTATTCATGACCTGTTCGCACCGAAGTTTATATCGCTAACTTTCTGAATCTGGCCGCCAGCTCCTGGAACTGCTGCGTTGTACTGTGTAGAGCAGAAAAAGGTAAAACTGCGGAGTCAACACTTCGCCCGACGATCGCAGCTAAAGAAATACCACGACGCGGAGGAAATGCTGCTTCCGCATCCTCGACACCCGACCCTGCCTCTTTTGGTTACCAAAGATTCTTAGGCACGAGCCTATTCGTTGTCAAGAAGCTCCCAAAGCGCCGCCTGGTATCCGGCACCTAGAATTCGTAGCGCAGAGCAAACTGCATGATGCGCGGGTTCGTGAGCAGGCCGGAGTAGTTTCCGAAGCTTCCCCCGCTACCAAGAGTGAGGGCCGACGAAAGCAGGCTGGACTGAACATCGAAGCGAACGGAGTTCGTGACATTGAAGATCTCCCAACGGAACTGCAGACTTTGCTTTTCACTCCAAGGCATCGTCCAGCGCTTGGAGACACCAAGATCAATGCCAAAGTAACCGTTCCCACGAATCACGTTGCGCTGCCCGGACTCGCCCGCGTAGGCCGGTGCAAAGGAGCTGATGGCGGCAGGACCGTTGACGAAGATATTGGGGGTACCCGTATTGAAATAGGCGCCGGTTTTGACGTAACCGACCAGATCGGCGTTGCCTTCCTGCTCGAAGTTTGTCGGGAAATTACTATAGCCGTTGTCGACGTTAACGGGGAAGCCGCTGGTCCAGCGGAAGAGTCCGGAGAGTTGCCAGCCGCCTATGAAGGCATCCAGGATTCGGTTGGAATCGGATCCTATCGAGCGGCCGCGCCCGAAGGGCAGCTCAAAGATCCAGTTTGCATTGAATTGGTGGGGCACATCGTAAGAAGACACGCCGCGTTCCTGGTTGGGATTCCACGCATTGATGATGATGTTGTTGAGGCTGCTGGTATAGCTTGCCGGACCGATGCGTTCGGCATCGGAAGCCAAATCGATGGATTTGGAAAAGGTGTAGTTCAAGTCGAATTGGAAACCCTTCGTCATGCGATGATGCAGGGACACTTGCAAGGCATTGTAATTAGCATTTGCCATAGAACGCCAAGAATATAGAGAGCTGAATTGAGGACTATAAAAAGTGTTCTGGCCGGTCACCGGAAAGTAGGAAACATTGGGATTGTTGAAGTCGGGGATGCCGTAAGTATCGAGGTTGTAGAGAGCAAGGGAATCATTGAAACGAGTGCTGCAAAAAAGATCGAAGGCGGCGATAACGGGATTGGTAGTCGCCATCAGGACCGGATTACCGCTAGCGTCCGTACCGGTGCAGCCACTGAGGGTGTAGGCACCACCCTTCCCCGGAGGCTGGATCTCGTCAGTCCAGAATTGTTGGACGTTTGCGGGAACCTGACTGGGTTTGAAGGAAAGTGTGGCGGTGGTGCTGCCGGCATTTAGTTGCGGCCGAAAGAGTTTCGCCAGGGCATTTTCAGCGGCGAAATAATCAAGCCCAGATTTCTTATCGTAGATGTCCAGGGGCATGGCAAGGTCGTCCTGTGCGAGCAGCCGGTGAGAGAGACGGCCAACATATGCGACATCAAGCGAAAATCCGGAGCGGAGTTCGCGGCTAACGGCCATGTCGATGGTGTACGAGTAGGGAGTTTTCAGACTGTTGTCCACACCCCAGGTGATCGCCGAGCCCCCCGTATTCAGGCTGCTCGGGAAAGTCTTGGGGAAAGTCCCGGCAGGCGGCGGAATAAAGATAGGATTCCCGCTGTAGTCTGTGGTGGGAATCGTATTCATGTTTGTGATTCGGGGAGCGGTAAGGGAAGTCTGGATATCGGATGGATTGGACAATTGGGTGGAGAGACCAAACGAACCATTCTGATCGAATGTGTCGGCAAGACTCTCGCCGACACGATCATATACGATTCCAAATCCTGCACGAATACTGGTCTGGCCCTTGGCGCCAAAAAGGTCGCCAAGAAGTCCAGAGAAAGAATCCGGGGCCCAGGCCACAGCTATCCGAGGACCAAAGTCGTGGTGATCCCAATTGTAGAAGCCAGGCTTACCGTTGGCAGGGCCTGCCCAATTGTAACTGATGAGAGGAGCGGCACTGGAGGGCCTACCCTGCATCATGCCCGCGGCGCGCCCGTTGAACCAACTGTTTAGACTCATGGTGGGAGCCACTTCAAGACCATTGACCTCCCAGGGCGGAGAGAAGAGCGAATAACGAAGACCGAGCGTGACGGTGAGAGTGGGTTTCACTTTCCAACTGTCTTGGGCATACAACTCGTAAGAGTTCTCGGCAAAATTGCGGGAAACTGGGGCCCCCTGAGCGATTGGGTTTCCATCACGACCGTAGTTGTATTGCGCGTTGACCAGGGTAACCATCCCGAGAAGGGAGGTCATGGGATAGTCATAGTTGCTGACGAAAGTGGAATCCACGGCCGGATAACCGTGATTCGCGGGGTTCAGCGCAGACGCAGAAGTAGTGGATAGCCCCGAGTTGAGGAGCCAATCGGGATTGGCGGTGCCGCTACTGAAAGAATTATTGAAATTCTGCGAGGGGCTACGAAGGAATGCGAACTGAAAACCGAACTGCCAGGTGTGAACTCCATGAATCCAGGAAACGTCGTCCGTAAAGTTGTTCACAGGACGCTGGAACGCCGAAGAGCGTGTGATGCCCTGATCGAAGGCCAGGAGTAAGTTCCAGGGTTGATTGGAATCACCGATGGTACCGACGCTTTCGCGAACGTAGCCATAGCGGAAATTGTTAACGAGCGAGGAAGTGAGGACCGACGAATAGCCCGCAATGATCCCTTTATTGTAGTTAACGGTGTCCTGTTCCGGAGGAGTACCGGGGAGGAAAGGTGCGCCCGCGGAATTCTCATTGGCAAGGGCACCACTGATGGAGAGACGCTGCTTGGCGTCACTCGTGATGTTGTAGTCCAGTTTCGCGATATACCAATTCTTTGTGGTATCGGTGGGAGCGCGAAAACGGTAGCCGGCAGTATTGACGAGGTCACCCGTGGTTTGATCATTCGGCAGTGGGTACTTGGAGATGTAGCTAAGAACGGCGGGATCGGGACCATGGGGGCCAAGGCTGGTGCTATCCATGGCCGTGATCTGTTGAGGAGATAGAGCCTGATAGCCGGCTGGAGCGGTGTAGGAAGCACCACTGTTGCCCCGTACCGTGTTGCCGGGACACAGCGAAGTGTTAGGGCTACCGTCGGGGTTTGTCTGGCACAGGTATTGAATGACTCCATCGCGCATGGCGGCCGTTGGAACAGTACGGAGGGCGCTGACAGATTCGGCATCGCGATAGCCTTCGTAATTCAGGAACAGGAACAACCGATTTTTGAGAATCGGGCCGCCAACAGAACCTCCAAAAATATTGCGATTGAGCTGATTGGGCTGATTCGGCAGGCCACTCGCGAGCTGGGACGCCTTGATAAAATAATCGTTGGCGCTGAAGTAGGAATTGCGGTTGTACTCGTAGGCAGAGCCGTGGAAATTGTTAGTGCCGCTTTTGGTGACCAGCGCGACCTGAGCTGCGGAAGATGTACCTTCATCGGCGCCATAGTTGGTCGTGGTTACGCGAAACTCTTGAACGGAATCAAGTGTGACGGGGAGAACCGAGGTAAAGGAATGCGCACCCTTATCGTTGACGGAGACTCCGTCGAGGGTCACATTGCTCTGATCACTGTGGGAACCGTTGACAGAGCCGCTCCGAGTGTCGACATCAGGGTCGATGTCAGGACGATTGCCGGTATAGACGACTCCGGCTTGCAGCGACAAAAGATCAGGGACATTGCGGCTCTCGAGGGGGAGCTGTTTGACCTGGTTCTCGTTAAAGGCGGTGCCGAGGGAAGCGTCGGTGGTGTTGATCGTTTCCGATTCCGCCGAAACTTCCACCTGCGTACTGACCGAGCCGACCTTTAGAACCACGTTTACCGTGGTTGGCACGTTCACCAGGAGCTGCAGGCTTTTCTGCTCGTACTTGTTGAAACCCTCCTTCTCGACAGTCAAAACATACGTGCCCGGAGGAAGCGCAAGAAATTCAAATTCTCCGCTGGAAGGAGTCGTGACTTCGCGTGCAAAGGCCTGGGCCGCATTTGCCAACGTGACCCTCGCTCCGCCGACCGCGGCGCGCGAATTATCCAAAACAGTCCCATGCAGAGAGGTGGTACCCATCTGCGCAAAGGCGCTTAAGCCCCCTAAAAGCAGGGCGATAAGAACCATCAACACTAACCGGTTGTAGAATTGAGCCCGCATCTTCCCCCCTTGAGCGTAGGTAAAATCCCTCTGCACCAGAATGAATTGGAGGATTCCGAGGATCAACGAACGCAGAATCCCGTCGATTCCTCGGCGGCTTCGACAAATTTCAATTCATCTTCCCCTGAATCAGACCGCACCGTTGCCAAACATTCTTGCGATTTTGCCGGCAATGTCAAGTGGCGGATATTCCGCGGGCTCGCTGGAATTTGGATCCCGCCCATGAGTGGAATTAATGGATAAAACAGCGTTTACAGCTCTAGCGGCTTGAGAGGAGTGCGTTGCGAAGCGATTAGCAGTTCGCCGGTAAAGGCGGCCTCGGCGGGGCGTCGGCCCAGCGCCTCTTCCGCGGATAGGCGCGCGAGGTCCGGATTGTTGTTTTCCTGCGAAATGTGCGCCAGCACAAGATAGCGCGCGCACGAATCGAAGCCTTCGGGATCGCAGAGGAATTCGCTGACGGCATGATTCGAGAGGTGTCCTGTGCGCGAAAGAACCCGCTGCTTGACGACCCAAGGATACGGGCCAACTTTCAGCATGTCCAGGTCGTGATTGGACTCGAGGACCAGGCAGTCCGTCTCCCGCAGATGGACCTTGACGAGTTCCGGCATGTAACCGAGGTCCGTGCAGATGGCAACCTTCGTGCCATTGGTGCGGAACGTAAACCCGATGGGATCAGCGGCGTCGTGAGGAATGGCGAACGCGTGCACGTCAATATCGCCAATCGTGAAGCACTGGCCGGCTTGAATCGATTCCGCCCGTTGCAACCGCTTGCGAAACGTATCGGGAAGAATGCGTTGCAGCGCGTCCATGGTCGGCTCGGTGACGTAAAGCGGGGTCTTCCAGAGGCCGAGAACTTGAGGCAGCCCATTGCAGTGGTCTGTGTGTTCGTGAGTGATCAGGACAGCATCGAGGCGATCAACTTCCCTACCGACAGCGGCCAGGCGCGCCAGGGTTTCGCGCTTTCCGAGGCCGGCGTCAACCAGGATGCGGGTACGTTCGGTTTCGAGCAGCGTCAGGTTGCCCGAACTGCCGGAGGCAAGAATGGAGACGCGCAAACCGATTGAATTTCTCCTCAGAAGAGCCCCAACGCTTTGAAACTTTCAAGATCATGGCAGAGCGCGAAGGGCGCGTCAACGCTTTCACGAACGCGGGTTCATTTTTTTGATTATGAAAAACCAGGCTCCCCGCGCCTCCGCCGCCCAGTTTGTGGAAACTGCGACGATTCCAGGCAGGGGAGAACGCTTATTGTGCGTGGGATGGATCGAGATCCGAACCTTGCAATCCCATCTGCGCGATCATGGCGTCTTGCGCCTGCCGAGCTTCCCAGTACGCCTTCAGAAATTCCGTATTCAGTGTTCGCGCCTTCAAGAATTTCTGGCGAAAGTTGTTCGAGTCTGAATGCTTTTGAAAAAAAAGATTATCGCTGTGCCAAACGTATGCCCCTTCTTTCGAAAGGGCGAACTGATAAAGATCGAGCGAAGCCTGCAGCCAGGCGTGCTCCTTGTCCGAGATGGCTCTGCAGACGGCGAGCGTCTGTGGCAAGGTGGCCTCATACCCGTCCATGAATTTGCGTTTCTCGTCTTCGCTGGCATCCACGGTGGCAATATAGTTTTTCATTTTAGAAAAAACGGGCTGCCAGTCCGTGTATTTATCGGCGACGGCCAGGCGGGCGTGCAACTGGTCGATTATCTGTTGGATGGTCGCCGCATCGCGGAACGATTCGACCGTGTAGAGTGGCTTGGCAGTCTCATCGAGCGCCGAAATTTCGGATACATACCGTTGGTTGCGGGAGAGGATGTCCTTCATCAAGGCGCGGGCCGCGGGATCCCATTTCGTTTGAACCGGCGGTGGTGCGTTTGGAGCAGTCCGGCGGTGCGCCGCATCGCTATAACGACGAATCGTCGCTTCGTCCACCGCCCCCATCCGTGGCCGCGCGGGAATCGCCAGGCTCAACAGTGTTAGCAGAGATGAAAGCGTCAGAATGACGAGAACTTGCACGGGAACACGCAGTTTTTTGGGGCGATATTTGCCATACGCCAGCACGGCAATCGCGGCCAAAAAAAGCGACCCCACGCAGCGGCCAAGGGAATAACCCGAATTTTCGAACGTGAGGGGGCCCGCCGAGCGCGTCGCCGCGAAGTAGTTCAATAGCACGAACAAAATTCCGGACGACACGATCGAAGAAGCGATGAGCAGAGCATGCGCCGGCGAGACTGCCGGCTCTGAAGCCACAAAATTGCCGGAGACCGCGCCAACAGCGATCGCCGCGGCTGCGCCGCACCACGGGCAGTCCGTGAAGCCATCCGGAATGACCTTTGAACATTGCTTACAGTTCATGTGTTTTGCAGAAAGTCAGCAGCTCAATCGTATCAAATCAAGTTGCACGCAAAAATATCACGACGCAAATCTAGCCATTAGGCGGCGAGGCGCGCGCGATTGACCGAGAACCCGTTGATCGGGCCAAGGACGGTTACCGCGATGCGCTCGGGCTGAAAAAATTCCCGGGCGAGCGATTGCACTTCTTCGCGAGTCACGGCTTCAATGGACGCCAGAATCTCGTCGAGGGAGGAGAATCGATGAAAATAAAGTTCCTGGCGCGCGAGATTCGACATACGCGAACTGGTCGACTCCAGCGAGAGCATCAGCGAACCCTTCAGGTGATTCTTGGCTCGCAACAACTCTTCCTCGGAAACGGGCGATTCCTTCATGGCGCGGAATTCCGCGATGGTCATGTCCAACACTTGCCCGATAGTCTCTTTCGCCGTGCCCGCGTACACGCTGAGCATTCCTGCGTCGGAATAGGGCGTCAGTTCGCTGAACACAGCGTAGGCCAGCCCCTGCTTCTCGCGAATGTTCTGAAACAATCGCGAGGACATTCCGCCGCCCAGAAGGTTGTTCAGCACGGCCACGCCAAACCGCCGTTCGTGAGCGATCGGCAACGAAGGCACGCCGACGCAAAGATGCACCTGCTCCAGGTCGCGCTTGCTTTCCAGATGAATGGGCGCGGCGGTCGTAGGGACGGGATCCTCCTCCCGAGCGAGCAGCGGTTTCAAGTGCCCGAATTCCTTCTGCACCAGACCCAACACCTCTTCGTGGGTGATATTTCCCGCAGCCGTGACCACAATGTGGTCTGGTGCAAACCAGTCCTTGAAACGATTGCGCAAAGCTTCCGGATCAAATCCTCGCACCGTTTCCGGAGTACCGAGAATCGGCCGCCCCAGAGAATGATCCGGCCAGAAGCCGCGCGTGAACAGGTCGTGGAGCAGATATTCCGGATTGTCCAAGTCCATCTTGATCTCTTCCAGAACTACCTGGCGCTCTTTTTTCACGTCATCGGAGTCCAATTTCGGCCGCAGCACGAGATCGGCAAGGACATCGAAGGCGATGGGAAGGTGCTCATCAAGAACTTTGGCGTTAAAGCAGATCTGCTCTTTGGAGGTAAAGGCGTCGAGCATTCCGCCGACGGAATCCATTTCGCGAGCGATGTGTTCGGCGGAACGGCGTTCCGTTCCCTTGAAAACCATGTGTTCCAGGAAATGCGCGAGCCCATTTTCCGAAGGGACCTCGCGGCGCGAACCATTGCGCACCCAGATTCCGACGGAAACGGAGCGGACGTGCTGCATGGTCTCGGTAATAACGACCAGGCCGTTCGGTAGTGCGTGACGATGGATATCGCGCGCGTTGGAGACCATACGCTATTCTTACATACGATGAAGTGTGTGGCGATAGGGGAGTCAGGCAGGGCTAAACAATTTGCAAGTATTGTCTTATCATTAACTTACAGGGACTTCACCACCAGCCCTCGGACCCTTCCCTACACGTCGCCAAGCTCATCGCGAGGATGAGAGAATGGTCAGGAATCGAGGCCAATCGCCGATGGAGTTGCTGGGCAAGAACAAAGAAGAGTTGCGGACCTTTTGCCAGTCGCTAGGCGAGCCCGCCTATCGTGGCGCTCAGCTCTACCACGCTCTTTATGCGGAGCGAAAGCTCGATGTCGCTGCGATGACGAATTTGCCGGCGGCGCTGCGGACAAAACTTTCCTCTGGCGCAAAAATTACTTTGCCCTCCATAAAGCACAAGTACCTGTCCACGGACGGGTCCGTGCGATATTTGTTCGGGCTGCCCGCGCCGGAAGAGCAACGGCGTAGGAAAGTCTCGGCGGTGGAAGCTGTATTCATGCCGAGCGAAGGACGACAGACTATCTGCATTTCCACGCAAGCGGGTTGCGCCGTGGATTGCCAATTTTGCCTGACGGCGAAGTTGGGCTTGATCCGCAATCTGACGCCCGGAGAAATTCTGGCGCAGGTGCTGTTGCCGCTGATCGAGGCGGGAGGCGCAAGTGTCAGTGGCGAAAACGTTCCAGCGGGTGAGGACGCGATCGAGGCGCGAACGAATGTGGTTTTGATGGGGCAGGGAGAGCCGCTGCTTAATTTTGAAAATACTTTCGCAGCCCTGCGCATCCTGCTGGACAAAGAAGGCGTCGGCATTTCTCCCAAACATGTGACGCTCTCGACGAGCGGCGTGATTCCCGGAATCGATCGCATGGCGAAAGAGCCTGTGCGGCCAAAATTGGCGATTTCGCTGAATGCATCAAACGATGAGCAGCGTGACGTTTTGATGCCGCTGAACAAAAAATATCCACTGAAGGATTTGCTTGCTGCTTGCCGCCGTTATCCGCTGCGCAATTGGGAGCACATCACTTTTGAATATGTCATGCTTGGCGGAGTGAACGATGCGCCGGAAGATGCACGGCGCGTGGTGAGGTTGCTCGCTCCTCTCAAGCGCGTGAAAGTGAACCTGATCCCCTGGAATCCCGGGGAATTGCCTTTCCAGGAATCGAAGGAAGAACGCATCGAAGAGTTCCGGCGCATTCTGACGGATCGCGGCGTGCACGCCTTTGTGCGTTATTCGCGCGGCCGCGATGTGATGGCCGCCTGCGGCCAATTGGCGTTGCAGGAAATTCAGGCCTCGCCGCTGCCGGTTTTTCCTTGATTCGCCCCATTGGTTTGCAATCCCGGGCGAATTCCACTGCCGTGGTAGACTACGGATTCAAATGAGTCAGGCTCCCCAATTCGACGCGCGTATCCGCAACTCTGTGGAATCGGCGATTGCCACGATGGAAATGCTTCGTGCGGATGCTGCGCTGCTCTCCACAGTCTCCAAAGTTGCGCAATCCTTGATCCACGCCTTCCGCCAAGGCAACAAGGTTCTTCTCTTTGGGAACGGCGGTAGCGCCAATGACGCGCAGCATATCGCGACCGAATTTGTGGGACGTTTCGCTTTCGACCGGCCGGCGCTTCCGGCGCTCTCTTTGGCTGAAAGCCTCTCTTCTGTAACCGCCATATCCAACGATCATGGATTCGAGCAGGTGTTTTCCCGCCAGATCGAAGCCCTGGCGCGACCGGGAGACATCGCCATCGCAATCTCGACGAGCGGAAACTCCCCGAATGTACTTCATGGAGTGGCTACGGCCAATAGTGCGGGGCTGCTCACCATTGGGCTGACGGGTTGTCCCGGCGGCAAGCTTCGCTCCTTAGTGAAGGAATGCATCTCTGTGCCTTCCGACGACACGCCGCGTATTCAGGAATGCCACACATTGCTCGGCCACATTCTTTCTGAGATTGTCGAACAGGAATTGTTCGGCCAGAAGAATAGCGCCTCGCACCCTTGATGCCGCCAGGTTTGCTGCTCTATGGCTTCAGGATGCCAATTACAGAAAGTAACCTGCCCGACAGCGCACCTTCTTTTCGATAACTGAAAAGGAGATCGGTGCGGCAGGCTGTGCACAAATCGCTCGTAAAGATAGATTTCGCACGCAGGCCCGCGGCGACAAGTTGCGATCGGTTGGCTTTGCGCAGATCCAGATGCACATTCCTGGGGGGAGGCTGGTGGCCCGGCGGCTTCATGTTCAACCACTGCAGTGGATTCGGTTCGTCGCCGGTGCGTGCTTCATCAAAATATTCATGAGCATCGGCGAATTGTGCCGTAAATTTCACGACAAACTCTGCGCCTACTTCATAACAGCACGGCCCTACAGAAGGACCGATCGCGGCCAGCAGATCCGTTGGCTTGCACCCAAATTCGAATTGCATGCGGCCCACGGTTTTCTGGGCTATGCGCGTGAGTGTACCCTTCCAGCCAGCATGAATCGCGGCCACAACCTTCTTCAGGGGATCGACCAGGAGAATTGGCACGCAATCCGCCGTTTGCGCGGCCAGGAGCAGGCTGGCCGCCTGGGTCATGGAGGCGTCTCCTTTGCAAGGAACGGAAGGGGCCGCAGGGAACGGGTGGATAACGTCAGAATGAATCTGCTTCAGTGGCACTAAAGTGAAATCTTCGGCGCCGACCGCTTTTTGCAGCAGGCGGCGATTCTCCAGCACATTTTCCTTCGCGTCCCATTCCATGAAACTGAGGTTGAGAACCTCTCGTCCGTCGAGCATGCTCGTGCCGCCCGGTCGCGTGCTGAAGCCGTGGACCAGCCAAGGAAGTTCTGTAAAAGGGGTGAGTTCAAGAACCTGGAGGCCTTGCGACTTTCGCAGCATCCAAGGCGCGGAAATGGTCTCGCGCGAATCCGCGCCGCGCACCAGTTGACGATTTCGGCCCTTCTTCAGCGATGTTTTTCTGACAGGCACAATCCAAACAGTATAATCGCAACAGTTGGCCATCCAGAAACGGGCAGAACACCCGCGGCCGTACGCTGCGTTAAAGGTGAACCATGATTGTCGGCATGGGCATTGACATCGCGGAAGTGAAACGCATTGGGGCGGTGATTGAATCGCAAAAAGAGCGCTTTTTGCGGCGCGTCTACACCCTCGATGAAGTAGCGTATTGCGAACAATTCAAGAATCGCTACGAACGCTATGCGGGACGATTCGCCGTGAAAGAGGCTGCGATGAAGGCGCTCGGGACGGGCTGGAGCCGAGGGGTCCGTTGGGTAGACGTGGAAGTCGTGCGACAACGGGGCGGCCGGCCTACTTTATCGCTAAAAGGCGAAGCCAAGAAAATCGCCGATGGACTGGGCGTGAAGAACATCGCTGTCAGCATCACGCACACTTCCGAGCAAGCCATCGCGCAAGTCATCTTTGAAGGTTAGGCGACCGACAACTCTGGAACCGGAGACCAAGTCTCCTCGAAGGACGTCAACGGATAGATTGTGCTTGAAGCTCGCGTTGAGAGCTTTTGCTTCGCTCAAATGACACCCAGCGGGTCGGCGTACCGGGCAACGGACACGGCTAGGGTAGTCTACTTGACCAGCAGAAAGGGGCCGAGAGCGAGGGCATCCACGCCTGCGCAGTAGAAACTGCGAACCGCTCCACGTGGATCGGTGACCAGCGGCTCACCAAACAGATTAAAGGAGGTGTTGACGAGAATCGGAGCGGGCGCAAACTCGCCAAATTTGTGAAGCAGCTTCCAGAACAGCGGATTGGCCTGTTTTTCGACAGTGTGGACGCGCACGGCGTTGCCATGGAACGCGAATCGCTCGAGGCCGGCGACAGGCCTGGTAAGAGTGGCCAGCGAGGCCATGAACCGGCAATTGGGTGAAGCGTCAAAATAATCCGCCACACGCTCGGCTGGCACGGAAAGCGCGAAGGGATGAAATCCCTCGCGATGCTTGATGAACTGATTGACGTTTTCGACGACGTACTCGGAAAAGGGAGAAGCGAGTAAGCTTCGATTCCCCAGGGCACGATGGCCGAATTCCGAACGACCCTGGCACCAGGCGACAATCTTGTCGCGCAGCAAAAGGTTCACGCTCTCTTCCACGGTTTGTTCCTCGCCGGAAAGATAGCGATAGGTAATCTTGCAATTGTCTAGCACCGCTTTCATTTCCTGAGAACTGGCCTGCATGCCCAGCGCCAGGCTGGTGAGCGGCGCGCGTCCGGAGTGTCCTTTGATTTTCTTGCGCGACAAATAGGCGGCACCAAGAGCCGTGCCTGCGTTTCCGGAAACAGGTTGCACATAAACGTGGTTGAACCTGCTGCGCGTTTCCAGCGCACGGACCAGGAACACATTCAGAAACACACCGCCCGCCAGACACAACGAATGTGTCCCCGTCTGTTCCTGCAAATTCGCAGCGAGCTGGAGAACCAATTCTTCGAGATAGTCTTGCGCACTGCGCGCCAGATTCGCGCGTACCACGGGATTGGGGGCGTGCCCACGCGAGGAAAGGCCCAGTTCGCGATAAAGCTGGGGCGCAAAGAGCCCGCGGTGGTCCGGCCCCGATTCGAAATATTTTCGATTCAGCGCTGGAAGGCCGTTGGCTTTCCAGGTAAACACTTTGCGGAAAACGGGCAGATAGTCGGGCAGGCCATCTTTACTGAGCCACTGGATTTTGTGTTCGTCCTTGTGCGGGCGCAGACCGGCAAGTTCGGTAACTCGCGAATAAAACCAACCAAACGAATCGGGAAACTTAAGCGTGTGCAGGGGGCGAATTTCGTCGCCATCGCCCATGAGGATCATGCCCGCTTGGGAATTCGCGCTACCATCGAGAGAAAGAATCAGCGAGCGATCGAAACCGGAAGAGTAATAAGCGCTGGCGGCATGGCAAAGATGATGATCGAAATGAGCGGGACGCGGGCCGCCACGCAGAAGATCCTGCAACAGTTGTTGCAAAGCCGAGCGCACCGGCCGTTTGTTCCGCCGATGCGGACGCGAAGAAGGCGCAGACCGCTCCGCAAGGGCAATGGCGCGGCAATCTGAAAGCTTCAGTTGATTTTCATGCAAACACCGCTCGAGCGCGAGCCGCGGAATATCCGGCGCTTCCTGGCGGCTCAATTTTTCTTCTTCGATGGCAAACAAGACGGAATGCTCGTCGATCAGCGCCACCGCCGAGCTTCGCCCTAAACTGGAGATGCCGAGTATGTGCATGAGCGCGCTTAAACTGTCCCTCCCGCGTGAACCAATGCATTCTCGAGCGGCACAGCGATTAGATTTTTGCCCTCATAATGCGCCACGGAGACGGTCAGCCACTGATTATGTGGCAACACTTGTGGAATCAGGACAGAAAGATAGTTTCCCGATAGAGCGGGGGTTTGCGATGGATCATCCTTGGGGGCGCGATGCAAAGTTAAAACGCGTAGGGTTTGCCCTATCTGGGATTGGCGGAACTCCGCCGCCTTGGCCTCTCCAAGGGCTCGCAATTCGCGCGCTCTTCGCTTGATGACCTCGCCGGAGAGATGGCCGGGAAGCGCGGCAGCTCGCGTGCCGGGCCGCATCGAATACGAAAAAACGTGGAAATAGGTGAACGGGTGCTCCTCGATAAAACGCAATGTCTCCGCGTGCTCTTCTTCCGTTTCACCCGGAAAACCGGTGATGACGTCAGCGCCGATGGCCGCCTGCGGAAGCCCATCGCGAATCAGCTGCACGCGGCGTGCGTAATGCTCTGCGCGATACCAGCGGTGCATGGCCCCAAGAATCCGGTTACTGGCGGACTGCAAGGGCATGTGAAAGTGCGGGGCTATGCGATTGGTTGTGGCAAATAACTCCATCAGGTCCTGGGTCACGTCCAGCGGTTCGATCGAGCTGATGCGCAGGCGCTCGAGGGAAGTTTCACTCAGGATGCGACGCAACAGCTCCAGAAATTCCACCCGAGGGGAGAGGTCGCGGCCGTAGGTGCCCAGGTTGATTCCGCTAAGAACGATTTCCTTGAAGCGGGAATCCACGAGCCGTGCAATCTCCGCGAGAACCGTGGCCACAGGAAGACTGCGCGACCTGCCACGGACAAACGGTATGACGCAAAACGAACAGCGCGAATTGCAACCATCCTGAATTTTCAGGGTCGGCCGGGTGTGATTCCCTTCCCCACCGAGCACCGGCGCCACCAGCACGTCCGACAATGCAAAAATGTCGCCGCTCAGGATGGGTGCGGCGTGATAGGGTGCGGGATCTTCTCTCTGGACAACGGGCGACGCGGAAGAGATGGTCATGAGAAGATCCGCAATTTGCGGTTTGTGAGAATTTCCCACCACATGGGTCACACCGGGGAGTGCCGCGATCTCTTCGGGCGAGCGCTGCGCGTAGCATCCGGTGACAATAATGCGTGTGGAAGGATTGGCGGCGTGTATTTTGCGAATGGCGTCGCGCGCCTGAGCGTCCGCCGCGGCGGTCACCGTGCAGGTGTTCAGCACAACAAAGTCCGCCGAATCCGTATCAGGCGCGGCAATGCAACCTTGTTCACGGAGTTGCCGTTCGATGGCAGCACCATCTGCCTGGGTGGCGCGGCAGCCGAATTGTTCCACGGAAAATGTCGTCATGGTCCGCCGGATCTGAGTTTCTATTTAACCACAGAGAGCGAGTGGAACGCAGGCTTTCGCCCCACGCTGGCTTTACGGGGAGGAATACTCCTTATACAATCCAGTCAAGACACATGTCACATATACGGCGGACGGCAACCTCACTCACGGATCCAAAGATTTCCGTGGTCATCCCGGTCTACAACGAAAAGGAAACTATATTTGAAATCTTGCGCCGGGTACTTGACACCGATGTGCGCAAGGAAATCGTGGTGGTGGACGACTACTCGAAAGACGGAACCAGGGAGATCCTGCAAGATCTGGCCATAAGACAAACAAGTGGGGAGGTCCAAACAACCGCGCTGGACGGTGGCGAGCCTCTTTCCTTGAAAGACTTGCGTTTTTTTTTCCAAGGCCAGAACCAGGGAAAAGGCGCTGCGCTGCGGCGCGGATTTGCCATCGCCACTGGCGACATCGTCCTGGTCCAGGATGCCGACCTGGAATATGATCCGCGCGATTATCCAAAGCTACTGGAACCCATACTCGACGGGCGGGCCGATGTAGTGTTTGGCTCGCGTTTTCTTGGCGGGCCGCAGCGCGTGCACTATTTCTGGCACTACGTGGCCAACAAGTTTCTCACTCTGCTTTCCGACATGTTCACGAATCTGAAGCTGACAGACATGGAGACCTGTTACAAGGTGTTTCGCCGCGAAGTTCTGAAAGATATTCAGATCAAGTCCAACCGGTTTGGTTTTGAACCGGAAATCACCGCCAAAGTGTCCAAGGGAAAGTGGCGCGTGTACGAGGTGCCGATCAGCTATGCCGGCCGGACCTATGAAGAGGGAAAAAAGATCACCTGGAAAGACGGAGTGCACGCGTTGTGGTGCATCATCCGCTATCAGCTTGGCGACTGAAAGAAAACTTTAGGAAGAAATAAGCCGCTAGCCTTGGGAAGCCAGGCGCCGCTGGAAGGTCAGCAGGATCAAGTCAGCCCGCCGACGCACGCCAAATTTATTCAGCAAGTTCGAGACGTGAAATTTTACAGTTCGCTCGGCGATATTCAGCTTGCTGGCGATTTCTTTGTTGGACAAATTCTCCAACAACGAATCCAGGACCTCCTGCTCGCGGCGGCTGAGGTTGGTGACCGCATCCGTCTTCAACCGTCGGCCCTGACTGGTGAGAATGGAATCCACGAAACCGGAGAGCACGGAACGAGGAACCCAGAAACCACCCGCGGAGACGAGGGGCAATGCGCGAGAGAGCTGGTCACGTGCCTCGGCGTAAGAAAGGATGCCCTTCACGCCCAGTCGCAGCAGGGAAAAACTGGTGGTGTCGCTCACCGAGTCTCCCACAACAATGAGGCGAGCATCCGGGTAGCGCTCGAGAATGTTGGTGAGCAAGGCTCCTGTAGCCTGGCGGGCCGCGTGCGCATCAATCACATAGACCTGTGCCTTGGGAGGCTCCAGGCTGCGCAGATCCGGCGCGAGTGTGGACTCCAGTTGCTTGGGGATGACCTTGAATTGGGATGCCTTGGACAACAGGCGTTCAAACTCGCTGAGCACCAGAGGGTGCGGCGAGAGCAGACAGACTGTAAGTTTGGATGACATGCGTTTCGTAGCCACTGTACTTGAGGGTAGTGAAAGCCAGCCAAAGGGGCAAGGACCTTGGGCAGCGATGTTCACGAGTTGTTACTGACGGATAGGGCGTGTTTTCAGAGGCTTGCATCCCGTTAAACACGAAAGGACGCCGTTCAGGCCGCGAATCGGGTCGGCCAATGAATTCGATTCGTGCAGGAAAGCCACGTAAAATAAGGTAGATAGAGCTCGGGATAGAACATCCCGAAGAGATTTGCCACTGCAGAAACGCGGCGAGGTTCAAGGCGGAATGAGGGATCTCAGAGAATCGGAAAAGGCTCTTCGGGAGCTGCTGGCGGAACGCATCCTCGTGTTGGATGGCGCGATGGGTACCATGCTGCAGCAGCGCAACCTTTCGTCGGCCGATTTTGGGGGCGCGGCACTCGAAGGCTGCAACGAAAACCTGGTGCGCACGCGACCCGACGTGGTCCTTGATATTCATCGCAAGTATTTCGAGGCGGGATCGGACATCGTCGAAACCAACAGCTTTGGCGGCACTCCGTTGGTGCTGGCCGAATACGGATTGCAGGCGCATGCCCTTGAGCTTAATCGTCGAGCAGCGGAATTGGCACGGCAAGCCGCTGATGAAGCCTCAACCGCGCGCAAACCGCGGTTCGTCGCGGGTTCGATGGGGCCAACGACCAAGGCGATCACCGTTACTGGCGGTGTGACGTTTGAGGGCTTGAACGATTCCTATTATGTGCAGGCAAAAGGACTGATCGAAGGTGGATCGGACCTTTTGTTTGTGGAAACCTGCCAAGACACGCGAAATATCAAAGCGGCGATCCTGGCTATTCAGAGGTTGTCGAAGGAAATTGGCGCAGCGATTCCCTTCATCATTTCCGTGACGATTGAGCCGATGGGGTCAATGCTGGCCGGACAAACAGTAGAAGCGATGTGGGCATCGCTGCGGCATACGCATCCGCTCGCTTTCGGGATGAACTGCGCCACAGGGCCGGAGTTCATGACCGATCATATTCGGACATTGAGCACACTGACTGGCGAGTTCGTGTCCTGCTATCCGAACGCTGGATTGCCGGATGAGGAAGGAAAGTACCTGGAGACTCCGACGACGCTGGCGGCGCAGCTTGAGAAGTTTGTGAATCATGGCTGGCTGAACCTGGTGGGCGGATGCTGCGGCACGACGGAAAAACATATCCGCGCGATCGCGCAAATGGTGGAGGGGAAAAAACCGCGCCCGCGACCGGCGGAGCCACACCGCGCGGTGTACTCCGGAATCGAGACCATCGAAGCCGACGACCAGACACGGCCGCTGCTGGTCGGGGAACGCACGAATGTGATTGGTTCGCGACTGTTCAAAAACCTGGTCGCGGAAGAGAAGTGGGAAGAGGCCACGGAGATCGCACGGCGCCAGGTGAAGGGCGGAGCGCACATCGTGGATGTGTGTTTGCAAAGCACGGAGCGGGACGAGAAAAAAGATATACCAGTCTTCTACGAAAAGCTCATCCGGAAGATCAAAACGCCGATCATGATCGATACGACGGATCCTTCGGCCGTGCAACAGGCCCTGACATACTGCCAGGGCAAGGCTATCATCAATTCCATTAACCTCGAAGACGGCGAAGAGAAATTCGAGAAGGTAGTGCCCATCGCCCACGATTACGGCGCGGCCGTGGTGGTGGGCTGCATCGACGAAGACCCCGTACAGGCGCAAGCATTCACGAGAGAACGGAAACTCGCGATTGCCAAACGATCGTACGAATTGCTGACCAAGAAATATGGAATCGCTCCGGAGGATATCGTCTTTGATCCGTTGGTATTCCCGTGCGCGACGGGTGACGAGAACTATATCGGCGGCGCCGTAGAAACCATGGAAGGCATTCGCTTGATCAAGGAAGCGCTGCCGGATACGCGCACGATTCTTGGAATTTCCAATGTTTCGTTTGGTTTGCCGCCAGGAGCGCGGGAAGTGGTGAATTCCGTATTCCTGTATTACTGCACAAAGGCGGGGCTGGATCTGGCGATTGTGAATACGGAAAAGTTGGAGCGCTTCGCATCCATTCCCGAGCATGAACGCCGGTTGGCGGAAGACCTGTTGTTTCAGCATCCCCCGAAAGAAGTGCCGCAAGGCCACCCACAAGCTGAGCTGCTGCGAAACCTTCCCGGCGACTGGCGCCAGCAAAGCAAGGAGCAGAAGGCCGCCGTCAATCAATTTCATATCGCGGCGATTGCGGAACATTTCCGGACCGCCACGAAAAAGGAGAAGGTGAAGAAGGAAGATCAGCCGCTCGACCAGCGTTTAGCCAATTACATCATTGAAGGAACGCGCGACGGATTGGTAGAGGACCTGGAGCGCAAACGAGCCGAAGGTACCGCACCGCTGGACATTATTAATGGTCCCCTGATGCAAGGGATGGCCGAAGTCGGCAGGCTGTTCAACGCCAATGAATTGATCGTGGCGGAGGTGCTGCAATCGGCTGAAGCGATGAAGGCTGCCGTCAACCACCTGGAACAATTCATGGAGAAGGCGGACACCGCCAAACGAGGAAGAGTGCTACTGGCCACGGTGAAAGGCGATGTCCACGATATCGGAAAAAACCTGGTCGAGATCATTTTGAAGAACAATGGATTCGACGTGGTGAATCTGGGGATCAAAGTCCCGCCGGAAGAACTGATCAAGGCGTTTCAGTCGCATCACCCGGACGCGATCGGACTCTCCGGGCTGCTGGTCAAGAGCGCGCAGCAGATGGTGATCACCGCGAACGATTTGAAAGACGCGGGGATCGCCGTGCCGCTGCTGGTTGGGGGAGCCGCGCTCAGCGCGAAGTTCACCGCGCAGAAGATAGCGCCCAGTTATGGCGGCGCCGTTTGTTATGCAAAAGACGCCATGACCGGATTGCGGCTGATGAATGAACTGATGGATCCGGCGGAGAGAGAACGCGTCCTTGCGGAACACGCGAGTTCCGGCAATGGCGTGAGCGTTACCACCACCGTGAAGATCGCGGAGAAGGCCGCGGTGAAGCATTCACCCAAGGTGCGCACGGACTTGCCGATTCCGGCGGTGGTATCGCTGGAGCGCAAGGTGCGGCTGGTACCGGATTTGCGCGAACTGTGGAGCTACATCAATCCATTCATGCTGTACGGACGCCATATGGGATACCGCGGGGACTTCGAAAAGCACCTGGTGACGCGCGAGGCGAAAGCCGTCGAACTTTACAACGAAATGGAAGAAGTGAAAAACGAAGCAGCCGGATTCATGAAAGTGCGCGCCGTGTGGCAGCTCTTTGAAGCCGAGCCTGACGGAGACGCCTTGCACCTGTTCGTGCCAGGAGGAAAGCAGCCGGTGCACACGTGGCAATTCAAGCGCCAGAGAACTGGCGACCAGTTGTGCTTGAGCGACTACGTTCTGGCACCGAAGGGCGGCAAGCGCGACCACTTCGCGGTATTTGTTGTCACGGCGGGCGAAGGCATTCGCGAGCGCGCGGAAAAAGCCAAGCAGGATGGCTATTACTTCAAATCACACGGCCTGCAGGCGTTGGCGATTGAGACGGCGGAAGCTTGCGCGGAATGGCTACATCGCCGGATTCGCGAAGATTGGGGCTTCCCCGATCCCCCGGAAATGACCATGGCGCAGCGCTTCACCTCTCGCTATCGCGGGAAACGCTACAGCTTCGGCTATCCCGCCTGCCCGGACCTGGAAGACCAGTCCGGGATCTGGAAATTGCTGAGGCCGGAGGAAATTGGAGTGCAATTGACGGACGGTTTCATGATGGATCCCGAAGCTAGCGTGAGCGCGCTGGCGTTTCACCATCCGGACTGCACCTATTTCAGCGTGGGCGAAGCCGAAGGCGCAGGCTGAGCCCAAGGCCGGATCCGCCACGAGCGCAGACCGACGCAGTATAATTCTTGACAATTCAAGTTGGTGCCGAGTGCTAAACTTCCTGCGTTCTGCGTAACTGCGGGATTCGGGGAACCTTCATTGGATATTCCGGGAACAAATATTGAGGTAGCCGCCAAATTCTGCCCACGCCGCAGTTACGCGGGACACGCCGAGCGCGTCTAAGAACCAAGCGATTGCAGAGCCAGGACACGTAACGAGAGGTGCAATATGAATCGTAGAATCCGACTGTCTGTTTTTCTGGGATTGTTCGGAATGCTGAGTGTCGCCGCAACCCAGGCACAGGACGAGCCATCCACTCCACCGCAGCAGCAGGGGCAAGGAAGAGCAGGCGGAGGCCGGGAAGGGGGACCAAAACCGCTGTTCGGCAAAATCACTGCGATGCATGATGGCTCGATCGAGATTACGGGGCCCGATGGGCAGGCAGTGACCGTAAAGGTCACCTCACAGACCGAGTTCCGCAAAGACCGCGAGCCGGCGAAAGCCACGGACTTCAAAGTGGGCGACATGGTGATGGTCCGGGGCGACGAGAATCCGGATCACACGGTTACAGCAAAGATGATCGGCGCACGTACTGGAGGCCCTGGCGGAGGACCAGGCGGCTCCGGCGGGAGGCCCGGCGGAGGGATGATGATGACGGGTACGCTCGGGAAAGACTATGTCGCTGGAGAAGTGAAGGCGATTGATGCGCCGAAGCTGACGGTGTTGCGAACGGACAATGTGACACAAGTTTTGGAACTCAACGAGGACACGTCGCTGCGCCGCGGCAGAGACAGCATCACGATGGCGGATATCAAAGTCGGGGATCACGTGATGGCGAGAGGCGCGGTGCAAAACGATGTGTTCGTGCCGAAGGGCGTGATGGTCATGAGCCCAGAGCAATGGCAGCGCATGCAGGAGAGAATGTCGCAGGATAACGCAGCGAAGCCGGGCGCCGCGGAGGCCACGGCCCCGAAACCCCAGGAGTAGCGGATTTGAGAGGTTTTCTGCGCGCAGTCGTGGTGCTGATCTGTGTGGCGCTCATCTGCGCGGTGCTGCTGGTATGCCTGGGATTTGCTCAGGATCAAACCCAGGCTGGCGGCGTAAAGCCGGCGCTACAGGGAACCTCTGCTCCCGACACAACAACGTTTCAGATATCCGGCACGGTGAAAACGGGGAAAACGCCGCTGCCGGGAGTGACGGTTACTGCCGCAAATACGCTTACCGGGAAAAAACTGAGCGTGGCCACGGCAATCGATGGGACGTTTCTGTTCAAAGGCGTACCGCGAGGCCGATACGTGGTCAAGGTTGAGTTCATGGGATTCGCGACCTTGACACAGGAAATCGTGCTCAACCCGGAGAACCCGACAGGGCAAGTAGAAGCGGAGTTGGTGCTGGCTTCGCGACAACAAGAAGAAGAGCAGGTGAACCGGGCGAACGCAGCTACAAATGCCAGCCGCGGTTTCCAAAGCCTGGCGGTGGAAGGAGGCTTATCCAACCTGGGAGAAGGCGGAAATGGGAATGGAGGCCAGAGCGCGAATGACCTTTCGAGCCTGCCCATGAATGGGGCAGGTGCGGATATTGCGACGGAATCCGTGAGCATCGCCGGCACACAGGGGCGCAGCCAAGATTTTGGAAATGGAAACGAAGACGATCTTCAGAATCGGATCCAGGAATTTCGCGAACGGGCACAACAACAAGGTGGAAACCAGTTTGGGCAGATGGGTGCGGGCGGACCCGGAGGAGGTCCCGGGGGGGGCTTTGGCGGGGGACCTGGCGGCGGAGGCGGACCGATCGCGATGGGCCGATTTGGCCGAGGGTTTAATCTGAATCAACCGCATGGATTTCTGTATGTGCAGGACGACAATGCGGGCTTGGACGCGCGGCCGTATTCGTTGAATGGGTTGACATTGCCGCAGTCGGACTACAACCAATTGAAGGTGGGAGCATTCATCGGCACTCCGTTGAAAATTCCAGGATTGTTTGACTGGAGCAAGACGACATTCATTACGTTTGGATGGTATGGAGTACACGGGAGCACTCCCTACGATTCACTGAGCACCGTTCCGACGGCGGCGGAACGAACCGGGAATTTTTCCGGGCTGACGCAGAACGGAAATCCCGTCACGATTTACAACCCGCAAACGGGCCAGGCCTTTCTGAACAATACGATTGACCCAAGCCTGATCAGCACTCAGGCGAAGGCACTGCTGGCGTACATCCCCCTGCCGAATATGCCGGGAGCACTGCAAAATTTTCAATACGTGACCACCAACGAAGCTAATACGGACAACATCAGTTTCCGGCTGATCGAGAACTTCATTCCCAATGCAACGCCGACCGGCCCGCTGGGTGGTGGAGGAGGGCGCGGGGGAGGAGGGCGGAGGGGCGGGCCGCGAAACAATCTGGCCATCGGCTTCAACTTCACGCGAAACAATAGCAATGTGGTGAATCCGTTTCCATCGCTTGCCGGACACATGGACACACAGGGATGGAACGGCAGTGCGAGATGGACATATGGCAAGGGAAAAATCACCAACTCGTTGGGTTTCACGTATAACCACAATCGGGCTTCGACGACGAATCTTTATTCGGGAGTAACAAACGTATCGGGCGACGCGGGCATCACGACGCCCGTTCCATCCACACCGTTTAACTGGGGATTGCCGGGAATATCGTTCAGCAGCTATGGCGGTTTGAATGATCCGATTCCGAGCCGCGAATTGGACCAGACCTATACGATCTCCGACCAGGTGGTCTGGAACCACGGGAAGAGCAACTGGCGATTTGGAAGCGACTACCGGCGCATCATGCAGGGATTCCGGTCCTCGCAAAATTCGCAAGGTAGTTTTATTTTTACCGGCTTTGCGACCGCCGAATATCTGGCGGGAAGCAATACGGCAGTCCCGGGCACAGGAAACGATTTTGCGGATTTTCTGCTGGGATTGCCGCAACAGACGAGCCTGCAAGCGAGCACGACGGCATATGAGTTTCGGGCAAATTCGTTTGACGGGTACGCCCAGGACGATTGGCGAGTGCTGCCGAACCTGTCGCTAAATCTGGGAGTGCGGTACGAATACAATGGGCCATTCGTCGAGACGGGAAACCAGATCGCGAACCTGGATGTGAATTTCAATCCGCAGTCGGTGATTGGGTACCTGGTGCTGCCGGGACAGTCTGGGCCATATTACGGACACTATCCGGATTCTCTGGTGCGACCGAGCAGAAATGACTGGGCGCCGCGAATCGGAATCGCGTGGAAGCCCATGAAAGATACGGTCGTACGCACCGGATACGGGATCAATTACGACCTTTCGCAATACAGCACGTTCGTCCACGACTTTGCGTTTCAGCCGCCGTTTGCTGTGACGCAGACGAACGCGGTGGCGGATGTGCAGAGCCCAGCGACGAGCCCGTTGACACTGGGGAACGGGTTTCCGAGCACGACGAGTGAAATAACAAACAACTACGGGCTGAATCCAAACTACCGACTGGGATATGTGCAGATCTGGAACATCGACATTCAGAGGCAGCTTCCCGACAATATACAGCTCAATGTGGGCTACAACGGAGCCAAGGGAACGCACCTGGACACACAACGCGCGCTGATTCCGTCCTGTTCGATCCCCGTGCCGGAGACGTGCGCAGCAAACGAAGTTGCGGCCCCGTTCATCTATGACTCCTCGGAGGGAGATTCGATCTTGAACGCGGGGACGGTACGGATCAGGAAAAGAATGTCGAAGGGACTGGCGGTGAACGGGGTGTTCGTGTTCTCCAAGTCAATCGATGACGCATCTTCGATCGGCGGGGGATCCGCCGTGGTGGTGCAGAACCCATTCGACCTCGCCGCGGAACGAGCACTTTCCACCTTCGACCAGAAATTCAGCTTCACCGGCAACTGGATTTACGATTTGCCGTTCGGCGACAGCCGGCGATTCCTGAACAAAGGCGCAATCTCGCATGTGCTGGGAGGGTGGCAGTGGAGCGGCAGTTTCACGATTGCTTCAGGGCTGTATTACACGCCGCGGGTACTGGGGGCAACGGAAGACATCAACCGAGGGGTAAGCGGAAGCATCCGGGCGAATGTGGTGGAAGGGCAGCCATTTACGGTCGCGAATCCGACGACAAAGCAGTGGTTCAATACGGCCGCGTTTTGCATCACAGGAAAGACGAATTGCGCCGGGCCGAGTATCTATGGAGACGCAGGCCGAGACATCATCGGGGGCCCGTCGCAATTCACGTTTAATTCGGCGATCAACAAGACGATCACGATTCGGGAATCGCGCTCGTTGGAGTTGCGGTTGCAGGCGAGCAACATATTTAATACTCCGTATTTTTCGAGTATCAACACGGTGGTGAACTCCATCACCTACGGGCAGGTGACGGGAGTGAGTGGTATGCGGCGAATCACGATGATCGTGAGATTCCGCTTCTGAGGGGAGGAGAAGCAAGAGGTGGGAACTGTTCGTGCCGGAGCTAACGCTCCGAACCCCTAAGGTGATGGATGAGATGAAGACGAAGGCGAAACTTGGGAGCATCGCGACGGCGCTGCTCTTGGCGTGGTTGACGTTGGGAAATCTGTTTGCCCAGGAGCGCCCACAGCCACTTCCGCCACCACCGCAGGAGCCCGAGCGGACCGGTGCACGAGTAAGAGTATCGACAGAGATTGTGCTGGTGAACGTGGTGGCGCGCGACAAACACGGGAACGTGATCAAGGATTTGAAGAGAGAGGATTTCACCGTTTTCGAGGACGGGAAAAAGCAAGACGTGGCGAGCTTCGATTTCGAGACAGTGGATGAAATGGCGATGGCTGGCGCGGCGGGAACCACCGTGACCGGGACGGCAGACAAGGATAAGGGTGGGCTGCTGAACTCGAAAGTACAAAAGAGCCTGGACGCGCGGGACCGGCGGCTGATGCTGATGTTTTTCGATTTTTCGGCGATGGAACCAGAGGACATCGATCGCGCGGTGGACGCAGGAAAAAAGTACGTGCAGGGAAAGATGCAATCGGCGGACATGGTGGCGCTGATGTCGCTGGCGACAAATCTGCATTTGGATCTGGATTTCACAGACGACAAGGCAAAAATCCTGGCGACGCTCTCCTCGTACAACAACAGCGAGGGACAAGGATTCGAGACCGGGCTTGAGGGAAGTTCCGAGGGGGCGGCGGAGACGAGCGGATCGTACACGCCGGATGATACGGACTACAACACGTTCAGCGCGGATCGAAAGCTGCTGGCGCTGGAATCGGTGATGCAGGCAATGGGCAAGATTCCGCAAAAAAAGAGTTTGATCTATTTCAGCAACGGAATCACGCAATCGGGAGTGGACAACCAGTCTGCTTTGCGAGAGGCGACGGCGGCCGCGGTGCGAGCGAATGTTTCGATTTATCCGGTGGACGTGCGCGGGCTTTCGTCGTTTCCGCCGGGCGGGCAGGCCCAGTCTGCGAGCCTGCACGGGCAATCGGCCTATACCGGTGCATCCGTGCTGAACGATTTGAATGGGAACGACGCATCGCAAGAGACTTTATACACTCTGGCGGCGGACACGGGCGGCAAAGCGTTCATGGATACGAACGATTTGAGCGGGGTGTTCTCCGTGGTGCAGAAGGATACTTCGGCGTACTACGTTCTCGGATACACGAGCAGCAACCACCTGAAGGATGGGCGTTACCGGCGATTAAAGGTGCAGGTGAACCGTCCGGACGTGAAACTGGAGTATCGCGCGGGATATTACGCGGACCGCGACTACCTGCACATGAAATCGACGGATCGCGAGGAACAGTTGCAAGACGAACTGGCAGCGGAACTGTCGCAGACGGATGTAGCCGTGTATGCGGGCGCGGCGTATTTCCGGCAGGATGATTCGCATTATTATTTGGCAGTGTCGCTGGTGATTCCAGGTTCGCAGATTCCATTTGTGCAGGCCAAGGATAAGGACAACGCGACGATCGACATCCTCGGGCAAGTGCTGGAGAGCGGGAAATTGCCGGTCGGAAGATTGCGTGACACGGTGAAGCTGGCGGTGGACAGTTCGCAACAAGTGAGGCGAAAGAACGTGCAGTACAATACGGGCTTCGTGCTGGCACCGGGGAATTATCACTTGAAATTTGTGGTGAGAGAAAACAGCACCGGGCGGATGGGCTCGTTCGAGACCGACGTGCGCATCCCGGATTTGCGTAAAGTGCCGCTGCGGATGAGCACGGTGGTGCTGAGCAGCCAACGCGTGCCATCGACGGCGAAGAAGACGAAGTTTCAACCGCTGATCAGCGAGCAGACGGAGCTGGTGCCGAGCGTGACGCACGTGTTCCAGCAGGATCAGAAGCTGTACTTGCAATACGAGGTGTATGACTCGGCGAAAGCGAAGGCTGGCGAGGGCGGAAACAGCGGGCAGAACAAGGGCGAGCGTGGGACTGTGCGGGTGCTGACGAGCATTGAGTTTTTGCAGGGCGACGTGAAAGTGTACGAGACCAAGCCGGTGCTGGCGCAGGAGGTTACGGAGCCGGACCGGAAGGCGGTGGTGTTCCAGATGGAGATACCGCTGGAGTCGCTGAAGCCGGGGTTCTACACCTGCCAGATTAATGTGATTGATGATGTGGCGGGAAATTATGCGTTTCCGCGATGGCCGATTCTGATACGGGCGACGAATCCGGCGACGGGAGTTGAATCTCAAAAGCCCTCCGCAAGCCGGTGAGGCGACTCGTCAGGTACTGCTCCCGTATAAGCACGGACGATGCCAGAGACAGAGGCAGTTGCGGGGCGGCCCGAAGAGCCACGCAGCGCGTCGGTGCGTTGACATAACGTCAGCGCTACAAAAGGCATGGCACTAGGGACGAAGAGCTAACAGGAGGCCGGCGGGACCGGCGAGGCGCACGCGGCGGATTTCAGAGAAGCCGGCGTCGCGGAGCCAGGCGGTGTATTCGGGCTCGCTATAGCTGCTGCCACTGCGAGTGCCGACCAACATATTCAATGCGAAGAGAGCAGCAAAGCGTGGGGCGGTCTTGTCCGGTTCAAGGATGAAGTCCTGAATGACGAAGCGGCCGCCGGGTGCGAGGGCGCGATAGGCACGTTCGAAGAGCGAGCGATTCTCCTCTACAGAGAACATGTGGCAGATGGCGGAGACGAGAATGAGGTCGTAATTTTCGCCGAGCGGATCGCGGAGCATATCGCCGACGCGAGTGGTGACGCGGCCGGAGAGACCTGCCTGGAGGATGTGGCCCTGCGTCAGAGGAACCACTTCTGCGAGATCCAGAATTTCCGAATGCAGATCGGAAATGGCGCGGGCGAATGCGATCGAATAGGCGCCGGAGCCGCCGCCGAGGTCCAACATACGGCGAATGCCGGCGGGGCCGACGGCGGTTACTACGGACGCGGCGCGCTCTTTGGCATTGCGGTCCATTGCGGCGATGAAGGAAACCACGCCTTCAGAATCGCGGGAACGGGAGGAGACTGCAGTTCCTGCATGGACTGCGTCCGTGAGCGTGGACCAGCGGTCCCAGAGATTGACAGTGTGCAGGAGAGCGGAACGTGCGTTGTCCGGCGAGCCTTCACAGAAGAAACGCGCACTGGTGGGAGTATTGTGAAAGATTCCGTCTTTCTTCTCGAGCAGCTTCAAGCTGACCAGCACATTCAGGAGTATTTCGGCGGCGCGGGAATCGGCGTGGATTTTTTGGGCGACCTGTTCGGCGGAAGCGCCGGAACCAACGGCGGTGAAAGCATTAAGTTCGAGAGCGGTGAGCATGGCGCGGCTGGACATGAAGCCTCGGAGCATCTCATTGAGATCGTCGGGCAGAATGCCGGCATGATCGCGAGCCTTGAGGATGGCGCGGAAGTGGTCACGATGCTCGAGGGCCATGGCTTTCATGGCGGGCGCATCGGTCCAAGCCAGGCGAGCAACGATTTTGCCTCCGCGCAGGTGAGAGCTAACGATTTCAGGGACGTCGGACACCTCCAGTTTGTGGTACCAGACGCCATCGGGGTAGGCGATGAGGATGGGTCCTTCCTCGCATAGGCCCAGGCAGCCGCAGGTGGAGAGCTGGACGTCGTTGTCGAGACCTTGGGAGAGGAGTTCCCTTTCGAGGGCGCGGAGGACTTGCCAGGAGGCGCTGCCGGTGCAACAGGTGACGCCTTCGGGCTTGTCTTGAGTGCATACGAAGACGTGATGATGAAAAGGTTCCATGGGGTCTCCTGGGGAATACGCGATCCCGGGCCGCGATCCTGACCGCCAACAATTATAGGAGGAAGGGGAGCGGAGCGCGGTAACTCGCGTCACAGGGGCTGGGTAGCGGGAGAGCCAGCGCCGGGAGCAATCCTGCGGCAGTCACCTGGCCGACTATGGCTGGCGAGATTGCTGATCATTCCCCTAGAAGAGTGCGGATTTCCTTTTCCGCCGACGTGATCGCATGCAATTTTTCCTGGACCGCTGCCTCGCCACGGCTTTTTGCTTCGCGCGCGTGATCCATGGCAGCGGTCGCGATGCGGGTGACTTCGTGCAACAACTTGCGAATTTCCGCTTCCAACTGACCCTGGCTCTCTTCGACCCGAGCCATTAAATCGGATTGGACGCGCGCGCTATTCATCACGAGCAGATGATCGCAAAAGTCCATGGCTCCTTGGCGGATCAGGGAGAAAGCGCCGACGCACCCAAGTACAAAGTCCGCCAGATAACGCAGGGGAGAGGCGGGCTCGGCAACGTTGATCAACTGTTCAAAGCGGAAACGGGAGGGTACGCGGAAGCCTTTCTCGGAATTGAGGGCATTGGGCATGCGGGAGAGTTCCGGGATTCGCGATTCCGAGAGTTTGCGTAGAAATTCGCCACCGATATTCACAAAGCGTTCGGCCACCCGGCGATACTCGTCTTCGGCGCGGGCCTGCTCTCTGGCAAGCCAGGGAAGGACGCGGCTCGCGGCAATCGTTTGCGCCGAATGCATGGCCTCGCGGCGGAATCTCGGACCGTAATGGCTGCGAATTTTGTTGAGTTGTGTGCTCGTTTCCATTTTCGATGCTGCGAGGTTTACCGCTAGAAATGTCTTTCGGCTGTCCAGAAATAGATCGGACAGCCGGTGCTTCTCGGCCATAAAGAGGTAACTGATTTCCCGGAGCGATTGGTCGGTATCCGCGATCGTGTCCCGCATTGCAGCGATGCGGCGCTCCGATTCTTCCATCGGGCGGACCAGGGCTTCACGTTCCTCTACTGTGACGGAAAGCATTTCCTCGCCGAGGCGTTGCAGACCCCGCTGGCCGGCCGCATGGACCAAGATTCGACCGGACTGCTCGACGAGATTTTGCAACGAGGCAACGAGGAGGTCCCAATCCCATCCTGATTTGTCCTTGACCAGGCGTTCGTAGGCACTGATCTCATAAATAAATCCCACGGGGCGCCCCAAGCGCTTCTCCAAGACTTTTCGAGTGAAGGGCGCAGCAATCTGGCGTTCTGCGTCGGAGGCACGATCCGCCTTGTTGAGGACGACAAGAAGCTGGCGCACATGCTTGGCGACTTCTTCCACCAGCGCCAACTCTTCTCCGGCGATCGGCGGATCGGCGCCCACCAGGATGATGGCCGCGTCGATTTGCGGAACGAAGGCTTGAGTGGCGGCGGTGTTGCCGGCAAAAATCGAACCGAGGCCAGGAGTGTCCACCAGGCACATGCCATCCGCAAGCAAGGGGCTTCGGACGAACACCTCCACGCCAGCAACGCTCTTCGCGTTTTCCGGGTTGTGCTCTTCGGAAACGAAGTTCTTCAAATCCTCGGGGGCGACATCATTCCACTGGCCTCCTTGGAAGCGAACACGCGCGCTCCTGATTTCGCCGTAACGGAGTACCGTTGGAACGGCAGTAATGGGCACAACACCAGTCGGCAAAACAGAATCACTGACAAGAGCGTTCAGGAGGGTGGATTTGCCGCGCTTAAATTGTCCGAGACAGGCAACGTAGAAACGACCTTCGCGCACGCGTTCGGCCAGATTGGCAGCTTGCGCTTCGATGCGGTCAGAAGCAAGCCAGTGAGCCAACTCGGCAAACCGGTGGAGCTTGGCAGCGGTATCCAGCAGCTCACCCGAATGTGCGCCCGCTAATTGGTATTGATCCTCGTCGGCTGTAACAAATTTTCCGGATGAAGTGCCCACGTTGCGTTCTCCGCTGGTGTTGTAAGACCGCATTGAAACCAGGACTGCATGTGCATCCACGAGCGGCCGCACCCCTGAAGGGGTGAGCTACAGGATGGCTTGTTTAGATTCTTGCCGAGGGACAAGACTCCGCGACAAAAACCCTTGTCAGGAGTCATCATCTGTCCCGGCAACTCAAAGGACAGCGGTTATAGGCGAACTCCTTCGCCTAATCGCATTCTAGCAACCAGCAAAGGCAAGTCAATCCGCATTTCGCCGGCCGCAGAGCACAGCGGTTTGGTGCGCGGAGGTTTGAGCGATTATGTGGCGGTTAGCGAATCTGGTCGAGAAATTCATAGCGGGCGCGATGTTGGTCGGGCTGCGCGTGAGAATTGGCGCTGAGGTACATCACGCTGAATGAGTCCGGGCCGTAGGTTGGCCAACGCGGCAGGCCTTCGCCATTGGGATCGCCGGTCTTGGCAAAATTGGTCCAGTAGGAACCCATGAGCTCAGAGACCTTGCGGTCCTCCGGCCGCCACGGAAGATCGAGGGAAGAGAGTACCTGGAAGACAAACTCGATTTCCGAGGCGTGGGGAGCGGTTGGCTGTGCATCGGCCCGCGAGCCTGGGGGAAGAGGAAGAGTTTCGTCGAAGCGATAGCGGTAAACGGGAGACTCACCCGTTTTGAGTTGCATGTCGAGCCACTTCCATGTGTTGAAAGCGGTGAAACGGTCGCCCGCAAGATCCTGCGCGGAGCGCTTGGCTTCGGCCACAGTCTTCGCGGGATAAAGTTTCAGGATGGTGTCGGCATTGGTGCCGTAGAGCACGCGAACTCGTGCGGCGAAGTTCTCCGGAGTTGGATCCTCCTTGTCGAAGATCGATTCATAGTCACCTTCGTCCAAGTTCCAGCCGGCGAGAAGCGGCACGTGACTTTGCTTCCCTGCAGCAAAAATCGCTTGCACACTTTCTGGAAGGAAGTATCCGTCGATATTGGGTCCAAATCGGGGCGCGCCCTCTTTTGAAGCGGCTTGGAGGAGCTCGCCAGCAGGTTTGGAACGGAGCGCTTCAAGGGAATCCGTGCCAAGCGCGGATTTGGCAAATTCGACATCGATTTTTTCGGTTTCTGCGCGGGGCTTTGCATCGCGGGATGAACCGAAGATAGCGCCGCTCTCGCCAATGGCACGAGAGAAAAGTCCCTTGGCGAGGGGCGAAGCCATTAGCGCGCTGACAGAGGCGGAACCTGCGGATTCACCGAAAATCGTGACGTTGGTGGGATCGCCGCCAAACATGGCAATGTTGTCGCGGACCCACCGGAGTGCGGCGAGTTGATCGAGGAGGCCATAGTTTCCGGAAGCGTCGTGGCCGGATTCCCCGGCGAGATCGGGATGAGAAAAAAATCCAAAAATGCCGAGGCGGTAATTCATGGAGACAACGAGCACGCCTTTTTTGCTGAGATTGCCCGCATCCTGGCGCGGCTCCGAAGTAGATCCAGCCTCGAAACCGCCACCGTAGATCCAGACCATGACCGCAAGCCGCTGCTTGGAGCGGAGCACCGGCATCCACAAATTCAAATAGAGACAATCTTCGCTGGGGCCTGCGTCGTTGAAAACCATGTCGGAGAAGACGCGAGTTTGCATGCAGCGCGGACCATACTCGGAGGCTTTGCGCACTCCGGTCCAAGGGGCAACGGGTTGCGGCGGTTTCCAGCGCAGAGGACCGACGGGTGGGGCGGCATAGGGAATGCCCTTGAAGTTGCGGACCTTTCCGTCCGGGCTGATGACACCTTCCAAGACGCCACTCGCTGTGCGCTGTTGCACGACGCGCAGCTGAGCAGGGGCGGCGAGCGGAAGGAGCAAAATGGCGAAGAGAGGAATCGCGGATAGGGCGAGTTTATTCTGGAACGCATTTCGCAACGCTGAAGACGCGTGTGTGCGTGACATAGATGAGGCAACTTTATCACACGGCTCACGGCGAGGCGCAGGGAGCATTTTCTCTAACTGGGCGCCGACGCGCGTTCGTAGTTCAATGCTAAGATGCACGCAGGAAATTTTATGAAACTGGTTATTTTAGCGTTGTTCCTTTTATTTGCATTGTCGATTCTGAATGCTCAGGAGCAGACGCGAGGGGTCGGAAATTATCCAGGGGAGCCGAGGGCTTACAACGGCGCGGTTGTGGTGCCGGAGACAGGGAATTATCGCAATTTGGCTTTGAATCGACCGGCTTATGCATCGAGCAGTTACGATTACAACCTCACAGCGCAATTGGTGACCGACGGAGTTCGCGATACGAGGATGCCGCAATGGGTGTCGGTCTCGTCTAGCCTGAAGGGAGTGTTGGCACGCAATGAGCGCGAGCATCTGATCGATCACAATCCCATCACGGGCGTGGAGTTGGCTGGACCGAGCGGCTGGGTGCAGTTGGAAGTGGAGGGAAGCGATACACCGCTCGAAGTGAACCGCGTGGAGGTGTTTGCGCGCGCGTGGGCGTCCTCGGAGGAATCCAAGCCATGGACGTGCGTTGTGCTGGGTTCTGATGACGGGAAGACATGGACAGAACTTGGGCGGACAAGCGGATCGCCAGGTCAGCCGGAGACAAAGTGGCCTTTCGCGAGAGAGATCAAAACAACGATCGGCTTTTCATCCGCGTCGCGCAGACGCTTCTATCGCGTGCAGCTTGACGCCGCGAACGTGGTGCGGTGGCAAGTGGCGGAGGTGGCGCTTTTCGACGGGGACAAACAGCTCAATGTGGGTGGACCGTACGACTTTACGAGCGCGTGGAAGAGCGCGGGGAATGGGGAGGAGTGGGTCTATGTGGACCTGGGGGCGGAATGCAATCTGGAGCGTGTGGTGTTGTATTGGATTGAGCGGGCTGCTGAAGGAGCCATCCAGATTTCCGATGACGCGAAAACTTGGCGGACAATCCAGACGATTTCCAGCACCGGGGGTGCGAAAGACGAATACAAACTGAAGCAGACTGAGCGCGGACGTTACGTCCGTCTCCTGATGACCCGAGCGGTGATGCCCAATGGCTATGTGCTGAGCGAATTGGAAGTTTACGGACGCGGAGGAGTTGTGCCGCGGGCGCAAGCGGCGCCGGAGGCGAAGAAAGATCAGCGGATGGATCTGGTACGAGGGGAGTGGCGAATCCAGCGCGATTCTCTCGTCACAGCGGACGGAGGGGCAATTTCAAAGGCAGGCTTTGCCGCGAACGAGTGGTTACCGGCGACCGTGCCGGGGACGGTGGTGTCCAGTTATCTGGATGACGGAGCGGTTCCTGACCCTAATTACGGGCGCAACCAGTTGATGATTTCCGACTCGTTCTTTTACGCGAATTTCTGGTACCGCAACGAATTCGTGGTACCACGCCCCGCAGCAGGCCGACATGTGTGGCTCAACTTCGATGGAATCAATTGGAAAGCCGAGGTGTTCTTCAACGGGCAGAAAATCGGCAGGATCGAAGGCGGCTTCATGCGTGGAAGGTTCGACGTGACTCGTTTGATCAAGCCGGGAGTGGCTAACGCGCTTGCGGTGCTGGTGATCAAGAACGCGACACCAGGAAGCGTAAAAGAGAAAACGATGGCTGAGACCGACGCAAATGGAGGAGCACTTGGAGCGGACAATCCCACGTATCACGCGTCGATCGGCTGGGACTGGATTCCCACGATTCGCGGACGCAACACCGGCATCTGGGCAGATGTTTACCTGAGCACCAGCGGGCCAGTGACGATCGAAAAGCCATTTGTAAGCACGACTCTTCCGCTGCCGGAGGTGAGCAGCGCCGATGTGAATGTTGAGTTGACGCTGCGCAACCATGAAGAGAAAGAAATGGCGGGAACTTTGCGCGGGGAGTTAGGTGATGTTCGCTTTGAGACAAAGGTTAGGGTGCCGGCGAGTTCGGAATTGACGGTGAAACTCAATCCGTCCAACACGCCTGGATTGCATCTGCAGAATCCGAAGCTCTGGTGGCCGGCGGGTTATGGAGAACAGAATTTGTATAAGGTGAATCTGTCATTCGAGGCGGAGCACCACACTGTTTCTGACACGGCGTCTTTCCGCGCCGGAGTAAGACAGTTTACTTACGCGGAAGAAGGCGGAGCGCTGAAGATTTACATCAATGGACGCCGGTTCATCGCGCGTGGCGGGAACTGGGGCTTTCCGGAATCCATGCTGCGCTACCGGGCGCGCGAGTACGATGCCGCCCTGCGTTACCACAAAGAGATGAACTTCACGATGATTCGCAACTGGGTGGGGCAAACCGGCGACGATGCTTTCTACGAGGCGTGCGACAAGTACGGCATCGTGGTGTGGCAGGACTTCTGGCTGGCGAACCCTTATGACGGGCCCGATCCGGATGACGATGAACTTTTCCTGAAAAATGCGACAGATTTTGTCGAGCGGATTCGCAATCATCCTTCCGTCGGATTGTTTTGCGGGCGTAACGAAGGCGACCCACCGAAGGCTTTGGAAGACGGCCTAGTCGACCTAATCGCTCGGATGAAGCTAGGCTTGCACTATATTCCCGGATCGTCTTTTGGCGTGGTGAGCGGAGGCGGGCCGTATCACGCGATGCCAACGAAATTTTATTTCGAGGAGCGCGCAACTCCCAAACTCCACAGCGAACTAGGAATGCCGAATATCGTGACGATGGACAGTTTGCAGCAAATGATGCCCGCGGAAGACCTGTGGCCGCAAAATGATGACTGGGGAATGCACGACTTTACACTGACCGGCGCGCAGAATTTTTCTTCCTATCGCGAATTGATCGAGAACAGCTACGGGCCAGCGGATAGTGCCCGCGACTGGGTGGAACTCGCTCAGTTTGAAAACTATGACGGCTATCGCGCCATGTTCGAGGCTCAGAGTAAGAACCGCATGGGGGTGCTGCTCTGGATGAGCCACCCGGCATGGCCGGATTTTGTGTGGCAGACGTATGACTACTATCTCGAGCCCACCGCGGGCTATTTTGGTTCCAAGAAAGGTTCGGAGCCACTGCACATCCAGTGGAACCCCACGAACGATACGGTTGAAGTGGTGAATTACAGCGCGGGCAACTTGACCGGGCTGACTGCAAGGGCGGAAGTGATAAACATGGATGGCTCGAAGCAGTGGGGGAAGTCGGTTACGGTGGATAGCCGGGAAGACAGTGTGGTCGCTCCAATCAAGATGGAGTTCCCGGCGAGTTTAACCGCGGTGCATTTCCTCCGGCTGAAGCTAACGCGGAATGGCGAGACTTTGTCTGAGAATTTCTATTGGCGCGGGCTGAAAGCAGATAACTTTCAGGCGCTTCGTAGCCTGGCCAAGGCCGACTTGTCCGCAGTGACACGCGCCGAAAAAAAAGGCAAAGTGTGGTTATTGACTACGGAACTGAGCAATGCTTCGAAGACGCCTGCGCTCCTGGTCCGCCTGAAGGCGGTACGGGAAAAAAGCGGAGACCGTATCCTGCCTGCGATTTACAGTGACAATTATGTGGGGCTGATGCCCGGAGAAAAGCGGATGATTCGTAGCGAAGTGGAAGATGCGGACACGCGGGGGGAACGCCCGCGGATTGTGGTTGACGGTTTCAATCTGTCGAAGGTAGCCGAGAAATAGGCTGCCCAAATTAGGATGGTTGATGATGCGAACGGTTCTGTTTGTGTTCATGGCTTTCTGGTTGGGCTTAGCGGGCGGGACGACACTGGCGCAAACCACAGGTGAGTCGCATGTGGGTCCGGGAAGCGCTGCCGGCAAAGCAACACAGAGCGATTTGTTGTGGCAAAAGCTTGAAGCCACCGTCCAACAAGTGAACCAGGAGCTCGACGGAACCATGGGCGTGGCGATCCTGGACCTGACGGACGGGCGAGTCTTTTTGCAGAACTCGAACAACGTGTTTGCGACAGCATCGTCGATTAAGGTAGCGATTCTGGCCGAGTTGTACCGGCAGGAACAGCAGAGTGAAGCTGGAGCCAACGGCGAGGCAAAGCTTAGCGATCCGTACACCGTGGATGCACATGACCTTGTGGACGGGAGCGCGATCATGGGCGGGCTTACACCGGGAGTGACGCGGGTAACCAATCGCGACCTGGCAACATTTATGGTGGCGGTGAGCGATAACAGCGCGACAAACGTGCTGATCGACCGCCTGGGAATGCAGAACGTGAACGCGATGTTGGATTCGCTGGGGCTGCATCTGACGCGGCTGCAACGGAAGATGATGGACGTAAGGGCAGCGCAAGAGGGACGCGAGAATATTTCCACGCCAGGCGAAATGATGGCGCTGCTGGCCGCTCTTTATCAGAAGAAGGTGCTGAACAAGGCACTGACTGAGGACTTTTTCAAGGTGTTGGGAACTCCGAAGGCGAGTGACATTCCACGTTACATTCCTGAAGACGTGGTGTGCGCGAACAAGCCGGGAGAACTTGAGGGAGTCCGCAACGACTTGGGCATTGTCTTCGCACCAAACCGTCCCTTTGTGATCGTGGTGATGACCGCGTATCTGAAGCGCGAGCGCGATGGAGACGATGCCATCGCGAAAATTGCCGGGGTCGCATACGAATATTTTGACCGGGTAGCCCGGTCATCGACGTACGGACGAATCGTGTCCGAGCGTGGTGCGCACTAAGGCGAGAGCGGGCCGCTGCAGAAGGCGCCCTCTACAAACGCGATCTTGCGTGAGGGATTACATTGAAATCCTTCGTCGCAAACGGCGCTCCTCAGTATGACAACAAGAGGAATGTGCGCTGAGATGACAGCAAGGGGTTGGCGTGGAATTGAGCTAACTGCGAAGCTTCAGGCCCAGGCCGGGACCGGTGGGCAGGATTAGCTTGCCCTTTTCGACGATGACGCCGGAAAACGGATCGTTGCTGATGAGCAGAAAGCCATCGAGGTCCGCATAGTCCACAAGCGGAGAAAGATGAGCGGCCGCGGTGCAAGAACATGAACTCGAGATCATACAGCCCAGCATGACTTTCATGTCCATGGCGCGGGCGATGGAAATCCAGCGGTGGGCTTCGAGGATGCCTCCGGATTTATCCAGCTTGACGTTGATACCGTCGTAGGCTTCTTTCAATTTAGGGATGGAAGCGGCGTCGGTGCAGGCCTCGTCAGCCATGATCGGAAGATGGACTTTGCTGCGGACGTATTTGGTCTCTTCAAACATGTGAGCGGGCATGGGCTGCTCGATGAATTCGACGCCTTGCGTTTCCAGCCAATTGATTTTGCGGATGGCTTCTTCCTTATCGGTCCAACCTTCATTGGCGTCGACGCGAAGCGGTTTCTTGGTGACGCTGCGAATCGCGCTGATGCTGTCTTCATCGGTTTTAAGGCCAACTTTGACTTTCAGAACGGGGTAGTCAGCGGCTTCGAGAGTTTTCTGCCGGGTGATTTCGGGGGTGTCGATACCGATGGAAAAAGTTGTGACGGGCGTAGAAGCAGGGTTAAGACCAAAGTATTCATAGAGGGGAATATTCAAGTGTTTGCAAACCCAGTCGACAACGGCAATATCGACAGCGGCCATGGCTGCGCGTTGATGCTCACCGAGGTGCTTGCGGATGTCCGCGAGGAAGCCGGTAAAAAATGCTGGATCGCCGGCAGCGATGCGATCAAGGTTGGCTTCGATGGCTTGCTTGGCCTCGGCGGGAAATTCCTTATAGCGAACGATAGGAGCGCCCTCGCCGTAGCCAGTCAGGCCCGCACGGGCGTAGCGAACATTCACCGTGTCCCGGTAGGTGCTGGAGGACATGGTGGTGGTCCAGGTGTGCTGCAAGTTGAGGCGCTTTAGATCGACGTTGACGTCGGAAGACTGTTGGTTATCAGCAGCATTCGTTGACGCGACGATAGGGGAGGAAGGAAAGGCAGCTGCGATTCCGGTGGCAGTGGTAATTTTCAGCCAATCGCGGCGGTTCATGATTTTGGTCTCCTGGCGGCAACCAGCAGCTTGGTCCATGGCTGGTCATCCAATACGCTGATTTGCACTCCGGGATGCGCGTGAGTGGTATCGTGAATGAACTGACCGTTCCCAATATACATACCGGTGTGGGTGATATGGTCAGGGCCATCTCCGAAGAAGAGCAGGTCGCCAGGCTGCAGATCCTTGCGGTCGACGGGGGTGACACCGCTCCAAGCCGCCTGCAGGTCAGCGTCGCGGGGCATGATGATCCCGCGCTGGCGCATCAACATCTGCGTGAAGCCGGAGCAATCAAAGCCGTAATCCGAGGAGCCTCCCCAGGTGTAGGTGACCCCGAGAAATTTTTTGGCCACGGCGATCATCTGGTCCACCGTTAAGGGTGCAAAATCAGAGGTGACATCGCCATTCTGGACGAAACCCTGCGTACCATCGGGGAGTTGAACCTTCAGCCAGCGATCGCTTTCGCCTACTTTGTCTGGTAGGGCCTCCAGACGGCTGTTCCAAGGGATGGTGAGGAGAGGGGCGTGCTTGGTGACATCCGGCTCGCGGTAGATGTTGGCGCTGAGTTGCGCCACACGAACAGCGGAGCCTGATGCGGCGTACGGCTGACCCTTGAGTTTTTGGAGGCTGGCCGATTGCACCCAACCGTTATACCCATCGTCCGATTTGATATAGACCCAATGCCACTTGGACTTCACGCGCGTTACGTTGGCGGCGTAGATTACCTGGGAGACGACATCCGAGTCGCGGGTGGGTTTGCCATACATATTCACGACAGGCTTGATGACAACGTAATCGGGCTTTGCGGCAGGAGCGGAATCTGAAATGGAGCTACGAGTGTTAGCGACGGATTGGGACAAAGCGGTCGGTGCGAGGACGCTTGCGCAAGTGAAGACCAATACGATAAAGAACAAAAACTTTGGATTGCGAGCTTGAACAGGATGCTTGCAATGAGCGGGCATAAACTGATTCTGAAACATTCCTAGTGATTGGTCAAAGCCCACAGAGAATCGAGCACTTGGCCGGAGAGACGCGGCACCGTAGAATGAGAGTGCTGTGAAAATTGGAATCGATTTTGGAACTACGCGAGTCGTAGTCGCTGCGGTGGACCGGGGCAACTACCCACTGGTGAATTTCGAAGCGGCTGATGGACAGGTAAGGGACTGGTTCCCTTCCCTGCTGGGGGTGTGTGGGGACAAGCGAGCATATGGTTGGGAGGCGATGCAACACCAAGGTGAAACCGGTTGGACCATTGTGCGCTCGCTGAAACGGTGGCTGAAGAACGCGGGCCCGCAGAGTGAGATTGAGATTGCGGGCCAGCGGCTCCCCCTGTCCCAAGCCATCACCGAAATGATGACGGCATTGCGCCGCGACCTGATGGACAAATCGACTTTGGGAGCCGGCAAAAACGAAAAGCTGCAACTGGTGCTTGGTGTGCCGGCAAATGCAAATAGCAACCAGCGATTTCTGACGCAGGAGGCGGCGCGCGCGGCAGGCTTCGATGTGCTTGGCCTGCTGAACGAGCCGTCGGCCGCCGCAGTTGAGTTCGCTTACCGTAGCAGCAGCGACCGCAAGCATCAAGCAAAAGGCGGATTGCTTGTTTACGATCTGGGCGGCGGAACCTTCGATGTGTCACTGGTGGCGTTAGGAGAGACGGAGCATTCCGTGATTGCATCGGACGGGATTCCGGATCTGGGCGGCGACGATTTCGACGAGATACTGGCGCGGCTGGTGCTGGCAAGAACCGGGAGACCACAGGCAAAAGAGGAATCGCTAACACCGGCAGAATGGTATCTGCTGTTCGATGAGTGCCGTGAAAAGAAGGAATCACTCAATACCAACAGCCGAAGACTCACGGTCGATCTGGGGCGGGTGCGAAAAGAGTGGGGGGAAGTCTCAATCGGGGTAGACGCGTTCTACGAACAGTGCCGGCCCTTGGTGGAAGCGTCACGTAAAGTCGTGGAAGAGCTGCTGGCTGCCCACCCGGAGCACACTATTGAGACATTGTATTTGACGGGGGGAGGATCGGAACTGCCTCCGGTCGCACGAGTGCTGCGCGAGACATTCGGGCGCAAAGTACGACGCTCCGCCTACATGCGTTCGGCCACGGCGATCGGACTCGCGATCAGCGCGGAAGGGCACGAAGGGCGGCGGATTCGCGACCAATTCACGAAGCACTTTGGAGTGTGGCGAGAGGCGGACGAGGGGCAAAACGTTGTATTCGACGTGATCTTCCCGCGAGGGCTGCGGCTACCGTCGAGGGGAGAGGCTCCGCTGCGAATCGTGCGGTCTTACCGGCCGGCGCACAATATCGGCTACTTTCGCTATCTGGAATGCGCGCAACTGGGCACCGACAATCAGCCCGAGGGAGAGATCAGCAATTGGGATGAGATTCGCGTGGCCTTCGATCCCAAACTTGGTGAATCCGCGAACCTCGCAGGGGAAACGGTGCGGCGTTACGAGGGCGCGCAGGATCTATGGGTGGAAGAGGAGTACACCTGCGATGCGAACGGCGATGTGAGGGTGAAGATTCGCGACACGATTACGGCGCAGGCGAATGAGTATCGCCTGGGGCGGTGGTCGAGGCGCGGCAAAGCTGCGGGGTGACGTTGAGATCCATAGTCGCGAAAAGCGCTTCTCAGGATGGCAGCTGGAGCGAGCGGTCACGAGAGCAGAATTCGTGAGAAATGCGGGTTAGTGAACGGTGAAGCGAATCGGGGCGACGGTGGCTTTGGCTTCGGGGTTGTAGTAGTCGTAGACAACGGACGCGGCGGTCATGGCTTCGATGCGATAGCGCGAGCGGAAAGCGAACGAAAAGGTGGTGCCGCCGGCGGTTGGCCAGAGATAGAAGACCACTCTGTCGGGTTGAACTTCGTAGCCAAAAACTCCTGGAGCCTCTTTCGCTTTTTCCAGGGAGGCGCGATCCACTTCCGCGCCGGGGGAAAGTCCCACTTCAGCGAGCATCATGCCGTAGCCACGAAAACCGATGCGCTCGGCTTCGACGTTGCAAAGAACCAGATCGCCCAACTTAGGGTCCGTGCGATCGTAGTGAACCTTGAATCGCAGAGCGCGGGTTTCCCCAGTCTTGAACGCCTCGGTGTTCGCTGCTTCGGAGTCAGCCCAAGAAATGTAATAGCTTGTGACTACACTTGCGTTCACCGCCGACAAATTGCCGGAGCGGGCAATTTCTATTTTGTTGGCGCCTTTCACTAGATCACCGGGCAAAGCAATGGTCAGCGGGCCGACAGCATCTTGCGGATTGGGAAGCGCGACGGAGCGGACTGCGCGGCCATTGATTTTCAGAGTGGCTTCGGAAACGCCAACGTTCTCCGCAGCGGGTGGTAGGGCGGCAATCATCGCCTCCAATACGTTTTGGGTGGCTTGCGTGGAATACCACATGGCATAGCGATCTTTGTGAGTGAGGAGATACTGAAGCCCGCGGCTCGCAAGATCGGAAATATCTTGCTCGGGCCGCATGGCCTGTAGTTCGGAAAGAGCCTTCACGGCGAGCGCCGTTGTCTCCAACCGGCCGGCAAATCCCCAACCGTAGAATGGAGAAGTATTGGACTCGAGATTCCAGTAAGTCGTGTCCCCTTCTCGATGCGCAAGGCGCCGGAGAACAGCTTCGGCATTTTCGATGTGGTCTGGACGGCCGCTTTCTACCGCGACGATGGCATAATTTCCCGCGAGATAGGGGTCGCTCCAGGAATCGATGCGCGCTTCCAGGAAGTCGAGGGAAGATTTCAATGCGGCCTGGGCTTGCTTCTGTTTTTCAGGATCTTTTGTAATAGGATCCGGTTTGGTGCCCGCCAAGGCGCGGGCAACGTAAGCCGTCAGATTTGGATCGTCCGCTTCTTTTTCGAGATCCCAGCGATAGGAAGTCCAAGCTCCCGATTTGGCTTGTCGTGCAACGAGATAGTCGCGGGCTCTATTCCGAATTGCGCCATCGACTTCGATGAACGCCGCTGCGGAATTCAAAAATCGGAGAACGTACGCGGTGAGGGCAACGTTTGAAGGCATGTCCTTCCAATACTTGAAGCCGCCATCGCCATTTTGCAAGCCGATCAGCTGGTCGTAACCTCCCTGCAAAGCAGTTCTGGCTTCTGCCGCAAGAGCGGAACGCGGATTCGCCGCGTCTGGCTTATCTTGTACGCCTTTCTGAAGAAGCTGGAGAGCCATCAGACTTATGTAGGATGTGGAAGTGATTTGCTCGGCGCAGCCGGCGGGAAGTTTGCCGATTCCATTCATGGCATCCAGAACGTGGGCGAGCAGGTTCGGATAGATGCGGATTTCGGCGTCAGTTGAGCCAGGAATGACGTTATCGGGGATTTGTACGTCGAGGGAATTTTGCGGACCGGCGAGAATGCGGCTGGAGGTGAAGGAGATTTCCTGGCCATTGGGGTGAACGGTAATTTCGCGTTCAACGGCGTCGCCCGCCGCGGTGTTTCGTGCGGTCACGCGCTGTTTTGCGCCGCGGATGGCGTGGTCAGTGCGGAAGGTGAAGACAGAGGTAGCGTCTCCATTGGAGGGAACGGTAAGGGTTTGCTTGGCCGCCGACAGAATCGTGAACCAGGGGGCAGGCTGCAATTCCGTGGAGACGATCTGCGGGTCGGCCGTGTAGTTTCGCAAAACGATTGGCAAACTGATCTGATCGCCTTCGGTGAGGATTTTTGGGGGATCGTTTTCGAGAAAGAAGGATTGAAAACTACGCAACTCCTTTTCTGCGATACCCACCTGGCCAGCTTCGTTCGATGCCAGGACAGACATTTTCCAGGAGGTGATGTTGTCGGCCATGGGGAAGTTGATGTGGGCATGGCCGTGTTTATCGGTGATGACCTCCGGGCGCCAGACTAAGGTTTCTGGAAAATATTTACGGAGGCGGGGAGTGGAGAGAGGCTTTTCCTGTTCGGTGGAAGCAATCCGACCAGAAACGGTGCTTACCATCGCCGATTCTGTCTGCACAGTTTGCGCAGGTCCGGCAGACACTTCTACGGTCTCGGAGACAGAGCCAACGCTGAGCGCGAAATCTACCTTTGTCGAGAAGCCAAGTTCCACGGGGACGCGCTGAACAACGCTGCGCCTGAAGCCCGTAGAATTACACTCGAGTTGGTAAAAGCCTGCGGGGAGATTGGTGATGGCGTAGGCACCCGCGTAATCCGCCTTCGTCGTATAGATTTGGCCGGTGTCCAGAGAAGCTGCGCTGATCTCGGCATCGGGAATCGAGGCACCCGTCGGGTCTGAGACCACCCCATAGATGCCGCCGGTATTGCCGGCTAGAGGTTTCTGCTTTCCAGTGGCAACCGGCTGTTTGTCCTTGCTGGTTTGCTCGGCGAAAACGCGGCTGAATTGGGCCACGGAAAAAGCCTGATTCGGATCGTTCTGTGGCCCGTTGCTGAGGACGTTGAGGTAGGCTACCTGTTGCGTGACGGGAATGTCTTCCGTCATTTTTTTACTTTGGGCGGAAGGATCGGAATAGGCGCGGACGTCCTGCATGGTGAATCGATCGCCGTAGCGGCTTTGCACGCTGAAGGTGAAGTGATAAGGATGCCCCCAAGGATCGAGGAGCTGGGGAGGGTCCAGTCTAGCCATGGCGAGAATGGGTTTGAGTTGTTCTGCATTCTGAGGGAACGACTTGGTGGCGCTGAAGTTATCGGCGATGGCGGAATTGAGAGCCGCGCTCTCCGTAATAAAGTAGTGGATCTGGGAGGTCCACACTGCCACGTCGTCCCAAGACGGAGTGGCCTTGCTATCAAAGATGCCATCTTTGCCGGCGCTCAGGACCAGGATACGGAAATACGCACCCGATATATCGAAAGTGAAGGAATATTCCTGGCCCCAGGGATCGCGGAGAGTGTCCAAGTCGATGTCCAGCTTTCTTAACTGTTCTTTCAGAGTGGCGAAATCGCGGATGTATCTTCCGGTGGCCGAGAAATATTGGTTGGAGGCGCGGTCAATTTGTGTTCCGATCTTGCGAAAGTAGGGCCAATGGAAAGAGGCGACGACGAAATCGTCGCCGGTGCCGGGCTTCTTGTCGACGCCGCTGCTGACAAGGTCGAGAACCTCGTTCGAATGCTTGTAGGAAAGCTTGACGCGGAAGGGATTGCCCCAAGGATCGAGGAGCTGATCGAAATCGATGCCCTCCGCGTGGAGCGCCGCGCGCACCGTGGCTTCATCACTTGGATATTCGCCGGTTGTTTTGTACCAGTCATCCAGAGCTTTCCTAGGCCGCCCAAGCTTGATCTGCAGCCATTTCGCAAAAGTTCCTGAAGCATCATCGGCGTCCCATCCACCACCTTCCAGCGATTCATCGGGCATCCACAGGCCGGAACCCGTGCGCATGAGGGCTTCGGCGACAAGATCGAGGCCGTCGGCGAAGGGCCTGTTCGCATCCATATCCAGCAAATCGCGATAACTGACGCCGCCAATGCTGCGTTGGTAGTTCTCGCTGAAATAATCAAAGATCGAGTATCCATAATCGCGCCCCCGGCCAAACTCTTCGTCGCTGCGCACACGCTCGGCGACGGCACGGTCATACACCAGCAGCCCCAGCGCGCTTTCCGCGGAATGGCCTTCGGGAGTCATAACATGAACGTCGGCCGAAACGTCTTCGCCGGGCTTGAAGGTCGTCTGCGGCATTTTTACTTTTACGTCGAGTTCTTTTCGGGCTGGGTAAAGAACCTGTGTCCATCCCGCGAGAGCTTTGTCCGCGTCGCTGCCGGGAAGCATGGTGGAAGCGGTCAGAAAAATATCGCCAAGGAAACGCGGGTCGAATGGAACCGTAGCGGTTGCCTTCCCGCGCGTCAGAGAAACAGGTTGCGAAGAAAGGAGTCCGCCCCCTCCCCAGACATTCAGCACAGCATCTATATTTTTGACGCTGGAGTTCAGCGTGACCTGGATGGAATCGCCAGGGTGGTAAAGCGTGTGGTCGGCTTGGACATGGAGGAAGTCTTCCTTCGGTTGAACGGTGAGCTCTTGATCATATTCGCCGCGCAATCCCTTCGCATTGGAAGCTTCGACAACCAGCCACGCAGAACGCTCGGTGGGTTCGTTGGAAGCAGCCTCGTCATAGTAATAAAAATAACCCTGGCGGTGCGGGTACCAACTCGGAACGCGGAGATCCTCTTCGATCAAGGGAGAAAGTTCGACACGGCCGGCGCCGTAGCGATTGGTGTGGAAAGTGCCGATTTGGCGGCGGTGATTGAGATCGAAGCCATTCTCTGATTTTTCGTCATTCGTTGGCTGGGCTGCGTAAACCTCCCCTGTTGCCGAGGCAGGCGTGCCGTCGGCATAGGAACTGGTGAGGTATAAACGAAAGGGCTGATTGCGATAGGCGCGATCCGATTCCAGCACATAGAGATGAATCGGTTGGAGGGTGATGCGGATTTTAAACCTACGCTGCTCTGTGCGGCCGGTAGATGCGTCGGATAAATACGCGGCCAGGGTGAGATCTTCGAACCGGTCGGAATTGTCCTCTTTCAGGGATTTGAAGTCCTCCGCAAGGTCGATGACGCCTTTGAAATGGCCGTCGTTTGCAAGTTCCCCCTCGACGGGGGCGGATTCTTCGACTTGCCATTTTTGAGTCGCGAAATCCCAGTGGCGATTTTCCTGCCTGACGATTCTGACTTTGCCGTGCTGCACCGGCTTGCCAAACAGATAATCAGCATGGACGTCAAGGATAGCTTTGCTGCCAGGGAGATAGTAGGTGCGATCAGGGTCGACTTTGACAGTGAAGGTCGGGAGTTCATAACGGCTGATGCGAAATTCGCTGTGGCGCTGCGTCCAGTAGTTGTTTTCGGAGGAATCAAAATTGGCAGTGATTGTGTAGTTGCCGAGTTGTATTTTTTGGGGAATTTCCCAGTCGGAGGAGGCGATGCCAAAACGGGAGGTGGTCAGTTTTTCATGGAACTGTTCGCTGCCGGATTCATCTTCAATCGTGAGATTCAACTTCGCACCGGCCATGGCATGCTTGTCCGAATTCATAGTCAGCAAGCGCATATGAACGGTTTGGCCTGGCTGATACAGCGGCTTATCGGTCGTGATGGTGAGCCCCGGAGCTGGCTTGTCTGGAAATTGAAACTCCAGAATGACATCCTGGCTGAAAGGCCCACGAGTGACGGTAGCGGTAATTTGTCCGTTCGGATCAGCCGGATTCCTGGGCAAGTCGAAAGTTACGATGGCATTTCCTCTGGCATCGGTTTTGATTCTTCGCTTGATGTCGGTGTCTTCGTCGTTGCCGAGCTCCAGCACCAGATCGACGGAGATGTACGGATAAGGCAGGTGGTTCAATGGATTTTCAACGTGAATGCGGACAGGGTATTTGCTGCCCGGGAGGACCGCCTTGGCTGCGGCAACAGTGATCCCGAATCCATCGGAAATGATTTGGCCAAGTTGGAGGATTCCGCGCACCGCTGCTGTGCTCGCTTGCGGGTCAGGTTCAAAAGAATATTCCAAGCGGAAGCAACTCAGATCCCAGGGAGTGTTACTCGGTAAGCGATTCACAGGCCAATCGATCTTTTCAATTGTCTCTCCGGGCGACTCCGCAAAGGTTCCCGAGATCGCAGCCGCGATCTTATCGTCCTCATAATTGCGTAGGGACAGCGTGAATTTTCCCGAAATTGGATTTTGCGTGGAATTGACGAAGGGCAATTCCAGAACCGGATGAGGAAGCAGGTGAAAGCGCGCCTTTTCTTCTTCCACACGCAATTGATTTGAGGTGTCTTGCGCGGCGGCAGTGATGCCGAAGCCACACTGAGAAAGAGAAACCGCCAGCAGAAACCACAACGCGATTGGGCGCATTTGCTCCTCCGCAGGTATCGCTTTTCTTAATCATACGCGGCGACGATTTAAATGGCGGATTACAAAAGCATATCTGTTCCTGAGAAGAGACTGCGGGATTTGCGTTTTATTCATTCGCGGTAGAGTGAAGTGGCGCGCCGTTGGGATTTTCGTCCACGGGGAGGAAGTCAAAGTAGGCAAGATTGTTGCCCTTTTTGTAGTGCAACGTCAGGAGTTGGCGCCCTTTCTGAGGAAAATTGATTTCCCCACAATCGGCTTTGTTCCAAATGTGCCAGACGATCCAATCGGGATAGTTCTGGAGAGGGAAATCCTTGGAGCTATCGACGGGAAGCTTGCAATCGGCTGCGGACTGGTTGTTCAGAGAGAACTGAATCGTTTGCGAGAGGTTCGAATACAGAGCCACGATTCTGTATCTACCTGCGCGCTTCACTTCCACAGTATAGTTGGTCCACTCGCCGTCTTCGGTCCAGCCAATGTACAACTGCCGCCATTCCGGCGCGACCATGTTCGGGTGATTCAGATCGGCTAGTTTTTTCACGTAGGAGATGTCCACACCTTCGCCTTCTCGAAAGTGACAGATGTAAACCGGCACGCCCTCCTCACAGTGCTCCGGCTTGTAATTTAATTCCCCGCTCCCGTGATTGATCGGATCCACATCGTGATAGGCAACTCCTTCCCCGCCCATGTCGTAGAGTGCCGCTTGTAAGCGGCCGGGTATCGTCTGCGGACCGGTCGTATGAGCGGAATCTTCAAAGGGCTTGCCCTGGTAGCCATCGGGAACACTGCTGCCCAGCCGTAAAGCAAACGCCAAAAGCAACAACACGAATTGCAGACCGAGTACCTTCATACATTTCCTTCAAGGGCCCGATGGGTGGGGCGACTTGTTCAAGAGGCCGCTCTTGCGATTGCAGACTGAAGCGAGCGGCAAGAATCTACAAATGAGCTATCAACAGCACATTAGTGCATCGAGGCACGCAGTAACAGCGCAATTTTTTACATTCGAGGCAAGCATGGAGAATCTGCAAATGGGATTATCCGCGACTTATTTCGACACGGAGCCGGCAGATTGACAGGCTGGACACCGCACAGTAATTTGGAGTGTTTTCAGATACTGGGAAGAGACCGCTGGGACGACGGGCGGCTTTTACCCGGAAAAGAGGAAAGATGAAAGTTATTGTAGCGGACAAGATCAGCGAGCGCGGCGTGGAACTGCTGAAAGAGACGGGCTGGAATATCGTGCAGACCACAAAGGAGACGCTCTCGGGGGAACTTGCGGACACGGACGCATTGATTGTGCGGAGCGCCACGAAGGTGACGCCGGAGTTGATGGACAAGGCGCCGCACTTGCGCGTGGTCGGACGCGCGGGCGTGGGCGTGGACAACATCGATCTGGACGCAGCCACAAAGCGCGGGATCCTGGTGATGAGCACGCCGGGAGGGAGTTCGGTGAGCGTAGCCGAACATACGTTTGCGCTGCTGCTGGCGCTGGTGCGGCAGGTTCCAAGGTTCGACGCGGCGATGCGCGAAGGGCGCTGGGAGAAATCGTCGTCCGGGGCGGAAGTGCGTGGTAAAACGCTGGGCCTGATCGGGCTCGGACGAATTGGGGGAGAAGTGGCAACGCGGGCGAACGCGTTTGATATGCGCGTGCTAGCGTTCGATCCCTACATCAGCGAGGCGGCGGCAAAGGAATATTCAGTTGAACTGGTGGTGCTGGAACAACTGCTCGCGCAGAGTGATTTCATCTCATTGCATACCGCGGTGAGCCCGTTGACACAAAACATGATCAACGCGCAATCGATCGGGATGATGAAGAAGGGCGTGCGCATCGTGAACGCGGCGCGGGGAGAGCTGATCAACGAAGCAGACCTGGCCGCAGCGCTAAAGAGCGGACAGGTGGCGGGCGCGGCGCTAGACGTGTTCGCGGAAGAACCGCCGAAGAATTCGCCCCTGATTGGATTGCCCAATGTGATCTGTACGCCGCACGTGGCGGGTTCGACGGCGGAAGCTCAGGAGGAATTGGGAAACCAAGTGGCGGTGCAGGTGCGAGATTACCTGGTAGAAGGCGTGATCCGGAATGCGGTGAATTTGCCTGCATTGTCGCCGGAACAGTACCGGCGCGTTAGGCCGTACTTGGCGCTAGCGGAGCAACTGGGGTCGCTGGTGTCGCAAGCGGCGGCAACAAGGCCGGCGCGGGTGAGGATCCGCTATGCGGGCGAGTTGTCCGAAGTGGGGACACACCTGTTGCGGAGCGCCGTGCTGGCAGGGCTGCTGAATGCGGTGTTAGCGGGAAAAGTGAATGTGGTGAACGCTCCGGCGGTTGCTGCGGCCAGAGGGTTGACGGTGGAGGAAGAAACGCGCCGGCGAGAGCATGGATTTCCGCACACGCTGGAAGTGGCGGCTCTGCCGGAGAAGCCCGGGGAGCGGGGATTCAGCGCGGAAGGAACGGTGCTGCACGACGGCACGCCGCGGGTGATCAATATTGACGGCATCGCGCTGGAGGCCCAGTTGGACGGCACGATGTTGTACCTCCGGAATAACGATAAGCCGGGCGTGATCGGGCATGTGGGGATGACCCTGGGGAAGCACGGGGTGAATATCGCCACGTTTGCGCTGGGACGGCGGGAAGCGACCGTTGGTGCGGAAGCGGTGTCGCTGGTGAGATTGGATGGAAAAGTTTCAGAAGAGATTCTGGGGCCGATCCGGGAACACCCGGCGATCACCGAGGCGAAGCTGATCCACCTGGGTGAAGCCTGAGGAGGGCGAGAAGCAGCGCCCCATTGGCCATTTCCCCGTTTATTCACGCCGGAGAAATGCGGATTTCTGGCTTTCTTTTGAAGGCAAGAATTCGATTCCCTTCTCCAGAGGATTTGCCGAACTTTGCTTGACATCTACGCTGGTCTGTCATAAAAATCGCACCCATTAATATGCAAGGTGCATAGTTGTTGGTCGGCGAGGCTCGCTTCGTCTCAAAGTGAGGGTGTATTTGGATGAGGAGGGGTGGGGTCACGGGCACTTGCATTAGTTCGAAGCCAGTTTTTGCGGATTCATAAAAATTATTTCGGCCAATAGAAGAGGAATTTGATGAAGCAAATCCATCTTTGCCGCACGTCTTTATATTGTTTTGTGGCCCTCATGCTGGTTTTTGTGGGAGCAAGCACGGCGCACGGGCAAGCGACCGCAAGACTCACGGGAGTGGTGAAGGACGCGACAGGGTCGAGCGTTCCGGGAGCGGTAGTGACGCTGACGAACCAGGGAACAAACGTCAGTCGGACGTCGAAGACCGATAGCGATGGCGCCTATCTGTTCTCGCTGGTGGAGGTAGGCAGATACTCCGTGACCGTGGAGCATTCGGGCTTCAAGAAGAACGTGCAGACCGGCATCGTTCTGGAAGTGAATCAGAATGGGCGGTTGGACGTGACGCTGGAAGTGGGGCAGAACACGGAGACAATCGAGGTGTCAGCAGAGGTGGCACAAGTCGATACGTCCGGAGCGGTGCTGGGGAAGGTGGAAGACACGCGGCGGATTCAGGATTTGCCGTTGGTGGATCGGGACACTTTGCAATTGGGGCTTCTGCAAGCGGGGGTATTTACGCCTGACCCGGACGATGGATCGGGAAATCCATTTAACGTGAGCGGCCAACGTTCGGAATCTTTAACGTTCATGGTGGATGGGGCGGACAACACGGATTTCCTGGATAACAACATCGTGGTGAGTCCGAATCCAGATGCCATCGCAGAGTTCAAAATCCTGACGAATAATTATGACGCCGAATTTGGCCGGAGTTCCGGAGGAATCGTCAATCAGGTGGTGAAGTCCGGCACAAACCAGATTCACGGGTCGGCGTTTGAATTTTTGCGAAATACCGTTTTTAATGCGCGCGACTTTTTCTTAACGGAACGTAGTCCCTTCCAACGCAACGTGTTTGGCGGCACCATCGGCGCTCCCATCGTTCACGACAAAACTTTTATCTTTGCAGCGTATCAGGGGGCACGGCGGCGGGAAGGACAGGCGTCTCCACAATTGACGGTGCTGAGCGCGAACGAGCGCAAAGGGAATTTTGGGGAACTTTGCCCCAATCCATCGGGGAGCGGGAACGACTTTGACTCCAGCGGAAATTGCCTGAATTCGAACGGCCAACAGCTGATCAATCCGATCACGGGCAATCCCTATCCATTCAATCAAGTTCCTGTAAATCCTATCTCCGCGAATTACATGAATAAATACCTGCCGCTGCCAAACCGGCCCAACAACGGCTATCAATTCAGCGAAACGAGCGCGATTGACGAAGACCAGGGTATTCTGCGCGTTGATCACAATTTCAGTCCGCGTGATACGTTGTCAGGACTATATTTGATCGACGATGTGCGCGAAGCCTACCCTTTTATCATCGGCAAGGGAGCATCAACGGGCGGGAATTTGCCGGTCGGATCCGGTTTTGCCACGGATTACCGCGACCAGGTTCTGAGCCTTACCTACACGCACAGCTTTTCTTCCCTGTGGATCAACGAACTGCGCGCTTCCGCCAATCGCACGGCAACACTACAGTCCACTCCTGACGATAAAACGCCTCCTTCGGCCTTGGGGTTCACCAATGTCAATCCAGATGATCCGAGCGGTGTGGCTCCGCCCATCGTGTATACGTCCGGATTCAACATCGGGCCGTCGCCGCAAGGACCAACCACGTTGCACAACATGGTTTACCAGGTGCAGGACCATGTCACCTACACGCACGGCCGGCATGAGTGGAAGTTTGGTGGAGATATCCATTGGGTCCAAGATAATTTCAATTACGACTTCTACACTAATGGAAGTTTTGACTTTGGACTCTATTCCGGTTCGTTTACAGGCTCGAGCCTCGCGGACTTTGTCGGCGGATTTCCGGACAACTACTACCAGTCATCAAATGCGGTCTACGGCATACGAACGCAATCCTATTACGGGTACGGACAGGATACTTTCAAGATTTATCCTCGGCTGACGCTGGTGCTTGGACTTCGGTACGAATACAACACCCCGCAATATGACGTGCACAACAACGTCCTTGGGTATTTTGGCCCGGATGCTCACTCTAAGGTTTTTCCCGACGCGCCGCCGGGAATTCTGTACCCGGGCGATCCGGGCACGCCCAACAGAGCTCTCGTGTATCCCGACAGGAACAATTGGGCCCCGCGCTTTGGATTCGCGTGGGACATGCTTGGCAACGCGAAACTGGTAATGCGCGGAGGCTTCGGGATATTCTACGACATCGAAGACGGCGCGTTGAACCTGCAATTCGGCGGTCAACCTCCGTTCGGAGACATATCCAACCTCTTTTATACGACTTCTCAATTCACCACAACGAACAATGCCTTTGCCGATCCCTTCACCCCACTGGGAATTACAAATCCGTATCCCTTCCGAGCCGGCGGTCACGTCGGGGAATTCTTCGTGCCTAAGATTTCCTTCGCCTATGTCACTGACCCACACTTCCGCACGCCCTACTCTGAAAATTTCAACTATGGTTTCCAGTACCAGTTGACAAGAGACACGGCCATTGAAGCCGTTTACGTGGGCAGCTTGGGCAGAAAACTCATCAGCAGCATCGATTTTAATCCGCCGAGTCCCAGCGTGGAGTTGCAGCAATTGATCAATTTCGGCTCTGTGAATTCGGATTGCGCGCGCCCGTTGTCAGGATGCATCAATGGCGCGACCGACCCGAGCGCGACGCTGCAGGATATCGGCCAGCTCTATACAGACACGAGTTCCGGGATTTCGGATGCGAATGAACTGCAGGTGACCGTGGACCGGCGGTTTTCGAAGGGCCTCTCCTTCCGCGCCGCGTACACCTTTGGCAAGACTATGGACCTGACTTCCGGATTCCGTGCTCGTTCCTCAACCTATACTGATCCCTTCGATCCGCGGCTTGATCGAGCGCCGGCAGATTTTGACGTTCGTAACCGCTTTGTGTTTTCGGGGAGTTGGGAAATTCCCATTGGCGCTCGCCTACAAGGTAATCGCGCTGCCCGGGTAATTCTGGGTGGCTGGCAAGCCAATACCATCGCTACTTTCCAGTCGGGCACGCCGTTTACTCTGTATTCCAATGCGGGCTCGAGTGGACAGAACAATCAACTGGAGCGCGTGAACATCATCGGCCCCATTCACACCTTTAATGCGCGCAAGCTGCAGTCCTTTAATTCCACGTGCGGTGGCGGCACGAGCGCCAACTATTACTTCGATCCATCCTCGTTCGATTGCAGTTTGACCTACAACACAACGACGGTTCAGCCCGGGTCACTCGCCTCGTTTGGCGATATGGGGCGAAATGCAATTTACGGTCCCGGCATCAACAATTGGGACATTTCGTTCCTGAAGCACTTCAAGCTTACGGAATCGAAGAGCTTGGAATTCCGCGCGGAAATGTTCAACGCGTTCAATCACGTGCAATTTCTGAATCCCGATAATCAGGGATTCAGCGGGACATTTGGCCAAGTGAGCACGGATCGCGGACCGCGACTGGTGCAGTTCGCCCTGAAATTCTATTTCTGAGAGAGGGATGGAGTCGCTGGGAGGTGGCGCGAGTGGCGCGAGGGCTTCGCTAGCACAGGCCGTGAGAGCTGTGATAACCTTGAGATGCGCTTAAAGTGGCTTTGTTTAAGCGCTTGTCGGGGCGTGGCTCAGCCTGGCTAGAGCGCCTGGTTCGGGACCAGGAGGTCGGTGGTTCAAATCCACTCGCCCCGACCACTTTTAAATCCCTGCCATACATTGGGTTAGGCTACCTTCACAACTTTAATTCCGCCCGCGTTTTGTGTACCAACGTGTACCAACTCAAAGCCAAGTCCGGCGCGTTCCGCCCAATCTTGGCGGAAAGAAACGTCGTCTTTGAGTTTTGAATACAGGTCGCCTACCTCTTCGGGCGCGTGTCCCATCCAATAGCGTTCCAAGTCTTTTGGGACGCCATTCTTTCTGAGCCATGTTAGGCGGAAACGGCGGAAGGCATGGAACCCCACGCTCTTAACGCCATGAAGTATCCGAAGGACATTTCGCTGCTGTAGTGGTTTCCCGTCTGCGGTCGCAAACAGATACCCGTTAGCGGACGCGAGGTAGCCCCGAAGCTCGCTTGCAAACACTTCGGGTATGTCCACGATCCGCACCGCGTTTGAAGTTTTGGGTTCTTGCTCGGTGCCCCGCCAAATACTGCGGCGAACGTGGAGCACACGGCAATCTGGCCCGAAGTCTGTCGAACGTAGCGCGAACGCCTCGCCGATTCTCAGTCCCGTTGCCGCCAAGAGCGAGAACAGCATCACGTGCTTTCGCTTCTTGGTGTTCGACAGGATTTCCTTCAAATCGGCATCGGTCACGGTCGGCCTGTGCTGCTTGTCCTTGAGGACGACTGGTAGCTGAATAAAATCGTGATTCCATGTGCGTGGATAAATCAGCTCGCCTTCGTCGTTGACTGCCGACGCGACGACGAGCTTCGCCACTTGGATATAGTTCACGATAGTTTTTGCTGAGAGTCCTGCCTCCGACATTTTCTCAACTAGTTCCCGCACCGCTTTGTTTGAAACGTCCGCCAGTAACCTCTCGCCAAGATTCGGTAAAAGCCAAGCGTTGAGTGCGTCTCGCCAGCCGGAAATCGTCGCTGGCTTTACCGGACGACGCTTGCGTGCCTTCACCGAAACAAGCCACCAATCGGCTTGCTGGCGAAACGTAACTCCGGGTGCGGTATTTGCCTGGAACGACTCCTTTGAGTTGACGCCTTCCCGCTCGAGGAACTCTCGAAGCCGCTGACGAGCGACGGACTTTGTCCGGCAAACGCCAAGCGATATGGTGCGTCGTTTTCTTCCGGAACTGCCCGGCAAATCCTCCCAATACTTCCCGTAGGAGGCTGCCGTTGCGTCCCATGTTTTTGAGTGTTGTACCACTGTTCCTGCTTGTCCTGTGCGGCGGGTCAAAGATGGCCCTCTCCGCCTTGTAGGTACCGCAGTGTTTACATACGACGGGGCTTGCGAGGAAATCAACGATTCTTTTGGGTCGCTCATGGTCCGACCCAGAGATGTGATGGGTTAGCTACAACTGCCCGTCTGACCAGTTTTGGAGTGGCTTAACTCTTCGGTATCGTGAATCGATGCGTAAAACCAAGCACAAAACCAAAGACGTGTTCTACAGTGACGGCCATGGTGGTACCAGCGCCAATGGCACGCTTAGGTGTGATGAGGACGGCAACCTTCTTGAAATGTCTGAGTGGATAGGAGACGAGGCATTTATGGAATGGCGTGAGCAGGGTGACACAATAAACCTCAAGGCAAAGGACCACCAGTGGGAATTAGGTCGTTGGATTGTCGTTGGCGAGACGATGAAGGAAATTGCCGGGGAGGTCGTAGACCAGCGGTTCAAGCATTCCGTCTACGCGGCGGCTGCAGACATAACCGGGTACAGCATCAACAGCATCAAGGGCTTCGCTAGCGTGGTCCGGAACGTATCCGAGGAAATCCGGGACGAATTCCCACTTCTGAGTTTTGCGCACCTCAAATTAGTCCAAAAGTATCACGCAGATCCAGACAAACAACGGAATCTGCTTTTGGAAATGCTCATGGGCGACCTGCGGGTCAGCGAAGCAAGGCAGAGACTACGCTACTTAGACGGCGAAATTAGGGAGCGCAAATCGAAGGCCGACAGGCACGCGTCTCGCGTTCTTGCCCATCTCAAACATGTACTTGCAGAACTGGAAGACTTCAACCTCACGACCGCGAGCCTTAAGGTACAGGAAGACGTGCTCAAGAAGGTACAAGAGACGCGGCGCGCATTGAAGGGCCTGGAGGAAGGCCTAACACCGGTGGGTGAGGTTGCGTAGGTTTGAAACCTACGCAGGCGAGCGCAGTCGAGGAATACTTTTTTCATCTCCTCGCACTTCAGCGGGAGCCATAGTTCTGGTAGAAGCCGATAATACTTAAATTAAGGTGCGTGAAATAGGTCGGGGCGGTGTGGTACCACGGTCCCGATTTCATTTTGAGGAATGAAAGAGTGACGAAACCAGAATTGCTGAAACGACTTGAGGTGCTGGTAGACCAGATGAAGGCCGACCATGCGTTCGGGCAGATTTCGATTGCCTTCCGCGACGGTGAGCCGGACTACCTGCGCAAGGAAACGACTGAGAAATTGAACGGAGTGCAAGGGACTACCCATGCCAAAACGTCATACCGCTAAGAAGGGCTTCCCGGTTAAACCTAAGGACTGCTACGCAAACCGGCACCTGACCGGCCCAGAGTACAAAGTCTACGACGTGATGATGGCCTTTGCCGTTCACGGCCGGACATCTCTGCACGGAAAGGACAGTAAGGAACCCCTCTACTTTTCCGCGTCCGTCAAGCCAACACTGGTCAATGCCTGCGCACAGTCCGTGAACCAAGTTACCGCGATGAAGGACAGGCTGTTGGAACTTGGCTGGCTTATCCTCGAGATGAAAGGTACACGTCGCAACGATGGCCGTGTGACACCGGATACCTACAGAATTTTGACGCACGAGGAGTACGCGGCTGCTAACCCCGGAGAATGCCCACCCTACGAGTACGCGCCGGACTTTGAAACCGCGCAAGCCTACGGTGTGCGGCACGGCCAGAAACTACAGGAACAGAACTCCCTGCCAAAAAACTTCTGGCCAACCGAACCCGTGCTGCGGTCGATGCTGGACAAAATCACCGACGACGAGGTGTCTGTTTATAGTGATGACGAGATGGCTGCTCTTGGTCGACACCTAGAGGAAATCGCACCCAAGGTGCTACCGGACCCAGAAGACTGCGACCGGACTCAGAAAACCGATGCCGGACTCAGAAAACCGATGCCGGACCGTTACCAGAATCCTGAGAGCACCGTCACCAGAAAACGGGAACAGCCGTCGCCAGAAAACAGGAACAGCCGTCACCAGTTTTCCGGTGAGAATCCTATTCCCCCATCCGGTTCCCCCATCCCGGACACACAACCCACACAGTCGCACGGCGTTGTGTGTGATGTGTCCAGCGAGAACCTTTCGGCCATGGACGTAGATAAGGAGGTCGGTGAACTGATAAAGGGATTCGTTAAGCATAACGCCGGCAAGCCTGGAGGTATTAGTAAAACCCAGCGGCAGCAATTGGCCGACCTAGTGAAAGCACATGGTAGGGAAACTTTCCGCGGCGCGGCGCGGGTCTGGCTCAAGGACATTCCTTGGAACGACAAGACGACGCACCCATTTCTTACATTCATAAACGGGTTTGAGGGTTACGCCGCCAAGCCGGGATACGACCGCAAAGAGGAGGCGCGAAAGAAACAGCAAGCGAGTGACGGTGACCGCGCATCCCGCTTTTGGAACCAAAAGTTTCGTAACACTGACCGCGGCGAAAAGTTGGACCCTGGTGGCGAGTACCTCGCGTCCCTCCGACAAGAGGACCGGGACTACATCACAAAGGTGGCAGCCGCCAAAAACCTAGACGAAATGCCACCGGATAACGGAAAGTCGTACGCTTGGGATTGCCTCGAGTTCTACGCAATGCAAAGGGAGGTCGAGGCGGCCGCAGCAGCCAAAGAGCCCGAGGACGGCAAGTTCTAGGAAAAAGCCATAACACGTGAGTAGTATTTTGACCATGTATTTGGAAACCACAACCGGCTACTGGCTCGAACGAGCGCGGACACAAATGCCCAAGGCTGCGGCTTTGGGTCGTGTACGTGGGATTGGGCCTTTTGCGTTATTGAGCTGCAAGGACGGCGGCTCCCGGTATGTGCATCTGTTCGAGGATTCGACGTCCCGGTCCTTGAAACTTTGGAAGTGGGACAAGACCGGGTGCGGCCCCAACTGTAGTGGTGACCATATTTTGTTGGAACTGAAATCCAGGAATGCGCTATGCGAAACCGACCTATTATCCTCGCCCTTCCTGACAACGTGAGCTGGGGCGATATTTTATGGGCGCCAGACGAAACTGAGTTGGAGTTAGAACGCGCCATGGCACGGCAGCAATACTACAACACCGAACTGCGACGGGTAGAACTCGCCGAGCAGCGCGCTTGGCTGGTAGCGGCGACGCAACGGACGGTGGCGGCCGGTCTACTCATCAACGACGAGGAACGCAAACTGGCCCTGCGCGAGGAAATTGACCGCACCGACAGATGGTGGGCGGACACCGTCAAGCGCGAGAAGGCACAGACCGAATCACTGATGTCTCAGTACCAGAAAATCCTCGATAGGGGCGTATTTGAGAAAATGAAAGCACGTGCGGAGAAGGCAAAGGCTAGCATGGACAGGGACAACGCACGGATAGAACGCCTGGAATTGCTTCGCCGCGGGGTAGTCCGTGGCCGGAGAAAGTAGTGGCCCAGGATGCGTCTGCAGAGAGCAGACCGGTTGCGACTTCCGCAAGGTCCAGCCCGAGCACTGCGGCCAGCCGGGTACTTGCTGAGGCTACCTGTCGAGTTTCTTGGCGGACCTTTTCTTCTCCATACTGTCAACAGATTTCTTCACGTCAATCCATGCTGGCGGCGAAGGCGCGAAGGTTGTAGACCGCGAAAGGGTCGCTGCGTACGCCACGAGAACACCTTCGTGCTTGATTTCGATAGAAGTTTCTTCCAGCAGGACGCATCCACCATGCCGTTCACTGATAATCTCGTACGCCGGTTGATTTAGAAGAGTGTATCCAGCAGGGGCCCCTCCGAGCCTGCACGCATAGACAACCGGAGAGCCAACAATCGTCAGATTCCCCGCCACCTGAACTAAGTGGCATTCGCCATAGTCAACGCCGATGCCTAACCCTACATCCTTGAGGACTGACGTGAATGAATTGCGGTGAGCCCGGTAGTGCCTGTTGAACGTTGAATGACATGCATCAGCTGCAGCGAGGGCGTAATACCCAGCATCTTTTCCGGAGAAAAATTCTGGGAAAAAGCACAAGATTCCGTCTCCCGTGAATTTGTCGACAACGCCATGATTGTTGCGAACGACAGCCATGAGATCACTACAGAGCTTCGTGATGAACGTCGCAAACTTTTGAGGCGTTCGTGCCTTTAACATCAGGTCGGTTGATCGCCGAATGTCTACTGACATTGCAAATAGGGGGCGTGCTTCGGAACCGAGAAACTCATTGCGCAGCTGTTCAGAAACGAGAAGGACATCAGCGGCCTCTGGAATCACACGATCGAGCAGAAACGCTAATTGTTGCTTCTTCTCCAGTTCGGAGAGCGTCGACTTAAGTTTTATTTCACTCTCCTTGTGGCCTGCAGCGGTAACTTTCTCCTTCTGAAGTTCGCTAACGGCTGATTTGAGGCTGTCTTCGAGGCGGCGGATTTCATCCTGAAGAGAGCGTACCTTTTCCTGGTCTGGGTAGTACAGAACATTTGCACTACCGACTGAACCTTCTATCAAATTGCCGTAGGTATAAACCGTCGTGCTAGCAACGTTCGATACTGGATAAGCCTTGAACAGATCAGACCCTAAGTTGAAGTTGTAGGAGATCACCCCGACCTCAGCATCAGAACAGGCTTTGCACAGTCCGTTTGGTTCAGTCGCGGGTTGAGTACACGAAAGCCCGTGCCCGTGGGCAATGTCTACACAATTGCAATTGAGAATAGGCGAGGTTGACATTATCTTTCTCCGCTTTCATCGTCGCGTGATCCAAAGGTAGTACATCAGATTTACGCGTACAGAACTTGACCTTACTACTGGAACCAGACTATTGTCACGAGACTCATGGCTCGGAAGTAGTCGCAAACCGCTGCAATAAACCCCGTTGTCGCACGCTAACAGGCGATTTCCGGCGCTCAAACACCCCAGTTAGTACCCAAACACCCTCCAAGTAAGCCCAGAAGATTGGATGCAACACAGGAGTTAGCCACTTAGATACGTAATAATTAGCTAAACTATTTAGAATCAAGCACCCCCCGGGCACGTGACGTTCTGTAGGGTAATTCCGTCGAATGCCGCTCGCCGAGCAGTCCGTAGCTACCCGGGAAATGGGGTTCAATAGGTCGGCAATGCCCGCGAAGCCGCGGGAAATTCGCATCGAAGTTTCCTCCGCACACTTTCCTCAGTTCGCTGCTCTCGCTTGGCCATATCCGCACAATCCCATTTTACCAACCGCACCGCGCTGCTGGCTCTAGGGACCTGTAACAGCACACAGACGAGATGTGAAGTTCGCCTCTTCGGCGATAAGGAGATCCACCCATGCGTCTTCAAGACAAAGGCAGTACCGCCGTTTACAACGTCCCGCAAGCGATAGGTCAGAAGCTCGTCGCGGCCGGACTTGCAGTCGAAGTACCCGACACTCCCAAACCAATCCAAGCTGAGCCTACTGCGTTCGACGCACGTCCGGGTCAGCGCCTTGGCGACTACGAATATCCTCCCCGCGTTTTCTACAGCTGCCCAGTTTGCAAGAGCGCAGGGTACGTGCAAAACGTGACCGACAATTTTGTTTTCCGGCACTGCGCCGGACGTGCCGACAAAATCCCTAACACTATTCGGGAGGACTACGACCGCTTGCTGGCGAAGTACAGGTTCCGCGGCCGCAAGGCTCCGACCGGACTTGTCGACGACAGGGTGTTGGACCGGGCACTGGCCACCGTTCGCGGCGTCAAGTCCCGTGAGGAACTCACCGCCGACATTCGGCTCGCAAACAAGAAGGGATAACGCACATGGGAAAACCGGGAATCAATGCACAAGGCATAGGGTACGTCGACTCCGATTGCTGGGTGAACTACCTAACGCCGGAGATGGTCACCTCCGCGAGGAAGAAACTCGCCGAGCAGGACCGTGCTAACCGGGCACGCATTGACGCCATGTTCGAAGGCAGGTCACTGGCTCGACCGGGAGTCGTCGAACGACGTGGAAATGGTGGCTTCCATTTCAATGGATGCACCAAGATTTTCCGGTCCAAGAAAGAAATGTCGGCGGCATGGGAACGTGTCGAACAAATTTTGTACGACGGCTGCCGAGCCATAGCGATTGCGGAAGAGGCCAGTCTACGCCGCCGTCGGCGAATGTTTGACGCGGTGCTCGACTAACAAGTTTACCCGGCCAGCGGCGACCTCTACCGTTGGAGAAAAGAGAACCACCATGAGTATCAATTTGAAGGAGCTGAGCATGTTGCTTGGAGAGTATAACTCGCTGACCAACAAGTCTCGGCTAACAAAACAGGACGAGCAGCGCTGCGCCTATCTGCAAACCGCAATCAGTGCAGTAAAGGCGGGAGTGAGCTTGGCCGAGGTCGACGAGACGCTGCACAACGAACGATTCCGCGCTGCCGGGTTACCGGAAGTGCGCATCGCCCGTCCAGCAAGCGCAGTCGAAAAAGAAGCCCGCGGGTATCAGTCCTTCCTGCGCGGTGAACTGGAACGCCGCGACATGACGGAAGGCGCGCCAATGATTACACAAATGGGCACCTACTCCGGCCTCGGGTATTTCGTACCCACCGATTTCTTCCCACAGGTTTTCAGTGCGATGAAAGCCGCCGACGCTTTGCTCGACGAAGACTCGGTCACCCTGATCCGCAGCACCAATGGCCGCCCACTACCTATCCCGGTAGCGAGCGACGTTGAAAACAATGCCAGCGTCATTGCCGAAGGCGGGTCGCAAACCTCCGTCGACATCGACAGCACTGGGCACGTCGAGCTCGGGGCATACAGCTATTCGAGCCGCCGCTTTGTGGCGTCCATGGAATCGTTCGACGACTTGGAAGGCACGATTACCGTGACCGGGCTGATGAAGAATTATTTCGCTCAAGGCCTGCGGCGCGGCATTGGCGCGGACCTCGTCAACGGCAACGGGAGCGGCAAACCGACTGGGCTCGTCACTTCTTTGCAGAACCTCGGGTCTGCGGCCGTCGTGGCCGCTGGCTCCGCAGTGAACACCGGCGGCAGCGAAACTGGCGCGACCACCATCGGCAGCGAAGACCTGACGAACCTCTATCAATTGCTAGACGCGGCATACTTCGGGCCGAAGACGGCATGGATGATGAACCAGAAGACGCTCGGGCAACTTGCCGGAGTTGTGACCAAGTACGGACAGCCACTCAACATCGTAAGGCGCGTTGATGGGCAGCCGACCATTCTTGGATTACCGGTAAAGATTTGTCCCTCGCTCCCAGTTCCGGCGGCCAGTGCGGTAACCGTGTTGCTCGGCGACTTCGGTTATTGGTGTACTCGATTGGTCACGGATGATTCGTCCGGGCTGGTCGTATACCGCGAAGCTCCCGGCCTCATTGAGAACGGGAAGATTGGCGTGCGCTGCTTCTGCCGTGCGGACGGAAACTTGGCTTGGACTGACACGTCCTCGCCTGCTCCCATCCTGTACTTGCAGCAGCATTCGTAAGCCACTATCGCCGGACACCAATTGGCCCAAGTAGCAAGTCCCCAAGGAGCGGGAGACTAGGTTGGGCCCTTTGCTTCGTGAAGCCCGCTCGGACCATTGGTAGACGAACCCGAGCATCAGACACAAAGGCTAAGGGCTTTTGACGATCCTGGACACTCTCAACCAAACGAATTCTGCTTTGTTCTGGAGGGCCGACGAAAGGTATTTCTAGTGCGTCGTCAAGCCATTCGCAGTGTCCTTTGATACAGAGTTTGGATTTGCTGGTCCGGCGCTACCCGGAGTCGGAGCTGTCGAATTTGGTGCAGTACCAGGAGTTACACTGGAACCAGGTACACTTAGAGGTGGCGGATTCATCATGACTGGCCCCTGGATCTGAACCAAAGCAGGCTTATTAGGTTGCGGGAATATCGCGTCAGTGCCTACGAGCAAGACGAAAAACGTAGCGCAGCCAGTCAGCGCGATTGCCACTGCCCTGAGTCGGTCTGTCTTGATTTGGCGTATATACGAAACCTTTAAGACTTCACCAGAGATAGCTTGTAATAGAGCCGCGTTGCTGGCTCCTGTGACTTGGTTTAGGAATTCCGAGTGCTCCTGAGCGAGGCGTGAAAATTTCGGACTACGGAAGAACACTCGCAGCCAACTCTTCGGCTCGAGTCGCGTGAGAAAAAATGTAGGTCCACTGCTGGCAGAAATCAAGCGGACGTTAAGACCGGGGTTAATGATAGGGAAAAGAATCAGAACGACCAGTACAGTAGCGATAAGCGCAGTTAGCCCGAAGCCCAGAACAAGAATCTGGCGCCAATGTGGTTGGGCGCCCCAAGGGAAATAGAATCCCAAACTAGACAGAACTTTGTTGACCATTGCAGCCAAGATCGCAACCGCAAAGGCAGCTTTAGCGTCAAGAAATCGTATTAAGTTTTGATTATCTTCGTGGATTTTATAGAGCAACTCCAACCGTTTATCGAAGTCTGCGCACTTTTCAACGGGAGTAGATAGAGCTCCGGCTAGGTTCTGTTGAGTTGACGTGGTGCCTGGAGTTTCCGTGCCCATTGTCGCTAGTTTAGCAAACAGGTCATATTCTTTCTAGCATGTTGCAATAACGAGCACGAGGTGCAAGAATGTCTTCATCTGATTTCGTGGGTCATTTTCAACCACCCTATTGTTTACGTCCATGCCCGAGCGGAACTTCGACCAGCTCTTTTCAAGCGCATACGATCGAGCCAAAACGACCGGATTCACAAAGGTTGCCGCAATGCGCGAAAGCCGCGCCCTTGACGCCAGCATCGCGGCCCAACTGGGGCATCCCGATTTCGAGAGTTTGAAGGTTGGCGAGACGGCAGAGAGCGATGGGGTTGTTTTTTTCCTTGACATTCGCGGTTTTACAAAACTGTCGTTTGTGCTTTCCAACATGGAGCTTCTTTGGATCTTGCAGGCTTTGACCGAAGCGGCTGTCGAAAGCGTACTCCAGTACTGCGGACACGTTATAGAGTTCACCGGGGATGGGGTCATGGCAGTGTTCGGGGACTCACGTATGTCGTCAGAAGAATCGGCGTTCTCGGCCCTGCACACAACCTCATTCCTCATGAAGGGAATTCAGGACTACGTAAATCCACGATTGGAGCATTTTGGCACTGAGCCAATACGCACCGCCGTCGGAATGGAGTTCGGGGATATCCTCTGGTCGCGAATTGGGATTCTGAACAGATCCCAGGTTAAACCTATCTCGGAAGCAACTTTCCTGGCAGGCAAGCTCTCTTGCAGCGGAAAGACTAAGGCCTGGGAGGCGATGGTTGGTGCCAATCTAGCAGAGTGGGTTCCTGAGGATTTCAAGGTGGCCGCGCCAAAATATAAGTTTGTCACAAACGGAGTCGAATACAGCCGCGATCTCTTTTTGTTCAAGTGGGAGCAGTTTGCTCACGAGAATTTGTTGCGACCAAAGGAATTTCGAAGACTTTTGGTTGAACGTAAGCTAAAACCAACTCGACAGAAATCTCCCTATCTAACGTCTCTGAAGCTTCTTACTGAGGCCGGATATAAGGTCTTTTTTGAAGAATCTGCCGATTGCCCTCACTTGGTAGTCGAGTTGGACAAACTAAAGAATCTTTCAGCGATCCTGACGTTTGACTCCAATTCAGGTCAATCTATGCCTAGCATATTCTTGAGAGTGCGTGGAAATCTGGAGAAGATCGATCTTGACCCCGTACAGTGGGAAAAAAGTGGACGCGATTTGGTTGCAATGATGGCCGCGGCGCGTGTGGCCGCACAATAGACAAACGGAGGAGCGCAATGCGACGAGGGCTTTTTAGTTTGATGGCGGGGAAGCGCGCACTCGAACTTGGCGGCCAACCGCGAATTCTGCTTTACGAGTCGGAGGCAAGACGCATCGCACGGTACGCTCGATCCAGCCCAGGTCTTGAGATTGGCGGCGATTTGTTTGGTTTTTACGAACCCAACGGGAATCCCTTGGTTTTCGTTGCATCTGGTCCGGGACCTGCGGCGCGTAGAGACGCAACGCATTTTCAGCAGGATCCCGAATTTCAAGCTGCTATTTTCAATCAGCTAGCCACGAAGTTCCGAATGTTTTACGTTGGCGACTGGCACTCGCACCATTCCCTCAATCTGTCCGAACCAAGCGGACCTGATAATGCGAAGTTGCAGGACCTAGCGAATAAGAACGGATGGAGCCAGCTCTTTTCATTCATTGTCCAAACCGAAATCTCTTCTAATCGCTCTACTGACCGTGCTCGTCATGGTCATGAAAAAGAGCCAAATGGTCCAGTCGAGGGATTTGGAGTCTGGTGGAATGCATTTCAATACCGATTTCAAGCACATGAGCTCGTTCGATACCGTGTTGCCATAGACTTTCAAAGTGATGACAACCCGTACGAAAGCACAGCGGAGAACATTGATGCGACCCTCAAGGGGAATTCGCATCATGAAGTGCAGGAGCCCCGAGGGCTGACGAGTTCCGTCCTACCTACCCTGGAGAACATACGCCGACATGAATATGCGATTGGAAGCGATGACCTACTTAGCAGCTATCAAGACATTTGCAGGTCGCTCTCTGGCGAACTCAATAAAGCTGAGATGGAAGTAGACCTCGAGTCGATAGCCGGTCCGCGGCTGGTGGTTTCTGACCGCGGGGAAAAGGTGACATGTGCCATGTTTCGCCGCTCCAATTCAGCCTACGAAGTTGTAATTGATGCTGATGGGGGCGAACAGGTCAGGTTCGAGGTATTGAGTGATGATGGAAAGATCAGCCCGGCTGAGATTCTGCGAATTAGCACTTGTGTGGTCGGCCAATTTAGATCGGGCGGCAACCGAAGAAACGCTCGCAAAAGACGTAATTAGCATTGAGATTGTATTCGGACCGGTGCCTCTTGTTTGATGGTTTTCAACGTCAGCGGCTGCAGTTTGAGGAGATTGAGCTGAAGAAGAGTCATCCTCATTGTGAGTTTTCGCTGGGAAACGATTATGCGTTCGTCTGGCTCTGGCACTCAGTGGCCGATTCTTGGTATCGGTTGCGAGTATACGTACCCGGAGGCTATCCGGACGAAAAACCGAAAGTCTATGTCGAGGAGCCTGTTCCACTTCGAGCGTATCTGCCCGGTAAGAAGATCTCCGATTACGCGCCAAGTCATAACTTCCATGTCCTCACAACCAGTCAAAAAGGCGAAGTTCAAATTTGCCACTTCTCGGACTCTACGTGGGATGCGAGCAAGTCGATTCACTTGGTGGTTCTTAAAGCCAAGTTGTGGCTCCAGGCGTATGCCGAACATCATCTGCGAACAGGCCAGCCGATATGTGATTTCTTCAACGACTGCCAATAACGGATTGGAGATGGAAGATGGAAGATAAAAAGGTCACTAAGCAGACTCTTCAGGACGCTCAGCGGGGCGGTCGACGGCTGGTCTATAACAGGGAGACCGGCCAGTTTGAGGTATTAAAAGCAACCGACACCATTGACCCTGCGAAACAGACACATATGATTCCGTCGAACATTCCTAATGCGTAGGTTACCCGATGGGAATTGAAATGGGCATGCTGATTTGTCAACTTGCAACGATTGGTGCGAGCGGCCGACCTCTCATGCCTGGCAGCTATAAAGTACCGGTCCGCCTGTCCGACAACTCGGATTGCTTGTCAACAATACCGCTCCCTGGCACGGATGCGAACAGGAACAAATCCGCTGGTTCCTTGGTTTCGGTGACGGTGGTTGCCATGGGGCAGGGTTTATCTCTAGTCGAGCCGGGGCGGGCTGTCGCCACGATTCTGGCGGAACTGAAACAGGTCGGAAATAGAGCTGCACCGCTCGAGTCGTCGTCTGAGAATCTCGGGCCGATAGTCGCTCATTTGACTTTGCTCTTTTTTGAATGCGAAGAGACGTCCCCTAAAGACAACTTCTGGATAGTGCAGCGAGAACTTCGGCGAGAAGGTGTTGATATATGCGTTGATGGCTCTGCGTTCTTGGTTGGCTTTTCTGAAAGAATATTGGAGCGGTCTCGCCAGCCGTTACCAGTGAATCTAGTTAGTCGCTTTGATACCCTCAGCGATCGGGACGGTCTATTGATCGATAGAGGGGTTCTTAAGAAAAAGTCAGTGTTCATAATCGGGCTCGGGAGTATCGGTTCGGTTCTCGCATCTGATCTGGCCCGGTGTGGAGTTGGAACGTTTGTCATCGCGGACAGTGAGAGGCTTGAATGGGGCAATGTCGTACGGCACGCAGCTGGCCTGTCCGATGTGGGGCGGCTTAAGACTAGGGTTGTCCGCGACCTGATACTGGACCGGAATCCGGAGTCAGAGGTCTCGGAGATTTCATTAGCACTGGAGTCCGCTTCGCTCGGGACCTACGATCGCGCAATCGCATCAGCAGACGTAGTGGTGTGTGCGACTGACAGCAGGGTCAGTCGCTTACTATGTAATCGAATGTGCGTGAAACACCGCAAAAAAGTGATCTTTGGTGGGCTGACCAGTGGCGCATATGGGGGTATGGTCTTCCAGTTTCACCCCCCGGAAACCATGTGCTACCACTGCTTTGTTACAGGTTTTCCGGAAGCAGCTGCTGATCGGGAAACCGATGAGTCGGAATATGCAGGAGGCCCCGACGGTCATCTCGCTTTAGATATTGCGCCGGTCACCAATTTGATGTCAAAGCTGGCCATCGTCGAATTACAGAAGCAAGCCGGTAACGTGCCGAGTGGATTGGACGCAGATCTGAGTGCGCCTTGGTACATATGGATTAATCGCCGTGAAGGCGAATATGCGGAGCTCCCGCCTTTGGGAAATGGTGTTGCAGGCCTAAGAGTTCTTCAATGGAACCCGGTCGCTATGGAGAGAGTCGAGGAATGTCCGCACTGTGGGTCGATGGGACTTGCGAGGTAGTGCGGTCGGCTGCGGGGTTGTTCTTTTGCTTGAATCAGATGAGTGTGCGAGCATTGCGGCAGCTCAGCAACGCACGGAGAAGCTCGAGTAATGCCGAGACTACGAAGCTGGACGATCCTTGTTGGTTCCTTGGTTGGCATTGCTGTCGCCGCTGTCTCCCTAGCGATGCGCTCCAAAAAGAAAGCCGTCAAGGCCACTATGCAAACTGAAACCGACCAAAGAGAGTTTCACCGCCAATTGGAAGAAGCTACCCGGCTCCGGGAATGCGCGTATTCCATAGCCGAAGGAAAACATCATGGCAATTTTGACCGAAAGGACTACATCGCGCTCGCCCTGTTCAACCGCTGTTTGCAAACGCACGAGGCCGCTGAGCTTGTTGTTAAGCAATCCCTGATAGACGATGTGTGGGTGCTTGTGCGCGCGCTTGTCGAACATGCTGTGAACGCTGTTTACATGCTCTACGTCGCTGATTCGGCGACCGCGGACAATTTCAACGACTATCAGGACTACTTAGCCTACAAGGTGTTACTCGACCTAAAAGGCACCGATGAACCGATGCTGCGCCAGCTAGTTTCGGCAGAAGAGGAAGAAAAGGCTCGCTTGCGATTTGAAAAGATTCGAGATCGGTTTGACGACAAACGAGGCGATAAATGGTGCGCGGACGATGCGCTGTACAAGCGGGCCGCCAAGGTTGATGCGGCAGTCAGCAGCCAAGCGGGAGAGAAGCGCACGGACCTTCTATGGCTCGTGAACACCCTCTGGCGTTATGCCAGCGGATACACGCACGGTATGGCCGGGTCCCTTGCCGACCACCTTGAAGAAAAAGGTGAAGAGGTGTTGATCAAGCGAAAGCCGACATACGCTGAAGCGGCGAAGGCAATGCAATCCGCGAATTCTGCTTTGTACCATGTCCTTCTCCCGATCGACGTGCGTCTCGGTGGTAAGAACGCAGCGGAACTCAATCGACGATTCAACGCTTGGGTCGGTGCAAAGTAGGGTAGCCGTCGACCTGGCCGTTTGTAGTGTTTGTAGTGGTTGTCCTGGTGGGGTGGCTGCAACACCACTGTTTTCAGGGCTTCATGGGAGTAGGATAATTTTCGATCCCCACGGCCCTTCCTTTTGCTTTTTCGAGCGAGACATTACTTGGCCGCCTTATCGCGTGCGGCTTCTCGGGTAGCAGCGCGCTTGGCCTGTTCCTTAGTGTATTGATCGGAGAATTTTGTGGTCAGGGTGCGATGCACAAACACTTTGCTGATTGGCTTCATCGCGTCGGCAATTTGACGTATCGACTTGCCGCCCTCCCAGAGCTTCAAAATGCGGTCCGGGTCGTACTTGAGTTTGCGGCCAGTTCCCTTGGCTGGTTTCGGTGTCTTTGCTTTGCTCATTTCTGTAGCTCCTATGTTGTTGCCCTGGGACTACGGTCACAACGGCGTTGGGATTTGTCTCCGAGAAAAAGGCTCGGCAGGACTAGTACTAAAAATCACTACAGCAAACACTTGATTGGCGGGGACACGAGGTCGATGCATGCTCTCATCGTACACTTGGTAAAATCTCGGTCGCTGTGGAGGGTGCCAGTGAACTTCGACCTAGGTCCGTGGGGTCTGCCCGCCGCCATATTGCTCGGGGCACTCGGTATCTGCTGGCTTATCTGGTATTTGGTCGGGGGCGACGTCAACGCGGATATGTCCCGCTTAAACCACCGCCTGGACAAAATTGACCGTAAATACGACCAAAAAAAGGATGACTATAAACGCCGTTCGGGGATGGCGGCATGAGTCTAGCGGCCCTGGCCCTCGTTGGCCTCGTTTGCCTTCCAACCGGAGGCGTTTTATACCTGCTACACGACCGCAAGCGCCTTGTGAAAAAACAGACGCAATGCGCTGATGATGCCACAGCACTCACCCACAAGGTGGGTGACCTAAACCGCCAACTAGACGACCTGCAAAGTCGGATGTCCAGCCAAGTTTGCTTTCAAACTGAGCGCGATGAGGAGTTCCGAAAACAACTCGAGGAACGTGACACAGAATTAGAGAAACTCAACGGTGAACTCATTACGTTAAAGGGTCAGCTGGAGCAGACTAAATCAGAGGCTAACACTCTCAACGACCAACTTGCACTGGAGCGAATTGAGGTAGACCGGTGGCGGGAAAAGTTCGACTGTGTCTACGAGTTTGCCAAGGAAGCGTTGGAGAAGCTTGAGCGGCTTGTGAACTCGTCAGTTATTTTGAAGAACATCGGAGGTCTGGCAAAACTGCTCGCCGGGTTGCGGTCAGGTTTCCGACAACATGGTTAAGTTTCGTAGGGTAGCGTAGGCCAACACCTCGAGGTTGCAACTTGCCTGGCCTGGTCAAGCAAGAATTCCTTAAGACTCGCAGTAATGTGGACCATGTGGACCAACTAAGGCAGAGATTTTTGGGTGGCGCGGTTTGTAAGTGCGGTACCCACAAGGCTTTAGATTTTCCGACTCTCCGGTTCGGGACCAGGAGGTCGGTGGTTCAAATCCACTCGCCCCGACCACTTTTCTTCAACCCAATCAAATAGTTACAGCGATTTCTCGTTTAGCCGAAGCTTCGATTTTAGGTTCATTAGGTTCAATTGAGGCTAATGAGACCGGAACATCGAAGCCTACTCCACAACGGTTCACGACATCCTTGCGGAACGCCACGTCATTTTTAATCTGGTCGTAGTGTCCTGACATACCCTCAGTGCCCCAACCAAGCCAGAAGTGAAGAATACTTTGCGGGCAGTTCGTGAAGTTACGGAGGAACGTATCACGGAAACGGCGAAATGCGTGGTTACCGGCCTTCTCGAACCCGACCACTGCAAGAGCGGGGTGTAGATGGCGGCGGAGAATGAGATTTACTGATGGCGATCGTTGATATTCCGACAGCACTCGAGGAATGTCGTGTCTGTCTGCGGAAATGGCGCACCGCGACAGAGGGTTTAGAAGCATTGATTGAAGATGCCGCTAACTATTCGTCCGAAGCCTTCGACCAATCGGTGAGCGAGCGAATGCCGGAACTGCAGCGAACCACGAGAGCGTCTCTGGCGAGGCTCTCCATCTTCATGCAGATCAAGAGTGAAATCGAAAACGAAGAGGGGGCAGCGACACAGGGAGAGTGACTTCATCCGATACTCGGAGGATTCCATGGCGCAACCATGCAGCGAATGTAAGGGGACAGGGAAGTGCCAGCAGTGCCGGGGTACCGCCCGGTTTGGCTACCCCGGCTTCGGCCGACTCGAAAATTACAAAACGCCCTGCACGATTTGCCGGCGAACTGGCGTCTGCCTGCGTTGCCGGGGCATGGGTCAACGGTAGACTCCCAGGCAGATCGAGAAGGTCAGTAAGCGGACCCGATCGCATGGTTAGAGTTCCTCACTCAAACCAGGGATCAACAACAGGAGGAGAATGCCGAAAGTTGAATACAAGCAGGTCAGCACAGTCGCGACTGGCAGCAGGCACCTAGGAACGTGCAAACAAAACGAGTCGTTGAATGTTGTTCTCGTTGTCGTCTGCGGCGTGCAACGCGTCAAGGTAGGCCTGACGAGATGGACCCGGATCGACCAGCGTTTCCCTTCCCCATGTAAATCGGGGTCTGCCAAGCTTCACCGCCAAAACGCTTGCAATGAGTCGGGCGTGCCGGCCATTGCCGTTTGGGAATGCGTGGATCTGTCCGACAATCTGATGATGAAACCGGACAGCAATTTCGTCGACGGGAAATGTCTGATGCTCGATCCAGAATCGTACGTTTCCCAATAGTGCGCCGATCCGTTGTTGGACTTCAGTGAAGGAACAGCCGAGATTGATTCCATCGCGTGTTCGATATTTTCCAGCCCATTTCCATGTTGCATCGAACATTCTGCGGTGAAGTTCACGGACATATATTTCATCGAGCGGGTCTCTCTGGCGCATCACTCTCGGGCTAAAGGCCCAGGTCTGGGCCTGCAGAATATTTTGCCGCTCCCACTCGTCGAGTTCTCTTCTCGTTGCGAGGTTGGGAATGAGTTGAGCTGCATCGTCCGGATGGAGCGGCGTATTACCCGGAGTAGCGTTCAGATCGGGAATTGTTGTCATTGCTTCTTAAGTCGGCGGTGCGTTTCATCGTCGATCAGCTTCGAGACATTGCCCGTGGCCTGGTCTTCAAGCACCATGGTGTGCTCGACGTCGAGGACATCGCGCGCAGCATCCTGACGGGTGCGCAGTTCTGCCAATTCCAGGATGGAGCCTGTTCTCGGAACAAGCGCGTATACCAGGTTGCAGTCGAGTGCAGCAGCTACACGGCGCAGACTTTGCAGAGTGATACGGTCTTCCGCTTCTGCATTTTCGAATTCGAGGATTCTCTGCCGCGGCTTTTTTAGTCTGATGCCGACTTCTTCGAGGCTCAGTCCCAGAGCTTCCCGGATGGCGCGCAACCATCCCTTTTGAGGCCGCGCTTCGTTTTTGGCGTCTTTGAACGTTGCAAGAGCGCGATCGAGTTGTTCGAGTCTTAATCTTTTGAATTCCTGCTTCATAATTTCGTCCTGTTATAGCGTAACAATATTTAAAAAATGTCTGTCTATAACAGTACACTAAATGTTGAAATGTCCTGTTATAAGCATACATATCATAGCATATGTCCTGTTATACCAGAACATAAAATCGACGGCTTATCCAGAGCAGGCAACGCTCATTATATGGCACCAGTCGATGCATAAGACGAAGGATGTCTAGGGGGCTCACACGATGCTCCGCCTCTCAAACGACATTAATCCTCCAAATGCTCGTTGCGTTCAATGGGTGGAGCATTAGTGCTGATCTCATGGCGAGCTCAATCATTCAATGCATCGGTGAGCGTATAGCCCAGCGCGGCATAGCCTGCCAACCTTTTCTTGTACATTCGAGCCAGCATTGGCACCAGTACATCCGCATAATCGTAAACTTGGACTTCCTTTTTATTCTCATGGAGTCGGTGGAGACGGCCGACATACTGCTGTAGCGTTCCTCTCCAGGAAATCGGCATCGCAAGTAGGAGTGTGTCGAGGCGCGCATCGTCAAAACCTTCACCCAGGTAGCTTCCGGTCGCAAGAATGACACGCGGCTCATCGGGAGGGACGGCCGCCAGGGACTCAGCCAGTTTCGTTCTTTGCTTTGCGCCTAGCCCACCTTTCAAGATGAAGACGTGCGAACATACCCCGTGCAATTGTCCGGCCAAGTAATCGAGATGATCCGTTCGGCTCGTCAGAACGAGCGGCGATCGCCCAGCCGATAAAGCAGTCTGAAGATCCCGTACGATCAACTTGTTTCTGTCTTGGTTTCCGACGAGTGCGGCGTAAAGATCCTGAATGGTGATTTCGGTTTCTGTCTGTTCCCAAACAAAGTCAGTAAAACGTGGGATGACCTTGTGTTCGAGGAGCGACGTCTGTGCTGCTTTCTTGGCCGTGAGATGGAACCGTATGGGACCACATTGCATGTAAATGATCGGATGATGCCCGTCTCTTCGGATCGGAGTGGCCGTCAGGCCCAAGACATACTTTGCTTTTACTTGGCGAAGGACTCATTCAAAAGTTACGGCGGATAAATGATGGCACTCGTCTGCGACAACGTGGCCGTAATCGGCGACGAAATCTTCGACATCTCCTTTGCGCTGCAAACTCTGGATCACAGCAACATCAATCACGCCAGTTCGCTTGATCTTTCCTCCCCCAATTTGACCGATGCTTCCAATTGGCATATCCAGGAAGGCAGACAATCGCTCTCGCCACTGGTCCATTAATTGGCGCCTGTGCACCAGGATCAATGTGTTGACCCCCCTTCTGGCGATCAGGCAGGCACTAACGACGGTCTTTCCAAATGCTGTTGGGGCGCTGAGCACGCCTTGGTCATAGTGAAGCACCTGGTTGACGGCTTTCTTTTGTTCGGGCCGCAGCTCGGCATTGAAAGAAACTCTAATTTCCCGACCCATAGTTCGTTCATCCTGCAGCTCCACGTTCACCCCTTGAAATCTGAATACGGCAAGCACCTCGTCGACACACCCTCTCGGAAGGCCAATGTGCTCTGGGAAGTCCTCGCTACAGGATATGACGCGAGGCCTACTGTAGGTCGAGAGTCGCATGGCCTGGGCTCGGTAAAATTCAGGATTCTGAAAGGCGGCGATGCGAATTAATCGATCCAGCACGGCGGGCGGCAGATCTTTCTTTTCGATGTAGACAAGATTGCCGACCACCACACGGACCGTGGATCGCAATACATCTGCAATTATTTCGTCTTTCCCCTTGTGAGATGGGCTCCACAGCCAGGGAGCCTCGTCCCTTCCTTCTTCGGGAAAGCTAAGATGCACTCCAATCGCGTTTCCACTCGGCGCTATTTCCTGAATCATGCGCGCCAGCATATCCGTTGGTATTTTTTGAACCGACTCTAAGAATTTCCATTGATCGACGTAGGGTTGGAAGAGTTCATCCAAGAATACGCTGTTGCCTTGCTCTCTGGCAGGCTTTTGAAGCGGCAGAGCTATCAAATTCCCAAAGCCACCCTTAGGCAGCGTGTCTTGGCTGGGGAAAAGACGATCATAAGAATCCAGTCCAATCTCGTGGCGGCTTTCCATCGTCCGGGTCAACAAGGCACAACCAAGCTGTCTGGCATTGGCAGCGAGCACCGGGTAGTTGAAGAAAAGCCAAATGTGCGCACCGTTTCCTGATCGCGAGCGCTCGACGGACACGGGGACCTGGAACCTCCGACATGTGGCAGTAAAAGCTGCGGCGTCTGCCATCCAAGACTTCTTGTCGAAATCCACGGCGAGAAACCAACAGGTTTCGTCCGGAAGTAGCGGGTAGACACCGATGGTCTGCTTCCCAGTGAGGTGATCGCGGATTACGCTATCGGTGAGCGGTTGAAGCGTTCGTGTCTTCCGTGAAACCTTCTTTCGTTCCTCTGGTCTTGCCGCGTGAATCGCGCGCCAATCCATGACACCAGCCGGAGAATAGCCAGACTTGCCACTCTTTCCTTCCCAGCGTACTGCGTAAACGTCTTCTCGACCGCGAAACAAGCTTCGAAAAAGAACAACTTTTCTCTCTGGAGTCAAACCCTCAATAGCGCGACTATTAAGAGTCTCTACTGCGTTGACTTCTGGCGGAGAGCCTCTTTCGACCACCGAATCCGGGATCCCGAGCATTGCTCGGAGGCGCGCATTCTCCGCTCGAAGGCGCTCAGTTTCTTTTCGCGAGGATTTCAGTTGCTCCTCAGAACTGTTTTTATCCAGCATTAATCCGGCACCTAGCTCTGCGAGCTTCTATAAGATATGACGGGTGGGGCGGACAAGCACCACGCCACAATTTAGGGACAACTGTCCATTCCGTCACTATGGCCGTGAAAGTGGAGGCCGGGCGATTTGGTGTTTTGCACATGTCGGGTTCGACCAGGTAGTCAAGATTGTAAACGCTTGACAACGCAATATTGCAGGCAATATCCTAATGTTGTATGAGGGCATATGTCTTAGACACGGATGTACTGGTGGCAGCCTTCCGTAGCGATGCTGGCGCATCGCGCCAAGTGCTGGAGGCGGCCCGGGCTCACCGATTCGAATTGCTTTTGTCTGTGCCCTTGATGCTGGAATACGAATCGGTTCTGACTCGCCCAGAACACCTTGCTGCCTGCGGAGCGAGTAGAGAAGATGTATCTGCTGTGCTCGACGAACTGGCCTTGGTCGGGAAGAGAGTCGAATTAATGATTCGCACACGGCCGATGCTACCAGATCCGAACGACGAGATGGTTCTGGAAACGGCCATCAATGGTCGCGCCGATGCCATCGTCACTTTCAACGAGCGGGATTTTAGACCTGTGGCGGCCCGTTTTCGATGTTCGGTGGTTCGGCCCGGGGAAATCGTCCGAGGACTAGTAGAGGAAACCGAGTAATGGCAAGAGAAGGAGCGAATTCATGAGACGAAGCAATTTTGCTTTGCGTGTACCGCCCACGCTATTGGCCGAAGCGCGAAAGGCCGCTGAATCGGAAGGCGTGGCTCTCAACCAACTGATCACTCTCGCACTCGCGGAAAAGGTTTCTGCTATGCGCACGGAAGACTACTTTGAGGAACGCGCACGACGTGCCGATCCGGCGAGGGTCAACCGGATTCTAGCTCGCGTGGGCAAGGGAAATCCTCCTATCGAAGGCGATGAACTCCCGTTGGAGTTTCCTGTTAGGAAGGCAAGAAAAAAGAAGTAAAAGGAGACATCATTTATCTTCGACGCGCGGCCTGAAGCTCACCGTCGAAGCCCGCAATAAATCTGAGGCTGGCTCCCCCGGGTAGGATTCGATCCGTCGAGCAGTCATCTTTCTTCCGTGGGTTCATGAGTCTAGCTTGGAACAAGTTCGGAGCATTTGAGGGAGAAGATTGGCTTCCCAATAACCCTAAGCGACGGTTGAACAACGACTTATGGATCTGAAATCGAACCTGTTAACCGAAGGGTTGCTAGTTCGAAGCTAGCCAGGGGAGCCGAATTTTTCTCGATTTTTCAAATTGTGGCGCCCGATGCAGATCTATCTCTACGACTGGTGGCCGTTGCGCCGTCGGAGCCGAGTCTTCGTAAAGCTGAGCCACATGCCTGTGGAGGTTGTCCAACACGGGAAGAGCTGAGGGTTTCTTCAATGAAGGCTTTTGGTTTTCATCTTCATCCTTTCAGTGTGACGAGCAGCGTCAGTTGCGCTTAGCACACATGCGGCTTAGGAGGGCGTTTAAGCAGTCTTCGTTTTTCCTGCCTCATCTTTCCGAATCTCGCGTTCCGCCTCCAGCCAGTCTTGATCTGCACGGCTTTCGCCCCGGACTCGCTGCTCGTAGAGTTCATAGGCCCGTCTTGCAATCCGCGGTGTAAGGTCGAGCGGCTTCTTGGCCAACAAGGGGGCTTTCGTAGGGTCAAAAATACGATACGCGAGCAGTTTCAAGCGGTCATTCACGAGGAACCAAGCAAGAGCGTAGCCCCAAACGAATCCTGCCCAGCGCCAGCCGAGCGGCGTCATAAACAAACCATAAACCGCTATCAACGTCGCCACGATTTGCGTACCGAGCACGGCCGCCCATAGAATCCGCGCGGGGCGTATAGACCAGAACGGGCCGCGCGTGCGCGTCAGGAAAATCGTCAGATGTCCGGCCACGGACAGTTTCAGGTACATCAGCGTCTGGATGTGCGCGCGGTCGAGGTGAAACACGCGCTCGCCCAGATAAAAAAGGCCGAACGCAGCCACGACTCCGATAAGGCCCAGCACGGTGGAGATACCCAGCACGAGGCGCATGTTCCAGGCCTCGGGCTTATCCTTGTAATGAACGTTGTCATAGGCGATGGACAGGATGGCTCCGTCGTTGAGCAATGCCAGCATCACGATCATCACAGCGGTCAGCGGATAGAAGTTAAACACCAAGATCGCCAGCGTCATGAAGAAGAGCACGCGCAGGGTTTCGGCGATGCGGTAGATCGCGTAGCTGTTCATCCGCTGGAAGATGCGGCGGCTCTCCTTGATCGCGTCGATGATCACCGATAGGCCGGACGCCAACAGCACGATGGATGCCGCCGCGCGGGCCGCGTCTGTCGCGCCGGAAACGGCGATGCCGCAGTCTGCCTTCTTTAGCGCAGGGGCGTCGTTCACGCCATCGCCAGTCATGCCGACGATGTGGCCAAGCTTTTGCAGCACATCCACAATGTGAAATTTGTGTTCGGGGAATACCTGGGCGAAACCGTCTGCCTTTTCGATGGCCTCTGCCGACTGCGCTGTCTCTTGACGCTTCGTGTCGCCCAATCCGCTGGCATCGAGGATGTTGGTGCCCATCCCCAACTGTCGAGCAGTTTCTTGGGCGATAGCCATCTGATCGCCCGTAACCATCTTGACGCTCACGCCCATCTGCCGGGCACTCGCGATGGTAGCTTTGGCCTGCTCGCGGGGCGGATCGAACAGTGGCAATACCCCAACAAACTGCCACTTATTTTCCTGATCTGCCCGGGCTACGCCCAAGGAACGGAAGCCACGAGCCGCAAATCCATTGACGGCCTTCTCGACGGCGGGTTTCACTTCACTGGCGTTGGTGGACATCTCCAGAATCACCTGCGGCGCCCCCTTGGCCACAAAGAACTGCTTTCCATCCCCGCTCTTGACGGTGGCTTCGGTGCGCTTATGCACCGGGTCGAACGGCTGGAAATGGACCACCTGATAGCCCTTCAACGCCTTATCATCCTTCACGCCGCCGATCACCGCGAGGTCAATGGTGTCCTTGTCTTCCGCACGTGAAGCTAGTGCAGCGTCGAGGATGACTTGGTCGGCAGGCATACCGCTAACGCTGAATGGATCGCCCAACGTTAACTTGTTCTCGGTCAGGGTGCCGGTCTTGTCTGAGCAGAGAACGTCCACGCCAGCTAGTTCCTCGATAGCCGACAACCGGGTCACAATGGCTTCTTTTTTCGCGAGGAGACGCGCGCCGACTGCCATGGTCACGGACAACACGGTGGGCATTGCCACGGGGATCGCAGCCACCAGAAGCACCAAGGCGAACTCCAACGTATTGAGGATGGGATCGCCACGG
>CAVPWW010000005.1:0-308576 GCA_963709675.1 Candidatus Acidiferrales bacterium
GTGTCCCAACCGGACCTCGACGCCCAACTTCTCAAGGCGCTCTTTCGCGGCCTTGGAAAGTTCCTCCGAAAATGGTGGCAAGACCCTAGGCGCCATGTCCACCAGCACAATTCGCGCGGAGGCCGGGTCGATCCGGCGAAACTCGCACTCGAGAGTACTGCGCACCAGCACAGCCAGAGCTCCGGCCATCTCCACTCCTGTGGGGCCTGCGCCGACCAAAATAAATGTCAGGAGGTCGCGGTGGCGGCTCGGGTCTTCTTCGGCCTCTGCCTGCTCGAACGCATGCAGAATCTTGTGCCGGATTGCCACGGCATCGCCGAGTGTTTTAATCCAGGTGCAAACTTTTCAAATTCGTTGTGGCCGAAGTAACTGTGCGTGACACCTGTGGCTAGAACAAGATAATCGTAAACAATCGGCACGTTTTCTCGATCAGCGTCACTGACAAAAACGCACCTTCTGTCTTTGTCCACTCCTGTGACCTCGCCCAGGATCACAGTAGTGTTCTTCTGATTCCGAAGGATACCGCGGATCGGAGTACCAATCTGACCAGGCGTCAGCACGGAAGTCGCAACTTGATAGAGCAAGGGCTGAAAAAGATGGTGATTTGCGCGGTCGATCAGTGTGACCTTCGCTGGGGTCTTCCGGAGAGCCTTGGTAGCGGCTAATCCGCCAAAGCCCGCGCCAACGACGACAATTCTTTGTTGCTCCATTGCTTCCTCATCTCAATCCGGCAGGTCTCGAACGGTAGACCAGGCCTCTCAGCTTCCATATTTGAAAGACAGCAGCACGCGCGTGCGGTACGCCTGCACCTTGCCGTCCTTGACGGTCATGTCCGTTTTCACAACTTCTGCTACGCGCAGATCCCGCAGCGTGTGTCCAGCAGTCTCCACCGCATTCTTCGCGGCGTCTTCCCAGGACTGCGTACTTGTTCCGATGACCTCTACTACTTTGTATACGGTGTTCCCAACTCCAGATTGTTTCGCCATGTCTCACTCCTTGATTAGTTTCAGTCCGCCGCCGTTGATACCCGCTCCAGCGGGGGTATTGTGCCGCCAGCGCGCAGGCCTTCGATGTCAGTACTCGTAAAACCGAGCTCCTTGAGAACTTCATCGTTATGCTCACCGATATCCGGAGCTCGCCGTGCCGGCACTTTGGCAACGCCATGCACCTTGAGTGGACTGCTTATGGTCTGCTTTAAGTTTTCACCCGCGCCTTCGAGAGGCACGATGATGTCGTTTGCGAGCAACTGCGGATCAGTCATAGCTTCCGAAGGATGCCGTACGACCCCGTAGGTGATGCTGGCTTGATCGAAGGCTTCGCGCCATTGCGCAAGCGGCCGTGAAACAAAGACTTGGTCGAGAATTTCGGTTAATTGGGAGGGGTTGGCACCGCGCGCCTTTTGATCGGCAAAGCGGACGTCCGACACAAGATCTGGACGGCCTATTACTTTTGCAAGGGCCGGCCAATCTTTTGACTGCAAAACGATCAGAAACCAATGCTCGTCGGAAGTCTGATAGACGTTGATCATCGGGTTCGGTGGATTCTTGCGATCATGCAGCGGGAAAAACTTGGCTCCACATAGAGCCGCCTGAACATACATGGAGCAGGACCAAGTTCCTTCCGCGACGAGCGAGGTGGTGACATGGGAGCCTTTTCCTGTGCGTTCACGGCGGTAGAGGGCCGTTACGATGGCCGCGTACAGCCCAACGGCAGTGGCGTGATCTCCGCTGCCCGATGGAGGAAGTGTCGGAGGAGCACCAGCATCACGCGTCAGGGCTAGTAAACCGCTGCGGGCCCAGTAGGCAGTGATGTCAAACCCCGGGAGGTTTGCGTCTGGGCCGTCATCGCCGTAGCCCGATATGTCGGCATAAATCAGGCGAGGATTCCATGGGGCGATGTCTTCGTATGTGAGCTTGAGACGCTTGCGCACAGGTGGTGGAAAATTAATGACCAGCACGTCTGCCCACTTGACGAGCCGCTCGAGAACCTCTTTCGCGCGGGGCGATTTCAGGTCGACGGCCATACCTCGTTTATTGCGATTGTCGAGATGCCACGCATAGTTTTCGTTGGAAGACGGTTGCGGCGGCATCTTGTAGACAAGGCGGTAGGGATCGCCGATTCCGGGCGGCTCGACTTTCACGACTTCCGCGCCGAAATCAGACAGAATCGTCGCCGCACCCGGACCCGCAATGAAGCTGGCCAGATCTACAACTTTCAAACCAGAAAAAATGCTTTCGGTAGCCATAACACTCCTTCAATAAAATGCGAGTTTCGACTTCCCTACCGCCCCTGAAACTGCGGTGCCCGTTTCGCCAGAAAGGCGGATGTGCCTTCCTTCTTGTCCTCGGTTGCAGCGCAGAGCCCGAAGAACGAAGCTTCGAGCGCAAAGCCCTCGGCTTGGCTTGTCTCCATTCCCTTGTTCACAGCTTCCAGCGAATACTTCACCGCGATCGGAGCGTTAGAAAAGATTTGCTTCAGAATTGCTTCCGCGCGAGCGATCAGATCGTCGGCGGGAACAACTTCGTTGACGAGCCCGATGCGATAGGCTTCCTGGGCGTTGATGATCTCGCCGGTGAGAATGAGTTGCAGAGCGCGCCCTTTTCCTACCAAACGTGGCAGACGTTGCGTGCCTCCGCCACCCGGTAGGAGTCCCAATTTGACTTCTGGCTGCCCGAACTTTGCGGATTCGACTGCGATCCGTATCGTGCAGGCCATGGCAGTTTCACAGCCTCCGCCAAGTGCGAAGCCGTTGATCGCGGCGATCACCGGCTTGCCCAGATTCTCGATAAGGTTCAAGACTGTCTGTCCGTAGCTACTCGAACGTTCAGCTTCAACTGCGCTGATCGTGGAGAGTTCTCCAATGTCTGCACCAGCGATGAACGCTTTGTCGCCAGCGCCGGTCAAGATGACGCCGCGAACATCGTCATCTCGGCGCGCTGCCTCAAAGGCCGTCTGTAAGTCCCGCCAGGTTGCTTGGTTCAGAGCATTGAGCACCTTAGGCCGGTTGAGAGTCACATAGGCGATCAGCCCCTTCTTTTCGTAAAGGACGTTCTCAAATTTCAATGCAGAAGCAGGTGAACTCATCTCCATCTCCTTTCAGATTGCGCGCCTAGTCTAGGCTCTTGCTAAGAACTCGCCGGAATTTCGGCATACGCGATGCCGGACAAGTTGCCTTGGGCGAAGAGCAACGTCTTCTTGTGCGATCCGTCCAGATTCGCGCTGTATACGGAACCGCCAAAGTCGGCGAAAAACATGCGGCCACCCTTCAAGTCCAGGAATAATCCGATCCCTTCCATCAAGTCGTGGACAACAATTTCCGGAGCGATGTTTTTCCCGGGCGCCACATCTATGGGTGCGCGATTCACGCTGTTGCCGCGCGGCGGATCGCCGCGGTCGGTCCAGTACAGCGTACGGTTTGCAATATCGAGATCCAGATCGATGGGTTCCGGCAGATTCTCGTAGAGCACTTCAATGTCGTTGCGGTTCGCTGGCGTCTGCCCTTTCGGGATTTCCAGATTGGCGCGGAAGATGCGACCCTGTCCGGCGTTGTCCGATCCTTTTTGCGTCCAGTAGAGCTTTCCACCCTCGACATCGAGAGCGATGCCCACGCACCATTTCGTCGCGTCGGGGCCGGGACGGGGGTCGCCCTGGCTCGTGTCGACGAGGGTTTCAATTTTGGAACCATCGAGATTGCACCGCATCACGCGCATGCCTTCGCGATCACACCAGTAAAGCCTGCCGTTCCTCTTATCGAGTTGGAGTTGCTTGGGGGTGAATGTTCCGCCCGTCGGAACAATGCTTGTGACATTGCTGCCATCAAGATCAGCTCGATCGATGGCGCCATCGTTCCCTTTGAGGCTGCCCATGTTCGTCCAGTAGATGTGACCGGCCTCGGCATCAACGACAATGCCATCCGGAAGTTTTCGACCCTCACTGACGATCGTTTTCAAATCGGAGCCGTCCGGGTTCGCGGAGAGCACGCGTCCTGCACCCAGATCCAGAAAGAACAGGCGGCCCGAAGTAGCCTTCGTAGTGAGTCTTGTCGAGTTTGATTTTGCAGCAGTGGAAGACATCGGTTTACTCTCCTTGTTTCACGTTAGGCATTCACCTATTTGTTTGCCGCTTGCACTACACCTGGGTTCATCGTGTAGGTCCCCGAGAGCGCAGCAACCTGTTGCCACACTCGCTCGAAGCGATCGGGATCGTTGACCGGTGCGCGCACCGCGCCGATTGCCCATGCCCGCTCCTCGTCCGTCGCCGCGGCACTCCCGTGTAGCTGAACCGCGCACTGCGAGAAGTCGCGAATGAGCACGTCGAAGATTGTGTCGACGACGTCTTCGTCAACCTGGAGAAGCGAAGCCTGTTCGAGGATCAGCTGCCCATAGGGAATGAGCGTGAACAGGTTGCCAAGGGCGAGGCTGAAGTCAAAGGGCGTCTTGGACAGATCTCGCTTGCTAGTGCTTAGGATTTTCACGAAGCTCTCGGCCTGCTCCCTGAAGCGCGCGACATTGGGCAGGTGGGCGGCTGCTTCGTACGGCGGGTGCCAGTCGTGATACAGAATCTTGTCCAAGCCGTGTGCCGGACCCTGATGAAACAAAAAGTCGTCGTTCACTGGGTCCGTGCGCGTGGTCACCGGCGGGTACTCCTTCGGGTTGAACAGGTAGTTGGGCATGCTCTTCAGTACCAGCCGGAGGTTGACCGCCACGGTCCCTTCCAGCCTGGGCAGCATTTGTATGTCTTCCTTCGCGATGTAGATGAAGTTGTCGTTCTCGAAACCCTTCGCCGAGACCAGGTCCCCGAGGAGACAGATCACGCGTTCGCCCTCTGCCGTGACTTTCATCTTGCCCATCGGGTTGAACAGCAGGTAGCGGCGATCGTCGCGAGTGGCGGTGCGGAAGTAGTCGACCGCGCGGTAGGCGTACAGTTTCATGGCAATCAGTCGAGCGTAGGCGTCGACAAAGTCTCTTCGAATGTGGGGCATCGCGGTGACGGGTTTGCCGTACAGGATCCGATTGTGGGAGTGCGTGATCGAGTCGTACAAGGCGTGCGTGGCGCATCCAATTGAGCCGAAGGCCAGATTGAACTTACCGATGTTGACGGTGTTCAGTGCGGCCGAGAAGGCTGCATCCCCGGTGTGCATGATGTCTTCTGGACGGACCGGGTAGTCCTCGAGCCGGAACGTAGCCACGTACATCTGTTTTGGCACCACGTTGCGGATGACGTGGAAGTTGGGGTGAGTGGCGTCAGCATAGAAGAATACATACTGATCCTGCCCGGACTTCCCTTCGACTCGACCGAAGACCGATACCGTTGTCGCGCAGTTACCATTTCCGATGTAGTACTTCGCACCGTTAGCGCGCCATCCTCCTTTTCCGTCGGGCGTGAGGACCATATCGGTTTGATAAATGTCCGCGCCGTGCGTCTGCTCCGAAAGTCCAAACGCGCCGACGCCTCCGGCCTCGAGAGCGGCCGCCGCCCGCCGCCGAGTCCCGCTGTTTTCGCTCTGCCAAACCGGGCCGAGCCCAAGTATCGTAACTTGGTAGGGGTACCAGTAATTGAGGCCGTAGAAACCGAGAATCTCTGAGAGTGCTGAAATCCGTGCGGTGTCCCAGCGCTTTCCGGGTTTGCCGTCAGCGTCCTGCGCCGGCGTGAAGAACGTAGCGAGCACTTTTTCTTTCGCCAGGAACTCCAGAAATTCGGTGTAGTAGGTTTTGTGGTGGAAGTCCTCCAGCAGCTTGTGAAGCCCGCGCTGCTCGAACCACTTTACGGTGGCGGTGAGCAGCCGCCTGGTCTCCGCATCGAACTGCGTCGGATTGTAACGGCCGGGGTGCATAAGGATCGATGATGGCGGCGTGCTCCTCGACTCCGACTTCGCTGCTCTGGTTGGGGTAACCGTAGATGACATTTTCACTTGCTCCTTTTTCGAAAATGAAACGACTCGAATTTCGGTTTGCCTCGTGGTTTGCTGATGTGCTTTCCCGAAACGGCTTACATAAACGCGCTGAGACCGGTGATGGCTTTGCCCACGATCAGGTTTTGCATTTGGTACGTGCCTTCGTAGGAGTACAGCGCTTCCGCGTCGGCGAAAAAACGCCCCACGTTGTAGTCGGCGGCAATGCCGTTCCCGCCCAAAATCTCCCGGGCCCAAGCGACGGTCTCGCGGCACTTCGACGTGCAGAACGCCTTCGAAAGTGCCGCATGCGCGTCGCTCAACTTTCCTTCGGCCGCCAGTTGTGCTGTGCGAGCTACCAGACACTGTGAGGCAGTAATGTTGGCGAGCATCTTGGCGAGAAGATCCTGCACGAGCTGAAACGAGCCGATCGGCTTTCCAAACTGCAAGCGCTCCTGGGCATACTTGAGAGCATTTTCGTAGGCACCCATTGCGCATCCGGTCGCTTCCCATCCCACGAAATACCGGGTACCGCGCAAGACTTTCGCCGTGTCGCGGAACGAATTATCTCCTTGAAGACGGTTCTCTTCCGGTATGCGGCAGTTCTCCATGGTGATCAAGCCGTTCTGAACCACCTTGAGTGCAATCTTGTTCTGAATCTTTTCGACCTTAAAGCCAGGCGTGGTTTTGTTTTCCACGATGAATCCCTTCACCTGGTTGTCAGCAAGATCGCGTGCCCATATGATGGAAATGTCGCACCACGGAGCGTTACCGATCCACTTCTTCTGACCGTTGATGACCCACGTGTCTCCTTCCCGTTTCGTCGTGGTCGTCAGGCCGCCGGAGGCGCCCGACCCGACGAGCGGTTCAGTGAGGCCGAAACAACCGACCTTGTCCAAACGAGCCATTGGCGGAAGCCACTTCTGTTTTTGCTCTTCCGATCCGCCGAAGTAGATGGAAGACATGGCCAGGCCGCTGTGCACACCGAAGAAGGTCGCGATCGAAGTATCGGTGCGTGCCATCTCCATAGCAACCAAGCCGGCTAACAGTCCACTTCCGCCTCTGCAGCCGTAACCCTTCAACCCAACGCCGACGATGTTGAGCTCCTTCAGCGCCGCCAATAGTTCGAACGGAAAAGAATCCTCGACCCAATATTTCGTGATGACCGGCGCAACCTTGGTTTCCATGAAAGTGCGCACCAGCTTGACAGCTGCCAATTCCTCCGCCGGAAGCGTCTCGACAAGTTCGTAAAAGTCACTGTTGGGCGCAGGCAACGGCTTCACGGGTTTTGGTGTCGTGATGGGCTTTGGCAGGCTTGCCATAACGAATCCTCCTGGTTTTCAGCGCCTCATTTCTTTGTGAGGCAAAATAGTAAAAGGCACTCTATTTGCCAAACCTCCTGCTCCGGTAGTCTGCTGAAAAGAGTCCAGATGCATTTTTTCAAGCTGCCGCAGCCGGTCAATTCGTCGGGATTTGACGTGACGTGTCACGCGACATGTCAGAACAATGACGCAAACGCGTCCGCCCACGCTTCAGCGCTAAGGGGACGACCTTTCCGCACGGCGGTTCCAAACGGTTGGGGAGGCGACAAGACTCCGTGTCGAAAGGAGGAACTGCTGTTGATTCACTGTGGAATGGCGCTCAACACATGTCCGAGCTTGTTCCGCTTGGCTGTCAGATAGCGTAGGGTTGAAGGCGAAGGCGGGATCTCCAGGGGCAGCCACTCCGTAATCGATAGGCCGTAACCTTCAATAGCGACCAATTTGCGGGGATTGTTGCTTAGAAGACGCATGGAACGCACACCGATTTCGCGCAAGATCTGCACTCCGATGCCATAGTCGCGTTGATCCGGTTTGAAACCGAGGCGTTCATTGGCCTCCACGGTATCGAGGCCCTCGTCCTGCAGACTGTATGCACGAATTTTGTTGGCGAGACCGATTCCCCGACCTTCCTGGTTCAGATAAAGCAGCACGCCGCGACCCTCGGTGGCGATCCGGCACAAGGCTTTGTCGAGCTGTGCGCCGCAGTCACATCGCATTGAACGCAGCACATCCCCTGTAAGGCACTGGGAATGCACTCGAACAAGCACGTCTTCGCCGTTTCCGATTTCGCCGCGCACTAGGACGACATGCGTTTGCTTGTCGATCTGATTCTCGAATGCGTGGAGTCGGAACTCTCCGTACTCGGTAGGAAGCTTTGTTGATGCCACGCACTTGACCATCGATTCCGTCCGCAACCGGTAGGTGATCAAATCGGCTACTGTAATCAGCGGGAGCCTGTGGCGAAGGGCAAACTCGCGCAACTCGGGCACTCGGGCCATCGTGCCGTCATCGTTCATAATCTCGCAGATCACACCGGCAGGGCTAAGTCCGGCCAACCGGGCGAGGTCCACAGCAGCTTCCGTTTGCCCGGCGCGGACCAACACCCCCGCGTTCCTTGCACGCAGCGGGAACACGTGCCCCGGCCGGACTAGATCGGCAGGCTTCGTCGCCGGATCAATCGCCGCGAGCACCGTGGCCGCACGATCCGCAGCCGAGATTCCGGTAGTCGTACGTTCCTTCGCCTCAATGCTGACACAAAACGCGGTCTCAAATCGCGATCCATTATTTGGCACCATTAGTGGGATTTCGAGCTCGTCCAGCCGTTCGGGTGTCATCGCCAAGCAGATCAAACCACGCCCGTACTTTGCCATGAAGTTGATCGCTTCGGGGGTGATCTTTTCCGCGGCCATGGTCAGATCGCCTTCATTTTCTCGATCTTCGTCGTCGGCGACGATTACCATCTCGCCCGCGCGTATCGCCGCGATGGCATCCTCGATCCGCGCGAACCCGCTTGGGCGCCCGTCGGTAGCCCCATTCGCATGTTGAAGTTGGTCGCGCAGCATGCTGCTCATTTGTGCGACTCTCCAAAAAACGGTCGATTCGGGAACCTCTGAAACTTCCGCCAAAAACGAGACTCGGAGGTCGGTTTCATCGATCCGGTTATCAACACTCGCAGTCGTAACATCCCCGTGCTGATCGCACCGGAAGTACGCCCCTGCTTCAGAAGCGCTAGTTTTTCCGCCGAAAACGCTTGTCGAGCGCCTCGCGTCTTTCTCAGGCGCAGTGATAGGAGCACTTCATCTGCCAAACGCCCGGGCTTCCGTACAAAGCGAGTGCGCACCGTGTTCAGGAACCCATGTCAGCAGGGAGGTGAAATTTTGCGCACATGTTGACTAGCATTCGGGCAGCCGGTCCAAAAGTGGGAGCCCGTCTTTGGCAACACCCGTGCTTACCCCAATCCAGTCGGAGGCCAACATGAGCGGCGATTACGTATTTCTTTGTGGGGTTATGTGGTGCAAATACGGCCAACAGGACGCCGGCAGCGAGCTCATGAGAGCCGCTCAGTGCGAGGATCCGGACGTGAGCGCCCTTGCGCTGGCCATGCTGCAGGAAGGCGGCAGCACCTTCCACATTTCAAACGAGTGAACTTGCGGGCATATCGTCAATGCCGAGTCTTCCGGCAAAAGCTAACGTGGTCACTGACGTACTCTTGATGGGCACCGGCCAAACTAGCCGCTAAGACTTCATTGCACCACCGTTGGGTGGAGTACTGAGCATGAAGCTATCCTTCCGGACTTTGGCCAGGAAACTTGTCGAAAAGTCCGTTTCATGGTGTCGGGACTCCGACGGAATTGACACTCTGCGACGCCGTCCGACGTTTTGAATCTTTATGGTCACCTAGGTGGCATTTGCCACTACCCAAGGCGGAAGAGCATTTCTACGTTCTAGCACCAACTCTGCCGACACGAGCACAAGCAATATCCACAGCACATCAGCCACCGATCGATAGGTCTGGCTCAAATCGATAACGATGCTCAGTAGAACGATGGTGCCGATGATTCCCGCATCCACCTTTTCGCCCAGGAATGCCGAGGCCGCTGCGGCAATCACCAGGATCAACACGAGAGGATTTGCGAACGCATGCAAGAGATCGGAAAGAAAGGAATAGTGCTTTGTTGCGGCGGGTTCATTCGGCCCGAACTGGTCTAGGCGTGCCTGAGCTTCCTCTGCCGTCAAGCCGGTCATCGCGGCGTGAGTCTCACTGGCATCGGAGGACATGTAAGCTCCTTAGTCTGCGAGCCCTCTAGCGAGTTTCAAAAAGGCGCGCGGTAACGGCTCCAAAGACGGCGCCACCAATGTGGGCCAGGTAAGCCACGCCGCCCGTCTGGACTGAAGCCACCGATCCCGCGTCAACGAGCTGCGTGAGGAACCAAAGGCCGATTAAGAGCACGGCTGGGATGAAACTGACCCGCACAAACACAAAGAAAAACCGAAGAGTGCGAATCTGATCAAGAGGATAGGTCACCAGAAACGCGCCCATCACTGCGGCAATTGCCCCACTCGCGCCCAGGTTTGGAAGAGTGGAATGGGGGTCGCCCGCGATCTGCGCCAGCATCGCCACAAACCCACCGAGAAGGTAGAAAATCAAATAACGCAACGGGTTCATCGCGTCTTCGATCTCTGGGCCAAAGGCCCACAAGAAGATCATGTTGCCGATGATGTGCGACCAGCTGCCGTGCATGAACATGGCCGTCAGGATGGTGATCCAGTGATGGCCGGAGACAATATCCGAAGGGATCACCGACCACTGCTTTACAAATGCGTCACCGCCCCTCAACTCCAGTAGAAAGACGCATGCGTTTACAACAATGATTGCAATTGTGACGATGGGGAGTCGTGTGGGCCTTCGAGACGCATCCCCTAATGGAACCATACCTCCCACGCAATGTTCCTCCGTTTCTCGAGACACACATCACGTCTAGCAGAATATCGCACAGACTTATTGCCGATGTTTACCTCCGCACTGTTTACGCAGCACCGGCAGCTGACGATGTTTCCCTTGCCTCAACCAGTGGCACCTCCATCTCCAAGACTGTTATCGCTGATGAAACCGTTGTAGTTCGCCAAAACTTGAGCCGAGACCCGAAACGGGGCGGTTCTGGTGGAGTAGGAGTGAATACGATTATCGACTCGGTACAGCAAGAAGACCCTAAGAGGGCGAGCCCGGTGCGCATGGAACGCGCATATATAATAAAGGGCCGGCGGAAAGTCGATCCGAACTATGCCGCTCGATTGTAACGATGGTGCAACCCTCCGAGTCGCTCCTGTGAAAGGACCCGACCCGAAGCTTCGGAACGAGTCCTGCCCTCAGGTGTCCCCTTCTCAAGTCCGAGATGGGTGCGGTCCTCATGATGGTAACGAACATATTCCGAGAGCAATCGCTTCAGATGGTGTTCATTCAGTGCAACCATGTGGTCCAGTAGGTCTGTTCTGCAGCTTCCCACCCAGCGCTCGGCGATGCCATTCTGCCAAGGACTGCGGAAGGAAGTTCGCTTGGGAATAATCCTCGTGGCTTTCACCGCTGCGATCACTTCGAACCCGAACTTCTGATCGCGATCAAAGATCAGGTACTTGTGAGTAGCTGCAAAGGGAAACGCCTCCCGCAACTGCTGGATGATCCAACCGCTCGTCGGATGCTTGGTGACATTGATGTGCAGGATGCGCCGACGATTATGACTGATGACGAAAAAGCAGTAGAGCACGCCGAACGTCATCGTTGGCACCGTGAAGAAATCCATGGCGGCAATCGCTTCCCGATGGTTGCGAAGGAAGGTTAGCCAGCGCTTGGCACGATCGGTATTTCTCGGCGCCCGCTTCATCCAACGGGAGATGGTTCTCTCGGATAGATCAAAACCGAGCATGCAGAGTTCCCCATGGATCCGCGGTGCTCTCCAGGTGGGATTCTCAACAACCATCTGGAAAATCAATTCCCGAATTTCCTTCGGTGTCTGTTTCCTTCCAACCTGTCTCCGGGCTCTGGAAATTAGCCTCCAGAACATACGAAAACCTGCCCGGTGCCAGCGGACGACAGTTTCAGGTGTGACGACGAGGAGAGCTTGTTTCCATCCTGACCAGAGCCGCCGAGCGATTACCCAGAAGAGCTTATCGAGAAGTCCGAGACTCGGGCGAGGATGTCGATGCTTCAGCATGACGAGTTGCTGACACAAAGTGAGATTCTCGAGAAGGAGACTTTGCCGCCTGCGAAAGAGGCGGACCAGCATGCCGAAGCAGAGCCTGACGAAGCGCACCATGGTCAGGATTTATAACAAAACGGTGGTGAGATGACAGCAGCTATATTATTGATTTCACGGTCGGCTGGAGTTTTGGCGAACCACACCCAGGCCCCACGGGATCAACAGGATGGCCACGCCCAGCGCGATCCCGCACCACCGTTGTCCACACCCTCTTTCCATATACGCCAGCATCTTACTCTCTTTCTGGAGACAACTTTACGATGCAGGTCGAAAAGGAACTTCCGCTTTCACCGTGGTTCCGTGTCCTGGTTGGCTTTCGAACTCAAACGTCCCGTTCAGTTGGCGCACGCGCTCTCGCATATTGATCAGCCCCAGCCCTCCGGCATTTCTGCTTCCATCGGGATCAAAACCGACACCATTATCCGACACCACAAGGCAAACGCGATCGTCGGACCGCGTCAGGCGAACTTTCGCCTGCTTGGCCTGGGCATGTTTCGCCACATTGCCGAGCGCCTCCTGGGCGATGCGGTAGATACACAGTGACACCCCGGGCGATAATTCCTCCACTCTTTCATCGCCCTCATACGAAATGGGAATGCCGCGGGTGGTACTGAATTCTTCGCAGTATGAGGACAGTGCATCCGGAAGACCCTTTTCGTGCAGTACCGCAGGATGAAGCTCATGAGACAATTGACGAATCTCCGCTCCCACACGAATCAGCTCCTTCTCCACTTTTCTAACTTCCGCCTCGGGTTCCGAATTGGATGGAAGCTGAAGCGCGGCCGTTCCTAGCCGGAGAGAGACCGCCGTAATCCGCTGCAGAACGCCGTCGTGCAATTCCCCGGCGATGCGGATTCGCTCCTCCTCCTGCGCTTTCATCAACCGTTCGTTGAGCGCGCTAATCTCGCCTTCGTGCCGCTCAGACAATACCTGCTGCCGCTCTAACAAAGCCTGGCGCTCTTCCAAAACGCGCACGCGCATCCGATAAGCTACCCAGAGCAGTGCCATAAAGGCCGCCACACACGCCGCGCGGAACCAATTCGTCTGCCAGTACGCCGGAGCGATGGAGAAATCCAGAAACGTGCCAGCCTCATTCCACACGCCGCTGTTGTTGCAAGCCATCACCCGGAAGCGGTACTTGCGCGGCGGAAGATTGCTATAGAACGCCTTCCGCTCATTGCCGGCGTCCTTCCAGTCGCGATCCCAACCTTCCAGCTTCACACGGAACTGCACCTTTTCCGGCACCACTAGGCTCAGTGCGGTGTAATCAATGGTCAGGTCGCGCACCAGCGGCGGCAGCCTCGGGGGCGAGGAGGGTGTATCGCTGTACAGGTTCTGCCAGTAAGTCTTGCGGTCGGCTGTGACTTGCTCGATGTGTACCGGCGGCGGAAGTTTGTTGAAGGGAAGATGGCGCGGGTCGACGACGCTAACGCCGTCGCCAGGCAAGAACCACAATTTTCCATCCGGGGACCTGCCCACTCGCGGCGTGAAGTCTTCGGGAGTCGCCTCGATCCTTACGCCATCAGAAGTGTCGAAAACTGTCGCTTGGACTTTGTGGTACGTGTCTTTATATTTGTCAACCGCGATGGCCCACGCTTCCACCTCGGAGCGCGGAATGCGTACCAAACCGCAGGCCATGTACAGCCAGAAGGAATGACCGTCGTTTTCGATCACCCAGTTAACCGAATCGCAGGGCAATCCATTCCTGGCTGTCAGTGTGTTAACGTGACCGTTTTTCAAGCGGCTGAGTCCTCCCTCGGTTGCAGCCCAGAGGGTACCGTCCGGATCCAGGTGAAGCGCATTTACTCTGCCTTTGCCCAATCCCTGGACGGAGCCGTACGAGACGCGGATGTTACCATCCTTGAAATACGCTACGCCCGTGCCATCGTGGAAGCCAAGCCATAAGCCACCCCTTAAGGGATCAGAGAGCATCGCAGTAGCCTCGACGTTACGTCCCAACTTGGTCCAGGGCAACCGTTGGAGCACTCGCCCGCCCTGCAAATGCAATAGGCTCTGATGCTGGCTGATCCAGATGTCCCCCGCAGCGTCCCCGGTGATGGCAAGTATGCCGCCGGGAATTCCGTTTACAGGAACGAACCGACCGTTCTCAAAGTAGGCCGTCCCGGCTCGAGTACCAACCCAGATTCGCTGCCCATCATCCTGAAACAAGGACTCAATGGAATCATCCGGCAATCTAGCGTCGGTTATCTCGCGCACCGCCGCGAACGCACCCATCTGGTTGGCAGTGCCGAATCCCGCTGATTCGGGTATTCGGTTGCCGATGCCGGTTCTCTCCGCTGAGCTTCGCCGAGCTAATCTGCTTCGCTTGAGGTAGATCGTAAGTTGCCCGTTCATCAAGCGGTCTAAGCCGTCAGGGGTGCCAACCCAAACGCTCCCGTCCCTAGCGGCTAAAAGGGACCAAGGCAGGGCTTGGGAACTACCCCGGCGAACAGAGAAGGTATCTACGGCCAAGTCGCGAAAGCGGTCAAGACCGTTGTCGGTTGCGGCCCATATATTGCCTTCGCGATCCTCAAAGAGATTTCGAATCCAATTGCCGGAGAGGCCGTCGGATTGTGAAAAGACATCCACCTGCCCCTGATGGAAATGCAGAAGTCCGCGGTCAAGAGTTCCTATCCAAAGACCGCCGTCGCGATCCCGGAGCAGACGCAAGGGTTGAAAAGGCAGTCCGCGAACTGGAAGGGAATACTCGAGGACTTTGTCGTCAACGAGCTGTTTGATTCCGCTACGCAGGGCGATCAAGATTGCGCCGTCGTCAGTTTCAAGTACGTTCTGCGTGCTGTATAGGTCCGGCAATGAATAGCGCTTTGGGACACCATGATTCCATCGCCACAGGCCGGTCTCCGTTCCCACCCAGAGATTGCCTGTGTGGTCCTCATACACGGGCAGCGCCCAGCCTCCGAATTCTCCACCTTGTCCGTAGCACTGGACGTTACCGCTCCGAATCGCACAGAGCCTCCCCGGAGGGGGATAATAGGCGCCAGCCCAGATCGTCCCTTCACGATCCGCAAATACATAGACCGCCTGTCCAGCGAGTTCCGGATACTGAGTCAGCTTGCCATCCTTCCAACTTGCCAATCCACTCCGCGTGCCAATCCAAAGACGCCCATCACTCGCAGCATTCAGGCTGTAGATCTGGTTGCTTGGGAGACGCTCACCCGCTGGCGGCTGCCATGGGACATTCCGCACGCCATCGAAACGAAGCAATCCAAATTCCGTGCCCAGCCAGAGATAGCCGTCAGGCGTCTGAGCAATTGCGTAGATCAAGCCTTTGGAAAACCCTTCGCGGATCTTCCACGCGGTGTGCGCGTACTGACTGACGTCCAGCGCCGGGTCCAACCCATAAGCCCCCGGCCCCCACCCCAGCACCATACCCAGCGCAATGAGTGCACGCCTCGCCATGACGCCCCCATCTTAGCTCACCTGGAATAGCAGGTCCAAAGTTTGAGGCAAAAAACGCGGCTGACAGCCGACAGCGAAGAAGGAGAATCAAAGTTGAAAGTTTAAAGTTGAAGGAAGAGAAAGAATCCCTCGTTCCTCTCCTTCAGTCCTCCTCTTCTCTGTGCCATCTGTGTAGTCGAGAGCGTAGTCGAAGGGCCACCCGTCACTCGCCACTATCACTCTCTCCTTGCAAAACGCCCTCATAATCCCACACTCCGTTAGGATCGAAAGCCATGCGCAGAGTCACGCCCTCTTTCTGCTCCTACTCCTTTGCTCTCTCCCTGCCTTTGCTCCCAGTCCACCAACGCCTCACTGTCCGGCCGCGTCACCGATCCCTCCAAAGCCCTCATCGTCGACGCAAAAATGTCCGCTATCAGCGCCGCCACCATTTCCGCTACGACACCACCACCAGCTCCTCCGGCGAATACTACCTCACCAATCTCCCTCCCGGCCTCTATCAACTCGAAATCGAAAAATCCGCCTTCAAAAAAACTAATCAAGCCAGACGTTACCCTGCACGTCCAGGACGCCATAGAACTCAATTTCGAGCTGACCCTCGGTTCCGCCACCGAGACCGTCACCGTGCAATCCGGCGGGCACAGTCAGCACGGTCATCGACCGCACCTTCGTCGACAACGTTCCCCTCAATGGCAGGAGTTTCCAAATTCCTCAATCAAGATTCCAAGTATGTCGAGCCGTCCAGTTCTACTTTGCCGGTGCAAGATCGCAAGAAATACCAAGCGCTCTCGCCACACCGTTGCCGCAGTCAGGATCGGCTCTTCTGCAATTCGCAACATGCCTGTAGTTCGCCAAAACTTGAGCCGAGACCCGAAACGGGGCGGTTCTGGTGGAGTAGGAGTGAATACGATTATCGACTCGGTACAGCAAGAAGACCCTAAGAGGGCGAGCCCGGTGCGCATGGAACGCGCATATATAATAAAGGGCCGGCGGAAAGTCGATCCGAACTATGCCGCTCGATTGTAACGATGGTGCAACCCTCCGAGTCGCTCCTGTGAAAGGACCCGACCCGAAGCTTCGGAACGAGTCCTGCCCTCAGGTGTCCCCTTCTCAAGTCCGAGATGGGTGCGGTCCTCATGATGGTAACGAACATATTCCGAGAGCAATCGCTTCAGATGGTGTTCATTCAGTGCAACCATGTGGTCCAGTAGGTCTGTTCTGCAGCTTCCCACCCAGCGCTCGGCGATGCCATTCTGCCAAGGACTGCGGAAGGAAGTTCGCTTGGGAATAATCCTCGTGGCTTTCACCGCTGCGATCACTTCGAACCCGAACTTCTGATCGCGATCAAAGATCAGGTACTTGTGAGTAGCTGCAAAGGGAAACGCCTCCCGCAACTGCTGGATGATCCAACCGCTCGTCGGATGCTTGGTGACATTGATGTGCAGGATGCGCCGACGATTATGACTGATGACGAAAAAGCAGTAGAGCACGCCGAACGTCATCGTTGGCACCGTGAAGAAATCCATGGCGGCAATCGCTTCCCGATGGTTGCGAAGGAAGGTTAGCCAGCGCTTGGCACGATCGGTATTTCTCGGCGCCCGCTTCATCCAACGGGAGATGGTTCTCTCGGATAGATCAAAACCGAGCATGCAGAGTTCCCCATGGATCCGCGGTGCTCTCCAGGTGGGATTCTCAACAACCATCTGGAAAATCAATTCCCGAATTTCCTTCGGTGTCTGTTTCCTTCCAACCTGTCTCCGGGCTCTGGAAATTAGCCTCCAGAACATACGAAAACCTGCCCGGTGCCAGCGGACGACAGTTTCAGGTGTGACGACGAGGAGAGCTTGTTTCCATCCTGACCAGAGCCGCCGAGCGATTACCCAGAAGAGCTTATCGAGAAGTCCGAGACTCGGGCGAGGATGTCGATGCTTCAGCATGACGAGTTGCTGACACAAAGTGAGATTCTCGAGAAGGAGACTTTGCCGCCTGCGAAAGAGGCGGACCAGCATGCCGAAGCAGAGCCTGACGAAGCGCACCATGGTCAGGATTTATAACAAAACGGTGGTGAGATGACAGCAGCTATGTTATTGATTTCACGGTCGGCTGGAGTTTTGGCGAACCACAGGGATGTCACAGGTAAATTGCGTGATTCAAAGTTGATTCATTCCGCGATCCGAAGTCGAAGGGGTCGAAGCGCACGCCCCGATGAAACAGGTCGTCGTTTCTTCATCCGTGAAGGCAAAAAGTATTACGCGGGGGATACTCTGCCAGACGGCACCGTGGTGGGGGGGAACAAACTCTATCCGTACATCCCGCTCTCAACCAGAGCGGAAAGAAAAAAGCAGTTGGTCAAACAGAAGGTAGCTTTCGAAAAAGGAAAACCGAAACACCGCTATGTCGGGGTATACGCGCCCAATAGGCGAATCAAACGAGCAATTTTGCACGCGTTACGTTGGCAGACCTTTCCATATCCAAAGCGCGAGCCGTCACCAAAAAATCGCGTTCGAGTCGTCGATCTCGATCATGTCCCGAAGACGTTCGCTGCTGCATCTGCTCCATAGCTTGAAAATCCGGGCGATCACATGGCCGCGCACAACTGGTAGGAGTTTACACCCAAGAACTCGACCCAAGACAAGAGGGCGCTATTCCAGCTTCGCGTACTCGGCTTTGGCTTCTTTCAGGATGGGGATGTCGGGGTCGGCGTCTTTCCAGAGCGTGAGGAAATCTTGGTAGGCAACGCGGGCTTTGCTGCTGTTGCCCTGCATATTGTAGGCACGGGCGAGTTGGACGTGGGCTAGCGCCCATTCAGGCGCAACTGGTGCAGTGCCACGATGGGCTATGATCCTTTGAAATTCCTCGGCAGCTTCTCCGCCTTGACGACCACGGAGGTATGCGAGACCTCGAACGTAAAGCGGAAGAAATTCCCACTGACGACCAGATTCATAACGTCTTGTCGGCTCTAGAAGCCTGATTGCTTCATCCCAATTGCCCCGTCTCAATTCTAGAGCAGCTTGTGCAATGGGAATATAAACGCCGTGGATCGTCGTGTCAGAGGGATACAGCCGATTCATTTCATCTATCATCATCAATGCGCTCTTAGGTTCTTCTGCCATGCCGAGAGCGATGGCAAGCAACGGAAGAGTCGTTCTACTTCGGGCCAGCGAAGAACTGGAGGCGGCATACTTCCGCGCGTTGCTGTAGTCACCTAGCTCTGCCTCTCTCAAGGCAAGCATCGCAGGATACGAAGCCATGATTTCCTTAAGGCCGCTAGATTGCAATGCCTGAATCTCGCGTTCCATCAGTTCTTTAGCATCCTTTAAACGTCCGAGTTGCATACCCCTCAAAATAACCCTGTCCGCAATGTTGTCTTCGGCAGGCCGATCGGCGTTCCAATTTTCCAAGTTTTGCATTTCCGCTTTATCACCCTCGAACACTGCCACTTCGTAGCGCGCCGAACGTATACCAGAGTTGTCGACCTTGCGAGCAAGCGCCTGATCCAAGACAGACTTCGCCTCGTCCCCTCGATTCAAACCTAGATACGCTTGGGCAAGGATTTGCGGCATGTACGGTAGTTTAGGATCAGTTTGCATTGCCGCATTTGCTAACTCGATGGATTTGCCAAATTCACCGAAGTAATAGCAGTAATTGAAGGCAAGATCATTGATTGTAGCGAGATGGCGCGGATATTCCTGCCTCTCGAACTCCTCTGTCTCCATCTCCTTATCCAGCGCGCCAGTCACCATCCAATCATGCGATCTGGTAATTTCAAGCCTTTCCAGCTCGCTCCCACGATCCCGCAAATCGTAAGCTTTAGTTTCATAGGCGGCTGCTCGCTCGCTTTCGCCAAAGTTGTAATAAATTGTAGCGAGTTGCAAGTAAGCAGCGGCAAACTGCGGGTCGAGCGAAGTGGCGCGCTCGAAGAGGGGGACACTGTCCACTTCTTTTCCCGTCACACGGGCTTCGAAGCCTGCGCTGTAAGCTTTCAAGGCGTCCAGCGAGGAGGTTGTTACTTCTTTCAAAGGCTTGTCAAACTTCTGAATGGAAGCAAGTGACTCCCCAAGTTTTTCTCGAATTCGGGAAGCGGCTTTTCCAACTGCATCCAAGACCTGCTCCTTACTGGCTGCCTGTACCTGTTCGCTGGCAAGCAAGTCCCCGTTTTGGCAGTTGAGGGCTTCGAGCCCAATCACGTATTGACTCCCCAAGCTGGCAACTGAGCCGACGAGAACCGCTTTGATGTTTTCTCGCTGGCAAATCTCCAAGCCCCGGTTCTTAGTCACACGCTCGTCCGCCGAAAGGCCCATGTACTTCAGGGTTTCGCGAACACGTTGCTCCGACACGAGGCTCAGGAATGGCGATTGCTCTAATTGCACTGTCAATGCCTGCTTCAACGTCTGATCAAAGACGGGATCACCAGTGGTGTTAACGAAGTCTGTAAGCAATAGCGTATCTTTGTCGGTAAGTTGATGAGACTGGCGATGGAGAGCAAAGTAGCCGCCCACTGCAAGCGCTGAAAGGACTATGATTGCGGACACGACTTTCCACTGGCTGCCTCTGGGAGCAGCTTTCTCACCTCCCAGCGTGACCGATTTGCTGGATTCCATATCCCGCTTTAGCCTTTGCAAATCGGCGCGGATGTCGGAGGCGTGTTGGTAGCGAAGGCTGCAATCTTTCTCCAGACACTTGCTGATGACCTCGTCCAGCTTCGAAGGCGTGTCTGGGTTCAATCTCACTGCTGGAGTTGGCGCTCTATTGAGGATCGAGTCGAAAATAACCCCGGACGTGTCGCCGCGAAATGGCAACGCCCCGGTAGCCATCTCGTACAGCACCGCCCCGAACGAGAACAGGTCAGTGCGAGCATCCAGTTCCTTTCCTCGAACCTGCTCGGGAGACATGTAGGCGACCGTGCCCACGACGCTGCCGAGACTCGTCAGATGGTCAGGGTCAACCTCCGCTGTGGCGAGTGTCGGCTCGTTGCCAGTCGCGCTTTTGGGTGTACTGACCTTAGCCAACCCGAAGTCCAGAACCTTCGCGTGACCACGCTTCGTGACGAAAATGTTGGCGGGCTTGATGTCCCTATGCACGATGCCTGCGGAGTGGGCGGCATCCAGCGCGTCCGCGATCTCGATTCCAAGTGAGAGCACGACCTCGATCTCCAAAGGCTTGCCACCGATCCGATGCTTCAGCGTCACGCCGTCCAGATACTCCATCGCTATAAACGGCTGACCATCTTGCTGCCCGACTTCGTAGATGGTGCAGATGTTCGGATGGTTCAATGCAGACGCAGCACGAGCTTCGCGGCGGAACCGCTCTAACGCCTGCGAGTCTTGGGCTAGGTCTTCAGGCAGGAACTTGAGAGCGACGAAGCGACCAAGCTCGGTGTCCTCAGCCTTGTAAACGACACCCATCCCGCCGCCGCCCAGCTTCTCGACGATGCGGTAGTGCGAGATGGTCTGCCCGATCATGGCGCTCAGGATGAAATGGTAGGGGTGAGCCGAAGGTGAAGTCAACGAGCGGGGGCAACGGGGGCTGCCAAGTCGCTGAAAAGGACTGTAGGAACCGTTTGCTGTGGGTAAAATTGTGGGTAAGAATTCTGGTGTTGCAGCGATTTCGACCCCCGATAACAGGGTAACGGCTGCCCACCTGTGGCTCTCAACCCTTGATCGTTCTTGCAATCTTCAGCATCCAATCCGCGAAGGCAATCCACGGTGCAGTGCTGCCTATAGGAATCGCGACCAGCAGCATCACAATTGAAAACAAACCTGCGACCAAAGTAGCGCGATGAATTCGCTTCAAGTACCACAAGTCGAATCCCGCGAGCAGCACCGTGTATAGCTGGGTGAAAACGTTGTTGAGGTATGGCAGAGTCGTGATCCTTGTCAGGGGGTCTCGACCCGTCGCCGCATCCACGATAGTAATCGACGCAATCAGGATCAACCGCTTGTGGGTTGCGGGGTCGTGCCTCCAGTAATAGGCGCAGAACACCAGCACTGCAAACACGAGTATGTCGAACAGCGGCACTGCGTAAAACGTCCGCATGGCAATTGACCCGACCATTTTGATTCGTCTCAGCGAATCGGTCGCTGCCATCACGCCAACGATGGTCATGCCGCAAGCCAAGCCAAATCCAAACAAGCCGAATTGCCTATGCAGATCAAAGCGGCTTGCGGAAATAAGAGTGGCCTGTGTAATCAGCAACAGAATCCAACATGAGAAAAGAAGAGCGTGAAAGTGAATCAGTTTGTTCGGCAGCGGTGCTCGTACCAAACCAGCCAGAAAGTAGGACTTCGCAAATCCGACCAGCACCATCGCCAGCAGGAGAAGTGACATTCCAACGAAAAATCTGTTCTCGACTTCGATGCCACGAACGGTTTGTGCGGTTGGCGGTGCCACTGTGTGCAAAGTTGCCATAAGTTGTTCCCCTACTATCGAGCTTTGATGAACTTCGTTCCACCTAGATGGGTCGCCCGAGCGTGAGCCAAGAAGCCTCGATCACCACGTAGGCTACGAGCACCAGAATATAAGGGCGGGCTGTTAAGCGGCGGTTCCGGTCGAACACGATTAGAGCTAACAGCAATGCGTCGATTAAAGCAAGACAGACAGTCTGGGACGGAGCCTGCCGTACGTGGAAAAGGTATCCAAGCACTCTCGCCATTCCTGCTGGCAGCAACACCAGCGCGATGCAAATCATGCATCGCATGTGCGTCGCGACATCGCGCCGACGAATCGCCGCGATTGATACAGCATACAACGCGACAAAAAGCAGAAGCTGGGCAGCAGACAGAAACTCGGCGTTGCGAGCCATGGCTACCGTCGCGCCGTCGGTCAAGTGCTCGTGATATTCCTTCCACAACATCCCGACAGAGGAGATGAGCACAATAGGTATCACGATGTTCGAGAATCTCCCAAGAATGCGATGTGTCGAGATTGCTCTGTAGCGTATGGCCAGCGGCTGTACGATCAACAAGAGCAGAAAGCAAAACAGCGAAGCAGCGTGGACATGGACTGCCATCGTGATGGTCTCGTCAAAATGGGGAATCTCTGAAAAATACGGAATCCAGAAACCCGCGACGAAGATTGGCAGAAGAACAAGTAAGACGTAGCCAAGATTGCGGTAGGAGCGCTCCATCTTCAGACCGTGTGCAAGTATGCCGGGAGGAAGGTTTCGGTGATGAACGATTCCAGAGCGATGGGTGTCGTGTTTCGTGCCGACCGTGCTTCTTGGGGCACGATAAGCCCCGCATTCGCGCCCTCCCACATTTCAATGACCGATTCAGCGGTTTTCTGAAACAAGCCCATCTTAAGAAGGGTGTCCAGAAGCATCGAACTGGGCACTTGCACATACGCAACATCGGGCTTGCCGATCGCCTTGCCCACAATGGACGCCGCCTCGTTCAACGAAATATCGCGCTGCCCGTGCAGTTCCCGTATCGAACTGCCGGAAAAGTCACTGGCTGCGAGACGAGTTGCGGCATAAGCCCCAATGTCTTTCGTTGCTATCCAAGGCATCGGCACATCGCCCCGCATTCCACCGGGCAGTGTCCCAGTTTCACGCAAGGGCACGATGCTCATGAACAGATTCTCCATAAAATACGCCGCCCGCAGGTGGAGGACGTTGAGTCCGGCGACTCGATCCAGCTTTTGTTCCTGATTATGTAACCCCACGATGAGACCAGTGCCTTTGGCGTGTTGAGCACCGATACTGCTCAAGTTAACCGCGAATCGCACTTGCGCGTTTGCGATTGCAGCCGCGTAGCAATCGGAAACCCATTCTTGATGGGCACGCAAGTCCGGCTGTGACAAGTCTTCGGGCAGAACCAGATAGGCGGCGGTCGCGCCAGAAAAAGCTGCGGTGAGGAAAGAAACGTTTTCAACTGTACCGACGAAAGGTTCCGCACCTAGCCCCACTAGCGGTGCGAGCTTTTTTGCATCTCGCCCAACAGCACGAACCTCTTCTCCTTGTGCTAGCAACACTTCTGTTACTCGTCGCCCGGTGCGTCCAGTTGCGCCTGTTACGACGATCATTGTGAACTCCTTGAAATTGCGTCAATCGAATTTGGTCGATCAGGTGCCAGCCAGCGGGCGCGGTATAGCAGAGCCTAACACCCTCGATGAGAATCAGCATTTGTGACACCCGCAGACATTTTCGCAGGAGCGACAGCAACATTCTCCCCCGCAACAGCCGCAAGCGAGTGATTCCATCGATGCGAGATTTTCGAATTCACTAGTCCGTCCGGTATACCTTGTGACCACTCGAAACTGATTCTCACTAGGGCAGCCCAATGCGGCGCACGAGTTTTTCAAATCGCGGATCGGATCGGATATTGTCCCAAGTCGGGTCTACTCGGATAGTGGTCACAAAACCCGAACGCTCATCGATCGCCTTGCTGAGCCACGCAAGAGCCTGATTCTTGTCACCAAGAAACGAGTAACCTGCGGCAACCCTAAAAGGATCGTAATTTCCAGCGGAAGAGTCTTGTCCAATCTGAATCATCGTTCGCAGCGCTGCTTGGAAACCTCCACGTTTGTAGCTCTCCCCTATTGTGCTCGCTTGTTGCGCCCTGCCTTCCAATTTGAATTGTTGCTGTAATTCTGCAACCGCTTCGCCATACATCGATTTTGCAACGTACACGTGAAAGAGGTTAAAGTGGGCAATTGGGGAGTTCGGGCTGACCTCTAACGACTTTTGCCACTGTTCTAAAGACTTGTCGTAGTCTCGCTGAAAATAATAAGTCACACCAAGTAGATTGATAGGGCCTATCGAGAGGGGGTCTAGTTCGCGGGCAAGTGCCAATTCTCGAAGTGAATCATTAAATCTGCCGATTTGAGCTAAATAAGCTCCATAAGACATATGGGCTTCAGAGAGGTTGGGATTCAGTTCAATAGCACGCAGCCACTCTGGCAGAGCAGCTACAAAGTTCCACGTGCTAGATAATGCGTCCCCGAAAGCCACATGCGCTTCGGCCAAAGTGTCATCCAGATCAATCGCTCGCTTTGCTGCCGCGATGGCCTTTGGGTTTGCCTCCTCGGCGGGTAAGTAGTGAAATGCTCCCAGCAGCGAATATGTCCCCGCCAGTTCGGCATATGCCGCAGCATAGGTCGAGTCTTTATCAATGGCCTGTTGGAAAAGGCTAAGGGCATCCTTGAGGCTCTCTATCGTCAATTTATCCGCAGAGTGGCGACCTCTGACGTACAGGGCATACGCTTCTGGATTCTGTGTTCCCTGCTTGAGCAATCTCTGCTGCTGCTCGCTGGACAGCCTGAGCCGGAGCTTTTCCGTGATTGTTCGCGCCAGTTCTGCCTGAAGCGGCAGGATGTCGGAGACTTTCCGGCGGTATTCCTCTCCCCAGACGTGGCTGTTGTCGCTCGCCCTGACCAGTTCCGCGCTCAAGAAGAGATTGTCGCCCTGCTCTACTAGCCTTCCCGTGAGCACACCTTTGACTCTGAGTTCTCGGCCGACGACTTGGGGATCAATTTCACGACCCTTGTAGTGGAAAACAGAACTCCGCGACATCACCTTGAGATTGGGAACCTGCGAAAGACTATCGATGAGGCTATCGGTAATGCCATCACCGAGGAACTGTGCATTCTGATCGCTGCTGTTGGCGACGACTGGCAAGACTGCCACCGAATCAATGGGGCTGTCTTTGCCTGCGTGCTGGTTAGGATAAAAAACAGCCGCGCCGATCACCATGGCAACAAGGACACAAAAAACGGCTCCGCTGATGACAACCTTGCCACGCCACCACGCTGTTTTCGTCGCCTCGGAGTCTGTACCACGGATCGTCGCAGTTTTCCCCGTTTCAGTATCCCGCTTCAAACGCTGTAGGTCGGCACGAATGTCGGACGCATGCTGGTAGCGCAGGTTGCGGTCTTTCTCCAGACACTTGCTGATGATCTCTTCCATCTTCGGCGGTGTGTCGGGATTCAACCGCACTACCGGGACGGGCGCTCGATTCAGAATGGATTCGAAGATCACACCGCTGGTGTCGCCCCGGAACGGTAGCGTGCCCGTACACATCTCGTACAGCACCGCCCCGAACGAGAACAGGTCAGTGCGGGCATCCAATTCCTTGGCGCGGACTTGTTCAGGCGACATATAGGCGATAGTTCCGACTGCCGTGCCGGAACTCGTCAGATGGTCAGGGTCAATCTCCGCAGTGGCAAGTGTGGGTTCGTTGCCAGTCGCGCTTTTGGGTGTACTGACCTTAGCCAACCCGAAGTCCAGAACCTTCGCGTGACCACGCTTCGTGACGAAAATGTTGGCGGGCTTGATGTCCCTATGCACGATGCCTGCGGAGTGGGCGGCATCCAGCGCGTCCGCGATCTCGATTCCAAGTGAGAGCACGACCTCGATCTCCAAAGGCTTGCCACCGATCCGATGCTTCAGCGTCACGCCGTCCAGATACTCCATCGCTATAAACGGCTGACCATCTTGCTGCCCGACTTCGTAGATGGTGCAGATGTTCGGATGGTTCAATGCAGACGCAGCACGAGCTTCGCGGCGGAACCGCTCTAACGCCTGCGAGTCTTGGGCTAGGTCTTCAGGCAGGAACTTGAGAGCGACGAAGCGACCAAGCTCGGTGTCCTCAGCCTTGTAAACGACACCCATCCCGCCGCCGCCCAGCTTCTCGACGATGCGGTAGTGCGAGATGGTCTGCCCGATCATGGCGCTCAGGATGAAATGGTAGGGGTGAGCCGAAGGTGAAGTCAACGAGCGGGCAAGCTCCTGATAATCCGGGTTTCCCCAAGTTCGCTATTTCAACTCTCCGGTGGAACATGACAGATACGATTGTGGTTTCGCCAACCGTTGCCAGATCGAAGGGAGACTGGTTGGGTCTTGCATGGAAGGGTGTCGCATGGGCTCTGCAACTCTGGAGAGAACTGTGACAGAGCCAGCAAAGAAGGAACGCTTAGAGTCCGAAGGTGTCAAGCAGAAGAGCGCCGTGCTCATCGCGCAGTTTTCATGGTGCACCCATGCGTGGAACGTGTCGCCGGAGGCAGCAGCGCAACAGGTCGTCGCCGATCTCTACGAGCACCTTGCACGCGGCGGCAGCGTGTCCGTGCGTGTCACGGATTTGAGTGGGAAGGAACACGTCCTAGAGGTGACGGCGGGCCGGACTTTGAACCGCGAGACAGTGCCTATCTGACAAAGGCGCGGCAGCAGCGTCAGTAGCGCAAGATTCGGCGAACTAAAACCCTTGGGGTGCGTTGCGAGCGTGCGCGAGATCAGACCGCCACGCTCCCAGTTCTTCTCCTTGCGGAGGGTTCTTTTCTCCGTGACGGGTACCGCTGTGAGAAACCTGTTGACCTGTGTGGTCATTGAATCTTCTCCGTGATAGGCTTCTTCGCCATGAGGTTCTGGTCTGCCTGCCGCTCCAAGATTATTAGCCACTGCTGATCAAGGGTCAGGCTGTTCCACTGCTCGTCCGTCATCTTGACGAAGTACGGTTTTGCGAGTTTGGGGATCATGCTTCCTCCTCGTCGAATCCTGCTGCCGCAGCCTTGGCTTGATTGGCAGCGATCTGAGCTTCCATGCTTCCCGGTTCGGCGGGTTGAGCGCCCTTCTTGAAACACTCGACGCATAGCCCATCTTCCCGCATGGTGCCGCCATGGGCGGATTCGCCGCAGCCAAGGCAGTACCCGATGTGGCTCAGATCGCCCTCAGCGACTTTGCCGCACTTGGTGCAGTTGTAGATGTGCTTCATGACCTTGTTCACCGCATCGGGTGCGCTGGGACCAGCCAAACGGGAAGCCGCGATCAGTTCTTCGCGGTGAAAGCCGCAGGCTGCCGGAACCGGAGCGCCGAAGATGGTGGGTTCAGTCGCGCCCTGTGGTTCAGAGGTCTCGGCTGTCGCCGAGGCTTTGCGCTTGGGGTTGCACACCCGGCAGGTGTTGGCGTCATGACCCCAGAGGTCATTGAGGCTGTACTCAATGCCTTCGAGGAACTTCTCCAACGTTCTCCACCGGAGAGTCTCGGGCTTATGGGTCTTGTGCCACTCGAAGTAATCCTTCCAGTCCACCGGGTTGTTAGCGAGGAAGGTTTCTAGCCGCTTAATCAGATAGGGTTCTAAACCGGAAGGAACCGCTCTTGGGTAGATGCTGTTTAGAACCGTGTTCGCTTCTTGGGTCAGAACGACTTCAGCTTTTGAGTTCGTCGGAACACTCACTAACTCACTAGCTGACTCACTGTGTCCTTCAAGGTTTTCCCCTGTATAAGCCGAAGGCGTTCCTTCAGGGTTTACTGAATACTCCTTATGCTGGGTCGTTTTACCGTCGTCGGTATTTCGACCCACGGTACCGTGGGCTGTTTTTCGTACCACGGCAGGGTCGGAATCCGACCCACGGCTGGGCTGTTTTTCGACCCACGGTTGATGTACGCTTTCGAGCACTGTTGAGAATGTTCCATCGGCTCGGACACGCTGCCCATTGCTAGACAACCAACCCTTCGCACGCAGTCCTTTCTTGGCTTTCTTGATGCCCGCTAGGTAGATGTCAAGTTCCCGTGACATGGTCTCGTTTCCGGGGTAGGCTGTGCCCTCCTCGGCGGTGCGCAGCCAGAGGTACATCCACACCTTTAGCTCATCGCCCGTAAGCTGTCCGAGGTTGTCTCGGAGCGCCGGAGCGTTCGGGATGATCTTGAATGGTTTCTTAGTTTTCTTCTTACTCATAGTTGCGCTCTTCTTCGTTGCGCCTGTATCGCCTTGTCGAGGGGCGGTCGGTAAGCCTTAGTGGGGCTGGGTGGCGCAACTTGTGGTTGTACCCAGCCCCGGCTTTAGACCGTTTCTGAACGGCCCGACACAAGCTAAATACGCGGTTCAGGGAAATTCTGAGGTTTGTCCTCGGGGACGCGACCACAGCAGACTCTCAGCCCGAATCGTGGCGATCTGACGGCTCGCCATCTAAAGAAGGAAAAGCAAAGTCGAAATTCCTATCGAATGGCTCGCTGGTATAGCCGAATTTCCAGCGCTGATGGTGTTTTTCCACCCTCTAAAGATCGCCAGCGAATTTGCAAAACAAATTCCTGCCCCTACTAAGAGAGGTGGAGATGAGTCGGTACAGTGAAATCAAGAAGGCAACGGCTGAGGTCGTGAACGTCCGTGTTGTCAGGAAATCCAACACCGTTAAAGCGCACGCTGCCATTAGGGACGTCATCCTCGCCAATCCGACCCTCTCGTACCAGCAAATCGCGGGCCTGCTCGGTTGCTCACGCTGGCTGGTTTATCGCGTAGCCGTGGAATTCGGCGTCAGGCGACTTAGAGGCGCGGGCAGCCCTTCCCGGCGTAAGGAGGGGCAATGAGGCGCAACAAGTACTTCGATTGGGAGCAAGCCTTCCACTTCATCTGGCAAAACATAGATGACGACGGTATCTGGCACGGCAACGCTGAGAGCTTGGCGAAAGAATTTGAGGTCTCGGAGGAGTCTGCGGAAGAAATACTTCGGGAACTTCGAACCAGACGCCTCGTCGAGAGGCTTTCTGCTCGGACTTACTTCCTTTCAAAATGGAAGGAGAGGGATAGTATCGGTTTACGTGATCAATAGCTCGCCGCTGCCGCACGGCTGCGAATCGGCTCTATCTCACAATCAACTTCCGCTAACGGATGCGTCTCAGGATCAGGTTTGACCCGCTGCCTTCGGTTTACGTTGTGGTTCGTCGGAGGAAACAAGTAGCGGCAGCCGTCCGTCAACTCCGCGTAGCGATCTGCTGCGTCCTGATCTTTCGGTCTCACCCGCTTGTCCTGTCGGTCTTAGCCAGTCCGTTTGCTCCGTTCGGTTCCTGCTCCGCAGCCAGCAGCAGCCGACCGAGCGGCGTGTTCGTGATGTCAATCGGCTTCCATCCGTTGCCGTCGTCAGTCATCTCGAACACGACCTTGCCGGGAAAGACCTTGATCTCGATTTTGGTTTCCAGTACTTCTCCAAGCGCGTCGTCCGCATTCATAGAGGATGGCAGCCTTCTGCTTTGTTCTAGGATTGTGTAGCCTACGTATCTCATCGCATTTCCTCCGTGCGGGCCCGTAGTTTTCCGGGTGGCTCTTTGGCACGCCGCCCGCGCTGGATTGACCCTCTGACGGTCGGTCGCAGCAGGTAACCGCAATATAGCTAAATACTGAGTTCCGGCTTCTTCCTTACCGCTCGTCAGTCGCACGCAGGTACTCGTAGGTCGCGACGACGACGTTGCGCAGGACTTCGATCACACCGAAACCGCGACCCGCGCCCATTGAACGCACGACATACAGCTTGTGCTTGCGCCCGTTGATGTCTTCCCATTTCTGATTGATCATCTTCATCTGATTTCTCCTCTGCGCCGATGATTTCGGCGATACCTATTAGCTGCACCTAACGACCGTTTTGATTCAGGATTTTGGTACCATCACGAGAAATTATTACTTTGGTACTAAAACATCTCAGCGAATTTGACGTCTTCTGATCTCGAATTAAAGCCCGCAGCTAATCGACGATCTTTCGTAGCCCCGTTCTGCAATTTGATGAGTTTTGATCCCCCGTTTTGGGAACGGGGGCGGGCCGATCTCGATTTCTCAGTTTTTGTCCAGAATGCGTATTTGGAGAGTGGGCAACAATCTGCCGAGATCAGATGCAGTCGAAAGGCACCGCAGTTAGAACAGGCTCTTCACCCTCGTGGTTCGAGGCGAGTGTTTACACGGGAATGTCTGCCGCGTTTGTTCCTTGACCTGCATCTAACCATTACGTCAATCCTGCGGAGAGAGTCCAAGCCGCCCTGAGAAAGCGGGGTGAGCGAGATGAATGGCACTCAAACAGGAATTGACACCCATCGCCGATACCGCCAATCAGGCGGCCCTGCTGCCCGTTAGCCACGAGCCTTCACCTGAAGGATCGCGTTCGTCAGGTGACCGGGATTCTTCGATCACATCCGTCTACGTCACGGGCACAATAGCCCCACCGCAAGACTCTTTCGTAGGCTCGGTTAAGCCCTCGGGTGCTGAAGATCAGCCCGACCCGTTGCAGGTTCCCTCGCTTAGTAATAATGTCGTAGCGACACTAGCGCAGCCTTTGCGACGAGAGACAAGGAAGAGCATGTCTCGTCGCTCAGGTCAGAATTCCAAACCATTCAAAGCAGGCAAGTGGTGGCGTGTTCGTGTGCGGTTCGACGTTCCCGGTGTGGAGGAGCGCCAACAGAAAAGCCTCAAGGTTTGTCCTATAGCTTTGCGCTTGTCCAAGCCAGAAATCCAGCGTCTAGCTAAAGAAGCTGTAGAAAAGTCCGGCGCGAACTCCGAGGAACGCTTCAACCGTGTGGTGCTTGGCGAAGGCGTCACGTTCCGCGAGCAAGCCAAGATTTATTTGCAGGAAGCCACCAGTCGAAACCGCGAGCCTATCCAAGACCCAACGTCAATTCAAGGTGCCATACGCAAGTGGATCAATCCCGCTATCGGCGATCTTCCACTTAGCATGGTTGACAATCTCACCGTGAAGCATCTGGTGAGGAAGATGGTCGAAGAAGGACTCGATCCTGAGACCGTCAACAAGTACGTGGGATACGTCAAGCAGGTCGTGAAATCCAAGCTGGCCCCGAACGGAGAGCCTCTGTATCCCCGTGTGTGGAACGCCTCGGTGCTGGACTTGCCAGTAGTGGTGTACAGCAAACAGAAGCGTCCTGCTTTGAAGGTCGAGGGCGTCAACGCTCTCATTGCCAATGCGGAATCCGACGAGGAGCGATACCTTTACGTGCTGCTCGCTGCTACCGGAATGAGAATCTCTGAAGCTCTCGCCCTTGAGACCCGCCACTTTATCAACGGCGGTCGCACCATCGTGGTCGAACAGCAGGTACTTAAGGACCGCCCCTGTATTAAGAAGAAGCTAAAGACCGACGCATCGTATCGGGAAATCGACCCGCATCCCGACATTGCTAACTATATTAATAGCTATATTTTCGGTAAATCTGGACTAATCCTCCGCACCAAGAACGGCACTCCCTACCTCTATGGTAATCTCGCTGATGATTGGCTTGACCAGAGACTCGCAAAGCTCGGGCTGTACGAGGCTGGAATGGGCTGGCACAGCTTCAAGCGGTTTCGCAATTCTTGGCTGCGCGCACCAGCCCAGAGGTGCCAAGAAGACCTACGGAAGTTCTGGCTCGCACACAAGCCGAAGGAGATGGGTGAACTGTATTCGGCGCTTAAAGAAGACCTGCCAACTAGGCTCGCTGAGGCAGAGCGAGTGAGCTACGGATTCGTGTTACCCAAGGAAGTTGTTCCAAATGTTCCAAGAAAAGGGCTGTTTGTGGTTGGTCGAAAAGTTCCTGCAACTGGTATACTAGTCAAGAGGATAACCAAAGCGGCGGGCGTGTAGCTCAGCTGGGAGAGCACCTGCTTTGCAAGCTTGCGCAACCTTTCCAAACCCTCTATCCCTTCCCTACCTTTTGCTTTATTTACAATAACTTGGGGCGTCTGCTTTTCGCTCGAAAGGTAACCCCAATAGCTAAAACAGATAGGGTTTTGACACAGTTCTGGCACAGCCAGGCTTGCAAGCCCATATCGTCTGCCAGACTTGGTCGATTCATATAATTTTACGAATTTTCTAAAGCACCGAAAGTAAATAACATTGGGTGCGAGAGCGGGCCGGCTGTTGGAGTTCCTTCCATCGCGTAAGCGGCCTCGCCGGTCAGTCCGGCCCGCTCGTCGCATTCAAACCGGCGGAGGCAAGCATGTCACAACAGATGAGCACGGATGCAGGCATCGAGTGCGCGACAAACTCTCCCAACACCATTCGCGTGGACGAACAGCAGCTGCTAGATTCCACGGTATTCACCGTCTATCGCCACCATCGGTGTTATAAACGCCTAGCGCCGACCAAGGGGGATGGAGCTGCGCAGTGGTTCGAGCAAGATGCAAGCGGAAACCGCTCCTTGGTATCCAAGCCCAAAGCGAAACGGCTTGACCGCATCTGGAAACGTCGAGATTCCTACCCTCGCGTCCGCAGATATCCGAGGAGGAATGCGAAAGGCGAGCGTCTTTTGCCTGACCTGGCAAACTCCCACGCAAGCGGACAAACAGAGGGAGATCCCGGTTCTGCTCTAACTTGGAATGCGCTGCCGCGATTTGATCCTACCCAGGTCAAGAAGTCGAAATGGTTGATTAACTCTCTTCTTGCGGAGGGCAGCATTCAGTTGGTTTTCGGTGAGCGAGGCTCATTCAAAAGCACGTTCTTCCTGGCTGCCGCCAAAGCTATTGCCAACGCAGAAGAATTTCTTGGAATGAAAACGCGTCAGCGGAGAGTCCTGTATTTGGACTTTGAGAATCCTGCCGATGTCATCAAGGCCCGCAACGACGATCTTGGAGTAGGTCTCCCAGGGATTAAAAATCTCGTCGTCTGGGACAGGTTCGGGACGCTGTCGGCTCCCAGGCCAGGCGATCCGTTGTTGGAAGCAATTGTCAAAAACTGTATCGCGGAGACCGGCCATGCACCTTGGATCATCTTTGACAGCTGGGCCAGTCTACTCAAACCTGGTGAAGGCGGAGAGTTTACAGGACAGATCGCGCCGATCTACCTCCACCTTCGGAAACTCGCGGATCTCGGAGCGGCCGTCACGGTAATCGACCACACGAAAAAAAATGACCCGGAAACACTTTATGGCGGGCAGGACAAAGAAGCAAAAGCCGACTCAATCCATAAACTGCTCACCTTCCCGAATAAAATGAGGCCGAACAATCCAATTATCCGCGTTGAATCGTGGCTGAAACGATATGCGCCACAGGGCGAAGGCAGCTTCGCCTTCGAAGTGCAGGGCGAGCAGGACTCAAAAGGAAACTGGCACATTGTCGGTCTCGTTCCGGCTCAAGATCCCGAAGAAACTAAGTCAAAGGAACAAATTGCGTTGCTGCGCAACTTGATACGACAGAACCCGAATTCTGGCAAATACGAGCTTGCCAGCATTGCTGCAGATGAAGGGATTCCGAGAGATCAAGCTGTTAAGCTATTGAAAGACGGAACTGATAAAGACTGGCGAGTCACTAGAACTAGCCACAACAAGTTTTCCTATTCGCTAATTTGAAAACTGTCGCCCGCAAAGGGACGCCCAAGCGTCCCTTGGGCGAAAATCGCAGGTCTGAACAAAGTAATTTTAAGAACCCTTAGATCCTTATAGGGCCCCAAACGAGAATTTCGTTCTCGCAGCGGTTACATTTCTAGGCTGCTTTCAAACCGACAACATCGACGAGGTCATCCAGAGCCTGAATCACTGCGGTATATCGTTGCTCGAGGGCGGTGATCTTTTCTCTGGGAATGGACTGGTCCGCGGCAAAGGGCCGCAGGATGCCGGCCGTCAGTGGGGCATAAATCTTTTCATAAAGCTTCAGGAAAACCAGGCAGATCTGATAGCCGTGCGCGAGGAGCCGGTAGCGGCGGGAATGAGGGATCTTTTCGACTAAGCCCTTGGCGCGCAGCTTCCAGAGGTCATAACGCAGGGAGGCAAGTTTGTACTGTTCCGGTGTCATGTGCAGGGCCTGCAGGGTTTGTGGATACAAGTCGCGGGTGGTGAAGGTGCCTTCGGCGGCGAGGTAGCAGAAGCGCACCAGGGAGTGCATGACGGCCAACTGTCGAGGCTGATCCAGCTTCAGACCAGGGATGCGCCTGCCGTTGGGAAGAATCGTAGGCTGCGTGAGATGGTGAAGTTGCTCACGGTCCACGAAGGTTTCCAGAATATCTTGCTGCACCTCCAGATAGCGGTCGATGATGCCGCTTAACGTCTGGCGTAATTGAGGAAGATTGTCCACGGCCTTGCCGATGCCGTAATCGGTGGAGATATTGTTGGTGGCCGTTTCTGTGCGCAGGATGAAACGATCGCGGACGTATTGTTTGAGGAAGCCCTTGCGGTAGTGGCTGCGAATCACGGGATTGGGCAGGTTGAGATCCTCGATCACGGTCTGGAGCTTGCCGCCATGATACCGCGTGATGCGACGACCGAAGATGAGGGTAAGTTTGCTGGGTTGACCGATGGTGCGATTGGCGTCGAGCAGTCGTTGCTCGAGGGCATCGACGGCGGCACGACGACGGAAGAGCAGATTATCGCAGTACTCTACCTGCGCAAAAAACAGCCGGTGCTGAACGCCGGCGTGCTTTCTCTCCTCGGGAGTGAAAAAGGGGGTGAAGCGAGTCAACCATTTCTGAGCACCGGTGATCATCTCGTCGGCGGTGAGGGAATCGGCGAGTTTCTGAAGGGCTTCCGGATCGGAACACTGCAAGAAAGCGTTGGCACCCTGTTGGAAGCGGATGTCGCGCTCCCGCATGCGCAGAGCCAGCCAGTAATGCTGATTGAGACAGACGCGAGCGGAGAAGGGGAAATAGGGGCAGACGCGCACAAACATTTGACCCCAACGGGAGTCCTGGACGTAGAAGTTGTATTGATCCACCCAGCGTCGCTTCATTTCCAGATGCCAACGGTCGTCTTTCCCGATGGCGGTCATGATGGTGGCGGGTTCGCGGGCTTTGATGATGGCCACCACCTGATCGGGTTGGGCACGCCGGAAGTAGCGATCCACGAAATCATCACGTCGTCCAGGAGGATCTTCTTGAATGGGTACACCCCATTTCTGAGAACGGTTTTTGGCCCAGTTGTGGTATTGCGTGGCGATGTCGCGTAACACTTGCCGACTCACGGGATAGATCTGGCGATAGCTCCAGAAAAAGCCCACGGCGCGCTGTTCCTGTTGAAAGGGCTGGATCATGGCGTGCAGCAGGATACGATCGAAGCAACGATAGGCGAAACGGATGTTATCCTTATGGTGTTCGTAAAAGGCGTTCATGGGGTCCTCCAATGGGGTGAGATCCTTGGAGCATACCCCACTGAACGCCTCTGTTTTATGCCTGCCCCCAAAACTCCGGCACGAACCTTTCAGGATCTCGTGGTGTGGCGCAAGGCGCACGAGTTGGTGTTAGCGGTGTACTCGTTCTCAGCGACCTTTCCGAAGCAGGAAACTTACGGCTTGGCGTTGCAAATGCGACGGGCTGCGGTCTCCGTCCCTGCCAACATTGCGGAAGGATTTCGTCGGCGTGGGAAAGCTGACAAAGCTCGCTATATGAATATGGCCGAGGCTTCCCTGGAGGAGAGTCGCTATTACTTGATCCTGGCGCAAGATCTTGGATACGGTGACACCCGCAGTCTCACAACTTCACTCGAGGAAGTCAGCCGCTTACTCAACGCCTATACAAAGGCTATTCTGGCTTCGGACTCCTGACTTCTATATCCCGAAGGGATATCAAGGGCGAAGCCCTTGTCTAGTTAGAACCCGGCCCTATAGGGCCGGGTTCTGGGTTCTAGCTAGTTCTAGAGAAATAGCACAACAGCAAATTTCTGCAGAACCGACGCCTCGCTCTTGCGAGCGAGGGGAGGAGGGGCGCAAAAACCGCGCCCCTCCTCCCAAAACCATTTTGAAATGCAGCAGCGAAAAAAGAACTGAAAAACACGTAGTCTAATTCGCACAGAGACTCTGCAGTGGAGAGTGCCAGCGCTTGAATGGGTCACTTATGGATCACAGCAGCGGAGTCACCATCTGCAGCAGTTCTGCAGTCATTTATGAACCGATCTTTCGACGAGAATCGGCGATTTGCGGAATTTGCGGCGCTCTGCAACAGATAGCCGTTTTCTGGCGACAAATGAGGGCTCCCCGCCGCAAACTTAGTTGGCGCGTGTATATCCAAAATATTCCGGGTACCTCTGGATCTGGCACCGGCGAGGGCTGTTCCTGCATGGGGACTTCTTGGCCGTGCCGTTCAGGGCGCTAACATCTATTGCAAGCTGGCCTCGAGTTAGATTTCTTGCTACTTGTAACCTTTGGGAGTAGGCTCTCGGAATCATTGTTCCTTCTGCTTCCTGTCGCCGATGGCCCAGGTCGAGGGCTCATCCACGCGGACACCGGATCAGACCGTCCCGGAGGAGGTTTCACTCATGTCCGTTTCCCCCAAGGAAGTGATCCGCCGTCTCTACAAGGAAGTGTGGAACGAGCGAAAGCTCGAAGTCATCGATCAACTGGTCTCCCGGAGCCACGCGCTAATTAGTCCGGACATCTCCGGGCCAACAATGGGGCCGGCCGCGTACAAAAATGAGATTGCAGCGTTCGTCGCTGGTTTTCCAGACTTGCGATTTACAGTCGAGGAAACCATTTGCGAAAAGGACAAAATCGTGGCGTCCTGGACTTTTACGGGCACACACAAGGGCGAATTCCTCGGAATCGCACCAACGAACAAGAAGGTCTCGGTGGCGGGAATCACAATTCACCAGATCGAAGACGGAAAGATTCTCGATTCCCAGGCCGTCTGGGATGCGATTAGTCTATTTCAGCAATTGGGCGTCGAACTGCCTATTAAACTCAAACGTCGCGCCGCGTCTGCGCCCTGACCCCGACCCGAATTTAACAATTTCCAAATAGCGTTATTCCTTGCGCGCTTGGATGGCCATCCTCGGTTGCAGGCAAGCACCACCAGAATTCAGTGCTTATCTTGCGAAGTTAGGTAGGAAGCCAAGCCTACTCTGGCGAAGCAGTGCTTCGTGGATAGAGCTATCAATGAGGCGGCGTTTGTACTCGAGCGAATCGACAAGCATTGGCCGGAAGGCTAAATCGGGAGTTAGCCCGATTTCGTCTCTATGGCCACAATTGCGGCAAACTTCCGTTCTATATGTGGTCCTGAGCGCGGACCACCTGAATGCAACACGCAACGCTTTCCGGCACCGGCACCACAGGTAGGGCAGGGGAGGGCGGATATTTGTTTGGGCCTGAGCTCGCTTTTCTTCATTTCGACAGAATGCGATAACACCGGGTCGCCAGTCGATTCAAATTTGGACATTGTCCGACCTTAGTCGCATAAACGCCAATAGCCGGCCGGGCGGCGGGAAGCTAGTCCGCTTGTTGTGGGCAGGCTAGCCTTGGGGGTGTGGGGGTATCCAGAACAGTATCAAAAAGATTGCTGCGAAACTGTGCAAATGTATACGGTTGCATGGCAACGATGTTCGATGTCTTCCGTATCGACGGCGATGGTCAACCAGTTTGGCAAGATGAGGCACTGACCCTTGACGATGCAATCGCGCGAGTAGGGCAACTCGGCGCATTCCACTCAAGCGAATATTTCACCCGCTCTCAGAAAACCAGCGTTGAGGTGTCGATGGGGGTCAATCGAAGAGTTCGGTCTGGTCTGCGCTGCTGCGCTGGCCACCTGTTTTAACTCGCTCGTTACAACAGAATGGAAGTTAGTGAGGCCACCATGGTTCCTCTGTTCGACATTTTTCGTGTCTTCAGCGATGCGGAACCTCTCTGGATTGAAGCGGCAGTGACTCTCGATGATGCCATCACGCGAGTGCGACAAATTGGCGCAGCGCAGTCGGGCGAATGCTCTATTCACTCCCAGAAATCCGGGGTCGAAATTTGCATGACAATTCCGCGTCCCACAAACTTCGGACCGAAGTCTGGAACCCGTTCGGAGCCTCTGACCGTACGCCATCGCAAATCGGTAAGTAAAAAACCGACATCAATCGGCTCGTCATCAGGTTAACTAATATAGTTAAGCACTAAAATACTCCAGCGTTTAACTTGACAATTATAGTTAAGTGGCGCAGGCTAGTTGTGTACCGATAAAACCATACGGCAATCTGAGCTGACACGAGTTATCTGAAATTGCCTTGGCTGAGACAGATCCCAGAAAATTTAAGAGGTGTTTAGAATGAGAACAATGAATCGTTTGGAACAACCATTCCGAGGGACAACGAACTTGCAGGATCAAATTAGTCGCGTGTTTGGCGATTTGGTTGGACGCACGAACGAGGAGTCAAACTTGACCCCTTGGGCCCCAGCCGTCGACATCTACGAGACCGAGCATGAGCTGGTGGTGAAGGCAGACTTGCCGGATGTGAATCCGCAGGATTTGGACATCCACGTGGAGAACAACGTCTTGACAATTCGCGGCGAACGGAAGTTTGAGAATAAGGTGAAAGAGGACAACTACCTACGCATCGAACGCGCGTACGGCTCGTTTAGCCGAAGCTTCTCTCTGGCCAACTCCGTGAATTCTGAAGCGATCAAAGCCGACTATCAGAATGGCGTGCTGACGCTGAGCATACCGAAGCGCGAGGAAGCAAAGCCAAAGCAGATCAAGGTGAATGTGGGAACACGGGCAATCGCCGCGGGGGCAGGAGCTCGCTAAGAGACTCAAACCGAAGACGAAGTAACAAGGGGCCGGCGATATCTCGCCGGCCCATTTTCGTCAGATGCGCCGTAGGCGTACTCCCGGTTCTGCTCTTCTCCCTGGTAATTTGGAGAAGTGGGTATGAGCCACTCCTCCGACTTTCCGACGCAAATCGGGAGTCAGCACTCATCTATGACAGGTCGATTTTGTTTTCCTTCGATGGCTTCCAAAGCAGCAAACTTCCTGGCCGGGTCTCTGGGCGGGGACCGGACGGTATCAGTCAACTTGCCGTCCTGCTCAGATGCAGGCTGGAAGACGGACTCCCGTGAGATATGTGACAGCGAGCCGCGCATTGAATCGATGGTAGGCGAGGGTAACCAGCGTGTCAGAGACTGCGGATAATGAGAAAAAGAATCGGCAGGAATTGAAAAACAAAAGAAATCAGCTCTACAAGTTGTTTTTGAAGAATCCTATGTACACGCGGCTGGCTGTAGAAATCAAAGCCATTGACGACCAGCTTGCAGAATGTGACCAACCCGAGATGTTAGTCCAAGAGCGATGAGAGCTCGTGTATCTAACCGAATGAGTCGCGTGGCATAACGGCAGGAGAAGAGCTACATTTGCGCGCCGTTGTTATGCAATCATTAGGGCGACCATCAATTAGGAGACGGTGCACCAACACGCGAAGTGGCCACGGTCCTCGGTAACTGACAGTTCGAATGACAGTCCCTTGACCCGGAACGAAAATGCCCCAGGCCGACGCTCCCTTCCATCACTCTAAGGCGGTGTGCGTGGAGTTCCAGGAATGAACCACCGTCTACAGAGAAGCCATCGGCTGGGGCAAGCTTGGACCGCTGCTAGCAGTTCTCTGAACTGCTCTTGGTAGGTAAATGTTCCTTCAGTTTTTGCCAACTGCCGTAGCCGTGCTCACGTGCGATTATGTACTGCACGTCGTCAAGTCTTGGTTGAGACTCGCCAGCCAAAGAGTCGATAGAATAGTAGCGTCTAAGTGCGGCGGCGTCCCGCCGTTGTAGGGCATGAAGCAACTTTCTTGCTTCTTTTTTGATGTCGTCCAGAATTGGTTGGGAGGATAAAGCAGTACACATTTTTCCCACCTCCCGGATCAGGGCTCAGAAGAATCCTAACCCTACGACAATTATCATCGCGTGTTCCTTTTGGATGTGACCAACATCACAAAGGAGAACGCACGCGTCTCATTTTCACGGAAAAATAATGTCCCGTGATAAGCAGCGAGTCGCATGCGACCAGACCAAACACGGTGTGATAAACTCCGCCGGTGTCCAGACGCGACAGGCGGAAACAACCTTGCCAATGCACTCATGGCAAAGCGATTCACCACGCGAAGCGTGTCATGATCGGAGATGAAGTTGTGGTCCGCAGTCCCTGCAATTACCCCGGCTGTAAATGCCGCGACTATAAATCGGAGGCGAAGTAGGACAACGCACGCTTAGGTGAGTGAAGTGGGGTTGTCCATGGAGTTCGCATTCTTGAAGAGCTTGTCAATTTCAGACTGAGATATCCGGACCGGCTTGAGTATGGTACGAACCTCGCCCTCTGTTCCAAACTCAGCTTTTTGAGGTGTCGTAGAGTCCTTCAAAACTAGCAAAAACTTCTGCGGCTTTGTGTCTACCATTTTACGCAATTTGAGCACGTATCATGGCGACTCCTGCACAGCATAGCGGTGGGGGCCTTAGCTTAACACCGCTCTTTGGGTAGACCACCGGTGGAACGTGCCCTTTAATTGCTTGTGGTCCACAGAACTAAAGACTACGCTCAGGCCAACGGTTGATGGGGTTGACGGAGTCAAAACCAATTCTTCTTCACGTTACCGTTCGCTGCTTCCCTATTCTTTGCAGCCCCATCTTTATTCTTGGTTGGGCCCCACTTCGGATTTGAAAGCATCATTTTGCGCAGAGGAGCCAATCGAACTCTCAACGTAAACCGTGCCGCTCTCGCGTGAATCGCATGCTGGGTGTTCTATGGCCGACACAATGTATTGGGCCGCACGCTGCAAGAAGTGCAGCGGTATGGTCGGGTACCGAGATGTAAGAAATACCCTTGATGCACAAGGAGTGAGTGTGGAAGAGAAGCTTCCCGTCGGGACGATCGAGAGGCGGTGCGACCACTGCGGAGCAGTTGGAGTTTTCGACTTGAGTCAGCTTCGGCCAACTTCTGTGAAACTTCTTGTCCCGAGGCTACCGTAGAAAAGGTAAGCCCGTTGTGGATAGTGTGACCGCGTACCCACGGATAACTCTAGAACTGCAAACTCCTCCATTCCTTAAAGAAATTTATAGCTTTCCTCGGGTTTCTGGAGTCAGATGAAGCAGGTACATACCTCCGATTGACCCTCTCTGTCGGGTTAACCCAACTCGTCGGGCACTTCTTGACTCCCGCTGAAAATTAGCTGATAGTCTCACGCACACGAAGGACTGAGAGAGCATCCTCTGACTTTCTGATCTTTATAGCCTCTCTCAATCTTGCGATTCCACCGTAGTATCGGGACCCACTGTCAAAAATCTTGGAAAGAGAAGAGGTGTGATTGTGTTCAAGAAAAGCGTACTTGCATTGATCGCGTTCGCGCTCATGGCGGCAATTTCAGCGATTGTTGTTTATGGGCAAATGGCGGAAGTCAAAGAGAAGCCACGGATGTACACGTACGTTGCCGATTGGGTTATACCTCGCTCGCAATGGGCGGACATGGACAAGGTCATTGCGAGTACCCAGGCAGACTTCGAAAAGGCCTTCGCCGACGGAACCTTGGTCGGATATGGCGACGACACGACCTTGGTACATCACGAGGATGGAAACACCAACGATACCTGGTGGTCCTCGATGTCCCTGGGCGGTTTGATCAAAGTTCTGGAGCAGGTCCGTAAGTCCGCAAATCCCACAGCACCGCCGCTATCGACCGCGACGAAACACTGGGACAACATTTTCGTCAGTCGGTATTACAACTGGAAAAAAGGTTCCTGGAAAGGTCTCTACACCTACGAGTCTGCCTATAAACTGAAAGCGGACGCGCCGGATGAGGCCGTGGATCAACTCAGCAAAAATCTGGTCGTGCCGCTCCTGGAAAAGATGTTGGCGGAGGGGACAATTGTGGAGTACGAAATCGATACCCAGGCGGTGCACACCGAGGCTCCGGGACTGTTTTATATCGTCTACATCGGGGCGACTGCCGACGCTTTGGACAAAGTGAATGCTGCCATTCGTGAAAGCCTCAAGGCCAACCCGTTGGGTGGTCCGGCGTTTGCTTCCATGGTGGAATCCTCGCAACATCGTGATGAAGTGGCGCGCACGAACGCTACGTACAAATAGTCGCGAGGTAGTGTTTGCCCGCGAGCGTCTGGTAACGCCCGGCCCTCGCGGGCTCCTCTCTGGTACTAGCCTCCGATACGCGACGCTCCAGCCCGCGTTGAATAAGTTCCAGGAAGTGCAAGGCAGCATTGCTGAGCAGGGGAGACGGCCACATAATTCAATCCCCAAAGCCATTGATTCGGAGATTTCAAGATTGGTTACGCAGAACGAGTGGCAGGCAAGTGCAGGATTTCCTGCAAGATCAGATTTGCAGCGGCAGGCAGGGCCTCCGCGACGTCCGGCGACAATTCCGTGCCAGCGGAAAAATCAAGCCCTTCAATACCGTAGACGATCAACTGCTCGGGCAATTCCCCCATCGTGCGTGCCAACTCAATCGCCTCGGCCACCCCAAACGAATGCGTCGACGAGCGAGAAAACCACTTTGGGAGTTTCTCTACCCGTGCATCCAACCGAAGGATGGTGCCCGGAGGCGCGCCGGACTGGACCGCATCCACTAAGAACACTAAGTCAGCTTCTTTCCACGCTCCTAATAGTTCCGTGCTGTCCCCAGTTTCTTCCAGAACTTTAACTCCGCGGGGGATTTGGCTGCGCAGGCGTTGCACGACAAACCTTCCTGCTCCGTCATCGCTTCGAAGGGGATTGCCCACACCGATCAAGATGGTGTTGTGCGCCTGCATTGTCATTCTCGTTCAAATTGCACTCTCGCAAAATGTGTCGCACAGGAAATGCATGGGTCATAATTCCGGATCGCCTGCTCGCACTGCCATTGCAGGCGGTCGTTGGGCAGATGCAGCCGGGTAGACACAAATTCCACGAGATCATCTTCCATTGTTTTTAGATTCTGCGACGTTGGTGGGACGATCTTTGCGCTCAGAATCAGTCCGCGTTCATCGTAGCTGTATTTGTGATACAGAATCCCCCGCGGCGCTTCCGTACAACCATGCCCCGTGCCCTCGCGCGGTCTAACCTCAATATAGGGCTGCTCGGGCACCTCGTAGTCTGCAATAATGCGCAGCGCTTCATCACATGCGTAAACCATTTCCACCGCGCGCACCAGGATGCTCTGAAAGGGGTTTCGGCACTGAGCTGAGAGGCCCGCCGACCGAGCAGCCTCCTGCGCAATGGGCGTTAGCTTATCGAAATTCAGATTGTAACGGGCCAGCGGACCCACAAAGTAGGAGCCCCGCTCCTGCCGCACGGAGTGCAGAGCATTCGAGTGCTGAACGTGGTCTTCGATGAAGTGCTGATCGTATTCCTGGACGGAAATGTCGAGTCCCTTGTTGGAAACCAGGCGCCCTTCATTGAGGGGATACTCGTGTGGGTGACGCAACGCGACAAATTCATAGTCACGCTGAAAATCCGGGAAGGTGAACGTCGCCACCCACTGAACGGTTTCTAGCGCCGCTTCGCGTGCCCATTTCAGATCTTCAGTGAGTCCCGCGAGTTGTTCCTTCGACGCCGCCTTATAAAAACCACCTACGCGTACATTAATGGGGTGAATCTCTCGGCCTCCCACAAGTGTCATGATCTCGTTGCCGATCTTCTTAAGTCGCAACCCGCGTTGCACTGCTTGCGCATGGTCTTTGGCCATCTGAATCACATCTTCGTAGCCGAGAAAATCCGGTGCGTGGAGCATGTAAATGTGCAATGCGTGACTCGCAATCCACTCCCCGCAATAGATTAGGCGACGCAAATCGCGAATCGGCCCATCGATCTGGGTGCCGAAGGCGTTTTCGGTTGCATGGCACGCGCTCATTTGATAAGCAATAGGGCAGATCCCACAGATGCGCGCTGTGATGTCCGGCGCTTCATTGAAGGTCCTCCCGCGCAGAAAGGCTTCAAAGAAGCGCGGTGGCTCAAAGATTCTGAGTTTCACATCTAAGACACGCTGGTCTTTCACTCTGACGAACAACCCACCTTCGCCTTCCACACGGGCCAGAAACTCCACTTTGATGGACTTAGCGTTCATGCGCTTCGCTCTCTTTTCGGAACGGTTCAGCCCAAGCATTGAATGAGCGGAAGGCACGCACCAGTTCCGGTTCGCTCACACCGAGACCCTTCCACCACAAGCTCAGTGAAGCGGTATTGGTGGTCTCCTTTGGTCCGAAGCAACCGTAGCAACCTCGTTCGTGTGCCGGGCAGAGCGCCCCGCAGCCCGCTTGCGTAACCGGACCCAGACAAGGAATCCCCTGCGCGACCATTACGCAAACAGTGCCCTGCCGCTTGCACTCCATGCAAAGGCCATGTGCCGGCGTGACTGGCTTTCGCCCGTGCAGAAACGCGCTCAACACTTCCACGAGTTGGTACTTGTTGACGGGGCAGCCGCGCAATTGATAGTCCACAAACACATGGTCGGTAATTGGCGTGGACTTGTTCAGAGTCTCGATGTACTCCGGCCGCGGATACACAATGGAAATGAATTCGCGTACGTTCTTGAAATTACGCAGCGCTTGGATGCCACCGGAAGTAGCGCACGCACCAATAGTGATCAAGTTTTTCGACATCCGACGAATCATGTGGATGCGTTGTTCATCATGTGGTGTGGTGATGGAACCTTCCACAAGCGAAATGTCGTAAGGGCCTTTGACAACGGCTCTCGTGGCCTCTGGGAAGTTCGCGATATCCACTACCCCCGCAACGGTCAACAACTCATCCTCACAGTCTAGTAGGCTGAGCTGGCATCCATCGCAAGAAGCAAACTTCCAAACTGCAACTTTTGGCTTGCGTACGGGAGACATATTAGATCTCCCCTTTTCCAAATATGGAGGCGATGGTGTCAAAACGAAAAACCGGTCCGTCTTTGCAAACGAATGTCGGTCCATATTGGCAATGGCCACAGTACCCGAGCGCGCATTTCATATTGCGCTCCATCGAAAGGTAGATGCGTTCCGCCGGTACGCCTCTCTTCTGCAGATCCATGACGGCAAAACGCATCATGACTTCAGGCCCGCACAGCAATGCCACCGTGTTGGCTGGGTTGAACGGCGCCCGGGCAACCAAGGGTGTCACTACACCAACGTTTCCACGCCATCCACTGGCCGCACGATCCACGGTCACCTGCACTTCCAGGTCGAACTTGCCGCGCCATCTCTTCAGTTCTCGCTTGTACAATATGTCCTCAGGCGTCCGTGCTCCGTACAGCAGTACGATCTTTCGGTACTTTTCCCGTTGAGCCATCATGTGATACAGCACCGGGCGCAACGGGGCCAGCCCGATTCCTCCGGATACGATTACAAAGTCGCGCCCCTCGTTTTCACTAACCGGCCAATGAGTGCCGTAAGGGCCGCGTACGCCGACCAACTCGCCCGGCTTTAACAAACCCATCCTCTTGGTCACCATACCGACACTCCGCGTCGTGTGCTCCAGGGCAGAAGTAACAGCCGGATCGCCGCTGATCGAAATGGGCACTTCTCCCACTCCGAAGATGTACAGCATGTTGAACTGCCCCGGCAGAAACGAAATCCTGCAATTCTCGTTGGTGGGCACCAGGCTCATCGTAAAGGTATCGTCGGTTTCGTGCTTCAACCGTTCCATCCGGAAGAGCTGCGGCACCATCGGGTCGATCGCAACTTGCTCTGAGACTTCTTGTTCAAGAATGTTGGCCATAAACATCCATCAATTGAAGCCGCGTCGCGTCCAACCGCGCGGTGATCACTGTTGCAAATCGTTTCAGCAGTTCATATCCGAGTTGGTAGTCTTGCTCGCATTTTGTACGCAGGCATTTTCCGTCGAAAACGAGCGCACGCGTTGATTCCAGCGTTCGTGCGTTGAAATGCCAGCGATACGGCGGGGATACCCACGACCAGCCAAGAATCTCGCCCTCTCCTATGGTCTGCACCGTCGTGGGGCCACGGTTTGGGATCAGCAGTTCGACGGAAACGAGCCCCTTGCGGATGAAATAGAACTCATTTGCGGGGTCGCCTTCCTGCAAAAGTACCTGTCCTTCCGGAAATTGCACGTTCTTGGCGCAGCCCGTGATGATTTCTAGAAGGTGATCTGGCAAATCTCGGAAGAAGGGGTGTTCTCTGATGACGTTTTCAAGCGTGTGAATCATGCTTGGATCTCCTCTCCTCGCATCCGTGTGGGGAATTCACTTTCACGAAGTGCCCGAGCCTCTTCCGTAATGTCAATCCCGACTGGGCACCAGGTGATGCAACGCCCGCACCCAACGCAGCCAGAAGAACCGAATTGGTCCTGCCAATAAGCCAGCTTGTGTGTAATCCATTGGCGGTACTTCGATCGAGGCGTCGCGCGTACGCTGCTGCCGTGGATGTACGAGAAATCTGTTGTGAAGCAGGAATCCCACTTCCGCGTGCGCTCTGCATGCAATCCGGTCAGGTCCGTAACGTCTTCGACCGTGGAGCAGAAGCACGTTGGACACACCAACGTGCAGTTGGCGCAACTCAGACAACGATTGGCAAGTGCGTCCCAGCGCGGACTCTCGGAATTCCGGTAGAAGAGTTCTTTGATGCCATTTACGTTAAGAGTGCGGCCCATCTGTTGAGATGTTTCAGCCACAATACTCTCGGCAAAGGCAACTTCTGCGTCGCTTGCCACCTCATGAGGAATCCTTGAGAGAAGATTGGCACCCTCCTCCGTACCAACGTGAACCACGAAAAGATGGTCTCCATTCTTCAATACTTCCGTCAGCGCCAGATCATACCCAGCCGTGGCTTTCGGACCGGAACTCATCGAGGTGCAAAAGCAAGTTCCACCCGCCTGCGTGCAATTTACGGCCACGATGAATACATTCGCACGGCGCAATTGATAGGCGGCATCCACATAGGGACCCTTCAGGAACACCCTGTCCTGAATCGCCATCGCTTGGATGTCGCAAGCTCGCACTCCTACAAAGGCATACTTTGGCGGTTTATGTTCTTCCGGCACGATCTGGAAATGGCCATTCCTGCGCTCAGCCTTCCAGAGGCGCGACACAGGCGGAAATAAAAAATTCTTCCAGGTCGCGGGGCCAACCGAGTAGCCGAATAGGGCTGAATCTTCACGGCGTTTCAGCCGATACTTGCCACCCTCTTGCTCATCGGTCCAGCCTTCAGGAAGATCCTTGCGTGATGCCACAGGTGCGTAAACGATGGCGCCTTCACGCAAGGTTGGACCTAGGACTTCAAAACCAAGATTCTTGAGTGCTTGCAACAGCAGGTCAAATTGTCCTGAAGCGAGGATAATGTGCTCGTTGCATTGAGGGGCCTTGGGAGTCATATCCGCTCCCTGCCGCTCCGGGGTGGAGCGCTACCCGGCGCCCTAGCAACTACTACATCTTCTAAACTCCCTATACTCCTGTGCGCGAGACAAAGCAACATCGCGTGTCACCCGGTCACCCGGTCACCCGAGTCACCCGAGAGCAACGGGGGAACACAGTCAGTGCGTTCGCACCGGCGTATAATAACGTTTGGAAATTAGTGAAGTCCGTCCGCTGGTGCGGAAAGTCCAGCTACGGCGCTTCGGTGTCGACAGTTGCGACCTCCTTTTCCGCTCCAAAGCGGACGCGAGCGGTAAAGGAGGAATAATGTCGCCTCGTCCTTTACCCAGGAATTTAAATCTTAGACTTATCAACGCACAAGCGAGAAACCTTTTGCGGGATCTCCTCTACGGCAACTCTCGGGCTTTGGCACGCTACTCTCGTTTCGATGTCCGGCCGCCCGACACCTCAAACCCAAGACTCTGCGACGCTCAACTCGTAATCGCGCACGAGTATGGCTATGCAAGTTGGCTCAAACTGAAGCAACATGTGGAGGCACTGGCGCGTGACTCTGATTCTTTGGAAGAACTTGTCGAGGGTTTATAGACCGCACTAACGAAAGCGAGAAACCGCGCTGACGGGATTTCCCGCGAGAGTCACAGCCGTCCGATTGACAGACAAGCTCCCGACGACCAACATCATGTCAGTAGGAGGCCGGTTATGCCCCAAGCGCAATTGAAACAGCCCTATACCGTTGTGACCGTTTGTTGTAGCCACTGCCAGCAGGAACAGGTTGTCCATACACAGGCCCGTGGTGGAATTTGGTCTATGGCTCATCAATCCGTTAAGTGTTTGAAATGTGGGCAGGAGTTTGCGGTGATGGTTCCCGACACCATCATTGGCGGTCCATTCCTCCCGGAGAGGCCTGCTGGGACCTGATTTTGGAACCGGTGACCAATCGCCGCACCCGGAATGGGAAGCACTCAAAAGCCTACTGCAGAAGTCAAAAAGGTGACTGCCATCACATAATTCCTAGTATTACCGTCGGACAATGACCAGATTGTGGAGGTGCGGCAAGCCGGGCCATAGCACACGCGCGGAACCCCACCACATCGCCCGGCTAAAGGGAGGGGCAGTTGCGTTACCGAAGGGGATAACGGCCTTACCCCTCCTTGAATTTGTCCACTTTCCGGCCCTACAAGCTTTAGTTCACTCGCCAAGGTGACTCGTCGTCCTTGGTTCCCATCCATTGGCTGGGAATTCCCCTTTGACAAGTTCTTAAGAAGCATGCCCACACTTCTCGTAACTGTTTACAACACGCCGCACCCTCACCGAGGGCTTTCGCCGCTCTACACCCTACATGCAGAGATACATCCAGATGCTACTGACCCGAAAAAATGCTGGGTTGTGATGGAGAAGTTCGGTTACTGGGATGAGGCTGAGCCGGACCCAAAGAAGAAATTCAAGAATGAGGTGAACACGCTCAGCACAACAGACCCGAACCATTGCCTCACTATCGAAGAGTCCCACGAGTTCATCAAGAAGCAGGTACTGCTCCGAGCGAGCCAAGGGTTCAAGTACCTCTTCACTCTAGACCCTTTCGGAGCACCTTGGTTCAAACGCTACGAAGTGCTATCCGATGGGTCGTGGCGGGAGGTGCTCGACTAGAACTTGCTCTCCGCGTTCGCTGTGTCCATGTGGGTAATGGTACGGCAGATGGCCGGCTTTGTGACGCCACTGCCAAATGCCTTGCAACTGTGCGAAATGGGACCGCATGGCTTCCATCTCGATATTATGCTCGAGGCATGTTGCATAAGAAAGGTAAGAGAGAATCCGACAACTCGGCACGTGCCCGCGTCAAGAAGGAAATGGCAAAGCCGCGCATGGCCAAGTCGGCAAGAATAGCGGAACGGCGCCTCAAAAAGGGTGCTCACGTTGACGTTACAGTCAGAGGCAAAGACGTCGACCGCGACAATTAACTAAGACAGTCAACCAACTCGGCGTGAGACGGTCGACCTAGACTATGCGTGAGGAGCTACGAACATGCCAGACGAAGAGTGGGTCAAAACACTCGAAGACGGCAGAAAAGTAAAATTCATCTACCAAGAACTGCCGAAAGACGGGGCATTTATCACCGCGCAGATTGGAGGGAATGAGGTCGTCTATTCGGTCGTATTGACAAAAGCAAGAAACCCGCTAAGTCATGAAGATGTTGAAAGTCATTTCAAGGGCGAGCTTTCAAAGAAGTAGTACCACTCATTTTGGAACGCTAGGCGCAGAGCCGCCGATTTAAAGTGCACCACCGCCCATCAATTATGTGAAAACTACGTTTCCGGCAAGGCTAATCGTCCACTGACAGCACGAGGGGTTCGCCGAGCCTGCTCCTCTAGGTTGCCTCGGAGCTAATGGAGCTTTGCGTCCTCAGACTTTGTAGCGCTGAAGACGGGAATAGGCCGTTCCTGAGGAAACGACGACCTTTCGTGACCGAACGTCGGGTTAATGTCCGTGTCCACCACACTAGACATGTTCCTTGCGCGGGTGTATCGGTGGCCTGAGTAGAGGTGAACTTGAGGCTCCACGGGTGACGCAACAAAGGAGGGTGGCCATGAAAGTGAAAGACGCAATGATGGAAATACCGTACTACTGCCAACCAGAAAATAACCTCGGCTCCGCAACAGAGCTGATGTGGAATGCAAATTGTGGATTCCTGCCGGTCCAGTCGGCTGACGGAAAGGTCATTGGCGTGATCACGGACCGTGACATCTGTATCGCTCTGGGGACACGGAATTGTCCTGCCGGCGAAGTCAGTGTGGGCGAAGTCATGTCAGGCAAGCTATACACCTGCGCACCGGATGATGATATCCATATCGCGTTACAAACAATGATGGAAGCTAAAATACGTCGGCTCCCAGTGATGGCGCAGAATGGGACGCTTGTCGGCGTTCTCTCGATGGACGACATTTTATTCCGAGCCGAACCCAAGAGTCATGGAAAGGAACCTGAACTGTCTAGTGATGAAGTTGTGAAAACATTTCGGTCGATCCTGCGACGGAGCGATCCGGACGTCAAGGCCAAGCGAACTGCGACTGGTAAGTTGTAAGAAGGCCGGAGGTAAATCGGTCGAGCAACACGTGCCTAAATCGTTCAGAAGAAAATTAGATCTATCTGCACTTTCATGGGATCCCAAGACTTTGAAGTTACCGGTAAGGCGACTTTTCGATTGCAAACAAAAAAAGGGGCCCGGGTATTGCCACTATCCACCGGGCCCCCGAGGCGCCCAATCGCCCCTCTCCCGCGACAAAAGTCGCGGCATCTGTTTCAGTGAGCAAGGACGAACCAAAAAGTCCACAGCATGAAGAGACCGAACAGGATCGCGAGCGTCATCGTAATCTCGATGCCATGGGCGTTTAATTGGTCGCGGGCCGAGACAAGTGCACTGCGTGCAGAAAAATGCTGAAAGTGGGGAACATGAATTGAATGGAAGCTTTGCATAATGTCCTCCAAACGAGACCGTCTGAAGAACCTCTTAGTAGCTCATTCCTCCCACTTTGCGCGGGGCGCGTCAAGGGCCGCCATCACGAGAACTGGAGAATAAAAGAGAAAAAGGCGATCGCTCTAACGTAAAAACACTACTCCGAGAGTCAAAATCAATGATTCGCTAAGTGGATGGCATTACCGGCGGCATGGCGGTCAGGCAAAACTACAGCCCAGGTCCCTCAAGGAGAAGGCCAGTGAGTGGGTACTGGGGCGGACTTGTCCGGTTTGCCGATACCAGTTTGTTTGCCTCAATAGCCGTTTCCTATCTGCTACTCGCGGCATTCTTCAGCCTCTTGGGATGCGCCAATGATGTGCTTAGCATCTTTAATCTCGCTCCCTACAAAATCAGCTCCCTGCTATTTTTCGGGCCTTATTGCCTCCTAATCGGCTACCTCATTTTCAGGTCGACCTTCCTGCCTCGATTTCTGGGCGTGCTGATGGCGTTTGCTGGTTTGGGTTGGCTGGTCTTTCTGTCGCCACTCGCAAACCATCTGTTCACCTTTCTTAAGGTCTTCGGCTTCCTCGCGGAAGCATCGCTGATGCTGTGGCTCATCGTGAAGGGCGTGAACGTTCAACGATGGAAGGCGCAGGCCAGCACAGCAGTCGAATGACGAACCACTCGACTTTTCCGGTTTCGCGACTAATCAGGCACAACCCGCCGCCTAGCCAGTCTTGTTACACGTCCGTGACACGCGCAACCGAAGATCATGGCCCCGCAACAGGGCCAATTGACAGGATGCGAATTAGCGCATGATCCGACTCGGGAGTGTTGCCGAATGTACTGGCCACATCGGAAAGTACATCAATTCTAGGCCAAACATTTCAAGGCTCTCCCACGCCCTGCATCGGAGAGTTGAACCTGCCGACAATTTCTTGGGTACGCTGGCTAAAGACGACGTATTCGCCGGGCGAGCGTACTTGTAATTCTTTGATCCTGGCCTCGGCGGTTTGCAAGTCTCGAACGACTTCAACCCATTCGAAATTCGCGCGGTCTATCTTCCTAAGAATGTCGAAGGCGGCGTTGATGGTGACACCTCATTGCAAATGCCACAAATCAGAGAAACGGAGCAAAGTAAGACCCGATACTCTCTGAGAATCCTCTAAGCGTGCCATCGGCGCATTTGTGTCCCGACTATCGAAAAATCCTTGGGTGCCGGTTTGATATTCTTCGCTGAAGGGTAGTTGCTTTGCATAAACAGAGGATCACCAGAGAGCTGAGCCCGCGAGCGATTTGGCTAACGGGGATTTTTTGTGGCTCTCGGGTGGGCGGCACAGACATGAGAGGTGAACTCCTTGTCGCGCTGCTGTTCGTAGTGCGTCTTCATCTCGTCAATCGATCGGCCGACGACCGGCCCGGAAGGGTTGAACACCCAATCGCATTCGGAGCAACCCCAGCCCTGAAACTTCTGCCTTTCGACCCACACCAATTTGCGGCGCATCGCCTCTTTGGCAGACGTCGAGATTTTGCTGCCGTTATGCTCCTTTGAAAGACGTTCTAGCATTGATCTTCGACGCCATTGCGGCGGCAAAAACCGCTCCTTCCGCTGTCCTAAGCGCAGCTCTGCTCACGTCGCCGCTCTTTGAACACACACCATAATCGAATGGAATGTACAAGGCCTGAACTTTACCAATAGAAAGAGGTTGCCGTCTGTGGGGTATCCAACACTGAAGAGAATTGCTATCTCAATCCGAGTTCATCCTCGAGTTGTTGAATGACACCGTAACACTCACAAGCGGAGTTCTGGAGTTTCCTGCGGTTCACAACCTTCACTGCACCGCGCACGTACTCTATGATGCCCTTTTTTTGCAGCACTGCTGCTGCCTGGCTCACCGTGGATCGGTCAGTACCCATCATGGTCGCAATGAAATCGTGGGTGATGGGAAGTACTCCCAAATGCACCCTATCCTGAGTCATCAGAAGCCACCGCGCGAGACGCTGCTGTATGTCGTGGAGGCGATTGCACGCCGCGGTCTGTGCGACTTGCATGCCTTGAACCCCCGAATGCCTGCTCAAGATTATCTGCAACTGTGGAGCCGACCACAGAATGCGTTCTAGCGCATTTCCCAACATTCGGAAGCCATCGCCGGCGATCTGGACTATTTCACGCACTGAACTTCTGCTCAAGCCAACTGCCAATCCTGCTCCAACATAGCCCTCGTTCCCCACTACACCCACTTCCACGGTTCGACCGTCTTTGGTCACGACAACCTGAGAAACCATTCCTCGGTTCGGAAAATAAACGAACTCGATGGTTTGAGTTGGCTCATGAAGGCTAAGACGATCCGGCAGATCGACGTACCTCAAGTCAGGACGCATCAACTGGTATTCGTTATCGGGCATTGCCAACAGTACTTTGTTGCTTACTGACTTCCCATCGACGTTGGTCCGTTCGCCCGCCCGTACGACTCGAAAGTTTTTTTGACTCATGGCCATCCTAAACGGCACCGAAGTGCCTTGCACCCCTCAGGTGACATTTCATGGGCTCTGAGATTCCATGTCAATTCAAACAAAAGAGGGGTCTAACAAACTGTGCAAAATGGGACAGCTCTCAAGACCAAATCCCTATTTCACAACGAGACACCATCCAAATGCCCGATTAACGCTAGTGATTAATCGGACGCGCGATTTCACGAAGGAACGCACTGAGGCGGGGTGCTCTGCGCGCGTTCGATTAATCCGTTAGAACGTGGCCACCCGGTTTGCGGCGGACGCGGGTGTTATGGGAATTCAATGATGGGGAGAAGCGGTCTCGAGGTCCGCGGAGGCTGTGCTGCCGACCGCAAAACACGACACGAGGGGCTCACGACGCAGTTCGACATGACCGGGCTTGCGCACGAAATAGAGAAGGTTCGTACTGCCAAAACGTAGCCAGTCCTTGAAGCCAGGCAAACCGCCGAGTAGGTCAACCCAATCAGAGGTAATACGTTGGTTCTTTGAAATTAGCTCCAGATAGCAGGTCAGTGCTTGATCAACGCCATTCGCGGAGAAGTGGACTCACCCGCGAAAGCAACGCGTCAAATGGACGGGAACAAATCAGAGTTGACACACCCAATGTTTGTCTGGGGAAACGCCAGTGACGCGGGGCATTGACGCATCACTTTGGTAGTGATGTGCTGAGATGTAACTTAACGCGCGATGGGAGGCGGTATGCCCTGCAAGTCGTGCGGGTCAGTCAACCAGAAGGAATTCAGCGCCGAGATGGGCATCCATTTTCCCGAACTAAAAGATATTGACAAGCCCGTCGTGTGGGTATTTCCTGAGCTTGTTGTCTGCATGGATTGTGGCATGGCGGAGTTCTCTGTGCCGAAAACTGAACTGCGCCAACTCCGACAAAGCGACTCCGCTGCTGCAAGGTGACGTGGAACGGAATCTTCGCGTTATCACAACAGAATTGAACCTGACGGAGATGAGAAGCTTTGGCTTTTCAGGTATCAGTGGGCTTGAGGCCGTTTGAGCCGTTGATAGATTGCTCACCACGAAGAACCGCATCGATGGCAGGCAAGAGTTCCCTTTTGACATCTGTCTTGCGAACGTATCCCGATGCGCCCGTACCCAAAGCTGCCTGGACGATGTCGAGGTCTTTGTTCTGACTTAAGAAGATAATCTTGGAGCGAGGGGAGAGTTGTCGCATCTGCCGGGCCGCTTCGATTCCATTCAATTTGGGGAGACCAATGTCCAGCAGAATTATGTCTGGTTTCAGGTCTTGGGCTTTCTGAACAGCCTCTAATCCATCCGACGCCTCGGACATGACTTGCCATTCTGGCCGCGCCTGAAGCACCAAACGGACTTGGCGTCGCCAGTCTGCATAATCATCACTTATGAGAATTCGGAGTGCCGACAACGGTTGCCCTACCTTTTGGACGTAATAATATAATGACTCTTCATCGCCCTGTTATGCAGGAACACCGCCTGTGCAAATAAGCTGTGGCACCTCAATACCCTTGCGCCTGTTGAAGAAGCTCAGCCACACTACTGAAATGGCCATCTCGTAAATCGAGAATCTCGGCTGCAATACCCATTATTCTCACCTCGAACTGAGCACAGCATAACATCCGAATCACCCGTTGCACCTGTACGAAAGGACAGGTGTGTCGAAGTTGTGGTCAACTCGGTGTCGCCGCCTAGCTTTGTTGAACCGAGTTCAGGTCCTTCCATGAGAAGGCCGGTTAGCGTCAAGCCATTTCTTTCTTTTTTCCTTTCTTTCTTCTTTCCTCTTTTTTCATTCCCCGAGTTTTCCATAGAAAAACTTCACGCCAGGATCGCCTGGCAGCGACGATCGCCAGCTCGGTCGACCCACAGCATCCCCTGTTTTGACCCTTTTCTCAGAAGGCCGGTTGATATCAAGTCACACTTTCGCTTCCTTCTTTCCGTGAATCTGTTCCCGTTCAGCCAAGCCGCCTCTGTCGCCACCCTTCCATCCGCACTCTTGTGTGAGCGATTTTCGCTCGGTGCAAGTTGGGTGTTCTCGATTCATTAGGCGCTGCCACCTGATTAGCGTCCTCTGCTTCTCTCTTTACGAGGGAAGTTTGGGCCCAGGACCTAGACGCAGTCACCTAAACTCGGCGGTCGAGCTCAGCCGTTCGGTTACAAACTCTTCCCCTGCCAGGTTTCTCTATGCCGCTGGGTTCATCGCCTTCTGGCTATTGCGCAACGGTTCGTACACCTCTCCACTCACCCACAGCCGATGCAACAGCACCGCTAGCTTCCGTGCTACCGCCACTACCGCCCGTTTCTTGGCATTCTTTCCTCCTCGCGCCGAGAGCTTCTGCCCCCAGCGCCGCAAATCACTGTCTTCCCCAAAGGGTCCCAAAATGTAGTGTGCCCCTTGCACCAGCAGTGTCCGTAGATACTCGTCCCCTTCTTTGCTGATGCGCATCTGTGGTTCGCTCTCGCCCGAGTTCCTACGCCCAGGCTGCAAGCCCACAAAACATCCCGCGTCACGACTCTTCCGGAAGCGATGGGGGTCCTCGAAGGTCAGCACATAGGCCGTGGCGATGATGTCTCCCACACCCTTCACCTGTTTGAGCAACGCCGTTTCCGGATACGTCTGTTGGGACATCTTTTCAATCCGCCGATCGTATTCCTGGATGCGTTCGTTGAGCGATTCCACTTCTCGCAACAGCGGCTCTAACGCTTGGCGCAATCCTATGCTCAATCCACTTGCCGTCTCCCGACTGAGCTGTTGCGTGCCACACTTATCCATCCGCTCGCCGTAGGACTTCACCAATCCTCGTGCGGCATTCACCAGGGCAGTTCGTGTGCTCACGAGTACCGCTCGTGCACGGATTTCCGTCAGATGTAACTGTGCCTGCGCACTGCGATGCTTCACCGGGCTCAGCAGTTCGGGATCGATTCGCGCCAGCCGCGCTAGCGTGCGCGCATCCAGGCGATCATCTTTTCGCCGGCTCTTGGTGATCAAGCGCACCTTTTGAGCGTGCCCCACGATCACTTCGTGCTCCAGGGCGGTCAACAACCGGCTCACCCAGGGTGAATGCGTCCCCGTTTCCATCGCGATGCGACACCGCGGCATGCTACCGAATACCTGCTTCATGACTTCCGGTGTGGTTGCCAGTTTATGTTCGAAAACAATTTCTCCTTTTTCATTCAACACGCAGTACGCACTGGAGCGATCTCCCAGATCCAAACCAATGGTGAGCTGCCCTTCGAAAATGTTTTTACCACTCGCCTGCATAGTGCTAATCTTCTGCATTGCCGGTCTCCTTTTCATTGTGCTTCGAGCACGTCGAACATTGGGAGCGTATCGCATCCCGCGGGAGACCGGCCTTCTCATCCCCAAACTTAAGGAATTAACACGGCGAGCCACGAGCCGGACGGGCCGGGCCGAAGATGCCCGGCGGGCGCGGCTGATTCTTGTTGCTGGCCGAGGGCCATACCTGGGATGAAGTGTCTGAGCACATCGACTGCAGCCGGGGTTTTGTGGCCAGTTGGAGCAGACGATTTACAGAGCAACGTATTGCGGGACTCTACAGTGGGCATTTGGGGCAAGTGGCCACCTGCTCACCCCGAAACTGGAAGTACGGATTCTGGAGGCGACACGACATGTACCGCCGGGTGGAGCTACGCACTGGAGCACGCGCAAACTCGGAGCGCATCTGGAGGTGAGTCACATGATGGTGGCGCGGGTGTGGGCCAAACACGGCCTCAGACCGCAGCGACTGGACCGCTACATGGCGACCAACGACCCGGATTTTGAGCAGAAGGCTGCCGACATCATTGGGCTGTATCTGAACCCTCCGGCGCATGCGGCGGTGTTCTGTGTGGATGAGAAAACATCGATCCAGGCGCTCGACCGCAAGGATCCGGTATTGCCACTCTCGCCGGGACGCGCCGAACGGCACGGCTTTGAGTACTTCCGGCACGGCACGCTGTCCTTGTACGCGGCATTCGACACTAAGACAGGCGAGGTACTCGGCAAGACGGCCGTGCGGCACACCTCTGCAGAGTTCGTCGCGTTCCTGGCGGACATCGTGGTGAACCAGCCGCGCGGCAAAGAGATCCATGTGATCGCTGACAACCAATCTGCACACAAGAGCAGGCCGGTCACCGACTTCCTGGCGGTGCATCCCAAAGTTCACCTGCGCTTCACTCCGACCTATTCTTCCTGGCTGAATCAGGTCGAGCTGTGGTTCAGCAAGATCGATCGTGACGTCATCGCACGAGGGGTATTCACTTCCGTGTCTGACCTGAAGAGAAAGCTCTTGCGCTACATCCGGCATTACAACAAATCGCCCCGTACCATGAAGTGGAAATATGCCGATCCATCACGTCATCTCGGTACACAATCAGTTGGTACAGGCCACTAGTAAACGCGCCTACCGAACATCTCTTTTAATACACCGACCAAACACCGGGCGTGGCCAGTTCGATCAAATGGCGGTCCGGGTCTCGAAAATAGAGGCTCCAGCCTCCCAATTCCCACTTCCGCTTTTCTTCCACTGCGATTCCTTTAGTTTGGAGCCACGATTCCCAGGCGGCCAGTTCGTCGGCCGGGATAGCGAACGCGACGTGTAACTCGCCGTCCCCGTCGTGAGGCGATTGAATTGCTCGCGAAGCTCCCTTCTTGAACAACAGTAGCACCTGATGTATATGTGCCTGCATTGCGCAACCGCGCTCGCCGAACTCGCTGATCACGCGGAACCCAAGAGTCTCCTGGTAGAAACGAACTGAGCGGAGCAAGTCGCTCACGTACAATGACGATTCAAGAATGCCGTCAGTTTTCGGATGCATAGATGTCTCTCCTGCATGAGCTTCTCACCGTAACATAGGCGTTGAACTTATCAGGCAGACATCCACGGTCCACCGCGCCGGAGGCTGCCTCAAAACCATCGAGAAGAAAAGAACCAGATTGATACTTGGTTGCGTTCCCAGCGCGTCTATTTCTTCTGCTTGGTTCTCGGAAACCTATCCGGCCGCCATTCCAACAAATCTCCTGGCGTGCACTTCAGTGCATAACAAAGCTTATTCAAAACATCGGCCCTATAACCCTTGGTGCGATCGTGAAAGAGCGCATGGAGGGTTGGGTAGGTAATGCCGGTCTTCTGCTGTAGTTTGTAGCGCGTCCAGCCCTTACGTTTAAGAACTTCCTTTAGCCTGCACCTGATCATGGTTGCACCCACTAAGCGCCATTTTTTGGTTAAAGCTCTGCCAAATATATATACTATCATTTACATATAGACTAGTCTAGGTATAATAGTCTATGGATACTAGGCCCCGCCCCCTAAGGGGTAAAGGGGCAACGGGCAACCGATCGCCCCGCCTCGTGCCCCGTAGGGCCCTTGGCAGGGGTTTTAAACAGGGGTTTAAACCGCCCCTGACGGGGCAAAAAGGGGCCTTTTGGAGGGTTAAAGTGAAAATTGCAATTTATGCGAGGGTAAGCACAACAAATCACGGCCAAGATCCCGAAGTGCAATTGCGCGAACTGCGGGAATACTGCCAGCGGCGCGGTTGGGATGTAACCCGGGAATATGTAGATGTCGGCATTTCCGGCGGTAAGGAAAAACGTCCCGAACTGGACAAGCTTTTGCACGACGCGCATCGCCGCTATTTCGACGCGGTTGTTGTGTGGCGTTTTGACCGCTTTGCACGCTCTGTTTCGCATCTCCTAAAGGCATTGGAGAACTTCCGTTCTCTCGGCATCGAATTTGTATCGCTCTCGGAACAGGTGGATACTTCTACGCCGACAGGCAAAATGATCTTTACCGTGCTCGGCGCTGTGGCAGAACTTGAGCGCAGCCTAATTGTGGAGCGGGTGCGGGCAGGCCTGCGGAATGCAAAGGCTAAGGGCAAAAAGTTGGGTAGGCCCCGCAAGGTTACCAACCCGGCCGCAATTAAAAACCTCCGTGCGCAGGGGGCCTCCTGGCGGGCGATCGGTACTGCGTTGGGGGTAAGCCCCGCAACTGCCTTGCATACCGCTGCAAGGCCTGGCAAGCCCTGTTTGGAAATCCCCCATCAAAGCACGGCTGTAAGTGACTCATTGTAGGTCCCTAAAGCTTTGTTTTTGGGCGTTTGGAATTCATTAGTTTTCCAAACAGCCTAAAGTGCTAAGTGGCGGCACTGGGCACAGGGAGTGGAAACAAAGAGCTTATGATCGTGTTCTTCGTAACCGAGCGGCTCGCGTTTGGGAGCAAGGTAAGGCTTTACCGGCACGTTGCAAAGCTTCGCGAGTTAGGCATCACGCATGTGATCGATGTGCGGAAGTACCCCAGCAAGAAACTGGATTCAACGCCGTTAGGATTCCTCGGGCATTGGAAGTGCAATCTGGCGAATTCATAGGCACTTCACTTTGGAATCCAAACAAACGAATCCCACTGCTGTTTTTCTGGTTCGCACTTCTTGAGATTGACGGCTAGTGTGTTGAGCGAACGACCTTCAATTCTAGTGTCTTGGATTTTATCAATTTCAATTTGGCTTTCAATTCGGCACCATTTCTGAGAGCGACCATCCGAAAACGGCATGTAAGCAGAGACAGTCCCCATCCACTTGTCGCCTGACTTTTTTAATTCTGAGCGGACGGAAGCAGCAGTCGATTGGAGAGCGGGGGGAAAATTAGCCCGGATCACGTAGACATAAATCCCCGTCAATTCTGACCTTATAGTCATTTCCAGTTCTCATCGAAGTCCAGACACGTTCCTGAGACGACTGCACGGAAGTGGTCAGATCAGCTCTTGACTGAGTTCCGAGAGGTGAAATCTCAGACTTCGTTAGGAATCCCAAAATCAAGTTACTCGGCACCGCAAAATTGACGTTCTCCCCCTCACTTGCCTTCCAAGTCACAATCCCTGCGACTTTTCCATCCATTGTCAATAGTGGTCCACCGCTGTTTCCGTGAGATGCGGGAGCTGTTGTCTGAACCCAACTGCGGCCTTTGGAATCTTCTCTAAACCCACTTACGATGCCGTCCGAAACTGAGTTTTCGAGACCCAAGGGACTGCCGATAGCAACAACGTGATCTCCTGCCGAGAGACTATCTGAATCATCGAGCGTCAGTGTCGGCAGATTTTTTCCAGAGACTTTCAAAACGGCAATGTCATGGACAGGATCGTCAGCGATAACGCCCTCGACAGCAAAGAAAGCTCCGTTGTCGAGTTTGACCACGGCAGAGTGGGCATCTGCAATGACATGATGATTCGTCACGATCTTCCCATCTGAAGATGCGATAAAACCACTTCCTTCGGCCATTGGTTTTCCGTTTTCGTCGCTGACAACTATCAAGACGACCGAACCCACTGAACTTCGGCCCAGGTTCGGTGACAAGCCTCTAGATTCGATAACACAAGAATCTGTGCAGGAATGGGTCGCCGATCTGCAGCGCGAAGGAAAGCTAAAGCCAAGGAGCATCAAAAATGTCTGGAAAGTTTTCAGACTAATCCTTGGTAAGAAGCGAGTGAAGGACTGGACAGTCCGTTTACCCAAGAACCCGAAAAAGGAGCAGAGATGGTTTACCGTGCAAGAAATGCAGCGAATCATCGATGCGGCCTGGGGCCAGTACAAGTATCTATTTCAACTGGCTCGGGCTACCGGAATGCGTTCTGGAGAACTTTTCGGGTTACGAGTGGAAGATCTGGATCTGGAAAACGCCATCGTTCATGTGCGGCGTAGCGCTTGGGGACATCTTGAGATTACACCCAAGACCGATGCCGGCCACAGAGACGTGGACATAGACACCCAGACCGTCAGGATGTTGCAAGAGCATCTTGGCGATCGGAAAACAGGTCTTGTTTTTCCCTCGAGGAACAACACTCCCTTGGTGAATCGGAATATTAATGTCGACGTCCTTCGGGTCATCTGCAAGCGTCTGGAAATCCCAAATGGTGGAATGCATGCATTCCGTCATGGAAGGATTTCAGAATTGCAGGCGAAGGGAGTTCCGGGGGACCTCATCATACGGTGGGTCGGACACGTGAATCTGAAAATCACGAGCCTTTACACCCACTTCACTGATGAATTCCGCAAGGAAACCATCGCGAGGTTGGACCCAAGGACCCAAGTTGCATCAACCGCAAGTACCACGGTATAATGCACTTAGCAGGATCATCTAGTGGGCGTGTAGCTCAGCTGGGAGAGCACCTGCTTTGCAAGCAGGGGGTCAGGGGTTCGAATCCCCTCACGTCCACCAACTCATTCCCGCTCATCAATTTACGCGGCTACTTCTTCTACTGTTTCTTGCGACTTCGGTATCATCGGTACAACTGAGGCACTTTCGAACACGGGAAGAACGAATCCGTAGCCAACTCGCTCCGCTTCATCGAGTCGTATTTGCATGTCTTCGTGAAGGTGCGAGTAGAGTTCTGACATGGTCTGCGGCTTGTGTGCCATCCAGAAATTGTTGATGTCTTCTAAACAGCGTTGACTGCGGAGCCATGTTTTACGGAATCGCTTGAAGGCGTGCCAGCCCATTCCCTTCTCGTCCAACCCCATCTTCTCGAGTCGTGGAGTGAGCCAGCGTGCTTCCAGATTGCCGTTAAGATGAGGCGTGTTCTTTGTTGTTTTGAACAGCAGCCCTTTCTTCCCAGCCATGTATTTGCGCAGGTACTCTGCGATGTCGGGATGCAAGTCGATTTCGCGCTCCGCCGCATCGGTTTTGAGATGTCGGACAATGTGCGGGACATCCTTTTCGACTTGTTGGTCTACAACGATGTTGCGTCCGTTGTTTCCAAAGTGCTTCGTCTCAAGCGCGAGGGCTTCCGAAACTCTCATTCGGGTGGATGCCAGCAGGACATTTAACGCCTGTTCTTGCCCGCTGCTCCCTTGAATAAGTTTCGAGATTGATTCTGCCTTGAGCGATGGACGGCTTTGTTCCGAGTGCTTTGCAACTGGAATGTCCATCGTCTCGGCATCCCATGTCCTCTTGTGAACAGGCTCTCCGTTCGCGCTCTTCAATGACGCCACGATCTGCCGAACGAACTCGACGTACTTGTTGATGGTTCGCGCAGACAGCTTTGCGGCGGACATTTTATCTACGAGTGGCTTGACGGTGAGATTGTCCACGCTCCCAAGTGGAAGGTCTCCGATAACAGGGAGAATCCACTTGTCGAGTGCACCCTGAATCGTTACTGCGTAACTATTTCCAATCGGGTTGCGCTTGCGATTCTGGCCATTCTCCAGCCAGACTTTGGACTGCTCGCGGAACGCAATGCCAGTCGGGTTTGGCTTCACCACTGCGGTGAAGTACTCGGCTGAATCCTCTCCGCTCGCTTGAATGAGTTCTTTCGCCTTTCTCTTGCGCTCGCTCTTAGACAGAAGACCCGGCCCGAAAATCGGACAGATGCGCTCGCGCACAAGCTGTCGCGTCTCCTGACCTGCGAAGTCCTTCCAATAGCGAACCACGTACCACCTTCCTTACTTCTCGATATGACCACTTTGACCAGTTCTGCGTGACAAGGACTTGCCTCGTTTCCGCTTCGCTGGTGTCGCTTGAGCGACTGTACCAACGACATCGCACGTCAGCAACTGGATTTCTGATCGCATTCTGGTACTCGAAGGCTCCTGAATTTGGCCCTTCTACTGCATGCACTGGCCCTAGTGGTCGTGTCCCTGATTCGTCTCTGCTCCCGTCAGAGGGCTGGATATCTTGAGCGATGGCGAATTCTGGAGATCCGCTTGCGCTTTAGTCACCGTACGGGTGGCGTAATCCTGAGGGTCGTGTTTGTCGTCGGCGCGGAATTCAGCGATGCTGCGGATGACGTCTTCGGGGGATTCGCCGCGGGCGAGGGCGCGCTTGGCGTAAGCCCAATCGTGCTCGGATTGACTCTTATGGTCGTTGGGCATCGTGCGCTCGCGTTGTCGGTAGCCGCCAAAGTACCGGGGTGTTTCGGGTGCGTTTTCGTCAATCGTGAAGTCGCGGAGGGTGTAGATTGAATCACTTTCCTGGCGCACTTGGACGATGAATTCCTCCGGAAGTTTGCGATTGGCGAATCCAGGCAAGCGAAGCACCCTCGTCGAATCGGTTGCCGTCAGATCGCCGCCGAATTGATTCGCGAGGTTGTGAAGGAGGGACTCCGCTTGATCCTGACTGAATCCACTTACTTTCCACACCACTTGGTGCTTACCCGGTGAGGTAGCAAGAACGAAGTTTGGTGCCGGGACTTCGACTGAATTCCGAATCGCTTCGAGAGCCTCATCTCCCTTTCTGTCGAGGTCGAGGTATACATGGCAGATATCCTTTATATTTGCCTTGGTCCGGCTGTAGGCGCCGTCCTTAATCCAAATGGAACCAAGGATCACTTCCCACAAGAGGACTCTGGGGAGTTTGCAGTTCCACTTGTTCCCACCAAGCCCACTGTTACTTTTGCCAATATCGCCCTCCGCGCAAGCATGGAGAATATCCGCCGGTAGAAGGGGTTTCCTGGCTCAATGCCCGAATAGTCGTTCCTGAGGTGGCTTAGTCCGAGCCGAGAAGGCCCCAAATTCTTGAGTTACGGAGTACAACTCTCGAGCGTATGCGGGATGTGGCCATTCGGTAAGACGGAGGCATTTATGAAGACAAGAGTTGGCCGCTCATCCAGGCCGGTTTACGGAGGAGGTTTTATGCAACGAAACAAGGTTATAGCTTCGACCATCGCCGCATTGATTGTGTCTCTCACCTGCGCATACGCAATGAGCCACATGAGATCTGTACGAGCGGCAGCGCAGGCTTCAACCGACCAGGTGATCTACCTCAATCAGGGATGGTCGAAGGCCGATCGGGCCACATATTACTGGATACCGCAGGGATCGGTGATGATGTCGTTTGACATCTTCCAAAACCTGGAACTGGCCGACAGCCAGGAACTGTTTCGATCGGATGCCAATATGGAGCGCTATGGCTTGATCCCCTCCCCTCCTGATCCAGAGGGCAATCCGGATGGCTTGCCACTCGGAGTGACAAAGCAAGTGACAGCGGAGGGCCGATGGAAAGGAGTGGAGGCGGGCATTAATTGTGCTGCCTGTCACGCTTCTGAATTGCATTACAAGGGAAAGAGAATTCGCGTCGACGGCGATTCAGCGGTGCATTTCGATATCCAGGCCCTCTACCATTGCGCAGATGACGCGATGCAGGCGACGCTGCATGACTCTGCGAAGTTCGATCGCCTGGCGACGAAAATCGGTGCGTCGAGTGGTGATCCGAAGAGCGAACTACGTCAACGATTCGAACGTGAGGCTGAACGTATTCACTATTACATCGGCACCATCTTGGTAACTTCTCACCCTTGGGGCCCCGGACGAATAGACGCTCTCAATCTAATCCTCAATCGTAAGCTCACCATTGCAACGAATATTCCTCAGAACTGGTTCCCGCCTCTCGCCCCGGTCAAGCCTCCTTTCCTCTGGAATGCTCCGCAGGGTTCATGGACGCAATGGAGCGGCATTCTGCAAGATCCGATCACGCGGAACTTTGGTGAAACCCAGGGCGTTTACCTGCCTATGGACCTGACTTCGAAGACCCCCGAGGAAGGTCTGTTCGATTCGAATGCTCGCCTGCTCAATCTCCAGACAATTGAAGAATTGCTGGATCATCTGGCCCCGCCCAAGTGGCCGGAGGAAGTGCTTGGAAAAATTGATCGCGCAAAGGCGGCGCAAGGGAAGGCGCTATTCGCCAAGCACTGTGAGGAGTGCCACAATTCCTATCCCTACACATGGACGGAACCCAATAAGTATGGCAAGCGCTTCATTGAAGTCGGTATCGTGCCGCAAAAATATGTAGGCACTGATCCGATGCAGTTTGAGGATTTCCTGCCTTTCGTCCTTACCGCCCAGCTGGCCCCTTACCTCCCAGGACCCTTCAAGGACAAGCCGCTTGTCCCGACGCCGGTCCTGAGCGAGGTAGCCGGCGGTCTAGGACTCTTTGATACCGCCGAAAAAAAACTGCACCTGACACCGGAAGAAACGGTAAGACTTCACGGATATAGGGAACTCCCCATTCCGCGGCCACAGGAGCATTCTTACAAGGCAGCCCCTCGCGACGGAATATGGGCTGAGGGTCCCTACTTGCACAACGGATCGGTGCCCAATCTTTACGAAATGCTCGTTCCTGCGAAGGAACGCACAAAGAAATTCTACGTTGGTCGAGAATTCGATCCCGTCAAGGTGGGAGTGGACACATCCGGAAATTCGGGGAAGTTCCTCTTCGATACGACTGAGGTAGGAAATTCGAATGCGGGTCATTCATTTGAGAACGGCCCCCTGGGGAACGGCGTCATTGGCCCTTTACTCACCAATCAAGAGCGGTGGGCATTGATCGAGTATCTGAAGTCCATTCCTGAGGAAGATGGTCGCGTTACGCCCTTTGGTGGCCCTCCGGCCGCGAAGACCGGACACGTTAAGTGGGAAGGACCGAGCGGAAAGTGATGCTGACACCGGTCCGAGGAGAATAACCATGTCTGATCACATAGACGGACCGCGGCAGATTGGTGACCCGGCGGGCGACCTCACCGACCTTTTCGCGTTCACCAGTCCAGAGAATCCCGCCCATACTGTGCTGGCCGCGAATGTATTCCCGTCGGCGGGTATGACCGCGATGTTCTCCAACGCGGTCGATCATTCGATCGTAGTTCGCAGAGTGACGGTGGCCGGCACTGGCAACAATGCAAAGTTTAAAGCAGGAGAGAAAGAATATCGATTCAGATGCAAGTTTAACGTCCTTCAGCGCGAGGGCGAAAATACGGTTCAACGTGGCACGCTAACTTGTCCCGATGGACAGACCCTTCCTTTTGCCGTGAACGACGAAAAAGGAGCGTCGACACCAGATGGGGTATTCCGTGTGTTTGCCGGCCTCCGCTCCGACCCATTCCTGCTCGCGTGGGTAGGTGGGATGAAAAAGGTTCCCAACCTTTTGCAGCATGACAATGTACTTGCGATCGTGATTGAGTTTGACACGCATCGAGTTCTCAACCCCAGTGAAGGGTCGCTTTTCGGCGCGATTGCAGAAACTACCCCACTTGGTGCAGGTATCAATCCCGTCGATCGTCCGCCCCTCCGCTACGACTGGGTCGGACGCCCCGAACAGACCAACATGCGCCTTAACAATGGTGGTTTGAAGAACGTGGATGATGTGCGCGACTTGTGGAATCAGCAAACTCCTTTCGCGATTGCAGAGGAACTCCAGCCTCTGTTCCGCAAGCGGCTGGTAGATAGTCTCACCGAATGGGACATGCGCGATGGCAAGGCTGACTGGGCTGCGACAGAAATAAATGCGGCTGCCAATGTCTATCTCGATGATTTCCTGTTGTTCGACGTCTCTAAGCCGACGAACGACACTAGTTTTCTTGAAATCGAGAAGAGCACTCTTGGTGGAAAGCCCTACACGACGGGCGGCGGACGCACCGTCGACGCGAACGTCGTCGACATCATGATCACCTGGTGGGTAAACAACGACCGGGAGTTCCTGCACGGCGGCTCGGCCAGTGCGACCAAGCCAAGCATGAAGACATTTCCCTACGAGGCTTCACCAAATACAGAATTGCAGACTGTTGCCGACAGCGTCGACCTGGCAGCTTCGCCCGATCAGGTTTGGGCCTCAATCGGAAAGTTTGCCAATCTGATGTGGCATCCACTGGTTGCTTCGGTAAGGCTGACAGGAACGGGTGTCGGTCAGCTGCGCACAATCGAACTTATCGACGGAAAGCAGGTCATTGAACGCCTAGTAGCTGTAGATGACTCACAACGGCTCTATCGCTACACGAATGTGAGTGGACTACCAGTTATGGACTACACGGGAACGTTAGACCTGAAGCCAAAAAGGAGCGGCAGCTCCGTGGAGTGGCGAGTTCAGTTTCTTGCCGATAACCAACCAACCCTTATTGTGAGGACCATCGTCGCCACTTTGCTTAAGACGGGGTTCGAAGCCCTCGCAAAACGCTTTGGAGCCCTGAAATGATCCAACCGCTGGAAATCGATCTCGCTTATCCGCTCACGGACGGAGTGATTGCGTTCAATAACTTGGAGAGCTCCCGCCAGCAATCCTGGAGTCGATTCTGGCGTGACCCACTGCGACCGGAAATGGCAGAATACACCATCGAACAGGAGCAGTTGACATTACAATTTGTCGGCGATCCAAGTGCACTCGACCGTCTCCAATCGTTGGCCAATCACCTTGATCGCATTGACGCAGGATCGCCACGAACGACCCTCATCCATGCGCAAGTTGCATCAATGGCTCATTGCTTTTCTGAAGCAAAGCGGCACATCGACGAGATTGGAGATTGGGGCGACTGGTCAAACGCCGCAAATCGCCTTTCCTTGACCATCGATCAGGCCTGTGGAACCAGACTTGATGCCGTGCTCCAAATCAGGCAGCGCATGGCGGTGGAGTCCGGACGCTTAGAAGATTTGGTACCACTTGGTGCCCTGCTTGCGGATCTCGGTAAATTAGATGATGCTGACCAAACCTTTCTGCGTGCCTTGAGAGAATACAAAGATACATCTCCCTTCGCTGTGGCATGGGTTTGCTTTCAGTTGGGCCTCTTGTGGGGAGAGTTAAATCCCAAAGTCGAGTTGACCCGCGCAGCGCGTTACTATCAGAAGGCTCTTGAATTTCTCCCAGGTTATGTAAAAGCTCGCGTACATCTGGCCGAGATCTATTTGCGAAGCGACCTTCTAGCGGAAGCCGAAGAATTGCTAATGCCGGCAGTCCTGAGTGGCGACCCCGAAGTGCGTTGGTGCTTGAGTGAGGTACTGGCGGCAATGGGTAGGCCCGCAGAGGCGCAAGAACAAATGCAAGCTGCGCGCATCAGCTTCGAAGTTCTTCTCGAAAAACACCCCCTTGCATTCGCAGATCATGCCGCGGAGTTCTATGCTAGGAGCGGCAATAATCCGCAGCGAGCTTCCGAGCTCGCGAACATTAACCTTGCAAACCGTCCAACACTGCGAGCCTTCGAGAAGGCATATGACACTGCGATGATTGCCGGCCAATCGGAAGACGCCGCGAAAGTTCTTACTGCTGCCAGAAGTCGCTGGGGAACCACAAGCGCATTCAGGGTGTCGCCTCTCGCCAACGTTGACGCGGGCGAGCCAAGGCCGGAGGTAGGAACCGCATGAGGATCGACCGTAGGAGCTTCATCCAGAGTGCAGCGTTCGTTGCTACCACTCAAGCCTTTCCACCTCTGCTGCCCCTGTCATCAACTATGGAGTTATTACTGGTACGGGCCGAGTCACCCTCGGCTCGTGACGCGACGGATGCGACATGCATCGTGTTCAAGATTGATGGCTGGGATGATCGCGATACCAGGAGCGTAACCGAAAATGAGGTATTGATCAGAATCAGTCAATCTTGGCGAACTGCCTGGCGATGAGATGGCACACTGGTCGCACTTAGCTAGAATCCTCTTGGGATTGTTGCTGTCAATCGTCTTTTGCCTGGGCGCCACGGCTCAGTCGCCGACGTCCTCCACAGAAAATGAAGCCTGGCCGGAAGCTGATTTTCATGTGCAACTGCCGTCAAACTGGCGGTCGCTTTCGTTTGTCGGGCTGGAGCAGGCAGCGGGCTATCCGTTCCAGCAATGGTATGTGGCGTCGGGTATCGGTCGCCAAGTTAAACCAATTCTAAGACCACACTGGAAGAACATCGACCCGGACAAGGAGCACTATCTTCTTTTAGGTGCTGGCTACGACTACCTTCGAACGACTCAATCTGGAAAAGTTTTCGATGAAAACAGGGTGACTTTTGACGCGACGCCTAGTTTTCGTCTCACGTCGAGACTGCTGCTGCGTGACAGGAACTGGGCAGAGCTTCGTTGGATCAATGGCACGTACTCGACAACCTATCGCAACGAACCTTCGCTCGAAGTCGACCTTCGCGTTCACGGTATCCGGTTCACTCCCTTTGGCACTGCCGAGTTCTTCTATGACAGCCCGAAGCATTCATGGGACCAGGAATGGTACACAGGTGGCGTTCAATTACCGTATAAAAGCGCTTTTATGCTGGAACTCTACTACCGGCGCGAACACTGCCCTACGTGCACCCCTCAAAACTGGAATGTGGGAGGTGCAAGCCTAAACTTCTATTTCAACACAGCGAGATAGGGTGCTTCTCAATTGAATAGAACCACAATCTGAAAATATCGTTGACGGGTGTCCCGCTCATGGTTGGAGGATCGAGGAGCGGCGCTTGAGTTCATTTGTTGTTTATTTTTTGTTGAAGGCGCTCGATCGAGAAGGAAAAGTTCTCTTCGAATCGTGTACGTGGCTCAAACCTGAGTCTCGTGCAGCTGTCATGTATTGTATTGATCACAACTAGGCACTGTGGTTGCTAAGTCGGGGTGTATTGCACCAAAATAGTGCAATTGACCAGTGCGTGCGGGTGCGTTTATGCCAGCCGCAATTGGGCCAGGGGGGCAGTTTCGCGCGCCCCTATCTCCTATCCCAGCATTCAATTGAGGGGTATGCGGATACGGGCGGCAAAAAGGGACCACCCCGCGTGGGTTGCGAAGAGTCCGGTATAAACGCACCCGCACGCACTGGTCAAATCTCATATTTCGCGGAGTCACGCAAACTCAAACATTCAATGGATCTGCGACTGGCTCGAGAGGCACCCACACTTCAATTCTCGTTCCCTTGCCAGGCTTCGAGTGAATCTCGAATTCTCCGCCTAAGAGGCGTGCGCGTCCTTGCATGCTGAGGATGCCCAGCCCAGCTTTTTCCAGCGTGTTCGCATCGAATCCTATGCCCTCGTCACACAAAGAAAGGAATAATTTGCCGCCAAAGTTTCTCAGACTCACTCGAGCCTTTTTTGCTCCGCTGTGCTTCTTCATATTCTGAAGTCCTTCCTGGGTGATGCGAAACAGACATAAGGCAACTTCTGGCCTGACGCTATGTGGAATGTCCTCAGATGTGAAATCGACTTCGATACCTTGCTTGGCACCAAACTCATTACACAGAGACTTTAATCCGGTAACCAATCCCAAAGTGTCCAGCGTGGATGAATGTAATTGGTGGGATAAGCTATGAAGATCGTCACCAAGGTCGCAAACTGACTGCCTGAACTCGTCGAGCGTCTGTTTCAACGCATCTGGTGAATCAGGAAATGTTTCCGCAGTATTCTGCAATCCGAATGCAAGCAGCGCCAAGCGTTGACTAAAATCATCGTGTAGTTCTGATGCCACTCTGCTTCGCTCCTTCTCCTGTGCCTTGACTAGGTGGTCGCTGAGCTGCACCTGTGCGTCTCGCGACTTCTTCAGCTCCACTCGGCTGTGCTGAAGGTAAATGGCAAGAAGAGACAAGGCGAGAATTATCAGTAGTCCACTGGCCCAGATCCGTTTAGTGCGTTCCCATACCGACAATTCGCGGAAAATCACTATGCTGCCGGGTGGAAGGTCGCTTTCCTTGAATCCCCACCGATGTAAAGCTCTCCAATCGAACATATAGACGTCACTGTTCCTCACTACGGGGATTTGCTGCGGTTCCACCCCGTCGAGAATCCTCACCGCCATCGCAGCAGCGACCTTACCGTCTGCAGCCCAACTCACCACATCGCCACCGACCGTACCTTTGCCGATATCCACGTCATCCGTGACAAAGACGGGTGCATTTGCAGCGTCGACAACCATAGGAACGGATTGGGATGCGTCAATAAAGTGTGCTCCCGCGGCATCCTCCATAAAGGAGGTGTGATAGACGATCGTCTTGCTCGGCAACCGCCTCAGTCGTTCAAGGAGCGCGGGCATGTCCAGGTTCGTGAGATATGTGAACTCAAACTGCGACTCGTACTTACGCAAACTTTTCTTGGTCAGGGCCTCAAGGCTCCGGTCAAACGCTCCGATACCACCCACGACAACCACATGCTTGGTGTCGGGTTGCAAGTGCAGCGCCGCGATCAGAGTCATTTCTGGCTGTGCCACCCCCCAAACACCGGTAAAGTGAGAGTCGGGATTCAACTGGTCTAACATCTCCTCTGTAGTGCCGCAGAAGATAACCGGAGTCTTCGGAAATGACTTTTCATGCGATTCCACTATAAACTTGAGAGACGCAGGTCCGACAGTAACGATCAGGTCTGGTTTGCGGTCTGCATACTTGCGAATGTACCATTCGCGGAACCTGTCCTGGGAGAGCTTATCTGGAAACAAAGTCACTTCAAGATTCTCGCTATAGAGTTCGATCTGGTATGGAGAAGTCGCTAGACCAGCGGCGATCTCCTCATCCAGAATCGCAACACCCGGCGACGAGATACGACTAAAGTCATTGAAAACGAGGACACGCCGGACTGCCTTGATTTGCTGAGCTCCAATCGATTGGGGAAAGAGAAAAGCCGCAGCGACGACTAGCACCAGGACAAACCTTGCCCCTCCTGGCTTCTCTTGAGGACAATGGCCAGAATTGCGCCAACAACGGTGTCTAAATTCACCCGACAAGCTGTGCTCCGCTGGGGCCGACACCAAAAAACCTGCAAGGCGATTCTCAACGAAGCGAGTCTAACACCTCTAACACTAACGTCGCCTGGAAAATATCGTTGCTGATCCGCGTGTTTCGAGTACGTCCATCGACCGAAACGGTCCGGTACCACGAATATAACGCTAGCGGGAACTCCGAGCCTGGGATAGCATTCCCCTGGTTTAAAGTGCTAGTTCCTCGCGCAAGTGGCAAGACTCGGGAATAGGTCTTCCCCACTGCTGTCATCTGGGGACCCCGATGAGTCAGGGTTCACAAATCAAGCGCCATAGGCAGCGCCGCCTAGTGTCGGCAGGCCTAATGGCCATTGCAACGCTGATTTCTACTTGTTTACATGGGCAAACAACCTCCACCGGTGCACTGGCTGGCGTGGTGCTAGACCCATCCGGTGCCGAGTTGCCTGGCGTGGTTTTACTCTTAAACCATCGCGAAACAGGCCGTACGGAATCCGCAACTTCCGACGAGCATGGAAGGTTCAGTTTTCTTTTCTTACCGCCCGGCACCTATCAACTGCAGGCAAGCAAAGTTGATTTCGGTTCTCTGAATCTTACCGAACTGCACGTCTCTCTTACCGAAACACTCAGACTTGAACTGCGCCTGCAACTCGCAGCACATTTTGAGCATGCATTGGTCTCCTCCCAGCCGGAAATGGTTCAAACCGACAGCGCAGCTTTGGGAAGAGTGGTTAATGAAAGCTCAGTGCGCGAGCTACCACTAGTGACAAGAAACTTCGCGCAAATAACCGGGCTTTCTCCTGGTGTAGCTGTCGGGGTGTACAACGCCGGAGAGCTCGGACTCGGCGGGACCGCGCTGTCTCAGATCGCCCAATCCAATGACGGGATCTTCGTGCACGGATCTCGCTCCTATGACAACAACTTTCAGATGGACGGGATAAGCGTCAGTGACGTGCAGGGGAGTGCTGCAGGGAGCGGAGGAATTCCTATACCGAACCCCGACAGCATACAGGAGTTCAAAGTACAGACGGGACTCTACGATGCGGGTTTTGGACGTTACGCGGGTGCCAACGTCAGCTTGATCACAAAAACGGGCGGGAACAGTTTCCATGGCACAATCTTTGAGTTCTTTCGGAACGAGGTTCTCAATGCAAACGATTTTTTCCTCAACCGAGCCGAGCAGCCACGTCCAGCCCTCAAAGAGAACCAGTTTGGGTTTGCGTTTGGTGGACCGATAAAGAAGGAGAAATTGCTTTTCTTTGCCTCGTATCAAGGAACACGGCAGATCAATGGCGTTGCGGCTGGTCAGTCGAGAATTGCCTGCACCGCCAGCTTAAGCGAGCCGCCGCTAGCCAACGACAGATCTCCGGAGGCTCTCGGGAAGTTGTTTGGCGGCATGGCAGGTGCCTTAGGTGGAGTTGCCGTTAAAGCGGACGGCTCCAATATCAACCCCGTGGCTCTGGCCTTGCTAAATCTCAAGCTCCCCGACGGTTCTTTCTTGATTCCTACTCCACAAACTGTAGATACAACAAGGCCCTTCGCCCAGCAGGGTTTTTCAGTCTTTACGGAACCTTGTCGCTTCAACGAAAATCAGTTTTTGACTAACGCTGATTACCTCACAAGTGCTAACAGCAAAATCTCCGCTCGCTTCTTTCTTGCCGATGATGATGAGACGATTACGTTTCCCGGGAATGGGCTCAACCCCGCGGGTAACATGCCTGGATTTCCGAGTCCGAGCGATTCTGGCTTTAGAGTCCTCTCCATCACCCATACCTATACTTTCCGCAACGGCTGGCTCAACGAGGCAACGTTTGGCTACGTCCGAACGAGGACCAGCACGGAAGCCCAAACCCCGTTCAACTGGTCAGACGTTGGAGTTGCCGAAGGAGAGATGAACTATAACAATGAGCTTCCAAGCTTGAATATAACCGGTTCCGTCAGCTTCGCCTCTGGATTCCCGCGCACCATAACTCAAAACAGTTTTGTCTTTGGTGATGGTCTCAGTTTTGTCCATGGAGCTCACACCCTCCGACTGGGTGGATCGATCACCAGATTTCAAGACAATATTGACATAATAGGACTCGGGTCATTCGTGCAGTTTCTCAGTTGGCCGGATTTTCTGCTTGGCCTGAATGCGGAGAGCAACGGTACGGAATTCAGCAATGTTTTTGCGTCGGATGATGTCTTCGGGTTGACATATCGAGCTTACCGGGCGTGGGAGGGTGCAGGATTCACACAGGATGACTATAGAGTTGACAAGTCTTTAACGCTCAATATTGGCTTGCGATATGAGCGCATCGGCCAGTTCGGAGACGAGCTGGGCAGAAATTCCAGCTTCGATCTCAGCAAGGCCGATGCAAACCCCCCGCCGGGCGGAAGCCTCGCGGGTTATGTTGTAGCTTCCAACTTCTCTGGTACGCTTCCACCCGGGGTCACTCGGGCGAACAATCCGTTTGGAAACTATGGAGAGGGACAAAATACGATAGCTCCACGAATCGGGTTTGCCTGGCAGTTATTGCCCAGTTCAAGCGCGTTGGTACTCAGGGGAGGTTACGGTATTTATTACTCCCAGCCAACCGGTCAAGCGTTTTATCAGAACGTATTCGGCGCGCCGTATTCTGACTTCCGATTGAACAGTGGTCGGTCAAATGCAGGTGCGACTTTCCAATCGCCTTTCGCGCAGCCGTTTCCTACTCCGGAGTCCTTCCCTATGTTCCCCGCCTACTCACCAACTACCGCTACGACCATTTACGGTGTCGCTCCCGGCTTTCGACCCACGATGGTTCAGCAATATTCATTAAACGTTCAGACTGAGTTCCATCAAGGTTGGTTGCTGGAAGTCGGGTACGTAGGGACACGTGGAATACACTTGGTACGCCAACGTTCCCTCAATCAAGCCCTATCAGCCTCTGTTAGCAATCCAATAAGGGGGGTGACGACAGATACTGTCGCAAATATCTCTCTGCGAGTTCCGGTGCTCGGAGTGCCTCCGGACTCTCTTGTTGAAATGGAATCCGAGGGCAGTTCCTGGTACAACGGGCTGGAAGCGAGCCTGACGAAGCGGTTGGGGCATGGCCTTCAGTTCCTCGCCTCCTACACCTTCTCGAAGACTCTGGACACGGATGGTGCCGACATTAACTCGACGTCGTCAGGAAATGCGCTGACATTAGGCGACCAAGACTCACCAAGCCAGCGGTGGGGAAGAGCAAGCTTTGATCGCACTCATCGATTCGTCTTTAGTGAAACATGGAGTCTCCCCAGCCCATCAGCAGGACTCGAACGGGTAGTTCTAGGAAGTTGGGAAGTCGCTGCAGTAGTCACGATTCAGTCCGGTAGTGCTCTCACCATTGCGGATACCAATGCCAACAACGTGTTTGGAATCAGCGAAGATCGGGCGGAGCTGACCGGTACGTGCAACAAGAACCAATTTGTCTCACAGGGCCCGATCGGGTCTAAACTCAACAACTATTTCAACGCCTCCTGCTTTACAACTCCGCCCGTGATTGGTGCTGACGGAATCGGAACTGCGTTTGGCAACAGCGGGACCGGAATTGTAGACGGTCCCGGTCAAGCAAACCTGGATCTCTCACTTTCAAAAACTGTAATCGCTAAGTGGCCTATAGAGAAAAGTAGCGTTCAATTTCGTGCCGAGTTCTTTAATGCACTGAATCATCCGCAGTTTGCCAATCCCGATAGCAACTTCACCTCACCGACGTTCGGCGTCATCAGCAGCACGGCTGTCAATCCTCGTGTTATTCAACTGGCGCTAAAGCTTGCGTTCTGACAATTCATCCCGTAACGATTGAGTGGCTGCTAGTGCCGCCTACCTTCGATATCCCGCGAGGTGCGCGAGGGGCAACCAATGTTCTGCCTTCGTCAGCCTCATTGCCCCGGTATACATTTCTCCCCTATTCAACAAATACACGAAGTTACAAGATTCTCAGATCAAAGATCCAATCCTCAGCATGGCGCGCGCGAACGGGATTCCTGCAACCGAGGTTTACGAATTCGACGCTTCCCGGCAATCAAACCGGGTTAGTGCCAACGTCAGCGGTTTCGCTGGGACGCAGCGAATTTCGCTGAACGACAATCTCTTGAAGCGATGCACCCTGCCGGAGATTGAAACCACCATGGGACACGAGATGGGCCATTATGTTCTCAACCATGAGTACAAAGGATTGGTCATGTTTGGTGTCGTGGTGGTAATAGGATTTGTCTTCCTTAATAGGTGCATCAACATTGGCCTTGCGCGCTGGGGAGAAAACTGGGGCATCCGGGGGGTGACCGACGTCGCTGTGCTGCCGCTGGCGATTATCGGGCTATCCGTTTATTTCTTTCTCATGACGCCTGTTACGAACTCGATCTCGCGCACCATGGAGTTCGAGGCGGACATGTACGGTCTGAATTCTGCTCGTCAACCTGATGGCGAGGCCAATGTAGATTTAATGCTGGGAGAATATCGCAAACTTGATCCGGGGCCAGTTGAGGAGTTCATTTTCTATGATCATCCCAGCGGACGCACCCGGATTACCGCTGCCATGCGCTGGAAGGCAGAGCATCCAGAGTCGACATCCCCGGAAGAGCTGGCAAGACCCCTTTTCACTACCCCGTAGGACCGGTCAGTTTCTCTTGGCCAGAGCATGTAGTCTGCTGCGCAGTAGGGGAACAATGGGTCGAGCCAAGGAGACCCCATGAGGGCCGCAAAAATATGAACAGCGCCCGACGGGCCAAGTGTGAATCGACATTTATTAATTTATGCTGAAACCCGGATTGAATGCAGAACCACCGGACGACAGATATGCGATTTCGATGTGCTTAGCACCGCTGCATTATGCCGCCAGCAACCCTTGGGTAGCCTAGTGAGGATCAGCAAGGAAACCTGATTTACTGAAGGCTCTTAAAGTACGAATGGATTTTGGCAGTAAAGCGATAGCCTTTTCCGGGAATGGTGCGGAGGAAGCGCGGATTCTCGGGATCGTCTTTGAGAGCTTGGCGGGCTTTGCGGACAGCAGTATTGTTGCTGTTGTCAGCATCAACAAAGACGCCTTTACCCCCGATAGCCAGCAGGATTTCCTCACGTGTGACGAGACGGTCGCGGTTCTCGGCGAGCAGGAAGAGCAATTGCAGGGGAATGCGTTCGAGTTTGACGATATGGCCAGAGCGGCGCAACTCGAAGGAGCCTGGGTCGAGCTCGAAGTCTTCGAATCGAATGGTCTCGTGGGGCATATGGGCCACACGCTCGTGGGAACTTGCACTAGCGGGAACGATAAAAGGGCCCTTCACCACTGGGTGAAACGCGTCTCACATACTCAACCACCGGAATTTTGATCCGCACAATCAAATTCTCGGTGGAGGCCGCCAATGAGCATGGTCACAAGCTGACGTGACGGCACAACTTAGTTCTATTTACTAACTATTACCGTGACGGCGTTGATTTACGCGTTACCATCCCAACGGCCAGTGTTTCGCAAAACACACCTGTACGCCACCATAGCTGCCCGAACCATAGAGTCCCGCTACATTGGTACATAGATGAATAGCGAGAGTGCAGCGTTCTGGTTGCAGAGAATGCTACTTTCGGGCGAAAGTCATGCTTAGGGACCAAAGATCGAAACTTACAAAAATAGCGGCCCGCACTTTCTTGGCGATGGCACTGACCCTGTCAGCAATCAATCTACCAGCACAAGAGGGCCGCAAATTGATTTCAAATCCCGTGCCCACTTACCCCGCAGTGGCGAAGAGTTTCCACATCACGGGTGTCGTGAAGGTGCAAGTTGTGATCGCCGCCGACGGACACATCAAAGCAACCGAGGTCCTTGGCGGTCATCCGCTCCTCGTGGAAGCAGTCGAAGAGACGCTGAAGAAGTGGAAGTATGCACCGGCCAGCGGCGAATCAACAGCTCTCCTGGAGTTCGACTTCCATCCATAAGCTAACCGGGCACGTACCGGCAAATATTCAATTCTTCTTCTGAATTGGCCAGCTAAAACGGGAGGCGAGTGGAGTACCGAAGGATTTTCTGATCGTCCACTTTGTGCCGCGAGCTCTTACGAACAACACCGTCATCTTGATCGCTCTCCGATAATGCTAGAGAGACGGGTCTTTTCGCATCGCGAAAGTCGAGAGCCTGGCCTTCATCTTGAGCGATTGCTCCACGCTGAAAAGAAGCCCTCCCTGCTCCATGTGAATGAGATCCGCGGTGCGCGAGTCCGCACTCATGAGGCCTGTCGGGGAGTGGGAATTCGATCCTAGCAAAAGGTGTACGAGCTCATGGGCCACAGCGTGGCCTAGCAGAGTTCCCGCTCCACAAGGTTGATGCTCTGAAACCCGGCGATCTTGGTATAGAAAACGTCTGCTTGGGAGCCGATGTTGTCGGCCGCGAAAAAGGAAATCCCAAACACGCTGCCCTTCAAATGGGGATCGTTGTTTACGATGTGCATGTGGAGGTGTTCAGGAAAGAGAGTCTGACTGCAGGCTCTTTGTTGTTCGACGCTCTCCTCCTGGCGGCCACATAGGATCCAACGGAGTTCTATTCCTGCTTGCGCAAAGATGCGAGATGCGCTCTTCTCCGCGCTGTCGATGATGCCTGGTGGGACGCGTGCATCGTTGAAGAGGGAGACGGTGACAGTGTGCGGTGTTGGTGTCTGTGCTGGTGTCGACGTGGCCAGCAAGATGGTCGTGGCAAAGGAAAGGATCGTTTTCTCCCTCCACCCCAATCGGGGTAAAAGGAGACGGGAACGATCCGGCCGGTGCAGATGCTTCAGGCCAGCCAGTGCGGCGGTATAACCCGATGTCCATGTCATGGCGTTGACCTCCTCCGCTTTTGCGGATGGGCCAACGCTCGGTCACCCTGGCTGGTACCTCAATGCACGCCCAATCCACCGCTTCGCTAGTGATTCGCTATAGATAAGTTGTTGTCGGGAGGGAGGTTGGAGCGGGCTCCTCCACAGATGGGAGTTGGAGATGACAGCTTAAAGTGCTAAATTCCGGTGTAGCAGGCGGTTCTCCCCATGGACAATACCGGCCCCTCCCCGCAGCTTGTCCGATTCGGAATCTTTGAAGCGGACTTACAGACGGGAGAACTGCACAAGAATGGGCACAAGGTGCCGCTGCAGGGCCAGCCGTTTCAAGTTTTTGCCATCCTGCTACAACACCCAGGTGAGTTGGTCACTCGGGAAGAGTTACGCCAGAAGGTCTGGCCCGAAGACACCTTCGTCGATTTTGACCACGGACTGAATACAGCGATAACCAAAATCCGAATTGCACTGGGAGACTCGGCCGAGAACCCCCGGTTCGTAGAGACCATGCCGCGTCGCGGCCCCCGTCGAACGACACTCCGACCTAAAGCCCGACACCGCACTGCCTGTACCGAAACGGTGGAGTAAATTCGCCACAAACTGGGCTTGGCTGGCAGCGGGTAGTGCAGCATTAATTTTGGTGTGCACCGTTGCGCTATTGCGGTTAGTGCACAGGCGCGCGGAGCAGTCCTCATTCGCAGTCGAGGTCGTTCCGTTGGTTGCCATGGAGGGCAAGCAGGGTTGGCCGGCATTTTCCCCGGACGGGAAGCAGGTTGCCTTCGCAGAATACGAAGGACCGCGCCCAGGAATTTACACGACGCTCCTTGGTGGAGAAAAGCCGCTACGACTCACGGAGAACCCCCGCGACCTCCGTCCTGCGTGGTCACCGGATGGACAGCAGATTGCATCTGTCCGCTACGAGTCTGATGCGGAGAGGAGCATCTTCACGATTCCAGCGCTTAGGGGCTCTGAACATAGGTTGTACACAGGGCTTCAAAAAGGCTATGGTGACTGCGACGGGATGGACTGGTCGCCTGATGGGAAAGTCGTAGCGTTTCCTGAGCAGAAGAGCGGAGGTGGCTCTTACTCTCATATCAGCGTTCTGTCGATTACGGATCTGAGCGCAAAGCCTTTGACCTCACCGGCGCCTGGGGAGGGTGACTGTGAACCTGCCTTTTCACCCGATGGAATAAGCGTGGCATTCGTGAGAGGAGTCGCAGGAGGTGGTTTTGGGGACTTGTTTGTGACCTCAATTTCGGGTGGCGAACCCAGACGCCTCACTTTCGGCAATTCAGCCGGCACTTTCGCCTGGACCCCCGATGGCCGGGAGATTGTCTTCACTTCTTTGTTGAGTGGAATTGAGAGTCTGTGGCGGGTGTCCGCCTCAGGAGGAACATCGCGGCCGGTAGAGGAAGTGGGCGGCGTTGCCAGCAGGCCCTCCATCTCGCGCAGAGGGAACTACCTCGTCTACCAACAAGCGATCAGAAACGATAACATCTGGCGGATTAACCTGAAGGATGAAAAACACGCCACAGGGGCCCCCACGCGCGCGTTATCCTCCCGCGGGTTCAATTACCGGCCGAGCTTTTCTCCGGATGGAAAGAAGGTCGCCTTTGATTCGGACCGTTTGGGCTATTGGGATATTTGGGTCTGCGATAGTGATGGATCTAATTTCGCGCAGGTGACTGACCTACACACGATAACGGACACCGCCCGTTGGTCTTCAGACGGTCATTACTTGGCCTTTGAATCTGCGTATAAACCCTTTTGGCGACTTTACACCGTCGAAGTGCCTGGCGGCCGCCCTCGTCTGGTAAACACCACTTTGCATGGCTATGTGGGCTGTCCCAATTGGTCACGAGACGGCCATTGGATTTACGTCTGCTCGAATGAATCTGGACCTTTTCAACTTTGGAAAGTGCCATTCAGAGGCGGGGACCCGGTTCAAGTGACAACCCATGGCGACATCTATGCTATCGAATCAGATGACGGACGCTCGCTGTACTACTGGGGCCCTAACTCGCTAGGTGGCAATAGTATCTGGAGGAAGCCAGTGAGCGGGGGTGAGGAAACCCGTGTTCTGGATACGTCGCACGTTGAATGGTTCAACTGGACACTGACCCACACGGGAATTTACATTATCGACAAAAACGAGTTGACGGGAGATAAACCCGAAAAATCTCCATTCATAAACGGGAGAATCGAATACCTGGACTTCGCGACAGGCGAGATAGCCCCCATATTCAACCTTGATAAGCCTGCTTCCTCATATAGCGGTCTGGTCGCCTCTCCAGACGGCAAAGCTTTGTATTGGGGCCAAACTGACCGCGATGATTCCTACATTATGCTGGTGAAAAACTTCCGCTAATCTCGGCAGAATCCAGGGCCAAATTCTTCTTCAACGAAACTAAATCCAGTGAGTGTTTGTAGCTCGGCCAGATCCTTGCATTGTCGGTGCCTTCTCGTGGAAGACACGGAGGAGCTGTAAAGGTATTCATGAGCGTTAGAAGTCCTATATATGGTGACAAGAAGTAGGTAGGCGGTGCGAAATGTTGCCTGCTAATCGCATTTTCATCCTTGCCTTGGCTTTCGTCGCAGCTTCAGACGCGACAAAGTGCGCTCTCAATTTCGCTAACTCCACCATTTCGGAATTCAATATCTCACGCGGCTAGTTCCTTCTAAGCCTTAACTGCGTCTTCGATGCGTCGCTAGCAAGTGCCATAAACCTGTCCCGTAACTTGTCATTTAGGGCCTGCGGCCCGCGAAACCTCATGAAAGCCCAGTGCAGCAATGGCGCATTCTCGCATTCCCGACCCCAACTCCTTGTTTTCAGGTCGGCTGATTGCGACCATGGTTCTTTCGAGACCTGGGTACCGGGACCCACTCGTAGGAAAACTGTCTGTGGCGTCGATTGTCTGTGATGCAGGGATTTTACAAAGGTGTGTTGCGACGGCCCATTTGAAGCACTATCGGCCTTGTGTTTCACAGGGGGACGTGGCCACCTGAATGGGACTCACCCCCTGCTTTTCTCTTACGCTGGTGACCTCCCACATGCCCCTCAACCGTGTTAATCAGGGTTTGCTGAGAGCATAACGCTGCATATTCATCCGTGCCGAATCGCGCCTTGTGTCCCAAGTCACTGACAGGTGTCTACCATACGCTTAAATGTCTTGATGCGGTGGGGTTCCGCTTGGTTGAATTTGTCGTCCCCGCATTTCGTATTGACCGGGGACAGGTTGGAGTGCCGAGTATGGCCAACTTGTATGGTATCGACTCAGAGGATGTTTGCCGAGTGACGATTGACGGGCTTTTGGAAATGACTCGTCGGGCTGAAAAAGCCATGGATCAGGAGAAGGTCTCCGCCCTGTGGTCCCGTCTTGCCGGTTACTACGGCGAAGGAAATACCCAAACAGCACAGAGTCGAATGTCCCACGTCGAAAGCGCGTTTTTCTGGCCCGCTATCCGAGAAGCTTATGTAAAAGCTCCAAATATCGCGTCACCGACGACATGGCTGGAAGGTTTGTATGACGTGGCGTCAAGTCTGCGCTTCTACCGGCCTAAATGATTTGTTCCGGGGCAATACCCTCCTATCATTCCAATTGACTTTTTTCATTGCAGCTCAAGAGAGGCGTTGGAGGGTGGCAAGCCCGAATTATAAGCCAAAAATCAAGACCATCTGATTTTCCGCTTCAGGCATACCAGTTAGAGGTCCTGAATCCACATGTTGTTGATCATGGCGACCTGTTCATCTGTTAGCCGTCTGCACTCCTCAAGCTCCGCCTCTTGCATCCATACGTCAGGAAGTGTGCATGCAAGTCGTGGGTCTTGATGAAACAGAAGCATTACGTGGTCTTTCTTGAAACAGGCCGCTCTGATAGTGCCTATTCTGTTATTCGGGGCCACGACCATGCGGACGTACTGACCAATCATGTTGCACCCACCAGTTCCCGAGCGGTTTCGACTGTCGGGACTATATCGGTGTGTCCTTTCTGGACACAAGGCATGAGTTCTCCGGCAGCCTTGGAAATTCGACGTTTACAGGTAGCCCATTCTTCTGCTGAGCACGCGCTGTGCCGGCAATCAAATTCGCAAAGTGCCAAGTCGGCAGGGATCTCAGCCACGACCTGTTCCTGCACCCAATGACCGACGCGACTAAAACAAAAGCGAAGTTGTGCAAAGTTCATCAGCATTGGTACTCACCGCCCAGCCACCACACGAAACTCGGGCCTTTGCAGACTCGTGGAACTTTCGCCAGACAGACTGATTGAAGCAATTAACGGGCCACTGTAACTCCATGACCAGACATTGACGGATCAGGAGATGAATAGCGGAAGCAGCGATATCATGAGTGGTAAAACGCAGGGAGATCGGCGCAAAGGCGTGAAAAGTCCCGCCGGAGGGAGTCTCACCCTTTCACGTAGGCGAGCTTCGCCGCCACTTTGCCGTCGCGAACCGTGAAGACATCCACGCCACGCAGGTGCCACGGCTGCCCATTGCGTAGTTTGTGATACACCCAGAGCACAACAGCACGATCGCCACTTACGATCACGTCTTCCGCCTCGAATTTTGAGTCGGGGTTGTGGGTGAACCACACCCGCCAGAATGCGACCACTGCGGCCTTCCCCTCGATCCGTTGGCCGTCCGGAGCGGGGGACGTATCCTCGAAGACGGTGTCATCGGTGAGCAATGTAGCGAGCGCGTCTGCGTCGTGGCGGTTAAACGCTTCGTTGAAGCGATCGATGACCACGCGAGTTGTCGGGGCGGACGTCTGCGAATTCTCCTCTGAAATCATTGGGTTCTCACTCTCCGTCCCAGCAATTGTGATTTCATGCTGGGCTGCCATAGTGGCAAACGTTTTCTGCTGATACTCACCCCAACACGGGAGGATGAGAGCTACAGCGGTAGATGTCAAAACGATATTTGCAATTCTTCCCGTTCCCTTTGTTGCCATCCCTGCCTCCAATTGATGAGTGGAGGCGCGAAGCATAGTCCACGGCTGCGACGCCAGCAAATGTATTTCGTAAAGACAACGGAGATCTCGTCTGGAATCTACCTGAACGATTGTCGCGTTGACAGAGACTTAAGGTTCGATTCGAGTGCGTTGAGCTCTCCCTGAAGAGTTACGACGAAGATGAAAGAGCAGACCACTTGTCGCGCCCTGTCTTGTATAGAGTGCCTAGAAACTAAACCGCGCCTGGAATTCTAACGACGCGTCCCGCACGAGCGTTTTGGGCTTGGCCAAATGTCCGGTTCGGAATGACGTTCACACTGCCGCCCCAAGAGGACCATGAGATTCGGTGAAGAGGCCCAGAAACTCCGGCAGGAAACCCCAGAGGCTCTCGTTGCGCAGGATGCTCGGCAGATACCGATTGTTTCGATCGGACCCACTTACGTAAGGCACAGAACCGCTCGGAGTTGCGAGGGGAAAAGTAAATCCTAGAAGCAGGCTTAGTTGTTCCGTGTCTGGTGCCCGGCCTCCACCAGGCCTTGAGCAAGTTCGCGATCCATACTCGGCAGACGGACGTTGAGGCGAGCTTGGAGGAATTAAGCGCCGTCGGTCATGCACAAGTTCACTTCGGTGTCGATGGCCGTCTCAGCTGGGAGCTTAATCCTCATTTTACCGGCCGCCGGGCACATCGCACTGAGGAGACAGGCCTATCAACCGGCGGCGAGCCCTTGCTCAGGATTAGTGCCGCTGCCCGGGGTGCCAGGGACGGAAAACGCAATGTCCAGGCGGCCATCAGAACTGCGGGACGCGCCGCCCTCCACCGGTGGTGTGGAGTTTGGCCGTGTTCAGCACTTTTTAGAGTTGGGTCATCCCGTGTTCTTCTTGGCAAAAAACTGTCCGTTGCGCACGTGTCCAATTCCTTCGGATGTGTTGCAAGGTCCCGATTACATAACAAACCTAGGGGCAAATCCATTATGACGATGGTATCGGTCGATATCTGTTGCTGGCGCCAGGCACACTGGGGTTGGCATCGGGCGCCGACTGATACCAAAGTATTATGGACGCTCGCCCAAAAAGTGTCGCATCCTTGTGTCTTGACGGAAGGTCGTGTCGTCCGCTGGTCGGTGCTGCAGTCGGACATTGCTTACCGGAAACGAACGGAGGGTATGACCGGCGCTCACGCTCTTGACGCCATTCTAGCGTCAGCCGCGAAGGGTGCACAGCCATGAGGAATCCGTGATGGTCGGACGTTCCTTAGTATCGGTGGTTGATGACGACGAGTCTGTGCGCGAGTCGCTGCCCGACTTGCTGCGGGAGTTCGGTTATGCGGTCCAGACTTTCTCGTCGGCGGAAGAGTTCCTCGCGTCCGATTACGTCGGCCAGACTAGCTGTCTGATCCTCGACATCGCCATGCCGGGCATGACCGGACCTGATCTGCAACGAGAATTGACTCTTCGACGGCAAGAGATTCCGATCGTCTTCATTACCGGCAACAGAGATGAGACCGTCCGCCCACGAATGCTCGAACAAGGCGCTGTAGAGTGCCTGTTCAAGCCATTCAGCGACACGGCTCTACTTGATGCGCTCCATGCCGCGCTTCGAGTGAGCTGAGAGGTGTACATGAGTTCAGCGAGCGCACCCGGTAAATCGAAGCTACCACCCAAGTCGAACGCCACACCAGTTGTGTTCGTAGTTGACGATGATATCTCCGTTCGCGAATCGCTGGAGTTGCTGATCCGTTCGGAAGGCTTACAGGCCGAGACATTTGCGTCCGCCCAGGAATTCCTCGCGCGCCCTCGAAAGCTTGTGCCCAGCTGCCTGGTACTTGACGTTTCTCTTCCAGGCCTCAACGGTCTTGACCTGCAGAAGCGCGTCGCCAGCGAACGGACCGACATGCCAATTATCTTCATCACGGGTTACGGGGATGTACCAATGACAGTGCAGGCCATGAAGGCAGGTGCTGTGGAATTCTTGACCAAGCCGTTCGGCGGCGACGTGCTATTGAACGCCATCCGGCACGCCCTTGAGCGCAGCCACACGGCACTGGGCTACGAGGCGGAGATGCAGGTGCTGCGGAACTGCTACGCGTCACTCAGCCCGCGCGAACGGGAGGTCATGACGTTGGTGGTTTCCGGCCTGTTAAATAAACAGGTCGGTGGCGAGCTCGGCATTAGTGAGATCACCGTGAAAGCACACCGAGGCCATGTGATGCAAAAAATGAAGGCCGATTCTCTCGCGGACTTGGTGAAAATGGCCGGAAGGCTTCGCCTCACACCTGCGCCGAAGGGCTGACACTCCGCTGCCCAGTTGTTCCCGGCTTGCCCTTGTCTCGACCCTTAGCTACTTCTTGCGCTGCGTTGGAGCAGGGGCTCCCTTGTGCCCGCGCCTACCTTCCCACGACGCATCCGCGGCCCTGCCATCCCACTTGAATCACCTCGCCGTCCTCAACGAGCAGCGGTACGGTATAGGGCGCCTTCACTAGTTGGCGCATACGTTCGCGCGCCTGGATATCGATTTCGATGTCGTACTCTGTAAACTCGCTCCCCTTCCACTGCAGCCATTCGCGCATTTCGCTCGTGTAAGGACAGCCTGCCGTTCCGTAAAGTTCAAGTTTAGGTATGGCCATTAGCCTCCAATAGCTCGCAAATGAGGTGATAAATCGACGCCTGAATTTCCTGGATTCGCGGAATGTAGTCTGAACGCACAATCAACGGAATATCCGCTAAGCCGCGTCGCAACACTTCTCCGCCGTCAGAACCGAGTAGCGCCACCGTGAGCAGATTTCTCTTTCGCGCTTCTTCCAACGCCATCACGATGTTCTTCGATCCGCCGCTGGTTGATATTGCGATAGCCACATCGTTTGGCCGCGCTTGAGCGATCAACTGCCGCTGGAAAATCAGTTCGGTGCCGACGTCATTGGCGATCGCAGAAAGATTGGCTGGTTCCAGTGAAAGAGAAATTGCGGGAATGGGGTCGCAACCCGCGGGGGGCATGATGCAATCGATAGCCCAATCATTCGCGTCTGTAGCCGACCCGCCATTCCCCAAAATAATCAACTTGCCGCCGCGGTTAATGCATTCGCGCATCGCAAGTGCCGCACCGCCGATTTTTTCGGCTTCTTCTTTCGCCACCTGCGCGCGAAGAAGGGAATCATCACGCACTTTCATTTGGATGGAAGCGGCAACCTCCGCAACGATATCAAACGTTTCCTGCTTGTCTTTGCCGAGGAACGGGTAGAGAAAACCCGCATCACCGACGTCGTGTCCCAATTCGCGGTGCTCGAAAAAGACGTGCACGGTTTCCCACAGTGTGTGATACAGGATTTCGATCAATTCCTGATGAATGAATGGATCTAGCGTGCCGGTCTGAGCAAAGTACGAGCCTTCCGCCCCAGACAAGGCAAATGTCATCGCGCCGCGCCTTTGCGCAGCCCCCAACGCCGCCCAAACTTCGGGGTCGCCCTGGGGGCCACCAAAGCCCATCACGATGTCATCTGCTTGCACTAGCGTTTTCAGCCACGCCTCAAACGCGAAGGAAAGATCAAGTGCCGGGAGCGCTCGTTTCCCCACGATCACCGGGTGCACGAATTCCACGGAAACGTGCTGCGCGTCTGTGGCGTACGGCCCTCGCCCAAAAGCGAGCAGTCGTCCGCCGCGGAGGAAGCGCTCCGACATTTCGCGGCACGCCTCTGCCAGCCGGTTAGCTTCTTTCGAAAAGAACGACTCGATCACCTGATTGCGCGCCAGCAATCGCTGCTCGATTTGCGTTGTCAGTTGTAGGCTTGTCGCCATCGTGTTTCCTAGCAGATCCGCGGCAGTGGGTCACCCACAAGCATGTCCACCAGGCGGTTTCCGCCGTAAAGTGTGGTCACGGAAACCATGCCCGCCGGTTGTTCGCGAACCTCCCCAATCAGAACTGATTCCTCGCCGCCAGGTATCGCCCGCAGCGCGCTCAGCGCGTATTCTGCCCGGTCGGCAGAGAGGATTGCCAGAAATTGACCTTCATTCGCGATATGCAACGGATCCAGGCCCAGAAGCTCGCAGGCACCCCGCACGGAATCGCGAACCGGTATTTTTTCCTCGAACAGGACAATTCCGTGCCCGCAATCTCGCGCCAATTCGTTCAGGGAAGTGGCTACGCCCCCGCGCGTTGGATCTCGCATCCAGCGAATGCCCATCCCTGCTTCGCGTACAAGTCCCTGGACGAGAGGAAGCACGCATCGCGTGTCCGACCGAAGATCCGCTTCCATGTCGAGTTCGCCCCTCGCCAGCACGATCGTGATGCCATGATCGCCAATCGGTCCGGAGAGCAAAACCTTGTCCCCCGGCCGCACGGAAAGCGGGGAAATGGCAACTCCAGGAAGCAATCTGCCGATTCCCGTGGTTGTGATGTACATGCGGTCGGCCTTGCCATGCTCCACGACCTTAGTGTCGCCCCCCGCGATGATGACTCCCGCCCTATCCGCGGCCTGGGCCATTGCGCGAACTTCCGCCTCTAAAACCTCCGTTGGTAGCCCCGCCTCCAGAACAAACGTCACCACGATCGCTTCCGCTTTTGCGCCAGACACTGCCAGATCATTCACCGTCCCGTTAATCGCCAACTCTCCGATGGAGCCGCCGGGAAATCGCAGCGGACTGACCACGAAACTATCCGTGGTCATCGCAATTCGTGTTCCGTTGATCTGGATGTGCGCTGCATCTCCTAGCGGGCCTTGGCTGGTTCCAAACAGCAGCGGTGCAAACAGACCCTCCACTAATCGCCGACTGGCCTTGCCGCCTGCGCCATGCGCCATCTCGATTTGCGGCTCGCGAAACCTAATCTTTGGAGCAGAAGTAGCCATGAATTCCTCATCCGCCTAAAGCGACACTGCGTTCGCGATCGCGACCGGTTTCAGATGCTGGTAGTTGTAATACGCCGCGCACGACCCCTCCGACGAAACCATCAAGGCTCCTACCGGCTGCTCCGGCGTGCACTCTCTCCCAAATAGTTTGCATTGCGACGGCTTGAGCACGCCTTTCAGTACCTCGCCACATTGCGCCGCCTTGGGGTCAGTCACGCGCACGCCAGGGACGGTAAAGCGTTGTTCGGCATCCCATTCCGCATAGCTCGCGCGAATCTTCAGCGCCGATTGCGAGATAAATCCCAATCCGCGCCATTCGAAATAAGGGCGAAGTTCAAAGACTTCAACCATCGCGCGAAGCGCCGCCTTGTTACCCTCCCAGGGCACGACGCGCCTGTATTGATTTTCGACACGCGCCTCGCCTCCCCGAAGTTGGCGCAACAGCATAACGATCGACTGCAAAATATCCAGCGGCTCGAAACCGGACACAACCACGGGCTTTCCTTCGTCCTTGGCAATCCAATGGTACGGTCTGCATCCGATCACCGTGGATACGTGCCCGGGTCCGACAAAACCGTCGATGCGCATGTCCGGCGAATCCAGAATCGCTCGAATTGCTGGAATAATCGTCACATGATTGCAAAACACGGAGAAATTGCGCAGGCCTTCGGTTTTCGCGCGCATTAGCGTCAACGCCGTGGAAGGCGCGGTAGTTTCAAAGCCGATGGCAAAAAACATCACGTGCTTTTCCGGATTATTGCGCGCCAATTTCAGCGCGTCGGCAGGCGAGTAAACGATGCGAACGTCCATGCCACGCGCTTTATACTCCAGCGGACTACCATGCGTGCCCGGGACGCGCATCATGTCGCCGAAGGCGGTAAACATAAAATCCGGTTTCGCGGCCAATGACAGACCGTCGTCGATCCTGCCCATGGGAAGAACACAAACCGGGCAGCCCGGTCCGTGAATCAGTTCAACGTTGGAGGGAAGTAGATCTTTCAAGCCAAATCGGTAAATGGCATGCGTGTGCCCGCCGCACACTTCCATGATGCGATAGTGTCGCCCCGGATCGGCCAGCTTACGGATTTCCTCGCCAGCCTTGGCAATTATTTCAGGCGCCCGGAATTCATCGACATATTTCATCGCTTCGTCCTTGGGCCTGGCGGCTCCCCTCTTCATTCTCTAAACCATATCCGCGCACTTCCTGCATGGCCGCTTCCGTCTCGCCAAGCATCGTGAGCGTCCGCATCTGATCAGCCGCATCGGCTTCGCTGATTTTGCTCAGAGCAAACCCCACGTGGATCAGCACCCAATCTCCGGGAGCCGGCGCATCATTCTGCAGAAGCCCCAAATCCACCCTGCGGCGCACCCCAACCACGTCCACAAGTGCCAGGTGCGCGTTTTGCGAATCCAACTCCACAATCTTTCCCGGTATCGCTAGGCACACAATGCAGCTCCCCCTTTCAAAATCCCGTTCCCGTGAATGCCACATCCATCTAGTCCTTCCGCCGCGCCACAAGATCGAATATAAACTTAAGCTCGTCCTTCAACCGTAGAGCCCCCGCCGCAAACGACACCGGCTTGATTCCGTAGTCCGATTGCCGTAACGAAAAATCGCCCGCAATTCGAAGGATCTCTCCCTGGACGGTAACGTTGGCCTGCACCGATTGTGGTTGCACCGCCCCATGGAAGGAGAGCGTGCCATTGGCATGGATTTTCCAGAGGCTATCGGTCATCTTCTGTACGGTGATTTCCTTGCTTTCGTAAATCGCGGTCGGGAAGTGAGCGCTGTCCAGGACCTTTTCGTACATTTCCTCTTCGAGTTTCTGCCGGTCGCTCTTCTTCATTTCGTCCAGCACTTCCATTCGGCCGGTTTGCACGGTCACCCGCAGGACTGCCTTTTCAAAAGTCTCGGCGAGGCATTGAATTTCCGCTTCGTACTCGCGCACTTCAATCTTGGGATTGTGCCCAAACGAAGAGAGGATTCCGGTGGCAAATGCTTGGACGCTGAACCGGCTTACAGCTCTATCAATCAGGTAGGTCACGGGTGCGAGTCCTTTTTGCGCTCCGGTCTGCATGTCCAAAGTCCTGCCTCTGAATTCCTGCGGTACCGCACGAGGCACGCATATTCCCTAGCCGGAAATAGGTGCGGCGCAACTGAAATCCCTCGTCTATGACCTCTTCCTCAATTACATCGAGCGCAGGCGGAAGTAGCGTTCCAGGTCTGGCAGCGCCGCGGTAGCAAAATTGCCCAATCCCACTTGTCCGAGGTACCGGCGTATGGTCGGATTGGAAAGCACCAACCCAGCGCCAAAAATCATCAGCGCCAGGCCGCTGAGCATGTACAGAGTTTCTTTATCCGATCCGTTCACATCATCTTTTTGATGCATGATTTCAACCGCCATGGCAGTCTCCTTTGCGCGATGAAATTCCATTTCACTTCTTTGCGGGCCATTCTCCCGCAAGAATTCGTGTCACCAGCGAGCCCACCAGCTTTACAGCTTCATCCACAGCGGCGGCGACAGGTTCGCTTAGGCCCAGCTGCCCTTCTTCTGGTCCAAGCGTCGCGGGCACGCACCCTACCAGCAGCACCCGCTTCAGTTCTCCACCCATGCTCTTCGCCATTCGCAGCACCCTGAGTGGATTCATCGCGTGCGGCTCGATAAATCCTTGCGCCGCACCTGCCGAATTCAGGTCGTTTAAATCCGGCTCGACCACGAAAAGCTTGCCGGGCTCATCTTCGCCGGGATACGCATCTACTAAGACGGTTGTTTCGTAGCCCTCCATGAGGGCGTACGCAAGGTCAAACCCGCGAATCCCAAAGTCTGCTACGCGTACACCCGGTGGGAACGATTGGTTTGCCAGACGGCTCACCACTTCCACGCCAAAGCCGTCGTCAGCCAGAAAGATGTTGCCGATCCCCGCGATCAGTATCTTTTTTGTAGCCACCGTCTGCGCTTCTGCGCCCCCTGCGACGGGTTCCACCTCGCTGGTGGCGAAGAAAAATCGGTGTCCAGGCTGGCGCATCAGGCCGATATCCCTGCCGGGATCGTCGTCAAGAACCACGCAAACATGCAAATTTCCGTCGTAGTCCTGCTCGATGGATTCCACAGCCGCGATTTTGCCGTTCAGCGCAATATCAAAAACATCCCTCCCGGCTCGCGGTCTCAGCCTTACGCGGTCGCCGCGCCGCAGCGCAGCGCCCTGAATCTCCACCGATTCCACCGGTGACTTATCTTCGAGGAGCTGCCATTCCCATTCGTTCATGGCGTCTCTCCCTTAGCGGCGCGCAATCCACGCAATGCCCCGTGAAGTTTCATCCACTGCTCATCCGGTAAAGCTTCCGTACGCTCCAGGATCTGCCGCGCGCGCTCGTCGCATTCCCGCATCTCGCGCTTCTCTTCTTCCGTCATCGTCAGGATTCGAAGCGAGAGGATTTCATCGATTTCCGCACCATCAAATAAATCACCCGGACTTTCGGGAGCGATCTCCGGATAGTCATAAAGAATGATCGGAGAAGAAAGCATAGTGTCGCGTTCGCCCGCTGCGCCGACCAGAATCGGCCACGTCCCGACGTTTTCGCACTCTCGTGCAAACTGGCGATACGCGTCGGGAGGATCGACGAGAGAGATAAACTCCCCACCGCGGACCTCGAGGATTGTGTGCGCTGAAACGAGTGACTGCGTAAGGGCTTCTTCGCGTCGAATGCGGTTAGAGCTCTCCATCTTCGAATCATTTGAAATTCGCACGGTCAGCTTGATTACGCCTGGTTTCAGCCGCTGGGCGGAAAGCTCGATTGTTCCAGCAACCGGTCTTTTTTCCCTCAGGATGACCCCCACAACTGCTCCACGCTCCTCTCGAATTGTTTCCTGCTCTTGCGTGGCGCGTAGGCGAAACGGCCATTGCATGGGTTGTGCGGCCAGCGCATGCAGATTGAACTCGGTCACCTCAATCGTTTCCTCTACTGCCTCCTGCCATGCTTGGTAATGTTTGCCGTTGACTTCCAGCCGCTCCACCGGTTCGAAATTGTTTCCTCGGTTCGTACGCATATCTCTCCATGCAACCCGCACCTTTCCGATCGACCGCGCCACCATGCGCAAAAATCGAACCCGTACCACACACTGTGCTTCCGTATCACCCACTACTACGCATTCCGTCTTCATCGCGCACGCGTCTGTGCCTGCTTGCAACTCGCTATACGCGCGCGGGTACACTACTCCAAAATTGAAACGCTGCTGGTTCTTCACAGCGGATGGCCGGTAGGGATACAGCATGTACCCCTCATGGAGCACGGCCTTCACGATCCGGTCCACCAATTCGGAATTCATGGCCGCACCGTTTCCGAAAGCGCGTTCAACGCTCTCTGCAGTGCTTCTTCCCACGTCGGAATCCCTTCGCGCACCTTGAATTGATACAGTTTTTCAAAAGTATCCCGCTGCAAAGCAAGCCAAGTGGAATTGGGGTAGTAGACGTCCATCAAGTCTTTCCAGATTTGCACCGGCAATCGGTATATCGCTTCCTTGTCCCAGGAAATGGGAGCCACTTGAAGTGCTCCCTCGCTCCCCTCATAGAACACCGTTCCGCTGAACTGGAAGCGCAGCGGCAAGTCTCCGTTCGTCAAACCGTGAAAGTATTTTGTTGCGGCCACATTGAAATCGAATGTGCAGGGCACCGGTATCTCGGCAAGCATGCTGCCCGCGAAGCGCGGCACGACCACGCTCGCGTGTGTCCACAGCATGTTCCGCAACGTCTGTCCCCAGCGGTCGGGCTCGCCAAACAGGTCCTTCAACTGCGCTTGTTCCTTTGGCTCGTACTTCCGCCGCGTCACTTCGATCTGGATTTGCACCCGCAGCGCGACAGTGTGAATAACCTCATCCCGCGGTTCATTGCTTATACGCACTTTGAACAGCAACAAGGGTGTAGCGGCATTCTTCACCACATCGGCGCCTTCAATCGTGAGCCGCAGATCAGGCATGGGCGTCCTCGTGGCCGAAATTCGCTCGTTTCTTCAGCGCGGCAAAAAAAGCGCCAATCTCCCGCCAGACCTCGGTTCCCCCGGAGAGCCCACGCCAGTGCGCTCGGATCAAACCGACGAGCTTGTAGCATTCGTCGATCGGAACCAGGTAATACTCCGCCGGTGCAGCACCTCTAACGGGTCCTGTGCGGTTCACGAGCAAAGCCATCACATCGGCTTGCATCTCGCTCAGGATCGGATTCATCTCTTGAATGTCCCCCCAGGTATCAAGCGACAGCAGCGATTCCATGGGACCTGCGGGGCTCGGATATAAAGCAATCACTTTGTCTTGTGGTGTGCTTTTAAAGAAGAACGCCATCTCAATCGGCACCATCAATCCGTCCCACTGAGCGTCTGTCAGTCGAAAATCGCGCAGGAACTGCACTTGGAGTGGAACGCGTTTATATTTCGCGCCGTTCCTCCCTTCGAACAGAATCGCGCAGGCATCACAAGCGCATACCAGCTTGCGCTGAATGGGTTCTACCAGGTGTTCATGTTCGGCAGGTAGCTCCCGGCTGCACATCTCGCAGCGCTCTACTAGGGGCCGCCTGCGTGCAAACTGACGAAGAGCCGCAAACGCGCTTTCCGGTTGCGGTGGAACGGCGGAAGGCATCTCAGTCACCGCTCCGTTGAGCTCGAGCCACAGACAATACTCCCATCGACTGGCCGCTCTGCAATTGCGCCACGGACACAAATCCGGATCCGGCCAGCCCGGCAACCGCCTCCTCAATCACAATGGATGGAGCATCCGGCGCAGCATCTTGGATGGCAGCTTCGAGCGTGGCTTTCACCGATGCAGAGATTGAACCACATCCGCCATTTGGCTTCAGGTGTAGCCGCATGGTAATCGTTCCCTCGTCGCCGATGGAAACCAGCTCCGCTTGTGCCGCGTGCGATTCAAGGAATGCCTGCGTTTTCTCCAGGGCTCCCTTCACGCGCGTCTCTAAATTGTCTGGATGCAACCCGTACAAAAGGAGCAAGCTGCCGACCAGCCCATCCCGGCCGCACTTCTGGATGAGCTTCTCTCCGGCCTCACCGCTCTCACCGGCAATTTCCAGGATCCGCTCCAGCCCTGCCCCATGCAGGGCCATCAGCGATTCCAGAAGTTCCTTCGCCAGCGCGCGGGAATTTGCATCGGCAGCCGATTCGAGTTGTTCGACAATCGCTCCAATGCGCTGAAGTTTCTTCTGCAGTGCCGTATCTTGCGCCATAGTCTCCTTCACGTAACAATTCAAGGCGGGTGGCCGCTATCGAGGATGCACACTCCTTCGATCTGCCACCCGCCTTATGCAAACATCCGAAAAAGTCAAGAATGCGCGCCAAACATCGGCGAGTGGTGTGTTTCCAGCACCTTTCCATTGCCGAGGTACATGTGTACGCCGCAGGGCAAGCAGGGATCGAAACTCCGTACCGCGCGCATGATGTCTATTCCTTTGAACTTGTCCGGGCCGTTTTCTTCAAAGATCGGCGTATTCTGCACCGCATCTTCATAAGGTCCAGGTGTCCCGTAAATGTCTCGTGGATTCGCGTTCCAGGGTGTCGGCGGATACGGATGGTAATTGGCGATTTTACCTTCGCGGATGACCACGTGATGCGAGAGCACGCCGCGCACCGCTTCGTGGAATCCACAGCCGATCGCATCTTGCGGCACGCTGAACTCAGACCAGGTCTTGGTTCTTCCGGCGTGCAATTCCGCCAGTGCTTGCTCGACGAAATAGAGCGCCGCCGAAGCCGCGTACACCTGGAAGTAGGTGCGCGCGCGGTCGCGTTCGATGGCGTTGCTCCACTTGGGGATCTTCCATTCGAACTCGACTTCCGGCAGCGAGGTCGTCTTCGGCAAATACATCTTCACACTGCGGCCCGTCGATTTGATGTAGCCGATATCCACCAAGCCAGCCAGCGCTGTGGCCCACAGCCGGGCGATCGGCCCACCGCCGGTATCCAGCGCCAGATGATCGCCGGTCCGCTTGTCCAGCCACCGCGGCGACATCACCCAGGTGTACTTGCCAGCAAAATCACGCTTCTGCGGTCGGGGAATCGTCGTCTGATTCCACGGATGATTCTGATCTACTGGATTCCCCAGAGGATCCTTGCTCACAAACTTTTCGCTGTTTTCCCATCCATCGTAATAGGAACTTCCCAGCAGGATACGGATGTTCAGGTTAATATCCACCAGGTCCGTAGTGACTAATTTGTCGTCCACCACCACGCCCGGTGTGACGTACATGGCGCGGCCCCAATCGGTCATTTTCTTATAGGTGTAATCGCAAACTGCCGGGTTGTTGAACGAGCCCCAGCACCCCAGCAACACACGTCTTTGTCCCACTTTTTCGTACCCGGGCAACGCTTCATAGAAGAAATCGAACAGGTCATCGTGGAGCGGTACCACTTTCTTCATGAACTCCACATACTTCATCAACCGAACGAGATAGTCCGTGAACAACTGAATCGTCGGCACCGTCCCCACTCCGCCGGGATACAGCGTGGACGGGTGCACGTGGCGCCCTTCCATCAGGCAGAACATCTCGCGCGTCATCCGGCTCATCTGCAGCGCTTCGCGATAGAACGACCCAGTGAATGGGTTCAGCGCTTTCATGATGTCCGCAATGGTTCGAAATCCGTGAAGGTTGGAGTGCGGTGCCGCTGTTTTTTCGGCCTTCGCGTATATCGACGGATTCGTTTCCTTCACCATCTGTTCGCAAAAGTCCACGCCGACCAGGTTGTCCTGGAAGATGTTGTGGTCGAACATGTATTCGGCCGCTTCCCCAAGATTCACGATCCATTCACCCAACGCTGGCGGGCGCACGCCAAACGCCATGTTCTGCGCGTAGGTGGCGCAGGTGGCGTGATTGTCGCCGCAGATTCCGCAAATGCGGCTGGTGATGAAATGCGCATCGCGCGGATCCTTGCCTTTCATGAAAATGCTGTACCCTCGGAAGATCGACGAGGTGCTATGACACTCCGCCACCTGCCGGTTATCGAAATCTATCTTCGTAAAAATTCCCAAGCTCCCCACGATTCGAGTGATGGGATCCCAGTTCATCTCCACAAGTTTTCTGGAACCGGCCGGCGTTTTCTTCTCTACTGACGTCATTGTCCCCATGATTTCTGCTCCTTTTTTCGCTTAATACGCCCGGGGTCTGTAGCCGGTAGTAAGTTCTGCGCGTGCATGCCGCCACTTCGGTTCCTTGTTTACGGTTTCGTTGGTAAATGAACGCAGCGTGCGGATGGCCTTCCCATACAGCCCGATGCCCGCCCCAGAGACTTTCGCTCCCGGCGGCTCATCCATGAACGGCATGAATTTGTCCGGGAATCCGGGCATTGTGCAGCCTATGCAAATGCCGCCGACGTTCGGGCATCCGCCGATCCCGGCCATCCAGCCGCGCTTGGGTACATTGCAATTCACCACCGGTCCCCAGCAACCCAGCTTCACGATGCATTTTGGAGAGCCGTAGACCTCCGCAAAGTCGGCTTGTTCGTAATAGCCGGCGCGATCGCATCCGTCGTGCACGGTCTTTCCGAACAGCCACGTTGGTCGCAACTGGTCATCCAGCGGAATCATCGGCGCCAACCCCGCCACCTGGTAGAGAAGGTACAGCACTGTCTCCATAAAGTTGTCTGGCTGAACCGGGCAACCTGGCACGTTCACGATCGGCAAGCCGGCCTTGGACTTCCATTCCCAGCCCAAATAATCCGCCAGGCCCATCGCGCCTGTAGGATTCCCCTGCATGGCGTGGATTCCGCCGTACGTGGCGCAGGTTCCGCAGCCTACCACCGCCAACGCCTTCGGCGCCAACCGGTCGATCCATTCATTAGTTGTGATCGGTTGATTCGTGTTCGGGTCGGTCCCAAGCCCCGCCCAGTAGCCCTCCTTCTTGATCTTCTCGTTGGGGATCGACCCTTCGACCACCAGCACAAATGGCTCCAATTTCCCCTGTTCCGCTTGATACCAATATTTCAGGAAATCGTCCCCGTTCTCGTACGCCAGCACCGGATTGTGCAAATGCACTCGCGGCAATCCCGGAATCGCGCCCAGCAAGACATCCTCAATGCTGGGTTGTGTCGCCGCCGTTACCGAGACGGAATCTCCATCACATCCAAGCCCAGCGGTAATCCATAAAATATGCACATCGGGGACGGGGGAGGGTTTTTGCGTTTTTCGGCCATAAGGAACCGCATCAGGTGTCATGAATCCTTTCTCCTTTCGGGCCTTTGACAGCCCCGGCAGAGAAGCCTCTGCACAGCGATCTTCCTGAAACCCAAACTTTACTTCGACTAGGGATGGGCGTAACGCCTCGCGCGAAGCGCTCAACCCGCTTTCTGGATGGGCTCAATCCAGATTTCAGATGGAGAGAGTTACAATTCCTCTGGGAGTTAAACAATCAGGCGCGGGAGGATTTACCCATAGGGGTTGGTCGTAGGGCTGCTTGGGGGATTCCCCTATGAAGACTTCTTTGGAGAAATTGGTCTAATATCCGCCCTTCAGATTCATGGTCCACTCAATCGCATGCTGAACCAGTTCGCGGGCATTGCGCAGCCCCAGTTTTTCTTTGATATGGGCCTGGTAGGATTCGATCGTTTTCACGCTGAGGTGCAATTCGTCGGCAATCTGCCGCGTTCCGTGTCCTTCGCCGATCAAACGAAATACTTCCAGCTCCCGGTCCGTGAGATTCACCAGCGGCGATTTCTTCGTTGGCGAAGTTCCCCGTACGTACTGCTGCAACATCGTGTTTGTCAGCCGTTCGCTCAAATACACTTCGCCCTGCAGAATTCTCCGAATGGCCACTAGCACTTTCTCTGTGGCCTCCTGCTTCATGATGTAGCCGTTTGCGCCCGCTCGCATGGCGCGCTCAGCGTAGATAGACTCGTCATGCATCGAAAGAATCAGCACGGGCAGGCTCGCCGTCTTCGTGCGGATTTCCTTCAACACGTCCAGCCCATCGGGCCCACTCAGCGAAATGTCCAATACCACGATGTCCGGCCGTAACGTGGTGATCGCGTGAAACGCGGAATGTGCTCCATCGGCTTCGCCGCATACCGACAGATCGGCTTCGCGGTCAATCAGCAACCCCAGCCCCTGCCGCACGATCGGATGGTCGTCCACCAGCAGCACTCTGCATTTCTTCGTCTGTGGGGTAATTTGCGGTTTCGTCGCCATCGGACTTGGCTCCTATTCCACGCTTCGAATGGGAAACTTGCAGCTCACAGTGATTCCGCGGCCCTCGTTCGGTTGCACTTTCAACGACCCGCCCACCATCACAGCCCGGTAGTTCATGATACTTAGGCCCACTCCGGGCTGGCTCGCAGGCTTTTCTGGAAATCCACTCCCATCATCCTGGATGGTCAATTCTCCGGTGCCATTTTTGTTCGCAAGCCGGATCATGATGTTCTTCGATTTTCCGTGACGGATCGCGTTATTCACCGCTTCTTGTGTAATGTGATACAAGTTTGTGGCCACATTGACGTCGCCGATCAGCACCGGTTTTTCGCATTCAAACCGGCAACGGATCTGAAACAAGTCCTCCAACTGCCCCGCCCGTTGTTTCAGGGCGGACATCAATCCGTGCGCCTCCGACATCACTGGGAGAAGTCCGCGCGACAGTTCTTTTGTTTTTCGTATCGCGTCGTTTACAAGTTGCACGATTTTCGCTGCATCCCTCGATTCCGGAAGCGAGCCTTCCGCGAGCTTTTCTTGCAGAACCTTGCTCATAAACGCAATTCCGGTCAGGTGTTGCCCCAATCCGTCGTGCAGATCGCTCCCGATCCTGCGCTGCTCGCGTTCGCTGATTTTCAGGACTGTGTTTTCCAAACGCTTGCGTTCGCTGATATCGCGGATCGCGCTCGATACCAGCACGCCCTCTTCCGTCTCCAACGGGCTCAAGCTGATTTCCACCGGAAACTCGTTGCCGTCCTTGTGTAAGCCGTACAGTTCCAGGCCCGCTCCCATCGGCCGTACCCGCGGCTCCGTGAAGAAATTTCTCCTGTGGCCCGGATGCTTTCCGCGCAATCGTTCCGGCACCAACTTCTCAATCTCTTGGCCCAACAGTTCCTCTCTCCGGTAGCCGAACAGCTTCTCGGTCTGTGCGTTCACCAGCACGATCTTCCCCTTCTGGTTGATCACCACCACCGCATCGGGCGCTGCCTCCAGCAGGCCGCGGAACTTGGTCTGCGCACGCTTTTGCTCTGTTACATCGATCCCCGAAGCAATGATGTATTTCGGTGTGTGTCTTGCTCCAGGAAGGGATGCAGCGGACCATGCGATCGTTCGCGGCGTGCCATCGCGCATCACCCAGCAACTCTCATATTCGCTGCGCGACACTTTTTCACCAATCTGCCGGAATAGCTGCTTGAACTGTTCGATTTCCCCAGCAGGCAAAAATAAATCCCACACAGGTTTACCCTGAGCCTCGCTGAATGCGCAGCCCGTCAATTCCTCGCAGGCCCGGTTGAATTGGATGATCCGCCCTTCGCGGTCCAGCACCACGACCAGCGCTCCCACCGTATCCAAGATTGCAGACAGCAGGTTGCGCTCCTGGTGCAAGGCTCCTTCGGCCTGTTTCAGCTCCGTGATATCCACTCCCACGCCGTGAATAAACCAGGGCCGTCCATCTTCCCGCCGGATCATCTTGGCTTCGCACTGGAACCAAAGCACTCTTCCATCTCGTGCCATCACCCGGTATGCGGATCGCAACGGCTTTCCGGAAAGAAACATATCCGCCGCTTCCGTACTCCATCGCATCTTGTCGTCTGGATGAATCTGCTGGTACCACCGCACCGGATCTTCCAACCACTCACTCTGCGAAAATCCCAGCGCCGCTTCGATCTGGGGACTGACATAAGCTTCCCCGATGCCCTTGTCCAGGTAGGCCATGAATACAACAGCGGGAATCTGCTCCACCAGCGCGCGGTACTTCGCTTCCATGTTCAACGAGGGCGCTTCAGGAGTTGCAGTTGGCTCAAGGTTCTCTCCCAAATCCAGGCCCGCGCTTGGACTGAACGATTGTTGCTGGAGAAATACACTCGCAAGCTCTTGCAGGGCCTTTTCCGCCGCGGCTAGATTGCCGGCAACGCTATTCGCGTCGATGGCTTGCGTGAGAAAATCGATTCCCAATGCTCACCTCGTGAACTTCCCGAACGCTCTCGCGAAAATAGATTCTTCTGTCCGAGGCTGGCGTTGCCCCAGGAAACAGATGTTCTACTTCGTACGAACCCTCCAGACCGGCTCCTTATTTAGCGAGGCCTGCGTAAAGCGCCGCAATGCGTGAATCGCCCGTCCATACGTTGTGACGGCGTTTGAAGAAAGCAGCGAACCGGGCGGCTGATTCATAAACGGCATAAACTTGTCCGGAAATCCCGGCATGGTGCACCCAATGCAAATTCCTCCCACGTTCGGGCAGCCACCAATCCCTCCCATCCATCCGCGTTTCCCCACGTTGCATTGCACCACTGGCCCCCAGCATCCAAGCTTCACGATGCACGTCGGACCACCGTATCCTTCGGCGAACTCTGCCTGCTCGTAGTAACCGCCGCGATCGCACCCTTCGTGCACGGTTTGCCCGAATAACCAGGTGGGCCGCAACGCTTCGTCCAGCGGAATCATGGGCGCCCGCTTGGCAGCCATATTCAGTAGATACAGCAGCACTTCCGTGAAATTGTCCGGCTGTACCGGGCAGCCCGGAACGCAAACGATAGGAATGCCTGCTCCCGATTTCCACTCCCAGCCCAGATAATCCGCTAATCCCATGCAGCCCGTCGGATTTCCTTCCATTGCGTGAATGCCGCCGTAGGTCGCGCACGTTCCCGCCGCGACCACCGCCCAGGCCTTCGGCGCCAACTGGTCGATCCAATCGCATGTGGTGATCGGCTGCCCGGTCTTTGCATCCGTCCCAAACGTCGCCCAGTAACCTTCCTGCTTGTTTTTCTCGTTGGGTATCGATCCTTCCACCACCAAAATAAAAGGAGCGCGCTTTCCCTCGGCGGCTTCGCGGAAAAACCTCACGAACTCTTCGCCGTTTTCGTAAGCAAGAAAAGGATTATGGAAGTTAACTTTAGGAATCCACGGGAAAGTCCCCAGCACCAGGTCTTCGATGCTGGGCTGTGTCGCTGCTGTTACCGCGATGGTATCGCCATCACAACCGAGTCCCGCCGTCATCCAGAGAATGTCGATCTCCGAGATTGACGATGATTCCGTCCCAGCGATTCCGTTCTTGAACGCGATAGAAGTCATCTTTCCCTGGCTCTCGCAACCAAACCACCAAGGGCCTAAATCGTTGGGCCTGCATGAGCGACCAACTGTTCCGACACTGGCGCTCGCGGCGCATTCTATCCAATTCCTTCGCTTTTCGCCATCGATTCACCTCCCCTGCCTCCCCTGAGCTTTACTCAAGCCTTCTCATTCCGCCATCCCAATAAAGCCCTATTCCTCGCCAATATCTTCATTCCACACAGCGGGATGAGCACGGATATAGTCCGCCAGCAGCCTTACGCATTCCTGTGAATCCAGATCGATCACCTGCATCCCAAGCGAGCGCAACCATTCGATTCCGCCTTGAAAGTTCCTGCTCTCTCCGACCACCACCGTGCCGAATCCAAACTGCCGCACCAGCCCGCTGCAATACCAGCACGGCGCCAGCGTCGTCACCATCACCAGTTTTCGATAGCTTCTTTGCCGTCCGGCATTCCGAAACGCATCTGTCTCCCCATGCACCGATGGATCGTCCTGCTGTACCCGCCGGTTGTGTCCCGCGCCGATCAACTTGCCGCGCTGATCGAATATCGCCGCGCCAATGGGAATACCGCCTTCCTTCAATCCAAGCCGTGCCTCGGCCAGTGCCACCGCGAGCATGGATCGGTAGTCCAGCGTGGAATCCATAGCCATTCCTCTCACAACCGCGCGATGCGCCGAGTCTACCCTAAACACATATCTGGAGGAATTGTTCTGTTTTAATACAAGATTCTTACGCTTAGGAAAGTGTCGCTTGCAAAACCTCGCGGAGCAGCTCCTGCTTTTGCGCCGTCAGCTTTTGTCCCTGCGACGTCAGGTAAAACACGTCGATGGCCTTCTGTCCTTCCGTATCAATCAGCGCCACATCGATGTTGCACGCCAGCCGTGCCAGCGCAGAACCGATCCCGTACAGCAGTCCCGGCCGATCTTGCGTCACCACCTCCACCAACGTGCAATGGTCGGAAGATCCTTCGTCAAAATTAATCGCTGTCGGCACAACCACCTTCGGTGGCCGCGTCACCGATGCTGCCAGGCGCCCCTTCATTAACGGCTCCAGCGCCTGCTTGCCATTCAGCACATCGGCGATACTTTGCTGGAACCGTACAATTTCTCCCGGATTCAGTTCCAGCGTACGGTGCAGGTCCACGAAGTGAAAGGTGTCCAGCACCACTCCCGCCGTATTTGCAAACGCGTCTGCCTTCACGATGTTCATGCCCCAGGCCGCAAGGGCGCCGGCAATCGTGGCAAACAGAGCTGGCCGGTCCGCGGAAAGCAGCGTCAGCGCGTAGGCGTGTTGCGTCTTCTTGATCTCTGTCTGCACCGGTTCCGCGCCAAGCTTCCGGTACAGCGCGAAATGCGCAGCGATCTCCGCCGCGGAATGGACCGCAAGGTACCGCCGCGGAAATCCGTCCAGAAACCGCTCGATTTCTTTCTTGTCCGCGCTGGCGGCTTGTGCCCGCACCTGCTCCAATAATGGTGCTTCGTCGGACGCGTGCAGCCGGTCGCGATCCAATGTCCGGCTGAAGTGGTTCGAAGTGGCCACGAATAATTGCCACAACATTTCCGCTTTCCACGGCGTCAGCGCTTCCGGGTTCACCGCATGTATGTCCGCATAAGTCAGAAGGCAAAGCCGCTGCAGCCGCTCGTGTGTGCTGACCATCGCGGCAAACCCAGAAACCGTGGCGGGGTCGAAGATGTCGCGCCGTTGCACCGTCGCGGACATATCCAGGTGGTGCTCGATCAGGAAATGAACTTCCGCCTTCTCCTCCGCGGCCAGTTTCAGCCGGTCGGAGGCGATTTCCAAAGCCTGCAAACTGCCAGTCACGTGATTTTCCACCAGCATGCCTTTGCCCACATCATGCAATAGAAGGGAGAGAATCAGCAGATCGCGCCGGTCCACCGTGCGCCACAGCGGCGTGAAGTGCTTTCCCAGCGGTTCCTGGGGATCGGTTAATTCCTGCAGGTGTTCAATCGTGCGCAAAGAGTGCTCGTCCACCGTGTAGCGATGATAGAAATCGCGCACCACCAGCGAATCGATCGCGCGAAACTCCGGAAGCGCTTCCGTCAGCAGTCCTAGCCGGTGCATCGGCCGCAACGCCACTCCGGGGTAGTCTGCGCCTAATATTTCTGATAGCACTGCCCAGCTAATCCGCGAGTTTCGCTGCGGTAACTCCGGATGCGCCATGATATACGCGATGCTCCGCTCCGCTTCGCGGCTCAGCGTCACGCCGGAGCGAGCGGCCTCTGTCAGCAGGGAATAGGTGACATTCCGGTCCGCGAACAGGTGTTCGTTGGTGATTTCCAGCAATCCATCGCGAACAGAAAAGGGACTTCCGCTCGGGACTTCCGTCTTTGTTCCAATCGCCGCGTTCATCAGCCGTCGTCGCAACGAAAGTGTCACCGGCGGGCGCTGGTCGACGTACCGCAGGAGTTGGCGGTTCAGCGTCCGGGCGTGACGGAAGTACAAGCGCATCCATTCGGCCGCGTTCCGCCTCAGGTTGTCATCGATCCCCAAGGAGCGCTCCGCTGCCTGTGCCTGCAACTCATAGGTCAGCGTATTGTCGTTTCGCCCGTTGCTGTAGTGCAGAAAGCAGCGAATCGCGCTCAAAAATTCCACCGCATTGCGTGTCAGTTCGTCTTCGTTCACCGGGCTGAACCGCGGATCCCGCCGGTCTCCGGCCAATTGCCGCATCCACAGCGTCGAATGGAAATCACGCAACCCACCCGGCGCATCTTTCACGTTCGGCTCCAGATGGAAGATCGTATTCCCGTAGCGTCCCAGGCGGTCCCTCGTCAATCGTTGTAGTTCGACCAGTAGAAACGGCCGCGCCTGCTTTTCCGCCACCAACAATATTTTTGCGTCCAGCTTTTCAAACAGCGCTTTGTCGCCGTCCAGGTACCTGCGATCCAGCATCGCCAGGTGAAATTCCGCATTGTCCTGCTCGATCTTCTTGCATTCGTCAATCGTGCGTCCTGCGGAACTCACTCGGAAACCAAGGTCCCAAAGCATGCGAGAAAACTCCGCGATCAGCGGCCGCGACTCTTCCTCGATCTTCTCGCTGGCAAAAAGGAACAGCAGGTCCAAGTCGGAATAAGGAAACAACACTTCCCGCCCGTAACCGCCCAGCGCCAGCAGCGCCATCCCTTGGCTTCCTCCATCCATTACGCTTTGCAGTTCCCCAAAGACCTTCCGGATGGTTCCGTCGGCCAGCTCACACAACTGCCGCAGCGTCTCCTGCGCGCTCGCTCCGCTCTCAAATAGCTTTCGTATCCGCTCCCGCTGAGCCTCGCACTGCGGTCCCAGCACCGATAGCGGTGTCACCGATTCTTCCATTTTCTTTTTCGGGCGAATTCCGGGAACCAGACCTGAGCGGGGCGAGGACATGTTCAATTTCAGAGCGCGCTTTCGCCTCGTTCCTCATTCCTTATCCGGATCGCTTCTTCGACCCGCGACAAGAATATTTTACCGTCCCCGATTTTACCAGTCTTCGCGCTCTTCAATATCGCCTCCACTGCGCGGTTCACCAACTGGTCCGGCAACACCACCTCCAGCTTCACCTTGGGCAGCAGATCCACCGTGTACTCTCGCCCGCGGTACACCTCCGTGTGCCCCTTCTGCCTTCCGTGTCCGCGCACCTCGGTCACCGTCATTCCTTCCACACCGATTTCCAGCAGCGCTTCTTTGACCGATTCGAATCTCGACGGCTGAATGATCGCTTCAATTTTCATCATACGAATCTCTGCTCCCGCCTCGAGTTGTCAACCACCTTGCCTCATCCCTCAGGATTCCAGGTTATATCCTTCTTCACCGTGCTGCGTAATGTCCAGGCCAGCCACTTCCTGCTCTTCTGTAACGCGCAGCCCGGTCGTCACATCCACCACTTTTAAAATTATGACTGTGCCGACCAGTGCGAGCGCCCACGCGATCAACACGCCAACCAGTTGATTGCCCACTTGGCCCCAGTGTCCATCCAAACCTCCCACCGCTTTGCCGTCCCCGAAAATCGGGTTGATCACTGCGCGCGCGCACAAGCCGGTTAACAACGCGCCGATGGTACCCCCGGCGCCGTGCACTCCAAACGCATCCAGCGCATCGTCGTACCCAAAGATCGCCTTAAACTTTGTCACCATCCAAAAGCAGAAGATTCCTGCGATGAATCCGATCGCCAGCGCTGACCTTGGCCCCACGAATCCCGCCGCGGGGGTGATCGCCACAAGTCCGGCCACCGCTCCCGAAATCGCGCCCAGTGCGCTGGCCCGCCCGTTCTTGAACCACTCCGCCACGCACCAGCCAATCGCCGCTGCCGCTGCTCCAAAATGTGTGGCCACAAAGGCGCTCGACGCCAGTCCATTCGAGGCTAGCGCGCTTCCTGCGTTAAACCCGAACCAGCCCACCCACAGTAGGCAAGCACCCGTGAAACTCAGTACCAGGCTGTGCGGTGGCATCGGCTGCTTCGGATAGCCCACGCGTTTTCCAAGATACAGCGCGCACACCAGCGCAGATACGCCCGAGGTGACGTGCACAACGGTTCCGCCCGCAAAATCCAAAGTAGGGAATCGCCCGCCGAGCGAAGCATTCAGAAAACCACCCTTGCCCCAAACCATGTGCGCCATCGGCGCGTACACCACCAGAAACCAGAGCGTCATAAACAGCACAGTCCCTGAAAATTTCATGCGTTCCGCAGTTGCCCCAGTTATCAGTGCGGGCGTGATGATGGCGAACATCAATTGATACACCATGAATGTTGTCTGCGGAATTGTTCCGGCGTAATCCGCGTTGGGCAGCGCCCCCACTCCACGCAGCAACGCCATCTGGAAATTTCCTATAAAAGGTCCACTGCCCCCGAAACACAAGCTGTATCCCACCAGCGCCCACAACACGGTGATCAACGCCATCAGCGCAAAGCTTTGCATCATGATCGCCAACACGTTCTTCTGCCGGACCAACCCGCCGTAAAACAGTGCCAGCCCCGGACCGGTCATCATCAACACCAGCGCCGCACTCACCAGCATCCATGCATTGTCGGCCGAAGACTGCGCCGCCGTTACTTTCTGCTCTAGTTGATTCAGTCTTTCCCTGACAGCTGGGGGAACTTCGGGAGTGGAAGAGCTGGCGGAAGGAGTTGCCGGGGAGGCCGTTGCAGGGGATTGCTGTGCCAGCAGCGGAAAAGCAAGCAGCACCAGGGTCAATACACTACAACAGACGATGCCCATGCGCTTCATCGAATTCTCCGGGGCGAATGGATACGACTCCACTCTCTTCTTCTCATTCGCGGTAGCAATTGGGGACTTACACCGTGTAGGGCCGATTATACTCATCGCTCGCGACTCTCCGCACTTTGAAATTTTTCTACCCCGGATTCATTTTTCGGATAGCTCTCCTCCTAAGAGCTTCCTTTTGATTTCGCTGGCGAAATGGTCAGCCTCGCGGGTCGGCCGCGGAATCCGATACCCGTCAGCTACCTCGAGCGTCAATCGGATCGCGGTTTCCAGGCTCACGCGGTGCCCTTGCGAGACATACACCGGCCTCACTCCGTCTCCCGTACGCACCACAGCACCGATCCGTTCTCCGCCGGCCTTCTCGTCGACTAGTTCCGTCCAGCTTCCTGCCCTCTCTTTAAGCGCCCCGTGGCTACCAAGCAAAATACTCTTTGCGCAGCCGACTGCCGGCTTATCGAGCAACACGCCCAAATGGCTCGCCAATCCGAACCGCCGCGGATGCGCGTAACCCTGGCCATCGCAGAACATCAAATCCGGCGTCTCCTTCAATTTTTTCAGCGCCGCTAGCAATGCCGGTATTTCTCGAAAGCTCAGCAGCCCTGGAATATAAGGGAACCCCAGCGAGACCACCGCAAATGCCCGTGCAGTCTCTTCCATCTCCGGGAACCGGTACACCACCACGCAGCCAATCGCTCGATTTGCTTCTCGCAGCCGGTTCCATCGGCTGGTTTTCTTCTTCAGCGCCTGAGAACCGGTCAGCACGAACGCTGCATCCAGCCCCGCCAGCGTTCGAAGCTCTCCCAGCCGGTCTCTCCCTTCCCACAACTCACGAAGTTTTTCCTGAATCGCGCGCGCCTCTTTTGGGGATACATCCCATCCATGCCGCCTTGCCGCTATTGATTTGTTCTCCATACTCTTCATCGTATAATGCAGATGCCGCAAACGTCGCCGTGGCGCTGTTGAGGTGGGCAGCCGGCGACATCGAACTGAGGGGAAATTTCATGACGCTTCATCCACCACTGGAAGTTTCTGCGCGCGAGGCCGGCGGCATCCACTACCTGCAGGTTCACGGCCGTCTCACCATCGGCGAACCCAGCGAGCACCTGACCGAGTTCACCCAGAATCTGGTGCAGCGCGGCGGCCGAAAGCTTGTCGTCAACCTGAACGACATTCCGCAAATCGACAGCTCCGGCATTTCCGCTCTCGTGAAACTTTCCATTTCCCTCGCCCGCCAGGGCGGTGGATTGCATCTTGTCTGCGGTCAAGGTCGCGTCCGCGACGCACTCACCGTCACCCGTCTCGTCGAAGCTATCCCCACGTTCGAATCTGAAGCTGCCGCCTCCGTGGGCTTCTAATGGGCGTGGTGATGTTCGACGGAGGGTCAGCGGTTTGAAGGTTGTGAAGTCGCCAGGGATGGGGCGGGTGACTCTCCGTGGCCAGGACACTAAAAACTTGGAAGTGCAATCCCGGCCCGTGATGGGAAACAGGTACTGACAAAAGTGAGGTCAACTTTCGATTGAGTGCAAATCGCTAGCCGCTCTTCTTCAATTCCGCCAGCACCATCTTTGCCAGCTCTTTCAGCGTCTCAAACACTCCCTGTCCGTTGATCGCGATTCCCTCGATCACCGGCTCGCCCTTCTTCTGCAGTTGCTTCGTCAGTTCCTCCACCGTCAGCACATTCGGCAGGTCGCGCTTGTTCAACTGCAGCACGTACGGAATCGTCGTAAAATTCAGGTTATGCTCTCTCAGGTGTTCCTGCAGGTTTTCCAGTGTTTCGAAATTCGCGTCCAGTCGTTCTTCCTGAGAATCCGCCACGAAGACTACGCCGTCCGCGCCCTTCAAAATCAATTTCCGGCTGGCTTCATAAAACACCTGCCCCGGCACGGTATATAGATGAAAGCGGGTCTTGAATCCGCGCACTGTCCCTAAATCCAACGGCAGAAAATCGAAAAACAGCGTGCGGTCTGTCTCCGTTGCCAGGGACACCATCTTTCCCTTTTGATTTTGTCCGGTATGGTCGTAGATCCATTGCAGGTTGGCGGTCTTTCCGCCGAGACCCGGACCGTAGTACACCAGCTTGCAATTAATTTCGCGCGCAGGAAAATTGATGAAAGGCACGAGTCGTCAACCTGAGTTCCGTCTTGAACTTATAACACACGCGCTCGGGCAGGCAAGTCTCCCGATGCGCGCTTCCGTCGAAAGGTACTCTTCTAGTTTCACGGAGAAGCGCGTTTCTCAGGTAGCTTATTTTCGCACATGCTGCCGGACGGTAAAGACTATTCAACTGCGCACTTTCCACAGCCTTTTCCCTTCCGTTGACGTAGGCTCACGCGTTTGTTAGCATTCGCGCCATGGCCAAAGTCCATAAGTCTTCTTCCAGCCGATCCAAGCCGTCGGCCTCTCCTAAGGCTAACTCAAAGAAAAAAAATGACTTACCTGCTCCTCCGCACCAGCGGGGTGGCGTCGAAATGGTGGACCCCCTCGTCCAGGCCCAGATGAAACTTTACGAAGAAGCCATGGGCCTGTTCCATCAGCAGAAATTTCAGCGCGCCAAACAAGAGCTGGAGCGCGTCATTGCCGGTCCCAGCAAAGAGCTTGCCGACCGTGCCCGCACCCATCTTCGCATCACCGAGCAGCGCATGAAGCCCTCTGCCGATCAGAATCCCAGGGGATCTGAAGACCATTATCAGCGCGGCGTCGCCATGATGAATTTAGGCCGCTGGGACGAAGCCCGCGAGAGTCTTGAGAGAGCGCGCAAACTCGCCCCCAAAGCCGACCACATTCATTACGCTCTGGCTGCTCTCGATTGCCTAACCGGCGAAGCCGATTCCGCTCTCGCCAATCTCAAAATTGCCATCGAACTGCGCTCCGCCAACCGCTATCACGCGCGCAATGACGAAGACTTCAATTTCCTCCAGGAAGACCCGCGCTTCACGGAATTGCTGTATCCTGAAAAAGAAGGCTATCCGGGCTAGTTTCGATCCATGGCCTTTTCCAAGGGCGTATTTCAGCGCAATGATGTCGCGCCTGACTTGCTGCTGGCACATCTCCCGTGAGGGAACCACACGAGAGGCCGCTCCTCGTCTCCTGGCAGAGAATCGGAACTTGAGTCTCTCATGAGCAGGCCGCGTTTAAAAAAATGCAGCTCCTCAGGCTTGCGCGTTGCCGCGTTAGGCGGCGGCACTGGTCTTTCCGCTTTGCTTCGCGGCTTAAGGGAACACGTCGCACGCCAGAGCGATCGTCATCCCACGCTCCAACGCCCCATTACCGACCTCGCCGCCATCGTCACCGTCACGGATGACGGCGGCAGCTCTGGCCGCCTTCGCCGCGAAAATCGCATGCTCCCTCCCGGCGATATTCGCAACTGCATGGTCGCCCTCTCCAAGGACGAACCTCTTCTCAGCCGGCTTTTCCAATATCGTTTTCATGCGGGGCGCGGCCTGCGCGGCCACAATTTCGGCAATCTTTTCCTCGCCGCTCTCACCCATGTTACCGGCGACTTTGCCGAAGCCGTCCGCGTTTCCAGTAAAGTTCTCGCCGTCCGTGGCCGCATCTTCCCCTCCACACTTTCCAATGTGCACCTGGTGGCCACCCTCGCCGACGGCAAGCGCGTTCAGGGCGAAACTCGAATTTCCCGCAGCAGAATTCCCATTCGCAAAATTGAGATGAATCCGCGCCGCGTTCGTCCCCTCCCCGCAGCCGTCGAAGCCATCCGGCAAGCCGACCTTATCTTTCTCGGGCCCGGTTCTCTGTACACCAGCGTGATCCCCAACCTTCTCATCCCGGAAATTGCTCGCGCCGTCGCTCGCTCCAAAGCTCCACGCGTGTACATCGCCAACCTCATGACGCAACCCGGCGAAACCACTCAGTACTCTCTCAGCGATCATCTTCGTGCCATCACCCAACACGTCCGTGGTCGCGTCATCGACGCCGTCGTCGTCAATCGCAAATCTGTCTCCCCGCAAGTTGCTCGGCGTTACCGCGCCGAGGGCGCCGCGCCCGTTCTTCTTGATCGCGACAATGTCCTCAAGATGGGAGTTCGTCTCATTACCGGAAACCTCGTCGAAGAACACGGTGTCCTTCGCCACGACTCTGCTCGTCTCGCTAGCCTCCTCGTGGAGGAATTCCTCTTCCCTCGCCGCCACTGATCCTCATCTCTGCGTTTGCGACTTTTTCTCTCATTCAGTCGTATACTCACTAGCACTAGAATTCCTCATTAAAGGTGGCCCATGAAACAGCGTCTGGCCTTTGTCTGCTTCGCTTACCTTCTGCTCTTCCTGGCTCTTGCGGTCCATGCGCAGGAAAAGACCGATCTCTCGCAGAGTCAAATGCCCTCCGTACTCTCTGTTCCACCGGAGGCCTTGCCTTCCGACCATTTCGACGCCGATGCCGCCACCAATGCCTACCTCGCACAGATTCCGGCTACCGCTCGGGCCCGGAGTGATGCTTATTTTGAGGGCGGCTACTGGCTGATTCTTTGGGATTTTTTGATGGCCGCAGTCATCTACTGGGCTTTGCTTCGCTTCGGCTGGTCCGCCAGGATGCGCGATTTTGCCGCACGCATCACTCGTTTCGCTTTTCTGCAGGACCTTATCTATTGGGTCCAGTTCTTAATCCTAACCACCCTTCTCGGTGCCCCCCTCGCCATCTATGAAGGCTACTTTCGCGAGCACAAGTATGGTCTGGCCACGCAAACTTTTGGCCCCTGGCTCGGTGATCAGGCGAAAGCTCTCCTTGTGAACATGATCTTTGGGGGCATTCTCATTGCCATACTCTTCTGGATTGTTCGAAAACTTCCCCGCACCTGGCACATCTGGGGCGCCCTGGTGACCATCGGCTTGACCATGTTTTTTGTCATGATCGCCCCGGTGTTCGTTTTCCCTCTCTTCAACAAAATTACGCGCCTTGATGACCCCAAAATTACCAAGCCCATCCTCTCCATGGCCCACGCCAACGGCATTCCCGCGCAGGATGTTTTCCAGATTGATGCTTCGAAGCAATCTACGCGCATGAGTGCCAATGTCAGCGGCTTTGGCAAGACCATGCGCATCACTCTGAACGACAATCTCCTGCGCCGCGGATCCCCTGAGGAAATCCAATCGGTGATGGGCCATGAGATGGGTCACTACGTCCTCAATCATATTTATAAGGACACGCTGTTTATTGCTGTCGTCATTGTTGTGTTTTTTGCAGTGCTGCGCTGGGGGTTGGATCGCTCGCTCGCGCGTTGGGGTCAAGCTTGGGGAATCCACGGCATCGGTGACGTCGCGGTTCTGCCCCTTGCGTTTCTGATTGTCAGTGTGTTCTTTTTCTTGATCACTCCGATCCAAAATACGCAAACGCGCACAACCGAACACGAGGCCGATATGTTCGGTCTTAACGCCAGCCGCCAGCCTGACGGCTTTGCGCAAGCCGCCATCCACCTCGGCGAGTATCGAAAAATGAGTCCCGGCCCCGTTGAAGAATGGATTTTCTACGATCACCCGAGCGGCCGTCGTCGCATTCATGACGCGATGCAATGGAAAGCCGAGAACCTCCAACTCTTCCAGAGCCAAACGAGCCACTGACCGCCATTATGAGAAACCGACCGGTGCCTGTTCTCCGCAGAGGCGGGCCTTCGCGCCTCGGAGGGACTCCACCGCCGCGCTCTATCCGGCGATTGCCAGCCTCTTCCTGGTCTCTGATCGCCCAAGTGGGCGTCACCTTCGAGATTAGCTCGCGCTCGATAGCCGCCAAGCAATCAGAGGGCCTTGTGATCCTTGGTCTCCGCATTCTTCACTTCAACGCAAACCTCACCCCGCCCCTCACAAATATCGGCGGCCCCACGACCAGCACTGGTGTTGCTTCAATGCCAAACCGGTCATTCGTTAAATTCTGCAACGCGAAGAACAACGAAATCCGCTTCCCCAGCTTTCTCGATACCTGCGCGTCCAGTGAAAACGCCCGCCCCAGGGGCAGCAGGTTTTGGTCGTCGTCAAACTCGTTCCCCAGAAAACGCGCTTGCACGCCCACCGTCCATTTTTTCCCCGTGTAGCTCACCTGAAAGCTGAACTGATTCTGCGGTGTCTGCGGCAGAAAGTTTCCTTGCAGCGCCGGATTCGCCGCATAACTCAACACCGTACTGTTCACGAACAAATAGGCCCCCGAGACTTGCACTTGCCTCGTCACCTGAATCTGTCCCGATAACTCAAATCCGCGCGCCTGGGTTACCCCCAGATTCTCCTTTTGCCGCGTGATCAGCGCCGGCGTGCTCGTCCGCGTCACATTGGCCACCGGATCCGCAATGTCACTCCAGAAAAAATTCCCGCGCAATGTCAACCGGTTCTCCCACAGCAATTGGCTCACGCCTGCTTCTCCGCCGGTCAGATGCTCCCCTGTCAGCGCCGGATTCGCCAGCGTTAGCACGTTCCCCACTCGAAAATTCCGGTACAACTCATCCAACGTCGGGGCGCGAAATGCGCGGTACACGGAGGCGTTCAGCGCCGCGCCATGCGAGAAGCTTTTCAGCAGCGACACCCTCGGGCTGAAGGCAGTCTCGGTCCGGTCGGGAAACGTGGTTGACGCCAGCGTGCCGCCGGGCAGCGGTGTTCGGTTCTGATAGCCCGTGTTGTTGTTCCAGGTGTCTACGCGCCCGCCGAACGTAAGCAGCCAGCTTCGCGCGAACGAATACGCGTCTTGCGCGAAAAATCCGGATACATATTGTCTCCCTCCCGCATCCACCAGCGCCGTTTCCTCTCCCAGGTGGTAGTTCGTCTCTTCGCTGTGCCCTCGCACGTCCTGTGCTTCCAATCCCGCGGTAACCTTGTGCTTTTCCGCAAATAGCCGAGACCACGTCCCGACGAACCCGATCTGTTGCGAAGGGTTTCGCTGCACGTCCGTCAGGGACTCGCTGTCGCGGTCCAATGCGACCGACGAAAATGTCTGGTGGTACAGTTCTCGCGATCCGTAAGCGCGGGCCGAAAAACTTCCCAGCTCCGCCGAACTCCAGTCCGCGCCCAGATCTAACTCCGGTATCGTTGTATCGTTCTTTTGCAGCGGTGTTCCGTCCTTTGAACTCTCCCCGAAATCGCTTGCTCTCACAAAAAATCGGCCTCGCTCGCCGAGATTTCGCGATGCCTCCAAAAAGCCCGATAGCACACCAGATCCCAGGCTGGCATCCACCGAACCGCGCTGATCTGGCGGCACGGATATGTATCCCTGCGTTTGATACGCTTGCCCGGCCCCAGCCAGCATCCATCGTCCCGCCGGTGCTCCCGCCGCGAACGAAACATCCGGTGTGCTCATGCTTCCGAAGGATAATTCTCCCGTCGCATATGCCGCCTCATCCGTGCGCGTCCGCAAATTCACTACACCTCCCAGCGCTCCGCCACCGTATAAATCCGATGCGCCTCCGTTCGCCACCTCCATGGTTTCGATGGCTTCCTCGGGCACCCGCGACCAGTACACCCATCCCCCAAAAGGATCGTTCAAAGGAATTCCGTCCAGCAACACGGTCGACCGGCTCGTCGCGCTCGCTCCCACCCCCCGCAGCGACACGCCCTGCGACGTTGGATTTGCAAACAGACTGCTCGATCTCCGGTACGTGCTGAACCCCGGCACTTGCCGCAACATATCGTCCACAACCATGCTTCCGGACTGATCCATTGCTTCCGAGGAAATTTCATACTGGCTCGTGGGCAACGCCGGAATTCGATCTCCCGCGCTCCCTTGAACTTCGATACGTTGCAAGCCTGCCGTTGGCGTCAGCACAATTTGAACATTTTCCACGGACGCGCGCGCTCGAATCTCTCGCGTCACCGTCGCAAATCCAGGAAAACTCACCACCAGCGTTCCCCCCGTTCCCAAGCCTTCCAGGCGGAAATGCCCTTGTTCGTCGCTGCCGGTCAGCGCGATTCCCGCGGAAGAGCGAAACTCGATCTGCGCTCCTTGAATTGGCGCTTCCGTCGCATCCACCACCGTCCCGTTCAGTGCCGCATGCTCCTGCCCAAGCCCGCGACTCGCCAGTCCCATCATGGCGAGCAAAAAGCACAACCACCCGCGCCTCCACTTCGCAAGTAGGCTGACGCAAGGCTTCTTCGCCTTTGCGTTACCGCTCATATTTTTTCTCAGATCCAAAGGGCTATGATTCCCAGGGTCAAGAGTTTCCCTCGGTCATTCTCTAGATGGGGGTAGGCCAGCCTCAGGTTATCCGAATTTCTGCGCTCTCGGTTGGCAGCATGCGCCGGGCGCTGCGTAAATTGCAAGCCTCGCCTGGGTTCGGGCCTTCTTTTACAATCCGCTGACTTTTCCCGTCAACACGGTCACAGATGCTTTTGGCAACAACACCTTTTGCCCGTCTTTCCATTCCACGCTGCTGCGCTTCGCCGGTCCATCGGGATCGGCGTGACTCGTTGCTCCCGACGAATGCCAGACATATTCCGCCGCTCCGAAGGTCACCCTCTTTGCCGGCCCTGCAAACCCTCCGGCCACTTCTTTCCCGCCATTCTCAAACGAGATGTTCACCTCATGCGCGTTGCTCGGATCCTTGTTAATGATCAGCAGAGACCATTCTTCATCCGGACGCTTCACCGCATACGCAGTGATCAGCTCGTGTTTCGCCTCGTCCTGTACATCCCCTGCCGCCGGATACAACTGATGCGTCCCGCCGCCGTGTTTCACCCAATCCAAATTCAGCATTTGGCTCGCAAAATACTGCGCCGTGTGTTGCTTGATCTCCAGATTTTCGTCCGTCACAAAATTTCCGTACGTGCTCCACGCCTGGCATCCCGGCCGCAGCGGCTCTGGCTGGATCGGCGAGTGGTAGTACACCCCTCCCGGTCCTGCTTGTGTCAGGAATGTCCCCACGCTGTCCGCCAGCCACAATGCCGCGAACAAATCCTGCATCGGATCTGTCAGGGCCCACGATACGTTGCTTTCCGTGTTCATCAGCGGCACATCCGCCGGCACTCCATCGTCTCGCCAGGCTTGCAAAGTTCCTTCCACCAAGTGCGGCTCGCGATACAGATCCGACCAGTTGATCACGCACGGGTCCAGCGGGTAGTGCTCAAACGATACAAACGCCAAATCCCCCATCCGCCCGTGCGCCTTCAAATAGTCGAGGAATCGTCCCAGCCACGAAGTCCGTCCCTCGGCGTCCGGCCACACCTTGATGTCTTCGTTCTCGCCGGTAAAGACGGGCCCACCCAGTTTCAGCTTCGGATCGACCTTGTGAAGCGCCCTCGCCCATTGCAAATACAACGCGGCATAATCCTCCGGCAGGATGTTAGCCCCGTCCGGTTCTTCGCTCATTTCCACATAGGAAACGTCATAGCCACGCTTCTCGATGTACGCCAGTTCTGCCGCGCTGTCTTCCGGCGTGGCATAGACCATGGCAATCGGAATCATCGCTGGCAGGTGATTCGTGTAACCGCTGGTGAAAAACAGGTCGAATCCCGTCTGAATCCGCGACGAAACAATGTCTTCCGCCGTGTGCCACGAATCCACCGAAGAAACCTGTGTTACCGTCTGCGCCTGTCCCGGCGTGTGTTTCACGAGATCCACAAACTCCCCACGCGTATTGAAGTTCCCCGCGGAAATTTCGGATATCGCATAGCCCACGCAATTTCTTGCATCATCGCTCCCATGTGTGTCGCAGGTATTCGAAGACTCCGTCATCCAGATGCGCAGAAACCGCGTCGCCACCGGATGATCCGCCAGTCGTTGCACCTTGCTTCCGCCCGCTCCTCCGGTCACTGCACCCTCGGGAAATTGCTCCCACAGGCCGGACGTTGGCTTGCTCAACGCATCTTCTTTACCCTCCCAGTACTCCACCACATACTTCTTCGCATACGGATTTGCCCAGGCTATCTGGATCGCGTCGATCTCTTGCGGCAGCGCAAAATCGATCACCACCCACTGTGGATTCGCGGAATCCGGTTCGCCGGTAAACTTCCCGCTCAGGTACGGATTGCTCTTCCAGTAGCTCGCGGGGTCTCCATCCGTCATTCGCGAATACTCGGTCTGCCCGGAGTCGCTCCGCGTCGTACCTCGATGCGTTAGTCGATAGCCAAACGATTCGCGCAGGAAATCTTTCGGTTCCGCGCTGCCCAGGAAATATCCGCTTTTGTGTTTCTCGTCGCTCCACGTTCCATTCGGATTCCAATGCCACGCGTCATAGGTGAGTTCGGTGTTCTGCCGGTACGTGATCGGCCCCCATCCCGCCGATAGCCCTTCCTTGATAATCGACTCGCTATACACTTTCTCGAAGTCCTTCGCCGTTAGAATATCCATCGAAGTCCCCATGGCCTTGTCGGGATCAAACTCAATTGCCTTCGACGCGGTAACATCCACGCGCACGGTTTGCGCCGCCACCGGCAACACGCAAGCTCCGCAGGCGCAAGCCAGCAACACTAAACTATTCAAATTTTTCCGCAGGGCAGGGAAGTTCATTTTATCCTCCTGATACTGCCGCTATTATATCGATTTAATATTCCATTGGTGCGACACTTTCACCAATAGGATTTTGTCATCCCGAGCCCATCCGACGAGGATGGGAGTGGGACCTCTACGCAAAATCTCGTCGACCCAGCCGCTGCTCCTCAGAACTTCCTTGGCAGCAATTCCAAATTCCGGCTAACATTTCTTCCGCACTCATTTCGGATTACGGAGCAAGCTCATGTCTACTTTCGGTCTCATGGAATACGAAGACGCCAGCCCCGCCGTCAAAGCCATATACGACGACATCATGGTCACGCGCAAAACCGACTACATCAATAATTTCTGGAAAGCCATCGCTCACGACCCCGCGCTCCTCAAGCGTACCTGGGAGGATCTAAAAGCCGTCATGGGCCCCGGCGCTCTTGACTCTCTCACGAAAGAACTCCTCTACATCGCCGTCAGCGTCACCAACAACTGCCAATACTGCATTTACTCTCACACTGCCTCCGCCTTCAGCAAAGGCATGACCCCCGACATGTTCAAGGAACTCCAACAAGTCATCGGCATGGCCAACGAAACCAATAAACTCGTTTCTGGTTATCAGGTCGCTATCGATGCCCGCTTCGAGCCTCCCCTCAATCTCCAAAAATAATCGGGCTGTCTTTCCCTTTGCTCCCCCTCTCCCTAGCCATCGCCGAACGACGGTCACCACTCCGACACATACCCCGGCTCTGTTTCCATCGTAGTACCCGCGTACTATAGGACCACCTCCTCACCCACCCCACCATGGATAAGTACAACAGGAGAGCTCTGTCTTGGCAGGGCTTTCACTTTAATGCCTCTCTGAGTGGGTACTCTATGGCACCTATCTTGAAAGAAGTTGAAGCCCCCGTTACGGCCACAAACGCTTCCGCTACGGCCGTTCCGCACGGAAAATCCCCCAACGCAGCGCCGGCACGTCCTCAGCCCATCGCTTTGGAGATTCCTGTTACCGTCAATGGCGCTCGTACTGTCGATGGCTCGGACAAGCGCGTTCCTTTTTCCGAATCAACGCAGACTGTCCTCGTTTTTCCGCACGGCGCCGTTATCCGCATCGCCGCGCCCCTCGTTCCTGGCCAGCTCGTTTTTCTGACCAACGAGAAAACGAAGAAAGAAGTGGTTTGCCAGGTCGTGAAATCTAAATCGACTGGCGCTGCGGGTGCCTACGTCGAACTCCAGTTCACGGAGCCCTCCCCAGCTTTCTGGGGTTTGCAGATTCCGGGTGCTTCCGCCGCGCCGCCAGCTCCTCGCCTGGTCCCCCCCGCTGCGCCTGCGCCTCCGAGGTCCGTCGCCCCAACCGCTCCTGTCGCCATAAAGCCTCCGGTTGCTGCAAAACCCGCGCCGCCAGCTGCGATTTCCGCTCCTCCCCCCAAGCCGGTTATTCCACCGCCACCGCCGACGGTCGCCCATCCTGCGCCTGTTGTTGCCGCACACTCCGGACCTGTTGTTCCGCCCAGTCCTGTTCCTCCGGTTTCCGTTGTTGCTCCTCCGCCAGTGGCTGCCGTTCCGCACCCGGAACCCGTAAATTCCGTGACCGTCCAATCCGCTCCGCTTTCCATCGTGCCTGATCCGCACGTCGCGCCTCTTCAGCCCGAGCCCACTGTGGTTCCTCAGGCGACAGTCGCTCTCCCTCCGGTGATACCTGCTCCCCCGCTCCACGATTACTCGAAGGAAATTGACGCTCTTTTTTCCGTGCCTCAGGCCCCTTCCTCTCCCGCAACACCCCAATCTCATCCTGCCCCGGCATCTAGCGGGCCTTCCTCTCAGGAACTCAAGGTGCAAGCTGCCCGCCTTCAATCGCAGCTTGGCTCTATGCTCTTCACGGAAGTTCCTTCCGCGTCGCCGGCCCGGCCGGTCGCTTCAAAGCCCGAAACTCACGTCGCGGAAGTGGCCAAGAAAGTTGTCGAAATTGCTCACGAAGAGTCCAAGCCCGTTCTGCCTGTGCGCACCGCTGCTCCCGCATCCCTCGGTGTCGACGAAGAAGTTAAAATTCCTTCCTGGCTCGCGCCCCTTTCACAAAATGCGGATACGCCTGTCGCCGAATCGACTGACTCGAATGAAGCTTCTATCGGTCAGCCGGTTTCTGTGAATTCCGAAGAGTCTTACGACGCTCTCGTTGCCGAAGCGCCCCACCGCTCTCATTCCGCCGTCTTCGGTGGGCAACTGCTCGGAGAAACAGCCACTCCTGCAAGCGAAGTCACTTCGACTGGCTCAAAGAAAGGCCTGCTCCTCGGACTTGCTGCCGCTGCGCTTCTCGCTCTCGGCGGCGGAGCCTGGTACTTTCAACAAACTCACTCCGGCCCCGCTACGGTTGCTGCCGCGCGTTCGACGAGCGTTCCACTTTCCAGCCAGGCGGCACCCGCTTCCAATCCTCCCCTCGCTCCGGCGCTCTCCGCTTCCGCGCGCAACAATGTGAACTCAACTCCCGCACCCTCTTCTCAACCTCCCAAGAATTCCGCGCCCGTTCCCATTCCCGCGGCCGCCGCTCAGCCCAAGAATGCCAAACCGGTATCGAAAGACCCTGAGCCGGTCGAGCCCGAAACGAAGCCCACCCTTGGCGACGTTCGCCTTGCCGCTCCAGTGGTTAATCACAGTTCGGGCGCGTCGCAGGACAGTGACACCTTACAATCCATTGACACCAAGACTGTTCCTGGTGATGGGGATCCTTTGGCTACTGCGGCCAGTCGCCATAACCCGCCGGCCGCTCCTCTCCCAATTGGTGGGGAAGTGAAGCAGGCTCAGCTCCTCAAGTCTGTTCCACCCCAATATCCGCCCATCGCCAAGGCTCAGCATCTTTCCGGCAAGGTTCAGATCGATGCACTCATCGATGCTTCCGGCAACGTCGCATCCGTCAAGGTTCTTTCGGGGCCGACGCTTCTCCATCAAGCTGCTCTCGATGCCGTCAAGCAGTGGAAATATTCGCCCGCCATGCTCGATGGGCAGCCTACTACCATGCATCTGACCGTTACCGTCGAGTTCCGAAATCAATAATTGTCTTTCGATTTTCTTGGCAACTGCCGAAGTGCGCTTGAATGCGCTTCGGGCTAGTTTCCTCGTGCGGGCAGGAGTGTCTGCGCCGACGCCTTTGCCGCGCTTTCCTGCACCTGTTCGTCCACTCGCAGGATCATGATCCACGACAAGTGCGGAAAGGGCAGAAACCGGTCGATGGGCCGCACCACCGGCAATAGTGTATTCAACAGTTTGATCTGCCAAAACCCGAAGGTCTTCCGCCTCAATATCCGCCCGTTCCACCACCATCCCGGAGCCCCGATCCGGTTAAACTTCAATATCTTCTCTACCCGGAGCCCTGCCCGCTCGCACGTTTCCTTCAGTTGTTCCCTTGTGTACCGGCGGTAATGTCCCAGCACGCGATCCAGCGATCCATACAGTCCCGGCCCGTTCGGCACCAGGATAATCGCTCGCCCATTTTTCTCCAGCGCGGCTCGTATGTTCCGCAAAGCCTTTAGGTCGTCCTCCAAGTGTTCCACCACGTTCAGGCAGATCACCGTATCAAACTGTTCCTCCGGAAAAGTTTCTCCCGCGCTCGCATCCGTGTACTGCACTTCCAGATACGGCCGTGTCTGTTTCAACTTCTTTAGCCGGTCCAGGTAATGCGGGTTGATGTCGCTCGCCCAGTACATCGTGCGGGGCACCAGATTTGCTGTCAGGTTCCCGATGCCCGCTCCTATCTCCAGAACGCGCTCGCCCAGGTAGGGCCGGATCGTGTCCGCCATCCACTTTGTAAATCGAGGCGCTCGGTTCAATCGCGCCAGGATTTCGCTCCCATGCTCGTCCGCCACGTAAATCCGGTCGGATATCCCGTACTTCAACAACGCCCCCAGCGCCTTCACGCCGTCCTTCCAAGTAATTTTCTTTCCTTCTGTGTACGTTCGACCCGAGTATCGGATCGGCAATTCGAATATTCTCGCGTCCCGTTTTGCTAGTTTGATCGTGATTTCCGGCTCGAATCCAAAGCGGTCGCTCTCTAGAGGTATGTTTTTCAGCAGCGCCGTCCTCACCATCTTGTAGCAGGTTTCCATGTCGGTCAGATTCAGGTCCGTCACGAAATTGGTCAAGACGGTGAGCAGCTTGTTCCCTAGGCTATGCCGGAAAAACAGCACGCGCCGGTAATCGCTCGCCAGGAATCGCGAACCATAGACCGCATCTGCATCTTCTGTCGCAAACAAGGGAATCATCTTCAACAGGTCTTCCGGGTGATACTCCAGGTCTGCGTCGTGAATCACCACCAGGTCCGTATCCGCATATTGAAGCGCTGTCCGGATGGCCGCGCCCTTTCCCTGGTTTTTCTCGTGCTCCTGGAAAATCCATTCCAGCCTGGTTGCCCCCGGCTGCTCCAATCTGTCCCGAATACTCTTCAACACTTCGCCCGTCTGGTCCGTCGATGCATCGTTCACTACGATGACGCGCACTCGATCCAGCCAGCCCGATTCCGCCAGCACTTCCAGCCGCTTCAGGCTGGACTCCACCAGGTATTGTTCGTTATAGACCGGCACCAGGACCGATAAGCTCAGCTTCGATTCCATCGCTCCATCTTTCTGTCATCTCCCGGGCTCAGCCCGTTCGGCTGCTGTCCCGTAGTTTACCGCCGACCTACCCGTCCTCCCGCACTTTTTCCAATGTTGATTCTTGTGTGCTACAACCTTGCTCTCTGCCATTCCCCTTAATATACTGACGACCCGGCCATTTGGCAGGTCCGGCGGGTGGGTAGCCCGCTGACTTTCCCTCCTCTTGGCCTTTTTTTCGCGCCTGCTCGTCTCTCACAGGCCGAAGGATGCTGCGCAGCCAATCGCTCCGCGGGCTGTTCGCGCAAAGGAGACTTTTGCATGCCCACTACGCCTGTGCCGGAAGAAATGAATGTTTACCAAAACGCCGAAGCGCGTTTTGAAGTTGCCGCCACCAAGCTTGGCCTCGAGCAGGGCATCTATCGTTATCTCAAGTATCCCGATAAAGAAATCACTCTCTACATCCCGGTCGGCATGGACAACGGACAGCTGGAAGTTTTCACCGGTTACCGGGTTCTCCATTCCACCGTTCGCGGTCCCGGCAAGGGCGGCATCCGCTTTGCTCCTGACGTTTCCCTCGATGAAGTGCGCGCTCTCTCCGCCTGGATGACCTGGAAATGCGCGGTCGTTGACATCCCTTTCGGTGGTGCTAAGGGCGGCATCATCTGCGATCCCCGTAAGATGTCCCGCGGCGAGCTCGAGCGCCTCACCCGTCGCTACACCGCGGAACTCTCCGATTGGCTGGGTCCGGAACGCGACATCCCCGCTCCGGACGTTGGCACCAACGAGCAGACCATGGCTTGGGTCATGGACACTTACGCCATGCATGCCCGCCAGGCTACCACCGCGGTCGTCACCGGCAAGCCCATCGAGCTCGGCGGCTCCCGCGGCCGTCGCGAAGCCACAGGTCGCGGCGTCATGATGTGTGTCGACAAAGCGATCGCCAAGCTCGGCCTGCGCAAGGAAAGCACTCGCGTCGTCGTTCAGGGCTTCGGCAACGTCGGCTCGCTCGCCGCCGAACTCATGCAGAAAGCCGGGTACAAAATCATTGGCCTCGCCGATATCGGTGGCGGCCTCTACAACGAAAACGGTTTTGATGTTCCTCAAGTCATCGACTGGGTCTACAAACGCAAAAAACCTCTTCAGGAGTTCCCCGGCGGTGGCGCAAAAATGAGCGCCCGCGACGTTCTTTTCCAACCCTGCGACGTCGTAATTCCCGCCGCCATCGAAAACCAGATCACGGAGCAAAACGCTCACCAGGTTCAGGCCAAAATCCTCTGTGAAGGTGCCAACGGGCCTACTACTTGGCAGGCCGACGCCATTATCGACTCCAAAGGCATCTTCACCGTCCCGGACATTCTCGGCAATGCCGGTGGCGTCACGGTGAGTTACTTCGAATGGGTGCAGGATCGCCAGGGCTTCTTTTGGCGTGAAAGCGAAGTGAACGAGCGGCTCTTTGACGTTATGGACCGCGCCTTCGATGAGGTTGTCCGCTACGCGGAAACGCATCGGGTCAACAATCGCATCGCCGCCTACATGCTGGCAGTTGACCGGGTGGCCACATCTCTCAAGCTGCGTGGCATCTACGCCTGATTTTTTCTTGGCTTTCGGGGCAGCGAAGCGTACTCTTTCTCCGAGCATCAGCGTACGCTTATTTCCTGACCCCTATGGGATCCCCCACGGTCCCAGGAAGGAGTCCGCACGTGTCTTCGGACTCATCGCGCGATTTCACTCCTCGCACTGAGGAACAGCACCGTCATGATATTTGCCTTGTGGGCCGCTGGCTCTACGAGCGTGGCCACATTGTTGCCGGGGAGGGCAATCTCTCCGTTCGTCTCGATGACAATCGGATTCTCACCACTCCCACTTGCCTGAACAAAGGGATGATGTCCCCCGGCGACCTCGTCGTCATGGATCTGAATGGTCGCCACCTTCATGGCGATCGCCAGATTTCCTCCGAAGCTGGCATGCATCTTCTGTTCTATCAAATGCGCCAGGATGTTCAGGCTGTTTGTCACGCTCATCCTCCGACTGCTACAGGTTTCGCCGCTTCTGGTCAGGGACTCGATCAGGCGCTTCTCCCTGAAGTGGTTGTCTGCCTTGGCAAAGTTCCTTTAGTGCGCTACGCCACTCCCGGCACTTCTGATCTTAGCGCCGTGCTCGAACCCTACGTACCTCACTACGACGCCCTTCTCCTCGCCAACCACGGCGCCGTCACCTGCGGTCCGGATCTGCTCACCGCCTTTTACCGCATGGATATCGTTGAGCACTTCGCTAAAATCACGCTGGCTGCTCGCCTCGCTGGCCAGCCGCAACTCCTCACTACGCGCGAAGTCGCCAAGCTCATGGCCGCCCGTTCCAGGTACCACGTCACCCCTCCTCCCGGCGGTGGCGCGGAGCTTCCTGAAACCTGCGATGGCCGTGAGAGTCCCACGGAAGAAGTCACTCTCACTCGTTCCGAACTCGATGCCCTCGTCGACGAAGCCGTGCGCAAGGACCGCGCCCGCCGCTAACGATTTCTCTTGGGCTCGCTAAACCGGTTTTCCGCAATTCCTATGCTTGTCCTTCTCATCTTGATCGCCTCTCTCCTCCTTTTCCGCGGCCTTGGCGTACTCGGCTTATCCGCCTTCGACACTTGGATCGCCTCCACTCGCTATGCTCTCGCCGTCATGTTCCTGTTCACCAGCACCGCTCACTTCACCAAAAAGCGCCACGACCTCGCCCGCATGATGCCCGCGGCCTTTTCCAATCCCATGCCCGTGGTCTATCTCACCGGCGTATGCGAAATTCTCGGCGCCATCGGCATTTTGATTCCCCGCGTCCACTCTCTCGCTGGACTTTGCCTTTGCCTTTTTCTTCTTTCTGTCCTTCCCGCAAATGTCAAAGCCGCTCGCGAGAGCCTGACCTTTGGAGGCCGGCCCGCCACGGCTCTCTGGTTGCGCCTCCCCATGCAAGTTCTCTTCCTTGTGCTAATCTTCTGCAGCACAGGGCCCTGGCGTTTGTTCTCGTTCCTGCTCAAATGACGGGTGCTACGCGCACTCCATCGGAGGTTCCCCATGTCCACCGCCGAACTCTTCGAGGCCATTCGCTCCGGAAATTCGACCGCCGTAAACTCTCTCATCGACTCTGATCCCTCCCTGGCTTCCGCCAAAAATGACTCCGGCATCTCCGCCGTTCTTATGTCTATCTACACGGGACGCCGAGAAATCCGCGATCTCCTGTTGGCCCGCGGCGCGGCACTAGAACTCCACGATGCGGCGGCCGTTGGCAACCTCGATCGCGTCAGACAACTTGTCGAAAAAGATCCTGCTCTTGCGAAGTCTTTTTCTCCCGACGGTTTTCCTGTCGTCGCTCTCGCGGCCGTGTTCGGCCATTTAGACGTCGCGCGCTATCTCGCCGCACAGGGTGCGGACGTCGACTCCTCTGCCACGAACGGTTCCGGCTACAACGCCCTGACCGGCGCAGTCACCAGCGGCCACACGGATATCGTCAAGTGGCTCCTCGAAAATGGTGCCAACCCCAATTACCGTTATGGCCCTGGCTATTCTCCGCTCCTCGCTGCCGCGGCCAATGGCCACCTCGAAATCCTCAAACTACTCCTCGCCCACGGCGCCGATCTCCGCGCCACTTCCAACGATGGCAAATCCGCCCTGGCTCTTGCCACCGAACGCAATCATTCCGCCGTGGCCGACCATCTGCGGAGCGTCGCCATCTAGATCATCTAGAAAGTTCTTATAGGAGCAGGATCGTGCTTCACAACCAACGTAAATTCATTCTAAGAGCGTTCCTGGCGCTTGGCTGTCTTGCTATCATTGCCGCATGCTCCACACATCCTCCTGAAACGTCTCCACTTTCTCTGGAATTGGTCAGTCCCGATTTTTTCCCCGGTGGAACCATCCCGAAACCTCTCACCTGCGACGGCGGCGACCTTTCCCCTGCGCTCCAATGGAACTCCCCGCCTTCAACCACGCAAAGCTTTGCTCTTATCGCCGATGATCCCGATGCTCCCGTTGGAATTTGGGTGCATTGGGTGATTTTTGACCTGCCTGCGAATCTGCGTTCTCTTCCGCAAAATTTCCCTAAGACAGAGCAATCCGCCGACGGTTCGCGACAGGGCACCAATGACTTCGGCAAAATCGGCTATGGCGGACCGTGCCCGCCCTCTGGCAAGGTCCATCGCTACTTCTTCAAGCTCTACGCCTTGGATACCAGGCTCAATCTCAAGGCCGGCGCCACGAAAAAGGACGTGGAGCGCACCATGCAGGGCCACATCCTGGCCCGCGGCGAATACATGGGCCGCTACTCCCATTGATCTTTGGTGTGCGCGGTGCGGCCTCTTATCCGCTTGCGTTGACAGGCGAAGAAAAAGCGGCAATACTGACATTCGATGATCGGACTCCTCCGCGGCCGCCTCCTCGAAAAACGCCCCAATCAAGTCATCCTCGATGTTGGTGGTGTCGGCTACCTCGTGGCCGTTCCTCTCTCCACTTTCGCGGCCCTCGGCGAACTACATGCCGAAGTCACTCTGCTCATCCACACCCACGTTCGGGAAGATGCTCTTTCCCTCTACGGGTTCCTTTCCCAGCGCGAAAAACATCTCTTTGAGCTTCTTCTCGGCGCATCCGGCGTCGGTCCCACGTTGGCCCTGAAGATTCTCTCCGGCATGAATGTGGAAGAACTCGTCCCCGCTATCCGCACCGGCGATCTCGCGCGTCTCACCAAAATTCCTGGCGTTGGCCGCAAGACCGCCGAGCGCATGGTCGTCGAGCTGAAGGACAAACTCGAGTCCGTCCCCGCCGAAGCCGAAAAACCTGCTCCCGCATCTCCTGCAGGCATCGAAAGCGATGTTAAGTCCGCACTCATCAATCTCGGATACGATGAACGCGCCGCCGAATCGGCCGTCGCCGAAGCCAAGCGCGAAACTGGCGCCGCAAACTTTGAAAAATTATTGCGTGTGACGCTGGCAGCTCTCAGCGCCCCACAAAACAGGTGATTGGGGAGAAGCTTGTGTAGCGGCCGCCAGCTGAGGCGGGCGGCTCATGAAAGCAAAAGAGGGTATGCCGGCAAGTAAAATGACGAATTTCGACTCCAAAAAACCACCCGACAATCACCCGCCTCGCATTGTCTCCGGCGCGCCCTCGGATGATGACGCGCGCCTCGACGCCAGCGTTCGTCCTAAAACCCTCAACGAATACATCGGCCAGAAGCGCGTCAAAGAAAACATCTCCATCGCTCTCGAAGCCGCCCGCAATCGCGACGAAGCCCTCGATCACGTCCTTCTCTACGGCCCGCCAGGCCTTGGCAAGACTACCCTCGCCCAAATTATCGCCAACGAACTGCAAGTCTCCATCAAGACCAGCGCTGGTCCGCTCCTCGAACGCAAAGGCGACCTCACTGCCATCCTCACTTCCCTCGAAGCCAAGGAAGTTTTCTTTCTCGACGAAATCCATCGTCTCCAGCCTGCCGTCGAAGAAATCCTCTATCCCGCCATGGAAGATTTTCGCGTCGATCTGGTCATCGGACAAGGCCCCGGCGCGCGCATTCATCCCTTCCACTTGAATCATTTCACGCTCATTGGTGCCACGACTCGCGCAGGACTCATCACCGCGCCCCTTCGTTCGCGCTTCGGCATCGTCCACCGTCTCGATTTCTACGAACCGGCGGACCTGCTCATTATCCTCCTCCGCTCCGCCAAAATTCTGAACATTCAGATGGATGATGCCGGCGCCAAAGAAATCGCCGGACGCTGCCGTGGTACACCCCGAATTGCCAACCGACTCCTCCGCCGTGCCCGCGATTTCGCCGAAGTCCGCGCCGGTGGCCGCATCACCCGCGAAGTTGCCTGCGAAGCCTTACACATGCTCGGCGTCGATGAGCAGGGTCTCGATGAAGTCGACCGCAATCTCATGGTCGCCCTGCTCGATAAATACGCCGGTGGACCAGTCGGGCTGGGTACTCTCGCCGCCGCCCTCAGCGAAGAAGAAGACGCCATTGAAGAAATGTACGAACCTTACCTCATGCAAATTGGCATGCTCGACCGCACCCCGCGCGGCCGCGTCGCTACTCCGCGCGCCTATGAGTATTTCGGCCGCGCTCTGCCCAAGCGTCAGCCCCGCCTGTTCTAGTTTTTAACGAAGGCGCTGGGCTTCAGCCCAGCGGGCATCTTGGCTATATTTGCCTCAATTATGTTTCACGAATTCGCCCTTGGTTCCCGTCAGCGAGTTATACAGCGTCTCAATGAACTTGTTCGAATCGATAAAATCTCCCGACCACTTCTTCCACGGCTCCAGAATCTTCTCCTGCTGCATCTGGGCCATCGTCTTATGCTCGTCGATCCCTTTCTGCACCGCTGCCGACGTCTCCTTCAGCATCTTCACAAATGCTCGCACATCGTCCAGATTCGATAGCGCCCCATGTCCCGGAATCACCTTCACGTCCGCCGGCAATTCTCCAGACACTTTTTCCATCGCCGCAATCATCCCCTGCACGCTTCCGCCGCTTGCCACATCAATGAACGGAAATCCATAGCGTACAAAATCGTCGCCCATATGAACCACGTTGTTCTTCGGAAAGAAAATCACCGCATCGCCGTCGGTGTGTCCGGCGGGGAAGTGCAGCGCGCGAATATCTTCGCCGTTTAGATGCACGGTCACGTCATGGTCAAACGTAATCACCGGCAAAGCCGCTTTCGGCGCCGGCGGAATATCCATCTTTATAGATCCTCCATTTCCGCCGGTCCCTCCCGACTCCAGCCGTTTCCGCACGTTGTCCTGCGCAATTATCGTCGATCCCGTATTCGCAAACGGTACGTTCCCACCTGTGTGATCGCCGTGGTAGTGCGTGTTGATTACAAATCGCACCGGCTTGTCCGTGATCCCCATATTTTTCAACGCAGCCTGGATTTTCTCCGCCAGCGGCGCAAACTGATCGTCTACAATCACGATTCCGTCTTCCCCAACCGACGCCGCAATATTTCCCCCCTCGCCCTCCAGCATATAAATGTTCCCGGATACCTTGGTCACCTTGATCTGCACTTTCGAAAAATCCTGCTGCTGTTGCGCGTGTGCCGTTTGCCCCAACGCCATCATCCACACCAGCACCACGATTCCCACAATCCACGCATTCTTCTTCATAGCACCTCCGTGCCGCGCTGCATTCTATCACTCCACGGCACAAAGTAACTTCTCGGCACATCATTCCAATTCGTTTCCATCCCGCAGACGCTGGTAAGCTATCTTCAATCTACAGTGCCGCAGGCCATCTACTATTTGCAAGCAAAGTGAGCCGCAGCCCTGGTTTTGCAAAAAAATGGTTTCTCATTCCGAACGCACCCGCGGAGTGAGAAATTCCTCTTCTCTTGAGGCGTACTCGACCTTGGACAATCTCGTGACCGATTCCGCCAACGCTATATCTCAACCCTCCAGTTCCAAGCGATTCGCCTTCCTGGTCGCCTTCGGCATTTTCCTCAGCCGTATCGCCGGCCTCATTCGCGATCGTGTCTTTGCCCACTACTTCGGCAATTCCGCCGTTGCTGACGCCTTTCGCGCCGCCTTCCGTATTCCCAACCTGTTACAAAACCTGTTTGGTGAGGGCGTCCTCTCCGCCTCGTTCATTCCTGTCTACGCGCGCCTCCTGGCGAACGGCGACAAAGAGGAGGCGAGAAAAACCGCTGGCGCCATTGCTGCGCTGCTCATGCTTACGACCTCGCTGATCGTCCTAATCGGTGTCCTCGCTGCGCCCTGGCTCATTGATGCCATCGCCCCAGGCTTCCAGGGCGAAAAGCGCGAACTTACCATTCTTCTCGTCCGAATCCTCTTTCCCGGCGCAGGCCTCCTGGTCGCCTCGGCCTGGTGCCTCGGAGTTCTGAACAGCCATCACAAATTCTTTCTCTCGTACACTGCGCCTGTTCTTTGGAACGTCGCCATGATCGCCGGCATGATCGCTTTCGGCGCTGGCCGCCCGCAGAACTCCCTCGTTGTCTACACCGCCTGGGCCTCCGTCGTGGGCAGCGCCCTCCAGGTTGGTATCCAGCTTCCCATTGTGTTGAAACTTCTCGGCGGCTTGAAACTCTCCCTGGCTCATCAAGCCGAAAACGTTCGTACCGTCATCCGCAATTTCTTTCCCGTGTTTATCAGCCGCGGTGTTGTCCAGATCAGCGCCTATATTGACGCTTTCCTCGCCAGTTGGTTGCCCACCGGCGCGGTTGCCGCTCTCGCCTACGCGCAAACTCTATACACTCTACCTGTCAGTCTTTTCGGCATGTCCGTCTCTGCGGCCGAGCTTCCGGTCATGAGTGGCGCGCTCGGGGCGGCCGACGAAGTCGCCGGCATTCTCCGGAACCGGCTCAATCACGGCCTTCGCCAAATTGCGTTCCTGGTTGTCCCTTCGGTTGTAGGTTTTCTTGTGCTCGGCGATGTCATCGTGGCGGCCATCTACCAATCCGGCCGTTTCATGCACAATGATGTGATTTACGTCTGGGGAATTCTTGTCGGTTCGACCGTCGGCCTCCTTGCTTCCACTCTTGGCCGCCTCTACTCCTCCGCTTATTACGCCCTGCGTGATACCCGCACGCCGTTGCGCTTCGCCATCATCCGCGTCCTGCTCACTTCGCTTCTTGGCTATCTCGCCGCTCTGCCACTTCCACGCCTTCTCGGCATCGAGCAGCGCTGGGGTGTCGCAGGTCTCACCATCTCCGCCGGTATTGCCTCTTGGGTGGAATTCACTCTTCTTCAGCGCGGAATCCGCAGTCGCGTTGGCCAGGTGGGCGTCCCCCTAACCTTCCTCGCGCAAGTCTGGTTCGCCGCACTCCTGGCTGCAGCCGCGGCCCGCGGTCTGACCTACTCCCTCGGTCCGCGGAACCACATCCTTCTCGCTGTTCTCGTTCTCAGCCTGTATGGCACCGTCTTCTTCGCCGTCAGTCTCGCGCTGAAGCTACCCGAAGCCCACTCCATGATTGGCCTCGTCTCCCGCCGCTTCGGCATAAAATAAGCTGTCATGGCTACAGTTTATCTCGCGCTAGGATCCAACATCGGCGACCGCGATCAAAACCTGTGCGAAGCCACTCGCTTGCTTGGTGCAGCGAACATTCGCATCACAAAAATCTCCAGCACCTACGAAACCGAACCCGTCGACTACCTCGACCAACCCTGGTTTCTCAATGCCGTGCTCGAAGCGCGGACGGCTCATTCCCCCACTCAACTGCTTGGAATTCTTCGCGCCATCGAATCGCAAATGGGTAGCAAAAAACCTTTCGCCAAAGGTCCTCGCCTCATCGACCTCGACATTCTTCTTTATGACAACGACACCATCGCCACCCCCGACCTCCAGGTTCCTCATCCCCGCATGCTTCAACGCAATTTTGTCCTGGTCCCCCTGGCCGAAATCGCTCCCACACTCCGCCACTCTTCCTGGCCTGCTACCGCCGCAGAACTGCTTTCGCGTTCTCCCGACCCCAGCATCGTCCGCAAGCACTCGTAAACTTCCTCGATCATGGATTCCATCGCCAGAAAAATGCTGTCATCCTGAGGGCGCGTCTCTTGCGGCCCGAAGGATCTCAACCGTTCCTTAACGTCTTAAACGCAAGTTCCACCATTGCCCGTTTTTCTTTCCGCCGATGAAGCGAGACTCGTGAGAGTCCTGGCTTAACTCGTCTTTCTCACCACCAACCGGTGCAAGGTCATCACCTTTGGCTGCAACGCATCCAACTCAATCTGCGACAGCCTTCCCTCGTTGATTTCTCTCCAAACGTACACTCCCGGTTCGGACTCGGTCTGTTCCCGCCCCTTGAGCCGTTGCAGAAACTCCTGCGCAGCTTCCGCCGACGCCTCCTCTCGCAACGTGGGACGCGTCACCGCCTCCACCGCGTAGCTCCGCAACAACTTGTTCCAATATTGGTCGAACAGTTCATTTGACGCGAAAATGTCGCTCCACGCCACTTCGCCTCCATACGCGATCACTACCCCCACCACGCGTTCGCCCTTCAGTCCCCCTGTCTGCTTTCGGAATCGGCGCTGTACCTCGTCCACCATCGCATCCACCGAAGGCGCCACCCGCCGCGATCCATAAATCTTCTCGTACGACTGCGTCGGTGCCTCCGACTGCATGGTCACCTCTATCGATTCCGTCGTCACCTGCGGAGCTGGTGCTGCTGCTGACCGTTGTGCCGTGGAACCTGCCGCCACCGACGCCCACACGTCCCCTTGCTTCTGATTTACCGCTGCCTGTTCCCGCACGCTCGGGTGCACAATCGTGTTCGCTGCAGTGAATTGCGATCCCGATGACCACCGCCCGTGCTCCACGCAAAACACATCGAGCGGCAGCGCCTCCGCTCCCACTGGCACGATTCGATCCTTCCCGATGATCCGGTCCTGCTTTCCTCCACTCACCAGCTCACCTGCCAGCAAGAGAAGCGGCCGCTTGCTCCGATTGATCAGCACCAACTGATTCACCGACGGCCCGCCATAATTCTGCACTGCCGGACGCCCTCCGTCGCGATCCCGCACCAATCCTTCTGTGCCCTGCTCGCGAACGATCACTTCGCCGCGCGAAAGCCCCTCCTCCAGCGTCATAAATGCTCCTGTGTCGTACCCCGAAGACGCCACCACGGGAAACACCGTCAGGTTTTCGTACGTGATCGGTTCCAGCAGACGCCATTCCCCCTCTGCCTTTCCCGGTGATGTCGGCTGGCCAGGGGAAAGCCACAGCATTCCCAACGTCGCGATACCAAGAGTCGCCATCCCGAATAAAGAGCTGCCAAACAGCGTGTGTGCAGTACGAACCATGCCATCCTCCTCGGCGTGCTTCAAAGCACGCCCTGGAGTTGGAACGTTCATGCGGGATTTTCTTGCAGCGGAGTGAATGGCAGGGGCGGCCCAAACAATTCATTACTTCTTGGCTTTTTCCTTATCCTCGCGGATCTCCCAGGTTCGTCCGTGGCTTGATGCGCCGGGTCTTGGAGGCTTCGGATTCCTGGCGTTCATACTCCGCCAGCTCTTCTTCGGTGTACGAATAGGAATCCCTCGAGGCGAACATCGACGTCGTCCGGCTGCTCTGCTTTTTCTTTTTCCTTGCCTCGCCAAATTCGTACCGCGTCATGCGTAGCGGCCCTTCAATGGCCTTCACTTCCACCAGCAGATCGCTCACTTTTTCCAGCAGATCGTGCAAATGGAACGGGCGCACCGCGTAGGGTACCCTCGCCTGCTCCAACGCTGAAATATACTCAGTACCAGCCATTTCCGGCACTACGAATAGCACTCGGATTCGCCCGCCTTCCTCCGGGGCCACCGCGGCCAGTTCGCGCAGCACATGAAAGGTCGGTGAAGACAGTCCGATCAGCACTACATTTGCGATTAGCAGGGAGTATTCCCCGGTCTTCAACTCCGCGTGGAGCATCGACAAATCCGGCACCAGGCGCACGCGCCAGCCCTCACTATCCAGAATCTGCTTCAACGCGACCGCGTTGCTCGCTTCGTCTTCCAACACGAGAAGGCCTACTTGACGCGGTTCTGCGGTGAGAGGGGTCGCCATGCTTAAAGTATAGGCAAGGGTCCTCGCAAGGACAGTCAACCCGATCTTCGGGAGACCTAAGCGCTAACTGTCCCAATGGCCGGGTGCTTTTGGAGTGCGGCGCCTCGCCGACGCGGTAGCGTTGTCTGTCGGCCCGGTCCTGATTTACTTCACCCCGGCCGCCCCCACTGGCTTCAGGATCATGTCCACCCGTGACGGGTTTCCCCGCGTCAGCACGGGATAGGACTGCCCGTTGGTGAACCGCAACTCCCCATCGACCGTCACCTTCGCGCTCAACGAGTAGGAATGTTTCGGATCGATCTTCGCGGTATCAAAATTCAACTCAAAGGGCACAGGCACCTGCCGCTGCCCCAAGTTGATGGTTTCTTCTGCAATCACTTTCGCCGGTGCATCCGCGAGCGAAACGTCCTGCAATTGCACCTGGATCACGGCGTTTGGCGGCAACGCCACTCGCTGCAGGTAACTCACCGTCCCGCTCACCGTTCCTCCGTTCAGCGGCTTGTCCAGCTTGCAATCCTTCACGATCATCTTTCCGTTGCCGTCCGGCGTATCTTCCTGCAGGAATCCGCCATTCCCTTTGCCCCACCACAGCACTTTCCCGTCGGAGTAGCGGTTGCCATCGGCAGACACGGTCTGCTTCATCAAATACGCACTCTCCCCAAACCGGATCTTTGCCAGTTGCTCGCCGAGGTACACCGTCAGCTTGGCTCCGCCTTCGCAGGTATAGTCGAACGGCTTCCACTGCATGGCCCTCCGCACGTTGTTGTGCACGGGTGGAGTCCCTGGCCGGGTCTCCGAGGGTGGCGCGCCGGGTTCCTGCCCCAAAGCCATGCCGCCCAGTAAACTCCCCAGCGCCACCGCCGACGCATACCGCGCAAATTTCGTTTTCATCGCCTGCCCTCTTCGCCCGGTATTGTAATCCACTTGGCAGGCGGCAATTCAATCCCTCACGCCTTCTGTAGCTCAACCCTTTGAAGGGGAGGCCTTTCTCTTGGGTCTTCTTTAGGGCTTAATCTCGCCCGCCATTTCGAGCCAAGCGAGGAATCCTCCTCTGTCGTGAACTCTCTGCGTCCTCGTAGCCGATGCTCTCTTCTGTGCTGGCTGATAACTCCCTGGCACGGCGACCGTCTTAATCGTGGGCCGAGAGGCCTGAGGAGAACTACTGAGATTTCTTGATGTCGGAACCGGCTTGCTCGATGCTCCCTTTGACGAGTTCGGTTTTTACTTCGGACTTTTGACCGGCAAGCAAATTGACATCGGTTTCAAACGTGCGATAGCCAGCCAGTTCGACTTTGATGTGATGATTTCCCGGGCTAACGAGCAACGAGTGAACGGAGCCACCGAGCTCGCCGGCATGGCCCACATAATTCCCATCGAGAAAAACGGCGGCGCGCGCGGGTTCAATGGTCAGTTTAAGCTGCGAGGTGACTTTCGGCGTCGCGGCACCGGGGAGCAAGGACATCTTTACGCTCACGATCTGTGATTGGCCCGGCTCGACAACGATGTCGCGCACGAAATCGCCATACCCAGACTGCCGAACCGTGATCTGATGTTTGCCGGGCAGAAGCAATACCTTCTTGTTGCCCTTGAGTTCCTTGACATAGCCTAGATATTCGCCGTCCACCCAAACGCCAGCGTCCTTCTCTACCTTAGTCGCTCCCTTAAATTTGACTTCGCCCATCACCTTGCTGTCATGCGCGGGCAAAGACGGACTTGCAAGCAATGGAATGAGGAGAAGCACAACCCAGAGAAGCCACAAATGTCCGCGCATTTTCCCCCCTGATTGCGGCTGGGAGTCCATGGTAACGCAGAAACAAACAGATGACACATCCTCACGCAGGATCAGCGATGTGAAGCTATTTGCCGACGACCAGGGAATTGCCGGCGGAGTAGCGCTTTTCGCCCGTGCCATCCCAGAACATGCGGTCGGTAACCAGAGGAGTCTTGCCAGGAACGCCGCGCGTGAAGAAAATCTGTAAACCGTCGCGAGACCATTCAGCAGTGCGGGTGAAGGCGTCAGCCGGCCCGAGAATCGTGCGCCGATGCGAACGCACTTCGTACAGGAAAAAAGTCTGGTTCAGACCCATCTGATCGGTGGGCGCTCCAGGGGGCGCCTTTAGATAGTAAGCAGAAACGACAAGCAGATCGGAGTTGATCGGGTTTGTGCGGATGCAGTCACTGCTCATGATCTGGAAATTGTCGCCGTAGATGTCCTTGAGCGGGACAGTTTGCGATGGCTTGTCCTCACTCAGCCAGTAAGCGTTCTGCATGTCGGCGGCTAGAACGGTGGTGGGATTGACCCAGCCGTGGAGCGAATCGATATTGAGCGGAGAGAGCAAGGTGCCCTTTTCCGGCGCGCTGATGGGAGTCGTCCAGACCTGCCAGATCTTTCCATCGAACTTCAGGTAAGCGATGCGCGTATCGTCGGGCGACCAAAACGCCTCTCGTACATTGTTGCCGGCGATCTCGCGCGTGCGGCCGGTGTCGAACTCGTACAGCATGATGGAACGTTCAGGGCCGGTCTTGGAGTCGGAACGCGTGTAGAGCAGCAATTTACCATCGTGCGAAAGCGCAGGCTCCTGGCCGGAAGGCGCGGCCGTTTTTCTGATCTCGCCGCGGCTCAGGATCAAACGCCCGGCGGAATCGAAGAACGCAGTCGCGACTGGCGGATGGAAATTGGTGATGGGATCGAGGACGGTCTTTTTGTTGTCCTTATCTTTGTCTTTGCTACTGTCCTTTGTGTCCGTGTCCTCCGGCATGTCGAGCTGATTTTTCTTGCGAAATTCGGGGAACTTGTCGGGGGCACTTTGTCCGCAACCCTTGAGCGGACCGATTTGCGCGTGGTCAACTTCCACGCTGAAGGTGTACTTCGTGTCGGACATCATGTCGGAACAGGTATCGCGCGTAAGCTTCACGGCAACCATCGCACCCGTCGCGTCGTCTTTGGCATCGTAGGTCCAGGAATTGCCGGATGCGTCGGCGGTAATTTCGGCGGGATCCAGGACGATCGGTGGATAACCAGCGCGGTCGAGACGCTCAGGTCCCTTCATGCCTAGGCGGAGAGACCAGAAGGGCTCATTACCATGAGCGATGATGAGTATCGGATAGTGGCGGGAGACCGGCGAAGGAATCGTCTCCTGCGCGGGGATGGACGGGGAGTTCGCGGAAGGCGGCTTGGGCGTAGGTTTCTGCGCCGGAGCCTGAGCCTGCGCGTCGGCGAAGGGAAATGCTAAGACGAGAGCGCTGAGCAGGAAACGTTGAATGCGCACGAAATCCCCAGTGGTTCTCCAGAGGGTGAGACGCGAAGCAACCATGGAAACGCTGCCCATAGGCAAACGCTCACTACGATATCGCGCCGTCGAGATTAGAACAGAGCGCGAAGGGAAGACGCAAGGGGAAGTGAAGTCGGCTGGACCGAACAGCGAATAGGCGAATAAAAAGAGAAAGTGCTTGACAAGGCGAAGAAAAGACGAAATACTGGCCCGGCTCGAGGTGAGCTATGTCCCCAGTTCTTCCCCTTACGACGTCGGGTTTTACGACTCGGCGCCGCCCCGTTCGTCGCCCCGCAGTTCGATTCCTACCTTTTTGCCCTGAAACGCCTGACCCAACAGCAGAGGCCGGTCCCCGTGCCCCGGGTTCCACCGGCTGGTGCAAGGGAAGTCTGGAAGGCCCTACGGCGGATTGCCCCCCGCCACATCTCCAGACTCCCCGTGCGCCACTGGTGGGCATAGCACGCCTCGCCGCAAATTCTTTGGCAGCGGAGACGCGGAGAAAATCCTCGGAGAAGCCAGAATATTTCCTTCTGCCAGTGAAATCGATCTTGAACCGCTGCGATTCGCAACGGGTGCCTTTTGATTGGACCATCAATCCCTATCGCGGGTGCGAATTCGGGTGCAAGTATTGCTACGCGCGGTATACGCACGAATACATGGAAATTGACGGCGGAGAATTCGAGCGCAAGATATTCGTCAAGAAAGACGCGGCAGTGCTCCTGGCGAGCGACATTTCGAGGAAATATTCCTACGAATCGAAGGCTTCCGGGTACACGCAATCCGAGCACATCGCCATCGGCACCGCGACGGATCCCTACCAACCGGCGGAAAAGGAATACGGTGTGACGCGGGCTTGCTTGGAGGAACTCGCGAACCGAGAAGGGCTGAGCGTTTCGATCATTACAAAATCGAACCAGATCGTGCGCGACATTGATATTTTGCGGGTGATTGCAGGAAAATCCGCGCTGACTGTGAATATCACAGTGACCACGCTACGGCCGAGGCTGGCGCGGTTGCTGGAGCCGAGAGCGCCCCGGCCTGATCTGCGCTTGGCGGCGGTGAAAGAACTGCGCGAGGCGGGATTGGAAGTGGGAGTATCGGCCTCGCCGCTGCTGCCGGGAATCAATGATGGGGAGCTGGAGGCAGTTGCCGCCGCGTCGCGGGAAGCTGGGGCACAATGGTTCTACTCGGGCGTGTTGTTCCTCATGCCGTCGTCGTCGAAACAGTTCTTGCCGTTCATTCAGAAGAAATTCCCGAAACTCGCAAAGCAATATGAGCAGTGGTATTCGAAGAATGGCTACGCGCCCGAGGAGTACCGAAGAAAAATTTCGGAGCGCGTGCGGGGGATCCGGGAGAAATTTGGGTTTGCTACGAGGCCGTGGGAAGGAATGCGAGCGGTGACGCGTCCCGCGCAGATGAGTCTTGGCTGGGATGCTGGCGCAATCAGCGGAGAATTGCAGCAGAGGAACGTGAATGACGAGACGACGAAGTTTTGGGCGGCGAATTCTGACAGTGCGACATAGAGTTTCTGGGCGAATCGTGCGGTAGAAGGAGCCAACCCTGGACAGCAGATGGCTAACTTACCTTGAAATAGGTGAAGTAAGGCTCAGCAGCAAGAACGAAGAACGGCAGCAGGGTCATGGGCGCTCTGGCCGTTTGAACTTGCCAGGAATTGGGAGAGGTTTGCTCTGCCGCTAACAACTGAGCGCGCGTAAAGGTGTGTGCGGTCGCATTGATTCCGAACAGGACGAGTGGACCGTAGAGAAGCGCGACCGTGTCGGTGTGGCGCTTGTCGATGGATTCGAGGCGCGTTCTCATCGGCAGGTCGAGCTCGATGCCATCGCCGTTTTTCCATTCGCGCTGAATGGTGGCGAATGTACCGGGAAGAACGGCAGTACTCGGCCGTTTGCCATTTACTAACAAAGTAGGAGCCTCGGTCCAGGCGGGGATGCGAAAATTGAGCGCGAAAGTTCTCGATTGTGTCGCATGGATTTCGAACTGCAAAAGGGAATCGAGCGGATAAGCTGTGGAGTGCTTTAGCCTGAAGCGGGCGCCATCCTGGATCCACTGCAAGGTGGAAGGGATGTAGAGGTTCACGTAGATGCTGTTCGGATCGCGGAAGTAAGTGCTGATGCGATAGTCGGTGGCGATTTGCGGCATGGTGCCGGAACAACAGGGCCAGTGGGCGTCCTTGTAAATCTTCCTGCCATCGAAATGGTAATCGGAATAGTAGAAGGCTCTGCCATCGGGCTGGAGAGGTTTGGCGCCGAGAATGGTGTTGTACATGACGCGTTCCATGCTGTCGCCATAGCGCGAATCGCGAGTGACGCGCAGCAAGTAGCGCGTGAGTTTGAAATGCGCGTAGGATCCGCAAGGAGTCTCAAAGCTACTGTGAGTGTTGGATAGGCCGGCGAAAAGGTCATCGCTGTCAGGCGCACGCAAGGTTTCGTCGGGTCCCCAGCCGCCGGTGGCGTAGCTTTGGGCGAGGAGCATGTCGAAGCCATTTTTCGCGGCGCGGAGATGTTTCTCGCTGCCGAGAGTGAAATACGCCTGCATCGCCGAACAAAGGGAATTGACGTGGCTGTAGGCGTGCCGTCCGGCGAGATTGTTTCTGCCTTCGGAAAGAGGCCCGTAATAGGCATCGTCCAGATACTGAACCCCCAGTCGTTTGTACCGCGAGCCCGCGCCACGCTGAAACGCAAGAAAGAGATTTTCCGAAATGGTGTAGGACTCGTCCCAGGTGTAGGTCTCATCAGTCCCAGGGCGCCAGCTTATACCATGCTCGATAGCGGTTTTCGGCAGGTGCGGGAGAGCCGTGTCGGTGGTGTATTCGAGAATGCTGAGCGCCTCGGGATCGTGGACGAACTGATGCGAGTCGATCAGTCCGCAGACAAATTTGTCATAGCAATAAGCGGGGAAGCGGTTCTTTTCGTAGAAATCGCCGGAGATGGTTTGCGCATACAGTCGGTTGAGGCGCAGAACCTTTTCGCGCACGGCAGGGTCGGACTTGATGGCGTAGGCGCGGGCCAAGGCGGAAACCCATTGGCCAAATGTGCAGGCGGGAGCAAAACCCGTGTCGCCCTTGTGTTTGTCGTAGTCGGGATCGTAAAGATACCAGCCGCCCAGTTCCTCGCCCGGTGCAGGCATTCCGGCCATTTCCCGCAATGGCTTGAGCATGCTGTCTTCGCTTAGATTCATCAGCACGGAGTGCGTGTTCTTCAGTTGGTGTTCGTGAAGTTCGCTCGAAAGGGAAACGTCAGCGTAAGCGAATTCATCCAGGAAGGGGCGAGTGTCAAGAGCGCAGAGAAGAGAACCTTTTGCGAATCGAGGAACAGCGAGACAGGCCAGCGAAGTCGAAGCCGAATGAAGGAATGAACGGCGGGAAGTCGTGTGCATCGGAATGCCCACTCCTTTTGATTACTACGGGACAATAATACGCGATTGTTCTCGTTGAAGCTCCTGTGCGCCGGGGAACTGGCCACGCAGGAATTCGATGAACCGGCGTGATCGCGGGCGGCCATTCGTGCGCAGCAGGCCCATGCGGAACAGAAACACCAGTAGCTGAAAAATCTCGGAGTCTTTCACCGGGCAGAACGAAGGTTGCGCAGTGTTCTGCTTTGCTTCGGTGAGGAAGGCAGAGACAGCACCGTACAGTTCACGTGGGATGTTAGGCACGGGCGGCTGCTCGTAGACGATGCCGGAAACGAGGGTTTTGTAGGTTTCGGCCTGGGCGCGAAGCGCGGCGAGGACATCGGGATCGGTGGCGGCGGGCTGACGGGCACAAAACTTCGCGATGGTGAAAGCGAGCGCGGAGAGAAATTGGCCGTGGGCGTGGACGGAGTCGGAGGAAATGCGCGCGTCCAGCAGTGGGGTATCAGCCGGGAGAGCGCGAGGATGGTCATTCTCGTAGCGGTGGGCAGAAAGGAGATAGCCGCAATCGGAGGGGCAGTCGATGGAAACTTCCCGATCGGTTCCACAACAAACCGCGCAAATTTTCTCAGCTTTAGCCGGACAAAAGCGGCCTGGCTTGCGCTTCTGACAGATTGGACAAGTCACGAATGAGCCCCTGAAGACAGGCGACCAGACAGAATATCACGCCATGATGACTTTGTTGTGGAAGCGGCGGGCGGCGATGACCAGCAGGAACGTTCCCATGAGGAACAGCGCGAGTCCATCCGACCAGAGATGGACCCAACTGGCCCCGCGAAGAATGATGCCTCGGGTGATGTTGATGAAGTAGGTGGCAGGGATAAAGTAGCTGAGCGCGAGGCAAAACTTGGGCATCGTTTCCCGGGGAAAAATGTAACCGGAGAAGAAGACGCTTGGGAGAATGGTCAGGAACGCGAGCTGCATCGCCTGGGCCTGGGTGGTGGCTTTACTGGAGATCAATATGCCCAGCGATAGCGAAACAAATAAGTACGGGAGGGAAAGGAATGCCAGGAGCAGGACGTTTCCGTGAATGGGCACAAGAAAAATAAAGCGCATAAAGATAAGCAGCATGCTGAGCTCAAAGAAACCGATAAACAGATAGGGAAGCAGCTTTCCGAGGAGCAGCCCCATCGGACGAACCGGTGTCACGAACAGTTGCTCAAGCGTGCCGCGCTCCTTTTCCCGGACGATGGAGAAAGCCGTCAGGAAGGTGGTGACATTCAGCAGCAGAATGGCGGTCAGGCCGGGCAAAAAGAAATTGGGAGAACGCGAATCCGGATTGAACAGGATTTTGGGCCGCATATCCACGGCGAAGTTGGAATCGCTGACGAGCGCGCGACGCAGCGATTCATCCAGGCCAATGGCGGTGGTGACGTTGATGGCTTGCCCGGCAACCGAGGAGTCCGAGCCATCGATGAGAACGAGCACCTGGGCGCTCATCGCGTGAAGCAGTTTGTCGGAATAGTCGACGGGGATTTTGATGCCGACGCGGCACTTGCCGGAAATGATGGCGTCGTTGAGGTCGCGGTCGTTATTGACGTAGCGAATGAGATGGAACGTGTCGGAATTCTTAAGACGGTCCAGAAGTTCGCGGCTTTCGCGGCGGCCGTCCGCGTTGTACACAACCGTGTTGATCTGGCGAATGTTGGTGTCAATTCCATAGCCGAGCACCACCATCTGCAGGATGGGAATGATCAGGGAGAAAAACAGGGTGGCGAAATCGCGCCGCACGTGCAGGGCTTCCTTGTAAAACACAGCGCGGAACCCGCGAAAGGGATTATCCACGGGAAGCCTCTTGTTCTGCCTGATGTTTGCAGGTGAGCTCGACGAAGACGTCCTCGAGGCTGGGAGCCAACGGGCGTATCTCCGCCACGATGACATCGTTTTTCAGCAGCTGGGCGCGAAGCTGTTCGAGATCCAGACTGTCATCGATCAGTGCGTGGACGGACTGACCAAAAATCGTAGCGCTGCGGATGCCCGGGATCGTGCGCGCTGCGCGCAAGGCGCGAGTCACGTGGGGAGCACTGATTTCTACCCGGTAGGTTCCTGGGGGCTTAACAGCGGGAAGCTCGCGAAGGTCGTCGGGCGTGCCGTCGGCGATGACTTTACCGAAATAAATGTAGGCCACGTGGCTGCAGCGCTCGGCCTCGTCCATATAGTGCGTGGTGACAAAAAAGGTGATGCCATGCGCGGACAGTTCGAACAGCAGATCCCAGAGCTGGCGCCGGGCGACGGGATCGATGCCGGCGGTGGGTTCATCCAGGAAAATGAGCGATGGCTCGTGCAACATGGCGCAACCCAGGGCCAGGCGCTGCTTCCACCCACCCGAAAGCTGCGCGGACAGACGATGGAGATAGGGGCCGAGGCCGTTCAACTGGACAATCGCATCCATGCGCTCGCGCAGGCGATCGGGAGAGAGGCCGTAGATGCGGCCATAGAAAGTGAGATTTTCGAATACCGTAAGATCCGCGTATAGGCTGAAATTCTGGGACATGTAGCCGATGTTTTCGCGGACGCCCTCGGGATCGGTACGAACGTTTATCCCCATGACGGAGGCGTCCCCAGCGGAAAGCGGAAGCAGGCCCGTCAGCATTTTGATGACGGTGGTCTTTCCGCTTCCGTTGGGGCCGAGAAATCCGAAAATTTCCCCTTTTTCGACGCGGAAACTCACGTCGTTCACGGCGGTGAAATCGCCGAAGCGGCGAACCAGATGGCTGGCGGAAATCGCGGGTTGGTCGGAGGAAGTCACGGTTTAGGTGTTGGGAGACAGCCTGACGTCTGCGGCCATACCGGCCAGGACGCGATGGGAAGTGTCATCGATGCGCACCTTCACCCCGAAAACCTGATGGACGCGTTCCTCGCGCGTCTGGACATTGCGCGGAAGGAATTCGGCCTGCTGGTTGATCTGCTCGACGACGCCATCAAATGACTGATTCGGGAAGGAATCGACGCGAATCTCCGCCTTTTGGCCAAGATGTACGCGACCAATTTCGGTTTCCGGAATGTAGATGCGCACGTAGATCTGGTCGCGCTCGAGTAGCGTGGCGATGGGAGTGTTAGGCGGAATCAGATCGCCGGGGCGGACATCCAGAACTTCGATGGTGGCAGCGGCGGGGGCGACGACCTGGCGTTCACGAAAGCGCGCCTCGTCGTAGGCCAGTGCCGCGCGGGCCGCGTCGATATCTTCCGGGCGACTGCCCCGTTCATACATTTCCAGGATGGCCTGGGTCTGATGATAACGGGCTTCGGCGGCGGCAATTTCCTCCGGGCGGTAGCCGCGGTGGAGTTCATCCAGTTTGTGCTGCGCGTTTTGCTTTTGCGCCAGCGCCATCTTCCAGTTTGCTTCGGAAGTATCGCGCTGCTGCTTGGAGACCAGGTCTTTGGCGGCGAGGGCGTCATAGCGCTGAAAATCGAGGTGCGTGCGAACTTCGTCCGCGGTGGCACGGTCGAGGTCCGCCTTTGCGGCGTCGATGTCTTCCTGGCGATAGCCGTTGATGCGCTGGTCATATTCCGCCTTGGCTTGAGCTGCGGAGGCGCGCGCTTGGGCGATTTCTTCCGGTCGGAAACCGCGTTGGGCTTTTTCCGCGGCGGCCCGAGATTGTGCGAGTGAAGCGAGAAGTTCTTTGTCATCGAAGGTAATTAGAAGTTGGCCGGATTCCACGGAATCGCCTTCGCGCACGAGGATTTTGTCGATGCGTCCGCCCACTTTAGAGCCAACCCGGATATCTCGAGCCTCTACCGTGCCGGAGCCCTGTAAGCCCGTGTCGTGCCGGAACCAGCCCATCGAGTAAGCGGCGGCAGCCAGCACGGCGGCGAGGATCACAGGGATCAGGATGATTTTAGGTTTCATAGAATGCTGCTCCTCACCAGAACATGGGAACGGCGAGCGCCGGGGACGCGACACTGCGCGGCGTCATCCCCTTCCATAGGACTTCAAAAGCCGCCTCAATGCGCGAGAGCAAGGTGCCGTCACCGTCCAAGGACCAAAGCAAAAGCGTTCCGAAAATGGACTGGCGAAATGCCTTGGCTATTTCCATCGGTGGAAGGTCGCTGCGGATTTCTCCGCGCTGCTGGCCCAATTGAATCATCTCCTCGTGGAGAGCCAGAACGCGCTTTTGCAAGTCGAGCATGCTGTCGCGCACGGGTGTGCTGGAGAGAAAAGCTTGAAGCAGGGCACGGAGTACATCGGGATTGCGAGTTGGTTCCTCGGTCATGCGCTGGCCGAGAGATCGCAGAAAAACGGGCAAAGGCATATCGGTGTGACGAGCTTCCTCGACGGCGGCTTGAAGCTTGGCATATTGCAGATCACCGAATGCGAGAAGAATATGTTCCTTGCTGGGGAAATAATTAAAGAACGTGCCCTTGCCAACGTCCGCAGCGTTGGTGATGTCTTCGACCGTGGTCTCGGCAAAGCCTCTTTGGGCGAATAGGGCGAGGGCAGCGCGGAACAGGCGTTCGCGAAGTTCAGCGCTGCGGCGAGAGCGGCGATCAGAGAAGGAGTGAGAGAGGAGCGAATGCATTGACTTGACCTCCATTCATATATGACCATAGGTCATATCTACGACGATGTCAACCAGAAAAAAAGAAAAGAGCCCCGGAGACTACTGGGGCTCTTCAACTACCTTATTTAGAATCAGTGATTTATATCTCTTTTCCGGAGGCCAAATTCTTTGGAGACTTCTTATTCAAATAAGAGATGAACTGCTGCGCGGAGGGTGGCACAGGCACTGCCCCCTTAAAAACGATGTCCTGGGATGTGACCAATTTCTGATACACCTTTTCATTGGCGCTATTGTCTGGACGCACTGTGGATCCGGCAAGAGAGATGCCAGCGAAGAGCCCACGCGCGCGGGAGTACGAGAGAATTTCAGCGCGCATTGTGACATCCGTGGAGGCTTCGGCGTTGCGGCCCTTGGGACCCGCAGCGGCAGAAGCGTCGGCACCGAGTTTTACTTTGCTGCTGAGAATGGCGCGAGCGCCGCGATCGTTCATCACCAGGAGAACGAAATCTGTGGCCTGGCCGCCGATCTGGAACCCAAAACTGCCGCCTTCGAGAGCCATCATGGTGGGAGCGCTCCAAGGGCCGTTGAAGTGTTCGCCGGTGCGGCACGTCATGGCGCCTCGGCCGTAGCTGCCGCCGAAGATAAAGGCCCCTTTCAGCACCGAGGGATAAACTATGACGCAGTACGCTTTATCGATTAGGTCCTGCGGAATATCATCGGGGATGTCCATAATTTCCTGGACCACGAGGCCGCAATTCTCCAGGCGCTCTTTTTCTTTCCGGTCATCGGCGAAGAGAGCCGGAGCGGTCAGGATCAGAGCCATAACGGTTGCAAGCCACTTTTTCATTCGATTCACCCTCTCAAAGATTGTGTCCCGTATATCTACTACTTATGATGCGGTCTGGGCAGTGGAAGCAGCGGGTCGAGAATAGCCGGGAACGGCTGCGCTCAGCTCCTCGCCGGTTCAAGAGGAGCGGGAGCCCCCACTGTCTTTCGAATATACTTTCAGTCCATGGATTTTGCCAATAGAGGAATTATGGCCAGGAATAGTGGAAAAGCAATACGAGTGCTGACTTCGCTGCTCTGCGCACTTGTCGCTCAGTGGACAGGGGCACAAGCGCCGGCGGCCCAGCAATCGGTTCCCCCCGCACCGGCGATCTCGAACCAGAACACAAGGCCGGCGACGGAAACCGGGCGCTTTTCCGAGCGCGTCGAGAAACTCCTCGAGGCGCCGCCGGTGGACAAGGGCGAATGGGGTCTGCTGGTGTTGGATGCGGCGACCGGAGACACGCTATACGAAAAGAATGCCGACAAATATTTCGTGCCGGCATCGAACATGAAGCTGCTGACAACGGCGCTGGCGCTGGACACGCTGGGGACGGATTTCAAATTTCGCACGACGATCGAGACGAATGGCACTCTTTCTACCGACGGAAAACTCTCCGGCGACCTGATTCTCGTCGGTCGCGGCGATCCAAATCTTTCGAATCGGAAATTTCCGTTCGAAACGAAAGAGGAGTTTGATGGACCGCCGGAAAAGGCGCTGGCGGAACTGGCCGATGCGGTTCTGGCGCACGGGGTGAAGGAAGTCACTGGGGACGTGGTGGGCGACGACAGTTATTTCCCACGGGAGCGCTATCCGGACGGCTGGGAAATCGACGACATGGTTTGGGAGTACGGCGCGGCGATTTCCGCGATTGTCGTGGACGACAACACGGCGACCTTGACGCTGACCCCCGGGCAAAAAGCGGGCGACGCGGTACAGGCCCTGATGGAGCCGGCGGAACAGGAATTCGTGGTGAAGAACGAGGTCACCACCGTCGGAGCAAAGGAAAAACCCGATTTGCGGCTCACGCGGGAACCTGGGGCGAGCACGGTGGTCGTGAGTGGAACGCTGCCCGCCAAGAGCTCGCCGCATAAGCTGGTGCTTGCGATTCAAGAGCCCGCCGAGCATGCAGCGACGCTGCTGGCAAAATTGCTAGCCGAACGCGGCGTGAAAGTGGACGGTAAGCCGCGCGCGCAGCATGATCCGGATCCGGCGGAAGCTATGCGCACCGTACTGGCGGAGCATTTGTCGATCCGGCTGGGCGACTCGGTGAAGCTGGTGAACAAGATCAGCCAGAATCTGCATGCGGAAGTGTTACTGCGGACGGCCGCGCGACAGAGTGGGCCATGGAGCGATCCCGACGATCTTCTGAAATTTCCCAAACAGTTTTACGCGAAGGCGGGGATCCGCGAGGACGACGTGGTGCAATCGGATGGGTCGGGATTGTCGCGGCACGACCTGGTGACCCCGCGGGCGTTTGTGGAGCTGTTGCTGTATGCGCAGAGACAGACGTGGTTCGCGGAGTACTACGCGTCGTTACCGGTCGCCGGCGTGGATGGAACGCTGAATGAACGGATGAAGGACTCCGGGATCGCGGGAAGGATTCACGCGAAGACCGGTTCGGTTTCGCATGTGCGGACACTCTCCGGGTTTGCCGAAGCGCCCGGCGGGAGAAGGTTGATCTTTTCGTTCTTGAGCAACAATGAACAAGGAAAGAACCATGAAGTGCCCGATGCACTCGATGGATTGTGCCAGGCGATGATTGAAGAGTTCGATGCGAAGAAGGAAGTGATGAAGCAGTGAGGCAAAGAAGTCACCAAATGGCGGATGGACGCGCCATGGACGAGAAGATCGTTACCGTGTTTGGCAGTTCGCGGCCGCGTGGCGGTGATCAAGAGTACGAGGAAGCTCGGGCGCTCGGGAAAGCGTTGGCGGGTCGTGGCTTCGCGGTTTGCAGCGGCGGATATGGCGGAGTGATGGAAGCGGTGTCGCGGGGAGCAAAGGATGCGGGCGGAAAAACCTATGGAGTGACCGCGGAATTTTTCAAACGCAACGCCAACGAATGGATCGATGTGGAGGTGCGCAAGAAGACCTGGGAAGAACGGCTGTTTGGACTGATTGAGATGGGCGATGCATATGTAGTCTGCAAAGGCGGAACGGGCACGCTGGTCGAATTGGCTGTGGTGTGGGAGATGATGAACAAATCGGTGATGGAATCGAAGCCTTGTGTCGCGCTCGGCCGGTTCTGGCAGCCCATTTTGGAGCGAGTGAGGGAAATGGAGCAGGGGCCGGGGTCAACGACCGGCACGCGGGTATGGGGCGAGGCGAATGGGAATTTGGTGCATAGTGCAGAGCGAGTGGAGGAGGCTGCGGAGTACCTGGCCGAACGGATGAAGCACAGAAATAGTAATCAACAATTCTAATTGCGGTCGAGAGATAAAATGTCACGGCGAGCGGAAGAGGTTTTGGAGTTTGACAAGCTGCGCGAATTGCTGCGGCTGAGGACGACATGCGCTCCGGGGCGGCGCTTTATCGATGGGCTGCAGCCGAAGGGCAGACGCGAGGCGCTGGAAAGTGCCTTCGCGTTCATCCGCGAATCGCGCGAATGGCTGCGCGTGGGACGTGAGTTGGGTTTCGGAGCGCTGGCGGATCCAGCGGGCTGGCTCGAACGGCTGGAATCGCCAGGAGCGCTGCTGGAAGCGGCGGATTTTCTGGATGCCGGTTCATTACTGGAAACCGCTGCGTGGTTGAGGCAACAATTCCGCGAAGACGCGGCGAAATTTCCCTTGTTGGCGGCGCGTGGCGCATCCCTCGCGGATTTCAGGGATCTTCAGGCGGCCATCCGTCGCTGCGTCTTGCCGAACGGAGAGATCAGCGACGACGCCTCGAGCGCGCTCGGGCGGATTCGCGCCAGCATACTGCAAACACGGGACTCGATTCAGAAGACGCTGAAGCAAATTCTGCGCTCGCGACATGCCGAATCTGGCGAAGACTACGTCACCCTGCGCAATGACCGCTTTGTAATTCCGGTGCGTTCGGAGCACCGGCGCAATGTCCAGGGCGTGGTGCACGGAGCCAGCGCCACGGGCCAGACAGTATTTGTCGAGCCTTTCGAAACCGTGGAGAGCAACAACCAACTGGTGCAGCTCGCGGAAGACGAATCAGCGGAGATTTTCCGGATACTGAAAGAGTTGACCGACCGGCTGCGGGGACTGCTGACCCCACTACAAGCCGCGGCAGCCACGATTGCGGAGCTCGACAGTGTTTTTGCGCGCGGCCGATTTGCGCGCGATTTTGATGCGTGCATGCCGGAATTTTCCCACGAGCCTGAATTGAGGCTGGAAGCCGCCCGGCATCCGGTTCTGGAAGACAAACTTCGAAAGGAAAATCGCGCGATTGTGCCGATGTCGCTGGCGATGGGCGGCGAGGAGCGCTTGCTGGTCATCAGCGGTCCAAACACGGGCGGAAAAACAGTGGCGCTGAAAACAACGGGCCTGGCGGTTCTGGCAGCGCAGGCAGGAATTCCGGTGGCGGCGCAGCAGGCTGTCCTGGCTCTATTCGACCGCGTGCTGGTGGATATTGGAGATGAGCAATCGATTGCGGCTGATCTCTCCACGTTTTCTTCGCACATGCTGAACTTGAAAAGCATGCTGGAAGAAGCAACGCCGAATTCGTTGGTGCTCGCGGACGAAATGGGAACGGGGACGGCGCCGGAGGAAGGTGCGGCACTGGCGGTGGCCCTACTGGATGAATTTCAGAAGAAGCATTGCTTTGTGCTGGCGACCACGCACCACGACCGGCTGAAGACCTATGCATCGACAACACCGGGGGTGGTTAACGCGGCGGTGGAATTCGACGATGTGAATTTGCGTCCGACGTACCGCTTGATGGTTGGCGTGCCGGGCGGCTCGAGCGGAATAGCGATTGCGAAGCGGCTGGAGCTTCCGGAATCAATCATCGAGCATGCGCGGTCCCTGATGGCCCCGGAAGCCCAAGAGGCAGCCGACCTGATCGCGTACCTGCATCGCAGCCGGGACGAGCTGGATCGTTTGCGCCTGCAGATGGCCGGGGAGCGGCGAGCTCTGGAGCAAGAGCGCGCCGACCTGCGGCACGAGTGGGTGGAGCGGCAGAAGCACCGGATTTCGGAGCTGGAACAAAAATTTGCAGAGATGCAGAAGCGCTTTGAAGATAACGTGGCCGGCGTGGTGGGGGCCGTGAAGGAACGCGAGCTCCGCTCGCAATTGGAGAGAACGGCTCGGCGGAAAATGCAGGAGGCGCGCGGCGGCGCGAAAGAAGAGTTGAACGCGGCGGTGGTGCAGGCAATTTCTGAATCGCAGCTGGATTTGGGGATCAAGACGGAGACTCTAGAAAAGCTGAACGCAGCGCACTTGCATCCGGGCGTGAAGATCCGCGTCCGCGGCTTCAACAAGCCGGTCATCCTGCGGCGCGTGGATGGGCCGTCGGCGGAAATCGAAGCTGGACCGTTGCGGATGAAGGTGGCAGTCGAAGAAATCACGGGGATTGAAGGGCAGCCACCGGGAAAGGCGATGGTAAAGCCCGGCCCGCGCGAAAACATTACCGTGACATCCCACGGCGGGGAAGGCCCCGCAAGCGGAGAAATAAATGTAATCGGGATGACCGTGGAGCAGGCGAGCGAGCGCGTGGACAAGTTTTTGGACGACGCGGCACTTGCTCGCCTGACGCAAGTCCGGATCATCCATGGCCACGGCACGGGGGCATTGCGCAAAGGACTCGGCGAATTTCTCTCAACGCATCCTCTGGTGGACAAACACACGTTCGAGACGGAGGAACGGGGCGGAAACGCCATCACGGTGGTAGATTTGCGTTCTTAGGAGCATATGGCGGAAGCGGGATCATTCGCGGATCGGGTGAAACAGCAGGCGGACATTGTCCGCGTCGTCGGGGAATACGTCCGTCTGAAAAAAAGCGGGCAAAATTTTACGGGGCTATGCCCATTTCACGGCGAGAAAACGCCGTCGTTTGCCGTGCATCCGGTGAAACAGATTTTTCATTGCTTCGGTTGCGGGAAGGGCGGGGACGTTTTCAGCTTCGTGATGGACATGGAGAAGTGCCAGTTTCCCGAGGCGGTGCGCATCGTTGCGGAGAAATGCGGGATCGCGCTGCCGAAGCCAAAGGAACGCTCACCGGAAGAACGGAAAGAGAACCAGCAGCGAGCCGCTCTGATTGAAATGCACCGCGAGGCGCAGACGTTTTTTGTGAAGCAGTTGGAGACGACGGGAGAAGGAAGAGCGGCGCGAGCCTATCTGGACGACCGCGGGCTGGACAAGGACGCCATTGCGCGCTTTGGCATCGGTTATGCGCCGAGCGGCGGCGACGCGTTGTTACGGCACCTCAAGCAAAGGTATCCGGACAAATTGCTCACGGAGTCCGGGCTGATGTCGCGGGACCAGAATGGTGCGAGACTGTTTGACCGCTTCCGGCGGCGGATCACATTTCCGATCGCAAATGAATCGGGAAAAATTGTGGCGTTTGGTTGCCGTGCGCTGGGCGATGACCAACCCAAATATCTGAATTCACCGGAAACGCCAATCTACTCGAAGAGCAACGTGCTCTATCATCTGGACCGGGCGAAGGACGCGCTCCGTCGCCAGGATTTCGCGATCTTGGTGGAAGGGTACATGGACGCGATTGCCGTGGCTCGCGCCGGAATCAGCAACGTGGTGGCGAGTTGCGGCACGAGCCTGGCCGAGCCTCAAATTAAATTACTCGGGCGCTTCACGAAACGCGTAATCGTGAATTATGACCCGGACTCCGCGGGACAAGCCGCGACGGAACGATCCGTGTCGCTGCTGCTGGAACACGACTTCGAGGTGAAGGTGCTGGCATTGCCGGCGATTGGCGACAAAAAGGCCGACCCCGATCTATTCATCCGCGAAAAAGGGGCTGAAGCGTACACCAAGGCGTTGAAGGAATCGCCGCCCTATGTGGATTATCTGATTGGACGAGCGCGGCAGATGGATCTGACGACCGGAGAAGGGAAATTGCGTGCGCTGAATTACCTGATGCCCTACGTCCAAAAAATTCCAAATGGGCTGTTACGATCGGAGTGGGCCACGCGAATTTCGCAACAACTTCGCATCGACGAGCCGGTGCTGCGCGCGGCCCTGAACAAAGCGGCCACGGAGCGGCGCAGCGAAGTGAAGACCAAGCCGGAACTGGTCGGGAAAGCGGGCAAACCTGCCGAGCGCCGGCTCATCCGCATGCTGGCGGAAACCGAAGATTTTAGAAGGGAACTGGCGCAACAGTTGAAACAAAGCCGCGTGTATCAGGGCCTGGAAACGGAGAAGATTTTTGCGGCGCTCATCGTGGCGGGACTGGCCGACCAGCCCATGCAGCCGACGGAGATTGGTGCGCTTCTCGAGGAGCGGGACCGGCGGGTATTCTTCGAAATTCTGTTTGAAGAGGCGAACGAAGGAACCTGGGAAGAGGCCGAGAGCTGCATGGAAGCGCTGCGCAGCCGGCAAGTGGAGCAGGAATTGGCCGAGGTACAGCGGGAAATCGAGAGCAGTCCCTCGGCGGAGGCCATGCGCGGGCTTTTAACTCGGAAGCAGGAGTTGCTAAAGCGGCGGGCGACGGGTTAGAGTGCCAAGGAAAGCATTGACGTAGAGGGACTTAGGCGTGTAACGTAGAAGGGTTGTCCGGGTAACGGTTTCGCTCCTTTGTGCATCTATACGAGAGACAAACTAGAGGCATTAGGACCGTTAGAACGGCTCGCAGCAGGCTAGCAGGCGTGGGGCAACGGCAAGAAATCGGCGCGGCGTACAAGGCTTCAGAGCAAAAATTGAGAGTTCGTGGAGGACTCTGTTCCTCCCTATGCCAGTTTCTGGCTGTCTCGCTCTGTGTGAGCAAAGCGTGATTTAGCGCGCGATCGAAGTGCGGCAGCATCGGAGTAGAAGAGCGGGAGGAGTGTTGTGGCAGCTACGGGCTTAGAAGAAAAATATGAAGCGGTAAAGCAGCTCATTGCCATCGGCAAAGAGCGCGGTTACCTGTTGTACGATGAAGTGAACGACTCGCTTCCCGCCGAAGTGCATTCTTCGGAAGAAATCGACGACCTTCTCACCACCTTCGAGCGCAACGGGATTGAGATTTACGAAGACGCAGCCTCGGCCAAGGCGGCGCGCGCCGTGGAAGTGTCCGCGGAACATGGCGACCGGGACACGGTGGTGAAGGACGATCTTCACCCCGAAGAGGGCGGAAGCGATCTGGACCTGACGCCAGGTTCGCTGGAAAAGACGAACGACCCGGTCAGGATGTACCTGCGGGAAATGGGCACCGTGCCGTTGCTCACACGCGAAGGCGAAGTAACCATCGCCAAGCGCATCGAGCGCGGCCAACTGGTAGTCATGAAGGCGATCACGCGCTCCCCAATCGTGATCAAGGAACTGATCGCCGTGGGCGAAGATCTGCGCAAAGGCGCGCGATCGATCAAGGAAATCGTCCAGTTTGACGATGAAGAACTGACTGAAGAGAAAATCGCCAACAAGACCAAGCAGACGCTGAAGTACATCGACAAAATTGCCAAGCTCTACGAACAGGCGTTGAAGCAGGCGGTTAAGCTCGACAAGACACCGAAAGCGAAAAAGAAGCCCTACATTCGCGCGAAGTGGGATGTAGCGCGGACGCGCGTCGAAATTTCGTTGGAAATTCGCGGCATCGACTTCAACCCGTTTGAAAAGAAGCGGCTGATCGACAAAATGCGTGGCACTGTCGAGCGGCTGCAGTCTCTGGAGCGCGAAGCGGGACGCCTGGAACGCCGCGCGGACGTTTCCAAGGGCGAGAACGCCATGGAAGCGCGTCGGGAATTGCGTACGCGGCGGTCGGAACTGAAGGATATCGAAGAGGCCAGCGAAGTTGGGCTGATGGAGCTGAAGCGCACTCTGACGATCATTCAGCGCGGGGAAGCGGAAGCGGAACAGGCCAAGAAGGAATTAATCGAGGCCAACCTGCGCTTGGTGGTATCCATCGCAAAGAAATACACGAACCGCGGACTTCAGTTCCTGGACCTGATTCAGGAAGGCAACATTGGTTTGATGAAAGCGGTGGACAAGTTTGAATGGCGCCGCGGATACAAATTTTCGACGTATGCCACATGGTGGATCCGTCAGGCCATCACGCGCGCGATTGCCGACCAGGCCCGCACGATCCGCATTCCGGTGCACATGATCGAAACCATCAACAAATTGGTGCGCACCAGCCGCCAGTTGGTGCAGGAGCTTGGACGCGAGCCTACCAGCGAAGAGATCGCCAAGCGCATGGACATTCCCGTCTCCAAGGTGCGCAAGATCCTGAAGATCGCGCAGGAGCCGATTTCTTTGGAAACGCCGATTGGCGAAGAAGAAGATTCGCATTTGGGGGATTTCATCGAGGATAAGGCGGTGGTATCTCCTTCGGACGCGGTGATCAATCTGAACCTGAAGGAACAGACTTCATCGGTGCTGAAGACGTTGACGCCACGCGAGGAAAAGGTCATCAAGATGCGGTTCGGGTTGGACGATGGCAGTGAGCACACGCTCGAAGAAGTCGGCCAGTCGTTCGCCGTTACTCGCGAACGCATCCGGCAGATCGAGGCGAAAGCGCTGCGCAAGCTCCGGCATCCGTCGCGTTCCCGGAAGTTGCGTGCGTTCCTGGAAGGGCCGTCGCGGGATTACCTATAGAAAGAGCGAAACTGGAAAAGGAAAGATCGAGATTGGAATGAGAACGCCCGGTGAAAGCCGGGCGTTTTTTTCTCCCTCTCATTTTCTGCGAACGAGCACCGTTCAGGGTAGTTCAAGATAAGCGGAATAAGTGTGCGGCGCGGGGCGGACTTCGCCGCAGTCGCGAAGCTCTTGCAGATGATAGACCAAGGAGCGGCGGAGGTTGTCTTCCGCTTCGCGGCGAGTATGGCCGGTGGAGACACATCCGGGCATGTCTGGGGAATAGGCAAGATAGCCGGAGCCGGTTTCCTCGATGACGATGAGATATTTTTCCATGGTGCCGCTGCTGCCTCAAAGCGATCTGGAGCGAAGCTGGCGACGAGCGGCGATTCCTGCGTCTTTCCAAGGCCGCCAGTCACAGGGGGAACAAGAGGGCAGTGGCTGGCTCGCAATTCGCAGTGGAACGACTCGTCTCGTTGATTGCAACGGAGCGTTGCTATTTGCTTACAGTAGTCCTCGGGCGTGCGCACGTCAACCGGCAAGGGGCTATTTATGCCAGGAACCAGAAGTCGAAGCTACCTGCGTTTGCGGCACGTTGTGAAAATGGCGCTGCAAGTGAACGATCCATAGAGTCGTAAAGAGCAGGAAGCCACCGAGGGCGTACCACATTCCCTGCCAGTTGAAATAGCCGATGCTAGGCAGATTCGCATTGATCGCTAGAGACATCGTATACAGGAGCAGAATGAGTAGAGCGCAACCCCACCAAGCCATCTGTGCGCGGAAAAAACGCCAAGTTTCCTCCTTGCGCTCGGGAGCAAGCCAGTAAGACTTATTCGGCAGATTAATTCTGTCGGTGGGCATCGCAGGCAGCCGGCGAGGCACGATAAATGCGGGGATCGCCGAAACCACGATGACCACACCGATCAATAAGAAAAAAGCCGGTTTTGGCTGCCAGCCGTTGGGTATGCCCCGGCCGGTAAAGTGAGACGCCATTATGTCGGGAAGTTGCGGATACACATGTACACAGCGCAGGGCGCCAAGCACAACCATGAGACAAAACAGGAAAGTGGGAGGGCGCGAGTCGTTCATGAGGACTCCTTTTGAAAAGCCTAGGCGCGTCGCCGTCCGCTAGCAAGTGTGCGGCAAAACAGTGTGCTCAGGAAGTTCTTGCGTTTCTCGAGCCAATCGCCGAAATTGGAAGGAATTCCAGCCAAACTGACGTTAGGATAGAACTCGGTTAATTTCTTATGAAACGAACACAGCAGATCGCGGCCCTCGTCATCGTGTTACTGGCCGCCGCTACAATGTACGGATTCTTGGAAACGCGAAAGCCGCTGCCGCCGGTGGCCGTCGTAGGCGTGAGTGCCTCTCAGGCGCCGGAAAAAGCGCTGGTGGACCAGAGCCCGCTGACAACGGCGCAGCAACTGGCGCAACTAGCCACTTCTCACGAGGAACGCGCGCTCGCCCAGGAAGCCCTGCGGCTAGCCGATTTTGATGTGGACCAGGCGTTCGACAATGCATTGCGACATGCGCGGCTGCACCCCCCTCCTTTGTCCCCCGAGGCCAAAGAACGTGAAGAACAAATGCAAAAGGGGGAGAAACTCCTGGAGACCGACCGGGACCGCGTAAAACAACTTTCCGACCAAGTGGCGAAAGCGAGCGAAAGCAAAAAAGATGCGCTCCAGGCGGATCTGATCCAGGCTCAGGCCGACGTCGATCTCGATCAGGATGAAGTGGACGATGCCAAGGAAGAATTAATTCGAGCCGGCGGTGACGTGATCGACAGGATCGAGGCGCTCAAGAAGGAACACGAGGAGACCGCGCATGGCACGCCGAACGCGATTCCTACGGGCGCGGAACCGGTGGACCAGCTGGGCGTGGTTCATCGCGTGGTGCAATGGCGGCAACTCCATCTCAAACAGTTGCAATTGTGGAAGGCGAAAACGGATACCGAAACCGCCGTCGCCGCGCTGACCGTGAAGCATCATGTCCTGGATGCCCAGGTAGACGCCGAAAAAGCGGCGATACCCGAACTCGCGCATCACTCCAAAATCACCAAATTGCCAGCAACCGGCGCGCACGTTTCCGCGGCAAACAAGAGCCAGGATGAAACTGCCGATCTGCTGAAAAAGACGCAGCAACTTTCCAGCAACCAAAAAATCCTGGCTGCCTACGACAAGCGCATCGAAACGAAGAAACAACTTGCCGGCGTTTACGCCCAGTGGATCGACCTGGTAGCAGGGCATCAGCGGGACGTGGTACACAGGGCGTTAATTGGCATTGGCATTATTTTGGTGATCGCCCTTATCGGGATCTTTTTCAGTTCGTGGATGGATTCGCTGGTCAAACGGCTTACCATGGATCGCCGCCAACTGGAATCCCTGCGCACGGTGACGCGAACCGCACTCCAGATTTTGGCGCTGTTTCTAATTCTGCTGGTGCTGTTCGGGCCGCCGGGACAATTGGGAACGTTTCTCGGGCTTGCCGGTGCGGGCCTGACCGTGGCACTGAAAGATTTCATCGTCGGCTTCCTCGGCTGGTTCGTGCTCATGGGGAAACACGGCATGCGGCTGGGCGATTGGGTGGAAATCAATGGTGTGACCGGCGAAGTGGTGGAGATCGGGCCGTTCCATACCGTCTTGCTAGAGACCGGCAATTGGACCGACTCCGGGCATCCGACCGGTCGGCGTGTGACCTTCACCAACAGCTTTGCCATTGAAGGACACTACTTCAATTTTTCGACCACCGGCCAGTGGCTGTGGGACGAATTGCAAGTCGTGCTTCCCGCGGGAAAGGATCCTTATCCATTGGTTGACGCGCTGCACAAGAAGGTGATCGAGGCCACGCGCGAAACCGTGCAGCAGGCGGAAGAAGAATGGAAAGGCGCCACAACGTCCCGCGAGATGAGTGGCTTATCGGCGGCTCCGGCTATCAGCGTGAAGCCAATCGCCGGCGGCATTGAAGTGGCCGTGCGCTATGTGACCCGCGCGAACGATCGCTATGCGCTGCGTAACAAGTTGAATCAGGCTGCGGTCGAATTACTTGGCGCAAAGCCTGAGCCCGTAGCTTCCTAGGATTCACCGCGGGCGCGCACCTCTGCCGACGAGAGGCCATACAGGGGAGGCGTGGTCACACCGAGAAGCCCGAGGTACAAATAGACTTGTCCGCGATGGTGGATTTCGTGTTCAACCATCGAGCGCATCCACTTCCATCTGGCAATTTCCATCCCGCCCACATTCACGCATTTTTCCTGGAGGCTCTCGTCGCTGAGCTTCGAGAAGATATCCGTCGATTCCGCATGCAGGCGTTCCATCAACTCCAGAATAGCCTCTCGTCCATCGGCGAACTCCTTGGCCGTGGCTGGTATAGCGGCTGGCGTGGCCTTGGATGTTTTCGGCGAACAAGTTGCGTTCCGTGACCGCAATGTGCCGCAGCAAGTCGCCGGAGGGTGAATTTCCCGGGAGAATAGCTCCAGTCAATCTTATCCGCCGGAACGCAACGCGCCACGTGCATGGTGCGCTCACGGACGCTGCCAAAATAGTGCAGGAACGGCTGGATGATGCGAATTTCCATGGGCGACCTCGTTCTGTCCAGTGCGGTCAATCGAATAATTTAGCAGGATTTTATCGGCCATCGTATTGGATGGTTAGAACTGCTACGTTGCGGAAGCCTTCAGCAGTCTGCGCGCGCGGCTGGCGGTTAGCGTTGCGCCGGAGTACATGACCGCGAGAAGAAAGAAGCCGATGGCGATGCTGAAGCGCTCGGCGATCCACCCGAGAGAAAAAGTGATGGCCAATTGCAGGACCGTAGCGAAAATCGCGAAGGCGGATTGCGTGCGGCCCATGAATTGTTTCGGGACAATACCCATGAGTGATGATTGTGCGACGATGCCCGCCAGCGCGCGGAAAAAGCCAAAGCACCCCTGCAGGATGGCTGCGCCCAATAAAAATGCCACGTACGGCATGGCCACGTGGCCCAACGCCATCCCGGCCATCGCGGCCACGTACAGCGGCAAGCGCAGGCGTTGCGGCAATTGGCTGGTGATCAAGCCGCCGGTGATTGCGCCGATCGCCCAACCCGCTTCGATGAACCCGAAGCCGCGCGCGCCGGAATGCAGAATGTCGTTGGCCAGCGCCACGACCACCACGTTCGAACTCACAATGCTGGCCATGAGCAGCGCGTGGGTGGTCCCCAGGGCCAACACGACCGGTTGTTCGCGCAAGTAGGCCCAGCCAGCCTTCATGTCTGTGAAGATCGCCAGCGAAAGTCCAGCTTCCGCCACTTCGGGGTTTTCGCCACTCTCTAGCGCTTGCGCGGTTGCCTCCGCGGACTCGGAAAATTCACGAGGATACTGGCGATGCGTCAGCGGGGAAACGTAGCCGCTGCGCAGCGAGTACAGGCACAAGGCAGAGACGAAATAGGTGAGGCCGTCGATGCACAAAATTCCGGCGATTCCCGCGTGATCGTACATGAAGCCGACAAACGTCCCGGCCAGGAGCATTCCGGTCTGCACTCCGACGAGCACGGTGGCGTTGGCGCCAGTGAACTGGCTCGGCGGGATCACTTCCTGAACGAGCGCGTTGACGTTCGCCCAGTACATCGCGGATCCGGTGCCGGTGATGAGCGTCATCAGGTAGAGGTGCCAAAGATGCAGGTTGCCGCGCCAGGCGATGTAGGAAATGGCCAGAACAGCGAAGCCCCGCGCGACATCCAGAAGCACTCCGAGATAGCGCCGGTCGTAGCGGTCGATGAGCACGCCGCCAAGGAACGGCACCACCAGCCCCGGCAGCGTGACCACGATGACTTGCCAGCTTACCGCCACGGTCGAATGCGTGGCGGACATGATGTACCAGCTCACTCCGATGAAGTTCATTCCGCTGCCGAACAGCGACACAAACATCGCTGTGAAGAAAAAGCGGAACGAGCGCTGTCCGAGGAGCAGCCGCCAGTCCACGCGATGAGTTCCAGGCGTGGCCATTGAGCCCCACATCTTACTATCGAAGCTAGCGAAAACTGCAGACAGCGATGCCACAATTTCCACGCAATACTATTTACCCGTCATTCCGAACGGAGTCGGCGCAGTGAGGAATCCCTCTTTCTTACTGGAAGGAGTCAACGATCTTCAGGTAGGTGGCACAAGCGGCGATGTTCTTGGAGGGATCGAGAGCGTCGTAGAAGACAGGTATGGTCATGTCTTCGAAGACGGCGTTGGTGAGATCCCTGCAGGAACTGCGAGTGGACTGGCCAGTGTTGATCTTGAATTCGTAATCTAACTTGCTGTAACTCGTTTTTCCCTGCTGAACCATTTGTTGGGCAACGACACGGGCCAAAGCCAATTCTCCATCCCGAAGCAGTGGCAGGTTGCGCTTCTCACGAAAGAGCGGAACGGCAATCAGGAAGACGAACACGAAGAGCATGAAAACGAGGGGAAGCAAAATCGTGAAGCTATCCTTATTCCCATGAAAATTTCGCCGGTGCTCCTGCCAGAAAGAATGCGGTGAACCCCAGAACCGCAACGACGACGATGGCCACGGCTCCAAGACTTCCTTGGAAGCGGAAGCGAACCTGCCGCGGGCGCGGCAAGGACTGCAGCATCTGGAGCGAAGGGTCAAGCGGAGGTTGGGACTGCGCGAGAGCTGGGTTCACGGTCAATTTGGCCGCCGCGATTGTCTTGCGTGTGGAATAGTAGTTCCAAAGAGGAGTGAGCGCGACCAGGGCAAACAACGCGGGAACAGTGAAAATAAATGGCGAGTCTGCCCGCGAGGCGCTGAAAGCGACGAACAAGATCACGCCAGTGATGCCGAGCGGTATTAACTTGACTATTGTGCTTTTTGCACCAAGCGCAATCTCAGCGGCGTCGAGATTCCAACCACAGCGTGCGCAGAACGGTTTGCTTGCGGGATTGGAGAAGCGCCGCAGCGGAACCTGGGAGCCGCAGCGAGGACACATGATGCTGCTCATCGTTTTTATTCTAGATGAGCCGCTCGCGCTTCGATCGGACAGTTTGGGGCAGAATGCGCTATTCAAAAACAGTTTCGAGTTTCTGAAAAGCCGTCGCATTCTGTTGTGAGGGACGGGATGTGAAACCGTATGAGAGCTGTAGGGCGGCGTTGCTCGAGATGCGAACTCTAACGGTGGAACTGCCGATGGCGGCGGTTCGGGTGAAGCCGGTGAACGAGTTGTCGCTACAGATTGCCGCGGGCGAGACGCTGGGACTTGTGGGTGCCCAGGTGCTGCTCTTGTTGCAAGAGCTCCAGAAGGAATTTCACCTGACCGATCTTTTTATTTCGCACAGCTTGCCAGTGGCGGCGCAACTGGCCATCCATCTCGCGGTCATGCGCGCCGGGCAGCTCATCGAATACGGCCGAGCCAGTATGGTTTTGCATGAACCTACGCAGCCTGTACCGAACCTGCCGGCGGCGGTGCCAGAGATACCGCTGCCTGGCCAAGTGTGATACTTTCCCCTCAGCTTTTGCGCACGATTCCCTCGAAGCAAGTCCTGGGAATCCTGGTGGAGGAGTCCTCAGATGGCAACCGAACCCATGCCAACCCCTGCGCCTGCGGTAGAACCTCAGGCCGCGATTTCCCCATTTGGCAGAATCATTGGTGTGTTCTTTTCGCCTAAGCCGACCTTTGAAGACATCGTCCGGAAGCCGAGTTGGATCTTGCCTACCGTCTTGATCGTAATCTTTGGCTGCGCTGGCGTGGTGGCTCTGAACCAGCATTTTGACTGGAAGAGCTATGTGACACAGCAAATTGAGAAGAGTTCCCAAGCGGCGACTTTGAGCGCCGATCAGAAACAACAGCGGGCTGACGCTGGCGCTAAGTTTGCCCCTCTATTCGCGTATATATTTGGATTACCCGCTCCCCTTCTGGCACTGCTTATAATCTCGTTGGTCTTGATGGGAATTTATAACCTGATGGCTGGCGCCGGCGCCGATTTCAAGACCTCGTTTGCCATCGTCTCGCATGCATTTGTGCCCGCCGCAATTATCGGTACCTTACTGTTCATAACCGTTCTTTTTCTGAAGCCGATCGGTTCGTTTGACTTGGAAAATCCCGTGGCCACAAACCTGGGCATATTGCTTCCGGACGATTCGGCCAAATGGCTGGTTACCCTATGCAAGAACATCGATCTGCTCGAAATCTGGAAGCTGATCCTCTTGGGAATCGGATTTGCGGCGGTGAATCCACGAAAACTGAAAGGCGCGAAGCCGTTCACCATCGTCTTCGGGGCTTTTCTCGTCTACGTGGTTGTGCGCACGGGAATCGCGTTTATCTTCTCCTGATACACTGAAGAGGTGAGTTTTTCGTTTGAAGTTTCGCAGAGCGATCCGACCGGGGCGCGACGAGGCAGGCTGACGACGCCACACGGCGTGATCGAAACCCCGGTGTTCATGCCGGTGGGTACCGCCGCTACCGTCAAGGGTCTGACGCAAGACGCGCTCGAAGAATTGGGCGCGGGAATCATCCTTGCCAATACCTATCATCTTTATTTGCGGCCGGGGCACAAGCTGATTCGCAAGCTCGGCGGGCTTCATGCATTCATGGCGTGGCGGAATGCCATCCTCACCGATTCGGGCGGCTATCAGGTATTCAGCCTCTCGGAGTTACGCAAAATTACCGACGAAGGCGTGCGTTTCCGTTCGCACTTGGATGGCTCCGAACACCTGCTGACACCGGAAAAAGCCGCGGAGATTCAGCTCGCGCTGGGTTCGGACATTGCCATGGTGCTGGACGAGTGCATCGAAACGCCTGCGCCGCGCAATGTGGCGGAGGGGGCCGTGAAGCGCACCACCGAGTGGGCCACACGGGCGCGACGCTATTTCCTCGAGTGCGCCGGCCGGAACCATACTCCCCCACAGTGGCAGTTCGGAATCGTGCAAGGGTCCACGTTCGCAGATTTGCGCCGAGAGAGCGCCCAGCAACTTTTGGAATTGAATTTTCCGGGTTACGCGGTGGGGGGCCTCGCCGTCGGCGAGCCCCACGAAGTCACTTGCGAAATGGCCGCTGAGGTGACAACGCTGCTTCCGACCGAGCGTCCCCGTTATCTAATGGGAGTCGGCCGGCCGGAACAATTGGCTGATTACGTTGCGCGCGGCATCGACATGATGGATTGCGTGTTGCCCACGCGTGCAGCGCGGCACGCCTGCTTGTACACGAGCGAAGGGCGTGTGCTGATCAAGAACGCTCGATATATAGAGGACCAGCGTCCGATCGACCCAAATTGCGGGTGCCATGTTTGCCGCCGGTACACCCGCGCGTATGTTCGGCATCTGTTCGCCGCGGGAGAGATCACCGCGGCAATCCTGGCGACCCACCACAATGTGCGGTTTTACCTTGACATAATGCGTCAAATTCGAGAGGCTATCTCTTTTGGACATCTAGCGAATTTCGCGGCAGAGCTGCGCGCCCGCTACGAGGCGGGGCCAGCCTGAGGCGAGGGGCCAGGCGCGCGGACCGGGTCCGCGAAGCTGTGGAAACCCGCGGTAAGTCGACTCTCATCATGAGAATCGTGCGGGCAGGGCAAGCGGGAAGTCTTCCCGCTCGCGGCGGTTTATTCTCCCGTCACAGGCACGCCGGCCGAATAAGGCCTAAGATTAGGATGATGGAAAGATCCGGAAGGGTACGGTAAGAAACCACGCAGATGAATTCGGTAGCGTTTCTGATGTGGCAGTTGGGCGGCGCCTCGGGACTTGGCGGATTTGTGCTTCCCCTGCTGCTTATGTTCGGCATCATGTATTTTCTGGTGATCTTGCCGCAGCAACGGCAGCGCAAGAAGACCCAGGAGATGCTCAGCGCGGTGAAAAACGGCGATAAGGTCATCACTACGTCAGGCATCTACGGCACGGTCAATGGTATCGACGGCGACACCTTTATTTTGAAGGTCGCCGATAACGTAAAAATTCGCATCGCGCGAGCGGCGATAGCCCAGGTGGAGGCACCCGAAGATGCCAAGTAACTCCTCTCGGGCTGGTACGCCGCTGCGCCAAATTTTCTAACCATGAATCCCAACTTGAAGTGGAAAGTCGTATTCATCCTGGTAGTGGTTGTTTTTTGTTTATATTCCATTTTCGGATTGCCCACTTTCCCGACCTCGTTCGCGCAGATCAAAGATAATTTTGCGCACCAGATCAAGCTCGGACTTGACCTGCAGGGCGGCACGCACCTGATTCTCCAGGTTCAGGTGCAGGAAGCGGTGGGCCAGGAAACCGACCAGGCGGTGGACCGGTTGACGACGGCGATGCGCCAGAAGAATCTTCACTACGACGAAGTACGCCGCATCGATGACGAGCACTTCATCGTGCGCGGCGTTCCGTCCGACCAGTTCTCGCAATTCAGCGCTCTCCTCCACGAACAGTTTGAGAACAACTGGACCGCCGGCACCGCTCCGGGCGAAACCAACGCTACCCTTCTCTCCATGCGCCCCACGACCAAGGCGGCCATCGAGGAAATAACCATGTCCCAGACGCTCGAAACCCTCGAGCGCCGCATCAATGCTCTTGGTCTTACCGAGCCCACCATTCAGCCGCACGGTCGCGTTGGCCAAGACAACGAAATTCTTATTCAGCTTCCCGGTGAAGGCGATCCCGCTGCCGCCATGCGCGTGATTCAGGCCGGTGGCCAATTGGAATTGAAGCTCGTTGAGGACCCGCAAACGTATCCTTCCGAAGCTGCAGCGCTGGCGGCTAAAGGCGGGGTGTTGCCGCCGGGTACGGAACTCGTGCAGGGCAGCAGCGAAGGGCGCACCCCCGCGGGACAAAATCCGGCGGATGTCTGGTACGTCTTGAGCCGCACTCCGGCTGTTACCGGTCGCGATCTGCGTAGCGCCACGGAAGCCCGCAACACGGAAATGCCCGGACAGTGGGAAATCAATTTTGTTCTTTCCAGCGACGCCGGCAGGAATTTTGGCCGCTTCACGGAACAAAATGTCGGCCGGCAAATGGCCATCGTTCTCGATAAAAAGGTTTATTCGGCGCCCACCATTCAGAGCAAGATTAACGATACCGGGCGCATCGACGGCAACTTCAGCCAGGAAAGCGCTCACGAACTAGCGCAGGTCCTGCGCGCGGGAGCGTTGCCGGCCTCGATCAGGTATCTCGAAGAGAGCACTGTGGGACCGTCACTCGGAGCGGATTCGATTCGCCACGGCGTGCAAGCTTCAATCCTTAGCTTGTTGGTGGTCATGGTTTTCATGGTTTTCTACTACCGCTTATCCGGCGTGAATGCGGTGCTGGCCCTGATTCTGAACCTGGTCATCCTGCTTGCGGCGCTGGCCATGTTTGGGGCCGTGCTAACCTTGCCCGGAATCGCGGGTGTGATCCTGACCATCGGTATGGGCGTGGATTCAAACGTTCTGGTGTTCGAACGAATCCGCGAAGAGATTCGGAATGGGAAGTCGTCATCGGCGGCAGTGCAGGCCGGGTTCGATAAGGCGTTTCTGACTATTATCGATACCCACGTGACCACGGTGGTCTCCGCTGTTTTCCTGTTCATTTTTGGCACCGGGCCGATTCGCGGTTTCGCAATCACCTTGACCATCGGTTTGATTGCCAACGTGTTCACCGCCATTTACGTGTCTAAGACGCTTTTCCAGTACCACTTAATGAAGATGGATCGCCAGGCAGAACTCAGCATTTAGCCAGGCCTAAGGGTAGTAGTACCCGGTAAATAACGTAGCCGGGAACAAACAGGAACACCCTGGAGTCTAAAGAAGGGAAGCGCAAAACGGCATGATCGAGCTTTTCAAACAGCCCAATATCGACTGGATGGGCAAGGCCAAGTATTTCTTTGCTTTAAGCGGCCTCTTGCTGATTATTGGATGGGCCGCAATCTTCTTCAAGGGCGGCATTAAGTATGGCATCGACTTCAAGGGGGGCACCAACGTTGACGTTATCTTTGCCCAAACCCCTGACATTGATAAATTGCGCGCCGGGCTCCGTGCCCAAGGTTTAAGCAATACCGAGATTCAGAGCATTAGTTCCGGTGCCCTCACCAACATCTCGAACTCCAACGAGGTGTTGATCTTCGTGGAACAGGCCGGACAGAGCGACCAGGCCAACATTGAGGAAAGCAAAGCGAAAGTCCTTACCGCCCTCGACGCTACCTTCGGGGTTTCCAGCGCCAACAAGCCGGATTTCAATGCGGTCTCCGCCACCGCGTTGGCGAACTACCTGTTGCAGAAGGATCCCTTAGGTCTTTCGGTCGCTGCGGGTGACAGATATCAGACGTTGGCAAAAAATCTCCTAGCTTACCGCGACAAAGACAAGAGCGGGGTGCTCAGCAATCTAGGAGATTTAGCGCAAGTGAGTGGCACGACCCCTGTTGTAGTCTCGGCGATTCAGGAACACTACACGCTCGCTCCGTTCGCGGTTCGCGATGTGCATATCGTCGGACCAAAGGTCGGCGCCGAACTCCGCAACCAGGCCATTCGCGTTACCCTCTATGCTTTGGCTGGCATGCTGGTATATATTGCCTTCCGGTTCTATGGTGGACAAATCGGTGGGTCTTCGGGATGGGCAGCCAGAGGAGCGGTGGGTGTTGTGCTGCGCTTCATCGACCGCATCATTTTTGGCATCGCCGCGGTTCTGGCCGTTTTTCACGATGTGCTCATTACCTTGGGGCTATTCAAGATTTTCGGATTTGAGATTTCGCTGACCGTCATTGCCGCATTGTTGACCTTGGTCGGATATTCGATGAACGACACCATCGTCATCTTCGATCGCATCCGGGAAAACAATCGTCTCTTGCGGAAGGAACCGTTCGCGGATGTTGTGAACAAGTCGATCAATCAGACGCTTTCGCGAACCATTCTTACAAGCGGACTGACTTTCCTCACCGTGCTCGTCCTGTTCCTGATGGGTGGCCAGGTGCTTCGCGCATTTAGTTTTGCCCTGGTAGTGGGGATTGTGGTAGGAACGTATTCGAGTTTTGGGATCGCAGCACCGCTGGTCGTCGCCTGGAACCGTTGGCGGGGACATAGTGGCGCGGCAGGCACCGGAACCGCAGCCGGCAACAAGACCCGAGGGAGCGACGGCGGCACACCGCGCCTCGCACCAGCGGGGAGGAGGTAGTGGTTAAATATGTTTGAAGAAATGGTAGTTTCAACCACGATGAAGAAGACGAACAAGCCGTGGACTATTATGTTGTCCATGGTATTTCAAGTCCTCTTCCTCGCGATTCTCGTCCTGATACCCCTGATTTACACGGAAGCGCTGCCGAAGACTTTGATGTCCTCGATTCTGTTAGCGCCCCCGCCTCCCCCGCCGCCTCCACCGCCTCCGGCTCCGGCCCAGATTGTGCACATCAAGCCGGTAGCCCATCTGATGGAGGCCGGTAAACTCGTTGCCCCGAAGGTGATCCCCAAGGACGTCAAGATCATCAAGGAAGAAGAACAGCCCCCTGACATGGGCATGACCGGAGTCGCCGGTGGAGTTCCCGGTGGAGTCGCCGGCGGTTCGATGGGCGGCGTGATTGGTGGCGTGATTGGTGGTGCGGGCACAGCAGCTCCTCCTCCTCCGAAGCCAACCGCCTCTCGTATCCGCGTTGGTGGTGCAGTACAGGCCGCCAAGTTGGTCAATCGCGTTCAGCCAATGTACCCGCCGCTGGCCCGCCAGACGCGCATCAGCGGCACCGTAAGGCTGCACGCTATCATCGGCAAGGACGGTACGGTCCAGCAGTTGACGGTCGAGTCCGGCCATCCGTTGCTCGTGCAATCGGCGCTGGATGCCGTGAAGCAATGGCGCTATCAACCCACCTTGCTCAACGGCGAACCGGTGGATGTCGACACGGAAATCGACGTGATTTTCTCTCTCGCTCAGTAGTGAAACGGGGCGACGCGGGAGTCGTGGGAGCCCGGCGCCGTTCCGAGTACGCAGTGGAAAATATAATCTTGCTGGTTCCTGCCCGCGGGGGCCACTAGGAAATAAGGAGCAAACGAATGTTAGCAACAGTTTTTGTTTATGCGGCATGGCTTCAGGAGGCCGCCACCAGTTGGGACCTTCGTTCTATGTGGGGCAATATGGGTCTTCTCGCGAAGATCGTCGTTGTGATTCTGTTCATCCTTTCGGTCTATTCGTTCGGCGTCATGATTGATCGCTTCCTGATGTACAACAACGCGCGCAAGCAGTCGCGCCTGTTCGTGCAGCAGGTTGCCGGCGCGCTTAAAGATGGCAAGCTTGACGAAGCGATTGCCATTGCTGAGCGCAACAAGAAGAGCCACATCGCCAAGGTTGTGGCCACCGGCCTTTCCGAATTTCAGTCCGCATCGCAGCAGGTATCCGACGCCGAAGTCATCGAAGCCGCCAAGCGCGGTCTCGAACGCTCCGTCGCCATCGTTCATGCGGAAATGAAGCGCGGTCTTTCGGCTCTGGCCACGATCGGCTCGACGGCACCGTTCGTCGGACTGTTCGGCACCGTGGTCGGCATTTTGAACGCGTTCAAGGGCATCGAATCGCAGAAGGCAACCGGTCTGTCGGCCGTCGCCGGCGGTATCGCCGAAGCCCTGGTCACCACGGCTTTCGGCTTGCTCGTTGCCGTTCCTGCCGTCTGGGCCTACAACTATTTCACCAACCGTGTCGAGGCGTTCGACGTGGAAATGGACAACTCCTCGATGGAGTTGATCAACTATTTCATCCTGCGCCGCGGCGCGAAGAAGTAGGCTGGAAGAAGGTAAATCATGGCTTATAAGCCACAAGCCGGGGCCCAAATGGCGGCGCCAAACGTCATACCGATGGCGGACATCATGCTCGTGTTGCTGATCATCTTTATGGTGGTCACGCCCATGTTGCAGAAGACGCACCAGGTGGATTTGGCACCGGTCAACAATCCCCGCGATATGAAAGATGCGGATAAGGACGACGCCATCGTCGTTGCCGTCACCCGTGATGGAACCATTTACCTTGAAAATACCAAGGTAAAAAAGGAAGAAATCACGGCGCAGATCAAGGACCAGATCGCCAATAAGCTGGACAAAACCGTCTACGTAAAAAGCGACGCGCGCGCCAAGTATGGCGACGTGGTTGCCGTCGTGGACGAGATTCGTTCAGCAGGCGTGGATTCCTTGGGACTGCTGACGGAAAAAGTTAAATCACTCTCTGGCCCTCAGACACCTGCGGCCCCGAAAGCTGGCAGCTGAGGCATGAAGGTTGGTTTTGCCGTAGTCGTCATTCGTTTGCTGAGTTGATGGAACCGCGCCGGATCCCACCCGGCGCGGCCAACTCCTCCGAAACAGGACGCCGCGGATTCATAGGAGAACTCGCAATGGGAATGGATGTTGGAAGCACCTCAGGGGCTATGGCCACGCCGAATATCGTGCCGTTGATCGATATTCTCCTGGTCCTGATCATTATTTTCATGGTCATCACCCCGCTCACGCCCAAAGGCCTGGATGCGCTTGTCCCGCAGCCTTCACCGAACCAGCAGCAAAACGTGGAGTTGGAGAACAAGACCGTGGTTGTCCAGGTGTTGATGAACAACAAGCTCAAGATTAACAACGAGGACACCACCTGGGAAGGTCTTGAACCCCGCATGGAGCAGATCTTTAAGGATCGTGCGGAGAAGGTAGCGTTCGTCAAGGGCGATAATGACGTTGAATTCAAGGACGTGGCACGGGCTATCGATCTGATGAAAGAAGCCGGCATTGATCGTGTCGGCCTGATCACCGCCAAGCTCGAGGCCGGTCAGTAAGTTTTCGTGGCAGTCCTCGCGGGTTGTGAGAGTCCTCCTCGCCGGGTGTGATTACCGGAAATGAGCTGGCTCATGGGAATCGGGTTTTCTGGTGGTAGAAACGGTGTAGTATCGGATGTGAATGTAGTCCCTCTGATTGATATTCTGCTCGTGCTCCTGGTCATATTTATGATCATTCCGCACCGGCAGATGGGACTCCAGGCGAGCTTGCCGCGGCAGGTAAGCGAGCCGGTAGACATTGACCCTCCGCAGGCTGTGGTTGTTCAGATTGCTGCGGATGGCTCGGCACGGGTCAATGGGTCGGTTGTACAGCACGATGAATTGCGCGGTCATCTTGAAAATCTCTTCGCTCTGCGTGCTCATCGGGTTGCTTTTCTTCAGGGTGATCGTTCTCTCGAGTTTCAGGTGGTTGCCGAAGTTCTCGACCTTATGCATGTCGCGGGCGCTTCCCCGGTTGGGCTGCTGAGTTCGGAACTGGAAAAAAACCGCTGAACGTGATGGAATGGCCCCTAGAGGGCGCAAGTGAATCCACGCGCCGACTTCCAATGCATCGGGACGGCGCGACTCAGGGATGGAAGCTTCCATGACTCAAGTAACGGTTGAACGGGGGACATCCTCGCGGACCTCCCACATTGCCTGCCAGATGTTTTGCCTGCTGGTGCTTTTCACTCTCGTTGCCGGCCTATCCGGATGCAACAAGCTCCGTGCCCGCGACCTTCTCAACAAAGGTGTTGCCGCGTTCAAAAACGCTCAATTTGACACGGCCGTTGAAGACTTCAAGCAGGCCAAGGAACTCGACCCAGATCTCATCAACGCCCGCCTGTACCTTGCGACGGCGTATGCGAGCCAATACATTCCAGGGGCTCCCTCGGACGAGAACATGCGCCATGGCCAGGAAGCCATTACCGAATATAAAGATGTGCTCGACAAGGATGCCAACAACTTGAGCGCCATCGACGGCCTCGCCTCCATTCTCTACCAGATGGCGGGCCAGCCGTTTGACGCCAAGAAGTTCGAAGATTCCAAGGCTTACCACCAGAAACACATTGCCCTGAAGCCGCAGGATCCCCAGCCGTATTATTCCATCGGCGTCATTGACTGGGCCCTGGCTTACCGCGGCAATACGGAAATGCGCGCGGACTACAACAAAGCGCATATCAATAAACAGGTGAAAGACACCGATCCTCTTCCCCCGGACGTTCGCAAGGACTACACGGAGAAGTATCAGGCCATGGTCGACGATGGCATTGCCAGCCTGAAAAAGGCCATCGAGCTCAAGCCTGATTATGATGACGCCATGACGTATCTCAACTTGCTCTATCGTCGCAAGGCCGACATGGTGGAATCGACCGCGGAGCGCGATAACTTTACGAAGATGGCCGATGACCTCCTCGACAAGGTCAAGGAGATCAAGCAAAAGCGCGCGGAACAACCCACGCCGGTATCCTGAGGCGGAATCTCTTCCATTCCTGAAAGGCCTCGGCTCTCGCGCCCGGGGCCTTTTGGTTTTTGTGCCAGTTCCCGGGCCGCGGCTGCACGCGTGACCGCACTCTTCCGCAATACGCCTTGCGGGCGTAAACTAAGTTATGGGATCACGGGCCAATCTGCCCTTAAATTTCAATAAAGATCGCACCGAGCGCCAGATCGATGCGCGCCTCGAAGAACTCCTGGAAAAACTGCGCACCAATCGTCCTTCCGAGGATCCCTGGTTGGTTCGCCGCGCCTTTGACATTGCCGCAGAACGCCACCGCGACCAGTTCCGCAATTCCGGCGATCCTTACATCACACATCTTCTGGAAGTCGCGCATATCCTCGCCGACATGAAGCTCGATGCCACCACCCTGGCCGCCGCTCTGCTTCATGACGCCATCGAGGACACCGAATACCCGCTCTCCCGTCTGGAAGAACGATTCGGCGCCGAAGTCGCTCACCTGGTAGAGGGCGTAACCAAAATCGGCCGCCTCAACATGATGGCCCCCGAAGCGCGCCAGGCCGAAAACGTCCGCAAGATGCTCTTGGCTATGGTCAACGACGTCCGCGTCGTGCTGGTCAAGCTCGCCGATCGCCTGCACAACATGCGCACACTGGAATTCCTTCCCCCCGCCAAACAACAGCGCATTGCCCGCGAAACCATGGACATCTATGCACCCATCGCTCACCGTTTGGGCATGGCACTCATTAAGGGCGAACTTGAAGATCTCTCTTTCCGCTTCCTTGAGCCAGACTCTTTTCTCGCCCTCCAGAAAGAAGTGACGGAAAAGGAGCCCATCCACAGACGCTTCCTCGAGGAAGTTCAGAACGCCATTCGCAGCAAACTCGTCGAAAACAGCATCCCAGCGGAACTGGAAGCGCGTGTCAAAGGGATCTATTCCCTTCATCGCAAGATCATTCGCCAGGAGCGGGGCCTCGATCAGATCTACGATTTGCTGGCCGTGCGCGTGATCACGGATACGGAGCGCAATTGCTACGCGGCCCTCGGTGTAGTCCACCACATCTGGCGCCCTGTTCCCGGCCGCTTCAAGGATTACATTGCCATGCCGCGGCCGAACCTGTACCAGTCTCTGCACACTACGGTGATTCATGGCGGTCAGCCCTTCGAAATCCAGATTCGCACGCAGGAGATGCACCGCATCGCGGAGGAAGGCGTCGCGGCCCACTGGAAGTACAAGGATGGCCGGCCCGTTTCCAATGATGACGATCAGCGCATCGCCTGGATGCGGCAATTGATTGAGTGGTCGCAAGAATTACAGGAGCCGGGCGAATTTCTCTCCACGCTGAAGGTAGACCTCGCCCCAGTGGAAGTGTACGCGTTCACGCCGAAGGGACGCGTGTTAGAACTCCCTAAGGGAGCAACACCGGTGGACTTCGCCTATTCGGTCCATACCGAGGTGGGGAATCAGTGTGTCGGGGCCAAGGTCAACGGCCAAATGGTGACTTTGCGCCACGAGATCGTCTCCGGCGATGTGGTCGAAATCCTTACGCAAAAGGGGCACAAGCCCAGCCGCGATTGGCTCAGTTTCGTCAAATCCTCCCACGCCAAAAGCAAAATCCGGCATTTCATCAACACCCAGGAGCGCGAAGAAGCCACGGAGATGGGCCGCCGCCTGCTGGAAAATGAATCCCGCAATTTCCCCAAGGGCCTGAAGAAAATTTCGGCGGAGGACCTGCAAAAACTGAGCGAGGAATACGGCCTCTCGCGGCCCGACGATCTTTTCGCCGCGGTCGGCTTCGGCAAATTCTCAGCCCGGCAGGTGCTCTCTCGCTATTTCGGTGAGCCTACCAAGGAAGCCGAAAAGCCGGAAGAAGACGGCAAGCCCACGTTGGTCAAGACCGTCAAACGGATGCTGGGCTTTGGCGAAGCGCCGCTAATCGTCAAGGGCCAGGACGACCTGCTGGTGTTTCGCGCGAAGTGCTGCAATCCCATTCCCGGCGACGACATCGTGGGCTACGTCACCCGCGGCCGCGGCGTCGCTGTGCACACGCGTACTTGCCCCAATGTCCAGAACCTTCTCTACCAGACCGAACGCCGCATCGCCGTCGAGTGGGGCGGCAGCAATGTGGCCACGTTCCCGGTGGAGTTGCTGATCCGCGCCAAGGATCGCCCCGGCCTTCTCGCCGATATCACCGCGGTCATTAGCGCCGCCGGCTCCAATATCCGCATGTTGGAGAGCCGCCCCGATCGCCAGAACGCCCGCGTCGAAGCCAGTCTCGAAATTACCGACAAGCGCCAGCTCGAATCCATCCTCGCCAACATTCGCCGCGTGAACGGCGTCTACGGCGTCGAGCGCACCTTCCAGGTCTAACTCTGGCGCATTCACAATTGCGTTAGGAAGTGGCGATGCCTCACAGAGTACAGTGCCACGAGTAGGACCACATTCGTCACCGCAAGGAATGTCCCCACGTACAGAAGCCCGCGAACGATGTCGCGCTTCCCGGCCGTGAGCAGAAGCAAGGAAGCCGGGAGAATCGTAAGAACCTGAGCCATACCGAAATAGAGGATATAGAGAAGGCAGGCGCCCATGATGCCCCAGCCGCGCTCCTCCGAGCTGCGCGCCGTTACCTCGATAAAGGCGATGACCATGAGTACGGACAGAGGTTGTAGGAGGATTCCGAGGACGACGCCTACCGAAACTTGGGAGAGCGACCGAGTTTCGTTCATCGCGGACCTTCCTGGCTGCGGCGATTACTGTTGTCGTTGTTTGCCGCTGGCCAGCCTGTGAGGGCGAGTCCACTGGGAACCTGAATGCGTCCAGCAGTGCCGATCAGTGTGCCGCCGGCGGTGAGTGAGATTTGGTCCCAGCACGTCCGGATATTCCTCGGCTCGCCGCTCATATGCCATTTTTTCTGGCCATCCGGGGTGATGGCATAGAGCTGCTGATAATAGGAGACCGCGTAAAGGGTTCCACGTTCACCAATGACGGGCGATTTATCGAAGTAATCGCCACGCGTATACGTGTATTCGGACTTGAACGTCCATTTCGTTCTGCCGGAAGGATCCAGGGCGTATAAAAAGTTGGAAGCGAAGTATAAAGTGCCGTCGGGAGCCAGGGCGATGCCGCCGTCAATGCCTCGGCTCTCGGCATGGAACTGCCAGAGCTTTTGCCCGCGCGAGTCGAAGGCCGCGATATTCCCCGCAGGAATATGTACGAAAAGGCGACCCTCCGGACCGACGATCAAGTGTTCAGCACGCGCGGCCAAGGGAACGCTCCATAGCTTTTTACCGTCGTCAATCGCAAAAAGTGCGGGTGCGGTCTGATCATCGGAAGCGGCGTAAACGATGCCGTCTGGGCCAATCACCGGGCCGACAGGCGCCCAGGACGCGCTGGTGTCATTTGCCAAAGGAACCTCCCAACGCGCTGAGCCGTCTGGATTGTAGGCGTGCAAAGTCGAAGGGCCGTTTCGTTCACGCGCGATAATATAGGCGATGCCAGTGGAGGAAAGGGCAACCCGCGAGAAGACCTCGGGAAGCGAGATGCGCCACTTTAAGTTTCCCGAAGGAGTGTACGTGTTGAGAAGAGCGCCGCGGTCCGTTGACGCGAGCGCGTACACGGTGCCGTCCGTACCGATGGCGCAAGAATGAAAGTGGCTGCTCCAGACGTCTTCCGTGAAGTACCGTTTGTTGCCAGTCTGCGCGTCGGCGTAAAAGTAGCCTCGCTCGCCGTAGTACTCGGTGGCATCGTGGCCAATGCATGCTGGCAGCGCATACTGGCTGTTTCCACTATTCGCTACCTCATACACGGCAGGTGTCGCCTCGAGCGCAGGTTCGGAATTCACCGGTTTTGCGCTGCGAAGAGCATAATCAAAGCCGCCAAGCGCGAACGGTATGGCCATCGCTGCCGCAGTGGACAGCACGTAAACGAGAAAAAGGCGGCTCAGACGCATTTTGAGGGCTGGAATTCAGCCCGACCCCGGATCGAATCCATTCTGTAACGCCTTCGCCATCTTTCGAAGTGATTTCACCCTGCGCGTGCCCTGGTGGTAGCGGGTCGTTCCAGGTTCGACGTTCTCTCCTCTCCGTGTCTGAATTTCCCGTGAATTTCGTAAGAATTTTGTACCCCTTGGCGGCCCGCGCGAATCCAAGCCACAGACTCCTGGAAGCAATACCTGATGAGGCATCCCATGGATATGATTCTGGCGGCCGGAACGCCTGCACCTGAGTTCAGCCTGCACGTTACTCCCGATCAGAAGCTCTCTTTGAAAGAATTGCGTGGAAAGCCGGTCATTCTCGCGTTCTACCCCGCGGACTGGAGTCCGGTTTGCGGAGACCAGATGGCGCTTTACAACGAAGTTCTCTCCGAGTTCCACAAATTTGGCGCGGAACTGCTGGGAATTTCCGTCGACGGGGTGTGGTGTCATGATGCATTTGCTAAAGACCGGCACTTGCATTTTCCCTTGATGGCGGACTTTGAGCCGAAAGGCGCTGTGGCGAAGGCTTACGGCGCCTATCGCGCAGAGGAAGGCTTTTGCGAACGTGCCCTGTTCGTGATCGACAAGAAAGGCGTGATTGCCTGGAGCTACTGTTCGCCGGTTGCCGTGAATCCCGGTGCCGATGGAATCCTGGAAGCCCTCGAGAATCTCCCCAAATAGGAGACTGGCATGAGTCTGAGAGTTCCCGTAGGAGAGCAGGACCACGTTCAGGGAAGCGCGGACGCGCATTGCACCCTGGTGGAATATGGCGATTACGAATGTCCCCATTGCGGGCGCGCGCATCCCGTCGTTAAGCGAGTGCAGAAACATTTTGGAAAGAAACTCCGCTTCGTCTTCCGCAACTTCCCCCTCGCGGAAATGCATCCTCACGCCGAATCCGCCGCGGAAACCGCGGAGTTCGCCGGCGCTCACGGTAAATTCTGGGAGATGCACGACGCATTATTCGAAAATCAGGAGCAGTTGGGCGGCGCGTTCTATTTGAAACTGGCGCAACAGTTAGGGCTCTCTCCCCAGGAACTTCGCGCAGCCGTGGAGAACCGCGAGTACCTGGCGCGCGTAAAGAGTGACTTCACCGGCGGAGTCCGCAGCGGGGTCAATGGCACCCCCACCTTCTTCATCAACGGCAAGCGCCACGACGCTTCCTTCGAATACGACGACCTCGTTGAAGCAATCCAAGCCGCCCTCGCCTCGGCCTGAGGGGGAATTGCCCCCAAAGCCCACCAAACTTCCCCCCTCGCCGCGTTTCTCCCCCCTGTTCTTTCGTCCAGTGTCGGCGGGGGCACACGAACTCCGCCGGACGCTTGTCACCTTTACAATGGAGGCATGAGGAAAACGCTCCTGCTTCTCGGTGTGTGCACTCTCGTGCTCTCGGGCTGCCAGAAGCATCCGCAAACCGATTACAGCGCGCTCGATCAGTCCGGAATGTGGTCTTCCAGCCTGGATGAATTGAAGACCATGAAGCCGAGCGATCTGGAAATCACTCAGCTCACCAAGTTGAAGCACGCCGGCGCCTCGGATGATCTTTGCCTGGCCTTGGTGAAGGCGGCGCGCGCACACCATCACGAATTTTCCAATGCCGATTCCTCCATGGATCTTTCGCGCGCGGGTTATACGGACGCGCAAATTCTGGAGATGGCGCAGTCCGATCAGATCGACATCCTCAGCGGCGAAGCGGTCACCTTGAAACTAATCGGTCTTTCCAATCCCACGGTTCAAGCTATTATTCACCGCCGCATCCAGGGCTTGCCCACGCTGACCAGCGAACAGATCGGCGAGCTGAAGAACACCGCGATGTCCGAAAAGCAAATCCTCGACATCGTCAATCAGGGACTCTCAGACCAGCAGGCGGAAGCACTCATCGCAAAGCGCGAAGCAGAACGGAACCACTCCAACACCGGCTTCGTTCGTGTTCGCGGACGCAGGACCCACTGAAAGCTCCCTCCCCGGACCCCCATCTGCTATCCTTTTTTCCGCAGCACAGGAGCGTCCATCATGAAAGATGTCATTCTGACGGCTCGTGGGCCGAAGCCCATCGGACCCTATTCGCAGGCGATTAAATGCAATGGCTTGTTGTTCGTTTCCGGGCAAGTCGCGTTGGATCCTAAATCCGGAGAACTCGTGGGCTCTGACGTCAAACAGCAAACGGAACGTGTGCTCGAGAATGTGAAGGCAATCCTGGAAGCTGCCGGCGCTTCCTTCCATCACGTGGTGAAGACCACGGTGTTTCTGAAGGACATGAACGATTTCGCGGCCATGAACGAAGTCTACGCACGATGCTTCACCGCCGCTCCTCCCGCGCGTTCTACCGTGCAGGCCGCGCGACTGCCCAAAGACGCACTGGTGGAAATCGAAGTCATCGCGTCGCTCTGAGAGGCGCGCCAGGAAAAGCTCCAAAAGAAAAGGGCCATCGCGGTTGCTCGCAATGGCCGTGAGTTTCTGTAGATTACAAATTCGTACTACGGACGATCGGGGCTCTCCAGCGCGTAGTAAATCGCAATGCCAGTCCCAACAGCGGTGAGCGCGGTAGCCATGATCAAGAAACGGCTACGGCCCGCCCGCAGTGGTCCTCCTCCGCCTCGTGAAGGTCCTTGGTTACCGGAACCTGCACCCGCAGGCTCTTGAGCAACTGACGGATCCAGTAGCACCTTGTACGAACTGCCCTCGGCAACAACTTGTGTTTCGTCTTCGACCGTCACGGTGAGTCCACCGCGCCGTGCTGTTACCAAAAGTTCTTTATCGGTCAGGTACGTGACTTGCCCGATGGTAGGCGCGTCGCTTTGCGGCCGAATCGCTGCCGTGGAAGCAAATAGCGTGAAGGCATGGGCATTGCCGGTGGAGAAGGTTGCTGTTCCGAGTACCAACCTCGCCGAAGGAGCTCCTTCGCTGTCGTTTACAATCGCTGCGGACGAACTCAGCAGGAGCAAACGGGCCGCTCCCGCGCGCACTTGCACGCTACCTTGCAATTCGGTGCTGAGCCTATCGCCACCATAGACCGTCGTCCCGACATCCGCATGGGCATCGCCGACATGCGCCCGATCGGCGGCAATGACGGTGCCAAGTGGCGCGACGCTCGGAGTCGTGGCAGCCCACACAGGCATGCTCACAAGACTCAAAGCCAGTACGGCTGCACTTATAGCGCGCAGACGCTGCATAAAACCCTCCCGGGCGGAACGGAAGAAGCATACTGCGTCTCGCACTTTGTCGTCAATCGGTAAACATATCGATCCGCTGGTTCCCGAACTTCCTTCTCCGCCCGCGGTGATGCTGGCGGAACTGCCCCTTCACTGTTAGAATCCATTCACTGTATGGCTGACTGGAAACAGATTACGGCGCGCATTCGCCGCGCACGCACGGGCAAAGATCCCGCAGGGCAACTTACGAATTTATTTTCTAAGACGCGCGACGCCATGGTGGCGTTCGAACTCGCTCGCTACTTTGAAACCAGTGGCAATACTGCGGATGCCGGAAGATGGTATCTGACCGCCGCGGAACGCTTCCGGCGTGCCGATTGGAAAACCAAAGCACAGGAGAGCGCGACGCGCCTCGGCGCCACGGAACCCGCAGAAATCCCAGCTCCCGCCTCTCGTTCTCAGGCAGCAGAGCAACCTCCCTCCGAAGCTGACTCAACCGCTCACGAGCCGGCCAGTTCTTCACGCACGGAACCAGCGGGAGCCGCTACTCCCGCGGAACAACCTTCCCAAGCTCCTGTCGAACAAATCAGGCAGCGGCGTGGGCGGCGCGGTGGACGAGACTCACGTCCTTCCCGGCGAGAGCCCCAACGCTCCAACTCGAGGGTTGCATCTCCGGCAGCGGTGCCTGCCCCGCGCGCTGCTTCTGAGGAACATCCTGCTCACCATGAGGAAGCTGCTCCAGTCGAGAGCGCACCGGATACGCCCTCTGCTGCACCAAGCCTTCGCGGCCGCTACGGGGATCCCGGATTGGCTTCACGTCTGACCCAACTGGAAATGAACTTCCGGCGATTGCTCGCCTCTGCTCCTACTTCCCTGGACGCCGCAGACAAAGCGCCTGCCGGCCCGGGTGTGTGGGTGCTGACTGACTCCGACCTGACCACGTACTACTACGTTGAGCCTTGCCAGACCCTGCGCGTGGCGATTCCTAATCTGCTTCGTGGCGGATCGAGTCGGAGGGGGGAATCAATCCGGCCCCGATTGGCGGAGCATCTCGGCATCCCGGAATCGCGGGTCGCTAAGTACCTGGGGGACCACTGCGTCGTGCGCTGGCTGCAGATGGATGACGACGCTGCGCATTTCGCCCATTTCCTGATTGCGGTGCTCCGGCCCGCACTGAACGAATAAGAGGTCGTGTGCCGAAGTGGAACTTACCTGTCGTGGTTCCTAACAGTAACCCCCTTTTGCTTCTTCAACTTAGGCCATTTAGTGACTCCTGACGCCATTTAACCCCTATTTTTGACCGTTCGCCGTATCCTTCTGGCGTATCCCCTGGACACGCAGCAAACTGTATAGGTCCAATGATTTAGGGGCCGCCTCGCCGCGTGTTACCCTGAATAGGAGCCTTGGGGGCTGTACCGGAAGCGGATTACAGTCAGGCTTAAATTGGCGTTTTGGGGTTTCCCGAAGTAAAGAACGATCTTTCGAAAGTGAGGCAGCCGCAGTATGCCTAATCCTATTTCCGCGCAAGTCTTCCGGTCTCTTGACTGGTTAGTTTGCAAGACGGCGGGTATCACCTTCGATACCATTCAATATTTCAACAAGAGCAATCCCAATCCTTCTCCCAAGCCGCAATGGTCCGACAAGCCGCTGCTGAAGTCTTGGGAAAAGTCCAAGCCCACGCTGGGCTTCCCGCGCCAGACAGACTCGCTCTGCCCGGCCTGCGTTCAGGAAGCGCGCAAAGCCATTATTGATGGCGAAAAAGATTGGCGCGACCTGATGCACGAGAAGGTTGGCGAAATTAAGGCTCAGATCGTCGAGCGCGACGGCCAGGTTTGGATGGTTAAGGACTGCCCGCAGCACGGTCACTACGAAGATCTGATGGCGGTGGACTCCACCTTCCTGAAATGGATTGAGAGCCAGTTCCCCGGCCGCGATATCCCGGCGCATAACGACGAAGGCCTGCACAAGCACGGCTCCTCGAATGTCCGTTATGGCCGCGGTTCCGTGCTCACCGTGGACCTCACCAACCGCTGCAACATGATGTGCGATCCCTGCTTTATGGACGCCAATCAGGTTGGCTATGTTCATGAGCTTTCTTGGGAGGAAATCCAGGAAATTCTTGATAATGCAGTGAAGATCAAGCCGCGCCGCCAGATGTCCGTGCAGTTCAGCGGCGGCGAGCCCACCATGAGCCCGTATTTCTTCGATGCCATCCGGTACGCCCGCAAGGTGGGCTACAACTCAGTGCAGGCGGCGACGAACGGAATTGAGTTCGCCAAGAGCAAGGAATTCAGCAAGAAGGCCTTCGAAGCCGGTCTGCGCTATGCGTACCTGCAATTCGATGGTATCGGCAACGACGCCAACAGCCATCGCCAGATTGGCAACCTCTTTGACGTGAAGCTACGCGCGATCGAAAACCTGCACGAAGCGGGCATCGAAATCGTGCTCGTGGTAACGATCGTGAATAATGTGAACAACGACCAGGTGGGCTCGGTCGTGAAGTTCGCGATGGAGAATCCGAAGAAGATTGCTTTCATCAGCTTCCAGCCGGTTTCCTTTACCGGCCGCGACGAGGACATTACTCCCGAGCGCCGTTTGCGCCAGCGCTACACGCTCTCGCACTTGGCAAAGGACGTGAGCCAGCAGGTTGGCAAGATCGAGCCCACCCGCGACTGGTTCCCGATTTCATTTATCAGCACATTTGCTGGCTTTGCCGATATGGTGAAGGGCAACGAGTCACAGTGGGGCTCGCTCTCCTGTGGCTGCCACCCCAATTGCGGTGTGGGCACGGCGATCATGATCAACAAGGAGACCAAGGAATGGGCTCCGGTGCCGCGCTTCCTGGATGCCCAGAAGCTCACCAGAGACGTCACCGCGATTACCGATGCGGCTCGCGGAAAGAGCTTCTCTAACTTCATGATGGCTATGGCTCTGTTGAAGAACTACCACCCCTTTCAGGGACCCAAGGGCTTGAAGCTCTGGGATTTGTTCAAGAAGTTTGATAAAACCTGGGCGCTCACCAAGGGCGCGACCAGCAAGTACGGCCGCACTTCTCCGGAACGCACCTACGAAGACGCCATGAAGCGCCGCGCGCAGGATCCGTGGAACTTCCTCTTCATCGCGGGGATGTGGTTTCAGGATCTATTCAACTACGACTTCCGCCGCACCGAAATGTGCATCATCCCCTACGGCACGCAGCAGGGCGAAATCAGCTTCTGCGCGTACAACACCGGCATCGGGTGGCGCAACATCATCGAAAATATGCACAAGAACGCGACCGTTGCCGAATGGTATAAGCAGCACGGCAAGCACGAGATTTATGCCAAGGGCAAGAACGTTAGCCTGCAGTCTTACGAGCACTCGCTGGTAATTGACGCGGAAGATGCGGCACGCGTTCGCCACATCGAGCACGATATTCCAGTGACTGCGGCAGAAGAAAACCGCATCCGCCGGAAGAAGGCGCTCGAGGAGCAAGCCAAGGTGCGCGCGATCTACGAAGAGCTGGTGCTGAAGAAGCCTCAGCAGGCGGTTGTGCAGATCGGCACGATGGGCGACATCGCCAAGGCTGTTCCGGCGAATTTCACCAACGCCGGCAAGCCAGTCGCAATAGCCCCGGCGAATGGCAACGGCAATGGCCATTCCAATGGGAACGGTGCATCGGCAGCCAAGACTTCCGAACAGGCAGCCGAAGCCGTCGCCGGCGACTAACTCAGCTGACCCAACTAAGCCCTCTAAGACGGCCTCGACTCGATCGAGGCCGTTTTTGCTTTTCTGCGCTATTCTTGCGCAAGCACAAATCTCGTTATGGCTAAACTAGAACAACGCGCGGCGCTGGTGACCGGAGCGAGCCGTGGTATCGGGCGCGCCATTGCCGTTGCGCTGGCCGAGGCGGGGGCCGATGTCGCTGTGAACTATCGGAAGGAACTGGCGGCTGCCGAAGAAGTCTGCGCGGAAATCCGTGGGTTCGGTCGGCGGGCGATTCCTGTGCAGGCGGACGTATCGCTTGCCGCCGAGGTCGACGAACTTGTGATGGCGGTTGAGCGCGACCTTGGGCCCATCGACATCCTCGTCAACAATGCAGGCATTTCCCAAGTCAAACCCTTCGCGGAACTGAACGAGGCCGACTGGGACGAGATTCTACGCGTCAACCTGAAGTCCGCCTTTTTGGTCACCCAGAGAGTCCTGCCGGGAATGCGCTCACGTCGCTGGGGACGCATCATCAATCTATCCTCGGTCGCCGCCCAGACTGGTGGTGTCATCGGTCCGCACTACGCCGCTTCTAAAGCCGGCCTGATCGGCCTGACACACTCTTACGCTTCGCTGCTGGCCAAAGAAAGCATTACCGCCAATGCCATCGCCCCAGCCCTCATTCTGACGGACATGATCACTCGGAATCCAAACGCGACCGCTGCACGCATTCCGATGGGGGTGTTTGGAAGCCCCGGCGAGATCGCGCGTGTGGCAGTGGTTCTTGCAGAAAGTGACTTCATCACCGGGCAAACCATCAGTGTCAATGGCGGCTGGTACATGACCTGACGTTCCTGCGGTATAATCAATGCTCACGCCAATACCCTTATATTGGCGCACTTTGGAGAAATTCCCACATGCCGATTTATGAATATATCTGCGACAACTGCAACGAACGCTTTGAAAAGATCGTGATCAACAAGCAGGCTGAGATTACCTGCCCCAAGTGTTCAAGCAAGAAAGCCACGATTCAGCTTTCCGTGTTCGCCACGGCTGGCTCTGGTTCCTCCAACCCCTCCGGAGGCTTCTCTGGTGGTGGAGGTGGTTGCTGCGGCGGTGGCTGCTCCTGCCACTAGTTGTTAACCGCGGCGCTTTGCGCATGCTTTTGGTCTGTGGCATAGAGGAGACTCCCACCGGGTCACTGCCATGTCCATCACCACTCTCGAACAACTCGACAAACTGAAAGCTTGCGGGCGTATTGTGGCCAAAGCGCTCCGGGCCATGGCTACCGCTGTGCGCCCGGGCGTGACCACCGCGGAATTGGCTGCCATCGGGTCAAAAGTGCTAGCCGAAAACGGCGCGCGCTCCTCTCCCCCGCTCGTCTATGGTTTCCCTGGCGAAGTCTGCATTAGCGTGAACGACGAAGTCGTCCACGGAATTCCCGGCGGCCGCGTGTTGCAGCCCGACGATCTGGTGAAGCTGGACTTAACCGCCGAAAAAGATGGCTATCACACCGATTCGGCGATGACCGTCCAGGTCCCGCCTGGCACACGGGCCGCAGCTGAGCTTTCCCACTGTGCCGAGCGGGCATTTCGCCAGTCGCTTGCCGCCGCACGCTCCGGCAATTCCGTGCGCGAAATTGGCAGAGCGGTCGAGCGAGAAGTGCGCCGGCGCGGCTTTCACGTGATTCGCGAGCTGGGCGGACACGGCATTGGCCACACAATCCACGAAGATCCTCCAGTGCCCAATTTTCCGGACCCATTCAATCACGCCTGTCTGACCGAAGGGCTTGTACTCACCATCGAACCGATTATTGCCGCAGGCACGAACCGCATCACCCTGGATGCAGACAGATGGACCCTGCGCACGAGCGACGGCTCACTCGCCGCGCACCACGAACACACACTGGTCATTACCCGGGGGAAGCCCATTGTCCTCACCTCTGCCTGAGCCGAACCGGCAATTCCCGTGCAACTGAAAACAAAAGCTGGACTCACGCTGGTTGTCTTGGGAATTGGGATCTTCGGTGCCTGGAACCTCTGGACGAAAACGCGAAGTCTTGTGCCTCTAGACATTCCGGTTTCGTTGACCGCAGGCCAGATCATAGCTTCGGAATTCACGATCAACTTTGATGGGTTGTACCTTATCGAAATCGAGGCGGAAAAGACCATTCCGCTTGATACTCTCCATTGTCTGATGGGTGGGGAAGCGGATCCCGCACTCTGCAAAGATGTGACTCCGGCGATCGCGGCGACATGGGTTCTTTCTAGCCCTGGGCAAGAAATCAAGCGCGGCAATTCCTCCGAATTGCACAGTGCTCCAGTCCAATCGGACGGTGTTGCCCGCGTAATTGGCGAATTTCAAGGCAAAGCCGGTCAGGATTACACCTTACAAGTCACGTTCTCGGCCGACGGAGGAAACCTGGCAGCAGCGCACCCACGGCTGAAGGTGGGCGTAGCGAGTATTGCGTACACGGATTTTCAGTCCGCCAGCGTGCTGGTTTTTTCGATGGCGTTCATTTGCGTCTTGTTCGGCGCGATTCTGTTGGCCATCGCGTATTACGCAAGAAAACGTGTTCGCGCCGTGTGACGTAAATCACCGTGTGATGTGACAAACCTCACAGCCCTACCCTCCTACCAATTGCAGAATGCCTCCTGCACGTTACTGATTTCTCCAGTTCTTTAACTCCACTCTCACCCCTCCTGACGTGCTTTTGATCGATTTTGGCTACGGACTGTTTCGGGCAATTCTGCCCGGAAGTCTCGTGTGGCAGTAGAAAGGACCCTGGAATGTCTAAACTGCAGATGGAATCTGAAGAAAGAATGGAGCTTCTGGCGTATCTGGAAGCGCTGCTCGGTTGCGTGAAGTCCCTGCACGCGAGCGTCGGCGCGGTCATGGCCGATGTTGCGGCGATGCGCAGCACTATCTTCGAGGATCCAGACGAAATTGCCTTATACCGGACTAACCTCAAGCTAGCCGTGGCTACCGCCAAGCCGATTGTGGAAGAAGCAATGCGTTCCTACGATGATTTTATGCAGGAGATTGCTGGTTCGCAGCAGTACAAGAATTGATTTTTGCGGCTGGAACGTACACACAGGGACCTCTGCCCATGGGGTTCACTTCTGTCCCGCCTAAGTGAGCCCCATTTTCTTTTCCGAATGAAATATCAACGAGAGTAGTTCTCGAGATAGTCCGGAATCGGCGGATCATTTTTGCGTTGCGCATCCGGCACGGGCTGCTTCGCTACCGTCTCCAGCGGCAACACCCCAGCCCAGACGGGCAGATCGTAATCGGCTTCATCGTCCACGGGTCCACCGGTGCGCACCTTGGCGCTGACCTCTTCGAGAGGCAGAGCGAGGACGGTGGTGCTTTTCAACTCCTGTTCGGTGGGCTGGCGCACGTCGTCCCAGCGGCCCTTCATGACGTGCTCCGTGAAAATCCGCAAGGCTTCCCTCTTTTCGGCAGGGTCGTCCACCAGCCTGGCGGAGCCCAGAATAACCACGGAACGGTAATTCACCGAATGATGGAAAGCGGAGCGAGCGAGCACCAGCCCATCGACGTGTGTCACGGTGACGCAAACCGGCACGCCAGCGCTCAGCGTCTTTAACATGCGGCTGGCGGCACTCCCATGCAGGTACAAAGTGTCTTCCGCGCGGCCGTAGTTTGTGGGAATCACGAAGGGTTGGCCGTCGACAGAAAAACCGACGTGGCACACGAACGCGGTGTCCAGAATCTGGTAGACGGTCTCACGGTCGTAATGGCCGCGCTTCGGCAGGCGTTTCACTTGCGTTCGTTCGGTAGGTTGAAATTCGCTCATGAACCCATTCTAGCGGGAAGCGGGCCAGGCGCCAGAGCCAACTTGGCCGCCCGCGGGTGCGACGCGCTTTTGGGCGGAGATCCAGGGGAGCAGGTCAGGCTCTGCGAAAGCTCTCTTCCAGACCTCATGATCTATTTTGTGGTACTCCGTATACCGGAGGTTGGCGTGTGCCTTTTTGAGTTGAGCCATCATGGAACGGACCATAGTGACCGGGACGGACTGGTCTTCGTCGCCCTGGAATACCCAGAGGGGTACTTCGGCGATGGCGGGAATGTCGGAAAAGGTGTCATAGGCGGCCATCACGATCGCACCAGCCCATTGCCCACGGTAGTTTTGCAGGAGGGACCACACACCGAGACCTCCCATCGATTGCCCCGCAAGGTACACGCGGCCGGGATCGATCGAAAAGTCTTTTTCCACCTTCGCCAGGGCTTCCATTGTGAGGACTAGCCATTTGCTGGGCTGGCTGAACTCCGGTTCCGACCAGTTCTCTCCGGATGGGCATTGCGGCGCAAACACAAAAACGGGGAATTTTGTCTGGACTTCACTGGTGATCCAGAAATGCGTGCCAAGCTGATTCTCTTTGGTCAGTTGTTTTATGTTGTCGGAGCCCCGGCCATCGATGCCATGCAGCCAGAGCACCAAGGGATATTTGCGGTTGGCGTCGTAGCCGAGCGGAACGAACAGGCGATAGGGCAGGCGGGCGCTGCTTTTGCCGATGTAGACTCCCTTGCGGAAATCGATGTCATCCTGGGTGAGTTCCGTCGCCGCGGCGATTCCTTCGGCGAGGAACAGGAGCAGGAAGAAAACTCCACAGCCGCGGCGGAACAGACGCATACGTTGCATGCTACTCCTTTGGTGCCGTTGGGGTTGCAGCGCCTCGCACGACCCGGAAGCCAATGTACTCAGGTGCAGGAGTGCACGTGGAACGCGTGTCGGCTGGGCAATCGGCACTGCCACCGACGACCTTGCCCTTTCCTTCCGCGGTCAGCACCCATTCCGCGACATTGCCGCCAACGTCAAACATTAGCTGTTCGTTTTCCTGGCCTTGCCCTGCAAAACTTCCGACCGGTCTCAGCAGTGGTGCTTGCCCCGGAAGCTCTTTCAACTTCTCGCGCAAGAGCAGCGTGTCTTCCGGATTCGGGGCGTAACCTGCCCAATAATCCAGCGTGTTTTCGCCTTCTTTTTTGTCGTATTTGCCCCTCAACTCGGTTTCGTTGGGCACGCGCCAAGTCTGTCCGGTGAGCTTGCTGAGCCACTCCGCATAAGCTTTAGCTTGTTCGATAGTCACGCTGTTTGCCGGAAAGTTCTCCGCACCGCGTTCTGTTTTATAGTTTTTATCGAAGGTGGAATATTGGGCACGGGTTACTTCAAAGCGCCCAATCTCCAGAGCGCCGCGTTTTACAACTTCCGGGATCAGCACGGATTTGCCCTTGTTCGTACATGTTGCGCCGTAGATTTCGCCCGTGCGGGCAACCTCCTTCGTTCGCAGGGCGGTGTCCAGCGGCGAACCAGCTTTCACCGCTTCGTTTTCCGGCGGAGCAGCCTTGAAGAAATACGTGTCGAGCCACGCCATCTCTTCTTCGATCTTGCGCATTTGGTGAGTCAATTTGCGCGGGCCGTGGGGCTCGCCGGGAAAAACCACGAATTTGACCGGCACTTTGCCGTAATACTGCAGCGCGCGGAAGTACGACCAACTTTGCGAAGGCGGCACGTTGGTATCGGCCGTGCCATGAAAAATCAGGACTGGGGCCTGCACCTTATCCAACTTGAAAAACGGAGATTTGCGAATGTAGAGTTCGGGATCCTGCATCGGCGATTTTCCGAAGTAGTAGGAGTCGAACGAATCGCCGAAGATCACGTTGCCCCAGTCGCTGATCCACTCCACGTCGCCCGCGCCGACGCTGGCCACTTTATAGCGCGATGGGTACGTGGTGATCAGGCTGGTAGAAAGAATGGAGCCGTTGGACCAGCCCATGGTGGCGACTTTGTCTGGATCGACAAGACCCTTCTGAATCAGATAGTCCACGCCACTGTTGATGTCCGGAGTTTCCAGATCGTAGTAATTCCCGCAACAGATCGATTCCGCCCATTTCAAACCGTAGTTGCTGCTTCCGTGATAGTTCGGGCTCAGAATGAAGGCTCCGCGCTGCGTGAAGAGTTGGTAAGGATACGCCCAGCGGTCGCTCCACGCATCCAGATCTTGTGAGGTTGGGCCTCCATGGATCGCCGTGATCACGGGATATTTCTTGCCCGGTTCATAATCGGCAGGGTAACGCAGAATGCCTTCAACCTCTCCCCCGTCCGAACCTTTCCATCGAATAACCTCCGATTTTGCGAAGCTCCGGAACTTGATCAGGTTTTCATTTAGTGCTGTGAATTGTTTCGGCGCGACCAGGTTCTTGCCGTCCATCTGCGCTTGGAAAAGCTGGGGCATCCGGCTGGCTGTCGAGGATTGGTAGACCAGGGTCTTTCCGTCCTCGCTGACATCGAAGAATTGAATCGTGGCGGCGTTCTCCCCCTCCAATGTCGTGCGTCTCCAGTGCCAGGTATCACCTGCTTTTTCGCGCGTGTAGTGCGCGACGTCGAAATGTGCGCCAGCCGCAAGAAGCGTCACAAACCCGTCGACCGTCGCGTGCAAGTCGCGGCCCGCCCCGTTTTCCCAGTCGAGCGTCACGGCCACGCTTTTGCCGTTGGCCACATCGCAAAAATAGAGAAGTTGGATTGTCGCCGTCAGAAATTTTGCATCATTGGAAAATGGAGCAACCGCGTAGAACCCGGAGCTGTCCGGAGCCCATACCAGGAGATCGGGGTAGACGCGGCCTTCCGTGAAGATCTGCTTTTCAGTGCCATCCATGAGGTTATGAAGAAAAGTAACCGGCGGAACTTTCTGGTCGAAGGTGTAATGCAGGCTGCGCGCGTGGACGGCGACCGCGTATTTCCCATCCTTCGAGACACTCCACCTCTCAATCCAATCGGTGTTCGTCGTCAGGCGCGTAATCTTTTTGTCCTTCACCGTAATTTTGAAGAGGCGTACGGGCGGCTCATGTACGGCATCATCCACCACTTCGGAGTCGTCCTTCTTCTTTTTCGCTGCCTGCTCATAGGCGCTCGGATCTTCCTGTGCACTGAAAATCAGGGTGTCCTTGTCGAGCCACTGCACCCGCCGAGGAGCACGATCGAGTTCAGTGAGAGCATAAGCTTCGCCGCCGTGGGTGCTGATCAGCCAGATTTGTGTTGCTGCAGTCTCCGGCTTCGAACCTGGCCGCGGATGTGAACTGAGGAATGCAATCCACTCTCCGTCCGGAGACCATTGGGGAACAGAAACGTTGTAGCTGCCGCGGGTCAGTTGGACGGTTCGATCCTCGGTCAAACTGGTCAGGAAGAGATTGGAAGTGCGCTCGTCCTTCTCCTTGTCCCCCTCGCCCTTGATCCAGGCGACGGAGCGGCCATCGGGGGAGAGCGAAAAATCATTGAGGGTTTCGGCGTAGACGACGTCTTCGGCCCTCCAGGGGCTGGTTTTGGAGGATGCTTTGCTCTTATCGGCCCCGAAAACGCAGCCGGTATTCCAAAAACTCCCAATAACAATCGCAATAAAGCACCATCGTCTGCAAGTCACGTGATTCACCCGTTTGGGAGAGTCTGTGGAGCGCCGCAGCATCCCCAACTCTGCGGCTAAAAAAGAATAGTACCAATTGAGCGGCAATGGAAATGGTGTAGTCTGGAACGCTTACATTTTCCGCGAGGTAATTTTATGCCAGCCGTGAAATCGCCGTTCACCAAGGGCACGTTTCAGTTTTTCCGAGAATTGGGCAAGAACAATCGCCTGGACTGGATGAGCGAAAATCGGCAGCGTTACCGGGCTTGCATCGTGGATCCCTTTCGTCGGTTTCTTGAGGATCTCACTCCCAGCGTTCTGGAATTGAACGACAACTTCGATGTCAGCGGCAAGACCGGTGCCAATTTCTCTCGCATTAACCGCGATATCCGATTTGCGAAGGACAAAACCCTTTATAAGACGCAAATGTACGTGAAGTTTCAACTGCCATCGCCAGGTGATCGCGAGAGCGGGCAATTGTATGTCGGACTCTGCACAGACACGGTGACAGCTGGGTTTCGCATTTACTCGGGTGGGAAGCGCAAAGAATCGGCGCTGGCCTTGATTGCGGAGCCGCGCGTGATCGCCCATCCGAAATGGGTGGCTCAGCAAAAGAAACGTCTGAGCCGAAGCTACGAAAGCTACTGGTACACCACGGTGAAAGGCGAGTGGACCAAGCACGAGAGTTGGCCAACCGAACCCGAGGATTGGAAGAAGATCCAGGCATGGATCGTGCGCAAGAAAATGAAGCCAGCCGCGGCCGCGCATGCCTCCTTTCGCAAGGAAATTGTAAAGGTATTCAGGGATGTCTATCCTCTGCTGAAATTCACCGGCATTCCCGATTGAGTCCGCGGGATTTCTCAGAAAACAGTAAGGCGACGTTGACGGCGTGCGCCTGCTCGCATACGATTTCGCGGTGCCCGGAGCCGAAATTGGCAGAGGCATAGAGGCACACTTTGAAACGAGTCCTGCAAATTCTGATTTGGCTCGGCTTGGCGTCTGGAGCGGCCACCGCGCTGGCTACGATCGCGCTGCACCGCGGCGAACCCATCAGTGCAACGTGGTTTGTCCTTGCGGCGGTCTGTTCCTACTTGTTGGCGTATCGTCTATATTCCGCATTTATCGCTGCAAAATTGCTTGCGTTAGACAACACGCGGGCCACGCCGTCAGAGCGTCGCGATGATGGCCGCGACTTTGTGCCCACCAACAAATGGGTTCTATTCGGTCACCACTTTGCCGCCATTGCCGGCCCTGGCCCCCTCGTTGGACCTACGCTGGCCGCGCAATTCGGCTACTTGCCGGGGACTTTGTGGCTGATTGTGGGCGCAGCTTTTGCTGGTTGCGTGCAGGATTTTGTGATTTTGTTCTGCTCCATCCGCCGTGATGGAAAAACGCTGGGCGAAATGGCCCGCGAAGAGGTGAGCAAACGGGGGGAATTATCGCGCAACTCGCAGTCCTCGCTATCATGATTATTCTGCTAGGCGTGGTTGCCCTAGTCATCGTGAACGCCTTGAAGAGCTCCCCGTGGGCCACCTTCACATTGGCTTGCACGATTCCAATTGCGCTCCTTCTCGGGGTGTATTTGCGTTATGTGCGCCCCGGCCGCGTCCTGGAAGCATCGCTGCTGGGTGTGGCGCTGGTGCTGTTCCCGGTGGTAGCGGGGCAGTGGGTGGCGGCCTCGGCAGGCTGGTCGCGGGCATTTACGCTCAGCGGCTTAACGCTTACGTTCGCCGTTATCGTCTACGGATTCGCGGCCTCGGCCCTTCCCGTATGGCTGCTCTTGGCCCCCCGCGATTACTTGAGCGCGTTTATCAAGGCTGGCGCGATCTTCACACTGGCGGCGGGGATCCTGCTGGTCCGGCCGCACGTCCTGATGCCGCCGCTTACGCGCTTCGTGGACGGCAACGGGCCGGTGTTTGCCGGGAAAATTTTCCCGTTTTGCTTCATCACCATTGCGTGCGGAGCAATCAGCGGTTTCCATTCGCTGATTTCGAGTGGCACTACTCCAAAGATGATTCAACGCGAGGCGCATGCCCGCTTCATCGGCTACGGGGCAATGTTGCTGGAATCGTTCGTTGGAGTGATGGCAATGGTTGCGGCCTGCGCGATGACGCCGGGCGTGTATTTTGCGATCAACAGTCCTGCGCAGATCGTTGGCGCTGCGCCGGAAGCGGCGGCGCAAACCATTTCCAGCTGGGGCTACCCTCTATCGGCCGCGACCATGGCGGGCTTGGCTCATTCCGTTGGCGAACAGACTCTGTGGAACCGGGCCGGCGGCGCGCCTTCCTTGGCGGTGGGCATGGCGCAAATTTTTTCAACTACAATTGGCGGCGATCGCCTGCTCAGCATCTGGTATCACTTTGCCATCATGTTCGAGGCCCTCTTCATCCTGACGGTCCTCGACGCCGGCACGCGCGTCGGCCGGTTCATGATTCAAGAGCTCGGTGGGCGTATCTGGAAACCGTTCGGGCGGCTGAACTGGTATCCGGCGATTCTGCTTTCCAGCGCGCTCATTGTTGCGGCGTGGGGATATTTTCTCTATCAGGGAGTCGTAGATCCACTGGGCGGCATCAATTCGTTGTGGCCGCTGTTTGGCATTTCGAATCAGCTGCTGGCGGCGGTGGCGCTGGTAGTGGCGACTACGATTTTGCTGAAGATGGGGCGGCTCAAATGGATTTGGGTGACGCTGTTTCCGATGGCCTGGCTGGTGATCATCACCATGACGGCGAGCTATCAGAAAATTTTCAGCCATAATCCACGCATCGGTTTCCTGGCCTTTGCGAACGGTCTTGCCGCGCAACTTGCTGCGGGTCAGGTTCCCGCGGCGAAAATCGTGGAGACGCAGCGCGTGATTTTCAATCAGCGGCTGGATGCGGTGGTGACGGTTGTACTGGCCATCATGATCCTGGTGCTGCTGGCGGAAGCAGCTGTCCAATGGCATGCAATTCTGAGCCGCGGCAAGCAGCCCGTGCTTCACGAAACGCCCTATGTGGCCACCCAATGGGCGGAGGGCGACTGATGCACCGTCTATGGAGCAACACAAGACGCAGACTGGTGCGCTTTTGGGAAGGGCTGCGGGAATGGTGCGGCGACGCAGCTTACGAGAATTACAGGAAGTGTGCCGAACGCAAGGGGCAAGAGAGTGTTCTATCCCCGGCAGAATTCTATGTGGAGCAGTTGAATAAGAAGTACTCGCGGCCGAACCGCTGTTGCTAGGCTTTTTGCGTTCTCCTTTCTTTTTGTTGGCATGGAACGACGCGGCGGCGTAAACTCAGTTCAGGACCCGCATACGTGCTGCGCGGGTCTCACTTCACCGCTGTACGAAGGGCGGCTGCGCTTATCCTACGCGTAGCCGTTTAGTCGAAACTCCTCCTGCCTGTTTTGTCATTTGATCCAGCAGAATTCGCTACAGAATTTCTTCGTCGTCTTCGGGCGGCTTCAGAAGCGTGGTTTTGTGAGTCAATCGGATGCCCTGCTTGCGCAGCCCGCTCAAAATGGCGCGGCGCATTTCCACTGGTAACTGCTCCGGTGCGAATACCCCTTGCGCCTCGCGCGGAAAAAATTTTACGAATTGCGCGGCAACATGAGCCGTAGCGTAGGCAACCGCCGTGGTGAACAGTCCCTGCTGGCGAATCTGGTACAACGTGGGGAACTGCGCATCACTGCGCAGGACGAAATATTCGTCTTCTTTCGGACCGTGATTCACACCACGCACCAGCACCGCGGCAGCGAATCGCGCATTCTGGAGGACGCCCTGGCGGATTAGCGACGCGATTTTGCGCGGCGAGGAAGTCTCTGGAAAACGTTGACGGGGGAGACCTCGGGATTTGGAAAGCTTTCCTTGTTTGTGCCAGCGGCGCAGCCGGTCGAATTCGTTGCCACCGATTTTTACATCAAGCTCGTTCATGGGAATGAATTTGGGCAACGTGGCGACTTCGTCTTGTGCTGCCAGGACCACATTGGCCACGCCGATGGGATCCGGGAAACGGAATTTTTCCAGTTCCGAGAAGCGCTTGGCTAGTTTGTATTTTTTGTGCAGGTAGACGCGCGGCTTGGAAATGGCCTCATCGAAAGAAACCTCCGGAGACCACTGGGAGATGGGGTCGTCGCTCTCCGTGCTCTCGTACAGGCGGATGTGCACGGCATGGACCTCGTCGAGCTGCTCCGCGGCGCGCTTCACCAACAGGTTGGTGAGTCCGGGGGCGGCGCCAGTATTGATCAAGGCCGCGCGATGCTTGGCCTGGAATTTCTTGGCATAGCGAAATTGCTCAGGTTGAAACGGATTCCGCGTCAGATGGGAGCTGAGATCGAGATAGTGAGCGCGCAGCCGTAACGCCGCACGCAGCACGGTTTCGTTGAATACCGAAGCCGAAGCATTGACGATGAGGTGACAACCCCGCGCGGCGCGCACAAGGCCATGAAGATTGCGGGCGTTAACAGTAGTCACCGCAATCGTCGATCTCTTCCCCAGAAAGCGATGGGCGCGGTCGGGATCGCGATCGCCACACCATACATCGTGGCCCTGACGCTCCAGAAGTTGAGCTAGAAGAGAGCCAGTCGCGCCTGCTCCCAGAATGAAGATTCGCATGCTGTTAGCAGACTTTATCATACTCAGAAGCGACCGCAGGAACGGAAGCAGGAGCCGTTCCAGATTGTGAAGAGGACGCAAAAAACCGCTCTTCCGGACCCCATCTGCAGGTTGCTAGGAAACGGAGGGAACCGCTGGATTGCACGGGCTCGATAACAGGCGTAGGATTTTAGGGAACAACTCCGATTCCGCTGGCCTACGGGGAGACAACCCAGGGCGGCGGGGCGCGGCGGTGGAATCCTTGCCGCTGAGGGTTTGGGTGGAAACGCCCAAGCCTCCCGTGCTTGGAAAGGAGCCAGTAAGCCGGAAATGTGCGGAATTTCGGCTGCTGTCCCGATTCCTTGCTCGAATCGGGTTTTTCATTTTAGGCGACTGTTCATGAGCCTCTTTGACAAATACGGTCGGCAGATCACCGACCTGCGCATCTCGATCACCGATCGCTGCAATTTCCGCTGCGTGTATTGCCGTTCCGCCGATCCGGAGAATTATCGCGAACACGACGAGATTCTCAGTTGGGCGGAACTGGAACGGCTGGCGCGGATTTTTGTGAGTGTAGGGATTCGCAAAGTGAGGCTGACAGGCGGCGAACCGTTGGTGCGCGATGGCCTGGAACAATTCCTTGCGTATCTGAAAAGCCTTGGCGTGCACGATTTGTCCATGACCACCAATGGCCATCTGCTCGCTGAGCGTTGCGAGCGGCTGATCGCCGCGGGATTGCACCGCATTAACATCAGCCTGGATTCGCTCGACCCGCTCAAGTTCGAGAAAATCACGCGCACTCGCTCCTACAGCACGGTCATGCGCGGAATCGACAAGGCCCAGGCGACCCGGCTTGCTCCGGTGAAAGTCAATGCGGTGCTGGTGCGAGGGTTCAACGAAAATGAAGTGGAAGCGTTCGCAGCGTTTGCCAGGGAGCGCGGCGTAATTATGCGCTTCATCGAATTCATGCCGCTGGACGCTGACCGGCACTGGTCGCGGGAACTGATAGTTCCTGCGGCGGAAGTGTATGAACGCATCCATGCGCAGTGGCCATTGACGCAGATTCCCAACGAGAAAAGCGAGACCGCGCGCAAGTATCGCTTCGCGGATGGCGCTCCTGGCGAGATTGGCTTGATCGCGCCGGTGACGCAGGCGTTCTGCGGACATTGCTCGCGCATCCGCCTGACAGCCGATGGGAAGCTACGGACTTGTCTATTCAGCAAGGAAGACCGCGACTTAAGGGCGTTGCTACGTGCGCACGCTTCGGATGCGGAAATTGTAGAATGGGTGAGTGGCGCCGTGAACGATAAGGAAGAAGGGCACCGCATCAATGAGCCGGGATTTGTGCCGCCCTCGCGCACCATGGTGTTTATTGGCGGCTAGTCGGTTCGGCCTGACCTCGCAGCAGAGCGAACGGAATCCTTTTGCTGGCAATGCACACCAAAAGACGCCAAAATTCATCTAACCAGTCAGATCGAGGTCAGCAGGGCGGCGCGAGAAAGTTGTGGGAAGGCCTCAAGTTTGAACGGAGAGTTCATGGCGGATCACGACGAAGACAAGGACGAAGCACCCGAACCACCGCAGAGAATTTTCACCCTGACGGAGGCTGAAAGCACCCGGCGCCAAGTGGAGCCGTTTTTAATCGAAGCGATCGGCGTGCGCAAGCGGCTCAACGTGCTGGAGCAGGACTTGGCGGCAGTGTCCACCCGCATCATGATGATGGGCGGCGTGCTGGTGCCCTACGCGAAGCTGGCAGAAAAACGCATGGAACATCAGAGCCTGGCCGAGGTCATGAAAACGAACCTGGAAAAAATTCTTTCCACCGGATGCGTCATCAAAGATCTGGACGTCGGCCTACTCGATTTCCCTGCCATCATCAACAACGAAGAAGTTTATCTCTGCTGGAAGCTCGGAGAAGACCGCATCCGTTATTACCACCGGCAGGACGAAGGCTACGCCGGGCGAAAGCCTCTGGATCCGCGCGACCTCGGCCCTGGCGACCAAGTGCAGTAAATGCACTGTTCCATTTCGTGTGTATGGCGGTAACGAGGCGGGCCTCGATCGTCCCTGAAAGGGAACTGGACAGAAATGAGCGAAAATCGACTGAAGGATTCAGCCAGCCCTTATCTGCGCTCGGCAGCACATCAGCCGATTGACTGGTATGAGTGGGGCGAGGGCGCGTTTGCGCACGCCAAAAGTGAAGACAAACCGCTGCTGTTGGATATCGGCGCGGTGTGGTGCCACTGGTGCCATGTGATCGATCGCGAGAGCTACGAAAATCCGGAAATTGCGAAAATCATCAATGAACATTTTGTGCCCGTAAAAGTGGACCGGGACGAGCGCCCGGACGTGGACTCGCGCTACCAGTCCGCCATAAGCGCCGTCAGCGGGCAGGGCGGCTGGCCCCTCACCGGTTTCCTGATGCCCGATGGCCGGCCTTTTTATGGTGGCACGTATTTCCCGCCCGTGGACCAGCAGGGGCGCCCCAGCTTTCGCCGCGTGTTGTTGGCCGTGGCGGATGCCTACAAAAATAAGCGTGAGGAACTACTGAAGACTGCGGACGCGCTTGCCGAAGCAGTTGCCAAAGCGGAAGTGTTTGCCGGCGCCCGAGCCGAATTTGACCTTGGCGTTGTGGATGCTCAGATCAGCTCCATGACGCAGCTTTTCGACATTCGCCACGGCGGATTTGGCCAAGCACCGAAGTTTCCGCACGCATCTGCCGTTGATCTGTTGTTGGAGCGCTATCGGCAAACCGGCGAAAAGCATTTGCTGGCCATGGCGGAGACTACACTGGAAAAGATGGCCAAGGGCGGCGTGTACGACCAACTCGCAGGCGGATTCCATCGTTACTCGGTGGATGAGCGGTGGTTGGTGCCGCACTTCGAGAAGATGAGTTACGACAATTCGGAGCTGCTGAAGAACTACCTCCACGGATGGCAGGTTACTCAGAATCCATTTCTGCGCAGAACCTCCGAAGGCATCATCGGCTGGGTGAACGATGTTCTATCGGACCAGCCCAACGGCGGATTTTACGCCAGCCAGGACGCGGATTATTCGCTGGACGATGATGGCGATTATTTTACCTGGACGCGAAACGAACTCCGCGAGGTTTTGCCTCCGGCCGACGCTCGAATGATCGAGTTGCATTACGACGTGGAGCCCCAGGGAGAGATGCATCACAATCCGGAGAAGAATGTGCTCTGGGTTGCGCGAGATGCGCCGGAAATTGCGAAAACCCTCGGATTGGAAGAAGCCAGCGTGCGGCTCAACATTTCGTCCGCGAAAGAGAAGATGCTGGCGGCGCGCCAAGCGAGGCCCACGCCGTTCATCGATCAGACCATGTATGTCAGTTGGAATGCGATGTTTGTTTCCGCGTATCTGACATCGGCGCGCGTTTTGGGCGGGACCATCGCAAACAATTGCAAGGTTTTTGCACTGAAGACGCTCGATCGAATGCTGCGGGAAGCGTGGAGCGAGGAGCAGGGATTTGCCCATCGCATTGGAGGGCCGGTTCTGCGCGGGTCGCTCGACGACCAGATATTTGGCGTGACGGCACTCCTCGATGCGTACGGGACCACCTTGCACACAAACTATTTTCAAGCGGCACGACGCACCATGGACATGGCCCTCGAAAAATATGGCGATCCCGAAGGTGGAGGCTTTTTTGACCGCGCTTCGGATGCGCCCGCAATGGGCGGTCTGGAAGTGCGACGCAAACCGTTCCAGGATTCGCCGACGCCGAGTGCGAATTCGGTGGCAGCCATGGCCCTCACAAGGATGCACGCCTACACCGATGATCCGAAATATTACGACTGGGCCAAGAAAACCCTGGAGGCATTCGCAGGTGTAGCCCCGCAGTACGGCCTGTTCGCTGCGACCTACGGAGTGGCAGCGACACTTTTCGCCGAGCATCCCGCGCAGGTGGTCATCACAGGCGCGACAGGCGACCCCTGTGCGGAAAAACTGGAAGAGGCCGCGAACGGCGTCTATCGTCTCGGCAAAGCGGTGCTGCGTGTCACTCCCGAAGCTTCGCTGGCGAATCTTCCCGTCTCGCTACGCCAGACCCTGCCTCATCTGTCCAAGGACAAAGCACAGGCGCTGGTTTGCCTAGGAACGACCTGTTTGCCGCCGACGAGCGATGCCGAGGAATTGAAGCGAACTTTGCAAAAGGGAATTGCAGGAACCGCGGCGGGATAAAAAAAGGGGCCGGACTTTTCGCGGCCCCTGTCGAACAAGGTTCGCGTTACTTCTTCGGCCGGGATTCAGGTGGAACCATCCCGTTGTTCCGGTAATAGACCACCAGTGCCCCATAGTGTTCGCCGGAGTGCTCGATTAGGCCGTAGGCCAGATCGTAGAGCCGATCGAGATGGGGTCCCCCGTCATCGACGGCTTTCTCCAGTCCCTTGTCGCCCAGCTTCTTGATCTCATCTGCTCCATCCTTGACGCACTGCTTCACAAACGCCACGATTTGTGCCTTGGTCTTCAGATTGTCCTGCTTCGGATCGTCCGGATAGCGCGGCTTCTTTCCTTCGGCGATGTCCGTGAAGTAGTACATGGAACCCGCAACGTGCAACAGCATCGCTCCAAACGTCCGCGATTCGGGTGCCGGCTTGTAGTTGTATTTGTCCTCGGGGAAATCTTCAGCCATGGCAACGAGCTTGCGTCCAATGTCATTCCATTGCTCCAATACCGCGTCTGCAGGGCCGGGCGCAGGTTTCGGCGGGGCTTTCTTTGCTGCTTCCTGGGCCAGGACTGGCAGGCCTCCACAAAGACCGGCCAACAGCAAGGCCGCGAACAGGGTCAACTTTTTCATTTCCTCTCTCTCCTTTAGCCTCCCGGGCGGGAGGCTGACCATCAGACGCTACGCCCCGGTAGAAGTTTCACACCCAGGCGCCAAAAAAGGGGTCCCACGGTCCGCCATCATACGCCAGGACCTGGGGAAAAATAGGAGAAGAAGAGCAGCGGAGTGCCGGCGAGACGAGTTTACTTCTTTGAGCAAGGGGAAGCCGGCGACAGGAGGGAGGCCTGTGGACATGGTATTCTAGGGGTTCAGGCTGAGGGGGCCTGCCGATTGAGTTGGAGTTATCTCCTGCTTCGGAGCGGACTGGCAGTCACAGTACTCGCCCTCTTATTTCTCTCCCAGCGATTCTGGTACCGGACGCTGTGGCGCGTCACCTCCAACTGGGGGCGCCTATGGTTGCGCATGGGCGTGCGGGTGATGTATCTGGCGGGCCTGGTCCTGATTGTTCTAACCATTGCCGACGGCTTGCGGCAGGACCGTGGCCGTATCCTTCCCGCTCACTCCGCCGTCACGATATTCACCGGTTTGTGGTTTCTGAGCGTTTTGGGCGGCTATGTCTGCGTGAAAGTGGTCCATGCAATCGAGTGGGCCTGGCACCGGCTGCACAAGCCCGTCCCGCGGGTGTTGCCGAAGACGCTCAGCCGGCCAGCCACTGATTTGGATTTTGTGCCCGACCCCTCGCGCCGCACGTTTTTCCGCACCGCCAGCGTCGTTGCCGGTGCTGCGCCGTTTATCGGCGTGATGTATGGTTACGCCGCCGAGCGCTTGCGCTACCAGGTTTGCCGTGTGGAGATTCCGCTGGCCAATCTACCGTCGGAACTGGACGGCATGAAGATCGTCCAAATCTCTGATATTCACCTCAGCAGCTACATGAGGCGCGAATCGGTTCGGCGTGTGGTGGACATGGCCAACGATGTGGGAGCCGATCTCGCCGTAGTCACCGGTGACCTCATCACCGGTGTGCACGATTCCGTGGCCGATTGCGTGGATGAAATTCGCCACTTGCGTGCGCCGCTCGGTGTCTACGGCTGCAATGGCAACCACGAAATTTATGCCCGGGCGGAGGATCTCGCGGAGCGCTTGTACCAACAGGCCGGGATGAAAATGCTGCGCCGGGAAAATGTGATCATTCCTTTCCGGGGCGCCCAATTCAATTTGCTTGGCGTGGATTACCAGCGCGAGCGCATGCCCAGCGGCCGCAAGATGCAGATGCTGGCGAACGCAGAGCCGTTGCTGCAGCGGGACATGCCGAACATCCTGCTCTCCCACAACCCGAATTCGTTTAACCGCGCCGCGGAACTCGGGATCGAGCTTTCCCTTGCCGGTCACACCCACGGCGGCCAGGTGCAGGTGGAGATTCTGGACGTCAGTTTGAGCCCCGCGCGCTTCATCACTGACTACGTCGCAGGACTCTATCACCGGCCACTGTCCATGCCGAGCCAGCCCAAGCGTATGGGGGAGACCATCAAGCTGATGCCCAATGCGCCGAAGGGACTTGCGGCGTTGTATGTGAACCGAGGCATTGGCACAGTGGGAGCCCCAGTGCGGCTTGGCGCTCCACCGGAAATTACCCACATCGTTCTGCGCCGCGCCTAAGCGGATCCCCATCTTTCCCCAATTTTAGACCGAACAGGTGGAGCGTCATGCTGAAGCGATCCGCATACAATGACGCATTGCTTCGAAACAAAGCGTCAAATTGCATCCTTCGAGAAACCCGGGCTAAAATCTCCGCAGGAAACCCATGAACATTCGAGAAACGAATTATTGGCTGGAGACGGTGTTCGATCGCGTGCAGGGTGCGCGGGATTCGTTACCGGAAACTGTGGATGTCGCTATCGTCGGCGCCGGATTCTGCGGGCTTTCGGCGGCGCGTCAACTTGCAAAGCGCGGAGTGAGCGTAGCGGTCCTGGAGGCGGAGACCGTGGGATGGGGCGCCAGTTGCCGGAATGGCGGCATGGTGCTCACGGGGATGAAACTGCCGGTGCCCACGCTGATCGCGCGTTATGGACGCGACCCGGTGCGGAAGATGTACGCGGCGTCGCTCGAATCGATTGATATGGTCGAACGCATCGTGAAGGAAGAGGGCATTGATTGCGGATTTTCGCGGTGCGGCCACCTGGAGGTGGCATGCAAAGCCTCACACTTCGCTGCCTATGCGGAAGCAGCGGCACGTGTTCACCGGGAATTCGGCCACGAGCTGAGGGTTATTCCCAAAAACGAGCTGCACGCGGAAATTGGCTCGGCCATTTACTATGGCGGATTAGTGGATGAAACCAGCGCGGGCGTGAATCCCGCCCAATATGTAGCTGGATTGGCAAAGGCGGCGCAACGGGCGGGTGCGTGCTTGGTCGAACAAACGAGAGTGATTGGTGTGAAGGCCGAATCTGCCCATGGCCATCGCCGCTTTCGCCTTTCCACCTCACGCGGGGCCTTGTTGGCCGAGGAAGTGCTCCTCGCCAGTGGAGCCTACACGACATCCGCCACGCCTGTGCTGCGCAAAAAAGTGATTCCGATTGGCTCGTACATCATGGCGACAGAAGTCTTGCCCGCGGATCTGGCAAGCGAATTGAGTCCGCGGAACCGCATGATTTACGACTCCAAGCATTTCTTGTACTACTACAGGCTCACACCAGACAAGCGCATGTTGTTTGGCGGGCGCGCAGCATTTTTCCCGGAATCGCAAGACACCGTGCGCGCAAGTGCTGAACTGCTGTGGCAAGGAATGATCGATGTCTATCCACAGTTGCGAGAGACGAAGGTGGAATTTGTGTGGGGTGGCACTCTCGACTTCACGTTCGATGTAATGCCCCATTGCGGAAAGCTAGACGGCATGCATTTTGCCTTGGGTTTTGCCGGCCATGGCGTGGCCGCGGCGACCTGGATGGGCGCGAAACTTGCCGGCGTGATTTGCGGTGACGCGGACGACAATCCGTACTCCCGGATATCCTTCCCCTCGGCCCCGATTGGGTTGCGGAGCGGGAACACCTGGGCGCTGCCCTTGGCGGGAATGTATTATCGCGTTCTGGACTACTTCACCTGATTCCTCGTTCCGCGACGGCGCGAAGTTTCGGAAAAAGAAAGTACATCACGATTCCCAGGGCCACGGGAATCGGTCCCCATTTCAGTGCGAACTTGTCGCTACCAACCAAGGCCACGGCACCCATCAAAATTGGCGCAATCACAACGTAGGCCAGACCTGTATTTCCCCACGGAATCCGAAAGGGACGCTTCAATTGGGGCTGCGTGCGGCGCAGCCGCCAAGCCGAAAGAACGGTCAGGAAAGTCACGAGAATGCGCAACCACACGTACACTGTCAGCAACTGGGACATGGTGTGAAAGGCCAGCAAGGCGTAGATCGTGGAAGAAATCAGGATGGCGATCCACGGCGTTCCGTATTTCGGATGCTTCGCTGCGAAGATGGGCGGCAAATAGCCATCCTCGGACATCGTGGATGGCATGCGCGTACTGGTCAATACGGTCGCGTTCAAGAGCGAAACCGTGCAGAGCACGGCTGCCACGGTCATCAGGAATCCCAGCCAGCCTCCGCCGATCAGCTTTGCGGCCGTAGAAAGATACGCGGTATTCCAGTCCTGCCAATTTCCTAAGGCGGCCAGCGAAAACAGCGCCGGAAGAAAATAAGCTGCAATGGAAAGTGGAACCACGATCGTCAGCGCCCGCGGATAATTTTTCTGCGGGTTTTCGATCTCTTCCGCGACGCTGGAACACTGCTCGTATCCGGAATAGAGCCATAAGCCCAGAGCCAGCCCTACACCGAAAACCTGGAACGGCGGCACATGCGGCGGAATCATCGGGTGGAAGGGATTGTGATGCCATTTGGCCGCCCCAATAACGCAAAGGAGCAGTACGGGAACAAGTACAGAAACGCCCAAAATGGTTGCCACAATGCCAACCATCTGAATTCCCCGAATGTTGATGTAGGCGAACAGTGCGATGATCGCCAGCGAGACCACATAATGCTTCCATCCCACCAGCGCAGGGAAATAGTTCGCCAGATAATCGGTGAACAGCACCGCATAACTTGCGCCCAGCAGCCACGAGGCGCTCCAGTTCCACCACCCCGTTAGAAAACCCCAGAAGTTCCCATGGCTGGCGCGCACCCAACGGTAAAACCCTCCTTCCACGGGGATGGCGGTAGTCAGTTCCGCGGCGGCCAGCGAAACCGGTATGCACCAGAACAGTGGAATCACCAGGAGAAACAACAGGGTCATGCCTGGGCCGCTGGTCGTGACCATTTCCTCCAAACCGAACGGTCCTCCGGTTGTATAAGCGAACATCACGAAAACGAAGTACAGCAAACCCGCTTTTTTGACCGCTGACCTGGCTTGACTCACCTTTGCTCCTGAGTTCTGTGCGTGGCTACTAAAACTGCGGATGATATCCTACTTTTTTGCGGCACGCTGTATCTACGACCAGCAGAAGATTTGGACGAGCGCGAGGACAGCGGTAAGCGAATGATCGTTTTGGTGATGGGGGTAGCAGGCTCAGGGAAAACCACGGTGGGCCGGATGTTGGCCGACCGACTCGGCTGGGTGTATCTGGAAGCGGACGATTTTCATTCTGCGGCAAATAAGGAAAAGATGCATGGTGGGGTACCGCTCACGGAAACAGACCGGTTGCCTTGGCTCGATGCGATTCACGCGGAACTCCAAGCCCAGGATGCAAAAGAGAAAAATGTAGTGTTGGCTTGCTCCGCACTCAGAGAGGAGTACCGCCACAGGCTGATGGCGGGACTGCAAGTGAAGCTGGTCTATCTACGCGGCTCCAAGGAACTAATTGCGGACCGGTTGCGGCAAAGAACCGGCCACTTTGCAGGAGAAGCGATTCTGGACGATCAGTTCGCAGTGCTGGAAGAGCCCCGGGATGCTCTCTTTGTCGACATTGCGAAAAATCCCGATAGCATCGTCGAAGGAATTCTACCAGAGATAACTTGAACAGTCTCTGTTCCTGCATTAGGAATCAATGGATCTGCTTGTGCGAGCCTCCGCCATCGGAGAGAAGTTTCCAGAAAAGCACGAATCGTCATTTCTGCTTGCCTCTGCTCGAAAGTGCGAACTGATTCCCGTCGGGATCCTTGAAGACCGCGATCGATCCCCAGGGCTCATTCTTCGGCTCCTTGGTAAACGTGACGCCCTTGGATTTAAGCGCTTTGGCAGTGGCAAATACGTCGTCGCACCAGAACGAGATGGATTGGAATTCACCAATGCGCTTTTCGTGGCCCTCTGGCGTAAACAGTGCCAGACCTGTCTCCCCCCCGGGTATCAGCAGTTCTATCCATCGCTGCGTGGCCGAAAACGGCTGGTCGGTAGCAACCTTGAACCCCAGCGCCTCGGTATAGAACTTCAGCGAAACGTCTTGATTGCGTACCGGAATGCCTACAAATTTAATCCCTCGAACCATCGGTGTCCTCCAAGAAATGCCCGAAGCATACCCGGCAGAATCCGTGGGAGCAATCAGCCAGTCTCTGCTATATTATTCATTGGTATAGACATGTTGACCCTGGATGATTACGTCGTCGATGTGCTGATGCGGGATCTGGTCGGGCACGATCGCAGGCCTGTCAGCTTCCTCGTGTATGTGTGGCTCACGGCCGAACAGGCGCGCAGGCAGGGAGCAGTTCAGGTGAGCTATCGGGAATTGGCCGAATCGGTTGGAGTCTCGAAGAGTTCAGCACAAGCGGCGGTGAGTTGGCTGATACGAAGGAAGCTGCTCGCCGCCAGCAAGGAAAATGCGACGGCAATCCCCCGATACACGGCGCGGAGCCCGTGGAAGGATACAGCACACCGCCTCAGTGCCCGGCGCAGTCCATAAGAGTTGCCGCGGGACCTAGCGGCTTGCATGACTGCCCAGTTCAGGAAATAATCCCTACCTGACCGAAGGGGATACTCTGTGAAAACATCATTCCGGACGTTTTTGCTTGCTGGATTTGTGCTGGCGGCAGCTTCGCTGGCGCCGCTGAAAACACGCCTAACCGCCGACGATGTTCCGTTGTATGGCTATTCCTCCGAATCTTCGCGCACCGAACGCCAGTGGGAAGACAAGATGCGCGCGATCCCGGATCCCAAGAATTTGCGCGACTACATGCAGAGGCTATCGGCGCGCCCGCACAATGTCGGCTCTCCCTACGATAAGGAAAACGCCGACTGGCTTCTCGGCAAGTTCAAGGAGTTTGGTCTGGATGCTCACATCGAGACATTCAGCGTTTTGTTTCCCACACCCAAGGAGCGCCTGGTCGAACTCGTCGACGGCGGCCCGCATTTCACCGCAAAGCTGCAAGAGCCTCCTGTGCCGGGAGATCCTACTTCGGATCAGACGGCGGAGCAATTGCCGACGTACAACGCCTATTCCATTGATGGCGACGTGACTGCGCCGCTGGTTTACGTGAATTATGGCGTGCCGGAGGATTATGAACTGTTGGAACGCCGCGGTGTCTCTGTGAAGGGTGCGATTGTGATTGCGCGCTATGGCCGCTCGTGGCGCGGGATCAAGCCCCTTGTCGGCGCGGAGCACGGCGCCGTCGGTTGCATCATCTATTCCGATCCACGCGATGATGGCTACTCCGGTGGAGACACTTTTCCGAAGGGTCCCTGGCGGCCTGAGGACGGCGTGCAGCGCGGCAGCGTTCAGGACAGCGCGGTCTTCATGGGCGATCCGCTGACTCCGGGAATCGGAGCGACCGCGGATGCCAAGCGATTGCCGATTAAGGACGCACAATCATTAACCAAAATTCCAGTTCTGCCGGTTTCGTATGCCGATGCGGAGCCCCTCCTTGCCGCTATCGGCGGCCCGGTAGCACCACGCGATTGGCGCGGAGGGCTTCCGATCACGTATCGGCTCGGGCCGGGTCCCGCGAAAGTGCATCTGAAAGTTTTCTCCAATTGGGACATGAAGCCGCTGTACGACGTGATCGCGAAAATTCCCGGCTCAACGTACCCCGACGAGTGGGTAATTCGCGGAAACCACCACGACGCATGGGTGAACGGCGCGGAGGATCCCATCTCTGGAATGGTGACGGTGCTGGAAGAAGCGCGGTCCATGGGAGAACTGCTGAAGCAGGGATGGAAGCCCAAACGCACCCTGATTTACTGCGCTTGGGATGGTGAGGAGCCGGGACTACTGGGGTCGACCGAGTGGGTTGAAACGCATGTCGACGAACTCCGCAAGCACGCGGTGATGTACATCAATTCGGACAGCAACAGCCGCGGCTATCTGGAGTTGGAAGGTTCTCACACGCTCGAACATTTCATCAATGATGTGGCACGCGACATTCAGGATCCGGAGACCAAGCTTTCCGTCTGGAAGCGCGCGCAGATGCGGGGAATCGCGGACGCAACTTCGGCCGAGGAACGCCGCGAGCTCCTGGAGCGCCATGATATGCGCCTGGACATGCTGGGCGGCGGCTCGGACCATGCTCCTTTCATCAATTTTGCGGGGATCGCTTCCCTTGGCATCGGATATGGCGGAGAAGATCACGGCGGGATCTACCATTCCATCTACGATGATTTCTACTGGTACACGCACTTTAGCGACTACGATTTCGTCTACAGCCGCGCGCTTTGCCAAACCGGTGGTACGGCCATGATGCGTATGGCCGACGCTGATCTTCTGCCTTTTCAATTTGCGGATTTTGCCGACGACGTGAAGATGTATGTCAAAGAGGTGGAGAAATTCGCGGGGCAGCAACGCGACGAAATCCAGGAAAAGAATCAGAAGATTGCGGAAGGCCTCTACGAAGCGACAGCGGATCCGAGGGAAACCTGGGTGACGCCGAAAACAGAAGAGGTACCCCCGCATTTGAACTTTGCCCCGCTGGACAATGCCGTGGAAGACCTTACGCACAGCTCGGCCGAGTACCAGAAAGTGTTGGAACACGTTGGCGCGAATGGCGGCGCGGCCCTGGCGAGCGCCTCCTTGCAGGGGGTGAATGAACTTCTGATCCAGAGCGAGAGGAAGTTGACGACTCCGGAAGGCCTCCCCGGGCGCTTCTGGTATAAGCACGAACTCTATGCCCCGGGCGCGTACACCGGCTATGCGGCAAAAGCCATTCCGGCCGTGCGCGAAAATCTGGAACAGAAAAAATGGAAGGAAGCGGAACAGGCCGCCGCCCGCGTGGCACAAGTGCTGGAGAACGAATCGGCTTTGATCAATACTGCGGCGGCAAAATTGTCGGCAGTCGCGAAGTAGCTGCAGTCCGTAAACGAGTCACCGGACGGCCGTGTCGGTTTGTTCATTCGCGCGCAACCTTCGATGAATTATCATTTCGAGCGCAGGAGAGACGGCAATTCCTTCGTATAACTTGGCACTAGTGGGATTCGGCAACGTCGCGCGTGTTTTTCTGCGGATGCTGATCTCGAAAGAGACGGAACTCCGCCGCAAATACGATGTCCGCTGGCGGCTGACGGGTGTGGCCTCGCGTCGCATTGGCTGGATTTCCGAACCGGATGGCATGAATCCGCTGGCCGCCTTGGCGGGGCACTTCCCGAATGAGGTCCCGATCGCGCGGAATGTGCGCGAATGGCTGGAACACGGCAAAGTGGATGTGCTTTTCGAGGTGACCTCCCTGAACGCTCCCACAGGGCAGCCGGCCATCGAGCATCTGGTTGCGGCACTGGAATCGGGCGCGCACGCGATCACGGCAAATAAAGGGCCGATTGTGCACGGCTACCGCGAACTGACCACGCTGGCAAAAGAAAAGAAACGCCAATTTCTCTTTGAATCCACAGTGATGGATGGAGTTCCGATTTTCTCGCTGTTCTCGCGAGGCCTTCCTGCCATGGAGTTACGCGGCTTTTCCGGCGTGCTGAATTCGACCAGCAACGTTGTTCTTACAGAAGTGGAACGTGGCAGGTCGTTTGACGAAGCAGTGAGGCGCGCGCAGGCCATGGGAATTGCGGAGACCGATCCAACGCAGGATTTGGATGGATGGGACTCCGCCGTGAAAGTGGCCGCGATCACAACCGTGCTGATGGGCGTGCCGACGCACATTGACCACGTGCAGCGCACAGGCATTCGCGAATTGACGGAAGAGAAGATTCGCTCGGTGAGGGCCGCGGGGATGCGCTACAAGCTGGTCTGCCGCGCGGAACGCCGTGGTGATGGTGTGGATTGCCGCGTGGCACCGGAATTGCTCCTCCTTTCGGATCCGATGGCGGGCTTGGAGGGGACAAGTTCGGCGATCCGCTTCGAGATGGATGTGTTTGGACTTTCGATTGTGGAGCACAACCCCGGTCTGGAAGCGACCGCGTATGGCTTGCTAGCCGATTTTCTCCGCGCGGTGCAAGTCTGAAAGCTGCTTGGAAATTAACCGGCGCGCGCACCGTTGGGGACTGGGCGCTCTGGCATCGCCAGCACCGGCCTGATGCCGTCCGCGTAGCCTAAATCAAAAAGCATGCCCTCGGAAAGTTCACCTGCCATTTTTCGCGGTTCCAGATTGACGACAAACAAAGCCTGTGTTCCCGCGATTTCTTGTGGATTTTCGCGTTCTTTGCGAATGCCCGCCAGGATGGTGCGGGAATGATCGCCAAAATTCACGATCAGGCGCATGAGTTTTTCCGAGCGAGGCACCTGTTCGACTCGCTCAATGGTGCCCACGCGGATATCCAATGCCTCGAGGGCGCTGAAATGGACAATGGGTTTGATCGTGGCAGGAGTGAACTCATTCATCGCTCACCTCATGAAGTTCGCGACGTAGGGCGGAGTCGGAATTGCACTGTCGCAGCGATCATCACGAACGGGTGCATCGGCGATCAGCCGGAGGGGGATGACTCCCGCCCAAACGGGGAACGAATAGTCTTCGGCATCATCTTCCACGCCCCCGGTGCGGACTTTTGCGGAAGCTTCCGTGAGAGGGAGTTTCAGAATATTCGTCGCTCTTAATTCCTTTTCGGAGGGTTGGCGCGCATCATCCCAGCGGCCGGGAATCAGCTTTTCCGTGAACGCCTGCAGTGCGCGAAGTTTTTCCGCGGGATCGTCGATCGGCGTGGCATGTCCAAGTGCAACGACAGAGCGGTAGTTCATGGAGTGATTGAAGACGGAACGGGCAAGCACAAGGCCATCGAGCAGCGTCACCGTGATGCACACCGGCAATCCGGAGCTGAGGCCGCGGAGCATGCGGCTGGCGGCCGACCCGTGAAAGTACAGATGGTCGCCCACACGCGCGAACATGGTGGGAATCACGAAGGGCTGGCCCTCGGCCGCAAAGCCCACATGGCAAACGAAGCTCTCGTCCAAAATTTTGTTAATTGCTTCACGATCATACACCGCGCGATTCGCTTCGCGGACTACGCGCGTGCGCTCGGTGACAGGCAACAGTTCCGGCATGGAAACCTCAACGGTAAAACACGGCGCGGAGTTGATAGCCGGCGCCATTTCGGCATGAGTGGGGTTACAGCTTCGACGATGGTATCACGCAGGCCCGAGGATTCGTTTGTGTTCTGGGTCCGTCGTCATTTCGTTGAACCAGTTTGGATAAGTTGGCGGTATGGCGGTCAATTCATCCAATTTGGCCAGTTCCGCTTCCCTCCATTGGACCTCGGTCGCTTTCAAATTGTCCTCCAGTTGCGACATTTTGGAGGCGCCCATGATCACGCTCGTGACGTACGGTTTTGCCAGCAACCAGGCCAATGCGATCTGCGCTACGCTCGCTCCGTGAGCGTCCGCAATCTTGCGTATCTCTTCTACGAGCCGGAAGCCTAACTCCTTGTCAATCGGAAGAAAGTTAACGCCCGAAAGCCTGTTTTCTTTCGCTTGCAGGGTCTCAGGCGTGTATTTGCCGCTGAGAAAGCCCCCTGCCAAAGGACTCCACACGGTCATGCCCGTTCCCGTGGCCCGCAGGAAAGGAACAAATTCCTGTTCGAGATCGCGGCCGAGCAGCGAATAATACATTTGGCCGCTGGTGAACTGCGCCCACCCGCGTTCGCCCTGGATCGTGAGCGCCATCGCCGCTCGCCACGCGGGCCAATTGGAAAATCCGATGTAGCGGACTTTTCCGGAACGCACGAGGTCGTTCAACGCCTCCAGGGTCTCCTCGACCGGAGTATAGGCATCCACCCTGTGCACGATGTACAAATCAATCCAATCGGTATTAAGTTTCTTCAGGCTGGCTTCACAAGACTCAAAGATGTGCCGGCGAGATAGCCCTGCCTGGGTCATCGGCTTACCCGAGCGAAAACCAACCTTGGTGGCCACGACGGCCTCCTTCCTCTTTTCGCCGAGAAATTCGCCCAAATATTTTTCTGCTTCGCCATTCGAGTAGCCATCCGCGGTATCAAAGAAATTCACCCCCGCGTTGAATGCCCGATGAATCATGGCCCGCGCCGTGTCCAAATCCACCTTGGCGACGGTTGGGAACCGCGAGTCGCTCCCAAACGTCATGTTGCCGAAGGCCAAGCGCGAAACCACCAACCCGGTGTTCCCCAAACGTGTGAATTGCATAGCCTCTCCCGAGACCCCCTTCGTCAGAATGAATCCACTCATTTCGAGGATACATCGCGCGGCCTGTCTATGAGAAACTGGACTGGCTTAGGAAATTTGTTTTTGCGAGAACACTGGAGCTATGAGCACACCCGGATTGGATCGAAGCGCTGCGAATGCACTGGATATTGACTGGGTTCGGTCGCAATTTCCATCGCTGCAAACTCAAGTAAATGGACAACCCGCGGCGTTCCTGGACGGGCCTGCGGGCACCCAGGTGCCCACCCAGGTAATGCACGTGATTCAGAACTATCTGATGGGTGCGAATGCCAACACCTGCGGCGTGTTCCTGACCAGCAGGCGCACGGACGAAATGTTGAACACCGCGCGCGCGGCGATGGCGGATTTTTTCCATTGCGAGCGCGACGAAGTGGTTTTCGGTCAAAATATGACTACGATTACGTTTTCGGTTTCGCGGGCGATTGGCCGCGAATGGAACGCCGGCGATGAAATCGTGCTGACCACGCTGGACCACGATGCCAACTTTTCTCCTTGGAAGGCTCTGGAAGAAAAAGGTGTGGTCATCCGGCAGGTGGACATTCGCGAAGACGATTGCACGCTGAACCTGGATGATCTGAAGAGCAAGCTGAACGAGAAGACCAAGCTGGTTGCCGTGGGATACGCATCGAATGCCGTGGGCACCATCAATCCGGTTGCCGAAATCACTCGGCTGGCGCACGCAGCGGGCGCCTTGGTGTACATCGACGCGGTACACTTTGCGCCGCATGGCCTGATTGACGTGAAGCATCTCAATTGCGATTTTCTGGTGTGCTCGCCTTACAAATTTTTTGGACCGCACATGGGAACGCTCTACGGAAAACGGCGGCACCTGCAGAGCTTCCGGCCGTATAAAGTGCGGCCGTGCACCGATCAGATCCCGGAACGTTGGGAAGCCGGGACGCAAGTCCACGAATTGATTGCTGGAATTGGCGCGGCGGTAGAGTACATCGCGGAACTCGGGAGGCACAGCGACCCGTCCGTTGTCACACGACGAGAGGCGCTGGCTGCAGCATATCGTACGACGGTGGCCTACGAGCGGCGCCTAGTCTCCCGGTTGATCGAGGGCTTGCAGTCCATCTCGGGTGTGCGCATTTATGGCATCACTGATCCCAGCCGATTTGAGGAGCGCTGTTCGACATTGTCCCTGCGGATTGGGAATCACCATCCCACAATCATCGCGGCCTTTCTCGGCGAGCGCGGCATCTTCACCTGGGACGGCAACTACTACGCCCTGAACCTGACGGAGCGGTTGGGCGTGGAATCGCAAGGCGGCATGCTGCGTATCGGATTGGTACATTACAACACGCTGGACGAAGTGGAGCGCCTGCTGACCGCACTGCGTGAGTTTGCCATCAGATGATTTTCTGCATAACTTAGCGAACGCTCCTTCGCTGTACGCGTGATTCAATTCTTGAAAAGGATCTGATAACAAAGAGAACCATGGCAAAGCGACCGAAACCAATTGTACTTACTGTGTTGGATGGATGGGGCTATCGTGCCGAAACCAAAGGGAACGCCATTGCGCTCGCGCGCAAGCCTACCTATGACGAGTTGCTGCGGAAATTCCCGAACACGCTGATCCAGACTTCCGGGCCCTACGTCGGCTTGCCCGAAGGACAGATGGGCAACAGCGAAGTGGGCCACATGAATATCGGTGCGGGGCGCATCGTACACATGGACATTACTCGCATCGATCTGATGATCCTCAACAAGCAACTGGACCAGGTGGCGCTATTCCAGGAGGCCATGCAACGCGGCCGTCAGCGGCAACTGCATCTTCTGGGCTTGCTGAGCGATGGCGGCGTGCACTCGCACCTCAATCACATGTTTGCCCTGCTCGAGATGGCCCAGCGCGAAAAAGTGCAGAAAGTGTTTGTGCACTGCTTCATGGACGGCCGAGACACGCCACCCAACAGTGGCCGTGATTTCGTGCGCAAATTGCAACAAAAGATGCGCGAACTTGGCGTCGGCGAGATCGCTACGATCGTGGGCCGTTATTACGCCATGGACCGCGATAATCGGTGGGAGCGCGTCCAGTTGGCCTACAACGCGCTGGTCCACGGTGAAGCGGAAACACGGAGCGATGATGCTGTTGCGGCGCTGCAAGCGAGCTACGAGCAGGGTGTCACCGACGAATTCGTAAAGCCCGTTGTGATCACCCGTGGAAAGGGACCATCTGCAGAGCCTGTGGGGTTGATTCGCGACGATGACGCGGTGATCTTCTTCAATTTCCGCGCCGACCGCGCACGGCAGATGACCTTTGCCCTGGAAGCGCCGAACTTCGATAAATTCGCCGATCCGAAGCGGCCCAAAAACCTCTTTTTTGTGGGAATGACGAAGTACGACAAGAACTGGCCCTGGTTGAAGTGCGTCATCCAGCCGGAAAAGCTGGAGCATATTCTGGCGCAAGTGTTTCAGGAGCTGCAGTACAAAAATCTTCGTTGCGCCGAGACGGAGAAATATGCCCATGTTACTTATTTTTTCAATGGCGGTGTCGAAAAGCCGTTCGGCGGAGAAGAGCGCATTCTGGTGCCGTCTCCCAAAGTGGCCACTTACGATCTGAAGCCGGAAATGTCCGCGGCAGGCATCACCGATACGGTGGTGAACGCGATTGAGAAAGGCGAATTTGATGCCATTATCATGAACTATGCGAATGCAGACATGGTGGGACACTCCGGCAAGCTCGAAGCGGCGATTCAAGCGGTGGAAGCGGTGGACGCCGGACTCGCGCGCATCTACCAGGCGCTTAAGCCGCGCGGCGGTTCGTGGATCATCACCGCTGATCATGGCAACGCAGAGACCATGATTGATCCGGTAACCGGCGGCGCACATACATATCACACCACCAACCCAGTTCCGTTCCTTTGCGTGTCAGATAATGAGCAACTGAATCTGGCGCCAGGCGGCGCGCTGCGCGACATCGCACCTACAATGCTCGGCATACTGGGCGAGCCTGCGCCCAAGGACATGACGGGGAAAGACTTGCGCATTCTGCGGAAGAGTTAACGCTCATTCGCTATCCGCGCAGACAGGACTTCCGGGCACATCAGTCGCCGACGCCGCCTTTAGGAGCCGTGTAGCCTTCCTTGGCGTAGACTACCCATTTTTGTTTTTTGCCCTTCTGGTCGGTGACGGTCAGCGGGCTGCCGTCGGGGGCAACCAATTCCACTTTGATTTTGCGGTATTTGCCGTCGGCAGCGTGATTGGTCGGTGTGTAGGTAATGCTGTACTGGTGGCGAAGGAATTCCGTGACTTCACGCATTACCCCTGGAAGCTCGCCATCAAATTGCGGGAACCACGCAAAGCCGCCGGACATCGAGGCGAAGGTCTTCAATTGATTTTCTGCTTGAAGGTAATTTATCTCGCGCATGCCGCCCAAATGGCCCTGCAATTCCAGCCAGTTCATCAGAGGCTTGTCGACGCCCACCGCGAAAATGGTGACGTCCGTCCCGCGAAGCGCCTTTAACGTTTGATCGAGGGTGTGCTTCGAGAAAGTATCCACCCCGCTGGCCAGCACCAGAACTGACTTTTTGCCCTTTACATCCTTCAGCCGGTCCACGGTATCGAGCAAGGCGTCAAAAATATTGGACTCGCTGAACCCTGGGAAATACAAGCTATACAGAGCTCGGCGCACCTCGTCCTTATTCTGGGTGAAATCCACTTCCGTGCGCGGTTTCATATCAAAAGTGACTAGGGCAATCCAGTCTTTTTGTTTGAGATTGGGAAAAAGCGCGTCGGCCCAGTATTTGGCCTGGTAAGAGAACCAGCCGGAGTAGCGCGCGCTGAACTCCATCAAGATCACCATGGTGATAGGCGCATCCGAAGGACCGGCGTTGGTGATGGTCTGAGGTTGGCCGTCTTCGAGGACGCGAAAATTTTCTTTCTTGAGGCCGGTAAGAAGATCGCCGTGTTGTGTGGTGGCAATCACGTCCAGAGTGACAACCGGCACCTCAACTGCGATGGTGGCACCCGCCTCCGGGAGTTTCTGTTGAGGAGGAGCCTGGGGAGAGGGTGTCGTGGGTGCGGGGTTGGACTGTGCCGGCGGAGCGCCTTGAGGGCCTTCGGGGGCCTGCCCCGGGGTAGAAGCTGAGAGAAATAAGCATAAGGCGACAATCGCACCAAACTTAAACGAGACAGAGACTACACGAGATTCCATTTCCATCCCCCAATGCTTCTTTCGATAAGATGCGTTCTAACTTAGATGCGGGTACTGTACCCCGCGTCGTCCGCCCCAGCACTCCGCGCGGGTGCACATTGGGCACGCGCGCGACAGGCCCCCCACGGGAAGGTGCAAAACCGCATGTTAGTATGGAATTTAGCTGGTGCAAAACAGATTCAGACTGGAGGGTGACTTCGTGAGATGGCAGCGCTGGAGCTTCGCATTCCCGTGTGCAATCGCGCTTTGCTTTTGCGCGCCTCTGCGCGCACAAATCCGGCAGAGTCCGCCGGCAATGGGCATACCGGAGAGCCCCTCGCTGGTGGGGGATACCTCGGCGCTGGCGCGCGAAGCGCAAGACTGGCTGGTTGAGCTGATGAAGATCAACACGACCAACCCGCCGGGGAACGAGCAGCAAGCGGCAAAGTACGTTGCCGGGATTTTGACCAAGGAAGGAATCAATCCCGAGGTGCTGGATTTGACGCCGGGGCGGAGCGCAGTGGTGGCGCGTTTGCGCAGCAGCGTGGTCCCGGACCCCTCCAAGGCGCTGCTCTTGGTCGCGCACATGGATGTCGTCGGAGTGGAGCGGAACAAATGGTCGGTGGACCCGTTTGGCGCAGTAATCAAGGACGGCTACCTCTACGGCCGCGGCTCGATCGACGACAAAAGCATGTTGGCGGCGAACTTGGCGGCGTTCATTGCCCTGAAGCGCGGGAACGTACATCTGGAACGCGACGTGATTTTCCTGGCGACTGCCGATGAAGAACAGTTTGGAGACGCCAGCTTGAAAATGCTGATCGCCAAATATTGGGACAAGCTGGCCGCGGGCTTTGCCATTAATGAAGGCGGAAAAGTCGTACTGAAGAACGGAAAAGTGCAGTACGTCGGGGTTCAAGTGGCCGAAAAAGTTTCCGTGAATGTCTTGGTGACGGCCAAGGGGAAGGGTGGCCACGCCTCGATGCCCACGAAGGAGAATCCCGTGGTGCACCTGGCGGCAGCCGTAGAGAAGATCGGAAATTATACTGCCCAGGTGCACTTGACCTCCATCGTAAGGCGCTATTTTGAAGGCTTGTCGGCCATCGAGGATGATGACACGGCCAAGTGGATGAGGGTGATCGACACACCGGACCGCGGCGACCACGCGCAACGGGTGCTCTCCGACATGAATCCCATGTGGAATTCCATGATGCGAGACACGATCGCCCCAACCATGCTGCAGGCCGGAGTTCGATCGAACGTGATCCCTTCGGAAGCGCGCGCGGTGTTGAATGTGCGGTTGCTCCCCGGCGACACCATCGATGTGCTGCTGAACGATTTGAACAAATTGGTGAATGACCCCTCGGTGAAACTCGAAGTGATGCAGGATGGAGGGCTTGCCGCGCCCAATTCGTCGATCGAAACTGACTTCTATGCTCTGATCACGAAATTGTCCGCCAAGGAATTCGGCGGCGCACCGGTTCTGCCATTGCTCTCCACCGGAGCAACAGATTCGGCGCAATTGCGCCTTCACAGCGTTCAGGCTTACGGTTTGAGGCCGTTTCCGCTGACGGAAGAAGACGACAGCAGGGTGCATGGAGACGACGAGAGACTTCCGCTGGCTTCGTTTGCCAAAGGAGTGGATCTGATTACCCGCATCGTCACGGAATTTTCGGTCTACCATTAACCATTAATCTGAACTTCTCTTATCCAAAGGGAAGAGACAAAATATACAGGGAAGAGGCACGGATGATTTCCCGGCATTCCAAAATCGTCTGTACTATCGGTCCCGTCACGCGATCCCCGCGCATGATCCGCAGGTTGTTGCGAGCGGGGATGGATGTGGCGCGGCTCAATTTCTCGCACGGAACCCACGAAGAGCACGCCCAGAGCATCTCCATGCTGCGCGAAGCCGCTATGGAGCTGAAAAAGCCGATTGCCATCCTGGCGGATTTGCAAGGCCCCAAAATCCGCACCGGCGCGCTGGCGGGGGGCGGTAGCGTGCTGCTTCGCATGGGACAGAAATTTGTCATCACCACCGCCAAGGTCCTGGGCGATTCGACGCGGGTGAACACGACCTTTCATCCTATGCCACGCGAAGTGAAGCGAGGTGACCGAATCCTCCTAAGCGACGGCTTAATTGAATTGCGGGTCGAAAGTACCAACCGTTCCGAAGTGATCTGCCAGGTAGTGAACGGGGGACTTCTTGGCGAGCACAAGGGGATCAATTTGCCTGGCGTGCAGCTGCACGTGCCGGCAATGACGGACAAGGACCGTGCGGATCTGCGTTTTGCACTTTCGCGAGGGGCCGACTACATCGCGGTAAGCTTCGTGAGGCGTGCGGAAGACGTTGCAATTGCAAAATCATTAGTAAAACGCGCGAGAAAAGATACGCCGGTGATCGCCAAGCTGGAAAAGCCGGAAGCCATCGAGAACCTCGATGAAATTCTGCGCATTTCGGATGGTGTGATGGTGGCCCGCGGTGATTTGGGCGTCGAAATGAATCCCGAACGCGTGCCCGTGGTCCAGAAGAATATCATCGCGCGAGCCCGTGAGTGCAGGCGTCCGGTTATCACGGCGACGCAGATGCTGGAATCTATGACCGAGAATCCACGGCCCACCCGCGCCGAGGCTTCCGATGTGGCCAACGCGATTTTTGACGGTTCGGACGCAGTCATGCTGAGCGCAGAAACGGCTACGGGCAAATATCCGGTCGAAACCGTGGGAATGATGGCGCGGATCATCGAAGAAGCGGAAGCCAGCATTCACGAATTCCCGCGGCCGGTGGCAACAGAAAGATTAAAGGTAGCGGAGACAGTGGCGGAGCTGGTGTGCCATGCGTCGCGGGAATTGCACATGAAACTGATCGCTGTCTTCACCCACAGCGGATTTACCGCCCGGCTGGTCTCGCGCTACCGCCCGCTGGTGCCCATCGTTGCGTTTTCGCCGGAAGCGGCGACGCGCCGCAGGATGGCCCTATTATGGGGCGTGACCCCGCGAAGCATCGTGGACATCAAGAAGATCGATGGGTTGGCATCCATCGCGGAGAAGCGGCTTGTGGAGGAACGCCTGGTGAAAAGGGGCGACGTGATTGGAATCGTGGCAGGGATGCCGATGGGGATCCGGGGAACGACGAACTTCATGAAGTTTCACGTGATCGGCAGTGCTAGCTGACCCCTTCAGATCCCACTATTGGCATGTCGCAGAGTAAACGTTACTAGCTGAGATGCGTCAATATCAGCGTGGCTATTTCCTCTGAGTTGATCCTCGACGCTTCCCAACGAGACGAACTGGTCGCGATTTCTCAGTCGCGTTTCGCTGCCGGGCCTCACAGAGGTGGTCGAACAGGCGCCGGCGCGGGAGGTCCACATCATTCTGGACAATCTGTCGGTGCACAAGAGTCAGGTGGTTCGCGATTTTCTGGCGGCGCATCCGAACGTTGCATCTCCACTTCACGCCGACGTATCCGTCGTGGCCGAATCAAGTCGAGATTTGGTTTTTCAAGGTCGGGCGCGACGTGATTGCTCGCGGAATCTTTACCGGCGTGGGGGATCTGGCCGCAAGCTTCTCCGCTGCATCAACGCTCTCAGCGAACGCTAAGCCGACCAGTGGAAATATTCCGATCCGACCCGTCGCATCCGCAGTAACTTTGTCTCTGCGACATGGTGCTAGTCCTGCCACTTTGAAAATTGCGTCAGCGCAGTGCGCATCGTCGAGCAACACACAGCCATCCACTGGAACGAAGCAGCGAGTATGAAGAAAGTAGGCCTCTCGCCGAGCGAGGGTCAGTTGACCCAGTGATCAGGGCGCGAAGGCGGGTCATTCTTGTTTTTCTTCATGTACACTTCGAAGCGTTTTCGATTGCGTTGATACTTCCAGTCCGCCATTTCGTTACGCACGCGGAAGAGGAAAGATCCACGGCGGAGATACAGCCAGCCGATCAGCATGCCACCCAGATGACAGAAGTGGCTCACACCGTCACCCGAAGAGCCCAGAGTGCCGAAGAACTCGATGGCCGCCATGACCGCAACAAATGGCCGCATGGGAATCATGATGGGCAAAGGAAACAGCCAGATCTGCCGGTCGGGAAACAGAATGGCGTTGGCGATGAGAATGCCGAAGATTGCTCCGGATGCACCGATGGTGGGAACATCCGAAGGCTGGCGCCCCCAGAACAGCGGGACAAGTTTCACGAGGACGGTAATCAAGCCAGCCCCAACTCCGCACAGAAAAAAGTAATTGAGAAACTTTCTCTTGCCCCAGACCAGCTCCAATTCACGGCCGAACATCCAAAGCATGAGCATATTGATGAGGAGATGCCACAGGCCCCCGTGAAGGAACAGGTAGGTTACCGGTTGCCAGATGCGGAAGCCGGGAATCACCCCGCTGGGAACCAGGCCAAACCACATGGTTATCCAACGATACGCGGCGAGTTTTCCGAAAAAGACCTCAAATAGCGTCTGGAAGAGGAAAACACCCGCACAGATTAGGACCAGCAACTTGACCGCGGGAGTGATGAAGCTTCGCCAATCGAAGTTGATGCGGGGCGCCCCGAACCTTGTACCCATAGCCAAAGTGTACGGCGGAGAAAGGCGCGCCGTCAAAAGAGTAATTTAGTCGAATTGAGAGCGTCTGCGCACTATTTCCCACGCCTTTGGACCGAACTTGGACGGCCATCCTAGCAACAAAACCTGTCAGCAGCTCGCCGCTCAGACGCCCTTATATACTTTCCAGCACGAGCTTTAGATAGTTCCAGAAATGTTCCACGCTGGAAATCTGCACCCGCTCGTTGGGGCTGTGCGGATTCACGATGGTTGGGCCAAACGATATCAGTTGCATCCCGGGATATTTTTCACCAATGACCCCGCATTCCAGGCCGGCGTGCATGGCGATCAGCTTTGCCGGGTGGCCGAAAAGTTTCTGATGCACTTCCTGAAGCTTGCGCACTAGATCATTGTTCGGTTCAGGCTTCCAGCCGGGGTAGCTGCCCCCGTGCTCGACGTCGAAACCCGCCAAACGGGAAACGGTGGCAACCATGCGCGCGGCGGCTTGTTTGCTAGCGACAATCGCGCTGCGTTGGCTGGTGATGATTTCGACCACATCTCCCTTGGTGTTGACGGTCGCCAGATTCGTTGAGGTCTGGACCAACCCGGGTACATCGGGGCTCATCGCCAAAATACCGTGCGGCATAGTGCTTAGAAGAGCCGCGGTGCTTTTCGCGTCGGTGACGTCCATAACCATTGCCGGACGTTCCGTTTTTTCTACAACAATCTGCAGGCCGGGATCGAATGCACCCAAATCCGTTTTGTTTGCGGCTTCCGCGGCGGCAACAAGCGATTTCAGTTCACCCTCCCGAGATGCGTCTAACGCAACCACGGCCACGGCTTCGCGAGGAATGGCGTTGTGCGCGCTTCCGCCGTTGACCTGCGCGATTTGAATCGGAAGGCGCTCCAACAAGTCCTGAAGGACTCCACCCATGATCCGCAGGGCGTTTCCGCGCCCTTGGTGGATATCGACGCCAGAGTGCCCGCCGTGCAGGCCGGTCACCTTGATGCGCCACGCGGATCCAGCGGCCGCTGGAACAAGCTTGACCTTGCGGCGAACCGTGGTGTTCACGCCGCCGGCGCAACCGATACACAGATTGCCTTCCTCCTCCGTGTCGAGGTTCAGGAAGTATTTGGACTTCAGCAATCCTGGCTGGAATAACGAAGCGCCGGTGAGACCAGTCTCCTCATCTATGGTGAAAGCGAATTCGAGCGGACCGTGGGGAATGTCTTTGCTTTCCATTACGGCGAGTGCGCCGGCCACCCCGACACCATTATCGGCGCCGAGGGTGGTGCCATCGGCCTTCAGCCAGTCGCCGTCTTTGACAACCTTGATGGGGTCCTTATCGAAGTTATGAACGGTTGTCTCGTTTTTCTCGCAAACCATGTCGAGGTGGCCCTGTAAGAGGGTAATTGGCGCCCCCTCGCGGCCGGGTCGCGCCGGCTTGCGCACAATGAGGTTGCCCACAGAGTCTTGAATCGCTTCCAGGCCTGACTGCGTGGCCACTCCGCGGACGTAGTCTCGCGCGGCGGCTTCTTTTGTCGAGGCGCGAGGGATAGACGCTAATCTGTCAAAGTGCTTCCATAGCTGTTTAGGCTCCAAATTCGCAAGTGCAGGCATCATGGTGGGCTCCGTGGTACAAAGGGGGGAGTTCATTTGTGCTCGGGAAAGCAGTCCCATTGTACATTCATCTCGCGTCTTAGGGACACTACGGAAACTTGGTGAGTCTCGTTGTTCCTACTGCTCGCTAGGTTCCGAAGAGCAAACGTTCGAGGATGGGACCGAGCGCCAAGGCAGGGAGATAGCTCAGAGCCACCATGATGATCAAGCAGGCCGTGAGGAGCACACCGAATAAAAAGGAATGCGTCGGTAGTGTCCCGGACGAAGAAGGAGTAATCCTCTGCCGCGCGAACAGAGCGGCGAATGCCAATGCGGGAACGGCCAAGGCGAATCTTCCCGCCATCATTGCCAGTGCTGTGGAGAGATTGTAAAAGGGAGTATTGGCGTTTAAACCGGCGAAGGCTTGTCCATTGTTGCCAAAGCAGGAAGCATAGGCAAAGAGAATCTCGGAAAAACCGTGTGGGCCAGTGTTAGTGGTCAGACCGGAGAGTCCGACTCTGGTGCTTACCGCAATGGCCGTAAGTGGGAGGACAAAGAGTGGCGCGGCTAACGCAAACAGCATGATTGCTTTATTCTCAGCCGGCCCTATTTTCTTTCCTAAGTATTCCGGCGTGCGCCCGACCATGAGTCCTGCCAGGAATACGGCGATTGCAGCGGTCATGACCATGCTGTAAAGGCCCGTCCCCAGCCCTCCGAATACAAGCTCTCCCAGCAGCAAGTTCACCAACAAAACCATGCCGCCGAGTGGCGTGTAGCTATCATGCACGGAGTTGTAAGAGCCCGTTGCTGTGTTGGAGGTCACCACGGCTGTCAGCGTCGAGCCAGCGATGCCGAAGCGCACTTCTTTCCCCTCCATGTTCCCACCCGATTGCATCGAACTGCTTCGGAAATCCACCCTAGCAAGCCGCGAATTCCCCTTCTGTTCAAGCTGATGTACGAAAAGCAATCCACCGGAGAAAAAAAATACCATCACGCAATAAAAAAGCCATCCCTGCCGCGGTTGCCCAACCATCCTGCCAAAGGTGTTCGTCAGTGCCGCGGGTAACAGCACGATTGCCAACATTTCCAGGAAGTTGGTAAGCGGCGTGGGATTCTCATATGGATGAGCTCCATTCGCATTAAAATAGCCGCCGCCATTCGTGCCTAGATTCTTGATGAATTCCAGCGCAGCTATCGGACCCTGCGGAATCACCTGTTTGGCACCTTCGATGGTTGTGGCGACTGCATAGTGGTGGAAGTTGATTGGAACCCCTTGCCAGACAAGCAGCAAAGCGCCCAGGAATGCTCCGGGCAGCAGGACCCTGAGCGACGCGCGTGTCAGATCAACCCAAAAATTCCCCAGGGTGCCCGACAGTTGCCTGGCAAGGCCTCGAATAAACGCGATACCCACTGCTAACCCTGCTGCGCCTGCAAGGAAATTCTGCGCGCACAGCCCCACCATCTGGCTGAAATAACTCATGGTGTTCTCGCCAGAGTAGGCCTGCCATGTCGTTGTCGTTGAAAAACTGATCGCCGTATTCAGAGCCAGGTCGGCTGACATCGGCGTCGTGAAGTATTGCGGGAAGAACCAGGGAAGAAATTGCTGCGTTCTTAGCATGGCGTACAACAGTAGGGTGCCGACAAATCCAAACAGGACGAAACATAACGCATACTCCTTACCGGCCATTTCCACATCCGGATCAACCGCACTGATGCGATAAATGAGCCGCTCCACGGGAAGGCATAATCGATCAAGGAACGTGTGCTTCTTGGAAAAGACCCGCTCCATGTACCCACCCAATGGCTTCACAAGAGCAGTGACAATGGCCAGGAACAACAGATATTGGGTTGCGCTGGAGAGATCCACAGGCCCTTCTCAGCAGCAGTGTAACGAAACTTCGCGGTGCGCACAGGGATATTTTTGAACTGGTCCCGACATTACTTCTTTAACGCGTTCCGTCATAGATCAACGCACTCGTCATTACTTCCCAACGGTCAAAAAGTGACTTACCCGCAATTTTGATTGTGTCAGTTCCATTACGTCCAATTGCCCATTCTTGGCCTTGGGAATTTCTTGAGAAGAGTTCAGACAGCCTGACTGGTTGTGGACTAAGCAGAGGGCATCAAGCGCTGCGCTGTGAACGGCGGCGATCGTTAAGGAGCTAATCAGAAACGCACCGCAGGGGAGCTGTCGGCGGAACTCGCCCCCCACTCAAACCAGGCCTCAGTTCGCCACTGTTCCTGCCACCAAATAAGGCTCACGACTTACGCCGGATACCAGGTCTTGCATGGCTCTCGCCTGGAAGCTGAAACCTATACCCCAACCACGGCTCGGTCAGGATGTAACGAGGACGCGCAGGATCTTTCTCAATTTTCTTCCGGATCTGGTTGATCACCACGCGGACATTCTCAGTCTCTTCCCCATAATCCGGTCCCCACACGGCCTGCAAGATTCGCTTATAAGTGAGCGGTTTCCCCTGCTGCATCACGAGCAGACGCAGCACATCGAACTCTCTGGGAGTCAGGTGCACCCTGTTCCCTTGAGCATCGATTGTTCTCTTTTCGAGATCGACGCTCAATTCTGGAGTCTCGATTTTCGGAAGCGATTGGTCCGTACAGGAGCGTCGCAACGCGGCTCGCACGCGCGCCAACAGTTCTCCCATCGCGGAGGGTTTTACAACATAATCGTCCGCTCCAAAATCCAGTGCCTCAATCTTGTCTCGTTCCGAGTTGCGAACTGTCAGCATGATAATGGGTCCTTCAAAGGACAATCGAATCTTGCAGCAAGCTTCTGGCCCGCTCATATCCGGCATGTTGAAGTCCATGAGAATCAGGTCGGGACGCTGTCGGACGGCCAGTTCGATACCCTCTTGGCCACTTTGCGCCTCGATAATGTCATAGCCGGCATTGCAAAGCGTGGTTCGCAGGACTCTGCGGATTTGTGCCTCGTCGTCGACCACAAGTAGGGTGGCATGATTCATGGGCGTGCTGTCGCTTGTTACGTCCACCGGCAAAGCGGCGAGAAATTCGTTAAGCTGTCCACAGGATTCAAAAATCATAAAGGACTGCCAATAAGGAAATCTTCAAGGACTCTTAAAGAGTTCATAAGGCCACAATGGTCCCGGCTGGGCAACTTGGCCTGGATCGAACGCAGTGTGATTCTGCGTAGGAGCTTATACAATTGTGGGGTCTTGGAGATCAAAAAGGAGAGGTTGGATGAACCGTTTTGTTCTTGTGTGCGTTTTGTTTATTTGCGCTTTAGGAATGCCTGCCACACGCGACGCGATTGCAGAAAACCTGGCAACCAACATTGCATCGCAATCCTCCGCGGACATCCTCCCGGAAGGCGGGGTGATCATTGTCACTCCTATCGACCAGTACGCCTGGCGGGTGTGGCCCGGTGGAAAGATCGAATACAGTTTTGACAGCAGCCGAACTTGGGAGTTGCAAAAGAGCGGTGTCACCACGGATCTGACCGCGGGCTCTGCGCCTTCCGACAAGGTCTGCTGGATTGTGGGAAGGGCAGGAACCGTACTCCTCACCACTGACCGGGGGAAGCACTGGAAGAAACTCGCTTCTCCGATAAAAGCGGATGTGGCGGGAGTGTACGCACAGGACGGCAAGCGCGCGTCCGTCTGGACTGCGTCTCACAAGCAGAGCTTCGAGACAAACGATGGCGGCATGACTTGGACTCCGAACGACAACAAGTAATCTCTGCGGCACGGCCTAGGATCGCCGCAGTTCTTCCAGTAGGCTTTTAAATGAAGGCCTCCAATACACAGGAATAGCAGTCGCCTGTCCAACTCGCTTCGCATGGGCAGTTGGGTACTAAAAGTTACACCAGTACTGGAACGATATCCTTTCGCTCGCCCGGCCATACGTAAAAATACTGGGCTCAATACACTCTCCTCCTGATTGCTCACCACCCCAGAAGTCTCCAGAATACCCGTCACAAAAACTCACTTTTACCCATGGAGGGAAGTGAGTTGAGTTGACAAGGCTCTGGCTGGCCGTTTGCAGGAGGTAGTTGAGGAGAAGCACTCCCATGGAAAACGAAGTCGAAATATTGATTGTCTCCAGCCGGATCGACAATCGAAGAACCCTGTTGCATACCCTGGAAGGGTTACCCGTCAACACCTTCTCCGCCTCGACCGTAGGACAGGCGCTCGAATTTCTCTCCTCTCATCCTCAAGCTGTCATCTTTTGTGAAGAGCGCCTTCCGGATGGCTCCTATCGCGAACTTCTCGTTGAGGCGCGCACCGCCCGCCGGCTGAATCGATTTATCGTCGTGCTGTCCGCAGGAGAATGGGAAGAATGCCTGGAAGCTTTGAAGCTCGGAGCTGCCGAGGTACTACGTTGCCCGCTTCGAGCCCCTGACATCGAAATAGCGCTCTTCCACGCGATGCGTGAGGTGCGCGAGATCCTTGCACTGCATGCGGAGGCCTGACAAGTTCAAAATTGTGTTTACGCCCCGGGTGTCGTTGATACTGTCCAAGGAAAGGCGATCAGGAGTTCGTTAAAATGGCTACAAATTCTCTCCCCACATCCTCCACCCCATCTTCAAAAGTGAGAAATTTTAACAGGCGCATCTGTCCACACTGTGGTGGCAGGGAGATTTACAGATGCCGCGCTCGCGGAATAATCGAGCGCCATGTGGCGCGGGCTTTCCGGTTATTTCCGCACTGGTGTGCGGAGTGCGATCAGCGCTTTTATGTTCGGCTTGTCTCCTGAACACGCAAATAAAGTGACATCGGCTTGGTTTGACCGGCTCACAAAAGAGTCCGGGGGTCCTGCGCATTAGTTTGCCTGCATGAAGGATCTACAATCCCATCGTGTCTTCATTTAAGACTTGTTGAGAGACCTACGTACAGCTCCGAGCCCAGATTGCGGAAACCAACGCTCGATAAGTGCCTTCGGGGAAAATAGCCAGTCGTGGCAAACTCTCACCCCTTCTGGCCGCCGTCCTTGTAAACACAACGAGTTGCGTGCTAAGGTTCCCTTTCTTTTCAACACCACAACCATAGAAAGAACGTCGCGAGGTTCCCGCATGAGCACGGCGCCAACCGGTTTGCCAGGTCCCAAGAAGCACCAGCCGTATGTACCGGTAGACCATGAAATGAAGGAGTTTACCCTCCGCGCCTTGTTGATTGGCTTGGTGATGACCGCGGTTCTGGGCTCGGCGAACGCCTATCTTGGGCTAAAGGCGGGAATGACGATCGCCGCAACGTATCCCGCGGCGGTGATCGGCATGGCCCTGTTGCGCCTCATGAAAGGCTCCCTTCTTGAGGAAAACATCGCACGAACTGTGGGTTCCATCGGGGAATCGGTGGCGGCCGGCGCCGTGTTCACCATTCCTGCGTTCGTGATGGCCGGACTGTGGCCGGGGCTTACGCGCGACCAATACTGGAAGGCGGTCGCTTTGATGATGATCGGCGGAACTCTGGGCATCTTGTTCGTGACCCTGTTGCGCCGCGTCATGGTCGAGGATCCGGAGCTACCTTTTCCTGAGTCCGTAGCAGCTTCCGAGATTCACAAGGCGGGGCAACAGGGTGCCAAGGCCGCGAAGATTCTCTTCGCCAACATGGGTTTTGGCGCGTTCATGTTTCTCCTGGGGGCCGTCAACTTGTTCTCTCCCAACAATACATTCCGCATGAATATCAGCGCGTTGGGCAAGAGACTCCTCTTGCGCACCAGCACCAATCCGAATGTAGCCTCCACCGTAACCGGTGGCGCAACCTTTTTTGCGGCACCGGACATTAGCCCCGCCTATCTGGGCGTGGGCTACATCATCGGCATACGGCTGGCATCGCTCAACTTCGCAGGAGGAGTGCTCGCGTGGGGCTTGCTGGTCCCGTTGCTCACGTTCACCGTCGGTCCCTACATTCAGGCAGCGCAACCGGCTGGACAGCAACTCTCTTGGACGTTGCTGGCTGGGGCGATTTACTTCTCGATCGTGCGCCCGATTGCGGTGGGTGGAATGCTCGTCGGTGCCACCTATACTCTATTTAAAATGCGCAAGCAACTAGCCATTGGCATCGGCCGGGCTATCACCGACTTGAAAAAGTCCGCAGCGGTGCACGCAGCCACGGATCGTACCGATCGCGATCTGCCGTCGAAAGCCGTCTTCGCGGGAGTGGGCGTTGTTTTCGTGGCCATGGTTCTTCTGTATCGCTACTTCATCGGCAGCGCTGGAACTTTCTCTGGTTCCAAGGTGCTGATTGGCGCGCTGGTCGCTGCTGGAGTCATGGTCGTCATCGGGTTCTTCTTTGCGGCCGTGTCCGGAAACTTGACCGGTATGATCGGCTCTTCGAACAATCCAGTATCCGGACTCACCCTTTGTACGCTGGTGATCGCCGCGCTCCTTATGGTGGCTCTGGGAGTTTCCGGCTCGGGGGGCGTTGCCGCAGTCTTGGGAGTGGCCGCGGTGATTTGCGTTTCCTCGGCCGTTGCTGGCGAGATGCTGCAGGACCTCAAAGTCGGTCACATCCTCGGCGGCACTCCTTCCAAAATGCAGATCGGCGATTTGCTCGGGATCGTCGTAGCGTCGCTGGTGCTGTTCTTTCCGCTGGCCGTGCTGGACAAGGCCTATCACTTCGGAAGCCCGGCCCTGTCCGCGCCCCAGGCTGGCCTGATGGCGATGCTCGCCAAAGGCATTGTTGGCGGGGACATGGCGTGGCCGTTGATCATTGTTGGGGTTCTACTTGGTATCGTCATGATTTTGATCCAGGTGAAGAGCGTAATGCTCTTTTCGATTGGCATGTATTTGCCTCTGGGAACCACTTCCGCGATGTTCGTGGGCGGTGTGATCCGTTGGATTACCGATCGCCTCCGCGACAAGCGCAAGCTCAACGATGCCCAGAAAGCCCGGGTGGACAATACTGGAATTCTCACTGCTTCGGGCCTGATCGCCGGGGAAGCCCTCTGTGGCTTGGTAGTTGCCGGACTGGTCGGGGCTGGCAAGGACGTAACCCTCTTCCACTGGACTCCTTCGTTTTGGGCCGCGCTGGCCGCCCTGGCTTTGCTTGCGATCGTGATGATCCGCGTGCCCTTGGCGAATGCCGGAAGTCCCGACGAACCTGCTCCCCCAACCGCCATCATGTGACGCGGGCCACCTCATGGCCTGCGAAAAGCGGGAAATAGAGCGGCTGGTACCCTTAACAATCCACTAAATCATCCGTGCTTTCTACAGCATATAAGTACCCAGGTTGCCAACAGTGACCTTTGCCGCGCCGCCCAGTCGGAGAGTCGCTCCCGCACGTTTGCTTCGACCGGATCCCGTGCCCGGAACTTAGTTCCGCAGCAAGAGGGAGAACCAACGTGTCCTTTCAACGAATCCTGCTTTCCTTTCTTTTAATTGTTGTGTGCGTTCTCTATTTTCCCAGGACAAAAATCGTTTCCGGAGATGATTGGCAGCCCATCGATCCCGCGGATTTAAGAAATGACCAGCGAGCCGAAAGCCCCGGGAGCGCCGGCAATCTACTTGTACCGCCAAGTGGATCGCAAGGATTTGGGGCGAGCCAATACGGAATACAACTATGTGCGGATCAAGATTTTGAAGGAAGAGGGGCGCGAAAGCGCAAACGTCGCGATTCCGTACCGGAGCGAAAACACGAAGATTAGCGGAATCCGTGCGAGAACGGTGCATGCCGACGGCTCCATTGTGAATTTCGACGGCCAGGTGTTCGAAAAGATGGTCGAGAAAACGAAGGGTGTAAAGATCAAGGCCAAGGTCTTCACGGTTCCCGATGTGCAAGTGGGAAGCATTGTGGAATACCACTTTAATTACGACTTTGAAGACGGTTATATCTTTGACTCATATTGGCCCGTCAGCGACGATCTCTTCACCAGGAAGGCCGTTTTCTCTCTGGTCCCGTACGATAGATTTTCGGTGCGTTGGGCGTGGCCCGCTGGTCTGCCTCCAGCGACGGAGCCGCCCAAAAGTGGCCCGGACAAAGTCATTCGGATGACTGTGACAGACGTTCCTGCGTTCCAGGCCGAAGCCTATATGCCGCCGGAAAACGAATTGAAATACCGGGTAATTTTTATCTATAGCGAAGAAGGATTCGAGTCGGATCAGGCGAAGTTCTGGAAGAATTTTGGGAAAAAAGAAAACGATCGCATGGAGGGCTTCGTGTCAAAGAAGAAAGACCTGGAAGCCGCGGTGTCCCAGATCGTTTCTCCGGGAGATGCGCCGGAAGTAAAACTACAGAAGATTTATGCGCGGACAGAGCAATTTCGCAACTTGAGCTACGAGGCACAGAAAAGTGAGCAGGAAGAAAGGAGAGACAAGTTAAAAAAGGTGGAAAATGCCGCCGATGTTCTGAAGAACGGCTATGGCTCTGGAGCGGACATAACCTGGACGTTTTTGGGGCTGGCGCGCGCGGCGGGTTTGGAGACCTACGGATTGATGCTGCCACGGCGCAGCGAATGTTTTTTCAGGCAATCACGGATGGGCAAGCGAGAACTGGATTCCAACGCAGTGATGGTCCTAGTGAACGGGAAAGAGTTGTTCTTTGATCCTGGATCGCTATTCGTGCCTTACGGCCTGCTGCCTTGGGAAGAATCCGCCGTCACAGGCATGAAACTTGGCAAGGATGGAGGCTCCTGGATCGAGACCCCATTTGGGGATAGCGCGTCTTCGCAGATCCAGCGAACCGCTAATCTCAAGCTAGACGACGAAGGAGCTCTGGAAGGAACTGTAAAGCTGACGTTTACGGGCTTGGAAGCGTGGTCGCGTCGCTTCAGGGAGCGAAACCTGGATGCAGAAGCTCGCAAGAAATACCTCGAGGAGGATCTGAAAAGCTACGTTCCGGCGGCCATGGACGCCGATTTAACGAATCAACCCGAGTGGAAGAGCACGGAGGCTCCGCTGGTGGCGGAATTCCAGGTCAAAATTCCGGGTTGGGTTTCTTCCGCCGGCCGCCGGGCGATGCTGCCTGTGGGAATCTTTGTGGCGTCCGAGAAACAGATCTTTACTCATGCCGAGCGCGTGTACCCGATCTGCTTTAACTTTCCCAACCAGAAAAAAGATGATGTGACCGTGGAGTTGCCGAACGGTTGGGTGGTGTCGAGCGCTCCAGCCTCAGTGGACAAGAATGCGCAAGCCGCGGAGTACATCTTGACGGTAGAGAACAAGAAGAACGAAGTACACATCACAAGAACCGTGCGCAGCGATCTCTCCCTTGTGCCGAAGGACACCTATCCGGCACTGCGGGTATTTTTTCAAACGGTAAGGAGCGGTGATGACCAACAGATCGTCTTGCAGCCTGGCAGTGTTGCGGCCGCTCACTAGAACGCGTAGATCAGCGCTAAAGGCCGGAGTGTTCGCGGTGACCCTGGCAGCGGGGCTATTTTCAGCGCTCCCTCAGGCGAAAGCCGCAGACGCCCCCGCATGGATGCACGCGCTTGTCAACGCGCCGCTGCCTAAGCACGACGAAAAAACGGAAGCGGTGCTGCTCTACTCCGAAGAAATCCTCACCGTTCAACCAAACGGAAGTATGAGGGAAATCGACCGTGCGGCGTACATCATACTGCGGCCGACTGGGGGCCGTCTGGGCAAGTTCTATTTCAACGTGAACAGCGAAGCCCGCATTACGCACATCCACGGGTGGTGCATTCCTACGCAAGGCAAGGACTACGAGGTGAAAGACAAGGAAGTAACGGAAGTGGGGCTAGTGGGAGCCGAGGATGGAATCCTGTACTCGGATGATCGGGTCAAGGTCATGCAAATCCCTGCTCCGGATCCTGGAAACATCATTGGGTACGAAGTCGAGCACGAAGATCGCAAGTACGTTTTGCAGGATGAATGGTTTTTTCAAGGTATCGAGCCTGTAGCCGATGCTCGCTATACTTTGCAACTACCACCTGGGTGGGAATACAAAGCCGTGTGGGTGAACCACCCAGAAGTCACCGCTATTCCAAGTGGAAATAATCAGTGGCAGTGGCAACTGAAAGACATTCCCGACATCAGGCAAGAAGAGGATATGCCTCCCTGGAAGGGTGTTGCAGGTCTGATGATCGTCTCACTGCTTCCACCGGGAGGCGCTGGCCATGGGTTTCTTACCTGGACGGAAATGGGTACTTGGTACACAGGTTTGGTCCAGGGCCGCAGGGATCCGTCACCAGAACTCAAACAGAAGGTTGCTGAATTGACTGCCCAGACCAACACCCCAATTGGAAAGATGTTGGCACTCTCGGAGTTCATGCAGAGAGACATCCGGTATGTGGCCATCGCGCCGGGTATCGGAGGAATCCAACCCCATGCAGCACGAGACGTATTTCAAAACCGTTATGGGGACTGCAAGGACAAAGTAACACTCTTATCGGCGATGCTCAGGGAAGCGGGTATCGACTCCTACTACGTTGTGATCCACACAAACCGCGGGGGAGTTACGCCTTCAACGCCGCCACACATTGGCGCGTTCAACCATATGATAATCGCCATCCGCATACCCGACGGAGTCAGCGACGCGCGGCTAATCGCGACAGTACAGGATCCCAAGCTTGGCAAGCTTCTCATTTTCGATCCAACCGACGAGCTCACTCCCTTTGGTTCCTTGCACGGTGAGCTGCAAGGGAGCTATGCCTTGTTGGTGACGCCCGACGGCGGGGAGTTGACACGAATGCCACAACTTCCTCCCTACAGCAGCGGAGCGCGGCGGACAGCCAGGTTGAGTCTGGACTCCAATGGTGTTCTGAAAGGCGAGGTTGAAGACGAGCGTGTGGGCGACGCGGCAAGGTGGCAGAGAGGGGAATTTCGTAATGTGGAGAAAGACAGTGATCGAATCAAAACCTTTCGAGCGCCTGATGTCCCATTCCATGGGAACCTTCGTGATCACAAAAGCCAGCATGACGAATCTGAACGACCCCATGCAGCCCTTTGACTTGCAGTGGTCTTTTGTGGCGCAGAATTACGGAAAGATTGCCGGCAATCTGCTGCTGGTCCGGCCTCGCGTGCTCGGCGTGGAGTCCAGCGGCTTCCTCGAGACTAAGGAGCCGCGTAAATACGCCGTGGAGCTTCTCGGGCCTCGCTACGACCATGACTCCTATGAAATTGCCCTGCCGGTCGGTTACGAAGTGGATGAGCTTCCCGCGCCGGCCGATGTGGAGTACAGCTTCGGCAGTTATCACAGCAAAACCGTGGCGGAAGGAAATGTGCTGCGCTACACGCGTACATTTGAAATAAAACAGTTGAACGTCCCGCTAGACCAAGTCGAAGACTTGAAGAGATTTTATCGCATCATTGCCAATGACGAACGAAGCACGGCCGTGCTGAAGCCTGCCGCCAACCAAAAGGCCGATCGCGATTAAGGAACGTGGTTGGCGGTGGAAGTCTTTTCGTTTGCTTCCATGTATTCGATCAGCGCCAGCAACGCACCCCAGTGATAAAAACGGTCGCTCGAGGAAACGTCATCCCCCAAGCCTGTGATGGAGTTGTAGTTTTCATGAACATGATGGTTAGCGCTCCATTCCACCTGAAACAGTTCCATTGATTTTGAGGCAAGTTCCTGGCGCACTTGCGACTGGTCGTAATTCCGCAGACCGAGATAGACGAGGTAATTCATCGGCCCCCAGATGCGTCCCCGCCAATACTCTTGATCCTGAAACGCCACATCGTTTCGCGGTGTGGATGGGATGACCCATTTTCCCCAGAACTCTTGTGGGTTCAGGAGGTGATCGCGAACCATGCGCTGAGCCTGTTGCGGGGTGGCAGCGCGAGCCAGCAGCGGATAGAAATTCGTCGGAGATAGTCGGGGACTCAATTCGTCCGTATGGAGATCCTTATTCAGGAAAATTCCTGTTTTTTCGTCCCACAACGTAGCCAATGATGCGCGGTAGAATGTCGCCCTCTGCCGGAGTTCTTTTTCTTCACTGGGTTTGTTGAGCACCGCCGCGATTTCCGCAAGTGCGTCGCAATCGGCCGCATACTCGCTCATCAAGCCCACATCGGCAAGCAGGAGCCGGTGCGTCTTTTCATCAAACACGGCCGCATCATACATGGGGCTGTTATCCAGTCCCGATTCGTAGATCGCGCCCTGGCGCTTCCCTCGCGAGTCGTCATCCGAATTTCCCGGTGGATTGTCTCCATCGCTGCCCCACACGAGATAATTTCCGATTCGGCGATTTTGTTCCCACCAGCGGTTCCACGTGAGTAGCGGTGCGAACGTGTCCTCCAAAAACCATCGGTCGTGAAATTTGTTGTACAGACCGAGAACGGTGATGGATCCCACCGGCGGTTCGGATCGGTCAAAACTCTTCCAATCCCTCGCTCGCGCATAGTTCGGCACAAAACCGGCCGGGGTGGCCTCGCGCAGGTTTTCCATCGCATTGGCGTAGGCAAGGTCGCGATCGCCGACGCCCGCCAGCGTTGCCGCAAAAAAATTGTCCCATTCCGCTAACACGTAGCCACCCCAGCCCACGCTCCAGACCCGCGTAATCGGCGAAATCACGCGGTCATGCTCGGGCTCGTAGATCGTGTCCCAACCGAGAGTGGTCTGAATAGCGTCGAGGGCTGCAGACGTGCTAGCGCCCAGAGATCTCTCATACGCCGCCTGCTCCTTGTCGATCTCTTTGCGGATCTCCTCAAGGGACCGTCGCTTGCCTGTGCTGAGTCCAACGGTGCCAGAGAGTTCAGCGGAAAGATAAGGTCCAGCGACAGGAAGGCTGCTGAAAGGAGACTTGGCTCCCAGGCAATAAATCTCGAAGTTTGCGGATGGACCGCGCACCTCGATCCTGTCGGTCTCCCTCGCGACCGTTCCCGGCCTGTTCCAAAGATAAGCGGCGGAAAACACCGCTGTGGCAGGAAGGTGGCCGGGTTCGTCCTTGGATAACGGCGTAATCAGTACGACTAGATCCGCACCTGCATGCGCACTCTGAATCCGCAAGTCCCGGCCTTCCCACTTCAATCGCAGATCGGTATAACTGCCATCCCAGGCGTGCGGCCCCGCGAATACCTGTTCCGCATTCGGATTCAGCCGCCCAATTAGCGCGTCCGCTAGGAAGGCTTCGCTGTTTAGCGTGGTCTTGTGGTGGAGACCGATTCGGATGGCGAGGCCAGCGGGCAGGAGAACCTGCGTGGTCACGCTGTGAACGTCCCAGGTATTCCAGCCAGTTGCCAGTCGCTTCTGCAAGGCGTCGTATTCTGCCGAACGCGCACGCGACTGTGCGGAAGCACAAGGCGTGCAGAGGCTCAAAATCATCAGCGACAGAACATAGGGAATGGTAAAGGTCTGCAAAGTGTGGGTTGAAAATAGTCGGCGGCGAGTTTTATTCATGAATCGATAGTGGGTTCCAAACATCTCTCTTTGTCAAGACGAATACTCTTCCACTACTTTCGGGGGAGCACAAAAGTCAGTGCGGCGGGAGGGCGAAGCGTGCTCCAGCGATGGCGGAGGGGCCGAGGTGCGGCATCGAGCATGGCAGCGAGGAGTTGTTGGGCGTGGTCGAACGAAAGAGTGAGACGGAACAGATCGGCGCGGCGCGCGTGGGAGTATTTTTCGTAACGAGGGGTGTTGGCAGCAGCTAAATCCATAAGGACGGTCCACGCCGAGGATTTGGCGAACAATTTTTTCTCCCCCGCTTCGTGGGCGGTGATTTCAACAAGGTTGCGCTGCGTTCCCCCTCCGCTCTCGAATAGGATCGCAGCGACATTCGCTGGCTCGAACGGTCGCGAAGGCTCGTCTCCGGGGAAGGGAAGCAGAAGTTCTTCGATTTCCGGCAGACTCGCAACAAGCGAGTCCCACCAGTAGCGGTAGCCATTGTAGAGAACTGTGCCGGTGTGGAAGATCTGCTCAATCCGCGCGGGGTCCTTGCCGACGACGTTGACGACCATATCCGCGAGTTCGCTGAGACGAAACGTTTGTTTGACCACCGGCCGCATGCTGACGTAACCGGCGTCGTCTTCAGCGTAGCGAACTGCGATTTGTTGCGGTAAGGGCATGAATTAAACCGGATCGTAGAAATCTCGCAGAGAGCGACACATCTCAGAAGGCGAGCCGTACAACACGCTGGAAAATCTCAGCCAAGCTTGGAAAGACGCTCGCGCACCCGGTCGCTGAGAGCCTTGCCGTCGACGGCTTTGCCAGTCAGCGCTTCTTTTGCCGCTTTCACCACCGCGCCCATCTGTTTCATGGAACTGGCCCTCACATCGGTTATGGCTTTGCCGATCGCGGCGTCCATTTCCGCTTCGGAAGCGCCCGCGGGAAGATAGGATTCGAGAATCTTGAGTTCACTGCTCTCCTTGTCCACAAGATCCTGGCGGCCGCCCTTAGCAAATTGGTCAATGGATTCCTTGCGCTGCTTGGCCAGCGATTGCAGCAGTTGAATGGATTCGGCGGGATCGAGCGCGCGCATCTTCTCCACTTCTTTCAACTGAAACGCTGACTTCACCATGCGCAGAACGCTCAGGCGCAACTCGTCCTTGGCCTTCATCGCGATCACTATATCTTTTTGAACTTGTTCCAACAGAGTCATGTCGGGCTCCCTTTTCGAAACTATAGCAGAGGGCCACCAGGGAGCACCGAGGATTCTGGCGCCGCCGCTATCTTCTGCTGCGGCGCAGACGACCGATACGCAGCGCGGCAAATAAGTTAAACGTGATCGACAGGCCGAACAGGAATCCGCGAACTCCATGGAGCATATTTTGGCCGAATTGCGTGGCTGGCTGAAACAACATGGGCCCCAGAATCGCGAATACCAGGCACATCATGCCGAGGGGCATCAGGATTCTGGGATCCTTCATTCGATTTTGAAAACTCATGATTCTCTCTCCCTTTCAAATTAATCGTTAAACCGGTACCAGGCCATGACCGACCACTTGACTGTCAGAAACGTGGCGATGACCACAAAAAGGTCCCAACTCCAGACATGGTTGATATAGAAGCGATAGAAGAAAAGGCAAATGGCCGTGAACCCGGCAATGATGCCGCCGAGGCTACTCGAGCGTAAGCGGTGATTCAGGAAACGCTCGTCAATTTCCGTGCCGATGATGGGAATTTTCACTTTTTCTCTCCAACGTAAAGATTTCGTCCGTGGTGCAACCAAATACCTTGGCGAAAGTGAGAGCCAGAAGCAGGCTTGGCACATAGCGATCGCGTTCGATGGAGTTGATGCTTTGGCGGGAGACGCCTACAAAGTCGGCCAGCTGCTCTTGGGTCCACCCTCGTGCATTGCGAAGCTCTTTGACCCGGTTGTGGATCCGGAATGACATGTAAAGTTAGCTTTCCATCTGAGTGTGAGACAAGAAACGGCCAATGTCAAGCACGCTTTACATGTGCCTCATTCTACTCTGAATGGGTGCGCTCAGAGTCCGATCCAACCCGTGCGGATAAAGTAAAGCGACGTTAATCCGACGACCAGCCACAGAAGAATGCCCTGCGCGAGCGGCCGCCAGCCGACACGTTGCAGAACTGGACCCGAGATACCGCTTCCGATTAGAAAGAGCGTTGCTGTTAGGCCAAGTCGTCCGAACTCGAACAGCATTTTTGAGCCGGTAGAAAACGCCGGGAGGTACGTATTGACGACTGCAGCCAGGCAAAAAAAGAGGATGAACCAGGGCAAATGGATCTTGGACTTGCTGCGCCGGATTGCAGCCGTCGCCAGCGCCAGCGGAACGATCCAAAGCGCGCGTGCCAGCTTCACCGTGGTGCCGATCACGAGAGCCGTTGTTCCGTACTTCGAAGCCGCCCCCACCACGGAACTCGTGTCGTGAATCGCAAGCGCGGCCCACAGTCCGAACTGTGTCTGGGTCAACCCAAGGTGATGACCCAAGGGTGGGAAAATCAGAAGTGCAATGGAATTCAGAATGAAAACAGTTCCCAGAGAGATCGCCATTTCTTCCGCGCTGGCTTGGAGAATTGGGGCCATGGCAGCAATGGCGCTGCCGCCGCAGATTGCGGTTCCCGTCGTGATGAGATAAGAGGAATTGCCGCGCACTTCCAGTAGTTTTCCGAGAGTGAGGCCGATCAGAATGGCAAAAGTGATGCCCAACGCCGTGTAGAGAAACCCGCTGCGGCCGGCTTTCAAGACCGCGTGTAGGTTCATCCCGAAACCAAGAGCGACAACAGAGACCTGTAAAAACAAGTGTGCTCCCTCGCGGCTCTCGTCCGGCAGGGGATTAGTTACGATGAGTCCGTAAAGAATTCCCAACGTCAGCGCCACCGGCGGTGAAAGGAAGCCAGTAAAACAGGCCAGAAAGATAAGAACAAAGAAAACTTTTCGAGCAACCGTCATCTAATGTACCAGATTACCACCAAGCACTCCGAATCCCGACAATGCACCATGAAGACATGAAGACATGAAATGGCCATAGAGTCCCTACGTTTCCACCTGGAAATGCGAAACTTCGTCCTGCCTGCGAGCATCTCATCGACTGTATAAAGAACGTTGCCAGCTTGCTGACTGGATCGGCACGAAGGCCCGGGCATTAGGCGGTTGGTATGGGGTTCCCGTATCAAGTGACCAATTCCTCAAATTTCCCTTCGGGTCGCTTAGCCTGTCTAACCATCATCTTACTCATATTATCCGCGTGTGGACCGAGGGCCCCAGCCCAGTCCTCCAGCGCTTCATCGCGCGAGGTCTTGAAAGTAGTCGGCCATTTGCCGCTTGAGGGCATGCGCGTCGCAAACTGGTCTACTGGGTCAACGGCGAAGGCCTCTGGATTATCAGTCATCGCATGCTTCTTCCCTCGCCTCTATGCAGCTCGCAATCGGCTCTAACTCCGCTTCCCGATTGCCAATAGAATTGGTGTGGCGTGGCGCTTTCGCGTCACTTCTATCGATTGCTCAACACCGGAGCTGGGAATATGATTGTTTCCGGGAGCTCCTTTATGACCCGCAATGACGTCTTGCAGTGCCTCATTCTGCGTTTCGGTTTGTCCGCGACGGATGAGGATCTAGGCCGTCCTACGAATATTTCCCAGTTGTGGCAGGATGCAAAAGAAAAGTGCTTTGATTGCGACAGGGACGAAGTGCTGGATGCTCTGTACACAATGCCTAGAGAATTCGCGGCGCTAATCAAGTTCGTGTCGGTCGGCGAAGGATTTCACCCGGTCAGTTTTGAGCGGGTTCGGAACACGAAGGACTGGACAGATTACTTCGTGGTGGGCGACTTTCACGTAAAAGTGCTTCCCGAAGGAAAAGTGCAATACCAAAAACTCTCTGAACAGTGGGAAGGGACCGCCACTGGCAGTATTGGCTGAGTGACACTTCCTCCAAGAAGTTGCGGCCCGAACTGTAACGGTCACCGTTTTGAAGCGGTATTCAGATAGCCGACAACGCTACAGCCTCAGGCGTGACGCTTCATGCCTTCATCGGTTCTGCTGCGTTTACCCCTGGAGCAGCGCTTACCGACCCCTGCACCGTTCGTGCCGCAAGGGGCTTCAGCCACAGCAAAGCCATGAAAGCGGCCAGGATGTCGCAAATGATCATGGCCCAGAAAACCTTGGTCCAGGATCCCGTCCTTTCGAACAACCAGGCGGCACCGGGAGCGGCAAACATCGTAGCCAGACCCTTCGCTGTGTATACAATTCCATAATTCGTGGTGGCCCATCTCCTCCCATACAGGTCGGCCGTAATCGACGGGAAGAGTGAGTAAATATTGCCCCAGGCGAAGAAACACAGGCCCGAAAGCGCGATGAACCATATCGGATGGCTGATCAACCGGAGCAGCGCAAATACCGCCGCCGCTTCCAGCATGAACGAAATGAACAGCGCATTTTCCCTGCCGATGTGATCCGAGATCCACCCCCAGAAAGGCCGCGTCAGTCCGTTCAGAATTCGATCCAATTCGATTGCCATCACCAGCGCAGTGAGCCCAAAAGCCACCACAATTTTATCCACGTGGTAGGAAACTGCCATTGGGCTTAGCTGTACGGTGACCACAATCCCACCAAACGCCAACATGGTCATCATCAAGTACACCACGTAGAACGATGGCTGGCGCAACATCTGCCACGGTGTCATATCGACTGATGAGGTATTCACGCGTGCCCTGATGGCGAATTCCTTCTTCTTCCAGCCCGGCGGCACCCATCCTGCCGGTGGCAAGGCCAGGAAAAGCGCAGCAGCCATCACCACAAATCCCTGGATGATTCCCCAAAAGATAAGCGTGTGCTGGTAGCCGGAGACCCTGATCATCTTGTCAATCGGTGCAACTGTGAGAGCGGTCCCGATGCCATAAGCTCCAGCCGTAAGCCCGACACAGAGTCCCCGGTGGTCAGGAAACCATTTCAGGGCGTTCCCGATGGTTCCACCGTAGACGATGCCGGCACCTACTCCCCCTAATCCGTACCAGAAATAAAGACTGTGCAGGCTTTCCGCCCAGCCCGACCCGATCCAGCCGAGCGCGACTGTGACCGCACCCACTCCCAGCATGATCCGTGGTCCGATGCGATCCACGAGGTACCCTTCAAAAGGTACGAGCCAAGTTTCAAGAGCGATGAATAGGGCAATCGTCCATTGCACGCTGACAAGCGTGACGTGCAAATGCGCCTGGATCGGTTTGGTGAACAGGGTCCACGCATATTGCAAATTGGCGATGGCCATCATGGCAAATATGCCAGCGACCAACTGGGCCCAACGATTGATAATGCGCGACGGGTGAATCAGTGGAGCGACGGACTCACTCATAAACTTACCTCCAGAACCAAAGGCTGCACTTCAACGAACGCACTGCCAAAACGATCGCCCAATCGACCTCCGACTCTTTCTCACGGAACGCGGGACGCAACCCCCAAGAGAGCAACTCCCTGGCAAAGATTAGCCTCTCCCATCGTTCTTCGAGCGAAATCGATTCCTGAGATCAGCCACTTTATCCCAATCGACGAATTTCTGTCATGAATCAAAATTATCGATAGTACAGCGCGCCAATCTCCCAATTGTACGTAAATACTCTTCAACCTGCCCCTGAGACCTTGGCAGAGCGGCAAACTCCGCGAGCCATGCTAAACTGGTCCGGTGAGTGAACCACTTACCGGCGGGCAATCTAGCACCGGGTCCTTCAGCTGTCAAGGCCCCTTTCTTCCCGGCCTCCACGCTGTTCTTGGGCGCCCGATTGGTGAAAATCTAAGTGCCGCTCCTGAGGTTGCTGACCGAATGCGCAATTCAGATTTGGGGGCGGCGTCTCGCAAGACCCGACGGCTTCCTGCCTAATGGCAAAGGACATAACCAATGGATGACAACCTGCGAGCGCAGGTCGAGACATACTTGGCCCACCTCGACGGCCTCATTCGGCGCGGGCGAATAGTTCGCGACACGTTGGCTGCTGATCCCTCTAGCGCACATGCGATCGCGGCTGCCCGTGTCTGGCAGGAAGACTGCGGGGTAACCATCAATCAACTATCTGGCGGCAGCAAAGCCCATTGGCTCGCACGGTCCTTTAGCGAAGCCTTCCTGATGCGCTCGGCGGCTGGCCATGCGCTCGAAGGGGCGGCGCCGGAAGCGATCATTCAAAGACTCCTTGCTGTCCTTGGGCAAGCTGTCGCTTCACTCTCTTCAAAGGACCAGGAGCCGATTGCTTCTTCCGCAGCGCCCGGCCCCAGGCGGTTCGAGTTCGTTCACAATCCCGAACTCCGCCCCGTTGTCGAGCAGGCCTACACCGATAGCAGGCGCGCCCTCGAGCAACGGGACTATAACCTCGCGATGCACACCTCTTGCGGAATCCTGGAAGCCATCGTCACCGATGCGCTGGAACTCAAGGGGCGCAGTGCGCTGACTGCCTCCGGAGCCCCCGGGGGGAAGATTTCCGATTGGTCGTTCGAGACGCGGCTCGCCGTCGCGGAGAAGGCGGGACTCATTCGCAGCGGCTGCGCCCGTCTGCCCGAAGCTGCACGAACGTATCGGGATCACGGTGAGAGCGAGCCCAAACTCACAGTTTCCGAGCGCGATGCGCGTGTGGCTGGCCAGGTGCTTCACGTGGTCATGAGAGATCTGAATCCCGGCCGGTAGAAAACATCGAATGGAAGACGGCTGAACGGTCGTGTGGGGTCGTTAGTCTTCCAAATCTTCCCTAAACACCGGTTGCGACGGATCGAGGCTGCCATCAATGACGGCAATACGCAGGTCTTCGAATGCCCGCGTCGCCTCGGATAGAGTCGCATAACCACGTTCCCTCTGCAGCGCCCCGCTGGCGGAGTAAATCAGCGTGAAATAGCGCCCCGACGCATACTGAAGTTCCAGCAACTTGTTCGGGATGTCGGGATCTCCCTGTTGCCCCAGCACGTCCATTAGCGCGACAGTCCACTGCCTGTTTTTCGGGTCGGTGACCACCTCGCGGTCCACGTAGTGCCACTCGTCCATGCTCCACAGAGGCATAATCTATCCCAGTAGCTCGTCGAGAGCTCTTGCTACCTGCGACCCAGTGAACGGTTTCGGGATCAGCAAGACTCTTTGGGCGTTGCGGGCGCGGAGGCTCGCGTCGGCAATCTCCGGTGTGTCACTGATGAGGATGATGGGAAACTCCGCGCGGTCGGGGTGCTGGCGCACAATGTCGAACAGTCCTTCACTCATGTCAAATGCGGTGCAGTCCAGCACCAGAGCATCGGCGTGTAGCTCGCCAATCAAGTCATTTACGGTCGCGGTAAAACCCTCGGCGAATACTTCATGACCGCGGTCGCGCAGCGCAAAAGCAAGAAGTTCGGCGATCTCCGGCGTGTCATCAATAAGCAGAATGCGGCTCAACCCGTACTCTACCCTTTGCTGACGCCGGTTCCCGGCAGGCGCGGCTTCTTGCCGGCGGAGGGTTCGAGATCGAGCACCCATACGCGGCCGCCGGCGGTGTAGTAGGCGCGCTGGTCGTTTTCGATCATTGCGCCCCAAGCTTCCAGCGTGCGCATTGCGAAGGTAATCCCCTCGAAATTGTTGCGCAGGTGGTCCCGCACTTCATTGGTATGCCAGTTGTCGGTGAGGATCGCGTCACCCGCATGCACGCGCACGACCGTGTAGTAGCGGTCGAACGCGGCTTCCGCCCGTACGTCGCGCGACGACCCCCGCTTCTTGCCTTCACTGACGATGTAGCTTTCCTGTACTTCCGGAGCGGCCGGTGGGGTGCTCGCCGAGGGAGCGTTTGGTTTTGTGCTCATAGTGTTTGTGCCACCGCCTCGGCTTCTACCGCAGCCGCCATATTGACCTGGTTTTTCGCGTCCGTGGCCTTGATCAATGCCTCGGGCAGTTCTACTCCCATCATTTTCCATTGCTGGTTGGCAAATCTTTGCAACGCCGCGATGTGCTCGGCGTGAAGATGTCCGAATCGTCCTTGCAATTTCAGATACTCGGAAACCGGCCGCATGTTTTGCGGGCGGAAGCTGTAATCGTACTCACGCTTCTCCGGGTTCCACTCCCAAATGGGATAGAGTCCGCATTCGACGACTAGCCGCCCAAGATCAATTGAGCGCGGCGTCTCGTATACGAAGCCTTTCTGGCACGGGGTGTAGACCATCAGGTACGCGGCGCCCTTATGGTTCAGTCCCTTGCGCACCTTGTTCATCAAGTCGATGGGGTAACCCACGCTCGCCGTGGCCACATAGCAGTGCGGATGTCCGGCGGCCATCATGCGCGCCAGATCCTTGGGATAGAGCGTCTTCGCTTCCGGAACCTTCGGGCCCGGTGGTGAAAACGTGGTCATCCCGCCGTAGGGCGTGCGTGAAGACGCCTGGATGCCGGTGTTGGCGTACTGCTCGTTGTCGTAGCAGATAATCAGGCAGTCGTGATTCCGATAGAGCGCGCCGGAAATTGACGCCAGACCGATGTCAGACGCGCTGCCGTCGCCCGCCTCGCATATAATATTCGGAAATGTGCCCTTCCACTTGCCCTTCCGAATCATCGCTTCATAGGCAGCAGCGACACCCGCAGTGAAGCTGCCGGCGCTGCCAATCTGCGTGTGCGCCCACGGCACATTGTAGGGCGTACAAAGATACGAACTGTTCGCCACATACATGCAGCCCGTCGGCCCGACGAGGATCGTATTATCGCCCGATGCCTTGCTGGTCATCCGGTACTGAATGGAGGGCCCGCAGCCGGCGCACGTCCGGTGTCCGGGCACAAACGGCTCGGACGCCGGCAAATCTGGGTTGTAGAAACGCGCCCCCTGATTGGGACTGCCGAGAATCGGCAGGATCTGGCGCTGAACTTCAATTGCTGGCATATCGATTCCTCCTCATTACAGGGATTAGAATCCCTGTCCCACTCATTTCGTACCGCAAAACCCTCTCTACTGCTCCCCTACTACTCTTCGAATCCCACCCAATGCGTACGCTTTTCGATTTTGCCGCGCTTCTGTGCTTCGGTCATTTTCTGCGTCATCCAGTAAAATTCCTTCAGCACAATCGCCTCACCGCCCATGCCTGCCATGAACGACATGACAAGGGGGCGTTTCGTGCTTTCGTAGAGAGCGGCGCAGGCCTCGGCGTAGAGCGACCCGCCACTGCTCACGCTGCCGAGTCCCATGTTGGTCTCGATCACGCCTACAACCTTGAACTTACTGAGAACCTCATTCACACGATCGGATGGATATGGCCGGATGGTGCGCAGCCGTACCAGACCGACCTTCACGCCTTGGTCGCGCAGGTGCTGAATCGCGAATCGTGCCGTCACCGCATGGCCGCCCTGCATGAAGAACACCATTTCGGCACCGTCGGTCATGAACTCTTCCACCCACGGGTCGTACCGCCTCCCGAAGATCTGCGCGAACTCTTCGTGAACCTGCTCAATCACCGCCATGGAACCTTCCATAGCGCGCGCACGTTCGAGCTGCAGTGGTGGACCCTGCTCCGGCATGATCTGCGGACCGTGCGATACCGGATGCCGCGGATCGAGCGGATACGGATGCTTGTAGGGCGGCAGGAATTCCTTCACCTGGCCCGGGTCGGGCAGTTCCACGTCGCTTGTGATGTGCGAAACAAAGAAGCCATCCTGGCATACCATCTGCGGCAGCAGCACGCGCGGATCTTCGCCGATGCGATAGCCCATCAAATGATTGTCAAAGGCTTCCTGGGCGTCGCACGACCAGCCCATCAGCCATCCCATGTCCCGGGTCGAGAGGGCGTCTGTATGTTCGGAACCGAAATCGCCCGGAGGGTCCAGCGTGCGATCCGCGATCATCATCTGCACCGGCATGCGACTTCCCGAGATCGGGGAATACAGCTCGTAGGCGAACTGCACGCCGACTCCCGAGCTGCCGGTGAAGACGCGCGCGCCGCTCGAGGAAGCACCGTGCGCGATGCTCAGTTGCGAGTGCTCGCTATCGGCCACGATATACTCGGCGTCCAGTTCGCCATTGGCGACCATCTGCGCCAGCGCCATCATCGTCGCAGTGTAAGGCCGGATAGGATAGGCCGTAATCACGTCGACGTCAGCATATTTGGCGGCCTGCGCCGAAGCGACGCAGCCGTTGATCCGGACAGTTTTCTTTCTACCTTCAGTAGCCGTTGGCATGGTTCACTCCACTCCTTGCACGCAGTTACTTGAGCCGATCACCACGTTAAATCTCCTTCGCCGGCCTGCTCGCCAGATTCGCCAGTTCTTGCGCCTGGCGCCCGTGCAACCCAGGCGAAATGGCAAATGCCGTGTCCATACGCACCACCCCGGCGTCAAAGTCGAGTTCCGGCACGCCTTCAAGGCAGCCCGTAGGACATTCCTCGATGCACACGCGGCAGCCTTTGCAGTAGTCCACGAGGATTTTGTAGAGACCGTTCGAACGTGCCGAACGCACGATGCATGGCTCGGGACAGACCAGATAGCAGTTGTCGCAGGCGTTGCACGTGCCGCAACTGAAACACCGGCTGGCCTCCTCGACCGCCTGCTCTTCCGTGAACGCCTGAATCACTTCCTGCTGTGTCTTGCGCCGGCTTGCGGGATTCAACATGGCCTGCTTGACCCGCGGAAAATGTGGGAAGTACGTCATGTTCATTCGGTTCAAATCCATAATGACGTCGACGGGAATTTTCCGTGGCTGCAGTTGCTCCCCGCGCAAAATCTTGTCCAGATTGAAGGCGACGCGCTTTCCGTCTCCCACCGCATTCACCACCATCAACGGCTGACCGGAACCCAACTGCACGACATCACCCGCCGCGAAGAAGTTCGTTTCGCCCAGCCGCCCGAATCGGTCGATCTTGATCGTGCCGCGCTCGCTCTTGAACTCAGCCGGTAACCAGCCGAGCGCTGCCCGCTGCCCAATCGCGATGATCACGTTGTCAACTGCGAACCGTTCCGGGGCAGCTTCTTTATTCACTGTGATCGGCGAAGCGTTAATCGCCCCGGAAAACCGCGCCGGATACAACTGCAAAGCTTCGACCTTGCCGTTGCCGATCACTGCTGTCATCGCCCGCCCATGCAGCAGTTCTACTCCTTCTTCGAGCATGTCGTGCAGATCTTCCGGCACGCACGGCATCTCCTGCGGGTTGGCCTCCACCGTGATCATGGTGACTTCCACGGCGCCCTGGCGTAGCGCTTCGCGCGCGCAATCGATGGCTGTGTTTCCGCCGCCGATGACGGCAACTCGGGCGCCCAGTTTCACTTTGGACGTGCCCATGCCGATGTCGCGCAAGAAGGGAAGTCCGTAAATCACCCCGTGTTTGTTTTCACCCTCGGCTCGCACGCTGTTGGGTTCGGTCAGTCCCACCGCCAGCACGCAGGCGTCGTAGTTCTTTTTCAAATCGTCCCAGCTGACGTCTTTCCCCACTTCCACGTTGGTCTTAATGGCCACCCCGAGCTCAATCAGCCGCTCAATCTCTCGATCGAGCACATGTTGCGGAAGGACCCAGTCCGGAATGCCACCGCGATTGAGTCCGCCTGCTCTCGGCGATTTTTCGAGGATGGTCACTTTGTAACCAAGCCGCGCCAGTTGGTATGCGGCACTGTGACCCGCGGGTCCGGAGCCGACGACGGCGACACTCTTGCCGTTCGGCTTTCCGGGCTTAACCACGTCGCGTGGCAACGCCTGTCCCAGATCGCCAAGGAACCGCTCCACCGCGCGAATCGAGATGGCTTCATCGTACTGTCCGCGGTTACAGGCTTGCTCGCAGGGGTGATAGCAAACGCGCCCGGTGACGGACGGGAAGGGCATGTCTTCCTTGATGAGCGCATAGGCGTCCAGATACTTGCCGCGCTTGACGAGGTCGAGATAGCCCTGAATTTTTTCGTTGGTTCCGCAAGCGTTGTTGCAGGGTGGCAACTTGTCCCGGTAAACGGGACGAATAGAACGCCAGTTCCCGGTGGGGAACAAGTCCTGCCCCTTTTCTTGTGTTGGCGCCGGAGTGATGCCAGCGAACGGTACGGTCAGCCAATCAGGAATGCGCGTGCCTTTTGTCGACATGTGATCCTTCCTAAGCTGCCACTGGTTTCAGTGGCATGATGTGCAATTGGTCCAGTGCCATTTCAAAAGCTTTTTTGTTCGCAATCATCGGCTGTATCGTCTCCATCTTGACGATGCCTGTGGACTTGACCACAGCCGCAATCAGCGGAGCCGCAATATCCGGCGCGATGGCCTTGCTTCGTTCGGCTGCTCCTTCGGTCGACAAGCGATCGAGGCCGAGTTGGCCGAGCCGGTAGTAGAGCCACTTGTGATCGGCTAACTTGGCGGCATCCACGCAGACAAGTTGCGCTAGGCGCTCCGCGCCGGGAACGAAACGAATCATGTAGTCCGGCGTATAGTGCGTATTAATCACCAGCGTTCCGCCGGGCGGCATACCCCGCATATAATCCCAGCCCTTGACCATCGTCCCCTCAACCAGGACGACGATGTTGGGGTGCTCGTTTTCGTATGTCAGCTCGTTTTCCAGCACGCTGTCGCTCACTCGGCAGTATTTGCGCGTCGGGCAATTGGTCCGGTCGGGATTGTCCACATAGTTTTCCATCGCCTGCGCATGCTTGCCCTCGAGCCGGGCAGAAGCGGAGACAGAATTAACGATGTCGCGGCCCTCTTTGTCCATGATGATTCCGCGCGTCCAAACCGTAAGTTCCGTATAGCTCATGATTAACCCTCGTCAGTTCCTGAAATTAGAAAGCCCCTTTGAATACAAATCTCCGGCGCATGGTTCAGCCCCTTGTTTCCAACTGCTTCGGACTGTCACGATCCGGACTAAGGACCGCCAGGAAATCGTTTCGCGTGACCACGAAAGGCGCCACGCGTGCACCGCGTTGAAATTCCACGATCGCGGAAAGTGTCGCCTTCTTGCACAGGCTTTCAATATCGGCGCCCGTTAGCCCTTCCATCTGCCCCGCCATCTCCCTGATATCCACGTCGGCCGCCAACGGTACCCGCTTGCAGCAAAGCCGCAGGATAGCCGCGCGATCGTCGCCATTGGGTTTAGTGAACGGGAGGATATAGTCGAATCGTCCACTGCGCAATAACGCGGGCTCGATACGCTCTGGTCGATCCGTGGCCGCGAGCAGGATTACGCCTTTGACATCGCGCAGGTTGTCGATCTCCCGCAGCAGTTGGCTAAGAATTCGCTGATATACGTCGGTGGCCAGTTGGTCGGCGCCAAACCTTGGCGCCAGCGCGTCAATCGTGTCGAAAAACAGAATACAGGGCGCGGCCCGTCTCGCCTTTTTGAAAACCTCGCGCAACGCTCTTTCCGAATCGCCCAACCACTTCGAGTACAGTTGCGGGCCATCAATCGCAATCAACGGAATCTGCTTCTCACCGGAGAGCGCCCGTGCCATCGCGGTCTTTCCCGTGCCTGCGGGACCGACGAGCAAGATGCCCCGCGGCGGCGCCAATCCAACAGTCTCGTAAATCTCCGCGTGCATGTGAGAATGCTCGACCACGGCCTCAAGCATTCGTTTCACCTCGTCCAGCCCTCCGAGGGATGCAAAAGTGGACTCGCTCTTCTCAATAAAAAATTCGCGCGTCGCGCTGGGTTCGACATCCTTCAAACCGGCGAGGAAGTCGTCGCGTGTAACCTGCAGCGCGCTCAGTTCCGCCGAGGCGGCGCCGTCCGTCCCGAGTGGCACAGCGGAGAGGAAACGGCGCAACGCCGTCATGCCCACTTCCTGCCCCAGCGCTTCCAGATCCGCACCGACGAACCCATGAGAAAGCTCGGCGATCTCCTGCAGGTCCACGTCGGCCGCCAGCGGCATCGCCCGCGTGTGGATCCTCAGGATTTGCAGCCGTGCTTGGGTGTTCGGAACCCCAATTTCGATTTCGCGATCGAACCGGCCCGGACGCCGCAGCGCCGGGTCAAGCGTCTCCGGAATGTTGGTCGCGCCAATGACGATTACGTGGCCGCGTGCGACGAAGCCATCCATTAAGCTGAGAAGCTGGGCCACAACGCGTTTTTCGACCTCGCCGACCACCTCGGCGCGCTTGGGAGCCACCGCGTCGATCTCGTCGATAAAGAGAATCGACGGTGCATGCCGTGCCGCTTCCTCGAACACCTCGCGGAGTTTGGCTTCACTCTCACCATAGAACTTCCGCATGATCTCAGGACCGTTGAGGTGAATGAAGTGCACGCGACTTTCGGCCGCGACCGCGCGGGCAAGCAATGTCTTCCCCGTGCCTGGCGGCCCGTACAACAGCACACCCTTCGGCGCAAGAATTCCCAAGCGCTCAAAGATGTGCGAATACTTCAGCGGCAACTCGACGATCTCGCGCACGCGAGCCACTTCCCGCTCCAGCCCCCCGATATCCTCGTAGGACACCGCAGGAGCACAAGCCGCCGTTTGCTCGTTCTCCACCACTCGAATGTCGGTGCGTTTCCCGATCACCACGGAACCTGCGGGAATCGTGCGAACCACCTGGAAATTCACGGCCTTGGCAAACGTAGGTACCCGAACCACACTCCCGGCCATGACGGGAACTCCAACCAGGTCTTCCAGCATTCGATCGGGCGTGATGGTCGCTGGCGCAGCCCCCACCCACATCGGGGAGAGGCGCACTGCGACAGCTTGTTGGGATTCAATCCGAACTACGTTCACCTGCTCTTGCAGGCCCGCACTACAATTACTCCGGCAGGTTCCGTCGATCTGGATGGTACCTTCGTGGGATTCGTCGGAAAGTTCCGCGCGGCCGACAGCAACAGTGGTCCCGGTGATCTTCAGCACGTCCCCTGGTTGGGCACCCAGACGCACCAAGTCGGCAGGTGCAAGGCGCGCAATGGCGTGGCCGACGTCTTCAACTCGCGCTTCGGCCACACGTACCATGAGCGTGGCCCCAAACTGCTCCTCCGGACGAGCCGTCTCGCCGGGAGATGCGTTGGAGCCAGCAGTCGCGTTATTTCCCAGCTCAGTCACTCAGCTCGCCCTTCGATGATTTTGGCCGACCACGTTTCTGCTTGCGAACCGAACCGCCCTACCCCTTTTTCAGGAATTCACGATCTTGAGTACGATTTCTTCCACGTCTTCAATATGTCGCCTCATGGCCGCCTTTGCGCTGTCGGAGTCGTGCCGCTTGATCGCCGCCAGGATCCGCCGGTGGCCAGCCAAGGATTTCTGTTGGCGACCCTCGACCTGCAAACTACGTTCGCGTGAATCGCGCAGCAGATCCATCAGGGTATCTAGTACCTTGAGCACGACGCTGTTACCGGAAGCCAACGCTATCGAATAGTGGAACTCCGAATCCTCCCCAATGGTGCTCTCTCCTCCGCGCAGTTTCTTTTCTTGCCGGTCGAGAATCTCTTCCAACTCAGAAATTTCCTCGGGAGAAACACGCGTCGCAGCCCGGGCGGCCAGTTGCGGTTCCAGCATCAGACGAAAATCCAGAAGTTCGCCAATCAGTTCTTCCTTGCGCTTTAGGGCATTGGACAGAGGATTCACCAACGACTCGGAAGAAATTTCCCGAACGATGGTACCGGCGCCCTGGCGTGGTTCCACCATGCCCATCAATTCCAGGCTGCGAATCGCGTCTCGAATCGAGCTTCGGCTGACGCGCAGCAATTCCGCCAATTCGCGCTCGGAAGGAAGCTTATCGCCAGGCTGCAACTTTTTGAGGATCAGGCGCTCGATTTGCTTTGCGACACCCTCGTAGATTTTATCTCGATGGATGGTTTCGAAGTCGGGTTTGAGCGAAGGAGGCAAGCCGTCTCCAAGTGGTCCGGTAAGCGGACCAGCGTGGAGTATATACCCAGTTTTCCCCTTGTCAAGCCCCTTACGGTACCATCTCCCACGCTTGGATATCTGCTTGCCGGCTTCCCTATCCCGGCCCAAAACACCGTCATTTCGCCGCCTGCTTCACCAATTCGGTTCGCTGCCCCAGTAGTTTTGCGCAACTGTATACCGTCCGCGTATACGGCATGGGAATCTCCAGGCGCTCGGCCAATTCCACCACTGCACCAACCAGCGCTTCAAGTTCCATGGGCCGGCCGGCCTCTAGATCCTGCAGCATGGAGGTCTTGTGCTCACCGACTTTTTCCGCGCCTGCCATTCGCTGGTCGATGGAAACCGGCAGTTCCATTCCCAATTTCCGGGAGACCGATTCCACTTCCTCCATGATCTTTCGAATCACTGTCGAAACTTCGGGGTCTCTCACCATCTGGACCAAAGTGGCGCGCGTTAAGGCGCTGACCGGATTCAAGGACGCGTTGCCCAGCAGCTTTACCCAAATTTCCTGACGGATATGCGTAGTGATGGGACAACGCAAGCCGGAAGAGATGAGCGCTTCCGCAATTCGGCGGCACCGATCGGTTCGCGCTCCGTCCGGTTCGCCAATGGAAATTCGGTTGCCCTCGGTATGTTGAACCACTCCCGGTGCCGGAATCTCCGTTGAAAAATACACGATGGAACCCACCACGCGGCGCGCTTCGATCACCGAGGAAATCAAGCCACCGGGGTCGATACGCTCCAGATGGATCCCTTCCGCTTCGCCGCCGAATCCTTGGAAATACCACCAGGGAATTCCATTCTGGGTGCTGACGACCGTGGCCTCTGGTCCCATCACGAGCTTCAACTGAGGCGCAAGTTGCGGCAGGCTGTGCGCTTTCACGCCCAGAAAGACGACGTCCGCTTGTCCCGCTTCTTCGAGTGAGCCAACAATTTTGGGCTTGACCTGAAAATCTCCCTCGGCGCTCTTCACCTGCACACCGTGTTCCTGCATGGCTTTCAGGTGCGGCCCTCGCGCGAACAGCGTGACATCCAATCCAACTCGCGCCATGCGCGCTCCGATGTACGCGCCAATTGCTCCGGCCCCCACGATCAGGAATTTCATGCCTGACTATCCACTAAGGCAGCAGCTACTGTTCGACGCCGAATCTTGCCCGTCGCTGTTGTAGGGATACTTGGCACGAAGTAGAGTTTCTTCGGACATTTGTATTCTGCCAGCCACTCCCGGCAGTGTTTCAACAGCGCCGCCTCCGTGGCGCCGTGCGGTTCGTGCAACACAATGGCCGCGGCTACCTCTTCTCCCAGCGTGGGATGCACGCAACCGAACGTGACCGCCGCGGCCACCGCGGGATGCCTCAGCAAAACCTCATCCACTTCATGAGGCGCGATATTCTCGCCACCCCGGATGATGATGTCTTTGATTCGACCGGTCAGGTGGAGATAGCAATCTTCGTCAAGATATCCTTCGTCCCCGGTTCGAAACCATCCATTCACCAACGCCCGCGCATTCGCCTCTGCGTTGTTTTCATATCCGCGAAACACGCTCGCTCCCTGAATGACGATTTCCCCACGCTGGTTGGCCGCCAGGTGATTGGCATCCTTGTCCATCACACTGATCCGAATCCCCGTGCCAACTCCGACCGAACCTGCCTTGCGATGTCGTGGCGGCAGGGGATTCGATGTCATTTGATGCGCTGCCTCCGTCATCCCATAAGCTTCCACAAACGGCACGCCAAACAGTCCCTCGATTTTGTGAATAAGATCAGACGAAAGAGGCGCGCTGCAGGAACGAATGAACCGCAAAGTCGCAGCCTCCGTGGGTTTGTGATGGGTGCGCGCCGCGAGCACTTGATGCATCGTGGGCACTCCGGAGTACCAAGTCACTCGGTTTTCCCGCACCGTCCTCCAGAAAGAAAGCGCGTTGAATTTTGTGGGCACAACCACTGTGCCACCCGTCAGCAGTGTCGCCATCACCGACCCGATCAATCCATGGATGTGAAACAGCGGCATGATGCACAGCGAAACATCTTCCTCGGAGAGGGCGTAGGTGTTCGCAATATTCGCGCAGGAAACCGCCAACTGAAAATGCCGTAAGGGCACTCGCTTCGGCCTCCCGGTGCTTCCGCTGGTGTGCAGTACCAGCGCGATATCTTCAGGAGTGGGCGGTTGCGCCGTGGCTCCGCTGGGAGCATCCACCAACTGAACTTGGCCCTTCTCGTTCATTTCCACCGAAAAAACCGGAATCTTGCGATCTGCCGCTGCGCTCCGCACATATTCGGCCCCCACCGTCGGACAAAGCAAGACGCGCGCATCCGTATCACCGAGGAAAAAGTGAAACTCCTCGTAGGGATAAGCCGGATTCAGTGGAGCAGCTGTCCCAGCGATAGACGCTGCCAGGAAGCTCACAATCGCTGGCAAGCCATTTGGCAAGACAATCGCCACGCGGTCCCCACGACGAATGCCCGCCGACGCCAGCGCATCGGCCATCGCCAGAACCTGCTGGCGCAGGGAATCATAGGTGATAACGATACTCAGCTCAGGGATACCGATCGCCGCGTGACTGTCCGCGAAATGCAACACGTCAAGAAGTGTGTCTGCTGATTTGAGAGTCATTTGATGTCGCCTCTCAGGCATTCCCGGGGGGATTGTCCCATTTTTTGACAGCTATCAACCGCAATGTCAAGAGCGACGTGCATCCCACCCGGGAAAGGCCATTCGGGATTGACTGGCAGCTCGATTAATTCTGCTTATGCCTGAATCAACTGCAATTTCAGCGGTGGGAGATCGATACCTGCGACTTCCGCCGTCCACTTGTCCCCGTTTTCGGTAGCATGTCCGGCGGTCAGAGTCCCGGTACTAATCATCTCTCCCGCCCTCAACCCTTGCTCCGGGAACCTCCGTGAAATGGCTGCGCCGAGTTCGGCCACGCACAACGCCGGGCTCCGCAATGAATTCTTCCCCGAGCCAGCTTCCACAAACTCGCCATTCTTGAACATTCCTACCGTGAATCGTGGTAGTTCGTCCACCAGTTTGCCGATCAATGCCGGCTGCATCTGTGTCTTCTCCCCGACCACAAGTGCTGCATGTAGTCCAAAGGACGACACGAAATCCCCGGGCTGGAATTGCCATCCTGCATAGGGACAATCGATAATCTCAAACCCCAGCGCCAGCCAATCGGTGCACTCGAGCGCGGCAGTCGCATCGAGACCACCAGAAACAATCGGCTGCTTCAAACCGAATACGATCTCGGGCTCAATCTTCAGCGAACGCGCATGAGAGATGGCCAGTGTCGCCTCATTGTTCTCGCTGTGATGCACCGTGTCGTCGTACATGTGGGCCCACACCAGTGTTTCGAGCTTAAACATCCGCCATACGGCCTTGTTCGCGTACCCGACCTTCCGCCCGACAGCCCGATGTCCTGTTGCTTCGCGCCACCCTTTGAGTGTTCCTTCCACTGCATACGCGCCGTCGAGATCGAAACCGGGCCGGGACGACGGCAACGTAGAAATCATCTGCCCGGTTTCATACGCGTGCCGTAGTTCCTGCGCCAGACTTTCTACTTCATCAGGATTGTGGGCCATAGACGCATCCGCCTTTCATGGCCATCGGATTTGCGGGTCCGCAACCCTTCCCGATGGCCAGGTTGCCACGAATGGCGGCGGTGATGAATTCCTTGGCCGTAGCCACGCTTTCGCGAACCGTTTTCCCTTTCGCCAAACTGGCCGCAATGGCCGAAGCGAAGATACAACCGGTCCCGTGCGTATTTCTGGTGTCGATGGGCTCTCCCCGAAACTCCGTGAATGCATGCCCGTCGTACAGAACGTCGGCAGCTAGCTCCGGCAAATGGCCGCCCTTGATGACGACATTTTCTGGTCCCAGTTCGCGGATGGCACGTGCAGCCTCTTTCATCTGAGCAAGCGTCTTGATTTCGCGTCCCGTGAGCGCTCCTGCTTCATGCAAATTGGGCGTCGCTACGGTGGCCAGCGGAAGCAATCTGGTCTTGAGGACCTCGACGGCGTCGCTCCTCAACAACGGTGCGCCGCTCTTGGCGATCATCACCGGATCGACTACGAGCGGCGCCAGTCTTCGCTCGGAAAGTGTGCCGGCAACCGCCTCAATGATTTCCGTGTTCGAGAGCATTCCTGTCTTTACCGCATCACACCCAATATCGCTCACGCACGCTTCGATCTGCTCCACCACGAACTTTGCGTCGATCTCCAGCACCCCGAAGACTCCCGTCGTATTTTGTGCCGTCAGGGCAGTGATTGCGGTCATTCCAAATGCGCCCAGCACCGAGACCGTTTTCAGGTCTGCCTGGATGCCCGCCCCGCCGCTCGAATCGGACCCAGCAATCATCAAAACGCGAGGAATCGTCATCGCTCACCTGCCTTCCGATGGCGCCATCCTGCTTCCGTCATACCCGCCACTGCTCCATATTCCATGCCATCTCCCAGAACTGCCACTCATAGCGGCTACTGTTGAGAAATGCCTCCTCCAGCCTCAGCAAATCACGTTCCGGCTGACCTGCAGCCAACGTATCGACCAGTTCGCGGCACCACTCCGCCAGTTCGGCAAATTCGCGAGAGCTATACATGGCAATCCACTTGGCATAACGTCCCTCGCCAGGTCTCGACTGCGCAGCCAGTCGCTGCCCGATTTCGCTATAGGCCCACATGCAAGGCAATAGGGCTGCAGCCAGCTCCGCGAACTCGCCCGTCGTTGCCACCCGCAACAAGAAATTGCTGTACGCTCGAGTCGTGGGCGCGGGCGCTTCCCGCTCCAGATCCTCGGGACTGACTTCGAATTCGCCTGCGTACTCGCGGTGGAGGTTCATCTCGGTTTCCACAGTTTCCTTGAGCAGCGTGGCGAAGCGGTTCATGGTCTTCAGGTCGGGACTGCGCGCGGCGGCCAAAGCCAACAGACGCGCATATTCGATGAGGAACACATAATCCTGCCGCAACCAGAACTTGAATCTCTCCAAACCCAGCGTCCCGTCGCCGATTCCGCACACAAACGGGTGCTGATGTTGCGCTTCCCAGATTTCAACAGCTTGTTGGCGCAAGCGTTCGGTGAATCGTTCGGTCATCGTTTCTTTTCTCTCGGCTTATCCTACTCGCCTACCCCAAGCCCCGCAAAATCCCCAAAGAAAGATCAACGAAGAATCTTCACCACAATTTCTCCCTTGGTGAGCTTCGTCACGGAAGCGCTCCCCTCTTCCGCCTATACTCCCCAAAAAGGACGTGAAATGTTCTCTGCTCAATACCAACTTATCTCCGAACAGCTTTCGGACCTTTCTCGTTCCCGTCCCAAGCCATTGCACTCGCTCGAGCCCCGCCTGGCTTCCGATTTCACGCCTCTCCTGTGGAGCGAAGGTTTTGGGCTGGGCGGAGAGCTGGATCAGGCTATCGTTGCCCGCGCCGCCGAAATCAAGACGGCGCTTTATGGTGGACAAGTTTTTGTGATTGTGCCCATTTATGTGACCAGCGTCTGCCAGGAGCAGTGTCTTTATTGCAATTTCCGCGCTGGGAATAAGGGTGTTGGCGTTGAGCGCAAGCGGCTGACTGACGAAGAATTGCAAAAAGAGGCACTCTTCCTTGTCGAGGAAAAAGGCCAGAGAGTTCTCGAACTAGTGTACTCCAGCGATCCCCAGATGCACGTCGACGCCATGTGTCGTCACGTTGCACTGCTACGACGTCTGTTGGACAACCATGGTGGTGGCCTCGTCGGAATTAGCTGCGAAGCACTCGAGCAAAGCGATTACCGTCGTCTCGTGGATGCGGGTCTGTGTTGGTCAGTGGTCTGGCAAGAGACTTACGACAAGCCTCGTTATGCCGCGCTCCATCCGGGCAAGACCAGGAAAACAAACTTCGAATATCGCCTGGATGTGTTTGAACGCATGCTCGCCGCCGGTGTCGAGCATGTTGGCATAGGGGTGTTATCGGGCCTATCGGATTGGAAGCGGGATTGGGCGATGTTGATGCTCCACGAAGAGTACTTGCGCAAGAACTATGCGAATGGCGCCACCATTCTCGGCACCCCTCGCTTGAAACTCGCTCCTGGAGCTGTTTTCCAGGAGTCGCCAAGCACACCAACTCGCCAGGAGTTCCTGGCGACCATTGCTCTTCACAACATTTTTGCTCCAACAACCGCGCCATTCGTAAGCACGCGAGAAGAGTGGGACGTGTGCGTTGAGCTTGCCCAGGGCGGTGGCTGTCTCTTCACCCTCAACTGTTCTACGACGCCGGGCGGCTACTCGCTTCATCACGAGGGATGCCAGTTCACCTCTCATTCCTACGATGCGCCAATCTACTCGAGCAAGCTAAAGTCCGAAGGGCTCGACCCTGTCTTCAATTGGAAGTCCACTGATTTGTCTGGCGATTCCCGTTCCTGGGGCGTTGCAGGCGGAGGCATTCACAAAACATGAGCAACTTCCGGAATCTGGCTGGGCAACTCGTGTTCTGAATCACAACTCAGGCTGCAACCTCTCTTGCAACCGTGAGGCAAACCACATGCCCATCATCTCAAGTTGGGACAAGCTAACCTCCAAGGCGAAGGAAGCGCTGCAGGGCGCCAACTATCTCGCCTCGAAACACGGCAATCGCGAACTGCTCCCTCTCCATATGCTCGCCACCCTGCTCTCCGACCGCGAAGGTGTCGTCGTTCCTGTGCTGAACAAGGTTGGCGTTGATAGCCAGGAAGTCCTGGCCGAGGCACGGCGTCAGATCGACTCTCTGCCGGCGCTTTGGGCTGGAGGGACCTTGAAAGCGGAACCCTCCTGGGCCGCAAGCGAGATCCTCGAGCAGGCCTTCCAGGAAGCCTCCGACCTCAATGATGAACGGGTCTCTACGGAACATTTGTTGTTGGCAATCAGGCATAGAGAGCAAGTGTCTCACCGTGGGCTTCGGGGGTTAGCACCACAGCATGCTGGGGATTGCGAACCGTCAACAGGGCCGGGAGGCTCACCGAGGCCGTGCGCCGCCGCCCCTACGCGGTCGTGCTTTTTGACGAGATCGAGAAAGCTCACCGCGATGTCTTCAACGTCCTTCTGCAGGTCATGGACGACGGCCGCCTCACGGACGGCAAGGGCCGCACGGTCGACTTCCGCAACACCGTCCTCATTATGACTTCCAACATCAACCTGTTCCCGCTGGCCGCGGAATCATCGAGCACCTCCGGGAATCCTGAGCAAACGCGCAAGCAGGTGATGGATGCCCTGCGAATTCACTTCAAGCCTGAATTCCTCAACCGCGTTGACGAAATCATTGTCTTTAATGCGTTAGGCAAGGAACAGCTGCTCAAAATCATTGACCTTCGATTGGAGGAAGTGCGCCGCTCGTTGGCCGACCGTAAAATCGCCCTGGAGTTCACAGGCGCCTCAAAGGAACTACTACTGGCCAAAGGCTACGATGTTAATTACACTGCGCGGCCCCTCAAGCGCTCCGTCCAGCTACTGGTGCAAGATCCTCTTGCCAAGAAAATCCTCCGCGGTGAAGTTCTCGATGGAGATCACGTGCAAGTAGACGCCGAACAAAGTGAAATCACGTTTACAGCTTCCCGCACTCGCGGGAGCCGCCGGAAGAGTCCGCCACAGCGTAACTCTTCCCAATAGCACGGGAAAACCACGACAAGGGTTGTGCGTCACGTCGAAGGGTGACTCCGCGCACTGCATCGCTTTCCCCATGGGGCCTTAATAGGCGGGTGAAAGGTCAGTCATCGGACCAATCAACACCGTGACTCCTGCTACCTCATCCACCGCTGGCTTGGAAGTGATCCCCCGGAACCGCATTTACTCCAGGGTTGCCGAGCAACTGCAAGCTCACATCCTCAGCAAACTCAAACCGGGCGACATGCTTCCTCCGGAGCGCGTGCTGGTACAGAAGTTCGGTGTCAGTCGCAGTTCCATCCGTGACGCAATTCGCAGCCTCGAAGCGCTGGGTCTGTTGGAGCCACGGCAAGGAGTCGGCACAGTCGTTCGTGACCCCTCGGTTGACGCCGTGGTGAATCATGTGGCGACGGCTCTTCTCCAGAAGCGAAAAATCATCAAGGAGCTTCTGGATGTCCGCATGATCATCGAACCTGCGTTGGCTCGACGGGCGGCCGTTCACGCTTCTCCCGGACAGATCGCTGAAATGCAGGCGATTTTGACTCGTCAGGAGCAGAAGGTACGCCAGGGCGAACTCGCGACCGAAGAAGATTCCGCTTTTCATTACAACATCTCGCTGGCTGCGGACAACAGCGTGATGCTGAAACTCGCAAATGTTTTGATGGATCTGTTGCGCGAAACCCGCGAGCGCTCGTTACAGGTCGGAGGGCGTCAGGAGAAGTCGCTGGCTGCCCACCGCCGTATCCTCGCGGCTCTTAAGCAGGGCGACGCTGCGGCCGCCGAGGCTGCCATGCGCCGGCATTTATTGGAAATCGAAAAAATCGTTTTGCAAGAGCTCTAGAAGAATGGAGTGTGCCAAATGGCCCAGTTATTCGCCGTTGAAGTCATTTACCGCGGGGTCTTTCAAAAGACCCTGGCTAAAAATATAACCCGCGGCATCGTCCTGGCTGCGCACAACGAAGGCAAGCTAGGTATTTCTTTTGGCCGCTATGGCGATGCTCCGGAGCGCAATGGCATTCCGGGAAAGAGCTTCGCCATCGTCGCCGACGATGAGCTGACCCTCGAAGCCGGCATGGCGCAGTACGAGCCCAAGCAAGTCGACGTCTCGATTGTTCTGGACGACACGCTTTGCAAAGGCACGGAATCTTGGGCTTGGTATGGGCTGCGACCCGTCAATGGTTCTTTGAAACCCGGTCGCACTCTTATCGTGGTCTCTCTGCAGGACGCGCCCACCCTGCTCAAGAACATTCATCGCCGCGATCAACCCTACAAGCTGGGAATCATGAAGGGCATCGCTAGCTTCTCCGGCATGTGGGTTTATAAGGATGACCATACCGACGTGCGCGTCCTCGGCGCCATCGCCAAGGCCCTGCCCGAACTCTTTAGCCTGGCCTCGGTCGAGAAATTCATCACCGAAAAGCTGAAGAGCCCGGTCAAAGTGACTTCCGCTCACACTGCCTTCGACCGCTTCACCGCCATCGATGTGAAACCCGGCCAGGGCAATCCCGAAGAACTCTTCAAGTTCGACCTCCCTGGTTGGAGCGACATGCGTGCCGGCGTTTCCATCAAAGGCCAGCCGCAGGGCGGCCCCTATGCCGACCCCATCACCAAGGAACTTGGCGGCTTCCGCCCAGCTCGCAACGAACTCTTCAAAAAGTATTCTTCGCGCACTCTGCGGCCTGTCGTTAACTTCGCTACTTGCACCAAGTGCACTCTTTGCTGGCTCAACTGCCCGGATGCTTCGTTCGACGTCACCCCGGACGGTACCTACGATGCCAATCTCGAAGTCTGCTGCGGTTGCGGCGTTTGCGAGGAAGTTTGCCCGGTGAAGAATTGCATCACCATGGTGAACGAGTCCGAATTCCACGATAACAAGAGCCAGTGGGTGGCCTTTAAGAAAGACAAAGACGCCTATCTCAAATCGCTGGAAAAGGAAATCAAAAAGGCCGAACCGATCGAGAAGCGCACCCACGGATTCCGTTATCGCGGTCAATATCAAGAACAGGTCCCCGCAGCCCTGGAAATCGCTAACAAGCGCTAGCGGCCCGGCGGCAAGCCTGAGGTCAAGGAGATTAAGATGGCGACTCTTACAAAGTCTGTTGAGGAAAAAAAGAAAATCAACGAACAGGAAGCCTTGATTACCGGCGCCGAGGCCATTGCGATTGCCTGCAAACTGGCCAACGTGGACGTCGTCACCGCTTACCCGATTCGTCCCTACGACACGGTGATGCAGTACATCAGCCAGCTAGTTGCAGACGGCGAGATGGATTGCGAATTCATCGTGGCCGAAGGCGAGCATTCACAGTTCGAAATCGTGAAGCATGCCTCGGTTTGCGGTGCGCGCGTGTTCTGCGGTTCCAGCGGCGTCGGTTGGATGTACGCCATGGAAGCGCTGACCGTCAGCCCCGCTCTCCGCGTCCCCATGGTTTGCATGGTGGGCAACCGGGCGCTCGATGATCCCGGTGCTTTCGGCGTGGAACACAACGATGCCTTGGCCGTCCGCGACTTGGGCTGGATGTTGACATGGGTCGACAGCGCTCAGGAAGCACTGGACACCGCTCTGATTGCCTATCGTGTGGCGGAAGACCGCCGCATGTTTGTGCCCCTGGCGATTAGCTGCGATGGCGCATTCCTCACCCACTCGCAAGCATTAGTACAGATCCCCGCGGCAGAGCAGGTCAAAAAGTTCCTGCCCCGTTACAACCGCGGTGAACTACTGCTCCACCCCGACAACGTCATTTCGGTGGCTCCGCAGGCCAACGAAGACTGGGTCATGGAGATCCGGCGGCAGAACTATGCCGTCACGGAAATCGCCTGCGACGTCATTCGCGAAGTGTACGCCGATTTCGAGCGCACCTTCGGACGCAAGTACGGCAATCCTTTCTTCGAAGAGTACATGACCGAAGATGCCGAAGTCGTCCTCCTCGGTATGGGAACCCTCTCCACGCCTGTCAAAGTCGCCATCCGCAAGATGCGCGAACAAGGCAAGAAGGTTGGGTTCGTTCGTCTGCGCTGGTTCCGGCCGTTTGCCGGTCCAGAGCTCGCCAAGTGCCTGGAGCGCTTCAAGGCTATCGGCGTTCTCGATCGCGACTTCTCGTTCGGTTCGCCGAACCTGAGTGGCGTCGTGGCCACAGAAGTTCGCTCCGCCATGTACACAGGAAGCAGCACACGTCCGCCGGTATTGGGCTTCATCGGCGGCCTCGGTGGCCGCGAAGTCACCGTACCAGATGTCGAAGAGATGACTGAAATCGTGTTTAAAGCCGCCCAAGGTAAGCCGCAGCCCCTGACCCAATGGATCGGGCTGCGCGGATAACAAGTTTCCAGAGCCGGAAAGGACAAAATCATGAGCACTTTTGTTGAAGAGAAACCGACGCAAAACCTGGAAGCCTTCAAGGGAGTCAAGAAGGTTCCACACGAGGAGTATTACACCTCCGGCCACCGCACGTGTCAGGGCTGTGAGTCCGCGCAAATCATGAAGTTGATGGCCAAGGCCGCGGGGCCCAGAACCATTGTTCTGGGCAGCACCGGCTGCATGTACGTGGCGAACACCTCGTACTACGCAACCCCCTGGGGCGTCCCCTGGATGCACACCCAGCTCGGCAGTTCGGGCTCCAGCGCTCTCGGCGCGGCTGCTGCTTTCCGTGTCCAGATGCGCAAGGGCGCTATGAAGGACGAGCCCATCAACGTCATCGCCTTCTGCGGCGACGGCGGCGGTGCGGATATGGGCCTTGGCGCTATCTCGGCCACCATGTGCCACCCAGATTACAACCTGCTGATCCTGATGTACGACAACGAGTCCTACGCCAATACCGATATCCAGATTTCCGGGACATCGCCCTATGGCGTCAACACCTCGTTCAGCACGCCAGGCAAAGTCAAGCGCATCATGAATCATCGCTGGAAGAAGAACATGGCGCCTCTGATGATGGTTGGGCATCCGACCGTGAAGTACGTTGGCACCATCTCCACCTCTTACCCGTTGCAAGCCATGAACAGCGTTCGCAAAGCTTTGTCCATCGGCGGTCCCACTTTCATTCACTGCCTCAACCCCTGCCCGAAGGGCTGGGACTTCGATCCCGTCCTTTCCTTCGAACTCGGCGAACTGGCCGTCAACACCGGCATATGGCCTCTCTACGAGATCGAACATGGCAAGCTGAAGCTCTACGGCAAGACCGAACAGATCGCGAATGGCAAATTCAAGCGCCTGCCCGTGCGTGATTACCTGCTCAAGCAGGGAAGGTTTGCGCACTTCCTCGACGAAGACATCGAGTTCTTCCAGAGCAAAATTGATGAAATGTGGGAAAAGTGGCTCGTTCCCGGAATTATCCCACTCCAAAAGGACCTCGAATCGGACAACCCGCGCACCAAGTAAGGGGGCGGGTTGTCTCCCCTTCTGTCCTTCCAGGGCCGCTCGACGGAAGGAACTGGCTTGTATTTTTCGGACGACATACTCAGGGGAGTGCCATGGTTACTTCAGCGTCCTCTTCCGTCCAGCCTCAACTCAGAATCCTGAATCGTTGGCTTGCTGACGAGTGCGTCTGAACTGCGAGGCAACGGACTGGCGACAGGGGCCAGTTCGCCTCAGGGAGAGGAGAGCGCCTTGACTATCGAGACTGCAGTTGCAAAACGGCAAGACAGCGTGAAGGAAGTGCACGGCATCGCTGGAAACCGCTGGGTTCAATTGGTGGGCGGGATCATTGCGATGATCGTCATTTCCAATTACCAGTATGCCTTTACCCTCTTCACGCCGGGCATGAAACTCACTTTTACCGGAGTGCCCTACGCAAAAATTGCGGCCATTTTCTCGGCTTTCATTCTGTTCGAGACTTGGCCCATGCCCGTGTCAGGATACTTTATCGATAAATTTGGTATCCGCAAACTTATGACTCTGGGCGCGGTGTTTATCCTGCTCGGATGGGTTCTCGGCGGAACCGTCGCCAAGTCGCCTTTTGGCTTGTACGTCTTCTATGGGGTGATCGCCGGAACTGGTTGCGGAATCATCTACATTTCGTGTATCGCCAATGCGTTGAAGTGGTTTCCAGACAGGCGGGGATTGGCGGCCGGACTGACCGCTGCAGGGTTCGGAGGCGGAGCAGCGCTCACGGTCATGCCCGTTGCCAGTACGATACACAGTATGGGATGGGCCAGGGCTATGACCGTCTGGGGTGTCGCCCAGGGTCTCATCGCCCTAATCGTTGCACTCCTTCTACACCATCCTCCCGCCGGCTGGGTTCCGGCCGGATGGGACCCGAGTGCAAAACAAAAAAGCAAGGGTGTCGTACAGTCGAAAGTCAACTTCACTTGGTTTCAAACACTTCGTCGGCCCGAATTCTATTTGCTTTACTTCATGTTCATATTTGCGAACGCCGGCGGCCTGATAGCTACCGCGAACCTCTCGCAGATTGCCAAATCCCTCAACGTCAGCAACGCAATGATCTGGGGGATTGCCATCGTCCCGCTCACCGTCACCCTGACATCCATCTGCAACGCTCTCTCCAGAATCGCGTGGGGCTCGGTCTCGGACAAGTTAGGGCGTGAATATACGATGTTCGTGGTTTTTGGCGTCGAAGCAATTCTGGTGTTGCTGGTGACGAGAATCGTGGGTAATCCGATAGCCTTCTTCGTGTTGTTCCCGCTCATCTTCCTTTTCTGGGGTGAGATCTACTCTCTGTTTTCCGCGACATCGGGAGATGTTTTTGGTCCCAAGAACGCTTCTGTCAACTACGGGATGTTGTATACGTCGAAGGGGGTGGCTTCCATCTTTGCCGGATTTGGCGCAGCATCCCTGGCCGCCTACTTCGGTGGCTCTTTCTCCGGTGCATTCTACATTGCGGCTGTCCTGTGTGGCGTCGCTTCCATCCTCTCCCTCATCATTCTGAGGCCTTTGCTCAGGAGCAGAATTGCGAAGGAAGCGATCGGCGAACCCGGAACGCCCATTGTAAAGGAAAAACTGGAAACCAAAGAAAAGTACGCATGACAGGGATTGGGCGTGCTGGCTTTCTAGATCCGAGCGGCTGACCTCAGCGTTGTATTGGCATCTCGACAACTATGCGCTTGTCAGCCGCTCGGGGTTGTGTTCAAGGTCTTGTGCGGTATGTGCGAAAACGCATGCCGCCCGAGGGAGATCAGGCGGGGGCTGGTTACTCTTGCTGAACAGTCTGCTAGAAAAAAAGCCTGACGGTTTGACCGCAATGTGGTAGTAGTTCTCGCACTGTCCGCGTTTTGGTTCGTGCGGGGTGTGAGTTTGAGATAAGGGTAAGGGGCTCTGACAGCCATGTGCTGCGGAGGGGGTGCTATTCTTTGTTGCATCTTCGCCGTTGTGTGCGCTCGCGAGCGCATGTCGCGGTGGTATCCGCAAAGTTCCGTCAACACATTCCATCCGTCGAGCGATCTGCTCGGCCGGGTGCTGCATTATTTTGTGGCCAAGGCCAGTGCACGCGAGATGCCATTATCCTCATGGATGTCTTTTGTCCTTGACACGCATCGCGTTTTGCGCTAAAGCCTGACCGCCACACTGGTCCGATTATCGGACCATTAATTTTGTAGGGGGAATCATGAAATCACTTAGGTCGTGGTTTGTGCTCCTGGCCTTGGGTTTGGGCCTTGCTGGGACAACCCCGCGTGCTCTCGCCCAGAGCGAGAAACCGGCCAGCGAAGGCACGCACACCGCCTCCGCGACCGCCAGCAAGGCGGAAGTGGATCAGTTGCGTAAGGAATTGGCTGCGCAGCACAGGGCCATCGAACAATTGCAAGCGATGATTCAGCGATTGACGGATGCCAAGTCGCCGGCACCGGCGCCTGGCGCCGCTCACCTCGTTAACGCAACCCTCTCGCTGCCCGAGCCTGTCGCAGAAGCTGCGCCGCTCACGCCTCCCGCGACCGTAGCCGAAGCCGAACTGCCGGCTCCGCCCGCAGAGCCGCTCGAAACGCAGGCCAAAAAAGACTCTTCCCCACCGGTAACCTCCGGATTCAACGGGGAGCACTTTTTCATCAAGTCCGCCAACGGGCAACTCCAAATCATGCCCTATGGCTACGTGATGACCAATTTCAATTCCTACATCGGCGACGGCGCTCCTCCGGACAGCTTCGGTGTACGGATTGCCCGCTTTGGCTTTCAGGGCAACTATGGCGACCACTATCAATTCGGGCTGTTGATCGATGCGGCCCCTGCTAGCCAAGCTGGCGTCCAACAAGCGGTCCTCCGGGATCTCTACCTCAATTGGAAGTTCAACAACGCGTTCCAGATCCAGGCCGGGCAGTTTAAGGAGCCGTTTTCGCAGGAAGAACTAACCGGCAGAACTAACCTGGATTTCACCGAACGCGGCATCCAAACTCGGTTGTATCCCTCCGCGGTATCGGCTTTCCGTAGCCCAGGTATTACGATCCATGGCGACATCAACCACGGCGTTGTGCAGTATTGGGTCGGGGCTTTCAACGGAAAGGGCTATGCCACAACCAACACCACAAGCGTTCCGGAGACTGTGGGCAGAGTGCGCTTCTATCCCTGGCGCAATAAGAAGGACAGCCTCCTGGAGGGCTTCGCTTTCGGCGGCTCGATGTCCTACAGCAGGACTCGTGGGCTTTCCGGCGAACAGACTCCCACCATGATCATGAACGACGGTTCGTACACGTGGTTCCCAGCCTTCCCGGTGAACGGCAACGTGTGGCGCTACCTGGGGGAGTTTACTTACATCAAGGGCCCACTGGCTTTCCGTGACGAATACGTTTTGGCATCGTTCAATCGCACCGGTGTCGGCACGGAGCAACTAGGCGGTCTGGGCTTTGCCAACCTCCCCAACATCCGCTACCAAGGTTGGAGCTCGGCGGTTACTTACATGATTACCAAGGAACTCCGGCCTGAGAACGGCACGCCCCGAGTGACCCATCCCGTTTTTGGTCCATCGAGCGATGGCGGTAATGGCCACGGTTGGGGAGCTTGGGAAGTTGGCTTCCGCTACTCCGGAATTCAGGGCAATGAGCCCGGCGTATTTTTCAACAACATCTACACGCCGCAACTGGTGCCAACCTTCAACTATCACACCGACCAATTTACGTTTGGTGTCAACTGGTATCTGAACTACTGGATTAAGTTCCAGTCCAACGTTGATATTGATCGGTTAAAAGACGTAAGCACCATCGGCGTGGTACCGCAGAATTATGCGGTATTCATCCAGCGTCTACAGTTCCGCTTCTAACTCCGGGGATTTTCTATGCATAAACACGGATTCGCGGATGCTCAATTAAGCCTGCACACTGACGAGCTTTCTTCTTTTCGAAGGCTGCGCAATCACTTAGAGAATTCAAGCGGAATGTTTACAGGAGGATTTCCAATGAGGTCTACAGTAGCAAAGATAGTTTTGGGAATGGCCACGGCGTTGGCTCTGGCTTTGCTGCTCAACGGCTGTGGCTCGCAGCCTTACTGCCCCACTTGCGGCACCACGGTCAACGGGGCGTACAGCATTGTCGATGTCATCCCGGTGCCCGAGCACAACCCCACCGGCGAACCCGGCGGTCCCTTCAACTCTTTCGACATCAGCTGGTTCGATCCAATTCTCCAGCGCGATTACATCTCCGACCGCATCGGCATTGACGTCGTCGTACTGGATGCGGTGCATAACTATGCTGTCAACACCATCGGCGGTCTCAACGAAGTTGCAAATGCTGGCAACAACGCCAGTCCTTGCTGGGGCCCGCAGAACGTGCCCACGGCTCTGAGCGCCATTCCTTCACTGGAAACCGGCTCCGGCGCCGTCCGCGCCCTGAATCCAGCCAACGCCACGAACGTCCTCACGCGCTATGGCTGCCGCAATGCTCCCTATTTTGCTTCGTTCTCCACCTACTTCCCTGGCTTCGGCGCCAACGGCAATTTTGGTGGCTTTCCCGGTGCCCAGTGCTGTGCTGCTCGCGCCAACGGGGTGAACCCTCTTTCCGGACCGGATGGAAACCAAGTAACTCCAGACGGCAAGACCCTGTTCACCGGCTCTGGTAGCTCTAGCGTGGTGGTCTTCGACTTGACCACTAACCCGCCTGTGGTCCTTGCGGATATTCCCACCGGCGCACCACCCGATTTCGACGGACCCGCGGGTGGCAACGGCTACGGCGGCATCGCCAATTGCATCGAGTCGTGGAACGGTGGCGCCGGCAGCGATCCAACCTGCGGCGACGATCGCGGGGATGAGCTGGCCTATGGAACGGTCGGCGGTCACGACATCCTAGCAATCACCAATGGCGACCCTGGCCTTCCCTTTGTCACATTTATCGATGTCACCGACATCGTCAATCGTACCAACACTCCGCCCTTCACCCTTGCCGGTGGTGTCGGACCCGCCGGTGGAGGATTTGGACACTGCCTGCCGCTCAGTTATCCAGCCTACAACGTCGTGGGCACTGCGGCTGACAACTATGTCCCTGGAGCGAATCCTCCAGCGTGCATCATCGGCCAGATCTACTACGACGGCGTATTCCCACAGAGCTCAACCGTCCCAGTGGACACAGTCGGCGGCGCATGCCCAGATCCCTCCGAGGCGGTACCCTCGGGCGTTTCCGGCACATACGTTCCAGCCACAGGGCCCTTGGCAGGCACCACCGTGAACATTCCCTGTCACCACGCGCCCATCGTTGACGCAAATACGGGTGTATTCATCACCAACAATGGAACGGCTGGCGCAGGCCAGATGGCGGAGATTGCTCCGGCTGGTCTAGGTGGCACCGCCTTCAATCCTTTCCACAATACCTTCTACGTTTTCAATTCCAATTGCACCGTTTCCAATTCACCCACTCAAGCCAGCACCGCAGTTGGGTGTGTCGACGAAGTCGATCCCCGAATTGGAAACCCGGACGGGCCTGTCGTCATCGCCGTTATCCCGATAATCAATTGCATGCCCACCAGCATGGCACAGGGGCCCGGCCATGATTTCCTGCTTGGCTGCGCTGGCCACGATGGTACGCAATTCCCGCCGCTAATGGCCATCATAGATGGCACCACCAACAAGATCCTCACCACCATTGATCAAACCGGTGGCGTTGACGAAGTGTGGTACAACCCCGGCGACAACCGCTATTACACCGCCGGCAGAGATATGCCCAACGGCCCGGTTATGGGAGTGATTGACGCCGCCACCCGTTTGTGGCTGGTCAATGTCTCTACGAACTCCAATTCCCACAGCGTTACTGTCAACCAATTCACTAACCAGATTTTCGTGCCTATGCAGGCAAACGCGAAGTGCAGCACGCAGAGCGCCAACGGTTGCGTGGCCGTTTACTCCAGACAATAGCTTTGCTGATCGATCTTTGCGTGGCTTCGGGGTTTCGCCCATCCGAAGCCACGCGCAAGGTCACAGTGAGCCACCAAAGAGTTACGGTTGCGCTTTTACCCCAGCCGCAAGTGTTGCACAATGTCTTAGGGGTCTAGCCGCGCAATGCCGGTTCTTGCCGCTCGCACGCAACATGCTTTCATGCCGATTCGCGCCCACGCGGTTGCAAGGAGGAAGGGATGAGTCATTTTCGACTTGGAGTCGCAGGCTTGCATGTCCGTCAAGTCTGCCTGGTGTCCGCGGCGGCAATATGTTTTTTGTGTGTGCCGGGTGGTTTTGCAAATAACGAAAAACCTACGGAAGTTCCCGCAAGAGTAATCGCCCACTTGAATTTGGAAGGTGGCCCGGGTGCCCAGATGCTGCTGCAAAGCAGAGACGACAAGAAATACCTTTTCGTCCAAAAGGCTTCTAAGGACGGCTTCACCATCGTCGACGTAACCACTCCTCAACATCCAACCGTATTGAAGACCAGCGCTGCCACCAGCAGCGCTACTGCCGGCAAACTAGAGATGGCCGGCTCGGGCTTGGCTCTCGCCGTGGTTCCCGACAGGAACACGAAAGGTGTCCTTCACAATACCGACAATCCTACGCAAACCGTCAACATCCTGGACATGACCGATCCCACCCACCCGAAAGTTATTCAGACCTTCAAGCATGTGACCAGCATCCTGCAGGACCCCGGCCGGGGCTTGATCTTTCTGGCGAATAATGACGGACTGTGGATATTGAATTATCCCAAGCCCGGAGTTCTCGAAACCAAGCCCAAGCCGATGAAGCGCTGTGGTTCCGAAAGTGCTATTCAGGCCATGCCTCCGGATTGCGAATAAAACACAGGTTCCTCATCCGACCCGCCCTGCCTTCCAGGGCTGCGATTCGCGCCTCGGCCGTCGATTACTTCACTTTGGTCTCTTGGTAGTGCATCACCTTCCACTGCCCATCGCGCTTTACCCATACCTCGCCAATCAGCAGTTTTTCGAAGCGCACCACTGATTTCGGTGGAAAGTTGATAAAAACCTCGTACCGAACGAAGGCTGCCTCCGAGCAGAGCGGCGTGACTTTCAAGAACGAAAGCTGGTAGTCGGTGACGGCGCTATCTTGCAATTCCATCTGCGCCTTCCATTTGTAGCGTTCGCCCTCGCGGTCGGCCTCAACCCCGATGAAATCGTCCGTCAAGAACTCGCCATACGCCTTTTGATCCCGCTTCTTGATGGCCTCCCATTCCGCCTTGATTTTGGCATCGAACATATTCGTGAGTTCCACCTGGTCCGATGACTTGGATGGCTCACTGCTCCCACCTTGAGGTTGTGGCCCCAGAACCAGAGTTCCCAGCAATACAGCTACGCACGCTAAACCAATGTAGTTCGGCATTTCTCGTCATCTCCACTTTGCATTTTGCTGTTCCTGGCTGATCTCTCACCGGGCGTCTGCCCAGGTAATGGTTGCAATACTTAACCAATACGCGCCCGTTGTTATCTTAGTTATTGCAGGTGCTCCTCCCGCAGAGCCACGATGTTTTTACACGTTCACGTTCCGCTCAAAGAGGAGGTATCGACTCATTATGACACTATGGGACCGCAGGATCGCTTTTTGGCCCCTTCTCGTCTTGCTGGTAATTTGCTTCAGCCGTCCCGCAGACTGCCAGAACGCCATCGCCCTTGTCGGCAGTGGGTCAAACCTCCCCACGCCGCTTTACTCCCACTGGACAGAAGAATACAACAAGCTCAGCCCCAGAGTGCAGGTTCGCTATCTTAGCACCGGCACCATCAAGGGCATCGAGGATATCTCTCGTGGCGTCGGAGACTTCGCGGCCGGCGAGGTGCCCATGAGCGACGAACAGATGAACGCCTCGCACACGCACATTGTGCAAATTCCTACCGTGCTTGTCGCCATTGTCCCCATTTACCACATACCCGGAGTGAAAGGCGGCCTCCGCTTCTCGGGCTCCGTCCTCGCAGATATCTTTCTCGGGAACATCAAGAACTGGGACGACCCCAGAATCAAGGAACTCAACTCTGGGCAATCCCTTCCCCATCTCGAGATTGCCGTTGTCCACCGCACGGATGGGAAGGGTTCCAACTATATCTTCACCGATTTTCTCTCCAAGACCAGCCAGAAATGGCGCAGCGGAATCGGCAGAACTCCATCGCCGGCTTGGCCCGTGGGCGTCAGCGCCAGCCGCGGAGAAGACATGATGCAAGCGGTTAAAAATACTCCCGGAGCGATCGGCTACGTCGAACTCGGCTTCACGGAAAACGACAGCAGTGTTTCTACCGGACTTGTCCAGAATGCCGCAGGAAAATTCGTCAATGCCACCCAGGCGAGTATTGCCGCTGCTTTTCGCTCCATGGAAAAGTCAATTCCAGCGGATTTCCGTGTTTCTCTGACCAATGCTTCGGGTCCGGACGCATACCCAATCATTAGCTTTACCTGGCTTTATCTGCCGGAAACATCAAGTGATCCCGAACGTTCCAAGGCACTTGCGAATTACCTCGAGTGGATACTCACCACCGGACAGTTGAGCGCAGAAAAACACGGGTACACCCCGTTGCCTTCGTCGCTTGCTCCTAAGGTCTTGGCTAAAGCGCATTCCTTGCACTGAGTCTATCAACGGATTCGTTCTAGGAAAAACTACAGTCAACAGGAAGTCATGCAGGTCTTTGGCAGCCAGGCCGTCGGCATCAAGGAAGTTCACGACGACATCTGGCTGGTCAATTTTTTGGACGATGACTAAGGATACTTCGAGCTGGAAATGCTTGTCTTGGAACCGCTGGAAAACCCCTCTAGGTTCTATTCCGTCCGCTTTGGCGGGGCGGCTCGGTCTTGGAAAGCAAGATCCGAATCAAGGGATGCCACATTTCAAAAACCGGAGCAGGTCAAGTTCTACAAGACCAGCCTCCGAATGGCCTCGCTTGAGGCCCTCCTATCCAGGATAAGGTTCATTTGGCTTAACGATGCGAATCCGGTGGTCAGAGAACTTGTAATGAGCGCCTGGCAGCTCGAGCTTGGGCATATGACACGACGTGCAGTTTGACTTTCGAACGGGACAGGCCTTCGCCCCGGGCTTCCCCCCGCCGTGACACGCCTGGCATTTGGAGACATAGTCCGCCGTTTCCGCATCCAGTTCATGGTGCGGGTCGTGGCAAGCGAGGCAGCTGATCCTCGCATCGTCCGCGTCGTAGCACTTACTGCCAGCCAGGCGATAAGGTTGGAAGCGCACGTTCGCAATACTCGGATTTGGTTGCGCCGCGATTTCGCCCCAGGTCCGATGACACTGGCCGCAGAAATTGGAGACTTGCTCGGCTGCCAGACCGCCTGCGTAAGACTCTCGGGTTGGGACGACCTGCTCGCCCGCGATGAGCATGGCTGCCAAGTGCTGTTCGGTATTCTCATGGCAATGACTGCACTGCACACCAGGTTTTAGCTTGTCCAACGTCAGTTGCCGGCCCGACCTGGCATCGGTCGAGTGACACCCAAAGCAGCCCAGCTTGTCCTCTCGGGTCATTACGCGTCCAACGGCTTCATTCAAGTCCGCCGGGATTGAGGCGGCCGAGCCCAAGGTAGGCGCAAGGTTCTGCAATTCGCGAAAGTAACTGACTCGGCTCTCATACAACTCTCCATTCTTCTCCAAAATGTATGTTTGGCCGATCGAAGAACTGGCGCCCATGGCCCATCGTATTGGGACGGTGATGGTATCCGTGCCATCGGCAACGGTGTAATCGCTCCGGTTGCCCTTGCGCTCGATTCGGTAGGAATACTTCCCGATGGTCACGGTCAGCACCGGATGCTGGATTAATATTTTGCATTCCTCGACGGTCTCCAGCGCCTGACCCATGGAGGTAGAGGGTTGCGACCGGCCCTGAGAGTGACATCGGGCGCAAGCGCTCGCGCCGGCAGTGTCCGTTTGCGCGACTGCCACGATGGGCAGAACAAGAGACGCAACTAGTGCCAACCGTTTCATGGCGATTTAAGGATAGAGACTTCGAATTGTCCCCTACGCTTCAGAAAATCACGAGTATTGTGGATTTTAAACCAGGTCGGGTCAATGTACTTCCCTAATGTTCCTCAGCGGAAAGCAATTCCGCAGGCCCGTGTACTGCCAACGCAACCTTCTCGGCGGATGTGGCTTCCGGTCTAATCACTCAGCCAACTCGATTCATGGTTTGACCTCGGACGACCCTTCTTGCGATTCGTAATAGGCAATTCTGGCGCGGAGTTCCTGAGAAAGAGCACCATCATTCTGGGTGGTAGAAGCCGCGAGCGCCTTACGCGCGGTTGCCGCCGCATCTGCAAACCGTCCTACTTCCGCATAAACTGCCGCGAGGATTTTAAGGCTCTGGGGTTCATTGCCACCCCACAGTGCGACTGCCTTCTCGAATTCCGGAATGGCTTCGGCAAAACTGCGCCGCGCCGCAAGCACACGGCCGAGATTGAAGTGATATTCAGGGGAATCGGGCACCAGAGCGACTGCTTTTTGCAACTGCGCCACGGCCTCATCGAGGTTGCCGGCGCGCCCCAGAATGATACCCATCATGTTATGGGCATCGGCAAAATCGGGGTCCAGTTCGAGAGCCTTCTGGATGTGAGCGATAGCCTCGTCCGTCTGGCCGCTTTCAAGCAAGCTGGCTGCAAGGTTGCCTTCGGTAAGCACGTCCTTTGGATTGAGAACGAGGGCCTGCTTTGCCGTTGTGATGGATTCGGACACATTGCCAACGCGCGTCAATGCCATGGACAGGCTAGCATACGCAGGAGCATTTGTGCCGTCCAGCGCCACGGATTTGCGATACTGCTCGATGGCCTGCTCGATTTGCCCCTGTTTGTCGAGCGCGTACGCCAGATGATAGTGCGCCTTGGCATCGCTCGGGTCGAGTTCGACGGCTTTGCTCCATGTCTCGGCAGCCCTGGAATAATCACCCTTGCGCGCCAGTTCGCCGGCTACATCGCTCAGACGGTAGAACTCCGTCGCAGGTGCTTCCATTTTCACCAGACCATCGGGCGGGATGTTGACGAACTCGGGGATGTTCACCCCACGATTGGCAGCCGTTGCGTTTTCCACCAGGATTGCTGGGGAGTCTTGTCCATTCTCGTCGATGTGGGTAAGGAAGAGTTGCGTGTAGAGCGTATGCCCCTTGGAGGAGAACGCCAGCCACCGACCGTTGGGAGAAAAGGTGTGCCAGGAATTCATGCGTGGCAAATTGCAATCGAGCCTCCGGGCCTTGCCTCCTTTGAACGGAACAATATACAAATTGCTGTCCGGCCGCATCAGCAGGCCATTGCGGTTCTGAACAAACACGATCCAGCGGCCATCCGGCGAGACCTTCGGGAAGTTGTTGCTCATGCCATTCTGCGAAGCGCCCTCGATCCGTTCGGGAGTTCCGCCGCTGCCGTCATTGAACGGTATGCGATATAGATCGTATTGAATTTGTGTTTCGTCGGGGGAGTTCGCGAATTGCGCCACGCCTTGTCCCTCGTGGTAGGGCTCTCTGGTACCGGCTCGCGAAAAGATCAGGTACTTGCCGTCGGGGCTCCAGAAGGCAGCGGCCTGCACGAAACTCGGATCATCTGCTCCGGGCAGAGTCTTTAGTTTCCCGGTTGCCTTGCTGTACCAAGCCAGAACCCCTTTTGTCGGGAAGAATACTTGGCCGAAGCCGTAGTCCTGGTAGAACCCGTTGTAGAACCGGCTGTCAAAATCCTTGATATGCGACCCGGGGTTTTCGATCGACGTAACCACATACCTTCCATCCGGGGAGATTTGGGACATAAAGCCAAAGCGTTTGCTGGCGCGCTCCTCGGCAAAAGAACTCCAGCGAATCACGTTTTCATTGCTGATCGAGGTCTCCCTTTTTACCGGGACAATTCCGTACAAACCCTTATCATTGCCCGGCCCATCAACGTCCAGGCCCATGAAAGCTCCATCGCGCGAAAACGAGTGACAGTTGATGCAGGTGGGCAGACCCTGCATCATCAGCCGGCTCCCCGTTTCGTTTACGTAGCGAAGCCGCCACGCAATGAAGGGAATGGCTGCAGTGGGAATGGGCATAATCACGCCCTTCTCGCCAATAGGAACGGAGATGAGCGGCACATCGCGAAAGAAGATAGGTGCGCCCACCGGATCCTTGGATGCTTGAATCGTGACTTGACCCTGTGATGTAGCTTCTTTCAGCTGACCATCCCGGAAACCGGTAATCGTGATGGTTGCGGGCTGCTTGCCCGAGTGCCGCAGGATCGTTTCCCAGGTGGCGGAATCGGGCTTCCAGGTGTGGGCGGCAGCTTCTTCCGGCGTAAGTGTTGGCTGTACGGCGCCGGCTTGCGCACAGCGCGGGTCAATTTCCCCAATACGCACGGGCGGACCGTCGGATTTTACTTGGACACTGCTCGAGTGATCCCCAAACGAGACCTCAATTTGCCAGACCGTGTTGCTCCCATCGGCATCGCGCCAGCGAAACGTCGGAGGGGCAAAATCGGGCGGGAACAGGGTGTGGTCGGAAGGATAGTCAATCGTGACGACCGCGGGAGAGGCGGTCGACTCACGCTTGGCTCTGTGTTTGGCACTGAGCTTGGCCGGAGGGCAAGCCGCCAGCAAAGCAAGTCCAACCGCAAGCAGCGATAGCCTGACACGGTCGGTTTTCAGGCGCAGGAACAGCGAGTGAGCTACTGCTCGCATGCGGTTCCCCGTCGTTCTCGCACTGTTGTCCTCGCTCTACATTCCCAGATACAGGCCCGTGCCAGTAATCTGAGTTACCTCCTTCCCGCGGGATTTGCTGTGAGTTCTGTCACTGAGCCGGCTCTTCTACTCGAAGTATCTGGTCCGCCGCCACATTCTTAAGGACTTGCTGGATGCCGCTAGGCCATTTAATATCGATTTCCCGCACCATTTTCGACGCCCCCAGCCCAAAATGTACCCGGGAGTCGCTGGCGCACGCATAGCCCACGGCAGTGGTAGCCTCGTTGTACTGGATCCTTCCGTCCTCGCCGGTGACACGGATTTGTGCTCCCAGACCCATCCGGTTGCTCTTCTTGCCCACCAATTTCAGCAGAATCCAGTGGTTCGAGTTCTTCGAAATGTTATGGAAGTACTTCACGTGGCCATTGAGCACTGTGACCACCGCGTCGATTCGGCCGTCGTTATCCAGGTCGCCGAAAGCCACACCGCGATGTGCCGCTGGTACCTGAAAGTCGGGACCGGCTTGGCTACTAACATTCTCAAATTTGCCATTCCCAAGATTGCGGAAAACGGTATTGGGCTCCTCGTAATGACGGTTCGAGAACTGGGCGATGTTATCAAGCACGTTACTGCGTGCCACGAACAGGTCCTTCCACCCATCATTATCAAAATCGAAAATGCCATTCCCCCACCCGGACATCGTGCGCGTTTCTGACAAGTGTGCTTGCAGCGTTTTCTCCACGAACTGGCCATCTCCAGCGTTTTGAAATAGGGGAAACGACTCATTCTCCACTGCCGTGTGCCAGATGTCCGGGCGGCCGTCGTTATCCACATCCTTGAAATCGGCACCCATACCGGAAATCACCGCCCCGGCCTGCGCATAGGCGACACCGGATTGCAGCGCAACCTCTTCAAATTTCTTGCCTCCGAGGTTATGGAACAGGAAATTCGGCCGGTTGTCATTGGCCACGAAAATATCCATGAACCCGTCGCCGTCGTAGTCAGCTATAGCCACACCCATGCCTTTGCCGAAGTACTTGTCGATCCCGGTTTCGGCGGAAACGTCGGTAAACGTGCCGTCGCCGTTATTGCGGTAAAGCGTGTTGGGAAGGTCCGCATAGTTTTTTGGATGGCAATAGGCACGTAATTGCGGGGTCGGACCGCAGTAGGGGTCCTTGTTCACTTCCCATTTGCAGTAGTTTGAAACAAACAGGTCGAGGAAGCCATCATTGTTATAGTCGACCCACGCTGCCGAAACAGACCACATCTTTTTACCATCCAGCATACCCCCGGGTACTCCTGCTTTGTCCGTGACGTCGGTAAATGTGCCGTCCCCATTGTTGTGAAAAAGCTGGTTCTTCCCCGTACTCACGACGTAAATGTCTGGCCACCCGTCGTTATCGTAGTCGCCGATGGCTACGCCCATGGAATAGCCCGCTCCCGCAACACCCGCTTTCTCGGTCACGTCGGTGAACGTGCCGTCGCGGTTATTGTGATAGAGCCGATTCCAATACTTGGGGCTTTCTTTCTGTAGCGACGGGATGGCCGCGCCGCTGACGACATAAACGTCGAGATAGCCGTCGTTGTCATAATCGAATAGCGCAACGCCGGCCACCATCGTTTCGGGTTGGTTTTTGTTTGCTGTGGGGCTGCTCTCGGTCACGTATACGAGCCCGGCGCGCTCCGCAATCTCCTCGAACATAATCGGACCGCTCAGACTCTGGGCAAGCAGCGCGCCGGTGCCGAGAACAATAAATGCTAGAATGTAGGTGACAGCTTTCATGCCAGTGAAATCTAAGTCTAACATGTGGCGCGCTCTGGTCTTGAGCGCTGTCGTTGCTCAAGCGGCACTGTTCCTGGCACTGCTTGCGCCCAGCCAGGTTCCGGTACACAAACGGCCGCATTTCACCGACGTTGCGCCACTTTCGAAAATCACCTACGTCAGCAACAACAGCCCAGGAAGTCACAAGTACTTTCCGCAGCCCATGTGTGGTGGCGTCGCTATTTTTGACTATGACAATGACGGCAAGATGGACATCTTCTTCACCAACGGCGCGCAGTTCCCCGAGATGAAAAAGACCAATCGATCTTACTACAACTGCCTGCTCAAGCAGCGAGGGGATGGCACCTTCGAAGACGTCACTGCCAAAGCCGGCTTGCTCGGAGAGCACCTGGATTTCAACTTCGGCGTCGCCGTCGGGGATTACGACAATGACGGCTATGAGGACCTCTTCCTCTGTGCAGCTGGCCGGAACACGCTCTACCACAACAATGGAGATGGGACCTTTACTGACGTAACCGAGGCATCGGGCATCGGTACCAAACCCGCAGATACTCTCAGCGTGGCTGCAGCCTGGTTCGACTACGACAACGACGGCCTGCTCGACCTCATCGTCTCCAACTACACCTTTTGGAGCCCCAGGACCGACTTGCGCTGCAGTATGGACAGCAAGGAGTATTACTGCGATCCGCGGCGTTACAAAAGTGTGGCGCCGCGCCTCTATCACAACCTGGGCAATGGTAAATTCGAGGATGTGACCGAAAAGTCGGGCTTGGCAAAGGCTCCCGGCAAGGGTATGGGGATTTCGATTGCCGATTTTAATGATGATGGGTGGCCCGACGTTTTCATTGCGAATGATACCGAGCCGAATTCGCTGTTCATTAACCAGCGCAATGGAACGTTCGAGGAAAAAGGGTTGGAAATGGGCGTTGGATACGACGACAATGCCCGCACGGGATCCTCCATGGGTTCGGACGCCAAAGACTTCGACAATGATGGCAAGGTGGACATCTTTTACAACAACCTGAGGGGGCAGGTCTGGCAGATACTCAAGAACAACGGAAATCTGTTCACCTATCTGTACAGCTCAAAGATCCAGACTATGAGCATGCCTTATTCCGGTTGGAGCAATGGTTTTATCGACTACAACAACGACGGCTGGAAGGACATCTACTCCGCGAACGGAGACGTGGACCAGGTCAACGAAACCTCACCCCAGCACGACACCATGTTTGAAAACGTCGATGGCAAGAGCTTCGTGGACGTTTCCTCGGAGATGGGCAAGGATTTCAATCATGTGGGCTATCAGCGCGGGTCCGCCTTTGGCGACCTGAACAACGATGGCTCTCTGGATATCGTTGTTACCTCGCTCAACGAAACCCCGCGCATTCTTATGAACTCTGCCGACTCCGGTAATCACTGGCTGATGTTGGGCCTGACGGGACACAAGAGTGCCCGCGACGCGATTGGGGCTAAGGTGAAGCTCACGACCGCGTCCGGACGAGTGCTTTACAATCACGTCTCCATCAGTGTGGGATTTATGTCCTCGAGCGACAAACGAGTTCACTTTGGACTGGGTGAGGAAACCAGGATCGCCTCTATCGAAATCCAGTGGCCGAGTGGGACCCGTCAAGTGTTGAACAATGTCGCGGCTGACCAGTTCCTGAAGATTGACGAACCTCGCTGACCCGTCGACTGACGCTTTGCGAGATGGCAATTCACTCACTGTGGTTTGTTTATTGATTCGCCTTTGGACTGATGAGCATCCTGCTCGGCCTTAAGCTGTTGTACCAGTACCCGCTCGCGGTCTCCGTCTTCTTTGCGTCTTTGCCGGTAATAGACCTGGGCAAGAGAAACATGGGCCTCCAGAAATTGCGGAGATTGTTTCACGACCTGTTCCAAAGTGGCGCGAGCATGGTCCAAGTCGCCTGCTGCCAGATATGTTGAACCGACTTGGTAGAGCGCCGCCGGCTCGCCGGGGCGCACCAGGAGCGCCCGCGCCAGCAGTTGCTGCGCCCGCGCATAGTCACCATCCTGCTTCAGCAGCACGGCCAGCCGCACATTGGATTCGAAATCGTTAGGATTCGACTGGAGTGCCTTCTCGAAGGCTGTGCGCGCCGCGATCATATCGCCGCTCGCCATTTGGGCTTGGCCTAGATACGAATACAGATCCGGAAGATTGGGGTTCATCTCCACGGCTTTGGTCAAATCGCCGATCGCGGCCTTGTAATCGAGCGCCTCAAACTTAGCCATTCCCAGAAGAAGATGCGCCTCCGCAGATTCGCCGTTGCGCAGGATGCGATCAATCACGACTTCACCCTGCTCTAATTGTTTGTCGCGGATGTAAGCGGTTCCGAGCATGTAAACCACGGCGAAGTCATCGGGCTGAACTTTTGCCACGGGTTCCAGAATCCGAATGGTGTCTTTGTTTTGGCCCATGCGGAGGTAGCAATCAGCTAGCAGAAGTGTGGCTTGATAGTTGGCCGGCTCAGCCTTGTGTACCTTCACCAGAATGGCGCTGGCGTCGTCGATCCGGCCCATTTTGTAGTAGGCGAGCGCCAAATTCAGCGAAACGCCGGGAGTTGCAGGCGCGAGCTTCAGGGCGATCTTGTACTCTTTGATGGCTTCCTCATATCGTCCCAGTCCGGCCAGAGCGGCCCCCAGATTCGCGCGAATGGGAGCAACGTCAGGGTGAGCTTCTAGGAACTCGGTATATTCGCGAACGGCGCCTTCTAGATCGCCCGCCTTCTGCTTCTGGATTGCATCCTGGACCAATTCCTGAGGAGTTTGTGCCTGTGCGATCGCGGTGAGGCTTACAGCGAGCAGAAGTGCGGGTTTCCACATACCGGCAAAGGGTTTCCAAGGAAGTATACAAGAAAAATGGGATGGCCGGAGCCATCCCATTTTTTGTTGAAATGTTTGTGTTTAGTTTAGAAGTAGAACTTAGCGGCCAACTCCACGATCCGGTGACCTTGCGTATTCGTGGCGGTGCCGAAGTTCGCGTTAGACTGGGTTATAGCGCCTGTTGGGCCTTGAGTGAAGTTAAGGCCGAGATTGTTTCCGTTAAATGACCACAGCGGATGGTTCAACCAGTTGTAGCCGGTGACCCGGAACTGCAGACTCTTGTGCTCGGTGATGGCAAAGTTCTTGAACAAGCCCATATCCCAATTAAAGAAGCCCGGTCCATAGATGGGCGGCAGGATGGTCCCTCCGTTCTGGCCAACGGTTGTAGGCGCGGCAAAGCAATTCGGGTTGATCCATTGATGCGAAGCCAGATGGCTCGTTGGGTTGCAAGTCAGGATCGGGTTGAGCTGGATATCCGGTGTGCCCAGGATCGACGTGTTGCTGATCGCGATGCCGTTGGGGTTTTGAACAGAGATGCTGCCCGGAATGATCGCGTTGTTGAGGTTCATGCCAAAGTTCTGGTTCTGGAAGCCCGTCAGGTTCGGGCCGCTCTCAATCTGCATGATGCCGGAGACCTGCCAGCCATTGATGAAGCCGCCCACCAGCTTGTTTTTGGTGGGACTCGGCAACACGATCGAGTAAGCAGCGTTGAAAAGTTGCGGCCGATTGTTGGGCTGCACGCCATAGTTGGCGTTTAAGTTGAATGGGTCGCATACGTTACCGTTGCATCCTACGATACCCATGGACTTGCTCCACGTGTAGTTCAGATTGACGGTGTAACGCCCCTTCGTGCGCGCCCACACCACCTGCAAGGCGTTGTAGTTGTAGTGCCCGTTGTTCGTGACCACCCACAGGTCCCCGTAACCCGTCATGGGACGGAAGTCCTGGGAGTTAAGGTTGTTCGGATTAGCGCCGCCATTTTTCGACGACAGCATGGCCCCCACTGGCACCAAGTTAATGTTGTAAGTGTTGAGGCCCAAAGTGCCGCCGTTGCCGGCAGTGGAAATGTCCTCCGTCCTGTTGCCGATGTAGGAAACCTCGAGCAGGCTCGACCACGGCAACTGGCGGGAAATGGTAAAGTTCCAGGCATCCGTATACGGCTGGTCGTTGTCCTTGCTGTCCACGGCGGAGGGACTCGACGCCACGGCGCTGAAATTAACTGTGTCTAGCCCGGCGTTCCCGGTAGCTGTGTTCCACGGAGCTGCGGATGCCAAAGCTGCGGGCAATGGATTGATCAGGATAGGCTGACTGGTGGCCGCGCCCGTGGCAATCTGCCCACTGAAACTCTCCGACTTGACCCCCGCGGATGCATCCAGGCCGTTCGTAAACTGACCAGCGTGGAAGTAGTAGCGGCCCCATCCTCCGCGAAGTACCGTCTTTGCGTCGCCAAAAAGGTCATACGCAGCGCCAAGGCGGGGCTGGTAGAACAACGCGCGGGTCGGGAATCCACCTATCGGGACAGAGGGGTCTTTGGCGTGCCACTCGAATCCACAATAGGTAGGCGCAGCCGAACACGCTGCACCGCCGCCCGCGTTGTAGGCGTTGACGTCAAAGATCGAGTACCCAAACCCGAGCCGGTCGCCCCAAGGTTGGAAGTGAGTGAAGCGCATGCCGTAGTTGATCGTCAAACGCTTGGTTATCTTCCAATCATCCTGCAAGAAAAACTCGTAGGTGTTGTAGGAAATGTCGTTGATGCGATTGAACGAGGCTTCATTGTAATTACTGGCGATACCCAGGACCTCGTCGGAGTAGGAGTCCCCGGTGGTATACAGGGGATTGCTCCCAGAGACAAACTGCATGTAGCCGTTGGTATTATTGTTGGCGGGCTGGGCATTGCGGATCCATTCCCAGAAGAATCCGCCCTTGATCGTATGCGTGCCCATAACCTTGGCGACCGTGTCGCTAATGCTGGGCATCCACTTGTTCGCATATAGACCTGACGAAGGGCCACCCGCTTCGAACCCGCCGGGATTGAATACCAGGGCGGCTTCGCTGTTACCGCCGCTACCTCCGAAGGACGGAATCTGCGAGACGCCGTTCTTGAATAGTCCCTGGAGGCCGTAGCCTACAGTTGTGCGGTCTACCGCCGAAGGATTGCTAAAGACGTTCGGGAAGGTAACATAGGTATAGGCGACAACCAATTCGTTGGTCATGGTCGGGCTGAACACATGAGTCAGCGAGCCCGATATGGACTGAGAGCGGTTCTTGCCCGCTACCGATGACGGATAGGGAACCTGGTCCGATTGCCGCCACCAGAGGCCGACCGGAAACAGCTGGGTCTCCCGCTGGTAGTTGTAGCGCACGAACACCTTGGTGTTATCGCTGATGTTCCAGTCCTCCCGCGTAACAAACTGCTGGTTGTTCTGGTTGAATATTTCGGACTGAACATAATTGTAACCGTGGGTCTCGGTAGGATCGGCATTGGGCGCGGGGTACAGCTTCATCAGGGCGAGCATGTTCGAGTTAAGATCTGCTGTCGGAATGATGCCACCTGGAAAGACTGACAAAGCCGAGGCGTTGAGACAGGGTGCGTAGTTACCCTGGGCTACGCTCGTGCCAGCGCAGGCCGTACCGACAGGCGAGCCGGAAGCCGTGGCATAATGATTGTTGGCGTCGCCGAGTTTCTCCAATTCGGACGTTGAGAAATTCCCCTGAAGCATGCCCGGCGTGGGAACTGTGGCACGGAGCAAGCCGGTATCCAGCTTCTGGTAGAAGTACTCGTAGCCGACGAAGAAGAACAGCTTATCTTTATTCTTGTTGAAGTTCGTTCCCGGAATGATCACCGGGCCGCCTAGGGTAGCGCCTGGGTAATAGTACGCATTATGGGGTTTCGGGGCTTGGTCGGCATTATTTAGCGAATCATTGGCGTTCAGTGCGTAATTGCGGGCTGTGAAGAAGGCGCTGCCGTGGAACTCCTGGCCACCAGCCTTCGTCACCGACGTGATGAGCACCGGCCCTTTCTGGTTCTCGGCGTCGAAGTTCGACGTCAGCACCTTGAACTCCTGAACGAAATCAGAGTTGGGGTTGACCGGCGTGTCGCAGTTGCAACCCGGATCGGATACGTGGGCGCCGTCCGCGGTGATGTCCAGCGAGTTGCTAGGCAGCCCGTTGTAACTCCAAGCATTGTTCAGTGGGCTCTGGCTGCCGCCGTCGCCATTGGCGTTGATGCCAATGACTTCGCCGGTGTAGTTGGCCTTATTTGTCGAGCCGTTCTGAATCCCAAAGCCCGGCATGATCCTGATGTACTCGGCCGCATTACTGCTTACCTGAGTCAGGTTCTGCAACTGCGCCGATTCCAGTGTGAACGACTTTTCGGCTGAGTCTGTGGTCACGAGCGGGGTCTCTTGCGCGTTGACCTCGACCGTCTGGCTGGTGGTACCAACCACAAGAGAGATGTTGAAGTTGTGCTTATCACCGCCGTTCAAGGCGATGCCTTCGGCCTTATACGTTTGGAAGCCTTTGGCTTCGACCGTTAACACGTACGTGCCAACCGGTACCGATGCAAACGTAAAGTACCCGTCAGTGTTCGTCACCGTATCTCGGACGGACCCGGAAACAGCATCCTTCAAAGAAATTTTTGCGTCATTAACTACTGCTCCCGACGGGTCTGAGACAACACCCGTCAGGGTTGCGAAAATGCCTTGTCCGCTTAACGAGCCGGTGACAAAAAGAGCAAGGACACAAATCGCGAAGATACACGACACTTTCCTTGGAATCACAGGAACACCCCTTTCCCTTTTCTGCAATAACGATATTCTCCTGACTAAAGGCCACCTAGTTGAGGAATAGATAAATCGAAAAACAGGGTGGTGTCAAGCTAATTCTTTCATACTAGACGCAAACGGGCAGGGTCCAGCGCCGCTAAGTCCATGATTTGATTGATGAGCGCTACGTAGTAACTGTGCGCAGGAAGGATCGAAGGTGTGATGCACATCACAAAGCTTTATCTTGGTTCGGCTGAGACCCGTCTGAGCTGAGTGGCGCCATGCGCATGGTTTCGCGACATCTCTACAAAATCGATTCAAGTACAAAGAAAACCGGTCCACCATCCACGATTTCTTATAGGCGAAATGATTCTCAGACCTTGCAAATGTCGTATCATGCGTATACTCGTTTGGCCATATGGGTCTTTTCATGCAGAAGACGGGAGGGGCGGATGAGCCCGGATTTTGGCAAGATCCAGTCCATGTCGGAAACGATATCGAAAGATGCGATGAAACGGACATTCTGAACGGAAGGTGATACGGATGGCTGCGCCCAAATATGCATTGTCGGCTTTCCTTTTATCAATTGTGATGTGTGCTGCGAACCTCCGCGCACAAAGTGCTCCGGGGGCGCCAGGAAGTTTGCCCACGTGGACCTCTGGCGGCAAAGAAGCGGTCGGCACCGCCACTACGAAAGATTCTCGCGTCTGGTTCACACTGCAGGGCGGGGTGCTGACAGAAGTCTACTACCCCAGGCTCGACACTGCCGATGTTCGCTCGCTGGAGTTCGCCGTTAGCGATAAAAAGAAAATATGGCTGGAATCCCGAGACCTTTTGCATTCCATTGATCGAACCGACGGGCATGCTCTCGTATTCCGTCAGAGCAGTCGTGATCCCCAGGGAACTTTCGTTTTGACAAAAACGTACATTACCGATCCGCAGCGGGACACATTGTTGATAAACGTCTCCTTCTCTGGACCCGCCAGCGATTCTCTCTACGTTCTGTACGATCCCTCCCTGAAAAACTCAGGGTACGGCGACACCGGATTTGTCCAGGAGGGTGCGCTGATGGCGCAAAAAGAGGACATGGCGAGTGCCCTAGTCAGTAGCAGTGGTTTCGCAGAAATGTCCAGCGGGTTTGCCGGCGCCAGCGACGGCTATACCGACCTGCTTCTCCATGGCAAGCTCGCCTGGTCCTATCCGCGAGCAGAGAATGGGAATGTGGTTCAGGTCGCCAGAATCCCGTCGAACCAGTTCACACTGGCTCTGGCTTTTGGTCCGAATGCCGCGACTGCACTGGATAACGCGCGCCACAGCCTGGAACGCTCGTTTTCCTCCGTCCAAGCAGATTACATTCAAGGCTGGACCGATTACTTGCGTGGCCTGCGACCTATCTCCGAGAAGTATCGTACGCAATTTCAGCTGGCTGCCATGGTCCTGAAGGCCCACGAGGACAAGACTTTTCCAGGCGCGATGATTGCCTCCATGAGCATTCCCTGGGGATTTGCGGTTCCTGCCGATAAATCGAGCGTTGGCGGCTATCACTTGATCTGGGCTCGCGACCTTTATGAGGTTGCCACAGCGTTGTGGGCTGCAGGAGACCACGACGCCGCTGAGCGTGCGCTCGACTATCTTTTCAATGTCCAACAAAAGCCGGATGGAAGCTTCCCACAGAATAGTTGGTTGGATGGCCGACCGTATTGGACTGCGCTGCAGATGGACGAGGTGTCCTACCCAATCATCCTAGCTTGGCAGTTGGCCAGAACGGACGCGGCGACGTGGAAGCACGTGCGTTCTGCAGCCGAATTTATCTCGTCCCGTGGCCCAATGACCGAAGAGGAACGATGGGAGGAAGTGCCAGGCTATTCGCCGTCGACGATGGCCGCCGAAATCGCGGCGTTGGTGTGCGCCGCCGACATCGCTCGCAAGAACAATGCAACTGATGACGCGTCTCGTTACCTGCGGCTCGCGGACGAATGGGCACAAAACATCGATAAGTGGCTTGTCACCACGACGGGTCACCTCGGTGGAGCGCTTGCTTCCAAAGGCTACTTCGTCCGCATCGATGACAACACGGATCCGAATGATGGATACCAACTCGATGTTCGTAACGGGGGCGGCAAGTGGGATGAACGTGATGTCGTCGACGCGGGCTTTTTGGAACTTGTGCGCTTGGGCATTCGCCCGCCGACGGATCCAACTATCGTCCGTTCACTGCAAGTCGTCGACTCCACAATTCGCGTCGAAACGCCGTATGGCCCTTGCTTCCGCCGGTACAATCACGATGGCTATGGCGAGACCTTTTTCGGTGGACCCTGGCTTAACCAAGGCATTGGTCGCCTTTGGCCCATTTTTACCGGTGAGCGCGGAGAATTTGAAATTGCCCGCGGCCAGGATCCCACGCCCTACCTTGATGCAATGCTCCACTTCGCCAATGCGGGTGGCATGATCCCGGAGCAGGTCTGGGACCTTCCTCAACCTACGCAGTCCAAGTTTATGTTCGGGGAGGGAACCGGAAGCGCAACGCCGCTCGCCTGGAGCATGGCTCAATTCATTCGGCTTGTTGTCTGCGCGGAAGAAAAACGCATCGTCGAACAACCCAAAATTGTTGCCGATCATTTCCTGAGGAACCAAAACTAATTCCCCGGTCTGCGGTTTGCACTCCTGGGCAGTGCCTTCACGGCAACAACTCTGTGCCTAGCTTCTATTTCTTTTGGGTGGCAGAAATCAAATCCAGCATTCCGTTGACGATGGCTGTTTCCGCGCATCCCGGTTTCAGGCGTGAGCCGAGCACCTGAAACGTTTGAGCGCCGAACGCGGTGTCGTTGGGAATGTAGCCGGAGTTCGTCTTGCCATTTGCCAGAGTTACCATGAATGTATTTGCCATGGGAGATTCTCGCTTGAGGCGCTGTGCGATGAAGCTGTAAACCTCGGCATCCACAGAAGTCACTTCGATATTCGCGATTCGCAGCACGCCGAGACGAATATCGATGGGGTCTCCGTCTTCATAAGTGCCTTGCATGCCTTCGCGACCGCTATCGGTGCGCTTGCGGCCGGGACAGGAGACGATCTTCTGAGCGGCAGCAATACTCGGTGTTTCATGGAATTGCTTTATGTTCGTCATCACGCGAATCACTTCTTCACCAAGCAAGACCCCTTCGCTGTCCATTACGCGTTCGAGAGCATCCTCGACTTTGGAGTCGACCGGAACGGTTTTCACTTTTCCCTCGCGGATGGGCGCCTCGACCACTTCGCGTTTCATCTCAAATCCGGTGATGGGTACACCGCTCTGCGAAGCCATGGCGTTGGTTCCGGCACGCAGATAAAGCGGATTTTGGTCCCCACTCGCCCCTTGCACGAAGACAGCAACCATCTTGTCATCGAAGGCCTGCTCGACATAGCGGGAGGTGGCGCCCGCGAAGTCCGCACTGATGAGTCCGGTGAGATAGCCGTTTACAGGATGCATGGCATAGTCCATGTAGACGGCAATCGGCTGGCTCGAAGAGGCAAGAAATTCGACAACGGCCACCGTCTTGTCCGAAGGACCTTCGAGGTTGGGCGCCTGAGTCCACAAATGGGTTTCGCCATCGATGGCGTCACGATTCACGTTGAGATAAGACTTTCCTGTGCCGAATCCAACGCGTGCCGGTTGAAGATTTGCTTTGGCTTGTTTCACCGCATCGACAATTTGACCAGCGAGAGGCGGTGGCGGTGCATTGGGATCTGGCGGACGCATGCCAGGAAAACCGCCGGCGCCCCAGCCACTATGCGTATGCGTAGCGGACATTACAATGTTTTCGACCGGGCAATTGAGTTCAGCGGAGATCTGTTTGGAGGCCGCTAGCCAGACAGCCTCGTAAAGGTCTGCCTGATCGGCGGCGATCAAGGCGGCGCGCGTCGCGCCATTATCGAGGACGATGGCTCGGACGTAAAGCTTTTCGTGGGCATACTTGCCCGATGGGGGGCGAGCTGGGTCTGACGGAGTTATGTCCACGCGCGCGGCCCCGACACGCAACGTACCCTGCGCACGAATAGTCGGGCCCCAGCACAGCGAACATCCAACCACGAATAACAGTTCCAGTGCTTTCCTGCTGCCCATTTTCGTCGTCCTCCAATTTGACTATCAATTGAACGCTCCAACAAGTCAATCGCCATCCAGCCTTACCGGGCTGTAGACTTGGCTTCGATTCCTATCGCCCGCTCCAGAAACGGCGATGGTTCATTTCCTTGTGCCACTAAGTTAGCCGAATCCATTCGACAGAGAGGGTTTTTTTGATTGTAGCTGGATTGCAACATTCGCTTAAGATGGAACGGACGGGAGACTGTAAGCGTCTACGGAGCAGACTCGATCATGCGACTGCCTTCACGCCTTTGCCTAGTACTTTTCTCTCTCCTCCTCTGTCTCACTTTTAGCTCGGTTCTTCCCGCACAGTGGGTTCCTCTTAACCCGGTAAAGACTGTGGAACGGCAGACCGACGGCGTATTGCTTGCGCTGGAAAACGGTTACCTCCGTTTCCAAGTTTGTTCGGATTCCATCGTACACATAAGCTATTCGTTGGAACGCGACATCCCCAAACGGCCTGATTTCCTGATCACCAAAACAACTTGGCCGAAGGCAGAATTGTCTCTTGGCACCGAAGATCCGAAGGTTGTCTCTCTGACGACATCGAAATTGAAGATCGTCGTCGCGCGCGCGGATAGTTCCATCGTGTTCTTCGACTCGGCGGGCAACAAATTAACGCAAGAAAATAGCCGCAGCCTTACTCCCGTTGAAGTCAACGGCGAAAAGACGTACCACTCCGAGCGATTCTCAAACATGTGGGACACCCAGGAGGCGTTTTACGGACTGGGCCAGCATCAGGCGGGCGTTTTGAATTATCGTGGCGAATCCGTGGACATTTCCGAGGACAACACCAACATTTCTATCCCGCTGCTGCTTTCCAGCAATGGCTACGGCATTTTTTGGAACAATGGCTCCCGCGGCCGTTTCAACAACCGTTTTGTTCATGCTTTTTATATCAGCTCTGAAGTTGCCGATTCCATCGACTACTACTTCTTATACGGCCCCGAATTCGACAAGATCATCGCAAGCTACCGCGAACTCACCGGTCAAGCGCCTCTTTTCGGTAGGTGGGCCTATGGCTATTGGCAATGCAAAAATCGCTATGACTCTCAGCAGGAACTGGAAAGCATTGCCCAGAGATATCGGGACCTCCACATTCCCCTGGACAACATCGTGCAGGATTGGTTCTGGTGGAACACCATGGGTGATCCCGTCTTCAATAAGAACTATCCGGATCCAAAGGGAATGCTGGAAGCTCTTCACAAAGACCACGTTCACCTGATGATTTCTGTGTGGCCTTTTTTTCGGCCGGGATCGCCTGTTTACGAAAATATGGATAGGCGCGGCTTCTTCATCGCCAAAACCAAAGTCAGTGGCTTTCATCCAGCCGGTATGGCCCTGTACGACGCATTCAATCCGGAGGCGCGCCAATATTATTGGAAATTGATGGACGACGCGCTTTTCAAGATCGGCGTGGACGCCTGGTGGCTGGATACCACGGAACCCGAAACCGAGGGACTGGAAACCAACATTCTGGTCAATCACCATGTGGCCCTCGGCAATGGCGCGCGATACGCCAATGAGTTCCCACTGCTCACCACCACCGGAGTTTATGAGGGCCAACGCGCTGCTTCGGACCAGAAGCGTGTTTTCATTCTTTCTCGTTCCGGCTATGCAGGGATCCAGCGGAACGCCACGGCGGTCTGGTCCGGCGACGTGGATCCCAACTGGGAGACTTTCCGACGGCAGATTCCTGCCGGATTGAATCTGTCGGTTTCCGGAATTCCATACTGGACCACGGACATCGGCGGGTTCGTCTCCGCCAATCCGGAAGATCCGAGCTACCGCGAACTCTATATTCGGTGGTTCCAGTTCGGAGCCTTCTCTCCCATTTTTCGCGCGCATGGCACGCGCACCACCAACCAGAATGAGGTCTGGTCCTACGGGCCCGATGCGCAAAAGATCCTGACCGCCTTTGATCAATTGCGCTACCGCCTGATGCCCTACATTTATTCTGTGGCCTGGAGAGTGACCAACGAGGGTTACACGTTCATGCGGCCACTCGTGATGGATTTTCGCGGTGACATTCAGGTGCAAAACATTTCCGATCAATTCCTGTTCGGACCTGCCATCCTCGTGAACCCGGTTACTGAGCCAGGAGCCAATTCCCGCCATCTCTATCTTCCGAAGACCACCTGGTACAACTTTTGGACAGGTTCGTCTGTCGCGGGTGGACGTGCAATCGACGCGCCTGCACCCATCGAACGTCTCCCTTTGTTCATGCGCGCCGGTTCGATTCTGCCCCTCGGCCCCGACATCGAATACGCCGCGGAGAAGCAGGCAGATCCGATCGAATTGCGTGTGTACCCGGGCGCGGATGGTTCGTTCACTTTGTACGAAGACGAAAACGATTCCTATGACTACGAGAAAGGGGTTTATGCGACTATTCCCCTCTCCTGGGACGACGCATCGCAAACTCTTTCCATCGGCGACCGCTCTGGCGCATTCCGAGGAATGCTGGAGACCCGTACGTTCCGCGTCGTGTTCGTTCGAGAAAATCATGGTGCGGGAGTTGGACTGAGCCAATCGCCCGACAAGACCATTCAGTATTCAGGCAAGAAAATCACTGTAACCTTCAAGTAGGTCGCCAGACTGACAAATCCTACGCACGAGGACGCGCTCCGCAGCCTGGATTAATACAAGAAGCATAGTGGCAAACGGGTTGCCTGTTCCATTGGTGTAGTTGGCGAACTGCTGCGTCCAATCCTGATTCTCGTAAAGAATTGCCCGGAGCGGTGGGCAATCGTTGGACCTCGCGCAGCTTGTACGATGCAGTGCTTACTCCGTGTTTGGCTTCTTGGTGTTTTCTTCCGTATCTACCGTAAATAGTTTGAAATTGCGGAAGGTGTGCAACAGGATGATACGGTAGGTTCCAAACTCCCAGAACGCTTCCAGTTCTTGCGGCAACCACAATTGCAATTTCCGCGATTGAATCTCCACCGGTGCGTAATCCACCGATATTGCTCCGCTTCGCAGTCCGACCTCCGGAATCTCGTGCATCAGATTCGATTCCATGTGCAGCACCTGCTCGCTCTCCATGCCAATCCACGCGCGCCCCTTCAGCATGACCTCAATTTCTCCGCCAGAGGTGTGGAAACGCATCGTTCGGCGCGGCCTATCCTTCCGCTGCTGAAAATGGATTACCCACGCATCGCGGCCTTTCCATTGATCCCGGCCCTCGCAATTCATCTCATAATCCGTCTGCATTTCCGGGCGGAAAATAAGCTCGAGTGCCACCTCCCCCGTGTCCTGAGCGCTCGCCGGAAAGGAATGTCCGCCCTTCCAAGGATCGCGATACTCTCGGCTGACCAAATCCCCGCCGTGTTGCTCGAATGCGAAAACATAGTGAAACATGCCGATGTCATTGTCTTGGGGAACTCCGCTGTAACTCGATTTTTCGAATTTGATTTGTTCCTCGGCGGTGAAGTTCTGCAGGTTCGCGGCCAACTCCAATGCATGCGAGCCAACATCTTCTAGCACCTTGGTAACGTCACAGAGCGGAGTGGCCTCGAGCGAAGGAATCGGTGCGTCGACGTGGGGCGGTGACCAATTCAAGTGTTTGCTCTGCGCCTCTTGCTCAGTCGCAGTTCGCTGCTGCGTTACCGAATGCAAGCTCATAATTTCATCGCTTAACGGCTGCGGTGCGGCGGTCGAGGGAGTCGAGGGAGGATTGGCGCCTAGTTGCTGGAGTTTGTTCCGGGTGCGGCTAGCCAAAGCTTTGTTCGGGCCGTTCGGTTCGAGCTCGAGATAAGCGTCAAAATCATGGGCGGCGGCCTGGTAATTCTCTTCGAGTACGTGAACATTGGCCAGCACCAGATAGACTTGGGGATTCTTTGGTGCCAGGTCGCGGGCGCGCAGCGCACTCGTCTCCGCCTCGGTTGCTCGCTTCAGTCCCACCAGCGAGCGAGCCAATTCAAAAAAACTGTTCCAGGCCGAATCATCGAGAGCGACGGCTTGGCGCGCCAAAGGTTCGGCTTCCTGATACTTTCGTTGGCTGTTGTAGAGATCGGCGAGGAGATAAAGAGGTTTGACGTATTTGCCCTCACTAAGTTCGATAGCCTTCTTGAGGGAAGTTTCTGCCTCGGCAACTCTGCCGAGATGATAGTTGGCAATTCCCAACTCCGTGTAAGCCTCGTAATAGTCAGGAAACAGCTTGAGGGCTTTTTCAAATGCGGGAAGGGAAGCAGAGGGATTGTTTTCGTCTTCGAGCAGCCTTCGGCCCTTTTCATAGGCAGCACGCGCCTTACGAGGCACCTGCAACTGATGAGCCGAGATGGGACCGCCTGGATCGACAACGCCAGCGGCAGACGTCCTGCGGAGCGAGATCCGGACGTCGGGCAGTCCCGTTCGCAAGACCATGACATTTACGCTGACGGAATTGAATCCATCTTTCTTCGCAGAGATTACGTACTCTCCCTCCTCAAGGCCGCGGAACAGAAACTCGCCCTCCATTCCGGAAAACACCGGAGTAGCTACTTGGACTCCCATACGCGAAATTTCCACAGTGGCAGAAGGGATGGGATCGTTACTTTGTTCTTCGCGGACGACTCCCGTAATGCTGTGGTTGCTGGACTCCTGCGCAAGCAAAGCTCCGGCTGCAACGGTAAGAAGCAGAAGAAAGGCGTGCCGAAAACGCATAGCGCCACCATTTTGACTAGTCCGATGGTGTTAGACAAGGGTTGTCCCTACCAATAACTCCGTGGGAGTCGTCAAAGCTAATGTAAGAGGGAAGCGAAGAATTCAGATCGACCTTTGTGTGCGATGTTGTTTGACGCAGGCTCGCGGAGTGCGGTCGTGGCGTCCTGGCTATCCGCAGCAGAACGGCCGCCATGAGCGCATGCATCTCGCGTTGAAAAAAAAGCCACCAAGCCGGCCGCTGGGAACTTTCTGCAGCAGCAAGCGCGCTTCGACAAGTTCATCGAAGTCTTCAACAGCGAACCTCCTCATGAAGCTCTGGAGATGCAGTGTCCAGCCGAGGTCGATCAGCCGTTCACGCCTCCTTACCGCGGACTACCCGACATCGACTATCCCTTCCACCACAAAACCATCGTGGTCACCGCAATGAACTGCAGATGCATCCAGTCACCCATCCAGCTATCGAGTACGCAGAGAACGAAAGACAGGTGCGGACCTGGAGCACTGGGCACTGTTCAAAATCTAGATCTTGATCTGCACTTCAAGCGAAAGCTCTTCGAACGCATAGATCCACCTGTTCCTCCGGTTAGATAAAGTGCTGATTTCACGAGGAATCCCCGAGAAGCGAGGATCGGCAGGGAGGTCCCTAAATTGCTACGTCAAAGCTTCTCCAGGTGGAGTGTGCGCCTGAAAGCGGTGAAGGGGAAGGAAGCTCATGACGAGAAAGCGCAACAAGTTATTGCGTCCGATAAACACTGGCTGGAGGATTTGGCGTGGTTATGTGTGGTTCAGCAGTGCAACAGCCTTTTTTCTTCTAGCACTTTGTCCCGCGAATCGGGCACAGTCGCAAACTCAAAACCAACTGAACGGTGCGTCTGCTGTGGAAACGGCGGGCGAGTCGAACGATAGTCTCCTCAAATCAGTACAAAACCCGGTAGCGGATCTCATTAGTGTTCCCATTTTAAGCACTACGAATTTCACCATTGGTCCCTACAATCGCGCCCAAAATGTCCTTGCAGCACAACCGGTGATTCCGGCGAACCTGACCGAGAACTGGGTGCTAATTAGCCGCATTATCCTGCCCCTAACTTGGCAACCTTACCCAGATAAGAACACAGGCGGACAGTTCGGTCTCGGTGACATGACACCATCTTTCTTTCTCGCACCTCGCAATCCTGGCAGCGTGATTTGGGGTGCGGGCCCAGCCATGGTCATCCCCACCGCTACCAGCAACATTCTGGGACAGGGCAAGTTCAGCCTCGGTCCGTCGGTGGTCGTTCTGGCTCAGCCTGGTCCGTGGACGTTGGGTGCCCTGGTGAGCAATGTCTGGTCGGTGGCGAGATCGGGGAGTCGCCCTCCAGTGAACCGAATGACCTTTCAATATTTTCTCGTCTACAACCTGAAACACGATTGGTATTTGACCTCTGCTCCAATTCTGGTTGCGGATTGGCGCGCGCAGGCTGGTAACAGATGGCTTGTGCCAGTTGGAGGAGGTGTGGGCAAGCTGGTTACTTTCGGGTCCCGGCCCGTTGATTTCGCCGCAACGTTTTACGGCAATGCGGTGACTCCGGCCGGTATGCCCACCTGGCAGATGAACCTGCAGATGACTTTGCTGTTTCCCCAAGGGCAATAGACAGGTGGGCCTCGGTGTCTTTTCGAATTTCACTTACGCTGCTCTTGCTGCCTTGGATCCATCCAGACGCGGCTTTAGCTCAGTCTAGCAACGGCACTCCTGCGCCCGAAACACAGCAGATGGCCCTGCAAGACCGTCCGGGTCTGTTCGATGGGCCTGGCAGTCCATTGGAAAGCTTGCGTCAGCACGGTATCAACCTAACCGTTTCCTACACCGAGTTTGGTCAGGGTCTGGTCGTCGGTGACAGCAACAATAGCTGGCGGCTCGGCGGAAAAATGCTGGGAAAAGCGACTTTAGATGGCGCCAAGCTTCACCTATGGAAAGGCTTCTCGATCAACATGACAGGCGAGTTGAACAATGGCGCCAATGTGAACGGCATGGGCGGCACAATTCTCGTGGAAAACACCGCACTGGCGTTTCCCCAAGATGCAGGTACAGGAGGCGATTTCTCGCTCAACTTCACCCAAAAGTTCGGTGACCGGATATCTCTAAGCGTAGGGAAGTTCGACATGATCAATGCCCCGTCTCGTACTCCCATACTCGGTGGCGGAGGCCTCGACACGTTTTGGAATATTGCGTTCGCGGCGCCGCCGAGCGGTGTACTGCCTCCCTATGTGACCGGCGGAACCCTAAGCATCAGCACCAGGCCGGCAACCATCACTCTGATGCTTTACGACCCAACCAATGCCCAGCAGAAGGCTGGTCTCAAGGGATGGGGAACACAAGGCATTACCGGTAGGATTTCCGCACGTTTCCCTGCAAAGATCTGGAGCTTGCCCGGTTATCACACACTGACGTTTGCCTCATCCAGCCAGACGGGACTAGACCTCGAAGATATTCCGCAGCTTCTTCTGCCTCCTGAATCAGGCAACGTCCTGAGCGCGAAATCCGGATATTACTTCGGCAGCTATGCAGTTCAGCAGTACTTGCATCAGGACAAGAGTCGAGAGGGCACGGGTTGGGGAATGTTCGCGCAGCTGTCTATCTCAGACTCCAACCCGAATCCTTTAGGAGGAAGTGCCCTCGTCGGCCTAGGCGGCACTGGCCTTTTAGAGGGACGCCCTCTTGATCGAGCGGGTATCGGCTACTTCCATTACTACTTCAGCGATGCGCTGAAACGCGGTCTGGAAAACACAGTTAACTTCAAACTTGGCGATGAACAAGGGATGGAAGCTTTCTACAACTTTGCGGTTACGCGATGGTTTCGTATTGCCGCAGATTTTCAGGTACTCCAGCCGGGAAACCGTAACTTCACGAACGAACTTTACGCGGGAATTAGCGGCCAGCTAAGGTTCTGAGATTTGTGGACCCGGCCGCGGGAGAGTCCGAGCAAGCTGAACCGAGAGGGACGACGAGCTTTGGGGATGCGGTAGCGGTTTTCAATCGCATTCGCGCTGAACGCGCACAGAGAAAGGATCAGCAGATATGAAGATGTCGAGGAAACTAGCATTCATTCTTGGTCTGGGAATGGCTGTCCTCATTCACACAACAGAAATGCTCGCTGGAGAGAAGGCGGACTATGTTTTCAAGAACGCCGCGATCTACACCATCGATGCCAAGAATCCCACGGCGCAGGCCATTGCAATCACCGGAAAATACATAACCTATGTAGGGACGAACGAAGGAGTCCAACCCTTTGTAGGTGAAAAGACCGAGGTCATCGATTTGCATGGGCAGATGCTGCTGCCGGGGTTCGTCGATTCGCATATCCATCCGACGCTGGCGATGTTCGCAGGAGGCGCCGATTTGCAGTTCGACTCAGTGGAAGAAGTGCTGGCATCCGTAAAGAAATGGGCTGAAGCCCACCCCGATGAGAAGGTGGTTCGCGGCTATGGATGGCGCTATACCCTGTTTCCTACCACTGGCCCGACTAAACTTGATCTCGACAGACTGTTCCCCGACCGTCCTGTACTTCTCGTTGCGATTGACGTGCATAGCGCATGGGTTAACAGCAGGGCGCTCGAACTTGCGGGTATCGACGCCAAGACTCCGGATCCCGTGCCCGGTTTCAGCATTTACCAGCGAGACCCCAAGACCGGCGAACCTACCGGCTGGCTGGTTGAGACTCCGGCAGAACAAGCCGTGTTGGCCAAACTGACGCCTCCGACTCCCGAGGCCCAGATGGCTGCGACGGCAGAGTTGTTGCCCCAGCTTTCGGCGGTAGGCATCACGGCCGTGTTTGAAGCGGGAATCGCAACCATGCCCACCGAGACGGGATACGACGGTTACCAGCAATTAGAGAGAAAAAACAGACTGCCGGTTAGGGTGGTAGGCACCTACTACTGGAATAATCCCGAGGTAAAAGATCCGGTCGAGACCGTCCTGAAACTCCGGGACAAGTACAACTCAGAACTGGTACAGGCTAAAACGCTAAAAATCATGTTCGATGGTGGCGAGGCCCAACACACCGCTGTCCTGCTCAAACCTTATTACGACAGGCCGGGCTTCAATGCGGAATATCAGCTCGATCCCAAGCTAGTAGAGTCCGCGGTCCTGAAGGCCCAGAAGAACGGAGTGGACACCCATTGCCACTGCTACGGAGATGCCGCAATCCGTGAGTATCTGGACATCGTGGCCGAAGCTGAAAAGCAATATCCCCACAGCCCTTCACGGCACACGATCGCACATTCGCTGCTGATCACAGACCGGGACGTACCGCGCTTTAAAGAACTCAACGTCACCATGCAGACTTCGCCCCAGTGGCTCACGCCTGACCCGTATAGCGAAAAAGTCACACAGATTCTCGGGAACGACGTGGTCAATGCCGAGTGGGCCCGTGTGAATTCGGTGTCGAAGGCGGGAGGTCGGCTGGCATTCGGCTCCGACTGGCCGGCATCAGGCTACTTTTCCAGTTATCGTCCGCTCGACGCGATTCAGGTGGCACTGACACGCGCCATCCTGCCGCAATACGAAAAAATCCAGTTCGCGCCGGTTATGCCGCCCGCGAACGAGGTCGTCACGCTGGACCAGGCGCTCAAGGCTTACACCCTCGACTCCGCGTATGTGTTGGACCTCGAGAGGCAGATCGGCTCTCTCGAAGTTGGCAAGCTGGCCGACATCGTCGTGCTAGAGAAAGACCTGCATAAGATTCCTCCCAGCGATATCAGCACGACAAAAGTGAAACTGACCATGATGAACGGAAATGTCACTTATAAGGCCGAATGAAGAATGTGGCAGACGACCTATTTTTCGCTGCGGCCTCGGGACCGATCCTTGCACTTCGACCTGCGCCACAGGGAAGTCTATGGAAACACGAAAAGGAGTGAGGAATGAAGGTTTCAAAGGAACTGACAGGCAATGCAGGAAACATGCAAATCGATAGGCGGAGTTTTACGTCTTGGCTGCTTGCCGCGCCCATCGTGATGAAGGCGAGCCTCGCGTCGGCGCTTGCTTCTCCGGCCGCCTGGGCTGAGTTAGACGATCCGCTCTGCTACGCGTCGGTCGACGAACTCATCGCCATGTTCAGGGCGCGTAAGGCTTCGCCGGCCGATCTGCTGAAGGCCCAGATCAAGCGCATCGAAGCGCTCAATCCAAAGGTCAATTGCATCACCTACGAGCATTTTGACCAGGCGCTGAAGGAAGCCGAACAGTCTGAAGATCGCTACCGGCGCGGCGACGCAAGACCGCTCGAGGGAATTACGGTCGCCATTAAAGATGAATTCAGCCGGCCGGGCTGGCGGACTACGCAGGGCTCGCTCATCTTCAAGGACTCGCCGCTCGCAACCGAAAACGCAGCCATCATCGACTCGCTCGAGGCGGCCGGCGCCGTCATGCCGATCCAGACAACGGTGCCGGAATTCTACCTCTTCCTCGGCGCCTCGACCCGCGCCTGGGGCACGACCCATAATCCGTGGAACCTCGAATACTCCCCGGGCGGGTCATCCGCGGGATCGGGGGCGGCGCTGGCGGCCGGCTTCTCGACGCTCGCCTTGGGCTCGGACATGGGCGGCTCGATCCGAATTCCCGCCTCGCAAAACGGTGTATACGGCTTCCGACCGCCGTTCGGGCGGGTCGCAGGTGGGGAAATCCCCTTCTCGACCTCGGGCCCGATGGCGAGACGCTTCGACGACCTTGTCCATCTTCAGAACGCGATCGTCGGCCCTTCCGAGAAGATCATGGCCGCGATCCGGCCCCCCCTCGACTATCCCTCCCAATACCCGGATATTTCAGGGTGGCGCATCGCTGTGGATTGGGGTGCCGGCCTTGCCGACACCATTCCGTCGGTGAAGAACGCAATGCTGAAAGGGATTGAGACGCTGCGCGGCGCCGGTTGCGTCGTGGACGAGGTCGACTGCGGCTTCTCGAAGAAAGGCAAATTTATCTTCTTGCGCGGACTGATGTCGACGGCTATAGGCAGTTTGATCGAGTTAGCAAATTCCCATCGCGATCAGCTCTCGCCCTATATGACGGAGATGCTCGGCATGGTTGGAGCCATCGGGCCGCGTCAGGCCGAGGAGGCGGACGAGTTGCTGGAACGCTGGCATCGACAGGTCCAGCAGCGCGTCTTTGAGAAGGGCTACCGCATCCTGCTCATGCCGACCATGGCGACTCCTCTTGTCGGCGCCGATATGTTCAAGAGCAAGGAGAAAGGACTTGATCCATGGACGGGCACCGGACTGGGTTTCGCGCTGACGTGGGAGTGGAACCTCCTCAACCGTTATCCGATCGTGGACGTACCACTCGGCGTGGTCGAAGAGCGGATGCCCGCGGGCATGCAGGTGATTGGGCAGACGTTCACTGACCTCGACACCTTCCAGTTCGCGTACAACTGGTCTCGGCTTTGGCCGTCCGTCTTCGCCGACGGGCGATTCCCGACCTTCGCCTGACGCCGTGCCGGCGGCAGCATTCCGAGGCCTCGATGCCGCCGGCAGACATCAGCACCACGAAGGTGAAGCTGACCATGATGAACGGAAATGTTACCTACAGCACCCAAGAGCCAGCTGAATTAACAGAAAGTGGCCAATTTTGTATGCACTTACGCACCAGAGGATCGCCACTGCTCGCCCACACTGTCTTGAGTTTTGTTGCAGCTTTGGTTTTCCTGATCTTCACTTCATACACTTCGGGGCAATCAGCAACCGATTCTGAATCGGCTGTTCTATCCGAGACCAGCGGCGAATCCTCCGAAGACTTACTTAAAGCGGCGGAAAACCCGGTAGCAGACCTATGCAGCATTCCCATTCAAAACACGACGAACTTCAACATCGGTCCGTACCGCCGTACCCACAACATAGTTACGCTTGAACCCGTCATTCCGCTGAGTCTTAGCGAGAACTGGATGCTGGTCAGCCGCATTATCCAGCCCATCATCTGGCAGCCTTATCCCGATCAGAAGGCAGGCGGAGTGTTAGGTTGATGATGCCGCCCAAAAAGGTCCGGCGCCCTCACCGACGGGTACCTCTCAGGGTGGCACCAAGATGTCTCTGTTCGGGGCATCGCCTGCGCGAAGAACCTTCTCCTGGGCCGCGTCACTCAGGTCCACGGACACCACAATGGTTTGTCATTTAGGAGCGAGCCTTTGGAAACTTCGCTGATTTTCGGCGAGTAATCCGTTGACAACGATCGGCAGGCTGGTAAGCGAGTTGCACTGAAAAGTTAGGCTAAAGGAAGACAAGGATGAAAAGTTCAGTGCCCGTACTTCTGACTGTTCTCCTGGTGGGATTTATCTAGAAGTTGAGTCGCCATCGATTCCCAAATTTCCAATTTCTGTTTTTCGACTTTCTGTTCCACACCCTCAATTCTCCTCTCTGACCGCCCCATGCCTCAGCATCCATTCCACAAAACCACTCGGCGCATTTTTCACTCCAAACACATTCGTGCCCCTCACGTTTTGCAACGACTCCCACTTCACTCCCTCCAGCTCCGCATTTCGTAAATCAACATTCTCCAAACTGGCCCCACTCAAATCAGTATTCTTCAAATCCGCCCCTGTAAAGTCCGCATCATTTAACACGCTCCTCTCAAATGACGCGCCTTCCATCCGCGCCCCTCGAAAATTCGCACTTCGAAAACTCGCATCCCGCAGATTCGCCTCCGCCATCTCGGCGTCCCGGGCGTCCGCTGCGTCGAAATTCGCCCGCGCCAACTTACCCTTGGGCAGTCGCACTCCCATCAAAAACGCGGAAGACAAATTCACTCCCACTAACGACACGCCATCCGCATTCAATTCTTCCAACGCCTCAATCCGCCCCCCATTCCCACCTTTTCCTTCCGCCGAATTGATCACCTGCCACGCCTGGTAATGTTTCTGCTTTAAGCGGTCGCCTGACTCAGAGAAATAGAAAATCACTGCCACCAACACCCCAAAGCTCCCCAGATATTCCAGCAACTCCACAAATCGCCAGCGACTCAGCGCATATACCACCCAATCCAACCCATACTCCACCAACGCAAATGGCATCAGCCACGCATGCCTGAGCTTGCTTCGCCACTCCGTCCAACTTTTCGGTCTTTCCCTCCGTATATGTAACTGCATCTCTGCGCTCCTCTACCCCATCCGACCACCCGCACCGCCTGACAACGCTACACTTTAGCTTGGCCTACCCAATGTCATCCAGCCTCGATTGCATCGAGACCCCGCCCAGCCCAAACCAAGCCAGTCGATATCGCTCTCTCTCGCCGTCCAGCACGGCGTGCTACGGATTCCAGGCCTTGTGTTTCTTGCTCTCCGCGAGTAGGCCTGTAGAAGAGGGCAACGTATCAGCGGCGAGTGGTGGAGGCCCTGCCACCGGAGTTAAGATAAGCCAGATTAGCAGCTAGCTAATAGCTAAGCGACTCACCCGATGAGCGACTGCCAACCCATAGGAGAAAACAATGCGCAAAGCGATCGCCACATTTTCTATGGTTTGTCTCGGTTTGGCCTTGTTTGCCATGACTTGCCAAGCACAGGAGGATAAATCCAAGCGGCCCAGCCCTTCCGCCATCGCCACGCTTGACCTTGGCGGTGGCAAGTCCATCACCATCGATTACTCCAGCCCCCGCGCCAAAGGCCGGAAGATCTATGGCGAACTGGTTCCCTTTGGAAGGGTTTGGCGAACCGGCGCAAACGAAGCAACGACCTTTATCACCACTGCGGATATTACCGTGGGTGGTACCGTCGTTCCCGCTGGCAGTTACACCCTCTTTACCATTCCCAACAAAGATAAATGGACTCTCATCATCAGTAAGAAAACCGGCGAAGCGGGCACCGATTATCCTGGTCCCTCGAACGACGTGGCCCGTGTGGACATGACGGTTTCCGCGCTTCCCGCACCCGTTGAAAACTTTACTATTTCCTTCAAACATTCTGCCGCAGGCACCACATTGAATTTCGATTGGGAAACGACCTGCGCTGCCGTCCTCATCGTCAAAAATTAACAAGCTTGTCCGCCACTTCCTTGAGTACGGCTTCGTCATCTTCTCGATGATTTCGGCGTCGTGCCCTACGGTAAGGCGCGAAGTTCTGTTTTGCACAGTCTTGCGGTGGACTTGGGGTTTAGACTCTGGCTGAGTGACAGGAGTCGGAGGGAGACTTGCATGATCCAGACAGACATTATCTCCACAAATGCGTTGAGGATCATTGCGCCGGACAAATTGAAGGCGGATGACTTCCGGCAAATAGCGCCGCAGATTGAGGCGATCATACGTCAGTACGGGAAAATCAGATTGCTGATCGACGGTTCGGGATTCAACGGCTGGGAGAATATTGCGGCGTTTGAAAACCATGCCGCATTCGTAAAGAACCACCAACAGAAAGTGGAACGCATCGCCGTCATCGTGGGACAAGAATGGCAGGATTGGCTGATTGGTGCGGTCAGAGTATTCGTGCATCCGGACGTGAGAACATTCGATAAGAGCCACGAGAGCGAAGCGTTGCAATGGATCCTTGGATAGAATCGCGTCGATTAAATTTCCGTCAATCTGAAGCTTCTGTGCTGGACCGGTGGCTACTGTCCCTAACGGAAATTCCAAGCAGCCTACCTTACATGCCATTTCCCGAGACGAACCGCAAAGCCAGAGCAGTTTGCGGCCCAGCTTGAGTCTGCCGAATAAAATTCGCCGTGGCGCGGTCGTTGTGATGATCACACGAACAAATGGCAGGCTGAACGTGTCGTGCGATAGGAACTCAGGTCTAGTCAGATAACTGCCCAATCCAAACGAGGATCAGTCTCCTGACTCTGCGGCCGTTGCTCGCAAACTATCAATTAGCTACATGACGCGGAGTACGCGAATTCGCGAACTCAGATGCGTAGATTTATCAAGTTAGAAGAGCGCAGTGAAGAAGGCGTGAATCTGCGAAATATTCAAAAAACGCACGAATTCCGAACGCTGGAAAGCCGTCTGCCTCGTCTTGAATTATCAATCATTTTCAAGCTGATCTGCTCAAGGGATTTCTGAACATTAGGTGTTCGGATTTCTAATGTGCCAGCCTGTGTTTCAGTATTACTGGGATGATGTCGGACATTCTGGGACACCCAACGCTGCCGGGATGGGATTTCGCGTAATAGTGGATTTCTAGAGTTTGTAATTAGCGGGGTGCAACGTGCGATAAAGTGGTTGGGATGGGAAACTCGTATATCCCGACGAATATCGACGAATACCTGCGCAAGCGCCTAATGCCGGTAGAGGGCGCAATTCCTCAATTGCCCGGAATCGAGATGTATGGCAATTCGATTCCTGCCGGAGCGGTGGGGGGTGACCTGTTTGAATACATCAATTTTCAGCAACGGTATGACATCGACAGTCGCATCCAGCTCGCGCTGAAGCGCTCGCAGGAGTATCTGGAGAAACTAGCCGTCGGTGCATCGCCCCGCAATTCCGTTGACGACCATGTCAACTGGCTGAAATCGCGCCCGGGCTTCGGTGCGGAAAAGGAAACCGCGTACCGGGAAGCGCGAAGCTCGGAGCAGGTGCGTGTTGCCGAAGACTTGCGCGAGCTACGCAGCACCGCCGGAGTCCTCCTGGTCGATGCCGAAGGCCACGGAATAATTGCCGCGAAAATCGCCTCGACAGTCCATGACACGTTTCAAGCGTTGATGCTTTCGGAGCTCGATCACCGCGGGAAGACTACCCCGGAATTGTTCGAGAGAATGAATCTGCGACTGGCTCAATCATCCACGGCGCGCAATGCACTCGGGCGCAGTTTGACGGATGGGGTCCAAGAAATCGCTACGATGCTGTATGGCGAGATTCGGCCATCCGGCAATTTTCGATTTGTGAATTTCGGACACCCGCCACCGCTTGTCTACTCCGCGGAGTTTGGCAGGTTCGTAGAATTGGACAAGAGTCGGATGGTGCAGTTTCTTCCTCTCGGCTTGCAAATTCCGGAAGACCATCCTGACCGGAACCGATATCTCTCTTTGGACTCCCGGAAGCGACGAGTGAAATCTTCAGACGTGGCCGAGCTCACACTCATGAATACAGGGGATATCTTCTTTCTATACACCGACGGCGTGTATAGCGGCGGCGATAAAGAGGAACGCAGCCGTCTTGAAATAGTGATGCGTGAACACCATCAGCTTTCGGCGAAGGAAATCTGCAATACCTTACTCGACTACGTCCTAAAGAGGGACGACGAATTGCGCCAGAGTGGCGAGCAAGACCGCATTGACGATAAGACCGTCATCATCATCAAGCGCCACTAACAGAACACTTCACGCGAACTGATACCAACGTATCGCCGATACCATCGTCCAATTGTTTCCTTTTCATCTTACTGACTTAATCGTCGTGTGCAAAGCATGGCTCGACGCCATTGCTGATCGCCGAATTCCGAACGGAGAATCAACGATGCCTCAATTCGTCAGACAACCGATTTCGGATCCTCAGACAGACGCGAAGCGCGCAGCGGTTCAGCGCATTGCTGCTTTTGCCAGCCTCGCTCACGCGAAAGATCTCCAGCCGCATGAACTAGCAAGCTCTCCTGATTGTTCTCTTCGTAATGGGTCTCATACTGTGCAGATTGCTTTGGGCTGCTGCTCAATCTACTGCTGGAATCGGGCTAGGAAGATTCCCGAGTATTTTCCCGAAAAAACTTCGACGTTGGCTGTTGGGTGAGAGTCATGACCACCCAAATCATCCGCTCAGCCGATAGATTCCTGCGGTAACACAGCTCATGTCTTGCTGGATATCTTTTTTGCGAATTCCCTGAGCTCTCTATCCCGCTCTTCGATAGTTGCCCACTGTCCGAGGAGGTGAGTGCAGTTTGAGCATACTAGGATGTAAACGAGTTCGCCCTTATTCTTAGCCCCGAAAGCGTACTCAGGAAGCGCCCTGCATTTAGCGCACAAAAAGATATAAGTTCCGCTGTCGGTCGGGCTGACCATTAATTCATCGAGCATTCTGCACCTCGCTTCAGTCAAGAGAGTAGTATACGCCCCATGCCTTCACGGGCTCCGGCCTCCCACTCCTACACCTCCTACATACATCTTGCGGGCAGCGAAAGCGGTGTTTTCGGTCTGAGGGCAAGCTTGCAGTAAGTAATAGGCCAGAGCCGCTAAGATGCGCGACACGTAACAACGCTGGTCAAGGATGTCAGGCTGCAATCGGGACCTAACTGTAGGAGGTAAAGACCACCACTAAACTAGCCTTGTTGCCCCAATGCGGACCTTTGCCTGGGTTCAAAAAACCTGAATAAATCAGGGACTGTAAACTGCTTGGAATTAGCAGGTTTCGTCGATCGGGAGGTCTCGGTTGGAGTCAACCCTGATCTTCAGCACCAATGCCGTATGAATCCAAAACATCGCGGCGTAACAGAATTCCTTCCAACTGGTGTGCATCGGCGCGGCTTACCACTGGTAAGAGATCGAGTCCGGCTCCGCCCATGCGTTCCAGAGCCAAGTGCAGCGACTGATCGACGTGAAGATGAGGGAACATCCGCGCGTCCACTAGTTCACGAAGTTGCTTTTCCTTTCCATACTGCCCTGCAGCTCGCTGGAGCTCTCCTTTGTTCAGTACTCCAATCACGCCGCTTTCGTCACACACGGGCCAGCAGCGAAAGTTGCTGGTGAGCATCAATTGCAACGCTTCGCCGACATTAATGGTGGCTGGCAATGTTTCCTTTGGGGGCCGCATGAGATCTCCAACTTGACGCCCCCCTCTCTGATGACGCGTTGCCGCGCTGGGCAAGTGAATTCCGTCTTGATAGGCGAGCGCGTCGTAGATCGGCTCTGGCTGCAAGCGCGAAGAAATAAAGAAACTAATAAGATTCGAAATCATGAGGGGAACAATGACGGCGTAGTCTTGCGTGGTTTCGAAGATCATGAGAACCGAAGTCATCGGCGCCCGGACAATGCCAGCAAAAAGTGTGCCCATACCGACCAAAGCGTAAGCTCCCGCCGAGGCCGTGTGTTCAGGGAAGAGATTGTGGGCGATGCCCCCAACCGTGCCTCCCAACATCGCACCGATAAAAAGGCTCGGACCGAAAATACCGCCCGCGTTTCCGGACCCGTAGCTCGTCGTCACCGCAATGAGTTTTAAGACCACCAACAGAGCCATGGTTCCGAGCGCAAATCTTCCGTTCAGTGCTTCCCCAACGTAACCATAGCCGACTCCCAAAACTTGTGGGACAAACAGGGCTATCACGCCAACAAGCAGGCCACCCGCAGCAGGCTGAAACCAAACGGTCTTTTTTGGAAGGGTCATGAACCATTCACGGGTTCTTAACAGAAGTTTCGTGAACGCGACAGAAACCAGCCCACCCGCAACGCCCAAAATCGCATAGATCCCGAATTCCAGCGGATTCACCAGCTGATATTGCGGCACGTGAAACAATGGGTGATTCCCCAGGAGCAGGCGCAGAACGAACCAGGAAGTCGCGGCAGCCAATACCACGGAGCCAAGAATCGGTGCATGCAGATCGCCGGTGATCTCTTCGAGCGAAAATATAACCGCGGCCAGCGGCGTGTTGAACGCAGCGGCGATAGCCGCGGAAGCTCCCACTGGGATGAGCGCCTTCACTCGTTCGGAGCTTAGTCCGAGGTACCGGCCGAGAACGGAGGCTATGCCACCCCCCACCTGCACCGACGGGCCTTCCCGCCCCAAGGGGATGCCACACCCCAGTGTCGCGGCCGTGCAAAAGAACTTTCCCAGGGTCGTACTAAGCGTGATCCGCCCTCCCCTCGCAAAGAGGGCGGCCTTGGTCTGAGGAACACCACTCCCGCGGGCATCCGGGAAATATCGGTAAATCAGGTACCCCATCGCGAGAGAGCCCAGCACGGGAATCAATATCCGTCGCCAAGCTGCGCTCCCGACAGGATAAAGTCGCATTCCCAAGTGCTCAGTCAGCACGATGAACGCAACGACCGAGAGGCCCGTCAGCATGCCAATAACAAGCGTCAGCACCAGGAAAACTTGCTCCTCGCGTTCGCGAATGCGTGGAAAAGAAACAGCTAAAGGCTTTCCCCACCATTGTGTTTTGACTTCGTTCGCAATTTCCTTTGCCATCGTTCCTTTTACCTGGGCGAACCCGGTGATTCTCACGTTGTGACGGCCGGTTTCGATGGACCTCAGTCCCACACCCTTAAAACGGGGCATCGAGCGTGACTTAGCACCTGATGAAGCATGACCCACGGCAGATGCGCGGATATGCGAGGGTGGAATGTATGGTGCGGTCCAATCAAAATCAAGTCTGCACCTAGATCTTCAGCGACCTTCGGGATGCGTTCATCTGGTGTGCCGATCTCCACGATGGCCTTCGCTTCCACGGAAGGGCTCGTCTCGGGAGGAAGCAGTTGCACAAGCTGCTTCATTGCAATGTCCCTCTGCGCCTCTCGGTCTTCCGAAGGAGAATCGGTGGGTGCCTTGAGAACATGAAGCACAGTCAGCTGGGCGGTCTCGCCCTCCGCCAGCCATAGGGCATACGCAAGCACTTTCTCCGAACCAGGGTGCAAGTCGGTCGCGCACAGAATTCGCCGCAGGTTCAATTCCGACGTCAATTTCGGGGGAACGTGGGGCCCAACCGTGAGCACAGGGCACGGCGCGCAGTTAACAATCTCCTCTGCCACCGAACCGAGCACGAGCTTTTTGATTCCATCGCGGCCATGCATGCCAAGCACGATCAGGTCAATGTGACGTCTATCGATCAAATTCAACAACACTTTTGAGACAGAGCCGAACTCTTCTTCGATGAGTTCAAAATGCTTGATTCCCTGGAACACCCCTGACGTTGCAATTTTCTCCATCTTGTTTTCAGCGCAATGTCGAAGATAGAACGGGTCCGGTGGCCGAACATTATAGGTGATCTCCGAAGACACTACACTTACAGTGTATAGTGTGGCGTCATAACGGCGGGACATGGCAATGCCATATGGCATGGCAGCTTCAGAACAAGACGAAAAGTCAGTAGCGAAAAGGACGGTTCGGAGTGAAAGATGTGTTCTGGCGCCCTGTACCATCATTAGGACCTCCCACGGTAGCTATACGGGGACCCCAAGGACTCCGCCCGGATTTCCGTTTTGACCGCCGCGATCACCATTCTTGTACATCTTAGACTGTTCAGAATGAACCAGGTTGTTTTCTCTTATATCGTATTGCGATATTCTTGGCAACCTTCAAGAATTGTTGCAGCATCTCAAGTGAGGAAGGCAATAGTTGTGAGCTTTCGGATTTGCCTCTTACCGTCTGGAGCATTTTAACTGTCTGTGTAACCAGGCGGCCCAGGTCCCTTCTTCAAAGGTGATCCGCACGTCTCCCCGTAGCCCATCGAAAAACTGCAGAATGGTGTTTGTTTTCGTCTCGATGACACATTCCATGGGAAAAACTGGCCCAGGCTCACTGCGGTGAGCCCAAACCCAAGGACTCTGCCCTGCTGGCGATCGCCAAGCACCGCGAAACGGAAGGCCAATGAGCGTTTCAGACGTCACTTCGTCTCCAGCTCTGCGTTCAACGCTCCCATCTCCGCGGTGCTATTTGTGATTGAAGAAATCATCGGCCACTGGAGCGGGCTTCACTCGACGATCCAGATCGTAAAGCCTTTGCCTTGGCGGACAAGTTCTTCTCCAGGATCTCCATCAATGAGTTCTCTCAGCCACGAAAGCGACTTTCTCCCAATGACCACGGTGTCGCATTTCCGTGCCCGCGCCAGTTTCAGGATTTCTTTGGGTGCCCGCGTTCCATCAATCAGATAGCAAAAATGGGCTTCGATCGCTCCGCGGTGGACTCCGCCCTGGCGTAAGACAGTATTAGCGCGGTCCAAGGCCCGCTGTTCCGTTTTCGCGTCGGCAGATTGCCAGCGCGATTTATATGCTCGGACAGGCTCTTTTTCTGCACCCCTGATCTCAACCAATTGGCGCGGAGGCGTTATTAGGCTATGTGCCAGACAGATTCGGAAATCCGGTCGCCCAACGACCATCTGAGCCACATATTTCAATGCGTTTGTGGTCGCAGGTGATTCATCCACAACAACAAGCAGTTTGTTATTCTTCATTTTGGTGGGGGCCAAACAGCGCGTTGCGATTAAACAGCAACTGGCTTGGCGCCGTTAATCCTTTCGAGTTCACCTTCCTTTGCTTTCATTGCGCGTTCCTGGCTCAATCCCATGGTCAGTGCCGTCATCCCGGCAAGTCCGCCCAGTTCCATCGATTCGACGGCAGTACTGGGGACGATCACGATCGTTGAGTTTGCCTTCAATCCCTCATAAAGCATATTCATGGCTCTCAGATGTAGTGCAACAGGGTCATTGGCGTAGGTCTTGGCCGCTTCGCCAAATTTTTCCGCCACCTGACGCTCGGAATCTCCCAGAATCACGCGGGCCTGACGTTCTCGTTCGGCCTGGGCTTGCATAGACATCGCATCTTCCAAAGCCGGGGGAATCAAAACATCCTTGACCTCTACCGAAATCACGTTAATGCCCCATGGTTCGGTGCGCTCATCGATAATTTTCTGCAGCACGCTACTAATCTTGTCCCTGCCTTCGAGCATGTCCGACAGCATGGTCTTGCCGATGACATCGCGCAGGGCCGTTTGGGAAGCCCAATTTATCGCGCTCTGATAGTCAGCGACATCCAAAGCGGCTTTCTTGGGGTCGATGATCTTCCAAAACAGCACGGCATCGACATCCACAGGTACGGTGTCTTTCGTCAGGGTTTTTTCCGCTTTGAAAGAACTCGTGAGGACGCGGGTGTCGATCCAGTAGGGAATGGTCTCAATGAGCGGAACAATCAAAAAGAGTCCCGGCCCCTCAAGAGAGCGAAACTTGCCTAGCCGCAAAACAACCGCTTTGCTCCATTGATCCGCAACTTGAATTGCGGAAGAGATGATCGAGGCAAGCACAACAGCGCCGCCCAAAATCCACAAGCCTTTCAAGTCGGGTGAAGCGCGATACATGGCGTACGCTATTGCTGCACCAACTCCTAAAATTACGATGAATACCAGTACTTGGAAGGAGCTGTTTTTTCTCATTTTGATACCCCTTTTCAGTTTCTGACCTGTAATTGTGCGGAGTTCCCGTAAACCGCAGGCCATTTCTTCGAGCAGGCTCCGACGGTTGATTCAGAACAAGAACCTTTTTGCTCAACTCGTTTCTCACCACGTTATGCTCAAGCGAGACCAGAGGATGTCCCTGGCTGCGACTTGCGAAAGTGTGGATATCCCGCACTCAAAATACTTCGTCAGCGATAGGACTTCTCATCTGGCTCTAGACACAGGCTGTACAAGGAAAACTCTTTTTTCTCCTCGCAATGGGGTATAGCCAGAGCCTTTTCCGCCGCAGACCAATCAATTTCAGGCGAGCCAAGAGGATGGGAGCGGCGCTCCCAATATTCGTAGGCCAGCTTGGCCGTAAGTTCGTGCAAGTTCCCGGTAAAAGAATCGTTCATGGAGACTAAGCTCCTTTCGTTCCAAGTTTCAGGAAGCACCCGTCCTGCCCAATGACAAATCTGCGGATTGGTGCCCTCTTTTGAGTCCCATCGACACTGACAGGGTGTGCACACTTCCCAGCTGTCAGGTCGCCGTTTCTTTTTCTTGGCTTCGAGCCAACAACGAGCAGTCCAACGTGACATCCTAAATATCGGCGGACAGTGTGTCTGTCCAATTAGGGACACACTTTCAATTTTGGTCACCGAGCATCGTGTGGCTTCTCCACGCATTCTGTCCAATTCGGAACAGTTTCTCTTGATGGCGCGGTGTCATAGTTCACTTGGGGACTTTGCTTGTTAACTGGGAAGAGCGAGTATCTGAGGAGATTCTGAAATGTCCACACAAAATTCTGTTGTCGCGGTGTATTGCACGCACACCGAAGCGGATCAAGCAGTGAAAGAGCTTCAACGCGGCGGAGTTGACCTGCATAAATTGTCGATCGTTGGCAAGGGATACCACACGGATGAGCACGCGGTAGGCTACTACAACACCGGCGACCGCATGATGTATTGGGGCAAAATTGGCGCATTCTGGGGAGGTTTTTGGGGGCTTTTGTTCGGATCTGCCTTTTTCCTCATTCCGGGTATCGGGCCAATATTAGCGGCCGGCCCTGTTGTTGGATGGATCGTTGCAGCGTTAGAGGGTGCGGTGGTGGTAGGAGGGGTGAGCGCACTGGGAGCAGGCCTCTACAGCATGGGAATTCCCAAAGATAGCATCGTGAAGTACGAAACAGCACTCAAGACGGATCAGTTTCTGCTGATCGCTCACGGAACGGCCGCGGAGGTGGCGAAGGCGAGGGACCTCATCGAAACCACGCATCCCGCCCAACTCTCGCTGCACTCCGGCGAACTGGCAGCAGCGGCAAAAGTTTGACTTTTCTGCGAGTTGTTTGGGCAAGAAAGTCTCCATGAGCGTTGCCCGTTTGCATGTTTCTTGGCTGACCTCCATCTGATTGGATTGGCATCCACCGCGATCTGATCGCTCGCGGTAGGTCCCGGCGCCTGATCGAGACGAGGGACTGCGAGGATGACCTCGAATCCTCAATCTTCGAGAAGGCGATTGGCAGAAACCATGAGTAAACAAACCCGTGTCAGCCAGCCGATCTACAGCCTCTTGCCCACGAAAGTCGAAGGGTTCGAATCCCTGGCAGAGCTTGCCCTGCACGTGCGCTGGTCGTGGAACCATGCGA
>CAVPWW010000006.1:0-557499 GCA_963709675.1 Candidatus Acidiferrales bacterium
TTCTGTATAAGCCAAAGGATGTCGACTTCCTGTGGAAATCGTCCGTTGGCTTGAGATCCATGAAGGGTTATCAGCCCAGCATTCCTGGGAAGGGCGGGAACTTTCTGGATTTCTACGAAGGCGGATGGCAAGAAATGTTTCCGTGGGGAGGGCATGCTTCTGTATACCGCGGAGCGGAGACCGGGGTTCATGGTGAGGTTGCTCTGGCCCGCTGGGAGTATCAGGTGAATGTTGACACGCCCGAACGAGTGCAGATCACGTGCGCGATTCGCACTCTGCGCTCTCCGTTTCTCTTGAGGAAAACATTCACTCTCGACAGCAACCGCGCAGATTTGCAGATCACTGAAGTGGTCTTGAATGAAAGCGAACAACAAATGGAAGTTGTTTGGGGCCATCACCCCGCCCACCGGTTGGCCCTTTCTCGACGATTCGTGTGTCGTGGATCTTCCTCCGGGGGGAGTAAGGACGTTGGCCTCTTTTGGACCAGAGCGGGAGGTTAGCAGAGCACTCTGAAGGAGTATGGCCGTCTTTTAAGCTTCGGAATGGAGAGACCCAGATCTTTCGAAGATTCCCGCTCCTGAAAGCCGCTCGCATGACATCGCGTTTTTGTCCGGGTTTAAAGAAGGTTGGTACGCAGTTCGAAGTCAATCGCAGGCAGTAGGAATCGCGTCGGCCTGGGACGCCAGTGTTTTCCCGTGGATATGGTATTACCAAGTCTTTCGAGGTGCACCCGATTATCCATTTTGGGGGGAGGAATACTTTATCTCGCTGGAGGTCGCAACATCCATGGGATCGAAATTTTCCGACGCTATCAGCAATGGCACTGCCAGTAGTGATTCCCTCTGGCGCAAGTGTTAGCTCTGAAATGTGGGCCTGCGTATTTGAGGGGAATCGGCCTGTTAGTCGTGTATCAGGAACACGAGTGGAATTCTAATTTCCGTGTTCGAATGGGCCAGCCGATGCATGCATCTCTGCTAGCTAGCTAGAGGCTGTTGCTCCACCCCTAAACACACGTCCCTACGATTATGGTAACCAAACCCGAAGTCGCCAATCGGATTGCGGTGCCGCCAGCCCCAAGCCATTCACCGGCCAGCAAGCCCCAGAGATTTGCTGTCAAGACCATCATCCACATCACCACAGACCAACCAATCGTCGGTCCGAACTGCCCCATCCGAATTGCCCCCATGCCGTAAAGTACCGTCCCGGAAATCCACATCAAGCCCATGAACGGGGTGAGGAACCAGTAGGGTTCGGCCTGCCACGAGAAGCGATCCCAGGACTTGTTCCGGTTCAACAGAATGATGCAGTAACACAAACTGGGCTAAGACCCGGCATTAGCCACTAACACCCAAACGGCATTCGCAGAATTTTCGGGCGCTGCTCCAAAAAAGATGGCTTGATCCTGAATTTCCTTAGCATAAGCAAAGGCGATGTTGATCATTGGGCTCAAAACTCCGCAAGCAATACAGATAATGAGGCCAATCACGAACGTAGGTTTTACTCTACCCCGACCGTTGTTTTTTGCCGGGGCTGAGTCACTCCGACTGCGAAGTTCGTCGCGTTTCATGCCAGCTATCGATAAGTAGTAGTCGCCCCAACTATGAGGAGAGCCACTCCTGTCATCGTTCCAAGGCCTGCGCGCCTCCACAGTTGGTCTCGATGTTGTCCTATGAGCGGGACGAGTGAACCTATGGAGGCGCCGAGGCCCAGGATGATCGCATAACCGATGGCGAGCCCTACACGCTCGCATCCCAATCCAAAGGTAACAACTGCGAGCCCCCAACCCAGGCCAAAGAGAACAGTGCGTTCCATTGTCGCCGTAGACGTATGCTCGAATGCGGAAACTAGGTGGGGAATGGTAGCCAGGGCAAAAACTTGCGGCAAAACCAAGTATGCAAACGTCGAGAACAACAGCCAGATATTTTCGAATGGCCATTTGCGAAGATACTTCATCGGAAATAGCACAGAGCCTTGCAGGATCCCAGACAGGACAATCACGGAGAGCCCATAATCGGTAGCTGAGTTCACGCGCACCTCGCCCAACCGGTGAAACACAAACAACCTCATGGGACGCACGATCATAATTGGTGACTACCGAGGGTCACCACATTCTCAAAAAACAGGCAGATTCGGTAACCTACCCGGGGGGGTGGTGATCCATGAACTCATTTACCGACCCTTGTTCCTTATAAAACCTGTGATATTTCTCTACCTTCTCTTCGTCTGAAGGGAGGTGGAATCCCGGTCCTTCCGGGACATGGATGGCTCCTTGGTGATAGCGAAAAGGCTTGGTGATGACATCGTCCACTTGATCGTGGTAGTGGGAATCCGGCGCATGCATCATGTACGGCGTTGAAGCAGCCAAGTGCAGCATAGCTGCGGTGGAAACGCCAAGCTCGCGATCGCTGTGCATTCCCAAACCCAATTGGAAGGTCTCACACACGGCCGCCAGCCGCTGGTTGTTCCACAACCCGCCCCAATAATGCACATCAGCCAGAATGATATCGACTGCCCGCAGTTTCACTGCGGTTGGAATGTGATCAAAAGCGATAACCATCATATTGGTTGCAAGAGGGACCGGAATGTCCTTTCGCACCAAACTCATGCCCTCGATATTGGCGGTCAAATCTTCAGCGTATTCAAGGTCACATTCCCGCATATGGTTCATTATTCGGAGGCTTGTCGCCACTGACCATGCAGCATTCGGATCAAAGCGAATTTGATGGGGCAAGGGGAAACTTTCGCAAGTTTTTGCACGCTTTTGAGTTCCTCGTCCGGAGGCAACACTCCGCCCTTTAATTTGATAACCCGAAATCCGTGCTTATCGATCAACTCATGGCAACGGTCGACGATAGCCTCGGCAGAAGCTTCTCCACCAACATTGCCCTGCCCTTTGTAGCGATAAAATAAATAGGCCGAAAAAGGTATCTCGGTGCGGGTTGCTCCGCCCAGCAGACTGGCTACTGGCCGGTTTACCGCCTTCCCCGCTAAGTCCCAGCAGGCCATTTCAATTCCGCCGATAACGTGGGCCGATAGGTGGCTTTCGTAGCTGATCCGAACGGCTGCAGTTTACGGACCATCGAAGGGACTTCGAGCGGATCCATTTCGAGAACGAACGGTTTGGCAAATTCCAAGGCGCGCACCGTACCGTCGCCACCGTAGGTTTCCCCGATGCCCACCAAACCCTCGTCCGTGCTGATGCGGATAATTGTGCGGTTGTGCCAGTCTCGACCCCCATACTCCATCGAAGCGGAGCTTCCATAGGTACGGTAACCGGTGTGCCAACGATGTTCGAGATTTTCATCGAGTGTATGTGTTACCGCTTTCAGATTCCTTGGTCATCAAGTTTGGTTTTCCCGAGAAAGACACAGAAAGTCCTGCCAGTAGTGAACATAAGAATCACAGCCGAAGAGCAGGTTAGATAACGATGGCGAGCATTACTGTAGAAGGCGCTATTCCAGTGTGTCAAGCAATTTTCGACGGAAGAATTTAGGTTTCTCAATTGAAATTTAGTTGAAGCGTCACTTTCGCCGAATGCATAATACAAGCGCAAAGTCTCCAGGCGGCGATGGCCCACGACAAGAAAGCGCGTTTCGGGGACAATGACCTGGACTCGTCGAAAGTTTAGGCAACTTTCCGCGGTTTCAGCAATGTTTAAGTGAGCTCTCTTGGCTCCCAATCAGAACCGGGACTTCTTGTCGCCCGGCGTGGAGCGAATCTTATATTTCAGGAGGCGCTCTCTCGAACCAGCCACTTTGGATAATGACAAAGAAACGTATGTGCTGCTTCATTCTCAGGAGAGAGGCCTGCGCTTTTATAAAAAGCCGGGTCGCCAACTTAGAGTTGCCCCTATCCAAAACCTGATTCCCGCGGCTAACGGACAGGAGAATTGTTGGGAGGTAGATCCTTAGAAATTCGATTTCTTTGCCGCCTCGGGCCAGTCTCGTTTGAACTTCTCGACGCAGCGGCTCGGATTGGTGCAGCCAGGTTAGGCGATGTTCATAATAGGGCGACGAATGAAGCCCATGCAGATGTCTTGCGGTGCCAAGGGACTACTGAGAAACACCTGAGCCATTCTTACTCCTCAACTCCACCTTTATGGCGCGTTCGTAGTCGCTGAAAAAACCTTGCCCCATCTTCTTTGTAGGAAAGGACTCCGTCCCTCAGGAAAATCTCGCAAATCTGGGCGAGACTTCTATCTTCATTCTTGGCGATTTGTATCAGAACCTTCTTTAACCAACTGAGACCCTGACACCAATTCTGTCTTCTTTCTTCATAGCAGCTAATTTGCATTCTAGGGTAACAGGATTACTCTACGCAAACTTTCGCTTGTCTCCACGATGGTGCGAGGAGCCGAGCTGCGCATCGCCGAAACTCGTGCCGTGAATCGCGCACTCCGCAAGGCTTTTGGCATCGGCCTCTGCTCGGTGGAAGAATTGGGTGCGTTTTCGAGCGCGCCAAGAACTTCCGCCGTTCCCCGCGCCGTCGAATGGATCTCATCCCTCCAACGGTTCCGGGAACGGCCAACCCCGACTGCGCGATCAGCTCCGCCTTCTGATCCGCAAGTACAACCTCGATGCAAATCTCGTGAAAGCTTACGCCGCGGATTTCTGCGGTACCGCAACACTCGGCGGCGCCAGCCGTGAACTGGTCGAGTCCTTCATCTCACATCTTTCGGCCGCTGCAAAACAGAACAGAGATGCTCTGGTCTGCAAACTCAACTCCTATTCCCAACCTGTGGAGGCCAGACCATGAGGCGGCATATTCCCGGTTCGCATTCAGGACAGCAAGATCTGGTCTCAAATCTCGATGGGCTCTTCCTGGTCCGGGTCGAACGAGCGTCCGATCGTTGGCATCCGCAGAAGCTTTTCTTTTCGCTGCGCTTCGGCATCCTGGAACCCACCTCCCATGAAACAATTTCCTTCTCCGGTCGCCTCTACTGCACGTAGCGTGCACTTTGGAAACTAAGTTGGTTCCTCCGAGATTTTGGATACGACGCAGAACTTCTCACTCGGGACCAGGTCGATGAAAAAGCGCTTCTGAACCTTCGAGGTGTCATCCGGACCAGTTTCACCAGCCTCAACGGACATTCAACTTGGATACCGGCGAACCCTTATGGTTTGGGCAGGACCGCAAACAAGAAACCCTCGATGAGTTTTTCCGGACCCAACTAAGCGTTCGGCAACGAAAACGAGTGGAGGCAGCGTGCGTGGATATGTGGCGCCCGTTCACCAACAGCATTACCCAATGGGCCCCGAACTGCCGCATCGTGTACGACAAGTTTCATGTCCTACAGCATGCCAACAAAGCCATTGATGAAGTGCGCCGAGCGGAGTTCTTCCGCAAAGGTGGGCGCATGCGCGGTGTGGTGAAGGGCAAACGCTGGCTGCTGCTAACCCGCTGGATGAATCTGGACAGCCAAAAACGCCAGCAGTTAAACGAACTGTTCGCCCTCAATCGGACGGGTGATGAAAGCCTACCTCCTAAAGGAAAGTTTGGAACGGTTGTGGACCTACCGCTATGAAGGAGCCATGCTGCGCTATCTGCAAAGTTGGATCGATCAATTGCGCTGGCAACGGTTGCAACCCTTCAAAAACTCGCTTTCATGCTGCTGGATCATCTCGACGGCATCCTCAACTACTGCCGCACCAAAGTACCTTTCGGAGTGGTGGAAGCCATCAACGGCAACATCAAAACCCTTCTTCGAAGGGGCCGTGGCTACAAGAATCTAGGCTATTTGTTGCTCAAGGCCCAACGCATGGCGGTGACCAAGACCGAATTCATCGTTCTTCAGAAAGCAACCTAAAATGCGCGTCTCTACGAATTCTTGTGCAGAGCCGAATCTAACGAAGCGAAGCGAGCTCGGCGACGATACCTTGGACAACCTGATAACACTTTGCGTGACCTGCCATCATATGGAGCATCGTTTCCGACTACCGCTCGCAACGGGTCCTCCTAACCGCCACGATGCTCCCGAAGATGCTCAGCAAATCTTCAGGCAAGACCTCATTGGACCGGTACGACCGTGTTGAGATCTGGCCCAATGGCCTCGTTTCGCCCTTACTATAAGCGCGGCCCTGGCTGCGAGCATACGGTAGACTGAGGCAGAACATTCTGAACAACGGCTACGAAGGATGGGAGAAAAAAGATGGCAATCCTGGTAACAGGTGGCGCTGGGTACATCGGCAGCGCTACCGTTGACCGCTTGCACGCCAAGGGCGAACAGATTGTGGTCCTTGACGATCTTAGCCGCGGCAACCGCTCCTCTGTGCATAACGACGTGCCCTTTTACGAAGGTCGCGTGGGCGACCGTGCGCTTGTCGCACGCATCGCGGCCGAGCACAAGATCGAAGCGTGCTTGCATTTTGCTGCGCTTGCATATGTGGGAGAATCAGTTTTAGAACCCGCGAAGTATTTCGAAAACAATGTTGAGCAAGGGATCGTAATGATGGAGGCTTTGCGGCAGGCTGGCGTCCAACTCATGGTCTTTTCTTCGACCTGCGCAACGTATGGAGAACCGGACCAAATTCCCGTCTCGGAGGAGTGCCGGCAGTGGCCCACAAACCCTTACGGCTGGTCCAAGCTTTTCATGGAACGGCTGCTGGATTCATACGATCGCGCCTACGGATTAAAGTTCGTGACGCTGCGTTATTTCAACGCAGCTGGGGCAAAAATGCCCCAAAGGGAACACCATGAACCGGAATCCCGTCTGATCTCCAATGTGCTCGCGGCAGCCCTGGGAGAACAGGCCGAACTCTCAGTTTTTGGAAATGACTATCCTACGCCAGACGGAACGGCTATCCGAGATTACGTTCATGTCAGTGATCTTGCTGAAGCTCACATCCTTGCGCTTGATTATCTTCGGCTGGGTGGCGATAGTGATTTTTTCAATCTGGGGAGCGGGGTCGGCTATTCCATATTGGAAGTGATCGATACTGCCCGGAAGGTTACGGAATGTCCGATTCCGATCCGGATCGAAGGACGGCGCGAGGGTGATCCTGTGAAATTGGTCGCGGATTCGAAGAAGGCTCGGGCAGTCTTGGGCTGGGACCCCAGGATGTCCGACCTAACGACCATTCTGCGCTCGCAGTGGGAGTGGCGCCAGAAACATCCGCACGGCTACGACTAGAAACAGTCGTGACGTTTCCGCAGTCGCAAGGAAATCGAGGACGACTTCGTGAACTTGGTTTCGCTGCCATGAGTCGCATCGCAGGTTGGTCTCCCAAAGAAACAGTAGCGGGCACCGTGGCGGCCGTGAGCGCCGCTCTTCGCCGCGGTCGAACCTAATTCTGCACCGAGGTTATAGGATGCATCGATTGCGCTGTAAAAGGCCTCGACTAAAGCTTGAGCCCTAGACCTGCAAAGAGCTTCGTGACCACGTGCTATCTCGAGACGGTTGGCGCCAGAGTTGCGGGTCTGCTAGAAATTTGCAGGTGCATCATTTGCGGGCTCGAAGCAAGTTGGGGGATGATGCTCTGCAGAATCTGATTACGCTCTGCGCCGAATGCCACGCACAGCAACACGCAATTCGGTAAGTTGTGATTGAATGCTTTAATTATTTTTGACCGAAAGCGGCCGCAGGACCTCAGAAACAGAAACCGGACCTCGGTTCCAAGCTGAAGCAATTCAAACAACATAGACAGGTCGTGCGACTATTTTTTACTTGTCCCGGGCATTCTATTGACGAGTCTGCATTTTGAATTTTTGAATCGGTTGATGGAACTCGGACTTTTCGATGGGAGGCGTGGAAGCCGGCGGCCCATACCTGAAGTCTCCGGTGGCCGGGGCGCTTTAAAAGCGGCGCATTCAGTGTGGTGGCTACGCGCGAGCGTTCCACCCGTGCAATTCACGAATCCGGGGCCAGCGAAGTTGAAAGTGTATCCCCCGTTTGCCTAGGCGATTTCACTTCTTACTCCTAATGTGTCAACCAAGAATAACTACTGCCGTTGTAGGCACAGATAACCGCTGCCGTGGTTGAACCACCGCTCTTGTACGCAGTCATGTACGTCGGACTGGTTGCATCGCTGACGACTGCCTGTTGCCCTTTAATCCTTGAAGCGCACGTGGGCAGCGGTGTCCCTGCCGCGCTATAGATAATTGACGGCGTGACGCTTGGCGCGTTCACAGAGTCTTTGGTGTAGATGGGGTGGCCCGTGACATTGCAGACCGATCCGACAGGGCAGTTTGCATCCTGCGAGGCCATGGCAGCCGCAAATTCAATCACTTCGCTGTCGCTCAAAGCACCATTGGGTATGGTGAAAAGTACCGGTCCATAGAAAGTTGGCGTGTCACCCGCAACAGCCAAGGCGTTCAAGCAGGTAGGGCCGGTGCTCGCGGAGACTTTCCCAGCGGTCCAGATAAATTGCCAAGTAGTCGCGTTGTTCCCCAATTCGCCTTGATTGTAGATGGACGTGCTGAAAGTTTGCCCGCCTGCGGTTGGGCAAAATCCAATCTGTAGGCCAGTTGTACTGTGCCAAGTGTTGACCCAAACTCCGCCAACAATCCAGCCTCCCTTGCCTCCCGTATAAGTCACGCCACCGCCATTAAAAGATATGGTTTGTGTTCCCGAAGCTACTTTTACCTGTGCCGCTTGCGTCCCACCCATCGGATCAGTTTTTCCGGTGGTGACTGCCACTCCACTCGAACCGGATGCGGCAGCCCAAAGAGACGGATTGCTATAAGCTAAGTTGGCATAACGTGCAGGTATAACTCCTCCAATGCGACGCGCCACATCGGTCTTGGCTATCACGTAACCATGCAAGAATCCGCTTTGCTGGTTGAGTAACGGACTGGTAAGCGTTGGACTGCCGGGAACGATTTCAGGATTAACGAAAGTCGCAGGGCCGCTTGGCAGAGCTAGGGAATTAAGCACGGTCGGGCCGTAACCCAAGGTGTCATCGTTCCTGATAATTGATGCGGTTGCACAATCCGCAGTGTACAGATTGCTTAATCTGGCGTCGCTATCCGTGCCGAAGCTGGTAAACCATACGGTCGCTGGGCACGGGCCTCCGCTTCCCTCTTGCAATGTGTCATCCACATATACGCTAGTTCCATTCGCGCCGGGGATGACTTTAACCCCTCCATTGGCCAAATTGGAATGCTCAATGAATATCAGCCCGGTGCCGTAGTTTGAATTGCCATCGAGAAGAATTGCTGCGGCATTGTTGGCGAGATACCCTCTCGTGGCTTTCGACCCCAAGCCCGAGCAGCCGTAGTGGTACATGTAAATCCAGAACGAAGCGCCGGTGATGTCTGTGCAGGGACCGTTTGTGCCTATGGCCTGATTCAAATTACCAGTTACGTTGTCAAGTGTGATCGTTGTCGATTGACAAGTTGTGTTGCGCGTCACGAAATCAGAACATTCTCCGATGACCACGGCCCGCCCAGGATATTGAAATGCCAGATTTGTAAAATGTAGTGAGCTTTGAGTTGCGGAAAGGTCGAGGCCGGGATGGTGTGTATCGGCTCCGCTCCCCCCGACGATGCTAGCCCTAGGCTTGTGTCCATTCGGACCAGTTGAGGCGTTCGCAATACCGATAACATCAAGACCTGTAAAGCCGCTTATTTTCAGCCAGCAAGCCGGTGGCCTGGAATAGTTTGGATCGGCCGGTCCCATCAACCAAATGCCACAAGTTGGCCTTGGAGCTGCGGACGTTCCAGAAATCACATAAACGGTGCCTGAACCAGCAATTTGTCTCGAGCAATTCCCTCCCGGCAAATTGCAAATCGCAGAGTAAACATCAGATTTGGCGAGTGCCCAAGAAAGGCCCGAGTTTGAGTCGTTACCATTTGGAGAAGCATATTGAATCGCATTCGAGCTCACCGGATTACTTAAATCGCCAGAAGAAATCCATCCCGCTTCGCTGCAAACGAAAGTCTGCACAGGGTTTTGGTCTGTCGCAACGTAGAAGTCTCCAAGCGCCGGATAAATATTCGCTGTCGGGCAAGTCGTCGGCCGCAAGGCCAGCGTACCGCGCTCAATGCGCACCGTACCCTGCGGGAAGAGAGCAAGAGGCGAGAGCAACAAAAGAAAAATGAGTTTTCTTAGTGACATTTCCACACCGAGACGTTCGAGAATGCACAGACATTCCGCGCATCAGGCCGCGGAACCGTCCTGAGTTTAGGACTATAGGAGCGAAATCGAAAGTATCTTTCGTCGCAGTCTTCACACCGTAGTGGACTCAAAAAAAAACGTACAGAAGAGCTTTTCAAAGACATTTCTCCTGCGTTTATGCAGACTTTGTCCGTCGCATCGAGGGCAACGGTAACGTTCGCTGAAATACAAGACTTTCATAAAGATTCAAAGATTCGTAGGTGTAACGCTATTGCAGTGCTATCCCATCCTGGAAGTGGTCGCGACGGCACTCAAAGTTACTAAGCGTCCGATATGCATAGGACCACGCGACTGAGAGGACGACCCTGCGAGCTTGGGCGGACGCAAAGAAGAAGCAGTTCTTGGCTTGGTATCCCGGTTGTCCGACCCGCCGACTAGTCTCCGCTCACAGTGGAAGTGGCGGCTGAAGCATCCACACGGCTACAGTCAAAACGTCTAGTCTAGCATAGCGGGCGCGCAGCGTGTTTTCGCGATCAAGTCGGAAAAATCGAAGTCGTGTTCACCAACGTCATCTCGCTTTCACCACTGGACACCAGGGTACATGCTCAGGCATCCTTTGGCCCCTGATATGCATATTGTCCGGTAATCTGCATATGCCAGACCGTTTGAGCGCTACCAGCCTGTGTAATCTCGTAAATGTCTGCTGCCAGCGCGTTGGTGGGCTCGGCCGATTCGCAAAATTCCACGTCCCCGTTTTTCAAGACGGCATTATTCCCCCCGAAAAAGGAATACGTCGGCGCCTTCACGTGGAAGTTAAATGTCGCGGTCATTGCCGTTTCGTCGAGAGTGAGAATCGGCACTGTGCTGTAGAGACATGGTGGCTCGCCTGTAGCACCGCACGTCACGCTGGACGGAAACACGCGATCATCGCCATTGTCAAAAACCGCCAATCCGAATTGTCCCGTCGTATTCGTGGTCGTGAACGATGGGCCGTGCTGCGCATAGAACCAGTCCGTCGGATCCGTTCCTCCAATCAGCGTGAAATCGCCTTGATAACCCAGGTGCCAGATGATATCTCCCGTCCCAGTTCCATTTGCGTAATCCACCTTCACCAACCAATTCTGGTGCCGCATCGAGACGATCAAATTTCCATCGTCCGGCGAATAGAGGACGGCATTCGTGTGAGTCCAGTCCGGGTACAGATACGGCCGCCGGTTAATGTCCAGGTGGTCGAATTCGTTCCAAAGCCAAACCGGATTGTGATTTTGGTCTAAGTCGATCAGCACATCTCCGGTTACGGTAGTTCCGGAAATGACTTGCTGAGTCCCTGCAATTACAATCAGGTGTCCGTTAGGGAGCTGCACGAAGTCGTGGTGAGTCCCAGTCACGGTAATATTGCAACCCGAGCATGTTGCCGTAGCCAGTGCGTTGTTGAGGTCCGCCGCCGTCATTTGCCATATCAACGTCCCAGCCAGGTCCACTTCCTGTAAAACCGAGTCGGTCCCATCGGGAGCCTCCACACTGAAATTGATGAGGAAATGCCCGTTGGAAAGGAGCTTAATAGGGTCTGCAACAACCCCGCCCGGAAGCTCAGGGTTGTAGGTCCAAAGAATATTGCCGGCCAAATCTGTAACGGCGGCAGGAGCAACCGTGACAGGCCCTCCGATCAAATCCAACAGCTCCACCCCACTCTGCGGCGTCATCCCTGGCGTCGTCGTGGTCGCAATCAGTGGCAATTGAGCAGCTGGCAGAGCATGCGTCGTGAACGTCTGATCCAGATCCATATATTGCGTTCCATCAGCGAACTGTACCACTCCCCTCATGTGGTATAACGTGTTTCCCTTCATTCCCGCCACGAACAAGTTCACCGGTCCGCTCCCCGTCGGTATGGGCTGCGTCGACGTCGTAAGGCCGTAGTTCGTATCGGTGCCAAACTGCACCGAAACGTTCCCCGGCGCCGCGGGGACTATGGCATAGCTCGCTACCTGCGGGTTGGCTGTCGGCGTCACTTGCCCCGGCGCTACCACGTTGACCGTCGCGCTCGCCGTCTTGTTGTGGTTTCTCAGGCTCGTGGCCGTTACAGTGACCATCATGCTCACCGATCCAGAGGGCGAAGTGTAATTGCCGTTCGCGTCAATCGTTCCAGCCGTCGCTGTCCAACTGACTCCTGACGAGTCGTTCGTTACGATAGGGGTGAATTGCACCGTTTGGCCCGTGCCGATGGCTACGGCGGTCGGGCTGATGGCCACGTTAGAGGGCGCCTGGCTTGCACAACCTGCGGCGAGGATAATAATGCAAAAAGTAGTGAAAAAGAGACAAAAGACAGATAAACGAACATCACGATCTCGAAACATGAACCCTCCGACTCCTAGAATAAGCGTGGCCGTACGCCCGCCCCGCGGAAGTATATGTGTGATCCAACAAACGTTGCATCAAGAAAACCACCCGATTTTCCTTATGCATGTCCGGGCCCGACTCTCACCATGCGGGTCAACAGCCGCATTGCGATGCGGGACTCTGTTAGCTTCTATTGATATCAAAATACGTAAGCGTCAGAACACGGCCGTCTGGACGAAGTGTGGGTTGGTGTGGAATATAGCCGAAGTGGGCACTTACGAATGTGTCCACTTGGGGAATAAATGGACACTTCGGAGCGAGCAGTCGTTAGGAGAGAGCCACAGAGACGGCGATGGCCGGTGGGAGAGAAGTGCCGGATCGTCGAACAGACTTTAAAGCCGGGTGCATCGGTTGCACGAGTGGCGCTGGCGCACGGAGTAAACGCCAACCAAGTATTCAGCTGGCGCCGGCAGTATCGCCTGGGGCTGCTGGGACAGAAGAACGCTGAGCCGGTGAAATTGCTACCGGTGCATGTGAGTGAGGCGCAGGCAGGCAAAGCGTCTCGAACGGAGTGTCGGCAAGTCACAGCCAGCGCAGCGGGCGCGATTCAGGTGGACTTTCCCAAAGGACATGTTTGTGTCTCGGGTAGTGTGGATGGAGAAGCACTGCGTATTGTGCTGGAGCATTTGCTCCGATGATCGGGTTGGCGGCAGGGACACGGATTTGGATCGTCTCAGGAGTGACGGACATGCGACGCGGATTCACAGGGCTGAGCGGGATGGTGCAAACGGCGCTTCAGGAAAATCCGTTTTCGGGTCAGGTGTACATCTTCCGTGGGAGACGCGGTGATTTGATAAAAGGGCTCTGCACAAGAATTCGTAGAGACCCGCATTTTAGGCTACTTTCTGCAGAACGATGAATTCGGTCTTGGTGACCGCCATGCGCTGAGCCTTGAGCAACAGATAATTCAGATTCTTGTAGCCCCGGCCTCTTCGAAGGAGCGTTTTGATGTTGCCGTTGATGGCTTCCACTACTCCAAAGGGTACTTTGGTGCGGCAGTAATTGAGGATCCCGTCCAAGTGGTCTAGCAGCATCCAAGCGAGATCTTGAAAGGGCTTCAACCGTTGCCAGCGTAGTTGATCGATCCAGCTCTGCAAATAGCGCAGCATCGCTCCTTCATAGTGGTAGGTCCACAACCGCTCCAAGCTTTCCTTCAAAAGGTAGGCTTTCATCACCCGCCGGTTAAGGGCGAACAGTTCGTTGAGCTGCTGGCGTTTTTGGTGGTCCAGATTCATCCAGCGCGTCAACAACAACCAGCGTTTGCCCTTCACGACACCGCGCATCCGTCCGCCTTTGCGGAAGAACTCTGCTCTGCGCACTTCATCGATGGCTTTGTTGGCATGCTGCAGAATGTGGAACTTGTCGTAGATGATGCGGCAGTTCGGGGCCCATTGTTCAATGCTGTTGGTGAACGGCCGCCACATATCCACGCAAGCTGCCTCGATGCGCTTCCGCTGGCTTTCCTTCAGTTGGGTTCGAAAAAACTCATCGAGCGTTTCCTGCTTGCGATCCTGCCCGAACCACAAGGGCTCGCCGGTCTCCAAGTTGCTAACCACGGTGATGAACTTCATCTGCTTGCCGAAGTAGATCTCGTCCACACCCATCTGCTCTAAGCGATCCTTGCGACGCGTCGCATTCCAGCGCTGCAGATACCGCAGGTCAATCGCTCGCACCGTGCTGGCGGCTAGTCCGAACTGTCTGGCCACCTGGCGAACCGATGCGCTTTCACACGCCAATCCCACCGCATCCTCAAAGTCTTTGCTGAACGGCGCTTTGCCCGGCAGTTGCGGAACCCTCTCGATCCTGACCCCGCACTCGGGACAGCACACCCGGTATAGTTCGATGATCACCGTGGTCCGATACTTCCTCCACGGTAAGTCGCGCACCTCGCGCTGGTAATAATCATGGGCGTCGCTAAACTTCCTTCCGCATCCCGAACAGATCAGTTTGCGGTTGCCCCGTTTTCGCCTCACCCATAAACGCAACGTCTTGGCTGTTTCATCGATTTCGTGCCGAAAGACTCGGTATCCCGGCCAATCTAGGATTCTCGTGAATTCGTTGTCGCGCATTCCCCCGAGTCTAGCCGAACAGCCCCATCCCGGAAACCCGCTCTCTTATTGGGCCCCTACAAATTCTCGCTCAGAGCCGATAAAAGTTTTGTGGTTCGATGGCGACGGTCTTTGTCTTTTCGCGAAAAGATTGGAGCGCGGCCGATTTATTTGGCCACAGGCCACGAATGGAACGGTGTCGCTGACACCGGCGCAGCTTTCGATGTTGCTTGAAGGGATCGATTGGCGGCGGCCGGTGCGCACGCAGACTCCGCAGTTGGCGGTGTAAACAGCAGCGATGCCGAGTTGATAAAGAATTCATTTGCCAAGAATTTTAGTCATGGCATACTGCGCACGCGATGACACAACGCACGACCCTCCCTGATCTCGATACGCTAAATCGCGAAGCATTGAAGGCCCTGATCGTCGCGCAACACGAACAAATTCTTTCCAAAGACGAACGACTCCTTGCTAAAGAGGACCAGCTCCTTCGCAAAGATGAGCAACTCGCCTCGCGAGACGAAGAGATTGAGCGGCTGAAGCTGTTGATCGCCAAGCTACGGGGGATGCAGTTCGGGCGCAAGTCCGAGAAGCTGGACTGGCAGATCGAACAGTTGGAGTTGAAGCTGGACGAACTGGAAGCGAGCCGAGCGCAGCAGGCAGCTGCTTCTCCGGTCTCGCTGGCCGCGTCGGAGGTGAATCGAGCGGCGAAACGTGCGCGCAGGCCGCTGCCGGCGCATCTGCCGCGGGAGACGCGTAAGATTCTGCCGAAGCAGGAAACTTGCCCGGACTGTAGCGGTGCATTGAAGTCCCTCGGTGAAGATGTTTCAGAAATACTGGAGTACGTACCGGAACATTTCAAAGTGATCCAGCAGGTTCGGTCGAAGCTGGCTTGTGTCGCGCTGCGACAAGATCGTGCAGGCGGAAGCACCCAGCCGTCCGATCGAGCGGGGCATAGCGGGACCGGGGCTTCTGGCTCATGTGTTGGTTTCAAAATATTGTGATTATGTTGGGTTTGCGGTTATGTGACGCCCGGTCTTGGGAAGGGCCTAAACAGAGGGTTTCTCAGAACTGAGCGTCACATAAGTGTGGCCTAGATTTGAGCAAGGAAGGACATCAGATCGGGATCCTCACTCCAGCGTTTTGGTGATCGGGTGTTCTTCACCGCACACAGACCAAGAGCCTTCGCTTTCATTTCAAGGTCAGTTTCGGCGTAGATGTTGGTAGTGTTGATGGAGACGTGGCCGAGCCAGGCACGGATCGTGTTGATGTCAACGCCGGCGCGAAGAAGATGAGTGGCTGTGGTGTGGCGGATGGTGTGAGGGCCGATCCGTTTCTTCCGCATCTCCGGCACGCGGCTCATGGCGACGCGCGCATATCGCGTCACGATCTCATGGATACCGAAGCGTGTCAGCGGCTCGGAGCACCGATTGAGGAACACTCGCTCCTTGCCGTTCCGCCCAGCGACAAGGTTTCTCAACGTCACTGTCGTGGAGGTCCACAGCGGACAGATGCGAACCTTACCGCCCTTTCCGTGAAGGCGCACCGAAGACAAGGCACCGTCTGCGCCGCAGTGCAGGCTGAGATCTTCGATGCATAGTTTTGCCGCTTCTTCTGCACGTGCTCCCGAGTTGTACAGAAAAAGCAGCAGGGCGTGATCCCGATAGCCGAGCTTTGTGATTGGACTGGGAGCATCCAATAGAGCATCGATCTCCGGCTTCTCGAGATAACAGACTGGCGTGGGAGCTGACCGCTTGGACTTGACGGCGCGGAGTTGAGCACACCAGTCCAGATACTCGGGGCAGCGTTCTGCGATGAAGCCGGACAGCGCATGGATGGCCGCCAGACGCTGATTGCGGCTGGAGATGCTGCATTTCCGCTTTTCTTCGATGTGCAAGCAGGAACGCGCGCAGCAGGTCCGCATCGATGTCGGGGACGAGCAGTTCGTCCACTTTCTTGTGTATCTTCGTGGCAACGAACACAACCAGCAGGCGAACGGCATCGCGATAGCTCTGTTGTGTGTTACGGGCCAGATTTCGCTCTCCGACGAGGTATTCCATCAGGAAGCGCCTGATCCACGAGCCGAGGGCCGATCTATTGTTCATGGCGCCCTCCATACACGTAGTCCTGGAAACGGCGGTTGGCTTCTGCCAGCAACTCCGGCGTCATGGTCAGGTAACACTGGGTCGAGTGCAGATCGACGTGTCCCAGATAGGTGGAGAGTGCAGGCAGAAGGGTCTGCACGTCCGCACCTGTCCGATACCATTCCGTTAATCTGTGTACGGCGAACGTGTGCCGCAAGTCATGCAGCCGCGGCTGATGAGAACTCGTGTCGCTTCGGCGAACGCCCGCAAGTCTGCGCAGCCGCCGGAAGGTGAAATTTAGCTGGCTGTGGCCGAGAGGCTTATGCTGCCGCGACTGGAAAAGAGGCTGGTAGTGCTGATTCCATCTTCCCGGCGTGGCCAGATAGTTCCGAAGCAGCCGAACCACATCCCTTCCCAGAGGGACAAGTCTGGACTTGTAGAACTTCGTACCGCGGACGGTAATCACGCTGTTATCGAGATCCACATCAGCAAGGCGCAGTCTCAGCGCTTCACCCACGCGCATGCCCGTTCCGTAGAGGAACAGCAGCAGGGTGCGAAGCGTGATTGCGGATATCCGGCACTCCACATTTCGCTGGCAACGAGGAACGGCCTCCAACAACAGTTGAAGCTCGCGACGAGGGTAGATATACGGAACGAAGGTCTGCGTATACCTGGGAGCCGCAGGTGGCATCGGAACAGTCTTCAGCTTTCCACGACACCGCCAGTACACGAAGAAGTCTCGCAACGCCCCATATTTCCGCCGCCAAGTTGCGGGCCCAGTTTGCGGAACATCCAGGAACTGTTTCACCTCCGTAGGCGTGATCCCTCTGAGAGACCTTTCGCTGTAACGACGAGAGAACGCGCGGAGTGCAACGGCTGGGCTCTCGAACTTCTGGCCCGTTGCCCGCCGGTGCAAAACATACATATCGACCGCCGCCGCGAGCTTCATAGCAGACCTCCCAGATCGAAGTCCGCTACGCGGCGCAGCTGTTGCAAGTGAACCTTGGCATAGATGCTCGTGGATCTGGAGTCACGATGACCTAACAGATCCCCGATCTCCTTCAGGGATGCGCCTTGCTCCAGCAAATGAGTGGCACACGCGTGCCGCAGACAGTGCGGTCCGCGCCGCCGGCATCGGATGCCTGCCGCATTGCATTCTTGTACTCGTGATGCGCCAGAGGCTGCTGTACCCGATGCTTCGGTAAGGTGGTTTCAGCGTGAGGAACAGATTCGGGCAGGAGGGCCGCGGGCGCGCCTTCCGGATGTATGCCAAGGATGGCGTCGCCCACTTCACGCTGCAGAGGATATTTCTGTGCGCCTCCGCGTTTGGAGTGGTTTACCGTGAACGTCTCCAAGCGCCAGTCGAAGTCGCTCAACAGCAGACGCGATATCTCCCCGCTGCGCAATCCGTAAACCGCCAGGAGGGACAAGACGGCTCTGGCGCGCAGAGCGGCGGCACTGTTTCCCCTTACACTCTTCGAGCAGCCGCTGCACCTGCTTCCATTCCGGTCCTTCGGGTAATCCTTCCTGTGCATAGAGCCTGGGCGAGGTGATGCCTTCCCCGATGCCCGGCTTGCACCAGCCACGTTGTTCCGCGTATCGGAAGAAGGCCCGCAGCGCGTCGGCGTAACCACGTGCCGACTTGCGGCTCCAGCCGTTCGTACCCTTGAAGACCAGGAAGTCGTCCACATCTCTGAGCCGCACGGCAGCGAGCGAACGGTGCCGCTCGGAAAACCACTTGAGAAACAGCGATGTCTTGCACCGGTGCGACCGTACCGTCAGCGCCGACATCCCCCTTTCTTCCGTCATCCATCTCGCAAAATCATCTATCTCGTCTGCGAACCGCATGCGCGGAATCGCCGGCCTTCTTCAACACGCCTGCGAAATGCAGCCACTTCTTCGCTACATAGGTGAAGTAACTTCCTGAGTGCTTGTAGGATCGTATATTGGGATTCGAGCGCTGTTGCCGTGCCCACCGTTGGGCGGCCTCTTGGATTTCGTCTATCCACACATCGCGCAACCGAGTCAGTTTCAGCAACCTAATGACGTTCAGCAATTGCCATGACACGCCGCGTGCTGCCGCAAGGCTGGTGCCCTGCTTAAGCAAGTGTTCCAGAAAAGTTGTCCGTTCCCGAAGTAACGGGGCTTCTTCTTGACGGGCGATATAAAACGGCTCGTTCCAGCCGCAACAGAGTTCTCAGCATTTTCCGGGATCCTTTCCATCCCGGATCATGCTAAGACCGCCAGAAGTCTCCTCGGCTCCTTACGTTATGTTGCCTTCAGATTCGCAACACACAGTATTCATGCGCCCTTTCCGCCCCATCACAACATAACGGGGAACCCAACATAATCAGCGTTATGTGGTGGACCACATAATGCAGATCATTTGCCTTTGTATCGACAGTCGGAGATCTATGCACGCGAGGGCGTGGAACTGGATCGCTCGACGATGGCGGAGTGGGTCGGGGGATGCAGCCGTTTACTGGCGCCGTTGGTGGAGGCCTTGCGGCGCCACGTGATGAGTGCCGCGAAGTTGCACGCAGACGACACGCCGGTGCCGGTGCTGGCGCCGGGCAATGGGCAAAACGAAAACAGGGCGGCTGTGGACGTACGTGCGGGATGACCGGCCCGGGGGAGATAAGACACCGCCCGCGGTGTGGTTTGCCTACTCGCCGGATCGCAAGGGCGAACATCCGCGAGCACACCTGCGTGAATTCACGGGCACGCTGCAGGCAGATGGTTACGCGGGGTTCGACGCAGTTTATGAAGCGGGACGCAGTGCAGGAAGCCGCCTGCATGGGCGCACATTCGTAGAAAGTTTTACGATCTGTATGATGGCGCACAAGTCTGCCGGTAGCGACAGAAGCGCTGGAGCGGATCGCGGCATTGTATGCCATCGAGGAAGAGATCCGCGGACGTTCCGCCGAGGAGCGACGCGAGGTCCGGAACCTGCGCAGCCGGCCGTTGCTGGACTCGCTGAAGCAATGGTTCGAAGAAACCTTGGGCAAACTATCGAGAAAATCCGATACCGCCACGGCCATTCGCTACGCGTTGGGACGGTGGAAAGCGTTGATGCGCTTCTGTGACGATGGCCGCCTGGAAATCGACAATAATGCCGCCGAGAGATCTCTACGCGGAGTCGTTTTGGGCAGAAATTATCGTCGGTTCGCGATTATGCAAGGTAGTTGAGTTCAGAGCCGCACCTTTGCAGTCTTCGTCGCCGCGTAGCGTGCCTTTCAAGAGTGGGTTGCCTTACATAATTTTGGGTGTTCTCTTTCTGGTGATGTTTCACCTCGAAGGAGAATAGCCATGTCTGAGCTTGTACGACTGAGACTTTCACGAGCGAGCCGAAATTGGTTTTGCGATACGGAGTTAACCACCAGCGCTGATTCCTACCTGCGACATTTGAGTCAGCAAGGCTATGCGTCTGGGATGATCGATGCATACCTGGGGAGCGTCGCGCATTTTGCGCATTGGTGCACTCGGCTTCACATTGGCCTTGCTGTAATCAACGAAGGCACAGTGGAGCGATTTCTAAAACACCTGCCCCTCTGCCATTGCGCACACCGGTACCATCGACGACGATACAATATCTGCGCAGCCCTTCGAATTTTACTCGGTCTCTTGCGCGCCGAAGGTCGGATCGCAGAGAAGAGGCCGTCAGATCCTGCCGCCATCATCGAGGAGATCAGTCGCTTCGAACACTACTTGAAACAGGTGTGCGGCCTACGCTCCTCAACGTGCAGCGTTCGTCTACGGCGAGTTCGCGCTTTCCTTCTCCAGCGATTTACCGCTGGTCGTATACAGATCGGTGCCGTCAAACCTGCTGATGTCGTGCGTTTCATGGCGAAGTACACAGAAGGCTGGACTGCACCCTCGAAGAGGGCTGCCGGCGATTCATTGCGTAGTTATTTCCGCTTCAGGGCTATGCAGGGAGACTGTACGGCGGCCTTGAGTGCGGCGATACCGAACGTTGCACAATGGAGATTGGCGGGACTGCCCAAAGGCATGTCACCTGACCATGTCTCCCGATTACTCAGGGCCTTTAATCGTCGCTCTCCCACCGGCAAACGCGACTACGCCATCACTCGTTGCTTGGTCGACCTGGGGCTACGCGCAAACGAGGTGGCGCGGCTGCAGTTAGATGACTTCAACTGGCGACAAGGTGTAGTACACATCCGTAGCAAGGGCCACCGCATCGATGTACTGCCGCTGCCACGGGCTAGTGGTCGGGCAATCGTCGATTATCTCCGTCATGGAAGACCCGAAACGGACAGCCGAGCACTCTTCATGCGCCATCGCCCTCCCCTCGGTATGCCGGCCACTGTATTCGTTGTGCGAAATGCCGTTCGTTATGCGGCAACACGCTGCGGATTAGAATCCTTTTTTCACGGACCGCACGCACTTCGACACACTTTAGCGCAGCGACTCGTCGTCGCTCGTACTCCACTCAAACAGATCGCCGATATTCTGCGTCATCGGTCGTTAGATTCCACTACCATCTACGCAAAGGTCGATCTTCCCGCACTTATTCGCGTCGCTCAGCCATGGCCGGCGAGGCTGTCATGAAACCCGGCGATACCATGGTTTCGAAGGTCAACGAATACCTGAAAGAACGACATCGGGCAGGCTTTGTACTGAGCATTCCCGGCCAGCGACTGCTCGCCTTCGCACGCTTTGCAGACCGCAGTGGCTATCGTGGGTCGTTGACGGTGGACCTGGCAAGCCGCTGGGCTTTAGCGAATCGTCAGGGGCTGGCGCTCACTGCCGCGCGCCGCATTGAACTGCTTAGAAGTTTCGCCCGTTATTGTCAGGTATTTGATTCGAAGACCGAGATCCCACCACTTCAGCTGTTCGGTCCAGGGCATCGGTGACTGACACCGCACATTTATACCACGCAGGAAATTTGCGCTCTTGTAGCCGCTTCCGCTGGCTTGTACCCGGCCAGCGGTTTGCGCCCAGTTACGTGCGCAACGATCTTCGGACTGCTAGCCGCAACCGGACTGCGAATTTCTGAAGCAACCTCTTTGCAGCGAGAAGACGTTGATCTTCAACGCGGCATTCTGGATATCCGGCATACCAAATTCGGGAAGTCGCGTCTCGTGCCTTTGCACCCTAGCACAACGCGCGCCTTGCGGCGCTATGTGCGCCGGCGCGACCAGGATCCCTCGAGCGCAGCTGTCACCGCTTTCTTTACATTCGATCGCGGCCAACCAGCGCGGACCCGCAACCTGCAGTATGCGTTTCGGCATTTATGCTGCCAACTCGGTTGGCGTGCGCGAGGCGGACATCCCGCTCCTCGCATCCATGACCTGCGCCACACCTTTGTGTGTCGCTGTTTGCAGAGTTGGTATAAAGAAAACGCAGACGTCGATCGCAACATCCTGGCCTTGTCGACCTACATCGGTCACGCCAAAGTTACCGATACCCACTGGTACGTTACGGCAACTCCTGAACTGATGGCCATCGCCGCGCGGCGCCTCACGCCACCTGTGTCGTCAGGAGGTGCTCTGTGAAGAACTCTCCCAGGACGATCCCCCTCGGTTCATTGCTGCAGCAATTCATTGTGGAGCGCTTGATGCAACAACGCCACGCCAGCAGCTGCACAATTGCTGCTTATCGCGACTGCTTGCGATTGTTGCTCGCGTTCGCCGAGCATCGACTGGGTAAGCGACCAGCCAACCTTACACTTCAGGACTTGAACGCTCCGTTCATTCTGGAGTTTCTCGAAGACCTGGAGAAACATCGTCACAACAGCATTCGCACTCGCAACGCGCGCTTCGCTGCGATTCGCGCTTTCATGCATTACGCCGGGGCCAAGGAACCCGCCGCCATGGATATCGTGCAAAGCGTGCTCGCGATTCCCCTCAAGCGCTTTGAACGGCCGCTCGTTGGGTTCCTCTCTCGTGAGCAGATCCAAGCCATCATCGACGCGCCTGCCCCTGACACTTGGAGTGGTCGACGCGACCGCGTGATGTTCTCCACGCTTTATAACACTGGTGCGCGAGTCTCTGAACTGACCAGCCTGCAAGTCATAGATGTCTCGCTCGACGCAAGCCCTGCTGTTCGCATTCTCGGCAAAGGACGCAAGGAGCGGCAGGTCCCCCTGTGGGACAACACTGCAAGGCAGATCAAGCGATGGCTGCGAGAACGAGGGTCAAGTGGGCCCGAACAGCTACTGTTCCCAAACCGCATGGGCGGTCGTTTGACGCGCACAAGCGTTGCCGAACGACTTCAACTCGCCAACGAAAAGGCTGCCAGAAAGTATCCAGAGCTCAGCCGGCGAAGGATCTCACCGCATGTATTTCGGCATTCCATCGCCATGCACCTATTGCAGGCTGGCGTGGATATCACTGTGATCGCCCTTTGGCTCGGACACGAGAATCCGGCAACCACTCACACGTACATTGAGGCAGACTTGGCGATGAAAGAGCGGGCTCTGAAGAATCTTCAAGCACCTCGAAGCATATCGGTCCGCTATCGCCCCCCGGATCGCGTTCTGGAGTTCTTGCAAGGCCTGTAATTATGTAAGGTGGGCAGTTGCCTGCATGGCCCGCTGCCCACCTACTAGATTGGAACCTTGCATAATCGCGAGCCGACGATAATTCCTCCCCAAAACAACTGCACGCAACGAGCGTTCCGCAGCTGAATTGTCGATCTCCAGGTGGCCATCGTCACAGAAGCGCATCACCGCCTCCCATCGCCCCAGCGCGTAGCGAATGGCCTTGGTGGTATCGGATTTTTTCGATAGCTTGCCCAAAGTCTCCTCAAACCACTGCTTCAGCGATTCGAGCAACGGCCGGCTGCGTGCGTTCCGAACCTCGCGCCGCTCCTCGGCGGAACGGCCTCGGATCTCGTCCTCGATGACATACAGGGCCGCGATCCGCTCCAGCGCTTCTTTGGCTACCGCAGACTTGTGCGCCTCAAGCACAAGAATGCAACGAACGGTGATGTCTACCTCGTTGGCACAAAACTATTCATGATCGGGAAAAAGTTCGGTCTTTTGGGGAGCGCGGGCGTTCGCGGCGCCAACGCACAAAAGTATGGTTACGGCGGGAACACCCTCGATTGGGAGGCGCGTGCCTTCGGCACGATCGCTTTCCCAATTCCAATCAAGAACATTCTAGTTATCACTCCAGCTGTCGAAATCGATCAGGAACCTCAACGAATCAAGTATGTTCCTACCGCGAGTTTACCGACCGACATCATCTACGCTGTGAGGTTCTCTCGCCAGCCCGATTCCCGATGGAGTATCGACGTCGGGACCGGTCATCTCGGTGCAACCCTTGCACCCGGGCTCAACATTAGGGCGAACAACGCGCTCGCCATTGCAGCCAACTTCAGGTTCTAAGGGATAGAGCAACGGCGCAGGCCTGTGCCAGTATAACCTGCGCACTGCACGAGATGAGGAATCCGGATCATGATTTTTTTGTCTTTTCAGTCTTCTGAAAAGCCTGATGGGTACGACCTTTACGCGGAGTTTAAAAGCACTGAAGCGGGGAACACTATGCAGAGTAAACGGAGCTAGAGTGCAGATCCGAATGACAACGGCAGGAGCTTAAGTCTTCTCCCGGTTTCGCCGGTGTTGCCACAGCAGCAGCCTTGGCAGACGGTGAGATGGCCGATGACAATACGCTTGGTCGTGAGTGAGAAATTGTCCATGGACTCTAATTGGCCGAGCAAAGAGCGAGTCTAGTCTACGTCTGCAGAACTGACACTGTGCCCCTGGTGTCCCGCAGAGGCAGATTGCGAAAGAATGCCGCGCACGAACTGGTTGGCGGAGCGTACTGATGGGAGCAGTGTGGCGGAGTTGAGGATGAAGGCCAGTTCGGAGGAGACGTGAATAAAGGCGGCGAGCAGCGGGTTGAGGAAACCGAAGGCGGCGAGGCCGACGCCGATGCTGTCGACGACAAGAGTGCCGACAAAATTTTGCAGGATGATGCGACGGCAACGGCGGGCCGTGTGGACGGTGTGGACGAGCTTGGAGAGATCGCTGCCAATAAGGACAACGTCGGCGCTCTCGCGGGCCACGTCGGTGCCAGAGCCCATGGCGACGCCGACGGAGGCTTCCATCAAGGCGGGAGCATCGTTGATACCGTCGCCAACCATGGCGACTTTGTGGCCTTTCTCGGTGAGTTGCTTCACGTACTGCAATTTATTTTCGGGAAGAAGTTCGGAGGCGATCTCGTCGACGGCTAGTTTCTTGCCGACATTTTCCGCAGCAGCTCTGGCATCGCCCGTGAGGAGAACTGTGCGAAGGCCCATGGATTTCAGAGACTGGATGGCGTCCTTGGCTTCGGGACGAATGGTGTCGGCAATGTAGAGCGTGCCCAAGAAATGGCCGGCGCGAGCAACGAAAATCTCGGAAGCCACTGAGGCACTCGTGCATTGCGCGAGTTGGACTCCGCGCTCGATCAGGAACTGCTGATTGCCGACGATGATTTCGTCTTTGTCAGTGGTGGTGGCGCTGATGCCTTTGCCGGGAGTGTAGTCAAATTGGGTGGGATCTTCACAGGCGATGTTTAGCTGAGCCGCCCGGCGCAGGATGGCTTTGGCAATGGGGTGTTCGGAGCGCGACTCGGCGATGGCGGCAGTTTTCAGCAGGAGCTCGGAGGAGCTCTCGCTTGCCGCGCAGATACCGAGAACTTCGGGAGTGCCGAAGGTGAGCGTACCGGTTTTGTCGAGAAGGACGGTGTCGACTTCGCCGAGTTTTTCGAGATAGAGGCCGCCTTTGATGATTGCGCCTTGTTGAGCGGCGCGCCCGATGGAGCCGAGGATGGCTAGAGGCGTGCCCGCAGCGATGCCACAAGCGCCGGCAACGATGACCACGGAAATGGTGGAGCGGATGTTGTGAGAGATGAGAAACGTGAGGGCGGCTGCGCCAAGGGCGAAATAGACGAGGTAGCCTGCGAGGCGATCGGCGATGCCTTGAATGGGGGCGCGGGACTTTTCGGCGGTTTCGACGGCTTCGATGATTTTGCCAAAAGTGGTCTCGCGACCGAGACGCTGGACACGGATTTCGAGTGCGCCGGACTGGTTGATGGTGCCGGCATAAACGACGGCGCCGGACTGTTTTTCGACGGGCATGGACTCGCCGGTGATGGGGGCTTGGTCGACGAAGGAATGTCCGCCGACAATTTGGCCATCGACAGGAATGCGGCCACCGGGTTTCACGAGGACGACGTCCCTGGTTGAAACCTCCGCGATATCAACGTCGGTCCATGTGCCGTTGCGCCGTACTGTCGCGGTGTTTGGGAGCAGATCGACAAGATGCTGGATGGCTTTGCGGCCACGGCCGACGGTGAGACCTTCGAGGATTTCGGCGACGAGAACAAACAAGCTGATTACGAGGGCCGTAAAGATTTCCTTAATCGCCAGCGCTGCAACAATAGCGATAGCCATGGAAAGCTCCATGGTCATGCGTCGCTCGACGATGTTCTCGTATGCTTCACGAAAGATCGGAAAACCACCAACCAGCGTGCAGATCACACCAACGGCGGTGATGTAGGGATTTGATACGCCTGCGGAAAACCAGATGGCTCCTGCAGCGGCGGCGACAAACAAGACGCGATTGATCTCCCGCCAACTGAGTGCGCGTCCAGGGGCCTCTGCGGTGTCTGCGCGGACGGAAGCCACATTGCCGGAGCCGGCGATCAGAAGTTCGTCGGACTCGGGATCCTTCGTGCTCGTAAGATTCATGCTGGCACACCTTGTGTTGTTTCAGAATTACAATAATATACTCTAGTAGAGTATATATAGCCGAACAAAAAAAGGGGATAGAAGCTCCGTTCAGGGGTTGCTAGTATGAATGACTGATTCGGGCCGTTCTATTTGAGGTAGCGATTCACAAGATCGATGAGTTCTTCGGTGGCCTCGGCTTGCTCCGTCGTTGGCTTGCGCCGGGGATCGACGACGTGGAATCGCACGTGTCCCTCCAACACCTCGGCCATCAAGCCATTAATCGCACCCCGGCAGGCTGCGATGGTTTGTAACACCCTGGAACAATCATCGTCGGCCTCCAGAGCCTTCTCGATCGCATTGACTTGTCCCTTGATCCTGTTGACCCGGTTCAGAAGTTTCTCTTTGTCCTTTTTGGTATGAGCCATCCTTCCTCCCACGTCGCTTCATGATACTATCCACGAGTATAGTAAGTCAGGTAGATGGCGCTAGACTGGGTTTGGCGTATCGCTTACCTTTGCGGAGTAATGGCGTCCAATTGGGACGCCGGGGCAATGTGAGAAGTGGTATGACGTTTTGGGGCAAAACCATAGGGATCTGCACTAGGGTGTCGACCCTCGCCCTGGCTATGCTGCTTGTTGTATTCCTCACCCAGGTTGCCACCCACATCCACCAAGACGGGCAGGGCGAAACGACCTGCCAGGTCTGCCAAGCGGCACATCTTAGCTCGACCCTGCCGTCTGGAACTTTGACGGTTTCCGTAACTCCTCAATCTGTAGCGTATGTCGAGTTTTTTGTCGTCGCGTTTCATCAAGACTTTTTTTTCCATGATTCCCCGTCCCGCGCACCTCCTTCCTTCCCTTCGTAATCCCTGATAGCTGCAGCAGCTTAAGAGTGCGTCTCTTTTTCAAAGGACGTACCACCGCCCTATTTCCGGCGGCCCCTATGAACACAATCAAATCGCTCCCACAGGGATCGGAGGAAAAATGAAGAGTTTTAGGAAGTTTACGCTGGTTTTCTTGGTGCTCGGTTTGTTCTTTTCGGCAGTGACGTCTCGGGCGCAATCGACTGGGGGATTGATCGAAGGAGTGGTGAAGGACCCATCGCGCGGGGTCGTCGCAAACGCCAAAGTCGAGATTTCCTATCCGGTGAGCGGTTACTACCGTGAGACGACCACGGGTGCGGATGGGAGCTTCAGATTTACCAACGTGCCCTTCAATACGTACCACACCGTCGTTACCGCCGCGGGTTTTGCTGACTATACGGAGGATGTCGACATGCGCTCGGCAGTGCCCGTCAACGTGCAGATCAGTCTGAAGCTCGGGACTGCGGCTACCACGGTGAACGTTACGGAGAATGGTGGAGATCTCGTCGAGAACACCCCGACCGCACACACTGATGTGGACCGCGGCTTGTTCGAAAAACTACCGCTCGAGAGTCAATCTTCGTCCTTGAGTTCTCTTATCACGCTGGCATCCCCGGGGATCGTAGCGGACTCGAACGGCTTATTCCACGGGCTTGGTGACCATGCAGAAAACTCGTTCTCAATCGATGGCCAACCCATTACGGATCAGGTGAGCAAGGTTTTCTCCAACCAGCAACCTGTCGACTCCATTCAGTCGCTCGAAGTGATCCAAGGTGCACCTCCTGCCCAATATGGAGGCAAGACCAGCGTAGTCGCCGTGGTGACTACCCGGTCGGGGCTGGGAGACACCACTCCTCATGGCAGTGTGGATGCCTCATACGGGTCATTTGGTACCACCACCGGTGGTTTCGACGTCGCATACGGAAGCGATAAATTGGGGAACTTCATCGCTGTGAACGGACTGAATACTGGTCGGTTCCTTGATCCTCCCGAACACACGGTATTGCACGACAAAGGCAACGAAGAGAATGTATTCGACCGCGTGGACTATAAATTTTCCGATAAGAACACAATCCAACTCAACTTAGGATTCACGCGTTCTTGGTTTCAAACTCCCAATACCTGGGACCAGCAACTTCAAACCTGCACGGTTCTCTCCGCGGAATGCACTGGTGCTGTCTATACCACCGGGTCCTTCCAGGCCAATCCGATAACCGGTGCTGCTCTCGCGCCCACCGACCAGCGCTCTCGAATCTTGACCTTTAACATCGCGCCCACTTGGACCCGGCTATTGAGTTCCAATGCCGTACTAACCGTAGGAGCTTGGGCTCGACATGATCAATATAACTATTACCCTAGTCCCGATCCGTTTTCGGACCTGGGGCCGCTTCAGGACGAAACCGTCTCGCAGCTCCGGTTTCTAACGAACGCGGGTGCTCGCATCAATTGGTCGTATGTGAAGGGCATTCACAACATCCAGGCGGGAGCCACCTATCAACAGACATTCCTCAGCGAGCACGACAATTTCGGAATTGTGAACCCTGCGCTGCTCCCCGGTTGCACGAGCGCCGCATGCGCGGCTCTGTTGCCATATGATTTGACGGAAGGCGGACAACTCTATCACTACTTTGGACACGCCGACATCAAGGAGACAGCGTTCTATGTGCAGGACACTATTACCAAAGGGCCTTGGTCGTTCAACCTTGGGCTTCGCGGAGACTTGTATTACGGCCTCCACGCGTCTTCCGGTCAGCCGGAACCACGCCTCGGCATAGCCTACAACGTCAAACAGACCAACACCGTACTTCGCGTTTCGTACGCACGAACCTTAGAGAGTCCGTTCAATGAGAACCTCGTCCTGTCAGGCACGGGGTGCACCGATCCCGTGGTCGCCGCGATCATGACCATTGCGCAAGGTTTCGCGTGTACGACCTCCCCGCTAACTCCCGGTTTTCGCAATGAATTTCACGCTGGTTTTCAACAGGCCTTTAGCAAATATTTCGTCCTCAGTGGCGAGTACCTATGGAAGTACACGCACAACGGTTACGACTTCAATGTGTTCGGAACGAGCCCGATTACCCTGCCCATTGAATGGCACAACTCCAAGATTCCGGGATATGCCGTTCGCGGAAGCCTTCCGAATTATCACGGATTGACCGCGTTTATCGCGTTCTCCCATGTTAATGCACGATTCTTCCCCCCAACGGTCAGCGGAATTGCCCCGCCCGCGCCGCCGGGCGTGTTCCGCATCGACCACGACGAGAATTTTCAGCAGACCACCCACTTACAGTACCAACCGTTTAAACGTGCACCATGGCTCGGGTTCAACTGGCGGTACGACAGCGGACTCGTGAGTGGCGCGGTACCATGTTTGGCGGATACGGCCACGTGCTCGTTTTCAACCTTGGGGAATCCACCGCTGGTGCCGGCTCCTCCTACGGGGTACATAGCTATGGTGAACAACGTCAACGGATTGCCCCTTACTGCCGATCAGGAGTTTGAAGCTGGGTTTACTTGCAACGGCGTGGCCGCGACTCCGACGACACCCTTGCCCACAACTTGCCTCGCGACGCAGTTCAAGTCCAATCTGGTCAAAATACCGGCGCCTGGAACGGAAAATGACGATCACAATCCCCAGCGCATTCAGCCGCGCAGTTTGTTCGATATCGCTGTGGGGCACGACAATCTTTTCAACGGAGACCGTTACAGGTGGAGCCTGCAGTTCACTGTCATCAACTTAACCAACAAATACGCGCTCTATAACTTCTACTCTACGTTCAGCGGCACCCACTATGTGACGCCACGAACCGAAACAGTGGAACTGGGTTTCCACTTCTAACAATCAGCACCGGGACGAACGCTTCGTGCGTAAAGCTGCTTTATCGCGAGGAGCTCTGCTCCCGCGGCTTCGGTTTGGTGCGTTGTGGTCATCTCTGCCATGCGCAAGTCGACTCTTTCCGAGATGCGTAGGATCGCCACGCGGCGAGGCGGCCGATGCCTTTCGCAGCGATACTTGGACTCGCGCACGCCGCTGTACTGGAGTTGCAAGCGGGGCCATCGGTGGAAGGCGATGCCCACCAACGTGAGCAAAGGTAGTTGGTGTCCCGAATGTGCGCACAGAAAGCGCCTGACTCTCCGAGAGATGCGGGCCCTAGCTGAAGGTCGGGGAGGGGAATGCCTCTCGGACCGGTACACCAATAACAGGACGAAACTAAGGTGGCTGTGCGCCGGGGGGCACCAGTGGGAGGCGGCCCCAGGATTAGTGAAACGAGGCAACTGGTGCCCACACTGTGCGCGGGTGGCCCGCTTGTCCCTCGACGCGATGGGGGGGATCGCCGCATCTCGAGGAGGGCGCTGCCTTTCGACCGAATATCGCAATGTGGGGAATCCGTTATTGTGGAGGTGCAAAGAGGGACATCAGTGGATCGCAACCGCTGCTTCGGTTAGGGGCGGGAAGTGGTGCCCTTTGTGCGCTCACAATCGTCGGCTCGGTCTCCACGCCATGCAATACCTCGCGGAGGAGCGCGGAGGGAGATGCCTTTCGACCCACTACATTAATAGCCGTCATCCACTGCTATGGCAATGTAGGCGGACACACAGGTGGAGAGCCTGTGCGGCCAATGTGAAGGGACGAACGAGGAAACAAGGGACTTGGTGTCCCCACTGCTACAACTTGCGACGGCAGTTCCATGAAAGAGACTCGATCGAGGCCATGCAAAAGCTTGCTAGGAGTTGTGGTGGTCTCTGTCTATCGGACGATTATACGAATTCGAAGTGCAAGCTTCTGTGGCAGTGCGACAAAGGCCATCGTTGGCGTGCGGTGCCGGTTGCGGTCCGACGAGGATCGTGGTGTCCGGTCTGCGCCCGAAATATCAGGCTGACGCTAGGCGAATTTCATTCTTTGGCAATCCGTAGAGGTGGGAAATGCCTGTCGGACCGTTACGTCAACAAAGAGACTGCGCTCAAATGGGAATGTGCGCTTGGCCATCGTTGGTACGCGCGACCAGGAAAGGTTAAGCGCGGTGCTTGGTGTGCAAAGTGCGTCAACTTAGAGCGGAGAAGCCGTTGGAAATGCCGTGCCGTGTCTGACGAGGTGGAGTCGCACGGCGCGGACATGAAGCTTAGGGAACGTGTTCAGTTGGGAGTGGAACAACAACAGTTCCGGCACGGGGCTTCATGATGCGGAAGTTGGGCATTGCGACGATGAGGGCGCTCGCTCGAAAGAAAGGAGGGCGATGCATTTCGACGTTCTACGTGAACTCTGCGGTTCCACTTCTGTGGGAATGCAAAGCAGGCCATCAGTGGAACGCTGTTCCAGCGAGCATTCGAAAGGGAACCTGGTGTCCGGAATGTGCCGGCGTACGGCCAGGAACGATTGGTCAGCTGCAGAAGATCGCGCTCTCCCGCCGCGGTGCATGCCTCTCGCCGGAGTATCGCAACACGGCGACAAAACTGAAGTGGCAATGCTCCGCCGGGCACGTTTGGGTGGCCACACCGCTCCAGATCAAGAAAGGCCATTGGTGCCCCTTCTGTGCTCGTGTCGCCCCGCTCACATTGGCACTTCTCCAAGAGATGGCCGCTCGGAAAGGCGGCCGTTGCCTTTCGGTTGTCTACGGGAATTCCGCGCGGCCGCTACTGTGGGAATGTGCCGCAGGGCATCAGTGGCAAACAAGACCGTCCTCAATCCGCGCCGGACACTGGTGTCCGGTTTGCACCCACAACCAAAAGCTGAAACTCGAAGAGATGCGCAACCTCGCACAGGAGCGTGGCGGCATGTGTCTGTCAACAACGTACCAGAACGGATGCACACCTCTTCTTTGGGAATGCATGTTCGGGCACCGCTGGAGAGCGCGCCCCGCCAACGTCAAACGGAGTCTCCGAAGGAAAGGAAGTTGGTGCCCAGAATGCTACAACGCACGACGGACATTTCGCCGGAGAGGAAGCATCGAAGGCGTCAAACAGTTGGCCGTCGTGCGCAAAGGCGCCTGCCTCTCCTCCGAATACCATGGCAGTAAAGTGAAACTGCTCTGGAAGTGCGAGATTGGCCATCGTTGGCAAGCGGCGCCCTCCTACATCCTTCAGGGCGCCTGGTGTCCCACGTGTGCCCGCAACCGGCGCCTGAGCTTGGAGCAATTCCAAGACATCGCGACACAACGCGGAGGGTCGTGTCTGTCACACGCCTATGTCAACGAGCGAACCCGCCTTCGCTGGTCCTGCGCGAAGGGCCACGAATGGGAAGCCGCACCTGACAAGGTGAAGCGTGGATCCTGGTGTCCGGCCTGCGCCCGCATTGCCACGAGAAGTAAATGGTTGCTACAACGCCCTCGCGACCACAATGAGATTCACAAAGTCGCACTGCGCGCGAGGGGGCGAAGAGTCCGTCTTGGCGATGGCCGATCAGACATCGTAGTTCATCGCAAGGTTTAGCTCTCGCATGGAATCTGATGGAATTTAGACCATTTCTACAGTCGACATGCAGTCATTTTTTGACTTAGATTTCGGCGAGAATTCGCAATTTGCGGAATTTGTCGCGCTCTGCAACATCTACCCGTTTTGCGCAGAAAACTGGGGTCCCCATGCCCGAACTTGGTGGGCCTGTGTATTCACAATAGTTTTTCGGAACAAGAATCTGCTACCGGTGATGATCTGCGGCTGAGCATCTGCCACAACAATGACCGGCTAATGCATTAAGTGGTTCAAGTATCCGCGCTGCCCGACATTCTGTTCGAGCAGCACCATTTACACCCGGATCCCAACCAGAGATCCCAGAACTGAACCCCTGTTTGAAACAAAGATGTACATCACTCCAGCGCGGGTCAACATAAATCTTAGAGTGAGCCCTGGGGTAAGACATTTTGCGAACTTCTGGGCCACGCGGGCCTAGATTCACTCTGATGATCCGCAAAAACCTGGCTGGAGCATTGCATAATGACGGGAGTGGGTGTACGTTGTCGCTCGGCTGGGAAGTCAAAATGGAAATCCCGTTTAAGGTAAGTGTTGTAGTCTTGCTTCGCACTTTAGCGGCAAACTGGGAGTGATGGTTGCTGCATGAATGACCTCTTAAAACAGGCTGTTTCGCTTTCGCTCCTCGGGAAGTGCATTGCCGCGGCGGTCGGAATTCTCATTATTCACGGCACGTTTCGCGTGCTCGAAGAGACGCTGCCCCGGCGGTTTGGGCGGGCCGATGCGCGTTATAAAGTCCGCAAGCTCGTCGTCTTCTCCGGATACCTCTCGATTCTCATTTTCCTTGCTTTCGTCTTTGAAGATCGCTTGGGCCGCCTCAGCTTTGCCCTCGGCGTCGTGGGCGCGGGTGTAGCCGTGGCGCTGCAGGACGTGCTGGCCAGCTTTGCCGGCGCCTTCTCCATTGGTTTTTCAAAGCTGTACGCCGTAGGAGACAGGGTTCAGATCGGCAAAACGCGGGGCGACGTCATCGACATCGGGCTCCTGCGAACCACCTTGCTCGAAACGGGAAACTGGGTCAGCGGAGATTTGTATAACGGCCGGATCGTTCGCATCCCCAATAGCGCGGTCTTGAAAGGGACCGTTTTCAACTACTCGCAGGGTTTCCGGTTCGTCTGGGATGAGATTAAAGTGCTGTTTACAACCACCAGCGATTGCCAGTTTGCCAGGGAGATGCTCTTGCGGATAGCCAAAGAGGCGATTGGCGAGTATTTGGTTGAAGCGCAGATTTCTTGGAAAGCGATCAGCGACAACTATCGAAGCGAAAACCCTCCGTTGGAACCTACCGTCGTGCTCGTTGTAAGTTCCGGGTCGTTGGAATTCACCGTCAGCTACGTGGTTGACTACACGAAACGAACCGCCATGAAAGATCAATTGTTCACGAAAATCATAGAGGAAGTTTCAAACAGCAACGGGCGGCTTGAATGCGCATCATCGGCGGTTACTTTCATGAGCCAGCCAGCGACTCCGGCCGCGATCGAAGCGCACCGGCCATCTTCGACCCAAGCCGCGGGCAAGGTGGCAGGTTCTCATTGATACTCTCTTGCTTCCCACTTCTCCCGAGAGCTCTGCCTTCTTGGACGTATAACGCGGTAATCGGATTACAGAACACTCGGTAGGCTATAGGTTTCAAGTTCCAAGTGACACCCATGAAATGCGCGCCCGCCGCAAATTGTGAATTTCGCTTCAGGGCTCGGGCTCACTGCGCTATGCGGTCAACCTCTGCAAAAACCTGGAATGAAAGAATGAAATCATCCGGTGTTTGCGTTCTTCGTTGCACAGCGTTTCGCGGACGCGATCGTTTCACTGCCACCAGGTGCGTTCCGAATGTGAGATACATCTCATCTCACTTTCGCGGCGCCATTGCCGGCAAAATCGGCCCAGGTATCAATTCGGCAGATACACATTCCGCAAAGCAAAAGAGATGCGAGCCTGGCTTGACGTGACTGTCTATTTATAACTCGCTTTGATAATTAGTTTTTTGTGATACCATACCGTTGCCCCTGCCGAATTCTCTTGGGTGCTACAGAAGTGGTTTGATTCGAGCGCCGATTCGCCGGTGCCGCTCGTACTCCGGTAATCGGGAGGAGTGCACCATGGGTGAATCTGAGGTGCCTCTTGCCGGTTTCTACGACTACCGTCTGGTAGTTCTCTCCGTGTTGGTAGCGATCTCCGCATCTTATGCGGCCCTGGATCTTGGCGCACGAGTTACCGCTGCACATGGACGACTGAGATGGGCGTGGTTAGCTGGCGGAGCGATAGCCCTGGGGTTGGGAATTTGGTGCATGCATTTTGTGGGCATGCTCGCCTTCAGACTGCCTATCGCCGTAGCGTACCATTTGCCCACAGTCGTTCTCTCACTACTTGTCGCCATACTTGCTTCGGCCATGGCTCTGGGCATCGCGAGCCGAGAGAAGATGGGCCGAATTGAGGCGCTGACTGGCAGCGTCCTGATGGGTGCTGGCATTGCCGGAATGCATTACATCGGAATGGCCGCCATGCGCTTCCCGGCTATGTACCGCTATCGCCCCCCGATTGTCGCTGCGTCCGTCCTGGTGGCAATTGTCGCATCGCTGGTCGCAATCGTGTTTTGCTTCGACTACCGCGAGGATTTCAGGGGAACCACTGCTGCAAAGATCTTAAGTGCCGGCGCGATGGGCGCTGCCATCTCCCTAATGCACTACACGGGCATGGCTGCGGCGTATTTTTCCCCCTCTGGCGCGCCCGTAAATCTGGCTCACACGGTCAGCGTCTCCTCCTTGGGAGCTGCAGGAGCGGGAATGGCTACGCTCCTAGTTCAAGCTATAGCGATATTGACATCCTCGATGGACAGGCAACTGGCCGTTCAGGCACGCGAACTCGAAAACAGCGAACGCTTCCGGCAAATCGCGGACATCTTGCGGGATGTCGTTTCGCTCAGCGATGCGGATTTCAGCCAGGTTCTGTTCGTCAATCGCGCGTACGAAACAATCTGGGGCCGAACAGTTGAGAGTCTCTATGCAGACCCGAAGTCCTGGTTGGAAGGCGTACATCCGGATGATCGCCAACAGGTGCAGGAAGCGGTACAAAGGCTAAGGGATGGACAGCCAGTGGACTATCTCGACTGTAGAGTCGTCCGGGCGGACGGTTCGATCTCCTGGGTTAGACTGCGAGCTTATCCGGTTGGCGACGGGCGGAGCCATCCCTATCGAATCGTCGGCACCGCTTATGAGTTCACGATGCGCAAGCTGGCGGAGGATGCGCGCCAGCAGCTCGAGGAACAATACCGGACTGTAGTCGAGACCGCCGCGGATGCGGTCATCAGCATCGACGAAAACAGTCAAATTCTTTTCGCCAATCCCGCAACAACTAAAATCTTTGGTTACGAATTGCGCGAATTAATTGGAAAGCAATTCACGATGCTGATGCCTGAACCCTTTCGCGAGCGTCACGAAGCGAGTTTGCGACGTTATCTGGCCACGGGTGAACGACACCTGAACTGGCAAGGAGTGGAGTTTGTCGGGCTGCACAAGAGCGGAGCGGAGTTCCCCGTGGAAGTTTCCTTCGGTGAGGTTGTGAGACAAGGCCAGCGCATTTTCACGGGGTTTATACGAGACATCACGGAACGCAAAGAGGCGGAAAGTCGCCTTCGCCTTGTCTTGGACACGACTCCCGCCATGATACATAGTGCTCGTCCCGATGGATACCTCGACTACTTCAATCAACGTTGGCTGGAATACGTGGGGCTGCCTTTGGAGGATCTAGAGGGCTGGGGCTGGACAGCTGTTATTCATCCTGAAGACGTCGACGGACTCGTGGACAAGTGGCATGCCTGCATAGCCAGCGGGGAACTCTTCTTGTATGAGGCACGCGTGGGGCGTGCGGACGGAGAGTATCGCTGGCTGCTGCATCACAGAGTCGCGCTTCGCGGCGAACAGGGCCAGATTGTGAAGTGGTATGGATCGAGTATCGATATTGAGGACAGGAAGCGAGCGGAAGAAGCCTTGAGATCGAGCGAACGGGAACAGCGCCAGATAGCCGCGCAATTGGAAAGAGACCGCGCTCGTTTGGTCGAAGCTCAGGAAGTGGCGAAAATGGGAAGTTGGGAAGCGGAGCTGCCGAGCTTAAACGTGATTTGGTCAGAGCAAACACACCGCATCTTTGAGACTGATCCGTCTCGCTTCCAACCCACACGTCCAACGTTCCGCGAATTCATTCATCCGGAGGACCGCGCGAAGGTGGATGCAGCCTTTGCAGGGTCGTTCGACAAGCGCACGCCCAGCACGGTCGAATATCGGATCGTTATGCCGGATGGCCGCGTGAAAATTCTGGAGGAGCGCTGGCAAGCTTTTTATGATGAAGAAGGAAAACCGGTTCGTGTTGCGGGCACTTGCCGGGACATCACCGAACGCGTAAGAACTGGGGAGGAACTTCAGCGGCTTTCCGGACAGCTTTTGAAGTTGCAGGATGAAGAACGACGGAAGATCGCCAGCGACCTGCACGATATGACAGGGCAAAATTTGGTCGCATTGGCAACCATGCTTGGCCGCCTCGAACAGTCTCTACCTTCGAAAGAAAAGCAAGGGAACATTCTTCTCTCCGGCTGCAGATCCTTGGTGGACCTGTGTATCCGCGAGGTTCGCACACTTTCCTACGCACTTTATCCTGCGGCTTTGGATAAAGCTGGATTGGCGGAAGCCGTTTGGGATTATATTGAGGGCTTCAGTAAAAGGAGCGGAATTCCGGTTGCTTTGGAGGTCTCGGAGAGTGTAGGAAGGGCGGAACGAGACGTTGAGTTAGCTCTCTTTCGGGTAATACAGGAGAGCTTGGCGAATGTACATTCACATTCCAGAAGCCAGAACGCAGTCATTCGGATCAATCACACATCCACAAACCTTGTTGTGGAGATCATCGATAGGGGACCGGACGCCCCTGGTGTTCAGAAGCGTACCGCTGAATCAGAATTTAGTTTCGGTGTTGGAATTCGCAGTATGCAGGAGCGTGTTCGACTGATCGGAGGGCATCTCGAGATCATTTCGGGCAGCGGCGGGACGATAGTGCGTGCGACTGTGCCTCTGGAAGCCAGGCGCTCGACTTCATCTGGGATGTAAGTTAGCAGATCAGGTTTACAGCCCAAGCAATCAGCGGAGCGTATTACGCATTGGTTACGCTGGCGGAACAATACCGAGAAATACTTGGGCAAGTAATGGCAGTCCTGAGAGTGTGAATTTGTCCTGTCGCGACTAGTCATAATTTATGCTAAAAACGGACATTGTGCGATTGCAACGTATGCGTTAATGTATTAGAGGTGTCGCATCTTCTACGCTCCAGAAGCGGCCGCTCTGTCTTTCTGTAGCTTCTCCTCCCCAGCCCTGCTCACACCCTTGCGGCACACAATCTGATCTGTCAAAGGATCTGGGCCATGAACAAAGTCAAGATTCTGATCGCCGACGATCATGAATTAATTCGCCGTGGTATGCTCGAGGTATTACGTACCGAGCGAAACGTTATTGTTGTTGGTGAAGCCATGACTGGGCTCGAAGTGCTAGAGCAGGTCGAGAAACTGCAGCCGGATGTCGTCGTCATGGACCTGGCCATGCCGGAATTGGACGGTGTCGAGGCTACTCGCAGGATTCGCGCCATTTCCCCGAGTACCACCGTGCTTATCGTCAGTATGCATGATTCCCACGCCATGATCCGTCAGGCGCTGGATGCAGGCGCTCAGGGGTACGTTCTAAAAACGGATCTGAGCTTCAATCTTAAGGCAGGGCTGCGAGAGGTCTTGTCTGGTCGGCGTTACTTAAGCCACGACGTTACCGAAAAGCTTGCCAACGAATACTTGCAACAATCTGAACCACGAAGAGACTTTTCTACTCTTGGTCTGACCGATCGGGAGCTGGAGATTGCCCGGCTCCTGTCCGTGGGTAAGAGCAGCAAACAGATTGGTGCGGAATTGGGAGTGTCGGTCAGAACAGTGGAAACACACCGGGCCAATATCATGCGGAAGCTGAATGTCCATAGCGTGACCGAACTTCTTCACTACGCTCTAGCTCACAAGCTTATTGCCGTCCAGGAGGAAGTGAGTTCTACCTAGGTATTTTTGCTTAGATGCGCCATGGGATGGTTTCTTTATACTAGTTGCGCCAGCAAATGGAAGTCTGGTTCTTTTCACGAATAGAAACCGCGGCCGAGAGGCCAACACGACGCGCTGACGAAGCCAAAGATCTTACACCAGCGCTCCTCCCGCGCGCCTCAGGAGGGCTTTTTGCCTCTTGACAAAGACCTATCATGGAAGTCCGTTAAGCGGGAACTACGCGGAATTCAAGCGTTACTCGATGAAAGGCTCATCTGCAAAGCGCGTTTCCTTAGCATCTTCAGCTACTGATATTCCGGATCGCTGTATAGGGTCTGCGCGGAGCTTCGGTGGCAGTTTATTGCCTGAGAGGTGTCGACGTGACGTAGGTCACATTCATCTGTTTCAGCGACCATGAGACCCGTTACTGAGGAGTTAATATGCCTGAGGATTGTATCTCGCTTGGTGAGACGGATCCGTCTTCTGAGTGGCAGAAGCGCTTGGAATTGGCCCAGAAGGCTGGCCTCCGAATTGGGCTATGGGATTGGGACGTTGTCGCTGACACCGTTGTTTGGTCAGACGAGACTTACCGTCAGTTCGGTTATACCCGACAGACATTCTCCGGCCGCGTCGAGGATGCCGTCAGCAGACTTCACGCAGAGGACCGCCCGAGGGTTGAGAAAGCGATTCGAGAGGTCCTCGATGGAATCGCAAAAGAGTATTCCGCACAGTATCGAGTAGTACGACCGGATGGAACAACGTGCTGGATCGATGCGCATGGCATCCTGATCCGCAATGGATCGAGCCACATGCTGGGTGTCGGCGTCGATGTCACGGCTCTGAAAAACGCAACCGAATCCCTTAAGGAAAGCGAAGAACAGTATTGGTTGCTGCTGAATTCCACAGCCGAAGCGATCTATGGCCTTAATCTAGAAGGTAATTGTACATTTTGCAATCCTGCGTGTGTCCGTCAGCTCGGCCACCAGTCCCCTGAAGACTTGCTCGGCAAAAACATGCACGCGCTTATCCACCACACCCGGCCGGATGGGACCTCCTACCCAGAGAAAGAATGTCAAATCTACAGCGCTGTTCGTGGTGGAGCGCGTTCCCACGTCACTGACGAAGTGCTCTGGCGTGCCAACGGAACGAGTTTCTCTGCGGAATACTGGTCCTATCCGATACATAAGGCCGGTCAACTCGTGGGCGCCGTTGTCACTTTCCTTGATATATCCGCTCGCGTGGAGGCAGAGCAGGCTTTACGAGAATCGGAACAGAAGTACCGCAGCCTCTTTGAAAATGCTACTTTCGGCATCTATCGGTCAGATCCAGCTGGTTCTTTGCTGGATGTGAACCCAGCTCTGGTAGCCATGTTGGGGTACGCCTCGAAGCAGGAGTTGTTAACGCGTAATTTGGACCGCGACATATACGAGGACGCGTCCGCGCGGAGATCAATTCTGGCTGGCTATGACTCCAGCCCACGAATGGACGGAATCGAGGTTAATTGGAGGCGCAAAGACGGCCAAGTCATCGCGGTTCGAACGACTGGAGGCGTAGTTCGCAAACAAGATGGGTCGGTAAGCCACTATGAAGTGATCGTTGAAGACATCACTGAGCGACGTCGCTTGGAACGGCAATACCGGCAGGCGCAAAAGATGGAAGCCATCGGCCAAATTGCGGGGGGTGTGGCCCATGACTTCAATAACGTCATCGGCGTGATCCTGGGAAATATGGAATTGCTGAGCGAGCGCCTACCGTCGGACGAACTCACAGAGAAATACTGCGAACGCATACGGCTGGCGGTTCGCAGTGCCACGGATGTCACACGACAGCTGCTAGCTTTCAGTCGGAAGCAGATCCTGCAGCCTGTGATAATGGACCTAAACAAAAGCGTCGAACAGTTGCACAAGATGATGCAGCGGTTGATCGGTGAGCACATCCGCGTATCACTTTGCCTTGAGCCTGCGTTGGGTTCGGTAAAAGCGGATCCCGGCCAAATAGAACAGGTATTAATGAACCTGGTCGTGAATGCCCGCGATGCAATGCGAACCGGCGGAAGCCTGAAAATTCAGACTGCTAATGTCCATTTGGACCAAGAATTTGTAGACACGCATTTGGGGGCCAAGCCAGGCGACTACGTGAAGCTATCTGTTGCCGACACGGGCTGCGGCATGACACCAGAGGTTGTTACACACATCTACGAGCCGTTCTTTACCACGAAGGAGCCAGGAAAAGGTACCGGACTGGGACTGGCGACTGTGTATGGGATTGTTAAGCAGAGTGAAGGATACATCGCGGTGACCAGCGAAGTCGGCATGGGCACCACGTTCGACATTTACCTGCCGTCCCTACACGGGGAGCCGATTATCAAAGAAGAGAAGAAGTCTCCTGGATTCTCCTGGGGAACGGAGACCATCTTACTAGTAGAAGATGATCAGTCTCTTCGCGAAGTCACAGTCGTCCGGCTAGAACAGCTGGGATACAAGGTGATCGAAGCCGAGAACCCCGAACGAGCCATCGAGCAATTTGAGAAGCACAAGGACCAAATTGATCTGTTGCTCACTGACGTAGTGATGCCAGGAATGAATGGGCGCTCGTTGGTCGAGACATTGAGAGCGAAAAAGCCAGGCCTATGTATCTTGTATATGTCGGGCTACACAGACGACGAGATACTGCGACAGGGCATCCTGAACGCACGCCACGAGATCCTTGTCAAACCATTTACGAAGCAACGGCTCGGAACCCAGGTACGGCTAGTACTCGGACTGCAAGGTAGTAAGTCCCCCGCAAACCGGTAAAGTCCTATTAAAGGGAATGGCAAGAAAAAAGTGCTCCCCTTCGACCCAATGCCGATCTTTTTTTCTCGGCATTCAGCCCAACTGACTCGAGCGCGGGGGGATTGATATATCAGTACCTTCGAGGAGTCCGACCTTGCAACATTGCATGCGGCCAGGAAAATGTCCATTATTTTTCGTGAAAGAAAGTCTTCCCTTGAAGAAGCGTGTTTACCGCGTTCAGTAATACTCTACGTGTATCTGTCTTGCAGACGAATCCCTGCGCTCCAGCCACCCGCGACATTTGATCCATCTGTTGGCCGTGATACATCGAGTGCATGAGCACGGGAACGTTTGGCAAAATCGATTTTATTTGTTTAGCGGCTGATATGCCATCTAACACCGGCATATGTACATCTAGAATGATCAAATCTGGATTTAGTTCTCTCGCCATGTGGACTGCTTCTTCTCCATCCTTTGCCTCGCCACAAACCTTGAGATCGTGGCCACTCTCTAGAAGGGACCGCAGACTCATCCGAACAAACTCATGATCATCTGCAATCAGAATGCGCCGCCATGAAGCCTTCCTCTTCGCGTCGGGAGTTTCCTTCCCTGAGGCCATTCTCACCTCTTGCGACAGTATATTGGTGTGCCGAAAGGGCGTCTGTGATGGGCGCCTACCCAGAATGGTGATGTGGATAACAAAAGTATGTGATAACGAATGAGGACTAATGCTAAGTCCTTCTATGATTAACGCAAACCGGTACTGAAAGTCGATCGCTGACGACGTTGGCAACTGATACCTTCAAAACACAACCTTGATAATGCGCATGATCAACTCTTCTGGGGAGAAAACCGTGGGCAAGAGAGGCAAGAGAAGAGCTGAGGTAGCAGCGGCCAGACGGGAGATGTCCTCGAGTCCGAAAGGGACCGCACGCATCTCACGCACGAGGCTATAGCTGTTGCCGAGATCGGCGAGCGACTGGATATCAGCAGCTTCCAGGAGTTCCTCCGAAGGACCGGGATCACGGAGAACCCATTTCTGTTCGAAGCCCTCGACATAGCGCTGAGCGAGCAGGCCGTAGTTTGCTTATCCCTTTCTTTTTGCACGTGCCATTTGGGGTGTAAACATCAGGAGTGGACCGAGTCCGACCTCGACTGAGATGGAATTGCGCAGCTTGATGGCTGACTCGATCGCGTTGTGGAAGCGGGGAAGGTCCTGGGGCAAAACAATGCGCCGCTCAACGAACCGGCGCACGACGGGACGTATGCGCGAATGAACAAGCAGCTCGGCAGCGACGAGGACCGGAAGTGCAATTAGGAATCGGACATGCACTTCAACGTCATGAAAGAACGAGATCCGACTGACGTTCCCAGCCGAGGAGCCGAGGGTGGCAAGGAGCAACAGCGGCAGCCAAGCGACCATGGTGATAATGAACAGCCGGCGATGCAAGAGGTCTAAGCCATCTCCTGCGAGATGAGACTTCCGAAAGAGCTGGAAGAGCGGACCACCCAGCACCAAGGAGAAATCGAGCGGTTCCTCGAGCAAGTTGGGTTCCGTCATTGTGAGTCATAGTTGTTATAACGATAATCGTCATCACGCATCTAAGTAAGGAGAGAAAGGACAACGTCCGTGACCTGCCCCACACAATCCCCCAGCAGGAAATCGGGGAGCAAAAAAAACTGGTTGTTAAGACATTTGATTCAGTACCGGCCCATCAAGTTTAGGTAGCCTGAAATACAAGCAGGATATCTATTAGCACGGCAATTCAAGGAACAGGAGAAGAGAGAAAATGAACGCCACAGTTAGCACCGAAGTTAGACCCGAAGTAAGTATCAGCACCTGGAACATCGATCCGGTTCACTCTACGGCCCAATTCAAGGTCAAGCACATGATGATCTCTAACGTGTTGGGAGAATTCACTTCGATCACCGGCGTCCTGGAGCGTGATGAGAACGACATCACCAAATCAAAGATCCGGGCATCCATCGACGCGGCTACCATTAGCACCCGGGAGCCTCAACGAGATGCGCACCTCAAGAGCGCGGATTTCTTCCACGTAGAAAAGCATTCGGCCTTAACCTTCAACTCGACGTCCATAACGAGGAGCACCGATGGGGGACTGAAGGTCAGCGGCGACTTGACGATTCGCGGAGTCAGTCGGAACGTGGTTTTTGATGTCGATGGGCCGAGCCCCGCGCAAAAGGACCCGTGGGGCAACACCCGGATTGGGCTTTCAGCCACCACGCGGATCAGCCGGAAAGACTTTGGTCTTACCTGGAACGCAACCCTGGAAACTGGCGGCCTGCTGGTGGGCGACGCGGTAACCATCAACTTGGACGTCCAGCTCATCAAAGAGCGCTAATCAAAGCAGGAACTGAAGGGTACAATTCGACCACACATTCAAAGGCGATTTATCAACAACAACGACCACCATCATGTAAGTCCCCATCAAAGGATACAATTGCCTATGTTGGGGATTCCGGTAGACTCTTTTCGTGACGGGGCAAGAATACCTCCAGACGTGAGGGTGAAGCAGGGCTTCGAGAGAGGTAGTCAGGACGATGAGGAAGCCTTATCTCGTGATTTCGTCGGCATGGCTGCTCCACTTCGTAGCCTGGTTCCTTCCCGTAATTAAGCCTGGTGAGTTCCGGCCGGCGATACCTGGGTGGCAGGCGTTTCGCTACGCGGCCTGCGGAGTTTGGGCTTGTAAGGGCATCCAATTCGACGCTTGGTACTACGCGGTCCTTTCAACCATAAGCGCGATAACGACGCTGTTTTTTATTCTGGCTTCACCGTGGGTTGTGTTGCGCGGGTCACGTTCACTTCGAAGGGGATTGGCGTGGGCTGCGGCTACAGCCTTTCTTTTTAACGCTCACTGGATTGTCATTTTTGGACCAGAGAGGTCCGAACTGACAACTGGATACTTCCTCTGGTGGTGTTCATTTCTGCTTCTGGCGATAGGTTTGTTCTGTCTCGTAGGCGGAAATAGGACAGAAGCTGCCCAAAGGCAAATTGCACCACTTTCAGGATGATTGCCTTGGCAGCGATCCTATGTGGAGCGAGTGATTGGGGCCATTCGTCGCGAGTGCCTCGATCACGTGATCGTATTCCATGAAAAATCTTTACGACGAACCCTCCATTCCTATTTCGATCACTATCACCGATCGAGAACACATCTTTCGTTGGGGAAGGACTCACCCGAGCCACGAGTGATTCAGCTGCCTGAAATGGGGTCAATCGTAACAGTGCCGCGGGTTGGTGGGTTGCATCACCGCCCATACGTTGATTCGACAATGCTTCCCCGGAAGAACGCATCTGTTTGACTATACTCCGTCAAATCCTAAATCAGGGTAGTGTTCCGATGACCTGACCTTAGTGAGCGATTTTTGAGTATAATTCCCGCAAAAGCTCGAACACGTCGTTTTACCCTTCATGGCAGGCATCATTGTTTATGACGCGATAAACTGGCCGCATTAACAAACCAGGGGTTACCATTCACTCTTTGGAAGGTTCCCAAAGCTCGATCTGATTGCCATCTGGATCTTTAAGCCACGCAAAGTTCCCGTAGGGATATTCCTCGGTCTTTTCGATCGCCACGCCTTTACTCCTAAGATGGCTGAGGACTTCTCCCATGTTCTTCACTGTGTAATTAATTTTACCCGTTCGTGGCTTATCCTTGATGTCTTGATCAGTGGGCATAATCGCCCATGCTATGGTTCTCTTGATCTCCGGATTTTCAAGATCCCTATATTCGAACGATGTATAGACCGAACTGCACTCAGTATCTTCGCCCTCAGGAACTATTCCGAGGCATTCGCGATACCAATTTGCCAATCTCTTTGTATCGTTAGAAAACAGAAAAGCGCCGCCAATTCCGTTGATCATAAATTCCTCCCTTACGCAGTGACTCGGTTATTGTCCCTTGATTCGATCTACTTGCGAAATTAAAGCAATGCATGAAAGCGCGACCAGCATATAGTTCATCTCAACTCCTCATCTCTGCTGATCTCCGAACCGGCAGGCATAGCTCCAATTCAAAATGCGACCAATCCGTGGCGCTTTCTTTGTCCAGGAAAACCTCAAGTGCTGGCGCATGCTCCGGCTCGTAGGCACTGTTGATAAGCCAGTCTCTGTAAAGATAGTCCCAAGCCGTAGCTACCTTATGGATATCGCCGGAAACCTTTATGACGGCGTAGCGCATGGCTGGCATTCTTAATTTCGACATGCCTTCCCTGCACACGAAGGGAAAAGACGACGCAAGACAGACCTCATATCGATAAAGATGCTTTGGGGTCACGTGTGGATCGTCTACCGTCATTCCGAAAAGAACCCCTTGCGAAAAAATATCCTGGGATTTGGCCCATTCGATCACTGTCTTGAGAGCGGCAAGTACTCTATCCAGTTCGAAGGCATTGGTAACCCGAATATAGGCGATCTGCCTTTCGGGAATATTGAGCAATCTGACTGGAAACGCGGCTCTCTTTTCTTCCGCGCTCATGGGGAGACCATATTCGTCTTCCGGGAACAGTTCTTTGCAAATCTTGCTCTTTTTGATCTCGCCGTTTTTTCGAAACTGACTTGGCGAAGTGTCGTAGCCGGAGCGGAAGGCACGTGAAAACGTGGCCGATGACGAAAACCCGCAATCTAAGGCTATATCGGTCAGATTCTGGTCGGAATAACGAAGAAGACGAGCCGCCTTTTCGAGGCGAAGTCGATTCGTAAAATTCTTCAGGGTTTCGCCAGAAACCGCTCTAAAAATCCGATGAAAGTGAAATTCCGAGAAGCAGGCAACCTTAGCAAGCTCAGCGAGCTTCACCGGGCGATCCAGATTCACGCGAAGGTAGTCAATGACCCGATCAATTCTTTGGGCATATTCGCTTTTGGCCTGGGTCTTTGCGCTTGGCACGGATTCTATTGGCATTGTGTCGTAGATATACCCCAATTGGCCCTGCGCCGTCAGCACCCAAAAGTCTGACTGCCATTATAGAAGAAAACCGCCCTAGCTCCTGGTGAACGGGGTGGTCTCAATGGGTCGTCGACGCAACACTCAGGTCGACCCTACTTGCAGTGAAAACAAAGACAAAAATCGCTCACTAAGGTCAGGTCCTCGGAACACTACCAGCGACAAAGAGTTCGCTGCCCAAACCTGCCCCAAGTTTCCAAGAGCAAGCAATTCCCAATAAGTAGCAAGTCGCCGTGGCTAAAGGAAGGGGCCTGCGACGTTGTTAACGGTCAGGTCAAACCGTCGCAGGCCTAGGTCTGAAAAGATTACTGTAGATTGAGCCGAAGTGTATCTTTCTGCGGAAATCGTGTCTGTCCACAATTGTACAGTTCCGAGCCGCGGCGTTGGAGTGCTGGGGCCCGTTCGCCTGACCTTACCGGGACTTCTTCTTTATAACTCTAGTTGTGCGGTAATGCGACTGCGCGAAATGGAACTGCATGGGTTGCATCTCGATGTCATGCTCGGGACCGTGTTGAGTATGAAAAACTAAGAGGGAACTCGACACGCGCCAGCGTCAAGAAGAAGACGATCGAGGTCACAATAAATGTGCGGTGGCCATAAGCCGAGCCGACTTGGAGAGAAGGCACTATAAGTTCAACCAGGGCCGTACTCAGACGCAGGGATTGGGCTCCGAAAAAGAACCCACCAACAGAACCAAAGCGGAAAAAGATTAAACGAAGAGAGCGTTCAGTTCGCACAGATGAGTAAGATCCTACCTGCAAAGCCGACATATGGAAACCAAACGACAAACAACCGCAGCCGCACAAGAAATCTCACTTGGCGGGGGATTTGGATGAGGCAGCGGATTTCTGGATGGCCACCCAGGCATAGACGCGCTCCTTGAGGACGTCCATCGGAAGGGCACCATTGCCGAGAACTTCGTCGTGGAATCCGCGGATGTCGAACTTGTCGCCGAGCTGATCCTTGGCGTACTGGCGGAGACTGAGAATTTCCAGCTGGCCGATTTTGTAGCCGAGAGCCTGACCAGGCCAGACAATGTAGCGATCGGTTTCGGATTGAACGCTGACTTCGTCTTCAGGTGAGTGGTCGTGGAAGAAGTCAACGACTTGCTGGCGCGTCCAATGCTGGGAGTGGAGGCCGGTGTCCACAACGAGGCGGATGGCGCGAAGCATGTCGTCCTGGAGATGGCCATAGTAGCTGTAGGGGTCCTGGTAGAAGCCGACTTCCTTGCCAAGACGTTCGGAATAGAGCGCCCAGCCCTCGGTGTAAGCGGTGAAAAATTCGTGCTGACGGAAGGGCGGGAGCTGGGGGAGTTCCTGAGCGATAGCGATCTGCATGTGATGGCCCGGAACGCCTTCATGATAGGCAGTGGTCTCGATGTCGAGGAGGGAGCGCTTCTGGTAGTCGTAGGTGTTCACCATGACGTGACCCGGGCGGGAGCCGTCCTCGGCGGGATCCTGGTAGGAGGCCGAAGGGGCTTCTTTCTCGCGGAATTCCTCGACGGGAAGCACGACGAGTTTGGCCTTGGGAAGCCGGCCAAAGAGTTCGGGAAGCTTAGGGTTCATCTGGTCAACATATTTGGTGTAGAGATCGAGAAGTTCCTGGCGAGAGTGACCGTGAAGTTTTGGATCGGTCTTGACAGCGGCGTTGAAGGACTTGGTGTCCTTGTAGCCGAAATGATTGGCGACTTCGAGCATGTGACCTTCGATTTCCCTGACCTGGGCGACGCCGAGCTCATGGATTTCGGCCGGAGTGCGACTGGTGGTTGTGCTGGATTTGACGAGATAGGCGTAGTAGGCGTCACCGTCGGGGAGAGACCAGGCGCCGACTTCCGTGCGGCCATTCGGAGCGTAATCGTCTTTGACGAACTTGGCGAAACGGACGTAGGCAGGATTGACGGAATCGCGAATAGCGGCAATTCCCTTCTCGCGCAGGCGAGCCTGGTCAGCGGCGGAAAATTCCTTGGGGAAAGTCTTGAAGGGCTGATAGAAGGGTGAGGTTTCGGGAGTGGCCCTGGCGATTTCGCCGGCCTGATCGGCTACTTTTTCGAGAAGAAACTTCGGGGGCATGAGTTTATCGGCCATGCCTTTTTTCATCTGGACGATGGTCTGATCAAAGAGGACAGGCAGCTTGTTGAGGCGGGTAACGTAGTCTTCGTAGTCCTTGACGGTTTGGAAGGAAAGGATGATGACGAGTTGGGGCATGGACAGGTGAGGGCCGTCGAGTTGGTTGACCGGCATCTCCCAGGTTTTGAAGCGGGCGCCTTCCGCAGTGTCCTTGAGGTCGCGAACCATGAGGCGCTGATTGAGGGCTTCCTGAACGGGGAAACCGGTGGTGTCAATCGCTTCGAACCGAGTGAGGAATCTTTGAGTTTCGGCAAGGTCCTTATCGATGGCTTCCTGAGAGAAGTCGTCGAGCTGATCATTGTAGCGTTTGTCGCCGAGGAACGAGGCATAGAGGGGGCTGGTGCGAAGTTTGTATTCCCATTGCTCGGCGAGGAGGTCGTTAAGGGCTTTGCGACGGGCGTCGAGGGATTGTGGTGGAGCTTGGGCGTGTGAGAGAGGCACGGAGAGAAGGAGATATGCGGTGAAGAGAATGCAGATAGACTTCGGGAGGAGAGACATGGCGGCTCCTGAGCGCGGGGGCGCGAGATGTGCAGGATAGAGTATACCCATGGGCAGATGGAAATTGTGAAGTGGGTATGCGGGACGTGCCAGGATTTCATCCCCAAATTTTTGCAATCGCGTCGCGTAGGCTCCGTTCACGGACTAGGGGGTAAAGTAGCCCTCAGAAATTCTTGTCGATCAAGTGTTGCAGGTTGGTACGGTAGCCGCGGCTGCAGGAAAGCTCTTTTCCACTGTGCAGAACAACGACATATTCTCCACTGTTGACCGGTATCAACTCCTTAATCTGGCGGACGTTTACGATCGCCGAGCGGTGAATGCGGACGAAATGAGATGGATTTAGCCGCTCTGAAACTCGAGAAATGGTTTCCCGGAAGAGGTATGAGACTTTTCCTGTATTGAGCCTGACATAGTTGGCGGCTGCCTCGATCCACTGAATCTCCTCGAGGCTCAAGAACACGACTCGGCCGTTTGTTCGAATTGCTAGGCGCTCGTCGAACTCAGGAACAGGTGGCTTCCCAGACTTCACCGCCGACAGAAGCTCAAGAATGCGATTAGTGAGATCTTGATCCTTGCGCTTCTGCATTTCGGTGCTGGCTCGCTCGATGGCCACGTGTAACCGATCCTGATCAAACGGTTTCAGCAAGTAGTCCAGAGCATGAGCCTCAAACGCACGAATCGCGTATTGATCGTAGGCAGAGGTGAAGATCACCTGAGGTATCTCATCGGAAGATATTTCGCTCAACACCTCAAAGCCGTCCAGGTCGGGCATCTGGATATCGAGCAGCAGCATGTCCGGTCGAAAGCTCCGAATCGCCGCAACCGTTTCTCTGCCATTCTGGCACTCAGCCACGACTTCGACTTGCGGCTCCGAGTCCAGAAGGATGCGTAGTTTTTTGCGGGCAAGGCCCTCGTCATCGGCAATGACGGTGCGGATTGCGGATCCAACCGGCTGCTCACACCAGGTGTTTAGGAAAGGCTCCGGCATAATGGTTGAAACCGACTTGTCTGGGCCTGACAAGAGTATAGTCAGACCTACGGCGAAAAGGTATACGAGAAATTGGCGGCGGGTCGGGCCGAGTCATGAGGCGGATTGTGACTGGTTTCGACCGGATGACCTCCGCGAGTACCACCGAATCGCAGTCGAGATCCCTGTTTCGCAAAAGGAAAGAGGGAACTCGAAGAACAACCAAGCAGCAAATAATTCTCTCGGACAACCGAAGCCGACAGAGCATGACATTACGACAACAATCCGGCACGAAGACCACTTGTGACTCGTGCGAACTGGAACTGTCAGTCCACGGTGAAGCATATAGCTGCGCATTCGAATTTGCTTTTTGCCCGTTGCGCGCCCTGAGGGCATTTGTTCCCATTGCGGCGGTGAACTGATGCGCAACGATGAGTTGGGGGAAAATGTGAAGCCGACAGCGCCGAGAAATCGCCCCTCGTTAATCTGGGTGGCAAGCTTTGGGGTTTGGTCTGTCGTCGCGATTGCGGCTGCGGCAACGATTTACAGGCTAGGCCGGGCGACCCGCTCACCGGTGGCGTTAACGAGTGCTCTGGGCATGCAATTCTGCCAGATACTCACCTATGCTCCGCTCACGCCATTTGCCTTCGCATTCGCGATCCGTTATTCAATTCGCCGGGACAACTGGATGATCCGGTCGTTGCTGTATTTGGCGGGTGGGTTAGTTTTCACAGCTGCGCACGTAGCCCTGCAATCGATGACACCGTTTGGCTTCTGGGATCCGAATTATCACGAATGGAGATCTGCCATCTGGGATTCCCACAGTCATGCGTTTGGAATTCTGTGGTCTGTCTTGCCGGAACAGTTTCTAACGAGTTTATTTAATGACATTTTCGGCGCGTTCATTCCGATCGTGCTAGTGGCCCATGTCGTCTCTTACACTCGAACCCTTCGTGAGCGCGAGCTTCGCGCAGTGCAGTTGGAAGAACAGTTGGCCAAAACGCGATTGCAGGTCCTGAAGAGCCAGCTTCAGCCACATTTCCTTTTCAACACAATGCACTCCATTTCGTCGTTGATGCTCACAGACGTCAGGGCCGCTGATCGAATGATGACCAAGCTGGGCGATCTGCTCAGGATGAGCCTCGAATCGGCTGGAACCCAAATCACAAGTCTCAGCCGCGAGATTGAATTCCTCAATTGCTATCTAGACATTGAGAAGATTCGATTTGCGGAAAGATTGGCTGTGACCTGTGACATTTCCCCGGAAACGCTCGATGCGTCGGTTCCTCATCTGCTGCTGCAGCCCCTTGTCGACAATGCCGTTAAGCACGGCATTTCACAGTTGCCGGGTGGTGGAGAAATACGAATCGCGGCCACAACTCAAGCGAACCAGCTGAAGATCGTGATCAGCGACAACGGGCCGGGAATCCCGAACAGGGGAACTCTGCCGTCGGGTGGCCTGGGGTTGAGAATTACGCGCGAGCGGCTCGAATCGCTCTACGGCCACAATCAAAGTCTAGAAGTCCTCAGCCTGCCGGAAGGCGGGACTAGAGCGCAAGTTTGCATCCCGTATCGCGTGCAAGGCGGGGATAACGGGCGGGACATGCCAACAACGTTCTGAACGACCTTCGTTGGTCGATCGAGAACTAGCGGCATTCGATCGAACGGATCAACGTGTATTGATCTGAAGTCTCAACGCTCGCTTCGTGGCTGGAACAGAAAGGCTCGACCGGCCCGACACCCGCAAGCCTGACAATGGCTCGATTCCAACCGCAGAGCCCATTTTCGCTGCGACGTTTCAATTTATTTCGACGCCAGTTTCTCTTTTGTTTTTCTGATCGCAAAGTCCAAGTAGCCGGATTCAACGTAGTTCTCACAGCGCTCCTCCAGGTATTCCAGCGCTTTAAGCCGGACCTCGAGCGCTCCGCGATTGTTCGGATCGGAAGCGAGAATCACGTCAGTCAGGTAAAGGGTTTCGACGGCTTTCCCGGCTGCAACTTTTTCCAGAGCCAGCTTCACCAAGGGTTCCGGTCCCCCGGCGAGCTTGACCAGTTCCGGGTACACCGAAGACGGCGGCAATTCGTACATTGTTGACGGATTCAGGTCGAACCATCCCGCATATCCGTCGTAGATTCCCCGCACCGACCAGCTGACCTTTCCAAACGATTCAGTCAGGTCGAAACTCGCCGGCAGTTTTATTTCCTGCATCAGTGTGAACACGTCCTTGCCGGCGTTCATCCCCTTGACAGTTTCATCGTGGACATACTGAATCGCATTGCGATACCGGGTGAGGAGCCTGGTAATCTCCGCGTTCCCGTTCATCGGATCGCCGTGGCCCGACAGAACGATCTCAGGCTTGAGTGAAATGACTTTGTCAATCGAACTGATCCAGTCCAGTGCCCAGCGTGGCTTGGTGCCCCTGATGGCAAAGAGGTTCGGGAACGACATGGGTTCCGGCAGCCCGGCCCCCTTGTAGTTGTCGCCGATGAAGGCAACTTTGTACTGGGGAATCCAAACCGTCAGATGGTCAGGGGTTTCCCCAGGCGTGCTGAACAAGTCGAACTCAATATCTCCCAACGTGAACTTGTACGTCTCGTCGAAGAAGATGGTCGGGGCGATTTTGGCGCCATAGTTACCCGCCCACGGGCCCGCTTCCTTTGGTGTACGGCCGAAGGCCGCCGCATTGCGTGGGGCAAAGAAACCCTCAAGCCGGGTGACGTAATTGACGAACTCAAAGTAGTTCCTTTGGGCGATAATCTGCGTCCCGTCTTCTTTCCAAAGATCGATCCCACCAATATGGTCGGCATGGCCATGCGTCAGAATGATGTACTTCACCGGCGCATGACTTACCTCCCCGAGAAGTTTTCTGGCGGCTCTAGCGTCGTTTGCCGAGGCAGTATCGATGACAACATTTCCGGCCGGCGTCGTAACCAGATATACATTGCCGGTCACGGTGGCCATGTAGACCGAGTCGTTGATCTTGACGGCCCTTGGTTGATCCTGCTGGGCATTCGCGGCAATAGCAGGCGCGATGGAAAGCAACAATGCGAAGCTGATGATTCGGGACATTTGTTCCTCACTTAAAGCGTCTCTAACGCCACAACATTCCTCTGCGTTGTGAATCTACCGCGTTGCATTGCCACTCAACTCTTGGGAAAGTTAGGATCGGCTTTGATCTCTCGAATCTGTTGAATATGTCGCTCGGCATGCGTGGAGATTTCGAGCATCCACTGCCAGCAATCGATCGGGTCCCTTGTGCCGAAGCTGTGGGCGCGCAAGTCGTCGTGGGTTGATTTGATGTATTCGATCATGGTCGCACGCAGCGATTGGAACTTCGCCAGGGCTTCTCCGAGGTCTTTGTACGTGTCAACCTTCTCGTGCCCGCCACCCGTTTTCGTATGCACAACGCGATCAATGCCGTACCATAGAATGTCGGCATCTGTATTCGCCGATTTCCTTCCCTTCATGTCCGGTGGTGACTTCACCGACTTCATCAAATCGCGCCAATAATCCGGTTCGGCGACGGCCAAATGAGAAACGCACTCCCGAATTGACCAGCGATCGGGTGAGGCCCGGTATTCAAGCTGAGCCGGTGAAAGTCCGCGCACCTCCTCGGCCAAGACTTGCTCGGTCATTTCAAAGTGCACCAGTAAGTGCTCCCGGTCCGTGTCCGTCATGCCCTGAGCACCTGTCATACCGGCATCAGAGAGAGGCAAGGCAATCACAAGAAACACCAAAAAACCATGGATTCTCATTGGTAGATCCTTTTCAGCAATTTATGGAAACGTCCTCACGGTAGTGCAGCTTTTCAGCTTGGTTCGCGGCTCCAGGCTTTCGTTCGGCACCGGACGATGTCGTCTCCTGGCTAGGAGAAACCACCACCACTGCCAGAGAAAAAACGATCTGTGAGGGAAATCGTGCCTTCATGTTCTATTCCAGGCCCTACAAATTTCGGATCGGTACGGCTTAGCGTTGTGCCGCCTCGGCGAACGTGATCTTCACCAATTGACTTGTCATGTCGTCAAACTGCGCCTGAAGATCCTTATCGTCACCGGCGAATTTTTGCCGGAACGGTGTCAAGTCTACCGAGCCTTTCACCTCGTCCAGGGTGTGCGTTCCCGGAAATCCTATCTGGCGAATCCACGCCCTCACCTGATCCACCGCGCTTTGCAGCAGGTCGGCTACAAGGTAGAGATAGGCCTTGTCGTGCATAATCGGACCATGTCCGGGAACGATCGTTGTCGCGTCCAATTCGCTCATTCTATGAAGCGTCTGAGCCCATTCGGCGGGATAGCCATCGTAGGTGTATTGGATGGGCTTCACAAGCAGGTCGCCTGCAACGATGATTTTTTCCTTGGGCAGATAAACAATGGCGTCTCCCGGAGTGTTGCCCCGCCCCAGGTGCATCACTCGTACTTCGCGGTTCCCCAGATCGAGATCGATTTTATCGGTAAAGGTAAGTGTAGGAGACTGGTATACCAAGGTCTTGAACTCCGCTTCTGCCTGCTGCAATCCCGGCAGAAGTTCCTGAACCTGTCTTTTTTCCTCTTCGGACAGCGTCCTGCCAGTCTGATCTTTTCCCTGCGCGAAGGTGGTAATCATCGCGGCAATTTGCCCGGGTTGCCGTTGGACATTTCCCGGCTGGATGAGATCCATGTCTTTTTTGGTTTCCTCCTGGGCGATGATTGCCAGGGAAGGAAAAGCATCCATGTAGGTCTTATTGCCGTTGTTGTGGTCGTTGTGAAAATGAGTGTTGAGCAGATAACCCACGGGCTTGTTGCTCCACTGCCGGATTTGTGCGATGTCTTCGCGCGCCGACGATGGCCGGTAGCAGGAATCGACGACAAGGATTTCCCGCTCTCCAATGATTACAGTGGTATTTCCGCTGGTATTGCCGTCATTCAAATCCTTGTGCTCAATGGCGTACACGCCATCGGCCAGCTTGGCGACGCGCCGCTCGTTGGTTTGGCCGAATATTGTGCCAACAATAATCAAAAAGGCTGCGGGCGACAAAAAGAACAACGGTCGCCGAACAGAATCACAGAGATGTCTCATTTCAGTTTCCTGCCTGCCGCCAAATGATGGGCACACGGCCTGCACTCTTGAGGTCAATTAATTCCCTGCTCCTACGCAGGGTAGAAACGCAAGCCGTAGTACTCGCCAAATAGCTCTTGATCTGGTCACATTTCCGCTCCTAATCTAGCCGTCAGGTTCGAAAAATAGGCTTCCGTATCCGAGCCGGTCCACAGCGCGATCTGGCCGTGGGTTTCGCCCAGCTTCAGATCGTTGACAATCAGACACGGCTGATCGGAGCTATTGACGTAGAGCTGAGCCTTGGTACCGGAGACTACGATCTTGATCCTGGTCCATGCACCCGCTACGAGATCGACGTAGGATTCATACACGCCGGGGTTTTCCTCCCGTAACCGGTTCCAGGGAAAGTCCGGGTGGGATACATACTGCGCCGAGTGGTTGCGCTGCAACTGATCGTCGGCGCGCCCGTTGGTCATTCGCAGGTAGAACGCCTCATACCGCGCGCCGTGGTCTTGCACGCGGAATGCGAGACCGATGAACCCTCGCGTGCTGGGCTTGGCTCCCTGACGCGGAAAGCCTGCTATGTCCGCTTCGATCACGCCGTCTTTGAAGTCGGATGCCTTAACGATTGCGAGAACCTGGCCGCCACTTGCCGTTCCAGCAGGGCCATCGTCATTGACAATCTTCACCGCCCGGCGCCCACGATAGTTGCTAACATCTTTTTGAATTTTCACCGAATCAGCACCGGCGTCGGTCATTCCTTGAATTTCAAGCCCGTCCATCGAATCCAGACGAAACGACAAAGCCTGCGCCTTGGTTTTGTGTTCATCTCCGACCTTCTTCGCACCGGATGCTTGCACACTCTTTCCGCTATCAAGCAGAAGGCACGCCAACGCCGGAATAGCAACTACAACTCGCTTCCATCGCTTCATGCTTTTGTGACTCCCCTTGCGCCTTGGTCTTTCAGACTTGAACCTCTTGGCTCTGAGCAGCATGCTGTCCGTATGCAGATGGCTTGCGGGAGTGTACAACGACGCCGATACCGCCAGGGCAAATTGCGTCCCTAATGACGGTGTATTCGTCCCATCCCATCGCCAGCTTGCCGGGAAGGCTTAAAGCTTCGCACCAACTATTGCTAGTGCTCTGTCAGGCGTGTATCGCCAGCATCGGGTCATCACTTTGTTAACCCGGGAGACTCCTTTCATGTCGAAGAAACTTGCCCCGGCAGTCCTAACGGTTGCCTTTCTGTTGGTCTCATCCAATTTCGTCCAGTCGCCAGCGGCCCTCTCTCTCGAAGATAAGATCCGCGTTGGGAACGCGCCCTGGTCGCCTCTTTTCTGAAGTTGCACGACGTGGGCGAGACAGCCGAACAAAAGAAAATTGAAAAATACCTGCAATAAATCGGTGATGGGGTCGCCATGAAGGGCACACGCAAACTGACCTACACGTTTCACCTAGACCCTCATCCCGGCTTTCGCAGCGCGGTGGCTTATCCGGATGGTCAGATTATCGTTGGCGGTGGTGTTCTAGCATTGATGCAACACGAAGACGAACTCGCCGTTGTGTTGGGGCACGAAATTGCGCACGTCTCGACCTCAAGCAGTGCGCCAATCGCATGATCGAGGTCATGCAGAGGGACCATCTGACTGCCGAACAATTCGATAAGTTATCGATTGAGGATTTCGGTAAGCCTTATGGCAAGGACGGCGAACTGGCCGGCGACCGCGGCGTCTCAGATCGGATTCTCCTCGAACAAGCGGGCGACCATAGCCGAGTCGAGGTAGGCGCGAACGCGTACAATCAAATCGTTCCGGAAACACACTATCCAGCAGTAGCGATTGTCAAAACGCATGCCGTTTTTGGCCGTCGCTAAGGAATGAAGCTCTACTGCCGCTTCATCACCCTGGACGAGCACGCTCACCACATTAAGCTGCGCTCCCTCTGGAAGAACCTTGCCGAGCTTGGCGAATGTGCCTTCTCTGAACGCCTTTTTGCCAAGGTAGTGACCCGCCAGAGGGTGCGTGCCCATCACTGTCCAGTCAACGTCGTCGGCTACGTGTTCAAAGAAGGCAGCGCCGTCGCCGGTTTCAAGCCCCTTAAAGATTTCGCGAACGTGCTCGGATGAAATAGCCATTTGAATCTCTCCTTACTGTTGTGTGAACGGCTACCCAGCTTGGCTCACACTCGAGGTCCCGCTTCTCATGCGAATCCTCTCGCGCCGCACATCCCCATCCTGCTTTCTGGGCAGCTCGCCCTAATCTAACTACTTTCGCGTGACCTCTCGAATCACGCGAAGAAATTCGCGTCCAGGATCTTTTTCAAATCGCGTTTGGCGTATCCCCGTTTCAGCAGATCAGCACTGGCATCTTCGAAACATGGTCCAATCCGTTCGGCGGCCCCGAGATCCCGTCGAAGTCGCTCCCGACCCCTATCTGGTCGATCCCTGCGACCTTCATGGGATGTGATCGGCCACGTCCTTCACAGGAACTCAAGGCGCGAGGAAACGGTGCGTGTGTCCCGCCTTCGCGCAGGCGTGGAAGGTCCATGTGACCTGCGTTCCACCGTTTGTCCAGATCCTCACTCATGACCAACACGCGCTGCACCGTGTCGATATGGCTGTCGATGCCGATAGTCTTCGCCGCCAGTTTCCGCAGCGGCGCGGGGATTTCGTCTCCCCTTGGCCGATTGACGGGGCCGAAGGGTTCGTGGACGATGGCTTTCCTGGTGGAACTTCTTTTTTTTGTTGTAGCGCGCATATGATCCCCCGTACCGGGACAGATTGACCATTGCGAGGCCAAGCACGCCTTCGCGAGGTCTCCGGAGAACTGTTCTGAAAACGAATAGGCTAAAACCCGTGGTCTGTTCCCACTTCACTGCCCGGTGGCTCATGCGACACAAGCGTCGCCGCGTCAGTTTGCCTCAATACCTGGCTGCGATTAAACCCGCAGGGTGAGCGAAATGCAATTGGACCATCGTATTGGGGGCAACTTAGTATCGCGGTATACGCGGCAGGTCTAGTGGTCGGTTGCGGTGGGCCCAGCTGACCAAAAACGAGATTCTAGCGTCTAATCATCCGGGTGTCGTATACCTGGAACTGGCGATTTGGTGGGTCGATGCAACTCTTTTCTTTCCTTTATTTTGGACCTACAATGAGGGAGTAATACGCTGTGTGCAGCCTGCCGGTGATTTCAACGTACTCGACAGCCGGCAAGTCCAAAGCAGCAGAAGCGAGTTGGCACCCACCTGCGAAACATTTGACCCTGGAAGGTCGTATTACAGATAGGCACAACAACAGCATACCCGACCTCAGGTGTACCCCCGCGTGGGTGGTCCGTCGCGGAATGGCGAAAGGAAGAGCATGAAGACGTGGCAGAAGTTCGCAATCGGTCTTGGCGGAGCAGCCGTCGTGGGCGCCATCGTGTGGGTCAGCATCAACCAGGCGAACAAGGGAGTGGTGACGGTACAGACCGCTAAGGTGGCAAAACTGGATTCGCTGGTTTCCCAAGTGACCGCGTCGGGCGAAATCAAGCCTACGACCTACACCAACATTACCGCGCAGGGTTTCGGACGTATCACGGACATCCTGGTGAAGGAGGGCGACCACATCAAAAAGGGCGACAAACTGCTTCTTCAGGATAACGTTCAGGCTAGGGCCGACGTCCAGGCTCAAGATGCCTCCATCGATTCGGGCGTATCGGGAGTGCAGGCGGCAGAAGCGAGCTACAAGGCCACGCAATCGGATTTGATAATGCAACAAGCCAATCTTGAAAAGGCGAAACTGGATTATGACCGTGGCTTAGGCTTGTACAAAGATGGCCTGATTGCCAAGCAGGATTTCGATCAGCGGAAGACGACCTACGACGCTGCGGTGGCCACCGTGGATGCTTCGAGAGCGCGCATGCTGGCACAAAAAGCGCAGCTCGAACAAGTGCGGTCACAACTCGCTCAAGGCAAGGCAGTCCTGGTACACACAAAGGACGTTCTGTCAAAGACGGTTTATCTATCTCCGATCAATGGAATTGTGAGCTACTTGCCCGTGAAAGTCGGCGAGTACGTTGTGCTGGGCATGCAGAATGCCACTGGAAGCTTCCTGATGACACTGTCGGATATGTCCGTTGTCACTGCGGAAGTAAAAGTCGACGAGACCGATATCGTCAACATAAAAGCCGGGCAGGAAGCGGACGTGACCATCGATGCGGTGCCCGGAAAAGTTTTTAAGGGGAAAGTAACTGAGATCGGGTCGCAAGCTGTGCTGCGCACTTCCGGGTTGGCAACCACACAATCAACGACAAGCAACCAGGAAGCAAAAGATTTCAAAGTAGTAGTTACGCTGGAGAATCCCCCAGAGAATCTCCGGCCCGGGCTGTCCGCCACCGCGAAGATCAAGACTGCCGAACGCAAAGACGTAATTGGAATCCCGATGCAGGCACTAGCCGTAAGGTCTCGCAAAGATCTGGAAGAGGCGGCCAAGAACGCGAAAAAGGACGGAAATGTGACTTTGGCAGCGCCGCCACCCGCGGCAGCCGGAGATCCAAAGAAGGATGAAGTTCAAGGTGTTTTCGTCGTGAACGGGAAAAAGGCCGTTTTCCGTCCCGTGGAGACTGGGATTTCGGGTGTCACCGACATTGAGATTACCAAGGGACTCCAATCAGGTGATGAGATCGTGGTGGGCAGCTACAAGGCGCTAAGAACACTGAAGCCCGAAGCCAGCGTCAAGGTGGATAACACAGCTCCTAAGAAAACTGATGATTCGCAATAGAGGAATGGGTCAATAGGGAGAAAACATGCCCGCCGAAACGACAACGCCGGAGTCTTACCGACAGGACCTGGTTGATTCCGGGATCGCCATTCGTACGGAAGGCCTAACCAAGACGTACGAGATGGGCGCGGAGCTTGTACATGCGCTGCAAGGCATTGACCTCGAAATCCGCAAGGGCGAATACGTGGCGATCATGGGGCCTTCGGGATCGGGGAAATCCACACTGATGAACCTTATCGGCTGCCTGGATTCTCCAAGTGCAGGGCGCTACTGGCTGGCGGGACGATTGGTCAGCGATCTGGATGACGACGAACTGGCTTACATCCGCAATCGGGAAATCGGCTTCGTATTTCAGACTTTCAATCTGTTGCCACGCGCGACGGCTCTGCACAACGTCGAATTGCCGCTGATCTACAACGGTACGCCGGCCGAAGAACGCGTGGAAAAAGCCAAGCAGGCCTTGCAGCGCGTGGATCTTACTTCGCGCATGACCCACAAACCAAACGAGCTTTCCGGCGGTCAGCGCCAACGCGTTGCCATTGCGCGAGCCCTGGTCAATGACCCATCGATCGTGTTGGCCGATGAGCCTACCGGAAACCTGGATTCGAAAACCGGCGAAGAAATCATGGGCCTGTTTGCAAATCTCCACGGTCAGGGAAACACGATCATCCTGGTGACCCACGAGATGGACATTGCACAACACGCCCACCGGGTTATTTTCATTCGTGACGGAAAGATCGCTTCAGACGAAAAAGTGGTGAAAAAGCAGTCTGTGGGCGATTGAGGACCTGGGAGAAACTTTCTCGACGGAGTTCCCCCTACAACCAGGCGCAGCCCTAGTTAATCTCCATACCGCTCCAAGCGACTGAAACGCGTCTAACGAGCAGCGGCTGTGGGAGACAAGTCCTCTTCTACTAATTCTCCGAGAAGTTCGATGCGCGCCAAATACGTCTTCGACAGGCGATCGTGCCAGGTCAATCCATCTTCGTCCCATACGACCCACAAGAAACCGAGAAAGCATGTTCCAGCGGAAAGGAGGTACCCCACGGCCCGCATCATATATTGCCGAGGAGTGGGGATGTCTCCGGTGAAGCTGGCCACCTGGATTCCCGAGACCATCATCCCGGGGGTGCTGCCGCCAAAAACCGTGAACAAGCCGAAGTACTGCAAATAAACGAAGGCAAAGGTAAAGAAGCAGACTGTCGCACTGAGCTTGCTGAGAGTGAAATGCCCCCCGAGCGATCCGAAAAGCGCCAAAAAACCACCATACGCAAATGCCAGGCAGGCTGCATCAATCAATAGTGCGTGGCGCCGCTCGTCCAGCGTGGCTATGGGAAACAGACCGTTTTGGACGGGCTGCAGCGGTTCCGCTGAAGTTTCTTCTACGGGCGATTCCAATCGCGGCGGAACAGATACGTCGATCATGACGCGTGGATCGCCAGATCCCGGTTGCTTGGCAACACGGCCGATCGCAATTGTGAAGGCAAAATCGTCCGCCCCTGGAACCTGGTTCCGACAGGGAGGCTCCTCCACTTCGATGGCAATGTTCTCTAAGGGAGTTCGGACATGATCGTCGAACGGAAGCGCCGTTTGTGCCTCGTTGGGCGATGTCTTCCGTCGCCTAGCACGATAGGCTTGCAGGCGCTGATTGAGTTCACCACGCCACTCTTCATGAGTGCGGGTACTCAACGCGAGATTGCCTTTCGTGGAGACTTTCTGTTCCGGAAGTGCAAGCACTTCCGTGGCATCACAAAAGCTACACGTGCTTTCGCCAGAGGCGAGCACGGAGCCACACTGCGAGCAGATTGTATTCACCGGTGCGTTTTGCGCTGCGGACGCTCTCACTCCGGTGAGGAGGAGCAACCCTAGACTACCATCATTGTCGGATGTCTATAAACAAGGGAATTGAAGCAGTAGCGTAAGTGACAGGAGGGGGGAGGGGATCAGAACTCGTCTTGTTGGGCGAGGATTTCCCGGCTGAACGCGATGCGACGGTCCAGGAGCACAACCGCAAAGTTGGCACAACCGGCACGCTCCTGCTCCATCCAGAAATGAAGCGAAGGCAGAACCCGGGCTACCGTCTTTTCCAACAGATCCAGAATGCCGTAATAGACTTCCACAGCCCGAAGGCCAGCGCGGTCTTCTCGCCGTTCCGGACATAACCGCAGGAGTTGCATCACACGGACGAAGTCTTGACCCGAGGCAGACGCGGAGATCCCGGTAACATCGCGCACTTCTTTGGAGAGCGGGTGGCGCGAGGAAGAGGCCATCAGCGACCGGCAATAGGAAACAAAAAACATCAACAGCGTAGCGAGCGACACAACGAAAATCAACGCGGCCATCATCGCGGCACCGCCACCAATTGCCCAGGCACCAAGCGATCTTCTTCAGAATGACGCCATATGGTTAGGGTCCAGGAAAGCGGCAAAAAGCAGCCCATTACGGGTCCGATGAACAGCACAACCGAATATCGGTTCGCCAAGTTCCATAGCGCGTAGGCCGCCGCATAGGCGCTGAAGTAGAGTCCAAGCGACAGCACAAACTGCACTAAACGCGTCCGCGTTTCCCGCAGTTTTAAGACCGCGCCCCAAAGAACGTAGGTAAGCACAAGACCGACAAAGTAGAGGTTTTGTGAGAGCTCGTAGGCAAAGTTCGTGGACAAGCGATCCGTCGATTGCTGCACCACCGCATAGGAGAAAAGCGCGGTGCCCAAGAGCAGGAGCACGGCCGTGAGTCGAAGGTATTTCCCGAAGCGCAATTCACCAAAAACATGGGAATAAAGACTGACTAATGCCATGTACAACGCCAACGTCAGGAGTGCATCGGTGTAAAAATAGGCGTAGCGGTATTCGTCGGAGTTGAGTCCAAACCTGCCCAGGGTGAAATGACGGCCCATGCCCGAACCAATTGCCAAGAGGAAATACAAATTAAGGAAAAAATAGCGGAAAAAGGACTTGCGGGCGATTGAACACACCACGAAGGCCAGCTCTAAGGCTGTTCCTAGGTACCATATAAATGAAGCTACCGAGCCAGGCATTGGTCTCGTTTCACCTGGCCCCCTCCGGCGTTAAAAGAGCTTGGATCCGGAATCGACCAGGTTACGGCTGTTGCGGCTTTGGGGCCGGCTTCGGTGGTGGAATTGGATCGGGTCCATTTGCTACCATCACCGCACCGCTGGAATGATTGCCGCTGAGGACTGTCTTCAGTCCCATTGAGCAGACAAGAATTCCTAAAGCAAGGGTAAGTGCTCCCAGTCTCTTGGACATGGTGCCTCCGTGAAATGAAGCTTTCGGAGACACTCTATCCTTTATTCGGATAGTGTCAAGCGGAACACACTACGACCCTGTAAAGAAAGCATTAACAGACAGCTGCCACCTCCTTTCGCCATACCTTCGTATGGCTGTCAGGCAGATGACCTCAAGTGGAAGCGAGCTTAGCGGCCTGCGCCAGCAGGGAACAACAGTACCTAGGTCCTATTAGGGCAGTACCAAAGTACTATACTTCCCTATCGAAGTGGTTTGGAAGCCATAAACAGCGAATTTTGTCAGGTTCTTCTTTGAGTTTACTCACAGTCCACCATGCCGCGCCCTCGCTCGCCCCCCCAGCCGGGCGACCAGCTCCTTCCGCCTCTCCTCACACAATCACTTCCGTCTCGCCAGGCGCATACGCTCTTCCACACCCTGCCACACCCTGCCGCTCTTGACACTCTCGGCTGTTCGTTCGTACGATGGAAAATTGCTTATTGCCGGCGTAGCTCAGTGGTAGAGCGAGGGTCTCATAATCCCTAGGCCGTGGGTTCGATTCCCCCCGCCGGCACCACTAAAAATCCCACTATTTCTTAGCTTTTTTACGGTTTCCTGACTTTAATAATTTGACGTGCCCCACACGTGCCCGATTCTTTTCCGGCATCCACGTCCGCCGCACGTCATCTTCTAGCTGTTCCTGGCGAGCCTTCACGAACGGGGCGTAGTGTTTCTCGGTCACACGGATGGATTGATGACCTAACAGGAGACTCACCCGCTCCATCGGCACTCCGGCTTGTAGCAGTCCAACCGCGAACGAGTCACGGTATCTGTGGGCGTGAGCATCGGGCACACCCGCCAGCACAAACAATTTCTGCAAAGCCTCCTGCCAGATGCTTGTCACCGTTCTTGGTTTACTGTGGCCGGTCCAGAAGAAATATTTCTCACAGGGAACGGAAGCAAGGGCTTGAATCACCACGGGAGGAAGCGGACACCTCACTTTGACCCCAGTTTTCGCGGTGTACAGTTCCAGCGTATCCCCGTCAATCCTTTCCTTTGACAGTGTGCAAGCATCTCCAATACGCAAGCCACTATGACGGAGGAGAAGGACCAGGGCACGCAGGCGCACGCGGTTCTCAGGATTGGGGTAAGAGTCACAAGCCTTCAAGATCTTTCCTTCCTCCTCTTCACTCAGCGGCAATGTCGGGACGGACTCTATCTTCGGAGGCTTTATCTTGGATGCAGGGTTTGAATCAGTCCAGCCGCTATCCTCGACAAACCGAAAGAACGCGCGGAGGTTCTCCAGTTTCTTCCTCGCGGCAAGGTTTTTGTTCGGCCACGATTCCCGAAACTTCCTTGTCCATTCCACATCGAAGGATCTGACAAATGCGAGACCGTTCGCGTCTGCAAACTCCTGGAGTTGACGGAACAGGAGTTTGTATTTGTAAAGTGTGGGCTCCCGAAGTCCACGTGCCTTCGCGTCATCCACAAACTTGTCGCACGCGGTTTTGATTAGGACGGGGCTCCCGGCGCCCACAATTCCCTCTGACTCCCACACTCGTGCCCGTTGCTGTGCGAGTCCCCAGTCTCTCAACCCGATAGGTCTCCGGATCCGCCTACCTGATATCCGCCAGTCAACCCATATCGGGCACTGACACTTCTTTGAAGCCCGGCTGGTATGTGGGCAGGAGATCTCATGTCTTCGCCACAGAACGAGCACGGGTCATCCTCTCTCAGTCAGAGACCGGTGGACGCGAACGAGAACGGATTCGGGCACGCGGAGGAGCGAGTAGGATCTCTTCGTCTTTGTGGCTGGCCGCCGCCACTTGAGCACGCCGGGCTCATCCGCGAAAGTGTCACGGGCAAGATCCACGGATATGTTCCACAGTTTTGAGATCTCGGGGATGGAGTAGCACTTCTCTTCTACATAGAGATTCTTGTACGTTTTCCCGACGTACTTGTAAGTCGGCCCTAGGCCAACACTGGCAGGCTTGGGTTCTGGCACAGGCTCAAGTGACCACGATAGAAGCTCTTTCGAGCGGAGCAACTGTTCTCTGGTCTCTTCCTTCATGAGCGGATTCTACTACGCCAGGCAACTCTCAGCCACAGGGGGAGTCCCGTGTAATTCCTGTTTTCTATATTTTTTTTTCTGACCCCCCCTATCAGAATTTTTTTTCAAACGTGCACTTTACCATCACTTTCCTACATGTGGTTCAAGTTGTCGGGAGAGGAGTTTCTTTGATCTCAAAATGAGAAAGTCCCTTGCCGGGTGGCTTGGTACCATCCTACCTCCCGCTCTCGGTTCTACAAGGAATTCTCAGTGACAACTCGTACTCAACCGCGCGGCTGGCTACGGGGTGAGAGCATCTCGGGGAACACGCGCGCTGTCCCTGAGAAGTCCAGCGGTGAGTGAATCCCTTTCCTTGCGAAAGGCTGCTCCCAAGCTTATGCCGGGCATTGCTGCCAGGTTAAGCTACTCCAAACTGTACTACGTCAATCTGAACAACAAAAACAGGCCAAATTGCATGCTCTGGGGGCATCCGTGGGGGCGCTTGACGGAACAACTGGAAACAATTATACTTCTACCTGTTCGTCTTAAGCACGCCGGAGGACAAGCCGTGTGGGAACAATTTAAACGCAGTTCAAAATCTAGCCCGAAAGACCCCACAGTTACTCTCAGTTCCAGTGGGATCATTGGACTCAATACCGCCGTAGCGAAAAACATTGTTGGGGATGCAAAATATGCGCTTCTTTTTTTCGATAAACAGCGTCAACTAATCGGGTTAAAATTCATCAAGCATAGTGACCCAGATGCCTACCCAGTAAAGCTTACAGCTACCAGGACGCATGGATCTTTAGCAGGTGTGTCGTTTCTAAAGACTTACAGGATTTTCCCTACAGAAACTACCAAATATGAAGCCGTTTATGACGAGAGGGAAAAGATTTTGACTGTTGATCTATCTAAGCGTATGGAGGCAAGGAAAACGACAAGAACTAAGCATAAATAGAAAAAGGCTGCTTTCGCAGCCCTTTTCTATCTTCCACCAAGTTTCTGGCAGGTACTTTCTGCCAGTCGAAAGGAGGTGCCCAGTGAAATACCTGGCTCACCTCTACCACTTGCACACCGCCCTAACGGTTTGCCTGTGGTGGGTATGGGTCTCGGCCACTGGCCGCAGCCCATAGCCCCTTAGCGGTACCGGAGGCCATTATATACCCTTTCGGTGTGTAGTGGCCCACCGGGCCCTCGCTGCCTTCTGAGCTATGGCCTTGCGTTGTTCTGGCGTTAGCTTTGCAGCCCTCGCCTTGCCACCTTTCAAACCCCCTAATTTTCCAAGGGCTTGCGCGGCCTTGTTCTTGCGCTTCCTCATACCTCCATCATATGCTTGAGCGCATAAGCACGTCAACTAAAACCGTTCAAAATAACTCTTGACATGCTTGAGCGGTCTAGCATCGAATTAAGGCATTTATGAATCGCCTAAGTGCCCGATGTTCGGCAATCGTTCGAATGATGTACGCGCGAAAACGCTTTAGGAGGCCACGCAAAATCAGCAAGTTACAGCGACGGCAAGAAAGACGTTTGTTGAACAGCGCAAGTTATCGCCGCCATTCTCCCACTTTCACACCGTGTGGAGAATTTTCACGAACGATAACTCTTTCAATTTCGTAGCCGTGACCAGGGTAATTGTTTCGCACCCATTGCTCGGCCTCTGCTTGAGTGTCGTGCTTGGACTTTACCTCACCGCGATACTTTACAACCCATTTTTTCAGACTCTCACGCCACTCTGTGTAGAGTTTTGAATCCGGCACGGGCTCACCAACTGCCTTTGATCTTGTAGTGGTCCCGAACGACCTTGCCCGTTAGTGGAATGGTCTGAGTGATCCAGATGTTATCTTTCTTCAACTCACCCATATACGTCTTTCCTTCCCCCAACGGCGAGCACTGATGGTGTCCTTCATCGCAAACCAACTGGACATGTTGGTCGGATATGATGGCTTTGACACCAAAGACAACTTCCGTAGTCTTCGAGCCAGCGATCAAACCGTGGCCTTCGCGAACATCTCGCGTATCGTTACTGGCAATTTGGACTGAAACTTGATTCTGCGGTGGATCCTTAGCAAGTAAAGCAAACGGCAAGAGCAACAGCAGAGCACACTTTTTCATCACGCCCCCTCAATTGTTTTAGATGGCCCCGACTTTCTTTCCTTGAGGTTGGGCTCTGTCCATGCGGCACAGAATAGTCCACAAGTACCTTTTCGTTGTGCTTGTGCTCGATTCTCTAATATTTAGGGCGCGGCAACGAACACGGCATTATTCCCACACGGCCACTCAAACATGTTCCGCATCTTCGCCCACCACTCTTTAGGAATCAATCGATGTAGCCTGGCATCCTCTTTTTCCACTCACGAATCTGGAGCCACTGGGAGTTGTTGTACCAGACGCAATCGTTTTTCGTTTTGAACCCTCTCCCGAGATCATTCAGTTTGCGAATGTCGGCAAGATCCTTTGGGTCATACTGACCGTACTGACCACAGTCGCCCCCGAGATCTGACTGTGGGATCCGCGTGGGCGCCACAGGTGGACTCACTGGACGCGCGGATGGTTGGCTGAATCCCCCTCGTGGGGGCACATAGTTCTCGTTAAGATCTACGAAGGGACGCGCGGCAGGTGACGGTGTGGGGACTCGCACAGGTGTTGGTGCGATAACTGATGGAGATGTGCGCTCCTCAATCTTGCTGGCAACGTACCGGCTTCGGGCAGCCAGATCCTTTTCGCTACGGTTGCGGCCAGCCGAGGGATATTTGACTCGGTTGGCTTCCTCCTGCTTTCTCTTCTCTTTGTCGGCCTCTGCTTTCTCCAGACGGAGGAGACGCTGCTTTTCCTCGTGGGCTCGCCACGCGTTGGCATCGCGTTCGAGACCCTTCGCCCATGGGTTACCAGCCTGGAGAAGCAAGCTGAACTGATGCTGGACTTCCTCGGGCGCAATCGTGGCAGACTTGATAGGCAACTGCCACAGATGAGCAAGGGTGAATCCTGAGGGTGTCAGGATGTATCGGCGGGGGTGCCTACCTGTGGCACGGACTCGCTCACGAGACTCCACAATGAGCCCAGCGAGCAGGGGCACGGCCAGCAACTCATCCAATTGCTTGGCATTCCAATTCCGAGAGAAGACTTTGACGGCCAGATCTTTGCGTGTCATCTCCCCGCCAGCCGAAACCAGAGCCAAGAAGAACCTCGAAATACGCTTTTGTTCAACCATTCTCGTTTTCCTCACTCAGGGGGCGACAACGCGCCCCTGTCTGACAACTCACTCCTATGGGAATCCCATAGGTTCGTACTTGGGGCACCCTGTCTACCCCGCCTGCCTCCCTAAGAAATGCGCCCGAAACGCGGTCTAAATGCGGGGCCGACCAAACCCCTGAAACAGCATTACCCCCGTGGGGTCTCTGTTCTCCAAAGTCTGACGCAGCACCGCATCCGGAATGGCTGCCACAATGCCTCCCAGCCGCAGGCTGCCCAAAACAGGATGGGTGGCTGCCAGGATGCCTGCATGAAAACCGGCTCACAGTGACCGTCCTTTCTGAGCTAATTTCCGGCTCAAAAACGGTGGCAAAATTGGCACCAAAATTAGCCTCAAAAATGAACTCGTACGCGTCGGGGTTGGTAGCAGAATTCATTTTTGGGCTCAGTAGCGTACGTGGGGGTTGGCAGCAAAATTCCGAATTCTGCTACCAAGCCTCCAAAAGGGAATTCTGCTACCAGACACCATGTGGCAGCGATATACACTCACTTTGGCCTACAAAAACATCGTTTTCCGAATTCTGCTACCACGCGCACACAATCTCTTTGACAGGCGTGGTAGCAATATCTTTTTCCTCTACTGTAGACGGAATTCTTCTCTGTGAGCCTGGTTACCTGTCTCCCGAATTTTCCACCAATTTCCGATTTTCTGCCTCGTTTTCTGCCTCGTTTTTTCCTTCAAAACTTGGCTGCAAAATGACTCCAGAAACCCACTGTCAAACCGCCTACATTTGCCCCTCGCTCTGTCCTCCTGTCTGCCTCCGGAATCCGCGTTGAACCGTACCCCGTCTTTCCTTTACGACGGGGCACCCGGCGCCCTATTTGGCTTGCCTGCATGGCCTGCTTTCTTCAATTGAACGATGGCAGATACTTAGCCGTCTTTCGTCCCCGCTGGGATGGCATCTCTGTGTCAGGTACTCTATACCTGTAGTTCTCGCACGCACGCCAAGCTCGGCTGAAAGCTTCCTCATCGTTGTCCCTGTAGGCGTGCGTTGCCGTGAGGAAGTCCCGTTCTGACAACGCCACGTCAGTGAAAGGTCTCCCATTGCGAATTGCTTCTGTTTGCTTTCCGTGAAGCTTTTTGATCCGTGCAATGTAAACGGCTGTCAGACTGCCGGCTTGAACCGTCAGGTAGATGCGCCGAATGACAGCTTGCCGTCGTGCGTTGGCTATGGCGTCCAGGGCATCTTGAAGGCTAGTCTCTCCTGAGGTTTTGCCTTTGCCTTTCAAGTCTGCCATTTGACTTGCTTGAATCAAGAAATGGTCCACGAACAGGTTTTGCCTGAATCTAGCTTTCTTTTCACCAGTCGGCAGGCTACCAAAGTATTCTATGAGAGCGGCTTTGGCTTTTACACCCTGCTTGATCTTCATCGGCTGCAGCTTGCACATCAGATCATAGAATTTTTCCACCTGGGTTCTGTCCAGATTTGGGGTGTCACCCGCGTCTCGGGGCTCTGCAAACTCTAAGGTCAACCTATCGTAAAAGCCTAAGACAGTCGTTCCAAGACCAGCGAAGATTGAGTCAATGGCATCAGGCTGACATGCCATCACCATAGCTAGGTGGGCATCACTTTTTGTTTTCTGTTCTTGTGCTTTCACAATGGAGATGTTCTTGCTGTTCGCTAGTTCGATTATCTGGGACATGATTTCAGGGTTGCGGTCTGCCCGGGCTTTGTCCATCAGGTTTTTTGACTCACCCACGCAAACTAAAACACCTGCACTCTCGGGTGGCGCGAAGAATTTCCTCACAAGTCCCGCTCCCGAGTCTATGCTGCTAACAACCTTGATTTTCCTTTTCTCCTCATCGGGTATTGTGATTTTGTTGAAGCAAGTGAAAAGCTCGACACTTCTCTCTATGCTCCAGCCTTTGCTCGTTCCCGAGTCACCAAGCAAAAAGGAGAACAGCCGAGGCTCAGGGCAATCTTCAAACACCGATTTCCCAACCGCCAAGCGGAGTCCAAGAAAGGTTTTTGCAATCAAGTTTGGGAACTGTCGCGGCATAGTTGTTCCACCAGCTACGATGTCCACAGCCTTCGCGAAGATCCCGCGAATCGGCGTACTGTATGGTGGAATTGTTTCAACCACACTCATATCAAGAGGTGTTTTGTTGTCCGTCACCTCCGCTGCGGTAGTAGGTGTTCCTTCCGGTAAAGTAAGTTCCACTTGCTCTGCGTGTTCTTTCGGTGGTTGGGCTGTAGCAACGGTAGTCTGTGGTGGCTGCGAAGCTAGATACTCCATCTCAAGTTTGTATTTATCCCCGGTATAGGTGGGTTCCTTCCGTGACTCGGTGGGTTCGCTTTTCGGCGAGGAAGCCACTTCCTCTGCTTTGGTTTCTATCGGCGGCTCCACAACGGAAGTCTTTGGCGGATGGATTCCCGCTGCCTCTAGCATCATTTTGTACTCTTCATTGGTGACGGACTCGCCCACGAGGAACATGCCACTGCTCTCACCGAACTTGAGTTTGTGGCCAGCGAGAGTTTCCAGTTCCTCTCTAAACACACCCCAGTCGCGTGCAGCGCAGTGGCCGTGAAAACATTTGAACCCTAAGGATCCGTCCGAGTTCACAAAGACATCCGCATCTCCCCGCTTGTTATCTGAGTGTTCATCTCCCCACGGGCACTCTTTAAGGTGAATCCGCAGAGCACCAGACGGGAGTTCCTTTATATCTTCATACATCACACCCGCTTCATCCAAAGCCTCAGTGACGAAAACTAGGATCTTGTTTATCTCTTCCGATGCGATAGGCGGTCTGTAGCTTTCATCCCGCACAGGGTCAACGATTTTGATTTTAAAATCCTCCGGGCGATAGCGGGGCACATTCTTTCTTCCCACAATCTTTGAGACAGGGAAGTCTGGCCCGTATTTGGGTTTCAAGTTCTTGAAGCCAGGCAAGCGAAGAACGCGAACACAATCCACAGATTGAGAGTCAGTGTGGAAGCGAACCTGCAGCGATGAGTTCATCTGTTCTTGTTGAGCGGTTGTGGTGAAGCCTTCCACCAGCCATATGAATTGAAACTTGTTAGGCGAGGACTCAATTACGAAATGCGGTGTAGGTACTTCTCCAGCAGCAACGGCTTTGCGCATCTCGTCACGAACAGCAAGTCCGTTGTCGTCCGCTTCACAGTAGACGGTACGGATTTCAGCAACGCGGTCTTTTTTCCTATTCGTTGAACCTGCAACAAGTGGATTCATACCCACGAAAAGATGCCAGCCTTGCATCTGCATTGCTTCAAGTGTAGGCAGGGAGTCTGCTTTGATGATCTCTGCCATAGTGGCCATACACTGCCCAACCTTCGCTTTTCCAGGCGCATACTCTTCGGTTGAGTGAACCCAGAAAATACAGATCCAGTCATCCGGCTTGAAGAGTTTCTTTAGATACGCAACATAAGGATGATCCGCGTCTGGCGCATCGCCCGTGAGGTTTTCGAGGTTTTTGTACTTTGAGGAAACGTACTCGAAATTGCGCGGCTGTCTTGCAGCCCACTCCTGCAGTCTCTCTGTGTAGTCTTCCAGCGAATCCACAGGGAGCACCTCTGGCATGCTGCTGCGCACAGAGATTTCGCTCCAAACTAAACTGTTCAAATCAATCACTGTCTTTCTCCTTTGTCTTCGTCTTGAGGCGTCCAGTCTCCCTGACCATTACGCGACAGGATGATTGAGGATCGATCTCGGTTGGTGGCAGAGATCTTCGTGGGATACCCGGCTGCGAGCAGTTCTTCGCACACTCTTATACTCGCATCAAGGGATTCACTTCCCTCAGCGAGTGAGCGAATCTTTGTCCACATGGGTATTATCCAGTGCCTCTCATCCCACTGGAGGCCCACGAGGTATTGTGTTGTCTCACCGTTTCCGTCTTCTACGATCAAAAACCCATTGTTCATTTCTCCCTTGCTCGGGGCACCCAGCACCCAATTCAGTCTTCACCTGTACTGTTCACGCGGAACCGTTTTCTTCTTTCTTCGCTTTAACTCATTGATCTCATTTCTGCGGCTGTCCAGATACATATCGATTGCGTCCCGCACAAGGAAGCCTAGAGATCTACGGTCTGCGGCCCTGAGTATTTCCAGTTTCTCCCGTTGGTCGGGATCAATGTTTATGCCCGTGCCTCGCAAAACCATACAGCACCTCCAAAGACAAAGATATCATAACCGCATTTGATCTGTCAACATATATGTTGAGCTAACAGAAATGACTGAAATAGCCGCTATATATGAGCATTGTTAAGATATAATTATCTTGACACATAAAAGTCTTTCTGCTAGGCTCACCACAGTGGAGGCACACATGCGAATCGCAATCCTCGCCAGAGTCAGCACCGTCACGCAGGATAATGAGAATCAGCTTGCCCAGCTTAGGGAATTCGCTGCCAAGCAGGACTGGGAAATCGTGTGCGAGTACACCGATGTTGTTTCGGGCAGCAAGTCTGACCGCGAAGGACTCAACCGAATGTTTGAGGATGCAAGCAAGCGGAAGTTTGATCTCTTGCTCTTCTGGGCGTTGGACAGGCTCTCTCGTGAGGGTGTCCTTGAAACATTGCAGTATCTTCGCCGACTTGAATCCTACGGTGTGGCCTACAAGTCTTTCACGGAACAGTTCTTCGATTCCTGTGGCGTGTTCAAGGATGCGATACTGGCGATCATGGCCACATTAGCCAAACAGGAACGCATCAAACGCAGCGAGCGGACAAAGGCTGGCTTGGCAAGAGTGAAGGCAGCCGGCACGAAACTTGGTCGGCGTCCCGTCTCTGCGGACAGGACTGCAGCACAGCGGCTCCGCGCGGAAGGCTACTCAGTTCGCCACATCGCTTCACATCTCGGCGTCTCGGTTGGCTCGGCCCACAAACTCTCTCAAGCATCCCTATGACACAAATAATCAAACGCGAAACACAGCCGGAAGACGCGCGCGAAATGTTTCTCCAGGCTATGTTTCTCCAGGCTATGTGGCTCCTCTATTGTCGGGCTCCCCACAAGCGGGAGTCTGAAGACGATGGATCTTTTTGGCTGGGAGAAGTAGGTGCGGAGAAGTCTGCCACGAACGGAATTGAAAGATGGTGTCCGTACTCGCTCGGGAGGGTAAAGTGAAAGTCCCGATTACAGACTTGAAGCATCTCACGCCACCTGTGGCAAAGGCTCTGCGAGCCTTCCTTGATGTAATTGCGGAAGACGGAGGCATCGCAATTGTGTGCACTTGCCTTGTGGGGACGCAGCAAGTAGGTGTTGTGTCTCGCGGGATGAAACCGGAAGACTTCCACGCGGTTGGTGATCTCTTCGAGGAACGAGTGATGAAACAACCTGGCATTGAGGAAGACGCAGAGAGAAATTGAAATGTACGATTGCCGCATCGTCTTCCCTGTCTGCGAAATTTTGCGGTCACACGGCATTGACGCGGAGGACGTTTTCCCTGGATACATCCACATCCGCATCCGAAACCTTGACCACATAATCTATCCGTTTGGCCCCAGTGGTTCTTTCTGGCACCACGAGCCATCCGAAGATAAAAGCATCGGGCTCGGTATTCCTAGCGGCTGCGAAGATCCAGAGATAATCGCACGGGCAATCTTGAAGCATCTGTCCGCGTGGGAAGATCCGTTGGGTGGATCCTAATATCAATATCGGGGATTCCATGGACGCCCCTGTCTAGCCGCGTCAGGCGACTCATCGCTTGCCGGTCCTCGTATCTTCAAGCGCATTTACAATCGGCCACACTACCGTCGAGATATACTGGGTAAGCTAGCGGAAGGGCAAGCCGGGTACTAACTTCCACCCTCTGGTTACAAGAAAGCCGCGACGCTGAGCTCGGTGTTTGCGGACGGACTTGGCAAATGGTACTGTGAGGCTTGTCAGCACTCGGCTCCTGGAGACTTGCAGGAACACGAGATGAGTCCCGTGACAAAACCTCTTCCTCAAAAAGACCTAGATGAAGTATTCCCGCGCCCTCCGATCAGAGAAGTAGCTTTTGAAATACGGTTTGCGACTCGCTTGCGCGTGAATGCTGAGCTGTGGAAAATTCAGGACGAGATTGTTGATGAGTACCCCGCATTGTCTGTGGAACAATTAATCCAACCCAACGGAGCATTGTCCCCGATAAATGTCTTTCAGAACCCAAATGCGGCGCGAGCAATAAAAATCTCCCAGGAGAATTTTGTTGTGGCATTCACGAAGTACACCCGATTCGAGGATTTTAAGGAAGAGGTAATCAAGAAAACGAGTCAATTTTGTGGGAAGTTCGATGTTTCTTCCCTATCGCGAGTAGGCCTTAGGTACGTAAACAACATTCTGATCCCAGGAGCAGGAAAAACTTCCGAACTCTTACGTTATGTTCGCCCTCTAATTGACTTCGACCGTATCAGTCCAGATGAGGTTCAGCAGTTTGTAACTGAAGTCCGAATGCGACAGAGCCAACACCTAGTAACATTGCGCGGCGCGCTGCTGGCCCCATTTGAGGGGGGGCAACGAGTGTACGTGCTGGACGTAGACTGTCACAGTGCTGGATCTCACACCCCGAAAGAAATCCCGTGGCTGTTGGATACTTACCATGATTCCGCCCAGCTGTTTTTCTTGGATCACGTGACCGAGGAATGTAAGACGATGATGCGAGGCAAATCTTGAATTCACGTCCACCCACCCGGTTGATACCGACCGACAGAACTTACTCTCCCGGAAATGCCGACCCAATCTCGTTTCTTCTCGACACAACAATGTCGGGCGGTACTGCACTGCTCGTTGGATCGGAAATAGATTCGTCGTATTCGACTGGGGAATATCAGTTGCTTAGAGCTGATGTCATTATGGAGTATGAGCGGACGATCGCTGACTTGCGGAGACAGCTCCTCCATTATAAACAGCTTGTGGCTCATCTCATTTCCCAGCGCGAGGCGGAGCCCGACTATAGCGGCGCGCAAGTAGTGCAGCCTATTGACCCAAGCACAGCAATGCTACTGAACTCGATCGTGCAAGCACGCGTACCGGAATCTGCGGCTTTCCGAGATTTTGACGAAGAGGAACTATAAGTATGTTTCTCTCGGCCGCGGACATGAGTTGTCTGCGCCAGGGCGATATTCTCGACGGTGTGCCATTTCCTCGCCTCAGTTCGCCGGATACTTTCATCCTGGGCCGGATGTCCTCTGTGGCTTCTCAGACGGTTCCGAGTCTCTCCCCGTTGACCAACACGCACCGCGACGACCCACAATGGCTCGTCGCGCAGCTTCCCGTCCGTCTTTCTTTTTGTGCCGTGATATCACAATGCTGCGATCTAGAACCTAGGAACAATCAGCTCGTGATGCCGGCGTTTGCCCTCGCGCGTCTTATAACAATTCCTAAACAAATTTTGGCGGATGCCCAACGTTTTGCTAGCCTAAAAAGCAATAAAGATCCCCGAGTCGGGAGCGATCCTGGATATATAAACTTCTTCTATGTCGAGCCAAATCCCCTATTGCACGGCAGAGAATGGGTAGTCGATTTCAATCAAACGCTTTGCATACCCGGTAAGGAATTTCCGGGAATCCTGCAGAGCAAGAAGCTGCAGATGGAGGACGAGTGGAGATTGAAATTCAAAATCAAACTAGCGACATGTTTTGCGCGGCTAACGAATGAAGAAAGAGCTGCTGGCCTGATAGACCCCTGGGTTGGAAAACAACAAGACATCAAGTTTCCTCCCAGTAAGTAGCCGAAAAAGCTCATTCAACAACGCTACGCCGCCTCTTGATATAGATACTTCTGAAAGCCTGAGAACACCCTTCCGATCTCTTCCGGCCTGCCCAGATCGGTCACGGCGTCCGCGATTGAGTCGTGATACCTGAGTCGCAGCAGAGGCGTCAGCTTTTCCTGGTTCAGTTCCTGCACGCCCTCTTTCACGTAGTGTGCCAGCACAAAGTCGAGAAATGTCTGCTGTTTGTCGTTGAACTGTGATCTGATCCGGACCTTGGCCCTGGTCGCCCTTTCCTCCCGCGTCAGCGTTGGCAATGCATAGGCAACATGGGCGAGCACATCGAATAAATCGCTCTTCTCTGCGTTGATGATTCTCTGCATCTCCGCCATCTGGTGCAGACCGAAACCCTTTTCTGCCAAACCCTGCAGCAGCTTGGCTCGTGTGTCAGGCGCACTCCACAGGGCACGCAGTTCGGCTTCGTTCTTAAAGAACTCTGGCAGCCTGCCAAAAAGAATCTCGAGAAACTGTTGCGAGGACATCGGCGTGCCGTCTGGATGCCAGAAGCTGGTCACCATCATGTCCTGGATGGCGCGAGCCTTGCCGTCAGCAAGCTTCACTTTGATCTTCTGCTGGCGTGGCAACGGATCGGGAGTTGGTCTTGGCTCGCGCGGTGGGCCAGGTATCCCCGGTTCCCTTTTCGGCTCCGGCTGAATCGGCTCGCCGTCCCACTCCGGATCGTTGAAGTGATGGTGCGCCTGCACAAAATCGTAAATCGTGAAGTAATCCTTTCCGTCGTAGAGACGTGTGCCTCGCCCAATGATCTGCTTGAACTCGATCATTGAATTGATCGGCCGCATCAGCACAATGTTACGGATATTCCGTGCATCCACGCCCGTAGACAGCTTCTGCGACGTGGTCAGGATCGTCGGAATGCTCTTCTCGTTATCCTGGAATTCCCGCAGGTGTTCATCCCCAAGCGCACCGTCGTTCGCCGTCACCCGCTGGCAGTAGTTTGGGTCCTTGCTCGTCTTCATCTGGTTGATCAAGTCGCGCACTGCCAGCGCATGGTCTTGGGTGGCGCAGAAGACCAGCGTCTTTTCGTTCTGGTTGATGTCCTCCATAAAGATCTTCACGCGGTGCGCCTCGCGTTCTTTGATCTCGATGATCTTGTTGAAGTCGGGCTCCGTGTAGAGTTTGCCGGTTTCGATTTGACCTTCGATCAACTTGTCGTCCGGCGTATAGACATACTCATCCAACGTCGTGGAAATCTGCTTCACCTTGAAGGGCGTAAGGAACCCATCGTTGATGCCATCTTTCAGCGAGTAGATATAGACCGAGTCCCCGAAATAGGCATACGTGTCTACGTTGTCCTTGCGCTTGGGGGTGGCGGTCATACCAAGTTGCACCGCCGGCGCGAAGTACTCCAGAATCCCCCGCCAGTTGCTCTCGTCGTTCGCCCCGCCTCGATGACACTCGTCAATCACAATGAAGTCGAAGAAATCCGGTGGATACTCGCCGAAATAGGGGGACGGCTGCCTGTCCTTTGGTGGTCCGCTCATGAACGTTTGGAAGATCGTGAAAAACAGGCTGGCGTTCTTGGGCACCTTGCCCTTTTTGCGGATCTCTCCCGGTTCGATGCGTGCCAGTGCATCTTCTGGAAAGGCGGAGAATGCATTGTACGCCTGGTCAGCCAGGATGTTCCTGTCGGCAAGAAACAGAATGCGCGGACGGCGCGTGGGCTCTCGGCTCAAATTCCAGCGACTGTGAAATAGTTTCCATGCGATCTGAAACGCAATAAAGGTCTTCCCTGTACCTGTGGCGAGGGTCAGTAAGATGCGGGGTTTCTCGGCTGCGATTGCCTCCATCACTTGTTGAATCGCCAGGTCCTGGTAGTAGCGTCCCTGAAAATAGCCGCCCTTGTCCTCGAAGGGCACGGCGGCAAAATGATCTCGCCACGCATTTGGTTCGGCGAAGGTCAAACTCCAGAGTTCATCCGGTGTCGGGTACTTCGGCACCTCACCTTCCGTCCCCTCCGTCATGTCGATGCCGTAAATGCCTCGGCCGTTGGTGGAATAGGTATAACGAATCGCGAGTTTCCCTGCGTAATTTTTCGCCTGCGCCACGCCTTCAGTAAGCTCTTCGCCCCACGCCTTTGCCTCAATAACAGCCAGCTTGTGGTTGCGATAAACCAACACGTAATCGGCAGTGAGCGGCTTCCCGCGCCGCCCCTGACCTTCGATGCGGCCAAGGGTGATGGCATACTCGCGCAGAATACGGCTGCCCTCGGTCACGCCCCAGCCTGCCGCTTTCAGCGCAGGATCAATATGTTCGGCTCTGGTTTCTGCTTCGTTCATCTATCGTTCTCGGGGCTCACGTAAGGAGCTTCCCGCTGCCAACTTTCCAAACCAAGAAGTCCAAAAGGCGAAAGTCGTGGCAGTTCCGCAACCTGTTATCACGAGCTTTAAGCCGTTCCAATATCTGCTTAACCATCGAAGCATTGGCCCATCCTGCGTAGGCGCGACTGACATCATTGAGGAAGCCCACATACCACTCAATTCTCATGGTTTTCTCAACCGTCGCCGCAGGCGCTTTCCTCCCAAAGAAAGCGAGCACGTGTCTGTCATAAATCGGACTGCTTTCAGAACGCATTGCGACGAGTTTTGAGACAAACGAGAAAGGCATCGCCCAGCCACCCTTTTTCCGCTCGATCCCGCTGAGCTCATGTAAGATTCCCGCATAATCAGGCTGCCCATTCAGGATCACATTTCCGCTGAATAAGATCTCAAAGTATCTCTCTTTGAAGCTGTTAGTAAGACCACCCACATTGAGGCCGTAGAATCTGGTGTAAAGGAAACAAAACTGGGCGCGAGCTTCAGAAGTGCAATTTGGCAATAATGCCTTCAATTCCAGGTAGGGGCAGAAATCCGAGTGAAACATCCGCCTCTCAGCTTTTTCCAAGGCTTCGATATGCTTCGGTTCAAGCTGCATGATTTTAGTCTCGGCTTCGTTCATGACTGAGCCCTAGAGTGCTCCAATGAACGCTTGGTGCAGCAGTGACTTCTTCAATTCCTCCAGCGCAGCGAGCTTCTGCTGGTAAATGGATCCTAACCGCTCAGTTTGCCCCCGAAGCGTTTCAAACAAATTGGCTACGCGTTTTTGCTCAGCGAGAGGCGGGATAGCAACCGGAAAAGTCGGAAACTCCCTTATCGAGATGCGATCGACCGTCGCGCCCCGAACTGTCCTGCCGACAAGAAATCGACGGAATGGCGGAGAGATGTATTGATACATGAAAAATCGGGGATCCACTCTCCTCTGGTCCAAGCGAACAAGTCCCATGCGTCGACCAAGGCAACACTCTAGGCCCTCAGGGATGATGGCTGCTTGACCGAGACGTGTTTCATAGGAGAACACAACATCATTTGGCTGCGGCCTCACCCGACGAGTCCACTTCCGATAATCGTGCAGCGTGACATGTCGCGTTTCCTCTAGATTGACGGTCCCATCCTGGAGTGCGCCTATCCCCAAGAATACGGGTCCGGAGTCAACTGTTTTGGGGGTCGCATGGGGGCCGTCGAACACTTCGGCAACGTCAGCGATCGGAACAACTGGTTCCTGACTGCGCTGTTGGAATACGGCTTCCAGGTGGCTTTCAAACAAATCACGCACGTTTTGCAAGTTCTTTTGCGCGTTCCCTCTGGCTTTCTCGATCCCCTCAAACGCTTCGTCCAGTATCCCCACGATTCGCTTCTGCTCCTGCGCACACGGGACAGGGAGAGTGATAGTCTTTAGTCTTTCCAGTGCAAGCTTAGGTTGAGCAGCGACCCGCGTGTTTAGTCCTGCCTGGCGCATAAAGTCTGCACTCTGCGTAAAATAATAAACGAACTCCTTGCAGACGCCGGGATTGAACACCAGTTTGCAAGCGTTTTCGGTTAGGTTTGCCCCGGACAGCTCCACTGGAACAGAGCCTGTCTTGCCGATGGTGCCTGCAATACTCAGGTAAAGGTCCTCAGAAGAAATTGTGTACTGGGCAATTTCAGAGAACACCTTGTCGTTGATGTACCGAAGATTCGAGAGATCGATCGTCCCATCCTCACCGAAATCCGAAACAGTAAGGTAAGGATGGTCCGTTGGTTCGTTCTGTAATTTGTAACCTTTAGGAACGCGCTTCCCGCCCTTGACTTGAGCGATGTCGCAGAGCTGTTTTGTCTCCCAGCCGGACTTCATAGCAACCTTTTGATTGTTTGCAATACTTCAGCGCTCTCCGCGTCCAGTGCCGCGATTTCATCCAAGATGTATTTCGCACTGCGGTGGACCACCGCCTCGCCGCCATTGGGATTTTTGACACTCAGGTCAAATATATCCTGATCGATGCCCTTCGCGTCTACGCTCCACGACTTCGGGGAGTCAGCAAACGTCTCCTGCAGCTTCACAAACTCGGCCAGGTCCTCGTCGTTCAGCGGATTCGTCTTGCCAAGATTACGGCCAGGATCGAGTTGGTAGAACCAGACTTTGCGCGTCTTCGTCCCTTTTTCAAAAAAGAGCACCACCGTCTTCACTCCCGCGCCTTGAAATGTCCCAGCCGGACAATCGAGCACCGTGTGTAGGCTGCAGCTTTCGAGCAAGAATTTTCGCAGGCTCACCGAGGCGTTATCCGCATTCGATAAGAACGTGTTCTTAATGACGACTCCGCCGCGTCCACCAGCTTTAAGAATTTTGATGAAGTGCTGTAGAAACAGGAAAGCAGTCTCTCCGGTACGGATGGGGAAATTCTGCTGCACTTCCTTGCGCTCTTGGCCGCCAAAGGGCGGATTCGCCATAACCAAGTCGTACCGGTCCTTTTCCTGAATGTCCGCAAGGTTCTCAGTGAGCGTGTTGGTATGCACGATGTTCGGAGCGTCGATGCCGTGCAGTATCATGTTCATGATCGCGATGACATAGGCAAGCGACTTCTTTTCCTTGCCATAGAAGGTGCGTTCCTGCAGTGTCTTTAGATCCTTGGTGGAGAGAGTTTTGTTCGCTTTTATGTAATCAAATGACTCGCATAAAAAACCTGCCGAACCGCAGGCACCGTCGTAAATTCTTTCCCCAATCTGGGGCTTCACCACCTGGACAATGGCGCGAATCAGAGGTCGCGGCGTGTAATACTCCCCGCCATTCCGCCCCGCGTTCCCCATGTTCTTGATCTTGGCTTCATAAAGGTGAGAGAGTTCGTGCTTCTCGGTCTGCGAGCGGAAGCGCAATTCGTCGATGTGGTCGATGATCTCGCGGAGGTTGTAGCCGCTTTGGATCTTGTTCTTGATTTCGCCAAAGATCTCGCTGATTTTGTATTCAATCGTGTTTGGTCCGCTGGCCTTCTGCTTGAACGCGTGCAAATAGGGAAACAGCTTTCCGTTCACAAATTCGCGCAGATCATCCCCGGTCTTCGCCTTGTTGTGGTCAATCTGGCCGTTCTTATCCTTCGGCGCGGCCCATTCGCTCCACCGGTAGGGCTTGTCTAGGAGGAATGTGTACTTCTTTCCCTCCAGAGCCGCTTCATCCGCTCTGTCCTGCTCCAGCCCATCCAGATATTTTAGAAAGAGGAGCCACGAGGTCTGTTCTGTGTAGTCCAGTTCAGTGGTGCAACCGGCCTCTTTCCGCAGGATATCGTCAATGTTCTTAAAGGCTTGTTCAAACATGATTCGGACTTTCCTTCTGTTGATGCACAAAAGAATTGGGGAGAAGCGAGTGGATCAGCATTCCAAAACTGTATGATACAACAGACCCGACGCTGGAACCCGAGAGTTTACGATTAGTGAGTGGGAACTGGAAAATTCTTGTCCAAACAGCTTCACCACGCGGGGCGAAATGGTCTGCCATGCCTGCGGGGCTGGTGATAGGCACCATTTAACCGCTATGATTTTGTGGCCCTTAAAAGTCACGTGCCCCATACGTGCCCAATCCAGGCTTTCCTAGCGTTTTTGGCGGTCCTAGAACCACACATAATTAGTAACTTGCAGCATATCGAAGCATTCCATGAGTCCGATTCCCCCCGCCGGCACCATTGATTTCAAAAGGCTTAACCCTATTCGGGGCCGCTCCTCGTATCCGCGTCTATTCTCCCCTCGATTTCCTCCAAATTCGTATAGAAAAACTCAGGAAGAATTCATGCAAAAACTCTCCCCCTCCCGTCAGATTTTTCGCCCCGCCTTTCCATTTGCTTCCATCAAGCGATCCGGGCGGCGTACTGTCCAAGCCTGTATTTTTCGATGGAGTTTTTTCGCAGCCCGACTCAGTACCCGAGAGTTAAGGTTCTGTTTTATCGCGGAGGTTGAAACTAAGGTACTTTAAGCCATCATGATCTTCGCTGCCTTGGCTTGGGGAGGGCTGAACGAGTTAGAGCCGGTTCAGATTCTTGCCAGCTCCTCGTCCCAAAAAATGACCATGACGAAGCGCGGAATTTGGCTAGCATGCGAAGCAACCACCCGCCTTCAGTCGATCGATCGCGTCAGCGACTCAAAGTTGAATCTTGGTCGTCTCTCTCAAGTCCCCCGCTGATTGTTGCCCGTACGGTTGTTCCACTCGTCCGGGAGATGATCTCCAGGCGGCCTCCGATGAGGTTCACTCGCTCCTTCATGCTGGCGATACCGACACCAACTGGAAATGCCACCTCAAGGCTAGGTTCGGGATTCGTGCCCGATACTCCTCGACCAGCGTCTTGAACCTGCACAATCACATGATCCGCGCTCCGTTCGAGCAGAATCTCGGCTCCGGGACTCCCGGAATGCTTGTGGATGTTTGTGAGACTCTCTTGAACTACTTTGAACAGAGCCAGTTCGACATCCTTCTTCATCCTCCCGAAATTCGGAGGTACTTCAAGATTCACCCGGATTCCAGTTCGCTTCGTGAAACCGTCAGTGAAGTGACGAACGGCATCAGGCAGCCCGCCTTCCTCCAGCAGGGGCGGATGCAACAAAAAGGCAAGTGTGCGAGCTTCGCGGGTGCACGCGTTGGCCAACTTCTGACACCTCATTGCCAATGTGCGTAGTTTTCTTGCGGACTTGGGAAGGGAATTCCGCAGCAATCCCAGATCAGTTTCCAATGCGACGAGATTCTGTCCCGTGGAGTCGTGCAGCTCTCTTGCAAATTTCCGTCGCTCATCGTCGTGCACACGAAGTAAGCGAGCCGAAAGCTGTCGCAGTTCTTGCTCGGTCCTCTTGCGCTCCGTCATGTCTTCGAAGACTGAGAGCAGACATGGCATGCCACTAATCTCGACTTGCTCCGCGGAACAACGTTTAATTCTTGTGTCGCCCGCCCTTGTCCGAAGCCTGATTTCACGGTCTCGAAGTCTGCCCTGCTTTTCAATTTCCTTAATGACCGCTGCTCTTTCCTGCGGATCGTCCCACACCCCGAGTTCAACGGATGTGTGGCCGATGAGATCGTCCCGGGAGAATCCGTTGTTTCGCTCAAATGCTTCATTAACGTCGAGAAACAGTCCCTGCTGCAATGTTATAATGGCCATCTCCACGGGCGAGGCATGAAACGCTTTTGCGAACTTTTCTTCGGATTCACGGAGTGCCCTCCCCAGGCGTCTTTGTTCGGTTACGTCGTGGGCAATCCCTCGCACGATGGGGATGCTGCGGCCCTCGGACCGGAGTGTATTGTGATATTCCCAGATTCTCCGCTCTCCAGCTTTGGTCAGAACCACCATCAAACCCTTCACAAATCCTTCTTTTTGAATAGTTAAAAGAGACTCATCGAATTGAGTGCGTGCCTCTGGAAGCAGAAAATCTCGCATGGGCTTATTCAGCATTTCCTCCCGGGTATATCCAAGAACTTTGGCAGGCAGCTCGTTGACGAACAGGAGGCGCCCCTCCAGATTGTGGGTGCAGATCAGGTCGGAGGAATGTTCGACCAAATCGCGGTAAAGGTCCTCCCTCTCACGCAAACGTTTTTCGACTTTCCGCTGTTCGGTGACGTCATAGTCGATTTCAAGGATGATGAAGCCCTGGGGATGAGCCCGCCGCAACGCCCACGAACTCGCAATGAGGAGTTCAGAACGGCCCTTATTGGCGCGATTCAATTCCCCACTCCACTGCCCAACAGCCATCAGCTGGTTCTTGATATTCTCCAATGGTTCCGGATATACGGTTGGTAAAAGGTCAGAAATGCGCTGTCCGATCGCCTCAGATTTCTTCCAGAGGTAGACGCTTTCCGCACCCTTGTTCCAATAAATAATTCGTTCTTCATTGTCGCGCATGATGATGGGATTAGGGGCAGCTTCAAGTGCGGACGCCTCTAACGAAAACAAGTCCTCTTCCTCAGGGGTTTGAGGCGTGGCCGACCGTACTGGCCGATCCTCTTGCATTAGAGCTTTTCGAGGGCAGAGCGAGTCGTTTCGGGGAAGGTCCCGAAGGGGATTATCGAAGCGTGCTCTGGGCTACTTAATAGCAGGACAAACTGCAAAAGTCCAGAAAATCTCGGTATTCGTTCATCGTCTGCTATGGGCGGGGTCAGGCATAGTCACTTGGGAGAAAATGAGCGGGGCACCGGTTATGAATGCTCGCTCGACTGGTCCTTGCAGCTGACTAAGGCGCTGCGATCTGCTATTTCTGGGAAAGAAAGTCTTTCGTTGAAGGAGAGCGTTTACAGCCTTCATCAGTACCTTACTTGCGCCAGCCTTACTGACAAATCCCTGCACTCCAGCCAACCGTGATGTGTCCGGCTTGGAAAGCAGCGTCCCTATTTTGAATCGAGAGGTTTTGCATGCATTTTACTGGTGCTCGAAGCGGTCCTGATACGGTGGATACCGGTAGGTCCACTGATCTACAACACGGCTGGTGAATTCGGTTCTGTAGCTCTCGCGATAAAGCACTAATTGCACACTCAGAAAACCTAGGACCCAATGCCTGCTTTGGCAGCTATTTTCCTCGAAGGGCCGAATCACCGAAGCTTTCCTCGTACTGGTACAAGGTCAAACTTTAGCGCGCCGGAACTTTCTGTTGCGCCGGGTGTTGTATTCCTCGGGCGTCCATCTTCCGCCATGTCCAGCTCCGCCCGTCCCGAGTTTGAGCGCCTCGGGGTCGTCACCACAGCTGATCAGCCGCTCAGGACGAAGATGGGAAGATGTCCACAACAGCCCAACAGCTCCCGGCCATACCAACGACGATCGAACGCCGCTTCTATTCGCGCATCATCCCGCCGGCACCGATCTATATTGCGATCGACGGAAAGAACGAGGGCCTGCTCATCAATGTGAGCGAGAATGGTCTGCTACTATCGGCGCCGGCTGAACTCAGATGCAATTTTGTCGCTCGCATCACCATCCCGCTCAGCGGTCTCCCGAAGCCCATACAGGTCTGCGTTCGCGTCGTTTGGGCAAGCGAAGCTAGCAAGCTAGTCGGCATCCAGTTGCTAGATCTCAACGAGCACGATCGCGAACAAATCCGCAAGTGGGGAGCGCGCGAGTCCACGCCATCTTTGCAACGGGAAAATAACCGGCATTGGGTCGTCGCCAAAACTTCCACCGCGACATCCGCGTTTGCCGGGAAGGCACATCCGCAAAGCCCACCGGCAGTCGCGCCCTACGCTTTCCCGGGCGTGGTTCGAACTCGATCTACTTCCGCCGTTGCGGGCAAGATGAAGTGGCCCCTGCTCATGGCCGTGGTCTGTCTTGCCAGTGTGTCTTTGTTAAGATATGGTGCCCTCGGGAATCCTTTCGCGCGTTCCACCGAAAGTCGCGAGGGGAGCGGCGGCGTTACCCCACCGGATCAGAACGTCCAACGAAGTCTGCCGAATCCTGATACTGCAGCGCACGATGCCATCAACGACATTGCTCCGCCATTAAGCGGAGACACCGCAAAACCGGGTACTCTCGCCCGCAAACGTGATCTCGGGAACTCCGCACAGGTAGAGGACAATCAAACCGATGATAGAGACTCGGGAGGATTCGCGGTCGAAACACGGCAAAATAGGCGCTCGAGTTCGCAAGTCAGTGCCCCTCCCCCTTCACGGGCACTAGGGGAAAGCAATCCGGCGCAGGAGAACACGCAGGTGGAATCTGGCGACCGGGGCAGCGCGCAAAACAATCAATCCGTGACTGGCGCGACAACCGATGCCGCTCCAGAGAGCAATAGCACTTCCACCAGATCGTCCGCCAGAGAAGGTGCGCCCCCTGAAAGGCCAACCGCTTTTGCGCGTCAGCCAACTGAAACGGAAACGTTTCGAATTCCAATGCCTTCCAACGGAGCCGCCGGGTCTTCCGTAGCAACTCCCTCAAAACGAAACTTCGGGTCGGCCAGCCCTTTGGTCCCTCTGAAGTCGGACCCACTCGTCATTCAGATGGACGCGCCCGGACGTCGGGTCATGGAAATCCATCTTCCCAGAGGATATCGAGAATCCTTTTTTAACTTGCCGGGGGAGCGGATTCTAGAATCTTCCTCGGCTACGATGCACATTCAGCGTTCGGTTCGTATTCCCACAACACACGCTGGTTGGCCTTTCCATCGAGACAAAAAAGTGGTTGTCGGCGATTTGATTTCCCGCATCGATCCGCAGGTTTCATCATCTCAACTTGGCCCCACGGATTTCGTTCACGTCCGGGCGATAGTTGCCGAAGACGGGCGCGTCGCGAGTGTGAGGTCCATCCATGGGACGCAGAACCTCATGCCGGCCGTGGTGAAGGCGGTTTATCGATGGCACTATCAACCTACGTTAGTTGATGGTAAGCCCGTCGAAACACGATGCGAGATCGTGGTTCAGTTTCACGTGCCGGTAGGCCCCGGCCCGAGACCGTAAAGTTGCTTGTATCCTGGCAAGCTCCCGATGACGCAGCAGGCTGTATAGAACTGAATACTTAAGGCCGGACCACGAGAAAGAGTGGTATTGGTCAGAAGGTTTGGCGGAACTTCAAATAGAAAAAAGCTCAGATGGCAGCAGATGTATTTCGAATGCCGCTTGGTCGGCGACTGAAATCGGCGTCCGATCGAGGCTTACTACGGGTATTGGTCTCGAGGCGAGATAGCGATTTAGGGGAACTGACCGGCCCGGATCTCGGTGCGTGGGGTATCGAAATCGCACGGAGCGATTGTCAGACACCACCGTCCGGAGCCGTGCTTTTGCCGCTACCCCAGGCGCCCTGGATAAATGCCTTTTACCGTGTGCAGCAGTGCTTCGCCTTGCGAGAGTCGTCAAGTCGGGCACGCATCGCGTCATTCTCCCCACAACGAGCGTGGGACTCCCATCCAACACGCTTCCAGAAGTCTCTGCGACGTCATGCCAAGATCCAAAATGCACGCCATAGCGAAAGATAGCAAAGGGAACGCGAGGCAATCTGAGAGGATGCCCTTTGTGGAGTGGTTTTTGAGTGCCGAACTGAACCGCTGCAGGGTCGAAGGGAACGCTCCGGAACACTAATGCTGGCCAGCCCACACTTGGTAAATCACCACCACTATCATGAACAATAGGTAGATTCGCAGAGACCACATGACGAACTTCTCAGGCCCTTTCAGGTGACGCCGCGGAATCAGGTGCTTTTTCAGTCCGGCGAGTTGTTCCGGTTCGAGTGAGGACAACACCAGTTCTTGATCGGAGGAGGTGATCGATTCGCGTCCTTTGTCCTTTAAAGGCATACTACGTTTCACCTACTTCCCGCCTAGAAACACAAAAGCGTTCGGCGCAATCACACTGATGCCGAAGAGCAGCCCCGCAAGTGTCAGAAAAACAACGACGGCGGTAGCGAGTACATTCGCCCACATCGGACTCACCAGATCGCCCATGACTTCGCGATCGTTCGCAAGCATGAACAGGAACACAAGCGCAGGCGGCATCGCCAGCACCGCAACCACGTTGACCAGTAAGACCACATAGACGAGCGGAAGCCCGGGAATCAAAACGATGGCTCCTGCAGTTGCCGCGCAAAGGAACAACACCGAGTAGAAAGCCTTTCCCTGCCCCACGGGCAGGTTCAGGCTATGTGGCCTGCGGGCCACCTCTCCGAAAGCATAAGCGGAGGAAATGGAAATGGTAACAGACGCAACCATCCCCGCTTCCACGATACCAAGTGCAAACAATGCCGCGCCGAATCGTCCGATCAACGGCTGCAGGGCTTGCGCAAATTCAGCTCCCTGAAAATTCTCGGCAGTCATGTGGTGAGCGAACAATGGAGCTGTTGCCAAGATGGTTGCGACTGCAGCGATCGCGGCCAACGCAGCCCCGACTACTGTATCGATGCGGCCCAGGTGGATGTCTTTTGTGGTGAGCCCCTTGTCCACTGTGGCGCTCTGCTGAAAGAAGAGCATCCAGGGAGTCACAGTTGCGCCAATGTCCGCAAGTACGAGGATCAGGGTGTCTTGGCTCAAACCACCAGGGAGAGGCTTCCAGGTGACGAGTGCGCTCCCGACAGAATGCCAATTCGGGTGGGTGAGCAGCGCAACCGGAACGAAAACCAGGTTGAAGGCGGCGATTGTGAGCAGAGTTCGTTCCCAGGTCCAATAGCGGTGCATCATCACGGCCAAGCACAAGAACACCAGCGCACTGCCGACTGCAGCCCATGGAGGCACGCCAAAAAATCCCAGCCCGGCCCGGATGGCAATAAACTCCGTGATCAGCGTCAGGAAATTGCCGATGCCTAGGTCGATCATCGAGAACCAGCCCCAAAACGGCCCAAAGCGGTCAAAGATCAATTCCGCATGGCCCCGATGAGTGGCCGAACCGAGACGCATGGTCATCTCTTGTACGACGATGGCCATGCAAAACGTAAGAATCACGAAGGGAAGAAAGAACCCAATTCCAAAGCGTGCGCCCGTCGCAGCATAGGAAATCATGCTGGGCCCGTCGTTCTCTCCAAGCATCACGAGAATTCCGGGTCCGACAAGCAGCCACAGCAGGCGGAACTTGGAGAAGGCACCCCGTTGGCCGCGTGCAGCGGACACACGGACACGGTCGTGGGCACGGTCAACATCCTCATGCGTAATAACGATATCTTCTTGAGGGGCGGCTTGCGGCTTTATCCGGGACAGTGGTCCTAAGTTCACAAGCGGTTCCTTCGCGGCGTTCTTCGGTTCTCTGGTGCCCTTCCCCGGCGTGCGCGGGACAAGCTGACGCATTCTCGCACGATAAAGCACAGTATATCAAATTTTATTAACTAAGATTAACAACAGTTCGGTTAGCGTTCTTGACCCACCCAGATCTTTTCCGCGGCCGGAGACCCCAAGGCGATGTGCTTTTTATCTACCACGAGAACGGCAGTCCCATCGTAGTTGCGGGATTCTACCTTCAAATGTGTGCCCGGACGGATTCCTCTTTCTTCCAGGAATTCCAGCAACTTGCGGTCTCTTTCGTACACGCTGAACACTCGATATGTTAAGCCCGCTTCCGCTTCGCTGAGTAAGCGCTGGCCCTTCTTGCGCCGTTGCTTCGGGTTCATCACCGCCAGCCCGTTCCCGTGAGGACAGGTTTCCTTATGTCCAAGCGTCTCGACGAGTTTCTTCTCAAATGCAGGCGACACGGCGTGCTCCAGACGCTCCGCTTCCTCGTGCACTTCAAACCAGCCCATCCCAAAAATCTCGAAGAGCATGCGCTCGATCAGATGGTGGCGAAGAATAGTCCGCTCCGCAACCTTGCGTCCCTCGGAAGTCAGCTGAATTCCACCATCTTTATTAATGGTAACCAGACCGTCTCTTCTCAGTCGCTTGAGGGCAGCGGTGACGGCAGGTGGCGTAACCGAAAGCCAATGGGCAAGGAGTGCAGAAATCACGGTATTGCCTTCCGCCTCGGCCTCTGCGATTGCTTTGAGATAATTTTCTTTGGAAATCGTAATCATCATGACATCCGCGGAAATCTGCATCTGGTTCCACTTTAGCACTAGTCAATCTCATTATGTGACCTCGGTCGTCTAGGTGCGCAGAGTTCCGCACAGAGGCACATCCGGCTTGGACCCGGACTTCAAGATCTGTGGCCTGCGGGTTTTCCGGAGAGCACGGAACAACATTGGCTGAGCCCGCTTCACCCCACGTTGTGAACGCCTCCACACCACTGCTCGGCAGATTTCTGAGGTGTTCTGTTCCAGCTAAGTCTTCAGCCAGGTATCCAGGCCTTCGCGAACAAATCCATCATCATTCAAATCAGGATAGGCGTGACAGACTCTCTCAATCTCCTCATGCTGCCCCGGGCTGAGAGTTTCGTTGGGATTCAAACACCAAATGCCCTCCAGGAGACCCTGTCGGCGCAGCACCTCATGCAAGCCGGCAATGCAGCCAGCGAAATGGTTTGCCGTATCGAAAAATGCTGCATTGCAATCAGTCACCTCCACGTTCTTCTGCAAGATGCTTTTCGGCACTGGCTGGCCTCCGATGGTCATCTGGTGGCACTCCTTCAGAAATTCAACGGCACGTTTCGTCCAAACAGCCCAGTGACCCAACAAGCCGCCCACGATCCGGTACTCCCGGATTTCCCCATTGATCTTGAAAACGTAGGGAGTGACAAGGTCCATCACGATATTGTCATCGTTGCCCGTATACAAGGCGATCTCTCGGCCAGACTCCGCGACAGCCCGCACGACATCCAGGGTATGGTATCGATTGAACGGCGCGATCTTTATCGCAACTACGTTCTCAATCTCCGCAAACCTCCGCCAAAATCTATAGGAAAGCACGCGACCGCCGACGGCTGGCTGTAAGTAGAAGCCAATGATTGGCAGAATTTCCGCAACCTCCCGGCAATGGACGATCAACGCATCATCGTCCAAATCCCCCATTGCCGCTAAACTCAAAAGTCCGGCACTGTATCTCAACTCCTTGAGCAATCGGGCCTCCTCTAGTGCCTGAATCGTTTTCCCGCAAATCCCGCCGACCCGCACCAGCGGCTCATTTCGAACGCTGTCAGCGCGGTCCATCTCTTCCGCAGCCAACCTCAATACGGGCTCAAACAACCCAATTCGGGGATCGCGAATCGCAAACTGTGTCGTATGTACGCCGACGGCCAAGCCACCCGCTCCGGTCGCTACATAATAGCGAGTGAGCGCGCGCTGCCGTCGCTCATCCAATCGGCGGGCTAAATTCAGCGCGAGCGGGTGCGCCGGAATCACTGTTCCCGCATTCAAGACTTTTTGAATCCTTGGGTCCATTTTTGGGACCATTTGTGTAGCGCGGCCTCCGGATGGTGCCGTCATTCAAAAGCGTCCGGCACGATCCTCAAAGTGAGTAGGCTTGCTTATAGTAGTCCCGCCTTTTCTGACCCAGTCCGCTGTCCAGTCCATTATCTTCTGCACACCTACGCGGGGACGGCCGAAGAGTTGATACGCCTTCTGCGCATTGCTCAGAAGAGCGTCAGTTGATTCCTGCCCCGCAAATTGAACTGGCTTGCTTAGCCTTTTCCCAAATTCCTCAGCAGCCCAGCGTACGCTGAGAATATCCGGACCGGTAATGTTAATCACGTTTGGAGGGGATGTCGCGCAACCGAGCGACTCCAGGCTCATGGCTGAAGCGTCCCCCTGCCAGATCGTGTTCAGATACCCCATCGAGAGCGGCACCGCTTGCCCAGAGTTCACACGTTGCGCGATGTCCAGCAACACGCCATAGCGAAGCTCCGTCGCGTAATTCAGCCGAATCATGGTCATCTTGGTATTGTAGATCCGGCTGAAGTGTTCGAAGATACGCTCACGTCCAACGCAGCTCATCGCATATTCACCTGAAGGATTTAGCGTATCCTCCTCGAACGACCCGCCGTTGCGAATTGGGGAGAGTCCATAAACATTGCCCGTCGAAAACACCGCTATCCTGCTGTCTCGATATCGTTCCCCGATAAGCCCAGGCAAGAACGCATTCATTGCCCAAGTGAGCCATTCCTGTCCCGTCGACCCAAATTTCATTCCCGCCATGAAAACGACGTTGGCTGCATCCGGAAGTGTCGCGAGTGAGCGAGGATCCAGCAAATCGCAGCGTACCGTCTCGACGCCCCAATCTTGCAGTTGCCGATCCAGTTCGGAGGATGAAAATCGAGACACCCCGATGACGCGACGCTTCACTCCGGCTTTACCGCAAGCCCTTTTCGCCATTCGAGCAAGTGTTGGCCCCATTTTCCCGCCCACACCCAGCACCACAACATCCCCTTCCAAGCTGCCCATGGTGCGGATCACCCCTTCGGTGGGTTCGCTGAGCAGTTCCTCCAATTGCACCACGTCTCGGATGGAAGCTGGATCGTTAGGCATGGCTACTTCTCTACCCCAACGGCGCGTAGGCATATTGACGCGTGATTGTACTCGAATTAGTTACCGGCCGTCTCAGAGTTTCGCATATACTTTCGCGCGGATTACAATCCTTCCGGTCATCTCCCACATGCACCTTCGCGTCATGACGAAACTGGATGTTCCTGCAGGTTTACGCCTAAACACGCTTGCTGGTTGGAATCAAACCGCCGCCGACTGGCATCGCTTTCTCGACACAAGCTCGGACGGATGTTTTGTTGCTGAAATTGACGGGCGCGTTGTCGGCACGGCAACCACCATCTCCTATCAGAATCGTTTCGCCTGGATTGGCATGGTGCTGGTGGATTCTGATCATCGTAATCGCGGAATTGGAACGCAATTACTGAATCGAACCATGGAGTATCTCGACCACTCAAAAGAACCGACTATGAAGCTGGATGCTACTCCTCAGGGTCAGCCGCTCTACGCAAAGCTCGGATTTGTCCGTGAATTCGAACTTGAGCGATGGATTCTGAGGAGGCCTCCCGGTACCGTCGTAGCAGGCGCGCACTCCGGGTATCCTCCACCAACCGGTGCCCAATTTGAGTCGATTCTTACAGCGGATCAAAGTGTGTTCGGCGCGGATCGCAGCTTCTTGCTCCGCTCCTTGCGCGACGAATGCCCGGATTTTGCCATGGCGATTTGGAGCAATGGTTCTCCGCAAGGGTACGCCTTTGGGCGTCGTGGCCTGTTCGCGGATCATCTCGGCCCCTGGATGGCAAACAGCCGGCTGGCTGCTGAACAACTTCTTCAACAGTTCCTGGGGCGCTCCTCGCGAGAAACCCTCATTGTCGACTGCCTGACCGCGAATCCTGTTGCCGTCGACCTCTTGCGCGCCTGCGGTTTTGTTTCTTCGCGCCCACTCACGCGCATGGTGAGAGGCCCAAATGCCTATCCCGGTAAGCCCGCCTCTCTGTTCGCGATTCTCGGCCCCGAATTTGGGTGAGGCATATTCGCCTGAGCTTCTTCGATGCAACTTTTCTATCCTTATTCTGCAGGGCGGGCAACCTTGAGGCTGTCACAAGGGAATCTGGGTTTACGACCTTCAGAGAAACGGAGTTTCACCTGGAAGTAAAGTCGCCGTGATGGGCTTCAGCGTAGCGGCTTATTGGGCGTGGATCGGGCAATATTCGATTGTGGGGGAAGTCTCGTCGAGCGGAACCTCCAGATTTTTGAGTGCATCAAAAACGGACGGCGAACGAACTTACCGTTGTTTGGCAAGAACCGGTGCGCAAGCGCCCTCATTCATGCCGAATCACCCGAGTTTCTTGAACCTGCCTGGCGAAAGGTCGGCTTGGAAGATTTGTATGTCAGGCCATGGACCTCTGGACACGGCGGCGGCAATCAAAAACACTAGAATCGCGGCGAAAAAGCACACAACCTGTCAATCCAATGCACACCCGGAATCCCGATCTTCACTACCCAGACGGGCATTCGTCTAGCCGTTTTGGAAGACGACCTGGCAAATTCTACCCAAAATTGTGGCCGGCTCATACGGAAAGAGTGCCCAAGATAGTACTCCCCGCAACGTGAGCTAGGTCACATACACCGCAATCGGAGGGGCGCCATCCTTTCCATGAGAAGGCTTTCCTAGCTCTAAGAGCGGCCCAGACTCCCAACGCCATGCCCTATTGCGAGCCTGACGTTGCCCGGGTGCCTGAATGCATGTCTTGCCCCGCAGCAATGACGCTCGCGCGCTTCGATTGATTGGCGTTGAAAAGAACAAACAGTCCTAGGTGGACGCGTGTGAATCGAGCGGCCGGATTGAGTGACAGCAGACGGGAGGATAAAGCACCGGGTTCTACTTTCTTCGGGTCGCTGCGGAGACCATCCCTGTGGATAACCCATATGCACTTACCTACCCACTTTACCGCCTCCCTGTTGGCCCTCCTCGTTCTCGTTGCGGGCGCGCTTCGAGCACAACAGCCGTGCTCGGTCGCTCCGGTGCTGAGAATGCCATCGGCCCCTCAAATCTTCGACCCTCAGCAGGAACGAGCTCTTGGTGATGTCGAAGCGGAATGGGTGGAAGCCAATTACTCCATCGTTCATGATGACGCACTCGCGTCCCATCTTAATACTGTCGCCGGTCGTGTCCTCGCCCAATTCCCGCCAGACCAGGCGCGGGTTCGCGTGATCCTGATCGACATCCCGGAAGCGGACTCGTTCAGCACGGGTCCCGAGCGAATCTATATCACGCGAAAAATGGTGACTATGCTCAACAACGACGACGAACTTGCTGGGCTGATGGGCCACGAAATGGGCCACATCGTCACGCACCAGAACGCCATCATCGTGACCGAGCTGTTTCACGAACTGCTCGGCGCTAACACCGTCACCGATCGGAAGGACATTTCCGATAAATTGATGCGCATGTTGGCCAACATCGATGGGGATAAGAAGGCCTACGTGAAGGCTGCTCAGGTAATTCAGCGGCGGGAAGAAATCCATCAGTGTGACGCGGATCGCGTTGCGCTCCAAACCGCGGCCGCTGCTGGTTATTCACCGCAAGCATATGCGGAGCTTTTTGAGCGTACCGCCAAGACAAACGGAAGCACGGGGAATCTTTTGGGCGATTCCTTTGAAGCTGCTCCTTCCGACAAAAAGCGCCTTCACGAAATTCACAAGACTTTGAAAGGGCTCCCTCGGCCATGTCGTGAAATTGTTCCTGCTCCCCCAGCCGAGTTCCTGACATGGCGGGCCGCGGTCATATCCTACCCGGATTTGGCCGGCCGATGATTGTTCAGGCAAGGTCGAGAGCCGAGGTCCACCGCCCAGGCTAAGTCATGGCAGGGGCGGTTGTGCCACAAAAAAGAATGTATACACGGACTTTCAATTCGAACGTTTGCCTGGGCGAACGATGAATCTGTCTCCAAATCTCGGCTGCTCCGCGAAGATTCCGCGCACGCGCCGCTTCGCTTTGAATATCGCCTGCCGATGGCTTGTGCGCTTGGCGGTGGCAAGTGTCCTCTTATTCTCGGCCTTTTCCACGTTCGCCCAGAAAACACCGCCCAAGACCGACAAAGGTCAGGCGTCAGCGATCCAAGGGACGGTCACCGCCGCACAGGATGGCTCCGCGCTCGCGGGAGTTATCGTCAAGCTCTCGCGGACTCCACCCGCAGGAGAACCACTCACAGCGGAAACGGACGAAAACGGCCATTATGAATTCCTCGGTCTCGCGCCAGCGGCCTACTCGATTTCTGTCAGTGCGGAAGGATTCAAAGCGATAGTAATGTCGACCGTGCTGAATCGGGGAGAGCAGAAGGCACAGAATTTCAGCATGGAACTGGAGGTAGTCTCGCAAAAGGTCGAGGTAAGTGGATTGGCGACGATCATCTCTACGGAAAGCTCATCGGCGCCCGTCGCCGTCGTGACGAATACGCAGTTGATTACGCTGCCAACCTCGCAAGAAAAAGTGAAGGAAGTGATTCCCCTGACTCCAGGGGTCGTGCAGACACTCGACAGCAAGCTGGTCTTCAAAGGCTCCGACGAAAATCAGAGCCTTCTCATTATTAATTCGACGCGTAACACCGACCCAGTGACGGGAAGCTTCGGGATCAGCGTGCCAACCGACGCGGTCGAGTCCTTTGCAGTCTACAAGACACCGTACGATGCGAGTCTGGGGAGTTTTTCGGGAGGATTGACCACCATTGAAACGAAACCTCCGTCCGACGGCTTCGACGTCAATCTAAACAGACTCGGAATCACGGTTTTGGGGAAGAACGGGCATATGGCGGGACTTGGTGGGGCCACGCCTGCAATTTCGTTCGACGTCCCTTTAATTCCACACAAATTGCTGCTCTCGGAATCATTCCAGTACGAAATGAAAAAGACGACCGTGGAAGGTTTGCCGTGGCCGAACGACATCAGCAAGCGTCAAGGATTTAGTTCCTTTACAACCGTGGAGGCAATCCTCGCCAAGAACCACATTCTGACGCTCACGGTGAATGCGTTTCCACTGCGAACAAATCACATTGACATCAGCGCCTTGGTTCCCGAGCCCGCGTCTAACAATTTGAATCAAAGTGGTGTGGCCATAGCCCTGTCTGATCGGTACGAATTCCAGTCTGGAAGCGTTCTTTCGACGGTGGCCCAATATACGCGATTTGACAGCAATGCGCAGGGGCAGGGCAATGCGGAGATGCTTATCACTCCCCAAGGGTGGGGCGGCAATTACTTCAATGCGTGGTCCCGGCGCGGCAAAGAATTTCAGTTTCTGACAGATTATGAATTCGCGAAGAAGCAGTGGCTCGGATCACATGAAATCCGCGTGGGAGCAGATATTGACTGGCGCAGCTACTTCGGAACCACCGAATCGCATCCCATTCAGATCCTGGGACCGGATGATTTGATCGCCCAAACCATCGATTTCGGTTTGGTTTCCGCTCAGACTCCGTCCGATAGCATTTTTGCCGAGTTCGTGCAGGATCACTGGCTGCTCACTTCGCACTTCAGCGCCGACCTCGGGTTACGTTTGAGCGCCGAAACTACTGGCTGGCCCGCTGCGTTGGCACCTCGCGTGGGATTAGCGTATTCACCGGGTAAAGAGGAGAAGACCGTGATTCGCGCCGGGGCCGGAATATTTTATGGAGTATTACCCCTGCTTGCGGAGAATTGGTCGGCCAACCCCACCCGCACGATCACCGAGTTCGGAACCGCGGGCGTGCCGACTACTCCTCCAGTCACCTACATCAACGTCTACACGGCCGGCTTGAATCCGTTGGTTTCTGCCTTGTTGCCCACGCAGCCGGGTACCACGCCTCGCAACTTTACCTGGAATGCCGGCATGGTACGGGAACTCCGCAAGAATGTGCAGCTCGAACTCAGCTACCTGAACAGCCACACGACCTATCTGTTCGAAGTGCAGCCCTTCACTGCGGCAGCAGTTGGTGACCAATCTTTTATGGCCCTTACGAACACCGGCTCTTCCATGTACCGCGAGTTGGAAACGTCGGTGAACTTCAAGTTTCGCATCAGCGACCAGGTGAAAGCCTCTTACATCTGGAGCCAGGCACGCGGAGACCTGAACAATCTTTCCAGCGTGATGATACCCTTTGCCGCTCCGGTGATTCGGCCGGACGTTTACGGCATTTTGTCCTCCGATATTCCGAATCGCGTGATTGCGTGGGGGATTTTCGCGTTGCCATGGAAAATCACCTTCAGCCCCCTGGTAGACTTTCACTCCGGCTTCCCGTATTCGCCCGTGAATGTCACCCAGCAATATGTAGGCACGCCGAATGGGCAGCGTTTCCCTGAGTTTTTCTCGCTGGACCTCAAGGCGTATCGCACGTTTCGGGTACCGTTCATCAAAGGAAAAGGCGGAAAAGGACATCACTTTCGGCTCGGGGCCTACTCGCTGAACATCACCAATCATGGTAATTACAATACTGTCTACAACAATGTGACCTCTCCAAACTTTGGGCAGTTCGTAGGATTCCTGTATAGACACGAGGGCATGACCCTCGATTTTGTGGACTGAAGCTTCTGCCTTGACCTGCCGCTGACCGAAAGTCTTCGCCATGAACGTATGAGTTGGCTGCAGAAGATGTCCTGTTTTAAAAGGACTCACCAAGTACGCGGAGCACGCGAAGTAATGACAGAACATTCCTCCATTAACGCCGAACTATCTGCTCATTCACCCACATTCCAGATGTACAAAAAAGAAGCGTCGGTTGCGGTGGCAACTTTAAGTCCGGCTTTTCGAGTGGCTCGATTGAGCGCGGAGCGTATCTTCTCTTTTGAAGCAGCCAATTCAGCCAAAGGCACCTTGATCGCAGCGCCGTCATTCAATCGCGTAAGGTCCTTGAGAATTGTAGTGACAATCAATTTATGTTTTCCGTTGCGCCCCTGCGGCACATCCGCCTGGATCATCGTTTTGAAGTGCATTGCTGTCTTCTTGCCCGCCCGTGTTCGCATATCCTCCCCGCGAGACAATCCTCTATCGAGCCGAGGCGCTTTCGTAGCAAATCGTAAAAAAACGTACAGCTAAAAATATGGGCGCGTAGAGCTACCGTCCGGGGAAAACTCTGGGCGGTAGAGGAAGACAGGGTCACGCTAAGACGCGGCTTTTAGCTCTGCTAAAGCCGGGGGCAGAGTTCGTAAGGATCTAACCCGTATGACTTCAGGCCTGTTAGCGTCGAAATGCTGGAAGGAGAATTGTGATGCTCAGTCAACGGGCACACTTCGAGCAAGTTCCGCTGGCATATGCCAAAAAAATTCTTGAGGAAGAACTTAAGCAGAAACAGGCAGCAGAACGAGCGGGCCCAGAGAACAAAGAATTGGAAGAAGCTCCTTTAGCAAAAACCGCCGTCGATGAATGATCTGAAAGAGAGGTTAAGATGAAAACTCCTTCGTTCGATATTTTTCAAGTACAGGGGAGCGGCGTGCTCTGGGTTGGGTCTGCGACAACTCTTGAAGAAGCTGATAATCATGTCCGGCAGACAGCCGGGGGCGCAACCGGCGAATACCTCCTGTTGAACCAAAAAACCGAGGCTAGGTTGGTCGTTAAGTTCAATGGCGGGGACGGCACTGGACTGCCTTTCCCAAGGAAAGCGCCGAGGGATTCTCAATGAACGATGTGGAGCTAAAATTTCCAGAATGGCAGGGTCCTGTTCAGGAACTACTTCTCGAATTTGTTCCACAGAAGTGGAATGAAAAAGCGAAGCAGATCGAAGCCCTGATCCTCGAGCGGCTGCAGCACTTGGACCACAAAAGCGATAGTCGCGACGGGAAGATTGCTCTCCAGGACGCTCTGACCATCGTACGCGTCCTGAAGCGCGACAAACTCGGCGCTCCTGGCTTGGAATGAGGGACTCTTACGTATTCAGCGCCCTTCGTTCTGCAAACCTGTTTAACGCGAGCTTCCCGGGGGCACTCCCGATCAACATCGGGACAAGAAAAGGAGCGGTTAGGGCAAGAAGTGTAGAGCCTTGCAGTTCGCGCCGAGTTTGCACTGCTCGCTAGGGATTCGATGTAGAATCACCGCAGGCAACCTTCGAGCTCGCCTCCGGTGAAAACCGCTCCAAAGGAGTTTTGACTCACCATGAATCGAAGACTCAGTCTATCGATGGTCGTATCCATTTTGATCTTGGCCGCCACTGTCTCCCCGCAGGAACTTCCAACAGCGAAGCCCGAATCTGTCGGACTCGCCTCGGAACGTCTGGAGCGCATCAGCAAAACCGTTCAGAAGGACATCGACGACAAGCGCATCGCCGGAGGTGTCACGCTCGTTATGCGCCATGGCCAAGTGGCTTTTTTCAAAGCTCAGGGCATGCAGGACCGTGAAGCGGGTAAGCCCATGCGGCCCGACACGATCTTCCGGATCTGCTCCATGTCCAAGCCCATCACGACCACCGCCGTCATGATTCTCTACGAAGAGGGCCGCTTTCTGCTTGAGGATCCAGTCTCCAAGTATCTTCCTGAGTTCAAGAATCCCAAGGTTCTCGTGAAACCCGCCAATGGCGGCGAAGCTTACACCATCCCTGCTACTCGTGAAATCTCGATTCGCGATCTTCTCCGCCACACTTCCGGCCTCACCTATCAATGGAACGCCGATCTCGGCTCCTATTACAAAGAGGCAAATGTCGCCAGCGGCTTGCTTCCTTACGACGGCACGATCGCCGAGAGCGTCGAGCGTCTTGCGAAGCAACCGTTGTTATTCAATCCCGGCGAGCGCTGGGAATACAGCCTGAGCGTCGACGTTCTTGGGCGCCTGGTTGAAGTGGTTTCCGGCAAACCCTTTGACGAATTTCTGCGCACGCGCATCTTCGAGCCGCTCGGCATGAAAGATACTTACTTTTTCCCGCCGGATAATAAGCTCGATCGCCTCGCCACGGCTTACACCTACTCTCCGGACAAGGGCCTGAATCGTTTTCCGGACACGCCCATCACCGAGGGCACTTTCTCCTATTCGGCCAATTATCCGTATGGCGGCGTCAAGAAACTTTTCTCCGGTGGCGCCGGATTGAATTCCACGGCCGCGGATTATGCGCGCTTCTGCCAAATGCTGCTCGAAGGCGGAAAACTCGGAAACACACGCATTCTCAGCCGCAAGTCCGTCGAACTGATGACCCACGATCAATTGGGGAAAATAGCATCCGATCAGGCGTTCGGTCTCGGCTTCGGCATTGAGGGAGTCAAGACCCCCCTGGCCGAGCTGGGCACACCCGGGGAGTACACTTGGGGTGGCTTTTTCTACACCGCGTTCTCCGTTGATCCCAAGGAAGAAATGATCGTCATTTTCATGGGCCAACTTCATCCCACCGGTGATCTGGAGCTGGATCGCCAGGTGCACGAGTTGGCGTATCAAGCCATCAACGATTAATCGCGCGGCCTGAACGCCGATTTCATAACGCAGCAATTTTTTCTCGACCTCCTCCTCGTCTTGCGCTATGGTTCCACGGTCAACCGGCTTTGCCGCCGATTGCCCGCCCAATCATTTGCACCCGAGGTTCCTTTCGATGTTCAATTACAGCCGAACTGTGCTGCTTTGCGCCGTTCTATGTTCCGCAGCTACGCCCGCCTTTCCGCACAACGTCGATCCGAAACCCGTTCAAGTCACTGCTTCGTTTGTGTTTCCTCCAAGCCCCATTCTGCAGGTCGGAACTCAACATCTCGTTTACGAGCTCCTGCTGACGAACTTTGGCTCTTCGACGTACACGCTCGACGCCATTGATGTGAAAGCGGGCGAGCGCAACGTTGCGTTTTCCAGCAGCGATCTAAAATCCTTGACCCGGCTCTTGGGCGATAAATCGGGCGGCTCCCCCAATGAAACACTCGATCCCGGCCGTTCCTTCGTCGTGTTTCTCACCCTCGACTTCGAACGCGCCAGTGAGATTCCCCGCACGCTTCAACACACCGTGCACTTCATGGCCGAGGATAAATCCGCGCACACGATTTCCGCCGAGTTAAATGTTCGCCAGCGCGCACCGATCATCGTTCAGGCACCAGTGCACGGATCCGATTGGCTTGCCATGGGCGCCACCGGCCCCAATTCCTACCATCGCCGCGCCCTCATGGTGGAAGGCGGCCAGGCGTGGTTGGCGCAGCGCTATGCCATCGACTTTGCTCAATTTCACATCGTGGATGGCAAGGCCTTCACCTGGAAGGGCCCCGAGGACCAGAACAGCAGCTATTTTTGTTATGACCAATCCATCCACAGCGTTGCACCCGGCAAAGTCGTCGAAGTCATGGACGGCCTTCCGGAAAACGTGCCGCATTCCGGCAAGCTGGCCATTGACCTCACTTGGCAAAACGCCGGAGGCAATCACGTGGTGGTCGACGTGGGATTTGGTTTATATGCGTTTTACGCCCACATGCGTCCCGGCTCGGTTGCAGTGAAAGAAGGCGATATCGTGACGGCCGGGCAGATTCTTGGCCATGTTGGGAATACCGGAAGCTCTACCGAGCCCCATCTACATTTCCATATCATCGACCGGCCACAATTTCTTTCCGGCCAGGGCGTTCCCTACGAGTTTGCGACCTTCAGCACCAGCCCCAGAATCGACATTCAGCCCATTGCGAATTCCGATGTAGTCACCTTCACGGCGTTCGGCGCGATCCAGCCGGTCCAGAACGAATATCCACCAGAAAACGCTGCTCTCGTCTTTCCTTAGGGGCTTTCTGTGTCTGCGGAATCGAGTGTTCCTTTCTGCTAGGCCGGCAGCGTCTGGCCTTTGGTTTCGTGGCCGAACGGGATCAAGAACAGGCCCACGGCGAACGCACACGACGTGAGCGCGACAGGCGTGCCAATCGAGTGATAATGCGCTACGCCTGCACCCACAAGAAACGTGAACCCGGCGCCGATGAATCTTCCCGCCGAAGTGGCGAAAGCAAACGCGCTTCCTCGGCACTCCGTCGGGTACTGTTCCGGAAGCCACAGCGTGTACATGGCGAAATTTGCGCCCCCCAGCCCAAGAAAGAAGAGACACACAAAAAACAGGTTCAGCGCGTTACTCTGCAGGTAAAACACGTAGCCGAATCCTGCACCGATCGAAAACATCATGATCACAAAATAAAGCGAAAGCGCCACGCGCCGCCCAACTCGCTCCGCGATTGGCGGCAGAAGAACGCATCCCAGAATAGTTGCCAAGGAGAGAAGCATCGTCGCCTCTGAGACCAGATGCGTCACTTGCATTCCCACGATCTTCTCGCGCCCGGCGATCTCCGTGACCGCCGCGGGCACGTACACCGACCCTGCCCACAATCCAATGATTGAGACCAGCACGTAGGTGGAATTCAGGAGCGTCCGTTTCCGGAACTCCGGCTTGAACAGCACCAACAAGGGTTGCAGGATGGACCAATTCTGCAGCTGCGCCGATTTGCTTTGCCACCTCTGTGGTTCTTGTACGCCGTAGCGAATGAAGCTGACTAACAGCGCTGGAAATCCGCCCAGGGCAAACATAGCGCGCCATCCGTAGCGTGCTCCTACCAGATAGTTGGCCAGTCCAGCGAGGAAAAAGCCTACGTAATATCCCGTGTGCATCCATCCCGCCGCCATCTTTCTCCGGCTTTCCGGCCACTCCTCTGCCACAAACGTTCCCCCCATGGCCCATTCCCCGCCGATGCCGATCCCGGCAAGAAAACGAAATACCGCGAGCTGCCAGACCCGTGCGCTGAGGCAGCAAAGAAAGGTAAACAACGAATACCAAAGGATGGTCAGCATCAGCGTGCGCACGCGACCATATTTATCCGCTAGCGGTCCCCATAAGAAGGCACAGCCCCAGCCCACCAGGAAAAGTGCGAAGAGCAACCCTCCGTAGTAGCCCACGCCGGCCACATCGCCACGCAATCCCGATTTCGGCAAAAGTTCCTTCAGCGCCGGCACTAGCACCAGCGCAAAAATGTACGAATCCATCCCATCGAGCGCCCATCCGCCCCAGGATGCAAAAAAACCGCGCCACTGATTCTTGGTGAGAGGAGAGGAAGGCGTGGGCATCGCGTTTAGCCTTCCGCACACTACTGACTTTCGGCTGTGTGGGCAAGGACTTTTCCCGTGCTAGCCGCAGGCGTTTATATTGATTTGTTGACTCTGGAAACCCCGGAGTGAGCTCGCTACCGCTCGCGACCTTCCCCGAATGTGTAAATCAGGCTGGCGGACGACCGGAGATTGGACTGCCCTTGCAGTACGACATTCGAATTGAAAAATGAGGTGCGCAGGTAGTCGGCGCCAACGCGCATCGCCAACGACCGCGTCAACCGGTATTGGAAGCCCGCACCTCCCGCCCATGCAAACCTGTTCACATACCCAAACAGAATTTGCCCATTGCTCTCGAAATTCACGCCTGTCTCTCTCGCTCCACCCAGTAATGCATGCGTGTAGACATTCCAGCCTCGCTTCCTTACGGGGTATAAAACCGGACCAGCCATGTACGTCAGCATGTCCGCGCTATGTCCCGAGTTAAACGCATCAAAACTGCGCGAGTACCCCAAATCCAAATGTATTCCGAACCGTCGGCTGAAGTCGGCCGTGCCGTTCAGCAGGAGCCCGTTCATCCCCACGGTATTCTGCGAGGGCACCCCGGCGTCGATGTACGAATAGCCGATGCCTGCCTCAAGCACCGGCGCCACTCCCGCCACCAAGGGGTTCTGTCCGCGAGCCAGGGGTACAGTCAGGATCGTCAACAGGAGTACCGTCAAGACCGTTCGCATGGATTCCTCAGCGAAGTTTCGTTTTCTTGCATGCGTTCCGAGCACCGCGCTCTGAGCTTCCAGTGCCTCTTGTTTTTTGGGCTAGAACCGACTCAATGAGGGATGGGACTTAAAGTATAGAAAACAGAACGACGCGGTTCAACGCGATAAAAGTACAGGTCCATTTTTTAATTGATTTGTTTTCAACTAGTTGCTAGCCCTGCAGGACCTGTCCGTTAGGCTGACTCTCTTCACTTTGGCACTTTCCTGCTCTTTACGTCCATTTTGGCAGGAACATCCCGGTCCGCCTGGAGTGCTCCTCAAAGCCAGCTCCAAACTCTTCTCGCAAGAATCTCTCTTCTCTCCGGGCCTTGAAATAGAACGCAGTTAGGACAACCCCGACTCCTAGCCATCCACAGAAGTGCCCCTTAATCATGGCTGTTCCCATCATGCCCAATAAAATCCCGGTGTAAATCGGATGGCGAATCCAGCGGTACAGCCCCTTTTGCACCAATTCGTGATCATCCTTCAGAGTGACCATTCCGCTCCAGTTCGACCCCAAACTCAGACGAGCCCAGATGCCGATCCCGACGCCAAGGGCCGTCAACCCCAGTCCCGCTGCCCATACCGCGGAGACATTCGGCACCAACCGGTAATTCAGTCCGCCCCAATCCCGCAGGCCCCCGAAAAGTAGCCAGAACCCTACAAGCACCAGGAGCCCATGCTCGGCCCGCTCTCTCCAGCCTTCGCGTTTCTTGGCCTTCTTCATCCCAAACCACAAGACCACCCACACCAACAGCAGCAACTCCCACAATCGCCCTGCCCATTCCGAAGCTGTACTCGCCGTCAACCAATCCCAATGCATCGGCAATCCCTCGATTCGCCCGGTAGGTGCAGACCCGTTCCGGCCCGCTCACGATCGTTACTTGAAATTGTATACGTTTCACGCGTTTGGATGGTTTCGGCTTCACACGACAAAACTCATGGGGCTGCGTTGGTTTGCAGCAAGGCCGCGCGATAGCCAAAATCCCCGAAAGCCCTTTTGCCTCAGCCCTTTTCACCGCCAATTTGGAGGTTGTCGCCTGCCCTTTTAGCAGCCAATAATCCCAATCATGAAAAAAACCGTCCATTCCCAACTCCGGCCTCAGACTCGCGCCATCCATGCCGGCGAACCGCCGCGCCACGGTGTCGGCGCTCCGGTAACCTCAGCCATCGTGCGTTCCTCGACCTTCACACTTTCTTCCAGTGAGGAACTGAAGCTGTGGGCCGAAGGAAAAAGCAAAGCCTTCATGTACACGCGCGACGGGAACCCCACGCTTGCCATGGCAGAGAAGAAACTGGCCGCACTCGAAGGGGCGGAAGCGGCGGTCGTCACGTCTTCAGGAATGGCTGCCATTTCCAGCACTCTCCTCACGTTCCTCGGCAACGGAGATGAGTTGATATCCACGGCGCAGGTTTATGGCGGGGCCTACCGTTTGATGCGCGATACCTTCCCGCGTTTCGGCATTACCGTGCGTCACGTGGAATCGTCGCTGGAAGGCCTGGAATCGCTTCTTTCGCCTAAAACGAAATGCCTTTACATAGAAACGCCGACAAATCCCACGCTGTACCTTGTCGATTTACGCAAGGCCGCTGCGTTCGCACGGAAGCATCGTCTTATCAGCATCGTGGATAACACCTTCGCCACGCCCATCCTCCAGAATCCCATCGAATTTGGATTCGACATGGTGGTGCATAGCGTCACCAAGGGGCTTGCCGGGCACTCCGACCTACTCGGCGGCGTCGCGGCTGGCAAGGCGGAGTACATTGCAGCCGTCCGCCACATGGTGTCCTGCTTCGGCGGCTGCATGGATCCCGAGGTCGCATTTCTCCTGATGCGCGGCATGAAGACGCTTGGCGTCCGCCTGGCCAGGCAGTGCGAAACCGCCTTACGCGTCGCCAAATTTCTCGAGAGGCATCCCAAAGTCGCGCGCGTTCACTATCCGGGTCTCAAATCGCACCCCGATCATCAGCTCGCCAAAAAGCAGATGCGCGGCTTTGGTTCCATGTTGGCTTTCGATGTAAAGGGCGGCTTGCCCGCGGCGAGGAAATTCTGCGATCATGCAAAACTCTTTCTTCTCGCGGCCAGTCTTGGCGGAGTGGAATCTCTAATTATTCTTCCGATTTATGGTTCGCACTTTAACATGAGCAAGGACGAGCTGCGCCGCGCGAGGGTCGAGCCCGGCACGGTGCGCGTGTCTATCGGCCTCGAAGACGCTCAGGATCTGATCGACGATCTGCAGCAGGCGCTCCGCTAATCTGTTCGTAAACAATTTCATTTTTTAGTCCGCCGTAACTTCTGCCGGAACATCCCATTCTTCCTTCTCCGGCAGCATCGATTTCACGATGTCTTCCAATTCATGAGAACTCTTCACATGGTCGGGGTAGTTGTGCGCGGTCAGATCGAATGTGGAACCGTACGCGGCTCGCACGGGCTGCAATTCTTCCTGTAGCCGCAAGGCAACTCGCTTTGCGTTTAACGTGTCTGTTTCGGGCAGCACGATTCCGAACAAATCGTCGGACAAATGGTAGATCGAATCCGACGGCCGCAACTTCTTGGACATTGCCTTCGCAGCGTCGCTCAGCGCGGCCTTCTGATCGTTTTGCGATGCGCGCGTTCCCGGTCTCACCTTTATCAGCACAAGCGACATGGTCTTCTCCATGGTCAGCGCCCGACGGAATTCCATCGTTAGCCGGTCCCAGAAATACTTCTGATCCGGCATGGATTTCAGGATATCCGCGCTGGCCTGAACCTGCAACGCCACGTTTCGTTCCAGCTCAGCCAGTAATTGGTCCTTCAGTTTGATGAAGGTGCGTTGGCGATCGAACAGATAGCCCACAAACAGCGTGGTTAGGGCGCAGAACCCGAAAAAGGCGACACGCAGCGTCCATTTGTTTCCTTCGGGATGCACGAAGACCAACGGATACATGAATACCGCCAGTCCGCTCGCTAGAACCATCACAAACACTGCGGAAAAAATAGTTAATTGCAGGCCCCGTCGCTCTAATCGGTCGAGCTCTTGTCGATCTATCGTAGCCATGCTTCCACTCCATCTCCGTAGCTCGCTATCCGCCGCCCTGCCAGCGGGAGCTTTTGGACTACTGCCAGAATCGGGGCTGCAAAAGCCCTACGCAATAGTCCGGGCGTACTTTGTTATGAAAGAGATATGTCGGTTGAACAACGCTATGAGGGACTGGCGGTTGGGACGGGCCGGGGAGGAAGAAGATATTAGGGATTTGCGCTTTCCGTTCCGTACTCGGTCTGGTCCACAAACTCTGCCGCCAACCCCTTTGGCCCAACTGCCCACCCTTTTCCGCTGATAAACGTTACTGCATTCAATCCCGGCGAATCGATGTGCACCCAATGAACCCCGTCCCTGCTGGTTTCCGCTCCATTCAGCCCTACCGCGACGAATCCCGCATCGAACGTATCCACCGCCGACCGGTAGCCCGTTGGCATCTCCTCTGCTAGGTGCCAGGTTTTCCCTTCGTCGTTGGAATACGCGGCTGTCTTCTCACCCGCGTTCGGTTTGTCATAATCGCCCCCAACCACCACCACAGTGTCTGCCGCACGCACAATCGAAAAGATTCCTTGCGAGGGTTTCCCGCTCAAAATGGGTGTCTCGCTCACCGCCCATGTCTGCCCAAGATCCGCCGAATGAAATACCCGGGCTCGCGGGCCTCCCGTGGCAAAATAGAGTTCGGATTTTCCGTAGAGCAGCAGACCGGAGTTACTCGCCGCGAACGCACCCTCTTGCGGAAGAGCTGGAGGCATCTGTTCCCGGGGCAATTCCTTCCAATGAGCGCCGTCCGTGGTCGCCAGCAAAAGGTATTTCCCGTCTACAGGGTCGCTCAGCGCGAAACAGTGCTTCTCGTCGGAACAGGCTAAGGCATCCAGGAAGAATCCTTTCCGCTTGTCGCTATATTGCAGTTCCCAACTGGCTCCGCCGTCGGATGACTGATAGATGCGGGAAGCATCGCCTTCTCCGCTGGACATCAGATACACCGTCTGGCCATCAAAGGTTTGCACTCCACGAAAGTCGAGTTTCTCCGCCCCGGAAACGTGTACAAGCTCCCAGGTCTTCCCTCCATCCGCGGAGCGCGCAACGGTTCCCTTCGAACCGGTCACCCAGACAATCGTGCTGCCACGGTGGACAACGACGGCCAACCCGCGCAGGTTTGCATTCACACCCGTGGATTCTACCGACCACCAAGATCCGGTCGCCGTCAAAATCAACAGCAGGCTGCCTAGAACGAATCGCATGGCTTGTTACTTTATCAGGATTTCGTCGGACTTACTTCTTGACGGTGGGTGCAGTCGTGGAGATCACTGCGCGGGCATCCGGATGTTTGGGACTCCAATCCTCCGGCGGAAACGCCACGCGCCAAAACGTCGGGCACGCCACGGAGAACTCCAACCCGATTTCCGCTTTTCCGGAACGCACCGGGCCGAGGAACACCACCTGGCATTCCTGCTCTTCCTGAGTGTGCTTGTGCTGCATCAGCACCTTACTGCCACTGGTTAGCCGTGCTTGTAATTGGACCAGCGCCCCGTGCGCGTTGATTGCCAGTGTAGAAGCCTCTTCTTCAAAGGGTTTGCCTTGCGCGTCGCTTCCGCGCACTCTCACTGCCACCTGCATCAATACCCGTTGGCTCCGTCGGCGAGGACTCGGGTGGTGGGGAGGATTCGAAGTTGTAGCCATAGGACCTCGTACACTCCAATATACCCCCGGTCACGGGATTGTCGAGGCGGAAGGACTGCAGGCGTATGCAAAGAGGTTATAAGGGATAGCCAAAACGCCAATAGTACGGAGAATGAGAAAACTCTTTGATGACCACGGCGGACTCGAATTTCTACCGCGGTCCTTACTCTATCGTCGGCTAGGTGCGCTGCTCGATTGGCAGGAAGGGACGCGTGTCGTCCCCAAGATAAACTTGCCTCGGGCGGGCAATTTTCTGCTCCGGATCGAGCAGCATCTCTTCCCATTGCGCCACCCAGCCGGACATCCGCGGAATCGCGAATAGCACGGGGAACATGGTCATAGGAAAACCCATCGACTGATAGATCAGCCCGGTATAGAAGTCCACGTTAGGATACAACTTGCGCTTGATGAAGTATTCGTCCTCGAGCGCGATGCGTTCGCACTCCAGCGCGATTTCCAGCAACGGGTTCTTTCCCATCAGTTCGAATACTTCATAGGCGATCTTCTTGATGATCCGCGCCCGCGGATCATAGTTCTTGTAGATCCGGTGCCCGAATCCCATCAGGCGCGTTTCCCCGGCCTTCACGCGCTTGATGAATTCCGGGACCTTCTGCACAGAGCCGATTTCCATCAGCATGCGTAACGCTTCTTCGTTTGCCCCGCCATGCAGCGGGCCATACAGCGCCGCCGTCGCCGCGGCTGACGCGCAGAATGGATCGACATGGCTGCTGCCCACCCCGCGGATCGTATTGGCAGAACAGTTCTGCTCGTGGTCCGCATGCAAAATGAACAAAACATCCAGCGCTCGCTCCAAAGTCGGGTTCGGACGGTACCGCGTCTCGCTCGTGCGGAACAACATGTTCAGAAAATTCCCGGTGTAGCTCAGATCATTGTCCGGATAAACATACGGCATCCCCAGCGTGTGCCGGTAGGCAAACGCGGCTAGCGTGGGCATTTTTCCAATCAGCCGGTAGGTCTGCTTCTGCCTCGAAGCCTGGTCAAAAATGTGTTTGGAATCAGGATAAAACGTGCTCAGCCCTGCAATCGTCGAAATCAGCATCCCCATCGGGTGAGCGTCGTAGTGGAATCCGTCCAGAAACTTCTTGATGCTTTCGTGGATGAAGGTGTGATGCGTAATGTGGTATTGCCATTGCTTCAACTGCGCTTCGTTGGGCAGTTCCCCGTTTAACAACAGGTAGGCCGTTTCCAGGTAATTCGATCTCTCCGCCAATTCTTCGATCGGATAGCCGCGATACCGCAGGATGCCTTTATCTCCGTCGATGTAGGTGATCCGACTGATGCATGAGGCGGTATTGTTGAAGGCCGGGTCATAACTCATCATCCCGAATTCGGCTTCATCCACCTTGATTTTTCGCAGATCACTCGCGCGAATCGTGTCGTTGGTGATGGGAATTTCGTAGCTGGACCCGGTGCGGTTATCTGTGATCGTCAACGTCGCCCGTCGACTGGAGGTGGCCTCCGCGGTTTTTGTTTGCGTTGATGGGAGTGCAGAGTCCATGCAAAGTACCTCAATTCGGCTGGCCCAGAGCGTAGCCGCGTAGGAATACCACTTTACACCAAACAAACGTGAGGTGGAAATGAGGCGCGCAGCGGGTTCTGGGCCGAGAATTCCGTTCCGGGATGCTAACTGAATGCGGGGAAAGGGGATAAGGGCCGGGCCAAAGGATCCTATTAGACCTCTTGACAATAGTCGTTATAACGACTATTATACACGTGTTCCTCTAGGAGGCCCCATGATTCAGATCCACAAAAGCAACGATCGCGGCCGGGCCGACCATGGCTGGCTCGATTCCCGTTTCTCCTTTTCCTTCGCGGAATATTTCGACCCCGCGCACGTCCAGTTCCGCACGCTGCGCGTCATGAACGACGACCGCATTGCCGGTGGCGGCGGTTTCCCGACCCATCCGCACCGCGACATGGAAATCGTCACGTACGTGCTCGAAGGCGCTCTCGCGCACAAGGACAGCATGGGAAATGGCTCCGTGATTCGTCCCGGGGACGTGCAATATATGAGCGCGGGAACGGGCGTTGCGCACAGCGAATTCAACGCCTCGGAAAAGGAGCCAGTGCATCTTTACCAGATCTGGATGTTTCCGGATAAGAAGAACTACCAGCCGGCCTACGACCAGAAGCACTTCTCCGAAGCTGAGAAGCGCGGCAAGTTGCGCTTGGTCGTCTCTCCGGACGGCCGCGAAGGTTCGGTTAAGATCCGCCAGGACAACGAACTGTACGCGACAGTTCTTAGGCCGGGCGAAACGGTGAAGCATGAGATCAAGCCAGATCGTCACGCTTATGTGCAGGTTGTGCGCGGCGGCGTGAAGCTCAACGGCAAGGAACTGGAAACCGGCGATGGTGCAGCGATCTCCGCGGAGAAGTCGCTGCAACTCACAGGTGTGAACGATGCGGAAGTTCTGCTCTTCGATCTGGCGTAACCGCGATCCAACCATGCACGGAAAAGAGGCGCGGTTTTTCCCGCCTCTTTTTTTATGCCACATAGACCCGGGAATCGCTTTGCCAGACGCAGTCAGGCTTTTGCGCGGGGACGCGAGGTCCAGGAAGCAGCGGCGCAAAGCAGGCCGATGACAATGGCGCCGAGCAAAATGAAAAGCGAAGTGGAGAGCGCTTCGATTTTGGCGGTCATCAGATAGATGATGCCGAGCGCCAGAATAAAGCGCACTCGGATGAGCGTGACGATCATGGGATCCTGAACGCGCACAAGTATCGTCTCCGGAAGAGTGGCATTTCCCTCCGGCAACGCGGCGCGAATTCTTTTCACGCGCGGCAGAATGAACACAAACCCGATTCCCAAAGCGAATACGATGGCCAGAAGTGACGCCGAGATCCAGCCCTGTTTCATGCTTCCCGTAATGGAAGCCATGTAGCCTCCGCTGATAATCAGGATTAGGAGGCCGGGGCCGGAAATGGGGAGAGAGAGTTTATAGATGCGCAACCAGGAGCGGGCCTGGTCCGCCGTGCTGGAGCGACGCAGTAAGGAAGAGGCGGCCCATTCGAGACCGTAACCAACGAAGAGACCAACCAAACCCAAGAAGTGAGTGTAGAGTGCAATCGCGTATGGGTTCATAGCGAACCTAGTGTACAGCGGACTGCTTTGTGAAAGTGCCCGGAATTTTCACCCGCAACGCCTACCCCTCAGCCGCGGGTGCGTTGGAACTCGCGCATGTAGTTAACCAGCGCTTCGACAGTGTCCTGGCCGACGGCGTTGTAGAGGGAGATGCGCATGCCGCCCACGGAGCGGTGGCCGGGAGTGCCGACGAGATTAGCGGCTGCGGCACCATCGGCGAAGTCTTTTTCGATGGCTTCGTCGGCGCCGGCAATGCGGAAAACCACGTTCATGAGCGAGCGGGAAGATTTTTCGACCGGGCAGCGATAGAAGCCGTTGCTGTTTTCAATGGTGTCGTAGAGCATTTTGGCCTTGGCGTCATTGCGCTTCTGCATCCCAAGGAGGCCGCCTTCGGCCGCGATCCACTCGGTGACGAGGCCGAGGATATAGACGGCGAAAGTTGGCGGCGTGTGATAGAGCGATTTTTCCTTGATGTGCGTGCGGTACTGGAGAATCGTCGGAAGGTTTTTATCGGCGCGTTCGGCGAGATCCTTGCGCAGGATGACTAGCGTGACGCCGCTGGGACCGAGATTTTTTTGCGCGCCGGCGAAAATCAGCCCGAACTTGGATAGGTCGATGGGCCGGGAGGCGATGTCCGAAGACATATCCGCGACTAACGGTGCGGCGCTGGCCGGAAGCGAATGGTATTGCGTGCCTTCGATGGTGTTGTTGGTGCAGAGATAGGTGTAAGAGGCGTCGGCGGAGAGTTTAATTTCGTCGGGACGAGGCACGCGCGTGAACTTCTCCGCTTCGGTGCTGGCGGCAATGTTGTAGAAAAAGCCTTTTTTCAGCTCGCCGATGGCTTTGGCCGTCCAGGCGCCAGTGTGGAGCACGTCGATGGGCTTACCGGGCAGCGCCAGATTTTGCGGCACGGAAGAAAACTGCAGGCTGCCACCTCCCTGAACGAAGATCACCGCGTAATCGTCGGGGATTGCCAGGAGCTTGCGGAGGTTCTGCTCGGCAGCGTTATTGATGGCTTCAAATTCCGGGGAACGGTGCGACATTTCCATGACCGACATGCCCGTGCCGCGGTAATCGAGCAACTCCTCGCGGATGCGCTCGAGGACGGGGAGGGGCAGAGCTGCGGGTCCGGCGTTGAAATTAAAGACGCGCTTCAAAGGGCGCGCAGGGGCACTGGTGCTCACGATTGGACAACCTTTCGGTGAGATTTGCGGCGCGTCCGTAGCGGAAAGGCCGAGGAGTGAACCGCTGTATAGGATAACAGAAGAGGGTCGCGGGTGATTCGTTGGTTGCCTTTCCGTCCTCCTCGGAAGCCCTGCCCCCAAATTGCGGAAGGTCGAGCGGAGGCAAGCCGGGCGTGAGAAAAAGAGCGCAAGCCTCTCACTGTGAAGCAAACAGTACAATGCAGTCGTGCGCCGTCGGAGGGGACGGATGGAGTTTCCCTTTTTTGGCCAGTTTCATGTGATCGCGGAAAAAGAGGAAGCGTTTGCGGAGGCAATGCGGGAGGTGATGGCGGCATCGCGGTGGGAGGCGGGGAGGTCGAGGCGGGACGGGAAACTGTTTTGCGTGCATTCGCGATGGAAGGATGAGGAGGCGTTTGAAGTGCGTGCAAGGTTGGCACACACGGTGAAGTTTCTGGAGCGCGAAGAAGAAGCAATGAAGTGAAAGAAGCGACGATGTAGAAGCGGCTAGTGACGAGTGGCGAAGAGAATGAGCGCGGAAACCAGAGGGGCTGAAGTCCCTTTAAAGTACGGGCGAATTTGACGGGGGCAGGGGCGGCGTATAGACTCCCAACACCCTTCGGGGTGCGGACCTGACGGGGTCCGGACCTGGGCCAAGCACGCTCATACAATTTAAGAATTCAGGAGAAACTATGAGAAAAGTTTTGTGGGCCACTCTGTTTGTCGTGATGTTGCTGAGCGCGTTGCCGAGCTATGCGCAAAATCCGAATTACGATGTTGGACCGGTATGGCGCGTGACGTATTACCACATCAAACCCGGTCAAAGCGAAGCATTTTGGAAGGACTTTCGCGAGAACCTGAAGCCGGTGTACGACGCAGTGAAGAAGGAAGGTTGGCTCACCGACTATAAAGTTTGGGGCAACGTGACAACCGATAGCGCCGGCGACTGGGACGTTGCGGTGGGGTTAATGTTTCCCAACTGGGCGGCACTCGATCAGCTCGACGCGAAAGCGGCAACCATCTCCGCCAAGCATTACGGCTCGCGAGACGCAATGATCGAGGCGGGAAAAAAACGCAATGACTTCCGCGAAGTGGTGGCGAGCAAGTTGGCGCGCGAGTTGATGCCGAAGTAAGCAGAACAGCAAGAATGCCAGATTCGCAGTGCGGCCCCGAATGTTTTTCGAAAAACGTTCGGGGCTTTGCTGCTTCTGGAGAGACGAAGAATTCAGGCGCTGAGGACGGTGAGTTCGTACGAGGCCAAACAGCGGAAGCAGTTTAAGGCGCAGTTGGCGGCGGAAGAGAATGTTCAGGTTTAATCGGAACTGGAGAGGGTGAAGGCGCGGTGCACGGAGCGTTTGCGTCGGAACCTGGATGGCATGGCGTGAGAGAAGACGACGTTTGGAAATTGGCTGACGCTGAAGCAGCAGGGATCGCAGAGTATGGAGGAGGCCGTGGAGTTGTGCTTGAACGCGCCGGTGGCGGAGAATGAAAATAGACGTCGCAACACGCCCACAGCGATTTTCGGAGGTTACTTCTGTGAGTTCGCCTTGGTGGAAATGCGGCGACTAAGTTGAGAGATGGCAAGTTCCAGCCGCTGGCGTCGCTTCCAGAAATCACCCCATAAGTCGCCTTTTTCTTTCAGACGCTCGGGTGTCGTCTTCATATTCAGCCTTTCGGGCTTCATGGCTGTGCGCAACTCACCGGGCAGCAGCGGAGTGGAAACCGGCGCCTTCGAAAACGCGCGCACCGAATAGGGCGCGGCGAGCGGGCGGCCCTGCGCGTTTTGCTGCACGTCGATGAGCACACGGCCAGCCCGGCGGCGCGCCACGCTTCGCTCATTGGTGACCAGGCTCCCGTGTTCTGCAGTCACCAGTCGCGCCACGATCTCCGCAAACGTGCGCAATTGCTCGTAGGTGTAGACCGGCTCCATTGGAAGATATAAGTGCATCCCGGTTGCACCGGAGGTCTTCAAAAAGACGCTTAGCTCCAACTCCTCCAATTTCTCATACAGCGCCTCGGCGATTTTCACCACCACGGAGAACTCCGTACCCTCCGACGGATCCAAATCAAAAAAGAAATAATCCGGGTGCTCCAGGTCGCCGTAGCGGCTGCTCCACGGATTGTGGTCGATGCAGCCGAGTCCGGTCAGGTAAAGCAAGGAAGCGCGGTCATTCGCGACGGCGTAGTGAATCTGTTCTCCGCGGGTTTCGGAGTCGATGGTCACAGTTTTGAACCAATCGGGAGTTCCAAGTCCTTCGCGCATATCTTTTTGAAAAAATGCTTGTCCTTTGACTCCATCCGGATAGCGCCGCAACACCAAAGGACGATCCTTCAGGAAGGGCAGAACATAATCGGCCATCCGATAGTAGTAAGCGAGCAGGTCGCGCTTCGTGTAACCCGATTCGGGGAAATATACCTTGTTCAAGTTGCTCAACCGGAATCGCTTGCCGTCTAACTCCAACGTGACGTTGTCGGCGCGGCCTTTAAACAGTTCCGCTTCGATCTCGGCCTTCGTGCTCAAGACTTTTCCAACGATGAGAGACGCGTTCACTACACTGGGAGTCTCCGGCGCCGGCGCGATTGAGGCAACTTCGTTTTCCCAGCGGCAGTCTTCCGGCTTTGCGTCTTCGCGGAGGTCCAGGAATACGGGATGCCGCAAACGCTTTTCCTGCGTCCACCCGCTGAAGCGGACACGCGCAATCAGTTCTGGCGTAACCCAGGACGCTTTCTCGTTTGTTTCGGGAACTTCATCGAAGGGGCATCTGGCTGTTTCTAATTCTTTGAGCTGTGCGGCAACCTCCTTATGAGTCTTGCCATCGAACCCGCTTCCTACATGGCCTATGAATCGCAGCTTTTTCCCTTGGTATAGTCCTAGCAACAGCGAACCAAATGGAGCGCCGGCGCCGCGAGGGGCCGTCCAGCCGCCCACGACCGCATCAACGGTCTTCGCTGTCTTCAGCTTTAGCCAATTCGCGCTGCGTTCGCTGACGTACCGGCTGTCAATGCGTTTCGCAACGATCCCCTCCAGCCCATTTTGTTTCGCCAGCTCAAACAGCTCTTTCCCTTTTTCCACCTGATGATCGGAATAGCGAATTCTATCCGAGGTGTGCAGGAGTCGTTGCAAAAACTGTTTGCGTTCCAGCAGCGGCGCTGCCCGCAGGTCGTATCCATCGCAATACAAAAGGTCAAAGGCACAAAAAATCACCGGGAATTCAGAAAGCAGTTTTTGCGCCGGATTGCGCATGTGCATGCGTTCTTGCAGTTTTTCGAAATCGCTATGTCCACGGCTATCCAGTACGGCAATTTCTCCGTCGATGATGGCTTGCTGGCCGCTGAACGCCTCCGGCATTCCTGCCAGCTCCGGATACTGCGAAATGATGTCTGAGCCGGAGCGCGCGCGCAATCTCAGCTCTCCATTGTCGATCCATGCCAGCGCGCGCACTCCATCCCACTTAATCTCGAACAGCCAGTTGGGATCCGAAAAAGGTCGATCCGACAGGGTGGCCAGCATTGGTCCCACTTGGGCCGGCATCGCGCTCTTCTTCGCGCCTTCCAATTCCGCGGGATGCAAAGGGCTTGGCTGACGTTTTGGTGGCGACTGTGCCTTAATTTCCTCGAGGAGGCGTCCGGTCAGCACAGAACCATCGTGCTCGTCGATATTCCAATGGGGATCCACGGCAGAGTCTTTGTGCTTGATCATCAGCCATTCGTTGCCCTTTTCGCTGTTTTTCAATTTGACGAGGACGAAACTGCCGCGTAATTTCTCTCCGTTCAGTGCGAATTTGATTTCGCCGCGCTCCAGTTGCTCTGCGCCGCCTCCCTTGCCCTCCACTTGATATGTTCCGCGATCCCACACCATGACTGTGCCGGCGCCGTAACTGCCCTCGGGAATGTTCCCTTCGAAATTGGCGTAGTCCAGCGGATGATCTTCCGTCTGGACCGCCAAGCGCTTGTCATTCGGGTTCAGCGAGGGACCCTTCGGCACGGCCCATGATTTCAGCGTTCCCTGCATCGCCAGGCGAAAGTCGTAATGCAAACGCCGTGCGGCGTGTTTTTGCACTACAAAGCTATTCCCCGTTTTGCCCGAAGCCTCCGCTCCAGACGGCTCCGGAGTGCGGTCGAATTGCCGCTTGCGCTTGTATTCTTCCAGTTTGGTCATCTTCGCCATAAACGCATTCTATCCCAGCCGTTTCTAGAGCATTCAGAGGTACTTTTTGGGGGTTTTCGCCCGTATTTCGACTTGCATCCGGCGAGGACGCTCGCTAACCTTGAAGGCTCGTCCAGGGCCCATTCGCTCTAGGAAGGAGTTTCGCCATGGCCACCACTGTCTGGAAGGGTCACCTGACATTCGGGTTGATTTCGATTCCTGTGCGCATGTTTGCCGCGGCCCGGGGCGAGCGCATCAGCTTCAATCAACTCCACAACGTCTGCCATTCGCGCCTGAAGCAGCCGCTCTTTTGCCCGGTATGCAATCGCAATGTGGAGCGCTCGGAGGTGGTGAAAGGCTACGAGTACGACAAGGACCAATACGTCCTGTTCAATGAAGAAGAACTCGACAAGATCGAACCTTCCTCTGCGCGGGTCATGGAAATCATCGAGTTCGTTAAACTCGACGAGATGGATCCTCTCTACTTCGACTCCTCCTATTACATCACCCCCGAAGATCCCGGTCTGAAGGCCTACATGCTGCTGATGAAAGCCATGCAGGAAACCGGCTATGGCGCCATCGCCAAGCTCACCATGCACCAGCGCGAACATATCGTGATTATTCGCCCCGGCGCCAAGACCATGACGTTGCACACGATGTTCTACTCCAACGAAATTCGCGCTGCGGAAGCGGTTCCCACGGACAAGATCGAAGTGAAGGATCAGGAAAAGAAACTGGCGGAGCAACTCATTCAGAGCCTTGCCGTGCCTTTTCAGCCGGATAAGTATCGTGACGAATACAGCGACAACGTCCGCGCTATGATCGCCGCCAAGCTCAAGGGCCAGGAAGTCGCCGAAGCGCCGCAACCGCACCTGGCTCCGGTCATCGACTTAATGGAAGCCCTGAAGAAGAGCATCGCCGAAAAGCAAGCCCCTGCCGCGGCGCCTTCTTCGGCACAGGCAGGTCCAGTCGCCGTGCCCTCGGGCAAGAAGCCTCCTGCTCGCGCGGTGCAACCCGCGCCCGCAGCCCAAAAACGGGGGAAGAAAGCAGCCGGCTAATTGTTGATGGGTGCCACGGATCGATACAGCCCCGAAGAGGTGCAACGCATTCTTGGTCTGACCCGCAAACAGTTGGACTACTGGGATCGCTTGGGCCTCGTCTCTCCGCAAACAGACCAGGGCGCGTGCTACTACGACTTTCGCGATCTGATCGGTTTGCGCACAATCAAGCAGTTGTTGGAGAAGGGCGTCTCCGCCACCCGTTTGCAGCGCGCACTCGCCGCCCTCAACGAAAAGCTCTCGCAAGTCCAGACTCCACTTTCTCAACTTCGCATTCTTTCGGATGGCAAAGACGTCCTCGTGGAGCAAGGCACCGCCCGGCTGGAGCCTCTCTCCGGCCAGTTCGTCTTGAATTTTGAAACGCGCGAACTCCATGAAAGCGTTCGCGTCATCGCGGAACGCAGCGCCGATGACTGGTTGGCCATGGCTCTGTCTTACGAAGCCGACAAAAAAACCAGAGCCCAAGCCATCGACGCGTATGACCGCTGCGTGGATGCCGATCCCCACAATGTGGATGCGCTGCTGAACTGCGGAACTCTTTACTACGAAGATGGCAATTTCGAGAAAGCCACCGAGTACTTTCAGCGCGCTCTTGCCGCCCAGCCGCAAAATTCGTTGGTGCATTTCAATCTTGGGAGCGTCTTAGAAGAAATGGGGGAATTCGAACAGTCCCGCCGGCACCTGCGGCAGGCTCTGCTCCTCGATCCTTCCTCCTGCGATGCACACTATAATCTGGCGTTCGTGTGCGACAAACTTCATGCATTTGGGGAAGCGCGTGAACACTGGCAGGCTTACATCAATCTCGATCCCACGGGACCTTGGTCCACTTACGCCCGCCAGCGGTTAGCCGCCTTACAAGCCGCAAAATCCGCGATCACGTGAATTCCAATTGTGGGACTGTTCGGTGAGGAAAGAACAACCCGGTCAGCGCCGTTTCTTGCTGTCCATCTGCACGACCCGCGCTTTCACCATCTTCTTGACAAGTGCAGCTGGCAGCGGTTTGTCTATGGGAAACTGGATGGTCCCTTTGGATGTGGAGTAATCCTTAAGTTCGTTCTTAAACGTTTCGATAACCGAGGCAGTAGGGAACAAACTGCAGTGGTCAGAAAACGCGGCGAACCACACCAGCACCCCTTTGTACTTAAACGCAGGAATCCGATAGCTAATGGTTTCGGTAGCGTCCGATGGCACCGCAGAGCGAATGGCCGCGCGAATCTCGCTCAAGGTGCTGCGGGCAGGTTCCGGGACGCCAGCAAGGTATTCATTCACGTTTTTCGGAGGGCCACTGGATTTCGCGGCAGAACCGCACTTTCCGGATTCCCCTTTTTTCATGCGCGCGATGCTACAGGAAGTTTCATGTTAAGTCCATTGCCGGACGCCAACAGAAAGCTCGGTGATTCTGCCAGGGTGAATTTTCCCGTAGCCTAAGCAGACGCGGTAGAAGCGCCGGGGAGTAACGCAAACTCAACGCGGCGGCGGATGGGGTCGATGCGTTCGGCGCGAACGCGGACACGATCGCCAAGCTTCCAGGTGAGAGCGTTGACTTGCTTGCGGCGTCCACGTCCAGCGCCAGAGCGATTGCCGCCTCGCTGGCCGTCGCCGCCCGAGGCGGTAACGATTGCGTGATCGCGCTCGCGAAAGAGGCAAGGGGCGCCGGCGACTTCTTCAAAGGCGCCGATGGGAATAAGGCCCTCGACGAAAATCTCAAAGAGTTCGACAAAGCAGCCGTACTTCTGCACGGAAATGATGAGCGCCTCGTACTCGTCGCCGAGGTGCTGCTCCATAAATTGAGCGGTTTTCCAGGCGATGAGTTCGCGTTCAGCGTTGGCGGCGCGGCGCTCGGTTTCCGAAGTTTCCGCGGCAATTTCTTCCAAATGCTTCTGCGAATAAAGAGCAGCTTCCGAGCCGATGGCAGGCTTGACGTAAGAGGGTGCTTTGGCGTCGGGATTGGCCAGCGCCCATTTGAGGATGCGGTGGACGATGAGATCGGGGTAACGACGAATGGGCGAGGTGAAGTGGGTGTACTCATCGAAGCCTAGGGCGAAATGGCCGAGAGAATCAGCGGCGTAACGGGCCTGCTTGAGCGAGCGAAGCATCAGGTAGGAAAGGATGCGCTCTTCCGGATGGCCAGAAAGTTTCGCGACGAGTTTCTGGTAATGCTGCGGAGTGATGTTGATATCGGTGCCGGGGAGGGAGACGCGCTGCTGGCGCTCACGTCCGTGGCCGCGGGAGTCGGGCTTGCCGGCTTTCGCGGGAGAGGGCACTTTGCCATGGCGCACGACGACTTCGCGCTGATAGAGATTTTCGACGCCGAGCGAATACCCGAAGGCATGGGCCAGTTCTTCGAATTCGAGTACTTTGCGGGCCTCCGGTTTTTCGTGGACGCGGTGAAGAGCGTGGATGCCGCGCTCGAGTAGATAATGCGCGACGGCGCGGTTGGCGGCGAGCATGAATTCCTCAATGATGCGATGGGCAACGTTTCGCTCGCTGCGGCCGATGTTGGTCATGTTCTGCTGGTCGTCGAATTCGATGATCGGCTCGGGCAGATCAAAATCGATGGAACCATTTTCATTGCGGCGGGAGTTGAGGAGCTGGGCCAGGCCTTTCATGGCGCGGAAATGGTGGTGCATGTGGGCATAGCGCTCGCTCATTTCCGGATCACCGGTGAGGACTTTGTTGACGTTGGTGTAGGTCATGCGCTCGGCCGAACGGATCACTCCGGGAACCATGACCGCGGTGAGAGGGCGGCCGGCGGAGTCAAAATGCATGATGGCGCTCATGACCAAGCGTTCTTCACGAGGATTCAGCGAGCACATGCCGTTGGAGAGGGCCTCGGGAAGCATGGGGACGGCGCGATCGATGAAGTAAACGGAATTGCCGCGGACACGGGCTTCGCGATCGAGTGGCGATTCGGGATGAACGTAATGAGCGACGTCCGCGATGTGCACCTGCAAGAGCCATCCACCGTCATCGCGGCGCTCGACGTAGACAGCATCGTCGAAATCGCGCGCGGTTTCGCCATCGATGGTGACGATGGGAAGCTCACGAAAATCTTCGCGGCCGGCCCGTTCCGCGTCGCGTACGGGATGCGCGAGGCGCTCGCTCTCCTGGAGCACTTCGGCGGCGAAAGTGTGGGGCAGATGATGCTTGCGGATGATGATTTCGGTGTCGACGCCGAGATCGCCGGGGCGGCCGAGAATTTCCACGACGCGGCCGGCGGGCGCGGTGCCGCTGCGTCCATAATGCAAAAGCTCAGCGTTGACGACGGCGCCATCGAGCTTGGGAATGTGCGGCAGACGCCGGCCGCGGGCGGCTTGGTCTTTTTTGCCGGGGAGAAGCCGCTCACGAAGTGCAGGGGACAGTTCCTCACCGGGAAGCAAATCGATGTCGTGCTGGACGCGCGGGTCGTAGGGGACGACAATGCAGCCTTGGGAAATGTAGCGAAAAAGCCCCACAACAGAAGGATGCGCGCGACCAACGATGCGAACGATGCGGCCTTCGGCCCGACGAGCGCCAGCGAGACCGCTGAGGCGGGCAATGCGGGCGATCACAGTATCGCCATGCATAGCGTCCTCGACATAATCGCGTGGAATGAAAATGTCGCCATCGACGTTGGGAAGCGGTACGTCCGGTACCACAAAGCCGTAGCCGTCCTGGTGGAGGACCAGGCGGCCCTTAATTTCGTCGCGCGAGGTGGCTTTGTGTTCCGAGAATTTGTCCTGGAGATCGGGAATGGCGCGTTTGTGATTTCCGGAGGGAGCGGGTCGTCTGGGCGATTGCCGAAACAGGAAGCGGCCGTGGGTCAGTTCCTCCACCAAGCCGCGTTTTTGCAATTTATCGAGCATGTGGAGGAGGGCACGACGGTCGTTTTTCTTCAGGCGCAGGGAACGGGAGAGGTCTTCGAGAGAGACGGGGTCGTTTCTAAGTTGAAGAAAACGAAGGATGTTATCGATGCTAAGGTGGGACGGGCGAGGCATGGAAAAACGCCTTTCTGGGAGCGACGGGGTCCAGCAGCTATTCTATGCACTTTTCTAAAATTCTTGAAACCATTTTCCGGCTGGAAGAGTCACACACGTAGGCCAACACACGACCGATTAGCCGCCCTCCGTCAGGCTGATCGGCATTCCTCGAAAGAGGAATAACGGGGAGGCGGGAAGACCTGGCCTGCCTCCCTTCTGTTTTCCTGTTACGGCACAAACACCACGCAATATTACGGCGCAGCGTTTTTGCGCATCAGTACGCGGGATCCCGACTCTTCCCTCAAGCTTCGGAAATCTCCCGTATCGTCTTAGTCGCTGTTCCGTACAGCACGATAATGGCTCTCAAAGATGGGAACTGTCCGTTTCTGCACAGACTTGGGGAAGTCCACTTGCTAGCGTTGGTTACTCCCTGACCAACTCCAGTTATAGGCTGGTGTGTGCCCATTCTCAGTCTGCCAGCCCCCGCCTTCTGGACAGTTTCTTGTTGTCAGTCGCGACTTGCCACTTCCTTCGATTGAATACTCTTGAGAGCTTGCCGCACGCGTGTGCGGCGAGTTTTTGTCATGAGTGAATAGAAATTCGCGGTGCCGAAATGAGGAGAACGGCGTGATGACTGATACCGTCAGACCCGCCCAGGGCTGACAGTACCGCTCTTTCCCGCCGTTCACTGCGAAATGATAAAGACCATGGAGTGTTTGCGCTGTTCACTTTTGCACACTTTACCGACATTTGCGATTGTGCGTTGCAGCCGCCCATCATGTACAAAATGGGGCAGTTTTTTGCCTTGTTCCACTTCATGATTACAATTCACGCGTGTTCCCAGAAGCGCGTGGAAGACCCTTACGCAAAGAGGAGTAGATCTCCATGCCAGAAACTGGGATGAATGACCAGACGAGCCGAAAGGTATTTAGAGCAAAACGGAATCTGCTGTTTGAGCGATTCTCAAAAAATCCGTGGGAAATCCATCTAGCGCTGGAAATCAAGTCCATGGACGATCAGTTTGCCGAAGGCGCCATATTCCAGCAGACAGGTCAGTCGCCAGTGGAAAAACTTGACACCAAATAATCTTCAGCTTGAGATAATTCCACCCTTCCCACAACGGGCACCAAATGCCCTGGGTGTGCGAATCGGGATGCGGGGCTGCAAACACGCAGGGGAAAGAAAAACAAGGATGTCCGATCAGAGGAAAGTGGAAGACAACAAGTCCGAATTCGAAAAACTATGTTGAAAAGTGTCCCGATGTGAACAGCTACCGACTCTTTCATCTTCTATGATTCTCCTTAGGGAGATACGGCCCGAGTCCGCCATTCCCCTCGAAAAGAAATAGAAGGAGCATCCCATGGCAGAGCCAAAATCAGCGAGATGTAACGATATCGTTCCCGCAAAGTCGGTGATTGGCAACGCCGTCGTCAACGCAAATTATCAGGACCTTGGGACAATTGAAGATCTCGTTCTCGACGCCGGTGCCGGGCGGATCGCTTACGCAGTTTTGTCCTTTAAAGGCTTTCTCGGTGTAGGCGATAAATATTTTGCCGTTCCCTGGTACGCCTTCCAGTTTCATTTAGCAGAAAAGCGCATCGTCCTCAACGTCGACAAGAAACTCCTGGAAAGCGCCCCGGGGTTCGATAAGGCCAACTGGCCGAACATGGCGGATTCCACCTGGGGTACCAACATTTATAAGCACTATGGCTTGGCGCCTTACTGGGAGGAGACCACTGGTGATCGAGTTGCAAACTCGGAGCGCGCGACTTAAAGCGCACGCCCATCACGAAATTGGCTTGCTTCCAGCGCCAGCGGGAAGCATCCCTGGGCGAGCTGGCAAAGTGGAAAGTCATAAAGGAGAACTTCGATGCTGCTACTAATTATTGTCCTGCTCCTGTTGTTTGGAGGTGGAGGCGGTTATTACGGATATTCAAGATGGGGGTCGGGCGGCGGTCTCGGGATCGTCGGCACCGTCGTACTCATCGCGGTCGTTTTGTACTTCCTTGGCGCCCTGCATGCGTAAATGGACTGCCGGTTAAAAGCTCTTAGCGGAAAACCATAAAGCGATCGAATTGGAGGAAAAGTTCCATGAAGCAAAGCACCCGGGACAAAACACAAGGAAAGTATCATGAGTTGAAAGGCAACGTGAAGCAGAAGGTCGGGAGAGCCACGAATAATCCTCGCTTACAAGCCGAGGGTCTGGGGGAAAAGTTCGCAGGCAAAATCCAAAAGGCACTTGGCACAGTCGAAAAAGCAATCGAAAAACCCTGAAGAATGGGAGTCGCTTGCACTATTTAGCAGCGAACGCTGTTCGCTATCCGTCAACCCATCGGGAAAGAATTGGAGAAAGGTTTCATGAATCTATCACAAGTAACCACGACACAAATTGGCATTGTCATCGCTGTCCTCCTCTTGTTGGCAGCGGCCCTTGCCATTTTATTTTCCGTTCGGAAACGCCGCACGCAACACCTGCGCACCCAATTTGGCGCCTCGGAATATACCCGGGCCGTAAAGGAAGGGGGGAACCGGCGGCAAGCCGAAGCCGTGCTGGACCAGCGTTCAGAACGCGTAGACCGTTTGAATATCCGGCCGCTGGCTGCCTCCGATCGCGCACGTTTTGTCGAGTCATGGGCCAGAGTCCAGGCACGCTTCGTTGACGGTCCCGGTGGTGCGGTCACAGACGCCGACCAACTGCTCAACGACGTAATGTCTACTCGCGGCTATCCGATGAGCGACTTTGAGCAACGCGTCGCGGATATCTCCGTCGATCATCCCCTGGTTCTCGACAATTACCGCGCCGCCCACGAAACCGCTCTTCGCCAAACTCGTGGCCAGGCGCGTACCGAAGACTTACGCCAGGCGATGATTCATTACAGAACGCTTTTTGAGGAACTGGTCAACGAGCCAGAGGCCGCGCACTCATAAAGCGTCCTTCTCAGTCAAACGCTCAGAACCGGAACGGGAACGGCGCAAATGATCCCGTAGCCGTGGGTCCGGAGGTTTCCGCCATACGGGTAACAGCCGGTAACGAGCAAATCCGCATTTGTCTGCTTCGCGGCTTGGCTGAGGACCTTTGGCACATCACCACTGCCGATGAATACATCGGCTTTAATGCCAGTGTCCTGCTCTCAACCGCACACAACACGTTGCGAATCGCAAACGGCTGCATCAGCGATTGTTGCAGGTGAGCACCGGTCCAAACCGGACATTCCGTCCTATTGAGCACCCTTGCCGTGACAGAACCCAAAAGAAACTGATCGAACGTGAAACCATGCGACGGCATCATGATCAGGTCGGCATTTTCCTCCTGCGCCGCCTGAACAATTGCACGGGCCGGGTCGCCTTCTCCCAAGATGCGCAGAATGCTAAGCCCATCCAGCTCGGTCGCGAGAGCCTGGTCCTGCTGCTTCTCCGCGTCACTTCGGATTACCGAGAGCAAGTCCCAGTTCGCCGGCTTGTGAGCGGCGTAGGGGACACCGGCGGCATGGCTCAGGGCGGTCACGACATGCAGCATGATGACCTGAGCGTGGAAATGGCCTGCCAACATCGCACATTGATGAATCACGCCTAACGAAGCATTCGGGATATCCACCGGCAGAAGAACTTTTTTGATCGTTAGCATGATGCCAGCCTTGCATGAAATTCCCTTCAGCGTCTCCCTCTTCGGGAATTTGCGAACTGCATTTCTGACTCGCACATCGTATGCTTCTGCTGCGGCTGACACAATGAATTACCGTCGCGGCTCGCGCGGCGCGGTCGAGGCAGTCTCGGCGCCAAAGGAAACGGTGGCATGCTCTCCAGGGAATTAATCCTATGAGGAACAGATTGCGGAAGGCTGCCACTTCATTTTTGTTGATTGTAGCGGTGGCGTTCGGAGTGAGGGTGGCCTTTGCGTGGAATCAAACGGGGAAACTGCCTCGAGAAATCGCGGGAGTCGTGGCATTTCAAACGGAAACGGGGCACATTGCCTACTCGCTGACCACGGGAAAGGGTTACGCTTCGCCGTTTCAGCGGGACAGTGGACCAACGGCATGGTTAACGCCGGTGTATCCATTGATGGTCGCAGAGATTTTCAAAGTATTTGGGGTGTACACGCGTTCGTCATTCTTCTGCGCGATTTTCTTGAACATCGTTTTCTCAGCCGTCACCTGCGTGCCAATTTTTTATGCGGGGAAGCGGATTGCCGGCGTGGGTGTCGGCAGTGGCGGGGCCTGGCTGTGGGCGTTGTTCCCGAATGCGATCCTGATCCCGTTCGAATGGATTTGGGATACGTCGCTTACGGCGCTGTTGGCGGCAATCCTGCTATGGGCGACGCTGGAGTTAGCCGAATCCAAGCGATGGGGAGATTGGTGCGCTTACGGGCTGACTTGGGGTCTTACGCTGATGACCAACCCAGCGGTGGCTGCCGTGTTTCCAGTCCTGCTGGGGTGGTTGGCGTATCGCACGCGGCGCGAAGGAAGATGGCACTTAGGGAGACCGGCGGTGGCCGTGGCACTGGCTCTAGTCTGCTGCGTTCCGTGGACCGTGCGAAACTTCGTCGTCTTTCACCGGTTCATTCCTTTTCGATCCAACTTCAGTTACGAGCTGTATATCGGCAACAATGAAAACTACGACGAACTGCGCATCGGCTTGCCTGCGGCTATCAGCCAGGACCGGGAGACATTGCGCTATCTCAGGATGGGAGAAACCGCATTCATGGACGAAGAGAGACGCAAGGCGCTTCAATTCATAAAGTCCCACCCGCGGATGGAAATGCGCCTATTTGCCTGGCGATTTGTGGACTTCTGGATGGGGGTGCCTGATCCACGAAGAACGTTTGTCGAAACGGACTCGTGGCTGGTGCGCGTTATCCTTCTGGGAGATTTGGTGAGTTCGCTTGGGGCGTTGCTGGGGGTGGTGGCCCTTTTTATACGACGGAACGCATATGCGATACCGCTTGCCGCGTTCCCCATTCTTTTTCCGTTGCTTTACTACGTGACGCACACTTCGCTGCGGTACCGGCATCCAATCGATCCTGTAGTGTTGTTGCTCACGGCCATTACAGCCGGTACGCTGATGCACTGGACGCGATCCAAATAAGGTCCGGCACAAAGGGGGCGAGACGGGCACTCTTGTGCATCTAATTTCCTTGATTGTCTCCGCTTGGCGTTTCGGATATTGTGCTGAGTTTACTTTGAGGGAGAAGAGCCGAACGGTGAAGAACGCGCTTCTGGCAATCGCGGCGGTAATCTTGTCTGGTTTGCTCGGGACACCAAGGCTGTGCGCGCAGGCGAGCCCGGAGAATTCCTCGCGGGAGTGGCAGGTATGGACGGGCGGAGGACATGGGATCAACGGGAGCCAGTCCGGAACGAGTGTGTGGAATTTGGGATTGCGATACGGAATGATTCTGACAGCACCACATGGGCCGGGATTTCTGCGAGGGCAGTTGGAATATGCAATTGACGTAGTCCCGGTGTGGGTGATCGCGCAAAAAACGAACACGGCGTACGGAGGAAGCGTAGATCCGTTCGCCTTCAAGTGGATTTTCAATTCGGCGAAAAAGGTGAAACCATTTTTCCAGATTGAGGGCGGGGCTTTGTTCACGAATACCAAGGTGCCGGAAGGCACGTCGCAGATCAATTTCACGACCAGCGGCGGTATTGGCGCGCATTTCTTGGGAAAGAAGCACAATTTCAGCGCGGAAGTGCGCTTTCAACATATTTCGAACGCGGGAATGACGAATCCCAATCCAGGGATCAATACAATGCAGGTGCGCATTGGATTTGGGTCCTTCCGGAACTAGAGAGCAGAAGTAATTCTCGCCAGGAGTTCAGTTCCGAGTTTTGGATGGCTTTCTCGCTGCGCTCCTTCCTGATGCAAAGGACGCTTTCCGCAGGAAGTGAGCGCCGTCATTGACAGACTCGCCGGGTCGCTCGTACAGTTCTCGCTCTCGCAAATCGAAACGGACCATGGCGACCACACCTTTCCTTGAACGCGTTTTTGCATTAACAGAAAACCACACCAGCGTGCGCCGGGAAATGCTTGGCGGACTGACGACGTTTCTGACGATGGCGTACATCATCGTGGTGAATCCACAAATACTTTCCCAGGCCGGGATCCCGCCGGAAGGAGTCGTGTTTGCCACATGCCTGGCGTCGGCAGTGGCCACGCTGGTGATGGGTTTGTATGCGAATTACCCGATCGCGCTGGCGCCGGGAATGTCGCTGAACGCGTATTTCACCTACTCGGTCTGCCTGGGGATGCACGTGGCATGGCCGACGGCGCTGGGGGCGGTGTTTCTTTCGGGCCTGCTTTTCGTATTGTTGACGGTGACGCGGGTGCGCGAGCAGATCGTCAACGGCATCCCCCAGGGGTTGAAGCACGCCACAGCTGGCGGGATCGGAATGTTCATCGCATTTGTTGGATTGCGGAGCGCGAAACTGGTGGTGGCCAGCCCGGCTACGTTCGTGAGCCTGGGCAATTTTGCAGACCCCGCGGTGCAAGCTGCGTGTTTGGGGATTGTCCTGACTCTGGCGTTGATGGTGCGGCGCGTGAACGGGGCCATATTACTGGGAATTCTGGGAACAACCCTGTTTGGAATTACGCGGGGGTTGTCGCACTGGCCCACGGCGCTGCTGGCGTTGCCACATCCTTCGACAACTTTCTTGCGCTTAGACGTGAAGGGGGCCCTGCACTTGGGCTTGGTGGAGATCATTTTTATATTTCTGTTTGTGGACCTGTTCGACAACGTGGGCACCATGGTGGGCGTGTGCGAACAGGGCGGGTTTGTGAAGGACGGGAAAATTCCCCGCGTGGGGCGCGCTTTGCTGGCCGATGGAATAGGCACTATTTTTGGCGCCATGACGGGAACGTCCACGGTGACAAGCTACATTGAAAGCGCGGCGGGGGTGACTGCGGGGGCAAGAACGGGGCTGAGCAACGTGATGGTGGCTGGACTGTTCTTGGTGGCAATGTTCTTTTCACCGATAGCGGCGGCAATCCCGGCGTTCGCGACCGCGCCGGCGCTGATTCTGGTGGGAGCATTGATGACGGAATCGGTGGGGAAGGTGGAGTGGAAGGATTTAAGTGAGGCGTTTCCGGCGTTCGTGACGCTGATCGCAACTCCACTGACATTCAGCATCGCGACGGGGTTGAGCCTGGGTGTGATCAGTTACACGGTAGCGAAAGTGGCTGCGGGGAAATTTCGGGAAGTGAGCGTGCTGCTGTGGGTGCTAACGGCGCTCTTTCTTGTGCGGTACGTGTATTTGGCGGTGGAATGAGGAAGGATGGTGCCCAAGAGAGGACTCGAACCTCCACGACCGTAAGGCCACTAGCTCCTGAAGCTAGCGCGTCTGCCAGTTCCGCCACTTGGGCACAAGTGCAGTCAAACGAGGTAGACATAAGTTTGAGGCTGGAGTGGGGGTTTGTCAACGAACCTGGCTAGTGCAGTTGGTCAGCTCCCGGCGAGCCGTGTAACGGATAGGGGGGGCTTCGCCTCGGCTTACTTCCCGACAGGAACGCGCAGCTTATCGCTCGCGAACTCAACCGGCCCTGCAAAAGACGCGCGAATCGATTTCCGTACCGCATCCTCCTGGCCTTCAACGTCGGGCGCAAGATGGCTCAGCAATAGGCTCTTTACTCCACTTTCTCGCGCAGCCTCGCCAATTTTCTTCGGCGGCGTATGCAGATCGTACAATTGCGATGGCGAACCCGGAGGGTCCAGCACCGCACAATTAAAAATCAGCAAATCGGCATTTCGCGCCAATCGCACTAGATTCGGCAGCGCTGATGCATCCATGTCTCCGGAGAAAACCACCACTACGCCCTTGTACGAAATCCGATAAGCCACCGACGGACAGTCTCCGTGATGCGTCGCAATTTCTTCCACCACCAAGCCACCCCGGTCCACAATCTTAGAGGACATTGACTTCAAGTCAATCGGCAGGTCGCGAACGGTAAACGATTCGTCCGCGCCAAACGTCTTTTGATACGCAAATGCACCATGTTCTCCCACAAGCAAATTCACAAATCGCGAAGTCTTGGGAAACAGTCCCGCTCCGTCCGGCCCAAAAATCCGATATGCGATCGGCCCGTCGCTGGTAAGCGCTCGGGCATTGAAGAAAGCCGCCAGGTCTCCACTGTGATCGATATGCAGATGCGTCAATAAAACCGTATCTACTTTCTCTAACTCCAAGTCCAATTCTCCGATCCGCAGGAACGCTCCCGGTCCGGCGTCCACCAATATCCTCGGTACGCCTCCGATCAGCACGACGTAACTTGACCCCGCCCTCCCGAACGCCCGTGGCCCCCCCGAACCAAGCACCACCACTTCCAGCGCGGGCTTTGCAGGAGCACCCCACAGGAAAGTCGGAACTAACACGGAAATGACCGCAGTAATCCCAAGGATCAGTGTCTTCATGTTTTGGATTCTCTCCTGGCAGGCCTTGGCAATGCACCTCTCGCTCAGAGTAATACTCAGCGCGTGGTATTTCCTACCGTAAACATAGGCTGGCTCATCAATGGCGGGGGAGTTTTTGAGGAGGGAGAGTGAACACACGCACAAGCCACTCTGCGTTCGAACGCACAGAAGACAGGACCATGTATCCAGCCCCCACGAGGAGCGTGAGGGTTACAGAAACTTCAAGCGCCTAACTTCTTGAGGCACTTGTCGCAGTCGCCCTGCATTTTCTTGACGCGGGCTTCGAGTTCCTTGTCGGGTTTGGCGGCGAGCAACTTGGTAGCAAGGTCGAGATTGCCGCGAACGACCAAGTTGACGGTGCGAAACTTATCTGGATCATTTATGCCACGGGTGTCAAACATGGCGCCAATGCGGAGGAAATCGTCGCTCAGAACCACCAAGTAAACGCGGGGGTCCACGTCGACCTTGCCAGCGCTGTAAAGCTCGCGGCCCTTGTTGAGGTCTTGATCGGCACCGGCGAGACCAGCAAGCACGCCTGCAAGAGCGTCGCGGTCCAACTGGAGTTCTGCCGAACTCCGGTCAGCATCCGAAACGAATTGACCGCTCTTGATTCTCGCCAGGGCTGGATCGGTCCCTCCCGTGAAGCCAGGAAAAGTAACCTGGATCGACACGGGATTAGCGCTCAATTTGGAGCGCTGTTCCATCACCGATTGCATCGCGTCCATCAAGTAGGAACGGGCGGCGTTGTTGTAATCGGAACGCTCCTTGTAAAAGGCACCGGTCTGCGACTGGGCGGAAGGCTGTTTGGCACCGACGTGATAGGCTTCGGCCATTTGCTGGTCGGCGTCGGCGAATGCAGTGAGAAGGGCAACACGGAGGAGAGACGCTTGCTGGCGAACCGAGCCATCCGTCGTGGACTTGATGGTGGCGTCCAGATTTTCCAATGCGGCTTTGAAATCAGAGGATTGCAGGTTGTTTTTGGCGTCGGTGAAATGTTGAGCGCTCGGAGAAACTCGAGGAGCGCTGGAACAGGCGACGAGAAAAACGGAAAGAGCGAATAGAAAAAACTGTGAGGGACGGTGCAGCATGATGATTACTCCTGTCTGAAGAAGAGGGGGGAACTTCAGGTTGGAGCGCACCTACCGTGATAGTATGTCCGCGGCGCGAAGGAGTCAATGGGCATGTGGGTAGAACTGGCACCGGCGGCAACAGGTGACCAATGAGGAATGAATGACAATCGCCATCACACAGAAAAGCAGTTCATTTCCAAGCGTATGGTACTACTGCTTGGCAGTCTTCTTGACAATATGCAACTTCACTTCTCTACCCGTGACGTCGAGAATGTATGCGCTTTTCCCTTCGATGGCAATTTTCGTCACCACATTTACCGCGATATCCGGTGCGCCGCTATTATCGTGCTGGCCCGGTTTGTACGAATAGTCGACAAAATAAATCATATCGTCGGTCTCAACCGTGTAGTGCAAGGTGTTTTTTCCGCTACGCATTTCCCCCGAAACATCCGTTTCCGAAGCATCCACTACCCTCGCGGCTTTCCATGCTCTCGTATTCGCCAGACAAGCAGTCGCCACCAACATCGTTAACATCAGAAGCCTGAGCCTTTTCATTGGGACTCCTTTGCGGAGTATAATCCCATTCCTCTCCATTCCCGCGACTAACGAATTCGGCCGTTTCCATTCCTTTGCTGATTCAACGCAATTTAAGGCTGAGGTTACGTCATCACGGTAGTGCTGGTGTGTCAACATCTGGCGCTCGGAGTGCAACCATCGAACAGGTGGAATGAGGACGCATCGCGTCGTAGTTGCGGAAACCGTATGGGAACGAACCGAGCTCGAGGAACTTGTGCTGGCGGACAACGAACTGGCAGAAGTTTATGAGCAGATTGGGAGGCTGGTTCAGCTGCGCATGCTGGATTTCGGGCACAACCGATCGACGCGGCTGCCGGACAGCCTGGGCAATCTCGAGGGGCTGACAGATTTTCATTCTCTGCACGACAACCAGTCGAGCTTACTGCCTCCGACTCTGGAGAAGCTGACCAGCGAGTGGCGCAAACCCCAGACTTCAGGCGGGGGTAAGCCACGACGATGGTGCAGCAATGTGCCTGAGAGCAGTAGGAATCCCCTTCCTTCAGGGTCCTTCAGGGAGGGGAGGAGGTCAACAGAAGGGTGAGTAAAGGAGTGCCGGGAAGCGGTCCTGGGAAAGTACCTCGGGAGGGAGCTTACCCCCTAGTATTCTAAACGCACGGTGCTATACTCCGCGCAGAACACCTACCTGCCCCGCAGAGCAGGTAGTGCGGACCGGTTCCAACGGGAGGTTGCTATGTCGCCTGACATCGTATCCGCATTTCAGGGACCAGTGCTATATCTGCTGATTGCTTGGGGGCTGGTGACCGCGATATTCCTGGCATTGATTGCCTGGCGGAGCGTGCTCTCAAGCCATGAAGACGATCAAATATTCCTGGACAAAGCGGAGGAACACATGGCCAAGGAACAGCGCGAATTGATCTCCAAGATCAACATGCTTTCCCGGCCGATTCTGACCAGTGGGATAACGTCAGGAGTGTTGCTGTTGGTGATTGCCGGGATATTTGTGTATCACGGGTTGAAGAACTTCTAGAGACCGGACTCGAGCTTTTCCACCTCAGGGCTTCGCGGGCGCGGGTTCTGCGGCCTGCGGCGCGGTACTCACGGGGGCAGTTGGTTGGGAAGCCTGGACGAGTGAAGTGTGGTTGTGCACGATGACCCAGTTCTCGTTCTTTTTTTCCAGAACTAAAGTAGTCTGACCTTCCGCGGCCATCGGTGTGCCGTCGACCACGGCGCTGAAATCCCATTGATAGCAAGCCCAGGCAAATTGACCGGTGGGAACGATACGGATAAGAGTGTTGCTGCGATCCATGCGCACTTGCTGCATGCGTGCGCGCTGCGCCTGGTAGGCAGCCAGGTAATTGGTCCACCCCACGGCTGGCGGAGTCCACGTTCCGGCCACAACGGAAACGTCATCGGCAATATTCTTGTGCATCTTCTCGATATCGCCAAGCTGCCAGGCTCCCAGAAACTCTCCAATCACGAAATCGATTTTCGTCTCGTCGGGTGCGGAAGCGGCGACGCTCGCAGGAGGTGTGGGCTGCGAGTCATCCTGGTTTTTCTTTTTCTTTTGGGCGGCGGCACTGCCGGCCGAGGCCAGACAGAGCGCCAGGAGGAGGAGAAAACCCACAAACCGTCCGACCCACCGCCTGCTGTTCGCTGCGTTATTGCTGTTCATGCTGGATGCACTCCTGCGGAAATTTGTTCGCCACGACTCTCCCTCAGAGAATGATGGTGCGAAGATTGCGACATTCCATTAAGGACAGGAATGAGGATAGCGCAGTGTGGAGAATTCAGCAGGAGCATGTGCTTAGTTGGTCCATCTGAGTGAATTACGTTACTGCGGCTTGGAGGCAGTGAGAAGATTGACGAATAGCCGGTAGGCGCCGGGAACTCCCTCGGGAAGCTCGCGGAAGAAGGCGAGTCCAGTGTAGATGTACGTCCCCTTGCCGAACTTCGTATAGACCAGACCGCCGTTGAGATCCTTTTCGCCGGGGTCGTGCATGGCGAGGAGCGGGGTATAGCGGGAATCGAAATTACTCCAGAAATAGAGGCCGCGTTCCTGGACCCAGTTTTGGAAATCGGCTTCAGTGATTTTGTTGGGGCGGTTGAGTAGAGGATCGTCGGGCCTGAGGAACTTCACATCGGCATTTTCGTCGGTGATACGCGGCGTGGGTGTTCCGATTTTCGCTGGATAGGGAGCAGGCAGCAGCCTGTCCCAGACATTATCCCGATTGTACTGGACGACGAGAGTGCCGCCGTTCGAGACGTAATCGAGAAGCCGTTTGTTGGCGCCGGCGAGTTCAGGCCGGAGTTCGTAGGCGCGGACGCCCACAACGATGGCGTCGTATTTCGAAAGGTAACCGAACTCCAACGCGGCCGTGTCCAGCATTTCAACGTTGATACCGAGACGTTTGAGGGCGTCGGGAATAGGTTCGCCTTCGGCGGAGATGTAGCCGATATGGAGATTTGCGGGAACATGGATGTCGAACGCGTGGACGATCGTTTGCGCGGGCTCGCTCCAGAGAATGGTGGGCATGGAGGGGAGAGGTTCGAGTGAAGTGGAGAACTTTTCGCCGGCGCGATCTGCGTAAGCGGTGATGGTGAAATTGCCGGCATCGAGTTTTGCGGGTGGATTGACGGTGATCTTGGCGTATTGATCGCCGACGCCGGTGAATTCAACCTGGACCGGGGCGCTGGCGGTGATGCCGTCGGGGACATTCAGGCCGACGGACACTTTTGCGGGTTTTTCCGAATAGGAATGGACCCGGAGGAAGACATCGAAGGCCTTGGGGGATTCGTTGAGAACGGCAATGAATTGTGTTGGGTCGACGGCGATAGTGTAGTCGGGGACCACGCGGAGCGGTACGCGCAGAACGGAAGTAGAAGTGGACTCAATATACGTGACCGGCTTCGTCAGAGTCATCTTGTGCCCTGCAACGGTAACGTCCTGCCGTGCGGTGAGGAGCGGGCGAGGCTCAGGGAGCAGAGGAGCTAGGTTGTCCGGGTGGTGAACGAATGGAAATTGATTTGGATTCGGAAGCGGTGGTTTTGGAGTGAGCTCCACTGTGAACTTGTATCCCTTCGAAGGATCGCCTTCCAGAGCGGTTTGTTGCCAGAGTGATGGGATGTCGAGGGTAATGGATGCCAGCGAGCAGTCGATCTGTTTGCGGCAATGCGAGTGGGCAGCCACGTGAAAAGTATTGCCGGGAGCCAAATTACCCGTGTCCGCGTCTGCCGTCAGATGAAGGCCGGCAGCCAAGGCGAGTGCGTTCTCGACGCGTGCCTGACTCCGGGCAACATCATCGAGAAATTGAGATTGCATTGTATTGAAGGCCGCCACGGCATAACCACACTTACCTGTCCAATCATTGAAATCCGTTGCGGCGTCGGCGAGCTGGTGGGTCGCGGCAGCGAAATCTTCCCGCAGAACAGATTCCCGGGCTTGCGCGAGCAAACCATAGGCTGTGGCAAAAGCCTTGCACCCTGGGAACAGAGTGGTGAGTGGCTCGGCCAGTTGTGCGGCATCGAGTGTGTCACCCCCTTCAGGAACCAATGCGATGGGCCGGAGAATAAATGGCGAGTTCAGAAAGCCCGCAATTCCTTGGGTATGGTGATTCACAAAAGCATCCAGGCCAATCTCGCGGTAACTTTTTCCGTAGAGCGGATCGATGTCGTCCAGGGGAAGTACGTAGCCCTTGGGCGAGTCGCTGCGGTCTAGGTCGAGGATGAGAATGGAGGGTTCTGGTTTGCCAGAAGCAAGGGTGGTTGCCCGCGGTTTCCAGGGAGCTTCTTCGACAGGGACAGGCAGCTTACCGGTGGGGTCGCTGGGATTGTAGGAGGCGTCGCCGGCGAGTTCGACGGCTTTGGGAGTGAGCACCCCGGAAGCTTGGTGGTGGCCATGGCCGGAGTGCACGCCGCCCCAATGATTGATAACGATGTTGGGGCGGAAGGCGCGGATGACCCGCACCATGTCCTCGAGAACCTGATTTCCCCAAATTTTTTCGCTCTCTTCAGGCGTTTTGGAAAAGCCGAAATCGCGGGCGCGCGTGAAATACAGTTTCACTCCGTAACCGCGAGTCGCAGCGAGAAGTTCCTGAGTGCGGATGAGGCCGAGTTGCGGAGCCTGTTCGGGGCCGAGGGCGTTTTGGCCGCCTTCGCCACGAGTGATGGAAAGAAGAGCGACGTCGGCGTGAAGGCCGCGAGCAAGGTAGGTGAGAACGGCGGCGGATTCGTCGTCAGGGTGAGCCGTGATGTACAGGATGCGGGTGGTCACACGCGCACTGTCGATGGCCTCGATGGTTTCTGGCAAGCCGGGGCCTGTACCCGGGGCGGGAGGAAATTGAGCGAAAACGGGGGAAAGGCCAGGAATGATAAGCAAAACGACGAACCGCAAAATTCTCAAATCTCCTCCACGACGGGTTGTTGATCAGTCGTCTGAGCGAATGGCCATTGTCGCATTTCCCGTGTCCAAACCAGAAATGCAATCACCCCGAGAGCAACTTCCAACAGGCCCCACTTACGGACGGGTCCTGTATGCCAGAAAAGCCAAGCCCAGGCGAGTGCAGTGAGCACGGCGGGTACGGGATACAGCCACATTTTGAAGGGTAGCTTCTCCATAGGCCAGCGCTTGCGCAGCAGCATGACCCCAACGGCCTGGCCGACGAACTGGACGAGCAAGCGCATGGCAAGAATCGCAGCAATCGCGGTCTTCAGTTTCAAGGTGAGGCTGAAAGCGAATGAGAGCCCACCGAGGAAGAGCAGAGAGATGTGCGGAAAATGTTTCGTCGGATGGACGCGTGCGAAGACAGGAAGGAAATTGCCGTCGAGGGCGGCCGAGTAGGGGACGCGTGAATAACCAAGCAGCACGGAGAAGACACTGGCCATGGCGATCCACAAAACCATGGCCGTCGCAAATCGAGCGGCGACGTGGCCGTACAAGCGCTCAACGAACAGGCTGGCGAGGAAAGGAGAATTTTGCGCTTCGCGCCAGGGCACGACCCCAAGAATGCTGGTCTGCATGGCGAGATAAAGAACAGTGATGCCGAGGATGGAAAGAAAAATGCCACGGGGAATGTTTTTTTCAGGGTCGCGAATCTCACCGCCGAGGTGACAAATGTTGTAGTAGCCGAAATAGCTGTAGATGGTGCTGACCATGGCGGCGCCCAGGCCGGCAAACCATACCGAGGATAGGTGGAAAGCACCGGGAGGAAAATCGAAGGCCATTTTCGCATCGAAGTGGCGTATGCCGCCCCAGATAAGCCAGAGCATGGTGCCGACAACGCCGACCCACAAGAGAACGGAAATTTTGCCAATCGTGGCGATGCGACGATAGAGCAGAATTATCAGCAGGATGACGAGCCCGCCCGCTATGGCTTTCGCCTGCCACCAATTGAAGGGGTAAATAAATTTGGCGTAATCGGAAAAACCGATGGCCGCCGAAGCTACGGAAAGCGGCGCCTGAATAAGGGTCTGCCAAACAAAGAGGAAGGACATCAGGCGGCCCCACTTTTGCGACCCGTAGGCTTCGCGCAGAAAGACGTAGGTCCCACCGGCCTTGGGCATGGCGGCGCCAAGTTCCGACCAGACGAAACCGTCGAGAGTGGCGAGCAGCGCTCCGGCCAGCCAAGCGATGAGCGCCTGCGGTCCGCCCATAGCTTTAATCACGAGTGAACTCACCACGAAAGGGCCGATGCCCACAATTTCGATCATGTTGAGCGCGACGGCTTCCTTTAAGCCAAGGCCGCGCTCTAATTGGGGTTGCAGTGAGGCAGAGCGTTCAAGTGGGGCAGGATTTTCCATGCGTTGCGAGAATAACAAAGGATGCAGCACGCTGCTAACCCGAGATGAACGGCACAGTATCCGACAAGAGGCAGGTACCAGTGACTGCGTTCAGACGGGCCCGATCGGCGCACTTCTCACGGACATCGTCATGCCCGGTGCGGGGCGGAATTGGCGCATCAGGATCAGAAGCCTTACCCCGACGTGCAGGTGATTTACATTTCGGGATATGCACAGGGCTTGCCGGAAGCCCAGGTCCCGAAGGGTGCGACGTTTCGGCAGAAGCCATTTCGTTTGGTCTCTTTGGCGGAACAGCTTAAACTCGTGCCCAGGAAGGTATGAAGCGTCGGACTCCGTCCGACGGAGTCTATGTTTCGAAATCTTCGATTTCTCGCGATCGTATGGGTGTTTTTTTTCAGTCCGCGGCAGGCCGGCGCCGAGTCCGCGGGCAAGCTGAATCTCCCGGCCAGCACAATTTCGATTCTGGACAACATCTATGCGGGGCGGGGCGACCTGGCCCTGCCGGAAATTCGCCAGTTAGAAGAGCAGGAACCGGACGATCCGCTGGGGTATCTGCTGGAAGCGGAAGCGGAATGGTGGCGAATCTGGTGCGTTTCGGCCGAGTTTAAGTACGGGATGACGATGGCCAGGCACCATGAAAAGGTGCCGAGCGATCAGCGCTATCTGGCATTGACGGCCAAAGCCTACGCGCTGGCAGAGGCCAAGCTGAAGCAGCACAACACCGGTGATATGCATTTATATGCGGCGATGGCCGACGGGCTTACGGCGCGGCTATATGCCCTGCGCTCGGAATATCATGCAAGCGCGAAAGCGGCGGTGCGTGCGAGAGAGAATTTCCTTGCGGCGCTGTCGCTGGACCCGACGCTCTCCGATGCCTATTCGGGTCTAGGTCTTTATAACTATTATGTGGACACGCTATCCGCGCTGGCAAAGGCCCTGCGTTTCCTGATGGGAATCCCTGGCGGAACAAAGGAAGAAGGAATCCGCCAGTTGCAGCTCGGCATACAGGAGGGTCAGATTAGCAGATCGTTGGCTCGTTTCTATCTGGCCTTGAATCTTTTCAATTACGACCAGCGGTACGAAGAAGCGCTGAAGTTAATAACCCCTATGGCGGAGAAATATCCCGGGAATCCAGTGTTTCAGTTGATGCGAGGCGATCTGAACGCCAAGCTTGGGCGAAAACAGCTTGCCGAGACCTACTATCATGCGGCTGATAGGGCCGCGGATGAGGCTCCCGAGGCGGCGTGCCGGGCGAAGATGAAGCAGTTGGTGCAGCAATCGCTTGAGGCGCTCGAACGGCATTGATTTGGAGACCCGGCCGGGGTGATTTTAGTCCCAGTCAGGGGCCAATGAGAGTTTTGCCGGGAACCCGGCATGAGCGATAATATAGGTTGGGTTTGGGCGTCCGCAGTTGGGGTATTCCGTGGTAACCGGATCAACGCGGACGCGATTCCTTGCATCACAACCCTATATCAAGTGCGCCGTCCTCCTCACTGGGGAAATCTGTGGTTGGAACCAGGCGCATTCTCGTTGTGTATTGGTGGAGGAGAATCAATGAAGCGGTCCTGGACAGCACTGGCTGTCACCTTTTTCGCACTCGGCGTACTCGCCGGCTGCAATGATTACAACAATTCCGTGCAGTACGACACGGGTGCCACGCTCACTAATCTTTCTCCTTCGGGCATGCCTGCCGGACCACCGCCGTCATCGGGGACAATCACACAGTGTCCCGGCACACCCTCGGGGCAAAACAATCCGTGTTTCACATTATTTGTGATTGCCAGCAACTCGAATCCATTCCAAGGGACCAGCACCCTGCCGGTAGTGCGGTGGAACGGGCAGAATCTTACTACCACCTACATCGACACCACGAATGTTTCCGCCCAAGTGCCCTACAGTTATATAAAGAATCCGGGCACGGTGGCGGTAAACACGTACCAGCCGACAGGCCAAGGCACGGGATACAATGGGCTTTCGAACGCACTGACATTCACTATCTACGGCAATCCAAATCCCTATCCAACATTATCGTCGGTCACGCCTACAACTGCGGCATACTGCGATTCGACGACAACATCGTGTGCGAGCATACCGATCACGGTGACCGGCACACATTTCATCCCGGTATCACAAAATGGAGGGTCGTCGGTCACCCTTACCGGAGCGTCAACCTACAACCAAGAAACTGCGATCACCGTCAGCAGCATTACGTCGACGCAAATGAAGGCCACTATTCCAGGAAAATTACTCTGCGCGAGCGGACCCGTGCAAGTGAACGTGCTCAATCCGCCGAGCGCGATATGCTTGCTAAATTGTCCCAACCTCGGGGGCGGCGATACTAACGATCCGCCGAGCGGCCTGCCGGTGACAACGCAGATGTTCACGATCACAAATCCTACCGCGGTGAACAGTTGTCCAGCGAACATACCGCCGACGACTACAGCAGCAGAGACCCCAGCGATTAGCCAGGATGGTCGCTACGTGGTTTATGCTTCGCCGCAAAACGGCATATCACAAGTCTTGCTGCATGACACTTGCCTGGGGGCGGCGAAGGACTGCCTGGCCGCGACGCGCACCGTGTCGGTGGCGGCGGACGGCACCGTGGGCAATGGAGACAGCCACAATGTGGCAATGACACCGGATGGACGCTATGTGGCGTTCAGTTCGGCGGCGGGCAACTTGGTGGAAAACGCGCCTGCAGGCCGGCAAGTTTATTTGCGGGATACCTGCAACGGGGCAACCGGTTCGTGCAAGCCAACTACGCAATTGGTCTCGACAGACGAGGCGGGCAAACTATCGGGGATGGCTGCGATTCTTCCGTCTGTGAGCGCGTCAGGGCGTTTTGTGGCGTTTGTCGCGGAAACTCCGAGCGTAGTGGCCGCTGCAAACGTTGTGTCCACGCCGAACAACACAGTGCGGCAGATCTTTGTGCGGGATACGTGCCTGGGGACCATCCATTGCACCCCCAAGGCCACGCGCATCTCAGCCTTGAGCACCGACGTCGCCGCCGGTAGTTCGAACGCTGCCGGACCCGGACTCGTCGCGGAAGAGGTACCAGCCCTCAGTCGAGACGGCCGGTATGTGGCCTACACATCCGCGCAGAGTGGCAGTTGGCAAATCGTATTGAGCGATACGTGCCTGGGAGCGGGGAATGGGTGCACTCCAACCACGCGATCCATTTCGACCGCGGCAGATAGCTCCGCAGGGAATGGAGCGAGCCACAACGCCGTGATGACGCCGGATGGACGTTATGTCGCGTTCAGCTCCGCGGCAACGAATTTGATCGAGAATACGCCTCCGGGCCGCCAAGTGTACTTGCGGGATACATGCGCAGGAGCAACCGGATCGTGCAAGCCAAACATCATGCTGGTATCCACGGATGAGGAAGGTAAATTGGCCGGTACCGAGGGAATTCTGCCGTCGTTGAGCAGTTCAGGGCGTTATGTGGCGTTCCTGGCAGTGACCGCGAGCCAGGCGGCCGGCGCAACGCTGTCGCCAAATAGCGGGCTGCGCCAGGTATTCGTGCGCGACACGTGCTTGGGAACCGCCAAGTGCGCGCTACAGTCTACGCGCATTTCTCTGCAGCCCGGTTACGTGCCCATGGAGAGCGAGAAACCGGCGGGACCTGCGCTCGCAAGCCTTACCAATCAGATTGCGATTGCGGACGGAAAGAACGCTACGATGTTCACGCCGATAGTTGCGGTCGATGAACGCGTGTTCGTGGCGATTCCCAGCGAAAACAAGTAACCCAACCTAAGAGTGAAAAGAGGGTGCTCCGATTGGGGCACCCCTTTTTTCATGACTACTCTTTCTGGAAGAAAATCTTGCCTGCCCCTCTTAGCCCATGAAGCCCAAATTGCTGGTCGGAAAATTCGCCAGGTTGGGAAAGATGGATGGCAAGTTGGCTGCGCTGACTCCAAACCATGTCGCCAGAGTGGCGGCGTATTGATCTAAGGCCGTCGTAGGAATCCAGCGGCCATTTTGATCGGCGTCATTGGGCCCACCGAGCGCGAGCGTGGGGAACGTGCCGTAAATGGCGTTGCCTTTCACTGCGCCTCCGAGTACGAGATGGTGGCTGCCCCAGGCGTGGTCTGAGCCGCCATTGGAACCGGGCTGAAAGGTGCGGCTGAACTCTGACAAGGTGAAAGAAGTAACCGAGTTTGCGACGCCGAGTTCCTGCGTGGCCTGATAAAACGCTGACATGCTCTGGCTGACGGTGGTCAAGAGTTGAACCTGCTGGGTTAGCTGATCGCTATGGGTATCGAAGCCTCCGTAGGAGCAAAAGAAGATCTGGCGGTTTACACCGAGCGCACTGCGGGCGGAGATTACCTGGGCAACCTGTTGCAACTGCTGTGCCAGGTAGTTATTGGGAAATTGCGTTTGCAATGGCGGAATATTTTTCAACGCTTGCGACAGCACCTGAGCATACTGAACCGCCTGCCCGGTCACGGAATTTGCCGCCTGCACAAGATTCAAGCCGCTGTCGAAAGTAAGCAGCTGCTGCGTAGCGGCGTACCTTGCCTGGGAAGCCGCGGAAGAGTCGAATCCCTGCAAACCGGGCGCCTGGCCAGGGTTCATGGTGAACGGCTGCGAAGTGATGCCGGTGCAAAAGATCGCGTTGCCACTGATCGAGAGGATGGGCGGAAAGAGGGCGGAACTGTTGTAGCTGCTCTGGACGGAGTCCGCAATTTTGCCGGCCCACCCCGAAACTGGAGTGCCGTTCAATTGAGCGCTCTGCCACTGGTTCTGCTGGTCGGAATGCGAGTAAAGATTTTGCGGCAAACTCTGGGATGCCTGATAGGCTGCTTGCGTCGTGGGCTGGACTAAAGTTCCCACGTTGACCACTAACCCAAGGTTCTTCTGATTGTTGAAGTAACCTTGCATCTCCGGCATGCTGGGATGCAGTCCGTAAATGGACTGGCCGCCGGACTGCAGAGGAAGAAGCTGGGTCTGCGGAAGCGCCAGGACGGAGCGGGCTTGCTGGTAGGCGGCGTAACGCGAGTCGATAGGCACAAGCACATTGTTGCCATCGTTTCCGCCGAACATGAAAATGCATACCAGGGCCTTGTAGTCCGAGGCGCTTTGGGCCAGAGCGCTCATCAATCCGAATTTGCTCAGACCGCCGACGAGAGTGACGCCGGCGGCCGAACAACAGGCCAACCGAAGCAAGTCTCTACGTGTATGAAGTGTCATGTCGTGCTCCTATCGTTTTAGTGCTGCACCTGATACATCGAGGAAGAAATGTACAGGTAGATCGCTGCCTGGGCTTGTCCCTGGGTGTCCGCGGTATCGAGGGCACTCAGTGCGGTCAAAATAGTCTGTTTCATCTGGTCGGGAGTAGTGCTGTGGAGGAAGAGAGTGTCCAGCCAAGCAACCATCTGATCGGGAGTTCCGGCGTTGATCACAGGGCTGAAATCCAGTTGGGTGTTGGAGCCCATAGCACCGTACACCGCATCGTTGATGACATTGACTCGGGCAAGGCTGGTGTTGGTATTGAAAATGCCGAACTCCGGTCCATTCAGCGTGGTCTGGGGAATCGGATTCACAGGCGGGAAGAAATTGAAGACCGTGGGCGGATAGAAAATGTTTTGAGACATTTGGTCGCCTTCGTAGGAGAGACCAGCAGCGTCGGTTTTGACGTGGAAGGCCCGGGAAATGCTGACAATCATGACCACCGGCTCACGCAGCTTTCCGTCGGTAGCGACCGAAGTGGCAGCAACGTCGCCACGGCGCGCTTCGGGATCGAGAAGAATGGCCGCAATGGTGGCCTGCATGTCGCCACGTTTTCCGGAACCGTAGCTATTGAAGGTTCCGGTGTTGAATGCCTGGGCGACGCGCTGGACGTAGGCGGGACTGGGATTGCTACTGACCAGCTTCTCGATGAGTTGTGTTGCGACGAAGGGAGCAACGTTCGGGTGATTGAAAATGATACCGAGTGCGGCGGCAAGGTCTTGCTCCGCGCTCTGTCCCGCAGGAATGGTCTGGCCGAGGAAGGTCTTCGCACCCGTGTCGTGCTCGGCTTCTATGGGGATCATCTGGCCGCCGTAGTAAGGGGGATTGTTGTTCTGTTGGCCCATCCCCGGCTGCGTGGGGAAAGTCCAACCGGTGAAAGCGCGCCCCAGACTCATGACGTCATTCTGGGTGTACGTGGGGATGGGATTCCCTGAACTATCGAGCACGGGCGTGCCGTCGGGATTCAATTGATTCAGGCCGAGGGTGAACAACTGCATAATTTCGCGGGCATAGTTTTCGTTGGCGTGCTGACCGGGTGCCGGGGCATTGTTGTTGACCATGTTGAGGTAATTGCCCATGGCAGGCGTCAGAGTGACATCGGTCATGATGTTGAGATAATTGGTGAGCGCATCGCTGTCCAAAGTTCGCATGTAATTGGTGTAGCCCAGCGGGTCACTGATCATATCCGCGCCGACAACCCACAATTCGTTCAGTGTCATGGCCATCCGCTCTCGCAGTTGATCGCCGCCGGCAATGGAGTTAAGGAAGAAGGATTGCTGAACGTTGCTGATGCTGTCATTTGGCCTTGGATTGGGGTAAGGAGTGACGGTGGAAACAAACTGATTTTGCAGATAAGTATCAAACCCCAGCTGCTGAACCTGGTTGACATTTTCCATGTCGGGGCCGAAGGAGGCCTGCTCAAGGAAACGTACGGCAGCGCTGGAAGTAACGGGAGTGCCCGAGGTGGTGACCGTAACCTGGAAACTGTTGGAAGTGCCGCCGCCCGGCACGGGGTTTGTGACGATGACGGTGACCTGTCCCGCCTGCGCGCTGGTGGCAGAGCCGATCGCGGTAATCATGGTGTCGGTGACGTAGGTCACCTGCAAAGGCTGACCAGCAAAGGTCGCCGTCGAAGTGGCGACGAATCCTGTGCCGTAGAGAGTGATCTGGAAGGCGCCTGGGGCCAGAGTCCCGGGAGTGATGGCCGTGAGCGTGGGAACAGGATTGCTGAGAGTGACAACGGCCGTGCCAGATTTGGTGGTGTCGACGACGCTGGTGGCAGTCACTGTAACACTTCCCAAACCGACGATGTTCACTGGTGCGGTGTAATTTCCGTTTCCGTCGATGCTGCCGACGGTGTTGTTACCGTAAGGGATGTTATTCACAGCCCAGGTGACTTGCGTGTCGGTGTTGCCTGTGACGGTGGCCTGGAATTGCGTTGTGTTGCCGGCGCCGATGGTTACGGTCTTGGGAGTGACGGTGACGACGATGTCGGAAGTGGCCACGACTTGCGCGATGATCGATGCGGAAGTGGCGGATCCCGGGTTTGGATTCGTGACCGAGATGGGCACGTTGCCGATTTGCGCCGCGGTGGCCGTACCGGTGGCTGTGAGTTGCGTAGGGGAGAGGAACGTGGTTGTGAGCTTCTGAGTTCCAAAATTTACAACCGAGCCGTTCATGAATCCGGAACCAGTAAGGGTGAGTTCGAATTGAATGCCGACGATCATCTCCGTGGGGATGACGCTGGCAAGAACTGGCGCCGGATTGCCAAGCGTAATCGCGGCGTTACCGGACGCGGTCGAGTCCTCGACGCTGGTAGCAGTAACGGTGATGGCGTTGGGACTGGGGATGATTGTCGGGGCAAGGTAGTTGCCATTGCCGACGATAGTGCCGACCGTGTCGTTGCCGCCATTGACGCCGTTGACTGACCAAGTCACCCCTGTGCTGGTCGCTCCCGTGACAGAAGCTGCGAAAACTTGCTGGGTGCCGGCGCGCAGCAGGCCAGTGGAGGGAGTGACCTGAATGTTGATGCCCTTGATTTCGGCGCCGATCGGTTTCGAGACGCTAGAACCGGGAGTTGGATTATGGACGGTAATCTCGACGCTGCCAGTTTGCCCGTTGGCCACGGTACCGGTGGCGGTCAGTTGCGTCGAAGAGATCACGGTGGTTGTTAGGGCGGTGGTGCCGAAATAGACGGTGGCGCCAGGTGCGAAATGCAAACCAGTGAGAGACAGTGTGAAAGGGCCGACGGGGATGGATGCGGGCGAGACACTATTCAGTACAGGAATCGGATTGTTCAGAGTGACCGCGCTGCTGCCCGTTTTCGAGGAGTCGACCGTGTCTGTGGCGGTGACCGTGATGGTGTTTGGCGCGGGCGGAAATTCCGGCGCAGTATAGAGACCGTTTGCGGTAATGGTGCCGAGCGAGGAGTTGCCACCGGGAATGTCATTCACAAACCAGCCCAACGTCGGCTTCGAGCCGTCATTCGTCTTGGCCGAAAATTGCTGGGTGGTCAGACCGTCCAGAGTGGCAATTGCCGGGGTGACGAGGATGGAATAGCCCTGCGAGCCGCTGCCGGGGATCATCACCTCGGCGCATCCGCCGAGGAAGACCACCAAGATCGATACCAGGACCAACGCTGAACGCTTCACGGCTGCTCCCCCCGTTCTCTGCCAACGCGGTGAACGGCGCGGGTAGCTACACCCGGTTCGTCAGTTCGCGGGCAGAAGGGCTTTATGGCGGTGGGACTGGTTGGAGCAGGGTACGGGTGTTGACGGATTCGCACCACTGGCCGCACGGCCAGAATCGGGGCAACTGTTCCGGTGTCCTGTTGAGCAATCCGGGACGATTGTTATCCGTCTAGCGAAAGCGGACCTTGATGTCTGGACGTTTCTCAAGGTGCACAGAATCGATGAAACGCACCTGACGCTCGTCGAGAGTGAGAATCATGGAAGAGGTGCGGACGCCCTCGCCAAAGAAGCGCACACCTTTGAGCAAATTCCCGTCGGTCACGCCGGTGCAGGCAAAAATGATTTTCTTGCCGGGCGCAAGATCTTCGGTCGCGTAGATCCGATTGGGATCCTTGACACCCATTTTTTCCAGGCGCTCGTGGTGCTCCGGCTTGCTGACCACGAGGCGCGCGAGAATCTGACCATTCAGGCAACGAAGCGCGGCCGCCGTGAGTACGCCTTCCGGGGCGCCGCCGGTACCCATCACCATGTGAACGCCGGTCCCAACGACCGCAGCGGAAATGCCGGCGGAAAGATCGCCGTCGCCGATGAGCCGGATGCGCGCGCCAACGGAACGGATTTCGGCAATTAGTTTTTCGTGGCGCGGGCGGTCGAGGACCATCACAACCAGATCCTCAACGTCGCGGTCCAAGCGTTTGGCCACGGACTTCAGGTTGTCCGCAACGGATGCATCGAGGTCCACAGCGCCTTTGCAGGAGGGACCCACGACAATTTTTTCCATGTAGAGATCCGGTGCGTGGAGCAGGCCACCGCGTTCGCTGGCGGCGAGGACCGTGATGGCATTAGGCGCGCCGGTAGCACAGAGGTTTGTGCCTTCCAATGGGTCGACGGCGATATCGACTTGAGGAAACAGAGCCTTCGGCGCATGCGTAGCCAGGCCGACCTTTTCGCCGATGTAGAGCATCGGGGCTTCGTCGCGCTCACCTTCTCCGATGACGATGGTGCCGTCCATCTCGACTTGGTCCATGGTCTTGCGCATTGCTTCGACCGCAACTTCGTCGGCTTTGGGCCGATCGCCAAAGCCCATCGTGCGCGCGGACGCAATCGCCGCGTTTTCCACTACGCGCAAAAACTCCAAACTGAGCCGTTCTTCCATAAAGGAACCCTCCGCGGACGCTTATGTTAGGCCAAAGTTGGGCTTATCGTCGAGTGCGTGGCGATCAGGGGGAGGATTGCGAGAAACTCCGCTTGATTGTGCGTTTGCTGGATTTGGAGATTTCCATGTCCGGCGGAGGACAAATAAAAGTAACGACGAAGGGCGGATCAAGAAGGTTTCGGCGCGTGGCCGGAACAGCGCAGGACCGGGAGGCGAGGATATCTTGGAAACTGGGGATCCGATTGCGAGAGCTGACAGAGGAGGAATTGCGAGCCGAGGACGGAGGCGATAAGCCGCGCGTGGAGACAATCCGCGCAGAGGCCGAGGGCGGCGGAATCAGGTTCAATGGGATCAGCGGGCATGCTGGCTAGCGCAGCGCCTCATTGGGGCTTGGGCGCATCGGCGGGGGGAGTGGCTGGGGCGGGAGGATTTGGCTTACCGAAGCGCGAATCCTCGAGGGGAATATTCACCTCGATTTTTTCGGCAGTGATGCGTTGTGTTTGATCAGTGCCCGGAGCATCGGATTCAATGAGGAAGGGATATTTCAGGCCGTTGACCTCGCGGAAATCGTGGAAGAAGGATTCCCAAGGCACATCCTTTTCGTTGATTTTGCGGGTGCCTTCCCACTTGAGAAGAAGAGAATTGGTGGCATCGAAATAGAAGAAGCTGACATCACCAGTTTTGTTGGTGAGTTTGAGTTTGTAGGCGGCCTTGCCGAGGATTTGTTCCTTATCGACGAACTCAATTTTATTGCCTTTGTCTTTGTAATCGACAAAGGGGCCGTCGAAATCGGCTTCATCAAAAATGTTGGTGAGATCGTATTGGCTCATGGGCACAACGGCAGGATTGGGAGTGAAAGGGTTGTAGACCCAGCCGGCGGCTTTGCCGTCATAAACGCGAATGAGGGTCTGGCCGTTAATGGTGATTTCCATGTGCAACTTGAGGGGGCGCATGCGCTCGACAATGAAAGGGCCATCGGCATCGGGGCCGAAGGAAATCATGCCGCTGACGCGCTCGGTCTTGACGGATTTGATTTTGTCCAAGCCGCCACGAGCAGCGATATAGCTCGAGATGATGTCGTCGACTGATTGCGCGGAGAGAGAGGTGGCCAACAGGAGGAAAGAGGCGAAGAGAAGAAGTTTTCGGGACATAAGGAGATGGTAGAGGGAGAAGAGGGAAGGGTCAACTGCGAGTGGTGCGTGAGCAAGCCGGGCAGACTGGGGAACATGGACAACCGCGAAACTGAAAGAATGACGGGGCGCGTGGAAAATCTGCGCGAGGGAGAAACATAAAGCCGACGCGCGGAATGCAGGCGAAAGGCGGTAAGTGGTTGTAGGAGAGAGCGCTAGGGCGATAGAGAGGAAAGTTTGCAGGGAATGGAAGCGATAGTGCTGTAAGCAGCCCACCGGCCAATTCCTTTAGGAGAAGACTTCCATGATACAGAAGTTTTTGGTCACAGCGTCGCTCGGCGGGCTGCTACTGGTAGGAGCGCCGGGATTAATCCGAGGAGCGATGGCGCAAGGGCAGCAGCAACAACAATCGCAGCAGGCAACGAAATCAGTAACCGGGAAAGTGACGACGATTGGAGACTCCGGAAAGTCGTTCGCGGTCGAGATTAACTCGCGAGGCAGCAAACAGACCATGCAGTTTGTGGTCGACAAGAATACGCAAGTGGGAGGGCAAGTGAAAGCCGGAACAGTGGTTGTGGTGGATTATCAACCGCTGGACGGCGGGCAGTTGCTCTGCGTGCGAGTGAGCGCTCAGCAGGGGTAGTGAGCCAACGGAGAAGACAGACCGTGTAAGCGCGAAGAGCGCGTGTGTGGCGGACGGGTAGTGGTTTACACTCGGTCGCCACATGCGCCGAAACAAAATGAAAAATGGACTGCTGGAGTCGCTTTAGAGGAGGACGCCCATATCGGTGAGCATTTGCCTATCTTCCCGAGTCAAGCGGTCTTCGAGCGACGCATCCTTCGCGTAACGGTTATTGCTCATTCGGAAGCCCGGAATGTCCGGCATATCAGTGGAGTCTTCCTTCTGGATCGCCTTGCGTTTGGCGTCTTCAAGCCACTTCTGGAAATCACTTTTGCTCATCACATCTCTCGCGTCATCCCAAGAGTTCAGGGCTGTTCTGAAACACCTCGGTAACAGTAGGTTAAGCAATCTTCCAAGATGGCCGAGTTTAGGGCTGTGACCTACCGCACGCTATGCCTTGGGAAACGATGGGGCACCCGGGAGTCCACGCGCGCGGCGGCGGGATGGATTGAAAGGATGCCGAGGTTTCACTTAGACGGCGGTGATGAAGCCGGCTTCGGGGTTGGCGATGCCGTAGGCCATGCGGGGAGTGCTGAAGGCGAAGCCGGGGATGCCGTTTTTGTCAAGGAGGATGAGGCCGCCGGTGCCGTTACCGCGGCGAATGAGGAGCTGGACGGCGGCTTGTGCGGCGCGCGTGGGAGTGGAGCCGGAGGGTCGAAGGAAATCGCAGGCCGTCTTGGCGAGGACAACTTTCATGATGGCTTCGCCGAAGCCGGTCGAAGAGACGGCACCGGTTTCGGAATCGGCGTAGCAACCGCAACCGATGAGAGGAGAATCGCCGACACGTCCGGGAAGTTTGCAACAGGTGCCGCCGGTGGAAGTGGCGGCGAAGAGTTGACCCTGTTCATCGAGAGCGACGGCGCCGACGGTGCCCTGTTCGTGGCCGCGATGATGCTCGGCGGCGTGGGAATCTTTGCGGCAACGCTGCCAGGCTTCGCGTTCGCCGGGAGAGATGAGCTCTTCGGGATCGCAGAGAGGGATGCCGTTATCGTAAGCGAACTGCTCGGCGCCTTGGGAGATGAGCATCATGTGGGGACATTTTTCGAGGACGGCGCGAGCGGCTTGAATGGGATTTTTGATGCGGCGGAGACCGGCGACGGAACCGGCTTTGAGCGTGGAGGCGTCCATGACAATGGCGTCACATTCGACGTGGCCACCGAGATTGAGATGCGAGCCGTAGCCTGCGTCGAAAGCGGGATCGTCTTCGAGGACGGTGATTGAGGCTTCGATGGCGTCGAGAGCGTGGCCGCCGTTAAGAAGGACGTCGTAACCGGCGTGAAGAGCGCGGAGACAACCGGCTTTGCAGGCTTCGATGGCGTCGTCGGGGATGTCCCAAGCACCGCCGTGGAGGATGAGAGAAGGGCGCATGAGGGAGCAGAATAGCAGATATCAGTGATCGGTTCGCGGGTAGACAAAGGGTGACTGGAAAACAAGACGCAATGGTTGAGATTAGCTTTTGGCCGACACAAGAGGCGCGCTGGCGATTCAGACGAAGAAGTCGAGGAAGAAGAGGAAGAGGCCCAGGAAGAGGAGGAAGGCGTCCCAGGAGAAACGGCGGCGGGGGAGTTGAGACACAGAGTGAAAAAAACCGGCGGGGATGACCCGGAGACGAGATTCGCCGCGTCGCTCGTAGAAGGGGCCGGCGGGGACATGGCGAGAGAAATTACGCCGTAGGTTGGAGAGTTCGTCGTCGACCCAGAAAGCAAACTCCGCGCGATGACGCCAGAGAGAGAACGCGCCGAGCACAAAGACGGCGTAGCCAAGACAGGTAAGTAGACCGAGAGCTGGACCGGAACCCCAATAAAACATGAGACCTCACCGCGGCTGGGCGGAAAGAATCAGGCTTCGTCGTGAATGGTGACGAGGCGAACGACTTCAAATTCTTTCTTGCCAGCAGGAGTGGCGACCTGGACTTCGTCACCCACTTGCCGATTCAGAAGCGCGCGGCCAATCGGGGAAGTGGTGGAGATGAGGCCCTTTTCGACGTCGGCTTCCTCGCTGCTGACAAGTTTGTATTCGACCTCAATCTTGCGCTGAAGGTCAAGTACAACAATGCGGGAGCCGTAGCCGGAACGGTCCTTGGGAATGTTGGAGAGATTGAGCATGCCGAGATCGCCCATGCGTTTTTTGAGATGGCCGATCTTGGCGTTGACGTAGCCCTGGCGCTCCTTGGCGTACTTATACTCGGCGTTTTCGGAGAGGTCACCATGGGCGCGAGCAACGGCGATCTCCTTGGGGAGTTCGACGCTGAGCTCGTGCTCGAGGGAGTCGATTTCCTTTTGAAGCTTCTGCTTAATTTTTGCTAGAGGGTCAGTCATTCGCTCGCCACGTGTACAGAGAAAAATGATGCGGAGTTCGGCCCTGGCCGAACTCCGCCAGGGAACATTATAAGGTGGAGAGAAATGGGCGAACAAGAGGAAGGAGGAAGGAGGTGGGGAAAATTTAATAACATTCCTATTTTCAGTTAGTTAGATTGGACTTTGCGAGCTAGCGAACCTGAAGTTCAACGGTTTGGGAAGCGGATTTGCCGGAAGAATCAGCGATCGTGAGCGTGTACGTAGTTGTTTTCTTTGGAGAAATATCGAGGCAGCGATTGGTGGAAGGCCAAACTTCACCAGCGGGGGGATCGAGAGTGACGGTTTTGGCGTTGGCGACGTCATAGCAGAGTTGTGCGGATTCCCCGTGACGGATGATGGCGGGAGAAACGTACAGGGCACGAATGGCGAGGTCGGTACCGCCAAGCTGTTCGATGGCGTTGCGATCCGAGGCGCGGCGCTGTTCGTCCGCTTGTTCAGCGTTACGGCGTTCGTAGAAGCGGTTGGATTCATAGCGGGAAAGAAGAAGGAAAGAGACATAGATGAGAGCACCAAGAAGGACAATCCCGGAATAGAGATAAGGATTCTTGAAGATGGATTTTGGCGGGGGGGTGAGCGTGTCCATACCGTGAAACTCCCGAATCGATGTCAGCGGCAGAATACGGGATTCGAAGCCGGAGATTCAACCGGAGAAATTGAGTAGAAATGGCCAGGGCTAGCGCTGGAGAGCGGCCAGCAAAGTGTCGTAAAGGCGACCGGCGACGATGGAGTCTTCGCCGGGCTGGAGCATCCAGACGCCAACGATAATGGAGTTGGGGCCGCCCGGGAGGCCAGCGCTGGCTGAAGCACCGCCAGTCCCGGGATTCAACTCGATGCGGGGCGTACCCGTACGCAATTTTTCCATGACGTCGGCAGCAGAGATTCTGATGCGGTTCTGGTCGTAGGTGATGAGCAGGTGGGGAACGTGATTGGCAACTTCAGGAATAAAAGTCTGGGTCTTGAGAGTGGGAAGAGGTTTCAGTTTTGCGGCGATGAGGTCGGCGCGCTTTTGGTATTCGGCTTCAAAGGCAGCGTCATCCTGGCTGAGGAACCAATCGACCGCAGCGACAAGACCGACGATTTCTTCCTTGGCGACTTTCATGCCGCGGCCGACAGTGTTGGAAAACGGGGAATTGTTTTGTTTAGCGGCTTCGATGAGATCCTTGCGGCCAAGGAGCAGGCCGGTGCATTGTGGTCCGCGAAGGCCTTTGCCGCCGGAGAAAGTGACGAGATCGAAACCCATCTGAGTGTAGTTCCAGAGATTGGAGATAGGGGGAACATCCGCAGCGGCATCATTGAAGCAAGGGACGCCGTGCTTGTGAGCGACGCGGATCCAGTCCTGGCGGGAGATTTTGCCACCTTCGGCGGCGTTGAAGAAATGGGTCATTACCGTTTTGTCGTTGAAAGCTTTTTCGTAATCGTCCATGGTTTCAACTTCGACATAACGAATGCCGCAGTTGCGGAGAGCGTGGTCATAATCGTAGCGGTGCGCTGTTTGGACGATGACTTCGTTTTTGAGGCCGGCCATATCGGTGGGGATGCTGACGATAGCGGGTTTATTGCCGAGGGTGATGCAGGCAGCGGTGCCAACGGTGAGAGCCCCGGCGGCACCGGAAGTGACGAGAGCGCCTCCACACTTCAGGCGTTTGGCAAGATACGCGCCGGCAGCATCCTGGAGTTCGAGGAGATTCACTGGGTGTAGCGAGGCTAAGGCGATGGCGGCCTGGACCTCATCGGGCATGGTGGAGGCAGAGAGAACGGTATAAGTGCCCGCGGCGTTGATGAAGGTGTTCACCCCGAGCTTCTCGTAGTAGTCGACCCCTTGGGCGGGTGTGGGAGAAGAGAATTCGCTGGCGCGCAGGGCGGGAGCGGCACAGGCGCCGACGGCACCGGCGATTGCGGCATGGGCGCCCTTGCGCAACATCTTACGGCGAGTGATTTTTTCAGACATTGAAGTCTCCTAAAAGTGGTGTGCTTAGGGCGTAAGAACCCACCCGGCGCAAAAGGCGCGAAGGGTGGGGCACCCTCAAAGACATACGGGGAGTGGCAGATCGTGCGAAGGATTTGTGACGGGCGACAAGACGCAGCGCTTGAGATCCTTCGCTTCGCTCAGCATGACATCGGCGGACAGGTTTGAGAGTTGACCACATCGCTAGCAATTCCAGAATGCCTCAGTGGTGCGGGTAATCATCGGCGGTAGAGGGCTTATCGCCGCCCATAACCGGGGCTGTGAAATATTGCGGACGGGCTTTTTCCCACTCGACCATGCTAAGGCCAGAGGGATCGTAGACGATTCGACCGGCGCGGACGGTCATGCGCGCGGTGATGCCGTACTCTCCATCCATGCGGGCCCATCCGCAGTCGATGTAGCCGAACTTGCCGTGAAGTTCCTGAATCACGGCAATGTCAGCCTCCTTGCCAACGGTGAGAGTGCCGAGTTCGGGGCGATGAATTTCGTTGGCGGGATTCACGGTGGAGCGTTTGACGAGTTCGTTGAGGGGAACGCCCATGGAGCGGAACTTCGAAAGGACATTGTCATAACTGAGGATGGTGAAATTTCCCGTGTGCAAGTCGGTGGAGATGGAGTCGGGAAGAAAACCTTGTTTGACAGCGGGAACTGCATTGCGGAACCAGAAGCTGCCGGCGCCATGGCCGACGTCGAAGATGACACCGCGTTGGCGTGCTTCCAAGAGAATAGGATTGAGTTTGCCATCGGGAAGAATGATGGGGAATTGCTGGGCGAAGACGTGGGTGTGAATGTCCCCGGGCCGGGCCTTCTTGAGGATAAGGTCGGCGTAAGTGCGATCGGGGCGGGGCCAAAAATCGAACATCACGGGACGATTGGCAGCATCGCCGCAAGCTACGGCGCGGTCGACGGCGGCCCAAGGCGTGTGCTCGCCATCCCAAGGTTTATCGGTCCAGTAGTGGGCAGTCTTCACGCCGACGATGAGGTCAGGATATTTCTTGATGGTGTCGGCGCATCGCTGGACGTCCATTTCGTCGACATCCTGTTCGAGACCACCACTCATTCCGTTGGCAACGATGTTAAGAAACGCGAGGACACGGACGGTGGCGTGATCCATGACGCTCTCTTTTTCGAGGAGAAAGGATTCGGCGCCGGCGGTACCGGCATCGACAATGGTGGTAACGCCTGATTGCAGGACGATATCCGCGGGGACGGCGTAAGGCTCGGTATGGGAACGCGCTTCGGGATCAAACCAATTGAGAGGCGCACCGCCATGCGTGATGTGCACGTGAATATCGATGAAACCGGGAGTGACGTACAAGCCGGAAACATCGATGATCCTTGCGGTGGAGGATGCAGGAATGTCCTTTTGAACGGCGGCAATTTTGCCGGCCGAGACGGCGACGTCCATGACCCCGTCAATATTGTTTGCTGGGTCGATCACGTGGCCGCCTTTGAGAACGAAATCGTATGCTGGGGATTGCGCGTGAGCAGCTGGGAGAAGTGAGAGGAGGGAAAAAGCGGCTGCGAGGCGAACCCCAGACGTTGCGGAGAGTTTCATACAAGGTCCTTTCCCTTGCTTCGCGAAAGAGAACAATCTGATTCTACTGCTTGCGGGGAAATCGAGGAGAGATTCCTCACCGGACAGACTACGTAGGTGATGACGGACTTTCCCCATCAACGGAATAACCTCTATTAAAACGAATCAAGAAGAGTCTACTCAGTCTGGAGGTGAATGTCATCCCCTCGTCTGAAAAGGAAAATGAGAGTAAGCTGGAGGTTCGCGAAGAGTCGTCGAACAGTTTCATTGGAAAAAAAGCCGGAGCGGACATGGGCATGGATCGAAGAACGTTCGTAAAGAGGACGTGCGTTGGAAGTGCTGGACTGTTTCTGGGAGGAGTACCGGCGCTCGGCTCGGACGAGGTCGTGCTGCCGCAAGCGCCCCCGATCGATGTGCATGAAGCCGCGATGAGCAAAAAATCTCCACTGAGGATGCCGGGCTTGTATCCGGGCCGAGTGGTGGAAGTAGCGGACGGGCGAGCCATCGTGGAAAATCGCGTGTCGCAACCGATCTTGCACGAGATGCTGGAGCGCGGATTGAAGGAATTGACGGGGGAAAACTCCGCAAAAGCGGCGTACGCAAAATTCATCGAGCCGAACGATGTGGTGGGAATCAAGATCAATCCTTCCGGAGCACCGGCGTGCTGCTCTTCGCCGGAACTGGTGCGGGAAATCATCGAGGGAGTGCGATCTGTCGGAGTACCGGTGCGAAATATTGTGGTGTACGACCGCTTTGGATACGAGATGGATCTGGGGAGCTACCAGTTACTGTTGCCGCCGGGAGTGGAGGTGGTTGGCATACAAGACGGGCTGCTGGATGCGACGGGGTATGACGCGAACGTATATTGCGAGATGGATTTTTTTGGGGAGTGGGAGACGCGGTCGTACATGGCAAGCATAGTGGCAACGCGACTGGACAAAATTATCAACGTGCCGACATTGAAAGACCACTCAGCTTCGGGAGTGACGGGGTGCCTGAAGAACGTGGCGTACGGGACATTCAATAATGTGGCGAGGTCTCATAAAGAGCCGTACACGTTCACAAATCCGCTGATCGGAGTGATGTGCACGGTGGAGCCGCTGCGGTCGAAAGTGGTGCTGAACATCATGGATGGAATGAGGATGGTGTGGCACGGAGGACCGCTAACGCAGAATCAAGACTTCATCTATCCGGCGGGGGTGCTGATGGTGAGCACAGACCCTGTGGCGATGGATACGATCGAACTGGAAGCGATCGACAAGAAACGGCTGGCGAAGGGCGCGCCATCGGTGTGGGAGCACGATCCCAAGAGCATCACCAAAGATAGCCGCGAATTTTACGAGGATGCCAGCAAGAACCTGTTTTACCGGCAACCGGGGCACATTGAGGCTGCGGGGAAATTGGGGCTGGGCGTATCCGACTTGAAACAGATCGACCACAGAAAGTTGAAGATCAGTTGACGGCGATGACAGACAAATCATTCGTGCCAGAAGTTCCTCCTAGTGTTGAAAACGATTGGGTAACGCTGCTGAAGGATAACGCGCGAACCGGGGGACAGGGCGCCCCGGCATTGCCATCACCGGCGAAAGCGCGGTGGCAGATGCGCGCCGGAAGTTCCATCCGCACGTCACCGGTGCTGCGGGAAGGGACGCTGTACGTAACCGCGTCGGAAGGACACCTGCACGCAATTCAGACGGACGTCGGGCGGGTACGATGGAGATTCAAGGCCGGCGGACCAATTCATTCCACAGCGGCGCTGAATGGCGGCACGGTGCTGTTTGGGTGCGATGACGGCAAACTGTACGCGGTGAACGGCGATTCCGGCACAAAAGTGTGGGAAGCGGCGACCGAGGGAGAAGTATGGGCGTCGCCGGTGGTGCGGCAGGGGATGGTGTTTTTCGGAAGCGCCGACGGACACATGTATGCGGTGGAAGCGCGGACGGGAAAGAGGCGCTGGAAGGTGGAACTCGGCGGACGAATTTATTCGACCGCGTATGCAGGGGAGAAAGGGATTTATGTGGGATGCGGAGATGGGCACGTGCACTGCCTGGACGCGGCCACGGGAAAGTATATCTGGAACATGCTGACGGGGAATGGAATCGATTCATCACCGGCGCTGGTTGGGGACACGCTGCTGATCGGGTCACAGGATTTCTTCGTGTACGCGCTGGACGCGAGCAACGGTGCGATTCGCTGGAAATACGAGACGGGATTGGGAATTTCCGCATCCCCGGCAGTATCGGCCGATGTGGTGGTCATCGGAAGCAAAGATGGATATTTGTACGCGCTGGAAGTGAGCACGGGAAAACTGCGGTGGAAGGTGCGCGCGGGGGAAGTGATCACGGGGCCGGCGGTGTTTGGCGATTCCATGATTTATATCCAGTCGTGGGGATTACAGACGCTGGACCCAACGACGGGTAAAGTGATTTGGCGGGCGGGGTTGGGCACAGGAGTACAGAATGCGCCGGTGATCGGGGGACGGACGCTGTACCTGACGAGCAATGACGGAGACGTGTATGCATTGGAATAGGGCCTTCGCGGCAGCGGGGTTAATAGCATGGATTCCGCTGGTATTTGCGAGCTCTCCCGAAACGAAGACGCCGCTGGTCCACAAGACGAAATACAGCATGGGAACGGTGTACGAGATCGCCGCCTACGATGAGTCGCCAGAGCACGCTGCACAGGCAATCGATCAAGCGTTCGCGGAGATCGTGCTGCTGGACAGGATGTTGAGCAACTACAAGCCAGAGAGCGATCTGAGCCGGCTGAACCGGGACGGGCATTTTCATGCGGTAAGAGTGCCGGCAGATTTGTACCGTGTGATTGAGGAGTCCGTTAAATATTCGAAGGTGTCCGGGGGAAAATTCGACATTACGGTGGCGCCGCTGGTGGACTTGTGGAAAGCGGCGCTGCGTGGCGACCGCGTGCCGACAAAGGAAGAGCAAGAGAAACAGCGGGCGTGCGTGGGGTACGAGAAGATCGAGTTGATTCCACCGGACATGGTGGAATTTCATTCGCCGTGCATGAGGATTGACGTGGGGTCGATTGGGAAGGGTTACGCCGTGGATCGAGCGGTGGAGATCCTGCGAGCGAATGGAATTAAGAATGCTCTGGTCGATGCGGGACAAAGCAGCATCTATGGAATGGGAGCGCCGCCGGGAGCGAACGCGTGGGAAGTGCACCTGCGGGATCCATCGAATCGTGTGGATCCAAGGGTGATGCTGAACGACAACACCGTTTCGACAGCGGAACAAACGCCCCCGAGCCTGTTGGGAAACGAAACGGCGGGACATATCATCGATCCAGATAACGGGAAGCCACTGGAGACGAAATACGCGCTGAGCATCGTGGCGAAGACGGGAACTGCGTCGGATGCGCTGTCGACGACGCTGCTTCTGGTGGGCCCGGAAAAAGGAAAACCCATCGTAAAGGGGATCACGGATGCAGCGGCGATCTGGATATCTGCGGATGGCGAGACGCAAACGGTGACGACGGGGCCGGAAATTCGGCTGGCCGGCAAGCAGAGCAAAGAGCAGGCAAGAGTGGAAATTAGAGAAGGTGGCGGTTTGTCGGGGAGTCCAAGGAAAAAGTGATGAGGGCGTTGAGAGGGTTGGTTTTCCTGTTGTTGGTTGGAACGGCGTCGGCATCCACGGCGGTCGGGAAAGTGTACATCCGATGGACGGAGAGCAAGTTGCCTGCAGCAAAGATTTTGGGCGTGAACGACTTGGTCCTGCCGTGGAGCGAAGAGGCCCGAGGCCTGGTGGACTCGGCGATCAAGCAGGGATATCGCGTGTACCTCGAAGCGACACTGGAGCAAGAGGCGGCGGTTGCCGCGGCAGGGGCGAATTCGGGGGCGGCGGGAATTATTCTGAAGGGCAGCGCCGCGGAAGAAAGCCAACTGGAAGCAAGCGCAGAAAAGTTGCGCGCGAAATATCCAAAGCTGAAGATTCTGGTGCTCAGCGCCGGGGGAAAGCAGCCGGAAATGCGGGGATGGCTGGTATTCGAGAAGAACGGGATCTTGCAGGTGTCGAGTCCATCGGCGCAACCGTGGCTTGACGAGAATCTTGCGATGGTGAGGCATGAGCGGGCATTTGAAACGGGGCAAGCACCACTGTACACATTCTCGTGGGATCTGAGCGATCCGCTGGTAAAAAAGAATGGACCTAGCCCTGCGGATTATTCGTTGGCGATCGCGGAGGCCGGGGCATTTCATGCGGATTTGCTCCTAGAAGTGTATGAACGGCAGCAGAGAGGACTGGCGAGCGGAGATAAAGAGACATTGGCGGATTGGGATCATGTGAAACGCACGATTGCGTTTTACGAGCGGGAAAAAGACGCGGAGAAAGAAGCGGCGTCGGTTGGCGTGCTGACGGACGATTACGACACGTCGTATGAAGTGATTAACTTGATGGCGCGGCACAATATTCCGTTCCGCGTATGGGCATCGTCGAACGTGAGGGCCCAGGACCTGGCAGGATTGGACGTGGTGATCGCCTTTGCGACGCTGGGGAAGGATTTGACGGAAAGCATTCGAGCGTTCGCGGAGCGCGGAGGAGTGGCGGTGCTGGTAAATTTGCCGGGGACGTATCCGTGGGATTCGTCGCCCGCCGGAAAGACGAGCGATCATTCGGTGACCTACGCGGCAGGGAAAGGCCGCGTCATTGAGCTTGGAGAAGGGGTAAGCGATCCGGAGACGTTTGCGCAGGACATTCGACGGCTGATGGTGAAACAAGATATCCCGGTGAGTTTGTGGAATTCGTTGACGACACTGGTGGCGGCATATCCGGATGAGAAGCGTGGCGAGACGACGGTGGAACTCATCAATTATGATGAGGAGCCAACGCAGGTTCAGGTCCAGGTAAAAGGAACGTTTGCATCCGTGCGGTATGAAAGCCCGGAGAAGGGCTGCTGCGAAAACCTGAAAGCAGAACATGTGGATGGATTCACGGAATTTGTTGTGCCGAACCTGGTCATCGGCGGACGCGCGCATTTAAGAGCAGGGGCGGGCAGCACGAAGGATGAAGCCAAGGCCAAGGGCGGAAACTGAGTCTTCGGCGATGGAGTCGCCCAAAGACGCCTGCCGGGAAACGCATCTTTTCCTTTTTATTTTGTGGTGATATGGTTAGTGTGTTCAACCCGCCCTGATCAAGAAAGCAACACATCGACTGGCCGAGTAGAGTGCAGAAAACCATGACTTTTCTGAAACAAACGCTGGCGGTGTTTCTGAGCGTTTTGCTTGCGTGGGCGATGATGCCGGCGCCGGCGGAAGGCTGGGGAGAACCATCGAGGGCTGGGCAAGAAGTATACTCACCGGTACCAGCGAATGATATGGATGCGTTGGTTGCGCCGATCGCGTTATATCCGGATGCACTGGTGGCGCAGATTCTTGGGGCGGCGACATATCCCGACCAGGTGGAAGCAGCCGACGCATTCGTTAAGTCCAATAGCAACCTGTCCGGCGAGGCATTGATCCAGGCGGCTGAAGATCAAGAGTGGGACCCCTCGGTGATGGCGCTGCTGCAGTTCGCCAGCGTGCTCGAGAAGTTGGCGCAAAACCTCGGGTGGACGTCCGCACTTGGCGATGTTTCGGCAAATCAACAAGCGGACGTCGTGGCCGCAATCCAGCGAATGCGCGCGAAGGCCTACGCGGCGGGCAATCTGAAAACGGGCGAGCAAATCAAAGTAGTGAAAGAGAGCCCGGACATTATCGTGATTCAACCGGCAAACCCGCAGGTGGTGTACGTGCCGACGTACAACCCGACGGTGATCTATGGAACGCCGGTGGCCACGCCCGGATACAGCACCGGGACGGTTGTGACGACGGCGGTGATTTCCTTCGGAGTGGGAATCGCGGTCGGGGCGATGATCAATAATTCAAGTTGCGGGTGGGGCTACTATGGCTGGCGGATGAATTGGGCTGGCCAAGTGGTTTATTGCGGCAGCGGTCCTTACTATGGGAATCCTTACTGGTGGGGAGGCTACTATCCAGGATTTCGACCTGGGTATCGTCCGCCTTATTACCCGCCACCGCGGCCGCCGAGACCGCCACCAGTGGGTTGGCGCCCCCCGCCTCCAGGCACAAGGCCACCCTATCGTCCACCGGGAGGAAGACCACCCGGAAATGTGAAGCCGACGCCGCTGCCAGAGAGACCGGGAGGAAGGCCTCCCGGACCACCGACAGGTGGAAGACCGCCCGGGACTGTGAAGCCGACGCCGCTGCCGGGGAATCCGGGAGGGCCATCGATTCAGCCGGTCAGACCTGGAGGACCATCCACTTTACCGGCAAAACCAGGAGCGCCGTCGATACAGCCGGTGAAACCAGGCGGACCGACGACACTGCCTGCGCAACCGGGTGTGCAACCGCGACCAACGACCCGTCCGGCAACACCACCGAATACGCGGGAATTGCGAGGCTATCCAGCAACTACACCCAGTGCCAAGCCAGCAACGAAACCGAATGCGTTTTCAGGTTCAGCGGGGGGAAGGCCGGAGAGTGCGCGAGGCAACCGCAGCTTAAGCCCGCCGCCCAAACCGCCAAGCGCACCAGCGAAGGCACCGAGCGCACCGGCCAGAGCGCCAAGCGGCGGCAAAACGAAGCGATAACGTGAGGGACGAAGCGGGAGTTAGCCGGGATGGAGCAAGGAGTAGAGATGAGGGAAGCAGGACAACCAAGAAAGCGGGAGGTTGGGTGGCGAGTCGCCGTGCTTGCGATGGCCGCGGTGGCGACCCTGATGTACGGGTGCAAGAAACCGGAACTGCAAGAGGAGATAGGCCCGAAGGCATTTTCCTCGCCCGAATCGGCCGGGAAAGCGGTATATGAGGCGGCCAAGGCGGGAGACACTAACTCGGTCCTGGCGATTTTCGGGCCGGAGGGCAGAGAGTATCTGCTGACGGAGGACCCGAACCAAGACAAGTCGGCGCTGGAAAAGTTTGCCGGAAACTACGAGAAAATGCATCGATGGGCAACTCTGGAAAGCGGCGCGGTTGTCCTGGATGTGGGAGTCGAGAACTACCCGTTCCCCTTTCCGCTGGTGAGAACCGCCGATGGACAATGGGCGTTTAGCGCGGAACAAGCGAAGAAGGAAATGCAGGCAAGAGAGATCGGAGATAACGAGCTGACGGTAATTGAAGTGCTGAACCAGATGGCAGACGCGCAGACAGAGTATTTCAGCACCACGCATGACCGCAGCAAAGTGAAACAGTACGCGCAGAGATTCACAAGCAGCGACGGCAAGCACGACGGCTTGTACTGGAAAGTAGGCGAGGGCGAAGCGGAAAGTCCGCTCGGGCCACTGGCGGCGCGGGCCAGCGCAGAGGGCTATACCAAAGGCACGAAGGAATCACCCCAGTCTTTCCACGGATATTTTTACCGGATCTTAAAGGGACAAGGCGCGCATGCCGAGGGCGGAGCGAAGAACTATGTGGTGAACGGGAACATGACACGCGGCTATGCGATTCTGGCGTACCCGGCGGAGTATCGGACCAGCGGGGTGATGACTTTCATAATCGAGAAGGATGGGCGGGTGTACCAGAAAGATGCCGGTGCGGAGACCGTGGAAACAGCGAAGGCCATAACGCTGTTCGATCCGGATGAAACGTGGTCGCTGGTAGAATAAAATTCTCTTCGACTCCGCGAGCGGGAAACTCCTGAAACAGGATCCGTGAAAACCACGCAACTCCTCAACTAAAATCTAGAGCGCAGCAAAAACAATCGATTACCAAGTGTGGAATTGGTGCTGGGCGATCTTATTTTTGATTCGGGTGATGGAAAGAAGAAACAGGCCCAGCGCCGCGAGGACGGCCAAGCCGAAGTAAATATCGATGCAGGAAAGCAGCCGGCTCTGCGTGATCACGTTAGCCTGAAAGATCTGCAGGGCGCCTAAAGCGGGATTGCTACCCGCACCTCCGTTGCGATGAATCAGGGCGGCATATTGCGTCAGTGTGGAGCGAGTGGTCGGGTCCACGCGGTTTGCCACATCCAACAGCCGTGAAGAGTGTAGAGTCATGCGGTGATCGAACAAAACTGTGGCCGCAGTGACACCGAAGGTGTTTCCCAATTGCCGAACGAAGTAATAGGTGGTCGAAACATCATTGAGATCGGGGAGAGGTGCGTTGGCGGTGGCGATATTCGAAGCTTCGAGAAGGGTCGGCGCAAGGGCCAGACCCTGAAGAAAAATGGCGGGAGCCAAGACAACCGTGGGGGTGGTAGGCGTCCAGATATAGATGAGGGAGGCGCACATCCCGATCAAGAGCAGCAAGCCCATGCCGAGTGTACGCGGTCCTCCCAAGCGGGGAATGAAAACTCGTAGAGAGAGGACGAGCCCGAGGCCGAGGCCGGAGGTGTACATGGAAATAAAACCGCCGGTCTGGGTGGCATTGTAATCCTGGACGCTGCGAAGGTACTGGGGCACAACAAAAAGTCCAGCACCGAGGATCGCGCCGACGATCAGCACAACGCCAAAGGAGGTGCGCACGGCGGGGAGGGCAGACTTCACTTCCCTGACGATGCGATCTTCAAGAGCACGGCGGTTTTCGGCGACGTGTTGCTCTTCGAGTTTTGCATGTGCCTCCTGTGCGCGGATTCGGCCACCGGTGAATAGCGGGAAGTCCAATGAGACCGCGTACGCATAGGCCGGAATGCCATCATTAAAATGCGCGCCCTGGTAAAACCAGAAGACCGCGAATCCCACCTGAGGAAGGCGTTGCTCGCGGGCAGCGTCGGTGGACAATTTGGCGATGCGCGTCTGTGAATCTAAGGAATGAATCTCCGGGCGGGAGGCCAGGGCCTGATTGAGCAACGCGCCCTTTTGTAGGGCAGGAAGATCATAGAAATCGAGATGATCGGCGACATCGAGATCTTGGTCGCGGGGCAGGTCGAGGAGTTCCGCCAGTCCATACTTGGTGGTGCGGGTCTGCGTTTCTGCATCGATTAGATTCTGGCGTTCGTTCTGTAGTTCCACATTGGCGCGCACAGTATCGATGTTGAGGCCGATGCCGGTCTTTTGGAGGTCGCCGGCTTGATCGTAGAGGCGCTGGGCAAGGGCGACGCGCGAGTTTGCGGCATCGCGAGTTGCGATCGCACGGAGAACTAACAGATATTGGTCGACAACCGCGTTGACCACAATCTCGCGCGTGGTCTGTTCATCGGCGCGCGCTTCGCGCTTCCCTTCCTGGCCAATCTGGTATCCACGAATCAGGGGAAGATTCAGGAGAGACTGCGAAAAGCCGGACCAGCCTCGATAAATTGGTAGGGTCCCGCGGCCTTCCGCTGCGGCAGGAATTCCACACTTTGAAAATTGTACTGGTTGATTGAACCATCCGCGGCAATGCCGGCTTGGGGAAGAAGGGCGGAGCGGGCGATCTGGCTATTGCGGTCGCTCTCCGAAGCCAGCAGTTGAGCAATAATGCGTTGCGGATTCTGTTTCAGCGCCAACCGTGCGGCCTCTTTCAACGTGAGTTGCAAGGCGCCGGACGAACCGGCCGACAGTTGCTGCGAGAAAGCGCCAGGGGAAAGCCCCGCCTGCAGAAATAGGAGAAGCAGGACGAAGAATCGCCTGAGACTCGCGGCCATGGAAGAACCTCCGGGTCGAAACAGAGGGCGGTAAAGACTGGCATCATAAGAGAAAATCTGGCGTTTCTGGCGCTGAACTGTGCGGGCCGTAGGTTGCTAGCATCGTCAGGATTTAGGGCGGGCCTGCATGGCCATGGCCACGAGGGCGCCGATGAGAATGGCAGGGAAAAGCTGGCCGACCATGGCCTCCGCGATGGCCAGTGAACGGGCAAAGGGCGCCACGGGCAAGATGTCGCCAAAGCCGACCGTGGTCAGGGTGGCGAAACTGAAGTAGATCAACTTGGCGGTAAGCTGGTCGATATTTGTGGGCTCGGTAACAAAGCGAAAGGAGCCGGGCTGGAGTTGTTCGACGAGATCGAAGGCGGAAGCCCAGGCCATGCCAAGAAGAAGATAAGCGGAGATGCCGCCTTGAATCCGGCTCCAGGTGACCGGGCCTTGTCGAAACATCACGAGCAAGACAATGCGTGCGTAGAGCAGCAAGCTGACGATGGAAAAAACGCTGCTGAGCTGCTGGAGAAACGGCGAAGGATGGAAGCGCGAGAGCCACAGCACACAGGCGCCGATAACGACGATGGCGATTGTGGTGACGGTGATCAAGCGGTGCTGAGCCACCACCAAGGCTCCCGAGATCATCAGCGTGACCATCACAATGTCGAGGAAAAATCGCCCAGAAAGGCCTTCCTGGCGAAGCGGGAAAATCACGAAAACGAGAATTCCGAGAGAAAGCGAGACCAGGGTGAGCCCGAGGTCGCCCGACCAGAATTCGCTCATGTTCATTTGAAGAATGGCGGTGCGCGATTGCTGCAAATTGTTGATCATGAGAAACGACTCCCGAGAGATTGGCGGCCTGGGATGGTGCGGAATTATAGCCGCGAAGGTGGCTAGCCGAGAATAGTTCTTTCGCCAGTGAGCTTGGGAGAATGAGGAAGAGGAGCGCCTGGATGGGCGATGCGTGGCGAAAGAAGTTTGAGAGTGATAAGGACTGAAGGAATGATGCAAACGAAGACTCCGAAAACCCACATGAGAGAACCGGCAAGGATCTGATCCGCTAGAGGCGTGATTCGAAAAAGTGCAGGCGCTTGGCCGTAGGAGGGGTAGAGGACACGATCGCAAAAGGCAAGAAAAGCACCGAGGGCGCTACTCGGGAACATTCCGAAGAAAAGATAAAGAGGAATGGACCAACGAGGCCAGCGCAGTTCGGAGGGAAATGGCCGAACGACGGGCCACCAGAAAAGGATGGAAGTAGAGAGGAAGCAAATGTGTTCGACCTCGTGCCAGAAGTCGGAGCGAAGGGCGAGTTCGAATGCGGATGGAACATGCCAGGCGATGAGGGCAACGGCAGCGAAAATCCAACAGACGAGAGGATGGGTGAGAAACTGCCCGAGAGATTGCACAGGTTGCCAGCGCAGGAAAGGTCCGAGCGTGGCGCGCACAAACCACTGGGGGAGCCCGCGGAGGAGAGGCAGGGAGGGCGCGCCGAGAAGGACGAGGGGAGGAATCACAAGCATGAGCAGAATGTGTTGGATCATGTGGACGGTGAGAGAAGCTTCATCGAAGGCGGAGAGCGGCGAGCCAATGGCAAACCATAGAAAGAACATGCCCACAAGAAATGCGGCGAGACGCCGGAAGGGGATGAGACCGCGGAAAGAGCGGCGGAGAGTAAGCCAGCCGCGAAAATAGAAGAGTGCTGTGAGGAGCATGGCTGCGTCGAGGGCGAGCGGTGGCGACCATGCATTGAGGAGAGAGTGGGTTTCTGGGGACATGCTGGTTATGGCTTGGAGACCGTTGGAATTGGAGTCGTATCCGTGACGACTGCGCGGGCCGCATCGCGAGCCGGCTGCCGCCCGGCAGGATAAAGAGTTTTCAGGAAAGCGACGAGTGCGGTGGTTTCCGCGGGGCTGAGATTCTTGCCGTAAGCCGGCATGTTTCCACCTCCCTGAATGACCTGGCGAATGAGCTGGTCTTCGGTCTGGACGAGAGCAACCTGGTCGAGAGCAGGCCCACGTTTGCCGCCATCGTTGCCGAGAGAATGACAATTGTGGCACTGCTTGAGTTGGAAGACGATTGCCCCCTGGCGCTCGAGTGCCGAGCGATTCTGCAGGAAGGCTGGCGGAATGGGATCGCCGCTCCAGGCATCCATGACAGGACTCCAGGGAGCGTGGCCAGCAAGGTCGGTGAAGGTGCCGAGCGCGACGGCAACCAGGAGGATGGTCAGAACCGCGATGGGACGGCGACGCCAGCTTTTTTCGCCTTCGCCGAAAATAAAGGGAAGTAGGAGAAGTCCAAGAATGCCGAGCACCGGGCCGATGAGAAGCGCTGGCGTTTCCATATTCGGCGGAAGCAGCGAGAGGATTGCGTAGAGCCAAAGGAAGAAGTAATCGGGACGGGGGGCGGTCTGGATGATGGTTGGGTCGGGACGGCCGGATGGTCCGAAGGGGCCGAAGTAGGCGGCGACGGCTGCGAGCGCGAGAAGAACGCAGCCACCAAGGAAGAGGTCCTTCCAAACGGCACCGGGGACGAACGGAATGCCGTCGCGTTCTGTGAGTTCGTGGTATTGCTTGACATAGGTGGCTTTGCGAACGATGCGGCCGGGCATGGGCCACTCGTTGATACCGAGTTTGAGAACCATCAGAAGATGGAGACCCACGAGAGCAATGAGCAGCCCGGGAATGACAAATACGTGAAGAGCGAAAAAGCGGGAAAGCGTGGCGCCAGCAATGATAGGACCACCGAGGAGGAGATGAACTGTCCACGGACCGACGATGGGAACGCGGCTGGATATTGAGGCACCAATGCCGATCCCCCAGAAAGCGTCCTGATCGAAACGGAGAACCTGACCGGAGAAGGCCATGCCAAGAGTCATGAGCAGGAGAAACACGCCGACGATCCAAGTGAGTTCGCGAGGAAATTTGAAGGCGCCAAAAAGAAACACCTGCACCATGTGAATGAGAACGATGGCAACCATGAAGTTGGAACCCCAACCATGGAGAGCACGGATGTACCAGCCGAACGCGATGGAATGATTCAGAGTTTGCAAGCTGTTCCAGGCTTCGCCGGCGGAAGGAACGTAGACGAGGGCGAGCAAGATGCCAGTGATGATCTGAAGGACGAAGACAACGAGGGCAGCACTGCCGAAAACGTAGAACCAGCTGGCGGTTTCGCGCGGCACCGGATGCTCGATAGTTTCGCGAAGTGACGCGCCGAGCTGAAGGCGCGCGTCCAGCCATTCGCCGATGTTTTGGATCAGGCGCATGGAAGTTTCCCACTTATGTTGAGCAAAGCGCTGGGACTTCCGGGAGTGGGCAATTCACCGGCTTTGATGAAGAGTTTCCCTTCCTCAACTTTGTAAGGATATTGGAAGAGGCCGCGCTCGGGAGGGCCCGACGCGCGGTTGCCGTCCTCATAATAGGCGCCGCCGTGGCACGGACAGAGGAACAGGCCAGACTGCGGGAACCAGCGCACTGGACAGCCAAGATGCGCACAATTGATGGCGAAGACCTGAAAGGCTTGAGCGTCAATACAGCGGACCCAGCAGGCACTGTCAGCGGTCTTGCCGTCCCACGGCGCGACATCGGGATTGCGGAAGGTAGCCAGGCGCGTTTGGCCAGCGGGATATTGATCGAGAGAGCCAAGAGTGAGCCAGGTCTCCGCGCTCACCTTGCGAGAGCGAGTGAGCGGCGAGAGGACGTAGCGAATGATGGGAACAGCGAGAAGCACGGCAATGATGCCGTTGAAGAGGATGCCCAACTTCATGAGCATGGCACGCCGGGAAAGATTAACAGGCAGGGTCATGGAAGTTCTCCCGCGGGCTGCGCCGCATGGGGATAAGGGCGCCCGGGATAGTGCGGGCGCTGAGCCGAGAGCCAAGCGACGACATCGGAAATTTCCTGGGAAGACATGGGCTTGCCGGGGACGTTGTTCCGCCAATCGGGAGCGCCGAGATCCGGGCGGCCGACGATGACGAGGGTGCGAAGTTCCTGATCGGTGAGGAGAGCGAGAAAGGAGCCGTTTACAATGGAACTGGCTTTCGTGCCGCCTTTGCCAGCGGGGCCATGGCAAGAAGAGCAGAAGGATTCGTAGACGAAAGCACCCCGTGTGGCGTCACCAGCTTGGGTTGCCACGTAGGGGGGTGGGGTGACGCCCGCGAGAGCGTCAGGTTTCGAATAGTGCTCGCGTATGCCGCGAACGATGATGTCGACCTGATTGTCCGTGAGCATGCCGCCGGCTCTTTTGGCAAAAGCGGGCATGGAAGTACCAGCGATACCGTTGGTGACCACTTTGTGAAGAGTGGCATCGTCGGCGATGGCGAGATAGACAGGATCGCCAAGGGAGAGAGCCGCTCCGCTTTTCGCTTCGGCACCGTGACAGCCGGAACAGTTAGTGCCGTAGAGAAGCTTGAAATCGGTGATGTTGTCCGGGTCGATGGGGATGGAATCCGGAGTAGGGCGCCCCGGCAGATTGCTGCAGCCGGCGCAAAAAAAGACAGCGGCGAGGAGCAAAAGCATGTTGAGGCGATTCCTCATGGCCGGTGATCCTCGCGCCTTTTTTCGGCCATCGCACCTGGCGCCTCGATGCCGGCGCGCACAGCAAAGGGAATAAACTGTTTGACGGGGATGCGCTGCTGGCGGACAACGACGAGACCGGCAACGATTCCAAAACCAAACTGAGAAGCGATGAACCACCACCAATCCACGCGCTGGCTGAGAAGTGGATTGATCAGGTCCAGCATACTGCGGAGCAATCCCGACCACAGAACGGGAGCAACGATGCCGCCAAGCAAAATGGGGTGGCGCGGGATCATCGGGAGCATTGCGCCATAGAGCAGACCAACGAGGACGGAAGTCAGAAGGTGAATGAAACAGGCGAGGAGAAAGCTGTCCAAATGGAATACTTTCAAAGTGTCGGGGCCGAGCTTCATGGTTTGCGAATAGACAGTTGCGGCTAGGAGATTGATGGGATACCAGAGGCTTCCCTGTTTGAGGACTCCGTAGAGACAAGCGAGGGCGGCCATGGCGACACTGCCGGCAAGTCCACCTTTGATGCCAGCGGAGACAGGATAAGTTTCAAGAGGAAGAAGAGCGCGGTGAAGTCCGGGAGCAATCTCCAATCGCGCGACTTCGGGGCGAGTTGTGGTGATTGAGATTGGTTCCTCTACAACGGAAACTTGCACATGCTTCTCGTGGGGAAAAACATCGAGAAACCAGGCGACACAACCGGCGAGGGCCAATAGTGCACCAAGAATCAGGACGGAGAGACTGGTGATGAGTCCGGCAAAGAGAAGGGTCACACCGAGAGCGAGAACGATAGGCCAGGCGGTGGGAGCGGGCAGAGTGATCGTGGCAGAAGGTGCGTTTCTCGAATCGGGTGGTGTGTTGTGCGAAGACATTTTGATCGTTTCCCTCTAGCGACCAATGATGTAGACGACGGTAAAGACGACGACCCATACGACATCCACAAAATGCCAATACATGGCGAACGTGTCGACGTTCTTTGCGTGCTCTTCCTGAATCTTGCCGAGGAGAGCCAAGAGCAAAACCGTGAGGAGCCCGATGATACCAACCGTCACGTGAAAAGCGTGCAAGCCAACGAGGGAGTAGTAAGTTGTGCCGAAAAGGTTGGTGCTGATGGTGAATCCTTTATCGTAAATCAGGTGATGCCATTCACGGGCAGTGGCGATGAGGAAGATCGAACCGAGAACGAGCGTGACGAACCACCAGAGACGGAAAGCGCCAAGATTCGCTCTGCGGAGCGCGGCGATAGCGGCGTGAATGGTGAGACTGCTGGAGAGCAGGCAAATTGAGGCGAAAATCGGAAGTTCGAGAACTTCCCGCGGGGTGGGGCCAGAGAGACTCTTGCCGATATAGAACAGATAGGCAACGACGAAGATGGTGAAGATGGCAGATTCCGCAACGATGAGGCAGAGCATGCCGACGCGACCCTTATAGGGCAAAGACCATTGCGATTCGATCGAAGCCGGCGGTGGCATGACGGTGGTGCTCAAGTGCGTTTCTCCCTGCTGTCCTTCACTATTCGTACTGCCAGTCCGGATCTTCCGGGTGCTTGATGTCCCAGAGTGGACGCCGGCTGCTGACGACCGGAATGCTGGGGAAATTGTATTCGGGTGGCGGGGAGGAGGTGGACCATTCGAGGGTCCAGGCGTCCCAGGGATCGTTGCCTGCAGGCGCGCCCTTGAACATGGAATAGAGGAGATTGCCGACAAAAACGAGCGTCCCAATAACCTGGAAGAAAACGCCGATGGTGACGATGAGATTCCAGATTTCCCAGCCGCGGCCCGGCTCGTAAGTGTAGATTCGGCGGGGCATGCCGAGAAGGCCCGGAATATGCATGAAATCGAAGGTGAGATGGAAGCCGATGACGAAGAGCCAGAAATGGAGTTTGCCAAGTTTTTCGTTGTAGCGGCGGCCGCTCATTTTCGGGAACCAGTAGTAGAAGGCACCGAAGATGGTGAAGAGGATGGCGCCAACGATGACGTAGTGGAAATGAGCGACGACGAAATAAGAGGCGCTGAGCTGCCAATTAAAAGGAACAGCAGAAAGCATGATGCCAGTGAGGCCGGCGATGAGGAATTGGAAGAGGAATGCAATGCAGAAGAGCATGGGAGTTTTGAAGACGAGCTTGCCGCCCCACATGGTGCCGAGCCAATTGAAAATTTTGATTCCGGTAGGAATCGAAATGATCATGGTGGTCAGGGCAAAGGCCGTGTTGCCGTAGGAACTCATCCCAACCGTGAACATGTGGTGGGCCCAAACGCTCATGCTGACGAAGCCGATCGCGACAGTGGCGCCGACCATGATGGGATAGCCGAAGATGGGCTTGCGGGAGAAGACCGGGATGATTTCCGAAGCGAAGGCAAAGCAGGGGACGACCAGGACGTAGACCTCCGGGTGGCCGAAAATCCAGAAGAAATGCATCCACAGAACGGCGGAGCCACCTGCCTGAGTGTCAAAGAAGTGCGAGCCGAGGAAACGATCGAGAGCGAGCATCACCTGGGCGGCAGTAAGGGGAGAAATGACGATGAGCACCAAGCCCGCCGTGACCAGGTTGAGCCAGGCCAAAAGCGGCATCTTGCCGAGGGTCATGCCGGGACAACGGAGGCAGAGGATGGTGGCAATAAAGTTGACGCCAGTGCCGATGCTGCCGAAGCCGGAAACGAGGAGGCTGAGCGTCCAGAAATCGGTGCTGTGGCCCAGGGAAAAGGTCTTTGCCGTGAGAGGAGCGTAAGCAAACCAGCCAACGTCGGGCGCGGTGCCAACGCCATAGAGACCGTAGCCGCCGACGAAACTGAAGTACAGAAGAAAGCCACCGAAAGCAGTAAGCCAGAAGCTGAAGGCATTGAGGCGAGGAAAGGCCATATCTCTCGCGCCAATCATGAGCGGAAGGAGGTAATTGCCGAAGCCGAAGAGGACGGGCATGGCGACAAAAAAGATCATGGTGGTGCCATGCATGGTGAACATCTGATTGAAGAATTGCGGGGAGACGAAATGGTTGTGGGGAACGATGAGCTGGATGCGCATGATGGTGGCTTCAATGCCACCGATTACGAGGAAGAGGATGGCGTAGAGGATATAGAGGATGCCGAGGCGCTTGTGGTCAACGGTCGTGACCCAGGAATAGAGGAGGTCGCCGAGGGGGCGCGAAGGCTCGTGGACGGCAGCGAGGGCAATGGATTCAGAGGACATGGAGCGGAGACCTCAGTGTCATTGTAGGGACTCCAGATAGGCGGTAACGGCTTCCAGGTCGTTGTCGCTTAAATTCATGGCGGGCATGAGCGAGCCGGGCTTGATGGCTTCGGGATTGCGAATCCAAAGTTTTAGATTTTCGCGAGTGTTGGAGGCGGCGCCTGACGCAATGGTGTCGCGGCTCATGAGGTGGGTCAGGTCTGGTCCAAAGCGGCCGTTGGCAACGGTGCCGGAAATGGCGTGGCAGTTGACGCACGCGGTGGTTTCAAAGATCTGACGGCCGGTGGCGACGGCTGGTGAAGCGCGGGCTGATTGTTTTTGGGCGGCGACCCAATTAGCGAACTGCTCGGGAGAATCGACGTAGACACGGAGGAGCATTTTGGCGTGTTGCGTGCCGCAGTATTGGGCGCACTGGCCGAGGTATATGCCGGTTTCGTGAGGATCGATCCATGTGGAATTGATGCGATTGGGAATGAGGTCGGTTTTTCCAGCGAGCTGTGGAATCCAAAAGCTGTGGTCGGTATCGACGGAGAGCAGTTTGACGAAAGTGGGCGTGGGATAGGCGCGATCGCTGACCGGAACGTGGAGTTCATTGGCAGTGACGATGCCGAGAGCAGGGTAACGGAACTCCCACCAGAACTGATGGCCGACGGCGGTGACTTGGACTGCGCTGGCGGGAGGAACTGCATCCTGAACGGATTGAATGACGCGCGCAGTGGCGAAGAAAAGAACCAGGACAATAAGAACGGGGACGACGGTCCAAGCCAGTTCCATCTGATTGCTACCGTAGACCTGGGGTGGCTCGCGATGGTCATCCGTGGGACGGCGGCGATATCGAATCACGACGTAGACCAGAAGCGAGAAAACAACGGCAAAGATCAGGCTGGTAATGACAAGGACAAAGAGAGAAAGGCGGTGAATTGCGTCGGCTGGAGTCGATACGCTGTCGAAAATACTGGGGACTGGAGAAGCTCCTTGGGCAAGAGCAGGCGAGAGGCGGAGGAAGAAGAGGCAGGCAATAAAAGAAAGTAGGCCTCTGTTCGACGTAGTTCGAAGAGGGAGAGCGCGATTCAGGACTTTTTCGAAAATTCGATAAGTCATCATCGGGACTCAGAACTTGCGTAAACCGACAAGAGAGCGCCGGATCCGGGGCGGAGGAGCAGTAAGCTATCACACACGATTCGGATTTGCCTAATTAAATTTGCAAAACCTCGCAAGGTGGGACAAAAGAAATTCCTTTGACAAACCTTCCTGAATCGAAAACCATACACTCCTGCCCGCGACGACGCCAAGTTTCCGATGGAGAACGCTCCCTCGGACTTCGGCCTGGCCAGCAACATTTCAAGCGACCAAGGGTGTCGAGAAAACATCAACACGTTTGTCTGGGAGGAAAAATGGCAAAGACAGTCGGTTCCTACCTTGTGGAGATGATGATCAAAGCGGGTGTCCGAAACATCTATGGAATCGTCGGGGACTCCGCGAATCCGGTCATAGATGCGGTGCACGGCAGCGAAGGTAAAATGAACTTCGTAAATGTCCGGAATGAAGAGGCGGGAGCCTTTGCGGCAGGCGCGGATTCGCAAGCGTCAGGCCGGCCCACAGCGGTCATCGGTTCGTCAGGCCCCGGCGCCCTGCATCTGGTGAACGGGCTGTATGATTGCACGAGAAACGGCGCCTCTGTATTCGCGATTGCCACGCACATTCCCAGCACGGAGATTGGGACGCGCTACTTTCAGGAGACGCGGCCGGACCAGGTTTTCCTGGATTGCTGCAAGTACATTGGCTATGTAACTTCGCCGCTGCAAATGCCGCGGCTCGCAGAACTGGCAATGCAGGCGGCGATCCTGGATCGCGGGGTGGGCATGATCATTTTGCCCGGCGACATTGCCGCCGCCACGATTGAGCACCCTATGCTGGAACATCCGCTTTGCAAGGAGCGCTCGCGTGTACGTCCGCCGGATCGCGATTTAGATCGCCTTGCAGCGTTGATTGGGAAAAACAAGCGCGTGGTCATCTTTGGCGGAGCAGGATGCGAAGATGCGCGCAATGAAGTGGTGGAGCTCTCGCAGTTGTTGAACGCCCCGATCGGATTTACATTTCGCGGAAAAGACATTCTGGAAGCCAATAATCCGAATGCAGTGGGCATGACGGGATTGTTGGGGTGGGGCGCGGCGCATGCCGCCATTACCGAATGCGACCTACTGCTCATGCTGGGAACGGACTTTCCATACCACCAGTTCATGCCGGAAGGTTCGACGATCGTGCAGATTGATGAGCGGGCAGGCCATCTGGGGCGACGAGCGAAAGTGGATTTAGGGCTCGTCGGCGATGTGGGGGAAACTCTGAAGGCACTTCTGCCGCGGTTAAAACAACGAACGGAACGCGAATTTCTCGACAAAGCACTTGCCATTCACAAGAAGTCGGCGGCAAAGCTGCAAATCTATGCGACCCATCCGGGAAGCAAGACCGGATTGCGTCCAGAGATGGTGGCGAGCGCGATCAGCAAACTGGCAGCGGATGACGCGATATTTTCCGTGGATACGGGAATGTGCAACGTGTGGGGCGCTCGCTACATCGACATGCGCCCCGGCCAGCGAATGCTGGGTTCGTTCGGTCACGGATCGATGGCCAACGCGATGCCGCAAGCAATCGGTGCGTGGCTCGGAACGGGACGGCAGAGCATCGCGTTGTGCGGCGACGGTGGCTTGACGATGCTGATGGGTGAACTGTTAACGGCAGCGGAACGCGAAATTCCAGTCAAGCTGATGGTATTCAATAATTCCACACGTGGAATGGTCCGGGCAGAAATGGAAGTGTCCGGGTATGTACCATGGGGCACGGATGTGAAGAACCCCGATTTCGGAGCGGTTGCGCGAGCGATTGGAATTCACGGTGAGCGCGTGGAGAAGTCCGAAGATATTGAAGCAGCAATTCAACGAGCGCTCCAACACCAAGGGCCGGCACTGATCGATTTCGTCACGGATCCGCGCGCGTTATCGATGCCGCCGAAGGTCACTTTCGAGCAGGTGCGCGGCTACGCCCTCTCCATGGGCAAACTTGTATTTGAGGGCAACACAGCAGAATTGCTGGACACGATCGCCTCGAATATACGGGACATCAAACAAATCCTGTAAAGCGCCGAGGGGATACCAAACTTAGACCGAGGAGACAGACAGCAGGTACGCCTCCTCGGTCAAAGTCCGTCGCGGATTTGGAGAACTCCTCCGCTGATCGTTAGTGCTTTGGCGAAGGCTCGTGGGTAGGCGCAGCCTCATGGGCAGGCTGCTGGTGTTGCACCATCTTCTGGGTTTCTTGAGCGTGCCTTTGCTCCATTTGCTGGGTTTGCTGCTGATGGCGCTGTTCCATCTGCTGCTTTTGGGCATCATTGGCCTGTTTTTTAGCGGCCTGCTGATGTTCTTTGTCCTGCTGCTGCTGGAGTTTCTGGTGCTCTTGTTCCTGCTTGGCGTAGAGTTTTTGCTGTTGTTGCTGGTATTTTTGGTCCAGCTTGGCATTACCAGTATTGGGGGCAGCAGGGTGCTCGTGAGCAGGAAGATCACTGGGGTGAACTGCAGGCTTGCGAGAGTTCGAGGAACCGGGAGCGTTATTGGCGCCCTTGGCAGGAGGGTTGTAATGGGCCTCGGAAGTCGCTGGCGTGACGCCACCCCTAAATTCGCCGGGTTTAGCCGTAGCGGCGATGGGTGGCCTGCCGTGGTTCACCGAGGCGCGCAATTCTTGATTGCCGCGAGCCGCCTCCATGTGTTGAGTTTGCGCGGCCACGGGGGGAACGTGGCGGCCACGAGCGGCAGCCTCTTCCTCTGAAGTGGCGCGAGCGTTGATACCGCCTTGGCCGCCGTTATAGCTTACGTGGGATTCCGTGTTATAGGTCACACGGGTGTTGTAAACGTTGTGGATTTCCGTGACATTTATGTTGTTCACCGTTCGGTTGTAGAAAAAGTGCCCGTTGTCCCAGCGGCCGCCTTCATAACCATGGCCAAAATAGCCGAAGCCATAATTAATACCGCCATAAAAACCAATGGCCGGGCCCCAGTAGCCTTCGTGGAAAAAGAAAGCGGAGCCGCCCCAACCCCAATAGGGGGGAGTCCAGAAGAAACCGACTTCGGGAGCCAGAATCCAAGTGCCTGGCACCCAGTAATAATCATCCCCGTCCCAAGCCCAATAACCAGGGGTCCAGATATAGCCGTCGCCAGGACAAAGAGGCTGCTCGTAGACGGGCAATTCCGGAGGAGCAAAGCCGACGGAGATGCCGACGGCGACTTGCGCGAAAGAAGGGGCCGAGAAAGCCAACATCCCAAGGGTAAGCACAAGCGCGATCAACAGAGAACGAACCGATAGGATAGAGCGCATGATCCTTCCTTTTTGCCCGCGCAGCTTTGCGTTTCGAAAGTCGCGCTGCCGCAGGCTGAGTGAATGGTGAGCCAGGATTTCCGGGCGAACGGTGGTAATGGTCTTGCACCCGAGATACGCATTGTATGGCGAAATCGCAAACCTTTCCATCGAGTTGCAAAGGTAGAAAGGCAGGAGAAACACCGTATTTCAGGGAGTTGCTCGGGGCAGACTACTACAGCTTGTGTTTGTCGTCGCCGAGATGCTTGTCAAAGGTTTTGTGAAAAACGGTGACGCCGAAAACAGGACTTTCGCGCGTGCCGGTGATGCGGATCGGAAGCACCGTGCCGGAGCCATCCTTTTCAAAAAAGGGATCGAACGCCTTAAGAAAAAATGATTTCGAACCGGTTGTAGTCTGGGAGAGTTTGGCTTGAAGACGGAGATGGCCGGCCAAATCGAGGGAGCCATTGCGGAGCGCATAGGTGCCCGTAAGGTCAACAGCGGCACCTTCGACGCGAAAGGTCAGATGACGGAAATGGAACACTCCGTCTTGCAGAAGAAAGCTGCCGTTGAGATCGGAAACAGCGCTGCCCATGTCGACGTCATCGGGCTTGCCCAGGCCGTGACGGCTGAGTGATTCCAGTTTTTCGCGAAGAGCGGAGCTGCTCCATTTGGCGTCATCGACGCCGAACTGGCCATCGACAATGATTTTTTCGATAGCCTGTTCCCGCCCAGGAGGAATGGTGAGTTTGGCTTTGATTTTGACGGGGCCGGTCATCATGGGCTTGTCCGAATTGAGCGCCAGGCCCAAAAAGTCTTGGATACGTCCATTCGGCACGGTGGCGTCGATCGAAATGAGATGGCCCTTCTTCCCGGGGACACGGACGACGCTGCCTTCGGCGATGATGAGCGAGCGATTGAGGGTGGCGTTGACGGGGTGGAGATAGGTGTCACCATTCGTGCCATCGACAGTGGCGGAGAAATCAGTGTGAAGGGGGACGGGCCTGCCTACTTTATCCAGAGAAAAGTCCGGGGTATCTGTCTGGCCATCGACCTGGAGCTCCGAGAGGACACCGGTATATTTTCCGTTCGATGACAAGATGCCGGCGATGCCGGGGAGCGGGCCAAGGTCGGCATCCGTAAACTTGTACTCGCCCGAAACCGGAGTGCCGCCGGGATCATCTTCGTTCCAAGGGCCAATTAGACCATGGGTTTCGATTTCCCCTTTGGGTTTGCCGTTCGTCAAGTTGCCGTAAAAGGTCAGAGGCTTGCCCGGGCCGGCGGAAGTAAGAACCAGATTGTGAAGATCCCAGTCGAGCGGGGCTTTACCAGGAACTTTGGGGAGGATGAATATGTTGGTTTCATCACAAATGACTCGGTCCACAACAAGGTGGGAAGGGGAGTAGATTTCTGGGGGAGAGTGGTGCGGCGATTGGCCATCGTTAGAATTGGTCTCGCGCGGAGGGATGTTGATCAGCACATTCTGGACGCGAAGCAAGGCGACGTGTTTAACGGGGCGCGAGAGCTCCAAAAGACTGGTGGTGAAGGAAAATTTTCCCATTTGGATGAGCGGAGGAACGTCTTTGCGTCCGTGGTGTCGGAGGGTAAGACCTTCGCCGGTCACGTGGATGTAGGGAAGAACCTTGATTTGAAGAACCTTGAGTTCCACATCGCTGCCGAAACGCTCCGCCAAAGACTGAACGACCAACTTGCGGATGCGTTCTTCCATGGCCTGCGGCCAGAGATAGATGGACCCGACAACCAGCAGAAGCAGAAAAATAAGCGCTCCTGGGAGGATAAGCCACCATTTATTAAAGGAAATGCGAGCGCGTGGAGACATGTCCAGAGTTTGGCAGAGAAGACCTTGCGCGCGCCACCCGGGAATAGAAAGAACGGCATTAAACAGGGCTTGAGGTGCCATTTTCCGCGCAAAATTCAGATGGCGGAGAAGTCGCTGCCAATCGATATTCTTAATCCTGGTTCAGGGTATGGGTCGTCGGCCCTGAATGACGCGAATCAAAATGACGATGATGGCCAAAACCAGCAAAATATGGATGAAACCTCCCAAGGTGTAGGAGGTTACGAGACCCAACAGCCAGAGGATCAGAAGCACAATGCCGATGGTCATAAGCAGGTCCATGAGTGTCCCCTTTAACTTTGAGAGTCAGCAAACATCCGGAGCCAAGTTCAATCCGTTGGAACGTTGAGAGAATAGACGGCCTCGAAAAAGGTAGCCATGCCGCAAATCCAGTAGGTGACCAAGCACGTATAGGTATTTTCAAAGAGAGTGCAGATCAATATGCAGATATCGCGTGATTTCGAGCTTGCTCTACTGTGGCGGCAGAGGAACGGATGATTGCCCAGTCTGCACGGATGCGGCGGGGATTTCCTGAAGCGCTTTTATTTCCTGCCTGATTTTCCCCACGGACTTGTCGTGTCTTTTTTCAAGAGCGGAGGGGTCTTTCTCCGCGTAAAACGCCAGAAGTCGGGATTTCAGATCTGGGTCAATGCCTGTCAAATGCTGCTTCGACAGGCGATCGAGGAGTTCGCTGCAAGTCTCATCATTGAGCTTATATTGTCCAAGAACAGTAATTTTACCGACGTCAAAATTTTCATTTTCAAGTTCGAGGCGACCACTACCTGCTGCAAGGAGAAGATGGCGATAGCGCTCCACAGCGGCGTTAAAGCTATTTTCAAATAGCTTCTCGGCTTCGGGGGTCGGAGTACGGAAGGTCAGAATCCGAAGAGGCCCAAACTTGGGGAGCATACGAATTAAGAAGGCCAGAAATTTGTCACTCGCGTTTGGGCGGGTGTAATCGTGACCCCACTCCTTTTCGTAGCTGGCGCGGGAGATGTTATAGAGGAACTTCTTGCGCGTCATTCCCGGCAAATCCCTTTCAATGTCCTTCTGTTTCAAGTCCCAAGCCACACGGGATGCTTTGGGAATCAAAGTACTAACGCTGTAGCGATAAGAATTAGCGGCGCGGACCTCATCTTTGGAAACAGACTTGAGTTCAATGCCATATGTTTCGGCGAAGGCCTTTTCGAGAAGCGGCAAATCAACCTCAAAGCCAACAAAGTCGCGGTAACTTTGAGGGGCGTAATGGCCCTTGGCAACCTGGAGCACGTCAAAAGCAAATTCTGTTTTTATGTGGGCGAGTGGATTGTCCTCGTACGTGACGACCTTTCCGTATTTTCCTTTTAGTTCCGGATAAAGGAGGGGCACGGCCAGATTTGTTGCCAGAGGATGACCCTCGTTGTCGGCTGCGTAATGGGCGAGCGCTCCAAGGGCAAACGCATAGTCGTTGAGATCGGAAGAGTTGCGCAATAAGGAAACGATAAAATCTCCACTGCGGAAATAATGCGTGAGATCACTAAAAAGCTTGCTGCCGGACGGATAGTAGCCCATGTCTTGAATGATGGCGCCGCCGTAGGCGTAGGCGTGCGCCCTCAGGAGTTCGTCGGGAGTGGAATCGGGGAAGCGCTTCAAGAGCAAAGGGCGTAGATGGCTGTCCCAGACAACGTCGATGATGGCTTCATGAGTTAGAACGGAGTAAGCGGGAGAAGGACGAGGAGCAATCAGCAGAGAAATGGAGAGAAGGGCAAGCGCGCGGCATAGCGGACTCTTCATTTGTGGCATCTTGTCCCGTAGATAAACCGCCAGGAAAACCTGGAGAGAAATTAGAATCTGGGGAAGGCCGTTGGCCGACCCCAGATTTAGTCCTGATCCGCAGGAGCACGGGTCGAGATAAGAAGGAATGCTTCAGTGGCCAGCGCCGCGAACCCGCTGCGCGTCACGGTCAGATTCGCTGAGCGAACGTGTGAATTCGTCGATCTGCTTTTCCGCCTGGTCCTTCGCCATGCCGTAACGCTCCTGTAGCCTGCCGACCAGTTGATCGCGTTTGCCGCTGATTGCGGTCAGGTCGTCGTCGGTTAGCTTGCCCCACTTTTCCTTCAACTTCCCGGAATATTGCTTCCACTTCCCCTCGATCTGATCCCAATTCATGAATGCCTCCTTGATAAGCCGACTTTCCTGCGCACTAAAGTTGGGAGTGGCGGAAGGTCTGGCCGACATTGCCATAAGAAGGCAAGCCACGAGAAAACGATATACAGCGATTCATGGGAAAAGCCGTTCGCAGGACCCGAGGAACGGTCGGCGCGGCGTGACTGGGTGAAACTGCGAGCGCAAATACAGAGACCTGCGGATGGTTGAAAGCCAGGAAACGGGTTAAAAGTCGGGAGATCCTGGCGAACTTCGCTCACGCCAAGGTGAAGGACCGGCAGTCAAACGCTGCATGAGAGTTGCATCAGAAAGGTACAAGGAGCCTGCAATGCTACGAGTAGCATTCGCATTTTTTGTGGTTGCGCTAATCGCCGCGGCGCTGGGATTTTCGGGAATCGCCATCGCCACGGCCGGGACCGCCAAAATCCTGTTTTTCGTCTTTATGCTGCTTTTCCTGATCAGCCTGGCCGGGCATCTATACCGGCCACCTCAGCAAGGCGAGCGGGAAGCCGGGAAGTAGGGGGATATCGAGATTCCATGAGGAGGAGATCGCGAAATGAGTGCTAAAACATTGTTTGGAATTTTCTTAGTCGTCCTGGGCATCCTGGCTCTCGCGTATCAGGGATTTAGCTATACGTTGCCGAAGAAGGAAGTTGATGTTGGTCCGCTGCATGTCACCAAGGAAGAGAGGCACACGGTTCCGCTTCCTCCTCTCTTGGGTGGTTTGGCCCTGATCGGAGGCATTGTCGTACTGGTGATGGATCGTCGCGACCGGTAAGGAGTCGAGGGGGAAACTGGTCCTGAGCAGTCCCGGCCGGCGAAATACAGTAAATGTGGTATTCACCTCATCTGGGCAACGGGTATAACTGGGGATGATTGATTGAGGTAGACTCAGGTTTTGGAAAGTGGAGCTATGATGCCAATGCGAGCAAGTGGAACAAATGAATCGGGAATTTCAGCCAATCCTGCCGGGACAGTTATGAACACTTTGAAAATTCTGGTGGTAGACGATCACGACATTATCCGCCGGGGATTGAAGGACCTGCTGACCGCCAAGCTCGGATGGGAAGTGTGCGCGGAGGCAAAGACGGGAAAGGAAGCGATAGCGCTGGCGGAAAAGTTAATGCCGCAGATTGTGGTGATGGATATCAGCATGCCGGATTTGAACGGCCTCGAAGCAGCGCGTAGGATTCACAAGGCGCTGCCAAAGACGGGCATTCTGATCCTGACGATGCACTTTTCGGATCAGCTGGTTCGCGAGGTAGTGGAGGCCGGGGCTCGCGGATACATTCTGAAGTCGGACGCGGACCGGGATCTGGTTACGGCGGTGGATTGCATCGCGAACCGCAGGACATTTTTTACGTCGCGCGCATCGGAAATGCTCCTCGGCGATTTTTCCCGGCAACCGACCGGCGCAGAGCCGAAGGTTGCGCAAAAGAACAGGCTGACGGCGCGAGAACGCGAAATCGTGCAGTTGTTAGCGGAAGGAAAGAGCAGCAAAGAGGTTGCGGTGGCTTTAGGAATAAGCGTGAAAACAGCGGAGACGCATCGCGCGAATATCATGCGCAAGCTGGAAATCCATTCGGTAAGCGAGCTTGTGCGATACGCGATCAAGAATCAGATCATCGAGGCATAGGGTTTGCCAGAAATCCTCGAAGACGCCAGAAATCCTCGAAGACGAATGGGCTGTGGAAAGGCAACTCACAAGGGGAAAACTCCCGCATGGCGAAGTAGTTCTGTGGGCAACCGGGAGCTCACCTCCCTGCAACAGCTTCAGGAGACGCGAATCGATGCCCAGAGTGCTAATCGTTGATGACCATGCATTCATCCGGCGGGGCGTTGAATCCCTGCTGCAACCGTTTCCCGAATGGGAATTATGTGGCGAAGCATGCAATGGAAACGATGCCATCAACCTGGTAAATCAACTTAATCCGGAAGTGGTTCTCATGGATGTAACAATGCCAGGCATGAACGGCATCGAGGCCACTCGTGTGATTCGCACTGCGCATCCCCAGGTGAAGATCATCTTGCTCACTCTTCATGAGTCCCCGGAAGTGCTGCGAAGCGGATTTCGAGCCGGCGCGAATGGGTATTTGTTGAAAGGGGATGCGGAGGAAGAGTTGATGAAGGCATTGCGAGTGGTGATTGGAGACGGCTCGTATATCAGCCCGAAAATTGACGCGGCTGTCGTGACGCAGGTAATCAACGACATAAAGTCTGCTTAGAGCGTGCTTTTTGTTTCTTCCGTTGAGGTTCGCTGGTTTCTCTTCCGCTGGTTTGTAGACAATCCCATAAAACTTACAGGCAATACCGGATGTAACCACTGGCCGGGAGAGCGGATACTCCTTTTTGCAAAGGAGACGCCAGATGCCAAAAGAGACAGCCCCATCCACAGAGATCACCCGCGAAACGCTCATAAAAAATCTGAATGAGGATCTCGCACGGGAATATCAGGCCATAATCGCGTACATCACTTATTCCCAGGTATTAAAAGGGGCGGAATACATGAGCATTGCCCAGGAGCTGGAAAAACACGCGGCGCAAGAATTGGAACACGCCCTGACGATCGCAAAACAGGTCGACTACCTCGGTGGAACTCCGACCGTGACAGCGAACCCAGTCAAGGTCTCCTCTGACAACAAGGAGATGCTGCGCGCGGATCTGAAGAACGAAAGCGAGACGATTCGAAATTACCGGGAACGAGTTCGCCAATGCGAGCAATTAGGCGAATACGCGATGGCAGAATTGGTTCGCGAGATTCTTGTGCAAGAACAGGAACATTTGATCGATCTGGCAACCGCATTGGGTATTGAGGTTCCACGGCTGGATGGAAGTAAGAAAGACGCGAATTAACTGCGTGACGCGCAACTCAACAGAGGCGAGGAGGTATTTCGATGCCGGAAAAAGAGACGCTTGAACGGGCAAACCAAGACAAAAGAGAGGGCCAATCTCCCTCCACGCAAGCGGGAGAATTTGTTCGGGAGGAAATTGAGCATATTCGCCACGGAGTGCATGGAGCCCGGTCGGCTAGGCAGGCAATCGCCATTGGCCTGTCCAAGGCGCGGCGGGCAGGAATTGATATCCCTCCGGCTGGCAAGAAATCTGAGTCAAACTCGCGGCACTCATCCGTCAAAAACCACTTAGTAAACCGCCGCGCATCTCCGAAACGAGCCCGGGCATCGCTTCGGGCGCTGCGCCGCGAGGGTAAAGCGTCCGCATCCAAGAAGGCGTTGTCGAGGTTTGCCAAGGCAAGTTCCAAAAAACGGGGGCCGGTGAAACGGAGCCGGGCCGCAGCCAAAGCCGCTCGAACCAGGGCACGCACTCGATAAAAGAACCCGCGAGCGGGTCCGGTCCATAGCCTTCGCCATACACGAAATCATTGTGTGCGGTAGTTGAACTGCCGGATACAGACTTTTGTCTGCTGGGTTCATAGTGACTCCCCAAGCCAAAACCGGCAGTTTGACCGAGCTTCGTTGGTCGCCGAGAAAAAGGAGAATTATGAAGACCCTAAAATACACGGCAGCGGTGATTATGCTCGCCACGATCGGGAGCTTTTCCGCGTGCTCAGATGCGCAAACAAAATCACCGGACGTCAAGGACACGATCCAGCGCTCCCTCAATGACGCGGGATTGCGGGATGTAAGTGTCAGCCAGGACCGGGAAAAGGGCGTCGTGACTCTCCAGGGCACTACTACTTCCGATGCGGAGAAAGCACAAGCGGAGACGATTGCCAGGTCCGTCGCGGTCACGCAGATCATATCGAACCAGATCGCCGTGCGTCCTCCGGGAGCAGAGAGTGTTGCAAAAAAAGTGGATAGTGATGTGGACAAAGGCATTGAGAAGAACCTGGACGCGCAACTGGTGAAGCTGAGACTGGACCACGACGTGAAGTACGACGTGAAAAATGGAGTGGTCACGCTGACGGGCAACGTCAACTCCCAATCCAAGCGCGCGACAGTGGAAAATATGACGAAGAATGTTCCGAACGTTCAGCAGGTCGTAAATGAGCTGGAAGTGAAGGGCCAAAAGGCGACGTCGTCCAGGTAGTCTGTGCCGGGGCAGGGATGCTCGGTCGCGGTCCGACCCATATACCTCGAAAAGAGTTTGTTAAATCGTGGTATATAGAAGACTAGACGCAACCCGGTTATTCCGCCCCTCATTTGTCGGGAAGGATGCCGTGCCGGCAGCTGAAGCTCCTCAACGCGCAATCCCAGGACGTGTACGCATGTCCGCGATGCGTATCGGCTCGTTAATTCTTGCCCTGGTGCTGCTCGCTGCCACAGGAGTAATCGGGTACGTCACTGTGGAGAAAATGAAAGCGAGCCGTGAACTTGTTCTGCACACTTATTTCGTGCAAGGGCTGCTGAAAGACCTGCGGTCCGACATCAGCGAGAGCCATGCGAATTTTGACCTGTACCTGCTCTCGCGGAATCCGGATGAAGCGCGCGATTTAGAGAAGCGGGCAAGAGAACAACTGGAGACCTTCCAAGAACTCCGTAGGCTCACCAGTGACAATTCCGCGCAGCAAGCGCGCTTGACGCAATTCCGCGAACTGCTCGAAGAAGACAATCAGCAACTCCGTGTGTGCACGGGGGGAACCAGTTGCCTCGGCAAAGACGCATCGAGCGCTACCGATCAGTTGACGGCGATCGCGGCGCGCCGCAGAACTATGTCCGCAATGCTGGAAAATATGGAAACCGTGGAGGCACAGCTTCTTCAGGAAAGATTAATGACCTGGGACCGGCTCTTTAGGCGCGTGGTGATCACGTTGATTGGTTCCTTCCTGCTTGCGCTGGTGCTGGTGATTTACAATTTCAATCTGTTGATTCGAGAAGTGGAACGAAGAAAAGAGCAGGAGTGGCTGGAAAAGAAAAACGCGGAGTCCTACAAAATGCTGAGTGCGCGAATCCTGGAGTTGCAAGATCAGGAGCGGCGTAGGATTGCGCGCGAACTACATGATAGCGTCGGGCAATTCCTGGCAGGCTTAAAGCTGAACCTGGGGCGGCTACAGCGGCGGGAATCGGAACCTGGCCCTGAAAACCGGCCACTGGTGTCAGAGTCGTTGGAGTTGACGGACCGGGCGATCAGCGAAGTTCGAACGATATCGCACTTGTTGCACCCGCCCCTACTCGATGAACTGGGGTTCCATTCGGCTGCCAGGTGGTATACCGAGGGTTTTGCGAAACGCAGCGGGGTCGAAGTGGAACTGCGATTAGCGGAGATCGTCGAACGATTGCCGAGAGAAGTCGAGTTGGCACTGTTTCGGGTGCTGCAGGAATCTCTTACGAATGTGCACCGCCATGCGCAGGCCAGCCGTGTGGATATCGAAGTGGAATGTACGGATGACGAAGTCAGTTTGCTTGTGCGCGATGATGGCAAAGGCATCCACCGGAATGTGCTCGAAAGATTCTGGGCAGGGCAAGCCGGCGGCATAGGCCTGGCGGGAATGCGCGAGAGATTAGCCGAACTGGGAGGAACGCTGGAGGTCGAATCGAGTCCAAATGGAACACAGATTCGCGCCACGTTGCCTACACAGCAGTGCGACCCGAAAGATAGTACCCTCGAAAACATTACGATCTCTCCCGAATGAACGGCACAGCCAGACTTGGCAGTTGCCGGTTTCCGCATACTCCGTTTCAAAATTTCGTGCAATCGAGAGAACGGATGAGGCTCGATGAACACAGGCTCAGGCAGTGATGACCTGGCCATTTCCTGTGTTGAAGATGAAATAGTCACCTGGAGAGATCGCCGCGATTTGCCTCAGTTGGTGTCTGGCCTCTTCCAGACTCTCCACCGCCTTAATCCAAATGGGTTGACCATCCGGCAGTCGTCTGAAGATGTCGAACTTCGCGCTCATGATGCTTACCTCCACAATTGATTTTCAGGCGGCAAGAAGCGCAAAGAGGATACCAAACGGACCGAAAACTGATAATCAACTCACTCTCAATGAGTTACGGAAACAACGTAGGGTGAGGAAGGACCCAGCGGGAGGCTCGCGCACGGAATTATTTTCATGCCTTCTTGTACATTGTTCCCCCTACTGAGTACCACAACCAAATCGTTCAACGTTGCTCGAAAAGAGGGAGGGACGCCACTGAGGCGTCCCCACTTGGTCAGGATGAGAAAGTTGAATTGTTCAGAGTGTGCCTGCTCGCAAAGGCTGAAACCATACGGCGTTCCCTGTAATTCAGGCCCGAAAAAAATAAAAGACGTTAGATAGGTGCTCCAGGCGTGAGTGCCGACTGGACAATTCGGTAGAGCGCTGCGTTACGAACAGAGTGCTTAGCGAGCCGTGCTGACCGCGGGAGCAGCCGCAAGTTTCTTGAGAGCTTCGCTGTAAGGGGCAACGGCGACACCGCGCTCCGTGAAGATAGCCCGGATGTAGCGATGAGGCGTGACATCGAAAGCGGGATGCGCAGCGTGGACGTTCGCCGGAGCGATGCGAACGCCCTGAATGTGAGTGACTTCTTCTGCTGAGCGCTCTTCGATGGGGATGTGCTCTCCATCCGGGAGGGACAGATCAAAAGTGGAAATCGGGGCGGCAATATAGAAGGGAACGTTATTCTCCTTGGCCAGCACAGCAATCTGGTAGGTGCCGATTTTGTTGGCGGTGTCGCCGTTTGCAGCGATGCGGTCCGCGCCAGTGACGATGGCACCCACTTTGCCGGTCTTCAGGAAGTGCCCAACCATGTTGTCGGTTATTACGGTGAGCGGGATGCCGCCGCGATGAAGTTCCCACGCCGTGAGCCGGGCACCCTGAAGATACGGGCGGGTTTCCGGAACGAGTACATGTAGTTTATGGCCTTGCTCGAAAGCAACGCGAATCACACCGAGAGCGGTGCCAATGCCGGCGGTGGCCAGAGCACCCGCGTTGCATTGAGTCATGACCTGGCCTTCCTTGGGCATGAACTCCGCGCCAAACCGACCAATGGCTTCATCGGTGGCGAGCTTTTCCAGGTGAACTTCACCGGCTTCGGCGATCATGGCGTTGCGAATGGAAGCGAGATCCGCAGGGGATTGCAGTAATTCGTGGAAGCGACGCTTCATGCGTTCCAAAGCCCAGAAAAGATCGACGGCGGTAGGGCGGGTCTTTGCGAGCGCGTCGCAAATGTCGGGGAACTCCACTTTCAAAGACTCGATGGAAGTGGCGGAAGACCTCTGCACGCCGAGCGCGACGCCCATGGCGGCCGCAACTCCGATGGCCGGCGCGCCACGAATCACCATTTCCCGGATAGCTTTGGCAACTTCACGATAGTCCGTGTAGGTATACCTGACTTCTTCAGCGGGAAGTCGGCGCTGGTCCAACATGACCACGCCTTTGTCGGTCCATTCAATGGGTTGAGCAACGTGCATTCTTCTGAATATCCTCTCTTCTAATTGTATCTAACGTGGTTGGGGAATCGAACCGGTTAATGGTTCGTGGGCGCCTGCGTGAATCCGTGCGTGGCTAAGACCAAACTGGCCCCGATCAAGGAGTTATAACCTAAATGCATCAAATAGCTGGCGAAAACGCTGCCCGTGCGAGCGCGAACCACAGTGAAGACAATGCCAACGAGCGACATCACGGCAATCAAGCTCTTGGCGCCGCCAAGTTGCGGACCGTGCATCAGGCCAAAGAGGACCCCAGTGATTACAATGCTGGGTAGAACGCCAAACCACCGAGCAAACATTGGATAAAGATAGCCACGAAAAATAGTTTCCTCGGCGAGCGGGGCGATGAGCACGGCCGTGGCCACAAAAAGCATGGCGGTTTGCTTGAATTTGAAAACTTGCTCGATAGGGGTATTTTCCGGCGCCTGGATGACGGAGGTTAACGCAAAAACAAGAAGGGAGAGACAGCATCCCGTAAAGAAGTAGATTATCGGCTGCCTGGGCTGCCCGTCACCTTTCGGGAGAATCTTACGCCAGCCGAGGGTGCTCCAGAACGGCTGCCCACGGAGCAGCGCCAGGGTCACGTAAAGAAAAAAAAGGAGTAGGGCATAAATCGCCACGGTGCTGCCGATGGCGACTTGCGGCTTGGACAACATGTAAAGTTCGAACTGGTCTGCCGTCATTTTCTGGTGAGGAGCATAGAGAGCGAAGAAAACGGTCTGAACGCTCAGAATGCTGATGAATATAAAAACAAGGAAGACGATGAGATGATGCCAGGACCAGGAAATCTGCAAGTCAGGCGGGTACCCACGCAGTGCTGGCGTAGGCGGAAGTTGCCCGGTGGAAATGGCGGGAAAGTCGTCCAAAGGAGTGAGCGGCCCGGGTCCGGCTTCCTCTGGCGATGCGGGCTTCTCTGAAGGAGGGTCCGGCTCTTGAGGCGGCGGGGGAGTCTCTTCGAAAGGATTCATCACTTTGTACGCTTTCCCGGAGCCGGCCATCCTGCCACCAGCGCAGTGGCCAGGAGAGGGAGCAGAAGTTCGTGGTGCCCGGTAATGGCAAAACCTCTGGAGACTTCGCCTTTCTTGCGATTAGGTGCGGCAGTGGGACGTTTCACGACATTCATGATTGGCCGGTAATGCTGGATGAAATCAAAATTAGCAGTGGTGATGGAACGCAGGGAAACGCCGAGATTGCGCACGACAGAAACGGCTTTGAGAAACACTTCCGGGAGGAGCACGGCTGAGCCCCAATTTAAATAGACGCCACCGGCATCCATTTGTTGAACCAGCGCACAGAAGAGGCGGAAATCATGCAGCGAGGCGGCACCGAGGGCGGCACCCTCGGCGGAAGGATGCATGTGAGGGATGTCCGTACCGATGGCTAAGTGCACCGTGATGGGAATGCGCTTTCGGTAAGCGGCGACCAGGAGGCTGAGCTCCGGGTGCTTGGGTTCAACAATGCCGCTGGTGAGATATTGTCCGGCAGCTTCTCCGTATCCAATGCGAATGCGATGAGCGAGTTTTGCGATTTCGTTGATGCCCCAACCGGTTTCCTGAGCCATGCCGAACTGGCCTTTGCCAAGAGTGGCTTCCACGTCCTCAGAAGTGTTGCCAACCAAGGCGATTTCAAAATCATGGATCAGCGCGGCGCCATTCATGGCCATGCCGGAGACGTAACCCTTGTTCATCAAGTCGATCAGCACGGGAGCGAGGCCGACCTTGATGACATGGCCGCCCACACCCCAAAGAACCGCGCGCTTGCGCCGGCGCGCAAGATGAATCGAAGTTGCAAGCTCGCGGAGATCCTGAGCCGCCAGGATTTTGGGAAGCGAGTCGAGGAACTTTGTGAAAGAAGCACCGCGGGGCGTTGGCTTGGCGAGATCATGCGAGGTGACCTTGCTGTTGCGCGAGGAAAGCGCATACGTCCGAACGCCGCCCAGTGTTACTGGCTGGATAGGATAGATGCTCATGCAGGTCTCATTACTGTACGAGGGAAGACTGCGGAGACGCAAGCGCGAGAACTCTCGTATGTGGGAATCTCAGAGAGATTCCTCACTCCGAAAACTCGGTTCGGAGTGACGGGTTTTTGTTTGTCATCGTGTTTTTGAAACCATGCCCTCACAAAACGCAGGACTCCTCAATTCGCTTCACGGAGTTTTTTGATCACCGTTGACTTGGCCACCGACTGCGCCGTTCATGTGCAGCACGCGCGCAAGTGCTTGTCCCGTATAGGATTTCTTTGAGCGCGCCACATGTTCCGGAGTTCCCTGGGCAACGATGCGGCCACCGCCCTGGCCGCCTTCCGGGCCCAGGTCGATGATCCAATCGGCCTGTTTGATGACGTCCAGATTGTGCTCGATGATGAGCACGGTGTTGCCGAGATCGACCAAGCGCTGCAGCACGTCCACGAGCTTGCGCACATCATCAAAATGGAGGCCGGTGGTGGGCTCGTCGAGAATGTAAACGGTGCGGCCGGTTTGGCGCTTGGAAAGTTCACGCGCCAGCTTGATACGCTGGGCTTCGCCGCCGGAGAGAGTGGTGGCGGATTGGCCCAATTGAACGTATCCGAGGCCGACTTCCACCATGGTGGACAGTTTTTGTTGCACGTGCGGAATATTTTCTAGCAATTTCAAGGCGTCGGTTGCGGGCAGATTGAGCACGTCGTTGATGCTGTTGCCTTTGTAGCGGACCGCAAGGGTTTCCGCGTTGTAGCGCCGGCCACGGCAAACTTCACAAGTGACATAGACATCCGGCAGAAAATTCATTTCGATGCGACGCAGGCCTTCGCCCTGGCAGGCTTCGCAGCGGCCGCCTTTTACGTTGAAGCTGAAGCGACCCGGCTTGTAACCACGCTCGCGAGATTCGGGCAGCATGGCAAAAAGTTCGCGAATGGGAGCGAACACGCCGGTATACGTGGCGGGATTGGATCGCGGCGTGCGGCCAATCGGAGCCTGGTCGATCTCGATGACTTTGTCGATGTGCTCGATTCCAAGAATCATTTTGTGCGGGCCGGGTGGTTCCTGGGAGCGATAGAGCTTCTGCGCGAGGGCACGATAAAGGATGTCGTTGACCAAGGTGGATTTTCCTGAACCGGAGACGCCGGAGACGACGGTCAAGAGTCCCAGAGGAAGAGAGATGTCCACGTCTTTCAGGTTATTGGCGCGAGCGCCCAAAATCTGGATGGCTTTTCCGTTGGGACTGCGGCGCTTTCCTGGCACGGAGATTTCAGCGGCGCCGGAAAGATAGCGCCCCGTTAGAGAATCAGGGGCGGCGGCGATTTCTTCAGGCTTGCCCGTGGCAACGAGATAGCCGCCGGCGTTTCCAGCGCCGGGACCGAGATCGACAACATAATCGGCGCGGCGAATGGTGTCTTCGTCGTGCTCGACAACCAGTACGGTGTTGCCAAGATTGCGAAGGCGTTCGAGGGAGCTCAGCAGGCGGTCATTGTCGCGCGCGTGGAGACCAATCGACGGTTCGTCCAGCACGTAAAGCACGCCACGAAGGCGCGAGCCGATCTGCGTGGCCAGGCGGATGCGCTGCGCCTCACCGCCGGAGAGAGTGGCGGCCGAACGTTCCAAGCTCAAATAACCGAGGCCAACGGCAAGGAGAAAATCCAGACGTTCCCCAATTTCGCCCAGGGGCCTGGCAGCGACTTCCTTCTGGCGAGGAGACAGTTGAGAAAGAATTTTGTCGACGGCGGGACGAGCATCGCTGAGTGCCAGCGCCGTAAAATCGGAGATCGACCAACCACCCAGCTTGACCGCCAGCGATTCGGGGCGGAGGCGCCGGCCCAGGCAGGCGCTGCAGAGAGTGGCAGACATATACTGGGTCATCCATTCGCGATAGGAATCGGAATTGGAGTCCTCGAAGTTGCGCTCCAGAAATTTCAAAATGCCCTGGAAACGAAACCCTTTTTCCGCGCTCTTGGCGCTGCCTTCTCCGACGGCCTTTTTTGCTCCGGAAGGAGGATAACCGTAGAGCAGAAGATTCTGGACGCGAGCCGGATATTTTTCGAACGGCGTGTCCAGGTGAAAGCCGTGCGCGTAGGCGCCGAGTTCGAGCGTGCGCTTCAAAATAGCAGAGCCAGAACCAGGGCCGAGACCGCCATCAAAGAGCGGGCGCGTCCAGTCCGCGATCACTTTCGCGGGATCGAAATCGTACTTCGAACCGAGGCCGTGGCATTCCGGGCAAGCGCCGTACGGCGAATTGAAACTGAAGGAACGAGGCTCAAGCTGCGGAACAGAGAGGCCGCAATCCGGGCAAGCCAGCTTTTCAGAATAAGTGTGCTCGCTGCCGCCGACAACAGCGACAGTCACGAGGCCCTGAGCGAGTTTCAAGGCGGTGGCAATGGACTGTTCGAGGCGCGAAGCAATGCCCTGCTTCACAAGCAGGCGATCAATCACCACTTCGATGGTGTGATTCTTGCGCTTGTCGAGCACCGGCGGCTGGTCCAGCGGTAGGAGTTCGCCATTGATGCGCGCGCGCACGAAGCCGTCTTGCGCAAGTTTTTCGAGTTCCTTGCGATAAGCGCCTTTGCGGCCACGCACGATGGGCGCGAGGATCATGATGCGATCGTCGGCCTTGCACAGCTCGCCATGCAGGATCGCCTGGACAATCTGTTCGCTGGATTGCCGAGTAATGGGTTTGCCGCAGTTCGGGCAGTGAGGCACGCCAACCGAGCTGTAGACGACGCGCAGGTAATCGTAGATTTCGGTGATGGTGCCGACGGTGGAGCGAGGCGACCGCGTGGTGGTTTTCTGCTCGATGGCGATGGAGGGCGACAATCCTTCGATGACGTCCACTTCCGGGCGCTCCATCTGATCCAGAAATTGACGGGCGTAGGCGGAAAGAGATTCGACATATCTTCGCTGTCCTTCGGCGTAAATGGTATCGAAGGCCAGGGAAGACTTGCCGGAACCAGACAACCCCGTTATGACCGTCAGCGAGTTACGAGGGATTTCCAGGCTGATGTTCTTGAGGTTGTGCTGCCGCGCACCACGCACAACCAGTTTGCTGAGAGCCATAGGGAAAAGCGCACCCTCCACAGGAGCCCCGGCACCCAGTGAGTAGAATGGGCCCAGTATAGTCTTTCAACATAGCAATTGAAGTGCAGAGCGGTCAAGTTGGGGGTGCAGCGGGTGGGAGAGCGAAGGAAGCGACCAGAGAAAGAATTTTCTCGTGTGTAGGTGCCAAGTAATTTTTTCCCCGGGGGTAGCGCATTTTTACCAGGGGCCTTACTTCAACACATTGAAAATAGGTACGTTAAGATGGCCAGCTGCTTGCAACCCAAAACGCGTGGGGGAGACGAGCCGAGGATCCCTTTAGGGGATTGAGGGCTGGGCCGGTTCGTTCTTCCCCTCATTTTTTTCCTACAGAAAATCCATCAGGAAATAAATTTCCCTACATCAAGACGGATGAGCGATTCTTGTCCACATCGAGAGATCGCTGGCACATGCATCCAGGTGCCCGCCGGGATGATGGATTCTCAGGAGTGCTGAGGGGAATTGAGCGATATATTCTGCGATATCGGGAAGCGCACGCCGCGATAATCGACGCGCGAAGCGTAGTCGCTCAGGGTCATGAAGAGCAGGATGATGAGCCAGAAAATCCCGGCCATGATGACGAGTTTAGTGCGCTTCGGGCTGTACTTCGCGTGCATAAAGAAGAGCACGACCAGAGTCGCTTTAAGAGTAGCAATGGCGAGGGCAACGACAATATTGAATCTTCCAAGGTTAATGTAGGCGGCGAAGACCGTCAGGCCGGTCAAAAAGAGCAGCGTGAGGATAATGACCAAGTAGGTGCTTGGTGGGACGATATGTTCAGTATGTTCGTGTTCAGACACGCGAGTCACACTCCCTACTTATGCCGATCGATCAGATACAATAACGGGAACAGATAAATCCATACGATATCGACGAAGTGCCAATACAAGCCCACTATATCCACGGGCGTATTCCATTCGGGCGTGAAGCGGCCCGCAAGCGAGCCGCGCAGCAGCCAGAAGAGCAGACCCGCGCCGATAATCATGTGAAGGGCATGCAAGCCGGTCATGCCGAAGTAGGCGGAATAATAGAGCTGTGCGTGCGAATTCAAGTCCGGATCTGCCGCCAGAGCATTGGCAATTTCCGCCCGCTCGACATCGAGATCCGCGGCATCAATGTCTTCACACTTGCTGGGGTTATTCACGCAATAGGTGATGTCGAAATTCCTGCCGGGTACGAGATGGTGGTGGAACTTCTGGGCATATTCGATGTACTTGACGCCGAAGAAAACGAAGCCGAGCAAGATGGTTAGCGTCAAAAACATCGGAATGAGCTTCTTCTTGCCGGTCTGCGAGGACCAAACGGCCATGGCCATGGTGAAGCTGCTGGCAAGAAGAACAACCGTGTTGAAGCCGCCCAACTGAATGCTGAGAGTGTTGCTGCCCATCGCAAAGGCGTGGTAATAGGTGTGACGGTTGATGGTGTAAGCCAGCATGATGCCGCCAAAGAACATGACTTCCGTGACCAGGAAGATCCACATTCCGAGCGAGGCAGTATCCTTCTGCTGCTCCAGGGTCTTGAATTGTCCGTACAGCGCTCCGGTGCGATGCACTTCGCACTCCCCTATCCGTCAATTTCAGGCGTGAACAAACCGCCTGTGACCGGGCCAGAAGCCCGGCGCTAGTTCAGTCGTGGCCGTGGGCCGGCACAACCCCGGGATGGTCGGGCACAACGTCCAGACCGAGGTCGGGCCGATTACGAAAGTCGTAAGCCTCCCAAGTGACAACGGGAGTCACTTCAAAATTTTCCGTGGGGGGCGGCGAGGGTGTCGTCCACTCCAAGCCCGTAGCAGGCCATGGATTATTGCCGGCAACTTTTCCATAGAAAGCGGCCCAAGTGAGATAAATCATGGGCAGCAGGTAGCCGATGGCAAGGATCGAGGCCCCCGCGGTGGACATCACGTTATAAACCTGAAATTCCGGCGGATAGACGTGGTAGCGGCGGGGCATACCCAAATATCCGATCACAAATTGCGGGAAAAAAGTGAGGTTGAAGCCAACGAAAAGAACGATCGCGGCGACGCGTGCCAGCCATTCCGGGTACATGCGGCCGGTAATTTTGGGCCACCAGAAGTGCAAGCCGCCCAGATATCCCATCACGGCACCACCGACCATGATGTAGTGGAAATGGGCGACGACGAAATAGGTGTCGTGGACATGCATATCGACGCCAAGGCAACCGAGAAACAATCCGGTAAGTCCGCCGACCAAAAACAAGCCCAGGAAGCCGAAGGCGTACAGCATCGGCGTGTCAAAAGAGATCGAACCGCCGAAAAGGGTAGCGGTCCAGTTGAACACCTTGACCGCGGAGGGAATAGCGACGAGGAAAGTGAGGAAGGAAAATGCCAGCGCCGCGTAGGTCGACTGTCCGGTGAGGAACATGTGATGGGCCCAAACCAGGAAGCCGATCACGGCGATGGCTAAGCTGGCGGCTGCGACGAAGTGATAGCCGAAAAGCTTCTTACGGGCGAAGGTGGGAATCAGTTCGCTGATCACACCCATGGCCGGCAGAATCATGATGTAGACGGCAGGGTGCGAATAGAACCAGAAGAGATGCTGGAACAGGATGGGATCGCCGCCCATAGCCGGATTGAAGAAACCCAAACCAAACAGGCGCTCCATGGCGGCGAGTCCGAGGGTAATGGCCACAACAGGAGTGCCCAGGATCATCACCACCGAGGTGGCATAGTGCGCCCAAACAAAGAGCGGAAGGCGGAACCAGGTCATGCCTGGTGCACGCATGGTGTGGACGGTAACCAGGAAATTAAGGCCGGTAAGAATCGAGGAGAAACCGGTGATGAACACACCGACCACGGCTGGAGCCACAGCAGAATTCGAATAGACGGTGCTGAGCGGCGTATAGAAGGTCCAGCCGGTGTCGAGGCCGCCGGTGACCATGGAGTAGAGCGTGAAAGCGCCGCCGATAATATATATGTACCAGCTCAAAAGATTGATCTTGGGGAAGGCCAGATCCTTCGCGCCAATCATGAGGGGAATCAGGAAGTTGCCGAGAACGGCGGGAATGGAAGGAATCAGGAAGAAAAAGATCATGGATACGCCGTGCATGGTGAACATGCGGTTGTAGGTGTCGGCGGAGAGTAGATACCCACTCGGCGTGAGCAGGTGCAAGCGAATCATCATGGCGAAGAAGCCGCCAATGAAGAAGAAGAAAGTGACCGAGGCGAGATAGAGAAGCGCGATGCGCTTGTGATCGGTGGTGAGGAGCCACGAACGGATGCCGTAGGTGGCGTTCAGATAGTGCTTTTCCGGCAGCTTCAAAGCCGGTCCCGTGTTCGTCGTGCTCGCGCTGCTCATCATTATTTCTTCCCCGTGGTTGCTGGCGCAATACCGGCGCCCTTGGCGGGCACGGGCTGCGACTGCAGGGACTTGATGTAAGCCGTCAGATTGAGAATCTGCTCCTCCGACACCAACCCCTGGAATGTGGGCATCACAGGTTGATACCCAGCCACAATTTTAGCCTTGGGCTGCAGAATCGATTCCCGGATGTAGGCATCGTCGGCGAGGACGGTGGTGCCATCCGCAAGAAGAACCTTGGCCCCGTAGACTCCGTTGAGCGAAGGAGCCCGGCCAGCGCCGTTGGCGAGGTGACAGGTAACGCAGGCGAGTTGGGTGAAGAGCTTTTCCCCGGCGGAAACGGGATTCACGTCGCCGGCCTCGTTCGAGAGCCACGCAGCATATTCGGCAGGATCCATCACGGTGACCCAACCGCCCATGGCGGCATGGTTCGTGCCGCAATATTGCGAGCAGAAGAAGTGATATTTACCGATCTTGGTGGGGCGGAACCACATGGTGTTATAACGGCCGGGCACCACGTCCATCTTCACGCGGAATGCCGGAACGTAGAAATTGTGGATAACGTCTTCGCTGCCAAGAATCAACTTGATGTCGCGGTTCACGGGAATGTGCAGTTCGTCAATTTCCCTTTTGCCGTTTGGCTGCTGCAGCTTCCACATCCACTGCTTGCCGACAACATAGATATCCAGAGTGTCTTTCGGAGCGATGCGGTAATTCACATAAATCACGGCGCCCCAGGCAAACATGCCGAGAGCAATGATGAGGGGGATGACCGTCCATCCGATCTCCAAAACGGTGTTGCCCTCGATTTCGGAGCCAATTTCACCGGGTGACGTCCGGCGATATTTGAACGCGGCATAAATCGCCAATAAAGACACAAGAACGGCAAAGAAGAGGCAGGTGAGTAGGATAAACAAAAAGAGGGCATCCACATTTCCCGCGAAATTGGAGGCCTGCTCTGGAAAGAATGGAAGCGGTGACTGCACGGCTCTAATGTGCTCCTTGCGTCGGCGAACCCGGCCCAATATTTTCGTTGCTGGCGCCGCGATGGTCGCGACGCCGGAAAATGACAAAACCGATGGCCATGCAGAAAAGCGTCACCACGCCGCCCATGCGGATGACGGTGAGGACGGTGGCGCTGTAGCGGGCCTTCGTTGGATCGTATTGATAGCAAAACAGCAAAAGATGGTCGACGGGAGTTCCGATTTTACCTGCCGATGCATCGACAAGGCCCAAGCGGACGTTGCTTGGGGGATACTCCACGCCGAAAAAGTAGCGCGAAACGCGGCCATCCGGAGTGAGCAGAAGGATGCCGCTGGCATGGCCAAAGAGTTTGGTCTTCGGATTGTAGGAAAAGCGGAAATCGGCAGCCTTGGTGACGGCGTCAATGGACTCGCTTGTACCGGTGAGGAAATGCCATCCCGGATCCGTAGCGGGGCGCGCAAAGCGAGACAACGCCTCGTGTTTCTTTTTCAGCGCTTCATCGGGCGTGTCACTGGGGTCAAAACTGATAAAAACGACGTCGTAATCAGTCCCGGGGTTGAAGGAGATCATCTTTAACGTGCCCACGAGGGCTTGTTCGACCTGGTTGCACAACATCGGGCAGGTGAAATAAACAAAAGTGAGGACCACAGGCTTCTTCTTGCCGGTAAATTCGCGAAGGCTGGCGGGCTGGCCGTACTCGTCGACAAAAGGAACATCCAGGGGAATCTGGGCATTCAGTTGTGGATCAAAACCGACGTTGACGAGCGCCGGCGGTAGGCCGTTCGAGGACTGGCCTACGTTATCTGGAATCATCTGGGCATGGCTGAGGGCGCTAAAAAGGAGCAAGCCCGCCATAACCAGAAAACTGCGAAGTGCGTTCATCGTTCTTACTTCTTTTCCGCCGGCGGCGGTGTCACAGCCGGCAAGCCTTTTTCAACAATCAGTTGCATCGCGTCTTTTACGGGAATCTGCGCGATGCCGGACTTTTGGTCAATCCAAGCCAGTGTTTTGTTGGCCTCGGTATCCGCCTTGATCTTGGTCCGTAAATCCTGCTGAGGGTCGGTCAAATGCCCGGGCATGCCTTGCATGCGGGGCTCCGGCGGCATCGTCGGGCCGGCCGCAATGCGCGAAGGCAAGGGGGGCGTGTAGGTGCTCGCCCAATAACTCTTGAGCCCGCGGTAGACCCCCAAGGCAATGATGTAGGAGAGCACGACACCAATTCCGAGAGATACCAGGAACTTCAGGATGGGTGAGGTGCGGACGTCAGTCTTCTCAAAGGAAACGTCCTGATGAACGGGCCTGCCGTTTTCGGCGGGGCCGTGGCTGTGAAGCTCAGTGCTCATGATGCGCTAAGACCTCCTCGAGTTTTGGATCACCCAAGGGCAAAACCGGGCGCTGCTTCAGATTCATGGCGTAGAAGCCAACCCACAAACCGGTGAGAGCCACAGGAAGAACGATGTCCAGCCAATTGGGCCATGGAGAAACGGTAAATTCGGGCTTCACCATCCAGTAAAGATCCACAACGCGGAATACCAGCATCCAGGCGGCTACTATGGCAATAAGCTTTGGACTACGCTTGACATCGCGTGACAACAACACAAGAAACGGCAAAGAGAAAGTGAGCAGGAGAACGAGCACAGCCACGACACCCCAACCGCCGTAGAGCCGAGTGCGGTAAAAGCTGATCTCTTCGGGCAAGTTGCCAGACCAGATGATGAGTAGTTGGGAAAACGCGAAGTATCCCCAGAGCATGTTGAAAGCAAAGAGGAGCTTGCCGAGATCGTGGAGATGCCGCTCCCGAATAAGGCCGGAGTAAGGTTCGAAGCGGGAGAGCAGGACCACGGTGATGATCATCAGGCTCATGGATGTGATCGCTTCTCCCCCCACGAAGATGAATCCGTAGATCGTGGAGGCCCAGTGAGGCGAAAGGGACATCGCCCAGTCAATGACGGCAAAGGTGAGGCTCAAAACGTAGAGAATGATGCCCGGGCCAGCAAGCATCTTGAAGCGGCGGAGTATCGCGCCGTCCTGCGGGCGCGCATCTTGCTGCGCGGACCAGGAATTGAACAGGTAAACCAGAAGAAGCCAGATCACAAAATAGAGGACCGCACGACTCAGGAATCCATGCGTGGTCAGGTAACCTTGTTGCCAGGCGGTCAAGGCATGCTCGCCAGTTTTCGGCGAGTTCAGCCAGCCCAAATCGGTCCCGTTTCCGGAATAGAGATATTTCATCCCCAAAACGACAGGGACAAACATGATCAGGATCAGCCAGACGTTCCGGCTGGCCGCCTCCAACGGCCGGCGGATGAGGGTGCCCCAGTAGCCGCTTGTAAGGTGCTGCAGCATGAGCAGCCCGAGCGAACCGAGCGTCAAACCGACCACGAACAAGTAGCTGTACAGGTAGGCTTGATAGAATTTGGCGGGTGCGGTGACCACGCCGATCAGGGAGAGAAGCAGCGCTACGCCGCCAATGCCCCAACCGAGCGATTGAACGCGGTTGACGCTTTCCGGCGCCTTGAATTCTTGCGCGTTCATTGCGCGGCTCCTCCCGCCATGAGTTTCTCCCTCAGATTCACCGGCAAATCGGCGACATGGGCATACCGGCTGACTTGCAAGGCACGAACAAAAGCAACAATGGCCCAGCGGTCGTGGGGATTGAGTTGCGCGGAATAGCCATTCATGGCGCCGAATCCGTTGGTAATGACATCGTAGAAGTAGCCGTTGGGCTCGTTGCGCAAACGGTCTTGATGATAACTCGGGGGATGTTTCATGCCGCGCAATGTAACCATCCCCTGGCCATCGCCCTGGAGCCCGTGGCAAGGCGAGCAGAAAATCGTGTAGCGATCCTGTCCGCGCGCCAGCAGTTCCTGGGTAAGCGGCAGGGGAAACGCGTTGGAATCCTTTGGGACAAACAACGCGTCTTCTTCGACCGAGCCGCGTGCCACGGTGTTTTCGATGATGGGTCGCTCGGAGCGCCCATCTTGGAAAAAGGCAGCAGGCGAGAGCGGATTCTGCCGCGGCTGATTGGCCATATCCTGGCGCAGGGTGTTCTCACACCCGCTGAATCCCAGCGTGCAGAAGCACAATGCCGCAACGAGTGAGGAATTACTCTTCATCCTTCACCTCGGCGACAAATCGTGCGGAAAGTCCCTGCAAGAACCTGGAACTTCCGGCTAGATCAAACTTGGGATCCCGTGCTTCGATAACAAGGAAGAAGCGGTCCGTCGAACCATGTGCAAAGCGCTCCACGTTGAAAACCGGATGGTAAGGCTGCGGCAGTTTGTTCAGAGCAAACATCCCCACGACTGAGAAGAGGGAAGCACCGAGAACGGTCAATTCAAAGGTAATCGGTATGAATGCCGGCCAGCTATTCAATGGGCGGCCGGCGATGTTCATCGGATAGGTAATCGCTGCGCACCAATACTGCAAACCAAACCCGGTGAGCCCGCCAAGGATTCCACCAATCAGGGTAATGAGCGGCACGGCGGTCCAGCGGAAACCGATGGCGTGCGCGAGCCCCTCGACCGGGAACGGAGTGTACGCGTCCACGTGCACATAACCGGCTTCCCGCGTCTTTTTGGCGGCGGCGAGTAATTCTTCCGGGGTCTCGAACTCGCCCATGACACCATACAAATGAGAGCGATGTTCCATCATTGGTGATCCTCTGACTCGGTTTCATGCACGAGTTCGCGCATCTCCGAAATAGCGATGGCCGGCAATCCGCGCACGAACAGAAAGAAGAGCATGAAAAAGAGACCGAGAGTTCCGGCCAGAGTGGCGTAATCCCAGAAGGTGGCGGAGTAGCGGCCCCAGGCGGAGGGCATAAAGTCTCGGGTCAGGGAGATGACGATAATGACGAAGCGCTCCAACCACATACCGGTGTTAATGACCAAGGACATGAGGAAGAGTGCCAGCACATTGCGGCGCACCTTTCTAATCCAGAGCAATTGGGGAGTGAGGATATTGCAGAGAAGCAGGGCATAGTAAAAGTGGGAGTACGGCCCATGCAGGCGTTGCTCTGCAAGGAATACATCGAACTTGTTGCCACTATAGAAAGCCATGAAAAATTCGACGAAATAGCCATAGGCAACGATGAGGCCGGTGGCGAGCATGACTTTGGCACAGTTTTCGAGATGGCGCATGGTGATGAAGTCTTCCAGGCCATAGGCTTTGCGAAGCGGAATAGCAAGGGTGAGCACCATAGCAAAGCCGGAGTAAATGGCACCGGCGACGAAATAGGGCGGGAAGATGGTGGTGTGCCAGCCCGGAACGATGGCTACCGCGAAATCGAAGCTCACGACCGTGTGCACAGAGAGAACCAGAGGTGTGGCCAGGCCGGCCAGCAGCAAGTACGTAGACTGGTAACGGTGCCAGTGACGCGCGGAGTTGCGCCAACCCATGGCCAGAATGCCAAAAATCACCTGCTGATAGCGCTTCTTTGCCCGATCACGAAGGGTAGCGAGGTCAGGAAGCAGGCCAATAAACCAGAAGATCAGCGACACGGTGCCATAGGTAGAGACCGCAAAGACGTCCCACATCAGTGGACTGCGGAATTGCGGCCAGATGCCCATGGTGCTGGGATACGGGAACATGTAGTAGGCCATCCAGGGGCGGCCGGTGTGAATCAGCGGGAAGAGGCCGGCGCATGCAACCGCAAATAGTGTCATGGCTTCGGCGAAGCGGTTGATGGAGGTGCGCCACTTCTGATTGAGCAAGAAAAGAATCGCAGAAATCAGCGTGCCGGCGTGGCCGATACCAATCCACCAGACGAAATTGACGATCGCGAAGCCCCAGCCGATGGGGATGTTGATGCCCCAGATTCCGACACCTTTGATGATCAGCCAGGAGACGGCAATGAACAGGAGCATCACAACGCTGAAGGCAATCGTGAAACCACCAAGCCAGCCGATACCCAGAGGCCGGGTGAGAACAACGGCAGCGATTTTGTCCGTGACTGAGGCGTAGGTGTGCCCGGGCTCGAGCAAAGGCTCGACCCGCTGGATTTCAGTCGAATTCAAGGGAGGCTGCGTGGCGCTCATGCCTTCTCCAAGTCCGGATTCGGATTGCGCACTGCCGCAAGATACGTGGTGCGCGGACGGGCATTGACCTCACCGAGAATCTCGTAATTGCGTTGCTGAGCCTTCAACTTGCCGACCTTGCTGTTGGGGTCGTTGGCATTGCCAAAAACGATCGCTTCTGTCGGGCAGGCCGATTCGCAGGCAGTGACAATTTCGCCGTCGCGAATAGGACGGTTCTGCTTTTCGGAGTCGATACGCACATTGTTGATGCGCTGCACGCAATAGGTGCACTTTTCCATGACGCCTCGGCTGCGCACGGTGACTTCCGGATTGCGCATGAGCTTGAATTGGGGAGTGTCCCAATCCTGGAAGCGGAGGAAATTGAAGCGGCGCACCTTGTAGGGGCAATTATTGGAGCAGTAGCGTGTGCCGACGCAACGGTTGTAGACCATATCATTCAGGCCTTCCGCGCTGTGAACCGTGGCGCCGACGGGACAGACCTGTTCGCAAGGCGCGTTTTCACATTGCTGGCAAGGCACGGGCTGGAAAAATGTTGGGGGATTGTCGAGGGTGGGATTGTACTCGGACGGATCACCTGTAGATTCGCGACTGGTGGCCGATTCGGTGTGAGTGTAGTAGCGGTCAATGCGGATCCAGTGCATTTCGCGCCCGCGCATGACCTGATCCTTACCGACTACCGGAATATTGTTTTCGGACTGGCAGGCGACCACGCACGCGTTGCAACCGTTGCATTTGGTCAAATCAATCGCCATGCCCCAGGCGTACCCGGGATACGCAAATGCCTTGTACAGCGAATCATCTTTGGGAGGCGTTTCGTCGCCTTCATGCGCGAAGTCGGGATTGTTCTGGTATTCAGAAAGCGTAGCGGTACTGAGAATCTTCCGGCCTTCCATATTAAAGTGATACTGCGTGCAGGCCAGCGGATAACTGTCGCCGGTGGCGGTCATTTTTCCATTCGTCGCAGTCCAGAGGGCCTCTGAAGTGCGCACCACGTATGCATTGAATCCCTTGTTGGTGCCCGTATAGCCGGCGCGAGTGCGTCCGTAACCGAGCGGAAGGACAACCGTGTTTTCAGCCTGACCTGGCAAAGTCCAAACTGCTGCGGTCACTTTGCTCCCGTTCAATTCAATAGCAACGAGGGGAGAACGGACCTGGCCGTGTTCGCCGCCACGGTACTTCACTTGGTGCACGAAATCGCGTTTTTGGGCCAACTTGGGACTGATCAGCGCGGCATTGTCCCACGTGAGCTTTGTGACCGGCTTCGGCAGTTCCTGGAGCCAGCCATTGTTGGCGAAGCGGCCATCATGCACGGCAGGATCGGGGCGGAAAATAAATTCGATCTGATCGGCGGGCGCGGATTGAAATGCCGGAAGACTGGCGGCGTTGAATTTGAGCTCCGCATTAATGGAAGCAAATTTTGTTCCGGGAATTACACCGTCATTGAGCCATTTGCGCCATCCCGCATCAATGGTGGAGGGCAAGTGCGTGGATGCTTCCGTCCAGTAAGCACGGACCGCATCGTAGGCCGGCAAGCCGGGCTTATCGCTAAAGGCGGCGATCAAGTCGTGCGCCGAACGGGTGTAGTAGAGCGGGGAAATCAGCGGCTGGACGATGCTGGCGGTGCCATCGTGGGCGCGCGCATCACTCCAGGTTTCCAAGAAATGCGATTCCGCAACGTGCCACTGGCACCACGCGGAAGTTTCATCGAAATACGGGCTCAGGTGGATGGCCGTGGAAACACGCTTAAGCTTGTTTACAAAATCGAAATCGTGCGGCGCGTCGTAGACTGGATTGCCGCCCAGCATGAGCAGAAGATCCACTTTGCCGTGGTCCATCTCCGAGCAGAGATCGCGCAGGGATTCGAGATTGCCGGCATCGCTACCGAGAGGCTCGGTGTAATAAAGAGCATTGCCGACATTTCCGAGGGCCGCGTTCATCGCGTGGGCCAACGCATGCACCGCTGCAGGCTGATATTCGCCGGCAATAACGATCGAGGCGCCACGTTCTTTCTGTAAATCCTCGGCGATCACTTCAACCCATTTAGCGGCTTCGCCTGAAAGCGTGGCGCCAGAGCCGATTCCCAGCTTGGCGGCAAGGGCGCGGGCGAACAGCTCAATGTCACTTGAGCGCAGCGGCAAGCGGTGATCCGCGGAGGAACCAGTCACGGAAGGCGTGGGTTCGACGACATACAGGCGGTTCATCGTATCGCTGGGGCCGTTCAGATTGCGGCGGCGCGAGAATTGTCTTGCGTAGGCTATATGCCCCGGGCCGCTGGCAAAGAAATCGGCGTCCAGCGAGACAATCACGTTAGCCTTGCCGACTTCATAGACGGTGTTCAGGTTGCGACCAAAGGCCAGTTTGGCGCCTTCCCGCGCGCCATCGCCGCCGGCAGGTTCCCACTGATACCACTTTGCCTCGGGGAATTGCGCAAGAAGCTTGCGGATTTGCGCGGTCAGAGTGGGCGAAGTGACCGCGCCGGAAAGAATGCGGAATCCCGTACCATTGGTGGCTTTTACGTTGGTGGCAAGGCCTTGCGCGGCATCGAGGAAAGCCGACCACGAACGAATTTCACCGGCCTGCTGCACCGTTTGCGAACGGTCCGGATCGTACAGATTCAGGATAGAGGCCTGCACCAGGGCGCTGGTGGCTCCCAGACTGGAGGGGTGATCGGGATTGCCTTCGATTTTGGTGGGGCGCCCTTCGTGGCTTTCCACCAGAACGCCAACCGAATCCGCACCAAAGGGCATCGCGGTGGCATAAAAATTCGGCCGGCCGAGGATCATGCCATCGGGTTGCTTGACATAGGGCACGATGTGATCGATATCTGGACGGCCACAGCCTGCAAGGCCAGCGAGGGCCAGCGACGCTCCCATCAATTTAAGGAAATCGCGGCGATCCACGGCGTCGTCCCACTCCGAAGCATGACGAGGGAATTCCCGATGCAGCAAGTCTTCGAAATGGGGATCGCCTGCCAATTCTTCGAGCGTGCGCCAATACTGCTTCGCAGATTTCCCGCGAAGTTTCTCGCGGACGTCAGCCAATTCCAGGCGATGCTCCTGCTCGACCGTCACTTCTTCGTGATCTTCATGATCCTGAGGGCGATCGTGTGCGGCATCGTTTGCTTGCGAAGCTTCGAGGATGCGCAACTTATTTTCGTTTGGCTGATCGTTCATATCGTCCGTTAGCGATGGCAGGTCGAGCAACTGGTCAGCTCGTTCACTGTCCGGATTTTGTACTCCGCCACAAGTTTCTTGCCGATCTCTTCCTGATTCGAAGGCGCCTTCCATTGCATATTGAAAACCTGATCCTTGGGACGAACATTTTTTGCCGCATCGCGGTGGCAATCCAGGCACCACTGCATATTGAGGGGAGAAGCCTGGAAGATCAGCGGCATCTCATCCACCGAACCATGGCAGGTGGAACAGCCAATACCTTTGTTGATGTGAATGCTGTGGTTGAAATAGACGTAGTCGGCCAGACGGTGGACTTTCACCCACTCAATCGATTGATCGGAGCGGTAGCTTTCGCGGACCGGCTCGAGATAGGCAGAGTCATTGAAAAGCACGGAATGGCAATTCATGCAGGTTTTCGTGGGAGGAATGCCAGCGTAGGCGGAAGTCTCGACGCTGTTATGACAGTAACGACAATCGATGCCGTCATCACCCACATGATGCTTGTGGCTGAACTGTACGGGTTGAACCCGGCTCACGCGCTCGTTCGTAATATAAGGAGATCTGGCGACAAGCAAAACCCCGGCAAGACCTAGGTTCGCAAGAACTACCAAGGCAAGCACAGAGAACCGCGCGATTAAATTGGCACTGCGGTGAAAAATTTGCGCCATGTCAAATTTGCGCTAGAGAGTCCAAAATCTCCCAGGGCCGTCAATCTCAGGAGAAGTGTCCGCTCCTCTGCCGAACAGCGCGCGTCCGGGTCACGTAGCGACCGAATAGTTTCCACCAAATCTCTTTTGATTGCAACCTCCATTGAGATTTTCCCAGGAGGATTCAGGTGGGTTCGGAGAGTTCAAAAAGCGCGACAGTTTTATAGTGTACAAAGAAAGAGAAGAGGTTTCGAAATAAGAGTCTGTTCCCACAAGAGATCGACACCGCACTTCAGCCTGGCAGCACGCTAACCGCAGTCGATAAACATTCCTTATGTGCAGACTAATTCCATTCAACTTTTGGTGATAGCAAGCCGCGTGCTATCCTCAATTATGTCTTCTGCCGCGCGCTTCGTGGCGAAGCCTATCTGCTTCGGTTCTGCCGTAAGCAGTTTCACAACTCCGCTGGGGCGTGGTCCAACTGGTAGGACACCTCACTGTTAATGAGGACGGTGAAGGTTCGAATCCTTCCGCCCCAGCCAATCTAGCCAATTCTCCCCTGTCTCTTTTTCGATTTTTTAGCAACGTACGGCCCTCTAACAAATGAAACCTGGTTCACTGGCCGCGTGCTGCGATTCGCCTGAGCAGTCGTGCGTTGTCCGTCCCCGAAACGATAATCAAGGCTCGTATCGGTCTGTAGTGCCAAGCCGATGCTAGAAGGATGTTCCGGGAGGTAGTCTAACGTTGTAGCAAGTGAGAGCAGCTAGAACGACGGTTAGGTGTAGTGACGGGGATATGGTGCTGTCGACAGTAGAGAGAACCCACCGACGAACGGTAAGTCCCGACCCAGTCGTCAGGCGCCTCAGCGGCTCTTTTCAACTTCCAAGAGTAGCTTCTTAGTCCTTTCATCTGCGGCGAAAATATCGTCATTACGGATAAATACTGCAATCCCTTCAATTTTCTTGGAGTCGGGAATTTTCGAACTGGTACCCTCGCTTTCGTCAAAACAGTCGATCGGGGGTTGCCATCAAGGGAAGTTAGAAAAATAGAAACTTCAATGGATTTGAAAGAGACCTATCTCCTTCGGGGGAATGCGAACTGGAGAACCGCGAAAGCACGCTGTCCACGCGGACACGAGGCGCGGCAGGATCAGGCCGACTCGTTCGTTCCGCTGGTTGGGGCTGCAAAGCCGCCACAACCAGAGCGTATACCCTGACGGAACTTTTCGCGCTCCTCGGGCGTCATCCGCTCCCAGCGCTCGCCCATGCGCCGGCGATAATTGGAGCGATGAAAGCCGCGACCACTAACGCCTCCAAACAGAATGCGGCAGAGAGCCAAGAGTCCGACAGCCTGCCAGAAGGTGATCAGCCGCCAACCGAACAACGATGGCAGCAGCCAGTTCCACAGATGCATCACGATTTCGCCGCCAAGTACGATGAAAAACGCGATTCCTACGGGGGCTAGAAAAATAATCCATATCCATTTTCTCTTCATGTTGTGCTCCTCATTTCCTTGCAAACTCGTCGTGAATACTCCGCAATCGTTCGCGCAGATGCAGCACCGCATAGCGCTTGCGCGAAAGAAGGGTGTTGACACTTACCCCAGTTTCCCTTGACAGCTCTTTGAAGCCGCGCCCTTCCAATTCGTGAGCGACGAACACTTCACGCTGCTGATCAGGCAGTTCTTCGAGAGCGGATTCCAATTCATCCAGTAACACGTTGCGGAAGTACGCGGCTTCCGGGCCAGCATCGGGCGATGGCAACAGATCTTCGATCCGCAGCAGTTCGCCGTCGTCGTCAACGACCGCTGCGTCGCTGAAGGCCTGCTGCTTCTTCTTGCGAAAAAGGTCGGTGATGCGGTTGCGTGCGATGCGGAAAAGCCAACCGGTCACGTGCTCAATCGGCATCAGCAGGCGATTGGCTTCTACCAGTTCGTAGAAAACTTCCTGGACGATATCCTCGACATCGGAGGGATCGGGCACACGGCGCCGGATGAAGTTGCGCAGCCGGGATCGTTCTTCTGCGACAACTTCGGAGATCTGACGGTTCTGCTCGGTCATCAAGATGACGCTCACCGGCTCACCCATCCATTCTTGTAGACGAACGGTGGCCACAAATATTGTATAGATTCGAATCCGCGAAACGGGGAAACCCAAGACGCGGTGGAAGAAGATGGCCTAATGGGTTCGCATGGCGATGCGGAGTCTGCGTCACCGCCGGGCAAGTCGCAGTGAAAGAACGGTCTAAAAAACAGGCTCAGCCTTTTTGCGTGGGATAGCCGGCCGCGAGCCAGCCCTTCCAGCCGCCATCCATGGATTCGACGTTGGTGTAACCCATTTTCTGGAGATTGTCCGCGACCAGGGCAGAGCGGAAGCCGCCGCCACAATACAGGATGAGTTTGCTGTCGGTGGCAGGGACGCGCTGCTCGATGTCTCGCTCGATGATCCCTTTTCCGAGATAGATGGCGCCGGGCAGATGGCCGTTCGCCCATTCGCTTTCTTCGCGAACGTCGACCAGCGTCAAGTTCTCACCGTCGTCGATGCGTCGTTTGACGTCAGGAACGTTGGTTTCCTTGACACGCTTCTTTGCGTCGTTGACGAGCGCGAGAAACTTCGGGGCATGCGCCATGGTGACCTCCTCGAACCACTGCCGGAAGCATAGGATAACGCAATGCACAACAAAAAGACGCCCCGAAGGGAAACGGGGCGCCCATAAATCGCGAGAACCGAATTTTGAGACAGGTTAAGGCTTAGGAGCTTCCGGCGCGCCTTTTTGGCCGAACGAGTGCACCAAATTCACCAGATTCCAGCGGACTTCTTCCTTCGTGCGGTCACCCTCGCCACCTTCCATCTTTCCTCGGCCATTGGTAATGATGTAGAACAATTCGCCGTCGGTGTACTTGGAGATGGTGCTGGGATTACGCCAATCCTTCAACTCCAGTTTCATTTGTTCGGCAAGATCACCCTTGCCATCGCCATCTTTGCCGTGGCACATGGCACAGTGATATCCATATAGCTTCCGTGCTTCCGCAAGACCCTCGGTCGTCGGCTTGAACGGATTTTTCTTGGCCGCCACATCCGCAGGAATTGTTCCGGAAGCAGGCTCCGCTGCTTGCCCTTCTTTGGGCTTATCTTGTGCTTGTTGAGCGAAACCGATTCCCGCAGCAGCTAGCAGGACGGCGCAGATGAACAGGCTAATACGTCGCATAAACACCCCCTGATTGGTAAGAACTGTCCGTGAGCGAAGCGGAGAGTAACTGAAGTCATTTTACGCCGACAGGTGGCGCAAAGATAGCCTGCGAAGCCCCTTTTGAGGCTGCATCGTCAATGGTTTCGGAAGGACTTGCGGGCGTGAGGGTTGTTTATTGCGGGCTGACAACGGAGGCGGGCTTTGCCGACGATACACGGCAGCCGCTGGTGGTCTCATTCCCACGATGCCCGGCGGTGAAGCGGCTGGATTCACGGATGCGCGTGCGCAGGCCATCGATGGCCACGGGCAATGTGTTTCGAGGAACGCCGCGTATGACAAAGATCATCAAGGCGGCCTCGCCTGGTGCGTTTGCGCTGGAAGTGACACCTACTCCTTGGACGCCGGGCTCCTTCATGAGCGCCATTGCATGGGCGGAATGCACGGCTTTGGCGCGCATCAGTTCTGCTTTGGGGATGGAATTGACCGCGAATGTATCAAGAACCGGCGCGATTCGTGCGGCTGTTTGCACATCGAAAACTCCATTCGGCGCCGAGGGACTGCCCCGCACGATACGCGTCGCGATACCGTCCAGTTCCTTAGGAATTGCCGTCGGAGCTTGAGCAGGATTGACGACCAAAATGATAGCCGGTTCACCTGGATGATCGATGCTCAGGCCGACGCCAACACCTTGGATATAGAGGCTGGAAAGCAGCTCCGGCGCGTGCATGTCGCGCACATGCTGGGCTTGCGTCAGTTGGGCGGCGGAAAGGGCCGGCATGGATTGGGCCTGCGCGGTTTTGACGACGTTCGCGGCAAGCGTGCAGCCAATAACGCTGTGTGTGCTAGCACTGCCCACAAACGTCGGCAGATTACCTTGGTTATCCTGCAAGGCGTTTAAAACGTCAGCGACCGGATTGGCGACCGTGTCAGTATCGGAACCGCCGTAGAGGAGAGCCACAGGATCGGCGCTATTCTCATCGACTATGAGCGAGCCGGAATCTCCGGCAGCGCTGAAGCTCCCTCCAGCCACTGAAACCTGGCCAGTATAGGTCACGCTGAAGTTCGCGCCGGTGTCGCAGCCTTTCTGATAGCTGACCGAAGCTTGAATTTCTATGGCATCCACGGTGGAGCACGTCAGACTAGAGCTTCGGCCGCTTTTTGCGACGTTTTCGCCAATGTTGGCGGCGATGCCGCTCCCCGCATGCGGTGGCCCGGGGTCGGGCGTGCTGCCCGTAGCTGTGGCACCGAGGGACAAGATGTTGCCGGTCGTATCTACCGTTCCGGTGACGATTTGAGCGATTGCCGCATCGACGTTCGTTCCGGTCGCTTCCAGATTTACGTATTGGGTCAAGTTGCCGACTGTGGTTGTGCCAGTTGCAGAGCAATTCGCGTCAATCAATCCCGGCTGTATGATGGGGTCGCCTATGCTGGCGGAATCGCTGCGAGCGAGCACATGATTGTTGCTAAGGATGTAGAAAACGCTGTCCCGCAGGAGCAGCGAGCCAAGCGTTCCACCACAGCAATGAATCAGGTTCCCCTGCACGCTGGAGTCGTTCGCGTTTCCTCCTGAAGTGCCGAGCTTCACAGGAATGCTCTGCGCGGCCTGGTTCGAATTGGATGGCACAATGAGAACAGAAGCGGATTGTGATGCGGCGGCATTAGCTTGCGCGATCGCAGTGACCGCGACAGCTGCGGGACTCGGTACACTCATAGGAGCGGTATAGACGCCAGCCGCAATCGTACCGACAGTTGAATTTCCACCGATAGTTCCGTTCACTGCCCAAGTGACCGAGGTATTTGTTGAGCCGCTTACTGTGGCCTGAAAGGCCGTGCTTTGATTCACAGTGACGGTTGCGCTGGTTGGGGTGAGGCTTAACGTGACCCCTGAAGAGCCTCCACCACCGCCGCTGTTCTTGCTCGCATCTCCCAGGCCGCTACAGCCTGCAAGGAGAATCCCGGTAACCAACACCATGAAGAGGAGCTTGGCTCGACGCATACACCCCATCCATTCCACTTCCACTTTAGGCTAGCACGCACTTCCAAAGGGCTGGGAGGCGGTAATTTCTTTGTGACCAATCTGTTGCCTGTACGGCTGGACAATCTTTCGAGGGCTCTTCCTAGGATGGCATGGCGATTCTCGAGGATGCCTAACGGCTTGCGAATAACAAAGTCGTTTCAGTCCAGGTCGCGCCAGTTTGGCCCTGTGCCGATTTCCACCACAAGGGGAACAGCGAGCTTCTGCACGCCTTCCATCCCTTCGCGGACCAACTTCTCGAGCACTTCCTTTTCCTTTACGGGCGCCTCAAAGAGCAATTCATCGTGCACCTGCAGGATCATACGGGTGGCGAGTTTCTTTTCCCTGAGGCGCTGATCGATGGAAATCATGGCCAGTTTGATCAGGTCCGCTGCGGTGCCCTGCAGCGGGGAATTCAGCGCGGTGCGTTCCGCGAAATTTCGCAATTGCATTTGCGGGGCATTGATTTCGGGGATAGGGCGAATCCTCCCGAACAGCGTTTTGGCCAAGCCGGTCTTGCGTGTTTCCACCAGCACATTGTCGAGATATTCTTTGACGCCGCGATAACGGGTGAAATACGCGTTGATAAATTGTGCGGCTTCCTTCTGCTCGATCCCCAATTGTTTCGCCAAGCCGAAAGCCGATAACCCATAGATGATCCCGAAATTGATGGCTTTCGCGGCGCGGCGATGCTCGGCGGTCTGAGCAAGGGGTCCTACTCCAAAGACTTCCTGAGCCGTGCGCGCGTGAATGTCTTCGCCATGGCGGAAAGCCTGGACCAGCACAGGGTCGCGCGAAAAATGGGCCATGATGCGCAGTTCGATCTGGGAATAATCGGCGGATAGCAGGATTTTTCCTTTTTCGGCCACAAACGCAGCACGAATTTCGCGACCCAATTCGCTGCGTATTGGAATGTTCTGGAGATTCGGATCGCTGGAGCTGAGCCGGCCGGTGGCTGTGCCCGTCTGAGAAAAGCTGGTGTGCAGCCGGCCGGTTTCCGGATGAATCAACTTTGGAAGCGCATCCACATAGGTGGATTTAAGCTTGGCGATTTCGCGGTACTCAATCACTCTTGCGGGCAGCTCATGCTGGTTTGCCATCTCTTCCAGAACGTCCGCGGCGGTCGAGCGCTCTTTCCCTTTGCCGCGCCGGGACGGCGGCTGGAGATTCAGCTTGTCGAAAAGGATTTCCGCCAGTTGCGCGGGGGAATTCACATTGAACTCCGAGCCCGCCAGTTTCCAAATGCCTTTCTCCAGGCGGCGAACTTCCCTTTCCATGGACTCGGACATTTTTTCGAGCGCCTTGGGATCGACGCGAATGCCGTTTCGCTCGATCTCCGCGAGAACTGCGGCCAGCGGGAGATCGATTTTTTCGTAGACCTCCGCGAGCCCTTGCTCTTCCACCTGCTGGCGCAGCACGGGGGCAAGCCGCTGCAAGCAGTCGGCACGCTCTCCTGCTCCACCACCGATCGGGGTGTTAAAGTTGCGGAAGATCACGTCGGCGAATTCGTGCTTGGCGGTGGTAGGGCGCAGCAGGTAGTCGTAGAGCTGCGTGGCGTGCTCGATCTTTTCCACTCTGCCAGCCAACAGTTGAAACAACTTCGGGTCGTGCACGATCTTGCGGCGCTTTTCGTCGCCGAGCACCGGTTGCAGGACTTTGAACACGTCGTCCTTTTCATCGGCCCAGATGGCGCGGCCCTCGCTTGCCTTCGAAGAAAGCTCAATCCCGGCCACGCGGGTTCCGAAACCTTCCGACTCGCGCTCGCCCGGATCGAGATTCAGCCATAAGGAGAGGGGCGCTTTGGCCGGGAGTTTTTGCAAGTAGCCGCCTAGCTCGCCCGCGTTTGCGAGCTGGACATAGTCTCTTTTCTCCCCAGTGACACCGGCCGAGGCACCCGCTTCATCCTCACCAGCAACCCCAGTGAGTTTCTCGGTCGCTCCGCTCGCGAGCAGTTCTTTCAGCAGAGAATTGAAGCCCAATTCGCGATAGAGTTCCATAAGGGCAGCGGGATCCGGATCGCGCACCTTAAGTTTGTCGAGGTCCAGTTCCAGAGGCACTTCGGTTTCGATGGCAGCAAGCTGCTTGCTCATCATCACTTGCTCTTTCTGTTGCTGGAGGGCTTCGCGGTAGCGTTTGTTGGTTACTTCGTCCGCGTGAGCCAGTGCGTTTTCCACGCTGTTGTATTTCTGGATGAGTTCGGCGGCTCCTTTTTCGCCGATCCCTTTTGCGCCGGGGATGTTGTCAACCGTATCGCCCAGCAGAGCCATCAGGTCAATTACTTTGTCGGGGGGCACGCCGAGAATTTCTTCCACCTTTTTTGCGTCGACGATGGTGTCGGCTTTTGCGCCACCAGAGCCGGTACGCAGAATGCGCACGCCGGAGTTCACCAGTTGCATCATGTCTTTGTCGTTGGAAATTACCAGGACATCGAGGTTTTTCTTCACGCCCTGCTTGGCTACCGTTCCGATCACGTCGTCGGCTTCATAGCCGTCCAATTCCAGGAGTGGCAGCCGCATCGCTTCGCACAGCCTCCGTACGTAAGGAAGTTGGACGCTCATTTCGTCCGGCATGGGAGGACGTTGCGCCTTGTAGGCTTCAAAGAGTTTGTCGCGAAAGGTGGGCTCGCGGGTATCAAACACGATGGCGACGTAATCCGGTTTGTAATCCTTGATCAGCCGCCGCACGATGTTGGCGAACAGGAACGGCACTTTCGTGGGGATGCCGCTGGGGGCATTCATACGCACCATCGGCGCATAGAAAGCCCGGTAGATGTGCGCCATCGCATCTACCAGGAAGAGTTTCTTCGCGGCTTCTTGTTTTGGCGCCATCGCGCGAGTATAGCAGAGGGCGCAGTCCCCCTTCTTTCGCGCGTGCATGCCAATCAAAAGCGCGCCGACATTGATCGCTAAGGGCGAATCCGGCTTATGGCTTGGCAGCCGCTGAGGGAGTCGCAGGCTGGGTCACTAGCAGCAGTTGAGTGCCGCTGTCCAAATGAACGTCTTTGCCTGTCGAAGTAATGATGGCGGCTTGCTCCGTGCCCTCCGTCACCCCGGTTAACCCGATGCCTTGCAGACCGAAAACACCTCGGCTATTGGAACTCAATTGGCCGGCGGTGTTCAGGCCACCAACCGCTCCCTTTCCTGATATGGCGTTGTTCGCGTCTGTGTTCGCAACCGTGTTGGCCACGTCGTCAACCGTGTTGCTTGGTGCGGAAGCCATTCCACCCGGCGCCCCGGCGGCGCCTGCAGTTCTACCGGGCCCGGCCGGGCTGGCACCGCCGGCGCCCATGGGCGCCCTGTTCATGTCAGGACCAGCTGACGCGGACAATTCACTTTGTGGACGCGCTATCGCCTGTACCGCCACGTGCAGTGGAATTTCCTGGTCACGCTTAAGGACGGCTTTGTCAAAGACGATTCCCAAAGAAGAATAGGCATCCCCTTTTGAGCGAGACGAAGCTTGTGTCACATGGCCCACGAGCGTCACTCCACTTGGAAGTACGGGCTTGCCATTATCCTTTATGGGTTGCGTAGTGCGCGCAGTAATCGGGTCGCCTTGCTTCGCCTTCCTTGAGTCAATCGCTTTCGTCAGAGCAGCATCGATGGGTGAGCCACTTGGCAGGGAACCGTTGACTTCCTGATTCTGTGGAACTGCGGAAGCTGCTGACTGCTCGCTCGCTTGTGTGTCCTTATCGGACTGGCCCGCGGCAGTTCCAACAGACAGGATTCCGATGACGATCACAATTGCCGATCGATTCATGTTGCGTACCTCCTGCACTCAATCGATGCATCGAGGGCTGGACTGACGCGCTCCTCAAGACGCGCCAGAGAAGCGGGACAATCCCTAGAAAAGGCAAGACGCTTGCCAAATCTAAAACAGTGCCCGCAAACAAGTTAGACGCACAAACCAAAACACGCGTTCTAGGAAAAACACCTGGATTGTGGAAAAATTACTTGCGAAACACTAAGGTTATCCCTGTAGAAGCGCTTACAACGTACTTCACCATCGTGACTTGGAGGGGGCGATCGCGCAATCGGCACCAGCTTATTTCCTGAAGACACCGCCCTTGGGCTTCCGGTTATGGTCCCTCGACGATCTTCCGTTGGCGGTTTCGTTGTGGAGAGACACTCTGAGTGACTCGCCTGATCGGCGACCCCTTTTCGGAGAGACAAATTCAGGCACGATGAGCGGTTGAAGTTACGTCCATGGACACGGAGCGCGTTCAGCATGGGCCGATTTTCTTGCTTGTGGACGGCGATTTTGCGGGTTGTTGCGGCTTGCACCTCCACAAGTCGGAAGAAAGGATCTACGAGTTGGGATTCCATCTGCGACGAGCGCATTGGGGGAAGGGTTTTGCCGCGGAATCGGCGCAGGGCGTAATTGCGCACGCTTTCGATTCTCTCAAAGGCCCAGAAGCTATTTGCCGGCCACCATCGGAAGAATGTGGCTTCCCGCCAGGTTTTGGAAAAACTGGGATTCCGTTTCACCCATGAAGAACTCTATGCGCCAACGGGACAACTGCACCGCTGTTATCTTCTGTAATCTTCGACGTAGCCGCCAGCTACACAATACCGAGCGGCTTTGCGACTTCCGCAAGAGTGTCGGCGGCTTTCAACAGATGTTCGCGCTTGTGGGTCGCGCTGACGATCGCGCGTAAACGTGCCTTTCCTTCCGCCACGGTAGGATAGCCAACTGCAGGCGCGAACACGCCGGCATCGAACAGTTTGCGGGAGAATTCAAACGCCTTTGCCGCGTCGCCCACATGGATAGGAATGATCGGCGTCTCGCTGGCCTTGAATTGGAAGCCACGCTTCTTCAACTCGCGCTTGAAAAATTTCGTATTGGTCCACAGCTTCTTGACCAACTTCTCGCCCTCGACGGAATCGAGAAGGGTGAAGGCCGCTTGGCATGCCGCGGCGGTGGCCGGGGGATGCGAGGTGGAAAAAAGGAAGGGACGAGCGCGCAAATAGAGAAAATCGATGAGGTCGCGTGATCCGCAAACATAGCCGCCCATCGAACCAATCGCCTTGCTGAGCGTGCCGACCTGGATGTGGACGCGGCCGTGGCATTGGAAATGGTCGACGGAGCCGCGGCCACCCCGGCCGAGGACACCGCTGGCATGCGCGTCGTCCACCATCATGATGCAGCCGTATTTTTCCGCCAGAGCGCAGAGTTGCGGAAGGGGGGCGATGTCTCCATCCATGGAGAAAACGCCGTCGGTGATCATCAGCTTCTTGCCGGGAAAGCTCGCGTGTTCCTGGAGAATCCGTTCGCAGTCGGCCACGTCCTTGTGCTTGAAAACTTTGATGGTGGCTTTCGAAAGGCGCGCGCCATCGATAATCGATGCGTGATTCAACTCATCGGAGATAATCAAATCGTCTTTTCCGAGAACGGCGGAAACGGTGCCAGCGTTCGCCGTAAAGCCAGACTGAAACACCACACACGCTTCGACGTGTTTGAACTTCGCAATCTGCTCCTCCAAATCCATATGAATCTTCATGGTTCCGGCGATGGTGCGCACGGCGCCGGCGCCCACACCCAATTTACGTACGGCTTCGAGCGAGGCCCTGCGCAGCGCCTTGTGCGAGGTTAGTCCCAGATAATTGTTGGAGGCGAGATTGATGACCTCGCGCCCGTCGAACAGGCAAACAGGTTTTTGCTCTCCCTCGAGCACCCGGAGCTTCGGCGCCACGCCTTTCGAGCGCAAATCTTGCAGAGTCTCGCTTACATAGTGAAGGGGGTTATGTTTTGTGGCTTGTGTTGCAATCTCGCTCATGTCGTCCTCTTTTTCGCTTAGATCCAAAGCACCAGGTCTATTTCTGTATCCCGTTCGGGTACATCAGAATTTTCCCGGCCAGCCCGCTTTGCAGCTTCGCAAAGGCGGCTTCAAAATTTTCAAGTTCCATGCGCTCACCAAAGAGCGGGTCCAAATTTACACGTCCGGCTTTTAGCAAAGCCGTCATTTGCACCCAAGTTTCATACATCCGGCGGCCGTAAATTCCCTGCACGGTCGCTCCTTTGAAAATGACGTCCTGCACGAGATCCAGAGGCACATTTTCCGTGGGAATGCCGAGGAGGGAGGCCCTCCCCCCGGCACGCAGGGCCCTAAATCCCTGTTGAATCGCCGCGGGATGGCCACTCATTTCGAGAAGAACGTCTACGCCGGTTCCGCCGGTACCTTCCAGGATTTTTTTCACGGGATCTTCCGTGAGAGGGTTGAGCACAAAATTCGCGCCCATCTCCTTTGCCAATTTGCGCCGGTGTTCGTTCGTTTCCGTAGCGAAAACGATGGAACTTCCACAGGCTCTGGCCAGCGCGATGGACATCAGTCCGATCGGCCCGCAACCAGTGACCAGGACGGTTTGACCTGCGATGGCACCCGCCAAAACGGTATGAACGGCGTTCCCGAGGGGATCGAGAATGGCTCCGTAGTGTTCCGGGATGGCCGAATCCAATTTCCAGATATTTGTTGCTGGGATTTTCACGAATTCCGCGAACGCGCCATCGATGTCGATTCCAATAATCCTGAGGTTCTGACAGATGTGCGCCTGTCCGAGGCGGCACTGCTGGCAGTGGCCGCAATTCAAGTGCATCTCCGCGCTCACAAAATCGCCTGGCTTTACGGCCGTGACTTCGTCCCCAACGCGCTCGACCATGCCGCAAAATTCGTGACCCAGGGTAACGGGGGGCTTGATGCGTTCTTGCGACCAGCGATCCCAGCCATAAATGTGAAGGTCCGTTCCGCAGATGGAGGTAGCTTTCACACGTACCAGAACGTCGGTCGGGCCCGTCGACGGTACCGGTATCGTCTCGATATGTAGGCCTTTCCCCGCTTGCGTCTTTCGCAGCGCCTTCATTGTCGCAGGCATTCAGGTAGGCTCCTCGTTCAAGCAGGATGCTATTGCGCAGGTACAAATGCTAGCACAGCCGCCGTACGTACTTCAGTGTACGCTGCCACCGCCGCATGTATCCACGAAGCGACAATTTTTTTACAGGTTGCATCTATTTCTGCTTTTTCCGCGGTTTCATGCCTTCCATTGGCTGTTTCCTGTTCAGGCGTGAGGCTGCCCGAATCAGTTTCTTCAATGCCGGTTTCCGCAAATCTTCGATCGCGCGTAATTTGACGTGACGCAGGTGCTTGCCGGTCCCTTCCAGTAGTTTCGCGGGATCGGGTAGAGAGGTGCCGCGCAGAAATCCGAAGGTCACGTGACTTTTCCCAATCGTGAAATAGCACATTGGCCCGTGCAATTCGAAGGTGGGAATCTTCCAGGGATTCACCGATTCCCTGGTGCCCGGCGCTGTCGCCTTCATCAAGCGGCGCAATCCTTGCGCCAGTTCGGTTAGCTTTGCCCCTTTTTGCGCAACGTATGCATCGATCCACTCACTTCCCTCAGCGATGGCCTTCATGAAGCCCTCCGTTTCATCACTTCTCTGCGCCGCACGCATTCTATGCCCATTTCACTTTGGCCTCACCTTCTCGAGCTTGTCCGCATCCAACCGGAATGAAAGATTCTGGCGCCTCTGGACGTATCATTAAGCGAGCCTATGCCTGATACACAACCTGCCGTCCAGTTGGAGCGTATTTCCCGGTACTACCAAATGGGGGAAACCAGCGTGCGAGCCGTTGACGACGTCTCGTTCTCCGTTGCTGGCGGCGAATATCTAGCTCTTCTCGGATCGTCCGGATCAGGAAAATCCACACTGCTGAATCTGATGGCCGGCCTGGACAGGCCCACCTCCGGCGCGATTCTGTCGAATGGAACAAATCTCGCCGGACTTTCCCCTGTCGAACTCGCACGCTACCGGCGCAATACCATCGGCATGATTTTTCAGTCCTTCAACCTTCTTCCGCGCATGACCCTGGAAGAAAATGTGGAGCTTCCGCTGCGTCTGGCAGAGGTCGAACGTTCCGAGCGCGCAGGCCGTGTGCAGGAAGCACTGGAGAGAGTGCGGCTGACCCATCGCATGGGTCACCGTCCCTCCGAGCTTTCCGGCGGTGAACAGCAGCGCGTGGCGATCGCCCGTGCCCTGGTCAATCGCCCGAAAATTCTCCTTGCCGATGAGCCGACTGGCAACCTGGACTCCGCGACCGGGGAAGCAATTCTCTCGCTTTTGCGCGACCTGCAAACCCAGCTGGGTATGACCATCGTCATGGTGACGCATGAACGACCACTCGCCGAACGTTTTGCGGATCGACTGGCCACCATGGGCGACGGCAAACTGTTGGGAATTTCCGCGGCCACGCAGGGTGCAGCGCAATGAAGCTCTCCGACCTGACCGACATGGCGCTGCGCAATCTGCGTGAGGCAATTCTTCGCAATGCTCTCACCACGCTTGGCGTTGCTGTTGGTGTGGCATCTCTCGTTGCCATGCTATCGCTGGGCATCAGCCTGCAGCAGCTTGCGTCCAAGCGGCTTTCCCAGAGCGGCTTGTTCGATACGATTTTTGTTACAGCGAAAAATACTTTCCGTGGAATGGGGCGCCCGCAACGCGAAGCGGCATCCGACAAGCCGATTCGCTCGCTGGATGAGGACGCACGCCACGAACTGGAAAAGCTGCCGAACGTGATGGAGGTCTATCCGCAAGTGCGCTTCTACACCGAAGTTCGCTTCCACGATAAGCCTTTTGCTACCGTCGTCGCGGGGATGCCGGACTCCTCGCGCAATTCCGGTGCATTTGACGGCATGCAAGGAAACTTCTTTTCTTCAACCACCGCCGACGAAGCGATTCTTCAGATTGAATTTGCAAAAGATCTCTCGACCAACCCGCCCTCTTTAATCGGCCAAGAGTTGACTCTTCGATATGCAGAGCGCCAAGCGATTCCGGCTGCGGGCAGCGATGCGTCCACCAACGGGGGTGAAGCTTCTGATGGCTTTTCCGTGGTCCCGAAACAGTTACGCCTAAAAATTGTCGGCATCGTGGAAACGGAGCCCGCAGCGGGTTATGGAGGCATCGGAAACGCACGCTTGCTCATGCCCCTGGACACCGCCTCGACGCTACGCGCGGCGCAAGTCAATGATCTGCGCGACATCGTGCGTGGGAGTTCGGCCGCCAAGACCACTTATCCGTCGCTTTCTGTGCGCGCCAAATCTCCGTCTCAAGTCGAAGCCTTGGAAGCATCCATCAAGAATCTCGGCTTCAACGCCTTTTCGCTACTCGACGCTTCCAAATCCCTGCGCACCTTTTTCTCGGTCTTTGATTCCTTACTGGGCATCTTCGGAAGTCTGGCTCTAGCGGTGGCCACTCTTGGTATTGTCAATACCTTAGTTATGGCCATTCTCGAGCGCCGCCGCGAAATCGGAGTCTTAAAAGCTCTGGGGGCGTCAGATTCGGATGTTCAGCAACTATTCTTCATCGAAGCCGGTGTGATGGGATTCCTCGGCGGAATTCTGGGAGTCGGATTTGGCTGGTTCCTCGGCCGCGCCATCACTTTTGGAACCAACGTTTATCTGAAGCGGCAGGATCTGAATCCTATCGAGCTTTCTTCCGTGCCCTGGTGGCTGGTGATTCTCGCGCTGGCCTTCGCGGTTGTTGTCAGCCTGGCCGCGGGACTCTATCCTGCTTCCCGTGCCGCCAAGCTCAATCCCGTTGATGCGCTTCGCTATGAATAGCCGCTTGGTTCGTCAAATACTGCGCCAAGCTTCTGCCCTTTGCTTCCTTTTTCTCCTTTGCTTCATTTCTTCGTCCTTTGCCGCCACCGGCCGCGTCGAGTGCAACACGCTGCCGAGTAAGATTCTCTCCCACGCGGTGCCGTACTGTGTCGTCCTTCCACCCTCGTTTGACGCAGACAACACGCGGCATTTCTCTATCCTGTACTTCCTACACGGTCTCGGCGACAACGAGCAGTTCTTTGTGCATTCCGGCGCATGGAATCTGACCGAAGACATGCGCGAGAAGGGAGAGCTGAAGGACTTCCTGGTCGCCACGCCGGACGGCGGCGAAAGTTTCTACATCAATTCCAAAGATGGCAAGGACCGCTACGAGGATTTTCTGCTGCAGGAGTTTTTCCCGTTCATCGAAAGGCACTATCGAGCGGCGCCCGGCCGCAGTCACCGAGCCATCGCCGGTATTTCCATGGGAGGTTACGGGGCATTGCATTTGGCGTTCCGTCATCCGCAACTTTTTGTTTCCGTAAGTGCCCACAGCGCGGCGCTGATCGAAAAGCTCCCAGCGTTTCTGGGACCAGTCCCCAATTCGCCACGTTCTCGCGTGCTTGGCGCGGTCTTCGGAAGTCCGCCCGATCAAGCGTTCTGGGAGCATAACAGCCCAATCGCCCTCGCGCGCACCGCCGATTTAGCGGGGCTGAAAATATATTTCGACTGTGGCGATCAGGACGATTTCGGCTTTGAAGCAGGCGCGAGCGCTCTCGACAAGATCCTCGGGTATCGGCATATCCCGCACGAATTTCACATTTATCCGGGTCGCCACGACGCCAGCTATTTTGCGGAACATCTTCCGGCTTCGTTCCTGTTCGCCTCTCATGCGTTTTCCGACCTGCGCTGAGTTTCTTTCGTTATAGAATATTTCTGGTTTCTTCTGGTTGGCCAATGGGGGGGCACTATGCGCAGAATCGGGCTGTTCTTCTTGTGTCTGTCATTAACTTCAGGTACCTACGCGCGAGCTCAACAAAAGCCTGGTGAAAAGCCGGTGGTTGCACCCACCGCACCAACCTCAGGCGCGCGGCTGGAATTTCTTGATGAAGTTTCCTACTACGAACAACGCTTCGAGCGCCTGGCCGATGCCATTCCCGCCGAAAAATATAGCTGGCGTCCCGAGGAAGGCGTTCGCACGATTGGCGAAGTTTATATGCACGTGGTCACGGCGAACTACGGCTTTGCCAAGATGCTGGGCACACCCTACCCCGCCGGAATTGATCCTAAGGCATTAATTGCCTCGTCAAACGACAAAGCCAAAGTCATCCAGGCGCTGAAAGATTCGTTCGCGCATTTTCGCACGGCAATACTGGATATCAAGGATTCCGACTTGGACAAAGAGATCAAAACACCTCGCGGACAAACTACAGTTCGAGGATCCTTCTTCCTGATGTCCGGCCATTACGGGGAACACCTCGGGCAATCCATCGCTTATTCGCGCTCGATCGGAATTGTTCCTCCGTGGACAGAGGAGCGCCAACGCCAGGAAGCCGAAAAGCCCAAACCGTGATTTGTCACCACGATTTGAAGTGTGCAGAGGGAGCGAAGGTGGGACGGGAGTAACTGGAATCGGAGGCGTATTTTTCCGGGCGCGCCAGCCAGAAGCGCTGGCGTAATGCTATCGCGATGCTCTTGGAGGGAACGTGGTCCCGGAGCAACAGGCAAAGGGCCTACGGTATCTGCGCCTTTTGCGGAGGACCCGACTTATTTTGAGGTGGTGGCAAACAGTGGATGATCAATTTTCGGGTAGCGAGTCTGGATGCCATGGTTGAGCAAATTCGAGTTGCCGGAATTTTCTATCGAAGTGGGCCCTGAACTTTATCCGCATGGCCGCTTCGCCCGGCTGTACGACCCAGAAGGCACTGCCATTGGGTTGTGGGAACCAGCGGGCCGTGACAGCATGCCGTGGAATCAGGCGAGAAAATAAATATCGGGCTTGTCCACGACGCCAGATTCTGCCTGCGAGTTGGGCACTTCGGGAGCAAACACAAAGCCTCGTGCCTTGGCGAGGTCGGTCACCTCGAAAAACAGGAAGACCTCGTTCGGCTCATATAAATTGCGCATGACCTTTTCGATGCGCAGGCCGGCCTCGCGTTGCGCATCCTTGTGTGTGTCGAATACGTGTTTCCACTCGTGGAACTCCTTCACCTTGTGACGTACCAACAGGTACCCCATCGCGCGCCTCCCTGCTATGTCACGGAGATAGCTGAACCGGGCTGTTTCCGCGTTGAGGAAACCTTACCCCGCGGGGTAACCGTCTGCAATGCCTGTCTTCTGCTTCGCAGCGACCTGTGAGAGCGGGGTGAAGCTCGCGGTGCTATGATGTGCGGCGATTGGGAGCGGAGGGCGGATGGGTTTTGCGGAGCGGCTGGAGGACGTGAAGGGCGGTTTCGAGCGGGCGTTCTGGGTTGCCAACATCAGCGAGCTGTTTGAGCGGCTGTCCTATTACGCGGCATTCGCTGTGCTCGCGAGGTATCTGCACGAATCGCTGAATTTTCCGACGGAGCGGGCCGCCGGGCTCTCCGGGTTGTTTGGGGGACTGGTATGGTTTCTGGCGATTTTTGGGGGGGCGGTCGCAGACCGTTTGGGATTCCGGCGAGCGCTTTCGTTGGCGTACCTGATTCTGGCCGCCGCGTACTTCCTGATGGGATCGCTCGGAGCAAGTTGGCTGGCACCGGTCCGGAACGTGGTACCGCTGTTCGGACTCGTGGCGTTTGTCCTGATGCTGCCGGCGCTCGGCGTTTCGATGGTAAAGCCGTGCGTGGTGGGGACGACGGCACGGGCGTCAAGTGACAACGTGCGGTCCCTCGGCTATTCGATCTACTACACGCTGGTGAACATCGGGGGTTTCTTCGGGCCGCTCATGGCCTCTCGCGTGAAGCAGCACCTGAGCGCGGAAAACGTGTTCCGAGCTTCCGCGGTCAGCGTGCTGCTGATGTTCTTCGCGGTCTTGCTTTTCTTCCGCGAGCCGAGGAAATCGGGCGAAGTGCGCACGGAAAGCCTGGCGGCAACCATGCGGAACTTTTGGAACGTGCTGACAAACCCGAAATTCATGACCTTCCTGCTTATTTTTACGGGCTACTGGATTGTGTATTGGCAGGAGTTCATCACGCTTCCGTTGTACGTGCACGACTACGTAGACCCGAAGGCGGACACGGAGCGAATGCTCTCGACGGGACCATTGATCGTGATTGCGTTTACAGTGATGTTCAGCGTGTGGACACAGAAGATGACGGCATTTCGCGCCGTGCTGCTGGGAACGCTGATTGCCATGATGGCGTTTGCCATCCTCGCGGTGCACTCCACGATTTATGCGGTGTACGCGACCCTGGTGGTCGTGGCGGTCGGCGAATTGATTCAGTCGCCGCGGTATTACGATTACATTTCGCGGCTGGCGCCGTCGGGGCAGCAGGGAACGTACATGGGCTTTGCGTTTTTGCCGCTGGGAATCGGGTCGTTTATAGGCGGGCCCATTGGCGGCGCGTTGCTCCATCATTTTGGGGAAGTGCAACATAGGCCGAAATTGTTCTTGTGGGCGCTGACAGCGATCGGGTTGGGCACGACGCTCCTGCTGTGGATTTATGATCGACTCGTCAAACCATCCGAGACGTCACCCGCGGCATGAGAAATGGAACTTGCCTCAATTTTAAGCAGGGTTGACTTAAAACTGAAAACAGGGCACGGAGAGCTAGTTGACCATGCGGCGGAGAGATTCGAGGGCCTGGCGTGCAAGGGAATAGCGCGGTTCGACGTTGAGCGCTTCCTGGAAGCAGCGCATGGCCTGGCCGTACATTTCCTTGCCGAGATAAGCGCGGCCCAGATTGTAGTGCGGGAAGTGGCGCGGCTCGTAGCGGCGCGCTTCCACAGCTTGCTGGAGCCAGGGAACGGCTTCGTCGAACTGGCCGAGTTCAATCAGGTAGGCGCCAATATCGTTGTAGGGATTGCCGAAATCGGGATCAAGTTCGATGGCGCGCTTGCACTCCGCGATAGCATCCAGCAGCTTGCCTTGAAAGTGATAGGTCCAGCCGAGGAAGGTGTGGGCCTCGGCGGTGGGATGAAGCTCTAGCGACGACTGGTAGAGTTCGACGGCACGGTCGTAATCGCCTTCCATCTGCGCTTGATAGGCATCTTGCAATACTTCCCAGGCGCGAGTCAGGGTCTCCTGATTCATGAAGCCATTGTGGAGTGGAAAAGTGCGGGAGGTCAAAGGTACGAAGGTTCTAGCTGTGCAAAAGCACAACCTGTCCCTATTGACGGGGGTAGCGAGTGGAAATTCGGGCGGAGAATGGAGAAAATGAGGAAAGAGTGGTACCTGTAGAGAGAAGGGGGAAACGTGAATCGCATTCTGAAGGGAATTATTGTGACGGTGATTTGTGTCGCGGTGACTGGCGCAGCATCCCTTTTGGCGCAAGACACCGGGAAGAAAACGGGTGGTGCGAACGCGGCTGCCGTGGCGCGGGGCAAATCACTGTTTCAGCAGAAATGTTCCATCTGTCACTACGACACCAGCGACCAAAAGAAGATCGGGCCGGGTCTGAAAGGACTTTCCAAGCGTGGAACCTTCAGCGTGAACGGAAACAAGATTACCGACGACAGCCTGAAAACTTGGATTGAGAATGGCGACCAGTTGATGCCCCCGTTCAAGGACGTGCTGGAGCCTGCACAGATCAAGGATGTGATTGCGTACGTGAAAACGCTGTAGCCGGAAGCGCTGAGCCTTCGCGCGCAGGGCCATCCGACAACGCAGCGCTAAAAAGAAACCCCCGGATGCCTGAACGAGTCAGGCGCCGGGGGTATTCAATTTTATTCTCTCCCTGGCGGGAGAAAAAGCTACTTCAGAACGGCGTCCTTAAGGACCTTGGCGGGACGGAGACGAACAACCGTCTTGGCCTTGATCTTGATCTGTTCGCCGGTCTGGGGATTGCGGCCGATGCGCGCCTTACGGTGAGCCTTCACAACGCGACCGATACCGGGAATGACGAACTTGCCAGCGCTGCCCTTTGCTTCTTTAACCGCGAGTTTGTGGAGTTCTTCAAAGAAAGTCGCAACCGTCTTCTTGGACGTGCCCACCTTCTCGGCGATGTGTGAAACGATTTTGGTCTTGCTCAGTGGCTTGGCTGCCATTTAGTCTGCTTATCCTCCTGATTTTGTCTATCCGCCCCGAACGAATCGAGACCAGCCACGAGCGAAAAACCCCTATTTTTCGAAGAAAAACTCGGGCCGGATGGAACTATAGCGAACGCAGCTGGGGAACGCAAGTGCGAAACCGCAAAAATGAAGGGAAAAATGCGATTTTTTTTCGGGGATGTGCAAAACGCCTAGGTTTCATGCGGGTTGGAGCGGTTGGCCCGAGCGGGTTGCGGCAGGTATACCGCATGCTATCCTTCCTAATCCCAAATGAATCAAGGGGAAGGGCGAATGAGCGCAGCGTGGAACGGAAAAGAAGTGGAAGCGAAAATTGCGGCAGTGACGAAGGCCGCGCGCAGGCCGGTGGCCATCACATTTCTCGAGGAAGCTCCCTCGAAGGTGACGAAGTTTGAAGGCACGCAACCTTCCGGCTGCAGTTACTGGCGACTCGCGGCTGAGGGTCGCACGTTTTACACCGTGCCGGAGAACCACTTCAACTGCGCAGTGGGAGCGTTCACACACAATATAACGCTTTCTCCGGAGCGGGAAAAAGAGACCGAGCAAACGCTTAAACTGATGTTTGACTTGGGATACGTGAAGCCAGAGGAAGTGCCGCAGATTCCGCGACTGGCGAAGACCCCCAAAGCCATTCTCTATACTCCACTCGGAGAAGCGCCCGCGATACCGGATGTGGTGCTGTTCGCGGTAAAGCCGGCCGGGGCCATGCTGCTGCTGGAAGCGGCAAATCGAGCCGGCGTAGGCAGCGGCGCCCCGGCACTGGGAAGGCCAACATGCATGGCGTTGCCGGCATCGTTGCAGCACGGGGCAATCACAAGCCTAGGATGCATCGGAAACCGCGTTTATACCGGTCTGGGGGAAGACGAGATGTACGTGGTGCTGCGGGGGAAGGACCTGGCGGCAGTGGTGCAAGCACTAAAAACAATCGGCAGCGCCAATACGGCCCTACACGATTACGCAAAGGGACGGCGAGAGCAGTTGTCCACGCTGTAGGAATTTAACGACACAATACGGATAGAAGCCTTCCGAAAGGAAGAGGACAATTCACCCTGTCGGACATATCCGGCGGGGTGAACCATGAATTCGTTTCAGATTGTTGCTATACCCACCGAGGTTGCGGAAGCCGTGCGCGCGACAGGAAAAGCACCAGGCTATGGGTTTCCGGCACACCAGGAGACAGCTGCGGGTCGCGCGCCTTGCAGGCATTGTCTTCGGCTGATCCGCGTGCGAGAGGAAGAACTACTCCTTTTCACGTATGACCCCTTCCATGAACTAGGCGAGCCGCCACTGCCCGGTCCAATCTACATTCATGCGCAGAAATGCGAACGAATGAAGGAGAGCCGATCGTTTCCGGAGGAATATCGCGGGCGATTGCTGACGCTTGCGGCGTATGGAGAAGAGCGGACACTGCTGAAGGAGCGGCGGCTGATCGGCGGAATGGAGGAAGAAGAGGCGGAGAAGCTCTTCGAAGATCCTGCGGTGAAGTATATCCATGTGCGGAGCACCGAAGCGGGCTGCTACCTTTTTCGGCTGGAACGCCGTCGACAGGAATAGAGGAGTGCGCGCTCGGACGGGTTCGCTGCTGGCACAGACGAGGCTGTTTACAGCGAGGCGAGGCCTTCGTAGAGATGGGCGATGGCCTTAATTCCGCCGTAGTAATTATCGAGAGAAAGGTGCTCGTCGGGGGCGTGGGCATTTTCGTCGGGCAAACCGAAACCGATGAGCACGCAAGGCACCTTAAAGGTATCGTGCATCTGCGTGACGAACGGTATGGAGCCCCCTTCGCGAATGAACACCGCTCTTTTCCCAAAGCCCTCCTGAAGCGCGGACTGCGCCACGTGGAAGATGGGGTCGTGATAAGCCGCTGACCAGGGTTTGCCGGTACTTAGCAATTCAAACTTGCAGGTAACCGTTTTAGGCAAAAGCTTGCGAATGTGCTGTTCGACCAGCTTGGCTATCTTCTTTGGGTTCTGGCTGGGAACCAGGCGTGTGGAGAATTTGGCGTAGGCCTTGGATGGTATCACCGTCTTTGCGCCTTCTCCTTGATAGCCGCCCCAGATTCCGTTGGGTTCGAGGGTCGGGCGGATCCAAAGGCGTTCTACCGTGGTGAATCCCTTTTCGCCGAAGTAGCCGGGGGCGCCAACAGCCCGCTCGAAATCCTTTTTCCTCCAAGGCAAGGCATTGAGGGCCTTTCGCTCAGCGGCCGGAATGGTATCCACGTCGTCGTAGAAACCGGGCACGGTTACGCGAAACTTCTTGTCATGGAGCTTGGCGAAAAGTTCGGTGAGCACGGTGAGTGGGTTCGGCACCGCGCCGCCATAAACGCCAGAGTGGAGATCGCGCGCCGGCCCGGTGATTTCAATCTGGTAGTAATTCAATCCGCGTAAAGCGTAGGTGATGGAAGGAACGCCTTTGCCAAGCATGGCGGTATCCGAAACGATCAAAGCATCGGCCTTCAGCTTTGCCTTGTTGGCTTGCACATAATCCCACAGGCTGACGCTGCCAACTTCTTCTTCTCCTTCGATGAGAACCTTGAGATTGATTGGGAACTTACTATTCAACTTATGGAGGGATTCCAGCGCTTTGAGATGAATGTGCACTTGGCCTTTATCGTCGGCGGTGCCGCGCCCATAGATATTGCCGCCGCGAATTTGGGGTTCGAAGGCAGGAGAGGTCCAAAGATCGAGAGGTTCGGCCGGCTGCACATCGTAGTGCCCGTAGAAAAGAATGGTGGGTTTGCCGGGGGCTTCCAGGGATTCGGCGTAAACCAAGGGATGAAGATTGGTAGGAACGATCTCTACAGTCTTAAATCCGGCGGAGCGAAGGTGGTCGGCAACCCAATGTGCAGCGCGCTCGATGTCGGGCTTGTGCTCTGTCTTGGCGCTGATGGAGGGAATCCGAAGAAACTCGTAAAGCTCGGCGAGATGCTGCTCGCGCCGACCTTCGATAAATTCAGCAAGGTTCATATAAAGCCCTCAGGCACAACGATCTTCTACCAAATAAACAACAGAAAGATTTCCAAGAAATCACAGCGGCGGAATGGATGTGGAGCAAACGCTGGATGCTGATGCCGCTGCTTTTATTCTACGGCGTGGGCCGGGAGTGCACAAGTTCGCGGCAAGTCGGAGAAAGCAAAGGACCTTACCGTGTGGGAACACCTGTCCGAAAGGGCAATTGACCGGTTTTGGCGGGGAGGCCATGATGAGCGCATGGTAGAACTCGCTCAAAGCTCACACCGCCGCAGCCAACGAGTTTTTCACAAGATGCGCCTACAAGCGCTTGGCCGCAGCCACGAAGGCCGGAAGTTTCGCGAGATCTGCGAAACTCTGGTCGTAAGCGCACACGGAGGACTGCTGAATCTGAGCCATGAAGTCGACAATGGCGAACTGCTAGTCCTAGTGAATCCGGAGACGCAAGAAGAGCAGGAATGCCGGATCGTATACCTCGGAGAGCCAGGCGACCGGGGAACGCGAGTTGGCGTGGAGTTTTTGACGCCTGCGCCCCATTTCTGGGGAATTGATTTTGAACGTCCGATGGCTGGTTCGGACAACCAAACCGCTCATTGAGTTAACCTCTCGTCCTCACGCCCGTCACCCCATGCATGCAATGTGTGAAATCCGAGAATCTGCGCGGAAGCCTGATTGGAATAGACACTCTCGACGCCCGTTCGCCATTGCCGTCGGCAGCGGGACCAATGGTCCCGGAAGCAGTGAAGGGACCCCCGGAACCACCGCCAGAGGTGACGGACCCGCACAGCCACAAAGATGCATGAGCAGCGGAAGCACCATGAGTCGGATGGCGCCTCGAGCGGGAAAATAACCGAAGAGGTGTTCGATGGCTCAAGAATTGGGTGTGGTGGCAAAGGCGAGAGTGAGGAGGGTCTTCTGCTCGAGTTCATGGGCTTTGGCGGAGCCGGTGGCGGGGCTGGCGCTCGCGGAACGCTTTACGGTGCGCACACGGAGATTCTTGGCTTGCGCAATGCGTTCAAGACGCGGTAGCACGTAAAAGAGCGCGCCCATGTTGGCAGGCTCTTCCTGGACCCAGACGATTTCTCGCACATTGGGATGCGCATCGATGGCCGCGGCGATTTCCGCCTTTGGCAGCGGGTACAGCTGGTCCAGGAAGAACACGGCGGTGGTGGTGTCATTCCGGCGGCGACGTTCGGCGCGGAGTTCGTGGCCGACCTTTCCACTGGCGATGAGAATGCTATGGGCGTCCGTGACTTCGCGATCCGGAACAAGCGTGAGGAAACGGGGACGCTCGAATTCCTCGATCGAGGAGCAGGCGTCAGGATGACGCAGCATGCTCTTGGGAGTGAAAACGACCAGCGGTTTGCGCCAGAGGCGACGAGCCTGGCGGCGCAGCAGGTGAAAATATTGCGCCGCGGAAGAGGGTTGGCAGATGTTCATGTTGCCCTCGGCAGCGAGCTGCATGAAGCGCTCGATGCGCGCGCTGGAGTGTTCAGGTCCTTGGCCCTCATAACCATGAGGCAGAAGAAGGACGAGTCCGGTCGGCAGGCCCCACTTGTCTTCGCTGGCGCTGATGAATTGATCGACGATGACTTGCGCGCCGTTTACGAAGTCGCCGAACTGTGCTTCCCAAAGGACGAGGCCCTCGGGATAGTCCCGGGAAAACCCATATTCGAAGCCCAGGCAGCCCGCCTCCGAGAGGGAAGAATTGTAAATCTCGCAAAAGGCCTGACCAGGCGAAAGGTGGGCGAGGGGCAAATATTCTTGCTCGGTTTTGTTGTCGACCAAAACAGCGTGGCGCTGGTTGAACGTGCCACGCTGGGTGTCCTGGCCGGTCAGGCGAACGGGATTGCCTTCAAGGACAAGTGAGCCGTAGGCAAGAAGTTCGGCAGCACCGTAGTCGAACGGTCGCTTGCCCTGGCCCATTTCCGAACGCTGCTCGAGCAATTTCACGATCTTCGGATGCACGTGAAATCCGGCAGGAGTGCGTACAAGGCCGGCCGTAATTTCTGCAATCTTTTCCCGAGACAAGCCGGTGTCGACTTCAAACGCGGGATTGTACTTGCCGTAGTTGTATGGAGACCAGTAATCGGGCAGCTTGCGGAGGGCCGGAATTTTCGTGAGCTTTGCGGCTTTGCGCTGCGCCTCTTCATATTCTTTTTTGACGACTTCGGCGATAGGAGCCGCATTGATGCCAGCGTGTTCGGCATAAATCTTCCAAAGCTGCGGGTGGTTCTTGATGCGCTCGTAGAGGCGCGGTTGCGTGATGGTGGGATCATCCACTTCGCTGTGGCCGTGGCGACGGTAGCCGATGAGGTCGATGACTACGTCGGAACTGAATTGGGCGCGATACTCGGCGGCGAGGCGTCCAACGCGGACCACGGCATCGGGGTCTTCCGCATTGACGTGGAAAATGGGCACGCTCTGGCGTCGCGCGATGCTGGAAGCGTAGCGGGATGAATATTCCTGCGCGGGCGGAGTCGTGAAACCAATCAGGTTGTTGACGATGATGTGGATGGATCCGCCGACGGAGTAAGCCGCAAGGTCGGCGAGGTTAAGCGTTTCCGCCCAAATGCCTTGCCCAGCGAAAGCAGCGTCGCCGTGCATGACGATGCCCCAAACCTTGTTTAGAGTTTTCCGGGAGCGGTCGATCTGTGCGCCGCGGGCACCGTGGCGAGTCTGCTTGGCGCGGGCGCGCCCCATGGCCACGGGATCGACGGCTTCGAGATGGCTGGGATTCGAAACCAGGTGAATGTTCAGTTTCTTGCCGGCAGCGGTCGTGTACACGCCGGTGGCTCCGACGTGGTATTTCACGTCGCCGGCACCCAGAACGCTTCGGGGATCGACGTCTTCAAAGCCGGAAACGACTTCGTGAACGGGCTTGCAGGCAATGTGAGCCATGACGTTGAGCCGGCCGCGATGGCTCATAGCCATTACGGAGTCAACGCCGCCCAAATCACCTGCGGCATCGAGAATGGAATCGAGCAACGGGATGAGCGCAGTGTCACCCTCGAGAGAAAAACGCTTGCTACCAAGGTAACGGCTCTGGAGGATCTGCTCGAATAGATCGGCGCGGACGAGGCGCTCAAGGATTTTCTCCTGGTTAACCTCGAATTCGGGGCCTTCCATGCGCTCGGCGACCCAATTGCGGCGGTCGAGTTCGGGAATGTGCAGGAATTCCACACCGATCGTTCCGCAATAGTAGCGGCGAGCTTCTTCGGCATATTCGCCGGAGAGGCCATCGAGATCGGGACACTTCAGCGGTGTGAAGAAACCGAGGGGATCGAGGGTGGCCTCGTAGAAGCCCCAGCGGCGGAAAAGATAGAAGATGCGCTCGCGTTCGGCGTGCCCGGCGCCGTTCGACGCAGGAGATTTCTTCGCGGTTGTCGCGGACTTTTGGGGAGCGAGTGTCACACGGTTAGCCATTGTCTGTCATCTACAGACCTACTATTTTGCCACAAACGGAATCAAGGCGCCGGAAAGCGCTCGCACTGAGAAGGAGCGGTGTAGTTCAGGATTAAACCAGCGGAAGAGTGACTTCACTGATCTTAAGGATGATGCTGGGATTGCCATCGGCGACTACACGCAGAGTTAGGAGCTTCTATGAATATCGAATGCTGAAAATGCCCGGACATCAGAGGGCTTCGACGAGGGAATGCAGGCGGGTGGCTATTTCGGCTGGGGGTGTGTCGGGCCGGAAGGTGATTGGGGCGCCGAGGTGGACGGTGAGTTCGCCGAGGTGGGCGAGGCGGCGATGCTCTTGTTTCATTTGCCAGACGCCGTCGAGGCGCATGGGGATGAGGGGGATGTTTAAATTCTGCGCCAGCAAGCCAATGCCGGGCTGAAAGGGAATCATGGCGGGAGTGTCGCGGTCGTTGATGATGCCTTCGGGGAAGACCAGCAGGTTGTAACCACGATCGGCGGATTCCCCGGCGAAGCGGAAACTTTCGCGAAAACCGGAGAGCTGCGGTAGCGGAAAAACGTTGAAGAGCGAGACGAGAAGGAAATAGTTCAGCCTCCAAAGCCAACGTTTTGCGAAAAACCAATCTTGCGGGGGATGACGAAAGGTCTGCAGGATTTCCCCGCCCATGGCGGTGGCGAGGCGATGACGAAAACGCGCGGGGAGAGCGTAGAGAATCAGGCCAATGTCGGCGCGGCGCGTGGTGTGATTGGCGACGAACAGGATAGGCCCTTTCACACCGGCGAGATTTTCACGGCCACGAACGCGCGGATGGGCGAGAAGAAGTGTTGCCGGCCAAGTCAGTGCGTAGTAAATCAGCAGCCGGAAAAAACGTGTGGAAGCGCGCTGCGTCCAGCGCGGGTAGACATAGTCCGCGCGGCGGGCGGAGGGCCGGGCGAGGAGCTGCTGGATATCGGCGAAGGATTGAGCGTTGGCGAATTGCGTTTCGTTGAGTTCGACGTTGTAGCGGTGTTCGAGGGAGGAGAGAAACTCGACGCGATCTAAAGAAGACAAGTCCTTGAGAGCCGTGCCTGCGGGTAAAGAGGTGAAGGAGGTTGAGGAAATGAAGGAAGGAAAGGACGGAAGCAGATCCCTCGCTGCGCTCGGGATGACACCTTCATCCATGACCGCCAGGAGTTCGGCGGCGCGTGACGCGATTGCCGCTAAGCGCGGCTTGCCGGTGGGGGTACGAGGGAAGTCCGGATCCGGCCAGAGGAGCCAGCGGCGAATGCGTTGGTAGTCGGCGAGTGAGGCGTTGGCGGCGTCAACAGTGGATTGAATGGCGGCCTGGTCTGTGGTTTTGGTGAGCAAGGCGGCGCAAGGCTCAGCATTGCCGCCGATTTGGATAGGGATGACGACAGCGTCGCGGATGGCAGGTTGCTGGAGCAGAGCAACTTCTAAGTCTTCGGGATGGACATTCAGGCCGGCTGGAGTGACGATGACGCTTTTCTTGCGGCCACGAAAGCGGAGATTGCCCTCGGAATCGAGTTGGCCGAGATCGCCGGTGTGCAGCCAACCATCGTGTTCCTGGCCCGCTGGCCGGAGTGCGCCTTTTTCCCAATAGCCAGCGGAAACATTTTCACCGCGAACCAGGATCTCGCCATCTGGCGCGAGCCGGAATTCCCGGCCGGGAAGAACTTTGCCGACCGATCCCGCGGCCGCGCGGAACGGATGGTTCACGCTGATCAGCGAAGCAGTCTCGGTCATGCCATAGCCCTGAACGACCGCGTAACCGATGCGCTTGAAAAATTCTTCGGTTTCCGCGGAAAGTGCGGCTCCGCCGGAAATGAATGCCCAGAACTTCCAGCCGAGGCGAGAGTGCAGTCGCCGAAATCGCCAGACACGACGCAGGAAAGGTTCGCCCTCCGCGGCGGAATAGGCAGCCGTGAACCAATTCCGCCACCCGCGCGAATCAACCTCCCGGTCGAGGGCAGCTCGCAAGCCGTCCAGCATGCGCGGCACGACGATGAGCGCGGTGGCACGCTCTTGTTTGATGGATCGAAGAATTTCGAAAGGGAACGCCGAATTATCAAAAACGACGGTTGCCCCGAGCAGCGGCGGAACGAACAAGGCCATAAATTGGCCGAATACATGGCTCAGGGGAACGGCCGAAACAAAACGCAAAGGGTGAAACCAGCGCTCGTATTTGCGGTACTCGTCAATTCCCTGTTCGAGCGGTTCGAGATTCGCCAGGAAATTGCCGTGAGTCAGGACAACTCCCCGTGGCTCGCTGGTCGTGCCCGAGGTGAATAGTATTTCGGCAATGTCGTTGCGCAGCGCATGGCCACCTGGGTCCACCGCAGCATCAGCCGAAGCTGCAGAAGGCTCGGGGACGGGCCGTAGGTCGTGATAAGCAACTGAGGGAGGACCGTTAGCAATCACGGGCTGCGAGGCGTCGCGAAGAATCAACTTAACCTGTGATTCGCTCGCAACACGCTGGACAAACCCCAGGCTAGCTGCCGCGTCCATGGGAACGACGACGGCGCCGCGGAGAAGAACAGCCCAGAAACACGCCACCCATTGCGAAGAGTTTGGTCCCCAAAGAAGGACACGGTCACCAGGGCCAATTCCGCGGTCACCCAGGTCAGAACTCCAGAAAAGAGCGTGGGCTGAAAGTTCCGCGTATGTCAGCTTTTCCTGACGGTACCCGCGGCGTTCGATGACGGCGGTGTCGCCAGCAATACTCAAAAACTGCTGGAAGAGAGATAGAAGATTGGCGCGGGACATGGTTCAGACGTTCTCCCTGCGGAGAGCCATCATCATACGCTGGATGAAGAGACGGAAGGGGGGTGCCATTCAGGAGCAAAGGGAGCACGTCGAGTGCCACGCAAGCACCTTTCGCTGCATCAAATTAGGGAATGCCAGGGAACCCAGTTAAAATCGAGAGGTTCCGGGAAGTGTTGCTTCTCAGGTACACTAGAGATTCGGGGGCTGGGCTTCCTGCATCGAACGTCGAGGAGATTGCCTGAGTAGGGGAAGAATGCCTGTACCTATATCCCAAGCGTGGACGGTAGCAAGCTACGTCCTGAAACAAAAGATGAAGGGCCGCAAACAGTATCCGCTGGTGCTGATGCTGGAGCCGCTCTACCGCTGCAATCTGGCGTGCGCGGGCTGCGGAAAGATTCAATATCCGGCGCACGTATTGAAGCGCGAGCTATCGCCGGAAGAGTGCTTTAAAGCTGTGGACGAATGCGGGACGCCCATGGTGTCCATCCCCGGCGGCGAGCCGCTGATGCATACGCAGATAGAAAAGATCGTGGAAGGGCTGGTGGCGCGCAAGAAATACATTTATCTCTGCACCAACGCGCTGCTGCTGAAAGAAAAACTGCACCTGTTCAAGCCCAGCAAATACCTGACTTTCTCCGTGCACCTGGATGGACAGAAAGAGCACCACGATTTTTCGGTGTGCCGCGAGGGTGGGTACGAATTGGCAGTAGACGGCATTCGGGAGGCGTTGAAACGAGGGTTCCGGGTGACCACAAATACCACGCTCTTTGACGGCGCTGATCCGAACAGCGTGCGGATGTTTTTCGACGAGATGATGCAGTTGGGTGTGGAAGGAATGATGCTTTCGCCGGGCTACTCCTATGACAAGGCCCCGGACCAGAAGCATTTCCTGGGACGCGCGCGCACACGGCGGTTGTTCCGAGCCATCTTAGCGAACCGGAAGTCCACGTGGCGATTTAACCAGTCGATGCTGTTTTTGGAATTTCTCATGGGCAAGCGCGATTTCAAGTGCACGCCTTGGGGAATGCCTACGTACTCGATCTTCGGCTGGCAGAAGCCGTGTTACCTGCTCCAGGACGGGTACGCCGAGACCTTCAACGAGCTGATGGAAACGACGGAATGGTCAAACTACGGCACAGAGTCCGGCAATCCGAAGTGCGCCAATTGCATGGTGCATAGCGGATACGAGGCTTCGGGCGTCGATTACAGCTTTAGTTCCCTGAAGGGATTGTTGGCGACAGCCAAAGCAACCCTGTTTACGCGCAATGGGGATGAAGGCGCGATGGGTCTGTTAAATGAACCGGTAACTCCGGTGCACTCCTACAATCCATTGGTACAAATCGACAGCAAGTCAGACAAACTTGAGGAGACGCGCGCGTGACCGGCCCGCGTCACGCTGACCGTCCTGAGCATGTCCTGCATCCCGACGAGCTCGAAGTGGCGCCGGGGACGGCTCACGAAACCCTGCAGGGTTGGACACCCGAGCTCGCCAGCGAAGATGAGCTGCGCGACGCTCTCGAAAAAGCGTTTGATTACAGGGGAGATGTATCGATAGCGCGCAAGGACGGTTCAAAAGTCCAGGGCTACATCTTCGATCGAGTTACGGGGAAGACCCTGACGGATTCGTTCGTACGGGTTCTGCCCAAAGACTCTAATCAGCGAGTCAAAATTACGTACTCGGAGATCGGCGCTCTGGAATTCACAGGTCGAGATACGGCGGCTGGAAAAAGCTGGGAGGCCTGGGTAAAGAAGTATTGGGAAAAGAAGGAAAAGGGCGGGGAAAACCTGAGTTTACAGCCCGAATCACTCGAAGAGTAGGAACCAGCGGCAAGCATGTAGAAATTCCCTGGAAATCTGCTAATCCTTGTAAAATCAGTAGAATACGGATAAAGAGCACTTTCGGGGCTGTTCCACTGTGCTATGGACAATAAGCCCTTATCTGTGATAACGTTAGGTATAGCGTTTGTTGCTCTTGTACTACCTTTTGACTCGTTCAGGGGGCTGCGAGAACAAACTCGCAGCCCTTTTTTGTCGGGGCTAGAGGCAATCCCGAGGCTTGGGAGACTGAGCCATGGGTTCAAGAGAGGCAATGCAATTCAATTTCGAGGTTCAGCAGTGAAGGAACAAGGAACAGTCAAGTGGTTCAATGCTTCGAAGGGTTACGGGTTCATCCAACGCCAGACGGGGGAAGATGTTTTCGTACACTTCTCCGCAATTCAGATGGATGGTTACAAGTCTCTGAATGAAGGTCAGGCAGTGGAGTTTGAGGTCAAAAAGGGCCCGAAGGGCCTTCAGGCAGAGAACGTCACAAGCCTCTAGCCTGTGAAATCGGGGGGTCCCCGAGGGGTCGGGGACCTCTCAGTCAGCAAATAGAAGTACAACGAGACAAGTAGCGAGTTGTTCCAAGGAGGCAGTTGTGCAAGTAATGCAGGAAGGGCAGACCATCAAGCATGATCTATTCGGCCTGGGTATCGTAACCGCATCCGATCCCGAGCGTACCGCCGTCGATTTCGATGACCATGGGCCAAAATTGTTCGTTACCAGCATGTTGTCCGCTGAGCTGATCGGCGAAGCGCCTGCGACCCCGCCCAAGACCAAGCGTCGCCGGAAAGCCTCGACCGCGGCCAAGGCCATCAAGAAAGCCGCTGCAGCAGCCGCAAAGTAAGCACCTCGCGGGATTTTCGAGTCAACAACCCCTTCAAGCGCGCCAGAAATGGCGCAGGGGTGTGTCTGAAGGCCTTCCCCCGGATTTTTCCCTTAGTTAGGATCGCTGGATCAACGGATGGCGGATTCGGCTTGGTCGAAGGCGTGGTAGGAAGAGCGCACAAGCGGGCCGGACTCCACGTGCTTGAAACCCATTTTCTCACCCAAAAGCTTGAATTCCGCGAACTCTCCGGGATGCACAAAGCGAATCACGGGGAGGTGCTCGCGGGTTGGCTGTAGATACTGGCCGAGAGTGAGGATGTCTGTGCCCTGTGCGGCGAGATCTTGCATGGTGGCGAGGACCTCACCCTTCTCTTCGCCGAGGCCCAGCATCATCCCAGTTTTCGTAGGGACAGCAGGATGGGTTCGTTTGGCGCGACGAAGCAATTCGAGGGAGCGCTCGTAGAGGGCCCCCTTTCGCACCTGGCGATAGAGGCGCGGAACCGTCTCGGTGTTGTGGTTCAGGATGTCTGGCTTCACCGCGAGAACGGTGTCGAGAGCATTCCAGTCCCCACGAAAATCGGGAATGAGCACTTCCACCATGCAGTCGGGGAGGCGACGACGAATTTCCTGAATGGTGCGAGCGAAGATGCGGGCACCGCCGTCCGGCTGGTCGTCGCGATTCACGCTCGTGACCACAACATAACGCAAGCGCAGGCGTGCGGCTGCTTCGGCCACCCGGATAGGTTCCTCTTCGTCGGGTGGGCCGACCGGCTTTCCAGAGGGAACGGCGCAGAAGCCACAAGCACGGGTGCAAATGTCGCCAAGAATCATGAATGTGGCAGTTCCGTGCTCCCAGCACTCGCCCATATTGGGGCAGCGGGCGGATTCGCATACGGTGTGTAAATCGAGAGTACGCATGATGCGCTTCAGATCCTGGTAACGCTCACCGCCGAAGAATTTGACTCTCAGCCAGTCCGGACGCGGATGGGCATCCGGCGACGGGATGAGCTGCGTCCCGCCATTGGAAATAATGTTGAAAGGCGAAGCCATAGTTTGAGCGCGCTCGAGGTTTTATTTTACGCGGGAATTCGCAGCGTCACAAACGAAGAAGCACGGCAATCAATTACAGGGGTTGACGGGAGCTGCGGACGAAATCGCGCAGAGTGGTGACATTGGGGCCATAGGCGCCGATGCGGCCGGCATCCACGGGCAGTCCCAGGCGCTCCGCAAGATCCAGATCGACTCCAGCATCATCCAGTTCTGACAGGCTGAAGCCCGCAGCAGGCTGCACGCGGTTCATCCCCGAAGGATAGACGGGGCGCGGGGGGCGGTGGCGCTGCCAGGGACGGCGCGCAAGTTCATAGAATTGCTTCCAATCGCGTTTATGCCAAGTTTGCATCGCTCTTTTTGTTCGTCCTTCTTAGATGCGGCCAAAGCGCGTCAAGTTTCGATTTGCCTGAGCGCCGCACCTTTTCCGAGCCGTCGCACCTGAACCTCGGCGCGGACTGTACCTCTTATAGACTCCAGGCTGGAGCGAGCGAAGGATTTTCTTCGCCTGGTGTTTCAAACACGTCAACTCGCGAGATGTTTCGGTCACTGTTTGTGTTTCGGAGCGAAGTGCCGAAACCCGGAGCCCAGGCGGAAAAGGGCCGCTCTGCGGAAAGGCTCCGTCACCTTAATTCGGCGGGATAGTACATGGAAGAGAAGGTGATTGGCCAGCAAAATTTCAACGGGCTGTGAATATCGAAGGTGGTCGTAGAATCCAGGACCGGGCACACCCACTCCGGACCTGGATTCTACGGGGTAGAACTTGTGATCCGGGAGAGCGCGCGGGGGATCCCAGAGCACAAAAAAGCGTACGAGAAGAGAAAAAGACGAGAGGCGCGCTACCAGCGGTTGCCGCGATCTCCGCGATCACCGCGATCACCGCCGCGTCCGCCGCCGCCACGACCACCGCGATCGCCGCCGCGTCCGCCGCCGTATCCGCCGCCACCACCACGTCCCCCGCCGCCACCCGAGCGTTCCGTCTGCGGGCGCGCTTCGTTGACAACAAGGTTCCGGCCGCCGAAGTTTTGACCGTTGAGGCTGGTAACCGCGCGATCCGCTTCTTCATCGTTGGCGATCTCGATGAAGGCGAATCCGCGCGATTGTCCAGTGAAACGATCGCGAATCAGGCTAATGGCCGAGGGGCTAATTCCCAACTGTCCAAACCACTCTTGCAACTGCTCTTCGGATGCATTGAACGGAAGATTACCCACGTAAAGCTTCTTCACCTGCGAACTCCTTCTGCCCGGAACCTAAAACAACGAGTTGCGGAGCGCACTGAGAAAACCCTCGTCCATCGAGTGGCAAACCGCAAAGGCGTGCCGCGAAGGGGTGAGGTGACTCAGTGGTCCCGTGAATGGTCTCGAAAAATGGCTGCTTTTGCAACCAATATTCTGGATAAAAGGGGTCCCGTCCAGTACCGCTCCAAGGAATCACAGCAGACAAGCAAGGGACGTATACTGAAAAGTACAGTCTTTGCCCTGCAGAAAATACAGGTGTCCTTCTTGAAAATGGCCACTAGGTGCGATAGCTAGCATTGATGCGCACATATTCAGCAGTGAAATCGCAGGTCCAATAGCGGGCGGAGGCTCGGCCCGCGTGCAGATGTACGACAATGTGGACGTTTTTTTCGAGCAAGCGGTTACTGGCCGAGCGCTCGTTGAAATCGAGCGGCTGGCCGCGGCGTAGAACCGGTATACCCGCCATGTGAATGTCCACTCGAGCAGGATCGAATTTTACTCCCGCGCGTCCAGCGGCGGCATAGATGCGTCCCCAATTCGGATCGCCGCCGGCGAATGCCGCCTTGACGAGGGGAGAGGTCGCGATGGTTTGGGCAATGCGGCGAGCGGCGCTCTCGGTTTTGGCACCGCGTACCGCAATCTCAATTACTCGCTGCGCACCTTCCCCATCGGCCACGATCTGCAAGGCCAGAGATTTGCAGACTTCCTCGAGGGCCTTCAAGAAGGCGCGGTGCGCGGCGGAGCCAGCCTTGATCGGAGGTGCGCCGGCCGCACCGTTGGCGAGCACGAGAAGCGTGTCGTTTGTGGAGGTGTCACCATCGATGCTGATGGAGTTGAATGTCCGCGTGGTCACGTCGTGGAGCGTTTTTTGAAGCAGAGCCGGAGAAATATTGGCATCCGTGGCAACGAACGCGAGGGTAGTGGCCATATTGGGATGAATCATGCCCGCGCCCTTGGAGCAACCCACCAGATGGATGCGCTTGCCGGCCATTTTGAAAGAGGCCGCCGCGGTCTTTGGGCGAGTATCCGTTGTGCAAATGGCCAGGGAGAATTCGGCGAAGGAGCGCGCGGAAGGACGGCGATTCCTTGTGATGCCGGGAAGCGCGCGAAGAATCTTCTCAACGGGAAGAAGTACGCCAATGACGCCGGTGGAGCAGACAGAAACCTCCTCCGGGCGGCAGCGTAGATTTCGCGCGGCCTCTTCCGCGGTTCTTACGGATGCGGCATAACCCGCTGCACCGGTGGCGCAGTTGGCATTGCCCGCGTTGACGATGACCGCGCGCATGCGCCCTTTCGAAGCCTTTAAATGCGCTTTGGAGACCACCACAGGCGCGGCAACGACAAGATTCTGCGTAAACACAGCCGCGGCAGAGGCCGGGACGTCACTGGAAAGGAGCGCCAGATCGAGAGCGCCGGTTTTCTTCAGGCCGCAGGCAGTCGCGGCGAAGCGAAAACCGCGAGGGAGTGCCGCTTCGGAGGGGGCTTGTTTCATGGGCGGTGGATCCGCAGGGCGAACGCGGAGCTCACGGAAGGGACCTCCGATCCTCCCCGTGATAGGAGGCAGTTTCGACGACGTAGACGACGGAGCCGAGGCTCATGGTTGTTTCTCCCGTTGTGCGAGATTTTGTTCGAGCTGCACGATGGCGGCGCGAACGGATTCTTCGGCTGTGCCTCCGGGAACGGACTTGGAGGCAATGGCGCTTTCGACGGAAAGACTTTTCAGGAAATCATCTCCGAAATCAGCCGAGATTTTGCGGAGATCGGTGATGGAAAACTGGGTCCAGGGTTTGCCCTGCTTTTCCGCCTCGCGCAAAACTTGGCCGACCAAATCGTGTGCCTGCCGGAAAGGCACGCCCCTCCGGACAAGGTAGTCTGCGGCATCCGTGGCCAGAAGAGCTGGATTGCAGGCAGCAGCCCGCAAGCGTTCTCCCCGGAATTTGGTCTGGCTCAGGGCGCCTGCGGCTACCGCTAGCATATCGTTAACCTGATCGTGTGCCGCAAAGAGAGCTTCTTTATCTTCCTGCAGGTCGCGCTGGTAACTGCTGGGCAGGCCTTTCAAGGTGGTGAAGAGGCTGAAGAGGGCGCTGGAAATACGGCCGGTCTTGCCGCGCAGTAGCTCCCAGGAATCGGGATTTTTCTTTTGCGGCATCAGGCTGCTGCCGGTGGAATATTCGTCCGGGAGGACGATGTAGGAAAATTCCTGCGAGGCGAACAGAACGAAGTCTTCCGCCAGGCGGGAAAGATGAGTGGCGATTCCGGCAAGGGCGAAAAGATAGTCGAGGGCAAAATCACGGTCACTGACAGCGTCCAGGCTATTGGCGGTGATACGAGAGAAACCAAGATCGTGGGCCATTGCGTCGCGATCGACGGCGAAGGCGCAGCCTGCCAGCGCGCCCGAGCCCATGGGGCAGGCATCGGCAGAAACAGTGGCATTCCGCAGTCTCCTGATATCGCGCGTAAAGGCCAGTGCGTGAGCCATGAGAAAGTGGGAAAGCAAGATCGGCTGGGCATGCTGCATGTGGGTCATGCCGGCCATAGGGACATTCAGGTTGGCTCTTGCTTGGGCGATGAACGCCTTGATGAGGGCGATCAGGGCGGCTTGCGTGTCTGCCGCGGCATCGAGCACGAAAAGCCGAAAATCCGCGGCGACGAGTTCATTGCGGCTTCGGCCGGTGTGCAGCTTCCATCCGAGTGGGCCAAGTTCTTCGACGAGTGCCTTCTCAACGAAATGATGCACGTCTTCGGCGGACGAAGACGCCAGCCAGACCGGATCGCTCTCTGAGCGCTCGGCAATTTTGTAGAGAGCAGCGAGTGTCAGTTGAAGTTCCGCCTCATTCAGGATGCCGCAACGCTGTAACGCTTTGGCCCAGGCGCGATCGACCGCGATTTCGTACGGGAGCAGACGGCAATCGAACGCAAAGGAGTTCTGGAACGCGTCGAATAGCGCATCGGGCGCTTTATCGAAGCGGCCACCCCACAATCGGTCGTCTTTGCGCTCGGTCATCGTAGCCCTATTAGAAACGACTGCCGGCTGGAAGCCGCTACTCAACGCTCGTTCTAGAAATCTTGCGCCGAGAAGGGGCGCAGCATGCTGCGTCCCTACAAGAGCGCTCAGCCGTTGTGTCCTTCGGCTTTGCCTTTCGGTCGCACGGTGACAGGTAGTGCGAAGAGATTGATGAAACCTTCGGCATCCTTGGGATTGTAACGGCCCATGGAGAAGCTGGCGAGGTCGGCGCGATACAAGGAGTAGGGTGAGAGGCGCTTGGTGACATTGAGCGTGCCCTTCCAAAGCTTGAGGCCGACAGAGCCAGTGACGCGCTGTTGGGCGACAGTGAAGAAGGCGTCGAGGGCTTCACGAAGGGGCGAGAACCAGAGCCCGTTGTAGACGAGCTCGGCATAACGCACGGATATCGCTTGGGCAAAATGGGCGGTTTCGCGGTCGATGGTGAGGCGTTCGAGTTCGCGATGGGCGGTGATGAGCAGAGTTCCGCCGGGAGTCTCATACGCGCCACGGGACTTCATGCCGACAAGACGGTTTTCGACGAGATCCGTGCGGCCAACACCGTGTTTCGCCGCAATTTCATTCAAGGTGTTGAGAAGATCGATGGGGCCAAGCTTTTTGCCGTTGACGGACACGGGATTGCCCGACTCGAAACCGATCTCGACCTCTTCGGGTTTTTCCGGCGCCTTATCCGGAGAAACGATCCATTGCCAAACGCCGTCGCTCGGGGCATTGGCGGGATCTTCGAGTTCACCGCCCTCGTGACTGAGATGCCAGATGTTGCGGTCGCGACTGTAGATGTTCTTTTTGCTTTGTTCGACGGGGACCTTGTGCTTTTGGGCGTACGCTATGGCGTCTTCACGCGAATCGATGGCCCATTCCCGCCAGGGCGCAATGATCTGAACATGGGGAGCGATGGCTTTATACGCCAATTCGAAACGGACCTGATCGTTTCCCTTGCCGGTGCAGCCGTGAGAAAGTCCGTCGGCTCCGAGTTGCAGGGCCAGTTCGGCCTGGCGTTTGGCAATCACCGGACGGGCCATCGAGGTGCCGAGCAAATAGGTATGTTCATAAACGGCCCCGGCGCGCAGGGTGGGCCAAATGTAGTCGCGAATAAATTCCTCGCGCAGATCTTCCACATAAGCAGTAGAAGCTCCGGTGGCAAGGGCCTTTTTGCGGGCAGCTTCGAGATCCTCCTGTTGACCGACATCGCCGATCATGGCGATCACTTCACAGCCATAATTTTCGCGCAGCCAGGGAATGATGATGGACGTATCGAGTCCACCGGAATAGGCCAATACGACTTTCTTGGGTTTGTGTACGGTCTGATTCACTTCGTTTTCTCTCCTCGATAGGACAACAAAATTTACGTGTAAAGCGCGTGCAGGATGGCTTTCTGCACGTACATGCGATTTTCAGATTGTTGCAGCACAACGGAATACCGAGCGTCGAGTACCTCGTCGGTCACCTCCGCGCCACGATGCGCCGGAAGACAGTGCATGAAGACGGCCCCCGGGGCGGCCTGCTCCATGAGTTTGCGATTCACCTGGTAGGGCTTGAAGACCTGGCGGCGTACCTTTTCTTCCGCCTCAAAACCCATGCTGGTCCAGGAATCGGTGTAGACAGCTTGGGCGCCGTTCACGGCCTCCTGCGGATCGGTGAAAAGCTCGATTTTGGCGCGGGTTTCCTTGGCAACGCGCCTGGCGTCAACGAGGACATCCGCATCTGGCGCGTAGTTGGCCGGAGTGGCAATGCGAATGTGAACACCCAGACGGGCGGCGAGATATAAGAGGGAGTGGCAAACATTGTTGCCATCGCCAACGTAGGCGACCTTGAGACCCTTCACGGAGCCGAACTTTTCCTCGAGAGTGAAAAAGTCGGCCAGCGCCTGGCAGGGATGAAACTTGTCGGAGAGCGCGTTAACCACGGGAATCGCGATATTGGCAGCCATTTCCTCGAGCACGCGCTGTTCATAGACGCGGGCGACGATGCCTTGCACCCACTGCTCAAGATTTCGCGCGACGTCGGGAATGGACTCGCGCTCGCCGAGACGCGCTTGGGTGTGGTCAAGAAAGACCACAAAGCCGCCCATGCTTTGAATGCCCACTTCAAAAGTGACGCGAGTGCGCAAGGAAGGCTTCTCAAAGATCAGTGCGATGTGCTTATTGCGCAGGACAGAAGCATACCGTGAAGGACGGGTCTTGATGTCCGCGGTGCGTTGCAGCAGGTCGCGCGTTTCCGCAGGACCCCATTCCGCCCCGGTGAGCAGGTCTTTCGCGAGCGAGACCGGAATCGTGAGCGATGCAGTCGAAGCAGTCATTGTTTCTTCTCCCTAAACAAAACCTAAACAACCGCCTGAGACGCTCGTCCGTTGGAAGTCGATTCCCGAACGACACGGGTGCCAGGCAAACTCGGAAACGAACTGTTGTTGGAAGCCACGGCGAATAGCTGCGGATCCAGAACAGCAGCGGCGGAATCGCCGCCGACGATATGAACTTCACGCACGCCGCCTTCCAGGGCGCGCTTGGCGGCTTCCAGTTTCAGCACCATGCCGCCGGAAACCACGCGAGCCTGCACGAGGCTCTCGACTTGCTCGCAGGAGATGGCGGAGATTACCTTTTCGCCGTGCAGGACCCCGGCGACATCCGTGAGATAGATGAGGTGATCCGCGCCAATGAATTCCGCGCAGGCCGCGGCCATATGATCGGCATTGATGTTGTAGAGTTCGCCGTCCGGCCCCTGTCCGAGACAAGCTGCCACCGGCAGCAAATTTTCTCGCCAGAGCGATTCGAGGAAGGAAACTTTTACATCGGTGAGATAACCGACGTAACCGAGGCTGCCCTCCACGTCGTTATGGACTAAAGGAGACGCGGAAAAACAGGCAGCATCCGCGGCGGAAATTCCGATCGCGGGCTGACCTGCGGCGGTGAGGGAGGCTGCCAAACGCTTATTCAGAAGACCGCCGAAGACCATCACGGCAGCGTCGCGAGTTTCACGGTCCGTGATTCGGAGCCCAGCCACAAATTTGCTTTCGATGCCGAGGCGCTTGAGAGTCGCGGTGAACAAGCGCCCACCCCCATGGATGACCAGGATTTCATGGCCTTGGCGAGAAAGAGCGGCGACATGTTGTGACAGAGAATCAATGGCCGGCATGTCTTCAAGCAAAGCGCCCGCAAATTTAATGACCATCCTCATAACAATCCCGTCTGCTCCTCGAGACCCAGCATCAGATTGAGATTTTGAACGGCCTGGCCCGCGGCGCCTTTGCCGAGGTTGTCCAGGCAAGAAACCACGATCAGGCGCTTACCTTCAGCGTCCAGAGCGAAGCCGATATCGCAAAAGTTTGTATTCGCCACATGCTGCAATTCCGGTAATTTGCCCGCGGGCCATACGCGCACCATGGGCTTGCCCGCGAAGCTTTCGCGGTAAAGCTTCTCGATACTCTCGGGAGTCTGTTTCGCGGCGAGGAAGATGTAGATCGTGGAAAGAATGCCGCGTGCGACGGGAAGCAGGTGGGTGGTGAATACCACTTGCGATTCAGGCAAGCCCGTATGTTCAAGGATTTCGGGGGTATGACGATGCGAAAACAAATTGTAGGCGCGGAAGTTTTCGTCCACTTCCACAAAGTGCAAGTCGCGGCGGGGATCTTTGCCGGCTCCGGTGGCGCCGGATTTGCAATCGCAAATCACATTCTGGGAAGGGGAAAGCAATCCCGCCTGGGCCACGGGCTGCAAAGCGAGGATCACGCTGGTGGCATAGCAGCCAGGATTAGCGATCAGTTTCGCGCTGCGAATCCGATCGGCATACAACTCCGGCAAACCGTACACAGCTTCGGCAAGGCGCGAAGCGTGTGGCGCCGGAAGCTGGTACCAGGAAGTGAAGGTTTCCGGGGAGGAAAAACGAAACGCGCCGCTCAGATCGATCACGCGAAGTCCGGCATCAAGAAGGTTCGGGGCCAGCGCCGCAGAGACCTCGTGGGGCGTGGCCAGAAAAGCGGTGCCGGCCGCGCTAGAGAGGATGGCATCCAGGGAAAGCGGGCGCAAAGGAGCTTCGCCACGAGCGCGGAGTTGCGGGAAAAGCTGCGAAAGACAGTGGAAGCCATTGCTTTCACGCACGTAGAAAGTGGGCTCGGCAATCGCGGGATGGCGCAGCAGCAGCGTAGCCAGCTCAAATCCCGTATAGCCGGTGACACCAATGACGGCAATGTTCCGGGGATCCCTCATTTCACGTGGGACTCGATTTCTCTTTGGAGGGATTCGCAGCTCTTACGATTGGGAGTGATGATGAGCACCGTGTCGTCGCCAGCGATGGTGCCGGCAATTTCAGGAAATTTTGCGCCGTCCACGGCGGCAGCCAAGGGTTGCGCACCGCTCGGGGGCGTCTTGAGGACGAGAAGATTTTCCGCGGGGCGAATGTCGAGGAGAAATTCCCGGAGAGCGCGCGTGAGGGGAGGCATGGAGGCGGCCTCATCGGAGGGCACAGCCGGGGCGCGATAGCCTTCCCTGGTCTTCACCAGCTTCAATTCTTGGAGGTCGCGAGAAAGCGTGGCCTGGGTGACGCGCATGCGCTGCTGGGCGAGGCGCCGGCGGAGGTCCTCCTGGTTGGAAATGCGTTCGGACGAGACCAGGCGGAGGATCTGGCCATGGCGAAATGTTTTGGTCGCGCTCATGAAAGTGACTTATACACCTGACTGTATATTTATACAGTGCCACGCGGAGCCGTGTCAAACGGATTTCCGCGTTGCGCAGCACATGGCGAGTGGATCCGCGGCAGGAACGTACGGGTGCGAGTAAACTGGAAGGGAAGTACTGCCAGGAATCGCTCACCCGTTTGCCGGGGCCTTGCACCTCTCGCGGGTTCCCAATTATGCGAAGGAGCCAGCCATGTCTAAAGAACGCACGCCCAAGAAACCTCGCGAACAATACCGTCTGCGCACGAGGTTGATTCATGGAAGTTTCGCCACCGGGCGCTGGGATTACGATCATCACGTCGTGCCGCCGCAATCGAGTTCGGCAACCTACCGCCTATCGTCGGTTCACCGCGGCGCACAAGGATTTGTCGAATTTGCAACGCCGGAATCGCGGCGCGCACCTATCTACATTTACGATCGCCTGGATGAGCCGAGCCGCGGCATGCTGGAAGAAAACCTGGCGGTAGCAGAAGGCGGGGAAATTGCCGTAGCGTTTACCACCGGAATGGCGGCCGTCAGCGCGGCCTTGGGGATCTTGACGGCGGCTGGGGACCAGATCGTTGCGCATCACGTGCTGTACGGCTGCACGCATAGCTTGGTGACGAACTGGCTTCCGCGCTACAAAATTCACACTGATTTTTGCGATTTACGGGAACCGGAATCGCTGCTCAAAGTGGCAACGAAACAGTGCCGGGTGGTTTATTTCGAGACGCCGGTGAATCCGACGATGGAACTGATCGACATGGGTGCGGTACGAATCGTGGTGGACCGCTTGAACGGGGGCAGGCCAGAAGCGGAGAAAATTCTGATTGTGGTGGACAATACCTTTGCGACCCCGTATTGTCAGCGGCCGCTCGAGCACGGCGTGGACCTGGTGGTGCACAGCCTGACCAAAGACATTGGCGGCTTTGGAACGGAGACCGGCGGGGCGGTGATCGGTCCGAGCAGCTATTTCAACCATCTGATGCTCTACCGGAAGGATTTTGGTGGCGTGCTTTCGCCGAAGAATGCCTGGCCGATCCTGGTCTATGGACTTCCGACGCTTGCGGCACGGATGGTGAACCAGCAGAAAACCGCCATGCATGTGGCCGATTTCCTTCTGCACCAGCCGAAGGTGGCAAAAGTGGTCTATCCCGGCCTCTCGAATTATCCGCAACGAGAGCTGGCACGGCGGCAGATGACTACTGCCGACGGTTCCTTTGCGCCTGGCAGCATGTTGTATTTCGAACTGAGGGGTAAGGAAGGGGACCTAAAAGGTGCCGAGGATGCTGCGGAGCGATTCGTCGACCACGTGGCGGAGAAGGCCTATACGATTACGCTGGCCGTGAGCCTGGGACAGATTAAGACGCTGATCGAGAATCCCTTCTCGATGACCCATGCCGTCGTACCCGAGGAAGAGAAGCTGCGCTGCGGATTGAAGCCCGGCGGCATCCGGCTGTCGCTTGGATTGGAGGATTGGCACGATATAATTGCGGACCTGGAAGATGCCCTCCAGGTGGTCTGACGGAAGGGACAGGGGAGGGGGCGCTACATTATAGGTAGCAGAATGTAGATGATTGCTGGCTTTTCGGCCCTGGGAATGTTACCTATCAACCATCACAGATTCTCGCCCATGACCGAACTGTGCCACATCTCCGGCTGCAAACACGATGTCCCGGCCGCCCTGGCCGAGCATAAGCTTTGTGTTCTCCATTTCACGCTCTCCCTGGAAGCAGGTTGCGCGGAGATGCGGCGGGAAACCGCGCTGGGAAACACGCCACACGAGCGACAGCGGGAAATCATGAGATTCATCACGGAGAATGGCGAGCGGCTGGCGCGCGTTGCGACAAGCGGATTGCACCTGACGGATGACCTGAAGGCGCGCGTACTCAGCACCTTCCTAACGCTAATGAACCTGCGGGAAAATCTGGACCGGGCAGCCCTACGCACACCCCCCGGCCGCAGCGGCATCCTTCGCTAGAAACCGATTTCACGTTCCAATATATTTTGCGTACAGCGACCGCGCCACGGCAGGATCTGTCGTGCCTTTCAAAATAGCGCGGCCATCGCTGAATACCGTCATTTCATAGGGTGGAATCAGGAACCGGAGAAGGAATCCGTTCTGGCGGACATCGGAAACCGAGGACGCCAGGCGCTCCTCGAGGGCTTTGAGATCGAGCGAACGGCTGCGTTCGTGGATCTGTACAGAATTCCGGCCGCACATGGTGATGTGTGGCTGCGCCTCACCTGCCAAATGCGAGAACTGGTGCTGAACGCAGACGCGGCATTGAAAATTGCGCTCTGCATGAATCGATTGGAATCGGCCGCTCCAGACATCGCACGATAGAAGGCGGCCGTGCAATGCCGAGACGCGGCCGGCGAGGAGTTTCATGGCTTCGGCAACTTCGAGAGAAGCGATCAGATTCACGATCGGGCCGAGAATCCCGATGGTGTCGCAAGTATCCTCGAGGCCGGCGCCGGCAGACGAATCAAGCAAGCAAGCGAGACAGGCGGTACTGCCCGGGAGAATGGTCAAGGTAAGCCCGTGGCTGGCCACGGCAGCCGCATAGATCCAGGGAGTTCCCGACTTGACGGCGAAATCATTGATGAGGAACCTGGTCTCAAAATTGTCCGTGCCATCCAGGATCAGTGGGAAGCCAGAGAGAAGTTCCTCTGTATTGCGTGGAGTCAGATCCGCGATCAGTCCTTCAACCTGCACGTCGGAATTGATCGCGCGAAGATTTTTCTCTGCCGCGACAGCCTTTGGCAGCGCATCGCGGGCATCTGATTCGGTGAAGAGAGATTGTCTCTGCAGGTTGGAGGTCTCCACAAAATCCCGGTCCAAGATGCGGAGCCGCCCGATGCCAGCACGAACAAGCAGGTTGGCGGCGGCAGCACCAATGGCGCCGCACCCGACCAGGACGGCACTGGAGGCCGACAAACGCTCCTGTCCATCCCGGCCAAACGGGTCAAATAACATCTGCCGCGAATACTTCTGGTCTAGAGGGTGAATCACGTAAAATAAGATCCCAGCACTCGAATCCCTCTCATGATAGCTCTAAAGGCATCCGAGGAAGCAACGCCCGTGTGCTACCCTTCGTCTGATTAATGGAACGAATGAACTGCCGGTGGGCCAATGGTTTGCGAGTTCTTGCGCTCCTGATGCCGCTCTTGGGAGGGAGGCTCGCGTGTGCCCAGGCGGCAACCGAGGAAAAGGGACCGCCCGCCCCCACGGCGGTCGTGCGGGAAATCCGCGTGGTTGAGGAAAATGGCAACGTGCTGGCCACGAATCCACGGGGGATTGCCGTAAAGATAGGCGAACCGCTGAACGTCGACGAAGTTGCCGCCAGCATACGAACGTTATACCAGACCGGGGATTACGCCGACCTCAAAGCGCAAACAACCCCAGTGGCAGAGGGAGTCCGACTCGATTTTGTGGTGCGCGAAAATCTCTTCTTTAATCAAGTCTTGATCGAGGGCTTAAAACCTCCTCCATCGGAAGCGTCCGCCACCGGGGCGATGCAATTGTCCCTGGGGCAAACCTACCGTGCGGGAGACCTGGAAGATGCGGTGAGCCGATTGAAGGACACGCTCCAGGACGAAGGTCTGTATCAAGCCAAGGTCACCGTCGAACAGCGACCCTATCCGGAGACGCATCAACTGGACGTGATCGTGCGCGTGGAACCGGGTCCGAGGGTTCGTCTGGGAAATGTGGAATTGCAGAATAGAACGGAATACCGGGATGCCGAGTTGCTCAAACTGTTCAAGCTCAGGGCCGGCAGCGAGTTGACGATCGCGCGAGTGCAGTCGGCAACTAACCGAATCCGTAAGTTTCTGGAAAAGAAGGGCCACCTGAGCGAACGCGTTTCCCTTCGACGCGGCGAATACAACGCTGCCACCAATTCGTTGCCCATAACCCTCGATGTGAATGCGGGGCCGATGGTACGCGTGAGCATCCTGGGCGCGAAGTTTTCGAATCGGGATTTGAGGAGGCTCATACCTATTTATCAGGAAGCCGCCGTGGACCCGGACTTACTCGAAGAGGGAAAGCGAAATCTGCAGGAACGATTAGAACGTGAAGGCTATTTCGACGCCAAAGTAGAGTACGCCGTATCCGACGACACGGCCAAGAGCGGAAACGAGGATTTGAAAATAGGACAAGAAACCATCACCTATAAAGTGGACCGCGGAATGCAGTACAAACGATTGCGCATCGAGATCACCGGGAACCATTATTTCAACAAGGCCCTCTTGCTGAGCCGTCTTTCCATCACTTCCAGCTCTCTGTTTGTGAAGCCCCACTTCAGCCGGCGGCTGCTGGATTCGGACGCGCTTTCGATGAAAAACCTGTATGCAGCAAACGGATTTCTTTCCGCAACGGTTGTGGGGGCAACACCTTCCGAGCAGAAGCAGAAAGGAGGAGAGCTTCTGGTCCAATTCGAAATCAACGAAGGGAAACAAACGCTGGTCTCGAGCTTGAGCCTGGAAGGGATGAGCGCCATTTCTGAAGAGGAACTTCGTGGTGTGCTTGGCTCCCTGCCCGGCCAACCTTATTCGGAAATCAGCATCGCGTCGGACCGGGATAATATCCTTGCGCTCTATTTCAATCAGGGCTTTCCGAACGCGACATTCTCTTGGACGGCAGTGCCGGATACGGCGAAAGAAACGGAAAGCGCAGCACTGAGGAATGCCACAACCGAAGCCGCGAGTAAGCAGCCCTCCCGGACAGATGGGAATTCCATCGAGCGCGCCGAACCCATGAAATTGATTTATAAGATCCAAGAAGGCAACCAGGTGTTAGTCCGCCGCGTGCTTATAACTGGTTATAAACACACACGGCGAAGAGTGATTCAGCGGCAAGTCAGGGTGCAAGCAGGGCAGCCCCTAAGAGAGGGCGATGTGGTGGAATCGCAGCAGAAACTCTACAACTTGGGAGTTTTTAACCGCGTGACCATCGATGCACAGAACGCCAATGGTACCGACCCAGAGAAAGACGTGGTTGTACTGGTCGAAGAAGCCAAGCGTTACACCATCGCCTACGGAGGTGGCTTTGAAGTTCAGCGGCTCGCCAGCACCACCGATCCCACCGGCGGGGAGATCGAAGCGTCTCCGCGGGGCATCTTCGAGATTTCCAAGCAAGATTTGACGGGCCGGGCCGACACTCTCAGCCTGAAGCTGCGCGGAAGCTTGATTCAGGGACGAGCCCTGCTGGCCTACTCTTCGCCCGAAACCTTCAATAGTGACAGGTTGAGCCTGCAGGCGACGGCTTACGTAGAGAAATCACAAGACATCAACACATTTACGCAAACGCGCTACGAGGGAAATCTGCAGATTACGGATCGACTCACCTCACGTTCGTCGCTGTTGCTTCGGTATGCATTCCGCAAAGTGAACCTGAGCAATTTGAACGTTCCCCAGGAGGAAGTGCCACTGTTTTACCAGCCAACACTGGTCTCTGAATTCAGCGCAACATGGTTCCGGGACACGCGCGACAATCCGGCGGACGCGAGCAAAGGCTCATTTAATACGGCAGACTTGAGCGTGGCGGGAACGGCGATTGGTTCGAGCGCGAGTTTCTTCCGTTTATTCATGCAGAATTCCACCTATCATACTCTCTCGCGCAACTGGAGCTTCGCGCGCTCCATCCGTCTTGGAATTCTGGAGCCTTATGCTTCGACCGTGTCCTTGAGCTTTCCCGCACAAACCGGAACGCCTTCGCCCCAGCTCATTCCGCTTCCCGAGCGCCTGTTTGCTGGTGGTGGAACCTCACTGCGCGGCTTCGCTCTGAATCAGGCTGGACCGCGCGACGCACTCACAGGATTTCCAGTCGGTGGCCAGGCCACGCTCATCCTGAACCAGGAGTTGCGCTTTCCTTTGAAGCTCCCGATCATCGGAACCAGTCTGGGTGGCGCTTTGTTTTACGACGGCGGGAACGTCTATAGCCGGCTGAGCCGGCTGACCCTGCGATGGTCTTCGCCAGAACCGGTTTTCAAGACTGCCTATCCCGGGCTGAGCCCCGGGCGGTTCAATCCGACTTCGTGCATTTACAACTGCACGAATGAGCTCAACTATTTTTCGAACACGGTCGGTTTTGGTTTGCGGTACGCCACGCCGGTTGGGCCGATTCGCGTCGACCTCGGATATGAATTAAACCGACCGGAATTTGTAATTCCGTGCAAGGACAATGTTCCCTTTTGCCAACAGGGGACACGATTGCCGAAGCTTCAGATATTTTTCAATTTAGGATCGAGCTTCTGATGCAGCTTCGTCGAACAATTCGGAGCGCCGCCATTTGCCTTCTGGTGCTGGCGGCCTACGCGTCCGGGCAGGAAGTCGTCGACCGGATCGCCGCGCGGGTGGATACGGACATTATTCTGCTGAGCGATGTGCGAGCGCTGGCTCGTTACCAGAGTTTCATGGATGAGAAGGCGCAAAGCGATTCAGAGATTCTCGATCGCCTGATTGACCAGTGGATTGTCCGGAATGAAGCCAAAGCCGCGTTGTATCCGCAACCGTCCGATGCAGATGTTCAGCGAAGCCTGGAGCGACTGAAGCGATCGTTCTCTTCGCCGGAAGAGTTTGAGGAGCGGAAGAAGCAGGCAAGGCTGACCGACGAAGAGTTACTGGACATGCAGAAATCGACACTCTACCTAAGCAACTATTTGGATTCGCGATTTCGCGCCTCGATTGAGATAGAAGATAAGGATATCGAGGAGTTCTACAAAACACGTGTCGTGCCGAGGGCGGAATCGCGCGGCCAGACGCCTCCGACGCTGGAGGCGGCGCGCGGTTATATTCAGGAAGCGCTCGTCCAGCGCGCCATAAACGTTCAGGCGTACCGTTGGTTGAAGGAGAGCAGGGCGAGGGTGCGCATCGAGAAATTGCTTAACGAGAACCCGAAATGACGAAAGAATCGCGCTGGAGAAGAATCCTGTGGGTAGAGCACTTGCTCTGGGTGTTGGGCACCTGGACGCTGCTGCTGATAGCGCTTGCGATCATTGCGGTGGGAAGTGGGCTGGCTAATCCGCTCTTGCGCAGGATCCTGATCCACCGTGTGGAAACGCTCACAGGAGCGCGCGTGGAAATCCGCACAGTCTCTGTAGGATGGTTTTCTTTGAATGTAACGATCAACGGCCTGGTGGTCCATGGCAAGGAACCGGCGGACACGGAGCCGCTCTTCAGCGCGGAGCAGGCGCGCGTGGGGCTGCGCATTGATTCGTTTTGGGGCAGGCGTGTTGGGTTGAATGAACTGAGCGTAGAGCAGCCGCACTTGCACGTGCGCGTCGAAAAAGACGGCACCAATAATCTGCCGACGCTTCCGGCCAGCAAATCGAATGAGCCGGAGCTGCAAAGATTGTTAGACCTACGCGTCCATCACGTGCAAATCAAGGATGGCTGGATTCTCTACAACAATGTGAAGTCGCTCATGGGGGTTGAAGGCGGTGAACTCCAATTCACCCTGGATTTGGGCGGGACCTCAGAGACACCGGTGTACCTCTGTGCGCTTGACTGGCAGTCCATCGAATTTGCGAGACGAAGGGACCTTCCCTTGCCCGCGAATGTGACCGCAAAATTCACCTTGGGCCATGACGGCTTTTCCGTGGAGCAAGCAGTCGTTGATGTCGGACGCTCGCATGTGGACTTACAGGCGCAAACCAAAGATTTGGTCACCCCGCAGTGGAGCTACAAATACCGCGCCTGGCTTGATCTGCTGGATATCCGCGAGACATTCCGCACCCCGGAAGTTCCGCTGGGGCGGGTCGACGTGCGTGGTGAAGGCACCATTGAAAATGGAGCAATTCTCGGCAAGGGAAGCTATGCCGCGGACAACATCACCTTGGGATTTATCGATTTCCATTCGGCCAACTTAAGCAGCCGGTCGAGCTACACACTGGGGCCCAGAGGGGTGGTACTGCCTGATTTTGCGGCCTATGCCCTGGGCGGGAGCGTAAAGGGACGCATTACGATGCGTTACGAAGGGCTGTTGTTCCGCGCGGAGACCAAGTTGCAGAACCTGCGCCTTTCGGCGGTTTCCCCGGCAATTGACCATGCGGGATTTCCCGTGGAGCAATTGCACTGGGATTCCGTGATTTCCGGGGATACGGTCGAGACCTGGCGCGAGAACTTCCGTGATTTTGACGTATCCGGCAGCATGCACTGGGACGCGCCCGAAGAGGTGGAAGAAGGGCGCATGGCGGTTACAGGCGATTGGAAGCTGCGCTATCGGTATGAACCGAATACGCTGGAAATCTCAGAAGGCAGCTTTGAGACCCCAACGTCGCGCGGGTCCTTAACCGGTTCGCTGGCGCCGAAGAATACCGCGCTCGACGCGCGGCTGGACATCGGTTCGCTGCTTGAATGGGACGATTTCATCCATGCCATAGCGGGAGACAAACCCGGAACACCGGATGCGGCGGTGCCTATCGGCGGATCACTGCTTTGGACCGGAAAAATTACCGGGCCCTCCGACGGCCCGCAATTTCAGGGACATTTTCGGGGTGAAGGCGTTCGGTATGCAGACGTGCACATGGATACGATCGATGGGGACCTGAGTTATGCACCCGATCACCTGATTATCACTCAAGGGCACGCAGTGCGCGGCCAGATGCATGCGGAGATCGACGGACAACTGCAACTGACGGATTGGGAATTCCGTCCTGAAAACGAGTGGTCGAGCGAACTCAATCTGGAAAAGGTGCCGATTGAGGCGCTGATGCAATTGGCGGGCGTGAATTATCCTTTGCAGGGAAACATTACGGGGCAATTCCACGGACGAGGAACCCACGCGCAACCGATGTTAACTGGCCTGCTCGACGTCGCGGACGCCGAAGCCTATACCGTGCCATTCAACCGGCTGCGCGGCCAGCTCTCGATGACGCCAGACGAAGTGCGCCTGAACAATGCGGAATTGCGCTTCTTTGCGGCGGGGACGGAAAAAACGGGAGGGGCGGGAATCGTGACCGGCAACGTGGCGTATCGCTTCGCCGACGGGTCCCTAACCACAGATTTGGTAGGCGCCGCCCTGCCGCTGGCGAATTTCGGCCGGGTAAGAGCCAACAATCTTCCTTTGGCAGGGCAGCTATCTTTTCGGTTGAAATCGAGCGGCCCGGTGCGACATCCCCAAGTGAACGGAAGCTTGCGAGTGGTGGACCTGGTGGTGGGAACAGAAGTAATTGGCAGTTTTGAAGGTGATCTGAATGCGGATGGACGAGCCGCAAAACTCAAATTGAGCTCGGCAATGAGCGAAGGCGCCATTGGAGGAGAAATCAGTCTCGGGCTTGAGGAACCATTTCCTCTCGATGGCAAAGTTTCCATCAGGAACATCAATCTCGACCCCTATTTGGTCTCTGCATTGCATCTGCAGAATTTCAGCGGGCACGGGACGGCGGACGGGGACATCAGCATGAAGGGAGATCTGCAGCATCCTGAAGGATTGGCTGTAGAGGGAAATTTCACGCGCCTGATCTTGACGTATGGGGGAGTGCAACTGGAAAACTCGGAGCCTATTCATCTCACCTCCACCCGCGATAGCCTGACTATCGAAAGCGCCGCGCTAAAAGGCACAAACACAAACGCCGAGCTCACGGGATCCATTCAATTCACCGGGAGGCGCACGGTCTCGCTGAAGCTGAATGGTTCTGTGGACTTGCGGCTACTGAACGGGTATATCCCGAATGTGGACACTTCTGGCCACGCTAATATCAACGCTTCCTTTGAAGGCACTTTAGATAGGCCGCGCATCATCGGGCGCGTCAATCTCAACAGTGTTTCTGCGCGCTCCTCGGATTTCCCTACCGGCCTTAGCAATCTGAAAGGCGACCTGGTGTTCGATGCCAACCGGCTGTTCTTTGAAAACGTGACCGGCGAGGCGGGCGGGGGAGTCATTTCGCTCAGCGGCAGTGTGAATTATTCAGACAAGCCGATGCGCTACGACATTTCTGCGAAAACCGACCGGCTGCGTGTTCGGTATCCGGAGGGGATGAGCTGGCTGGTAGGTGGCTCGTTGCGCTTGACGGGGACATTGGATGGGGGATTGCTGACAGGGAAGGTTCTCGTACAACGAGTAACCTTGAACGCGGGTTTGGAATCCGCTGGCATCCTGGTATCGAGTTCGAGTCCGGGCGGATCGAGCAGTTCCAGTTTTCTGCGTAATCTGCAGTTCGATGTGGAGGCCACCTCCACCCCGGATTCCCGTATGGAATGGCCGGGGGCCCACCTGGAGGCTGAAGCAAACTTGCGCGTCCGGGGAACCGCGGAACATCCCATTTTGCTAGGCCATATCCACGTAATTTCAGGAGAACTCTTTTTTCACGATAGCCGCTACCGCGTTGCCCGAGGTGATTTGAATTTCGCGAATCCGTTCCGGTTGGATCCGGTCATCAACGTGGAAGCGACCACTACGATTCAACAGTATGAGATTACGCTGAATTTCAACGGTCAGGCCAGCAAGATGAGCCTGTCTTACCGTTCCGATCCGCCGTTGCCGGCAAGTGACATCGTTACCTTGCTGGCCATGGGGCAAACCAGCACGGAGGTCGCATCGCGAACTGGCGGAGTCAGCCAGGCAGGCTCGTCGGGGGCGTCGGCGCTGCTGTCCGAAGCGATCTCCAGCCAATTGGGCGGACGTGTGGAGCGACTTTTTGGAATTACGCGATTCCGGGTGGATCCCGGGTTGGCGGGCTTGGGAGTGAACGGGTCGGGTCAAAACGCGGCGGCGCGCGTTACGGTGGAGCAACAGGTGACGCCGACTCTTACGGTTACCTATGTATCCAACGTGAGTTCAACGCAGCAGCAGGTGATTCAGGTGGAGTACAACGTGACGCGGACCATTTCGGTGGTGGCCTTGCGCGATCAGAACGGCACGTTCGGCATCGACGTAGTGTTCAAGAAGCGCTTGCCGTAGTTTTCACTTTTTTGAACTGGGTATAGGAAGGTTAGGGCTGATCCTGTTGCTGGGCTGTTTGGTCGGCGGGGGTATCCTGCGACTGTGCGCGGCGCTGTTGCAACGGATGCCGCTGACCACTGGTTGAAAGGTGCGCATTCTGGCCCACGCCCGGATTTTCCTGCTTCGCTTCCTGAAGAGCATCTTTTACGGCTCTGGCGGCCTCCGCACGCGTGGTTTCTTGAATTTCGCGGAAAATTTTTGGGCTTTCGGCGGCTACTTTCTGGCCGAGCGGTGAACCATAAAACTGCAAAAGACTTTTGATCTCCTCATCGCTGTAGTGCTTGTCGTAGAGCACGACCAGTTGCTCATTTACCTTATCCACGTCGTAGCGCTTTTCGTATTCGTTGATGGTTGCATTCACAAAAGCTTGGCCCTTCTCGTTGTTCGGCACGGAGGCGAGCAGTTTTTCGCGGTACTGTTCAGCGATTTGGCGCACAGAGTCGTGGACCTGGTCCCGCGCCCCCACGAGCTCGAGCAGGGCACGGATATCGGCGTCCTTCGCGGGGTCGCTAGGCGAACTACCTTTCGTCTGAGTCTGGTTATTGATGGAGGATTGCGCCGCGGCTTGCACGGAGCCAGGCGACCCGCCCTGAATGGCTACAAAAAACATGCCCACATAAATCACAATGAGTGCCAATGCCGCTTTCATGACTTCCTCCAACCTCGCAATCGCGAAACGAGGGAGCGCTCAAGCACGCTCGTCCACCAATGATTCTAGGTAATGGAATTGCTCCGGCGCGCCTGCTCTGGAGTACAGTCTTGCTAGGTCGGTCACTGTGCGGAGGGGCAGGAATTGGCGACGGTGTTTGCAAGTTGTTACTTCACGGCTCTCGAAGGAGATTCGGGGATTCCGCTGCAGCCCCTGTTCGCTATCGGTTAAACTGATGGCGCGAAGCTACGTCTGTTCCGCGGCCTGCGCGAACCATCGCTCTGGCGGAAAAAGAAGGCCTTTTGCAGGAATTTGCTGTGTCTGATGATCCCTATCTGGAGCAGCGCGCCGAGATGGTGGAAGCGCAGCTTCGAAAACGCGGCGTCAAGGACACCGCCGTTCTGCGTGCGATGATCACCGTGCCACGACACGAGTTTGTTCCGGAACACTCGAGGAGCCTTGCCTATTCCGACGAACCGCTGCCGATCGGCGGGGGCCAGACGATTTCCCAGCCGTACATCGTTGCAGCGATGACCGCTGCATTGGGATTGCGCGGCCGAGAAAGAGTGCTTGAAATCGGCACCGGTTGCGGTTATCAAGCTGCCGTGCTTTCGATCTTATCCAGTGAACTCTACGGCATTGAATATCGCCCGGAACTGGCGCGGTCAGCCGCGGAGCGCCTGCAACGATTGGGATATGTGAACGTGCACGTGCATTGCGGGGATGGAACCTTGGGACTGAAGGAATTCGCACCGTATGATGCCATCCTGGTGGCCGCATCAGCGCCTGCCGTGCCGGAACCGCTGCTGGAACAGTTGGCCGACAAGGGGCGCTTGATTGCGCCCATCGGCACGGAAGATCATCAGGAATTGTTACTGGTTACGCGACACGGCCACGACTATGCCACGGAACACCGCGAAGGGTGCCGCTTCGTGCCGCTGCTCGGCCGCTACGGCTGGAAGGACTGGGAACTACTGTGACTGCCTCCCCGGAACTCTCCATCATCATTCCTTCGTATAACGAGGAGTTGCGACTGCCCGCGTCGCTCGAGAAAATTGCCGGCTACATCCGGGACAAGCGGCCGAACACAGAGGTTCTGGTGGTAGATGACGGGTCAACGGATCGCACGGCCGCGGTTGCGGAATCATGGCGGGAGCGAATTTCTCAATTGCGCGTGCTCGGCAATGGAAGCAATCGAGGCAAGGGGTTCAGCGTGCGGCACGGCTTGCTCGAAGCAAAGGGGAAGATCGTGCTGTTCACTGACGCGGACCTCTCCGCTCCGATCGAAGAGGGGGAAAAACTGTTCGCGGCGCTGGAATCCTACGACGTGGCCATCGGCAGCCGTGCGGTTGATCGGAGTATGATTGAGGTACATGAGTCGCTTTTCCGGGAATTTGCGGGGATCATCTTCAACAAGATTGTGCGATTCATCTTGTGGTTGCCGTTTGTGGACACGCAATGCGGCTTCAAGGCGTTCCGGCGGGAGCGCTGCCGGATCATCTTTGAACAGCAGACCATCGAGCGGTTTGGATTCGACCCGGAATTGCTTTACCTGGCGCGGCATCACGGGCTTTCGGTCAAAGAAGTTCCGGTGCGCTGGGCGCACTCGCCGGCGACCAAGGTGAGCATGATGAGGGATAGCGTGCAGATGTTCCTGGACGTATTCATCATCCGGCGGAACGGATTATTGGGAAGGTACCGGAAGGGGGCTAAAACCTAGCAGCACTTTATGCTACAAAGTACTTGACAAAGCTTTCTCTTCCGCGTATCTTTTGCTCTATGGCTTCCCCCGGTTCCAATCGCGCCCTCCGACGTGAGCCCATTCCGATTGACGCCCGGGCCGCCGACCACCTCCGCTATATTCGCGAAACCATGGAGTCTGCCGCGGAATTCACCGCCGTGCCCGGTTGGGGCGGCGTCACCATGGGGATGACCGCACTGGGGGCAGCACTGATTGCCGCACGTCAGACCACTCCGCACGCATGGATCGCCATCTGGCTTGCCGAAGCATTTGTTGCCGTGGCTATTGCCGCGCCGGCGGCGGCAACTAAAGCGCGTCGCGCCAACTCCTCTTTGTTTACCGGGCCGGGGCGCAAGTTTGTGTTGAGCTTCGCACCGCCAATCGTGGTTGGCGGGCTTTTGACCCTGGCTTTATTTGATTTGGGGTCGGTCTCCGCACTCCCTGGAGTCTGGCTTCTGCTCTACGGCACTGCGGTTGTGACCGGAGGAGCATTTTCCGTGCGAGCGGTACCCATTATGGGTTTATGCTTGATGGCCCTTGGCACCGCCGCTCTTTTCGCCCCTGCCTCGTGGGGTAACGTGTTCATGGCTGCGGGGTTCGGCTTGGTGCAGATTGCCTTTGGATTCTGGATCGCTCTGCGCTACGGAGGTTAGGGATAGGGTTTTCGCGAACGCGAAAAGAAAATATGGCTAAAGCATCCACAGTTCGGCAAGAACGGATATCCCGCGAAGAGGGCCCTGCGGCGGTGCGTTCCGCAGCCTCGCAAACTGTTTCGGCGAACCTGGACCGCCTGATTCACGAGCGGATTCGCCTGGGGATTGTCAGCGCGTTGGCGGTAAACCGGTCGCTGACGTTCAATGAATTGAAAGCGCTGTTGAAGACGACGGACGGGAACCTGAGCGTGCACGCCCGGAAACTGGAGGAAGCGGATTACATCGTTTGCACGAAATCGTTCGACGGGCGGCTGCCGAAAACGGAATACCGGCTGGCGGGAGCGGGTCGGCGGGCGCTCGAACGGTACCTGGATCATATGGAGGCGCTGATCCGGGCGACGCGCGACCGGTAAATTTTTTTGTGATTTTGCTTTATGCTACAAAGTACACTATGAAATGTAGCGGCGGAGAAACGAGCATGTTCATGCCTTCGATCACTTTGCAGCACCTGCCTCCAGTTCCCGTTGGGACCGCGCAGTCACTCCATGTAGCCATCATCTGCGACGGCAATGGCCGCTGGGCCACTTCTCGGGGTCTTCCTCGCTCCGCGGGGCACCGCGCAGGCGCGGAAGCCGCTCGCAGCATCATCCGGTGCGCACCGCATCTTGGCATTCACACGCTGACTCTCTTCACGCTTTCTTCGGCGAACTGGAAACGTCCCCCTGCCGAAGTCGCCTCGATCCTGAAACTTTTGCAAGGGTACTTGCAAGAGGAGACAGAGCAGTGCCTCGAGGAGGGCATACGGTTGAGCATCATCGGTCGCCGTGATCGGTTCCATCCTGCTTTGCGCGAAGCAATCGTGGAGTCGGAGACACTAACTTCTAAGGGAAAGAACCTGCATCTTCGCTTGGCCGTGGATTACTCCGCCCGGCATTCCCTGTTTCAAGCCGCCAGCAAATTCTATAAGGCCACAAATCTGTCTTCCGAAGCTTTTGGGGATGTTCTGGCCGAGGTGCAGCGAGGCGGTTCAACGGACGTGGATTTGCTGATTCGCACGGGAGGGGAACAGCGGCTCTCGGATTTTCTGCTTTGGGAGTGCGCGTTTGCAGAATTTGTGTTTTTGGAGAAGCGTTGGCCGGATTACAGGCCAGCGGATTTAAGAGATGCGCTACTGGAATTTAAGAAGCGGGAGAGAACGCAAGGCGCCCTGCCCCAGGAGTATGCCGGCTGACCCACCGTTCAAAGATTCATTAATCTTGAAATCCGAAGTTGAAGGCGGTTTCATCTAGATTTCTTGCTCGATTTTTGGTTCATGTTGCGGGTCCAGGATGCAACTTCGTTGAAGTTGGAACTTCATAGGTTAAGACGTTTTCCAGCAGCGGGATGCGCTGCTGCAGGCCGCCCCAGGAAGCGGACAGATGTAGAACCAACCGGCGTCCAGCGCGGCCCAATAAAGCACCACAAAGGAAGACTTGGGCGCGCAGTGTGGCCGGCTGTCGATAGCTGGGAAGGCCACAGGCACGCTGAAATTCTCCGAGCAGATTGAACAGCAGCAGGATGCTACGGAAGGCTGCTTCGGTGGCAAAAAACTCCTGCAAGCAAAAATCATCCGCGCCTAAATCGTGTTTCAGTTCGGCGATGCGATTTTCCATGTCCGCCCTGCGGTTGTAGTCTCGCCAGAGCTCTTCCGGCGGCAGCGCCAGGTTGGTGACGAAGACGCGGAAGGTGTAGCCGGGAACATCGAGCAGTTTTCTTCCCAGCGAGGGGCGCTCGGCACGCAACTGCTCGCGGATCACCACGAAGCGGCGCGGACGGTCCCAGCCGAAAAGTTGCAAGTGGAATTCACCGGCGGCGTAATGCTCGTCCAAGGCGCGCCACGCGGTGACGCGGGCCGCCTCGCGCTTCAGCCATAGCGTCAATCGTGCCACGATGATATAGGACAACTCGCGCTGCTCGAGAAAACCCAGTAATTGCTGGTCAAAGAAGCCGGCATCCGCGCGGACCACCCGAATGGCATATTTTCTCGGCAACAGCGCCAGGGCTTCTTTGAGGAATTCCACGACGCCGCGTGCCGTGCCGCAATTTCCGCTGCGCAGCCAGCCGTGCAGGAGAAAGTGCGCTTCGGCCAGCACCGCCACCAGCGGATGATGCGAGGGCCGTCCATGCTTGCGCGGGTTGGGCCCGCGCAGCGCACCTTGCTGGTGGCCGTAGCGTTCAAACACGGTCGAATCCAGGTCCAGACTATATCCCGACGAACATTCCGGCAGCCGCTCCAGCTGCCAGCTCCACAAACCCGAGAAAAAACGCTGGCAGTTCCCCTGGCCGAAGCGCTTGAACAAGTTGCGAATGGTGTCATCGACGGGAAAGCGCTTCATCCCCAGCAAGGCATGCAAGGCCACATCGCCACGCAGCAAACTGGTGTGCGCGAACCGCCGTGCTCCGGCCACCACGGAGAGTAGAAAGGCCGTAAAGGTCTCCACCGGATCGATGGCATTGGGGGAAGTGAGACGAAACGGTAGATGCTGGCTCACCGCCTCGCGATAACCGACCTGCTGCAGAAACTCGACGAACACCACCAGTCCACCGAACGGGGTGACCGCTCGCTGGGTCTCGCGCAATTCTACTTTCTTCCCACCCCAAAGAGAGGTAAGTTTCCAGTGCACTGTTTTGTCCTCCTCGGTGTTTCTTTCATCCAACTGAAACTTAACCGAGTTAGGGCAGAACGGTGCTTTTTAATTTAGGTTTTCAGGTTAATTACCTCATTCTACGCAGCTTACTGTAGAATCCCGCGGTTCGCTGCCCCCTGACGTTTGGTCGTGCTCCGTCGTCTAAACCACAGGAGAACGTGATGGGAACTGTGGGACTTACGCTGCAGTGGGAGCATAGAATCTCATCTGTAGCAGGCGAGGGAGGGCCGCGAGTGGAACCTTCAGAAATCGCAGCCGGGCAGAACCGCGAAAACACCGCCCTGCCAGATGACGCAGCCCTCGCGGCCGGCTGCCAGGCCGGGGATCTGCGGGCCTACGAGCGCTTGTACCAACTTCAAGGGGCGCGGATGAGGAATCTAGCCCGCAACTTGCTGGGCTCCCAGACGGACGCCGAAGACGCGGTGCAGGACACGTTCCTTAAGATTCAACGCGGCATCGGTAGCTTTCGGGGACAATCCACATTTGTCACCTGGGCGTTCCGGATTCTGGTGAACACATGCCATGACCTTCGCCGGAGCCGCATGCGTCGGAAAGAGCAGACGCAGGATGATTCGAACGAAACACTTCCCCGAATGGAGCCGCGCGCTCCTGGCGCTCACCCGTCTTTGCGCATGGCGCTGGAACGCGCCTTGGCGGAGCTGACCCAACACCAACGCGATGTTTTTCTCTTGTATGAGGTGGAAGGATTCCGGCACGCGGAAATCGCGACGATGTTGGCTATCAGCGAGACTGCTTCCAAAAATACTTTGTTTCAGGCAAAGAGAAATCTGCGCAGCATGTTGGAGCCTCCCCGGAGCGCGGAAGCAGGTGGCCGGTGAACATCTCTTGCAACGATCGCGAACGCATATTTCTCGATGGTTCGCGTGAAGAATGGGCGGCGCTGGAACAACATGCAGCCTCTTGCGCGGCTTGCGCCGAAGAGCTTCGCGCGTGGAAGTCTCTGAGCTCGGCGGCAGAGGAACTACGGGATTACAGGGAAGACGCTCAGCTGTGGGTGAGGATCGAAAATTCCCTCAGAGAAAACGAACAAGCGCATCCGGTGCGGCGCGGACTCTGGGAAAGGCTAAGGATCTGGCCCGACATGCCGCTGGGTTGGCGAACCGCGCTTGCGGGTGCACTGGTTCTGACGCTGACGATTTCTGGCGTCTATGTGGTGAGACACCAAAACATCCCAGACACCGGGCAGAGCCAGCTGCTCAAGAATTCCGCATTAGCCGAAGTGGAGCGGACCGAGCGCGATTACATGAAGGCCATCGATAAGCTCGCTGCGGACGCAAGACCGGAGCTGGATTCACCGGCGAACCCGTTGATGACCGGCTACAAGGAGAAACTGATCGTGCTGGATGGCGCTATCGATGAGTTGCGCACAGAGGCGGGACGGAACCCATCGAATGCCCACCTGCGTTATGAACTGTTGGCGATGTACCAGGAAAAGCAGCAAACGCTGCAAGAGGTTTTGGAGACGAAGCGATGAATTGCCGTACCAGGTCGTTGAGCGCACGCAAGTTCGGAATTGTTCTGGTGTTTGCCTGCTTGACCGCCGTTCCACTTTTGGGTAAGGGCTTGGGGCAAAGTACCGCGACCAAGGATTTTCAGAAAACGCTGACTCTCGGCTCAAACCAGACGGTCAGTCTGACCAACAAGTTTGGCGACGTCCGCATCCACGGCGAAAACGGCCACGAGGTGAGAATCTCCGCCACCATTCGCGTTCAGGCGCGTTCGCAATCGGAGGCGGATCGCTACGTCGAACAGGTCCGGATCGATGTTTCGCAAGATTCTTCCGGCGTCAAAATTCAAACGGTTTACCCTGACGATTCGAAATTTGTGGTCCTGCGGATCGGGGGACCTTCCTCTGCGGTCGACTACGATATCGGCGTGCCTGTGGACGCCAAGCTGTGGATGAAAAATAGTTTCGGGAATGCGGAGGTTCAGGGAGTACAGGGTTGGGCAGAGCTGGAAGACAGCCACGGGCAACTGAAGTTCCACGACGGCGGATCCGCTAAGCTCACGAATTCCTTTGGAGAAGTGCAAGCAGCGGGTGCGGACGGCAACGTGACGGTGAACAATAACAATGGAGCAGTGACGGTTTCCTCGGTAAAGGGAACATTGGAGGTAAAGGACCGCTTTGCTTCTATAACCGTGAGCAACGTTTCCGGCGCAGTCACCATCTCCGGTGGGAATGGTCCGGTGCAGGTAACGGATGCGGGAGCAGCGAAGATCAACAATTCGTTTGGCGCCGTGTCGGCCCGGAATGTTCATGGGGAGCTGGTCGTCAACAACAATAACGGCGCGATTGACGTGGATACGGTGAGCGGCGGCACCCAGTTGAATACCAGTTTTGGAGAGATCCGCTTCGCGAATGTTTCCGGGAATGTGCGATGCACTTCTTCGAATGGACGCGTGAGCGGCAAGAAAACCGGCGGTGATGTGTACGTAAAAACGACATTTGGAGAAGTAGCGCTAGAGCAAATAGGCGGCGGTGTCGAAGTGGAAGACTCCAACGGCGGAATCAACGTCAAGGAGATCAAGGGCAAAGCCAGCTTCAATACTTCGTTTGGCTCCATTGACGCCGCGGGCCTGCCGAAGGGTGTGAGGGCAACCACGGGCAACGGCCGGATCTCGCTCAATGATGTGGGCGGAGACACCTATGCCAGGACGAGCTTCGGCTCCGTCGACATCCGGCGTGTGAATGGGAACCTCACGATTGAGAATTCCAATGGTCCTGTGACCGCGGGCGAGGTGAAAGGAGATGCATCCGCCAGAACGAGCTTCGGCTCGGTGACACTGGACGATGTCGTGGGCTCGATCACGGTCGACAATCAGAATGGAACCGTGACGGTGTCCGCGGCGCGGACTTCGCCGGGATGCAAGAACATTTCTCTGAAAACCTCCTTCGCTCCCATGCAAGTCCGTCTTCCCGCGGACGCAGCTTATGAAGTGAACGCGCGCACTTCCTTCGGCCATATATCGAGTGACTTGCCAGTCACAGCCACGGGAACACTGGGGGGCGATTCCCTCAACGGTAAAATTGGGAATGGCGGCTGTACGCTCTCGCTTACGAATTCCAACGGAAATATTGAGATTTTGAAATTGTCAAAATGAAAACAGCAGCTCAGCTGATCTGTCGCCGCTCCCGATCCATTGCAAAGGCTTTGCGAAGCACGCGGGTCGCGGTCTCCGTGAGATGAAACTGTTCGAGTTCGTCTTCCCGGGCAAAGGCGACATCGGTGGCATCGCTGCCGGCGCGGGGTTCGCCGGAAATTCGCTCGCAGAGGTAATCGACGATCACATAGTGAAACTTAGGGCCGCCGCCCCGGGTGCCTGAGTTCGGCGTCTCTGCCGGGAATATTCGGTCAAAAACCTCAATTAAATCCAGGACGCGAACCTGAAGCCCCGTCTCTTCTTGCAGCTCCCTAGCCACACCCTCCTGCAGGGATTCACCGATTTCGAGGGTGCCGCCCGGGATGGACCAATGGCCACGCAAAGGCTCACCGCCTCGCCGAATCAGCAAAGCCCGGCCGTCGTCTATGATCACGCCACCAATTCCCACAACTGGCCTGTCCGGGTATTCTCGCGCCATGCCCTATTTTTCTCACACCCTTGCTGTTGGGTTACACTGGAAACCGGCGGGAGAGGTTCGGGTTGACTTTCCTCGCCGAGGTATATAATACGCCGGATGGTAGGCCCGCGACGGTTGCGGGTATGCCAGGCAAACTCCAAACCGGAGGACGGACCGTGGTGCGCTGCCCAGAATGCTCCGCAGAAATAGACGTGGACGAAGACGAGGTTGAGGAGGGAGAGATCCTCAGCTGTCCCGAATGCGAGACCGAACTGGAGGTATCGCAGACTCATCCGGTGGCGTTGAATCCCATCCTGGATGAGCTCGAGGAAGACGACGAAGATCTCGAGGAGGAAGAAGACGACGATGAAGATTTTGACGAAAATGGCGACCTCGAGGAGGAAGAAGACGAAGAGGACGACGAGGACGAGTAACCTCGCCGGGCCGAGCCGCCAGGCATCCCCCGACGCGCCGAACACCATCTGAGCCGCAGGGGACAGTTTCGAAACACATACCGCAGAATGATCACATTAACCTCAGTCTTGTTAGCCGCTCTTCTCTACTTCCCCGCCCCGATTCCGTCTCAAGAGCCCCCACCCCCACCTCCGCCGGCGGCAACTCCGGATTCGTCGGGAGCGAGTGGGCAGCCCGCTCCGGCATCGGGTAGCTCTTCGAGTAAAACAAAGAACAAACCAATTCCGAGCTTTCTGATCATCGGAACCGTATTTAACGAAAAGGCACTCTCCTTTCCCGGAGTTCAGGTCCGCATTCGGCGCACCGGTGAGAAGAAATTTCAGTGGGAGACGTACACCAACTTTCGTGGTGAATTTGCGGTGCGAGTACCACCGGGTTATGACTACGAAGTAGTGATCCACGTGAATAAGTACGAAGATCAGACACAGAGTGTGGACAGCAAGGTGGACGTACAGCAACGCCTGTCGATCAAGCTACAACCGCGAGGCAAAACGAAGACGGGAGCGATATCGTGAAAGAGCGTAGAGCGTTCCTCTGGCTGGTCATTTTGCTATTGGCTGTGAACGGGTCGGCTTTCGCACAAGGTTCAAAAAAGGAGACGCAACTGAAGACCGTTCGCGGGATCGTGAATGATAGCGGGGAGAAACCGATTCCAAACGCCGTTGTCTTCCTGAAGAATTTGCGGACGAACAGTGTGCTCAGCCATTTCAGCGACGATCAGGGCAATTACCGGTTCACCGGTCTCGATCCGAACGTAGATTATGAAATTTATGCGGAGTTTGACGGACAAAAATCGTCGTCACGGACGGTGTCCTCCTTGGATAGCCGGAGAGACATGACTTTGAATCTGAAGGTGGACCGAAAGAAGAACTAGCTACGCGGAAACTCACTGGTCAGGTTAGCGAGATGGCGTTTTTTGGGGATCAGGCGCAGTTCAAGTACACTTGTATCTGGGTTGGGGCGGTCTGATTCCACAGCAATTCGATGAGTTGAGGCATAAAGAGAGGATGATTTTGCGCTTTTTCCCCTATGCATGGCGAGTGGCGTTGCTCAGCCTGGTGTTTGTTGTAGTCCCTTCGTTCGCTCAGGAGAAGCCGGACAGCCCACAGCCTAAAGTGCAGACCGACCCTGGAGAAAAGCCCGCGGTTGACCCTCAAGACAAAGAGGCCAATGACGAAGTCCCCAAGCGCATTTTCTGGATCATTCCTAATTTCATGACGACCAACGACCAACCCGAAAACCAAGGACCGCTGACCGCGAAAGGAAAATTTGATATCGCCTGGCACCAGTTTTGGGACATGAGCGCGCACATTGGCAATGTGATTCAGGCCAGTATTTCCCAGGCTGCAAATGGTCTCCCGCACTACGGGCAGGGATGGGGCGCGTTCGGTGAGCGCGATGCAGCCCAGGAAGGCGACCAATTCACGGGGAGCATGTTGATTTACGGTGTTATTCCGACCGTGCTACACCAGGATCCTCGGTACTTCCGCAGAGGCCGCGGCAAGACTTGGGCTAGAATCGGGTACGCAGCGTCCCGGGTCGTTATCTGTCGAACCGATTCTGGAAATCCTACTTTGAACGCTTCTCAGTTGTTCGGACAACTGGGACAAGCATCTATCTCTGCGTATACGTATTACCCGAAACAGGATCGTAGTATGACGGGAGTGCTGTCCGGTTGGGCGATAAACCAGGGCTACAACATCGGCTGGAATCAATTGAAGGAATTTACGCCGGACTTGAGCGCTTACATGAAGCGTCACTCCAAAAAGAAAAAAAAGGCGACCCAGGTGGCGGACAGCCGCTCGCCCCTTGCTGAATCCACTAATCCTTAACCTTCTGTGCTGGACGTAGCACCAGGATTGCCCGAGGCACGACGCAAACCTCCACCGGTGTCATACCCAAAAGCTCTCCGTCCCCGTGAAACCAACGGGGTGACTCCGTCTCAATCCAGACACGCTCCGTGCTAAACCGTCGGAGTCTCTTTGTTTTCAATTCTCCGCGCGACGCGAAAGTAGGAAGAAGCGCTAGAATCTGGAGAACGCTTAGGTCTTCGACAAGCACCAGTTCCAGCTTTCCGTCGTCCGTTTTGGCGTCTGGGGCAAGGTAGAGACCTGCGCCATAGCTGGGCGTATTCAGTACCCCGACAAGCAGGACTGTGGCTTCCAAATGCTTCGGCTCACAGTCCTCGGTTGTGATTCGCACTCGCATCGCCTGAAAGCCAAATAACGCGCGGATCGCCGCCAGAAGGTAACGCAAACGACCGCGTAAATTGCGATATGCACCGCTCGCGTAGCGGGCCGCTTCAGCATCTAAACCGACACCACCCCCACCTGTGTAAAGCTGCTCGGTCCCGTCTGCCGTGTGAACTCGGGCAGCGTCCAGGTGGTAGACCTCTCCTTCCAGCAGAAGCGCGGCGGCTTTGACGGGATCATCTGGCAAGCCTAAAGCCGCAGCGAGATCATTGCCGCCGCCGGCAGGAATTACACCCAGGATGGTCTCGGGATAGCCTGCCACGGCGTTGATGAGCAATTGAAACGTTCCATCGCCCCCCAGGACAAAAATGCGCTTTCGCCGTGCTTCTGCTGCTCGACGCGCTTTTTCGGCGAAATCGTTTGCGTTCTCCGTGACGCAAATTTCAACGTTCCAGCCGCGCTGCTTCACAAATTTCCGCAATTCAGGAAGAGTCGCACCGGCACGGCCACCCCCTGCCGAGGGGTTTACGAGGAGCAAGTCAGCTATGTCGGAATTGGCGCGAGAGGTATGCTCCACAAGTCCGTTATGCTGACGGAGCTTTGCCCGACTGTCAATTTGTTGATGGATGGTATTGAATTCTTGAGAGCGGCTTGCCCATCCTGCAGCAGGACGTTCGCCCGGTCCGGTACTTTGGAAGAAAATTCAGTGGAAATTTACAAAAAGCGAAATGATAAGCGCAATTTCCCTGGCCAAAGGCGGAAATCAGCAACGAGATGTGCACGGCCTTCTTCATGAACAGGCCCACTCCCAGTGTTAAAGTGGTCGTGCTGAAACCAGTGACTTATGTATCAAGGCCTAAGGAGTTTCCCTGGCAATGGACTGTTTCACAGGGCAGGAGAGAGATGATGAGCCTTAAAATCCGACCGAAAGAGAATTGTCGCTGGGATTTGATCAGCCTCGGAGAAATAATGCTGCGGCTGGATCCCGGGGAAAAACGGATCTGGACCACGCGTAGTTTCGAAGTTTATGAAGGAGGAGGCGAATACAATGTGGCGCGGGGACTGAAGCGCTGCTTCGGTTTGGACACCGCCGTGGTCACAGTTTTCGCGGATAACCCGGTGGGGCGCCTTTTGCAGGATCTGATCTACCAAGGCGGCGTGGACCAGTCGCTGGTACGTTGGGTACCGTATGACGGCGTGGGGCGCGCGGTGCGAAACGGGCTCAATTTTACGGAGCGAGGTTTTGGCGCCCGGCCGGCACTGGGATGTTCGGATCGCGGACACACCGCGATTTCGCAGCTCAAACCGGGTGAACTTGATTGGGAACAGATCTTCGGAGGCCCGGGGGCACGATGGTTTCACACCGGCGGAATATTCTGCGCACTCTCCGCGACTACGCCCGAGGTAGCGATTGAGGCGATGCAGGCTGCTCGGAAACTTGGTGTGATCGTTTCCTACGATCTGAACTACCGGGAATCGCTGTGGAAGGCGAACGGTGGACAAAGACGCGCGCAAGAAGTGAATCGAAAGATTGCGCCTTACGTAGACGTGATGATCGGGAATGAGGAGGATTTTTCGGCAGCGCTTGGATTTGAAGTTCCAGGCATGGGTAAAGACATGACAAGCTTTGAAGTGGATGGATTCAAGAAGATGATTGAAAAAGTGGTGAAGGAATACCCGTTCCAGGTAGTAGCGACCACTCTGCGAAAAGCCAAAACCGCTTCAAAGAATGATTGGGGTGCCATTTGCTACCACGAGGGGGGATTTTTTCAAGCCACCGAACGCGAGAACGTCGAAATTCTGGATCGCGTGGGGGGCGGTGATTCGTTTGCCTCCGGCCTGATTTACGGTTTTCTTTCTGGTAAAGACGCGCAATGGGCTGTGGAATGCGGCGCGGCACACGGCGCACTGGCGATGACCACTCCTGGCGACACGTCGATGGCAACGCTGGCGGAGGTGACGCGCTTGATGAAAGGTGCAGGCGCCAGAATCGAGCGCTGAGCGGGAGTAAGGTCTTGCGGGGAGCGGCAGAAGTGGAGAGTATCAGGCAAATGGACGAAGAGATTTTGGATCGAGTCTTCCGCATTGCCAGCGGCGAAATTAGGACGGTGGCAGAGTAGTTGGTAGAGGACGATTTCAAATTTTTGGAAAAAGAGGTTTTCACTGTGAGGACTCATGGCTGACGCGTCGGGCGCTCATAAAGTGACAAGAGCTGTCAATATTCATGACCTTAGGACTTTGGCGCAGCGTCGCTTGCCGAATGTCGTCTTTGACTATCTGGACGGCGGCGCCGAGGACGAAGTCACCCTTCGAGCGAACACGCAGGTATTCTGCGACCTCACGTTTCGCCCGCGTCATGCAGTATCTTTCTCGAAATGCAATTTGCGAACCCGGGTACTGGGCTTTGATTTGTCTCTTCCTTTCCTGCTTGCTCCCGTTGGCTACAGCCGGTTGATGCATCCCACGGGAGAGGCGGCAGCCGCTCACGCTGCGGGCGCGGCTGGCACGGCTTACATACTGTCGACAATCTCCGGACACGCACTGGAAAAAGTGAAAGCGGCTTCCTCAGGCCCCGTCTGGTATCAACTCTACCTGATGGGAGGACGAGCGGCGGCTGAGGCCGCGATTCAGCGCGCGCGTGCTGCCGGCTTTTCTGCGCTGGCGGTCACGATCGACACTCCGGTTGCCGGCCTGCGCGAGCGGGATTTCCGCAACGGTATGAAAGAGCTTCTGGGTGCGAGCGTGTTGGCAAAAATTCCGCTCCTCGGACAATTTCTGGCTCATCCGGGATGGTTAGCTAGCTTCGTGATGGATGGAGGCATGCCGAAACTTCCCAATGTAATTGTGCCCGGAGAAGGGCCGATGTCTTTGACCGATGTTGGCGCAGCATTAGCCAGCTCTGTCGTGACGTGGGAAGATTTTAAATGGATTCGTGAAGCCTGGGGTGGGCCGATCATCGCAAAGAGCGTTCTGACGGGTGAGGATGCCAAGCGGGCGATTGATCACGGAGCAGACGCCGTTGTGGTTTCCAATCACGGCGGCCGCCAACTTGACTGCTGTTCCGCAACCTTGAAGGCTTTGCCTGAAGTAGTAAAAGCCGTCAACCGCCAAGTCGATGTGCTTCTGGATGGAGGTGTTCGCCGTGGCAGCGACATCGTGAAGGCACTTTGCCTGGGAGCCCGCGCAGTCCTTGTGGGACGCGCCTATGCGTATGGACTTGGCGCAGCGGGTGAAGCGGGGGTTGCGCGTGCGATTGAGATTTTGAAGGCCGACCTCGAACGCACTCTGAGATTGCTTGGCTGTCCTTCCGTGGATGAGCTAGACCGCTCGTTTATAGATGTGCCGCCAAGCTGGCTGTCAATCTGAATGCACGGTGTGCCAGCACGGTCTGCCGTCTCAATTCTCTGGAAGCATCTGTCAACGCTGTTGCATACTAATGGCTTATGTCACCTTCACCACGCGCGAAGGGAAGCCGCACCTGGCGTGTCGTTGTTATCGGGGGCGCCGGGTTTATCGGCTCGCACCTGGTCGATGCACTCGTCGAACTCGGGCATCAGGTACGCGTCGTTGACAATCTGGATCCCCAAGTCCATCCCACGGGCCTGCTACCCAGTTATCTGAATCCCGCCGCTGAGTTCGTTCGTCAAGACATACGCGAAGTTGAGGGCCTGCGCCGGGCTCTGGAGAACGCCGAAGCGGTGTACCACCTCGCGGGTGCCGTCGGTGTCGGCGACTCGATGTATCGCGTCAGGCACTACACCGAAGTGAATCTGCTGGGCTGTGCCAATCTGCTGGACATCCTGGCCAATTCATCGCACTCCATCTCAAAAGTGATTTTGGCTTCCTCGGTCACGGTTTATGGTGAAGGGAAATATGCCTGCCCCAAGCACGGCGCCGTATTTCCTTCTCGGCGTTCTCCGGAACAGGTTTCTCGCCGCGAATGGGAGCTCGCCTGCCCAGTGCAAGAAGGTCATGTCCCGTGTGGCTTTCCACTCCGCCCGCTTCCCACCGATGAAAACAAGCCACTCTCGCCGCAGAGTCTCTACGCCATCACCAAACGCGCCCAGGAAGAGCTGGCCCTGACCGTCGGACGCTCGTATGGCATTCCCGTCACTGTGCTTCGCTATTTCAATGTCATCGGCCCGCGCCAGGCGATCTCCAATCCCTACACCGGTGTTGCCAAAAATTTTGCCCTGCAAATTTCTGCGGGCGAATCGCCGGTTATCTATGAAGACGGTTTGCAAACCCGCGATTTCATCCACGTGAGCGACGTCAACCAAGCCAACCTTCTTGCGCTCGACAATCCCCAAGCGGACGGCCAAATTTTCAATGTCGGCACCGGCCACCCCTGCGCCATTCTGGAGCTTGCCCGCACCCTCTGCTCCGGCCTCGGGCGGAAGATCTCTCCTCAGCCCTCCGGGCAAATTCGCGCCGGCGATGTGCGCCACTGTTTCGCGGATATCTCGAAGGCCCGCACTCTGCTTGGCTTTGTACCCCGTGTCCTGTTTCCACAGGGACTGGATAATCTCCTTCCGGATGCGCTTTCGTCGGAGGTGAGTTCTATATCCAAAGCGTACGCGGAATTGCGGGATCGCGGTTTGATCCGCTGATGAGGATTCTCGACGGTTCGAACACGAATCTTTTCTTCCCTAGTTCCGCATGCGCAAATCGCTGATTCGATCCCAAACTCTTTAGCGAGGACTTGTCCTTCACCAACTCGCTCTAGAATCAATATTTTTGGACGCGGGGAAAACTAACGCGTTAATGTCTCGATCAGGAGTTCCTTCTTTTCTTCCGCCAGGCCATTCAGCGAGTTGAGCGACGCCACATATCCTCCCATCGCTGCTGCCGTCAATCCCGCAAAGGCCATTGATGGCAGCCATGGATTCCCCGTCCACCGCCCCGCGAGAAGCACCAGAGCGCAGATGCCTCCCAGCACAATTTGCACACCGAACGCGGTCCACACGGCCACTCCCGAATTGCGCTGCCCCTTCATCCTCCCGATCTCCATTTTTCTTGGGAAACTCAACGAAGACCAGTTTGCAATCGCCAACTGCCCCAGCACGGCAAACGTTCCGGCCATAATCGTCGCCGCGAACAGAGGCGTGCCTGGCCAACCGATGCGCCACGTCAACAGCGCCAAGGCCAAGGCCAACTCAAATCCCACCAGTGCCCCCAGAAACAGGTTTTTCCCCAGCAGCACATCGCGAAACCGCACCGGCGCCATGAAATACGTCTGAATGCCCCTACCCTCAAATGCGAACGAGTTGTATGCCGGCGACAATAAAATCAAGACCAAGTAAGCCATCATGCCGGGGAAAAATAAATTGGGTTTCAGCGAATGTTCTTTCAAAACAGATCCCGGCCCGAACTGAAAAGTGAAGAAAAACACCATAATCGGCGGCAGGAGCAATGTCAAAAAGGCAAATGCATTTCGCATCAGATAGCGAAATTCTTTCACCACCATCGCGGCCACCTGTGGTGATACCAATCCAGGTCTTTCGATGGTATCGATCCGTTTTCTCCCTTTTTTCTTCGCCATTTCCGGCGCAGGACTTTCGCTGATTTCCTCGCCTCCATACTGCGCGGCGAACCTTAGCCACAACAACGTGCTGCTGACTACCGTCCAAGCGAAAAGTCCGCCCATGCCTAGCCAATATCCACGTGCATCCGCACTCACTGCGGCACTCACCGCGCTTCCCGCCAGCGATCCAGGCAGCCAAGTCAAATAGGAAATGAGTTGGAGGATCTTCGGACGCGTTCCAATGCCACCCCATCTGCGGAGTGCGGGGCTTAGAAAGTTCACCGACACCATGGCCAATACGAACAACCCGAGAAACAATTCCCGAGTTCTCCGTCTTGCCAGCAGTTTCTCCAGCCAGGAACCCACCAGCCGTTCGATGGTCAGATTGATAAGTACAAACAGCAGGCTGACGAGTAGCATTGCCGGCGCAACGCTCAGTCGCGCTGTGGCAGCACCGGCAATCATGGAAATTATCCAGCAGAGGGAAGAGATCGCCGCAAAGTCGGACAGCCCATAGCCCAATCCCAGCAGATAGAACGCCCGCAGGCTCAAAGGAAACCGCAAAAGCGTGGCAAATTCAAAGTTCGAGCCAAATCCGGCGATAAAAATGGGGAAGACCTGCCACCACAGAAAAATCCCCCAGTACAGCAGCGCGAGCCATTGCGAGCGATTGTTCGCTAAGAATTCGTAACCCCCAGCATAAAACGCAAAGGAAACTCCGAGGACAATGGCGGCGCCAAAAAATCCCACCCAGATCATTCCGATCAGGTCCCAAACGTTGTTCTTTTTCCGTAGGGCGTTTTTCAGGATGAGCCAGCGCAAACCCGCGACCAGCCTGATTTGCTCGAAAACGCCGGGCAGGCGCGCTACGTCAGCCATGTCAATTCCTCCAGCCGGACTTGTTCCGCTCCGCTCTGGCCCACAATGGAAAGGAAAATCTGTTCCAACGATTTCTTCTCGCCGGCTTCGCCCGGCACGCCCGCGCGCAACTCTTCCATCGAACCCTGCGCCACAAGCCTGCCCTTATGGATGATGCCGACGTGGCTGCACAGCCGTTCAACTATCTCCAGAACGTGCGAGGTCAGGAATATCGTCACACCGCGCTCGGTCATTCTTCCCAACAACGCCTTCAGCGCGCCTGCGGCCAGCGCGTCCACGCCTTCAAACGGTTCGTCCAGAAACAGGATGCGCGGGCCGTGAATCACGGACGCGGCCAGCGCTAGCTTTTTCTGCATGCCGTGAGAGTAGTCCGCAATCAAAGTCTTTTCGCGGTCCGCCAACTGCATGAATTCCAAGAGCTCTTCCGTCCGCTTTTCCGTTGTTGCCCGATCCAGACCGTACATGCGCCCCACAAATCGCAAATACTCAATCCCCGTGAGCCGCTCGAACAGGCCCATGCCTTCCGGCACCACGCCGATCTGCCGCTTCACCTCCACCACATGTGTCTGAAAATCCAGTCCCAACAATTCCATTCGTCCGGAGGTTGGCGCTAGCAGGCCGGTCAACATTTTGATTGTCGTGGACTTGCCCGCTCCGTTCGGCCCTAGAAAACCAAAAAACTGGCCGGCTTGTACCCGCAAATCGACAGCATCCACCGCAGTCAAAGCGCCAAAGTGGCGCGTCAATTTTTCGGTTGCAATGGCAATTTCGCTCATTCCGTCAGCCTCTTCTCGGACACTCGCGCGCCACTCTATCATGAGTTATTACGCAGTCCGTGGTTGCAGATTTCAAGAGATTTGCGTGCTGGAAAGCTTCAAAGCGACTTCGTAGGTACTGGGGTATTTCCGCCCTGCGGTGCACTGCGTTGTGGCAGCACCGCCAGCACCGCGGGAAGCTCCACACGAAACACGGCCCCGCCGGTCTGGCTGTTGTAGCAGAAGATCTTTCCGCCATGCTCCTGCACGATGCCATAGCAAATGCTCAACCCCAAACCGGTGCCTTTGCCTACAGGTTTCGTGGTGTAGAACGGATCGAACACGCGGTGAGGTTCGCGGAGCCCCGGGCCCGTATCGGAAAAAAGGAGAACCACATTGCCGCGGTCGCGCAGCGTGCGAATCGTCAGCTTGCCGCCCCCGGACGCAGCCATGGCATCCAGCGCATTGCTGATAATGTTAAAAAATACCTGCATCAATTGGTTGTTGTCTCCTCGCACTCCGGGAAGCACGGACTCAAGCTGCAATTCAATGGTGGATCCTCCACTATGTAGGTCCAGTGCGCGCAACTGTACTGCGTTTGTTACCACCGTATTGATATCGAGGAGCGTGCGCTCGGTCGGGACTTGCCGCGCAAAGCTCAAGAGATTCTGCACCAGGCTTTTGGTGCGCCGTGCCTGCTCGCGGATTTTAACCGCGGTGCTCCGAGTGCGTTCCGGCAAAGCCTCGTCGTCCGCCAACAAGTCCGAGTAACCCAGAATGGCAGTCAAAGGGTTATTGATCTCGTGGGCAGCGCCCGCTGCCAGTTGCCCCAGCGAAACCAGCTTCTCCGATTGCACCATCTGAGCTTGCAGCCTTTGCAAATTCTCGATGGAATTTTCGGAGCGCGCCAGCAACCGCGCCCGATCCGCATCGGCCAGATGTGTCCGTAGGAAGACCACCAAGGCCAGCGGCAGCGTGGCAACCAGCGTAACCGTCAGCCGGAAATCCCGGACTGCCGGCGTGTCCTGCTCGAAGCGCAACGCGTACAGCGCAAACAAAGGCAAGGTGAGCACGGCTGCCATCGCAAATCGCGTGGCCCATACGTAATCGCGCGCAAGCCGTTCCTCATCGCCTTCTATCGGCGTATCCAATTCCTGCCGCTTCTGGAAGGCAATCACGCCCGCCAAGCCGTACCAGAAAAACGCCGTCATCATGGGGAGGTCATACCAACTGCCTGTATAGTAGACGTTGCGCGCAATGGCTATATTTGTCGTCAACGAGTCCAGCATGTAGAGTGCAGTCGGCGCGAACAGGTGAAAGTAAACAGTCCGCCAGGCTCCCGTCGAGCGCAGCCAGCAAATCCCGAATCCAATCGTGATCAGGAATTGCTGCAAATAAGTCAAGGTGTTGTAATTTGTGTTGTAGATTTCCAGGGTCGGCGTGGCGTACATCCAGGGCAGAACCACGTACACGTAGAGAAATGTCCACCACATGAGCAACAGCCCAAAATCCAGATATCCCAGACGTAAATGCAGTTCGCCGCGCTTACGGTGAGGACGCAAGGCCAACGCGGCGATAATCGGGATCCCGCGCAGGTAAAAAATAATGTCGCCAGCAAACAGCCCGGGCACATCCTGATGGAGATAGACCTCGTAATACGTCCACTGAAACTGGCCTACCATCCACATCGTGCAGCTCAGCGCCAACAACATCCAGAACAGATTGCGTCGCCAGTGGGGAGTTCCGGCGTTGATCAACAAGCCCGCGTTCGCCAATAGAGGCACGAAGCACTGCACCACGTCTCCAAAGGAAGAGAGCCGGGCTCCAGGCCCCAAATGATGCGCGACGCCCGCGTAGAGGGCGAGGAACACTATCCAGGCTCCAATGAGCCATGTGATTTTTCCGAATCTGGGCATACCGAGACTTTCCCTTATCTTATTCTAGGCTGTCTATTCCCCTTGAAGTCTTTCCGGGTCATGCGGAATGGCCAAAGCATTACCGCTGCCTCGGCTCCGTTGCATTGGGACAATTTAGGCGCCAGATTGGCCACCTGCAAGTCCATTCTCACCTATGAGGCGAAATCGGCATCTCACTGAAGGATGCTCCTCCGCACCAAATCTTTGCCTGGCTTCCCCCTTAATGCACGCTTTCTATCCAGGATTCAAATCGTAGTTTGCCTTTGCGGATTGGTCCTTGCGATGCCCGCATACAATACTTCCCCGGATGAAATGAACTCAAGCTACTTGGTTGGCAATGCACGCATCGCTGTCCAAGTTGAGCAAGGTCCCCTCCGGGTTTCCAATCAGGACCTGATGCAGTGGGTGCGTTGGGCCTCGGATTCCGTGGCGACCTATTATGGACGCTACCCTGTCCCAAACGTTCGCCTGCTTATTATCCCCTCTGCTGGGGAGGGGGTACGCGGGGGGACGACATTTGGCGAAAAAGAGGGCGGTTTCATTCGCATTCACGTTGGGAGCGAAACGAAGATAGCGGATCTTGAGAATGATTGGATGCTCACGCACGAAATGGTGCATCTCGGCTTTCCTTCGGTGGCCGATAACCATCACTGGATCGAGGAAGGCATCGCAACATACGTCGAACCGATCGCGCGCGTCCGTGCCGGGCACCTGGACGCCAACGAGATGTGGTTTGAGCTTGTGCGGGACCTCCATCAAGGTTTGCCGCAGCCGGGCGACAAAGGTCTGGATAACACCCACAGCTGGGCTCGCACCTATTGGGGTGGGGCGCTTTTTTGTTTTCTGGCCGATGTCGAGATCCATAAGCGGACGAATAACCAAAAGGGTTTCGATGATGCCCTTCGCGGCATCCTTACTGCAGGTGGCGACATTCGTCACGATTGGCAGTTGACGGATGCATTGCGCGTCGGCGATGAGGCAACAGGCGTATCGGTTCTGCTTCCTCTGTATGACAAAATGAAGGAGCAACCCTACGACGTTGACCTTTCTGCAATGTGGAAGGAGCTTGGGGTGGAGCGAACCGGCGACGAGGTCCGCTTCGTCGATTCCGCGCCACTCGCGAAACTGCGCCAGGCCATTACCTTCGGCGCAACGCCACGAAGATTGCCCGCCCAAAATGGCACCGGCACACCTTAGATGTGCGGCGCCCAACCCTGTTCATACTCGCGGCCCCACATTTTCATCGCTTCGGTGTCATCCTGGACCCGGCCGTCTTTCGCGTCGAGATGCAATTCACGGTTAACTTCCCATGCGATGTTGGAAAGTTGCAGCATGGTGACAGAAACATTACCGACAGAGATCGCAGCGTTGAGCTTTTCGCCTTTGCGGATTCCGGCGATGAAGTTCGCGAAGTGGGCGTCGGTCATGGAATCGAGACCAATCGTGTCTGAAGATGAGGTCTCGTTGCCAACCTTGTGTTCGCTCGTCTTTTTGCCGTCGAGGTCGTAGATCTCATAACCGTCGCGGTCGATGAGCACCGTTCCTGTGGTGCCCATGATTGTCGAACCCCGATCTCGCCCGTAAAACTTCATACCCTGGCAACTCTTACCCTCCCACGAAATCATTTTGTCTTCGTACTCGAAGCTGGTCATCAGGGTGTCGTAAAACTGCCAATCGTCTTTGAACTGGTATCTGCCGCCCGAGGAAGTAACCCGTTTCGGATAGTCGACCCCCAGTGCCCAGCGGCAGACGTCGACCTCGTGGGTCCCATTGTTGAGCGATTCCCCGGTTCCATAGATTTTGAACCAGTGCCAGTTATAAGGCTGCACGTTGTCTTTATACGGACGCCGTGGTGCGGGCCCTTGCCACAGATCCCAATCAAGCTGCGCCGGGACTGCTGCTTCTTTGCCCGTGCCAATGGACTTTCTCACGTTGCTATACCAGGCCTTTGCGAAATAGGGCCTGCCTATCAGGCCTCCGTGAATTTTTTCGATGATCTCAATGGTATAGGGTGAGGAGCGCTGCTGCGTGCCCATCTGCACCATCTTTCCATACTTCCGCTGCGCCTGCACGAGCATGTCACCCTCGGCTGGATTATGGCTGCAAGGCTTCTCCACATAGACGTGCTTGCCCGCCTGCAATCCAGCGATGGCCATGGGTGTATGCCAATGGTCGGGAGTGGCAATCGTAATGGCGTCCACATCTTTTTGCTCAAGGATTCGGCGGAAGTCCTTTTCCGCTAGGGGGGCTTCATCCATCTCATGTTTTACGGCGTCCGCGAATTTCTTGAGAATATTGCTGTCCACATCGCAGACATGCGAGATGCGCGCGGCACTCTTGTTCGACTTGAGCGAGGCGAGATGGGCATAGCCGCGACCATTCAGACCGATCACGGCAAAGTTGAGGCGATCGTTGGAGCCCAGAATCTGGTTGTAGCTTTTTGCCGTAGTACCCACCGCCAGTTCGGCTGCTCCCACTGCAACGGCATCGAGAAACTCGCGTCGTGTAATCATTGTTTCCCTCACTACGAGCGGCGATCGTCACTGCACCAGCAGGTGACAGCATAGCCTGTGTGCCGCACCGGATTCCACCTGCGTCTACGCTCTGCAACCGACGAATAATTGCCGAGGGAGAGGCTCTGAAGCAACAGGTTCTAAATGATTCGTTGGTTTATCGCAGTTTAAAGAAATGGCGCGATTTCGGCATCGCTCATGCCTTCCCTGACGCGAACAATATCATTCGACACGCGGATGTGGATTTGGTGGTCGTGCTAAAGATCTTTACCTGCTGCGATTGCCACGCGAACCAGAGCCGCGTGTTGCGGGGCCGGCGGTATCGCGAGTGGCCGCAGTTGGGGTTCAGAAGCGAGTACACCGCCACGGACTACCTTCGAATCGGCGCCAATCGGCTCGCACAGGGGTGGGTTCTGATTGCGATTGCGCCCAAGTACACTTCGGTGTAAGCTCCAGCCGAATTTCACCATCCCTACCAACTTCCCGCCCGAGTCGTTCTTGGAATGGAGAATCCAGATATAGCGCAGAGGTGTCCGAAGCAGGCGCGCTGAAGCCATGCTGCCGTCCCGGGAAGAATGAATGACGACTACCAGATACGTAATTTTATATTTCGGCAAAAAAGGAGATTCCAATGGCAGATCGATTTGAGCAGCTCAAAATGAAATATCAGTCCGTATTAAATTTCATCCAGTCTCAGGGCGTTCACCTTCAAAACGTGAATATGGAAGGTGACAAACTCCTGATCCGGGCCTCCGCGCCTTCTGCAGATTTAAAGAACCGCGTCTGGGACCAGATTAAGCTTGTTGATCCCAACTTCTCCGACCTCATCGCGGACATCCAGGCGCCGGCGGCAGCCGCGGCTGCAGCGGGTGTGGGCGCACCTTCGATTCCGGCTGGGCGAACCTACACCGTACAGCCGGGCGACAGCCTCTCGAAAATCAGCAAGCAGTTCTACGGTGACTCGAACATGTACATGAAGATTTTCGACGCCAACAAAGACAAACTCGCCGACCCGGACAAGATCAAAGCAGGAATGGATCTCTTGATCCCCTAGGTATTGCGGTTAAGGAGCATTGTGCGGACCGTTTCAAGTAGCGAAGCATTCGACATAAAAAGAGGAGGCAAGATATGACTTGGACAGACAAAGTGGGGAATCTGCTCAAGCAGTACACGGGTGGTGGTGCGGCGGCTGCGGCGCAACCGGCTCCGGACGTTCACGCGCACTTTGATGAGGTGGCGCAAGCCGCTCCACCAAGTGCGATTGCCGAAGGTCTCACAGCCGCATTCAATTCTGACAAGACGCCAGCTTTTGGACAAATGCTTACAACGTTGTTTAACAACTCAACGGGCGATCAAAAGGCGGGCATGATCAATCATTTACTGTCTTCCGTCAGTCCTGGAACTCTAACTCAGGTTCTGTCGGGCGCGGGACTGGCCGGGCTCGTTGGCTCTGGCACGACGCAATTGACGCCTGAGCAGGCCCAAAAGCTGTCCCCTGAAGCGGTTCAGCAGCTCGCCACTCATGCACAAAACGCGAATCCTTCGATAGTCGAGTCCGTCAGTAACTTCTATGCCCAGCACACCACTCTGGTGAAGACTCTTGGCGGTGCCGCGTTGACCGTGGCTCTGGCAAAAGTCGCTGAACGGCAAAGGCAGGCGTGAGAGGTTTTTGAGTTCGCCAGCAATTGAGGCGTAATGAATAGATTCGCGGTGTCATCACGGTGCCGAGCGTCACTCGATGTGTGTGTCTGAGATCTGCTCAGTGGAACATACCTGCGATTCGCAACGCAGCAAGAGGATTCAACCGGAGAACTCATGTGGAGGAGTTTGCAGTGCGTCAGTCGTCGCGGAAGGTTCTTCGTAGACCGAGGAGTCGCTCTGTCGTTGCTTCAGGCTCCTATCTAGAGCCCGTGCTGGCAGGGCTAATAAGGCCGGTCTATGGGCTTCAACGCGCCACTACCAGTACAGCGAGTCCTTGGGCCGGAACGGTGATGAGCAAGTTGCCTCGATTAAGGTGTTTCTTCTCCATGGGCGCCATGTTGCCGGCGGCCTTCAACTGCGTAACCTGCTGGGCGGTAAGACTTCCGCCTGGGCGTCCCATGCCATCAAAGACCTTGAGTACGTTGCCGTGATCGTCATCGACTCGCCACACTTCCACCGAAGCGTTGGCTTTCACATGGTCGACATGGATATCGAAAGTACGCGAAAGGCCGGCGGGACTTGTTGGCTTTGTGTACGTCGCACCCGTCCCAATCGGCGGAGCATAGTTCCAAAGTGCGAGAACGACCGCGCCGTCTTGCGCAACGGTTGCCAATGCGGAGTCGGAGGACGTGCTCAGCCGTTTGTTGCCGAGCTTATGCAAGGCACGGAAGACATTCAGCGATGGCTTCGGAATGCTGTCCGCTGCCAGGAGTCCAAAGCCGCCGTAGAAGGGCGAGCGGACGACACCCTGCTCTTCAAAAACGTCAGAGAAGGACCAGTAATCCATCGAGTCCGTAAGACCGTCGCAGAGGCGGATGGTGTTGGCAAGCCACGGGCCCATGAAGGTGGTGTCGGTCACATTTGGCTCGTTTGCGTAGCTGGCGTTGAACTCGGAAAAGACGAGCGGAATGTGCGGGTAAGCAGAGGCGAGAATCTCTTCGTGGACCTTCTTGACGGAGCGAAATACCATCATGTCGCGAGAGACACTTTCGTTGGTGCCCAGGACGTTGTCCGCAGTGTCGTTGGCATAGACGTGCGTGGAAACGAAGTCCACCGGCACATTGCTGGCTTTGGTGTGGGCCAGGAAGGGTGTAACCCAGGCTGCCTGTGCTGTAGACGGGCCGCCAACTTGCAGACGCGACGAGACACTCTTAAGCGCTCGCGCAGTGTGATCGTAAAGTTCGAAATATGTGGGCTGATTGGGCCTTCCACCCCAGAAATCGAGGTTAGGCTCGTTCCAGACTTCAAATTTCCATGTGGCAACCTCATCGATGCCATACCGCTCGATCAGATGGCTGCCAAAGGCACGCATCATGTCGTCCCAGAGCTTGTAGTCTCTTGGAGGTGATACGACAGGGTGATACCAGAAGGCTTGAGTCAGGGTCGGATCGGCAGCCATCTTGCGGGGCATAAAACTCAGCTCGACGAAAGGTCTGACGCCGTTGGCGAGCAGACCATCGTAAATCTGATCGATGTAGGAGAAGTTGTAGGCGGAGGAGTCGTTGGCTGCCTGAGCGCCTTGTCCGGGATTCTTCACTTGGCGGTCTGGATCGTAGAGGCCGACCTCGTCCAGGAAAATGCCGTGGAAGCGGATGGACTGGAAGTCGGTGGCCTGCTTAACCGTACGGAGATCATTGCGATAACTTTCACGCAGAGAAAGGATCGCCCGTCCTGAGCCAAAGGTCTGTTCCCAGAAGTGTGGAAAGGGCGTGGTCGCACCTTGGGCGTCGATACGAATGGAGACTGGCGTTTGCGCTGGGAGAGACGCGGCCAAGCTTGTCGCCGCGAAAAGAAGTGCAGTAAGTCCGCGTTTCCGAAATAGCATGTAGACATCTCCAGGCCGGATTTCTAGACGATCTGGCACTTCTCTGCCACCGCCGCCTCTGTGGTTCTCTCCAAGTGGACACTCTCGCCCACACTTCGTCCAGATATACTGACCGAACGCTTACGATTCAACTCCAGACCTCTACCTTATTACAATAAGGTCGGTCATGGCTCCTACAACAGCTAAGACCGTTAAAAACACGCGGAAGCTATATCCTCCTACTACAATCTCAACCGGTTATGGTTTAAACAGGGATAGACTTAATTGTAGTAATCACCAAAAAAGTAGTAGCATGGCTCAAATAGCCGCATGTTTATTGATGATTTGCGCTGTGGCCGAGGAGGAGGGATTGCGACCCCGATTGGTGAGGGTTGGTATGTCTTTTGTTATCAGCATCGGTATGAGCGAATCCTCAGTATTTAAGCGGGTTCCGGAAGGGGCCAAATCGAAAGAGTAGCAAGAGTAGCAGCACGGAAGCTCGGGCCGGCAGGGTCGGAGAAATTGCTGAGAGGCTGACGGCGGCGGTTTGCTAATTCATCCTGCCCTGTTTGTACTCACTACGTTTCATTTGTTCTGAATCACTTAGCACCCTGTTATTTGCGCCGGATGCGCTTATTTGCAAAATATAGTGCACCGAGAGTGCACTGAAGTCGGTAGCCATTCTCGCTACCGTGTCAATCTATCGTGATTAGGCATTACAACTTACAAAACCGCGGGGACTGCCAAAGTACGCGGAAGTCGCACAAAGCAGATCTGTGGGTTGAGTTATGGGTTCGCTCGGCAGAGGCAGAACGACCGATTCTCTCGCTCTCGTCAGCAGGTCCAGAAGATTCCTCTAACGTCACCGAAGCGATCAACGTACCGACGCAGATAGGCGATCACAGCAGGACTCATAGGAGTTGGTGTTCACATTCCACACGATCGCGTGGTCAGGTAATCGCGCCGGAATTGGGCGTAGCCAACTTAAGCCACGCGGTGACCGATCACGGCGCTGGTATTGCTAGATAAGCGTGTATGTAACCAATGTTCGGGGTCGCTTGCGACCCTGACGATTTCACCCCCTCGAATTGATCCGGCAAGCGTCTTTACCATTCATGCCCCCATGTCCCGATAAAACGCGGAAACCGGAAACTGACTTGCTTTCTGACGGCGGTACTAGCGTTTGTCATTGATGCGGCTGTTATCCCAGACTAACAATTGAGCAACAATCGAGTGTGACAGTTCATTTGCAGTTGCGGATTTCAATTGGTTGCCATCTTGGGAACCAGTGGGAGGAAACTTATGTCAAAGAAGGCAGCAGAGCATCATCTCAAGGCAGCGGAACATCACGAGCACGCGGCACGACACCACAAGGAAGCGGCAAAGCACCACGAAGCAGGTAGACACGAGACGGCCGGGCATCACGCGCACTTAGCTCGTGGTCACCACGAACACGCAATGCATCACGCTGCGGAAGCGGCGAAGACGCATATCGAAGACCATGGAAAGGCCGTTCCTGCCACCGCTTAGTTTTTTCAGGCGGAGCGCCCACTCCGCCTTAACAGGCTGACCTGTTCGGTTCAAACGCCGATGGGTTCGTCAATCTGGCCAATCCTTCTTCTGACAGCGTCACTTTGGGTGGTCCTTATCAACCCGACTCCTGAAGTTCCACGGCTTGTCGTTGATTTCGACCGAATCCACTTCGGCCTCTGTGAAGGGTATGTCCTTCTGACCCTTGACTTGGATGATGCAGCCTTCGCTTGCGACTGCTTGTTCAAAGTATCGACCGTCCTTGAGTTTGACTGAGACGAATTGGTAGCCCAGGCGCGTTTGCGTTTGCTTTTCCTTTTTCAACTTCTCGGCGCTGTCAAGCGGAATGGGAACCAAGCGTTTCATCCGATTTGCCTCTAATTGCCGGCGCGGGCGTCTAGTTGATGATGAGTCCAAGTTGATGAATATTACATTAACGTCCGGGCGGTTAATCATCTGTTTAGGATAGGACAGCTAATCTCCACACCGGCCATATCCACCCGCCTTTAGGAGAGAAAATGAGAACAAGAACTGGCGCATTGACCTTCGCAGTAGTGTTGGCCGCCGTCGGCGTATGCTTCGGTGGCCAGGACATGAATATGGGCACTTGGAAGCTGAATGAGGCCAAGTCTCAAATTGGCCCCGGAACCCCCAAAAATACGACCGTTGTGTGCGCGGCTGCTGGCGACAATTTGAAAGTCACAGTGGACGGCGTCGACGCCAAAGGTGCACCTTCACATAACGAATGGACGGGAAAATTCGATGGCAAAGATTACCCCGTGACCGGGGACTCGGCGTCCGACACCCGAGCCTATAAGAGGCTCAACGACCACACTCTGGCTTTAACCGGCAAGAAGGGCGGCAAGATTACCATGACTGGTCTAATTGTCGTATCGGAAGACGGTAAGACCCGAACCGTCAACGTGAAGTTAAGTAATGCCAAGGGGAAAGGCATCAGCAGTTACGCTGTCTACGACAAGCAGTAGTGGAATGTCGTTGCAGAACGCCTTCGCTTTCGCGATGCCCTCTTCAGATGACTGGGTTGTGAAAAACACAGTGCACGAATTCACATTTGTCGAAAAGGGGTCCTAGAACGCGAAACGTAATGAAAATTGGAATGCGCGTGGAAGGCCGTAAGGGCTGATTTCCTGACGGGTCCCGAAATTCCCTGAGCCATTGTTGGGCACCAAATAGCAGGTCTGGTTGGGAGATTGTCCGTCGCCGCAGTTGGTCCCAATGGGGTTGTACTGGAGCTGATTGATTCCGTCGCCGTTCTGCACATAAAAGTTGGCGTGATTGAACAGATTGAACACTTCCACCTGAAGCTGCAGCTGCTTGCCTTCCCTGATGGAAAAACTTCGGGCCAGCTTCAAATCAATCCTTTCGAGCCACGGCCCAGAGAATGAATTCAGGCCGATTCCTGGCGTGGGGCCAGCGCCATTGATACCTGCCGCGGTATTCGCGGTGTCTTGGTTGAACGCGGTGTCATTCAGATTATCGTTGGCACCGCCACAATTGCTGAACGAGAGAGTGGAACTCGTGCAGGCGGGAGCTAACAAGCCAGCATAGGGACGTCCGGAGGAGAACTTCATAACCGTGCTGAGTGTCCAACCGGAAAGGGAAGCACGTCCCATCTGTGAACTGGTGAGTCGGTCCAAGTTGGGCTCATAGGCGGCCGCGAAGGTAATGTTGTTCCTCTGGTCCAACAAGGATGGACCAACCGTGTTGCTAAAGTCGAACTGATTGTTAAAATCCATGCCATTCCGCATCAGGCTTTTTGCAAACGTGTAAGAGAATTGCATCAGGAGTCCTTTGGACATACGCCGCTGCAACTGAACGAACAAGGAATTATATTGATTCTGTCCAGGGCTGATCAGTTCGTTGATCTGCCCCAAATTAGGATTAATGTAGCCTTCGGTGAGCAGACCATTGTCCATGTTGGGGAGTGTAATTGTTCGTCCAGAGCATGGTGCGGTCGCCGTTCCGGGAGGGCACACGATGTACGTTGTCGTGCCGTGCAATGGATTCAGGTTCAAATCATAAGCACCGCCGGACAGCAAATGCACGCCGCGATTCCAGATTGTCCCGATACTTAGAGTCGTGTTCTCGAAAATCTCCCGCTCCACCTGCAAACTCGCCTCCGACACATAGGGCACTCTAAACTGCGGTGAGACCAGGGAAATATCTTCCGAAGCCGAAAAAAGCGAAGAATCGCTCTGCAATATGTTCGGGAATGTCGGCAGTTGTTGATTCGGCCTACCACCCGCGAAGCTGATGCTCACCGAAGACTGTTGGGAAGCAAGTCCGTTGGAAACCACCGCATTGCGGTAATTCAGCCCGTTCATGTTGTTGAAGAACTCCCCAAATCCTCCGCGGACCACTGTCTTCGAGATGGGCTGCCACGCGAAACCCAAACGCGGCGCCAGCCGTTGGTATTGGTTGGGGTATTGCCCAGTGAGCGGGAACTCCGGATTCTCCTTTGGCTGTGGGTATACTTGGAAGTCCTCGCGCAAGCCCAACTCCAGGGTTAACTGCGGCAAAACTCGGAACGTGTCCTGCACATAGAATCCGTAATACGGCACCGCAAACGAAAAGGTTGGATTTCCCGATGTTTGGCTAAATATGTTGTAGCGTCCCAGTGCGAACGCTTCCAGGCTTGAAAACTCATAGCTACCGAGGAACGAGCCTAAATCCACGGCGGCATTCGGGTCCGCGCCGCCATCATTGTTATCGGCATCCCAGGCCCAGCTCCAATCAAATCCGAATTGCAGCGTGTGCTTGCCTATGACGTAGTCGACCCGGTCAGCGACTGACCATTGCCTTTCGAAGACCCTGCCAATCGAGAACGGTGCATTGCCGAGAGTGAACGCGGCTGGGCTATCCAATAGGATGGTCGGCGTAGTGGAAGCCAGGCCGGTGGGTGTGGAGATCTGGTTGTCGTCCGAGGCGCCGAAATGGAATTCATTCAGTAGCTTTGACGAGAAGGAGTGGGTCCATCCCACGCTGGTTTGGAAGTCATGCACATAGGCATTGGCCAGCGTTTGTATCCCGTAGTCGCCCACAGTCGGATCGGTGATGACGCCGCCCGGCGAGTTGAAGTGGTTCACATTAAAGCTGAGGAACAGGCCATCCCGGGAAGTCGCCTGGTAATCCAATCGCGCCATGGCTTCAGAGTCATTGCGCTTTCTTGGTTTGACGCCAAGATTGGAGTTGAGCGCGTTCACCGCATTGGCCACTTGCTGCAGGTACGCGGGATTGGTCGGATCCGGCGCGCTGTTGCCTCCTGGCAGCGGCAGAGGCCCGTTTGGTGCAGGCAGTACTGTCCCGGCGGGAATTCCAAAGTTGGTGCTCAGAAAACTGACTTCGTTCTCCGGCGTCATCTGCAACGCCGGGTTGATCACGGAAATCGGGTCACTTTCAAGCTGTTGTTCATAATCGGCGAAAAACCACAGGCGGTCGCGCACGACCGGCCCACCCAACCCTCCACCAAATTGCTGGAGGTTGTCGGATGGTTTCGGAAATCCATTAGGTTTGGAGATGGCGTCGTTGGCTTCGAACGCAGAGTTCCGGTTGTAGTAGAACGCCTCGCCGTGAAAAACATTGCTGCCCGATCGGGTCACCGTATTGATGAAGCCCTCGCCTCCCCCGTAAATGGAAGAGTACGGGCTGACTGCTACCTGAAACTCCTGGATTGCATTTTCCCCATAGAGGTACGGGATGCGATAGCGGCCCAGGATATCGCCAAAGTAGTTGCTCGTTGCATTGGTGCCGTCCACCGTGAACGAAGTCGAGCCGTTCCCATTCGCATAGCCGGAATCCTCTCCTCCTTGTTGTCCGGCAATGCTCACCAGGCCAGTGTCGCCATCAGGGCTGGTATTCGGCGCGAGTTGCGTTAAATCGGTGTATTTCCGCCCATTGAGAGGCAGCTGATCGATGAAAGACCGCTGGATCACCGAACTGGTCGACGATTCCGTCGGCCGCAGCAGCGGGGTTGTGCTGACGACCGTGACGGTATCTCCGTTGGTGCCTACCTGTAGTTCAAAGTCCTGTGTTGTTGTGTTGCCGACTTGCACTTGCACAAGACCAGTCATCGTATGAAATCCCGTAAGCCTTACCGTCACGGAGTAGGAGCCTGGCGACATCACGCTGAATCGGTACAGTCCCAAGCGGTTTGTCTCGGCCGCGGTCTCGACCCCGGTGCCGATATTTCGCACAGCAACGGATGCTCCCGGTACCACCGCTTGATGCTGGTCCACTACGCGCCCGCTGAGTGCCCCGGCGAGCACCACATTCTGTGCCTGGAGCGAAGCTTCAGTTAAGCTCCCAAGTAGAAAAATCAGAAAGAAGGAACGAAGCAATGGAGACATATTGCTCTCCCATTTTCCAAACGCCGAAAATGTAGTAATTACCCGCGTAGTCGACTACGCTGTGCCGGGGAGCGAACCTGCGCGGCGCGCAATGATTACAAAAATGACATCGTTGCTTCACTACGTTTCTGTTACATATAAGTAAAATTTTAAAATCATTGAAAACACTTTCGTTCTCGATAGCCTCGGCGCAAGCCGCATCCCTAAATTCTCTGCTCAGCTCTCGTTGTTTGGGAAGCATTCATGTTCTTGTGACATGCGAGTAACAGCAGAGGACTAATCATTTGTTTGAAGTTCATGGTCGCTTCCGATGTAGGTTAGGACGTCGTGATATCTATGGGCGAACATCATCTCCTGTTGGTGCCGTCCGCAAGATTCCCTACACCTTCAAGTCTGAGCATCAGGTTGACAACGGCTGCCAATTGTCAATTCGTTCTCCCTGCTGAGAGTGCGACAGCCTTGGCGCCTGACACGATTTGCCTATGAAGATTTTAGTCGTTGAGGATGAGGTGAAAACCGCCAAGTTCCTCAAGAAGGGACTTGAGGAAGCTGGCTTTGTGGTCGACGTGGCAGGGGACGGTTTGGAAGGCTTGCATTTAGCGAAGGAGCTCGATTTCGATTTGATCATCCTGGACGTGATGATTCCGAGCCTCGATGGTTGGCAGGTCCTTACCCGCTTGCGGCAAGCTGGCCGGCCATCGCTGGTTCTCTTTTTAACGGCGCGTGATGCTGTGCACGAGCGGGTGCGAGGTTTTGATCTGGGCGCCGATGACTATCTCGTGAAGCCATTCGCCTTCTCAGAACTGCTGGCGCGGGTGCGATCGCTCCTCCGACGCGGACCTGGCCGCCAGCCGGAAACAATCCGCATGGCTGACCTGGAAATCGATCTATTGCGGCAACGCGCCACGCGCGCGGGGCAACGGTTGGAATTGACATCCAAAGAGTTTCTTCTGTTGACGCTACTCGCGCGACGTGCGGGTGAGGTGCTTTCGAGAACGCTGATTGCCGAATCGGTTTGGGACATGAATTTCGACAGCGATACCAATGTCATCGACGTAAATGTTCGCCGCTTGCGTGCAAAAGTTGACGATCCTTTCTCCCTGAAACTGATCCGCACTATTCGGGGCGCCGGTTATGTCATGGAATCCGATCAGTAGACTTGCGCGACTCTCATTCCGGTCTGGAACTCTGACATTTCGCTTGACGGCAGGCTATGCACTGGCCGGCTTGCTCATGGTCGTTGTCGCTACCGCCAGTCTTTATCTTGTGCTTGTTGCGGAACTCGAAAGAAGCACGGATCTATTCCTATCTGACAAAATCAATGTCATCCGCACCATGCTGCGTGACCGCCCGAATGATTGGGACAATCTCCGCGAAGAAGTGGAATTGGAATCGGCCGCACGCCAATACGAACAGTTCTATATTCGCTTGCTGGACGAGCGGAACACTCCAGTGATGGCCACTCCTGGGATGAGCGACCAACTGGATCTCGAGAAATTTCCCAGTGAAACGCACTCGCTGTCCAGGCACGCCCTTCCCATGAAGGGTAAGAACGGGCGGGTTTTTCGGGTAACTACCACGACCGTACCCGCGGGCTCGCCGCCCACACAAAGCGATACCATCCAGATTGCTATTGACGTTTCGCAGAAAGAAGCGCTGCTGGCGCGTTACCGCCGTTGGTTCTGGACAATCCTGGCCGGGTCGTTAGCGATTTTTCCCTTAGTAGGTTACCAAATTGCGCGCCAGGGTATTCGGCGCGTAGAAGAAATCGCGACCACGGCCCAGCACATCAGCTCTACTAATTTACACGAGCGCATTCAGCCGGAAGGATATCCGTCGGAACTAGCATCCCTTGCCGGCACCTTCAATCAAATGCTGGACCGTCTGGAAGAGTCTTTCGATCGCATTTCCCGATTCTCCGCCGATATTGCCCACGATCTGCGCACGCCCGTGAATAACATTCGTGGAGAGGCGGAAGTCGCCCTGGCGCGCGCGCGCACTGTCGATGAATACCGGGAAGTGCTCGGGTCTTGCTTGGAAGAGACCGTGCGCCTCTCGAACCTCATCAGTGATCTTCTGTTTCTGGCTCGCGCCGAGAGCCCATTGGGGCATTTGCATTGGGCGCGTGTGGACGTAGGCGAGTTGCTGAGTAGTGTGCGGGAATACTATGAGGGTGCGGCGGCCGAAGGCGGAATTTCGTTGACGACAGCGAATGGCGACAAGCCGGTAACCGCGGAACTGGACCGCATGCTGGTGCAGCGAGCAGTGGGCAACCTGGTGGCAAACGCGGTTGCGCACACTCCGCGGGGCGGATCGGTAGTGCTGCGAGCCAACGCCGAAGCAGACTCCGTTCGCATCGAAGTTTCCGACACAGGTGTCGGCATTCCGCCGGACGCCCTACCGAAAGTCTTCGATCGGTTTTTCCGCGTCGATCAGTCCCGATCTCAAGCCTCGGGTGGCACTGGCCTGGGCTTGGCCATCGTGCAGAGCATCATGGCCCTTCACAATGGAAATGCTGAAATTCAGAGCCAGCCCGGGCACGGCACTCGGGTCACGCTGCGCATGCCGATAGCCGCGGCAAGATGACAAAAATGTAAGCCGCCTGTCATGTTGCTGTTTGCGCTCCGCTGCTAGCTTCGCATACCTCAGGGAATCCAAGTCCCTGACTAAATGAAATCCACGGAAGGAAAGAGGAGAACCGTATGTTCCAAAAATCGCCTCGAAGCAATTCGAGGATTAATCTTCTACGTCCGCTCGCCGGCCTGCTGCTGGTGGGGCTGGGTTTTGCGGGCGTAGCCGCTGCTCAGTCGGTACCGTTCCCGAACTACCAGGTAGGCGAGAACAAGAACGCGTCGCAGGGCCCGGACTATCCGTCGACGTTGGCGAAACCGTGGGTCGTCAGTGATGGCCAGATCATCACCCCGGCCGGCACCCAGGTCTACCTCGGCATCACCACCCGCGCCAAGGCCGTCGCGCTCAACCCGAATACCAAAACGCACACCGCCGCCGTCCTTCAAATGGGCGCCCCGCAGGCCGTCTCGATTTTCGACACCCAGACCGGCGCTGTCCTGCAGACCTACTCTGCAGCTGCCAGCACAGATTCAGACGGCAGCACCCTTGGCATCACCTACACCCCGGATGGCAAGTATCTGCTGTTCAGCCAGGACGGAAACTCCTTCTACGGCACCTTGAAACAGGGTGCCTTCGTTGCCATCGCCAAGGTCCACCCGACGACCGGCCTGCTCTCAGACTATGCCCAGGTATCCGTTCCGATGGCCGTCAACGCCGAGGGCTATCTGGACAACGTCACTTGCTTCCCAAAGAGCCCCGGGGGGACTACCGGTAGCTTCAATATCCCATGCGGCTTCAGCGTCTCGATGTTCTCCGATGGGGTATTAACCTCCTATCCTATGGGCATCGCCGTCTCTGCGAATGGCAAGACTGCTTACGTCGTTCTCGATAACAACGATACGCTGGCCAAGATCGACCTGGGCGGCGAGACCCCGGCAAGGGTTGCGGAGATCCGCGTCGGCAACGTTCCGCACAGCGTCGTGATTTCGCCGGATGGTAAGACCGCCTATGTCTCCAACGAGGCCGGACGGATTGCTACCGCCAGCGACTTCCACGAATACTCCAACGGCACCCCGGTCGTCGCCCAGTATCCGACTGGCTCCACCTCCACAGGCACGGTTTCCGTAGTCAACCTGGCCACGTTTACGGTCACCGACACTATCTCGACCGGCCTGCACCCGACTGGCATGGCCTTATGGGGCAAGAACCTGCTGGTCGCCAATACCTATGACGACACCATCTCGGTGATCGACACCAGCTGCAATCAAGTAGTGCGGACGATCGACCTGGGGCTGCCCATCGGCGTACCTGGCGAACCCAACCCGGCCTACGGCGCGGGACCGAACTCGATCGCCCTCGATGCCAAGAACAACGTCGCCTACGTCGCTCTTTATAATGCCAACGCAATCGCGGTGGTGGACCTCGCACCGGACGTGTGGAACCCCGTCCTTGGCGTGATCCCGGTCGGCTATGCGCCGAGCTCGGTTGTGCTGGATTCTGCCGACGACGCGCTGCTCGTTGCCAACGACAAGGGCATCGGCACCACGGGTTTCGACGTGGCGCCCCCTCCGACGAATACTCCCGAAAATTCGTACGCAAAATACTACGACGTACACTCCTTCAACACGCACCACGACCTTGGCACTGTCAGCATCGTCCCCGTGCCGAGCTTCCCCGCCTTGTGGGCGATGACAGAGCAGGTCTTCCACAACAACCACTGGGATCTGTGGGAAAACATCCAGTCCGCCTCCGGAGGAAATCAGTGGGCCAAGCCGGTCGCCATCCCGGAGAAGATCGGCGATCCTTCTCTGATCAAGCACATCTTCGTGATCATCCGTGAAAACCGCACCTACGATCAGATATTGGGCGACGTGGCCGAAGGCAACGGCGACCCGTCCCTGGCAGTGTTCGGCGACGACTCGACCTACGCCGAATATCCCGTCGTAACGCCCAACGCGCACACGCTGGTGCAGCGCTTCCCGCTCCTGGACAACTTCTACGACCCGAGCCGGCAGTCGGCCGACGGTCACAACTGGATCACGCAGGCCATGGCACCCTACGCTGACGACATCCAATCACCCGACTGGCTCCGCGACTATCCCTCCAACGGCGGTGATGCAATTGCTTATCAGACGAAGGGCCACCTGTGGGATGTGGCGGCCGCGGCCGGCATCAAGGTGAAGAACTACGGCGAGTACATCGAGTACAATACGTTCACCGTGCCGGGTTGCACGCCGAGTCATTATACCCAGGCTAATTCTTATAACGGCCCCGGCAAGGCGGTGGAGCTGCCCTTCGTTGTCACGGACAGTTGCGAGCCAAGCTGGACCCAGTTCTACAACGACACACTGGAATATGAGAATGGCAAGGAGTCGCAGCTCAAGTACTACAACGTCATCGGCTCGGTCACCCCACTCCCGAATCTGTACAAGATCACGGTCCAAAACTACCCGCAATTCGATTTGGGCATCCCCGATCAGTACCGGGTCGATGTCTGGAAGCAGGACTTCGCCAAGGACGTGGCCGCGGGTACGGTGCCCCAGTTGGAATTCCTATGGATCATGAGCGACCACACTACCGGCCCGCCGAACGCGACAGCCGAACAGGCCGATAACGACCTCGCCGTTGGGCGCGTTGTCGACATCATCAGTCACAGCAGCGTGTGGAAAGACTCAGCGATCTTCATCGAGGAAGACGACGCGCAGAACGGCGTCGACCACGTGGACGGTCACCGCAGCCCGGGTTATATCGTCAGCCCCTACGTCAAGCAGAAGGTAAATAAAGATGGCATCGGTGAAGGCGTCGTCGCAGACAGCACCTTCTACACGCAGGTCAACATGACCCGCACGATCGAGCAGATTCTCGGTCTGACGCCGATGAACCAGAACGACCTCGTAGCCTCGCCGATGAGGATGCTCTTCGTCGACAACCCGCCTGCGAACAACTTCCTGCCGTGGAACCACGTGGCGAATAAGGTCCCACTGTGTTACGGCGTCGAGGGATATATGCCCCCGTCGAACATTCCCCCCAGCTTTAACACCTGCAGCACCGTGTCCGCGGCCCTGAAGGATAGCCCCAAAGTCAAAGCTCTGCGAGCTGGCTGGCTCAACATGAAGGCGCAGGTCTTCGCGGCCAGATATCACGTTCCCGACTCCCTAGACCCGGACACCGTCAGCCACTTCGACTGGTACGAGGCCACTGGGTTTAAGATCCCCTTCCCCGGTGAGAAGACGGTTCGCCCCGCGAGCGACTTCAAGAACTTCGTGCCAACCAACACGGAAGTGGACGATGACTAAAACACGTTCCGACTACAACGGCCCTCTCCCCGATGATCGGGGAGAGGGCTCTTTTTTTTTGCGCCGCGAACGCAAAGCCCCCGCCAACCTGAAGCCGCGCGGCCACTAGGACCCATATCGGTTCCCGAAGAGCCGGCAGGTAGGCTGCTTTCTGGGGTTACAATCTGGCCGCAGGAATTCCGGGGGGAGTGAACCACAGAAGGGCATCAGCAAAGAAGGAGATCGGTATCTGCGAACGATGATGGTGCAGGGAGCGCATTACATCCTGGGACCTTTTGGAGAAGAGAGTGATCTGCGACGATGGGGACGGAAGCTTGCAGAGCGCGGAGGGAAAAACGCCAAGAAGCGAGCGGTGGTTGCCGTGGCAAGAAAGCGGGCAGTACTGCTCCATCGGTTGTGGGTAAGCGGAGAGGTCAACGAACCATTGCGCGATAGTCAAAAAGCAAAGCGCGCCGTGGCCTAAAGAGTTTTAATCCGAACAGCTGAGCTCGACCGCCGAGTCCAGGTGACTGCGACTAGGTCCTGGAGCCCGACTCCCACCCAAAAGGTAGGAGGAGAGGACGCCAATCAGGTAGCAGCACCTACTGAACGAGAACACCCACCTGGCACCGAGCGAATATCGCTCACCAAAGAGTGCGGATGGAAGGATGGCGACAGGGGCGGGCTTAGCGAACGGGGAACAACTGCGGGATAGAAGGAAGAACCGGCCTGACCCTTACCGACCGTTTGAGGAAAGGGTCAAAACAGGGGATGCCGTGGGTCGACGGCGCTGGCGATCGTCGATGCTAGGCGATCCTGGTGTGAGATTTCTCTACGGAAAACTCGAGGAATGAAAAAAGAGGAGAAAAGAGAGTAATGGCTTGACACTAACCGGCCTTCTCATGGAAGGACTTAGATTGGTTGCATGGAGAGTTAGTCACACGCTGTCCTAGACATTTCTCTGGGGGAAGCTGCGCTGTAAACTCGAAAATCTCTGCTGCGCAGTTAGGGCAGGCACCCCAACAGTCGACTGCTTCCCGCTTCGCGTCTATCTCCCAAGTCCGCGTACTCATCTTAACTTCACGCTTGCATGCGTAACATCGAACGCTGAATGTCCTTAAAGAAGGCTGTACTTGCATATCGGACCGCCTATTTCCCAAATGACCTCAAGAACGCTACGAGAACGCTTATGAGAAAAACAAAAACTGCAAAAACGTAGGCTAGTTTTCTCCCCTCATGTCGTTTTTTGCTTTGTACGACACATGATGAAAGCCTTTCAGCGGGCCTGTCCAGAAGGAAGCTCGTTTTGGGCAGAATCATCCTCAAACTCTAGGATTTGACTATAGGCATAGATGGATTCTTCGCCACAAGTCCTGCAACGATGAGAAAACACCTTTGAGCACAATTGCTGCGTGAAGTTCGTTTCATCCAGCTTGAATGCGCATTCTCTGCTGAGTATTGGCGCCCTCAGCCGAATCGGACAGTTGCAGTGGCGACAAGGAACTCCCCGAAAGGTCTGGTGAACAAGTGTGGTTTCCATTGGAGGACTCCAGGGAGCCTGATGGTCTCGCGCCATAGGTTTACGCGTCTGTGCTCATGGTCACCCAACCTGGCCCAAATAAACACGCAAAAGTGGCAGCATCTTCCACACATCTGATGTCGCGACAAGTACCGTGGGCGGTTTTGCTTTCAAGCCTCACGGTTCTCAACACCGTTGGGATAAAAAGGCCGCGCAAGCGTTCTCCTGCAGCAGAAATGAAATCTCTGTAACTACAGCGATGTTTTAGTGGCGGAGGAGCAGGGATTGTAGCCTATGTTGGGGATGCGGAGGTGAGTGGTGGGTGAGGGTCGGTATGTCGCTTGTTTTCAGCATGAAATTCGAACGTGAATTATCGCCATTGTTTTAAATGGTTTCGACGTGCTCGAAATCGAGCAAATCTAGTAGCAAGATTAGAGGCATGACTTTCGCTCTCATTGTGAGTCAATTCAAGCCTAGACTGCCTCGAAGGAGGGTAAATTGACTCAATTTCGAAATCTAGTTACTCAAACGAATGGGCGACTTTTGGTCCAGGTGAGAGTTTGTCGGTAAACACATGCGTGTTTCACAGGACTAATATTGGGTTCGGTAAACATTGGTCGCTGAGCGCATTGGCCTGAAGGCAACAGTTGAGCCAAGGATCACTTAGCCGGAAATGCGACTATTCGGCCAAGCGACGAGAAGCCCGTGCTAACTCAAAAAAATCGGCACTCTTCAGATGTGCATCCCGCTGAGGGTCGCGGGTGTTAACTGAGGACGCCTCAATCGAGACCTCGACGCGGGCATCGGTCGAATCCGTTTCGTCCAGCGTTAGGACTCCCTGGACGCCTGTGAACGTACATTGTCATTCGCCGCGACCGACTGCTTTCTATTTGGTTCCGAGGAAGCGCTCGACGATCTCCGGCAGCATCGGCTCGACGGCGAGCGTGTAGTGGGTGGTGTTCGGCACGATTGCGAACTGGTTTGCGGGCCGCAGTGAGCCATCGATCCCGGCATCGCGCTGGCCCCCTCCCAACGCCTTCCAGAACTCGACCATGTGTTCGGGCCGAATGGAGTCAGCGTCGGCAAAGACCAGCTGCGTGTGAGCCTGAACCTTGGCGACGTCGGCGCTCCAGTCGAAGGGGCGTTTGGTCAGGTCACCGACCTTGCTGAAGAGGTTCGTCCAATCGACATCGGGATAGGCCCGCCCTAACGGCGATGCCTTGACGCTACCGCCGAGCATGGCAGCGTTGGCCTCCAACTGATTGAAGGCCGCCACCACCTCCGGATAAGAGCCGTCCCGCCGCATCGTCCCGGACACGAGCACGAGCCGGTCGACCACGTCCGGATTGCGGATGGCGGTCTGCAGCGCGACGAAGGCGCCCAGCGAGTAGCCCATTACGTCGGCCTTGCCGAGGTTCAGATGGCCGATCAGAGCGGCAACGTCGTCGCCCAGCGTTTCACAGCGCAGTGGTCTGTCGGTGTCTGGCGTGCGCCCATGCGCCTGAAGATGGACGGCGATCACCTGCCGGCCCTTGGCCAGTTCGGCCAGATTGCTCCCGAAGCTGTCTGGGTTGATGCCCCCGTGAAGAAGAATGAGCGGCTTGCCGGCGCCATGCACGCTGTAAAAGATATGCTGGCCATTGACGTCGGCAAAATTCGCATTCGACATGGTGGGGGTCTCCTTGGCTTGAACGGGAAGGGTCGCAGTCAGCACTGCGGTCGCTGTGACCGTCTTCAGGAAATCGCGTCTGAGCATATCGTCCTCACGTCGCGCCGAACTGGCGGCTGAAAAGCAGCGTCAGATACTGTTTGAGCTAACTAAGCCTCCGCCGCCAGCCTTAGCGTTATCTCGCGCACGACGATAATCAAAACTTCAACTTCTTATTTCGCCTGCGCTAGCCCCGCAACAACTGCGGCAACTTTATCGAGTGTCTGATTCCAGCCCTCGAGTTGCCCGCTGTTCTTTGCGTTCTCCATGGTTTCATTTCCAATCAAGGTGACTTTCGTCTGGCCGTTTCCAAAATCCTCAAAAATAACCACGTCGTGCGCATCGTCTATGGCCTCATGTTCTATTCCATACTGCGCAGGATCGATCTTGTTTCCCTTCGAGTCGGCAAAGTACATGGAGTAAACGATCTTCTCGTGCAGAACAATCTCGTGATATTCCCCGCCATTCCAGCCCTCTTGGCCGTCCGGCGATCTCATGCAGCAGAGAAATTTTCCTCCCACGCGAAAATCAATCTTGCAAAAAGGCGCAGTAAAACCCTTCGGCCCCCACCACTGCATCACATATTGCGGGTCTGTCCACGCCTTCCAAACCAATGCGCGTGGAGCGTCAAAAACTCTGGTGACCACCATCCGCTCTTTCTCCTTAACCGTGTTTTTTGTCATTTCTGACCTCCACTTTTTTCATTTGATTCACAACCACATCCAACTTGTCGAAACTCTCTTCCCAGAATTGGCGATAGCTAATCGCCCAGTCGCTGACTGTCTTTATCGCCTCCGGCCTAAGCGTGCACACGCTCTCTCTTCCACGCTTCGTCTTGATCACAATCCGCGCCCGCACTAGGTAGGCAATATGTTTTGAAATCATCTGCTGCGAGAGTGCAAACGGTTCCGTCAATCCATGCACAGAGGCAGGCCCATGGGAGAGTCGTTCGATCATCGCCCGGCGGGTTGGATCAGACAGAGCCGCAAATGTTGTATCTAACCTATCCACAACCATATGGTAGTGAATTATCCGTCGATGTCAAGTGTGGATTTTGGAGTTCCCGATTTCTGTTTCCTGATTCTCTGAACCCTGACACCTGCGCTAATTTATGCTTGCCCATGCGCCGCGTATCGCAGCTGGGTGCATGGTTTAACAAATAGGCTTCCTTGGGACGATTAGAGTGCTACCGCAACCTGTGCAGGAGCGCGTGCCGTTACGGCGGAGGCCTTGGCATCAGGGACCGGGTGATGCGGATTGCCGTGGAACCAGTTCTCGATGTATTGCCGGCCCGTTGGAGTGAACTTTGCCAAATGGCTTGCTACGACCTCACGCGATCCATGATTTCGATACTCTGAATTGGCCCCATTCGATACTTTGATTTGGCCCCACCCTACTGAAAACCATATACCGTGGACTCTGCTTCGGGCTTAACCGCCCCAAGGGAGGGCCGGGTGGATAGGAGAGCCAAGGTGGAGCTATTCGAGAAGATCCGACGGGAGTACGAGCATGGTGGTGGAACGATTCGAGGGATCGCCAAGAAGTTGGGGATTCATCGGCGGATGGTGCGCGAGGCGGTGCTCAGCGCTGTTCCAGTAGAGCGCAAAACGCCAGTACGAGAGAGACCGAAGCTGGAACCGGCGATGGCCTTCATCGATGCGGTTCTGGAAGCGGACAAGCAGGCTCCCCGGAAGCAGCGGCACACCGCACATCGGATCTGGTGCCGGATCCGAGCGGAGATGCCGGAAGTGAAAGTGGCCGAGTCCACGATACGACGCCACGTTCGCGAACGGAAGATCGAGCTAGCGATGATTCACCGCGAGACGTTCGTTCCACAGTCCTACGTTTGGGGCGGAGAAGCGCAGGTGGACTGGTATGAAGCGTACGCGGATATCTGCGGAGAGCGAGAGCTGGCCTACGTATTTTGCATGCGCAGCATGGCCAGTGGAGGAGCGTTCCATTGCGCCTTCCCGCACGCCAGCCAACAAGCGTTTCTCGAAGCGCATGAACGAGCATTTCTTTATTTCGGTGGAGTATTTACCGTCTTAAGGTACGACAACCTTAAGAGTGCAGTGAGGAAGATTTTGCGAGGGCACCAGCGAGAGGAGACCATGCGATTCCTGGCCTTCCGATCGCATTGGGGTTTCCAGTCGGAGTTCTGTACCCCGGCGGAAGGCCACGAGAAGGGTGGCGTGGAAGGAGAAGGCGGATACTTTCGGCGGAACCACATGGTGCCGGTTCCTCAGGTTGCCAGTTGGGAAGCGTTGAACGTGTTTTTGCTGGAAGCATCCAGGCAGGATGAGCAGCGTTTGATCGGCGAACGGGCCCAGACGGTTGGTGCAGGCATGAATCTGGAGCGAGAACACCTGCAGGCACTGGCGGAAGAAGGTTTTGATCTGGCCGCGATTCACTTTCCGCATGTGAACGCCAGCGGCTGCGTGAAGGTACTGACCAACTTCTACTCCGTTCCTCTGCCCGTGGGCGTGGAAGTGCAGGCCACCAAGGTGCATTCCTCCTACGTGGAGATTTGGCACCAAGGAGAGCGTGTGGCGCGGCACGATCGCTGCTTCAACCGACAGCAGAAAGTGCTCAACTTGGAGCACTACCTGGAAGCACTGACGAAGAAGCCCGGAGCGTTTGCGGGTTCGACACCGCTCGAGCAATGGCGGGCCCAAGGGCGTTGGCCGGCTAGTTTTGATCGCTTCTGGGAGATGCTGAAGCAACGCAGAGGCCGGCAGCCAGGGACACGGGCCATGATCGACGTGCTCTTGCTGGGCCGGCAGCACGGCTACCCACGGCTGCAGGCGGTGATTGAAAAGGCTCTGGAGATGAATTGTTTCGATGTCGAAGCCGTGCGCCTGCTGTTGGATGCGGAACGAAACAGGAAACGAGAACCTAGTGAGGCGGTCGAGGTGGGTGCTTTACGAGTGTATGACCGACCACAACCGACCACCAGGAACTACGACCAGTTGCTGGAGAACTATTCCGGCAGCGAGGTGATTCAATGAGTGTCGCAACGGTGGCTGTGCAACAGGCGACGATTCGGCAGTATGCCAAAGACCTAAAGCTCGCGACGGTGGGTGGACAGTTTCTGTCGATGGCCGAAGAAGCCGTCAAGCAGAAGCAGGGGCATCTGAGTTATCTGGAAGCGCTGCTCGGAGCGGAAGTGGAAGATCGCCATCAGCACGCTGTAGCGTGGCGGATCAAGGAAGCTCATTTCCCCAAGGTAAAAACACTGGAGGACTTTGCCTTCTCCGATGCGCCCCACCTACCTGCGGCGCAGATCCGGAACCTCGCAGAAGGCGGTTACTTGAGTCGAAGCGAGCCGGTTATTTTTCTTGGGGAAACCGGAACGGGTAAAACCCACATGGCGACGGGGCTAGCGATAGCTGCCTGTCGTCAGAGAAAACGGGTACGGTTCACGACGGCGGCGCAGTTGGTGAACGAACTGACGGAGGCCAAGAACAAGAGCGAACTCAATCGCGTGACCAACCGGTGGATGCGCTATGAATTGATCGTGATCGACGAGATGGCGTACGTGGCGATGCCGGAAGCCGCCGCCGAGCTGTTGTTCCAGATCATCTCTGGACGAGCCGAGAGAGCGGCGGTAATCGTCACGACGAATCTACCGTTTTCGGAGTGGACCACCATGTTTCCAAACGCCAGGTTGTGCAAGGCCATGTTGGACCGACTGACCGACCAGGCACACATCATCGAGACGGGCACGGAGTCATATCGTTTCCGCAGAACGCTTAATAAGAAAAAAGGCGGCAAGGGATGAGGCAACGGGCGGCGAGCTACTCTGAAAACGGGGATGCTATGGGTCGAGCGAGTTGGCGATCGTCGTTCCTAGGCGATGCTGGCGCGACCTTTTTCTCTACCGGCTACGATGTTTTAGAAATTCACCCTCACCCCGTTCTGCGCTTCGCCCTAAGCGCGTCACCCTCCGGGTGACGCAGGGCTTCGCTCCGACCGGCGTGAGGGAGTTGATTGATCAGGAGGGGTGGGGCCAAATGAAAAGATCAAAAGGGGCCAAATCAAGTTGACGGAACCAATCCACTCATCGAGGAGATTAGTACCGGAAAGTCCGCTAGTGTGGAGCTATTCTGGAGGTATTCGAGGTCTTGAGCCCACTTGGCTGGAAAACCCGCAATTCGCCGAAGTGAGGTCAGGTGGTTAGGCCCGAATACCGGCCCTCGGTTGCTAAGATGTTTATCTCGAACTTTGGTTCTTCGCTGAATGAAAAGGCCAACCATACTGAATGGCAATCTGCAGGGTTTTCGTGATAAAGATGCGCTTTGGTCGCCGATTTCCAAGCAGTTTTCACAGTGTGGAAATCACCAATGTTTATGCGGTCACTTCTCATTTGGCCATTCCAAATAATAGGGCTCAGCGAAAAACTAGTAGCACGGTTCAAATCGCCGCATTTTTATTGGTGTTCTGAGACATGGCGGAGGAGGAGGGATTCGAACCCCCGAGACCCTTTCGAGTCTAACGGTTTTCAAGACCGCCGCATTTAACCACTCTGCCACTCCTCCGCAGTGATTCTATTGCACTTGTGGAAACAAGTGTTGCACATTTTGTTGCACATTTGCCTTCAGCTCAGTAAACTTTCCTCATGCAGAAGGGATACATTTACCAAGCCAATGGCGCATGGCACGTCCGCTACCGTGTGGCTGGTAAGCAGGTCTCGCGCAAGCTGGCCGACTACAACGACCAATATCGCACGAAGCGCAGTGTCCGTCCACTGGCGGACGAAATAATGGACCCATTGAATCAAGGGCGGGAGGTCAACGGACCTATGACGCTGCAACAGTACGCGGAGGCGGCGTACTTCCCGAACATCAAGACGAAAAGGAAGCCGTCCACGTACAAGGGCTACTTCAACCTCTACACCAAACAAATCCAGCCGCGCATCGGTGGACTCAGGCTCACGGCGTGTACGACTGCCGATATGCAGCGCATCTTGTACCGCATCGATGAACAAGAAGAACTCTCCCATCAGTCGTTTTTGAACATCAATTCGGTGTTGTCGGCGATCTTCACCCACGCTCGAAGGAGCGGAACGCTACAAGGCCCGAACCCAACAGACGGCGTCGAGATTCCAGAAGGCAAGCGAGCGGGGAAGACTCACAAGTACACGTTGAAGGAAGTTGAGAAAATTACGGACGTGGTGGATGGTGTGGCACGGTGCGCGGTCGTGGTTGCCGCGTGGACAGGCCTTTCGTTGGCAGAACTTCGCGGATTGAAGTGGGGAGACATCGACTTCGATAGCAGCCAATTGAATGTTGTGCGGACTGTGTGGCACAAGGAAGTCATCGATACGAAGACGGAGCACCGCGCCGCCTCTGTGCATCTGTTGCCGAACGTGGTTTCCGAACTGAGGAAGCATCGCAAGCAGAATCCCGGTACGACGTGGGTCTTTGAGGGTCCGCGTGTTTTCCCGATCGACTTGGCAGCAATCGGCTCGAAGCGAATCAAAGAAGCGTTGAAAGGCACGGGCGTCGAGTGGCACGGGTTCCATGCGTTCCGGCGTGGTCTAGGTACGCGGTTGTACAACAACGGGACACCAATCGAAACCGTTGCCAAGGTACTCCGTCACGGCTCCGGGTCCGAAGTGACTCTCAAACACTACGTCGAGGTTGAAGAAGAGACGAAAGCTGCCGCGTTGCAAAGCCTGCCACAAAAAGTGAAGAAGTGAGCGAATGAACCCAACATGCTGCACGATTGTTTAGGTGACAATTGAGGTGTTTTTGAGCTGTTCGGTGAAAGTTGATGACGAGCGGAAGGCCGCTATGGTCAGCAATCTTATGGTCGTGGTCTGCGGTGAGTCCGAAGTCCATCTAGTGCTGAATACCGGCACGCTGTACAGCTGAACGGTAAGGCTGATGGACCGAAAGCCTTTTCTACTTCGTATTGACCCTAAGCTCTGGGCCGAACTGGAAGCCTGGGCGCAAGACGAATTGCGCAGCGTTAATGGTCAGGTCGAATATCTCCTTCGACAAGCGTTACAGAAACGGAAAGGGAACCGAGGGCAAGGCAGTTCGCACCTCAGTAAACTTTCCTCTAAGTGATAACGGGTGATGTCGGCTAATCGGAAGTTTCCGCCTCGCTAGCGGAGAGTGAAGGGCTGACGCGTTGTCGGGAAGCGCCGTCGCGCCAGGGTTGATGCCATTACCTCGTGATAAGGCATTTAGGCTCGTCGGAGTTTCTGGAATTCGAAAACGAACCCAAGCAAGAACATCAGACAGACTATGATCCAGCCGGTTACCATGATCTGAATGTAACATTGTTACACTCAGATCAGATGGCTAGGCTTCAATGTGACCGCCCGCCTGACCGCGGAGTGGACGGGACAGCAACTGCGGGAGCCATTTCCCTTTGGCCTGTTTCCCGGAAATCCCATCTGCGACGGATGCCCTTGAAATCAACGACATACAGGAAGGGAACTTAAGGTTGGGTCTAGAAGGCTTGGGTCTAGAAGGCTGGGAAACTTCTCCTGTTCCCCGTTTTCATCTTTGCCGGAGACGTAGATTTAACGAATAGGTCCCAGTCAGGCTGCGTAGACCGCTTCTCCTCGCATCCTGTCGGCCGCATCGGCGGGCGCTAAGGGCCTGCTGAAGTAGTAGGTGACATCCCCGAATAGGATTGCGTGCCCCCGCTGCTTGCACCTCAGTAGGTGTCCACACAGGCGATATACTCCGGCTCATCCACTTGACCGATGGTGCAGGAAAAGATCGGCCAGTTCCCGGTGTTGATGGGATTCCACGGCGCGCTGCTCTCGGTGTTTTTGGCGGTGCTTCCCGCAGCATAGTAATAGGTGTAGTTGTTACGCTCGCTTCCGCCGCTCAGCAACTGCGGATACAACTGTTGCAATGAAGAGTCGAGCGTACCAAGCGAACCGTAAGCAGTCGAGAACTGATAGAGGCTTTGGAACTGCGCCGGCGGCGCGGCCGACAGGTCGTAGCTGAACGATTGGTAATCTGTCGGGAAAAACGAGCCTCGGGTGATCGTCAAAACTTTGTAGGCAGGGTTGTTCCCAAAACATGGACTGATGCCCGGCAACTGCTCGAGAACATTGCCCGACGGCAAGATGCGGAATTCGTCCATGTGCGTATGCCCGGCGAGCATCAGAGTGACCACGCTTGGGTACTTCTCCAGCGTGTTCATGAACCACGCCTGGAGTTTCGGGTCCCAATTCATGGAGACGTTGTCTTCGTCCAGTTGACCTGGTGTATCGCCCGCCATGCCCTGGGAATTTGCCCCCGGTGGCACATGCATCAAGATCCACACCTTCTGTCCGGCACTCTGTGCAGAGGCGAGTTGCGAATTCAGCCATCCGATCTCCGTCCCAGCCTCGGTGCTGCTTGGCGCGTTGGCCACAAACGAATTGGAATTCAACCCGATTACCCGCAACTGCGATCCCAGTGGCTCGGCCGAATAGTATCCGTCGCTCGTGAAGGTGCTCAAGAATGTCTGTTGGTCCACGCTGCCGTTCAAAAGCTGGTTGTAGACGGTGGCGGCGTTGTTCGTCAGAAAGTTGCTGTCCGGTCCCATTCCCGCCACTTGGTAAGTATCGATATTCCCGGGCACGTAGATTACCGGAGCGTTGCCCACCGATCTCCGGATCTCCGCGGCCACAAAGGCAAACGTTTTGTCGGTGAATTGCTGCATTGCCGCAGTCTCCGTTTGGGAGAGAGGGGGGCAATTCGCCGGGGGCAGCTTCGGCTTCACGTTATTGTACGCACAGGAAAAGTTCTCCGGTATGTAGTGGCCCAGCATGTCACCCGTAAAAAGAACGACCGGACTGGCTCCCATATGCTGCCTCATATCCTTTAGTGTGAGCACCAGCAAAGGATAGTTGGTATCCGTTCCGGCTCCCGTTGGAGTCTGTACCTGGGACTTCAGAAAAATGCCGGCCCATTGGCTGGGATCGGCTGCGACCAGCGAGGAATACAAGGTTGGGTCGTAGAGCGGATTGAAGTGAAGGTCCGAGACTGTTACCACTTGATATACGCTCGAATCCGGAGCCGGCGCGTTCGAATCGCCGCATCCCAACATCGGTAAAACACCCAACATTACTAAAGGCAACCACAAGCACCGCGAAATCTTGGCCATAATCTCTCTTCCTTGGAGGGGATTCGAAACAGCCGCACGGCCCTGGACAAATGGCAACGGCGCTGACGCGTCGCATTGTTAACGACACGCCTCCACACTGCTTTCAACGGCACGTCCGGGGCCAAGTTGAGGCGGCGCGAATAAGAACGTGTAGTTACTGCGATTCTGACGGGAGGCAGTGACCATGTGCGGTTTTCGGTCGTGCCCTAATTCCAGATTTAGGACGCCAAATTAGGACACTACGGGCTTTCCGCCCTCCCTCTCAACCGCAGCACGGGACTTTACAATCTTCAGCCGGAGTGTACTCAAATCTGCGCATCGCTTCCGGTTAACGCAACGCACAAGGTTGAGCCGTTCGCATTGTATGGTCGGCGCTTTTCCGTCGGCTTTGGTTGGCCCACAATCTGCTCGTCTTTTTCTGGGCTTCAAGGCTTCATACGCCGATCTGCTGAGCAATCGGGATACGGTTGCCTCGCTCCGGCATCACGGACGGCCGCCCAAGGACACGGCGGCGATAACAAACCAACTGGAGTGCTTTGATGCGATCGACACAATGGACGTCTGCCTTTCTGATGGCCGTGTTTGTTTCGATGTGCGGGTGCGGTGGAGGCAGCACCCCGGCCCCAACACCCGCGCTTCAGCCGCCAACGGGACTGACGTACAGCACGCCCGCCACAGCGTACCAGGTGGAAACGCCCATCTCCCCGAACATCCCGACCAGCAGCGGCGGCGCAGTGAACTCGTACAGCGTGAATCCAAGTCTCCCGCCAGGATTGAGCCTCAGCAGTGGCACCGGCGTGATCAGCGGAACGCCGACGCAAGTGAACTCCGCAAAAAACTATGTCGTAACCGCATCGAATGCAGCGGGCAGTGTAAACGCAACGCTTTCCATAACAGTAAACGCCGCCGCTCCCGCAGGCGTGGCGTACTCGACCAATCCGGCTCTCTACAACGTGGGCGCGCCCATCACGGCAAACACGCCTACCAGTACGCGTGGCGCTGCCATCTTGTACACTGTGATTCCCACGCTTCCTTGGGGTCTTAGCCTGGACGCCACAACGGGAGTGATCAGCGGAATACCTACAGTCGCCACGCCACAGACGAGCTACACCATTACGGCCTACAACTCAGGCGGCAGCGCCAGCGCCACGCTGACGATCACCGTGGCCAACGCCGCGCCTTCGAATCTGACTTACAGCAGCAACCCCGCGGTTTACACCGCGGGTGAAGCGATTCAGGGAAACATTCCGAGCAACACCGGCGGTCAGGCGACCTCATACTCCGTGAGCCCAGGCCTTCCGCCGGGGCTGGCGTTGGACCAAACAACTGGCGTGATCACCGGGACTCCGACAGCGACAGCAGCGGCTTCCGCTTGCACAATCACGGCCGCCAATGCGTTTGGGAGCACTATAGCGACAGTGACAATCACGGTGGATAGTCTGGCAACGACTATGACGTACGCGCCCAGCAGCGTGGTGTACACCGTAGGCCAAGCAACTACACCACTGACGCTGAGCAATGGAGTAGCGGGCTCTTATACGGTGAGCCCCGAGTTGCCACCAGGACTAAGTATGGACGGCGGTTCGGGAACGATCAGCGGAACTCCGTCGGCGGTCGCGTCAACCGAGACGTACACGGTTACCGCATTTACCGGGACCGCCAATGCTGTGGCAAAAGTGAGCATCACGGTGGACGCTGTGGCTCCATGGTCCCAGTTCATCCCCAACATGGACCAAACGATTACTCCACTAGCGCCGTCCGGCACGCAATTCCAGCAACTCAACCCCGACCTGGCCGACAACCCGGCATGGCTGGCTACGCATGCTGCTACGACCGCAGTGAGTCCGGATGGCAACACGCTGCTGGTTCTGACCAGTGGGTATAACCGCGTGTTCACAGAGGCAAGCGATTCACTCACTTCGTTCTACTTGCCGGATTCAAATGAATACGTGTTCGTATACGACATTTCGAGCGGCGCTCCCATCAAGAAACAAGTTTTGCAGGTCCCGGTGACATATTTCGGCATTGCGTGGGATCCCACCAGCAACGGCACGACGGCGCATTTCTACGTAAGCGGTTGCAGCCAGGACGATGTGCACATCTTCTCCTATAACTCGACGACACAACTTTGGGCCGAGGATTTGGTTCAGAATCCCAGCACCCTGCAAATGGTGCCGCAGCTAACCCTGGGACATGGCACAAGCGGCGTTGGTTTGGGTGTTTACCCCTGTGCAGCCGGCATTGCTCTTTCGCAAAAAGGGCAGACTATGGTGGTGGCGAACTACTACAACGATTCGATTTCGATTCTGACCGGGGGCTATGGAAACTGGTCGCTCGAGAATGTCTCTCCTGGAAGTAGCCCGGCGGTGACAAACCTGGACCTGCGCCCCGGCAAGAGCCTGATCTCGTCGGCGGCCGCGCCGGGACTGCCGGGAGGCGAATATCCGTTCTGGGTAGTTGTTGCCGGCCGCGAACCGAACGCGGTCGCGTACGTATCGAGTATTCGTGATCGCGAAATCGACGTGGTCCCACTCAGCTCCGCGAATGGTCAACCGCTCCAAGTCACCGCGCGCATTCCCGTGAAGGGCCAGCCCAACAAGATGATGCCGAACAAAGCGCAGACACTTTTGTATGTCGCCGAAGATCAGAGCGACACCGTCGACGTCATCGACATCAACCCGGATCCCAAACACTACATGACCGTCAACACGGTGATCGAAACCATTCCGGTGCTCGCGCCCGCGGGACTACTGCCTTCCTCGTTCTACTATTCGGATTCGAACAGCGCGATCTCCAACCCCATCTACATGGGCTCGAATACCAACAGTCTCGCGCTTTCACTCAATGAAACGCAGCTCTATGTCACCAATGGAAACTTGAATGATATTGCGGTGGTTCAGCTCACGGGAACAAACTCGGGCGACTCCGTCATTGGCCTGATACCTACAGGGTGGTACCCCAACTCGGTGAGCACCAACGCTACTGGCACTTGGATGTACGTTGCCAATGCCAAATCGCCGACGGGCCCGAATCCCGATTGGTGCTACGGCTATGGTCCGACGTCCTTTGTGCCGGATTGCTTTCCCACGAATCAGTACAATCCGGAGCGGACCAAGGCAGGGCTACAGAGCTTCCCAATTCCCAGTGCCGAACAACTGCCATCGCTCACCGCACAGGTCGCACAGAACAATCGTTTCTCCACCACGGAAAGTTCTAGCGACGCGCAGATCATGGCGGCCGTGAGCAAGGGAGTGCAGCACGTCATTTATATCCTAAAGGAAAACCGCACCTATGATCAGGTGCTGGGTGATTTGGTAGACGCGGACGGCGTACCGATCGGTGACCAAGATTCCACCCTGGTGCAGTGGGGCCAGGCGATTACCCCCAACCTGCACAATCTGGCGCGCACCTTTGTCACCCTCGACCACTTCTTCGCCAGTTCGGAAGTCAGCTACGACGGATGGGCGTGGAGCACCTCCGCTCAGTGCCCCGACATCATCCAACACGAATACCCAGTTTCTTATGCCTTTCGCGCGCTGGCCACGGAAGCCGAGGGAGCGAATCGCAACGTGGACGTAGGAATTCCGACCCTTTCCCAGCGAATTGCCGCCAATCCGCTGGTGCCAAACGATCCGGATGTTGTCCCGGGCCAGACCGACGTCGGCGCGCCAGACGGTCCGAACGACGAGATCAACACCGGCTATTTGTGGGATGCGGCGCTGCGCGCGGGCCTGACCGTGAGGAACTATGGCTTTTTCATTGATACCACCCGCTATGGCTCAGCGGAATATTCCATCCCGGTGATCCATGATCCCTCGGCAACAAATACGGTGGTCGCCTATCCGAATAACGCGGCCCTTGCACCCTACACCGATCCGTACTACCGCGGCTTCGACAACAACCTTCCGGATTATTACCGCTTCAAGGAGTGGGAGCGGGAGTTCGACACCAACTATGCCAGTGGCGGGCTTCCGTCGCTGGCCCTACTTCGACTGATGCATGATCACACCGGGAATTTCGCTACCGCAAGCGACATGGTGAACACGCCCGAGCTGATGCAAGCGGATAACGACTATGCCGTGGGGCTGGTGGTCCAGAAGATTGCGAACAGCATCTATGCGCAGAACACGCTGATTTTCGTGGTGGAAGATGATGCGCAAGATGGCGCGGACCATGTGGATTCTCATCGCACGATTGCGTTTGTCGCAGGCGCCTACGTGAAGCAGGGTGCGGTGGTTTCCACGTCGTACACCACCATCGATTTCATCCGCACGATGGAAGAGGTTTTGGGATTGAAGCAGTTCTTGAATCTCAACGATGCTCTCGGCCACCCGATGACGGCCATCTTCACTACAACGCCGCAGCCATGGAGCTTCACCGCATCGCCTTCCGCTTACCTCTACGCTACCCAACTTCCTCTGCCTACTCCTCTCGTTGGCATGAAGATCCCGAAATCCACGCACAACGTCGCCTATTGGGCGCGTGTCACTAGGGGCCTGGATTTCTCCGACGCTGACCGCGTCGATCCCCTTGTCTACAACCGCATCCTCTGGAAAGGAATGATGCACAACAGGCCTTATCCCCCGTCGCTCTCCCTCAAGAACAAGCATGTCCGTGGCGACGATGACGACGACCGGCGCAACAAAACCGAAAAGCGTCCGGCGAGCTATCGCGACCCCGCGAACGCAAAAAGTACCCGCAGAGCAGAGCCACAGAGGAACTGACGAAGATCCTCAAAAGCCGCCTCGGAGATACGACGCATTGGACTGCGCAACGAGTGAGAAGTCAAAAGCAGCAATTCAAGTTGCATCGGGGGAGGCCGATGCGATTCTTGGACGCAGAAGGATTTGTATCGTTCTTTAGGACCTCGCGTTCAGTGAGTGACCGTCAGGGTCATATTGCGGAAATCGAAGGTATAGCTTGTGAAGAGCCCAAATACGTCCCGACCAATGAGTCCAAAAAGGTTTTCACTTTTGGACCTTTTCGCAGAACTGGCAGCCAAATGTTGAGTGAGAGCGCCCGACTGGCAGAACAACTAATGTAATGTTGTGCCGTTTCTATCCAGCTCGTCTACCGAGTCACTGAGTCACTGATTCTTACATAAACTTGTCAGCCCGATCGCAGTGAGGTGGCCTGGAGAGACTTGCATTTCAACCTTTTGGTTTCGTCAACTTTCTTCGATTTATCGATGGCATCTCTGACTTAGGAGCCTAGCAGCCGGGGTACAAGCTTTGCGGAGGAGGCGTCCCATGGATCTACCTACCAATCGGCCTTGGAAAGAGAGTTTTTCATTTGGTTGGGGCCTAAACCTGCGGGGCGAAATTGTGGCGCGCGGTTTATGAGATTGGCCCAGTTCGGAACCGACAAAATTCATGGAGCGTTAAGGAACTTCGGCAGGTTTTCCGCTGTGCGGCCTATAGCGCGTGCAAGGCTTAGTTTCGCGACGTTGTGGGCGAAGACGCTGTTAATGTAGTCAAGCTCCGCACTCGCCAGGGATTCTTGTGATTGAACCAGCTCGACGCTGTTGGCCACACCCGCCTCTATACGCTGGCGCGTGAGATCAAGAGTTTCCGTAGCGACAAGGACATTCTTCTGCGCCACTTCCACTTGGTTGGTTGCCGCTTGTAAATCGAGATAAACCTTTCGGATTTCACTCTCTACTTCCAGCTTCAAATCGTCGAGTTCGGCGCGCCTTTGCGTAAAACTGGCATCGGCCTGCTCAATATCCCCTTGGGTCCTACCGCCCTCCCAGATGCGGAATCGAAGTGTTGCGATGGTCGAGAACGTGCCGTTAGATTGAGACGGTTTGGTCCCGATCACTCCGTAATCGGCATTAACGGAAAGAGAGGGCAGTCGTTCAGACCGCGCACCAGAAAGAGCGAGGCCGGCGGCCCGGACCTGAGCAACCGCTGCCTTTAAATCCGAACGCTGCTCGAATGCCAGCCTCAGAGCTTCTTCTACGGTAATAGGCGGTGCAGGCGAGAAAGGCACGTTATCCGAAAGGTCGTACTGGCTGTTTGGCGGCAATCCCGTCATCCGTGCCAGATTGATTTTCAGTTTCGCAAAATCGTTTTCAAATGAGGTTACCCGCAGCTCTTGGGTAAGTGCTTCCACTTGGCTACGATCGACATCCACTTGGGCCACTACGCCTTCACTTCGTTGCTCGGAGGCTTGTTGGTAGAGAGCATTTGCTGTGTCCAGCTGGGCAAGGGCGGATTGCACTCTCGCATTGGCGGCAAGCACCTGTAGATAGGCACCGCCGACCGCTAGGACGACGAGATCGCGCGAATCTTGATAGGAGAGTTGGTTGGCACGCAAGTTTTCATTGGCGGATTTATAGTTTTTCCACGCTGTGAGATCCACCACGGTCTGTGATAGCCGGGCGCGCAGATCAAAGTAGTTAAAGGGTCCTACGATAGTTGGCAAGTTGAGTCCTGGAATGGAGCGGATTCCTGAAGGAATCAGACTGAGCTGCTGGAAGGTCTCGGCCAGATCACCAGTGAGGTTGGGGAGTAACGCGCTGCGTGCGACCACTGTTTGTCCATGGGCCTGGCGTACAGCCTGGGCTAGCCCTACGATCCCCAGATTGTATTCAAGGCCGCGTTGGACAGCCTCTCGCAAAGATAGTTTGCCGGAAAACGGCTTGTTGGAAAAACCAGGTATGCTTCCAGAGTAAGCACCCTGAACTTGAATTGTCGGATTGAGAGTGTCGACGGTCGTCGTTACCCCCGGCGTGGATGACTGCGTCGCCGTCACCGAGCCGCTCTGCGAGGTTCGACCCGACAGTGGCAACTGAGTCGCTTGCGTGCCCTGGGATTGCCCGGAGGTCTGGGCCGACGTATTTCCGCCCGGGATGAGGAAACTGAGAAGAATGAAAGTGGCTGTGGTCTTGAACTCTCTTGGTAGTGTGGTCAGCTTCCTCATGGGCAGTAGACCGTGCCTTTCCGTTCTTAACTTAGTTGCTTACGAAAGCGCCAGACGCTGAGCGAAACCAAGACGATGGTAAAAATCAGTAACGCCAGGAAATTGGGCCAGAGCGCGACGAACCCACTTCCTTTGAGCATGCCGCCGCGAACGATGGTCGCGAAATGGTGAATGGGATTGACGATCGTCAGGGGCTGCATCCATCGCGGCATTGCTTCGACAGGACTCAGAGCTCCCGATAGAGAAGACAACGGCGGGTTGATAAAAAAGGCAGTTAGCTGCGCCTGCTGCGCGGATTTACTGAAAGTTGCAATCACCGTTCCAATGCTGATTCCGGACAAAATACACAACATGCCGCCGAACAAAACGTAAGGCAAGCTGCCGTGAAACGGGATGTGAAATGCGATTTTGAGCGTCGCAATACACATCAGCATCATTATGCAAAGCAAGGCAAACAGCGGCACGATCTTGGCGATGATGATCTCGGACGTGCTTGCGGGGGACATGAGCAGTTGTTCCATGGTCCCGGTTTCGCGCTCTCTCACCATAGCCGCGGATGAAACCAATGAGCTGTTCAGGATTATCAAGAGACCGAAAACGCCGGTCACAATGAACCAGGAATCGATCAGGCCGGGGTTGTACATGAAAGCCGGCATGAGTTGCACTTGTCCTCGGCGGCTTATCTCGGACGCAGCAACCTGCTTAAGGTTCGCATGAATACCGGAGCTCTGTAGCCCTGCGGTGTAGGTTTGAATAATGGCTTCCGCATAGGCTTGGCTGATGGTGGCCGTATTCGCGTTCGTGGCGTTCAACAGGAACTGGACCGTGGTTGAATGTCCGAGATGTAAATCCCGCGCATAGTCATAGGGGATGACCGCTCCTGCATCGACCGTGGCCTGACTGATTGCAGTCCCCAGTTGATCTACCGAGAAGTAGTAACCTCCTAGGCGGAAGCTTTCGCTCTCGGTTAGGGTCGCGACTAACTCCCGACTCTCCGGAGTCTTGCTTTCATCGACGACACCGAGGCGAAGGTTTGCGACCGACGCGCTCAGCGCGAACCCAAACAGCGTCAGTTGCAAGATAGGAGGAACAAGCAGAGAAAGCATCAGACGGCGGTCGCGCCGAATCTCGTTGAACTCTTTGAGGACGAGCGCGCGGAACCGTTGATTGAAAATGTTTCGAAAAGGATTCGTCATTTGACTACGCTTTGAGCTGCATTCGGCGCATGCTATACCATCCAGTCCCGTAGAAAAGTGACCCGATGATGCCGATGACCGTCACCTTCCACCAGTCAGCGGGCCAGCCGCCACCTTGGAGTAGCGCATCCCGCACGACCTCTATGTAGTACCGGCCCCACATGAAGTTCGAGATCCATCGCAATCCCGGAGGGATGTTCGCAATTGGAAAAATCAAGCCCGAGAGGAGAAACACCAGGAGAAAGCCGCCGAGGGCCACCACTTGCATCGCGGCAACCTGGCTCGGAATCGTCGCTCCCACCATAGTGCCAAAGGCCGCAACGCAGAATGCGTAGAGAACAGTTGCGACAATGAAGGGGGTTGGGTCGCCCGCCAGCCTCAAACCAAAATATGTAAACAGGACGACTAGCATGAGTCCGCACTCAACGAGCGCGACTACCATGAAGGCAAGAATCTTCCCCAACAGGAATTCGTGCGCGGAGATGCTGGAGACATAGACTTGAAGAATGGTCTTCAGCTCCGATTCTTTTGCCATGGCGAGAGCCGCCAGCAATGGAGGGAACATGGAGAGTCCCAGCACAAAAATCCCAGGACCATAGAATTTTTTAGCGGAGAGTCCGGGATTATACCAGAGGCGGATTGCGGTTTGGATCAGCGCGCCGCCTTGAGTGCCAGCGATACGTTGATTGTAGGCACCCGCAATCTCGTTTGCATAACCCGCTGTGAGTTTCGCTGTATTGGCGTCAGAGGCGTCCACCAGCAATTGAACGGGAGAATTCGCTCCTCGCGCCATGTCTCTTCCGAAATGGGGCGGAATGATCAGGGCGGCCCGAGCCGCGTTTGAGCTGAGAGCCCCCTCGGGTTGTCGATCAATCGGCCAGGACACGACATTAAGACTAATGGAAGCGCGAATTGCGTCCACAAAATCACGCGATGCGGGCGAATCGTCAAAGTCCTGTACGATGACTGGGAGATTATTTACGGTCAACGAAAGAGCCACACTCATAAGAAGCAACAAAACCAGCGGAAGCACCAGGGCGAGAACCAGCGTCCGCCAATCCCGACAGAACTGAGTCAGCTCTTTGCGGGCTTGTGCAACTACACGTCGCATCGTGTGTACTCCTCCCTGTTCATTCTTCCGATGCGACCTTTCCCTGCTGGCGCGCTTTCTCTATCACGCTGATGAATACGTCTTCGAGGGAAAAGGGTTGTTCGCGTGCGCTGATGATTCGGATTCCCTTACTCTCGAGCTTTTCCGTGGTGGTTTGCTTGTCTTCTTCAATATCTTCATCGGTGACGACATGAAGGCGATCGCCGAACAGGGAAACTCGCCAACGCTCTGTGTCGCTCTTGAGGATGTCAGCGGCGCGTTGCGGTTGGTCGACGATGAATTCAAGCAAATGGCCGGTTTGCGCGCTCTTGATGCCGCTTGGAGTTCCTTGTGCCACAAGTTCTCCGCCAGCCATGAATCCCAAGCGGTTACATTGTTCCGACTCTTCGAGATAATGCGTAGTCACAAGAATCGCCGTGCCCGCATCTGCCAAGCGGTTGATCATTACCCAGAAAGCCCGCCGTGCAAGGGGATCAACCCCAGACGTTGGCTCATCGAGGAACAGTACGCTTGGTTCGTGCATGATTGCGGCACCGAAGGCGACACGCTGCTTCCAGCCGCCGGGTAGACTGCCGGTGATCTGATCTTCCTTCCCTTCGAGCCCCGAGAACGACACCACCCAGCGGATTTTCTCGGCGCGTTCCCTCTCCGGCACACCATAGACGCCGGCGAAGAAGCGGAGATTTTCTCGGATGGTCATATCGTTGTAGAGTGAGAACTTCTGCGACATGTAACCGATCTGCTGGCGAATGCTTTCCGAGCGGAGGTCGCCTTGCTCGCCAGCAAGCCGCATGGTTCCGCTTGTGGCCCCAAGCAGCCCACATAGCATCCTGATCGTGGTTGTCTTGCCAGCACCATTTGCGCCCAGAAGGCCGTAGATTTCGCCATAGGGGATCTCAAGGCTCACATTCTTTACCGCAGTGAATGCTCCGAACTGTTTCGTCAGATTGTCGGCTCCGACAGCAACTTTGCCGTGCAAGCTCGAGTGGTCGTGGAGTCCTGGAAAGGGTGGATCCTTCGAGTCTTCGCCTAGAGCTCGCAGGGTGGCAACGAACACGTTCTCAAGAGTAGGCTCATCGATGCGGACCTCAATAACGTGTAAGTGGGCTTTGCTGCTGAGCTCCTCAACGATTTGGCGCGCTTTCTCTTGGTCATGCGCCAGGACATCAAGACGGTCCCCAAAACGCTCCACGTCTATGATGTCTTTCTGCGGACCGGACACCTCTGATAGCACGCGCTCAGCTTCGCTCAAGTTGTCGGCGCGGACTTCCAACCGCTTGGCGCGCAAACTTTCTCGCAATTCGGCCGGTGTGCCGATCTTCTGGATCTCGCCTTTGTGCATGAGCGCGACGCGGTTGCACCTCTCAGCTTCATCCAGGTACGGCGTCGAGATCAGGATGGATAAGCCATCGGCAGCCAGATGCGCCAGAGCATCCCAAAACTCGCGCCGTGACACTGGGTCGACACCGGTCGTCGGCTCATCAAGCACGAGAACGCGAGGTTGAGGCACCAAGGCACAAGCGAGCGATAGCTTCTGCTTCATTCCGCCGCTTAACTGGCCAGCCAGCCGGCTGGAGAAGCGATCCATGTCGAACATCTGCAGATACAGGCGGCCACGCTTAACGATGTCGTCCGATGCGACGCGGCGCAGATCGCCGACGTAGCGGATGTTTTCGGAAACCGTAAGATCGGGATACAAGCTGAATGCTTGGGTCAGATAACCCGTCTGGGATCGTGCCTCGCGCGCCGGTCGGCCAAAAACCTCAGCAGATCCAGCACTTGCTTCCATGACTCCGGCGAGGACCTGAAACGTCGAAGTTTTTCCCGCACCATCGGGGCCGATCAAGCCGAAGATCTCGCCTTTGCCAACTTCAAAACCGATTCCGCGAACAGCTTCGAGTTTCCCGTAGCGCTTCCAAAGTCCGCTGATTCGAATGGCACTCGTGTCCAAACCATCGGAGCCAGTCTTGGAAGTTAGCGGAGTGGAAGTCGCGGCTGTCATTTGCGCTTTTCTTCGGGCCAGTGATCGCCTGTAACCAGGATTTCTCCGTCAGCCGGCATACCCGGTTTGGCATATCCCAGTGCTCCCTTTAGTTGCAGTTTCAACCCCACGACCTGTTTCACGCGGTCATCGCGAAAATAGGTGTTTTCGGGAGTGAAAGTCGCTTGCGGATCGATGCGCGAAACGTATGCGTCGACTAGCTGCTTGGTATTCGAATCGAGGTAGATATGCGCAGCCTGGCCAATCTTCACTTTGCCGATTTGTCCCTCGGGAACAAAACCTCGCAGGTACACCTTGCTGAGATCCAGCAGAGTGATGACCGGAGTCCCCGCGGTGATTACCTCGCCCGGCTCTGCCACGCGCGTTACCACCGTGCCGTCAAAGGGCGCTTTCACGGTCAGATCCTGGCGGTTTTCCCGTGCTTCAGTGAGCTGCGCCTGGGCTTGACTAACGCTCGCCATCGCGTCGGCAATAGCTGCCTGCTGTTGTGCAAGCTGCATGTTCACTCCGCCTACGCGGCGCTTGGCGCCGGCCACAGCAGCCGCCTGTTGGTCCGCTGTTGACACTGCCTGTTTTCCTTGACGCTCGGATACGGCTCCCGATTTCGCCAGCCGCGTGTATGCCTCTTTATCGAACTGGGCAATGTCGTGGGCGGCTTCTTGCTGGACAACGTTCGCCTCTTCCTCCCGCAACTGTTCCTCTAGGACCGAAATCTGGTCTCGCGCGGAACTAGCCTTGGCATCCGCCTGCCGAAGTTCGGCTTGTGCTTGCTCCACCCGTGCCCTCAATTGCTCGTCGTCAAGCACCGCGATGATCTCTCCGCTGATTACGGTGTCTCCCTCGCGCACTCGGATTTCGAGAATACGGCCGCTCGTCTTTGGAGACACTGCCGAGTCGTCACCTTCGATTCGACCACTGAGCGGCACGATGCTCTCTGGTATCGGCGGCGTGTAGAAGAAAACTTTCCACACACCGAATCCCAAGGCAACGAGAACCAAAATGACAATCAACGGAACACTGAGGCGACGGACCATCGAGCGGGGCTGCCTCGCTGCTACTGGCGCAGGTTGAGGGATTTGTTGAGGCTGCTTCGCTGACGCAGATTGAAGATCTACTTGGGGCGGCTGTGCCGCCGCAGGTGCAGGCTGCGGGTCGAGTTGAGGTGGCTGCGCTGCCGCGGATAACGTTTGCGGATTTACTTGACGCGGCTGTCCATTGGAGCCAACGCTTCCCAGAGCCGCAATCGCCGCATCAAAGCTCTGGACTTCCTTCTGGGCTCGTTCCCGTTCTTTCTTCAACTGCTCGACTACTCCAGACACCTTTCCGACCTCAATCGTAGGTTGCGCGTTTGGTTTTGGCGATCTCGCTGCAACGGACGCGGGTAGCGAATCTGGTTGGGAGGGCGGTGCTACCGCAGGGGCAGCTTCAGGTTGGTCCCTTTTCGCCGCCCCTTGAGGCCTCTCGATTACCTCTTGTTCCGCCATTTTCCACCTCGTTTGCCATGTACCGAATCTTCTCAACCAGCGAAGGATTTCCGAAATACGGCCCCGGGATTAGGGCCGATGAAGAATGTCGGACTCTGTGCGAGTCAGCGGGTCGAAGTTTCCCCTGATCCTTAGTTATGCACGAACAAACCTCGTGCGCACACTCTAGCTCGCAGAGTGCATTTATTGTCGCCCTGCTATTGATCAAGTGTGCAAAGTCCAAACTGTATTATCGGATACCAAAAGAAGGTGTTTCTGTTCAGAAAGGGACACTTTGTCAAACCGATGGGATCGTCGCCGCCGTAAATAGCAACCAGGTCAGCTCGCAAACCTGCCTGGAGGGAGCGCACACTCATCCATCCCATTGTGATCCAGCAACCTTATTAATGGAGATCGAACTGTATACGACTCAGGAGGGTGCGAACGATGGTTAATCCACTAGGCGATGCCCGTTTTCGCGTTTTGTCTGGATCAGGATCGAACATGGCTCCCAACGTTGGGACATGTACTCCCTAGACCCCAACAGTTCCCTTTGCATTAATTCTCCGTTAAATTCGCCCGATCCAATTGACCGGGTTGCAGGCTGGCATTAGTCTGCAGTGATTATGAGCAAACCCGACCTAGACCAATTGCGTCTCGCCTACAAGAAAGCTGTCGATGAATGGGTTGACACCATTCGCGCTGAAGAAGCCCTAGCCACTTCGGACCACTCGATGGTAGCTATGGAGCACTGGGATGCCGCCCACCTAAGGGAACACGACGCACACACCAAAGCCACGCAAGCGCGAGAAGCCTACAAAGACGGCCTTCGCAGCGTGAACTATGACATCTAGCTGAATTCAAACAGGCTACCAACTTGTCCGTGGTCCGCCCGTAATCGGAGGCGCCACCCGAGGCAGGGCGACATTAATTTTCCAATACTGTGCGAAACGGGACTGCCTTGCTCCATGCGGAGACCCAGCATAAGGGTGTTAAACGACACCGGTCGAGAGGATCGGCCAAGACGAGCCGATGAAATGGGGAGAAATGACAAGACATAAGCCAAAGGTTCTATTCCTGTCGACGGGCAACGCCACGCGAAGTTTGATCGCTGAGGGTTTTCTACGAAGCCTCACCGGCGACCGATTTGATGTCGTGAGTGTGGGGGTCGAACGGAGCGCCTCGAATCCCCTCGCAAGTAAAGTGATGAAGGAAGCAGGCATCGACATCTCAGGCCAGAAGACGAAGAGCGTCGCGCAATCATTGAAAGAACCGTTCGGCCACGTGATCACCATCTGTGATACGGCCAAGGAAAGGAATCCGGTATTCCCCTTCGCCCTAGGCGTTTTGCACTGGAGCATCGCAGACCCAAGTGCCGCTGGTGGATTGCCCGAACAGAAAACAGAAGCTTTTCGCCGCGCGCGAGACGAAATCAAAGACAAGGTCAAGCAATTCGTGGTCGACACCGCACAAATAAAAATAAGTGAACTTTCCATCGCGTAAGGAAGCCGGGACCGACCCAGGCCGTAACGCTCTAATGGACTCGCTTCCCTCGTATAAAAGCGTAGCGTGGTCTTAGTCCCGACCGTCGGTAGTCCAACTGAACCTCGATGACCGCTGAACTACAGGCGAGACTCTAAGCGCGGGCAAGCGATGCACCCTCACTCCGAAACTGCAAAGTCGCAGTTCGCGCGGTTCTCGGCTGCCTCCACCACGAATACCGGTGGGAAAGGATCGCCGCGTGAAGGACGGGAAGAGCTCAGAGGACACTGCGGTTTGATTGCGGTTCTCCAGTTGTCTAATGCCTGTACAGGCAGGAAGGCCGGTGCTTTTCGCTTGCAGCGAGATGATCGAGTTGATGGAGGAACTCGTTGGTTCCTATCTGACCAAGTTCATCTCCAGCACGAGCTCGAAGCCAACGATTACGACCGCTTCTGTCAGACAACGATGCACATATAAAGGTTGAGCGGATTGTTCGTCTCTCGGATCTGTCAGACGTCAAAACTGGACGCAATTATTGCGCAGCACAGGGAGGGGGAGGCAGTGCGAACCTCAGTTGTCGTTCCCGATTAGGCGAGAGAAAGTTCCCAAAGCCTGCGAGTAGCTTTGTTACGTCGACCACTCCCGTGATCAAGCGCTTGTCTCTTTTGCTTTCTCGCGCGCTTCGGTTACCTCTGCTGGGATGCGCCCGTTGTAGTCATATCCGAAGCGCACCCATTCGCGATCACTCGTTGTATGCCGGTGCGCTTCGAATCCCTTGAAGCATTCCTTCGCCAGCCGCTCGAATAATTCCGTGTGTCGCGACGGTTTCACGCCAATCCACATTCCAAGCCGCGAATCCTCCTGCACGAACACTACTTCATCGGCAGAATCAAAAATCTTCGACGTATCGCGCAAAACCTTTCTTGTTGCACGACCAATTGAGTTTCTTTTTTGCTGCTGCGGATCGATCTTCCTCGGCATAGCAACCTCCAACCACTGCGATTACGTATTATACGTTTGGCGTGTGAACGGTGGATTTCAACTAATTGCATCACGAATAATCGCAGCGGGTCGCTCGTCACATACAAAGAACTGCGGCGGGTCCCAGCAGCATTCCAACTGTCGGAGTTCACCATGGGTTTTGCAGCAGCCGTGGCAGTTCTGGAGCAAGTTCGAGGCGTGTATTGTATGTATTGTGGCAAACCTGTTCGGTTATCAGCCGGACTCATTCGGCGCGAAGCAAGGATGAGAAAAGAACCGAGCCCGCAGCAGCAATTGCAAACGCGAGTTTTTCCGGCAAGGTGTCGATCCTGCAGAGCAGAGGGCATCTACACGATGGGTCAGATCGTGAATTTTGAGTCATAGCTCGCAGTCGAAAGCAAATGATTGACGATAGACATAGCGGTGACAACTTCGCTTCCGTGTCCCGATCATCTTCGGGACGCTCGAGCATGAAGTAGCTAGCTAAGCCATTTTGAATTCATGAGATGCGAATGCGGAGAGACGCGGGGTCAGTCGAAGACGCTGTCATTGTGAAGTTCTGGAGAGCTCCTGAGTTCAGCGAATTGCTATCGACGGCGAAACAGTGCCAGAATAAGTTTTTGGCGCAGCGAGACCAGAGTTCCCATTGAAAGACGCCGACCCCGACATTTCCATCCTGAAGCAAGCCAAAGCCGAATACGCAAAGCTGCAATAGCCCACGGAAGCAATTTACGGCCCTTGATTGCGAGGTTGACTGTTCGGAGCACCGACATCGCCGCAATAGCGACATCTTCTTTAGTTTGCGAGAGAATTATTGTACGAGCGCTCACTGCTACCCGGAAGGTTGGCATGGCCGAATACAATATTCAGTTGCGAGGCTGGCACGCCCTTGTCGGAATCGCAGCGCTGCTTGCTTTCTTTGGTATTGAGATGTTCTTGCGCGTCCGCTCCGTGGACGATGGCATGCGCAATGCCGTGCGCGAGAGGCTCGTCAATGAGTATTCCGGGCGTGGCCCGAAGGATATCGCGCGGATCGTGGCAGAGGCCCGTGAAGGCTTGCCAATCGAATCCGTGCCTGAGGTGGTTCAGCGGGATGTGGAGTTTGCGTCGATCGCAGCCCACGGCAGGATGGGTGCACCGGCGATTTTAGTGCGAGCCGAAATCACAGTGGACGGAGGTCCACCGCCTGACGGCCGCAAAGTGCGCTATTTCCGCGTGACGCATAAATTCATGGAAGACGGCTGGATGGTAGTTGGCGAAAGCACGCCATACTTCTATTACAGGGAACTGGCGCCTTGACTTGGGAAGCGTCACCCAGAACTTATAAGCCTTTTGTCCGGCAACCGCAATATACCCGCCGTATCAACCGTATCATCGGATTCGGCGTTCACCGCGGCATCGTGGATGGGGTCGAATTATGTCGGATGTTCACTCAAGCGATTCGCTATTGCACAAAATTCCTGCTGTTGCACATTCTGTTGCACAAAAGTGTGCCAAAGCCGCCCAAAACGCCCCACTTCCATGTAGTCTTGTGTCGTGTAAGTTGTTGATTTGTCGTGCGTGGTAGTACTACCTAGCGAATTTTAAGACCGCCGGTTTCAACCGCTCACCCACTCCTCCGTTTCTAAGTATATCGTGCAACAGCTTTTAGCGGGATTTTTGGTGACATTTTTGACCCCTGTTGCTGCATTTTGGTGCAGGGTGTCACCAAATTGTCACCAAAACCTTCGAGTTTTGCTACGGCGTTGCGTTTGGAATCGAGATTTGTCTGCGTGTAGCGCATGGTTGTAACGACAGTCGAATGTCCGAGCAATTGCTGGACTGTCACTATATCCACACCTCGATTCACTAGACGGGAAGCGAACGTGTGCCGCAGCTTGTGCCACGTTACACCTTCGATCCCGGCCTTTCGGCACGCGAGAGCAAGACTCGCATCGAGATCAACAAAGGGTTTCCCGGTTTCAAAGTTATAGAAAACGAATTCGCTCTTTCTGCCCAAAGCCCAAAAGTCCAATATCCGACGCGATTCCGTGTTTATCGGAACCGGTCGAATTTGTGACACTCATGTGCGCGAGACGTTGAAACTTTAGAGTGTCACCAAACTGTCACTAAAACTGGCGCAAAAGGAGCAAAAATAGAGCAAATCTAGAAAATAGAAATTGGCGCTATCTTTCGGCTGGCAAAGGGATTTAGTTGAATTTTCTGATAGATAGCGAATCGGCGATTTTATTTTTCAAGTTCACCGGTTTCAATCGGTCTTTCACTGATCAATTTGAATCTATTCCCAGCTTGACCCCTGCTTTGATGCGAGGAGGCAGCCCCGGACAGAAGGAAAGGAAATGTGTCATTAACTGGCCTCAATGAGGTATCTTGTGCGAGCAGATTTTCGCGACAGCGGACGGAAATGTGGAGTCTTGGGCAAGGAGAACAGGTATGAAGAGCAAACTGAAGGGAACGGTTCGATTGGTTGGGGCGTTCGTTGCGGGCATGGTGATGACGTCAGCCTTGTTCGGATGGGCTTCGGCGAGGTCGAAAATACAGCCGGAGGCGGACCCTGGGCAGCAAGTTGTCGTGCCGAACATTATCAACCCGACGATTACGGACGAGGACATCGCTATGCTGCGACAAGATTTGCGAGCAAAGAAAATGCAGGTCATTGGGCAGAATTTGTCTCTTTCCGATGCGGAGGCGCAAAAGTTCTGGCCGATCTACAACCATTACGTCAAGGACCTGCAGGAAGTGAACAACCAGAAATATGACTTGTTGAAGCAGTACGCACACATGTGGTCAACGATGACGGACCAGGACGCGGTGATTTATGTGCGGCACTGGCTGGAAGTGGATGCGGAGGTGCAGGCGTTACGGGTGAAGTACGTACCGGTGGTGAACCAGGTGCTGCCAGGAAAGAAGGCGGCAACGTTTTTTCAGTTGGACCGGCGGCTGAATATGATCATCGACCTGCAATTGTTTTCGCAGATACCGTTGGCGAAAGTGAAGGAGACCGGTCCTCCTCAGTGATCCCGGTCTAGCAGCACCGCTCCGACTATAATTCGCGGTCGTTACTTGGCGGAAACCCGGCTGATTGGGATTGAATCGTTTCCGACACTGAGATTGAAGAATGTCTTCACAAGGACTCCTAATCGCTCGTTTGATTACCCTCCGCAAAATGCTATCGGCATTCTTTCCGCCAAGTGAAGATGCTGATAGCGCCGGCGTGGTTCGCAAACGGCCCTCCAATCTTCTTTACGATGTGGATGAAACACCTCCGTTGTTGGTGAGGCTCGGTGTTTCGTTCCAACACGTATTCCTCCTGTCTGTGGGATGGCTTTACGTTGTGGTAATCGTAAATTCGATCGGGGGGACAGAAGCGCAGGCGGCATCGATCATTCGAATCTCCATGATCGCGGGCGGACTCGCTACCATTTTGCAGTCCACTCGCGGCGCCCTTGGCAGCAGCTATTTTGCCCCGCTTACCAGCAGTTTGATCTTCTTGCCAACTTCTATCCTTGCGGTGCAAGCAGGTGGATTTCCGGTGCTGTTCGGCATGGTCGCTGTGGCAGGAATTTTGTTGAGTTTATTGTCCCGGGTTTTGGACCGGGCCAGGGTTTTGTTTCCTCCCGAAGTAACCGGGCTAATGGTGGCCATGGCGGGGCTGCAGTTAATCCGCTTGGGATGTCCGAGGTTCGTCGGCTATACCGGGCAGGGAAGTGTTCCGGAGTTGCGCGCATTTCTGGTTGGAGCGGTAACTCTGCTTGTGATGGTGGGCGCGACGGTCTGGAATAAAGGAAAGCTGCATGCTTTGCCCATGTTGTTGGGTCTGTCGGCTGGATACATTCTGGCGCTTGGTTCGGGTGTCCTGCCGTGGGCGCAATTTGTGCGTGAGCTGAACGAGCCGTGGATTAATTTTCCTCATCGAGTAGTTTCCGGATTGAGTTTCCGATTTTCTCTTCTCGCCCCATTCTTGATCGCTTCTCTCACCGCTGGATTGAAGATGGTCGGAGATTTAACGCTTTGTCAAAAAATTAACGACGCGGATTGGAAGCGAACGGACATGAAGTCGGCCAGTGGTGGGCTACTCGCGAGTGGTCTAGGGACGTTGTTCTCAGGTCTCTCCGGTGGGGTAGCTCAGACCACAGTCTCCAGCTGCATCGGACTTTCTCTGGCAACCGGAACGACCAGCCGCAGCCTTGCGATTCCGACAGGAATCATGATTGCCGCTCTAGCGTTTTTTCCCAGGCTCGCGGCCGTTTTGGCGGTAATGCCAGCTCCTGTTGTTGGGGCCATTCTGATTTATTCGGCATGTTTCATCGTTCTGGGAGGCATGCAACTTTTGACCTCGCGCATGTTGGACTCCCGGCGCATCTTTGCAGTGGGCATTTCCCTACTCTTTGGTTTGAGCGTGGACATGGCGCCGGAACTTTACCGCCATATACCGGAAGTGTTGCACCCGCTCTTTAGCTCATCTACCGCGCTTGCGACGGTCTTGGTGGTCTCTCTCAGCTTGCTGTTCCGTTTGGGAATAGCAAGACGAGTTAGCTTAGAGGTGGTGCCTGGCGACGACATGGAGAAAATCGATTCCATGATGGAAGAACACGGCGCCGCTTGGGGAATGCGCCGGGAAGTCGTCATATCCGCGGTGCAGGCCGTCCATGAGACAGTAAACAGCGCGTTAGCGTTCAATCCCGGACTCGAACGAGTGCAAGTCAGCATAGAGTTCGACGAATTCAAGCTGGCTGCGGATTTAGAATATGAAGGAGTCCCAATACAGCTTGCGGAATCGGTTCCTTCATTTGAAAGCCTGGGCACCCCTGAGGGTGTCGCACTTCTATCGACCTTTATGATTCGGAAGTTTGCCGATCGCGTACGCATCAAAACTCACAAGGGAGCCTGCCGTATAGAGCTGACTTTCGACCACTAAGGTAAACTGCTTTGATTTCAGAATCTGCTCTGACCAGTCGACTTTGTCAGGTCGCGTCTCCCTTTGAATTGTCGTCTTGAACCGAAATCTCGTGGCTCCTTTTCGAAGACTAGAATGGGTCGTCGGAGATCATTCCCGACTTAAGCGTGTGACACTCAAGTGCGTGTCGGGCTTGGAGAGAAAAGTGTCACCAAATTGTCACTAAAAGTGGCACAAAACAGGCAAAAATGAAGCAAGTCCAGAAAACAGAAAGTGGCGCTATCTTGCGGCTGGCAGAGGGATTTAGTTGAATTTTCTGCAAGATAGCGAATCGGCGATTTTATTTTTCAAGACCGCCCGGATCGAGCCGCCTAGTTTGGATCGCCTCTCGGCTGGTCCTATCTATATATGTGTGCTCCACGCACACGCGGGCGCGCCCTCTTCACAGCCTTCTTGCTGCATCGAGTCGATAGTCGTCTTCAGAACTACTGCACCAAAAACCGCTCCGTTTCGGGCCTCGGCTAAAGTTTTGGCGAAAGACACCGGTCAATACCTGAAATTTTTGAATCCAACCAGAAACCAGCAGCATCAAAGACACAAATCAAAGCAAAGGAGAAGCAACATGAGCAACATCCGCAAGGAAACTGATAGCCTAGGCGAAGTAGATGTGCCAGCCGACAAGCTCTGGGGCGCGCAGACCCAGCGCTCTCTTGAGCACTTCAGCATCGGTAAAGACCTCATCCCGCGCGAAATGATTACCGCCTACGCCATTCTGAAGAAAGCCGCCGCCAATGCAAACTTTGCCGCTAAACGGCTTGACTCCCGACGCCACACGTTGATCGTCAAGGTCTGTGACGAAATCCTCGCAGGTCTACATCAGGACATGTTCCCCCTGCATGTGTGGATGACGGGCAGCGGCACGCAATTCAACATGAATGTAAACGAGGTGATTTCTAATCGCTGCTGCCAGCTCGCCGGCACTCCATTGGGGACCAAGACGCCGGTTCACCCCAACGATCACGTCAACATGGCACAGTCTTCCAACGACACATTTCCCTCCGCAATGAACATCGCAGCCGCGGTCAGTGTGAAACAGGGGCTGGTCCCAGCGTTGAAGGCACTCGGCGACGCAATCGCTGCGAAGGCCGACGAGTGGAACGACATCGTGAAGATCGGTCGCACGCACATGCAGGATGCTACACCCCTTACTCTTGGGCAAGAATGGTCTGGCTACGCGGGCATGCTCGCCGACGATCTCGACCGAATCGAAGTTGCGCTGAAGGGCGTTTACCGCCTCGCGCTCGGCGGCACAGCGGTGGGCACCGGCATCAATTCAGCGCCAGGCTTTAGCGAGGCTGCAGCGGCAGAGATCGCGAACCTCACGGGCCTGCCGTTTATTAGCGCGCCGAATAAGTTCGCTGTGCAGGGAGCCCACGACGACCAGATACAGCTTTCCGCCACGCTGCGCACACTGGCCGTATCACTCTACAAGATCGCTAACGACATCCGACTCATGTCCTGTGGACCGCGTGCTGGCTTCGCAGAACTGAAGATTCCGGAGAACGAGCCGGGCTCCTCGATCATGCCGGGCAAGGTAAACCCGACCCAGGCCGAAGCCCTCACAATGATCGCCGTGCAGGTGATGGCAAACGACGTGGCGGTGGGCTTCGGCGGTGCCGGCGGCTACCTGGAGATGAACGTTTATAAGCCCCTGATCATCTTCAACGTTACGCACTCCGTTACGATCATGACCGATGGGTGCACAAATTTCCGCAAGTTCCTGGTCGAGGGGACGAAGCCCAACGTAAAGAAAATCAACGAATACGTTGAGCATTCACTGATGCTCGTGACGGCGCTGTCGCCGGTGATTGGCTACGACAAGGCTTCGAAGATTGCCCACTATGCGTTGGACAACGACCTGACACTGAAGGCAGCTGCGCTGAAGCTTGGCTTCGTGACAGAAGCCGAATTCGATCGCGTTGTCGATCCGAAGAAAATGGTCAAACCTTATGTGGCGAGCGCTGCTGCCTAGGCTGTGGGCCGCTATTGAACACAGGCACTGCCGCATCTGGAGTCGGCTTGAATCAATTCGAGATGGCTCCACTTTGCACGTGAGGTGCGCTTCCGGATGAAAAGGTGGCAGCCACTTTCGAAAAACCTGAGTTATGTGGAGCGAATATGACGCTGGAGGAGCGTGCTGATCTTGTCCTCACCGTTGCCCAAGTTCTATTTGTCAACGGTCAATCCACTGAACAGACTTTGGGTGCGGCCGAGCGGCTGGGCGATGCTCTGGGACTACACGCCAAGATCATACCTCGTTGGGGAGAGCTGCAACTTCAGTCTCTAGCCAACGACGCCACACTAATTTCTGCAGTGTCGGCCGACCCCACCAATGTCGCCATGGGCCGCGTAGCTTCCGCTATGCGCGTAATCGAGGACGTCAGCACCGGTCGTATCGAGCCTGATGCCGCGAAGGAGACGATCCGGGCCATCTCCCAAGCACCACCGGCACCGACATGGTTGTTCACGCTCGCGGCGGCGGCGGGCGCTGCAGCGTTAGCGGTGATCTTCGGCGTCCGGCACATGGCCGCCGCGGTGTTCATATTTATCAGCGCAGGTGCTGGTGCCGTTTTGCGCCGCCACTTGGCGCACTACAGCGCAAATATCTTCCTGCAACCATTCTGTGCGTCGTTGCTCGCAGGCGTTATCGGGGGGTTGGCGGCGCGTTACCAGTTAAGTTCGTCATTGCGCCTTGTCGCGGTTTGCCCTTGTATGGTTCTGGTGCCGGGGCCGCCCGTCCTAAATGGCGCGCTGGATCTCATCGAGGGCCGGGTGCATTTGGGTGCCGCACGCATGATCTATGCGGGCCTGGTCGTTGTGGCGATTTCGACGGGGTTGTTGCTCGGACTCGCCCTTCTCGGGGTTTCCCTGCCTGTAGATCAGGTCAGCAGGGCCGTACCCCTATGGCAGGACACGATCGCCGCTGGCATCGCTGTTGCCGCCTACGGCGTTTTCTTCTCCATGCCGCTTCATATGTTGGCGTGGCCAGTGGCAGTCGGCATGCTCGCCCATGCTCTAAGGTGGTGGCTACTCGAAGCGCTTGGGGCTAGCGCGGCCAGCGGCGCCTTGTTGGCTTGTCTCATTGTCGGCCTGATCCTAACTCCAGTCGCGCGCCGTTGGCACATGCCGTTCGCGGCTATCGGATTCGCCTCCGTAGTTTCAATGATTCCCGGCGTCTTCCTGTTCAGGATGGCGAGTGGTCTTATGCAACTCGCCGAAGGCTCGCACACAACCCTGGAACTCATGAGCGCCACAATCGCCGACGGGATGACTGCCCTTGCTGTCATTTTGGCAATGAGCCTGGGTCTCATTCTTCCGAAGATGACCATTGATCGTATTAGTGAAAGATTGATCCAGGCGAAGCCCTGAAGGGCGAAGGAATATGCCGACGTCTGCTTTAGATTCCGGCGCGACGCATCCGTGGAACTCCGCGGCGGAGGAAATATCAGCGCAGTCGCGATTGAAGATACGGTCCTCTACTCCGGTCATGTGCGGTCCCCGGCTGCGGCTTTTATTTCTATCGTGGTTCTGTCTCTGTGCACTTGCATTTCCGGTCCATCCCCAGGTTGTCCAACAGGATCAGGTCCCGGGCCCGGACAGTCAAGAAACGGGGCAGGGTCCGCACGGAAATCTCTTGGAACCTGGGGCGGCGAGCGGACTCGCCTGCAATTCCAGCGTACTCCGTGAGTTAACGGCCACTTTGCTACAGTGGTGATGCGAACTGCTGCATCTTGGTGCAATTGTGGACTGGTTTGTTTCCCATGCGTTCGTGAATGATCAGTGGTAGAGGTTTGGAAATTCCTGCTGAAGATTCTTGATCTTCGGGAGGTCAAAGCGCGCGATGTACGGATTGTCGGGGTGTTGCACCGCGTAGTCCTGGTGATATTCTTCCGCGCGATAGAATGCCTGGAACGGCAAGATCTGCGTGACAATGGGGCCCGAGAACACCTTTGCCGCATTTAATTGATCCACGTACGCCTGTGCAATCCGCTGCTGCTCCTCGTTTTCATAGAAAATTGCCGAACGGTATTGAGTTCCCGTATCTGGTCCTTGCCGATTCAGTTCCGTGGGGTTATGCGCGACCGAAAAAAATACTTTGAGCAACATTCCCACCGTAACTTTCGACGGGTCGAATTCGATTTCGATGGATTCAGCATGCCCCGTCTGGCCGCTGCTTACTTCTTCATAGCTCGGATTCTTCAGCGTGCCTCCGGAGTAGCCCGCGGTCACATGCTTCACGCCTTTGACATGTTCAAACACTGCCTGTAAACCCCAGAAACAACCTCCCGCGAGAACAACCTTTGCTTGGCCTTTTTGTGACGAAAGCTTCTCGTCAACTGCCGGGTCCGGGATCGTGGTCGCTGCCTTGGCAGACTTGTGTGAAGTCGAAAACAACAGCATCGTAAGCACTACACCCAAGATAGCAGCCACCGTCGCCAAGCGATTCATTTCGAACTCCTTATCTCGATCACCTTTGAGCGAATGGCCTTTGCAAATCTCATGGCCATCAAATTTCATGCAGTCGTGCGAGCTTCTCAGTTCGATGCCGTCTTGATGGCGTGGTTTACGTGCTCTTGTCCGCTCGCGCTTTTTTGCCCGCCTGCCTTAGCGGTATAGCTGACGCGCCAGATGGAGTTCGAGCCGTCATCGGTTACCAGCAGCGATCCGTCCGGAGCCACAGTAACCCCAACAGGCCTTCCCCAGACGTGTCCGTTGTCGACCGCAAAGCCAGTCACGAAATCTTCATATTCGCCGCTGGCGCGCCCGCTTTGATGCATCGGCACACGGATCACTTCATAGCCAACCCGTACCGACCGGTTCCAGGAACCGTGTTCGGACGCGAAAATATCTCCTTGGTATTCCGTGGGAAATTGAGAGCCCTCATAGAAGGTCATCTCTAGCGAAGCATTGTGTGGCTGCAACAGCACGTCGGGGACAATCGCTTTATCCTTCAATTCCGGGTGCTTGCCGGCAAGGCGCGGATCTTGATGACTGCCGATGTACCACCAGGGCCAGCCATAGAACCCGCCTTCCTCAACATGCGTGATGTAGTCGGGAACCAGATTGTCGCCCAGGCCGTCGCGTTCGTTAACTGAGCACCACAACTGGCCTGTCTTGGGATGGATGGCCAGGCCGCCGCCAGCGTTGCGAATCCCATACGCGTAGACTCGCATTCCCGAGCCGTCAGGATTGAACTCCAGGATATCGGCTCGATTTTTTTCAGCCGGTGTAGTGTCTGGATCATCAACGTTCGATCCCGATCCGACCGCAACAAACATTTTCTTACTGTCGGCACTGAATTGCAGATCGCGCGTCCAATGGCCGGAACCATGAGGCAAGTCTACGATGTGCTGCGCCGGCCCTCTCGCCTGCAAGTCTCCATTCTGATAGGGAAATCGAACAACGGCGTCGGTGTTACCCACGTATATCCATTGGGGATTGTTCCCGGCAGGATAGAAGGCGATGCCATACGGACGGTTGAGCTCCGTGGCGAAAACGCCGGTCTCCTTTGGCTTCCCGTCGGCCGTGATTCCGCGAAAGACCTTGATCTTTCCACTGCTGCTTTCTGCCAGGAAGAAATCGCCATTGGGAGCCGTGCGGATCAGCCGTGGATTGTCGAGTCCCGTCGCATAGAGCTGCACGGTGAACCCCGCCGGAGCCTTGGGCCAGGCATCGTCGGGGCGCGCAACTAGCTTGGGTCCATTGTTCGCTGTTTCGGTGGCGTACGGCGCCGGGAGATTTTGCGCCTCGATTTTGCGGACTTTTCCAGGCTCCTCAAGCCGAAAGTCAGTGAATGGCGGTTGTGGCGCAGGCGCATTCGTTTTCACCGGCACAAATTTTTCGGGTACTGCGGCCGTATGCGAACCGGAGTCGGAATTCTTGAGCGACTTAACAAAGGAAACAAGCTGCCATCGTTGCTGTTCGGAAAGCATTCCCCAGGCAGGCATGCCGTTGTTCACCGACCCCGTCGTGATAAACCAGAAGACCTCTCCATCGGGAACGGATTGCGCAGGTCCTTGAGTGAGTGGAGGGATGTTGCCGGTTCCCTGTCCATTCGCTCCATGGCAGGAAGCGCAATAGGTCGCATACAGTTTTGCCCCTGCCGTGCTGGCTGCATCCTGCCGAGCGTAGGGGTTCTTCTGCTGAGCGCTTGACGTGGGTGCGTTGTGAAAGTGGGCGTCTTGGGCTGCTAACTGAAAAGCCACAAAGATAAATGGGCCGGCGCATAGGGCCGCCGCAAAGAAATACTGGCGGACTACGTACGTCGCTTTCAAATTCCCCTCCAACGATCCTTGAAGATGTCAGGCCTCTGTGTTGCGCTAGACAGAATATTAGATGAAATGCCGCCAGGGCGGGTTTCATCCCTGTTGACTGTTCACTTCCGTCAGTTGGAGGCAACTTGGTGGGAGCTTCCAAAGCAAGGCACCTGCGAAACTAGAAGTGGCCAGCCCGAGACCGTTTGGATATGCTTCAGTCCCGCGTCTCGTTCGCAGTGGGGAGCTATCGAGAATGAATGCCAATCTCGTCAAGGCAGCCGTTGTAGGTGCGCTCGGTGGCTTGTTGTTCGGTTTTGATACCGCCGTCATTGCCGGGACCACTCATCAACTGAGTTCCGTCTTCAATCTTACCCCTTCGACGTTGGGCCTAACTGTATCGATCGCACTTTGGGGAACGGTCATTGGAGCCATGTCTGCGGGCGTGATTGGCCAACGATTTGGCAGCCGCGAAACCCTACAGATTCTCGCCGTGTTTTACGTTCTGTCCGCCCTGAGCTGTGCGTTCGCGTTCAATTGGCCGATGTTGGTTGCCGGGCGATTTCTTGGCGGACTTGGCATTGGCGGCTCCTCGGTGCTCGGTCCCGTGTATATTGCGGAAATTGCCCCTGGAAAGTGGCGCGGCCGGCTGGTAGGCCTGTTTCAGATCAACATCGTCATTGGAATTCTGTTGGCCTATTTTTCGAATTATCGCATCGCAGAAATTGGGCTGGGAGCAAACGACTGGCGGTGGATGTTTGGAGTCGCGGCCATTCCCGCGTTCCTTTTCCTGATTATGCTGTTTGGTATCCCCCGTAGCCCCCGATGGCTGGCCACTCAGAATCGAGTGGAGGAAGCTCGCTCCGTTCTGAAGCTGGTGGGATCCGCGGATCCAGATGGAGAGCTGAAAGAAATTGTTGATTCCATACATCTCGAACGTGCCCAGAAATCCGAGCCACTGTTTTCCGGCAAATACCGGCTCCCCATCTTCCTGGCAATCACCGTTGGGATGTTCAATCAACTTGCCGGGATTAATGCCATTCTCTATTATTTGAACGATATTTTCAGTGCGGCTGGATTCGGAAAGGTTTCGGCAGAGTTAGGGCCTGTCGCGGTCGGCGCGATGAATCTTTGCGCCACGGTTTTGGCGATGGCGGTGATTGATAAACTCGGCCGCAAGACACTCCTGTTGATCGGGTCCGTCGGGCTGGTGGCCTGCCTTTCGGGTCTTGCCGCGATTTTTCTGACTCACCAACATCAGAACTACCTTCTGTGGCTTCTGATTGCCTATATTGCGTTCTTCGCCATTTCTCAGGGAGCCGTGATCTGGGTCTACATCGGGGAAGTATTTCCCAATCGAGTCCGCGCGAAGGGACAGAGCCTGGGAAGCTCGTCTCACTGGATCATGAACGCATTGATTTCCCTGATTTTCCCGGTGCTTTTTGCGTTCTCTCACGGTGCCCCGTTTGTCTTCTTCGCCGCGATGATGGTGCTTCAGTTCTTCGTCGTTGTCTTCTTCTACCCCGAAACCAAGGGTGTCAGCCTCGAACAGCTCCAGCACCGCCTAGGCATTGAGTGAATCGGGATCATTCCGCGCATCCCCTTCTGGAATCCGCAGTCTCCAGGACGCTCGTTCGGCTTTGCCCCGAGCTTCAGTGGACGCGCGTGAGTTCGGCACGTTTTGCCGCCGGAAGATCCGCAAGAAAGTCCAGGTAGGCCGCGTTGGTCCAGCCAAAGCCGACGAGATTTATCGGATAGCCGGTGGTGACGTGCGCATCGGTCGAGCGCGACACCGCATTGTACTTTTCCACGATATAGCCTTGCTTGGCATAATTCTCAGCAACGGTGCTGGCGAATTCGAAGGAGACGCGGCCGGCATCTTCTGTGAATCCGTAGCGCCGCAGTCGCGAGCGGATCTCGACGGCACAACGGGTTTCGAGTTGGTGCAACTCCGGAGTCACGGTGAAGTAAGCGGGAATGTAAAGGACCGACTTGGCAGTAACTTTCGAATCGGCGACCGTGGCGCACTCGCTCATCGACCTCGTCAACACGTCCCATCCTTTCGCGATGTAATCTACAATCGGTGCTCGGGCAGTCGCGGGAGTACTCTGTGCGACGCAAGTTCCAGGGATGGAACGCAAAGCAAGCGCGACGAAGGCGAAGGCAAGCAGCTTCTTCAAGGAACACAGGGGCATGATTGTCTCCGGAGCGAAAATTTCGGGCAATCGTAGCCGAGTAGAGCACTGATCATATAAGGCCCACCTCTCGATTGCACGCCGGACATCCTTTTCCATTCGTCTGCGATGGAGGTGTGTTTCGCCCGGCAGAGCCTTGTGTGCGTTGGGCGACTTTAGACTCATAAAAGTGATGGGTGGAGAAGGCGGCGTCCCTGCGCGCGGCCACTTGGCCAACGGTGATCCCGCATGTAGGTAGACTGAGATTGCGGTGCTGCTACTTCTTCTGTGGAGGGTACTCTTTCAAAAGCTTCTCGATAGCCTTGTCCATATGCTTTTGTTTCTTGTCGGGCTTGGCGTTAGCATCGATCGCGTTGGAGACCACACCGCGCCAGACTAACTGCTTTTTTTCCGAATCATACATATCCAGAACCAACTGCCCGCTATGGACGATAGTTGTGCTCGCCCCTGCGGTTCCTGAGGTGGCTCCCGCTGCCGACCCGTACGCTGCTCCGAGGTTGTACTGACTCAGCTGCTTCCCACCGCTGCGCGCGATCTGGTAACCAATCAACAGATCCGCGTTGTCCGATTTGGACTTCGTCAGACCCTTTTTGGCGAGTTCCACCTCCAGCGTACCGATGAGCTGGTCGGCAGTCAGTTCATCCAGGTGTTGCGCGTTCTCGATGCTTATCCATTTATAGGTTTTGTATTTCGAGAAATCAGCGCCCTTGTCAATATTCGCACTTTGCGCCGTCGCGCGGCCCACTCCCATGGTCAATAACGCAGCAAGGAACAAATATTTCTTCATTGGAGATTCGCCCTCAGACGCGGAGACTCAGTCCGCTTTCCCAAGAATATACGCGTGGGCACAGCGTCCTGTCACGGTTACTTCAGACGCCCCGAACATCTGTTCGGAGGCCTGGGCTCAACCCCTTGTTAGCGAATTGCTAGAGAATTCAAATGCGGCTCATCGCGATGGTGTAGTGTGATTGCCGAGAATGGCTTCGGAGAAGTAAGATTCGGGGAGATTAAGGGCGTTCCTAGACGGGGCACGAATATGAAAGAGTTCTCGAGAAGAAGCTTTCTTGCATTTACGGCAGCGATGCCGTGGGCCTGGCGGGCAGGTGCTTCGACGGCAATTCCCATGGGCATTGAAATGTATTCGGTCCGTGAAGAACTAAAGAAAGATCCACAGGGAACGGTCCGGGCAATTGCGGGGATGGGCTATCAGGGACTGGAATTTTACGCCCCCTATTTTGAATGGACCCATGCGCAAGCAAAAGAGATGAAGAAACTCATGGACGATCTAGGCATTCGTTGTTTTTCCACACACAACGACGCCTCTTATCTAAATAAAGAGCACATTCAGAATGCCATCGATCTGAATCTGAATTTGGGAAGCAAATACGTGGTGATGGCCAGTTCGCAGCCGAAACCTGGGCTGGACGGGTGGAAAGAAATTGCCGATGCGTTGAATTTTGCCGCGGACCGGTTGGGAGGGTCAGGGCTGAAAGCCGGCTATCACAATCACCAAGTGGAGTTCATCCCCGTGGATGGCGTACGGCCGATGGAAATACTCGCGAAATATACAAAGCCATCGGTGATGTTGCAGCTCGACGTGGGAACTTGCCTGGAAGCGGGGTCAGATCCGGCAGCGTGGATTGACGCGAATCCTGGAAGGATTCGTTCTGTACATTGTAAGGATTGGGCCCCGGGCGCCGGCAAGGGATACGCCGTGCTGTTTGGCGAAGGCGTGGCGGATTGGAAGGCAATTTTCGCGGCGGCGCAGGGCGCAGGCGGCGCGGAATATTACTTGATGGAGCAAGAAGGAAGCCGCTATCCAGAGCTGGAAACGGCGAGGAGATGTTTAGAAGTGTATCGGGCGAAGGGCTTTCCGCAAGCAGGGAACTGACCCAAAGCACTTCCCGAGCGTGCGCGTCTTGGTCACGTAATCTGGGTGAATTTCCGACCGGCGTCAAGCCAAGTCCTAAGGGTAGGCCAAGGCGGACTTCACACCGAGGTTTTAGGTCCAGTACTCACATGGACGATACTCATATGACTTTCTCCCTTGACAAGACGGGTTCAGAGTATTTGAATCGTTTTAAACAGGGGCCGGGGAAATGTGCCCCATAGACCGCTCGCTCAACGTCGAGCGTCCCAAAACGGAGCGAGGGTTGGTCCCATGACCTGGGGTGTGAGGTCTCAACCAGGAAGCGCGAAGGTGCCGCAAGCTACTGCATAGGCTCCGCCCATGCAAAGGAGATTGCCATGATCGTCCTTTCTTTTGTACCGGAAACCAAGTGCCTGGGTAGAGTTGCCCGGGGAGTGCTATTCGTTGTCCTGCTGCTTCTACCTGTGGCGCTGTACGGGCAAGCCTACTTCGGAACCGTCAGCGGCGAGGTGAAAGATTCGAGCGGGGCGGTGGTGCAGGGGGCCAAGGTCGTTCTGATCGACCAGGCCAAAGGTTTCACGTACAACACCACGTCCGACAGCAGCGGGCGGTATTTGTTCGCTTCGATCCCGCCGGGGGCGTACTCCGTGTCGGCGGAAATGCAAGGCTTTGAGAAGGAGGTGCGCACCCATATCACCGTGAACGTCACGGAGAACGCAACGGCAAATTTGACGCTGCGGGTTGCCAGCGCGACGCAAACTGTTGAGGTGCAAGCCCAATCTCAGACCATGGCAACCGAGGATGCCGTGACCGGTCAAGTGGTCAACCGCAAGTTCATCAATGATCTCCCACTGGTCGACCGCTATGTCCTGGAATTCGTTACCATCGGTCCGGGTGTCACGCTTTCGAGCGACCAGAACTCCGTCGGCGACACAGGCACTAACTTCGTTTCCAATGGCAGCCGCAACGCCAGTGCGGACATCCTCATGGACGGCGCTTCGATCACCAACTTTGAGCCCAATGGTGGCATCACAAACGTCACTTACACGCCATCCGCCGAAGCCGTCGAGGAATTCAAAGTGGAGCAGACCAACTTCAGCGCGGAATACGGTTTTTCCGGAGGGTCGGTCGTGAATATGATCACGCGGTCCGGCGGCAACTCCTTTCATGGCGACGCCTATGACTACATGCGTAACACGATCACCGACGCCAACAACTGGTTTGCCAATCAAGCTGGCAACCCCATTCCCCCAGTACACCGGAACAACTACGGCGGCACCATTGGTGGTCCCATCAAGAAGAACAAGATGTTCTTCTTCTTCGATTGGGATGGTACGCGCTCCTCGGACCTGGCTACCGCTACTGCCGGAGTTCCCAGTACGGCAGAGCGGAGCGGCAACTTTGGCGAACTGTGCGGCGACAACGGCGGTTCCTTCAATTCGGCGGGTCTGTGCGTTGATAGCAACAACAACCTCGTGCCTGCCGGACAAATTTGGGACCCCTATAGCGGCACCTTTCAAAGCCCCGCAAATGAGCCCTCCGGCGCATACCGCAGCGCCTTCGTTCCTTTCAACAACCTCGCGACCTACACCAGCCCTGGCAACCCCAAACTCGTCGGCACGCCATACCAGTTGCCGTCGACCCCAGGGAATCTGATCGACCCGGTTGCCCAGAAACTTATGAATCTGTTTCCCCAGCCAAATTATGTGGCTGGCGGTATTTACAACAACTGGCGCGGATCCGGGGCTAACATTAGTGCCAGTGACCAGTTCGACGCCAAGGTTGACTTTCGCGTCACCGACAAGAATTTGTTGAGCGTCAAGTTTTCCCATGGCTGGAACAACTACACTCCTTACGATTGTTTCCAGAATTTTGCGGATCCCTGTGGCAGCGGCCCCAATAAAGGTTGGGCCTGGCTTTTCGCCGTTAACGACACACAAACCTTCAGCCCAACGTTGATCCTAACCTCCACCCTTGGATTCACGCGGGGTGGAGAGCTAATCAACGCATACAATGGGTTGAACAAGGATCCCCTGGGCGCCCTTGGTTTCCCGTCATATCTGGGTACCAACGGTTTTCTCGGAGTGCCTGCAATGGGGATCAACGATTACTCTTCGGCTGGTTATACGAATATCGGGCAGGACCCTTACGGCAACTACAGACAAGGCCAAGATACCGGCCAATTGAGCGAATTGCTCACCAAAATTCATGGCAATCACGAGTTGAAGTTCGGATTCGAAGGTCGCATCCACCAGCAGAACTACATTCAAACCAACGCCCCGCTTGGAATCTTCGCCTTCAACGCGCTTGGAACTTCTCAATGTCCCGTTACTGATATCACCCAGTGCGGCGGCGACAGCATGGCCAGCTTCATGACGGGCCAGATTACCCAAGGATGCGGGGGAAACTTGTGCGGCAGTACCTATGAAATCGAGATTGAGCCAGCAACCACCAGCTACCAATTCGCCGGTTTCGCCCAGGACAACTGGAAAATCACCCAGAAACTTACTTTGAATTTGGGCCTGCGCTACGACGTCAATCTGCCGCGCACGGAACGCTTCAACCGCATGAACTGGTTCAACCCGAATGCGGTCTCTCCGTTGAATGGTGGCAGTCTCACGTACACCGATCCCATTTCGGGACAGGATGTAACCCGCACGCTCTACGGCGGCGAGGTCTTTGCCAGTCCGAGCACGCGCACAAACTGGGTCACCGACTGGAAAGATATCCAGCCTCGCTTTGGCTTCGCCTATCAGTTTGGTAAAAACGTCCTTCGTGGTGGATATGGCATCTATTACAGTCAGAGCCGCAACGGTGCCAACGGCCTATTGAGCTATGGCTCCCAGGGTTTTAACCAGTACACCAGCCCGGTCGTTACCTATCAGAACGACGGCGCGACGCCCTACCTACATCTCAGCAATCCCTTTCCCAATGGCTTAATTCAGCCGCCGGGGAATTCACTCGGTTTGCTCAATGACGTCGGTTACGGAGCCATCGGTCCCATCCGCAATTCCTACTACGGCCAAACTCCTTATGAGCAGAGCTGGAGTTTCGGAATCGAGCGCCAACTGAACTCCAGCACGGTGTTCACCGTCGATTACCTCGGCAAGAAGGGCACGCACTTGTATTTCCAAGGGCTGAATAGCTTAGACATCTTGCCGCCGTCAGTCGAGAACATGACACCAAATCAGATTTCCAACCTGACAAACTACGTGCCCAATCCGTTCGCCCCAATCCTTACGAATCCGTATTACGCCAACAGCAGCCTCACGAGCCCGACGGTCCAGGCGTTCCAACTCTTGTTGCCTTACCCACAATTCACCGGCGTGACCAGCGATGAACCGCCGTCGGCCTACTCCATATATGAAGCGCTGCAAATCACCCTCGAGAAGCACTACTCCAATGGTTTGCAGATTTCAGCAAACTACACCTTCTCCAAATCCATCGACGATTCCTCGATCTACGATACCAACGTGAGTTGGCTGACAGGCACTTCGGCCTGGCTTTACTCGGTGCAAGACCCCAACAAGCCGTGGCTCGATAAAGGTCTCTCCGTCTTTGATATCCCGCACGTCTTTAAGGTGAATTACACCTACGATTTGCCGTTCGGCCGCGGCAGGGCGTTCGGCAGCAGTATGCCTCGTGTGCTGGACCTCCTCGTCGGTGGCTGGCGGACTGCCGGTGTCTGGACCGTTCATGATGGGTTCCCGTTGACACTCGGCACAGAAAACGGTGGATCCCCCATTCCGACGTACGGCCAACAGCGGCCCGATATCGTCGGCCCTGTGGAGCGAAATACTGGGCCGGAATCGTCCTGGGTGAATCAATACTTTGCGAATCCCAGCGCCTTCCAGGTTCCGGCTGCCTACACTCTCGGCGATGCACCACGAACCCTTTCGGCCATCCGATCGCCCTTCTTCTGGACCAGCAATTTGTCCATCGCCAAGGACTTCGGTCTTTCGAGCAAGTACGAAGCCATGAAGTTGGAACTGCGTCTTGATGCCGAGAACGCCTTCAATCATCCAGTCTTTGGGACACCGAACACCCAAGTGGGCGATCCCCAATTCGGGCTAATCAACTACACAGCTGTCAATCCCAGGCAATGCCAACTGTCCTTGAAGTTCAGCTTCTAGGCCATCGTCCATTACTAAGCCCAAGGCAAACGCGGGGCTGTCATACGCCCCAAACGATGGCAGCCTCTTTTTTTGGCACGCGAAAATGGAGGCACAAAGAATGTCTCGGCACGTTCTATGCGCGGCAGCGCTTCTTGCGAGTTGTTGCGCTGTGCCTGTCGTCTCTCAGGCGCAAGGCAAAGGTGGCGAATCAGAAAACCATGTCTGGTGGAGGCATGCCGTCTTTTATGAAATCTATCCGCGCAGTTTCGCCGATAGCAACAATGATGGAATTGGTGATCTCAACGGGATAGCTTCAAAAGACTCAAAAAAGTTCTTGACACGAGCCGGCATTGTTAGAGATGTCCGATTACGAGAACATCGACCCCATGTACGGGACGATGAAAGACTTCGAGCGGCTGGCAAGTGCCGCCAAGGAACACCATATCCGCATTATTATGGATTTTGTTCTGAACCACAGCTCTGATAAACGCCCCTGGTTTCTGGATTCAGCGTCATCGCGCACTTCCGCCCATCGCGATTGGTACATCTGGCGGGATGGCAAAGGACCCGGCATGCCCGAGCAGCGCTCAGCAGGTTAGCTTTGATCTGTCGGCTCAGGGACTGCCCTCTGCTAGGGCCAAGACATTGCTCACGACTGTCAGCGCACCACCCCAGCCAGGGGCATTACATGAAGTAACGCTCGATCCTTATCTCTGTGTATATCGCGGAGATTGCGAAATAGAGGGATTGAAGTGGCTCCTCCATTCGAGTGAGTTCTGCTTTCTTTCTTGGATGCGGATGTTGGGGGTAAACTGATTCAGGGAGAGCCTGACATGCCTACCAAGTACGCTCTGAGGATAAATGGGCAGTCCTTCTCTGTCGACGCCGACCCGGATACAAGCCTGCTCTCAGTCCTTCGCGAACAATTGGATTTAACAGGCACGAAGTATGGATGCGGCGAGGGCCAGTGCGGCGCATGCACGGTGTTAATTGACGGGCGCGCGCACCGTTCTTGCATGACTCCCATTTCCATCACCTCCGGAAAATCCATCATTACGATCGAAGGTCTCGCCAAAGACGATCGCCTGCACCCGGTGCAGCAGGCTTTTCTGGAGGAAGGCGCGATGCAGTGTGCCTATTGCACCTCGGGAATGATCATGTCCGCTGTGTCGCTGTTGAACAATCGAGAAAACCCCACGGATGCAGAGATTTTGCAATTCATGCAGGGCAACATCTGCCGCTGCGGAACTTATCCGCGGATCGTCGCGGCCATACGAAAGGCCAGCGCTGCCGGAAAGGAGCCCGTCCGATGACACGGAAAACCGATCTCGCGGCGGGCCTGGAGCCGGAACGCTACGAACTGCACTCGCCATCTTCTGTCATCTTTGAAAGCGACCGGCGCGACTTCTTTAAGTTTCTGGGCGCCGGGATCTTTGTTGTCTGCGCTGCGTCTAAGGCAACTGCATTTCAGGAATCCGGAAGAGCCCGCGGCAGGAGCGAAGACAATCTACCGCAGGAAATCGACGCGTGGCTGCACATCGGGGAAAAGGGCGAGATCACGGTGTTCACAGGGAAAGTCGAGGTCGGCCAGAACATCCGTACTTCGCTATCCCAGGCCGTTGCGGAAGAGTTGCGCGTCCCGATTGCGTCCGTGCGGCTGGTGATGGGAGACACGCAGCTTGTGCCATTCGACATGGGCACGTTCGGCAGCCGTACGACGCCGGTCATGAACCTGCAATTGCGCCGAGTTTCCGCAGCCGCACGAGATGCCTTGATTTCTTTGGCGGCAAGGCAGTGGAACACGGATGCGGCGAGCCTCAGCGCCTCTGACGGCAAAATCCTCGACTCCAAATCTAATCGCTCGGCCAGTTATTCGGAACTGGTCAAAGGGCAGCAGATCACGCAACTTCTTCCCGCGGAAGATCCGCTGATCCCGGCGGAGCAATGGAAGATTGCGGGGCAGGCTGTTCCGAAGATCGATGGACGCGATTTTGTGACCGGGAAGCACCGCTACCCTTCGGACTACAAAGTTGCAGATATGTTGCATGGAAAAGTGGTACGGCCATCCTCGTTTGGAGCAACGCTGGCTTCCGCGGATACGCACGCCGCTGAGCAGATGACAGGTGTGATCGTGGTTCGCGATGGTGATTTTCTTGCAGTTGCCGCACCGTCCACTGACCTGGCTGAAAAAGCGGCGGCGGCCGTCAAAGCGGAATGGAAATCGGAACCACAGCCGTCCAGCAAAGAACTTTTCGAGTATCTGAAGAAAAATCAAGTCACCGGCGAAGAGCGGAATTCACGATACGAAACGGGAAATGTGGATAAGGCTTTCGCGTCATCCGAGCGCCGGCTAAATTCGACATTCAACATCGCATATATTGCGCACGCTCCGCTTGAGCCGCGCGCCGCACTGGCGCAGTGGAACGGTGATCAACTGACAGTCTGGACGGGAACGCAGCGGCCCTTCGGCGTGCGCAGCGAACTTGCCACTGCCTTCCATCTGCCGGAAGAAAAAGTGCGCGTGCTGATGCCGGATACAGGATCCGGCTATGGAGGAAAGCATACGGGCGAGGCTGCACTCGAAGCGGCGCGGCTGGCACGTGCGGCAAAACAGCCCGTCAAGGTGGTATGGACTCGCGAAGAAGAGTTCACCTGGGCCTATTTTCGACCGGCGGGGGTGGTTGACGTCAGCAGCGCCGTTGACGACGACGGAAAAATTACGGCTTGGGAGTTTCATAACTACAATTCCGGGTCCGCGGGAATCCGGAGCTATTACGAGATTCCGAATCAGCGGATCGAGTTTCATCCCGTAAAGTCTCCTCTTCGGCAGGGCTCCTACCGGGCGCTGGCCGCAACCGCGAATCACTTTGCGCGCGAAGTGCACATGGACGAAATCGCGGCATCACTGAAGATGGACCCGCTCGAGTTTCGCCTGAAAAACTTGAAAGAAGACCGGCTGCGAGCGGTATTCGAAGAAGGAGGCAAACAGTTCGGGTGGAATAAGCCGCGCGCCGCAAATCATGGATTTGGTGTAGGAGGCGGCTACGAGAAGCTCGGTTATATGGCCACCTTTGTCGAAGTTGTCCGGAAACCGGAAACCGGCGAGATCAGGATCGAGCGAGTGCTGACGGCGTTCGATTGTGGCGCGATCGTTAATCCGGACGGGCTGCGCAATCAATTGATTGGCGCGAACGTTATGGGGATTGGCGGCGCCATCTTTGAGGCCATCGAGTTTGAGAACGGTCGCATCGTAAACAACATTTTTTCAAAGTACCGGGTGCCGCGGTTCCGCGACGTGCCCGCGATGGACGCGCTGTTGATTGATCGAAAGGATCAGCCATCCGTGGGGGCAGGCGAGGCTCCCATTCTCGGTATTGCGCCGGCAATTGCGAATGCCATCTTTGCTATGACCGGAATTGCGGTGCATGCACTGCCGATGGCGCCACAACTCGTTTCTCATGGGTATCAGTTGTCCTGACCTCCTGGGGCGGAGCAGACGGCAACTGAGTCAGCCACCGTCCAGGTCGGTCACCTCGAGCTTTGGCTCTAGACGTGATCTACTTTCTGCGGTGAGGAGACTTCCGATTCAAGGTGCGCAGCAGCAGATTGGCACTCGGAGGAGCCTTCACCGCGCCTTTGAGAACGATGGCCTCCGCGTTAATTTCCTTACCGTACAGCCGTTTGTTGGCATCGTTATCGGGGCGGAGCGTGGAACCCTCGAGCGAAATCCCGGCAAAGGCGCCGCGGGCGCGGGAATAGCTGAGAATTTCCGCGCGCATCGTCGCGTCGGTGCCGGCAGAAGCGGTGCGGCCTTTCGGTCCAGCGGCGGCGGAAGCGTCGGCGCCGAGTTTGACCTTACTGGTGAGAATTCCCTTTGCGCTGCGATCACTCATGAGCAATAAGACGAAGTCCGTCGCTTCGCCGCCGATTTGGAGACCGAAACTTCCACCTTCCAGTGCCATCATGGTTGGGGCGCCCCAGGGGCCTTCAAAATTGGCGCCGCTTCGACAGGTCATCACGCCCCGCCCATAGCTGGCGCCGACGATAAAGGCCGCTTTAAGGACGGAGGGCAGGACCACAACGCAATAAGCCTTGTTCAGAATATCCTGAGGAATATCGTCCGGCACATTCAGGATCTCTGTCATGACTTGGCCCGCATTTTGCACGCGATCTACTTCCTTGACATCATCAGCGGCAAACAAGCTGGAACTCGTAAAAGCCAGGAAGGGCACAGCAAACAGCGAAATCCAGATTTTTTTCATACCATAAGCTCCTTGAGGCTATATGTGTGCCGGGACCCGACTCTATCAGGTCGATTCGGCGGGCGGGTAAATGCGCAGGGATTATAGGTCAGACCTGTTTGCAAAGGACAGAGGAAAAAGTGAACGAGGGTTCCGGTACCGTGTCAAGGGAACTGAAGAATGCGAAAGAGGAGAATGAAAGAGAGGGAAAGTCGGACTGAAAGAGTCGCGTATCAGCTGATGAACTTCTCAGCGTTGGCTGTCAATTTTGTTGACACTTTTCATATTTGCTGCAACGATTGGGTATCCTTTCAAGCTTCCACACTGACAACTTCAACCGTTAGGGCACTCCTCTCCGTTTTCTCGAACCGTTCCCGGTTGTCAGGCTTTTCCAAGAAGTCCGGACTTGAATGATTGAAATCATGCCTTGGCGACCTACTTTTGACGAAGGTGTCGTATGAAGCAGTTCTCGGGCTTCGAGACGAATGGCGAAGTTCCTGTCCAGGCTCACCCTTTGAAGTATCTGGTAACCCACACGCCAGTTGCGTATGCTAGTGGCTCGCACAGCAAATCCGGCCCGGCAGTTACCGCGAAGTATCCGCCGCAGCTTGCTTGCTTTGTCAGGGACATCTTTTTTGGAAGGCGGCAGGGGCTCGGGAAACGGGTGCCTGCTGAAACTCATTGAGGGAGAGAAACATGCAAAAGACCAACAACGTGGGAGCAATGACACTGGCCGCGGCCCTGCTGGCGGGCATCTGCCTGTTTGGTTCGCCGGCAAAGGCCGACACAGCCTCTGCCGAGGCTACGTTTAAGGCCAAGTGCGCGATGTGTCATGGAGTGGATGGCAAAGGCAAAGCATCCATGGCTAACAGCGACCTCACAGCCGCAGACGTGCAGAAGAAAAGCGACGCGGATCTGAGCGCGGTGATCACCAATGGAAAGCCGCCGAAGATGCCGGCTTCGAAGTCGATGACCCCCGATCAGGTGAAGGACATGGTTGCGTACGTCCGTTCGCTGAAGAAGTAACACGGAGGAATTGCTCCAAACGAAATCTGGCACGAAGTGCAGACGCTCCTCCGCGCTTCGTGCAAAGAAAAGCAAACAAGGAGGAAGTGATGAAGAAGGTTTTGTCGGGGATTGCATTAGTTGGACTGCTGTGCATGCTAGGCTCCATCTCTCGCGCGCAAGATGCTGCCAGCGGCGAGAAGACTTACAAGGCCAAGTGCGCTGCCTGCCACGGCGCCGACGCCGCCGGTAAGCCAGCGATGAAGTCGCCCTCGATCAAGGGCAAGACTGCCGATGAGATCCAAAAAGAGATCTCGACTTCGCCAAAGCACGCCAGCTTGAAGAGCCTGACTGCGGACGATGTGAAGGGACTCGCCGCTTATCTGGCGACTCTGAAATAGCTGCCTCCAGCCTCCACAGATAAGTTCGCCGGTGAGCCTGGACAGCCAGGCGCACAGCCAAGCAGTTCCACATCGTGGGCCCCGGGATATCCTTTGCCGGGGATCGTGTACCTGCACGTGGCAGGGAAGCTATTTCCACCTGAGAAGGCGAGGACATTCGGGCCATGAGTCCGCAAAATACAGCGAGAGACTGGGCCAGGCCGATCTACTACCTGAGCCAGAACACACTCAGCCTCATCGGCGTGGTCTTGACCACCAGCAGTGCGATAACTCTGATAGGGTTTTGGATTTACGATTTTATGCTCCCGGGTCCTCCGCACCCGTATGTCGGGATCCTCATTTTCCTGCTTCTTCCCGGAGTCTTTGTTCTCGGCTTAGTCTTGATGCCCATCGGTATCTTTCTCCGGCGGCGACAATTGCGGGCTGCCGGCGAGCTGCCCTCGATTTATCCAGCTATTGATTTGACGGCGCCCATGGTACGCAATGGCCTGGTATTCGTGGGCGTGGCCACGGTGCTGAACATCATGATTTTCGGATTTGCTTCCTACCGCGGCGTGTCGTACATGGACACCACCACGTTCTGCGGGCAGACGTGCCACACGGTGATGGCGCCGGAGTTCAGCGCGTATCAGAATTCTCCGCATTCGCGCGTGGAATGTGTGGAATGCCATATTGGTCCGGGAGCCGGATGGTTCGTAAAGTCCAAGTTATCGGGATTGCGCCAGGTTTTCGCAGTCACCTTCAAAACCTACTCGCGGCCGATTCCCTCGCCAGTAAAGTACCTGCGGCCTGCGAGAGAAACCTGCGAGCAATGCCACTGGCCGGCGCGATTCTCCGGGGACAAGTTCGTGGTGAAAACGAGTTACACGGAAGACGAGAAGAACACGCCTCTCACCACAGTACTGTTGCTGAAAGTGGGCGGGCGGACGTACCAAGGTTCGGTAGGCATCCATGGACGCCATCTGGATGCGGGTTCGCGCATCCACTATGTCTCCATCGATGAAGGACGCCAAGTCATTCCGGTGGTCTATTACACGGATGACAAAGGAAAGACCGTGGAATATGTGTCCACGGACATTAAGGCCACCAAGGAGCAGCTGGAAAAAGGCGAAAAGCGTGCGATGGATTGCATCGACTGTCATAATCGGCCGACGCACGCGTTTGAATTGCCGGAAAACGCGGTGGATTTGAAGATGGAGCGGGGCTCGATCAGCACGGATTTGCCGTATGTGCGGAAAAAAGCGGTGGAGTTGCTGAAGGTAGAGTATCCCGACAGGGATACCGCAAAAGCAAAAATCATCGAAGGCCTCACGAGCTTCTACCGCACCAGCTACCCGCAAGTTTATGACACCAAGCGTGCCCTGGTTGAGCAAGCGGCCACTACCGTGGCGGACATTTATCTGCGCAACATTTTTCCGGATATGAAGGTCACCTGGGGCGTCCATCCCAACAATCTGGGGCACACCGATTTTCCCGGCTGCTTCCGCTGCCACGACGGATCGCACACGAGCGCGGAGGGCCAGACGATTACCAACGATTGCGGCGCTTGCCACAATCTGCTGGCCGTGCAGGAGGAAAAACCCAGGATCCTCGCTGATCTGGGGCCGAAGTAAATCAACATTTGTGGGCCCCCTGGGCCCGGAGGTAGCGCCTGATGAGCTCCGAACGAGCGCAGAGGCAAGGACGCAACGGGATTTTTTGTGCCTTTCTGATCGCGCTGGCGTGGGTGCTCGCTCCCACTCTCGCCGCAAAACCAAGAAGTGCCCATCCCCTCAAACAGGATGAAGCATGCCTCGCGTGTCACGGCACGGCGGGCATGAAGTCCGACAAGGGCGAAGATATCTCTATCAATCTGGCGAAGCATGCGGCCAGCGCGCATGGCATTCTCGGTTGCCAGGATTGCCACACCTCGATCAAGGATTTCCCACATCCCCCCAAGGTGATCAAAGTTCAGTGCGCCACCTGTCACCAGCAGGAAGCTAAGAGCTTCGCCACAAGTGCACATTCCATTCTGGGTGATTCGGCTTGCGCCAGTTGTCACGGAAGTGTCCACGAACTGACCACAACCGAAACGCTTGCGCCCGCGAAGTGCACGGAATGCCACGCGGATGAAGTGAAAGAATTTACCGCCAGCATTCATGGCCAGGCCGCGGCGCGTGGCGATCGGGATGCCCCGAAATGCATTTCCTGCCATGGTGCCATTCATGAGGTGAAGGCTTCGAGCGAGCCGGATTCGACAATTGCGCGCAAGAATCTGGCGGATACCTGCGCGAAGTGCCACAGCGATGCGGGATTTTTATCGCGTCATCAGATCCCTGTCGCTCATCCGGTCGAGTCGTACAAGCAAAGCGTGCATGGACGCGCGGTGGCCGCGGGGAGCGAAAAAGCGGCGGACTGCAACAGTTGTCACGGAAATCACAACATTTATCCCGCTCGCGATGAACGGTCGCGTGTAAATCACTGGAAGGTTTCCGAAACGTGCGCGGAATGTCATCTGGAAATTGCAAAGGTCTATAGCGAAAGCGTGCATGGCGTCGCGGTAAAAGCCGGTGTACGAGATGCGCCCGCTTGCGTGGATTGCCACGGAGAGCACCTGATCCTCGATCCGAAGAATCCGGCCTCGCCAGTCAATCCCGCCAATGTTTCGGCGGAGACTTGCGGAAGATGCCACTCGAGCGCGCGTATCGCGGCGCTGTACGATCTTCCCGCGGACCGCGTCCCGTCTTATGCCGACAGCTACCACGGGCTGGCGTTGAAGGGTGGAAAGCTTACTGCTGCCAACTGCGCTTCCTGCCATGGCGTACACAATATTTTCAAATCCAGTGATCCACGCTCGACGGTGAATACCGCAAACCTGCCCAAGACGTGCGGGCAGTGCCACACCGGTGCTAATCAAGCGCGCTATGCCATCGGTCCCATTCACGTGCAGACCAGCACGGGACCGAATCACCCGGTGGTGAGGTGGATCCGCTGGATGTACCTAGTACTGATTCCGTTCACGCTGGGTTTCATGCTGCTGCACAATTTGTTGGATCTTCTGAACAAATTAATCCGGAGGAGGCCGCGCCACGAAAGCAATGAACTCGCACTGCGAATGAATCTGTGGTTCCGCGTGGCGCACTGGGGCATCATGGCGAGCTTCCCGACGCTGGTGGTAACCGGCTTTGCGCTGAAGTATCCCGATACTTGGTGGTCGAAGCCCTTGCTGATGTGGGAATCGAATGCGGGAGTGCGCGGCGGATTGCATCGCACCGCAGCCGTAGTCATGATTGCGGCGACGGTGTTCCATTTCGTCCATCTCGCGATGAAGAGACACGACCGCTCCTTCTTGTGGGCTATGATTCCGACGATCAAAGACGCCACGGACATGGTGGACGTCTTCCTTTACAACTTGGGACTGAGCAAGAAGGAACCGAAATTCGCAAAATTTAACTACGCAGAGAAAATGGAATACTGGGCGTTCATGTGGGGCACGATGGTGATGGCGCTTTCCGGATTTCTTCTGTGGTTCAACAATTTCACCCTGCGCCATTTCCCGAAATGGATTACGGACGCTGCCACGGCCGTGCATTGGTACGAGGCTTTGCTGGCAACATTCTCAATCCTGATCTGGCACTTCTACCTGGTGATTTTCGACCCGGCTGTGTATCCGATGGACACCGCCTGGCTGGATGGAAAAATTCCCGCGGACCACTACCGGCACACAAGGCCGGCGTACTATCGCGAACTGGTGAGGAAGGGACTCGTCGAAACTCCTGAAGAGTCCGATGACTCCGGACCTGCTCACGAAGCGGCGCCCGGCGACGACTAAAATTCGGGTGCTGCACAGCTGCTTTCCCTTCCGGCTCGCGCAGCTATGCGAAAGCTGCGAAGCACTGGATCACGCAAGCGTTCCATCCAGGTGTGGTAGTGTTTGCTTGGGAGCTTGCTTACATCATGCCGATTCACACGATCATTGAACCATTTCGAATCAAGAGTGTTGAACCAATCCGCAACACAACTCGTGCCGAGCGGCAGAAGCTGATTGAAGATGCCGGCTACAATCTTTTTCTCGTGCCATCAGAAGCGATTCTGATCGACCTGCTCACCGATTCGGGCACGTCAGCGATGTCCACGGAGCAATGGGCCGCCATGATGCGCGGCGACGAATCTTACGCCGGATCTCCCAGCTTCACCCGGTTTCGCAATTCCGTGCAGGCGATTTTCGGTTTTCGCCACGTGATTCCCACGCATCAGGGCCGCGCCGCCGAACGCATCCTTTTCAACGTGATGTGCAAGAAGGGCGACTTCGTTCCCAACAACACTCATTTCGATACTACGCGTGCGAATTGCGAATTTGTCGGAGCTCAGGCAATAGACATTCCGATTCCCGAAGCCAGGGAGCCAGCGAATCTTCATCCTTTCAAGGGAAATATGGACACTACTCGCCTGAGGGAATTGATCGAGCGCGAGGGGGCCAAGAAAATCCCACTGGTAATGTTAACCGTGACCAATAATTCCGGTGGCGGTCAGCCGGTATCCCTTGCGAACATTCGCGAAGTCAAACAGATTTGCAAGAAGCACGGTATCCCGCTGTACATCGACGCCTGTCGTTTTGCGGAAAACGCCTACTTCATCAAACTACGTGAGCCAGGCTACGCGGACAAAACACCGCGCGAAATTGCGCGCGAAATGTTTTCTCATGCCGACGGCTGCACCATGTCCGCTAAGAAGGATGGCCTGGCGAACATCGGCGGGTTCCTCTGCACCAATGACGACATCCTGGCCCAGCAGGAAAAAGATTTGCTGATTCTCACCGAGGGTTTTCCTACGTACGGCGGCTTGGCGGGGCGCGACTTAGACGCGATCGCGGTTGGCTTGAATGAAGCGCTTGAAGAGGATTATTTGCAGTACCGCATTGCCTCCACGGCATTTCTCGGAAATCACATTTCCAGCGAGGGCGTGCCGATCGTTTTGCCGCCCGGAGGCCACGCTATTTACATCGATGCGCGCGCGTTTCTGCCGCACATTCCTGTTTCGGAATTTCCGGGAGTGGCGCTGGCAGTTGAACTGTATCTGGAAGGTGGGATTCGTTCCGTGGAAATCGGCACGCTGATGTTTGGCGAGCACGCCACCATGGACCTGGTGCGGTTGGCCATTCCCCGCCGCGTGTATACGCAAAGCCACATTGAATATGTGGTGGAAGTGATTCTGGAAGTGTGGCGGCGGCGAGAGAAGATTCCTGGTTATGAGTTAGTGCACCACGCGCCATTCCTGCGGCACTTTACCGCCCGTCTGAAACCACTTCTGCGCTAACCGTGGGAAGCGCGAGGGCTCTGGCCTCCCTATTGCATCATCAATCAAGTAGTTGTTTGTCGATTCCGGGTCCTGCCAGGGCTGTAGCTCTGGGCCTGACCACATGCCATTGGTTAAGTCATTGATAGAGTTAGCGTTATGTATGTGGCAACAGGGGTCGGTCGTTTGCGCTCAATGGCCCGGCTGAAAATTCACCGTTTCGGACCGAGGGAATCCCCACAACCGCTGAGTCTTCTGGCTCAGTGTCTGCCGAAGGAGCTTTCCCATGAAAGCCAATCCGGAAGCTCGTGGTCCACGACTGACGATTGACCAGCTGAAAGCCGCGGCCGGAGAAATGCGTGCCATGAATATTGTCAGCATTTTTGCCGCCGGCTCCGGCCACCCGGGCGGCACTTTGTCTGTGATGGACCTAGCCGCGGCTCTTTACTTGAACGTGCTCAATCACGATCCAACAAATCCAACTTGGGCGCATCGTGATCGCGTGTTTTGGTCAGCCGGGCATAAAGCTCCGGCGCTGTACGTGGCCTTGGGCCGCGCCGGATATTTTCCTCTGGATGATGTGGTGCTTCTGCGCCAGTTAGGCGCGCGCTTCGAAGGCCACCCCAATTGGTTGAAGGTCCCCGGCGTGGAGGTTTCCAGTGGCTCGCTCGGGCAAGGCCTTGGCGCGGCCGTCGGCAACGCTCTCGCGGGAAGAGTACGGGGCGAGACTTACCGTGTCTACGCAATTATGGGTGATGGCGAACAGCAGGAAGGCAGCGTCTGGGAAGCGGCTATGTCGGCCGGACATTATAAGCTGGGAAATCTGTGCGCCCTGGTGGACGTGAACCGGTTGCAGATCGACGGCTGGGTCAAAGAAGTGATGAGCGTGGAGCCGCTGTCGGAAAAATACGCAGCATTCGGGTGGAATGTAATCGAGATCGACGGTCACCATATGCCGCAGATTCTGGATGCGTTCGAACGGGCGCGGCAGGAGCATGAGCGGCCAACGGTAATACTGGCGCGAACCATAAAGGGCAAAGGCGTTTCGTACATGGAGAACGAGGCGAGTTGGCACGGCACGGCGCCGAAAAAAGAACAGTTTGAAAAAGCGCTAACCGAACTCCTAACGCCGGATTTCCCACGCGCCCGAGTGGATGCTCTGTTGCAACGCGCGGCGGCGAATGCCAGCGAGGTTGCACAAAAGACCAAGGCGGGCATCCCCAAGTTTGCGAATGAGTACTGGTGGAACTCGCGCGAGTCGATGAAAGTCGAGATGGACCCAACGCGCATGGGGTTCGGCCGAGGATTGGAAAAAGCCGGGGAAGATCCACGTGTCGTAACGCTGCACGCCGACATTTCCGGGTCCATTCGCATCACGGACTTCGAGGCCAAGCATCCGGAGCGCAAGAACCGCGTATTCAGTGTGGGTATTGCCGAGCAGAACATGATGAGCGTTGCGGCTGGGCTGGCTCGCGAGGGGTTCATCCCGGTCACCGGAACGTACGGCGTCTTTGCTTCGGGCCGCGCGTGGGACCAGATTCGCACGACTATTTGCTATTCCAATTTGAATGTGAAAATTGCCGGCGCACACGGCGGAATTTCCGTCGGTCCGGATGGCGCGACGCACCAGGCGCTCGAAGAAATCGCGTTGACCAGCATTCTTCCCAACATGAATGTGGTTGTGCCTTGCGATTCCGTGGAGACACAGAAGGCCACCGAGCATGCCCTGCTTACGCTGCTGGGCCCCTGTTACCTGCGCTTTGCGCGCGAGGCCACGCCAGTGGTCAGTACCGCGGAAACGCCGTACGAATTCGGGGTGGCCAATGTTATTCGCTATCGCGGACAGCAGCCCAGGTTTCTCGACGCGTTCGACACCACACTCGGCCCGCGCTATCACAACGAACGGGAACAAGTTGCAATCATCGCATGCGGTCCCATGGTGCCCGAAGCCATGCGCTCGGCATGGATATTGAAAGAAGAGTACGGCATCGAAACGCGCATCGTTAATGTTCACACCGTCAAGCCGCTGGACATTGCTACTGTCGTGCGGGCGGCCGAGGAAACGCGCGCGATCATCACTGCGGAGGAACACCAGGTCGGAGGATTCGGCAATATCATCGCGGGAACCATCCTGCAGCACAGGAAGAACTTCCGGCAGCCGTTGCAATGGAGCATGGTAGGGGTCGAGGATCGCTTCGGGGTCTCTGGAAACCCGTGGGAGCTTGTGCAGCATTTCGGCCTGACTGGTGAACATATCGCTAAGCGCGCTTTGGAACTGCTGGATAAAAAGGTGGCCAGCGTGCCGGCAATCGGCGGTGAGATAAGCTCAATTCGCTGCACGCGTTGTGGCACGAACGTCCCGATCAGCGAATATGCAAAGGAACTCTCAGCGCGCACGGACGAACTCTGTGCCGACTGCGACTATCAATCCTTGGAACTGTGCGCCGTTTGTCGAATCGAGTGGGGTAAGGTAAGCGGCAATACAACCTATGTCTGCCTGGCTTGCCGGGCCAAACCCGTGTTGCGGTAGAATCACGACTCTTCCAATTTTTCCCTCTGTCTGCCGGTGCCGAGTGCGAATCCCGTTTCTCTCGGGTATTCTTAGGCGCATGACCAAACTCACGATCGATCCTGGCTTGAAGCTCAAGTGTCCACGAGCAGCGTTGGGATTTCTGATCGCTCGTGTGGTCACGCGGGAAACGCCGCCGGCTCTCCTGGAAGAAATGAAAGTGCGGGAAACCGAAATTCTGCACCTTCCTGAGCCGCGTACTCTCCTCGAATCGCCTAGAATCCTGGCAACACGGGCAGGTTATAAAGCGCTCGGAAAGGATCCAGCGCGATATCGCGGCTCGGCGGAAGCGCTGTTGCGCCGGATCCTGAGCGGGAAGGGTTTTCCGCAAATTAACTCCGTGGTCGATATCATCAATCTGATCTCTATGGAAAGCCGCTTACCGATTGGACTCTATGACCTGGCGCATGTGAAAGGCGACATCGTGTTTCGCCCAGGGCGCGCCGGGGAGACCTACAAGGGCATTGGCAAGTACGATCTGAACCTGGAAGGTTTGCCAGTCTTTTCCGATGAGGAAGGGCCGCACGGCAGCCCGACTAGCGATTCGGAACGTACCATGGTCACCCCGGGCACGCAGAACATTGCCGCGATTCTGGTTTCCTTTGGCGGCGCGGAGGGCTTGCAGCCTTCTTGCCAGCGAATGACGGCTTTGCTGCAAAAGTATGCGGAGGGCCAGGAGATCCAGTTTCAAGTGCGCTGGTGAGACAGGGGAATGCCCTGCGCGGATTCCTAGGGTTGCCGGCGCAAGGTGATTCGGCCGTAACTTGCGAGTAAGATGAAATTCGCGCCATGCCCAGCATCTACGGCCTGAAACCCAAGTTTCAAAACCTTCTGCGTCCGGTCAGCAATGCCCTTGCGAACGTAGGCCTTGGTGCGATGGGCAAAACTGAGCGCGCGTTTGGTTTCGGAGCATTGTCTGCCACTCGATGAGCAATCATATCCATCCCATCGCCAGCCTTCTGGCCGCGGTCGCGCGCGGGATCAGCGGCGTGCAAGTACAATGGGCCGGGTGCGAGCCGGATGAACGGCAACGCATTTACTTTGCCAATCACAGCAGCCATCTCGACTTTGTGGTTCTCTGGTCGGCGTTGCCCTCGGAGATTCGCGCGAAGACCCGCCCCATCGCAGCCAAAGATTATTGGGAAGCCACGCCCGTGCGCCGCTACCTAACGCAAAATGTGTTTCACGCCGTGTTTCTTGAGCGCGTTTCGTCGAACAAGGCAAAGAGTTCAGAGGAATCCCATTTCATCGGCCGCCACGTGATTGAGGAAATGGCGGATGCGCTCGGCACCGAGAACTCGCTGATTCTTTTCCCGGAAGGCACGCGCGGCACAGGGGAAAAGGTAGGCCCATTTCGCTCCGGACTGTACCACCTGGCGTCGCGGCGCCCCGATGTAGAGTTGGTGCCTGCCTATCTGGAAAATCTGAATCGCATACTGCCTAAAGGAGAATTTCTGCCTGTACCGATGCTGAGCCTGCTGACGTTTGGCAAGCCTCTGCAAGTCGAGCCGGAGGAAGACAAAGATACATTTCTCGAACGAGCGCGCGAGTCTGTCTCTAGTCTGCGCCGGATTGGATCCGCCTGATGTTGGAAGCTATCCATGACGCGAAGCTTGTCTGGTTGTACGGCGGAGTATTGTTCCTGCTGCTGATTTCAACTTTGATTGGCAGGATCCTGAAAAGCCGGCACAGAACCGATGCCAGCCGTACCACGATCGACAACCTGAATGCTCGCATCCGCGCCTGGTGGAAAATGTCCGCCATCTTTGCCGCGGCTGTGGTCATCGGGCACGCGGGTTCTCTCATCTTGTTCGGAATCATTTCCTTTCTTGCGATGCGCGAGTACATGACTCTAGTGCCAACGCGGCGCGGCGACCACCGCACCTTGTTTTGGAGTTTCTTCGTTATTATGCCCCTGCAGTATTACCTCGTCGGCATGCAATGGTACATTCTGTTCGCCATCATGATTCCAGTGCTTGCCTGTATTTTCATTCCCCCGAGCATTGCTATCGCCGGGGATACAGAACATTTCCTGGAGCGTGCCTCCAAAATTCAGTTCGGGATTATGGTGTGTGTTTACTCGTTGAGCCATGCCCCTGCGCTGCTTTTGTTGAAGATTCCCAAATTCGAAGGCCACGACGCACGCCTGCTTCTATATCTGGTGATCGTGGACCAGATGAGTGACGTTCTTCAGTACGTTTGGGGCAAGCTCATTGGAAAACACAAAATTGCGTGGCGGGTAAGTCCGAACAAGACGTGGGAGGGCTTCGTAGGCGGCGTTGTGAGCGCTACCGCCTTGGGCACGGCGCTTTGGTGGGCCACCCCTTTTACCCCGCTGCAATCAGCGGGAATGTCTTTGATGATTTGCATTTTGGGGTTTAATGGCGGCCTGGTGATGAGCGCGATCAAACGCGACATCGGCATCAAGGATTTCGGCGTGGTCATCGAAGGGCACGGCGGCATCCTCGATCGCATCGACTCGCTGTGCTTCGCGGCGCCGATCTTCTTCCACCTGGTTCGCTATTATTTCGTGCCGTAAGAGGGCCTCGGCCTAGCGAGTGGCTTGTTCCATTTCAGAATGCTCAGACAGTCGCGATTTCAGGAATCCTCGTGCCGCCAACAATTCCGCATTGAGCAGCGCTGCCCCCGCCGCACCGCGCAGCAGATTGTGGGAGAGCAAGGTGAGTTTTACGTCGAGCAACGGACATTCGCGGACACGGCCGACGACAGCGGCCATTCCGTGCCCGGTGTTCGCGTCTTTTCTTGGCTGAGGGCGGTCCTCATCGTCGTGCACCACAACCGGATGTTTCAGGGCCGTTGGCAAGGACGCCAATTCTTCAGAGACTTCGAAGTTGCGAAGCGATTCCCGCACTTCCGCAATCGTTGCCGTTTTTTTCAGGCGCACCGACACGCATTCGAGGTGTCCCTCCACCACCGGCACGCGATTGCAATGCGCACTGATTCCAAGTCCAGCATCAATGAACCGGTTGCCATCCCACTTCCCCAGCAGTTTCTGTGGCTCTGCTTCCATCTTTTCTTCCTCACCACCGATGAACGGGACCACGTTTCCCAGCACGTCCATGGCGGGAACTCCGGGATAGCCCGCTCCCGAAACTGCCTGTAGAGTCACGACGAACAATTTTTCGAGGCCAAAGGCGTCCGCCAGCGGCTTCAGAACCAGCACTAAGCCCGCTGTCGAACAATTCGGATTGGTAACCATGAAGCCGGTATCGTATCCGCGATTCTTTTGCTGCACCGGAATGCAATTCACGTGCGCGGCATTTACCTCTGGAATCAGCAAGGGAACATCCGCGTCCATACGGTGATTCTTTGAGTTGCTGACCACCGGATACCCCGCGCGCGCGAACTGTTCTTCGGCTTCGCCAGCCACCGAAGAATCCAGCGCCGAGAAGACAAAGTCGCAGTCCAGGCTTGGGTCCAGGTCCTTCACGACCAGCCCGCGCGCCCGTTCCGGCACCGGCCCTTCCAAATGCCAACGAGTCGCTTGGGCATACGTCTTGCCCGTGGATCGTTCGGAGGCTGCAACCGCGGTTAGTTCAAACCAGGGATGTTCCGAGAGGAGTTTCACAATGCGTTGGCCAACCATGCCCGTTGCGCCCAGAACGCCCGCACGCCATCTTTTTGAATTCGCTCGAGCGTTCATGCCAATCCTCCATTTTGTTGAGAGCCAATGCGAGTGCCCCGAGCGTGCGGCTTAAATGCATTCCTCACCCATACGGTCATTTCCGTCTGCGCCGCAAGGGGCAGCACCTGGGGGTGCAGCACTTTCGCGCCGCTTGCTGCCAATGCGTGGGCCTCGTCATAACTCAATTCGTGAAGCAGCTTCGCTTCCGCTGATTCGTGCGGGTTTGCCGTGTAGATGCCGTCCACATCCGTCCAAATCACCAGTTCCTCCGCATCCACAACATGCGCGATCAGGGCTCCGGAAAAATCAGAGCTGTTGCGCCCCATCGTTGTGATTCGCCCATCCTGCGTTGCGCCGATAAAACCCGTCACGACCGGAACAATTCCCGCTTCGAGGAGGGGCAGCAGGATTTCGCGGCCGCGGCGCCGAGTGTGCTCCAGTTGCGGCTTCGCATCACAGAAATTGTCGCATGTCAGCACGAAATCCGAAGAGACCACCGGCACCGCCAGCGTCCCAATCTTGCTGAGCGCGGCGGCAAGCAGCCGGGCGGCGTACCGCTCTCCGAATGACGCCAACCGGTCCAACAAAGCTGCGTTTGCCTCCAGGCGTTCGCGCAACCGGGATTCGTGCAGAAGATCGTCGGTCAGAAGCGCCAGCTCCTGCTCGACACGTTCGTGTTCCTCTGGTTCAAGGTGCAGATCTTCCAGCGTTGCCCGGTGCAACTCCGCGATGGACTCCGCTTCCCTGCGTGCTTGCAGATTGCGTCCTAGCTCGAGCCATTTTCCGACACGCAAGAGCCGGTCGGTCACGCCCTTCATGGCAGAAACAACTGCGGTGACGGGTCTCGTCCGGGACTCATTCTGGACGAGCCGTGCTGCGTGAAGTAATCGTTCTGCTCCAAACACCGAGCTGCCGCCAAATTTGAAGGCTATGACGTTCTCTTGTACTGGATATTCGACCGGGAGCGCAAGCACGCGCTCCAAGCCGGCGCTTCGCTCGTACGGCCTTAAGTCACCCTCCGAGTTGCGACTCGCTTCCTGCTGTTCCGGGGTCATGGTAACTGCTCCTTGTTTCTTTACCGCCGGAGCGTCTCTGGAGGGGGTCGAAACTAAGAAACCCACCGCCAGGTCGCTTCTGGCGGTGGGTTTGGAAACTTTTTCTAGCTGGCTAGCTGTTTCTCCCCGCGCCCGAAGCGATCGTAGTGCGCATAATAGTCGTCGTAGTCGACTTGGAGGACTCGGTCGACGGAGAGGAGACTCGCTTCGCGGCAAGAGCCAACATAAAAACAGAATAACATGCCTCCGCAGTTTTCCAATTAAAATCTCCAGAAGGTTTTTGCAAGCCTTTAGGGCGAATACCAGGAGAAAGTCTTAAACGGAAGCCTCAAACAGCAAGCTCGAACAGGTCAAGCCGGATTCCGCCTTTTGCAGTTCGCTGATATCCAGGGACAGTACGTTGAAACCACGGGCTTCGATGATCGCTCGTGTCTTCGGGAACGAATCCGGGAAGATCACCGAGTCACGAACGGTCAGAGCATTGGCCGCATGTACTTCCGTCGCGTTCACATCTACCCATTCAAATCCTGGCATCCGCTTCGAATCGAACCAAGCGCGATTCCCCAAGAGCGTGTTCCGGCCGAGGCTGCTCACGGCCGATTTCAAATGCAAGCATCCTGCCACAGGGACCGCAGTCAACTCATAACCAAGATGATCCAGCATCACGGCAAGTTGCCGGATGCCTTCCGGATTGGAGCGCGCCGTAATCCCCACAAATACCTTCTTCCCAACCCTCAAAACATCCCCGCCTTCGAGTGTTCCCGGTAGTTTGATGGTGGCGAGCTTTCGAAATTTTTCCAGCGCTGCGGCAATCGTCGGCGCTTCTTTTCGTCGCGATTCCGTGCCTAAGGAGCAAATCACGGCAATCTCGTCCAGCACGATGGCAGGGTCTTCCACGAACATCGAATCCGGAAGCTCCGATTCTTCGGAAAGAGAAATGACATGCGCGCCGAGATTGCTTAGCAAGGACTCGTAGGCGTGGTGTTGCGCCCGCGCTTTTTCCATATCGATAGGCTTGCGCTCGATGAAACTGAGCTCGCAGTTTGCCAGCGCGGAGCTTACTTTTCGCGTGATGGCCGTCAGCATTCTGTGAATGTATCAGAGAATCGAGCGATTGACATGCACTTGGACTTACTTCGAATCTCTTCCGGTTGTCGCTTTTCCCGATTCTCGATAGACTCGCTTCGTCTTTCCGCGGCGAACAAAGAGGAGCTTCTGGCCATGTCTGATGTCGTGCGTAAAGTGATCGCGCTTTCGATTCTAATCATCGGAGCTGGGCTTCTGTGGGCCGGCAGGCGTTCCTACTCCGATGCCGAAGACGCCAAGAACGAAATGGACGCGACCGTGGCGTCGGCCCGAGAGCATGCGGCATCCGACGATCCACGGTTGAAAGGCGCTTACCGCTTCGAGCGCGGCGGTTGGGTCTACGTTCATCTCGAAGGCGACCCTTCCACAATTGGATTTCAGCATGGCTACTTGCTCGCAAAGGAGATCGAAGACGCTTTTGCCGCCGTGTCCGCCGACATGATGCATTCGACCAACCGCGACTGGCCCTTCTTCCGCGAAGTTGCACGCGAAAAGCTTTGGCCCAAGCTTGACCAGGAATATCAGCAGGAACTGGAAGGCCTTGCGGAAGGACTGAACACGCGAACGGGATCACCGTTGGACGTTTATGACTTCGTGGCCTTCAACTCTTTCGAGGAAGTTCCGGATTATTACGTGCCCTGGCTCGACAAGCAGGAAAGGAAAGCCGGCGCACCGAATTTGAAGAGTCCGGGAAACTGCAGCGCGTTCGTCGCCACCGGAAGCTGGACCAAAGACGGGCAAATCGTGATTGCGCATAACAATTGGACCAGCTACATGAAAGGAGAACGCTGGCGCATCATTTTTGATATTCAGCCGACGCGCGGCTACCGCATCTTGATGGACGGCTTCCCGGGTGTGATCGTTAGTGATGACGATTTCGGGATCAATAGCAAGGGACTGATGGTTACAGAAACCACCCTCACACAGTTCGAAGGCTGGGATCCCAACGGTAAACCCGAATTCATGCGTGCGCGCAAGGCTCTGCAATACGCCGGCTCCATCGACGAGTACACGCGCATCATGCTTGACGGCAACAATGGGGGTTACGCCAACGACTGGCTGCTCGGCGATCGAAAGACCGGAGAGATTGCGCAACTGGAACTTGGTTTGAAAGCGTATAAGTTGTGGCGCACAAAAGACGGCGTGTTCTCCGGCTCCAACTGGACCCGCGATCCCAAAGTGCTCAAGCTCGATACGCCACAATTCGACCCCAATAATCTCGAGAGTTCTCCTAATGCGCGGCGACTTCGCTGGGAACAATTGCTAAACGAGAATAAGGGCAACATCGATGTTTCGCTCGCCCAGCAGATGCTTGGCGACCACTTCGATTCATTCGAGAAAAAGACCGATGCGAACGAGCGCACACTCTGCGGCCACGTCGATAACAACGCGCGCGGCATTTCGATTTGGAGCTGGGGGCCGTTTTATCCCGGCGGTGCCGTGCAGGGTAAGGCGACAGACTCGACCATGGCGAAGGAAATGCAATTGGTGGCACGCATGGGGCATCCCTGCGGCGAGGATTTCCAGGCGAAGACTTTCCTTGATGCTCATCCGGAATTCGCCTGGCAGCAGCCGTACCTCCGCGACATGAAAGCCGGCCCGTGGACCTTCTTCCGGTCCGGCGAAGGCTCCGAAGCAGCAAGATAAAGCGCTGATGGAAGTGGCGTCGGCGAGCTATCGCGCTTTCACTCAGTGTCCTGCGCTTTCCGGGACGACCGACACTTCAACGCTTGATGGATAATCGGCGGAGCGGTAGATGCGCTGGGTCGCTTTCTGGTAGTCCGATTCCTTCGCATCAAAAATGTTGGGCACAAATTTTTGGGGGTTGCGATCGTAGAGCGGGAACCAGCTGCTCTGAACCTGCACCATAATGCGGTGTCCCTTCTTGAACACATGGTCGGCGGTATGCAAACTGAACGTAAAAGGAGTAATTTCCCCAGCGACCAGTGGTTCCGGCGTTTCGTAGGATTTCCTGTAGCGGCCGCGGAAAATCTCGTCAGCAATCATCAGTTCGTAGCCCGAGAGCTTCCAATCAGACTCGACTTTCTGGGGATACACATCGATCAATTTCACCACCCAGTCGCTGTCGCTCCCCGTGGTCGAGGCGAAGAGTTTCGCAGTCACCCGTCCCGCAATGGTGACATCGTCCTGCAGTTCGCCGGTTTGCCAGGTCAGCACATCCGGCCGGTTGTCCACGAAGCGCTGATCTTGTACCAGCCAGGTGTACCAAGAGCCGGGATGGTCGCTCGGATAGGTCATGTCCACGGGACGGTGGCGGTAGGGCACGGGATGGGCCGGATCGCTCACGTAGGAGTCGAACGCCTCCGTGCCTTTTGTCTTCGGCGCGTCGAAGGAAAGCTTCCCGTCCTCGCCAAAATATAAATTCTCGTTCTTCGCTTCCTTTGGCGGCCACTCGTTGAAACTGGTCCACGTGTCGCTGCCCGTCTGAAACAGCAGTGCCTCTTTCAACGGCAAACTTCCCTTATCGTGCAGCCAGTACGCAAACCACGGCGCTTCCACCTTTTGCCGGAAGTATTGGGATGTGTTTGAACCAAAGGGAATTTCGCCGAGCGAATCGCCCGGGCCATGAGCCCAGCCGCCATGATTCCATGGTCCGACCACGACGAAATTCAGGTGCTTCGGATCGTCCTTCTCCAGATTCTCGTATGTGCGCATGGGGCCGTAGAAATCTTCCTGATCCCACCAACCGGCCACATTCAGGTTCGGCACTGTCGGTTCCTTCAAGGCACTCTCAACGGCGTGGATTTGCCAGAAATTGTCGTACGCCGGGTGGTTCACGAAATTGTCCCACGTAGGGATTTTCCCGTGGAAGTACAGCTGATTGGCATTGGAGAGCACTCCCAGGCGGAGAAACCAGTCGTAAAGATCGAATGTGTTGAACTCGAAGCTGTAATTTTCGTTCGAAGTCTCCATCAATGCGGAGTACTCGAAGCCGTAGCTCAGACGGAAGGCGCCATTGTGAAAAAAGTCGTCGCCCATCCAGGCATCGCCCATGCAGGCTTGCTCGGAAACCGCTTTCAGCGCGGGATGTGGGTTGACCATGGCCATGGCGGCAAGAAAACCGCCATAGGAAATTCCCCACACGCCCACGCGTCCATTATTTCTAGCGACGTTTTTCACTAGCCAATCGATCGTGTCGTACGTGTCCGTGCTTTCATCCACGCCCTTCGGATCTTTGGGATCGTGCAACGGCCGGTTCATCTCAAACTTTCCTCCGGAACCGTAGCGGCCTCGAATGTCCTGGTAGACAAAAATGTAACCGTCCGCATAGAGATCCTGTGCAGCAAAAAGTTGGCCGCTATAGCCTTGAGGTCCTCCGGAGACGCCATAGGGCGAGCGTTCCATGAGAATGGGAAGAGGTTCTTGCGCATCGCGTGGAGTGTAAATCTCTGTATGCAATTTCACGCCGTCCCGCATTCGGATCATCACTTCTTTTTTTTCGAAAAGCTTTGGCAGGTCCGGCCGCGGCGAATTTTGCTCCTGCGCGCTCGCTACCACCGCCATGGCCAGGATCAACAAGCTCGCCGCGACCCACACTCCAGTTGGTATCCACCCCGTTCGGTCCTTCACGTTTCCCCCACTCATTTTCAGACGCGCACAAAAAATCGCCGTGAGCATACCACACCCGACCTGGCCGGTAAGATTGGCCTCGTTTTTGTCCGTGCAGCCGTCTGTAGATTGGGTGGCCTGCCCGCGCCAGGTCTGGTAAAATAGGACTTTGTAGACCGCACCTGTAACCGATGAAGAAAGGGATTCGTCCGGGCTGCTGGTTGTATCAGCAGCTATTTTTGTCTTAAGACGCTTTTACGAACATGACCCAAGAAATTCGCAATATCGCCATTATTGCCCACGTCGATCACGGCAAAACCACGCTGGTGGATACCATGCTCCGGCAGAGCGGCATCTTTCGCGCCAATCAAGCCGTTGTTGAGCGTGTCATGGACTCCAACGACCTGGAGCGCGAGCGCGGCATCACCATTCTTGCCAAAAACACAGCGCTGTTTTTCCACGACACCAAAATTAACATTGTGGATACTCCCGGCCACAGTGATTTCGGCGGGGAAGTCGAGCGCGCCCTGCGCATGGTAGACGGCGTCGTGCTCCTTGTCGACGCCAGTGAAGGTCCGCTCCCGCAGACGCGCTACGTCCTCCAGAAGGCCCTCGCCGCTAAGCTTCCCCCGGTGGTCGTCCTGAACAAAATTGACCGGCCGGACGCGCGCCCAGAAGAAGTCCTGAACGAAATCTACGATCTTTTTATCGATCTCGATGCTACTGAGGATCAGCTCGACTTTCCTATCGTCTATACGAATGCCCGCGCGGGCGTCGCGCATCGCAAGGTCGGCGATGACTCGACCGACCTACTCCCGCTGTTCGAGGCCATCGTCAACAAAATCCCGCGTCCGACGGGCGATCCTGCCGGCGTTCTTCAATTGCAAGTTACTAATCTCGACTACTCTGACTTTCTCGGACGCCTGGCGATCTGCCGCGTGTTCAATGGCACGCTGAATCGCGGCGAAGAAGTCGCCATCAGCAAACTCGATGGCAAGATCATCCCCACCAAAATCACCAAGCTGTACACTTTTCGCGGACTCGAGCGCGATGAAGCCGACACCGTGGTTGCCGGCGACATCGTAGCCATCGCGGGCGTGGAAGGGATTCAGATCGGCGAAAGCATCACTTCACTCGAAACTCCGTCGCCTCTTGAGCCGCTGACCATCGACGAGCCCACGCTGGCCATGATTTTCTCCGTCAATTCCGGCCCGCTCTGCGGCCGCGAGGGGACTTACCTTACATCGCGCGATCTCCGCGATCGCCTGGCGAAAGAGTTGCTCACCAACGTGTCCATCCGCGTGGAAGACACCGAAACCCCTGAATCGTTCCGCGTTCTCGGCCGAGGCGAATTGCAGCTCGCCATTTTGATCGAGACCATGCGCCGCGAGGGCTTCGAATTGATGGTCGGCAAGCCCGAAATCGTCGTGCGCAACGAAAACGGCAAGAAACTCGAGCCGGTCGAGCGCCTGGTCATTGACATCCCCGAAAATTTCATCGGCATCATCATGGAAACCATTGGCAGCCGCCGCGGTGAGATGCTGAAAATGAGCAATCACGGCTCCGGCCGTGTGCGCCTGGATTTCAAAATTCCCTCCCGCGGCTTGATCGGCCTGCGCAGCCAGTTGCTCACCGATACCCGCGGGACCGCTCTCATTCATTCCATTTTTGATGGATGGATGGAATATGGCGGCGATATGGCGCTCCGTCCTACCGGCGCGCTCGTGGCGGACCGCCCCGGCGTTTCCACCGCTTATGCGCTCTGGGGCTTGCAGGAACGCGGCGAACTCTTCATCGGCCCCGTCATCGAAGTGTACGAAGGCATGGTGGTTGGCGAAAATTCGCGCGAGCAGGACATGGAAGTGAATGTTACGAAGGAGAAGAAGCTCACGAACATGCGCTCTTCCTCCGCCGACGAGGCTATCCGGTTGATCCCTCATCGCGTGCTCAGTCTGGAACAAGCCATCGAGTTCATTGCGGACGACGAGCTCGTCGAGATCACCCCGAAATCGATCCGCTTGCGCAAAAAGGTTTTGCAATACAACAAGCGCCCTCGCCGCTGGCAGGAAATCCGAGCCAGCCAGGAAGCCGCCGGCTAGCGTCCGCAGCTTCCAGGCATTTGCTTAATCCTGAGCCTCCAGCGCACAATCACCTCATCTTGAGGTGACTCATGCGCATCTTCCTTCTGCTTCCTTTGGCGGCACTGTTTATCGCCATCCCTCTTGCACCGGTGGGCTCTACGCCTGGCTCCTCCGCGATGCCCTGGCCTCAATACGATTCCACTGGCGCGCTTCTCCAACCCAAAAATTTCGAGCACTGGACTTTTGTCGGCTCCAACATCGGCATGAGCTACGACACTGACCATCCCCAAGGGCCCGGCGAATTTCACAATATCTACACACAACCGGAAGCGTTCGATGCCTACAAGGCCACCGGTAAATTCCCCGTTAACACCATGTTCCTGCTGGTTGTCTACCAGCCCGCGCAAAAGGTTTCCATCAATAAGGCTGGCTATTTCGAAGGTGAGTACACCGGTCTAGCGGTTTCGGTAAAGGACCCTTCACGCTTCAAGGATGGCTGGGCCTATTTTTCATTCGGCGAAAGCGGCAATCTTGCCGAGACTGTTAAAGCCATGCCCTCTCCCATGTGTTTCGCGTGTCACGACCAGCATGCCGATGACGACCATGTGTTCGTTCAATTCCACCCCATCTTGCGCGCCGCGCGCCATAAAACTCTCCCTTGAATCTCAGGCGAAGCAACACGCCGGCTGCCGCTAGTTCAAGAGCGCTTTTCCCTCTGCCGTAGGCAACGACAATCCCGCTTCTTTTGCTAGAGTCGGAGCCACGTCGCGCATGTCGATTAAACCGAGATCCTTACCGATAGGTACGCCCGGTCCCACCATAAAAAAGGACGCACGCAGTTCCGGTACATCCGGCAATTCCCCGTGCGTTCCGCCCGGCTTTACGTTTGTGACCACGGGACCGGTCAACGAAGCACCCGTCCTCCATCCGGGCTTCAAGCTCACGAAGAACGAGGCGTCAGGATACCCGCCTCGCTTATGTAATTCCTCCGCGTCAAGCACGCGGTCAATCCCATTCGCGGGATCGCCCGCCAATTTCGCCAGCAATCCGCGCACCTGATCGAGCGTTGCTTGATCCTGCGGGTCTTTCAACACAATTGCCGCCGATCCACCTGTTTCCCAGGGAATGGCTTTCCAATCCGCAATGCTTCCTTTTTCGTTGGTTGTGAATAGATTCGCTTCACGAAACGCCGGAAACAAACTCAGTTGTTGCTCGTACTTCGCAAATCCATGGTCGGAAACAACCGCGACAAATGAGCGCCCCGGGGCCACACGTTCGGCTGCTTCGCGGACCTTGCCGATCACTGCGTCCAGCCGCTCCAGAATCGCAACGGACTCCGCGCTGAAGGGACCGGTCTCATGCTCGATGTGGTCGAGCGCAGTCAAATGCAAGGTGAGCAGGCTCGGGTGCTTCTTCTCCAGGATCCAGATGGCATAGTTGCCGCGCACTTCGTCGCCATCCGCCGAAGTATCGATGCCCCCGCGATACGGGCCGATTTCCGCCGAAGCTTCGTCCCATAGACCCGGCGTCGAAACCGCGCGAATCAGCTTGGCATCTTCCGGCGTCCCCGCACGCCAGATCTCCGGGATGTTCCAGGTGATCTTTGCTCCTACGGTGACGGGCCACTGCACGCTCGCCGTCGTCCGTCCAGCTTTCGCCTCCGCGTCCCAAAGAGTGGGTACGCGAATATCCTCAGCATACCAGTACCAGCCCTGATAGTTTTTCTGCAGCGGATCAAACGTAGTGTTCGCCCAGATGCCATGCTTCGCCGGCCACACGCCCGTGACCATCGTTGTGTGGCTCGGGTAAGTCACCGTGGGCACCACGCCGACTACTCCATCAGCGTAAGTGCCTTCTTTCATGAATCTCTTTAGGCTAGGTACCTTCGCCCCATGTAAATCGGCCTCAGTTACGTAGTCCGGCCGCAGACCGTCCACGGAAATCAAGACCAGAAGAGGCTCTTGTTTGTTCTGCGCCAGGATCGTCCTTGCACCCAGTGCCGACGCAACGAGCCAGATACACAGAAATACCTTGCCTATCGTCCGAGTATGCTTCATGGACATTGCTCCTCCATTTCAGCGTATGATTAGGACTTCGCCTAAGGTGTTGCTTGATATTTCGACTAGGGCTTGATTAGATGTACAGTAAGCCACTAAATGGTGCCACCATATAGGGTTGCCATTCATTTTCGGTAGTCGAGCCATCTTAGGAAGCTGCTAATGCCGAGTGGGGGACGGTAAAACGTGAACTTGTCGAGTCAGGTTTCTTCGAACGGGCATTCTCCGGTTGCCACTATCTCCGCGTCCGCCACGGCGCTTCCTCCATACCTTATCACGCGCGATGACGTTAAATATTACATGGGACGGGTGTTTGACATCCCGGATCGACGCGTGGAAGCAATGATGGCCATCGTGGACAACGCCCAGGTGCACCAGCGACACGCTATCTTCCCAATTGACTACACGATTGAGCCGCGCGCACTCGCTCAGACGAATAATGAATACATTGAACACGCCATAAAGCTTGGCCGGGAAGCCGCCGAAAAATGCCTCGTGAAGGCCGACCTGCGTCCCGAAGACATTGATCTCATTATCACCGTCTCGTGTACCGGCTTCATGATTCCCTCACTGGATGCCCACCTGATCAAGCTGATGGGTTTTCGCTCAGATATTCGCCGGATGCCGTTTACCGAACTCGGCTGCGCCGCCGGAGCCATGGCCATCTCGCGTGCCGCGGATTACATCAAGTCGTATCCCGATGCGAATGTGCTGATCATTGCGGTCGAGCTTCCTTCGCTTACCTTCCAACGGAAGGACATTTCACAAGCAAATCTGATCTCCTCCATCTTGTTCGGGGACGGCGCTGCGGCAGTGGTCGTCACAGGAAAGGACAAACCCGGCCCGCGCGTACTGGTCACAGAGACTTACACGTTTCCCGATTCGCTGGGGGCTATGGGCTTCGATCTGCGCGATTCCGGCTTTCACATCCTGCTGGCAAAAGACGTGCCGGAGATGATCGGAGGGGAGATTAAGGACCTCGTGCACGGCTTCCTTGAGCGTTGCGGAAAGACCCGCCAGGACATTAAAGGTTGGATTCTGCATCCCGGCGGAGCTCGGCTTTTGGGAAATATTGAGGAGAAATTAGGCCTCTGCAAGTGCGACACGCAACCTTCCTGGGATATCCTTGCGAATGTCGGAAACCTGTCCAGCGCTACGATTCTTTTTATCCTCCAGGAATGGCTTGAAAAGCGCCCCCTCAAGTCCGGCGAGCACGCGATGGCAGCCGCATTTGGACCCGGTTTCAGCGCGGAGTTCTTACTGCTGCAATGGAATTAAGCGTCAAAGCCTACCTCGGACTGTTGCTCGTCGTAGCGCTACTGCGCATTTACGAACTACAGATTTCCCGGCGTCATCAGCGTGAAATGGTGGCCCACGGTGCCTCCCGGGTAGTCGATCCGGTTTTTCGTCCCATGGTTCTGCTGCACACTGGCGTACTGCTCGGCGCCGCGCTCGAAGTGGTTTTCCTGCACCGACCCTTTTATCCCGTGTTTGCTGCCCTCTGCTTTGCCATCTTCCTTGCCGCCAATGTGGTTCGCTGGTGGGTCATTCGAACGCTCGGCGAGCATTGGAATGTCGAGGTGATGAATTCCACCACAATGGGAGTCATCACCACGGGTCCGTTCCGTTACGTCCGTCACCCGAATTACGCTGCCGTATTTGTTGAAATGCTGGTGCTCCCGCTCATTCATTGTGCGTGGATTACCGCAGCCATCGGTTCCGCCGCCCATGTTCTCGTTCTGTCGCGCCGAATCAACACCGAAGAGCGCGTCCTCTTTTCGGACGCTCACTACCGGGAGGCCATGTACGGGAAACCTCGCTTTCTTCCCGGACTCTTCTGAGGCAGGTGGACCATGCGTATTCTCGCTCACGTGCTGCTACTCACCCTGACAACGCTCACCCTCTGGTTGCCATCTGTTTCTGCCCAAACCACAGGGCCGTCCTTTTCGTCCACTCCGGAACTCGAACAAGGCTATCGTCTCCTTTACCAGCAGCAGTTTGGCCAGGCGCGCGAAGTCTTCGAGAAATGGGTGGACCAGAATCCCAAGGAACCGTTCGGGCAGGTTTCTCTTGCTGCCACGTATCTGTTCGAAGAGTTTTTTCTCCAGAACGTCTTGACCAGTGATTATTTTCTGGATGACAAGCGCTTCCTCGGCGGCATCACCGGTACGCCCGATCCCGCCCGCATCAAGAGTTTTGAAAATTCTTGCGGGCGTGCACGCGTCCTGGCATTCCAACTCCTGAAGGTCCATCCCCGCGATCCTGAAGGGCTCTACGCCCTGACTCTCTGTGCCGGGATGCAGTCCGACGCGGACAGCATGCTCCTGAGAAAGCACTATGACGCGTTGAAACACCTCAAAGAGGCCAACGCCAACGCGGAGATGCTGCTCCACGATCATCCGGACGCCTACGACGCCTATGTCGCACCCGGGGTCGCGTACTACGTTATCGGCTCACTTTCCTCCTCTGCGCGCTTCGTGCTGTGGTTCGGAGGGATTCATGGGGATAAACAACTTGGCATGTCCGAGGTTCAGAAAACTGCCGATAACGGTCATTACCTGAAGCCTTTCGCCCAGATTCTTCTCGCTCTCTCCGCACGTCGCGAAAAGCAGGATGTCCTGGCGCAGAAGAACCTGAAGGAACTTACCCAAGAGTTTCCCGGCAATACGGTCTACGACACCGAGTATGCCAAAGCCATGGGGGAGCCCATCCCGGCCACCATGGGCCCCGCCAATTGACGGACTCAGGAGCCGGCGGCTCGCTCCAGAGCCGGGTCGGGTGAGGGAATCCCAAATTAGGAACTGCGCGATTTTCATCACGACTCGCCAGCCCTTCTGAGTCTTCCCACCCACGCAGCATCTAGACCCTGCCGTCTCACATTGATTATCTTTCGTGTTTTCATTTAGTTATGAATAGTTCCATTTGGCGCGTCACCTGCTTTTCTGCTCACATCAACCAGTCCGCCCCGTACGTGCTGGTTTTTTTGGTGCCGCTTTGGGAGAGGGCGCGAAATCATGCAATTGAAGGAAGCGTATCTGGAGCGTGCCGTTGGCGAAGTTGAGGATTTGTCCGCCCGCGTGGGGCTCTTGAAGAACCGGTTCGCCCGGCAGAAAGTCAGCGTAAAGCTCGAACACTATTGGGAGCTTGAGTACGTCCGCACGCGCTTTGCCGAGTTTAAGCAGCGCATCCAGGAACTCGAGGATGCCGACGACCGGGAGATTTCAAGAATTCAGGAAGCAGTTGAGGTTGCCTGGAAGGATTTGATTCACGCTGTGGATACGCTTCTCGCAGCACTGCACTGATCGGCTGACCTTCGATCGTCTCGCCCGAAGGCCACCGCGAAGAACTGCAGGGAATGCGGGGAAGCTCGGACTGAGCTGGCTCGCGAACTGGGCGTGCCCGAATCGATACGAGGGAGCGGGCGGCACTGTTCTGATAGCGGCGCGCGCGGCAGGTAAGAGAGCGTCTGCTCCACAGCGTCATTGCGGAAAGCGGTTCGCCGCTTCTGCGCCAGGGCGGGGTGGGTCCAGGTCCCCATCCCGTCCTCGACTTTTTCATCCGCCCCACGGCGCCTTTGCAAAGCTACCCGGCAAAGCTTGCGATCACTTTCCCCTGCTACAATGCTGCTTCCCCGACCGGCAAAGGAGGCCCGATGTTTCAATCCGATCTGCTGAAGGGTCGCGCAATTTTTCTCACCGGAGGCGGCAGCGGCCTCGGCCGTTCTATGGCCATCGCGTTCTCCAAGTTGCGTGCGCGTTTATTTCTCGTTGGGCGCAGGGAAGAACCGCTGAAGGAAACCTGCGGGGAAATTCACCGTCTGGGTGGGGCTGCCGCGTATACCACCTGCGATATCCGGGACTATGCATCCGTCGAATCGGCGTTTGCTGCCGCGGAAGAGCAGTTCGGGGAAATTGACTCGCTGGTGAATAACGCCGCGGGAAATTTCATGGCGCGCACGGAAAAACTCTCTCCGAATGCGTTCAATTCCGTCCTGGGGATTGTGTTGAACGGCACGTTTCATTGCACTCAGGCGTTCGCCAAGCGGCGCATTCCCAAAAAGCTCGGCGGCAACATCCTGAATATCACCACCACCTATGCGGCGGCCAATTCCGGATCCGGCTACGTGGTTCCCTCGGCGTGCGCCAAGGCCGGGGTTCTCGCGCTGACTACGTCCCTCGCCGTCGAATGGGCCAAATACCACATCCGTGTGAATGCCATCGCCCCCGGCCCATTTCCGACCGAAGGGGCGTGGTCGCGCCTGATGCCTTCAAAGCAGTTCGAGGAACATGCCATTAACAAGCACCCCATGAAGCGCTTTGGCAAGCATGAGGAACTCACCAATCTCGCCGCATTTTTGCTTAGCGACATGGCCGAATACATCAATGGGGAATGTGTTGTCATTGACGGAGGCCAATGGCTCCGCGGCGCCGGAGAGTTTAATGATCTCGCCATGCTTCCGGACGCAGTGTGGGAACAACTCGAAGCAGCACGCTCCAAGAAATAATTTCTTCTCACTGCGGAAGCGCACTGGACCTTAACTCAACATCCATCACCAATTCTTGCTCCGCTACCCTGTCGCCTTCGACTTTGATTCTTATGCGTTGCCGGGTCGTTTTCTTCAATTCCGCTCCGCTCAGCGCTGGGGTTTCAATCTCCACACGCAGGTTTGTACTGTCCTCGGCCGGCAACAGGAATTTGCCGGTTCCGCTGTGCACCTTCCAGCCCTGTGGGACCTCCGCTTTCACTATGATCTCCATTGTCTTTTTCTCATCGTGGTGCACGGTAAGTGGAATGCTCAGTGTCGTGGCAGTTTTTATGCCGATCTCCGGTGGATCAGCGACCCTGATGCTCTGCAGACAATGCGCCTTGCGAAACTCATCATAAAAACCCCACGGTCCGCCCAGGGTCACGTAGGAAGCGCTGGATGCCGTCTGGTTCTCTCCTGAGGATGGACAGCCAGCGACCTTTCCGTCCAGGTTTGAGAAAACGTCGTCCGTCGGCTTACTGGCGTAGTAGGACTTTCCGAATATCAGCGTCGACGGTTCGGACCACCAAGCTGAATTGGGATCGCTCATCATCTTCTCGAGTTCCGCGTCGCTCATTTTCGAGAGCCGGTCGATATCGTCTGGAAATTGTGTCCAGTGGGCCATAGCGGAGTCCAACGCCAGTCGCCAGTATGGTTTTTTCAGAGCGGGCGAGATCTCTCGAACCGAATACGTCGGACCGCTGCCATCAAATTGTTTGTTGTCGCTGGCATCACTGCCGAAATAGACCTTTTTGGCTTGCCAGGTTTGCAGATTCGAAAGATAGGATTCGTAGTGATTCATATCGCCGGCAAGCTGGGAAGAGAAAACGGTTGGATTTGCGGCCAGATCAAAAGCTTCGACCACCAACACTCCAGTGGCTTGATGGTCGCCATGATTCTCGCCGATGAAAACTCCCGGAAAGTGCGTGAACACCACCTCTGGCCGCGTCAGTCGGATCAGCCCGATGAGTTTTTCCAAATTTGCGCCGTGCCCCCAATTTGAAAGGGAATTCAGGACATTCTGCGAAGCGGTATCTTTGCCATCCAGAAACCACACGTCTTTTATGCCCAGCCGTGCGCATGCCTCTCGCGCCTCGATCTCCCGCTCATTTGCCATGGCCGGCCCGCGCTCGCGCGTGAACCGGTTCACTCCGCTCCCCCCATGGGTGCTGAAGATCACCGCGACGCGTTTGTGCATGTCGTAGATCGCTCGTTCCACGTAGGGCGTGAAGAATGCTTCATCATCCGGGTGCGCCACCACCACCAGAATGTCTGTCTTGTATCGGTCGTCAGCGGGATTCACTTTTTGCGTGGTTTGCGCCCACAGGGATCTGGCTAGAGTCAAAATAGCCAACAACATAATTCTCATCAGGTAGCGCTTCATTCAGTTCCCCCGCGCGGAATTTTCCTCTTGGTGTAAAGCAGAAATTGTACCGTCCCTTGCCTGAAAAAGCGCTGTTGTTCACTCCAACCTTCACCCGTTCTCGGCTATAATCGGCGTTCCATGCGTCTGTTGGTTCTTGCGCTCGCCTTACCTCAACTCGTGATGTCGCAGAGCAGCCCCGGGACGCCTACCTCTGCGCAGCCCCTCGAAACCAGCAAGGTCCTTGGTCATATTCCGTGCGCGGCACACCCCGAACAGTCCTACGCCCTGTACTTACCTTCGAACTACTCCAGTGATCGCCGCTGGCCCATTGTTTACTCCTTCGATCCAGTTGCAAGGGGTACGGTCGCAGTTGAATTGCAGAGACGGGGTGCTGAACGCTACGGCTACATCCTGGCTGCGTCGAACAACTCCCAAAATGGATCTTGGAAGATAGAGAGGGAAGCGGCGGAAGCGATGTTCCGCGACACGCACGAGCGCCTTCCCTTGGATGACCATGCCGTTTATTTCGCAGGGTTCTCAGGAGGTGCACGCGTGGCCGCCCAAATTGCCCTTCTTTGCAAGTGTGCAACCGGAGTACTCTTGAGCGGCGCCGGGTTCCCCGCCAACTCAACGCCAGCACGCGATGCGACCTTCCAAGTTTTCTCTTCCGTGGGCACGCTGGACTTCAACTATCAGGAGGTCGTGCCGCTCCAAGAGAAACTCGAGCAAGCTGGTGATCCCCATTGGCTTTACATCTTTGACGGCGCGCACGAGTGGGCGCCTGAAGAAGCCATGGAGCAAGCGTTCGCGTGGTTCCGAGTGCAGGCCATGAAAGCCAAGCGTCTGGCTCAGGACCAAACCTTTCTTGCAGCGCAATTCTCCCAAGCCGTCACCCATGCAAGCTCCACGGAACGTTCCGGTGATGAACTCGGCGCCTTGCGCGAATATCTCCAAATCATTGACACCTTCGATGGACTGGAAGACGTGACCGTTGTTCGCGCGAAGGCAGACTCCCTTGGCAAAGAGAAGTCTGTCCGCGAGGCCGCCAAGCAGGAGCACAAGGATTTCGAGGAGCAGATGCGCCTCACCTCGGAAGTTCTTGTTGGCCTTTCGGCACCGGCTGACGCATCTGAATCGTCACCTGATCCCGGAAAATCTGCGGCAGAAAGGGCCCGTGCTCTTCGTCTGCGCGCAGAGCAAGAAAAGCGCGCTGATCGCGCACGCGTTTACAGGCGTGCCTTGGCTGGAGCCTTTGTCGGTGCCGTGGAAACCGGTGCGAACTACCTGGAAAGCCACGACTATGCGCACGCAACTGACGCCTTCTCCTGTGCCACCGAAGCGATGCCAGATTCCGAGTGGGCCTGGCGCAACTTGGCAATCGCGGATGGCCAGGCAGGAAACCGAAAGCAAACCATCTCCGCCTTGAAGCACGCGCGCGATGTGGCCAAAGACAAGGCAGCATGGACCGAGTGGATGAGCGCAGAACCTGCTTTCGAAAGGTTCCGCACTACCTCGGAATTCCAGAACTTGCTTAACCTGAACTGACATACGCCCCGGCCTGAAGGCCCCTCGAGGAACGGGCTTCTCAAGCAACAGCGTGCTGTGGTCTCCGTCGTACTTTGCTGCTAGTTGCGGTGACGCACCTATCGGCATTCTCAAGGCGTGCATCGAACAGCAAAAGACGCCGCTCGAGTCGTTAACGGGGGCTTATATCCGCGCACGGAAAGGGCGAGGTTTTTCGCCCACGGATGACTGGATTGCGCGGATCGTAGCGTGCTTTCCGAGCTTTCCATGGCGGATTCCATCATGTATGTCACCCCGATGCATTTTGGCGCCCAACTCATCACTGCGGATAGTCATTTCGCCAACCGACCGGGTGTCACTCTTCTAGGACCCGGGGCTGCCTTGACCGTCTCGCGACCCGCCTATACTCTAGCTAGTTAAATACACGGCAGAATACTGCGTCAGGACTCGGACCATGGATCAGATTCACGTAACTCTTCCCGATGGCAGCATCAAGGACCTCCCCAAGGGAACGACAGCCCTTGATATCGCCAAGTCCATCTCTCCTCGGCTGGCCGATGCCGCGCTCGTTGCCCGAGTGCGCGCCACCAACGGCAACGGCACAAAAGAGAAGACCGGCATCTTTTCCAATTCCGTGGACCCCGCCGAGGATGGCAGCCTGCTCTACGACCTCCGCCGCCCTCTCGACCAGGACGTCGCTTTGCAGATCCTCACAGAGAAGGATCCCGACGCGCTCTACGTTTTCCGTCATTCCGCGGCGCATCTTCTGGCCGCTGCGGTCATGGAGCTTTATCCCAACGTCAAACTCGGCATCGGCCCACCCGTTGAAAATGGCTTTTTCTACGAATTCTTGCGCGATGAACCCTTTACGCCCGAAGATCTGGAAAAAATCGAAAAAAAGATGCACGAACTGGCCGCCAAGGATCTGCCGAACGAGCGCAAGTTACTGCCGAAGGAAGAAGCCTTAAAGCTCTACCGGGCCTCCAACCAGATCTTCAAGTGCGAGCTCATCGAAGAAAAAGCGGATGAGCCCATGGTTTCCTTCTATACTACCGGAAAGTTCATCGATTTCTGCCGTGGCCCGCACATTCCTTCCACCAAGCGCATTCAAGCGTTCAAGATCATGAGCGTTGCCGGCGCTTATTGGAAAGGCCAGGAAGGTAATGCCCAGCTCCAACGCATTTACGCTGCCGCCTTTTTCAGCCAAAAGGAACTCGACGAATATCTGCATCGCCTGGAAGAAGCGAAGCGCCGCGACCATCGCAAACTCGGCACTGAACTGGAACTGTTTAGCATTCAGGAGGAAGCTGGCCCGGGCCTGATTTTCTGGCATCCGAAGGGCGGCCTGATCCGCACCCTGATTGAGAACTGGCTGCGCGACGAGCTCCTGCAGCGCGGCTACGATCTGGTGTTCACTCCGCACATAATGCGCTTCGATCTTTGGAAGACTTCCGGCCACGCCAATTTCTACAAGGACAGCATGTTCGGCGTCGTCGAGGTCGAAAAAGCCGACTACCAGCTTAAGCCCATGAATTGTCCGGGGCACATCCTGATCTACAAATCCAAACTTCGCAGCTACCGTGATCTCCCGGTTCGCCTTGCCGAACTTGGCACCGTCTACCGCTACGAGCGCAGTGGCGTGCTCCACGGACTTCTTCGGGTTCGCGGCTTCACCCAGGACGATGCCCACATTTTCTGTACTCCGGACCAGATCGAATCCGAAGTGGAAGCCTGCGTGGACTTCGCCTTCGCGGTCATGAAGAATTTCGGCTTTGACAAGTTCGAGGTCGAACTGTCCGACTGGGATCCCCGGCACCCGGAAAGTTACGCCGGCAGGCCTGAGGACTGGCAGCGCGCCACAACTGCTCTTGCCGGCACCATGGCACGCATGAATATTCCTTACAAGAAAATGGAAGGTGAAGCCGCATTCTACGGCCCGAAAATTGACGTGAAGCTCATCGACGCCATCGGCCGCCCTTGGCAGCTCACTACGGTGCAGTTCGATTTCAACCTTCCCGCGCGTTTCGGTCTCGAATTTGTCGGCGTGGACGGCGCGCGGCACCAGCCTCTGATGGTCCACCGGGCGCTCCTTGGCTCCGTGGAGCGCTTTTTTGGCATCCTGATCGAACACTATGCAGGCGCGTTTCCTCTTTGGCTCGCGCCTACCCAAGTGGAAATCTGTCCGGTGAGCGAAAAAGTGGCCGATTACTCGAAGCATATTTACGAAACGCTGAAAAGCCATGGTATCCGCGTGCATCTCGACGATCGCAACGAAAAACTGCCCGCAAAAATCCGCGACGCCCAGATGCAGAAAATCCCTTACATGCTCGTTCTTGGCCCGAAAGAAGCCGAAGCTGGCACCGTCAGCGTTCGCCATCGCAGCAAGGGCGATCTGGGCGGCCGCCCCCTCGCCGATCTCATCGCGGCTCTGAAACAGGAGGTCGACTCGCGCGCTATCCAGTAGTTTCTGCGCGGAACTGTGCACTTCAACTGCACGTACTCGTCTTTCTTTTGACTCGCGCCAAACTGGGTTACCCTATCGGTCTCGTTTCGGAGGCCTCTATGTTTTCTCGCCGCACCTTCCTCAGCGCGTCCACTGGCGCATTGGCCGCCTCTTTCCTATCTCAGCAGGCACCGCCGGACGTAACTCCAGCCATGCCCGCCGATCTCGATCACATCATCGTAGGCTATCCAAACCTTGAGGACGGAATGGCGCGCCTGTTTCATCTCTCGGGCTATCACGCCGTCGGCGGCGGTTCTCATCCGGGGCGCGGCACTCGAAACGCCCTTTTGAATTTGGGCAACACTTCTTATCTCGAGATACTCTCCCCCGATCCGGCGCAGCCCGCTCTTCTCTGGCACAAGGAAATCGCTTCGCTCACGGAACCGACGATTGTAGGTTGGGCAATCCGAACCAAGGAGCTCGACAACGTGGCTTCGCTTCTGAAGGAACGCGGTGTCCCGTGTAGCGATCCCATTGCCAGCTCCCGCATCCGGCCCGATGGACAGACGCTCCGTTGGCGAATGCTACTGTTGGCGGATGATCGCAAAGGGAATCTTCCGTTCTTCATTGAGTGGGATACCGCTTCTCCACATCCTTCGGTCGATGCTCCCGGCGGCTGCCTCCTTGAAGAGTTCCGCCCCACCGGTCCGCTTCCCGAAATACCACCGCCCCAAGCCGACATGAGGCTTCATTTGGTTGCGGGAAAGCAGTCACAGCTTCGCGCGAAGATCGCGGGGCTGAACGGCGTATTCGAGTTGGCTTCGATTCCGGTGCCATCGGAGCATTGGGTTCCCAAAGAGTCTCCCATCCTCTAGCTCTGCACTATTTCTGCGGTCTTGCTCCTCCCTTTTCACGTGCTATACTTTGAGGTCTGCCCCATGCTGCGGAAGCCGCAGGGGTTAGCTGTCCAAACGAGGTGTGACCCGGTTCGCCGGGTGCCTTTTTTTCTAGGGGGATTTATCGCAGAGCGGAATTTCCGGCAGGCCGACCGTACCCGAATCAATGAGCGGATACGAGCTCGGGAAGTTCGAGTCATCGATGAAGAGGGCGGGCAATTGGGTGTCATGCAGCCGTTTGAGGCGCTTCGCTTGGCGCGCGAACGGGGACTGGACCTGGTGGAGATTTCACCCACGGCGGATCCGCCAGTTTGCAAAATCACAGACTATGGCAAATACCAGTATCAGCTGAGCAAGAAAGCCCACGAGCAGCGGAAAAGCAGTCGTGGCTCGCAGTTGAAGGAAGTGAAGTTTCGCCCCGCTACCGCCGAGCACGATTATCAGGTTCGCAAGAATCAGATCATCCGGTTCCTCGGGGAAGGCCACAAAGTTCGCGCCATGATTTTTCATCGCGGCCGCGAAATGGCTCACCAGGAAGTGGGACGCGCCAAGATGACCCGGCTTCTCGGCGAAATCGGCGAGCACTGCCAGATCGAGACCATGCCTCGCATGGAAGGCAACGTTCTGGTCGCGCTCCTGGCTCCGAAAAAGGGTGCCGGCGCTCCAGCCCGACCGGCAAGCTCGGCACAGCCGAACGCCTAAAGCAACGGGAAAATTTTCAGGGCCGGTTCTGACCGGCTCGCAGGGAGAGGATTCACAGCAATGCCACGTAATTCACTGAAGCCAAAAAAGAAACTCAAGACGCACCGCGGCGCCAGGAAACGTTTCCATGTCACTGCCAATGGCAAGATCCTGCGCATGCACTCCGGCAAACGGCACCTGCTCGGCACCAAGGCCGCCAAGCGCATGCGCAAGCTGAAGAAGCTCACAAAAGTGAGCCCGCGCGACGTCGCGGCCGTTCGCCAGATGCTCCCTTACGGAGCCTAGAGCTTTGTACGGGCGGAGTTCGCTCCGCCTATGCAAGAACTGCGGAGCACCCTTCCGCAAAACGTGCCAGGCAGCGCTACACGGGTGCCTGCCGGCCGTTTCGCCCCGCTCGCGGGGCATGTAGGCGCCGGGGTTCGACCCGGCAGTTGTAGAGGCGGCTTCGCGCCGCCACGCCGCAAGGCGCTACAACAAATCACACCGGAAACAAACCCGTTGCTCGAAGCGCTTCGCTGCGTTTCCTCGCAACCTGTCTTGTTTCCCATGGACGAAGGAGAAAACCCATGCCACGCGTAAAACGCGGCACAAAACGCCGGGCTCGGCGTAAGAAGTATCTCAAGAGGACTAAAGGCTTCTTCCTCACCAAGAGCAAGCTCTACCAGTCCGCACAGGAAGCCGCCAATCGCGCGGATCGTTACGCAAAACGCGATCGCCGCGTCAAAAAACGCCAATATCGCCGGTTGTGGATACAGCGTGTCGGCGCCGCCGCCCGCCAGAATGGCTTGACCTACGGGCAGCTCATTCACGGACTGAAGTCTGCCGGCATTTCGGTGGACCGCAAGGTGCTCGCGGACATGGCCGTCAAGGATATGCCCGGATTCGCCCAGATCGCGGAAAAGGCCAAGGCCTTCGCGCCCAAGCCCGCCGCCAAAAAGGCCTAGCGGGAGCTCTGACATTCCGAACGCAGTCTGCGGAGTGCGGAATCCCTCTCTTGCGTCGCGGCTCAAGTGACTCGCGGCGTAGAATTGTTCCCGTGTGGGCACGATGCAAGGTGCCCACACGGTGTACTCTATTCTGGACCATGCCTACTGTTGACAACCCAACCGAAAAAACTCTCGATGCGATCGGAATCCATGACCCTGTCGCAGTAACGGAGCTATTCGCGAGCGAGAGAGTTCGTTTTGACGCTCAACTTTCGGCGAAAATCCCTGACGAAACGAACTACGCTCTCATGAAGAATGCGTGGCTCGGCAGAAAGTCTGGCGTTCTCACATTAATAACGGAACATTGGCTGAAAACCGCCCCGCCCGCGCTGAAGCCCATCGTCGGCCAATCGCTCAACGAATTGAAACGTCACATTGAGAGCAGCTTGGAATCATTCCGTCTTGCTGCTGAAAAGGCCTCCGAAGAGACCGCAACGACTCGAGAAAGGATCGATCTTTCTCTTCCTGGGGTCATCCGTCCTATGGGCACTCACCATCTCATTCGCCAGGTTTTTCAGGAAATCGAGGATATTTTCTTTTCGATCGGTTTTTCTGTCGTCGAAGGACCCGAAATCGAAACGCCCTACTACAATTTCGAAGCCCTGAACATCCCCGAGCACCATCCGGTGCGCGACGACATGGATACCTTCTATCTCGAATTGCCAAAAGGCGCTCCAGGACCGCTGTTGCTTCGCACGCACACTTCGCCGGTACAGATTCACACCATGGAGAGGCGCCAGCCGCCGGTGCGCGTCATTGTTCCCGGCAAGGTCTATCGCCGAGACAATCCCGACGCCACGCACTCATTCATGTTTCACCAGATCGAAGGCCTGGCCGTCGATTCGGACATCACCTTCTGTGATTTCACCGGCACCATCGATTATTTCGTAAAGCAATTCTTCGGCGAAGGCGTCAAGACGCGTTTCCGTCCCAGCTATTTCCCGTTCACCGAGCCTTCCGTGGAATTCGACGCCTCCTGCATTTTCTGTGGCGGCAGCGGTACGGCCAAAAGCGGCGGCACCTGCAGCAAGTGTAAAGGAGCCGGCTGGATCGAGCTTTTCGGCGCAGGCATGGTTGATCCAGCTGTCTATGGCTTTGTGAATTACGATCCGAAAAAGGTCAGCGGCTTTGCCTTCGGAATCGGCATCGACCGTCTGGCCATGCTCAAGTATGGCATCGACGACATTCAGGTTTTCTTTCAGAACGATGTGCGCTTCCTGAGACAGTTTCCGTGAGCGTTGTGGAACTAACTGTAGTTGGCTCGCTTTTTTTAGTGATAACTGAAAACGGATAACCGCTAACTTTCCATGACTTTTGCCGACGCCAAACAACGGTTCTCAAATCGTGCGGCGGATTACATTCGTTACCGGCCAGGCTACCCGCTGGCCCTGTACGATTTGCTGGCGAGCGAGTGCGGGCTGCGCCCCGGAAACGTAATCGCCGACATCGGCTCCGGCACTGGCTTGCTCAGCAAAGTTTTCCTCGATCATGGCCATCCAGTCTTCGGGGTCGAACCTAACCCCGAAATGCGCGCCGGCGGCGAAGATTTTCTGCGCAGCTATCCCAAGTTCACGAGCATCAACGGCGCAGCGGAGGCTACCACCCTGGGCGACAGTTCCTGTGACTTCGTCACGGCGGCCCAGGCGTTTCACTGGTTCGAACCGCTCGCGGCACACCGCGAATTCCAGCGCGTTCTTAAACCGAGCGGCTTCGTCGTTGTCGCTTGGAATGACCGCCGGATCTCCGAGTCGCGTTTTGGCCGGGAATACGAAGACCTGCTCGTTCGCTTCAGCACCGATTACACTCGAGTGAAAGAAACTTATCCTGAAGCTCCGGTCATGCAACGCTTCTTTGGCGAACGCAATTTTCGTTCAGCAGAGCTCCCCAACTTCCAGGAATTTGATTTCACCGGCCTCTCCGGCCGCCTCCGCAGCAGTTCGTACGCACCTCAGAAAAGCCATGCCAACTACGAACCGATGATGAAGGAGTTGAAGAGAATTTTTGACGAAAACCAGGTGGATGACCACGTGCGCATGACGTACACCACGCAGATCTACTTTGGACAATTGGAAGCGCCGAGGGAATTGCGATGAAAGTTGGCTACAATTGGCTGAAAGAGTTCGTCGAGGTCACCGCCTCGCCGGAAGAAATCGCGTCGCGCCTGGCCCTCGCCGGCACAAACATCGCGGGCATCGAAAATGGGCCGCAGGGTGCTGTCATCGATGCCGAAGTTACTTCAAACCGTCCGGATTGTTTGGGAATGCTCGGGATCGCCCGCGAGGTGGGAGCGATTTATCGGCTTCCCATAAAAAACATTGCGCCACGGCCGGTGGAAAACGGTTCTGCAAAAGCCCGCGATGCCGTCAGCGTCAAAATTGAAGTGCCTGAACTCTGCGGCCGGTTCACTGCTCGTGTAATCCGGGGCGTGAAGATCCAGCCTTCGCCCGCATGGCTGAAAGACCGCCTGGAAGCCGCTGGCACAGCCAGCATCAACAATGTCGTCGACATTTCGAACTACGTATTGCTCGAGTTCGGCCACCCCCTTCACACTTTTGACTACGATCTGGTCCGCAATCACAGCATCATCGTCCGTCGTGCCAAGCCCGGGGAAAAAATCCGCACACTCGACGCCATCGAGCGCACGCTTGATCCTAACATTTGCATGGTTTCTGACGGCGATGGTTCTCGCGCGGTCGGCATCGGCGGCATCATGGGCGGGGCCGAAACTGAAATTTCGTTCTCCACTAAAAATGTGCTAATCGAGTGCGCCTGGTTCGACCCCATTGCCATCCGCCGCGCCGCGCGTTTCCTCAAGCTCCACACCGAAGCCAGTACGCGTTTTGGCCGCGGTGCTGATCCTGAAATGGCGGAGGTGGCCTCCCGGCGCGCCGCGGAATTGATTTTGCAACTTGCAGGCGGCGAACTGCTCTCCGGCCTCGTCGATGTCTACCCGGGCAAGCGCGGGGCAAAGAAAATCACCATCACCCGCGCGGAGTTTCTGCGCATGATGGGCGCCGACGTTCCTGACAAAGAGCTTGAGTCCATCCTCTCTTCCCTTGGCTTTGCTCCTGTCCGCGTCGACCACAACCGCGGCTCGGCGAACTCCCTCCTTGCGGCGTGGGAGTGCACGCAACCTTCCTGGAGGGCCGACGTCGAGCGCGAGATCGATCTCATCGAAGAAGTCGCGCGCGTTCACGGCCTGGACAAATTTTCTCCGCGGCTCCCGGTGGCTCGCATCGGGGCAACTCGCTTGCCCCATCAGCAAGCCGAGACCCGTTTGCGCGAGCGCCTCATCGGTCTCGGCTATCACGAGATTTTGACCATCCCGCACGTGGCCGAGGAGCGCAACGAATTGTTCCGCCCTGCCGACGCGGTGCCTGCAAAGCTCTCCAATCCGCTCAGCGAGGAAGCGAATGTCTTGAAGTCCACGGGTGCAGTCACCATGGCATCTGCGATTGAATGGAACCTCAATCACGGACAGCGCAACGTGCGGCTCTTCGAAATTGGCCATCACTATCGCTTCGTCAACGGCAAGTCCGTCGAATCGCGTGTGCTCACGATGGGCGTCACCGGTGCAGCACGGGCCCAAGGGCTCTATGACTCCCCCCGCGATTATAACTTTGGTGATTTGAAAGGTGATCTTGATGTGCTTGGCGTTCTCTCTGGCGGCTTGCGCTGGGAAAACAGTGGGCCGGACTGGCTAAACGCTGCGAAGCGCGGCACGATCTATCTCGGCAAGGAAGGGAATCAACCTTTAGGCGTTGCCGGGCAGTTGACGAAGCGCGTTGCCGACAAACTCAAGTTCCGCCAGGACGTCTACCTTGCGGAAGTTGCTCTGGGTCCGCTCTATTGCATGTATTACGGCGTGAAGAACAACCGCCGCTACGAGCCGCTGCCGCGCTTCCCCGGTGTTGAGCGGGACTTTTCGTTGTTTCTTGCGGACGGCGTCACCTTCGTGGAAGTCACCAAAACGATCGAATCTCTCGGGATCCCGGAGATCGCATCGGTCGAAGCTGCCGACCTCTTCCGCGGTAAAAATGTTCCGGCAGGAAAATATTCGTTACTCGTACGCGTCACGTTTCAGAGCAGGGAGTCTACATTCACGGACGCCCAGATCAATGACTTCTCGAGCCGTATCGTCACAGCTCTGGAAAAAACCCTTGGCGCCTCGTTGCGGGCCAGTTAGCGCCCTTCGTCAATCCGCCTGCTTCAGCGCCCGCTCCACCAGCGTCAAGCAGCGCTCCGCTTGTTCCTTCAACAATTCCTCGCGCTCGCCGCGCTCTTTCCTCAAGCTGTGCAGTTCATCGGCGATCGCCAGGGCGGCCAGAATCGCCACTTTCTGCGTATCCACGGTCGGCGTCATGTCCGCAATCGCACGCATCTTTTCGTCCACATAAGCCGCTAACGTCTGCACGTAGGCTTCGTCCAGCTCACCTTGGATCGGAAATACCTGGCCGAAAATCTGCACTTTGAAATTTTGCGCCATCTTCTTCTCGCTTATTGTGACCACGAAGTGGGATTGCGGTCCCAGCGATGCCCGCGCAGTTTTTTGTGCAGTTCCGCTGGAAGTGGGCCGGCACTGCTCGCCGCGCAATTGGCCTCAACGTTCTTGAGCTTTCGCATTCCCGGGATCGTGGTGCTGACATCCGGATTGCCCAGGATGAATCGCAACGCCATTTTGGCCATCGTGTTGCCTGTCGGAATCAACGGCCGGAGTGCTTCGCCATGCGCTACGCTCGACTTTAGATTTTCAGGAACGAAATAGGTGCTTCGCCAATCTTCCCCCGGCCACTTGGAATCGAGGGTCAAATTCCCTGTCAGCGTGCCTTCGTCAAAGGGCACTCGCGCAATGACCGCTGTCTCTTTCATCCGGCATATGGGAAATAGCGCGTCTTCGGGATTCTGGTCAAAAATGTTGTAAATCACCTGCACTGCGTCCGCGTAGCCTTCCAGGACCGCGCGAATTCCATTTGCTGGTTCCCAGCGATTCATGCTCGGCCCAAACGCACGCACTTTTCCGCTTTTTTTCATTTTCTCAATTGATCGGGGCAGCCGCTCGTCGTTCAACCAGCGATCTTCCCAGGTGTGCAACTGCATCAGGTCAATCGTCTCCACGCCCAGATTGTTCAGGCTCTTCTCGATATATTCCTCGACGTATTCCGGCGGATAGCAATCATCCAGGGTGAATGTGCGCGTGCTGGGCCACTGGCGATTCTTCGGCGGAATCTTGGTCGCCACGTAAAGGTGCTTGTCCGGACCGCCAGCGGCGGAGTCATTTTTGTGCTCCTTCAGTATCTTCGCCAGAATCTGCTCGCTCTTCCCGTCTCCATAAGCCCACGCGGTATCAAAGAAGTTACAGCCTAATTCAATCGCCCGATGCAACGATGCCGCGGTCTCCTTGTCATCGGATCCAGTCCATCCCGCCAGCCCCCACATTCCGTATCCGATCTCACTCACCTTCCAACCCGTCCGCCCAAACCGCCTGTAGTTCATGAAGTAGGTCTCCTCACATTTCGGAGCCATTGTAGCGGAGATTGTGCGACTTCGTGTACTCGGTTAGACCGTGGCGAACGACCGGGGATCGCGCCGCCACACCAGCAGGCCCGGCAACCTAACGATCAGCCGCAGCAATTCGTGGGATGGCTGATACGTTCGTCGTGGCGAGATTTGAAACAGACAATGTTCTACTTCTTTGCCAAGACTGTTCTTGCTTCGGTTAGCTCCGGCCGGTCCCCACCGGGGCAATCTTCGGCCAGTTTTGCATAGTAGGTCTGCGCGTTGTTCGTGTCGCCGGTCGCTTGCGCGGCACGCCCAGCTCCTAACAACGCGTCAAACCGGTTCGGCGCATTCTTCAGCACAATCTTGTACTCAGCAAGCGCGTCGGCAGGCCGTTTCATTTCACCAAGCATGTCCGCCAACATCTCACGCGCCGGAATGACGACGGACTCGCCTCCGTTTTTCTCCTGGTGGGCGACACCGGCCCTCAATTCCGCCAGCGCCTCCTGTGCTTTTCCTTGGGCATAGGCGAGCCACGCTTCCGCTTCACGCAGGTCGGTAGCCTTTTCCGTGGAAATCACATAGCCGCTCTTACGAGCGCGCGCTTCCCTTTCTTCCACGCTCTTCGTCAACTCCTTCACTGCCGCTTCCGCCCCGGTTACGTCTCCGCTGCGCGCCGCGCCGATCGCCCGTGCCCAATAGGTGCTGTCCTGCTGGTCCTGACGGACAGCGGGGAGCGCCAGGTTGGCGGCTTCTTTCCAGCGGTGCAGATCCAAGGACGTGCGCGCCGCCAGGTAAGCATTGTGTTCCGCTTTTGTTTCTTCACTCGCTCCGACGACGTGCTCCATGTGCGCGATCACTTCCCGTGCTTTCGTCTCTTGCCCGCTCTGCAGATACGAATAGTTTAGGTAATCCATAGCGTGCGTCTGATAGTGCGCTTCCGCTTTATGCATTTCCGCCAGCCGCGCGGCAGAGGCGGCAGAGGCAATGTTCGAATTGATGGAGTCTTGCCACAGCCCCAATCGCACGAAAATGTGCGACGGCATGTGCAGCGCGTGGGGGGAATCCGGCGCAATCGCGGCGTACCGGCGAGCCGCCGGCAAACCCTGTGGAGCCAGTTCCGGCCTGTCGGTAGAGTGAATCACGTAGTGAGCTACTCCCGGGTGATCCGGATACTTTTCGAACAGCGGATTCAGAATAGCGATGGCTTTCTTTTGATTCTCAAGGCTGTCTAGTTCTTCTTCTGCCAGAGCCACGAGCGACAGGGCGGTAAACGCACCCACCTCTACGTCGTCCGGCATTTGCTCTTGAAGGTTCTCCAAAGCCGTCACATACGCCTTGACTCGTTCCGTGTGAGTCAGCTTGGGATTTTCCTGATAGAAAGCAGCGGCCGCAGTGACAAACCCCTGCTCGAGCGGGGTTTGCGGGTGCAACCCCTGTGCGAGTGTGATTTCTTTGTGGCCTTCTTTGAGCTGTTTCTCATCCGGAAACTCCCACAACTGCTCATAGAGCGACATGGCCTTGCCCCAGTGGGCCATCGCGCACTTTGCGTCGCGCGTCTCGGCCTCCTCAAAGGTCTGCCGCGCTTCCATATATTGAAAGGAATGGAGGAGTGCCAGCCCGTTCTCAAGCAGTGGCTGCGCTTCCGCCGAACAACTCGTCGGGAAGTACACTTTGCCAAGGTGCGTTTGGGCCGGGCCGGTGGCCAGTCCCCTCCGAGCGGCAACCGAAAGCAGCGCGAAGGACAGTAAGCAAATCCTAAGAATGGAAAATACCATCCGCTTCTCCACCATGCGCCACCTCTCAGCAGCGTCGGTCATTCTACTCTCGGACTGTTCCTCTGGTCAGCTGAACCTTTCGCGCCTATGTGGCCCCGCGGTTGGACGCCGGGGTGCACTCGGAGGATAATACGCACTGGAGCGGTACTTCGAGGCAGGTGAGGACGCGAAAGCCGTTTGAACCGTAACGAATCTCTGGGGTGCTGCGGTTAGTCAGCTTGTGTGCACGGCCTGTCCCGCCAGCGAGTCTTTGCCAGACTCGCGGACGGGGCAGGAAAGCCTAATGGTTGACTCGTGGTGCCCACCTATTTCAGAGGTTCACGGCCTAGCTTCCCACGGCTGAGCAGTCCGCTCTGTATTCGTTTTCAGTCGTCAGTCCTCTGTTTTCAGAGAAGGAAAGCGGACATTCGGCCGGATTTGACGATCTGCAATTCGGGTGACGACGCGCACAAGTGCAAGCGGGAATTGCGAGTCATCGAAAAGGGGCAGCCAGCAATCGCTTTGCGGCCACTTCCGAAGCTGAAAACTTAGAACCGAGGACTGACCACTTTCCCATGCGCGTTCTCTTTATCGGCGACATCGTCGGCTCGCCCGGCCGACAGATTGTGCGCGACCGCCTTGCAGACATCGTCGAGCACCAGCATATCGACCTGGTCATCGCTAATGGCGAAAATTCCGCTTCGGGCTTCGGCATCACCCCGCGCATCGCCGAGGAGTTGTTGCAGTGTGGAATTGAAGTGATTACCGGCGGCAACCACAGTTGGGATCGCAAGGAGATTTACGAGTTCATCCCTCACGAGCCGCGACTGATTCGCCCCGCCAATTTCGCCGAGGGTAATCCCGGCTCCGGCCTGTACGTCGGCATGGCCAAAAATGGCGTGAAATACGCCGTTCTGAACGTCCAGGGCCGCGTTTTCCTGCCTCCCAATGATGACCCTTTCAAGAAGGCTGACACGGAGCTCGCCAAGCTTCCCTCGGACGTGGCCTTCGTTCTCATTGATATTCACGCCGAAACTACCAGCGAGAAGATCGCTTTCGGCTGGTATCTCGATGGGCGGGTCACCGCCGTTGTGGGCACCCACACCCACGTCGCCACCGCTGATGAACGCGTTCTCCCCGACGGTACCGCCTACATCACTGATGTTGGCATGACGGGACCCCACCAGGGCATCATTGGAATGGAACGCACTGGGATCATCAAGAAATTCATCGATGGTTTGCCCACGCGCTTTGAGGTTGCCGCCGGCGACGTCCAGATGAACGCGGTGCTCATCGAAACTGATGATTACGGTCCACGGAATCACGTGGGACGCCTGCGGGCCAAGTCCATTGCCCGTCTTCGCCTTCGCCTGGACTGAGTTCGAAGCAACCACTGGATTGCTCGAGTAATCTGACAGACCATGCGCAAAATCATTGCCACTTGGGCGGTCCTCGGTGCCCTTCTGCCTGTTGCGGGAACGCGTTGGGCCGGCCCTGCGGAGATCGACGATGACTTGATGGCCAGTCGTCGTGTTTTCCCCGGCATCGGCCCGGGACTCCGCGCGGTTCGCCACTCCGCCAATGGCAACTACTACGTGCTCGCCTCTCCCCCGCTTGGTCTTGCCATCTTCGACGCCAAGGGCAAACAAATCTCCGTCATCGGCGCGCCTCCCCCTGCACCTGTAACCAACAAGGCTGGCCGCGCCGCCATTGCCTTTGGCGAAGACTGCGATGTGGACGCCGAAGGCAACGTCTACGTTGCTGACAGCGTCTACAACCTTGTCACCGAATTCTCGCCCGACGGCAAACAACTTCGCTCCTTTCCCGTAAACTCGGTACTTTCTCTCGCCGTGCTCCCCGAGGGCGAGGTGGCCGTCTCTAAACTTCAGCAATCTCATCACGTCACCGTCTATGGGCTGGATGGAAAGGTCGCGCGGGAATTCGGCGAAACGGAATCGCTCTCCACTCGCTCCGATGTGGATCGCTATATGAACCTCGGCCGTGTCGCTTCCGATCCACAAGGCCACATCTATTATGGCTTCACCTACATGCCGGAGCCGCTGGTGCGCCAGTTTGACCGCTTTGGTAATACCATCGAGGATTTTGTCTTTACCGGGGTCGACGCTTATCCCGAAGCGTCATCGACACGCAAAGCCATCGACCGCCTGGAGACAAGTTCTGAGCCCCCGACGTTTCACCCGATTCTCACGGCATTCGGCGTGGACCCGGTGAATGGCGACGTTTGGATGGGTCTGCACAACACCCTCGTGCATTTTGACAAGGACGGGATCCGCCGTTCCGAATATCAGATCTACACTCCGAAGGGCTCACCAGTGGACGCGACGGTCATTCTGGTGGAAGAAGAACGCCTTTTGATCGGTTCTGACCCTCTGGGCGTCTACGAATTTCACCGGCCGGACCGAAAACACTAGAAAATTACCTAAGTTTTCCTCAGGCTGGATTGCACCATTTTGGTGCACTTCACCTCCGGACCTTTTTGTCTCTCTGCAAATTCCTTTGTTTTCCGTGCATTTTTTCTGCACTTGCACATTCCTGGTGCTTGTGGAAAAGTTGTGAATGGCATGTGAACGTTGGTACTGGGCCTCGTACACTTTTCGCTTGCTACCACAGAGACAGTGCGCGAGAATCCATCCAGTTTTAAAGCAATGGAACGTGGTCCTGCAAATCTGATTGGGCTGCGCGGAACCACAGGGGCACAAAACATTCGTTCCTGCGCGGGCAAGAACTCCAAAGCGTGACGCTTTAGGGCTGAATTTCTTTCCACAGTTTTTTCACAACTGTGGAAAATATAATACTGCTTGGCTTCTCTCATGATAATGACGACTGCTACCCAAATTGGCCGTGAATCCGAAACCCTCAATGTCTGGGACAAATTCCTTGATTTGATCAAGTCCAGAGTTAGCATCAATACCTATTCCACGTGGTTCCAGCCTACCCGGCTGAGCCGCCAGGAAGGTGACACTCTCTTCATTCAAATCCCCAGCGCTGTGTTCCGTCAGGTGCTCACCCGCACCTATGGCGAAATTATCAAGGCGGTGTTCCACCAGATGGGCACACCTAACACCAAGGTGCAGTACGTGTGCACGGAAGAGGAACCCGTTCCGGTTGCTCCGGCCGCCTCCGCGGCCAAGCAGTCAAAGCTCGATTTCGAAAGCAGCGATCACCAACTCAATAACCGCTACACCTTCGACAGCTTCGTCGTCGGCAAGTCCAATGAGTTTGCTCACGCCGCTTCGCGAGCCGTGGCCGAGTCGCCCTCCAAAGCCTACAATCCCCTTTTCCTGTATGGCGGCGTGGGCATGGGCAAGACCCACTTGATGCACGCCATCGGGCACACCATCAAGAAGCGCAATCCGGCCATGCGCCTCAGCTACGTCAGCGCTGAAAAATTCACGATTGAAGTGATCAACTCGCTTCGCTTCGACCGCATGATCAGCTTCCGCGATCGCTTCCATACCGTGGACGTCCTTCTCGTCGACGACATCCAGTTCATCGCAGGCAAGGAGCGCACCCAGGAAGAGTTCTTCCACACCTTCAACGCCCTTTACGAGCAGCAGAAACAAATCGTCATTTCCTCGGACTGCCTTCCGAAAGACATCAACTCCATCGAAGAGCGTTTGCGTTCCCGTTTCGAGTGGGGCCTCATCGCCGATATTCAGCCTCCCGACCTCGAAACCAAGATCGCCATCCTCCAGAAGAAGGCAGAGAACGATCGCTTCCATCTTCCCGACGAAGTGGCCGAGTACATCGCGCGCGCCATCAAATCCAACGTGCGCGAGCTGGAAGGTGCCTTGACGCGCCTGATGGCCTACGCCTCACTTACTGGCACCGCCATTTCTCTGGCCACGGCTCAGCAGGTTCTTCGCAACATCATCGCTTCCCAGGAAAAGCGCGTCACCATCGATCTCATCCAAAAGCGAGTCAGTGAACACTTCAACTTGCGCGAACAGGATCTAAAGATCCGCAGCAACACCCGCGCCATCGCTTTTCCTCGTCAGGTGGCCATGTACATCGTAAAGCAGCTCACCACCGCGTCGCTCCCGGAGATTGGACGCCAATTTGGCGGCAAACATCACACCACGGTTCTGCACTCAATCAACAAGATCGAGGAGTTGCGGCGCTCCGACAAGGAACTGAACCGCACCATCACGCGCTTGATGGACGCCCTTCAGTAATTTCTCTTTGCAACTTTTCCTTCAGGCCCGCGGAAATTCGCGGGCTCTTTTGTTGTGTCGAGTGCCCTCCAACTCGTCTTCCAATTTATTCTCTCGAGCATATTCCGCGGCTGCTTCTGTGGAAAAGCCCTCGCGCGCATGTCTCAGCGAACGAGTTTGCGGAAAAGTTGTCCCTTGAATGGAGTGTGCAGAAGATGTGTGGATTGCGTGGGAATCCTGCGGATGGTTTGTTGAAGGATTTGCGCTGCAGCGCTGTGCCTTCGAAAAACCGGTACTTTTCCGAAGGACCGCAAAGTATTCCACCGGACACCAGTCAGCAAAAATACAACCGGGGTTTCGTTTCGGAACCATTTCCACTAATTCACAGCACTCATCACAACAAGAAGAGTAATTTTTATTTTTAAAATTCATTCCTGTGAAGCTTTGTTATGTTTGTGCAAATCTACGGTCCGGAGAACATTGCCGGCGCGGACCCCAAATTCCTCAGCAACCCTTATTTCCACAGGCCTTTTCTTCTTTGTGCCCTTTATACTTAGCAGAAAAACGAGTACAGTACGCTAGCGGTACTTCTGTGCCGGAGAAACCGATGACCGCAACTGGAACTGTCCGTGAGGAAACTCAATCGATGGAATTTAGCGTAACCAAATCCGCGCTCCTCAATGAACTCACTACCACCCAGGGGGTGGTAGAACGCAAAACCACCATCCCCATTCTCTCCAACTTGCTGGTGGAGGCGAAGGGCAGTCGCCTGGCCATCACCGCTACTGATCTCGAGCTCAGCGTTCGCACCTCCTGCGAGGCCAAGGTCAAGAAAGAGGGCGCCGGCACCATCCCTGCCAAGAAGTTGCTCGAACTTGTCCGCCTCCTCCCCGAAGGTGAGATCAAGTTCAAACTCCTTGACAATCACTGGGTCGAAATCGTCAGTGACAAGAAGAAATACAAGATGGTCGGTATGGCTAAGGAAAACTTTCCAGCGCTGCCGGCTATGCCACACACACTCGTAAAAATCCCCGCTGCCGTCCTCGAAAGCCTCATTGGCAAAACAAAGTTCGCCATCTCCATGGAAGAATCGCGCTATACGCTCAATGGTGGCCTCCTGATTCTCAAGCCCGACACACTGGCCATGGTCGCTACCGATGGCCATCGCCTGGCGCTTGCCGAAACCGATCAGAAACTCGCTGGCCTGAACGGCGAGGTGCGCGTGCTCATCCCCAAGAAAGCCATGGACGAAGTAGAGAAGCTTTCGGCCGCCGCAGGTTCGGACGCCCAGATGGAATTCGCAAAGGATGAAAGCCACCTATTTTTTCAAGTCGGCCACCGACTCCTGATTTCCCGCATCCTCACCGGCCAATTCCCCAATTACGAAGCGGTCCTCCCGCGCGACAACAACAAAACCGTTGTCCTGGAGCGTGCCGAATTGACTGACGCGGTCCGCCGCGTCTCCCAACTCGCCGATCAGCGCTCGCACGCCGTGAAACTCGCAGTTTCCCCCGAAGGCGTGGAGATTTCCGCCTCCAGTCCCGAATATGGCGAAGCGAAAGAATCTATCGAAAAGGAATACAAAGGCGACCCCATCGCCATCGGTTTCAATTCGAGCTACATGCTCGATTTCCTGGCCGCGGCCGCAGATGGTCCGATCAGCATCGAGCTCAAGGACGAGCAATCCGCCGGGCAGATGCGCCCACTCGCTGACGAAAGCTACCGCTACCGCTACGTCATCATGCCCATGCGTATCTGATTGGCCCCCTCCGTTTTTTTTGCGACCATCAAGCAAATGTTGAAGACTTCATCCCCCGGGAAGGGTCCCCGGATTGTACTCTGCCGCAGATCGGAAATTGGGTCCGTAGAGACTTATGAGGGAATCCATAAGTAATTGTAAAAAAGACAGTTATTTATCCACAACCCTACTCCATTCTCTTGAGAAAATCATCGTTTTCCAGTAAAATTCAAGTGTTGTCGATTCGCAGTTTTTCCTCCAAATCGACACGTCCGCCAAGTGTGGTTGACCACAAAAAGCCCTGCGCCAGGGGTTGGTCCACTGCCTTGGAGAGCATAAGTCTTCGCCACGTCCCGGAGCGCGGGACGGGATGAAGCAGGAACCCTACGAGCTTCGATCGAGCCTCGGCGAGATCGTGGTCAAAGGGTGAGGCGACGAATGGGAATTGCCAACATCACGCCTTTCCTGGCTTCACAAAAATTGGTTTTGCACCATCGCCACCCGGAAACCCCGCTGTGCGCCGGGGAATTTCCCTTCGATCGGATGGCCGCGGGCACGCACATCAGGAGATGAAATGGGCGACAAAGAGACTGTGACGGGCAAGGTTGGTCACCAGTACGACGCGAAATCCATTAAAGTTCTTGGCGGCCTCGAAGCTGTTCGTTTACGTCCCGCCATGTACATCGGCTCCACTGGCGAAATGGGATTGCACCATCTCGTTTGGGAAGTCGTGGACAACTCCGTTGACGAAGCCATGGCTGGATTTGCGGATGAGGTGAACGTCACTGTCCATGCCGATAACTCGGTGACCGTGGTGGACAATGGCCGCGGCATTCCCGTCGACATGCACGCGACGGAAAAGCGCCCCGCCGCGGAAGTGGTCCTCACCGTTCTTCACGCTGGGGGAAAATTCGACAGTGATACGTACAAAGTTTCTGGCGGTCTTCACGGCGTTGGCGTCTCCGTTGTCAACGCCCTTTCCGACACCCTGGAACTGGAAATTCAGCGTGATGGCGCCGTGTGGGAGCAGAGCTACGAACGGGGCAAGCCTACCAACAAGCTGAAACAGACAGGCAAAACCCGCAAGACCGGCACGAAGGTCACCTTCCATCCCGATCCCAGCATTTTCGAGAAAACCACCTTCAGCTATGACACCCTGGCCACTCGCCTTCGCGAATATGCATTCCTCAACAAGGGATTGAAGATCACGTTAACCGATGAGCGTACGGAAAAGACCGCGGAATTCCGTTTCACGGGCGGCATCGCGGAGTTTGTCAAACACCTCAATCGCGGCAAAACCACTCTTCACGATTCCCCGATCTACATGGAAGGCAAGAAGGGTAACGTCGAAATCGAAATCGCCCTCCAGTACAACGACACCTACGGCGAGAACGTCTTCTCGTTTGCCAACACCATCAATACCGTCGACGGTGGCACGCACCTTTCCGGTTTTCGCTCCGCTCTTACCCGCACCATCAACAACTTTGCTTCCAATGCAGGAATGCTGAAAGAGCAGAAAGACGAAGTCAGTATCTCTGGTGACGATGTTCGCGAAGGACTTGTCGCCGTTGTGAGCGTGCGCCTGCCGCAGCCTCAATTCGAAGGCCAGACCAAGGGCAAGCTCAATAGCGATATCAAAGGCGACGTCGAGCAACTCATCAACGAAAAGCTTGGCGAATGGTTCGACAAACACTCCACCGTGGCACGCCGCATCATCGGCAAATGCATTGACGCCGCCCGCGCCCGCGAAGCAGCTCGCAAAGCCCGCGAACTTACGCGCCGCAAGTCCGCCATGGATTCCAGTGGCTTGCCCGGCAAGCTCGCCGATTGTCAGGAACGTGACCCTTCCCGCTGCGAGCTGTTCGTTGTTGAGGGCGAATCCGCAGGTGGCTCGGCAAAGATGGGTCGCGACCGTAAATACCAGGCCATTCTTCCCCTCAAAGGAAAAATCCTTAACGTCGAAAAGGCGCGCTATGACAAGATGCTCGGCCACGAGGAAATTCGCGCCATCATCACCGCTCTCGGTACCGGCATCGGCAAGGACGATTTCGACGCCGGCAAACTCCGCTATCACAAAATTATTCTGATGACCGACGCGGACGTGGACGGCTCCCATATCCGAACACTTCTCCTCACCTTTTTCTTCCGCCATATGAAGGAATTGATCGAACGCGGCCACGTATACATTGCTCAGCCGCCTCTTTATCGCGTCAAGCGAGGCAAGTCCGAACGCTACATTCGCGATGAGCGCGATTTTGCCAGAGAACTCATGAAGCGCGCCACGGAAGACCACATCGTTAAGGCCAAGGAAGGCGTCAACCTCGAAGGAGGTCGCCTTACTTCTTTCCTTCTGAATGTTCAAGAGTATGAAGCCGCTGCCGCAAAACTCGGCCGCCGCTTGCGCGAACCGGGGCTGGTAGAACTTCTCGCCGAGAGCGGCCTCGAAAAGAAAACCGATTTCGAGGATAAAAAAGCGCTGGAAAGACTGTTGAAGGAAGTGGAAAAGAGCAAAATGAAACTCGAAGGCAAACTCAACTTCGATGAGGAGCACAGCCTTTACGAAATTCAGTTCGGCGCACCCCACAATCAGAAGATCAACTGGGCGGTTGCCTCCACGGCCGAGTACAAACGCTTGCGCGCCCTCTCCAAGCAGATCGAAGAGTTCAATCATCCTCCCTTCACGGTTGCGCGCAACGGCACCAAGGTGACCCGGGAGAAAGCCACCGACGTGCTCAACTACGTCATGGAAGATGCCAAAAAAGATTTCACGATCACCCGATTCAAGGGCTTGGGCGAAATGAACGCCGAGCAGTTGTGGGAAACCACAATGAACGCGGATACCCGCACGCTCCTGCAGGTCAAACTCGAGGACGCCGTCGCCGCAGAGGATATTTTCACCACGCTCATGGGCGAGAATGTCGAAGCGCGGCGCAAGTTCATCGAAGACAACGCCCTCGAAGTCGTGAATCTCGATATCTAAGCGAACGATGATTTACCAGTTAGGTTGGACGACATTGCCGGGATTGCGGGGGTTGAGCGTGAGCGAGTTTCGCGCCACGCACACCGCAACTCCGGACAACGAGAAGGGCGTGGCGATTGCGTTTGACAATGACGGCGACCGCGACGCCTTCTTAGGGAGACTGGAAGCCGATTTTGCACCTCGGCGCTTCACCAACGCCGCCGACGCATTCGATACCGTGAAGGCCTACGTGCTCGAACACTCGAATCGCTGAATTGCAGCATTGACTTGAAATCCTGTTGTAAGAGAAAGAGCGAAGGCTAAGGACACATGGCAGACGAACAGAACACATCGATACTTCTTCCCATTGATATCGAAGCCGAAATGCGCAAGTCGTACCTCGACTATGCGATGAGCGTCATCATCGCGCGCGCGCTACCCGACGTCCGCGACGGCCTCAAGCCCGTTCAACGGCGCATCCTCGTGGCCATGAACGACCTGGGCCTTGCCTCCAATCGGGGCTACCGCAAGTGCGCCAAGATTTGCGGCGACACCTCCGGTAATTATCACCCGCACGGTGAAGCCGTCATCTATCCCGCTCTCGTTCGTCAAGCGCAAGACTTCAACATGCGTTATCCCCTGATCGACGGTCAGGGAAATTTCGGCTCCGTCGACGGCGATCCCCCGGCGGCCATGCGGTACACCGAAGCGCGCCTCGCGAAGATTACGGAAGACATCCTCGCGGATCTCGAGAAAGAGACTGTCGATTTCATTCCGAACTTCGATCAGACCCGCGAAGAGCCGGTGGTCCTGCCGTCGCGCATCCCGAATCTTCTCGTCAACGGCGCCAGCGGCATCGCCGTGGGCATGGCGACCAACATCCCACCGCACAACCTCCGCGAGATTGTGGAAGCCGCCATCCTTCTGATCGAGAAGCCAGACGCCACACTCAAGGAAGTGATGAAGATCGTCCCCGGCCCCGATTTCCCCACGGGTGCGTACATCGCGGGGCGTGAGGGCATTGAAGCAGCGTACAAGACCGGCCGCGGCAGTTTCATCATGCGGGCGAAGGCCGCGATCGAAGAAGCCACCAAGGACCGCGAAAACATCGTCATCACAGAAATTCCGTATCAGGTCAACAAGGCAAAATTGATCGAGCGCATTGCCGAGCTCGTACAGACCAAGAAAATCGAAGGCATTTCCGATGTCCGCGACGAATCTTCCCGCGAAGGCATGCGCATTGTCGTGGAATTGAAGCGCGGGGAAGAATCCCAGCTCATCCTGAACAATCTCTTCAAGCACACCCAGATGCAGGAATCCTTCGGAATGATCCTGCTCTCTATCGTCGCCGGCCAGCCCCGCGAATTGGGCCTCATTCCCCTGATCAAGCTCTTCATCGAGCACCGCATGGAAGTGGTTCGCCGGCGCACTATTTTCGAACTGCGCAAAGCGGAAGAGCGCGAGCACATTTTGGTCGGCTACCAGATCGCTCTCGACCACCTCGACAACGTCATTCGCATCATCCGCGGTTCCACCAGCCGCGCCGAAGCTAAGGAAAACCTGTTCAAGTACTTCACCGAGCAGGACGTCACCATCACCGAAAATGGCAAGTCCAAGAAACTCGAAGGCGTCAAGCTAGATGGCCGCAAGTATCGCTTCCAGGGCGCTCCCGAAATCGAGGCTGCCGGCCGCGGCGCGGGTCTTGGTCTCTCCTACATCCAGATCGACGCCATTCTCGAACTGCAGTTGCACCGCCTCACGCAGCTCTCCATCGACGAAATTCTCAAGGAATTGAAATCCATCCGCGATTTGATCTCTGAATTGAAGGAAATTCTCTCCAGCGACAAGAAACTCAAGCAGGTCATCACTGCTGAGCTCCGTGACGTCCATAAAGCCTACGGGGATGATCGGCGCACGCAAATTGTCGACAAGGTCGACGAAATCAAGCTCGAGGACCTTATCGCCGACACGGACATGCTCATTACCGTGAGCCATGCCGGTTACATCAAGCGCACCCCCGTCGAAACCTACCGCCATCAGTCTCGTGGCGGGAAAGGCCGCATCGGCGCGCGCACCAAGGAAGAAGATTTCGTCGAATACCTCTTCATCGCTTCCGCGCACAGCTACATTCTTCTGTTCACGTCCAAGGGCCGCGTTTACTGGCTGAAAGTGTATGAGCTCCCTGAAGCCGCTGCTGCTACCCGCGGTAAAGCCATCTCCAGCCTGGTGAAATTTCAGGAAGACGAAAAACTCACCGCGCTCGTCGCCGCCACGAATCTTGAAGAAACGGGTCGCTTTGTTTTCTTAGCCACGAAATTCGGCACGGTGAAGAAGTCCACGCTCACGGAATTTTCTAACCCGCGCTCCACCGGCATCATCGCGATCACCCTCGAAGCCAAGGACGAACTCATCGGCGCGAAGCTCACTGACGGCAAGCAGATGATCTTCCTTGCTAGTCACGAAGGGCAAGCCATCCTCTTCCGCGAAACCGAGGTACGCCCGATGGGGCGTAACGCCGGCGGCGTGAACGGCATGGACCTCGATAAGGACGACTACGTGGTCAGCATGGACGCCGTCCAGCCCGACTTCGAGATCATTGCCAAGGAACACAAGCAAACGAGCCAGAATCTCGAAGAACTCGAGAACGAGCACATCAAGGATTCGCTAACTACTCTCATGCTCACTGTCGCGGAAAAGGGCTATGGCAAGCGCACCGCCCTCGCGGAATACCGCATCACCTCACGCGGTGGCAAAGGCGTTGTCAACATGAAGACCACTGACCGCAACGGCTCCGTCGTCGCAACGCTTCAGGTCACCGAAGAATCCGACGTGATGATCATCACCGAGCACGGCAAAGTCATTCGCGTCCACGCCAACGAGATCCGCGAAGCCGGCCGCTCCACGCAGGGCGTTCGTCTGCTCCGCCTCGATGACGACGACTCCGTCGCCGCCGCTGCGGTCCTCCAGGAAGAAGACGAAGAAGAAAAGAAGTAAATCCACCGCGCACTTCTAGGGCCCGTCTTCCGAGGCGGGCCACTCTCTCTTGCCTGGGTAATTTCCCTCTGCTTCCGCGGTCCTTAAACAAACAGTGTGCGATCACACGCGTTCTTTACATTTCTTGATACACTAACCTCCCATGAAAATCACACGCCGCCTGTTTGTATTTCTTATTTTCAGTACATCCCTTCTCACCCTTGCCTTCACCCTAGCCGCACGCAAGCCCGCTGCCGATTCCCACTACCTCGCTCTCGTCGGCACCTACACTGGCAAGACTGGCAGCAAGGGCATCTACGCTTTCGATTTCGACTCTGCCACTGGCAAGCTCATGCCGAGAGGCCTAGCCGCGGAGACAACAAGTCCCTCCTGGGTTGCCATTCATCCCAGCGGGAAATTTGCGTTCGCTGCTAACGAGGCTGGCAAGCACAGCACCGTCACCGCTTTCTCCGTCGACAGCAAATCCGCGAAGCTCACGCAACTCAACCAGCTCTCGGCCATGGGCGAAGATCCCTGCTACCTTTCTTTCGATAAGACCGGGAAATTTCTTTTCGCCGCCAACTATTCTTCCGGCAACGTCGTGGTCTTTCCCATTCTTCCCGACGGAAAACTTGGCGAGCACACGGCCGACGTGAAGGACGCGGGCACCCTCGGACCCAACAAGGAACGCCAGGAGGGGCCGCACGCCCACTGGGTGCAGATTTCCCCGGATAATCGTTTCGTTCTCGTCTCCGATCTCGGCCTGGACGCGATTCTCATCTATCGCTTCGATGCCACGAAGGGCACGTTAACCCCGAACGACCCGCCCCTAGGCAAGCTCTCTCCCGGCGCGGGACCGCGCCATGTCACCTTCTCTCCTAATGGGAAGTTCGTCTACGTCGTCAGCGAGCTCAACTCTACGGTCACCGCGTTGTCCTACGATCCCGCCAAGGGCTCACTGCAAAGCATTCAAGTTGTGTCCACGCTGCCAAGCGACTTTCATGGGCGCAACGACACCGCTGAAATTGCCGTGCATCCGAATGGCAAGTGGCTGTATGCCTCCAATCGCGGCCGCGATAGCATCTCGGTTTTCTCGATCGATCCGACCACTGGCAAACTCAATGCGGTGGGCGAATTCCCTACCCGCGGCAAAGAGCCACGCCACTTCACCATTGACCCCACAGGCAAATATCTCGTCGCCGAAAATCAGAATTCCGACACGATCGTCGTGTTCCGCATTGATTCCGCCACAGGCCCGCTCACAAAGGTGTCCCAGGCAGACAACATCTTTTCACCCGTTTGCCTCACCTTCTTCCCGCATTGACCCTGGGACTTTTTTTATGCGTAGCATTCTGCGATAGAATCGCGGGTTCGCTCAAAACAAGGAGAAGCTTATGCGCCGCCCACAATGGTTGAGACTCACCTTGTTCGTTTTCACCGCGCTAGCAATCCGCAGCACCGCATTTGCCGACGGCGATGCGCGACCAGGGCGCGATCCCAAACAGCCTATCGATGAGGCCTATACCGCCAAAATTCAAAAGTACACCACTGAGCCCTATTTCTCCTCGCCACTCGTCGACTATCTCCCCGCGAGCAAATCCGTTCCCACTCCTGAAGTGGTCCTCGGCGACGTCGCCGGCGCTCCCGGCATCCTTCCCTACGCAGAAGATGTGTACAAGTACATGCGGCTGCTCGAGAAAGCCTCGCCACGCGTGAAAGTTTTCTCCATTGGCACAACCGAAGAAGGCCGCGAGATGATCGCCGTAGCCGTCTCTTCCGAGGCCAATCTCAAGAATCTTGAACAGAACCACCAGCGCCTCGCTCAGCTGGGCGATCCTCGCACCATCCAACTCAATGATGCGGAGGCCGACAAACTCGTCGCCGAAGCTATCCCTGTGTACTACATTACGGGTACCATCCACTCGACCGAAACCGGCGCTCCCACGGCTTTGATGGAACTGGCCTATCGCCTCGCCGTCGACGAAAGTCCGTACATCCGTGAGATCCGCGAGGGCGTGATCACGCTGATTACTCCGGTCGTCGAAGTGGACGGGCGCGACCGCATGGTCGATCTCTACAAATGGCATCTCGCCCACCCCAAGGACTTCTACCCGCCTCTCATCTATTGGGGCAAATATGTCATGCACGACAACAATCGCGATGCCATGGCCGTCACGCTGAAGCTCACTGAAAACGTCTTGAACGCGTATGTCGGTTGGGATGCGCAGGTCCTTCACGACCTTCATGAATCTGTTCCCTATCTTTACGACAACACCGTCGGTGACGGCCCTTATAACGCCTGGGTCGACCCGATTCTCGTGGATGAGTGGCAAATGATCGGCGCGCGCAACGTTGCGGACATGACCAAGTTCGGAATGCCCGGGGTATTCACGCACGGCGATTTTGACACCTGGTCGCCCGGCTACCTGATGTTCATCGCCGCGATGCACAACGGCATCAGCCGCCTCTACGAAACATTCGGAAATGGCGGTGCGGACACACTCGAGCGCACCCTCGAGCCCGACGAGTATTCGCGCACGTGGTACCGCGCCAATCCTCCCCTGCCGAAGACGCTATGGTCGCAGCGCAACAACAACAATTATGAGCAGACAGGCCTGCTCACCTCCCTCCACTACTTCGAACAGAACAAGCGCCTCTTCCTTAAAAATTTCTACCTGAAAAGCAAACGTTCCATTCAAAAGCCCACCGCCGAAGGCCCCACCGCCTACGTGCTTCCTTCAGACGACCCGCGCGCTACCGTGCAAGCAGATTTGTTGCGTGTGCTCATGAAACAACACGTGGAAATTTCCCGCTCCACTGGCACATTCACGGTTGCCCTGCCCGTGAAGAAAGAAAAGAAGCCTGCCAAGCCTGCCGATTCTGAAGACAAGCCCAAGCCACCTGCTCCTACGACCCGCAGCTTTCCCGCCGGCAGCTACGTTATTCGTATGGACCAGCCCTACAGCCGGGTGGCCGACGCGCTTCTCGACTACCAATACTGGAGCCCCGATGACCCTCAAAAGACCCCCTACGACGACACCGCATGGACCTTCGGCGAGCTCTTCGGCGTGCAAGTCGCACGCGTCACAGATCCGAAAGTTCTGACTGTGCCGATGGAACACATATCTGCGTTGCCGAGCAATGGCGGCGTCCAGGGCGAAGGCACACTCTTCGCGATTGATAATCACGCCGAGCCCGCTCTCGCCACTCTTCGTTATCGCATGAAAGACGCGACGATCGACGCAGCCGAGGAGCCTTTCCAGGTCGCGGACCACAAATTCTCTCGCGGCACTTTTCTTATCCGTGGGATCAGCCACTCCGATCTCGATGCCGCCAGCAAGTCTCTTGGGTTGCGCGCCATTGCTTTGGCCTCAGTCCCCAGCGTCAAAGCCCATCCCGTTCGCGCAGCCCGCATTGCTTACGTTCACACATGGATCAGCACGCAGGACGAGGGCTGGTGGCGCCTCGCGCTCGACAACCTGCAAATCCCTTACGAGTACATGAGCACCCAGGCGCTGGCTAAAATCCCCGACCTCAACGCCAAGTACGACGTGATTCTTTTCCCTCCGATCGGCTGGAACGCTGGTTCCACGACGATTATTGATGGGCTGCCCACTTCGTGGGGTAATCCGCTTCCTTGGTTAAATACGCCGGAAACGCCCAACCTTGGCAAAAACGACTCAACGCCCGACATGCGCCCGGGCCTCGGCTGGGACGGCGTCGCCAGACTCCAGGCATTCGTTGCCAAGGGCGGCGTTTTGCTCACCGCAACCGACACTTCGCAGTTCGCGCTTTCCATTGGGATGGCCAATGGCGTCAGTGCCAGCGGCTCTGAAAAGATGAAAATCGTTGGCGCCATCGTCGGCACTCGTCTGGTTGATGCCGCTAGCCCTATCGGGTACGGCTACGACGAAAAAGTTTCCGCCTACTGCGACAATGGCCCCATTTTCTCTGTGAACAGCATGCTTGGCTCCCGCCGGCGCCATCTCGGCCCGGAAATGAACACGCGCCCCACCGGCCGCGGTACCAAGGACGATCCGGACTTCGTGGTTGGCCGTCCCGCCTCCGAAATCCCCGACGAACCCGAGCGTGAACAATGGGAGATTCCCATCCCCACCGACGAGCAACTCCACAACAATCCGCGCGTGATTCCCCCGGCCGGCCGCGCGCGCGTCATTCTCCGTTACGCCGACGCGAAAGACCTGCTCATCTCCGGTCTGGTGGAAGGCGGAAATGACATCGCTCAGCATCCGGCCGTACTCGACGTCCCGAGCGGCAGCGGCCACGTCATTCTGTTCTCCATTAACCCCATCTATCGCGGTGAAACTGAGAATACCTATTCTCTGGTTCTCAACACACTTCTGAATTTTGACAGCCTGAACACCGGCCGCAAGGACGCCGAAAAATAAGGCCGGCCATACAATTCCCATTGCTCTTATGGCCAGTTGGAGTACAATCCCCGCCGATATGCCCAAACGAAAAGCGAAAAAGTCTCCCAAACGGCACACCCGCCGCAAATCCCGAGGAGCGAAGATGACCAAGCTGCCCAAGGGTGCCCTAACCCTTGTCGTCACGCTTCGTGCCAAAGAAGGCCAGCACCTGCTCCTGGAAGCCGAGTTACGCGCCCTGGTCGCTCCGACACGCAAGGAGGAAGGCTGCCTGCACTATGATCTGCATCGCGGCGCCGATCAACCCGGCACGTTTCTGTTCCACGAAGTGTGGGAAAGCCGCGAACATCATGCCGCGCACACGCGCACGCCCCACTTCCTGCGCTGGAATGCCCGCAAGGATTCTCTCCTAGCATCCAAAGAGTCCGCCTTCTGGCAGCAAATCGGGTAGCATTCGAGCGGGGGGAGCTCAGTCCGCAATCGTTTTGGACATTCTTACGACCGTGAGCGTGAGCCCATTCGGCAGCGGCACTTCTATCGTTTCGTCCTTCGTGTATCCCCGCGCTTTGTACATCGGGACGCCGGTCAGCGTTGCGCCCATCTCAAAGCGCCTAAAACCGTGTCCATAGGCCGCGTCTTCGCACGTCTTCAAAATCAATGTCGCGAGCCCTCGCCGAACCCAGTCCGGATGCACAAAAAACGCGCGAATCTTCGCGCTCTCATGCGCCGGGTCCAGCAGTTCGTTGTCGCGGTAAGGTCCGTGATCGCTTCCATAGAGCGTTTTGCGCATGCTCCAGCCGCCACACGCCACAATGGTTTTCTTGCGGGAAGCGCTTTCGGCTTCGGCTAGGTAATACGTTTCGTCCGCGATCAGCTGTGTATCCACGCCATAGGCCGTCCCGAGCGCCGCTTCCATTTGCACCCTTGAATAATCCGCGCGCTGCAAAACTCGCACGGACAGTTGGATCAGCTCGCGCAGCGCGGGGATATCTTCCACAGTGGCAAGCCGCAGGGTGAACCTAGGTTCCATTGCTCCCACTCCCGCTCGAGTGTTTCGCATTGCAATCCGTAAGGGACGAAAAAATTGCAAAAACGATCAACCACCCGGCGCTTCTATGAAATATCCCGGCCGCGCCCGTACCGTCAGGTCCTTGCGGTCCACGGTCACAGTGATTTCGTGGTAGCCGTCAGACACCTCGCCGCTCGGCGAATACGAAAGCGTGTATTGCGAATGCAACTCCCCTCCCATTTCATCGATTACCTTCTCGAGTGTGCGGTTTTTCCAGGCAGACACATGTTCTCCGCCCGTTGCTGCCGCCGCGATTTCCAGTTGATGCGCGGTCACCTTATCTTTGGCATGCATGACGGTCCAGACAGCGAGCGCAACGGCCGCGGCAAGAGGGCTACCAGCTTCGGCGGCTTGCTGCTCTGTCGTTGGTGTCTGCACGGTCCCCGGTGGTGGCGGCATACCAAAGGTACCTTCGGGCGTAGCTCGTGGTGGCTCTTTGTCCTCTGGTTTTCGCTTCAAATCCGCTTTCATACCGGAGATTCCCACCGCGTAAATCGTGATATTCGCCAGTTGCGCCCGCCGCAGCACTTCCCCCAGCTTTTCTTCGCTACCCGAATCATGCGCCTCCCCGATCACCAGCATCACGCGCCGCTTTCCCAAATCTGTTTCGGAAACCTCAGGTCTTCCGCTCAACATTGCCACCGCTCGGGACATCGCATCGAACAGTCTTGAGCCCTCGGATCCCTCCCGCAACTCGCCGATTGTCTTCTCCATCGCATCCGAGCTGTTCGTGAAGTCCAGCAACGTTTTCACTTCACCATCAAACCCCACGACTGCACCTTCGCCCGTCGGCCCTGTCACCGTCTGCGTAATCAATATCCCCATCTTTCGGATCTGAGGAAGAATCGGCCCAATCCTCGAACTCGTTTCCACCACGACCACCAGCGAAATCGGGTCTCCTCCTAAATTGAAATGCGTAATCCGCTGCGGCACGCCGTTATCGGTAATCCGAAAATCCGATTCTTCCAGGCTGTGCACCATCTCGCCTTTTTCGTTGCGCACGGTCACTGGCGTGTTCACCAGCACCGTGCGCACTTTGATGTTCGGTGCTTTCTGAAGCGCTACGCCGGGTTGCGGGGTCATCGGTCCTTCCGGCGCCTGGGCGTGCACGGCGATCGGCAGGCCGCAAAGAGCCGCGGCCAACAGCATCTCTCGCACAAGCTTGTTCATCCCCTTCCCACTTATTCTCACGAACACGGCCTTTCCCTGCGTATTCCTTTCGACGCATCCGGACCTAAAGACGTTGCCGGAATCCCACGCTCTGCCTACAATCGTAACTCGCTTCACTTGGAGAACGCCCATGCCCGACGGAAAACGACTCAAGCCCCAACACGCGCCCAAAGCACCCCATGAAAACCATGCCTTTATGCAGAGCACTCCAGCTCGCCCGATCCGCATCCTCGCGGAATACCTTCACCCGCTCGCGCAGCTCAAGAAGGAAGGCATCGGAGACACCATCGTCATGTTCGGTTCCGCCCGCATCGAATCTCACGAAAGCGCTGCTGCCCGCTGTACGCGCTTGAAAGATAGGAAGACGGGCAGACTGAGCAAGCTGAAGCTGAAGCAACATTACGTCGCATTGCGCGAAGCTAAGAGCGCTCTCGAAATGTCCCGCTACTACGAAGAGGCCCGCCAACTTTCTCACAAACTAACCACCTGGGCCTTGTCTCTCGGGCCGCGTCCGCGCCGCTTCGTGGTTTGTTCCGGCGGCGGACCCGGCATCATGGAAGCCGCCAATCGCGGCGCCTACGAAGCGGGCGGCAAATCGATCGGGCTCTCCATTGAACTCCCTCACGAGCAATTCGCCAATCCCTACATCAGCCCCGAGCTCAGTTTCAATTTCCACTATTTCTTTATGCGCAAATTGTGGTTCGCGCAGATCGCCAAAGCCCTCATTGTTTTCCCTGGCGGTTTCGGCACCATGGACGAGCTTTGGGAAATGATGACCTTGTCGCAAACCGGCAAAATGCCCAATCACACCCCGATCCTCATTTACGGCCGCAAATACTGGAACGACGTTCTCAATCTCAAGGGTATGGTCCGCTGGGGCACAATAAACCAGAGCGAATATGACCTGCTGCAGTTCGCCGACACTGTTGACGAAGCATTCGACGTAATTCGTGGCCGCCTGGAGAAATACCATCTGCAAGTGGACCCTTTCTTGCAAGCCTACTGAGTCTTTTCGTTCTAAAACGGCCCCCTACTCATTTTCCAGCAATACTGCGTTCGCGGTATTCCGTGTGCACACCCATTCTTTATAAGGTGATTCTGCAAGCTACAACGAGGACGGCCGCACCCGCCACGGCGTCGCACGAAAATTGCGCTGGGCGCTCAGAGGAGAGGGGAAATGCGATCTAGAGGACTTGCACTGGCATCGATGGTTTTTGCGGGGGCAATTTTGTTTGCAGGCGCATCGATTGTGCACGCGGACGATGATTGCCAGAAACGTACCACGAAAGCGGACCACAATCTTCATGAGGCGATTGAAAAACATGGCGCACAAAGTCCTCAGGCGAACCATTGGCGCGCCGAGCTTGCTACGGCGCGCTCCTATTGTTGGGACCATAACCATCGGTGGTGGGACGAAGATGGACACCGCTGGCATACGGAACACGATTGGGACGATCACGACCACTGAGTTTCTCTCTTACCCCTGAGCAACACGCCCCATAGAGGGTGCAGAGCCTCACACCTCTGCGCCCTCTCCTACCTCGCAACCCATTTGCGAAGCTTTTTCACTCTTAACAGGTAGGACCAAAGCGGCATCAGGCAAAAGAAAACGGGACGCCGATTCGCCGGCGCCCCGTTTTGTCTTTATGCCGCTCTATTTAAGAGCCAGTGGCTAGTTCGGCTTCCTCGGCAAAAACAGCTTCGAACCTTTTCACTTCATCCTGATCGTGAAGCAGCACTACCGGCACGACCCGCATCGACTGCTTGCAATAGTGGCACTGCACGCCTTCGCCCTGCAGATCCTGCAAAAACCCGTCTGTAAATCGATACTCGGCCCGCTCGCGCCTGGCTTTCTTCTGGCCCTCGGCCCCGCACTGAGGACAGTGGAATTCCACGATGTCCTTTTGCGGATCCCGTTCCAGAGCCGCCCAGCCCGTGCGGCGTACCCCGACAACTTCCGGAATATACCTATCCATCGAAATTCTCCTTCTCCCACCGCTTGACGAAAAATTAGATGCCGCGAGGTTTCGCCAAGATGCTCCCAAACGACCGTTTGTTCGCCTTGTGTTCGCTAGTTCAATTCCCTAGGCCTGCCGCCGCCTACTCCTTTCCGATTATTCGGGGAACTTGTATCCGTCTCCGGTGTCAAACGCTGCAGAGGACGCGCGCACCTCACATCCCTGCGAGAGCGGTGCCAGTCTCCCGAAGGCAACCCGGGAGGCTGGTGCCGCAAAATGCCCGAAGCTCGCGGAGAAATTTCCGGAGGTGTGTGATGGCTGTCGCTCCTATTTCCGATGATCGTCCTAGCTTTCTCCGCAACTGCCTCGTCGAAGGTGATTCCGCCGAGGAAACTGGCGTCCGCCGCAATAAACGTCGCGCGCTTCTTCTCTCCATCGTTGTTCAATTCCTGATTGTCGCTGCTCTGGTCATCTTCCCGCTGTTTACCAAGGGCGAGAATATCGCCAGCCGCACTGTAGTTTTCCCGGCAACTCCGTACTCCCCGGGAAGAAGTCCCAGCCACCCGAGCGATCCCGCTCACCCGCGGCGCGGCGATCACGTGAATTGCCGATTCTGCGTTCCTCCTTCGATCCCGCCTACAATTAGCACTCACGACGCAAGTCCTATCGGCGATCCCGATGCTCCAACCGGCCCCGAAATTCCAGGAGTCCCAGATGGTCCAGGTGTTCCGGGCGGGCTCACCCCGATGGACTCGCGTCATGAGCCGCCACCTCCCGTCGCGCATCCGCACGCAACGGAGCGGCGCCGGATGAGCGAGCCTCTCATAGCCGCCAAACTCGTCCATCGCGTCGAGCCAATTTATCCGCCTCTCGGAATCCAGCTACGCCGCGAAGGCCGCGTGGAATTACGCGCAATCATCTCCACGGATGGCTCTATTCAATCCCTCGAGGTTATTACCGGGGATCCCATCTTCATGCAATCCGCCTTGGCTGCCGTCCGCCAATGGCGCTATCAACCGACGATCCTTGATGGACAGCCCGTCGAAATTGATACGCACATCACTGTCATCTACACGTTGGCTCGCTGATTTTTCTCGCAGCGCAGGGCAGTCCGCGAGCCCTGCGGTCTTCATTGAAGTATTTTTCTTGGTTCTTCGGCGGCAGGTTAAAGCAGCGGCTCACCCGAATGTTGCGCGATCGCTTCGCGAACCCGGTCGCGCAACTGCACCATCTCCTGCAAGTGATGCGGGTCGCCGCTCGAGGTCACCTGTTTTGGATAAATGGGCGGCGAAAGAGTGATGGTCACGCGCGTTGGCCGCGGCAATACCGTCCTGTCTCGCAAAAATCTTCTTGTGCCTGCCAGCGACACGGGGATCACTGGCGCGCCTGTTGTTACCGCACCTCGAAAAGCCCCCAACTGAAACGGCCGCACTCCATCTTCCGGCGTGAACGTCCCTTCGGGGAACACGAAAACGGATTCACCCTGTTTCAAGTACTCTTCAATTTTGTCTACCTGCCTTAGCCGTGAATTCGCATCGTGTCGATCGAACGACAAATGTCCCATCTGGTTCAGAAATGTCCCAATGAAGATCATGTCGTTCACTTCGCCCTTGGCTACGAACCGATACGGCACGCCCAACCCCTCCATCAGGGGAAGCACGTCGAAATAGCTGGCATGGTTCGACGCGTATACCTTGGCCCCCGGTATATCCATGTACTGTTTCCCTACCACCTTCACGCGTATCCCCGTCAGGGCAAACAACAATTTCAGCGCCGCCGACGTGTAGCGTCCCGCGGCGCGATGGTCCTTATAGAGCCGCACAAACGCGCACGCCGGAATGATCCACAGTATGAAAACAATGAGGAAGTACACGCCGTAAATCTTTTCCAGCCCTGTGCGAATCCCACCTAGCACGGCACGTAATGCGCCTTTGAGGAACGAGCCAGTGCCCAGGCGGGCTATCTGGACCCACGCCGGTGGTTTTGCCGCCGCCAGCGTGCCTGCAATGTAGAGCTGCTTCGTTTCTTCCCGGCGCAATTTTCCGCTGGATGTTTTTGGGATGCTTCCCGGCCGAATCAGCTCCACGCGATCCGGCGGCGACCCCAATCCCCGCGTCACCTCTTCATTAATTGCCGCCACCACCGCTGCCCGTTTGCCGCGATCCTCTTCCCGCGATTCCGCAACTATGACCAGTTTTTCCGTTCCCGTTTTCTCGCCCTTCAGTCCGAACGCGACCACGCATCCCTTGCGAATTCCCTCCACACGCGACGCCAACTCTTCCACCTCATGCGGATACAGATTTCGCCCGCCCTTGATGACGATGTCCTTCACGCGCCCGGTAATATAAATCTCGCCACCCGCTTGATAGGCGCGATCGCCGGAGTCCACCCACGGGTACTCCCCTTCGGCGTGCGCAGGCCCGCCTGCAAACAGCTTCGCCGTGGCTTCTTCATTCCTGTAATAACCGCTGGTGGCGGAGGGCCCGCGGAACCATAAGAACCCCTCGGTCCGCTCAGGAGACTCTTTCCCGTCCTTATCCGTAATCACGACTTCATGCTGCGGCAGCGCCACGCCCGAAGACACAAAGGCAATCGCATGTTCATCTTCTGCCTGGGTCGGCACCGCGCGCCCCTGCGTGGTGAACGTTTCCCGCTCCACGCGATCCACCTTCGGCCCGCGGTACAAGGGGGGAAATGTCACGCCTAGTGACGCCTCCGCCAAACCATAGACCGGCAACATGGCCTCCCGCCGGAATCCGTACTTCGCAAATCGCTTCGTGAACCTCTCGAGCGTCTCGGGATTGACTGGCTCCGCGCCGTTTAACGCCGCGCGCCACGAACTCAGGTCCACGCCTTCCATCGCCTGATCGGAGATTTTCCGCACGCACAGTTCATACGCGAAATTTGGCGCGGCCCCGATCGTTCCCTTGTATTTTGAGACGGCCTGCAACCAGCGCTCCGGCCGCGTCAGGAACGCCAGGGGCGACATCACCACGAGTGGCACGCCATGCATCAGCAAAGTCAGCCACGCCCCGATCAACCCCATGTCGTGGTACAGCGGCAGCCAGCTCACCCCCACGTCGTTCTGCCCCATCTGCACGACTTCAGCAATCGCGCGCATGTTTGCCAGAAGATTCGCGTGGGTCAGCATCACACCCTTCGGATCGCCTGTGGATCCTGACGTATACTGCAGCAGCGCAATGTCGTTCCCCTTGCGCACCCGGTTCCCGCTGAGAAACGCAGGTAACGCCCCCGGGGCCGGCGGCGGCTCTTTCTCCGCTGCATCCAGCAACTTCTCTGCATCCATGACCCCCAGCAGCGATTTCACCCGTGGCTTCAGCAGCTTTGCCACGGCCTCTGCTTGTCGAAACGTCAACAACAGGCACACTTCCGCATTGTTAAGGATCGCCGACTGGCGACCGGCATACTCTTCAATCCGGTCGGCTCGAAATGGCGGGTAGATTGGTACAGGCACAGCGCCAACCAGCAAAATTCCAGCGTAGCTAATAAAAAATTCCCGAGAAGTCGGCAGCATTAACGCCACGCGCCCCCCCGCGGGTACGCCGCGGCGCGCCAATTCCTCCGCACATTTCTGCGCCGCCGTAGCTAACTCGCCAAACGTCAGCGTCTGCGAGTGCTCTCCCTGCTCGTCATCTTCCGCGATGATCAGGTGCGCGCGGTTTGCATTATGCATACCACGGTAGCGGATTACTTCCACCAAGGTTTCTGCTTTTTGCGCGATCGATTCGGCAGTTTCTTCGTGCAACCTCTGCGTTGCGACTGCCGCCCGCAGGGCCGACGTTTCTTCTCCCTCGCCTGCCAGCACTCCCGGGGCCTTTTGGATCGCCCCAATCAACTCTTCCGGAGTATTCGCTTCCGCGGCGAGCGTGTCCGGCAGGCGCACAGCAAATGCGGCTTCCAGTCGCGTCAGCAATTCCACGCGTTCCAGGCTGCCCAATCCCAAATCGCGTTCCAGGTTGGACGTCAGAGAAAGTGTCTCGAGCGCACCGTGGCTCCCCAACTCTTCGAGCAATCCGCGCAACACATCCATTACGCGCTCGCGCAGACCTGGCAGGTCTAATTGTGCTGAAGTTGTGGCCAAGGTTTCCTTCAATTGCGGACTTTGCGTGAGGCTAACATGCACCGTCCGCTTTTTCCATCATCGCCTTGTGGCGCAGGGCGAATCTACAAGCCCAGCGGCCTTTTCTCAGTTATCTCCGCAAGCACGCACTACTGTACTGAGTCTACGGGCGTTGCTTTTTTACCGCATAGCCTGGGGGCATGAGCGTCGTCGAAAGGTCCACGTCCGTCAAGTCGGCCTTACTGATATCAGTCTCTCTTAGTATAGCGATGCCCATATCCGCGCCGGTAAAGTTTGCACCGTCCACGTGTGCGTCGCGGAAGTTCGAGTTCCGAAGCAGCGCCTTGTGGAAATTCGCGTTCGTCAGGTCGCACCGGAAAAACTCCACCCCACTGGCCTGCGCTTCGGTCAGGTCCGCGCCGGCCAGACTCGCTTCGGTCATATCCGTATTCCGCAAGTCGACCTTGCGCATCCTTGCCCCCGCGAAGTCCGCGCCCGGTAGCCGCGCGCCGCGCAGATCGCTCCCTTCGAGGTTGGCGTTCTTCAGGATCGCCCCAGCCAGATTCACTTTGCTCAAATCCGTTCCAGAGAGATCTGCACCTGCCAGGTCCGCGCGGACTCCGGTCCCCTTCCAGAAGCGATCGTGCTCCTGCAAAATCTCCGTCAACTTCTTTCCCTTGTGCCTCAAACCGTTTAGCTTGCGCAGTCCCATAGTCAAACCTCTCCCCCGCTTGCAATCCTCTATTTTACCCAATCCTGCCTTACCGGAGAACTTTGCCGACCGCTGCACTTAGCTGCACAACAGAGTATGCTAATTTCCTGGGTCGGAAGCGCCGGCCCACTTTGGGATCTCATCGTATGCGTGCTCTCCTCACTGTTTTTGCGGCCCTGGCCCTAACGGCGATCTCTGCCACCGCGCAAGAAGACGAGATTGTCGCCAACCTGGCCGGTGGCCGCGTCATCATTCATGTTGCCAACGATGGCATCGTTTTCGCTGCCATCGACCATCCTCTCGAAGCCAAGTCCGTTCCACCGCGCGTGGCCGCTGTGGGGTCCACGCATGTCGGTATCTTTTTTGGTGCGTCCGAGTGGCAGGTTCCCGCTCAACCCATGCCGATTCGCCTCGACCGCAGCGCTTCGGAGGTACGCCCCTCGATGTCGCCGAATGACACGTTTCGGCCTCTTGGCTCCGGAGAGGCCGATCTCGAATTGATTGGCATAGGTTTCCTAGAAAAGCTTCGCCCTCTGGTTTCCCAACTCCATCACAAAATCGACCTCAAACCCGACGAACCGCTTCTGGAGATCGTCCTTATTGGCTACGCGCCACAGGGTTACGGGCCGGAAGTCTGGCTCGTCGATTATCGCGCGGAGCAGGAGTCTGTCAGCGCCACCAGTGATTTCTGGCAGACGCGCATCCTCCGCCCGCGCTTTACGCAACTCTATCCCCCGGAGAAGCATGAGGCGAAAACCCTGTTAGAAGTGCGTTTTCCCATTACACTGCAAGACGTTCCGCTTAGCGGTCTCATCCAGCAGAATGATCCGCACATTGCCCAGTTGCGTTCTTCCGACCCCCGCTTCAACAAGGCCGCCGAACACATCGAGCGCGGTCAGGCCAATAAAGTCCCGATGCAGGATGCCGCCGACTTTCTCCGTGCCGCTTTACCCATTCTTGCCGGCAGCGCCCATTTTGTGGAAGGACAAGTGGGCGAGAATGGTGGCTTTGAATGGATCGTTCCCCCCGAAGAGCCAAAAGAGAAAGCGCAGCGTGGAGAAGAGGATAAGAATCGCCCTGCCGATGCCCCAACCCTGATGCGCAAGCCCAATCCGAATCGCTAAGTAACCGCCCCCAAAACGATGGCATCCCCTTGCTTCACTACGCCACCACGCAATACCCGGCACAACATTCCGCGCCGTCCTTGCAATTCGGCCATTAAGCCTGCCCGAATTTTTTCCATCAGTTCGCATGGTTCGCACACGGCGCTTACCTCGAATTCGACACTGCCCACGTGCAGTCGTTGTCCAACCGATAGCGCGTTCACGTTCAGCCCTTCCGTTGTGATGTTTTCTCTCGTGATCCCTGGGGCAAGGTCCATCGTGCGAAGCGTCTCGATGTCCATCAACAACACTTGCCGCTTTCCGCCAGGCCGCGCGTGCGCGCATCCATCCATGCCGGCGTTCTCTATCACTCGCACTTCGTGGAGTTCCTGCATTGCTAGGCGGCGTTTCGGGGCGCGGAACAAATGCAAAATCTTAGCCATTCATTCTAATCCCCCGCCGCGGAAGTCTTCCGTCCGTGTCGTCCGATGTCCCTTCGGTACTGCATGCCATCAAAGTGAATTTTCCCGGAGGCTTGATAGGCCTTCTCTAACGCCGCATCCAGCGAATTTCCTGCTGCCGTGACTCCCAGCACTCGTCCCCCGCTGGTCACGATTTTTTCGCCCTCGCGTTTCGTTCCTGCATGCAATACCTTCACGCCTGTAATTTTCGCTGCTTCTTGCAGCCCGTGAATCTCCTTGCCGCTCGCAAATTTTCCCGGGTACCCGCCCGATGCCAGCACCACGCACGCGCTCGCCCCAGACTTCCAGTTCAACTTTTCGGGCCGCAGTTTTCCCTCTGCCACTTCCCTCAACACCTCGGCCACATCAAAATCCATGCGCGCGGCAATGGCTTGGGTTTCAGGGTCGCCCAAGCGACAATTAAACTCCAGAACCTTCGGCCCATCTTTTGTCAGCATCAGTCCCACATAGAGGAATCCCTGGTAGCGAATCCCGTCCCTGGCCAGCCCCTTGATGGTTGGCTCCACAATGGCCGCGGCAATCACGCGGCGCAGGTCTTCCGGCAGCAAGTCGTCGGAGGAGTACGCTCCCATTCCTCCGGTATTTGGCCCCTGATTGTCGTCAAAAACGCGCTTGTGGTCTCGTGTCGGCACCAACGGCGCATAGCGTTCGCCGTCCGTCAGCAGGATGAACGACAATTCGTCTCCTTCCAACGCTTCCTCCAGCATCACCCGCTTTCCACCGGCGCCTAGTTCCTTTTTCTCCATCACACGCTCGATGAACTCTGTTGCTGCGTCCGGATTCGGCGCCACGAATACACCTTTGCCAGCGCACAATCCATCCGCCTTGATCACGACAGGCCAGTCCACTTCGCACAGTGCCCCGTACGCGCTTCCCGGCGAATCGTAAGCCCCATACATGACCGCCGTCGGAATCTTGTGCCGCTCCAGGAACTCTTTTGTGAATACTTTGCTGCCTTCGAGTTGCGCGGCGCTCTTTGTCGGACCCACGATCGCCCATTTCCGTCGCTCAAACGCATCCACAAGGCCATTCACCAGCGGCAACTCTGGTCCCACGACCGTCAAATCGGGTCCCAGCTTTTCCGCGAGCGCCACGAGCCCGGCCACATCGCCTGCATCCATTCCTAGGCACTCGGCTTCTGCCGCAATCCCACCGTTCCCCGGCGTGCACCAGATCTTCTCTACCCTTGCACTCTCCTTCAACTTCCACACCAGCGCGTGCTCACGTCCACCGCCACCAATTACCAGAACTTTCATCGAATTCGCGCCTCGCCGCGCACGTCTTCGAACGATAGCCGCCACCACAAACACTGTCAACTGTATGCACCAACACGCCAACACGGGAAACTTAGTTCCCTCGTCGTCGCGCACTCAAATTCCACTCGCGCCAAACGCTATTTGACTCTTTGGCCCCACCTGTCCCTCGTGCCAGCCCTGTTCTCCTCGCCAAACCGCCTACCCTAGGAAGAGAAAACGCCCTGAATCAGTTCCGAGATTCGACTGATTCGGACAGGACCTTGTTGTGCTCATCCCACTGCGTCACGAAACTATGAGAGGAAGAAGGTGGCCTTACATCACCTTCACGCTCATCGGCCTCAACGTCCTCATTTTTCTATTTACCTACGGCCCCATCAAGGAACAGCAACCGCAACGCTTCCAAGTCCGTGTCCGCCTGCTTACGTTTGCTGCCGCCCACCCGGAGCTGCATCGATCTCCCGACGCCGAACTGTACGTGGCGGGCGTGAAAAAGTTATTGGGAGACAATTGGGATAGAGCTATCTCCGCCAGCAAAGCCACCATGGCAAAGGGAGAGAACAGCTCTGCAGAAGCCAGCGATCCGGTCGATCTTCAGCAGCAAATGGACTCTCTTTGTGACGCCTTCGAGGCGGAGCGAAAATCGGACCTCCTCGACAAATACGCCTTCGTTCCTGCCAGGCCTCACCTGATCTCCTATGTCAGTGCGAATTTCTTGCATGGGGGCTGGCTGCACCTGATCGGGAACATGTGGTTCCTCTGGCTTGCTGGGTTCATCCTCGAAGACAATTGGGGCCGGCTCATTTACCCCGCTTTTTACTTGATTGCGGGTGCCGCGGCGTTGCAGTTTTACGGCTGGTGCGCTTACGGAAGCTATATGCCCTTGATCGGTGCTTCTGGAGCAGTCGCGGCTCTTATGGGCGCTTTTCTCATCCGCTTTCCCAAGATGAAAATTGAAATGGGTTTCTTCGCCCTATACTTTCTTTATCGCTTCAAAGCTCCTGCCTACGCGCTGCTTCCTCTATGGCTGCTGATGGAGTTCTTCTATGGCTCGGTATTTGGCGTCAGCTCTCCGGTGGCTCATTGGGCCCACGTCGGCGGTTTCCTGTTTGGAATGGCGGCCGCTTACGGTCTCGAGCGCTCGGGCCTCGAACAAAAAGCCTATGAGACGATTGAATCCAAGGTCGCATGGTCGGCGGATCCGGAGATTGTTCAAGCTGGGGAGGCCTTGGAAAAATCCAATTTCGACTCGGCCGCAACTATCCTCGTGAATTACCTTAAGCAGAAGCCCTCCGCTTCGAATGCGCTCGAAATGCTCCAGCAAGTTCAATGGCGCCGGAACGACATCCCCGGCTACCTCGAGGCTAGCGCTCAGCTCTGCCAACTCCACCTGAAGTTACAGGACACGGAAGCTGCTTGGCGCGACTTTGAGGCTTACTCCAACGCTGGTGGCGACAAACTACCTTCCGCAACATGGCTCGAGATCGCCCGCATGCTCGAAGCTCAGCAAAACTTCGAAAGAGCTGCCACAGAATATGCGCACCTCGCCGATGTTCACGCCGAAGAAAAACAATCCATCCTGGCTCTTATCGCCGCGGGGCGCTTGTACTTGAAGAGACTGAATCGTCCGGACGAAGCTCTAAAGTGTTACGACAAAGCGAACGCTTCGAAGGTTCCCCATCTCGATTGGCAACCTAATATCGACGCTGGCATACGCGATGCGAAAGCAGCCACATTCAGAGCAGAGCCAATAGCATCGAAGAGCTAGTTGCCCCAGATCTGTGCGTTGCTCCAAAAGAGGATGAGCTGATCTCGAGGTCCCGGCCCAAAACTTCATTCCACGGGCCTCCAGATAATTTGCAGTCTTGGATTTCGAAGGATGCTGGGAATTTGTCAGTCTTACTCTGCAGGAAAGAGGTCAGGCATCATGGACAAATTGCGGCGTGACATCCTGCAGGGTATTGGCAACACATCTCTATTGGCCTTACGCAGCATTGTCCCGAAGAACGGGACTCGCATCCTCCTGAAGATGGAAAGCGAGAACCCCACAGGCAGCATGAAAGACCGCATGGCGCTTGCCATGATCGAAGCGGCAGAAGCTTCTGTTGTCGAATATACCGGCGGCAGCACGGGCGTGTCGCTTTCTTTGGTCTGCGCCATGAAAGGATATCCCCTCCATATTGTGACTTCGGATGCCTTCTCCCGGGAAAAACTCGATCATATGAAAATACTGGGAGCCACGCTCCAAATCGTGACAAGCGAAAGCGGGCGTATGACGGAGAAACTAACCCGCGACATGATCGAAGCCGCACGCATCGTCGCGGAAAAAACACGCGCCTTCTGGACCGATCAGATGAAAAATAGAGACCAGCTCGCGGCCTATCACAAAATGGCCGACGAACTCTGGATTCAAACAGATGGACACGTCGATGGCTTTGTTCAGAGCGTAGGTACCGCCGCGTCCCTTCGTGGCATTGGGGTAGGTCTACGCCGGCGCAATGCACAAATCAGCATCGTTGCCGTGGAACCCTCGGAATCGCCGGTTCTATCCGGCGGCCAGCCAGGCGCCCATAAAATTGATGGGATCGGAGCGGGTTTTGTCGTGCCTCTCTGGCAGAATGGTCTGGCCGATCAGGTCGAACAGGTTTCCATGGCAGAAGCGGTCGCCATGGCACTTAGGTTGGCTCGCGAAGAGGGGCTTTTTGCAGGCACCTCCACAGGTGCCAACGTCGTTGCAGCTTTGCGATTGGCGGAACGTATGGGATCGGGCGCGACCATTGCGACCGTGATGTGCGATACCGGAATGAGGTATCTCAAGGCCTATAGCAATGAGCTTGCTAACCATTAAATTATATAATAACGGTTATCTATTGGAGGGCAATGTACTTATGCTTGACTGAGTGCTCGAATCGGAATCGTCACGCCGGCGGCTGCATCAGACGACGCCAGCATGTGGCAACGTCCATCAAAAATCCCCCCTGGATCGATCACCATGCATGGCGAGTGCACCTCGCCGGTGACAACTCCTTTGGCTTGAATCTCCACCCGACCCTTGGCAAAGATCACCCCATCGAATCTGCCCGCAATCACCACCCGATTCCCTTCAATCTGTCCTTCGACCTTGGCATTTTCCCCGAGCACAACTGTCTGCTCGGAAATTATATTTCCCTTGACGTGCCCGTCGATACGAAATGTGCCGGTCAGTGTGAGTGTGCCTTCAAGTGACACGCCCTGATCAATGAATCCGGTCCACTCTTCGCTCATGCCATTCTTCGATGTGCCTGGCCAGTTCCATGCCATGAAAATGCCCCCAAAGGATGCACTACCAATTTAACGTGGATACAGGGGAAGTCAACGCTGCTCGAGCAAAGAGTTGTCGAATGCAATTCCTGAACGATAGTGCAGGAGCGCTCGGAAGGCGCTCCATCATTACTTCATCAGCCGATCGTAAATCCCCATCAACTGCGCTTCGTCGTAGAATTCCAGGACCAGCTGTCCCGGTCGCACTCTGGTTTTCTGCCGCAAGAGCACTTTGGTTCCCAAATGACGCTGCAATTCTTCTAATGCTTCGCGGATGTTTGGATCCAGTTGTGTTTCCGTCAGGGTCTTCGCACCGCGCGAGCGTCGGGACGCCAGCCGCTCGATTTGCCGCACCGTAAGCCCACCGCGCGCCGCGCGCTGTGCATAGCGCATGCGCATCGGAGAATCCGGCACAGCCAACAGAGCGCGCCCGTGTCCGGCCGTCAATTTTCCTTCTTCAATCCAATCCTGAATCGTCGGTTCGAGCTTCAGTAGCCGAATGGCATTCGCAACCGTCGCGCGATCCTTGCCGGTCCGTTCCGCGACCGCTTCCTGCGTCGCGTGAAATTCGTCCATCAGCCGTTCGAAGGCGCGGGCTTGTTCAATCGCGTTGAGATCCTCTCGTTGGATGTTCTCAACCAGCGTCATTTCGAGCGCCAGTTCGTCCGGCACCTGACGCACGATCGACGATACGCTTTTCAGTCCAGCCCTTTGCGCCGCACGCCAGCGACGTTCGCCAGCGATCAACTGATAGCGCTTTCCAATTGGGCGCACCACGAGCGGTTGGATGATGCCACTCGATTGAATCGAACGCGCCAGCTCATCCAGCGCTTCTTCGCGAAAGCGTGTTCGCGGCTGATATGGACTCGGCTCAATCAGATCGATGTCAATCTGCAACGGACCTGACGGAGCAGCACTCATTGCTGGGGCGACCGCAGCGGCTGCCCCACCCGCCGTTGGGACGCTGGCAACCGGTGGCGGATTATCGAGTGCAGGCTTTGGAGGAACCTGTGGTTCAGGCTCCCGAATGAGCGCTCCGAGCCCCCGCCCCAACGCGTTTCTCGGCATTGGCAATTACCTCCTGTGCAAGCTGCGTGTAACCCTCTGCGCCCCTGCTATGTATATCATAGAAAATAATAGGTTTACCGAAACTCGGTGCTTCCGCGAGCCGTACATTTCGCGGAATCTGACACTGGAAGACCTGTGCACCAAAAAAGCTCCTCAAGTCCGTAGCAACCTGTCGAGACAAAGTCGTTCGCTCGTCATACATTGTCAGCAGAATTCCTTCAATTTCCAAGCTTGGATTGAGGGTCCTTCGAATACGCATCAGTGTATCCAGTAATTCCGAAACACCTTCGAGCGCTAGATACTCGCATTGAATCGGCACCATCACCGAATCGGCGGCCACCAAGGCATTCAAGGTCAGAAGATCGAGTGCTGGTGGGCAGTCCAATATAATGAATTTATAGTTTGCGCGCAGCGGTTGGAGGAAAGTCTGCAATTTATACTCGCGATTTTCGGCCACGACAAGTTCAACAGCAGCTCCGGCCAAGTTCTTATCTGCAGGAAGCACGTCCAAACCCTCGACTTGCGACTTCTGCACAATTCTCTCGAATGGCTCGCCGAGAATGAGTGCATGATAAACAGTGCGCCGGGCAGGATCCTTTGGGTAGCCGATCGCAGCGGTGGCGTTCGCTTGTGAGTCGCAATCGATGAGTAAGGTGGGCTGTTCAGCAGCAGCCAGGCAAGCGGCGAGGTTAACAGCGGTGGTGGTTTTTCCCACTCCGCCCTTTTGATTAGCAACAGCAATGACCCGGGCCAAGAAAAGTCCCCCAAACAGCAAGAAAGTAACAGAACCGACCGGGGGAAGCAAGTTGTTTCACGTGAAACAAAGCCTGAGCTGCGGATTTTCTGTGGAATCCGTTTTGTTCCACGTGAAACATCGTCTCTATTCGATTCTTCTTGCAGGACTTATTTGACCACAATCAAAAAGCCTAGGGCATCGAGTGTTCCACAGGGAACATCCCACGCGACCGAACTCTGGGACCTCACTATTCGCACTTCAACATTCGTTTCACGTGAAACGTCTCGCCATACAGGGTGCCGTACGTTCCCTGTGGAACGTTGTGAAGGCCATTCAATAGGCAATATGGTTCCACGTGGAACCTATGCCGACCAGGCCGACAAAACACGCGTTCCACGTGGAACGATCACCGCAAGGAAAGTGAGGCCAGAAAAGGGATTTCAGAACGGAATGCGAATTTCCTTGTCCATTTGTCGTTACGCCGACACGGCTGACTTCCTTGTGCCGACCAAGAGATAGCGCCGAAGCGATTGAGGGACCGAAATTGGCTCTTGCCACTCCCACTGTGGCGATTTGCGCACTTCATCGAGATCACGCCCACCGATCCACAGCAAAGTTCGGCGCGCCGACAATCGTTCAGAGGCCGCCCAATCGAGGAATGGGCCGAATTCCCCTAAGGCCCGCGAGCAAACATAATCGAGCGGCGCAAGCTCCTCAAAGAGTTCCTCGTATCGGCTAATCAACACTCGAGCATTCGGAAGCTCAAGCTCACGAACAACCTCGGCCAAAAATGTACCCTTCTTTATATTCGACTCCACCAGAAACAGTTCGAGTTCCGGCCTCATGATCTTCAGTGGAATCCCAGGAAAACCGGCTCCCGTGCCAATGTCGGCGAGCCGACCAAAATCCTCCGGGACGGCCACTGCGGCGTACATGGATTCGCAAAAGTGACGATATAGTATCTCCAGAGGCTCACGAATCGCGGTCAAATTCAGTTTCTCATTCCAGTGTCGCAAAATCTGCATATATGTCTGAATTAAAAGGACTTGTTTATCATCAATCGAGACCTGGAACTCTCCTAGAGCGCGCCGTATCGTGTCTTCCGAAAGAGGCTTATCTACATTTGTTGTCATTAAAGTAAATATCCTGTAAGACTGTGATAATAAAACGGTTATTTCATAATTAGCGGCGCAAGAGAAATCTCGGTCCGGCTACTCCTGCCAGCAAATCGACCGCCGAATGCCACACCATCACCGGCAGCAAACTCTGGAATGCTAGGCGAGCAATGCCGAACACCAGACCCATGACTGTCGTTCCCACGATTCCACTTTTGCCTTGATAAGTATGCGCCAACCCAAACAGAACAGAAGAGATAATTACAGCCATCCACGCAGTAACTCCCATTCTGCTGAACGCCGCCATAGCGAACCCCCGGTAGAGGAACTCTTCGCAGAATCCTGCGGTCACAGCGAGCGCACAGTAGGGGGCCAATTCGAGCGGCGAGTTCGGGAGCAGGCGCTCGGCGAGTTTGCGCATGAAATCCGGTATCGCACCCGTCATACGGCCAATTCGTCGCAGATTGAACCACTGGAAAGCGCCAAAAAGAAGAATCCCAGCAAGACTCCAAAGCACTAGCTCTGCTGTTAGGCGTGGCGCAAGCCCCAGTTCTGCAACCGTCAATCCGCGGGCCAACGCGCGCCAAGCTACGAGGCTCATCAGGATCCACTGAAATGCGATCGTGCTGCCATAGAGAACCAGCTTCTGTTTAGTGCCTGTGGTCGGCTGAGCCAACAAGTGCTCTAAGCGCACCCGGCCTCGCCAGGGAATGACGACGCCGAGCACCAAAAAAATTAACCAGAAGTCCCAGGGCATTGAGCGATGAGAACACTTTCGCGCCCACAAACGCAAGTTGTCCCGATGGGCCGTGTTTCCTGCACTCCCTGCCATGCAGCGCATGTTGCAAAAGGGCCAAGATACACGCCGCGTTTCGTCTCCGGCTCTCAACAATTGTGATATCTTGCCTGCTCGGAACCTCAAGGATTCGCCATGAAATTAACTCCCATTCGGATCCCCTGGTGGTCGTGGACTTGGCCCCTGTTAGCGTGCCTTGTTCTCGTTCTGCAATTGGTATTTGGCTCCGGTGGACCGCTTGCAGCCGCGGAAGCATTTGCGTTGATCGCCACAGTCTTCGCGGCTGTTTATCACGCCGAAGTCGTGGCGTGCCGTGTCGGCGAGCCGTTTGGCACGTTGGTCCTGGCGCTTGCCGTCACCATCATTGAAGTGGCCCTGATTGTATCCATGATGATTACTGGTGATGCGGACAAGGCAGGGTTGGCGCGCGACACGGTTTTTGCCGCGGTCATGATTGTTTGTAACGGGATCGTGGGCCTGTGTCTTCTGGCGGGCGGTATGCGCCACCGCGAACAGGCCTTTCAGCTCCAGGGCGCAAATGCGGCGCTGGTGGTACTGATCGCGCTCACCACACTGACGCTGGTCTTTCCGAATCTCACAACCACGACGGAGGGGCCGACATTCAGCTCTTCCCAGCTTATCTTCGCGGCAATCGTTTCTCTGATCCTTTACGGTTCCTTTCTCTTTGTGCAGACCATCCGCCACCGCGACTATTTTCTGCCTGCGGATGGTGCAGCGGAAGGAACGCACGCGCCGCCACCGCCAAATAAAGTCGCGCTGCTGAGCGCAGGACTGTTGTTCGTTTCGCTCGTGTCTGTGGTGGCACTGGCGAAAGCGCTCACGCCCATCATGGAGTTTGGAATCGAAAAAGCGGGCGCACCGAAAGCTGTGGTGGGCATCCTTATTGCGGGTCTGGTGCTGCTCCCGGAGGGCCTGGCGGCTTTGCGGGCCGCAAGTGCGAATCGTCTGCAGACCAGCATGAACTTGGCTTTGGGTTCGGTATTGGCGAGCATCGGACTAACCATCCCCGCGGTCGCAGCAGTTTCGATTTTGCTGAGCAAACCGCTTACGCTGGGCATCAGCCCGAAAGAAGGGGTGCTGCTGGCTCTTACACTGCTCATCAGCGTGATCACACTAGGAACCGGCCGCACAACGGTGCTTCAGGGAATCGTGCATCTCGTCATTTTCGCGGTTTTTATCTTCCTCTCCATAGTGCCGTAATCGCAGCGCATTTCTCTGGCGGAAGATCCGCAACGAGCAGAAACGTTCGTGCATCGTTATAATCGAGGCGCTGTACTGCGAGGGCTGGCGTGGCGGAAACGGTAAAGCTCACTTCCATGGCAAAAGCGGCAGGTTGCGCCGCAAAAATGGCTCCGGGAATGCTCGATGCGGTCTTACGACGGCTTCCTGCCCAAAGCGATCCTCATGTTCTAGTCGGCTTCAGCACCAATGATGATGCGGGAGTGTATTTGATCGGCCAGGACCTGGCCCTGGTGCAAACCGTGGATTTTTTTACTCCTGTCGTCGATGACCCTTTCACATTCGGGCAGATAGCCGCAGCGAACTCGCTCAGCGACATCTACGCCATGGGTGGGCGACCGATTTCCGCGCTCTCGATTGTCGGGTTCCCTGAGAAGGGCGATCCGGCGATCCTCGAGCAGATCATGCGTGGCGGCCTGAACAAGATGGCCGAAGCGAAATGCAGCGTCATCGGTGGGCATTCGCTTCGCAACGAAGACATTCAGTTCGGCTACGCGGTCACCGGCCTGATCGACCCGAATCGAGTTTGGAGAAATGTCGGCGCGCAGACCAATGACGTGCTTCTTTTCACAAAATCGCTCGGCACAGGAGTGATTTCCACCGCTCAGAAAAGGGATCGCGCCGGCAGAGAATCCGTCGACGCGGCTACCGCCTCGATGAGCCAGTTGAACGATGTGGCCTCCGAAGCACTGCGGGACTTGGAATCGAAGGCCGGCCAGGGCTGCATCCACGCAGTTACGGACGTGACCGGCTTCAGTCTGCTTGGCCATGCGCGCGAAATGGCGTTAGGGGATCCCGCGAACGGTATCGCGCCGGTTTCTTTCGAGATTCACCATAATGCGTTTACCTTGCTTCCTGGTGCGCTCGATGCCGTTCGGGAAGGGATGATTCCCGGCGGGCTCAAGAATAACCGCGACTTCATTGGCGATTGCGTGGGTTTTGCGGAAAGCGTTCCGGAGGAAGAGCGGGCAATTCTCTTTGACCCGCAAACTTCAGGCGGCTTGCTGATCTCCATTGCACCGGAAACCGAGGAAGCTGCCCTGAATTGCTTGCAGCGGAACGGCGTCAAGGCCTCGCGGATTGGCCGCGTTCTAAAGAAAACTTCACCCTTGCTACACATCGTCTGAGGAATCCCGCACATTTCTGCCTATGGATACAATTACCCACGGAATCGCTGGTGCGTTAATCAGTAAAGCCGCTTTCGGCGGCCGAGACTTGTTTCCTCCAACAGAGATGGGAAAGAAGCGCCTGGCTACATGGGCGTTGATGCTCGGAGCAATCTTTCCGGACTCCGATGTTTTGCGCGAGTTCTTTTCGAGCAATCCATTGTTGATGATTACCTGGCACCGCAGCATCACGCATTCGCTGCTGTTGCTTCCGATCTGGTCAGTGATCCTCGCGGCGCTGATGGGAGCCATCGCGCGTTGGCGAAAATGGCAAGCGCCTTCGTTCCTGACCTTGCTCGGACTGTTCGCCGTTGGAATTCTGAGTCACATCTTTCTGGATCTGTTGACTACCTACGGAACGATGGTCTGGTCGCCACTGGAATGGTCGCGACCGGCCTGGGACATTCTCTTCATCGTGGATTTCACGTTTACGGGAATTTTGCTGATCCCGCAATTGCTCGCCTGGACCTACGAAGATCCGGAGCACGCACGGAGACGTGCCATTATCTTGTGGGCGGTCTTTACTCCTACGCCTGTTCTGATCTCGAGAATCGGACTAGCGGTTGGGGCGCCGATTTCGGGCCCGGCAGTTCTTGTGGCCACGGCGATGTTTGCTGTCCTGTTTTTCCTACCAGCCGCTCGCGGCTGGGGATTGCGCGTCCACTATGAATCCTGGAACCGCGTCGGGCTGGCCGTGGCGATCGCCTATATTCTTGCTGCGACGCTGGCGCACCGTGCAGCCTTCGAGAGAGTCAAGCAGTTCGCCGCTCAGCAAAACTTAGAAGTACAGGCCATTGGGGCATTGCCCTTGCCCCCGTCGATCTGGCACTGGGATGGTCTGGTGCGCGCTCCTCGGGGTGTGTATGAGATCCGCATGGATCTCAGTGACAACCTCCTGAAAAAAAGAGATGCATCGGACGCTGAAGTCATCACCCGCACGTTTTATCCCGATTCGCCTCCCAACGAATACATTGAAGTGGCGCGGCAGCTTCCCGAGGTGCAGCAGGTACTGGGATTCGCGCGGTTTCCCGTGACTCAGTTTCATAAGGAAGGCGGGGATGCCATCGTGGAGTTCTCCGACAAGCGCTTTCCGCAGGTCCGGCGAGACCGGCCGGCTTCGTTCACCTATCGTGTGCGCTTTTCGTCCGACGGTAAGGCCATCAGTCAAGGCTGGGTTCGCCGATAGAGTATCCGTGGGGGCGTAAAAGCTCGCCCTTCGAGTGCGGGGATATAAGACCCCGTGAACAACTAGAGCGGCATCTTTTGCTTTTCGATGGCGGGATGAATAACGATGTGGCGGTCTTCGCCTGTGCCGACACTTTCCGTACGCACGCCGGGCATGTCTTTCAATGCGAGGTGAACGATGCGGCGCTCACGCGAGGACATGGCATTCAACTGGAACGGTTGTTTCGAAGCGAGGACGCGTTCGGCAGCCACGCGCGCAGTCATCCGCAATTCTTCAAAGCGAAGCGCGCGAAAGCCTCCGCAATCGAGATGAATTTTTTCGTGGTACGCGGGCTCTAGCCCAAGGGCGCGAAAGGTCAGGTGCTCCAAGGCCTTCAACACTTCGCCACCGCGCGCAACCAATATTTCCCTATCCTTGCCGTCAATATCCGCAAAGACTTCCGCTTCGCCTTCTTCCGTGCCGCCGGATGATGCGGCCGTTCGAACCTTCACGTGGAGATCAAACGCGCCTGTCCGAACAATTTGTTGCAAAAAATTGCGCAAAGCCTCTGCCGTGGCTTCGCGGTCGAGCTTACCCTCGCGGACAAGTTCTTTGGACATGTGACTCCTGGTTGCGTTTTCGGAGTCCCTTTTACAGCCTGCCTGCGCTCATTTCTTGGCGCGCGAGGGCTTGGCTGGGGCGGGAAGGGGGTGAGTCCGATTCAGATACCACTGCTGCAGAACATTGATCAATCCGCTGGTAAGAATATACACCGCCAAGCCGCTGGGATACGGGATAATCATAAACATCCCCGCCATCCCAATAGGCATGTATTTCATCATTTGCGCTTGTTGCGGATCGCCGCCCGTGGGCATCGGCGTCATCTTCGACGCCAGGTACATGGACACGCCCATGAGCACCGGCAGGATGTAGTAAGGATCTTTGGCCGAAAGATCGGTGATCCAGCCGAACCAGGGCGCGTGGCGCAATTCGATAGTGCCTTGCAATGCGCGCCACAAGGCGAACCAAATGGGCATTTGCAGGAGTTGCGGGATACAACCACCGATGGGATTGACACCCTCGCGCGAGTAAATGGCCATGACCTCCTTGTTCATTTCGGCCTTGCGAGGATCGTTCATTTTGTATTTCTTGTATTTATCCTGGATCTGCTTGATTTCCGGGGCCACGCGCTGCATTTTCATGGTGGTCTTGTAGCTGGAAATGCGCAGTGGGAACAGCACCATGTTGATGATCAGGGTGAGCACCACAATGGCCCATCCCCAATTCGGAATGTACTCGTGCAGCCACTTGAGGCCATGGAAGATCGGATCGGCCATGAACTCCAGCCATCCGAAATTGACCAGCGCATGCAGTGGTGGCTGCATCTTCTTCAGAAGGTCGTAGTCTTTCGGGCCAACGAAGACGCGCATCTTCATTGGCTGAGCCGAGCTCGCCGCCGCCACTTCCGGCACGGCTTCAGACTCTTCCTTCCCGTTGACCGTGGCGGTGTCCCAAACCTTCCAGTAACGCGTCTCGAGCGTCGTGGAAGGGGCATCGCCCGGAGGAAGGAAGGCTACGGCGAAATAGCGGTCTTCGATCCCCGTAAAATTCTTACCTCCCTGCCAGAGGTTCCCCCACTTTTCCGGATCATCGAGCTTCTTGTAACCAGTGCTGCTTAGCTTTCCGCCTTCGCTATAGAACGTCAGGATGGTCGTGATCGGCGCGGGATTTGTGACGGTCATATCGCCGAAGCCGCCGCGCCAGGCGAGTCCGGACAGGACGTGCGATCCGTTGTAGTTCGTGGCGGTTTCGACGCTCACCACATAGGAATGGTCGAAGTGAAATTTCTTGAGCACCTCCAGATGTCCATCGCTCCAGGTGAAAGTCACGTCCGCCGGAGCCTCTAGCGATGAACTGTCGCTGGTAATCTTGTACAAGCCGTTGTTTGCGGCTTTTTCCAATTGCGGGTCGTCGAAAACCAGAGAGAAGGGCCAACCGCCGGTCTTTGCTGCGGAATCCGCGTGCACCAGATCCAGCGTGCGCGGCGGTTTGGTGTCGTCCTTATATTTTTTAAGCTGCCAACTCTTTACCACGGCGCCGCGATTGGAAAATTCCACGCGATACAAAGCGTTTTCCACGACAAGGATGCGTTCTTGCGCATCCGCGACGGCTGGTGTGCTCGCGGAGGTGACAGCTGCGCTGGTCGAGGCAGGTGTGGATGAGGTGCTAACGCTGGCGGTAGGATTCGCGGGTGTGCCCGGAGTGGCCGGAGCGCTCACCGCGGGGTTGTTCTGCTGCTGGGGATGGACAGGGGGCTTCGGCCCAAAGTACTTAGCCCACAGCAGAATCACGACCATGGAAAGCAGGGAGGCAACCAGAATGCGCAGTTCCGGCGTGAACTTATCTTTTTGCGGCCCGAGGGGCGGAAATTGATTTACCGGCGGTGTGCTCACGAACGCACCCCGCGAGTTTCAGAAAGTCTACAAGAATCCGATCGCATCTCTTCGCATTTCTCCGGAACCGGGTCGTATCCAAATTTTCGTGACAAGGGGTGGCAGCGCAACAGGCGTTTCGTTCCCAGCCACACGCCGCGGGCCACGCCAAACCGTTCAATCGCTTGATAGGCATAGCGCGAGCAGGTGGGCTGATAGCGGCAAGAGCCCGCCAAGAAAACCGAGAGGTTGGACTTATAAAAATTGAGCGCAAACAGAGCGGCGCGCACGCCCACGGAATGCTTTTTGGATGTGGGTGTGGTGCTCACAGCTTCTTCAGCAGCCTCACGAGATCCTCCGTCAGCGCCGCAAAGGGCGCCTTGGCCACCGAATTCTTGGGATGAATGACGATGTCCCATCCTGCGGGTATCTCCTGCCGGTGGCAGCGCACCATTTCACGCAATCGCCTCCGGATGCGGTTGCGCACCACCGCGCCGCCCAATGCCTTCTTGATGCTGAAGCCGAAGCGGTTCAGGGCAAGTTCGTTGGAACGAACGAAGATGGTGAAGTGGCTGCTGGAAAGGCGCTTTCCGGCCTGGTAGACGCGGTCAAAATCACCTCGGCGCACCAGGCGCGCTTCGCGCGGAAACATCTGGCCCTGCGCGGGCTCGCCGCCACTACTCGGGCGTGAGGCGATGACGTCCCTTCTTGCGGCGAGCCGCAAGCACTTTGCGGCCACCCTTGGTCTTCATACGCGAACGGAACCCGTGTGTTTTAGCGCGGCGGCGTTTCCGCGGTTGAAATGTACGCTTTGGCAAGATACTCCCCCTTGTTTCTCGATGCGGCCGTGGAAAATCCCATGGGCCATCCCGCGTGCCGCTCGGAAGGCCGGCCGTAGACACATCCCGCGCTGGCTAAGGATTCTCTCCGTCAAGCCAACTGCCGCACTACCGGCAGCTTTCGGAATTTACTAGTGTACTTGTCGCGTGCGCGTAGGGTCAAGAAATGCGCGGGGTAAGCTATAGGGCGGGGAAAAGTGACACACCCGGAGACTTGCGCTAATGAAGGGCAGACTACTGTATCCAATGCGAGCCGCACGGATGTGTAGTCTGCGTGAATGACAAAGCACACTTCGAACTGGTCATCAATCACCGCTCAGAAACGCGAGTTAACATCCTTGTCATTGGGACCGCAACCGCCAGCGCCCACCTTCAAGGCAGAGCATTTTTAGCTTGGCGGCATGCCGATAGTAGGCGTAAGCAGGACTTGACCGACATAGATGTGCTCCGCGACCCTTCTACATCGGGAGTCTCGAAGCACCTGATTGGCGCGGGATTGGTCGTCATACTCGCATTCGTCGTTAGGTTTGTTTTGCCGCTTTCTTTCGCACTAGACATCCACGTCCACGGTACGTACCACTCGTTCCCAGATGGCGGTTCCGCCTGCGCGTAATCGCCTGCATCGGTGAGGCTCAATGCCAAGTTGTTCAAGACTGTGCTCCGTTGGGTGCCTTGTCCGCAATATCCTTGAGTGGTGCAAGGAGCCGACATGAAGTCTCAGTGCTGGTTCAGCCTCTGCTGCGTGATTGGGCTCATTTTCTGCGTGGGTGGACTCATTGTGGGTACCTGGGGAAAAACCGGGATACCAGTCGCAGGCGTCACACCAACTAAAAGCACTCCAGTAAATGAATACGTCGACTGCCAGCTTTGCGCGCGTTGCCATAGTCAAATCTATGAAAACTATCGGCAGACGGGAATGGCCAAATCCCTGTTTAAGCCCGCTCCTGCGAACACAATCGAAGACTATAAAGGGAACACGCAGTTCTACCACTCCTTGTCTGACACGCACTATTCGATGATTTTTCGCGACCAAGCCTATTACCAGAGACGGTGGCAAATCGGCTCCGACGGAAATGAGACGAATGTCGAAGAGATGAAAATTGACTACGTGATAGGTGCAGGCGACCACTCGAGGTCCTACCTACACCGTACCACACGAGGAACGCTGATCGAACTTCCTCTGGGTTGGTATACGGAACGAGGTGGATATTGGGGCATGAGTCCAGGATTCGATTCCCGTCATCCGCAGACCCGGCGATTGGTTTCGTATGGATGCGTATTTTGTCACGATGGATATCCTCAAGTGCCCTCCGGAAGCGATGTTCCGGACGCTGATCCGGTCTTTACTGGGGACCTTCCTGAAGGGATTGATTGTCAACGATGTCATGGTCCGGGCGGCCAACATATTCGAGCAGCCCAGACAGGCGCTGAGTTTTCGGACATCAGTAGCAGCATTGTGAATCCTGCGCGGCTAAGTTCCAAGCTCCAGATGGAACTCTGCATGCAATGCCACCTGGAGCCGACGAGCGGCCCCCTGCCAGCTTTAGTGAGACGATTTAATCGCGGGATATTTTCCTACGTCCCAGGGCAACCCCTTGAGGACTTTGTCCTGTACTTCGATCATGCCCCTAACACCGGATACGATGACAAATTTGAATTCGTGAGTGTTGCATATCGACTTCGGAAATCTCGTTGCTTTCTAGAGAGCAAGGGGGCGCTGACATGCCTGTCCTGCCATGATCCACATCGCAAGCTCCCCGCGGGCGAGGAAGCAACAAGCTACTATTCCGGACAATGCCGTCATTGTCATGAACCCGTCATTAGCACCTTGGTTGCTCAGGGCAAGCACCCAGATGCAGCTGACTGCGTTTCGTGCCACATGCCCAAAAGGAGAACTGAGGATGTAGTTCACGCACTTATCACGGACCATTTCATTCAGCGTAAGGTCCCAATGCGTGATCTTCAGGCAGAACTTCAGGAACGTCATTTGACTGATGCAGAAGAATACCACGGAGAAGTGGTCCCCTATTATCCGTCGCCCCTGCCGAAAACGAGCGAAAACAGCCGATACCTTGCTGTAGCGCAAGTGGCTCGTCAGAATAATCTGAAGAAAGGAGTAGCCGACCTGGCCCGAGAAATAAACCAACATCCTCCTCGCGAGGAGGAGTTTTACATCGCACTTGGGGATGCCCTGAAAAACAGCGGAAATTCGAAAGCGGCCATTGGAGCGTTTGAACAGGCAGTTCGGATCAAGCCAAATTCTGTGACAGCATTACGGTCCTTGGCCGCTAGCTTGAAAACATCGGGGAATGTTTCACGAAGCGAGCAGATATTGAACCAGGCGCTAGACTTGGCACCTCTCGACGGTAGCACCTGGAATCAATACGCGATGCTTGAGGCGGACCTTGGGCGAACCGGTCACGCAATCGAGAAACTTCAGAAAGCGCTTGCGCTAAATCCAGATTTGCCGGAGGGCGACCTGAACCTTGCCAGCCTCTTTGTCCGCGAAGCGCAGATGGAACCTGCCGAAACAGCCTTGAAACGCGCACTAAGCATTGATCCGTACGACGCGGGTGCTTACGATCTGATGGGGCGGGTGCTGGCAGGGAAGAATGAAATGTCTATGGCTCTTTATAACTTCCAAAAAGCAACCCATCTTCGTCCGGACTATGGACCCTATCTTTTTAACTATGCTCTGGCGCTGGGAGCCGCCGAGCGGTTAGACGAAGCGCGGACACAAGCGCAGGCCGCAGTGAACGCGGATCCCAATCTTGCTGAAGGCCACGTATTGTTGGGTGGACTTCTCGCCAGAGACCAACGAATGGCGGAGGCGGTAAGGGAGTATCGGCAGGCGGTGAAACTACAGCCTGGTTTCAGTTTGGCACACCTGGACTTAGGGTTGGCTCTGGCCGCACAAGGAGATCTGCGGAGCGCGACTGAGCACCTACGCAAAGCCGCAGCCAGCAGAGACCCGGATGTCGTCCGCCAAGCAGCCCAGGCCCTCCAGCGAATCAGCAATCGTTAGGCTGCCCAGTTGGGTTCGGCCTGAGTGTTGCGTCGTCCCATTGAGCCTGAAAACCTAAATTAAAAAGCACCGTTCTGCCCTAACTCGGTTAAGTTTCAGTTGGATGAAAGAAACACCGAGGAGGACAAAACAGTGCACTGGAAACTTACCTCTCTTTGGGGTGGGAAGAAAGTGGAATTGCGCGAGACCCAGCGAGCGGTCACCCCGTTCGGTGGACTGGTGGTGTTCGTCGAGTTTCTGCAGCAGGTCGGTTATCGCGAGGCGGTGAGCCAGCATCTACCGTTTCGTCTCACTTCCCCCAATGCCATCGATCCGGTGGAGACCTTTACGGCCTTTCTACTCTCCGTGGTGGCCGGAGCACGGCGGTTCGCGCACACCAGTTTGCTGCGTGGCGATGTGGCCTTGCATGCCTTGCTGGGGATGAAGCGCTTTCCCGTCGATGACACCATTCGCAACTTGTTCAAGCGCTTCGGCCAGGGGAACTGCCAGCGTTTTTTCTCGGGTTTGTGGAGCTGGCAGCTGGAGCGGCTGCCGGAATGTTCGTCGGGATATAGTCTGGACCTGGATTCGACCGTGTTTGAACGCTACGGCCACCAGCAAGGTGCGCTGCGCGGGCCCAACCCGCGCAAGCATGGACGGCCCTCGCATCATCCGCTGGTGGCGGTGCTGGCCGAAGCGCACTTTCTCCTGCACGGCTGGCTGCGCAGCGGAAATTGCGGCACGGCACGCGGCGTCGTGGAATTCCTCAAAGAAGCCCTGGCGCTGTTGCCGAGAAAATATGCCATTCGGGTGGTCCGCGCGGATGCCGGCTTCTTTGACCAGCAATTACTGGGTTTTCTCGAGCAGCGCGAGTTGTCCTATATCATCGTGGCACGACTGACGCTATGGCTGAAGCGCGAGGCGGCCCGCGTCACCGCGTGGCGCGCCTTGGACGAGCATTACGCCGCCGGTGAATTCCACTTGCAACTTTTCGGCTGGGACCGTCCGCGCCGCTTCGTGGTGATCCGCGAGCAGTTGCGTGCCGAGCGCCCCTCGCTGGGAAGAAAACTGCTCGATGTTCCCGGCTACACCTTCCGCGTCTTCGTCACCAACCTGGCGCTGCCGCCGGAAGAGCTCTGGCGAGACTACAACCGCAGGGCGGACATGGAAAATCGCATCGCCGAACTGAAACACGATTTAGGCGCGGATGATTTTTGCTTGCAGGAGTTTTTTGCCACCGAAGCAGCCTTCCGTAGCATCCTGCTGCTGTTCAATCTGCTCGGAGAATTTCAGCGTGCCTGTGGCCTTCCCAGCTATCGACAGCCGGCCACACTGCGCGCCCAAGTCTTCCTTTGTGGTGCTTTATTGGGCCGCGCTGGACGCCGGTTGGTTCTACATCTGTCCGCTTCCTGGGGCGGCCTGCAGCAGCGCATCCCGCTGCTGGAAAACGTCTTAACCTATGAAGTTCCAACTTCAACGAAGTTGCATCCTGGACCCGCAACATGAACCAAAAATCGAGCAAGAAATCTAGATGAAACCGCCTTCAACTTCGGATTTCAAGTTGAGACGACTTACACTGAAAACAAAGGCTCAGTCGCTCGCCAGCGTTTGATCAACCGAAACACCAGCCTGGCCGGATTTTTTAGGAGCTCAACCAAACTGGTCGCTTCTCCGAGGGGAAGCAGTGTCGAATCAAGATATTGGATGGTGTTGCATCTACCGGTTGAGCTGGCAACGGCCTTTTAGGCGCCGGCCTTCTTGGTTCTCTCTGTGCGCATCTGCTTCATCCACTGGCGCATGGCCTCTACGGCACCGGGCGACGTTTTGTTCATCCACTTCTCAAATCGCTGCGCGGCTTGTTCGAGGTTCAAAAGAAAAAGCTTTTGATGAAATGCTTGTCGTGCGCTCGGGACCATGGCTTTGACCCGCTCCCACACGCCGAAGAACTCTCCGGCGGTCTGAAAGAAAAGCTCTTCGTGCAGCAGGCCGTTATTCAGTAGCGCGCAAGCTTGATCCCAATAGCCGAGGACCATCCACAGATACGCCCCCTCCTGCGAGCCCATAGGTGCGAACCGCATGCAATCCTCGAAGCTGTCCGCAAAGAAGCTTTGGTTGAACCAGTCGCGGGCCTGGCGCAATTTCGCTTCGCGCCGCAGGTCATAAAGCTGAAGCTGGAGTTGTGCTTGTTCATGCGTGGGCTTTTTGTTGGGCATAAGCGCCTCCTTGCGCCCACCATCATAGAAAAGCCAGCTACGTACGTCCACCGGGATTATCGGACAGCAATTAGGTACTATGAGCTGATTCTCCAGTAACGCGATTTACCAGTTTCAGGGAGAGTGCCGTGCGACGCAATAGCGCGAACTGCTGAGTTGGCGTGTATCTTCCCGGCCCCAAACGCTACCCCGTCGAGAAACCTGCCGGCTGGCTATTGGTTTTGGTCCGATCCACTTCCGGACGCGGTCTGTCCCTTCGCAGCTTCGGCGCGTACCTTGGGCCAGTTGTAGATTGGGTACTTCGGGCGCTTGACGGGTGGCACAGGATGTTCCTTCAACAGGGTGAGCGCTTCGGAAACGCCTTTTTCTAACTGCGGATCACGTCCCTGACGCCAAAGAGCGGGATCGAGATCCACTTCGATGTCCGGAGAAACTCCGATGTTCTCCACGTCGAATTCGCCGGTGGTCGGGTTGAAGAGGCCAAAACGCGGCGCTGTGATCGTTCCTCCATCAATCAGAGGCGGATAACCGCCAATGCCGATGAGCCCACCCCAGGTGCGTGTCCCGATCAGCGGTCCAATGCCGAGCCGCTTGAACATCCACGGCAGCGCATCGCCTCCGGAGCCGGCGTACTGGTTGATGAGCATCACTTTGGGGCCAAAGACGACTTGCGGGATGTCAATGTCCTTGCCCTCGCGGGTCATGGCGGTCATCAGGAGAGGGCGGCTCAACCAGTCCACGATATAGTCGGCGAGCCAACCACCGCCGTTGAACCGTTCGTCGATGACGGCACCCTGCCTGTCATTCTGCGGGAAATAATAGCGGTTGAAATTGGTGAACCCCCCAACCGCGGTATCCGGGAGATACACGTAGGCCAGTTGATTGTTGCTGAGTTCATCAACCTTGCGGCGATTGCTGTCCATCCAATCGCGCAAGCGGAGATTGTGCTCGTCCCCTATGGGAACAACGGTCACTGTGCGGGCATCTTTTCCGGTTGGATCCGGCCCCACCTTCAGTTGAACCTCTTTGCCGGCGCGTTCGAGGAAGAATCGGTAAATTTCGTCGCTGCCGTGCACTTCCCGCCCATCCACTGCGAGGAGATATTCGCCCTGATGGACATTGACGCCGGGCTCCGTCAGAGGGGCGCGAAGACCCGGGTTCCAGTTTTCGCCGAAGTAGACTTTGGCAAAGCGATAGCGATCGTGATCAATGGTGTAGTCCGCGCCGAGCAGCCCCACGCTCACTGGTTTCACTTCCGGGCGATCGCCGCCGAAGATGTAGACATGTTGCGCGGTGATCTCGCCAAGCATATCAGCGAAAATGTAATTCAGGTCGGCACGACTCATCACGTTGTCCACGTACGGTTGATAGGCGGCCATGAGTGCTTTCAGGTTCGCGCCATGGAGGTTGGGATCGTAGAAGAAATCGCGTTCGATGCGGCCCACTTCGCGGAACATTTGTTCCCACTCCGCACGAGGATCGACGTAAACTTTCATCCCTTCAAGATGCAGAGTGCCGTCGGGCTTGCCGGGTTCCGATGGCTTTCCGATGGCGTCAACGGGCTTGATCGCCCATGATCCGTGCGGTGGTCCGCCGCCTGCAGCTAGAGGATTGCGCGGCGGGAGTTGCTCGTAGAGGGCCTTCTCGCCATTCGAGGAAATGGTGAAGCCACCGATGTTGTCGAGCAGTTTGTCGGTCTTTCGCGTGCAAATGTCGAATTTGTGCACGATGTGGCCGCTCGGCGTGCCGTCATTTACGATTGGGCCCTCAAGCAAATACAAGACATGCGTTTTTCCGGCGAGCAGAGTGTCGTAGTTTCGTGCCGGAATGGGCAGAGCCAGGATGCGCTGGTTGATGTTCTCGAAATCGATTTTCACTTCGGGAGTTTTTTCACTATCTTTGGCGGGCTGCTCCCCTTTCTTTTCATCCTTCTTTTCATCTTTCTTCGCTTCGCCTGATTTGTCGGCGCCCTTGTCGGCTTTCTCGGCCGCGGATTTCTCGTCAGGCTTGGCTTCGCCGGCCGGTTTGCAATCGTCGGAAGGTGCGGCGGACTTGTCAGACGCGACCTTCTCTTCATCGCTCTGAGGAGCCAGTGGCGATTTCAGGTCCTTGTTCAGAACCACCACGTAGGCGCTGCGGGTGACCGGAATTTTAAATGCACCCATGCTGCTGGCAAGCGTAGGCCCCACATCGGTACTGGCGAAAAAGTAGAGATACTTTCCGTTCTTGTCGAAGGCAGCGGAAGCCGTGTCGCTCAAACCATCTGTGATCTGATGCGGGTTCTTGTCCTCCACACCGTAGATGAATACGGCGTGCAAGGTGCTGTCGAGTTGGCGAGTGTAGGCAATCCAACGGCTATCCGGTGACCACGCCGGACTGAAATTAGCGCCGTCGTACGGATTGGTGTCCACGTGAATCGGCTTGCCGGCATCGATATCCACATACCACAAGTTCAACCGCTTATCGGTAAACGCGATTTTCTTGCTGTCGGGCGACCAAGTGGGGGAGTAGAAGAACGAAGGAGAATTCCCCAGGTTAATTTTGCGAACTTCGCCCAAACCGTCCTGCGGGCTCAACTGCAGCGCGTACTCACCGGACTCGTCGGAAAAATAGGCGATCCATTTTCCGTCGGGTGACCATGCAGGATCGCGCTCGGCGAATCCCGGGGTGTTCGTGAGGTCGCGAATGTCTCCGTGCTCCACCGGAACAGTAAGAATTTCGCCGTGGGCTTCAAAGACCGCCCGGGCACCTGTGGGAGAGACGTCAGCGTTCTGAATCTGGTCCGCGGCATCGACGTAGTGCGGCCGCACCGCTGGAAAATCACCCGTGACATGAATGGTAATGGAGTTCTGCTTTCCGGTGGCGGGATCGAACAGGTGAATAGAACCGAATTGCTCATAGGCAATCGCGTCCGGCCCGGCGGAAGCAGATTTGATGTCTACGCCGTTGCTCTGAAGAGCCAAGGTGACCTTCTTTGTGCCGGGGTCGTACACATACAGGCTGACCGGTCCGTCGCGGTCGGAGAGGAAATAGACTTTGTTGCCGATCCACATGGGAGTGGAATCGTTGGAATTCGTGCGCGGAACTTTTTCTACGCTGGAATCGGAGAGCTTCGCAATCCAGATGGGTGAAGCGGTGCCGCCGCGATAATGCTTCAGGCCACGCTGGCGTTGCCACGATTCCACGAAATTCGTGAATGGCACGTAGGCTATCTGTGAGCTGTCAGGCGAGTACGAACCATCGAACGCCATGGGCAGAGGGATCACTTCCGGAAGCCCGCCGGAGAGGCTGACAGTGTAGAGTTGGGAGAAACGCGAGTAGCTGTCGCGGCTCGAACGAAACAGAATGCGTTTGCCATCACGGGTCCATGCGACAACCTGGTCCGCGCCAGGATGAGTCGTCAGCCGCTTCGGAATGCCGCCCGCGGCAGGAATCACGTAGACATCTTCGTTGCCGTCGTATTCGCCGGTGAAGGCAATCATCGTCCCATCGGGCGAAAACACGGGGTCGATTTCAATGCCGACATCGCTTGTGAGGCGGCGCGCTTCGCCGCCGTTGCGGTCGACAATCCAGAGGTCACCGCCGTAACTGAAGGCAATCTGAGTTTTGCTGACCGTGGGCTTGCGCAGAAGCGCGTACTGATTGGAGGACTGAGCACGGAGTGGGGCGACAGCAAGGAAAAGGAAGAAGGCTCCAATCAAAACCAACGCAAATCGGCTCAAAACGGACGGGCGAAGTTCTTCTTGCATCGAAGCCTCCGGAAGGTGCATTCAGGACACGGGGAACAAAAGAGAATTGAGCTACTGTGCGATTATCGACTCAAACAAGCAGCAGAAGTCTACCACACGCCTCGCACAAAATCGTCGAATGGCTTAGTCCGAACCGGCGCGACGCTTCATTTCTCGATGGACAGGGGCATTTCCGTGCGATATCGTGCGGGTTTCGAAGGTTTTCTCACCGCGCGCGAATTGGACGTTCCCACCCCTCAGGAGAGCGCGCCGAAGGCGGGACCGATGAGCAAAATCATGCTCGCCGCATTGGCCGTGCTTGCAGTACCGTTTTCTGCCCAAACCGGCTCGGCGCAAATACCTCGAGAACCACGCGCGGATAACCCCTCGCCTTCGTCCGCTTCGAGGTGTTCTGAAACTCCCGGGGGAAATGGGTTGCGCTTCCTATGCGCTACGCCCGCGTTCTTGCCGCAGGATGACGAGGAAGACGAGGGCGTTTCGGCCGCCGAAGCTGTACGCATCGTCTTAAGGCTCCCGGAGGGCACGGCCTTGCGCATTGCGATTGATGAACGCACGCGCATTTCGCGGGTAGGCGAAGCGGTCGAAGGGCATGTCGTGGATACCGTTTATGCTTTCGATGAACCGGTGATTCCGTCAGGCACCCTCGCCAAGGGTCGCGTCACGCAAATCGCGCCGGTGCCTAAACTGCAAAGAGTGGAAGCCTATGCGAACGGAAATTTCACGCCGTTTCATCAATACCAGGTGACGTTCGATCGGCTGATCCTGTCGGACGGACGTGAACTCGCGATTGAAACGACGGTATCGCGGGGAGCTGCGGAAGTTGTCCATTTGGTCAGCAAGGCGCAGAACAGCACGAAGCAAGGAATGAAAAGCCCAAGAGCGGCGCGGCGCGGGCTGCGGCCGCAGCCAAACAAGACGTGAAGCAGGGAGTACAAGAGGCGAACCTGACTGCACACCAAGCGGCCGATGATATCCGCACTCCCGGAAGGATGCACCGTTTGAAACAATTTTTGTTGGCGCAGTCGCCGTACCGACACCAGTATCTGGAAGAAGGGACACGGTTCAGCGCCTCGTTGAATCAGGAGCTGGATTTTGGTTCGGAGATGCAGACGGAAGAGCAACTTGGGGGGATCGGAAGTCTTCCCCTGGCGGATACGCTGTTGCACGCGCGTTTGGTGCTGGAGGTAAGTTCGGCAACGGCAACCCGTGGAACTCCGGTGGTTGCGGAATTAACTCGGCCGGTGTATTCCGGCGAGCACCGCCTGCTCCTGCCCTCCGGTAGCCGGTTGATTGGACAAGTGGTGGAAGCAAGGCCAGCGCGGCGATTGCACCGCAATGGTGAATTGCGCGTTATTTTTGAACATATTGAAATGCCTGGCGGCAATTTGCAGGAAGTACAAGGCACGCTCGAAGGGATCGAGGTGGACCGCGCTGCCCATATGAAACTCGACGAAGAAGGCGGTGCGCACGCGACCGACAGCAAGACGCGCTATTTATCCACGGGCGTAGCGTTGCTCATGGCCGCGGCTGCGGCGCATCCCGATGTAGACCACAGCGGCGTCGACACGGCGGGTGATCCTGCCGTGCGGGCGGGATCGGGCGCCTCGGGATTCGGATTAGCGGGAACGCTCATTGGGCTAGCAGCCAAGTCCAATGCGGTTTCCATCGCGTTTTCGGCGTATGGGGCCACGGCATCGATCTATACGAATTTCCTGTCGCGCGGCCGCGAGGTGGTCTTGCCGAAAAACGCGCCGCTGGAAATTGGGCTGGGAACTTCCCACTCAGGCGGCCTCAAGCACTAGAGCGAGGGCGAAACCGTCGTAGCCCTTGCTGCCAACGGTCTGGATTTCCGTGGCGCTCACGCGGGGCTCTGCGGCGAGCTGTTCGTTGAAGCGGCGTACGCCCTGAACGTCGGCGTCCTTGCTCGCCGCATCGATCACGGTTCCATCGCGAATCACATTGTCGGCGATGATCATCGTGCCGCGACGGGAGAGCTTCAGCGCCCAGTCGAAATATTCCGCCATCGCGGATTTGTTGGCGTCGATGAAAATGAGATCGAAAGGACCGGGGGATTCCGCCGCAAGTTGAGAAAGAGTGTGGAGCGCCGGGCCCAACCTCAGCTCGATTAACCCCGCCAATCCTGCGCGCGCAAAATTCGACCGTGCTACTTCCGCGTGTTTCGCGTTCGCTTCCAACGTGAGCAGGCGTCCGTCCGGAGGCAGCGCGCGTGCTAACCAAATGCTGCTGTATCCACCGAGAGTCCCGATTTCGAGAATCTTGCGAGCACCTTGCGAGCGGGCCAGGAGATGCAAAAGTTTTCCTTGAGGAGGAGAGACTTGGATCGGTGGCAAGCCGGCCTCGGCGCTCGCGTGCAGTGCCGCTGCCATCACCGGATCGCTCGGAATGAGCGTTGCGTTGATGTATTGATCGACAGCGGTCCAGACTTCCTGGGTCATGACACCCTCCTTTGCGGAATGGATGAGATCGTGTTCAGAAGCGCCAGCCATAGCCGACGACGAGTTGTATGGTGTGCTGCATTTTGCCGCCGCCGAAGGACTCCGTAGTCCCGTCGACACTCACGTCGCGCGTACCAAAGAAGAGATGCGTATCCCCGATTTCGATGCGCAGAGTATTCCGTTCCTTGGGGTAGAACTCGACGATGCCCCCAAGGTCGAGTACAAAATTATTGGACCGGCCATAACTGTAGGTCGGAGCGGACTCACCTGTCGAATTGATGCCGGTGAGCGCAGCGGAATAACTGTTAAAGCCCGGACGGACTTTGCCGAAGATGCCGAAGTGGTTTCGTCGGATACCGCCCTTCAGGCCAAGGAGACCTTGCAGAATGGTGCCACCGTCGTGAGGACCGGAAAGGGCGGGTTGGCGCGGAAAGTAAAGCAAGTCCCCGTCGAGATAGAGAACGCCGTAGAAGCGATAAGAGGCGTAGCCGCCGAACCCGGGTTCGCTACGAACATTATCCGTGAGTCCCTCGCGAGAAAGCATCATGGCGCTGAACAGAGGGCCGAACTCCCACTTGCCGGCCACGTTGGTCTCCGGCTCATTTTCGCTGAGGGCACCAGGACGGTAGGCGACACCGAAGCTGAGCCGTGTGGTGTCATTCATTTTTCCGGGAAAAGAAGCGATACCACCGGGGAAAAGATCCGCGGGCACACGGTAAGGATTGCCTGCAATATCGGCGCGCAGGACCCATCGAGGTGAAGGGTAATACTCGATGCCTCCACCAAGATTGAGAACAAAATAATTGCCAGGTGTCTGCGCGAAGGAGGGGCCGCCCTGGCTCGAAAGCCCGGCGACCCCTGAAAAGTGCAGCAAGCCCGGACGCACCATGCCGAACACGGAGAAGTGGCGGGTCTCGATCACTTTAGCGCGAATACCGAAAACAGCTTGCAGAGTTTGACCGCCTTGCACCAATGGAAGTGGCACACCTTGTTCTGGGAAGAAATCGATTTGCGATTCGAGGGCTAGGCGGCGGGTCAGATTCCAATCGAAGCGAGCGCCGAAGCCGGAGAAATTGACTCCCTGAAGATCGTAATTCGTTTCGCGAATGGTGGAGTATTGAGCGCCGAATTCAAAGCGGGTGTAATTGTCCTGGCCGCGGGAGGGCGGCGCCAGCAGAAGCGAGAACACGAAGAAGAAGACCATACAGAAGAGAATCGTTTTACGAAGCATGGTCGATCTCGCGGTTATGTCCTTCCGCCACTCAAAAAAAGAGGTTGCGAGCGCAGAAAAGTATGGCATGCGAGGGACCGAAATGGCCACCAGGAGCGAAGAGGGAGCTATACTGGCGATTTCCGGGGCAGAAGCATGACCAGTTCCAAGAAAAAGAGCGTGGGGCGGAGCTCGACAGTCTTGCTGACGTTGTGCGCAGTCTTGGCACCTGCCACGCTCGCGCAAAATCCGCGAGGGACACTCCGCGGCACGGTGCAGGATACCAGCGGCGGGCGCGTTTCAGGCGCCGAGATTATTTTGAAAAACACACAATTGGCGGTTACCCGCGAAACGCAAACCAATGATCGAGGTGAATTCCGGTTGGAAGAGTTGCCTCCCAGTTCTTACGTACTCACGGTGAAGGCGCCGGCATTTGCGGAGGCTCGTTCAGAGGTGGTCGTGGCAATTAGTTCGGTGCGGGAAGTCAGCGTTACCTTGCAGCCAAAATCCGGCACGGAAAAAGTGCTAGTGAATGCCGCGGCTCAATCGGTCACCACAGAGCCGTTGGACACCTCAAGTGCGGTCCATCAAGCCGTGATTTACCGGCAGGATTTAGAGACGATTCCGCTGGCCGCGCGCAGTTTCGCCAATATCGCGTATCTTGCGCCGGGCACGGAACCTGTCGAGCCTTCGGACCCTACGAAAGCGCGCATCACCGCGGTCTCTACCGGTGGCAGTTCCGGGTTGAATAATGAAGTTTCCGTCGATGGTGGTGACAATTCGGACGATTACATCGGAGGATTTTTGCAGAATTTCTCGCCGGATGCCGTTCAAGAGTTTGCGTTTCGCACCGCGCTGGCTGACGCCGATACCGGGCGCACGACGGCGGGTTCTGTCGTGATCACTACGCGCAGTGGCACGAACACTTGGCACGGAGAGTTCTCTGTCTACGAGCGCGCCGCGGCACTGAACGCCCGATTTCCCATCGATAATCCTGCGCCAAACCCCAAGCAGCCTTTCTCTCGCCAGAATTACGTGGGAACGCTTGGCGGTCCCATCGTGAAAGACAAGATGTGGTTTTTCAGTTCTTTGGAATATGTGCACGAGGATGCGAGCATAGCGTACAGTCGGGCGAGCACCGCTCAATTTGACGCGCTCGCGCAACTCGCGTCGATGGGGCTGATTCCGGGTGTGCGTTCGATAGACGTGCCCGGAAGCGTCCCGGTACCGTTCCGCGACTATCTCGGAACTTTGCGGTTCGATTGGGCGCAGTCGGAGCGCGCGCGCTGGTTTCTGCGGGCTGCGTTGGACACCTACACCACACACAATGCCTTGGTGCAGCAGGGGGCGCTACCCTCTACGGGAGTGACTTCACACAACAACTATTTCAACGCAGTGATCGGCCAGCAATTCACCTTTTCACCAAAATGGATTGGTTCGCTGGTGTTGGAGTTTAGTGGACTCCACCTTACGCAAACGCGCAATTCCGATCTTGGATTTGCGCTTGCCTTTCCCTTCACCACCACGTCCAGTGCCATCACCGGGTTTGAAACGTATGGCGACAACCAATTCGTCACCGGAATTGCGGATTTTCCGATACTGCGCAACCAGCAGAAATACCAGATGCGCTACGACGTGACGCACATCATGGGGCACCACGCGCCCCGGTTCGGGGTAAATTTGATTCATGAACCGGTTTTAAGCGGGGCGCTGACGGCGAACGCCGAGACCTTGGTCACGTTTCCGCAAGACCCGACATTTTATTTGGCGAATCCGTCGCAGTTTCCAATCGACGATGCCGCGGGGAGCGTCTTCACTCCTGCCGGCGACGGGAGTTTTTCACAAAATGTGCAACGCCTCGGACTTTACGCGGAGGATTCCTGGCGCCTGAGGCCGGGGTTGACTCTAGATTATGGATTGCGCTATGACACGACCTTTGGCCTGTTTATCGCTTCGGGCCACGGCCAGAGCGCAAACCCTGCGCTCGGCACAGGCCTTGTAAACGGGATTCCCCACGATTACCGCAAAGCGTTTGCGCCGCGCCTTGGCATCGTGAAAACAATGGGTGAATCGCAGAAAACGGTGATCCGCGCAGGGGCGGGGCTATACTTCGACGATCTGGCGCAAAATGGCTGGGTCACGGCGTTCCAATCCGTCAATGCGGGCAGCTTGCGGAATGGCCCGATTACGCCTTCGCTGATCGATCCCAATTACCACACGCCGTACGCGTTGCACGCAACTGCGGGAATTCAACACGCATTCAACGCAAACTGGATGATCAGCGCGGACTACACGCGGGAAACCGGCATGCATGGGTACCGCCGGTACGATTATGCGGAGGCGGCAGTATTCCGGTCGGACAACCGCTCCGCATACGATGCCTTCTCGCTACGCGTGCAGGGGAATGTGTCGCACCGAGTCCATCTCACTGCGCACTACACGCTTTCCTCGGCGAAAACCTGGGGTTGCGTCTTGGGAGAACTGTTCGACTATGTGAACGGAGTGTGCAATCCAAACAACGCGTTCGCTCCGGGCGACGATGGACCTTCGGGAGAAGATGTGCGCCACCGGTTTGTCTTTATTGGGACGTTGCAGTTGCCCGCGAGATTTCAGTTGTCGGCGCTGGGGCAAGCGGAGAGCGCGCGACCGTTTACGATGACCACGCCGGATGGCACGCGCGCGGTGATCAACGGAGTGGAAACCACGCTCGACCAATTTCGCGGGTCCCCTTACATTCAGTTCGATTTGCGGGTGAGTCGGCCGTTCACGGTTCACGAACGTTGGTCGGTGATGCCATTCGCGGAATTTTTCAATCTGTTCAACCGCAACAATCCCGGAGCATTCTTCATTACGAACCTTGCCGCGTTGCCCATGCCCGTGAACAATCTGGCGAATGCCACGGCCTTTTGTTTGAACGTGTCCTGCACACAGACCGAGCCAATCACCAGCCTGAATCAACTGCGCTTCCCCGCCGGGGCGCTGGGGGATTTTTTTGGTCCCGGCACAACGGTGGGCATACCCTTCGCGGCGCAATTGGGCATCAAACTGTCGTTCTAAATTGGCCAAAGAGAAAAGCAGGCACGGTTTGCGCATGCTGACAAAACCACGTTGGATCTTGCACCTGGAAGGAGCTGCAATTCTAGGAATTGCGGTTTATTTTTACCATGCGGGTCACTATCGCTGGCGGCTGTTCGCCTTGCTGTTTTTGGTTCCTGATCTGTTCATGCTTGGATACCTGAAGGACGCCAAGTGGGGATCCGCCGTGTATAACCTGGTGCACACCCTCACCGGGCCGGTGCTCCTTCTCATGGTAGGCCTACTGTTTGCCTCAACCGAGTGCCTTCCCTTCGCATTCATCTGGTGCGCCCATATTGGATTCGATCGCATGCTGGGTTACGGCTTGAAATACCCGACCTTCTTCAAGGATACCCACTTGCAACACGTGTGAATCTTGATTGGATGAAGGCCGAATTTCGCGGGCGGCGACACGTTCGCGCTTGAGGCGCTACAATAAAGGGACCAGCAAAAGGCACCGAGGACTATGTTTGAGAACCTGACAGAACGGCTGCAACGAACATTTAAAAACCTGCGTGGACAAGGGAAGCTCTCCGAAGAGCACCTGGACATTGCCCTCGGGGAGATTCGCGAGGCCTTGCTCGAAGGCGACGTGAACGTTGGAGTGGCGGATGAGTTGTTGGCGAATATCCGCAAGAAAGCGCTGGGCAGCGAAGTGATGCTGCAGCTTTCACCGGATCAACAGGTGGTGAAGATTGTCCGCGATGAGTTGCTGAATTTGCTGGGGAAACATGCCAAGCCATTGTTTGCATCGCGGCCCCCGTCGGTATGGATGATTGTTGGATTGCAGGGTTCTGGTAAGACCACCACAACCGGAAAATTGGCGAAATGGCTTGCGCAGCACGGCCACCGGCCGATCGTGGTATCGACGGACGTGTATCGCCCAGCCGCGCGGGAGCAGTTAAGCCAGGTGGCCAAAGCAATTGGCATATCGCTGTGGCCCGGGACGGGAACGGACAAGCCGCTCGAAATTGTCCGCGGCGCAATCAAGGAAGCAAAGCTCTCGGCGAGCGACGTGATCCTGGTGGACACCGCGGGGCGTTTGCACATCGATGATGAGTTGATGAACGAACTCTCTACTCTGAAGAAAGAACTACAGCCGAGCGAGATGCTGTTCATTGCCGACGCCATGATCGGGCAAGACGCGGTGCGGTCGGCGGGCGAGTTTCATAAACGGCTGGGGTTGACGGGCGTAATCCTGACAAAGCTGGATGGCGATGCCAGGGGCGGCGCGGCGCTTTCGATCAGCAAAGTGTCTGGCGCATCTGTGAAGTTCGTAGGCCTGGGCGAAAAGTACGATGCGCTGGAGGCGTTTTATCCGGAACGGATCGTTTCGCGCATCCTGGGAATGGGCGACATCCTGTCGCTGATTGAGCGCGCGGAATCGGCGTTTGACAAAAAAGCAGCGATGGAGCTGGAACGCAAGCTGCGGAAGGAAGAGTTCACGCTGGAGGATTTTCGCGACCAACTGAAGCAGATCCGCAAGATGGGTCCGCTCGAGCAGCTCGTGGATATGCTGCCGAAGGTGGGGCCGCTACAGAACCTGCCGAAAGACGCCACCGTGGACGAAGGCAAACTAAGACAGGTCGAAGCCATCATCAATTCGATGACCAACGAGGAGCGGCGCGACCACAACGTGCTCGATGGCAAGCGGCGAAAGCGCATCGCAAAGGGTAGCGGGACGACGGTGCAGGACGTAAACCAGGTCATCAAGCAATATCTTCAGATGCGAACAATGATGAAGCAATATGGCTCCATGGCCGCGCGCGCCAAGATGAAGGGCCTGGGCAAACTGGCTGGCCTCGGCTGAGCTAGTGCGTATGTTGTCTCGGCTTACGGCTTCCGGCACTTCCAAGTTTGCGCTGAGTTGGAAGTTGAGATCCTTCGTCGCGCAAAAGGCCAGCTCCTCAGGAGCACACAGAGTTCAACGTGTCGGACTTCATGAGCAAACCTTTGATGCTTTAGCGCGCCGTCGGCTGCAGCAGCAGGTCAGCGACTTTCAGAGACAACTCGCCCGGGTTTAGGTCTGTGCGGTTGCTCAAGACGACGATGGTGAACTGGCGGTCCACAAAGCGTTGGATCGTCGTACGGAATCCTTGTGTATCACCGTCGTGGTAGTTTCGGGTATGGCCTTGGTACGGATCGAGGAACCAACCAAAGCCATACAAGACGGCAGGTGTCTCGCCCGGATTCGTGGCAGGAGGGTCGGGAGGCCGATGGGGATGGCTGCCGTCGGCAAGTTTCACTGGTATGAGCGCCGGCGCCATTTCTGCCTCGTTTAATAGAGTGTGCTTTTCGAGGGCTTCGTCCCACTTCGCCAGGTCTGCAACATTTGAATAAATTCCGCCGTCACCGAGCGTCGCCGAGGTGGAACTCTGATCGGTTTCGATGAGTTTGTCGTGTTCCTTCGAATGGCCGAAGGCACGGGCGCTGACAACATTTATGCCCTTTTGGTAGACGAGAGTGTCGTTCATTTCGAGGGGAGCGAAGATACGCCGCTGCAAGAATTCGCGATAAGGCATTGCGGAAATTTTGGCTACGATTAAGCCCAGAACCACATAGCCGGAATTGCTGTACTCCCAGCGTGTTCCGGGAGCGAAACGGCCTGCCGATTGGGCTTCTAGAAGCGCAAGGACTTCCTCATCTTGAATCTGGTGGTCGGGGCGCCACTTCGGGCCGCCGTGCTTTTCCTGAACCTCCATGAGTTCCTCATAATCGGGCAAGCCAGAGGTATGATTGAGGAGATTGCGAATGGTGATGTTCTTCCCGTAGGCTGGAAAACGAGAGAAAACGTCAGTCAGATGATCGTCGTACTGTAGCTTGCCGTCATGGACGAGTAGCATAATGGCCATGGCGGTGAATTGCTTGGTGAAACTGGCGAGGCGGAAGTTGGTTTGCGCATCGATTGTTGCGTGGGAGCGCAGGTCACGCACTCCGTAACCTCTTTCAAACACGATTTTCCCGTCTTTCTTGACGAGCACCGCGACACCTGGGTCGGCGGGCTGGATAAGGCCAGAGAAAATGGAAGCGATCCGGGCGGTTGGCGTGTTGTTGCCAGGCAGTGACCCGGTTGCTTGTAGGGTGGCAGTGGAAAGCAAAACGAAGGATAATCCTATCGACCGCAACGTTCGCATGGTCTCCCCCAGAAGGTAGAAAGCATAGCACCCGCACGGGGCGTTTATCCGCGTGTAACACATCTGAGATATTTATCAGCACTCGCCCAGGATGGTTTATGGCTCGCATAGCACTCGATGATCATCGTCTGTACCTGAACCGGCATCTGCAGTGGCTCGCGTTCAACCAGCGCGTGCTCGAAGAGGCGCGCGACAGGCGCAATCCGCTGCTGGAACGCGTGAAGTTCTTGGCGATTACCGCGAATAATCTGGATGAGTTCGTGGAAATTCGCGTGTCCGGCTTTCTGCAAAAGATTGAACATGGTTCCCAACGCATCAGCCCGGACGGGCTGACAATCGAGGAGGAACTGGAGCGCGTTTCGAAGGCCATGCATCAATTCGTCACTGCGCAGTATAAATGCTGGAATGACGAGTTGCTGCCGATGCTGGCCCGGCACCAGATTCGCGTGCTGGCCGTCGATCAGTTAAGCGCGAAAGCGGCGCAAAGTGCCAAGAAATTTTATGACCGGCGCGTCTATCCGATGCTTACTCCGGTCACCGTGGACCCCACGCATCCCTTCCCGCACGTGCTGAACAAGGCGTTGTGCATCGCGTTCTTGCTGCGAAAACGCAAAGGCTCCGGAGAAAAACCGTTGTTCGGGGTGGTGACCGTACCGCGCGCATTGCCCCGGCTGCTTCGAGTCCCGACCGGGAACGGCGGGATCCACTTCGTATTTCTGCAGGACATTATTTCCCGGTACGCGGAAAAGCTGTACCGCGGCTATGAGATTCTGGCCTCGGCGGCCTTCCGTATCACGCGAAACAGCAATTTATACCTGGAAGAGGAAGAATCGCGCACGTTGCTCGAAGCGGTTGATTCGCAGGTGGCGCAGCGCCGCAAAGGGCAGGCGGTACGTCTGGAGATCGAGGCGGGCGCGCACCCGGAAATTGTTTCGCACCTGGTGAACACTTTCGAACTGGATGAATCGCTGGTATTTCGCGTGGCGGGCCCGGTGAATCTACAGCGGCTGTTCCATCTGTATGAAGAAACGCCGCGGCCAGACTTGAAGTATGCGCAATTCGTGCCGCGGCAGGTACATATTGGGCACGACGCAGATTCCATGTTTGAGGTGCTGCGGCACCAGGATGTCCTGCTGCACCATCCCTACGATTCGTACGATCCGGTGGTGCAATTTCTGGAAACCGCGGTGCATGACACGCGCGTGCTTTCGATGAAGCAGACGCTGTACCGGACGAGTTCGGACTCGCCGGTCGTCCAGGCGCTCCTCGAAGCGGCGGGTAAGAAAGAAGTGACCGTGGTGGTGGAGTTGAAGGCCAGCTTTGATGAGGCTTCCAATATCAGGTGGGCGCGCAGCCTGGAAGACGCCGGTGTGCAGGTGTTTTACGGATTGGCCAACCTGAAAACCCATGCGAAGTTGGCGCTGATGGTGCGCCAGGATCCCGACGGAAAAATCCGAAGATACGCGCATTTGGGCACAGGCAATTACAATCCCTCCACGGCGCGATTTTATAGTGACTTGAGCTTGTTCACGTCGGATCCGGCGATCACTTCCGCTGTCCATGACGTGTTTAACTTCCTGACTGCTTATGCGGAAAAGTCCCATTACCGCCCGCTGCTCGTTGCACCGAAGGATATGGCCAAGACGGTAATCGCGCAGATCGATCGGGAAACCAGGCATGCGCGGCGAGGCAGACCCGCGAGGATTATTGCGAAATGCAACGCCGTGGTGGACCCGCCGGTGATTCGCGCGCTCTATCGAGCGTCGCAGGCAGGCGTGGAGATAGACCTGATTGTGAGAGGGCAGTGCACGCTGGTGCCGGGACTGCGCGGGATTAGCAGCCGCATCCGGGTAAGAAGCATCGTGGGGCGATTCCTCGAACACAGCCGCATGTTCTATTTCGAAAATGGTGGTTCGCCGGAGGTGTACCTCGGGAGTGCGGACTGGATGCCGCGGAATTTGTACGAGAGAGTCGAAGTGCTCTTTCCGCTGAAGGACGAAGAATTGCGCGAGCGAATCTCCAAAGAGATTTTGCCGGCGTATTTGGCGGATAATCAAAAAGCTCGCGTGCTTGGGCCAAGCGGGCAATACACGACGGTGCAGCGCGTACGCGGCCAGAAGAGATTTTCCGTGCAGGAGCATTTGATGGAGTTGCCGCGTGGATTTGTTAACGGATCAAGAGGATCTCGAGAGCAACACCGGCAGGTTGCCTATGCTAAGGTTGAGCCAGGGACCGTCCCCGTCGCACCCACGCAAACCCTAGAGCTCGAAGTACAGGACTCCTCAGATGCAACAATATGATCTGGTGGTAATCGGATCTGGCCCGGGCGGTCAACGCGCGGCCATCCAGGCGGCAAAGGCAAAAAAACGGGTCGCGGTGGTGGAAAAACAGACGATGGTAGGGGGCGTGTGTATCAATACCGGCACGATCCCCAGCAAGACCATGCGCGAAGCGGTCCTGCATCTGTCCGGCTTCTACGACCAGGCGTTTTACGGTTCGAATTATCACGTGAAAGAAAACATTACGATGAGCGATCTCAATTTTCGCGTGACGCGCGTGATTGAGAACGAAGCCGCTGTTCTGCAGGACCAATTGAAGCGAAATGGCGTAGACCTGTACCACGGCGTTGGCTCGTTTACGGACGAACATCGCATCCGCGTAGAGAACACCACCGGATTCAATGAACTGGAAGCGGAATTCGTGGTCATTGCCACCGGAACAAAGCCGGCAGTAAATCCAAAGGTAGCCATCAACGGGCGAAATATCGTTAATAGCGACCAGATCCTGGGCATACCGACCGTGCCCAAGACGCTGATCGTAGTGGGCGGCGGCGTAATCGGTGTCGAGTATGCGTGCATGTTTACCACTCTGGGAGTGCGCGTGATCATCGTGGAGAAACGGCCGCGACTGCTGGAATTTGCCGACGCTGAAGTCGTGGAAGCGCTCAGCTACCACATGCGCGACCGGCGAGCCACAATGCGGTTGAGCGAAGAAGTGGAGAGTGTGGAAGAGTTGCCAGACGGCAAGGTGGCGGCGAATCTGGTCAGCAAGAAACGCATTCTGGGAGATGCATTGCTGTACGCGGTTGGACGGCAAGGCAATATCGACCGTCTGAATTTGCAGGCCGCCGGAGTGGAAGCGGACGAGCGTGGCCGGATCAAGGTCGACGCGGAATATCACACTTCGCAAAAGCACATTTTTGCCGTGGGCGACGTGATCGGCTTTCCGAGCTTGGCCTCGGTTTCGATGGAGCAAGGACGGATTGCCGCCGCCAAGGCGTTCGGACTACAGGCGGAATCGGATCCGGCGGGCTATCCGTACGGGATTTACACCATTCCGCAGATATCGTTTATCGGAAAGACGGAAGAGCAGCTGACGGAAGAGGATGTGCCCTACGAAGTGGGCGTGGCCTATTACCGGGAAATCGCGCGCGGACAGATTTCTGGGCATACCGAGGGGCGCTTGAAGCTGCTATTCCACAGGGAAACACTGGACCTTTTAGGCGTGCACATTTTTGGGGAAGATGCCGCGGAGCTGTTGCACATTGGACAAGCAGTGCTGCTGCTGAAGGGCAAAATTACGTATTTCATCCACACCGTCTTCAATTACCCAACGCTGGCGGAATGCTACAAAGCCGCCGCCTTCAATGGTCTGAACCGTTTGACATAGAAAGTGCACGCTGCAAAACAGGTGGGAAGTTAAAACGAAGTCAGCTGCCATACTCGCCGTTTACGGGCATTTTTGCGACGAAAAGGCCGTAAACAAAATTGCCGGAAGAGTATCCAGCACGCATGGCTTTAAAGCCCTTGAGATAGGTGAGGAAGTCGGTGCCGAGTTTTGCCGCCAGGGTCCAGAACGATTTGTCCTTGATTATTTCGAGGCCAATATCCCAGCTTTTTGCGCAGTTCGCCGTGAGTACCTGGCGATGAGTAACGTGCAGGCCAGCGGAGCCGAGGAATCTCGCATATTCATCCATTTCGCGAAGCTCGACGAACATGGCCTTGTCGATCGGGTCGATGAACTTCTTTCTCTCGGCGAGGGACAGATCTTCCTTCCGGAACCAATCGGTGAGAGCGAAGGTTCCACCAGGCTTCAGAAATTTCGCAGCCGAGGAAAAAAACCGCGCGGGGTCCTGATAGTGAGAGATGGATTCGACCGACCACAGCAGATCGAAGGGACTAGAGAAGTCCAACGCTTCGGCGTCCATGAGGAGAAATTTGGCGTTGAGGTTATTCTCCAAAGCCCCGCGATTGGCCATTGCGACTTGAACGGGGGAAATGGTGACGCCAGTCGCGTCCACCCCATAATGTTTGGCAAGGAAAAGGCTGCTGCCACCAAAGCCGCAACCGATATCCAGCATCCGAGAGCCCGGCCGGATGTCCGCTAAGCGGGCAAGATATTCGATCAGTTGAATCTGCGCAGTTTCCTTGGATTCGTCGCCACGAATCCAGTACCCGTGGTGCAGATGCTCGCCCCAAAGGGAGTAGTAATAAGGGCTGAGCAAATCGTAGTGCTCAACAATCTTGTGCTTCTCGTTCGGACGTGGCATGCCCCAGGATTGGCTCTTCCACAGTTCCGGACGTGGATTCTCAGGCAGAGGCATATTCTACTCCGCGATGAGCAGTTGTCCAATAGCGAGAGGCCGATCGTTCCCGTTGCGAGGGGACTGAGGCAGTAGCGCCTCGCCGCCGCCCGGCATATAATCGCGGCGCTCGAAGGCGCCAGCTTAGGACCCGGACGCAAAACGAAGCGCATTTCAAAGGAAATTTCATGATTTTGAAGAATCTGTCTGGATGGTTGATGGTTCTCGGTTGCTTGATGAGCCCTGCGGCGCTTGCCATAGCGGCGATGGCGCAAGCACCGGAGAAGCCGGCTCAGTATCCAGACTTTCCGAGCGAGACTCCGTCGAGACTGCTGCCGGTGACCAGGCTCTTCGACTATGAGAAGCGCGACGTAATGATCCCGATGCGCGACGGCGTGAAACTTCACACGGTCATCGTGTTGCCCAAAGGTGCAAGGAATGCACCCATTCTGCTGACGCGAACCCCTTACGGCGCCACGGGAATGATGAACCACGCGGCAAGTTCCCATCTCGGGCCGATTCTTCAAGGGTACGACAACATAACCGACGTGATTGTGGAAGATGGCTACATTCGAGTGATCCAGGATGTTCGGGGCAAGTACGGTTCAGAGGGCGACTATGTGATGACGCGGCCCTTGCATGGGGCGCTGAACCCTACGCCCGTGGATCATTCGACGGACACGTACGACACCATCGAATGGCTGGTGAAAAATGTGCCGGAAAGCAATGGCAAGGTTGGAATTCTGGGGATTTCGTACGACGGTTTTCTGCCGTTGATGGCGCTGGTGAATCCACATCCGGCGCTCAAAGTGGCCGTGCCGATGAATCCCATGGTGGACGGCTGGAAGGGAGACGACTGGTTCCACAACGGGGCGTTTCGCGAGCAGAACATGCCGTATATCTACGAACAGGAGGGAACGCGCTCAAATGATGTGTCCTGGTGGACGAGCACGTATGACGACTACGATTTGTACCTGAGAGCCGGATCCGCGGGCGAGTTGGGGCGGCAACATGGGTTGGAACAGATGGGCTTTTGGCGGAAAATTCTGGAGCATCCGAGCTATGACTCTTTCTGGCAGGAACAAGCCATGGACAAGATCCTCGCGGCCGAGCCACTGAAAGTTCCAACCATGATTGTCGCTGGATTGTGGGACCAGGAAGACATCTACGGCGCGACTGCAGTGTACAAAGCCATTAAACCGAAGGACACCGAGAACGACAAGGTTTTTCTCGTCATCGGTCCGTGGTATCACGGGCAGGAGATTGAAGACGGCAGCACGCTCGGTGCGTTGCGTTTTGGGACCGATACCGGCCTTTATTTTCGGCAGGAAATTCTGCGGCCGTTCCTGGCGCACTATCTGAAAGACGGGGCGCCCAGGGCGGATGTTGCCACCGTGACAGCTTATGAGACCGGTACAAACACGTGGCGCCGTTTACCCGGCTGGCCGGCGGGCTGCGCAAGCGGCTGCACCGTGAACTCCACGCCGTTGTATCTCAGTGCCAGCCAGAAATTGAGCTTCGCGGCGCCGAATGACAACGGTCCGGCGTATGACGAATACGTGTCGGATCCCGCGAAGCCGGTGCCGTATCGCGCGCGCCCCAGCCAGCCGGTTGGTTATACCGGCCGGTTTACCTGGCCGTTCTGGCTCGTCGATGACCAGAGAGAAGCGTCCGGCAGAACGGATGTGCTGACTTTTGTCTCCGACGTTTTGAGCGCGCCGGTGAAAATTAGCGGGCAGCCGGTGGCGAATCTGGTGGCCTCGACAAGCGGTAGCGACTCCGATTGGGTGTTGAAGCTGATCGATGTTTATCCCGACGAAGTGGCCAGTGAGTCGTGGATGGGCGGCTACCAGTTGATGATTTCGGCGGATATTTTCCGTGGCCGGTATCGCGAAAGCCTGGAGAACGCAATGCCCCTTGCCAGTGACAAGCCACTGCTCTATCGGTTTGCCATGCCCAATGCCAACCACGTCTTTCTACCGGGGCACCGGATCATGGTGCAGATCCAGTCGAGTTGGTTCCCGCTGTACGACCGGAACCCGCAGACCTTCGTGCCCAATATTTTCTGGGCCAGGCCGGAGGACTACCGCAAGGCAGTGCAGCGGGTGTACCACGCCCCTCGAGAGGAGAGCTTCGTGGAGCTGCCGGTGGTCGGAAAGCAGTGAAGTTGAGCGAAAAACTATGCAGTTTCGAAGAGCAAAGCGGGCTCTGAGAAAAATCGAGGATAATTTGCCGGGGAGAGCGAAGTCACGCTAGAATAGGAAGTCTTTAGGAGGACGTACTTTAGTGTTAACTATTCGTCTGGCAAGAATTGGCAAGAAGAAAAAGCCATATTACCGCGTGGTGGTCATTGAGAGAACGCGAGCTCGCGACGGGCGCGTGCGCGAAGCGGTGGGAACGTATGATCCGCTGAAGAAGCCGGCGGAGGTCAAGTTGGATTCCGAGCGCATCAAGTATTGGCTTGGCGTAGGGGCACAACCGAGCGACACGGTTCGAAGTTTCATCAAACAACAGAAGATCGCATAAGGTACTCCGATGCTCAGGCACGCGCTCCAGTTCTTTTGCTCATCAGGTCAGGTCCCGGTGGCGGAGATAAATGGCGCTCTCTCTCGAGCAGCTAGAGGGAAGAGCGCTTGAAGTAATCTGACAAGCTGAACGCACGCGGGGGCCCTATGAAAGAACTCGTTGAGGAGATTGCTCGAGCGCTCGTGGATCATCCCGAGGGCGTGCAAGTCAAAGCAGTCGAAGGTTCGCAAGTCACGGTCTTGGAATTGCGGGTTCATCCCGAAGATTTGGGAAAAGTGATTGGGCGCCAGGGACGGACGGCGAAAGCGATCCGTACGTTACTGGGGGCGGCCGGGATGAAACTGCATAAGCGATTCACACTCGAGATTCTGGAAGATTGAACGATTCCCACGAACCAAAGCGGCGATGGGTGCTGGTGGCCCGAATCTTGCGGCCGCGCGGCAATAAAGGTGAGGTTGTTGCGGAGCTGTTGACGGATTTTCCCGCGCGGTTTTCCACTCTTAAACAAATCTACCTGCGCAAGGAAAGCGCCGAACCGTGGTCCGCGGCATTGGAGCATTTTTGGGTGGACCGCAACCACCCCGGCATGGGCGTATTTCATTTTGCCGGATACGCCACGATTTCCGATGCCGAGAAGTTGCGTGGCTGCGAAGTGCTCCTGCCGTTCGAGGAGCGGGTGACCTTGCCGCCAGGACAATATTTTGTGACGGATCTGATCGGTTGCACCGTGTTTGAAGTGCCAGTCGAGAAGACGAAATTGTCCTCACCCCCATGCGCGATGGAAGAAGCGCCTAGAGTGTTGGGGACGGTGCGCGACGTATTCTTCACCGGGGAAGGCGTGGCGGGCACGCCGATTCTACAGGTGCAAACGCCTGGTGGTGAATTGTTGGTGCCCCTGGCGGAAGATATTTGCGCGGGAATCGACGTGGTTACCAAACGGATTGATGTTAGGCTGCCGGAAGGGCTCGGCGACGTAAACGCCCCGGAGTCATAAAGTTTGTTGCCCGTTGTCTAATGCTTGCAGCTCGTCTGCGACAAGCGTGAAAGCAGGGCTCATCTTCATTACACTCTAAAGCAATGCGATTTGATCTGATCACCATTTTTCCAGAATTTTTCGTGGGGCCGCTGGACCACGGCATCGTGCGGCGCGCCAAAGAAGCGGGAATTGCGCAGATGCACGTGCAAGATTTGCGCGAGTTCACCAAGGACCGGCACCGCACGGTGGACGACCGTCCGTTTGGCGGCGGTGAGGGCATGGTACTGAAGCCGGAGCCGCTGTTTGAGGCAGTGGAGAAGTTGCTGGGGCATGGAGTAGGGGATGCAGAAACGAGAGTCGCGCCGGAGCCAGGCACGGCGGTTCTGCTGATGTCCGCGGCTGGAACCTTGTTCACGCAACAGAAGGCGCGGCGGTACGCCAAGCTGGAGCGGCTAATCCTAATCTGCGGGCGGTATGAAGGCGTAGACGAACGCGTGGCGGAATACCTGGCGACGGAAGAAATTTGCGTGGGTGATTACGTCTTGAGCGGAGGAGAGCTACCGGCGGCGATCGTTATGGATGCAGTGACGCGGTTGTTGCCGGGAGCGGTCGGGAACGAGGCTTCGACGGTGAATGAGTCATTCAGCGAGACAGCCGCAGAAGAAAGCAGAGCGACAGTCGGCCCCGGACTTTTGCTCGATTTCCCGCATTACACCAGGCCGGCGGAATACCGGGGGTGGAAGGTGCCGGAGGTGCTGATCGGAGGGAATCACGCGGAAGTCGCCAAGTGGAGGCGGCAGAAGGCCCTAGAAAAGACGGAACGCAATCGACTAGACCTTTGCCGCGGAACCGGGGGAGATCGTTGATTCTCCTGGGCAAAGTGAAAGACGTCCTGGGCAGTTCAGGGCGTGGCATGGCGGTGGGGCCCGAGTTTGCGGACTCTCCATTGAAATTACGAGTATGCGAGAAGATCGAGCTTCGCGCACCACATGGCCCGACCATGGCAACGCGAATCAAAGGCAGAGCGCATACAACCCCACAGAGAGATTGCATGCCCCGTTTTATGGGTATTCTCCTTGAAGACGGCCGGCCAGTTCCGGACATCGGAGTGGAGATTTGGCTCGTTCGAGACCTGTAAGCGAAAGACGAGGTGCACCGCAGCAGGCGCAGCAGGCGCAGATTCAGCTGGAAAGAAAGCGGTAATTTGGCTACAATTGTTGTTTGCCTTAGTCGTGCTGGCCCCGCCTGAGTGGGTCTGCAGGGAATACAGAAAATGAATCCGGTAATTCGTAAGTTGCATGAAGCGCAATTGCGCAAAGACCTCCCCGAGTTTCGCCCTGGCGATACCGTCCGTGTGAACGTGCGCCTAATGGAAGGCGAAGGCGAAAAGGTGAAGGAACGCATCCAGGCATTTGAGGGTGTGGTGATATCGAAGAAGGGACGGGCCAGCAGCGCAACATTTACCGTGCGACGAGTGAGCTTCGGCACCGGTGTGGAGCGGATTTTCCCGTTGCACTCGCCTTCGATCTCTTCCATTGATGTCGTCGGTAAGGGCAGCGTGCGCCGCGCCCGCCTCTACTATCTGCGCGACCTGAGAGGGAAGGCCGCCCGCATCAAGCGCGCCGCGCGGGAAGAAGCCGAAGCTCCAGCCACAACGACCAACGCATAAACTACGACCAACAGATTCTTCAAGGGACAGGCAGAAATGCCTGTCCTTTTTTTTGGCTCGCTCGCGCTAGTCGGATTGTTCCGGGGAGAAGACAGAGAGTCACGGCGCGGATTCGGATAGAATCATGGCGGCTGGAGAAAGAAGGTGCGTGAGTATGGAATGTCGGAGAAAGATCCGTTGGAGTTGGGGCAAGCAGCTTCTTCCGATCGTGTTGGCCTCCCTCTGCATGAGCGGGGTAAAAGCACAAGAAAGCAGTTTGGCGAAGACGCCGCCCATGGGCTGGAACAGTTGGGACGCTTATGGCGAAACCGTGAAAGAACACGATCTACGCGCGAGCGCGGATTGGATGGCCAAGAACCTTAAGACTTACGGCTGGGAGTACATCGTTGTGGATTCTGGCTGGTATGTGACCAATCACTCCGCGGGCTTCAACGCGCAAAACGCCGCATTCAGCCTGGATGCGTTCGGACGCTATACGCCAGCCGAGAATACCATCCCTTCCGCGGCGGGTGGCGCGGGATTCCGGCCACTGGCGGATTACGTTCACAGCCTGGGCTTGAAGTTCGGGTTGCATATTCTTCGCGGCATTCCGAAGGAAGCGGTGGCCAGGAATCTGCCGATTCAAGGTTCAGACTTCCACGCGCGGGACGCTGCGGATACGGCGGATACGTGCCCTTGGAACCCCTTCAATTACGGGCTGGACACAACGAAACCCGCGGCGCAGGCGTATTATGATTCGCTGGCGCGGCAATTCGCGGAGTGGAATGTGGATTTTGTGAAGATTGACTGCATTTCCAGCCGTCCTTATAAGGGGGAAGAAATCCGGCTCATGAGCCTGGCGCTGAGGAAGGCCGGACGGCCTATGGTGCTGAGCCTGTCACCAGGTGCCGCCCCGCTTGAGAAGGCCGACGAGCTGGCCAAGTATGCGCAGATGTGGCGCATTTCGGATGACGAGTGGGACGTGTGGCAAAGCAGTGAAGATTTTCCGCAGGGAGTAAACAACCAATTTGAACGGGCCGCGAAATGGGCTATTCATTCGCGGCCGGGCAATTGGCCCGATGCCGATATGTTGGCCATTGGACGCTTGGAGCCGGCACCGGGATGGGGTGAACCGCGCCGAACGCGGCTCACCAAGGATGAGCAGCGCACGTTGCTGACGCTATGGTCGATCTTCCGTTCGCCGCTGATCATGGGCGGGAACCTCTTGCTGTGCGATGAGTGGCTAAAATCCCTGCTGACCAACGCGGAGGTGATTGCCGTCGATCAGCATTCGAAAGGCAATCACGCGGTCGAGACAACCGCGAACTTCGCGGTGTGGGTGGCGGAGCAGGATGGTGCGGATGGCCATTACGTGGCGGTGTTCAATCGCAGCGATGCGGCCGAGACGCTGCACTATGCCTGGAAGCAACTGGGGCTGAACGATCAGGAGTACGCCGTGCGAGATCTTTGGGAACAAAAGGATCTGGGCCGGAAGGCTTCGCTCCAAGCCGCGCTGCCGGCTCACGGTGCCGCGTTATATCTTGTTCGCGCTCAAGCTACGCCGTGAACCGCGGTTTGCGTGCTAAAATTCACTCGCATCTCACTCTCCATGAGCCGACTTTGCTCTTCCCGTTTCGAGCGAGCGGCGCGAAAGCTCGGCTGGACGCGCATTGCGGGTCTCGATGAAGCCGGGCGCGGCGCGCTGTTCGGTCCGGTTGTCGCCGCTGCAGTGATCCTGAATCCCAAACGGAGAATTGTCGGTCTGGACGACTCAAAGAAGCTGACGCCGGAGCGCCGAAACGAATTGGCGGAGCGCATCCGCGACTATGCCCTGGCGTGGGCGGTGGCCGAAATCGATGCGCAGCGTATTGATGCCTGGAATATCTATCAAGCCAGCCGGCAGGCGATGACCGCAGCGCTTCAGCAACTTTCGATCCCGCCGGATTACCTGCTGATCGATGCGATGCAACTGGATGTTCTGATCGAGCAGAAATCGTTAATTAAGGGAGATGCAAAGAGCATCTCCATCGCTGCCGCATCGATCATGGCGAAAACGCACCGCGACGCGCGGATGGAAGAGTGGGACGCGGTGTACCCGCTTTACGGCCTGGCGCGGCACAAGGGATACGGCACGCCAGATCATTTGGAGGCTCTGCGGCTCTATGGACCGACGCCGCTTCACCGGCATTCGTTTGCTCCGGTGCGTGAGGCGGGATGCTGGGCGGCAGGAGCTGTGCAAGAGGCTTTGCCGCTCGAACTTTGGCCGAGGGCACACGGAGCAACCTAGTCCTAGAACCAGCCTGTCAAAAAAATAGCCCGTACCCGGAGGGTGAAAAGGCCGAATCTCTCTTTCGCTGTGTATTCGCCCATAGGTTTCCTATCAGCTACGGGGATAACTGCCTGCTCACAATCTCCTGCGCTTTGATTGACGGCCCTCCGGCCAGGGCGTAGCGTGAAAAAGGTAGGGTTGCAGAAGTCTCAGCGCCTGCACTGCGTCCAGGAGAAAGTCGCGATGGCTTGGGTGGGAGAGCTGTCGTTCATAGCGCATGGCCTATAACAAAAGTAAGTTCGTCGAAGCCGCACAGAAACTGCTGAATCAAGGGAAGGTGGCCCAGGCCATCGCCGAATACCAGCAGATCTTGAAGTATGAACCACGCGACCAGGTCACTTTGATGACCATCGGTGAGCTTTACATCCGTCAGGGCGAGACCATTCAGGCCATCGATTACTTCGAACGACTCGCGCAACTCTTCGTCAGTGATGGTTTTCTCACCAAAGCAATTGCCGTTTACAAGAGAATTGCCAAGCTTGCGCCAGAAGAGATCCGGCCGCTGGAGAAACTGGCAGACCTGTACGTGCAACAGGGAGTGATGAGCGAGGCGCGCCCGCTGTTCTTACAACTGGCGGAGTTGCACTTGAAGAACAACCGCCAGCCGGAAGCAATCTCCTTGCTGAAAAAATTGCTGTCCGCGGAGCCGGATAACCTGCGAATCCAGGTGCGGCTGGCAGATTTGTACCAGGCCATGGGTCAATCCGGAGAAGCGCTAGAGACGTATGTTTCGGCGGCACAGCGGGCATTGGCACGCGGCGACCACGCGGAATGCGAGAAGCTGGCCGAGAAAGCCCTGCAGATCAACCCAAAACAGTTGGATGCGTTGATCGTGAAGGCCAGAGCCTTTTCGACGGTCGGCAATGTTGCAAAGGCCGCGGATATTCTGGAGCGAGTGCCGGACCTTGAAAAGGGCGGCGAGCCGGCGGAACTGTTGTTGGATTTGTACCTGAAGAACGCCAAGTGGGACGAAGCGACGGGTTTGGCATTGCGAATTTTCTCGTCGGATGAAAAGAACTTTGGCGCCACGCAGAAAGTCACGGAAGTGCTGATGGAATCGGGGCAGGCGGAGCGGGCGATGAGCTTGCTCTCGCGCATTCGTATCCCGATGATCGACGCCGGAGAACACGAAGGAGTCACGCATCTTCTAAATGAGCTGGCCACGCGGTTGCCGGGAAGGCTGGAGCCGCTCGAATGGCTGGTGGATACCTACGGAAGAACGAGCGATTCTTTCCGCATGCCGGACGCGCTGGCCCAGTTGGGTGACGCATTGGTGGCCTCCGGGAAGCTGGACCGGGCCAAGGACGTTTTCCAACAATTGGTGGACCGCGAACCGGAGAGCGAGCCAGCCAAGAGGAAACTAAACGACGTTCTGAAGAAGCTCGGGATGGTGGAGGAGGAGGCCACGCCGCCGGCGGATATCGTGGTGGTGACTGACGATTTGCAGCCGGAGCTACCGAAAGCGCCGGCACCCAAGATCCGCCCGGACTTCGAAGAAGTGTCGACTGTCGCTGCGTCGGAAACGCCGGCGACGTCGCCGGGGGAGCCGGAACTCGACGAAGAGACACAAAAGTTTATCGCCCAGTCGCTCACCGACGTGGATCTATTTGCCAGCTACGGGCTGACGCAGAAGGCCATAGGATTGTTGGAAGCGATCTTGCGACGGGCGCCGACGCACACTCCTACACTAGAAAAATTGTTGGACTTCGTGTTGGGAGCAGGCGACGACCGGCGAACGGCGGAACTGGCTGCGCAACTCGAACATATTCACTCGAGCAGGGGAGATTTGCGAAGCAGCGAGCGTTTTGGCGAATTGCGACGTCGCTTCCAGCGCGCGGCTGGCCTGAACGACGAAGAAATCGCAGCGGCCGTCGCGGCAGCCATGCCGCAGCCGGTCGAGACTGTCCCGGTCGAGGAAGTGCATGCCGCAAAGACGGACGCCGAGGCCGTTGAAGTTGCGGCGGTCCCCAGCGAAACCGTGGCACAAACCGAAGAAGTCCCGCAAAATCCGGCAGAGGCAGAGGTTCCGGAAATCGAGATTGCGGAAGAAACTGCTCCGGAGGTTGCCGCTGCGTCGGAAGAAGTCGACCTCTCGGCAGAGTGGGCATCCCTGCTCGAAGAGACGAAGGAACCTGCGCCGGTGGCTGCGGCTCCCGTGGTTGCACCTCGACCGGCGGTACCTGAGGCGGAGGAGATTGAGCTGCCGGATCTGGTGGTCGAGGAAGAAAAGTCCGAGGATGTGCCGCCGGAAGCGATAGCGATGGAACCGCTTGTGGCTGCGTACGATGATACAGGCCACGAGGAGTTCCATGTTCCCGTGGAAGCGGTAGATCCGGAAGACTGGACCGCTCCGATCGCGGATGTGCCGGCAGAGCCGCCCGTCCATGCCCAGGAAACCACCCCCGTGGAAGAGGAGATCGAGCAGCACGCCGAAGCGTTGTTGCCGGAAGAGGAACCAACCGCGCTACCCATTCCCGAACATGCCGAAGTTGCTGCGGAAGGACATGAGCCTGCACTGGAGGAGCCACAAGCCGCTTTACCGGAGGCGCCACCGCCACAACCAGAAATAGAACTGGACCAGGAATTCGAACTCGTGCTGGAACCAGAGGAAGTGATTCCGGCACACGAGATGTTGTCGCAGCTCCCGCCGGCCAAGACGCCGGAGCCGGCGAAAGATGCTGTGCCTGCGGAATCAAAGGAAGAAAAAGTTGCCGAGCCTGTTCCGAGCCATGCGTTCTCGTCAGACCAATTCCTTTCAGACCTTGCCCGAGAGATCGACGAATTGGGCTTGGACGAACTGACGCCCGCACTGTCGAAGCCGAGCGAACCGGTTCAAGAAGCGGCAGCAGAGCCGGCGAAGGAAACGGTTGCGGCAAGCACCGAATCCGGGCCCTTGAAGGAAGTGTTTGACGAGTTCCGTGCCGAACTCGGCGAGATGGGTGCGGAGGATGAAGACCTGGAAACCCACTACAACCTGGGAATTGCGTTTCGGGAAATGGGTCTGTTGGAAGAGGCCATTGGAGAATTCCAGAAAGTCGCCAAGGCGAACGACCGAGGAAAAGCATTCCGGTACGCGATGCAGTGCAGCACGCTGCTGGGGCTGGCGTTCATGGAAAAGGGCCAGCCGGACATCGCGGCAATCTGGTACGAGAGAGCGCTGACTACGCCGGGGCTCGATTCGGAAAGTAAACTGGCGTTGCGGTATGATTTGGGAGTGGCACAAGAGTCGGCCGGGGATCTGGAAGCGGCACTAAAGAGTTTCTCTCAGGTCTACGCGGTCAATATTGATTATCGCGACGTGGCGGAACGAATCGCCTCGCTCCAAAAACCGGCACGCTGACCTCTTGCCCACAGTCGGCCAGGGTACACCCCAGGGATAATGAACCGGATCCTGCGTGCATTAACGGTTGTGTTGTTGTTTGAAATGGGCGCGCTGCTGCTGTACCTGCCGTGGTCTACCTTCTGGGAGCAGAACTACTTCTTGAGCCATTTCCCGAGGCTGATGCCGTTCGTCCTCAATCCGTCTCTGCGCGGAATCGTCAGCGGTATCGGTGTCTTGGATATTTTCGTGGCATTTGGAATGTTCAACTCGCGTCCGGCGGCCGCTCGTGTCCCTCCCCCCTCCAATCCGTAAGATGAAGGTGTGCTATGTGACCGACCGGAAGGCACTGGCCGGCTCCGGCGAGGAACAAACACGTCTGCTGTTGGAAAAAATGGAAAGCGCCGCGCGAGCGGACGTCGACTGGATCCAGATCCGTGAGAAGGATCTCTCTGGACGCGAACTGGCGGCGCTGGCGGGCGAGGCCATACGTCGAATCCCCCCCTCGTGCCGGATTGTGGTCAATGACCGGCTGGATGTGGCGACGGCAGTGGGTGCGAGCGGTGTGCATTTGGGGGAACGGAGCATCTCCGTCGAGGAAGCAAGGCGCTTCGTAAAAGAGAAGAATATGGGCCGGGAATTTTTGGTGGGAGTGTCCGTGCATTCGCTTGAATCGGCTCAGGCGGCGGCAGCGAATAGTGCGGATTATGTAATTTTTGGGCCGGTGTTCGCCACACCATCCAAGGTTGCGTTTGGGCATCCGCAGGGAGTGGACCGCTTTGCGAACGTATGCAGGAGCCTGTCCATCCCCGTGATAGCGATCGGTGGAATCACGATGCAGAACGCCGGCGAGTGCCTGACGGCCGGTGCTGCGGGATTGGCAGCCATCCGCTTGTTCCAAGAATCTGCGGATGTGGCGGCCCTGGTGCGGGTTCTGCGCACGATCTGAAAGAAGCGGGATCGCGGAAATTGCTTAGCGTTCCTGCAGGCGGCGGAGCATACGAATTTGGCCTGCGTGATAGACGTCATGAAAGGCTATGCCGTAAAGCATGGGAAGATGCTTTTTGGCGTGGGGAGATTTGAGAATTTTGCGGATGGTCAGAACCAGGGCGCGATGCTCATTCTCCAGAATGGTTCGATCAGCGCGCCACGCCGCTTCCGTGGCCCTTCCCTTTTCCGGGCGGGGGAAGAAATTGCTCCCTTTTAAAGTGAAAGACCCGGGCTTACCGCCTTCGAGGCGCCGGCGCACGGCGTACTTCCAATACGCTGCGTGAAGAGTTTCCTCCCAAATGTTGTGGCCGCGGGGCGCGGGACGCCAGGCCGCTTGCTTCGCCGTGACGCCTCTGATGGCTTGGCGAAGATTGGGGCCGTGCCAGGTTTTTTTCGAGAATGCTTCGTCGAGAAGAGCGAGAACGAGCGCTTCGTTGCTCATGAAGGCCTCCTGGGAAATTGAGCCGTTATTTTACTTCAAGCGGCAAAGTCAGACAGTGGGAACACAAGAGTCGCAGGCCCGAGGACTAACCCTGAGCTGCAGCGGCGCTAGTTGGAGGGCTGGAGAGAACGAGCAGCTTCGTTAAGGATCATCGCCAGGCGCACACCTGCTTGGGCAATGCGCTCCTGGACAACAGGGGCAGCGGCTTCCTGATAGTTCTGACCGGCGAAAATATTCAGGTGCAGCATGCGTTGCCCGATGTTGTCGGCGTCGGCGCAGGAATGCACGGTTGCTGGAGTTTCCACGGGAACTTTGGGAATCAACGCTCCGTACACAATGGATTCGGCGAGGTCGTGGCTCTCCCAGGCCCAGTCGTCGATGTGAATCCCGGCCGTTTGCCATTTTGCGAAATCTGAGGAGAAACCTTCCAAAAGATACTCCGCATATTCGGGGGGTTCGGCGCCTTCCATATCCCGCTCGAGGATAGCGGTGTCCCATAGAGCGTGAAGATTGGGTGTGAAGGAGTCATGGTGTTCTTGCGGACGTCGACGGAAGTAGCGCAATGGAACGCAGTTGCCACCCTCATCGTTGTTCGTCGTCGCATGCAGGGGCATGTGGAGATCACCGACAAAGTGGATGATGTAGCGCAGCGCGTCAGCACGTAGGCGCGGATCGGCGCTCTTATCTTTCAGAATGGCGAGTTGATCGGCGATTGCCTGGGTGATGCAACCACCGCTGCCGCAGAATTGAGCCAGCGGGCCGCGCGGAGCGCCGCGCGGGATGTCGATATAGTGCCAAGGCCCATTCTTGGCATTGCCGCGGATATCGTCGGGCCATGTGGAAGCATCGGCCATGACATCGCGTGTCGCATTTCCGCAGTAGCGTTTCAGCTGCGGATCAATCGGATTTTCTCTGAGCAGATTTTCGATGAATTGACGGGCCTCGGGGGTGAGCTGTTTTTCGGCGATCAGGGCAATCGTCTGGTGGCCTTTGCATCCCCAAGCGCAAGCCGAGTGGCACCCGAGGAACAGCGTTAGGAACAAAAAGAGAAGTCCAGCACAGGGCAAGCGAAAGGTATTCATGCGACACTCCAGTGACATGAAGAAGAAAACGAATGGTCAAGCACTGAGCCAGCGTGCTACAGGCTTCCAGGACTCCGTGTGGTCGCAGATGACGCGAAGAGCAGCTGTAATGGGAATACCCAGGATCAGTCCCATGCCGCCCCACACCCAGCCCCAGAAGAGCAAAGAGATGGTAATGGCTACGGCGTTCAGTTGCACCTGACGGCCGACAAGTTGAGGGGCGATGAGGTTCTGGGCCACGATATGAATGCCGGTAAGCACAACCGCGATAATGCCAAAGTGGCTGACCGCCTTCCATTTGAGGACTGCCAGGAAGAAGCCCGGAATCCAGGCAAGGACCGCGCCAAGGTAAGGAACCATATTGAAAAGGCCGGAAGCAATACCGGCAAGGACCGGATAGTCGAAACCCATGGCAAGGAAAAAGATGCTGCTGCAGGCGATGACGACCAAGGTAACGACAGTCATGCCGATGAGATAGTCCCGAAGAACATTTCTCAAATCGTCAAGAGTTTCCTTTACTTGGGTTCGCCGTGAGATCGGAAAAAGCTGCAAAGTGGAATGCCAAGCTTCGCGCTTTCCCGCGAGCATGAAGAAGACCAGGAAAGGAACGAAGGTACCCTCAAGAACGAGGGCGTACAGCGAACCGATGCCGCGAAGAAAGAGCGTATGCACAGTACTCGTGTCGGCAGTCGGGGCGACCTGCTTGGCAGCCCCGGTGGGAGCGGTCAGGTCATTGACGCTGCCTTCAATCCCGCTGAGTCTGCCTTGCACGGCGCCCGTGGCTTCGCGAAGGATGTCGCGATACTTGGGCCAATTCGCTGCGAAGTCCGAGCTGCGCACCCACAAGCCGTACCCCATGGCACCAATCACCGCGATTAAGAGCAGGACCATGATCAGTGAACCTATGGTGCGCGGAATGCGGATCTGCTCCAAAAGTTCGACAGCCGGATCGAGAAAATAAGCGAGCAGAACGGAGAGCAACAAAGTGATGACGACACCGGCGGCATAATAAAAGAAGAGAAGCACAACAGCTCCCGCCAGAATGCGCAGGCTGGTCGACGTAGCGGAAATGCGAAGAGCCGCCGGCGGCGTTTCCGTTGTGGACAAGAGACACCCCTCTGCCCGACCACGGTAGCATACTCAGGGGTTTCCTGGGACAAGCTTGCACGAATGTCATGCGTGGTTAATAAAGAGAAACGTCGCTCTGAGACGTAACCGGAAGAGAACGTGGGGAGCGACAACTGTAAGAAGGCCGCGGGAAGGCTGTGTTAGACTGCCCCGAAGACTATGGCCAAAGAACTGTTTGGTACCGACGGAATCCGGGGGATCCCCGGCATACCTCCTCTCGACGACGCCACGCTCTACGCCACGGGGCGAGGACTGGGCGAATATTTAAAAATGGAGCACGGTTCGGCGCACGTCCTGATTGGGACGGACACGCGGGAATCGGGTCCGCACATCGCGGCGCTGCTGGTTGCCGGGCTGCAGAAGGCGGGTGCCAGCACCGAATTTGCGGGTGTGATTACGACACCTGGAGTGGCGTGCCTGGTGCGCCAGAACGATTTCCAAGCTGGTGTGGTCATTTCTGCCTCGCACAATCCTTATCATGACAACGGAGTGAAGTTGTTCTCGCATGCAGGAATGAAGTTCCCCGATGCCGAAGAGGAGAAGATCGAGGCGCGTATTTTTCAGCTGAAAGGTCAACCGTTTCGAGGGGAACGTCCCGGGCTGGTTGCAAATCATGCTCTGCACATGGAATATCTGGAATTTTTGAAAAGTCATGTTCTGCCCGGTGCGAAGCTCTCAGGCTACCGAATGGTACTGGACTGTGCGAACGGAGCTGCGTATCAATTGGGGCCAGAGCTGTTCCGGTCGTTGGGCGCGGACGTGGTGGCGATGGGCGTGAGTCCGGACGGGCGAAACATCAATGCACGGTGTGGCTCGCTCTATCTGGATGGGCTGCAGGAGCGTGTTAGGCAGGAAAGGGCGCGATTGGGGGTGGCGTTTGATGGAGACGCCGATCGCGCGCTGTTTGTAAGTGGTAATGGGCGGATTGTGAATGGCGACGGCGTGTTGCTGGCTGTGGCGCGTCATCTGAATTCCCAAAACACGTTGAAGCAAAAGCGGGTGGTAGCGACCTCCATGTCGAACCTGGGGCTCGAGCGGGCACTGGCGCGCGAGGGTGTTTCGCTGGCACGAGCGGCGGTGGGCGACCGTTATGTGCTCGAAGAGATGCTGAAATCGGGCAATAACCTCGGAGGCGAGCAATCAGGGCATATCATTTTTCTGGATGACAGTCCTGCGGGGGATGGGCTGCTCACGGCGGTCAAGATTGCCTCGCTGGTTTCCATGAGTGGTCCGCTCGAATCGCTGGTGGAGGGGTTGAAGGACTATCCGCAAGTGATCGTGAATGTGAAAGTGAAGGCAAAACCGCCGTTGGAGTCGCTTCCCGAAGTGGCCAGGGCCCTGGCGGAAGCACAGGCCTCGCTCGGCGAGAACGGACGCGTCGTGCTGCGCTATTCCGGGACCGAGCCACTCGCGCGCGTGATGGTGGAGGCAGAGCACCAGAGGGACGTGGACCGTTTTGCGAAATCCATAGCAGAGGCTTTGCAAGGAGCCATCGGAGCGTGAGCGGAAGATTGGAATAACGTTTTTGTGACTGATGAGAAATTTAACGATTTGTGCCGAATGAGGGAATCGATTTCCAAAGACTGTAGAAAACCTGTAGGAGTCTGTGGGATTTTGTAGATTCTCTGCCGTACGGTTCGAGCCTGAGATCCCGATTAGTTCACTAACGTATTGTTTATCATAACTTTACAGGAATAGACGGGGAATGCGCACACTTGGCAAACGGCGTGCATTCTATAGCTGCAATTCGTGACTTTGGCTTCCCGGGGTGGCTGGAACTCAACCTCGACTGAGTTCCGGTTATTGGGGGGTCAGATCAAATATAGGGGGGCTTGCACCGGCCCCCTTTTTTATTTCTCCCACCTATCTCCAATAGGACCGCACAAAAGTCCCTAAATGAGGCTGCGGGCCCGCACTGGTTCTATGACCAGGAGCGCGAAACCGGGCGGCCAAAAAAAAAGTGAGCGGCCGGTGGGGGTGCCGGCCGCTCGGGCGTGGGGGATGGAGGGACTACTTTCGGAAGATCAATCCTTCTCTGGGGTGGCAGGTTGTTCGACTGCGCTCGCCAGCAGTAGAACAACACACAGGAGCAAGATCGCTATGATCATTCCGCCACTCCGGAGGCCGAACTGAACTCCCGATAACGTAGACGATTGTGCCGAAGGAGGCAGAACCGGTCACTAGGCTGGAAGGTTCAATCGAGGGAGTACTCAACGCTGGCACTTTCGTACCTGTACCAGAAGGCCACAAGGAAACACGGGCCAGGCGTGGAACTGACCCCCTGCTCGGGATCACTGGCCAGTGCCTAGTCGCCTACGCTATGCTCTTAAAACCATGCATGACTTGAATTATTTCCGCGATCATCTGGACGAATTCGCCGAAATGGCGAGACTGCGCAACACGACACTGGACCTCGACGGCTTCCGCGCGCTCGATAAAGAGAGGCGCGAGTTGATCCGGGAAAACGAGGAGCGAAAAGCGCAGCGGAATAAAGCCAGCGATGAAATCGTCCGCCTGAAAAAGGCCAAGGAAAGCGCCGACGCACTGCTTGGGGAAATGAAGCAGCTTTCCGAGAAGATCAAGCAGGTGGACGAACGCGTCAGCGAACGAGATGCCAAGCAGCGCGAGTTTCTGCTGACCATTCCGAATATTCCTGACAAGAGCGTGCCGTACGGCAAAGGGGCCGAGGGAAACCAGGAAGTACGGAGATGGGGGACTGCCCGGAAATTTGATTTTCAACCAAAACCACATTGGGAAGTGGGTGAAAACGCTGGAATTCTGGACCTGGAAGCGGCGGCGCGGATCACCGGTGCGCGATTCGCGGTCTATAAAAGTTGGGGAGCGCGGCTGGAACGGGCGCTGGCGAATTTCTTTCTGGACGTGCACACCCGGGAGCACGGGTATACGGAGATTCTGCCCCCGTTTGTGGTGAATACAGCTTCCTTGATGTGCGCAGGGCAATTGCCGAAGTTTGCGGCGGACCTGTTCAAGCTGCAGGATACGGATTTCTGGCTGACGCCGACGTCGGAAGTCGAGCTACATAATCTGTACCGGGAGGCCACGCTGAACGAGGAGCAACTTCCCATTTGCGTGACTGCGTGGACGGCATGTTTTCGCTCCGAAGCGGGTGCCGCAGGAAAAGACACGCGAGGAATCTTGCGGCAGCACCAGTTCCAAAAGGTGGAACTGTTCAAGTTCACCCATCCGGAAAAGAGCTACGAAGAACACGAAGCCCTGGTCCGCAACGCCGAGACCATCCTGCAAAAGCTCGGACTCCATTACCGCACCGTGTTGCTTTGTACAGGAGACATGGGTTTTGCCTCGGCGAAGACGTATGACTTGGAAGTCTGGCTGCCATCGAGCAACGAATTCCGTGAAATATCGTCGTGCTCGAATTGCGAGGCCTTTCAGTCGCGGCGGGCGGGCATACGATTTAAACCGAAGGGGGGAGGAAAGAGCGAATTCGTGCACACATTGAACGGCTCCGGCCTGGCGGTTGGGCGCACGTGGATTGCCATCGTGGAGAATTATCAACAAGCGGATGGATCGATCCTCATTCCCGAACAGCTGCGGCCCTATATGGGCATTGAGCGAATTCCCTCGGGGGTTAAATAGCTTGAGCGGTTGCATGCCAAAGCCAATCTAAGTTACTTATAATGTGTTAGTTAGGCAGCGGCTGGGCGCTTCTCTTCTGGCCCATGCGGAAACCGATACGCCGCGCAACCCCTTGAAATTACAGCTTTTCGTTTGACTCCCTGAGAAGCCCTGCATACACTCGGCTCAACGCTGCCTGCACGGCAAATGGAACTGAATTGCGGCCGGCCGCGGAAGAGATCCTTAAAATGACAATTATTGCTCGCGTGCTGAAGTACCTGTTCTGGCTTCTGGTGGTTTCCTCGGCTGTGGCAATTCTGCAGAGAATTGTCGGCAAAATGGTCAGCGGCAACGTCGGTTCGAAGCCTTCGGTGGATGTGCCGAACGACGCCGTGAACCAGAAGCTCGTGCGCGATCCGATTTGCGGAATGCATGTGGCCGAAGGTCTCGCGTTGCCCTTGAAGCAGGGTGGGGAAATGCTGCACTTCTGCTCCGCGGAGTGCCGCGACAAGTATTTGAATGAGGCACAGAAAATTTCCGCCAGCGCGTACTGCGCCAGTAACAGATGAAAGAAATGAACCCGGGCCCGGCTCGACGCAAGTAGAGAGACTTAGCACAAAGGAAAGGACCGAAGCGAATGGCCACGGTCGCAAAACCCCCAGTTCTCAACCGCACCTTAAGCGCACCTCCGATGGTGCCGCGAATCGCTCCGCGGGAGGAGTTAAATCCATTTCGCATCGCGCAGATTCAGTTTGATATCGCCGCGGAAGTGCTGAAGCTGGATCCCGGCTTGCGCCAGGTGTTGCGGACGCCCAAGCGCATACTGGAAGTGTCCCTGCCGACGAAGATGGACAACGGGCAGGTGAAGGTGCTTACGGGTTTTCGCGTCCAGCACAACATTGCCAGAGGACCCGGTAAGGGCGGAATCCGCTTCCATCCGAATGTGACGCTGGATGAAGTGAAGGCCTTGGCCGCTTGGATGACGTGGAAGACGGCCGTGGTGAACGTTCCGTTCGGCGGAGCGAAAGGTGGTGTGATCTGCGATCCGAAGCGAATGTCGAAAGGCGAGTTAGAGCGCCTGACGCGGCGGTTTGCAAGTGAGATTTTGCCGTTGATCGGTCCAGACCAGGATATTCCCGCGCCGGATGTGTATACCGACGCTCAGACGATGGCCTGGATCATGGATACGTATTCCATGATGAGAGGCCACACGATACCGGGCGTGGTGACCGGGAAGCCGATTTCCATCGGTGGGTCATTGGGGCGGGCCGAGGCCACGGCGCAGGGTTTGGTCTACGTGGTGGAAGAAGCCTGCAAGATGAAGAAGATTTCGCTGCGTGGGGCGAGTGTGGCAGTTCAGGGTTTCGGGAACGCCGGTGCGACTGCCGCCCGGCTTCTGGCGGACAAGAAGGCAAAAATCATCGCGCTAAGCGATACGCGCGGCGGTGTAACGAATTCCCGCGGCATCGATCCGATCAAGGCAATCCGCTACAAGGAGCGCTCCGGAACCGTGGTGGGGATGCCGGGAGCTTCGCGGATTTCGAATGATGATCTGTTGACCATGAAGTGCGACATCCTGATTCCAGCAGCGCTCGAAAACGTAATTACCTTGCAGAACGCAGAATCGGTGAAGGCACGCGTCGTGGCGGAAGCGGCGAATGGGCCGACCACGCCGCACGCGGACGAAATTTTGGCGCGGCGCGGCATCACGGTCTTGCCGGACATTCTTGCCAATGCCGGCGGCGTCACGGTGAGCTACTTCGAATGGGTGCAAAACCAGGAAGGCCTGCTGTGGGACTCCGAAGAGGTCAATGTGCGCCTGCAGAAGATTATGGTGCGGTCGTTCCACGATATGTTGGAAGCGATGCGAAAACACCACGTGCCGCCACGCGCGGCGGCCATGACCGTGGCGGTAGGCCGAGTGGCGGAAGCGACGCTGGTTCGCGGGCTGTTCCCGTGAAACGACGGATTCACCCGCTCGGGTAAACACCTGACTTCATCATTTAAGCTGGGGCATTCCGCACTCTTCCTCCCGCGTGAAGGCGTTGCCTCTGCGCCTGAGAATTTCCTTGCGGAGAAAAATGAGTGCGCGTACATTCGCAAGTGCCGGGCGTTTTCCGGTGCGAATGAGAAAAATTCGCATCGGTGAGCGTGACCGGCTATTTTCTTCACGGAACGAGGCGAAAGACAGACGATCATGAGTCATCTTCATGCACAAGGAATTGCGGTGCCTCCTATTCTGCTGACGATTGCGGGCTTCGATCCGAGTTGCGGCGCCGGTGTCGCGGCGGATTTGAAGACCTTCGCGGCCCACGGGTGCTACGGAGTCGCGGCCATCACCTCACTGACGGTGCAGAACACACAGGTAGTTGAGGCGGTCCACAATACGCCAAGCGCGGAATTGCGGGAACAATTAGAAGTGCTGATGAAGGACTGCGAGATTGCGGCCGTAAAAATCGGAATGCTGGGAAATCGCGGCAACGCCGTGGTCGTGAGTGAATTTCTGGATGCGCATGCATTCGCGCATGTGGTGCTTGACCCATTAATGAAATCGTCGAGCGATTCGGAGCTGCTGGATGCGGCCGGGATGAAATACGTGGCCACGGAGTTGCTGAAGCGCGCGAGCGTAGTTACGCCGAATGTTCCGGAGGCGGAGATTCTGACCGGAGTAACGATCAAGGACGTTGCGGACATGGAGACGGCGGCACAGAAGCTCGTGGAAATGGGCGCGAAAGCGGTGATTGTGAAGGGTGGCCACATGGAGAAGGCCACCGACGTGGTGTTCGACGGTAAAGAGATGCACCAATTGAGTGGCGATAAAGTGAAATTGGAGAGCACGCACGGAACTGGATGCACGTTTGCTTCGGCGCTCGCGGCGCAATTGGCGGCTGGAAGAGGGCTTGTGGAAGCGGCCACTCTGGCGAAAGCCTATGTGATGAAGGCGATCGAGAAAGCATACCCGGTTGGGAAGGGGCGCGTGCCGCTGGACCATTTTTATAGAATGAAGATCGAGCCATTGGCCCGGGGAACCCACGAGGTTCCGCAACACGGACTGCATCCTGCGGCGGAGCCGGCCGCGCACTAGAAGGCAGATGCCGCCGAGTGTGAGCTACTTTCCGTCGCAAAATAGTTAATTCTGAGTGAGCCAATCAATCTTTACAGGTCGTGTCTAGCGGCTTGTATGCCGATTTCGATCGCTCGACCCGTTCGCGTCTCGAGCCAGGGCAGCCACAACTTTTAGGCCCGTTGCACGGTGAGGCAGCGGCCTATCTGAATGATGTTGTCCGCGAGCACCCCAAGGCCGACCCATCGCTGCATTCCCTCAAAGCCTCGATACCGGCAGCGATTCAATCCATGACGACGCTTCAACACGCTGATGCGGCCTTCGCATCCGGTCCGCCAGCGCTGCCCTGCGCGGAACCAGCGCGTTCTCTGCAGCTTTCTCCGCTCGCTGCTTTTGGTATTCCGACTCGGCACCGCGACGCGCGTCACTCCCATTTCCTGGATGACCTTTTCATTCTTTAGACTGTAGAACCCCGCGTCGGCAGCGATCATTCGCGGTGCACGCCCGAACAAATGCTGATGTTGTTCGACCGCGGGAACCAGGAGTCGGCTATCCTCTGGACGTTCGGCGAACACCTCGTAGTGCGTGATGATCTGGTTCTCGGCTTCCTGTACCTTAACCATGTTCCCGAACTCGTTTGGCTTGCTGGCCTTCCCCTTGCGAATGATTTCCGTGTGCGGCTCGAAAAGACTCACGATCTTATGCGGATACTGGGTAATTCCTTGAAACACGCGCGCCTTGGTTTGCCGCACCACCTGGCGCACACGCCCAGTTATCGTTTGCAAAATCTCCCGGAATCGTTTCAGTCGCGCTTGCCGGTGCCGAGGAAGATGCTGCAATTCTTCCAACACTCCTTCCGCTTGATGCACTATCTTGCGCGTTAGACTCACCAGTTCCCGATATCGCTCGACACGCCGTTCCTCACCCTCCGGCCCCTTCCGCCGCCCCGCCAAGGCGATCGCCATCACCTTCTTGTTTACACTGCGCATCCGATTACGAATCCGCTTTTTCAGCCCGCCGGTAGCCTTCTCTACCTTCTTCATGGTTCGCGTGAGCACGCGCGCTCCATCTCCTAATAAACTGCTGTCGGTCGGATAGTGAACATTCGTCTCCACCACCGTGGTGTCTACCCTCATCTTCCGTCCTTGCACCACGCCGTGTTCCCGCGCCAACTCCATCAACCGTTCGTGCAGTTCTCCGATTACTTCCGGCCCGATGGCCTGTCCCAACCGCGCCAGCGTTTTGGCATCCGGTACTTTCTCATCCCCTATGCGTGTGAACGCGCGATAGACCAGATTCGCCCGTACTTCTCGCTCCAGCGTGTCGTAACTCCAGTTCCGCACATGCTTCAAAATCAGCAGCCGAAGCGCCACTTCCGCCGGTGTTTGGTTTCGGCCACGCGTACGGCTCTTCGCATGGCGCTTTCCTTGCGCATCGTACACACTCTCGACCAGCGCTGCGTCTTCCAGAAGTTGATCTACTTCTTTCATCCAGGGTTCCCACAAATCTTCGATGTCCTTGGCCAGCCCGCTGTGCCACAAACTTGGTTGCCGATGTCGAAGTTGGATCACGCTGCCTCCTTACTTTCTTCAGACGCGGCATCAACAGGAAAAGCTACACTGCAACGTTGCACAGCCAAACGAAAGTTCACAAACAGGCACTACGATGCTCTATATTTGCGACGGAAAGGAGCTAGGACTCCTCGAGCCTCCTCATCTGGCCGGAAATGTCAGATCGAGTCTTGAGCCAAGTCCTTGCAGTTGCTACTCTCTCGTCAGACTCGCGCAGCATTTCCCGACGGAACTCACATTTGTTTGAAACTCTGGGCGGGGGTTGCCGCAGTACGTTTCCCAAGGGGAAGTCTCTTCATGCCTAAGCGCCCTAGCGCTCGATCTGCTTCCGCGAATCGCATGCCACTGTTCGAAGGGCTGCGCCCGTTCCAATGGTCGGAAGTACCGAGGAACGTACTGGCCGGAATAACGCTGGCGGCCATGAATATTCCGCAGTCGCTCGGCTACACTAAGATCGCCGGCACACCCGTGATCACCGGCCTGTACACCTTGTTGCTTCCGCTGATTGCGTTCGCGGTCTTTGGTTCCTCGCGCTTCCTGGTTGTCGCGGCCGACTCCGCCACAGCGGCGATACTGGCGGGCAGTCTTGTCGGGATGGCACAACTCGGTAGCGAGCGATATGTCGCTCTGGCCGGACTGGTTGCGTTGCTGACCGGCGTGTTCCTTCTTCTGGCCCGTCTGCTGAAGCTCGGTTTCCTTGCGGATTTCCTCTCGCAAACAGTCCTGGTTGGTTTTCTGACAGGAGTTGGCTTTCAGGTTGGCATCGCCGTGCTCGGTGAAATGCTCGGTGTCGAGGTGCACAGCCGGCGGACTCTGGGGCAATTTATGGAAGTGCTTCGGTTATTGCCACAGGTGCTCCCGCTCACGTTGGGAATCTCGTTTGCTGTCGTAGCGTGCATCTTGCTCTTTACGCGCTTCGCGCCTAAATGGCCAGGCCCGCTTTTTGCTGTTGCGGGTGCCATCGCGGCGAGCGCGTTTTTCAACTGGGGGCAGCACGGCGTGAAACTTCTTGGCTCCGTGCCTGGCGGTTTGCCTCGCTTGGGCCTGGGGGATTTGAACTGGAGAGACGTGGAGGTGCTTGTACCCGTGGCGCTTTCCTGCTTTGTCATGATCGTCGCACAGAGCGCCGCGACTTCGCGGGCCTATGCCACGCGCCATCACCAGCAGGACGATGAAAACTCCGATTTGATCGGCCTCGCCGCCGCCAATACCGCTGCCGCCTTTAGCGGCACGTTCGTCGTAAATGGAAGCCCCACGCAGACCGGCATGGTGGAAAGTTCGGGCGGAACAAACCAGATGGCGCACCTCACAACCGCGGGAGTTGTGGCGCTGGTTTTGCTTTTCCTCACTCATCCCCTTCAGTTTCTCCCTGAATGCGTCCTTGGAGCGGTGGTCTTTACAATCGCGGTGCGGCTGATCGATTTGCGCGCGCTCGCGGCGATTCGCCGGGAGAGTCCAGGAGAATTCGCGCTGGCGGTGACGACGGCGTTGGTGGTGATATTTGTGGGGGTGGAACAGGGCATTCTACTCGCCATGACCTTGTCGCTGTTCCGCATTGTCGGGCACAGCTACCGACCCCATACGGCGGTACTCGAGACCCGTGAGGGTATCTGGTGCTTGAGGCCGGTTGAGCCCGGTGCCCTCACTGAGCCTGGGCTGGTGATTTATCGTTTCGGCGCGCCGCTTTTCTACGCGAATGCCAACCATTTCTCGGAGGAGGTGCGGATGCTCGCCGGTTCTGCGCCGTCCCCCCTGCATTGGATGATGGTTGACGCGGGTGCCATTACCAACGTGGACTTTACGGCAGCGCGGGTAGTACGCGAAGTCCTCGTGGCCCTTTCTGCCATGGGCACAGGACTGGTTTTTGCGCACGTCCAATCGGACCTCAAGCCGGATCTGGACCGCCATCACCTTACAGAAGCAATTGGGCCGACGCGGATCTTTGACACCTTGCACGAAGCCCTCGCCGCCATCCGGGACAAATCGCCCTCTTGAGTCGTATGTGCTGCTTCAAGCAAGCCCGAGTGCTATAGTTTTTGATGAGGTTCAGGCGGGATAGCGAGTGATAAGGCTGCAAGAACAGGTCAGAAAACGCAGGGTCTGGAGGGGACCTCCGAGCTCAGCTGGTCAGGCAAGGAGGAGCATTGCAAAAAGTCTTTCGTTGCAAGAATTGCCAGCGGGGAATGCGCGTCGTCGGATCCACCGGGCTCGGGAAAGAGATCGAGCGGAGTACGCTTTGCCCCTACTGTAAAACCAAGAATAAGGTGAAGTGGCCTCGAGGCGACCCCTTCCGCACGCAAAGAATCGCGACCCGATAGGGACGCACCGGGCCAACCTACCAACCGCCTCCCCCTCCTCCTCCGCCACCTCCTCCGGAACCTCCACCCCCGCCCCCACCCCCGGAACCAGGCGCCGTAGCTGACGAAGAGATGGCCGAGGTGAGCGAACTGCCGAAAGAAGAGGCGAAGCTCGTCCCCGCGAAGCTGTTCCAGGAAGAACCCGAATAGAACGAAGGGGTGTAGGCCAGGGCGGGGCTGCCCGGAGCGGCTCCGGCTCCGGCGAGAATGCCGGAAAACTTTTCCGCCCAATCCTGTTCGACGTCGAGGGCCAAGGCGAAGGGCAGAAATTTTTCGAAGACGGCGGGGGTCTGTTCGGGAGGCACAGCGCGATTGAGGCGATCGCCGTCGACGGCGCCGAGAAACGTTTTAAATCCCTCGACTTGATCCATAAGGCGCCGGCCGGCATAGGTTGGCGCTTTCATGAGGTGCAGAAATAGAGCATGGAGAAGGCCGGAGCCAAAGATGAAAAGCACGAACGAAACAGAGGTGAGCTTGAAGAGAAACCAGAAGGCCATCAGTTCAAAGAAAACAAAAGGAAGCGCAAAGAATGTGGTGAAAAGTGCCTTGCCGGTACCGACGACGCCACTGAAGGTGGTCGCCCGCGAATGCAGAACCGCCTTCCAGGCGGTGGCCGAATTCACAAGCAAAGCGTAAACGGCGATGGTCCAGATGGTGAGCCAGAGCGCCAGAAAAGCGGCGGCAACGACCTGAGCCTTTCCGAGGACCACAAGGTACGCCACGGCGATGATGATCGAAAGAATGACTGGAGCAATCAGGTAGCGAGAGTTGGTGACGAAGTAGGTTTTTTGTTCGGTGGCGGCCAGCCATTTCCGGAGTGCTCTCAGAGCCGCACCAATTTGCAGATGATTCTCCTGGTGAAGCCAAAGCTGGTCTCGACCGGCAAATAGAGCCGCGGCAATCTGCTGTTCATCCGGGGAGAGCACAGCACTCGATTTGCCGGTGGTGTAGAGCGTGTAGGAGCCGGCTTGCTCCTTGATGGTTAGGAAACCACGCACGCCCATGTCGAGGATGGCCGCCGCAAAAGTTTTGTTGTCAAAACCCATACGCAGCAGATAGCGCATCGCCGCGGGAGAGAGATCTTGCGGCGGTTGGTAGAGAGCCAGAATGACCCCCGGAGCGGGGTCGCGGCCCACGGCAGACCAGGCAATCAGGTAGTAGAGGAACAGAACGAGAAAACCGCTCAGCAGGACGAGCGCGTCCTGATTGTCCCGGAAGAAAAATTCAAGTTTTTGAGAGAAATTGGGCTCGACGAAGTAGCCCTTCGGCCACGTCAGGAGGATCGTCAGTCCTTGGTGAGGTCCGAGCGGACGAGTCGTGGCAAATCGAAACGCGGTACCTTCGAGGGCGGAGACGAGTTGTGATTGATGTGAACCCTGGACGCCGGTATACCCGGAGAGTTTGACTTGCTCGGTGGGAATCGCGCCCGGCAGATGTACCGCAGCGTTCGCGTGCTGGATGGGGAAAACCCAGCCGTTGCCGGTGACATTCCAAAAAAGCTCATCGTGGTCTTTGAACAAGCCGAGCTGGCGATTGGTGGTATAGGTAATCGTGTAGACATGACGGCCCCGCGGGACCATTGCGTTGGGATCTCCGAGGTAGATGCGCTTGCCGTTCGAAACGTTCTCGACGCGAAAGGGCTCGTTAGTGGAATCGCGCGTGGCCGAGAGCATCTGGAAGCCGACCACGTAGCGGTTGTTGAACGTATCGCGATAGTCTGTCGGAAAGTCGCGATAGATGCCATGGCGGATTTGGTTGCCGGCTGCGATCACGTCGATGGTTTCAGTGACCTGGAGGGTAGAGTCGTCCTGAAGAGTAATGTCGCTCTGAAAACTGAGGATTTGCTCAGTTTGAGCCCGAGACGGCAGGCAACAACTCAGTCCAACCAAGAGAGCTAGAAAAAATCGAGTGTGAGCAAGAATACGCATGGGCGAACCCTAAATATAGACCATCGGTGTTGGCAGCACACGGAGATGCGGCGAGATGGTTATTTGCTGAAATGAAACGAGACCATGAGCGAGAAAAGCTTTAACATGATTTGGAAAAGGATAAGAAAGCCAAGCGCTCGATGGAATCGATGTGAGGAGGACACCGCGGTGAGGTCCGGTCATGCGTGCAGATCGCGTCCGAAGAGGGCTTTCCCATTTGTGCTCGCAGCGATCCTCGGGTTGCTCTCGTGCTGCGCCGCAGCTGGTCTCCCGGCAGACGACAGCCTGGTCGTGGACACCAAGAGCGGGAAAGTGCGAGGCGTGCCGCGGTCTTCGGGCGGGGCCGAGTTTTTGGGCATTCCGTACGCAGAGGCGCCGGTCGGCCAACTGCGATGGCATGAGCCGGTACCAGCGCAATCCTGGAAAGACCTGCGCGACGCCGGCACGTTTGGAGCCCCCTGCGCACAACCGCTTCGCGGTGACTGGAACAGACGCGCTGCCGAGGCCAGCAAGGAGGACTGCCTCTTTCTGAATGTCCTTGCACCCGTCTGGCCGGCAAAGACCCGTTTGCCCGTGATGTTCTGGCTTCATGGAGGGGGGAACGAGGGTGGGACGGCGTCCAGTCCCCTGTATAAAGATGGGACGTTGGTGCAGCACGGCGTGGTGCTGGTTACCGTCAACTACCGGCTGGGAGTGTTCGGTTTCTTTGCGCACCCCGAACTGACACGAGAGTCCGAGCATAAGGCTTCGGGAAATTATGCGCTGATGGATCAGATTGCCGCACTTCGTTGGGTGCACGACAATATCGCAGAGTTCGGCGGAGACCCGGCGAACATCACCGTTTTTGGACAATCCGCCGGGGCCCAGGACGCGAGCATGCTGATGACGTCTCCGCTGGCCAAAGGACTGTTCCAGAAGGTCATTGCAGAGAGTGGCGCGGCAATCAACCCGACCATTCCATCGCTTTCCGAATCCGAGCAGGCGGGGGAAAAACTGGCAGCATTGTGGAAGGCACCTTCGGGGGAGGAAGCAATCAAGTACCTGCGCCACCTGTCCGCAGGTGAGCTTCTGCAAAGCGTGGCGAACCCCGATCCCCAAGAGCCTTCGCTGGTCGGTCCGAACATTGATGGCTGGGTGATTCCGCGTCCTCCAACGGAGGTTTTTGCATCGGGTCAGGAGATGCCTGTCCCCCTGCTCATTGGCTCGACCACCCGGGAATTCGGGATGTCGGGCACCCCGGACGAATTGCGAAGCATGATCGAAAATGTGACGGGGAATTTGGCGCAGAAGGCCCTGGCGCTTTATGGGTTGGCAGACGGCGGCCAAGGCACCACGGATCCCCTCTATGGTCCCGCAGGCAATCAGTGGCTCGCCGACTTGATCTTTCGATGCCCGGTGACAACCGAGGTGCAGTGGCACAGCGCGGCACATCATCCCACCTATGAATATCAGTTCGAGCACGCTATTCCAGGCCAGGAATCCGAAGGTGCGGTGCATTCCTCCGATTTGCCTTACGTTTTTGGGTATTACCCGAAGAGCGGAAACATCTCTGGAAACTTTGCAGAGCTGGATCACCAGCTCGCCGATTTGATCGAGAACTACTGGACGAATTTCGCGAAACGCGGAAATCCGAACGGCGAGGGGTTGCCCAACTGGCCTGAATACGATGGATCGCAGGCGTTCATCGAATTCACGCAAGACGGGCGGGTGGTTGCGAACACCGGCGGGCTACGGCGTTCGCAGTGCGATTTGCATCGCGAAGTGCTGAAGCAACGCATGAGTCGACACCGATAGCGTGAAAGGTTCGCGTTATTGTTTGTAGACGATTTTGCCAGCGACGATCGTGGCGACGGGGCCGCCCTTGAAGGAGCGTCCATCGAACGGGGAGTTGCGGGATTTGCTGACAGAATCCTTGACCTGATACGTCCAGGGACGATCGAGCGAAAAAATGGTCACATCGGCAGGCTCGCCGACGGCGAGCTTGCGCTCCTTGCCCAAAACGCGAGCGGGGCCGATGGTGAAGAGTTCGATCATGCGCATGAGAGAGATGCGGCCGGAATGGACGAGTTGCTCGAGGGCGAGGCCGAGAGCTGTCTCAAACCCAAGGATGCCGAACGGCGCCTTGTCGAATTCCACATCCTTGATTGCGGGCTCGTGAGGTGCGTGGTCTGTGGCGATGGCATCGACGGTGCCATCGGCCAGGCCTTCGACCAACGCTTCGCGATCTTCACGCGCGGCGAGCGGGGGATTCATTTTGTAGCGGGAATCGTAGGTTACATCTTCATCGATAAGCGTGAAGTGGTGGGGCGTGACTTCACAGGTGACGCGAAGACCATTCTGCTTGGCGAAACGCACCTGGGCGAGAGAAGACTTCGCGGAAAGATGGGCGATGTGCAGGTGCGCGCCTGTGAGTTCGGCGACCTGGACGTCGCGAGCGACACAGACGGATTCGGCGGCGGCAGGCATTCCAGGAAGTCCCAGACGAGTGGAAGCAATTCCTTCGCGCATGACTGCACCCGCGGCGAGAGAAACGTCTTCGGCATGTTCGATCACCGGGAGGTCCAGCGAGCGGCAATAATCCATGATCTGGCGGGCGAGTTTCGCAGAGGCGATGGGTTTGCCGTCGTCGGAGACGGCCACGATTCCGGCATCTCGCATGGCGGCGATTTCGGAGATGGACTCGCCTTTGCTGCCGATGCTGGCGGCGCCGATGGGCCAAACGCGAACGTGGCCAAAGGCTTTGGCGCGATCGACGATGAAGCGAGTAATGGAGGCATTGTCGTTGACGGGTTTCGTGTTGGGCATGCAGCAGATGGCCGTGAAGCCGCCGTGTGCTGCCGCGTGAGAGCCGGTCTCGATGGTTTCGGAATTTTCCTGGCCGGGCTCACGCAGATGGGCATGCATGTCAATGAAGCCGGGGGCGACGATGAAGCCGGCGGCGTCAAAGGTTTGCGCGCCATTGGCATGTGCAATTTTTCCGGCTGGCGCGATTTCAGCGATGCGTTCTCCATCGAGAAGAATGTCGCGGGGAGAGTCGGTCTTGGACGCGGGATCGAGGACGCGCCCATTCTTAATCAGAAGCATGTGCAGATTCCTTGGGTGCGGCGGCGGCTTTCGCTTCCAGAGCGGGATGAGTACCCTCCGTGGCGCCGACCATGAGGAGATAGAGAATGGCCATGCGCACGGAGACACCGTTGGTGACTTGCTCGAGGACGGCAGAGCGCGGGCCATCGGCTACGTCGGGAGTAATTTCGGTGCCGCGATTGATGGGGCCGGGATGGAGGATCAGAGCGTCGGGTTTGGCGAGTTTCATGCGTTCAGCATTGAGCTGGTAGAGAAGAATGTAGTCGTTCTGGGAAAGCGATGGCTCGTGGAGACGCTCGGTCTGAACACGAAGAACGATGATGACGTCGGCATCTTCCAGGGCTTCTTCGACGCGGTAGACGCAGCGAATGGGCGTTCCGGGAGGACCGATATGCTCAAGCTCACGGGGCACCCACATGGCAGGTCCGCAGAGGGTGAAACGGCAGCCGAATTTGCCGAGAAGATGAATGTTCGAACGAGCCACGCGGGAATGCGCGATATCGCCGAGGATGGTGACATTCAAATGATCGAGCGAGCCCTTGCGATCGCGAATGGTAAGTGCATCGAGCAAACCTTGCGAGGGGTGCTCGTGCGTGCCGTCACCTGCATTGACGACGGGAATCTCAAGATGGCGGGCGACAAAATCGGCGGCACCGGAAGAAGAGTGGCGCATGACAAAGCAATCCGGCTTCATCGCGTTCAGGTTGTTGGCGGTATCGAGAAGCGTCTCTCCCTTCTTCAGGCTGGAAGCTTCGGCCTGAAGATTCATGGTGTCCGCGCCGAGACGGGCGGCGGCGGTACCGAAGCTCAGCCGCGTGCGGGTGGAATTTTCGAAGAAAGCGAGAGCGACGGTCTTACCGCGCAGGGTAGCGAGTTTTTTCAGCGGATTGCGTTGAATTTCCTGAAACGGTTTGGACTGGTCCAGAAAAAATGTGATTTCTTCTGCACTCAGGGGTTCGATCGCGAGCAAATCACGAAAGCGGTAGTTCACATTTGTTCTCGTAAGAAGCCGAGGCGCATCTCGATGCGAGGAGGGGAGCCGCGCCCCTGATCGAAACTCATTTTACGCGGAGAATCGCCGGGACGCAAAAGCTTCTGGCGGCATGGAATCAGTCTTCGAGGCGGTCGACGAGAACAACGCGTTCCTCGTTATCGATTTCCTGCAAGCGAACTTCGATGATCTCGGTATCGCTTGTCTGAATGAAGCGCCCCGTGTATTGGGCTTCGATGGGCATTTCGCGATGTCCGCGGTCAATCAGGACGCACAGCGAAACGCGCTTGGGGCGGCCGAGGTCGAACAGGCCGTTCATGGCGGCACGGATGGTACGACCGGTGTAGAGCACGTCATCGACGAGAACCAGGTCCATGGCATCAACGCCGAAGGCGATGTGGGAGGATTGCAGGACCGCCTGGGGAGCAACCTTCGAAAGGTCGTCGCGGTACAGAGTGATATCGAGGGTGCCCACGGGGACTTCGACACCGTCGATGCCGCGCATGGCTCGGGCAATGCGCTCGGCAAGAGGAACACCGCGGCGGCGGATACCGATGAGAGCAAGATCGCGTGTGCCGCCACTCTTTTCCACGATTTGATGGGCAAGACGCTGCAGCGTCCGATCGATTTCCGCGGCAGACATTAACTGGCTTTTTTCGATGATTCGCATATCGGCGTAATGCTAACACAAGTCAGGAAAAGGAAAAGTGCGCGCAACACAGATTCACGAGGAGAGCAATGCGGGCATGTTAGACTTCGCAGGGAATAAGGGAGAAAGTCCGATGAGATTTGGAGAAACGAGCCGGCGTCGCGGATGGCAAACGTGGATACCAGGAATCGCGGCGCTGCTGTTGTTTGCGGGCTCGGTGCGGGCACAGGTGCCTACGGCCAAGCCTGCAACGGCGAAAAGCACCGTGGCAACTCGGCCAAAACTGGTCGTTGTGATTGTGGTGGACCAGATGCGTGCCGATTATGTGGACAAATTTCGAGGGCAGTGGACGGGCGGACTGAAACGGCTGGTCGAAGAGGGGGCGTGGTTCCGTGCGGCGGCGTACCCCTATGCGGCGACGGAGACCTGCGTGGGTCATTCGACCATTTCGACCGGAGCGTTTCCTGCAAGCCACGGCATGGTGGCGAATGCGTGGTGGGACCGCGACGCGCAGAAAATGGTGACGTGCACGAACGATCCAGACGTGACCAACACGGCGTATGCGGGAGGCACGACCAAGGGAGGGGATTCCGCCCGCTGGATGCTCCTTCCCTCCTACGCCGAGGAGTTGAAATTTCAGAGTGGAGGAGCCACGCGCGTGGTGACTTTCTCTTTGAAGGCCAGAGCAGCGATTACCATGGCGGGTCATAAAGCGGATGCGGCGACGTGGTTCGACATCAGCACAGGCGCATGGGTTACTTCAGCTGCGTATGGAACCATGCCGTTTATTGAGGCCTACGTAAAGCAACATCCGGTGTCAGCGGACTACGGCAAAACATGGTCACTTTCCTTGCCAAAGGGCGAGTATTGGTACGCTGAGCAGGCGTTTGGTGCCGCGACCGTGAACGGTTGGGGAGCGACGTTTCCATTTGCGTTGCGTGGCAAGGAGGGGAGTAGTTCGCCTGATGAGGCGTTCTACGGGCAATGGACCACCAGTCCCTTTGCGGATACGTATTTGACGAAACTGGCGGAAACCGCCATTGATTCGATGGGCCTCGGAAAAGCCGGAGGGCCAGATTATTTGGGCATCAGCTATTCCTCGACAGATTATGTGGGCCACACGTTTGGGCCGCGAAGCTGGGAAATCCAGGACATGCTGGTGCGACTCGACAAGGATCTAGCGGAGCTGTTCACGCACCTGGATCAAAAGGTGGGGCGCGGAAAGTATGTGGTGGTGCTCACGGCGGATCATGGCGTTGCGCCCATTCCGGCGGACATGGAGAGAACCGGTTTCGACGCTGGAGTGTTGAGTCTTCCCGATTTGCAAACCCGTCTGGAGAAAGCGCTGGAGCCGTTTAATTTCGGAAAGGCTGCGATTGCGCGAATCGCCGGAAATGAACTGTACTTTTCCGAGGGAATGTACGCGCAATTGCGGCATGATCCGGCGGCGATGAAAGCGTTGATCGATGCAGCATTGTCGATGCCGGGGGTCGCCGAGGTGTTTCGCGCGGAGGAGTTGGGCGGCGGACTGAAGACCGTTTCGCCGACGCGCACCGCCGCAGAATTAAGTTATTTCGCCGGGCGGAGTGGAGATATGTACATCCTTCAGCAGCCTTACTGGTTGCCGGATGGATCCTCCGGAGGATTGAAACGCAATACGGGGACGGGGCACGGCACGCCCTATTCCTACGACCAGAGAGTGCCGATTCTCCTGATGGGGTTCGGTATTCGGCCCGGAGAATACTTTGAGGCGGCAACGCCAGCGGACATTGCTCCCACGCTTTGCGCGTTGACGGGCGTGATACTGGCGACGCACGACGGACGAGTGCTCGGAGAAGCGCTCGAGAAACGCACCGCGAAATAGCCAGCGAGAAGCCCTGGATTTTCGGTCAATGGTAGATGAGCTTCGTGCTATCCTCTTTTGCCAGTGTGAGTTCCTCAAATCGCGTGGACCTCAGTGTGCAGGTTGGCGCTCTGCGCCTCAATAATCCCATCCTTACAGCCGGTGGTACCTTTGGATATGGGGTGGAATTCGCCCATCTGGTCGACCTGAACCGGCTAGGCGGGTTTGTCACGAAAGGCATTTCCAAGGAACCGATCGAAGGCGCACCAGCTCCCCGCTTGCGGGAAACCCCCTCGGGAATGCTGAATGCTATCGGTCTGCAAAACATTGGCGTGGAAGCTTTCGTGAGGGATAAGCTTCCACTGTTGCGAAAATACCACACTCACTTGATTGTGAACGTGTTTGGATACTGCCTTGATGAGTATGTGGACGTGATTCGTCGGCTGGAAGAAGTCGAAGGGATTTCCGCGTATGAGCTCAATATTTCCTGCCCAAATGTAAAAAAGGGGGGAATGCAGTTTGGAAGTGACCCTGTGCTCGTAGAAGAAGTCGTTGGAGCGGTCCGGAAAGCGGCAGAAAAGAGGCCGCTCTGGGTTAAACTGAGCCCGCTCGTGACCGACATAAGTCTATTAGCCCGCGCGGCGGAGTCGGCAGGAGCCGACGCATTGACGGTTGCCAACACGTATCCTGCTATGGCCATTGATGTTAGGACTGGAAAGTCCGTGTTGGGAAACGCGACGGGGGGATTATCGGGCCCGGCCATTAAGCCAATCACCCTACGACTGGTTTGGGAAGTTCGAAAGGCAGTGAAGATTCCTGTGGTAGGACTAGGAGGCGTAGAAACGGCGGAGGACGTGCTTCAATACATGACCGTAGGTGCATCGGCCGTACAGGTAGGAACGGCCAGCTTCGCTGACCCGAAGGCCAGTGAGACAATCCTAGGAGGATTAGAGAAGGCTTTGAACGGAGTTAAGATATTTACTATCAGTGAGATAAGGGACAGATTTCGAGTCGAAAATGGTTGACATAATGCGGTACTAGTGCTACAATTTTTGATAGTTCGTAGCGAAAAGAACACACTATGCGACGACCTCTCTTTATGATCTGGGCCGCCCTCCGCTGGATACCCCTCATGTTCCTGATTGCTCCGGGGATTGAAGCTCCCTTGGTTGCGCACCTCAGCGCACCCGTTAAGCCAATAAAGGTGTGGGTTGGGAATGCCAGTTGGTATGGGCCGGAGTTCAATGGCAAAGAGACCGCAAACGGAGAGCGTTTCAATGCCGAGAGTTTGACTGCCGCGCACCCGAATCTGCCTTTTGGTTCCTGGGTGCGCATTGTGAACTCTCGAACTGGGAAGTTCGAGGTTGTGCGCATCAACGACCGGGGTCCCTACCAAGAAGGGCGCGAAATTGATGTATCCTATCGAGTAGCCCGGAAGATCGGCCTCGTCAACTCGGGAGTGAGTCAGGTGCGGCTGGAGCTTTTGCAATTGCCCCCGAAGCACACCCGCGAAGACGCCGATCCGAACTAAACAATTTCGGGCACGTCCCGAACCTTGAGCTTCGACGCCCATCCACGCAGCAGCCTGATTGTAGCCCTCGATTTTGATTCCTTGACGACAGCGCTGAAGTTCGCCAAGCAAGTGGCCGATCTGGTAGGAATGTTTAAGATCGGCAGCCAGTTATTCACCAGCGCCGGGCCGGAAGCGGTACGGCAGGCAGCGCAACTCGGCGCGGGCATCTTCCTCGATTTGAAATTTCACGACATACCCAATACGGTGGCCGGAGCGGTGCTGGCTTCCGCAGCAATGCCCGGCGTGCAACTGGTGAATGTGCACGCGCTTGGGGGAACGGCGATGATGAGGGCCGCCGCGCAGGCGGTGAGCGCGGGAGTGCCGATGGGGGCGGACCGGCCGCGACTGCTTGCCGTCACCGTCTTGACGAGCATGGATCAGAAGGCAATGCGCGAAGTGGGAATTGGCGGGCCGCCGAAATTGCGCGTGGTGAAGCTGGCAAAGTTGGCCCAAAAGGCGGGCGTGGATGGCGTGGTCGCGTCGGTACAGGAAGCGAAGGCAATTCGAAAAACGTGCGGGCGAGATTTTCTGATTGTGACACCGGGTGTCCGGCCGAACGATAGAAGTGTCGGCAGTCAAAAAGACGACCAAGCGCGAACCGCTACCCCCCGCGAGGCGATCAAAGCCGGGGCAGACTTCGTCGTGGTTGGACGCCCCATTCTGACGGCAGCAGATCCACGGGCAGCCGCAGAGGAAATCGTTGATGAGATTGCCGCCGCAAAATAGCATACAGTTTCACCGTTCGCTAAGTCTCCCTGAGGTGTCGAGGTTTGAATCTTCTTGAGCGATTGATCTTCCCGCTTCTTTGCGGTGCCTTGGGTATCCTTGGGCACTTTCTTTCGAATCGTCGGGGTTGGCTGGCCGGTGCGGATTTTTCACAGCAAGGGCAATGAATCAGCGTCATGGCGAACTGCTCATCGAAAAGTGTAATTGTTGGGACCGCAGGGCACATCGATCATGGAAAGTCCACATTGATCGAGGCGCTGACCGGAACGCATCCGGACCGCTTGGAAGAAGAGAAACGGCGTGGAATCACAATCGATCTGGGATTCGCATTTTTAGAAGAAGATGGGGTGCGCATCGGATTTGTGGACGTGCCGGGACACGAACGATTCGTGAAGAACATGCTCGCAGGGACTTCCGGAATTGACTGTGTCCTGCTGGTGATTGCGGCCGATGAAGCGATCAAACCACAGACGCGCGAACACTTTGCTATTTGCCGCCTGTTGGGAGTGAAACGCGGCGTGATCGCGTTGACGAAAACAGATTTGGTGGAGCGAGACAGCGCGGAAATGCTGCGGTTGGAGTTAAAAGAGTTTGTGGAGGGGTCGTTCCTCGAGGAAGCGCCGATCCTGTTGGTGAGCGCGAAGACCGGGGACGGACTGGCAGAGCTCAAAAAGGCGCTGCTCGAGGAAGCGCGAAAGATCACGGAGAAGCAGACGGAGCGATATTTCCGGTTGCCGATTGACCGCTCTTTTCTGGTCAAGGGATTTGGCACGGTGGTGACCGGGACGCTGATTTCCGGGCAGATTGCGGCCGGGGATGAGGTGGAATTGCTACCTGAAAAGAAACTGCTGCGCGTGCGCGGGGTGCAGACGGGCGGCAAAACGGTCGACAGAGCGCACGCAGGACAGCGGACAGCCGTGAACCTTTCGGGAATCGAACATGCCGCGTTGCAGCGTGGCATGGTGATTGCTGCGCCGGGACGAATCGCAAAAACCCGTCGCATCGATGCGCGACTGGAATTGCTGGCGAGCGCGCCTTCCTTGAAGCACCGGGCGAGAGTGCATTTCCATGTCGGGACTGTGGAAGTTGTGGCAGAGGTCCTGCTGTACGAGAAGGAGGTACTGCTTCCGGGCGAGACTGCACTCGTGCAACTCCGCGTGGCGGAGGAAGTGGTGGTTTCGAGCGGCGACCGGTTTATCGTGCGGCAGTTTTCTCCTCTGCGCACGATTGGGGGCGGGAAAGTTCTGGATCCTCTGGCCAGGCGTCCCACGCGGAAGGACCGTGGACGTGTCGAGTTTCTCGAGGCGATTGAGCGCGGTTCACGCGAGGAAACCCTGCGTGCGATGGCCGAAAGAAACATCCTTGGACTTGGCATGGAAGAGATTGTTCCGCGGACCGGCTGGATGGAATCGGAGGTGCGGGCCGCGGCCGAGAACCTGGCCAAGGCGGGAATGATCCGTGTGGTCAGCGGGGAACCGCTCCTATTGGTAAGTGAGGCGGTTTTCCAGGACGTTTCAATGAAGCTATTGGCGCGGGTGGAAAATTTTCATAAAGCGAATTCCCTGTTGCCGGGCATCTCCCGCGAGGAGCTTCGCACTGCCGTGGGGCGACGAGTGCAGACGGACACATTTCGCGCGGCACTTGAAGAATTGGCAAGAGAAAACAAGTTGGTCTTACAGGGGGAGCTGGTCAAAAAGCACGGAGCGGAAATCAAGCTGACCCTCGAAGAAGCGCGCGCGAAAGAGCAAATCGAGCAGGCGTTTGCCAAGGCGGGACTGGCGGTACCCTCGGTGAAGGAGGTGCTGGCGCAATTGGCGATGGAAAGCCGGCGCGCGGAAAAGATACTGCAGATCCTGTTGCGAGAAAAAATGCTGATTAAGGTTTCCGCCGAGCTTCTCTTTCACCGGGACGCGCTCGGACGATTGCCCACGCTGCTGCAGAACTACAAGAAATCCAAGGGCGAGCGCATCGGTGTGCCCGCGTTCAAGGAACTGACCGGGATCACCCGCAAATATGCTATTCCATTGCTCGAATATCTGGACCGGCAGCGGTTGACGCGGCGAACCGGGGACGAGCGTGTTATCCTGTAAGAGACGGACAGGTAAAGATTCCGGTCTAAAATGAACGAAAATTGCCCCAGGTTGCCGGGCGGCCGGAGACTCAAGAACGGAGTGGAGACCGATCATGGGTGAATTCAGCATATTTCATTGGCTGGTGGTACTGGCCATTGTCCTGATTTTATTCGGCGGACGGAAGATTCCCGAAGTGATGAAAGGTCTCGGAGAAGGCATCCGTAGTTTCAAGGATGGGATAGCCGGGGCTTCCACGCAGAGCGCTTCACCATCGCAGCCGACCCAGATCGCGGCGCCTACCGGAGTTACCGCCAAACCTGGCCACGGCCAAGTATCCATCAGCTGGAATGCGAGCGCTGGAGTGAGCAGCTACAACGTCAAACGATCGGGAATGAGCGGCGGCCCGTATGCGCTCATCGCCTCTACCGCGGCAACGAACTACTCCGATGAAGGATTGGCCAGCGGGACTTATTATTATGTGGTCACTTCGGTTGGCGCCGCCGGTGAGAGCGCCAATTCCATGGAAGTCGGCAGCACCCCGGCCTAGACAGCAAGCTCTACCGAGAAATTTGGGACGTCATCAACTAGGGCTACCTCTGCCTGCGTGAATTCTTATTTGTCTCTCTAAATTCCAATTCTTCAGGCCTTCAGGTTGTGTCCAAAAAGTTATCTTTGTCCAGTAAGCGGGCAGCACAGCTGTTCTCTCGTCCAGTAGAGCGCGCGCAACTTTTTCCTCAGACTTGGGTATTAGTGAGTACCCCGGGAAATCGTCGAGGAAGCAAAAAGGAGAGAACAGGTCATGAGCATCAATTTTTCGAAGTGGAGCGTTTTGCCCGCAGCGGTGTTATTGCTGGGCACTGTGACACTCGCGCAGGACTCATCAACGAGCAGTTCCACGCAGACTTCCGGTACACCGGCGTCCGCGCCAGCAAAACCGGGCGAGGTGGCGCAGCGCAAGGAAAACCAACAGGACCGCATCGCGAACGGTGTGAACAGCGGCCAGTTGACAGCCGGTGAAACCGCGAACCTCGAAAGCAAGGAAGCAGCGATCAATGGCGAGACGCGTGCGGACCGCGCGGCGAACGGCGGCAAACTGACCGGGGCCGAGAAGCAGCAGGTCAACCAGCAGCAGAACAAGCTTTCCAACCAGATTTACAACGATAAGCACAACGCCAATACCGCGCATTACGGCAACAACGAGGTGGGACAGCGCCGTGAAAATCAGCAGGACCGCATCGCCCAGGGCATTAAGAGCGGCCAGTTGACTGCCGGTGAAACCGCAAAGCTCGAAAATCAACAGAAAGGCATCAACCAGCAAGTGAAGGCGGACCGCGCGGCGAACGGCGGCAAACTGACGCAGGGCGAAAAGAAGCAGGTCAACAAGGAACAGAACGGCGCATCCAAGAATATCTACAACAAAAAGCACAACGCCAACACGCAAGGAAGTAAGAAGTAGGATCCAGGAAAACTCGGACAATCAAGCGCCTCGGTACATCGGGGCGCTTTTTTTTCTGCCCCCGGCCTTTGCGGACTGGTCTGCCCTCTCGCACGTCTCAAGTACTGAAGAAAGGCGTAGGGCCGGAGCGCAAACCGAGAGTAAAATGAGCGCGGTTCTACCCTAGGATTGCTCGAACGCCGCCCGCCACCGTCCAGAAGGCGGCGAACTCAATAACTAACAAATTTCTGGAGGTGTGGAATGGCAACGGCGAATCCGGCAGAAGGATTGCGGAGCCCATTGGGAATGGCGAAAAAGGTCACGGGATGGTACATCGCAGCGGCGGTGCTGTTTATCGTGCTCGGAATATTCGGGATCGTCGAGCCGGGAGTGGCGGGACTGGGCGTGACGTTGCTGGTCGGCTGGCTGCTGCTGATTGGGGCAGTGTTCCATTTTGTTGCGGCGTTTAAAGGCGGCGGTGCGAAGCAGGTAATTTTCCAAGTGTTGATCGGAATCGTGTACGCGATTGGGGGATTTTATTTTTTGACGCACACGATCATGGCCACGGCAACGCTGACGCTCCTGCTGGCCGGAATCATCCTGGCGGAGGGAGTGATTGAGGTGATTTCGTATTTCCGGATGAGGAGCGAAGGCGCGTCCGGATGGCTGCTACTGAATGGAATCATCACGCTGTTGCTCGGGGGACTGATCTGGTTCCACTGGCCGTCGAGTTCGGTGTGGGCGATCGGGACATTGGTGGGAGTGAACTTGTTGATGACGGGGATAACGCGGCTGATGTTTGGGATGGCGGTGCGGAAACTGGTGGGGCACGCGGCGAAGTAAAAGTAAGATTGCGATGCAAATGCAAGGAGGCGGCAGCAAACCTCCTCCACAGAAGAATGCGCGACCAGATGAGAGCGGGTGGTTCCGTTGCGCGTGTAAAGACGGCGGCAAACCGCCGCACTCCCAAAAAGTCCGATGCCCGAAAATAGCCACAGGGCTCGCGGACTCGACCTGCCCTACAGCTACTTGACGCGGGTGTAGGTGATGGTTTCGACCATGGACTTGCCGTGATCGTCGAATGTCCATAGCTGCGTCAGGTGGTCCTTGTCCGGGATGGAGAGGCTCAGGGAATCCATGTGGCCTTCGTCGGGAGTTCTGGTGCCAGAGACGCGGACAAAGGAAAAATCGTACTTGCCGTTGGCGGCGGGGGAGGGAGCGGTCTGCATTGTGGGTTGATTGCCGGCGGAGCAGTAGTGGGTAACGATGATGCGGTCGCCATCGAGGGAGTACATGGTGATCATTTCGGATTCTTTGGCGGGTTGCTGGTGCTCCATGACCACACTGCCGTTGGACACTACTTTATAGATGACCGTGACGGCGGCGCCCGAAGCGGTTTTGCCCTGCCACTCTCCAGCGAGGGATTTCAATTGGTCGAACGCGGGAGTGGAGCGCGCGGCAGGATGCATTTCCTGAGCGCGGGTCAGAGTGCCCGAAGAAAGAAGGAAGAGAGAAAATGCCGTGCCGAGAATCGTGCGAACCATGTTGTTCCTCCAGATTCAGAATGAGACAGCAATCCCAGGGCCCTGCAAATAGTACACGTAAAATCTAAGCGAGAGTTTTTTCGAGTTCGTTGAGGCAGCCGATCCAGCCGGCTTGGTGTTCTTCGCGCAGTTTGACGGAGCCGAGGCCGCGATGCGTGAGAACAAGTTCGGTTTTCTCGCCGCGCTCGAACAATTCCACGGTCACTTCTGTGATGAGACTCTCCGGATGAAGGTCCGTGCTCGGCGCGCCAGGAATTTCTTTCGACCAGGACCAGGTGAAGGCAATTTTTTCGGGGGGTTTCACCTCCAGGTAGGTTCCTCGACCCCAGTAAACTTCGTTCTTGGCGGGATCGCGAATTTCCATTCGCCAACGCCCGCCAGTGCGAATGTCCTGCTGGTGGTGAGTGATCTGATGGGAAGCCACGTCCTTGCACATCCAGCTGCTCTAGCTGTTCGCGTCGGGCCCACGCAGCGAAGACCCTTTCGCGCGGCGCGGCGAAGGTGCGGCGGATCCGGAGGAGGAATTCCTGGCTTTGGTGAGTGGACGTCGGGGTTGGCATGGGTGTGACTCCTTCTGCGTGCCTTCCAGAAATTTTCCGAGAGCGTCCAGTTGCGAGTCCCAGAATACGCGGTAGTGCTCGATCCAACCGGCCGCCTCTTTCATGGGCTCGGAAGCCAGGGTGCACCGGTGCACCCGGCCTTCCACGTTCCGGCGAAGAAGGCCGGCGGATTCGAGCACGCGCAGGTGCTTGGAAATGGCGGGGAGGGAGACGTCGAAAGGTTCTGCAAGCTCGGAAACGGTCGCTTCGCCGAGGGCGAGGCGGGCGAGGAGAGCGCGGCGCGTGGGATCGGAGAGAGCAGAAAAGGTGGAGTCGAGATGGGGAGAATAGTTAACCATATGGTTTAATATTAGAGCGAACCTTGCGCGTGTCAAGGGGATTTTGCATTCGCAAGCCCGAGCAAGACGGCGGCGTGCAGCGGCAGAACGGCAAGAGCGTAACGCGCCTCGGCGGCATGAGGAAGGGCGGAAGGCATTGCGTGTTGTGGAAAGGGGTGAAGGGGGAAAGCGTTGACCGGGACAGGAAATGCTCCTTACCATAGGAACGATGCGCCAAAAGACCAAGCGCACGGCGTTTCTAGGTGCGGGATGCGGCATCCTGGCAATGGTGTGTCTGTGCGGATGCGAGGACGCGACGAGGAAGCCGGTGCAGGCGAAAGTGCCGGCGCTCGGTCCGGTGCAGCCGCAGAAGACTGAAATTCCCGCCGTTGCGGAGTTGCCCCAACGGAAACTTGCGCCAGAACAATTCGTATCGCTGCTGCCGGCGATTCCGGGGGGAATTCCGTACTTAATTGAACAGGTGAAAGCGAAATTCGCTTCTGGCGAGGCGAATTACAAAGCCGGGCACCTGGCGGCAGCGCGGCGGGATTTTGACGACGCGGTGGACTGGATGCTCGAGAGCGGGTACGACCCGAATAGCGATGCGAACCTGCGCGAGCTCTTCCAGCAGGTAACCGACAAGGTGTACACGTATGAACTGCAGGCCTTCCGCGCGGGAGACGGTTTCACGGAAGCGCCGGCAGTTCCGGCGGCAATCGACGAAGTGGCGGAAATGACCTTTCCCGTGGACCCCAAGTTAAAGGAGCGCGCGGAGGATGTGGCCAAGAGCGTGTCGCACGACCTGCCGCTGACGGTAAATGACGTGGTGATGTCGTACTTGAATTTTTTCCAGACGCCGCGGGGCCGGGCGATCGTTGAGAACGGGCTGCGGCGAAAAGGAAAATATCAGGAGATGATCGCCAGGGTGTTGAAGGAAGAAGGCGTGCCGCAGGACCTGATCTACCTGGCGCAGGCGGAGAGCGCGTTTCAGCCGCTGGCGCTGTCGCGGGCCGGGGCACGGGGCATCTGGCAGTTCGTGCAGTGGCGTGGAAACGAATACGGGCTGAAGCGGAGCTGGTGGGTGGATGAGCGGCTGGATCCGGAGAAGGCCACACGGGCGGCGGCGCAGCATTTGCGGGATCTGTATGGACTCTATGGAGATTGGTACCTGGCAATGGCGGCGTACAACTGCGGGCCGGGAAACGTTCAAAAAGGCATCGAGCATACCGGATACGCGGATTTCTGGGAACTGTACAACAGAAACGTGCTGCCGAAGGAGACTAGGAACTACGTGCCCATTATTCTGGCGCTGACGCTGATCGCCAAGGACGCCGCGCACTACGGGATTGCCGTGGACCCGGACGAACCGGTGCAGACGGACACGGTGAAGCCGGGGCGGGCCATCGACCTGAGGCTGGTGGCGGAAACGATCGAAGTGGACGTGGCCACGTTGCGGGTGCTGAATCCGTCGTTGTTGCGAATGATCACCCCAGACGACCCTGACTTCGTGCTGCACATGCCCGTGGGGACTTCGGAGAAGTTTTCCGCGGAGATTGCGGACATTCCACCGGACAAGTGGGTGAGCTGGAGGCGGCACCGGGTGGAGGCGGGGGAGACTCTGACCTCGATCGCCAAGACCTACCGGGTCACGCCGGCGGCGATTGCCGACGCCAACGGTCTTGATCGAGGAGCGCAACTGGAAGCTGGAGAGAAGCTGATTATCCCCTCGACGCGCCCGCTCGAAGATACCAAGCCGCGGCTGGTACGCTATCGCGTACGGAAAGGAGACACGCTCGGAGGGATCGCCGACCAGTTCAGCGTCACTTCGGAGCAGATTCGGAAGTGGAACGGGATAAAGGCCGGCAAGGTGAGCCGAGGGATGGTTTTGCGGATTTATACCGTCGGGGGAGGGCCAGAAACCCGGACAGTACACCAAACCACAAAGCGTAGCCCTAAGAAGAAGCCGACGCCGAGCACGGTAGAGACGAAAAACTAGGGCTTGCCGGGAAAACACGCCTCCCTCGAGTGCGAAGGCAAGAAACGTATGCGGTCACAGGTGGCGGGTGAGCAGAATACTTGACAAGCTCGTTGGAGTGGGATAACAAAGCGCAAGGACGGAGCGCGGTCATCTCCGGCCGCAGGTCTGAAGGAAAAGAAAGATTACGGCTTCGCAAGAGCCCCCAGGGGAGGAGAGCATGGAATTCGAGAAGGATCAGTTCGAAGATGATGAGGAGCTGTCGCGGCTGGAAGAGGATGACGAGCTGGGCGGCGAGACCATAATCGAAGAAGAGGAAGACGTTCTTGCCGTGGGAGAAGAACCCGCGGAAGAGGCCGAAGGAGAAGAGCCGGCCAAGCCGGCAGCCAAGGCCGCGCCGAAGAAACCAGCTCCAAAGGCAGCCAAAAAGCCCGCCAAGAAAGCAGCCAAGAAACCCGCGAAAAAGGCGGCTAAGAAAAAGGCCAAGGCAAAACCGAAGAAAGCGGCCAAGAAGGCGGGAAAAAAGCGCCGCCGGTAAGAATCGAAATAAGCGTAGGGAAGGCCCCTCAAATGGATCGGGGGGCCTTTTTTTTGTTTAAGAAGAGTCCGGCACAAGTTCCAAGAGAACTCCATCGATGTCGAATCGAGCCATAAAAGCGGATGCTCCGGTCAAGATCGGACGCGTCGTAAAAATGCAGTCGAAAGGGAAAGTCATGGAAGTGACGCCTGCCTTTCTCAACGGCCGCCGACTCTAGGTCAAACTGAGCGAAAGCCGCGTTACGGAAGCCGGTGGAAAGACAACCGTGAGCGCAGAGCTGTTCAGCGACAGCGCTTTCGTTTGCGGTTCGACAGCCGTGGGCCGATCGAAGGTGTTGTGGGCGTGAATGTCGGGGCTCGTCAATGTAGTGGCCGAGGCGGAGGCGACGCCTGCGCCATCCAGATCGATGGCGGTTTCGCGCGGTTCGTTGACGTGCGGATTCACCACCGTGAGCAGCAATTCCTTGCCCTGCAACGAAGCCGAGCCCTGCAATCCCCAGAACGCCGCGGGTTGTCCATCGCGGTCATAATGGACCGAAGGAGCCGAGACGATGGTGCGCAGGGATTGCCCGCCCTGGTGCGCCGCGTAGAGGGCAAAGACGTGGCCGACGGAGGTGACGCAGAACTTGTCCTCGTGGGCCAGATACAGGCTGTTGAGGCAGTTGATGAGCTGGGCGCAGTTGGCCATGGCCACTTTTTCAGGGTGGCGATTGAAAATATCGAGAGTCATAGCGGAGAAAACGGCGTCTCGCAGCGTGGGTGTCTGTTCGAAGAGGTCACCGGGAGTGGCTTCGGAGCCCGCACGATACCACGGACCCCATTCATCGACGACGAGTTTGACGCGGTGCTGTGCGTCGAATTCGCTCATGATGCGCCAGTGGCCCTCGATGAGCTCCTCGATGCGCTGTCCCTCGCGCAGAAGTTCGTACCAGTCGATTGCCTCGAATGCGAGCGCGTCGCCTTTGCTCTGGTCCCAATCGTCGGTGCGCCCGCGGGAGAGGTTCCAGGCGTAATCGTGCAAGGACAGGCCGTAGACCGAATCGAGTTGCCCGGGATCCTTGCGAACAAGTTCCTCGAAGAATCCGCGCGTCCAGCTCCAGTCGCCGGAATTGGGGCCGGAGGCAACCAGCGAGAGGGCCTGGCCGTAACGCGGCAGCCAGGTGGCGAAGCGGCGGAACTCCACAGCGTATTCCTGGGGCGTGAAATTGCCACCGCATCCCCAGGATTCGTTGCCCACGCCCCAGAAGCGCACGCCGAACGGTTCCGGCGAACCTGCGGCGGCACGCAACTCGGCGAGCGTGGTGCTGCCCGCGGGAGAATTGCAGTATTCGACCCAGCGATAAAAATCTTCGGCAGTGAGGCTGCGAACATTGGCGGCGAGATAGGGCTGGCAGCCGATGAGTTTACAAAGATGCATGAATTCGTTTGTTCCGAAGCGGTTGGTTTCAAATTTGCGGGCGGTGGGAGCGGCGGTGGATTTTTCTTCGTCCGCCCAGAAATTAGTGCGGCGCGGCCGCTTGTCGGCAGGACCGACGCCGTCGCGCCAGCTGTAGCTGTCGGCGAAGCAGCCGCCGGGATAACGCACAACCGGGGCTTTAATTTTGCGCAGTTCGTTAACGAGGCGCTTGCGGATGCCGTTGACATTAGGGACCGGGGAATTTTCGCCGACCCACACGCCGTCGTAGATCACCCCACCAATATGCTCGGTGAAATGGCCGTAGACGTTGGGAGAAATGGTGCCGAGAGGCTCGTTGAGTAAGACCTCTATTCGGGAATCGGCGGCAATCGCTCGAGACGGTTGAGGGCAAGCGGCAGCAGCCACAGCGAAAACGCTGGTACGGAGAAATTCACGGCGCGGAAAGTGGGACGTGGTCGGCCTCCTGGTTGGATAAGAACGGCTATCGTATACCAGAGAGATAGCAGTGGAAAAAAGCTTTGCCGATCTCAGAGAGAGGACTTGCGAGCCGCCGGGCTGCTGCGTTGAATGCCTGGCCGCCTCCAAAATTGGCACCGCAGGTGCATACCCTGTATCCCCATCCATCAAAACTGCAAATGACGGATCAGCCGTGCCCGGAGGTCGCAAAGATTCTCGTAGACATTTTATGCCACGCCTAGACCAACAGTTCGGACCAGTTCTCTAGCGTTTCCTTCACTTTATGCAAAAACTGGTGGGCGATGGCGCCATCGACGACGCGGTGATCGTAGCTCAGCGTGACGTAACACATGGAGCGGATGGCGATGGAATCGTTGATCACCACCGGGCGCTTTTCGATGGCCCCGAGGCCGAGGATGCCGACATTCGGTTGGCTGATCACCGGCAGGCCGAAGAGTCCGCCGAAGACACCCGGATTGGTGATCGAGAAGGTGCCTTCCTGGACTTCCTCGGGCTTGAGTTTTTTCGAACGCGCGCGCTCGGCAAGATCGTTCAGATTGCGCTGGATGCCGAGAAAGTTTTTCTCGTCGGCGCTCTTGATGATGGGAACGATGAGGCCCCAGTCGAGAGCTACGGCGATGCCGATGTTGACTTCCTTGTGGAGGACGATGTTGGTGCCGTCAAGCGAGGCGTTCAGCGTGGGATAGGCACGCAGGCCGGCGACGGCGGCCTTGACGAAGAAGGGCATGAAGGTGAGCTTGGTCTCGTAGCGCTTCTCGAATTCCTCCTTGGATTTGGCGCGAAGGGCGGCGATTTTGCTCATATCGATTTCGTCGACGGAATAGACATGCGGCGAAACGTGCTTGGAAGCCACCATGTGCTCGGCGATTTTCTGGCGCATGACGCTGAGCGGCTGGACTTCGTAGCTGCCGAAATAGATGCGCTCGCGGGGAACGCCCAGCTGCAAAGCGGGAATGAACTGGCTGCCATGAACGGCGGGAGGTCCTGGAGCAGCTAGGGGGGCCGGCGGAAGGGGCGCGGAACGCGCAACAGCGCCGGAAACGGCAGGTGCCGTGGCTGGAGCCGCTCGGCCCGACTGCGCGGCGATGGCTCCTTCCATGTCTTCTTTTGTGATGCGGCCGCCTGCGCCGGTGCCTTCGAGCGAGGTGAGGTCAATGCGGTGCTCCTTGGCGAGCCGGCGGACAAGCGGTGACGAGTGAATGCGCTCGGTGCCCGTGCCTGCGGCAGGTGGCGCCGCGACGGACGCAGTCGATGCTTGTGCTGGGGCGGCGGGAGGCGGCGCCGGGGGGGCTGGTTTCGCCGGTGTCGCAGGAGCAGCTGCAGGCGCAGGGGCAGGCTTTGCCGCGGCAGGAGCGGGCAGAGACGCTGCCGAAGCAGAAGCGGCGGCTGAACCGGCACCGTCGATAACCGCGACGACGGTCTGAATGGGGACGGTCTGGCCTTCGGGGATTTTAATTTCCTTCAGCACACCCGCAGTGGGGGATGGAATTTCCGCATCCACCTTATCGGTAGAAATTTCAAAGAGCGGCTCGTCGCGCTCGACCTTATCGCCGGGCTTTTTCAGCCATTTGGTGATAGTCCCTTCGAAGATGCTTTCGCCCATTTGGGGCATGACGACATCAACTGCCATGAGTGTCTTCTCCTTCGCGTGAGGGCCTGAACAGCGCCGTGGGGAACCTTACATCGGGGTGCTCTTGGCGCGAACCGCGCAACCTTAGTAGTCTACCGCCAAAGGCGCAATGACGGAAAGCCGTCCTCAGTGGGACTCAGTGGGACAGTTTCCGGGGGTAGACACGAAAAGAATTCGTTGGTGGCGCTGACCGCTTAGGTTTGTGGTTCCGGGCGCTACCAGAGAAGCTTCAGACCGAGCTGAACCTGTCGCGAAGTCGTTGCCGTGGACGTGATCACGCCAGCTGTCGGCGAAGGTCCACCGGTGGCGGCGGCGTAAACCACAGGGTTGGGGGTATTGAGATTTGTGTGATTGAAGAGATTGAAGAATTCGGAACGAAATTGCAGGCTCAGGCGCTCCGACAGCGCCCATCGCTTTGCCAAGGACAGGTCGAACTGCGCGAGAGCAGGACCCTCCAAAATGTTGCGTCCCACGTTTCCATAAGTTCCCGGCAGCGGCTGGAGGAATGCCAATGGATTGAAATACTGGTTCGGTCCGCCAAGGATCACCGTACCGGTGAAATTCGGATTCCATGATGGGCGGACCGGATTGCGAGTGTCTCCGTCGTTCGAAGGGTTGTAGGACAATTGCGGCGTGAAGGGCAATCCGGATTGCAGCGTGACAATGCCGCTGATTTGCCAATCCGCCACCAGGTTTTTCGTTCGAGATTCTCCGAGCGAAGGGCCGGGGCGTCCAAACGGAAGATCGTAGGATGCTTGGATCACGCCGGAATGCCGTAAATCAAAGGAAGCGCGTCCGTAGTCGGCGTTTGGATTAAGCGGGTTCTCGAGAAAGGCAGGGGAATTCGTCGCCACGCTGGTATTCAAATTGTCGCCATCATCGAGGGTTTTCGAATAGGTGTACACGCCGCGGAATTGCAGGCCATTCGCCCAGTGGCGATTCAAGTCCAGTTCGAGGCCCTGGTATGAGCTGATCCCCTCGGAGAACCAGTGCGTGGTGTTCCACACGGCGTTATTCGCAAGCGCCGCACCGGAAGGATAGTAGAGCGTCCCGGCGGGATATCCCGCGGGGCAAGGCGACGCGGGGCAAATCGTGGCAGCCGGCAGGTTGGCATCGAGCGAGAGCAATTCGTGGTAGCCGTGCGAACCGACGTACCCCACGCCCAGAGTGGTGTTGGCGAAAACTTGCCGCTCGATTTTAAGATCCCAGGTTTCCACTGTGGGTGTCTCCAGGTTTGGCTGCACCCCGCTCGGAATGACCTTGGCCTTGGGATAGCTGGCATTGGGCGATATATCGGAAAACGAAATATTTTTTACGGCATATACGGTGTTGTAGGGTGCATTTTGATCGAGGCGGTAGCTCAAGTTGTCCAGAAGCGCGTAGTAGGTGCCGAATCCGGCGCGCACCACGGTTTTCGTCGATCCAAACGGCGACCAAGCCAGGGCCACCCGGGGGGCGGGAAGAAACTTTGCGTTGTTCACGGCCAGCGCGGAACTTCCGACGACGGGTTGCGTGCCAATGACTCCGTTCGAGTCAAACGTATAGTTCGAAGCGCGTCCCTGAGCCTCATTCCAACCATTGGTAAATTCCGCGCGAAACCCGAGCCGCAATTCGAGATTGCGCTTAAGCTTGATCGCGTCCTCGGCATATGCAGCTCCTTCGGTGGTGCGCCAGCCGAGCGGCGTATCGCTGGGGGCATACGTGTAGGTGCTGACCTGACCTTTAAGGAACGTCTGCAGGTTGCTGAAGGAGATTTGTCCATACTGATCCTGAACCAGAGAGTCGTTCGCCTGAATGCGCTGTACCCAGCCCCCGAAGCTGACAGTGTGGCGGCCGAGCGTGTAGGAAAGCTGATCGGACCCGGTAAATAGATTGCGGACAGCGCGCAAATTGCTGCCGGCGTTCGTGCCTCCGTTGGTGATCTGAGATGCACCGTTGAGGGTGGTGCCCCCGCCGACAACGACCGCGCCGACGGGCTGTCCGTCACGAATCCAGCCGGGCAGCTCGACGGTTGTGCCGCTGTCGAAGAAGAATGCACCGCGAGAAAAGCCAAAGATCGCCTTGTTGACGAGGCTCGGAGAAAAAACGTGGGTCTCACTCAAACTGACGACCTGGGCGCGCATGGAGACGTTGTCGAAGCTGTAGGGATTTGTCGTGGGAGAGTGCGCTTGGCTATCGTCGGCGGTGTACACTCCCGCGAAGGAGTCCAGGTTGGAAAAAATCTGGTCCAGGCGCGCGGTGCCAAAATCCTCACGAATGTTCTGCAGCGGATTGCTGTAGGCCTTGGCAATGCCGCTTTGCGCTCCCGTGGACGTCAGGATTTCCGGTCCGTTGGCAACGGGCCAAAGTGCCAGCAATGGCTGAACGCTGGGCACAGCGGCGGCTCGCGAGGCTTCGTCTGGCACAAGTGTGACGTCACTCAGGCCCAGATGTTGGCGGTAGCCTTCGTAGTTGGCAAAGAAGAAGGTCTGGTCGGTTCGAATCGGCCCGCCCAAAGAGCTACCAAAGACATTCCGCTGGAAATCAGGAATGCTGCCCTGGTCGAAGAAGTTTCGCGCGTCCATCGCGCTGTTGCGCACAAACTCATACGCAGAACCGTGGAATTGATTCGTGCCGCCTGCAGTCACGATGCTCACTTGCGCGCCTGGCCTTTTGCCATACTCCGCACCGTAGGTGTCCTTCAGCACGGCAAATTCCCGTACTGCAGCGACTCCCAGAAGCTGACCGCTGGCTCCGCCCGGAGTGTCGCTGATCTCCGAAGCGCCGGTATATTCGACACCGTTGAGTAGAAAGAGATTTTCTTGCGGGCGGTGGCCAGAAACGGAAAACATGTTTCCCAGTTCGGAGTTGGATGTGCCAGTGCTGCCGGAGCGTTGTGAAGTGTAATTCACCGTGCCAGGGTTCAGCGTGAGCAACTGGTCATAACTCCGGCCGTTCAGGGGAAGATCCTTTACCTGGCGCTCTCCGACGAGTCCGGAAGTGTCCTCCGTGGTTGCGGCGAGAAGGATGGGCTCGGAGCTGACTTCGACCGTTTGATGCACGCCGTCGATCTGCAGAGTCAGATCGAGTTCTTCACGCTGCCCGACGACGAGTACGATTCCCGATCGCCGCTCGGTGCGAAAACCCGGCTTGTCCGCTCGGACCTCGTAGCTGCCGACGGTCAGCGATAGCGCGTGGAAACGCCCGGCAGGATCGCTAGGGACATCGCGTTGCACGCCGTTTTCGAGATTCTTGATGTGTACAGTTGCGGCTTCAATGCCCGCCCCGGTGGCATCGCGGACGATACCCGCAATGGACGCGTCGTCCTGAGCCTGCGCCGGCCGCGGGGCTTGAACGCAAGTCATCGCCAGCAGAGCGGCGAACAAAAGGATTCTTTGGGAAAGTGGAACGGCAATTCGAAGAGTATTCATATCATTTTTCCTTACGATTCGGAGTTGCGGAGGGCTTCAGCACTGCAAGTTGTTTTTTGAGAATCGAACGATCGAGAAACAGGGATAGGCGGTGAACGACGAGAGGAAGGTCAACAACAGCAACAGCGAGAAAAAGAGGCAGAGCCACAGGCCCGAATGGGGAGAGTTCGTTTCGCGCCCGCCTGAAGGAGTAGCGGCAAGCAAAGATCCCGTCGCAATTTATGAGTGAACCCCGCCGCCGTGAATAACATCAATCCCCTTTTCCCTGTGGACAAAAGCTGCGCTGAAAACAAAAAACCACCGGCCTGATGGTTCTGGCCGTGGGTTTGCTTCTTGCCGCTCGAGTTTAGGAAATCCTACTACTTCACGAGCCTCCAGGCGCCAGAGTGGATCGCGGGACAACACACACAGCCCCACTTGGCAAAACAGTTTTGGCGAGTGCTTCCTGACATGCCGACAAATATACCGCCGGAGTCCGCTGACCACAAGCACCATGCCCGATCATTTTTTGGATGGGCTTCTGCATCTTTTTTGATTGCTTCCCCGAAGGATCGCCGTCCATGGCCTTCTGGGGGCGGCGCTCGGTGCGGGTTCTGCAAATCAAACGATGACTGGCGTATCCGCGACTCCTGCCAATCCAAACACGCGGCGATAGCGTTCGATGTCCGCGGGGGAACCCAGGGCCTTCTGAAAATTGTCCGAGAGTTTGACGGCGGCTCTGCCGTCGGCCTCATTGAGCTTACAGACCAGACTGACTGGATCAAACGCATTGTCGCTCTGGGGATTGCAGACGCGAAAATCATTGGTGAGCAGCGTGCCCCATCCAGCGCTGAAGCGGATGCGCCGCTGGGGAAGCCAACGGCGCTCATCGAGAAAATCACTGGCCTGCCGAAAATCGGAGGGCGCGGCACCATGGAGCAAAGTTCCGGCAAAGTAGGCGTGCAAACCGAGGATGGTATCCACGTCCAAGCCATCGGAAGCGATGAACAGTTTTTGTTGCGGGTCTCGTCGCCGTCGTTCGAGCCAGGCGATGTATTCGTCGCCAGCAATGAAGGGATCCTTGCTGTCGGCGCGCTGGCCGGTCCAGGAAGCCACCCAGTCCGGAGCATCGCGGAGAAACTGGGTGGTGCCGAAGGTATCCGGCAGGAGGATGAGCAACTCGCCCCGATAGGTCTGCTGCCATAGTTCCAGCAGGCGGTATTGCGAACTTTTCAATTCCTCGTCGTCGCTGGCCAGTGCCGCCAGGACCATGGGCAGTTCATGAGCGTTCGTGCCGATGGCCTCCAGGTCGTGCTTGTAAGCCAAATAGGTGTTCGAGGTTCCTTTAAAAGAGCTGCCGACGACATCGGTCATGGCTTTCACAACATATTCCTGCCACAAGAAACTGTGCCGGCGTCGCGTGCCAAAGTCGCTGATGCTTAGTCCGGGAACGCCGCGCAGGCGGGCCATCTTTTCCCAAAGCCTGCTCTTCGCGCGGGAATAGAGGATGTCGAGCTCGAACTCGCTCAAGCGTTTCAGGCTGGCGCGCGTCTTCAACTCGTTGATGGCCGAGAGCGCGTATATCTCCCACATCGTCGTTTCCGTCCAGAGGCCGTGAAACGATAGGGAAAATTGGCCGTCCTGAACGGACAGCTCATAATCCGACAAGCGGAAATCCCGTTCGAGCCATTCGAGAAAAGCCGGCTCAAAGATGCCGCGGTGGCCGTAGAACGTATTACCTGCAAGCCAGATGAGTTCGGACTTGTGAAAACGGCGTTGCCTGGTCTGCTCGAGTTGCTCGCGGAGCTGTTCAACATCAATGTGGTCGGCGAGGCGGATATCGGCGGAACGATTGATCAGCGAAAACGAAGCTCTGATGCGCGGAAAACACTTCCAAATAAATTGCAGCATCAGGAGTTTATAAAAATCGGTATCGAGCAGAGAGCGGGTGATGGGGTCAATTTCCCAATTGTGATCGTGAGCCCGCCGCGAAAGGTTAATGATCATGAGGCATTACTTTACCGCATTATGGAGGTGCACAGACATAACTGCGCCGAGAGGGGCTAAACAGCCGTGCGGCTCGCGAACTCAACCAGGGCTACCGGGCGTTGTCACGCGGAATGGGTGATTTTGCGGATGAAATCCACTTCCTCCTGGCGGTAAGGCTGGCCATCGGTACGGAAGATTTCGTGGAACCACTGCTTGGGCTGGCGATTGGTATAGGGCTTCTTCAAGGAATCCCACGGCAGCCAGGTTTGCGTTTTTCCCGCGACCAGGCCCCAGTTGATGGCCGCAACCTTGTATTTCTTGGCAATCGGCAAGATGCCCTGAAAGGTGCTGCGCAAGGGACGCGCCATATACTCGGTGCAGAGAATGGGCCGATGGTATTTCTGGAGCTGCAGCACGTGCTTTTCAAAGTCGGAAGGCTTGCTGTAGTTGTGGAAGGAGAGCACGTCCGACTGCTCGAGCTGGATCCTCTGAATGGGGTCCAGCTTATCCACGGAGGACCAATTCCCGTCGTAAAGGCCGCTGGTCAGAGGTTGTGAGGCGCCGGCTTCGCGAGCCCAGAGAAACGCTTTGGAGAGCATGGCTCGGACGAGTTCGACCTTATTGGGCAATTCCTGTTTTTCGTAGCTGCCCTGATTGGTGCCGGAGGGCTCGTTCCAGACGTCCCAGCCGAGAATGCGCGAATCGTTGGCAAAGGCTCCGACAACGCCTTTGACGTAGGCTTCGAGGCGCGGGAGTTCGGCGGGATCCTTAAGCGCGTTGGCACCGGGACTCTGCACCCAACCCGAATTGTGGACGCCGGGGCGCGGATCGCGCTGCTTGCCGAGTTGCGGGTAAGGATCCCAGCAGGAATCGAAGAGCACGAAAAGGACGCGGATGTGATGCTTGTCGGCGATGGAAAGGAAAGCGTCGATGCGCTTCTGAAAGCCGTTGGCGTCCTGCTGCCAGAGAAGATCATGAAGAAAGACGCGCATCGTGTTGAGGCCGATGGATTCGGCCCAGCCGAGTTCGAGGTCGATGCGCCGGGGATCGAAAGTGTCCGCCTGCCACAGTTCGAGCTCGTTGATGGCCGTCGCGGGGATGTAGTTGCTGCCCACAAGCCAGGGTTGCTGTGCATACCAATCGTTGGCGCGCTGTTCTGTCCAGCGAGAGGGCTGGGCGAAGAAAATTGAGGGAGCCCACAGAGAAAAAAGAAGGACAGCAACGAACTTTTTCATGGCAGGAAGTTTAGGCCCATGCCCAGATTACAACATTTTTAAATCAGGAAACAGGCGGAGCTTCAGGGCTTGGCGGAAAGGTGGAGCCCACTCGAGGGCTCAGTTCGGTTTGATGATGGCGCCGCAAGCGATGCGCGGCGGAGCCCCGCTGCCGGAGGCACCCACAACGGCGTGGATGATGATCGCGGTTCCGCCATTGCTGAAGACCGAATGGTCATCGGAGCCGAGGGTGACATACGGCGCAATGGTGCTGACGTGGGCCGTGCCGTTCGCCGCAACGATCAGCGAAAAATCGGGGATATCGCCTGCGGGACGATCTCCATGCGCGTGGCCTCCGCCTTCAAAATGAGCGCCGGCGGATTTGAAGTCAGGTGGTTCGCAAAGGGCGTACTGGTGAATGTGGATGGAGTGTTCGCCGGGAGGAAGATTCTTGATGTCCAAGGTGATTTTCACGCCCGTCGGTGCAGGCGACAGAAAAGCGGTTCCCACGCTTTGACCTTGTGCATTGATCAGATTGACGGTTACGGGTTTGACTCCTGAATGGGTATGCGTGTTTTGGGCAAAAACGGCCGGTGATACCAGCAAAAGCAGGGAGGCGCAAACGAGAGGTTTCATTCGGACTCTCCTCTTGAAGTGACTTGTCTCAGGATTCAGGACCACTGCGAGAATGCATTTAGGGAATTTAGCAGAAAAACAAAAGGACGATGTCATCTGGATGTCATACCTATGTAAAAAGTCGGCAAAGTCAGGGTTTGGCGGTGAAGGTGAAATCGAGCGAGACGGGTTCGCCGCCGGAGACGGTGATTTCTTTACTTTGTGAGCCGTAAGTTTCATGCCAGGCAGTGACGATGTAATGCCCCGCGGGGAGATCGGGGAGAGAGAAACGGCCATCGTCGCCGGTGACGGCAAAGTGGCCGGTCTTCAACACCACGAAATAACCGTCCATCCAGGGATGAATATTGCACCGGATGTGGATGAACTCTTCGTGATCGTAAGCGTAGGTAAACGGGGGCGTTCCGGGCGGTTGCATCTTGTTCCATTCGCGGTTGACTTTGGCGAGCGGGTGGATGTTATGAGCGAAAGGATCACTGTTTGAGATTCTCACTTCCTGCCCCACCCGCAAGGCGAGGACGTGAGTCGTGTAATGACAACCTTGCTGGTCGAAAATCGACGCTGAGGAAGGCGCCGGATGATTCTCGGTCGCACCGGCGGAAATGTACACGACGACGTTCTGCAGAGAATTAGCCGGGCCAGTGACCACATTTTCAGAAAACAGGGGATTTGAAGCATGCATTTTGACGCATTCCGGCTCTTTCGATAGGTCGAGAGGCTTGGATTTTGGGGGATTCCCGGAGAGCGTGACTCTGCCGCTGACCGTGCCACCGCCGGGCGCCGGGAATGCTTGGAAAGAAACAGACAGAATGGCAAAGGCGACAAGCCCCACTTTTACCAGGTTCATTGCTGATCCTCCCTCCTACCTTACGAAGGATGCCAGTGGTTCGGCCCAACGTCCCTGACGCGCCGGAGATCTTGGGCAGGCGATTCCAAGCGTCGCGGATGCCTGCGAGTCTTGGGATATTTAAAAGTGTAAGGGTCCTCGGAGAGTCTTAATTCAAGAAGTTCGCACCTTGCATCCAATAAATCACTGGCTTTCAGGCCATAGCCACGTTAGGAGCTGAGCCAAGGCCTCGCGGGAGGATTCAAAAGAAGTCTCTAGAAAGGGTGGGGCCGAGAAGAAGGTGGCTTGCCAGATGGTCCACGGAGTGAGCGGTATTGGAGAGGACCACGACAGCGCGGCCGTTGTTGAGCTCGAGAGCAAGGAGTGAGCGGGAACCGCCGGTCCCGCCGTTGTGCCAGGCCACTTGATAGGCGGCGGAAGTTCGCAGCATCCATCCGAGGCCGACTCTGTGACCCTCGCGGCCTGTGCTTGCGAAGGGTTGAAGCATCGAGGGAAAGAGCGGAGGAGTTCCGGCAAGAGCGGCGGACGCGAAAAGGAGCATGTCGTGCATGCAGGAGAGCATCCCGCCCGCGCCAGAGAGTGCTGCCATGGTCCAGACAGAGGTGGGGCGCAGGGATCTGGCGTGGGGCTGAGCGAGGAATGGCTGCTCGGCGGGGGGAAGGTGAAGATAGGTGCGCGACATGTGCAGCGGATCGGTGACCCTCTGGGCGATCAGACTCTGGTAGTCGGTTTTTTGTCCTACGGCGAGGATATCGCCGAGCAGTCCTGCGGCCAGGTTGGAATAGAGGAATGCGCCGCGCGCAAGTGTTTTCCCCCTGAGCGTGGCGAGATAGACCTGAAGATCGTGCTGAGAGTAGTTGGCGTAGGGATTGCGCGGATGGCGCAACAAATTCAACAACCAAGTGAAACCAGAGGGAAGTCTGGGCAAGCCTGAGGTGTGGGTTATGAGTTCCTGCAGAGTGAGATCGCCGATGCCGTCTGGGGGGAGCGTCAGAAATTTTGCCAGCGGATCGTCCAGTGAGACACTTCCGCGTGCGACGGCATCGGCGAGCGCGGCGGCAGTAAAAATTTTTGTGATCGAACCGAGTTCGAACAAAGTGTGTTCGTCAACGGCGGAACGCGCTCGATTCCCGCTGGTTCCAGCCGCGAGGAAGCGAGTTCCGCGATGATCGAGGAGGCCAACAATGAGGCCAACGCCTTGTTTCTGACGAAGACGGTCTTGCAAAAGGCGCTGAACGAACTCATCGGACGGGAATTCCTTTGTTGCGGACCATGATGGAAGAACAGGCATGGGGATCCAAACAAGTAGTGTAGGGCCGCTTCAGCCAACAGAAAAACGTCGGTGAGGGCCGAGACAAGTCAGAAGCGGGCCAGCTCCTTGGCCGCGGTGAAAACTTTCTTGGCGTTGGGGAGGAAGGCTTCCTCGAGTGTGGGTGCGTAGGGGACCGGCGTGTCGAGGGAAGCGACGCGAACAAGAGGACCGTCGAGATCGTGGAAAGCTTTCTCAAAGAGGATCGCGGAAATCTCGCCGGCAATGCCGCCGGTTTTGGTGTCTTCGTGGACGACAAGGCATTTGTTGGTTTTCTTGACCGACGTGAGGATGGTCTCTTCATCGAGGGGCATGAGCGTGCGCAGATCGACGACTTCGGCCTCGATACCCTCTTTGGCGAGGGCATCGGCAGCTTCGAGCGAGGTGTGCATCATGGCGGCGTAGGAAAGGAGGGTGAGGTGCTTGCCTTCGCGACGGACGATGGCTTTGCCGAGCGGAACGGTGTAATCGCCGGCGGGAATTTCTTCTTTGATGCGCCGATAGAGGAATTTGTGTTCGAAGAAGAGAACGGGATTGTTGTCGCGGATGCTGGCTTTGAGCAGGCCCTTGGCGTCATAGGGTGTGGAGGGATAGACGATCTTAAAGCCCGGCGTGTGCAGGAAATACATTTCGGGGTTAAGTGAATGGAATGGGCCGCCGTGGACGCCACCTCCGGACGGGCCACGCACGACAATGGGTGCGGGAGCGTTCCAGAGATAGTGACCCTTGGCGACGAAATTCGTGAGCTGGTTGAAGCAGCAGGCAATGAAATCGATGAACTGCATTTCGGCGATGGGGCGCAGGCCGAGATAGCTCATGCCACAGGCCGCACCGATGATGGCGCTTTCGCTGATGGGCGTATCGATGACCCGTTCCCAGCCGAATTTTTCAAGAAGACCTTCACTGGTTTTAAACGCCCCTCCGTACACGCCCACATCTTCGCCGATGAGGACCACGGTAGGATCGGCGGCCATTTCTTCGAACATGGCCTGGCGAATGGCTTCGAGAAACGTTATGGGAGCCATGGTCAGCGGCCGCCTTTCCTGGAGGATTTTCTCGGAATGGGCTTTTTCTGGGGCGATGCTGCGGGCTTCGTGGCGGGCTTGGCAGGATCTGAAGATTTCTCCGCGCTGGCTGCGGGAACATCGCCGAAATGAATGGGTGCGCTAGTGCCAGAAGAGGTGCCGCCGCGGCCGAAACCTTCGACGACCCACGCGGCATCTACGTTCGATTTTGGCGGAAGAAGCTCGTCGATGGGGCGTTCCCACTTGGGTTTCAAATCGTGGCATTCGGGGCCCGTGCAGTAGACACCTTGATCCGCGGTTTCCGGCGGGGGCATGGGGGAGTTTTCGGCAAATTCACGCTCTTTTTCCAGAAGAGCGCTGATCTTGTCTTCGATTTCTTTCTTGCCCTTGGAGTCGAGAAGCCTCTCTTGGGTGAGGAATTTTTCGTAGAGAACGATGGGGTCACGCTTCTCCCAGTAGGCGCGCTGCTCCTTGGGGACGTACTCGGCAGGATCGTGCTGCGCGTGTCCACGGCGGCGAAAGGTTTTGGCTTCGATGAGGATGGGTCCTTCGCCGGCACGCGCGCGTTCGACCGCTTCTTTCGCGGTGGTGTAGACGGCGACAACGTCATTGCCATCGACGATGTAGCTGGAAATGCCGTACGCCTTGGCTCGGTCGGCAAGATTTTCGAGCGGGACTTGGCGGCGCACGGGCGTGGAGTATGCCCACAGATTATTTTCGAGAATGAGGACGAGCGAGGCTTTTTGGGAGGCAGCAAGATTCAGGCCTTCATGGAAGACCCCCGTGGAGCTGCCGCCATCGCCGATCCAGGTCATGGTGACGATTTTCTGGCCGAGGTAACGGCCAGCCATGGCCACCCCGGTCATGACCGGGATGAGATCGCCGAGCATGGAAATCGGCGAAATAATGTGGAGATTGTCGAGGTCGCCGAAATGGCTAGTGCCGTCTTTGCCCTTGGTTGGCGAGGTGTACTTGGCCATGTGTTGAGTGAAAATGTCGCGTGGAGGAACGCCTTTGACGAGGAGCGCGCCGATGTTGCGAATCATAGGGGCAAGCCAATCGCGTTTTTCGAGAGCGTACGATGTGCCGACGGAGATGGCTTCCTGTCCGAGACTGGCGTAGAGGCCGCCGACAATTTTGTTCTGGCGGAAGAGCCGGGTCATGGTCTCCTCGACCTCGCGGTTAAGGCGCATGTAGTAATAGAGGTCGAGGTATTGCTGGCGAGAAAGTTTTTTTGGCTTCGCGGGAGTTTCCGAGACAGGCATCGTTGGTGATTCTCCGAGTCGGCGGTCGAGCGTTCTATCTTAAATCGGATGGTCTCAGGTTGCTAACTGAGAGGGGTAGTGCGAGGCGACGCGCTTGATGAGCTCCTGCGCGTCGAAGGGTGCGCGGACTTTGGCGTCGTTGTCGAAATAGACGAAGACGTCGCGACTTTTGGACTTGGCGATTCTCTTTTTCAGGATGGGTTTGGCCGGCGGTTGGCTGCCGCGGGCCCAGGCAAGGACCCAGTCAGCCCATTGATCAAGAGATTTGGCGTCGTAGCCGCTGGCATATAACACCTCGGAGCCGTGCAGGCGACAATAGACAAATTCCGAAGTGATATCGGTAATTTTGGGCCACTCGACAGTGTCCGCGCAGACGATGGCTACGTCGTACTTGCGGAGAAGCTCCAGGAATTCGGGAATGGCGAAACTAGCGTGGCGAATTTCAATGGCATGCCGCAGCTTGTGATTCGGGTCCACATCTTCGAACGAAACGCGCTTTTTCATCCATTTGTCATGTTTTTTTGCCAGGCGCTTTGCGGCGCCGGCATCATGGGGAAGCAGTTTCAGGAAACTCTCCATTTTTGGGGTGTCGAGTTTGAAATTCGGCGGAAACTGCCAGAGGAATGGACCGAGCTTTTCCCCGAGGAGCAACACGCCTGAGGCGAGAAAATTGGCGAGCGGGCCCTGAACTTCGCGCAATCGCTGAATGTGGGTGATGTAGCGCGGGCCCTTGACGGAGAACTGAAAATCGGCGGGAGTAGCCGAGTACCAACTTTGAAAGCTGGTCGGTCGCTGGAGTGAATAAAAGGTACCGTTAAGTTCGAGGGAGGTGAGTTTGTTCGACGCGAATTCCAGTTCCTGGCGTTGTGGCAGTTTCGGAGGATAAAAGACGCCCCGCCAGGGCGTGTAGCGCCAACCGGAAATGCCGATGCGAATTTTGCCAGTTGTGGCCATTCAGGGCATAAGGTTGCTCCTGAACGGGAAGAAAACGCAATAGGGAGAAACCGTTATGGAGCAAGCACGCCGGGCTTGCCCATCGAATAAGGTGCAGCAGTGTTGCACCCCTACGAAGAGGCAGTCGAGGGCGCGGCCTGAAGAAGGGACTGAAGATGGTCCAAGGAAGTGAGGCGAGGCTCGAGAGAAAGAAGCTCGGCGAGGTGACGGGAGAGGTGGGGCTTTGCTTCGGCGAGGGAGACGGTGCGCTCGAGAAGTTTCTCAAGCGAGGTGGCTTTGCGGTCGACGATGCCGCAGGGAACGATGAGATCGAAATAGCGCAGATCGGTGGAGACGTTGTAAGCAAAGCCGTGGGAGGTAACCCAGCGGCTGATGTGGACGCCGATCGCGGCCAGTTTTTCTTCGGTGGTACCTTCGCGAACCCAGATGCCAGTTTTTCCGGGGACACGATAGGCGCTGACGCCAAAATCGCTAGAGGTGCGGATCATGCCTTCTTCGAGCGTGCGGACGTACCAACCGACGTCGCGTTTAATTTTGTCAAGATTCAGGATGGGATAGCCAACGATCTGTCCGGGACCGTGATAGGTGATGTCACCGCCGCGGTTGGTGGAGTGGAGTTCCACATTTTTCTGACGAAGGACATGCTCTGAGGCGAGGAGATTGGCACGGTTGGCGTTGCGGCCGAGCGTGATGACGTGGGGATGCTCGCAGAGGAGGAGAACATCGTCGATGGCGTTAACTTTGCGGGCGGCGACGAGGCGCTGCTGGAGGACGTAGGCGTCGGCGTAGGAGATTAGGCCGAGGTCGGTGATGAGCAGGTCGGGCATCGGTGAAGTAGTTTAAGGTGCAAGAGCAAAAGAATGTAAGAATTCACCTCAATGCATGTGGCCAGCCAAACGGAGGCTCTCAGGACGACACCGGTTCCATCGCTAGACGTTGATTTGTAGGCCACGGACGGAGGCGAAGGCGTCGCCCATGGCTTCCCAGACCGTGGGATGGGCGTGGACCATGTGCATCATATCGTCGATCGTGCCTTCCAGATTCAGGACTGTGGCAGCTTCGGAAAGAATTTCCGTGGCGAGCGGGCCAATGATGTGGATGCCGAGAACTTCGCCATATTTCTCTCCGGAAACGACTTTGACGAAGCCGCCATGGTTTCCGAGGATGGTGGCTTTGCTGTTGCCGAGGAAGGGGAACTTGCCGATTTTGACAGCGTAGCCTGCGTCCTTGGCTTGTTTTTCGGTGAGGCCGATGGAGCCGATCTGCGGCTCGCAGTAGGTGGCGTTGGGAATGCGCGTCTTGAGAAGCTTTTGCGTCGGAAGGCCCTTGATGTGCGTGACGGCAATGATGCCTTCCATCATGGCGGCGTGGGCGAGTTGCGGCATGCCGGCAACGATGTCACCGACGGCAAACAGACCGGGCTCGGCGGTTTGGAACTGCTCATCGACGAGGACGAATCCGCGCTCGAGCTTCGCTTTGGATTTCTCCAAGCCACAATTTTCGGTTAGGGGCATGCGGCCAACGGCGAGAAGCAGTTTTTCGGCTTGTAGCGTTTGCGCTTTGCCGTCCTTATCCTTGAAGGAAACGGTGACGCCCTTGGCGTCCTTTTTGACACCATCGACGCTGCAGCTGGTGAAAATGTTGATGCCCTTTTTCTTGTAGGTCTTCTCGAGTTCGACGGAAATCTCCTCGTCTTCGACAGGAACGACACGCGGAAGAGCTTCGAGGATGGTGACCTGTGTGCCGAAGGAGTTGTAGATCGAAGCAAACTCGACGCCGACAGCGCCGGCGCCGACGATAATCAGCGTTTTGGGAATTTCCGCCAGCTCAAGAATGGAGCGGTTGGTGAGAATCTGTTTGTGATCGGGGTCGATGCCGGGAAGCGATTTGGCTTCCGAACCGCTGACGAGAAGAATGTTAGCGGCTTCAATGGTGGATTTCTTGCCGTCTTTTTCGACGGATACTTTTCCGGGACCATCATATTTGCCCCAGCCCTGGACCCATTCCACTTTATTTTTCTTAAAAAGAAACTCAATGCCCTTGGCGTGTTTGGTGACGATTTTATTTTTGCGCGCCAGGATGTTAGCCCAGTTGATTTTCAGTCCAGAAACTTCGAAGCCAAGTTCGGAGCCATTCTTGAAGTGGTCATACACGTCGGCGTGATGCAGCAGAACTTTGGTGGGAATGCAACCAACGTGGAGGCACGTGCCGCCGAGAAAGGGATCCTTTTCGACGACGACAGTCTTGAGACCGAGTTCGCCGGCGCGGATGGCAGCAACGTAGCCACCCGGACCACTGCCAATAATTGCAACGTCATAGTTCGCCACGCCGAATCTCCCTTCGCGTAAAAGCAGACCGAATCGAGAAAATTAAGTTTGCCGATTGTCTGGCCGAGCCACCACAGCGGCCGTAAAAGCCACAAAACCAATTAGATGCCGATTGACACGGTACGGGTAGAAGCCCGCTCGAACCGAGACGGAACCCGGCGAAACAAGAATTGTAACAGCGGGTTACACGAGGTCGCAATGAGCGCAGAACTGAAGCGGCGAGACGAGTCGTTCGAGTTCCGGAGTGCATGTCAGAGAGTACTCGAACCGTGATGCGTTTGGCGCTGTCTAGCTTTCTGCCGGTGTACTTCGTCTGGCCTCGGGGAAAGCTGGAATGAGCGAAACGCGAGCGTGAATCCGCGATTCAGGAAAATGGACCGGCCAGGTGCTGACGGTGTATGGCGAGGCAGTGCACACAGAATGGAAACCAAGCGCGTGTGGGGGGAAGGGAAAAACCTGCCGGGGCTGACGTGAGCGGGCAGGATCAGGCGCGCGCTAGCGCAGACAGATACCGTTGTTCGAGAAGCGTGCGATGATGGCGCTCGTGTCCCGCGATGACAAAGGCCAGGGCGAGCACGCTGACTTCCTTCTGACTGGCTGTGCCGCGACGGAGCCACGCGGCATCATCGAGCGAGCGAACCAAGGAGATGGTGGCCTCGCGAACGGTGCTGAACTCATGGAGAAGATCGGAAAGCTTTCGCGCGGAGAAGTTTCCTGAAGCGATGTACGGATCCTGTTCGAAACTGGCAAGAGGAGTTTGGTCCCCGCGGGCGATGCGTAACAGCCTGTAGGCGAAGATGCGCTCCGCGTCACTGATATGACCGAGCACCTCCTTGATGGACCATTTCCCGGGAGCATAGCGAAATTCTGCCTGTTGTTCGGTGAGCGGAGAGATCAACCGGAGTAATTCGCGGTGTTGCTCTTGGAGGATTTCGAGAAAATCACCGCCCGGAACGAGGTCGATATACTTTCCGTAGAAAAGGGCGTAGTCGCCCTCCTGCGGCCGTTTCTGTGTCATGATGCGTTGACCTCCGGGGCAGATGGAAAGAAGAATTATAACGCGAAGAGTGGTTCTCGAAGAAGGACAGGTTAGAACGGACCAGAGCGGATGAGCGAATTGAATTTCGAGAAGATGCGCGTCGCGTTTCAAGGGGAGCCGGGAGCATTCAGCGAGGCGGCTGCCGTGCAACTGCTGGGCGAACAGATCCGCACTGTGCCACGAGGAACGTTCGATGCAACGTTCCGCGCCATTGCTGAAGGCGCTGCGGAGGCGCTGCTGGTGCCTGTGGAGAACACCCTGGCGGGTTCGGTAGTGCGCGTATACGACCTGCTGCTCGAAAGCCCGCTGGAGATTTGCGGGGAGACGATTTTGCCTATTGAGCATCACCTGATGGGCTGTCCGGGAGCCGCGTTTGCTGAGGTTCGCGCTGTGGCCTCGCACCCGATGGCGCTGGCCCAGTGCGAGCGGTTTTTCGAAGCCAATCCCCGCCTGAAACGCGTTCCGGCAGAGGATACGGCCGGGAGCGTGAGGGAAATGATGGATCGGGGCGAGAAGAGTCGCGCTGCGATTGCTGCACGGCGCGCCGCGGGACAGTACGGAGCGATTATTTTGCGCGAAAGCATTCAGGATAATGCCGAGAATTTTACGCGGTTCGTGTTGTTATTACCGCCGGAGGAAGCACAACGCTATCGGGCTAAGGACGCGAATAAAATGTCGCTGGCGATGCGGCTGGCGCACAAGCCGGGGGCGCTGCTGGCGTCTCTGGATCCGTTTTCAAAGCATGACGTGAATCTGCTGAAAATCGAAAGCCGGCCGATTCACGGAAAACCGTTTGAGTATCAATTTTACGTCGATGTGGAAGCCGAACGCCTTGAACAGCTGGAGAAGGCGTTGAAGGAAGTGCGCACGGCAACCAGCAATTTGCGCGTGCTTGGGCGATACGCGGCGGCACGGAGGTAGGATTTCGATTGTGGGATTGTGCTTGAAAATTACGCCAATCCTCTTAGGTGCGAACTTGCGCACCCCGCAGGATGGCAATCGAACTTTAGCAAGACTTCTAACGAACTCCCGTTAACCGAAAGCGGCGGCAAGCCGACGCATCCAAAATCAATTGCTGGCGGTCGTGGTTTTGGGTGAACTGGCCAGGTCGGGCGGGGGACCGATGTTATCGGGGAGCTTGCCGTTCAGGGAATCGAGGAACTGGAGAAGTTCATCGCGCTCGTCGAAGCTTAGCGTGTCAAGAGAGTGAATTTCTTTGTCGAGATGAGGATTCCAGTTTCCGCCGCCGATGTAATGGGCGAGTGCGTCCTTGACGGAAGGAAAACTCCCATCGTGCATATAGCGGCCGCGGTTGGCGAGATTGCGGAGGCTGGGAGTTTTGAAGCAGCCCATGTCACTATCGACCTTGGTCACGGCATAACGGCCGACATCGTTGAGCTCACCCTTTGTGTCTGCGCCGACGCCGAGATTGTGGAACTTGTTGTCGGTGAACAGGGCGTAGTCCTTGTCGATGGTATGGCACACGGCACAATTGCCCTTCTTGGCGTTGATAAAAATCCTCAATCCACGCTGCGCTTCGGGAGAAAGCGCTTTGGAGTCGTGGCCATAGTAGAAGCGGTCAAAGGGAGAATCGCCGGCGACCACGGTGCGCTCAAACGAGGCGATGGACTTGGCAACCATGTCGATGGTGATCTGATCGGTGCCCCACGCCTTCTTAAACAGATCTGGATACTTCGCATCGGCTTGCAGGCGCTTCACAACGCCGTCGAGGGTATGGGCCATTTCCACGGGATTGGCCATAGGACCTTTTGCTTGTTCCTCGAGGGTAGGCGCGCGGCCATCCCAGAATTGCACGGTAAAGTAAGCGGAGTTGATTACCGTCGGGGCATGACGGGTTCCGGTTTTCTTGCCGACGCCTTCCGAGACCGGGCGATGATCGGAAAAGGCAAATTGTGGAGCATGGCACGAAGCGCAGGAAATGGTGCCATCGAGTGAGAGGCTTGGATCGTAATAGAGCCGCCGGCCGAGAGCGATGGTCTCTTCAGTGGGCGGATTGTCCGCCGGGATGGGGACCGGAGGCAAGCCAAGAGGAGCCTGAATCGGAACGGGCTTACCGATGGGCATCGCGGGCGAAACGGCAGCAGACTGGGCGTGGCTCGGGAGTGAAGCAAGCGCCGCGAGGCAGAGAGCGCCGAGCAGAAAAACGGCGAAAATGAGGACACGGGTCGTGGGTTTCATGAGGAGGGGCCTCCATGGTAGGGAAGGGTAGCAGCGGAGGGGCGGGGCCTCAGTGACGACAGACACAAGAGCCTTGGCTGTTCCCAGGGGGCGGAGGGGGAAACCGCCAAGGCTCTATGCAGATGACCGTCTCAGACAGATCAGCAGTAACTGCAAGCTTCGTCGCCGCCCATGTTGGTCGACATGTCGTCCTTGATGCGACGGAGGCGGCGGCCGAGGCGGTCGGCAAGCTGATGCCGCGCGCGCCAGAGGCGAGCTTTCAGGGTGTTTTCGGTGACGCCGAGTTTCTTTGCGGCTTCACCGGTCGAGTAACCCTGCACCTCGCGAAGCACAAAAGCGGTACGCAGCAGCGGAGAAAGCTCGTCGAGATTTTCGTTGATCATCTCGCGAATTTCCGTGCCGGCATAGAGCTGCTCCGGATCAGGGCTGTCGTCGGCGAAGCGCTCGGCGGCAGGCAGCTCGTCCTCATGATGAGTTTCATCGAGAGAGACGGCCGGGCGGGCCTTGGCGCTGCGGCGCTTCATGAGAGCCGCGTTGATGACGATGCGCGTGAGCCAGGTGGAGAACTGCGAGCGACCCTCAAAGCGCTTGAGGTTGCGGTAGGCCGAAAGCAGTCCATCCTGCAAGGCATCTTCGGCATCTTCGGCATTGCCAAGGACGCGGAGCGCGGTTTGGAACAGCGGGCGGTGATAGCGGCGGAACAGAGTTTCGATCGCCTGAGCATCCCCCCGGCGACCCGCGCGTATCAGCTTTTCCTCACTAACTTGCGTGGTGTTTATAACTTGCGTTGCCATTTGCGTTGCCATTTGCTTCCCCCCAATGTAGACCCGTGAGAGTCTGTTAGACGAAAAAAGTTACAGAAATGTTTCGCCCTCAATGTACCGGTACGCTCCCGCCTCCCATCTTCGGCCGTTTCAATAAGAAGAAAATAGGAATGATCGCGAAGAAGATGACGCCCAACAGCTTGAAGTCGTCGAGAAACGAAAGCATGGCGGCTTGGCGCTGGATCATGCCGTAAATCATGCCCTGAGCACGAGCGGCGGCATTGGCCGCCGAGGAACCCGAAGCCGTGAAACTTGTGGTCAGGGCGGCGAGCATATTGCGGTAAGCGCCGTTGTAGTTATTCGCATGTTCGCCGAGTTGCGCCATGTGGAATTGCGTGCGGCGCTCCAGCAACGTGGTGACGGAAGCAATGCCGACGCTGGCACCCACATTGCGCGCGAGGTTGATGATACCGGTGCCCATGTTGGTTTGTTCCCGGGGCACGTACGCGAACGCGGAAACGTTAATGGGAATAAATAGGAACGCCAGGCCAAAACTCTGGAGCATGCGCCCATAGACGGCGTGCCGGTAGTCCAGTTGCAGATTCCAACCCGCCATCACAAACAGGGAAAGCGCGGAAACCGTACATCCGAAAGTAATGAGCCATCGCGGACTTACTTTCGATACCAGGATGCCCACCACTGGCATCATCAGCATAATCACCGCCCCGCCGGGAGAAAGGGCTAGGCCAGCCAATTCTGCGGGATATCCGAGCAACTCCTGGAGAAGCTGGGGAATCAAGACCGTGCTGGAATACAGAACGAACCCAAGGAAGAACATGGCGGTGGTGGCAATCGCGAAATTGCGATTCTTCAGCATCCGGAAATCGACGACGGGATCTTTCACGCGCAATTCCCAAATGATTCCGGCAATCACACCGACAAGCATCAGAACCGCGAAGATGCGGATGAAATCGGAAGCAAACCAGTCTTCGCGCTGGCCCTTGTCCAGAATGATCTGCATGCTGCCGAGGCCAAGGCTAATCAGGCCTAGACCGATGTAATCCACGCGGAAACCTCCTTTGAGGTTGACGCGCTTCATGTACGGCGGATCGGAAACCAGGAAATAGGTGAGTGTGAGAGACAGAATCCCGACCGGCACATTGATATAGAAAATCCAGCGCCAGGAATAATTGTCCGTGATCCAGCCACCGAGCCACGGGCCGATGGTGGGCGCCACGACGACGGCAATGCCGTACACAGCGAAGGCCATGCCGCGCTTGCTGATGGGAAACGTGTCGTTCAGGATGGCCTGTTCGCTCGGCTGCAACCCGCCGCCTCCGACTCCCTGCAGGATGCGGAAAATCACCAGCATTCCCAGACTGGCAGCAAAGCCGCACAAGAAGGAGCTGATGGTGAAGATCGCCACGCAAGCCATATAAAAGCGCTTGCGGCCAACCACGGAAGAAAGCCAGCCGGAAAGCGGGAGAATGATCGCATTGGACACAAGATAGGAGGTAAGCACCCAGGTGGACTCGTCGGCGCTGGCGGAAAGATTCCCGGCAATGTGCGGAAGAGCAACGTTGGCGATGGAAGTGTCTAGAACCTCCATAAACGTTGCGAGGGTCACCGTAATGGCGACGACCCAGGGATTGATCGAGCCATCCGGCATCCGCAGCTTCGATTTGAATCTCTGCAACATGCGCTTCGTAAATCGCCCCCGACTTACTTGGTGATTACGGTTGCTTCCACGTTCATGCCCGGGCGCAACACCGCCACGCTCGGGGAAATGGGATCAAGAACAATCTTCACGGGAATGCGCTGAACCACCTTGACGTAATTCCCGGTGGCGTTTTCCGGCGGGAGCAGGCTGAGCACCGCCCCCGTGGCGCCGGCGATGGAATCGACATGGCCGCTGAAGGTTTTGCCATAGGTATCGGATTCGATGTAGGCCTTCTGGCCGGGCTTCATGTTGCGCAATTGGGTTTCCTTGAAATTGGCGGTGACCCAAACATTCTGCAGAGGCACAACGACGAGAAGCCCTTGACCCTGCTGGACGATCTGGCCCGGCTCGACGGACTTGTGCGTGGCCACACCATCCACCGGCGCGACGATGTTGCAGTAGCTGAGATTGAGTTTGGCGGCTTCGAGTGCGGCGCGGGCCCGTTCAACGCTGGCGAGTTTGCCTTGGGCATCGGCGGAGCGCATGGCGATGCTCTTCTGATTCGCGCGAGCCGAGCTGACACCGGCTTGCGCTCCCGATACGCGGGCCTTGGCAGCTTCGAGTTGCGCGCGGGTGATATCGATGTTGCGTTTCGCCTGTGCCAGGCGCTGCTCGTCGGCGACCAGGGCACTGGCGGTGGCGTCCGCATTGGCTTTGGCGGCGTCGAACTGTTGCTTGGAAATCTCGTCTTTTTCGACCAGCGGGGTGAAGCGAGCGAGATCGGCCTGGGCCAGTTGCGCATTGGCGCGGCTGTGCGCAATGTTGGCTTCCGCAACGGCCAGATCGGCAGTCTGGGCTTGATCGTACATCGCCTGAGCGCGACTGAGATCAGCTTGCGCGCCGGCGAGTTGCGCATCGGCACTGGACGTTCCGCTTTGCACAGTTTCACTCGTGCGCGGCACATCGACACCTGCCGAGCGCGCTTCACTTTCGGCAAGACCCAGAGCGGCACTCGCTTGATCCACAGCAGCTTGATAATCGGCTGGGTCAATCTGGACGATCACCTGGCCGGCCTTCACCGGCTGATTGTCGTCGATGAGGACTTTGGAGACACGGCCATAAATTTTGGAGGCAATAGGGGTAATGTGGCCGTCCACCTGCGCGTCATCGGTGGATTCGCGATTGTGAAAATAGAGGAACAACGCGAGGGCCACGGCGGCGAGCACAATACCGGCCAACAGGAGGCCGCGGCGCAGCTTGGGGGTGGTCAGAGGTTTGTCCGCCGGCGGTTCCGGCTTGGGCGGCTCGGCGGGCGCCACCTTTACATTTGCCGCATTTTCCAATCCAACATCGATCTCCACACTCATCGTGTCCTCACTTCGCGTATGTCTTTTCCGTCTGTCCGATGGAACGTGCAAAGTCCGCGCGAGCCTGATTAAAGCGATACAGCGCGGCAATCTGGTTGTCGTTTGCCCGGGACAATGAATCTTGGGCGGAAATGACTTCAATGTTGTCGGCGACGCCAGCCTTAAAGCGATCGCGGGCTTGATCCACTTCCTGCTTGGCGAGCTGCACACCGAGATCGGCAACCTGGACTTCACTGCGAGCGGATTGCAGGTTGAGCAGAGAAGTTTTCACATCCAAGGCAATCTGGTTGCGGAGATCGTCTTTCCGCTGCTCCAACTTTTGCAGTTCCAGATCTGATTTGGCGACTTCCGCCTTGATGCGCCCGCTTGTGAACAGAGGCATGTTGACTGAAGCCTGATATTGATACGTGGGGATTCCATCGGCCGCGCTTATGCCCAAATAGGCCCAGTTACCGTCAAAACGGAGAGAAGGCAGGCGTTCGTATTGCGTTGCCTGCTTATCGAGTTTCGCGACCTTTTCCCGAGCTTCGATGGCTTTCCATTCCTCGCGACCGGCAAGGGCTTGGTCGATGCTGGAATCGACTTCCGGTTGCGGAGTATCGAAGAATCCGAGGGAATCGGCGAGTTCCAGTTTCTGACGTGGATCGAGATTCAGAAGCTTGCTGAGTCCGAAGATGGAAGCGTCGCGGTCATTTTCCGCTTCAATCAGGCGTTGCTTCTCATTCTGCAGTTCGACATTGGCGCGCAAAGTATCAATGCCTGTGCCCACGCCTTCTTTCTGGAGGTCGGCGGCCTGGTCGTAAAGAGCCTGCGCCAACTCCACGCGGGAACGAGAAGCTTCGACATTGGCTACGGCCCGGAGGCTGCCGATGTACTGCGAAACGACCAACAGGATGACTTGCTCGCGCGTGGAAAGGCTGTCCGCTTTTGAAGCGTCCACATTCGCGCGCGAAGCCTGATAGCGCTTCCACAGGGAAAAGTCGAAGATGCTACTGCCAAACGTCGGCCCGGCTTGAAATATCTGATACGGGCCGATATGTCCCGGAAGCGGAGGAGAATCCGGGAACAGGGGCTTGCCGCCGAACTCGGCCTGGAGATTCACGCGGTTGGCGGAATCAGCAACGTGCAGATTGGCCTGGGGAAGCAAACCGGCGCGCGTAATGTTCTTGTCCTGCACGCTTTCGGCAGCATCGAACACCGCAATTTGTTGTGTTGGATTTTGCTTGATGGCAAGCGCGACGGCTTGCTGAAGGGTAATGCTCAGGGCCCCCTTTGGTGTAGTCGCAGGAGGAGCCGCCATTTTCTCCTGTGCGCGCACGAGTGCCGGCGTCAGGAGGAGACTCAGAAAAGCTACATAGAAAATGATCGGAGCGCCTTTAGGTTTCTTCGTAGGTTTATCGGAAGCGGATTCGTCGGAGCTGGAGATCTCATCGACGATGGCTTGGTTGAGGCAGCCTTCAGCCTGAAGTTCAGCGCCGAGGCGGTGCATCTCGCGAAGCAGGGCCTTTCCTGCATTGTCGATGAAGCTGACGCCACAGAGATTAACGACGAACTTTTGACTGGGGGAGGCCGAACAGAGTTCACGCCAGCATTGTTCGACGGTAGCAACGGAGGCGCCGGCGATGCGGCCCTCAACGGTGAGGATAGTCTTTGCGCGCTTGGTTTCAGTCGTAATTCTAAGCATGAGTACCTTCTTGGAGCCTTACATGAGGAGCAAGGCATGGGCCAATGAACAGGTGTTCACAATTAGACTTAACATCATTATTTTCAGACAGTTTCATGGATAGAAGTCGAGTGGGAAGAATTGACATATGCCCATATGAAGTCATTTGCCTTCATATTCACATTGCCATAATGCCCATATGTGGTCAACTATCCGGGCGGCTCTCGACTTCAAGTATTCCGTTTCCTTTTCTCGTCCAAACGCACCCAATCGACGCCCAGCCTCTAGAGTGACAGATTCGGGCTGGCTTAGCTCGAACGGGCTCCATCGATTTCCTCGACATCAAGGCGAAGGCCGAGAGAAGAACCGTCGGCAAGAGTGCCGCTGGGCCAATCGAATTTGTGTGGAGACGTTCTCTCAAGGAGGGCGGAACGTCGAATCTCTTGGGGATGCGCTCAGTGCTTGACGGCGATTGCCTGCATCTCGAAATGTCCGCCACCGAGGATGGAGGACACCCCAATAAACTCCCGTGCAGGAAGATCCTTGGTGAAATAGCTCTTATAGATGGAGTTGAATGTGTCATAGTTGCCGAGGTCGGTGCAGGAAATCTGGACGTAAACGAGATCGTCCATGGTGAAACCGGCTTGCGTCAGCAGAGCCTTGTAGGAATTCAGAAGATTGCTGACCTCGTCTTCAATTTTTCCCGGCGGTTTGTGGGTCTTTGGATCAAAACCGATATTTCCCGAGATGTACAACGTGTTGCCGACAAGAATGGCGTTGCTGAAGGCAGCCTGAGGTGAGCGATCTGGGAGATTAATGACGCGGCGCCCGGATTGCGCGTCGGATCGAGAAAAAGCATTGTGCACGGTCAAGAATCCAGCAACCGCGAGAACAGAGCCGAGCAAGAGCACGCGACGATTCATACAGTTCCCCCTGTATCTCCAAAATGTGACGAGCCGGAGGACCGGAGTGTAGTCTGCAAGCCACGGAACAGCAAGCGGAAATGAGTTCTGCTAAGATGCAGACTTCTCGAGGAGGGACGCGCGGATGAAGAAAGTGTGGACGCGGTGTATGGTGGTCGCGATCGCGGTCATTGCGGCGGCATTACCGGTGGCCGCGCAAGGCGACCTGGACGAAAAGATCGACAGCAACATTGAAGATTGGGTCGGCACGTATAAACACTTCCATGCTAATCCGGAGCTCTCGACGCAGGAGAAAGAAACTTCCGCGCTGATAGCCGGCTCTCTGCGAAAACTGGGATACGAAGTCACCGATCATTTCGGGAAGTACGAAGAGGCGAATTTGGTGTCGTATGGCGTGGTTGCGGTGCTGAAGAACGGACCGGGCCCCACGGTCTATGTGCGAACGGAGCTGGACGCATTGCCGGTGCGGGAGAACACGGGATTGCCCTATGCAAGCAAGGTGACCGTGAAACGAGCGAACGATGAGGTGGGTGTGATGCACGCGTGCGGACACGACCTGCACATGACCGTATTTCTCGGCACGGCAAAAATGCTGGCAGAAGAGAAGAGCCAGTGGAGCGGCACAGTCGTGATGATTGCACAGCCGGCAGAGGAAAGCGTTGGGGGAGCGGCAGCGATGCTAAGGGCGGGCTTGTTTGAGAAGTTCCCGAAGCCGGATTTCGTGCTGGCATTGCACGATTCGGCGGTGCTTCCGGCGGGCCAAGTGGCTTGGCACGAAGGAACCATGCTGGCGGGAGCGGATTCGGTGGACATTACGATTCGCGGGTACGGAGGGCATGGCGCGGCACCGAACATGACCAAGGATCCGGTTGTGATCGCATCGGAGCTGGTCGTGTTTTTGCAGACGATCGTTAGCCGGGAGGAAGATCCACTTCAGCCAACGGTAGTCACGGTGGGGTCATTCCACGCGGGGACAAAACACAACATCATTCCCGACGACGCGCATCTGCAACTGAGCGTAAGGACAATGACACCCGAGCAGCGGGAGAAGACGCTTGCAGCCATCACGCGAGTGACGAACGGCATCGCGGCAGCCGCAGGCGTTCCTGTGGATCGCCAGCCAATCATCACTGTTTCGAACTATGGTGTGCCGCCGACGATCAACGACCCGGCGTTGACGCGGCGCGTCGCTCTGTCGATGGAAAAAGCGCTGGGCAAGGAAAATGTGGTGCCCGGCAAACCCATTATGGCCAGCGAAGATTTCAGCTTGTACGCCTTGAGCGATCCGAAGCCGGCGACCAGCATGTTCTGGCTGGGGGCGGTGGATCCGGTAAAGATAAAGGATTCCCAACTAAACGGGACACGACTGCCCAGTCTACACTCCAGCGAGTTCGCGCCGTTGCCGGAACCGGCCATCCGTACTGGCGTGAAGGCGATGGCCAGTGCAGTAATGGATCTGTTAAAAAAATAGCGCGTGGGGAGCGTGTAGTTCTAATTGGACTTCTGTGGGGCAGCGGCCGGAGCTTGCGGGGCTGTGGCGGGCCCGGGAGCCACGGCCGGTGAAGGCGATTCGGCGGGAGCTTCAGGCTTCGCTTTTGAATTGGCGGTAGCGACTTCTTTCACGATGGCGGCGGTGCGATCCATGCTGATTTTGCAGGCAGGGTCGTAGATTCGGCATTGCGCAAGCGTGAACTGACAGCCGCAAGTGCAGGCTTCCGCGTTGAATTTGTGGAGAGCGGCGGCGCGCTGTTCGGAAGTCAGGCCTTCGGTGTTAACGCCGGGAAGCATGGTGGCGCGGTCGGCATGTTTCAGAAAGATCTCGCCGGTGTCATTGAAGGTTTCGATCCTGGCGGCGATAGGAAGATCGAGAAGAGCGCGCACTTCGGTTTCGTAGAGAGCAGGATTGAACAACCCAACATGCTTCTGGACGACGCGGCCTTCGGTGTTGATGACGAAGACCGTGGGTAGCGCGCCAATACCGCCGTAGGCCATGCGCACTTCGGGCGTAGTGAATGCCACGGGGTAGTTGATGGATTCGCTTTTCACGACAGCGCGGACCGAGCTTTCGTCGTCGTCATCCACAACCATGCCGATGATTTGGAGACGGTCCTTATATTTACTCTGTAGCTCAACCAATCCCGGAATTTCCGCACGGCAGGGGCCACACCAGCTGGCCCAGAAATTCAGGAGTATCACTTTGCCTTTGTGGCCCTCTAGGGTGACTTCCTTGCCGTCCAGATCTTTAACTTTGAAATCGGGCGCTGGGTCTGGGTCGCGAACGAAGCGGATGACCGGCATTTGGGCGAAGGAGCCCAAGGGAAGCAGAGAGATCGCGAGAACGGCCAGAAGACAGAGCAGCAGCGCGAAGGAGAGCGTCTTCGGCGATAGCAAATGGCGTGCCATGGTGTCTCTCTCAGGAGAACACAAAGGGCGGAGCGTGCCAAGTCGGTAGGTGAGGGGGCTTGGCCACAGAAACACGGCGGCATGACTGCGACGCGAATGAATGTATTTGAGCGCGTAGAGGTTAGTGGGATTTATCGGATCCTTCATTTACCCGAATCTGGTCCGTGATCCAGTTTACTTCCCAGGTCTTGCCGCCATCGTCCGAGAATGACTGCTCAAAGTGAGCTGAATTCGGGGTGATGTCCGACCAGACAAATCGAACCAAAATAGACCGGCCATTCCATGGTTCCTGATCGAAAAACTCACCGCGTCCATCCTTGAACTCGCCGACAGTGGGTTGGGCTAGGGTGCCATCCTTGCTGTTGGCCCAATGGAGGCTCCACTGATGGGATTGCGGGTTGTAGAGCCGAAGGGTTAGTCCTTCGATGTGGCCCGCCGAGCCGTCGGTTTCGAACTCCTCCAGTTGAGCGCGACCATCCCAAACCTTTCGAGTGACGGAAGTTCCGTCGAATTCGACCCAGGTCGTGGAACCCGTCAAGGGATGCTGAAGGCGCTTCAAGTGAATTTTCCAAGTGCCAAGCTCGAAGTCAAAGTCGTGTCGGCCATCCCGTTCGACAGGGGAATGTTGATTGTTGACCTTCGCCGACTCTGAATTGTTTTGTTGCGAATTCGAATCTTGAAACCGCCGAAGGGTATTATGTTCGTTGGAGTTCGACTGCGGGAAAACCTGGCCAGCCAGAAAAACAGATCCTGCGGCGCACAACGCACTGCAAATCCAAGGGAGCTTCGGAACCATTCGGCCTCCATTTTCGAGATGGGCGCCATCGATTCTGGCGTTCCTGAGAAACTAGCCGGAGGAGTGGCCTCTCACAATAGCCACTTTCGTGTGATATGATATGTCCACTTTAGCCTGAGCCATTTCGTTGAAACGAATCACTGCCAGCTTTTTGCCAGCGATCGCGCTCGATTCTGGAAGCAAGATGCCGAAGTACCGGCAATTGTATGCGTGGTTCCGGCGAGCCGTGCTGGACGGGCGATTGCGGCCTGGCCAACGAGTCCCATCGACCAGAAACTTGGCGGCGGAACTGAACGTTTCGCGAATCCTGGTATCGAGCGCGTATGAACAACTGCATGCGGAAGGCTATTTCGAGACATTTGTTGGGGCGGGCACCTGTGTGGCCAGGTCGATTCCGGACGATGCGCTAAGGCCAGCAACCGCAAGGATGCAGGATACCTCGGCGCAAATCCCTAAAAACAGAGTTTCGCGCAGAATTTCCTGCCGAGCATCGTCAACGCGTGTCGAGCCACAAACTTGGTCGAACGACCTGGTTGCATTCCGAGTGAGCCTGCCTGCGCTTGAGCAATTTCCAGTTGGAGCGTGGTCCAGGCTCGTCAATCGCCATGCCCGAAAACCGACAAGACAGGTGATGGCTTACGGCGATGCGAAGGGATACATGCCTCTTCGCGAAGCTATTGCCGAATATTTGGGCACCGTGCGCGCGGTGCGATGCGAGCCCTCGCAAATTCTGGTGACCACCGGAGCTCAGCAGGGCATACATCTGTCTGGGCAAGTTTTGCTGGATGCCCATGAGCGGGTGTGGATCGAAGAGCCTGGGTATCCGGGAGCCCGCCAGGCCCTGATGACCGCAGGAGCTCAGCTTATCCCCGTCCCTGTTGATCACGAAGGCCTGAATGTGGTCGAAGGAATCCGTGTCGCGCGCAACGCGCATGCCATCTACATTACACCGTCGCATCAATACCCGTTGGGTGTGACGATGACCGCCTCGCGGCGATTGCGTCTACTCAACTGGGCCGCGCGCAGCGGCGCTTGGATCATTGAAGATGATTACGACAGCGAATTCAGATTTGCAGACCGGCCGATCCCTTCGCTGCAGGGTCTAGACACAAGCGCGCGCGTCATTTACGTTGGCACGTTCAGCAAAGTAATGTTTCCGGCGCTCCGTTTGGGCTACATCGTTGTTCCCCAAGATCTGGTAGAGGCATTTTCGACCGCGCGAGACGCCAATGACCAATTCTCATCCACCCTGTATCAGGCAGTTATGACCGATTTCATGCGCGAAGGACATTTCGCGCGGCACATCCGCAGAATGCGCGTGCTCTATAGGCAGCGAAGAATCGCGCTGGTGGAGGCGATTCACAAATACATGAGCGAGGAGCTTGAGGTGATCGGTGCCGAAGCCGGGATGCATCTGGTAGCCATGCTGCCGCCCGGTGTGAGCGATGTAGCGATTTCGAGGAGCGCAGCACAGATCGGAATTTCGGCCATGCCATTGTCTTCGTGTTATGCGAAATCGCCTGCCAGGGGTGGCTTAATCCTTGGATATGGCGGCACGGATGCGCGGCAGATTCAGGACGGGATGAGAAAGCTCAAGACGGCTGTGAAGATGCACACGAAGAACTGATTACCGCCAGTACCCCGGAAATTGTCGCTGGCAGCGTAGGCCAGAAAAATTGAGGGCGCTCGAACCTTGCGGCTCTGGCGCCCTCTTTTGATTGTGCTGGGAAGTTTTTGAGGCTTCCTGGCTCAATCTAGGGGCACTGTAATCGTGTGATTTGCACTTGGCAAGAGGGGTCGGAGATATTTGCTGTGGAAAGCTGTGGATGGCTGTGCAAATGGATGGAGGTTAAGAAAAGACCAAGACAGAGGGGAAAGCGAAGAAGCAAAAAAAGCAGGCAGGGACGATTGAGGGGAGCAGACCGGAAGCTGCATAATGCAAAAAATGACTAAGACACATGCGAAAAATGAATCGCGGATGGTCTTGCGGAGGGTAGAGCATCCTTCTAGAGTGTTGACCATGAGTTTGACTTCCCATCGCAGCGTTGCCACGCACAACTGTTGTACTTGTTGTTGCTGTTGCCTACGGGTGTGTATTGGCGCTGGGAGGCGAATGGTCTAGAAACCAGTTTCTAGCCGAGTTGCAGTCGAGCCCACCGCCAGAATGCCTGGCAGGTGGGTTTTTTGTTTTCAGAGAGGTCCCGAAAACGGAAGGGATTACCCATGCCACCGACAACATCCGAAATCGCTTCAGCTTCTCCGAGGGAGAACCCAAGGATGGAAACACCCGCGCCTGCCGGACTGAGGAGATTGAGTCATCTGCAAGCGTTGGAGTCGGAGAGTATTTACATCCTGCGCGAGGCGGCGGCAGAGTTTGCCCGCCCCGTGATGCTTTATTCGATCGGCAAAGATTCGTCGGTGATGCTGCGGCTGGCACAAAAAGCGTTTTATCCAGGGAACATTCCGTTTCCATTGCTGCATATCGACACGAGCTACAAGTTTCCGGAAATGATCGCATTTCGCGACTGGTATCCGAAGCAGATTGGGGCGGAGTTAATCGTGCATCAAAACCACCAGGCGCTTCTACAGGGCGCGAATCCGTCTGTGCTCGGAACGCAGAAATGCTGCGGATTGTTGAAAACCAAAGCGTTGCTCGATGCGCTGAACGCGGGAGGATTCGACGCTGCTTTTGGCGGCGCGCGCCGGGATGAAGAGAAATCACGGGCAAAAGAAAGGATCTATTCGTTTCGTGATGCGCACGGGCAGTGGGATCCGAAAAACCAACGTCCGGAGTTGTGGAACAACTTTAATTCGCGAATCAACAAAGGCGAAAGCATTCGCGTGTTTCCCTTGTCGAACTGGACGGAACTCGACGTGTGGCTGTACATCCACGCGGAGAAGATACCGATCGTGCCGCTGTACTACGCGCGGGAACGCGAAGTGGTGGTGCGGAACGGGTCGATCGTCCTGGTACAGCCGGACGACCAACTGCTCTCAGGGGAGAAAACACAACGAATGAGCTGCCGGATGAGATCGTTGGGTTGCGTGCCTTGTACAGGAGCAATCCGGTCTGACGCGGACACGGTTGCGAAGATCATCGCAGAGATGATTTCGTTTCGCAGATCCGAGCGCGAGAACCGGGCGATCGATCATGACGAAGAAGGCTCGATGGAGATCAAGAAACGCGAAGGGTATTTCTAAATGCTGAGCGCCGGGTATGCGAAATTCTCCGCCGATTTGAACGACTTTCTGGATGAGAACTTGGGTAAGGATTTGCTGCGGTTTACCACCGCCGGAAGCGTTGATGACGGGAAATCCACGCTCATTGGCCGGCTGCTCCACGACAGCCAAGCGGTGTACGAGGATCAACTTGCATCGGTTCGGAAGAGCCGGATCAACCGCTCAACGGGTCCGATCGATTTTTCGCTGCTAACCGATGGATTGCGCGCGGAGCGAGAGCAAGGAATCACGATTGATGTTGCCTACCGGTATTTCAGCACTCCGGCCAGAAAGTTCATCATTGCCGATACACCCGGGCACGAACAATACACGCGGAATATGGCCACGGGGGCTTCGACCGCCGACCTGGCGGTGATCCTGATCGATGCGACGAAGGGGCTGCTGGCGCAGACCCGCCGCCACGCGTATATCGCCGCGCTGCTGGGAATTCCGAATGTGGTTGGAGCCATCAATAAGATGGACCTGCTCGATTACGAGGAGAGCGCGTTCTCGAGGCTGGAGAAGGATTTCGCCGGCCTCGCCGGACACCTGGGAATTCCATTTGTCCGATGCATTCCGATCAGCGCGCTCGAAGGAGACAACATTGTAACGCGCAGCGCGGAGACACCCTGGTACCGAGGACCGGCCTTGTTGGAACATCTCGAAACCGTGCCTATTCCGACAGACGATGGATCGTCCAGCCTGCGGTTCCCTGTTCAATCGGTCATTCGTCCGGGCAGGACCTTTCGAGGCTTTTCCGGACGCGTGGCGGGCGGACGGATTCACCCGGGAGACGCTATTGTAGCGCTCCCCTCCAGACAGCAAACCAAGGTGCAAGCAATCGTCAGTTATGACGGAGAACTTGCGGAGGCGATTCCATCGCAATCCGTCATCCTGAAACTGGAAAAAGAAATCGACCTCAGCCGCGGGGACATGATCGTTTCCGCCGAGAGACTTCCCCATGTGTCCAACCGATTTTCCGCCATGGTGGTGTGGCTGGATGAGAAACCGCTGAGGCTCGATCAACCGTATCTGGTCAAGCATGCCGGGCGGCAAGTTAAGGCTAAGGCCACCGGCCTGCGCTACCGAGTCGACATGAATGCGTTGTCGGAACACCCTGCGGATGAACTGGAGATGAATGGAATTGCGTTTGTTGAGTTCGAAAGCAGCATGCCGCTTTACTTCGATGCATATAGCCGAAACCGTACGACGGGAAGTTTTATCTTAATCGATGCACTCTCGAACTCCACGGTTGGCGCGGCGATGATTCGCGAAGACCTATCGAGGCAGGAGATCGATCGCAGCCAGGGAGCGACGCGAGCGCGGAAGCGGAGGACCGCCAGAGTCACTCCGGAGGAACGGCAGGAACGCTGTGGCCATCGTGCAGCCATCTTTTCCGTGGAAGTTGATTCGGCTTTCGCGGAGATTCTGGAAAAAGCGCTGTTCGCGGCTGGATTTGAAGCAATTCTCGTCAACGCGGAGGAGCTGCCTTCCGCGGCTGTCTCGAGCGTTGTCTCGGCACTTTGGGACGCAGGACTTGTGATCATTTATTTGAGCGACAAGCTTCCCACTCAGGAAAAAACCAGGTTCAGGAATATTGCCGGCGAGCGACTGTTCGAGGTCCCACTGGCCCAGACGCCCGACGGTCGTGAGGAAGCTCTAAAGCGGGCGCTTGAAAATGCGGAGACACTTCGCGTTGTTAACAATGCAACCGGCGAACAGGAGGCGGACTGAGATGCACACGCTCAGCGAAACAACGGAGTTTGATGCGGGCACTGCCGAAGAAGTGACCGGGGCAGTTTTGGGAAGCCGAGGGGATTCGCGCGTGTGCCTGACATGCAGTTTTCAGGCAGAAGACATCATCGTGCTCCACATGCTGCGAAAGCATTTGCCCGAGATACCTGTGCTTTTTCTGGAAACAGGCTACCACTTTGCGGCAACTTACGAATTTCGCGACCGACTCGCACGAGAGTGGCAATTAAACCTGGTGAATGTGGTTCCGCGGCGGACCGTGGCGGAACAGGAAAGTGAGCTGGGAATCCTCTACCGAGAGGAGCCGACGAAATGTTGCCAGCTGAGGAAAGTGGAACCATTGCTGGACGCTCTCGAACCATTCGAGATTTGGTTCACAGGATTACGGCGAGAACAGTCGCCCACGCGAAAGAACCTAAAGAAAGTGGAGCAGCATCGATTGCCAACAGGGAAGAGCCTGCAGAAAATCAATCCTTTGGCGGATTGGAGCTGGCGGCAAGTTTGGGAATACACCGGCGGGAAAGGATTGAGCTATTTGCCGCAATACGACCAAGGATATTTGAGCATTGGTTGCGAACCCTGCACGGTGATTCCGGATGACCCGTCGAACCCACGGTCGGGCCGGTGGAACGGCAAGAAACTGGAATGCGGAATCCACACGTTTTCAGAGAAGGGGCAGTAATGTACTACCTTGTGGGTTTTCTGATTGCCGTGGCGGTTGGTTTGACGGGGATCGGCGGCGGGAGCTTCACCGTTCCGGCGCTTGTGCTTCTCGCGGGGCTGACAGCTGGGGAAGCTGTCGGAACGGCCTTTCTTTTTGCAGGCGTTTTGCGCCTGATTGCCGCGCCATTTTATCTGGCGGGAAAGCAGATTCATTCGCGTTATTTATGGTTGCTGCTGAAAGGAGCGATTCCAGGCTTGTTGGTGGGTACCTGGATACTTCGTTCGTTGAATCGAGGAACGGGAAACCCGGTCGTGATTCTCCTGCTGGGCGTGCTGTTGGCAGCGTCGTCCAGCGTGACTTTTATCCGGCGCGTGCAAAATCCAACATTTGCTGCGAACAACCACCGTTGGCTGCCTTGGCTGGCCCTGCCGATCGGAGTGGAATCAGGGTTTTCGTCGGCCGGGGCAGGAGCACTTGGAACTGTGCTGCTACTGAACTACTCCGAAATGACGCCGCCGCAAGTGGTAGGAACGGATTTGCTTTTCGGATTGGTGCTGGCGGTAATTGGTAGCGCATTTCACTGGACTTTTGGTTCGGTCAACGTCCCGATACTCTTCGCATTTCTGGCGGGTGGCGTTCCTGGGGTAGTCCTCGGGTGCCTGCTGGCCCTGAGAATTCCAGCCCAAAGGATTAAGGCCGCTGTCGCCATGGTGGCTATCCTTGCGGGGTTGCAGTTAGTTTGGACCGGAGGTCGCACTCTAACGCAAAAACACTCTGCAGATGTCAGGCGACCGGCGCGGACTCAATCGAACTCGTGGAAAGCCCTCAGAGCAACATTGTGACTCGACGAGATTGCTAAGCAGGCCCTACGCACGGGGAAACAGTATGCCAGCAAGCAACTGCGGACGAGGTTTTGCCTTTACGAAGACGAAGCGAACAGTTGAATTGGGAATTGCTGGGCCGCAGAGAAAAACCCATGATGTCGGCCTAGAAGCAGCGACGCTATAAGTGGATAAAAAGAGACCCAAAAAAATAGTTCACCCTTCTGATCAGATGGGGCGTTTGATTCCGAGTTTGCGCATCCGCGCCTGGAGCGTGGTGCGCTTGATGCCAAGGATGGCGGCGGCACCCCGGGGACCGGAGATGCGCCAGTGCGTCTGCTTGAGGACTTGTACGATGTGTTGGCGCTGAGCGTCGTCGAGAGTGCGCGGCGAACTAGACGCAATGGCGGAGGAACGGACTGAATCAATTGGGCGCGGGAGATCCATCGGGCCGGCAGCGAATGTGGAAGGCAAGTCGTTCTCCTTAAATTCGGCCAAGGGCACGCGCAGCTCTTTTCCAGGAGAGAGCAACACGGCGCGTTCAATCAGGTTTTCGAGTTCGCGGACGTTTCCCGGCCAGGAATAGTTGACCATCGCATCCATCACCGGCGCGGGAACATACTCGACGGTCTTGTTCTGGCGGCGGCTGAATTTCTGAACGAAATAGCGGACCAGAAGAGGCACGTCTTCGGGGCGTTCGCGCAATGGCGGAATTTGGATGGGGAACACATTCAAGCGGTAGAAGAGATCGCTGCGGAATTTCTTTTGTGCGACGAGTTGGGTGAGATCGGCGTTGGTAGCGGCGACGACGCGGACATCCACGTGAATGGTGCGATTGCCGCCGAGACGCTCGAAATCTTGTTCCTGAAGGACGCGAAGCAATTTAGGCTGGAGTTCCAGAGGAAGATCGCCGACTTCGTCGAGAAAGAGTGTGCCGCGGTCTGCAAATTCAAAGCGGCCGATTTTTTGCGTGAGCGCTCCCGTAAAGGCGCCGCGCTCGTGGCCGAAGAGCTCGGATTCAAGCAGACCTGCGGGAATGGCGGCACAGTTGACTTTGACGAAGGTGCGTTCGCGGCGAGGACTGAGATTGTGAATGGCGCGCGCTATGATCTCTTTGCCTGTGCCGGTCTCGCCCAGGATCAAAACGGTGGTGCTGGCGGGGGCGGCAAGTTCGACCTGAGAGAGGGCCCGGCGCAGGATGGCGCTTTCGCCAATGATTTCGTCAAAGCTGAATTCAGTGCGAATTTCTTCCTCGAGATATAGTTTTTCAACGGCAAGCTTGTCTTTCAGCGCATCAATTTCCTTGAACGCGAGGGCATTTTCGAGGGCAATCGCAACTTGCGAAGCGACCTGACAGAGCAGCTCGACATCGGGAGTGGAAAAGTTTTTTTGATTGCGGCTGGCGAAATTGATGGTGCCGAACGCTCTGCCATGGGTGCTGAGAGGAACGCAACAGAGCACTTGCACACCCTGAGCGCGAAGGTAGCGGACAACGTCCGCGTGAAACCGGTCGATTTCCGCGCCGCGCGCAATGAGGACCTCACCGCGGGAGATGGCCAGCCCGGCCGGGGATCCTTCGATCGAGATGGTGAACTCAGTTTTTGTCTCGGAAGTTTGTACCGGCAAATCGAGGGCGTGGATTTTGAGCAGGCCGGAGGTTTGATCGAGGAGCGCAAGGCTGGTGTAGTCGTGTTGGATGACTGGTTTGAGTGAAGAAACGATCCCCTTGAACAGGGCGGTGACATCGCGCGTGCTGACCAGAAGATTGTTGATTTCAAGGAGGACCTGCAAGCGGTCCCGTTGCAGGGCGAGTTGCTTCTGGTAAGCCTGGGCGGCTTCGAAGTTGAGAGCATTGTCCACGGCGACGGCGACTTGAGCGGCGACCCGCTTCATGAATTCGACTTCGGTATCGCCGATGCCCTGTGACACGTAGCGGCCGAAACCGATGGCGCCCAAGCGATGCTGTGCGGTGGTGAGAGGAACAGTGGCGAGGGAATGTATGCCTTCCTGTTGGAGGCGCTGCATGAAATCGGGGTAGCGGGATTCTTTGGAGGTGTCGAGCGTGACAAAGGGCTGCTGATTCTGCCAGACCCAGCCGGAAGGAGAATTCTCTACGGGGAATTCGCCGTTAGACTCGGATTCGTGGGGCTCACGCGTCTCCAGAATGTGCAGGCGCATGGTGTTGGTGGCGGGATTGTGCAGGACGAGAGCAAGGAAATCAAATGGCAGTACGGAGTGAAGGCGCTCGGAGAGTTCGTGAAAAAGAGCCTTGAGGTCGCGCTGTTGGGAGATGGCCTCGCTGACTTCGAGAAGCGCTTCAAACTGGCGCCCCGAATGTTCCAGGCCAGAAGCGGCAGAGGCAGCGCCCGGGATTTTCTCCGCATCCTGCATAAATTTCAGAATAGCATTGCGTTTGGCGGAGTCACAACCGCAGTGGGAGGTGCGCGAACGTTCAGGATTTGCGTATACTCGGTCCGCTATTGGAATGAAAGGGAAGAGTTGAGGAAGAGGATCGCGTGAAAGAGCAGTTTCGGTCTTGGAGATTCGGCTGGTCGCGAGCGGTCGTGTGTGCCGTGGTGCTGCTGCAGCTGAGTGCATGTGGGCTGGCGCCTGCGCCGGGTCCCACGCCGAATACCGGAGAAGAGCCACGCCGGGCATCCAACACCAGAACTGCGGACCGCTACGACCTTGAGCGCGATGAACAGCGCGGTGGGCATACGCTGAAAAAACATGTCGGCAGAACGGATGAGCAACTAAGGGAACGTTTGCGCAGAGAACGCAATATTTCCGCGGCTTCGACATGGACGGATCGCGAAGCAGCGGAGGTGACCGTGGCGGAAGCGCTTCGTGCCGGGCAGGGCCGCATTGATAACTGGATGAGGCGAGGCTACCCACGCGCCAACCTGGCGCTGCACTACGACGCCGGCCAGGTGATCGGACGCAGTCTGCGGCATGGCCAGGCGCAATCTGTGAATTGCACGAGCGCCGTCATCGTGCTGCGTGCGGATGGAGCCAACAGTTTTTATGTCCTGACTACCTACCCGGAGGCGCGCGAATGACCTACGAGCATGCGCACGGAGAGAAACCGTTCGACCCGGCGGATTATCCGGCGCTGAGGGAGTTCTTCCCGGCGTATTTGCACCAGGATTTTATGGAGGAATACGGATCCGCGGCTGAGGCCGTAAGAGGATTCCTGGGGGATGCGAGCGGGGACGAAATCCTGCAGGTTAAGGATGAATGGAGAGTATTGCGGAATGCGTTCGAGGGCCATGCATTGAGAGAGATTCAGGAGGCGTTGGGGAAATTGGGAAGCGCGTGGTTCCCGGGGAATGAGGAGCAGGTGAAGGAGTTGGACGAAATTCTCAGCCAGGCCGAGGCCTAATCTTCTAGGTAGGTTTTAAGACCGTAGATCAGTTGTTAGAGCGCTACCTCGACACGGTAATTTGGGCGGTTTGTGCAAGTCCGCATTTCTCAGTGATCAGGACGCTTTTTGAGTCGTTTACGCTCTTGCACGTGTTCGCTGGTTTTTGATCCTTACCAACCCCCAATCGGCCCCCGCTGGTACAAAGCTCCATTCGCTGCGATTTAATCGATTGTGGCAAAAAGGTCGAAACCGGCGGCTTGAAAAATAAAATCGCCGATTCGCCATCTAGCACAAAATCCAACTAGATCCCTTGGCCGCCCGTGAGATAGCGATAATTTATCTTTTCTGAACTTGCTCTGTTTTTATCCGTTTTGCGCGAGCCTTAGCTACAATTCTGCTCCATTCTCTAGTTGTACCCTTCAACCGCGCTGCGGGCCGGTTTGGGTTTCTGCCAAAGAATTTCGGAATCCGGCGCTTGATTGGGATACAACCGCACCGACTCGGCGTTGGTAGGCATGAGCACGATATCAACGCGGCGATTGTAAGCCAGCCAGGTCGCACGGGAATCGCGCACCCACTTTTCAGGAGGCTGGTTGGGATTTTGCGTTTGCAGATTGCTAACCATGGCTTTGTCCAGCTGTTTCTGCTTGCCGTACGCTGAGGTATCAATCTTTTCTGGGGAGATTCCTTGTGAAACCAGGAAATCCTTGACGCGTTGAACCCTGAGTGCGGATAAGGAATCGTTGGCCTTATCCGCGCCACGTTCGTCCGTGTATCCGCCAAGCGACAACTTCGCGTCAGGGTCGTATTCGAGATACTGTTTGAATCCCGTGGCGAGGGTTGTCAATACTTCCTGCTGACTGCGCAGGAGTCCGAGCGTTGGGTCCTCCTTGGTAGGATAGGCGGTCGGGAAGAAAACGCTGTGCAGCAGCACGGCTGGAATGGGTTCAATGGAGCCCTTTAGATGTACTGCTACCGTCTTGGTATCCGAACCACCACATGCGTTGCTCGCTTTCAGATTGTATTTGAACTCTTCGTCCACGGGGCCGGTGCCGCTTTGCGTTGGGCTGAGGGTGATGGATTTCGTCCCGCTGGCACCAACGGAGCCGCCGGGATCGAGTGAGACGGTGTCAGAGTTCGCCGCCGACCAGTTCAGCGTAGTGCTCTGTTGCTCGATGATCTTGTCGCCGATGCGGCGGTACCTGACTTCCATGGGTGAAGCGTTCAACGATGATTGCACGACAGAGTTGACTTCGACCGTCGTGCTCGGCGTTGTCACGCCACCTGGTCCTGAAGCTGTGAGCTGATACACGGTGGTTTGCCGAGGCGAAATGGTTTTCTCGCCCGACGTCGGAACGGGACTCATGCCGCTCATGTCGGCTTCCACAGTCTCCTTCGAAACCCAGGCCAGCTGCGTAGTTTGATTGCAATCGATCTTCGACGGATTGGCAGAGACCGACCCGCTGACAGGCGCCACAACGACGGTGGCACTTGCCATGCCGGCCGTAAAGCGTGGCGCTGATACACTCAGGTCGCCGGAGCCGCATTTAGTTGTGCACGACGAGCCACGGGGCCAGGGCTTGATCTTTTGTTTTCCGTTCGAGATGTCAACAATCACGCGCTGATCCGCTGCGACGGTGATCGGGCCCGACCACAGCTCCTTACCATAGCGAGTGACCGTCACTTGGTGTGTTCCCGGTGGCACAACCAATTCCTGGTACCAGAGGGGTGCGACATTGTTGTTGAACTCATCCACATGCCCCACGAAGTATTGGGGCTTCTTACCGTTCAGCAGAACGGCGGCTGCTGTTGCCCCGTGGAGCTTTCCTACTTCAATCTGGATGCGTCCCCGCGGGCCTGCCACGGTTTCGCCAACGGGTTCCAGCTTTATGTCCAAAGGTACCTTCTTGTCCGAATCCATCGAGACGTCTTGCTCGACAAACCTGTACCCGTAGTTGGCCACAACCACATGGTGGGTGCCGACATCGAGCTTGATGGTACGATTGCCGGGACCAATGGCCTTGCCGTCGACAAACGTGTAGGCCTGCTTAGGGATCACCGAGATCTTTAGTTTTCCTGGCTTCGCGTCTTGCGCAAAGGTAACCGAGCCCGCTAAAACCACAGCACCTACCACTAGGCAAAAGGCTTTGATTCTTTGAGCGTTCATAGAATTATCTCCTGCACAGCTCTCGCACGTCCTCAGGCAAATTGCGCTGATAGCGGGACAGCTTGGACGTCCGGTGGCGGCCGCGCAATTGGCAATTCTGACAGTACCAGGGCCGCACACGCGAACTCCTCGTACTCACGGTTCTGAATAAGGAGTTCAAACACCGTGGATGACCGTGGAGTACTTGCCTAGGGACAACGACAAGAACGCCGCCATAGTTAATCGATTGTGTAAGTTCCTGGAGATTGCTCTGTGAAATAAGCAGAAAACACTGATATATATGGTGCTAGTCCTAGTAGTCCTAGGACTAGCCATGTTTCCGAAGCGCTTTCGCCATATTATCGCCGGGCTGATGGCCTTAGCCTTTGCCATCTCGCTCTTCGCCCGTGGGCAGTTCTGGGACTTCTTGGGCTACACGCAGGTCGACAGCTGTCAGGATCATGGCCGCATCCAGATCACCCGTCGTGATGTTCACTTTCGCACGATTCAGTTGCGGGTCAGCGGCGAGGCGATTTTTTTTGATCGCCTGGTGGTTCATTTCGATAATGGCACCTCTCAGGAATTGAGGGTCTGCGACCGGATTTCACCCGGGGGAAAGAACTACGTCATCGACCTACTCGGCGAACGTTCCCTTGAAAGCGTCGAGCTTTGGTATTACAAAGAGCCTTGGGGGCACAATCCGAGAGTGAGCCTGTACGGTGTCCGTTCGCCAGAGAGCGACGGGCCAAATATCGCGCAAGAACCCTAGAGGTCGTGGGCCAGAGCGGTTGAAACCGGCGGTCTTGAAAAATAAAATTGCCGATTCACTATCTGACTATCGGATAGAAGATTTAGCCTAAATTCCCTCGCCGAGAATCTCTCTACCAAGGTAGAGAAGCTATCTACCTAGAGAAGGGTACTGGGCGCATTCGCGTCCGTAGAGTCTACGTCGATAGCGACCGCGTCAACACCACCAACGACGTTTTAGATTACGCCACCGGAACGAAAAAAAATTCGCAGACACATTGATGACGAGACATATAAAGTGTTGAAGGCTAAGTTAGCTTAGAACTGCCTGGGAGCTGCAGGCTTGGTCAGTTCCTTCGCTTTGGCAGGCATCGGAAAGTCCATAATCTCACTCACGTTGTGTGCGGGTACTACTGGACTGTAACAACAATTTATAGACCACAATTGCGTCTGTCCCCTCTCTGATCAGAAGAGAACACTTTTGCGAGCGCTCCTAGGCTCGACCATGGTGGTGTGCCCGAACTGGCTTCTGCGTCCGACGCCACCGTGGGAGAAAGAATCAGAACGAGCGGGTGAGCAACTCGAAAAACGGCCGCCGACGGGTCTGCTGTAAACAGTTGGAGCCTGTACCCAAATTACCAGGCACTTGAAGGAACTCTTGCGATAGAGTGCTCCGAGTGCGTTGCACTGGAAGTGGTCGAGGCACGCGGCATTAAAGGGCGCGTGCCACAACGAGAGTCAGATCGTCGAACTGTTCGCCGGCACTAAATTTCTGTACTGCGTCTTGGATGGCGGTGAGCAATGCCGCGGGTGGACGCTGCAAATTTCTACAGACTGTTTCGCGTAACCGAGCTTCTCCAAACTCATTTCCATCCTCATCGTTCGCTTCGGTAACGCCGTCTGTATAAATTACCAGCAGATCGTCGGCGAGAAGGGTGATGGTTCGCGTGGCGCATTGCCAATCGGGAAACAGCCCAATGACCGGGGCTGTTGCCGGAAGCTGTTCCACGCGGCCGTCGCCACGAAAAATGAGCGGAGGGTTTTGCCCGCAATTCGCATACGTGAGCTGGCGGGACACATCATGGTAGACGGCCAGGAAGAGCGTGGCGTAGCGATCCTCAGGCGTATTCTCGTAGAAAAGCTTATTCACGGATTTCAGCAGGCGCGGCAGATCATCGAGTGCGAGCTCCGAACGGCCGCGCAGATTGGCCTGCAGATTCGCCATCAAGAGCGCTCCCGCAATACCCTTTCCGGAAATGTCCGCGAGGACGAAAGCTACATGGGCGGAGCCAAGATCAAGGAAGTCGTAATAATCGCCACCCACCTGGCGCGCCTGAATGCAACTTCCGGCGTATGTGAGCGTGGCCAGCACAGGCATGGTCTGGGGGAAGAGGCGCGATTGCACTTCGCGGGCAATTTGCATCTCACGTTCGGCGCGGCGGTCCAGTTCCAAGCGGTCGGCGATCTGTTCGGCCAAGTGCATGTTTTCTAGCGCGACCGCGGCTTGGCCAGCGACGGAATCAAGCAAACGCTTGTCCTCCCTCGAGTACGGCTCTTCAGACAGTGGCTGGCCAAGAACCAACAGGCCCATTAACCGTGCGTCGTGCCCCAGCAGCGGTACCAGACATTCCGGCAAGAGTGGCGCGAGCGGAGAATTCTGCGGCGCCTCAGGATCGCCGGGCGGAGGAATGTCCCAAGCTCGGCCACCAACAGTCAATTCACGGAGAATCAGCGTGTCGGCGGCCAGGGTCGTGAGTCCCGGAGGAACGGCGGGGCCAATTGCGCGGAGTTCACCATTGGCCGCAGCAAAATAAATGGCCAGGGATTGAGGGTGGAGAGCTTGGGTAAGGTGGTCCTGCAACAGCGAGGTCAGCTGCGGCCTGTCAGACACGGTGCGAATTTTCTCGCCGAGATCTTGCAGAATCATCCGGGCATCATACGAGCTGCGAAAGAAGGCGCGGTCGATGCGCTCTGTGCCACGCTTGACGAGTGGCCCGGAAAGCCAAACGAGGGCCACACCGAAGGTGGCGCTGAGAGCCATGCCAACTTGCGAGTTATCGGCAAAGAAGCCGGAGAAGAATCGCGTGAACAGAAAAATGGCCAGCAACGCTCCACAAAAGAGGAGAACGAAGTAGGCACGCTGCACGAGGACGTAACGTGCGCTGCGGCGAAGTAGCGCGGGGATTTCCAGGACGCGGTGCCTGACGATGGCGTAGGCAAACGAGAGCGGATAGAGCAATACCAGGAGACTTAGAGTGGCGTCGATCCAGAAGCGTGGCCGGTAGCCGGAAAAATCAATCAGGGCGTGCTCGAGAACAAAGGGGAACACGCCGAAAACTGTGCCGGCGAGCAGAACACGCGACTTGCGTCGCGCTTCTGGAGAGGTTTCGGCACGATAACAATTCGCCAGCAGGGAGATGAAACCCAGAACAAGAAGGACAAGGAAGGTCAGGCGCGCGGAACCGGCATTGCCAATCAGGTTCCCGACAAACGTCAGGCGGGCATCGCCAAAAGGTAAACCGGGATAAATCTGAAAGGCGGCGCTGGCGAGCGCGATCCACTTCAACCAGGGGGCGCGGCGCTCGAGCGGAGATTTTTCGGGGAATAGGGCAAAGAAGATATAAAACAACGCGGGAATGAGAGCGAAGAAAATGGAGCGATAGAGCCAGGTGAAGGTGGCCAGCGGGCTTGGCAAAGCGAGCTGTTTATTGAAACCGGGCACAGCAACGAATCCGCCGAAGAGCAAAGCCAGGAGCCAGGCTTTGGGATCATCCAGGCGCTGAAAGAGAACAGCAAAACCGACAAGCAAAAAGAATATGGGATAAAAACCGAGAACTTCGCGAGCCGAGGTTTGCGCAACACCCTGCGCTGCTCTCCCGGCTTCCACGGAGCGGAAGATGGTGCGAAACGTCAGTGGCTGGGGCTCGCGGGGACGACGCACCGTGATATCGACGGCGTCACCAGGGTGGGCGCTGCTCCAGAGCTCATCGAAGACGGAGTAGGAGCTCAGCGTGCGGCCGTTAAGCGCTGTGATCTGGTCTCCAGCGCGCAGGCCGGCACGTTCGGCCGGACCTCCAGGCTCGACGTTGTAGATGGGGATCGATGCAGTTGCCGGGTCGAAGAATGTTGGACGCGACTGATTGAATCCGATTCCCACTGGATGGAGAGCAGAATGTTGCGCGTCGTACATCCAAGCAAGCGCATACACCGTTGTGGCCGCACAGAATAGAACGGCGAGGACCAGGAGCACCGGCCGCGGGAGCGAACTCCAGCGGGGCAACGGCTTCGTGGATATTGGAGCGACCATCCGGGGTACAGAGTATGATTCGCTGTCAGTGGGGTCAATGGGTGGCAGGGCGATAGGTTTGTGTTCCCCGCAATTCGCTGAAAGTCCTTCCATGCGAAGGGCGGTCCAAGTCAAGAGTGAATAGCCCTCTTTCTTTGGTCCTTCTCTCTTCTCCGCTCAGCCAAGCCGGCTCTGTCGCTACCCTTCCATCCGCACTCTCTGTTGAGCGTCGCTCGGTGCAAGTTGGGTGGCCTAAACTTGGGACGCCCTCGTATATCCAAAACATGCACCGATGGATCTGGCGCCAGCAAGATCTATTGCGGCCTCGACAAAATCTTACCCGTGAAACCTGACCACGCTCTCTCTGCGATGACGATGTAGGTTGTGAGCGAGACTCACCACAATGGTGGCCGCGCTCACGGCAATGATTGCCCATGCCACAATTGCAAAAACGTCGCTCATAGAAGCCTCCAGACTGCCTCGGCAATCGCTATGGCCGTTAGGATTGACCAGCGGTGGCCAATGCGCGAGCTATGCCTTTACTCCACTAGCCGTGCCACATCATGGTGTCATGGCTGCGATGGTGGTGCTTGGCGTGGAAGTAGCCAATGGCAAGGACTCCCAGTGGGATGCTGACCACTGCCAACACGAGAAAGGAAAGGACGGTCATGCGACCCTCCCTGGAAACGCTGCGGCGAATCCGATCCGCCCGTGTTTCCCCAATACATCAAGTTACAGAAAGAACTCCTTGCTGTCAGTGATCTAGGGATCACCAGTGGGAGGGGGAAGCGCACATACGAACACGCCTATCCTGGTACTAGGACATGTGCCTTCAGGCAGCGGAGCATGTCACTCCAGCTGTTATCCTTCACCACCCTCTTCACCTGACTCGAGAGCACAACGATGCCACGATTCGTCTTCGGCGTGGACTGCGCAGAACCACTTGCCACAAATGCCGCAATGGCACGAGGCGGAAGTATCACAAGGCTCGCCTGTAGCGGATAGTGCCTGACAGACCCATTCGAAGTTCGCGGAGTGCATCTGATTTTCCTGTTGTAGCATGGGTCCCTCCTACTGAGCGGGATTCTAAACCCGTCCCATAGAGAGATGGTAACGAAAAATGCGCGAGAGCAGCGAGTTTAATGAGCGACTTTTCTGCCGCTCATTGAACTTAACCGGGATTACTGAAGGTCTTTGGGGTCGAACTGTCCCTCGAGCAGGTAATATCCGGCTTCATGGCCGGGAACGTCCACCCCAAGATGTACGGCATAGACATCACAGTCACGAAAGCCAGAAGCCACTGGACGGACTGGTCCCGTTGGCTTCGGCTCATCTTTGCAGAACCTCCACTTGTGTCGGGAGAGAAGATTCTCTGCCTGACTCTGTGAGATTGCCCGCCAGACAGACGCACCCGCATGGTGTTGCTTGAGGCAGAGGAGGCTGAACATGACCGTATCACCGCAACGCATTAAGGACCATGTAAAAGAGCAAACCAACGCAAGAAATCATGACGATCACAAGATACCAAAGCAAATGTGACAGATCCGAATGCTGCACTGCAATCCGCAGGGCCGGTTTTCTCATGGCGCACCTCCTGCGGACGAATTGAAATCAGAGGCTCTCCGATAACTGTCCGCTTGCGCAGGCCGCTCTATGCAGGTCCCACGTGGCTCGTTCAGTCAATTGATAAGTCGCTGTTATGCGTTGTGCTATGTCATCCGTCACAAGGCAAGGAAATTGGTTCTGGTACCCAGGGTCGAAAGAACGCTGTTCGTAATCACAGCTGGACTGAAAACAAATGGCTTAGTGCCGGGGGAGTCAGCCATTGCTGTGCTGGGCTTTCATGAAGTTTCGCTGGCCAAAGGCCCAAAATGACAAGTTGCCGGTAACGACTAACCTGGAGTTAGGAAGTAATCCTGGTCTCGCTGGACTTAGCATTCGCCGAAAAACCGAGCACGCACTTGGTCATTCACGGGCAGTTCGGGGCCGCTCAAGATGTGATCGGGAACGCGCGTGGGATCCTCTGCAATCAGGGGCATGGCCTTTTCCCGCAGTGCTGCAGATTGCGAACTGGGATCTTGAAACAGAGTACGGAACCATCCCTCAACGGTGCAGCAAGCACCACGCCAACGGCGATGTTTTTCGGCGTAACGGTTTGCCGCAGCAGTCCAATCGGGATTTGCGGTGAGTTCGTCCCGTAAAACTCGTGCACCACGCAAGGCGAAGGAAAGGCCCTGGCCGTAAGTCGGGTCGGAGGTGCACGCCGCATCGCCCATCAGGACTACGCCATCGCGATAGGGATGTTCGACCCAGAGTTCGCTGACGTCAAAGCTCGCGAGCGGCCCAATGCATTTGGCTGCAGCGTAGTAATCGACGAGCGGCGCATAGCACCTGGCCGACTCACGGAAGAACAAATCGAGCATTTGCGTACCTTGAAGGCGATACTCCATCGTCTTCGGGTACATGTAATAGGCACGTTGGCGATTTTTGCCGATGGGAATGAGTCCGATGCACATGCCGAACTGTGGGTTAAAGACGAAGTACATTGTGTCTGGCGGAGAAGCGACATCACAGAGCAGCACACCGGCCATGTAGTAGTCGTGCATTTGCTCCGCGACGGTGAAGCCCACCCATTTCCGTGAAGGGGCACCACGACCGTCGGCAGCTACAACGAGCCGAGCAGTAATGCGCTCGCACTTGCCTCCGTTCACTACAACGGCAGGCGTGGCCCCAGGCTCGATTTGTTCGACAGTCGCGCCCCGGCGAACCTGTGCACCGGCGTTTTCCGCAGCGGCCAGCAGCGTTTCCTGCATTTCCTGATGGGCGAAGGTAAGAGTCGGCAGACCTTGAGGTGTGGTCGACCGGGTGTCGCGTGGCCCCATGCCTCCTTCGACGAACGGCACATTGTGAGCACAGTCGGCGCGGAGAAGTTCAAGCAGCCCCAGTTCGCGGGCTTCGGCAACGCCCCAGGGAACCGTTCCCTCGCCGCGCACACGGTCTCGGAAACGTGTCTCTTTTTCCAAGATTAGGACCCGTGCGCCGCGCTGAGACATTGCCCTAGCGAATGCGGCCGCAGCGATACCGCCGCCGACTGTGATGATGTCGTAGGCCTGTGGAGGCAATGGTCTTCCTCCTAACGAGGTACTCCATCGCTCATTGAGGAACTGAGCGGGAAAGGCCGGCAGGATGATAGCGACGCCGTCCGCTAGGCGTCAAGTAGTCGCTAAACTGACGACAACAAAAATCGAAGACTCAAAAATGTGAGGCAGAATTTCAGCGAGAACTACTGTAGTTTCGCGCACTCCGTTTTCGCTGTCTTGGTAGGCGTCTTTCCAGCAAGAACTTGTTACTGCGGAAGCCCCATCCGGCGAAGCAGGTCGGCGTAGCGGGGATCGGAGTGCATCCCGTACCAGAACGGGTCTACTGCGAGGTAGGGCATGGTAGCGGCATAGATTACGCCAGCCCAATAAAAATCGACATAAGCGTGCGCGGACAAATCCTTGAACTCTTGGGCGATCTTCAGCGCATCAGTCCGCCTGCCCGAGAAGGCATAAACCCAACCAAGCATGCCAGCAACGAACTGGTTCCCTGCTGCTGTAATTTTGTCCTGGTCGGCAATTTTGTCGTATTCGGCAAGGGCTTGCGGATACATGCGCTTCATTGCGTAGGCCAAAGCTAGCATGGCACGCACCACCGGGAGGTTTGGATTGAGGTCGAGCGCCTTTTGGAATTGAGCAATAGACTCATCGTATTGTCGGGCCATGAGATGGACATTCCCCAGTTGGGAAACTATATCCGGTGACAGCGGGTCAAGCTGTTGTGCTCGTTGCGCCTCTGCAATGCTTTCGTTGAATCGCAGTCTCGTTTTCAGGCATTCCGCATACCGAGCATGGGAGAGTGCACTGTTCGTGTTTAGCTCGATTGCTCGCTTGAACTCTCGCTCTGCACTTGGCCAGTCCCAGTCGGCGAAGAACACGGCATATGCTAGCGCAGCATGGGCCTCGGCGAGCGTCTCGTCAAGCTCCAGTGCCTTCATTGCTGCCGCCTTCGCCTGCGGAAAACTGTCGGTCGGGGGTAGGTACATCCATCCGCCTCCAAGCGAAGAGTAAGCGTCAGCGAGACCCGCATAGGCCAGAGCATAGCCGGGGTCTTTGTCAATTGCTTCTCGGAAATACTCGATGCCTTTCTTTAGCTCGGCTGCTGTTGTTTGGTTTGCGTGATACCTGCCCTTCAAATAAAGCTGATACGCCTCGGGATTTGTCGCGGACGACTTCGTCAAACGCGTCTTTTCTTCGCTCGTCAGCCGTACTCGCAGGCTTCCCGATATAGCTGTTGCGATTTCTTGTTGGATTGAAACAATGTCCGCGAGTTTACGCCTGTACTGCTCGCCCCAAAGCTGCCTATCCTCGCGTGCGTCCACGAGTTCAGCGCTCACGGAGAGTTCGTCGCCTCGCTGAATGACCCTTCCCGTTACCAACGCCTCTACTCCAAGCTCCCGCGCCACCTTCGGCGGCTCGATTTCGCGCTTCTTGTAACGGAAGGCCGACGTGCGTGAAATCACTTTGACATTCGAGAGACCCGAGAGGCGGTCAATGATCCCCTCTGTGATTCCATCGCTCAGGTATTCCGTGTTTGGATCACCGCTAGCGTTGTCGAAAGGTAGCACAGCAACCGAGTTGATGCGGGGGCCGGTGCTGCCGCGAAAGTAGAACACACTCACTGCAACGAGTGCGACGACGGATACGGAGGTTAAAGCGCTCATCACAATTGTCCGAAGTGACCAGCGGGGCTTTACGCTACCGCTCGATGCGATCTTGCCTGATTCGGTGTCTCGCTCAAGCCGCTTCAGATCGGCCCTTAACTCGGCGGCAGACTGACAGCGAACCTCCCTGTCCTTCTCCATTGCCTTGTTAATGATCTCTTCCAGCTTGGGAGGTACGTCCGGGTTCAGTCTGATTACGGGGGATGGCGCTCGATTAAGAATCGAATCAAAGATCACTCCGGACGTCTCACCACGGAACGGCAGCGTTCCGGTGCACATCTCGTACAGCACCACGCCGAACGAGAACAGATCGGTTCGGGCATCCAATTCTTTCCCTTTCACCTGTTCCGGCGACATGTAGGCAACCGTCCCAACGTACTTCCGGGGCTCGTCAGATGGTCGGCGTCGACTTCTTGCGTCACCAACGTCCCCGCACTGCCAAGCGCACCTATCGCTGCACTTATCTTGGCAAGACCAAAGTCGAGAATCTTGGCGTGACCTCTTCCCGTGATGAAGATGTTCGCAGGGTTGATATCGCGGTGGACAATTCCCTTTGAGTGTGCCGCGTCCAGAGCGTCGGCGACTTCGATGGCAAAACTGAGAGCCTGCTCCAATTCCATGGGCCTACCAGCAATAGTGTGCTTGAGGGTTTTACCCTCCAAATACTCCATGGCGATGAAGCGCCTTCCATCCTGCTCACCAATTTCGTAGATGGTGCAGATGTTCGGATGGTTCAGCGCAGATGCGGCGCGAGCCTCACGGCGAAAGCGTTCGAGTGATTGGGGATCTTTGGCCAGGTCTTCCGGAAGGAATTTCAATGCCACGTACCGGCCGAGCTCGGTGTCCTCCGCCTTGTAAACCACACCCATCCCCCCGCCGCCAAGTTCTTCGAGGATGCGGTAGTGAGAGACCGTCTGTCCGATCAGCGACCGAGACTCCGCCATCGCGCCGCCATCTTAGGTTGGGAACAGAAAGCACTGCCCCGGTTGTGTGCCCCGGTAGCTGTGGGGTTCTCGCTATTGTGCGGCTGTTACCATGATTTCAACCAATATATTGGGCCGCCAGAGTGGACTTTGAACGCAGAAGCGAACCGGAGGGTTTTGTCGGTCAACCCATGCGTTCCAGATAGAATTGTGTTCTTCGAAGTCCCGCATATCCGCCAGCCATACGTAGGCAGTTAAAAGTTTCGATTTGTCTGTCCCAGCTTTCTCCAGTAGCCCATCAATGCTCGCGAGCACCTTCGTGGTCTGCACTTTTACATCTCCCGTCGGCTCAGCCGTCACACCGCAAGTACTGACGATTCCGTTGTGTACCACCGCTAAGCTGATGATCGGGACTACCTTCACGCCAAATACGTCTTTTAGACCCTCGGTTGAACCAATCCGTTGAATGGTCATTTCCTCGCCTCCTGTACCGACGAGACCGAAATCTATCACGAGCTATGCTGCATCAGGTCCCGATCAACGCGGTAAGGTACAAGTGGGCCCCGGTGCGAAATCTACCGGTAAGCCGACGAACCAGGGGTTATGTCGGTGAACGTGGAGTATAATCCCTCCCGTCTGCGAAGTTAAAAAGGAGATTCGAATGAAATATCTCCTGACTGCCTGCGTTTGGTTTTGTCTCGCATCAACCTCGAACGTCCTTGCTCAATCCAAAACAGATGAAGAAGCGGTGGGAGAGCTGCCGCAAAAATTTTGCGACGCATGGGCCAAACACGACGGTCATGCGCTCGCTCAAATTATGGACGAAGATGTCGATTTTGTGACTGTTGCCACGACGTACTTGCACGGTAGACCGGACTTTGAAACATTTCACGTCCGCCTACTGAGTGGCCGTTTCAAAGACTCCACGATCACCGCTCTCAAAACCACAACCCGCTTCCTGCGGCCAGACCTGGCGGTTGTCCACTGGACTTGGAAAATTGAAGGAGACAAGAATCCTGATGGGACGGCTCGTCAGCCACGGTACGGGATGATGACCCTAGTCGCGGAAAAGAAAAAGGGAAATTGGCTTGTCGTTGTGGGCCAGAACACAAATGCCATACTTGGCGTTCCCCCTGAACTTCAAGACATCAAGGCGCCCATAGCGATTCCGGGAACTGCCCCGGGACGCTAGCGATCAGCACGCAACTGCTGGCTGTCCGTTTGCGCCCGGTGGACAACGACCAGGTGGAGCAATGGTCCGGGACTTAGCAGGCAGTTAGCGGCAAGTGGTTTCACCAGGGAATGCGGACCTGCTTCGTCTTATTCCGTCACCATGGAAGTCACCGAAGCACAAAAAGGAAGCACCCAGTGTTCCGCCAACAGGCCACGCCCGTAATGTCTTTTCCTTCAGGGACGCGGTAGCCCGGAAAACTCGCGCTCTTGCAAGTCGAGGCGAAGGTCGTTTCATGCCGCCCATGATTCAAATACCTGGTTGCTTGGCCGGACACGCGCCAGCCTGACGCGCGATCGAATCCTGTTTGGTTTTGTTGGAGAGCTGAGCGAACGTGGGTCGTGCTCCACTTCGGATTTCCGCAAGCCGTGCGCCTCGACTCGGGGCGCTCCTGCTGGCGACTCAGACTGAATTCAAAAGTTCTGTCTCACCCGCGCGTGGCCCACAATCTCACAAGGTCCAAGCCTGCAACCTCCGCGAGACTCATTTCTTCTTCAACTTCGCATCCCAGTTCATTACCAACGTCAGCGGCTCAGCTTCCAACGTGGCATACGACGTCACCGCGAACCGATCTCCTTTCGGCAAAACATCAAACGGCTGCCTTTGAGATAACGGCGTTCCGCCCCGTGACAACGAAAAACCCATCAAAAAGAGCGATTCCGGCGTGGCCAGCCGCAAAATCGAACCCTCATTGGCTATTCCCACTGCCATCAACTGGCCGCCCATCGAAAGATAGAAAAGTTCTTTGCCATCCCTCCGCCATACCGGCGAAAAGCCGCCTTGATTCGATACCTGGAGTTTTGTCGCCCCGTCCGGGAAGGATGCAACGTACACTTCAGCGGACCCGGACTCTCTCGAAGTGTAGGCGATCCATCGCCCGTTCGGAGAGAACGAGGGAGTTCCGGTATCGTAGTCCGATTGCAGAAACGGGAATGGCTTGCGATCTCCGAAGAGCGGCAGAATCCAGATGTCAAACTTGTCCTTCACTGGCTGGCCCTCGTGCCGCATGTAGGCAAGGAACCGGCCATCGCCGGACCACGACCAAGGCCTCTTCATTTCTGCAGAATCGAGAAGCAGCTCTTCCTTACTTGCAGACGTTGCGGATTTTACGAAAAGGCCTGTGCCGGTCGGCGTCGTCGATGAATACGCTAGGCGGCTTCCATCTGGTGACCAGACCGCGTCACGCGCTGATTGTGAAAAAGTGAACCGCGTATGTACGCCCCTTGCCAAATCAAACAGCCAGATGTCTTCCTTATTAAATCCAACCGGATCGCCAACCGTTAATGCGACTTTCTGTCCATCGGGTGAAATCCGCACATGCGCAAGGTTCGCTTGTTCAACCGGGACGTTCCCCACTGGCTTCCCGGACCGGTCAAGCCACGAAAGTTGATCCGCATTCAGAGTCCCTCCGTTTTGTAGAACCAGGATTCCGTTTTGCGAGAGGCTGAAAATCGCAACGCTTTGAACTTCAGAAAAAAGAACGTGGTCTGCCACCTGGGTAGCGCTGTCTGAAAGCTCCATTCGTGTCGCATTAAACGGCTGTGCTAAGAGGTAGCCTTCTCGCCACCAGACCAAATGACCGCCCGCCTGCGAATAGATTGCCTGGGCTTCGGCAGGCAGAATCAATTTCCTCTGTTGCGACTGCAAGCTGCCCACGTAAATTCCGGACGTCCGGCCTCGCGCAAAATACAGAAAGTGCCGGCCGTCCGGCAGGAAGTGCGGCCATCGATGCGACGTTTCCGCTTGCGATTGATCCAACTTCGTCACCGCAGCGGGAGAACTGCCGGAATCGTCGACTCGAAATAACGGCGCTCCTGGCGATGGCGTGAAAATGATGACTCCTTCCTTGTTCCATGTCCCGCCGCGCCCGTCCGCCGCGTCACACAGCGGCTGCACCGGTCCACCCGAAGCCTCCACTCTTTTTAGCTGGCCCTCTGCGAAAAAGCCAATGAAGCGGCTATCCGGCGACCAGAAAGGATAGCTACCCTCCTGTGTTCCCTGAAGTGGCCGAGCCGTGAGCGAATCCAGTGACCGAATCCACAGCAGCTCTTCACCGGACGCGGCTCGCGCCGGAATCACGAGCAACTTTCCGTTTGGCGATATCGCCGCAGGTCCCCCTGAGACTCCGACGGGAGCGAATCGAGTCTTTTCTGGCATTAGGATAGACGTCCGTACGGCTTGGATCTGCTCCGGCGAACGGCCCCACTTCAAAACCCCGAAAAGAACCACCGCCATCTCCCCAGCTAGCGCGAAAACTATAAACACTAACCATAGGATCCGCCCGCGCCTTTTCTTCGCGGCCATTCCTGGCGCAACAGCAGGCGTTCCGGCTTGCAATCCTGATTCTCCAATCCAGTTCAGTTCGAGAGCCAGATCTCGCGCCGCTTGCCAACGATCTTCCGGATCCTTAGCTAAACAGCGGCGGATCGCATGATCGAGCGCCAGCGGTGTCGTTGGTTTGACTGTGCTGACCGGTGCGGGCTCTTTTTCCAGGATTGCCGAAGCTACGCTCAGTTGGCTCTTGCCCTGAAAGGCTTTCTGGCCCGTGAGCATCTCGTACAGCATTGCACCCAGCGAAAAAATATCGCTCCGCCCATCCAACTCTATCCCCTCGATCTGCTCCGGCGACATGTACTGAAACGTTCCAACGATCGTTCCCTGCTGCGTCAATGGTGACGTCGGTACAGCCGCGGTCAATGTCGCTGCCGTCGCCACCGGAGAAGCTTCCTTCGCCAATCCAAAATCCAGCAACTTCGCACCCGTTGCCGTCAGCATCACATTTCCCGGCTTCAAATCTCGGTGCACGATTCCATTTCGATGCGCTTTATCCAATGCCTCCGCGATCTGAGTGCCAATCTTCAGCACCTGCTCGAACGGCAGCGGTCCCTTCTCCAAGCGCTTCGCCAGCGTCTCTCCCTCCACACACTCCATCACCAGATAGTCCACGCCGTCCTGACTACCCACGTCATGCAGCACGCAAATGTTCGGGTGATTTAATCCGGAGATGGTCTTCGCTTCGCGTTCAAACCGTTGTTTCGCCACCGGGTCTGCGGAAATGTTCGCGGGCAGGATCTTGATCGCCACAGTCCGCTCCAGCCGCGTATCCCGCGCGCGATACACCTCTCCCATTCCGCCGGCGCCCAGTGGCCCCACTATTTCGTATGGTCCAAGTTTGGTGCCTGGAGCGAGAGGCATAAGTGGCAGTGATTATAACCCCGAGAAGCCTTCGACAAGGGAAGCCTGCTACAGTGAATCGCGAACTTAACTTGCCTAAGCATATGTTCGCCAAGGCGGTAGAGTGGAAACTGCTGGGGGCAACCCACTTCGTGGTGTCCGATAATTGACCACGCGTCTGATGCAAGCG
>CAVPWW010000007.1:0-5716 GCA_963709675.1 Candidatus Acidiferrales bacterium
TCCTCTTCGGTGTACCGCGGCCAATCGTTCTTGCCGACCAACCCACGGATCCCCTGTGCCTTCAGGAAGGACATGACGTTCTCGAACTTGTTGTACACGCTGCGCGGCGCCTGCTCCTTCTCGTCACGCAGAAACGCTGAGAATTTCAGCATGTCTTTCCGGTCGATCTCTTCGAGATTAAGTTTGTGGCAGGATTCGACGAAGTAGGTTAGGGCCGTCGAGTACGCGGCTAGGGTCTTTGGCTTCTTCGTGAGCTTAGTTTCGTCCAGGAACTCGGCGACGGCTGCTGCTACTGATCTGTGTCCGTTTTGGCCGTCAGGCACGACAGAGACGCCATTGTTGACCGCGTTCAGTTCGCCTTCCTTGCGTAGACGTCGCGCAGTGGCCTCGGCCGGGTCCTTGCCGACCGACAGGCGCACGCGCTTCGCGCCATCACGCCACTCGAGGTAATATGCGCCTTCCGGGTGCCGCTCTTCCTTTCCATTCACCAGAACAACATCGGGTTTGACCCGACCGTTTGCTGCCTGAGCGACGGGACAGTAACGCATACCATTCGGGGTCTGAACCCGTTTCGTGAGATTGACGGAATACCCACCGGACCTCATGACGAACCGCTTCTGGTTCTCTCCCCGCGTGACGTACTCAAGGTTCTCGACGGCATTATTCGTATAGTCGCCGTCCTTGTGGGTTATCTCGTGTTTGGGCGGGCAGTCCCCTAGAAAAGCAGCGGCGACAAGGCTGTGAACGGTGCATTTTCGTTGGAAACCATCGCTTGATAGGGAGACGTACAATCGCCCATTTTTAATCCTGACGGGTTGAAGAATTTTGCTGGTGTGAGTGTTCCGAACGTGTCCCTGATCGGAAACTTGGTAAATGCCGTCGTAGCCTGAAACATCGCGCCATTGTTCGGTCATACCGCACTGCTCCTTGGATAGGGCCACCAAAAAAGGTATACCCCTTGGACTCAGTGTAGGTATCACCGGTTTGCAAGTGCAAGATAACTAAAGTTCTGGCGGAGAGGGAGGGATTCGAACCCTCGATACAGGTGTTAGCCCGTATAACGGTTTAGCAAACCGCCGCCTTCAGCCTCTCGGCCACCTCTCCGGCGTTGCGGAATTACAGTTTACCACTGACAAGGCTGCGCTTCGATGTCTGCCGCTTTTTACTGACTCTGCTGATTTTCGTCTCGCCTTAATTCTGCGGTCGTGTCCCTTGCGCTATGCTGAAGGTTCCAGCCCAGGTCGGGGAACGCTTCTTTTCTTATCTCTCATGGTTAGCCCTCAAGCCGAGCCTTCTTCGCAATCATTATCGTCGCACCGGAAACTCGTTCTCGCCGGCCAGATTGCTTTTTTGCCAACGGGCGTTCTCACCACTCTGCTCGGCCCCATGCTTCCCATTCTGATTGCTCGCTGGTCGATGAATGATACCCAGGCGGGCAATCTTTTTCTCGTGCAATTCCTGGCATCGCTGGTGGGCGTGCAACTCTCCGGAGTGCTGCTCGCGCGCTGGGGATATCGTCCCGCCTTTCTTTCTGGACTGCTCTTGATGGCCTGCGGAGTCGGCACACTGTATTTGGGGTCGCTCTGGCTCGGACTGGCATCGGTGGCGGTCTATGGCTTGGGCCTCGGTTTGATCATTCCCACCGACAATCTGCTGATTGCGGAAATCAGCACCGGACGGGGAATCTCTTCGAACGCTATTTCGATAGCAGGTGCGAAACCGAGTTCGAAAGAGAGCGCGAGCGCCAGCGCCGTGAGCCTGCTGAATTTTTTCTGGGGCCTCGGCGCCGTGTTGTGCTCGCTCATGGTGGCTTGGACCGAGGCTCATCACCTGCTCCCATTCTTTCTCGGCGCAGTGGCGTTGTTTCTTGTCGTGCTGGCGCTGGCCATGCGCAATCTTCCATTTCCTCCCGCAGCACCCCGCGCGCAATCGTCGGGATCCGCCTCCTGGCGAGAACTCGCGAAGAGTCCAGCGATCTGGCTTTTCGCCGCCGTCTTCTTTCTTTATCCCGGAGCGGAAACGGCCGTCGGCGGATGGGTCGGCTCCTATGTTTCGCGACTCGGGGCGCGCGGAGAGGCGATCGCATCCATGATGCCCGCCTTTTTCTGGTCGGCCCTGACCCTCGGCCGGGCATTGGGAACCGCCTTCCTGCGCCACTTCACCGAACGATATGTCTTGCGCGCGGCCTGCGCCGCAGGCACTGCCGGCATCGGTCTCATGCTGTGGTCTCCTTCGCTCGTGGGAGTGATTGTCGGCGCGCTGATCACCGGGCTGAGTTACGCGACGATCTATCCCATCACCGTGGCCCGGCTCTCGCACCGCTTTGGAGTCGCCGCCCGCAGCATCGGTGCCGTCATGTTTTCTCTGGCCTCGCTCGGCCCGGCCGTCATTCCGTGGATGGTAGGCGTGATTTCTCACGCGACCGGAAACCTGCGCGATGGCCTGCTGCTTCCGCTCGGCGCCACGGTACTTCTGTTGGTCATCCATCTTTTCGAGTGGTGAGAGATCGGGGCCATCGGGTCATCTGATGATCGGGTCATCGGGTCATTTGAAGTCAGAGGCCCTATTCCGCAGGGGCCGGGCTGCGGTCATTTTGGTCTGCTCACTCGGAAACCGACAAGGTATACCTGGCGCCGCCACCGTTTGCAGCGTCAGGTATGCTCCCGGTCTATTCTGTCAGGTATGCTCCCGGTCTGTACCCCCGTCTGTCCCTGAATATGGGTATACCCCCCTCCCCCAGGTAATGGAATCATGGAGTTAGAAAGGTAATAATATACTTGACACAGTACGCTGAGTGTAGTACCTTAGATTCATGGAAACCTCAGCCGAACCGAAAACCCTCCAAGCGGCAATCCTCTACTTCTCCGATCCCGATAATTGCCTGAATTTCCTCGTGGCGCGTCGGTTCGGTGACGGTGTGTTCTGCCCGCGCTGTGGCTCCAAGGAAGTCCGGTTCCTCGCTACTCGGCGCATCTGGGAATGCAAAACAAAGCATGACAAGCGGCAGTTTAGCATCAAGGTCAATACCATTTTCGAGGACTCGCCCATTGGCCTCGACAAGTGGCTCGTGGCCGTGTGGATGATCGCCAACTGCAAGAATGGCGTGAGCAGCTACGAGGTTCATCGCGCTATCGGTGTGACTCAGAAGTCCGCTTGGTTCATGATGCACCGCATCCGCGTCGCTCTGAGGGTTGGGAGTTTTCACAAACTGGGCGGAGATCCGAATAACGAAGTCGAAGTAGATGAAACCTTCATCGGCGGAAAACTGCGGAACATGCACAAAGATAAGAAAATCATCTACAACAAACGCGGCGGGACTTTCGGCAAGGCAGTAGTCATGGGGCTGTTGGATCGCGGGCGCAAAGAAGTCCGCGCTCAGGTCGTAGCGAACACACAGCGCGACACTCTGCAGCCCCAGGTACTCAAGAACGTCAAGCATGGCTCAACCGTCTATACTGACGAAGCTGTGGCCTACGACGGCCTAAGCTACAAGTACGTGCATGACGTGATCAATCACACTGAGAAGTATGTCCGTGGCCGCGTCCATACAAACGGAATCGAAAACTTCTGGTCGCTCTTAAAGCGCGGTATCGGCGGAACCTACGTTGCAGTTGAGCCCTTCCACCTTGACCGCTACGTGGATGAGCAGGTTTTCCGCTACAACAATCGGGCGACTGCGGACAATCCAATGAATGATTTTGATAGATTCAGTTTGGCGGTGAGCAACATTATCGGGAAGCGTTTGACCTACGCGGAACTCACTGGGAAGGAGGGGGAAACGGCTTTCTAGCCCTTTTCGCCGGAAGCGTGGCCCGAAGAAACGCGCTTAGAACGCGTTCGCTTCGCAGCCTTTTCCGCATCTAGTTCTGCTTTGATTTTGGAATGGGGGACAGACAGCAGCCTGTCCAATAGACTCGTGAAGTTCCCAAATTCGCCCTGCTCCTTGGCGGGATCGCGTTGGCGAGTTGGCTTCTGAGGCACGCAGCAACCCTCTGGGAATGAGGGTAAGGCAGTGGTGTGCGGAAGTCAAGACAGTGGCTACCTTGAAGAGCTTTGCGGTTTCGTGGAGTGCATAGTCGTGCTGCGAGCCTACTTCGACGAGAGCGAGAGAGAGAGCGGCATATTCTGCGTCGCCGGGTTTGCTTTTGCGAGTCAACAAGTGAAGAAGTTCGCAAAAGAATGGGCGCGATTGTTCGCCGCCTATCCAGGTGGATTGCATATGCGTGATCTCGCCCAGCGCACTCGCTCGTTCCGTGGAATCAGCAAAGAAGAACAGCAACGCTTGATCGTCGAAGCTGTGGAGATTATAAAACGGCGCATGACCGCTGGTTTCGCAGTCTCATGTAATGCCAAAGAAGTACAAGCAGTCGGCCCGCAATGGATCAAAGGATTCGGGCACGCATACCCGCTTTGCTGCCATTTGTGCATGATCGCAGCGGGGAACTTAATTGTCGCCTCCGGCAGTGCAGACCGGGTAACTTATGTGTTTGAATCCGGTCATTCGAGAGAAGGCGAAGCGAGGACATTCTTGCGCAATGCCGTACTGAATCCAGACGTGAAAGAGAGTTATCTCCACAACGGAGACGCCTTCCTTCCTAAATCCGATGCCATACCATTGCAGGCTGCCGATCTGCTTGCGTGGGAATGGGCCAAGTTCCGCGATGAAACCCTTGAACGAGGCATTCGCCCAATGCGTAAATCGCTTCTGGCCCTCTTCCAAAGTGCCCCGAAACGTTATTCATTGGCCCATGTAACTGGTGCACCTCTCAAGAAATTCATGGCTCAAATCAGGCAGCTCGGACTGCTGCAATTGGAAGAAGAGAAGAAACGAAAAGCTGTGTGATAACTGTCACCGACAGACCGGAACGCCAGTGCCTACGATGACAATGTGACCGCGAAGCGCTGGATCGTGGGGCTCGTAGTGGGAGCGGGGTTGATATGCGGATCGTATCTGGCTCTCGAAGCAGCCACGATTAGCTGGTACAAAGCGCAAATACAAGCCTGTGCGCCAATCGGTGATCGGGACAAGTGCGCATTCGCAACGCCAGGAAACGTACAACATCCGTGGTACGTGCAGCTACACGCAAAGATCGCAGTACGGCCATTGCCTGAAGGCTGGAACAACTAGATCGCCCCCCTCAGCTTCTTCAGCAGTTTTGCGCCGGGGCTTTCATTTGAGACGGTGCCATTGTCTATGCCAGCAATTGATTGATAATTTCCAGTGGCCGTCTATAATCAAACCCCAATTCCCTTGCCCAAAAGATCGCGTCTTCAAGCCCTTTTTCTTTAGCTATGAGCAAAAATATAATCTCGTCAGAAGATGCCGCAGGACTTGCACATAAACTGATTACGGAATCTATACCAATACAAGCATTCCTTTCTTCTGCGGATGGAACACGGGGAATGTTCCGTGGGTTTTTGCGAGAATTCTCCGATACTCTATTGATTGCTGATAAGACAACCGCTGAGATTGGCTGGTACTTTCGGGTTCCTCTCACATCGGCTTGCGTCTTCTCCTTTGGTGATAAACGAGAGGTTTCTGATCCCGCCAAGGCAGAGGACTTCACTCGACTTGGCGAAATGGCCTTGGCGGTTATCTTTTCGGAAGGTTCCAAGCTCGTCCTTTTTTTTAAGTGGTAACTGAAATTGCGGAAGTCGGTCAAGGCCCTGTCACGGCCAGTTCATCCTATCACTGAGCCAAGTATATTATTACCGT
>CAVPWW010000008.1:0-280844 GCA_963709675.1 Candidatus Acidiferrales bacterium
AAGAAAGGCAGGAGACTTCTGGAATTGCGCGACCGGACCGGACAGCCCCTGTGGCAAGACTAGATGCGACCTGCGGATCGGCAATCCGCCTCGATCGCCTTCGTTCGTTTTGCCCTTGATTGCACGAGTTGGTCCGGGACCTCCATCGTCGAGGTCGGACATTTCGCTTTAGGACTGGGATTAGGAGCCGAGCATGCGTGTTCGATTAATGCAGTCGTTTCTACTGTTCGGAGCACTTGCCACACCTGCCGCGCAAATCGAGCTTCCAAAGGTCCGGGGCACCGTGGCCGACACCCGGGGGCCACGCGTTGCCCTGGGCCGTCGTGTACCTCTACGACCATCGCACGAAGATGGTTCGAACCTACTACGCCGACGCCGATGGTCTTCAGCGGCGTAAACCCCGAAGACGACTACACCATTCACGCCGAAGGCGACGGCGTAAGTTCAAAGAGCCAAACAGTTTCACTATCCGACCACAAGTGGCCGAGGCAGTTGGACCTTAAAATTGAGATACGAAATAGCATTTCTGGCGAATTCGACGGCCCGAAGCCGGTTACGCCTCGACTCGCCAAAGCAGCGAAGTGACTTTCAATGAGGAAGCAACGGCCAGCGCATGTGAAGAGGTGACATCGTCTTTTACGCAGGCTACATTTATGTTGTGGATATTCTGCTTGTGGAACACTCCGATTTGCATAGCGATATAATAGGTGACATGATGCGAGATATTCCCCATTCTAAATTCGTTGCACTAGCGGAACTCCGGCACCGCATCCGGCAATTCCTGCAAGGAAGCGAGCACGCAGCCGAAAAGGCCGGACTCGAGCCGCAACAATACCAGATGCTCCTCGCTCTTCGTGCGCTCCCTCAAAATCATGGAGTCAGCATCCGTCAGCTCGCCGATCGCCTGCTGCTCCGCCACCATAGCGCTGTCGGCTTGATCGATCGCCTGGAGGCGAAGGGCTATATCCGTCGTGATCATAACGGACACGACCTCAGACAGGTTTCTGTAATTCTGCTCCCCTAAGGTAAGCGGGCCCTAGAAAAAGTTGTACGGCAACGTCTTCACGAGTTACGGGACTCCGGCCATGCGCTCGTAGCCGCGATAACCGCTATTTTGGACGAGAGCATACCCCCAAGGGGCCAGCGCGCCGCTCGTAGCGCGAACGTCCGCAAGGCTGGCGCCTTCCAAAGAGGGCGGCGCACCCGAAACATCTAGTTCATGGCTGAATTGCAGAGAGCTTACGACGCCTATATCGTACTACGATATAATCGTGTTCAAATGCATGAGTTGAAGCTTTCCTTTCCACTCGAGAAGTGTCATTCAGTGAGGCGAGCCGGCCGTTGTCAGCCGGCTTAACGTGGCGCAGGCGCGCTCATTATATCGTTACGCGATATATTGTCAAGAAGTTGCTCTTGCTTTTTATATCGTAATGCGATATATACTTCCCGGCGACTGTAAACCAGGTGCATTGCCTGCCGTCTATTTGTACTGAGCCGGCTGCGCAGGACCGCAATGTCATCGATTGCGTGAACGGGTCGGAGGACTGCGACCGCGGTCAACTGGGGGTCGATGGACAGCGTGACGCTGCTAACGCGGCGCACGACAATCGGCTTTAATCGAAGACCCATGTAGTTATGCTGCCGTGCCTGGAATAAGGTCCTGTGCTTATTATGTTTGAGATGCTGCACAGGCCGAAGGGGACGTCGGATGTGTTCTGGATAACATGCGCTCAAAGAAGGGGCGTGGCGGTCGGCGCCCGAAATCAGCAGTGGAATTCATAGAAGTACGCGCGAATAGGGACCACCGGATTGATCTCATGGGTTGGCCACGCTACGGGGAACTGTGGAAAGCCTCGGAGTGAAAAACGACGCCGAGACAGCGGCATGGAAGGACGAAGACGTTTCCCGGGTGCATGTTCGAGATGCCGCCGCGTGAGTTCCCACACCGAAAGGTGGAAGAGCCGTCGATAGGAGTGATGGTTGGAAAAGGGAGGTGTGCAGATGTCCGGAACGAATGCTGCTATAGCTGTTTATCCGAACCATGCGTCTGCCGAAGCAGCCGTCAAAGAATTGCAGAAGTCTGGATTTGATCTGAAGAAATTGTCGATCGTCGGGAGGGAATACCACTCTGAGGAGCATGTGGTTGGCTACTACAACGCCGGTGACCGCATGAAGTATTGGGGCAAGTTGGGCCTGTTCTGGGGAGGGATCTGGGGCCTGCTGTTTGGCGCAGCTTTCTTCGCTGTCCCTGGGATCGGACCCGTTCTTGTTGCTGGTCCTCTCGTATCCTGGATCGTTGGTGCTCTGGAAAGTGCTGTTGTCGTAGGCGGTGTGAGTGCCATTGGCGCAGGTCTCTACAGCATCGGCATCCCAAAAGACAGCATCCTCAAGTACGAAACCGCGCTAAAGGCAAATAGCTTTTTGCTGGTCGCAGGCACGGGACCGCCGACGAAGTCGCGAGGGACCAGGACATCCTTCAAATCACGAGGCCTTCACAGCTTGACCTTCATTTGGCCGAACCGATTAAGAAGGCCACCGCCGTTTAGTGTCTCGGAGTATTGGGTTGTTTCCATGGCAGAATGCCCAAGGAGTTTCCCGAGGATAATTGAAACAGTCACATCGGGTCATGTGCCTGGATAGGAGACCAAAATGAGCACAGGAACTGGCGCCAAAGCTGCCCTGCTAGTCGAAACACCAAAACCAATTGCCCAGAATGAATCGACAACCGAGGAGATTCCCGGCGGGCGTATGACATTTATCTTTCTCGGGCCGGAACACCGGGCGACGAGCTTCACGACTGGCTTCAGGCAGAACGTGAAGTTTTGTCGAAACAAATCGCAACTAGCTTCCTTCTGCCGAGTCGCACGCCCCACGAGCCTGCACGACGACACGCCGCCCGTTGAAATGCAAGTCTTGGTCAAGCGCAAGGCCGCAGGCTGACCGACGGCGATCTTGGTGTGGTTACACAATTTTGACCTCGGGCACGCTCCGACGGATGAACAACTCGGCAGGATCGACCTCGAGTGAAAGGCAGGTGCGTTGTGTTTCGCCATACGATTCCGATTGGACGCGTCCTTGGAATACCCATTGATTTGGACTACTCCTGGTTCTTGATCGCTGCCCTAATCACTTGGGTCCTGGCCGCTAGTTACTATCCGGTGGAATTCAAGGGTGGCTCGAGTATGGAATACTGGCTGATGGGCGCTGTGACAGCGGTCCTGTTTTTTGGCAGCATCATCGTACACGAACTTGCCCACTCATGGGTCGCTCTTCGCTATAAAATCCCCGTACACCGGATCACTCTATTCATCTTTGGCGGCGTATCTCAGATCGCGGGCGAACCCCCGAGCGCCAGCGCCGAATTCTTAATTGCCATTGTCGGGCCGCTCACTAGCTTTGCACTGGCGGCGCTCTTTTATGCTTCGGAGCCATTGCTTGTGAACATTACTCCAGCCTTGGCGGTAGCCAAATACCTCGCACTTATTAACGGCATGCTTGGATTGTTTAACCTTATACCTGGATTCCCCCTGGATGGAGGCCGCGTTTTTCGGGCCATCGTTTGGAGCGTGAATAAGAACTTCCGCAGGGCGACCCTGGTCGCCGCCAGCACGGGCCGATTTTTTGGTTTTCTTTTTATCGTTTGGGGCGTCTGGCAAGTTCTGAGGGGGAGCCTTGTCAACGGAGTATGGATCGCCTTCATCGGCTGGTTCCTCGAAAGCGCGGCGGCAGCTCAAGTCCAGCAGCAAATGGTGCAAGGCCTGTTGGTCGGGCACAAGGTATCCGAGGTAATGGGAGAGGCGTGCACTCACGTGTCGGCGGACGTCTCCCTCCAGAAGCTAGTCGATCAGGAGGTTTTGGCTCACGGTCGACAGTGCTTTCTAGTGGACCGGGGAGACCAAGTCGCCGGATTGCTGAGCCTGCACGACGTGAAGGAGATTCCCCGGGCCTCATGGTCGACGACCAGTGCGGCCCAAGCGATGGTACCCCTCGATAAAGTAAGCAGACTCGATCCCAACGCAGAGTTGTGGACCGCAATGGAAACCATGGGGCGGGGTGGGATCAGTCAAATGCCGGTCATGCAGGGGAACCGCTTTGTGGGGATGCTTTCGACCGGCGACATCGTGAAATACCTGCAAACTCTGCAGCAGGTCGGCGGATGAAGCTCGCCGGTGGTCAACAGTTTCTTGCCTTCGATAATGGAAAACTCGCTCAAGTCGAAGGTCGAATGGAAAAATGACTTGGAGGACTCATCTCATGCGAACTAAGTATTTTCTCGCTCTAACGATTGCAGCAGTCCTGGGCAGCGGAACATTGGTATTTGCAAACACGTCCGCGGGCTCAGGTTCCATCAGCGGAAAGATTACCTATACGGGCACACCTCCCAAGATGAAGCCGATTGACATGTCGAAGGAACCGTCGTGTGCAAAGCAGCATCCGACGCCAGTCTTGGGGCAAAATGTAACTACCGGACCCGGTAACACTCTCGAATGGGTAGTCGTGTATATTTCGGCCGGCGACCAGGGATCTTCGACGCCCTCTCGAGCAGCCAGATACGATCAGAAGGGCTGCGAATACTTCCCACATGTTCTGCCGATGCAGGTTGCTCAGGAACTTCAGATTTACAATGACGATCAGACCTCGCACAATATTCACCCGCTTGCTAAAGTGAATTCTGAATGGAACAGGTCTCAGCCCGCTGGTTCACCTCCCATCGATACGAAGTGGGCGAAGGCAGAGTTCATCCCGGTGAAGTGCAACATCCATCCGTGGATGCATGGATATTTTGTGGTGCTGAATACATCCCATTACGCAGTTTCCGACCAGGACGGAGCATTCGAGCTCAAGGACCTTCCTCCCGGGAAATACACCCTGACGGCGTGGCAAGAGGAGTACGGGTCGCAGTCCCAGGAAGTAACGATCAGCGGCGGAGAGAACAAAACCGTAAACTTTACCTTTAAAGTTTTGCCTTACTAGCAGACTTCATCTCCAAAAAATGTTCGGCCCCGAAGCACTTCGCGACATATCGCTTAAGTGGGTTTGGCATCCCTTGACGATCCGGGTGCTGCTTGGAATGTTCACTTGCTGCGTGGACGAAACATCCGGCAAACGTGAAACTTCTTGCCATTTGTAAGCGTATCCTCTGATAGAAGCCGGGTTGTGCCAACTCCAGGCTTCGCTCCCGCCGGGCTGCTGGCTCCTTGGGCATCATGTTCCTTTCGCTTCAAAGGAGAGACGTATGTTCTGCAATTCTTGCGGCTCACCAATCGCTCCCGAGCAGTCGGTCTGTCCCAACTGCGGAAGGAGTACTACTGGCGTGCGTGTTGCGAATGCTGCGCGCATGCGCGTCGCTGAACATATTCATCTGCTTGCCATTTTGTGGTTTGTCGCTGGTGCATTGTGGCTCATCCCCGCTGTCGTCATGGCTGTGCTTGCTGCCTTCATCACTGTACCGTTGGCGTTGCATAACGCCGAGAAAATTGCGTTTGTGGTTGCGCCGGGAATTTTCGTTATTCTTTGCGTGCTTTTCTTGGTCATGGCCGCCCTCCGCTTTTTGACCGGCTGGAGCCTGCTCAAGTTACAGCCTTGGGGGCGCACCCTTGCTCTGGTGATGGCCTTCCTAGCCCTCATTCATCCCCCACTGGGCACCGCGCTCGGTATTTATACGCTGTTCGTACTGTTGCCCGACGCCGCGGGCGACGAATACCGCCAGATGTCCCAGACAAACAGCTAGCTCTCGCGTAACCAGAGACTCGGGTACTAGCCTCCACTTTTTCCGATGTCGTTAGGACGTAGCCGCTGGTGCTGCGATAAAAAATGCAGAGTCCGCCATACGGAACCTAAACTTAATAGGTCCATCCGGCGTGCATCAGGATGTCATTCACCATCAGCAGATTCATCACGAGCGCGATCATGTTGCCGACATAAATGGCAGGCTTTAGATTGAGCAACCCACTGACGAGCCACAGTAGACTTGCGAGCGCAAAAATAGACCAAGTTGTCAGCGATTGACCGGAGGCGTGCTGGCTGTGAGTGAAATACAATTTGGAAATCGACGGTATGGTGGCGAGCGGCGTCACAATTCCTGTAATGACCATCAATGGCTCGAAAACTCGAAGCTGCGCAGATGTATCGGCGAACTCGTTTTCAATAGATACATGCCGATAATCTCCTTTGCGTTGTTCGGTTCTCGAGCGGCATCTCGATCGATCGGCCGAGACACCCAAGACCTCGAGATACTTCTCAATCCCGGCCTACGCCTAAAAGACATCTCACACAATGTGGGGTGTTGTGGCTCGGTTGGACCGATTGTTACGTGGTTCCTGCCTTCTTCGCAAACGCCTGCACTTTCCCGACCTGCAGATACTCCTCGGCATCGAGGCGGCCGAACAGTTCTATCATCTTGGCCACCAAGCCGGTCCAGCCGGTCTGATGGCTTGCTCCCAGGCCAGCGCCATTATCTCCGTGGAAGTACTCGTAGAACAGAATGTAATCCTTCCAATTAGGATCGGTCTGAAATTTCTCCGTACCTCCGTAGACCGGTCGACGGCCAGATTTATCGCGGAGGAAAATCCGGGTCAACCGATTGGCAATTTCTCTAGCCACCTCAAAGAGGTTCATTTGGTTGCCTGAGCCCGTTGGACACTCAATCTTGAAGTTGTCGCCATAATAGAGATGGTAGGACAGCAGTGCGCGGATCAGCAGTGCGTTCACGGGCATCCATATGGGACCACGCCAGTTGGAGTTTCCACCGAACATGCCGGTGTCGGATTCTGCCGGAAGATAATTTACCCGATATTCCTGCCCATTCACATTGAAGACGTAGGGATGCTCGGCATGGTAGCGGGAGAGTGCTCGAATGCCATAGGGGCTCAAGAATTCTTTCTCATCGAGCATGCGTGACAAAATTCGACGCAACCTTTCCGGATTAACCATCGCGGCGATGCCGCGATCGGCGTACCCGCGATGGGCCGGCCCTGTTGGATGAATGCTCTTGAACAGCTCGGGCATTCGTTGTACGCGCTCCCACATGACCATCATTACTCGTGGCACTCGTTCGCGTTGCCACGGCTCGATGATGCTGGTGGCACAGAGAGGTAACAAACCCACCATGGAGCGAACCTTGAGACGACTCGCGCTACCATCGGGAAGGCGCAGCACGTCGTAATAGAAACCATCTTCTTCGTCCCACATACCATCTGGCCCCATCTGATTCATGGCGTGGGCGATCCACAGGAAATGGTCGCTAAACTTGATGGCCATGTCTTCAAAGAACGGGTCTTGGGCCGCCAGCTCGACACTGATCTCTAGCATGTTCTGGCAGAAAAGTGCTACCCACGCCGTGCCGTCAGCCTGCTCGAGATTGCCACCGGTGGGCAGTGGCGCACTGCGATCAAAGACGCCGATGTTGTCCAACCCAAGGAACCCGCCTTCAAAAAGGTTGTTACCAAAGCGGTCTTTGCGGTTCACCCACCAGCTGAAGTTCAGTGTCAGCTTCGCAAAGGATCGCTTTAGGAACTCCAGATCGCCTTGGCCCTTCAGCGCCTGCTCTGTCCGGTACAGGAAGAGCGTGGCCCACGCGTGCACGGGCGGATTGACGTCGCTGAAGTTCCACTCGTAAGCCGGAATCTGCCCAGTCGGATGCAGAAAAAACTCCTGGAGCATGAGATCGAGCTGTTCCTTTGCGAAATCTACGTCGACTGTGGAGAGCGCGATGGTGTGGAAGGCCAGATCCCAGGCCGCATACCATGGATATTCCCACTTGTCCGGCATCGAGATAACGTGGTCGTTAACCATGTGGTACCACTCGCTATTCCGAATATGCTTAGAGCGAGACCGCATCGGATCCACGCCATGTTCCTTAAGCCATTTGTCCACGTCGAAACAGAAGTACTGCTTGCTCCATAGCATCCCCGCCAGAGCCTGTCGCATCACTCGGGCTTCGTCTTCGTTCACACGTTCGGGTGTGACTGCTCGATAGAACTCATCTGCCTCGCGCTGACGAGTCTGCATGGTTTCAGTGAAGTTGTTGAATGGATTGCCAATCGCAGCAGGCGCCGAGAGGCTAAGCCGCAGACGTGTAGTGGTTGCCTCACCCGCACCCAGGCTGACTTGATAGTGTGCCGCGGATTTCGTGCCTCGGCCCTGGGGGTTGACCGTATCCCGCTTTCCATGCACCACGTAGTCGTTAATGGCGTCTTTTACGTAGGTACTAGCGTTAGCCGTACCAAAGATCCGCTCATTGTTCGTCTCATTCTCGGTGAACAGCAGCGCAGCATCTCCCGCGCAGTACAAATAGCGATCGCCTAGTTGAGCATGGGTCGCGGCAACAGCATGGTAGCCTTGTCCGCCGGCGACTGCGCACAAGAACGGTTTTGGTGTGCCAGGCCACCATGTCCAGGTGTTGCGGAACCACAGTGTCGGTAGGACATGGAGCGTGGCTGGTTCGGGCCCTCGATTGAACACGCTGATCTGGATCAGGATGTCCTCTGCTGCCTGCTTGGCATACTCAACGAACACATCGAAGTAACGGTCTCCCTCGAAGATTCCAGTGTCCAGAAGTTCGTATTCCATCTCTTCGCGGCTGCGCCGTTTGCTTGTGGCGACTAGGTCATCATAGGGGAAGGCCCCTTGCGGATATTTGTACAGGTACTTCATGTAGGAGTGTGTCGGCGTGCTGTCGAGGTAGAAGTAATACTCTTTGACATCCTCGCCGTGGTTGCTTTCGCTGTTGGTCAACCCGAACAAGCGCTCCTTGAGTATCGGATCCTTGCCGTTCCACAGACCCACGCTGAAGCACAGCAGTTGCTTTTCATCGCTGATACCCGCAAGACCATCTTCGCCCCAGTGATAGGCGCGGGAGCGCGCCTGGTCATGGCTAAAGTAATCCCAGGCATCTCCATCTTTACTATAGTCTTCGCGAACTGTCCCCCACTGACGCTCGCTAAGATAGGGACCCCACTTTCTCCACGGGGCTTTCGCGGTTCGGACTTCTTCGAGTCTGATGAGTTCTTGGGCTTGGCGCATGCCTACTCCTGTCTTTCGCGGGGCGTCGAACCAAAATCCAGCGGCAATGGCGGGGAAAGCAGCAGCCAGAATAAGCGACACGAATCTGGGACATTTTAGTTACCGTGCTTACGAATGTCTAGAGTTTCCTTGGAACGGACGCGCCCGCCGGGAGGCCCATTGCGTCGGTTACGTGATTCCAACGTGGTTTGTGGGTAGCTCAACAAGGTGGCCTAGTACGAGTGCCGAGGCCCACAGGTCCGCAGGTCCGCCACTCAGACAAGACAGGCACGAGTATTGCGCAAGTGGAGTCCCGCTGATGCATTGGATGTCATTGGCGGAACTCGCGGGTTACCGGAACTAAGCAGTACTAGAAGCCGACCGACCGGGAGTTAGCAGTCACAATTGTGTTGACGCGTCTGCCGTTGGCGGAACAACTCAGCGCAGTGCGTGGAATAAATCCTTCAGGACAATGGCAATGGGTATCTGGGCAATAATCACCGGAAATGCTGGAATTGCCACGGCCAATAATAGTGGAATCAAATCTTCTTTGTTTGCGGGGAAAGGATTTAGCTGTTCAATCTTCTCGTATACCCTGTCGTAGTCGGCGAGCCTGCTGCTCTCTGGCGCCTGCAGAAATTCAACCTCGTGCCCGGAGCGATGAAGAATCCATTTTTCGTGGAAGTCTCTGCTGTGAAACTGACCGAGAATCCCGTATTCCAGAATACCTTCGGTGCGCAGCACCGTTAACCGGGGAACAAGAAAGATCAACGGGCCGAGCGCGACGAAAACGACGATGATTACAAGGGCAATCGTGGGTAGCTTGAAATCCATCAGGTGGGCTCCATGATGGAGGATGTCATAACGCCACGTTGCTCCAATTACCGTTGAAGCCGCAAAAGCGACCGGAGCGAAGGCCGCAGTGGTGAGGCTGAGGAAGCCAACCCCGCCGTGTTGGTCCGGATGCGTAGGGACTAGCTTCAACTTTCGTCGAGAAAGCTTGAACGCATAGATTACCCACAGCAACCATTTCCAGAGGCTAAGGCCTAGCAAGAAATCGAAAATCGGCGCACTCACCAGAACGGCATACCACCCAGCCGTGCTTAATTGGAGGTTATCCATAGTTCCTCGCGCAAGCCATGGCGTTGGGTCCACCAAGCCCTTGTACGAGGCCACGATGCGAATAATTACAAGCACCAGAATCGCAAGCTCCGATAGGTATGCGTCGCGTGAACGAAGTAGAGTAGCAAGCACCCCATCCATGTATTCCAGGTCTGGCTCTTCCAGAAGTCCAGCTTGGCGAATATGGCTCAAAACTGCGCGGAATCGCGTTTCCATAAGAACTTCGCCAAGCAAGAGAACCGGCACGGCAATGAGTAGGCGACCGTGAACTCGATAGTCCCTGAACAGGGAGTCCAATCCTTTGAAGTTCAAAAGCGCGGTGAGTACAAACAGAGGCAACCAGGAAATGACGATTGCGACCGCGATACGTCGGCCAAGGTTCCATTGATTCGGATGGATAAGCCCGATCGCTTGTTGAGCCCGGTAGAATGGTCCGCCACGGACGAGTGAAACCTCACTACCACGCGCGGACCGGGCGTATTTGTCGGAGTTCATGGGTTGCCCTCCTGGAGTGCCTCTTTCTATCGCCGCATATGAGAAGCGGAAGCACAGGATTTCTAGTCGGGTGCCCGATAGCACACAAACTAGACATGGAGTTCATAACCAACATATTCGGTTAGCCAACAATCAGGACTCGACTGATTCTCCCTCATAGTGATTTACGACTTTGGTGGCGGTGGTTTGGGAATAAGCAGGGTCCATGCACCACCGAAGACGATGGTGTTCCCCAGAGTGTGAGAAGAAGCCGAGTATTCGTGATAGCCCTTAAAAAATAGGCTGAAATTCTTTGCAGGAAGGATGTAGTTGAGTTGGCCACCAATGGCGTGGACGGAGTAAGACGGAATCAGGCTCGCGGGAAGAATAACGCCACCAAGCGAAACTGTGCCGCCATTATTGGTGACTTGCCACTGGTCGTACCCGACGACGCCGACCTGCAGCAGTTTACTCATGTCTTTTTTCAGCGGAAGAATCTGGCCGACTCCCCATTCATCCGTGAAGGCTTGTCCCGGCGATTTAAAGGTGCTGTTGGTGCCTTGCCTGTTTCCGTGAACCTCCCAGTCCGTGAACAGGTTCGCGCTGGTACCTTTGTTTTTCGTGATGTAGTAGGTGGTGCCGGTCTGCAGATGGTTGCCGAAATAGCCCGAGCCGACGTTGTTGGAGGCGCCCGGCGAGTAACGGCCGGTGGGAATCATGAAGGCGTCTCCTACTTGAATGTCCCATCGTTTCAAGTGCCATCCCACGGTAAAGGGTTGAACCCAGAGGTCGGCGAGGCCAGAGCCGCCCCCAGCCGCACTTAGATTGGGCACGCCTTGAACATTTATATCTGCAACGAGAGAACCCGTCGCGGGAGTAGGAAACATGATGTCGAAGCCCAAATTACCGCCGAGGAATTTGGTGTCGGGTACGAAGTAGAACAAATTTTCGATGGCCCACACGTTGTAAGTACCTGTGACAGGGACCGCATTGCCTTTCGGGCCATTGAATGTTCCAGCTTCATAATTCTCGTCGATGTTGACGTAAGTAAATCCAGGAGAAGGCAAGATTCCCGCATTCAGCCCAATCTGGCCCGGCATCCATTGTGGTTTCTGCTGCGCCAGCAAAGATGGAACACTGCACAAGAAGGCACAAGCGAGGACAGTGATTCTAAATTTGATTGGAAATTTCACATGTCTGCTCCTGCATCGCAAACGAACGGATTTAATAACCATATTGTTCCAACGCTCTATGCCTATTTCGGCGGAACATATGGGTCGGGGGTGCCGACTTTAATTGGTGGATATTTCTTTAGGCTTTCCTCGAACTCACCGACAATCTTAACCACGGGGTCAGCGACCCAACTGTTGTACGCGCCAACGTCGCGCTCTTCTTTTAGGTCAGTGAGGAGATTGATGACCTTAGGCAACGGGAGTGTCTGCGGCGGGTCGTACATGTTTACCTGCCAGATGAAGTGAGCCTTCCAATTCCGCCACTTGACCGCTTGCAACCTGTTGGCAACGTATGCCGGAAATCCTTCACGATTGGAGTTCTCTTGTTTGCCAAGGAAGAAATCCAATTGGTCCACACCGTCAATCGGACGGTCCTTCGGAACCTCAGCTCCGCCTACTCGTGCAAGGGTCGGGTACATGTCCACGATGTGAACGATTTCGTTGCTAACGCGTCCGGCTGGCACTTTGCCCGGCCAGCGAATGATGAACGGAGCGCGTAGCGAAGCCTCCATCGCAGTAAAGTAAGTACCGCGCCAAGGTCCACTGTCGCCCTCCCACGGGTGGGTCGCCTCTGGCCCATTATCGCTAGTGAAAACGACGATGGTGTTGTCCTCGATGCCTGCTTCCTTGATGGCGTCGAGGATTTGTCCGGTTCGATAGTCCATTTCCGCCAGGCAATCGGCCCAATCCCCATTTCCGGTCTTGCCAGCAAACTCCAGATTGGGGAGTGTTGGCATGTGAACCAACGAGAACGACACGTAGGCATAGAACGGCTTGCCCGTGTTTGCGTTGCGCTTGATGAAGTCCACGGCGTGTTTGGTGATTTCTGCTTCCATGGTTCGGCGGTTGTCTACATCCAATACACCGATATCCCGAGCAGGCTCACCTTTACGTGCTTCGTAGATATGCTCTGGGTGGACGTCCTTCGCATTCCAACCCTGTTTGTTTCCAACCGAGGGCCACATGCTTTTCGTCTCGTTCAGCGAAGGCCACATGGCCTCGTCGTAGGTGCGCGGGATACCGTACCATTCATCAAATCCTCGATGTGTGGGGAACCGCGTTTCGGCGCTTCCGAGATGCCATTTGCCCCACATTCCTGTGGCGTAACCTTGCCCCGACAACAACTCCGCAATGGTGATCTCCCAGAGCGTCAACCCGTCGGGTGCACCGCCGATCGGCACTTCGTACGTGCCCGAACGAATGGAGAAGCGGCCTGTCATGAGCGCCGAACGCGAAGGCGTGCACTGCGCCTCCACGTTGAAGTTGAGCAGTCGCATGCCTTCGCTGGCGAGTTTGTCAATCCGAGGAGTGGGGGCACCACGAAGGATGCCGCCACCGTAGACGCCCAACTCGCCATAGCCGAGGTTGTCGGTTAGCATGAAAACGATGTTGGGTTTCTTCTCCTGCGCTTTGGCGGTAGATGGTGCTGCGGCGCTGAAAAGTGAGGCGACCATCGTCAATGCCAGACTTATTTTCCCGTTCCATTTCATGGTCTGTTCTCCTTGCTCCTACCTTAAAAAAAATAGTTTTCACCCGTAACTTTTACAGCTTTTCCACAAGAACAGAGCGAGTGCTCGCGTTAATGCAGATCCGAAGGGTCGCGCCCCTCTTCTTCTTCGTTTTGCCCTAATGGCTGAGGTTCGGCAAACACCTTGCCGCCCGCGACGACCTGCCAGATGGTTAGAGTGTTCGCAATGTCGTCCAGAGGGTTCTTGTCGAGCAGCACCAAATCCGCTAGTTTGCCCGGCTCCAAGCTGCCCAGGAGATTTCCTGCTCCCACCCAATCCGCGCTGCGCTGCGTCGCAATGCGCAAAATCTCGATCGGAGGGATGCCAGCCTTCGCGAAATTCTGCAGCTCGGCGTGAAGCGATTGGCCATAGTTGTCGCGCGGATTGGCAGCGTCGGTGCCTGCATGTAGCGAAACGCCTGTCTCGTAGGCGCGTTTTAGCTCGGCCAGCATCCACGTGCGAAGAGGTGAAGCTTCCGGAATAATCGAGAATGCGAGCGCCAGTGTGGGAGTCCAGTGCATTCCGGTTGCTTTCATGAGCTGCAGGAGATCGGCGGAATACAAATTGATGGGCAGCATATGCTCCTCGTCGGCATGGCCAATAAGCGCGCCCCTAATAATCTCTTCCCGGAAGAGACCGTGAGCTGCGACGGGCATCCCCTGTTTGAGGGCCTCAGCTGCGACGGCCCGGTGGAGCGTCCACGGCAACGTAAAGTAGGACTTGACACCGACCGAGCCCTCCTCTTTTTCCAGACGAACGATGTCTCGCATTTGCTCATCTGAAGTGCCAAAGGCCGAGCCGCCCCAGATGAAGGGCATCGACTCAATCATGCTTCCGTAGGAGAAGACTCGCGGCACCGGTTCCGCGAAGGCAGTGCGGCGGTCCGTCCAGGCATTGAGCGTGGCGATATCACTGCCCATGTCTCGCACCGAGGTCACACCATATGCGATCCAATCCTCCATCTGGCTGACATCGCGGGTTGTCTGAATGTGGATAGGGGTTGCCGTGTGCCCATGCATGTCAAACAGGCCAGGTATGGCGAATCGCCCGGCGGCGTCCACTATGTACAAATCAGGCGGGAGCGTGTGACTTGCCTCGGCTCCGATCCACTGAATACGTCCATCCTCGACGAGAAGCGAGGTCGCTCCGGTAAAACTTCCAGCCTTCAAGTCCAGCACACGCACGTTGCGCAAGAGCAGCGGCGCTGGCGGCTCGGTCGATAATTTCAGATGGATGTCGATCTGTTTGCGTTCGCCATCTTTCAACGTCTACAGCCAAACTTTGGCACCGATTGCGTAGACAAGTGCGGTCCCGTCAGGTGTAAAGCTGAATTGTTGCCCGCCTGATTCCGAGAAGCGATGGGCCGCCTCTTCTTTGAGCAGCTGCGTGCCACGCGGTGCCATCCAGATTTCGTCGTTGCGGCGGAAGGCGATCCATTTGCCATCCGGCGAAACCTGCCCATTCGCTGCGAAACCTTTCAATTCGGTAATTGGCTCGCTTGGTCCGGGCGTGTCGGACTTGCAGCGATGGATTTGAGAGTTACCAGTGAAGTATACCCACTTCCCATCGCCAGAAAATTGAGCCGCGGGCTGCCAACGGGAGACACCGTCGGCAAGTTTTTCGTGTTTGCCGGTCGCCAGCTCTACCTGGTAGATGGACGGCTGCTTCTGTCCGAAGCTCGCTGGGCCGGACTCGAATCGCGTGTAAACGAGCTTCGTTCCATCGGGATTCCAGGCGGGTTCGTATCGCCCAGTCCGAAGCTGCGATACGAGAGTCGTGCTTTGGCCCGTCGCAAGATCGACCACCATGAGCCGCTGGGTATCACCTTCACTCAATTGATAGGCGATCTTCTTGCCGTCAGGCGAGAGTGCCGCCGGACCCCACTCAAAGCCATTGGTTTTGAGCACGCGCTCGGCGCTGCCGCCGGTAAGCGACTGTCGCCATAGAAAGCCCGCGGCGGTGAAGAGCAGGGTTGTGCCATCGGAACTCAGGCGGGGTGTCAATATGCTCGTAGGCGAGTTCGCGTGCTTCTCCGTATAAGCAAGTGGCGGCGCACCTGGAAAGTACTCGAACGCGATGTCGGCGGAGAAGGTAATCTCGTCGCGTTTGCCCGTCGCAGCGTCAATCCTCCATAGTTTGCTTCGTTCACCAAGGTAGATCGCGTCTTTGGTAGCGCCGAACTCCGGACGTGGCTGCGGATTCGCAAGCTGAGCAATATACTCACGTGCACCCGCACCACGATCTTCAACTCCGTGCGTCAAGTCCGCTGGTTTGCTCAATAGTCCCGTGACCGTGCGCGGGGCGCCATCGGCCAGCGCCACGTAGGCCAGATGTTCGGGCTGAGGGATAACGCCTGCCATTGGCGTCGCAGCCTTGTAAACCCGAACATAGAGGCCGCGAGCATTGCCAGGATCGGCTGACATTCGGTCCACGACCCCTTCAATCGTCAACGCGGTCGTCGCTTCGCCACTCGGGCTCAACACCTTCAGTTCGCTAAAGGCTGGTTTCTCTTTTGTCTCGATTTCTACCGAAGACCACACCAGGCGCCCATCCGCGAGAAATGCGACCGCGTGCACAAAGCCGGGCGCCGTCAACGTTTCAACCTTGCCATCCGCGAGGCCTACCCTGCGCACTTGGCTCATCAGTGCTCTCGGAGCGATGAACCAATAATTCCCAACAGGGCCGACCGCCTTATAGCCGAGAAACGCAATGCTCTTTCCGTCCGGGGACCACACGGGCAAGCCAACCCAAGCTTCGTCAGTGACCTCCCTGATTTTGCCGCTTGCGAGTTCGAGAACGAACACATTGCCCTGGCTGCTCACCTTGCGATCGGAAACAAAAGCCACCTCCTTGCTGTCAGGCGAAATTGCTGGCGCTTCATCGTAAAATGGTCCGAACGTTAGCTGCTTTGCCGAGCCGCCTGCTGCTGGCAATTGAAACAAGTGGCCGAGCACGGTGAACACCAACCAAGTCCCGTCGGGTGAGACCGAAATGTCTGCGTCGGTCACTTCCTTAGCTGAGATTGTGACAGTCCGCGTTGGCGGACTCTCAACTCCTTGCGCTCGTGCCGGAGCCACAGCGCCGGAGAGAGCAATTGCCAGAAGCGCACCAATCAGCCCGCACCAAATGTATGCCAGTAATGCAGTCACAAACTTCATTAAAGATCCCCTTACGTCAGTGACTCATCGATAATGCCAGCACCTAACTATTCTCGATTGCAAATACTCGCAACACGAGACCTGTTGAAATCAAAGTTCAATCTTTCGAGGACCGCGGTGAGCACTGTTGCGCATTCAAATATTGTTCGATATTGTCTCCCTGCAGTAGAAGGCACAATTGGTACAAGTAACAATGCTCACAAGAATCTCGCCTAGGCCCGGGTAGTCGTCACGTAGAAAAATCTCCCTGACTGGCACCACGGGCTAAGGTTGAAAGGAAAGTGTTGGCTGGGGCACGAGTACACCTGAAACGGTGATTGTGTCGGGGTGTAGCTTATTTTTTCCTTAGGATACTACCCCGTCAGTCGTGTGTTGGGATAGGAGATAGGGGCCCGCGAACTGCCCCCTTTGCGCAAAAATGGTGCAATGCTCACACTGGGACCAATTTCTCCGGTTCCTCACGTCCTGTCACTTTTGACAATTACATCGCAGGACTGCTGGGAGCAGCATAACGATGTCTAGGTTATTAGCGGGGTTGGGTTGCAATCACACAACAGGAACAGGGTGCTTACACGCTGCACACCTTGGTGGGAGGAAGATTGAGGAATCGGTACCTAGTTTCCGAAGCGACCTGCCTGTTAATTCTGATGTTTGCAACCTGGATGGCATCTTGAAGGCAATGGAAGAGAAAAAGGGAGATGACTAGTCAGTCCAGGCGTTGATTCACAATGAGGCAAGAACTGGGGGCGCTCCAAACGGGGGGCCCGAGTCCTCGAATGGAGTCGTCACATGCATACGATAAGTTCCCGCAAAATTCTCGCCGTGGTGCTCAGTGTTCTTCTTTGTGTCGCTTCCTCGCAACTACTGTTGGGCTACCAAACGGCCCCGCCAGGTCCTCTGACGGACACCGCGAATCCCACGGAAGCGGCTTCGCAGACCGCCAGCCAACTCCAGGCGTTGGTCGCTCCCATCGCACTCTATCCTGATTCCTTGGTAGCGCAGATTCTGACTGCGGCGACATTCCCGGATCAGGTTGCGGTAGCCGATTACTGGCTCCAGGAGAATAAGAGCCTTACCGGCAGCGCCCTGATGCAGGCCGTGGATAAGCAATCGTGGGATCCCAGTGTTAAGGCCCTCACGGAATTTCCTTCCGTGCTCGATAACATGTCGAAGAATCTCGCGTGGACTTCATCGCTAGGGCAGGCCTATCACGATCAGCAAGCCGATGTGATGACCGCAATTCAAACTTTGCGCGCGCAAGCCAAAGCGAAGGGCAACCTCCAGTCCACCCCTCAAATTAAAGTGGTGCAGCAGTCGCCACAGGTCATCGTCATTCAACCCGCCAATCCTCAAATTGTCTACGTTCCCCAGTACAATCCCACGATTGTATATGGCACGCCGTACGTGATTCCCGCGTATGTGGCCCCGACATATACAACGGGCGATGTCGTGGCCGCCGGGCTTATTGGTTTCGGGGCAGGCATCGCTGTCGGCGCGATGATGAGCGGCGGCTGTTGCGGTTGGGGATACAGCAGTTGGAACTGTGGCTGGCACGGTACCGCGGTGGTGTATCACGGCGGCGGCTATTACGGAAATTCTGCCTGGCACGGTGGCTACTACAATGGTGGCTACCACAGCAGCTATGGCTACAACAACTCCTACAACCACAGCAACTACTACAACAATCACTCGAACTATAACAACAATTACAAAAACGTCAGCGGAAATACTGTGAACGTCAACAAACAGAGCGCTCAGAACTTCCAGAACGCACACCCTTCGGCCTCGAACTCCTGGGCGCAACACGACAGCGGCAGCGGACACTCCGACGCTTTCGGCGGAATGAGTGGGCACTCCGGCGGCTCGGACGGCTGGTCCTCTCGCGCAGATAGCAGTCGCGGATGGGGAAGCATGCACTCCAGCGGGTTCAGTGGTGGCCGCTTTGGCGGTGGTGGTTTCGGCGGCGGTGGGTTCCGCCGTTAAAGCTGAGGTAACGCGCCAAGCCGAAGAACGCTACAACGCCAGATTTGGAGGAACGACTATGTCGTACGTGATTGGGTATCGATTAAAACTGAATCGACGTTTCTGCACATTTCTCGCGCTTTTTGAGTTGGCCGTCGTACTTAGCTCATGCAAGCAGCCGGAAGCTCCCAAACCTGTCCAAAGAACGTTCGCCTCTCCCGAGGAGGCAGGGACTGCGTTCTATCAGGCCGCCAAGGCCGGGGACCAGGCCGCGCTAATTGCCATCTTCGGTGAGAATTCCCAGAACGTCCTGCTCTCTGGGGATGCTGTAAAGGATAAGGACACGTTGTTGGGATTCGTCGGCTCCTATGACCAAATGCATCGCTGGAGGGGGATCAAGGCCGGGGGCGAGATCCTGTACATCGGCCCCGACAATTATGCTTTTCCCATCCCACTCGGGCAGAATCCTGCAGGCCAGTGGTACTTCGACACTCCAGCGGGCAAGGATGAGATTCTTGCACGCAGAATCGGCAAGGATGAGTTGGCGGCCATCGCCGCCTGCGTTGCTATTGCCGATGCGCAGAATCAATACTTCAGCCAGACAAAACAATACGCCCAGAAATTTATCAGCGATGAAGGCAAACAAAACGGGTTGTACTGGCCCGTCTCTGCAGGCCAAGCCCCAAGCCCATTTGAAGAAGTTCGTGATTTTGCCAAGGCTGCCGGCTATACCAACGCAGGTGATAAACCACAAACATTTAATGGCTACTATTACCGCTTCCTCACCAAGCAAGGAGACAAAGTCAAAGGCGGCGCGAAAGATTACATCGTAAATGGAAACATGACCGGTGGATTCGCAGCCTTAGCCTATCCTGCGGATTACAGAAACTCCGGCATCATGACCTTCATTGTTGGCAAAGACGGCGTCGTCTACCAGAAAGATCTGGGCGAAAAAACCGGCGCCATCGCCCAAGCCATGACCGACTACGATCCAGGCGACGGCTGGACTCCAGCGATTTAGCGCTAGAGTTGTGGAGCAGCGTTGCCTTCAGGCTCACGACTGCACTCAAGGGAAAAAGTCGCAAAAACAAATCTCACTCAGGAGAGGAAAACGATGATGCGAAAACTGGGAACATTGGCAATTTGTACGATTCTTGCGGCGGTGATTTGTGTCGCTCAGGATGTTGTCAGCGTTGTCCATGGAACGGTCACGAAAGTGGATCATGCCACGAAGACGGCGGTGGTAAAGACCGCCGATGGCACGGAACACACGATCAAAGTAACTGGCCAAACGACATACAAGGGAACGAAAGAAGGTTTTGACGATCTCAAAGAAGGCACGGAAGTCGTCGCACGCACCACCGGCAAAGGGCTCGACGAAACCGGAGCAGAAATCGGCGAAATCAGCAAGGACAGCGTAAAGATGACTAAGGGGACTATCGTCAAGGTCGACCATGGGACCAAGACAGTGGTTGTCAAATCTGCGGATGGCACGGAGAAGACCTTCGTGTTCACCGATGACGCCGCGAAAGATATGGGCAAGGCCGTTGGGGCAGGCACCGAGAAGGGAGCCAAGGTAACGGTCTACTACACGGAAGAGGCAGGAAAGAAGACAGCTCACTTTTTCGGGTTTTAGTCTTTGCTCCAAAATACTAAGGAAGCGTGCAGAGCAGACTGCTGTAGTCACCTATGAGTATGGCAGACCTCTACGTCTATGTCACACGGGTGAGCTGCGTAACCCTATGAATGGTGGTGCAACGCCCAATTAGTTTGTGGGCAGGTCTATTTTCGACAGTTTTACGTGGGGGGACGGCACTCTCTGAAGGAGACAGGCAGACGATGAATGCACAATCTGATGCTATCTCGAGAATCAGTCCTCAAGCGATCGAGGCTAAGCGCACGGCGATACGCGAATCGGTAGCTTCTGGCGCCGCCTTGAATGGCCCCTACCTAGCGATGAACTTGGCCGCGGCGCTGATTGCCGGGTTCGGCCTTATAGAGAATTCTCCTGCTGTCATCATCGGAGCGATGCTGATCGCGATGCTGTATGGCCCAATTGTTGGCATCGCGCTTGGACTGGCAGAGGCAAACCTCGACCTACTCTGCCGCGCTCTTGTGGCAGAAATTGTCGGCGTGGTATTTGTCCTGGCTGCTGGGCTATTAATCGGTCTATCGACCCGCCGATGCTGCGACTTAGTCCCGATGTAATTAGAAGATTGTTCCGGGACGAGCCCGGTATCCTGATTTTGCCCAACCGCACAAGGGGCAGTAAACGCCGATACACAACGCTGCGGATCCCCCAATCGGTCCTGGATAGGGTGCTTAATCGTAGTACCCTTGTACTATAGTTCACTATATAGTATACACGGCATATGCTGACCATTTACCGCAGGCATTCGAGGAATTGCAGGCATCGCAATTGCCATCGAAACGTTTGTACCGTCGCGGAGCGTCGCGCTGACGGCAAACCTGTTAAGTGCAACTGTCGTTGTCGATTTTGGACGGATGGAGTTTACGAAGGGGTGGAGATTCGCCAATCGCTAGGAACAAACACGTGGGATGCAGCCCAGGAGGCTCTTGACCGTCTGAAGAATAACCGCGCGCCAGAGCCAGCGAAAGTTCAGGACGAGCCCAAGACGATCGAGTATGCGACGGAGCGGTATCTCGCCGATGCGCACCAACGCAATCTCCAAGAAGCGACAATTTACAAGTATCGCTTACTCTTTTCTCAACTCAAGTCTTTCGCAGATAAGAAGGGGCTCCGATACGTGAAACAGCTAGATCTTGAAATGCTGCGGGAGTTTCGCGAGGGCTGGAAGGACGGTCCCCGGTCGCGAGTGAAGAAACTGGAACGGCTGCGTTCGTGGCTAAAATTCTGTGTGGAGAGCAAATGGGCAGATGAAAACCACGCTCGAAACCTAAAAGTGCCTAAAGTCGAAGATCGCCCCACACTTCCCTTCTCACGCGAGGAGATGGCAAAAATCTTGGCGGCCTTCGAGGCCTACGGGAAGAGTGCTGGACTCGCAAACGCCCAGCGGCTGAAAGCCTTCGTTCTAGTGCTTCGCTACAGTGGCATGCGAATCGGCGATTGCGTCAAATGTAGCGTGGAACGAATCGACGGAAATCGACTCTTCTTGTATACACAAAAGACGGGCACGCCAGTCCGCTGTGTCCTACCGGATTTTGTCCTCCAGGAGTTGGAGGCAGCGCCGAAGTCGAGTGGGGGTTATTTCTTTTAGACAGGACAATCGAAGCTGCACAGCGCGATTGGAAAGTGGCAGCGGCGCCTCCTGGTTCCGTCAACTTGATTTGGCCCCTTTTGATCTTTTCATTTGGCCCCACCCCTCCTGGTCAATCAACTCCCTCACGCCGGTCGGAGCGAAGCCCTGCGTCACCCGGAGGGTGACGCGCTTAGGGCGAAGCGCAGAACGGGGTGAGGGTGAATTTCTAAAACATCGTAGCCGGTAGAGAAAAAGGTCGCGCCAGCATCGCCTAGGAACGACGATCGCCAACTCGCTCGACCCATAGCATCCCCGTTTTCAGAGTAGCTCGCCGCCCGTTGCCTCATCCCTTGCCGCCTTTTTTCTTATTAAGCGTTCTGCGGAAACGATATGACTCCGTGCCCGTCTCGATGATGTGTGCCTGGTCGGTCAGTCGGTCCAACATGGCCTTGCACAACCTGGCGTGTACAAAACAGGTACACGGAAAGAGGGAGCGTCCCAATTGATTTATTTTGAGTCGGTTAGGTTGGTAGGGGCGGTGGGGATCGAACAAACGCCCCTTCGTCAGTTCCCACCTGTAAACGACTGATTCACCATAGGTTTAGGAAAAGCCGGGTTCTCAGAAACTACCGTTAAGAACGGGCAAGTGGTAGTAACGACCCCATGGGTAGCTACCGAATCCACGGACTAAGGGATCAGGAGCTTCATCCAATCGTCCCACTCGGCGTCGGACTCGGGCTTGTGAATCCAGCCGCCCATACTCTTCCCGAATCGGTTGAAACAGTAGCCGAAACGTGCGACTTCAACCCAGATGCGGTCCCCAAAAGAAAGGAGAGTGAACTCGCGTCCACTCTCCATCAACTTCAAAACGAATTGAAGCAGGTTCACGACTGGGAGTTGAGCGAGGGCAGAGACGCAACAGAGGAAAGAGCCTTGCGGATCTTCGCTTCGTCGCGACGGATGGCGTTGGCGGCCTTCTCGTGCACTCGCCGCTGGGCTTCCAAGGTCTTCAACTGCGCTTTCAGGGATTCGGTGATTGACATGGTCGAGTAGCTCCTCGGCCTCAATCTACCGGAGAGCTACAGATTCCCGGTACTGATCGCCCGCCGCCCGTCTGGATTACTTCCGAGTTGCCGACCATCCGGGAGTTGGTCGGTTCGTTCAACACCCCCGGCTGAAGCCTTCCGCAGGAGATAACCGAAACATCTTCCTTGCGTAAGACTATAATTCCTGGAACCTCATGCCTATCGCCGCAGGAACTCGCTTCGGTCCGTACGAGATCATTTCCGTTGCCGGAGCTGGCGGCATGGGCGAGGTTTATCGCGCCAAGGATACCCGCCTGGATCGCACCGTCGCGGTGAAGGTATTGCCTTCCGAGCTTGCCCAGGATCCCGAGAAGAGGCAGCGGTTTGAACGAGAAGCACGATCTATCTCCACGCTTTCGCACCCTCACATCTGCACACTGTATGACATCGGACATCAGGACGGCGTGGACTACCTGGTCTTGGAGTATCTCGAAGGCGAGACGCTGGAGAAGAAACTGAAAAAGGGTTCACTGCCCACCCCGGAAACTCTGAAATATGCCGTCGAGCTTGCCGATGCGTTGGATAAGGCCCACCGGCAAGGGATCATTCATCGGGATATCAAGCCTGGCAACATCATGCTCACTAAATCAGGCGTGAAGTTGATGGACTTCGGTTTGGCGAAGCTCAACCCAGAAACGGCGCCGATCGCCAACGAGCAGACGGAAATCACCTCGGACAAGAAGCTCACCGCCGAAGGCACCATTATGGGGACATTCCAGTACATGGCGCCCGAGCAGTTGGAGGGACGGGAAGCAGACGCACGCACCGACATCTTCGCCTTCGGAGAAGTGCTCCACGAGATGGCCACAGGCAGGCCTGCATTCAACGGGAAAACCAGAGCAAGCCTGATCGCGGCTATTCTGTCGGTCGATCCCAAGCCGATCACGGAGCTGGCTCCAGCGTCACCACCCTCGCTGGACCGCATAGTCAAACGCTGCCTTGCCAAAGATCCCGACGACAGATGGCAAACCGCATGCGACCTCGGAGCAGAGCTGAGGTGGGTCTGCGAGAGTGGCGGGCTCACGGGTGGCACACCGCCATTAGCCGCAGCAAGAAAGCTCCGGGAGACTTTGGCTTGGCTCATCTCCTGCGCTTTGCTCGTCGCCCTGATCGTAGGCGCGATCTGGTGGCGAAGCTCCAAGCCCCCAGAACAAACGATGCAATTTAATGCGCCGCTGCCATTTCCGGCGGATGACATTGTGATAGCTCCAAATGGGCGCACTGTCGCCGTAGTGGGCTACTCGGAATCCGCGCGCAAGAATGCGATCTGGATTTACGAACTGGGATCGCCTGGGGCCAGAAGCCTTGCCGATACCGCGGGCGCCAGCTATCCGTTTTGGTCAGCTGACAGTCAATTTCTTGCGTTCTTCGCTGACGGAAAATTGAAGAAACTAGAGTTGTCAGGTGGCTCGGTGCAGGCAGTATGCGATGCGCCCTCGGGTCGAGGCGGTACTTGGAACAAGGATGGCGTGATTGTTTTTACGCCTGACGCGTCAGTAGGGGGCGGGCTGTATCGCGTCTCGGCATCAGGTGGAAATCCTACGCAGATCAGCAACCCAGACGGGAAACGTGCCGAACACAGTCATCGCTGGCCCGTGTTTCTTCCGGACGGAAAGCATTTCCTGTATCTGGCGACCAATTTTTCTGGGCAGAAAGGCGTGGACGCCATCTTCGTGGGTTCACTGGATTCCAGCGAAAAGCGCTTCGTCGTGGAAGCGACTGCGAACGCCGCCTATGCCGCGCCGGGCTACCTCCTGTTTTACCGGGACAAGACTCTGCTCGCACAGCGATTCGATCAGAAACGATTCGTACTGACAGGAGAACCAAAGGTCATCCTGAAGGATATCCAGTATTGGCCGCAAGTTGCCAGGGCTATGTTCGCGGTCTCCGATAACGGTCTGCTGGTCGCTCAGCCTGGCGGTGGTGTCGCCCTTTCGCAACCCGTCTGGTTCGACCGCAAGGGGAATGAGGTCGGCACGCTGGGTAAGCCGGATGTGTATGTCAACGTGGCACTAGCTCCTAATGGAAAATCAGTGGCCGTTGACAAGCTCGACACGGCCAGCCAGTACATAAAAATCGACGTCTGGATTTATGAGTTGCGACTCCAGAGTGCCAAGCAGCTTACTTTCGGCTTGGGTTTTCACGGTGTGCCAACCTGGAGCCCCGACGCCACACGGCTAGTATTTGGCTCTAATCCGCAATTTCATTTCGACCTGTATATGAAGAACTCCGACGGTTCGCAAGACGAAAAGCGCATCGTGCAGGATGACTTCGACAAATTTCCGACCGATTGGTCCGGAGACGGAAAGTACATCCTCTACAATCGAGCCACAGACTTGTGGTTTGTAACGCTCCCGGAGCAAGAAAACAGACTGTTCCTGAAAGCCGAATCTGTCCTAAGCAATGGCCAATTTTCTCCGGACGGGAAGTGGGTGACGTACGCATCCAATGAGAGCGGGAAATGGGAGATTTACGTGACCTCCTTTCCTGTTGCACGCGGCAAGTGGCGAGTGTCGACGAGCGGAGGAGAGCAACCTCGGTGGCGAGGGGACGGCAAAGAACTGTTTTACCTTTCCTCGGACGGCAAGATGATGGCCGTGCCGGTGACAATCGGCGCCAAGTTCGATTCAGGTACGCCCCTCGTTCTTTTCCCTGCCACGCCCCGGCAGTTAACCTCCCGCACGGACCTGTTCGTATATGACGTGAGCCGGGACGGACAGCGCTTTCTGATCAATACTCCGGTGAAGCAGACGGATACGGCACCCATGACCGTGGTTCTGAACTGGCCCGCCAAGCTGCACAAATGACGCTGGTGGTCGGCGCACCGCTCGGGCCTCTCAGCGCTGTTTAACGGAAGCAACGGGATTAATCCCGATCGTGGTCGAATTACGGGCCACCCGGAAGTTAGAACCAGAAGAGGCGTAACTTCCGGATTGCTGACATAACCGGCCAGTGAAAACCGGATCGTGGGGCTGTGAGTGCTATCGGGTGTTCACTGGAAGCCGAGGGAATAATTGAATCGGCCAAGACCGCGACGCGCCTCCATGTCAAAACGTGGCTTAATCCTTGACGAATTATCCATCGTGATAGGCTGACACCATGATCGTCATCGAGTCCCCAAGATTGCGGCTTAGCCAGTTCCAGATGATGGATGCACTGGACGTTTTTGGATGCATAACGCCCGCCATAGCCAAATTCATGCCGTGGGAGCCGCCGTCGTGGAGCGAGTACGTGACGCGATGCGAGAAGAGAGTGCAGGCTCCGGAACCGAACAAGTTTTCTTTCGTCATCCGGCGGCTTGATAACGGGGAATGCCTAGGCATGGCCTCGTTGGAAGACGCAGATTCTGCTTCGCCCGAACTTGGCCTTTGGCTCAAGGAGAGCGTGCACGGGCAGGGTTTTGGCCGGGGAGTCGTGGCCGCACTTGTTGAGTGGGGACAGTCAACCCTTGGCAAAGAAAGTTTTATCTATCCGGTGGCCGTACAAAATACCGCCAGCAGGCGTATCGCGGAGAATCTTCACGGTCAGATCATAGGCAACCGCACGAATCCAAAATACGACTCCGTCGTTTACAGGATTCCCTGGAAAGCCTAACCACCTTTGTTCCAGTACCAGGACTCCACATCTCCGGTAAGACCTCATGCGCCTTGGGCGCACCACCGAGCATGAAAAGGTCGACCTCGGTGGCAAGTCTTTTATTTTCAGCACGAGCTCCGGCTCTTTTCATAGCAGCGCGTTTACCGGGACTTGACCGCTTAATCTGTGACTTTCAGGATTGCTTTCGGGTCGCCGACCATCCGGGTTGAATCCAAAGACTCCGTTTCATAAGAATCTGGCGCCAGCACTGACTACGGAATTCTCGCCACTCCGTTCCGTTCGGAATGAGTGCCTTATTTCAAGCCCAAAGGCATCTTGCGTTGCAATTCGTCGATGAAATTTTCCAGAAAGATCACGTGGCCTGACCCCTGTTGCGTCGAGCTGGCGTAAGTACTGACGACCATGCGCTTTCCGTCGGGCGCAACGTCGTACTGCGCTCCTACGGCGCCACTGAGCGCCAGCGCCACGCTCTGTCTCGACCACACTTGCGGTTTTTCAACCACCAACGAGTCTCCTTTTACCGCGTAGTTGGCCACCATAATCCGATCACCAAGAACGTCAAAGTAAAAGAGTTGCTTCCCATTCCGAGAAAAGATCGGCGAGAGTCCGCCGTTGCTTGAAACTTGCCAGTGCCTACCTGTGTCTGGAAACCCGCTCACATAAACCTGCGGACTTTCTGACTCACTCGAAGAGTAGGCGATCCAGCGTCCGTCAGGGGAGAAATGCGCGTCCCGTCCTCCGTTGGTCGTGTGGAGAAACAACTCTGCCTTACCCGCTTTCAATCCGTTTTCGTCATGTTCGACTGGCAAGATCCAAATGTCGAACCCTTGTGGCCCCATTTGGTGAAACACAAGGCGTTTGCCATCAGGCGAGAAGGACGTCGGATACTGAAATTCCTTGCTCTCCGTCAGAGACTGGGCCTTACCACCGCCGTCGGCGCGCGCACAGGAAATCCCAGTAACTCCCCTGTAAACGATGTATTCGCCGTCCGGTGTCCATACCGGTTGACCTGCATTCCGTTCACCCGATAGCGGCGCCATCGTGTCGCGCCGGATATCGTAGATCCAAACTCCGGACATCTCGTCGTTGTTCACGACTGCCAACCGCTGGGCGTCGGGTGAGAGATGGGGATTCACGAAGAGGCCGGGCTTGTCCATTAGCGGTTGCGTCCTCCCATCCGCATCAAGCCATTGGATCGATACCCGGGAGAAGTCGATTTCGCGGCTGCGGTACAAGAATGTCCCGGTGCGCGAGAAGCTCAGCTTTGCGCTGCCAAACATTGGAGAATAAGAAACCTGCTGCAACACCGGCACGGGCGAACCGCTGGTCTCCAGTTTTTCCAGGTCGAACGGGACCGCGAACAGCGTTCCGCGGTTCACATACGTGAGATAGCCTTTGCCACCGCTCACTCCCAAATAACGCCCGAAAGTCCCCCTGCGCTGCAGCGTCTTCCTGTGGTGATCCGCAAGAGTCATGACTTCGATCTTGCCATCGTCAAATCCTACCGTGGAATTTTGCGCGGTGAACAATATGGCTTTGCCGCCGGGCAAGATCTGCGGCCAGCGATGAGTCTTTTCTTCGCCTTGAAGCTCGGTGATCGGCGTGGGAGTCCCGCCTGCGGCGGAAATTTGCGACAGCCCGCCGGAAATTCGAAGGCTCGCGATAATATTGCCGTCCTCACCCCAATCGTCGCCCGTGTAAGAGGATCCGGCGTCGCACAACACGATTTCCGTCCCGCCTTCCACTGAGATTTTTCTCAGCTTTCCGCTCGCGGTAAAGCCAATCCACTGGCCATCGGGCGAAAAAAACGGGCTGGTCGCACCTTGCGTGATGGCCAGCTCGACGGCTACCGGTTGATCGAGCTTTCGCGTGAACAGGTGCCCGCGGGACAGGTAGGCAATGCGCGTGCCGTCCGGCGAAATAATTACGTCCGACCCGCCCAACGCGTTCAAATTAACGTCGCGGCCCAAATCCACCTCAAGCCGCACCAGCGGCTTCAGTTCTGCGCGGCGCGTCGAGCGATACGCGATCCAGCAAGAGCCTGCTGCCACCAGGCCCAGCACCCCTGCGGCGATCCATGGCCACGGCCGCTGGCGAACGATTGCACCAGCGAGACTGCTGCCTTCGCTCAAATTTTGTTCAATCCATTCCAACTCGGCTTTCAAATCCCGCGCGTTTTGCCAGCGGTTTTCCCTGTCTTTCTCCAAACAGCGCTTCAACACACGGTCCAACGCCGGGGGGGCAACCTCGCTAATTGATGGAGCCGGCCGTTCCATGATGGCAGCGATCACGGTAGCAGGGGAGGAGCCATCGAATGCACGCTTTCCAGTAAGCATTTCGTAGAGGACCAAGCCAAAGGAGAAGATATCACTGCGCGCATCGATCTCCTGGCCCGTGCCTTGCGTCTGCAACTGCTCCGGCGACATGTAGTAAAGCGTGCCTACGATTTCGTTCTTACCGGTGAGTGCCATTGTGAGCGTCGCATCGTCCGTCGGCTTGCCCGTTTTCAACATTTTTGCCAAGCCGAAGTCCAAAAGCTTGATGCCGCTCTTTGTGACCAGGATATTGCCGGGCTTCAAGTCGCGATGGATGATGCCCTTCTTGTGCGCAGCATCGAGTGCATCGCAAATCTGTGCTCCATACTTTAGCGCTTGCCGTACCGGCAAAGGCCCCTTCAGTGGCATGCCTTCGATGTACTCCATCACCAGATAATTCGGGCCGATGTCGTGCAGCGTGCAGATGTTGGCATGGTTCAATGCAGCCACAGCGTGCGCTTCGCCCTCAAATCGTTCGGAGAACTGTTCGTTGGAAACCTTGACGGCTACGATGCGGTTCAGTCGCGTGTCGCGGGCTTTGTACACTTCGCCCATGCCGCCAACACCGAGGGAGGCCGTGATCTCGTAGGGACCCAAACGAGTTCCAGGAGGCAGCGGCATAAGACGTCAACGATTGTACTGTGCCGCATACGAATAGGGAATGGATGACGGAAGTTATTCCAAGTCGAAAGGCTCATTTGAACGGAAAAAAGAGAGAAGAACGCATGTAAAGAGCAAAACACTCTTGACAGGGACCGGCCTTCTCATGGAAGGACCTGAGAAGGCTGAGATTAAATAGCAATGCTAGTCCGAAGGGAATAGACTTGCGGACCGGGGGTGCTACCCATGCGAACTATATCCACTGCGATTTTACTCGCGGCTTGGTTGCTGGCACCTGGCTTGTCTTTCGGCGCACAGGAACAGAAACCGCCCACGGCCGCGGAGTTGAGCAAGAACGAAACTCCGGGGAAAGCATTCACGCGCTTCTTCGGCTACCAGGAGTATCAATTCCGGTCCGCCGCCGAAGCTATGCCCGAGGAGAAATGGAATTATCGACCCGCGGCAGGATTGTTCAAGAACGAGAAACCGCAATTCGGACCTGCCGAGGAGCGCACCTTTGCAGAACAGGTGAAGCATGTGGCTTGTTCCAACTTTGCGTTTGCCGCCTTATTGGATGGCACGAATCCACCTGAAAACTGTGACAAGGGTGGTCCCAATCCTGCAAAAACGCGCGTTGAACTGCTCAACTACTTGCGCGACTCCTTCGCTGCGCTGAAAAAGTCGTTAGGAGCAATTACCGAAAAAAACATGTATGACCCCATTGAACGCCCCGCTCCGAATACCCGCTTGGGCCTCGGCGTTATTTGTGTCTGGCACGTAGCGGATCACTATGGCCAGGTGGTTATTTATCTGCGCGAGAACGGGATTGTGCCACCAGCGAGCCGACCCAATCCCCCGAATTGAAAGACAACTTTTCGCCTCTCTTGGTGGAGAATTAGAGGCGGAACAGTTGCCTTGCGTTGCCGCGGCCAATTTTGAGGCGATCTGGTTCGCTGATGGCGGTGTGATCGAACCAGTTGGCTGCCTCGGCCATGTCCTCGAAAGGATAATCAACCGAATACAGAACGTGGTCGGATCCGACTTCCATAATTACGTCAGTGAGCGCCTGCATGCAGAAGTTGCCGCTAGTCGTGATGTAGAAATTCTCCCGCAGATAATAGCCTATCGGCAGCCTTGCTTTTGGCCGAGCGCCCAGCGTCCTGGATAGGCGATGATCGGCGCGCCAAATATTGAAGGGCAATCCTTCTCCGAGATGGCCCAGGATCACTTTAAGCTTAGGATATTCATCGAACAACCCGCTGCCCATCAGACGCAGCGCATGAATAGAGGTTTCAGCTGCGAATCCCCATACCGAGCCGGTCATCCAAGGGTGTCCTTCGTAAGCGCGCTGGCGAGAGGCCAGAGGTGAGCGAGGATGAAGATAGAACGGCACATCAAGCTGCTGGACTGTTGCCCAAAAAGCCCGGTATTGCGGCAGATCGTAGAACACCTCCGAATCTGCTTCGCCAATCTGCGAGAATCCATTCACCAACGCGCCGTAGAAGCCCAGTTCCTCAACGCAGCGTGTCAATTCCCGGGCGGCAGCCTGAGGATCCTGCAGCGGCAATGCGGCGAACCCTTTCAAACGTTTCGGATATTTTGCGATGTGCTCAGCTAGATGGTCATTCGCGCGCCGCGAGATTGCAATCGCCTGCGAAGTGTCAGGAATCGCCTGGATCCCAGGTGACACGAGCGAGAGGATACAAAGTTCCACGTCACCTCGATCCATCTCCGCTATCCGTCTATTGCCGATGTCTTCGATCTGGAGTCGAAATTCCGGAGTGCCCAGAGCAGCGTAACTGGTATCCACAGTTTCGGAAAACGCAAAGTGTTCTTCCAAAGCAATCTTGCCAGCTGTTGGCGCCGAATCAAGTTTAGCCGTGCCCATCTTCCCTCCTTGGTCGCGTGCGGAAGCCGGGCCAGCACACCCGATCGAAATCGGGACGTGCTGTCACTCTGGCAGTTGACTGGCCTGCGGTTCCACCAGCCAGAAACTCGCCAGAAACGATATTGCTAGAACCAGTGCAGCCGTTATTCCTGCGGAGTGCGCCAGCCGGCTGGCCGCGCCCGCACCGGCCATGACGTTCGCGAGTTGAGTCGTCAACAGGGCTGCCGACACCGCGATCACTCTGCCGCCAATGTTCATCGCGAAGCTTTCACCAGTTCCCCGCAAATGCGTCGGATAAAGCCCCGGCAAATAATTTCCCCAGAAACTATGCAGCCCATTGAAGAGTGCCTGGGCGCAAAAAACTCCCAACTTGAACAACACCAAGCCATCTGTTGCGGCCAAGAAGAACAGCCAGGGAAAAACGACAAGGGCCGGAACCAAGAAAACTCGAAACAAGCGCCGCCGTCCCACGATTTGAGTGACCAACAAAGCAAAAAACAGTCGACCTGTGATCGACCCTGACTCTTGTACCAAAAATACCGAGCCCACCGTTTTCTGCACTTGTTGCGGCGGCAGGTGCTGTTCCTCAACGATGCCGGGGACAATTCGAGGTGTGTGCTGAAGAGCGCCGTACGGCACCGCAAAAGTACACGCCATCATGAGTGTTGCCAACAAGGTGGTCTTGCGCATTCCCGGCTGGAAGAGTTCTGCAAGGCTTGGACGCTTCAATGCTCCTTCGCGCTTCTTGGCGCGCCAAATGGGAGATTCCGGTAAGAAGGGACGCACAACCATGAGCGGAATGGCGGGGATCAGCCCAGAAAGCATCGTGTAGCGCCAAGGCTCGTGGCTGCCAAAAATGGCTGGCAGGTGCTCTCCGTAGGCTACGGCAACATAATAGGCGCCGCTTACCATCAGTCCTCCCAACGCATAGCAGGCTTGTGTGTACCCCAAAACTGCTTCTCGCTCCTTAGCAATGGGGAAGAGTTCGGCCAGCCAGGCAATCGCGGCTACTGCTTCAACGCAAACGCCGATCATGGTCGTGCAGCGCAGAACCAAAAGAATAGGCAACGAATTGGCGAAGCTGGCTGCGCAAGCGGAGAATCCGTAAAGCAAGATGCTCCAGACAAGAACGCGGCGGCGACCCAGAAGATCTGTCAGATAACCGCCGAACAGGCCGAAAATACCGCCTGTCACGGCAGGAAGGAAGAAGAACAACCCGATCCATACGTTGAATTCGGAGGTCCCCGACTTCAGATGTCCGAGGGTCGTCAGAACAGGCCCCACGATGAGAGCGGTCATCAGCGATTCATACAGATCAAAAGCGAATCCCATGCCGGCAACTGCACAGATAACCCACTGGACCGTGCTTAGAGGAGGGAGAAGTCCGGTCCAGGTGGCGCTCGAAGTATCGCTACCTGCAGTGTCGGGTTCAGTTGATCCGAGTTTCTTCAAATCGGCTTTCATGGCCACTCACTTTAAGAGTGGAAGCGTTTGAAACGCAACTTTAAAAAACTCAGTAATTGTTGATAGAATCTCAACAATGGAATTTACTTCCCGACAGCTCCGGGCCTTTCAGCTTGTCGCACAGCATCGCAGCTTCACTCAGGCGGCAGAAGCACTCTTTATAACTCCGTCAGGATTAAGCTTGCTGGTACGAGAGTTGGAAAACCAACTCGGATTCCGTCTGTTTGATCGCACAACCCGCCGTGTTGTCTTGACGGCTTACGGGAGCGAATTACTCGCAGTTATCCGGAAGAACCTGCACGAACTCGACGCGGCCATGTCACGGATTGGACGAACGGCGGAGGAAACCACTCACGTGATATCGATTGGGGCGGCGCCCCTGGTTGCGGCCAACATCCTGCCACGAGCGATCAAGGAATTCCGCAGTCAGAGACCCGATGTGTGCATTCAATTGTACGATGCTAATCAAATTACGATCATGCAAAGGGTTGAAGCTGGCAAGCTCGACATGGGCTTAGGTATCTTCAGGAACGAATCGGGCATTCGGCGCGCGCCATTTTTTCGTTTCTCTCTGATGGTGATACGCCCGGATAAGGACGCGGCATTTCATTCAGTCTCGGCGACATGGTCTTCCATGAGGGGAGCGACGCTAGTCTCTCTGCCAGCTACAAGTCCCGTGCAGCAAATTGTGGACAAACATTTGAAGAAAACGGGGGTAGTTTGCAAACGCGGCGCGGTCGTCAATGCACTTGATACCCAGATCGCCTTGGTTGAAGCGGACGAAGGGATCGCTATTGTTCCATCCTTCGGGCTGCCCGCGTGCAGAAATCGAAGAGTGGCGATGAACAGGCTGATCGATCCTGTCGTGAACCTGGAGTTTCAACAGATTAGCAATCGGGGAAAGAAACTCCCTGCCGCCGCCGAGGAATTCACTGCTTTCCTGAAGAGCTATATCGCCAGGTGGGCTGGGAGCGCGGGCGTTTTATAGGCAAAAAAAGGCCACATGGATCCATCGCTCTCTTCAAGTCTCGCTGTGGGAAACGCAGTGCTATCATGTGGCCTTTTTGGGGGGCGCGGAACTCGAAGCCCGTAGAAGCGACCTCATTGACAACCGTTCATCGACGGTTCGTGGGATTGCGCCCGAGTCACGGAGCGAATTTGCAAACCCTTAACTTGTTTTGAGTCGTGGCAGTAGCGCGAGTGCGTTGTCGCGACCGATGAGTTGGAGATCGGCGGCTGAAAAGCCGACGTGCGTCATGCCTTGAGCCGTTTCGGCGAGCGGTACGAAAGGATTGTCGCTGCCGAACAGAATATGTGTCATTGGTACGAGACTTGTGAGCGCCGCAATCGCAGGCCGATAGGCGGTGCCAGCGATGTCGTAATAGAGGCGTCTGAGTTCGTATTCGATCCCGTCGGGTGCTTTCTCGGCGATGTTCTTGGGACCATATTGGTGCATACGGCCCAGCACCATCGGCACATCTCCGCCCGCGTGTGTGAAGATGAACTGAATGTCCCTGAATTTCGCAAACGTGCCCGTAAAAAGTAGGTTCGTAACTGCCCGGGCGGTATCTTGTGGAATCTCAAGTGTTACCGGGGGAACATCCGGCAGCAACGTTCGACAACATAGTGGAATGGTGGGATGCACGAACACCACGGCCCTGCGTCGGTTCAGCTCTTCGAAAACTGGCTGGTAATAAGGATGACCCAGCCATTTATCGTCGTAGCTGGTGAGAAGAGTAATGCCATCCGCCTTGAGCACACTATAGGCGTACTCGATCTCACGGAGGCTGGCATCGGTATCCGGAAGGGGAATTATGGCGAAGTGACCAAAGCGGCCCGGGTGATTTCGCACAAGATCAGCAGCGTATTCATTTACTCGGCGCGACATTCGAGCCGCTGCCTCGCGGTCTCCGTACCAGAATGCAACCGGGGCAAGGGAAAGAACAGCCGTCGAGACGCCGCTTTTGTCCATTGCTGCGATCATCAGCTCCGGAGTCCAGCTCAAAAAAGCGGGATTCATCCGACCGCCGCCCGCGTTAATGATTCGCTCACGATTCTCGGATAAGTAAAAAGGGGGGACGATGTGATGATGCACATCAACCAGATTGGTCTTTGCAACGACCGGTGTCTGCGCAAAGGCCGATGCGAATCGTCCAAGGCTGGAGCAAGATAGCGCGCCCAATCCAGCAGCGGCGATGCCAGAGATAAAGCTACGCCTGTCACCCGCGGCCCGAACGCCCCTCAACATTGTTTCCCTCCAGGCTTCGTCGACGCATTGTAGTCACTTAAGTCAAAAACGCAATTATCTAACGGCCTATACGGAGTCAGCATCGGCAACTCAAAGTATGGTGCCCGAGTCACGGGCCACCCGGAAGTTGCCGAGACCAGTCAACACAATCGCGAGTAATTCAACGTGCTGAGAGAACCTCACGTGTTCGGCAGGAAAGCGCCGCCTCCGTGGCCTTCTGGGGCGCACAGACAAAGGATTGACCTATTCTGGTTGATTGACTTACGTTGGAGTCCAGTTGCAGGAGTTATCCACAAAAAGGTTATGAATTCTCGTTAGGCCGCAGGCGCTGTAGCGGCCATCATCACAGCTTATTTCTTCAACTCTGCCGGCCAGTTAACCACGATCACCATCGGTGCCGGATGAAGATCAGGCACATCTCTTGCAACAAGAAATCGCCCATCCCGCGCTACGTCGAAATTCTCGCCAACTACTTGTGAAGTGCCAAGGTTGAAGAGTGAATGGACGGCGCCCACCTTGAGGTCCTGCCCAAGTGCGTTGACCTCCACCGCCATGAGCGTCCTGTCAGGCGCGACATAGTAGAGCTCTTTTGCGTCACTGCGCCACACTGGCGCGGTTCCGCCAGTCACGGAAATCCGCCATTTCCCGGCAGCCTTGGGAAACGTAGTAACGTAGACTTCATTCTGACCCGATTCGTCCGATTGGTACGCGAGCCAATGAACGTCCGGTGAGAAAGCTGGCAGAAAATAGGAAAATGGTCCCGTAAGAAACGCGAATGGCTTACGGTCGCCAGAAAACGGCATGATCCACACTTCCCAATTTCGCTCCGCGCGTCGCATCAACGCTAGATAGCGTCCATCAGTGGACCACCATGTCGGGTAGTCATAGCTACTCGGATCTGATATTAATCGCGGCTGTCCCATTCCATTGGATAGCACTTCATAAATGTGTGGCGCACCCTCCCGATTGGAGGCGTAAATCACGCTCTTACCATCTGGAGACCAGTTGGGCAGCCCGGTAAACGATGGATCAAAAGTAAGACGTTCGCGTACGCCGCGGCGAATGTCGTACACCCAAACATTCGTACTGTTCTCCTTAGGATCGGTCAGGGTGACAACGAATTTCTCTCCATCGGGTGAGATTCGTGGCGAGGCGACAAAGCCGGGTTCGCCCACGGTGCCTCGAGAAGTTCCGTCGCGATCTACCCAACTGAGTTGACGCAATTTGCCCGGGATTCCAGTTTCGTATGCTAACACTCCCGTATCCGATACTGAAAAGACCACGCTGCCGCTGGTGCCATTCACTGGCGTGTTTTCCGCTAAAGGTACCGGCTCCCCCGTCACCTCCAATTGCCGAAGATTAAAGGCCTGCGCAACCAGCGTTCGATCGCGAACGTACAGCAGATATCCAGGGGGCGCATACAGTCCATTTGCCAGGTTGCGAACAAGCAGTTTGTGCTCGTCGGAGTCAATCTTGCCGACGTAAATTCCGGTTTCTGAGCCACGAATGTAAAAAAGGAAGTGGCGACCATCGGGGAGAAAGACGGGCCATCGATGACTAACCTCTTTGCGAGACGCATCCAGCTTTGTGGCCGGCTTTGGCGGACCTCCTGCAGCTGACACCAGGTAGAGGACGCCAGCGACACCGGGTGAGAATAGAATCTGGCCGTCTCTACCCCAATTCCCCCCACGCCCTTGTGAGGCGGCACATAAGGTGGTCACAGTCCCGCCACTTGCGGGCATCTTCCGAAGTTTGCCACTCGTGAAAAATGCGATCCACTGACCGTCAGGAGACCAGAATGGGTACCTGGCTGATTCCGTGCCGGGCAGCGCCTTGGCGGATATGGAATCCAGAGGACGGATCCAAAGTTGGCTGTTGTTAACCGCACCCTGGGCGACGAACACTATCCGCGTCCCGTCCGGTGAGACCGCCACGGATGCGGCATCGTCAGAAAATGTTGCGTTTTCTGGCGGAACAATAAATGCACGCAGCGCTCTCGCCTCGTACGGCGGGCTGAGCCATCGCATCACTACCAGCGACAAACTAATTATGGCGAGGGCCCCGGCCAATGCCCAGGCGAGGCGATTCCGTCCGCGTCGCTCATTCGCCGCCCGATCAGGTGACGACGTAACTGCAATCCATCTTAATTGTAGTTTGACGTCGCGAGCCCCTTGCCAGCGATCCTCAGGATCTTTCGCAAGGCAGGTCTTGATAACTTGACCTAACCTTGCCGGACTCATGGGCTGCAACTCCGAAATCGGCGTCGGCTCTTTCTCCAGAATGGCTGCAATCAGGCTTGCCTGGCTATTGCCTTCAAACGCCCGTCTGCCCGTCGTCATCTCGTAGAGCAACGCGCCCAGCGCAAAAATATCAGTCCGCACGTCCGCTTCTTTGCCCTCAAGCTGCTCCGGCGCCATGTACGGAATCGTTCCTATGATCGAACCTTCCGCCGTAAATGGCTTGCTCAATGTCGCCAGCGAGGAAACTTCTCCCGCCAGCGCCGTCTGCTCCGCCTTCGCCAAGCCGAAGTCGAGCAGCTTCGCACCACTCGGCGTCAGCATCACATTGCCGGGCTTCAGGTCGCGATGAATGATTCCCTGCCGGTGCGCCTTGTCCAGGGCATCCGTAATGTCCTCACCGATCTTCAAGACGTGCCCGACCGGCAGCGGGCCTTTCGCTAGTTTTTTAGCGAGGGTCTCTCCCTCGAGAAACTCCATCACCAGAAAATCCACACCGTCCTGATGGCCGATGTCGTAGAGCGCGCAGATATGTGGATGCGAAAGCGCGGAGATTGCGCGTGCCTCGCGCTCGAAGCGCTGGCGCGCGCTGAGCTCTTTGGAGAGATGGTCCGGTAAGATTTTGATGGCTACAGTTCGGTCGAGACGCGTATCGCGAGCGCGATAAACCTCCCCCATCCCGCCCGCGCCAATCGGGTCCAAGATCTCGTAGGGTCCCAACCGAACTCCCGGGGACAATGGCATTTGGCTGCAATTCTACACCGGAAAAGGTTGGTTACACTCAAGCGGCAGATTTGGTATTCGCTCCGCGACCGCATACATCTTGGGAAACGCAAGCGGAACAAGCGCTAGAATGCATTTACGCGCGAAAAGTCGCGAAGTGTCTCTTATGGAATGAGATGGCAATTGCGATTGCTGCTTCAGCCTGAGTCACGGGCAAACCGGAAGTAATGCCTCCGGGTTGGCAGATCTCCGTCGCGCAGCAACCGATGCCAAGACTTGTAGGGCGGGCGCTGTTGAACAAAACGACGGGAGCCGCGGTGAATCACTTCTGCTGGCTTGAACACGTGGACTGCTGAGACCTGCTCTGCCCGTATGGAGAACGTCCGTGAGGGCCGAATCTGCGCTCGCTGCAACAATGGATGGATGAGCGGCTTAGAGCAAAGCTGTCAGGGAATATTGCTCGACATGATACGCGGGCGACGACAGCCCGGACAGCTCTCCGAAACGGAGTGTTTGCTGGTTGCGCGGTGGGCCGCGAAAACAGCATATGTGCTTAATAGCTCGGCCAACTTCACCATCAAGGCCCCCACCACAACAATTGAGAGAGCTGCGCGAGAACACTCACGGCCTTCCGTGGGGAGTTGTCGTGATCGCCTCGACGGGTCCTTTTGTCAACTTCGGTTGGTTTCAGTCAAACCGTTGGGTACTCTGTGCTCCCGACAATTTGACGGAGCGCATTGCGGGACTTATGGACACCCGTACTTACAAAATTGGTGTTCAGTTCGGTCGTATGATTCTGATGGTTGCGTGGCACGCAATACCCGGCTGGTGGAAGATGCTTTGGTCCAATCAACACGTCGTGTTGTGGCCTTTGAAAGGAAAGTGTGGTTGGCACGAAGACGACGTTTCAATCCTGGATGCCCTTGCACCAAAGATGGTCCTTCCGGTACATCTGGAGCAAAAAATTAGGCTCGTGCATCCCCGCTACTTGCTAAAGCTGAAATGAGGGCGACCGCAAGATGCGTCTGACGATTGAGGTTCCCGACCCGAAAGAGACGATGTTACAGGCTTGCGCTGTTCCACTGGCTACGCGGGGCGTGCGGTGGAGCGCGTCGTGTCTGGGACAAAACGCGAAAGAGACGGGCGTTTACGTTATCCACCACTCTGGAGTTATAAAGTACGTTGGCAAGACTGACGCTCCGACCATGTCCTATGGAATGAGACTAAGGCGCGAGTTTCAGGAGACGGCATCGAGTGGAAAACACAACTACCCCAAACTCGCGTTGCTGTCGGTGCCTCCTGAAATTATGGTCTCGTTTTTCTCCTCAAGAACGATTGACGCGCTGGTGAAGCCAGAAGGTTTCATACTGACCGCTTGGGGGAAAGTTGAAGTGTTCGAGACAGCCTTGATTCACGGCTATGATCCAGAGTTTCAACGCCATCATGTCGCTCGCATGGAAAAGCATCTGGGAAAACTAGGCATTCCGAAAGGGGTGTTGGGAGTCTTGCTTAAATCAAAAGAGCAATCGTCAAAATGAAAGGCCGGGAGGTTGGAGGTTCTCCCGGCCAGTGTTCAATAACCTACGGCGGTTTTAGTTCGTCGGCACTTCCCTTTATGTTCCAGCGAAGACGCCACCGAACTTCTTGACCATCTGTTCGATGGCTGTTTCGCGCTTGATCATTTGTTGTAGCGCACTCTCGCGGTCTGGGTCGTCAAACTCCGCGCGACTGACCAGCACGATGGGCGGAATCAGCTGCCATGGAAACATGTCAGCTTCGATCTCAGCTTCCTCCGGGCTGAGGCTACCCAGTCCGGTAATGCAGAAATCGAGTTGGCGACGGCACAGCTTTTCCATCTCACCTTGGCTCATCCAGACGTGTGTGCGGTGCTCGGGAAACTTCGCCTCCACCGCCTGCTGGAATGCCAAGGCTTTTTGGACCGTAGGAAAACTATCGAAGATGAGACTCATCGCCCCACCTCCGACTCGAAGTGACCTTCGGTGTGCTTGTAGACTTCGCCGTAAGGAACTTGCGCCCCACAGAAACGGCAAGGCCACAACTTTTGCGACTCGACGGGACTCAACTGCTTCTTGAGTTCGGCTTGCGTCTTCTTGAGCGAGACAAGCGAGGACTCATAAAGGCGAATGGTCTCTTCTACATTTGCAAGCTGCTTAGCGAGAGGAACTGGCTCCGGCTGAGCAGGAAGAGACACACGCTTATTGCGATGTGTACTCATAGATTTTTCCTGTGTTTGGATTCAGCCGGGGTTTCGCAGCCTTGGAGGGTTTAGCGCCTGCTGCGACCCACGTCCCCAAGGACTCAACGGTACTCCTGCCCGGAGGGATGTGAGACTATAGTACCAGTACCAATGCTAATGTCAAGGGAAGTCTGGACTTAGCAGACGGGGCGTGTTATTCTAAGAAAGTTAAGGATCAGTGCGGCGATAATTCGTCGTGACCGATTCAGTTTTGTCGGCCACCAGAGAGTTGGCGAGATGCCAACCCTGCGAGACGCTCAGAAACAAGCCCCTTAGCAGCAGCCCCCGAGACAAGCCTACACGAATTAGGCGTTTCGTTTCACACGGCAAAACCGTGCGGAACGAAACGTGTTTACCGAACAATGTGAGTCTCTCAGTAGATTAGCGTCGAGGCGAATTGTGCCACGACGCAGATTTCAAACTGGGTGTCTGAAGATCGTAGGACATTCGTGGACTCTTCTTTATTGGCGCGACGAGATTCGCGACGGCGTTCGCCAGCGGGTAAAGGTCAGCAAGAAGATCGGCGGCATGGAGCTTAGCCCGCGCCAAGCGCGCAAGTTAGCGCAGCCGATTCTGGATGAAGTCAACAACCAGACGGACATTCCCTTCAAGGCATCGCGCAATACCCTCACCTTAGCCGTGTTCATAGAACAATGGCGATTATCCGGGATGTTGGATTTCAAACCTTCCACCAAGCGGGCATTGGAAAGCTCCATCCGAGCGCACCTAATCCCGATGCTCGGTGAGATTCCCATCACGCTCATCACCATCAAAAACGTTCAGGATCTCATCGGCACTATGCTCCACCGTTCACGCGGCACCCGTGAAAATGTTGTGGATGATCTGTTCCGAATCTTGGACGAGGCGCGGCACCTCTACCCCGGCGTTCCTACGCTGAAGAAGCGCGACCTGAAATTCGGATTGAAGAAGCCGGGGGAAGGCAAGCCGTTCGTGTTCTCCCCGGCGCAAGTGAAGAGGATTCTCGTCGCCGTTACCGGGCGCAAGATTTGGGATGCTTTCTTCACTTTGCTCGCGCTCACTGGCCTACGTGCTTCGGAAATTCTCGGCCTGCGCGTTGAGGATGTGGACTTCGACAACAATCAAATCCATGTTCGACAGGCGGCTTGGCATGGGCAAATCCAGACGGTGAAGACCGAGGAGTCCGAGAACTGTGTGCCGATGCCGCCTGTGCTGCGCGAGAAGCTCTTAAAGCATCTCGAAGGACATAGCCATCAACTTCTCTTTGTGAACCGTCGAGGCCGCCCGTACTCCAGGAACAAGGTGGTCCAGACGGTCCTCCATCCACTTCTGGACGAACTCGGCATCGCGCACAAGGGCAAGCGGGCCGGATTACATGCTTTTCGCCATTGCTTGAGTAGTCTGCTTCTACAATCCACCGGGGTGGCCGTAGCGCAGAGACAAATGCGCCACGCAGACCCGGCGACGACTCTGGGATTCTATGGGCACGTTTTGGGCGACGATCATCGCGAGGCGATGGACGCAATCGAATCGGTATTTTTTGGGCCAAGCGGTAGTCAGCCCGGTAGTTCCGGAAAGTAATCCCTCGAAACGATTGATAATGATGAGGTTTTGGTAGGGGCGGTGGGGATCGAACCCACGACCTTCGGCTTAAAAGGCCGCTGCTCTACCACTGAGCTACGCCCCTAAACTCTTAATGCACAATGACTTGCATGCCAGGCGCCACAGTGCCGTCTTTGCCGGTGTCACTTGTGGGGTCACTTGACCCCAGTAAGGACACCACCGCATGCAGCTTGTTCGGACCCAGATGCGCGTACCGTCTTGTCATCGTCAAACTCTTGTGCCCCAGCAAATCTGCAATGTCTTCGAGCGGAGCACCTTTCATCCGCAGCCGGCTTGCAAACGTATGTCGCATGTCGTGCCAGCGAAAATTCTTGATCCCCGCCTCGAGCATTGCGTCGTCGAACCAATGCCGCCCGTTTCTGAGCGGCTCACCCGTCTTCTCCGATCGGAACACACGGCCCTTCCCGTCGCCCCGGTCGTGCGCAACGCTCAAGGCGGCAACCGCAGCATCATTTAACGGGACGTGTATGGGTTCTTCGTTCTTCGTCCGCGGGATGTTCAACATCCGACCTCTAAAGTCTACCATGTCCCATGTCAGGCTGTACTGACTGCCCTTCCGCAATCCGGTGTTGATTGCAAGATCAAACTCACAAAGGTGTGAAGCCCACTTGGCATCGATAACCTTTCGGAGTTTCTGTTCCTCTTCAATCGTCAGAAACCGAACGCGACTATTATCCTCCCGGCGATGCGTTACAGAACGAGCAGGGTTTACCATAACTTTCCGATTCTGAATTCCCAGGCGATAGCTCAGCGACATCAGTGAGCGAAAGTGATTGAAAGTAGAGGGTGCCCACTCCCGCTTCTCAGCCACCCGCGACAAAGTGCTTTCAATTTCTTTGGGGGTCAGTTCTTCTGCAGGGTGAGCGCCGAACCACTCCTTTAGGCTCGCAAATCGAGGGACGTCCGTATGGTAGGATCGTTTGTTCCTCTTTGAGTAGGCAACGGCGTCCTCAAGCAATTGGTCAAAATTGATCGACGGCTTACGGAAGAGCTCGGGCAGCTTCTTCCCTTCTAGCACCTGTTGCTTGCGTTTCCCGTAGAGCTTGATCGCGACGCTCTTTGTGCCTGCTTTTTCTCGCCTTTTCTTACCAAACTGGTCGAAGTAGCGGATCCACCAAACTCCCGAACCCGGAACTTTCTCAAAGACTCCTCTTTGGCTCATGGTTTCTCCTTCTTGGGTTTCGGAGGGCGACCCGCACCAGATTCTTTTGACCATTTGCGGAAGGTTTCTGTATTGTATTTCTTTGCGCGCGCCTTTCCGCCCTTGCTCCCGATCTTCCGAAGGAAATCGCGGACTTCGTCTCCCGGCGTGTCTTTCGTAGCCACACCCAGAATGTATAATTTAGCTGCTAGATTATCAAGCGGATTTCGTCGGATGGTCAGATCTGAGAAGGCCTAGAAGGTTATTCCGTGGAATCAGCACGCGACGTCCCAGCCGTCGCACGGGCAACTGTTTCAGGGCAATAAGCCGGTCGACCGTCCGGAGGCTCACGCCCAGCATTCGAGCCGCTTCCAACTTACTCAAGGCCAATGCTTCCGGAACTCGTTCCAAATATGGCGTATCTGTAGCCATTGTGATCCCTCCGTTATTGATTGATGCCCGTCGTGTCCAAGCCGCGGGAGACAGCCTCAGCCTCATCAGGGCAGATAACGTCACCGAACTTAGCTGCCTTCACCAGTTTGGTCCAATACTTTGTACGCTGAGCCCAATAGCTACGGCCTATAGGTTGCTCGAAGCCCTGCCTAAGACCGGACTTCTGCGGCAAGCTGACCATCGGGAGCTTTCATCTGGTGGTTAAAAGCCGCGAATTGTTCCTTTGAGTACGCTGCCCATGAATCAAAGCCAACCTCAAACAATCGTGAATGCCAGCTAGAAAGAACGTTTGCCTTCGAGGGCGCCAAATATGTAATGGAGAAGCACTTGAAAATTGGGGGAGGTTCTCCCAATGATGGTTGCCGAATTCACTTCGAGTTCTTAGAAGCGGAACACGAGTACAAGATCCTCATCGGCCATGTTGGACGACATCTAAAAATCTCTGGTTATTAATGCGGAATTCATAACACGGTGGCAGGCAATCAAGAAATGGGGCATGTGTCTTTTGTGGTCCTGTGTCTCGCCAATATCTCATCCGCGTAGAAAATGGCGCGATCCGTCTTCTGTCTCGGATTGAAAATAGCCCTGGATTCGGCCAAGAGTTGCTTCAGAGTGCCTGGCTATGCTTTTTAGAGTGATGTCGCCGACAGCTAGCCTCACTGAATAGCTCCGTTGATGTTGAGCTGTCCCTTATGGCAATCAGCACCTCCAACGGCAGTTGTCCAGATGCCACCACCAGCATCGTCAAGAAAATACTTCTGGATTACTTGATTGGTTGGCGCCGCTTTGCCAGGGCAGGAGTTGAGTGGTAGTCTCTCGAGTAGTTGTCTGGCGCAATCCAGTTCTCGGTTGAACTGGTACGGTACCTTTCCGAAATAAAGATCACTCAAAGATTTCCTAATATCTTGGACAACTTCCGTCTGAGATTTGATCCAGGTTTGATCCACAGAGTTCTGACGGCTCCCCTTTGATTCCAGCATCCTCTCCAGCGCCATTTTCAGTGCCTCGATCTTTGCCAAAGTTGCCTGATAGTTCTGTTGGGCATTTACGAAGTTCGCCTGTGAGGCTGCTAAACTCTCAGAACTGAGAGGTAAGCAGTCTGAGTGGTAGACTCCCATTTGAGTGCCGAACGCGTCTTCTTCAGGGTAGAGGGCGACGATGGCGGGGTTGCCCCACATCTGTTTAGCATCAGAGAATGACATCAGAGAAAGAGAGTCACATCTCGGATTACTTTCCGAACCCTGCACCCCCATGACGATGCTTATCCCCTGCCTCTTTTCGGTGCCATTAGAGGTAAACTGGGCAGAAGTGGGAGCGAGCAACTTTGGCTGTAAACTTCCACTGCCTGGTTGCGTGGGCGTAATTTGGGCCGAGTTGCCGCTGGAAACCTGATAATGAAGCACCATCCAGGTCGTATATTTTGTAGGCGTGCCGGTGATAGTACTTCCCGAATTCACTATCGATTCACTCAGGCCACTTCCATAACTACCTATATAGGTTGAAAAGTAGTCCGGTGCAGGAAGAGAGATAGCAAATCGTTCTGTACCCCCGCTGGGGCCATAGACTGCGGGCTCAACGATATTCTTCACGTTAACTTGCAGTGTTGGGCCAAGAGACGGCTGCAACTCACCTGGCTGCAGAACCCCTGCGAATGTGCGTGGGCTTACAATATCCACATAGTATAATCCGGGCGCCAGCGTGCAATTGTTGCACTTTTGATATTGCCCGGCGTCATCACCTGAAAAAAGATACGCCTGATGTTGCATGGACTGAGCAGCGACCAAAATAATTCGCTTTTGCGGTGAAGAATTGGTGTCCCAGTCGGGATGGGGATCGACCACGTAATCCCAAGATCCACTCACCATGATCAGCAGGTCAGTTTGTGCAGCAATCGGCCTTGCAAAAAGGAGAGCCGGGAGTAGCATGAGAAGAGTTCCGCTCAGAAGGCTCAAGTAGTATCCCTTGTTGTTCATTTTTTCAACTCCTTAGATAGAACTGTTCAGACCATTCCAAATGAACCAAACGCAGACCAGTAATATGGATGCGAAAAACCGGATCGCGAACGAATCGCCGTCTGAGCTTGACGGATCGATTCAGGAACAGAGTTTCCCTCAAGAAGGGCCTTGTAAAAAAATTTCATGAATTGTTGAGTGGCATGCGAGTCTACGTTCCATCGGCTCGCGACTACTCGTGGAACCCCGGCCTGCACGAAGACGCGCACTAGATTTTGAGTGTCGAAGATTCCGCCTCCGGACGAATCCTCCGTGTTACAAGCGGATAGCACGGCAAGATTGGTCTGCTGAAGGTGCACGGCCCGGAGTGAATCAGCACTCAGCAAATCATCCGAGAGCAATAGGCCGGACTTTTGCACAGTGGCAAAAGCATGTCCTGCGAAATGAAACAGAGCGGCACCGCCCAGCCGAGAGCGGACGGCCGCGACGGTAACTTGATCGCCAATGAGAAGCTTCGCTGAGCGGAAGTTTCGAGACACCATCTCGGCTTCTGAAACCACGTCTGGGAGTGGAGGAACTGCCGGGTAACCGGTTGCTTTGGAAGCTGACACTGCAGCAACTAGTACCGATACATCTGCAGTTATTGGGGCCAAGCTCCGCCGCCCCAATCGATAGTAAACTCCAAAAGAGAAGATGATCGGATTCCGATCGACAATGTAACGATTCGTACGATCGATTAGCGCCTCAAATGGCAGAGAGGAGAACGCCTCATCAAGTTCAACTACAAGTGTTCGCCCGGGGGAAATATGGTTTTCGATTGGAACGACTAGTAGATCGTAAAGAGTCCGAGCCTTCTGCTGAATATCTTGTGGGTCTGAGCTAGGATCGGAGCAGACCCGTCGAAAACTAACGATTCTTTCTTCTAAAGTTTCAGTTTTTTCTTCCTTCCAGATTCCGAAAATGCCCCTGTCATCAAAAATCCATGTTGCAAGTCCCTGCGGCAGCAAAGCATAGGCAATCACAGTCTGATTGGTGAGACTCGGAAGCTCCGCGGCGACTTCGTGGACCTCGTACCATGATGAATCCTTGAGAATAGAAATATGATCGGTGACTTTTTTTTGAAGAGGCGAACCTCGATACCGCTCCCAGAGTTCGAGCGCTCCCGCAACGTCTCCGCTCCGCATCCGTAATTCAACTAGATTGCGGTAACTCCATGATGCTTGCTGACTCCACCGTAGTCGAGAACTGTCGTCGTGTATCGATCGTAGGTGAACCTCGGAAAGGGCAACGGCCCTCCGTAGCGGTGCCTCGGCCGTTTGGAAGTGACCGCTCCGCGACTCTGCATCTCCGATCGTGCTATAGAAAAGAATTGCTAGGTAATTGTCTGAAAGCTCAGAAACTTCGGCCTCTAGATTATGGAGGCGAGATACAGCCTCTTCGGCCTTACCGTGAACAGCTTCGACCTCCGCCAGTCGCGTTTCAGCTTCGATGTGATCAACGCGAGTCGATTTTATCTGCGGAGCCAAAACGAACAACTGATTTGCCCGGGCAAACTGTTCCTCGGCCGTTTGGGAATCATCGGCGGCGACAGCCGCGTTAGCCATCATGGAATGAGCCATGGCGCGGAGTGCATTGTCATTAAAGGATTCGCTTAATGCTAGACCGCTCCGCCATACCGCCATCTGCAGGTGTGGTTGTTTTGTTGCGCGGGCAAATTCATAACGGTCGTAGTAGAGATTGTATCCGCGCATGGTCGGTTCAGTTTTCGACCAAAAATGGATCAGTGCTCGCTGATTTCGTGACCAAGCCCCAGCAAGATCACCGATGGTGCCATCCAAAAGTGAAAGGTGATCTTGAGTACGCAGATATACCGCATCGTACCCGCTGACTTCAGCTCGCTTGGATGCAAGTTCAAAAGCCCTTCGCGCTCCACCCAAACTTCCCATCAACCACGCGCAATTTCCTTGCTCTATTAAGTACTGCGCTTCGATCCATGGATACGAGTGATTCTCCAAAAGTGAATTCAAGCCCTTTGCGATGCGCTGACATTCCTGGCCGTCCTGAGCATATTGTGTCGCAAACATGTACTCCAATCGGGCTCTAGAAACTCCGGCATCGTTATTTGCTGCGTGAAACAACTGTTCCGCGGCGAAGGCATGTTGCCGGGCGGCGACGTTATCGCCAACGTTGTTATCCTTTACCGCTGCCGAGAGCTGAACTAAGGCTGAGCCGAAGCTAGCCGACGACACATTTGTCAGTAGGTCAGTGAGCCATGAATCAGCATGATTTCTCAGTGTGAGATCTGCCAAAATGCGAAGAGCATTACGAGTATCAGCAGAGTCATCGTGAATCTCACCACCTGAAGGGTAGGCTTCAGGCAGCCATTCCATGGTACTCAAACCGAGATAGTCTTCCACGCGATCGTTAAATCTGTCGCGCACAGGCTTTTCTGCCTTGTTAAGTTCCACAATCTGAGATGGGGACAGCAGCGGCTCAGATTCGCCATGGTTGTGTTCTTGAAGCTTCAGTTTGAGCGCAGCGAGTCGGCTGCGAGCCTCGTTCGCCCATTGACCTTGTGGGTCTATGCGAAGGTAATGCTCCCAATCATCGACTGCCTGCACAAACAACAAGGCTCGCTCTGAAGCGATAGCCCGATTAAACAATGCAACAGGGTCATTTGGCGTCTTCGCAAGGACTTTGCCTAGTTGCTCAATCGCATTCCCATAGTCAATAGGCCTGTCGGCCATTTCCGCCCGCTCGAAATAAGCCGATGCCAGATCAGTCAACAATTGTGATGAGCCTGGCTCGATTTCTAGACCTCGTTGAAGAGATTTGATAGCTGAATCGTAGTTTCCATCCAGCAGGTCAGCACGCGCCTTAGCCTCCAGCCAACTAGCATCGTTAGGATAGTTTTTGATATTCTCGGCGATCAAGGACTCGGCGCTAAGTAGAGAAGGGGGCTTGTCAAGACTCGAGCCAGTGTTGCCTCGCTCGACGCGTAATGGAGCATACTTGGCACCAGCGATTCGAATGTCCAGTGTCCGATGTTCTGTATAAGCTTCTGCCAAAAGATGTTCAACCTTTTGCTTTGGCGTTAGTTCTTCCCGTCTTATGAAAAAGAGCGCCACCACGGCGATCAACAAGACGGTGGCGACAGAGAATGCCTGACTCATTGAGATTCTGCTAACCCAGGCAGCTGGTTGCCACCTAAAGAGAGACCCTTTGGCGTCGTTTGTGTTCTTGGGAGTTTTCACAGATAGTTGTGTGGCAAGATTTCTTCGCCAGGCATCCCGTGAACTCACGAGGCTTTCAATTAATTCCTTTTCAGTCGGTTGGCCTTCCTTTGAAAAGGCCTCTAGGGCCATTCGGAAGAATGGCCCGCAGTGATCACATTCCGTGGCGTGCTTCAACAATTGTTCTGATTCCTTTTCGTTGAGCGTGCCTGCTGCAAGTTCGAAGAACAAACTCTCTCTGGGACAATGCCTGGTGGCCCCGGCAGAGATCTCGCTCATCAACTCCCGGAGTATCCGATCGCCTTCGCTCTCCATAGCGAGCAGCCTCCGGCAGGCCTCACAATCTCGCAGATGTTGTTGTGCTTGTTCTAAGAACTCCGGACTTCTCAGTTCGGAGGTCTGCGTTCCTATTAAGCATTCGATCTGCTCGATATTTAGATGTTCTTCAGCTCCGCTCACTTCTTCTTGCTCCTTATTACAACGATTCTGTCGGGTTAATCCCTTCAATCGTCTTGCCGGCTGTCGGCCCTTCCTGCTTTTGCGGCACGAGTCTTTGGCGAATTGCCCTAGTTAACCTCAAAATCGTGCTCTCCACACCCTTTGTGGTCAATCCAATCGTGGGGAGGGCTGCGATTGCGTTAGCGGATAATCCAACTCGGTAGTAGAGCCAAAAAATCCGACAATCTCGCTCTGCGTTCGGCCCTGCGGCCACGGCGTTCAGACACCCGGTCACCTGGCCGAAAAGGAGTTTCCGCTCAAAGATTGCGACATCCATCTGAACTCGACTCGTCCGCTCCGTCGGAGCATCGTCATTAAGTGACGAAGTTTCTATTGAGCCGCCTCGTTTCAGCGCCCGCGACGCTTTGAAGTGGTCTTGGACTAGGTTCGCAGTGAAAACTTTTAAGAATCCATAGATTGCGTCCCGGTGATGAGATTTGAAGTTCCTGAGAATTTGAAGACGTTCCGAACACAACTTCAAGTACGTCTCCTGAATGAGGTCGTCTATTACCTGCGGCGAATCCTGGCCCCACTGTCGAGCAACACGCAGCGCTACGCTCGCAATCAGAGGATTGAAACGACGAATAAACTCAAGCCAAGCTGACTCATCCCCATCTCGCAAACAGGTAAGGGCGAGCTCTTCTGACGACATAGCTGAATGATCCATCAGGAATAGCCAAGTACCCTACGTGCAAGGGATTTTAGCTCATTTCTCGTTAATTCCCCAAAGCGTAAACGCAAAGGGTCACCTGTCAGGGACCTGCTTGCGATTTGTTGCGGTGAACCACAATGGAAATCAGAACGAATCAATCGAAGGGGTAGAGACGACCGCGAAGTTGGTGAGTGAATTTCTGGACGCCGAGAGCACCTGGACAAATAGGAAAGCCAAAGTCTTGAAACCGACTCTCAATGACATTCTGGTCGTGACACCCTACAGCCAAGTCTCGGCCCTTTGCAATGCACTTCTGTTGCGACAACCGGTGGGTCTCATAACTAGATAGGAACTAGATCGCGGTTAACCATGAACCCTCACCCGGATCTTTCGGTCCGGGTTAGCTGCATCCACAGGGAATTCCGTTCAAAAACCGTTATCTAAAGGCGTGATACACCAGAGTGTCTAAAGACTGTCCGGTTTTCCATGCGGTGGGTTGGAGTGGAGTTGAAAACCTATGAAACGTGGTAGCTTGGCCATCGTTGCCCTGGTTATTTTGACGGGCGCTCTGCGGTTTGCTTCACCTGTGCCGGTCAATCTGTCTCCTGCGAGGCGAGAGTCGAACGGCAAATCAGAGAATAATCAGCAAACAACTATAGTGACTGGCAAAACAAGCGAGGGAATTGACAAAGCTCTTCAGGACTTTCTCGGGATAGACTTGGATAAACCGGTTGGAACTGGCGTCGCCGTAAACTACTCTTCGCAAACGCCGAAGTCGGCCAAGAATCTGACGACGCTGGAAAATGCACAATTCGTCATCGCCTTCTTGCCGGATCCCGTCCATACCCACCTTGGGCTTTTCTTTGATCGCAGCATTGATGTAATCCAGGAAGCCATCCAAAAGCACGGGTGTACGTTTGACAGAGCTACGATGCCGTGGGAGGTGGACAAACACCGCGAGTCTTCGAATATCCACCTACGGATGGACGAGTCCGGGATTACCGATCTCCGAGAATATTGGCCGGGATTGATGATTTTTAGAGGGACCAAAGGACTCAAAGACAATACACAAACGGCCTGCGATGAGAAACCTCTCTTCCTCTTCGTAGTCGGAGAAACTCCTACAGGCGGCATTCGCAAGACGCAGTTTAGTAACGCATTATACGTGATCAAACTCATCCGCGAGCATGAACAGGACGCGGGTCAGGCAGAAGGGCCGTTATACCTCCTCGGCCCCACCTTTTCCGGATCTCTCTTTTCGCTGGCAGTAGCGCTGGAAGAGAACAAGAGTCAGCTGAACAATTTTGGAGTCACAGTATTCAGCGGCACGATCACCAGCGACCACAACCAGAAATGGTTTTTGAAATGGAATGCCGATCATTGCGAGATTCCAGTGAGGTTTGCGAGCTTTCAGGCCGACGACGACAGCCTAATTGAGTCCTTCAAGGAATTTGCAGTTCGGAGAGGATACACTCCAGGTGAGATTGCCGTATTGTCCGAAGACGAAACCGACTTTGGAGCCGGCCTTGACACTGCCAGTTCCTCGGGGGGCCGTGGTCAGACGGAACAAGGTGCGAATCGAGATGACGATACATTAGGGAGTATTGTCCGGCTCCATTTCCCGAGAGAGATTTCCCAGTTACGGGCGGCATACCAATCAATTCTGCCGAGTTCGAATTCGGATGCCAGCGGTCGGGTTCTCCTCCCGCTTGATCTTCAAACCAGTGGCAGTGACGACGACGGCGTCCCCGATTTTGGGAAACAAACTCCGTTGTCGCAAGAAGCCGTGATGTTGGGGATCTCTACGGACTTGCACAAACATCACACGAAACTAGTCCTCATGTTCGCAACCGATCCGATGGATCAACTCTTCGTCGCGCAATACCTGCGCCGGGCGTACCCGCCCGCGCGCGTCGGGATAACATCACCGGACCTCTTGTTTGCCAGAGAGGGTGACACTCTACTGCAGGGCACGTTCGGCGTTGCAGCATATTCTCTCGCCCCGGGTGCAGAAGCCGGCCTGTTGAGGGCAGAGGGCAATCGTTTGACATCGCCTCGTGAGGTTCCCAGAGGAAGAAAAGAAGAACACGTCTTCGCCAGCGCCCTCACGCAGGGACTGTACAATGCCACAGTCGGGCTGCTCGCCGCGATCTCAGAATCTCAAACTAGTCGATCAGCGACAGACTTAACAGTTCCTTTCGCTCCTTACGTTAGTTACGGTTCTCCGGCAGAACTAAACCTGCAGGACCGGCGCGGAAGCGGTCTGTCACCCGTGGTTCAAATAACAATTCTGGCTCGCGACGGTTACTGGGAATTGGCTTCTCTCCCCCCCGTTTCTTCTGCCAAGGAATCAAGGACGGCACTCTTACCCCAAGACGCGACCGCCATGGTTCCGTTCCTGGTTGGGCAGCATATCCCGATGTCACTCAATGTCGCAGCGTTGCTTATTGCGTTGGTGGGTCTGACTCATTTAGGTTTCAGCCTTTCCAGCACGGTTTTGTCCCGTTGGGAAGCACAGGCTCAGTTTGCCTTCGTGAAGGGGGCCCAGAAGCCTTCGTCCCGAGAGCGATTGCTAGTAATTGGTTCCATTATCGTCACAATTGCCTTCATGTTGCAGTGGACCGCACGGGTAGCAGCGACGAAAAGGAGCGACTCCTGCGGCGAATTGATTATTGAGATGGCTATGGCGGTTGCTGCCGTCATATTCGGAGTACTTACAACCTACGATTTTGGAATCAGGCGAGGCTCGCTTTCGTGTGCGACCGTGTATTTAGCAGTGTTCAGTTTCATTTTTCTGGGGGCTGTAGTTCTGGGTCATTTCCGTCCGGACCCACTGAACTGGCTATGGTCCTCGCGAAGCCTGCACCTGACGAGTGGCTGCTCACCGCTTCTGTCCATATTGCTATTGCTCTCGGGGGGCTACTGGTGGATGTGGTATGGACTCCGTGGCATGGTGCTAACGGATGAGCACCGCCCACGTTTGCCTAGTCGCGACGACTCACCACCCCACTTCATCCGCCTTCGGGATGAAGATGGAAAGGAACTCCTTCTCGCGGCGAATCCATTAAGCTTATCTACAACGACGATCATTGTGATAATGATCGGTAGTCTTTTTTTCTTGGTCACCCCTGATTACCACCACCCAATACAGACGCTCGAAGGGAAATCCTTCGATTGGGGACTCTTCATACTACTCGCAATAGGCAATGCGCTGCTGTTGTGGACTCTTGTCAAGCTTCTCGCGGTTTGGGGCGAGTGTCGCCGTCTCCTGTTGGGCATCGATCGTACGCCCATTCGGGAAGCGTTCGCGCGCCTAGAGGGATTCGATTGGCCATCACTTTGGACTTCCGCGACAAGTTCGTTGCGGGAGTCATACCGGTACGTTGGTAGGCAAGTAGAGGGTTTGCATCATCTTCAGGCTGCTGTCTCGAGGCCGCGCCAAGCCATAGGCTCGGTCATGCCATCCGAAGGATTAAAGGGACAAATAACCGACACCATCACAAAGCAAGTCCAGACGTACGGGGATGTCGAGGAGGCGCTAAAAGATCGAAAGGGATTTGGCCAAATCCTGACAGCTTACGAGAGGCTGCAGATCAGCGCAGCGAAAACCTCGGGGATGATTATAACAGAGATACTTATTCCGCAATGGAATGAAGACGCTTTACCGGCAGCCGGTGCCGTACCGAAGTTTGTCCAAAACACAGCCTGGCAATCGCTGCAGAACAGGCTCAGACTTGTTGCAGAAGAATACGTCGCTTTGGGTTATGCCTGTTTCCTGTCGACGGTTATGGTCAGGATGCGTTCGCTGGTTGTTGCAGCGATTGGAATCTACGTTACTTTTCTCTCGGCAATAAGTGTCTATCCGTTCGAACCGAACCCTGCATTGTTTTCTATTGGCGTGATGCTTCTGGTGATCAGTGGAGGCGCGGTGGGGTACGTATACGTGCAGATGCACAAGGACGCGACCCTGAGCCGACTGACTTCGACGAAGGAAGGGCGACTTGACCCTCAATTCTGGCTGCAAGTCGTGGGTGCCGGCCTAGTTCCCTTGCTCACCTTACTCGCAGGGCAGGTTCCGGCAATAAACCAATTTCTCGTGGGCCTGCTTGAGCCCGCGCTGCAAGCATTAAAATAGGAAAAAGCCAACGTTACCTGCTGCAACGGAACCGTTATCTACATTGGAGTCCGGCATCCGAGTTCCTTGGAAACTTCCATGGACTCCAAAAGACTAGCAACAATGCCTGCACTGCTGTCCCGACGAACTTGCATAAGGTGGTTTTCCGATCTGCCATATCCCGGACCACCTCTTCTACGATGCCCATGGTACCCACGGCCTTTTATTCGGTCGGACAATTCAAAGTTTTGGTGCTTGGGGATGCTACTCAGCTCGAAAGACTGAAGGGACCTCCCACTAAATCTCGTTCTCTTGATCAGACAGCCAGTCAGAGGCCCGTTTCAAGTTGCCGACCAAACTGACTTGTGATGCGAGGAAATAGACCTGCCATGACGCCGATTGTGAAAAAAATTCTACTCCTACTGTTCACTTCTGGATTGACGTGTTTCGGTTGCGCTGCTCAAGCAGACCAAGACGTCATTAAGGTAACTGGAGCCATTAGTCCAATTCCGACCGGCGTACTCCCCGCTCCCGCCGAAGGCACTGAACCTTATAAGAGCGGGGTTTTGGAGGCTGCCGATGCCGCAACCCTAATTGGCAAGTTGTGTCTAGACCAAACAGACCCTACGACCTGTTCAAAGAAAACAACCATTATTAATATTCTTCGTTGGAAGGACCCAAGTCACTCCAGCGTCTCATTCCAGAAGTGGTATTTGTATGATCCTACGCCCCCAAAGACTTCGTTCTATCTCCAATCCAAGCAACAAATATTCCAGCAGACGGCAATCCCAGGCCGCACGGACCTTCAGTTCATTTATATCCACCTGAATGCAGACCTTACTGTGGGAGTAAGCGAGTGGGCGGCATACTCCCCGCCGAATCCAAAGGTCCCAACCAGTTGGCCCTCGCAGTACAGCTTGTCAGTAAATTCCATCGAGTTAGACACAACAAATAAAATGGCCACGGTCGTTACCGACAAACCGAACGGTTTCGTTCAGGCACAGCAGGTGTGCCTTGAATTTACAGCAAGCTGCGTCGCCATCTCAACAATCCAGAATGCTTCGACGTTCCAAATAGGAGCGGCTAACGCAAAGGATTGTACTGCCAAATGCGGCAATGTGATTGCACAGAATCCCCCGCTCAAAAATCCTGTCAGCTACAGCATCACCGTCTCGAAACAGCAGACACAATTCATTCAGGACTTGCAAACGCTGCTTCAAATCGTTGGGATTGAAGCTGCTGCAGGCGGCGCACGAGGTGTACCACCATCGCCGGGATACTTCTCGATTACTAGCTTCCAATCTCGCTGGGATACTTCAAGCATCACGATCGTCGCTTCGTTGAACGACTCCAGCAAAGGAACCGTAGCTTCTCCTGGTTCCATCAAGTCAGGAACCACATCGAATCAGCTTTCGAGCAGTTCCTATCAAAATCAAAAGCCCACATGGATTGGCCTGAGTGCTGGCATTCCAATTACGACCTACAAGGACGTGATCTACCAATCCAGTAGCGGGACCCTCGTACCTACCAGCATCACTCAACAAAAAGCGTATATCTTCTTGGACGGTTACGTTCCCCCCGTTCTGCCCTCCCTAGTGAGCTTTCGATATATTCCTCAGCCCTTTGTCGGTCTACCCCTCAAGGGTGAAGTGTTTCGACACACCATGTTAGGTGCAGGCATCGGACTGCACTGGCTCGAGCCGTTTGGTGGTGTGATTTTTGATACGCAAAACAACAAGACGGTGATAGGCACTATCACCAAAACAAATTTGACGTACCAAGTCGTTTTCGGATTAAAGATTTCCATTAGTGCTCTAGCAAAGGCGTTAAAGAAATGAAAAAGGCAGGGACAATTACGCGTGAGCACTGCCATCGACTACTCGATTGCTTTTAAGAAAGTTCCAAATCTCGGGTGAGAAAGGACAGTTATGCCAGATACCAGAATCGAAGATGTACAAACATTGCGCCCATACGTGAGGCACCTCAAGAGGTTGGGTTATCGAACGACCGACCAACTTGTTGGAGCCGTGCAATCCTCAGGCGATCTCCTCGCCGCTTACCTGGGCATATCTGTCACGGCGCTGAACGCCTTTGTTTTAGCACTCCCGCAACGACTTTCGCGTGCAGGAATCGAAGCTCCTGGGAGAAGACCTTTGGGCGTTCGGCTCGACCGCATTCCGCGCAAGCGCCGGGCGTTTATGATGTCTCCTGCCTCCGCGGCGCCACCTCCGCCTTCAGTAAACTTGATTGCCGAGATGCAGGCCGTTCGAGACCAAGGCTCTCGACTGACCTGTGTTGCTTTCGCATCCACAGAGGCCGTCCAACATTATTGGCGATCGCAAGGACAAGCCGTCGCTCTCTCTCCACAGTTCATGTACTGGGATTGTAAGCAACATGACGGTGACCCCACTGAAGGAGGGACCTGGGTCGCCATTGCCATGGCACAACTTCAGGCCGATGGGTGTTGTTTGGAAGCAACCTGGCCTTACGATCCAACACCAATTGCCGGCAACGAATCTCAAGATCCACCACCGCCAAACGCTATGGCTGACGCCGCCAATCACAAGATTCCCGGCTTCCGCCAACTTGCTCCCACTTCTATTACAGATATCAAGAGTGAACTGGCACAGGATCGATGCGTGGCTTTCACAATCCCTGTTTTTAATTCTTGGTACCTAAACGCCGAAGTCACCAGAACCGGCGAAATCGTGAACCCAATTCCGAATGAGGAGAACGTCGGAGGACACGCCATGTGCTTCGTCGGTTATGAAGATATGTCCGGCGAGCCAGATTTGGGGGGAGGTAGGTTCTATCTGCAAAATAGCTGGAACGGCGACTGGGCAACACAGTCAGTGTTGGGCACGGTGGGCTTTGGGACTATCCCCTATAGCTATATCGCACAATACGGAGAGGAGGCATATTCTATCGGCTGAGGAACATTTCATGCGTGCGGAGTTCCTGAAAAATCTGTCCCTGACTGAAGAAGAAAGATCAGGTTTATCTGTATTCCGAGCGGATTCTCCTTTTGCGTTGTTAAGCCTGCTCCGAGCCTCAAAACGGGCAAAAGAGGTATTCGACAATTGCTTCTCAACATTAGAGCGAGCGGAATTTATCGCGGGAGAGTTGGAGAAATTGATGACTCTCGAAGAACGCGAAACGCTAAAACAACCTCCAAAGCCAGCTGGACAATTAGGCGCCCGCATCGGCCCAACTCGCAAGCCACGGAACGACAAATAACCCGGGAAACCAAGTCCAATCGTGGTTTCCTAAAACGATTTTGCCTCACGAGCGGAGGTGAATATTACGAACCTACCGAGAGAACAATGGTTTTCTGTTGATGAAGCACTACTGCATTAAATTGGACTGGTGAAGAGTCCTTCAAGACTGAGATTTCGTTGAGCTGAGGAGCGAACAGATGACACTCGAATTCGTCAACCGTGATGTTAGAACTTTCCACTCTCTCCGGTTTACTGCCTTCGCTCTGGCACGCTTCTCTTTGCTCTTGGCTGCCTCTGCGATGATTCAACCTATCTTTGCGGAGCAGAATCCCCCTCCGCAACCTCCTGGACCCTGTCAAAATACTCCCACTACCGTCTCGAATGCCAGTGCCGCTACCCCGACCAACTCGAATGCTGGGACGGCACCACATTCCGCGGAACCACAGAAAAATATTACCTGGAGTATCGGCCATCCACCCGAGCGACTTCGCTTTCCCGACAACTCTGTCATTCAATTCAGTGTGAGCGCAAGCGATAGAGAACTTTGCGATCTGCGCATAGCCCAATCGACGCTTCAAGACGTCACCACCTTCTTTCAGCTTGAGACAAGTCAACTGCATCTCTGTGTGGACGAAAGCCACTGCGATACGCAGATAGACATTCCCCCTAACAGCACCCGACGTCTTGAGATTAGAATTGACCCAAGATTTCACACTCCCGGAATTTTCACTGGCGAAGTTGCCTTGGATATCAAGGACAAACCCGAAACCCAATCGTTTAAGCTCACCGTTTATTCCCGGACCGTATGTGCAATGTTGATTGGTGCTGTTGTCATTGCCTTAGGACTGGGACTCTATTTCCTGGTGAATATGCTGCTCCGCCGGAGAATCGCAATCGACGATGCATTGCTTCCTGCATATCAACTTCGCGATACAATAGATACGCTTAAGGCAAGGGTCGATGAAGCATCTAATCTTACCCAAGTCCCGCTGACCGCCATTTCTGACGCCCTTAAGTTTCTCGACGAACAACTCACGCCAGACGCTTTGGCGAACCATTTGCCTTCAATGGCTATCCTACCCTGGTCGTCGGGTACGGCATGGATGGACGGCTTTAAAGCTTATCTAACCCCGCTAACCGACAAAACTGGCGCCTTGGTTGTACAGGTGAACAGTGGTGTTCAGGTAGCGGTCGCCTATTGGACAGCGTTTCCAGGTCCTGTTGCGGTCGCTCTCGGCCAAATTAATCTTCTGGCGCCGACAGTACCTAATGCGACTACCGCACAAGCACAGTTGGCACCAATCCTCCAAACCTTGTATGCAGCGGTAAACCCGCCGCACGTAGCAATCCTCGCTCCCGTTCTCGCGTCTGCCCCTTCTAATGTTGTCGCCCGCTTCTTCACTCTTCCACCAAATACCCAAACTCTGCAGATGCGGTTGTTCCACAACACGCTTTGGGTGTGGTGGCTGGTGGCGCTGATTGCGCTAGCTAGCGGTTTCTATTCAGTGGTCTTAGAGAACTTTGGCTTTGGAAGCTGGACGGACTACATCAAGTGCTTCTTTTGGGGGTTGGGATTCTCAGTGGCCGGAACACAACTCGATCAACTTACCCAAACGGCAGTGACTGGGAATTTTGGCATCACACTACCAAAGGCCTGACAACCGCTGGTAGCTCACTCAAACTGAGTTCTCTCCGACTGTAATCCCATTCCCAGCGTGTCCCTGGACCACTACATGTGATTTGTGATTTGAGTGGAATTCGGCACTGAGATGGCTTAATAGAGGGCTACCGAGTCTGCGGATGCGTGCTCGACCGAGAAGGAATCTCATATCTTTGGCTTCCGTGCCGTTTACGTCTTTGACGTCAGCCAAACTGACGGCGCTCCGCTTCCGACCATCGGCGTAGCTCAGGGCGAGCCAGGCAAATACTTCACGCGCCTCGAACAACTTATCCGGGAGCAAGGCATCTCGCCTGAATACTCATCAGAAATCGCGCCGGCCAAGGGCGTGTCCTGCGGGAAGAAGATCATCTTGCTGCTGGGAATGGCTCCGGCTGAGCAGTTCTCGACGCTTGTGCATGAGCTTGCGCATTTATGTTGCGATGAAATTTATGTGGCGCTCGGCGTCGATACCGCAAAAACCACGGACTCGCGTGGGACCAGCGCCACATAACTTGGATCAGAGACTCGACAGGAACTCCATCACACTTGGGTTGTTGCGCCACATTTTTTTCGGATGTGCGGGATTGCCTGTGTCACACGCGGCCAACGCCTTGGCTTTCATCTCCAGATCGACTTCGGCGTAGATGTTGGTCGTATCGATGGAGACGTGGCCGAGCCACGCGCGGATAGTATGCGGGCTGACATGCTTTCCGGCGAGGGGCGGAACTTTTTCGCTGGCTCGTTTCGCATGTCGCTCAACTAACGTGTGGATTCCAAAGCGAGTGAGCGGCGCACCATAACGATTCAGGAAGAGGAACGCATCAGGTTGCCGATTGGCGATCTGCGGTGCGAGTGCCATCATGGTCCGCGGCCAGAGAGGACAGAACCTGATCTTTCCTCCTTTTCCGTGCAGCTTCACTGTGCCACTGCGCTGCCCGCCGCCTTCGAGATCGGCCACTTTTACGCCAGCCGCCTCGCTCGCACGTGCGCCAGAGTTGTAAAGAAACAGAAGGAGTGCATGATCCCTCTGCCCCTGTTTGGTGCATTGATCCGGTGCCGCGAGCAGGGCGTCCATCTCGGGTTTTTCCAAATACGTCAGAGGGTTCTTGCCGGTGCGTTTGAACGGAACGGTCCTGATTTCGCCACACCAGGGCAAGTGCTCGGGGCTGCGTTCTCCGATAAAGCGTGAAAGGGCATGAATGGCCGACAAGCGCTGATTCCGAGTGATGATGCTGCATCCTCGTTTTTCCTCAACATCCTTGAGGAAAATGCGCACAGCAGCGGCAGATAGGTCTACGATTTCGAGCGCATCGATATGCTTTCCAGACTGAAGCGCAAGCTGCGGTAGCAGCAGTCGTAGCGTGTCCCGATAACTCCTCTGAGTATTGAGAGACAGATTCCGCTCTGCAACCAGATGTTCGAGCAAGAAGCTCCTGATCCAAGGGCCAAGAAGGAAATCGTTCTTCATCGCTCCCCTCCTGGATTGGAATAGAGTTCGAACCGGTGGCTCGCTTCTCCCAATAGTTCCTTCGTCATGGTCAGATAGCGCGCCGTTTCGCGGATGCTGACATGGCCAAGGTAGGTCGCCAGGTGCGGGAGAAGACGCTGGACGTTTTTACCTTCTCGATACCAACTGGTCAGCCGTCTCACAGCAAAGGTGTGTCGGAAGTCGTGAAGGCGCGGCTGAAAATAGAACCCGTCTGTTCGCTTGACTCCTGCTTCATACCTGATCCGCTTGAAGGCCAGTTCGGCAGTCAGGTGCGTAACAGGCCTTCCGTCATATGTAGCCAAGAAGGTGGCCTTCGGCGCCGGGTGTTTGTCTTGCCACTATTTTTCGAAGTAGTCATGCAGAACGTCCGCCAGATCAGGGCTCATAGGAACGAGTCGTGATTTGTAGAACTTTGTCTCACGGACTGTGAGGATTCTTTCTCGGAAGTCGAGATCCCGATGTTGCAGGCGAATTGCCTCGCCGATGCGTAGCCCTGTTCCATAAAGCAGGAGCAACAGCGTGCGGACGGTACGAGGCTCCAAGTGCCAACGGCCACGATGACGGTAGTCCACCACCTGGATCATTTTCTTCACTTCTTCAACGGAGTAGATGTATGCGCGGAACTCTCTGGGACTCTTCGGTTTCGTCTGCGGAAGAGGGTTTTCAGTCGCATAACCTCGCGCGATGGCGAAGCGGAAGAATGTATTCAGTACCCAGAACTTGTTGAACCAGTCGGTGGTCACCGCGCCATGCCCGTCCAGGAAGTTTCGCGTCATTTCCGGCGTGACTTGGTCGAGCTCGATTGGGCCAACGAAGTGTGCAAAGGCGTTCAGCTTGAGCGCACGGCCCTTGTAACTCATGCCCAGCGATTGCTTGTAAACGACGTATTCCCGGGCGGCGTCAGCGACTTTCATGCGACACCTCCGAGGCCCATACGAGCCACTTCCCTTAGGGCAGCGATTTCACCGACCTTGTAGAAGGGTGCTGCGGTGCGTTCACATTCTGCGATGCATTCGGCCAGGGGCCTCACGTCGAACGTAGCCACTTCCCGCAGGCCGGGCAGATCGACTTTGGCATAGGCACGTGTCGCGGCCATGGACACATGTCCCAGATGATCTCCTACTTCTTTCAGTGTTAAGCCTTGTGTCAACAGATGCGTCGCGCACGCGTGTCGGAGAGCGTGTGGGCCGAAACGCCTGGTTTCTGTTGTTTTTGCACCATGCTCGAAAATGCACCTACCGAAACAGGGCGGTAGGGTTGCCGCAGAGTTAGAAAGACTTCCCGGCACGCGGACCTGGGGCGCGCTTCCTTGAGATAACGCAAAAGGGCGTTACCCATCTCGGTCGCCAACGGATACGTCTGCGTCTTCCCCTGTTTGAAACGCCGGACGGTAATCTTCTCGTTTAGCCAGTCGATGTCCGCAAGCCGTAAGCGGCAGACTTCACCGGCGCGGAACCCATATATGGCACAGAGCAAGATTGCGCAGCGGCTCCTTATCTGAAGGGGTGAAGAGCCTGCCAGATTTACGAGAAGTTTCTGGACTTCCTCCCAGGACGGTCCTTGCGGCAGGTTTTCATAAGTGTAGAGCCTGGGCGCATCGATGGATTCGGCGATCCCCTTGGCACACCAACCTCGCTGGCTGCCGTAGCGGAAAAAAGTCCGCAAGGACTGCACGTGATGCGAAACAGTGACTCGCTTCCAGCGGCCAGCGACTACACTGGTAAAGTAAGTGGAGATGGTTTTTGGTGATACCTCCGCCAACTGAATGCGCTCTCGCTTCAACCAGGAAAGGAAGAGCTTCAAGGAATGTTTATGCCCGCGGATCGTTGCTTTTGCCAGACCTCTTTCTTCACTTAGAAACGCGAAGAACTCTCCCAGAAATTCACCGTAGGGCAGTTCCTCTTTTTTCTCCCTCAAGCGGCCCAGGAACCGTAGCCAACTTGATGCCACGAACACAAAGTCCAGCATGGCGATTCTGGCCTGGCGCTTGCTCTTTGACCTTGAGTGGCGAATCTTCTGCCAGTGTTGCGCGGCAGTCATGAGAACGTCGGTCGTATAGGATCGGCTTCCCCTCAGGTCGACATACTTGGCAACCTCCAGCAATAACCAGTTGAGGGCTTTAAGGCGGCCTAGGCATCGGCCCTCCTGCACTAAATGCCCCAGGAACCGGCTTCTTTCTTCGGCGTATGGACCGGTGCGATACAAAGCTAGATGAAACGGACGCTTGACGAATTGCTCGAACACGGTGAAAGCTCCTTTCGTAGAGAAATGCACCAAGTGTGACGCCCGCTCCGTAAATGCGCTCTGGTGCGACTTGTTTTCCGGAATTCCACGCGGTAATGTCACGAAGTTATGACCTTTCACGTGAGCGCAAAGATCGGCAGAAATGACCCGTGCCCCTGCGGTAGCGGCAAGAAGTACAAGCGCTGCTGTTTGGCACAGCAATCTGCTTCCTACACTTTTTGGGCGCAACAACGGAACGCATACGATGAGCTATCGCGGGACATGTTGAGGTTCGCCGAGCGCAAGTTCAGCGACCAGATTCAAGTGGCGTGGCAAGACTTCAACATGACCGACCTGCCTGTACCGTTCGAGAAGCACTCCCGTGAGCACGACCTTTTCATGTCGTACTTTCTGTTCTCTTGGGACCCTCAAAGACCACGCACCAGAAAGGGAGCAAGCCGGAGAGGCGGCGTTGTCACTCGATGGTATGAGCTAGAGAAAGCCGGCAAGCTGTCAGACATGGAACGGTTGCTTCTTGAGCAGGCAACTACGCAGCCACTCAGTTTCTATGAAGTCCTCTGGAGCGAGGCCGGCGAGCGAATTGGACTGCGAGACATCCTGATCGGCATGGAGGCGGAGGTCGTCGAACGCTCGGCATCCTGCACGTTGCAGAAGGGCGACATCGTTTACGGCCAGACATGGAACTTGCGGACGATTTCTATATTAGGTTGCATGGCCCTGATCTGCATCACACCCAGTTGGAAGGGAGAGGTGATCGGACTTCGGAAGAAGCTGAGAAAGAAGATCGCCAAACAAAATCGGGATCTGGTTGGCGACGACCTTGTACGGTATGCGGATGCAATTCGCCTCACGTACCTGACGATTCGGGATGGCCTGAACAGGCGGCCGCAACTCGCGAACACCGATGGAGACCCGCTCGTGTTCCACTCCTTGAAGTACCGCATTGAATCGACCGAAAAAGCGTTCGAGGCTCTCGCGCCGCTGGTCCTCGGGCAATCGAGAGAAGAGCTTTTGGACGATGCGGAATTCGGCAAAGACGGAAAGCTACACAGTGTTGCTGTTGATTGGCGCAAGAAAGGCAACGCGAAGATTCCAAGCTGGGATAACACGATCCTCGGGAATATCAAGATTTCCGGACGCTCTCTGGTAGCCGAGGTGAATTCCGAGAATCGCGCAAAACGCTTTCGCGTAGAAATCGAGAAACGGCTCGGTGCTTCCGCCACTCACCAAAGCACGACCACTCAGACGCCCGACGAGATGCTCGCCAAAACCCCCAAACGGATCAATGCACAGGCGAAGAAGGACGACGAATTCGTTGAAGCCCTTCTTCGTGATCCGGAGGCGAGAAGCCGAATTCAGGATATGATCCAGAAACAAGTCGAGGACTGGGTTCATCAGAAAATTCCCGCTCTCGGCGGTCGCACACCGTTGCAAGCTATTGGTGATCCCGATGGCAGGGAAATCGTGGAGTCCCTGCTTCTGGATTGGGAACGCCGGACCGACGAAGGTACGTATCAACCCGGAATCCGCCCGGACTTCGATGCCGTCCGCAAACTGCTGAACCTCACCCCCGCAGCGTCCTGACACCCTGCTTATTATGTGGCGCTTGAAGTCCAAAAGCCTTGAAGAACCCCGCGTTTTCGGCAGGCACCGACGCTGAGCGCCACATAAATTTCATCGCCACATAAATGCGCTTATGTTGTGCACCACACAAGCGCATGAAATGCTTCACCGCGATGCAAGGCGCACGCAGATAACGCAGCGGGCGCATGAGACTGAGGCTGAGGCCGTCGCGTTCGTTGTCTGCAAGGCGGTCGGCCTGGAGACTGGATCGGCAGCGGCAGACGCGACATTGCTCCTCGAGAGCCTGGAGCACGTCCAGAAGACTTCCACCCAGATTCTCTCCGCCATCAGCTCGGAAGCACCTCCGAGCTGACGAGGTTTGTTCTCGAACACTAATTTCGAAACCGGGCCTCAAGCAAAACCTCTGAGCGTTAGTAGGTCTCTCGGTCCCAGCATCAATCATGTGTGCTGGGTAGTCTTGCTCCCAACTGGGACGCTGCAGAGTATTTCTGTTCCGCCCTGAGGTTTCGATCTAATCTCTATCGACCCTTTAACCAGCGTGATTCGCTCACGCATACTAATTAGACCAAGTCCTCCGGAACTCATCGCAGACTTAGGCTCAAAACCTACACCTGCATCGCTGATAGAGAGTTGGACGGCACCAGCAAACCCCGACAATTGCACCTGAAAATTACCCGCCTCGCTGTGCCTTATGCCGTTCCGTAAAGCCTCTTGAACGATTCGGAACAAACAAATGGAAATCTCCTTTGAGAACGGACTGGGAACGTTTTTTTCAGTAAAATCTATCTTTACGTTGTGGCGTTCACCGAACTCCTTGCAGAGACTTCGCAAAGCCACGCTCAGGGGCAGCAAATCGAGGATCTGGGGGTGCAGCTCTTGAGATAGGTCTCTAAGATCCCCCAAGATTTCCAAGAGGTGCTTTCGTAACTTATTTGTGCGCTTTCTGATTTCTGCGCGAGATTTAAGAGGTGTGGCCTCGAGGTTATCCAGCTCGACACCCAATAAAGAGAGCCGTTGGCAGACATCCTCGTGAAGTTCCCATGCAACCTTGGTTCGTTCTTCCTCCTGAGCATGAATGAGCCGCCCTGCAATCTTGGCGAGTTCCTCTTCGGCATTCTTGCGCTCGGTGATATCTGCGGTCATGCCAACCAGTCGGACCATCTCCCCCTTTTCGTCAAAAGTTGCGTGGCCGCTCTCGCCCAACCACAGCATCCCACCTTCCGGGCGAAACCTTCGATACTCCGTCCGATACGATGGGGCTTCTGGAGTCAAGGAGGTTGCCATATTCCACAGCGTGGCTCGATCATCAGAATGGACTAACGCGAAATAGTCTTTCGCGATACTTTCTCCGGCTGGACCACTTACACCGAGAATGTCCTCGCATTCTGCGGATCTTAGAACTGCGTCGGTTATTGGGTTCCATTCCCATGCATACATCCTACCGACCTCAGCGGCAATACGCAGTCGCTCTTCGCTCTCACGCAAGGCTTTTTGGGAATTCATAATACCCGTGATTTCGTGGGCCATCGCACGGACAAAAGGAACCTGTACTCCGATGGTGCGCAGTGTGCTGGAATATTCCCAAATTCTAATCTCGCCGCTCTTGGTCCACAACTCGATGATCCCACTTGCCGATCGCTTTTCTCTTAGGTCAGTCAGATATATATCGAGTTCCCCGTGAACCTTTGGGCTAAGGAGTTCACGTAGGTTGTGATTTATGAGTTCGTTGAGCTCATAGCCGAGGGACCGTGCCGCAGCGAGATTGACGGTCAGTACAACGCCGTTCAAGTCATGGGTACAGATCAAATCTCGACTGTTCTCTACTAAATCGCGATAGAGATCATCGTTGTCGTTCAATGCGGTGCCCCCAATCCCCGAAGTAATCAGGGGACGAATTCAGTTGTCCAAATCACTGACCAGTAGTCCTGTATTAAGCTCTCGGAGGGTACTATCTCGCAGGGTTCGGTAATTCATCGATCCGTCGCTGGCGGTGCCGATGATCTTAAAGCCCCCCGGCAAATTTGTGCACTCGCAGGGGGATTCGAACTGCACCTTATTAAAACGTATTAATATTGGAGGATGGGAGGAGAAAGGGAAATAGGAGAAAATGCCTAGTTAATTGACACTAGCCCAGGGGAAGCTCGACGGAGTTCGAGTCCGCAGTCAAATGCGGCCCGCGGAGATGACGTACCTAAACCAACTTGCTCAATCGGAGTTGCTGCGCGCGCGTGTTTGTGAACTTAGTTGGCAAGCGAGTTTGGGGCTGCTGCGCAGCGGCTGAAGAATGACACACCACCGCCACCCATCTCCTGCGCGCGAGCGTGGACATCAACACCATCGTGCTTGGCTCGGGCACGTCTCCATCGACAGGCGATGGCGGATTGCCGTCCGTGAATGTCCAATTTTCGAAGGGTCATCGACCGACGCCAATCGAAGGCGCGACCTGTTATCTTCGTCCGACTTGCTCTTAGTAGAATTAGCTCTGGAGGAGAGCGGCTGGATTTTTCTTCGCAATGGCAAGAAGCCGCAGTGCCGTGCGCTGAGGACGTCGCGATCCCTGCTCCCAACTCTGCACGGCCTTTGCGCTGACGCAGAGGAACTGTGCGAATACGGCCTGGCTTGCGTGGAGGCTCTCTCGAATGCGTCGGATTTCATCTGGTTTGAGTAGCTTGGGCTGGGCAGGAAGCTCCGTCACCCGCAAGTCAACTTTCTGTCCGCGTTCATACGACAGAGCATCGGTCAGTGATTGCCGCATGTCGTCGTAAATATTCACTTTGATCTTTTTAGGCATTTTGCCATCCTACAACTTCTTCAATTCCTCTACTATTGAACCAAGGTTTCTTCGCTGCTCTGTCGTCAAGTCCTCTTGCTCGTTCTTGTCTAATAGAAAGAGCAAGTGAATGTGGTCCCGATGCTGCAGATACAGATGCATATAGCGATAGCCGCTTCGCTTGCCCTTCCCTCGACCTGGGTTTGACGACCGTGCCTTTCGTATTCCGGCCAGCCCCTCAACAATGTCACCCTTTCGGGATTTTTCAGCAAGTCCTCTTGGATTCTACTCAAATCTTCGTCCGCTCTGGTGCCTGCAAACTGATATAGCCTTCGCGTGAACGCTTGAGATTCTATGAATACCACACTGTAGTATATACCACGCTGTGGGAGTAAATGTCAATAACAACCCACATTCATGGGCTTTATTTTCCAATTGCAGGGACGGGAAGCTTGGAGAGCTATTCCGAGAGCAAGAAAACGCATGAATTGCGGTTATGATCTCAGCCCGTAATCCGTCCAGGATTGCCGCCAAGCGTGGCAGTCCAGCCCTCGTAGGAATTAAGCCCCTGCCGGCTAGCCCTTGTTCTCCTAAAATACCCAGGAGAAGCTTCCCTTCCCAGATCCGAGAGACGCTCCATCTGTCTCGCGAGCGGCGATGCTCTGTCCCACGCGCCTCATACCCTGTAGCTGTTCTTCGTTGCGACCTACTTGGTCGCGGAAGAACTGCTACCGCGTACGCTTCCTCGCTGAGTGGCAGCTCGCGTAGCGAGATAGGTTCATTGCTGTATCATGGTGCCCAGGGATTCAATCAAAAAAACAACAACCGACATGTTCCCTCGCATCTCCGACGACGATAGAATCTTGCTAATCGCGCTGATGGTGGCTCTCTTCTTCGGACTCTTCTGGTGGTGGAACCGGAGAGCAAAGAAGTGGCTCGAGGAAACCGGTAGGGTCGACGTGTTGCCAAGAACACTGGAATGGCTGCAGGGGGTCCGGCAAGAACAGGAAAAACCGGGAACGCCGCTGCGATATTCGGAGCAAGAATTTCAGGAAATGGTATCGAAGGCTTTGGACGAGGTTCCGGAGGAATTCGAGAATGAATGGAACAACGTTGCGGTCCTCGTCAGTACCCGTTGGCCGACAGAGGCAGACAAAAAGAAGATGGGGGTGCCGGATGGACATCTACTATTAGGAACTTACTCTGGTATTGACCGCACGAAAGGATTCCAGGCGGACAGTTCCAGTCATGTCATCGTGGTCTATCAGCCCGCGTTGGAGTCGCTGTGCGGTTCGGACAAAGGACGATTAGAGCACGAAATACATCGAGTGGTGCTCCACGAATTAGCACACCATCTTGGGATGTCACATCAGAGGATGAAAGAAATTGGGTTGTAATCTCGCGGGAGACGATCAACCCTGATATGCGTTCAAATCCCGGACGGGTACGGAGTTTTCCGGTATCGTTTTTGTCCAATTTTTGGACTTCGAAGCGCTTCGCCAGACTATCCAACAAAAAAAATACTCCTATGCGCTAAATCTTCATTGCTCCTGGCCTGCTAATCGCTTATAGTATGTCATTCTTTACAGTGGCTACTCGATTACCCGCCCGGTAATTCGACACCTCAAGAACAAGATGTTTGTCCCCGCAGGAAGGCTGTATGTACCCCGGAATCGAGTTTCGTTTGTATCGCTATGCATCCGTGTTGGCCGAGGAGTTGAATTTCACTCAGGCGGCCTCCCGGCTGCATGTATCGCAGCCTACGCTCAGCACCCAGATCCGTGATTTGGAACGGGAAATCAATGTCAAGCTCTTTGAGCGAACCAAAGGTGGACAACAGCTCTCACTGACCGCGGCAGGCGAAGCATTCGCGGTGGAAGCCCGACTCGCGCTCCATCATGCGAATCGAGCGATCGAGGAAGCGCGTGCTGCGCACGAACAATATAGCGGAGTATGGAATCTGGGCTATTCCTCGTTGATTGATCTTCGCCTCTTTTACAAGGTGCGCCGCTATTTGTCGGAGGCATATCCTACTACAGACCTCCGGTTCGTGAGCGGTCACACCGCCGAACACGTGGATGGAGTGATACAGGGACGGATTCAAACCTGTCTCGTGATTCTCCCTCCTCGAGAGGATCGGGTTACGTTCGAAAGGTTGCACCGGGAACACCTTATCCTTGCGCTGCCCGAACTGCATCCGCTGGCGAAGAAAAAGCATATTGAAATCACCGATCTGGATGCGCTACCGCTCGTAAGGTTACGTGGAGACATCGAACCTCGTTTTGGCGAAAGCCTGGAACGACTATTTGCACTTATACGCGTCCAACCTCGGATTATTCACGAAGCTACGAATCAGGCGGAAGCCCTGGAAGTCGTTTCGCAAGATGGTGTTGCGGCACTGATAATGCCGGCGGCGCAGCAGCTAGCCACGGATCGAATTGTCTTTCGCAAATTCCATGATGAAATTCTTATCGCGGACACAGGGCTCGCCTATATCGGAGAGCCAATCTCCCCCATTCTAAAGTCTCTCCGGGAGTTCTTATCAGAGATGTTTCAGCCGCTCTCGGGCACGTCGGAGAGAGCAGGGGTGAGAAGGCAAATGGCGCTGTTTCCCTTAGGATGCGAGAGGTGAGAGCATATGCTGGCACTTTCCACTTTGTTTTTTCGCGTAGCTGGCTATTCTTGCGGGCTTGCCCACAGAGCACGGCGGCGCGCACTGTAACCGTGCTTGAGGACTAGAAGCTCCGAGTCGTTAAGGTTGCCTCCAAGGTGGAATGTATGAAGTTGGTGGAGGACCCTAAAGTTGTCCCAAGTTCACAGCGATCGTTTGCGTTCGCCGTGAGCCCGGCAGGGTGCGATTCGGGCGGATTCGCACCCTGCAATTCTTTTCCCTACGGTCCCATCGTCAACTGGATGGCCGCTTTCTGGAGTGGCGGATCGATACGCGGTCTCGTGTCTCGAGTGTCGCAACTCATGTTGCAAAACAATCGCTTCTTCGAAAAAAGGACTCCCCGGTCGAATCCCAAACGCGCGTAATTTCCTTCTAATTCTCGGCATTTCGTATGGGGTGCGTCGGCCGTTTTCCTCAATTGAGCGCACCAAAAGCCGTGCATAGACACCATTCATCCCTCCCGTCACATTCCTGAAGGAAACGCACCTATAGCCCCCATCTATAGGGCACAGTCAACGAAGTATTGGACGAGAACTGGCGCCGCCGCTTACCTTCGCGATGCAAGTTCATTCACTCGCGCCCAAAAGTCTAGGAGACCAAAGAATCCATGGAAAGACGCAATCACTACCTAGGAAGTACGCTGAACCTCGCCGTTCGACGGCTGGCGATCGCCGTCGGTGGCACGCTTTCAACCGCAGCGGGAACATACGCCCAGGCACAGGGCACTTCCCCTTGGGAAAACGCCGTCAACGTTCTCCAGACATCATTCACCGGACCGATCGCGAAGGGACTCGGCTTGGTAGCCATCGTGATTGGCGGCCTAACGTTTGCGTTTGGCGAGGGCGGGGGCAAGCGCACCTTTGCCGGTATCGTCTTTGGTCTCGGAATGGCGGTATTGGCCGTGAACTTTCTGACTTGGCTTTTCGGGGTCTGAGGAATAAATCGTGCGAACGAACCCTGTCTTTCGGTCCCTCAATCGCCCGCTCACCATCCTGGGTGCCGAGCGAAAACTGTTCTTCTTTGCGCTCATTGTCGCTGCTTGTGTCTTCAATCTCTTCGACAGTCTTGCAGGGTCTCTCGGAATGTTTTTCGCTCTGTACTTCTTCGCGCGCTGGGCGACCGAAACCGACCCGCAAATCCTCCGCTTCTTGCTCAATTCGAGCAAGATCCGCGCGCAGTATGACCCCATGAAATTCGAGCCGGTCGAGTTACGGAGGCTTCGTGATGTTTAGGCTGGCAAATATCTCGAGGGACTACAACGACGCCCCGGCACTGTGTTCCCAAATCAACCTGTTCGGCTTCGTTGATGAGGAGATCTTCCTCACCAAGAGCGGAGACCTCGGAATTGTCCTTGGGATTGAGGGTGTTGATTACGAATGTCTCGACTCGGTGACGATTGAAAATCTTACGCGGCGTCTCACCTCGGCGTTTCGGGTCTTCGACGACAAATGCCGGGTCTATCAGTATCTGTTCAAAAGGAACCGCGAAGACATTCCCTTCAAGACCTACAGCAATAAGGTCGTCAATGCGGCGATCCGGAATCGCATCGCGTTTCTCGAGGGAAAGGCCGAATCCCTCTATTCCTGCTAAATTTACTATGTCGTCCTTTTTCAAGGGTTCCGCTACAAAACCTCGATTGCTGCGAGCCTTGTCAAACTAACCTCCGATCCGCATCAAGCTATCTCCAACTTGCAAGGACTTCTATCGACTCGCAAGCAGGTCCTATTGCTCGATAGCGAGCTTGAGCGGGCAAGGATTGCTCTGCGGACAAAGGCCAAGAGTTTTCTTCTGCAGGTGAGTGATTTTGTAGACAGCCGCGTCCTTCCTAAACAGGAGGTATTTCGGTTTCTGAAACAGATTCTAAATTTCTCGCCGCTCAAAGTTGAGAATGCCCGGCTGAAACACGACACCTTTCTCGATTACTGCCTATGCGAGTCTCATCTCGAGTGCCATCGCGGTTTCCTGCGGGTGGACAATCATTACGTCAAGGTGCTGACGCTCAAGGAACCCTCCGCGCAGACGTTTCCACTGATTCTCAAGAAGCTGCTCGAAGTCGAAGCTAACTATTTCATTTGCACGGAATGGGTCAAGCAGGACCCGGCCAAGAGCCGCAAATTAATCCATTCCCGACGTCGGCACTTTCACAACACCAAACGCTCACTGGCAAGCCACTTCACGTCCTCCGACCAGCCGCAACGTGGCGACGATGTGCTTGTCGACGAGTCGAAGGAGGCGCAGATCCACGACCTTGGCGAGGCTCTCAAGGAACTCGAAATAAAGGGAAACTACTTCGGGAATTACGCGCTAACAGTAGTTATCTATGACGAAGAGTTGGCCAAGGTCGAGAGCGCTTCCGCGGATTTTTATAAGGCCTTCAGTGTTCACGATGCGCAGCTTTACGAAGAAAAATACAACCTGTTCAACGCCTACCTCGCGACCGTTCCCGGCAATTACGCGTTCAACCTGCGCTCGATGCTCATCCTCAATACCAACTATGCCGACTACTCCTTTCTGTTCACCCTGCATTCGGGTCACAAAACCAACGACCATCTAAAGGAAGAGTATCTCGCCGTCCTTGAAACCAATCACCGCACTCCCTATTTCTTGAATCTGCACTGCAGGGATACGGCCCACAGTGTCATCCTCGGGCGTACCGGTTCCGGAAAGTCTTTCCTGCTGAACTTCCTGATCACCAACCTTCAGAAATACGATCCCTATACGTTCATCTTCGACCTGGGCGGTAGCTTCGAAAGCCTAACTCGGCTGTTTGAAGGAGCGTATGTCACAGTTGGCCTTCGGAATAAGGCCTTTCAAATCAACCCATTTTGCCTGCCGAAAACAGAGTCCAACCTCGACTTCCTTGCGCTGTTCATACAAATCCTGGCTGAGGGGTCGGGCAACAACGCACTTTCACTCGAGGAAGAGCGTGAACTGTATCAGCAGATCGACAACCTCTACTCTGTTGACCCAGAATTGCGCACCCTCGGTGTGCTCGCAAACACGCTCCCTCGTAGCCTTGGGGCAAAACTCCAGAAATGGACGGCGGATGGACAGTTCGGGTTTCTCTTTGACAACCCCGAAGACACGGTAAGTTTTTCCCGATTCCAATGCTTTGATTTTCAGGGCATGGATCAATACCCGCAGATATTGGAGCCATTGCTCTTTTATATCCTGCATCGCGCCAATCACGTCATCACAAACAAGGAAATCACGCACATCTTCAAGGCCTTTTTCATCGATGAGGCTTGGACATTCTTCCACAATCCGCGGATCAAGAGCTATATCGTCGAAGCTCTAAAGACGTGGCGCAAGCAGAACGCCGCGATGATTCTATCCACGCAATCACTGGACGAACTGCGCAAATCGGACATCGTCGACGTGATCATTGAAACCTGTGCGACGAAGATATTCCTTGCGAACCCGGATATGGATCGCGAGCTTTATCAAAACCAGTTCCATTTGAATGAGACGGAAATCGATCTCATTGCGGGCCTGATTCCGAAACGGCAGTTCCTCATCAAGAATCACGAGATCGCGAAGGTCGCCAATCTCGAAGTCGATGCGCAGAGCTATTGGCTGTACACCAACGACCCATTTGACAACCGGAGACGCACGGAAGCCTTCGAGAAGTACGGCTTCGAACGTGGGCTCGAGATGTTGGCGGGAGGAAAGCAATGAAAGCAAGACGCACCGTCCGTGAAAAGCCTTTATCGCTGGTTGCTGCAGAAACACACACGATCCATCAGGAGGAATCGATGTTCTCGAGAATTCGCACTTTAACCGTTCTTGTCGTCTTGCTTGCTTGCATTTCTGCCGTGTATGGGGAATCCGCTGCACGGACAGTGAAGTACTCCGAGACGGACATCATCCCCGTTCGCGCAAAGGTTCGCTTTTCTACGCTCATTGTCTTGCCGGCGAATGAGGAGATCCTCGACGCCACAACGGGAGACAAGGAGTTCTGGATTATCAATGGGGCGCACAACCTCTGCTATCTCCATCCGGCTCAGCAAGGAATTCGCAGCAATCTCAACCTCATTACCTCCTCGGGCCACGTGTATTCCTTCCTGTTGACGGAGATCAGCAACGAACCCAAGACGGAGCCCGATCTGAAGATTTTTGTCGAACGCAAGGACGAATCGACCTTGGGCGGGGCCCTCGGCACCACACCACTTGCACGGGCGTCTGAGGTGCAGGCATACAAAACGGCGGTGGACGCCGCACGCACAGAAGCAACAATTGCTGTCGAGGCGGCTGAGGAACGGGCGCAAAAGGAGATCAGCCAGTACCGCGAGCAATACGCCGGCAGGCTCGCCTTCGATTACACCTACAACTCGAATGCGGTGCGGCCACCCTTTTCCATCTCCGCGATCTACCACGACGACAAATTCACTTACATCAAGTGCAGTGCTCAGGAAAAACCTACGATTTATGAAGTGAAGGACGGCAAACCCAATCTCATTAATTTCGAACTCGACAACGGGGTGTATGTCATTCCGAAAATTCTTGACCGGGGCTATCTGGCAGTGGGGACGAAAAAGCTGAATTTTGAGCGCCGCGGGGCGGCATCGTGAAAACGGACCCGGAGAATTTCATACCCGACAAGACCGAACAACAGACTCAAGCCGAACCCGACTCCCCAGTACGCGGCACGGTTGAGAACAAGGCAGCCAAACCGGCCGGCCTCTTGCCAAAGAACACCCAGCAGCTGGTCATTCTCGGCGTCGCAGTGACGATGGTGCTCATCATCTGGTTAACTGGCGGAGCGAAGCGCGCCGTTAAGACCGCTACAGCCGCGACCAGCGCTGCGGGTGCTCATGGCCTTGATCCGACAGCGGTACAGGACTTCAAACAGACCATCCAAAAAGAGCAGGCGGCGACGCGTCAGCCGATCTCACCCACCGACATGGCGCGGCTTCAGGCACTGGGACTAGCAGGGGACGTACCGCCTGGCGGCCAACTCGTGCCCCCAGAAACCGGCGCCCCGACAGCTGGAGGAGTGATCGGAGGAGTGGGTTCGGAGCAGTCGTCCCAACCAGACCCGGTCAAAGAGGACAAGAAGAAGCGTCAGTACCTCTCCCTGTTTGCACCAAACGTGGCGTTTACCTACAGGAGGGGACTCGATAGTGAACAGGGTGTCGGCCAGCGCGGAAGCGCCGGCGGCGGTAATCCTTCTTCCCTGCCCTCTACCGCAGCGCAAGATCTCGATGGCCAGCTCCGCAGTGCCCAATCTCAGCTCGAGCAACCGAACCGAATGGCGGACCAAACCTCGCCGCCCAGTCAAGGAGTCGCCCCGGCTCCTGGACCGCCGGCGAGGCAAGTGTTGGAAGGAAACAATCCCAACGACACGGTGCCTGCCACGTTCAATTCGTTCGCCGGAAAACGGTACGTCGCCTTCGAAGGAACGATTATTGAGACGCTGCTGATCAATCGGCTGAACGGAACGTTCTCGGGACCCGTGAACTGCCTAGTGACAAATGACGTCTATTCCCATGACCGCCAACACGTCCTCATTCCTGCCGGAACAAAGTTTTTCGGGGAAACGAAGAAGGTCGAAGCTCTCGGGCAGCAGCGACTGGCGGTATTTTTCCATCGCCTGGTTATGCCCGATGGCTTCTCGGTCAACCTCGACGAATTCAAGGGGCTAAATCAGATTGGCGAAACCGCTCTTCGCGACAAGGTGAACAACCATTATTTACAGATCTTTGGGGCATCTCTGGCCGTGGGGATACTCGGCGGAATCGCCGAAGCCGGGACGGGCAATACCTTCAGCAATTCGCCGTTCGATCAGGCACGCGCCGGTTTCGGTTCGAGCCTTGCCAACTCATCCATGCAAATCCTAGACCGTTTCCTGAACATCCTGCCGACGGTAACCATCCGCGAAGGCAATCGCGTGAAGGTCTATTTGTCGGGAGATTTGCTGCTACCGGACTACGTCCAGCACACCATGCAACCTGATTTGTAAACGGCGTATTGCCAACGTCAAGGCAGCATTTCCTGAATCTCATTCGTAGCAAGTCCATGCATTGCCAGTTGAAAGGAGAAACACTCGAATGAAACGCATTACGAAGAAAGCAACGACAGCCGTTCTGATCGCTCTAATCCTCATCCTGCCCTCCGTTTCCCGCGCTCAATTCGGATTGGGTGGAATCGTCTACGACCCAACGAACTATGCCAACGCCCTCCTTCGTTACAACCAACTCGTACAACAGCTTGCGCAGCTCAGACAGACCTATCAGCAGGTCCTGAACCAATACAACCTCGCACTGCAGATGTCGAGAAACCTTGAAAACATGCCTGCCCGTTACCGCGCGACTTTCTCTCAATGGCGAAATTTCTCTGCCAATGACCTCTATGGAAACACTTCGGCCTGGGTAGGTGCCGCAAACGGTGCAGGCGCTCAGAGTGTTGCGCCTGCTTACCGGTTGGCAGCCATTCCAATGCTGACTTTCAGCCAAGCGGACCTCAGCGTGATTAATCCGACCGATGCCGGCAATCTCCGCTCCGCCTATGCCTCGCTCGAACTCGCGGATGGTGCGAATGTGTCCGCGCTTACGACCGTGGGCAACATCCGCGGCAACGCCCATACCGTCCAGCAGCAGATCGCGAATCTAGAACAGGACTCACTTTCCGGCGACCCCACCCTCAATACCGAGGTCAGCGTCCTGAACAAGATCAACGCCTCGAACGTCCTGACCCTCCGCACGCTCCAGGATGCCAACAATCTCCGAGTTGCCGCCCTTGAGCAGCAAATCCTCCAAGCTAAGCACCAGCGCGACAGCGACGCAGCCAACCTCAACTACGCCATTCAAATGCGACAGCAGGCCACCCAGAACCTAACACCATTCAATAGCAACCTGACGCAAAGCATTACCAGCTATCGTCTGCCGTAGGTTGGCTCGAAGGACCCGGAAGACTGAACCCCAGGAGATGCAATGAACTTCTTTGATGCCGTACTTCAAGCCGTCAATACGTTCGTCCAGCAGAACCTCGCCATCTTCGATGGCATGGGGCAGAACCTGTTCCGCGCCTTTGCCACTATCCTGGTTGCCTGGTACGGCATCAAGGCAGGGCTCGCCGCAGGTGAGCATCGCGGCGGATTCCACTTCGCCAACTTTGTAAGCCTGATCCTGATGATCAGTTTTGGCTTCGCCATGGTGAACTACTACGACACGCCAATCCCCGGCTTTGGCCGCGATTTTCACCATCTGATTACGGACGAAGCCGCGTACCTCTCGAACCAGATTGGCCAGGCTAACGCGCAGCGGATCGCGGATGACACGAGCTATGTTTTGAACAATCTTGAAGCACCGGGAATCACCCAACCCATTGCGACATTTCTTTATGCCCTGTTGTGGCTCGCCGCCGTCGTCACCGAAGCTCTGGCCCTGATCATTGTCGCGTTCGGCCTGGTCGCAACCGCCCTCTGCATCTTGCTCGGGCCTGTGTTTATTCCCTTCTTTATCGTCCCTCAAATGGATTGGCTGTTCTGGGGTTGGCTCAAGGCGTTCATCCAATATTCCTTTTATCAGGTGGTCGCGGCAGGAGTGCTGTACATCGTCAGCCAGTTCACCTACGGCATTATCCATGCCCAGATTACGGGTCTGATGTCAGCGACTGACTTGTTGCGGATCTCGCCTGTCTTACTCGTCACCTACATTGCGGCGATCTACGCCATCGTTAAAGTGCCAACGCTTACAAGCCATATCTTCACTGGCACCACGGGTGTGTCGTCGGTCGCGTTGTTCGACCGGGTTGCGGTGGCATTGGCAGGTGGGGCATGAAGAACGACACCACGTTTAATGAGGCCAAGCAGTTTTACCTCGAGCAGTACGCTTCCGCCATTGTCACCGGTGGATATCTGAAAATAGCCGTTGCTGTGCTCTCGCTCGTTGTCCTGGGCCTCGTGCTCCTGAATCTGAAAGTCGTTCGGACCCTTGAGCATTTCAGGCCTCTGGTCATCCGCATTGACGAGCTGGGGCGGGCGCAGGCAGTCGGCTATGAAAGCCTTTCCTACAAGCCCGAATACAAGGAGACCAAGTATTTCCTGACCCGCTTTTGCCAACTCTACTACCGGCGGAACCACTCGACCATTAACGATGACTTCAGCCAGGCGATGTACTTTCTCGACGGAAAGCTGGCCAGTGACACGATCCAGGAGTTCAAACAGAAAGGCACCATCAGGGCATTTCTCGGCGACAGTCTCGCTCCCGAACGCGATATCGACGTGCAGCAGGTCGTTATCGAACCGATGGACAAGGCACCCTACAAGGCCACCGTAGATTTCTTCGAGATTGAATACTCGCCCGTTGATCATTCGGTCGTGAAACGGAAACTCTATACGGCGAGTTTCCTCTTCGCGTTCCGAGACAGGGTCCCGAACGAAGAGATTCTGACCAATCCACTGGGTCTCGCGATCACCTACTTCCGTGAAGACGAGGCCTTCAGCAGATGATCCGGACTTCCCTATTTGCCACCACCACGTTATTGGTTCTGGTGCTGTTTGGTCTCATGAAACGACTCGCATTCCTTGCGCCAGCAAAACGGGCTCTCTTCTCGCACTGTGGCGCCGGCATGGTGGTTTTCATCGCCCTCCTCGGGTTGAACCTCTTTGGTGCCATTCTGGCGATCAATCGAAAACTCCTGCTGAAGGACACGGGCAGAAAGCTCTCCCATTTTGATAACCAGCTGCAAGCGGAAGGCCCTCGAGCCCTCCCGCCATTTTTCGGGGAGGGACGGTAACGATGGGCCGGTGGGACATTCTTGACGGTGATAACCGCCGTAATGCCGAGGGGAGACAGTCACCTGAAGAGCCCAGGCAACAGCCCATCGCCACGGATGTTTCCGTCGGCCGGGGGCCGGCAGAGGGATCGCCCACAAGCTCGCAGGAAAGAACCGAGCGGAATGTTGAACTCTCGGCGGAACGGTCACCGGACCAGAGGATTCCCTACCGGCATAAGGACAAAACCTACTCTTTGCGCGGCTCAGAGGTCGCCGCCATGACGGACATCGGCAGGTTCCGCACGGTAGACGTTCGTGACCTCTCCCGTTTCGCCTATGGCGACGATGAGGGTCGGATGAAGCGGGACATGGACAATCTGCGGAAGCAAGGGTTAGTGGAAGAAAAGACTCTCCTTCGCGCCCACAAGCGATCTCGCAAGGTCGTCACGCTGACGGAACAAGGCTACCGGATTGCCAGGAAAGCGAGTGGTCTTCCAAAGGGTCAACGGTTGTACCACGGCTTCGTAAAGGCGCGCGAAACGAACCATGACGCCGACCTGTACAAGGTCTACCAGCAGGCCGCGAAAGAGGTCCGAGAGAAGGGCGGTAAGCCCCTCAAGATCCGCCTCGATTTCGAGCTGAAAGCGATGGTGCAGCGCGAGAGACATGCCAGCAAGGGTCTCTCAGAAGAGGAGCGACGGGACCGGCTCCAAAGGCTTGCCCAGGAGCAAGGACTCACCCTCAGCGGTGCAACAGTCCATGTGCCCGACATCCAGTTGGAATTTGAAACACGCGAGCAGCAGCTCGAGAGGGCAAACCTGGAACTGGTCTCTGAGAACTATCGAAGAGATGGCATTCGAAGCAAGGCTGAATCGGGCTTCACCCTCTATGCGCGTGGCGGCGATACCGGACGAGTGCGCCGGGCGCTTCAGGACACTCACACGGTTGAGAGGATTCTGAGTATATGAATCCTCCAAAAGAACACCTCAACAACCTGGTCCGCGCCGGCTACACGCCGGAAGAAGCCCTGTTCCTTTATATTGTCGCGACCCACTCCGGGTACTTCACGCACCGCCAGTTTCTCGAGTTCTCGGATGGGAAGCCCGGCAAGCACTCACAGAGCTTCTTGACCAAGCTCCTGACGCAGGAACATGCGAGCTACCACGCCTACCAGGGCAAGAGTCGCGTGTACCACGTCTTCTCGCGGACGGTCTTCAAGGCCATCGAGCGCGAGGATCTTCGGACGCGCCGGCGGCACCACCTCGACTACATCAAGACGCGGCTGATTACGCTGGATTTTGTGCTTTCGAATTTGGACTATGACTACCTCGAAACAGAGGCCGAGAAGGTCCCTTTCTTCGAGACGGTCATGAAGGTGAGCGGGGATCTCTTGCCGTCACGCGTGTACGCGTCAAGGGTTTCGACGAGCAAGACCACGCGCTATTTCGTCGACCGCTTCCCTATCTTTGTAAAGAAAACTCCATCAGGTTCGCCCCTGGTCACATTCACCTATGTTGACGCAGGATCTCCGACGCTCAAAGGGCTCATCACGCACCTGGAGGCTTACGAGGCCATGTTGCGGTCCCTTCCGGGGTTTGAGTTCATCTACCTCGCTCCCTCCGATCGTTTGTTCAGAGCAGCGGAAGCGGAGTTCTCCCGCATCGTCCTGGGGCGGTTTGCCGGCAATTCGGGTGAAGGACTACTCCGGTACTTTCGGGTCCGAAGCGCCTGGGAAACAAGGCAGCGGGTAGCCGCGGTAGACGTCGTGTTCTTGAACGAAGCAAAGCGTCAGTTCCATGGCAAGGCCTTCGAGACTCTGTACCAGAAATGGGTTGCGGGTTCGCTGAACGACGGAGAAGTCAGTCGTTCTGCGACCGGTTCCACATCCCTGGTTTTGTCGACATTTCGAGCACAGAAATGTGGCGATTCACTGGCGGTTTTTTATCCTGCAAGCGAGGAGTCGGGTGAAAGTTCACCGGGAAAAGTGAGAAACCCATTTTCACCTCCATTTTCACCCTAATTTTCACAGCTAGGACAGCCCAAGGATCGGAGATGCAAGGATTTAAGTGGCGACGGAGGGCTGGATTGGGACGAGGGAAAAAAGATTTTTGGGCGGTAGCGACCCCACTTTGAGCGGCTTTGAGCCGCCCAACGCCTTCGGCGCCGGGGGTCGCTACCGCCCAAGTTGTCCAGCAAACTTCCTCGATCCGTCGCCAGCAGAGTTTTAGGAGGAGCAGTCAGAAATTTTGAATCAATTTAGTCATAGGAGAACAACAGATGGCCCTGATTCCAAAGGTCGAACCCAAGAAAGAGAAAAAGATAGTCTCAGCGCGTCTCGACGAACAGGCGCACACCATGCTTCAGCGTTATGCGGCCTTTCTTGGAGGAGCAACGCATGAGTACATCATTGGCGAATCCTTGAAGCGTCTATTCCGACTGGACAAGGAGTTCACTGAGTGGCTCGAAAAGAATCGTGCAGGTTCGACGGCAACTACTGACACACCTCAACCTGCAGCTCCAACTTCCAAGATTGGAGTAAGGACGGCGCAGACAACACTATGATTCAACGCGTCCTCAACTCGAAAAACTTCCTTGCAGTCCTGCTAGCTCTGGTGACGGGGACGGCTCTGTATTTCAAGATGCCCTGGCCCATAACTGCTTCTATCGTTCCTCAGACCTGGTACGAATACTACCTTCGCTTGATCGCAGTTCGAGACCCTTGGACCTATGCGGGGCTGAAAGCTTGTTATCAAGTGATGCTGTTCACCACGCCCTATCTTGGGTATTCCTTTCTGTTCTCAGCGCTGTACATCTTTACCTTGAGGCCTCGTAGACCCGGAAAGCCGCTGCCGCTGCCACCTTGTCCGGCTGTGGAAACACGTAGCAGGTTGAGCCTGGTCGTGGGGGAAGTCCACAATCCACGTCTTCCGATCCCCGCAGAGAAACCGAGTTGGCTGGTCATCCCGGAGCGCGGACTATTTACAGGCACGATGATCATCGGCGCCGTTGGCAGTGGAAAGACCAGTTGCTGTATGTATCCGTTTACCGACCAGTTGCTGGGTTATCGGGCAACAGATCCTGAAACGAAGCCAAGCGGACTCGTGCTCGAAGTCAAAGGGGACTTTTGCCATAAGGTAAAGGAGATCCTGACGCGACATGGTCGAGAACACGATTACATTGAAATCAGTCTGGATTCCGAGTGGGCCTATAACCCTCTCCATAACGACCTGGACGGCTACGCGCTGGCCTACGGAATCGCATCCTTATTGAATAACCTCTTTGGCAAGGGCAAGGAGCCATTCTGGCAACAGGCGTACACGAATCTCATCAAGTTCATCATCATTCTGCATAAGGTTGGCTTTGGATACGTCACCCTGTTTGATGTCTACGAGTCGGCCATCTCCCAAAACGTTTTTGAACGGAAGATGAGACAGGCCGAGCAGAATCTCTTCGACAAATGCATCCTCAGCGTTTCGCGCGAGATGTTCCAACCGCATGCCAAGGAACTTGAGGCAGTCGGCTTTGAAACTCAAGAAACTGGCCAGGTGTATCGGGTTGCAGACTCTTCCGAAGCAAGGGAAGTCCTTCAGAAGGTAGGGGTCAAGCCAACTGTGGAGTACGATCGTCCGCCCAGCACCGTCGACCAGGACAGCAAAGAACAACTCGAGGCCGTGAAGCGTTGGTACAACGGTGATTGGAAGAACCTGGATAAGAAGCTGCAAACCTCCATCATCGAAGGCATCTCCGTCTTCCTCTCCTTGTTTGATGACAATCCTCGCGTGAAACGGACGTTCTGTCCGCCCGCGGAACTCTATAGCAACCGTGAATTCAACCCTAAGAGCCGCAAACCCCTTCCGCCGATTGCAACTCTGCTGGAGCAAGGCAAGGTCGTTGCACTCAATTTTCCCGCGAGCATGAACCCAGGCTTGGCGCGGGCAATCGGCGTGATGTTGAAGATGGACTTCCAACGGGCGGTCCTGGATCGAATTCCTCAGATTGCCGCAAAGCCAGATAGACCTTGGCGACCCATTGTCTTTATATGCGACGAGTATCATCACTTCGCCACAGTCGGAGAGAACGAGCCAAGTGGCGATGAGAAATTCTTTACCCTGTCCCGGCAGGCAAAGTGTGTCCCGGTTGTCGCAACACAAAGCATCAGTTCCTTGAAAACAACCCTTCCAGGCGAAACCTGGCGGACCTTGCTGCAGACTTTCCGGACGAAGATCTTCCTGGCTCTATCCGACGACTTCTCGGCCAAGATTGCCAGTGAGCTCTGCGGCCAGGACGAGAAGTGGCGGGTCAACTACAACATCTCGGAAAGCGGACACGATTCGAGAGTCAGCTATCTGACGGGTAAGCCTCTAGCCGACAAGGCCCACATCAGCACGTCCAAAACCTACAGCCAGCAACGCGACTACCGGTTCGATATGAAGACGTTCATGGAATTAAAGAACGCTCAATCCGTAACATTGGCTTATGACGGGCTCGATCCATTGCCGCCGATGTTTTGTTATCTCAAGCCCCATTTCAATGACGTAAATAAATCTTATTTTCGCCAGTTCGATGACGGACAACTCTGATGAATGGATTCGAGCTCATCCTGCCGTTCCTTCGCCCCATTCAACATCTGATTCTGGACCCAGACATCAGCGAAATCATGGTCAATGGGCCAGAGCGGATCTTCATTGAAAAAGCCGGGTACCTTCAGGCGGTACCCGGGGTGAAACTGACTCCCGAGTCTCTCATCGTGGCTGTCAAAAACATTGCCAGGCGACTAGGTGATGACATTTCGGAGGCGAAACCAATCCTCGATTCACGGCTGCCAGACGGCAGCCGCGTGGCCGCTGTCATACCGCCTTGCAGCATTCATGGTGTAGCTCTGACCATCCGAAAGTTCAACTCGCACAAATTCAAGATGAACGACCTCATTGAACGAGGAACTGTCACCCCGGACCTCGCAAAGCAGTTGGCGGAGTTCGTGGTGCAGCGCAAGAACATACTTATCTGTGGTGGTACCGGGAGTGGAAAAACAACGTTGGCTAACATATTGATGGAGTTCATTGGCGACCAGGAACGTATCGTGTTGATTGAGGACACCGCAGAAATACAGATTCACAAGCAGAATGTGCTTCGATTCGAAGCACGCAGAGAACAGAACGGGCTCCCAGCGGTAACAATTCGCGATCTTCTGAAAGCTACTCTGCGTCATCGCCCAGATCGGATCATCGTGGGTGAGATTCGAGGCGACGAGGCCTTTGACTTGCTTCAACTCCTAAATACCGGGCACAGCGGAACTATCTCGACCGTTCACGCCAATTCTGCTGCTCAAGGAATTTCACGGTTCACCACTTGTGTATTACAGAGCGGTATCGAAATGCCATACCGCGCCATCAAGACCAACATCGGTGACTCCGTCGACCTTGTCATTCATATCGAGCGCCGGCCAGGACGCCGATTTGTCTCCGAAGTCCTTGAAATCAACGGATACAACCCGGGTGCGGATCTTTTCGACTACTCTGCGATTTTCCACAAGGAGGAAATCAGACGACTAACCAGCACATAGCCAGAAGGAGTTGACGGCCCGATGGCCACGTGAACGAGCCCCCCAAAGGGCTCGCGAAATACCTTTTGGAGATTACTCAGAATATATCTATTGATTTCTGGACGTTAGCGCACTCGGAAAATTCACCGAGGATCACTGTCTGATTATCTCCAGTGTATTGTCATTGCTTGCAATTTCAGATAAATCAGCTCTAACACTGCGCAGTCTGCACTGCCAGGATCACCGGAGTTCTGCGGGAAGTACTAGGCGTTGGACGTATCAATCCGGCGAGAAGGAATCAGCTGTGCAATAGAAAAGCCGAGCGTTATTTCACATGTCAGTAAAGAACTCCGATGTACGATCCCCAGAACCAGCGCGGGAAGCTGATAGCTCAAGGTGAATAATGAGAACAGAGGAGGGATCATGACCAATCGAATGCTTTCGCGGATAGATGGCAGGTCTCTCTCGGCGGTGCTGGTGCTGATCGCGTTGGCTCTTGCATGCCCACAGGCGCGCGCTGGTGGTGTTGTCAGCGCCTGCAACGAACCCGGCTTGAAAGCCGCACTATTTGGTGGCGGCGCAGTAACGTTCAGTTGCAGCGGGACCATTACAGTGCTGGGCGGCACCATCCTCGTTTCGGCTGACACGAGTATCGATGGAAGCGGTCAGAACGTAACCGTCAGCGGCGGCGGGAAAGTGCAGGTATTTGTAGTCAATTCCGGGGTAACGCTCAGCCTGAATAATATCACGGTTGCCGATGGCATCGCGGGCCTGGGCGGCGCCGGCGGCGCCGGCATCCTCAACAACGGGACAGTAAATGTGACCAACTGTACCTTTCAAGGCAACACGGGTACGCCGGCCAACGGTGGCGGCATCTACAACAATGGGGAACTGACGGTTACCAACTGCAGCTTCAACAACAACTCAGCGGGTGGGCAATTAGGAAGCCTCGTTATGATCGCTAGCGGTGGCGGCATCTACAACAATGGAGACCTGACGGTCACCAACAGCACTTTTCAGGGAAACAAGTCTTACGAGGGCGGCGGCATCTCTAGTAACGGCGGTTCGCTGCAGGTGGCCAACAGCGTTTTCTACAACAACTCTGGTCTGGTGGGAGGCGGCATCTACAACCGGGGATCCAACGCGAATGGCTCCGGTGTCTTGGGCGGCCGCATCTTCAACCCGGGATCCAACGCGAGTGTCTTAAATAGTACATTTTCAGGCAATCTCGGCAGCAGCATCTACAACGATAGCGGAGGTACGGCGATCCTGACTAACACCACGTTGGCGAACACGGGCACAGCCGATTCCCCCAACGTGGTCAACTTGGGAACGCTGACTCTGCAGGACACGATTCTGCGAGGCGCCGGGTCCGGTGGAGTCAACTGCTCCGGTTCCGTTATAGATGGTGGTGGGAATTTGCGCTGGCCAATCTCTGACTCCAGTTGCGTTGGTTCGTATGGCAACCCGGTGCTCGGGATTTTGGAGAATAACGGTGGCCCGACGTGGACGATGGCGCTCCGCACGGGTAGCGCGGCGATCGGAACCGCATTCCCCTCCCTCTGTCCCTCGACCGACCAGCGCGGGTACCTCCGTCCATCCCACTGCTCTATCGGGGCGTATGAGGCCGTTTCGCCGTTCACAATGGTGATGGGGTCGCAGGCCCAATTTATCGGCTTTCAAACCAGCCTGCTCTTTCCAATTGCAGTGGTCAAATTGCGGATCGCTGTGATCGAGCCGCTAACGGAATCGCTCAACCCAAACCTGTGGCTTGGGAGCGATGGCAATCATCTCAATCCGCAGCTCGGGAGCCAGGTCTTCACTCTGCACCGGGCTGTCGTTGACCGCCTGAGCGAGTTCATTGTCGATTCCAAACAGCTTATTTATATCAATAACTTGGTTGCGGCAGACCGTACGCTGGCCGCAGTCGCCATCAACGATAAAGGCTGCGCGACGGTCTCCAGCCCAACCGCTACCGCCCCGCCCTCATGCACTCAAGCCGTTGCGGAATTGGCTGCCGGGGACACCAGCGCGGGAATGGGGGAATACGGCCAAGCCATTGCTCATTATGGAAAGGCGTGGCAAGCCACATCGCAGTGAATGTGTTCTAGGAGCCTTTCGGGAGAGCCGGCAGAGGCTCGCCGGCCAGGCGTTTCTCCACCAGTCCCGCGACGAAATCAGCGAACGGCGCGATGTCCTCGCCGACGCTCGCTTTTTCGAGGGCGTGCATGTAGGCGGTGCGGTTTTCAACGGAGATGATAGTCCAGGGATAGCCGCCGGATGCCATCATGACGTTCATCAGGAAGCGGCCGACGCGGCCGTTGCCATCCATATAAGGATGGATGTAGACGAATATAAAATGTCCAAGCACTGCGCGGACGGACGGTTCCGTCTCCGCGCGCAGCAAGTCGAACAGTATCGGCATCGTGTCCAGCACGGCCTCTCGGTTCAGCGGCACGTGCATGGATTTGCGGATATATACCGGGCCGTTGCGATATCCGGCAAGATCGCCGGGCTTGAGGATGCCGGCCGTCACGCTCGGCGCGAACAGCTCGCGGTACCAGTTCCGGTGGTCGGCGGCGGCGACGTCGCCGGCGTTCGCACCTTCGACGACCCGGCGCACGCTTCCCTGCACCGACTGGTAGGCCAGCCAGTAGCCCCGCGCGGCCATGGCGTTGCGCTGTTCGCGGTCGCCCTCGTTCGCGGCCGGGTTCCACGTTCCGGTCCGCACGCGCTCGATCAGGTCGCGCGTGACGCGGTAACCTTCGATCGACAGCGAATGGTAGGCATCAGTGACATACGCGTCGTCGACGCGCTTCATGTAGGCGTGGATATTCTTTGGCAATCCGGGCGCTTTCGGAAACCTTCCGATAATCGGTTCACGCATTTTTCCCCAGAGGAGCCGGATGCGGTTGACATAGGGCGACGTCTCGCGGGCGGCAAAGACGAGCGCGGGCTTGTCGGCAAAGGGATCATTCTCCCGGGCGTCGTAGCCGGCGGCCGCCATCGTTTTTAGGATTTCGTCGGCGATCTGCGCGCGGCCGATATTGCGGAACGCGCCCGCGAGACGGCCGGCGATCACCGTATGACCGCCGTTTAGCAGGCGCTCAAGCAGCGGCGAAGCATCGCGGATCAAGGGCAGCACCGCGCGCACGTCCGTCGCATGGTTTGTAAAAAATCCCGGCGAACATTTGATCAGCGCGGACTCGGGCGAGAACAGACACAGGCCGTCTTTTTCGGCGTGGTCGGCCGCGTCCGGCAGCGCGGCGCGCAGGTCGAACAGCGACGTGCCGTGCGGGAGTTTTGTAATTTTATTGCGCGCGCGCGCCGACCGCACCATCAACTGGCGGGGCACTGTCCAGTTCCCCGCGTGCAGCGACAGGGATTGTTCGGGCGAAAGACACCAGTCCGCGCCGAACCGCTCATCGAGATAGGCGGCGCAGAAACGCCAGAAGGAAGCGTACCAGGCCGTGCTCTCCCCTCTGACGTCGTCGGGACGGCTCGGGATGTACCAGCCCTTAATGACTTCCTGCAGAAACCCGGCGGCCATGAGGCGCTCCCGGTGCGTGCGCGTGAGGTCGCGCGCGCGGATTGCGGCCGCGCCGCCGGCGGCCTGGAGCTTTTCCAGCAGATCGAGCGATGCGGCGAGTTTTTTCGGCGGCGTGGCCATCAGCTGCGTCCTCCGCTAGCTTATTGCGCTGTACGGTAATTAGCTTTTTATGTTGTACCATTATTAGCTTATTGTGTCGAACCAATAATAGCTTTTCACGGGTTTGCCTGCGCTGCGGATGCGCTGAGGCAGAGGCTCCTCTTCGACTGCAAGGCCCTTAGAACCTGTCGGCGGGTGCACCATATAGAAGATCCACGGGAGGCAAAGGCTACAGACTCAACAGGACCTTTGGTAGGGGCGGTGGGGATCGAACCATCAAGCCTGTTGCAAACACGTAAGTTATTCATTCAAATGCTCGTCGTCAACACGGGCAGTGTGAGCCTTTCGTACGACGGAGACGCGCGTGCTGCATACCTTTTGATGGATGACACCAAACCAACAATTCGGCGCGTGGAGTATGATCTTGAAAAAGAACTCAAGACTCTTTCGGAGTGTGGTATCCCACACTCGGACTGGGTTGCGAAAATTCTCCGCAGCAAGTCCCCACAGTTGCCATGAACAACCTTCTATCACTTTTCTCGCATTTCACGGCAACGCCTCCAACATTGCCAACCACGCCCCTACCTACGAGTTCCTCCGTGACACACCTGCCAACATCCTAGCCGTGGAATATCGCGGCTATGGACACAGCGGAGGCAAGCCCAGCGAAGGTGGATTCTACCTCGATGCCGAAGCGGCGTATCAGTTCCTAGTCAGCAAAAAACGCATCGAGCCCAAGTCCATAGTCTCCTTTGGCCAATCTCTTGCTACCGCCGTTGCTGCCGACCTTGCCGCCCACCATAAAGTGGGTGGTCTGATCCTCGAAGCCCCACTTCCCTCTGCGTCTCGGGCGGCCAGAAAGATTTTTTGGTTTCTATCCGGCCTAAGTCTTCTCGTTCACTCCCAGTTTGATACGATATCCAAATTGAGACATATCACCTCTCCTATCTTGGTCGTTCACTGTACACAGGACCCCGTCCTGCCCTTCCAATTTGGCCAGGAGGTTTACAACGCCGCGCCATCGCCCAAACGTTTTCCGCGGATCGATGGCGAATGTCACGAGGAATCCTCCCTCATTGCGCCCGAGCGATACCGCGCCGCACTCCAAGAATTCCTCAGGTCGCTAGATCAACCCGAATGAGAGCCAGAACCGTGGTCAGCGTGGCGAATTGCTGGGAAAACTCTGTGTTCATTAGCCCACGGCAGGCGGGAAATAGAATTACAGTCTGCTTCTTCTTTTTCCTCAAATACAGTGGCGGCTGGCTGAGGTGCTTGGACCCAAGTTACCGGTAAGGCGACATCGGGACTTAGCCTGACAGATGCAGGACTTTGTGAGATTATTCGGCTAGAAGAACGGGAGGTGCAGCATGAAATGCCGAATCGCAATATGGGCGGCGGCTGGTTTTCTCGTTGCGAGTGGGTGGGCAGTTTATTTCTTCATGGCCAACAAGGACCTGCCAATTGCACCTCTGGTGTCCACTCTTGTTCGGCTAACCTGTCCCATTGCGATTGTCGGCTCGCATTATCCCGTGAGCATCTATTCGGCGCTTGCTGCAAACATCGCCACATATACACTGGTCGGTCTAGTGGTGGAAACGCTGCGGCGGCAATTAAACCACTCAAACTAATTCAACACAATTCTCGACTCCAAAGCTGAGATCGACCGTTGGAGGGCAGCGATGATGAAACTCAACTACGTAATCGAGTTCGTGGCTGATATGGATCGTGCCGTAAGGTTTTACCGCGACGTGCTCGGCCTGCCACTGAAATTCCAGTCGCACGGTTGGAGCGAATTCTCGACTGGTGAAACGTCTTTGGGCTCACATCCTGCGTCGGAAAAAAATCCCGCAGGAACCGTCGAACTCGGCTTTAATGTGCCCAACCTGGAAAGATTCCACCAGGAAATGGCAGCGAAACGTGTGCAGTTCAGCATGCCTCCGACAAAGCAGGATTTCGGAGGAACGCTTGCACAATTTCTGGACTCAGAGGGTGGGCGTTGCAGCGTCGCCGAACAAACGTCAAACGCTGCCAATCAGTACTAGCAGGATCTTTCCGGTAACCGGACTAATCAGGCACAAAGATTGAATCAGAAGCCACAGACACCGATTATCGTCTTAGAATCGGCTGTATCTCGCAGAGCCTGAGCCTATGTACAGGACGACCAAGGAACAAATCATCAGTGGACTTCAATTGGGTGGCAGTCTCGGTTTGTTCCTGATTGCAGTCATGTTGATGGGTGACGGATGGCGCAGAGTCTCTGACGCGGCAAATAGCCATCAAATTGTTGGATGGGTCGAATTGGTGCTTGCCGCAGTAACTCTTTTTTTTGCCGCTCATGTATGGTTCCTATTGCTTGGTGGAATTGCGCTAGCGGGAATCTTCAAAAGTCTCTTCTTGGTTACGACTGGGAAAAATCTGTATCCCGTTCACTTCAACGTAATCAATTCCCGCCGCGGAGGAATCGAGTTCCTGGTTTATTGTGTGGCGCTTCTTCTTCTTGTGTTTCAGTTTCGGGAAAATAAACCGACGACATTCGACAGGATTGCCCTCACCGCATGCGTGTTTTTCTGGTTGCCTGCCAAGGGACCGGGATTCTCATTTTGGTTAGCGGTGGGTCCTCTCCTGCTTGCTGCTTCTTGGACCTTTAAGCGGTGGACAATTGGCCACCGCGCCTGATTAACGCCAAAAAATCGGAAACTTAAAGTACTAGCCCTAGCCTTTCCGATCTTGTGATTGACCTGGATTTAGTGAATCAGTTGTCATATCACTGCAGTTTCTGCAGTTGGTAGCTGGATGTGGTGTTGTTTTCTTTGTTCTCGAAAACGGCATGAATGGATTTACCGTCGGGCATCACAGAAAGATGAAGAACGCTAACGATTTTCTCTCCGCGTTTGGATGTTATCTCGACCTCCGTGGGGCTTAGGAGCTTGACGGAGGTCATCGTGTGGCCCGGGTCGTCTTGTACCGGATAGAAGTTGCCATCGAATTTTGCGTCGTACCTCTCGCCAAGGGGAGTCCACGCACTGAATCCATCCGCTGTACACCTATACGAAATCGCTGGAACGTTGGGAGCGACTTTGGACTTACCTTTCTTGTAGAACAGCCATGAGCCGGAAAGCAGGTGATAGCCGCTGGGTGCTTGTTCAACTCGTTTGCTGAGTGTCTCACTTTCGACCGGTTGTGCTTCCGTGGTGTCTTTCACCACTTGGGTCAATGTACTTCCTTCCGGAGAAATTGTATCAACTTCCGTGAACATCGTCTTCCCGGCTTTTTTGGCGACGATTTCAACGGTGAAGGCATCCACAATTCGGGCACTCACTGTGTCCCAGTAGCTCGTCTCATGGACCTTCTGGTCGCGCCCGTTTGCCTTGATTTCCGGACTTGCAAAACAGTCAGAGCAGTGAAGCATGCCTTTGCCAACTAAATACGTCACCGGTTTCGGTTTCTCAGACTGCTGCACAGTGTCTTCATCAAAAATCCAACCGCCATCGAACGGACTTTGGGCACGTGATGCGACAGGCGACAAAAGAAGCAGAAGAAGGAGTTTTTTCATAAAGTTGCCTCTGCCGATGTGCTAGGTGGACAAAACCCCGCAAACTTGGACATGTGATGATAGCTCTGCCAAAAAGGGTTGGTTATTCCTTGCTACTGTTATCGGGGACGGGCAAAGTACAGGGGAAATTGCATCCGCTGGCGGTACGAACTCGGATTTTCTTACTTGCCTCCCGATTAACGACCAGGCATCTTGAACTACAACCCACCTTGCTCGTGACTTTTCCATCGCCCTCCGCAATCAGACCCTTGTCTGGCATCAGCGGGGCTAGTTGATCAGCGCCGTTGTTCAGCCCGTTTTTAGCAAAAACCCCGTGGGCTCACTCGTAGCGCAAGGCTAGTATCGGGTCAATCCGCATTGTTCGGCGCGCGGGTTGCCATACGGCCAGAAGGGCTGCGCAGAGTAGCAGCAATGGCACAGATAGAAACACCAGTGGATCCCACGTGGTAACGCCAAAAAGAAGGCTGGCAATGAAGTGCGCAAGACCGAATGATGCGCATACTCCAATCGAGACTCCCACGATGGCCAATTGCATTCCCTGGCGCAAAACCAAATTACGAATATCGGTTCGACCAGCGCCAAGGGTCATGCGAATACCGATCTCGCGGCTGCGCTGAGCAACGGAATAGGACACGACGCCGTAGATTAATGGGCAGCTCAATTACCTCACCCATCGAGCGGATATGCCCTGCGGCTAGGCCGCCACTCGCTTCCGTCAGTTGTTTGGCAATGAGAGGTGCCGTTTGGTGCGGCGCTATTCGTGTGCGCACCAGCCAATGGGCCGGGCCAAACTGCGACCAGAAAGCTGTCATGTCATTGGACACTTGCGCTTGCGGAATGATCATCGCAGGGGCAGGAGGTGTGCTCAAATCAACGTCGTGGGTATTTCCGACTATGCCGATGATCTGCCGGGGTACATCCTTGAATCTGGGGCCTAAGCCGTTGCCAATGACAATTTGTTGACCCATCGGATTCTGATTTGGCCAAAACTCTTTTGCCATTGCTTCGTTGATGAGAACCACGGGAGGCGCAGCTTCGTCATCTTGCTCCGTAAAACTGCGCCCACTCAAGATAGGGATTTTGAAGACATCGAAGTATCCTGGGGACACGTACGTCCATTGGGCGTCCGTGCTGGAAGAATCTTCCAGAGAGCGACCAACCACTGTGAAAGGAAGGCCGAATCTACTTGCGAACGGCGGACAGCACGTCATGGCGGAATCCTCTACGCCGGGAATGGCGGCAATACGAGGGCGAGCGCTGTTCACAAGACGAGACACGTCATCGGTCTTCGCAAACCGGCTCTCCGGAAGCGACAGGTCCAGGGTCATCACGTTGTAGAAGTCGAAGCCAGGCTTCACTGCACGCAGTGCGACAAAGGTGCGAATCAAGAGCCCCGCTCCGATGAGAAGCACAACAGCCAGAGACATCTCTGCAACGACGAACCATGAGCGCAGGCGGTTATGTCGAGCACCAACGCCCTGCTGATTTCCGCTTTCTTTGAGGGCACTGTTGAGATCCGGCCGCGACGCAGATAGAGCTGGAAAGAGCCCGAACAGGATGCCGGTAAGCAATGAGAGCCCGACGGTGAATGCCAGTATTCGCCAATCAATATCGACGATAGCACCGCTTTCTCCGATTCGCGGCAGATTGCCAGGATTCAAAAGAAAGAGTGCGCGTACCCCGACCAGGCCCAGCACGACTCCCAGGGTGCTGCCGATCAAGGACAGAACAATACTTTCTGTGAGGAGCTGACGGACGATGCGCATGCGCCCGGCACCCAGTGCAGAGCGGATGGCGAACTCATGTGTTCGGCCAGTAGCGCGAACCAAAAGCAAATTCGCCACGTTTGCGCAGGCAACCAGAAGAACGAGGGCAACCGCCACAGCCATCACCAGAAGCGACGAGCGCGCATCGCCGACAATCATGTCGCGGAGAGGTTTCACGGCAAAGCCGAGATTGGAGTCAGAAAAGGAATAGCTTCGCAAGGCTTCCGCCGCCGCTAACTTCAATTGAGCATTGGCCTTTTCAAGAGAGATGCCCGGTTTCAAACGACCGGTGACCTGGAAGTAGTGGGCGGAATCGTCGCTGTTGAGAGCAAACTGAAAAGGAATCCAGAGATCTGCCGCAGGATCGCAATGAAAACTTGCCCCTGTAACGCCGAGCACTGTGTACGAATCGTTGTCTAACGAGATGGACTTTCCAACAATATCGGGGTTGCCGCCGAACCTGCCCTTCCAGAGGCCATAGCTAAGGACGACGACTGTACCGCCAGCCGGGCTGGCCTCTTCTGCAGTGAACGTGCGCCCCAGTAACATCGGAGCGCCAAACAACTGAAAATAGTTGGAAGTGACATGGATCCCTCGGACCTGTTGGGGCGGTTCGCCAGCCAAAGTTATGCCATTCGCTGCGAAATCGTAAGCGGAGACTTGCTCAAATGCTTGCGTTTGTTGCTGCCAAAGGCGGAAGTCGGATATGGAAGCACTGGGCCGGGGACCTTCCGGAAATGTCAGCAAGAACTGAACGATGCGGTTCGGCTCCGGATAGCTAAGGGGCTTGAGGAGCACGGAATTAATCACAGAGAAAATCGCCGAATTTGCGCCAATTCCCAGCCCTAATGTTGCGACCACTGTGATCGTGAAGACTGGCGATCTGCGAAGTTGATGGGCTGCGAGTTTCATGTCTGCCCAAATACTTTCCAGCGTTGGCCACTGCCAAACTTCACGGCAGCGCTCTTCAATCAGCGTGACATTGCCGAATTCTCGGCGAGCAGCGGCGGTGGCTTGCTTGACTGGCATGCCGCTGGCGACCAGTTCGTTGATTCTTTGTTCGAGATGGAAAGTGATCTCTTGGTGCAGTTCATCGTACAAGCGTCGACGCAGGAAGAGGCGCTTCAGCCAGTTCATAGTTCACCCGAGTATAAAACACGTATGATGCACCGCCGCACCCTGCCTCTACCCACCCTTGCAAATAACCGCCGACGACCGATGCCACGTATTGAACCACCGGAGTTGTGGTGTATGGATCGGCCAACGCACTCTGATTCGAGCTACTACTGAATTAGACACCATCATTGGCGTCTTGGGTCCTTGCCGAAAAATCCTAGCCAGACAGCTTGTCGCCTGTCTTGGCAAATTCGAAAAGGCAACTCGGACATTCCACAGAACGGCAACGGCTTGGACAATAGACGCGAGAATCTCCGTGGAGTTAGAAGAGCCGCCTGATCGTTGGGTATAGCGTACCTGACTGCTAAGCCTCTTGTCAGGTACGATACAGAATAAATTCTTCAAATCACGGATAAATTTGCACAGTCGGGACAATGAGAAAGGCGCACGGTAGAACGTATTTGGAAGTAATTCTAAGTCTTGCCGCAGATGTTGCCAGGCGGCACTGAAAGGCAGATCAGCACTATTTCCTGCGGAACGGAGCCTCCCAGCGATGAATTCGATGCTAAGCGATTCGAAGCGCATGGGCCGGTTGGTAGGCGGTGGGATCGCTTGGTAAAGGCAGAATTGATCTAGCAAACCCGGCTGCACCTTATGCGAAACGGTCGCTCGACTAGCCCCGCAATCTGGAAACTACTACCAAAAGTCGGCTATTCGTTGAGGTGAAACCCAACAATGGTTGCACAGACTGTCGTTTTAAGACTACACAGCTTTAAGCGGTCCCTGTGCAACGTCCCAGCGGCCACTTGGCTGGAAAGTCGGCTTTCGTTGAACTGACCTCGCAATTCCAGAGTCCAACTGGGGTCCAAAACTCGGCCAATTTGTAGGTTTTTCGGGGGTCTCATTGCTATAAGGGCAATCAAATCAATGGGACTTAGAGAGTGACCTTCAATCTCATAACCCGTTAAGCGGGATGGTTCAAGTCCGGCTCGGCAAAATGGGCGTCCGCACAGCAATGTGCGGGAAGATCACTCGTCAAAGTCGGTGGAACCTAAACCCCCTGTTCGGGTATGGCAATACCGAACCAAGCCTCGGAAGATCGAGGAAGGCGTAGAGACTGGATGGCGAGCATCCCCTTACACGGGATGAAGGTACAGTCCGACTCTCAGCGAAAGCTGAGTCAGATCGCATAACCCGAAGGTCGTCAGTTCAAATCTGACCCCCGCAACCAATTTTGTAAGTGTTTTGCGAAAGCCGGATACTCCATCCGGCTTTCGGCGTTATGCCCGAAGAGTTGGTCTTTAAGCAGCATATTCGGTGATTGGCACTGCGGTTTGCATCGAGACCGCGCTGACTACTCTGGCACTTCAGCGAATAGCGCGTTTTCCAGCGAAGTGGATCATCCCTGGGTCGCACATAAGTAGCGAGCGATCCTAATCGCGACTTCCCCGAACGGACTTAGAGCCCATGTGATTCAACGAGGGCTCAATTTCCGAGTGGGCCCGTCATCTGACAGCTGAGAATCCATCGCGTTCCGCGAGCCAAATTAATGCTCCCGACGTACATTTTGTGTTAGGCTCTTCGCCACCAACCGACGGAGTTGGTTGTCCCAGCCGACCCAAAAAAATAATCGCCAGGTCCGGAGGAGTCCCAGACTACTCAAAAGGAGGACCTGATGACCCAGACCACTGCTACGCAACGGGGCGCCGTCCTCCGCATCTGGCCGCTTACATGGTGGCGGAGCAGTCAGGCTAAGAGCTGCCGCAATGAACGACTCCGCGGGGAGCGATGTCGCTCCCCGCGAGATGTCGAGGCTCTCGATCGCGGGTTCCTGGAGGAATCATGAAACTTAAAGGCAAGAAGGCTCTCATCACCGGCGGAAACAGTGGCATCGGCCTGGCCACAGCCCGCCTTTTCGTTGCAGAAGGCGCTGAGGTCGCGATTACCGGCCGGGACCAGAAGACACTGGATGAAGCGGTCGCCGAGCTGGGATCGAAAGCGCGCGGCTATCGCGCCGACGTCACGGTGGCGGAAGACCGCAAGAAGCTCTTCGCCGAACTCTCCAAAGACTTTGGCAAACTTGACATCGTCTTCGCCAATGCAGGTATTTCTGGCAGTACGCCGACTGGCACGACCGACGAAGCCATCTTCGAGAAGGTAGTCCACACCAACCTCAACGGTGCTTTCTTTACCGTCAATTCAGCCGCTCCTCTCATGACTGACAACGGCAGCATCATCTTCAACGGATCGGTGCAAAGTTATCTCGGTCAACCAGGCTTGGCTGCCTACGCTGCCACGAAAGGCGGACTCGTCTCGATGGCGCGATCCATCGCCGCAGACCTTGCACCGCGCAAAATTCGCGTGAACGTGGTGGCCCCTGGAGCGACGAAAACTCCCATCTGGAAGCGCGGGCCACGCGCCAATGCCACGGCAGAGGAATCCGCAAAAGTTTCCGACTTCTTCTCTTCCACGGTTCCACTTGCCCGTTGGGGCGAGCCGGAAGATCTGGCCAAGGCTGTGCTTTTTCTTGCCTCGGACGATTCGTCGTACATCAACGCGGTCGAGCTGGTGGTGGATGGCGGCCTGACGGGTGCGCCCTTCGGAGCTGCCGTTCTTCGCGGCTGACCGCAGAGAATAGTTACGCCGGACTATTGGACAAAGAGTGGGTATTCACGCTACGACGGAATTTAAAGTCCACCACCTGAGAGTGCCGAATTATGCTTTTCAAGGAGATTCTGTATGTCACATCATTTCGATACCAAACTGGCGAAGGAAGAACCGAGCCTCAACCTCTGCGACTTTTATTTATTTGACGGCCCTTCGGGCAAGACGGTAATGGCGATGACCGTGAATCCGGATGTGGGATTATCGGCTCCGGATACGCTTCATCCAGAAGGGCTCTACGCGTTCCGGTTCGACCTGAACGGAGATGCGCGGGAAGAGGTTACGTTCAAATTCAGGTTTGGTGAACCACGACACGGAGGTGGCAGTGAGCATACTCATATTCAACCGTTTGTGGTGCGGAAGGCAACAGGTGACGGCGCTCTTCGTGGCGACGCTGGGGAGAGTCTGGTTGAGGGTGAAACCGGTTCGGTCGCGACTAATTCGGATCTTCGTGCGTATGTTGGGATCGCTCCAGATGTATTCGCGGCCAATACTGGATTCGGCGCATTTATGACCGCTTTCTACCAGGACCAGCGCTACGGTCGGGACGCACTTCTAAATCAGCAGAATCCCTTTGCGAGGCGGAATGTTACGGCGATTGTGCTGGAAATGCCGAGCGAACTGATTGGGAAGGGGAAAATCAACGCATGGGCGACGATCTCGCTGTTTGGTCATGCGCCCGAGGTACAAGTTTCGCGCTGGGGCCTGCCTATGGTTACGCATCTCTTCCTGAGCCCTCCGAGCGATCCAGAGCTGAAAGAACAATTCAATGCGTCGGTTCCGTCTGAAGACCTAGAGCGCTTCGCGAAGTCGATTGCGGATTTTGCGGAGAAGATGACGACCTATGCTGGCTCGGCGCCGAATCCGGCTGAGTACGGGATGCGGATTGCTGAGCGGCTTTGCCCGGATACATTGCCCTACGAGCTTGGAACGCCAGCAGCATTTGAGGTGGCCAGCTTCAATGGACGCGCGCTGGGTGACGATGCGCTGGATGTGATGTTGACGCTGGCGGCCAACACGCCACTTGTCGATGGACTTGCTCCCGATCGCGGGCGCATTCGCAAGGATTTCCCGTATTATGGCGCGCCGTATACGGCGGAGGAGCAGGTAGGGGTGACGCCGATGCGGCGACCGGCTAAGAAGCAGGCGGGAAGCGGCGCTTGAGAATGATGTTGAGGGTCGGGGCACTTCCGTCGGCAGCTCGCATTTCCGCGCTATGAGGACAGTCGCCATTCCCACGAGACAGGAGTCAGCGATGAGCACGAAAGACGTAAGCAAAGACGAAGGGACGAAAAGCACGAGCGTTGCAGATCTCGATATGAAGCTCGAAGTCGTGGTCATCCCTGTTGCGGATGTCGACCGTGCAAAGGAGTTCTACTCAAGGCTTGGGTGGCGGCTCGACGCCGACTACGACAACAACAATGACTTTCGCATCATTCAATTCACCCCACCAGGCTCCGCCTGCTCGATCATCTTCGGCAAGAACGTCACAGCGGCGGCTCCCGGCTCAGCCCAAGGTCTTTATTTGATCGTTGCCGACATCGCGGCTGCCCGCGAGAATCTGCTCCGTCGCGGCGTTAAGGTTAGCGAGGTGTTCCACGGCGCCGGCGATGTTTACGCTGGCCCTGACGAGCCCTACCTGTTCGGGCGGATCCGGGTTAAGGGTCCCGATCCCGCGCATAGTAGCTATCGGTCGTTCGCTTCATTCCGTGACCCGGACGGCAACGGCTGGCTGTTTCAGGAAATCACCACGCGACTTCCCGGCAGAATCGACGGCATAACGATGACCTTCGTATCTGCCAATGACCTGGCGAGCGCGTTTCGGCGCGCAGAGGCCGCACACGGCGAGCACGAGAAGCGCACCGGGCAGCGCGACGCAAACTGGCCGGACTGGTATGCCGCCTACATGGTGGCGGAGGCAAGCGGGGCGGCGCTGCCGACGTAGCGACTTCGAACGATCGCTCGGGAGACGAGTGGTCGGGTCGATCCCGGCCGAGTCTGGGGTTGGACAAACGTACGCACTTTGAAAGCCGATTGGAGGAATTATGAGCACCGCCACCGGGTCCTCTCTCCTGCAACGCGAACCGCAACTTCTCGGCCAAACCGTCGTTGTGATCGGCGGTAGCGCCGGCATCGGCCTCGAAACCGCTCGACTGGCCCGTGATGGGGGAGCGAAGCTCGTCCTCGCCGCCCGTAATCCTGAGAGCCTACGGCGCGCAGCTAGCGAGCTTGGCGCACAGCACACCGCGGCCTTTGACGCTACCGACTTCGCTCAACTGGAGCGCTTTTTCAACGAGTTGCCGGCTCGGATTGATCACGTTCTTCTCACCGGTCCCGGCCCTTACTATGCGAAGTTGGTCGAGTTCGACTTTGACAAGGCGCGCCGAGACGTGGAGGCCCATCTTTTCCTGCCCATGCAGGTGGCTCGCATGGCGAGGAAAAAGGTTCGTGCGGGAGGAACGCTGCTCTTCATGGGCGGCACCGGCGGCCGCCACACCGCGCCGGGAATGGCGCTGATCGGCGCTCTGACGGCCGCAATGCCAGCGTTAGTGAGAGACCTGGCACTCGAGATCGCGCCGGTCCGCGTCAACCTCATCGCCGCTGGGTTTGTCGACACACCATTGTCGGCATCTCTGCTCGGCAATCAGCTTGATGCCCGCCGCGAGCAACTCCGCACTACGCTGCCGATCGGGCGCGTCGTTGGCCCGGCCGACATAGCCGCGCTCGCCGTGCACATTATGACCAACACAGCCCTTACAGGCGGCACTTACGACATCGACGGCGGGCAACAGCTCGTCGAGCAATGAGCCCTGTCTAAGGAGATGAAGAATAATGTCTGAGATAGAGCATTACGAGATCCTTGTTATCGGCAGTGGCGAGGCGGGCAAGCACCTGACATGGAACTTGGCCCAAGCTGGTCACCGCACGGCTGTTGTGGAGCGGAAATACATTGGCGGATCGTGCCCTAACATTGCGTGCTTGCCCAGCAAGAATGTGATCTGGAGCGCAAAGGCGAATTGGTTTGCGCGGCACGGCGCCGAGTACGGCATCCAAACGGGTCCAGTATCCACAGACATGAAAGGGGTTTTCAACCGCAAGCGAAAGATGGTCGAGAGCGAAGTTCAGTTTCATCTCGATCGCTTCAAAGCGACCGGAGCCGAATTGATCCGCGGCGAGGCTCACTTTATCGCTCCTAAGACTGTGGAAGTGCACCTAAACGACGGAGGTCGTCGGACGGTCACCGGTGATCGACTGTTTCTGGATCTGGGATCGCGCGCGATGATGCCGGACATTCCCGGCCTCGCGGACGCAAAACCGATGACTCATATCGAAGCACTCGATCTTCAACATCTGCCGAGGCACGTGATTGTGTTGGGCGGCGGGTATGTGGGCCTCGAACTCGCCCAGGCCCTCCGTCGATTCGGCACTCGGGTGACCATCATCGAGCGTGGCTCGCAAGTCGCGACGGCGGAAGATCCCGACGTCTCGCAAGCGATTCGTGAAAATTTCACGAGCGAGGGGATCGAAATATTGCTCGGGACACAAGTGCGGAAGGTCGAGGGACTCTCAGGTCAAAGCATACAGGTCCACGCCGAAAACGACAGCGGAGAACAGACGATAGAAGCCAGCGATTTGCTGGTCGCGGTTGGACGGACTCCGAACACGCAGGGGATCCGGCTTGAAACGGCCGGAATCAAGCTGCACTCGCGTGGCTACATCAAAGTCAACGAGCGATTGGAAACCACCGCGCCGGGGGTGTGGGCGATGGGAGATTGCGCAGGTAGTCCTCAGTTCACTCACGTCGCGTTCGATGATTTCCGCGTGGTCCGAGACAACTTGAACGGCGGTAGCCGCACCACGCGCGATAGGCTCGTACCGTTCTGCATGTTCACGGACCCTGAGCTTGCGCGAGTCGGTTTGAGCGAATCGGAAGCTAAGAAACGTGCCATCGCCTACCGCTTGGCGAAAATACCGATGGGCGCAGTGCTCCGAGCCGTCGCTATAGGCGAAACCCGCGGCTTCGTCAAAATGCTTATCGACGTCCAAAGCGACCACATTTTGGGATTCACTGTGTTCGGCATGGAAGCAAGCGAGATGATGGCAGCGGTTCAGACCGCGATGCTGGGCGGCTTGTCTTACACCGTGCTGCGCGACGCAATTTTCACCCACCCGACCGCCGCGGAAGGCTTAGGCCCGTTGCTGGCCAGTGTTCCCGCAAGAGCCCTACAGCAACCTGCCTAGCCTCTTGCCCAATGGAACTTTTGCTAATCGTAAGAAAACGTCGGAAGGAGAGATCACCCCACAAGCGCGCTTATTTTTACGAATATCGCGTTGACTTCTGAGTAGTTGGCCATCCGAGACTGACCATAAACGGCCTTGTGTGAGTTAGAGGGGGCTCGTCGGCTCTCCAAGGTCTCGCATTTAAGTGGTCGAATAGCCGGCTTTTCATTTGAATTGACCTCGCAATTCCAGGGTCCAACTGGGGTCCAAAACTCGGCCAATTTGTAGGTTTTTCGGGGGTCTCATTGCTATAAGGGCAATCAAATCAATGGGACTTAGAGTGTGACCTTCAAGCTCATAACCCGAAGGTCGTCAGTTCAAATCTGCCCTCCGCAGCCAATTTGTTTTCAAGGTCTTTCGGAAGTCCACCGGAAAGCGCTACGAGGGTCAATGATCGAGGACGAGATGATTGTGATCCCATGGGAAGAAAACACTCGAAATGCCACAATCCTTCGCATCGCGATGCCTTCTTAGTTGTTCGCGGAGTCAGCCATTCCATTAGTGCTCCGGGTGCTGCGAGTGAGTAGTAGCCAGATTTTTGCCCGAAATGCAACATCAGACTAAGATCGCGTCACCCTGAGTTTGGGCTAAGTCTTTGCCGCAGAGCAGCCAATGCAAACAAAATGCAACAGAACAGACATTTTGTTGTAGTTGTTGAGCCTAAACCTTGTTTGCCGTCACTGGGGACAAAACAAGTCGGCCATTTCAGGATCTCATTCCTGCATTGTGCTGAGCGTTACCAGCAGTTGTCATCTCAATGGCCGCGCACTAATCGCCGGAATCTCAGTTTTTACCACCGCCGACCACGTGGGGATCAAACGGCTTACCGTTAACCGAGATTGTGTATTTGTCTACCGTGAGATCCACTGGGGCTGGGTTCAGCGCAGGTTGGGATGTGTGGTTGTTATTGTCAATTGCTGGGCAAGAAGAAAATGGACACCCATTTGGGAACTTGACCGTGAACGTGACGCCTGCAGGAGCGTTCCAGGTTACGGTATCACCCGGACATACATAAACAGCTAAATGGTGCAAATCAACGCCGTTTCCAATGTCCACGGTTATGTCTTTATGGCCGCAGCCTATTTTGACTGTTTTAGATTCAGGTTTTTCGAACTGCTCACATCCACTATTTCCCAATGTCAATAACAATAGCAGTGCGAATCCAGTGCTACCCACGAGCATGACACGAGAGAAATACATAATTATCTCCTCATTTCTTCTGAATACTGCCGCTAAGGACGACGAATCGTTGGTTGTTGCTTAGAGCATCAAAATTCGGTGTGTCGCGCAGCATTTCGGGCGAAATGCCCAATGCGACTGCCCGTTCAAGTACATCCAAGGCACGATTAGTGTCGCCAACCTGTTGATAAACTATGGCTGCGTTTAGGAGCAAATCCGGACTCTTCGGTTCAAGGTGCAATGACTTTTCGATGTTATCGAGTGCAGGCTTCCGCTCGCCGCGCATGGCATGATATTCGGCGAGGTAGCCGAGCAGTTCTGCGTCGTTTGGATTCTGGCGAAGAGATTCCTCTCCGAGCCTAACGGCGGTCGCATAGGCAGCCGGAGCTTCCGCGCGCCGTCCGGGAGCCCAGTAGTATGCGTCTCCAAGATTCCCCCACATGGTGTAATTCTTGTCGTCGAGTTTCACTGCCTGTTCAAACGTGGTTGCAGATTCGGGATACCGCCGCATTTGAAAATAAGCTGTACCAAGGTTTGTCAGGGCATTTGCGGTGGGCCGGACGTTTAAGGAGCGCTCGAGTAGTGGAATTGCCTCGCTGTAATTTGCCTGCAGGATCCGAACGGCTCCGAGATTGGAGTAGCCGGTGAAGCTATCTGGCGCCAGCGAAACGACTTGGGAAAACATGGAAGCCGCTTCGTCATAGCGTCCGTGGCCCATATAAAATAGTCCCAGCCAATTATAGGTTGCCCAATAGCTCGGGCGAGCAGAGATCGCCTGCTTATACAGCTGTTCGGCCTCGTTGAGGCGACCGAGCATTTCGTAGGTCGTGGCAAGACCGCCGTAGGCGTCGTCGCTTGTGGGTTCGAGTTCGATTGCGCGACGGTACTGGTCCGCAGCATGAGTATAGTCGCCTTTCGATCGCAAGATGCGGCCGAGGCAGGTATGAGCGGAGGCAAGATTAGGGCTGAGTTCCGCCGCTTTCTGACAATTTTTAAGGGCTGCGTCCGCCAAGGTCGCATCATGCGTGAACTGATATTTTCGGAAATAGGCCTCACCCAGTCCGGCAACGGCAGCAGGGTAGGCTGGGTCTTTTGCGAGAGAGCGTTGAAAGAGAGTGATGGCATTGTCCACGTTTTCGGGCCGAACGTAGTCCTGCAGATAGCCACGGCCTTCCATGTAGTAATCGTACGCGGCAGGCTCGTTGGTGCCATGAGCGGTGAGGACTTGCTTTTCCTGCGGCGCGAGTTGCAACTCCAGATCGGCGGCAACACTTTCAAAGACGCTGTCCTGCAAGGCAAAAGGGTCGGCCGCCGCCGCAGTAATTGTTCCGCCTCTCACCTGCCGGTGAGATCGGGCATCCACAAGAGCGTAGTTCACTCTGACATTTCCTGCGGCTCGCTGAATATCCAAGACGAGGACGAGGTTGACACCAAATTCCTGGCGAGCGGCGTCGACGGTAGTAACGCGCTTTTCGAGAGTCACATTCATGGGAATAACTGCGAGAGGGTGCCGAGCGCTGAGTTCCCCGAGTCGGGAGTTTAGAGTATCCGCAAGTCCGCTATCAAACGCGGACTGCGAGGGGTCGCCGCTGCTAAGCGGAGGGAGCACACCGAGCAAAACCTGCGAGGGAACAGCGTCTGTCCCTTCGAGTTTCCAAAACCTATGCCCACGAAGGGCGAGTGCACTGGCGGCGAGTACCGCCAGTGTCAAGACAATGAGAATTGGGCTTATTCTGCGCGGCGGTCGTTGGCGAGGCGGTGAAACACCTTTCTCCATCGAAGGAGTCAGTGCTGCCAACGCAGCGCGCGCTTCTCCGGCTCGATGGTAGCGACGCTCTGGCTCTTTCTCAAGACACTGGGAAATGACTGTGGTGAGACCCGGAAGAATCTGCGACGGGACCGGAAGAGGTGGGTCGCGGAGGATCGAATTACAGAGAAGGAAGAGATTCGCCCCCTGGAACGGACGAACTCCGGTGGCCATCTCATACAGCACCACTCCAAAGGACCAAATATCAGTCTGTGCAGATGCGTCGCTTCCTTCGATCTGCTCCGGAGCCATGTAGGGAAAAGTGCCGCCAAGTGCGCCAGGGCCTTCGACAGACTGCGTTTCCAAAGTCTTCCTGTCAAACTCCGTTGGATCATTCCGCCGTGCCAAACCGAAATCTAAAATTTTGGCGTCCCCGACGGGCGTCACTATGATATTGAGAGGCTTTAGATCGCCATGTATCACCCCTCTTTCATGCGCGTGGGCCAGCGCTGACGTGATCTGGCGTCCGTAACGGAGTACCGTTTCTATTGGCATTGGTCCTACTGGGATCAACTCCGCTAATGTGCGTCCCTCGAGGTACTCCATTGCAATGAACGTTTCACCTGCATCTTCCCCGACTTCGTAAATAGTACAGATGTTTGGATGATTCAGCGCTGAAGCAGTCCGCGCCTCGTGTTTCAAACGTTCGTTAACTTTCGAACCCAGCGTGCACTGTTCTGAGAGGAACTTCAGAGCCACAGTGCGGTGCAAGGTGGTATCCTCTGCCTTGTAAACCACACCCATGCCTCCGCTGCCAAGAGGACCGAGAATGCGGTAGTGCGAAATGAGTTGAGCTGGCATTGCTATCTAGCCCAGGAGATAAGGCGTTACGCGGAAAGAATTTCACAACGCGGTAACTCACACCTTTTGTGTCGGCATCTTACGTCGCGGAGATAATTCAAGTCAACGCACTTTTCCGCGCACTTTTCCGCACTTGCTCTTTTCCGCTCCATCAGGTGCGACCAGAGCGTCCCAGCAAGATCAATTTCTTCCCGGGATCTACTTTGGGGGCGTGCGAGGGGCACGCCATCGACGACCGAGCGCGGGAATAATCGCGCCACCCATATTGGCGAGGTTTGCGGCGGGGAAAGGCGCGCGATCAGCGCGGGGGTTCAGAGAGCCAAAGCAGGCTTCGTACTAGCGCTCGCGTAACGCCTTGGTTGGGGCCACCGGTCCATTGCGACATCACTAGCTCGGCTCGATGATCGTTGGTGATCACGTGCGGAGGTGTGCATGAGGATGGGGGTGCGGCACTGGAAAGTTTCCTGTTCTCTTTGGTACCTTGCGATAGCCTTGGTGTGCTGTTGGGCTGGTCTATTTTGTCTGCTTTATCGTGCGCTGCGGTAGTCGCGCCGCTGGCTATTTCAGAATCGCCCACAACACAGCTCTTCTTCTCTCTACATTCCTCACTACGGTCGTCATTTGAAGAAAAAGGGCGTCTCGGCATTCAACGGGAAGCCCTTTGTTTGTGCCCCAAAACTCGTTCTGCTTGGTGTCACTTCTGGGGTCACTTGGATTGGCAATTCTGGGCGAATTAAGGCTAAGCGGGTCACTCCGAAATTTCTGCAACTACATGAAATGGCGTGCTTTGGCGTTTCTAGGCCATTCCTGACGCTCAGGTCAGAACGCTTTAAAAGGCCGCTGCTCTACCACTGAGCTACGCCCCTAAACTCTTCACTGTACAACAATTGGCGAGATGGTCGCCTGGTGGCTGTTGTAGTGGCAGTTGCTCAAAGCAAGAACACCACCTCATGCAGCCCGCACGGTACCAGATGCGCGCACCGTCTCGTCATTGTCAAACCCTCGTGCCCTCACAGATCTGCAATATCTTCGAGCCGGGCATCGTTCATTCGCAGCCGGCTTGCAAGCGTGTGCCGCGAGTCGTGCCAACGAAAATTCTTGATTTCCGCCTCAATCAGCGCGTCGTCAAACCAGTGCCGCCCATTCTCAAGCGACTCCCTTGTCCCGGCATATTGGAACACACGCCCTATTCCGTCGCCCTGGGCATGTAGAGCCCTGAGGGCGGCAACCGCAGCTTCATTTAGGGGAACGTGTATGGGCTATTCACTCTTCGTTCGCGGGATGTTCAACATCCGACCTCTAGAGTTTACCATGTCCCAAGTCAGGTTGTACTGACTTCCCTTCCGCAATCTGGTGTTGATCGCAAGGTCAAACTGACAAAGGTGGAAGCCTATTTGGAGTGGCCCTGCGGCATCAATTTGCAGAGCGGAGGCACGAGATTCTCTCTGTGAGCGAGACTTATATCTCAACTACAGTGCATTCACCCTGAGCTGGCTTCGCTTCGAGAATCCCGACGTTCCGAGCCATAGGAGTGTCGCCCCCGACCGGGAACACCCGGGTCAGAATGAATCCCGCTGCCTCAATAAGTGCTCTCCACTCACGCTCGTTACGCTCTCTACCGCCGGTAACGGCGAGCATGTTGAGGTCGCTCATCAGGTGGCCTTCCAGTTGCGAATCTGGATGCGAGACGAGCGGAGGAAGGATGAATGCAATGACCAGCAAACTGCCGTTCTGCGGAATCACCGCGCGACAGTTCCTCAGAATGGTAACAGCATCCCCGTCCTGACGCCCGTGTAATACATGTTTGATCATGTACACATCGGCGCCCGCCGGGACCGATTGCGTCAGATCTGCGGCAATCAGTTCGCATCGAGAGGAAGGATCTTCATCCGCGAAGCGAGATTTGGCCGCATCCACGCTGGATTCGAGGTCCACAAGCATGCCTCGCAAATGCGGGTTAATTCCAAGCACTGCAAGAATGAGCGACCCACCACCCCCGCCAAGGTCAGCGACCACCCGCGCACGGGAAAAATCCCATGCCTCTGCGATGGGAGCGTAATCTTCTACCGGAGCCGTACCCATCACCGCGCGAAAAATAGCATCAGCTTCGGGATCCAGCAGCCACCGAGAAGGTATCTTTGGATCGCGGACCTGAGAGGCCGGCTTACCGGTCCGAACACAATCGGTAAGCAGGGACCAGTCGTCGGCAAGCAGATCCGCCCAGAAGATCACGGCTGACCAGACGGACTGAGGCATATCCCTCCGCAGGGGTTTGCCAAAAGGAGTCAGCCGAAAGTGTTCGGGCGTTATCTCTTCCGTCACGCCGTTGCTGGCGAGAGCGCGAAGCAGGCGGTACAGCGCATTGGCATCTGCCTGACACTTTCCGGCCAGGAAGCCAACGCTACGCACCTCGTCTCCAAGTGCATCGGCAACGCCGAGACGTGCAGCGGCGCAAAGCACGCGGCTGCGGGAATACGCCATTGCCATCTCTACGAGGCCTGTATTCGTCGTTACATTGCCTATGCCACCGCTGAGTTGAACCATGAGACACCCCAAATTCAGGGAGAGAATACCAGAGGAACCGCACAAGATGCTGGAGAAGAAGCCGTCTTAGGTAACCCGTATAGCGTGGCGAGGCCCTTTTTATGAAGATCTGTACTGGGCTTCAGTTGAAGAGAAAGGCCAATGCGCTCTTGGAACTGCCAAAAGGAAGTTGTCTTCTGTCACTGAGAAAAATCTTTCCGTACGATTTAAAAATGGCAGCACATTGGGCTCTCACCGCACCCGCACCACCACAACGGTGGCGTCATCCGTCTGGTGTCCGAGCGAAAACTCGTCCATCGTTGTAAAGATCACTTCGACAATTTCGTCAGCGCATAGAGCGCTGCTGCTTGTAACCGCCTTTCGAAGGCCTTCCACTCCCCATTCACTCTCCGCAGGGTTTGTCGCCTCAATCACTCCATCCGTATACGCAAGAATCAGATCGCCTGGATGTAGCTCAATTGTCCCTTGCTCGTAGCTCGAATCTGCAAATATTCCCACCGGCGCGCCCCCCGCTTCCAGTGAGATAATTGAGCCGTCTCGTCGAATCACCATCGGGGGATTGTGGCCGGCGTTAACATAGTGCAGCCTGCGCACTGTTCCGTCGTAAATGCCGTAGAATAATGTGGCGAATCGGTCTTCCAGCGAGGATGCGTGAACCTGCCGGTTTACTGCCGTGACTACTGCCGGGCCATCGCTTCCGGCAAACGACGCCGCGGTGCGAACCGAGGACTGAACGTTCGATATCATCAACGCTGCGGCGAGCCCTTTTCCCGACGCGTCTCCTACAATCAGCGCCAGGCAATCACGCGACAATGGCATAAAGTCGTAAAAGTCTCCACCCAACGCCCGCACCTGCCGGCAACGTGCGCTGTAACTCAGCGAATCCACTATTGGTTCGGCGCGCTGCATAAACCGTTCCTGCACGTCGCAGGCTGTGGCCCAGTCGCGGCTAACATCCAGAACTACCGCGTCACTCGTCATTTTTGCACCTCCGTAGGGGAGTCGATCCTCGGGGCGTGAATTCGACATCAAGCTGGCAACGAATTTTGCAGGAAATCTCTTGTCGCGGTATGTCGAGAAGCCCTTGCCTGCTCCGACTACGGTATGAAAGAGCAGCAACTATCGCCAAAATGACCAAATTGAGAGGAGCACCAAGGAAATGAAATACATATTGCTTATGAGTGGCACGAAGGCAGGTGTCGACACTTACGTCGCATGGTCCAAGGCGGACATCGATGCCCATATGATGGTCCTCAAGAGCATCAACAAAGAGCTTACCGAAGCCGGAGAGTTTGTATGCACCGAAGGTTTGGGCCGCCCGGACCAAGCCAAAGTCGTGCGCGGGCAAAAAGCCGGCATACCGATCACGGATGGCATCTTCCCGGAAGCCAAGGAGTTTTTACTCGGCTACTGGATCGTCGACGTCAAAACTCCGGAGCGGGCATACGAGATCGCCTCTCGGATTTCAGTCGCGCCGGGTCCCGGTGGAGTGCCCACAAACATGCCCATCGAAGTCCGCCAGATAGTGAGCCCATCCGCCAAATCGTAGTAACGCCATGTCGAGAACGCCTGGCGTGCTCCGACTACCACATAAGAGTGAAACCTTAGCTCGAAAACGAGAGGAGAAAAATGAGTTATGAAGTACATTCTGATGATGAATGGCACGAAGGCACATTTTAGCGAATACGCCAAATGGTCGAATAAGGATATGGAGGCCAACGTCGCTTTCATGCGCGACTTCAGTAAGCAACTCAAGGACGAAGGGGTGTATGTCGCCACGGAAGGGCTGGGCTGGCCCGATCAAGCCAAGCTCGTTCGCGCTGGCAAGGACGGCACGCCGATGACGGACGGTGTCTTTCCGGAGTCGAAGGAATTTCTGGCCGGATACTGGATTGTTGACGTGGAGAGCCCGGAACAGGCGTATACGATCGCAGCACGGGCTTCGGCAGCACCTGGCCTCTGTGGTGCCCCGTGCAATATGCCCATTGAGGTGCGCCAAGTGCTGGGCAGCCATTCCGACTTGGGACTTTGAGCTTCCGGAGGGCAAATCACCGGTGACACGACAGCCTTCCGACTTTCCGATCGAACCGCTCTTGCGCGATCTGACGCCGCAGGTCCTCGGCATCGTTGTCCGGAGATTCCGTGACTTCGCGGCTGCAGAGGACGCCGTGCAGGAGGCATCGCTCGCTGCAGCGACGCAGTGGCCGCGCGATGGCCTGCCGCAAAATCCACGTGCGTGGTTGACGCAAGTCGCATTCCGTCGCATGATCGACCACATTCGCAGCGAATCGGCCCGCCGCCAGCGCGAAGGTGAAGCAGCGTTCGAGATGGACCAACTGGCGCCTCCGGTCGACGCCGCTGGCGAATCGGAACACGATGACACGCTCATCCTGCTCTTCATGTGCTGCCATTCCGCATTGACTCCGGCTTCGGCGATAGCGCTGACGTTGCGCGCGGTGGGTGGATTGACCACCGCGGAGATCGCCCATGCGTTTCTCGTCCCCGAATCAACCATGGCCCAACGCATCAGCCGCGCCAAGCAGAACATCAGGGATTCGGAAATTCCGTTCCAACTGCCGACCGCTGAAGTGCAAGCGCGGCGCCTGCGTGAGGTTCTGCATGTGCTCTATCTCATCTTTAATGAAGGTTATACGAGCAGCGCCGGGCCCGATTTGCGCCGCGCAGACCTGTCTCAGGAAGCCATGCGCTTGACCCGGATCGTCCACCAGCTGCAACCCGACGACACGGAGGTCGCTGGATTGCTCGCGCTCATGTTGCTGACCGACGCACGCCGCCAGGCTCGAACAACTGCCGAAGGCGAGTTGATCCCGCTCTCGCAGCAAGACCGTTCTCTCTGGGATCGCCAACAGATTGCCCAGGGAGTCGCGGTACTCACGGCCGCGTTACCTAGCGGCGCCGTCGGCCCTTACCAATTGCAAGCCGCCATTGCCGCCGTTCACGACGAGGCCGCCCGTGTCGAGGACACCGATTGGCCTCAGATCCTGGCGCTCTACGATCTGCTCAAATGCATGTCCGACAACCCAATGGTCGCGTTGAATCGCGCTATTGCTGTAGCGATGGTGCACGGCCCAATGACGGCTTTGGAGCTGCTGGATGCCCTCAAAACGGATGCACGTCTGGCCGATCATCACCGCTTGGACGCTGTTCGAGCACATCTCCTTGAGCTTGCCGAAGACCATATGGGCGCCGTTAGGCATTATCGAGCGGCGGCTGGCAAGACAGGGAGCCTCCCCGAGCGACACTACCTACTCGGCCAGGCCGCGCGGCTCTCCAGCAAACTTCCACTCACGAACGAACCGGAATGAAACGAAATCACCCATCGGTAACCGGTCCCGCCAGGCATCGTAAGTCTCGACCGAACTGCTCAACTCCCGGACTGCGGCAATGCGGAGGTAATCCAGCGAGTGCCCTCGGTGCGGTCGCGATGCCCGTGCCGAGCTAAAATTGTCCGAAGGAGAGGCCCGGCAATCACCATGACTAGGGATGACATTCAGCTACTCTACGAGTACGACCGCTGGGCGAACCACAGGGTTTTGCAAGCGGCCTCCACTCTCAACACTGAGGAGTTCACGCGTGATCTTGGCGGCAGCTTCCGTTCTATGCGAGATACGCTCGTGCACATCGTCAGCAGCGAGAGGGGTTGGCTAACGTGTTGGAAGGAACCGTCCCCCAGCTCCACGTTCATCATAGATTATTGGACGCAGCACGACACCCTATTTAGCCCGAATGCGTTTCCTGACCTCGCTGCAGTGAAGGTAATTTGGGCGGAAGTCGAGCGAGAACAAGTCGAGTTTGTGAATCGCGTAACAAATGAATCTTTGGGAAGGATGCTTCCAGTTCGCACAACGCAAATCAGTCTGGCGCACCTCATGCAACATTTGGCTAACCATTCCACCTACCATCGGGGTCAAGTCGCGATACTGATGCGGCAGCTTGCCGCTAAACCGCTGGCCACGGACTTCGCCATGTTTTTGATGGAGGGCCGCGGCGAGAGAGCCGATGCGCAGTAGTCTCCTCAGAGAAGATTTAATAAGCCGAAGAAACTGGATGGGTATCCCCGACCTTGCCAATAACCGGCTCAAATGTTTCGATTAGAGCGGCGCACTTCTTTGAACCAGAATATGCCTTGACACGTATATGTCCTATGGAGTATACAAAGGGAATGGAATCTGTTTTCGAAATCATAGCGGAGCCGAATCGCCGGGCGATTCTGGGCCTCCTGGTCTCGTCACAACACTCGGTGGGAGAGATCGAGCGTCAACTTCGTATGCCGCAACCGACCGTGTCCAAGCACCTGCGCGTGCTGCGCGAGGCCGGTTTTGTGGAATCCACGGTGGACGCACAGCGCCGTCTCTACCGGCTGAAACCTGAACGGTTTCAGGAGGTCGATGCCTGGCTGGATCCGTTCCGTCGGTTCTGGTCCGCTCAGGTAGATGCTCTCGAACGCCACCTCGACCGGATGGATCAATCAACACCAACGAAAGGGAAGACAAGGAGAAGACGCCGCGGCTTTAGCCGCGAACTTAACAGTCGGAGTAGAGATCATGATCGCTCATAACCCCCTCCACGGATCCGAAAAAGCGGTGCTACCGTATCCGGCTCTTGCCTTAAGTGGTGCCGCCCATGCGTCGCACAGGATAGGGATGACAGACAGTCGGCATAAGCAACTAGCGAGGCTATTCCACTTTATGACTTTTGCATTCACTACACCTCGCCGGTTTAACCGGCGCACCAGGAGAAACGAAATGAAAATAAAAGTGACTAGCGTATACGTGGACGACCAGGACAAGGCCCTGCGGTTCTATACGGCGGTACTGGGCTTTGCCAAGAAGACCGATTTCAGTCAGGGCCCATATCGTTGGCTGACCGTGGCCTCGCCCGAGGAGCTGGACGGGACCGAGCTGCAGCTGGCCCTAAACAACAACCCCGCAGCCAAAACGTATCAGCACGCGATCTTTCAACAGGGCCAGCCCGCGGCTATGTTCTTCACCGACGACGTCAAGGGCGACTACGAGCGGATTAAGGCCCGCGGCGCCGAGTTCACCATGCCGCCCACCGAAGTGACTGGCTCGACCATTGCGATGCTGAACGACACCTGCGGCAATCTCATTCAGCTCACCCAGCTGGCACGCTATTCACGTTAAGGAGAAGAAGATGACCGATCGCGCGCAGTACACCCCGGGTCCGGCCAACGGGGCACAGATACGAAAGGACGGAGAGAAGTGGACGCTCATTCTCGTCAGAGAACTTCGCCACACGCCGGAAAGAGTCTGGCAGGCGCTTACCGACCCAGCACATCTGCGCGAGTGGGCTCCCTTTGAAGCCGATGGGAGCCTGGGGACAGTTGGAACTTCGGTGAAGCTCACCACGGTGGGAGTGCCCACACCGCGAGTTACCGAAACAGTAGTAAAGCGAGCCGACTCTCCCGAGGTGCTTGAGTACAACTGGGGTGGATTCGATATGCGATGGAAACTCGAAGCTTTGGGTGGCGGCACGCGCCTGACTCTGTGGACCAACATCGGTCACCGCTTCATCGCAATGGGTGCTGCCGGGTGGCACATTTGCTTCGATGTTCTGGATCACCTTCTCAGCGGGTCTCCCATCGGCCGCATTGTCGGCCCCGAGGCGATGAAGTTCGGGGCCTGGCAGCGACTGAACGCTGAGTACGCCAAGCAGTTCGGTATCGAAACACCAAACTGGCCGCCTCGGAAAGCTCAAGAGTCGTGAATCGGAAAGGCTGCAAAGCAATGGGCCGACCATTTGAGACTAGCAAAAAGGACTTGTCACCAGAACCACGTAAAGAACTACTGGGAACATTGAAAGCCCGTTTTGAGAGGAACATGAACCGGCATAAAGGTCTTGAATGGCCACAAGTCCACGCAAAGCTGGAAGCTAATGCTGAAAAACTGTGGTCACTCAATGAGATGGAAAGGACTGGCGGTGAGCCGGACGTTGTTGGTCACGACAAAAAGACGGGCGAATACATTTTTATGATTGTTCAGCGGAAAGTCCTAACGGCCGCAGAAGTCTTTGCTATGACCGTGACGCTCTGGAGTCAAGGAAAGAACATAAACCAAAAGATAACGCAATTGATGCGGCAGCTGCCATGGGCATTGAGCTTTTGACGGAAGAGCAATATCGAGAGTTGCAGAAACTTGGTAATTTCGATACGAAAACGTCAAGCTGGGTGAAAACTCCTTCTGCTATGAGAAAACTCGGTGGGGCCCTCTTTTGTGATCGCCGCTTCAACACTGTTTTCGTGTATCACAACGGTGCGGAATCTTACTATGCCGCTCGGGGGTTCCGTGGCTCGCTAAGGGTCTAGAGAGAACAATTCACGGCTTACACCCGGGCGGTCGCCGGTAAAAAAAGGACAACTCAATCATGAAAGAAGCCACCAAACGTTCGATCATTCGCTGGATTCACATTATCTGTGGCATTCCGATACTCGGTTATATTTATGATTCACCTACGGACACTCCAAACTACGCCTCCATTGTTCGATATGTCTTCCTTCCTGTTTTGCTTCTTTCGGGATTGTAGATGTGGAAAGGCCATGTCGTTCGACGACTTATTTCGAAAAGATCGGAAAACTACTCGCATGAAAACGAGACAAGAATAGGGGGCATAAAGACCCAATGAATCCATCGGAGCGTATTGACCAACTGATTGCAGGACTCACAGACTGGCGTGGCAAAACGCTGGCCAGCATCCGCAAGAGCATCCTTGAGGCCGACCGGGAGATCATCGAGGAATGGAAGTGGATGGGAAGCCCCGTGTGGTCTCGCAACGGAATAATCGCGGTCGGCAACGCTCACAAAGATAAGGTGAAGCTTACCTTTGCCCGCGGGGCGGGTCTCCTGGATCCAGACAAGCTCTTCAACGCGGGCCTCGGAGGCAACGCGTGGCGAGCGATCGATTTTTTCGAAGGTGATAAGATTAATGAGCGTGCTCTAAAGAATCTCGTCCGCGCCGCCGTTGATTACAACCAGATCAGACTGAAGAGGAAAGCGCCTATGGATACTCGAGCAAAAGTACATAAAAGTAAAAGGTGATGAAGCTACAGTTTTTTTCGCTAATTCTCTTTGCGGGATTCCCTGACAATTGCACTTGACGCTGCTGGACTGTCGGTGCCGCAGGTCGGCAGCATCATTGCTACGAACGACGGGCTGCCTGAGAGCCCGAATCCGCCACTGGATGCGCTGCTTTGGGCCTTTGAAATTGGTGTCCGAACTGTGGTCTCTTGCACACGCGAGCATCGGCGGACTACCTTCACCCGACTCAGACAGGGCCGCGAACAATCCCGGTTGGAGGCGAGAGCGGGTGGCCGCGGCGTTTGAAGGGCAGAAGCAAGAGCAAGTAAATCTGGCGCACGAGATCCCCGTGTTGATCCTCTACGGGACCGCCATGGCCAAGGAGGACGGCGGTCGGGTTTTCTTCTTCGAAGAGATCTACGGGTATGGCAAAGCTCTGGCTAAACTGTTCGCCCAAGTGTACGCCTCAAAAAATTGAGTCGCTCGGCGACTCTTCTGCCACAGCTAACTTTAATTGCTCTGCTAGAGTACTGCATCACACAGATGGGCTGTTATTGAGCTTGGCTTTGGCGCGTTTGACCTTTTCGAGAATGTCGGTGGCCCTTGCGGTCCAGATAAAGGGTTTGGGTTGTCGATTATGTTCTTAGATACAAGTGAGCATGGTTGTTGCCTTCGTCAGCAGGTTAGTCGCGCCTCTTCAATAGATGCTCGGAATTTCGTCGCACTACACGAGCATGAAGTAGTGCCTCTCGAAGCACAAGCATTACGGCTGGAGATGGCAGCGCAATTCAAACATCGTATTGTCCCTGTTTCTTTTCTTCAGATCAGTCCCGAATCGGCCGTTTGCGTTTCCACTCGTGTTCACGCCGAAGCAAAGATTGATGCTTCTTGATCTGCAATTCAATTTCACTGAACGCCTTTTTGCAACCAGCTAAAACGTTTTTCCCTTCCCCGGTGGCACGTAGTGTCCCTGACGGCAAAGAGAGCGTCAACGATAAGGATTGTTCATCGGTTCGCTGATTCCTTGAAAAAACGCCTTTGATCTGCACCAGGTCCGGTTGATAACTCTTTAAAAGACGCCCCAGCTTATCCAACCGACGCGTGACTTCCAGTGCCACCGCTTCTTGGGATTCCACGTGTTTGTAACTGATTGAGACATTCATGGTTGCACCTGTAGGATTGATGCGAATTGAGGCAGGAACGCGACGCAGTAGATGTTCTGCACCGCATGACAAGTTCAGCCTAGCACCACAGTCTCCCCCGCGCAATCCCGCCTGTCGTTGACAGTAAACGTCGGAGTCCTTAGTCTAGCTTCAACTGCGAATCGGTGTGTCGCGCAGGCCGCGTATCTAATGAAGAAGCCCACCTCTTTCAAACTGCAGCCTCAAAATCACCTTCGCATCGGACCGGCAGGCTGGTCCTATAGCGACTGGAGAGGTTACGTCTACCCGTCGCGTCGCCCAAAAGGATTCCATGAGGCTTCTTATCTCGCCGAGTTTTTCGACACGATCGAGATCAATACTTCTTTCTACCAACCCCTGCGCCCAGACCATGCTGCGCTCTGGATCGAGCGCGTATCCGCCAATTCCGCTTTTGTTTTCACGGCAAAGCTCTGGCAGAAGTTCACTCACGATCCTAGCGCCACCCGCGAGGATGAGCGCGCTGTCCGTGCCGGCTTCGATGTCCTCCGAAAGGCGGACAAACTCGGTGCAGTGCTCCTGCAGTTCCCTTTTTCCTTTCATCGCACTCCGGAAGCTGTTATTTATCTCACCGCCGTGCTGACGCGCTTTGCGGATTATCCCCTCGTCGTCGAACTGCGCCACTCTTCCTGGCAGATTCGTGACACACTTGCTCTTCTTCGTGATCATCAGGCGGGTTTCTGCAACATTGACCAACCCATCATCGGCCGGTCTCTTGAACCCTCTTCAGAGACCACAGCCCAAGTCGGCTATGTCCGGCTCCACGGCCGTCGCTATGACACCTGGTTCAGCGACAACCCTGCAACACCTGCACACGAACGCTATAACTATCTCTACTCTGCCGAAGAACTCGATCCTTGGGTTGCGCGAATTCGTTCCATCAGCCAGCACACTCGCGACACCTTTGTCGTCACCAACAATCACTATCAGGGCAAAGCCGTCGTCAACGCTTTGCAACTCCTCAGCATTTTAAGAGGGACCAAGGTTAAGGTGCCTGAGCCACTACGTCAGCACTATCCCGCACTCGAGCCGATCGCCAATGAAACGCCCGCCGAACCCACACTTTTTCCCATGGGGGCGCCACCGACAAAGAGAAGGAAAGGAACTACTTCTTGAAGAGATTCTCGAACGCTTGCCGGGCATCCAATGGGCGGGATGGGGTGGGAGCTTCAGCAGGTACCTGCGCAGGTTGCATATACGAAGTGGGCGCCGTATCTTTTTCGACCGTGGTCCGGAACTCATAGAAGGTGCATTCGTTCTTCGTGTCCTTAGGAGAGATCCTCGCCGGTATGGCTTGGGTGCACTCGAACTGCGCACCCGAATCGAAATAGCGGCATTGCTTGCAACAGTGCAACTCGAAATTGCATTTCGGACAGTTCCCGCCTGGATCGAAGCCGGCCACAAGTACCGCGCCGCAATTCGAACAGCGCGCTCGGGTTACCGTCCCCACCATCCTCGGGGTCCGCGGACCAAGATGATCCGTAGCGCCTCGGGGTCCGCCCTGCGGCGGCTTGCGATCCCTGTCTTTCTTTTCGTGTTTTTCCTGCTTTTCGGCATCACGATAGCCGCGGTGACCGTACTTGCGATCCACAAACGCCTCCGTCCGTCAGTCTCAACGGACTGTAACCTCAATTTCCTACACTACTGGTTTAATACTTGGCTTTTCCCGAAATGTATCCAATCGGAACGCTTCTAACGCCCAGCACACCAGTCTTCCCCTTTGAAGTTATTCTGGAATGCTGCTTAGCGAGAGCAGAAGATGGGACATCTATGTTTGTAATCCTCTGGGAGTTCGAAGTCAAGCCGGGAAGTGAAGACCGCTTTCAAAGAGCCTATGGGCCCGCGGGTGACTGGGTCCAGCTCTTCCTACGCGATCCCCATTTTCGGGGAACTCAACTCCAGCGGGATCACTCCCGCCCTCTCTACTACTTCACCATCGACCTCTGGGATTCCGAGGCCGCTTACAGAAACTTCCTGGATGCAAATCGTCAAGCCTACGAAGAAGTAGATGGCAAGTCCGAAGGCCTCACCTTCCAGGAACGTCATGTCCTCTCGTTCACTGTCGATTCGACGACTTCTCCTCCAACTTAAACAAACATCCTCACCAATCCGTCGGGCGGCAGATCGGGTTTAAGTATCGTTTTGGGAGTGCCCACCGCGCGGAGCACAGCTTCAGCAGCCAGGTACCCGCTTCGCACAGCGCTTTCCATGGTCGCGGGCCATCCGGTATCCGTCCAATCTCCAGCCAGAAACATCCCTTTCACGGAGGTCTGTTGTTTTGGACGCCAACGGTCCACTCCCGGTTGCGGAGAAAATGTGGCGGCTGGCTCTTTTATGACCGTGGCCTTCATTAATACTGCCTCGCGTGCCGCAGGTAGCGCCTGTCGCACTTCTGCCAAACATAGATCGATGATTTCCTGGCGCGGTTTCTGCAACAAATCATAGGATGCGCTGATCACCAGCTGTAGATACTGGCACTGTTCCTTTTTTTCGCGGCTTGTATTTTTCCCTGAATACAACGCCGTTTTATTGAAAATCCATTGCGTCGTTGTATCCAGGAGAGTGACAAACGGCTCCTTCATCACCTCTCGATCGAACCAGAAATGCACCCCAGTGATCGGTGATGTCTTGATATTCCCCAGGTGCGCCAAGCCAGGTTCCTTCTCTTTAATGTTGTCAGGCAACAAATCCGCCAACGCCTGGTGCGGCACGGCGAATATGTATGCATCCGCAGACATCTGCCGACCTCCATCAAATTCAACACTCGCCACGCCGCTGTCCTGAAAGTGAATTGCACGCACCGGCATCCTTAGACCCACTTCCCCGCCCCGCCGCTCAATCTCCGCTTTGCAACCGTCGTACAACTCCGCCAGTGGCACCGCCGGGACGCCCATCCGGTAACCTGTCCGGCTTGACAGAAATCCCTTCCAAAAGACATCCACGCCAAACCGGGCGTCAGTCTTATCCAATTCTTCATCCAGGGCACTCACGAGCACCACGCGCCAGAATCGTTCGATCGCCCCCTGCGTCTGTTTTCTCTTGCGCAGCCACGCCAACATCGAAATGCCGCCCGGTGTATCCAGATCCTCCGTATGTCCCTTACCGCGCAAAATATCCAGAAGGGCGCTGGCAATGGACTTTTTATCTGCGAACGTCAGCGGCGCGAACGTCAGAAACGATCCCGTCATGTGCAGCGGGGCTGGGAGCAACCCCGCCTTGATGATTCCCGTCCGTCCCTGGGGATCCTGAAAGAGCAGGCGGTCAAAATACTTGATCTTGTCTTGGGCCCCGACGCGCCGGTAAAAATCTTCCAGGTTCGTACAGCAGCCCAAGGTTACATGCTGGCAGTTATCCACATGCTCGCCGTCCGGCAACATATACGAAGTTGCCCGGCCGCCAAGAAAGGGACGTTGCTCGAACAAGCGCACACGCCAGCCGGCTTCAGCCAGCGATACGGCCGCTGACAGCCCCGCTAGCCCGCCGCCGATCGTGATCACGTTTGGCAAGAATGTTCTCTTCCGCGTGGCGCCCGAACCGCGCTTTGGCCACCAACTTCAGTTTCTCCGCTTTCGTGAGGCGCACGCGGCCTCCGAAAACGGCAAAATCCAAGGACTCAATTCTCGCCAGCAGCGTGCTGTAGGTATGCACCAGCAGCCACAGAGTCGCCCGGCTATCTTCTTCGATCATGCCGAGCAACTGCGCGCCCTCTGCGTACAGTTTCCAGGCGCGGTCCGCCTCAAACCGCAATAATTCGCGCACGCCCAGACTGGCTTCGCTGCGCCCGAGGTCTTCCTGGGTCACTCGATAGTGCACCAGGTCCTCCTCGGGAAGATATATGCGCCCAAGCCCGTAATCTTCCTGCACGTCGCGAATGATGTTGGTCAATTGAAACGCCAGCCCCAATTTCTCCGCAAACTCGAGCGCTCTAAAATCGTGAAAGCCAAAAATGTGGGTACAGGTCAGCCCTACGGTTCCTGCCACGCGGTAACAATATTCTCTCAATCGTTCGAATGATGGATAGGTCTGAACCGTCAAGTCCATCTCCGCCCCGGAAATCAAATCGTGCAGATACCGTGGCGGCATCTTGTAGCGCTCGATCGTGTCCACTAACGCCGGAAGAATCTCTGCCGCCCCGTTCAAACCGGCGAATGGGGAAGCAATTGCCGTGGACCCATCCACCATCTGCTCTTGCTTTGTAATCGCCTGATCCAGAGCCGCTCGCCACTTTGCAAGTCCAAGTTGCTTCGCCGCCAAATCCGCTCCCTCATCCGAAACGTCGTCAATCTTACGCATAAATGCGTAGAGTGCGACGATTCCGTCCCTTTTGGGCTTCGGCAGCAGAAAAAACGCGGGGTAAAAATTGCTGTGTGCCTCTCGCGCCAAGCGATGGCACTCCTCGTAAGAGGCCTGTATGTCCAACATCACGGGCCGTGCGCTCTCGGTAGCGCCGTGGATTCGGCCAACCTCGTTGATCGGGGTCGGTGTCCCTGCAAATGCTCGCGTGACCAGCGCGCGCCCCAGCAGCCGCACTTGTTTCCCTTTGCTGACTTCCGGCCGCCGGTTTAGCGTGTCGTAGCCGATCGATTCGATTGCCTCCAGCACGGCTAACCCGCCACGGCTGAACATCGCCAGGTCCACGCTCAATTTACCCTCGACCATCTTCGAGAGTGGCATTCCCTTCTCAAAAAGACCGCGCGTGTATTCGATCAATTCCTTCATCAAGCGTACATACCGTTGATCGAACTTCTTCTCCACGATCTCTCGCTCGCTAAGGCCATGCGCCGTCGCGCGATCCAGAGGAATATAGATTCTCCCCTTCTCTAAGTCGCGCGAAACGTCTTGCCAAAAATTCGCCAATTGCAGCCCCGTACATGTCGCGTCGGAAAGCTTCTGGCGCGGCTCGTCGCGGTACCCGCAGAGATACAGAACCAGGCGGCCGACGGGATTCGCCGAGTACACGCAATAGTCCAGAACCGCGTCCCACGTCGGGTATCGTTTCACTACTTGGTCCTGCCGGAAGGCCGTCAGCAAATCGGCAAACGGCTGCTTGGGCACGTCTTTTGCCAGAATCGTCTGGCGCAACGCCACAAAGACGGGGTGAGCAGGCCTTCCTTCATAGCAAGCGTCCAATTCCGTTCCCCACCAACTCAGCAGCTCGAGAGCCCTGTCCCTAGAAGGAATTTCATCGCCCAGATCGTCCGCCCATCGGCAGTAGGCATACACGTTATAGAAATGCTGATGAAGTTCCTTTGGCAGTAGCCAGGAAACCACATTGAAATTTTCGTAGTGATGCGTCGCCAGGTATTTGGTGTACTGCTGGGCGGCCTTCGGGCTACACCCGTCCGCCGGCAATTTCTTCATCAGCAGTAGTTCGCCTGGACGCAACATCACGCCGGAGGTTCCTCTCTCTTGGGTATGCTGCAATTTGGGCCAGTCGAAGGTCTGGGTCTCACCCGGCACCAGTCACGAATCGCCTGCTACGGCCGCACGGCCAGCTTGATCTCTCCGCTTCGCGCCTTCATGCGCTCAAATGCCTGCGGCAGATCTTCCAATCGAATTTCTTCGGTCACAAATTCTTCGGCCGACACATCGCCACGCCGCACCGCTTCTAGAGCTTCGCGGATGAACCGCGGTGTGTGGTGGAACGGAGAAATCATCTTGATCTCGGAATAATGAATGGCAGCAGGTTCTATCTCCACGCGAGTCCCAGACGGCAACCCACTAAAGAAGTTCACAACGCCTCCGCGGCGTACCATCTTCAATGCTTGCTGCCATGTCGCAGGATTTCCGGCCGCTTCTACCACGGAGTCTGGCCCGCGCCGCTCCTCCGTCAATTCCCTTACCGCAGCGACCACATCCGGTATTTCCGTCACATTGATCGTGACCGCTGCGCCCAGTTTCCGCGCTACTGCCAGTGGCCCTTCGCGTCTTGCCAGAGCAATCACGCGCACTCCCCTGCGGGAAAGCATGCGCACATACTTTAATCCGATCGGGCCGCAGCCAATCACAGCACTCGTGTCACCTGTGCGCACTTCCATCTCATGAATTCCGCGCAAGACGCACGCCAGCGGTTCCACAAACGCCGCACTATGATCGTCCACTGAATATGGCACTTCAAGCATGTTCTCCCGGACGATTCGCCCAGGAATCCTCATGTACTCGGCATATGCGCCGTTGTTAAACAGCAGGTCGTCGCAAAGATTTTCCTGGCCGCGCCGGCAATGGTAGCAACGGAAACAGGGCGCCGAATTTGCCGCAATCACCCGGGTGCCCAGACGCCATTTCGCGTCCACGCGTTTTCCCATGGCCACGATCTCACCGACCACTTCGTGACCAAACACGGCCGGGGGCTGAATCATCTTGGCGTGGTAGCCACGCTTCCAAACCTTCAAATCAGTTCCGTCAGTCAGGGCCAACCGTACGCGCAGCAGCACTTCATCCGCCGCCAGCGAAGGCACTTCAATCTGCTCAATGCGCAGATCTTCGCTCCCATAGAGCACCGCAGCAGTCATTTTCGATGGAACTGCAATACGCGCTGGCGCTAAAATTTCTTCCAGCCCTGTCTCCGTCTTTTTTGTGGACGCTGCTCTCATGAGTGCGTTATTAGAATCTTCAGCGATTGTTCCGTGGGCCTGTTTGCGAGCTCCAATCCCTCTTGGATTCTAGCTAATGGGAACCGGTGCGTGACAATCTCCATTACCGGCAGTTTCTTCCCCAGCACCAGCGCCGCCGCACTATCTTGGATGTCCACAGCCGCACTGTAGCTGCCCAGGATCTCTTTTTCGTCAATCCCTACGGCAGCCGCCGGAAACTCGATCTTTGTCACAGGGTCGTTCGCAGCAAATAGTAAGATTCTTCCCCCCGGTCTCGCCGCTGCCAACGCTTCCACGACTATTGCAGGATGCGCCACCGCGACCAAAACCGCATCTGCCCCACGCCCCCCCGTTCGGGTCCGTACTTCTTCCACAAGCTTACCACTTATGGGGTCAAATGACTCTACCGCTCCCAATTTCAAGCTTTTCGTCCGCCGCGTTGCCATGGGGTCACTGGTATAGATGCGCGCCCCCACCGTTTGGGTAACCATCAATAATTGCAATCCGATGGGGCCACACCCAATAATCAACACGGTCTCTCCGGCAGCCACCCGTGCCTTCTGCACCGCCTTCACAATCGTGTTAATCGGCTCGATAAACGTAGCTTCTTCAAAGCTCACATTGTCCGGAAGCGCCACAATTCCCCGGTCCGCGACCCAAGGCATCGCCTTCACGTACTCTCCGAAGCCTCCGCCATTCGGCGTGAAGCCCCCGGTCAGCCCCGTGCTCTTGTATTGCTTGCATTGCGAAAACAACCGGTTCTTACAATAAAAACAGTCTCCGCAAGGAGAATGGTGAAAGCTCATGACGCGGTCGCCTAGCCTCCACTTTGACACTCCACGGCCGATTGCGACTACCGTGCCCGCCAACTCATGACCTAGAATTTGTGGTGGCTCCACGTAGCGCTGAAAAATTTTCTTGATGTCCGTTCCACAAATCCCGCATGCGGCCACCTTGATGAGCACTTCCCCATCGCCCACCTCCGGCACGGGCACTTCCTCCACCCGCACCACGCCCTTCTCGCGGTACACTCCGGCCCGCATGGACTTCGGCATCGGCCCCAAGGTCCTAAACGGCTCTGCCACTGATTCGGTTCTACTCATTACGCTTCCGCCTCACGCGATTGGGCAATCTGGCCATTGCCGCTTATCGTTTGCACGTAACCATCCAGGAAATCCGCCAACCGCTCCGCGGCGTTCCGGCTCTGTTTCCCGAAGCGCAGCAGCGCTGGAAGTGCCAGCGGATTCTTCGCCAGTTCGCCGATCACCTTCAGTACACTCACCTCGTGTCTCTTGGACAATGTGAGATTGAAATTGATGGGAAGATCTTCTTTCGCGGAGTCGCTAATCGCCCGGACAACTACGCCCCGCGCTCCCCATGCGTAAGCCTCTTTAACAATATCAAAGCTCTCCATGTCCACAGATTGTGCCCTCGACGAACAGGTCTTTTTCTCGCTCGCTTTGACAAGTACTTGGTTCGACGTGAACATACAATCCGCCGCGATGGCCCCGCCCTCCAGCGCCTGCCTTCGCAAATCCGGATCTACTTTCAAGCGATCCAACTGCAAATCCGCGTGCTGGTTCTCCGCTATAAGGGCCTGCGGGGCAATGATGTCCCCGGGCGCCAGATTCTCCTGAAGTGCTCCCGCCAATCCGCTCGAGACACAAATATCGAAGTGTTGGTTTTCATCCGCCATTGCCATCATCAGTCCCATTGCCTGAGCCGACGATTGCGTTCCAACTCCAGTCACAAGCACGGTGATATCCGCGCAACCGGCTGTCGTCCGCCACAACCGCAGCCCGTCGTAGTCGATGGACCTAAATTTACGCAGCTTGCGCCATGGCGCAAACTCCGCATCCACCGCAAAGGTGACCAACACCCGCATTCGTTTTTCCTTACCTCCTTACTTCCTCAGTTCTTCCTCACGCTGCCAATCTCATTTTCTTCGCCCGACCGGGCTTCACATATCCATTCGCCTGATACCATCGCACTGCTCGCTCCAACGCCGATGTCACCGATCCCGGCTGAAATCCCAACTCCCTCACCGCCCGCGAAGCATCCACAAACATCTTATGTTGCGCGATCTTCACGCCCTCCACGGGAATCTGCGGTTCTTTCCCAACCAGTCGCGAAAACGCACTCTCCACATACGCTACACCCAACGCTACCCCATGCGGGATTTTCATCGACGGCGCTCGCAAACCCGTAATCCGCGCCAGCACATCCAGCAAACCCTTCAGCGTCAGGTTTTCGGCCCCAAGCAGATAGCGCTCACCCACCTTGCCTTTTTCCGACACCAGCAGATGCCCTGCGGCGCACTCTTCCGCTCCTACAAAATTCAATCCCGTCTCCACGTATCCGGGCATCTTCCCATTCAGAAAATCTAAAATAATTTTACCTGTCGGCGTTGGCTTCCAATCCCATGGCCCCACGGGAGTCGTCGGCATCGCTACAAGTGCCGGCAGCCCTTCCCTTGCGGCTGCCAGCACTTCTTGTTCGGCCATCCATTTCGATCGCTTGTAGTGCCCAATCATCTCATCGAGCCTTGCACCGGTGAATTCGTTCGGTAATTCAGGGCGATCCACTGCGATCGTCGCCACCGTACTGGTATAAACAAGTTGTTCGATCCCGGCGCTCTTGGCGGCGCCTAGAAGATTCTTTGTTCCCCCCACATTCGAGTCGTAAATCTCTTGCGGATTTTTGGCCCACAGCCGGTAATCGGCCGCCACGTGAAACACGCGCTTCATGCCGTGCATAGCCCGCTCCAGCGAAGTCGCGTCCCGCAAATCCCCCGTCACATATTCCAGTGACAAATCGCTGATGGCACGATTATTGCTCGACGCCCGCATCAGCACGCGCACGCTTTCTCCGCGTGCCACGAGTTGCCGAGTCACATGGCTCCCCAAAAATCCCGCCGCACCTGTCACCAGAGTCGTCATGCCCTGGGCTTCCTCTCGCGCTTTTCGCCCAAATTCCCTCCCAACTGCCAAGCCATCATTTTCCAGAAGTCCCCCGCTTTGGGGTTCAGACCCAGCAACGCTGCGGTCTCATATCCCGCATGGCACTGGCAGTTCTCGCAGCGTGGATTCATGCCGCGTCCATAATTTTCCCAAACCGTATTTTCAAGTAGCGCCTTATAGGTATCTGTATACCCAATGTTCATCAAACTGCATGGGCCGGACCAGCCCTGTGGTCCATAGACGGGCCCACCCCACACACTACAATCCAGTTCCCTCTCGCCCCGGAGATATTCCAGGTAGATGGGAGAGAGCATGAGGTTGTAATTGGCTAGCTGCTCGCACGCCTCGCGAAACCTGTCGTGCATTTTCTCATGGAACTTCGCGCTGCCTTCTCGGCACAGCTTTTGCTCTGGATAATGCGGCGAAAGCAGGTATCCATCCACATGCATAGCATGGAGCCGGTCATACAGAGCAGCCAAATCGTCGATATCAGTGTCAGGGTATATCGTGCTGCTCACAACGACAAAAAAACCTGCATTCTTGGCCGCTTTGACCCCGTCGAGCGCCTCTACAAATAGCCCGGTCCTCTTAGCGCGCATGTCGTGCACGCTCTGCGTTCCATCCAGCCTTACATTCCAGAAAAAATTTGTGTAGGGAGGGATCATGTGCAGCCGGCGGCGAATCAACATCCCATCGGTGCACAAGAAGAGATGATGGCCACGCTCCAGGACCGCTCTCGTCAACGCAGCAATTTCCGGATACTCCAGCGGCTCGCCCCCGCAGATCGACACAATCGGTGCCTGGCATTCTTCGATTGCTGCCAGGCATTTTTCGATTGTGAGCATCGGCAATTCCACAGCCAATGCTCCCCCATTGGTGCTCCCGCAATTCGAACTGCATCCTCCCAGCGGGTCTAGCGACAGCATCACCGGAAATCGCCGTTCGCCACGCAGTCTTTTTCTTGCCAAATGTTTCAAGGAATCGAAAACCAGTCCGATGGGGTACCGCATTTGGTTGCTTAAGAGCCGCGCCGCTCGCGCGCTGTATACAGGCCGCTGCGCAGCCGGAAATCGCTCGGGTCGAATTTCGCTGCGCAATACTCTGCCGCGCGCTGAGCCTGATTGCGGTAGCGCGCAAGCGCATACACCGGGAAAGAATTCTTGTAGAGGTGATACTTCAAGTAGAAAACGCCAGGGAAGCCTGTTCCCGTAAACTCCTCTTCGCTCCACGAACCGTTTGCATGTTGTTGGGTGATCAGGTACGCCGCCGCGCGCCCGATCGCCGGATCATTCGGGTCTGCACCCGCAAGCAAGCCAATCAATCCCCAAGCCGTTTGGGAAGGCGTGCTATTGCCTTGGCCTTTACTGGAAACCACCTCGTAACTGTTCAGCGATTCGCCAAAGCTGCCATCCGCCAATTGTACTTGCCGCAGCCAATTCACCGCGCGCACGCAATAATCCTGGGCCGTCATCGAAACCGTTTCGAGCGCGCGCAACACTCCACTCGTGCCGTACACGTAATTCACGCCCCAACGCCCAAACCACGAACCATCTTTGCTCTGATCCTGGGTCAGGAAGCCTACTGCCTTGCGCACCACGGGGTGCTCTGAGCTCCAGCCAAACCGGCCGAGGCATTCCAGCACACGCGCAGTCACGTCCGCTGTTGAAGGATCAATCATCGCGTTATGATCGGCAAACGGAATATTGCAGAGCAACTGCCGGTCATTATCGCGATCGAAAGCGCCCCAGCCGCCATCCCGGTTCTGCATGCTCAGCAGCCACTGAATCCCCCTCCGCATCGCGCCTTCCATGCGCTTCTCATCGGGAAACTTCACACGCTGCAACGCCATCAGGACAAATGCGGTGTCGTCCACGTCCGGATAGAAATCATTGCGAAATTCGAATGCCCAGCCGCCCGGCTCGGCGTCTTTATTCTTGATCTGCCAGTCGCCGCCACCTAAAATCTGTTTCGACAGCAGCCAGTCCGCCGCCTTCACCAGCGCCGGGTGGTCGGCCGGCAATCCCGCTTCCTCCAGAGCCACCATGGCGATGCACGTATCCCACACAGGCGAAACGCAGGGCTGCAGGCGAATCGTGTCGCCCTCTTCAATCTCAAATCGCGAAAATTCTTTAATCTCGCGAAACGTCAACGGATCTTCGGGTCCGTGTCCCAGCGCGATCAAAGCGAAAATCGAGTTCATCATCGAGGGATAAATCGCCGCCAGCCCTTCGGTCCGCTCCAGGTGTTCCACCATCCATTGTTTTGCTTCCCGGATCGCTTTTTGCCGCAGAGGTTTCCAGGGCAGCTTCTCATATAGCTTCAATCCCCGGTCCACCGCCAGGAAAACATTCTTCCACGACAAAAACTGCTTGCTCCAACTGAAAGCCGCCGTCTTTTGCGAAGCATCCTTGAACAGCTCGTCCACTCGCGCATGCTCCGGCAAGCGGAACTCCGGCCGCAGTGAAGACAGGATCGCCATCGGAATCACAATTCCGCGCGTCCAAGAAGACATCTCGTAAATATTAAAGTAGAACCAGTTCGGCAGGAGCATCAGTTCAGGTGGGATCGCCGGCACAAGCTCCCAACCCACCGCCCCAACCAATGCGAGATAAAAGCGCACGTAAGAATTGGTATGTTCCAGTCCACCGAGCCGGTGCACCGCTTCCCGAGCCTTCACCATGTGCGGATCGTCAGGTGAGTCGCCCGCCAGTTTAAGCGCGAAATAGGCTTTCGTCGTGGCGTTCAGTTCGGAAGGACCACCGGGATAGATAGGCCAGCCGCCGCTATCCAACTGCTTCCGGCGTACGTAATTCGCAAGTTTGACAATGCGTTCTGGCTCGGCCTTCCCTAGAACATAAAGATAGTAGATATAGTCGGATTCGAGCGTGGTATCGGCTTCCAGCTCCCCGTGCCAATATCCTTCCTCGGCTTGTACCGATAAAAGGTATTCCGCGCCGTTCTTGACGGCTGTCTCAACACGCTCGGCCCAATCTTCCTGTCGCCATGGAGCTGGCGCAGGCGCAACCGGCAGTTCCTCTCCAACTCGTACAAACGACGCCATCCGTGCTCCTTGCATCAAATGCTACGGTTCAGCTTAAAAACACCACGCCTTGTCATCCTGAAACTGTGCTAACTAGCCTATTGCGTTACACTTCCGCTGGAACTGCAAACCGTGCGAGCTGGGGTACCCCCAGTACCTGTTTATTATCGCCGCACCCCCAAAAACGGTCAACGATTAAGATGCCGAAGTAGCAACTGCAAGTTGTCGAACGTCATCACACACAGACGCCCGGAGGCCCTTCTAAAATTCGATGCACCAGCGCCCACAAAGGTTCGGGTAGCTTTTCTCCCTCGCGTTGCAAGACCGAAGGTTTTTCCCTCATCAATTGCTCGGGCAACCTCATCCACAAGGGTGCGGGTGGCGCATCTCCCAGCACCTCTGCTCGAACTACCAAGGCATGAGCGCGATCTAAGGCCACCTGTGCCGATTCCTTGAAGTCATCCTTCAACGGATTGATCACCGCGAAATAGAGGGACGGCTTTAGGAACTGCATCAGTGAATTACTTTCCACAATCGCCGCCTGGTTCGCAACGCTATCCGTTCCCTTCGCCACTTCATCCAATGCCCGACGAAGCAGCGGCAAGCCTTCCGCCAAAAAGCCCTGTTTGGTCCTCAGCCAGAAGGACCGCTTCGCCCCCGCCTCCAAGAATCGCGCACTGTCCGTGCCAGTATCCGCCCGCATTTCCCAATCCAGCGCACAGACATGCTCGGTTGGTGCGCAATCGCAATTTTCTCCATTTTGCGCGCAGACCCCATGGCCGTATTGGGTGACCTTTCCTGCTATCCATTCCGTCCGTGGAAACGCGCGAATTACATCGCACACCAATTGCGTCTTTCCGATGCTGCGTGTGTGGCCGCCAACCACGATCAGCCTCCACAACGTCTTCTCTTTTGTCTGTGCGATTGACATTCCTTCCGCCCTGCTGAATCTCCGTGAACTTTGCGGCTCCTCTGTGCTCAGCTTTTCTGTTCCAGTTTCTTGATTCTCTCCCCCAGCTCCGGCAGTCGCGCAAACCACGCATAGGCTTCCTTGAATTTATCGAGCGGCCGCGCTGGCGTTCCCCAGACAGTCTGCCCGCTGCGAATTGTCTTGCCGGTCGGAATCCCAGCCTGCGCCCCAGCAATCGATTGATCTTCCAAAGTGCAGTGATCCGCAATGCCCACTTGCCCGCCACACACCACATGGTGCCCCAACTTGCTCGACCCGGAAATGCCCGTTTGCGCTGCAATTACCGTATGCGCGCCAATCTGCACGTTATGTCCAACGTGCACGAGATTATCGATCTTCACACCCTCCGCGATCCTTGTATCGTCGAGGGATCCTCGGTCGATTGTTGCGTTCGCCCCAATTTCCACGTCATCGCCAATCTCTACAACCCCGGCCTGAGGAAATTTCCAGTACTTATTCCCATCGAACGCGTACCCAAATCCGTCAGCACCGATTACGGCTCCGGAGTGAATCTCCACCGAGTTTCCGATGCGCACGCCGGCATAAAACGTCACTCGCGGATGAATCCTGCAATTCTCACCGAGCCAGCAGCTGGCGCCTATCACACTGTGAGCCCCCACCTGCGTGCCGTTGCCGACATGAACGCCCTCCCCGATCACCGCGTACGGGCCGATGCCGACCTGTTCGCCGATTTGCGCAAGCGGCGCCACGATTGCCGTCGGATGGATGCCCTTGGCGATGGGCGCCCTTTCCAGCAGTAGATCCGCTGCCTTCGCGAACGCCACCTTTGGATGCACGCTTCTCAAAATGGTCTTTCCCGGCAAGGCAATCCCTTCGTTGGCCACTATGCACATCGCCAACGAAGCCGCCGCCCGTTCTGCGTGCTTTGCCGCTTCAACGTATATGAGATGGTTCGATCCTGCTCGTTCAGGTGCCGCTACTCCTGCCAATTCCAGCGTAGAATCCCCTTCCAACCTCGCCCCAACCTTCTCCGCCAGCTCCGCTACCGTCATCTTCATCTCTAAACTCCTCTGGTTTCTGTGCCCACTGTGGGGAAACTCATTTTTCGTTTACGACAAGAACTGGTACAACGGCAGTTCACCCTTTGGCCGGTTTTTCCATCTCGCGTGGATCCATACCCACTGCCCCGGATACTTTCGGATGACTCCCTCAATCACTTTTGCAAACCGCTGGGTGTTTTCAAGGACGTCGAGCTCGTTATCACCTGTGCGCACTAGCTCCACAGGCGGTTCAAATCGCAGACGGTATTTTCGCAGGTTCTCGTCCCAAAATGCGTAACCGGGCACAACCGCCGCGCCTGTATGTAATGCCACTCGGGCTATTCCCGTCGTCATACAGGCGGGAACACCAAAAAAATCCACGAACACTCCCTCCTCCGGCATGGTGTTCTGGTCCGCCAGAACCCCCACGGTTCCCGCATCTTTCAGCACACGCAGCATCATTCGTGCCGCTTCGTTTTTGTAAATCGGCTTGTTTCCGGAGAGACCTCGATAGCGGTTTACCATCGCGTCCAGGGGTTTATTGTCCAACGGCCGGGCCATGTAGTGCAGCGGGAACCCGTACAATGCGTGCGCATAGGAAGAAAGTTCCCACGCCCCAATATGCCCGGTCAGATAGAGAACGCCCTTTCCGCGGTTTTGCCCTGCAAGAAAATTCTCATGGCCATCCAGCACCACCACATCTTCGATATTTTCGTTTGTATAGTGTGGAAGCCGGGCGAATTCCACCGCCATCCAGCCCAGGTTGCGCGCCATTTGTTTCATCACCGCACGGCGCTGCGTTTCTGTCCACTCCGGGAATGCCAACTTCAGATTAAATTCCGCGGTCTTGCGCAGTTTGGGCATGAGCAACAGCAGCAGGCGGGTTGCGGCCGCGGCAAGTCCTCTAGCCAATGGACGAGGCAGCGCCCCCAGAGTTTTCACAAATGTCCACGCCACCGCATATTGCAGCCACTCGATCATCTTTGTGGAGTATCTTGCTCCTGTTTGCCACAGTATGCCGGACTTCCGCCATTCCAAGATACACTGACAATGCTAGACTCATCGTTCCGTGACGCAAACTGACAACTCTGCACTGGATAGCCACCCCATGTCACCTGTGGCACATCTTGCCTGGATCGTGCTGATCCTCGCCACTCTTTATATCTGTTATTTCCACAATCTCGGCGCAATCGGACTCGTCGGACCGGACGAGCCGCGATACGCGTGGATCGCTCGCGACATGGCGGAATCCGGCGATTGGGTTACCCCAAGGCTTTATGGCAAGCCTTGGTTTGAAAAGCCTATTCTCTACTACTGGGGCGCGGCGCTGAGTTTCAAGGTCTTCGGGGTGAGTGAAGCTGCGGCGCGCTTCCCCAGTGCCCTCGCGGCGCTTTTTGCTACTTTTGCGATGGCTTGGCTAGCCTGGCGCACATATGGCGCGGAAACTGCGCGCTGGCTTCTCCTCCTACTCCCAACTACGGTCGGCATGATCGGCTTCTCCCACGCCGCCGCCACGGACATGCCCTTCGCCGGGATGCTCAGCATCGCCATGGTCTTCGCTGCAATCGTGGTTGGTCTCGTAGGCAACCAAGACTCCACGATTCTTCTTTGCGCTCGGTGGCTAGCCCCACTTTTCTTTGGTTTCTTTCTTGGCCTCGCCGTTCTCGCCAAAGGACCTGCGGCGATCATTCTGTCGGGCGGCGCCGTCCTGCTGTGGGCCGTGTTCACTAAGCGCTGGCGCGACGCGTTTCGCTGCCTTCATCCGGTGGCGATCGCCAGTTTCTGCCTCACCGCACTCCCTTGGTACCTCCTCTGCGCCCGCCGCAATCCCAACTTCTTTCGCATCTTCATCATCGAGCACAATTTTAAGCGTTACCTCACTCCGGAATTCCAGCACATCCAGCCGTTCTGGTTTTACGCACCAATCGTCCTCGTCTCCTTTGTGCCATGGACTCTTCTACTTCTTTGGTCACTTCCCTACGGATTAAACTCGCAGTGGAAACGCCGTACCTCTTCACTGGCGTTTTTCCTACTTATTTATGCACTCTTCTGCCTGGTCTTCTTTTCCGCGTCCAAATCTAAGTTGCCGGGCTATATCCTTCCTGCGATTCCTCCCATCGGCATGCTTCTTGCCAGGGCCTATGTAGTCCTCTCGAAGAGGCGGGAGAAATCACTGCGCTGGTTCCTCTCCGGTTTTGCCATTCTGGCTCTCCCTGCGGGGATATTGCTGCTCTGGATTGGTCGGCATTTACATACACCGCCGACCTCTGCTGAGGCAATGGTCGTTGTAGGTTGTGTCGTGCTTGCCTTCGCTTTGGCGAATCTGCTTTTGAGCATCAAGGAACATTTGAAGAATATTCCCGTTGCTCCTGTTTGCGTACTCCCGGTGTTGCTGCTTCTTATGCTCTTCGACCAGATTTCCCTTCCATGGCTTCCCTGGGATCCTTCTGGCAGAACCCTTGCCACCGAGCTCCAGGTCGCGAAGATCCCTACCGATCAAATCTTCGTGGCTTCCATGAATCGCGGCCAACAGTACAGCCTGAGCTTCTATCTACACCGTGAGATTCCTACCTGGGATTCCGATCAGTCGAGGGAGGGCTGGCTGTTGGTCCACTCGCGAAGTTGCTCCGTGTTCGTAAAATCGCCAGCAGCCTGCGCGAAGGAACCAGTGGAACTAGGACAGAGTGGTTGGTTTCTGTATCGAGTTCAGCAGATAGATTTAGTTAGTAGCCTGGGCGGGCTTAGCAACTTTAGCGGGCTTAACGGGAGCGGCAACTGGAACAGCGCTAACAGGCAGCCTCGTTAGGAAGAAAGTTACGATTCGATTTTCGTAGGTTCTCTTCTCTTCATCCGGCAAATTCACAAAATTTCCGTGCGCGATAATGGCCTGCTCTCGCGGCTCCGGCGCTTTCAGGAACATGTCGCGGGTAATGGCGCCGAGCTCCGGGTCATCCGTCGCCTGAATAAACAGTATGGGCACATCGACAAGCGATTTCAGTTTTGATGAAAGAGGAGGATCATCCTTATATCCGTAGTTCAACCACTCAAATGTGGTTTGCGCGGATCTCACCATCAACGGAAACCCGCCGACGCCTGTCTTCTCGACGCCAATCCTCACCATTTGCTTCGGATAGTCATAGACCGAATCTAGCGCCAACGCGCGCACGCGTGGGTCCTTTTCCGCCTCGCGCAGGGCCGCATAAGCGCCAAGGTTGTAACCCCAAACTCCGAATCGGGTAGGGTCCACGTCATTGCGCTGGGCAATGACATCAATCGCTGCGCGCACCTCATCCGCTTCCCGGTAACCAAATGTAGTTATTCCGGCATTGGACCCGTGGGCCGCAAAATCAAATACAAATACGTTGTACTGGTGGTCTTGCAACGCGGAAACCAGCGTCAATAGTTCGCCACGGCTTGATTGATAGCCATGGCACAGGACAATCGTAGGAGCGCCGCGCAAACCCGGGAAAAACCAACCCTTGCGATCCGGTGGCGTCAGCCCGCTCACGGTAAAGTCAATCTCATCCGGGCGGCCGGGAAAACTGGCCATGTTAATTTCGGAGCTAGTGCGCTGAGGCTTGACGATCCAATAGGTGAGAACACCCGCGATGGCTGCCGTCGCCAGCCCCACAAAGAAAACCAGGGTCAACACGACAACCAATAGCTTGGTATACCAACGTCTCGGGTAACGCAGCTCGTCCACTATAGACATGGGCTTTGGGCTCTAAAGCCGGCAGTTCGCCGGAAATTGCACAGCTGTGCTGCAGCTATAGCTTGTTGCATCACTTTTTAGCCTAACATGCGATTTTCGCTTTGCTGACAGCCATCTCGGGAGGATGTGCTCGATTTGTATCGGTACTTTTACGAGGATTTGGCAGTGCATTGCTCGAATCGGCTATGATGGCAGGTGCACCAGGGGACAACCCTAACACCCGATCTATGAACATCATCGACCTTCGCCAAGCGACTGTTCGGCAGATCGAACCGCTTCTGCAGGAAGAGGCTAACCATTGGCGCGAAGAGCTCCATTGGGATTACCGGAGTGCGCTGGAACTGATTAAGCGTTTTCTGGAGGCACACGCATTGTCCGGCTGCGTGGCGCTGGAGCATGGCTCTGCGGTGGGTTATTCCTTTTACGTCCTGGAAGATCACAAGGGCCTCATCGGTGGCATGTATGTTTCTCCGCGCCAGGACCAGGGACCGATTGGCCGGCGGCTCCTCGAGGAGATGCTGTACAGCATGAGGGCACTGCCGCAGATGCAACGCATTGAAGCGCAACTGATGCCGTTCGGCGGGCCAGTGGACGACGCATTGCGCGATCAGGGATTCCGGCTGCACACGCGGCAATTCATGCTGCTGGACCTTACGAAATACACCGAGCGTGCGCCGGGTAGCAATTCTGGATTGCGGCTGGATCGCTGGAACGACCGGTATTTTGAGCCGTGCGCCAAGCTGATTTACCTGGCGTACGCGAATCACATTGATGGCGACATCAACGATCAATACCGATCGCGTAACGGCGCACTGAAATTCCTGAAGAACATCATCCTGTTGCCGGGCTGCGGGCAATTTCAGCCTAGCGCTTCGTTTGTGCTCCGCCATCCCGGCAGCGAAGACCTGGTTGGCGCGGTGTTGACCAGCGAGGTTGCCGGGGGAGTTGGGCACACCACGCAGATTTGTGTCCAACCGGGATTTCAGGGCCACGGACTGGGGCGCATGCTGATGCAGACGGCGGCTGACGCGCTGCGCAGTCTGCAATTCAAGGAACTGTCATTGACGGTGACTGCGGAAAATCATACCGCGGTGCATCTGTACGAGCGATTGGGATTCAACACCATCAAGTCGTTCACTGCGGGCGTTTGGCCGCGGTAAACAGATATTAGAAGGCGTACTGGCACTGGTCCTATTCTTGCCCGCCTCCCGGTCCGTTGTTTACCGCTGGCGATTGTCGTTTCTTTTGGGCTGGAGCAAATTCGTCGCCGGGGAGCCAGGCGGGGATGGTCGGTGCGCCGGCCGCTTTTTTGGCTAGAGCGTAGCCGAACTCGGCCATGAGGGCGTCGCCGCGAAAATCCATCGAGGGTTCGTAAACGTCCGTTGGCTGGTGGTAGCGGTGCTCGACGTAGTCCTTGGCTTGCGCCTGGCCCCAGGCGACGTCGTGGTCTTTGTATTTCATGCCTTCGCTGATGGAGAAAGCGGGAATCCCCACGCGGCCTAGGCTGAAATGATCGGAGCGGTAATAGTGTCCGGCTTCGGGGCGGGAATCGGGGCGAATCGTCAGGTTGAATTCCTTCGCGGTTTCTTCCACGGCGGGATAGAAGGTAGTGCGCTCCGCACCGGCAACTTCCACTTCCTCGGGAATGCCGATGGGCGGCAAATCGTCATAGTTCAGATCGAGGATGGGCTGGGCAGGAAGCTGGGAAGTATGTTTACCGAGATATTCGGAGCCGAGCAGGCCCTGCTCCTCGGCAGTGACAGCGGCGAATAGGATGGAACGCAGCGGAGCGGGCTTGGTGCCGGCCCAGACGCGACCGAGTTCGAGGATGATGCCGCAGCCCGTGGCGTTGTCCGCAGCGCCGTGGAAAATGTTTGCGCCCGTCGGCTTGGTTTTGTCGATGCCGAAATGATCGTAGTGCGCGGTGTAGAGAATGGCTTCGGATCTTTTGGATGGATCGGAGCCTTGGACCATCGCGAGTACGTTGCGTGAAATGAAAGGGTGAACGGAACTGACGATGTGGGCCTTCAGATTGATGGGCAATGGAATGGGCTTGAAATCGCGGGACTGCGCTTGCTGGAAGAGCTTGTCGAGCTCAAGGCCTGCCATGGAGACGAGTTTGCGGGCGACGTCCTGCTGAATCCAGGATGCCGCTTCTAGCTTGGACGTGCCATCGAGCTTCAAGAACGATTTTTCGCCGCCCCAGGAGTTGCGCACCACGGTCCAGGGGTAACTGGCGAGATCTTCACGGTGAATGATGAGCGTTGCAATTGCACCGCGGCGCGCTGTTTCCTCAAATTTGTAGGTCCAGCGGCCATAGTAGGTGAGAGCTTTGCCCTTGAAGAAATTCGCATCGTCGGAGATGGGTTCGTTGACGAATAGAAGGGCGACCTTACCCTTCAGGTCGTAGCCCTTGTAGTCATCCCACTTATACTCCGGCGCGGAAATACCGTAGCCGACAAAAACGATGGGAGCATCGATTTCGGCGGATTCGGTCTGGCGCTCATTGGTGGTGACGAAGTCGTCGAGGGGCTTTAATTGGACCGGCCCGCCGGCATTGGGCACGAAGGCAAAGGTGGTGTCGGGAAGAGTCCTTACCCCAACCATGGGCACCTGCTGGAAATAGGTGCCGTTCTCACCGGCAGGCTTCAGGCCATAACTCTTAAACTGGGCGGCGATGTAGTCGGCAGCCAGATCGCTGCCCTTCTGGTTCATGCCGCGGCCTTCGAGTACGTCGCTGGCGAGGTACTTCACGTGAGCACGGATTTTCTCAGGATCGAACTTGGGGGCAAAGGACTTCCCTGCCAGGACCACGCCAGTAGTCAAGAGAATGCCCAGACAAAGCGTAACTGCTTTCCGCATGCGGTGTCTCCCAGAGTATGGATGGTATCTGCGCCAAGAAATGTAGCATGGAGCGCGGGATAAATTCCTCGAATAGCGACTGCCATGGGACGGATAAAGATGGGGGTACCCTTGTTTATGTTCTACGAGCGCGCAATCCATAGAAAGAAAATAAGATAAGCCGAAAAACCGCGCAGTACAGACGTTGTACAGGCCAGTGAATGTACAGAATGAGGGCGAAAACTGCGCCAGGTGCAAGGAGTGGAAGGCCGCAGCCTGTGGAGAAGCTCCTTTCTGCAGACCTGTGTGTACTACACAGTAATTTAAATAATATGTGAATATAGAACTGCGGGGAAGATATAGATAGAACGCGAGGTTAGTTTGCCCACCCTCAAAACATGGATTACTTGGGGAGGTCGGGGCAGACGAATTCTCCGTCGATGGCGGTAAGGGTGATGTCGGGGGTTTCGGCACTGCGCAGAAGCTTTTGGTGGAGATGTAAGGTGTTGCCAGCGGCTTCGCCTAAACTGGCGGTGAAGGCGGGCTGCTGATCTTCAACGACTCGCAAGGTGTCGGGGTGGCTCTTTTCAACGGACCAGAGGGCGATGCGATAGGTTTCCACGCAAGAGGTCTCGAGCAGGGTGCCGTTATTGAGGAAGATGTAGATTGCACCAGAGGGTGGACCGTAAGGAGAGCTGGAGATGCGCCAGATGCGGTTGAGGAGCGGAGCGAACGCGGACTTAGGGTCTGCGGGAGATTGCACGCTAATAGCTGCTCAAGAGTTATTCGAAGGTGTTGCCGTCCCGGAGTTATCTCCCCTTCCGGAACGTGAACACGAGTCCAGGAAAGACAAGAGCAGCAATATCCCGAATAACGACAGAGAGTGTCTTGCCACAGTGCATCCTTTCACAACGCGGATTACTGGTTGTTGCCCAGACGCGCAATCATGATCTGTTGAATCCGTTCCGGCGCGATCCCACAGCGCTGCTCGATTGAGAGAGGGTGTTCAGAGGGTTCCAAATCAAAATACGGGCGCCAATCGGCGCGGCGGATGCGCGCATACACCTTCAAGCCAAAAGTTTCGGGATAGTCTGGAATAAGGCTGCTCAACCAAGAGAACATCGGCGGCAATTCGACTCGTTTGGGATTGTCGCCCGCAGGGCCGGTGTGCCATTCCTCGCAGCGTCCGCATTTCCAACGAAAGTCCTTTAAATTGGCAAGCGTGAAAGAGGGGCGACTATTGCGAATGCGGCTACGCTCGTAACAGCCAGAACAGAGCAGCGAAATCTTTAGCAACCTTTCAGATTCCTCATACCCACCGTTGGGGGCAGTCCGTATGAGTTCACAATCGTCGCACCCAGCATCGGGAAAGGGGTGTTCCGCATTTGGATCCTTGCGATTGAAGCCGCGTCCGACGCTATCTCCCAGCAGAGGCGAGCAAACAAATGCTTCCTCGGTTTCGCCATGAGTTGAGCAATTGATTTTATTTGCCATGCCAGCAATATCGTTGAGGAATCGAGATTGGATGTCAACCGAGCTAGGGCACCAAGAGCATGAGCAAGCCATACCCACGCCGACTCAGGGCTTGCGATAGATGGTGCCGGCTTTCATGACGAAGGACACACGCGTCAAGACAGTCATGTCGTCGAGGGGATTGCCGGGGACGGCGACAATGTCGGCGAAATAGCCGGGCTTGAGGGTGCCGATCTCGTTCTGCCAGCCCAGGAGTTTGGCACCGTTGAGAAGGCCGGCTTGCAGAGTCTCCAGAGGCTTCATGCCGTATTGGACCATGAGGACATATTCGCGGGCCTGTGTGCCGTGGGGGAAAGGGCCTACGTCGGAACCCACGGCCATGGGGACGCCAGCGGCTAGCTGCTTACGAAATTCCCGGGCGTGGAGATCGAGCATAGCGTGTTCGCGTTCTGCGAGTTCGCGTGAGGTGGCATGGGCGGCAAAATATTCGGCGATGGCGAAGGTGGGCACGGCGGGAATTTGTTTTTCCTTCATGACGCGCATGGTTTCGTCGCTGAGTTGATAGGCATGATCGATCGATGCGACGCCGGCCTGAACAGCGTAGAGTGTGCCGGGCTCGCCAGTGGCATGAACTGCAACGCGCTTTCCGGTGCGAGCGGTTTCCTGGACGGCGGAGGCGAGTTCGGCTTCGGTGTACTGGTAAGGCGTGGATAAGCGGCCGTCGCGGAGAGAGTCGGGCCCCGTTTCGTAAATTTTGACGAAGTCGGCGCCTTCTTTGAGTTCCTGGCGGATGGCGGTGACCAATTGTTCGGGGGAATTGGCATAGGTCGCGTTGGAGAGCACGCGCTGTTCCGGGTTGAAGTGGATGGCATCTTCGTGGCCGCCGAGAATGTCGATAGCGTTTCCGCTGATGCGCATGCGGGGCCCGGGAATGCGACCTTCGTCAATGGCATTGCGAACGGCGGTATCGGCGGAGCCTGCGCCTTCCGTGCCCATGTCGCGTTCCGCAGTAAAGCCAGCCATCAAGTCATCGCGGGCGGCGAGCGTGGCGGTGATGGTGCGTTCCGGCACGGACTCCTCAACGGTTTGCAGATCTTCCGCGCCGGGATGAAGAAAGAGATGGACATGGGCGTCGATCAGACCAGGGAGGAGCGTGCTGTCGCCGAGGTCAAGGACTTGCGCTCCCTGGGGATGCTTCACACTTGAACCTACTTCGACAATGCGCGTGCCCTGAATCAGCACTTCACCAGGAGTGAGAATTCTTCCTGTTTCGATTTCGAGCAGGCGGGCGGCGTGTAGGACGATGGAAGCCGCTGGAGCCGGCGTCGATTGAGAAAACGCCGAAGATGCGAGGAACGCGGCAAGCAGAGGCAAGAAAGACAGTCGGAAAAACCGGGATTGCTTGGTCATGGCCGGAATCATACCACTGCGGCGGGACGTACTTTGCAATTGCAGAGGACTCCACCGAGGTCGCGGGCCGCTGCACAACCTTGCTGTAAGTCATGTCATCGCATTGGATGAAATTTTGAGCAGACACTGCAAGGGGCAAGAGTCGGGTAGAATGCGGCGGGAGAAAACTGATGAGGAAAACCCGGAGGCAGTTCTTGACGGAGACGGCAATAGGAATGGCGGCGAGTGTGGCGGGCGTCAGCGGTGCGGCTGAGGCTGCCGATCTAAAGATCGGCCGCTCCACAGGCGGTAAAACACAGGATCCCTCGCAGCAACAACCGGCAGGTGCGCCACCAGCGTTTGGGACGGGGCCGGCGGTGGGGCCAGAGGTGACGACGGGGACATTCGTTGAGGCGGAGAAGTTGGTGCAGGTACAGATGCGCGAGCAGGATTGTGCGCAGGCCGCGACGAGTTGGCGGGGGAACATGGCGTCGTTGTACGAGCGGCGGACGGGCCCACGGAAAATTGGACTGGATGCAACCTTGGCACCGTTTTCGCTCTACCGGAGCATGATGCCGGGGCAAAAAGTGGTAGCCGGGAAAAATCTGTTTGTGCGGAGCAAGAGCGATCCTGGGCCGCTGCCTACGAACGAGGAAGATATTGCTTTCGCACCGGTGACAAAACTGTCGCGGTGGATCGAGCAGAAGAAGTTGAGTTCGGAACGGCTGACGCAAACTTACTTGAAGCGTATCGAGCAGTACAACCCGAAGTTGCGCTGCGTGATCACGGTGACCCGCGAGCTTGCGTTACAGCAGGCGAGGGAAGCGGATGCGGAAATTGCGGCGGGACGATATCGCGGTCCGCTGCATGGAATACCGTGGGGCGGAAAAGATCTGCTGGACACGCTGGGAATAGCAACCACGTATGGCGCGGAACCTTACCGGAACCGAATTCCTCAAGACGATGCAGCGGTGGTGAAACGCCTGAACGAGGCCGGTGCGGTGTTGATTGCGAAACTAAGCCTGGGTGCACTGGCGCTGAACGATATCTGGTTCGGCGGGCAGACGATGAATCCGTGGCTGCCGGAAGAAGGAGCCTCGGGCTCGAGCGCAGGGCCAGGAGCGGCAACGGCGGCGGGGTTGGTCGGGTTTGCAATCGGGAGTGAGACAGGCGGGAGCATCGTGAGTCCGAGCATGCGCTGCGGCGTGACGGGGTTGCGGCCGACGTACGGGCGCGTGCCGCGCACGGGAGCTATGACGTTGTGCTGGTCGCTAGACAAGCTGGGACCGATGACACGGAGCGTAGAAGATGTGCTGCTGGTGTTGAACGCGATTTCGGGACCAGATCCGGGGGATTTGTCGAGCGTGCCGAGCACGTTGGACTTTGACGCGAACGCGAGCGTGAAAGGACTGCGGGTGGGCTACTTCCCTGCGTGGATGAATAAGGCGCCGGCAACGGAGGTGGACCGAATGGCGCTGGAGACGGTGAAGAAAGTGGGCATGGAGCCGGTAGAAGTGGCGATACCGGATTGGCCGTATGGATCGCTGAATTTGATTTTGTTCGCGGAGGGAGCAGCGGCGTTCGAGGAATTGACGCTGAACGGCGGATTGAATGAGATGCGCGAGCAAACGTATGACGCATGGCCAAACATTTTCCGGCAGGCGCGGTTTCTGTCGGCGGTGGATTTCGTGCAGACGGACCGGCTCCGGCGGAAAGTGTGCGAGGAGATGGCGCGAGTTTTCGATAGCGTGGACTTGCTGCTGGTGCCGTCGCTGCAAGATGACATCCTGACGATCACGAACAATACGGGGCATCCATCGCTGACGATGCGAGCAGGATTCGTGGAAGTGGCGGAGGCGAGGAGTGATTGGGCACCTGATCCAACACGGCCGTTGCCGAAATTTTCGCCGCCGCGCCGCGTGCCACACGGGGTGACGTTGATTGGAAGACTGTTTGGTGAGGGTACGGTGGGAAGAGCGGGGATAGTGTTGGAGAGGGCCTTTGCAGTAGTGGGGGAACGACCGCCAGGGTTTTGAGGACGAAGCGAGGATGTCTCACGCAGATTTTTCAAGCGATTCTGCAAGTTCGTGAAGCTTGGTTACCGTATTCCAATTGCGACCCGTGAAGGGGGTATTCAGGGCTTTTTCAACGGAAGGCCAGGAGAGCTTGGTCTTACCGATGCCGTTGGGAAAATAAATATAAAGTTCGTTGCCATGGAAGTGAAGCTCCTCGCCGCGTGCGTCGAGCTTCACGAGATTTTCGCGCGCTAGTTTGCTGGGCTCAGAAGCGAGAAACGCGACGAGAAGTTTGGCGGGATCTATGCCATGACGACCAGCAAAGGGATTCCTGGCGATGACATGCCGCATTTCGGCCGCGGTGCGAAGGGCAACGCCGGGACGAAAACCAAAATTGCGTTCGATGGTGTCCTGAATGCGTTGGGAGAGAAGCGCAAGGTTATCTGCACAGGAGAAAAAGACGACATTGCCGCTCTGGACGTACGTTTGCGGGGATTTGAGCTTGAGGGATTCGTAGAGGGCACGCAGGGCGTCCATCTTGATTTTGTTGTGGCCGCCGACATTGACGCCGCGGAGCATGGAGATGATGGCGGGCATGGCGAGAGGAATTATACCGCGAGTGCGGTTCTGTGCCGGGCAGGCGCACTACCATGGCGGGTCGAGGCGCGTCTATACTCCAAGCGGGGTTGCGAAGGATACGATGCGGCAGCCCGGGGAGTGATGAAATGAAAATCGCGGCCAAATTTCAAGGGTTTGTGGCGTGCTGCGCGGTAATTTTCGGGCTGGGCTCGGCACTGAGCATTGTGCGCGCGCAAGAAGCAGCGAAAGAAGAGACACAAGGCATAGCGATCGCCAATATCGACCGTTCGGTGAAGCCTGGGGATGATTTTTATTTGTATGCGAATGGCGAGTGGATCAAGCGAACTGAAATTCCGCCAGATCGGGCGGGAATCGGCGTGTTTACGAAGCTTGACGAAGTGAGCAGCAAACGCACCGCTGCGTTGATTGAAGAAGCAGCAAAATCCAACGCGGCCGCCGGTTCCGGCACGAGGAAGATTGCGGATCTATATAACTCGTACATGGACGAAGCGGGGATTGAGGCAAGAGGACTGACGCCACTGAAACCATATCTGGACGGAATTGCAGAAATCAAAGACAAGCGCGAACTGGCGTACGCGTTGGGAAAAAGTTTACGCGCGGATGTGGACGCGTTGAACAATACGAATTTTCATACGGCCAACCTGTTTGGGCTATGGGTGGCACCGGGCTTCAACGACTCCGAGCACTACACGGCGTATTTGCTGCAAGGCGGATTGCCGCTGCCAGACCGTGAGTATTACCTGTCGGACAGCGAGCAAATGAAGCAACTGCGGAGCGAGTATGAAACACACGTCTCCGCGATGCTGAAGCACGCCGGCTTCACGGACACCGACGCCCGGGCAAAGCGGATTGTGGAGCTGGAGCACGCCATTGCGGAAAAACATCTGAGCCTGGCGGAAAACGAGGACGTACACAAGGCGAACAACACGTGGGCTCAAGCGGATTTTGGCGCAAAAGCGCCGGGGCTGGATTGGGCGGAATATTTTCGCGGAGCTGGGTTAAGCCACGTAGCGGGCTTCATCGTGTGGCAACCGAGCGCGTTCGCGGGTGAATCGGCGCTGGTGGCGTCCGTGCCTCTGGAGACGTGGAAGGATTGGCTGGTGTATCACGAGATCGAAGCGGACGGCGGTGTGTTACCGAAAGCTTTTGCGGATGAGCGATTTGCGTTTTTTGGGAAGGCCATGACGGGCGCACAACAAATGCGTCCGCGGTGGCAGCGGGGAGTTGGGCTGGTCAACATTTTTCTGGGCGATGAGGTGGGAAAGATCTATGCACAGCGGTATTTTCCGCCCGAAGCCAAGGCGCGAGCACAGGCGATGGTGACGAATTTGATCGCTGCGTTCAGGAAACGCATAGATGGGTTGACGTGGATGGATGCGGCAACGAAGGCGGAAGCGCAGGCGAAGTTGACGACTTTGTATGTGGGGGTCGGGTATCCGGAGACGTGGAAGGATTATTCGGGATACGAAGTGAAAGCAGACGACATCTTCGGCAATGTGTGGCGCGGCCGAATGTTTGACTATCAGAAGGACGTGGCCCGGTTGGGCAAGCCGGTGGACCGGAAAGAATGGTCAATGACGCCTCAAACAGTGAATGCCGTGAATCTGCCCTTGCAAAACGCTTTGAATTTTCCGGCGGCCATATTGCAACCTCCGTTCTTTGACGCGCAGGCGCCGGATGCGGTGAATTATGGCGCGATTGGATCTGTCATCGGCCATGAAATCAGCCACACGTTCGACACGGAAGGAAGCGCGTTTGATTCGAAGGGCCGGGTGCGCAATTGGTGGACGGACACGGACTTGAAGCATTTTGAAGAAGCCACGGCGAGGCTGGCGGCGCAATACGACACGTACAAACCGTTTCCCGATCTTTCGGTGAACGGGAAGCAGACGTTGGCGGAAAACATCGCGGACGTGGCAGGAATTTCCGCCGCGTACGATGGATACCACGCGGCGCTTGGTGGGAAGACGGCGCCGGAGCAAGACGGGTTCAATGGCGATCAGCAATTTTTCATCGCGTTTGGGCAGAACTGGGGAGCAAAGGCGCGAGAGGCGGCGTTGCGCCAGCAGGTGGCGACGGATCCGCATGCGCCGGCACAATACCGCGCGGACACGGTGAGGAATATCGACGCGTGGTATGGCGCATTTTCGGTGACGCCGGGAGAGAAATTGTATTTGGCACCGGGGGATCGAGTGAGGATCTGGTAGAAGAACACCTAAAACGAAAAACTCGGCAAAGAAGTAGCGGAGTTCGACAGAGAACACGAAGACGCCGCCCATCCGAAATGTTCCGTGCTCGAGTACTCTTGGCGGCACTCGGATTGCATTGAAATTGAGTTACTTTTTCACGGCGCGGTCTTTGAGCAGGTTTTTTAGCTCGGACATGAATTCCTGAACGTCTTTGAAGTCCATATAGACACTGGCGAAGCGAACGTAAGCGACTTTGTCGAGCTTTTTGAGACGATGCATGATCATTTCGCCGATTTCAGTCGTGGTCAGTTCCCTTTCCGTGGCTTCATGGACGACCCCTTCAATTTCATCGACGATGGATTCGAGCTTGGGCGTGGGAACGGGCCGCTTCTCACAGGCTTTCAGAAGGCCCTGCAGAATTTTCTGGCGCTCGAAACGTTCACGGCGGCCATCCTTCTTAATCACCATATAGGGAATTTCGTCGATACGCTCGTAGGTGGTGAAGCGGCGGGAGCATTTCAGGCACTCGCGACGGCGGCGGATAGTGTCGCCGGTGCGGCCTTCGCGGGAGTCGATTACCTTGTCATCCAAATGCGCACAAAAAGGACACTTCACTCGAGGGATGCTCCTGACGTTTAAGGAAAAGAATATCAGAAATCAGAGAGTGGAAATCAGATATCAGAGCAGACCACCAAGGACACGCGGGTCGAGCTAAAGCGGAGCGGGAGGGCGCTCCAGAATTTCAGCGTCGATTTCTGCGTCTTCCTGTTGGCGCATGCGACGAAGTTCGCCGAGTGACACACCTTCTCTGAGAAGCAGCGGAATGCCGGCGAGAGAGCAGGAGGCGAACGTTACCACCCAGAGGACCATGGCAGCGGCGACGGCCGTTTCCTGACCGACTCCATACAAATGCGTGAAGGCCACGATGGAGAGGGCCTGAGCGCCACCTCCTACGCCGGGCAATTGGACCGCGGAGCCCACCATGTTGAATACAAGAATGACCATGGCGTCGGTAAAGGTGAGTGTGCCGAGCACTCCGCCAAAACTTCTGATTACCAGGAAATAGCACAGAGCGACAAGCGCCCAATGAAGAAGCGAGAGAAATACTGCGGCAAATAGATCGCCCCAGGTGCGGACGGTTTGCACTCCTCGGGCAAAGCCGAGAAGGATGCGGGCAACGCGGGCACGCCAGCCGTGCGCGACCAGCCAACTCTGCATGCGGCGTTCGAGGATAGCGGAGCCGTGGAGACGGAGATACACGAGACCCGCAATAGCAACGATCGCCCCAATGGAGAAGACTGTCCCAGCGGTGCGTGTGGCTTTTTCAAAGGTGGAACTGGCGCCATCGGCAGCGAGATGTTTGGAGGATTCAAAGACGAGTAGCCCGAAGGCGGCGAGGACCGCAGTCGAGGCCGCGTCTAAAATACGCTCCAGAGCGTAGACTCCAAAGGTATCGGCGATGGGGATTTTATCTTTGCGGGAAATGAGAATAGGGCGAAGCGGTTCTGCGGCGCGGCCGAGAAGAAAGAGGGCCGCAAAGCCAGCGAGGTTCATGGCGAAAATGTTCCAGAAATTGGCGTGGCCAACGTGGGCTTGAAACCTCTGCCAGCGGAGGGAACGGACGGCATAGCAGGCGTAGATGACAACCAGGGCGGCAAGAAGATACAGGTAATTGGCGCTGCGGATGGCGTCCCAGAGCTTGGCGCCGCTGAACTGGCTGAGATGGAGCAAACCTTTGGAACGATAGAGGAGGAAGGCGAGCACACACGCGCCAAGACCCACGGCCAACCACTTCCTCGACTTAAAAGGCATATTCAGGCAGCGTACTGGGGAAGCAGCGACTCGTCAAGCAAGCGGTAAACAATTCAATTGTAAGGTCTTGTGTCGGTAGGCGGAGGCTAGTAAGATGCCGCCAAGTTGGTAGGTTGGGGTCGCCTGTGCCGGGGAACATTTTAGGGGCAATTTACGTTCCATTAATTGACAGGCCGAGTAGCTCTTATAAGCGGCTATGCCTGAGCAGGTTACTGGAGAATGGGGCTAAGAAAGCTTGGAGCAGGATGCCCAACTGGTCCAGCGTTGCCTCCAGGGCGATGGCTCGGCCTGGGAGGAACTTGTGCGCCGTCATTCGCGCCGCATTTTTAACGTGTGCTACCGATTTGTGGGTAACCGAACCGAGGCTGAGGATATTTCGCAGGAGGTATTTCTGCGGGTGTACCGGACATTGGGAAGTTATCGCTCGGCGCACGGCGGATTTGCGACTTGGATGACGAGCGTGACGAGGAATCTGCTGATCGACCACTATCGGAGAACCAAGCGGGACCGCCAAACGGACTCGCTCGACGATGCTATGCCCGTGGTGGAAAACAAAGAGTCCGCCGGGCGCCGACCGGACCAGCAGGCGTTGCTGAACGAGTTGAGCGGCCAGGTGCAAGCGGCACTGACGAGGCTTTCGCCAGAGTTACGCGAAGCGGTGATCCTGCGGGACCTGCAGCAATTGGAGTACGCCGAGATTCAACAGGTGTTAGAGGTACCAGAAGGGACCGTGAAGTCTCGAATCAACCGCGGACGGATTGAGTTGGCAAAGATATTGCAGCAAATGGGAGTGAGGCCGTCATGAAGACGGACAGAACGATGAAGAGTTTGGTAATTCTAGGGGCGGAGATCAAGCTGCCCACGGGGGTCGAACGATGACCTGGACATGCGACCAAATCGAAGCGCAGTTGAGCGACTACCTAGAAGGGCTATTGCAAACGCCGGAGCGAGCGACATTTGAAGCCCATGTGGAGAGCTGCGCAGAGTGTGCGCCGTTGCTCGCCAGCGTGAGAAGCGTGATGAGCGAGTTGCAATCGATGGGAGAGGTAGAGGCGCCGCCGCGGCTGGTGTACTCGATTCTGGACAAGACCCTGGGCCCGCGCGAAACGGTAACGGGTTGGCAGGCATTTCGGAAGTTTCTGGCAGGATTGGGGACAGCAAAGTTTGCCTATGGAACGGCGAGCGTGTTCGCAACATTGTTCCTGGTGTTGACCGCGTCGGGGATATCGCTGCGGAAGGCGAAACTGGCGGACCTGCAACCTGTGAATGTGTATCGAAACGCGGACCGTCGTCTCCATATAGCAAAGGCAAACGCCGTGAAATATGTCAGCGATCTCCGAGTGGTGTATGAGATCCAGTCCCGGCTTCGGCAGGACCAGAACGACCTGCAAGTTGCGCCGGAAGAAAACGCTCCGAAGCCCACGCCGGAGAAGCAGCCCGGCCAGAACGACGACCACACGCGGGTGCAACCAAAGCAGCAGAATCGCGCCAACGGGCTTGCCCGGCAAGTGGAACTTTTGGCGGCAGAAGGTCCCATCGTGCTGGAGAGGAGCTTTCGATGAATTGTGCGGTGCATCCTGATGTGGAGGCATCGGGTTATTGCCGGAACTGCGGGAAACCCATGTGTCCGGCATGCGTGAGGCCAGTCCGAGACGTGCTGTACTGCGAAGAGTGCCTGGCGAAGGTCGTAGGATTGGCACCGGTGCCTGCCCCAGTCACGGCCACACCTGAAGGAAGCGGCGCGCCGGGTCTGCCAATGGGAGTGCCTCCAGCGGTGCCCGCATCTTCGGCTGGAACCCCGGTGCTCGCCTTTCTTCTTGGACTCATACCGGGGCTCGGAGCGGTTTACAACGGCGAATACAACAAAGCACTGCTGCACATTGTGATATTCGCGGGCATCATCCTTGGCCTGAATCTGGATCTGGGCGACGGCGCGCAGGCCGTGCTTATCTGCGGGTTGGTGGTGTTCCCTTTCTACATGGCAATCGACGCGGTGCGGACATTGAAAGCGCGCCAGAGCGGTGTGAATTATCAGGACCCGCTGGAAAACTGGACCAAGCAGAGGTCCATCGGGCCCATCCTGTTAATCGGACTGGGAGGCTTGTTTCTGCTGAGGAATTTTGGAGTGTTTGATTTCTTTCGGATACGCGAACTGATTTTCCCGCTCATCCTGATCGGGATCGGAGTGCTGCTGCTGAAAAATCGAATGGAAGGAAAATCATGAGCGCGCAAAGACGTTGCCGCTGCCAGAGCTGTGCGATTCGCGGGATGATGGGGCCGGCGATCCTGATTACGCTTGGCATTCTCTTCCTGCTGCATCAAGTACGCGGCGGGCATTTTGATTTCGGCAATACCTGGCCGGTACTGTTGGTGGTGATCGGCCTTTTACTGCTGGCGTCCTCCCTGGCGCCGCGAGAGGGACACGTAGAAGCCGTGTCTCCGATTGCACCCGAGCCACCGCCGCCGGCAATGCCGCCGAACGTACCGCCGCCGACGCCGTACAGCGGGCAGGGGCGATAAGGAATCTATGGCGGGCACCCGGTCGCGCAGCAGCGGTCTTTTTTCTGGTCTGGTCCTCATCTCGGTAGGAGTTCTCCTGCTGTTGCACAACTTCGGACATCTGGAACTGAGCACGTTTTTCTACCGTTGGTGGCCGCTGCTGATTATTTTCTGGGGAGCAATCAAGCTGTACGAGCGGACCGTTGGGCGGCGCTTTGGCGGAGGCGGAGGCGGAATCACAGGCGGCGAAGTAGTGCTGGTGCTGGGAATGCTGGCGCTTATGGGAGTTGTGGTGGCCGTGGATGTTGGCAAGGAAAAATTCGGTGGCGCGATCGACGGCATCGGCGGCGACAACCACGAATATGCTGTAGATGTGGCGCCAAAGACGATTCCGGCAAACGCGCAAGTTTTCGTCAGAAACATCCGGGGCGACATCACGGTGAGGGCTTCGGACGATGCGCGGATCCAGGTGTCCGCGAAGAAAAATGTACGGACCTGGAATGAAAACGAAGCCGAGCGTATCGCCAAGCCAGTCGGCGTAGAGATTAGCCAGAATGGGGACAGCTATGATGTGCATCCGAGCGGGTACGACACCTCCGATGCACGCATCAGCGTGGACCTGGACGTATCGGTGCCGAAGAAATCGGCGGTGATCGTCAAAACAGACAAAGGGGATGTGATGATCTCCGATTTTCTGGCCGATGTTAGCGTGACGGATCAAAACGGAGATGTGGAAGTGCGGGGAACGAACGGTGAGGTGTCCGTGGAGACGAAAAAAGGCGACGTGAAAATCTCCGATACCAAGGGCGACGTGAAAATCTCCGGCAAAGGCGGCGAGATCGAAGTGAACGAAACCACGGGCAGCCTGACCGTCGAAGGAGACTTTTACGGGCCTGTGCGCGCCGACAAGGTGGTGAAAGGCGTGCGAATCGTTTCGCCGAGGACGGATCTGACGGCATCCGCGTTGGCTGGGCATCTGGAAGCGGGAAGCGGGAATCTGGACCTGATTGACGCGCCGGGAAACGTGAGCTTGCGAACGCGGGATACGGAAGTGAACGTGGAAAATCCGGGCGGAAAGGTGGAAATCGATAACCGCAACGCACAAACGACCGTGCGGTTCACAATGCCGCCGAAAGACGACGTGACGATCACAAATGCGTCGTCGGGAATTTCGTTGACGGTGCCGGGGAGTTCGAGCTTCGAGATTCAAGCGGATTGCCGGAATTGCGATATTGAGTCCGAGTTCGCAGGCCTGGTTCCGATCAAGTCGCCCTCGGGTGATGCGAGCTTGGCGGGCAAATATGGCTCGGGCAAGGGTCCCAAAATCACGCTAAAAACGAGTTACGGAAATATCCAGTTGATGCGCACTTCCATGATGGTCCCTGCACCACCAAAAGTACCTGCGCCACCGAAGATGCCCGGACCACCGGCGCCGATTCCGGCACCCACGGAGCAGTAGAGTCAAGGCTGGAGAACTGATATCTGATAGCCGCTGAATAACGTCGGGCAGTGACGCGAGTTACGACTCAGCCAGTCGCCGCAATTCCTGGAAAAATGTGGGGTAGGAGACGGCGGCGCAATCGGGGTCGTGGATGCGGGTTTCGCCGGAAGCGGCGAGTCCGGCGACGGCAAAAGCCATGGCGATGCGATGATCGCCCCCTGTAGCGATCTCGGCCCCATGGGGTTTCCCCGCGGCGCGGCCTTCGACGCGCAGTCCATCGGGACGCTCCTCCACGGTGGCGCCCATGCGCTTTAAATTTTCCGCGAGAGTAGAAATGCGATCACTTTCTTTGACGCGCAGTTCGGCGGCGTCGCGAATCTCAATTCCTTGCTCCGTGTACGGACCAAGGGCGGCGAGCATGGGCAATTCGTCAATGAGAAGCGGGACGAGGTCGCCGGAAATGAGGCCACCTTTCAGTGGCGCTCCCTTGATCGAGAGATCACCGACGAGTTCGCCCTGCTTGGTCTGCAGGTTGACCACGGTGACAGCAGCGCCCATCTGATTGAATAGATCAAGAATTGCGGAGCGCGTTGGATTCAGGCCCACATTGGCGATAAAAAGACTGGAATCGGGAAGAAGAGAAGCCGCAGCGATGAAAAAAACGGCGGAGGAAAGGTCACCGGGAACATCCGCAGAAATCGGACGAAGCGCAGGGTTGTCGCTGCGTGCGGCCAAACCCTGGATGGTGATGGTACGACCGTTTTTGCGGACGGGAGCATCAAATTGCAGGAGGGCAAGTTCAGTGTGGTCGCGAGTCGCCGCAGGCTCGATGACAGAGGTCTCACCCTCGGCGTACAGGCCGGCAAGCAGAACCGCGGATTTCACCTGGGCGCTGGCCATAGGCATTCGATAGCTGATGGAATGGAGCTTGCTGCCGCGGATTTCGAGCGGAGGGAAATTCTCGTCGCGGCCCCGAATGTCCGCGCCCATCTCGCGGAGAGGAATCATCACGCGCTTCATGGGACGCTTTTGCAGGGAAGAATCGCCGGTGATCTTGGTGGTGAAGGATTGACCGCTGAGGATTCCGGAAAGTAGACGGATGGTAGTGCCTGAATTTTCCGCATCGAGCGTGCGCCAGGAACTCTTCAAACCGCGCAGGCCGTGACCGGTGACCTGCACCTTCGTCCCATCGACTTTGACACCAGCACCGAGGGATTTGATGCAACCGAGTGTGCTGTAACAATCGCGTGCCGCGGCAAAATTGCGCAGTTCGCTGGTGCCGTTGGCGAGAGCAGCGAGCATGGCGTAACGATGCGAGATGGATTTGTCGCCGGGGAGCTCGAGGGCGCCGGAGAGTGCCTTGACGGGCTGAATAGATTCGGATTTCACGATGATTGCCAGTTTAGCATGACGAATTCTTTGGGGCGGCGATTGGCGAATCAGGATCAGCGGTCGGGATAGAAGAAAATTCCCTGTACTGCGGGACAGTTTGCCTTTCGAACCGGCTAGCGAATCCCAGGTAAGTTAGCCAGCTGCGCTTGCGTATCATGAAATAGAAGGCAGAACTGCGACGCATTGCGCGAGAACCGCAGGGTTCGAAGACTCGCCCCGCGCAACAAGAACCAAGAGAGGATACATGTTCGCCCGTAGCACCTTACGACAGCTTATGACCAATGCCGCGATCGGCGTTGGCGCGCTATTCCTTGTGGGAGTGTTGCTGGCGGCGATACCAGGCCACCACGCTCCCACGGTGGCGATGATTGCTCCGGAGATGGCCCAAGACCCGCAAAGCAGGGAGCACGCAAACATGCCGGGAATGAATATGGATGCGGACGATGCGTCCGTGGGGGAACACAACGCGATGGTGGATATGCAGCATATGCATAGCGGCGATACTCCACACATGCACATGACCAAACCGCGTCCAGCAACTGCCGAAGATCAGAAGCGCGCGAGTGAAATCGCGGAGCAGTTACGAGCAGGAATTGAGAAGTACAAGGATTACCACGCGGCGCTGAACGACGGTTACCAGATCTTCATGCCGAATGTGCCGCAGCAGGAATACCACTTCACGAATTACGAGAATGGCTTCCTCGAAGCATTCACATTCAATCCGGCACGGCCCACTTCCCTGCTGTACAGAAAAACCCCGAGCGGATATGAGCTGGTCGGAGCGATGTACACGATGCCGAAGCGCGCAACCGAGGAACAGTTGAATGAGCGCGTGCCGTTGAGCGTAGCGATGTGGCATCAGCACACAAATTTATGCATGCCGCCAAAGGGCGACCGGCGCCACGCCAACTGGATGAAGTTCGGGCTGCGAGGCTCAATCACAACAGAAGCAGCGTGCGATGCCGCGGGCGGCACATTCTATCCAGTAATTTTTGGCTGGATGGTGCACGTGTACCCATACGAAGACAGCACGGCGAAAATCTTCGCTATGCACCACCGGGATTAAGAAAATCGGGAGTCACCAGTTGAAAAATAGCCGCCGCGGCGGCCAACGTTTCCGCATTTATTCTTTGTGAAGTTCCTTCACGTTTCCAATCAACCGTTTTGATCTTTGAGTTTCAGACGGGACTTGTTCTCTTCGAGGAAATCGCGGAGATCCTTGGAGACGTCGAGCAGACGGATCCACTGCTCATAATAGAGCGTGACGGGGAAGCGGCCCAGGCCATAGACGCTGACGCCTCCTTTTTCGCCTACGCGGAACTCCAGGGTGCCTTTCTTGCGGCCTTCGGCCTTTTTCTCGAGTTCTGCGATTTTCGCCAACAGTTCTTCTTTGGTTGGTTCAGACATGAGGGTCTCCTGTGGCAATATCCTCGCATAGACGGGGAGCCAGGCGCTACTGTGGGAGACGGTCCCGACGAGTACAGCCGGGCAACCAGCATACTTCTGCGTTACAGGACCGTCTCACAACCAAGTGAAGGACTAGGACTTCTAAGACGGAAGGGCTAGAGCGGTCTAGCCAGAGGTTCAATTGCTATGCTGGTCGCCGCCCGGTATCATGCTGGCTTCCTTCGGGGGTTGCGTCTATCTGTCCATGGGACAACACTTTCAACGACTAAAACTCATATGCCTCGCTTCCTTGCTGCTGGTGGCGTTCTCCTCCGTGGCTTCGGCTCAACAATCGTCTGAGATCATTCCCCTCGAGCAAATAAAAGCCGGAATGCAGGGATACGCCTACACCATCTTTTCCGGGGACCAGGTGGAGAAGTTCGAACTGGAAGTGTTGGGCGTCATGCCGAACTTCCTGGGGCCAAAGCAGTCAATCATCCTGGTGGAGCTGAAGGGTCCAAAGGTGGAACACACCGGGGTAGTGGCGGGCATGAGCGGTAGCCCGGTGTACCTGGACGGCAAGCTGGCTGGTGCTCTTTCACTGAAACTGGGAATCTTCACGAAGGAAGCGATCGCGGGCGTAACGCCAATTGAAGACGTACTACGTCCACCGGTGCCAAATGCTGCCGCGCAGGCGGTGCCACAACAGTTTGCACTCCCGAAAGAAGCCGTAACGCAGAATACGCTGCCGAGCGGCTCGGCGCTCGAGCCGATTGAAACGCCACTTGTGTTTTCGGGATTTCAATCGGCGACGCTACAACAATTCGCAGGGCAATTGCAGGGTTATGGGCTGGTAACCACACAAGGCGGCACAGCCGCTGACCAGAAAGACGACGTGCACGCGCATTTGGAGCCGGGAGAGATGGCGGGAATGGTGCTGGTGCGTGGCGACGCGTCGATCAACTCGGCGTGCACGGTGACGGCGGTGCGAGGCGATCGCGTGTTCTTGTGCGGTCATCCGTTCCTGAACCTGGGCGATATCCAGATGCCGATGGCGCGAAGCGAAGTGGTGACCACACTGTCCTCGACCCTGGCATCGACGAAGATCGTTAATATGGGCGGAACGATTGGCACGATCACCAGCGACCATCTAACGGCTGTGACCGGGAAACTGGGAACGCCGCCAGCAATGATTCCCATGGATTTAGCTTTCGTCACGGGTTCGAGTGAAAAAAAGCTGCATTTTGAGATGGTGAATCATCCCAAACTGACGCCGCTGCTGGTGGCCATGACCACGTTCAATGGCGTGACGCAGAATTCGCTATACGGCGAAGGAACGACACTGCACCTGACTGGCGAAATCCAGTTGAAGGGTCACGTACCGGTAAAACTAGAAAACACCTTTGCGCCCTCGGATTCGCTCATGCCGGACGGTATGCCGATTGCGTTAGTGGTGCAAAACGTGTTTGGCCGACTGTTCACGAATAACTACGAAGTGCCAGACGTGGACCACGTTTCGCTGCGGGTAGAGAGTTTGCCGGGAAGAAATTCCTACACCATCGAGAGCGCGTGGCTGGAAACCGGGGAGGCATCGCCAGGGGAGAATCTCAAGGTGCGTGTGCAACTCCGGCCCTACCGGGGTGCTCCCCGCATCGAGGAAACGACGGTGCATGTGCCGGACCAGATCGTGCGCGGGGCAGTGTTGCGGGTGCTGGTAAGCGACGCGGACTGGATGAACCGCGCCTCACGCGGATTCAACTTTGCAGTGATGCCTGGAGGGGCCTCGGGGCCTGAAGGATTGGACCAATTAATTGCGCTGATCAACCGCGAGCGGCACAACGACAGGTTGTATGTGGGCGTGTTTGTGCCCGCACCCACGATGGTCTGGGATGATAAAGAACTTCCCAACGTGCCGCTGTCGGAAATCAACATGGTCGATGGACGCCCAGCGCCAGGAAGTGTGCAGGTCCTGCGAGAATCGCTGGCGAGCGAATCGTCGATCGTACTCGGCGGACCTGTAGCAGGAATCATTTCGCTCAATTTACAAATCCGGTGATCTCGTCTATGTCGAAACAATTGAAACAGCTCTTGCTCATAGCCTTGCTGGTTTGCGGCATGGCCAGCTTCAGCAACGCGGACCACACGCGGCGATGGAGACAATCGACGTATGAAGAATTCTTAAAGGGCACGGCGAAAGGCGTAGCGGTACGGAGCGACGGGCATTTGGAGCTGGCGCCGAAGTTTACCCTGGTAGCGGATGCCGATGCGTCGTACCTGTGGTCCCTGAAGATGGACGCAGCAGGAACTTTGTATGCAGGCGGGGGATCGCCCGCAAAGGTTTTTCGTTTCGACGCAAGCGGAAAGTCGAAAACGGCGTTCGAGTCCACAGAATTGCTGGCGCAATGCATCGCGTTCGACGCGAAGGGCTCCCTGTACGTCGGGACTTCGCCGGATGGAAAGGTGTACAAGGTCTCGGCAGGCGGGGAGAAAACGGTCTTCTTTGAGCCAAAGACGAAATACATCTGGGATTTGGCGTTCGGTGCCGACGGCACGCTGTACGTGGCTACGGGCGATAAAGGACAGATCTACGCAGTGTCGCCGGAGGGAAAGGGTGAAATTTATTACGCGAGCGATGAAGCGCACATCAAGGTTTTAGCCTTTGACGCAAAAGGCGATTTATTGGCCGGTACGGAACCAAATGGACGCGTGCTGCGAATCGGTCGAACGGCGGAAAAGGGAGGAAAAAGGAAGTCCGAAAGCGGCGCGGCAGAAGGTTTTGTCATCTACGAGACTACAAAACGGGAAGTGACTTCCTTAACGGTGGGTGCAGACAGAAGCATATACGTCGCGGCCATCGGAGACAAACCTCGCGCAGGCGTGCCGGGACAACCGACCATCGTCACCAGTCCACAGGGCACAACCACGGTCGCGAATGTGGGAATGCAGGCCGGAGCGATTTCGGCTCCCTTCGTGGCGTTTCCGCAAGCGATTTCGAGCAGCATTTACCGAATTACAGGAGAGGGAGTACCGGAGGAAATCTGGACATCACGAGACGACGTCGTGTACTCGCTGGGACTGAATTCCGACGGACGGTTGTTGGCGGGCACAGGCAACAATGGGTCCTTGCTGGTGATTGACGGACAGGGCGTGTACGCGCAGTTGGCAAAAGCCGGGTCTGCACAAATCACGGGGATTTCGCGTGCCTCGAACGGCAAAGTGTACCTGTGCACGGCGAACCCCGGAAAGGTATTTTCGCTCGGACCGGAGTACGAATCGGAAGGCACCTTCGAATCGCAGTCTTTTGATGCGAAACTGTATTCGCAATGGGGACGCATCGAGTGGTGGGGTCCACCCGCGACCACTGGATCCACTAAGAACGCGAAGGACAGTAGCGAGCCGCGACTGGAATTTTACGTGAGAAGCGGAAATACCGAGGATCCGGGAAAAGAGTGGTCGGCGTGGTTCGGACCGTACACGTCGACGGATACGCCGGTGGAAGCGCCAGCCGCACGATTCCTGCAGTGGAAAGCGGTGATCCACGACGGCCGTCTGGGAGACGGAATCGATTGGGTGAGCGTAGCGTACCTACCTACAAACGTGGCGCCGGTGGTCGACGGAATTGCCATGCAGGAGCCGGGAGTACGCGCGCAGGCGCCGATGGGAGTGATCGGACAACCTGGAAACGTGACCCTAAAGCAAGCACCTGCGCCCAACCCGAATCCCGGCATGATGGTCATTAACGCCAACCCAACACCGGCAGCGAAATTCGAAATGCAACCACAGGGGACACTGCAGAAGGGGTATCAGTCCGTGTTGTGGTCGGCGCACGACGACAACGAGGATGACTTGAAGTACGCGGTGTACTTCCGGGGAGAGAACCAGCGAGACTGGCTGCTGTTGAAGGATAACCTGGAGCAAAAATTCTACTCGTGGGATACGACTTCCATGCCGGATGGCGCCTATTATTTGAAGATTGTGGCGAGCGACGCGCCTTCGAATCCGCCCGAACTGGCGCAAAAGGCGGAACGAATGAGTGAGCGGTTTGAGGTGGACAACACCGCGCCAGCGATCGGGAAGATCGACGCGAGCCCAACGGGAATGAATGCGGACCGGTCCAAAGGCGTTTCTTACGACCTCCGGTTCACGGCAAGCCATCCAACCAACAGCATTGAGAGAGCGCAGTACAGTGTAGACGGGGGCGAGTGGATTTTGGTGCGGCCGGTGAGCGGTATTAGCGACAACAAGACGGAAACGTATTCGTTTACCGTGCGCGGACTCAGTCCAGGTGAACACACAATCGCAGTGCGGGCTTACGACCGGTTTGAGAATGTTGGAGCGGCAAAGACCACGATTCAGATTGCCGGCGAATAGAATTAACCGGGAAGCTTGGGCGAGCCGGGCGGGAGTTGTGGAGCGCGAGGTTCAGGGGATTTCTTAGGCTCGATATACATTTCGATTTCCGCGCCAAAACCCATTCTGCCATCACTGTATGCGTCTGGCTTTGCATGGACCAAGCGGGCGCGGCAGTGTGTCTCATCGGACTTGCCGCCAGTCACTTCGCTGGGCATAACAAGAGTGGCCTCAATGGGCATGCCGACCTGAAGGGGGGCCGAAGTTACGAAAAAGAATCCGCCACGAGAAATATTGGTGGTTTCGGCGAAATGTTCGGCGGGACCGGAAGCCAATCCGACGGGACGAAAACGCAGCGGGACACGGATGCGAAAGCGCTCAAGTTGTCGGCGTTCCGAAGGAGGCACAAGAGTCTCCGAACCGGGCGAATCGGGGACGGACCCGGATAGTCTGCTTGGCCACTAGGGTAGCAGGTGTGGGGACAGGGTCAAGACGGGACAGGTAGTCCTAACGAGGAGGTAGTACCAGTATTGAGCGAGAATAGAAGAATTGTGCGCGAGCGGGCTTCCAGAAAGCCCCGAACCGTTCCAGGCCACGTTTTAGCGACTATCTGCAGGAGCATTGCGTGCGCCGGCGGTCGGAAGTACAGTAGCTCAGCCGGTATACGAGCTGGAAATGCCGGCAAAAAAGTTCGCAGTAGCACTCCTGTCGCCGCTCATCGAGCGCTAACAGCAGATGCAGATTTTCTGCGATGCTATGAACGTTGGAGCACGTCGCGGGAGCGAAAAAGCACTTCGCTAGCGCATTCGGGAATTGGAGGCCCAGCGCATGTTTCTCGATTACTACCAATTGCGAGAGCAACCATTCGGCCCGGTGTCCGATCCGGCGTATTTGTATCCGAGTCGCACGTGCTGCGAAGTGCTCGAATTATTCGGCGGATCCCTCCTGAGTGAGCGGGGAAATCTGGCGCTGATCGCGGAGTCGGGCATGGGCAAGACGACGCTGCTCTATCAAGTGCTCGTAGGACTGCGCGAGTCAGGGCGCACCACATTCCTATTCCAAAAACACTGCAGTGCGCACGAGATCTTGCAATTCCTCCTGAACGAATTGGGAATAGATTCGGCAGGCATGGGGCTGGAGGCCATGCACGCCAAGCTGAACGAAAACTGGTTTGCGGAAATGCTGGCGGGCAAACGGTTTGTCCTGCTGTTTGATGACGCCGAAGAGCTGAATGATGTTGTGCTGAAAACCCTTCGGCAAATTTCAAGGTATGAGACTTCGAACTCGAAACTGCTGCAAATGGTCCTGTGCGGGCAGCCGCAGCTTTTGGAGACGCTGGGGCGGGAAGACCTGGCGCAACTGCGGAAGCGCATTGTGGAAGTGAAGCATCTGGAAGCTCTCTCTGTGGTGGAGACGCATGGTTACGTGCGGAAGCGGATGACAGCGGCCGGTCATCGAGGCAAATCACGGTTTGAGCCGGAGGCGTTGGCACTGATCGCGGAGCGGGGCCAGGGGATTCCGAGAGATATCAACAAGATCTGTTCCCGCGCGTTGCTGGAGGCCTATGCCAGAGGGCTGTATACAGTGACCGAGGATATTGTCGAAAAGGCGGAGCGGAATTTGGCTGCGATGGCTGCGGCGGGCGGACCGACAGACACACATGCGGAGGAGATCGAAGGTGTGTCCGCAGATTTGCAGTGGATAGGCAAGGAAGCCAAGCAATTCAGCCTGCCCGGTTCTAGTGTTTGGGTGGCTGCGATCCTCGGCGTTCTGCTTTCGGGGGGTCTGGCCCTGCCTCACGGAATGCTAAGGGGAATGACGCATATCATGCGCGGTCAACGGGCGGTGCTCGCGAGCCCGGAACAGCGCGAAGAGGCGCCGCAGCAGCCTGCGAATCCAGTTCGGCCGGTGATCAACGCGCTCGCGCAACCTGCAATTTCGACGAAGCGCAGCCTGAACGCAGATACCGCCCCGAGCGACGTGGCTGAGGCGCTGCCGGAAGCAAGGTACGACGAAGGTGGGCAACTCTCACTGACGCGGGAATTAGGGCTGAAAATCAACCGCATCGTAATTGATCCAGGCCATGGCGGGTCTGACACAGGCGCCAAGGGGCCGCACGGCCTGTTGGAAAAAGACCTTTGCCTCGATGTGGCGCTTCGATTGGGCCAAATGATCGAGGAGAGTATCCACGGCGCGGAAGTCGTGTACACGCGGAAGGACGATAGCTATGTTCCGCTGGAAGAGCGCACGGCGATCGCCAACGGCGCCGGTGCGGATCTGTTTATTTCAATTCATGCAAATTCGAGCGATAGCCGCGAAGTGCGAGGGGTGGAAACTTACTATCTGAGCCTGGCCGCTTCCAGGGAGGCCAAGGAACTGGCCATCCGCGAAAACGCACTCACGCAATCGTCGCTCCACGATCTTCCGGATCTGGTGCAAAAGATCACGCGGAACGAGAAGATTGCCGAATCGAGACTGCTCGCTCTGGAAATCCAGGACACCCTGGCGCAACGACTCCAGCTTGTGAGCCGCCGCGAAAAGAATCGCGGTGTGAAACAGGCTCCGTTCATTGTTTTGGCCGGAGCCAACATGCCCGCTGTGCTATCGGAGATTTCGTTTGTGAGCAATGCGAACGATGAAAGCCTGCTGCAGGAGAGCGGCCAGCGCCAACGCATCGCCGAGGGACTTTATCGCGGAATTGCGGCCTATCTTGACGGGTTGCACGGACCGTCCGAAAGCAAGCAAAAGCTGATCACCGAAAATCGCGGCAACGCTTTATCGGGATTCGAACGATCGTCGTCCGAGGTGACGCGAAATCCTCTTTAATGGGTTGCGGATAATTGGCGGCATACGGTTGAAAAGGGTTGGCTTCGTCCCTACACCCTCGACTGTCCTTCCGTACAGCGGTATTCCGGCCAACTTCAGGTAACGATATGCACTCAAAATCTATTGGAATATGGGGCTAAGGCTGTAAACTAATGAGTGTGCTTGCCAAGAAAAATGCGTTGATCAGGATCAGGTCTCGCCGCTCTGCCTGGCTGCCCTTTAGCCGACGGAGCTTGCTGTTTGTGTGCATGGGAACCTTGCTAAGCGCGTATCCGGCGTTTGGGCAATCTCAACAATCGCCTCCGCTATCAGACGCAGGAGCTGTTTCAACTCCTGGGTGCGGTGTTGACCAACAGCCTGATCGGCAATTGCCGGGAAGCATCCGTGGAACGGTCGTTGACCCGAAAGGGACCGGCGTGGCCGGAGCCCACCTAACGTTGACGCGTGAGGAGCAATCCCCAAGCCAGGAAACGCTTGCCCAAGATGATGGCCAATTTTCATTTTCGAATGTCTCCCCCGGACCTTTCCACCTCATAATCACTTCGACAGGCTTCGCCGCGCAAGGCGCCTCTGGAAAGCTGGGTTCCGGAGAGAGTTGTATCATGCCGCAAATTACAATGGCAGTGGCCACCAATGTGACCGAGGTCCGCGTTGAGCTCTCAACGATCGAGATAGCGCAGGAGCAGATCGAAGACCAAGAGAAGCAGCGGTTGTTCGGGGTGATTCCAAATTTCTATGTCAGCTATGTCCCAAATGCAGCTCCGCTCACGCCCAAACAAAAGTTCCAGCTCGCCTGGAAATCGACCGTGGATCCTGTTTCGTTCGGAGTGACCGCAGCCGTTGCCGGAGTGCAGCAGGCAACAAATACATTTGGTGGCTATGGGCAGGGCGCGCAAGGTTACGGGAAGCGTTACGGTGCCGCGTATGGTGATTTGGTTACCGGCACCTACATCGGCGGGGCGATCTTGCCGTCGCTATTGAAGCAGGATCCGCGTTATTTCTATAAAGGGACGGGTAGCGTGCGCTCGCGGGCTTTGTATGCGATTGCCAATTCCGTAATCTGCAAAGGCGACAATGGGCACTGGCAGCCAAACTACTCGGGTATCGCGGGGAGCCTCGCCTCTGGAGCCATCTCCAATTTGTATTACCCTGCAGCGGATCGAAGCGATGCGGCCTTGATGTTCGAAAACACGCTCATCGGAATAGGCGAGACTGCCGCCGTAAATCTCCTGCAAGAATTTGTCATGCGGAAATTCACGCCGAACCTTCCAAATTACGAGCAGACCACACCGTAAATGACTCTGTGGTTTCGTGCCGTCCAGGCGCGAAAAGCTGCGTGACAGTCGCCGAAATCGCTGGCGTCAAAACTGACAACGGACGCGGCATGGACTAAACTCAATGAATGGCGACAGCAAACGCACCAGGAAGTTCCGGTGGTTCCCCAATTGAGTGGAAGACGATTGTGGAGGCGCACGAACGAATCCGGCCACGGATTCACCGCACGCCAGTGCTGACGAGCAAATCACTCGACGAGTTGACAGGCGCGAAAATATTCTTCAAGTGCGAAAACCTGCAGAAGACAGGATCGTTCAAAATCCGCGGGGCAACCAACGCGATTTTCTCCCTCAGTGAGGAGCAAGCGCGTCGCGGGGTCGTGACGCATTCAAGCGGAAACCACGCGGCGGCGGTGGCCTGCGCGGCGAGGTGGCGCGGAATAGCGGCGTCCATCGTCATGCCGAAAAATGCACCGGGTGTGAAATGCCGCGCCGTGGAGAGCTACGGCGGGGAAATCACGTTTTGCGAGCCAAACGTGAAGGCCCGGTCGGAAACCGCCGCGCGCATTCAGGCGGAGAGCGGTGCGGTAATGGTGCACCCGTATGACGACGACCGCATTATCGCGGGACAAGCAACGGCAGCCAAGGAGTTATTGGAAGAGGTGCCGGAGTTGGATGCCGTTTTGGCGCCCGTCAGCGGCGGAGGTTTGTTGAGTGGCACGTGCCTCGGGGCGAAGGGCACACGGGCCCGAGTGCGTGTCTACGGCTGTGAACCGGAGCGGGCCGACGACGCCTACCGCTCCTGGACGAGCGGGAAATTGCAAGCGCTCGAAACGAGCGACACGATTGCCGATGGGTTGCGCGCCTCGTTGGCACCGCGAACATTTGCGATCCTGCAAAAACTCGCGGATGGAATCCTGCTGGTCAGCGAAGAAGAGATTATGGCAGCAATGAAACTGGTCTGGGAACGACTGAAGATTGTGATCGAACCTTCGAGCGCGGTGGTGGTTGCGCCCCTGCTGCGGAACACAGGACTAGAGGAAATCGGGATGGCCGGGGTGCGCGGCGAAACCGGACCGCGAGTTGGCGTGATTCTTTCCGGGGGAAATGTGGACCTCAAATGGTAGGAAACGGAAGCAGGAACAGAGCATAGGCAACATAGTTAACTGACACGCAAATGGAGGAATTGTAAGGAATCGAAGCGGTGTGTAGACTAGAAATCGCAAAGGGCTCCTTCCGAACGAAGTACGGTTGGGCTGAAGCGCTCCAGCGACGCGTCATGATCCGAGCTGTGCGCTGGCAGCACTTCAAGTTGGCGCAAAGGGGTGGAAAGAGTTGCCTTACCGAAAGACTATTCTGTCTGGAATTCTTCTCTTTATTCAAATCACAATCAGTGCCAACGTAAGGGCTCAAACTTCCGAGTTGCAGACTGTTGCAGATGGCGGACAGGCGCTGGTGCGGCTGGAAAATACACGACCCCCGGTGGCGATAGAAGGGAACGCCCTTGGCCCCGTCGAAGAAGGCCACAAATTGCAGCGCATGCTGCTGGTCTTGTCGCCATCCGATGCCAAGGAAGCGGAGCTGAAGAAGCTTCTGGACGATCAACAAAACCGAAATTCGCCGAATTTTCACCATTGGCTCAACGCGAAGGAGTTTGGGGCGCGATTTGGGGCTGCAGATGCCGACGTGCAGAGCGCACTTGGATGGCTGCAAGGAGCGGGGTTTAGGATCGAGCGCGTTGCGGGAAGCAAGCGCTGGGTAGAATTCAGCGGCACGTCCTCGCGAGTGGAAGATGCATTCCACACCGTAATGCAGTATTACAGGGTAAATGGAAAGACATATGTGGCCAACTCCACGGACTTGGCCGTGCCCGCGGAGCTGAGCGGAATAACGCGGGGCGTGGTTTCCCTCAATAGTTTTGGCAGAAGGCCGCCGGTTCACGAACTGCGAGGTATCGCGGGGCGAGATGCGCAAGGAAGAACGAATCCGAGGGCAAACTTGACGGCAACAGGAGCGCCAAATACCTACTACGTGGCGCCGGGAGATTTTGCGGCAATCTACAACACCAATGGATTGCTGAACAGCGGGATTGATGGCACCGGCGTATCGATTGCCGTGACCGCACAATCGCAAATCGAGCTAACCGACGTGCAGGAGTTCCGGCAAATCTTCGGGTTGAAACCAAACGACCCGAACTTCCTACTAAGCGGACCCGACCCGGGCGTAGCCAACCAGATAGATTCGGAGGAAGCGTTACTGGACGTGGAGTGGGCCGGAGCGGTTGCGCCGGGCGCAACGATTGACCTGGTGGTAGCGGGCAGTACAGATACGACCAGCGGAGTGGATTTGGCGGCCGCGTATGCCATCGACAATGAAGTGGCGCCGATCCTCACGTACACCTACGGAAGCTGCGAGCAAGCGCTCGGCGCGACGGGTAACGCGTTCTACAACGCGCTCTGGCAGCAGGCCGCTGCGGAGGGCATCACGGTGCTGGTGGCTTCAGGAGACAACGGCGCCGCAGGGTGCGATGACCCGAACACGGGAGCGCCAGTGGCGAATGGGCTGGCTGTGAACGGCGTGGCGTCGACACCCTATAACGTCGCTGTGGGCGGTACAGAATTTGCCGAAGGCACGCAGGCGTCAAGTTACTGGAATGGGTCGAACGATGCGAACTATGCGTCCGCATTGGGGTACATCCCGGAGGCGGTTTGGAATGAGAGCTGCGACCCTTCGCAAGCAGCCAGCAGCACAAATTGCGTCCTGGGAACGGGAAACTTCAGCCTTCTGGCAAGCGGGGGCGGAGCGAGCAGCGTGTACGCCAAGCCATCATGGCAAACGGGACCAGGCGTGCCAGCAGATGGCGCGAGAGATTTGCCCGACGTGGCGCTGGCGGCCGCTGCCGGTCACGATGAAGCAGTTTATTGCACCAGCCTCGCGGGAACGCCCTGCCAGATCAATGCGCAACAAGACGTGGTGGGACTCACACTGGTGGGGGGGACTTCCATCTCCACTCCGTCGATGGCTGGAATTCTCGCGCTCATTGAGCAGAAAAATGGAACGCTGCAGGGGCAAGTGAATTATGTGCTCTACGGACTGGCTCAGACGCAGGGGAACAGTTGCGACTCTTCGAAGCAAACCAATCCGACCGCGCAAAATTCCTGCGTATTTTATGACGTGACTTCGGGGAACAACGAAGTGCCCTGTGCGGGCGGTTCGCCAAACTGTTCGTCCACGAAGAGTGCGACCAATGGATTCACGACCGGACAGTTGGCAGGGCCGGGTTACGATCTGGCGACCGGACTGGGTTCGATAAACGCGATGAATTTGGCAGCGGCGTGGAAAGACATGGCCTTGGCTGCGTCGCAGACCACCCTGCAGGCCTCGAGCACCAGTTTTGCGCATGGAACCGCGGTCACCCTGAAGGGGAACGTCGCGCCCACTGCAGGGACCGGTTCCCCAACGGGAGTGGTGTCGATCAACACCGATCTCTATGGCGACTCCGCGCAAACTCTGGCGCTGAGCAATGCCGGAGCATATTCGGGATCGATCACGGATCTGCCAGGCGGACAGTACAACCTGCATGCGTATTACGCAGGGGACGCGACCTTCGCCTCGAGTGAGTCCAGCGGGGTCGCGCTCAACATCACTCCCGAAAATAGCGCGACCACCATCACTTTAGACGGTTTGCAGAATGGATCTGCTGGCTACGGCGCACCCTTACAGTTGAAAGTAGTCACCGCTGGCGTATCAGGGCACGGCATAGCTACGGGAACCGTGACCCTCCAAGACGGTGCAAATGCGATCGGCACCTCGAGCCTTGCCGCGGACGGCACTGCCTACTTTCTTACCGGAGGAGGCGCGGCATACTCCTTTGCTCCCGGGCCGCATTCCGCGACCGCTACATACTCCGGGGACAACAGCTTCAACGCAAGCACCTCGGCCGTAACCGCTTTTACCATCGCCAAAGGAACGCCGTTCGTTGTGGTCGGAGTAAACACTTCAACTCTGACCGCAGGCCAGACATTAGGCGCGCACGCGGTAGTAGCCGGCCAGGGAACGGCACTGGCAACGGGTAGCCTTCAATTTACATTAGACGGAATTGCATTCGGCCCGGCGATAACACTGCAGGCCGGCGGATTTTTTGGAACCCAAGCACAAGCTTCCACGCTGATTCAGAACCTATCACAAGGAGCCCATGTAGTCGGGGCAAGCTATAACGGCGCGGCGGACCCGAATTACACAAGCGTGGCGAGCGGCGATCCCGTGAACGAATTAACACAGACAGTGACGGTTGGACCCGCAACAGGAAACAAAAGTACGACAAGTCTGGTTTTGCAGACGGCCCCTGCGAATTTGGGAAGCACAGGCGTGTTCGCAGTTACCGTAAGCCCGGCGACGGCTACGGGTTCCGTGACGCTGTGGGACGCAGTGGGACCGCGCTCGTCGGCCACCGTCATCGTCAATGGCACTGCTACCGTGCAGTTCGCGTGGACCCAGGCAGGAAGCACGTCGGTCTATGCGGTTTACTCCGGCGATTCCACCTATGCAGGATCGACGAGCGCGGCAGTTCCTTTCACTGTGCAGAAAGGATTGCCGCAGGTGAAGCTGGTGACTCCGGCGGGTGCGTCGTCGGATGGACAAGTGAGTTTGAACGCGAGCGTGACAGGAAACCCGGCAAACACACAAGTTCCCTACCCGGTCGGTGTGGTGGAGTTCTGGGATTCGGTGAATGGCGGTGCGGCCCAATTGCTGACCGCCCAAACTCTGACCGCCGGGCCTGGCGGAATCAGCGTGTCCGGAGCACGGCTGAAGTTTGCCCCAGGGATGCACAGCCTGTATGCGCATTACAGAGGAGACACCAATTGGCAGGCGGCCAGCTCCGCGGCGATACCGATGGCTGCCGCGACATTTAGCCTGTCGGAGACACCTAATCCACTGCCTTTCGCTGCAGGAACCATCGGGAGCGGCACAGTCACAGTTACGCCGAGCGGAGGGTTTGCAGGGACGGTAGCGTTAACGTGCGCCAGTGGTGGAACCTTTCTTCCGGCGGGCTACACGTGCTCGTTCGGGCAGGCCAACTTACCGGTGAACAACGCGACTGCCACGACAACAATTAGCTTTACGCCGTCGTCGTCGCCAAGCAGTGCGGTAAAGAGCGCTAGCGTTTTTGGCCGTGTCAACGGGCTGTGGGGAGCGGGCTTTGGTGCGGCCCTGCTGCTGGTGGGAATTTTTGGTTTTGCGGGCGTCGAACCCAGGAATGGTCGAAACTTTTTGATGGCTTGTGGGTTACTCCTGTGTGCGGCAGGCATGGTGTGGGCCTGTGGCGGAGGAGGCGGCAGGAGCGGAGGACCCGTCAGTACGACAACGACGATTGTGTCTTCGAATCTTCACGCAGGATTCGCTACGCCAGTGACGTTTACGGTGACCGTAAAGCCGAATGGTTCCGCGAGTCCTTCCGGTTCGGTTCAGCTATACGACAACGGTCAGGTTTACGGGAGTGCAGTGAGAGTCAGCGCAGGGATCGCGACGTTTCTTGCGACGACCCTGCCCGTCGGGGTACACAACTTGACGGCGGACTACCAGGGAGACGCAAACACACAGCCATCCAACTCCGCGCCAATCGTGCAGGTGATTACAGGAAATGTCCCGCTGCAGATTTCGGGCGCAGCCGATGGGATAACTCAAATAGCAAACTTTATCGTAACGGTAATTTGAGTGCCAATGGGGTAGAGGTATAGTGGTATGGTTTTCGAGAAGGAGTGAGAGCAAACCACTATCTTCTCTGGTGCATCTGAAAGGGTAGCATGGACCGTCATCGCGTCATGGGGGCCGGAGACGCGGTTCCTGCCAGTTAATGGGTTGTGATCGAGAAAATTCAAGTTGGAACAATGAGGTCATCATGAAGAGAGCAATACAACTGTGGCGTGTCGTTGTCTGCATCGTGGCGGTGCTGGCATTGAGCGCGGGATTGTGGGCCCAGAAAACCGCGGTGCCCTCGCGCGTGGTGGAAACGGTGGATGACACGCACACGGTGACGCTGAAGGGGAACGTGTATCCGTCGGCGCGAGCTGCCAATGACCAAGGGGCGCTGCCGGACTCCCAGCCAATGACGCGGATGATGCTGTTGCTACAACGCAGTGCCGCCCAGGAACTGGAGTTGAAGCAGTTGATGGATGCGCAGCAGACCAAGAACTCAGGCAACTATCACGCTTGGCTGACTCCGGAGCAATTTGGCAAGCAATTTGGCCCGTCAGACGCGGATGTTCAGGCGGTCACGGACTGGCTGACGCGCGAGGGATTTCAGGTGGCGAGCGTTGGCAAGGGAAAGACGGTGATCGAGTTCAGCGGGAACGCCGGACAGGTGCGCAACGCGTTCCACACGGAGATCCACAAGTTTGTCGTGAATGGCGAGGAACATTTTGCCAATGTGAGCGACCCGGCGATCCCGGAAGCGCTTTCGCCCGTAGTGGCCGGTGTCGCAGCGCTGCACAATTTCCCGAAGCATCCGTACATCGTGAAGAACGGAATTTACCGCCGGTACAAAGGCTCCAGCCAGTTGCAGCCGCTGTTTACATTTGGAAATCCGGCGCAGTACGCGCTCGGCCCAGAAGACTTTAGCACGATTTACAAAATTCCTTCGGGTGCAGATGGGACCGGGCAAGCAATTGCGGTGATCGCGCAGACGAATATCAACACGCAAGATGTGACGGACTTCCGCCATATGTTCGGGCTCGACCAGAAATACGCAGCGAACAACGTGACGGTAGTGGTGAACGGAACTGACCCCGGAATCGTGGGACCAGGCGTGTCCAATTGCTACGGCACATCGACCGATGACGAGATCGAAGCCGACTTGGATTCGGAGTGGTCGGGTGCTCTTGCGCCAGGCGCCAACATTTATCTCGTAGTCTCGCAAACGACTTGTTCCAATCCCAACCAAGTTTCTCAAGGGGTGGACCTTTCGGCGTTATACGCGGTGGACAACAACCTGGCCGGCGTGATCAGTGACAGTTATGGAAACTGCGAAGCAAATTTGCTCCAAGCGGGAAATCAATTTTATAACTCGTTATGGGAACAAGCGGCAGCTCAGGGAATCACTGTGGCCGTCGCCGCCGGCGACACCGGTTCGGCGGGCTGCGACCCGTCCTCAGATCCAGATGCGGCAGCCCTAGGAGTCGCGGTCAGTGGGCTGGCATCAACACCGTACAACGTGGCTGTGGGCGGAACCGATTTTGACCCGGTCACCACACACGCCAATGTCGCCACCTACTGGCTTCCGAATACGTCGGGAGACGTGATCGCCTCAGCCAAATCTTATATGCCGGAAATAACCTGGGACAATTCGGCTTGCGCGCTCGCCTTCGCCGCGAACGGGACCCCTTGCTCGGCTGTGGATACAAGCAGCTATGCGGCCGACATCAGCGCAGGGAGCGGCGGTCCCAGCAACTGTATCGACGGCGTACTCAATAACAGCACCGGTGCAATTACGTGCCATCAGGTCAACAGCCTTTACGGGTACCCGAAACCGTCATACCAAATTCAAAATGGAATAACCCCGGCCGATTTTGTGCGTGACATTCCTGACGTTTCGTTTTACGCCAGCAACGGCGGACCGATCTCCGGAGGCACCGAAGTTGCTTATGTCATTTGCCAATCGGACTCGAATCCGCAGGGCTCTACAACTCCAACCGGGGCATCCTGCAACCTGAGCACTCCCTACACGGACTTCAGCTTGGTGGGAGGAACTTCAGCCGCTACGCCAGCCTTTGCGGCGGTTATGGCGCTGGTGAATCAGGCCACAGGCCAGCGGCAAGGCAACGCGAACTACGTTCTCTACAACCTGGCGGCAAACGATACGAATTATACAGGAGGAAAGTGCGGGTCCTCGCTCGGACAAACTCCTGCGGCCGGCTGCGTTTTCAACGATGTCACCAAGGGGAACAATGCGATGGCCTGCGATGCAGGAACACCGAATTGCAGCAATAATGGTTCGGGCTCTACCTCCTATGGCGTACTCCGATGCATCGCTACCAGTAACTCCATAACCCCTGTGTGGCAGACATGCCCGCCGGCCGATAATGGGGATACGGTTGCCTTTGAATCCGGGAAGGGATATGACTTGGCGACGGGCCTCGGCTCGATCAACGTCGGAAACCTGCTGACAAAGTGGACTAAGGCCATCCGCACGCCGACGACGACCACGCTAGGAAGCCCAAGCGGTGGCACGCCGTCCGGGCAACCCTTCACGGCAACGGTATCGGTTTCTCCGGCGCCTCCGAATGGTGAGCCTGTCTCGTTGATCGCATTGGCAAGCGACGGAACCACAGTGCTGGGCTCTTATGGCCCATTTGCGCTGACCAGCGGTAGCGCCTCGGTGACAACGAATCTGTTACCGCCGAACACTGCGAATGTCGAAGGAAGCTACGGTGGCGACGCGACACTTGCCGCGAGCACTTCCGCACCCGGGTCATTGGCACTGCCCGTGGCAGGGGCAGGTCACGCGAGCACAGTAACCGTCTATTTCGTATCGTTGAGTTCAAGCGGTCCGTCAAACCCGACGACCGGTTCCCAAAGCTTTCCCTATGGCTCGCAAGGTTACATCCTGAAGATCGCTGTGACTGGGTCCAACGGCAACTGCAGCTTTGCCTATCCAAACACCAAGCCAGCGATTCCGTGCCCCACTGGCAAGATCTCGCTCTTCAGTAACGGGATGCCGCTGAACGACTTCCTGAGCAACGGGACGGCGACCAACACAACCAGCCTGAACAACCAGGGATTTGCGGAAGATCAACCGATCAATGTGAATGCGGGAAGCTACAAAATTACCGCGACATATGCGGGAGACGAGAACTATGGGGCGACCCCAAGCAGCAACTCTCTCTCGTTGACTCTGACACAAGTGTCCACGTCGACTACCGTCACGACTAACCCTTCCTCGGTATCGTCGGGAGGGAGCGCGATGCTGACAGCCATCGTGGGTACCAATAGCGGCGGCAATGGTCCAACTGGCAAGGTGAACTTCACAGACAATGGGAACAGCCTCGGAACAGCCACCTGCGTTCCAACAACTGCAACTTCGAGCGCAACGGCTTTCTGTACGGCGACGTTGACTGCAGCGATTTCGTCGCTGTATCCACCGCCGACGGGAGGACCGGGGACACCAGCGATTCCGCGAGTACCCTTGCTCGTCGCGGTACTGAGCTTGTTGCTGTTCGCCGTCGGCCTGCAATGGATTCCCGAGACGCGGCGGCGCGCGTATACCTACGCCGGACTGCTGGCGATTGCGTTGTTGGTGGGCGTGATTGCCGGCTGCGGCAGGAGGTGGCGGTAACAATAACGGAACCACGCGAACCATCGGCGCGACGTATAGCGGCGATACGAACTACACCACGTCCGTTGGAACGACGACGATCCAGATCCAGTAAAGCGGAACAAGCAATTCGAATCAGGGCGCCTCAAGCTAATCGGGGCGCCCTTTTTGTTTCTGAGCCGCGTGTGACGCACAGAGTAAGTCCACTGCGGCCGCGAATCGCACGCAGCACGGTCACGCAACTTTGGAACAATCGGTTCCAAAAAGTAACGCGATTGTGAAGTACCTGCCTGGACATTAATAAAGCAAACCGTTAAGCTCGGTTCAATTCCGTGGTTACTGCCAGGCGACTCAAAATTCCGCAAGACAGGTGAGCCATGAACACTCGATGGGGTTGTGTGCGCAAGCCTTTTCTGTTCCTCTCGATTCTGTTCCTTCTCAGTGCAAATGGTGCGCTCGGACAGGCGCCCCCCCGCGTGGTCGATCCCGTGGACAACACGAACCGGGTCACGCTCGGCGGCAATGTCCATCCTTTGGCGCGCGCGGAATTTGACCGAGGTGCGGTGGACAACGGCTTGCCGATGACGCGCATGTTGCTGTTGCTGAAACGCGGCGAGGATCAAGAAGCCGTGCTACAGACCTACATGGAACAACAGCAAGATAAGAACTCGGCCAATTATCACGTTTGGCTGACGCCGCAACAATTTGGCGCGCAGTATGGGCCCGCAGATGCGGACATTCAGGCCGTGACGCAGTGGCTGAGCACTCAAGGCTTCCGCATCGAGAAGGTGTACAGCGGGAAAACTGTCATTGAGTTTTCCGGGAGTGCGGGGCAGGTGCAGGCGGCATTCGGCGCGGCGATCCGGAATTATCAGGTAAATGGGAAGATGTATGTAGCCAATGCCAATGACCCGCAGATTCCCGCAGCGCTGGCGCCTGTCGTGGCGGGCATCGTGTCGTTAAACAATTTTCCGCGGCAATCGCACGTGCGCCTGGCGGGGCGGGCGCGAAAGATCGCGGGCAAGCCAGGATTGCAACCCCTGTACACATTTCCGTTCGGCGCTGGAACTTTCTATGGATTGGCGCCGGGGGATTTCGCAACTATTTACAATTCGAAAAGCCTGATCGCTTCCGGGAATAACGGCTCGGGACAAACGATCGCGATCGTCGGCGAAACAAACATTAACGTGGCGGACGTCCAAGCATTCCGGCAGATGTTCGGTCTGCCAGCGACTTTCAGCTCCAGCAACGTGATCCTGAATGGAGAGGATCCGGGCATTACCTCGACGGATGAGGAAACGGAAGCGGATCTGGACGTGCAATGGTCGGGCGCCGTGGCACCGGGGGCAACGGTTGATTTTGTGATCTCGCAATCGACGCCGGCATCCCAGGGAATCGATCTTTCGGCCTTGTACATCATCGAATACAACCTGGCAGGAGTAATGAGCGAGAGCTATGGGGCCTGCGAGGCTGGCCTGGGAAGCGCCGGGAATGCGTTTTACAACTCGCTATGGGAACAGGCCGCAGCGCAGGGCATCACGGCGATTCTGTCCGCGGGCGATGGCGGTTCCGCCGCTTGCGATGACTTTAATACCGCAACGGAAGCACAGAACGGGTTAGCGGTGAGCGGCATGGCGTCCACGCCGTTCAATGTGGCTCTGGGCGGCACGGATTTCGACCAAGTGAACAGTTGGAGCACTTACTGGAGCACCACCAACGCCACGACTGGAGCCGATGTGACTGGGACATCGGCCTTGAGCTACATCCCGGAAATTCCGTGGAGTGAGAGCTGCGCGCAGATTGGGTTGACGGGTTGCGGGGCAAGTGCGCCGCAGGGTTGGCAGAATATCGTTGCGGGCAGCGGAGGGGCAAGCAATTTCCATGGCAAGCCCAATTGGCAACTAGGCGTGGCCGGCATGCCCAATGATAGCCATCGCGACTTGCCGGATGTCTCTCTGTTTGCCAGCCCGGGATTCGATGGCAGCGGCTACATCATCTGTCAGTCGGACGCGAACAATGGAAGTCCCTGCAACCTAACTACGGGCGAGCTCAATTTCCTAGTGGTTGGAGGTACGTCCGCATCCGCGCCGGCCTTTGCGGGCGTCATGGCACTGGTGAACCAGAAGGAGTCGACTGCTCAAAACACTGCGTCGCGGCAAGGGAATGCAAATTATGTGCTGTACGCGCTGGCGAAAAAGTCGGGGGCAAGCTGCGCATCCATCCAGAAGGAAGCGGCAGGATGCGTCTTCAACGATATCACTCACGGAAATAGCTATGTCAAAACCCAGTATGGAAGCAGCGTGGGAACGAACAGCGTGCCCTGCAAAGGCGGTTCACTGAATTGTAGCGTTACGAGTGCCAGCGAGACCGGAGTGCTGGTCGAAACCACTAGCTCGACTACAGAAGCGTGGACGGTGACGACGGGCTACGATCTAGCCACCGGTCTTGGGTCCGTAAACATAAATAACCTGGCGACAAATTGGGGAACGGTCTCGACGGTTGCGACGACCACCACATTGACGCTTAGCCCGACCACAGGAATCACGCACGGAACTGGCGAAAATGTCACCGTTAACATCGCCGTCACACCAAAAAGCGGCATCGCGACTGGAGATGTGTCTCTGATTGCCACGATACCTGGGCCAAATGGCTCGACGACACAGGGACTAGATCAGTTCACGCTCAATACGAGCGGCAAAGTGGTGAGCGGTACAACAACTAGCTTGCCAGGCGGCACAGATTATCAGGTCTACGCCCATTACGCGGGCGACGGCACGAACGCACCAAGCGATTCCACTCCAGTGACCGTAAGTGTGAATCAGGAGGCCAGCCAGACTTTCATCGTGGTTCCAACGTATAACTCGAGCGGCAATCAAACGAATGGAAACGCTTCGTCCATGCCCTACGGCTCGCTTTATATCATCAGCATGTACGCGACGGACAAGAATGCGAAGGGCGGCGCAAGCGGCCCTCCGAGTCCCGCTTGCTATCAGGAAAATGCTCTGACCTGTCCGAGTGGTAGTGTGACCCTCACCGACAATGGAACAGCACTAGGCACCGGGGGAGGAGGAGCCGGAATCTATAATCTGAATAACGGTGGCTATACACAAATTCTGGCACCGAACCTATCGGGCGGAATACACACGCTAACTGCAGCATATAGCGGCGACGGCAGTTATTTGGCCAGCACGTCTACAACGGACACATTAACCATAACCGCTGCAACAACACAGATGTCAATGCCGTACATTCCCTATTCACCAGTAATAGTGGGCACGCCAGTAAGCGTCGGCTCATTCCTCATCACGAATCTCTACACTGGGATTGCTCCTACGGGGACGATCACTTTTTATGACGGAACTACCGCGATTCCAGGTACGGTCACCTACACCGCAAGGGCGGGTCAACCCGGAGCCTTAGACGCAAGCATCAGTGGGTCGATCATGGCCACTTTTACAAGCAGCGGTACGCATTCGGTGACGGCGCACTACAGCGGAGATGCAAATTATGCCGCGTCAAATTCTTCACAGCCCAGCGTCACAACGGTGTTGTATCCAACGACGATGACGACCACGGCTAATTCGACAACGATTAATTATGGAAGCACTGTGACCGTGACGGCCAAAGCGGTTAGTAGTTACAAGAACCCCGCGATGACTGGGCAAATCCAGTTTCTGGCAAACGATGGAACGGTCTCCGGGGCCAGCGCAACAACCCTGAGCACGGACGGTAGTGGAAATCAGGTCTTGACGGCCACACTGACCATGACTCCACAGGATTTCACAATCGTACAAGCTTTCTATCCCGGCGACGCGAATTTTCAGAACTCTAACAATTCCGTTGATATCTTTGTGAATATCCCCGATTTCACATTACCCGCTACTGCAGCGTTGGCGGTGACCGCAGGTAAGTCGCAAACAGTGGTCGTGAATGTGACTCCTCTTTCGAATACCCCGAGTACGGTTGCGATGAACGCTGGCACTACCCTTCCTTCAGGCATGAGCCTCAGTTTCGCCCCGTCAACGGTGAACCTTAACGGGGCGGCTGTGCCTGTAACGATAACCGTGGCGACAACAGGCCCGAGTGGAGGGACTACTGCGGCGGTGAGCAGCCAAGTCAGGGAAGCTGGGATCATGCTTTTTCCGAGGTGGACTTGGTGGACCGCGAGCCTAGCGAGTGGTCTAATCATGCTGTTTCTTCTTGGAATGCCGTCGAGGCGGAAGAGATACAAGGCGGCGTTCTACGCGGGTGCCGCTTTCGTGCTGACGTTCGTGCTTGGTTGCGGCGGAGGTGGCGGTGGTGGAGGAACTGGGGGCGGAGGTGGTGGTGGGTCGCCTGCTGTTACCAGCGTCACGTTAACGACCTCAAGTACAAAGATTGCGGCCGGTACGCCGTTCACTCTGACGGCGACGGTAACATCGACCAAAGCTGCAACGGGTACAGTGAACATCTTTCAGGGGAACCAAGCAATTGCTCCGCCTATCCAGGTGGTCAATGAACTGGCGAGTTTCACGATGCAGAATAACTATTTTTCACCGGGCACATACCAGTTCTGGGCAAATTACAGCGGAGACGCGAACAACCTTCCCTCTCAAACAACCACTGGCGTGCAGGAAGTGTTCACGGGCAAGACAGTAGCAACCTATACGGGACAGACCGGTGGATTGACTCACCAAGGGGAAATCACAATCACCCTTCAGTGAGACCGCTCCAGGCAGGACCAGCTAGGGCAATGGCTGTGTCTGGGTCAACTGGGGTTTGGTGGAAAGAAGATATTCCAGAACTGCGGCGAAGGAGCGGTGAACTCCACGGGGATCAACGAGCCTTCGGGGTTCATCTGCGGGGGCCGCACCACGTGAGCTTCGACTTTCTTCTGGGTTTTGGGGTTTTCGATCGCAAGCTTAGTGCCCTGGGATAGTCCTTCCGGGAGGATGATCATCGCGCCGCTGGCGCTCACCGTGTGCGTGAATCCGTGTAGCGGGTTGGCCTTCCCCGGCAAATGAATCAGGATGGGCATGCGAAGCAGAACGCGTTGTGCGCGGCGCCGCTCTTCGTTTGTTTGCGGACGTGCGGTATTGGCGCTGCGCTTGACTTGCCCAGCCGGAGTAGGAGCCGCAGGCGCGTTCGGTTTAGGCACGGGTGTCACAGTTCCAGCCCCCAAAAGTCCATATCCGGCGCGATCAGCTCGACGCCGTATTCCCAGCCTTCCGGCTGTTCGTTCCCTTTCCAGACAACAACGGCGGCATTGCTGGCTTGCGTCGCCAGATTGGTGAGAGCAAGGCGTTGTTCCAATTCGAGCGAATCGGTCAACACCACCAAACAGCCGTAGGGATTCACGATACGCGTGCAAGTCTCAATGGACTGGCGCTTACCGCTGCCCGAATCCCATTCCAAACGGACCTGCACACGGGAGTTCATCCGGCGCCCGCGGCGCTTTTCACTATATTTTGCCCCTACTTGCTTCAATTCGCGCAAGTTAACAGACATCGTGGCCTCTCGCAGGTCATGCTAAAGTTAAGAAGAATTGGGGTCAATGGTACGAGAGCGAGCTAGCCGCCGAAAGAGTATCTGTCCCAAGGGACAGGAGAACCTGGTTAAGTGAAGAACTTGATTGTAAATGCGGACGACCTCGGTTGGACTGAAGGGGTCAATCGAGGGATCGCCGAAGCCCACCGGAAAGGCCTGGTGACCAGCACTTCTCTCCTTGCCAACGGACGGAGCTTCAATTCCGCGCTGCTCGTAGCGCGTACAAACCCCGAGTTGGGAGTTGGGGTGCACTTGAATTTGAGCGATGGGCAACCCACTGCCAAGCCGGAAGAGGTGGGCGGACTGCTAAACGCCTCGGGGGATTTGCGAGGCGGCCCGGAAGCCTTATTGCTGCGAATCGCTAGCCGGGGGCTGGAACTGGTCGAGGTGGAGCGCGAGTGGGATGCGCAGATTCAGAAAGTGCGGAACGCCGGGATTGCCCCATCCCACCTGGACGGGCACAAGCACGTGCAGATGTTGCCTGGGTTATTTGAGATTGCGCTGCGGCTGGCGAAGAAGCACGGCATTCGTGCCATCCGTGTTGCGCACGAGGAATCGAAACTGCGGGCGCTGTTGTCCTCCGGCGGAGTTCAGAAGACCGGAGTGCTTCTGAAGCAGGGGGTACAAGCCCGTGGCTTGAAGCTGCTGGCGCGGGATGCCCGGGAAATGGCGGACCACGCGGGCTTGGTGGCAACCGACTATTTCTGCGGGATCGCCCAGACCGGAGTACTGACGCGCGAAGGAGTGGAGAAGCTACTGAAAAATCTTCCCGAGGGCACCACGGAATTGATGTGCCATCCCGGCTATGTGGACGAAGACTTGCGGCGTTCGGCGACACGGCTGCAGCAATCTCGCCAAACGGAGCTGGAGATTCTGACGGATGCGCGGATCAGAAAACTTGTCGCCACGCAGGGTATTCGCCTGATAAGCTATCAATTGATGGGGGATGTGGCTTGAGATCGCGGCTGGGGACGCGGTCAGGCCCGAACCACACAGGTCAAACGAAGGGCCGCCGGCTCTGGCGAACTAAGCTGGAGGGAGAGCACTAGAAAGGCGCAGGAATACGGCGTATGAGAAGCGATTCACCCATCCACTACTCCGTCGTTGTGCCGTTCTACAACGAACAGGAAAACATTCCAACGCTGTACATGAAAATCACTGAAGTGATGGACTCGATTGGCGAGCCTTATGAGATGGTGTTTGTGGACGATGGGAGCAAGGACAACTCCTACCGCGTGCTTACCGAGATTTACGAGCACGACCGACGCGTAAACATAGTGCGCCTGCGGCGCAACTTTGGGCAGACCGCGGCATTGAAGGCAGGTTTCGATTTTGCGCGGGGCGACGTGGTGATTTCGATGGATGGAGACCTTCAGCACGACCCGGACGAGATACCGCGCTTTCTAGAGAAGATTGAGGAAGGATACGATCTCGTCAGTGGATGGCGAGCCAACCGCAGGGATCACTGGTTAATGCGCCGCTTGCCCAGCCGCGTGGCCAATTGGATGATGGCCAAGCTTTCCGGGATCGAATTGCACGATTTCGGGACAACCTTCAAGGCCTACCGAAAAGAGATCCTGCAGGAGATCCAGCTCTACGGTGAACTTCACCGATTCATTCCCGCGTTGGCCAGTTCCACCGGGGCGCGCATCGCGGAAGTGCCAATCTCCAATCCTGACCGGAAGAGTGGCAAGTCAAATTACGGAATCGGCCGGACGATTCGGGTGTTTTTCGATCTGATGATGGTGAAATTCCTGCTGGATTATTCCACGAGGCCCCTGCAATTCTTCGGACTCCTGGGGTTGGCGGGAACCGGTGCCGGCACACTTGTCGGAGCATTCCTGGTAGCCCAAAAATTGTTCTTCCATATAGACGTGATCGCCGAACACGGGCCGCTCTTGTTGCTTGCCACGGTACTGTTTTTGAGCGGGATACAATTCATTTCCATGGGACTGCTGGGAGAGATTAGTTCACGCACTTACTACGAATCCCAGAACAAGCCGATCTATGCGTTGCGCGAAGTGAAGAGCCACCGGAAAGAATTGGGCGATTCGGCTGAACCCGCGCGGCCGAGCGGAAGTTCCGAGCGATAGAGTTATTCCAGCTGCGCAGTTTGTTGGATTTGCTACAGGCTCAGAGCGCGCGATAACCCCCGCGGTGGTACAGAAGTGGTTCGCCATCCTTCATTTCCAGGCTCTCGACTTCCCCAACAAAGATGGTGTGGTCGCCGGACATGTATTGCGCCACGACATTACAGCCAAGATGCGCCAGTGCATCCTGGAGCAGTGGAATTCCCGTAGGAGTCCACTGGAAGCGAACACCAAGACGCGCCTCTTCAGCGGGGTCCTGCTGAGGTTTGGTAAAAAGCTCGGAGATTTCCTGCTGCGTGTCCTTCAGAATGTTCACCCCGAAACGCCGCTGCGCCTTCATATAGGCCAGAAGGCGCGCATTCTGGTCGATACAGACAAGGATCAGCAATGGATCGAGAGAAACGGAAGTGAACGAATTCGCGGTCATGCCGTGAACCTGGCCGGGCTCGCGTTCGGCAGTCAGCACGGTAATACCAGTGGGAAAGCTGCCCATCACCCGGCGGAATAGTTCGGGAGAAACAGATGTCGTAGACATAGACATAGGGAACTTCTTTGAAGATATCATAGACTGTCGCGTGACTACCAAACGCACGGGTAGACAGAGGCCGGGTCAGCTTTCGAGAACGCTGCCCGTTTTCCTCTCCCTCAACTCTCGGAACCGATGGCAGCTCACCAAATGATCGTTCACCAGCCCGGTCGCCTGCATGAACGCGTAGCAAATTGTCGGCCCCACAAAACGAAATCCTCGCTTCAACAAATCCTTGCTTAAAGCAATGGAAAGCGGGCTCTTCGCCGGCACTTCCTTTTGTAACTTCCAGCGGTTCTGGATCGGCTTGCCGCCCACGAATTCCCAAACAAACTCATCGAAACTACCGAATTCCCTCTGCAACCGCAAAAACGCGTGCGCATTCGCGATAGTCGCGGCAATCTTCAGCCGGTTGCGGACAATCCCTGGATCCCGCAGCAGCGCTCGCACTTTCCCTCCGTCAAACTGCGCCACTTTCGCTGCGTCAAAACCGCACAGCACTTCCTGGTAGCGCCCCCGTTTCCGCAAAATCGTATCCCAACTCAGCCCCGCCTGCGCCCCTTCCAAGATTAAAAACTCAAACCACCGCCTGTCGTCATGCACCGGCACACCCCATTCCTCATCATGGTATTTAATATTGAGTTCATTCGTGGCCCAAGCGCAGCGCATGTCCTCCTCTTTCGTCCAGCTCGAACAGGTTCAGGATAGAATACAGCTTTGTCAAGCGAGTGGCGGTTCCGGGAGACGACGGCTTGGAAAATGTGGCTTGCAATTTGTGTGGTTCGCGCCGGCACACCTTTGTCTATGAAATGCCCGACCCTCGATACTTCCCCGACGAGCTCTTTCGAGTCCTCGAATGCGACGATTGCGGCCTCGGCTTTGTGAATCCCCGCCCAACTCTCCAAGAGATCTCAAAGTATTATCCACCCGAATACTTCCAGTCACCTTGCACGCAGAGCTTCGATCGCTATCTCATCCGGCGATTTACGAGAGAGGCCCGCTACCTCGATGACATGTGGAACGGGGACACGCCCAGAACGCTGTTGGATGTGGGCTGCGCCAATGGAGACTTTCCTCGCTTCATGGCCGCGCGCGGCTGGCAGGTCGAGGGTGTGGAAGTCTCGCCCGCTTCCCGGCGCATCACCGATTTTCCGGTGCATACTCAGGAATTCCACCATATCCCCACCCACGAGCCCACTTACGATGCCATAACTGCCTGGGCGGTCCTCGAACACGTCCACGACCCGATGGCCTATTTCCGCAAAGCAGCTCAAGTTCTCCGCAAAAATGGCCGATTTATCTTCGCCGTGACCAACTTCCACAGTGCCGCGTCCCGTTTTCTCTTTTGCGAGGACATTCCCCGCCACCTCTATTTCTTTACCCGGGAAACCATCCGGCGATACCTGCAGTCGGCGGGCCTGGTTTGGGAAAAAGAAGACAATGGTCGCGCCATTTACAAATTGGCTCCAAGAAATTGGCTCTCCTTTATGTGGAAGTCGAAACTTCTCGGAAAAGGATTCACCTACAAGGACCTCCCCCTGACCAGCCGCGAATTTCGCGAGAGGCATGGACTCCAGCCAGGTATCCGCGCGGCTCTCCGCTACGCGGCCTATTCTCCCTCTGCTTCGATTGACCGAATGCTTTGGCCAGTAATTGAGAGTGCTCAGATTTTGCGGAAGACTTACGGGATCAGCGTCTATGTCGCCAGAAAGGGCTGACGCCCGCGACGCACTACCTCTTCAGGATGGAGTGAATAATCAGGGTGTTCCCGCCCAGCAGGACGGGGTCGGACGATAGTTCTTTTGTCCAGCGATCCTGCCGTCGCGCTTCCGGCGTCAACGCGGCCGCCAGTCGAATCAGCATGGTAATGGGAAAGTACAGCCACTGATTCGCTTTCACGCGGTCGCGGTACACTCCCTGAATTTCAAAGCCATTCAACTCCAGATAATACCTCAGCTCGTTGTACCCGATGGGATTCGCGTGCACGGAGATCTCATTCCGACCCGCGGTATCGTACGCAATCTGGGCCTTAAACTTGTTCGACAACGGTTTGAAGTGCGAGGTGTAGCCGAACAGCAACCACTTCAGTCTTTCTTCGACATTCATGATGTTCGGCACGCTGATGACCAGGTGCCCGTTCGGCTTCAGCAACCGGCGGTATTCCCGGAAAGCCTGTGGGGGGGAATCGATGTGTTCCAAGCCATCCAATGAAGTGATGTAATCGAACGACTTGCCCTCGTATGGCAAGGTCCCGCTCAGATCGCCCTTCTTGATCTCGACGTCATCCAGTCGGAACAGCTCGTCGTAGAGATCGCAGGCTCGTACATCGAATCCCGCGGCCAGCAACTTCTCCACCAACGCGCCTTCACCCGCAGGGCAATCGAGCACGCGCCCTCTCGGCAAGGGATTCAGCACGCTCATCACTGTATCGTGCAGTCCCGGCCGAGAGATGGGCATAGGCCCGCGCTCGCCCGCCAACAGCGGTGGGTGATCCGCAGGTTTGATTCTCCGGGAGGGAGCGGATTGTGTTGTGGCCAAGTTTCTTGGTCCTTAGGAAGAAGCGCTTATCCGATGTGGCGTTCCAGCGCTTTGGTAATCTGATCCTTTGGCACGGCGCCGACGATTTGCTCCACCACCTGTCCGTCCTTGAATACCAGAAGCGTGGGGATGCCGCGGATGTTGAACCGGCCCGCCGAATTCATCGCCTCATCCACGTTCAACTTAGTCACTTTGAGCTTTCCGGCGTAGTCCTGGGCAATCTCCGCAACCGTTGGAGCCAGCATATGACACGGGCGGCACCATTCCGCCCAAAAATCCACCATGACCGGTTGAGCCTTGCTCGCGGTCAATACTTCAGCTTCAAAATTTCCATCGTTCACTGTCAAAATATTTTCAGCCATAACTTTTCTTGTTTCCTCGACCGGCTGCGAACAAGCAGCCGCTTTCCTGGATCAATTAGATGATGGAACTGTAGTTTGGTTTCGCGCCACACGGGCAGCTACATATAGTTTCGCATATTCTGCTGCGGATGTGTTCCACGAAAAATCCTTGGCCATCCCGTTTAGTTGTATACGCTTCCAGACGCCCTCGTCGGAGTAATGATGCAACGCTTGCCGGATTGTGTGCAGCAGCTCGGCGCCAGAGTATTCAGCGAACTTGAATCCCGTGCCCGTCCCGTGTTCCAGGTCAAACGATTCAATGGTGTCGTCCAGGCCACCGGTTGCTCGTACTACCGGTACCGTCCCGTATCGCAGACTGTAGATCTGGTTAAGCCCACAAGGCTCGTACCTTGAGGGCATCAGGAAAATATCCGCTCCTGCTTCCACCAGATGGGCCAATCGGTTGTCATAGGCGATCACCGCGCCGATCCGCCCTGGAAAATCGCTCGCCAGCGCCCGGAACAACTCCTCATACCGTCGTTCACCCGTCCCCAAGACGGCGACCAACAGATCTTCTTGCAACAGTTCCCGAGCAATCTTCGCAATCAGGTCGAAGCCCTTCTGGTCCGCAAACCGCGACACGATCCCCAGCACTGGCCGGTTCGGGTTGTCCTTCAGAAGCTTGAAATCGTCCAGCAGCGCGTCCTTGCACACGCGTTTTCCTTCCAGATTTTTTGCCGAGTACTTCATTGGGATCAGCGTGTCCCTGTCCGGACTCCACGTTGAATAATCGACTCCGTTCAGGATGCCCACCAACCTGTCGGCTCTCATGCGGACCACACCTTCCAGTCCGAATCCAAATTCCGAAGTCTGGATTTCCTCGGCGTACTTTCGGCTCACCGTTGTAAGATAATCTGAATAGATTAACCCGCCCTTCAGGAAATTTACGTTTCCGAAAAATTCGATTCCGCCAGGATGGAACACTCCACTGGGGATCCCTGCTCGATCCAGCGCTTCCTTAGGGAAAATGCCGTGGTAGCCCATGTTGTGAATCGTGAACACAACCGGCAGGTCCCGCACTACCGGGTCATCCGCATACGAGGTCCGCAAAAGTACCGGCACCATAGCAGTTTGCCAGTCGTGGCAATGAATCAGGTCCGGCAGCCAGAGCTGTTTCGCCAACTCTATCGCCGCTCGGGAAAACTCCGTAAACCTTTCCGCGTTGTCCGGGTATTCGCGGTTCTTGTCGCCATAGATGCCGTCCCGGTCAAAATAGAAGGGATCGTCAAGGAAAAAGTAGCGCACGCCCCGATGCAATCCTCCGCTCGCTATTGCCGGAAAACGCAGCCGCGTTCCCTGAGGAACGCTCATGCTGGCCAAGTCCACGGACGCGGCTTTCACTCCGCGATAACGCGGCAAAAACACCGCCACTTCATGCCCCAATTTCACCAGCGCCCGCGGCAGCGCCTCAATCACATCTGCCAATCCACCAGTCTTTGCGTACGGCAACGCCTCGGATGCTACAAAAAGTATTCTCATGTTCAGGACGATTTTCCTACGCTATCGGACCATGCTCCCACCGTCAAGCTTCACCCCGCTCGAACTCCTTTCGGATCATCCGCACGATTCCGGACCTGACCCCGATTGGGATTCCCGATCACGGACTTACAACTTGCCCGTTGTGCAATTCGTATTCCAGCCGAAATGGCTTCTGCTCTGTTCTTGTCTCCCAATGCTGTTCGGCGATAATTCGGTTCGCCTGCTCGACGCGTTCGCTCGGTAATGGATGCGTGCGGAAATATCCTTCCAGGCTCTGCACTGCCAACTCTGACAACTCTTCCTCCGGCGTCTCCGCGTGAATCACATATTCTTTTTCCAGCTTGCCAAAATTCTCCATCATCTTGACGGCGCCATAAGGTGAATAACCTGCTTCCGCCGCCAAAAACATTCCTTCACGGTCGGCTTCCAGTTCTTCGTCTTTGTGGTAGCCCGCCTCCCACAGGGAAAGCGGTAATTCCACCAGGTCCCCCATCACTTCCAGATTCAAATGCTTCAATTTGGCCTCGAATTGAACCCGCTCAACGGCGTGATAGTGGTCGATGTGTTCGACTTCATGCGCTAATACGTTCGCCAGTTCGTCCTCTGTAACCATCAAGTCTGTCAACCCTTCCCCGATGTACACCGGGCCGCCCGGCAAGGCGAAAGCATTAATCATATTGCGATCAGGAATGAGGTGAAATTCATACGGCAAGGCCCTGTGCGCGTGTACCGCCACACTTCCGCCAACTCGGCGGACATAGCTCTCCAAAATCTTCTGCTTAGCACTCACTTCTTTAAGCCTCAGTGTGTACTGGGTTTCAAGTTGGCGCCCAATGGCAATCTCTTCTTGATCCGAAAGACGAGTGAACTGCATGGGAGCACGCGTGATGTCTCGTTGCGCATCGGCAGTCAGTTCGACGATTGCATTAGCGGAAACATGGCTCGCCTTCGGGCGCCTCTGCGCATAATAGATCGCTCCGGCAGAGGCTGCCACGATGAGAAAAAAAACGGGAATCAAAATCGTGCGTCTCATAAGAACTGCCGGATAGTTTCTCGATAGCGGCTATAAAGATAGGATACGAGCAACAACGCACTTCCCACGATAATCAACGTGATATACCGGTCGCGTGCCTGCAACCCCCAAACGTCCATCGCCATGATTTTCGCTACGCATAGCAGCAATATGCACAATCCTGTCAGTCGGAAACTGCGCTCTTTCACCAACAGCGCAAGAATAATAATCCCCAAGCCCTCCATGCCCCAGGACACCGTCTTCATCCCCGCATTCATCTTCACAGCCAGCATCAACCACAACAGCACCACGGCGGCAAAAAATTGCAGTTGCTCCGGCCGCCGCGCGATCGCCGAAAGCACCCGGCGTACGACGGTAGTACTCACCGCAGGGGCATTTCGCTTGCGAAGCGGAAACGCGAAGGCCAGGCTCGCCAGCAACAACGCGACTGCTGTTCCGACCACCACGAAGCGGCCTTTCCAGTCACCCTCGCCAAAATAACTGCTGCCGAACAAATTGTGGGCTACTCCCCTCGCGAAGGTCAGCAACGTCAGCACCATTCCCTGATAGAGGAATATGTCCTTCTTCAGAAAATACGCTGTCCCATAGAGCGCCAATACGAGCGCGGCCCACGCCGCCACCACCCATTCCCCCAAGAACTGATACCGGAGAAGCGCCACGATCGAAGTCGTTCCAAGGCAGGCCAGCAACATGTCCATATGCAATGCGCGATCCGGGACAATTTCTTCGCCTTCTTCTTTCGACGATGTTTTGTCCGGCAATTGCGCATACACAAAAAAGAAAATCAGCGCCAACGGCAGGATTGTGTACAACCGGGAGCCCCAGAACTCTCCCGGCTCTCCCGCCGTTAAATTCACAAAGAATATGCGTGTAAACGCCGCAACCAGCGCGACATACGCCTGATAGCGGAATTGCGCGATCTTCCGCAGCAGTCCATACTCGAAAAGGATGAGTCCGAAGGCCGCCCAACCCACCGCCACTCCCAGCGGCCGTAATTCGTGCCACAACACCAGCGAGGCCAGCAGCGATGCCGCCCACGAGTACGCGTGATGCAGGTCGCGCTCGCGCCACTCCTGCGGTATTCGCACCACGCGCGCCATCGCATAAAAGATCACCGACACCAAAGTCAGCGACAACAACCTCACGCTCCAGTGGTGCCAGGAGGCCACAGAGTACAAATTGAAGCTGAGAGCGCGCACCAGGGTCAGTAGCGAAAGAATGTGCGCTTGCCACGGAAGTTCTTCACTTTCCCATTCTCGATCCACCAGCGCTAACACCAGCGCAAACCCTGCCCACAATGGCGCCAGCCACCCATTCGGCTCTTCGTAGTACATCAGCGCCGCAAGCAACCCGGTCGCCGCAAACGAATGGAAAAACGCGAGGCCGCGCCGGGATGACTCGCTGGGCGCACCTTTTCTGGACACGAAATACAAACCCGCGGCCACCAGGGATACCGTCAAAACCCTCAGCCCAATTCCTGCCCATAGCGTTTGTTCCAGTCCATAATTCGCATCTATCGTTCGTAGCGTCGCGCATACCGCCACTGCATTCGCCTGCCACGCCAGTTGCTCGTATCTCATCGAGCGCGCGGCCAACGCCAGTAACACTGCAAATACGACCCATCCCACCGCAATCCACGGCGCGCGCAACAATTCAAACAGTGCCCAGAGCATGAGCGCGCCCGCTGCCCATGTATACGCCGCACGTGTCATGGGCAGATGGCGATCCGCATCCTTTGTTCCTCGCCAGGCCAGCCAGTAGAATCCCGCGATCACAGCCAGCCCGCTCAGGGCATGCACCGGCAAGGTATGCCAGCGATGAAGATTCTGCGAATCTGCAGTAAGCGTCGTGACCACCGCCAACACACAGACGACGTGCGTGTGCCACGCCAGCGCGGGATACTTCAAGGCGCGGCCGGCTTCGGCGAGCGCGATTGAAAACACGATGAACGCAACCGGTCGCCACAACTCCGGGCTCTCCAGCCAAATCAGTAGCGCGAGCGTGACGGTTCCGGCCAAGGCAAAAAGTCCGCGCCAGATTCCTTGCTTCGCCGTGTCGCGCAACGCGGCCAGTTTGGCCGTCCCATAAAACGCCGCAGCCAGCAGTGGCAACGTCAACAGACGCATCATGACGTGCACGCCCTCTGGACTGCCCAGGTGCAAGTTGATGGCAAAGGCACGCCAAGCGGTCAAAACGCCAAAGAACAAATATTGCAACTGCAAATGAGGGGGCTCCACGCGCCGCCCAAGTCCTGCAAGCAACACCATCAATCCCGCAAAGACAACCGCCGTCCAATCGTGCGTGAAGTACGCCCATGCTCCAGAGGCCGCTGCAAGCGCACCAAGATACGAATGCGAAAGCAGAAGCTCCCGGTCGGGAGAGGCCTCGAAGAACTTGCTCCACTTGCGCCCAATTCCCAGAACGTTCACATAGAACACCGCCGCGCACAACCCAAACAGAACCCCCGCCCAGAGCAAGGGGACTTCCTTCGAGAGCCGTTCCGTTATTAACGAGCGAAAATCCGAGTACACAAGCCACCCGGCTACGAGTAGTCCGGCGACCAACCCGATACGCCGGAAAACAACTTCCTTCACAATCAAGCCAACGATCAGGAAAACCTCCGCGCCCACTAGCCATAGAATCGCGACATCGTTGCCTGGACCGGCAAAGTGCGCCGGGGCCGCTGCCAGCAGCAGCGCAGCTCCCATCACGGTCAGAGCAACGAATGCTTCGCGCCGACGTTTGACCAGCTGTCCGAATGCAAGCTCCAGCGCGCCGATTACCAGCAGCGCGATATATGCCAACTCCGGGTGCACCGATTGGAATCGCATGGTTGCCAGCAACAATGTCGAATTTAGGATGGCTGCCGTCGTCGAAACGTGCTCCTCCAATTCCGTGTTTGGGCTACGCCAGACGTGCGAAATTCGGAATACCAGCCAATAGAAAAACAGCAGTGCGGTGCTCGCACCGTACTCTGGAAAGGTCCGCCCGTGCGCGCCCTGAATTCCCAATATGCGATAGAGCCAGTAGAAATGATTGAGGTAGCTGGACAAAATGCCGAACACTTCCAACTCGTACCACCGCATCTTCAATACGATGGCTACCAAACCGATCGCCAGAATCACGCCGGCTGACAGGCTGTACACCGTGTCCTGGCTCATGGCTACTGTCGAATAGCCCAGCAAAAACGCCAGCCCGGTGACGAGTTGCGAGCGGTAACGCAACGTGTGTGCCGCCATGGCACCGGCGACCAGCAGCATCAACGCGGAATCCAGCACCATTGAATTCAACACGCGCATGGACTCAACGTGATACATCGCGTAGGTCGTAAAGAAGAACAGTGCCCATCCGCCACCGATTCCCGTGCGACCCAGCACTTGATACCGTTCGCGTTTCTCCAGGAAGATCCCACTGACCAGCAAAACGCCAGCGGTGAGGAAGGATACCAGCACCTTTCCGAAGGTTCCCAGGGCCGCGAGCTCGTAAATTCCAAAGGACGCCACGCCCAGTACAAGGAGAACAATCCCCAACTTTTGCAGCCAGTTCGTCCCCAGTGCTTCCTCGAACGCCGATACCTTATTCATCCGCTCCTGCATTGTCGGCTTCACTGCTGGTATTCGAAGGGGTGCATACGACGACGAAGCCGGTATGCGCGCCGACATCGATGGCGTGTCAGCTTTCGCTTCCACTTTCGCAGAGGACACCACGGGCACGCCCTCGGCTGGAACTGTGGGGGGCGCTGGTAGAACGGGCGATTGTGGCTTGATAGCAGGGGGGAGCACGACCGGCGTGGGGGGCGGGGATGCGGGCCCCGGCGGTTCCGGCGCAGGATGCAACGGCACGGCTCGCGGCTTTGGCTCTTCTTTCTTCGGTGGCGCCACGGATTCGCAAGACGCACGGACCACGGGTTCGCTTGGAGCAGGGCCGGACTTTTGTCCTTCGAAGCTAGGGGTGAGAAGAGTTGGCTTAGGTGGTACCGCACCGATCGGAGGCGTTACTACGGACGTAGTTTCTCGTTTGGCTGGCTCGACTGTCACGCCGTGCAGTGGTGCCGGAGTGGGCCGCTTCTCTTCCGAGACCGTAGCTGTGCTCGCCGGAGGTTTTTGCGCCGCAAACTCCTTCCGCAGGTCGGATATTTCGCGTCGTAGTGCGGTGGTCTGCCTGGAGTTTTCTTCTTTCGCGGCCTCCACCTGCGCGCGCAACCGGCTGTAGCGCACATACAGAGTAACCACAAGCACGGGAGTGGCGAGAGCAAAGAGTCCGTAGAGAATTAGGAAAGCCTGGGCCATTGGCAAGGTGCAGTTCCTTCACTACGAATTGGGCTGCGTTCCTGAGGCCTGTTGTTCTCATGTTAGAACGTGGCAAACCTAGAATCTTGCAGTTTCTCGCTCCCCTCCCTCTACGAGTTACCCCTCCACAGCTCTAAATAATTGTAATCAATTCACTTATCGCCCTTTTAGCCGCGAACTCAGCGGCACACACATGATCACGAAGGACGCGCCTTCAAGCCCCACTGATAATGCGCACTTCTCTCTCCACGGCTCCCAGCAGCAGCTTCGCGGCGGCCTGGTAGTTCGCTCCTTCATACGTCGCAATGGCCTTCGCCACACTCTCAAACTCAATCAACACGGTGCGCTCCTTCAGGCCTGCCTCGTACGTTTTCACGGGTACGGCACGCGCCAAAAACTTCCCTCCCCCCGCCTCTATCGCAGGGCCCGCCAACTTCGCATACTTCGCGAGCGCAGTCGCGTTCGAGATTGTCCGATAAAACGTGATCCAATATCCTTTCGCCATCATCTCTCCTCCTGCGCGCAAAATTCGTTCGATGCTAGCACATCAACCCAGCTTTCACTCTACGACTCGCTTCTCCTGCTACACTCTCTACACCAATTCCATGGCGAGACAACGACTCGGTCAACACTTTCTCAGCGACCCCGGCTGGCGCGAAAAAATTGCTCGAGCCATTCGAGTCTCTCCCCACGGCATGCACCCCCCCGCGCAAACTCCCGCCAAGGATTTCTGCTGGATCGAGATCGGCGCCGGCCACGGTGAGTTGACCGAGCATCTTCTCAAAAGCGGCGCCCCCGTGATCGCCGTCGAAGTCGATCCGCCGCTCATCGCCAGCCTGCAACGCCTTGCGCACAATCATCCGAATCTCACGATCGTTTCCGGGGACGTTCTCGAGATCGACCTCGCCACACTTGCCGCCGGACGCCGCATGCACATCTACGGCAATCTCCCCTACTACATCACTTCCCCAATTCTCCACCGCTTCTTCCAATATGCCGATCAGGTCGACGAAGTGCATATCGTGATCCAGTTTGAAGTTGCCGAGCGTCTGACGGCACACCCCGGCAGCAAACAGTATGGGTATCTTTCCGTGGCTACGCAGTTCTACGCGCGCCCGGAATTGGAGCTTCGACTTCCTCCAGCCGCATTTCACCCACCGCCGGAAGTCGCCTCCGCGCTGGTTAGCTTGAAATTCCCGGGTAAAGGGGCACACGTGCAGGTAGAAGAGCCCGCGAGGTTTCTGGAATTCGTAAAGGGTTGTTTCGGCCAAAAGCGCAAAACGCTTTCCAACAACCTGCGCCCGTTCACCGCACCGGAACGCACCCGCCAAATTTTGAGTGAATTGAAACTAAGAGAGGACGCGCGCGCCGAACAATTGACCGTGACCCAGTTTGCGGCCCTCTACCGTGCTATTTCTTCAACACCGTCAACAGGCGGTCCGGGTAATCACTCATAATCCCGTCCACCCCTGCGGACGCCAGCATGCGCATGTGCGCCGGCGAATTTACCGTCCAGCACACCACCTGCAGGTCTCGCTTCCGCGCCTGCTGCAGAAAGTTCGGCGTCAGCAGATCTCCGCGCACCGCAATCTGCCTTGCCCCAATCTCGACTGCTTTCTCGAAGGGATTCTCGATCTGCCCGTTGTAGAGCAGTCCGGTCATCAGCGTCGGCTCGAATTTCCTGAGCGCGGCCAGAATCGCCGGGTCGAATGAGATAATCACGCTCCGCGGAATCTCTCCCGAATCTCGCAGAGCGCTGATCAGTGCATGTTCCCCACCCCAAAAGCCACTCGGCTTCAGCTCCAGATAGAACACCACGTCATTCTTCCGGGTGAACTCCAAAATCTCTTCCAGCGTAGGAATGCGCTCGCCCATGAACTCGCTCGCAAACCAGGACCCTGCATCCAGCCGCCGAACTTCGGCCAGCGTCATCTCATGGATTGAGCCGTGCCCGTTGGTTGTGCGCTCCACGGTCTCATCATGAATCGCCACAAAGTGGGCGTCCCGCGTCAAATGTAGATCTGTCTCGATGAACGACACGCCCTGCGCGACTGCGCGTCGAAACGCCGCAAATGTATTTTCCGGCGCATACCCTGATGCGCCACGATGAGCTATAGCCAGCACGTGATTGACTTTCTCCAGGGGTAATCGACCGTTTACAATTCGGGTGAGTGCCCGCGATTCCCTGTCGTATGCTACCAGTGTACAGCATGCGCCATCGCTCGCTAAGCTCTCGCATGCTGCCGGAATCTAAATCAGAGCGTCTCTTGCGCTCCACAAGGAATGAGGCTCATCTCATGAGTCGCTTCGGAATCTGGCTCGTTCTCCTCGCTCTCGTCTCCTCTCTGGCAATCTCCACTCTTTCCGGCCAGACTGCCCCTGCCGGGAAAACTCAGAAATCGGCGGAAAAACCGACATCACCTCTTTCCCACGAGATTCACCACCAGATTCTCTCGCTTCCTTTTTACTCTGTCTTCGACTCTATCGAGTTCACACTGGAAGGCAAGAAAGTTATCCTCACCGGCCAGGTGCTTCGCCGCACGCTCAAAGAGCACGCCGAGGCCGCCGTCAAGTCTATCGAAGGTGTCGACAGCGTCGTCAACCAAATCGAAATTCTTCCGACTTCGCCGTCCGACGACGATCTGCGTACGGCCGTCTACCGAGCGCTGTACGAAGACTCCACGCTGGCACATTACGCCGTTCAGAATGTTCCGCCGCTTCACATCATTGTGAGCAATGGCAATGTAGCCTTGGCCGGCTCCGTCGATTCCCTTTCAGACAAAAATCTCGCAGGCTCCCTTACGGGCAAAGTGACCAACGTCCTCAGCGTCAGAAATAATCTGGTGGTACGTGCAAAGGAGAACGCGGCAGAATAGAATTCAGTACGCGGCAGTAAGTCTTTTTCAAGGGAGCGTAAAGTGACTCAAGCTAAAGACCCTTATTCCAATCAAGGCGACTCGCGAGACACTCCTTCCCGGCAAAAACTCGTCGGCCTTCGCGAGGCCCTCCTGCGTATTCACAAGTCGCTCTTGGACATGGAGCGTCGCGGGTACGAAAAAGAGCATGGCAAAGTTACTGCCGGTGAACTCTTTCGCCTGGTTGTCGACGATCCCCAATTCTCCTGGCTCCACAATATCTCCGAATTTGTCGTGCGTATCGATGAAGCACTCTCCAGTGAAGAAGGTGTCAGCGAAACGGATTCCCACGTTGCGATTTCCCTTGCGCGCAAAATATTTGCTCCGTCCGAAACCGGTGACGGTTTCCAGAAAAAATATTTTGACGCCATCCACAAGGATCCTGCCGTTGTCATGGAGCACGCGGAACTTGCTCGCCTCTTTCACAACGAACCACTCGATCGGGAGACCGAGTAGTCGGGGTTGTCTTTAGTACTCGTGGCCGTTTCATCCTAGAACCCTTACCCTCTTCAGGATCAAGAATCTAGCCAAATAATAATTTCTCCCTATCCCCCGCGTTCTTCCTTCGCCACCATTTTCTCAACCTGAGAACCTCTTAACTCTTTCCGCTTCAACTGAACTTTCCTGGCTCGGTTGACGAGTCTGGATTGACTAGCACGATCGCCAGGCCAGAATGAAGCAGTTTTCGATTCCCCCTTTGATCCTTTCGTTGGTTGCAGCTGCCCTCTCGTCCTCAGCATTGGCGGACTCCACGGGGTCAGCTATTGTCTCTGGCACATACGTTCTCCTCCTCAGCTCGCGCGATCAGGATTTCGCTATCCCTTTTTCCCCACAGATCAACCCTACCTCGTTGATGGAAGGCAACAGCAGCGGCCACGATTTCCATTTCACCCGGATTCCCGTCGCCAATGGTCACAGTGATTCCCCCACGGTGCGCAACAGCGTCTTGTTCACTTTCGCTGATGGCAATTCTTGCAAAGGCTTCGGCGATCTGTGGAACTTCTGTGGATCTCCAGAAGGCCAGGGAAAGGAGGGTCATCCTATCCTCGTGCCCACTGGCCTTTTCAACGGCGGCTCAGCATTCGGCCACTTCGGAAATAATGGGACGCAAGGCCGAGACTCCAGTTCTGGCGGCGGCTCAGGCGGCATTGTGGCTACTCCAGAGCCCTCCGTCCTCATCCTGCTTCTCTGCTGTTTTGTGACACTTGCGCTGTGCGTCAAGTTTCGCGGTTGAATTCTCCGTTAACTGTTATCAGCCCTTTGGCGTTTTAGAATATCCCTCCGTATCTGCTTCTTGCAGGCGTGCACACTCGCAATTCATTCTCCCGTGGCCTAAACTACTCGCAGAACTCCATTGCAGGTCGGGAGCGTATTTCGAATGAATTATCTCCGCCCGTATCGCCTGATGCTCGAACTTCGTTTCTTCCGCGTCATTCTTGTAAGTTTACTGGCAGCCACACCGCTCTTTGCCAAAACCGTCGTGGATTTCAACCCCAACCTCGATTTCTCGCAATACAAGACTTTCAGCTTCATCGGCGGCGTCGAAAATCTCGTCATGATCCAAGTCGACCCGGAGCTCCTCAACGACCGCATCCACCGTGCCGTCAACATGGAACTCACTAAAAAAGGCCTCCATGAAGTCCAACCGGGACAAAACCCCGATCTCGTTGTCCGGTATTGGGCAAACCCTTCCCAGCAGGTAAATGTCGCCACTATGGGCAATTGGGCTCCCTTTGGCCCGTACATCGATTCCTATTGGACCTGGCTTTATAATGACGTCTCATCCAGCAGCGTGAGGGAAGGGGCCCTCATCATCGACCTCATCGATCTGCGATCGAAGAACCTCGCCTGGCGTCTCTACCTTGTGCACAAAATCACTGCCCCCGATAAAGAGTGGAAAAAGGCCAACGAGGAAATTACTAAGGCGTTCGACAGCTTCCCGCCTTCCAACAACGAAAAGGAATCAAAGAAAAAAGAACGGGCGGCTCATTCCCCCAAACTCGGCTGATTCGCGTTTAGCAAAATTCCCTTGTCCAATCTCCTACCGGATTGAGGTAGCATGTTGGGGCACTTGAGGGGAGGACTATCATGGCCAAGAAAGATCGGATTACAGAAGTTTCCGAGAAGATCGGCAAGGCGTTGGGGAGAGCAGACAAGCAAGCTCATCTCCATGCGCGCAAATTGTCCGCAGCAAGCAAAGTCACCAAGGAAGAACTTCAGGCAATTTCGAAACAGGTTGATGCCCTGAAGAAACAACTCGCCAAAACCACCCAAAGACTCAAGAAACTTCTCACCGCGTAACTACGGCGATCAGAATTTGGCCGTACGCTTCTTCCGCGAAGCACCCTGCCGCCCCTCCGCGCGAATCACCGCAACTCTTCTGCCCATTCCGGGTTTCATTCACTGTAGGGTGATTATCCCGGCGTAAGAATTGAGCAGCATTTCAGGCCAATTCTTAGGAAGTAAAAGTCTCCGGGTGGAAGCGAGGTCGGTCATGCGTTATCTAAAATATGTCGCACTTTTGGGGGTTTTACTTTTCGCCGTAGCAGGCAGCGCTCATGCTCAGGTTGCCGTGGGCGTTCGAGTCGGTCCGGTGGTTGCGGGCGTTGGGCCTGCGCCGGTTTGTGCGTATGGTTATTACGGCTACTATCCGTATGCTTGCGCCCCGTATGGTTATTACGGGCCTAATTATTTCGTAGGCGGCGTGTTCATCGGTGCCGGGCCTTGGTATCACGGCTACTATGGTCGCGGCTTCTATGGTCCAGGCTATGGGCACGGTTACTATGGCCATCCGGGATACGGTTACAGGCCAGGATATGGCGCTCGACCAGGTTATGGTTATCATGGCGCACCGGTGTCGCGTGGCTTTGCCGGAGGCGGTCATGCTGTGGGCGGATTCCACGGTGGCGGCGGATTCCACGGAGGACATCGCTAAGCAGTTCGCAGGGTGCCGGAACCTAATTCTCCGGCATCCTGCACCGAAGTTTTTTTGACCTTCAGCGCTCCTTCAGTTTCCTTCCTCAAACATCGATCAGGCTCTGAAATAGCGGCAACCCTCACACAATTTCAGAAGTTCGGCTTCTACCTGCGTTGTCACTCCCTGAAACTCAAATCCGTACATGGCCCCCTTCTTTCGCCGCACAATTGCCTCCACACACTTATCCGCCACCGGGGACAAATTTGCCTTTTCACCAAGCTGCAGTTCCGCGGTAGTTGCGGCGGACAAGCCGCCCGCACTGATTTCATAGGTCATGGCTGTAAACCACATGCCATCTTGCCTCCCAACGAACAGGCGCTCAATGTATCGATGGCGAGAATACTGTCGCCTCTCCTCTCCTACCATCCCCACTGCCTTTCGTTTGGCTGGACCTCAGCGCTCCTAGAGTGCACGCAAAGGCGATTTACCCTATCGTGGGCCGAATAGCGCGAGTGCGACTCGCATCAATCCCCACTCTGGGAAGCACCAGGCCGGAACTGGCGACACTATGCCTGAGGGTGCGTTCCATGCCTCCCAATTCATCGGCGAGTCTGGGAAAAGCATTAGGAAATGCTAGGAACTCGGGGGTACCGGTACGTTCAAAACTTTTCTGCGTGCCCTCACAAAAAGACTGTGCCCTCGTCACAACACCTTTTTACTACTCCCTATCCTGCTTTATTCACGAAGAGTGATTTCGTGAACAATTTTCCTGTTTTTCTTCCGTCGTGAGACCCTATTTGACTACGCGAAACTTTCTGGGAAACCGAGTGCTTGATTCTGAAGCATTTAGCTAAGTCGCGAGGCACACTTTTTGCTGAAAAGGTGACAACAGTATCATCGCGTGACAAGTTAAAATTTCCTGCGACCTTCCGACGCTCCGCTGGTCGACTAGCCGCTTCGCGCGCCCAAGTGCAACGCGAGGCGATGGAAGCTATCAAGATAAGGAAACGATCGCGGCAAGTGCAGCACGATTCGACGCACCGACGCGATCACGTAAGCTCCGAGTTTCAGAAAACGCTCCCGCAACGTGGAGACTTGCGCACGCGCAGAAGCGGTGCCGGCCAGGCCGGAGCGCAGTTCCTGCATCAACACGTAGGCTGCCGCGGTCATCAAGACACGCAACTGATTGGCCCAGAAGCTCGTGCAACTGGTGCGTCCGATTTCCATCCCGTAATGCAGTTCCTTAATGCGATTCTCGAGGTCTCCTCGTTGACAATACACTTCCTCGTAGAGCCACTGTGGACTCTGCTTCATGTTGGTCACCACGAAGCGCGGATTGTCCTTGGGTTTCTTGCCCTGCGCCCGCACCACCTCCGCTTTATAGATGACGCGACGTTTCCACGGCCAACTCTTGCGCGTCCGGTACTGACATTCAGCGTAGACATGCTCGGTCTGCCCGGAGATCTTCGAATCACGACGGACGCACTTCATGGCCGACTCGGCTTTACGCTTCAACACCGTATTACCTGCGAAATTGACGAGGTATTCCACCTTCGGCTCGCAGTCCAAAAAATCCAGAACTTGCGGCGTCGCAAAACCACCATCCAAGCGCACCCGGATCTTGGCCTTCGGAAAAGCTTCGGTCAGCCGCTCGATCAAACGGCGCAGCAGGCCCACCGCTCCCGCCGAGCCCGGCGCGTTCCCCGGACGCAACACCGCGGTGACCAGATACTGCTCCGCCTCGTGGTTGAAGGTCAGAAAACCTACCATCGGTAGGTAGCAGTAGGTGTCGTAATGCCAATTGAAAAACGTCAATTGCTGCGCACCATGCGTAGCATCGTCGGTCGGATCCAGATCCAGGGTGATCAGACCAGCCCGACCGCGCAGCCGCTTGCAATGGCGTTCGATCACCGTGTCCGCCAGGGCTTCGGCCATGCGAAACAATTCTTTACGATCCACGCTATTTTCAAACCGCGAAAGGGTCGATTGCGAAGCCAAATCTTCCCCTTCCACGGGATCCCGACCGACCAATAATTTGTGCACCGGGTCGCACGCTAGTCGGGCGGCATCGTTGGCATCTTCGTAACCACAGGCGATGGCCATAATCCGCTGGGTAAGCAGCTCATCGATTTCGTGACGGACCTTAGCCTCTTGGCGGTCATCTTTCAGACAATCTGCCAACGCCGTTATTAGACCTAACTCCCGGTCGGCGGCTTTGAGCAACACTGCTCCCCCATCGGAGCTGCCTTGCGATTGATCGAACTTGGCAATTACAGGTCGCTTAAAAATTCCCGGAAAGAGAACACACTGTGTCGTGGTATGCTCGGGCACGAAAGCCTCCGGATTGGTGTAAAGACTGCGTAGACAACAGCTTTTTACCATGAGGGAGGCTTTTCGTATCTCTAAATTCGCGAATTATTCAGGCTATACAGTGTTCTTGGTTTGGCAAATCGGCTTCCGGTCTCAGGGCACCTATCGTTTCACTGGCACGTTGACCCACCTGGGATTTTCCGAGCGGACGCTTCAGATGAGCCGCGCTTAAAGACTCAGGGGGAAAAGTCTATGTTGCTCACACTTTTGGTTATGATACTTCTCGCCATCAGCCCGGTCGGTCTTGCCGGCTATTGTTGCCTCACTTTGCTCAAGACCGCCCGGTGCCGCGAAGACGCCGAAGACGAAAGATTGTGGCGCTATCTGCTTGATCCCTGCGGTAGGTAACCAACGCGTGTAACGCGCATTTCCTGGTCCGTCATTCCGGGTGGAGTCTTCGGAGTTGACAAACCCCTTTTCGTTTGAGCTCTGCAAAATCCACAAGCTCATTCCCCGTCGCTTTTCCTGTAATCTTCCACGGTCAACGACAAATACTGCACATCATGTAGTTCTCCAAATCCGCACCGGAACGCCTTCCGATGCAACCCTTCCTCATGAAATCTCAATCTCTTTGCTAGGGCAAAACTCTCCCGGTTCAACGGCAAGATGCGCACAAAGATTCTCTGAAAGTCCAATTCCTGAAATGCCACTCCTAAGATTCCTCTAATGCTCTCGCTGGCATAGCCCTTCCTCTGCCAGGCACTGCTGGTGAAATACCCCAGTTCCGCCGAAGGAATTTCCCACGCAATGTTCTTTATTTGAATTTGTCCGATCTGCTCCATCCCTGCTTTCCGCCAGATGCCATAACAAAAGGCCTTCCGAGCATTCCACTGCTCGCATTTTTCTTGGGTAAACGATCTCGCTTGTTCCATATTCCGCAATTCTTTCGCCATTTGAGAAAATTCCCGAATCAATTGTTCTCGATTTTGCGCCACTAATTGCAGAATCCCTGCCGCGTCTTCTGGGCCATACCGACGCAACATCAGCCGGTCTGTTTCCACCCTTTCAGGAAAAAATGTTTCTCTTGGCATTCTCACATTCTTCCACATTTTCGACTCCTGCCACGCCCCTTCGCCGGTTATTTGCGACCTTTTGTAGGGTAAACGATGGGTGAGCCGACTGCTCTTATACAACGTTGACCATAGAGCGGGAATCATAGACTGGTAAGACTATGCCGCTTGCTTCTTCGCCGGTATGTTTTCCGTAAACGCCGTCCCGCGCTTCACTACCGGCGTCTCCAGACGCGGTTTCCTTCTCCATTCGCCGCTCCGTCCGGAAAAAGAATATTCGCCGATCGTGAACGTCCTGTGGGGGGCCCTAAATCTGGTCATCGCCTATCTCCATTTTTGTTATTTGGGCGGGGTGCGACCTATCCGTCATGCTGGCCCGCGCAGTTGCACACCCGAGGCGATGAACCGGTCTTTCGCGTTATTTTCATCGTGGAACATTCCGCTTCCTTTTCTCGTCTATCATACTGACTGCCTATTCCCGAGTGGAGAACTATGACTATTTCCATGCGATTTCGTTTTGCAAGAAATTTCTAGGATTTCTCGGGATGCTCCTTTGCTGCTGGGTCGCCAATGTTCCTCTGGCAGCCGCCACAGACCTGCCGACGGTCCTGCCTCAGAATGTAAAGATCGTGCAGTTTCCCAGCGCTTCGTTAGGAGATCAACGCACAATGCTCGTGATGCTGCCAGTTGATTACGATGGTTCGGTCAGTCGCTATCCCACATTGTATCTTCTGCACGGCTACGATGCCGACATTACCGACTGGGCCCGTGGAACCGATCTTTCCGCCTACGCCGCGCGCCATCACCTCATCATCGTCACTCCCGACGCCTCCCGCGGCTGGTACCTGAATAGTGTGGCCAATCCCAAAGCCCGTTTCGACGACTACATCATGAAGGACGTCATCCCTTACGTGGATGCCCATTTCCGCACGATACCCGAGCCCTTTGCCCGCGCCATTGCCGGAGTTTCCATGGGCGGATTTGGCGCAATGTTTCTTGGCCTGGAGCACCGCGATCAGTTTGCGGCTATTGGCAGTTTCAGCGGCGCGCTCGCAGTCGCACACAATGCGCCGCCCCCATTGCCCGCAGACGCCTCCGACGCGGACCGAAAAGAGCGCAAAGAGAACGAGGGGCTCGCAGGCCCCTTCGGCTCGCAAGAGCACAAGGACGCGATCCCTTTGAACTTGCCGCGAGAATTCCAGTGGAGGAAGTACCTATGCTGTTTATCGTCTGCGGTGGCGAGGACGGCAACACCGAGGACACGCACGCGTTCCTTTCCCTGCTCGCCAAACGCCACGTTCCTTACGAATACCGGGAAATCTCTCCCCGGGCCCACGATTGGCGAATCTGGAATGAGGAAATCCCAGTGTTTCTCGACAAGCTCGATCATCTTGATGGCTTTGGCTCCGCCCTTCCCAAAGTCACTCGCGAGCACTCCATTCCTTGACGGCGAGCTTTGGCTGATGGTCAGAGACGGCAAGTCAAGTTGAGGCAACTGGCACATCTACACGTGAGAATTTCCTGCGCATTCCAGGAAAGTCCTTTCCGGATGCGTCAGTGAGATCCACCTAAAGAAGCTCTCCGTCGCGATCTATACGACGGGATGTGGCCTCGTTCGTTCGAGTTAGCTCTTCTCACGGATTTCAGAACTCAGCTCTACGGTTGGCACCAAATATGCTACCCCATCCATTGCGGGCTACTCGGCTGGACGCCTCAATCCCCATGGTCCTTGATGCCAGCTGAGACCTGATATTTGATAGCCCCGGCCCAAGTGGCCCGCGCCAAATTCTCTTGGTTTTAGGCTAGTTCGAGGCAGAAATTCAGGTGTGATTATGTGGCAGAAGAACTGTCCGGTTTGTCGCAAACCCTTAGAAAAGAAGAACCCTGCGGACACGGTCCCCTGCCCCTGCGGCAAGTACGTCTGGAAGGGCTAACGATTTCGGCGCGTGCCTCTCGAGAAGATGTGTCTTCGGTTGGATTCCTCCCGCTTCACCGCTCGACGTAACGTCCCCTCGGTGCTCCTGGCGACGCCAGTGCTAGTCCTCGACCATCCCAGACCGTGAGGCCCTTCATCGACTTCCGCGCAACAAGGGCGTAGGGTGGTCCTATCCTTGACGGTGAGCACTTCAGGGGAGTACCGATGGCAGATGAAAGACAGGCCAGGTTGGAAGCCCGAGCAAGGCTCGATATCAAGAACCTCTATGACAGAGGGCAAATCTCCTCGAAAGACTCTGCAGCGGCCTTTCGGCATGTAAAGTTTGTGTGGCTCGGCCACCTGACCGATACCCAGATCGATGAGTTTGTCCGCAACGAAGTCAGAAAGCTCGAACTCCCAGGAAGCAATCTGGCCGAGTAGTTATTTTCAACAAAGTCTTCAGCGGGTTTTGCCGCTTGGTTTCATTGACTTGGCGCTGGCCTACTCGATGGCCCAACATTCACACTTTGATGAGAGACGAACTGTCTAGCAGCAGGCCTCAAGCATATTGTCGGATATGACTCCCGCACACTCCGGGCCGCGCAGATCAGCCTCCACGAAGCCATTTGTGGCTTTGCGGCGATCTGCGCGGTGCTGACCTCTGGACATGCAGCGGATTACTGGGGAAGGCGATTCTGCTTTGTTGGTTCTCTTGGAAGACGCTAGCGGGTCCAGTACGTTCCGTTTTCCCAGTTAATGCGGTCGCCGCTCGAGGTGATGGTTCCACCTATCGTCGTGCCGGACCAATTGGTGGTGACATGGCGTTTGCTGTCAAAGGACCCTTTAGCCTTGTCGCCGGCTTCGTTGGTGAGCCGGAGGTTCTTGCCATGCTGCGTGATGTAACAGGCTTGCGAATGGTCACCTCCGCGGTACCATGTGCCGTCGATGTTGGGCCGATGACCGCCGCCCCCTCCGCCCGAGTTGCAGCGAGCCCAGAAGGTCCCATTCGACCAGTTGATGCGGTTTCCATCCTGGCCCAAGGTTCCTTGGACGAATTGCCAACCGTCTGCAACCATGACGTTTTGCTGCATCCCCTGCAGGTGACCGGGAGAAGTGTCGCCCGTTTCATTGGTGAGGTTGAAAAAAACACCGTTGCCGCTGATGGACGCCTGTTTGGTGGGGTCGCCTTGCGAGCACCATGCACCGAGAAAGCCGGAACCTTGCGACATGCCTTGTGGCAGTGACGCAGGCATGGCCAAGGAGGGGTTCGTCTGCACAGGAGCATCGAGAACGAAAGTCGCCGCTAGCAAAGCGACGACTGGGGATACACGAGAGAATTTGAACATCACGCCTCCCTCAACCCGCAGGAAGTTCATTCCGGGTCGCCAAGATGGCGAACAGAATAGATCAGGTGAGCGATCGAGGACTAGGGCTGGGCGGGATCTTCGCAGAGGATCTGGTCGAGTGTGGCAATGAAGAGGTCGGCGTCGGAATCGGAAAACAGCAACGGAGGGCGAAGCTTAATGACATTGTGATGGGGACCGTCGGTACCCGCAAGCATGCCGCGCTCGCGAAGGCGATTGACAACGTAAGAAGCTTGCGCTGTGGCCGGGGCGCGCGTGGTGCGGTCGTTGACCAAGTCGATGCCGAGGAAGAGGCCGGAGCCCCGGACGTCGCCGATCAGGGAGTGCGTAGATTGTAGCTCGCGAAGACGGGCGAGCCAGCGAGTGCCAACCTGAAGGGCATTGTGTTGAAGATTTTCGTCGCGTAAAACGTCGAGTACAGCAAGCCCTGCGGCACAAGAGACAGGATTGCCACCAAAGGTGCTGAAGAATTCCATGCTTTTGCTGAAGGAAGCGGCGACTTCAGGAGTAGTGACCACGGCTGCGAGCGGGAAGGCATTGCCGATAGGTTTACCAAAGACGACGATATCAGGTACTACTTCTTGCGTCTCAAAACCCCAGAAGTGCGTGCCCAGGCGGCCGAAACCCACCTGGACCTCATCGGCGATGCAGACACCGCCGCAACCGCGCACATGTTTGTATACTTCGGCGAGATAGTTCGGCGGGAGAACAATCTGTCCGGCAACGCTTGGTAGTGTTTCCGCGATGTAAGCAGCAACTGAGTGCCCTTCCTTTTCCAACTTTCGCAGAATCTCCGCGACATACGAAGCGTACTTTTTGCCTAGATCTGCTTCGCCACGGCGATGCAGACCACGGTAGTCATCGGCGATCGGGGCGACGTGTACCCAACGCTTTTGCCCCCGGCCGCCTGGACCGTTGAATTTGTATGGGCTGATGTCGGTGAGCGTAGAGGTGTGCCCGTGATAGGCGTGCTCGAGAACGATGATGTCCTCGCGGCCTGTATGAGTGCGAGCCAGACGAAGCGCCAGTTCGTTCGCCTCGCTGCCGGAATTCAGGAAATAGCAGACCTGCAGAGGTTTAGGAAGCAGAGCCGTGAGGCGTTCCGCGTAACGAAGGATGTTGTCGTTGAGATAGCGAGTGTTGGTGTTGAGAAGCGCGAGCTGTTGCTGCACGGCAATGACAACACGGGGGTGAGAGTGGCCGACCAGAGGAACATTGTTATAGACATCGAGGTAGGCCCTGCCCGATTCGTCGTAAAGGTATTGACGCCAACCGCGGACGATTTTGAGGGGATGTGCGTAGGAGATGCTGAGATTACCACCAAGAAGCGATTTTCGAGCGGCGAGCGTAGCATCGAAGGAAGGTTGCGTCGAAAGAAAGCACTTTTCCGGGATGCCCAGGATGAGATTGGGATCAGGCGAAAGGCTTGTGAAAACGTCGCGCTGAGAAGGAAAGGCCACGCCGGGAAAGTCCGTGGAGAGATCGAGAAGGTCGAAAATGATCTGGAAGTGAAGATGTGGACTCCAACCGCCATTTTCCACCGAGGTTCCGATGCAGGCAAAGGATTGGCCACGGGCGATGCGATCGCCGACGCGCAAGCGAGAGAGTGACTCGCGAGAGAGATGGCCGAAGAGAGTGAAAAATTGGAGATCATCGGCGGACCGGTGCTGGAGAATGACCACTGGACCGTAGTCCAGAGCGGCGTGATTATCCGCGAACGCATGAACTGTAGAGTCGAAAGGTGCGGAAACGGGCGTGCCTGGATCGGCAAACAAATCTATGCCGAGATGGATCGTGCGACGTTCGTCGGTTGGATTTGAGCTGCAGGCAAAGAGAGGGGAAGTGTACACGGGCCGCGGCTCGTTGTAGCGGCCAATCGCTACGGCAGCGTTGGCCGCGCGCGCGATGAATTGAATTTGAGGGGTCATGCGCTGTTCGGCAGAATTGGCGGGATCGGCGCCGAGGAAAGTGCTGCCAACACTGAGGTCGAGGGCAACGCAATTCCCTTCCCTGAGGCTTGCTGGGATGACGGGAGCCGACTTGTCGGAATTCCGAGAAATCCAGTGACGAATTTTGCCGGCATGAGGAACGGCAGGGAGATCGCAGGCTGCGCGAAAGCCGTAATGCGCGAAGCGAGGATGGATTTTGGCGAGGCGCTCGATAGCTTCCCATGCTGGAGCTTCGGAGGCGATGACGTAGGGATCGTCAGGGACGAGTGACCGGCGGTGCGCGGAGTTAATGACGCTGACGGCGAGGCGTGCGCACAGTAAGGGAAAGAAGGCAGCGATTTCCTCGTCATTGAGAGGAAAAGCCCGGTGGTACCCCGCAAGCACGGCAGACGCTGCAGGGAGTGGATTCTCTTCACCTAAGACTGCGTAGGCGGCAGCAACCGCAGGTTCGCCAACGATGCAACCCCTATGCATATCGCCAAAATCGATGACGCTGAGAACGCGGCGAGGTTGGGGCCAGGGAGGAGCGACGAGCACGTTATGGTCGTTTGCGTCACCGTAGATCACGCTGCGGCGGAGGTGAGGAAATTTGGGAAGAGCCTCGGCCTCGAACAGTGCGAGGAATTGTTCGGCAAGAGTGCGGCGCTGCAGATTTTGGATGTGCGAAAGATATTCGCGTGCCCAGAGTGAGCGGGAAAGATCCCATTTCAGTTCGCGGAGAGTGGCTGGATGAGAAAAGTCGAGGAGGGCAGAATCGATTTCCGCGAGCAGCGTCCCGAAAGAAGCCAGGAGATCGTCAGAATGCGGTTTGGCTTCGACAAGGGTCGTGCCCGGAAGAAAAGTGAGAAGCCAGACTAAGCGCGTAATAGCGTCTTCGATCTTAACGCGGGAAAAAAGTTGACCGTGCGCCGTGGGAATGACGCGCGGAAGAGCAAGATGCGGAACGCGCTCGGCGAGGTGGGTAAGCGCACGGCACTGCATATCCACAAAAGACTCTTCCCGGGCTGGATGCATGATCTTAAGGACAAACGCACGCGAATCAGAAGTGAGGAGATGGAAATTGTCATCGTACTCGCCTGGGAGAGAGCGTACCTCGGCGGCGAGGCCGTAGAGGTCACGAGCGATGCGGGAGGCGTCAGCGGCGGCGAGGGGAGGAGCGACACGGGCTTCGGGCATCATGCGGGAAATTGTAATGGCGGGGAGAGCGATAGAGCAAACGCGAGAAAATGAAACTAAGATGTGAGCCGTTGGCAAGCGAAGGCCGAAGCGTCCTTTGCGGTGGTATGCGCGGATTGAATGTCTTCGGCGTCACCGCTGATGGCGTTTGTGATGAAGTCTTCTTTGGCGAGTTCGGCTTGCTCTTCGAGGGCGGCCACATAACTGACATCCTGGGAAATAATGACAAAGCGCAAAGAGAAAACGCCATGCAAGAGTGGAGAGCGGAGGAGCTAGGGTGCACGCCAAGAAAATGATAGGTCATGCGGCCCTGCGTTCCGATCTGCGCTCCCAGAAGTCTTGAAAACGACCACTGAGTTTTGAGCAGCGGAGAGCAATGATGGCGTTTGAGCCTGGCTTGGTCCAGTGCATACCGGCACGTTTGAGGCGCGTGCCAATGGCCACCTTGCATCCGGCCTCGACAACACCGGAGGACGTGCACAAGCCCTGAGCGTGGAACTCCGTATAGCGCATACGCTCGCGGTTGGTCTTGAAATAATGGAGACAGCGACGAGCCAGATCCGAGCGCGGGACCTGGCGGCGGATGGCGTTGAGCAGCGCTGGGAATTTTCCGGCATCGAGTTCTGCCTTGCGGCGTTCTGCCCATTGCGCAGCCCGTGGGGCGGTGGGACCGTAAAGAGCTTTTCCGAGATCACTCAAATATTCTTTGGCATGATAGCGGTCCACAATCTGGGTGGCATCTGGAAACTGATCGTCGGCGATGTTCCAAATCCATAGGGCTCCATCCCCGAGCACGACGCTGCGAGACGCTTGGCAGAAGCGGCGGCGCGTAGCTTCTCTCCAGACGCGCTGGGCAAAGGGAGAACGTGACGCAGCGGTATCCAGCGCGCAGGCACTCTCCAGAGCCGCTGAATAGGTGACCGATCCTTCATCGCGGACGGGGGTGCCTTGTTCATCGCGTAATTCCGCACTCCAAATGGTGCAGAGTTTCACCTCGCCGGTCTTGGCGGATCCGTCCGGTTGTTTGCCAGTACGGCCCACGAGTTCCTCTGCTCGAAGGGGAATCCCAGTTCCGTCCATGCCGAGATACAAGGTCCGCGGCAGAGGAAGAGCATCCAGAGGTTCGCTGTGCAAGCGTTCGTCTTCGGCGACTTCTTTTCCCAACGCTTCGGCCGTTCTCTCCACCTGCTTGGCATCGACAGGCACGCCGGCCAACTCGCGCAGCAACGCACTGCCCTCCTGGAAGCTGACCATGGCCCCTACGGTTCCGGTCATGCGCGTGAGGGCCGGAGAGAGTGAACTGTTTTCTAGGCCCAGTTGCTGATCACGAGGGCAGAAGCCCTGGCCGCAAGAAGAGCAGTGATAGTAAGCGCGTTCCAGGCGCAAGGGACCGAGTACACAGAGGAAGTTTTTTGCCCGGCGTCCGGCATAGCGCGCTTCTTGTCCACAGCTACACCGAATTCGCGAGCCTCGCTCATCGCTGGTGTCAGCATTGAGACGTTGCTCGACCGCAGCTCCGGCCAGTCGCAGGACGCGTTGTCGCACGATGAGTTCCAGCGCTTCCAATCCAGCTCTTCCACCGCCTGACGACCGAGGAGCGTCTCAATCTCCTGAACGACGTCGATGGCCAATAGATCGGCGAAGAGGTTTTTTTTTAGCCTCGCTCGCAGGGAGCGCTTCCGCTTCCCGCACCTGGGCGGAGCAGATTTGCTCACTCACGAGGATTAGTTCCCGCACCAGTTTCCGGAAACGGTGGTATTCCGCGATCTGTGCTTTGGTGCGTTCCACGGCGGGGCCTTGGGGAATCACCTGGGTGATCGTCTTTCCCGCAAGGCGATGAGTCAACGAATAGGACGGGCCGTGTCCCGGGGAATCCTTCTGAGCGCAGTGACAGTTGCGCTTGCCGCATTTACGAAATCGTGCGGTGAGAAAACCGGGGCGCAAGTCATCGACGCCGGCCAGACTGGCGGTGAGATGATCACGTCTATCTCGGAGTGCCTGCAAGCAAAGAGTCATAGGAGCCTCCTGTCTGACAGGCATTATAACCTGTCAGATAAGGAAAGAAAACCCCAAGCAAACCCTATCAGACTTCCTAGTGAATTTTCACGTCGTGCGCCCGAGGAGCTACACAGGAAGGAATCGGAATGATAGTATGCGTCAAAGTACAGGACTTCGACGCTCACGAAGTGTGGTGCACCCGAGTACGGCGCGAGAGGAAAGCTGGAAGGAGCCCACGGGGAGAGAGGCGGAGCGATCATGAAAACGAAGTGGATAATACTGGGAGCAGCGCTGCTATTCATGGCAGGCTGCGAGAAATCGGGAAATAACGCGAACCAGACGGCAACGAATTCGCCGAACGGAACTGCCGCGGGGAACCAGACAACCCCGGCACAAGTTCCACCGCAGCAGCAAACGGATGCGGCAAATCCGGCAAATGCCCCGGCGGCAACGCCAGCGCCTCCGCCACAGCCGCCGCCGCCCTTCGAGATAGCCGCAGGTACCTCGATCCCGGTGATACTCTCGAGCCAGCTCGATTCACGTGTAAATAAAGTGGGAGACACCTTTCAGGGAAGCCTGGCGGCACCGATCACGGTGAACGGAGAGGAAGCGATCCCCAAGGGCGCAAGTGTGAATGGGGTGATCGTGGACGCAAAAAAACAGGGTGCCATCAAAGGCGAAGCCAACCTGGCCGTGAGAATTACGAGCATCACGGTGCGCGGAAATGAGTACCCGATTACGAGCAGCACGTACGCTGCGACAGAAAAGGGGAAAGGAAAGAGATCTGCCGTGGTAACCGGTGGGGGCGCGGCATTGGGAGCCCTGGTCGGCGGACTGGCGGGCGGTGGCAAAGGCGCGGCAATCGGAGCAGGAGTCGGGGGCGGAGGGGGTTTGGCCGCATCGGCAGGGACCGGCGGACAAAATGTGGTATTTCCGGCGGAATCGAGGATCACTTTTAAGTTGAGTAAGGCAATCACCGTTCAACGATAGCTTTTAGGTACTGAAGAAGAGGCCTTTCACTCCGTAGAGGAGCGGGAGGCCTCTATTTTTGTTCGTGGTAGGTGGACAGGGCTTCGCTTCGGAGCTGAAGGCGGAGCCGGACTCCGAACCTCCCGGCGTCATTCGTGAGATAGCTGCGAAGAGTCGGCCGCTCCCGGGCTGGGGCGCGCGCGAAGAACGAGAAAGATCATGAGGAAAATAACGGCCAGCGGGAGGAAGAGCCCAGCGCGAAGAGAGTGGGTGCGGTAGGAAATGATGCCCACAAGCCACGGGAGGGCACCGCCACCGATGCCTGCGGAGCCAAAGAAAAGAGCGCCGATCCACGTGGAGTCCTGGCGGAAAATAGCGGCGAGCCAAGTTACAAAAATCGGGTATTGCGGAGCGAGACCGAAGCCAGCAATGGCGGCGCCGAGATACAGAATGTGGGGAGAATTCGATATGGCAATGATTGACGCGCCAAGGGTGGCAACGAAGAGTCCACCAATCGAAATTATGACCTGGGAAATGTGCCGAAGAGCAAACGGGGCAACGCCGCGGCCGAGTAGAAGAGCACCGTAATATACCGAGGGAGCGATGACCAAAGTCACCATGCTCATCCCCGGTAGGCGCTTTTCGAAACTGGCGACCCACCCACCGAGGGCCACCTCGACGCCGACGTAGAGGGTGAAAAGCAGAAGAAGAGGAACCGCCTGAGGCAGGCGAAGATGCGCAAGCCAGTCCCCCAAGGGATGGGTGGCGCGTGCCGGGTGAACGGTTACGGGTGCGGCACGCAACGAAAGGTGCAGGGCCACCAGGACGATGGAACAGATCGCAATGAGCACGGAAAATCCCCTCAAGTGAATCAAGGGAATTAACGCACCGACCAAAAAGGGGCAAAGGACAGCGCCAATACTCCAGGAAAAATTGAGAAAAGTAACTGCAGCGGCGGTGTTTTTAGAAGGAAGCTGAGTGGCGCGCAGGTTTATGGAGGGATTGGTCAATCCGTAGCCGAAACCCATAATTCCGACCATGAAGGAAGAGATGAACCAGGGGCCAAGACCGAGGAAAGCAAATCCAAAGGAAAAAGCGACGAAGCCAGCGGCGGAGACCTTCGAGAAGCCAAATCGGGGCAGGAAGTAACTCGTAAGAATTACTCCGAGGGTGCTGAAAAAGTATTGCGAAGTAAAGAAGAAGCCAGCCTGGGCATCGGTGAGCGACCAATGCCGGATAAAAGAAGGCAAAATGGGACCCAGAAGCGTCGTAATCACGCCGATGAGAATGAAACTCAGATGGAGGAGGGCCCATTCACGGCGAGAACTGTGAGGAGAGGAAGCGGTGGAAGGCGCGGCCATCGGGGAAGGAGTGTGGCACAAGATGAATAGGGGGACAAGCGCACGAACCGAATGGGGATAAGCGGTATTTCGGGAGGAACGATTGGCACTCCGCCGCGGTGCTTACGGTTCCTTAATGTGACACTCACCGTTTCCTTAGGATAAAGGAGTAAGCTGATAGACGGTCCAGGAGCTCCAAATGACTGACGTTGTTTTTGTGCTGTGCACCATTGCGTTTTTTGCCCTAAGCATTTTGTATCTGAAGGGTTGCGCACGCCTGAAGTGAACTCTTGAGGAAAAGGTTGATACTATGCTCGGAAATATCCTGCTCATCGTAATTTCGCTTTTATTGTGCGGTTACCTGTTTTATGCGTTGTTGAAACCGGAGAAATTCTAGTCATGACGGGAAACGGTTGGTTCCAGATCTTTCTGTACGTCGTTGCTTTGCTGCTGGTGACGAAACCAATGGGCGTGTTTCTTTACCGGGTGTTTGAACGGAAACATACGTTTTTGGATATTATTTTGCGGCCTATCGAAAAGCTGATCTATCGCACGTCTGGCGTGGACGAAAACAAAGAGATGGGCTGGAAGGAGTATGGCGCGGCCATGCTGCTGTTCAGCGCGGCGTCCCTAGTGCTGTTGTACGCAATGGAACGGCTGCAGCTTTGGTTGCCGTGGAACCCGCAGAAACTCGCAAACGTTGCGCCGGATCTCGCGTGGAATGCGGCAGTATCGTTCACGACGAACACGAATTGGCAGTCGTACTCCGGCGAATCAACAATGAGTTACCTGACGCAGATGGCCGGCCTGGCGTATCACAACTTTGCGTCGGCGGCAGTGGGCATTGCATTGGCGATCGCGGTGATTCGCGGGGTGGCAAGGCGAGAATCGAAAACGATTGGAAATTTCTGGATAGACACGACGCGGGCTTTCCTGTGGGTGTTGCTGCCGGTGAGCCTGGTTGTGGCGCTGTTCTTTGTGTCGCAGGGAATGATCCAGAACTTGAAACCATACACCACGGCGAATGTAGTGGAACCGCAAGTGGTCGAGACGAAAAACGCTGACGGTACCGTGAAGAAGGATACGGTAACGACCCAGGTGATTGCGCAGGGGCCGGTGGCGTCGCAGGAAGTCATCAAAATGTATGGAACGAATGGCGGAGGTTTTTTTGGCGCAAACAGTGCGCATCCATTTGAGAACCCGACGCCTTTGACAAATTTTGTGCAGGTGCTGCTCATTTTTGCGATCCCTTCGGGTTTCACGTACACATTGGGACGGATGACAGGGTCGCGGCTGCATGGCTGGGCGGTGTGGAGCGCGATGGCTGCGATGTTCCTTGCCGGTGTCGTCGTGGTGTACGCGTCCGAGGCACGTGGAAATCCCCTGTTGAAGGGGGTGGACACAAAAGCGAGTGAAATACAGTCCGGCGGAAACATGGAAGGAAAAGAAGTGCGGTTTGGGATTGCGAACTCGGCCTTGTTCACGACGGTCACGACGGACGCAAGCTGCGGAGCAGTGAACAATCAGCACGATTCCCTGACGCCCCTGGGGGGCATGGTGCCGTTGATCAACATCATGCTGGGAGAAGTGGTGTTTGGCGGAGTGGGGGCAGGAATGTACGGGATGCTGGTGTTCGTGGTTCTTTCGGTGTTTATCGCGGGATTGATGGTGGGACGGACGCCGGAATATCTTGGAAAAAAAATAGAATCGTTTGACGTGAAGATGGCGGTTTTAGCAATCCTGGTGACGTCACTGACGATACTGATATTTTCGGCGATTGCGGCAGTGTCGAAGTTCGGTACCTCCGCCATTACCAATCCGGGAGCCCACGGCCTCTCGCAGATCTTGTATGCGTACACGTCGGCGGTGGGTAACAACGGATCGGCGTTCGGCGGGCTGAGCACAAATACTCTCTGGTACAACGCCAGCCTGGCTGTGGCGATGTTGCTGGGACGATTCTTCATGGTCATCCCAATCCTGGCCATCGCGGGAAACCTTGCGGCAAAAAAACATGTGCCCGAATCACTGGGGACGTTTCCGGTGACCGGACCACTGTTTACGGTGTTGTTGATCAGCGTAATTTTGATTGTGGGGGCACTGACTTTCTTCCCCGCTCTGAGCTTGGGCCCGATTCTCGAGCACTTGCTGATGAACGCGGGAAAGGCGTTTTGAGGAAAAGATGACGACTGCACAGGCAAAAAGCGCTTCGATGGCTGACAGGAAGATATTGAAGACGGCCATTATCGATTCGTTCTGGAAACTGGATCCACGCATATTGTGGAAGAACCCCGTGATGTTCGTGGTGGAAGTTGGAGCGGTGATTACGCTGGTAGTGCTAGTGTCGAATGTGGCGAGGCACGTCGGCGGATACTGGTTTGGATTGCAGATTACGCTGTGGTTGTGGTTCACGGTACTGTTCGCGAATTTTGCGGAGGCCATGGCAGAGGGTCGCGGGAAAGCGCAAGCGGATACATTGCGCAAAGCCCGGGCGGAGACGGCTGCACGGAAACTGCGCGAAGACGGAAAGACCGAAGTTGTGGCGAGTTCCAAGTTGCGAGCCGGCGATGTGGTGCTTGTAGCGGCGGGCGAGTTCGTACCCGGAGACGGCGAAGTAATCGAAGGCGTAGCTTCCGTAGACGAATCAGCAATTACCGGAGAATCGGCGCCGGTCATCCGCGAATCGGGAGGAGACCGGTCCGCAGTGACCGGTGGAACGCGCGTGCTTTCGGATGAAATTAAGGTGAAGATCACTTCGAATCCGGGGGAGACGTTCCTGGACCGAATGATATCCCTTGTGGAGGGAGCATCGCGGCAGAAGACACCGAATGAAATTGCGCTGAATATTCTGCTGGCCGGACTGACCATCATTTTTCTATTGGCAGTGGTGACGTTGCAGCCGTTCGCGATTTATTCCGGAGCGCCGCAGAACGTATTTGCACTGGTTTCTCTGCTGGTGTGCCTGATCCCTACGACGATTGGCGGGCTGCTATCCGCAATTGGAATTGCGGGGATGGACAGACTAATACAACGAAACGTGATTGCCATGTCCGGCCGCGCTGTGGAAGCCGCGGGCGATGTGGATGTGCTGCTGCTGGATAAAACCGGGACGATCACGCTGGGGAACCGGGAGGCCACCTCGTTTCATCCTGCTCCGGGAGTGACCGAAGGAGAACTGGCGAGCGCGGCGCAATTGGCTTCGTTCGCGGATGAAACGCCCGAGGGACGTTCGATCGTCGTGCTTGCGAAAGAGAAGTACGGCTTACGCGGTCGCGAACTGGCGCCACACAATCCGATTTTCATTCCCTTCACAGCGCAGACGCGGATGTCCGGGGTAAATATGGATAGCACGGAAATCCGCAAGGGCGCGCCGGAAGCGATCTCGCGCTACGTGAGCGAAAAAGGGCAAGTGGTCCCGAAGGAAATCCAAGAGACCGTCGAGCGGATCGCGAAATCCGGCGGGACGCCGCTACTCGTGGCGCTCAATCACCGGGTGTACGGGACCATTGAGCTGACGGACATCGTGAAGGGAGGGATTCGCGAGCGCTTCGACCACCTGCGCGCAATGGGCATTCGCACCATGATGATTACCGGGGACAATCCGCTTACCGCAGCGGCAATCGCACGGCAGGCTGGAGTGGACGATTTCCTGGCGGAAGCGAAACCGGAAGATAAGATGGCCTTGATTCGGAATGAGCAAGGCAAGGGAAAACTGGTGGCCATGACCGGGGATGGAACAAACGACGCGCCTGCCCTGGCACAAGCGGACGTAGGCGTAGCCATGAATACCGGCACGCAAGCAGCGAAGGAAGCCGGCAATATGGTGGACCTGGATTCCAATCCAACGAAACTCATTGAAATTGTGGAGATCGGGAAGCAGTTGCTGATTACGCGCGGGTCGCTGACTACATTTTCCGTGGCAAATGACGTGGCCAAGTATTTTGCGATTATCCCGGCTATGTTTGCGGGCACGTTCCCTCTGCTGGGCGCGTTAAACGTGATGAAATTGCGGACCCCGGAGTCCGCGATTTTGTCGGCGGTAATTTTCAATGCGCTCATTATCATCGCGTTGATTCCGCTGGCGCTGCGGGGAGTGAAGTACCGGCCACTGGGCGCGGCAGCGCTGCTCAGAAGGAACATGTTCATTTACGGTTTGGGCGGGGTAATCGCTCCGTTTGTGGGGATCAAGCTGATTGACGTGCTGGTGACGTGGATGCACCTGGCGTAGAGGAAAAGATGAAGAAAAATCTAATTGTGGCGATTCGCTTCACAGTAGTGACAACGATTGTGTTTGGGCTGGGATACCCTTTATTGGTAACTGGGCTCAGTCAGTGGATATTTCCCAAGCAGGCGAACGGAAGCCTGATCGAGAAGAATGGGCAAGTGCTGGGCTCGCGATTGATCGGGCAAGGATTCTCGGGCGACAAATATTTTCATCCCAGACCCTCGAACGCTGGGAATGGATACGATCCTACGGCTTCGGGAGGTTCGAATCTGGGCCCAACGAATCAGGCGTTGGTGACTCGCGTGCAGCAGGACGTGTCAAAATGGCAGCAGGAAAATCCGGGAATTCCGATACCTGCAGACCTGGTGACGAGTTCAGGGTCAGGACTGGATCCCGACATTTCACCAGCGAGCGCGGAATTTCAGTTGGCGCGGGTGGCGAAGGCGCGCGGGCTTGGCGCCGAGGAATTGCGGAAAATCGTGGCGAAGCACACACAGCAGCGGCAATACGGGATCTTTGGCGAAGCACGAGTAAATGTGCTGGAATTGAACCTGGATTTGGACGCAGTTGCGCCGGTGAAACAATAGGAACAAGTCAGACTAGCGGGAAGCGCGAGATGTTGCCTTCGGCGCTGGAGCTTTAGGGGGCTGGAAGCGGTAGCCAACCCAAGGTTCGGTGAGAATAAATTTGGGCTGAGACGGGTCCTTTTCAATTTTCTTTCGTAGTTGGTTGATGACCACGCGAAGATTCTCTGTTTCCTCGCCATATTCGGGTCCCCATACAATCTGGAGCAGTCGACGGTGGGTGACCGGTTTGCCCAGATTGGCGATAAGGTGGCGCAGGACCTCGAATTCTTTCGGAGCCAGATGGACTTCTTCCCCAGCCACGGTGACACGGCGCAGTTCGAAATCCACAGAAAATTCCTTGGAGACGAAGGGCGGAAGAGCATCGGCGGAAGGATGCCTGCGTAGAGAAGCGCGAATGCGCGCGAGAAGCTCTTCGATTCCGAATGGCTTAGTGACAAAGTCATCGGCGCCGGCGTCGAGGGCAATGACCTTATCGCGTTCGGCGCTGCGGACCGTGAGCATGATGATAGGTGCGTCGGTGGAGCGGCGGATTTCGCGGCACGTTTCGATGCCGCTCATGCCGGGGAGATTGACGTCGAGGAGAATCAGGTCGGGCTTGAGTTTACCAGTGAGCTCGACAGCCTCTTCGCCAGAGGAAACTTCGCTAATGGTGTAGCCACGGAAGGAAAGTGTGGACCGCAGCACGCGGCGAATTTGGGGTTCGTCATCGACTACAAGGATGTTGGCCGAGTTCATCGCGCGTCACTCACAAGCTGCGCTACAGGAAGTGTAAAAGTGAAAACGGAACCGCTGCCCAACTGGCTGGTCACGGCAATGGTGCCCCCATGGGCCGTGACAATGGCCTTAGCGATCGGCAATCCCATGCCGGTGCCCCGGACCTGATAGCGCTGATCCCGGCCACGATAGAATTTATCAAAAACGAGTCCTTGTTCGAAGGAATCAATGCCAGGACCATGATCGGCAACGCTGAAAATGATCGAGTCGCCGGCAAGCTCCGCGGAAATGGTGATGGGTTTATCCTTGGGAGAATAAAGATGAGCATTGTCGATGAGCTGGACCAGAATGTCTTTGGTGCGATCGAGATCGGCGCGGACAGGCGGCAGGTTTTCGCCTATGTTCAGGATGATAGGACGGTCGCATAGAGACTTTTTCAGATGTTGCAGAGCCTCGTCAACGAGCGTTGAGACAGCGACGGGTTCCAGGTGAAGTTGAATTTCTCCGGCCTCAAGCCTGGCCATCTCCGCGGCTTCTTCGACAAGACGATTCAGTCGATCGCATTCCTCATTGATGATGGTGAGAAGTTCATGCTGCTGCCGAGTTTCCGGCGAGGTGGCACTTAGCATATCAGTAGCCGCAGCCTTGATGGCTGTTAAAGGAGTGCGGAAATCGTGGGCGATAGAATCGAGGAGGGCAGACTTGAGGCGCTCGCCCTGACGTTCGGCCTCGGTTTCGCCGATCTGTTCGATGGCGCGTGCACGCTCAATGGCGATGGCCACAAGAGAACTGATCGCTTCCAGGGTCTGGCGGGTGAGTCGAGCGCCGGAGATGCCAAGGCTCCCGATGGGCTTGACACCAAGGCGTACCGGTAGGAAGTAAAGGGCCTGGACGTTGTCGGAGATGGTTTCATCGCGGAGGAAGGCTGTTTTCATCTGCTCTTCGTCGACCTGAGCTGCGCCGTAACCCGAGCGATAGTACTTGTCTTTTTGAGGCAGGAACAGTTCGGCAGCGCCCGCTTCAAAACAATCCACGAGGAAGTTAGGAATAGCGTTCATAAGCTGGATGACGTTCCCTTCCCCGAGCAGCTTCTGGCTGAAGGCGTAGAGGCGCTCGACTTCACGGCGGCGGCCGTGGGCCGCGTCGGCCTCTTTGCGAATGCGGGCAGAGAGCTGACTTCCCATGATGGAGGTACAGAGAAAAGCGAAGAGAGCGACCCAATTCTGGGGGTCCGCAATAGTGAAAGTGCCAATGGGGGGAAGGAAAAAGTAGTTGAAAAGTAGCATGGCAGAAACGGACATGAAGATGGAGACAATCATGCCCCAGACGGCGGAAACTGCTAAAATCGCGAGAAGAAACGACAACGCCACGGTGGTCTGGTTGACGTGAATGACCTTGCAGTAGCCGAAAGTGATGGAGGCAAGCAGGATGGCCGCTACAAAGAAGCCAATCCCGCGCCCGGCAACCATGCGCAACATGGAACTATTGTAACTCAGCAAGAAATTCGACTGGGGAGAGAAAGAGCACTTGCCAAAAAAGCCTGAGGACTGGCTGGAAGCGGTTTCACCGGCACCAAAATCCCGAGGAATCTTCAAGCTGTTTCTGGGATATGCCCCGGGTGTAGGGAAGACGTACAGCATGCTAAGCGAAGCCCTGCGGCGGAAAAGCCGTGGTGAAGATGTGGTTATTGGGATCGTGGAAACCCACGGGCGCAAAGGTGTCCAGGAACTGGCCAACCAACTGGAGGCTGTGAAACGGCAGCAACTCGACTACAAAGGAACCATGTTCGAGGAGATGGACGTGGATGCGATCCTCGAACGCAAACCCGAAGTCGTACTGGTGGACGAGTTGGCACACACCAATATTCCCGGTAGCAAGCACCGGAAGCGGTACGAGGATGTGCAGGAGTTGCTGGCAGCAAAAATAGACGTGATCTCCACGTTGAACATTCAACACATTGAGAGCCTGGCGCCTACGGTGCGAGCGATTACAGGAATCACAGTACGCGAGACGGTGCCGGACTGGGTACCGCTTTCCGCTTCGGAAACGCTGATGGTGGATCTGACGCCTGAAGCGTTGCAAAACCGGATGAAACGCGGCGATGTGTATAGCCACGAGAAAGTGGAGCAATCGCTTAAAAATTTCTTCCGACGCGGAAACCTGATCGCTTTGCGTGAACTGGCATTGCGCCAAGTGGCCGAACAGGTGGACCGCAGCCTGGAATCCTACATGGATGCGAAGGACATCCGGCAGAACTGGGGGGTGAGAGAACGGATCGCGGTGTGTGTTTCAGGAAGCCCGGCAGGGCAATACCTCATTGCCAGAGCGGCGCGAATGGCCAGAAGGATGGACGCCGAGTTGTACGTGCTGCACGTCGAGCGCGAATTCGCGCCAAGAGAGGAAAACCCTAAGATCCTGGAGGCGAACTTGCGATTTGCCGAGAACCTGGGCGCGCAGGTGGTAAGGCTGAAAGGGCAAAGTGTGGCGGATACAATTGCAGAATTTGTACGCGGCAAGCATGTGACGCAGGTGATTTTCGGCCGGGCGCCAATCCGCGACTGGCGCAAGTATCTGTATTTGTCGGCGGTTCACCGGTTTCTGAGAGATTCGCCGCCGGTGGATGTGCACATTGTGACGCAAGAATCCGAGGAAGCGTAGCGCGGCGACGATTCGCCGGCGCAAGACACCAAAAAGAGAGAGGCCCACTTCCGAGCAATCCTGCGTAGTTTGGGATATCTCCGCCCAAGAGATCCCAAAAGCCTTGCCAACCGTTGAAGATCAAAATCGTTGAGTCAACAGAAGAGCAAAGTTTTCTACACAGGATTGCGCGAAAATGGGCCGAAAACGAAGACTTCTTCCGAGAATCCTTGTGGCCGACGAGGCAAAAGTGATGGTTGCATCGCCCAACATAAGGAAGTATAGGGGGAAGAGTTTGGCTTAGGAACTGTCAATAGTTACAGTTTGTGCCAATCGGCAGGGTATTGAAAATCTTTACAATCGGTCAAATCTTTCACGTAATTTTGACCATGCGTTAAATGTGACGGCCATCACATTGTCCCACGAGAGGGAGTACCGTCGACTGAATGGAGTCCTCGGTCGTGATCGGAGGAAGGCCCTCGAAGAGATACCAGTGCTCAGTGTGATGCACGACTTCGCCCGCGGCAAGGGTAACAACAGGGCCAAGAGATTCCAGTTCGAGGAACTCGGAGTTTGTAAACAGCTCGAAATTGCAGCCGAAATCGGGGTATTGAGCTTCGGGAACAGTGGTTGCGAACTTCAGGAACGCGGAACCGGCGCGCACATAAACTCCCCATCCTGCAGGATTGAACAGGCCAGTCATCTGCTCGGGAAATCGCCCTGAGGGTTTCTCCTGCTGAAGCAGTTGGAGAAAATCCTTGCCAAGCACCCAACGGGAATCGGTGAAGTCCGTGAACGACCAGAGGGAGAGTGGCGAGACGGACTGGAAATGATCTTTGTCCATCGCAGCACGAGGTGGAAAAGGCAGGATGGCGCGACCTCCGGGACGCATGACCGTGGGAGTCCATGCTGCGAGGACCGTGGGGGTTGCGGCCAGATTCCTGACGGAGTGGACAAGTTGCACGTGAGTTCCATACTCACTAAGTGAGACGGAGATTTTCTTCTGGAGAAAAGTGCCGGGAGAAGCGGCTTCGACTGGAGCCGTAAAGGTTGCGCCCGTGCGACTGGCAGAGACCTCCACAGGATGATTGTCCGGGAAGTAGGTGCGCTCCACTTCGGGCCAGACCCAAAGGCGATGGCCACCGTAGAGCCGAAATTCGTTTCCCCCGTAATGCCCGGCTTGATCTGTAAATTCGTGGAATTGATTTTCGCCGCCGCGGAGCAAGTAACTCACAATGCGGGGACCAACGTCCGCCAGAACAACCAACTCAACGGTGTCATTCGAGAGGAAGTAGGCGTTGCACCAGCCTCGATAGGCGCGTTTTTCGACGCGAATCACACAAGCTCTTTGGCAAATTTCTGTATTTTGCGCCAGGCGGCAGCGATTTCGTTCATATCTTCTTCATCGCCGAGAAGCACCGGCTGCGGGAACCAGATGGTCTCAAAAGCCGCGCGATGCGTGTGCGGATATTTAGCCTTCAAAAATGCGTGCGGATCAGTGGCCTGAGAGCCACAAAGGCGCTTGCGATACTCGCCATTCTGGAAGACGTCTAGGGCATGAACCGGCGGATAGCTGGCCTGATTGGGGATACCCTCGGCATTGATGGCTTGAATCAATTTCTCCGTGCTGGCACCAGCGAACTGTTTTGAATCGACATGGAAGATGTAGGCGTAGTGACCATTGCGCGTACAGCGGGAATCGAGCTTTTGCGGAGTGATGCCGGGAATTTGAGAGAGAAGTTTGTCGAGCAGACGAGCATTGCGGTGACGGAGCTGCGTTTGTGCGTCGAGGCGCGTGAGTTGAACGCTGAGAACCGCGCCTTGCCATTCGCTGAGGCGGTAATTCGAGCCGTTGATGTAATGGCTGTAGAACCATTCGCCGGGCATGCGGCCGCAATCATGCACGCTGCGGGCCTGTTTTTCGAAGGCATCGTGGTTGGAGACGATCATGCCGCCTTCGCCGGCAGTCATGAGCTTACTGGCTTGAAAACTGAAAGTGCCGGCCGTGCCGTGGGAACCGATGCGCTTACCCTTCCACTCCGTGGCGTGGGCATGAGAACTGTCTTCGACCAGAGCAATTCCCTTCTTTTTGGCGAGTTCGCCCAGCGCATCCAAATCGGCCGGATGTCCGCCCATGTGCACGGCGACGATGGCTTTTGTGCGAGGGGTGATGGCTGCTTCCGCAAGTTTGGGATCGATGCAATAGGTTTCCGGGGAAACGTCGACAGTGACGGGCATCGCGCCGGCGTAGAGAACAGCGCTGGCAGTGGCCACGAACGTGAAATCGGGAAGAATCACTTCATCGCCGGGGCCGATTCCGACGGCGGACATGGTAACTTCGAGGGCGGCGGTGCCGTTAGTAACTGCGAGGCCGTGCTTTGCACCATGGAACTTCGCGAACTCCTGTTCGAAGGCAAGAGTACGCGTGCCTGGGGTGCGCCACCAGATGCGACTGTCGAGCACGTCCAATAGTGCTTTGCGCTCGGCGTCATCGTATTGAGGCCAAACGGGAAATAATTTTTGCTTGGACTTCTTACCGCCCTTGAGTGCGAGTTCCGCCATAGCAATCTCCTGACCTGGTATTAGGAGCGATTAATACTGATTAAATTCGGTAGCGTAACGAAAAGCCTCCACAAAATGACCGTCTTTGCGAGGCTGCGCGCCGCGCAGCTCTTCCTTGGCTTTGGCGAGGTCTTTGGGATCCCAATCGGGACGGTACTTACTGACGGCAGGCTCAAATTGGCTAACTTGTTTCATAGCGGAGTCGACCTTTAGATCCATGACACTGTCGATGTTCACAAAGTAGTTTGCTTCCTGGGGAGCGGGGTAGAAGAAATACATTTCCGGGACTTTGTAGGGCTGCAGACCCTCCTGGAGTTTTTGATTGGGGAAGTACAACCAAAACTCCGCGGCGCGAACCGCATCGATGGTGTTGAAGGCGGCCATGCGATGGTCGCTCTTATGCCAACGCTCGTACCACTGGCCGGGATCGACGCTGAGAAGAACGTCGGGGCGAATGCGCCGAATGATAGCGGTGGCCTCCTCGGTCAGTTTGGGCTGCGCAGCGTACTCCAACATGCCATCATCGTACCCCATCCAAAGGATGTTTTCCTTGGGAGTACCCAGCAAGCCTTCGGAAACTTCCTGCTCAGCGCGGCGGATCTGCGCGAGGCGTTGCGAGTTCATATCCGGGTCGTAGGAACCTTTGTCATCGTTGGTGTAAACGACGATGTAAACCTTGTTGTGATTATGGTTAAGGAGTGCGATCGTGCCGCCCGCGCCGAAGACATCATCGTCGGGATGGGGAGTAAAGACGAGAATGGTTTTGTTCTGAACGTCTTCTAAGCGCTTCGTGGGTTGCGGGTCAGAATTCTGTGCGGGAACGGCAAAAGCAATAAGCAAAGCGAGAAATAGTCCCAACAAAAACTTCATAAGAAGACGCTCCTCCGGGTAAGGATTTCTAAACCCTTAGCGAATGAATTACGCATAGCGGAAAAGATGCTGCACCTGGATAGGCAAATCTTACTTGACAGGAGCGTGCGACTGCAATATTAATTCGATTCAACAGAATGTTTTGTTGGCCAGGGGGTGGTCATGCTTTACCAGGTCCGCAGGATTTGTACGCCTATCTTTGCTTTTCTCAGTTTAATTCTGATGCTATCGGCGAGCGCATCCGCGCAGGTCGATCGTGGCGCGATCGTTGGGACGGTGAGCGACGCAACAGCCGCCAGAGTAGCAGGCGCGAGGATTACGGTCACGAATCTCGAGACCAACCAGGCAGTCGAGCTTTCTACCGACGAGGAGGGAAATTATTCGGCACAATTGCTGAGGATTGGCCGCTACTCGATACGCGTGGAGAAACAAGGCTTTCAAAACTCGGTTGAATCCAGCGTGGACGTAGGAATCAATCAGGTCGTCCGAGTGGACTTCTCCCTCAAGTTGGGTAGCACCTCGGAAACGGTCGAGGTCTCCAGTGCTCCGCCACTCCTGCAAACGGACACTTCGTCTTTGGGCACCATCGAAACCGAGAAACGAATTACGGATCTGCCGCTGAACGGACGAAATTTCATCCAGCTCGCGTACCTCGGTCCTGGAGCAAACGGCGGTCAAACGGGATCGAACGTGAGTGGAGGGGTGTTTGAAAACGAACGGGCGGATGAAGCGATTTCCGTAAATGGCTTACGGGTCACGAACAACAATTTCCTGCTGAACGGCGTGGACAACAACGAATTCGGATTGGGCGGCACCATCGTCCTTCCGCCACCGGACGCGATCCAGGAATTCCGTACCGAGGAGAATTCCATGAGCGCGGAGTTCGGACGCGGAGGCGCTGCCGTCAACGTGGTGCTGAAGTCGGGCACGAATGGCTTTCACGGCGGGGCGTATGAGTTTATACGGAATGATGAACTGGACGCGCTGAACTACTTTGCCGCGGAGCAACTTCCCTTCCAGCGAAACCAGTTTGGCGCTTTCATTGGCGGGCCCATCCGCAAGAACAAGACGTTTTTCTTTGGAGACTATCAGGGCTACCGCCTCAGGGAGACCGACCCCTATATCTCCAGTGTGCCTACGCTTCTCGAACGTACCGGAAATTTCAGTGAACTCCTAGCTGCCGAAAATATTCAACTCGTGAATCCCTACACCGGCCTACCTATTCCAGGTAATCGGATAGATTTGGCGAAACAGCCGGACGGTTCGTCCCTGCTGGATCCTACGGGCTTCAACGTTTTGAATATTTACCCGAAGCCCACAAATACGGAGCTAGGGAGTCAAAATTATTTCACGCAAAATTACCTTGCCAATCAGAAGACGACGAACGACCAGGATTCCTTTGACATACGAGTGGATCAGCAATTCCGACCACAAGATTTTCTTTTTGTCTCCTATAGCTTCAGTGACGTTCGCAGTTCGCAACCGGGTCCCCTTGGCGACCTGGGAGGCGAAGATTGCTGCCCGAGCAATAGCAAATCACGCGGCCAACACCTGGGAATCGGCTACACCCACACTTTTTCTCCCACATTGTTGAATGACCTCCATGGCGGATACTTCCGGTATGCGGTGAACGCCCTGCCCTTCAATTACGGAAAGGACCTCGGGACGCAATTGGGCATTCCTAATGCCAATCGCGGCGATTTGAACTCTTCCGGACTGACCAACATTGACGTTGCGGGATACACGCCACTCGGCGATTCAGAATGGCTTCCTGAGCATGTTTTCGAGAATATCTACCAGATTGCCGACACGGTGACCTGGGTCCATGGCAAGCACTCGATGAAATACGGCGGTGATTTCCGCAGGCAGAAACGCAACTTTTATCAGGTAATGGCACCTCGTGGCTTATTCCAGTTCAGCGGACTCTACACCGGCGATGGGTTCGCCGATTTGGCGACGGGGATCGCGAATTATACGGAGCAGGACTACCTGCAGGGCAACTACCTGACAACGTATTGGGACCTGGCAGGGTTTGCCCAGGATGATTGGCGCGTCGCCTCGAACTTAACCATGAATATTGGTTTGCGCTATGAGGTGACCTCACCGGCGGGTGGCCGCGTCAGCAACTTCAATCTGCAGACGGGCATGATGGACGTCGGGTATGGGCCTGGCGCTCTTCCGCATAGTGGAGTAGCGTTCGACAAAAACGGGTGGGCACCGCGCATCGGGCTGGCATGGAAGTTGCCACGAAACACTGTGCTGCGCTCTGCATTTGGCATTTTCCATTCCGCGGAATCCAATATTTTCGACGACCTCGGCTTAAACCCACCGCAAGATACATTCAATGCGGCTCAATACAGCGCAGCCGGCGCGCCAGTTCCCGCGCAGTTAATTTCCACCGGATTTCCGAGCGCGTTTCCTCCCTATGATCCGCAGAACCTGTCCGGATCCGTGAAGACGACGGGCCCGGAGCGTGTGATGCCTAAAATTCTGGAATGGAATCTAACGTTGCAACACCAATTTGCTCAGAACTGGGTATTTACGGCCGGCTATGTGGGAACTCATGCCTATCGCCTGTGGAATCACGAGTCGAGCGATTTCAACCAAGCCTTGCAACCATTGGATAGCAACTTCAACGGCCCTGTTCCTTCTGATTGTCTGTCGAACAACTATGGTCGGCCGTACTTCAGCCAACAGCCATGTTTGGTTTCCGTTCTGCCGCTGGACTACGCACAACTCCACACGATGTACAACGCGTTCCAGACCTCGCTGAACAAGCGATTCTCCAATGGGTTCAACATGCTGGTCGCTTACACCTATGCCAATAATATGGGGAATGCGGATGGCAACGTCGGTACGTATATTCAGAACTCGCACGAGCCCAATGCGGAATACGGGCCGGCGGCGCCGGACCTTCGTCAGCGACTGTCTATCAGCGCACTCTATGAACTGCCGTTCGGCCATGGTCGCCAGTTCATGACCGATCTGAATCGGGTTGGAGAGGCACTACTCGGAGGGTGGGAACTCGGGAGCATCATCACGGCGCAGACCGGTGAAGCAATTACCGCGGAGCTTTCCGCCGACACGACCAACACGGGAAGCTTTAGCCCCCGTCCAAACGAGATCCACAATCCCTATGATTTTTCCTACAATGTGGCTGCCCAGAAAAATGTATTTCAATGTTCAAATCCCGGGCACCAGACCCTCGATTGCTGGTATAACCAGGCTGCCTTTGCGATCCCTTCCCTGGCGCCGGGGCAGTCCTTTGCAACAAATTGGGGCAATTCCGCAATCGGCAACCTGCGAGGGCCGGGCTTGGTCAATTTTGATATGGTGCTCCAGAAAAACTTCAAAATCCATGAATCCCAGCAAATTGAATTCCGCGCGGAATTCTTCAACATATTCAATCATCCGAACTTTGGTTTGCCCGGCCCGGGAGTCGAAGGAACGGGCACGACAAACCCGGACGTGCCAGGCGGAGCGGCAATCACCTATACGGCAACAGCCAACCGGCAAATTGAGTTCGCTTTGAAGTACACGTTTTGAGTAACTGAGAGACTCAGGAGACATTTCATGAGTACGAGATGCGGTGTTTTGTGCACGGCGCTAGCGTTGGCATTCGCTCTGACGGCTAGCGGACTGGCGGCGCAAACGGTGAAACTGCATGTTTCGTCGAAGGCTGGAGACCGCCTGACGGCGAAACCAGACGCGCAGTTTTCCGATGGGAAAGCAGCGAACGGTGAGACTTTTCGGATCGACGATTCTGTGAAGTATCAGAAGATCGCGGGCTTTGGTGCGTCGATTATGGAAGCGGGCCTAATGACGCTTAACACTCTTCCCGCGGACAAGCAGGAGGATGTACTACGAGCCCTGTTCGATCCGAAGAGCGGCGCGGGCTATACGGCGATGAAAACGCCACTGGCGGGAACAGACTTTCAGTCGGCGGGCCCCTGGTTCACCTATGACGACACGCCGGGCGACGTGGAGTTGAAGAATTTCTCCGTGGAACGGGATTTCGGACCAAACGGAGTGGGGACGTACATCCTGCGCGCGCGTAAGTACGGCAACTTCGCGCTGCAAGCTCCCATGGATTACCCGCCGGATTGGATGCTCTATGACGTGAAAAAGCGCCAGGATATTCCCCCCAAGTACTATTCAGTGCTGGCGAAATATTTTATGCGTTATCTGGAAGAGTACAAGAAGCACGGAATTGTAGTCGATTACCTGAGCCTGTTCAACGAACCGGAGGAAGTCTATACAAAGATTAAATATCCCGAGATCAATGTGCTTTTGCGAGATTTTGTCGGGCCTGCGCTGCAACAATCCGGACTGACCACGAAGCTGATGATGAGCGAGGCTCCGGAACGGATTGTGGCTTACAAACGGTATCACGAAGTGCTGGACGATCCTGCGACACGAAAGTTTATATCCGTAGTGGCGTATCACGGCTACGATTTCAAGAACTACGACAAGATTGCGGAGTTGGAGAAGATATATTCGGAGTTTCCTTTCTGGATGGATGAGCTCTGCTACGCCTACGAGGCGAGTTATCCGAAGAGCAAGAAGCTCCCGATCTACAACTTCGATGACGGGGACAATTGGGGCAACATAATTTTTAGCGATTTGGAGGCCGGGACCTCCGCATGGTTGTACTGGAATGCAATCCTGGACGAAACCGGTGGACCTTGGGCGATTTCACCTGTCCATGGAAACCCGGACCCGAATGTGCAGCATCCCGTCGTGATCATTAACAAGGCCACGCATGAAATTACATATACAGGGACATATTGGTACCTGGCGCACTTCAGCAAATTTGTGCGTCCCGGGGCAGTGCGCGTCGAAACCACAGGTACAGCCAAGGGCATCCGAGTGATGACGTTTCAGACGCCTGAAGGCGGCGGCGTGGCGCAATTGCTGAACAGCCGGAACGAGAATGCGGCCGTGAATGTTGAATGGAAGGGCAAGACTCTGCACCTGACGCTACCCGCACGGTCGATCACTACGGCGACGTGGTAGAGGTTCGTCGAACGAGGAGCGCTGATCTAACGATCGGCCACTCCCTAGGGTAGCGGAGCTTGCACTTCTTCAAGGACCCACTTATCCGCTGATTCCAGATGGCAATCGAATCCATAAAATCGATCATTGAAGATGTGCTGGAACAGGCAGGCGCGCTGGCCGCGCATGATGGGGTTTCCCGCAACGGGCTGGAAGTCGCCGTCAGGAGAGGTCGCGGCAAATACTTTGACTTGCCATTCGCCTTCCGGGTTATCGCTGTAACGGTGCGGATAAATCTCCGTGGCCATATAGTAGGTACCGGCCTTTCCTTTTGATTTGACGTAGAGGAGCGTGGGGGCCGCAACCGTTTCTGAGGAACGAATCAGAATTTTTTCGGGAGCTTTGTCCAGATCAGTGACGGAAGCGGCGCTTTTGCTTATGATTTCGAAGTGGTCGTTGTCATTGCCGCGATAGAACGTCAGGAAAAATCGTCCGGAAACCGGATCGCGGAAGAGGTTCGGGTTTTGATTGCGCTGGTTGGGAACGCCGGGGACCAGGATTTTTTCTTCCTTGAGGTTTATGCCGTCACGGGAAGTGGCGAGAACAACGTGGCTGCTTGGTGTGTCGTAATCGCGAGTGATAGCGAAGTATAAAAGACTGGGATCTTTCAGGTCGGCCTTTTCGAGGACACTGGGCCAGCGCGCGTTAGTCCACAGCGGATTCTTTTCGTATTTGGTCCAGTGAACGAGATCGTTGCTACGAGCCAGGCCGATTCCCTTCCCTTCGTTAAGCCCATACCAACCCCAATAGCGGAAACCATCGCGATTCAGTTCCAGGACACTCATGGTGTGAGGAAATTCCTTGCCCTCCCACGCCTGCGCATCTGGGAGCGCGAGTCGTGGTTTACTTAAGTTCAGATACCGTGGAGTAGCTGAATCCTTTTGCTGCGCCAGGCCCATCGGCGCAGTTAGAGCGAATGTTGCAAATAGCATCCCAGCGAAAACAAAGCACTGTTTCAATTTAAGTCTCCTTTTTTTGGAGGAACGTGGCGTTGGTGATGAGCGGTTTGGCCCAGAAGCCGACGCTCAAAACACAGCCGAAAGTCAGATAGAGAAAACACATGCCTGCGCGCAGGCCGAACAGGTCGCCCAGGCGGCCGATGATGATGGGGCCGAAGGCTCCTCCAACAATTCCCGTGCACAGAATGCCCGCGAACGAGCCATGATGCTCTGCGACGGAATTCAGCGCGAGAGAGGAGATGACCGGCCACATGATGGAAGCGAAGAAGCCGACAACGGGGAACGCAATGATGGAAACTCTTGCGGGGCCGAACAAGGCAACCGTGAGGCAGAGAAGCGTGGCAATACTGAAGCCGATCAAGACGTGGCGGCTGTCGAAGAGCTTCAACAGGAACATGCCGAGCAGGCAGCCGAGGGTGAGTAGTCCCCAGAACCAGGAGACTGCGTTGGCTCCGGTGGTGTCTGGATTGGCGTGGTGATAGGTGGTGAGAAATTGCGAGATCCAGTTGGCGGTTCCTTGTTCTGAGGCGACGTAGGCAAAAACGCAACCGAAAAACATCCAGACGACGCGCTTACGGAGAAGATCGCGATACATGTTCAAGGTGCCTGCCTGTTCGTCTTCCTTACGCTGTACGCGAGGTACGCGCGAGAAGGAGAGGATGGCGATCATGCCCATCGAGGCGGCAGCGAAGATCCAATAGATGGCGACCCAAGGAAGTTTCGCGGGAGTGAGGCGATCGAGAATCTGCAAAGGAGAGTTTCCGACGGCTTCGTATGATCCGCGATGTTCCACGATATAGGAATAGACTCTGGGGCTCAAAAACGAGGCCGCGCCAAAGACGAGCTGAGCGAAAGCCGAGTTGAAGGCAAAATGTTCCTCGCCACCAGCCACGCGCAACAAGGGATTGATGGCGACTTGCAAGGAGGCCATGCCCGCACCGATCACGAATGAGGCTACGATGATGACGAGGAACGTGGGATGCAGCGCGATGCACAGAGAACCTGCGAGGCCCGCCGCAAAAGAGGCAATCATGACCGGCTTTTCGGTGTAGCGTTCGACAAGAAAACCGGCGGGAATGGACATCACGCCATAGGCACTGAAGAAAAAAAATGGAAGAAGGGCGACTACTGTGAGGCTGACGCTGAAGCCAGTAATAATGTCCGGAATAATCGCGCCGGGAATATTCGTCAGGAAAGACATGACGAAGAAGATGAGCAGGATCAGACCAACAATGTAACGGCTGCGAACCATGAAGTGAGCCTCCGATATACCCTGCTCGACTAGCTTGCTCAGCTACTCCGTCGCTGTGATTTTGCTGGCAAGGCGAAACTTTCCCGGCTGTCGTCCGTTTATGGACGCCAGGGCAAGCGTCAGCATCTGCACTGGGAAAATCTCCACTATCGGCAAAAGACTGGGCGGCACTCTTGGCAAGCAGTAAACACAGTCGCCGGAATCTTGCGCCACCAATTTGGCGCGGCCGTCATTTTCGTGGATGTCTGCGAGGAGGCGCTTGTTCAATTCGCGGGTTGTTGCTTCGCCGGCAAAAATCAGAACAAAGGTCTCCGGGCCCACCATTTCGAAGGGGCCGTGACGAAAAGCCGCGCTGGAAAGTCCCTCGGCGGGAAATTGCGTGGACTCCTTCACGATAAGAGCGCCAGTGCCAACAGCAGCCAGAGAAGGTCCACGACCGACAAGAAATAGTTGGCGTATACCGGCGAGCCCCGGGAGCATGGATTCGACATGCCGTTTCCAGCGCGCCAAGTAGTGCGTGGCGGCCGGCAGAACGGCATTGAGTTCCTTTCGTGTGCGGCTGGAGGGGATATTGCAGAGCTGATCTCCGAGAAATTTCAGGGCCAAGAGAGCGCAAACATAAGTTTTGCAAGAAACGGAGTACTCCTCTCCGGCACGGGTGAGGATGACGGCATTGCTGTGACGGGCCAGGGGGCTGTCCGCAGTATTCGTGACGGCGAGGAGCGGCGCGCGGTGTCGATTTTCCTTCAGCAGGCGGATCATCTCCGCGCTTCGGCCGGACTGAGAAACCGCAACGATCAAAGAGTCCGGGTCCAATAATTGGCGACGGTAATGAATGAATTCTGAGGTCTCGACAAGGATAACGGAATGGCCCGCACTGGTCAGTTGAAGAAGGAGCGGATTGAGAGCATGGAAAGAAGACCCCATGCCGGTGAGTACGACGGATTTGAATTTGCGTTTTTGCAGGCGAACGGCGATGGCCCGCAATTCCTTTGATTCCGTGAGTTGGTCCAGAGTGTCGCGAAGGGCATCGGGTTGACTGAGCAGGTCGAGAAAGTAATCGCCTTCCACAACAGAGAGATCAGCTGGCATTGGCGTCTCCGTTTGGAGCGAATTTGTGATGCCAGACCCTGGCCGCGCCGATCAGATTCGCGTCTTCGCCAAGGGAAGCAAGTGCTATTTCCGTGCGCTCGTAGGGAACAAAGTGGCAGCTTGCAGCGATGATTTTGTGAATCGCGTCGAGAAAGAGATCGGAGCTCTTCATAACACTGCCGCCCAGAACGATGGCGTCCGGAACGTAAAGTGTGACGAGGTTGGCAAGCCCTTGGCCCAAGTAGCGCCCTTCGCGTTCTACTGCCCGAAGGGCAAATTTGTCGCCGGCGCGCGCCAGTTCGCAAATTTCCTTGGCCTTGAGATTCTCGCTATGGGGATAGCCTGCAGGAATGTTGGATTTGAACCAGGCCTCCATGGCAGGCCCAGTGGCCAGGGATTCCCAGCAGCCGCTAAAGCCGCAGTAGCAGGCCGGGCCGGAGGGATCGATCAAGTGGTGGCCGATTTCGGGGTGAGAGTAGTCGACACCACGATAGACCCTGCCGTCGAAGATCAGGCCAACGCCGATGCCGGTCCCGACAGTGACATAAATCAAGCGCGATTTATTGCGGCCGGCGCCCCAACCCGCCTCGCCAAGAGCCGCGGCGTCCGCATCATTCTCGATAGCCACGCCGACGCCGAAAACACGCTCGAGGTCCTGGACCGGATTTTCCCCATTCCAGTTGGGGAAAAAATTGACGTCACCGATCGCGCCGGTCAGAGGATAGACCGGGCCGGTGGAACCAATGCCGATGCCGGTGATCTTCTGGCCAGTCTTCTTTTCGGCGGTGCGCAGCATGTGCACAACGGCATCGAAGGCGCTGCGATAGCCAGCTTCGGCGTTTGTGGGAACCTGGGAATGGATGAGCACACGACCGTCGGCATCGACAATTCCAGTGGCGATCTTGGTGCCGCCAATATCAACCGCGCCAATCATGATTTTCTCCAAGGTAGGTGAAGGGAAGGGACTCATTGCTTCCACTCGATGACTGCGGCTTCGTACGGTCCGAGGTGCAATTTTGTGTTCGCGCCGTCGAGCGGGAGTGGCTTGGCACCTTCGGGGGAAATCGACGAATAAGAGCTCAGTGGAACGGTAGAAAGAATGCTAGGATCCTGAGGCTGGTCGCTGTGATTCACGACCACGAGATAGCCACGATGGTCGGCCTTAAGCGAGGAGACTTCCACGTCGGATCGATCGGAACGGAACGCTGGTTTCACACTCACCCAGACTCGAAATGCGTCATAAAGTTTTCGCGTGCTTTCCGGTTGATCGAATGCGGCGGGGACACTGGCCAGGTAATGCTCGATCGGATAGGCGCACAGAAGAGTTTTGCCAGCGCCGAGTGAGTTGATGACCAGAGCCGGGCGGCCATCTTGGTCGACGGCAATCACTTTGCCCGTGGAGACCTCCAGAAGAACTCCCCAGGACTGAAGGCCAGGTGATGGAATCGTGTAGTGAAACGTATCTCCCGGCTTCAAATTGCCGAAGGGCTCGGTCATTTTTATGGTGACTTCCGTGGATATGACGCGATCCGCGATGCGTGCCCCAAACAACGAGGACATTTCCGGCGCGGCGGCGTCGGCAGCGAGAGAGGCATACAGGAATCCGCCCTTCTCCACATATCTTCGCGCTTTTTCGTAGAAGTCCGAATGAACATGCGCGAGGAACGGGTCGGAAGTGCTGGTGATGGGTGAAGGCATGAAGAGGATTGGGCGCGTTTCCCAGTCCGAATATTCGCGGGGAAAATCGGCTTTCAGTCCGACCTCGCGAGCAAGGATGAAGGAAGTGAGCGCGGAGGACATCAGCCACTCATTGGCAGCGCTGGCATCGGGTTGAGGACGGCCGGGGATGGCGTCACCATCAGCCTGCGAAACGTAGGGTGTCACGGCCGGGCCTGTGAGTCCCATACGCGAGAAATCGCCGTGAACCTTAGCCCATTCATCGGGGATGACGATGCCAGCATCAGCGGGAGCCGGAGCGATTCCGGTGAGATCGAGCTGAGAGACGACTTTGGAGAATTTTTTGAATTCGCGAGCGAGAGGCTTGTCCTGGCGATCCCAACTGGTCATGCCCCAACCAGTTTCCTGGGGGGTGCGCAGATAGGGCGCTTTGTGAAACTGTTCGGGCGAGGCATCGGTGTAGCACCAGAGATCGACGCCGATGGTCCCCGCACCCAGGCCCGAGTACATTTGCGCGCGATCGTAGGCCGCGACGCGCTCCGGAGAGAATTGAGCAGTGGACGCACCCATCTCGTGAATCATGACGGGACGGCCGGCACCTTGGGAAAGCGCAATCTCGAAAGCAGCACCATACGTGCCGCGCACGGAGAGCAACGCGTCGGGGAACAGATCGGTCGAGTAGAGAGTAAAAGGATGCACGCTGAAGAAATCGACATATTTTGCGATGTTGTCAGCTCGAAAAGGCCCATGACCAACTTCCTCGCCACTGGTACCCACAACGATCGGATGGAGTTTGTCATGCTCGCGGATACCGTCGACGATCAGGCGGGTCCAGTTAATGGCCATGGAATCGGTAGTCTGCGGGAAAGGCACAATCCAGAAAGGCGGTTCGTCGGTGAGGTCCCAGCCGATGATGGCGCTTTCGTTGCCGTAACGGCGCCCAAATTCCGCCGCGAAATTGGTTTCCAGGCGCAGCATATCCGGATCAGCGTGCGGGTGACGACCCAAGCGCCATGGCACATCCCAGTAGGCTTCGCCGACTTCCCCGCCGATGAACAGGCTGGGATGGAGATAGATCTTGTATTTGTGGGCCAGGGAAACGAGATAGTCGAGTTGTTCAAACGCGGCAGGATTGTAGTCTTCCGGGCGCGGCTCGAACCAAGCCCACATCACATCGAAGCGTGTGACGGTGTAGCCGAGTTCATGCATTTTTGCGAAATCGGCTTCAATGTCCTTGGGATCCCAATTGACGTTCCATTGCATCGCGGCTTTGGAGGGGACCCAATGTGCGCCGACGGGCAGGAAGCGCTTGCCATTGGCGGTGAAATAGGTTCCGTCGAGATGAACCGGAGGGAGCTTCGTATCTTGCGCTACAGAAGTGCCGGCCGCAACGAAAAACGCGCAGACCAGCACCACTTCCCTGAGCCAACCATAATTGTGATTCTTCATTGAGCCTCTTTGTGAGGAGCGATTAGAAACGATTCTCTCAGAACTTGAAACGGACGGCGACTTGCAGTTGCCGCGACGAATGCACAGTGCTGCTAATGGAGCCGGAAAGGCTGGGAATATCCACGGTGTTGTTGGGCGGAGCAAACTGCGGCGTGTTGAAAAGATTGAACACCTCACCGCGAAGCTCCATGCTCAAGGATTCTTTCAACTGAAACTCTTTGAAGGCGGAAAAGTCGACGTTGTACTGCGCAGGACCGCGAAGAATAAATGCGCCCGCGTTGCCATACAAACGAGCAAACGTCTGGCCCGGAGCTAAGGCTGGATAAAGAAAAGTTGTCAGACTCGTCTGACCAAAGGCGGCCGGGTTGTACCAGCATTGCAGCGACTGCGAATTCGAAGGGCATCCCGCCTGTTCGGCGTTGGAGAAAGAGTACGGATTTCCGTAAATATTAGGGCGAGCACCCCCGGAGCCAGTATTGGTGTCGTCAAACGAGAGCAGCGGAGTAATCGACTGGCCGGAATACATGCTGATGATGCCGTTCAACTGCCAGCCCCCGGCGACCCAGCGCATAGGACCATCAGAATTGAAGTAGCGCTTGCCGGGGCCGAAAGGCAATTCATAGGTCCAGGCAGCGGTGAACTGGTGGCGGAAATCGGGGCTGACGTCACCACGTTCCGCGCGCATGTCGTAGGTATTTTGCGGCTCAGGACCAACGACTTCATCTTCATCGGCAACGCCGATGCTGTGCTGATAGGTATAGCTCGCCAACATAGTCCATCCGGCCGAAAGCCTTCTTTCAAAACGGACTTGAAGAGCGTGAGAAATCATGCTGGCGTCATTGTTTGCGGTGCGAATCGGACCTATTTGCGGAACCGTATTGTAGTAGGGCCGCCCATAATTCGAGGGGAGCCCATCCGCACAGTAAGGATCGGCGGGAGTGGGGCAAACCTCGAAATTAGAGTCAAGTGGTTGCAGCGCCTGATTCAGGTTGCGCAGGTAAGTGAGGTGAACTCCGTGCACACCAACGTAGGCGACTTGCAGAATTGTGTCTCGGGCGAGTTCCCGCTCCACGTTGAGGTTCCATTCCTGGATGGAAGGAGTGGGATTGTGGAAGGGGATGGCGCTGGCCCGGCCGCTAGGGTCGGTCAAACTGGAAGGAGGTAGAGATCCGGAAGGATCTGAAGGAGTGGCAAAACCCGTGGAAAGCTGCAGTGCCGGAATAGAATTGGCATTGAACTGAATGGTTTGGTTGCCAAACAGGCCGGTGGGGTTATAGGCAAGTTCTGCGTCATTCTGATCGGCCTGGAGACTGTAGAAAATTCCGTAGCCGCCGCGCAAAACTGTCTTCGAGTCATTGAACGGCGTATAGGCAAAACCGATGCGTGGGGCAAAATTCTTATAGTTTGTTTGCACGTTGCCCGTGTCGCTCACGCCGGGCATACCGGGCGCGACAAACCTGCCCGTGGCGAAGTCGAAGTTGGCAATGCGGTCATGGTCCTCCACCATCGGAGTAAACAGGTCGTAGCGTAAACCCAGGTTGAGCGTGAGCTTGGGCGAAAGGCGAAAATCGTCCATGAAGTAACCACTCGCTTCCCACCAACTCATACCAAACGAGCCGGCAAGACCATCGCGGAAGGAATAGATGGGATTGCCGAGGAGAAAACTGGCAAGTGAACTGCCGGGATCGGCGGTGGTGTTGTTCAGATTTTCTGTGAATTGCTGGTCGAACGTGAAATCGCCGCGAGGGTTCTGCGTCTGGAAAAACCCATGCTGGCGCCGGATCAGGTCACCACCCACCTTGAACGAGTGGCGGCCGCGCGTCCATGTGAAGGAATCTTTTAGCTGGTAGTTGTTTTCCTTCAAGTTTTCCGGAAACCAATCCTGGTTGCCTAAGGCGCTGTAGCCGGAAATCATGATATTGGGCATCCCATTAGTGTTGGGATCTCCAGGAATATTGATACCTGGAATCCCCAACTCCGAGGCCAGAGCTTCGTTTTCAAAAAACGGGACAGCGTCGACCACGTAACGCGTATAACCAATCTTCAGCTCATTGGTTTTCGTCGACGAGAACGAGTGCACATCACTGATGCCGGCCACGTACGACTTGTTGTGGATATTTCCCGAGAAGGAACCTCCGCCCGCCTTCCCCGGGAAAGGGTCTGGCTGGATGGAATCCACATTTCCAAAACTAAACGTGCCCGCAATGCTCTCTGAACGCCACTGGTGATCCACGCGAACGTCGAAGGAATCCTGATTATTGCTGGCAACGGGATTGTACAGATAATTGTTGGCAGTGCCCGCGCCGGGAATGTTCGGCAGAGGGAACAGGTTTATGACATTAAGCGCCGCCGGGTCGAGGCAGCTTCCGCCGGTTGCACTGCGGCGTGTAGAACCAACGCAAGGAGGGATGATGTTGCCCGGGAAAGGAGTGCGCACGTTGGTCATTGGGTCGGTTGTCAAAGGATCGTAAATCTGGCCCGTTCCTCCCGGACCGAGTTGGTCTGAGAAATTACCACCGCGCTCTGCAGCCGTGGGAACAGTAGAGATAAACGTCTGCGACTGGCGAATCCGCGTGCCCTGGTAATCGACAAAGAAAAAGGTCTTGTTCTTCAGGATCGGCCCCCCGAGCGTGCCGCCGAATTGATTTTGCTTGAAGGGGGGAATCGGGGAGTTTGGATCATCGAAGAAATTCTTTGCATCCATGTAGGAATTGCGCAGAAATTCGAAGGCGCTGCCGTGGAAACCATTCGTGCCAGACTTAATCACCACGTTTACCACGGCACCTCCCTTCCCGATGTCCGCGCCGAAGTTGCTCGTCTGCACCTTGAATTCATCGATGGCTTCCACCGGCGGCTGCAAAATCTCGAAGCCAATCTGTTGTTCGTTATTGTCGAAACCGTTTAGCAGGAAATTGTTATTGGTCGCCATCAAGCCGTTCACGTGAATCGACCCGTTGCCGCGTTCGTTCTCTGGAATCCCCCCTTGCTGCACGGCACCGGCTTCTCCTTGATTGACGCCCGGGCTGAGATAGGCAAGCTGCACGAAATCGCGGCCGTTTAAGGGAAGGTCGTGAACCTGTGTTTCCTCGATGACCTGACCAATGGAAGAGGTTTGCGATTCGACCAGCGGTTCGGCGGCGGTAACTTCTACGCGCTCCGAAACAGCACCTGGGACCATCGCAACATCGACGCGCACCACCTGATTGATGTCCAGCTTGATATTGGACTGTGTAGCCGTCTTGAATCCAGCTTGCTCGATGGCAATGCTGTAAACGCCGGGATTCAAGTGACTAACGTTGTATTCGCCCTGATCATTCGTGGTCGTCTTGTGCAGGACATTGGTTTGCACCTCGGCGACTGTAACTGTCGCGCCAGCAATTACTCCGCCGGATGAGTCACGCACTGTACCCACAAATGTACCGGACTCGACCTGTCCAAACGCGTGACTGCCTCCAAGACTGAAGAAGAATACAAACATGGCGAGGGAGAACAGCAATTTCAGGAACCATCTGGAAGTACACTGTGATGCGAACATACAAACCACCTCGAGGAGCAGAGTGGACAGCAGCGGAGAGAACTGTCCCGGAGAGAACCGCAGTTCAACTAAATATCATATGTGGTTTTGTTGTCAAGTACATACTGATCTCCACTGGGCGCTCAATCCATTTTTGCGAATGAGTGCAGTAACCTGCTCATATACACATAGATACGAAGCACGGAGCGCGTGCAACTGCACGCAGGAAAGAAGGACTTTATTCAGACTTCGCCACGTTATATGATTTGATACAAATGGTGATGGCGCCAAGAACCCTTGAATCCAGCCCTTCGTCGAGACTGAACGTGCTGCGCCTCCTGCTCGATCAAGAAAGCTTCGTCCCTTATTATGAGCAGATTGTGGATCAGATCCGAACACTAATTAAGGAAAAGAGGCTTTCCGAAGGAGAGACATTCTTCTCGGAGGGAGAAGTCGCGCGCATGCTTGGTATCAGCAAGATGCCGGTGCGGCAGGCGTTCCAAAAACTGCGTTCGGAAGGTTTGTTGGTGGTATCCCGTGGCAAACGACCCATCATCGGCTCCGGGAAATTGCCGTGGAACTTCCAACAACTTCGCGGATTCAGCGAGGAGATGCGGCGGAGGGGCTTGCAACCTTCTGCAAAGGTCATCTCACTCATCCGGAAGGAGCCCGATGGAGAGGTGATGCAAGCTCTGAATCTGCAGGCGGGACAGGAAGTGTATTGCCTGAAGCGACTGCGATACGTAGATGGAGCGCCGGTGGCGGTCGTGACGAGTTTCCTCCCATCCTTGCTATTCCCGGATATCGACAAACAGGATGTTCAAGGCCAATCGCTGTACCACGTGTTCGAGCAGGTCTATAAGCGGAAGCTGCATTGGGCCGAAGAAGTGATTGGGGCAGCGATTGTGAACGGCGAGGATGCACAGTTGCTGCAGGCTGCGGTGGGGAGCGCTGCGCTGCTCATCAAGGAAACCACGTACGACACGCATGAAGTTGCGATTGAATATAGCGTATCGGTACTGCGTGGGGACCGCTACACTGCTTCGGTGATTTCCGTTCGAAAGAAGTGATCCACACCGGCGTTAACGCCACTTTTACATAGTCCAACTTTGTTTCATTCCTGCTTGGGATATACTGGTTGTTCGCTCCCACCGGTGAAGTGATGCCTACATCTCTAAAGAAGCCTGCCCTGCCCTCGGACGATAAACGTTGGCGCATTGTAAATGGAACGATGCGGCGCCATGGTTTTGCGCGCGATGCGCTGATTGAGACCCTGCACACTGTCCAAGAGTACTTTGGTTACCTCGATAAGCCGTCTCTCAAGTTCGTCGCGGAGTCCTTGCGCGTACCGTTAAGCCAGGCTTACGGGGTGGCCACTTTTTATCACTACTTTACGCTGAAGCCTCCCGGCAAACACACATGCCTGGTGTGCCTAGGGACGGCTTGTTACATCAAGGGAGCCAGCCAGTTACTGGCTGTAGCGGAAGAGTCGCTCAGCGTTAAGGCCGGCGAAACCACGATAGACGGCAACGTTTCTCTGGTAAGTGCGCGTTGCATTGGTTCGTGCAGCATGGCGCCCGCTTTCATCTTTGATGGAGAGACTGCTGGCAACGTGAGTGAGACCGTGCTTCGCGGCAAGCTGGAAGGGTGGAAAGACTGATGACACTCGAGGAACTGGAACAAATTGCGAGTGAAGCGAAGGCAGTCAAAGAAAAGTCTCCACGCGAATTGAATGTATGTGTTGCCGCCGGTTGCTTGTCGCTGCACAGCGATACGATTAAAGGCGTACTGGAGAAGGAAGTGCAGCGCACGGGTGCAAATTGCCGCGTGCGCGGAACTGGCTGCATGGGCTTGTGCTCTCTGGGACCGCTGGTAAGCAGCGAGCCGGATGGCCTTTTGCTGAAAAACGTAGCGGAATCGGACGCCGCGGAAATTGTAGGGAGTCTGGACCAGGCTGCGCCAGAGCGACTGCGCTGCTCCCGAGAACAACCCTTTTTCCAGCGACAGACCAGCATTGTGCTAGAAAACTCGGGTCGGGTTGATCCCGAAAAGATCGAAGAGTATATCGCCGAGGATGGCTACCAGGCCCTCTTGCACAGTCTGACAGAGAAGGCTCCTGGCCAAATTGTGCAGGAGGTTTCAAAAAGCGGCCTGCGAGGCCGGGGAGGCGCCGGCTATCCGACCGGGTTGAAGTGGGGCACGGTTGCCAAGACCGTGGGCGTCACAAAGTATGTGATCTGCAACGCTGACGAAGGCGATCCCGGCGCATTTATGGATCGCAGCGTGCTTGAAAGCGACCCGCATCGCGTTCTGGAAGGGATGATTATCGCCGGGTATGCGGTTGGCGCGAGTCACGGCTATATTTATGTTCGGGCAGAGTACCCACTGGCGATCAAACGTCTGGGAATCGCCATTCGCGAGTCACGGCGGATGGGTTTCCTGGGTAGTCAGATCTGCAATACCAAGTTCAGCTTCGACATAGAAATACGCATCGGAGGAGGGGCCTTCGTTTGCGGCGAAGAGACCGCGCTTATCGCTTCAATCGAAGGCCGTCGCGGTGCGCCGCGTCCTCGGCCACCGTTTCCTGCCCAGTCTGGGCTGTGGGACATGCCCACGCTTATCAATAATGTGGAAACCTACGCCAACATCCCCACAATCCTACGGCGTGGCGGGGAATGGTATGCCTCGTTGGGTTCAAAGAAGAGCAAGGGTACTAAGGTCTTCGCGTTGTGCGGCAAGGTGAAGAATGTCGGCCTGATTGAAGTGCCAATGGGCATGACGCTGCGGGAGATTATTTTTGAAATTGGCGGCGGAGTTCCCGAGGGGCACACCTTCAAGGCGGTGCAGACGGGCGGGCCTTCCGGCGGCTGCATCCCCGGGCAGTTTCTCGATTTGCCGGTGGACTATGAGTCATTGAAGGAAGTCGGCTCGATTATGGGTTCGGGCGGCATGATCGTGATGGATGACAGCGCGTGCATGGTCAATGTCGCGCGCTATTTCATGGAATTTTGCATGTCCGAATCTTGCGGCAAGTGCATTCCCTGCCGCGCGGGCACGGCACAGATGTTTGAGCTTCTGACACGAATGACCTGCGGCACAGCTACGCCCCATGACCTGGAGCTCCTGGAAGAGCTTTGCGACATGGTGAGCAGCACAAGCCTTTGCGGACTGGGACAGAGCGCGCCGAATCCGGTGCTGAGCACGCTCCGGTACTTTCGCGATGAATACACCGAACATATTGTTCAGAAGCGTTGTCGGGCCGGAGTATGCGAATGTGGCCGCTGCGCCGAGGTGTCCGCATGAATCCCGCGCCTGCCGTAAAAACGCTTTTGATTAATGGCGACGACGTCAGCGCTCGCGCGGACCAAACGATTCTGGATGCAGCGCGTGAAAACGACATTGCGATCCCGACGCTGTGCCATCTTGACGGGCTAAGTGAAGTAGGGGCTTGCCGCCTGTGCCTGGTGGAGCTGAAAGGTTCAAACCGGCTGCAGCCTGCATGCGTTACGCTGGTGGAAGAGGGCATGGAGGTCACCACGCACTCGCCGCGCCTGGAAAAGTACCGGCGCATGATCCTGGAACTGTTGTTCGCCGAGCGGAATCACGTCTGCTCCGTTTGTGTTTCCAACAATATGTGCCAATTGCAGGACCTGGCCAAAGAACACGGTGTGACCAACGTGCGGTTTCCCTACCGTTTCCCGAAACTGGCTGTAGACGTCTCCCATGAACGATTCGCAATGGACCATAACCGCTGCATCCTTTGCACGCGTTGCGTTCGCGTCTGCAATGAAATTGAAGGCGCGCACACTTGGGACGTGCTTGGGCGCGGAGTCAGTACGCTGTTGATTAGCGACCTGGAACAGCCTTGGGGCTCCTCCGATACGTGCACGAGTTGCGGCAAATGCGTACAGGTGTGTCCCACCGGTGCGTTGTTTGACAAGAGCAAGGTGGGTGGCAAGGTGCGCAAGGATCCGGACTTTCTCTCCTATTTGAACGAGATGCGCGAGGGTCTGCGATGAGCAAACCAACGCTCGCGACCATCTGGCTGGACGGCTGCTCCGGCTGCCACATGTCATTGCTGGACATGGATGAACGGCTGGTGGAATTGAGCGAGCAATTCGAACTAGTGTACTCACCCCTTGTGGATGCAAAGCAGTTCCCTTCCCATGTGGATGTGACGCTGATCGAGGGCTCGGTGAGTAGCGGCGAAGACGAGCATAAATTGCGGCATGTGCGGGCACATACGCGCGTTCTCGTGTCGCTCGGCGATTGTGCAGTCACGGGAAATGTGCCGGGAATGCGCAACGCTTTTCCGGTGTCTGCCTTGATGGACTTAGCGTACAAGGAAAATGCGACGATCCAGCGGCAGGTGCCGACCGAGCGCTTGCCGTCGCTATTGCCGCGCGTGCGGCCTGTCCACGAAGTGGTGAATGTGGACGTGTACGTCCCGGGGTGCCCACCTTCCGCCGATACCATTTACACAGTGATTCGCGAGTTGCTCGCCGGGCGCGTTCCGGATGTGGCCGCCTTGACTCGCTTTGGGGCCTAGGAAGACAGGATTATGTCCAAAACGATTACGATTGACCCGGTTACCCGCATCGAAGGTCACGCCAAGATCACGTTGCAGCTGGATGATCAAGGCGAGGTCTCCGAGGCGTATTTCCATGTGACGCAATTCCGCGGTTTCGAGAAATTTTGTGTGGGCCGTCCGTACTACGAAATGCCCTACCTCATGGAAAGGATCTGCGGTATTTGCCCGGTAAGCCATCTCCTGGCTTCCGCCAAGGCCTGCGACGCGTTGCTGGCTATGAAAGTCCCGCGTGCAGCAGGAAAGCTAAGGCGCATACTGAATCTTGCTCAACTTATCCAGTCGCACTCACTTAGTTTTTTCTATCTATCGTCGCCCGACTTTCTTCTGGGAATGGATTCCGACCCGAAGGATCGGAATCTCTTCGGAGTAATGCGCAAAAATCCGGAATTGGGACGCACGGGAATCCGGCTAAGGCAATTTGGGCAGCAAGTGATTGAAACCTTGGCGGGGAAGCGGATTCATCCGGCCTGGGTGGTGCCGGGCGGCGTGAACGAATCGTTGAGTGTCGAGAAGCGGGACAAAATCCTGGCGCAGATACCGGAAGTGATCGCGATTGCGCAGAAAGCACTGGCGTGGTTCAAGATCGAATTTGAGAATTTTCGGGAGGAAATCCGGACATTTGCGAATTTTCCGAGCTTGTTCATGGGACTGGTTACCGTGGATGAGCGCGCAGGCTATTACGAAGGCAAGATCCGCTTCACGGATTCACTGGGAAATATCGTGGCGGACAAATTGGAAGCGGCGGACTATCAGGAATACCTTGGCGAGGCGGTCGAGCCTTTCACGTTTATGAAGTTTCCCTATTACATGCCGCTGGGCTATCCGGATGGAATGTATCGTGTGGGTCCGCTCGCTCGGCTGAACCTGGTGGACAACTGTGGCACACCGCTGGCGCAGCAGGAATGGGTGGAATTCCGCGCCCTGGAACGTAACGCTGTGCACAGTTCGTTTCATTACCACTATGCGCGGCTGATCGAGATTCTTTTTGCGCTCGAGCACATTGAAGAATACTTGCTCGATCCAATCATTACGCAAAGTCATGCCAGGTATTCAGCTTCGCTGAACAACCTGGAAGGGGTGGGCTGTTGCGAAGCGCCGCGGGGAACACTGATTCACCATTACCGCGTGGATGAACAGGGGCTGATCACTTGGGCCAATTTGATCATTGCCACGGGCCATAACAACCTGGCGATGAACCGCGGCATCCTGCAGGCAGCGCGGCATTTTGTTCGCAGTGAAAAACTGACTGAGGGCATGCTGAACCGCGTCGAAGCCGTCATCCGCGCCTTTGACCCGTGTCTCAGTTGTTCCACGCACGCGGATGGACACATGCCCCTGTGGATTCGCATGGTCTCCCCGGAGGGTAAGCTCCTTGACGAGATTCGCAGGAAACCATGAAGCGTTTGTTGGTGCTTGCGTGCGGGAATTCTCTGCGCGGCGACGATGGCGTTGCGCTGCACATCGCCAGTTGCCTGCGGAATGGCCTCTGCGACCCCGAAACTCAAATTCATTCCGATCAGCAATGGGCGCCTGAACTTGCTGAGCCAATCAGCCAGGCGGACGTGGTAATTTTCCTGGACGCATCGGCGAATGTATTGCCTGGCGAGATTGCGTGCCAACTACTGCGCCCGGCCTCCAATTTGCCGGCTAGCTTCACACACCAAACATCTCCAGCGTCATTGTTGGCACTTGCCGGCGAACTTTTTGGGTCGCAGCCCAGGCGGGCCTATCTCCTCACCATTGGTGGAGATACCTTTGATCTGGTGGAGGGATTGTCGGAGCCCGTTCGTCAGGCCATACCCCACGCAATCGAACGCATCAAAGCACTTTTGTCGGGAGTCACCCTTCCCGGGGAGTAGTCCCTACTGCGTCGAGTAATAACCGTCCCTGGTTTGTACGACCAGGTCTTTGTTTTTGGTTGTGAGCTGAATCTTGTGATAGCCCGATCCGGTATCTTTATCCGGTGTATACCCGAGGCTGTACTGATTTCGCAGTTCTTCCTCAATCTCCGCATAGATCTTGTCTACGGTTTCTTTCTTGGAGACTTCGTACAGCCGCCCGCCTGTGGCCTTGGAGATCTGTTGCAGGATTTTTTTCCCATCGGGCCGCTCTTCTTGCGGATATCGTCCTCCGCCGCCATGGTGACCACCTCCTCCATAAGGTCCATGAGGGCCCATCATTCCCCCGCCTGAATGGCCGTACCCTTCGTCATCTTTGAATAAAATTGAGTACACCACGGTGTCGGCGCGCTGCGCAGTTTCTATCGCTTCGGTCAAGGTCTCCTTGCTGCCGTGGTCCACTCCGTCGGAGAGGACAATGAGCGCCTTGCGCCCCTGTTGCTTGCTCATCAGTTCATCCGACGCCAGATAAATACCATCGTAGAGATGTGTCCCTCCGCCCCTTTGGTGCGAACCGCGCCCGCCAGAACCGTCACTCCCGCTATCGCTGGTTCCTCCGCTGCCACCGCTGCCACCGCCCCTACCGCCACTTCCGCCGCCATTGCTCCCGCTTCGATTGTTGTCGAATTGCGGCGTTTGGAGCGACTGCAGAGCCGCCTGCAATTTTGGCCGCGATGGAGTGAAATCCTGCAGCAGCTCCACATCTTTGTCAAAGTGAATGACGAACGCCAGGTCCTTGTTCTCGCGAAGAAGGTGATCCAGAAAGCTGTAGCTCGCGCTGCGTTCCTGTTCCAGGACTTTTCTCTGGCTCATGCTTGTGTCCACCAGCAGCCCCAGCCGCAAGGCCAAATCACTTTCGCGCGCGAAATAGTTTATAACTTGGGGCCGCTCGTCTTCTTCCAGAGCGAAATCGTCTTTCGTGAGATTCGAGACAATCTTTCCGTGTTTGTCCCGAACGGTGGCCAGCATGCTGACGGTTTTCACTTGCACAGCAATTTTATTCGGGGCCCGCTGCGGCGGTTCTTGAGAGGGTGCCTGGGCTGGCTGCGCTGGCGGTGCCTGCTGCTGGGTTTGTGCGGTTGCGCCGAATGCCGTCAGGAAAACAAAAGCAATCAGCCGGAAGCGCTGCGCACAATTGGTCAGAGTGCCTGTACTTGGAAGTCGCAAAGAAGGATTCATTTCGCTCCGTGCCGGGCCTCCGCAAACACAATCTCTTCCTGCGATGTCTGCCGGTGTGAGACTAAAGAATTGGACGCTGATTCTTCCGTTTGCGTTGTCCTGTGAAATGCACGTCTAGTTCCGCAATGGGGCCCTGATTGATGTTCCCCCGCACCGTTCAATTAGTTCCAGGTTTTTCGCCTAGGGCGTGGCCTTTAGATAGTCGTTGTAGGAATGTCGAGCCCATCCCAAGTAATGGGGATTTAGGCGGTTGCTATCGTCGAGTTTCTTCAGCATCTGTGGCAGCAGTTCGCCATAGTCGGGAGTCCGCAGGGCTATCCCCATTTTAGCCAGATCCCCTCCGCTTAATCCCTCGTAGGCCATGTCCAGGAATTTCTGACTAGCTTCTTGGATTTTTTCGGCCTTCTGTCCGGGGCTTTCCCCGTCTGTTAGGTTGCTTAGTTCATACATCATCAAAGTGACGCGAGGCACGGCAGAAAGTAGCATTTTGCGCTGGGCAAGATCGCCCTTGAGCAGCTTGTTCTGAATGTCGGCATTCACGGTCATCCCAGCTGGTTCCGCCACCCCGCGCACGGCACGATACGCATCTGCAAGACCTGGTAAAAAGCGTAGGTTCCCCGAGCCTTTATTTTCCGATCGTTGTTGCGGCTCGATATCCAAGTGAATTCCATCAAAATGCTCGCCGGAGTGCCTCCGATTGAATTCCACGATTCCCTGAACGTGGCGCAGAAGCGTTCCCCTGTGTTTGCCCGGCTCATCGGCCTCCGTACTCGATAACAAAGCTTCAACGCGAATATTTGAACGATGGAGGAGACGAATGAGGTGAACCAGCTTGCTCTCTTCCGCCGCCACACTGCGCTCGGAGATAGATACATACACTTCATTGATGCCTTCTGAATTGCAGAAATTGAGCAAAGACTCGGCAGCGCGCGGCACCTCCAGGACAGCAGGGCTTTTCCAAACCCATAAACCATGAACAGCGGTCGAAGCAGCCCCTGCGCATAGCGGGAAGGAAAGTGTAGCGAAAAGGCAAGAGAGGGCTATGTGTAGCCAAGCGGAAAGCGGCTCGCCTAAGCGCAACATTCGCGCCTCCCTCTATCACGAAACTCAACACTCCGGGGCCTACGTGCCTCTATCCTACACTTTGACGGTTTTGCCTGTTTTGGCGGCTTCGTAAATTGCCATCATCAGCGTGATGTCGCGGAGACCTTCTTCTCCCGGGGTAAGCGGCTCCTTATTTTCCATTACGCATCGCGACATGTGGTCCATCTCCATCGCAAAATGATCGCGCACGGGGAGATCAATCTCATCGATGGTATTTTTGCGCCCGACCCTCATGCGCAGTCCCGTGTACCAGGTGGCCGGATCCATGTCCAGCCAGCCCTGGGTTCCGACTACGCGATAGTGGCTCTGAGGAAAATATCCATAACTTGAAGTGCAGTTCGCGATCACACCACTCGGAAAACGCAACTGGAAGTTAACGGTCTCTTCCACTTCCTTAAATCGTGGATCTCCCGGCGCGTTGTAAATCATGGCATTGATTTCCGTGGGCTCCTCACCAGAGAGGTAGCGCGAGGCATTTAGGGCGTAGATTCCGATGTCCATTAGCGATCCGCCGCCGGCTAGATCTTTTTTCAGGCGCCACTGGTCGGGATTGGTGGCGTTCCAGCCGGCGTCCGCCAAAATCACCTGCGTGGGGCCGAGTTCGCCGGAGCGCGCAATGCGAATGGCCTCCTGATTGTAGGGCTCGTAGCGGCAACGGTAGGCCACCATCAGTTTCTTGCCGGCGGAGCGTCCTGCATCGATCATCTTCTGACAATCCGCTGGAGTGCAGGCCATAGGTTTTTCCGTCAAAACGTGCTTGCCCGCCTGGAAGCCGCGGATGGAGTACTCCGCGTGCATGCAGTTCGGTAGAACAATATAGATGATGTCTACTTCCGGATTGTCCTTAATCGAATCGTAATTCTGGTAGCTGTAGATGTTCTTTGGGTTGATTCCGTAGCGCGCGGCCAATTTGTTGGCCTTGTCTGGATGGCCGCTCACAAATGCGACTGGCTTGGACTTTTCGCATTTTGCAAACGCCGGCAGAATTTCATAGATGGACAGACTGCCCAGGCCAACGATTGCCCATCCCAGTTTCTTTCCGGGCGGATCCGGTACAACCAGCGGCTGCTGCGCTATGGCCCTTTTTAGCAATGTTCCTGTGGTGCTTGCCGCGACCAGGCCTTGGCCCACCTTGCCGATAAACCCCCGGCGCGAAATTTCCTTTAGTGGCGTTTCCGGCATGGCATTCTCCTTTTTATTGTTGCCCTGAGATCCGCTGTTTGTGGATCTCTTCCAGTCTCCTCTTCAGATACTCCTGATATTCCTGCTTCAATTTTGGATCGCTCGGGGAGGAATAAATCTCGCTCGACTTGTACTTCCCTTCTGCAAACTTCTTCTTGGTCCATTCATCGTGTATGTGGATTTCATCCGCGCGGTCCAGCACTTCCTTCACAAATTGCGGAGGAATGAAATACACGCCTTCGCGATCGCCGACGGCGAGATCTCCGGGCATCACCGTAACTCCGCCAATCCGAATGGGGACATTGATACCGGTAAGCATTACATTGCCGATAGGCGTGGGATCCGTTGAGCGAATGTAACCGGGCATATCGATTTCGGAAATTCCATCTAGGTCGCGGACGCTGCCATCGACAACGAGCCCACCCTTATGCGTGGCGGTCATTATGTAATAGAAGAGATTGTCGCCGACGATGGTGCCATCCACTTTCTTCCCAAAGAGGTCCACAACAAGCACGTCCCCAGGCTGCAGCATGTCGATCGCGGTCTGATTCATCAAGCGCGGGATTCCTTTATCTTTGGCTTTTTTCTCGGCAATGCCCTCCACATCCTTGCGCACGGGCATAAATTGCATGGTAAAAACTCTGCCGGCCATGGTCTTGCCAGGCTTAAGCACGATGAATCCGTCCGCGAATTGATTGTTGTAGCCCTTTTCCTGCAGCGTGGCCCAAATATCTTCGGCGGAGAGATCGCGCGCTCTTTCCAATAAAGCGTCCGGGACCTTGGGTCTGCCATCGGGCAAACGATCAAAAGGGTTCGAGGCGGTGTAATCGATCAGATCCTGTTTGGAGAAAGTGATGAGCTGTGCATGGACGAAGCTGGGGAGGAGGAGGCAAACCGAAAGTGCAACCAGAAGAACAAAGAATCGAATAAATGCAAAATCATTTTTTCGGGACGCGTCGGCCATGAAGAACTCCATTGCTGCGGAAATTTGTCACGAGCAATCAGAGGAAGCCAGGAAAGAACTGGTTATACGGGGTCAAGTTCGCGAGTCAGCGGGCTTCTCGGATCGCATGCAATTTATCATGCTCTATGTGCCGCAGCAATGGTAGGATACATTTCAAATCTCGGCATAACGATATTCTTAGGACGATTGCGTCGACGGCTGAGTCTTTAGGCATGGTTCGTCGGCAAGGTTGGCGAGCAGATTTGTTGCTGGCAAGATTAGGGTCACAAAAGTCAGAGAGGATGACCTTCCATGAGCAAAATCAATGAAAATATGTTCGGGCGCCGGGATGTACTGAAAGCTTCTGCGCTGGCCATTGGCGCAGGCCTGTTTTCAAAAGAGCCCGGGGAGGCTTACCCCAAGGGTGTGAACACGAACTCCAGTCCATCGACACTGAAGATCACCGATCTGCGCGTCGCCACAGTTGTAAAACCGGGGCCTAGCCCTTGCCCCATTATTCGCATAGACACCAATCAAGGTGTCTATGGCCTCGGCGAAGTCCGCGACGGTGCAAGTTCCACCTATGCGCTTTTCCTGAAAAGCCGCTTAATGGGACAGAACCCATTAGAGCTGGACAGAATTTTTCGGGAAATTAAGCAATTTGGCGGTCACGCGCGGCAAGGCGGCGGCGTTTGTGCCGTTGAGATGGCTCTGTGGGACATTACTGGGAAAGTGTATAACGCCCCTGTCTATGCGCTTTTCGGCGGCGGAAAGTTCCGCGACAAGATTCGCATCTATGCGGACACCACCGAATCCAACGATCCCAAAATCTATGCGCAGAGGATGAAGGAGCGGAAGGAGGTCATGGGCCTCACATGGCTCAAGATGGATTTAGGAGTAGAGATGATTGCGGACACACCCGGCACAGTTACCAATCCCACAGACATCGAACAATGGAAGCCACATCAACTTCCACATCCTTTGTTGGCGATGGAAATCACCGACAAGGGCATCACTATGTTGGAGGAATATGTCGCGGCGGTTCGCGACGCCGTGGGTATGGAAATCCCACTCTCGATGGATCACCTGGGTCATCTGGGCGTGAAATCCATCATCCGGCTAGGCAAAGCTTACGAAAAATACAATCTTTCGTGGATGGAAGACGTCATTCCCTGGAACTTTACGGAACTACTCAAGCAAATTTCCCTGGAAAGCCCAACTCCAATTCTTACGGGAGAGGATATTTATTTGAAAGAGCCATTCCAAGTGCTGTGTGAGAATCATGCCGTCGGAAAGATTCAGCCGGACCTCGCTACGTCTGGCGGAATTCTCGAGACCCACAAGATTGGAGATATGGCAGAGGGCTATGGCGTGCCGATGGCGTTGCACTATGCGGGAACCCCAATTGGGTGCATGGCAAGTGTGCATTGTGCGGCGGCGACCCAGAATTTCCTAGCGCTGGAAAACCACTCGCTGGATGTGCCTTGGTGGTCCTCGCTTGTGCAAGAGGGTGTAAAGACTCCCATCGTGAACCATGGCTGGATCGAAGTGCCTGACCGTCCTGGCCTGGGAGTGACTCTCAACGAAGAAGTCGTACGGCAGCATCTGGCTCCCGGCACGGGCTACTTTGAACCGACACCGCAATGGGACGAGGAACGTTCTTGGGATCGTTTGTGGAGTTAGTAGAACCGCTCCTGCGGTCCCACAAACCGTTGCAATGGCGATAACTCGGACAACCCGAAGAGTGAATTACAACCTGCGCGGGGGCCCAGTCGAACGGCGCGAAATCAATTCTGGCTCAACTGCAATTTCCGGCACGAAAGCAGTTCGGTCTTCGATCCTATCCAGTAACGTTTGTGCTGCGATCCTTCCCATCTTCTCCAGTGGCTGCCGAACAGTCGTCAGCGGCGGGATGGAGAAGGAGGCAATCGAAATATCATCAAACCCCACAACGGAGATGTCTCCCGGCACGTGCATACCCGCTTCTTGGAAAGCCCGCATTGCGCCAATTGCCGAAATGTCGTTGTAGGCAAACAAGGCGGTGAACGGAATGCCCCGCGAGATCAGCGCTTTCCCATACGGATAACCAAGTTCAGGAGTGGATTCCGTTCCTTCAATCTGCATGACAAGCTCGGCCCGGATCTGGATATCCAACTCCTGCGCCACTTCTTGAATCGCCTCCCATCGGGCTGCCGAGTCTGCGCTCTTCGGCTCCCCACGAAGGAAAGCGATGCGCTCGTGGCCAAGCCCTTTAAGATGGAGAAGGCTGAGCTCGGCGGCACGGCGGTGATCCAGAATGATATTGGTGACGTTTTCCACTTTCTGATGTCCGGCGACGGCAACCGTCGGCAGGGGGGGTTCCTCATCGATCGACGTATCGATCGTGATGAGCCCCTCGGCACCGCGGGTCACCAGCAGTTGCGAGTAAGTTCGCAGGAGCCTTGGATCGTGACGGTGGGCCACAGTCAAAAAAAAGAAATTGTTGTCGCGAAGGTAGGGTTCGATCCCGTCGACGATCGAACCACCGTAGGTATCGCCGATTTCCTCCACGATCACACCCACGGTAAAGGTCCTCTTAACACGCAAGGAACGCGCGAGGAAATTCGGCTGGTAATTTAATTGGCGGGCTGCATCGATGATTCTTTTTCGGGTGTTTTCCGGAATCGTACGGGCTGCTTTGGTATTGTTTAGTACCGCGGATACCGTGCCTGGCGTCAACCCAAGATGTTGAGCAACAGCTTTCAGTGTGACTGTTCCGCTATTTTTGAAGCGGGGAGATTTTGCACCGATCATTTGAACGCTTCCTCTGGCACGCACGGGGTCTACATCATCACGCCAAGTCGCGTCTGCTGGCACCCCGTGGTCCTCGACTGTTAGTTATTCGATATTCTAGCGCTTCCTGTCGCGAAACACCTAATGTTGCATTGCGTGGAAGTCCCAGAGCAGGTTACGCGAGTCCGTGTGCTCCAAAGTATAGCAAAATTTACAGAAACGATTATCTACACGCGTTTTGCAAATAGGGCGTATACTCGCGCGGTATACGGAGGAAACTCGCATGCTTCGCCGCACGTTTGTGAAAGAGATCGCGGCTCTCGCCTCTGTCGCCTCGATAGCCAACAATTCGCATTTTGCCGCTGCCCGGAATTGTCCGTCGGACGACATTACGGCCGCGCACATCCCCCGCTGGCGTGGTTTCAATCTTCAAGGACGATTTCCTTCGCCCGGCCATCCCTACGACGCGCCCGCTTTCGATGAATTTGATTTCGCGACAATGGGCGAATGGGGATTCGACTTCGCACGTCTGCCTCTCTCTTACTGGGTGTGGGGCAGCCGGGACGATTGGACTATAATCCGGGAAGAACCCATCAAGCAAATTGATCGCGCCGTGGATCTAGGCAAGCAGCACAACATTCACATCAATATTAACTTTCACCGCATCCCGGGTTACTGCATCAACCAGCGGGAGCTGGAACCTGCAGACTTGTTCACAGGCACGACGCCGCAACGAGAAAAAGCTCTGAATGCCGCCAAATTTCACTGGCAGGCATTTGCCCGCCGTTATAAAGGAATTCCCAATCGGCAGTTGAGCTTCGACCTTATCAATGAACCGCCGAAAATGCGGTCGTACGAAGGGGCACTCGAAGAACGCTACGTTGAGATTGTAAACGCCCTCGTTAGTGCCATTCGCGAGATCGATCCGAATCGTCTGATTTTCGCCGACGGCATGAATATCGGCCAGGCTCCCGTAGTTGGCATCATGAATCTTGGCCTGGTGCAAAGCACGCGCGGTTACCAACCCAAAGCCATCAGCCATTACACCGCGAGTTGGGTTCCTAAAGATGAGTTCGAGACCTTTAATCCGCCGACTTGGCCGCTTACCGATGATCACGGCCAAGTTTGGGATCGTGCCTATCTCCAGCGTGTGTATGTCGATCTCTATAAAGTGATCACCGACAAAGGGGTTCAAGTCCATGTGGGGGAGTGGGGCTGCTTTAACAAAACGCCGCACGAAGTCGCCCTTGCTTGGATGACGGATTGTCTTGCCGTGTGGAAACGAGCGGGTTGGGGCAACTCTTTGTGGAACCTCCGCGGAGCCTTTGGCGTGATGGACAGCGAACGCGCCGACGTGACCTACGAGGATTTCAAGGGCCACAAGTTGGACCGAAAGATGTTGGAACTACTGCGTAATGCCTGAGGCGATCAGATGAAACCATCCTTGAGAGGTTTTTTGGCTTTTACAGTTTTCCTTGTGCTTTCTGCTGGCGCTTCCTCTCAGCAGGCTTCTCCCACCCTTCAACTGAACGACAAGGAATATTTCGAGATGCCCGGACTGAACGTGATGTCGTTTCAGGATATTTATCCGGAGGGGCACCAGGCCGGAGTCAGCATCATTCTGAACGGGGTGCGCATCGCTACGAATGGAGATATTCGACTGGATGTGACTCCCGGCCAGTGGCAACCAATGCCGAAGCAGGACAATCGGGTCGTCGACAAAGTGCACGGAGAAATTATCACTACTCTTTCTTATCCTGATCCCGAGCGCAATCGCATTGGCTTTAATCCCATCGATTATCCAGATTTGAATTTCACGTATCGCGTGCGGGTGCGCGCGGAAGGCCCGAGTATTCGCGTCATCGTGGATTTGGACAAGCCCTTGCCGGCCGCGTTCGTCGGCAAAGTCGGTTTCAATATGGAACTTTTCCCCGGCGTGCTCTTCGGCCACTCCTGGTATCTTGGCGGCCAATCGGGAATATTTCCGAGGCAACCGAATGGCCCCGAGCAGGTCGCGACGGATGGAGATGTCGAACCGGTTCCCTTCGCGTCTGGTCCAAAGCTCTCCCTTGTGCCGGAATTGAATTCCCAACGAATGGCGATTGAGAGCCACACCGGCGACCTGCAACTTCTGGACGGCCGGAACAAACACAATAATGGATGGTTTGTCGTTCGCTCGCTTGTGCCCGCAGGTGCAACTGCAGGCGCGATTGACTGGCTGATTTCTCCCCATGCCTTACCCGCTTGGACTTACACCCCTGTGGTCCATGTATCGCAGGTTGGCTACCATCCTGCTCAGAAAAAGGTCGCCGTCATTGAAGTGGACGAGAGCGATTCCTCAGTCAAAACTGCAACCCTCCGGCGAATCTTGGAGGAGGGAGGAACAGAGGAATTCGTTTCCGCAAAACCCGCCGTTTGGGGAAAATTCCTCCGCTACAACTACCTGCAGTTCGATTTTTCCAGAATTACTCAGCCTGGTTTGTACGAAGTGACTTACGGCAATTCCACCTCCGAGCCCTTCCAGATTTCATCTACAGTCTTCCAGCGAGGCATATGGCAGCCTGTAATCGAGCACTTTCTTCCGATTCAAATGTGCCACATGCGTGTGGAGGAGCAGTATCGCGTCTGGCACGGCGCATGCCACCTGGATGACGCGCGCATGGCTCCCATCAATCACAATCATTTCGATGGTTACATCCAGGGGCCGAGCACGCTCACGAAATACAAGTCCGGAGAAACCGTTCCCGGATTGAACGTGGGAGGCTGGCACGATGCGGGCGACGATGACTTTCGTATCGAATCGCAGGCGGACGAAGTGACCATCCTTGCGAGCGCGTACGAACTATTTCATCTCGATTACGACGATACTTCCATCGATGAAGCACATCACTTGGTGAAAATTCACGTGCCCGACGGCAAACCTGACGCTTTACAGCAGATCCAGCACGGAGCTCTCACCATCCTTGCCAGCTACAAAAATCTCGGGCGTTTTTATCGCGGTGTCATCAGTTCCAGCCTCCACCAATACACGATGATCGGCGACATCTCAAATGCCACCGACAACTTATTTTTTGACAATGCACTGAAAAGTGGAGAGAAGACGGGCACACACTCCGCAGTCGAGGATGACCGGTGGGTCTTCACCGAACAGAATCCCGGCCATGAATACAAAGGGATCGCCGCCTTGGCCGCGGCCGGACGCACTCTCAAGACACTCGATCCTCCGTTCGCAAAGGAGTGCGTGGAGGCCGCTGAACAGGCATGGAAGGAAGATCACGCCATCGGCCACGGCTTCAACGATAAAATCGCGGCGGCGGTGGAACTATTTTTGACGACGGGCGGGCAGGAGTACATGGCCGTTTTGCTAGATAATCAGAAAGAGATTCTTGCCCACTTCGATCAGGTAGGCTGGAGTGTGGCGCGCGCTGCTGATCGCATACCAGACGCGGAGTTCGTGAAGCAGTTGCACGCCGCGGCGGCTCAATTCTCTCAATCGGTTCGTGACAAACAGGCTGCAACCCCATTCGGCGTTCCCTATAAACCTCATATCTGGGGCGCTGGATGGCAGATTGAGCGATTTGGCGTTGAGCAATATTACTTGCATCGCGGCTTTCCTAAAGAGGTTTCTCCAGAATACCTTCTCAACGCCTTGAATTTCATGCTCGGGGTTCATCCCGGTGAAAATACCGCGTCGTTTGCGTCCGGGGTGGGTGCTCGCTCCGCCACGGTCGCCTACGGTTTTAATCGCGCGGATTGGACGTACATTCCGGGTGGAGTCGTCTCTGGGACAGCGCTGATCCGGCCAGATTTCCCCGAACTCAAAGAGTTCCCCTATCTGTGGCAGCAGGTGGAGTATGTCCTTGGTGGCGGCTCTTCCAATTACTTGTTTCTTGTGTTGGCGGCGGACGAGGTGTTGAACCACAAATGAGGGAGATGACGATGGGCATTTGCGCGGCGGGAATCCGCGGTTCGCATCCGCACGCAATTTTCGCGGTGGTTTTCTTCCTTATACCTTTGGGAATCTCCGATTCTTCTCGTGCTCGCACTTTTGATGAGCCCCCGTCTCCTGCCGAAAAAGTTTTCAATGTTCGTGAGTTTGGAGCTGTTGGGGATGGCGAGGCTCTGGACACACCTGCAATTGCGAGAGCCATCCACGCTGCGAGCGCTGCCGGAGGCGGGCGTGTTGTGTTTCCACCTGGAGTCTATCTTTCGGGAACGTTCGAACTTTTCAGCAATATTACCCTTGATCTCCAGGCCAATGCCGTCATTCTTGGGAGTGCGAACCTTGCCGACTACGGAACTATCTCGCAGTTTGGATTTGCCCATATATATGGGGAAAACAGCACAGGTGAAGGTAACCTTGTCGGAGTTATCGTTGCCCGAAACGCGGAGAACATTGCCATCGTCGGGCAAGGTGCGATCGATGGAAATGCCGACATTTTCTTCGATTTTCAAAAGCCACACTTCGGGATGGACTTCGATCCGCAATACACGCGCCAGGGGAAAGACTTTCAAAAGTCCCTATTGGAATTAGGTGACGGGCCCGTGGAAACAAAAGATGCGGGTCGGCCCGGAACCATGATTGTGTTTACGAATTCTCGCAATGTTCTGGTTCGCGACATCACTCTCCGCAATGCCCCAAACTGGACCTTCCATCTGAACAAAACCAGTCGCGCGGTCATTCAAGGAATCCATATCTCGAACAGCTTGCTTTTGCCCAACAATGACGGGATCGACTGCCTTGGCTGCCGCGATGTACACATTTCAGATTGCGACATTTCCGCAGGCGACGATGATTTTGCCTTTTATGGCAGTGAGGATGTGGGCGTAACCAATTGCTCCCTCGTCTCCCATTCCGCCGGAATCCGTCTGGAGGACACGCGCTGGGCCACATTTTCTGACCTGACGATCCACTCCAACCGTGGAATCGGGATTTTCGAACGCAGTGGCACCACCGCCAATGTTTCTTTTTCGAATCTCGCTATCGAAACTCATTTGCTTACCGGCCATTGGTGGGGAAAAGCGGAACCCATCTTTATCGCCGTGGGACCGCCGGCAAGCGGAAAGTCTCCAGAAGTTCACGACGTCCATTTCTCCAACATTTTCGGAACAGCCGAAGCCGGAATGGTGTTGTATGGCGACGAGAAGGCATGGTTGAAAGGCATAACGATCGATCAAGTGCGCTTCACCATTCGGTCTCCACGAAAGGAAGTTGCCAAGCTCGCGGGCGGAAATTTTGATTTTCGCTGGACTGCCGGAATTTTGGCCCGTGCTATTTTTAAGCATGATATCCCCGCGCTCTATCTTCGATTCGTGATAGGCGTGCAAATTGACGGTTTGCGCCTCGATTGGGATGAAGACCTGCCGGACTATTTTTCCGATGGGATCGAGTGCGAGGATTTTCGGGACCTTTCGATCGACCGCTTCGAAAGCCGTGCGGCGAGAGCGAACGCGAACTTGGCGACAGTCTCTTTGCTTCGTGGGCAGGGGATCTCCATCGTGAACAGCAAAGCCCTGCCTGGTACAGGCGATTTTCTCAAGGCTGAGAATGTTACTGGGAAAGGACTCTTTGCTCTAAACGATTTGCGTGAAGCAAAGCGTGCATTTTCCAAAAACTCTGGAGGATTCACGCTTACGGGTAATCTCATGCCCTCAAAACCGTAGCTGGTCTTCTGCTGCAAAGGAGAAATAAACGGCACTGCGTGTGTGGGCTAAATCCGGAATTCGAACGCCCGCAAAATAATATGGTGGTAATCGAGTTGGACCAAATTTCAGCGGATCGGAGTTCCCAGATGCACTCCTTCAGAATTAGCTTTCCCTTGGTATTGTTGCAATTTGCGGCTACGCCAATATTTTTCCTGGGTCGCGCCTCTGCCCAAACACCTAGCCCGCTCAATTCCGTCGCCTATCTGCCCCCGACTCGCGAGACCTATCTTAAATTTGCCGGCGAGATCGATGCGAGTTTGTACCGAGACATACTAAGTGTCTGGTTTCCGCGTACCGTGGACAACGATCACGGCGGTTTTCGCTCGAACTTCTCACGCGACTGGAAGCCTTTTGGCAAGGAAAGCAAGTTTTCGGTTTTTCAAGGACGCATGACCTGGATCTCCTCGCAGATAGTCCAACGCAGGCCGGAACTGAAACAGCAGTATCTGCCCTACGTGACCCATGGAATCGACTACCTCACCGGCCCTCTCTGGGACAAAGAAAAAGGCGGTTTCTACTGGGGCTTGGCGGAATCTGGTGAGATTTCTCCGTTTTACATGGACGGGAAACAGCTCTACGGTATGAGCTTCGCAATCTATGGCTTGGCCTCGGCCTTTCAGGCCACCAAGGACCCTCGCGCTCTGGAATACGCGCAGAGGGGATTTCACTGGATGGAAGAGCATGCGCACGACGCCAAGAACGGAGGCTACTTCGAGTATCTGACTCGCGACGGTCACCCTTTCAATGCCCGTCCGGAAACGGGCGCCGTCGAGCAGATGCCCGTATCGAAATTCCCCGTCGGCTACAAATCAATGAATACGCACATCCACCTGCTGGAGTCGTTCACTCAGCTCTATGAAGTCTGGAAGGACGATGTGCTGCGCCAAAGGATTGAAGAACTCCTCGCCATTATTCGCGATAAGGTTTGCGTTGACCCTGGTGCGATGAATCTCTACTTTACCAATTCCTGGCGAGCCTTTCCTGACCATGATTCCTACGGCCACGACGTGGAAGCCGCCTACCTAATGCTGGAAGCGGAAGACGTGCTCGGCGAAGGTCACGATCCCCGCACCGAAAGGATGGCGCGGATGCTGGTGGACCACGCCCTGCACTACGGCTGGGATGAAAAACTAGGAGGCTTTTATCAAGACGGTACCACCATGGGAGAACCGGAACGCAAATCCAAGGAATGGTGGGTGGAGTTCGAAGGACTGAATGCTCTGCTGCTCATGCATGAGCGTTATGGAAAACAGACTGATGTGTACTTCAAAGCCTTCCAACTGCAATGGGATTTCATCCGAAAATATCAGATCGATTCCGAGTTTCATGGCATCTACCAGCTGGTCGGCGTTGATGGCAAGGCCACGGAAAACGTAAAAGGAGACATTTGGAAGGCTTCGTATCACGATGGACGAGCGCTTCTGAATGTATCTGAGCGCCTGAATCGATTGGCAGAAGAAGGAGTGCACTGAATGCGATTGAATGCTGAGAAGTTTCTTTCTCACACGGGGCTGCAGGTTCTGGCTGCGTTCGTACTGGCATTAGGCCTCTGTTCCGCAAGTCATAGTGCGGGCGACACGCGGGTGGGGATATTTGAAGGCAGCGGTGATATTGGCACAGTCCTCCACGCCGGCTCGGCAACCTTTGACTCCGCTACCGCCAAGTACACTGTGGCGGGCAGCGGCGAAAATATGTGGTTCGATAAGGATGCATTTCATTTCGTCTGGAAGAAAACCAGCGGCGACGTTGCGATCAGTGCCGACGTGGACTTCCTAGGCGAAGGCAAGAATCCTCATCGCAAGGCCGTGGTGATCATCCGCCAATCGCTCGACGCTGATTCTGCCTATGTGGACATCGCGCTTCACGGCGTGGGTCTGACTTCCTTGCAGTATCGCGATGAAAAAGGCGCGGCAACGCACGAAATTCAGGCCAATATTTCGGCTCCGCACACGCTTCAATTGGAAAAACACGGCGAATATTTCTCGATGCTGCTCGGCGCTCACGGCGAAAAGGCGGAAGTGGCGGGTGGTTCCATTCGCCTGTCGATCCGCGGCGAGTATTACATCGGGATCGGAGTCTGCTCTCACGAAAAGGATATCGTGGAACAAGCTGTCTTCTCGAACGTGAGTATACAGCCGCTAAATTCAGGGACAAAAACCACTCTCTACAGCACACTGGAAACGATCAGCATTGATTCGACGGACCGTAGGGTAGTTTACATCGCGCCCGGACGTTTCGAAGCACCGAATTGGACGCGGGACGGAAGCTATCTGCTTTTCAATCGCAATGGCCATATCGAGAAGATCCCATTTGTTGGCGGAAGCACGGAACAAATAGACACGGGTTTCGCAAATCGCTGCAATAACGATCACGGAATTTCTCCGGACGGCAAATGGTTGGCTATCAGCGATCAATCTGAAGAAGATCACAGGTCCTTGGTGTACGTCTTGCCGATTTCGGGTGGGGTTCCAAAGCGGGTCACGCAGAACTCGCCTTCTTACTGGCATGGCTGGTCTCCAGACGGCACCACGCTCGCGATCGTGGGAGAGCGCAATGGCGACTTCGATATCTATGCCATCCCGGTCGGTGGCGGTGGGGAAAAACGACTGACTACTGCCAAAGGGCTGGATGACGGCCCGGATTATGCCTCGGATGCATCGTTTATTTACTTTAATTCCGAGCGCACCGGTCAGATGCAGATTTGGAGGATGAAGCCGGACGGGAGCGCGCAGGAACAAATTACTTCGGATGAATTCAATAATTGGTTTCCACACCCGTCTCCCGACGGCAAATGGATTGTTTTCTTGTCATACGGTAAGGATGTCACGGGTCATCCGGAGAACAAGGACGTAACGCTGCGACTGATGTCGCTTGGGGATCGGAAAATCACCGTACTTGCTAAGCTGTTTGGGGGTCAGGGCACGATCAATGTTCCGTCGTGGTCACCCGATAGTAAGAAGCTCGCGTTTGTGAGCTACCAATTGCTTCCCTGAATTATGCGAGCTCAGGCGTGGGAGCATTCGTGGCCTTTCGCGTTAGAACGGGATCGGCCATTTGAGCCATGTCTTGGAGCGAGCGCATCAATTGAATTCCTTCTTTTGGGCCACGCTCTACTACCTGGGAAAAGCCATAATAAGTCTAGGCCACACAGGGCCAGGCGCTACTTATTTGCGCAAGCGGCGGAACTGGACTCGGAGGCTCCCGCTCGAAGGCCACCGCAAAGTCCGTCAGGCTACCCACGGCAATCCTGGCGACTTTTTCCTCGGAGTCCCTCAGTGTTTTGAGGATTAAATCCACGCCTCCCTGGTCGGCAGAATAGAGTCCTTTATCAGTGGAAGGCCCTTGACGTATGGCACGTGCGTTTTTGGGCGCGTCTCTATTGTTCCAAGTGCACGGCCCGTGGAGACAGGGTGTACCGGAAGTCCGACGGTAGACGATCCAGAAAGGGCAGTTCATTCGGGCCAGGGTTACAAAAGATTGTGGTCATCCCGAGCGACCGCAGTATTTCGTATGTTGCATCATGAACTGTGCTCATCGTTACCCTCTAGAATTGCCAGAAAAAAGGATTCGGGCGTGATGAATTTGGGAAATGACACCGGGGCGACGGCATCCGCCTGTGTCTAAAACGAGGATTGAGCCTAGATACTGGAAAAAAGTTGAAACGGTGTCAAGCAAAAGGATTTCGTAACCTGCAACTGGCATTCGGAATGCTCAAACGGCTACCGGCTCAGTTGATGGCGAGGGTGTTCGCTGTCTAATTAATTGGGACGATATTACAGAATTATCGGCTTCTCTAGTTCTGCCTACGTGTTCGTTGGGTCTGCAATGGTTGGAGTCTCACACAGTCTTCTGAAACGCAGATCAATCCTTGGGCACACTAGCAGTCGGCATGGCTTTCAACCTATCCAATTCACGGAGTACTTTTTTCCAAGCTTCTGGATCTTTCTTGGTTGCGAATCCCTTCCCGAGGTCCGCGTAATAGGCAAGCATGTCCCGACGCAAAGCGTCCGAGATAGGTTTGCCGCTCGTCTTGCCTAGCAAGTTCTCATAGGTTTCATCAGTAAGTCTGTAGACAGCTGGGCCGGTTAGTCCACCCGTGTCGAGGTTATCGTTCGGCAATCGCAGCGTGCCCTCCTGTTGAGCAACGAGCAACAATCGATAGTGGTCCAGCGTCTCGTTGAAACTGTGCATATAGATCTGCTCTACGGCCGGAGTGGGCGGATGATATCCGAGGGCGCTGAACGGACCGATTCTCGGCACCAGGTACAAAGTGAACGCTTTGAACCGCGCGAAAAAATCGGGCTTCTCGTAGACGTCGCCCCACTCCTTGCGGTACCCAGAGTTTGAAATGTTGTAAACGAATTTTGTTTTGGTCTCACTCGGATCGCCGTGCTGGATTTCTCGCCTCTTGAGGTGCCATGCCACCTTGGTCGTGCGCGGAATGACGGTGGAAACAGCGTGCCGATAGCTGCCAATTGCCAGATCGACGCGGAAAAAGACGCTGGACATATCGAGCGAGTATGTTCTTGCGAATGCTCTTTCCAAGAGCGCTTTCGAAACCTCAAAACCGATAAAGTCGTGGTAGGCCTTCGGCGCATAATGCCCCTTGGCGACCTGATCCACATCGAAACCGAATTCTACCTTCATGTGTGCGGAGGGCTTGTCCTCATACGTCACCACCGGTCCATACTTCTTTGCCAGTTGCGGATACGTCATCGCAACGGCCCGATTGGTTGCAATCGGATGTCCCGAGTTATCCGCAGCATAGTGTGCGAGTGCGCCCAGCGCGAATGCGTATTCGTTGAGATCCGTGGATTCTTCAATCAAGGCGAGAACAAAATCCCCACTCCGGACATAGTGCGTTAGATCACTAAAAAACGCATTGCCGAATGGATAGTAGCCCATGTCCTGGATAATGGCGCCACCATACGCATACGCGTGGGCCTCGATCAGTTCCTCCGCTTTTGCGTTGGGGAACCGCTTCAAGAGCACTGGGACGATGGTCTCTTTCCACGCGGCGTCGATAATCGCCTCATGCGTCAGAACGGAGTAACCGGAACAACTGGGTGGGCAGCAGGTCCCAAAAATCAGTCCGAGAATAACAAGCACACATAGTGAGCTTGACTTGAATCGACGGTGAGTCAGCATCTAACCGATGATAGCAGGGGTTTCTCACCATACGTACTCCTGTGCGGGTAATGCGGTGGCCGCAATCGAATCGAGAGCGATCGCAATCAGGAAGTGAACGAATGCCACGCAACCGGCTGTTTTCAGCGTGGCAGAATATCCTTGCTTTTCGTACAAGCTAAGCGCATTGGGACATGACTAGCCCCAGCGTCGGCTAGCTGCACGGGTTACTGAATACAGGCATCAGGCGTCAGCTACAGGATCGCCGTACGGTCAGTCCACTGCCAGCTCAGCGGCGTCGTCAAGTGCCTTTTGATAAGCGGCGTTCAGCTTAGGCGGAGACACATCAGTCGTCACTTTCACGATCGTTCCGGTGAACTTATTGTCCTCTTGCTTGTAGTCATCTGACACCGCGGTTTCGGCATCCAATCGAACGTTCCCTCGTCTTCCGAGAAGATGAAGGGCACGGTCTTGGGAATGTGTCCTTCGGCCACTTGCTTGGCATTCACGAAGAGCATGCACTTGCCATCCGTTCCTGGCTTCGCGGCATCGGCAACGAACTCATACTTGATCGTTTGCCTGCGGAAAGTGGCGAGGCGTCACTGATGTTCGTTCTCTCCACACCAAAATAGTTATATTCGTGATGGACCTTCCCTTTTTTCATGTACAGCGTCCAGCCACCGAACCTCCCAACTTGCCCAAGTCCAGAGGGATCGATCCTGCAAGAAATTCAAATGATTTACTTTCCAGCGGAAACCCAGACGTTGTCGGGAGCAGCTATCTCCACATTCGCCAGTTCCGTAGATATCCTGACCCGTTGGAGACCGGGCTTCTTCCCCGGTGTAGCTAGGAAGACCAGAAAGTATTGACTCTCGAAAATCTTCTGCAATCGCTCCAGGTAAGGTTTAAAGCTGACCGCATTTGAAGTGCCAAGTGAAAAACATTCTCCACCGGTTTCGTCCGCGAGTTTGGAAAGTCCGGACAGACCAATCTGCAGGTCCCAAGAACTTCGCGCTGCTCGACCGACACCGATCGCGTAGACCGAGTGAACGATGACGTTATAGCGCTGGCTGATTTCGCTAGCGGAGTTCACGTCCGGACTCATAGTCGGCATGCTGTGATAGACCGGCCCGAAGCTCGGCCCTAACTGAGAAGCTGTGGGTTTTTCCCCCCGCAGCCGATCGATTCCATCGGTCACCATTAGGACCTCGCGTCGGACGTTTTGCTGTGGCCACCCCTTTACGAGGCTAATGAGTGACAAGTACGGACTATCCATGGTCGACGTATTCCCACGGGGCAAGCGCAGCGCCTTTGCAGCGAGCGCGTGATCGGGGGTGAAATTCTGGACAATATTGACCCCCGCGTTCGACATGTAACCGATACCGATCAACGTCGCAGGGGGCTGCGCACTAATAAATTCCCGAATGTCATTGAGATTGTTTCCGACATGCGAGTCGAGCGTGTCATCGATGAGAATAAATAATTGAAGGGCAGCGGTGTCTCCGCGAGCCGGAATCAGTTGTGTCACTTGAAGGAAAGTCTTGCCTTGCTTCACTTTTACGTCGTCCTGTCGCAGAGCCGGAAGTTCACTATCCTCCCGCTGCGCTTCAGCTGTGATTACCAGGTGAACCTGAACGGCCCCAGGAGCCGATTTGTCCTGCGGAAAGGAGGACCCGAGGTTAGAGATGAGCAAGCAGAACACAATCAATATTCCGCGGAGTCGCTTACCATTTTTCATTGAATTCCTCCTGCAGGATTTCGAGTTTAAGCGTGGCCCAGATATCGAAATTGGAACTTGTAGTTTCGGGATGCGAAACTGCAACAAGCAATTGCCGGAGTGTAGCGGCAGGAATTCCGAAAGTCCAGTAGATGTTTTCTAAGTGCATGTTAGGAGTTGGATCTCCTGCCAAATCTGATTTCGTGTGAAAGGGTCAAACGGCTTCTGAACACTTGTTGTATGATCACGCAGCTCAAGTTCCTGCGTTTGCGTTTTCATAGCTCAGGAGTTCCAGTCAAAATGGTGCACGCATGAATTTACGCTGCGTTCCAGAGGGATTGGAAGTGGAAAGTCGGGAGGCCGGTGAGAAAGCCTGTGCGCTCCAGGTTTGCCTACCCGCTTGGATGAACAGCCGGCTTGATGTATTTGCTGTGCCGGAACTGATTTGATTCAGACTTACTAGCTGCTTTTCACATACAACTCTGCTGGGCACGGAGCCAGGTCGCTGCCCTGGCGTTGCTGCCTCTGATTCTTCGCGAAGGGTGGGAAGCGATGAAGGGCAAGCCGTGCTGCCATGCTGGCTGACAAAATGAATTCCGTCAGTTGCCTTTCACCCCGCGACCTAACGCAGAATCAGAGTCACCGCCGCGGCTGCCACGGCCAGTTTCACCAGCCATCCGAGGGAATAAGCCGCTGTGATTGCGGAGTGCAGTTTGATAAACAGCCCATTGACGATGAGCAATGGCAAGGGCCCGACAAGCCAAATAGCGAGCGCCAGCTTGAAAGTCGCGCTGTACGAGTGGAGATTTAGGCGAGCGCACAAGAATGTGAAGAAAGCGCAAGTGACGAAGGGCAGAGGGGCCGACCACGCGATAGCTTTCATTTCCCCCTGACCATGCGGGTACCGCCAGATTTCAGGGTGTTGGTTATATCGCTTGTAGAGCCAGTCGCCCATGAACAGCCAGTCAGTCAGCGATGCGACGAACCCCCCGGCAAACACTGTCAATGCCACGCGAGTCCAATTCATGACGCCCCCTTCGCCCCCGTAAGCGTCTCCCTGATGCCCGGAGTATAATCCGCTTTCGAATCAGAACGCGCAATGAACCCTTCCTTCGAACAAACGCTAATCGATGTCTGGCGTCAGGCTCAAAAGCACAATCGCGACCCAAGCTAGATTCTCGGCTCCGTTGCTCACAGGTTTTGGCGCTTTTAATCTTCTAAAAAGGCCACGGTTACGGCGTTTGACGCTGATCAAACGTCGCGAGGTCGGCCAATCTAGAGAATGACCCGCAGAATTTTCATTAGCAGATAGAGTCCGCCAAGCCCAACACAGAAAAACACACCGCCGAGCAATCGACCCTCAGAGCACACAAGTTTGCGTTCCCATTCAGCGCTCTTCGCATAGTAGTCACCTATTGCAACCCGCCGATACACCCTGACAAAACGCGCCGGGTTGGTCGCCAAGAGAAATCCTCAGCAAAGGAAAATAGTTGTCATTACACATAAAATCGCGATGACCATCGTCCTGTCAAAGGAACTCTCGGGGGCTGACTCCGTTTGAATGGCAAGTGGTCGGAGCAGATGCACCAGCGGCCCGATGCAACCCTCAGTTGGCCATCTGAAAACAGAATTTAGCAAGAAAGCATCGGATTACCGGAAAAATGGGTTCCGGTACCCGACCGTCAGTATCGGCGCTACTCCAAGTTCGCAATATCCCGCTCATGAATCGTGGCCGTCCGCTCGTGCCCGAAATCTACAATCAGCTTTATGCCCTCCGTGGTTTCTAGCACGGCGCGAATCCGAACCTCGTTGGGAATCCCGCCGATTTTCGCGATGAGCTTTTGGCCGACTTTATAATTTGCCATCGGTGCAGTATACTTGCGTCTCCTTTTCCTCTGCGAAATTCATTCGTGGAGATCAGCCGTGCAACCCAAACCAGCAATTATCCCGCGCAAAGCGCCGCCAGAGGAGTTCGTCCGCAAGGGAAGCTCGCCCCAATGGTTGTGCTACGTGACCGAGTGTCTGCAATGCGGGAGATTCTTTCGATTAAAGTGGCCAGCGGGCGTGGAGAAATTTGAGGAGACGGATGTGATGCATGTGGAGTGCCCGACTTGCCTATTCGAATTCGCTAAGACGGGCGACAAGCTGTGCAGCTGGGATTTTTCTGCAATGGTAATGGCGGGTCGGGTGACACGAGTGGAAGAGGCCAAGGTCCGATGACTCGAAGCATTGGGCCACAGGCTTTTCTCCGGAGACGGCACGCAGCGCCGGAAACCCCGTCACCAGCAGGAGTTACTTCGCGAACATCGCCGTTAAATTCGTGATTTTCACTAGCTCTAAAATTCGAGGAGTCAGGTTCTCATACTCCAATATGCAGTACCCATGATTGACCGCCGTCGCCTTCAATGCTACCAGCGCACCCAGCCCCGAACTGTCGAGTTGGCTCACGTCTCCTAGGTCCAGCACAATTCGCCCGCCCTCGCCAATCAGCGGTTTTACCAAGCCCTTCAATGCTCCGCCCGTGTCGCTCACAATCCTTCCGTGACACCTTACAGTCGTCACTTTGTTCCCTTTCTCATCGGTACCAGCCTTCTCCACATCCGCGTGAAACGCGTTGGTCGCCATGATTTCCAGTTTCCCCCAAAGGCGCATGCTACCATCCGTCACATTACAATCCTGTGAACGCCCCGTAGGGGGCCAATCATCAGCATGATCGCCAGCGAAGTACTGTTCGCTCAACGCGCACTAATGCTGAGGGCAAGGAGCGCGAATGCCAAAACAAGTCCACACGTTCTGGCTAAATGATAGCTATCCCAACGATGCTCCTGCGTGCTCCAGTCTTCCGGAAGGGATTTCGGGGTCCATTTGGCAATCCGGTTGTTGATGGGTACGGGAGCGACGAGTGAAAACAAGACAGCGAGGACTTGGATAGCGAAAGTGATTGCCGCGAAGCGCCAAGCAGACTCATTCAGGTGCTCGAAAGGCAGGAGCAGCAATAGATTGAGTAGCGTGGAGCCTGCCATCCAAAACGGCATGACTCTCCCGAGCAACGCCGCGAGGGATGAGCGAACCAATACGTGTCTCCAGCGGTTGTCGTTTCAGCACGGGGTGGCTGAATAGCGCCACATTTAGTTCGCTTCCACACATCAGGCCCAAAACAAGGAGAGCAACCAAGTGCAGTATCACTGGCGTACCCCCTTTTTAGCTTTGGATGCCAAACAGAAGCCAGTGGTAACAGGTTTTGCTTCCGGGCGGCGGCGAGATCGGGCTATATGAGCCAACCAGCGATTAACAACGCAGCTAGTTCCTCCACCATCGTTAGTTCTTAGGAATGTCGGCGCGATTCCACCACCCGCCGCCAAGAGCCTGGAAGAGTGCAGCAGTGTCTGTATATCGATTGGCTTGGGCCTGAACGAGATTGATCAGGGCTTGCTGATAAGACTGCTCGGCATTGAGAAGGCCAAGATAGTTGACGTAGCCGGTTTGGTATTGCTTCTGTGTCAACTCGAGTGTAATGGCGGCCGCATCCTTGGCGGCAGCCGCGGTCTTCAGGGCCTGGGCGTCCTGCTGTAGCGCATTCAACGTGTCGGCGACGTTCTGAAACGCAGTCAACACCGTACTGCGATACTGCTCCTCAGCTTGCGTGTATGCGGCGCGAGCTGCTCGCTCGCGGTGGAGAAGCGTGCCCCCTTCAAAGACAGGTTGCGCCACGCCTGCGCCTACATCCCAAAAACCGGTTCCGGCCGTGAATATCTTTGAGAAGATTGTCGCCATACTTCCAGCATCAGCAGTAATTGCAAAATTTGGAAGCCGGTTGGCTACCGCAACACCGATTAGCGCGCAGGCGGAATGCAGATTCTCTTCGGCCTGACGAACGTCAGGGCGTTGTTCTACTAGTTGCGAAAGGATGCTTAGAGGCAGCTCCTGTGGCAATTTCAGATTTGCAAGCTCAAACTTTTCCGGCATATCCTGGTTGGAGAAAGTGCCCGAAAGAGCAGCCAGCAGATCCCGTTGTTGTGTTAGTTGTTTCAAGAGTGGAGGCAGTGTGGCGACGACTTGCGCGAGCTGTGCCTCCTGCGCGGCCACGTCAAGACGGCTCACATATCCCTTCTCGAACTGCCTGCGCAAAATGTCCAACATGTCGGTGTTGATTTTGATGAGGTCGTTGGTCGCCTGAATCTGCCCGCGAAGGGAGGCCTCCTGAATCGCCGCGGAGGCCAGATTAGAGCTAAGCGTTATATGCGTTGCGGCCAGGGCAAAGCGTGCCTGTTCCTGCTGAGCTTTCAAGGATTCAACCGTTCTTCGGTTCAGTCCGAAAACGTCTGGCACAAACGAGACGCTGACTTGTGGGGTGTAGAGGCTGTAGTTCAGCGAATTTGTGTTGGTTACCGGAGAAAGGTTGCTGGATGATTTCGCGTGTGTCCCTGAAAACCCGGCGCTCACGCTCGGGTAGTAAAAACCGCGCTGTGCCAGAGTATTTTCTTGCGCGACCAGCAAGGCTGCTTGCGCCGCCTTGATATCAGGATTGGCTTTTAGCGAGCGCTCGATCAAATCGTTGAGAGGCTTCGAGTGAAACAGCGCCCACCACTCTCCGGGGATGTCGCGCCCGTCGACGAATTGCTGGGCCTCTCCACCGACCACGTTCGGTGTGCTGCTGGTGGTCGATAGCGGAGCGGCAGTATAGCCAGCATTCGCTGGAGGCGTGGGCCTCTTGAATTGGGGACCTACCGCGCAACCGGCGATTGGCAGCAAAAACGTGATTGCTATGATCAAAACTGGCCGCGAGTTGTGAGTGACCATCATCATTAAAATCGCTTCCTCACCGCCGGCGGTTCAGACTGTTTCCCCCAAGACTCCCACCGTTTTCGGAGCGCGAACGCACTGGCCCTCCGACCGTTGCCGGATTCGCGCCGTGATGCCGCAAATTGTTGACTGCTGGAACAGAAGCTCGATGTACCATCGACGGCTGCCGTGGTGATCGTGTGGTGGCGGCAGATTTACTTGCGAAACGTCCCGTGCTCGCGGCGCTCCTTGATTTGCCGGTCACCGGTTGGTGCGCGTTCATGTTCCTGGTGGATCGGTCTCGGTTATTCGCAGATGCCAGGGAGCGATTCGCCTTGGGTGCAATGGCAGGACGGGGCAAACGCTCGTCACTCGTAGGGGTTTGGACGGGGCCGGGCTGGTGATGCGAAGCGTTCGGCTGCTGCAGTCGAGCTGTCTGAGGCTCGCTAGTGTGGGGCCCTCCACACGTGAACGAGCCGGTCATAGTCAGGCAAAGGACACCGAGGGCGAGCCTCATTTTGTCTCCTGAGTCACGCCGTGATGCTCGTGGGGCGCGAGAAAGATCATCCGTAGCGCGGGTACGGCAACGAGCAGCATAAAAGGACCGACGAGCATGCCGCCAACGATTACAGTCGCCAGTGGACGCTGTACCTGGCTGCCGATCCCCGTAGAAATAGCTGCCGGAAGCAGGCCGATGCATGCAGATAGTGCGGTCATTAGCAGCGGGCGCATGCGCGTGGATGCGGCGCGGAACATCGCATCCAGGGGCGCGAAGCCATGGGCTCTTTCCTGATTGTAAAACGTAATCATCAGGATGCCGTCCATCACAGACACGCCAAAGAGCGAAACGAAACCGATGGCTGCCGAAATGCTGAAATTAAGCCCAGTAAGATAGAGCGCCAGTATTCCGCCAACGATTGCGTCGGGGATGCCCGCGAGCGCCAACAGGCAGTCGCGCAAGTTATTGAATAAGCTGTAAAGCAGCCCAATAATCAGCACGAGACTGATGGGCACAATAATCTCCAGGCGTTTCTTGGCTTCTTGAAGGTCTCCGAATTCACCCGCCCAAATCAGCTGGTAGCCCGGCGGAAGTTTAACGTTCTTGGCGATGCGCTGTTGGGCCTCCTCGACAGTGCCACCAAGGTCCCGGCCACGGATGCTGAATTTGACCGGAATGAACCGCTGCACGCTCTCGTGATAAATCCAAGCGGCACCCGTGTCCAAGGTAATGTTGGCGAGTTCGCTCAGTGGTATGTAGGCGTTCGCGCCACTGGCAGTTGTGTAGGCAACTTTGACGTTGCGGATTTTCTCGATGCTGTCGCGATACTCGGGCGTGTAACGAACGACCAGATCGAACTGCCGGTCACCTTCCAAAACGGAAGTCGCCGCTGCTCCCCCCATCGCCGCTTGAATGACCGAGTTCACATCGCCGGCGTTGAGGCCATACCGTGCGGCCTTGGCACGATCCACTTTGATGTTCAGGTTTGGCTGACCAAGTACCGGGAAAATGCCCAGGTCGGCGACACCGCGGACCTGATTCATCTGGTCACGGACTTGTTCGGCCAGTTTGGTCAGAACCTCGAGGTTGGGCCCAACGATCTTGACCGAATTGACCCCTTTGACGCCCGAGATTCCCTCCTCGATGTTGTCCTCGATGTATTGGGAGAAATTGATGACCACTCCCGGTAATTCGTTCTGAAGTTCTGTTTGAACCTGCTCGGTCAGCTTCTCCTTGGTCAAACCGTGCGGCCACTCGTCGAACGGCTTGAGCGGAGCGAATAGTTCGACATTCGAGAATGGCGAAGCATCGCTGCCGTCGTCCGGCCGGCCATGCTGGGAAACCACTGTGATGACTTCCGGGTGTCTCAAAAGGATCTCACGCATTTTCCTCGATGCCGCCTCGCCGTCTTGTAGCGAAAGCGTGGTTGGCATGGAAGCGCGGATCCAGAAGTTGCCTTCTTCCAAATGAGGCAGAAACTCGCTGCCGAGTCGCGGCGCTATGAACAACAGCGTCCCGACAGTAAAGGCCAGTTCGATTCCTACCACAAGAGCACGATGATTCAATGTAAAACGCAGCGCGGGAGTGTAAAGACGGTGCAGCACTCGAACGACGATCGTTTCCGCTTCCTTCACTTTCTTGGGGAGAAGCATGGAAGCGACCACAGGCGTGACTGTAAATGTTGCCAGCAAGGCCCCGGCCAGCGCGTAACCATACGTGCGCGCCATCGGGCCGAAGATCTGTCCCTCGACTCCCTGCATGGTGAAAAGCGGCACGAAACCCGCCACCAGGATGAGCGCCGAGAAGAGCACCGCCTTGTCCACCTGGATCGCGCTGATTAGAATGAGCCGCAAACGATCTGTCCATAGGTGTGCTGACGTTACCTGCCCCGAGGGTTCCGTTGGATCGGGTCCCCAGGAACCTCTGGCCAAACGTTGAAGCAGGCCCTGTCTTTCTTCTGGGCTGCGTTGAAAATTCCGGAAGATGTTCTCGACCAGGATAACGGCCGAATCCACAATGATGCCGAAATCCACCGCGCCCACGGACAGTAGGTTCGCGCTCTCGCCCATAATCACCAGAAGAATGGTCGCGAAAAAGAGTGCGAACGGAATGTTCAATCCAACGATAACTGCGCTGCGGAGATTCCCGAGAAAAACCCATTGAATCAAAAAGACCAGCAGGCAACCGAAGATCAAGTTGTGCAGAACAGTGTGGGTGGTGAGTTCGATCAGCGAAGAGCGGTCGTAAAACGGAACAACCTTGACTCCCGGAGGGAGACTCCCGTCGTGATTCAGTTTTTCGATTGCCGCTTCGACTTTTGGAATCATGTCGGCAGTTTTTTCGGTTCGCCTCTGCACCACGATTGCGCCAACGACATCATCCTGACGGTCGCGACCCAGAATGCCGAGCCTCGGCCGGTACCCGACTGAGACCCTGCCAATATCCTTGATCAACACGGGCACGCCATTGTCTTGGGTCAGAACCACGTTCTCAATGTCGCCAACCTTGTAACCCTGAGCCAAATCATCGTTGCCGCCGTCATCGATTAGACCGACACCCCGGATGTTGACGGATTGTTGACCGATGCGAATTTCCCTTCCGCCCACGTTAATGTTCGCGTTTCCCAGCGCGGTCAGGATCTGAGGCACGGTTATGCCGTAGGCCTCCAGCTTGTGAGGGTCCACCTCGACCTGAAATTCCTTGGTGGGGCCGCCCCAACTATTGACCGCTGCGATGCCGGGAATGGTTAACAAGCGCCGTGCGACAATCCAATCCTGAACGGTGCGCAGATTCGTGATTCCGAAATGCCTAGGGCCGACGACCTGGTACCGATAGATTTCCCCAGTCGAACTGTTCGCTTGGATGCTCGGAACCTGCCCGCCTGGCAGGCTGACGTTCTGCTGCATCGCGATGGAAGCCTGCGCGTAAGCGAAGTTATAGTCCACCCCATATTTGAAGGTGACGCGGACAAAGGACAGGCCATAGAACGAAGTTGAGCGGATAACATCGATGCCAGGCGTAGTGTACAGTCCAATCTCGGTTGGAATCGTGTAATAGCGTTCCATCTCCTCGGCGGAGAGACCAGGCGCCTGCGCGGTAATTTCCAGGATGACCGGGGTAGGATTCGGGTACGCCTCGATATTGAGCAACTTGAACGCAACGAGGCCGGCGCCAGTAAACAATATGAGACCAACCACGACAATTGCGCGGCGGCTTAGGCAGAATGCGATTAGAGACTTGAACATATTTGGCCGTCTTGTTGAATTACCTTCGATTCCGTCAGATTTAGTCGCTTGGCGGCGCTTCCAGCATGTTGCTCAGGAAGACAGCGCCATCGGTAACTACGAGTTCTCCTGGCTGCAGGCCATCGAGAATCTCCACCTGGCCCTCGGCACGCAAGCCGGGCTTTATTACTCTTTGCGAAAAATGGTGGCGATCCGTGGTTACCCAAGCGACCATCGTTCCGTCCGGTTCTCGAACCACGCCGTTCGCTGGAATGGCAGGTGCTTGCACGGGCTTATGAACACGAATGACGAAATTTGCTAGCATTCCTGGGCGCAATTCACTTTTGGGATCTGAAATCTCTGACCGCACCGTCACTCGATGCGTGTTGGGATCGACGCTTGCGTAAATCTTGGAAATCTTGCCGCGGTACAGGCGATCGGGGTACGCCATGACGTTCACTTGGACGGACTGCCCAAGGTGCAGGACGGGAATGTTACTTTCGATTACATCAGCCAACATCCATTTGATGGAAACATTCGAAACCGTGAACGGTGCCGGCGGATTCCCGGGCTGGACTAAAAGGCCCTGGGGAGCGTTGAAGTCGGTGACTTCGCCGGAAATTGGGCTGCGGACCACCAGCGCTGGATCAATCTTGCGCGCGGCAATCATCACGTCCATTTCCGCGTCGGTTTTGCCGAATACGCGCATAGCGTCCCGCGCGGCCTTGAGAGCGCCTTCTGCTGTTTGTTGATCGGAGATCGCTTGCTCATACTCGCGCTGGGAAACCCCACTGTTTCCATCAAGCTCTTTGGCGCGTGCGAGTTCCTTGGCGGTGAGGTCGAGAGTCGCGGCAGCGCCAATCAGGTTGGACTCCGCTTGGATGAGGTCGGGAGATTCAATCGTATAGAGGGGTTGTCCCTTTTGAACCTGATCACCAAGCTCCGCAAGACATTTGATGATCTTCCCTTGATAAGAAGGGAAAACCTGAACCGAGAGGTCGTCGGCAAAGCTGATGTTGCCTACGGTCTCCTTATCGACCGGAAACTCGTACGTTCCGACAGACCCAATTTTGACGGCATCAAGCTGACTCGCTGTTAACTCCACGGTCGTGCCCGGTTGCTGTGCTGCAATCGCTGGATTGGATAGCTGTGGTTTGCTCTCATTTGCATGCGAATTCGATTCGGATTTCAGAAGGACTGCACCGAGCGCCAATGTCACCACCGCAGCGGTCACACTGGCCGCCTGCTTGAGCGATAAATGACGCTCCATGATCAAACTCTCCCAAGCGTGCTCCATCAAAAGCCGCTTCATTGGTTCCTCTATGTAGCCTTTATAGAAGAGAGATGAGGTTTTGAGAGCCCTGTCTTCCGGTTGGAGAGGGCCTATCTTCCGGGGCCCGCAACCTATCTTTTGGTCGTTCCTGGGTTATCGTTCGCTGGTATCCATTACACTTGGGGGTACACAATTTCGCAGCTGTTCTAAGATTGTGCATTCACTCTATGGAATTCTCGTCGATCTATTCGGAGCGGAACCGCCGGCGGTTCTTGATCACCGCAGTTATTCTTGTGGTGGCGATAGCGCTGATCGATTGGCAGACGAAACCGTTCATTTCCATCGGATTTCTGTATTTGTTCCCGATTCTCTTGGTCGCCGGCTTCTTGCCGCGTTGGGGAATTATTTTCGTGGCGCTGGTCTGCTCGGTGCTCCAGGAATTGTTCAGCGAACTACCATCCAGTGAGGCCATCTACCGGCTGTTCATGGCGCTCGCCGGATTTTCTGGCACCGGCCTGTTCGTGTCCGAGATTATTCGGAATCGCCAGATGGCCCTGGACCATTTGTCGGAGGTGGAGAAGCAAGTTGAACTGCGCAAAGAGATCGAGGAGCAGTTGCAAGTTCTGGTGGAGAGTAGCCCTGTTGCGATCGTTACGATCGATTCTAGCGGAGCCATTCTTCTGGCCAACGAAGCCAGCCAGAATCTGCTATCGCCGGGCGCTAATTCCATTGTGGGCCAGCCCATCCGCGAATTTCTGCCAGCGCTACAGGCCGCAGTACAAACGCAACGCTCGCGGCAGTTTCGTACCGAACTGCGGTGCCGTGCTAAACGCAAAAATGGAGAGGTTTTCCTTGCGGCCGTGTGGTTCTCCACTTACACCACTGCTCGAGGCCCGCGATTGGCAGCAATCATCGTCGATCTTTCTGAGGAACTGAGGGATCGCGAGGACCTTAGCCTGGATCACCTCCTGAAGAACACCACCATCTTAATGAGTGCGGTCACACACGAGATCCGGAACATGTCCGGGGCAGTACTCATGGTGCACAAGAATCTGTCCCGCCTGCCGGGCCTGCAGGACAACGAAGATTTTCGCGCACTTGGCACTTTGATCGAAGGGCTCGGGAAACTTTCAGCGATGGAATTGCGACCACCGATAGACCAACACTTGAACGCAATTGAACTATCCAGCATCCTCGATGAGTTGCGCATTCTGTTGGAACCATCGTACAAAGAGGCAGGTGTTGAGATCGTGTGGCAGCTACAAGAGAATCTGCCTCTCGTTTTCGCGGACCGCTACGGGCTGGCTCAAGTTTTTCTAAACCTTTCGTTGAACAGCCTGCGCGCCATGGCCAAGACTCCGAAGAAGCAGCTGACGCTCAGCAGTTCCGTTGATGCGGATTTCGTGGTCATTCACTTTGAAGATACTGGTGTCGGCGTGGCCGCGCCAGAGCTTTTGTTCAAGCCCTTCCAGCAGGGCGCCGATGCGACAGGCTTGGGATTATATGTCTCTCGAGCCATTCTCCGGAGTTGCGGTGGCGATCTGACGTTCGAACCAAGGACGGAAGGTTGTTGCTTCGCGGTGAGTTTGGCTAGAGTACCCAATAGGTTGGAAGCGTCACATGGTTAAAGCCGGCCAGAAAACCATCCGTTTACTGATTCTTGATGATCATGCCCTGTTTCGCGAAAGTGTCGCGCGCCTGCTGCAGGCGGAGCCGGGGTTTGAAGTGGTTGCTAACTGCGGAACCGGCGCCGAAGCGCTCCGAATCGTAAAGTCATCGGAAGGTATCGATGCTCTGCTTCTGGATCTGGATCTAGGACAAGAGAAAGGCGCGGACTTTCTGGACTCGCTTCGGAAGGTGCATTTTGAGGGCAAGGTGCTGCTGGTAACCGCAGGCGTTAACGACAAGGAGGTTCCAAGCTTGATCCGCAAGGGGATCAGCGGAGTTTTCCTGAAACACGGGTCCCCCGCATCTTTGATCCAGGGAATTCGTAACACGATGGAAGGAAAAGCTTTGTTTGATCAAGAGATGCTGCGACGAGTGTTGCAGCAAAGCGAAGAGCACAGCGCTGACCAAGCTCGTGTTAGGCTCACCGAGCGCGAACGGCAGGTGCTTTCGTTTGTCTTTGAGGGCCTGGCCAACAAGCAAGTTGCTGACCGCTTGCAGATCTCTGAAACCGCCGTGAAGGCCTCATTGCAGCAACTGTTTACGAAAACGGGCGTCAGAACCCGCAGCCAATTGGTTCGAGTGGCGCTGGAGCAATATCGAGATCAGCTCTAGTTCGGCTGTCCCCAGGTCGTTCTGCGCGCCGGAAACTGCAAGAATCTCTCGTGATTCAGCCCGTGCTTGAAACACGCGAGTCCCCGGACCCACCCTATGCCCTCTCGGACAATGGTCGCCCCTACCGCAACACTTAGGCACCAATGGTCAAAAGATAGGCCTGAGTGTCCAAAAGATAGGTATCTGCAACGAAGCGTCATGCTTTATAGATTCCAGCTGCAGTTCTCTGGGCTTAACTCGTAAGAACGAGTGATTCGATTGCACCGCGAAGCATGAACCAATAAACAGCTTTGAATTTCGTTTTGGTGGGGGCAGCCGCACTAGACGTAAGCGTGAAGTTGAACCCGAAGGGAAGCCCTTCAACTCAGAAAGCCAGACCTAATCGTTGAGCTGGCCCCGAGGTTCACGAGGGTCAAGAGGAGAAGAGTTTGATACGAAGAAGGGTACAACTAGTCATGTGCCTAACGCTTGGTTTGCTAGCCATGGGCAATGCCCCGGTATTCTCACAGGAATCGCAAAAAGGTGAGAAGTCGGAAGCTAAGAAAGCGGGAGAAGATCAGCAGGAACAGGTACCCAATGGCGAGGCCGACACCAAGGGCGAAGATCAGGAGACCTCGACGACCTTGCCTGATGGTTTCAAGGCACTTTCTTGGAGATTCTTGCTTGACCAAAAGCAAATCTGGACAAGCCCGGCTCGGCTTCGCTGGCAGGACGTGAACTGGCTATTACCTCTTAGCGGTGTCACCGCAGGGCTGTTAACGACGGACGCTCAAATGAGTGGGCATATCTCGCACAATCCAACGACCACTAGTCACTACAACACCGCTTCCAATGTGGCTGTTGGTGCGCTTCTTGGTTCTGCGGGGGCCATGTGGTTGTTGAGTTATCCGAAGCACAACCCGCACTGGCGCGAAACCGGTTTCCTCGCCGGAGAAGCCGCAGTAAATAGCTTGGTGGTCGTCGAAGCGATGAAATACCCACTTGGCCGCCAGCGTCCTTTCCAAGACGACGGCCAAGGACAGTTTTTCAAGGGAGGGGACTCCTTTCCTTCGGAACATGCCGCGGCTGCCTGGGCTGTAGCAGGTGTCGTGGCACATGAGTATCCGGGACCGCTAACAAAAATTCTGGTCTATAGCCTGGCTTCTTTGGTGGATTACTCGCGTTACAGGGCTCGACAACATTTTCCCTCAGACGTCTTCGTTGGTAGTGCCATCGGTAACCTCGTCGCACAGAATATCTATAGCCAACATCACGATGTCGAGCTCGGTGGCCAGCCATGGCGATCGATCAGCCAAGTGTTTCGTGGCGATGGAACTTTCTCACCAGGGAATCAGGGGTCCCCATACGTTCCCCTCGATAGCTGGATCTACCCGATTTTTGATCGCTTGATGGCACTTGGTTTGATCGATAGTGGATTTGCAGGCCTTCGCCCTTGGACGCGCCGGGAGTGTGCGCGCTTAGTAGTGGAAGGAGAAGAGAAGGTTGAGAGCCGGGGAGAGGAAAACAGAGAAACTACGCAGATGCTGGCCACACTTTCGCGGGAATTTCGCTACGAGCTTGGTGAACTGGGAGACAGTGACAACCAAGTCTTCCACGTGGAGTCTGTTTACACGCGCGTGGAGTACATTTCAGGAATGCCGTTAAACGATGGCTATCATTTTGCGCAGACGCAGATTAACGATTATGGACGTCCGTACGGCGAAGGCTGGAGCACCGTAAGCGGGATTTCGGGATACGCCACGGAAGGCCATTGGTTCGCATACGGACGCGGCGAATTGCAGACCGCGCCAGGCATACCCGCCCTGCCGCTCCAAGCACGTCAATTTATTCAGCAAATAGACTTCCTTCCAGGGTTGCCGCCGGACACGGTCAAATCTTCGGTGAGTCAGTTCTACCCGCTCGAAGCGTATGTGGGTTTTGCTATCTCGAACTGGCAGGTTTCCTTTGGCCGCCAGAGTCTTTTGTGGGGACCGGGCGAAGGTGGTCCTCTGATATGGAGCAATAACGCTGCGCCACTCAATATGTTTCGTATCAACCGGGTGTTGCCGCTCACGCTGCCATGGATTCTAAAGTGGCTTGGCCCGATGCGAGCGGAGTTCTTTGTAGGACAGTTGCGCGGACAGTATTTTGAGAACAATGCTACGGGCATCTTCAGCGGGAACTTTCTGCAACCGCTTAGTCCGCAGCCTTATATCCACGGCGAACAACTCAGTTTTAAGCCAACAGCAAATTTCGAATTCTCAGTGTCCCGCAACGATATATTTGGAGGACCAAGCATACCGTTCACACTCGGCGAATTCGGGAGGGCACTCTTCGATATCAGCACCAGCGGTCCGCCAACCGGGGCGCGTACGGACCCGGGCGATGAGCAGTCAGGGCTGAACTGGTCCTATCGCCTGCCCAAACTCCGCAACTGGCTCACATTTTACGGTGATGCGTTTAGCGACGACGAGTTGTCACCGATTGCTTACCTTGATCGCTCAGCCATTCATGCAGGTCTGTATCTATCGCATGTGCCCCGCATCCCAAAGCTCGATCTTCGTGTCGAAGGTGTTTACAGCGATGTGCCAGCTGGCGGGGACCTGAGTCACGGGTTTTTCTATTACAGTACGCTCATCCCAAATGGCCAAACGAGCAACGGGTACTTGTGGGGAAGTTGGATTGGTCGAGAAGGTCAAGGAGCGCAAGCGTGGACAAATTACTGGTTCAGCGCGCGTAATCGCCTGCAATTCAACTTCCGACACCAAAAGGTAAGTCAGCAGTTCGTCCCGGGTGGTGGCACGTTGACGGACATGGGCGCACAAGGCGATTACTTGCTGCGCTCGAATCTGAGTCTCTCCGCTTCTGTGCAATATGAACGGTGGCTATTTCCTATCCTACAGCCTCGTCCTTCAACGAACGTGACAACCTCGATTATGCTCAATTTTGAGCCAGGTAGGTTGTTCTATCCCAAGTCCCATTAGCAGGCGCCTGCGGCAACTGGCGGTACCGACAGCGGGGAGGGCAGCCCGTGAGCAGGGATAAGTATCTCTTTGAGTATTCTTCAGGAGCCGAGCGAAGGCTTGGAACCTGTACAGATCCGCGTGAAAAGCGCGAGCGCCAAGTCCGACAGTTTCGGTCGGTTTGGAGGACCCAGGAAATAATGGCGCGCCCGGGGGGACTCGAACTCCCGACCTTCTGGTTCGTAGCCGTTCGACCCGCTTTGCTAAATCTTGCCAGAGGAGTGGCTAATCGAACGGAATCAGCAAGTTGGGGCAAATTCCCGCAACCTGCTTTCTCCTTTCTTTATTATTGTTTGCGGCAATTTAGCCGCCGTTTTCTGCAACTTGCGTTACATTTTCGTGACAGACCGCGATCCTGCCGAACGCGCCATGGAGCTGATCCGGTAGAGCGGGCGTACGCGCATATCCTAAAATGGGTCAATCAGAAGGCCCGTGAGGCAGGGCTACGGTTTTTTAAATTCTATGTATTTCTCAAACTTCTTGGCATCACAACAGGCTAGGTTCGTTCAACGAAGTCTGATGGAGCATACAAGAAATCAACGTGTTGGAGGTTCGAGTCCCACCGGGAAGTTACGCCCCGGGTTGAACATGCTTCCGTATTGTTCGGTTCTGCGTAGTGGGTAGTCCCGTGGACGTGCCGGGTCGAGGTTCTTAACATCACCTTGGACAAGGACCTTAAAGTGTTCGACCACTAAAGTGCATTCCTGTCCCTACCAAAAACTCCGTTCTGACTGAACTGGTTGAATTTAGACCGCCGTCGCTGTAGCTTTTCGGCAACATGCTCACAATCATCCTCTCGCTGTTTTCCTCTGCTCGGCAAGCCTTTCAAACTTGAGCACAGCTGCAAGCTGAAATTCTTCCCCTTGGACATCAACTCTTGGTCCTCCAGCGCTCACGCCGTGGACATCGGCTGCGCCTGAGTCGCGCGGATCGATTCCTGTGGGTATGGCTCGCACGATTCTGGAGCGGCTGGCGTTCGGCATTGGTCATCGTCAAGCCCGAGACTGTCATCGCTTGGCACCGCAAAGGATTCCGACTGTTGTGGTTCGCCAAAACTCTAGCCGACCGTGAAATCAATAATATAGCTACTGCCATCTCACCACCGTTTTGTTATAAATCCTGACCATGGTGCGCTTCATCAGGCTCTGCTTCGGCATGATGGTCCGCCTCTTTCGCAGGCGGCAAAGTCTCCTTCTCGAGAATCTCGCTCTGCGTCAGCAACTCGTCATGCTGAAGCATCGACATCCTCGCCCGAGTCTCGGACTTCTCGACAAGCTCTTCTGGGTAATCGCTCGGCGGGTCTGGTCAGGATGGAAACAAGCTCTCCTCGTCGTCACACCTGAAACCGTCGTCCGCTGGCACCGGGCAGGTTTTCGTATGTACTGGAGGCTAATTTCCAGAGTCCGTAGACAGGTTGGAAGGAAACAGACGCCGAAGGAGATTCGAGAATTGATTTTCCAGATGGTTGCTGAGAACCCAACCTGGGGAGCACCGCGGATCCATGGGGAACTCCGCACGCTCGGTTTTGATCTTTCCGAGAGAACCATCTCCCGTTGGATGAAGCGGGCGCCGAGAGGTCCTGACCAGGCTAAGCGCTGGCTGGCCTTCCTTCGCAACCATCGGGAAGCGATTGCCGCCATGGATTTCTTCACGGTGCCAACGATTGCGTTCGGCGTGCTCTACTGCTTCTCCATCATCAGCCACGATCGTCGGCGCATCCTGCACGTCAACGTCACAGAGCATCCGACGAGCGCTTGGATCATCCAGCAGCAGCGCGAGGCATTTCCATTTGAAGCGTCTCGCAAATACCTGATCTTTGATCGGGATCAGAAGTTCGGGTTCGAAGTGATCGCAGCGGTGAAAGCCACGAGGATTATTCCCAAGCGAACTTCCTTCCGCAGTCCTTGTCAGAATGGCATCGCGGAGCGCCGGGTGGGAAGCTGCAGAAGAGACCTACTGGACCACATGGTTGCACTGAATGAACACCATCTGAAGCGATTGCTCTCGGAATATGTTCGTTACCATCATGAGGACCGCAACCATCTCGGACTTGAGAACGGGACACCTGAGGGCAGAATTCGTTGCGAAGCTTCGGGTCGGGTCCTTTCACAGGAGCGGCTCGGAGGGCTGCACCATCGTTACAATCGAGCGGCATAGTTCGGATCGACTTTCGGCCGGCCCTTTATATATGCGGGCTCCAGGCGCAACGGGCTCGCCCTCTGATCGGTACTACTTGGCTGAAGAAGTACTGATTCACAGCAAGTCACGTGGACGCAAGTCCAGTTTTGCAGTCATTGTGCCTCAGGCAACCGGGCCGATTCCCCGGACTATCACTATTAGAGTGGGATTTTTGCAAAGAAACGGTGCCCTGACTCTACAAGAAGGCCTTCATCGAATGTGCCGTCACAGGAGTTGCCAACAGCCCGGTCGGGACTGACAGGTTCGGTTGCGTAAGTCGCGGGTAGCCGCAGATCCCGCTCCTCCACGATTACGAAATAGCTCGCATGCTTCAGGTCCATCTTGTCCAAGGTTAACGTTTCTTGCCAGACGGCCTCGTAGATCCCTTCGTTGAGTTTTTTACTGTAAGTAGTGTTTCTTTCAGAAAAAACGATCTCCGTGGCAGGGTGCAGTCCCGGACAGCGGAAGACTTCAGTACTCCGCGTCGCGACGCCGAGTGGAAGGCTTGCTTCTCGGATTATACGAGCGGTCATCCGGGTTGTCGGAAACCTTTCCTGCTCGTCCGATGAGAGCGGCACTTCATGAGGATTTTTGAAGCTTCCCTCGATCAGCGAGTCGTGGGGCGAGGTGGCCAGGCCCTCGACGCGTATCGTCACAGTGAGGCCAGATCTTTGCACCTCGACGGTACGTCGGGGAAGAAGTTGGGTCCATTGCACTACCGGATAGGAAACCTGCAGGTCATCGGTCGCGTGCGGCTGGTACCGGACGAGGCCCAGCCGGACGAAGGGTTGAGCCTCGCGCGGGTGCGCTAGAGCGACATCGACATACCATTGCTCTTCGGAAATATCGAATTTAGGCCGGTAGGTCACCAGGGAGACGTCAAGGGTAGGAATGTCGCCACTTTTCTCGTTCTGCCGTTTACCGGTACTTTCCTCTACGCGAATCGGCATCGATACTCTGGAGACCGGTTCCGGAAAGAAGCCAGTGCCGGAGTCCTGCGACAAATCAAGGAGCGCCGATGCAGGCATGAGAGAGGCTCGGCCGGATGGCCAGAGTGTGGAGGATGCGAGTCTTTCCGCCGGAAAGCGGGTTGGATCGCCGCCCCAGCGCGTGATAAATTTGCCACCGGGCCCAAGATCTTCGTCCTGGAAGTTACTCAATTTCATTATTCTGCCCTGAGTCGCAATTCCTTTCTCGTCTTTACAAGACCCTTTGAACCAGATCTCATCTTTTTCAAACATCTCGGGACGCTGCGAGAAGAAGTCCGGAGGCCACAGTACAATGCCAAGGCGTTCGTCCTCTCCGGACGAGAACCAAGGGCGTGCGATGGGAATGCGAATAATGACGGTTCGTGAAGTGCGGTGAACGATCGGCCCCGGCTTCTTGCGACCTCTGACGGGCTTTTGTGATGGAACTTCATCCGACCATCGGAAAGTAGGAATCGGGGTTCGCGCCCCAGGCTCCGCGGGCCGTACGCAGCTATTCAGCCACACGGGGATGCAGTCGCTAGCGCGGGAGGAATCGGCTGCGGCGAGCGCCAGCCGGATTACAACAGTCGAGCCCATTTGATGGGCGTGGCGGCGCGCATCATGCGCCAGATCTTGATCGACCACGCACGTGCGAGTAACGCTGAAAAACGCGGCGGGAAAGCGGCCAAGGTGCCATTTGATGAGGTCGCTGAACTGGTGGCAGAAAGGCCTTCTGCAATGATCGCTGTTGACGATGCACTTCAGGAGCTGGCGCGCAAAGATCCGTTGAAGGCGCAACTGGTCGAAATGCGATTCTTCGGGGGCATGACGGCCGAGGATTCCGCCGAAGTTCTGAAAATTACCCCTGCCCAGGTTCGACGGCACCTGCGTGTCGGGCAGGCATGGTTGCAGAGAGCGTTGGACCGGACTGCCGAGCCCGAGAAAAAAACTTGACGCCGGCCGCAAAATCCGGTGCCCTTTTACGCCTATACCAATTAGAAGGGCATTTTAGGCTGAGGAAAACGCCTTGCCAGACGAAGAGTGGGACCGGATTCAAGAGATCTTCCTGGGGGCCGCCGACCTGCATCCAGTAGAGCGCGCCGCTTTCCTGGATCGGATGTGTAGCAGCGACCCCGAAGCACGCATGGAGGTCGAGTCGCTTCTGCGTGCGGACACTGCCGGCGACGCCGCGGTGTGCGCAGCCATCCAATCGGAAGTCGCCTCGATGCTGGGCGAATCTTCGCCGCTCGATACCCGATTGGGATCCTATCGGTTGCTCAGGGAGATAGGCCGCGGCGGAATGGGCACAGTGTATCTTGCAAGCCATTAACGGCCTCCTTTGCAGGGGCTGCCTGCTGCCGATGTTACAGCCTTGTGGCTAGCGGGAATGTGTTCGGCGGTGCAAACACAGGAGCATTATGCATCCGCGCTAGAGAGGGCCACTGGAAAATCGACGCAGCGCATCATCCCAACTGGGGCAGTTGAAAACCCCTGACCAGTCCATGAGCGCAGAGCATTCGGCTTCGGAGTCCCCACTCTCCGCCAGAATTTCCTAATTGCATCCGCTTCGAGACAGGCAGACTTCCCGCGAAGAAAACTTTTACATAATTCGCGTGCTTCCGAGCATTTCGGGTTGCGAGTTCATTCGAACGCCTCATCAAGCCGGGGGAATTTAGTTTGCAGCTTGGGCGCGGTTCGCTTC
>CAVPWW010000009.1:0-9747 GCA_963709675.1 Candidatus Acidiferrales bacterium
TAAGTACTGCCCCCACGAGGAATCAATAATTTGGCAGCGTTTGTATTTCTTTGCACTTCTTTGGATTTGCTAGTGTTTATGCGGGTTCAAGAGACTAGCCCCGCAACAGATACAAAAAGAAACAAACAGGGATTGGTACAAAATTGGTACAAATTTCCCAGGGGTCATCCGTGCCGCGACGCCTAGCCTCACGCGTTCTTTCCCCGTCCGTGGTGGTGTATCGCATGCCAGGGTTTCGCCGTGGATAATCCTCGAGCTCTTACCTGGTCTGGCAATTCTCCGATTACCCGACAGGCAAATTCGAACGAGTCATAAACTTCCCGGCGCAGATCTACCGGCGGCGCCGGTGCACCCCAGTTTTGCATTCGCTGCTCGAGCGGTAGTCGCGTCCAATCAAGCCTGGCCTCGATCCATTCCCGATCGTCTGGCGTGTTTTCGTGGAGGGCCAGTTCTATTTGCCGACGGTAGAAAAGTTGTAAAGGATTAGCAGAATTGCAAACAGCCTCGGAGCGTATGTTTTGCCGATGGCTTGATTTCGCGTCAGGCGCCATGCCCCCTTATCACGCTTGTTCCCGAATTACGTCAATACCACTAGCGCCGCGCCTGCAGGTCTGCGACTCCGGCCATGGCGTGACGGAGCGCGGTACTCCGAAGGCACATTCCTCAGTGAGCGTAATCGGGATATTACGACAGTTGGCGAGCCGAGCCTGTCATCGGCCCGTGCGTCAGTGGCGCAACCGGCGATCAATGTGCAGATTCCCGAGGTGCATGTAAATTTTGGGGGATGCGCCGATTTAAGGATTCTTCCCCCTGAAAAAGGGCGGATGAGACGCAGGGGGTCGCATCCGCCTTTTTGCCCCGCGCTACTTACCACGGCGCTTGAAGACAAGTGGCAGAGAGAGGCCGCTCTGCTTCCACTCACCGGTAATCTCCGAGTTGTCGTGGATCATCTTGCCGTCGAAGCTGCTTCCGATGCGTTCGATGGCAAAGCGCAGATCGGGCTCCTTGTAAGAGACCAGGTCGATTGCGATCCCGGTGGCGTCCTGGTCCGGGCTGTCCAGGCTGCCGGTCAATTTCCCGTCCGGCGCTTGTGAAATGTGCACGATCACCCTCAAGTTGCCACCGCTGGCATCGATCTTTCCTTCCCAATCGCCGATCGCCGCTGAGACTGAAGCCGTTGTCGTGGCGCTGAGGACCAACGTGGATGCAATCATGGTCACCAGTACCGCCAAAAATCCGAAGCGTAACGCTCTGTGCGTGCTCATGTGCTAATTCTCCTTTGTGTGTGGGTTATTGTGACTTTTTGTGGTCGCCACCGGAAAAGGGCTGGCGCGTCAACCAGCGGATTTGTCATCGCCTGGTGCAAAGATGGCTTCAATGGGTTGCTCGAAGAGTCGCGCGATGGCAAAAGCCAGCGGCAGACTCGGGTCGTACTTCCCGGTCTCGATTGCGTTCACCGTTTGGCGCGATACTTTGAGCCGAGTGGCCAAGTCGGCCTGGGACCACTCGCGTTCCGCACGCAAGACTCGAAGGCGGTTTTTCATCGCGCACCGGCTCGCGGACCATCCGTCCTCTTGCCATCACTGCCGCTCCGCTGGTTCATCGGTACCTCCAGGCCGAAAGCCCGTAGGCGCAGGCCCACAGCAGCAGCATGAAGCCTCCTACCTCTTCCCACGGTGGACGGCCGAGCCCAGCTTGCTCGATGCCGCCGAAAAAGGCAGTGATGATAAGAGTCAGCAAGAACGCGATGGACGCCGACTCGAGGCAGATGCGCTTTTGCATCTCGTCCATCTTCAGGACGCTGCGCACCATCGCCGCGAAGAAGATCATGTAGGGCAGAACCGGCAGAAGCCCCAGCGCCCGCGGAACGTGCCCGTGAACCACGAGCCATGTCACCAGGATTTCTGTTAGCGCCGCGGCGACCGCCCAGAGAAAGACTGGGCGGGTGAAACGGGAAGAGAACGTTCGGTTGGTCGTCATCAATGCAGCACCTCTTCCAGCAAGGTAAAGCGTGCTTTACATTTTGTCAAGCGTGATTTACTTACATTGGGGGAACCTAAAGAGAGGGACGGTGGCGCGGATCGATGCGCAGGTTGCCCGTGTGCGGGTGGCTCCGTTTGATTCGGTAACGGATCCTATGGTGGTTTGCCCGAGAGTGCGGGTTTGCATCAGGGGGAGGATTGTAGCCGATAGTTGACGAAATCAGGCGATTACACTCAAAACACCCTGGAAGTGATGCCGTCCTCCGTCCCAACTTCAAAACGCGGGCCAGGTGCCGAAGTGTTGACAGGGATTGGCAGTTTGCCAATCCTTCCGGACGTCTCGTCCGGCGATTATGCTTCGGCACCGGCCCAGGAGTTGCGGGGAGAGGAGTCTGTTAGGATCCCCCCCGCGTCCTCCGGTCCGCTCCGGGACGGGACCCATGACCCGCCCCGGAACGGAAATTCATAAAAATCATAATTTTTGCGTCGCGTCGCCGAAAGTACCTTTGTTATCATACACTTCCAAATTTCCGTACGGATTGGTTCTACTTAAAACTTCGGCGCCGAGACCAGCGCCGCAATTCGATCTGCGTCGCGCCGAAGGTAATATTTCTGAACACACGATTTCGCCTCTTCGAAATTGACCGCCATCGTCGGCAGCTGCTCCTTGAGCGCCAGGATTGCGCCGCTGAAAGTGCTGAGTCTTTCCCGCTCAGCGGCCAGCGCCATTTCTATTCGCAGTTCCCTGAGCAGCGGGGCGAAAAGTAATAATTCTTCTGCCATGGTTTTCTCCCTACTCACGCGACAAGCGAAAACCCTTCGCGGTCAATCGCACCAGCTCGTGCTCACTGATTCGTGTGGATCGTCCCAATTTGATGTAACTGATGCGTCCCTCCATCAGCCACTTTCTAACGGTGTGAGTCGGCACATGCATCGCATAGGCAACGTCAGCCACACGAAGCAACCTTCCAGTCGTCGGAATTGTGTACTCTTCGCCCATGACTTAAATCAGTGCACCATCGGTCACAACGGCAAAACCGGCCGGACGTGGACAGACCACGTCATACATAGCGAAACTTGTGATTTCAATCATGTTGATTTTCTTTTTTGAAAATTGATCGACAATCAGCTCGAGGGATCCAAATTCGGCCAAGATCAATTCGCTCCACACGCCTGCGATGATTGCGCTGAGTGTTCCGTTGCTGGTGCCTTTGGACAATGTGCTCGGGCAGTTCGTGGAGACCATCGCCGGATGGCCGAGCATTGTATCGTCGCTCCAAACAGCAGGCGACCCGGTCCCATTGATGAATGTTTTGCGCAGCACTTTTCGAATGTTCGGAGTGCTCAGGAAACCGATGTTATCCGCAGCATTCGCGGTCGCCACCGCTGTTTCCAAGTCCACAATATTGCCGTAAGTCGGCACAGCGCCATTCGTGCCGCACGGTACTACGGTGATGGAGGAGTTCTGTAGTAGTCCGACTGGTTGCCCGCTGCTTCCGCTCCCAGCAATGGCGCCCGCGTCGAATGCTTCAGCGTGCGATCGACTCATATCCATTCTCAGCCGCATTTCCAAGTCGACGTTGCCGGCACACTGGGCCAAGAGTTGGCGACTAACGCTGGTCGTCGATTGGAGGGTCCGAGGGCTCGCCAGGGCGACGCCGAAGACTATGTCGGCAGCTGATGTATCAACATTGGAATCCTCGGTCTGCCAAAAAGCGACGGTCGGTGTGTTTTCGATGGGGAATTGTGCCGAATATTTCAACCCAGGGAGAAACGTAGCGCCGAGCTGTGCAAGCCTCATCTGCGCTCGTAGGCAATCCACGTAGTCTCGAACGTTGATCTGCACCGTATAATCGCCGCTGCTGTTGGTTTTTGTGTCCAAACTCTGACGGGGACGCAAGGTCGTGGGAATGAAGATGCCATTGCCGTCGCGTGGGGGACGGCCGATCGATGCCGAAATGGTTTGCGAGATTTCCGCTTCGAAACTTTTTACCTTCGGATCAAGGGCCGCGAGAATCGCTCCCGCGATCGAATATTTGTCGGCTTCGGCGCGCGAGAAGGTTAAATTGAGGCTCTTGTCTGCTGCGGCTTGAACGGCGGTAATCATTGTCGGCGTCTCCTATCTGCAGAATGGTTCAACTTTCGGAAAACAGTCAAGCATGTCGGGGAACGACCAGGAACAAACAATCCTAGGCATGTGCCTTCCGCGTGATTTCCCGGAATCCAGTCCGCCACGACCGCCGCTCTCGTGCTGCTTCGGTTTTGGATAAATACTCGTCTAGTTCGGCGTCGTCCTCTTGCGGCCAGGCGGTGCGGTACAACTTCGAGAACGCCATGCTTTCATCGCTCACGAGCGACGCCTGATACTCGAGAAAATCGGCGGACAGTCCACCGAACCGGACACTGCCGTTACCGGTGGCATATCGATACGCCTGCAACCAGGCGACCGCACTCTTGGCCAACCGGATTCCGCCCCGGCCTTTGTGCGGGCGCCCGTGGCTTGGCATCCCCAAAGTCAGGTAGTGCCTTACAGTCCGCTCCGCAATGCCGTGATTCTCAGCAAAAACAGCGGGTGTCCAAAACTCGTAAGTCAGCCAGAGCCGCGTTCCGGCCCGATCCCAGTTATCCGAAACTGTTTTCTTCTTCGCCATCGTTAATCGCTCCTATTCCACTTTGCTAATGCGGAAGTACGGCAACCTAAAATTTTTTCCCACTCTGGTCGAAGGGCGCGCTCGCGCGACACACGCAACGGCCGCCGCCAGGAGAACCTAAATCCGCCGGTTGCCATCGCTTGGTCCACTTTGCCCTCCGAATTGTGCCTCTTTGACCACTTTGCTTTATATCGATGTTCATCGATCTATGGCACAATGACCGCATGCGCTGCATACTCATCCCGGTGTTCGAACAAGATCATTGCCCGCTTCGCCTGGCCGGATGGAAATGCCTTTGGTGTGGCGTGGAGTGGGAAGATACCCCGCTTGCCGTCGGGCAGCGCTCGCTACCAGCCGTCTCAGGAAATCCGCACGCTGCACCTTACTTAGTCGCGGTCCATGTTGTACTCGCTTGAGTTGAGCGATCGTCATACCGCACCGCCGCACGTCTCGCAGGTCTTCGTTCCGTCTTTTTCCCTATACAGAGCAAAGCTTCCACAAGTCGGACAAGATGGTAGAGATACTGCTTCTGGCTGCGGTGTGGTAGGTGTCGCGCATCCGTACACCTGATGTTTGGCGATTCCAGCGCCGGTGTCGAAATGAAGTCCGCACTTCAGGCAAACGAAGGGCTGATCGCCGTTATAGCCAGGCCACGGCAGAGACGCGGTGCGACGTTTGAGAATCTCTATGACGGCCGGTTTTTGTTCACGAAGATGATCGATTAAATGCAGAGCATCTTCGGGGAGTGAATATCGGATTTTCTCCCCGTTGACCGAAAGGCGTCCGCCGGCTGCCTCGATCGTCTTAATCAGTTCGTCGGCGCTCACAATTCACCCTCTGGTAGCTTCGCTTTTAGGGGGATCTGTTCCAGTGCCAAGGGAACAGATATTTTGGGTCTAAGGGGGGATTGTTCCCTGTTCCCATATAAAGACATGGGAACAGGGGAACAACCCCCACCCTCTTGACCTGTTCCCTTGTTCCCCAGGTTGTTCCCTGTTTTGGGAACAAGTGGAAAATACCGCAAGGAATGACTGTCTGGTTGTTCTTCCCACAGGCTGCCCTTGCCAGCTTTGAGTAGTTCAACCAGTCGAGTTTTCTTCATCCCGCTTTGTTTATAAAGTCCGTTCTGGCTCAAGCCAGGGTGTTCCTCGATCGTCTTCCGCAAGGTCTCCATATCGCCTGACCGTTTCGTGAATGCCGGAGAATCGGTCACTTCAAAAGTTCCCTCGTCATAGTCCGGCCGCACGGTGACGATCATTCGCTCCCCAAACCTGTTTTTCGAACACTTCAGCGTGATCAGGCCGCTCTCGTCTGAGAGCTCCTGCAGGAAGGCAACATCCACGGCGCCCTTGATTGCGCTCGAACCGCGCCCCATGGAGCCCTCGCTCTTGGCCGGATGATGCACGATAATCACGGCACCGCCCGCGGCCGCGCAGTAGCGAAGCATCTGCATGACGGCCATCATCTCGGTGGAGTCGTTTTCCTCTGCGCCATGGGCATATCGGAAAGGATCCACGATGATCAGCGGCTTGGTTTCCTTGGCAATGGTGAGCATGAGTTCGTTGCCGATTTGTGGGGGTTGCTGCTCGAGCCAGGTACCCCACACTTTGAGCCCGGCTATTGAACCGCCGGCCATCAGATCGAGGCGCTCGCGCACGGCGAAGCTTGGATTTTCGTAATCGAGGTACAACACGGGCGCACGCTGGCATCGCCGTCCTAGGAATTGGCCTCCGGTGGCGACCGCGACGGCCATGTTCTGAATCAGGAAGGTCTTCGCCGTGCCGTCGCTTCCAGTCCAAAGCGTGATCGTCTTCCGCGAGATCATGCCATCCACCAGGTACTCAATTGGTGGAATGTTCATGGTCATCAGATCCGGTATCTGGTCGAACTGGCGGATGTGCTCGTCGTTGGCGATTGCCGCGGTAGGAGCGGAATCAAAGTCGATGTGAACTTCGTTGGTTTTATTCACAGGGCTCCAGTCCGGCTGCGGCACAATATTCAGCGTCTAGGCTGCGCTGATCACGGAGAGTGACCGCTAGTGTCGACCAGCAGTCTTCCTGCTCGGTAGGCCAGTCCGGCATCGCGCCCGCGCGTAGCTCAGACAGACGGGCGTTCACCAGGTTGTAGGCCCACGATGCGGCGTGTAGTTGTTCCCTGAGCTGAAGACTCCTCCGACGATCATCTTCCTTACGCGCCTGATCGAGCTCGCGGTGACGATCACGTTCCCTCCGGTCGTGCTCCATCTTGCGAACTGTTTCCGGTGACGGCGCCGAATCCCAGCATCCGAGTGACTGACAGGCTGTTTTGAAGCTGACGTTATCCCTCAGCATGACGAAGCTGACGATGCTGCTCCCGCGGGCGCCACAACCAAAACAGGTAAATGATCCGGTCGTCAAGTTCGCCGAAAACGACTTCCCGCCTTTGCTCTGGTGAAACGGGCAGCGACCTTGTGAATATCCGCGGCGGTTTGGTCGGCTGAGTTTGCCGAGCTGCCGCTCGTAGAAAACCTTCGGCACTGGGAGTCTGTCGTGGCGGAAGTGGCTAATCATGGCGGCGTTACTCCTTCACCATCTTCTGTAAGTGACAACCGCACGAGCAGTGGGATGAACTGCATTTCCGATGCCTGTTTTTCTTGCAGTCCTCGGATACTTTCAACAGTGCGCCGCGAATCAATCGTCGGGGCGCATCATCCAGGTGGCTGCACTCCATCACAATCGCTTGCTTACGCGCGAGGTCGGTGATCATCGGATTACTCCTTCACCAGCTTGGCCAACTCAGACGCCCGGATCATCACTCGTCCGCCGACCCGCGTCCTCTTCAATGTGCCGTTAGAAAGCATCTTGTAGAGCGTCCATTTGGAGACACCCCCTACAAATTCAGCGGCCCTTTCGATGGACAGGATTGGATCCCTGTCAAAAAAATCGAGTGCGCTTACGCGCTCCTCCCTTAGAACTTTCTCGCTCTTGCTCATATGAACCTCCCCGGTTCAGCGGGCCAACGCTTCCCAACGAAAAACAAACGTGTGGCATGCTTGACAAATGAAACTATGTCACTACAATAAGACAGGGGAAAGTCACAAATCATGTCAGATACAAAATTGATCGAACTCACGCTTCCCTTTCACTTGCAGGCGTTACGTGCGCCGGTGAAATGGAAGATGGAACCACCGGTCACCATGTCCGACGGTGAGCAGTGGACGTGGTTGACACCCATCCGGGTACCTGCCCAAGGCGGATCGTCCTACGACCCCTGGGAAATGCGTGCCGAGTTTCTAAGACTCGGTGAGGGTGACAACGCGGGCCTGGTGGCGCTTCTGGATAAGGTGGGTTACTACAGTTCCGGCGCTCATCCTATAAACACTGAAATATTTCTCGAACATAAGCCGGTCGACCCTAACTCCGACGAGCCCCGCGTGGAAATCTCTTACGTCGACGGGGAAGACGGCTCGCACCCCGTCTTCCATACCGTTCCAGAGATGGCGGGCCAGATTTGGTCGTTTCGACAACACAGCATCCTGCGTTCCATGCGATTCCCGAGAAAATATCCCCTTAATTCATGGAAGCTTGAGATTCGGCTCACACAGCTACGTGGCAAGCCTGCTGCGGTGATTACGACAACCTGCTTCGAAGATTCGCTCGTGGCGACCGTGTTAATAGACCAGATGCTCGGCGCGAAGTTCCAGAAATGCCAACGCCCCGACTGCGGAAACACTTTCGCGGTATTAGGGAACCGTAAACGAAGGTTTTGCAGTTACTACTGTGCGCATCTTGTGGCAGTGAGAGCTGATCACGAACGAAAGAGACAACAAAAACAGGGAGGTCAAAAGCATGTCCGTTTATAAACGCGGGACGACTTACTGGTATCGCTTCATGTGGAACGGCAAACGCATCAGCATTTCTACGAAGCTACGTAGTCGGCGCGAAGCCGAGACGGTGGAGGCGAAGCATGTTGCTCGGCTCGCCGGTGAGCGTGACGCGCATGATGCTGCTGCGGAGAATTTGAATTGCGAGTTTGTATTGCTCTGCTCCGAGTGTAAGCAGTGGTTTGACGCCGCAACCGCCGTGAGCGACACCGGGCGCACTTTCTGCGGAAGAACGTGCCGACTCAGTTGGGCGAAGAGGTACAGGGCAGTCCCAACGCTGATTGAGTTCTGCGAACAGCGATTCGCTCCGTGGGCAGAGTCGACCAGTTCCCTCAAGACTTGGCGCGATTTTTACAGAGTCGGCCTGATGGCAATTAAAGCCTACTCCCCGCTGGCAAGCCTGCCTTTAGACGCCCTTACCACGGAAACGATTGCCGGCTTTGCCGCCCATCGCCGCGCGCAAGGGAAGAAGGTGGCGACGGTAAACGCGTCTCTTCGTATTCTTCGCCGGATCCTGCACATTGCTATTGAGTGGGGCGAGATCGAGCGCATGCCGAAGATCAAACTACTGGCCGGGGAAGCGCACCGCGATCGCGTTATCACGCCCGACGAAGAGGCACGTTACCTCGCGGCCGCTACGCCGTTGCTGGCTGACGTGGCCGGTGTTCTCTGCGATACCGGGCTTCGACCGGAAGAATGCCATCGTCTCGTGTGGGGATCGTTTACTTGGACGAATGGCCGTAACGGTAGCCTGCTGGTCACACATGGCAAGACTGCTGCGGCTCACCGCGAAATCCCATTGACCCCGCGCTGCAGATACATCTTCGAGACACGATGGCGTGCTGCGGGTATGCCCACGGACGGGTGGTGCTGGCCTGGGCCGACCCGTTCCGGCCACATCGAACCGTGCACGTTAAAAAAACAGCACCGCCGCGCTCTGAAGATCTCCAAGGTGACGCCGTTCGTCCTCTACTCCCTCCGACATACTTTCCTCACCCGCTTGGGACAATCAGGTTGTGACGTGTGGACGCTGGCCCGCGTCGCCGGACACAGCTCTATCGCAATTTCAGCACGGTACGTTCACCCGTCGGAGGATGCCGTCCTCGGCGCCATGGCGAGACTGGAAACTGGTACAAAATTGGTACAAAAGAAAAACAGGATTTCTCGTCGCTCCCCGAGGTTGCTGCTAACTGACTCTAGCCGCTCTAGTTAATGGTGGGCAGTGCAGGGCTCGAACCTGCGACCTCCTGCT
>CAVPWW010000010.1:0-13343 GCA_963709675.1 Candidatus Acidiferrales bacterium
TGTACCTCTGTGTTGCGTGATTTTTCATGACCATAGCTCGAAGCACGCGTTAGAAGTTCCCTAGGCGAGAGACGCACCTCTTCGGAGGGTATTCACGAGCAGGGGTACGGGGTCACCCTCCCCGTCCATCGGCACCCACTGTGCTGCGATGTCCCTATTGAAGATCTGCCTCCGTGCCTCGGCAGCCTGGCCATCCAGGCTGCACTCGCGGGATTTGATCACCGAAGAGCTTATGGACGTGCCTTGGAAGGTGCCGTGTCTGTCCTGTCGATACTCTTTGCTTTTTGTTCGTAGGGCAAATTATCATGCCGCCATGGAACGCAGGCAAGGGTTCAAATTCGAGTTGCGGCCCACGGGCGAACAGCAGCGGCAGATGCGCCGTTTTGCTGGCTGCGCTCGCTACGTCTACAACAAGGGCCTGGCCCTCCAGCAGCAACGCTACCAGAACCAAGAGAAGAAGCTCACTCGTTTCCAACTGGATAAACTGTTGGTCCCCTGGAAGCGGGAAAGCCCGTGGTTGGCCGAAGCTCCGGCTCACGCCCTGCAGCAAGCGATTGTGGATCTGGACCGGGCGTATAGGAATTTCTTCGAGAAGCGCGCCGAGGCCCCGAAATTCCACAAAAAGGGGAAGCGGGATTCCTACCGGGAGTCGGACAGGAAGTGCATCGAGCTGGACCAGGGGAACAGCCGCATGCGGTTGCCGAAAATCGGCTGGGTACGCTACCGCAACAGTCGCGCCGTCCTCGGGCAGATTCGTAGCGTCACGGTCCGCCTGTCGGCTGGCAAGTGGTTCGTGAGTATCAGCACCCTGCGCGAAGTTCGGCCGCCACAGCACCCTTCGACATCGGTGGTGGGCCTGGACTGGGGAGTGGCACGTTTTTATACGTTGTCGGATGGCGAATATCGGGATTCCTGCCAGCCGCTCAAACCATTGCTGCCGAAACTAGCGAAGTTGCAGCGCCGTCTGGCAAGGAAAAAGAAGTTTTCGAACAACTGGAAGAAAGCAAAAGCGAAAATCAGCAGGTTGCACAGCAAGATCGCCCACAGGAGGGAGGATTTCGTACACAAGGCTTCGCGCGACATCAGCAAAAACCACGCGGTGGTGTTTGTCGAAGACTTGCAAGTAAGGAAGCTGAGCGCCTCGGCCAGAGGCACCCGGGAGAAGCCGGGAAAGGGAGTGGCCCGGAAGTCCGGGCTGAACCGTTCGATTCTGGATGCCAGTCCGTTCGAGTTGCGTCGCCAACTGCAATACAAGACAGAGTGGAGCGGGGGTCGATTGCATGTGGTGGCAGCGCAAAATACCAGCCGCACCTGTCCGGTCTCGCTGGGTGGATGCGGTCAGGTGTCCGAAAAGAACCGCAAGACGCAAGAGAAATTCGTGTGTGTCGCGTGCGGGTTCAAAGCGAATGCGGATTGGGTCGCTGCCGTAAACATCAGAGAGGCGGGGCTCGCCTCGTTAGCCTGCTCGTCGTCTTCGCATGCCATAGGTGCGTCGTGTCAGGAACCCACCGAAGCGACTCCGGTGCAGCAATGTGCCTGAGAGCAGTAGGAATCCCCTTTCCTTCAGGGAGGGGAGGAGGTCAAATAGACTTCGTTCGTTTGAAGGTCGTCGAGAGCTTCGAGCATTAGGCCGAACGGTTTGTCCATCAACTTGTTGGCGCTGCGGAAATTCTCTCGGCGAACACATCGACAGAAAGAACGGGCATGGCACGGCCGATCACCACCATGTCCTGCGCTAAAGGCCGAATCTCGGGCGGCAAGAATTGGTGCTGTAGGTCCAGTTTGTCCATCACATCGCCCACGACGCAGGTGAATAGTTCGCGCTGAACAAGTGCAAAAAGTTCATCATCGGACTTCCACAGCCTCGTCGCGTTCATCTCCCACCCACCTCTCTGATCTTGCCCACGGACTGCCGAGTAGGTTGGTGATTGGTCCAGCGATGCCCGTCTTTGCTCGAGAGGTAAGATTGATCTCTCACGCCAACTACCAACAGACGGGCTCCGACCACTTCGCGCATCGTTGCAGCAACAGGCGGGGCGGGGCCACCTTTCCTGAAATTTCTATTTGCGCGATTGGCACAGCCCCCGGTACAACCACCTTGGCCCTCAAACCGCGTTTTATTGGTTCAGGCAAGATCTGAATACTCGCGAAGACCCCGCGATCGGTAGCATACCCGAAATTTCGACGAATCTTATCACACCGTCCCTGCTCCATGCGTCGCGCGCCCGATCATTCAAAAAAAGGCCGAAGATGATTCTAGTCTGGAGGGCCCGCGAAAACACGTTACGATATTTCGACGCGTGGATCATGGACGTGGCGCTCGGCTGATCGCATCGTTGGCACCACGGGGGTCGTCTTCTTGAATGTCGCAGATTTCAAAGGCATTCGCGTCGGACAGCATTTTGGCGGAGGAGACTACCTTGCGGGCTAAATTCTGACTCCGATGTGCGGGTCGGGGCCTGCCTCTGTATAAGGTACGGGCCGCCGCCAATCGCAATCCAGTCCATCTTCTGCTGCGCACTCGCACGAAGACGTCCGAGGAGTTGAGACACCTACAAGAGTCTGGCCAGTTTCAGCAAAGCAAAAGGATCGCGAGAGGGAAGAACATACCGGCTGCCGCCTCAAAATCTTGTTACCAATGGAGCGGACAACGACGTCAAAAAACCTCGCGAAGTGTGGCCCTCTCCTTTTGAGCCACACTTCGCGAAAGAACTTAAGCAGAATGTTCAAAGCACCTATCGTCTGTGAGCAAGGTCTGAACCATGACGGTGTAGTTTGCGGAACCTGGGATAAGGATTCCAGTGGTGCTTCCTTGGAGGATCCTTCTTGGGCGGTTGCGCGGGATTCGTGACAAGCTTGAATGGGGCATCACCCCCGCCCATTTGGTCACACGGGCCGCCAGAGATGATGTAAAACGCCGTGTAGGCATTGTTTGTGCCATCATTAATCGTGCCGTTGCTACCGTCAGTCGGGTCATCCTCGCCGACTGCGGCCGCCGAGCCGTCTGGGTTAGTTGCGATTGCAATAACCAAGAGTTGCGTTCCGGCAGTATCTGTGCCAAATAACTCAACCATTGCACCGAAAGATCCGGGAATGTAGCCTCCCGGGAGCGTACCGATCGTGACGGGGCTGGCAAGACATGCGGCGCCTTGCGCGCTTAGAAGGGCGGGTGCAGAGACAGTGCCGCTTAAAGTTTGGTCAGCATTGGTTGTCAGAGTGAATGTGGCTGGAACCTCTGTTGGCCCAGATCCCTCATTGGGACCTTCAAAGTCCCCCTGATAGGCTGCACCAGAGAAGTCGGGAAAGTAGGTTGCTGTGAAGTAGCCGTCGGGAGTGCCGGGGTTGCCGGGGTTCCCGGGATTAGGCAGGCTGCCGAGCGTGCACCCGCCCGCTGACCGCTGATACGTACCGGTGATGACTTCGGGTGAGCCGATCCCCAGAACACCCGTGAACACATAATCAAACGTGCTTCCCGCCAGGGTTACGGTAAAGTCAACTTTGACATTTCCTATCGCATCGATCGAACTGTTGGCGACGGTCACATTGTTATCGTCTACCGTGTCGCAAGCGACATTGTCCGTGGTTAATGTCTGGTTGTTGGTCAGCGCCGAACTCCCTGACGCCTGGAGTAGATATGTGCTAAACGTCGACTGCCCCATTTGAGTAATTTGCGTACTGGTATCTCCAGACGTGACTGCAAACTCCCATCTGCCTTGAATATTCGGGGCCTGGGAGCTAGAGGAGGAAATCGTCAGAGAGCCGTTCACGAACGCGAAGCTGTAATTGGAGGAAGCAAGGGATCCGAGGGCGGCGGTGATGGGATAGGTGCCAGCGGCGGAAGAACTGGTTGCCGCGGTGGTAAGAGATGGCGCGCCCGTGGTTGCGCTAGACTGAGTATCGCCGTTTATGAAACCGGTGATAGCGTAATTGAATGCGGGAAGATTACCCGAGCCGGAAACGTAGTTGGAATTGAGAGCGGTTACGGTCAGAACTGGAGTAACCGCCGATAACACGTTGGAAGTGCTACCCAGAAAGTTTGTGTCACCGGGATAGACCGCAGTGGCGTTGGTTACCGTGGTGGTAAAGGGCACTACCAGCGTGGCGACGCCCAGGGAGTTCAGAGTGCCGGTGCCCAGTGCAGTCGAGCCATTTTGGAAGGTCACGGTTTCGTTCGTGGTGGTCAGGTTTCCGATCGTTGAGGGATTCAAGGTGGCCGTCAGCAAGATCGAGACATTGGATTGCCTGGCTGTGAGGACCAGCGATGTCGTCTGCGGCGATGCGGTCACAGGGATGGTACTCGATGTGCTGCCGCTAAAGTTGCTGTCTCCAGGATAGCTGGCATCCACTTGATGCGTACCCGTACCCGGAACCGAAACGGGAGGAATTGTTGCAGTTTGAATCACTTCGTTGAGTAACACGCTTACATTCGCGTCAACGCGATTCGCAACCGCCAAATCCGGGAATCCATCGCCATTGAAGTCCGCAATTGCTACCGAATAGGGCGAATTCCCCACTGGGTAGGTAATCTGGGGTTGGAAAGTGCCATCACCATTGCCCAGGAGAACGCTTACAGTGTCGCTGGCGAAATTTGCTACGATCAGGTCGACGTTGCCATCACGATTGACATCGCTTGCGGCAAAGCGATCCGGAGAACCCCCAGTTGCATAGGTTACCTGTGGTTTGAAGGTGCCATCACCCTTTCCGATTAGAACGCCGACGGTTGACCCTCCGGAGTTTGTTACTTCCAGGTCGGGGATACCATCATTGTTTACATCCGCTGCTAGAACGGTGTAGGGACTGTTTCCTGCCGGGTAGGTGACTTGCGATTTGAACGTGCCGTCGCCGTTGCCAAGGAGAACGCTAACAGTTCCCAGGCCCGAATTCGCCACCGCCAGGTTGACCACGCCATTCGCGTTAAATGGCGTTACCGAATGGGGATCGGTTCCGACGGCGTAGGTAACTGCTGGATTGAACGTGCCATTACCCTTGCCTAGAAAAATGCCGACCGTTCCCGTAAGGTCATTCGTCACGGCCAAGTCGAGAATACCGTCATTATTGAAGTCCGCAGTCGTAATGGAATTGGGTTGGGTTCCGGCCCCCGTTGTAAAGTGGCTCTGCGTCAAGAAAGTGCCGTCACCCTTTCCGAGGAGAATGCTGATCGAGTAGCTGGTCATATTCACCACGGCCAAGTCTGGAATTCCATCGCCATTGAAGTCCCCTACTGCTATGCCAAATGGCTGGGATTGCGTTCCGTATGTCACCGCGGGTTGAAAGGTTCCATCGCCATTGCCGAGGAACACGCTAACCGTTGTGCTGCCGGAGCCGTCCCCTACAACCAAGTCTGGAATACCGTCGCCGTTGAAGTCCCCTGTGGCCACATACGGGGCGACCTGACTTCCCGCCGAATAGGTAACTTGTGGAGCGAAGGACTGAACCGAACTTGGTGTGCCCAACACTGTCGACCCAAGCACGAAATTTCCGTTCGTGGTATCCGCGAAAGACACGCTACCTGTCGGCGCCACTCCGAGGCTGCCCCTGCTTATCACCGTTCCCGTTAGCGTGTAATTGCCTGCAGAACCGGATGAGGAGACAGTCGTTGCGGTCGGAAATATTCCCGTAACCCTCAACGCCTGCGCGGTTGAAGTGCTCCCCGTATTCGACGCGGTTCCGGCGAAAATAGCATAGTAACTGTGGCTTCCAATTCCGGGAATCCGCTTGATCACTGCCGTCCCAGCGGAGGTAAGCTGGGCTGTTCCAATGATCGCGGAGTTCTCGCAATACGTGGCGCTGGCATCGCAAAACGTCACTATTCCAGTGGTGACTGGCGAGCCGTTCGACACAGCCGCTGTGAACGTTACAGCTGTGCCTGAACTCACCGAGGAAGACGAGAGCGTCAGAATCGTTGTGGTGGTAGTCCCCGCCCGCGCGATTAGCACTACCAACAAGCCCAGCACGCCAACCATAACGACAAGAAGATCCCCCCAGTAGCGCTTGCGACCCGAGGTTGAAACATAATTAGATTTCATGACTGACACGATTTCCTTTCACGCGATTTCGAAGATGTTTCTGTAGACAGCGCAAACTTGCGCACCCCGAGTGCGACTTGTTAGACGATTTGGCCACTTCAGTACCACGGCACGGGAAAAAAGACCTGGCAAAGACACAGAAAATTTCTTTGGTTTTGCCGCAAGTGAGAGATGCAATCGTTCTGCCAATTCGAAATGGGATTCGAGAAGAACCAGGTTGCTACAAACAGAGGAGTTGGTGGGAGAACCTCTAATCGACAGTCAGATTTATGGACGCCCGTGTATGGAAATTGGACGTTCGCGGACAAGCTTCGTCGTCTTGATTAGAACACTTCCCTCACGCCTCTCTCAGGGAACTGCGGCTGGCATGCCGGCGACTTAGGATTTCCACGAGCAAACCCAGCTCAATTCCTCGCCGGCAGATCGATGTGATCGCCTACCCGACGGTGGCTTTTTCCCAGGAAGAGCGGACAGCGCGAAAAACATCGCGCACTAGACGAGACTTAATTTCAGGCACCCCATGAGTAGAAACCGCGCATTTTCTTCCCGACCTTCGTACGAACCAAACGATGAACGTGTCTCCACTCTGGACCGTTTCTCCGCGAGGGTCCCACATACCAGCAATTTTCTGTTGCACATGGCTTGGCTTCGTCGGAAGAATGTATTTGGCGGGTTTAGGTGAATCAGGTGGATGACGAAAGGGTCTTATGAGTTCACATTGGTTGTTCTCATTGCAATCAATTTGTAAGCTCGGGGGTCTTCTATTGGCGCTCATCGTACCTTCCATCCTGAATGCTCAAAGTGCTACGGCTCCGACGGCGTCGGAGAATCCTGTAAGCACTGACGAGGTTTGGCAGAAGGCGAGCAGCAAGTACGACAGCGAGCGCGCCGCCCGCATTGAAGAGGTTGATAAATTGGACCACGAAGGCCCGTACCGTCCTGACTGGGAATCGCTGCAGAAATATGAGGTGCCTGCGTGGTATGAGGACGCAAAATTCGGAATTTTCATTCACTGGGGAGCGTATTCCGTCCCGGCGTTCGGCAACGAATGGTATCCGCGGAACATGTACCGACCGGGAACCGAGGAATATAAGCACCAGGTCGCCAGGTACGGTCCAGTCGACAAGTTTGGTTACAAAGATTTCCTACCCATGTTCAAGGCCGAGCATTTCGATCCGGCGGCATGGGCGGAGTTGTTCAAAAAGGCAGGCGCTAAGTACGTCGTGCCCGTGGCGGAGCACCACGATGGTTTTGCGATGTATGACAGTGGGCTGAGCGATTGGACAGCTGCCAAGATGGGCCCGCATCGCGATGTGATCGGGGACTTGGGGAAAGCAGTGCGAGCCGCAGGTCTGCATTTTGGCATCTCGTCCCATCGAGTCGAACACAATTTCTTCCTTGGCGTAGGGCGTGCTATCCCTTCAGACGTGAACGATCCGCAATACGCGGCATTTTACGGCCCGGCTCATACCTGGGTGGCGAATCCGGGGGGAACGCCGCTAAACAACGACTTCACCTACGTCTCGACAGCCTGGGCCAATGATTGGCTGGCGCGAGGTGCAGAGCTCGTAGAGAAATATCGTCCCGACGTTGTGTATTTTGATTGGTGGATCGGGCAAGCGTCGATCCGACCGAATCTGACGCGGTTTGCCGCGTTTTACTACAACTCTTCTCTGAAATATGGCGATCACATCGGAGTGATTAACTACAAGGACTATGCCATGCAGGAGCACTCGGCGGTGCTGGACTTGGAACGCGGCCAACTCGGCGACATTCGCCCTCTCCACTGGCAGACCGATACGTCGGTAAGCAATAAATCCTGGGGCTATATTAAAGATGACACTTTCAAATCTCCCGAGTTTGTGGTGCATCAACTGATTGATATTGTCAGCAAGAACGGCAATTTGCTGTTGAACATCGGTCCCCGTTCGGACGGCACGATACCGGAGGAAGTGCAGCAGGTGCTCCTAGATGTTGGTGCTTGGTTGAACATCAACGGCGAGGCTATCTACGGTACGCGACCATGGATGACTTACGGGGAGGGCCCCACAAAGGTCGCATCGGGCTCGTTTCATGATACGGACACGGCGAATTACACGGCGGAAGATTTTCGATTTACGACCAAGGGTGACGTGCTTTACGTGATTGGATTCGCCTGGCCGACCAGTGGAGAAGCGCTGATTCACACGCTCGCGCTTACTCTCGGCAGAAGACCCGTACGGTCCGTAGCCTTGCTAGGAAGTGACGCCAAACTGCAATTCGAGCAACGTCCGAATGGCCTCCACGTGCAACTGCCTGCCCAAGCTCCGAGCCATTACGCTTATGCGCTGCGTGTGAGCTTTTGAGCAGAAGGGCGCATGGCTACCTGGTGTTATGTTTTTGGTCTTTCCCAACTCCGAAGGCAAGTGTAATATGCGCGCACGGGGCTCCAGAGACTCCATGCCTCACTTCTCCAAGCGAACATTCAACACGTTATCTACGAATCGCGGGGAACAGACCACGAGTGGCAGACGTGGCGCCGCGATCTGAAGGATTTTGCACCACGGCTTTGCCGACGAGCCAGGCAATAGACGGTCGAGCAGATCGGATCTGCCGGCTAGCCAGTTGGAAAGCACACAAAAAGAGGCCTATTTGGAACATGGGAATGCGCAACTTCAAGATTCTTAGTGCAGTTGCTGTTTTCTTGACTGCTAGCAGTGCTTACGGGCAGGACTCGGCGACACCGGCATATCTGAACACATCGTTGCCGGCTGAGCAGCGGGCCGCAGACCTGGTACACCGGATGACCGTGGAAGAGAAGGTTACGCAACTAACGAACCAGTCGCGGGCGATCCCGAGATTGAATGTGCCGGCGTACAACTGGTGGAGCGAGGCGTTGCACGGAGTGGCCAGCAGCGGCACCACGGAATTTCCCGAACCGGTTGGCTTGGCCGCTACGTTTGATACCGAGGCAATCCATCGTATGGCCATTGCCATCGGCATCGAGGGAAGAATCAAGCATGTGCAGTTTGAACGCGCGGGCCACAGCCGCGCCCAAGAGGGTCTGGATTTCTGGGCGCCGAACATCAACATCTTTCGTGATCCCCGGTGGGGGCGCGGGCAGGAAACCTACGGCGAAGATCCGTTCCTGACCGCGCGCATGGGTGTTGCCTTTGTGACCGGCATGCAGGGCGATGATCCCAAATACTACCGGGTGATTTCTACCCCCAAGCACTATGCCGTACACAGCGGGCCGGAGCCGACGCGCCACACTGCCGACGTGAAAGTCAGCAAGCACGACGAACTGGACACCTATCTGCCGGCGTTTCGGGCGACCGTGACCGAGGCCAAAGCCGGCTCAGTGATGTGTGCCTATAACAGCGTCAATGGGCAGCCAGCGTGTGTCAACGAGTTTCTGCTGCAGGACCAGTTGCGGAGTAAATGGAATTTCCAAGGCTACGTTGTGTCCGATTGCGCAGCGATTATCAATATTTTCCGGGACCATCACTTCGCCAAGACGCAGCCTGAGGCCTCAGCGCTCGCTGTTCAGCGCGGCATGGACAACGAGTGCTTGAATTACTCGGATATCAACAACGATCACGACTACAAGCCTTACCTCGACGCGTATAAGCAAGGCTTTCTCAAAGAAAGCGAGATCGACACGGCGCTCATTCGGTTGTTTACGGCCCGCATCAAGCTGGGCATGTTCGATCCGCCGGAGACGGTTCCGTACTCAAGGGTCGATGAAAAGGAACTCAACAGTCCGGGGCATCGCGAATTGGCTCGCACGCTGGCAAATGAATCGATGGTGCTGCTCAAGAACGACGGTACGCTGCCTCTGAAGAAAGGGGGCATCAAGATCGCCCTGGTGGGACCACTCGCCGATCAGACCAGCTACCTGCTGGGCAATTACAACGGCAGGCCCACGCATACGGTTTCCGTGCTGGAGGGGATCAAGGCGGAGTTTCCTGAGGCGCAGATCACGGTTTCGTCAGGAACACAGTTCCTGCGCACCGAAGGAGATGTCGTGCCAGCATCGTTCTTGACCACGTTAGACGGCCGACCAGGGCTCACTGCGGAATTCTCTACCGGAGAGATGTGGGGAGTAGAGCGAACGGTATTGGCGGAGCGCCAAGCGAACAATGTCGATTTAAAGGTGCAGGACATTCCTCAAGAAGCATCAGGCAAATATCCGCTGCGGGTTGAATGGAGCGGTTTTCTTACTCCAACGGAGACGGGAGACTACACTGTTGGCGTACGGTTGCAAGGCGGGTACGCGAGAGTCGAGATAGATGGCCGAACAATCGCGCACGGTTGGGTCGGCAGCGATGAGGCTCCGGAGGCGCGGGTCGGTCACATTCACCTCGAACAGGGGAAAAAGGTGTACCTGAAAGTCGGTTACGGGCAAGGCAGCGCCGGACCAGTGCAAGCGCAGTTGATTTGGGCGAAGTACGATCCCAAGCCAAACCCCGAGGCCATTGAATCGGCAAAGAATGCAGACGCAGTCGTATTGGTTTTGGGGATTACCAGCGAATTGGAAGGTGAAGAGATGCCGGTCAGCGAGGAAGGCTTTAAGGGAGGCGACCGGGTCACCATAAATCTCCCCAAGCCCGAGGAGGACCTGCTGGAAGCTGTGTCCGCAACGGGAAAACCCGTGGTACTCGTGCTGGCGAACGGTAGCGCGCTCGCGGTGAACTGGGCCAACGAACACACGAACGCGATCCTCGAATCCTGGTATCCCGGTGAGGAAGGCGGAACAGCGATAGCGCAAACCCTGTCGGGTAGAAATAATCCCGCGGGCCGGCTTCCCGTCACGTTCTACACCGGAATCGAGCAGCTACCTCCCTTTGAAAACTACGCGATGAAGGGACGCACCTACCGTTATTTCGAGGGCAAGCCGCTCTACCCGTTTGGGTATGGCCTCAGCTATACGACGTTCTCCTATCGCGGACTGCGGCTGCTGAAGAAAACGATCCATGCGGGTGATCCTCTCACGGCAGAAGTGACTGTGACCAACACGGGGAAAAGCGAGGGCGACGAGGTGCCGCAACTTTACCTCAGCTTCCCGAACGTACCGGGAGCGCCGCTGCGTGCTCTCCGCGGATTCCAGCGCGTGCATCTCAAGCCAGGCGAATCGCAGAAGGTGCGCTTTGAACTGAAGGACCGGGATCTGAGCATGGTGAACGAAGCGGGCGAACCAATCATTGCGGAGGGCAAGTATTCGCTGTCGATAGGTGGCGGCCAGCCGGGCACGGGTGCTCCGAGTGCGGTGGGAACCTTCCGGGTGCAGGGAACGAAGACTCTGCCGGACTAGGAAGAGAAAACAATGAGATTCAGGCCCGCATGTTGCATAGCCTGGGAACAGGCAGGTAACAGGCTATCGCAAATGAGAATGACTATAAAAAAATCAAGAATTCACGCGAGGCAATCCTAACATCGTGGAAGCGGGAAAGGCCACGCAATTCGCGCCTGGGCGGAGCGGGAATCTTTCCGGGCGGCCTTCCACCAGAGTGCTCACTGAGGAGTTGCGAAAGGGTCTGGCGTCACGGATTCCCGCGGAGTTGGCGAGCGAGCTTACTTTTTTGTTTCCGTTCGACCATGTGGGAATTTACGATTGATTCATTTCCATCTTCACACCTCCTCACAAAATACGAGCCCTATCCAGTTCAGGCCTCGTGTCGGTCCACTGAAGTAGTCCTTAACTGTCGATGATGAGATCTCTCGAGGGATCAAAATCAAATTTCGCGAAGTCAGCGTGCTGCTCGGAATGACGCCGGTCCTTTAGATCTCCCTGCCACAGATGGAACAAGGAACCTTCCCCAAAATGATCACTTCCGTTCACATCGGCAAAAAACGTTTGCCCAGTTGAGATAATGAGCGGTTCGAGCCTCGTTCAGTCGAACGGTGTGGGATCGCGTCTTCGAATCGGCCCAACGCCGCACAAACCAGCGCGCGATCTCCACTGCCTAGCGCCATCGCATCGTAAAAGCCGTCTCGATCCAGCAGTGTCCGGTCGCCGGCCCAAGCGAGTCTGAATGCTGCCTGCCGCATTTGGAGAGAACCGGTAATCAGTGCAGGCGTGGGATGGGGCCGGGCCTATACCTGTCTTTCATTACGCCTTCTGGCCAGTTGACGAATGCAAGACTGAGAAATCTAATGGGAAAGTCATCCATTGAGTTTTGCCTTCGGTGAAATTCAACCGCCTAGTGCAAATCTAAGGATGGATCGACGACGGACCAGGCCTGGACGCTGCGCAGGCTGGGAAGAAGGAGGTAACTATAGTTATGTCAAACGATAATCACAATCCGAAAAATCCGGGATACCCACAAGGCAATCCTGACATCGTAGAGGCGGGAAGGGCCACGCGATTCGCGCCAGGGCGGAGCGGGAATCCTTCAGGGCGGCCATCCTCCAGAGTGCTCACTCAGGCGCTACGGAATTCTCTGGCATCACCAATTCCAGCTCAGCTGGCGCGCGAACTAGATCTTCCCCCAACCTCAACCTATGCGGACGCCCTCGCTGCGCGGCTGATTCGTGATGCGGCGAATGGAAACATTGCCGCAATCCGCGAAGTATACGACCGAACGGAGGGAAAACCGCCGAAGGAAGTCGTCTTCGATGACAAAAAGAACGTTGTATTCAGTGTTGTATATGAGAAAACGATAGCAGGACTGTCGGCCCACTTAGATCAACTGGCCTCAAGAGTAGAAGATGAAGAATTCAAGACAGCGGCAACAAGACTCAAAATGCTGCTAAGGAAAGTGCCAGAAGGGTCGGATGCTAAAAAATGGTTGGAGCAAACTGCTGGCGGAGCTTCTGCTGAAACCGGAACAATGGATTTGGAAGACTAAAGCACAGAAGCAGACGGCGCCGATGTCGAAGTCCGTTGTACTCATCCATTGATGCGCGGATGGCGATCGCTTTCTATTTACTACTCTCTTTCCGTCGCCCGATAAGCCAAGGAAAACGCCGCGACAACGCATCCTCGAGCCGCGATTCTCATGAGTCAAAGCCTGCCGACTCGACACTCTCGGTTTGTGACAGATTTCAAACATACCTATTCCTCGCCCGTGAGTAGCCATTCCAGAGACCTATCAAATTCTCGACTGATCGCGAGCAGGAGTTCCGCCCTCACTTCGTTGGCTTTTGTGCCTAAGGGCGATGTCAGCAGACCCGTGTGCCGTCGCAACATTAATGATCGGGTCCTGCCCATAACTCCGCGAACGCTGCTCCTGATTTGTATTATCAAAAGTGTGCGGATTGCGTTGAGGCGGCAACCCTAAGAGTTGGCGGACAATAAAGCGGTATCATCACTTAGCATTCGAAATATTCGAAGCC